>NZ_JBWZOV010000002.1:0-5693 GCF_056724105.1 Zoogloea sp. GDB6 | reverse complement strand
ATAGCCGGCTTTTCTGCTTCGTCAACACCTTTTTTCAAGGCCGTC
This sequence comes from Zoogloea sp. GDB6, assembly GCF_056724105.1. NCBI lineage: Bacteria > Pseudomonadati > Pseudomonadota > Betaproteobacteria > Rhodocyclales > Zoogloeaceae > Zoogloea > Zoogloea sp. GDB6. The sequence continues at coordinate 5,648 of NZ_JBWZOV010000002.1, read as the reverse complement.
TCACCGGGGTGGACGTTGTTGCCGATGCTGCTTCGTCGTTGGACCCGAGGGTCTTTCGTCGTTGCGAGCCGCCTATTATGGCAGGCCTTTCAGCTTTGTCAACAACTTGTTTGAGGAACTTGAAGTTCTTCGTGAAGTTGTTGCTGCAAGTCCAGGTCGAAACCTGGGTGCCTGCAAAAAAAGGAAAACCCCGCTGCGCAAGCAGCGGGGTTTTCGGGTGTAAACCCTGGCGATGACCTACTCTCGCATGGCTTGAGCCACACTACCATCGGCGCAGCTGCGTTTCACTTCCGAGTTCGGGATGGGATCGGGTGGTTCCACAGCGCTAATTTCACCAGGGAGGCGGTTGGAGCGTCGCCATCCGATCACAGCCGGATAAGGCGCCTGCCTCTCATAGTTCTTGTGACGTAGCGTGCACTTGGATGCTCTTACGACGTTGTCGTAAAGCCAAGGCAACTTGAGGTTATATGGTCAAGCCTCACGGATCATTAGTATCAGTTAGCTCAATGCATCGCTGCACTTACACACCCAGCCTATCAACGTCTTAGTCTTAAACGTCCCTTCAGGTGGCTTAAAGCCACAGGGAAGACTCATCTCGAGGCAAGTTTCGCGCTTAGATGCTTTCAGCGCTTATCTTTTCCGCACTTAGCTACCGGGCAATGCCATTGGCATGACAACCCGAACACCAGTGGTGCGTCCACTCCGGTCCTCTCGTACTAGGAGCAGCCCCTCTCAAATCTTCCAACGCCCACGGCAGATAGGGACCGAACTGTCTCACGACGTTCTAAACCCAGCTCGCGTACCACTTTAAATGGCGAACAGCCATACCCTTGGGACCTACTTCAGCCCCAGGATGTGATGAGCCGACATCGAGGTGCCAAACACCGCCGTCGATATGAACTCTTGGGCGGTATCAGCCTGTTATCCCCGGAGTACCTTTTATCCGTTGAGCGATGGCCCTTCCATTCAGAACCACCGGATCACTAAGACCTACTTTCGTACCTGCTCGAGCCGTCACTCTCGCAGTCAAGCTAGCTTATGCCATTGCACTAACCTCACGATGTCCGACCGTGATTAGCGTAACCTTCGTGCTCCTCCGTTACTCTTTAGGAGGAGACCGCCCCAGTCAAACTACCCACCAGACACTGTCCTCACCCCAGATTATGGGGCCGAGTTAGAACATCAAACATTAAAGGGTGGTATTTCAAGGTTGGCTCCACGCAGACTGGCGTCCACGCTTCAAAGCCTCCCACCTATCCTACACATCAAGGCTCAATGTTCAGTGTCAAGCTATAGTAAAGGTTCACGGGGTCTTTCCGTCTTGCCGCGGGTACACTGCATCTTCACAGCGAGTTCAATTTCACTGAGTCTCGGGTGGAGACAGCCTGGCCATCATTACGCCATTCGTGCAGGTCGGAACTTACCCGACAAGGAATTTCGCTACCTTAGGACCGTTATAGTTACGGCCGCCGTTTACTGGGGCTTCGATCAAGAGCTTCGCCTTGCGGCTGACCCCATCAATTAACCTTCCAGCACCGGGCAGGCGTCACACCGTATACGTCCACTTTCGTGTTTGCACAGTGCTGTGTTTTTATTAAACAGTTGCAGCCAGCTGGTATCTGCGACTGGCTTCAGCTCCGAGAGCAAGTCCCTTCACCTACGCGCCAGCGTGCCTTCTCCCGAAGTTACGGCACCATTTTGCCTAGTTCCTTCACCCGAGTTCTCTCAAGCGCCTGAGTATTCTCTACCTGACCACCTGTGTCGGTTTGGGGTACGATTTCGTGTTACCTGGAGCTTAGAGGCTTTTCCTGGAAGCATGGCATCAGCTACTTCACCACCGTAGTGGCTCGTTATCACGCCTCAGGGTTAATATGCGACCGGATTTACCAGGTCACACCCCCTACACGCTTGAACCGGGACAACCGTCGCCCGGCCAGCCTAGCCTTCTCCGTCCCCCCTTCGCAGTAACACCAAGTGCAGGAATATTAACCTGCTTCCCATCGACTACGCTTTTCAGCCTCGCCTTAGGGGTCGACTCACCCTGCCCCGATTAACGTTGGACAGGAACCCTTGGTCTTCCGGCGTGCGGGTTTTTCACCCGCATTATCGTTACTTATGTCAGCATTCGCACTTCTGATACCTCCAGCAACCCTCACAGGTCACCTTCGACGGCTTACAGAACGCTCCCCTACCCAACAACGCCTAAGCGTCGCTGCCGCAGCTTCGGTGCATGGTTTAGCCCCGTTACATCTTCCGCGCAGGCCGACTCGACCAGTGAGCTATTACGCTTTCTTTAAATGATGGCTGCTTCTAAGCCAACATCCTGGCTGTCTATGCCTTCCCACATCGTTTCCCACTTAACCATGACTTTGGGACCTTAGCTGGCGGTCTGGGTTGTTTCCCTCTTCACGACGGACGTTAGCACCCGCCGTGTGTCTCCCGTGATAACATTCTTCGGTATTCGGAGTTTGCATCGAGTTGGTAAGCCGGGATGGCCCCCTAGTCGAAACAGTGCTCTACCCCCGAAGATGAGTTCACGAGGCGCTACCTAAATAGCTTTCGGGGAGAACCAGCTATCTCCCGGTTTGATTGGCCTTTCACCCCCAGCCACAAGTCATCCGCTAATTTTTCAACATTAGTCGGTTCGGTCCTCCAGTTAGTGTTACCCAACCTTCAACCTGCCCATGGCTAGATCACCGGGTTTCGGGTCTATACCTTGCAACTTGACGCCCAGTTAAGACTCGGTTTCCCTACGGCTCCCCTATACGGTTAACCTTGCTACAAAATATAAGTCGCTGACCCATTATACAAAAGGTACGCAGTCACCCAACGAAGTAGGCTCCCACTGCTTGTACGTACACGGTTTCAGGTTCTATTTCACTCCCCTCGCCGGGGTTCTTTTCGCCTTTCCCTCACGGTACTGGTTCACTATCGGTCAGTCAGGAGTATTTAGCCTTGGAGGATGGTCCCCCCATATTCAGACAGGATGTCACGTGTCCCGCCCTACTCATCGAACTCACAACCTGTGCATTTTTGTGTACGGGACTATCACCCTATACTGTGCGACTTTCCAGACGCTTCCACTAACACACAAACTGATTCAGGTTCTGGGCTCTTCCCCGTTCGCTCGCCGCTACTGGGGGAATCTCGGTTGATTTCTTTTCCTCGGGGTACTTAGATGTTTCAGTTCCCCCGGTTCGCCTCCTAGCAGCTATGTATTCATGTAATGATAGTGTGTCGAAACACACTGGGTTTCCCCATTCGGGTATCGTCGGGTATAACGGTTCATATCACCTTACCGACGCTTTTCGCAGATTAGCACGCCCTTCATCGCCTCTGACTGCCTAGGCATCCACCGTGTACGCTTAGTCGCTTAACCTCACAACCCGAAGGTGTCTTGGGCACATCATCGCACTGCGATTATTTGAGAGACTCTGTTACAGGCTAACACTCACCACTCAAGTACTGTCTACGGAGAGCTGATGTTCAGCTGTAAACATTTCAATTTTCAGCTTGTTCCAGATTGTTAAAGAGCAATATCTTACAACACGACTCGTTAAAGTCATCTTTAAGATTGATTTTCTGTGTCATAGAGAACAGGTGGATCAATGTCTTTCACACATTACCGGAGTCGGCGTCCCCAAGGGGATTCGAACCCCTGTTACAGCCGTGAAAGGGCAGTGTCCTAGGCCTCTAGACGATGGTGGACACTGAAAAATCCGTACCACGACCCACGCTTGCATGGTTTGGCACTTTTCAGCATCAGCGTAAGGCTACCCTTACCGCATCAACAGGTGCTCTTGCTCATTAATTTCTATCAGACAATCTGTGTGGACACCTGCACGAATGCGTATCTTTAGGTAAGGAGGTGATCCAACCGCAGGTTCCCCTACGGTTACCTTGTTACGACTTCACCCCAGTCATGAATCACAAAGTGGTAAGCGCCCTCCCGAAGGTTAAGCTACCTACTTCTTTTGCAACCCACTCCCATGGTGTGACGGGCGGTGTGTACAAGGCCCGGGAACGTATTCACCGTAGCATTCTGATCTACGATTACTAGCGATTCCGACTTCATGGAGTCGAGTTGCAGACTCCAATCCGGACTACGACATACTTTATGAGGTCCGCTTGCTCTCGCGAGTTCGCTTCTCTTTGTATATGCCATTGTAGCACGTGTGTAGCCCTACTCGTAAGGGCCATGATGACTTGACGTCATCCCCACCTTCCTCCGGTTTATCACCGGCAGTCTCCTTTGAGTTCCCACCATTACGTGCTGGCAACAAAGGATAAGGGTTGCGCTCGTTGCGGGACTTAACCCAACATTTCACAACACGAGCTGACGACAGCCATGCAGCACCTGTCTCAGAGTTCCCGAAGGCACTAAGCTATCTCTAGCGAAGTTCTCTGGATGTCAAGAGTAGGTAAGGTTCTTCGCGTTGCATCGAATTAAACCACATGCTCCACCGCTTGTGCGGGCCCCCGTCAATTCATTTGAGTTTTAACCTTGCGGCCGTACTCCCCAGGCGGTCGACTTAACGCGTTAGCTCCGGAAGCCACGCCTCAAGGGCACAACCTCCAAGTCGACATCGTTTACAGCGTGGACTACCAGGGTATCTAATCCTGTTTGCTCCCCACGCTTTCGCACCTGAGCGTCAGTCTTTGTCCAGGGGGCCGCCTTCGCCACCGGTATTCCTCCAGATCTCTACGCATTTCACCGCTACACCTGGAATTCTACCCCCCTCTACAAGACTCTAGCTTGCCCAGTTTCAAATGCAGTTCCCAGGTTGAGCCCGGGGATTTCACATCTGACTTAAACAAACCGCCTGCGTGCGCTTTACGCCCAGTAATTCCGAGTAACGCTTGCACCCTCCGTATTACCGCGGCTGCTGGCACGGAGTTAGCCGGTGCTTCTTCTGCGAGTAACGTCAATCGCTGACAGCGTATTAACCACTGAACGCCTTCCTCCTCGCTGAAAGTGCTTTACAACCCGAAGGCCTTCTTCACACACGCGGCATGGCTGCATCAGGCTTGCGCCCATTGTGCAATATTCCCCACTGCTGCCTCCCGTAGGAGTCTGGACCGTGTCTCAGTTCCAGTGTGGCTGGTCATCCTCTCAGACCAGCTAGGGATCGTCGCCTAGGTGAGCCATTACCCCACCTACTAGCTAATCCGCATCTGGGCACATCCGATGGCGTGAGGCCCGAAGGTCCCCCACTTTGCTCTTGCGAGGTCGTATGCGGTATTAGCTACCGTTTCCAGTAGTTATCCCCCTCCATCAGGCAGTTTCCCAGACATTACTCACCCGTCCGCCGCTCGCCACCCAAGGAGCAAGCTACTTCTGTGCTGCCGCTCGACTTGCATGTGTTAGGCCTGCCGCCAGCGTTCACTCTGAGCCAGGATCAAACTCTTCACTTAAAACGACATGATCCGAAGATCAAAATTTAAAGCTGCAGATGATTGATTCTGGCAACGTATCGCTTGCTTTAAAACAATTAATAGTTGCTTGATCAAACGTCTGCAAGATGGACAATCATCCTTCCTGCAGGCGCCTTCACAAGATACCTGCGCATACTTTCAAAGATCCGGGGAAGTGGCCTCAGCGCCGTTCCCGTGTGCTGCGAAGTTTCCTTCGTAGCGAGCCGCCCATT
>NZ_CM161497.1:5485000-5760973 GCF_056724105.1 Zoogloea sp. GDB6 | reverse complement strand
AATTCTCGGGCCTAGCATCACCCGGATGCTCTCGGTCAAGGCGGATTGGCCCGAGGCTTACGTCAATGTTGGGAAGGGTAGTAATAAGCCGCCCGGGATAGCGGGCGCTAAAATGGAGCGCAGCCCGTGCTCCTGCCGCAGGTCCGCCATTCCATGCCCACATTCCTCCGCTCCCTTAAGTCCCGCAATTACCGCATCTACTTCGCGGGCCAGCTGATTTCTCTGGCGGGCACGTGGATGCAGCAGATCGCCATGGTATGGCTGGCCTATCGCCTTTCCGGCTCGGCCTTCGTGCTCGGCATGGTCGGCTTCGCGAGCCAGATCCCTATCCTCGTCTTCGGCGCGATGGGAGGGGTGATCACCGACCGCTTCGACAAGCGCCGCCTGCTCCTTGCCACCCAGGCCCTGTCGATGGCCCAGGCGCTGCTACTAGCCGCACTGGCTTGGCGTGGCGAAGCAACCACCAGTCACCTCATCGCGCTAGCTTTCGGCCTCGGCTGCATCAACGCACTGGACGTGCCGACCCGCCAGGCCATCGCGGTACACCTGGTAGACGACAAGAACGACCTGCCCAACGCCATCGCGCTGAACTCCTTCTTGATGAACGTGGCCCGTTTTGTCGGCCCGACGCTGGCCGGCTTCGTCGTCGCGCTGGTCGGTGAGGCAGTGTGCTTTCTGCTCAACGCCGCCTCCTACCTGGCGGTGCTGCTGGCCCTGCTAGCGATCCGCCTGCCCGCCGAGGGCAAACGCCGCACCTCGGCGCCGCCACTTCAAGCGTTGCGCGAGGGCCTCAGCTACGCGGCCGGACATCCTGGTATTCGCTCATCACTGCTGATCGTCGCCACCACCAGCTTCCTGGCCGCGCCCTACGTGGTGCTGATGCCGCTGTTCGCGAAAGAGATCTTCGGCGGCGATGCACGCTTGTTCGGGCTGCTGGTCGGCTGCGCCGGCAGCGGCTCGCTCCTCGGCAGCCTGTACCTGGCCGGGCGCCAGGGCACCGATGGGCTGGCCCGCCTGGTCGGCCTGGCGGCACCAGCGACCGGCGCGGCAGTAGCCCTGTTCGCGCTGTCGCCGGGAATCTGGATGGCAATACCGGTGCTGATCATCCTCGGCCTAGTAATCATCATCACGGTCGCAGGCAGCAACACGCTGATCCAGACCCAGGTGGACAACGATTTCCGCGGCCGCGTGATGGCCTTGTTTACAATGGCCTTCCTCGGCATCGCACCGCTTGGTAGTTTCAGCGTCGGCAGCCTGGCCCACGTCTTCGGCGTGCGCCCGACGCTGGTCGCATGCGGCCTGCTGACGATTGGCGCCGGCCTCGTCTACCGGCGCCGCACAGTCCGATCAGCAGAGGCCTGATTCATCCCTAACGGGTAAAACTCCCTTGCGTCATTGGGCTCCGGCGCTTATCGTCGAGTCCCAAAAACAATAAAGAACAGGGAGCGCACGCATGCCTCACACTCCTCGTCTGGCTGCCGAGACTTGGCAGCGCCTGGCCGAGACCTCATCGGACGCCATCCGTGCGGCTGTCACCGGCATCATCAAGCGGGACAAGGCTGAACTGGCCGACCGCTTTTACAAGCAGATGCTCGCCGACCCAGCCGCCGCCCAGTTTCTGTCGACACAAGCAGTCGAAGCCCACCTCAAACCGGGCCTACAGCGCTGGATGGAAATGCTGTTCTGCCACCACAGCGTGGAGGAACTGGTTTCCGCCCTCGCCCTGCAGCGCCACGTGGGCGAAGTCCATGCCCGCGCACAGATCCCGGTGCAACTGGTGGCACGGGGCTTCCGCTTCCTCAAGCAGGCCATCAATGCCCGCCTGATCGCCACCGACCTCGACCGGGAAGCCTTGGTCCATGCGGTGCTTCATGTGGACCACTTGACCGACATCGCCTTCGAGGAGATGAGTTCGGCCTTCATCCTGTCCGCCGAACGCAGCGCCCGCACCGACGAGGCCTACAAGATGCACGAGGCCGGCCGCAACCTGGCCCTTGAGCGTGAAAAGCAATCCGTCGCAGTACTCGAGTGGGAAGCCCGCGTGTACCGCCTACTAGCCTCCGGCGCCCCCTTTCACGACATGCCGACGCTGCAGGACTCCGAGTTCGGACTGTGGCTGCACCACAAGGCACCGCTGCTTTTCGAGGACACCCGCGAATTGCCGCTGATCGAGGCCTGTGTCAAGCGCATCGACCAGTCCCTGTTTCCGCGCCTAAGCGACGAGCGGGACACGGTTCCGGACAGCTGCGACAACCGCGAGCTGACCCGCGCGGTGCTGGTGGAAATTGAGGAACTGAAGTACCTGCTGCGCAACATGTTCGACCACATCATGGAACTGGAGGTCGGCCGTGACGTGCTGACACACCTCTTCAACCGACGCTTCCTGCCGTCCATCCTGCGTCGTGAGATCAGCCTGGCCCGCAAACACGAGTGCTCGTTCTGCGTGCTGATGATGGACATCGACCACTTCAAGCGCATCAACGACGAACACGGCCATGACGCCGGCGACCGGGTACTGCAGCAGATCGCCGGGCTGATCGTCGGACAACTGCGCGCCGGTGACTTCGTATTCCGCTACGGCGGCGAGGAATTCCTCGCCGTGCTGGCCGAGATCGACATCCCGCGGGCAGTCTCCGTTGCCGAAAAGATCCGCCAGCGCATTAGCGACAGCGACGTCTTCCTGGCCGGTGGCGAGACCATCCGTGTCACGATGAGCATTGGCCTGGCCGGCAGCGACGGCCATCCGGATTACCAGCGCCTCATCGACCGGGCCGACAAGGCCCTCTACGTGGCCAAGGAAGCGGGGCGGAACCGGGTGGCGACGGACTGATATCATTCCGGGCCTCGATCGCACCACCTTCCGGGCCTCCAGCCCGGCCGCCGCCATGACCGCAAGCCCCGGCCTCCGCGTGCTGTCGCTCATCCCGCCGATGACGCAGCTCAACACGCCCTACCCGTCCACCGCCTACCTGACCGGCTTCCTGCGCAGCCGCGGCGTAGACGCGGTACAGGACGACCTGGCCCTGAAGCTGGTGCTGGAACTGTTCTCCGCCGCCGGTCTGGATGCGCTACGCGACAAGGTCCGCGCGCTGCCGGACAAGAAGCGCTCGACGACGCTGCACACCTTCGACGGCGCCTTCGAACGCTACCGCGCCACCGTCGGACCGGCGCTCGGCTTCCTGCAGGGCCGCGACCCGACCCTTGCCCACCGCATCGCCAGCCGCAGCTTCCTGCCCGAAGGGCCGCGCTTTGCGTCCCTCGACGTATATTACGACCCGGACGGGGGCGATCCGCTGGCCTGGGCCTTCGGCGCGCTGGGCGTGCAGGACAAGGCCCGCCACCTGGCGACGCTGTACCTCAACGACCTGGCCGACGTGCTGCGCGAGGCCGGCGATCCACGCTTCGAGTTCGTGCGCTACGCCGAGTCCCTGGCCATGGCCCAGCCGAGCTTCGAACCGCTGGCCAGGGCCCTCGCCGCGCCGCCGACGCTGGTGGACGAGACCCTCCAGCGCCTCACGCTGGAAACCGTAGCCCGCCACCAGCCGCGCGTCGTGCTGCTGTCGGTGCCCTTCCCCGGCTCGGTGTATGCGGCCTTCCGCATCGCCCAGACCATCAAAGCCACCCACCCGCACATCGTCACCGTGCTCGGCGGCGGCTTCGTGAATACCGAACTGCGCGAGCTGACCGAGCCGCGCGTCTTCGACTACTTCGACTACCTCACGCTGGACGACGGCGAGCGCCCGCTGCTGGCCCTGCTCGAACACCTGGACGGCAAGCGCGGTGCATCGCGCCTGGTGCGCACCTACCTGCGCGAAGACGGCCAGGTGCGCTACATCAACCTGGCCGAAGCGGACATCCCCTTCGCCGAAGTCGGCACGCCGACCTGGGACGGCCTGCCGCTGGACGGCTACCTGTCCATCCTCGACATGCTCAACCCGATGCATCGCCTGTGGTCGGACGGACGCTGGAACAAGCTCACCGTGGCCCACGGCTGCTACTGGAAGAAGTGCAGCTTCTGCGACGTGAGCCTCGACTACATTGGCCGCTATGACGCCGCCAGTGCGGAGATCCTGGTGGACCGCATCGAAGCGGTGGTCGCCGAGACCGGCCAGACCGGCTTCCACTTCGTGGACGAGGCCGCCCCGCCGAAGATGCTGAAAGCCCTCGCCGCCGAACTGGCGCGCCGCCAGCGCTCGATCTCCTGGTGGGGCAACATCCGCTTCGAGAAGTCCTTCACCCCCGAGCTGTGCCAGCAGCTCGCCGACAGCGGCTGCATCGCCATCTCCGGCGGCCTGGAAGTGGCCTCCGACCGCCTCCTCAAGCTGATGAAGAAGGGCGTCTCGGTGGACCAGGTGGCCCGCGTCACCAAGGGCTTCTCCGACGCCGGCATCCTGGTGCACGCCTACCTGATGTACGGCTTCCCGACGCAGACCGTGCAGGACACCGTGGATGCGCTGGAATACGTGCGCCAGCTGTTCGACGCCGGCTGCATCCAGTCCGGCTTCTTCCACCGCTTCGTGTGCACCGTGCACTCGCCGGTCGGCCAGAACCCCGCCGAATACGGCGTCAAGCTCAAGCCCCTGCCGCCGATCAGCTTCGCCAAGAACGACGTCGGCTTCATCGACCCCACCGGCGTGGACCACGACGCCCTCGGCATCGCGCTGAACAAGGCCCTCTACAACTACATGCACGGCATCGGGCTGGACCAGGACGTACGCAGCTGGTTCGACAGCAAGGTACCCCGGCCGCGGGTGCCCAAGCACTTCATCGACCGGGCGCTGGGTTATTGAGCCAAACAGGCCAGCGGTTTAATCCCGGAACCAAACCCGGCTCACACTCGCAACATTCTAAAATCACCGCTTTTCATTGACTGACAGCCCATGAAACTGTCCCAGCTTCCCCTTGGCGCCCGCTTCGAATTCGAAGGGAAGATCTACACCAAGACCGGCCCGATGACCGCCAGCGCCGAGAGCGGCGGCCAGCGCATGATCCCGCGCTATGCGGTGCTGAAGCCCGTGGACGGCATTCCGCCTCCCGCCGCGCCCACCATCAGCCGCAGCGTGGACGCCGACGCCGTGCGCCAGGCCTTTGACGCCTTCTACGGCACCTGCCTGCGCCTGACGGACGACTTCGGCCGCGCCGAACTGGAAGCCGCGCGGCAGCGCTTTCTGGAAAGCCTGGAAAAATAGCGGGAACACCACGCCGGCGAGCCGGCGCGTGTGGACGCAAAAAAGGCCGGAACCCTTGATTTCTCTTGGCTTGCCGGCCTGATTCGGAATACTGCGGAACAGCTATTGGTGCCTTGGGCGAGACTCGAACTCGCACGTCTTTCGACACTACCCCCTCAAGATAGCGTGTCTACCAATTTCACCACCAAGGCATCCTTGCTCAACCCGACCCATGGATACAACAGTTGGAACGGGTGCACAGAAGGAGGCGGATTATAGCCGAGCTGACATGAAGGTCAACAAGTATCAGCAAACGGCACCACGCCGCTGTGGGCCGAAGGGTATGAATTCTGCTTGGAAGCCGTGATCCCTCAAATACGAGTCGCGTTCACGACAATCCATCATGAAAACCATCGGCATCTTTTTCGGCACCGAAACCGGCACCACCCGGCTCATCGCCAAGAAAATCCACAAGAAGCTCGGCGACGAGATCGCCAGCAAGCCCGTCAATGTGAACCGCATCGAGATGGCGGAAATGCTCCAGTACGACGCCCTGATCCTCGGTACGCCGAGCTACGGCGTCGGCGAGATTCCCGGCAAGAGCGCCGGCTGCCTGGAGCCGAACTGGGAAGAGTTCCTGGCGAAAAGCGGCACGCCGGATTTCAGCGGCAAGCGCATCGCCTTCTTCGGCCTGGGCGCCCAGGAACGCTATTCCGACCGCTTCGCCAGCTCCCTGCTGCGCCTCCACGATGTCTTCAAGGGCTTCGGCGCGGAGATCATCGGCGACTGGAGCACCGAGGGCTACACCTTCGCGCATTCCGCGGCAGTGCAGGACGGGCGCTTCGTCGGCCTGGTCATCGACGAGCGCACCCAGGGCATGTTCACCAACGAGCGCCTCGATACCTGGCTGGCCCAGGTCAAGCCGCAGCTCCTCGAGAAACTCGCCACGCCGGCCTGAACACCCACGCTTCACCCCGACATCGGCGGACCGTAGCCGGCGGCGCGCTGCCGATGCATCAAGTGATGCATCGATACCGATATTTTATCTATCGATTAGATCATTTGATTAAAATCCAATCCCAGGCCAAGCAGCTCTGCCACGGCCTGTAAACGCTCCCATGCCGCGCATCCCCCGTCCGGACTGGGTCGGGCGCTTTTCCCGGCATCTCCCGCCAGTGCTGGCACCCTTTCTGCTCATCAAGCAGCGGATAGCGTGAATGTGACCAGATGCTCGACCGGCGGGCATCCTCACCTCACGTTGCCTGATGTTCGCCTCTGTCCCCGGTTCAGCGCCTCTCCCTCCCGTTTCTGACATCCGCGTGCGCGTCGATCGTCCAGAAAAGCTGAATCGGGATTTCGACCCGCGGAAGCGGGTCTTTTTTTGCCCTGACATCGACATCCACCCTGCCCGACGAGACACCCGCCATGCCGAACGCCCAGACCTTCGACAAGAACACCCCGATCTGCCTGTCCGCCGTCCTCCTCGCCGGGGCGGCAGCCGTGTTGCCGAACGGCGTTGCGCAGACCGCCTGCGCCGCGGCCGCCGCGCTGTGCGCACTGCTGGCCGGCCTGGGCCACCGCTCCGAAAGGCGGGGCATCCATCGCCAGTTGCTCCCGCGCCTGCACGACGAACTGGCCGCAGCGCAAACCGCCAACCAGGCCTTGCGCCAGGATCTGGAGACGGCACGCCAAGCCCTGCAGGCGGACACCGCCACGGCAGACGATCCCCGCAGCGCGGCCGTCTCGGCCTCCATCGCCGATGCCGCCCGCCTGGCCGCCGAGCTGGGCGTGTCGGTGGACCAGGCACTGGCCGACATGGCCAATGCCAACCGCCTCGCCGAAGCCAGCGGGGCCCGAGTGGCGGCCGGGCGGAATCACATGAGTAGCGCCAAGACGGACATCGAACGGGCCGGCGTATGCCTCGCCAGGGTGCAGGCCGACCTGGACACCCTCGCCGTCCAGTCCGGCCAGATTCCGGCCATCGTCGCGCTGATCACGCAGATCTCGGACCAGACCAACCTGCTGGCCCTCAACGCGGCCATCGAAGCAGCACGCGCCGGCGATGCGGGCCGCGGCTTTGCCGTGGTGGCCGACGAAGTGCGCAAGCTGGCCGAGCAGGCCAAGGCCGCCAGCGACCGCATCGGCGGCATCGCGACTGAGCTTCAGCACACCTCATCGCAGGCGTCCACGTCGGTACTCAGCGCCAGCACCGCGGTCAGTGCCGGGCGCAGCGCCACCGCCGAAGCCGAGGCGGCGATGCAGGCGATCCAGGACAGCGCCCGTGAGCGCGTCGCGGTGGTCACCCAGATCACCGAGGAAATCCGCAACCACCGGGACATCGGCCAGTCGCTGATGGTGGCGCTCGCCCAAGCCGAGGCCTGAGCGAGCGCCCGTGTCACGCCGCGCCGTTCGGGTTGCGGTGGGCCCAGCTCGTCATGCGCTTCTCGACGAAGGCGAACAGCTCGTACATCACCACGCCCATCACACCGATGACGATCAGCCCGGCAAACACCAGCGGCATGTTCATCGACGAACTGGCCGACATCATCAGGTAGCCGATGCCCAGGTTCGACGCCACCGTCTCGGCGATCACCGAGCCGACGAAGGCCAGCGTGATCGCCACCTTCAGGGACGCGAAGAAATACGGCATGGCCCGCGGCAGGCCGACCTTGGCGAGGATGTCGAGGCGCGAGGCACCCAGCGAACGCAGCACATCCTCCAGTTCCGGCTCCAGCGTGGCGAGGCCGGTCGCCACGTTGACCACCACCGGGAAGAAGGAGATCAGGAAGGCAGTGAGGATGGCCGGCACCGTGCCGATACCGAACCACACCACCAGCACCGGCACGAAGGCCACCTTGGGGATCGAGTTGAAGCCGACCAGCAGCGGATACATGGCCCGGTAGAGCAGCGGCGACGAGCCCACCGCCATGCCGATCAGGAGGCCCACCAGCACCGCAATGGCGAAGCCGGCCAGCGTGGTGAGGAAGGTCTGGGTGGCGTGCATCATGATCGGCGCGAACTGCTCGACGCCCACGTGCCACACCGCGCTGGGCGCCGGCAGCAGGAATTCGGGCACGTCGAAGCCGACGCAGATCAGCTCCCACAGCAGGAACATGCCGGCCACCACCAGCCACGGGGCGGCCTTGACGAGATTGGGTTTCATGGCAGGCCTTTCAAGATGCGCGCACGCGGCCGATGTGCTCGCGCAATTCATGGACGTAGCCGGCGAAGGCGTCGGTGTAGGTCACATCTAGGTCGCGCGGGCGTGGCAGGTCGATCTCCCGGCGCACCAGCACGCGGCCCGGCCGCTTGCTCATCACGTAAACGGTGTCGGCGAGGAAGACCGCCTCGCGCAGGTCATGGGTGACGAGGATTACCGTGAAGGGCTGCAACTGCCACAGGTCGCGCAACATGCACCACAGCTCCTCGCGGGTGAAGGCGTCCAGCGCGCCGAAGGGCTCGTCGAGCATCAGCAGGCGCGGCTGGTGGATCAGCGCGCGGCAGATCGACGCCCGCTGCTGCATGCCGCCGGACAGCTCCCACGGGAACTTGTCCTCGAAGCCGGCCAGGCCGACCTTGGCGAGCAGCTGGCGCGCCTCGGCTTCATAGCGCGTGCGCTCCTTCTTCAGCGTGGAGCGGTAAGGCTCGACGATCTCCAGTGGCAGCATCACGTTGTCGAGGGTCGTGCGCCAGGGCAGCAGGTTAGCGTTCTGGAAGGCCATGCCGACGATCTTCAGCGGCCCGCCGACCTGGCGGCCATCCACGTAGACATAGCCGCCGGATGGCATGCGCAGGCCGGAAATGAGCTTCATGAGGGTGGATTTGCCGCAGCCGGACGGGCCGACGACGGCGACGAACTCGCCCTCGCGGACCTCCAGGCTGACGTCCTCGATGGCCAGCGCACCACCCGGCGCATAGGCGAGATCGACGTTCTCGAATTTGACGAAGGACATGGGTGTCTTTCAAAAGCAAAAGGGGAACCTGCGGGCCCCCTTGGGCACCCGCAGGAACACGTAGCGACAGCGCCCGGATTACAGGCTGCGGTCGGCCCTGGACGGCAGGAAGGCGGCGTTGAACAGCTCGGTGGCCGACGGCACCTTGGGCAGCGCGTAGGCTTCGGCGGTCTCCGCCATCGAGCGCTTGAGGCGGTCCGGCGTCACCGCGCCGAGGCCGATCTGCTTCACTTCCGGCGTGACGATGCTCGACTCGATGGCGAGCTTCAGGCGGCGCGTCTCGAGGCCCGCATCGATCAGCGGATCGCGCTCCTTCACCGCCGGCACCGCCGCCTCCGGCCGGGCGATGGTTTCCTTCAGCGCCTTGTTGAAGGCGCGCAGGAAGCCCTCGATGGCCTTGGGCTTCTCGGCAATCAACTTGGGGCTGGCGATGATCGCATTGCCATACAGCTCGACGCCGTGGTCCGGGTAGCGCAGCGCGACGATGTCGGCCGGCTTCACGCCGCGGGCTTCCAGGTTGAGCAAGCTGGTGAAGTAGAAGCCGGTGATGCCGTCCACATCGCCACGGGCCAGCAGGGTCTCGCGGATCGCCGGATCCACCGACTGCCACTTCACGGCCTCGACGCCCAGCTTGTTGGACTTGGCGAAGGCCGGCCAGGCCTTGCGGCCGGCATCGAAGATCGGCGCGGCGAGGGTCTTGCCGGCCAGGTCGGCAGGCTTGGTGATGCCGCTCTTCTTCAGTGCGAACACCGCCGCCGGCGTGGCGTTGTACACCATGTACACCGCCTGGATCTTGGAGCCCGGCGTCTTGGCGTCGTATTCGACCAGCGCATTGAAGTCGGCAAAGCCCATTTCATAGGCGCCGGTCGCCACGCGAGTCACAGCGCCGGCCGAGCCGTTGCCGGCGTCGATGGTCACGTCCAAGCCTTCGGCGGCAAAGTAGCCCTTGCTCTTGGCGAGCAGGAAGGGCGCGGCCGGCCCCTCGAAGCGCCAGTCGAGGGTGAACTTGATCTTCACCGGCTCCTCGGCGAAAGCGGGGGCGGACAGCAGGGGCGCGGCGAGGGCGGCAAACCCGGCGGACAGAAGCAGACGACGGGATGCGCGGAAACGGTGCGGCATGGGCAGAAACTCCGGAAATGATTGGACGAGGACGTCGAATGGTGCGTCTCGCCTTCTTTCCGCAATCTCCATGCCAATTTCCAAGCCATTGATTTGTATGTCTTTAAATCCTCACGACGGAACCGCCCCGGATTCAGGCCGCAATCTCACCGGAAAAGCCGCCAGAATACGCCCCCGCATGGTGCAAAACGCTATTCCGCGCACCCGCAGAGTGCATTCCAATAACATATTAAAAACAACAAAGATTCTTTATTTTCAAATGGATATACACCATCAACTATATTCTTTCGGTGATGATGGATATCGCCATGCCCATAGCGGGCTCCTGCTAGATTCGGCTTCAAGGCGTCGCCGTGCCTAGTCACGCGGACCACCTACAGATCCCTCGAATCGACCAATCAGGAGCCACCATGAAGTTCTCGCAGAAGACGATCCTCGCCGCGTCCCTCCTTGCTGCCTGTGCCGGCACGGCCACCGCCGCCGACTGGAGCGACACCTCCATCGGCTACCGCTACGGCACCAAGTTCGCCGAACCGTACGAGAGCAACAGCATCAACAAGAGCATCGTCAACCTGACCCACGCCAGCGGCTACAAGTACGGCACCAACTTCCTGAACGTGGACCTCCTCCTGTCCGACAGCAAGGATCCGGTCGGCCCCGGCTCCAAGTCCGGCGCCCAGGAAATCTACATCGTCTATCGGCACACCCTGGACCTGGGCAAGATCACCGGCCAGGACTTCAAGTTCGGCCCGGTGCGCGGCCTCGGCCTGACCGGCGGCTTCGACGTGAATGACAAGAACGACGCCGGCTACAACTCCCGCAAGCGCATGCTCGTCGCCGGCCCGACGCTGATGATGGACGTCCCCGGCTTCCTCAACGTGAGCCTGCTCTACCTGTGGGAAAGCAATGCGCCCTACAACAAATTCACCAGCACCCAGACCGACCGCTACAGCTACGACGTGCACCCGATGCTGACGGCGGCCTGGGGCATCCCCTTCAACCTCGGCCCGGTTCCGCTGTCCTTCGAAGGCTTCGCCAACTTCATCGCCAGCAAGGGGCAGGACGAATTCGGCGGTGGTACCAAGCCGGAAACCAACATCGACATGCAGGTCATGTACGACGTCAGCCCGCACATCGGCGCCGCCAAGAACACCTTCAAGGCCGGCCTGGAATACCAGTACTGGCGCAACAAGTTCGGCAACGACCACACCAAGGCCGCCGGCGACGGCGCCTTCGCCAAGACCCCGATGGTGCGCGTCGAGTACCACTTCTGAGCACGCCCGGGCGGTGGGGCGCGTCCATTCGCCCCACCGACGGACGCAAAAAAGCCAACCCCGCGGGGTTGGCTTTTTTGCTGGAGAAGACGACCGGATCAGGCGGCTGCGGCCAGCGGCTTGTCGCCGTTCGAATCCTCGTCGAGCACGCCGTTCAGGGCCTTGTTCATCCGATCCATGTCCAGCTCGTTCTCGGAACGGGACACCACCACGGTGGCAACCGCGTTGCCGATGATGTTGGTCAGCGCACGGGCCTCGCTCATGAAGCGGTCGATACCGAGGATCAGCGCCATGCCGGCCACCGGGATCGTCGGCACCACGGCCAGCGTGGAAGCCAGGGTGATGAAGCCGGCACCGGTGATGCCGCTGGCGCCCTTGGAGGTCAGCATCGCCACCACCAGGATGGAGAGCTCCTGGGACAGGGTCAGCTCGGTATTGGTGGCCTGGGCGATGAACAGGGCCGCCATCGTCATGTAGATGTTGGTGCCGTCCAGGTTGAAGGAGTAGCCGGTGGGCACCACCAGGCCAACCACGGAGCGGGCGCAGCCCATCTTCTCGAGCTTCTGCATCAGCTTGGGCAGGGCAGACTCGGAGGACGAGGTGCCCAGCACGATCAGCAGTTCTTCGCGGATGTACTTGACGAACTTGAAAATGTTGAAACCGGTGTAGCGGGCAATGGTGCCCAGCACGATGAAGATGAACAGGATGCAGGTCAGGTAGAACGAACCCATCAGCTTGGCCATCGGAATCAGGGAGCCCACGCCGTACTTGCCGATCGTGAAGGCCATCGCACCGAAGGCGCCCAGCGGAGCGAGCTTCATGACGGTATTGACGATGCCGAACATCACGTGGGAGATCTGCTCGACGAACTGGAATACCGGCTTGCCCTTCTCACCCATCGCGGCCAGCGAGAAGCCGAACAGGATGGCCAGCAGCAGAACCTGCAGGATATCACCCTTCGCAAAGGCATCGACGAAGGTGTTCGGGATGATATTGAGGATGAACTCCACCGTGCTCTGAGCATGGGCCTTGGCGGTGAAGTCGGCGATGGCCTTGGTGTCGAGGGTGGTCACGTCGGCATTGAAGCCGGCGCCCGGCTTGGCAACGTTAGCCACTACCAGACCGATCATCAGCGCAAAGGTGGAAACGATCTCGAAGTACAGCAGCGCCTTGCCGCCGACCCGACCGACCTTCTTCATGTCCTGCATGCCGGCGATGCCGTGCACCACGGTGCAGAAGATCACCGGCGCGATGATCATCTTGACGAGCTTGATGAAGCCGTCGCCAAGGGGTTTGAGATCGACTCCCAGCTTGGGCTCGAAGTACCCCAGCAGCACGCCGCAGGCGATGGCGAACAGGACCTGCACGTACAGAACCTTGTAGAACGGCTTCTTCATGACGGTTAATCTCCGGTGTTATATAGGACTATGAGACGAACAATAGATCCCCCACCGAAGCGCCGAAATTGTGTCCTCCCCCATTGTGGACGGCCCTATTGTGGTTATCCGTAATAGGCCGACGCCCTTTGATCGGGGTCAGTCCGGCACGACGACCGCAAGCCGACGGTTCAGCACGACGCCTTCCGGCGTGACCTCGGCGCCCAGCGCGAACACCTCGACGCCCTGCGCCAGCGCCTCACGAAGCGTCCGCCCGTAAGCCGGGTCGATGTGGTCGGCCGGCCGCACCTCATCCACGTCGCCCCGCTGCACACAGAAGACCAACGCCGCCCGGTGGCCGGCCCCGACCATCGCACTCATCTCCCGCAGATGCTTGGCGCCGCGGGTCGTCACCGCATCCGGGAAGAAGCCCACCCGCCCCTCCACCGCGGCAGTGACGTTCTTCACTTCCACGTAGCAGTCGGAACGGCCGCTCTCCTGCAAAAGAAGATCGATGCGGCTGCCCTCGCCGTACTTCACCTCTGGACGGATCGTCCGGTAGCCGGCCAGCTCGGGCAGCGTGCCGGCCTCGATCGCCTCCCGCACCAGGCCGTTGCTGCGCCCTGTATGCACGCCGACCACACAGCCGGGCGCCACCTCCACCAGTTCCCAGGTCCATTTGAGCTTGCGTGCCGGATTGTCCGCCGGCGACAGCCAGACCCGGCTACCCGGAGCCTTGCAGCC
Organism: Zoogloea sp. GDB6; assembly: GCF_056724105.1. Taxonomy (NCBI): domain Bacteria; kingdom Pseudomonadati; phylum Pseudomonadota; class Betaproteobacteria; order Rhodocyclales; family Zoogloeaceae; genus Zoogloea; species Zoogloea sp. GDB6. The sequence continues at coordinate 5,747,339 of NZ_CM161497.1, read as the reverse complement.
GAGCATCGAGCCGGTGTTGGGACAGTGGGCAGTCACCAGCCCGGCTCCGGTTTCCACATCGGCGAGGAAACGCTGATAACGCCGGACGAGACGGCCTTCGAGAAGCGGATGGGGGAAGCGCATGGTGAATAAATGGCCATAAAGGATGCGGTCATCAAGCTTTCCGCATGGAAAAAATCACATCGCAAGGGGCACGAACCCGTGCCGCCGCCGTATCATGCCCTCAGAAAGCAAGCGTGGTGCGGCTTTGCGCCGGATCACCCATTACAACCCGCCGAACAACGACGACAGCCAACGACACCAAGCCATGCGTGATCCTTCCCCAGCGGCGGCCAGCGAGCTGCCCGACTATCTCCGCGAAACCTACACCTGGGCCTATCTCGATCACCGCACGGTCCCCTGGCTGGACCGGCCAGTCGTGGTATCGGCGATCCTGTGGGGCAATGCCAGCCGCCTGATGGACAGCGCGGTGCGGGAATTCAGCCCCGGCCAGCGGGTGCTGCAAGCGGCGGCGGTGTATGGCGACTTCTCGCCGCGCCTGGCCCGCCAGCTCGGCGACGAAGGGCAGCTGACGGTGCTCGACGTGGCGCCGATCCAGATCGCCAACACCCGGCTCAAGCTCGCGCCCTGGCCCCACGCGCATGCGCAGGTGGCCGACCTGACCGAACCGGTGGGCGCCACCTTCGACGCGGCCTGTTGCTTCTTCCTGCTCCACGAAGTCCCGCCCGATGCGCGGCAGCGCATCGTCGCCAACCTGCTGGCCGCAGTCGAGCCAGGCGGCAAGATCGTCTTTGTGGACTACCACCGGCCCCGCTGGTGGCATCCGATGGGGCCGATCATGGCGCTGGTGTTCCGCTACCTGGAACCCTTCGCCAACTCCCTGCTGGCCGACTCCATCGACACCCTGGTGCCGGAATGCGCCGACTTCGAGTGGCGCAAGGAAACCTGCTTTGGCGGGTTGTACCAGAAGGTGGTGGGCATCCGCCGCTGAAGGTGGTCAGCCCAGGCTATCCAGGCAGGCGGCAATCGCCGGCAGGCCTTCGCGGATCGCTGCCGGCCCCGGCGCCAGCAGAATCGCCGACTTGATCTCGAAGACCCGCCCGTCGCGCACCGCCGGCAGCGCATCCCAGCCCTCCCGCGACGTGACGTGGCTCGGCTGGAAATGCTTGCCACACCAGGAGCCGATAATCACCTCCGGCGCCCGCGGGATGACCAGCGCCGCATCCGCGAGGATGCGCTGCTTGGCGTTGGGATGCACCGACAGCTCGCCGAAACAGTCTTCGCCGCCGGCAATGCCGATCATCTCGGAGACCCAGCGGATGCCGGTGATCAACGGCTCGTTCCACTCTTCGAAATAGACCTTCGGCCTGCGCCCCAGGCGTGCTGCGCGAGCCTCGCCGCGGACCCGCACGTCGGCGATGGTCGCTTCCAGCTCGGCCACCAGGGCCAACGCCTTCTGCTCGGCGCCCACCAGCCGGCCGACGGTCTCCACCATCGCCAGGATGCCGTCCACGCTGCGATGGTTGAACACATGCACCGCCACGCCAGCCTTCACCAGATCCCGCGCGATGTCGCCCTGCAGATCGGAAAAAGCCAGTACCAGGTCCGGCTCGACAGCCAGGATGCGTTCGATCTTGGCGCTGCTGAAGCCGCTGACCTTGGGCTTCTCCTTGCGCGCCCGCGGCGGATGGGTGGTGAAGCCGGAGATGCCGGCGATGCACGCCTCCTCGCCGAGCAGATAGAGCACTTCGACGGTCTCGGTGGACAGGCAGACGATGCGTTGGGGCAGACGGGACATGGCTTCGCGTTATCGGGGATAGGGTGCCGGGCACCGCTGGCGGTCGCCGGCCGGGTTGCACAGATGGACCTGGGCCAGGAAGGCTTCCGCCGCCGCCCGGGGGTTTTCGCTGTCGGCCTTGAGCCGCTCGGCGTCCCCCGCCGGCAGACGCCAGGCACGCTGGACCACGTATACGTAATCCGGCCCCTCGATGGCTTTCACGACCGCCATCTCGGCGTAATTGGTATCCGGCACCTGGGGGCACACCAGATAGGTCTGCACGGTCTCGCCGCTGGCCCCGTCGCCCTCGCGGGGCAGGCTGTCCACCGGACCGGCTGGCACGCCGCAACGCGCCTGGCGTGCCTGCTGCATGCCTTCGAGCAGCGCCCGCGCCTGGCCCGGGCTGCTCACCCGCGGCAGGCCCTGCACGCCGATCAGCTGGGTCCATTCCCGCGGGCTGTCGCCGAGGGGCACGAAATCCGCCAGCCAGCCCCGCGCACCTGCACTGTTGGCCGCCGGCACGCTGTCCGACGGCAGCGGCAGGTTGAGCCAGCGCAGCTTGCCGGCGGACTCATCCGCGCTGCGCTCGGCGGCCAGTTCCTGCAACCGACGCAACGGCGGGTCGAGCTCAGCCTGAAAATCGGTAGCGCTGCTCTCGCTGACCTTCAACTGGGAGCTGCTGGCCTCGAAGCTGTACCACACGTCATAGTGGCGCAGCACACCGCAGGCCTGCACGGACCAGCGCTCCAAGGCGTGGTGCACGCGGCGCGGGCGCGTCTCGATGAGATCCGGCGCGGCCTGCACCGTGTCGATGACGATCAGGTTACTGCAGGCCTTGCTGCGCCGGCTTTCCAGTTCCTCGATGCGTTCGATGACCTTGGCCTGTGAGGCGGCCTGACGCCATGCGCCAGCATAGCCCGGCACCTTGCGCTCATCCGCGGGGACGGCAGCCACCTGGCCGATCTGCGTAACGACCTCGCCGGGCAGCGGAGCGGCCACGGCCACCCGCAGCACCGCCACCAGCGCCAGGCCGGGCAGGAAACGGCCCTTCATCGCCTGGCCCTCACTTCTTCGAGCTGGCCGCACAGACGCTCGGCCCCGTCGAGGATACGCGGCGTGTGGCGCTGGATCAGGTCGGGCGGGATGAAGAACAGGTTGCCCTTGGCCACCGCCGGCAGCTTGGTCCACTTGCGCCAGTCGTCCAGCCATTCCGGCCGGCTCTCGCCCATGCCGCTGGCAACGATGGCATCCGGCGCGGCAGCCAGCACCGCTTCCACATCGATGGTCGGCGCCAGCATCGGCAGCTTGGCAAACACATTGTCGCCGCCGCACAGGCGAATCACGTCGGAGATGAGGTGTTCGCCGTTGATGGTCATCAGCGGGCGGTTCCAGATCTCGTAGAACGTCCGCACCTTGGGACGCCGCGCATAGCGGGCCTCCAGCGCCGCATGGCGCTTGCGGAAGGCCTGCGCGGCAGCATCGGCCACAGCACTGGTACCGGCCAGCCGCCCGAACTGGGACAAGCTGCGGGCCACGTCCTCGATGCGCCGCGGCTCATTGATGAAGACCGGGACGCCAAGGGCCTTGAACTTGTCCAGTTGGGCCTCCCGGTTGCCGCTCTTCCAGGCGATCACCAGGTCGGGCTTGAGGGACGCGACCATCTCCATGTCCGGCGCAGTGTAACTACCGACCCGCGCAACCTTGCCTGCAGCCTCCGGATAGTCGCTGTACTGCACCGCACCGACCACCCGGTCGCCAGCACCGGCAGCAAACAGCAGTTCGGTCACATGGGGCGCGAGGCTGACGATGCGCCTGGCCGGCTGGGCCAGATGCAGGGTCTGGCCCTGGTCGTCGGTGACGTCGATGGACGCCCGGGCGAAACCGGACACGAGCAGCAGGGCAAAAAGAAACCGACGCATGAAGAAGTCTTTCAGTGGAAGTCGTTACAGTCGGGCGAGCGCCGCGGCCAGGCGCGACCACTCGCTCTCGTGGCCCGGCAGGCCGAAGCGCAGCCCGGACGGCGTTTCGAACAGGCGGGTCAGGATGCCCTGTTCCGCAAGGCGGGCGTGGATGCCGCTTGCGGCGGCGCTCGGCCGCCACTGGAACAGCGCCGTGCCGGCCCCGCCGGTGAGGCCATGGCGATCCAGCAAGGCCGCGAGCCGCCGGCTGTCGGCTGTCAGGCGCTCCCGCGCCGTGTGCTGCCAGGCCCGGTCAGCCAGCGCCGCGGCAGTCACCGCCCGTGCCGGACCGGACACCGCCCACGGCCCGAGCCGCTCGGCCAGTTGCGCACGCAGCGCGGCCTCGGCAAACACGAAACCGACCCGCGCACCGGCCAGGCCGAAGAACTTCCCCACCGAGCGCAGCACCACCAGGCCGGGGCGCCCGGCCAGCGGTACCAGGCTGTCGTCCGGTTCGGCATCGATGAAGGCCTCATCCACGATCAGGCGCCCACCACGGCTGGCCAGGCCCTCCTGCCAGGCCAGCAACTGTCGGCGCGAGAAACGCTGCCCGTCCGGATTGTTGGGCTGCACCAACAACAGGGTGTCGGCATCCCGCACCGCGGCATCGATGCGTTCGGCCGGCAGCGCCTGCAGCGCATGGCCGCGCCAGGCGTAGGGATGTTCGGCGTAGGTCGGCGCCAGCGTGACCACACGGCCGGGCGGAAAGCACGCCGGCAGTGTCTGGATGGCGGCCTGGGAACCCGCCACCGGCAGCAGCTCCGCGCTGCCGTAATAGGCTGCCGCAGCGGCCTCCAGGCCATCGTCGTCTTCCGGCAGGCGCAGCCAGACTTCGGGCGCCAGCGCGGGCACCGGGTAAGCCTGGGGATTGATGCCGGTGGACAGATCCATCCAGTCGCCCAGCGGAATGCCATAGTGCTGCGCCGCGCTACGCAACCTACCGCCGTGTTCAAGCATGGAGGAACACGCTGACGATGGCGACGCCCAGCAACCACAACCACACGCTGTTCTGCACCAGGGCCAGCGCCTTGTCGATGTCCGCCGCCGCCGCCGGCCGGCCGGCCCCCAGGGACGGACGGCTTTCCAGGTGACCGTGGTAGATCGCCGGGCCGCCGAGGGACAGGTCCAGCGCGCCGGCGCCCGAGGCCATCACCGGACCGGCGTTGGGGCTGTCCCAGGCCGGTGCCTGGGTACGCCAGCAGCGCAGCGCGGTCGCCGTGTGACCGAGCAATGCATAGCTCAGCGCGGTCAGGCGGGCCGGGATGAAATTGAGCACATCGTCGATGCGCGCCGCCGCCCAGCCGAAGCGCAGATAGCGCTCATTGCGGTAGCCCCACATGGCGTCCAGCGTGTTGGCGAGACGGAACATCAGCGCCCCCGGCCCACCCAGCAACGCGAACCAGAACAGCGCGCCGAAGATCGCGTCGTTACCGTTTTCCAGCACCGATTCGACGGTGGCCTTGGCCACGCCGGACTCGTCTAGCTCGGAGGTGTCGCGGGAGACGATCCACGACAGGCGGCCGCGCGCGCCGGCCAGATCGCCTGCAGCCAGAGGCGTGGCGACTGCCCGTGCATGCTCCGCCAGGCTGCGACCGCCGATCGCCGCGTACAGCAGCACCACATCGAGCAGCATGCCGAACCAGAAATGTCCCTCCCGCAGCGAACCGGCCAGCGCGACCCACGGCAGCACCGCCACGCTCCAGGCAAGCAGGCCGACGGCCCGGTTGATGATGCCGATGCGGCGGAACAGGCGCTCGACAGCCGCGGCGTAGCGGCCGAAGCCGACCAGCGGGTGGTAGCGGCGCGGCTCGCCGAGCAGGTGATCGAGGAGCAGACCAAAGGCCATCGGGATGACGATCGGCAGCAGGACGAGGAGGTATACAGCGGACATGGGATAATCGAAGGCTTTCTGCACCCGAGATTGTAAGTCATGCGCCACGCCAGCACCCTGATGGTTCAGGGCACCACGTCCGACGCGGGCAAAAGCACCCTGGTCGCCGGCCTCGCCCGCCTGCTGTGGCGGCGCGGTGTGCGGGTGGCACCCTTCAAGCCGCAGAACATGGCCCTCAACTCGGCGGTAACGGTGGATGGCGGCGAGATCGGCCGCGCCCAGGCCCTGCAGGCGGTGGCTGCCGGCCTCGAGCCCCACACCGACATGAACCCGGTGCTGCTCAAGCCGTCCACCGACATCGGTGCCCAGGTCATCATCCACGGCCGCGCGGTGGCCAACCTGTCGGCCCGCGACTACCACGAGTACAAGCCACGGGCGATGGCTGCCGTGCTGGAAAGCTACGGCCGCCTGACGGACAAGTACGAAGCGGTGCTCGTCGAAGGCGCCGGCAGCCCGGCGGAGATCAACCTGCGCGACCGGGACATCGCCAACATGGGCTTCGCCGAAGAGGTGGACTGCCCGGTAATCCTCGTCGCCGACATCGACCGTGGCGGCGTCTTCGCCCACCTAGTCGGCACCCTCGACCTGCTGTCGCCCAGCGAACAGGCCCGCGTGAAGGGCTTCGTGATCAACCGCTTCCGCGGCGACATCGGCCTGCTGCAATCCGGCCTCGACTGGCTGGAAGAACGCACCGGCCGGCCCGTGCTGGGCGTGCTGCCCTACCTGCACGGCCTCTTCCTCGACGCCGAGGACGCACTGGCCGACGCCCGTGCAGAGAAGGGCGAAGCCCGCCTGCGCGTCGTCGCACCGGTCTATCCGCGAATCTCCAACCATACCGACCTGGACGCCCTGCGCCTGCATCCGCAGGTGGATTTCAGCTGGGTCGGCCCCGGCCAGCCCATTCCGCCGGCCGACCTGATCGTGCTGCCGGGCTCCAAGTCCGTACAGGCCGACCTGGCCTGGCTGCGCGCCCAGGGCTGGGAGACGGCGCTCCGCCGCCACCTGCGCTACGGCGGCAAGCTGGTGGCGATCTGCGGCGGCTACCAGATGCTCGGCCGCCAGCTGCACGACCCGCAGGGCCTCGAGGGCGCCCCTGCCAGCCTGCCCGGCCTCGGCCTGCTCGACGTGGAAACCACGCTGGAAGCCGAAAAGCAGCTGGTCAATGTCACCGGCACGCTGGCGCTGCCCGGCGCACCAACCGTCAAAGGCTACGAGATCCACATGGGCGTCACCCACGGCGCAGCCCTCGAACGCCCCGCCGCCCATCTGGCCGACTGCCGCCCCGACGGCGTGCAGTCGGACGACGGGCAGATTCTCGGCACCTATCTGCACGGCCTGTTCGACCACCCGGACGCCCTCGCCGCACTGCTGGCCTGGGCCGGCGTCAGCGACGCGGAGCGCATCGACCTGGCCGCCCGTCGCGAAGCCGATCTCGACCGCCTCGCCGACAGCATGGAAAAACACCTCCATCTGGACCGCCTGGCAGCCTGCTTCGGTGACGGCGCCGCGGCCCGCGCCTTGCGTCCGTCATCACCCGCGGCGCTTGCTTGACCCCGTCCCCGCCCCTCTCTAACATTCGCCGCATGGATGCCGAACTCGCCTCTCTCGAACAGAAACTCGAACAACTGATCAGCCATTGCACAGCTGCTCGGACCGAAAACCAACGCCTGCGGGAACGGGTTGCCAGCCTCGAAAATGCCAACCAGGAGCTCAACGCCAAGCTGAGCCAGGTCGGCAGCCGTCTCGAGGACCTTCTCGCCCGCATCCCTGAGGCCTGACATGGAACAGCTGGACATCAAGCTGCTGGGGCGCGAATACCGCGTCGCCTGCAAGTCGGAAGAAAAGGACGGCCTGCTGGCCGCCGTGGCCTATCTGGATGGCAAGATGCGCGATCTGGCCACCAAGACCAATTCGTCCGGCGAACGCCTGGCCGTCATGACGGCCTTGAATATCAGCCACGAATTTCTGCAACTGCAACGTGCCGGCGGGTTTGACATCCCGACGCTCAAGCGTAGAATCGAGCACATAAACGGTCGCCTCGATACAGCCCTCGCTGAGCAGGTAAATCTGTTCTGAGAACGGTAAATCCAGGCAATCAAAAGGTTTGATAAATCCCCTGCGGTGTTGGTCAAGGCTTAAAACTCCTTGAACCAATGTCTTCGTGACATGGGTCGCTGCCCATAGAAACCGTTGGTGTGCGCGTTCCTCGTCGAACGTGCCTGATACGGAAGGAATGCGGCCCCCCTGAACTCCGGTTCAGGATGAAGGCCTGACGGCACGCGCGGGGGACCCATGAAGAAAAGGCGCAGACCATCGGTCTGCGCCTTTTCCATTTCCGCTCCAGCTTTTGCCCGTGGAGCAAAAGCTGGCAGGGAAAACTTATTCCGGAGCCTTGAAGCCGGCGCCCGCCTTGTTGGCCAGGAAGGCCACGGCACGCTTCAGCTCGTCATCGGTCAGATCGGCCGCGCCACCACGCGGGGGCATCGCGTTCTTGCCAGCTGCGGCGGACTTCACCAGGGTATCGTAGCCTTGGGCAATACGCGGGCCCCAGGCAGCCTTGTCGCCAGCCTTCGGAGCACCGGCAGCGCCGCTCTCGTGACACGCAGCGCAGACAGCCTTGAAGATGTCCTCACCCTTGCGGCTGCCCGGTGCAGCAGCCGGCGCGGCAGCCAACTCGACTTTAGCGACCGGCTGGACCAGCTTGGCAGCCAGTTCTTCATCAACGGCAGCCTTCTTGCCACAGCCCACGAGCTGGGTGGCAAGCGCAGCAACACCGATGGAAAGCGCGATTCGCGCGAAGGAACGAACAGGGGCAGAACGACCAAGATCCGACATGCTGAATTCCTCGAGTACTGGCAAATTTAATAAAGCATTGATTATAGCGGGGCTATTCACCTTCTGTCAGGCAAAGCATGGACTTCGCCGCCGTTTCACGCTATCCTGCGCGCCGCACATGAAAATGCGCAGCGTTGTTTCCGACGGGCGCCCGTAGCTCAGCTGGATAGAGTACTGCCCTCCGAAGGCAGGGGTCGGACGTTCGAATCGTCTCGGGCGCGCCAATACATCAATGGGTTAGATCAACAGATCTAGCCCATTTTTGTTTTTGGCCCATCCTTGGCCCAAAGTTAGCCCACCTCTGGCCCACGGTTTTTTCGTCTCGCTTGGCAAGGGGACGATTTGCCCCCTGCTCTCCTGGCCCATGCGTTGATGGGCTGCGAACCAGCCCCCGCACCGCACCGCACTACTCTCCCCCATCCCCTGCAGGCTTCCCGTCATCCGGAAGGTGTTCAGCGAGTTGCTCCAGGCGACACGCAAAGTAATCGCACAGACGATCAAGGTTGTCCGTCACGGTGCTGTAGCCGGGATGGTTGGCAATCTTCGACAGGGTCATGCGGTTGATCCCAGTCTGTGCGGCAACCTCCGTCATTGTGATCACGCGGCGCTCACGAAACTCCTTTTCTGCAATTAGCTCCTTGAGCCTGAACCTGATCATGACTTGCACCTGAGTGTGTTTTGTTACGAGTGATTAAAAATATTATCGCTCGTAGTTGACATTACGCATAGATGTGATTAAATTTGTTATCAGGTGATTGAAAAACACAACCACCGATCCGATTAATCATCAAGGAGCGCATCATGGAACTGACCTACCTCACCACGGACGAGTTGTCGGAGCGCATCAAGTACGACCCTCGGACAATTCGCGAACGCCTGAAGGACAGCGTGCTGATTGAAGGTACCCATTACATTCGTCCATTCGGCGGACGCAAGATTCTGTACATCTGGGAGCACATCAAGCGCGACATGGGCTTGAAATCGGCCGAAAACCACTTTGCGATTCCGATGGCGAATGGGGGTGTATGCCATGGGTAGCATCCGCACACACAGTCAGACAGGTGCGCTGTTCTTTGACTTCCGCTTTGCAGGCGCTCGCTGCCGTGAATACACGACTCTCTCGGACACCGCGGCCAACAAGAAGAAGATGGAGAAGGTGATGAAGATGATCGAAGCCGACATCACCGCCGGCACCTTCGACTACCGCAAGTACTTTCCGGCCAGCAAGAACGCCGCCCGCTTCGATGCGCCTCCGGCAGTCAGTGTCGCGGTGACCGTAACCGCTCCGAGCGCACCGCCGGTCGCCCCGACGCCGCTCTTCAAGGACTTCGCGGAGATCTGGTATCTGGAGAAGGAAGTGGAGTGGCGCAAGTCCCACCGGATCACGATCCGACGGGAGCTCGACAGCCTGATTGCCCGTTTTGGAGAGAAGGCGGTCGGCCAAATCGCCAAGGCTGACGTACTTGCCTACCGCGCCGAACTCGGCAAAGTGACTGCGCGGGGCAAGGAAACCAAGTTGTCTGCTGCACGGATCAACAAGATGCTGAATCCGCTCAGGCAAATCCTCAACGAAGCGGCCGACCGATTCAATTTTCCCACGCCCTACCAGAACATCAAACAACTGCGTATCAAACGCACGGATGTGGATCCCTTCTCCCTTGAGGAGGTGAAGTCCATCCTCGCCACAGTGCGGCCGGACTTCCATGACTACTTCACCGTTCGCTTCTTCACCGGCATGCGCACGGGCGAGGTGGATGGGCTCAAGTGGAAGTACGTGGATTTCGAACGCCGGCTGATTCTGGTCCGCGAGACGGTTGTCCTCGGCGACGAGGAATACACCAAGACGGACGGCTCACAGCGGGATATCCAGATGAGCCAACTCGTTTTTGACGCCCTCAAGCGTCAAGAGGCGGCGACCGGCAAGACCTCGGAGTTCGTGTTCTGCAATCGCCTGGGCAAGCCCCTCGATCACAAGAACGTGACGAATCGGGTCTGGTATCCCCTCCTCCGCCATCTGGGGCTCAAGAAGCGGCGCCCCTACCAGTGCCGACACACCGCAGCCACGCTGTGGCTGGCCGCTGGCGAGGCACCGGAGTGGATCGCCCGGCAACTGGGACACACGACCACCGAGATGCTGTTCCGTGTCTATTCCCGCTACGTGCCCAACCTCACCCGTCGAGACGGCTCGGCCTTTGAACGACTGATCACTCAGTCAATCGCCGACCAGCCCCTGCCTGTTCAGCACACGAAGGAGAGCCACAATGCCTGATTCGAAACTTACTTCCGGCATCGGTCAGTTGCCGAGCGCCGATCACGTGGTGGATCGCCTTCCCACCCTGTTTCGCCTGCAAGCCATCGCTCGTTTCCCCTTCGATGAGCGGCACAGCCTGTGCCAGGCCGTTTTGTTCCATGAGCAAGCCAACCTCAAAGTCGAGTGGCTGTGCCGCCAACCTGACAACCGGCTCACCGTCGGCACCCTGGTGTCGATCCGTTGGCTCGGTCGTCCGGTGACGACGGCAGGTGCGGTGCGGATCTCACGCATCGTGAAGCTGGAACGGCCGGAGGCCAGCGTGAATCCCTTCTCGACGATTCTTCATGCGTGGGTCAAGGATCGCGCGCTCATCGCCCGTGCCGCCCAACTCTGGGAAGCCATGGGTCGTCCTCTGCAACACCTCTTCAATGCGGTGTTCTGGGACCACCATCGGTTCGAACGCTACCTGGACGGGCCCAGTTCCCTGGCGGGTCACCACAATGGCCGTAACGGCAATTTCCGGCACGCCATTGAGGTCGCAGAACGGGCCCGGGCCCTCGCCAGCCACCACTCGGAGGCGCACCTGCCGGTGCTGATCGCCAGCAGTCTGCTGCACGATGCCGGCAAGGCCGAGGAGTACCGCTTCAACGGCCGACACCGGCGATTCGAGATGACCGAGAGGGGCACCCTCCTTGGGCATAAGCACACCGTGCTGGAGTGGATTGCCGCCGCTCGCGCCCAGCACCGGGTGATCATCCCGGAGCCCCATTACCTGGCCTTGCTCCATGCGATCACCGCCGCCAAAGGGGCGCCCGATTGGCTGGGCTTACGAGAGCCACTCAGCCTTGATGCCCACATTCTTTCGATGGTGGACCGCCTGTCCGGGCAAGCCGACCTGGTCGCCCGGCATGCACCGGCACAGGGCGGATTTGGTGCCTACCACCGGCATCTGGGCGGACGGCCTTACGTGCTGAGGGAATGAGGGCACTCAGGGCAGGCGCCGCCGCTCGGCCAGCCCGCAGCGGCGGAGCCAAGTTGCCGCTTTGAGAATTGAGGCGTTCCGTTATGCTGAACCTGACAGCGGACGCCCCGTCATTCCCATTCTAGATATTGCTTGGAGATTCTCATGAATCCACATGAGGGTAGCGCTCGTCCCAACAGCCCGTCACTGCGCGGCACTTGCATCACACGTACCTTCGAATTGGCCGATCCGCGTCTTATCGACACCTGGAAATGGAATTTCGAGGAAATCAGCGACAGTCTGTACACCATCTCTGTCATCTGCCCCACGGTCCTGCGCGATGTCTATCCCAATGCAGAACGCGAGGAGATCAAGGATCTCATTGAACTGCAGTCGCACAAGATCAAACGGATGATTGAGTGGGCCGACCAGCAACTCTTCGCGGAAAGCCTGCAGATAGGCCAGCCCGGCCGACTCGAACTACTCAATGCGGCCATCCGGACGCCTCTGGCCAATGCCTACGTCGATCTCCTGATCCACGTGGACTGCGCGCTTCGCTTGTTGGACTCACTGTGGCTACAAGGCGCCCTCACGGACGCTGGCCATACCGAGAGAGTTTCGGCAATGCGGCGGATACCACGGCGGGTTCTGGGCGAAATCAGAAAGGCGCATGCGCACTGCCGCAGAGACATGCGAACCCACTATGCCAGGCAAGCCGCTTCCACGGACGTGCAGCACATTCACTCCGACTGCAACTGACTGATCAAGAGGTGGAGCTGGTCGCGGGAGCACGCTCCCAGAATCCGGATCAGCTCCGCCAAGTCGTCATCCGGCTCATACAGGTAAGAGACAGGCACACCCAATTCAGCAGCCAAGCGCTGGGCGGTCTGCAGATCCGGCACATGCTTGCCCCGTTCGTATTGGTTGATTCGGGCACTCGCAACGAACTGATCAATACCGGCCAAGATTCCAAGCTGCTTCTGCGATACGCCTTTTGCCTCGCGGGCTGTCTTCAAGCGCCTGGCGAACGCTGATCTTTCATCCACTCTCAGTCCCCTGCTCACAAGGACTAAGAGATTCTTAGGATCTACACCTATGGCATACTAAGGAATTCTTAGCACCACTGATCGACAGTGGGACCAACGCCGTCACTCAGGTCTCGCTCACCAAACGGACATCCCTGCATCCACCGAACAAGGAAAAAGACATGCACACGAAAGCTATTGCCTTGGCATCAGCCGTCATCCTGAGCGGCTGCGCATCCATGAAGCCGACTTACCACACCGAGTCGACCTTCGTGATCTACGACGTTCAGCCCGCCACACTCGACAGAAACCAGCTCCTGAATACCGTACTGACGGCAGTGCAGAAAAGTGCCACCAAGTTGAGAGTCAATCGAGACATTCCTCCCGCTGAACTTCCCGCCACCCCGGGCCGGTTCGAGTTGCAGGATCCATTCGCCAATTCGAAACTGGGGGCGCTGATGGCCTCTCAAGCCCAGAACGTTCGCGTCCCGGTCTGCAAGAATGCGCTGATGACCGTGTCGACTGACGACACCTCGATGGCACGTTATGGGGAGCAGACGACCTTCTTCCTGTGCGTCCTCCCCTACAAGGACGGCTATCAGATCGACATCCATGCGACCTTCACTCGCGTGAGTGGTGGCTTTAGCCCGCAGGGGATTGGCACGGCGGTCGGACGCTCCCTTGTGGGCGACTCAAGTCAGTTCATCCCGCGAACGATGCACTCGGTTCGGATAGCGGCTGAATCGGTAGGCGGCAAGGTGACGGTTGTCGATAGCTACATCCCAGAGGACTTCAAAGGCGCATTCACGAATCAAGCCCAAAGCGCTGGCAAGTAACCACGACACCACTCGCCGACCCATCGGGCCGCATCAGAGTCCTTTGGGTCGTTTCAGTCTTTCACCATGACCGCAACCCGACTCGGGGAGTTTCTTCCAACCACTCAGCGCGAGCGGATCAGGCGCCAGATCTACCTGACACGGGAAGTGGCCTGTGCAGATGTGTTCGATTACATCAAGCTGTTCTACAACCCGAAACGCAGGCACTGATGACATGCCGCAGATAGGCTTCGACATAGCTGTATATGTTTCACCTTCATTTTTATACATCTCTCCTGAGTCACTTCCACCATAGGCCGCTTCTGGTCAGCTCGGGAGATATTTGACTACCGCTACCCAGCACGTGCTAGATTGAAACAAGAAGACGCTCCTGCCAACGCGTAGCGGTTTCTTGACGCACCGAGTTACGAGCGTCCTACGGAGTATGGGTGTGGCGCGTGATCACTCCGCTTTCCGAATTCCCTGGCCAGAAGTCAGAGCTTACCGCCTCTACTGACGTGTGGTCATTCCCGTCCCTCCCGCCAGATCATGACCGTTGCTGACTGGTCTCTCCTCCTCGGAATCCTGCTGGTTACCATGGTTCTCGCCGGGACCTTTCTGGCCCGCCTTCCCCTCAGCACGGCCATGATTTATCTCGGTTTGGGCTATGCCTTGGGGCCTGGTGGCCTGGGTCTCATTACACTGGATCCGTTTCGACAGGCCGGCGTTCTCGCCCTGATCAGTGAGGTGGCCGTGCTCATCTCCCTGTTCGCTGTCGGCTTGACGCTCGGCGTCCCCATGCTCGACCGGCGTTGGCTATTGCCCGTACGGCTGGCCTTTCCCGTCATGGCCATCACCGTCGGACTCATCGCAGGTATCGGTATCATCGGACTCGACTTGCCCCCCGGCGCAGCGGTGCTCCTCGGCGCAGTTCTCGCTCCCACGGATCCGGTGCTAGCATCAGGCGTCCAGTCTGAATCTGGCGCAAGTCCAGACCGGGTGCGGTTCAGCTTAGCTGGCGAAGGCGCCCTCAACGACGGATCTGCCTTTCCCTTCGTCCTACTCGGCCTCGGCTTGCTCGGACTACACCCTCTTGGTTCCGCGGGCTGGCAGTGGCTGGCTGTCGATCTGCTCTGGGCAACCAGCGGCGGGCTGTTAATTGGCGCCATACTTGGTGCCCTGATAGGGAAGTTGGTGGTTTACCTGCGCACCCGCCACCATAATGCCGTTGGCCTAGATGAATTTCTGTCTCTGGGCCTAATCGCCATTTCTTACGGCTTGGCCCAGCGGTGCTTGGCATCTGGTTTTCTGGCTGTCTTCGCTGCCGGCCTGGCCCTGAACCGGGTGCGGGACTGGCCCATGGAGGGCACTGCCTCCACCGACCCGCCCACTGGTAGTGCAGACGTTGGCCGGTCCGACTGGGCCACCCACTCCCACCATGCCAGCTCCGCGATGACTCGGGCGGTCCGCGGTTTCAACGAACAACTGGAAAAGCTAGCGGAACTCGCCATGGTGCTCATCGTCGGAGTGCTCCTCACTGCCGTCACACCCTTGCCGGCCCTGTGGTGGTTCGTCCCCGTGCTGTTCCTGCTGGTGCGCCCCCTCGCCATCCTGATCGGCCTTGCCGGCCAATCCTTACCCCTCCACCAGAGCGCCTTGATCAGCTGGTTCGGCATACGAGGTATCGGATCGATCTTCTACCTGATGTTCGCCTTGAATCACGGCGTCACCGGCCCCCTGGCTCAGGGGCTGCTCAACTTGACCCTGGTCACGGTGGTCGCGTCCATCCTGGTCCACGGTATTTCCGTACTCCCTTTGATGACTTGGTATGCATCTCGGAAGGCGCAGAACAAACAAGACCATGGGTAAGCACGTGACTCGAAATAGCGGATCTCGAGGTGTCGTGATCTATTTCCCAGGTCCGGCCCAAGCATGTGGGCGCGAAGGGTGACGCTACTAACAGGCCGATGCAAAAAGCTCAGAACCCACGTCCAGCCTGACGCTCATCATCCGGTGTCTCATGACTTCATTCCCCGAAATGGATTTTCAATTCCGTTTTGACGTCCGCCGAGCGGACCGGGGAATGAGTTTTTTCCCAATCCCGGATACCGCTTCATGCCGCGCTCCCCGCGTCCTGCAATTTCGCAATCCGCAGCAGGTTATACGCCGCGGCCGACAAATAAGCCGCGATCTGGGTTCGGGCTTGGCCGATGAAACGGGTCTTTCTCATTCCGCCCACCGTCTTCAGCCAGCCGAAAATCTCTTCAACCCGCTTTCGTTTGCGCTGGCTGACCTTGTAGCCCTCGGTGCAGGTCGTCCGTCCATCAAGGCCCGGTGTCTTGCGTCCCTCAATACGGGCGATATGCGGCGTGATCTTGTGCTCGCGCAAATGTTGGACAAAGTCCTTCACGTGGTAGCCCTTATCAGCCCCCAGGGTTTTGGGATGAATCCGGCGGCGCCGGGCACGGGTGAGCAACTGGCGGGCGGCTTTGTGTTCGGCCAGAGTGGCGTCGGTGATGAGCAGATCGATACACAGGCCGCTGCGGTTCTCCATGAGCGCATGGCCGCCATAACTGAGCTTGGCCGGCTGGCCATTGCTCTTGCGCATGAGCTTCGCGTCGGGATCAGTCGTGCTCTGGTGAGTGGCGTTGGAGCGCTTCTCGCCCTTGAAGTCCACCATGCCGGTGCCGGCGCCGGGCTTGGGCGGTTCGTTGTCGCCCTTGCGTTTGAAGCTCTTGAAGGACGCCCAGGCGTCGATCAAGGTGCCATCCACGGTGAAGTGATCAGACGACAGCAGCTTGTCCTTGCGGGCCAGACGTACCACCTCGTCGAAGAAACGGCGGGCGATATCGGTTTCCACCAGGCGCTCGCGCAGGCGGCTGAAATTGGATTGATCCAACCCGCCCGATTCCAGGTCCAGATCCAGGAACCAGCGAAAGAGCAGGTTGTAATCGAGTTGCTCGCAGAACTGCCGATCCGAGCGCACCGAATAGAAAGCGATCAGCAATTGCGCCTTGAGCAGGCGCTCCGGCGGAATCGACGGTCGGCCGCCCTTGGCGTAAAGCCCATCGAGTTCTGCCGAAATGGCCGACAGCGCCGAATCGGCCAGTTTCTTCACCGGCCGCAGCGGATGATCGGCCGGAATCCGGGACTCGACCGAGAAATAGTGGAACATCGAGGACTGGGGATCGACTTCGCCGCGCATCGGTGCTGTGCCTGGGGTTCGGGAGATACGGCTAGGACAGGTGGGTGGCCGGATCGTTCACTGGGTTCTGCATCAACCTGCTAAAGCTTCATTACCAGCCGAAGTGGCGGTCATACCAGCCCTTCATCAATTGAGTCAAACTTATGTAGGCGACAAGAATTACTGTCAGCCAACCGAAATAGGCGAGCGGAAGTGCCACAAGCTTGAAGTAATGAGCTAGCGGCCCCATCACAATGAAGATACCTGCCGCCATCGTAAAGCCTGTCATGCCAGTCAACTGCCAAGATGCAGCGCTCTCCACAATAGGCAGCTTGCGAGTGCGAATCATGTGAACGATTAAGGTCTGAGACATGAGTCCCTCGACGAACCAGCCCGATTGGAAGAGTGTCTCCATCATTGGCGTGGTGGCCTGAAAAACGATCCACATCAGCGCGAAAGTCGCGATATCGAAAATCGAACTGATCGGCCCGAAGCACGCCATGAAATGTCCAAGCCCATCCACATTCCAGTGCTGGGGGGTTCTGAGGAACTCTTCATCCACGTTATCGAAGGGAATCCCTGTCTGGGAGATGTCGTAAAGCAGGTTCTGCAACAGCAGGTGCACCGGCAGCATTGGCAGAAAAGGCAGAAAGACGCTGGCCACCAGCACGGAAAAGACGTTGCCGAAGTTGGAACTGGCAGCCATGCGAATGTATTTCAGCATGTTGGCAAAGGTTCGGCGCCCTTCACGCACCCCTTCGGCGAGTACCAGCAGGCTCTTTTCAAGCAGAATGATGTCGGCGGCCTCCTTGGCGATATCCACCGCGGTATCCACTGATATACCGATGTCGGCCGCATGCAACGCGGGCGCATCGTTGATGCCGTCACCCATGAAACCGACCACATGGCCGTTGGCGCGTAGCGCCCGCACTACCCGTTCCTTGTCGATCGGCGATAGCTTGGCGAAGACCGTGGCGCTGTCCACTGCTTGGCGCAGGGTCTGGTCGTCCATCCGTGACACCTCCTGCCCTTGCAGCATTCCGGCGACTTCCAGCCCCACCTCGCGGCACACCCGCGCGCTCACAAGCCCGTTGTCGCCGGTCAAGACCTTCACAGTTACGCCGTTGGCGCGCAGTGCCGCGAGGGCTGGAGCGGCGCTTTCCTTGGGAGGGTCAAGGAAGGCGACATAGCCCGCAAAGCTTAAATCCGTTTCGTCGGCCGCACTGTAGGTATCCTGGCCTGGCGGCATAGTCTTGGTGGCCACGCCGACGACGCGCAGGCCGTCAGCATTCAGGCCGTCGGTGATTATCTTGATATTGGCCAGCAACTCCGGCGTCATCGGCTCGACGGATCCACCACGACTCGCCTGACTACAGGCCGTAAGGATCTCCTCAATGGCGCCCTTGCATATCAGCAGAGGACGCTCGTCCCGCTCAGCCACCACCACCGACATGCGGCGACGCAGGAAGTCAAAGGGAATCTCGTCCAGCTTATGAAAATTCCGGGCCGGATCGAGCCCCACAAGCTCATTTCCACGCGCCAGCACCGCCACGTCAAGGAGATTTTTCAGGCCGGTCTGGTACTGGCTGTTAAGCCACGCATACTCCAGCACCTTCACGGAATCCCTTCCGTCGATGTCGCAGTGACGCTGTAGGACGATATGGTCCTGGGTCAGGGTTCCCGTCTTATCGGTGCACAAGATATCCATCGCACCGAAGTTCTGGATTGCATCAAGCCGCTTGACGATGACCTTTTGCCGCGACAACAACACCGCCCCCTTGGCGAGGGTAGAGGTCACCACCATCGGCAACATTTCGGGGGTCAGACCGATAGCGACCGACATGGCGAACAGGAAAGCTTCCAGCCAGTCTCCCTTGGTCACACCATTGATCAGAAAGACGATCGGGGTCATGACCGCCATGAAGCGGATCAGTAACCAGCTCACCTTGTTAACGCCTGCCTGAAAGGCCGTCGGCGCATGTTCGACCGCCGTGACCCGCTCGGCAAGGGTCCCGAAGTAAGTACGTGATCCCGTGCCGATCACCACTCCAGTGGCCGCCCCGCTGATCACGGTAGTACCCATGAAGGCGATCGTATCCAGTTCCAGAGGATTGGTGACAGCGGGGGTACGCGGAGTTGCAAATTTCTCGACCGGCAGGGCTTCTCCGGTCATGGCCGCCTGACCGATGAACAAGTCCCTAGCCGAGAGCAGGCGCAAGTCGGCGGGGATCATGTCGCCAGCCGACAGAATCACCATGTCGCCCGGCACCAGGTCGGCAAGCGGCACCTCCACGCAGCGCACGTCACGTCCTTCGATCTCCACGTGGCGCGCCGTCGCCGAGTCAACCGGGTTATCGGTCTCCCGGCGCAATACCGTCGCCTTGCTGCCGACCATGGCCTTCAAGGCGTCCGCCGCCTGGCTGGAGCGCCACTCCTGCGCAAAGCGGATCAGAGTGGACAACACCACCATACTGCCGATAACCGTAGTCGCCTTCAGATCGCCCGTGTACCAAGACACCGCCGCCAGCACGGAGAGCAAAAGGTTGAACGGGTCAATGTAGCAGTGCCAAAGATGCAGCCAGCCGGGCATGGGCTTTTCGTGGACCACACTGTTTTCACCGCTCTCACGACGGATAGCTACGGCCTGGAATACATCGAGTCCGTCCGGGTGGGCATGCAGGCGGGCGAGAAGTGCCGAAGGCTCCTCTCCTGCTGCAGTCACAAGACTCTGCGCCAGATCCGGCGGCACCGCCTTGCTGACCGGCGCATGGCGAAACAGCTCGAAGCTGAAGTGGCGCAGAAAATGGCGAGCTACACGCCGCCGCCGCAGGCGCGCGACGAAATGAGCACGGAGGAACGAATGCTTCATCGCAGGCAATCCCGCTGGCCCCAGGATTTAATTCTCTAGAACGAAGTCAATAAACCCCCGCTCGATTGACGTGGATACCAGTCGAATTCGAACTAACTGCCCGATTTTCAGTAAAGGAAGCGAGCCCTTGAGCCTCCCCTCCGCCGGGGGCTCAAAAATACGCACCCACGTGCCTTCCGGCCCAATTCCGGTAACGAGCCCGTCAAATCGTTGCCCAACCCGCGTATGTAGCAGCAGTGCCGCTTCCGATTTGCGGAGCTGTCGCTCTACTTTTCGAGCGGCATCCTCCTGGGTAGTGCAATGCACGGCCAATTCATCCAATTCATTGTTTGAATAGGGTGGCCGGGCATTCTGCAATACGGCCTTCAGCAGGCGTAAGGTGATCAAATCCGGAAAACGTCGATTAGGCGCGGTGGAATGCATATAGGCTTCCACCGCCAGACCAAAGTGACCAATCGACTGCCCATTCGGGCGCTCCACCACATATTCTCCCGAGCCCATCAACTTCACGATGACGAGCGACAGATCAGGGAAACGCAGCGGATCGGATTTGTGCTGCCGTGCGAGAAAGGCTTCAAGCGCCCTGCCATCCGGCTGATCGGGAAGCGTCACACCGTAAGTCTTGGCCACCTCCACAATCCTCAACCAACGGTCGGGGGATCGCACGACCCGCCGCAGCGATGCGCTCCCCTGCTGCGCCAGGAAACGCGCTGTACAGCCATTGGTGGCGATCATCAATTCCTCGATCAACTGCCGTGCCCGATTCTGCTCCTGCTGCCGAATGGCGGTAATTCTTTCACCCTCGAAAAGTGCCCGGGGCTGGAATGTCTGGAACTCCAGTGAGCCCTGCGCGCGGCGCAGCACCCGGAGTTTCTGGGCCAGCTCGTCCTGCATGCGCAACTGGATGTTCATGCCGACGACGGCTTGCGCAGGGCCCGGCAGATCGCCGGTGCCGCAAATCCAGGCGGAAACCGCGTCGTAGGCCAGCTTGGCCTTGTTCCGCACCATGGCGCGGTAAATCGTCGAGCCAACCAATATCCCGTCGTCGGTAAACTCCATCTCGGTCACCAGGGCCAAGCGATCCTCGTCGGGGTTGAGCGAGGTCAGATCGGTGCACAGGCGCTCGGGGAGCATATGGAATACGCGCGCCGAGGTATAAACCGAGGTCGTATTGATGCGGGCATGTTCGTCGATCGGCGAGCCCTTGGCGACGATTGCATCGACGTCGGCCACCGCCACGAACACCCTTGCAGCGCCTCGCGAAAGCGGCTGGATTGCTGTCAGCTGATCCAGGTCGCGGGAGTCATCGTTGTCAATCGAGCACCATGGGAGCTCGGTCAGATCACGGATATTCTTGCCTGTCTCGCGAGCCGGGCCTTTCAGTCGGGCCACTTGCTCCTGAACGCCATGAGCGTATTCAGGCTCCAATCCACGACTGAACATTGCCAGGCTTGCAATCGTGGCCAGAGTGGTCCGGTGGTTGCTCAGTGCACTTCGCATTCAACCTCCCCGCTGCTTGCAGTGCGCCTATTTGCGTCTGGCACCATTCGTTGCCGTGGCGGCTTGAATGAATGACGCGCCATGCCACTCCCGTCGAAGCGGCGGATATTGGTGAACGCGCTTTCTACAAGGCAGTATAGTCCGTCTGCCGGCCCACTCCGGGTACATACACGCTCCGGCAATGAAGGCCGCAGCAAGTGGCTGAACTACCGCCCCCTTCCATGCCGAATCAGAAATGACAAACGGACAGCCTCCTTCCCCACCCCCCATGACCACACCAGACCAACCGGCCAAGGCAGGTGCCACTCGCGACGGCAACCGTCGTGAGCAAAAAAGGGCACCCGTGAAACCGACTTCCCGGTTGTTGGCATCGGCTGCTCCGCAGGCGGGCTCGAAGCCCTCGAGGCGATGTTGAACGACACCCCAGCCGACAGCGGCATGGCCTTCATCGTCGTCCAGCATCTGGACCCGGAGCACCACAGCAATCTTCCCGAACTATTGCAGCGTCACACCCGCATGGCGGTCGTGGAAGCGGCCGAACACATGGCGATCAGGCCCAACTGCATCTACGTCATCCCTCCCAACAAGGATCTGTCGCTGTTGCACGGCAACCTGCACCTGTTCGATCCGAGCGAAAAGCGCGGCTTGCGCCTGCCCATCGATTTCTTCCTGCGCACCCTTGCCGAGGATCGCCAGCACAAGGCCATCGGCGTGATCCTCTCCGGCATGGGGTCGGACGGCATGCTCGGCCTCGGCGCGATCAAGGAGAAAGGGGGCCTCACCCTTGCACAGGACCCGGCCACGGCCCGGGCCGGCAGCATGCCCGACCATGCCATCAAGGCGGGCATGGTCGATATCGTTGCCCCCTGCGATCAACTGAGCGCACGCATCACGGCCTATCTCCGGCATGCCGTGCGCCATGCGCCGATCGATGAAACGCCCGAAAGGCGCGAGCAGAATGCCCTGGAGCGCATCATCGTCCTGCTCCGCAACCGCAGCGGCAACGATCTTTCCCTGTACAAGCCGAGCACCCTCCTCCGGCGTATTGAGCGACGGGTCGCCCTGCTCCAGATCGATGGCGTCGCCAGCTACGTGGGCTACCTGCGTGACAACCCGCAGGAGCTCGACCTGCTCTTCCGGGAGATGCTGATCGGTGTCACCAACTTCTTCCGCGATCCCCCCGTCTGGGATTTCCTGCGTGACGTCGCCATCCCGTCGCTGTTTGCCCGCTATCCGGACGGCCAGGTCCTGCGCGCATGGGTGCCGGCATGCTCGACGGGCGAGGAAGCTTATTCATTGGCAATCGTTTTCAAGGAGGCCCTGGAAAACCTCCAGCCCCGTGGGCATTTCACCTTGCAGATCTACGCCACCGACCTGGATATGGATGCCGTCGACAAGGCCCGCAAGGCCTGCTATCCGACCAACATCGCGGCCGACGTGACGCCCGAACGGCTGGCCCGTTATTTCGTCGCCGAGGATGGCGGCTACCGGCTCAGCCGGAACATCCGCGAGATGGTGATCTTCGCGCCGCAGAATCTCGTCTCCGACCCCCCGTTTACGCGGCTCGACATCCTGTCCTGTCGCAACCTGCTGATCTACTTCGGCCAGGCCCTGCAGAAAAAGGTGTTGCCCTTATTCCACTACGCCCTCAACCGTGACGGCATCCTGGTGCTGGGCAGTGCCGAGACCATTGGCGGTTTTGCCAGTCTTTTTGCGCCACTGGACAAGAAGATGCACGTATTCCAGCGCGTCGACCAGAGCGCACGCTCCCCTTGGCTGGATTTCCCGACCCGTCCCCCGTCCAGCGCCCCCACCATGGAAATCGGCGGGCGCCCCGACTACCGGGACAGCCTGGAATATCAGACCGACCAGCTCATCCAGCAGCACTTCTCGCCGGCGGCGGTGCTGGTCAATGGGGATGGCGACATCCTCTACATCAGCGGCCGCGTCGGAAAATACCTGGAGCCCGCCGCCGGCAAGGTCAATATCAACATCCACGCCATGGCCCGTGATGGCCTGCGAGACGCCCTGATCGGGGTCATCCGCAACGCCCTGCACCAGACACAGCCCATCCAGCTGGAGGGCCTGCAGGTGGAGGTGAATGGACGCATGCAGACGGTCAATGTCACCGTGCAGGGCATCGAGAAGCCGGAAGCCCTGCGTAATCGCGTGCTGGTCGTGTTCGCCGATGTCAAGTTGCCGTCGGGCCGTCAACGGCGCAAGCATCCGGCTTCCGACCGGGAGAGCTCCCTGCTACTCGAGCTGAATCAGCTGCGCGAGGCGCTACGCATCAACCAGGAGGAGATGCAGGTATCCCTCGAGGAAGCGCGGTCGGCCAACGAGGAGCTTCAGGTCACCAACGAGGAGCTGACCACCTCCAAGGAGGAGCTTCAGTCCATGAACGAGGAGCTGCAGACCATCAACGCCGAGCTGCAGTCCAAGGTGGACGACCTCACCTGGGCGCGCAACGACATGACGAACCTGCTCAACAGCACGGAAATCGCCACCATCTTCCTCGACAACGAGATGAAGCTGCGGCGTTTCACCACCCACGCCACCCATCTCTTCAAGTTCATCCCCGGCGACGTCGGGCGCCCGCTGTCCGACATCGTCACCGACCTGGATTACCCCGCCCTCCACGACGACGCGGTGGCCGTGCTTAGCACCCTGAACTTCCGCGAGAACCAGGTCTGCACCGCGGACGGGCGCTGGTATCGGGTGCGCATCATGCCTTACCGGACCCAGGACAACGTGATCGACGGCGTGGTGGTCACCTTCATCGACATCACCGCCATCAAGCAGCTCGAAGCCCAACTGAGAAAACGCCAGACACGGCACTGATCAGCGCCGGCACAGGGCCGGCGCAAGGGCAACGCGCTCTTCAGGTTCGATGCTTACTGAACGGCATCGAGACCACGCCGGCCACTCGAAACGAGCGCCCGCACCGCCTCATGAAAGGGCAGCCCATTTTCCTGGCTGATCTCCATCACCACCATGCGGCATTCCCGGCCTTCGGCATCCGACGCCGCCTCGATCCGGACCAGCGCCTCGGGACGATGGTCGGTGGCCGTCAAGGCGATCGCGCATTTGCTCCTGGTCTTGCCGCCCAGCACCTCTGCTACGAAACTGTTGAATTCGGGCAGGAAAGCCGGCTTCACAAAAGCACCGAAGCGGAAGCGCCCCATCTGTGAGCGCTTGATGCCAAGCAGAATCGCCCCCGCCAGATTGATCTGCAGGATGATGCCCTGGGCATCGAGGGTGAAATAGCCGACCGGCGCGAAATCGTAGAGATCCGCGTATTTCTCGCGCAGGGCATCGGCCTCATCATAGGCGAGCTGGAGCTCTTCGTTATGCATTTCCAGCTCGATCTGGTGCACCTGCAGTTCATGCAGCAACCGGGCGGTGTCCCACTGGGTGCTGTCGGCGTAGGGCTGGTTCTGCTTGAGACGCACCTCTGCGCGCTGCCGCAACGTGGCAGGGTTCGGGCGGGCACGCGGCAGGGCCAGACTCTCGGTCGTCAGGCTGGACAGCCGTTCATACTCACCCTTCACCACGTGGTAGCACTCACAGACCCGGGCCTCCAGCCCGGCGCGATTCGTCACCGTGATGTGCCCTCTGCGGTAATGGATCAACCCGGCGGCCTGGAGCTTGCCGGCCGCCTCGGTGATGCCTTCGCGGCGCACGCCCAGCAGATTGGAGATTGTCTCCTGCGTGACATCGAGCTCCATACAGGAACTCTGGTCGAGACTACGGAGCAGCCAGCGGCACAGTTGCTGATCGACGGAATGGTGCCGGTTGCACAGCACACTCTGGGCAATCTCGCTCATCAACGCCTGGATGTAACACAGCGCCATACGGCGCAGACTGCCGCCCTGCTCGAGCTCCCAGGACATCACCTCGGCGCGCAGACGGAAAGCCCCGCCCGCCCGCTGGACCACGACCTTGTAGTGACTCGTGTCACCACCCAGAATCAGGGGAATGCCGACGAAGCCGTCGCTGCCGGTCATCGCCAGTTCGACCGACGCACCATCCGCCGTGGTGGCGATCCGTGAAAAGGTGCAGGTGGTGGGGAAATAGACGAAGCCCAAGTGATCGCCGGACCTGTAAACGGTCTGTCCAGCCGATAGGCTCACGAACTCCAGATCGCTCTCCAGCCGGGCGCGCTCTTCCGGTAGAAGGGCCGCGAGAATCCTGTTCTGTCGAGAGCCTTCGCTCATCTTGCTGGCCACTCCATCCCCCTTCTTCTCAAACAATTTTTTCGTTTTTTATATTTTTCAACTCCAATCGCACTAAAGCAGCATAGATCAAAAATATCGTTTGCTATGTGCGTCAGCCCACATAGGGCTTTGGCGATTTCTCGCTGCTGCCTGGTCATGGCGAATGGAAAAGCGCCTCATGCATGCAACAGTTCCCGCAATACATAGGGCAGGATGCCGCCGTGCAGGTAGTAGTCCACCTCCACCGGCGTATCGATACGCAGCAGCAGCGCCACGCTCCGGGACGTTCCATCCAGCCGGCGAATCGTCAACGTCACCGGCTGGCGCGGAGCAATGCCACCTTCGAGGCCCGACAGATCGAAAAGCTCATCGCCGCGGATCGCCAGCGTCGCCGCGTCGTTTCCGTCCGCGAACTGCAGGGGCAGCACGCCCATGCCGACCAGATTGGAACGGTGGATACGCTCGAAGCTCTTCGCCACCACGGCCTTCACGCCGAGCAGACGAGTGCCCTTGGCGGCCCAGTCGCGGCTCGATCCGGTTCCATACTCCTCGCCGGCAAAGATCAGCGTCGGTGTGCCGGCGGCCAGGTAGTCCATCGCCGCATCGAAGATGGACTTGCGCTCGCCCCCCGGCTGAACCAGCGTCAAACCGCCCTCCATCGGTTTGCCGGTCGCATCGGCGGGCAGCATCCGGTTGCGGATGCGCACGTTGGCGAAGGTGCCGCGCATCATCACTTCATGGTGCCCGCGGCGCGAGCCATAGCTGTTGAATTCGTCGGGCGTCACCCCGTGGGCCTGCAGCCACAGGCCGGCCGGCGAGGCTGGCTTGATCGAACCGGCCGGGCTGATGTGGTCGGTGGTCACCGAGTCGCCGAAGATCGCCAGCGCACGGGCGTTGCGGATGACTGGCAGCGGCACCGGCTGCATGTCGAAACCGGCGAAGAACGGCGGCTCGGCGATGTAGGTGGAAGCGTCCCAACCGTAGGTCTGGCCGGTGCTGGTGGCGATCCGGTTCCACAGCGGGTTGCCGACGGCAAAGTCGGCGTAGAGCCGGCGGTAGATCGCCGGGTCGGTGGCGTGGGCCAAAGCCGCGCCCACCTCCTGCTGGCTCGGCCAGATGTCGCGCAGGAAGACCGGCATGCCGTCGCTGCCGGTACCGAGCGGCTCCGTCGCCATGTCGATGCCGACGCGGCCGGCCAGCGCGAAGGCCACCACCAGCGGCGGGCTCATCAGGAAGTTGGCCTTGATGGCCGGATGGATGCGGGCCTCGAAGTTGCGATTGCCCGACAGCACCGCTGCGCATATCAGATCGTGCCCGGCGATCAGGCCTTCCAGCTCCGGCGACAGCGGCCCGGCATTGCCAATGCAGGTGGTGCAGCCATAGGCCACCACGCGAAAACCCAGCGCCTGCAGCGGTTCCAGCAGGCCGGCCTTGCCCAGGTAGTCCGTCACCACCCGCGAGCCGGGAGCGAGGGAAGTCTTGATCTGGGACGCGACCTTCAGGCCGCGGGCCACCGCGTTCTGCGCCAGCAGCCCGGCGGCCAGCATCACACCCGGGTTGGAGGTATTGGTGCACGACGTGATGGCGGCGATCAATACGTCGCCGTGACCGAGGCTGGAGCCGTCGGCCAGCAGCGGGCGTGCGGTTTGCTCCCCCGCAGCCTTCCCGTAGCCGCCCTCGCCAGCCGGCCGGGCCAGCAGGGTATCGAAACGCGCTTTCAGCTCGGGCAGGACGATGCGGTCCTGCGGCCGCCCGGGGCCGGCCACGCTGGGCACCACGGTGGCGAGGTCCAGCTCCAGCTCCGCGCTGTAGTCGATCTCCCCGGTGCGCGGAATACCGAACAACTCCTGGGCCTGGTAGTAGCTGACGAAAGCCTCCACCTCCTCGTCGCTGCGCCCTGTGGCGGCGAGATAGGCGGCGGCGACTTCGTCCGGCGGAAAGAAGCCCATCGTCGCGCCATACTCCGGCGCCATGTTGGCGAGGGTGGCCCGGTCCGGCAGGCTCAGGGAGGCGGTGCCGTCGCCGAAGAACTCGACGAACTTGCCGACCACCCGGGCCTTGCGCAGCATCTCGGTGACCGCCAGCACAAGATCGGTGGCGGTGACGCCCTCCGGCAGGCGGCCGGCAAGGTGCACGCCAACCACGTCCGGAGTGAGGATATACACCGGTTGGCCGAGCATGCCGGCCTCCGCCTCGATGCCTCCCACGCCCCACCCGACCACGCCGAGGGCGTTGATCATGGTGGTATGGGAATCGGTGCCGACCAGGGTGTCGGGATAATACAGGTCGTCCTGGCGGATCACGCCGCGGGCCAGATACTCCAGGTTCACCTGATGCACGATGCCGATGCCCGGCGGCACCACGCGGAAACTGTCGAAGGCCTGCATACCCCATTTGATGAAGCGGTAGCGCTCCGCATTGCGGCGGAATTCGAGGCGCATGTTGAGGTCGAGGGCATCGGCCTCGCGGAAATGGTCCACCTGCACCGAGTGATCGACGACCAGATCGACCGGCACCCGCGGCTCGACGATCCCCGGGTCCTTGCCGAAGTGCTGCGCCACGCCGCGCATGGCCGCCAGATCGCACAGCAGCGGCACGCCGGTGAAGTCCTGCAGCACGATGCGCGCCACCACGAAGGGAATCTCCTCGCTGCGTTCCGCCAGAGCTTGCCAGCCGGCCAGGCGGCACACGTGGGTCTTGGTGATGCGTTTGCCGTCGAGATTGCGCAGCAGCGATTCGAGGATGATGCGCAGGGAAACCGGCAGGCGACCCAGGTGCGGAAATCCCGCCTTGCCCAGGGCCGGCAGCGAATGGAGGCGGCCCTGGCGGCCAGAACCTATTGCGAAGTCACGAAGGGTGTCGAAAGCGCGGGCGGACATGGCGAACTCCTGGTGGCGCCACCTGGACCGTGGGCGAAAAGCGCCTGCAAGGCCCGACAGGGCGCGAAGAAAGAACGAACCGACTCCCTTTCAGACTTCCCCACCACAGCATCGTTCGGCTTCACTGGAAAGGGTAGCCTGACTGGACTCAGGTTATCGTCAGGGTAAGCAGGATGTCCGCGTACCACGTGTAATTGAGGCCGAGCATTTCATCGTCCTTCAAGTCCCGCGGGCCAACGTCGAGCCTTCCCGAATGAATGCCCAGCAACATCCATGGCAGATCCGCCCGCCCGGCGTCCGGTCTGGCGATCCGCATGACTACCGGCGCACCACTGCTGCCCCGGTGGGTGCGGGCATCTGTCAGGAAATAGCCTTGCCCCTGGAAACGTAATCCAAAGGACGAGGCAACAATCCCGTGACGGACCACCGGAACATGGTGCAGGGTGTCGTGGAAGCCTAGGGGAAATCCGAGGATCAGTAAGGCCGTCCCGACCTCCACCAGCTCGAACTGCCCCAGCAGATGCCGTGGTGTAAAGGCGCGGTAGAGCGTATTGGGCGGCAGCGCACCGCGTTCGATGGGGATCACCGCCACGTCGATCTTGCCCGCCGTATCCGTCCCCTGCCGCCAGACGCTACGGCCTGCCTGGTACAGGGGAATGGAGAAGCCGGTAGATGCTGCGATGTTGGCCGGGTCGATGTGCAGCTCGATCTCGATCCGGGTCGGCGCATGACCGGTCGGCTCGTCGTACAGCACGTGACGGCTGGTCACGAGAAACAACTGGCCGTCCCGCTCGAAGAAAAAGCCGCTGGCGCTGGTCAGGCGCCGCTGCGCGGAGAACGTGGAAATGCGCGCGGCCGTGAGGAGAAGGGATTCGATCATGTCAGCGCCTGGCATTACCCCTACTTTTTGATCTCGTGGCCGATGATGCCGCCGACCGCCGCGCCGCCAATCGTTCCGGCCGTGCTGCCACCAGTCAGCACCGCGCCACCGACGGCACCGATACCGGCGCCCACCGCGGTGCTCCTGTCCCGCGCCGACATTCCGGAACAGGCGCTCAGGCCCAGCAGCAGTGTTGCAGCGACCGCGCAAAGGTTCAGTTTCTGGGTGCTTTTCATGATAGGACTCCTCAACAACTTGCAAGGCGGGATATGTCGCACTTTCAAGGAGAGCCCGGCATACCGTTCCGTCGCCGCGAGGAAACCTGAGATCCCCTTGGCTCGGATGGATTCAAGTTACAGAACGTCGTAGCGGCAGTCTGTCTGCTGACGTACACAGCTGGGACTTCAACGCATGTTCGATGGCGTACAGACGCGGCACGGCGACTGAGTAGGATCAAACGACACCCACCATTCGGACAAGGAGACATCAAATGTCCATCGGAACCATTCTGCTGATCGTATTGATCCTGCTGCTGGTCGGCGCCTTGCCAAGTTGGTCGCATAGCCGGAACTGGGGCTACTACCCCAGCGGCGGGCTTGGCCTGGTGGTGGTGATCCTGATCATCCTGCTGCTGCTGGGCCGCATCTAGGCCGGTTACGCCCCCATCTGTCGCCGCAGGTCCCGCAGGGCCGTACGCGCGCCCTCCTCGATCACCGGGTGATAAAACGGCATTTCGAGCATCTCGGTCACGGTCATCCGCTTTTGCAGCGCCCAGGCGAGCAGGTGCCCCAGATGCTCTGCCTCAGGCGCCAGCATCTCCGCCCCAAGGAAGCGGCCGCTGGCCGGATCACCATACACATTGAGCAGTCCTTTATTGCGCAGCAATATCCGCGCACGTCCTTGATCCTCAAAGCAGACGGTACCGGTCGCGAAGCTGCCAGGCTGCAATGCCCGGAATCCCCCGCCGACAACGGCAATTTGCGGATCAGTGAACACGATGTTGAGCGGCACCCGGCGCAGGCCGGGGCTGACCGGTTTGCCGAGGGCATGGCTGGCTGCGTTCTGGCCGGCAATACGCCCCTCATCGACCGCTTCGTGCAGCAGCGGCATGTAGTTGCCGGCGTCCCCCGCAATGAAGATCGGGCTCGCTCCGTCTTCGCTGATGGTCCGGGTCGTGGCCGGGTCAAACAGCGGAACGCCTTTGGCATCGAGCCTCAACGTGGTCCGCGCCAGGCCGGTATCGAGCAGGTCGGGCGCCCGCCCGGTCGCCGCCAGCAGATAATCGAAATAGTCCTTCCGCATGGCCCCGTCCGGCCCCAGATGCCGGATCGCCACGCGCTCGCCATCCCGCACCGGCGGCTCCATCCGGGCTGCCGGCACGAGGATGAATTCTTCATTGAAGGCGGCAATGGCGTAGTCCCGAACGACCGAATCGGTGATCGGCCCGATACGCCCACCCCGCCCCAGCACGGCAACCCGCAGGCCCAGGCGATGCAGGGCCTGCCCCAGCTCGAGCCCGATGATTCCCGGTCCAACCACGGCCAGAGAGGCAGGCAGGTCCTCCCAACCGAACACATCGTCGTTGATGACCAGCCGATCACCGAGCGCCGCCAAGCCTTCCAGATGAGCGGCACGGGAGCCGGTGGCGATGACGATGCTCTTGGCGCAGACCCGCGTGTGGTCGTCGATTTCCAGCGTCCTGTCATCCACGAAACGGGCGTGGCCGCGCAAGCGCGACCACTCGGGCATGGAACTCACCCCGCTCAACACGAAACCGACAAAGCGATCCCTTTCACGCCGCACCCGCTCCATGACCTGGCGCCCATCGATCGACACGCGCCCTTCGACGCGGACGCCGAAGCCCGGGGCCCTGGCGATCGCATGGGCTGCATCTGCCGCGGCGATGAGAAGCTTGCTTGGCATGCAGCCGACCCGTGCGCAGGTGGTGCCATACTCGCCACCCTCGATGGTCAGCACGCTGGCTCCCGCGGCCTTCGCCGCGCGATATGCGGCCAGGCCTGCAGTGCCTGCACCGATGACGGCCACATCCACCTGGACGGTTCTCATCCCATGTACCCCAATTCAAATAGTGCAACGGCAGCGGAGCGCCCCGGAAAGACGGGGCACTCCGCTGCCGTGATCGGCTTCCGCTGCGCCTGATCAGCGCTTGATACGGGAAATCTTCGTGCCTTCGATGCTGAGGCTGGCCATCAGGCCCTGCTGATCGAAGATGAAGGCATAGGCATCGTCCTTGAGGGTCGACGTGGACAGATTCTTGGCTGCACCTTCATTCACCACCACCACGCTGGGACCGACGCCGATTTCCCAGCCCTGCGACTTGTCCAGGTAATTCACGGCCTTGTCGCTCATCAGGAAAACCACGTAGCCGTAGGATTCGGCTCCCGCCTGCCAGCCCCACGACGCCGATACGGTGTTGTAGTAGCCAGCGGTGGTGGAGCCCTTCATCAAGACGCCTTCGCCGTAGCTGCCGCCGAACACCAGGCCCGCCTTGATGACCTTCGGAAACACCAGGATCGCCCGCGCCTTCTTTGAGATGCTCTCGGCAATCGGATGGGTCTTGTACAGCAACTGCAGTGCCTGGGCGGCGTCCTTGTTCAGATCTTCCGCGGTCGCTGCGAAAGCAGGTGCTCCGAGGCCCCCCAGGGCGAACGAGGCGGCCGTCACGAGAATGAGCTTATGGAAGTTACGACGTACATTGGTCATGTTCCTGTCCCTCACGTTATTCCGTCATCGCCAAAGGACGCCGGAGATCTTATGGAAAGCGGTGCCTGGTCCGATGCAGCGATGACTGGGCACAGCGAATACCCATGTTGCACCGAGTGCCACAGAGGTTCCGTACGCTAACGAACAGAGCAAGATTCCGTTTGTCATTTGCCGTCAAAGGGCGCCCAGCACCCTAAGGCGTTCCCGCAGGGCGTCCACCTCATCCAGCAACTGCAAGGCCAACGCCGCACCGGCCAGATTGAGTCCGAGATCCCGCCTCAGCCGCAGGGCGACTGTGGCCCGGCGCAAATGGACGCCTGTAAACCGCCAACGATGCGGCTCCCGCCCCAAAGGGGCCAGGACCCCCTCATCCACGAGTTCGACGATGCTATCGGCGCGTACTGCACAGGCGCGACAGAGCTCGATCAAGGTCAGCCCGGTCTGCTCTTCGAGAATCGCCACACTGGCTTGGGGCAGCATCTTTTCGTCGTCCATTGTCAGCCTCCAGCTATTGATCGCGGGTCAAAGGATCGGAACTGCCGGGCCATTTCGCTATAGAACGCCCGGGCTGCATCACTGTCGGCGGGCGGCAGAGCGATCTGCAGCACAGCATAGAAATCCCCCGGAGTGGAACCGGGGATACCGCGCCCCTTGAGGCGCAGCTTGCGGCCAGCGACCGCATTCGGCGGAACCTTGACCTCCACCGCTCCGCTCGGGGTCGGCACTTCCACCTGCGCCCCCAATGCGGCCTCCCAGGGTGCGACACGCAAGTCGAAATAGACGTCCCGCTGCTCGACGCGATAGTGCGGATGTGGCAAGAATTCCACCTCCAGGTAAAGATCCCCGGCCGGCCCTTGCCCCACGCCAGGCATGCCCTGCCCGGCCAGACGAATGTGCTGCCCAGCGCGGATGCCACGGGGAATCGACACATTGAGGGTGTGCTTGCGAAGATGCACACGCCCTTGCTCGTCCGCTTCCGGCATCTGCAAGACAAGACTGCGAGTCGCTCCCGTATAGGCATCTTCCAGGTCGATCTGCACGCGGGCGTGGTGGTCCTGGCCACGGGCGTGAAAACCACCTCCAGTGCGATACCCGCCGTGGGCACGGCGACCGTAGAGCGACGCAAAGAAATCGCTGAAATCACTGTCTTCGCCATCTCCGGCCAGGCCATCCGAAAACTCGAAGCCCGCGCTTCCGCCCGGCGGTGGCCGAAAGTCCTGGCCGGCTTTCCAGTTGCTCCCCAATTGATCGTAGGCGGCCCGCTTCTCCAGGTCCTTCAGCACCGCATAGGCTTCTCCGAGTTCCTTGAAACGGCTTTCGGCATCGGATGCCTTGCTGACGTCGGGATGATACTTGCGCGCCAGTTGGCGATAGGCGCGCTTGATCTCGTCCTGGGTCGCATCCCGCGCCACCCCCATGATCTTGTAGTAGTCCTTGAATTCCATGCTCACTTGGCGCGCGGACGCGACAGCCTGGGCTGCACCGCCTGGAGTCTTCCGGCCCGCAGCTCCTCGACAGCCTTGGCCACCGCGCGTGCCACATTGCGCACGTCCTCCTGCATGGGCTCATCCCAGTCCAGGGTGTTGTGGCTATCGGCGTAGGGCGCGTAATAGCCGATGAAACGGTCCAGGCGCGCCAACGGGCCGGCATCGATGAAGCCCATCCAGTCGAGCCAGTCCGACAGGCCGCGGCGGGAATCCTCGATGCCAGCCACGTCTCCATGGACCACCACCCCATAGACACGCCCGGCCAGATGCTGTGGATAGTCCCAGCCCGCCATCTCCAGTGCCTTCGCCTTGTCCGCATCCTTGCCCGAAGTCGTCGTCGGGTCCGGGTTGCCGCCATCGGCGCACACCAGACGGTCGATCATCAACTTCAGGGGGCTCGGGCTCTGGTACCAATACACCGGCGTGACGATGATCACCCCGTGGGCCGCGGCCCAGCGCTCGTAGATCTCGGCCATCCAGTCGTTGGTCTGCCCGAGGGCATGGTTCGGGTAACAGCTGCACGGCCAGTGGCACAGGGGCATCGCGGTGGACACGCAGGCCTTGCAGGGGTGGATCTTGCGGCCGTATTCGGAGGTAAGCAGGCTCAGATCGAGCACATCGGTGACGATGCCTGTCTTGTCCAGCAAGTCCCGCGCGATCTGCACCAAGCGGAAACTTTTCGACATCTCGCTCGCGCAGGACCCGTCGTTGCGCGCCGATCCGCACACCA
Source organism: Zoogloea sp. GDB6 (assembly GCF_056724105.1). NCBI lineage: Bacteria > Pseudomonadati > Pseudomonadota > Betaproteobacteria > Rhodocyclales > Zoogloeaceae > Zoogloea > Zoogloea sp. GDB6. The sequence continues at coordinate 5,713,356 of NZ_CM161497.1, read as the reverse complement.
ACAAGACCCGCGAAGGGCTCGCCGGGTCGGCTTGGCGCGCCTGGGCCGCCTCGATGCGCTGCCGGGTCGCCACCCATTCAGCGGACAGGGACTGGGCCGGGTCTGCGTAATCGGGCCCGGCCATCTGCTGAAAGGGCGACTTACGCCCCTCCACATAAGCCTGCCAGGCGATCTCCTCCAGCCGCGCCAGGGCTTCGTCCTCCTCCCTGAAGGCCGGATCGGCGAAGGAGGCACGGAAGCGCTCCGAAAATACTGCCCGTGGCAAGGGCCCCGGGGCCTGCCCCTCGCGAACACGGATCATGCCGGGCTCACTCCGCCCGCTCATCGACGGACGTGACATGGGATGGTTTGTGGGTGGCACGAGCCGTCTCCTCACAGGATGAAGAACACCGGGAGCCGACCGTAACAAGGCGCGAGCCCGACCGTCCGTGCGCTCGCGAACACAACACGCGGCGTGCGGAGCCTCTTTCAGCCCTTCAGACTCAAATAGACCCGATGCACCCGGCCATCATCGACCAGATGAACCCGGCCGTCGTGTTGCGCGATGCCGTCCACGAACAGGCCTTTTTCTGCGTACTCGGCGCCGGCGGCCGTCTGCGAGACGTTGATGTGGAACTCCGTTTCCCCGTAGCGGTAACGGATCGTGTAGCCGGGCCAGTCGGCAGGCAGACGCGGGGACAGACGCAGCACGGCGCCTTCCCGCTGCAGCCCGAGCAGCGATTCGACGATCAGCCGGTACAACCAACCGGCGGCGCCGGTGTGCCAGCTCCACCCACCGCGCCCGACATGAGGCACCGCCGCATAAACGTCGGCCGCGATGACGTAGGGCTCCAGCTTGTAAACCGCCACACCTTCCGCCGAGCGACTGTGGTTGACCGGATTGATCAACCCCAGCAGCGACCAGGCGCGCTCCGCGTCGCCCAACTCGGCAAAGGCCATTGCGGCCCAGACCGCCGCATGGGTGTATTGCCCGCCGTTCTCGCGCACCCCCGGCACGTAGCCGCGGATGTAGCCCGGCGCCAGGGACGAGGTATCGAAGGGCGGGGCGAGAAGCTGGACCAGGCCATTCACGCGACTCACCAAGTAGGTATCGACGGCCTCCATCGCCATGCGCGCCCGCCCAGGATCGGCGGCGCCGGACAGCACAGCCCAGCTCTGTGCCACCGAGTCGATGCGGCATTCGGCATTGCGGCTGGAGCCCAACGGCGTGCCGTCGTCAAAGTAGGCGCGGCGATACCACTCGCCCTCCTCCCCATCCCAACCGTGCTCATCGAGCTTGGCGCGCAAACGCGCGCTTTCGCCTCGGCACTGCGCGGCGAAAGCTGCATCGCCATGAGTCTCGGCAAGTCCGGCGAAGTGGCCGAGCACTGCATACAGGAAGAAGCCCAGCCAGACGCTCTCGCCCTTGCCGTCGATCCCCACCTTGTTCATGCCGTCGTTCCAGTCGCCGGAGCCCATCAAGGGCAGGCCGTGGACGCCGAAGCGCAGGAGGGTGCGCCGAATAGCGCGCACGGCGTGCTCGTACAGGCTGGCGACCTCGGCCGAGGGGGCCGGCTGGTCATAATAGGAGTCCTCTCCCGGATTGACCGGGCGGCCTTCGAGAAACGGCACCGTCTCGTCGAGCACGCCCGCGTCGCCCGTCACCGCGACGTAGCGGCACACCGCCAGCGGCAGCCACAGGGCATCGTCGGAACAATGGGTGCGCACCCCCCGCCCCAGCGGCGGATGCCACCAGTGCTGGACGTCGCCCTCGACGAACTGGCGGCTGGCGCAAAGCAGCAGATGGGCCCGTACGCGGGCTGGTTCCGCATGGACCAGGGCCATCACGTCCTGCAGCTGATCGCGAAAACCGAAGGCGCCGCCCGACTGGTAATAGCCGCCGCGCGCCCACAGCCGGCAGGCCAATGCCTGGTAGATCAGCCAGCCATTGACCAGCACATCGACCGCGGGGTCGGGCGTTTCGATGTGCACCGCGCCGAGCGTGCGGTGCCAATAGTCATGCACCGCATCGAGAGCCCGGTGCGCTTCACCGACGCCCTGGACCCGCGCCGCCAGACGGTCGGCCTCCTCTGCGTCGCCGGCGACACCGAGACGGAAGGCGATTTCCCGCGCCTGGCCGGCGGCCAGTTCGAAGCCCGACTGGATCGCCGCGCAGGGGTCCAGCCCACCGCCGACCCGCCCCGACAGCCCGGTACGCTGCATGGCCGCGGGTTTGCGCAGGGAACCGTTGCGACCGATGAATTCGCTGCGATCGGCACTCAGGCCGACCACATCGTCCGCGTGAAAGAAGGCAATACGGCCAGGGAAGTCGATGCTGTAAGCGTTGCGGGCAGACAGCGCACCGCTGCGCGGCGCGACCTCGGTGATCACGTGCATGGCCGATTTTTCGCGCAGATCACCCAGCACCCATTCCACGTAGCCGGTGGCCGAAAGGTAGCGCCGCCGCCCAGACTCGTTGCTCAACTTCAGCAGCGAAAACTTGACCGCCATGTCCACCGCAACAAACACCGTGAGTTCCGAGTGGATACCATCCACGTGGGTTTCAAAGACGCTGTAGCCGAAGCCGTGACGGATCGTGTAGGTCGCGTCCGCCGGCACCGGCAAGGGCGTGGGAGACCACACCCGGCCACTTTCCTCATCGCGCAGGTAAATCGCCTCGCCGCTGGGGTCGCACAGCGGGTCGTTGTGCCACGGCGTCAGGCGGAATTCGTGAGCGTTCTCGCTCCAGGTATAGGCACCGCCGCTTTCCGAGATCAGCGTCCCGAAGTGCGGATTGGCCAGTACGTTCGACCACGGGGCCGGCGTTGGAGCGGCAGCGTGCACAGTGATGACGTATTCGCGGCCATCCGGGGTGAAACCGCCGAACCCGTTGGAGAGGATCAGCTCATCGTCTGCCGACGGCACCCGGCCCGGCGCTTCGGGACGGTAGGGGCGGATCGGCACCAGCGGCGGCATGTTGGTGAGCGCCAGCATCCGGTGATCGAGCTGCTCGGCCAACGTGCCCCGGCAATCGGAGAGGATGACGCGGGCGACGGCCTGGAACAGCAGCCGGTCCTCGACGGAAATCTGCTCCACCGGGCGGACGAATATGTTCCCCGGCCGGTCGCCCAGGCCGCCGCTGCCCGAGGCGACGAGGTCGATGATCTGCTCCTGCAGGCGTTGCCGGTAACCGGCGTGGTCCTCGTTCCAGATCACCAGGTCCACCGCCAGGCCCTTCAGACGCCAATAGGCGTGCGCCTGCACGAGCTGGCGTACCAGCTCGATGTTGGCGGCATCGCCGATCTGCAGCAGCACGATCGGCAGGTCGCCGGAGATGGTGTAGCCCCACAAACCCGACTGACCGCGGCGGTTCTTGACGAGGAGCGCGGTGTCGGCGCGCAGTGCCGGGCTGGCGTACAGCACCGCACCGGCCAGGCGGGCATAGAGCCGGGCATCGGCCTCCACCGCGTTGAGCTGCTGCAATTCGACCTCGCTATGGGTCCACGCCAGGTCGAAGACGCGGTCGGCGAGATGGCGATCCCGATACTTGCCGGCCAGGCACACGGCCGCATCGCGGCTGTCGGCCATGCCGGTGACGATGTCGACGCTGGCAGACTGCTCCGGATCGAGGAAGAAGCGCTGGCGGATGGCGACGATGGGATCGAGCACCGGCCCCGCGCTACCGGACAATGCGCCGGTTTCGCTCAGGGCCATGGGAGCCGCGGTGGTCCGCGTGCGTCCGATGAAGCGGGCGCGGTCGGTCTCCCACGATACGGCATCGGCATCGACTTCCACGCCATGCACGGCCATCCCATGCAGCATCCACGGCGTCGCCTCCTCCGGGGAGCGCGGCCGGCGCATGCACAGGATGGCTTGATGCTGCGGCAGGATCTCCGTCTGTACGAACAGCTTGCTGAAGGCCGGGTGAAGGGCATCGGCGGCCGGCGGAGCGATCACCACTTCGGCGTAGCTGGTGATCTCGACCTCCCGGCGGCGCGACGAGCGATTGGTCAGACGCACGCGGCGCAGCTCGATATCGTCCTCCGGCGAGACGACGATCTCCGTATAGGTTTCGATGTCGCCGTCGGGCTCGACAGGATCGCAGCGCCGGAACTCCACCCGCCCTTCCGAGAGGATCGCTTCGTAATCGGTCGGCCGGTGGCAGGTCGGCTGATGGGCGGTGGACCAGAACAGGCCACTGGCCACGTCGCGGATGTAGCAGAACGAGCCCTGGTCGTCGCACGCGCCGTCTTCCCGCCAGCGGGTGACCGCCAGATCGCGCCAGCGGCTGTAGCCGCTGCCGGCGTTGTTGATCATCACCTGATAACGGCCGTTGGACAGCAGCTGAACTTCGGGTGTGGGGGTGTCCGGCGTAGTGAACATCCGCACCGGCGCGGCCTGCGGCACGATCCGCGCGCGCAAGCCCGAGAGCTCGGCCGCATGGGAGAACAGGCCCGCCGCCCGCGGAACGCGCTCCTGGAGCAGCGGCATGACCGCCTGGAACAAGCGCTCCGACTCGAAGCGACGCTGCATCGGGCGATCCAGAATGAGCCAGGCCAGGGCCAGCAGGCTCATGCCCTGGTGGTGGGCCATGAAGGCCCGCACCACCGCCCTGGCCTGCCCGCGGCGCTGGCGGGCAGGCGTGTAATCGATGGCCTCGAAGAAGCCGAACTGGCCCATGAAACCCTCGGCGGCCAAGCGCTGGAGATTGGCGCAGGCGGCCACGGGGGCGACCATCAGCGCCATCACCGAGGCGTAGGGAGCGACCACCAGATCTTCGACCAGGCCGGGCTTGAGGCCCAGCCCGGGCACGCCGAAAGCGCGGTACTGGTAGATCAGCTGGGCATCGACGGTGTTGTAGGCCGATTCGGACATGCCCCAGGGCACCCCGCGTTGCCGGCCGTATTCGATCTGGCGGGTGACCGCCGCCCGGCTGGTCTGGTCAAGCAACGTGCGTTCGTAGGTCGGCATCACCAGCTGGGGCATCAGATATTCGAACATCGACCCGCTCCACGACAGGAGCACCGGCTCGCCGCCGGCCCGGGTGAGCAGGCGCCCCAGGGCAAACCAGCTTTCCTTCGGCAAGGCCCCCTGGGCGATGCCGACGAAACTCGCCAGGCGTGCTTCCGAGGCCAGCAAGTCGTAGCAACTCGCATCCGCGCGCCGGTTCTGCACGCTGTAGCCGATGCTCAGCAGGTGCCGCGAGGCGTCGAACAGGAAGTCGTAGTCCATTTGTGCCAGCGCCACGCACTGCTGCGCCAGGGCTTCGATGACGGCCATGCGCTCAGCGGCGCGGGCGCTCCCTTCTGCGAGCGCGTGCTGGAGATCCATGAGCCAGGTACGCTGGGCTGCGCTGCCCGCGCCGTCGAGCCGCGCCTGCAGCGGCGGACCGAGCACACGGTCGAGCGTCACCAGCGTGCGCAGGGTCGGCAGTCCGATCTCGCCGAGCAGCCAATCGGGCACGTCGTCCAATCCAGGGGGCGGCTTCCCGAGGACGAGCCACGGGGCCAGAAACTCGATTTCGCCCCGTGCGCTCTGGAGCGCCCCGGCCAACGCCTGGGCCCAGCGGCTTGCGTCCTGCGCGGAAGGGCCCGAGTCGCCACCGGCGAGCCAGCTTGCGGTGTGTGCCACGATGCCGTCGGTTCTGTCGCTCAGTTCATCGAGAATCGCCCGTAGTAGCGGCAAGGTGCCAGGCGGCGTAGCCGCCGCCGCGTCCAGCGCGTCCCGCAACGCCGTCACCAAACCCTCCGCGGCCGGGGCGATGGTCTCGGCAAGCAGCGCGGCGGTGTCGCCAAGGCCGTCGAACATCTTGGGCGACGCGATCCGTTCATCGGCAAGGGCCAGCAGCCCCGCCCTCAGGGTCAGCAGATGCCCGGCGAGGTTGCCGCTGTCCACCGTCGACACGTACAGCGGTTGCAGGGCCTGCAGGGTCTGGGTGTCGTACCAGTTGTAGAAATGGCCCCGGTAGCGCTCCAGCCCCTCCAGCGTGCGCAGGGTATTGGCGGTCCGTTCGACGAGCGGGCCACCGGGGATGTAGCCAAAGTCGTAAGCGGCCAGATTGGCCAGCAGCGCCAGCCCGATGTTGGTCGGTGAAGTGCGGTGGGCCAGCGTAGCAACGCGATACTCCTGGTAGTTGTCGGGGGGCAACCAGTGATCGGCCGGGCCGACGAAGGTATCGAAGAACGACCAGGTGCGCCGCGCCAGCCCGCGCAAAAAACGGGTCTGCTCGGCGGTGAGCACAGGCTTTCGGACCGCCAGCGGACGACTGATCCACCAGGCCAGCGCTGGCGACACAAACCACAGCAACAACACCGGTCCGGCCACCCACAGGGCGGCGGGTGCCGCCGCGACCAGGCCGAGCGCAATGGCCACGCTCAGCAGCGGAGCGCTCGACATCCGCCGGTAGGACGCGCTCAGGCTGTTGCGGGACCGGGTGTCCAGCACGCGCTCGATCTCGCTCGACGGACACCATTCGAGCAATCTGCGGTGGCTCGCCCCCATGCGCCACAGGGTGCGGGCGATGGCATCCAGGCTGAAGGAAGCCTCGTAGGGCAGGCAGGCAAACTCGAAGCCGAGTTGGGCGAGCCGACGGGACACGGCATTCAGCACGGCCGCCAGGTGCTGCATGAGCAGCATTTCCTCCGGCCGGCGCAGCAGGTCGACGATGGTCGCGCACAGGCTGGGCAACAGCAGGATACCGAGCAGCGACGCCGTCCACTGCAGGGATGGTTTCAGGAACAGCCAGCCCAGCACCAGCAGGAACAGCAGCGCGCCCGGAACGAGGCTGCGCCGCAGATTGTCCGCCAGTTTCCACTGGGACAGCAGCGACAGCGGATTGGCCTGGCGGTGGGCCGCGCCCCCCCTGGCGCCCTCGGAGCCGTCCTTGCAGGCGCAGGGCACCTTGGGCAGCAGCCAGGCCAGAAGCTGCCAGTCGCCGCGGATCCAGCGGTAACGGCGGCTCACGTCGACGTTGTAACTGGCCGGGTAGTCTTCGTAGAGCAAGCTGTCGCTCAACAGCCCGGCCCGGGCATAGCAGCCTTCCAGCAGGTCGTGACTGAGAATCCGGTTGTCGGGAAAACGGCCGCCCAGCGCGCGCTCGAAGGCGTCCACGTCGTAGATGCCCTTGCCGATGAAGGAGCCTTCGCCGAACAGATCCTGGTACACGTCGGAGACGACCCGCGTATAGGGGTCGACGCCCGCCTCGGCACCGTACAGTTGGGCGTAGCGCGACCGGTTCGCGCCGGGCAGGCTGATACCCACGCGGGGTTGCAGGATGCCGTAACCGGCCACGACCCGCCCTTTCCGGTCGTCGTAGACCGGCCGGTTGAGCGGATGGGCCATGGCGCCGACGAACTGGCGTACCGCGTCCTGGGCCAACTGGGTGTCGGTGTCGAGGGTGATGACGTACTTCACACCGGCCAGGATCGCCGTATCGCCGACGATGGTCGCAAAGCCCTCGCCGCCGCTGCCGCGCAACAGTGCGTTGAGATCGGCCAGCTTGCCGCGCTTGCGCTCACTGCCCATCCAGCTGCGCTCCTGCGGGTTCCAGCGCCGTGGCCGGTGGAACAGGAAGAAGATGTCCTGCCCCTCCGTGGCATAGCTCGCATTGAGGGCCTCAATGCCGGCGCGCGCCTGCGCCACCAGCGCATCGTCCGCAGGGAGCGAGGCCTGCGGTGCATCGAGGAAATCGGTGAGCAAACCGAAATGCACGCTACCGTCCCGGTTGGCCAGGAAGCGGACCTCCAGCGCTTCGAGCAGGTTTGCAACGCCCGCCGGGTTGCTCAACATGGTCGGCACCACCACCAGACTGCGGCATTGCGGCGGGATACCGGTCGAGAAATCCATCCGTGGCAAGGAACGTGGCTTGACCAGCAAGGTGGCCAGCCAGTTGCTCAACGCTACGCCGAGCTGGCTGGTGACCGGTAGCGTCAGCAGCGCAAACGGCAACAGCGCCCAGACCGGCCATTCGACCGCCAGGGCTGCGTACAGCAGCGCGGCGCTGACGATCATAGTAATCAGCGCGATGGCGCCCAGGTACAGCGGCAGCGCCGCGCGGGATGCCACCCGGCGCAGGCGCTCCGCGGCACCGGCGTGGGTCCCTGCGACCCGCTCCAGTTCAGGCCGCCCGGCATCGATGAGGTAATAGCCGACATGGGCCGTCCTTCCCCCTGTGCTCGATGCCGCAGCCCGGGCCAGGTCCACCGCCTGCCGCGCCACCTCATGCTCGCTCAGGGAGCTCGCCTTGGCGATCTCCTCGGTAGCGTGGCGATAACGGTCGCGGGTTGCGAAGTCCATCCGGGCATAAACGCCGCCAGGATCGTCGCGCAAGGTCTTCTCGACCAGGCTCAGGCTCTCGACGAAATCCCGCCAGTCCATCGCCCCCAGTACGCGCAGGCTGCCGATGCTGTTGCTGATGGAGACCTGATCGGCGGCCTGGCGCTGGTTCTCCGCTTGCACCACACCGGCGATGGTCAGGCCGGACTGCGCCAGGCGCTGCTCGACCCAGCTCAGCGGTAGGGCCAGTGCAGGACCCCGTCCCTGCAGGCGGCGCGCCAACTCGGCGACAAAGGCGCCGGCCATCGGTGGCTCCGAGCGGACCATGTCGGCGACAACCAGGATCAGGTCCTTCCCATCGGTCTCAATGGCCTCGCTCATCCGGTCCGCCCAGCTACCGGCCAGTGTCCTCTCGCCCCAGCCGGCTGCGATCCCCGCACTGACCCGCCGTAGGTTCTCGATGACCGCCAGGCGCAGCATGATCGGAATCGCCCACAGCTCCCCCAGCTTGAGCGGCGCGACACGCTGGTAGCTGGCGACGAAGCGGCCCAGGCTCTCCGCATCCACCCGGCCATCGCCATGGGCAACGGCCTCGAGGGCGATGTCGTACACCCGTGGCCGCCCGGCCAGGACCGCGGCGCCATTCAGGTGCGGAAGTTCGCGGCTGTACCCCTCCGGCAGCAGGCGCCGGGCCATGCGGATCTGCTCTTCGATGAGATAGAAATTGTCGAGCAGCCACTCTCCGGCCGGCGCAATGCGCCGATTGTCGGCGACCGCCTCGGTGAGCAGACGACACACATCGAAGAGCGTGCGCTCATTGTCTGCCAGGCGGGCCAGCAACCTGTCGGGCACGAACGGCCCGCGGGCCAGGGTGTGGGCACCGGCAAGCGCGTTGCCGTGCAGGGCCATCTGGTCGGCGCTGAATAATTCGGCCCGCAGCGGGGGCTCGTCAACCACAGACTCGTGGTCCTCGAGCTGACGGACGAACAGCGTCTTCAGCGACCTGTAGCGCATGTTTGGTGCGCTCACGGCAAGACTGCGTGCGACAAGACCTCGAGCGCGAGGAGTGCCGCCCCAGTCATCCACCAGGACAGTAAGAGCATGTTGTCGTACAGACGGGCGGGGGACGACGGGTATCGGAGCAGGATTGTCGGCATCGGGAACCTTCCACCGTTCGCCATACAACGGCTGGCGATGGACCGGAGTGCCTGGCCTTCGACCGCGCTTGCGGCAAACAGGCATGTTCCCCGCGCTACGGCTGGGCCAACCCGCAGCCGTCGTAAAAGCGCATGCGAGCATGGCAAAACCTCCCGCGAAGCCTATCGCTACACCCCGCGTGGGTCGGTGCGCTCTCGCACATAAGGATGGCGTGCGGATGCGGGAGTCATTGCCTGTGTGTTCCAACGCACCGACCCCACCAAGACCAGGCCCCATTCTTCAACTGCGCCGCAGAACCGTATCGGGCACAAGCACCGAACGGTCTCCGGATGCATCACATCAATGCGTAGCCATAAAGGATCGACAATGAAAAACCTCAAACTCGCTACCGTCGCAACCAGCCTCTGCCTCGCCTTCAGCGCCGCCGCCATCGCCGCACCTCTGACCAAGGCCGAATACCAGGCCGCCAAAGAGGAAGCATCAAACAAGTACAAGTCCGACAAGGCCGCCTGCAAGTCCATGAGTGGCAACGCCCAAGACATCTGTATCGAAGAAGCCAAAGGCCGGGAGAACATCGCCAAGGCCGAACTCGAAGCAAAGTACGAACCGTCCGCCAAGCACAGCTATGAGGTCCGCCTGGCCAAGGCCGAGGCCGCCTACGCCGTGGCGAAGGAAAAGTGCGACGACGCAGCCGGTAATGCCAAGGACGTGTGCCGCAAGGAGGCGAAGGCTGCCTATGTGACCGCAAAGGCCGACGCCAAGGTGGCCGAGAAAACCTCCGATGCCAACTCGACCGCTTATGAAAAAACCAGCGGCGCCCGCCAGGATGCGGCGACAGAAAAACGCGATGCCGCCTACGCCGTGGCGAAGGAAAAGTGCGACGCCCTCGCGGGTGATGCCAAGGCAAGCTGTATCAGCGCGGCCAAGACGCGTTACGGACAGTAAGCACCGAGATCCCCGTCCGGGCATCCACCTGACACGGGAGGAGCAATCCAGGGTGGATAGCCAGTCTGGTCCTGTTCCCCCATTGGTGGACGGACGGGCCGCCCGACAGATACACCACAAGCTCAACAATGGAGGACGCCATGCTCTATACCATCGCCATCATACTGCTCGTCCTGTGGCTGCTCGGCCTGGTCACCTCGACCACCATGGGGGGCTTCATCCACATCCTGCTGGTGATCGCCATCGTTGTCGTCCTGCTCCAGGTGATCAGCGGACGCCGCAGCGGCTAATGCACGTCCGCTGGACTCACGGCCTGGTTCAGGCCAGGGGATGAACTGACTTACTGTAGCGCGCCCCCTGCAACACCCAGCGTCCTGCTTCGCCGAACTCCAATATCTGGCGATGGTATGGCCGGATCGAGGCGCGGTGGGCGACGCTGACAAAGGCAATTCCACTGGCGGCGAGCAACCTGTAGAGATGCTCCTCGTTGGTTGCATCCAGCGCACTGGTTGCCTCGTCGAGGATGACGTAACGGGGAGCGAGAAGCAGTACACGGGCGAAGGCGACCCGCTGCTGCTCACCCATCGACAGCACCTTCGTCCAATCCAGCTCCCCGTCCAGGCCGCCGACACGCGCAGCGAGATCCGGCAGGTTGGCCTGTGCCAGTACATCCAGCAATTCCTCGTCCGACACGGGCCGATCCTGCCGCGGGTATAGCAACTGGTTGCGCAGGCTGCCCAGCAACATATAGGGACGCTGGGGCAGGAACAGCATGTCCCCGGCAGCCGGACGGGCTATGCGCCCCGCGCCGGCACGCCACAACCCCGCAATGGCGCGGAGCAAGCTGCTCTTTCCGCAACCGCTGCTGCCGACGATCATCAGGCTCCCGCCTGGCTCGACTGACAGGGAAAGATCGACGATCAGCTGCCTTTCCCTGTTCGGTGTCCATAGGGTCAGGCGGTCGATCACCACCCGGGAATCCTCGACGATGGCAATCCCCTTCTCCATGGGCACCTCGGCCCGTCCATCCATCACGCCGGCAAAGCTGTCCAGGCGCTCGATTCCCGCCGCAAATTTGCTGAAGCTCTCGAAGTTGTCGACGATCACGGTGAGAGCAGCCAGGATCGCCGCGAAGGCGCCCGCAGCCTGGATCGCGCGCCCGACCTCCAGCTCGCCGGAAATGACCCGGTCGGCAATGATCGCGCTGGGCAGGATGATGGTCATGAAGCTGTAGGCGTACTGGAAGATGTTCAGGTTGAGCTGCACCCGGATGAGCCTGCTGAAATTGCTGAACACCTCGCCGAAATTCCGCTCGACCTGCTGGGCCTCCAGTTTCTCGCCGGCGTAGAAGGCAATGGCTTCCGCGTTCTCACGGATGCGCACGAGGCTGAAGCGGAAATCCGCCTCCCGTTTGAGCTGGTAGAAGTTGAGCCCGATCAGCACCTGGCCGAACAGCACGACGGTGATGAACGTCCCGATGAAAGCGTAGATCACCAGGAAGAGAACCAGGCCCCGGGAGATGGACCACAGCACGCCGGCGAAGGCCGCGAGCTGCAATACGGCGCCAGCCAGCACCAGCAGGAACTGGAGTGACTTCTGGGTGAAGGTGTTGATGTCTTCGGCAATCCGCTGATCGGGATTGTCGATCCCCGAGCTGGCATCGAGCCGGAAATAGACACCGTTTCCCAGGTAGGAAGCGAGGTAGGCCCGGGTCAGCCAGCGCCGCCAACGAAGACCCAGGGTGTCCCGCACGTAATAGTAGAAGGCATAAACCGGGACGCCCAACAACAGCACCCCGAAACACCGCTCGATGGATGCCCAGAACCGCGCCCCATCCTTCGCCGCCAGTGCGGAGGTGAACTCGCCGGTCTGCCCGTTGAGCATTACCGCGAACAGAGCCTGACCCAGCAGGAGCAGCACCAGCAGGGCCAGCAGCGCCAGCAGCGCCCAGGCGCGCATTTTCTCTTCACTGAACCAGTAGGGGGCCGCAATCGCCCGGAAGCTTGCCAGGAGCGCCCGGTCAAGGAGAATCGTCCGCTTTAGCAAGGCACCTCCCCACGCCCGACCAAGCCCCTGCGCCATGTACTTCGATCACCGGCCTGTCGCCACAAACGACATCCGCACGGGCTGCCCGGTCGCATCGACCTGGAGACGCTGGCGCTGCCATACACCGTCGATACGGGCGGACACCCGGTAGTCTCCTGGTGGTAGCTTGAGATAAAGCAGCGGCCCTTCGCTGACGGCGGTATAGCTGCGCCGCCCACCCGTCCCCTCCACGGTGAAGGGAATATTCGCCAGATAGTGACCACTGCGGTCGCTGAACACCACCCACACATTGTAGGCCGCAGCCGACTTGCGCATCTCGTCGCGATCCGCCTCTCCCACCCCGCCACTCATCCATCCGACGCTCTCCGACGGGGCGCTGACCACGGCGCTGCGGATAAGCGGCGGACTCCCTTCGCCAGCCTGCACCCGGGCGCCGCAGATCAAGGACAGCAAACCGACCAGCCCGGCCGGTACGGGCCGCCGGAGCCCTACCCGGCACAAGCGAAACCAGAACCCCGATAGCTTGATTTTCATCGTTCGCTCCTGAAGGTGTCGGGTATGGATGGTTTGACTTGCTGGATGCATTCACCCGATGGCGCAAGCCTAAGCCTGGCCTCGGAGAGGCTCTGTCTGGCGCCGAACATAGGCGCGTCGTCGCTGCACCGTGTACGCCAGCGTACCGACCCGCGATTGCTTCCCACCCATGCTGCGTCAGTGATCCCCCGCGGAAACGAGCCTCACCCTCTGCGATCAGGCCGATCACCCGATTAACTCCATGAAGGGAACAGACCATGAAGACGCTTTGCAGGCCAAAGTGCTACCCCGGCACGGGGCGAACAGCTCTGCCGGTCCTGATCCTCGGCGCATCGATGCTGCTGGCCGGCTGCGCGAGCACCCCGGCACCAACCGAGCAACTGGCCGTTTCGACGGCGGCGGTCAGCCGGGCCGACAACGCTGGCGCTGCTGCGCTGGCCCCCGCCGAGATGCAGATGGCGCGGGAAAAACTCAACCAGGCCCACGCGGCAATGACGCGGGAAGACTTCGATAGGGCACGCAACCTGGCCCAGGAGGCCCAGGTGGACGCCCAGCTGGCCGAAGCCAAGTCCCGCTCCGGTAAGGCCCGTAAAGCCGCCGAGGAATTGCAGGAAGGGGTTCGCGTGCTGCGCGAAGAACTCGACCGCAAGAACCAGTGATTACCCGGACAAAAGGAACGACCATGACCGAACACCGGATCTTCGTAATGACCCTCATCGCGCTGGGCACCCTGGCCAGCTGCTCATCGCCGCCACCGAGAAACGCCCTGTTGGAACAAGTCCGTGGCGACTACCAGATGGCCCAGGGCACCCCCGAGGTGAGCGAGCTCGCCAGCGGCGAGCTGAAGCAAGCCAGCGACGCCTTGAATCTGGCCAACGAGGCCGCCGCACGGGGCGAAAACTCTGCCGAGGTGGATCACCTGGCCTACCTGGCCAAGCAGCGGATTGCCATCGCCCGAGAGGCCGGCAGCCAGAAGGCTGCCGAGCGGACGGTGAACAACGCCGAGGGCGCCCGCGACAAGGTACGCCTGAGCGCCCGCACCACCGAGGCCGACATGGCGCACCGCAGCGCCGACGATGCCCGCATGGATACCCGCGACGCCCAGGCCCGGAACCTTCAGCTCGAAAGCCAGCTCCAGGCCCTCAACGCCAAGCAAACGCCCCGCGGCATCGTGATCACCATCGGTGATGTGCTGTTTGACACCGACCGTGCCGAGCTCAAGGCCGGCGGCATGCGCAATATGGAAAAACTCGTCGCCTTTCTCAAAGACAATCCACAACGCAAGGCGATGATAGAAGGGTTCACCGACAGCTCCGGCAACGACAGCCATAATCAGGCGCTGTCGGAGCGGCGCGCGGATTCCGTCATGAACGCGCTGGTGAGCATGGGGATCGGCAGTGAGCGCCTCAGCACCCGGGGCTATGGCAAGGGCTACCCGGTGGCAGGCAATGACAGCGCCAGCGGTCGCCAGATGAACCGGCGCGTCGAGATCATCCTGTCGGATGAAAGCGGCAATATTTCTTCCCGTTGATCGAGCCGTGGCCTCCCGCTTTGCCCGCCGACGCCGGGCAGCGGGGCCCAGATCTTAAGCAACCGGCGGACTCAACGGGTGCTTTCCATTCGCCAACAAAGCCCCGAAATCCACGGCACCCAGGGGATGGCTGAACTGGAAACCCTGCCCTTCGTGGCAATGCTGGGCGCGCAGAAAGGCCAGCTGTTCAAGGGTTTCCACCCCTTCGGCGACGACCCGCTGCTTGAGGTTACGCCCCATGCCGATCATCGCGCTGACAATGGTGGCGTCGTCCGCGTTGGTGGCGACATCTCGGATGAAGGACTGGTCGATCTTGAGGGTGTCGATGGGGAAACGCTTCAGGTAACTGAGGCTTGAATAGCCGGTCCCGAAATCGTCGATGGCCAGGTGCATGCCCATGGCCTTGAGAGCAATGAGGACCACTGCCGACGCTTCGGCGTCATGCATCAGAATGCTCTCCGTCAGCTCCAGTTCGAGCAGCTGTGGCGCCAGGCCGGTGTCTGCAAGGATCAGGGCCACGCCCTCCAGAAAACCCTTGTGACGGAACTCCATCGCCGAGATGTTCACCGAAATCGGAACGGTCCTCAAACCGGCGTCCTGCCAGACCCTCAGTTGCCGGCACGCCTCCCGCATGACCCAGCGCCCGATCGGCACGATCAAGCCCGACTCCTCCGCGATGGGCACGAACTGTGCCGGCTGGACGAGGCCCTGCTTCGGGTCCTGCCAGCGGATCAAGGCTTCGGCACCGGTCAGCACCCCCGACATCAGGTCGATCTGCGGCTGGTAATGGAGCACGAACTCATCCTGCCGCAATGCACGGCGTAGGCTGCTTTCGATGAACTGACGCTGCACGGCGCGGGTGTTCATGTCTCCGCGGAACAGCTGCCAGTTGTTCCGGCCGCTGGCCTTGGCGTGGTACATGGCCGTGTCGGCGTTCTGCATCACGCTTTCCGGATTGTCGCCATCATCGGGAAAGACACTGATGCCGATGCTCAAGGTCACGTGGAGTTCATGCCCGTCGATCAGCTGCGGCTGGGAAAAAACCTGGAGCAGCTTGTCGGCAACCCGGGTGGCGTCCTGGAGGTGCTCGATCTCCGACAGCAGGATGACGAACTCGTCGCCCCCTTGCCGACAAACCGTATCGGTGATGCGCACGCAGGTCATCAGGCGCTCCGCCACCGATTTCAGCAGCTGATCACCGACCGCGTGCCCAAGGGAATCGTTGATGTGCTTGAAGTAATCCAGGTCCAGAAACAGCAGCCCCACCTGCTTGTGCCGGCGCCGGGCCAGCCCGATGGCCTGGGCCAGGCGCTCCGTCAGCAGGGCCCGGTTGGGCAGGCCGGTCAGAAAATCGTGGTGAGCCAGATGGAACATCTTGATCGCCATGGCGCGAGATTCGCTGACGTCGTGAAAGACGAGTACGGCGCCCACCACCTGGCCGTCCCGGTTGTGGATGGGTGCCGCCGAATCCTCGATGGACGCCTCCGCACCATCCCGCCGCACCAGCATGCAGTCCGCCGCCAGCCCGACCGTGCGATCCTCGTGCATGGCCAGGTGGGCCGGGTTGGCCGCTATTTCTCCGCTGCTGCCGTCGACGATGTGGAACACTTCGGCCAGCGGTCTCCCGATGGCCTCCTCCCGCGACCACCCGGTCATCCTCTCCGCCACCAGGTTCATGTAGGTGACGTTGCCCGGGATGTCGGTCGTGAGCACCGCGTCACCGATGGAATTGAGAGTCACCTGGGCCCGCTCCTTCTCGGCAAACAACGCTTCCTCCGCCACCCTCAGCACGCTGTCGGCAGACTTGCGATCCGCGATGTCCTCCACCGTCAGCACATGTCCAAACGGCGGCCCCACGCCATGCCTGGCCGCGTTCAGACGTATCCACGCCAGGCTGCCGTCGGCACACAGCAGGCGAGCCTCCACCCGGAAAGGCTGGTGCTCTTCGGCAGCCGCCCGCCATTCAGCCAGAACGCGCGTCTGATCCTCCGGACAGATGAAGCTGCGCCAATCGCGGCCCAGCAACTGCGCCTCCCCGAAGATCCGTCGACAGGCGGGATTGGCATGGACACACAACCCTTCGGCATCGGTGACCAGAACACCCAACGGGATGGCCTCGACGATGCCCCCTAAATCGCCCCCCGAAGCGACGGCTGGCTGCGTGGTCATGGCGACGGCAACAGCAGGATCAGGACGGGCTTTTCGGCGTGGCATCCTTGTTGAGCTCCTCAAAGCGCTTGATCTGCGCCTCGGCCTCATCCTTGGTGACGCCGTAGGTCTCCTGGACCTTGCCCACCAGCTCGTCGCGCTTGCCGGAGATCACATCCAAATGGTCGTCGGTGAGCTTGCCCCACTGCGCCTTGACCTTACCCTTGAACTGCTTCCAATTGCCCTCAACGATATCCCAGTTCATTTTCGACTCCTCATGTTCATAAAACGGACGGCAGGATTGCCGACCGAAGCCGCAGATCAGCGGCGACTGAGCAGAAAACCGATCAGGAAGCCGGCGACGGCCGCGCCGCCCAATACCTGCCAGGGATTCTCCTTGACGTAATTCTGGGTGGCATCGGCAGCACGGTGAGCGTGGTTTGAAAGTCGGTCCCGGGTGCCGTCGTAGCAGGCTTGAGCCTTGTCGAGCACATCACGGATGCTGGAGTCGGTACCCGGAGCTGCGGTGGTTTCAGTAGTCATCATGTCTCCTCATAGGGATGGAACGATGGAACGCATGGGCGAACGGCGGAGCGACACCCATGACGACACCTCGGCAAATCGTCCTACCGCAGCATCAGCGTGTCGGTACGCAAACGTACAAAGTTGGAATGAATGTGATTTCGAGCAAGCGCGCCGGGGGCTCCATGTGCGCTAACGAACGGATGGTATCCATGGGCTGCGGTCACAATGAGCCGTTGCCGAATGGAGGAGCCACGCCATGCTGATCATCTTCAAATCCGCCGCCTGCAGCGACCTCATCACCTTCGAGAAGGACGCCCGGCAGATGCTCGACGTACTCGGCAAGGACAGTAACGACGGGCAGGGCATCGTGACCGTGGAACAGCTGCCCGCCGCAATCAGGCAACTGCGTCAGGCCATTGATGAAGACGTAACTGTCTGCGCAGCAAAAGGCAGCAAGATGCCGCTATCGACAGCCGACGAAGGTAGTGACAAGGACGGCGATGCCGTCAGCTTCCACCAGCATGCCGTACCTCTGCTTGAATTACTGGAACGCTCGTTGAAGGACCAAGTTCCAGTCACGTGGGGCGTGTAGCAGAGCGAAGTTGCCTTCACAGACCGTGGCTTCGGCCGAGATTCTGCACAACCTGCAGGCGCTCACACCTCTTCAGACTGCAGTGCTGCGCGGCTTGCCGAGAGTGGTACGGACTGTCATACATTCAAGGCCGCCCCCTGGGAAGATATTTTAGGGCCGACGTTTCGTCCGAGGCTGCGGCATAGGTCGATGTCCCCTCGATACTGGCTGCACTCTGGGGCTTAGAAGAACGATCCCTTGTCTGGCGTACGTCACATGGCATCTATGATTGGGAGGATCCCGCAGTACCGGATATCTTACTCGTGCATACTCTGAGAAACTCAGTTATCAGAAGCGGAGATGGCTTTGGAGCCCGACATCACCACGTTTGCGAAAACCCTCTATCGAGCCTCGCCGGCTGAACGCGTCAGCCTCATCCATGCCAGAGTGCCAGCCTCCCGCATCCAAGAGCTCGTGGCGACGATGCAGGTCTCGCGAGAAAGCCTACTGCGCATGCTCAATCTGCCTGAAGCCTCAACCAGACAGAAGCCCCGTCAAAGAGCCATGCTTTCGACGGAGCAATCCGAGCGCGTAATCGGGCTGATGCAGCTGATTGGTCAGGTCGCGTTCATGGTGAACGACACCGGCGACGCAACTGACTTTGATGCCGCCCGATGGGTCGGCGAATGGCTTGAGCAGCCGGTCCCCGCGTTGGATGGAGCAAAGCCGTCAGACTACATGGATACGACGACAGGACAGAGGCTTGTCTCCAACCTGCTTGTACAGTCGCAGCTTGGCGTGTTCGCGTAATACGGGGGACGGGCTGATCGTCTGGGGATTTGTGCTCGGGGTTATCCACCACGTCTATTACGGCGGATGCCGGAATCCGAACGCTGGATGGATATGCTCGCCGTCCTTAACGGCGGACCGGGACACCGATCTGTGACGCGAAACTCGGCGCTCATGACCTTTACGCAGCCCGTGTTGTCCGAATTTCCGTCGCAAAAGGTGCCAGCACACCGTACTGCTCGGTGATGCCACTGCTATTAGCAGCGGCATCACCGAGCCAGACGCCAAGGACGCTCAGTGCCACGTTGGATCGGCCCCGTCGGGTAGAGCTCGGAGCAGCACCAATCAGAGCACCTGCACAACTTCGTCGAACGCCAAACGCTCAGCCCGCTCCCGAACCGATGCCGGATCCCCATGTCCCAGATTGGCGATGAAATTGACCTTGTAACGGCCATCGGGGAAAAATGCACGGTCAAGCGCATCCGCATCGAAACCACTGATCACGCCTACACCAAGTCCCAACGCCCGTGCAGCCAGGATGAGATAAGCCCCCTGCAGTGAGCCGTTGCGCAGCGCCGTCGGCTCCACGATGTGTGGAGCTTTCTCAAATAAAGCCTTGGCGTTGGGCGAGGCACTTAATCGAGGTAGATGCTCAAAGAAATGCGAGTCGTAAGCAACGATCACATTCAAGGGTGCCGACAGGGTCTTCTCACGGTTGCTGCCATAAAGAGTAGCGGCAAGCTTCGTCTTCGCCTCATCCGAACGCACAAAAACGTAACGTGCGGGCTGCGCGTTGAAAGCAGTCGGCCCCCATTTGACGAGTTCATATAACTGCCGAATGGTTTCATCCGGGACGGGGTCTGGATGGAACCCGCTAAAGGTCCGGGCATTGCGGAAGAGTTGGTCAAGAGCCGCGTCGTCGAGACAGATACCCATGTCTGTTCCTTCTACTGATCACTGAAGTACCCGGCGCCTATACGCGGGGACGGGCGAGAACGGGTGCCGGATGTTCAAGCGGCAACAACGGGAGCAACAAGTCCTTTATCCACTGGGCCTCTTCGATCAAGGGCCAGCCCGACAGAATGAAGGCATCAACCCCGAAATCGTCGCGCAGTTCGAACAGCCGTTCAGCCACCTGGCGCGGATTGCCCACGATATAGGTACCCGGCCCCTTGTCGAGGAGGTCAAACTGGTTCCACGGTGCCAGACCTGCGTAAGTGTTGGTATGGACCTTCAGCTCATCCAGCGTCGGCAGGTGGCCGCTGCGCAAAGCCTCGATGCGGGCCTGGACCTGTGGGTTGTCGCTGGACAGACGCTCAAGCCCACCAGGCACGCCAACCCGGCTTTCCAGGCTCACGTGGATCTGCCTTGCCAACTGCACCGGATCGCTCTGGCGCAATAGCCACTGGAAGTGGGCCAGAGCCTCCTCCTCTGTGTTTCGCACGATAACGCTGGTCAGCACACCAAGAGTAAAGCGACGTCCCTCCGCGGCAGCGGCAGCCTTCGCTGCGGTGAACTGCTCGCGCAGCTTCTCCGGGCGCTGGAGGAAAGCGAGATAGGTATCCACTACCTGCGCCGCGTGCTTCAGGCCCGCCGGCGATGCACCAGCCCCCCATAGGGGCAGATTGGGTGCTTGCACCGGCCCTAAGGGCAGCTGGGTGGGCTGAAATTCCCTGTCACCCAGGCTCGCGAGATTGAAATACTTGCCCTTGTGCCGGACAGTCTCGCCAGCATAAAGCTTCTTGAAGAGCTGCCAGTATTCAGCGCTCAATTCATAGCGCTCATCATGGGGGGCATGAACACCGTACTGTGCCAAGGTGCTATCGGTGCCATTCACCAGGTTGAACAGCAAGCGTCCACCCGAGTAGTCGTCGAACGTGAGGGCCTGCTGAGCGAGCAGAGCCGGCGGTGTAACACCCGGGTAGACTGGAATGAGGAAGCGCAACTTCTCCGTGAAGGGGAAGAGCGAGGTAACGGTCGTGAACACATCGTGGGCATAGGTGCCGACGAGAGCGCCAAAGTAGCCGGAACGATCAAGCAGATCTGCCAGGCGGCGCAGGCGATGGTGGTCCACTGGATAGCGACCCACATCAAGCCAGGGATAGCGCCCGTCTACCGGACTGATGTACCAAAGAACCTTCACGGGGGAATCCTTCAATGAAAGGCCCGGCAAGCGACCGGGCAAAAAATGAAATCAGATGAACAGCAGAAACTCAGGCAAGTGCTTCGATGGCGTTACGGATACCAGCCTGGATGGATTCGTAGGCCCCTTCTGGCAAAGGCTTGCTCCCCCCCAACTGCTCAGCGAGAAACAGGATGCGGGCACCCTCTTCGAGGAAAACATTCACCCGGGCGGCCTCCGAGATGGACTTGCCGAACACAAAAACACCGTGATTGGCATGCAGCACAGCCGGGGCATCTGACGCTTCTGCCAGGGCGCCGGCAATCGTGGTGCCGTCATAGCGGGTGCTCCAACCAGCCAGTGGCACCTCAGTACGCACACCGAAGCGCGGCAGAGAGAGGTGGTGGTTGGGCAGGGCACGACCAGCCACGGAGAAGGCCGCTAAATAGGGAGTATGAGTGTGCACAATGGCCTGCACATCGGCGCGGGCCTTGAAGGCAGCGCTGTAGATGGGCACAACCTCGAACAGGCCAGGGTTGATCCGTCCCTCAACGACCTTACCGTCGAGATCGAGAATCACCACCTCCTGAACCTTCTCGACCAAGGGACCGTTGAGACTACCAATAGCGAAGTGGTCCGGCTCGCCAGGCAGCCGCCAACCACCATTGCCGATCAATACAGGATAGCTGCCGGACTCCCTGAAGATACGGGTGGCCTCAATCAGTTCCGCTTCGACAAGCGCCTTGAAGGCGGAGCGGGTCTCGGGGGATGTCATAGTTTTCTCCAGGATGTGAAAGGAAATGAAAGAGTTCAACGGGACACCGGAGCACCAACAGTGACCGGAGCAAACTCGGCCAGCCGGCGCTGGCGCACAGCCAGCACCAGCCATAGACCCACGGAAAAGGTAAAGAAGGCCGGCACTAGGAACATCGCCGTGGCCAAGCCGTAACGGTCGGACAGATAGCCCATGACCTCGGTCTGGAGCAGCGTGCTGCCTACCATAGAGATCGAGATCACCAGCGACTGGGCGGTGGCTCGCAATTGCAGAGGCACCAGTTCGAGCAACAACGGCGTCGACACACCCAGCCCGGCGGTGGAAAAGAAAATCTCCACGAAGAACCAGATTTTGGCCGTTCTGGCATCCCCCGCCAACAGGGCTGGGATCACCGTGGCCACGCAGACGGCAGCCACCAACGCCGACCAAGCGGCGTAGGCCCCCGCAAAACGACGACGCAAGGCACCGGCGACAAAGCCCCCGGTCAGTGTGCCGGCCACCCCCGCCAAGCCAAAAGCGAGCCCGAAGAAAGCCGTGCCCTCCTGGTTGCTAAGCCCGTAGACCCGGTGCAGCAATGCCGGCCCCCAGAAACTGACGCCACCAAGGGCATACAGCTGGATGGTGCTGCCAAGCACAAAGATCAGAAACAGGGGTTCGCGCAACAGAGCAGCGGCCTCGCGCAGGGTCGGCCGGGGCGGTGGTTCAGCCCGTCCCTCAGATTGGCCACGGGATGGCTCCTTGAGCAGCAGCACCGCAACCGCCAGCAGCAGACCTGGCAAGCCCGAAATGTAGAAGGCCACACGCCAACCGTATTGGGCTGCAAGCCAGCCACCGACCACATAGCTGACCGTGTAGCCGAGGATGCTGACACCCGAGTAAACCGCAAAGATCCGCCCCCGCTGGTTAGGCGCAAAGACGTCCGCCAACCAACTCGGCGCCACGCTCTGATAAGCCCCCTCACCGCCGCCAACGGCAGCCCGCCAAACCAGCAAGGAAATGATGCCGGTAGCAAAGCCTCCGCCGATGGAGGCAATGCTCCATAGCACCAGGCCACCCAGAATCAGGGGTTTGCGCTTCACATGGTCGCCAAGGAAACCCAGGATCGGCACAATCAGCAAGTAGGCCAACGTAAAGGCCATGCCGGCCCGCGCCACATGCTGATCGGTCAGAGCTAGATCTGCCTTTAAGGGTGTGAGCACCGCACCGAGGATGAAACGGTCCACCGCGCAGGCGAAAGCCAGCAAACCGAAGATGCCCAGGGTGGACCATTGATGCCGGGTCAGGGATGTGGTGTCGGGCGCGATACCGGACGCGCCGCTCATAACTGACTCCTGGTGGCAGACATCCGCTCGCTGAGGGTGCGACGAGCCTGGGCCAAGGGCTCGGGGGCCAGCCAGGCATCCACATCGAAGCGCCGCGGCAGAAACCCCAGTTGGTCCAGGTAATCGTGCTGGGCATGAAGAGCCGCGACCTTGAGGGGATCGAAGTCCAATGCAAGAGTCCGCTGCAAGTCAGTGGCAAAAGCCTCGCCGGCAAATCGCTCAGCGGTAGTCTGTTCCCGCGCCACCAAACGCAAGGCCTCAAGCGGATTCGCCGCAGCCCAGCCCTCAGCCTCCAACACGGCAACCAGCAGGCGCTCCACCAGATCAGGACGCTGCTCGACCAGATCGCCATTCACCGCAAGCACCAGCGGCGTACTGTTATTGGCCCGCAGCAGTTCGTCCTGCAAATCGAAGAGATCAAACACCCGCCGAAGACCAAACAGAAACTCCATCTGGATCGTCGGCGATCCGATGGTGCCCGACGCAATGGCATCAACCTCCCCACGAATCAGCGGAAACAGCAGATCCGTATAGCGCCCCGCGGGCGCGACAGTACCGGCGCACCCCGCCTGGCTGGCAAGGGGACTGCGACTGTCAGCGATGAAACCACGCGACTGCTCTTGCACTACCAGGGTGACATCGTCCAGGCTCAAGCCCACTGACGCCAGGGCCTGCTCGTAAGTTCGCAGGGCCGTGGCATACACGAAGTCGATAGGCTCGTGGGGCCGCCGCTGCAATAGCAGGCGCTTGCCCTTCAGATCGGCAGCACTGCGGATACCGCTCTCCGGCAGGGCCAGGACGGTTTGCGGCCCGCGCACGTAGGACAGGCCAATGACGCGAGTATCGGCACCGTTGGAACGGGCCCAGATAGCCGGATAGTTACCCCCTTGGCGGAACACGTTGGGCTCCGCATGGGTGAAATGCGCCTGTAGGACGCCTGGATCAGCCGCGCTCTGCAAGAGCACCAACTCGGCCTCCGGATCACCCAAGAACGCCTGATCGAGAAGGCCTAAGTGGATAGCGATGCCCAAGCCAGTGGGCACCGGGCAGCGGGTGTACCAGAGACGCAGACGGCTGCCTGTCGTGCGGGATGCAGTCACGATGGAGCCCCCTTACTGGAACTGATAAGCGACGCGGACGTAGTAGAACGCCCCGTCATAGCCGGCCGGCGACAGCGGCGAGTACTCGGTCTGCCCTAGGGTCCGACGCTGGGCGATCTGCTTGTCCGGGTAAGAGTTGAAGAGGTTCAGGGCACCAGCGGCCAACTGCCAGCCGGGCGCAGGCGCGTAACCCACCTCCAGATCGGCGATCCACTGGGCGGCATAGGTCTGGTCGTAGACCGGATTGCTTGCATCCCGATCTACGTAAGTCCCGTAGCGAGTTTCGGTGGCAGTCACGCGCCACTTGCCCTGACGGTAGGTCTGGCCGAACACCCACTTGTTGCGCGGAGCGGCATCTTCGATATAACCAATCGCCTGACGACCGAAGAGGGTCAAGCCGCTGGCCGCCAGCGGGGCCGGATTGGCCTTGACGCGGGTTACCGAGGTATGGGCCTCGCTGAAGGCCGCATTAAGGTCCACCTTGGCGCCATTGCGTAGCTCAAAACGATAGCGGCCGGTCACGTCCACACCGGTTGTGCGGGTATCCAGGCCATTGGCGAAAAAGTTCGCCACAGTAACCTGGGGATAGCCGGCGGCCGTCAGCAGGCTCGTGACCGTCGGCCCCCCTAGGTTGTCGGACAGGGTGATGCGGTCACGGATGTCGATCTGATAGGCATCCACAGTGATCGAGGCATTCTCAATGGGGCGCAGGACAACACCGACAGACAAGTCACGGGACTTCTCTGGACGCAGATCGGTGGCACCGAGTGCACGAGCCGCTGGGTTATCCACCGGCAAACCGCGGGTTTCGACGAAGTTGAGGCCGGTGCCCGCCTGGATACCGGTAACCGCATACCCCGACTGGCCCAGACTCGGCGCCCGGTAGCCGGTGCTGTAGGAACTGCGCACCGCCACCTTGGGAGTAAAGTCGTAGCGGACCGACCCCTTGCCGTTTACCGTAGTCCCCGAGTCGGAGTATTCGTCGATGCGCCCGACAGCCCCCAGTTGCAGCTTCTCAGTGACCTGAGCCTCCATGTTCAGATAGGCTCCAGTCACGCTACGCTGGTAGTCCACCACGTCCTGAGGATACAGGCCGGTATTGCCCCGTGACCCGATGGACGGCACCTGACCGGCGTTGGGGCCATCAAGGATCAGTACACCACCATTGGCCCACGAACCGTATTCCCCCGCCTTTGTGTAGAAGCGCTCGCGGCGGTGGGAAACCCCCGCAGCCAAATTAAGAGGCTTCGCCAGACCCGCGACGGGCAACTCGCGGGTGTAGTCGAGAGAGTAGGCCCTCAATTCATTGACGCGGGTTGAGATATCAAACGCACGGGGGCTCGCCAGCCCCAAGGTAGCGTTCACCGATGGGCTGGTACGCAGCTTCTGTGTATTGGTACCGTAATAGGTGCTCAGATCGAAATGACCGAGTTGGTCGTCTCCGAACTTGATGCCGGTACTGAGCGAGAAATCGTCCTTGGTAAAAAGGCCATGGGGTTGGAAACCGTCCGGATAGAGCGCACGTACATTTCCCCGGTCGTTGGGCGGGATGAAGTTCTCCGGCGCATCGTTGTCACTGTTGGAATAGCTCAGCACCGCGTAGGCCCTTGCGCTGCCGCCAATCCCCGTTTCGCCATTGACCAACAGGTTGTAGCTGTCCCGATCCGGCAGGTAGGCCCATTTGACCCTGTCCTTACGGGCCGTGGCTTCACGGGGATCACCATTGAAGTACCACTGGCGGGGGTCAGCCACACCGCTTTCCGGGTGGCGCTCCCGGTAGGTGTCGAAGCTGACAGTCAGAAACCCATCGTCGCCGAGCGAAGTGCCAAACCAACCATTCACCGCATTGTTGAGTTCCCCCGAGTTGGCACCATACACACCGGTCTGGGCGGCAATACCTGCACCACTGGCAGCCTTGCGGAGCACCACGTTGATGACGCCAGCGAGCGCATCGGAACCGTACTGCGCCGATGCTCCGTCCCGCAGGATCTCAATGTGATCGATGGCGCTGATGGGAATCGTGCTCAGGTCGGCAGGCTGAGCGCCACGCCCGAAACCGGAGGTGTTGACGCCTGCGCTGGCATGACGACGCTTGCCGTCCACCAGAATCAGCACCTGGTCAGGAGACAGGCCACGCAGCGTGGCGGCCTTCACTCCATTATTGACATAGCCCCCCTGAGGAAAATTAAAGGAGGGAGACAAGGCCTGCAGAGCCTGATCGAGGCGAACGGCCCCCGTGCTCAGCAGCTTCTCGCGGCCAATCACGTCCACCGGCGCAGAGCTCTCGAGAGCCTTCAGATCCCGCCGAGCAGTACCCAGCACGACGACGGGCTCCAGATTGACCTGATCGGCCTCGGGCGGATCGGCAGCCCAAGCGAATTGAACAGGGCTGCATACGCCAGCCACGGCGGCAACGATAGCCAACCTGGAAAAGTCCTTTGAATGTCGTTTTTTCATTACTGCGCTCTTGAGTGGGGTTGTATCGTGGGGGAGTCCGGCCACCATCGATGGGAAGGCGGAATCACCTGGACCTGACAGGCCTCATGGAGCTCTGTTATTGCAGACCCCGTGCCAAGAACGTCTTTTTTTAATAAACAAATACTTAGCACCAAAAACCCGGCTATGGTGCGTAATTTTCGACGAATGGAAGCAATAGATTTCGACAGATAGCTGTAGAAATCTGACCACTACAGGAATCACTCATAACCTAATGAACTATTTGAAATAATGGGTGTAGGCATAAGCCTTAATATGGAGACAGTCCTATTTGGCGACTCCCCGCGGCTCACTCCGTATGACCACCTCAATCAGTACCCAGCCCGTCTTTCAGTTGGATTGCCGAAAAGGCGTTTTCATTGGAATGCACAGCAGTGCAACCCATGACCCGTCGTCGCCCTCCCTGCACGCCGGCCAGCCAGAGCCCAGCAGCACAACAGCCCAGGACAAAGCTAGCGCCATCGTTTATGCCGATCCTCGCTCCCTCGCCCTGCTGGAGTTGATCCGCCGCATCGCACCGAGCGACGCATCCGTGCTGGTCATCGGTGATACGGGAACGGGTAAGGAACTGGTGGCTAGGCAAATCCACGGCCTTAGCAATCGTGCCAACAAGCCCTTTGCCGCCATCAACTGCGGCGCGTTTCCCGAGAATCTGTTCGAAAGTGAGCTGTTCGGCCACGAAAAGGGGGCGTTCAGCGGAGCCACCCACACCAAAACGGGCTGGTTCGAAACGGCCAATGGCGGCACCCTCTTCCTAGACGAGGTCGGCGACCTTCCCTTGTCCTTGCAGGTCAAGCTACTTAGAGCGCTACAGGAGGGCGAAGTCATCCGGGTCGGTGGACGCAGGACTATCCCGGTGGACGTGCGCATCATTGCAGCCACCAACAGGGATCTGGAGCAGGCCGTCAAGGCCGGCCGCTTCCGTGAAGATTTGTACTTTCGTTTAAAGGTCGTGCGAATTCCCCTCTCGCCGCTACGGGAACGTCCCGGAGACATCGTTCCACTCGCACGGCACTTCATGTGCAAATACGTGCGCAGCCTTGGTCTACCGCCCATTCGCCTCACCCAGGATGCGTTGAGCAAGCTGAGCCGCTATAGCTGGCCCGGCAATATCCGCGAGCTGGAAAATACCATCCACTCCACCCTGCTGACCTTCACCGGAGAGTTCATCCGCGCCAAGGACATCGATCTGCCGGAACTGGACCGAGATACGCCCTTTGACGTGCCCTCCTTGAGGTCTGCGGACAATGTGATTCGCCTTTCCGCACTTGAACACTTCCTGCGCGACCAGATGAGCGCACACATACCGCAACTGCTGGATTCGGTCATAGAAGCCACTGTTCGCATCGCCTTCGAAAAGACGGGCCATAATCAGGCACAAGCAGCACGCATCCTCGGAATCTCAAGGAGTGTGTTACGGACGCATCTGAAGAACATCGGGCTGCTCGCTCCCTCGCCGAACAACTTGTAGTCAAGACGCATCAAACTCACTTGACGGGGTGCCAGTTACTCGCGCAAGATAACGAGACTCTCAGTTAGCTTATGCTTACTGAAAGCAACACAAATGATGTACACATCGTCTGACGCATACCGCCGTCAACGCATTCAAAAGCATCTTCACAATAGCAAGCATACTGTGTCTGCCAAAGGCACAGACTATTCGCTTGCTGCCCAAAAATCGGGACAGAAAATGCTGCCCCGTCATCACTCAGTTCAAAAGCCTACAAATTGCGCATTCGCCTTCGCAGAGTAAACGCTGCCAGCGACTGCTGATCCGCTCCGAATAATCGCGCCAGCGAAATAAGATCGGATAGTGAATCAAGAGCTTTTTCATTTCTTATTCGTCTGAGCGACGAATAAACCATCACCACACAAACGCTGTAACGATGAGACGTGCTCGATCGAGCGCCCCTCACCGGTGGTAGCTGCACTATCCACCGGCCAACAGCCTTGTTGTTGGCCAGGCTCCTCTCAATCTAAAAATCTGCAGCGGATAAAGCGCCAACACGTTTACCTACGTGAGGCGCAATATGCCAAGCACCCCTTTAATCAAACTTGTAGGACATAACTCCAGCGCAGCCACAAGTCACATAATCACAATTGTTCGTGCTCTCCTGATTTGCAACTATTCTGAATTTCGGGGTACCACAGACATAAGGTTTAGTGAGAGCAACAAGGGAGAGGCAATAATATACTTATCGCACGACGAATCATTCCCAGATGCCTCATCGATCGCGCTCCTTATGCAAAAAATGATGGAATGGACGCTGGATGAGATATATGCAGAATGCACGCACATCGGCACCCCAAGCCTTATTATCAACAAGCCAACCCAGGCTAAAATGACCTTAAAAAAATCATGCTCGCGACACATTCGCGCACAAATGATTAGCATTCAAAATATAGACGGACCCCCAACTTGGCTCAAGATCGAGGCCACAACGGGATATGCAATTAACGTTCTAATTGGAGCGCAATCAACACCGGCACCGCCTGAGGAGGTTGCGTGCCTATCGATTACAAGTCGAGCAAAGGCGCGTACAGGAGAGGTCTACAGGCTCCGAACAAGCAACGGCAAATGCTCTGTCGTCCTACAGCATAGTTACTGCAGACTGACACTTGAGCCAGGGATGTTGATTAAAACAAAGCGAATAGCTGGTCAGATATCTCGCGCAGTTGTCTCAGTCGTAAGACTCCAACCCAATCTCTTTGATCTCGCGAAGGAAAAATAACTTATCCTATTTTCTTATTCCTTTTCTACATCTCCATAGACGCAGAAAAGGAATAAGACCAACTCCATCCAAGTAGTTTTGTATTTCTTTCCATCAACACTTCTTGAAAAAAGGTTCCGATATCCTGCAGAGCTTGTGGACGAGGTCAAGCTACGGAGCCCTGCAGCACGCAATTTATCCTCGATTTGTGTCGCAACTCCCGCGGGCAATCGTGCCTGCGAGCGGGCATTACTTAGACCTTCCACAAACTGAGGCAGGAATTTGACAAATACGTCATCCTTTTCGAAACCCGTCCAAATCCGATCAATCACGCATTTACACTCATCATCAAGCTCAGGGCGACGGGACCTCGGCGCCACCAGTCCTTTTTGCTCCAATGCCCGTACCCTCCTCCACAGAATTTTGGCACAATCATCGTCCTCAATCTGTTTCCCCACTCGAGCCATCGCATATATTTTCCACGCGGCTCGCCAATCCATGCGACTCAATGACTGCGACACAATTGGGGCAGAGACTAAAAAAGTGTAGGCTGCACGCCCTCTCGGCAATACCAAGAATTTTGCGCATGGGAAATTTTCACGAAGGGCCACCAAATATTTTTCTGCGATATGGTTTGAGGGGCTATTCGCCACTCTGAGCAGCTGGCGTTCAAGGCTGCGCTCGGCATTCCCTGCAAGACGAGACAACAACCCCAAAGAGGCCTCTGCGTCCAGCAACCGGCAGGTGTAGTAATAATGGGCGACTTCAGCAAGATGCGTATAAGATATTATGCCCGTATCTGGCGAAGCATGTCCTGACATCCACGTGCGCTGCCATTCATCCCTCCCGAGAGAGCCCTCTTCCCCATTAATATTATTTCGACCACCAACAAAAAGATTCGAGACAAATGTGTGTCTAAAATGGCGAGCTCGTAAGTTCGGATCCCCAGACACTTCGCGCAACATCTCGACGACAAATTGCATCGCCTGATTGGCAGCCTCCAAGCGGCCAGCGTTGGACGGATCAAAAAGATATGCCCCGCCTCTCTCACGCTTCCGACCGCTTGCACGTGCGAGACGCTCCTTTACAAAGCACTGCAAATACTCGTACTCATCAAAAGGCAACTTGACTGGACCAACTGTGCGCAATGCGTTGCCAGACTTTCGACTGGTTAATTGGGACCGAGTGACTCTGACACTTACGCACAAGTCCGCATTACACTCGATCGCACTGGCAGTCAATTCAACAGCCTCGCCCGTGCGCAAACCAAAGTGGTACATAACGATCAGCAACACGCCAGCCATTTGGGCAAGCGCGCCGCTCTGAGCCTGTTCCGCTACGCCCTCAAAAAGACAGCGGTAAAGCACTTGATCGATCAAGTTTGCATCCGCTTTCGGTAAATGCTTTTCCAGACTGCGCCCAGGGATAAGCCCCCAGTCGACCTCGTCTTCCAAGTCCATATGGCGCAAGATGCTGCGCTCAAACCCCTCAAAAGCGGTACGCAGATCGACGTAGCCGCGTTTAAATCCGTTCAAGCGGATGGCGTTGCTATATTCCTCCGCCCGCTCCGCAGTATCCAGTCCCACTAGATTCTTGAAACGCAGCCCCTCCAGATGATTAAAAATGTGAGCCACATAGTTCGCTATCGTGCTGGCAGCCAATTGCGCACGCTTCGCTCCGCCAAGCTCAATCAGATCCTTGGCATAGCAGATCAATCCAAAGGCAAAGCTCTGGCGCTCTATACCTAATTGCCCAGCCCCTTTGAATACAGCGATAAGCGCTTGCTCTTGCACACTGAGGGCACGCAGAGCTTTTGTGTGGAAACTCAGTCCATTTCGAGGTAGTTCTTGTGCATGCCCTTCTTGGCGCAGCACTTTTGCATTAAATGCAACCGCATCCCTCACCCCTTCGATGACCTTAAAGAGTCCCAACTCCATCAGCGTGGTTACCTGAGATCGCGAATGGAGTTGGGGTGCCCGGAGCACGATCCGTTCACGTGGAGCAGCGTGTCGTGTTCCCATCAGCCAGCGCATCCAAGGTTCGTGCGGAACAGGCGTATTAGCGATGACTCCCTGCCGAATCGCCGCAACATCGGGCGGAAAATAGCGGCTATGCATTGCTATAACAGAGCGAGCAATAACACGTCCAATCGTAGCGGGCGCTGCTGATAAATCGAGGAGCTCTTTCATTGCTTTGCGCAGCACATCGGAGCTTGGCATGTTCCCCTTTATTGGCAAGAGCTGCCTTGTCAGCAGCTGTCTCAGTAACCCCTCAGTCATCGGATCCGCAATCCATCGACATGGAGTGGGCTCGTCCAAATCAAACCAGATGATCCTGCCGTCTGATTTGAGCGGATGGGCCAGGGACGCCACTACCCCCTGCCACTGCGCCTCAAACGGTAAAGCCCCATAGAGCGCGGCAGATGATGCAATTAACGCCAGGCATTCGACAGACGTGATGGAGTCTCGCGTATCGTCCAAGACAAGACGAGTTATCGCACCGCCGAGAGCCTTCGTCCACTGGCGGTAATTCGCCAAGTCAATGAACAAATCGCCATTGAGCACCCCATCGTCGAGGGAGAATTCTCGGATGAGGGGGATACGGATCTCGCGAAGTTGATGCTCCCTGCAGTACAACCTAAAGCGCCGCGAAAAGTACTCCAGGAAAATTCGTGCTTTATGCACGGGCATCCGAACGCGAGATTTATTTTTTAGATCAGAATCCGCTGACTGCAGGAATCTTAGAATGGCTTCTGAAACAACCTCCTCGTCCAAGCCTGGGACGGCTGCATTACGTGCAAGCCTCTCATCAATAGTCGCGAGCACACCATAGAGATCGTGCCGATGCCGATACAACAGTCGCTGGTCAAGCCACCTGTCGAGCGCGGCCCCTGGGTCGGGCTTGGCCGCCGCCGGTTTCTCTAACCGCCAAGGCCATACCCAGTCACACTCATGCATCGTCGAAACCGAGTTCATCCAAGAGGACTTCAAGCAGCGGGGACCAATCATGTAACCCATCCCAAAGAAGCCCTTTGGCATAAGGCACATCAGCACTTGCGTGCTTGGGATGATGCGCCATCACGCGCCGCAACCAAGATGTTGGACAGCCCAAATCCCAAAGTTTGGAACGAAAATGATGCCGGAACACATCATGAGACCACAGCCAACGCTCTGCGAAACCTGGCACCAAGCGATTCATGGCTTCGAAGGTTGGTGCGTGCAACATGCCATCGGCGTCACGGAGCATAAAAATCGGCGCATCATTTCCGGGTGCGCAACAGGTCAAACGTTTATCGTCGCACCAAGCAGCGAAGTCCTCGACAGCATCACAGACACGCGCAACCAGCGGTACCAGTCGTGTTGACCGATAGCCTACCGCGTCCTTATCGGAGACGATCGCCACACGGTCAGACGCGGAGTACTCGGAACGCTGTGGAAGTACATAACCAGTTGGCCGAGCACCGGTTGCCGCAAGGTACATGAGGGTGATGTACGCAACGCGGCAGTTGTAAGCTTGCATGCGCTGCTGATCGCTTGGACGTCCTCTTGGCAACGTGCTACAAGCCCATAGATGGCGAACCAGTTTTCTCACCGCGGCCGGATCAGGGCGAAATGAGTAACCGAAGTAAGGAAACTCGTTAGCTGGAGGCACCGAGATGCCCTCTGCAAGCACCTCCCAAAACAGTCGTTCCGCCAGCCCCTCAACGGTCCCCTTGAATCGCTGCTGCAGTATATCGGTAGCCGGTGAGAAATAATGTATTGCGGCATCCCGCCCCGGGTCAGCCTGCATGCCAAGTAGCGTGACCAAAGCAATGTCAGGCACAGCATTTTCGAGCTCAACCTCCAGGCAAGCAGTCAATTGCCCAAGCGTTGCACTCTGCCCAGTGGTTTGTCCGAGCCACTTGAGCAAGCGTGACAACTCAGACAACGCCGTAGCGCCACGGCCTGACTGGCACAGATCGATCAGCCCATGCCCCAGCCTCCTTGGGAGCGGCAAATGCAAGGTACGCCCGACAGCCAAATGACCTACATCGTCAGTCTGCCGAACCAAAGCACGTTGCGGCGGTAAGGTGCGCTCGACCCAAATCTCTTCACCAACCCGCACCAGCCGGCAAGACGAATCTGTGTTGTCAGACTTGAGCACATGTCGGCCAATCCGCCCCAGAATCAAGCAAGCTTGCAAGGCAAGACGCTCATCGTCCCCCCAACGTTTTGCCGCCTGGAGCACCCCCTCTAGCACCGCTTGACTCGGCATCCGATCGACGAGTGGCGTGTGATACGTCCTACGCTGACCTACGGAGATGACACCAATGTCCCGAGCAAATCGATTAAGTTGGATGCGCGATGGTATCGGCCGCGGTGGAATTTTAAGATCGTCCTCCAGCTTGAGCAGCGCAGCCAGATTATCCGGGTGTGCGTCCTCTGCCCTCACTGGCGGTAACTCAGCAAGAACTCGCACTGTGTCCCGTAGAGCGGCTAGCACTGATCGGTCTGCCTGCCCAATTTCCAACCCACGGACAAGAAGTTGCATCCGTACCAGCGGTGATCGTTGTCTGCAGGGCAGGACGCTGGCAAAGCTGACACCATACAATAGCGCCTCGGAAAGCACCTGGATCGCGTCAGGACTGGGAGCCAAGAGCAACCGCACGACCAGCGCCTCCCGCAGCGTGATGGTCGTCCACAGCTCGGACGTCCGGCGCAACGGTAGCCCCCGGTATCCTGGATCGATCGTAATACCTACTGGAAGTCGCGCCAAATCCGGGTAAGTATCGTTGCTGTAGGCCGGATTGACTTTCAGTAGCCGAAGTAGCGCCCTGCATAAATCTCGGGCCTCAATCAATCGCGGGGCATCGACAAAATCACAAACTGAGTTGAGGGCCTCATCGCACGTATCCGCGACAGCACCAAGCCGGTAACAACCACGAGGCACCTGCAACGAGGCAAACAAGCTGGCAGCACCCGGATAATCCGGCTCCAACTGGCTAATAAGTTCGTCGAGCAGTGTCACAGTCGATAGAGTCCAAGCCGCCAACAGTGGCGAGCAGGGGTCATGCCAAGCCCACGCAGGCAATGCCATTATCCTACCAAAATGCTTCATCAAGAGACAATACAACGACTTTAAGTGGCTCAGTTAGACACTCAAAGTCTCATCTTTAAGTATATTAAAATACTGATTAATAACAACTATCAACCATCAAGCCAGCACCATTGCGACACATATCTATACACTTCCTGCACCGCTAGTGGCCTCCGAAGGCAGGGGCGGACGTTCGAATCGTCTCGGGCGCGCCAAACACAGCGGAAACAAGCATTAAGCTCAATGGGTTAGGTCTAAGAAACCTGGCCCATTTTGTTTTTGGCGCATCCTTGGACCAAATTCGGCCTTCCTCTGGCCTACAGCCTCCTCCCCTCCCTGCGAAAGGGCTTTTCGCCCTCCCACTCTCCGTGGCCAAGAGTTCTGTGGGGACAGCCTCAGCCTGCGATATTGCAGGCCAGTACATCGATTACGAAGGCAAAGAGCCAGAACCGATCGAGCCCTCGCGCCTACAAACTGCCGACGCTCCACCGACAGGGCCAGCATGCGCCATCCCAACAGTGCGTTCTCACTGAAAGTCGCACATCTTTGATAATTAAATTTATCAATTAATAAACACAATCAAATCAGTCTCCAGCAAGCTGACGTTACTCTATCCCCTGTCTCCTCCACCCTCCTCCTTTGGTGTGGAATTAAGCCCAGGCCCCAACGTGCCTGGGTTTTTTTTGCTTTTTACTCACTGAGTACGGGTTATCCCGTACGGAAAACAAGATTTGTGTTAGAGTCCCGCGCGATACGGAGGAGCGCAGGACGAGCATCAGGACAACAACAGACAAGGTGCCTTCCTGCGGCTGGAGTGAGAGATGGGACTGCTCAGAGTGCTGAGCAGTCCCTTTTTGTTGCCCTGTGGCGGATCTGGCTCAAGGCCGAATGAGCAATGCTGCAGTCTTGCAGACTTTACTCAAGCTCAACTCGGCGCTAGAAACGACAATGCCAAGCCATTGAACTTGCTTGCGTGTTCCCACTGCGCCCAATGACCACAACCGTTGAAGATGTGCATTTCGGCTTTCTGAATCCCCGCCATCAAGCGCAGACCAAGGTCCAGGGGGACGAACCGATCCTCCCTGCCCCAGACTATCAATGTTGGCGCGATGATTTCATTAAGCCGGCTCCCCTGATCCGGAAACTGTTTCGGATTGGCCTGCAGACTGGCCACGAAGTTGCTGAGATGGGCCCGGTTCCCGAGCATGTTGGCCAGGCGTGAGCGAAGGAGTTCTTCAGTCAGACTGCCTGGGTCATAGACGAAGATGTCCATCATCCGCTTCAGGTTGTCGATTGTCGGTTCCCGATAAAGCGCGTTCAGGCAACGGATACCTTCCGTAGGCATGGGGACGAGCAGACTGGCGCCTCCGGTTCCGCCCCCCATCAAGATCAGCTTATTGATCCGTTGCGGATATGCGAGGGCGAAGGCCACCGCACTGTGTGCCCCCATCGAGTTTCCGATCAAATGCGCGGACGCAATCTGCAGACCGTCCAACAGCGCGCACAGGGTATCCGCATTGAGTTGAGAGCGAGAGCCGGTCGAAATAATTGGATCGCTTTTCCCCCAGCCTAGACAATCCATCAGGACGACCCGATAGCCCGCGCGGGAGACCGCTTCTATATTCCGGTGGAAATTGGCCCAACCAGTTGCACCCGGGCCGGAGCCGTGAAGCATCACCACCACCGGCCCGTCGCCCCCGGTGTCATTGAAGTGCACCCGGTACGGATCCCCATTGAGACTGATCTGCATGAAGCGGCTCGTTTGTTCATCAGTCAGGGCCGGGATGGATTGAATCATTTAAATGCCTCCGCAATGTGATCACAAGGAGGAGTCTAAGTCCTTGAGACTACAGGGATCATATCCGGAAAGCGAAGCACCTATCCCGGTAGCGCAGAGTTCTACGCGTTAGAACAAGAGGAACCGCTGCAGACATTCTCTATGGAGTTCCGGCACCACACGGATCAGTAGCAGGCAACTCATTTTCATTCATGCGTTGAGAGGATAAGTCGGGGATTGCGCGGAGTGCGCAATAAGGAACACACCAATAACTTCATGTCCGCACTCACCGAGATCCCACTCAATCCCGGCCCCCGATAAATAAAAGGAGACAATCGATGCAAATGATGAAAGCCGCCCGCCTGCACGAAATCGGCGGGAGATTCCGGATCGACGAAGTCCCTGTGCCTACGCCAGGACAGCACGATGTTCTAATTAAAGTCGAATCATGCGGAATCATCCCCAACCTTCGGAATGTGGTAACCCATTTTCCGACCTGGTACCCCTTCCTGCCACTGCCAGCACTGCCGGCGATTTTTGGTCTGGATGCGGCGGGAACAGTCGCTGCCGTTGGCGAAGGGGTCAGTTCATTCAAGGCGGGCGACCGGGTGTATGTCAATCCCGGGGTTGGCTGCGGTGAATGCCGCCACTGCAAGCAGGGCGAGCCCACGCGCTGCGAGAGCTACACATTCATGGGCTATTTCGGGTTTGGGACAGAGTCCCAGTCCATTTTCAGGAAGTACCCCTACGCGGGGTATGGCGAATACACCGTGGCGCCCGTGGCCAATCTGGTGCGTCTTCCGGAAGCCATGCGGATCGAGCACGGGGCACGCCTTGGCTACCTGGGGACAGCCTACTCGGCAATTCGCAAATCGGGGCTGCGTCCGGGACAGGACATTCTCATTCTCGGTGCAACGGGAACGCTGGGCGTCGGCGCAACGCTATTGTCGTTGGCCTTCGGTGCCGGCCGCGTCATTGTCGTGGGCCGGGATCCCGCCGCACTGAAACGCCTGGTGCAACTGGATCCACTGCGGGTGATCCCGATTTGCTGGAGCGATGGACCTATTCACGAGCAGGTGCGCACAAGGATCAGGGCCGGCGTCGACGTCATGCTCGACACACTCGGCGCAAAAGCCTCGGTAGATCTCTCGACCGATGCAATGCAGGCCGTCGCCCGTGGAGGACGCATTGTGCAGATTGGTGGCGTGGCCGGGCCGATTCCAATCGACCCCCATCCTTTCATGTGCGCGCAACTCCAGTACATCGGCTCCCTCTGGTTCACACCTGCCGAGGGCGATGAAATGGCTGCCATGATTGCCGCGGGGACGGTGGATCTGGGCATCCTCGAGCCCCGGCCTTACAGCCTCGAAAAGATCAACGAGGCCCTGGAGGACATCGAGCGGAACGGCAACGGCTTCACGAATTTCCACATTGCCTATTAGGCCAATGCCATGACCTTTATTCGTATCGTCACCGGACACGATCCGTCCGGACAGGCTGATCTCAAGATCATTGGCACGCCTCACAATTCAGGCCCTTTCGAGCATGCGCCGGGTTTCTGGGCTGCATGTATATGGCGTACGTCTCCGAACCCGCTAATCGAACCGACGCCACGGGATGAAACGTCAGTATCGCGTTCAGTCCTCCCGGAATGCGGTGGCACAAGCGCCTTGATGGTCACTTTCCCACCGGACAATCAGGTCACGAGCCCAGACTTCGACCCCCAAAAAGCCGCGATGGAGTTTGGCGAACGGTTGCCAGGTCTTGCCGAGAGTTTTGAACCCAACGGTTCGGGATACCACGCGACCACTACGATCGATTACGGCGTCGTCGTCGAAGGCGAAATCGTGCTCGACCTGGGTAATGGGCGAGAGAGGTCGCTCCGGCAAGGAGATGTAGTGGTTCAGGTGGGCACCCGCCACGCATGGAGAAATCGCAGCGGCCGCCCCGCGCGCATGTTCTTTGTGCTGATCGGGGCCAAACGCCCCGGCAAGGAGCTGCCATGAAGACACTGCTCCAGTGCATGTCGCACACACCCCTGAAGGGCTATCTGGATCCTGCGACGGAGGTCGTGACAGAGGTCGCCAACTGCATCAGCGCGGTGCGCAAGGAAATTGAGGCATTCGATCCGGAGATCATTTATCTATTTGCGCCGGACCACTTCAACGGCTTCTTTCTTGATCTGATGCCACAGTTTTGTATCGGCATGGCGGCAAGCTCGGTTGGCGACTATGCGACTCCGGTGGGCATGCTGCAGGTTCCCCAAGCCCTGGCGGAGGCTTGCGCCGAAAGCGTGATCGGATCCGGTATCGATCTGGCTTTCTCATATCGGATGCAGGTCGACCACGGATTCACGCAAAGCCTGATCGAATTGACCGGGGGGCTCGATCATTATCCTGTGATTCCCATCATGCTGAATGCCGTTGCTCCGCCACTGGCAACATTCCGCCGGGTACGCCAATTGGGCATCGCGATCGGAAATTTCGCACGCAGCAAGAACCGCCGCACGCTTTTTATGGCATCGGGAGGCTTGTCCCACAATCCACCGATACCCAGGATCGCGACGGCAACGGACCCTGAGGTCATTGAGCGCCTCATTTCAGGACGGAACCCAACCCCTGCCGCACGGGCTGCCCGACAGCAACGCACGATCGACGCGGCACACCGCTTCTCTGCCGGCGGCAGCGACTTGCACCCGCTGAACCCCGAGTGGGATCAGACATTCATGGAGCGACTCTGCCAACGGGACTGGCCAGCCATCGATGCATACGGCAATGCCCAGGTCACAGCGGAAGCAGGTGCCTCGACGCATGAAGTACGTGCCTGGGTTGCCGCAGCGGCGGCAATTGATTCTGCTTCAAATGGCAATTGGTCTGGACGACAGAACTATTACCGCGCCATTCCAGAATGGGTTGCAGGTTTTGGGTCCCTTTCCGGCCAAGGGCTTGCCCAATAAGCGGATACCGTAAGGTTTTGCGTATCCCCAAAAAACGCCGGCCATCCGTTTGCGAATGATGGCCGGCATATCTCTTGATTCATCCAAAGCCCCTGAAACCGGCAATAAATTTAATTGGCATTATTCCAAAAGCAAAAACACGGTTTAAATCGGACATATCTTTCCAAGCCTGAAAAAATCCCCTGCGTCCAGTGGACAGTTCCTGCACTAGCCGGATAGTCGCCTCCCTCTCCCGATCCTTAGATTGACGCCATGTTCTGGTGGCCCGAATTCACGGGTTTCCTTCACCTAACTGGATATCACGACCTATGGATCGCATTTCCTCTGCCGTCGAGCCAGAGCTCGCAAGCGCTGAAATTCCACGCAATCGCCTACGACGCAAGATTGTGAAAGTCACGGTTTCAGGCGTGCCGTGGCTGATCATCAGCGGCCTGCTGTGGGCAGGACTGTTCATCAAGCCCCAACCCGTAGGCGGCACCGTACATCCGCCCGTTCTGGAGCGCCGTGACCATTTCTACGGAATATCCCCCGCCCCTGGTAAAGGCATCTGGGTAGCCGGCTCGGACGGCAAGATCGTGGAGATCAATGATCAGGGGCATGCCAAGCCTCTGATCCCGGCCACTGACCAGACACTACAGGACATCGCAGTCTGGGATAAGGCCCATGGCGTCGCCGTAGGTAATGAAGGGGTTGTGCTCATTACTTCCGATGGCGGCGCGCACTGGAAGAAAGTGAATGAGGTCCCCCATTCAGCGGTGGCCAACAAACTCACCAGAGTACGCGTGGCCGCCGGTGGCAAGGCCGTGGCCACCGGCGAAATGGGCGCTCTTCTCTATACCGCGGATTTCGGCGCCACCTGGACCCGCCTGCGCAGCGAAGAAGACGTGGCCTGGAACGACGCCACCTTGCTACCGAACGGCAGCCTCGTGGTGGTCGGCGAGTTCGGCCGGATTCTCGTCAGTCCGGATGGTGGCAGTACCTGGCACACCCCGGAAGTTCCGGTGCAAAGCTCCCTGATGGCCGTCGCCTTCCGCAGCCCCACAGACGGAGTCGCTGTCGGCCTCGAGGGCGTGGTGCTCACCACCCGCGACGGCGGCCGGACATGGCGCCAGGAAAAGCTGGACAGCCGCGCCCACCTGTTCGACGTGGCCTGGGACGACGCCAAT
Organism: Zoogloea sp. GDB6; assembly: GCF_056724105.1. Taxonomy (NCBI): domain Bacteria; kingdom Pseudomonadati; phylum Pseudomonadota; class Betaproteobacteria; order Rhodocyclales; family Zoogloeaceae; genus Zoogloea; species Zoogloea sp. GDB6. The sequence continues at coordinate 5,673,355 of NZ_CM161497.1, read as the reverse complement.
CAACGCTGGCTGGGCGTCGGCGCCCTGGGCACCTGGCTGGAAGCCAGCCCCGACGCCAGCGACTGGCAGAGCGGCCAGTTGGATGAGCGGGATCTGGCTTGGCACACCCGCATCCTGCCCATGGGCAAGGAAGCCTGGCTGGCCGGCGCCAACATCGGCCGCTGGGACGGCAGGCACTGGCATGCGCTGGGCCGTTGAAACGGGCCGCCCCTGCCACTTCGTCCTCTTCTTCCCACGATTCATCACTGTTCGGGATCCAAAACCATGATTGAAAAAATCGCGGCATTCTGCATGCGCCGGCGAGCCTTGATTGCGGGCGTCATTGCCTGCCTGACCCTTGTGCTCAGCTGGTTTGCCCTGCGCATCGAAGTGCGCACCGTGTTCGAGGACATGCTTCCGTCCCGCCACGAGTACGTAAAGACCCACCAGAAGTTCAAGGACACCTTTGGCGGCTCGAACATGGTCACGATCATGCTCGAGGTGGACAAAGGCGACATCTTCGACATGGAGGTACTGGAGAAGGTCCGCGCGCTGACCCTGGGCCTGCGCGAGGTCTCGGCGGTCAATCCCTTCCAGATCACCTCCCTTGCGTCGAAGAAGCTCAAGGAAGTGCGGGCCTCGACGGACGGCATCGAAACCCGCCCGCTGATGTGGCCCAAGCTGCCGGCCAACGCGGAAGAAATGACCAGCCTGCGGCAAGCGGTCCTGCGTAACCCGCTGGTGTATGGCCCCTATGTGTCCAAGGACCTGCAGGCCACGCTGATCACGGTGGACTTCATCGACCGGGAAGTGAACTACTCCAAGGTCTTCGAGGAAATTGGCGCCTTGGTGAAGAAGGTCGAAAACGACCGGGTTCATGTGCGCGTGGTGGGGGCGCCCATCCTGTACGGCTGGGTCGAACACTACCTGCCGGAGACCCTCGAACTGGTGGCCATTGCGCTGGCGCTGACCCTGACCATGCTGTTCCTGTTGCTGCGCACCTGGCGCGGCGTGTTCCTGCCCTTGCTGGCCGGCGCTGTCAGCGCCATCTGGGCGCTGGGAATCTGCAACCTGCTGGGCATCCACTTCGAACCCCTGGTCATCGTGGTGGCGATGCTGATCACCTCCCGGGCGGTGTCCCATTCGGTGCAGATCGTCAATCGCTTCGATGATGAACTGGAGCACATCGCCGACGGCAGCGAAACCTCCCGTCAGGCGGCCTACGTTGCACTGGTCGACCTCTTCCGGCCGGGCATGGTCGGCGTGATCGCCGACGCGGCCTGCATGGCCGTGGTCGCGCTGAGCCCGATCCCGATGCTGCAGAAGCTGACCCTGCTGTCCGTGGTGTGGGTGATGACCCTGACCATCAGCGCGGTGATCCTGACTCCGGTGCTGCTGTCCTGGATCCGCAAGCCACAAGGCACGGCCCATGGCCTGGATCTGGCGCCGCTGCTGCGCAAGGTGCTGGATTTCGGCCTGTGGATGGCGCTTTCCCGCTTCCGCTACGTAGTCATCGGCTGCAGCCTGCTGGTGCTGCTCGGGTCCGGCTTCTACGCCTTCAAGCTCAAGGTCGGCGACGCCAACCCGGGCTCGCCCATCCTGTGGCCGGACGCCGTATACAACCAGGACTCCACCGCCATCAACAACCGCTTCGACGGGGTGGACCGCATGTTCGTGGTCGTGGGCCAGGACGGCAAGGATGGCCTCGTCAAGAGCAATGAAGTCCTGCAGGCCATGAACCGCTTCCAGCGCTTCATGGAGGTGCAACCCGAAATCGGTGGCTCGATCTCCATCGCCGACGTGGTGCCCGTGCTCAACCGGACCCTGCGGGAGGGCAATCCCCGCTACGAGGAACTGGGCGCGACCGCGACCATCAATGGCAGCCTGATGGCGATTCTGGAGTCGGTTTCCGAGCCGGGCGACATGGACCGCTTCGTGGACGGCCCCGCCGCCAACGGCTCCGTCACCCTGATGTTCCGGGACCGCCAGGGCGAAACGATCCGTACTGCGATGGCCCGCATCAAGGAGTTCGTGGCCAATAACCCGCTTCAAACCGGCGAATGGCAACTTGCCGGCGGCCTCATCGGCATTACGGCGGCCATGAACGAAGTGATTCTCGCCAGCCAGATCGAAGGCGTCGCCCTGGCCCTGCTGGTCCTGATGATCATCTGTACTGTCGTCTATCGCTCGACCGTGGCCGGGATGCTCTTCATGCTGCCGGTGATCATCTCCAACACCCTGACCTTCGCCTTCATGGCCTGGAAGGGTATCGGGATGAGCATCAACACCGTGCCGGTGGCCGCTCTCGGCATCGGTCTGGGGGTGGATTACGCCTTCTACATCGCCGATCGCATCAAGGAAGAAATCGCCATCGGCAGCACCCCCGAGAACGCCATCCGCACCGCCCTCCACTCGGCCGGCATGGGCGTGCTGGTGACCGCCAGCGTGCTGATCCTCAGCACCCTGTTGTGGTGGGCTTCTTCCTTGCGATTCCAGGCCGAAATGGGCCTTTTGATGGCGATCTGGCTGGGCGTCTCGGCCATGTCCGCACTGTTCGTGATGCCTTCCGTCATCTACGTGTTCCGCCCCGACTTCATCTTCGGGCGCAAGGACCGGTCGGTTCTGGCCGGCATCCAGCCCCAGGCGCACTGAGCCTTATCCGCTGGCGGGCGCTCTGCCCGCCAGCCGGCTCCGATTGTCTTCAATCCGCCGGAGAACCGGCACAACCCCCAGCAGTCCAGGAGAAGTAAATGGCAAATGGAAACATGCGCAGCCAGCGGTTTGCGTGCAGGCCCAAGAGCGTGGCCCTTGCGGTGATGCTTACCGCCACCCAGGCTGCAAGCGCCGGAGAACCGGGTGACGTGAAGCTCGACGGCTTCTTGAGACAGGAATTTTCCTGGAACACGGCAGACTGGAAGGACACACCGAACTACAACGACCGCGGCAAGCTATCGATGGCCCGCACCACGGCCCGCCTGAACATCGACTGGACGCCCGTCCGGGACGTGTCGGTGGTGACCAAGCTGCGCGCCGTCGGAGAGGCCAAGACCTCCTTCCTGGACCATCTGGAAAAGATGGGCGCCTACAACTACGGCGACGCCAGCGGCCGCGGCGACATCATGGCCCTCTACAACAAGAACGACATCGGCGACGTGATCCGCGAGATGTACGTGGATTTTCCGGTTGGCGAACGGGCACGTCTGCGCCTGGGCAAACAACAGATCGTATGGGGCGAGACGGACTTCTTCGCGGCTAACGACCTCGTGCATGGCTTCGACTACACGTGGCGCTCCTTCCTGGAGCCCTCCAACGAAGAACTGCGCAAGGCCAACCTCATCGCCAAGCTGAACGTCGACGTGCCCGAGCTGGACGGCGGCATCGAAATGTTCGTGCGCCCGGGCTGGGATCGCAAATCGGACATCGGCACCGAGTTGGATGTATACGGCGGTCGCTGGTCCAGCCAATCGGTAGTCGGCGTGGATTTCCGCAACATCGACCCCTATGACTTCCGCAATTCCAAGGGCAATGCCCGGGAAGTCACCGGCGGTATCCGCTGGACGGGCCTGGCCCATGACATCAACTACTCGGTGTCCTACCTCAAGACCTTCTGGCCCAGCCCCATGCTCAACGCCGCCAGCACACTCAAGCTGTTTGGCCTGCCGGACACGCCGTCAGGGGCGACGACACTGGGTCGCGCCAATAGCCTGGGCGTTGCCGGCGACCTGATCTATCCCACCGTGGATGTGTACGGCGCCACAGCCAGCGGGTATGCCAACTGGGCCGACGCGGTATTCAGCACCGAAGTGGCGTTCATCAAGGACGCGCCCTACCAGTTCCAGAACGGCCCGCTGGCAGGCCCGCTGTCGCAGGCGGTGGCGCCGGGCTTCGATGGCATCAAGCGCAAGGACCTGATGGCGTGGATGCTGCGCATGGACAAGAACATCGCTGCCACCCAGCCGTTGCTGGGCACGGAAAAGCCAATGTTCTTCTCGGTCCAGCTCTTCGACAAATGGCTGATGAACTATGACAAGGGCGAGCGCCTGCTCAACGCCGTGGGGGCCGGCCAGCTCACCAAGGAGCACTCCTTCCTGCTCACCGCGATCTTCGACCTCTCCTACGACAGCGGCCGGGTCAAGCCCAACCTGGTGGTGGGAACCGACCTGACCTACGGCGGCGGCTTCATCGTTCCCTCCATGACGATGGAACTCAACAAGCAATGGCGCTGGAAGGTGGAGTACGACAAGTTCTGGGACGACGAACACCGCGACCTCAGCAAGTGCCCTGCCGGCAATGTGGCCGTCTGCGACAGCGCCAGCCTCTTCGGCTACTTCCACCGGCGCGACCAGCTTTACACCAGCCTGACCTACCTCTTCTGACCCCATCGGAGCCAACACCATGACCCTACGCAAACCCATCGCCATCAGCGCCTGCGCCGCGCTGCTTGCCCTCGCTTTCAGCAGCAGCCATGCGGCCGAACTACCGCCGGGCACAGTGATCTCCGCCGAGAACCTCGACAAGATCAAGAACGACACCTTCGAAGGCCACACCATCGCCAATCTGCTGACCGAAAAGATGGAATGGCGTATCCGCAACAACGGCTGGAAACTGCCCCTCGCCAAGTCCCAGAAGGTCAAGCTCGATCCGAAATGGCTGAAGGCCTCCGAAGCCAACGCCGGCAAGACCAAGATCAATACCGAAAGCTGCCAGGTCGATGGCTGGAACGCGGGGCAACCCTTCCCCAACATCGACATGAAGGACCCCCAGGCCGCCGAGAAGATCATCTGGAACTGGCATCTGGGACAGTTGATGGGTGACGTGGCCATCGTGCCCCTTTACACCCAGGTCCTCATCGACGGGCAGAAAGGTGTGCACGCAGAACCGGTCGCCGAGTTCACCCGCTACGCCATGAAGGGACGACTGTCCGGCGAGGCCACCCAGGGCGACGGCACCCAGCGTGGCCGGCAACTGCTGTACTTCAAATCACCGTCGGACATGAAAGGCATCGGCACCTTCACAATCCAGTACGACTCCGTGAAGGTCAATGACGTCTGGGCCTACGTGCCGGCCGTCCGCCGCGTCCGCCGCCTCTCGGGCGGTGCATGGATGGACCCGGTGGGCTCCTCCGACCAGCTCCAGGACGACCTGGAGATCTTCAACGCCCGCCCCTGCTGGTATAAGGGCTACAAGCTTCTCGGCAAGCGCTACGTCCTGGCGGTGATGCACAGCAAGCACCCCCTGTGGAATGCCAAGGGCGACAGCTTCGAGAAGAAGTACCCGGTGCTCGAGAACAAGCCACCGTACTGGAACATGAACAACAACAACTTTGAGCCGCGGGAAGTCTATGTGGTCGAAGCCACCACGCCGTCTGAGCACCCCTACAGCAAGAAGGTGCTCTACATCGACACCCAGTTCCCGCGCATCCACTACGGCGAGGCCTACAACCGCAAGGGCGAGTTCTGGAAGTTCATGGAATGGCACTCCTACCCGGGCAAGGCCGAGGATGGCTTCCTGGACATCCGCACCAGCGCGGGCGCAATCATCGACTTCCAGCGTAACCACGCCACCGTATCCCTGATCGATAGCGCCTCCTGGAAGACCAATCCGCCGGGCGTGAAGGAGTCCGACATCTCCCTGCAGACCCTGCAGGCTGCGGGTCGCTGAACAAGCGCACTGCGGTGTGACACAGGGGCGTCGCTCGTCAGCGGGCACGCCCCTTTTTCTTTTTAGTGCAGCCCGGCAGGAAGCCGTGCCAGGAGTATCGAATGGAACACACGAACACGAATGACACATCCCTTCAGCTGGCCGTGACCCAGCTGAACATCAGCCGCCATGCAGCACAGCACATGGCCAGCGCCGCCCTCGACGAAGCAGAGCGACTCGGCATCCACGTGAATGCCGCGGTGGTGGACCGCCACGGCACGCTGATGGCCTTCCTGCGCATGCCTGACTCATCCCTGTTCTCGCTCCAGACCGCCATGGACAAGGCCTACTCGGCCGCCAGCGCGCGGATGCCGACAGCCCAGTGGAGCGACGCCCTGTCGGGCTACTCGCCCCTCATCCAGCACAACATTCTCCAGCGCCCCCGGCTGGTGGTGTTTGGCGGTGGTATTCCAGTTGAGGTGGACGGCGAAGTGATCGGTGCCATCGGCGTGTCAGGAGGCAGCGTCGAGGACGACGAGCGCTGCGCGGAGGCCGGTTTGAATGCGGTCTTCCCCGCCGCGCCGCAATGAAAAAAGCCTGGTTGCGGGCTCCCCCGCAACCAGGCCAACCGCCGAGGAGACAGACTTAAATGCCGAAAGCCACGTCCTTCAAAGCTTCCGGCGACGGAAACGCCTTCTTGCTGTGGGCGATGCCCAGATCGAGGAACAGCTCGCACATCTTGTAGGCCACAACGCCGGGGTTCAGCACCGGCACCGGCAGACGGGAGGCCAGGTAGGCATGGGACTGGTGCATCGTGGTGGAGCCGAGCACGATGGCGTCGGCGCCATCCTCGTGGATGGCCTTGAGCGCGGCTTCCTCGAGCCGGGCGAACACGATGTCCTCCTTGCCTGTCAGCAGTTCCACCGTATCCGGGCGGACTTCGATGGCGCGCATGGAAGCGAGACGGGACTCCAGGCCGTATTCCTTCAGGGTCTTGCGGTAGAGCGGGAACCAGCGCTCCCACATGGTCAGGATGCTGAACTTGTGGCCGAGCATGGCGGCCACATGGAAGGCGCTCTGACCTGGAGAAAGGACGGGAATGGTGAGCCGGGCCCGCAGCGCGGCGAGACCGGAATCGCTGACGGTGTTGATGCACACCGCGTCGAACCCCTCCTCTTCCGCCTGGATGCCGGCCTGGATCACGGCCAGCTCCATGATGGCCATGTCGTAGTAACTGTCAGCGAGGGTCATCGTGCTGCCGGCACCGACAAAGCTCACGTCGATATCGCTACGCCGGAACTCCGGCGGCAGCTGGGATTCGACCATCGGCCGGGTGGCCTCGCTCATCGGAACGGGGAAAATCATCTTGACTCGCTTGCCCATGGATTGCACTCCTTTTCTGTCTGTTAAATCGGGGGCCGGCATCAATTGGCCGACATGCCGCCGTCCACCGGGATGAAGCCACCGGTCACGTAGGACGACTGGTTCGACAGCAACCACAACACGGCATGACTGACCTCCCTCGGCTGGCCGATGCGGTGCATCGGAACGCCATCGTCGTACATGTGGTCGTCGCCGCCGGTCACGCGGTCATAGCTGGCCGTCTTGATCGGGCCGGGGCAGACCGCATTCACGCGGATGCCCTGCTGGGCGTAATCGAGCGCGGCCGCGCGGGTGGCGCCGATGATGCCGTGCTTGGCGGCGACGTAATACGCCAGGCGCGGCATGGCCTTGAGGCCGAAGATGGAGCTGTTGTTCACGATGCTGCCGCCCCCGCTGCGGAGCATCGCGGCGGCCTCGTACTTCATCATGTACAGCATGCCCTTCAGGTTGATGTCGATGACGTCCGAAATGTCGGCGTCGGGGGTCTCGTGGATGTCGCAGAAGTCACGCTGCAGGCCCGCGTTGTTGAAGGCACCATCCAGCCGGCCAAAATGCCCGACTGCGCGCTCCACCAGCGCCGCACAGTCCTCAGCACGGGAGACGTCGGTAGGTTGGAAAACAGCCTGGCCACCGGCTGCACGGATCTCTTCGACGATGCGCTCGCCTTCCTTCCGGTTGCGGTTGCCGAGGACGACGCGCGCGCCCTCCGCAGCCAACGCCAGGCAGGCGTCACGGCCCATTCCGCTGCCGCCACCGGTGACGATGAAAACCTTGTCCTGCAGGTCGGGATAAATGCTCACCGCTTGTCTCCTTTTTCTCCGGGGAATCACAAGAGAGCTGGAGCAATCCGCCCCAGCACGTTTTCGAGGGCGATGCCGATGGCCAGCAGGCGACGATCCTCGCCGCCATGGCCGTCCAGCTCCATGCCGACGGGCAAGCCCGTCGTGGCGCCGAGTCCCACCGGGAGTTGGATACCCGGCAGGCCGGCACTGGCCGAGGGTTCGGTGTTCTGGATCAGCAGGGAGAAGTTCTGCGGCTCGCTGACGTCCGGCTTGGCCAGCGGTGCCACGATCGGCGTGGTGGGAAAGACGAAGGCATCCAGGCGATGACGCTCGAAGAGCGCCTGATAGTGAGCGCGCAACGCCGGGCGGCCGCTGCGCTGGGCCTGCTCGTAAAGAGGAGCGGAATCGACGATGTTGCCCTCGACGTCCAGCGCCTTGCGGGGCAGCACGAAGGTGTCGTAGATGCCGGCCACGTCCAGGCTGGCAATCCCGGCGCGGAGCGCTTCGATGGAGATGCCGGGCCCCTGGGTAGCCAGGTAGTCCACCATGTCCTGATACGCCTCGTGGAACACCACCGGGAAGCCCACGGCGTTGTTGAGGGCCATGATCTCCTTGTCGTCCACTTCGACAAAGGTCACCCCCGCGTTCTCGAGCTTGAGTCGCACGCTGGCCATGATGGGCGCCACTTCGTCGTCCATGTTGGCCCAGAAATCAGGCACGACCCCCAGACGCAGGGTCTTGAGCTGCACAGGCGGCAAAGCCTGCTCGCCGGTGATCAAGCCGTCCAGCAGGGCCACATCGGCCATGCACAAGGCCATGGGCCCGGCGGTGTCGCGGCTGCTGGCAATCGGCGTGATACCTTGGGACGGGTAACGGCTGGCGCTGGGACGCAGGGAGCTGCAGCCGTTGAGCGCAGGGGGAATGCGCATCGAGCCACCGGTATCCGTTCCCAGGGCGGCGGGCGCCATGCGGGCGCCGAGGGCTGCAGCGCTGCCCGACGAGGAGCCGCCGGCAATCCGGGTCGAGTCGTAGGGGTTGCGTACGCCAACCACGCCAGGCGAGTGATACGCGGCGTTATAGCCCGTCGCACCAAAGGCCAGTTCATGCATGTTGGTCTTGCCCAGCATGATGGCACCCGCCTCCCGCAAGCGGCGCACCACCGGCGCATCTTGGGCAGGAACGAAGCCGGCAAGCGCTGGCGTGCCGGCGGTCGAGGGCATGCCGGCGACGTGGATGTTGTCCTTGACCACCACCGGAATGCCGGCCAGGGGACCAAGTGGCTGGCCCGCGCGGCGGGCGGTATCCACGGCCCGCGCGGCCTTCAGCGCCCCCTCTTCGTCCAGCGTGATGAAGATGTTGAGGTCACCATGGGCGCGGGCGCGCTCGATATAAGCCTTTACCAGGGCCTCGCTGCTCAGGCGGCCGCTGTCGAAGAGGCGCAGCGTCTCGGCAAGGGTCAGCGCGTCGATATCAGCTGGAGTCGGGGAAATCTGGGACATGGGATGCATCCTTCTTGGGTTCTCTGTGAAGTTGGGTTGGATCAGCAAGCCGGATGGGCCCGGTGCCAGTCGGTGGCCCGTTGCAGGGCCACCCCGGCCCCCAGCAGGGTCTGCTCGCCGCCCTTACGGGCGACGAACTGGAAACCGATCGGCAACCCGTCAGCGGTCAGCCCGCAGGGCAGGCTCAGGGAGGGATGGCCGGAAATATTGAAAGGCGCGGTGAATTGGATGAGCCGCTGGTTGGCTTCGGGGTCGGCAGCCAACGCGCCCAGTTGCTCGTGGGTGGGCGCCGCGACAGGCTGCACCGGCACCAGCAACAGATCGACGCTCTCCAGCAGTACATTCACACGGCCGGTGAAGGCCGCGGCGGACAACAACAGGCGCTGATAGGTGGAGCCACCGAGGCTACGTCCCACGTCGATCAGCCGGCTCAGCGCCGGGCCATACTCCGCCGCACGGGCGGGATAGGTGTCGGCGTGGGCAACAGCCGTCTGGACGCCGCACTGGGCTTCCCATTGGCCAGCGATGTGCCAGGCATCGGGAAAGCGCACCTCCTGCACCTTGGCCCCCAGACTGCGCAAAGTCGCGAGGACGTTCTCCAGCGCGCGCTGAGTCGCATCGTCGGTGCCATCGGAGTTCCAGTAGGGGTCGAGCCCGATGGTCAATCCCTTGAGGGCGACAGCGCGGGAACGCCCCCGCAGGGTGCTCACATCCGACGTGGGATCGAGGGGATCGTGGCCTTCGATGGCGTTGAACAGGATGCGCGCATCGGCGGCGCTACGCGCCATGGGGCCCACGTGATCGAGCAGCGCGGCCAGTTCGAAGGTGCCATGCCGGCTGACCCGCCCCCAGGTCGGTTTGAGCCCGGTAAGCCCATTGGCGGCGCAGGGAAAGCGGATCGAGCCGCCCGTGTCGGTGCCCAGCGCGGCACAGCACAGGCCTGCCGCCGTGGCCACGCCAGAGCCGCTGGACGACGCACCGGTCCAGTGGTCCGCCCCCCAGGGATTGACTGGGGCGGGAATCGACGGGTGGTGGGTCGCAAAGGCCCCCTCGGTCATCTGCAGCTTGCCGAGGATGATCGCGCCGGCATCGCGTAGACGACGCACGACCGTCGAATCCTCCGCAGGGACGAAATCCCGATGGACAGTCGTCCCGGCCGCCGTGACGACACCCTTGGTCCAGAACAGATCCTTGACGGCCAGCGGAATGCCATCCAGCGGACCGCGATAGTCGCCGCGCAGGATGCGCGCCTCGGCGGCCTGGGCCGCGGCGCAGGCGTCATCAGCCATAACCCGGGCGTAGGCATGCAGCCCGGGATCGAGCGCCTCGATACGATCGAGGAAAACCTGGGTCAGCTCCACCGGCGACAGCTTTCGGGCGCGGATCAGCGGGGCCAGCCGGGAGATCTCCTGGTAGTGCAAGCGGCGCATCACCGCCCCTCCAGAAAGGCCAGCAGGTGGGCGTTGAACGCCTCTGCACACTCGCTTTGCAGATGATGGGCTGCATTGCCCATGACGTGCAGGCGCGCATCGGCAAACTGATTGAGCATCAACATGGGCACGTCAATGCCGCCGAACCAGTCGTGCAGGCCCCAGAAGATCAGCGTGGGGGCCTTCACCGCAGAAAAGACGGGCGCCAGGTTCTCCCACTCGCCAAAGGCGCCGGGGGTCTGGAGCAGCGCACGAAAACCGGGGTGGATGCTGGCCTCGTAGCGCAGCCGGACGTTGTCCTCGGTCACCTGCTCGTCGTCGTGGTATTCGAGGCGGGCGATCAAGGCGCGCATCTTGTCCAGGCTCGGCCCACCGTCCGCCACGAAGTAGTCGTGCATGATGTTGCGGGCATGCTTGCTGAACAGCGGCAGCGGCGCCATCACGCCACGCGCCACCGGCTGAGAACCGATCAGCGTGAGGCTGGCGACGCGCTGCGGATGATCGGCCGCCAGGCGGATGGCCACACAACCGCCGAAGGACTGGTTGATCAGGTGCGCCCTGGCGATCCCCAGCGCATCCATGAATCCCCGCAGCTTGTCGGCCTGCCACGAGAAGACCGGGCCGGCGATCGGCACCATGTCCGATTCGCCGAACTGGGGGAAGTCGATGAAGTAACAGCGCCGACCGGCTGACACGGCCGCGGCGCTCAGGCGGAAATTGCTCCAGCCGGTGCTGCCGGGCCCGCCGCCATGGGTGAAGATGGCGGGAATCGCCTCATCGAGCCCTTCAACTTCGCGGTAATGGATACGGATTCCGTCCACTGTGACGAAACGGCTGCTGCTGGCAGGTACGGAAGGGCTGCCTTGGGTCGTCGGGGGCATGGAAAATCTCCTGGAAACAGCTGAAGGGGCCAGTGCAAGACGCTCTCGGGCCGGCACGACGCCGGCCCCAGGGGCTTACAGCCCCAGGTCCTGACGCTTGCGTGTCAGGGTGTCGATGAGCACGTACATGATCTTGTGCGCGCAGGGGATGAGGTCCGGCACGTAGGTCGCCCCCATCCCGCCCAGGCCCTCGGCAACCGGCAGCGGGGGATTCGGCGCCGGCCAGGGCCAGCCGATACGCACGGTGGGAACCCCATAGCGGCGCAGAGCCGTACCGTCGGTCTGTCCGCCAAGCAGGTCCGGCATGCCGTGGGAGCGCTGCTCGATGTGCTCCCAGCCCCGCTTGGCCGAGCGCACGATCCAGCTTTCGGGATCGGTGGTGCCGCCAGGGACGGAGCCGTACATTTCCCAGTCGAGGACGATGTCCGGGTGGCGCTGGCGAAGATCCGCCACGAATTCCGCGAACTGGGCCTTCACGTTGGCCGGCGACGTGCGCGGGTTGATCCGGATGTCGAAGAAGATCTCGGTGACCGCCGACGGAAAGGCCGGACGTTCCGGATCACCGGACCGTACCCCAGCAATCCACCCATGGGGCTTGATCACGCCGGAGGTATTGCGGTCGGCGTATTCCAGCAACCACGCTTCGAGCTCCTGAATCACCGTGGCGGCGGGCACCACCGAGCTGCGGAACGCGGGCAGGTCATGGGGCACACCGGCATAGCCCAAGGTGCCGTGCACCCGGAGCTTGAACCAGCCCATGCCCGGCTCTTCGTGATAGACCCAGTTCCAGGGCTTCATGATCACCGCGAAGTCAGCCGCGGCCCCCCGGTTGAGGAGATGCAGCACCCCATTGGACATGCCGCCATGATTGCGGGCGGAAATATCCACCGGCATGCCCCCATCGGCCATGCCCACCAGCAGGTCGCCCACGATAGGCACTTCCGCCTCGATCAGCGCGGTGGCGATCTCCGTGAGGGTGGCCACCATCGCCTTCGGGTTGGATGCGCCCAGGCCGAAGACCCAGTCGTCCAGCATCTGCGCGCGGGGCTGCATATCCGCCTCACCTTTGGCGCCGGTCCATTCGCTTTCCGCTTCGGTCAGATCCAGGTGGGTATCGATCGGCGCGTAGAGCATCAGCGTTGCACCGCCGCCGCTACCGCGCAATTCAGCCAGCACGTTGCCGCTGGTCTCGGTCATCGGCTGGTAGCGGGCCTTCAGCCCCACTTCCGACAGGTGCCTGGCCATGAACTCGCTGGCGGCGCGGGCGGCACCGGTCGGACTATGGATATCCACGATCGAGAAGAGGAGTTTCTGCAGACGCTGCGGGTCGATCTTGGCGCATGCCTTTTCGTACCAAGCCTGTTGCTCGGCGCTAAAGGCCGGCACACTGGGGGTGCTCATGGTGTTTCTCTCCGGTTAGTGGCTAGCGACGAACTGCTCGCTGTAGATATGTTCGGGCGACATGCCCAATTCGATCAGGCGCTGGGTGGCGGCGTCGATCATCGGCTGGGGGCCGCAGAGATAGGCCACCGTGTCGGGGCCGGTGACATCGCCTTCCCGCAGGGCTGACACGGGACTGCCGGACAGCAGCTCGCCGTCCGCTCCGCGGTCAACGGTGATCCGGGTTTCGAGCGTTGGCAGCCACTGGCGGCGCAGTTCCAGCTCATCGAGGCAGAACAGGGCGTCCGGCGTGGCACAGCCAAAATTGAGAAGCATCTGGGGCTTGCGCCCACCCCATTGGCGGATGCCGTCGATCATCGACAGCACCGGCGCGAGGCCCGTCCCGCCGGCCACGAAGATATGCTTGGCGCGGCGATGCTCCTCGCGCAGGAAGAAAGCGCCGTAGGGGCCGTGCAGCTTGACCACGTCATCCGGCCGGGCACACTCCTGCAGCCACGTGGACATGGCGCCGCCCGGCAGGAGACGGACAAGCAACTCCAGCTGTGGCAGGTCTGCAGCAATGCTCGACGGGGAATAGCTGCGCACGACACCGGTACCCGGAACTTCAAGCTGCAGATATTGGCCAGGGCGGAAATCGAGCCAATCGCCTTCCGCCAGTTCGAGAGTGAGCCTGGCCACGTTGGAAGCGACACGCACGACTTCATTCACGAAGGCATTTGCGATAACCGGCGCAATCTGGCCCGCCGTGCTGGTGTAGGGCAGTTCGAACACGCAGTCGGTGTTCGCCTGAGTCACGCACAACAAGCGCTGTCCGGCAGCGTATTCGCTGCTCAGCAGGCTGGGCGTGGCGCCGGGCTGGGTCGCAGCATCGCCCGCGCACAAGGTGGCAATGCAGCTCGAGCAGCTGCCCGAATGACACTGATGTATGAGCGGCGCGCCCGCCTGGAGGGCGACATCGAGGACGGAGCGACCACTTTCCGAATGGACCGTATGAGTGGCGCCGTCCGCGAAGCGCAGCGTGATTTGGTGCGTTTGATCGTTCATGAGGCTGGATTCCATGGCTTGCATTCACACTCGTGGAGTGCGCGAAGGACCGCGCGTGGAACGCATCCTATGAATCAGCCCCGCCGACGTCGCTCCAAATCAGGCAAGGCTTTATCCCGGCAGTGCAGTTTTCCGATTAAGAAGGGTGCCCGGTGCTTGTCCCGGAATAGACAGCTTCAAAATGCCTCACGAAGGAATAAGCAAATGGATTGATTTTTTTGAACACCCGATAAACGCTATACAAAAAGTGCACCGACTATCCGAAAAGTGCACTTTTATTTATCTCCGGCAATCACCGGAGATGCCACATTCGGCACGGCGCTTGCCTCTTTCAAACACGTACAAAGACGTCAAGGCCTGATTTTTAAGGCTTTCTCCAGAAAATGCCTGACAGAGGAATGCGACGATGCACCAAATTGAGAAAATGCTGCACCGCAAGAGTGCTTTTTGGTTCGGACAATGTTCAAATCTCGACGCGCTGGAAATAAAGACAAAAACGCGGCGCAACATTGCACTTAATTCGGACATACGCATCCAGAGAGAACGATGTCCAATTCCGCTCATAAGAACAGGCAGACATGAGCAATGTTCCAACGGAGGAGACTGAAATGGAACTTATTGGTCATAAACCGGAGCCGAGCGCACTTCCGCTCATGGCCGGGACAAACCTTTTCCAGACCCAGAGTGTGGAAGAAGCGCGCCAGTGGGGCGTGCGCACCTTCTGCGAGAGCCGCCTCAGGAAGCTGGACGGCCTGCGTCCCATCAACGCACGGCTGCACTACCGCAAGGTGCGCGACGTGGGCTTCGGACGCATTACCTACGGCGGAGCGGTGGATATCGATCCCGGCTGTTTCGACTCCTTCTATCTGGCCCAGGTGCCGCTGAGCGGACGCGAAGTGATCGATGTCGGCGGTCAGACGGTCTGCTCCAGCGGCAAGGCGGGCTCGGTCATCAACGCCACCTCACCCTCCGTCATCCATCACGAGGTCAATACCGAAAAGCTGGTGGTGCGCATCGAACGCGAGGTACTGGAGCGCAGCTGTATCCAGCACCTGGGCCGCGCCCTTCGCCAGCCCATCGAATTCCTGCCGTCCATGATGCTGGATGGCGTTGCCGGCAGCCGGTGGACCGGGCTTCTGCGCTGGATCTACGAATCCCTGGCCCTGGACGAGCAGTGTTTCGACTCCCCGATCATGGCGGCCCAGGTGGAACAGGCAGTCATTGCCACACTGCTCACCTGCCAACCGCACAATTACACGGAAGAATTGACGGGTGAAGAGCGCTCGATTGCGCCGGCTTTCGTCAAACGTATAGAACGCTATATCGAGGACAATGCCGATCAGCCGATCACCATCGTCGATCTGGCAGAACACGCGGGAGTCAGCAGCCGCTCCATCTTCAATGGCTTCCGCCGCTTCCGGAATACCTCGCCGATGCTGTATCTGAAAGAGGTACGCATGCGCAGGGTCAATGAAGAACTCAAGCGTTTGTCCCCTTCCGACACCACAGTAACGGCCGTGGCCTATCACTGGGGCTTCACCCATCTCGGCCATTTCACCACCGATTACAAACGCCGCTTCGGCGAAAGCCCTTCGCAGACCCTTGCCCGCTAAGGACGGGCAGTGGGCTTTCCCGGCAGCGGGGAAGCCCATTCGACGCTCCCGAAGATGCCATATTTCATTCGTGCACTAAGGGGATAAGCAGAGCAGTAAGTGGAGCGTCGACTCAATTCCCGCCCAATACCATATCTCCCAGATTCACCGCGACCTCATTCAATCAGCAATCGGGAGATCAAGATGTCGGAGCAACCCATCATTCGTCGGCGCACCCAGAAACTGAATACCATCAGCGAAGAGCGTGTCAATAATCAGAAGACCCAGAGCCAATACCAGCCTTACAAGGACGCTGCCTGGGGCTTCATCAACCACTGGTATCCCGCCCTTTTCAGCGATGAGCTCGCGGAAGACCAGGTCCAGGGTGTGCAAATCTGCGGTGTCCCCATCGTATT
Organism: Zoogloea sp. GDB6; assembly: GCF_056724105.1. Taxonomy (NCBI): domain Bacteria; kingdom Pseudomonadati; phylum Pseudomonadota; class Betaproteobacteria; order Rhodocyclales; family Zoogloeaceae; genus Zoogloea; species Zoogloea sp. GDB6. The sequence goes on along the minus strand of NZ_CM161497.1, from coordinate 5,657,308 downwards.
GCGCCGGGTGGATGGCAAGGTATATGCACTGAAAGACCAGTGCGTTCACCGTGGCGTGCGCTTCTCCGAAAAGAAAATGTGCTTCGACAAGAAGACCATTTCCTGCTGGTACCACGGTTTCACCTTCGACTTGAAGGATGGCAGCCTGACCACCATCGTCGGCAACCCCGACGACAAGCTGATCGGCACCACCGGCGTGACGACCTATCCGGTGCATGAAGTGGCCGGCATGATCTTCGTCTTCGTGCGCGAGGACGATTATCCGGACTCGGACGTGCCGCCGCTGGAGCACGACCTGCCCTTCCGCTTCCCGAAGAGCAACGAGCGCTTCCCGCACCCCCTGTGGCCGGACACCCCCAGCCTGCTGGACGAAGGTGCCGTGGCGATGGGCATGCACCGTACCGGCTACGGCAACTGGCGCATTGCCATCGAAAACGGCTTCGACAACGCCCACATCCTGGTGCACAAAGACTGCAGCATCGTGCAGGCCATGAAGTGGGTGCTGCCCCTGGGTATCGTGCCGACTGGCGACGACGCGATCACCGTGGTCGAGGACGAGAACGGCCCGAAGGGCATGATGCAATGGCTCTTCACCGACAAGTGGCAGCCCATTCTCGAGAACAAGGAGCTCGGCGTCGAGGTGAAGGGCGTCAATGCGCGTCCCTACCGCACGTCCATCGTGATGCCCGGCGTACTGATGGTGGAAAACTGGCCGGAAGAGCACGTCGTGCAGTACGAATGGAACGTGCCCATCACCGACGACACCCACGAATACTGGGAAGTGCTGGTCCGTGTGTGCAAGACACCCGCGGAACTGGAAGAGCACAAGTACCGCTTCGAGCGGGTGTACAAGCCCCTCGCGCTGCACGGCTTCAATGATTGCGATATCTACGCCCGGGAAGCGATGCAGAACTTCTACGCCGACGGCACCGGCTGGGAAGACGAGCAACTCGTGGCCACCGACTTGTCCCCGATCACCTGGCGCAAGCTGTGTTCCCGCTGGAACCGCGGTATCGCCAAACCCGGCCGCGGCGTAAACGGCGCGACCAAGACCTCGTCCATTCGCTTCCGCGAGACCGCCGACGGCAAGCCGCCGCGCTACAAGGTGGACAAGGTGGAGTTCTGAGCCCCTCCGTTGCATGTCGGCGCGACGATATCGATCGGCACGCAACGGGCACTCAATCCCATGGCGCCGGCCGGCGCAGCATCGAGACAGGATTTCGTTCTGTCATGCAGGCGCCGGCCAGTCCCCCGATACGGGCTCAGGGACCCGCATCCCTAAAGGATTTCAGCAACTATGCAGCAGAACCCGGAAATCGGTCTTTCCATCGATATCGATGGCGTCAGGACGAACTATCACGATCTGGGCGAAGGCCATCCCGTTCTCATGATCCACGGCTCCGGCCCGGGCGTGAGCGGTTTTGTGAACTGGCGCCTGGCAATGCCGGAACTGGCCAAGAGCAGCCGGGTAATCGTGCCCGACATGCTGGGCTTCGGCTACAGCGCCCGCGCTCCGGAAGGGCAGTATTCGCCGGAGCGCTGGGTTTCCCAGGCGGTGGGGCTGATGGACGCCCTCGGCCTGGAACGGACGGACATCGTCGGCAACTCCTTTGGCGGCGCCCTGGCCCTGATGCTGGCCATCCAGCATCCCGAACGCGTCCGACGGCTGGTGCTGATGGGCGCTGCAGGCGTGGAATTCGAACTGACACCCGGCCTGGACGCGGTCTGGGGCTATGAGCCGTCGATGGACAACATGCGCCGGATCATGGACATCTTTGCCTTTGACCGCTCGCGCATCACCGAGGACATCGTGCGCTCCCGCTACGAGGCCAGCATCCAGCCCGGCGCCCAGGAAGCCTTTTCTGCCATGTTCCCGGCACCACGCCAGCGCTGGGTCAAGGCGCTCGCCAGTGCCGAGGACGCGATCAAGGCGATTCCCCACGAGACGCTGATCATCCACGGCCGCGAGGACAAGGTGATTCCCCTCACCAACTCACTACGCCTGTGCGAGTTGATCCCCCGCGCTCAGTTGCACGTTTATGGCCACTGCGGCCACTGGACGCAGATTGAACATGCCGGACGTTTCGCACGACTGGTGCGCGACTTCCTGACCGAATAAGCCCATTCACGCCCAAGCGCTTAGTGATGGGTGACGAGGAGTTGAACGATGACCGATGACATCAAGGGACGCTGGTACATCCAGTCCTGGACGCAAGAGTACGACGATGGACGCGTCGTCCATCCCTTTGGCGAGAAGCTGGAAGGCTTCATCGAATACGGCGACGGAACCATGTTCTGTCTCGTGACCCGCTCGCCGCGCACGCTCTTCGCCAGCGGCGGCCAGTGGGATGCCAGCGATGCCGACAAGGCTGCCGCCTACAACGAATATCTCTCCTACGCGGGCGCCTACTCGCTGGAAGACGATTACGTGACCCACCACGTGGAGCTGGCCATCTTCCCGAACTGGCAGGGAGGCAAGCAACGTCGCAAGATCGTCCGCGGTGGCAACGGCGAACTCATGCTGGTCGCCCGCCTGGAAGAAGGCACGCCCGAAGCCCGCACGGCCCGGCTGACGTGGCGCCGGACCCGCTGAGGAGACATGGCGATGAGTCTGGTAAAACGCCTGGCCTACGTGGAAATCGAGGCCTCCGACCTGGAACGCTGGCGCGTCTTCGGCAGCGACGTATTCGGCTGCGAAGTGGCGGAAGACAGCAGCCCCGACTGCCTGAAACTGCGGATCGACGCCCGCCCGTGGCGCATCATGGTGTCCCGCGGCGAGAGGAATGACCTCAAGGTCATTGGACTGGAAGTAGCCGACCGGGCCGGCCTGCAAGAAGTCTGCGCCCGCCTGGAGCAGGCTGGACATCCTTTCCGCATGGGCAGCCGCGACGAATGCGCCGCCCGCGGTGTCTATGAGATGTGCCTGCTGACCGACCCCTCCGGCATCGACGTGGAGGTCTCCTACGGCAGCCTCCTCCAGCCCCAGCGCCCCTTCTGCGCCGCGGTGGGCCACGGCGGCTTCGTGACCGGAGAGCAGGGTCTGGGTCACCTCATGCTGGTCGTGGACGATCCGCTGCGCGTACAGCAGTTCTATGGCGAGATCATGGGTTTCGTCACCAGCGACTACGTGTCCACCAAGAACTATGGTGGTCTGGCTGGCGACTTCATCTTCATGCGCTGCAATCCACGCCATCACACCCTGGCCTTCGGCCACCTCCCCATTCCCCGCCGCCTCGGACACCTGATGCTGCAGGTCAATCGCATCGACGATGTCGGGCTGACCCTCGACCGGGTCCATGCCCACGGCTTCCGCCAGACCCGCTCCATAGGACGCCACGTGAACGACAACATGTTCTCGTTCTACGCGGAGTCACCGTCGAAGCTGCAACTCGAATGCGGCTGGGGTGGGCTGGAAATGGCCCCCGACGACACCGATGTGAAGCTCTTCGACGTGACCAGCGTCTGGGGACACAAACATCTGTAGGCAGGCCCGAAGGCCGCTTCCACAAACACGCGCGGGGTCCGGAGAGGCCCCGAAGGAACAAGGCATGCACTCCATCACTGACCAGAAACTCACGGACCACCTGGCCGAAACCCTCTACGACGCCTTGCGCCAGGGGGTGATGGTCAGTCCTCTTACCGACCGCTACCCTGCCCTGACTATTGAAGACGCCTACGCGATCCAGCAGAAGCTGATCGCCCTTCGCCTTCAGGACGGTGAAAAGATCATCGGCAAGAAGATCGGCGTCACGTCCCGCGCCGTGATGGACATGCTGGGCGTCGGTCAGCCCGACTTCGGTCAGCTGACCGACGCCATGGTCTACAACACCGGCGACCCGATTCCCATCGACACGCTGATCCAGCCCAAGGCCGAAGGAGAAATCGCCTTCGTGCTCAAGCACGATCTCATGGGGCCCGGCGTCACGGCTGCAGATGTGCTGCGGGCTACCGAAGGCGTGATGGCCTGCTTCGAGATCGTCGACTCACGCATTCGGGACTGGAAGATCCGCATTCAGGACACGGTGGCGGACAACGCCTCCTGTGGCGTGCTGGTACTCGGCTCCCGCCTGGTGGATCCCCGCGAACTGGACCTGGTGAGCTGCGGCATGGTGCTGGAAAAGAACGGCGAAGTAGCCGTAACCGGCGCTGGCGCAGCCACGATGGCCTCGCCAGTGAACGCCGTAGTGTGGCTCGCCAACACCCTCGGCCGCCTCGGCATTCCGCTGAAAGCGGGCGAAATCATCCTCTCCGGTGCGCTCGGCGCGATGGTGCCCGTCGCTGCCGGGGACAACCTGCGCCTCACCATCGCCGGCATCGGCGGCTGCTCGGTGCGCTTCGTCTGACGTGAAGAGTTTGCAGCTGCGCGGTTTCCGTCTTCCTCCCTGAACTCCCTGGGCGGAAGCCGCGCAGTCTGCATCCCCAGACAAGAACAGAACACCAGAACGGGAATGCCCGTCACCCAACCGAGAGAAAACCCATGACCAAGAAAATCAAATGCGCCCTGATCGGCCCGGGCAACATCGGCACGGACCTGCTCGCCAAGCTGCAGCGCAGCCCGGTGCTGGAGCCGGTGTGGATGGTCGGCATCGACCCGGAATCGGACGGCTTGAAGCGCGCCCGTGGAATGGGCCTGAAGACCACCGCCGACGGCGTGGACGGCCTCCTGCCCCACGTGCTCGCCGACGGCGTGCAGATTGCCTTCGACGCCACCAGCGCCTACGTGCATGCCGAGAACAGCCGCAAGCTCAACGAGCTCGGCGTGCTGATGGTGGATTTGACGCCGGCCGCTATCGGCCCCTACTGCGTGCCGCCGGTGAACCTCAAGCAGCACGTCGGCCAGCGCGAGATGAACGTCAACATGGTCACCTGTGGCGGCCAGGCGACGATCCCGATGGTCGCCGCGATCAGCCGCGTGCAGCCGGTGGAGTACGGCGAAATCATCGCCACCGTGTCCAGCAAGAGCGCCGGCCCCGGCACCCGCAAGAACATCGACGAATTCACCCGCACCACCGCCGGTGCGGTTGAGAAGGTCGGCGGCGCCAAGAAGGGCAAGGCCATCATCATCATCAACCCGGCCGAGCCCCCGCTGATGATGCGCGACACCGTGCATTGCCTCGTCGAGGGCGAACCGCAGCAGGACGCGATCCGCGAATCCATTGCCGCGATGATCCAGGAAGTGCAGAAGTACGTGCCCGGCTACCGCCTGGTGAACGGCCCGGTCTTCGACGGCAACCGCGTGTCGGTTTATCTCGAGGTCGAAGGCCTCGGCGACTACCTGCCCAAGTACGCCGGCAACCTCGACATCATGACCGCCGCCGCCGCCCGCACTGCCGAGATGTTCGCCGAGGAAATCCTCGCCGGCAGCCTGACCCTCCAACCCGTCACCGCCTAAGGAAAGCACCATGGAACTCAAAGGCAAGCAGATTCCGCACGAGCCCGCCGCACGGCCGCCCGAAGGCGGGCGAGATCCCCTCGGGGGATCGGCGGCCGTACCCGGCCGCCGAGGGGCCGTCACTGTGCATGACATGACCCTGCGGGACGGCATGCACCCCAAGCGTCACCTGATGAGCCTGGAGCAGATGAAGAGCATCGCCACCGGCCTCGACGAAGCCGGCGTGCCGCTGATCGAAGTCACCCACGGCGACGGCCTCGGGGGCAGCTCGGTGAACTACGGCTTCCCGGCCCACACCGACGAGGAATACCTGTCCACCGTCATCCCGCTGATGAAGCAGGCCAAGGTCTCGGCGCTGCTGCTGCCGGGCATCGGCACCGTCGATCACCTGAAGATGGCCAAGGAGCTGGGCGTGTCGACGATCCGCGTCGCCACCCACTGCACCGAGGCCGATGTGTCCGAACAGCACATCACGATGGCCAGGAAGCTCGACATGGACACCGTCGGCTTCCTGATGATGGCCCACATGAACAGCCCCGAAAGGCTGGTCAAGCAGGCCAAGCTGATGGAGTCCTACGGCGCCAACTGCATCTACGTGACCGACTCCGCCGGCCACCTGCTGCCGGAAACCGTCAAAGCCCGCCTCAGCGCGGTGCGTGAAGCGCTGAAGCCGGAGACCGAACTGGGTTTCCACGGCCACCACAACCTGGCGATGGGCGTCGCCAACAGCATCGCCGCCATCGAAGTGGGCGCCACGCGTATCGACGCGGCCGCCGCCGGTCTGGGCGCCGGGGCCGGCAACACGCCGATGGAAGTGCTGATCGCCGTGTGCAGCCTGATGGGCATCGAGACCGGCGTGGATGTCGCGAAGATCACCGACGTCGCCGAAGACCTGGTGGTGCCGATCATGGACTTCCCGATCCGCATCGACCGCGACGCGCTGACCCTCGGCTACGCCGGCGTGTACGGTTCCTTCCTGCTGTTCGCCAAGCGCGCCTCCAAGAAGTACGGCGTGCCAGCCCGCGACATCCTGGTCGAGCTGGGCCGTCGTGGCATGGTCGGCGGGCAGGAGGACATGATCGAAGACACGGCCATCACGATGGCGCGCGAGCGGGGGATTATTGCAGCCAATCAGGTCTGATCAGTTCTTTCACCGCTACCGACGATTTAAGCTGAGACATTGAAGACAAGCCGGCAGCCTGCAAGATAAAGCGGGTCGCTGTCATTTTGCTCGGGGTGCGCAATGCAGAACAATCGCCTGACGACTCTGGATCTCCTGCAATCAAGGGATCTCGATGAGGCCCGGGTATTGGTCGCGGGGATATTCTGTGATCACCGCCTTTCCCTGATGGATCGGCGTGGGCAATTGAATTATCGGCACCGCTATTTGCGGACACCGGCCATGAGCTTCAGCATCATGAGTTACGGTGCGGATGTCCACGTAGCGCCCCAGGAGCTCGATGCATTCTTTCTCGTTCAATTGCCATTGCGTGGCGAGGACAGAATCGAGTCGGGCAATCAAGCCCGATTAAGCCAACCCGGCAGTGGAACAATCCACTGTCCGGGGCAGTCTTTCTCCATGAACTGGAGCTCAAACTGTTCAAAGCTGGTCGTCCGCATCGAGCGTGAAGCCTTGGAACGCCATGCGACAAACCTTATTGGGCGGCCATTACGCCAGGCCCTGCAATTCGACACGGACCTGAATACCCGAAGCGGCGGCGGACAGGCCTGGGAAACGACCATCCGCCAACTTCTCCGCAGTCTGCAGCAGAACCCCGATCTGGTGGCGCACCCGTTGATGCGCGCGCAATTCGAGCAGCTGATCATGTCAGGCCTGCTGGTATGGCAGGGCAACAGCCTCAGCGATCGCCTCGACAGGCCAGATACGGAAGTCCTGCCCCGGCATCTCAAGGTGGCGGAAGAGTACATGCACGCCCACCTGGATACCGCCATTACCAACGAACAGCTGGCCGAGCTGACGGGAATCAGCCTGCGCACGCTGTACAACAGTTTCAGGAAGTTCCGCGGCGTCAGCCCCATGCGCTACCTCAGGGATTTGCGCATGGAAAAGGTGCGTCAGGAATTGCTGGATACCGGAAAGCTCCGGAACGTCACCAGCGTGGCGACACGCTGGGGTTTTTTCGAACTCGGCCGTTTTGCAGCCGAATACCGGAAGCGCTACGGAGAGTCGCCCAGCGACACCCTCAAGCGCGTTCCATGAGTGAATATTTCCTTTTGTCTCAATTCTGACAAAAAAGTGCAAATTGCACTCACTGCACACATTCTGCAATAAGCGCATAGCCAATAGATTGTACTTGCCCGAAATTGACATCGCCTAGACAAATAGGTCCCAACAGACTTCAGAATCGGAGCAAGCGAACATGCGCAATATCACCATCGTCGGAGCAGGCCAGGCTGGGCTTCAACTGGGTATTGGACTTCTTAATAAAGGGTATACGGTAAGGATCATATCCAACCGCACTGGTGAGGAGATTGCGAAGGGCAAGATCCTTTCCAGCCAGTCCATGTACGACATGGCACTGAACCACGAAAGAGAATTGGGAATTGCTTTCTGGGATGCGGAGTGCCCGCCGATCGAAGGCGCCCACATCCGCGCCGGCAATGCGGAAACGGGCCCCATGCTGGATTTCCGTTCACGCATGTCGGCCAATGGGCAGTCGGTGGACCAACGGATCAAGATGCCCCGCTGGATGGACGAATTCGAACGCCTCGGCGGCGACCTGGTGATCGGCGACGTGGACATGGCCGAGCTGGAGCGTCTGGTGGATACGTCGGACCTGGTACTCGTGGCGACCGGCAAGGGCGAACTGGGGAAGCTCTTCGAACGGGACAGCGCACGCTGCACCTTCGATCGCCCCCAGCGCGCCATTGCCCTCACCTACGTCCATGGCATGGTGCCGCGGGAAGACTTCACGGCCCTGAACATCAACATCAACCCTGGCGTCGGCGAACTGGTGCATTTCCCAGCCCTGACCCACACCGGCCCCTGCGACATCATCAACATCGAATGTGTGATCGGCGGCCCGATGGACCGCTGGGATGCCGTGAAGACCCCGGCCGACCATCTGGCCATGACCAAGGCCCTGATTGCCGAGTTCTTCCCGTGGGAAGCCCCGCGTTTCAGGGACATCCGCCTGACCGACGACAACGGCATCCTTTTCGGCCGCGTGACGCCCACCGTGCGCAACGCGATCGGCGTACTGCCCTCCGGCCGGACGGTGCTCGGCCTCGGCGACGTACTGGTGCTGAACGACCCGATGACCGGCCAAGGCTCGAACAACGCCTCCAAGGGCGCCAGCATGTATCTCGAGGCTATTGTGAGCCACGGCCAGGCCGGCTTCGACCGCGCCTGGATGGAAGCCCTCGCAGAACAGTACTGGGACTACGCGCAATGGTCTGCCCGCTTCACCAACAGCATGCTCGTTCCGCCGCCGCCCCATGTCATGCAGTTTCTGGGCACTTGCTGCCAGAACGGGACACTGGCCCACAGATTTGCCGACGCCTTCAATGACCCCAAAAGCCTGTCCTCCTGGTTCTACGACCCGGAAGCAACCGCTCGTGTCATCGAAGAAACAGCACTCTCAGCCTGAACTCCGACCATCGCCGGCAAGCTAACGGCCGGCGGCCAACGCACTGGCAAGAACAAACGCATTCCGGAGCCCATCATGACCTACCCCCCAACCCGACGTCCTTCCTGTCCTGCCCGCGTACGCCTGGGCGCGACAGTCGCGGCCCTCGCCCTCTTTTCGTCCGCTCATGCGACCAACGGCCCAATGCCCCACGGCTATGGCATCAAAGCCATGGGCATGGGCGGCGCATCCATTGCCCTGCCCCAGGATGCCCTCGCCGCTGCCAACAACCCGGCCGGTATGGCTTTTGTAGGTAATCGCCTCGATCTGGGGCTGTCCGTGGTGATCGTGGATCCCAAGTCCAGCTTCGGTGGCACCGAGTTCAATGGAGATGGCGTGAAAGCCGTCCCCGTGCCTGAACTGGGCTACAACCGGGTCATCGACGATCACCAATCCATCGGAGTCTCGGTCTATGGCAACGGCGTGAGTACCGTGTATGACACCCCTCTGCTGGGTGGCCGCGACAAGGACAGCGCCAAGCTGACCCAGATCATCGCCTCCCCGACCTATGCCATCAAGCTTGCGCCGGGCTATGCGCTCGGCTTCTCGGCCGACTTTGCCTATCAGCGCTTCAAGGTTGACGGTGTCCCCGATGCCCTCGGTGTGGAAAGCCCGGGCGCGGATTCATCCACTGGCGTCGGCTTCAAGATGGGCTGGTCCGGCCAGGTGAGCGAGCAGGTTACCCTGGGCGCGATGTACTCGTCCCGCATCAGCATGGGCAAGCTCAAGAAGTACAGCAACCTGCTGGCCCATCGCGGTGAGTTCGACATTCCGGAACGCTACGGCATCGGCGTGGCCTGGCGCCCGACGGAGAGCATCGTGATGGCTGCCGACGTGATGCGCATCAATTGGGGCGACCTGGACTCCCTGGCCAACGCACTGACCGCCAGCGAACCCGGCTTCGGCTGGCGCAGCCAGACGGTGACCCGTGCCGGTGTTTCTTGGCAAACCACGCCTGCCCTGACCCTGCGCAGCGGGGTCAGTCATGGCCAGCAGATCGTCAGCCGGGAAAACGCGACCCTCGACTATCTGGCGCCAGTCACGCCCCAGGATCACTTCACCCTTGGCGGCACCTATGCGCTGAGCAAAGACACGGAGATATCCGTCATGTATGCCCGCGCCTTCGGCTCCGAGGTCCGCGGCAGCGGGCCGAGCAGCGGGGTGAATGTCGATATGTCCCAGCACTGGGTCGGCGCCGCCATGGCCTTCAAGTGGTGACGCGGCCCTCAACAGAACAGCCGTAACAAGGGTGGAGCCCACGCGGCTCCACCCGTTCAGGACAGCGCTGCAACACTTGGCAGCCTCTGTCCGAGTACGCTCAGAAAAGGAAACCTCCATGGTCAGCATCGACCTTTTCCGCGATGGCATGGCCCGCCTGACCGGCGCCGTCAATGTCATCACCACCGATGGCCCAAAGGGCTTCGCCGGCATGACCGCCACGGCCGTCTGCAGCGTGACCGACCTGCCTCCCACCCTGCTCACCTGCATAAACCGTTCGTCCTACGCGCACGCCCTGTTCAGCGGCAATGGCGTGCTCTGCGTCAATGTGCTGGCAGCAGAGCAGCAGGATGTGGCCCAACTCTTTGCGGACCGCAATGTGACGATGCCCGAACGTCTTGCCCAGGTTGCCCACGAACGGCTCCTGACCGGCAGTCCAGCCTTGAGCGGGGCACTGGTCAGCTTTGACTGCCGCGTCACCCAGCAACAGCAGTTGGGCTCCCACGATCTGTTCATCTGTGAGGTCCAGGCGGTCAAGATCGGAGACCCCACCGCAGGATTGACCTATTTCGGACGCAAGTACCATTCGATCGGCCTGCCCGCCCTGGCTTCAGCCCTTGGCTGACTTGCGAATGGCTCCCCAACCACTGGACACATTCAACAGCAACGAGGAGACACGCTGATGACCACGATTCAGAGATTCACCTGGAGTGACCGCTACCTGCTGGGCCACCAGTCCATCGACGACACCCACCGGGAATTTGTCGAACACGTGCGCACACTGCAAGAAGCGAGCGATACCGATATCCCAGAGGCCCTGGAGGCCTTCATTCGTCACGCCGAAGCCCATTTCACCCAGGAAAACGGCTGGCTGAACGCTCCAGATTTTCCTGGCGGCGGCGAATGCCATATCGAGGAGCACGAAAAGGTGCTGAGCTCCGCCTACGACGTGCGGGAGGTCGTGGCACAGGGCCGATACGATGTCGCCCGCGCCTATGCCCAAGCACTTGTGGACTGGTTTCCAGGACATGCGGACTACATGGACTCCGCTCTTGCCACCTGGCTCGTAAAGCGCAGTCATAACGGGCGACCGCTGGTATTCCGCCGCATGGAAGCGGTGTAAAGAAGACCGAGGCCCTTCCTCTTTGCACAGGGTTTAGCGCATCGGACAACGCCACATGTTCACAAAAGCGTTAAATGCATGCTAGAATTTTCAACTCGCTGAAGACATAGTTCGAAAGCGAAAAAACTATTCCTCGATAGCTCAGTCGGTAGAGCGCCGGACTGTTAATCCGTAGGTCCCTGGTTCGAGCCCAGGTCGAGGAGCCAGAATTCAATGCGGCAGTAGCTCAGTTGGTAGAGCGCAACCTTGCCAAGGTTGAGGTCGAGAGTTCGAGACTCTTCTGCCGCTCCAGTTTCAAGAAGTGGGTTGTTAGCTCAGTTGGTAGAGCAGCGGACTCTTAATCCGTAGGTCGAGTGTTCGAGCCACTCACAACCCACCAAGCATCACCGACAAAGGCCACCTTCGGGTGGCCTTTGTCACGTCTGGCGTCCCCCGCTCGCGCCCTTCCGCAGCCGCGTGGCCTGCACGGCGTCATCCACACTCCAGTAGGCTGCGATGGCGTGGTCGATCTCGCCGACCAGGCCGGCGCGGGCCAGCGCGTCGCGGATGCGGTCCTTCACACGGGCCAGAGCCAGCTCGATGCCGGCGCTGCGCAGGTTGGTGGCCAGTTCGGCGAGCGCCTCGCCAGCCGTCACGTCCAGCTCGTCGCATACCTCCAGGCTCAGCACCACCACACCAGGCTGCCGCTCAAGGGCCATCGTGCGCACCGACTGGAAAGCCTGCTCCGCGTTGGCAAAGAACAGTGGTTCATCAACCCGCAGGATCAGCAGCTCCGGCGTGCGGATCGCTTCTGCGTGGCGCTGGCAATCCTGATAATCGCGAGTGCCTGGCAATTGCCCCAGTTCCACCACCACCGGCTGCGCGAAGCGATGGATCGCCAGCAACAAGGACGAACCGACAGCCAGCAACATGCCGAACAACACCCCGAAAGCCAGTACCGCCGCCGCCGCCATCACCGCCAGCCAGGCATCACCCCCCATCCGCAGGCCGGTGATGACCGCCTTCGGCCACAGGTTGTGGGACAGAATGCCGATCATCACTGCCGCCAAAACCGGCAATGGCAGCAAGCCAAGTGCATCGCGGGCGTGCCACAACAACAGGCCCAGGGTAAACGCCGCGGTGAGCCCGGCCGCCTTGCTGCGTGCCCCCGCCGAATAGTTGGCCGCCGCCGCCGAGAAGCCCGCCCCCACCGGCAGCCCCTGCAGGATGCCGCTCAACAGATTGCTGGCACCGATGGCCAGCAACTCCCGGTCCGCGCTGAGCGTGTCGCCCTTCTGCAGCGCCAGCGAACGCACCGAGCCCCAGGACTCGGCGAACAGGATCAGCAGCAACGCCGGCGCCCATTCGGCCATGCGCAGCCAGCGCTCGGCGCTCAGGGACGGTAGATCCAAAGCCAGGCTGCGCCACTCGATATGCCCCACCAGGGCGATACCGCGACTGCCCAGGTCGAAGGTGGCGGACGCCACGATGCCCAGCGCCAGCACCAGCAGCGACTGGGGCAGGAAGACCACGCGCCGCAAACCGTGATGCACCGCCAGCCACAGCAGCAGCGCGACGGCACCGAGCCCGACGCTGGGCCAGTGGATCGCGTCGGCCGCATCGATCAGCCCGACCAGCAGCTGCCAGGCGTTGCGGCCTGGCACATGGACGCCGGCCAGATGGGGCAACTGCTTGAGCACGATGGTCACCGCCAGGCCCCACGCAAAGCCGCGCAGCACCGGCCGCGAGATGAAAGCACCGATGGAGCCGGTATGCAGCAGGCCCGCCATCACAAACAGCGCACCGGTCAGCAGCACCAGCGCGTAGCCCATCTCTGGCCCGCCCACCGCCACTGCGGTGGCGAAGATCGCAGCGGCGGACGAAGTCGGTGCGACGATCGCGAAACGGCTTGAGCCGAACAGCGGATAAACGATCAAGCCCACCAGCGCGGCCAACAGCGCGTGGGACGGTGGCACGCCAGCAATCGCCGCATAGGCCACCGACTCCGGCAGCAGCACGCCGGCCACCGACAAACCGGCGAGGATATCTCCCCACGGCAGACTGGGCGCGGCAGGCAGGGCTCGGAGCGGCGACATGGCGAACGGGGATCTGCGTCGGATGAAGCATTATCCCCATTCCGCGCCCCTGGGAGACGGACAATCGCGCAAAGCCGGCAAGGGTTATCCCTAGAGGGATTTACCGGCCACGCTGAGTTACGTTAACGTCAACATTATAAAAAGGCGCCGCCCGATATCCGTTCCGTCGCCGGAAGCCACGCCCGGCACGGAAGGGAAGCTATCGACAGCCCGCCCCCGATACCGCCAAAGGAGAACCCCATGTCCGAATTCGACACCCCCCGCAGCACCGCCCAGGACATCTGGGTCGATCATCCCCGCGGCCGCCTGTTCTCCCGTGTGTGGTCACCCACCGACAGCGACACCGGCGTACTACCTGCCGAGCCCATCGTGCTGCTGCACGACTCCCTCGGCTGCGTCGAGCTGTGGCGCGACTTTCCGGCCGAACTCAGCGCCGCCACCGGCCGCCGCGTGATCGCCTACGACCGCCTCGGCTTCGGCCGCTCCGACCCGCGGGACGACACGCTGAACCTCGACTTCATCGCCGACGAAGCCCGCAGCTACTTCGCCACCGTACGCCGCCACTACGGCTTCGCGGGCTTCATCGTGCTGGGGCATAGCGTCGGCGGCGGCATGGCCGTCAATTGCGCGGCCCAGTTTCCCGACGACTGCAAGGCCGTCATCACCATCGCCGCCCAGGCCTTCCTGGAAGACCGCACGGTCGAAGGCATCCGCATCGCCAAGGAACAGTTCCAGGACGACAAGCAGGTCGACCGCCTGCGCAGATACCACGGCGACAAGGCCCGCTGGGTGCTCGACGCCTGGACCGAAACCTGGCTCGCCCCCGCTTTCGCCGACTGGTCCCTGCATCCCGTGCTGCCGAAGGTGAACTGCCCCCTGCTGGCCATCCACGGCCTCCACGACGAATACGGCTCGACCCGCCATCCCGAACTGATCGGCGAACTGAGCAACGGCCCCGCCCGCGTCGAGATCATCCCGGACACCTTTCACATGCCCCACCGGGAAAAGCCGGAGACCATCGTCACGCTGGTCACCGATTTCATTGCGGCGCTGCCGTAAGCCATTGCCGGCATGGACCATAATCGGCGGCCCTTGAGAACACACCTCGGACGGACCACGGCATGAAACCATCCCCCGGCACCCTCGCCTTCCTCGTGCTGCAGGCCGTGCTCACCGGCTTTGTCTGGCACAGCGCCCAAACGCTGCCGCCGGTCGTCGCATCGCACTTCTCGGCCTCCGGCATCGCCAATGGCTTCATGGCACGCCAGGCCTATGTGATGGGCTTCTCGCTGCTCCTCATCGGCATTCCACTGCTGATCGCCTTTCTACCCGGGAGCCTGGCCCGCCGCAGCGGCTCCCACCTCAACATCCCCAACCGCAGCTACTGGCTGGCCCCCGAACGCCGGGACACCACGCTCTCCTTCATCAGCAACCATGGCAAATGGTTCGCGGCAGTCATGAGCCTGTTCCTCTGCTACGTCCATTGGCTCGTCGTACAAGCCAACCGGCTGCAGCCACCGACGCTCTCCAGCGCCGACATCCTCGGCAGCCTGGGCATCTTCCTGCTGGCAGTCGTCATCTGGTTGGCCGGCCTGTACCTGCGCTTCAGGAAAACCAGCTGAAGCAAGCTCAACGAGCCCACCGTTGCCCGTATCGAGGCTCAGTGCGCAATTACCAAAACGACGAGTGGACTAATCCGTAGGCGACGCGAGCTGCACTCCATAGACTGCCTCCATCGCCATTAACGGCATCTTTCATCGATGGGCCCCGCGCCGCGTATGGATCGCTGTGCCTGCATCCCTTGATGCCCGAGGAGTCTCCTCCCCTGTGACACGCATTACCTTCGCCTTGCTGCTCGGCCTCCACGGCCTTATCACGGCCGCTTCGCCTATATCGGCCCAAACGCTGCCGCCGCCCTCCCGCACCGTCTTCAAATGCGACCAGGGCGGCAAGACGGTCTACTCCGACTCGCCCTGCCTCGGCGCCCAGCGCATTGAAGTGGAGCCCACTCGCGGTGTCAGCAAGCTGTCCGGCAAGGAGCGCATCGGAGCAGACGTCCAGCATGAACATTTCAGGGAGCAGATGTCCGACGCCATCAGACCGCTCAACGGCATGGACCGCAAGCAATACGCCACCTTCGAACGCCGCTTCAAGCTCAGCCCTGAGGCCCAGCAGGAATGCCGACGTCTCGACACTCACCTCCCGCCCCTGGAGCGCCAGGAACTGCAAACCAGCGGCGCCGAATTCGCCGGTGTGCAGCAACAGCTCTTCGCACTGCGCAAGCGCTTTCGGGAACTCGGCTGCTGACGACCACGATGCACACCTACATCGCCCTGTTCCGTGCCATCAACGTCGGCGGCAAGAACACCCTGCCGATGAAATCGCTGACCGCCCTGCTCGAAGGCATCGGCGCGACGGACGTCAGCACCTACATCCAGAGCGGCAACGCCGTATTCCGCCATGCTGACGGCGAGGCCGCACCGATTACCGCATGGCTGATGGCAGCCATCGGGGAACAGCATGGTTTCGAGCCCCAGGTGCTGCTGCTGCGCCGGGAGGACATCCTGCAGGCCTGCGAGCGGAACCCGTTTCCCGACGCGGAGGCCGACCCCACGTCGCTGCACCTCGGCTTCCTGGCCGTCACCCCAACCGCACCGGACCTGAAAAAGCTGACAAGCCTCAAGAAAGACAACGAGCGCTTCCTGCTCGACGGCCGCGTGTTCTACCTCCACGCCCCCGACGGCGTCGGCCGCTCCAAACTGGCCGCCGCCAGCGAGCGCCTGCTCGGCGTGCCGATGACGGACCGCAACTGGCGGACGGTCTGCAAGCTCCGCGAACTGGCCGAGCGCTAACACGCCACACCATTCCACGCCTCCCCGGGGGCGGCGCCCGGCGTGGGCAAAGCGCTTGCGGTTACACTGCGCCCGATACAAAACAGGTGGCAGAATGTTGCATGAATGATCGTATCGCCGCAGACACAGCGCAGACACAGGGCACCAACGCGATGCGCCGCCGGCTCCCCAACGAACCGCAGGCACTGGACTCACCCACCCAGGTCGCACTGACCCAGCACTTCCTGCTACCGGCCCTCGCCGAACTGGAAGCCTTCTTTCTGGCCGTACGCGCGCAGGTGGACCCGGTGCTGCAGACTCGTCAGCCGGTCAAGCTGGGCAAGCCTTATCCGCTCGGGCAATGCCTGGAAATCTCCCTCGCGGTCCAGAAGCAACTACGCAGTGTGGATGACAGCCGGCTGACCAGCGCCGCAGCACAGGGCCACGCGGCCTTCAGGGCCTTCCTGCAAGCCGGCGGTGAATTTCGCCAAGTGTGGGGTGATCTGCGCGGCAGCTATTTCCAGAACGCCTTCCAGCTCGGCACCCTGTACCTGGATGTCTCCAACGACACGGTAACGCCCACCAAACCGAAAGTGGAGATCCTGCCCTTCGCCGACGCCCAGTTCGTCGCCATCCGCGACTATCGGCACTTCAGCGAGGTCGCCCGACGCTACTGGCAAGGCGAGCTACACCCCAACCACGTACTGCCCGAGCTGGCGCCCTACTGCCCACTGATCCACGTCAGCCCGGCAGGCATCGTCACGCTCCGCGAAGCCACCGGCTACATGCTCGGCCTCACACAGAGCCTGGGCTTCCAGCCCAGCGACGCGATCCTGTCCCAGCCCCCGATGCCGCTCGCACTCTTCAAACGCATCGCCCACTACCTGGCCGACCAACGTGGGCTGACGCTTGCCGGCTCTCCGGAACAGGGCCGGCTGCAGGCGCTACGCCATTGCCGCCAATACCGAGCCAAACGCTGGCACCACTCGGTCGATCAGACCGAAAAGGCAATACAGACGATCGGAAACGCCAATTGCGCGCTGGCGCGCCACAGCCGCCCCGGCATCACGCACACCGTCCTCCAACCTCCCCCCCGGAACCCTGCGAACATGGCCACCATCAAGATCGACAATCAGGAATACAACCTCGACACCCTTTCCGCCGACGCCCGCACCCAGCTGGCCGGCATTCAGTTCGTGGATCAAGAACTGGCCCGCCTGCAGGCCCACGTGGCAGCGCTGCAGACGGCCCGCAACGCGTATGCGAGAGCCCTGAAGACGGCATTGGCGGAGACACCACCCGGGGCCGCGTAGCATGGCGCCATGCAAATGGCGCCATGCCCACTGCAGCAGTTGAAACGCTTACTTCGCCAGCTTGAACTGCTTCAGCTCTCCGGTCAGGTAGCCAACGGCGGCACCGAACTTGTTCTTGTAGTTGGCCTTGATCAGCGGGTCCAGCGTGTCCTTGACGACGTTGTGGATGCTGCCCCAGTCGCCCGGGTGCTGGAAGTTGCTCATGATGTAGGTCCAGCCGTTGATCTCATCGACGGCGTGCAGGCCGGTCGATTCCCCGCCAGCGGGGATCGACATGATGCGCGACAGCGCCTTGGTATCGATGTTGTAGGCCCACAGGAAGTTATTGACGTGCTGGCCGCTGTCCTCGCCGATGAACAGGGTGCGCATCTTCTCCGAGAACTTGAGGTTGTCCGGGTTGGCGACCTTGTTCGGGTTGCCGGTGTTGCCCAGCGCGTCGGCCGTGATGTCCTCACCGACCAGCAGCGCCTTGGTATCCGCCGGCATCCACTCGCTGTTGATGGCCGCGCCCTTGTCGTCCTTGAGGCCGCCCTTCAGGTTGAGGGCCATCACCGCGCCGGCCTTGAGGGCCTTGTCGATGGAGATGCCGTTGCCGGCGGTGTAGCCCTTGCCGCCGACGACCATCGAGTCCTGGCAGTTCTGCAGCGCAGAGTAAGCCACCTTGTCCTTGATGTTGACCGTCGTGCCTTCCATCTTCGTGAAGCCCATGCTGGCGCCCACGTAGGCCGCGTAGCGGTGGGTTTCCAGGAAGGCGGCGGCCTTCTCGTTGATGACCTTGATCCACTCGGTCTTGCCGTTGGCGGTCACCTTCCTGAAAGTCGTATCGGCGGGGTCGGTGCTGCGCACATCCATGATGTCGGTCGGCTTGATGCCGCCGTCCACCAGGGCCTTGATCTCGGCACTCGTCGCAGAACCCAGCTTGATCCACGACAGCGCCGCCGCAGACGCAGCCGGATCGAGGGAGAAGCCCGCGCCGACCTTGGCCACGTACAGCGAACCGGCGGACAGGTCGTTCTCCTTGTCGGCGACGAACACGAAATAGCCGCTGTTGGTCGCATCGTCGCCCATGAACACCGTGCGGCGGTCGGGCATCACCTGCACCAGCTCGTGGGAAATCCGGCCCACGCAGTAGTGCTTCTTGATCGAGCCGGTGCCGTCCGCATTGACGGTGACTTCCGGCAGATGGCCGTAGTGGTAAGGGTTGGCGGTCGCCTCGTTGCCGAACAGGTTCTTGCTGAAGGCCTTGAGCTGCGCATTACTGGCCACGAAGGCGTCCGGCTCGTACTCCTCGCTCGACAGGTGGGTGCCCCACGGCGACAGGCTGGCGCCGCAGGTGATCCACAGGCCATTGACCTTGGAGGTATCCACGTTGTGGTATTTCACCAGGGACAGCTTGCCGGTAGCCTGATCCTGGTCGAGGGTCAGCACGGCAATCGGCGACGGCAGCTTGCCATACATGTCGGTCGTGCCGTCCTGCGCCCAGGTCGTGTATTCGAACTGCACCACGGCGAACACCGGCTTGCCCTTCACGCCGTCGACCTTCGCGCCCTCGACGGTCAGCAGTGAGGTGCCGTCCGGGGAATCGGAGAAGAACTGGCGCTCCTGGCCGACCACCGTCCTGTCGATGATGGGCTGGTTGTTGATGTCGTAATAGCCGCCGGCCAGGATCTTGCCGCCCTTACCGTCGGCCACCAGGTCACCGGTGATGAAGAAGGGCTGATAGGCCAGCGTGTAGTCGAGCTTGCTCGAATCGGCAAAAGTCACCGACATCACCGAACCCACCGTCGTCGTGGCCATTGCCGCCGGGTTGGCCAGCGTCGGCGCCGGTATGCTGCTGAAGCTGACGCTGGAGAGCGCCACCGGCGCGTCGGAACCACCACTGCCGCCACAGCCGCCCAGGAACGCGGAAGCCCCCGCGATGGCAGAGGAAAACGGCAGCAAGGGAGCGCCCGACATGAGCTTCAGGAGGTGGCGACGGGACGAATCCGGCAAAGTGTTCATAGCAGTAACGACTCCAGTGAGATGGCGGAAAGGGCGCAATCTTCACTGGCGATCATGAAAGCTTTATGAAAGGCAGGCGATAGCTTTGCCCCATCAGCTTGAAACATCCCTTACCACCCAACATCCCCAGCCATGCACCTAACCATCCGCGAATACGAAGCAGACGACCGCGAAACCCTGCGCCAGCTCTACACCGCCGCCCGCCGCGCCGCCTTCACATGGCAGGACGCCAGCGCCTTCCAGCCCGCCGATTTCGACGCCGACACCGAAGACGAATGCATCCTCGTCGCGCTGGCCCATGGCCAGCCCGTCGGCTTCGCCTCCATCTGGGAGCCCGACAGCTTCCTGCACAACCTCTTCGTCCATCCGGATTTCCAGCATCAGGGCGTCGGCAAGACGCTGCTCACCCACTGCTCGGCCTACTTCACCGCCGCCACGCCAACGCTGAAATGCCTCAAGGCCAACACCCCGGCTATCGGCTTCTACCTCCACCAAGGCTGGCAGGCCATCGCCGACGGCGATTCGCCGGATGGGCCTTATCTGCTGTTCGCGCGGCCGGCCGAGGGGGCGTGACGGGATAGCAGGACTCCCGATACTGCCTGGCGCTCCAATGCGCAGCGGCAATGGGGCAACGTCGCTGCGATCAGGATGACGCCTCTCGGGAAGCCCTTTTCTTCCATTAGACGGGCCTCGGATACCCGCCTCCTGCGAAGCGCACGGCGTTAAAAGGCACCGCAAGCAGTGCCTTTCAGTGCTTAATTCACGACACTCATTTTGTTAGGGGCGCGGCAAGCGAACATTCGTTCACTCCGTTTCTGCCCTCCTCCTCGGCGACAGCTTCCAGATTGGCGCCACCGACAAGGAGCCCCATTTTTATGTAGTTACGGAAGTAGTGCAGCTTGCCACCTTCGGCAACGAACTCAACGCTGTTGTCCCCAAACTCGGACTCTGTCGTGACCGTATGTTTTCCAGGAGCGATTTCCTTGTAGAAATAAGTCTTGGACGCTGACTGGAAAAGAGGATTGCCATCAAGAGAGACCAGTTTCTTGAGAGCCGCACCAAATTGGCTATCCCGGAAAATGTAAATCCCCGCCTTGTCGCTGGCCGGTGCCGCAAAAGTCTTTGCCGCCGCATCCTGCTCTTTCGCCGCCATTGGCACCGAAGCACAGCCCGCAAACATCATCGACGACGCAAGAACCCCTGCAAGCAGCAGCCCCTTGAACATGTTCTTTTTCATATGAGCCAAGATCTCGAATTAAAGACGAAAGCCATTATACATTCGGCGTATTTGATGTGACTCATCATACGCAGCATGACTCGCCGAGATCCGCACCACAACAGGCTTTAAGCCACACCAAAGACTCACTGTCAAGGAAGCGCTCCACAATATGGATCGATGCATGCATCCGAATCTGAAACAAACGAACAAATATCCTATAAATGTTGATGACATTAAGCAGATATATTGTTGAGATTTTTTTGTTATGCGAGAATTCTAATTCCATGGAATTTCATGGATTACCAAACACTCAGGGAACATACAAAATGAAGAATAACCTTCTGAAACTGTCCATCCTTGCAATTGCGACAGCAGCATCGATCCCTGCTTTTGCGGCAGGTGAAGTTGGCTCCGGCCCCAACCCGTATTCCGACTGCGGCATTGGTGCGGCCCTATTCAAGGAAACGGCATGGGCGGCCGCCACCTCCAACGTGACCTGGGACCTGGGCCTTACCGCCATCACCTCGGCCACCGTCAGCCCCGAGACCTGCACGAAGCGGAACATCAAGGCTGCGATGTTCATCCGGGACACCTACGCCCAGATCGTCGAAGATGCCGCACGCGGCAACGGCGAGCACCTGACTGCCGCGCTGGAGATCTTCGAATGCAGCGCCAGCAAGCAGCATGCGGCAGTGAACGAAGTCCGCAGTGGCATGAGCAATGCCGTTGCCAAGCCGGGCTTCAATGAGCAGCAGCACCTGGAAAAAGCGGGCCAACTGTTCAACATCATCAACGACGCCGCCCGCAAGAACTGCTCCGCCTGAACGCAGCAGCCCGGATAAGCATCAGCGTCCGGTCCTGTGCCAACGCCCTCGGCTCATCGAGGGCGTTTTGATTTCCGCCCGCGAAATTCCGATTCCATATCTTGCCGAAGATAATTTTCGCCTTCCTTTTGTGCTGCTCGTGGCTGTGCGATGCCGGCGCAGCCAGCTTGACGCAACATTCGCGGGCCAGCAGCTGGCTCCGGCTCATTCACTACGAATCCGACATAAGCAGTCCTACCGGGCTCAGGAGCGCGATCCACAGCCCCGAGTTCTTCCTGTCCAGGTCAGGACAGACCGATCCGGAAGCCGAATTGGACGCAAGCCTTGCAGCCATGCTGGAACCCGTCTCCGGCAACGACGATGCCCATGCCAAGTGCCGCTTTCCCACACGCCTGCTCTGGCTGAGAGAACACCTCCCGGAGCACCGCGAAGCGCTGGAGCCCATCCACTGCCCGGAATTCGCCGCATGGTCGTCCATTGACGACATCGACTCGCTCAGCCTGGTATTTGCCAACGGCTACCTTGGCAACCCGGCCTCTTATTACGGTCACCTCTTCCTCAAATTCAACACGAGGAAAGAGAAGGAAAAATCCTACCTCATCGACCAGACCCTGAATTTCGGTGCCATCGGCACCCAGCATGACGGTCCATTCAGCTATATCGTCAAGGGAATAGCCGGCGGCTACGACGGCGGCTTCAGCCCGGTCAACTTCTATTTCCATGACGCAAACTATGGCGAAAACGAGTTGCGCGATCTTTGGGAATATCGGCTGAACCTGCCGCCCGCCGAGGTGCGCTATATCGTCTCCCACGCGTGGGAAGTGACACAAAAGAAGTACGTCTATTATTTTTTCCACGACAACTGCGCCTTCCGGGTGGCCGAATTGCTGGAGATCGTGGACGGTATCGAAGTCACCCCTCGATACCGCCCCTGGATCATCCCGCAGGCGGTGCTGCAGGAAGTTTCCAAGGCCACCTATCTCGGACGGCCGCTCCTCGCCGGCAAGAGCTTTCATCCGTCGCGACAGACACGCCTCTACCAGCGGTTCGCCAGCCTTGATGCCGACCAGCGAACGCTCGTAGCGGGAATCATAGAGAGGCGCATCCGGATCGCCGGACCTGAAATTCAAGGTTTGCCGATCTCTGGGCAACAAGCGGTGATCGACACCGTGCTGGATTACCACCAGATCCAGAAGGGCAACCCACAGCAGGGGATAGGAAAGATGTCTCCGGCGTACGTCGAGGCACTCTCTGCCCGGCTTCGCCTTCCGCCGGGCGACGCGTCCAAGCCAGCAGATGCGCCCGTTTCACCCGATGCGAGCAACGCCCCCGGTTGGGTTCAAATTGGCATTGCCCACCGGCAACACGACACAGACACCCAGATGCTGCGGATTCGCCCAGCCTACTACGACGCTCTGGACGTCACCGGCACTCAGGCCCGGAACAGCGGCTTGAGCATGGGCGACATGCTCCTGGAACTGGAGGGGCAGCGCGTGCATCTCCGCCATCTCGATCTCATCTCGATCGACAGCATGACCCCCGCCGTGACCGGCCTGCCTGGCGACCGTGGCGTTGGCTGGAGACTGAAAGCAGGCCTGGAGCAACAGCGCCTGGCATGCACCAACTGCCTCGCCACACGCATCCAGGGTGACTATGGCATAGGCAGCCTGATCGGCTCACCCAGGGTATTCGGCAGCCTTCACGCCGGTGGAGCCCTGCAAGCGCAGACCGACATCGACGGCCTCGGCTTCGCCCGGCTCGGCGCATCGCTGGTTGTCCGGCCGACGCCAGACATTGGCTTCAGGATCGACCACGAGGCTCGGCGCCCCTTCGACGCTGGCCGCGCCCCATACACGGTGACGTCAATCGAGGCGCGGACAGCCCTCGGAAAAGATTATGACCTCCGCGCGCGCTGGGACCGGGACCAGACAGGCCGGATTTCCCTTGCGGTAGGCAGATACTGGTGACTACCGGGTCTCCAGCTCAACCAGATATTGCCTGATCAATGCCATGCGTTCCTGGTGCTTCTCGATCGACGAATCCATGAAGGGATGCGCAAAATCCGGTCGGACCACGGATTTCCCACCTCGTTGCTCGATCATGGCGCGGAGATCCTGGGAGTCTTTGGGCTTGACGATGCGATCGGCCCCTCCGGTGACGACCAACATCCGGGAAGCATTCTGCGGCACATTGGTCACCGCGTCGTACTTCGCTTCACAGCCATGATCGGACAGACGGCTTGGCGACGAGTCGATTACCGCACCATCAAACTCGACGCCGGAGCCGATCACATTCGCCACGATGACACCGCCAAATGAAATGCCGTACAAGAGTCTTTTTCCCTCCTTTTTGGGAATGAGATTTTCAAAGATCTCCCTGTAGTCGCTGACAATCGCTTTGAGCCGGCTCTTGCCATTCGATTGTCCGTAACCACGATAGTCGAAAACATAAACGTCCATTCCCGCTTCGGACAGCCCCACCATGGACCATAAAAGCTGCTCGGCCAACATGGCATTGCCTTGGGCAAGCAGCACACTTCCGCGGACAACGCCGTCCTTCGGCATGGCTTTCAGCTTATAGCCGCGCAGGATCCGCCCATCGGACGTTTCATAGGCGAGCGCCTCAGCATTCTTGATTTTCTGAGCGAGCAGTGGATTCGATTTGCCTGCACTGCGACTCCACAGCCAGAAGACCAGCGGCTCCTTGAGCGTGCCGCAGACGCTTTCCTCGAGGCTTTCCGGCTGTGGGCCCAAGGAAGCGCAGGATGCCAAGACAACTGGCAAAACGAGAAGAACCAGCGTTGATCGCATTTCCAATCCCCCGTATCCGAGACAGCAGATTGTTGGTTCATGCCGGAAGCTTTTTTCCAAGCATAGAACTGCCAGATTCAAATCAGAAACAATAGTTCCCCATGGGATGACCGACATGATCATCGTCGGCAGCAGATTCAAGCTGACAGCCTTCCAGGAAGCGGCCACCGGCGACTACCGGACCGATGACGCAGCGCCAATCGGACAACGGAGGAGTTTGATCCAATTCAATACGGCAATTGCATGGCCGTGCTAAGCCACGTTTAGCGTCTTATTTGGCTTCAATTTCAGAGGACAATTCTCACAACCCCATTCGCATCTAACAGAATTTCACATGGGGAGATTGATAGGATTTTCGCTCCGAATAAGAAGGCATAAAAATGAGACTGACTTCCGCACTGCTTTCCGCACTGCTCGCTTCCACCACCTGCAGCGCCGCGACGCTCGAATCGATTCTCGAGCCCTTTCCGGTTCCGGCCTCTGGCGACTACACGGCCAATGAATGGCCCATGCTGAACAAGATCAAGGGCGTTAAGTGGAAGAAGAAGGAAGGACCGAACGGCCCTAACTGGGGCGAAACCAGGCTCGACAAGCTCGGCCCCGCGATGGTGTCCGCCCAGGGCCCGCGGACCATGGTGTTCGAGTTGAGCGTGTCGATATCGGAAGGCCAGGGCAAGATCTTCGAGCAGGACCAATTCGACGACGTGCTGCGCGCGCAATTCTCGTCCGACACAAAGATCCGCAAACTGCGCGGCGTCTGCGCGGAAGACGCCGGACGGCTCAGTGGTGGCGCCGTTTATGAAGTCACGCTGAAGGACAAGAAGCCGATCTTCGCCTTCGTCTCCACGGATGCCGGCGGCAATTCACCCAATAGCCGTAGCTCCAGCTTCGATTTCTCGGTACAGAACGAAGCACGCTGGAAATGCTCGGAACCCACGCCGGAACCCCCGAAGCGGACGGCACCCGTGCGCCAGGCCCCTGTGGCAGCCCCCAGCCAACAGGCGGCCAAGGCCGGCAACCGCCTCTTCGGCGCCTGGAAGGCCACCCACTGCGAATTCTATGTGAATGACCAGCTCGCTCCGATCCAGAACTGCAAGCTCAATATGGAGCTCGGTTTCCGCTTCTCCCCCGACAAGTTCGAAATTGACGCCCAGGGCCGAGACCCCGAGATCAGCATCGCGCCCAATTACCAGGACACCCAGAACTGGGTCGACGTGACGGACGCCAAGGGCCGCATGACCCGCTTCGTGCTGCTCGCGCCGGACAAGGCTTATGTTGCCTCCAGCAAGAAAGACAACAAACAGACCAAGTTCTACCTGACGAAAGTTTCACTGCTCGCCGAATAACGGCGCACGCGCCTGTTGCCCGGCTCACAACGCGGGCCTCCGATTTGAACTCTTGATGCACCGAGCACCGAAGGTTCAAATCGGTGTTGAACCCGCGTCCCGCGGACATGAACCATTTCAAACCTGGGTTGAACCAGTCCATCTCCGATTTGAACTGGCTCACCTCCGACATGAACCCGTTCATCTCCAGGCATCGACAGTTCAAGTCCGAGCCCCGACAGGTCAAGTCGCCGGGACGAAAGTTCAGCTCCGAGATGACCCAGTTCAAGTCCGGGCATCTCGAGTTCAAATCCGGACTGCAAGAGTTCATCTCTGAGCATCAACAGTTCAAATCGGCAAAATGTGAACTGTTCCGTAGCAGCCGCACCGGTTGTCGTGCGATACCTCCCCGATCGCCACGACATAGCCGTACGCAATGAAACCCCTGCTGCTGATGTTCGCCCTCGCGCTTCCCATGCTGGCCCAGGCCGAAGACGAGGGCATCGCCAGGATCTTCCAGGCCCACGGCGTGGAAGGCACCATGGTCATCACCGCCCTGCCCGGCGGCCAGACCTACATCCATGACGACGCCCGCGCCGCCCGGCGCTATCCACCCGCCTCCACCTTCAAGATCCTCAACACCCTGATCGCCGCCCAGGAATGGGTCGTCGCCGACCGCGACACCCCCTTCAAGTGGGACGGCCGCGAGCGCGAGATGCCCGACTGGAACCGGGACCAGACCCTCGCCTCGGCCTTCAAGGTCTCCTGCGTGTGGTGCTACCAGGACATCGCCCGCAAGGTCGGCACCGACACCTACCGCCGCTACCTCGGCCAGGTCGGCTACGGCGTCCTCGCCGACCCCTTCGACCTCACCACCTTCTGGCTCACCGAGCAGCTACAGATCAGCGCGCAGGAACAAGTCGCCTTCCTTAAGAAGGTCACGCAACGCCAGCCGCCCTTCGGCGCCCACGCTTACCAGGTACTGCAGGACGTGATGCTCGTCGAACGGACCCCGAGCTACCGCCTCTTCGCCAAGACCGGCTGGGCCGCCCGCAGCCAGCCGCAGATCGGCTGGTATGTGGGCTACGTGGAACGCCAAGGCGAGGTCTGGCTGTTCGCCACCAACCTCGACGTGCGTTCCGACAAGGACCTGCCCCTGCGCCAGGCCATCACCCGCGCCGTGCTGGAGGAAAAAGGCGCCCTCCGCTGAGGGCGCGCAAACGCCAACGTGAGAAACAATCCGCGCCGACGGAACGACTCGATGCTCCCCGGCCAGTGAGCGCGGCACTGGCCGATGCAACAAATCGCATCATCACCTGCATAGCCATCGGTATAAGGCCGAGAACAGATCGTCCGGCACAACCGGCTTGGCGATGAAGTCATTCATGCCAGCCTCTTTGCAACGCTTGCGATCCTCTTCAAAGACGCTGGCCGTCATGGCAACGATGGGCACATCCCGGTAAGGCTCCAGGCCCCGGATATGCCGGGTTGCTTCCAGCCCATCCATCAGGGGCATCTGCATGTCCATCAGGATCAGGTCGTAGGCCTGCGATCTCGCCAGATCAACGGCGTCCTGCCCATTGTCGGCCGTTGTCACGACAAGGCCCAGGTCCCGCAGGATGAAGGCAGCGACCTCCTGGCTGGTCGGGTCGTCCTCAACGAGCAGGATTGCTTTGCCGGAACACACTGCCTTGAGCAAGCCTTCCTCGTGCCCCGCCAAGGGCTCGCCGCCTCTGAGTTCTGCAGTCACTCCCTTTTCAAGGCATACGGTGAACCAGAACAGGCTGCCTACCCCAGGTGTGCTGCTAACGCCAGCCTGACCGCCCATCAACTCCGCCAAGCGTTTGCTGATCGTCAAGCCAAGACCGGTTCCGCCGTACTTTCTCGTCGTTGAATCGTCCGCCTGCTCAAAGGGCGTGAACAGTCGTTGCATGGCCTCAGGCGTGATCCCGATACCGGTATCTTCCACTTCGAAACGCACGGTCGCGGTGCTCGCGTCTTCCGCCTCCAGTCGGGCACGAACAATGATGTGACCGGTATCGGTGAATTTGATGGCATTACCCGCAAAATTCAGCAAAGCCTGTTGAATGCGCGTGGGGTCGCCAATCAATGTTTGCGCTTGGACGATACCGTTCTCGACGATCACCGCGAGGTGCTTCTTTTCCGCCCGCTCCGCCATCATCGACATGACACTCTCAAGGATCGACCCGATATCGACGTCGGTGTGTTCCAGGCTCAATTTGTCAGCCTCGATCTTGGAAAGATCGAGAATGTCGTTGATCACTTCCAGAAGATGACGACCGGCGGTGTCGATTTTGAGCAGGCGATCCCGCTGTCCTTCAGTGAGCTGGGACCGGCGTAGCAGGTGCACCATGCCGGTGATCGCGTTGAGCGGCGTGCGGATCTCATGGCTCATGTTGGCAAGGAAACGGCTTTTGGCGAGGTTGGCCGCTTCGGCAGCCTCCTTGGCCATCTGGAGGGCATGCGCCGCCTCCTTCCGTTTTGCAATGTCCATCATGAAAGCAATCAGCCGCGGCGATGAGCTCATGCCGCCCGGATGATAATAAACCGTCATCTCGACGGGCAGCAGGCGCCCGTCCTTCGTCTTTTGTGCCGTTTCGAATTTGATGGAGCCCTGCTGGCAAAGCTGTTCGCTGACCTGCCTGAACGCTTCCGGCGGGAACCGTGGATCTATATCCGAGACGGACAGCTGCAGCATCTCGTCCACCGAATAACCCAGGAAACTCGCGTGATACTTGTTGGCATAGATGAAACGCCCGCTTTCCAGGTCGGCCCATGTGATGCCGATGCCGACGCTATCCATGGCGAACTGCGTGTCGAGCAATTGCTCGTTGACCCTTTCGAGTTCCGCTGTTCGTTCGGAAACCAGTCTCTCCAGGCTCGTCCGGTGTTGCTCCAGTTCAATCTGATTCTCGATCTGCTTCGTGATGTCCCGCGCAATCTTGGAGGCACCAACGATCTCCCCATTCAGACCGAAAATCGGTGAAATCGTGGCCGATACGTAGATTTGTGTTCCGTCCTTGCGAAGCCGCTTTGAAACGATGTGATCAACCACCTCCCCGGCACAAATCTGGCGCAGGATATCGGCCTCCTCGTCTTTTAATTCTGCAGGGAATAGCCGATCCATCGGCTTCCCAATCATTTCAGCCGCGCTGTAGCCGAATATGATCTCCGCACCGGGATTCCAGGTCGTCACGATGCCATCCAGGGTCTTGCTGATGATGGCATCGTCGGACGATTGGATGATCGCCTCGTAGCGACGGGTCTGGAGCTCGGACTGTTTGCGCTCCGCGATGAAATCGTTGATCGAATCCGCCAGGACGTCGATTTCATCGTGTCCACCAATGATTCTTCGCCGGTCTACTTTCAATGTCGGTGCATCCCGAATGTCTCCGAGCTGCATTACATCATTTGCCAGCCGATGAAGATGCCTGGCGACCAGTTGATAAACGACCGCGAAGAGGGCGAGTGCCAATCCGATGATCTTGATCAGATCAATGATGACCAAGGTCTCGAAGCGCTCGGCGACCAGTGCATCAACCTGGCCATAGGATTCCGAAATCCGCAAGGTGCCGATTCGCCAACTACCGTCCGGCGCCGTGATCGGCAAGGTCCATGTGCGCTCCGGGCTGCCAGCAAAACCCGGCTGGGCGATGTTGACAATGCGCCGGTCGAGATCCATCACTTCGACCCTGACAAGCGACCCCGAACGCAACATCCCGGTCAGCAAGGCCTTCATGCCGTGGACATCGTACTGCCACAGGGAAACGGAAATGGCCGAGAGGCTCTGATTGACCGAAGCCTCGACCTCTGCGTGAGCCGCCTGGAGCGCCTTCTCACGTTCATGCACAAGCCCGAAGGCGGTGGCCATCGTAAAGACGACAAGGCTCGTAAACATGACAAGGGCCAGTATTTTCAGTGCAAGCGCCGACCCCCACCTGGCCCTTGCCGCTTCTCGCTGCCGAACCGGACAAACCGAGTTCATTTCTTCTTCCAGATTTCTTGATAGGCGACGATCGCCTCACGCGTTACCGCGTCTTCATTACCGTCACCTGTTTTCATCCGCTCGGTCGTGACGAGAACCGGCATCGATTGAAATCCGCTGGCGGGCACCCCGGCAAAGGCCCGGTTCAACTCATCGGCCAACTGGTAACCCTGGAGCCTGAGCGGCTCGGCAATGGTGGCAACTTGCAGGGAGACACCGGCAGCGATACGACTCATCGCCTTGGCGGAGCCATCCCCCGCTGAAATGTTGGCAATATCCGTCCTGCGGAGCGCCATCAGCGGAAAGGAGATTTCGTCGAAATAGGCGTCATTCACCGCCAGACTGTATGTCCAGGCGCTCCCATACTTCGAATTGAGCCTGGCAACGGCCGCGGGCATCAAGGTCTTCACATCGGAGATCGGCACATTCTCGATTGAAAGCACCTGGCACCCAAGCTTATGCCTGCAAGCAGCCATACCTTCCTTCATGGCTTCCGTCTTGGCGTTTGCCACCGCATACTGGGCATCGTTGAATATGACAACGCCCACCGGCTTTCCCCTTGCCACGGCATCTTTCAATACAAAGTCCACCGCCATCTCCGCCACATCGAGGGGGCGGGTTGATATGTTGGCAAACAGATTTCTGGTGTGACCAGACGATTTGTCTGCA
This sequence comes from Zoogloea sp. GDB6, assembly GCF_056724105.1. NCBI lineage: Bacteria > Pseudomonadati > Pseudomonadota > Betaproteobacteria > Rhodocyclales > Zoogloeaceae > Zoogloea > Zoogloea sp. GDB6. Next base: position 5,626,852 of record NZ_CM161497.1, on the reverse strand, counting down.
TGCCAGCCGACAAGCACGATGCCGCGCGCCTTTGCAGCGCTCACCGCGGCGGAGAAGCCATGCGGATCGAAGCCACCGAAAACAAGCCCGTGGATTTCGGTCGAGACGGATCTGGACACGAGTGCCGCCTGGATCTTCTTCTGGCCCTGGCCATCCTCCAGGATGAGCCGCCACCCCAGCTTGCGTACGGCCTCTTCAAAGCCGCGATACGCCCCCATCACGCCCCCGTTCCTGAAATCCGCGGCCACGAAAACGACCGTCTTGTGTGATTGTCCGGTAGGGCCAGGCGGTGGCCCCTGATGGATATCCGCGGCAATCCCGTGCGGCGGACACACGCTTAACAAGATGCAGACAAACGAACCGATTGCGGTCTTCATGGCGGTTCTGGTTTTTAACTCCGCCTGACTCTACGCCATTCGAACTTCCGTCATCAATGAAAAAGACTATTTGAGAATCGCTTTCACTGGTACGCGCGATGCTCCGATTTGAGTGGATTCGAATCCTGGCATCTCGGGTTCAAATCCCGACTGAACAAGTTCACGTCCGAGCATCAAAAGTTCAAGTCGGTGCAGCAAACGACACCGGCCGACCCGGCCCGAGGACGACAGAAACCCCAAAGTCCCACCATCTCTGCCAAATTCGAAAAATGTGAACTGTTCCGTAGCGGGCCCGCCGGCAGCCGTGCGATATCTCTCCCCATCGCCACGACATACCCCGACGCCATGACCGCCCCGCAGCCCCCCGCCCTCGCGCTACCGCCCCAGGCCCCGGCTGCAGACATGGCCCACGCACCGGTCTAAAAAGGCAGCGTCCACCGATGGCCCGAAAACACTACCGCAAGAAACAATCCCCGCTGGCAGACCTGCTCAACGCCCCGTGGCCGGTGAGCGCGGTACTGGCCCTGGTGGTCTATGCCAGCCTCAAATGGGCCCTGCCCGCCTATGGCGCCGGCAACATGATCCTTCAGCCGCTCACCCTCGCCTTGTCGTCCTTCGCCGAACTCGCCGGCGGCGGCCTGCTGCTGATCGCCGTACTCGCCTATCTCCGCGCCGTCGTCAGCGCCAGGAAAGCCACCGAAGCCGGCGCGCCCAGGCTCGCCCCGGAACCCGCAAACGGCCCCGTGCATGCGCGGGTCTTCCACCCCAGGCAGGAACCCAGCCTCAAGAACCCCGCCGCCGGCGACGAGCCCGTCAGCGCCTCCTCAGCGCCGGAACCCCAGGCCGCCGCCCGCCCCGGCGCCTGGAGCATCGAGCTGATCCGCGACCTGGAATGGAAACGCTTCGAGGACGTCTGCCAGCGCTTCTACGCCAGCAAGGGCATCGAGAGCGCCACCACGCCCCTCGGCCCGGACGGCGGCATCGACATCCGCCTCTTCCAGAGCGCCACCGAAACCGACAAAGGCAAATGCACCGCCATCGTCCAATGCAAAGCCTGGGGCGAGCGCCTCGTCGGCGTCAAACCCGTGCGCGAACTGCTCGGCGTGATGACCCACGAAAGAATCCCCAAAGCCTTCTTCATGACCAGCGGCGGCTTCACCCCCGACGCAAAGGACATCGCCAAGGCCAACCACATCACGCTTATCGACGGCGAGATGTTCCTGCTGATGATTCTCCGCTTGCCGGAGGATGTGCGGCAGGAATTGCTTAATTTCGCAATTGAAGGGGATTACAAGGTACCGACGTGCCCGAGCTGCGGGATAAAGATGCGGGCGGTGGCGGGGAGCAAGGGGAAGGCGGGGTTTTGGGGGTGTTTCAATTATCCGCGGTGTCGACAGGTGTTGGGGATGAGGAGGTAAGGTCCAGCATATATTAGGAATAATTTCGCTATTAGACTGCAGCAGACGGTGAGGGCTTCGGGTTGGTAGTCAGCTTGCGTCCAAAAGTGACCGGTTATCAGCCGATCCAGATAGCGTCCATTCGGACGGCACGGTATGCCATAAAACAAAATGCCAAATGATTTTGTCGATCAGCTATGCCAACAGCAACCACTTTTCCTGCCTTCTTATTTTGTCGTGTGCATAGTCCCTGCTTATAAAGAGTAACTTGCAGAACATGTTATCCGGCATTCCTATTTTATGCGGCACAACTGTCGCCCTAAAACAAAGTTGGGCTCTAACTTCGCGCCCGTTTCTATCTCAATACAACAAGGACGCCCAGTGATTGACAAAAGCGTAACGAATCCAGGGTTTCATAAGCAGTTTTCAAAGAACCGCTTCAAAGGTGACGAGCTTTCCATACTCAATGCATTATCAAAGACATGGTACCTGACCAGCTCTGGCGAAAGTGTTCGCGCGGCGCTGTCTGAGTACGACTACTTTTTGATGAAGCCCTGTCCCCGAACAACAGAAATGTTCAACTTAGAACGTGAACTGATCTGCGTATTCAGCGATTACCCAAATTTCGAGCCACGATCCCTCGACATCTTCGACAAGGTCGTAGAACTACTTCCAAAAATGAGGACGGAATCCGTCTGCCAAGTGCTAATAAGCCGTGCCAAAAACGTCGAAGAAAAGGTAGACGCCCTTCTCAAATCGGACCCCGAACATCCAATAGTCATTCCCCTTACTTATGACGAGTTATTGACAGGAGATGCTGCTAGCGTTATTGAGAATCGCTTTCGCAAACATTTTTATTCACGAGACCTTTTCTCATTTCTCTCGCCGCTCAAAAAGGACACTTACTTTTTTGGGCGCTCCAATCTGATCAACGAGATTGTTAATCGATATCAGTCTGGCGAACATACCAGCCTTTTTGGCCTTCGAAAGAGTGGCAAAACCTCAATCGTTTATGCGTTAGAACGACGTCTGCTGGCTAATGGTGCACTTGTGCTTTCACTTGACTGCGAAAGTCCGTCAGTCCATTTAATGCGTTGGAACGAACTTCTTGAACGATTAGCAAAGAAGTATCACGAACTCCGCGGATCTAAGATCAAGCTAGATACGACAGGACGTTACGATCAATTAAATGCTGCAGAGAGCTTTGAGGCGGACGTCTTACGAGTTTATAAGTCCAAGAAGGCTGCTTCAACTCTGTTTATTTTTGACGAAATCGAACGACTAACACCAGGAACCGCATCCTCTCCACATTGGCGGGATTCCACGGACTTTGTTTACTTCTGGCAGACGCTTCGAAGTTTCTATCAGAAGCACCCTCAAGTATTCTGCTACATGGTGGTAGGCACAAATCCAAGCTGCATCGAATCGCCAGTTCTTAATGGGCACGAAAACCCCATATATGCGTCAATCCCAAGCCAATACGTACCACCGTTCACGGTTGAACAAGTAACTCAAATGGTGTCGCGACTGGGCGATTACATGGGTCTTAAATTTGATCCAATCATCTTCTCTAAACTAACGGAAGATCTTGGCGGCCACCCTTTTTTGATCAGACAAATGTGTAGTTTGATCAATCAGCGTGCCAACCAAACTCGCCCAACGATGATTGACAAGGCGCTATACCAAAAAGCCAAGAATGCCTTTCAAAACGAGTCTCTTGAATATCTAGAAATGATGGTTCACGTCTTACGCGAATGGTATTCTGAAGAATATGAAATGCTTAGATTCCTTGCTCAAGGAGACATGGAGAGCTTTAATGAATTCTCGGCTGATCACGCAAACTACACTCGCCATCTAATTGGCTATGGCCTCGTACAAAAGAGCGACCATGGCTATTCGTTCAGCCTTGAAAGTTTGGCCGACATTCTTCGGAAGAAACATAACCATGAGCGACTGCATCTCACTCAAGAGGAAAAACTTCAAGAGATCTCGTCGAGACGCGTCAAGTTAGAGAAAAGGCTGCGCACAACATTACGGGGCTCTCTCCGGGTAACGCTCGGACTGAAAAAAGCTGCCGAGGCGGTGCTAGCCTCGCTGCCTGAGGCGCGGCGCTTGACTCTTAATACCTTAGATCTAAATGCACTTCTAGATAAGGATAAGTCACCACTTTACCTTCTCGATTTGGTTAACATAATTAAACGAGAGTGGACATCTGTCGAAAATCTATTCTCCGTAGAAAAAACTAGGCTTACTGTGATGCTAGAGGAAATTAACTCAAAAGGACGACCGGAAGCGCACGCCAAGTCAATATCGGAAGACGACTTTACGCAATTACGCCTCTACTTCAAGAAACTTGAAGAGCAACTTGATGAGTTGGACAGCTAATGTCGTCCTAGCGCAAAAGCGAAAAGATTGAATTATCCAAACCATCACACCACCGGACCTGCGCGAAAAGCCGCGCAAGCCGGTGAATTGAGACGTTAGCCCTCATTAGGAGACCTCATACCTTTCTTCAATCCGACTGAACAAGAAAAGTGCAGCTATATGAGCCTTCTTCGCCACACAGTTTTTGAGGAACCTATCCGTCTTGTTCGCTTTACCGACTCAGCTCGCAGGCACGACGCAGCATACGGTCGCAAAGATCCTAAAACAGGCCTCTATGCTTCGTATTGGAAGTACGCTTCAAATGCCGGCGCTTTCGCGCCGGCTTCGTAACACCTTAAATCAACCCTTCCGCCTTCATCGCCGCCTGCACTGCAGGCCGCGCGGCTACACGCTCCTGGAACGCGATCAGGTTCGGGTAGGGGCTGAGGTCGAACTTGATCATCTTCATCCAACCCAGCGTGGTGAACAGATAGCCGTCGGCGACGCTGAAGTCGTTGCCGAGCAGGTAGGGCTTGTCGGCGAGGTGCTGGTTCACGTGACCGAGGCGGCGTTCCAGGTTGAGCTTGGCGGCGGCTTTCCAGTCGTCCTTGCTCAGCGGGTGGAAGAAGGCGGTCACCGACTTGTGGATTTCGGTGGCGATGAAGTTGAGCCAGCTTTGCAGGCGGTAGCGCTCGATGCTGCCGTTGGGGGGCGCGAGCTTCTTTTCCGGGGCGAGGTCGGCGATGTACTGGACGATGGCCGGGCCTTCGGTGAGGACTTCGCCGGAGTCGAGGACCAGCGCGGGCACGTAGCCCTTGGGATTGACTTCGAGGTAGTTGGCGCCGCTACCGGTGACCTTGGTGGCGAGGTTGACGCTTTCGGACTCGTACTTGAGGCCGGCTTCTTCGAGGGCGATGTGCGGGGACAGGGAACAGGCGCCGGGTTTGAAATAGAGCTTCACGTAGTCTCCTTGGTGCGCGCGAGGCGCGGTTTTTGTGGTCTGGAACAGGAACCGGCCGGCGGGCTACCCCGACAGGGGGCACTGCCGGCCGGTCGCTAAGATAGCAGCGGATCAAGACAGCGTGCTAACGGCGCAGCTTGCTGCGGAGCAAGAACGGATGGTTCACAAGGTCTTTTGTTGATAACCGTTCTCGTTTAGAATCTTCGCATGATGTCTGACGGTCATCGACCGGCAAATCCATTCTGACCAGGTAAACAACCACAGCACACAAGCCAGCCCTCGCCAGCCAGTGTTTATTCAAGGAGAAACACGATGCGGCGAATGACTCCGCTCGCGCTGGCGATGAGCATGCTTGCGCAATCCCCCTGGGCGGCGGCACAAGCGCTCCCCGATGCAGTTACGGAAAACGAGGCGACGCTGCCGGCGGTGAAGGTTGCCGCCAGCACGGAGCGCCCGTCCGATACGCCGGCCCCCTACGCCGGCGGCCAGGTGGCCAAGGGCGCCCGCCTGGGCGCGCTGGGCAATCAGGAGCTCATCGACACCCCGTTCAACATCACCGGCTATACCGCCGAGCTGATCGCAAACCAGCAGGCGCGGACGCTCTACGATCTGATGGCCAACGACCCCTCGGTGCGCTTCACGACGTCGAGCGGCCACGCTTATGAGAACTACCGGATACGCGGCTTCGATGTGAATTCGTCCGAGCTGGCCATCAACGGCATGTTCGGGCTGGCGCCCGTGGGCCATGCGCCGCTGGAAGCCGTCGAGCGGGTGGAGGTGCTGAAGGGGCCGAGCGCGCTGTTCAGCGGGATGCCGCCGGGCGGTGGGGTCGGCGGGGTGATCAACCTGGTGCCCAAGCGGGCGGCCGACGATCCCCTGACGCGCCTGTCCGTGGGCTACCAGTCCAAGGGGCAGTTCGGCACCAGCATCGATGCGGGGCGCCGCTTCGGCGAGCGCAAGGAAGTGGGCGCGCGCATCAACGGGGCCTTCAGCGACGGCGACACCGAGCTGGACGGCCAGACCAAGAAGCGCGAGTTCCTGTCGGCGGCGGTGGATTACCGCGGCAGCGCGCTGACCGCGTCCCTCGATGCGTACTACAGCAAGGAGTCGTTTGCCGGCGGAACACCGGCGATGTACTGGTTCCAGAGCACGATCCCGGTGCCGAAAGCCGCCGATCCGCACACCAACCTGTTCCGCGGCGCCAGTGGCACGCTGGAGAGCAAGGCCGTGATGGCCCGCGCCGAATACGAGTTCAATTCGCAGCTTTCTGCCTTTGCCGGCGTGGGGGTGATGAACTTCGAGTCCACGGGTTTCATCAACGGGACGCATGCGCGGATGATCGCCGCCAACGGCAACTTCACGGCGGCAACCAATGGCACGCGGAGCTACACGGACAGCGTGTCGGCCGAGGGCGGGCTGCGCGCACGCTTCGGCACCGGCCGTGTGGCGCACGAGTTGGTCCTGCACGCCAGCAACCTGGAGCAGGAGAGCGGCTCGGCCACCAATTCGGCGAGCGCCACGTCGAACATCTACAACCCGGTCACCACGCTGGTGATGCCCACGCCGCCGGGCGTGGCGCCCAAAACCAGCGACACGACGCTGTCCAGCCTGGCCCTGATCGATACGCTGTCGCTGCTGGACGACCGCCTGCGGCTGACCGTGGGGCTGCGCAACCAGAACATCAAGACCACCAACTACAACGCCACGACGGGGGCGGTGACCGCCGAGTACGACAAGAGCGTGGTCACGCCGGCGCTGGCTGCCGTCGTCAAGCCCTGGGGGCCGAAGGTTTCGCTGTACGCCAACTACGTGCAGGGGCTGAGCAAGGGCGACACGGTCACCGATACGCTGGCGACCAACCGGAACTTCGTGTTCGCGCCCTACAAGACCGACCAGAAGGAGGCCGGCGTCAAATGGGAGGTCGGCACCTTCACCAATACCGTCAGCCTGTTCGAGATCACCAAGCCGACGATGGTCGCGCTCGGCAGCAGCAGCAACCCGACCTATACCGACGACGGCGAGAAGCGGGTCCGCGGGCTGGAGTGGAATACCTTCGGTGAGCTGACGCGCACGCTCCGCCTGCTCGGCGGCGCGACCTATTCCCAGGGCGAGCAGACCAGGACCGCCTACGGCCAGTACGACGGCAACGTGGCCATCGGCACGCCGCGCTGGCAGGGCAACCTGGGCGCCGAATGGGACACGCCGTGGCTCTCCGGGCTGACCCTCAGCGGCCGCGTCGTGAGCACCAGCAGCCAGTATCTCGATGCCGCCAACCGCCAGCAGATCCCCAGCTGGACGATCCTCGACGTCGGCGCCCGTTACGCCACCCGGATGGATGGCCGCAAGGTGGTGCTGCGCGTAAACATCAACAACCTGTTCGACAAGCAGTACTGGTCGGGCAGCTTCAGCGACAGCTATTCGATCGCCACCCTGGGCGCACCGCGGACGATCACCGCGTCCGCGACGATGGACTTCTGATGGCCGCGCGGCAGTTGTTCCTGGAACACGCCCGGTAAACGAACGGACCGCATCCGGTCCGAAAGGCAGGACTCCTTCGACATGAAGACATTCACCTTGATCGGCCTGGCCGCGTCGCTGCTCGGCTGCGCCGGCCTCTACCTGGCCTCCCCCAACCAGCGCCTGCTCGCCGCGCAGTGGCCGGCCCGCCCGGCGCGGGTTGCCGGCACGGCCCTGCTGGCCGCCGGCTGGCTGGGCCTGGCGCAGGACATGCAGACTCTCACCGCCAGCTTCACCTTCGTCGTGGTGCTGATGCTGGCGTTTGCGCTGCTTCCGTATGTCGGCGCGCTCTGCGGCCGCGGGAAGGGGCGCTGACATGGCCACCGCCAAGCATTCGCCGATCCGCCGCGACTGGCTGTCCAAGACCCTGGCCGGACTGGTGCTGGGCGCCGTGCTGGCGCTCGGCGGCAGCGGCCTGTTCCTGCAGTTCAGCACCGACATGCCGCTCTCCGTGCGCGGGCAGCTGGCCATGTGGATGGTGCCCCCCATCTGGCTGGGCGTGCTGGGCAGCGTGTTCTTCTTTGCCAGCGGCCTGCGGGCCTGGCTGTGGCTGGGCGGCACGGGGGCGCTGGTGCTGGGCGCCCTGTCCGCCCTGCGCCTTTCCTGACCGGATCTCACACCATGAGAAGCGAGTTCGTCCGCATCTACAAAGCGGCCCATACGTGGACCGGCATCATCGCCGGGATGGCCTTGTTCATCGCCTTCTACGCCGGCGCACTCACCGTCTTCAAGGAGCCGCTGGCGCGCTGGGCCTCGCCGCCCAACGCAATCCGCCCGGTGGGGCTGGAAGACGCACAGCAGCTGATCGTCGGCACCCTGGCCACGCATCCGGCGGCCGCGAGGGATTTCACCCTCTATGTGCGGGATGCCGAGAACGTGCCGGCCCGCCTGGGCTGGCAGGTGCGCAACCCGGATGCCGACGATCACGACGACAGCCAGGTCCGCCACTACGCGGCGACGCTGGACGCCCACGGTGCGGCGCAGGTGGAGGAGACCCACCCGTCACGGCTGGCGTCCTTCATCGATACGCTGCACCGCGTCGTCGGCCTGCCGGCGGACAGCGATCCGAACCGCTGGGTGATGGGCGTCGTCGCGGCGCTCTACGCGCTGGCGCTGGTGTCCGGCGTGGTGGTGCTCCTGCCGTCGCTGGTCAAGGATTTCTTCGCGCTGCGGGTCGGCAAGAACCTGAAGCGCATGTGGCTGGACGCCCACAACGTGGTGGGCATCGTCAGCCTGCCCTTCCATCTGGTGATGGCGCTGACGGCGGTGGTCTTCGCCTATCACGACGGCATCTATGCGGTGCAGGACAGGCTGCTGCACGACGGCAAGTGGGGGACCGCCTTCCAGCGGCAGCGGCCGGCGCCCGGCGCGGCCGAACGCGATCCGGCGACGATGCTGCCGCCGCTGGAGATCCTCGCCCGGGTGCGGGAATTCTCGCCCGGCTTCGAGCCCACCATGCTGCAGTACCAGCAGGTCGGCGGGCCGCGCGCGGTGGTGCGGGTGTGGGGCAAGGACGCGGCGGCCGTCTCGCCGCGGGCGCGGGGCGGCTTTGCGGCGGTAGATCCTTACAGCGGCAAGGTGGTCGGCAGCGATTCCCTGCCCGGCCGGCAGAGCACGCCCAATCTGTTCATCAGCAGCTTCTTCGCCCTGCACATGGCGGCCTTCGGCGGCACGCCGGTGCAGTGGATGTACTTCCTGCTCGGGCTGGCCGGCGCCTGGCTGTTCTATAGCGGAAACCTGCTGTGGGTCGAGAGCCGCCGCAAGAAGCAGGCGCGCCAGGGCGGCGAGCTGCCAGCCCAGCGGCTGGATGTGCGCCTGATGGCCGCCGCCACCGTCGGCGTGTGTCTGGGCTGCATCTGCGGTGTCTCGCTGGCGATTGTCGGCAGTAAATGGCTGCACGGCCTGGCCGGCGATGCCAACGCATGGCTTCCGGCGCTGTACTACGGCGCCTTCTTCGCCAGCATCGGCTGGGCCTTCCTGCGCGGTGCGGCACGCGCGTCGGTCCATCTGCTGTGGCTGGCGGCCACCCTCACCGCAGCCATTCCGCTCACGTCCCTGCTCGCCTGGAGCCTGCCGGCCCTCGGCATGTGGACGCACACGTCGGCGGCCAGCCTGGGGGTGGATGCCACGGCGCTCGCCGGCGCCGCAGCCTTTGCGTGGATGGCCCGGGCGACGGCGCGACGCGTCCGCAGCGGGGCACCGGACAGCGTGTGGTCCGCCAGCGGTGCCCGGGCCAGGCCGGAGGCTGGCGTGCCGGCGGCCCAAGCTCCGCGCTGACGGGCCGGCAAGGCGCCGGCCCGCGCCGCCGCTTATTGCAGCGCGGCCTTGACCAGCGCCGCCAGGCCGGCGGTGGGGCGGCCGATCAGCTGGCTGAGCTGGTGGCCGTCGTCGAACAGGCCGCCCTTGGAGGCGCCGATGTCGGACTCGGCCAGCAGCACGGCGAGGCCTTCGGGCAGGCCGGCGCCGAGCAGCGCGGCCTTGAAGTCGGCTTCGGGCAGGTTCTGGTAGGCCACCGCCTTGCCAGACTGGCGGGCGATCTCGGCGGCCAGCTCGGCCAGCGTGTAGGACTCGTCGCCGGCCAGTTCATAGACCTTGCCGGCCTGGCCGTCGCGGGTGAGGACGGCGGCCGCGGCGGCGGCGTAGTCGGCACGGGCGGCGGAGGCGATGCGCCCTTCGCCGGCACTGCCGAGCACCACGCCGTATTGCAGCGCGGGCGGGATGCTGGCGAGGTAGTTCTCGGTGTACCAGCCGTTGCGCAGGATGACCGCCGGCAGGCCGGCTTCGGCGATGAGCTGTTCGGTGGCCTTGTGCTCGGCGCCCAGCGGCAGCGGCGTGGTGTCGGCGCGCAGCAGGCTGGTGTAGGCGATCAGGCCGACCTTGGCGCGCTTGGCGGCGTCGATCACCGCGCGGTGCTGCGGCAGGCGGCTGCCGACTTCGCTGGAGGAGATCAGCAGCAGCTTGTCGGCGCCGGCAAAGGCGGCGTCGAGGGTTTCCGGCCGGTTGTAGTCGGCCTCGCGGACCTGCACGCCACGCGCGGCGAGGTCGGCCACCTTGGCCGGCGTGCGCACGGCGGCGACGATCTGGGCGGCGGGAACGGTTTGCAGCAGGTTCTCGATGACGAGGCGGCCGAGCTGGCCGGAGGCGCCGGTAACGACGATCATGATGCGACTTCCTTTATCTGGGAGGGAGGAAGCGGCAGAATATCCGCCTGACTAACTTTTAGTAAGTACGCACCAAAAGGTAAGTGCAAGCATGAATACAGACCACGACGACGGGGCCGAAGCGCGCCCGACCCTGGCCGAGATGATGCGGCGCGGCGACGTGTTCGCCGAGAAGTGTCCGTCCCGCGAGGTGCTGAAGCACGTGACCAGCCGCTGGGGCGTGCTGCTGCTGGTCGGCCTGCTCGGCGGCACGCACCGCTTCAGCGACCTGCGCCGCAAGGTGAACGGAATCAGCGAAAAGATGCTGGCGCAGACGCTGCAGCAGCTGGAGAGCGACGGCTTCGTCGCGCGGGTCTCCTACCCGGTGGTGCCGCCCCACGTGGAATACACGCTGACGCCGCTGGGCGAGCAGATCGGCCGCAAGGTCGAGGCGCTGGCCGACTGGATCGAGCTGAACCTGCCGGAAATCCTGGCCGCCCAGCAGGCGCGGGCGGGCCAGGAAAGTGAAGTGACGACCTGAGGCTTACTGCGCGCCGCCGCCGAGCACCTTGTACAGCGTGACCTGGTTGCTCAGCCCGGCCAGCCGGACGGTGATCAGGCTCTGCTCGGCGCTGTACTGGGCGCGCTGGGAGTCGAGCACAGCCAGGTAGCTGTCCACGCCCTTGTCGAAGCGCGCCTTGGACAGCCGATAGCTGGCCGCGGTGGCGTCGACGAGGGATTGCTGGGCGGCCAGCTGGCCTTCCAGCGGCGTGCGCAGCGACAGCGCATCGGCGGCTTCGCGGAAGGCGGTCTGCACGGCCTTTTCGTACTGGGCCAGGCCGATCGCCCGGTCCGCCTCGGCCACCTTCAGGTTGGCGCTGATCCGCCCGGCGTCGAAGATCGGCAGGGTGATCTGCGGCGCGAAGCTCCACGCCCCGGCGCCGCCCTTGAACAGGTCGGACAGCTGGCTGCTGGCGACGCCACCCTTGGCGGTCAGCGTGATGCTCGGGAAGTAGGCCGCCCGCGCCGCGCCGATGTTGGCATTGGCGGCCTGCAGCGCACGTTCCGCCTGCAGCACGTCGGGGCGCCGCTGCAGCACGTCGGCCGGCACGCCGTCGGGCACGCCGGCCAGCGCCGAGACGCTGCCCAGTTCGCCCGGCTGGGCCAGCTCGTCGGGCAGCGGCCCGCCGATCAGCAGCGCCAGCGCGTTGCGGTCCTGGGCCAGCTGGCCGGTGTAGCGGGCCACGTCCACCCGCGCCGAGTCGACGCTGGTCTGGGCCTGGCGCAGGTCCAGCTCCGATGCGCTGCCCAGCTCGAAGCGGCGCTTGGTGAGGTCGTAGGAGCTCTGCTGGCTGGCGCGGGTTTCCTCGGCCAGCTTCAGGCGCTCGTTGTCGGCGACCAGCGTCAGGTAGGCGCTGGCGACCTCGGCCACCAGGCTGATCTGCGCGCTGCGCCGGGCTTCCTCGGTGCCGAGGAACTGGTACAGAGCCTGATCCTTGAGGCTGCGGATGCGGCCGAAGAAGTCCAGCTCGTAGGACGCGAAGCCGAGGCCGGCGGTGTACTGGTGGGTGGTCATCGCCTGGCCGGTGGTGGACAGGCTGGCCGGCGTGCGCTGGCCGGTGCCGCCGGCCGTCGCCTGCACGGTGGGGAACAGGTCGGCGCGCTGGATCTGGTACTGGGCGCGGGCCTTCTCGATGTTGAGGGCGGCGACGCGGAGATCCCGGTTGTTGTCCAGGGCCAGCGCGATGAGCTGGCGCAGGCGGGCATCGGTGAAGAAGTCCTGCCAGCCGATGTCGGCCGCGGCGGCGGCGGAGGCCGCTGCCCCCGCGTCGGCCGGCCATTGCTGCGGCACCGGCGCGGCCGGCGTCGCGTAGTCGGGCGCCAGCGTGGCGCAGCCGGCCAGCACGGCGGAGGCCAGCGCCGCGGCGAGAAGAGTCATGCGGGGCATCTCAGCGCACCTCCTGGGCGGGGATGGATTCGGCCGGGGCGGTATCCGGAGCGGTCTTGCCCCGGAACACCCGCCGCACGGCCACGAAGAACAGCGGCACGAAGAGCACGGCCAGCACGGTGGCGGACAGCATGCCGCCGATCACGCCGGTACCGATGGCGTTCTGCGCGCCGGAACCGGCGCCGTTGGAGAGGGCCAGCGGCAGCACGCCGAGGATGAAGGCCAGCGAGGTCATGACGATCGGCCGCAGGCGCAGGCGCACCGCTTCCAGCGTCGCGTCGATCAGGCTCTTGCCGTGTTCCATCTGCTCCTTGGCGAATTCGACAATCAGGATCGCGTTCTTCGCCGACAAGCCGATGGTCATCAGCAGGCCGACCTGGAAGTACACGTCGTTGGACAGCCCGCGCATCATCGCCGCCAGCAGCGCGCCAATGATCCCCAGCGGCACCACCAGCATCACCGCGAACGGGATGGACCAGCTCTCGTACAGCGCAGCCAGGCACAGGAACACCACCAGCAGCGAGATCGCGTACAGGGCCGGCGCCTGGGAGCCGGACAGGCGCTCCTGGTAGGACAGGCCGGTCCATTCGAAGCCGATGCCGTCCGGCAGCTTGGAGGCCATGTCTTCCATCGCCGCCATCGCCTCGCCGGTGCTGTGGCCGGGTGCCGCGGAGCCCATGATCTCCGTCGACGGCAGGCCGTTGTAACGCTCCAGGCGCGGCGAGCCGTAGGTCCAGTGGGCCGACGCGAAGGACGAGAAGGGCACCATGTCGCCGTTGCTGTTGCGCACGTACCACTTGTTCAGGTCTTCCGGCTGCATGCGCGCCGAGGCGTCACCCTGCAGATAGACCCGCTTGACGCGGCCCTTGTCGATGAAGTCATTGACGTAGGCGCTGCCCCAGGCGGTCTGCAGGGCGTTGTTGATGTCGGCCAGGGACAGGCCCAGCGCGCCAGCCTTGGCGTGGTCGATGTCGAGCTTGTACTCGGGGGTGTCGTCCTGGCCGTTGGGGCGCACGCCGACCAGCAGCGGGTTCTGCGCCGCCATGCCGAGCAGCTGGTTGCGGGCGTCGATCAGGGCCTGGTGGCCGAGGCCGGCGCGGTCCTGCAGCTGGAAGTCGAAGCCGCTGGCGTTGCCGAGCTCCACCACCGCCGGCGGCGCGAAGGCGAAGGCCATCGCGTTGCGGAAGGTGGAGAAATAGCCCATCGCCTTGCCGGCCACCGCCGCCACCTTCAGGTCGGGGCGCTTGCGCTCGCTCCAGTCCTTCAGGTTGATGAAGGCGATCCCGTTGTTCTGGCCGCTGCCGGCGAAGCTGAAGCCGGTGACGGTGAAGATGGACTCCACGGCCTCCTTCTGATCGTCCATGAAGTGGTGCTCGACCTTCTCCATGACCGCCAGCGTGCTTTCGGCGGTGGAACCGGCCGGCAGGATCACCTGGGACATCAGGAAACCCTGGTCCTCTTCCGGCAGGAAGGCGGTCGGCAGGCGCAGGAACAACGCGCCCATGCCGATCACGATGAGGCCGTAGATCACTAGGTAACGCTTGCTGCTGCCCAGCATGCGGGCGACGACGGAGCGGCTGCCGGCGTTGCTGCGCTCGAAGGCGCGGTTGAACCCGCCGAAGAAGCCGCCCAGCAGGCCGCCCTCGCCGGCCGTGTGGCCCTGGGCCACCGGCTTCAGCAAGGTTGCGCAGAGGGCCGGCGTGAGGATCAGCGCCACCACCACCGACAGCACCATCGACGACACGATGGTGATCGAGAACTGGCGGTAGATGACGCCGGTGGAACCGCCGAAGAAGGCCATCGGCACGAACACCGCCGACAGCACCAGCGCAATGCCGATCAGCGCACCGGTGATCTGGTTCATCGACTTGCGCGTCGCTTCCTTCGGCGACAGGCCTTCCTCGCTCATCACCCGCTCGACGTTCTCCACCACCACGATGGCGTCGTCCACCAGCAGGCCGATGGCCAGCACCACGCCGAACATCGTCAGCGTGTTGATCGAGAAACCGGCCGCGGCGAGCACACCGAAGGTGCCGAGCAGCACCACCGGTACCGCGATGGTCGGGATCAGCGTGGCGCGGAAGTTCTGCAGGAACAGGTACATCACCAGGAAGACCAGCACGATGGCTTCGACCAGGGTCTTCACCACTTCCTCGATGGAGACCTTCACGAAGGGCGTGGTGTCGTAGGGCGTCACCGCCTTCACGCCCGGCGGGAAGAACTTGGACAGCTCGTGCAGCTTGGCCTTCACCGCGTCGGCGGTGTCCAGCGCGTTGGCACCGGTGGCCAGCTTGACCGCCAGGCCGGTGGCCGGCTTGCCGTTGTAGCGCGCCACCACATCGTAGGATTCGCCACCGAGCTCGATGCGCGCCACGTCGCGCAGGCGCACGGAGGCGCCGTCGGCGGTGGTGCGCAGCAGGATCGCGCCGAACTGCTCGGGCGTCTGCAGGCGGCTCTGGGCGGTGATCGTCGCGTTGAGGCGCTGGCCCTTCGGCGACGGCATGCCGCCGAGCTGGCCGGCGGAGACCTGGGCGTTCTGCGCGGTGATGGCGGCGCTGATGTCGGCCGGGGTCAGCTTGTAGTTGTGCAGCTTGGCCGGATCGAGCCAGATGCGCATAGCGTACTTGCTGCCGAACAGCTGGGTTTCGCCGACGCCGTTGATGCGCGAGACGATGTCCTGCACGTTGGAGGCGACGTAGTCACCCAGGTCGATGTCGCTGAGGCTGCCGTCTTCGGACACGAAGCCGACCACCATCAGGAAGTTGGTGGTGGCCTTGGCGACCTGCACGCCCTGCTTCTGCACCTCTTGCGGCAGCAGCGGGGTGGCCAGCGCCAGCTTGTTCTGCACCTGCACCTGGGCGATGTCGGGGTCGGTGCCGGCGTCGAAGGTCAGGGTGATCGTCACCGAGCCCGACGAGTCGCTGGCCGCCGACATGTAGGTCAGGTGATCGATGCCTTTCATCTTCTGCTCGATCACCTGGGTGACGGTGTCTTCCAGGGTCTTGGCGGAGGCGCCGGGGTAGGTTGCGCTGATCGACACCGCGGGCGGGGCGATCGGCGGGTACTGGGAGATCGGCAGCGTGCGGATCGCCAGCACGCCGGCGAGCATGATGACGATCGCGATGACCCACGCGAAGATGGGCCGGTCGATGAAGAAACGGGACATGCGCGTGCTCCCTTAGCGTGCCGCGACCGCCGGGCCGGCCGGCGTCGGCGCCTCGGCCTTGGTGGCCGGCACCGGCTTGACCGGCGCACCCGGATGGATCTTCTGCAGGCCGTCGACGATCAGCTTGTCACCGGCCTTCAGGCCTTCGCTGACCAGCCACTTGTCACCCAGCGCGCGGCTGGTCTTGAGGGTGCGCAGCTCCACCTTGCCGTCGGCGCCCACCACCATCGCGGTCGGGTTGCCCTTGGTGTCGCGGCTGACGCCCTGCTGCGGCACCAGGATGGCCTGCTCGTCGACGCCCTCTTCGAGCACCGTGCGCACGTACATGCCGGGCAGCAGATCGCCCTTCGGGTTCGGGAAGACGGCGCGCAGCGTGATGGTGCCGGTGCTCTGGTCCACGGTGATGTCGGAGAACTGCAGCTTGCCGGGCAGCGGATAAGCGCTGCCGTCCTCCAGTACCAGCTTGACCGCCGCCTGGCCGGCGCCGGCCTTCTTGAGCTGGCCGCTGGCCAGGTCGCGCTTGAGGCGCAGCAGCTCGGCGCTGGACTGGGTCACGTCCACGTAGATCGGGTCGAGCTGCTGCACGGTGGCCAGCGCAGTCTGCTGGCTGGCCGTCACCAGCGCGCCCGGCGTCACCGTCGAACGGCCGATGCGCCCGGCGATCGGCGAGGCGACCTTGGTGTAGGCCAGGTTGATGCGCGCGGTCTCGACCGCCGCCTTGGCCGCCGCCACATCGGCCTGGCCCTGCTTGAGGGCCGCCTGGGCGTCGTCGTAGTCCTGCTGGCTCACAGCTTTGATGGCCACCAGCTCCTCGTAGCGGGACGCCTTGCTGCGCGTACTCGCCAGGTTGGCCTCGGCCTTGGCGAGGCTGGCACGGGCGCTCTCGAAGGCGGCCTGGTAGGTGGCCGGATCGATCTGGTACAGCGGCTGGCCGGCGGCGACGTCGCCGCCCTCGGTGAACAGCCGCTTCTGGATGATGCCGCCGACCTGCGGCCGCACGTCGGAAACCATGTAGGCGGCGGTGCGGCCAGCCAGCTCGGTGGTCAGCGCGACCTTCTGCGGCTGGACCTCGACCACGCCGACTTCGGTCGGTCCCATCGGGTGCTGTTCACCAGCGGCCTTCGGCTCGCCGCAACCGCTCAGGATGACGCAGCCCAGCGCCAGCAGAAGCCCGGCGGAACACATCGCCTTGTTCATTTCGATCTGCATATCCAACACCTTTCCTGCCTAGAGTGGGCGCCAAATCAGCCCGTTGGGGAGAGCAAACAATATTCGGCGCCCATAAAAGAATGAACGCTCATTCTAGTTCGAGCGCTCATTCTATATTAGAATCCGCCGTATAAGCAAACGCCTGCAGACGGCAGACCCTCAACGCAAGGGTCGCCCCATGACGCCAGGATGAGGAGAAAACAGCCATGAACACACAGACTTACGCCCAGCAGGAGCAACCCCGCGCCGAAGCCCGCAAGGCCCAGGTGCTCAACGCTGCCACCGACTGCTTCCGACGCCAGGGCTTCCACGGCGCCAGCATGGCGCAGATCTCGAAGGCCGCCGGCATGAGCGTCGGCCACATCTACCACTACTTCGAGAACAAGGAAGCGATCATCGCGGCGATCGTCGAGCGCGATCTGCTCAACCTGCTGACCATCACCCAGCGCATCCGTTCCGCCAGCGCCGACGGCGACATCCTGCGGGCCATGGTGGACGACGTCCAGCACTGCACCGCAGACCTCGACAACGACGACGCGCCGCTGATGCTCGAGATCGTCGCCGAAGCGGCGCGCAATCCGGGCGTCGCCACCATCGTGCACACCGCCGACCGCACCGCCCGCGAGCGCCTCGTCGAACTCATCCGCGAAGGCCTGCACTTCCGCGGCGTGAGCTGCACCGACGCCCAGATGGAAGGGCCGCTAGAGGTTTTATACGCGGTCTTCGAGGGCCTCACGGTGCGCATGATCCGCAACCCGGACCTCGATCTGCAGATCCTGCTGGCGCCGCTGCGCAGCGTGCTGGAACACATCCTCGAAGAACTGATCTTCAAGGCCGCCGACAAGACGGCCCTCGGCGAAGCCATCTGAGCGAAGGCGTGGCACGCACGCTCATTGATATCGAGCAAGCGCCGCCCATCGGAAAGCGCGTAGCGTGAGGGCTCCCACGCTCACTCCGCGGAGGTCCCCATGTTCCCGCTACCGAACGTCTACACGCCTGCTGGCGCGGGCCGGCGCAACGACCTGCTGTCCTTCTACCAAGGCTCGCTCGTCTGTGCACAGCGCCTGGTCTCCCTCAACCTCAAGGCTGCGCAGTCGCTGATGGAAGGTAATCTGGAAACCGTCCAGACCCTCGCCCGGGCCCGCGACCCGCAGAGCTGGAACGAGGCCCAGCTGGCGCTGACCAAGCACGTCATCGACCAGGTCATCGGCTACGCCGGCGATTTCAACGAAGTGGTCGCCGCCAACCAGCACGAGATGGCTGAGTTGCTGCACCTCAACGCCGATACGCCGGGCACGACGCCAGCACTGCCGCCATCGATGCTGGGCGCCGGCCCCGCCATCGTCGGCGAGATGTTCCGGACCCTGCTCGACGCCGCCGTCAAATCCCGCGACGCGATGCTCGACATAGCCACACAGGCGGATGCCAGCATGCGGGGCAAACGGGGCCGCGAGCGTTCCTGATCGCACCTCTGGAAGCGCGGTGAGTGATCCCCGCGGTTCCACTTGCCAACTGCAATTGTTTCTAAATATTCAGAATATAAGAATATTTGAAAATACGATTGAAGCAGTTCACATCTCCACCTAAAATCATTACCACACTGCTGTCATGGTATTGATTTCCACTGTTTCATTGGATTTACCACCTGACTTCAGCTGACAAGAAGGCTTGAACGCAGCAGTCACGACCGTGCCACTCCCGGTCGTGCGCCGCCACAAGCCCGTTTGAATCCACTGCGATCCAACCAGCCAAAGGCGGGAGCATCCATGCACACGACAAATTCACCGGCGAGGCGCAAGCGGCGCCTCGGCATCACCCTGACCTTTCTTGCTGCCAGCGTACTGGGTGGCCTGGCTTACGCCGACACCACCTGGCTGCAAAAACTGTTGCCCCGCACCAACGCGCAACAGACTCAAACATCGGAACGCGGCCCTCAGACGAGCGGCAGCACGACAGCGAACAGCAAGCGCAGCGACGGCACCTTCAGCAACAACTGGTCCGGCTCCGCCAACCCCTTCCTTGGGACCACGTCGATCTCGCCGGCGAGTGTGACCACGCTGAGCGCCAGCAGCACGACGACTACCGCCACAACCGGCAGCTTTGCGTCCCGCTACGCGCTGCTGGCCTGGAACGACCTGGGCATGCACTGTGTGGACGGCAAGGACTACTCCATCATGTCCATCCTGCCGCCCTACAACAACCTGCACGCCCAGCTGATCGACCGTCAGTCCGGCAAGCAGGTCACCTCCGGCGTGACGCTGAGCTACGAGTCGCTGCGCGATCCGTCGGGCTCCATCAACACCTCATCAGCGGGCAAGACCAACTTCTGGCAATACGTCAAAGCCCTGTACGGCGGCGCGCCGGCACCCAACCGCGGCCTCAATTTGAGCAACCCGGCGGTCAGTAACCCGACGCCGAGCACCCAGCCAGCCGCAATGAGCTACAACCAGGTACAGAGCTGGTACGAAGCAGAAGGCCTGCCCATCCTGCCCTACGACGACACCCTGACCAGCAACGGGTACAACAAGAACTACTACCCGATGGTGAAGGTCGTCGCCAAGAGCAGCACCGGCACCGTGCTGGCCAGCACCCAGACCGTACTGCCGGTGTCCGACGAGATGACCTGCATCAGCTGTCACGCCAGCAACTCCAACAAGGATGCGGCCAAGCCACCGCTGCGCGGTTGGGCCAATTACGGCGCCGATCCGGAAAAGGACTGGAAGAAGAACGTACTGCGCCTGCACGACGACAAGCACGCCAACGACCCGGTTTACCAGGCGGCCCTGCTCAAGCTGCAGCCGGTGGCGACCGCCGGCCTCGCCCAGCGCGCCGACCAAGGGACTCCGACCCTATGCGCCTCATGCCATGGCTCCAACGCGCTCGCTTCGCCGGGCTTCACCGTCACGGCGAACGGCCAGACCGTGAAGATCTCTGCCCTCACGTCCGCAATGCACCGCTTGCACGGCCAGGTGAAGGATCCGATCAAACAGATCGCACTCGACAGCATCGGCAACCGGGACTCCTGCTATCAGTGCCACCCGGGCTCGGTCACAAAGTGCTTGCGCGGCGCGATGAGCGACACGCCGGGCCTCGACTGCCAGAGCTGTCACGGCAATCTGGGCGCGGTCGGCAAGGCCAGCCGGGTCGGCTGGCTGCAGCAACCCAACTGTCAGGCTTGCCACCACGACGGCAAGCGTGAAACCGCCGCCGTCACCGACGTGACGACCGGCGCGCTGCGCGTGGTCACCGACACCCGCTTCGCCACCAACGCCAACACGCCGAAGACCGGCTTCTCCCTGTTCCGCTTCAGCGTCGGCCATGGCAAGACCCAGTGCGAAGCCTGTCACGGCTCCACCCACGCCGAGTACTCGTCGAAGAACCAGACCTGGGCGAGCAGCCACGACAACGATCTACTGCAATCGAAGGCCATCCAGGGCTACGCCGGCACGATCACCGAATGCACGGTGTGCCACGCCACGGTGCCCCTCACGAAGAACGGCGGCCCCCACGGCATGCACACCATCGGCCAGGCTTGGGTCAACGCCCACGGCGACCAGGTTGAAGCGAGCGGCGCGTCGTCCTGCACCGCCTGCCACGGCGGCGACTACCGCGGCAGCCCGCTGTCCCAGCTGAAGATCGCCAAGACCTTCACCCACGACGGCAAGTCCTATGCGCTGGCTGCCGGCACCAAGGTCGGCTGCTACACTTGCCACAACGGCCCGAAGGGAGACTGAAACCCGCTCTTGCCTTCCACCGGTCAGCACAAGGGGCGCACCATGCGCCCCTTTTTTACTGGACTGCCGTCACTGCGGCCGGACCGGCACACAGAGCTGTGCAGTCGAAGATGCCGGTAGCCGGATCGTGATAAGTGGCTGCCGGATGGACATCAACAATCGGCACATCCATGCCCTACTCCCCGAAGAAAACCGGCATCGGCGCCGCGGCACGCAATCAGCCCGGTATGTCGGCTTCGACCAGCTGCGCGAGCAGCTGCAGCGACTCCTGCCAGCCCAGGTAGCAGGCCTGCGCCGGGATGATCTCCGGGATGCCTTCCTGCACGATGTTCAGCTCGGTGCCGCAGAACACCGCGCTGAGCACGACCGTGGTCTGCATCTGGCCGGGCAGGTTCGGATCGTCGAAGACCCCCGTGTAGCGCAGCCGCGCAGCCGGCTCCAGTTCCAGGTAAGTCCCGCCGAAGCTGTGGCTGTGCCCGTTGCCGAGGTTCGTGAAGGACATGCGGTAGGCGCCGCCGACCTGCGCATCCAGCTGGTGGACGGTGCCGGTAAAGCCATGGGGCGGCAGCCACTTGGCCATCGCCGCGGGATCGAGAAAGGCCCGGTAGATGCGCTCCGGCGGCGCGCGCAGCACACGGTGCAGACGGATGGTGTGGGTGCTCATGCTCACTCCTGGGTGGAAAGGGGTCCCTGAACTGTAGTCGATGGCGTCCGATGACGCCGACGGTTCACTTGCCAAGCGTCTCGATGCGGAAGCGCATGTCGAAGATGGCCGCCTGCAGCGCCTGCTCCGCGCCACGCCGTCCGCCGGGCCGGTCCGGATAGTCGGTCCAGTCCCCGTAGCGCAGCTGCCAGCCGTTCAAGGACGCGTCATCCACCCGCAGGATCAGCTCGGGCACCAGGAAGACGTCGCCGGCCGCGGTGAACTGTTCGCGCAGCGGAACCTGGTCGGGGGACTCGATGAACATGGCGGGGCACTCCGTGCAAGGACACAAGGCGCGCAGCATACCGTGTCGGCGGGCACGGGATCAGCGCTGCCGGACACGCGGCGCGGCGCACCCGGCGCCAGCCGCTCGGGCAGGGCGCGGCATGTGTCAGATGGTGACAAAAGTCCTGCCGCGCGCCTGCTCCTCCCTCACCGCCACCAGAATCGGAAACAATACGCGGCCGCGGCTGCCATACGGCCCCGCTCCCGGCAGAACCCAGGGAGGAACGGTGTTCCAATCGCTCAATGTAAGAAAACAATTGCTTCTCGTCGCCGCGGTGGTGTGCGCCCTCTTCGTGGGCTTGGCCGTCCTCGTCTGGAGCGCGACGCAATCGATCATCGACGCCGCCCATGGCATGGCCCAGGGCAAGGACATCGTCGCCGACGTGCTGCCGCCGCCGCTGTACGTGATCGAGGCCCAGCTGACGGCCCTGCAACTCGGGCAGGCCCGGGCGGAGGAGCGCCCTGCGCTGCTGAACACGCTGACGACGCTCAAGCGCAAGTACGACGAGCGCAACGCCTACTGGGCGCAGCAGGCCCTCACCCCGGAGCTGCGTGACGCATTGCTTGCAACCGAGAAGCGCACCGCGGATGCGTACTGGCGCTTCCTGTTCGACGACTATGTCGCCGCCCTCCAGCACGACGATACGGCGGAAGCCGCCAACCTCCAGCAGACACTGCGGGAACGCTACGAAACCCATCGGGCCGCCGTCGATGCGACGGTGGGAATCGCCTCGGCCTTCGCCGACCGAACTTCGGACAACCTCTACCTGACGGCAACCCGCGTCCGCCTGCTGGTCGGCGTACTGACCGCCGGCGGCGTGCTGCTGGTGGGGAGCCTGATGTTGCTCAGCACCCGCGCCATCCTGCGCCGCCTCGGCGGCGAACCCATTGCGATGCAAAAGGTGGCCCGCCGGATCGCCATGGGCGATCTGGGCGCGGAAGTGGAAGTTGCCTATGGCGACGATCACAGCCTCGCGGCCTCGCTCCTGCACATGAAGGACAGGCTGCGCGAATCGATTGCCCTACTCGAACAGGAACGCCGGCAGCTGCGCACACTGATCAACACCCTGCCCGATCTGGTCTGGCTGAAGGATCCCCAGGGCGTCTTCATCACCTGCAACAACAAGTTCGAACGTCTTCTCGGGGCCCCCGAAAGCGAAATCGTCGGCAAGAGGGATCACGACTTCATCCCGACCGAACAGGCCGACACCTTCCGGCAACACGACCTGCATGCCATCGAGAGCGGACAGCCCTGCGTCAATGCGGAAACGGTGACCTACCGGGACGATGGCCACGAAGAAATGCTGGAGACGATCAAGACGCCGATGTACGACGACGCGGGCCGCCTGATCGGCGTGCTCGGCATCGCCCGCGACGTTACCCGCAGCCACCGCCTGATGGCGGAGCTCGAAGCCGCGCGCCAGGAGGCCCTCAAGTCGAACACCGCCAAAAGCGCCTTCCTGGCCAACATGAGCCACGAGATCAGGACCCCGATGCACGCCATCATCGGCATGGCCGACCTGGCGCTGGCGACCCCGCTGCCCCCCCGGCAGGCCAACTATGTCGGCAAGATCAGGGCGGCGTCGGAGAGCCTGCTCACCATCATCAACGACATCCTCGACTTCTCGAAGATCGAGGCCGGCAAACTGGACCTCGAACACGCCCCGTTCGTACTGGAGACCGTTTTCGAACGGCTGTCCGGCATCGTCGCGCTGCGCGCCGAGGAACAGGGCATCGAACTGCACTACGACATCGACGACGACTCCCGCCTTCTGGAAGGCGACGCGCTGCGGCTCGGCCAGATCCTGACCAATCTGGTGTCGAACGCCCTCAAGTTCTCCACCGGCGGCAACGTGGTGGTAGCGGTGGAAACCGCGCCGACGCAACAGGACGCGGTCGAACTCCACTTCTCCGTCCGCGACGAGGGCATCGGCATCAGCGAAGAACAAGTGGCACGCCTGTTCACATCCTTCACTCAGGCCGACACCTCGACCAGCCGGCGTTATGGCGGAACCGGCCTCGGTCTGGCCATCTGCCGTCAGCTCGTCGACATGATGGGTGGCCGCATCTGGGTGGACAGCGCCCTGGGCGCCGGCAGCACCTTCCACTTCACCACCCGCTTCAAGGCGCTGGGGCCCGATCGCCGGCGCGGCATCGCTGAATTCGGACAACAGCTGGCGGCCCATGCCGCTCGTCCAGTTCTGGTGATCGACGACAACCCCGTGGCACGGCACATCCACGCCCATCTGTGCCAGCAACTGGGCTTGCAGGTGGAACTCGCGGTAAGCGGCGACGAGGTCCTGGCCCGCATGGAAGCGGCGCCGCCCCCTGACTACCTGTTATGTCTCGTGGACTGGCGAATGTCGGGCATGGACGGCATCGAGACGATCCGGCGCCTCAAATCGGTCTATCGCGACCACCGGATGAAATGTCCGCCGATGTTGCTGGCCACCGCCTTCAGCCATCACAAGGAACTCGACGCCGTCGCCGGCGAGATCGACGGCCTGCTGGCCAAGCCCGTCAGCGCGCGCCACCTGTACGTCGAGATCGCCAACAGCCTGGGCTTCCCGGACGAGGGCGCCCCCGTGATCGAACGACGCGGCGCCACCACCCGGCAATGGTCACGTTTCCACGGGCTGGACGTCCTGGTCGTCGAGGACGTGGAGATCAACCGGGAAATCATCGGCGAACTCCTGGGCAACGTGGGCCTGACGGTGCGCTTCGCCGCCAACGGCCAGCAAGCGCTTGAAGCCGTCGCCACCAGACGACCCGACCTGATCCTGATGGACGTGCAGATGCCGGTGATGGATGGCTTCGCCGCGACGCGCCTGTTGCGGCAGCAAGCCGACTGCCGGGATCTGCCGATCATCGCCCTGACCGCCAACACGATGGCCGACGAGAAGGACGCCTGCCGGCAGGCCGGCATGAATGCCCACGTGGCGAAACCGATCAACATGGATACGCTGTTCGACGAGATGGCCGCCCACGTGCCAGCCGAACGCATCGCCGCAGCGGTGATCGTCGAGGACGAACAGCCGGTCGCCGTCTATCCCGAGCTGCCGGGAATCGACGTGGCGGTCGGCCTCACCTACATCAAGAAAGCAAAGTCGCTATACCGTCTCCTGGCCAAGTTCCGCGACACCCACGGCAAGACCTTCGAGCCCAGCTTCGCGCAGGCCATGGCCGCCAGCGACTGGGGCAGCCAGATCCGGCTCGCCCACACCCTGAAAGGCGTCGCCCGCACCCTTGGGGCTTACGATCTCGGCGAAGCGGCTGCCGCCCTTGAGGCCGCGGCGAACGACAAGGACAGGGAACGTACCGCTGCACACTTCGCACACACCGTGGATCGGCTCCAGCACGTCACCGGCGGGTTGCTGGGGGTGGAGGCGCTGATCGCGGCATAGTCTCGTAAGCAGACCCGAGGCCGCCCCCGGCATCTGCGGCGACCAGATCCAGCCAGCGGTCCAGCAGCGCGAACAGCACGTCCGGCGCCACCGGCTTGGCGATGAAGTCGTTCATGCCGGCTTCCAGGCAGCGGGCCTTGTCCTCGGCGAAGGCGTTGGCAGTGAGGGCCAGGATCGGCACGGCCTTCCGGCCAGGCAGCGCGCGGATGCGGCGCGTGGCTTCGAGGCCGTCCATACCGGGCATCTGCATGTCCATCAGGATCAGCGCGTAGTCGTTGGTGGTCGCCATGTTCAGGCCCTGCACGCCGTCCTCGGCGGCATCCACCAGCAGCCCCACATCACCGAGCAGGCTCAGCACTATCTCCCGGTTGACCGGCTCGTCCTCCACCAGCAGTACGCGGCGGCCCGCGTGGCGGCGCGCCAGGCTCTGCTCCGCCGCCTCGGACGCACCGGCCAACCCGACCGACAGGTCCTGCGCACCCTTGCGCAGGCGGGCGGTGAACCAGAAGGTACTGCCCTGCCCGGGCACGCTGGTGGCGCCGGCATCACCACCCATCAGCTGCGCGATCTTCTTCGTGATCGCCAGCCCGAGGCCGGTCCCTCCGTACTTGCGCGTCATGCTGTTGTCGGCCTGCTCGAAGACGTTGAACAGGCGCGGCATGGCCTCCGCCGCAATACCGATACCGCTGTCCTCGACGACGAAGCGCAGCACGACGCTGTCCGCGCCCTCCTCCTGCGTATCGACGCGCAGCGCGATGCCGCCGGCCTCGGTAAACTTCACCGCGTTGTTGGCGTAGTTGAGCAGAGCCTGCTGCAGGCGAGTTGCATCGCCGAGCAATACACAGGCCGGCAACTGGAGCTGCACATCGAGCCGCAACTGGCGCTCCTCCGCCTGCCCGCGAATCATGTCCACCACCGCACCGACGATGCGCTCCACCTGCAACGGCACCTCGTCCATGCTGAGCTTGCCGGCTTCGATCTTGGTCAGCTCCAGCACCGCGTTGATGATGTGCAGCAGGTGCACGCCCGCCGCCTCAAGCTTGCCGAGCTGCTGGGTCTGGCGCACATTCAGGCCTCCGCGCCGCAGCAGGTGGGCCATGCCGATGATGGCATTGAGTGGCGTGCGGATCTCGTGAGACATGTTGGCCAGGAAGGCGCTCTTGGCCAGGTTGGCCCCCTCCGCCGCCCGCGTGGCCTGCAGCAGTTCGCCGGTGCGACGGGCCACCGTGTGCTCCAGGTCCTGCCGATAGCGGATCTGCCGCCACAAGAGCGTCCCAAGCAGGGCCAGACAGGCCAGCGTGGACACTGTCGAGATCAGCGCCGTGCGCCACCACTCGGCAAGGAAGTCGCCCGTCGCCAGCCCCACAGCAACATAGAAAGGATAGGCGCCGACACGCTTGTAAGCGTAGATGCGCTCCTGCCCATCGAGCGCCGCCTGGAAACGGATGATCCCCTCCCGGTCGCCCTGCTCGATGCGCATGTGCATCGGATTGTTGATGATCGCCTGATTGACCGCTTCCGGCCGCTGCGGGATGCGCATCACCAGCCGCGCATCGTCGCTGCGCCGCCAGGTGACGGCACCGTGCTCGCCGAGGTCGATGGCGTTCACCAGCGTGGACAGGTAATCCAGTTCGAGCGGCGCCATTGCCGCCCCGACGAAGCGCCCCTGAACATCGCGGATCGGCAGCGCGGCGAAGAGCTGCGGCCGATGGCTGATGCGTCCGACACTGACCTCGGAAAAGAACAGCGGATGCTCCGGTTGCTGTTTGAGGATCTCGAAATAGCTGCGCCCCCGCGCACTGGGTGGCGTACCCGTAGCAATCCCCTCAGAGAGATACAGCACGTTGCCGTCCCGGTCGATCAGGCGCAGCCCGCTGATTTCCGGGAAGCGCTGGGCCCACGCGGCGAGCTTGCGGTGCAAGTCCGGCGCATAGCGCTCACGGGCAACCAGATCGAGGGCCTCGACGGGGACTTCCTCCGCCAGCGCCGCGAGGGTCGTCTCGGTACGCCGCAGGGATACATCCAGCCGCGCCTCAAGTATCTCGACGAGATTGCGCGCATTGGCAGTCGCCAGCCGGATCTGGCCCCGGTAGCCCTCCGCCAGAAAGAAACCCAACAGCAGCAGCACCGCGACGGCGAACAGCAGGAAGCCGCCAAGGGACTTGCAGCAGGACAGCCTGGATGCGGATCCTGGACCTTCACACTTCGACGGCTCGGACAACGACTGGAAAGTCCGCATGGGGATCGACTGGGCCTCGGAATCGCGGGATCTAACTACCAGCCGATCATAACGCCCCGACCATCCCCTTGCACGCCACCGCGCCGTGCGTATCCATTGTTTGCTCATAGATATCGAACATCTGGCCGGCGCAGTGGAAGCTGGGCGATAGTGCATGTTAACTTCCGCCCCCCGTCACACCGCTCATCCGCCATGGCTCCGTCCGCCGCCCTGCTGCCGCCCGTCGTCGACAAGCGCCTGCGCGACTTCGCCGGCGGCGCGCCGCTGCGCATCCGCCACCGGGGCGCCGGCGAGGCCGGCAGCGACGTGTATTGCCATGCGGTGGTGCGTGACACGGTGGCGGCGTCGGGCGGACGCCAGTGTTTCGGCTGGCTGCACAGCCTGCCGGCCCATGCCAGGCCGCAGCAGGGCGCCCACGGCTTCACCTTCCATTCCGTGTGGCTGGCGCCGGACGGGCAACTGGTGGATGTGGCGCCCCACGCCTTCTCGCGGGACGGCTGGAGCGTCTTCATCCCGGACCGCCGGCGGCGTTACGACTTCGCGCAGGACATGGGCTACAACGCGCTGGTCATCTACACGGACGCCCGCGTCAGCGCCTACGCGCGCAAGCTCAGCGGCCTGCCGGTGGCGCCCGGCGAGCTGTACTGGACATCCCACCTCTACCTGTTGCCGGTGGCCACCTACGAAGGGCGCTTCCGTCGCGCGTCGCGCTACCTGGCCGAGATCGAGCGGCGCTACGGCCTGCGCAGCGACGGCAGGCGCCTCGTCGGGCTGGAAGGGCTGAACCGCAGCCAGCGCATCGAACTGGCCTTCAATTACGGCGTGTATTGAGCTGCGCCGCCGCGCATTCCGATGCCGGAACGGCCACGCGGTTAACCTGGCGCAAACAAAGCCGGATTGCCATCGTTCCGACACCGTCCCGTTACCGTACTGTCATCCGGCGTGGCCACAGTGCCCTCATCCAAACCACAAGAGGGCGGCCAGATGCATGATTTTCTTGAAAAACTGCGCACACTGCGGTGGGACGACCACCGCTACTACCACCAGTGCCGCATCAACCAGACGCTGCACCTGATCAGCGCCGTCAGCTTCCTGTGCGCCTACGGCCTGCTCTTCGTCGATCCGGCCATGGCGGGCCTGGTGGGCTGGCTGGTGGGCATGGTGTCGCGCCAGTCGGGGCACATCTTCTTCGAGCCGCGGGAGTTCGACCGGGTGAACAACACCAGCTACGACTACAAGGAATCGATCAAGGTCGGCTACAACATGCAGCGCAAGGGCGTGCTGATCGGCATCTGGCTGAGCATCCCGGCGCTGCTGTATGTGCAGCCGACGCTGTTCGGCCTGTTCGACGCACAGGCCGCCTTCCTGCACAAGCTCGGCCTGGTATGGCTGGGGCTGGGCATCGGCGGGCTGCTGTTCCGCACCGTGCATCTGTTCTTCCTGCGCAGCCCGGCCTGGGGCCTGGCCTGGATGTGCAAGATCCTCACCGACCCCTTCCACAACGTGGACATCTACTGGAAGTCGCCCGTGTGGCTGCTGCGCGGCCAGCGCCTCGACCCGCTCGAGCACGATCTGGAAGAAGCGGCGGCCTGAGCCGCCGCCAGGACTTACACCACCTGCACCTCGATGCGCCGCGGCTGGGCGTGCTCGGCCTTGGGAATGCGCAGGGTCAGCACGCCCTGCTCGAAGCTGGCCTTCACCTTGCCGGCGTCGAGCTCCTTCGACAGCGTGAATTGGCGGCGGTAGCGCGGCAGGCCCACCTCGGTGTGGGTCAGCTCCATGCCCTCCGGCGCGTCGAGCACCACTTCGCCGTCGATGGTCAGCACGTCGGCCTCCACGTGCAGGCTGAGGCGGTCCTTCGGCACGCCGGGCAGGTCGGCATACAGCGTGATGCCGCCAGCGTCCTCCAGCACATCGACGGGGGGCAGCAGCGCGGCGTCCTCGTGGGTCGCGGCGGCACTCTTGGGGGCTTGGTTGGTATCGCTCATGGTCGGTCCTCCGGGGGCTTACTGGATGCTGATGCGGCGCGGCTGGGTTTCTTCGCGGCGCTGCACGCTGACGTGCAGCATGCCGTCGCGGTACTTGGCGACGATGGAATTGGGGTCGATGTCGTCGGGCAGGGACACCACGCGGCGGAAACGCCCGGCGAAGCGCTCGCCGATATGCACGGTGGCCTGCTCGGAGACGGCCGGCGCCTTGCGCTCGCCGGCGATGGTCAGGATGCCCTTCTCGAGCTGCACGTCCAGCGTGGCCGGATCGAGGCCCGGCGCGAAGGCGTAGATCTCCACGGCATTCGGGGTGCCGCCCACGTTGAGGGCGGGGTAGCCGCGCTTCTGGCCGCGAATGCTCGGCCCGGGTTCGACGGTCTGCGGCACCTCCCGCTGCAGCCGCTCGAGTTCGGCGAGCAGATCGCGGGGGAACATGGATCGGTAGTACATGCGAGCCTCCTGAAAGTAGGGGAAAAGGCGGCGCCGGGGCGCCCATGCCCCCATAGCTGAGTGCGCGCCATGGCAATTTCAAGGCCTTGAAGTTCGCCCCCGCATCCCCCATCTTTCGCACAGGCGCGTGCGTGGCGGAGTGCTCCGCATGCGGTCCGACGGCCCCCCGACGACAGGCAGCCCGCATGCGCTACGACGACGACTCCTCCCACCAGCAGCAACGCTTTGCGCAGCGCTGGCTCATCATCACCGTCTGCGTCGGCGCACTGATGCTGCTATGGCATTTCCTGCCGGCGCTGGAGTCGGCCTTCAGCCCCCAACAGGCCAGCGAGCGCACCGTGACGCCGCGCGGCGACCTGGCCGCCGACGAGAAATCGACCATCGAGCTGTTCGAGCGCTCCCGCAATTCGGTGGTGTACATCACCACCTCGCAGCTGGTGCGCGACAACTGGACCCGCAACGTGATGTCGGTGCCGCGCGGCACCGGTTCGGGCTTCATCTGGGACGACGCGGGCCACGTGGTGACCAATTTCCACGTCATCCGCGGCGCCTCGCAGGCCACCGTGCGCCTCGCCGACGGACGCGACTACCAGGCGGCGCTGGTCGGTGCCAGCCCGGCCCACGACATCGCGGTGCTGCGCATCGGTGTCGGCTTCAAGCGGCCACCGCCGGTGCCGGTGGGCACCAGCGCGGACCTGAAGGTCGGGCAGAAGGTCTTCGCCATCGGCAACCCCTTCGGCCTGGACTGGACGCTGACCACCGGCATCGTGTCGGCGCTGGACCGCAGCCTGCAGGGCGACGACGAGGGACCATCGATCGAACACCTGATCCAGACCGACGCGGCGATCAACCCCGGCAACTCCGGCGGCCCGCTGCTCGACTCGGCCGGCCGCCTGATCGGCATCAACACCGCGATCTACAGCCCGTCCGGCACCTCGGCCGGCATCGGCTTCTCGATCCCGGTGGATACGGTGATGCGCGTGGTACCGCAGCTGATCCGCAGCGGCAAGTATCTGCGCCCGGCGCTGGGCGTGGAGCTCGACGAGGCGCTCAACCAGCGCCTCTCCCACGGGCTGGGCGTCGAGGGGGTGGTGATCCTGCGCGTACCGCGCGGGTCGGCGGCCCACCAGGCCGGGCTGCGGGGCATCACGCAGAACCCGGACGGCAGCCTGGTGCCGGGCGACATCATCGTCGCGGTGGAAGGCAAGCCGGTGGATTCGGTGGCCCGCCTGGCGGCGCGCCTCGACGACTTCAAGGTCGGCGAGAGCGTATCGATCGAGATCCTGCGCGGCCGCAACCGCCAGTCGGTGGCGGTCACGCTGCAACCGGGCAGCTGAACATCAACGAAAAAACGGGGGCCGCAGCCCCCGTGTCGATCACAACTCGGTGAACAGCGCCCCATCGGGCAGGCGCGATTTGGGCAGCTTGGCGTTGAAGTCGTCCGCGCCGCTGTAGCCGAGGGCCACCAGCACCACGCCGGTGAGGCCGCGCTCGGTAAGGCCGAGGGCTTCGTCCAGCGCCTTCACATCGAAGCCCTCCATCGGACAAGCGTCGATGTCCAGTGCCGCCGCGCCGAGCAGCAGGGTGCCGAGGGCGATGTAGACCTGACGCTCGATCCAGCTGCGCTCGTCCTGCAGCTCGGTCTGGTGCAGGTTCACGTAGAAACGCCGGCTCTTGTCCTGGTTGGCCTTGGCCTCGTCGGTCGCGAAACGGCCGTCGGCCTGCTCGGCGTCGAGCACCGCCGACAGGTGGGCGTCGTCCAGCGTGGTGCGAGCGCATAGCACCACCACGTGGGAGGCCTTGCGGACCTTCGGCTCGTTGTAGGCAAAGCCGCCCTGGGTCGCCTGCGCGACGCGTGCCTTGGCTTCCGGCGTGGCGGCGATGGCGAAATGCCAGGGCTGGGAATTGACCGACGACGGGGCGTTGCGCAGCAGTACGCGCAGCTGCTCGACGAGGTTCTCGGGGATCTGGCGATCGGCGTCGAAGGCCTTGGTGGTGTGGCGAGTCTGGGTGATGCGGGCAATATCCATGAGCGTGCGTGTCCTTGCGTTCTCGGTTGTCGGGCAGCGCGCCGCCCCTGTACGGGAGGGCGTTTGCGGCGCTGCCGCATTGTAGAGGGCGGCACGCGGCGGAAGTTCATGGCGGGCGTCATCGCGCTGCGCGGGTGGCATGCACGCCGCGGCCCGGCTGTCATCGTCGTGCAATCTGCGGTGCGCATGCTGGCGTTGGAGTCTGGAGGCGCGCCCGCCCCGGCCGGGCGTGCAATTTCATGTGCAAAGCTGTGACGAGGTGACCATGACGACCAAAGTCTATTGCTACCACTGCATGACCTACCACCACCCCGAATCGATGCAGAAGATCATGACCCGCACCGGCGAACGCTGGCGCTGCATCCGTTCCATCGAAGCCGCACGAAGCAGCGTGGATGCGCGCGATGCCTTCGGCGAACGCCAGTCCGAGATCAACAAGGCCCGCGCCCGCGCGGTACAGGAGAACGCGATGCTCGACCGTCGCCTGACCGCCTTCGTGCTGTAGCCCACACGCTGCGCCCGCCTTCCGCCGGGCGCGCAGTGCTTCTGCCGGCATCCCTGCTCTACACGGCACCGATAGTGATTCCCCCTGAGCTCGGTGGATGACCTTATATTGCCTTCTCGGCAAATGGTGCCATTTTCCAGGCAATTCCCTGCACACGGCCTGCTGAGCAGGCATCAGCCGTGCTGGAATTGGAACAGCCCGCCATTCCTATTCCGGCGAATGCCGAATGGGCTACGGCCTATTGCAGGCTTCAATTCGCGCCATTCTTCGTCAATTTCGCGCCACGCCTTCCGCAACGGCACACGGACCGTCGCGCAGGGCCTGACGTTTATTGCAACATATTGTTTGAAAGGCAATTTCCTTTACAAAACCCCCTTCAAATCAGGCCGTGAATCCGAATAAACGGAAAGCCATATCGAATAAGAACGGACATCCAATGGCATAGGCTTTGCTCAAACTGACGCTCTCGAACATTTATTTACATTCGGAGCGCCGTCATTCATGAGCAAGCACAGGATCCCCCGGCAACACGACCCTGCACGAGTCACCAACCGCCCCCACGGCTTCCGGCTGTCCCCGATTGCCGCCCTTTTCGCCGGCATGACGCTGTTCTCGGCGCTGCCGGTTCACGCCCAATCCCTGAGCGATGTGCAGGCCGAAAACAAGCGCCTCGCCGCCGAGAACGAGCGCCTGCGCCAGGCCCTGGAGCAACAGAAGCAGCAGACCGGCAACAGCGCGCCAACAGCCCCCGCGGCCAGGCCGGTCACGCCGACAAGTGTCGCCGAAACCGCCAGCGCTCCGCAGCCCCCGCTGGCCCCCAACAAGGGCGACGCGCTGCTGCTAGAAGCCGTATCAGTGAAGAACACCAAGCTGAAGGAGATCCCCAAGTCCGTGTCGGTGGTCACCGGCGAGGAGCTGGAGAAATTCCATGTGAATAATTTCCGCGACATCGTCAATCGCATCGGCAACGTGCGCACGTCCTGGCAGAACCCCAACACCGCGTCGATCTTCATCCGCGGCGTGGGTTGGGCGGCCGGGGCCGGCGTGCTGGAGCCCAGCGTCGGCGTAAACGTAGATGGCGTGAGCTACGGCATCAGCTCGATCACTGCACTGGGCAACTTCCTCGATATCGAGTCGGTGGACGTCACCCGCGGCCCCACCGG
The DNA here is from genome assembly GCF_056724105.1 of Zoogloea sp. GDB6. Lineage (NCBI taxonomy): Bacteria > Pseudomonadati > Pseudomonadota > Betaproteobacteria > Rhodocyclales > Zoogloeaceae > Zoogloea > Zoogloea sp. GDB6. The sequence continues at coordinate 5,593,272 of NZ_CM161497.1, read as the reverse complement.
CGTGGATGGCGGCCGCGCGTCCAACGTCGGCCGGGTGTCCATCAACACCCGCAAGCCGAGCTTCGTGCCGGAGGCCCGCGCGTCGGTCACCTACGGCGAGTTGAACACCGCCATCGCCACCGCGGTGATCGGTGGCCCGATCCAGGACGACGTGCTGGCCTACCGCCTGACCGTCAACCGGGAAACCGCCGACGGTCCCTACGACAACAAGAATGACAGCCACTACTCGTGGCGCAACACCGACCGCACCAACATCCGCAGCCAGTTCCTGCTGACCCCCAACAAGGATCTGGAAGCCCGCCTGTCGCTGGACTTCACGCCGAAGGGCCGCGAGATCTGCGAGAACTGCTTCGCCTTCCGCCTGAAGACGCCGGCCAACTACGACCGCCTCAATGCTGCCGGCCAGCCGATCCCGGTGAATTACGCGGAAGACAACTTCGGCAAGATCAACCGGCGCTGGTTCGGCCAGAAGACCGACTACACGGTGGCCGACTACTACGCCAAGGAGATCAACACCCTCGGCGAGTATCCCAACACCTACGCCACCAAGGGCGTGACCGCCGACGTGAAATACAAGCTCAACGACGCGCACACGCTGACCTTCATCACCGGCTACCGGGACTACGACTTCTCCCAGGGCGCCGGCACCCACACCCAGTTCGAATGGCTGCGCGCACCGCGCGGCACCCAGACCGAATACAAGCAGCTGAGCCAGGAGATCAAGCTCGACAGCAAGCTCAGCGACACGCTGCGCTATCAGGGCGGCCTGTACTTCTTCCAGAGCCAGTTCCCGAACACCAGCCAGACCGAGCGCTATGGCTCCGACGGCGGCGCCTGGTACGCCAACGCGGCCCAGTACGCGCTGCTCGACCCGGTCAACCCGCTGCTGCCCAACGCCACCGACTCCGCCGGCCGCGCGCTGCTGCTCAACTCCCTCGACGGCCTGATCACCAAGGTCCGCAACCGCCTCGACAACAAGACCCAGGCGGCCTACTCCAACATCATCTGGGATGCCACCAAGGAACTGAGCCTGAGCGCCGGCCTGCGCCTCAGCCGCGAATCGCGCAAGACCTCCGGCAGCAGCGTCATCGACTCCAACGGCTTCGGCGCCGAGCTCAACCCGGCCGCGGTCAACAACGTGCAGCTCAACGGCTTCGCCAACGACGCCAACGGCGTGCTGGCCGCGTCGAACAGCACCGCCCAGCGGGCGCTGGCGGACTTCGTCGCGCAGAAGTACTTCGGTGTCGCCACCTACGGCGCACTGTCGGCGGACCAGAAGAAGCAGGTCGCCGCCGCCAAGGCGATCCGCGCCGGGCGCATCGGCGCGCTGTACCAGAACACTATCGCCCAGTCCTATCTGGAAACCCTGCCGACCATCGAGCTGGGCTCCACCTACCGCTTCAACAACGCCCACACCGGCTTCGCCACCTGGAAACACGGCGAGAAAGCCGGCGTGTCGCAGATCGTCGGCGGCACGGTACTGGGCGGCAAGTCGGTACCGGCGGACACGGAAAAGACCGACGCCTACGAACTGGGCCTGAAGTCCTTCTTCCTGAACAAGACCCTGTCGGTGACCAGTGCGCTGTTCCTGCAGAACATCCGCAACTACATCCAGCCGGTATATGTGTTCGACGAGGTGCAGACCCGCCTCAACAACAATGGCCTGCCGGCCTACCTGTCGGCCCTCGGCAACGTGCCGAAGGTGCAGACCAAGGGCCTGGAGCTGGACGTGGTGTACTCGGGCCTGCCCTACACCACGCTGCGCTTCGCCGGCGCCTACACGGACGCCCGCTACAAGGACTTCAAGTTCGCCGCCAACCCCGGCGAGTTGGGCGGCGACCCGAGCCAGCCCTACTTTGACGCCAGCGGCAAAACGCTGGCCGGCGCACCGAAGTTCAGCGGCAACCTGTTCGGCGATTTCTCCTATCCGATCCTCGGCAACAAGGTCTTCCACACCAACCTCAACTACAACTTCCAGAGCAGCTATTACGCCGACCCGACCCTGTCCCGCTACAGCAAGACCAAGAGCTTCGGCGTGGCGGACCTGGCCGTCGGCGTCGGCCGCCAGGACAACAAGTTCGACGTGAGCTTCGTGGTGAAGAACCTCTTCAACGAGGACACCAGCCTGCAGCCGACCTGGAACAGCTACAAGCCGGGTATCCCGCGCTGGTTCGGCGTGACCATCAGCGCCTCGCTGTACTGACCCGTCCGTCCCGCTGCCCCTCTTCCCCACTGGATAAGGGCACGCCCACGTCTCGCAAACAGGAGAATCCGATGCACACCCCGTTCAAACCGTCCCGCTCCCGCCTGGGCGCGCTGGCCACCCTCGTGCTGCTGGCCGCGGCCGGCGGCCCCGCCCACGCCCACCACGCCTTCGCTGCCGAATTCGACGCCGACCAGCCGATCGACCTGAAGGGCACCGTCACCAAGGCCAAGTGGGTCAATCCGCACAGCTGGCTGTATTTCGACGTGAAGAACGCCGACGGCACGGTGACCAACTGGGGCGCCGAGTTCGGCACGCCGCTGGCCCTGCAGCAGAAAGGCCTGACCCGTACCGAGCTGCAGGTCGGCTCGGAAGTGCGCATCAAGGGCTACCGCGCCAAGAACGGCGGTCCCCTCGGCTACGCGGTCAGCGTGACGCTGGCCGACGGACGCAGCTTCTTCACCGGTGGCGCCGGCGACGCGCCGACGGCAGCCCGCTGAGACACGAGTCCCCCCGTCCATGGCTTCCATCCTCGAACTCGCCCAGTCCATCGAGGGCACCCGCATCGGCGTCGCCATCGCGGAATCGTCGCTGGCCTTCCCGATCATCGAAGGCATCCACCTGATCGGCCTGTCGATCTCGGTTGGGCTGATCTTCCTCACTGACCTGCGCCTGCTCGGCGTCTTCCTGCGCCACGTGCCGCTCAACGACGTGCTGCACCACCTGCGCCCCTACGTGCTGGGCGGCTTCGCGGCGATCTTCATCTCCGGCGGCCTGCTGTTCTGGGCCGAGGCGGCAACGCTGGTGGCCAGCCCGCCCTTCCCGTTCAAGCTGGCCTTCATCCTGCTCGGCGGCCTCAACGCGCTGTATTTCGAGTTCGTCATCGCCCGCCAGCCAGCCGTGCAGCACGCCCAGCACGGCGCCCTGCCGGCCAACGCGCAGCTGGCCGGGCTGGCCTCGCTGGTGCTGTGGACGCTGGTGATCGTCTGCGGCCGCCTGATTCCCTATATCCCTGCCTGGTAATTGCGATGCCCATCCGCGAACTCCTTACCGACCTGCAGAACAGCGCCTTCGCGCACTCCGTCAGCAAGGCCGACCACTTGGTCGGCGCCGGCCTGCAGATCATCCATGTGCTCGGCTTCGTGCTGCTGCTGGCCTCCCTGGCGCTGGTCAGCCTGCGCGTGCTGGGCCTGGCCTTCGGGCGCCAGCCGCTGCCCTCGGTCGCCCGCGAGGCCAACCGCCTGATCTGGCTCGGCCTGGCGCTGGCCGTGGCGAGCGGCATCCTGATGTTCTCGGCGAGCCCGCTGCTGTACTTCTACAAGCCGGTGTTCATCGCCAAGCTCGGGCTGCTGGCCACCGCGGTGCTGATCCAGCTGCTCCTGCTCGGCCCGGTCAGCCGCAGCGCCCAGCCGTCGCCGGCGCGGGCCCGCGTCAGCATCGTGCTGGGCCTCGGTGCGTGGTTCGGCGCCGCGCTGGCCGGCCGCATCATCGGTTTTGTATGAGGTAACCGACCATGTTCAAGCCCACGCTATCCGCCCTCGCGCTGCTGGCCGCCTTCTGCCTCGCCGGTTGCCGCGACGATGCCCCGAAGGCGGCCACCGAGCCGGCCTTCCGCCCGACCGCGTCGATCCAGGAGATCATGCAGTCCATCGTCGATCCCAGCGCCGACGCGCTGTGGGAGTCCGTCTCCAGCACCGTCACCGCCAAGGGCGTCGAGGACAAGCAGCCACGCACCGACGAGGAGTGGACCGCAGTCCGCCACCTGGCCATCCAGCTCGCCGAGGCCGCCAACCTGCTGGCTGTCGAGGGCCGTCCGCTGGTGCATGCCGGCAAACAGCTGGAAGACGCCCATGTCGCCGGCATCCTCAAGCCCGACGAGATCGGCGCGCTGATCGGCAAGGAGCGCCCGCGCTTCGTCACCCACGCGCGCCATCTGCAGCAGGCTGCCGAGGAGGCGCTGGCCGCCATCGACGCGCGTAGCGTGGAGCGCCTCACCGTCGCCGGCGGGTCCATCGACCAGGCCTGCGAGGCCTGCCACCGGGTCTTCTGGTACCCCAACGACAAGCGCCCGCCGGAGCTGGCCGGCACAGCGGCCCCCGTCACCAAGTAAGCGCGGCGGCCCGTGCCGCCCCGCCCCACCGTTCCACAGGAGATAAACGTCTTGACCGACGCACCGATCCCCGCGCGGCCGCCCCGTGGCGCCCGCCTGCTGGCCGCCGGCCTGATGCTGCTCGCCAGCCAGTTGGCCTTCGCCCACGACGCGATCCCGCGCCTGCCCAATGGCAAGCCCGACTTTTCCGGCATCTGGCAGACCCTCACGCCGGCCGACGACGACCTCGAACCCCACGCCGCGCGCAAGGACGCCGCCCCCGGCGCCGGCGTCGTCGAGGGCAAGTTCATCCCCTACCTGCCCCAGGCGCTGGCCCAGAAGAAAAAGAACTTCGAGGCTCGCGAGACGGCCGACCCGCGCAGCAAGGGCTGGACCCTCGGCGTGCCGCGCGGCATCTACTATCCGGAGCCCTTCCAGATCTTCCAGCGTCCCCGCGACCTGAAGCTGGTGTTCCAGTTCGGCCACACGGTCCGCACCATCCACACCAACCAGACCGAGCATCCCGACGTGATCGGCGACTTGCTGTCCGGCGACTCCCGCGGCCGCTGGGACGGCGACACGCTGGTGGTGGACGCACGCAACTTCACCGACCAGACCTGGCTCGACCGGGCCGGCAACTTCCACAGCAGCGACCTGCATGTGGTGGAGCGGTGGACCTACCTGGACGCCAACACCGTCGAGTACAAGGCGACCCTCGAGGACCCGCAGGTCTATAGCCGCCCGTGGACCCTCGGCGTGATCCTCCACCGCCACCGGGAGAAGGACTTCCAGCTGATCGAGGACTACCGCTTCACCCTCGATTTCGACCAGTACTACCCGCCCAAGCGCGACAAGAACTGAGGAAGGAACCCGCCTGCGATGGACACCCCGATGACCCACCGGACCTCGACCCGACCCCACCACCGCCGCGCCGTGCTGCTGGCCTGCGCCAGCCTGCTTGCCACCGGCACCGCCCACGCCCAGACCGCCCCCACGCAACCCGCCGCCACCGCGGCGCCGGTGGTGGACAAGAGCATCCCGAAGATCCCCGCCGGCCCCTGGCAGGGCCCGCGCCTGCCCGACGGCCAGCCCGACGTGAGCGGCTTCTGGGGCCCGACCTTCGGCAGCTACCTGAACCTGACCGACCCCGAAGGCATCTCCACCGGCGAGCGCCAGCGCAACCTGCCGCCACGGGAACAGCGCGCACCAAGCCGGGTCAGCGAGCCCGCCGACGGCCAGGTGCCCTACCAGCCGTGGGCCCGCGCCAAGGTCCAGGAATACCAGACCTATTACTCCAACCCGATCAAGCCCGAGTACGTGGACCCGCTGGCCCGCTGCGCGCCACCGGGCATTCCGCAGGCCTTGTACATGCACGGCCACGAGATCTACCAGTATCCGGGCTACGTCGTGTTCCTGTTCGACCAGGGCACCCGCATCATCCACCTGGACAACAAGCCCCACCTGGCCGACAACATCAAGCTATGGAACGGGGATTCCCGCGGCCGCTGGGAAGGCAACACGCTGGTGGTCAGCATCTCGAACTACAACGGCAAGTCCAAGTTCGGCCGCAGCGGCGAGTTCGTCAGCGAGAACGTGAAGATCGAGGAGCGCTACACCTTCGACAGGGATGGCAAGCGCTACAACTACGAGGCGCGCATCACCGACCCGACGGTGCTGACGCGGCCGTTCACGGTGACGGTGCCGATCCGCAAATACACCGAGGCCGACAAGCCGCGCCCGGTGGTGTACGCGGTGCGCGAGGCCAAGCACGCCGGCAAGGAAACGATCATCGAATACGCCGAGGAGCGCGCCTGCATCGAGTTCAACAGCGGCCACGCCCACCTGCCCGGCGATGCGGCTGCCGCCAGGTAAGCCCCGTCATCTCACCAGCGGCTCCGCCGCCACGATCACCCGGTTGCGGCCGGCCTCCTTGGCGGCATACAGCGCCCGGTCGGCACGCTCCACCAGATCGATGCCGACCGGACTCATCGAGTGGTTCGGATTTTCCACCGGCCAGGCCGGCCGCAAGCAGGCCACGCCGATGCTGACGGTGACCCGGCTGCTTTCCAGCGTGCCGCGGTGCACGATGCGCAGCGCGGCCACCGCACTGCGCAGGCGCTCGGCCACCTGGGCGGCGGCGGTTTCATCAGTGCCTGGCAGCAGCGCCACGAACTCCTCGCCGCCATAGCGGGCCACCATGTCGGCGGCACGGACGACCGCCACGTTGAGGGTCTTGGCGACCATCTGCAGGCAGCGGTCTCCTTCCACATGGCCGAAATGGTCGTTGAAGTCCTTGAAGTGATCCACATCGATCATCAGCAATGACAGCGGCTGGCCGCTGCGCATCGCCCGGCGCAGCTCCAGATCGAGGGAGCCGTCGAAGGCCCGCCGGTTGCCGATGCCGGTCAGCGCGTCCTGCGCGGTCAGGCGCTTGAGGGTCTCGGTCAAATGCACCAGCTTACGGTACAGGATGCCGCTTTCCACCAGCAGCACCAGCAGCACGAAGCTCGCCGCCAGCAGGCCGTACACGCGGCCGGCATAGAATCCAAGATCGAAGCGCCCGCCGTTGAGCATCGCCGACAGCGCGATGTCGATCAAGGACGCACACACCATGATCATCAGCCACAGGTCGAGCACCGAATGGGGCCGGCTGAACCACAGCACGGCCAGCGCCAGCAGGCTGGTGGCCCATATCGAGGCGACCACGAGCGACATCGACGAGCGGTAACGGTTACCGTCCATGATCGCCGGCAGCAAGTCCTGCCCGACAGTGGCCAGCGCAGTGAAGCCGGCGCTCAACGCCACCATGCCCGCCCCCGCTGCCAACAGCGGCAGACGCAGACGGCGCGGCAGCACAGAGGACACATCGTCCCGCCCCTTGAAGCACGCGTAGGCGACGATGAACAGCGGGAAGACGCCGTGCCAGAACATGTACAGCCAGGCCGTGCTCTGCGGGCCGGCACCTAGCAAACCGGTGGAGGTGAACAGCCCCGGAAAGGTCAGCGCATGAGCTACGGTCATGCAGGCCACGTACAGATAGCCGCAGCCCAGCACGAACAACGCGCGGGAATTGAACGAAAGATACTGGCTGAACAGCAGCGCCGCGGTGATCAGGTCGGTGGCTACCAGCCAGGACTCGTAGCACGGGATGAAGCCCCAGATCGGGGGCAACGGCACCCGTGCGAACGGGGCGAGCAGCGCGAAGACCAGCAGGGAGAACACCAGGACCGTCAGCGCCACGCGCCTTTCGCGCGGGCTGGCCGTCAGCGTCGACAGGAACAGGGCGCTGCCGTCGGCTGGATCGGCGGGAACGCCGTCAGTGAGCCCAGGCGCAGTCAAGGACATGATGGACTCCCGCTCGCGGTCGAATTTGACCATGAATAGGAATCTAGAATAAGACCTGAGCCTCCGTAGCCGTGCGTGAAATAAATCACGCTACGTACATCGCACCGCCCCCTCCTCCGTGTCGGATTCGCCGGCAACAGCGGAACGTTTTGCCGCGACAGCACCCAAGAAACAAGACGACCGGCTCGCCGCTATCCCGACGTGGTCTCACACGCCGGGATATGGACGACTGTGCCCTCACCTCAACGCCAGCCCCCGAACTGCTGCATATGCAGGCCGTCGGCCCCCGCATCCTGCTCGGCGGGGCCTTGCAGGCCCATCGTCGCGAGGCGCGCCGAACGGGAATTGTTGGTCGTCTCGGAGATCCAGGCCTGGCCGGCACGCAGACGGGCCAGGCAGTACTGCCAGAGTGCAGAGAACATATCGCAACCCTCCTCAACATAGATACGGTTTTCATCAAGCAAACGACATACCAGTATTACCGTATTACGTACCAAGCAGGATACAACCTGTCTCTCACGCCGGTTCGCGACTTTTCTCTCGTTTTCCCGACGCCTCCCTGACGCTTTGCCCCTCCACTTCCGCTGCCCGACTTGGTGCAGTTTTGACCTCTGCGCCGTGTTTTAGTGCATGAATTTTATTTTCATTTTGTTAAACCCCCTTCATTTGTAGGGATTGCGGCTTGGCATAGCTCGTGCTTTTCTTTGCATGAAACTTTTGTTCTTTACATGCAATACCGCCTATGAAAAACCCGCCCACATCCCGTCCGGCTTCCTTGCGGTCGCCGGGCCTCCCTTGGAGGTTCCAATGAAATGGATTAGCGCAATCATCAAGCCGTTCAAGCTCGACGAGGTCCGCCTGGCCCTCAATGCCGTCGGCGTAAACGGCGTCACCGTCACCGACGTCAAAGGCTTCGGCCGCCAGAAGGGGCACACCGAGCTGTACCGGGGTGCCGAGTACGTCGTGGACTTCCTGCCCAAGGTGAAAGTGGAGGTCGCCGTGCCCGACGACGTGCTGGAAAGCGCCATCGCCGCCATCGAGCAGGCCGCCGCCACCGGCAAGATCGGCGACGGAAAGATCTTCGTCTTCGACCTTGAGAAGGCCGTCCGCATCCGCACCGGCGAAGCCGGTCTCGAAGCCCTTTAGGAGCGCTCCCATGAAACGCATTCTTGCCCTGGCAACCCTGCTTTTCGCCCTCTGTTTCGCGATGCCCGGCTGGGCCGACGACGCCCCGGCTGCCGCGGCGACCGTCAGCGCCGCCGCCGACACAGCCAGCACTCCGGCAGCCGCGGCCGCAACCGCCACTGCCGCAACACCGGCAGCCCCTGCCGCTGCCGCTCCCGCTCCCGTGCCCAACAAGGGCGACACCGCCTGGCTGATCACCGCCACGCTGCTGGTGGTGATGATGGCCGCCCCTGGCCTCGGCCTGTTCTACGGCGGCATGGTCCGCAGCAAGAACATGCTGTCGATCCTCATGCAGTCGCTGGTGATCTTCTGCCTGCTCGGCGTGCTGTGGGCCGTCTATGGCTACAGCCTGGCCTTCACGGACGGCAATGCCTTCATCGGTGGCTTCGACAAGCTGTTCATGAAGGGCGTCACGCCGGACACCGTGGCCGCCACCTTCAGCAAGGGCGTCGTGCTGCCGGAGTACATCTTCGCGTCCTTCGAGCTGACCTTCGCGGCGATCACCCCGGCGCTGATCATCGGCGGCTTCGCCGAGCGCATCAAATTCACCGCGGTGCTGGCCTTCATGGTGCTGTGGTTCACCTTCTCCTACATCCCGATGGCCCACATGGTGTGGTACTGGGCCGGCCCGGATGCCTTCACCTCTGCCGAAGCGGCGGAAAAGGCGGCTGAAGTGGGTGGCTTCCTGTTCAACAAGGGCGCCCTCGACTTCGCCGGCGGCACCGTGGTGCACATCAACGCCGGCATCGCCGCGCTGATCGGCGCCTTCATGATCGGCCCGCGCCTCGGCTACCGCCGTGAATCGATGGCCCCGCACAGCCTGACGATGACGATGGTCGGCGGCTCCCTGCTGTGGGTCGGCTGGTTCGGCTTCAACGTCGGTTCGTCCCTGGAAGCCGGCGCCACCGCGGGCCTGGCCTTCTTCAACACGCTGGTGGCCACCTGCGCCGCAACCGTCGCATGGACGTTGATCGAAGCCATCTTCAAGGGCAAGCCGTCGATGCTCGGCGCGGTCTCCGGCGCCATCGCCGGCCTCGTGGTAATCACCCCGGCCTGCGGCCTGGTCGGCCCGATGGGCGCCATCATCATGGGGCTGCTCGGCGGCCTGGTGTGCTACTGGGGCGTCAATGGCCTCAAGCGCATGCTCGGCATGGACGACACCCTGGACGTGTTCGGCGTGCATGGCGTCGGCGGCATCCTCGGTGCGCTGCTGACTGGTGTTTTCGCCTCCCCCGAACTGGGCGGGACCGGCGTCTACGACTACGTCGCCAACGCCGTCGCCCCGTACGACATGGGCGCCCAGCTGGTTGCCCAGGCGTGGGGCGTGGGTACTGCAGTGGTGTGGTCCGGCGTGGTGTCCTACATCGCCTTCAAGCTGGTGGATATGGTCATCGGCCTGCGGGTCGAGGAAGACGCGGAACGCGAAGGCCTTGACCTGAGCACCCACGGCGAGTCTGCCTACCACGACTGAGCCCATGTCGATGAATCGTTTTATGAAGGGCCTGTTCGGGCCCCGCGGAAACGACTTCATGGCCGCCGACGATGCCGTCGGCGGCGGGGCCCCGGAGCCCGTCGTGGCTCCGCCGGCCCCGCCGTCGCCGGGCCGTCGCCTGGCCCTGTGGGGTCGCCACATCGCTCATCTGATCCGCCACGGCATGAATGCCGAAACCGCCCACGCCGCCCACCTGGGAGAAGTGGAAGCCCGCATCGGTGCGATGACCCTGGAGATCGAGCGCGGCCAGCGCCGCATGCTGAACGGCAGCGAGGAAGCCCACGCGCTGCGCCAGCAAGCCGAAGCCACCCTGGCCGCCACCGCCGGCGACATCGATGCCGGCCTGGCCGAGCTGGAAGCCACGCTATCGGCCAAGGTCGCGCGCATCGGCGAAGTAGTCAAGGTACTCGAGAAGATCGGCCGCGACCTCGACCTGCTGGCCCTCAATGCCGCCATTCAAGCGGCCAGCGCCGGCGAACAGGGCCGTGCCTTCGCAGTGGTCGCCGACAACATCCGGGCCCTCGCCGGCGACACCGTCGCCAACGCCAAGAGCGCCTCGCAACTACTCGACTTTGCCGATTTCCAGCAGGGCCTGCAGGGCTTCCGCCAGGAGAGCGCAGCCAGCGTGGCCCGCTCCAACCAGGAAACCGGCGCCGCCTTCACGCGTATCGAAGAGACCTTCGCCGGGCTGCGCGACGCCCTCGCCACCCTCGACGAACACGGGCGGGTCATCTCCGCCATGCACACCCTCAACCAGTCCACCTTCGACCGCCAGCGCCTCAAGCTCGAATGGGCCGAGCGCCTGAGCCTCGACCTGGGCGGACTGGAAAAGCAGCCCCACGACAACATCGTGGCGGTGCTCGACCGCCTGCTCGACAAGGAAGGCCTGACCGCCGACGCCGGCTACGACCGGCTGGCCGACATCCGCCGCCGCGGCCGCCTGCGGGTCGCCATCGAGCCGGCCTTCAAGGGCCTGTCCTTCCGCCTGCAGCCCGGCGCGCCACTGCGCGGGCTGGATGTGGACTACGCCCGCGCCTTCGCCAAGCATCTGGGCGTGGCGGTGGACTTCGTCGAACATCCGTGGGACCAATGCACCGAGCTTCTGCAGGCCGGCCGCCGCCCCGGCGAGCCCGCCGCCGACCTGGTGTGGAGTGCGCTGCCACCGAATGCCGCCTACCAGGGCGTGGCCTTCTCGGACAGCTACACCTACCTGAATTACGTGCTGGCGCGCCGCCACGGCGACACGCGCATCGACGGCGTGGCCAGCCTGGAAGGCAAGGTCCTTGGCTGCATCAACGACCCGGCCGCCTTCGCCGCGCTGGAGGCCGCCGGCCTGCGCTGGAGCAAGCACACCCGCAAGGAACCCGGCACCGTGCGGCTGGCCAACCTGATCGGCTATTCCGACCAGGGCGTCATCCACGACGCGCTGGCCGACGGCACCGTGGATGCCTTCGCGGTGGATCACCCGATCTTCGCGTGGGCCTGCTATGGGCAGGACAGCCCGTGGCGCGGCCGCATCGAGATCCTCCCCGAGCCGCTGTCGCGCCAGCCCTGGTTCTACGCGGTCGGCGTCGCCGACGCGCCGTCGTCGTGCCGCCTGCTGCAGGAGGTCAACCGCTTCATCGCCGGCTTCATGAAGAGCCGCGAGCGGGAACAGATCGAGAAGAGCTGGCAGTTCACGGTGCTCCGCGGCACCGGCAGCTATCGCGACGAAGCCGGCAAGCTGCGCGGCGAAGACGCGCTGGCCGCCGACCTGGCCCGGCTGACGCCGTGCGAGCCGTGAAATCCTGCGCCCGCCGGAGCCTGCCTTCCGTTGTGGATGCGGGGCCGCGCAGGAACTCCATCGCTCGTCCGCGGCGCCCTAATCAGGCGCCGCCTGCTCAGCCAGCCTCGCCCGAGTTCGGATACATCAGCACGCTGAGGAAGCGGATCGGGCACTTGCTGAGCTTTTCCGGGCCGTGGGGAATGTCGGCGCGGAAGGTCAGCGCGTCGCCCGGCTTCAGCACATAGGTGTTCTGGCCATGGCGGTACTCGATCTCCCCCTCGAGCATGTAGATGAACTCGGTGCCCGGGTGCTCGAAGATCGGGAAGGTCTCCGACTCGTGGTCGATGGTGATCAGGAAAGGCTCGAAGACCTTGGTCGGCCCCTGGTCGTAGGCCAGCAGGTGATAGGTGTGCCCCTTCTTGGTGCCGCGCCGCACCACTTCCATCCCCTCGCCATCCTTCACCAGCTGCGCGCTGCCGTCGCGCACGTCGTAGCCACGGAACAGCGTGGCGATCGACACGCCGAGGGCGCCGGCCAGCCGCGACAGGGTGTCCAGGCTGGTGGCTGTCTGCGCATTCTCGATCTTCGACAGCATGCCGCGGCTGATGCCGGCCAGGTTGGCCACATCCGCAATGGTGAGGCCGTGCTTCTGGCGCAGGTCACGGATCGTGTTGCCCAGGTAGCGCTCCAGGCTGCCGCTGCCTTCTTGTTCGCTCATGGGGGTTCTCCCACCTAAATCTCGATGACGAAATTATTGCACAGGCAAGTGTTTCATACGAGGAAAAAATAGTTGACACTATTCACCTCGAGATGCACCATGTGCAAAAATAATTCTCTACATGAACTTCCAGCGGAGTTGAGAGCATGTCATCGAGTCGTCGCTACACCCTGTCCCTCTCCTGTCCCGACCGGGTCGGCATCGTCGCCGCGGTAAGCGGCTTCCTTGCCAGCCATCAGGGCTGGATCACCGAGGCGAACCACCACGCCGACGCCGAGGCGGGCCGCTTCTTCATGCGCCAGGAAATCCTGGCCGACTCCCTGCCCTTCGGCATCGACACCCTGCGCGACAAGTTCGCCCCCATCGCCGTCGAGTTCGGCATGGAGTGGCGCATCTCCGACAGCGCCCGCAAGAAGCGCGTCGTCATCCTCGTCTCCAAGCAAGAACACTGCCTCTACGATCTCTTCGCCCGCTGGCAGTCCGGCGACCTGGACATCGACATCCCCTGCGTCATCTCCAACCACGAGACCTTCCGCGGTTTCGTCGAATGGCACGGCATCCCCTTCCACCACGTGCCCGTCACCGCGGACAACAAGCCCGCCGCCTACGCCAAGGTCGAAGAGCTGTTCCGCGAGGCCGATGGCGACGTGATGGTGCTGGCCCGCTACATGCAGATCCTCTCGCCGGAGCTGTGCACCAACTATCCCGGCCAGATCATCAACATCCACCACAGCTTCCTGCCCAGCTTCGTCGGCGCCAAGCCCTACCACCAGGCCCACACCAAGGGCGTCAAGCTCATCGGCGCCACCTGCCACTACGTCACCAGCGAGCTCGACCAGGGACCCATCATCGAGCAGGACGTCATCCGCGTGGATCACTCCGACGCCCCCGACGACCTCGTCCGCTACGGCAAGGACATCGAGAAGGCCGTCCTCGCACGCGGGCTGCGCTACCACCTCGAGGACCGCGTCCTCGTCCATGGCAACAAGACCGTCGTCTTCCGCTGAAACACCGGAACTAGAGGAACCACCATGCCCTGGCGTCTCCTGCGCTTCGCGCTCAACAAGAAGCACCCAGAACCCCGGATGTTCACCTTCCACGAGAAGCTGAAATCCAGCTACGACGTGGTCATCATCGGCGGCGGCGGACACGGCCTGTCGGCCGCCTACTACCTGGCCCGCGAACACGGCATCACCAATGTCTGCGTGCTCGAGAAGGGGTACATCGGCGGCGGCAACACCGGCCGCAACACGACCATCATCCGCTCCAACTACCTGACCCCCGAGGGCGTCCAGTTCTACGACGAGTCCGTGCGCCTGTGGCAGGACCTGTCGGAAGACTTCGACCTCAACCTGTTCTACGCCAACCGGGGCCACTTCACCCTCGCCCACACCGATTCGGCGCTGCGCACCATGCGCTGGCGCGCCGAGGTGAACAAGCATTACGGCGTCGCCTCCGAAGTGGTCGGGCCGGAAGTGGTGAAGGAAGCCGCGCCGATGATCGACATCACCTGCGCCGGCCACTCGCCGATCCTCGGCGCGCTGTACCACGCCCCCGGCTCGGTGGCGCGCCACGACGCGGTGGCCTGGGGTTACGGCCGCGGCGCCGACCAGCGCGGCGTCGAGATCCACCAGCAGACCGAAGTGCTGGGCATCGACGTGGAAGGCGGCAAGGTCAAGGGCGTGCGCACCAGCAAGGGCTACATCAGCACCGGCAAGGTGTTGTGCGCGGTGGCCGGCTCCACGCCGCGCATCCTCAAGATGGTGGACGTCAAGTCGCCGATCTACATCCACCCGCTGCAGGCGATGGTCAGCGAGCCGGTCAAGCCCTGGCTCGACCCGATCCTGGTGTCCGGCAGCCTGCACGTCTATATCAGCCAGTCGGCCCGCGGCGAGCTGGTGATGGGCGCCTCCCTCGACCCCTACGAGCTGCACGGCACCCGCTCCACGCTGGACTTCGTCGAAGGCCTCACCAGCCACATGCTGGAGATGTTCCCCTTCCTCTCCAACGTGAAGGTGATGCGCCAGTGGGCCGGCATGGCCGACATGACCCCCGACTTCGCGCCGGTGATGGGCAAGACCCCGGTGGATGGCTTCTACCTGGATTCCGGCTGGGGCACCTGGGGCTTCAAGGCCACGCCGGTGTGCGGCAAGACCATGGCCCACACCATCGCCACCGACACCGCCCACCCGCTGATCACCGGCTTCTCCCTCGACCGCTTCCGCAACTACGCCCTCACCGGCGAAAAGGGCGCGGCCTCGGTCGGCCACTGACCCGGCCCCGGAGAGAAAGGAAAACCGCCATGAAGATCATGACCTGCCCCCTCAACGGCCCGCGCCCGGTTTCGGAATTCCACTATTGGGGCGAAGTGCGCCCGATGCCCAACCCGGCCACCGCCAGCGACGATGCCTGGGCCGACTACGTCTTCAACCGCAACGGTGCCCCCGGCCTGAAGAAGGAATGGTGGTGCCACACCCCCAGCAACACCTGGTTCATCGCCGAGCGGGACACCGAGAAGGACGTTGTACTCAAGACCTATTTCTACGAGGGAGATCAATGATGCGTTTGCCCGCCACCCGCGGCGAGTGGATCGACCGCTCCCGCCCCGTCGAATTCAAGTTCGAAGGCCAGACCTACAAGGGCTACGCCGGCGACACCATCAGCGCTGCCCTGTGGGGCGCCGGCGTCCGCGTGCTCGGCCGCAGCTTCAAGTACCACCGCCCGCGCGGCGTGCTGTCCCTGGCCAACCATGACGTCAATGCGCTGCACCAGTCGGGCGGCACGCCCAACGTGCGCGCCGACGTCACGCCTCTCGTGGCCGGTATGGACCTGACCGCCGTCAATACCTTCGGCAGCCTGGCCGACGACAAGGGCCGCTTCCTCGGCAAGCTGTCCGCCGTGCTGCCGGTCGGCTTCTACTACAAGGCCTTCCACAGCAAGCGCCTGTTCCCGATGTGGGAGCGCATGTTCCGCGCCATGACCGGCCTCGGCAAGGTGGACCTGAAGAGCCCGCACAAGCGTACGCCCAAGGCCTACGACTTCTGCGACGTGCTGGTCATCGGCGCCGGCCCGTCCGGCCTGTCCGCCGCGCTGGCCGCCGCCGCCCAGGGCGCCGACGTGACGGTGGTGGACGAGAACGCCCAGGCTGGCGGCAGCGCCGGCTACCAGCTCGGCAACGACAACGGCCGCCGCCAGCAGCACGCCGACCTGCTCGCCAAGGTCGCCGCCGAGCCGCGCATCCGCGTGCTCACCGGCACCTACGCCGCCGGCTACTACAAGGATCACTGGATTCCGCTGGTCAGCGCCGAGCGCATGCTCAAGATGCGCGCCGGCAGCGTGGTCGTCGCCAGCGGCGCCTTCGAGCAGCCCGCCGTTTTCCACAACAACGACCTGCCCGGCATCATGCTGGCCTCCGCCGCCCAGCGCCTGGCCTACCGCTACGGCGTCAAGCCGCTGGACAAGGCAGTGGTGCTCACCGCCAACGCCGACGGCTACCGCGCCGCGCTGGATCTGCTGGCCGTCGGCACCGCCATCGCCGCGGTGGTAGACCTGCGCACCAACCCCGGCAAGGCCGAACCGCTGGCCCACCTGCTGCGCCAGTCCGGCGTCGAGGTGCTGAGCGGCCACTGCATCGTCGAAGCCAGGCCCGACGCCAACGGCCTGTGCGCCGGCGCCCGCATCGCCGCGCTGCGCGCCGACGGCACCCCCGCCGCGCAGACCCGCGACATCCCCTGCGACGGCATCCTGATGAGCACCGGCTGGGCCCCCGCCGCCAACCTGCTGTACCAGGCCACCACCCGCATGCGCTACGACCGGGCGGTGGAACAATTCGTCCCCGACGTGCTGCCCGACGGCGTGTTCGCCTGCGGCCGCGTCAATGGCGTCTTCGAGCTCGACCGCAAGCTCGCCGACGGTGCCCGCGCCGGCAGCCACGCCGCCGCCGCGGCCGGCTTCGGCAGCGCCAGCGGCGCCGCCCTGCCCCCCGAGAGCGAGAGCCCCAGCCACCCGTGGCCGATCATCGACCACCCGGCCGGCAAGAACTTCGTCGATTTCGACGAGGACCTGCAGTTCAAGGATTTCTGCAACGCGGTGCAGGAAGGCTTCGACAACATCGAGCTGCTGAAGCGCTTTTCCACCAACGGCATGGGCCCCAGCCAGGGCAAGCACTCCAACATGAACGGGCTGCGCATCCTGGCCCGCCTGACCGGCAAGGAACCCCAGCAGGTCGGCACCACCACCGCGCGCCCCTTCTTCCACCCGGTCCCGATGTCCATCCTGGCCGGCCGCGGCTTCCACCCGGAGCGTCGCACCCCGCTGCACAGCCGCCACGACGCCCTCGGCGCCAAGTGGATGCCCGCCGGCGTGTGGCAGCGCCCGGAGTATTACCAGCTCGCCGGCAAGAGCCGCCTCGACTGCATTCGCGGTGAAGCCCTGGCGGTGCGCAACGGCGTCGGCCTGATCGACGTCGGCACACTCGGCAAGCTGGAGGTCATCGGCCCGCAGGCCGCCGAGTTCCTGGAGCGCGTCTATACGTCCAACTACGCCAACCTCAAGGTCGGCATGACCCGCTACGCGGTGATGTGCGACGAGTCCGGCGTGGTCATCGACGACGGCGTGGTGGCCCGCCTGGCGGACGACCACTTCTACTTCACCACCACCACCTCCGGCGCGGCGACGATCTACCGCGAGCTGTCCCGCCTCAACACCATGTGGCGGCTGGACTGCGGCATCGTCAATCACACCGGCGCCTTCGCCGCGGTGAACCTCGCCGGGCCGAAGTCCCGCGAGGTACTGCGCAGCCTGACCGGCCTCGATCTGTCGGCCGCCGCCTTCCCCTACCTGGCGGTGCGCGAGGGCGAAGTGGCGGGCATCCCGGCACGCCTGATGCGGGTCGGCTTCGTCGGCGAATGGGGCTACGAGATCCACGTGCCGGCCAGCCACGGCGGCGCCCTGTGGGACGCCCTGATGAAGGCCGGCGCCAGCCACGGCGTCCGCCCCTTCGGCGTGGAAGCCCAGCGCCTGCTGCGCCTGGAAAAAGGCCACATCATCATCAGCCAGGACACCGACGGCCTCACCACCCCGCTGGAAGTCGGCATGGAATGGGCACTGAAGATGAACAAGCCCTTCTTCGTCGGCCAGCGCAGCCTCACCGCGGTTTCTCACAAGCCGCGCAAGCAGCAACTGGTGGGCATCAGCTTCCCGGCCAGCCACGAAGGCCCGGTGCCGCTGGAATGCAACCTGGTCATCGAGGGCGGCGACATCGCCGGCCGCGTCACCAGCATCGCCTGGAGCCCGACCCTCAAGCGCCACATCGGCCTCGCCTTCGTGCGCCCCGACCTGGCCAAGCCCGGCCACACCGTCAGCATCCGCCTCACCGGCGGCTCGATGGTCCAGGCCCAGGTGAGCGCCACCCCGTTCTACGACCCGGACAACCTCAAGCAGAAGGAGGCCGCGTGATGCCCAGCAACGCCCTCGCCGTGAGCCCGGTGGCCGACCTCGCCACCCTGCCCGACCCCGCCGCCCAGAAGGCCGCCGTCGCCAATCTCGGCATCGCCGACCAGTCCCTCACGCCGCGCCACGGCTGCAAGGGCCCCGGCGCCGCCGCCTGGCTCGAAAACTTCGGCCTGCCGATTCCGCCGCAGCCCAACAACTGGCTGCCGGTGGACGGCGGCGGCCTGATCGCCCGCCTCGGCTTCACCGAGTTCCTGGTGGAAGGCCCGGCGACGCTGATCGCCCGCCTCGCCGCCGCGCCGCGCAGCGCCGGCGTCTATCCGGTGCTGCGCCAGGACGTCGCGCTGCTGCTCGGCGGCGCCAGGCTCGACGAACTGCTGCGCCAGACCTGCAACGTCAATTTCCGTCCCCTCGACCTGGCCACCCGCCCGGTGGTGCTCACCTCGATGGTCGGCGTCGGCGTGACGGTGATCCCGGAACTGCGCAACGGCCAGCCGGCAGTGCGCATCTGGGGCGACGGCAGCTACGGACACTACCTGTGGGAGACCTTGCTCGACATCGCCGTCGAGCTGGGCGGCGGCGCCGTAGCCCCCCACAGCTTCAACTGACCCCCCACGACCCCACCCCAATCAGGAGAGCGGCAATGACGCCCACAGAAGCAAAGAAGTTTCTCGCGGACAACGACGTCAAGTATGTCCTTGCCCAGTTTGTCGACATCCACGGCACGGCCAAGACCAAGTCGGTCCCGGCCGCCCACTTCGAGCACATCCTCACCACCGGCGCCGGTTTCGCGGGCTTCGCGGTGTGGGGCCTCGGCATCGAGCCCAACGGCCCCGACTTCATGGCCGTCGGCGACCTGGACACCCTCAGCCTGGTGCCCTGGCAGCCCGGCTACGCCCGCATCGCCTGCGACGGCCACGTGAAGGGCGAGCCCTGGCCGCTCGACACCCGCGTGGTGCTGAAGGACCAGATCAAGCGCCTGGACGCCAAGGGCTACACCTTCTTCACCGGCCTGGAGCCCGAGTTCTCCCTGCTCAAGAAGGATGAAGCCGGCAACATCATCCCGACCGACCCGACCGACACGCTGCCCAAACCCTGCTACGACTACAAGGGCCTGTCGCGCAACCGCCAGTTCCTCGAGACCCTCACCGACAGCCTGCGCCAGGTGGATGTGGACGTCTATCAGATCGACCACGAGGACGCCAACGGCCAGTTCGAGATCAACTACACCTACGCCGACTGCCTGACCTCCGCCGACCACTACCTGCTGTTCAAGATGGCCGCCTCGGAGATCGCCAACGACCTGGGCATGATCTGCTCCTTCATGCCCAAGCCCTTCGCCAACC
This sequence comes from Zoogloea sp. GDB6, assembly GCF_056724105.1. Taxonomy (NCBI): domain Bacteria; kingdom Pseudomonadati; phylum Pseudomonadota; class Betaproteobacteria; order Rhodocyclales; family Zoogloeaceae; genus Zoogloea; species Zoogloea sp. GDB6. The sequence continues at coordinate 5,573,678 of NZ_CM161497.1, read as the reverse complement.
GGCCCGGCAACGGCATGCACATCCACATGTCCCTCGGCGACGGCAAGACCAACCTGTTCGCCGACAAGACGGACAAGCACGGCCTCGGCCTGTCCAAGCTGGCCTACCAGTTCCTCGGCGGCATCCTGGCCCACGCCCCGGCCCTGGCCGCCATCTGCGCGCCGACGGTCAACAGCTACAAGCGCCTGGTCGTCGGCCGCTCGCTGACCGGTGCCACCTGGGCCCCGGCCTACATCAGCTACGGCGACAACAACCGCTCGTCGATGGTGCGCATCCCCCACGGCCGCCTCGAGCTGCGCCTGCCGGACGGTGCCTGCAACCCCTACCTGGCCACCGCCGCGGTGATCGCCGCCGGCCTCGACGGCATCGAACGCGACCTCGATCCGGGCGATCCGCAAAACCAGAACCTCTACGCCCTGAGCCCCGAGGAACTCAAGGCCGCCGGCATCGAGATCCTGCCCCAGAACCTCCACGAAGCCCTGCTCGCCCTCGAGAAGGACACCGTGCTGTGCAAGGCCCTCGGCCCGGTCGCCGGCGAGTTCCTGCGCCTCAAGCACATGGAGTGGGTGGAGTACATGCGCCACGTGTCGGACTGGGAAATCAAGAACTACCTGGAATTTTTCTAAGAACTGAACGAAGGAGAAACGACTATGTGTGGAATCGTCGGATTGCTGGTCAAGACGCCAGCCCTGCGGGAAAAGCTCGGCGAACTGATGGTGCCGATGCTGATCGGCATGACCGAGCGCGGCCCCGACTCTGCCGGCCTGGCGGTGTTCGGCAACCCCCTGGCCGAAAGCCAGCGCAAGATCAGCGTGTATTCCGGCCTCACCGAAGACGGCGCCGACTTCAACTGGCTCGGCCTCAGCCATGAGCTGAAGTCCCACCTGGGCGTGCCGGTCGGCATCGAGATCAAAGGCAACCACGCCGTGCTGACCTTCGACGTGGCCCCGGCCATCGTCAAGCGCTGGATCGCCGAGCACCATCCCAAGCTGCACATCCTGTCCACCGGACGCAGCATCGACCTTTACAAGGACATCGGCACGCCCGCCGAAGTGGCGGCCCGCTACGACTTCAGCAAGCTGACCGGCTCGCACCTGGTCGGTCACACCCGGATGGCCACCGAATCCGCCGTGACGCCGGACCGTGCCCACCCCTTCACCGCCGGCGAGGACTTCTGCCTGGTCCATAACGGCTCCCTGTCCAACCCCAACGGCATCCGCCGCATGCTGGAGCCGCGCGGCATCCACTTCGAGACCGACAACGACACCGAGGCCGCCTGCCGCTTCCTGGAATGGCGCCTGCGTGAAGGCGACGACCTGGAGACCGCCCTGCAGAAGGGCTTCGAGGAGCTCGACGGCTTCTTCACCTTCCTGATGGGCACGCCGGACAAGCTGGCCCTGATCCGCGACCCCTTCGCCTGCAAGCCGGCAGTCGTTGCCGAGACCGACGACTACGTGGCCATCGCCTCCGAGTTCCGCTCGCTGGCCCACCTGCCCGGCATCAAGCACGCCACCGTTTTCGAACCCGCGCCCGAGGAGATGTACGTATGGAACGCCTGACCTTTGACCTCGCCACCCAGCCCCTGCGCGAGCTCAACACCTTCCTGCACAACGACGCCAAGGACGGCAAGGCCCGCCACGTCACCGTGCTCAACCCGGACGGCGCCCACAACATCGCGGTCGGCCTCGACTGCCCGGTGGAAGTCGAGATCATCGGCCACGCCGGCTACTACGCCGGCGGCATGAACAAGGCCGCCAGCGTGACGATCACCGGCAGCGCCGGCACCGGCGTCGCCGAGAACATGATGAGCGGCAAGGTGCACGTGAAAGGCTTCGCCTCCAACGGCGCCGGCGCCTCTGCCCACGGCGGCCTCCTGGTCATCGACGGCGATGCCGGCCTGCGCTGCGGCATCTCGCTGAAGGGCGGCAACATCGTCGTCGGCGGCTCGGTAGGCAGCTTCTCGGCCTTCATGGCCCAGGCCGGCCGCATGGTGATCTGCGGTGACGCCGGCGACGCCCTCGGCGACTCGCTGTACGAAGCGGTGCTCTACGTGAAGGGCAACGTGAAGTCCCTCGGCGCCGACGCCCAGTACGAACCGATGACCGACGAAGACACCGCCGCCGTCGCCAGCCTGCTCGACCAGGCCGGCCTCGACCACGACCCGAAGGCCTTCAGGCGCATCGCCTCCAAGCGTTCCCTCTACCACTGGAACGCCGACGCCAACCAGGAATATTGATCCCGCGCCCCGTCCGGGGCGGAGCGCCGAACCCGCCTCCGCCCCCCATCAGGACGACGCCGACGGACTTAGCCGACGAATATTGAGGAGTTCCCAAATGGAAACCAAACCCGTGCAATTCAAGAACCTCTCCCGCGAGGAATCCTACGGCTACGACCGCAAGACCCTCGACTACATCCGCAACGCTGCCGCCCACGGCCTGTATGAAATCCGCGGCATGGGCGCCAAGCGCAAGCTGCCCAACTTCGACGACCTGGTCTTCCTCGGCGCGTCCATGTCCCGCTACCCGCTCGAGGGCTACCGCGAGAAGTGCCTGACCAAGACCGTGCTGGGCACCCGCTTCGCCAAGAAGCCGGTCGAACTCGATATCCCGATCACCATCGCCGGCATGAGCTTTGGCGCGCTGTCCGCCAACGTGAAGGAAGCGCTGGGCCTGGCCGCCACCGAGATGGGCACCTCCACCACCACCGGCGACGGCGGCATGACGCCGGAAGAGCGCCGCTCCTCCAAGATCCTGGTGTACCAGTGCCTGCCGTCCCGCTACGGCTTCAACCCGGACGACGTGCGCAAGGCCGATGCCATCGAGGTCGTCATCGGCCAGGGCGCCAAGCCGGGCGGCGGCGGCATGCTGCTGGGCCAGAAGGTGAACCCGCGCGTCGCCAAGATGCGCACCCTGCCGGAAGGCGTCGACCAGCGCTCCGCCTGCCGTCACCCGGACTGGACCGGCCCGGACGACCTGGCCATCAAGATCCAGGAACTGCGCGAGATCACCGACTGGGAAAAGCCGATCTACGTGAAGGTCGGTGCCACCCGCACCTTCAACGACGTCAAGCTGGCCGTACATGCCGGCGCCGACGTGGTGGTGGTGGACGGCATGCAGGGCGGCACCGCCGCCACCCAGACCTGCTTCATCGAACACATCGGCATCCCGACCCTGGCCGCCGTGCGCCAGGCCGTCAATGCCCTCGAAGACCTGGACATGAAGGGCAAGGTCCAGCTGATCGTCTCCGGCGGCATCCGCACCGGCGCCGACGTGGCCAAGGCGCTGGCGATGGGCGCCGACGCGGTAGCCATCGGCCAGGGCGTGCTGGTGGCCCTCGGCTGCAACGGCGAAACCTACTTCCAGAACGGCGCCCACCACGACGCCATCGCCGACTACAACGCCCTGGGCACCGCCCCCGGCTTCTGCCACCACTGCCACACCGGCAAGTGCCCGGTCGGCGTCACCACCCAGGACGCCACCCTGGAGCAACGCCTGACCCCGGCAGTCGGCGCCAAGCACCTCAAGAACTACCTCAAGACCCTGAACATGGAACTCACCACCATCGCCCGGGCCTGCGGCAAGCAGAACGTGCATCACCTGGAGCCGGAAGACCTGGTCGCCCTGACCATCGAAGCCGCCGCCATGGCCGGCCTGCCGCTGGCCGGCACCAACTGGATCCCCGGCCAGGGCTTCTAAGGGCCCCCAGGGCCGGGCTACGCCCAGCCCCCCGCGGGGGGTAAGGAAAAGAGTTTCTCCCTCTCGCCCCGCAAGGCGTTTCGCCGGGGCGATCCGACCACGGATCGCCCCGCTTTTTTCCAGGAGACTGAATCCGTGACCGCCCAGATCATCGACGGCAAGGCCCTCTCGAAGCAGCTGCGCGAGGGCTTCCGCGAGCGTGTCGATCACCTCGCCGACCAGGGCGTGCAGCCTGGCCTGGCCGTCATCCTCGTCGGCGACAACCCCGCCTCCCGCGTCTATGTCGGCAACAAGATCAAGGCCTGCGAGGAGTGCGGCGTGCGCTCCTTCCACATCGCCCTGCCCGCCGATACGCCCCAGGCCGAGGTGCTCGCCACCATCGCCCGCCTCAACGCCGACCCGGCCGTGCATGGCATCCTGATCCAGCTGCCGCTGCCCCCGCACATCGAGCCGCGCAGCGTGCTCGAAGCCATTTCTGTGCATAAGGACGTGGACGGCTTCCACCTCTACAACGTCGGCGGACTCGTCGTCGGCAACACCATTTTCCCGCCCTGCACGCCCTACGGCGTGCAGCTCTTGCTCGACGCCACCGGCACCGACGTAGCCGGCAAGAACGTGGTCGTCGTCGGCGCCAGCAACATCGTCGGCAAGCCGATGGCCCTGATGCTGCTGCAGCGCGAGGCCACCGTGACGATCTGCCACGCGAAGACCCGCGACCTCGCCCAGCACACCATCCTCGCCGACATCCTCATCGTCGCCGCCGGCAAGCCGGGCCTGATCGTGCCGCAGATGGTCAAGGAAGGCGCCATCGTCATCGACGTGGGCATCAACCGCCTGACGGATGGGCCCAACGCCGGCAAGATCGTCGGCGACGTGGATTTCGACGGCGTGAAAGAAAAGGCCAGCTGGATCACCCCGGTGCCCGGCGGCGTCGGCCCCATGACCGTCACCATGCTCATCGAGAACACCCTGCGCTCTGCCGAACGCGCCCTGCGCATGCGCCAGGCCGACGATTTTCAGGAATGGGAAGCACCAATCCTCAAGAATGGCTGACAATGCCGCCCTCGACGCGCCGGATGCGTTTCCGGCGCTGCACCCAACCACCGCTGCCGGAGCTTGCCCATGTCCACCGATGATTGCCTGATCCGCCTCGAAGGCCTCGCCCTCGAGGCCTCCATCGGCATCTATGCCCACGAACTCGCCGCCCGCCAGCCGCTCGAGATCGACCTGACGCTGGCCATCGACGGCACACTGGCCGCCCGCAGCGACGACATCCGCCACACGGTGGACTACGACCGGGTCGTCGAATGCCTGGAAGAACTCCTCGCCAGCCGCCACTTCAACCTGCTGGAAAACCTCAGCCAGGCCATGCTCGACGCCATCGGCGCACGCTTCCCGGTGCGCCGCGCCGAGATCCGCATCGCCAAGCCACTGGCGGTGCCCAAGGCGCGTCGCGTGTCGGTGAGCCGCAGCTGCGAGTGGAAGCGCGAAACCATCAAGGCCGTCGCCGCCGGCTGAATCCACCGCCGCGGTGGATTATCCCCGCCCGGCGTGATCAAGCCTGTGGATAAGATGTGGGGGCGCCCCTCAAGCCCCTGAAACGGCAGGCCTTTCATTCGCTGCCTAAAAATTAGGCAGCTACACGTGCCATTTCCGACCCACGTCAGCCTCAGCTGGCGTTGAAGGCCAGTTCCTCTTCCGGCAGGTTTTCCGCCTGCCACTTCAAGCCGCTCGCCTCCATGGCGAGGAAACGCTTGGTCACGTGGCGCATCAGGAAACCGATCACGCCGCCCAGCAGGCCCTCGTACACCACGCACAGGTTGACGACGCAGCCGGATGCGGTAGGCGTCACCATGTGCTGCGCAACGGCCTTCATGCCCGGACTACGGGACTCCCACACGAAATGCACGCCGGGCTCCAGCGCGGTGACCGTCCATATCGCCGCCGGAAAACCCGGCTGGGACAGGCGCACGCTCGATCCGACCGCCAGCGGCAGGGGTGTCAGCGCTTCCACGCTGGACACCGAGCCCGTCCATTCCGGCCAGCGTGCCACGTCGGTCTGAATCTCCCAGACATGCTCTGCCGGGGCCCTGATTTCAGTCGATGTCTGGAAGGTGCGCATGGCTCGTCCCCGAATCGGAGGTGATGACATAGTAATAGCACCCGACACCCCCCTTGTCACCCTTCCCCGTTCCTTGAACTAGAATGATTTGAAAATATCAAAAACACCGAAAATGCCGCACAAATGAGAGGCGGCAATCCGGAGGCCGCTCAGACATGCAGGATTGCGACGAGGCCAAGCGCCCCCTCGGCAGCCAGTTGCACGCGTTGCGCGGTGTGCTCGACGGGCTGGGCGCACTGATCTTCACGAAGGACCGGCACGGGATCTACACCTACGCCAACCAGCGCTTCTGCGAAACGCTGGGCACATCGCTGGAGGCCATCATCGGGCGGAGCTCGGCCGACTTCTTCGATGCGGACACCGCCGGGCGGCTGCAGAGCGACGACCGGCAGGTTCTCGAAACCGGCTGTCGCATCTCCCGCAGGGAGCTGCGCCTGAGCAAGGACAATCACGAACAACGCTGCTACCTGGCCGTCAAGGCGCCGGTCTTCGACGCCGACGGCCACATCTCCGGCCTGTCCGGCGTGCTGATCGACATCACCGAGCACGCCCGTACCGAGCAACAGCTAAGGGAAAACCAGCAACTACTCATGATGGTCCTCGACAACGTGGACGGCTTTGTCTTCATGAAAGGACCAGACCGACGCTATCGCTACGTGAACCGGGCCTTTGCCGATCTATTCCTGCGCGCTGCCGAAGCCGTCGTCGGGCAGGACGACAACGCACTGATGCCGGCCGAGGACGCCCGCCGCATCCGCGAGATCGACGACAAGGTCTTCGCCACCGGCGTGCCCATCGCCGTTGAAGAGCAAATCACCGACGGACAGGGCCAGCTGCGCCACTGGTGGGTCAAGAAGCTCCTGCTCCACGGCCATGGCGACGCGCTGCTCGGTTTCGCGACCGACATCACCGAACTCAAGGCGGCCGAAGAAGAACTGAAGCGTTCGGAAGCGCGCTTCCGGGTGCTCTTCGAGGCCAGCCATGAGGCATTGGTGGTCTTCGACGAGGCACACCTGATCGACTGCAACCAGAGCACCCTGGACCTGCTCGGTGTCTCCAGCCGTGAAGCCTTCCGCAGCTTGACCGCCAGCATGCTGGCTCCGCGGTTTCAGCCTTGTGGCGGCGTATCTTCCAAACTGGCCGCCCGCCACATGGAGGCCGCCCGCCGCAACGGCCATCACCAGCTGGAGTGGACCGTGCAGCGCCATGACAACCAGGCCAGGATACCGGTCGAAGTCACCCTCAGCGCGCTGGAACTGGACGGACGGCCGGCCCTGCTGGCGACGATACGCGACCTCACGGAGCGCAAGCGCTACGAGGAGCAGATCCACCAGCTGGCCTATTACGACGCGCTCACCGGCCTGCCCAACCGCCGCCTGTTCTTCGACCGCCTGGCCCAGAGCCTGGCCCGCAGCCAGCGCAGCGGACGCCACGGAGCGATCATCTATCTCGACCTGGACAACTTCAAACCCCTCAACGACCGCCATGGCCACCGGGCTGGCGACCTGTTGTTGCAGGAAGTCGCCAGCCGCCTGTCCGCCTGCCTGCGCGAAGAGGACACGGTGGCACGCCTCGGCGGCGACGAATTCGCGGTGCTGCTGGCACAGATCGACGACGGCCAGCCGGACAGTCAGCGGGACGCCACCTTGCAACATGCCCGCGACGTCGCCGAACGCATCCGCGATGCGCTGGCACAACCCTACGTGCTGGCAATGGACAAAGGCGACGCCCCCACCGAGCAGGTGGAACACCACTGCTCGGCCAGCGTCGGCGTCACCCTCTTCCCGCCCTGTGAAATGGACGGTGAAGCCATGCTCAGGCGCGCCGACGCCGCGATGTACGCAGCCAAGGCCGCCGGCCGCAACCAGATCCGCTTCGCCGAGGACTGAAACCGCCCTTGACGCGCCCGCTACGTCCCTCCGAGGAGCGGAAACAGCTGGCGCAGTCCGGTCGCCATCATCTCGATGGCCATCGCCGACAGGATGAAGCCACTGACCCGCTCCACCACGTTCAGCGTAGCCTGGCGGATCTCGCGCCCGGCGCGGCAGGCGATACGGAAACTGAACCAGCACGACAGCCCGACCAGGATGATCGGCAGCACCACGTGGATCAGGTCCAGCCGGCTGTCCCACACGCTGTTGCCCATCACGTAGCTGAAGGCCGCCGGACCGGCCAGCAAGGGCACCGCCAGCGGCACGATGGACGCCTCGCGGTGCTCCGGCGGGCCGCCGTTGGCTGGTGACCCCTTGAAGCTCGTCTCCTTGCCGAGCACCATCGCAATCGCCAAAAGCAGCACGATGATGCCGCCGCCGACCTGCATCGCCCCCAGGGACACGCCGAGAAAGCTCAGCAGCGGCAGGCCCAGGAAAGCCGCCACCAGCAGCGCCACCGTCACACTCACGCCGATCGTCCGCGCGAAGCGCAGCCGGGCGGCTGGATCCAAACCCTCGGTGGCTGACAGGAAAATCGGAATCATCGATACCGGCCCCACCAGCGCAAACAGGGTCACGGTCTTCTTGATGGCGAGGGCGGCAATAGCGAGCATGGGACAGACGGAATAGGGCAATAGCCGATTGTTGCCCGCCCACCGCGGGCCGACAACCGGGGTTTCCGCCAACAGCCCGACGGGCACGCGGCGTCACACCCGCCGACAGCATTCTTGAATCTTCATCCACACGGCGCCGGCGGCTATGCTCTGTCATCGACAGCCGACGCACAATTGCCCCGTCTGCACCTCCCAACCACTACCCATGAAACTCCAGATCGTCTCCGACCTGCACCTGGGGCTGGCGCCCTGTGAACTGCCCGACACCGGCGCAGACCTGCTGATCCTCGCCGGCGACATCCAGCGCCCGCAGGCAGCGCTGCAGTGGGCGATGGCGCTGAAGCGCCCGACAATCTACGTGGCCGGCAACCACGAGTACTACGGCTCGAGCATCCCGGCCACCAACCAGCTGCTGCAGGATCTCAGCCGCGACAGCCAAGTGACGGTGCTCGACTGCAGTGAAAAGCGCATCGGCGACCTGCGTATCCTCGGCGCCACGCTGTGGAGCGATTTCCGCGTCGTCGGCGACGGCGCCGCCCGCGAGCGGGCCATGCAGGAAGCCGTCCGCTTCAGCCGCGACTTCAGCCGCATCGCCATCGCCGAGGAACGGCCGGACAGCCTGACCCCACAGCACTGTGCCGCGCTGTTCACACGCCACGCGGACTGGCTGGCCAGCCGCCTCGCCGAACCTTTCGCCGGCCACACGGTGGTAGTCACTCACTTCGCGCCATCACCGCGCAGCATCGCCCCACGCTTCGCCGGCTCGCCGCTCAACGCCTGCTTCGTGTCCGACCTGGAAAACCTGGTCGCCGACAGCGGTGCCGCCCTGTGGATCCACGGCCACACCCACGACAGCTTCGACTACCGCGTCGGCACCACCCGCGTGCTGGCCAACCCGCGCGGCTACGTGCGCGACGGCAGCGCCGAGAACCCGCTGTTTGATCCCGGCCTGACCGTCACGCTGGACTGACGCTGCCAGCGCGGCGCCGATGGCTCACTGCACGCCCTGCCCCAGCTTGCGCCCGTCCACGACCACCCCGTAGAGGTTCACCCCGTCATCGGCGTGGTAGCGCTTGCGGGTCTCGTCGATATCGCCATTCACCAGGCGCGGGTCCTGCGGGCGTTCGTGGGAATTGATGTACGCGGCCACGTCCCAGGCTTCCTGGTCGCTCAAGGTCCGGCCGCGACCCAGCGGCATGTTGTGCTGGATGAAGCCGGCGGCGGTGTTGATGCGGTGCATGCCCGCCCCCCAGTTGTAGGAATCCTTGCCCCACAGGGGCGGGAAGACCGAGGTAGCACCGACCTTCTTGCCTGCGCCATCGTCGCCGTGGCACAGCGCACACTGCTTGTCATACACCACCTTGCCGCGGGCGATGTCGTAACCGCCCTTCGGCGGTGACGGCTCGTCGAAACCGCGGCCCGGTTGCGCCTTGCCGAGATGGACGCCGGTGGACATCCAGTAGGCGTAGGCAGTCAGTGCAGCCATCACCTCGCTGTCCGCCGCCGGCGGCTTGCCGTTCATGCTGAACTGAAAGCAGCCCTGCATGCGCTCAACGAAGGTATTCACCTTGTTGTTCTTCTTGCGGTAGGCCGGATACATCGGGTACGCCGCCCACATCGGCCCCGAGTTGGGCTTGCGGCCCCGGTCGATGTGGCAATTGACGCAGTTCATCTCGTTGCCCACGTACTGGGGCGCGAGGGCCTTGGTGTTCATGAACAGATCCTGGCCACGACGGACCAGCTCACCGAAGGCGTTGTGCGGAATATCAGCCTCGGCCGGCGGCTGGAAATAGGTCTGGCCTGCCGGACGGGCGGGCGCCTTGGGAAGCTGCGTCTGGTCGTCCAGGCGGGGATTGCGGGCGGCATCGGCCGCCAGCGCAGAGGTGGTCAACAGGGGCAGGAGCACGACGCTCAGGCAGCGGAGGGTCATCTTCATGGGGGCGGTTCCTTGATCGGTCACGGGGCGGGGCACGGGCAGCGACGACGGCTCAGCGCAGCCGGTGCTGGCTCTCATCGAAGGGCTCCGTGGATTCGCCCAGACCGGCGAAGTAGGCCGCGACGGCCTTGATCTCGGCCTCACTGAGGTCCGCGGCGATATGGCGCATCAGGCCGTTGGGATCGTTGCTGCGGGTGGGGGCGACAGCCGCCACCGCCTTGGTCTTCTTGCCGGCGGGTTGGGCCGGGGTACCGCGCCAGGCGCGCAGCTGGGCCTCGATGTATTCCGCCGACTGGCCGGCCAGCGGTGGGAAGACGTCACCAACACCGACGCCGGACGGGCCGTGGCACAAGGTGCACTCCGGAATGTGGCGGTCCCAGGCGCCGCGCAGGGCCAGCCACGCGCCGCTGCCCTCCTTGGGCCGCTCCACCGGCCCAGGCTTGACGTTGACCTTGGGCTTGGCCGCATAGGCCTTGGCCAGCGCGGCCACCTCGGCATCGCCGAGGGCCTGGGCGATGGGTTGCATCAGCGGATTCTCGCGGCGACCGGCCTTGAAGTCGGCCAGCTGCTTGGCGATGTAGGCTTCGGGCAGGCCAGCCAGGCGCGGAAAGCCGCCGGCGGCCATGCCCTTGCCGTCGGCACCATGGCAGCTCATGCAGGGCATGGCCGCCGGATTGGCGCCGCCCTGCTGGATGATGGCCTCGCCATCGGCCGCCCCGGCCTGCAGCGGCAGGGCCAGCAGGGATGCGGACAGGCAGAAGGCAAGGGATCTCGTGGGGGATAAAGACATGGGATGACTCCTGGATTCGGGTGATCTCTCGTTGTCGTGCCGCCCGAAAGGGCGGAAAAAAAGGCCGCCCCGCGCGGGAGCGGCCTGCTTACCCCTGAAGGGGCGGGTTCAGTAGCGGGCGTCGGCCGGCTTCTTGTCCTTCGGCCAGTCCTTCACCTTGTCGGGGAAGTCGGGGCGGGGCTGGTGACTGAAGTACTCGGCCACGTCCACCGCGTCCTGGTCGGACAGGCCGCCCTGGCCGAGGGGGAACTTGCCGTGGAAGCCGATCGGCATGTTGCGTTTGACGAAGGCCGCGGCGGTGTAGGTGCGGGCCATGCCGGCGCCGATGTTGAAGGACGCGTCACCCCACAGCGGCGGATAGACGTAGCGGCCGTCCGCTTGCTTGAGGCCCTCGCCGTCCTGGCCGTGGCAGACCGCGCATTGCTCGGCATAGACCTTCTTGCCGTTTTCCGGATTGGGCTGGATCTTCGGGTCGATCTTGCCGACGCCGCGCCCCGGCACCTTGTCGCCGGGCTTGGTCTCGCGCTTCATCCAGTCGAAGTAAGCGACCATCGCCTTCATGTCAGCGGAGTCCGGCGGCAACGGCTTGCCGTTCATGGAGCGCTTGAAGCAGCCGTTGATGCGATCCTCCAGCGTGATCACCTTCCCTGCCCGCGGCGCATAGCTCGGGAAGAAGGCGGACACGCCGACGAAGGGCGAACCGTCGGCCACCGTACCGGCGTTGAGGTGGCAGCTCGTGCAATTGAGCGCGTTGCCGACGTGCTGCGGCAGCAGGTCACGGGTTTCCAGGTGCAGGCGCATACCGCGCACCAGCTGCTGGGCATTGGCACCGCCCAGCATGTCGGCCAGGCGCGGCGTCTCGAAGGCGCTCATGTCGGTCTTCGGCTCCAGCGCGGCGCGCATCTTGTTCACCTGCGCTGCGCTCACTGGCGCACCGCCGTTACCCCAGCTGTCGCGCACGAAGGTCAGGATCTCGGCCAGCTCGGCATCCTTCAGGCGCGCGAAGCCGGGCATCGCAAAGGCCCGCGGATGGGCCGCGGTCGGCACCGTATGACCCCCGGTCAGCACGATGTGCATCAGGCTGGCCGGGTCCTTGGCGGCGATCGCCGGATTGCCGGCCAGCGGCGGGAAGACCTTGGGCACGCCGCTGCCGTCCTGGCGGTGGCAATCGACGCAGAACTGCACATAGCCCAGGCCACCGCGGCTGCTGTACAGCTTGTCCGGCGCGGCGCCGGCCACCACCTTGCGCGGCGTGGCGGGCGCCGGCATCTCGCCCTCGCCCGGTGGCAAGGCCTTCAGATAGGTGGCGATGGCCCGCAGGTCCTCGTCCTTCAGGTGCTGCGTGCTGTGCAGGATGACGTCGGCCATGTTGCCGGACGCCGCGGCGAAGCGGTTCTGCCCGGTCTTCAGGAACAGCGCGGTGTCGTCCACCGTCCACAGCCCGCGCAGGCTGAGGGCCCGCCAGTGCTCCACGGTCTCCCCGGCGAGGAAGTGGCGTCCCTTCGCGCCCGCGTCGCCCATCGTCTTTTCCTGGAAGGCAATGCCCCGCGGCGTGTGGCACGCGCCGCAATGGCCGAGGCCCTGGACCAGGTAGGCGCCACGGTTCCACACCGCATCCTTCTGCGGATCGGCCTTGAAGGGCGTGCTGTCGAGGAAGGCCCAGTTCCACAGGGACAAGCCCCAGCGCATGTTGAAGGGCCAGCTCATGTCGGAGGGCTTGTTGGCCTGCTTGACCGACGCCAGGCCCTGCATCAGGTAGGCGTAGAGGGCGTGCATGTCGTCCACCGTGATCTTGGCGTAGGACGGGTAAGGCATAGCCGGGTAGAGGTTGTGACCGTCCGCCGCGATACCCTTGCGCATGGCCCGGTCGAAATGCTCGAAGCTGTATCTGCCGATGCCAGTGTCCCGGTCCGGCGTGATGTTGGTGGAGTAGAGCTTGCCGAAGGGTGTTTCCAGCGCCCGGCCGCCAGCCATCGGCGCGCCCTTGTCAGCCGTGTGGCAGGCCACGCAATCGCCGGCCTGGGCCAGGTAGCGGCCGCGCTCGATGGTCTGGGTATCCACGGTGGCAGCCTGGGCAAGCCCGCTGGTCAACACAAAAATGGCTGCGCCCATCAGGACGAGGCCGCTGGACGACCGGCGGATCTGCCGGCCCATGGCACTGCTCAACATGACGTTCTCCCTACTGCTTGTTTTGGGTACAAGTCTAGGGAGAGGCCCCGGATGCCACTATCCGGACATCGGGTTAACGCAATAACCGAAACCGTCTAGTCGAGACCTTGGGGATCGGCGCGTAGGATCAGCCGGGCGAGGTCGGCGGCGCTGCCGGTGGCGGTCTTTTCCATCACGTGCTGGCGGTGCACATGCACGGTGTTGTCGCTGATGCCGAGCAGGCGCGCCACTTCCTTGTTGGCCAGGCCGAGGGCGAGCAGACGGGCCACTTCACGCTCCCGCGCCGACAGGCGGGCCAGGATGTCCTGCGCCTCGCCCTGGCGACGCTGGCTGGCGTGGCGTTCCAGGCTCACCTGCACGGCCCGCTCCACCGCGTCGAGAAAGAGCTGGTCCTTGAAGGGCTTCTGCAGGAAGTCGAGGGCGCCGTCCTTCATGGCCTGCACCGCCAGCTCCACGTCGCCGTGGCCGGTCATGAAGATCACCGGGAAGGACGAGCCTGCCGCCTGCAGACGGCGCTGCAGTTCCAGGCCGCTGACACGTGGCATGCGGATGTCCAGCACGATGCAGCCGCCACCGGACGGAAAGGCCGGCGCCGCGGCGAGGAAGGCCTCGGCGGACTCATGCCCCACCGCCTGCCAGCCCACCGATTCGAGCAGGAACAACAGCGAGCGGCGGAACGGGGCTTCGTCGTCCACCACGTGGATCACGGGCATGTCGGGGGAGCTTGTCATGAAGGGTCTCGGGAGTCGGCCGCCGGTTCGTCGGCCAGCGGCAGCGTGAAACGGAAAACCAGGCCGGGACCGGATTCGGCGACGGCGACGGTGATGTCGCCACCGTGGGCCTCGACGATGGTCTTGCAGATCGACAGACCCAGGCCCAGACCGTCGGGCTTGGTCGTGAAGAAGGCTTCGAACAGGCGCTCGCGCTCGTCGGACGGCAGGCCGGCGCCATGGTCGCGCACCTCAACGGCACAGCGCCCGCCGTCCCGCCCCAGGCTTACCTCGATGGGTGCGTCGCAGCCAGCAGCCTGCTGGGCATCCCAGGCATTCTTGAAGAGATTGAGCAGCACCTGCTGCACTTGCAGCGGGTCCACCCACACCTTCAACCCGGCCGCCTCGGCATCCTGGCGGAGCGCCACCGCCGGCACGCCGGGCAGCATGCCGGCAAAGAGCCGGCTGGCCTCGCGGACCAGGCTGGCCGGATCGTGGGCTTCCCGCACCCGGTCGCGCTTGCGCGCAAAAGCGCGGATGCCACCGAGGATGCCGGCCGCCCGTTCCGACTCACTGGCAATCTCCTCCGCCGCCTGGCGCAGCGCGGCCGGTGCCAGCGTGCCGCTGTCCTGGCGGCGCAGCAGGCTGCGCGCGTAGTTGCCGATGGCCGCCAGCGGCTGGTTGAGTTCGTGGGCCAGGGTGCCGGACAGCTCACCGAGGATGGACAGGCGCGACAGGTGGTCCATCTGCTGCTGGCCCTCGCGGAGCTGTGCCTCCAGACGTTGCCGCTCGTCCATCGCGGCGGTCAGCTCCCGCGTGCGCCGCTGCACCAGATGCTCCACATGCAGCGTGTAGGCGCCCCACGCCAGCAACATCAGCACCAGGCCGCTCACCCACGGCCAGTAACGCTCCCACAGGGACGGCCAGGCGGTTTCGCGCAGGAAGGCATAGGGGCCGATCTGCAAGTCCTGCAACAGCTCATGCACCGGATGGTAGTCCGCCGGCACGCTCCAGGACTGGCCGGCTGCGTCCGGCGACAGGGACAGCAGCGCCACCAGCACGTCCCGCGACAGGGCCGGCGGCGTGCCCGGCGCGGCAGCGAAGGCCCAGCCCGGATAGAGCGGCGCCGACACCCGGCAGCGCCGCACGTCGGCCCGCGGCGACAACACCCGCAGCTGCCCGGGCCGCAGGGTGCCGTCCTGCTCCAGGCGCTCCAGCAGGCAGGCGCGCAACACCCCCGCATCGGCATCGCCATTGAGCACCGCCTCCACCACCCGTGACATCGGGAAATCGGTAAACACCGGGCGCGGCTGCCCCTGCTCCGGGTTCAGCCCGATGCGGCGCAGCTCGGCCCAGGCCACCTGATAGCCGCCGAAGGCATCCTGCGACACCGCCGCCAGGGTTCGCCCTTTCAGGTCGGCCAGCGCCCGGATGTCCCGGCGCTCGTCCAGCACCACCACCGCAGAGCCCACCACGTGGGCCGGATCGGTGGACGCATCGGCGATCAGCGTGGCGATCCGGCTGACCCCGCTCTCCGCCTCCAGAAAGACGTAATGGCCCGGGTTGGTGACGACGAAATCCAGCTCCCTGGCCTGCAGCGCCGCCGCCATGCCGTCCAGGTCGAAATGGCGCAGCACCAGATCACGCCCGGGCAGCTTGTCCTCCAATTGGTCCATCAGCGCCGACCAGCGCACCTGCGCTTCCTCCGCCCCTTGCCAGGCCAGCACGCCGATCCGCACCTGCCGCGGTGGCTCGGCGGCCCACGCAGACAGCGCGAACAAGGCTGCCAGCAACAGGGCGGCAAAGGAGCGGAACGGGGGCCTCATAGGCGAGAGTGTCCGCCGGATGGAGGGCGCGGTACAAGCCAGGGCCACGGGATACGGCCAGCCGCGGACTGTCCCGCTACGGCAAGGGCGCTCGGATCAGTCCTGCGCCAAGCCCTTGCTGCGATAGTGATCCTCGGCCATTCCGGCAGCAGCCTCCCACAGCGCAGGGGCGCCGCGTTCGATCGGCGGCCGGCAGCGCGACTCGATCTGTTCCAGCGTCACCTCGCACTCCACCCACGTCCCGCCGTCCGTCGCGGCGTTGTGCAGCATCGGCTGAAAGCGGTCGAGCGCTTTGGCGAATTTCGCGTCGTCGCTTTGGGCGGCTTCGAACTCGAACCACAGCTCGCGGAATTCACTTGCCTGTACATCGGGCAACAGGCCGAACAGACGCTCGGCGGCGAGCCGCTCGCGCTCGTCCTGCCCGGCATGCGTCGCCGGCACGTGGAAAGGCACGTCACCGGCGTCAATCTCGACGATGTCGTGGATCAGCAGCATCTTCACCACGCGCAACACGTCGATTGCCCCGGCGGCATGCTCGGCAAGCACCAGCGCATACATGGCGAGATGCCACGAATGTTCGGCGCTGTTTTCACGGCGCGATCGATCAATGAGCGGTGACAGGCGGACGACGCTCTTGAGCCGATCGATTTCCCTGAGGAAAGCCAGCTGCCGTTCCAGGTCCGGCGGAGTCACTTTGCTGCGCATCTTTGGGATTGAGAAATGCGCGAGTCTATCAGAGCGGCCTGGACGCCCGGCACACTGCAGTCCCATTCCCCACTGGTCTATAACAAGAAGACCCTCCACCCGAAAGGAGTATGAGCAAGACCGTCCATCAACCTGCCATCCACTTTGAGATGGGAGCATGTCCATGAAGATCAAAACCAGACTCGCGCTGGCGACGCTGTACATTTTGCCCGCCATCGCATTTGCCGAAGGGCACGCGGTCAAGCACGAGCCGACGGCCGTCGCCCATTCATCGGCCGAGGCCACGGAGCACAAGGGCAAGGCCAGCCACGTTGCCCACAAGGATTCGCCCTGCACCCACGAGGAAAGGGCCCGCACGCAGGCCGCAACTGAAAGAGCCCCCGACACCTCGCATGAAACCGCGTCCGTCACCTATCCGCCCGGTTTCGCGACTGGCCCCAGCAGCAATGACAATGTGGAATAACTGAACCTGGGCAGGGCAGCGCCCAACCACAACCCCCGAAGCCGGTCCGGCGGGCCCCGAAACCGTCCCGACCCTCCGCGAGCTCGTCGCGAGGAGCCCGGCGAGTGTCCTGCCCTGTCCGCGCATCCCTCGCGAGTACCTCCGGGACAGTCGCCCCTGTCCCGCCGACACACCCACCCTATCCCGGAGCCTCTCGCGAGGAGCCCGGCGCTGCTCGCGAGGAGCTCCCGGATAGGGGCCGCCTGTCCGGGATACAGGCCCGAGCAGCACGGAGACAGTCCCGCCCTATTCCCGCGGCCCGATCGAGGGCTTCCGATACAGGACGGAGTACCCCGGCGGGGGTCGAGAGGCCCTCCGGGATAGTCGCGAGGCCCTCGGCGGGGGTCGCAGTGGAGTAAATTAGCGCCCCTGTCGCCTTCCGCCCCGCTTCCATGCGCCTCCTCCATACGTCCGACTGGCACCTCGGCCAGCATTTCATCGGCAAGACCCGCCAGGCCGAGCACCAGGCACTGATCGCCTGGCTGCTCAAACAGGTGGAGGAACAAAAAGTGGATGCGCTACTGATCGCCGGCGACATCTTCGACACCGGCACGCCGCCGAGCTACGCGCGGGAGCTGTATGCGCAGCTGGTGGTGGGCCTGCACGAGGCCGGCGTAGCGTTGCTGCTGCTCGGCGGCAACCACGATTCGGTGGCGACCCTCGGCGAGAGCCGCGACCTGCTGGCCCGCCTCGGCGCCACGGTGGTGCCGGCCGCCGACACGGCGGACGAGCAGGTGCGCGTGCTGCCGCAACGGGATGGCACGCCGGGCTGCGTGGTCTGCGCGATCCCCTTCATCCGCCCGCGCGACGTGATCCACAGCCAGGCCGGCGCCAGCGCGGAGGACAAGCAGGCGTCGCTGCAGACGGCCATCCAGGCCCACTACCACGCCGTCTTCGCCGCCGCCGAGGCCCGCCGTGACGCCGTCGCCGCCGAGCTGGGCCGCAGCCTGCCGCTGATCGCCACCGGCCACCTGACCACCGTCGGCGCCAGCGCCAGCGAATCGGTGCGCGAGATCTATGTCGGCGCGCTGGAGGCCTTTCCGACCAGCGCTTTCCCGCCGGCCGACTACATCGCCCTCGGGCACATCCACCGCCCGCAGCGGGTCGGCGGGCTGGAACACATCCGCTACAGCGGCTCGCCGATCCCGCTGTCCTTCGACGAGGCCAGTCAGCACAAGGAAATGCTGCTGGTGGACCTGGACGCCGCCGGCCTGCAGGCGGTCACGCCACTGCCGGTGCCGCGCTTCCAGGCCCTGGCCAGCCTGACCGGCAGCCTCGACGAACTGAAACCCACCATCGCCGCCGCCGCGCTCGACGGCAATCCTGAAAACCCGGTCTGGCTGGAAGTGGTGGTGCGCACCGACGACTACCTGGCCGACCTGCCGGCGCGTATCGAAAGCATGACCGACGGCCTGCCGGTGGAAGTGCTGCGCATCCGCCGCGCCCGCGGCAACGCCGCCGCCAGCCTGGTCTCCGAGGCCCGCGAGACGCTGGACGAGCTGACCCCGAACGACGTCTTCGCGCGCCGCCTGGCCCTGGAAGAGCTGACCGACGAACTGCGCGGCGCCCTCATCGAGCGCTTCCGCAGTGTGCTCGCCGGCCTCGAGGAGAACGCGGCATGAAGATCCTGCGTCTGCGCCTCAAGAACCTGAACTCCCTCAAGGACGAGTGGAGCATCGACTTCACGCGGCCGCCCTTCTCCGACAACGGCCTGTTCGCGATCACCGGCCCCACCGGCGCCGGCAAGTCCACGCTGCTCGACGCCATCTGCCTAGCCCTCTACCACGAGACGCCGCGCCTGAAGAGCATCTCCGCGTCGGCCAACGACATCATGACCCGCCACACCGCCGACTGCCTGGCGGAAGTGGAATTCGACGTGAAGGGCACCGTCTACCGGGCCTTCTGGAGCCAGCGCCGGGCCCGCAACAAGCCCGATGGCGCGCTGCAGGCGCCCAAGGTGGAGTTGGCCGAGGTGGATGCCGCCAGCGGCGAAGGCAAGATCCTCAGCAGCCAGATCAACGACAAGCTGAAGCGCATCGAGGCCATCACCGGGCTCGACTTCGCCCGCTTCACCAAGTCGATGCTGCTCGCCCAGGGCGGCTTCGCGGCCTTCCTCAACGCCAGCGCCAACGAACGCGCCGAACTGCTCGAAGAGCTGACCGGCAGCGACATCTACGGCCTGATCTCCGAGCGCGTCTACCGCCAGACCCAGGAAGCCCGCCAGCAGCTCGACCACCTGAAGGCCCGGGCCGAAGGCGTCGAGCTACTGAGCGCGGAAGCCCGCGCGGAGAAGGAGCAGGCCCTCGCCGCCCTCGCCGGCGCCCAGGCCGAGGCCCGCCGCGAGCGGGACGCCACGCTGGCCCTGCGCCAGTGGCAGAGCGGCGTGGACGACGCCGAACGGGACGCCGGCGTCGCCGCCACCCGCCTGCAGGCTGCCGACCAGGCCATCGCCGACGCCGCCCCGCTGCTCGGCCGCTTGGCCGCCGGCGAACCCGCCGAGGCCATCAAGCCGGTGCACGAACAGTGGCAGCTGGCCGAAGCCGCCGTCCGCCACGGCGAAGCGCAACTGCAACAGCTCGCCACCGAACGCCTCACGCTGGAAGGCGAGCAGGACCGCCAGCACGCCGCCGCCGACCAGCTGGCCCGCCACGTCGCCGCCGCCACGCGCCGGCACTGGCAACAGCTGCAGGACGAACAGCTACGCCTCGACGCCTTCTGCGCCAGCCACGCACGCCGCGCCCAACTGGGCGAACAGCTCGGCGCCTGGCGCCAGCAGTTCGAGCAACGCCAGTCGCTGCGGCAAGGCCTCATCGACGGCCAACGCGGCGTCGACGCACTGGCCGCCGAAATCCTCAGCCACGACACCCGGCTCGCCCAACAGAGCCAGGCCCTGGCTAGCGCCGAACAGGCCCGGTCGCAGGCCGAAGCGGAACTCAACGCCGCGCAGGCGGCCCAGCTCCAGCGCCTGAACGGCGCCAGCCTGGATGCGCTGCGCCAGCGCTGGCAGCACGCCCAGGGCGCCGTCGCCCTGTGGCAGCAGCTCGACGAACTGGCCGGCCGGCGCCGCGAACAATCCGCCCGCCATGCCGAGCTGACCGGCCAGCTACAGCGTGAGCAAGCCGTCATCGAGGCCCGCGACAAGGCCCTCGTCGCGCTGCGGGAGAAGCACGCCGTGCTCAAGGAACAGGTCGGCGACAAGCAGAAGATGCTCGACCAGGAACGGCGCATCCAGAGCCTGGAAGCCCACCGCCAGCACCTGCAGCCGGGCGAGGCCTGCCCCCTGTGCGGCGCCACCGAACACCCGGCCGTCGCCGCCTACCAAGCCCTCGACGTGTCCGCCACCGAGGCGGCGCTGAAAGCCCGCCAGGCCGAGCTGGAGGCACTGATCGAACAGGGCCAGAAAGCCCGCGGCGAGCTGGCGGCCCTGCAGGCCCGGCGCGACGCTGCGCAGGCCGAGCACGTTCGCGTCGGCAGCGAACTGGACCGCCTGACCATCGAATGGTCCGAGCGCCACGCCGTACTCGGCGATGCGCTGGCCGCCGACGACTGGCAGCAGCCCGAGCGCCTGCTGGCCGCGCGCGGCGCCGCAACCCAGGCCCTGAACCGCCTCGCCGAATCCCTGCAGGCCGCCGAGCAGGGCGAGCGCATGCTCCAGCAGGCCACCCAACTCACCCACACCCGCAGCCAGGCCTGGCAGGCCGCCGGCAACCAGCTGGAACTGGCCCGCCAGGCGCTGGCCACCAGCCGGACCCGCCACGCCGACAGCGCCAGGCAGCTCGACGCACGCCGGCAGGAGCTGGCCACCCTCGACGCCCGCCTCGGCGCCAGCCTGGCCGACGCCGGCTTCAGCCTGCCCACCGAGCCCGCCCCGTGGCTGGGCGAGCGCGACGCCGAATGGCAGGAGTGGCAGAGCGTGCAGCAGCGCCGCCAGCAGCTGGCCGCCGAACTCAGCCGCCAGCAGGCCCGCTGCGAAGTTGCCGAGGCCGACGCCGCCCAGTGGGAATCCCGCTGGGAGAAGCTGCAGGAGATGCGCGACACGGCCGTCGTCGAGCTACCGCCCCCCGGCGACGATGCCACCGCCGCGCTGGCCCGCTGCGCCGAACGGATCAGCGGCCTGGCCGCCGAACTCGCCGCGCTGCACGGCCGCCGCCAGCAACTGGAACACAGCCTGGCCGACCAGCGCAGCGCGCTGCTCACGGCCACCGAAAACTGGCATGCCGCCCTCGCCGCCAGCCCCTTCGCCAACCGGGACGCCTTCCTCGCCGCGCTGCTGCCGGCCGACGAGCGCCAGCGCCTGCTGCTGCACAAGGACAGCCTGCAGCAGGCCCGCCAGCAGGCCGACACGCTGCTGCGCGCCGCCCGCGACAAGCACGCCGGCCTGCTCGCCGAAGCCCGCACGGCGCTGCCGCTGATCGAACTGGAACGCCTGCTGGCGGAGCAGGAAGGCCGCCTGAAGGACATCGACGAACGCCACGGTGCCGAACGGGCGCTACTCGACAGCGACGCCCAGCGCCGCAGCAGCCAGCAGGCCCTGTTCGCGCAGATCGACGCCCAGGCCGCCGAGACCGAGCTGTGGCTACGCCTCGACGGCCTGATCGGCTCCGCCAAGGGCGACAAGTTCCGCAAGTTCGCCCAGGGCCTGACCCTGGACCACCTGCTGCATCTGGCCAACCGCCACCTGGCCCGCCTGCACGGCCGCTACCTGCTGCGCCGCAGGACCAGCGGCGAGCTGGAGCTGGACATCGTGGACAGCTGGCAGGGCGAAGCCGCCCGCGACACCCGCACCCTGTCCGGCGGCGAGAGCTTCCTGGTCAGCCTGGCGCTGGCCCTGGCGCTGTCGGACCTGGTCAGCCACAAGACCTCCATCGACTCCCTGTTCCTCGACGAAGGCTTCGGCACCCTCGACGGCGAAACCCTCGACATCGCGCTGGACGCCCTCGACACCCTCAACGCCAGCGGCAAGATGATCGGCATCATCAGCCACGTCGAAGGCCTCAAGGAACGCATCACCGCCCAGATCCGCGTGGACAAGGGCGGTGGCGTGGGACACTCGCGACTGGCGGTGTAGGTCAACTGTTTCCGAGGGGCGAATCCACGCGCCCTCCCGTTCATCAGATACAGGCAGCAAACAGGAAGACGCTTGCCCTGGATTTCAGTTTTTCCGGTTTATGCCGTAATCAAGGGCCGACGAGACATAACCCTGGCATGTTTTCCCCCAGCGACTTCTTCAAACTGGATTCGACTCCCGGCGTGCTGCTGTACAGCAGTTTCAGCCCGTGGATGGTCGCGCTATCCGTAGCCATTGCGGTGGTTGCCTCCATCAGTGCCCTCTACGCAGCGGGCCTGGCCCGACGCGCCAATAGCCGCAGACAACATCTGATCCTCGTCGGTACCGGTGCCGTCACACTGGGCGGCGGCATCTGGGCGATGCACTTCATCGGCACGCAGGCTTTCGAGTTCTGCACCCAGGTGAGCTATTCCCACCCACTCACGCTGCTGTCCATGCTGTCCGGCCTGGCGGCAGCACTTGTTGCCCTGCATCTGCTGGCCCACAACCACATCAGCCGGCAGCAACTACTCGCCGGGGGCACACTGGTCGGTACGGGCATCGGCATGATGCATTACATCGGCATGGCGGCAATGACCATGGCCGGCAAGCTGCGCTACGACCCATGGTGGTTCGCGCTGTCCATCGTGACGACCATCGCGCTGGCGGTTTTTGCACTGTGGCTGCGCTTCCGGCTGCGCCGCCTGCGCCATCGCCTGCCCAGCTGGGCCGGCATGCTGATCAGCGGCATCGCGCTGGGTTGTGCGGTAGCCGGCATGCACTACATCGGCATCGCCGCGGCACGCGTCAACGTCCCGGTGGCCGGCGGCAATCCGGTCAATACCGACCCGGGCTTCCTGACGGTCGCCGTCACGCTGGCGACCCTCAGCCTGACCCTGCTGGTGGCGGTGGCCAATGGCCTGCTGCGCTATCAGCAGCTGTACCACAAGGTCGAATCGAAGGAGGCACGGCTGCAGGCCATTCTGGACACCGCAGTGGACGGCATCGTGACCATCGACCGCCATGGACTGGTACGCAGCTTCAACAATGCCGCCGAACGGCTCTTCGGCTGGCAGGCGGAAGACGTGGTGGGCCGCAACATCAACATGCTGATGCCGGAGCCCCATCGCACCCGCCACGACAGCTATCTCAGCAACTACATGGAAAGCGGCGTGGCCAGGATCATCGGCACTGGCCGGGAAGTCACCGCCATGCGCCGGGACGGCAGCCTGTTCCCGATCCGGCTCGCCATCGGGCGGACCGAGGTGCCGGGCGAAACCCTGTTCGTCGGCTTCATCACCGA
Organism: Zoogloea sp. GDB6; assembly: GCF_056724105.1. Lineage (NCBI taxonomy): Bacteria > Pseudomonadati > Pseudomonadota > Betaproteobacteria > Rhodocyclales > Zoogloeaceae > Zoogloea > Zoogloea sp. GDB6. The sequence goes on along the minus strand of NZ_CM161497.1, from coordinate 5,550,328 downwards.
CATCAGCCAGTACAAGGAACTGGAACAGGCCTTGCGCGACTCCCGCGACCGCGCCGAACTGGCCGCCACCAGCAAGACAGCGTTCCTGGCCAACATGAGCCACGAGATCCGCACGCCGATGAACGCCATCATCGGCTTTACCGAGCAGTTGCTCGACACGCCGCTGGACACCCAGCAGCGCCACCACCTGGACACGGTGCGCCGCTCGGCCCGCTCCCTGCTGGGTCTGCTCAACGACATTCTCGATACGGCCAAGCTCGAACGTGGCGCGATGGAGATCGAGAACATGGATTTCTCGCTGCACGACGTCGTATACCAGGTGGGGGCCTCCCTGCGCCTCGGTGCGGAAGCCAAGGGGCTCACGCTGGACATCGATTACGCCCCCTTCCTCGGAGAACACTTCAGGGGCGATCCGCTACGGGTCCAGCAAGTGCTGACCAACCTGCTAGGCAACGCCATCAAGTTCACCGAACGCGGCTGCGTGAAGGTGTCGGCCGAAGGCGAAGCCGGGGCCGTGCGCCTGATCGTCGCGGATACAGGCATCGGCATACCGGCCGATCGGATCGCCCGCATCTTCGAGCCCTTTGCACAGGCCGACGCATCCACCAGCCGTCGCTTCGGCGGCACCGGATTGGGCACCACCATCGCCCGCCAGCTCATCGAGCTGATGCACGGGCGGCTGGACGTGGAGAGCGCAGTCGGGGTGGGCAGCCGCTTCATCGTCGAGCTTCCCCTCCAACGAGGCGGCCCGATTGCCAGCGTGCCGGACTCCGCCCTACCTGCCCTGCCCCCCCTGCGCATCCTCGTTGCCGACGACGTGCCGCAAAACCTCGAACTGCTGACCCTGGCCCTCGGCCGGGCCGGCCACCAATTGGTCACAGCCAGTGACGGTGAGGAAGCACTGACGCTCTTCGTGGCCGGACGCTTCGACGTGGTGCTGATGGATGTCCAGATGCCGCACACCGACGGCCTCGAAGCCACGCGCTGCATTCGTGCCCACGAACGGCAACACGGCCTCAGCCCCACGCCGATCATCGCCCTCACCGCCAGCGTACTCAACCAGGACCGGATTGCCGCGCGGGAGGCCGGAATGGATGGTTTCGCCTCCAAGCCCCTGGACATACCGCGATTGCTGGCCGAAATTGCCCGCACCACCGGACACGCCGTCACCGGACTCCCTCCGGCGCACACGCCGCTGAGCTGCGACGCCATCGACTGGCAGCGCGGGATCGCCCTGTGGGGAAACGCAGATGCGCTGGAGCAGGCGTTGCGCCGTTTTGTCGACATCCACGCCAGCGCACCTGAAGCGCTGTCGAGGCTGGCCATGGACGCGGACCATACCTCGCTCGAACGCGCCGCCCACCGCCTGCGAGGAGCAGCCGCCAATCTGTGCCTGTCCGTCGTCAGCAGCGTCGCGGAACGCATCGAAAGCGAAGCCGGCACGGCGCATTACGAACGCCTCGCTCCCTACTTCCACGCCCTGCGGGATGCCATCGACGCAGTGGTTACGGAACTCTCGCGCCGCGGCCCCGGTCACCCTGAAGCACCGGCACCAAACACCGGCCAGACCGACGTCACTGCGCTGGCCAGCCAACTGCACGCTCTGCTCGAACATGGAGAGCTCGACGAGAACATGTTGCGGGAACTTCTCTCCACACTGCACGCCGATGGACGCCGCCCTGCCGCCGAAGCAATCGCGCGTGCCGTCAACGATTTCGAATTCAAGACCGCCCAGCAGGAATTGCTGGCCCTGTATGACTGAACTGCTCACCCCCACGTCGTCCGGATGCGACCACCGTCCCAAGCTGCTCCTGGTGGATGATGAGCCCACCAACCTGCAGGTGTTGCGCCATATCCTGCAACAGGATTACCGCCTGCTCTTCGCCAAGGACGGCCTCCGCGCGCTCGAGCTGGCCAACACCGAACAACCCGCACTGATCCTCCTCGACGTGATGATGCCGGGCCTGACCGGGCTCGATACCTGCCGCCAGCTCAAGCAGAACCCCGGCACCGCGACGATCCCGGTGATCTTCGTCACCGCCCTGAACGACTCGACGAACGAGACGGAGGGCTTCGAAGCCGGCGCCGTGGACTACATCACCAAACCTTTGAGCGCCCCCGTGGTACGTGCCCGCGTGCGCACTCACCTGTCGCTCGTGCGGGTCGAGGAACTCACCACTACCCGCCTGCAGGTCATTCAGCGCCTGGGACGAGCTGCCGAGTTCCGCGACAACGAGACCGGCCTGCACGTCATCCGCATGAGCCATTACGCCCGCCTCCTGGCGCTCGGCACCGGCCTGGGCGAGCAGGCCGCCGACGACATCTTCCTCGCCGCACCGATGCACGATGTGGGCAAGATCGGCATCCCGGATGCCGTCCTGCTCAAGCAGGGTCCGCTGGACGAGGCCGAGTGGAAGATCATGCGCCGCCACTGCGAGATCGGCGCCGAGATCATCGGCGAACATCCGTCCGGGCTACTGTGCATGGCCCGCAGCATCGCCCTGAGCCACCACGAAAAGTGGGATGGCAGCGGCTATCCGAACGGACTGACCGGCGAGGCCATCCCGCTCGAAGGCCGCATCGTCGCCATCGCCGACGTCTTCGACGCGCTGACCAGCGCCCGCCCCTACAAACACGCCTGGGACGTGGACCAGGCGATCGCCTGCCTGCGCCAGAACGCGGGCACGCACTTCGACCCGGCTCTAGTGCAGCGCTTTGTCGAAAACCTGCCGGCCATCCTGGCCATCAAGGCACGCTGGCCGGACGAACCGTGATTCAGCCCAGGCCTTCGACCAAACTCCGCGTCACCTCCGCCGCGCCAACCTCCCTACAGCCGAGCACGTTCTGACCGCACCACAGCGGCGAGAAGTCGCCGCTGCCGCGGCTCTCGGCGGCGGCGCGCAGCGGTGCGATGGCGGCGGTCGCCAGCGGGAACTCCGGCGCCGCGGGGCTGAGCGGGCCGAGCTCGCGCATCACGCGATTGACGATGCCCCGCGCCGGGCGACCGGTGAACAGGTTGGTGAGGGCTGTGTGGCCGGCGGCCGAACTCTTGAGGGCGGCGCGGTGCACTGCGCTGGTAGTGGCTTCGGGACACAGCAGGTAGGCGGTACCGACCTGCACACCAGCCGCACCGAGGGCCAGCGCCGCCGCCACGCCACGGGAATCAACGATGCCGCCGGTGGCGATCACCGGCAGCTTCACCGCATGCACGATGCGCGGCAGTAGCGCGAAGGTGCCCGACTGGGCGCTCAGGTCGTGGTTCAGGAAATGGCCCCGGTGGCCGCCCGCCTCCAGGCCCTGGGCGATGATCGCGTCCGCGCCGTGGGCTTCGAGCCACAGGGCTTCTTCCACCGTGGTGGCGGACGACAGAACCTTGGCGCCCCATTTCCTGACCCGCGCCAGCAGCTCGGCGGACGGCAGGCCGAAGTGGAAGCTGACCACCGGCGGGCGGAAGGCTTCGATGATGTCCGCCGTCTCGGCAGTGAACGGATTGCGGCCGGGGCCGGCCGGAATGCCCGCCGGGTCAATGCCGAACTCCGTGTAATACGGTGCCAGCGCGGTGCGCCACGCGGCCTCCCGCTCGGCATTCGGCTGCGGTGGGCGATGGCAGAAGAAATTGACGTTGTAGGGCTTGTCGGTGGCCACGTGGATGGCCGACAGCTCCTTCTCCAGTGCCTCAGGGCTCAGCATCGCGCAGGGCAGCGAGCCGAGGCCGCCGGCTTCGGAGACCGCAATGGCCAGCGCACTGCCCTGCACGCCGGCCAGCGGGGCCTGGATGACCGGCAGGTCGATGCCGAAAAGCTCGGTGATGCTCATCAGAAAATCTCCTTAAATACCGAAATGCAGGCGGACGCGTGCGTCCAGCAATTGTCTGGCCTGGCCTTCATCGCAGTCGGCCAGGCGCTCGAAGACTTCCCGCGCGATGGGCCGGAAGGCGGCCATCACGGCGGGATCGAAATGACTGCCGCTGTCCCGGTCGAGGATCTCCATGGCGGCCTCGAAGCCGAGCGGAGCCTTGTAGGGGCGTTTGGAACAGAGGGCGTCAAACACGTCGGCAACGGCGAAGATCCGCGCCGCCAGCGGGATCGTCTCGCCGGCCAGGCCGCGCGGATAACCGGCCCCGTTCCATTTCTCGTGGTGGCCGGACACCACCGCCGCGGCGCCTTCCAGCCAACCGATGCCGGTGACGATCTCCTCGCCCTGCCGCACATGGCTGCGCATGGTGTCGAACTCACCTTCGTCGAGCTTGCCGGGCTTGAGCAGGATGGCGTCCGGGATGCCGATCTTGCCGACGTCGTGCAGGAAGCTGCCGGCGATCAGGGCCTGCATCGCCTGGCCGTGCAAGCCCAAGCGTTCGGCGATGCGGGTGGCGATCCAGGCGACCCGGTAGTTGTGGGCGCCGGTATCCGAATCCCGCTTGGCGATGGCGCGGCCGAGGGCGTCCATCATCGAAATGTGCGAATCGAGCACCTCGCGGGCCTTGCGCTGGTTGTCGGCGGACAGGCGCACGACCACCGGGTAGATCACCGCACCGCACAGCAGGGAGGCCAGCCCGGCCAGCAGCGCCGCATGCAGCGCATGGCTGCGGATCTGTTCGCGCTGCCAGTCGGGCACCACGCGCACGCCCTCGAAATATCCGGAAACCCGCGCCCCCCCATCACTCGCCACGTCCTGCAAGGGCACGAAGATACGCAGGATCCAACGCGCATCACCGTCCAGGCGCAGGCTCTCATAGGATGCGTCGCGGTAAGCCGGGCTGCGATGTTCCGGCAGGCGCGCCTCGACCAAAGCCCCTTCCGCAGACATGGCAATGGCCAGCTTGCGACCCTGGGCGTCGTAGAGCTCGGCAATGTCGAACAGCCCGCCAGCGATCGTATGGGCCGCCATGGCGGCCTTGTCGGCGGCCTCCGGGCCGTTCAGCGCAAGGGCGTCGAAATGGCGCAGCAGGCGGCGCGACTCTTCCATCCCCAACGACACGGTAGCCTGCTCGGCCTGCTCCCGCGCCACGAACCAGGTGATCGGGCCGGCCAGCACTGCCAGCAGCACGCTGATAGCAGTGATCCGGATAGCTGTACGCCGGTTGAAAGTGTCCATGCCCGCGACGATGCGCGCCTGCTGTAATGAGGATTCCATTATCACCGCGGGGCGCGGGTCACCGCCAACCCACACGAAAGCGGCCGCCGGGTTGCACCGCTATCAGCCCTCGCCGGCGCAGTCGGTGGCCGGATCCGATCCCGCCCCCCACTCGGCCACGAACACCGCCCGGAACTCCCGCAGCCAGGCCACGCGCTGCTCGCCGAGGCGCCGGGCGGCAGCGGTGTTCATCAAGGCCGGCAAGGTGGCCAGCTTGACCTCGATGTGATCGAGGGAATAGGCCCGGTCGTCGGCCGGCCGCCGCAGCGCGAGGGGATCGTCGGCGTGAGCCAGCGCCGAACCCATGCGCCCGGCGGTGTAGAACATGCGTGCCAGACCGACGGCACCGAGGGCATCCATGCGGTCGGCGTCCTGCACGATCTGCGCCTCCAAGCTGCGCGGTGGAATACCTGCCGAGAAGCTGTGGGCCTCAATGGCATGGGCCACCGCGTCGAGCCGCTCCGCCGGAAAGCCCGCCTCCACCAGCCTGGCGCGGGCCTGCTGCGCCGCCAGCCGGGAGGCCTGGGCGCGGCGCGGATCGTCCTTGGGCAGATTGACGAGATCGTGCAGATAACAGGCGGCCAGCACCACCAGCCCGTCGGCCGCGGGGTAATCGGCCAGCAACTGCTGCGCAACGCGCCACACCCGGTGCAGGTGCTGCACGTCATGGGCGCCGTCGCCATCGGCAGTGGCCACGGCGAGGGCGATCAGGCGCGGCTGCCAGTCGGCGAGAAGGCCGGGAAAATCGGACATGGATGCATACCTCGTGTCGAAGGCCGAACAGACCCGCGCATGATCCACGAGTTCTCGGCGGCTTGCCGCACCGAGGCCGCCACCGGCTCACAATTGCAGCATGTCCTTGGTGCACGCCCCTTCATACACCGAATCCATCGTGATACGGATCTGCACATCCTGGCCGCCCTTATGGACAAGCTGCTGGACCTCGGAACGCAGGTGACGCGGCGCCACGGTATTGTTGATCTGCATCTCCACCGCATTGCCGTCGGCCATCGTGCAACTCATCTTCCAGCCGGCCTGGGCCTCGCTTCGGGTCGCGTCCGAAATGCGGCAGTGCGCGCCCTGCTTCTCCATCTTGTCCTGATCGATGCCAGGCGTCAGATAGGGATCGCGGGCCAGAAAGGCGGGTGTGAGACAGAGCTGCGTATTCATCTCGGATACGGTGCGAACCGGACTGGCCGGGGTTTCGCGCGCGGTGACCACCGTCTTGACCTTCCAGCCCCCCGGCTGGATGGTGGGGCTGGCGAGCGTCGGCACGCCAGTCAGAACCAGGGGCAGGACGATGGCGTAGTACAGGACACGGACTGACATGGAAACCTCCGGCCGGGAAATGGATGAACGGAACGATGGTGCCACGAACGGCCAGTCTCCGGCCCATGCCACAGAGGCCCGTCGGCCGTGACATTTTCCTGCCCGCCAAGGCCACCTGTCCGGCCGGGAAAACGCCCAGCGGCACCCGGCACCATTACGGTGCAAATACCTCTTTATGGGTATCAGATTCTGGATATCAGCCAAAAATGCACATATTTGGTGCGCATGTGTGAATTTCCGTGACGCCAGCAGGGGAAATACATTGCATAACGTAAAGTCCTAAGCACCTGATTCACCAAGGCGGTGCAGGCCGCAACGACTCTTTAGGGCAAAACAGGCGCAGCTCTTGCTAACGATCCTGCTTAGTTTTGTAGCAGGAATCAGTCAATGCTCAAGAGTCAGAACATGTCCCTCAGCGGCGCGGAGAAAGCCTGGCTGCCGTGGTTCGGCCGGACCGGCAAGATCGCCATGGGCTGGGCCACGTCCCGCAACCGGCACCGCTACCCCGCCATCGAACAGACCTTCGAGGCCTTCGCGCAGACCCGCGTGCGCATCCTGAGCACCTGGGCCGAACAGCAGTGGGCCCATCTGGAAGGGCTGGCCCGCGAACTGGCCGGCAGCTGGCCGGATGTGGATGTCCGCCTGCTGCAGCAGCGCCGCCAGCGCGCCGAGGACTTCTCGGAGCTGTTCGTCGTCAACCAGCAGGGCATGATCACCGGCTCCACTGCGAAAGGCCGCGCCGGCGCCCGCGTGGCCGCCACCGCGCCGCTGCGCGCCGGGCTGGCCGGGCGCTTCCTGCACGGCCCCTACCGCGATCCGGTCACCCAGAACCTGTCGCCGTCCACGTCCCGCTTCCACGATGCGGTGACGCTGATGTTCTACCAGCCGATCAGCGTGGACGGCAGCATCGTCGGCGCCCTGTGCGGCCGCGTGCCCAACGACGTGATCGGCGACCTGATCCAGCGCGAGGCCGGCCACATCTTCCACGAGTCCGGCGACAACTACCTGTTCATGGTCAAGTCGGTCTTCGATCCGCAGATCGCCCCCGGCACCGCCCTGTCCCGCTCGCGCTTCGAGGACGCCACCTTCACCGGCGGCGACAACCTGAAGGATGGCGTGCGCACCGCCTTCGGCACCGTGCGCGTGCAGGAACACACCGAGCTGGAGTTGGTCTTCAACGACCCGGCCACCGGCCAGCTCCACCCCGGCGTGCGCGAGACGATCCGCAAGGGCGACAACCTCTTCGTCACCTACCCGGGCTATTCCGACTACCGCCACGTGCCGGTCATCGGCAAGGGCGTCACCTTCCGCCTGCCCGGCTCGCCGGACACCTGGGGGATGATGTGCGAGGCCGACCTGGAAGAGGTCTACCGCTACCGCAGCATCCCGTTCCGCCTGCTGCGCCTGTACATGGCGATCACGCTCGGCAGCTGGGGCGTCGCCGGCCTGCTCGCAGAACTGGCCGGCCTCGGCCAGGCTGCCGTGCTCGGCACCGGGCTGGCCCTGCAACTGGTCGGCGCGGCGCTGTTCCACCAGCTCGGCTGCATGCCGGTCAGCCAGCGGCTGCGCGAGGCGACCCGCGTGCTGCGCTCCACCACCGAAGGCGGCGGCAACCTGTCCCAGCGCCTGCCGCGGGCCAGCGAACGGATCGACGAAGCCACCGTGCTGGCCCAGTGGGCCAACAGCTTCATCGACAACCTGGAGCAGATGATCCGCCAGGTCGCCAAGACCACCAGCGAGATCGGTGATACCAACCGCAACATGCTGCAGAAGAACAGCCACGCGGACCAGGTCTCGACGAGCATGCAGGGCGCCATCGACGACATCCTCAGCGCGATCCGCGTGCAGCTCAGCGAGATCGACGCCGCCACCACCAACACCGCCACCATGCAACAGGTCGTCCACCGCGTCAGCGAAGAGGCGCGCGAGCAATTCGCGCTGGTGGAAGCCCGCAGCCAGGGCATCCGCAGCTCGGTCAACCTGTCGGCGACGACGATCCGTCAGCTCGAACAGCGCACGCTAGAGATCGGCCGCATCGTCACGCTGATCAACGAGATCGCCGACCAGACCAACCTGCTGGCCCTCAACGCGGCCATCGAAGCGGCCCGCGCCGGCGAGACCGGGCGCGGCTTCGCGGTGGTGGCCGACGAGGTGCGCAAGCTGGCCGAACGCACCCGCGGCGCCACCGCCGACATCCGCGAGATGATCGACGGCGTGCAGAGCCAGGCCGAGGAAGCCGTGCGCACGATGGAAAGCGGCATGTCGGAGATGGAAGAAGGCCTGCGCCTGGCCACCGCGGCCAGCACCGACAAGCGGGAGATCGAGGCGGTCGTCGAACGCCTATTCGTCACCATTAATCAGATCGCCGCGGCGACTCACGCTTACGGCGACCGGGTGGAATCCATCTCCTCCGCCGCTGAGGCAATGCGCCACGCCACGCGGGAATCGGCCCGCAGCGCCGAGCTCACCGGCTTCGCGACCGGCAAGCTGGAGCAGACCATGGGGCAGTTCCAGGTCGCCTGACACGCGACCTGCGACCCAGCATCAATCCGCCGCTGCCCCGTCGGCCCGCCCGGGCTCGACCGGCGGCAACGGTGCGGCCTTGGGATGGGCATCGCCGCCGAGAGGCGGCGTGTGCGCGGCCCGGGTGATCCGCCGTACGGGAATGGACATGGCCACGACCTGCGGGTCCGGGTCGCGGATCAGCACGACATGGAGGCTGAGCGTGCCGAGCTTGCCGGCCTCGATCAGGCCCTGCAGATCCGCTTCGGTGAGCCCATCGTCGAAGGGCACATAGGCAAAAGCGGCATCCCGGTGGCGCAGCATGATGGTGGTGTAGCTCTTCGGGTCGCTCACCCCCCCCTTGGCATCGATCGGCCGGAACTTGATCTCGTAGTCGCCCGTCGCGGTATTGCCGTGGGCCGCATTGCCCGCCTTGAGCCGGCTGCCGAAGCGGAAGTTGGGATTCAGCACCAGCAGCGGGGCGTCACGCAGATTGCGCACCTCGAAGTTGAGGGTATTCGGGTAGAGGGGATGCCCCGTACCGACCGTGTAGGTGACGTGCACCGAGAAGCCCGGTACCCGGCGGCGGTACCAGGTCCGGATGAACACGCCGATCGACACCGCCGCAAGGGTGGTGAGCATGTCCCAGATACCATGATCCGCCAGCCACTTGAGGAGCTCAGCCACCTCCGCCGCGGAAAATGGCAGCATGCGCGTCAGCCCTCGCTGCGCGCACCGTCCGCCAGGCCGTCGCGCAGCGCCGTGTAGCGCTGCTCCAGCTCCCGGCGCAGTTCCTTGCGGGCCTGGGCGGCTTGGTAACGGCGCTTCTCGTCCGGAGTGAAGGCGCGCAGCGGCGGCACGCTGACCGGCTTGCGGTTCTCGTCCACCGCGACCATCGTGAAGAAGCAGCTGTTGGCATGGCGCACGACCTGGGTGCGGATATCCTCGGCGATGACCTTCACACCGATCTCCATCGACGAGTTGCCGGTGTAATTGACCGACGCCATGAAGGTCACCAGCTCGCCGACGTGAATGGGCTGGCGGAACATCACCTGGTCCACCGACAAAGTCACCACGTAGCAGCCGGAATAGCGCGCCGCGCAGGCATAAGCCACCTGATCGAGCAGCTTGAGGATGGCGCCGCCATGCACGTTGCCGGAAAAGTTGGCCATGTCGGGGGTCATCAGCACCGTCATCGTCAGCTGATGGGCGGGGAAATTCATTGTTGTCTCCGTGGGGTCTGCAAGCATGGAGCTCAGGATAAACGCGGTAAGGCGGGATGTCTCCCCACGCCGGGCGGAATCGGGCATCCTGTCGTGCACGGAACTTACAGACATGTCGAAGTGCCTGCCTGCGCCACATATCCCTCGAAAAACAGCCATACCTCTTCCGCCAGCACCTTGGATGCCTCCATGAATGCCCAGGACAGCAGCCTGCAGCCTCCCCGCACCACCCGCAGCGTGGTGCTCGTCGTCGACGACGAACCGGTGAACCGGCTGGTGCTGGGCCGCGTCCTCGAACCCTTCTACACGGTCGTCAAGGCCGCCAACGGGACGGAAGCCCTGCAGGCGGCAATCCAGGACCCGCCGCCCGACCTGATCCTGCTCGACATCATGATGCCGGACCTGGACGGTTTCGAAGTCCTCCAGCTGCTGCGCCGCGATCCCCGCACGGCCACCACCCCGGTGATCTTCGTCACCGCACTGATCGATGAGGATAGCGAGCAGCGCGGCTTCGAGCTGGGCGCCTGCGACTACATCCACAAGCCGATCCGAGCGATCGTCGTGCGCGCCCGGGTGCGTGCGCAGCTGGAAGCCAAGGCCGCCCGCGACATGCTGGACAAGAACAACCAGCGCCTGCGGCACAAGGTGGAAGGCGGAGCCAAGGCCCTCGAAACCGCCCAGATGCAGTTGCTGCAATCCGAGAAGATGGCCTCCCTCGGCCAGCTGGCAGCCGGCGTCGCCCATGAGATCAACAACCCGATCGGCTTCGTCGGCTCCAACCTGGGCAGCCTGGAGCGTTACCTGCAGGACTTGTTCGCCATCGTGGACGCCTACGAGGCAGCGCTAGCTACCAGCACGCCCGAGGCCGTTGCGGCCGTCGAGGCGCTGCGCCGCCAACTCGACTATGACTTCCTGAAAGAAGACGCACTGCAACTATTGAAGGAATCCGCCGACGGCGTGGACCGCATCCGCAAGATCGTCAGCGACCTCAAGGATTACTCCCACACCAGCAGTGCCGACTGGCACTGGGCCGACCTGCACGCCGGCCTCGAATCGACCCTCAACATCGCCGCCAACGCGCTCAAATACCACTGCACGGTGGTCAAGGACTACGGCGAGCTGCCGCAGGTCTATTGCCTGCCATCCCAGCTCAACCAGGTCTTCATGAACCTGATCATCAACGCTGCCCAGGCCATCGAAGGCCGGGGGACGATCACCCTGGCCACCCGGCACAGCGGCGACAACATGGTGCAGATCAGCGTCAGCGATACCGGCCGGGGCATCCCGCCGGAAGACCTTCAGCGCATCTTCGAGCCCTTCTACACCACCAAGCCGATCGGCAAGGGCACCGGCCTCGGTCTGTCCCTGTCGTGGGGCATCGTCAACCGCCACCACGGCCGCATCGACGTGACCAGCGAACCTGGCAAGGGCAGCACCTTCACCGTCACGCTGCCGATCGAGGCACCGGCAGAAGCCTAGGAGTCAGCCTCTCCCCGACCCCGTTCAAAAAAAACGGCCCGCCGTTGCCGGTGGGCCGAATCAGGTGCCAACTTGCCTGAGGAGAAACGGGGACCGGATCAGAAGACCCGGTTGACCGACGCGATCCAGGTGCCGGCGTTCATGTCCTTGGTGGTGCCGTTGCCAGCCACGCTGGGGTAGTTCTTCCAGTAATCGGCACCGGCCGTCGTCGTGTAGGCCAGGCCCAGCGTCCAGCTGCCCGGCATGGCCTTGGTTACGCCGACCTTGTAATCGGAATAGTCCAAGCCCTTCGAATTTGCAATGGTTTGACGACCGGCATGCAGCGTGGCGGTCCACGTCGGCAGGAACTCATAGTTCACGTTGGCTTCGATGTACCACGAGCCGGTGGTGTCCTTGCCGGTCACGCCCGCCGCGGGCTTGTTGGGGAAGGCGCCGGGGCCGGCGTTGTTGTCGGTGAAGCCGAAGTAACCGACATCGGTCATCGCCCGCGAATACTTCAGGTTGAGCCACTGCCAGGTGCCGGAGAGGTAGAACTCGGTGGAATTGTAGGTCTTCTTGGCGTAGCTGCCGGCCGGCGTGATCTTGTCGTAGTTGGCCTGCGGGAAGATGAACTGCAACACCCCCACGTCGTAGCTGAAATCACCCGCCGTACCCCGGTAGCCGCCGTACACATCCACCTCGATGTTGGCGTTGGCGTACAGGTTGGCGCTGGTGTTGGACATCCACGTTCCGACGTAGAGGCCGGACGCATGGGCGTAATCCACGCCGCCCTGGATCGCCGGGTTGCCCCAGGTCTGGCGGATGCCGCGGAACACGTATTCCGACACCACACCGATGTTGCTGGTCAGCTCCGGAACGGGCGCCGGCGCGTCCTCGGCACAGGCGGGGGCCGCCAGCGTGGCGACGGCAAGCGCCGGCAGCGCGCCGGTACCGAGTTGTCGGACGGCCTTCCGTAATGCGTTCTTCATCGCGGGTTTCATGCTTTTGCCTCTGTCGGTGTTGGGATGGCAGCCATTTCACGCCCGCGCGCCTACTCCCTCAATTCCCCCTCGGACCTACTCCCAAAGTCGAATTGTTCGCCCCCCACCCGGCGGCGGACAGTGCAGGCCATTGCAGTCCCATCGCATTTTTTCGACATCGAGGAGTACGCAGATGAACACGACGACAGTGGATGCCGTAAGCAACGGCATCGGCGGTGCGAGCGCGACGCTCCACCGCAAGATCGGCTGGGCCGGGGCCTTCTGGGTGGCCAGCGGCGTCCCGGCCTTGGTGCTGTTTTCCATCGGCTCCATTGCCGCCACGGTGGGCAAGCCCTCCTGGGCGGTGTGGATCATTTCCATCGCCTTCGGTTTCCTGCAGTCCTTCTCCTACGCGGAGATCGCCGGCCTGTTCCCGCACAAGTCCGGCGGCGCGTCGGTGTACGGGGCGGTGGCCTGGGTGCGCTACAGCAAGCTGCTGGCGCCGCTGTCGGTGTGGTGCAACTGGCTGGCCTGGTCGCCGGTGCTGGCCATCGGCTCCGGGCTGGCGGCGGGCTACATCCTGTCGATCCTGTTCGCACCGGATGCGGCCATCAACACCTGGCAGATCACCCTGCTCGACCTGGGCTTCATCAAGGGCGGCCTGTCCCTGCGCATCAACGCCACCTTCGTGCTCGGTGCGGCGGTGCTGCTGGCCGCCTTCGCCATCCAGCACCGCGGCATCCTGCAGGCGGCGCGCATGCAGATGGTGCTCGGCATCGCCGCGCTGGCCCCGCTGATGCTGATCGGCCTGTGGCCGCTGCTCTCCGGTGACGTACCGGCCGCCAACCTGACCCCGCTGTTCCCGCTTGCCAAGGACGCCGGCGGCGCGGTGATCGACGGCGCCTGGGACATGGGCGGCCTGACCCTGATGGCCGGCGGCCTGTTCATGGCGGCCTGGTCCACCTACGGCTTCGAGACGGCGGTGTGCTACACCCGCGAATTCCGCGACCCGCGCACCGACACCTTCAAGGCCATCCTGTACTCCGGCCTGCTGTGCATCTTCGTGTTCACCGTCGTGCCGCTGGCCTTCCAGGGCAACATCGGCCTCGGCCAGCTGGTCACGCCGGAAGTGAAGGACGCCGCCGGCAACGTGGTCACCCCGGCGGTCTACGACGGCATCCTGTCGCCGGACATCTACAGCGGCATGGGCGTCGCCCACGCCATGGCCCACATGCTGGGCGGCGGCGCGCTGGTCGAGCACGTGCTGATGGCGATGCTGGTGCTGGCCCTGGTGCTGTCCATCATGACCTCGATGGCCGGCTCCTCGCGCACCCTTTACCAGGCCTCCGCCGACGGCTGGCTGCCCAAGTACCTGTCCCACGTGAATGCCAACGGCGCGCCGATCCCGGCGATGTGGACCGACCTCGGCTTCAACCTGATCCTGCTGCTGATGTCCGACTACGTCTTCGTGCTGGCCATCTCCAACGTCTGCTACATCCTCTTCAACTTCCTCAACCTCAACGCCGCCTGGATCCACCGCCTCGACCGCCCGAGCTGGCCGCGCCCGTTCAAGGCCCCGCTGTGGCTGATCGCCATCGGCACCGTGCTGGCCTTCGCCAACCTGTGGCTGATGGGCATGGGCGCCGACATCTGGGGCGCCGGCACGCTGGCCTCCGGCCTGGTGGTCGCCGCGCTGATCGTGCCGGTCTTCCTGTACCGCCACTACGTCACCGACAAGGGCCAGTTCCCCGCCGCGATGCAGGAAGACATGCACCTGGGCAGCGAGGAAGGCGTCGGCACCCGCGCCGGCATCCTGCCCTACCTGACCCTCGCCGGCGGCGCCGCGGTGGTCGCCATCGCCCACGCCTGTGCGGTGATCTGAGGAGAACGACCATGCTGCATTCCGACATCAAGAGCCGCCCCACCTACACCCAGCTGGAGCCGGACCTGTCCGGCAGCCAGCACCTGCTGATCGTCGAAGGCGACACCGTGCTGCCGGGCCGCCTCGACTCCCTGGCCGGCACCTTCGCGCCGGTGGAAGAGAACCTGCACACCTGGCTGGTCGGCACCCAGGCCGGCGGCCTGGGCCTCGGCAAGGTGTGGCGCCTGCCCGGCGTAGCCGACGTGGTGGACGCCTTCGCCTGCGCCACCCGCGGCTACGGCATCGGCGACCGCCTCTACGTGCAGGGCACCGAGCCCTTCCTGTGGTCGGTGGCCAAGGCCGCGGCGATCATCGGCTTCAGCGCCGAGCAGATCCACCTGCATCACGCCGGCAGCCTGCGCCGCCGGGTGTGGTGCACCCACTGCCACACAGTCACCGAGGACGTCACCACCAGCATCGCCAGCTGTGCCGGCTGCCACCGCCACCTCCTGGTACGCGACCACTTCTCCCGCCGTCTCGGCGCCTTCATGGGCGTGATGGTGGATGCGGAAGCGCCGGGCGAAGTGCCGGCTGTCGAGGAGAGCTTCGCATGATCGGCGAAACCCTCACGCTCAAGGTGGCCGCCGCCTGCGCCATCTCGCCGAGCCTGCGCCACCTGCGCCTGGTGGCGGCGGACGGCGGCAAGCTGCCCCCGGCAGCGGCCGGCGCCCACCTCCAGCTCGTGCTCAAGGGCGCCGCGCGCACCCACCGCAACGCCTATTCGCTGATCAGCCGCCCCGGCGCCCGCGACGCCTACGAGATCATCGTGCGGCGCGTGCCCAGCTCCCGCGGCGGCTCGGCCTTCATCCACGAGCAGCTCAAGGTCGGCGACGTGCTGGAGGCCGGCTGGCCCGGCAACCTGTTCGCCCCGGTGCGCACCGCCCGCCGCCACCTGATGATCGCCGGCGGCATCGGCATCACGCCCTTCCTGTCCTACCTGGCCGACTTCGCCTTCGGCGGCGCCGACTACGCGCTGCACCTGTGCTGCCGCGAGGACGAGCAGCACGTCTTCGACCCGTGGCTGGCCGGCAAGAGCAGCGTCAGCGTGCACTGGGACGCCGACGGCCACCGCCTCGACATCCCGGCCCTGCTCGCCGCCCAACCGGTCGGCAGCCACCTTTACGTGTGCGGCCCGGCCGCCATGAACGACGAGGTGCTGGAACTCGCCGCGGCCGCCGGCTGGCCCGCCAGCCACGTGCATTGCGAGCACTTCGGCAGCGCCCTGTCCGGCGGCGAGGCCTTCCGCGCCTTCCTCGCCAAGTCCGGCGTCGAGGTCAGCGTCGGCGAGGACGAGAGCCTGCTCGAAGCCATTGAGCGGATCGGCGTCAAAGCCTCCTGCCTATGCCGCGGCGGCGCCTGTGGCGTGTGCGTGACGCCCCTGCTGGACGGCGAAGCCGACCACCGCGACCACTACCTGTCCGCCGCCGAGCGGGAAGCCGGCCGCCTGATCCTGCCCTGCGTGTCGCGGGCTCGGAGCGGGCGCCTGGTTCTGGACCTGTGACATCCCCCTGAGCGCCCCCGAGGAGATCGACATGAGCATCGCTTTCAAACCCGAAGAAACCTTCCGCGGCGACTACAGCTACCGCAACAGCGACGCGGCCGTGCTGCGCTTCCCCTTCCCCTTCCCGGAAGACCGCTACATGTACAGCGTCAACATCGAGCCGCATGTACGCAGCGGCCCGAGCGACGTCTTCCTGCGCCCCTTCGACGTGGATGAGCACTACATCGCCGAATGCCGCGACAAGGCCATCACGCTGGAACGCGACCCCGGCCGCTGCCAGGTGCTGCCGCACATGATGATGGCCCAATGGGACACGCTGGAACTGCTGATGGAGAACCTGTCCGCCGACTACCCGGAGCAGTTCTCGCTGATCAAGGAAGGCGACGACTTCGGCAGCCGGTGGACCTGGATCAACCGCCCGCTGGGCATCGAGCAGAGCTTTATCTTCGGCAACGCCGAGACCCTGCCCTGCGAACCCTTCGAGTACATCACCCGCCAGGCCCAGGGCGACTTCGCGATCTGCGACCAGCGCGACGACAACCTCTTCATGGACGCCGGCATGGTCACCTCCCAGGCCGACTGGTCGCTGGAGTTCGACGTCGGCATGAGCTTCATGGAATGGCACGGCCCAGTGCCGCTGGCCCACCAGAGCGGCGTCTTCGAGCGCGCCCTGAAATACCTGCTGATGCTGCGCCTCGGCCAGCCGGTGCGCCGCCTCAACTGGACGATGAGCATCAACCCGCGCCTCGACACCTCGCCGGAGAGCTACCCGGAGTGGGGCCCGGACCGCGCCAGCGTCACTCCCGACAACGCCGGCCAGAAGGTGCACCTGCGCGTCGAGCTGCAGACCCTGTGGCGCCTGCCGCGCAGCAACGCAATCCTGTTCCCGATCCGCTGCTACCTGGCCTCTCTCGAAGACCTGGCCCGCGTGCCCAAGTGGGGCGCCCGCCTGCACCGGGTGCTGTCCACGCTGCCGCCCCAGCTCGTCGAATACAAGGGCCTGACCCGCTACCTGCCGGCCGCCCTCGAATGGCTGGCCCAGCACGACGACGGCCGCGAACTGCCCGTCGGCACCGAGCCCGGCATCACCACCCTCGGCCCCCGCTGAGGCGCCTTCATCCCATTCATCGACACCCCGAAACCACAAAAAAGGAAACAGCCATGAACGCCATCACCCAAATGACCCCCACCGGCATCGGTTCCGAATGGAGCCCCCAGTGGCTGCTCACCGCCGAGCAGAAGGCCCTGCAGGCCGACCTGATCGCCCTGTGCGAAACCACGCTGCGCCCCAACGCCATCGAGAGCGACAAGAAGTACATCTACCCGCGCAAGAACTTCGAGGCCCTGGCCGCCATGGGCCTGATGAGCCTGACCATCCCGAAGGAGCTCGGCGGCCGCGGTGAAAGCCACCTGTGCGCTGCAATGGTGGTCGAAACCATCGCCCGCTACGGCTGCCCCTCCACCGCCATGTGCTACACCATGCACCTGGGCGCCTGCGCCGCCGCGCTGCTGCGCCACCACGACAACGAGCGCCTGAAGGACATCCTGCGCCGCGTCGACAAGGACGTGCTGATCGGCACCCTGTCCTACTCCGACCCGGAAACCGGCTCCCACTTCTGGTACCCGATGTCGTCCCGCGCCGAGCGCACCGAGAACGGCTGGAAAGTCTTCAAGAAGGCCTCCTGGACCACCTCCGGCGGCTTTGCCGACTGGTACATCATCCAGACCACCTCGCCGGACTTCGGCGGCGACTACTCCAACCTGTCCTGCTTCCTGGTCACCAAGGACCAGATCCACGCCGACCCGGCCAACTGGGACGGCCTCGGCATGCGCGGCAACCAGTCCGGCCCGATCGCGGTGGACGGCGTCGAGATCGCCCCGGACGCGCTGGTCGGCCCGATCGGCGACGGCGCCAAGTCCAACGACGAAGTGGTCGACCCCTTCTTTCTGGTGTGCTCCTCGGCCTGCTGGAACGGCATCTGCCTCGCCGCGATGGACATCACCAAGAACCACACCACCCGCAAGGTGCATAACGACGTGGGCATGCGCGTGGCCGACTACCCGACCATCCAGGACTACGTCGGCGAATGCCTGATCGACACCAACGCCAGCCGCAGCTACGTGTACCTGGCCGCCAAGGCACTGGACGAGCAGACCAACAACTGCGACTGGTCCGCCCACGCCACCATCGACCACCTGCCGCGCACCGAGCTGCTCAACTGGCTGTGGCAGGTCAAGTTCTTCGCCTCCAAGAACGTCACCTTCGTGGTGGACAAGATGCTCCACGCCTGCGGCGGCACCGGCTACAAGCCGGCCCTCGGCATCGAACGCCTGCTGCGCGACGGCAAGGCCGGCTGGGTGATGGGCCCCACCAACGAAGTGCTGCGCCAGTTCGTCGGCAAGGCCGCGCTGCTCGGCTTCGAGGTGCTGGACTACTGGAACCAGTCGGTGAACCAGCGCGTCCTCAACAATGAGCTCAAGAAGATGAGCAAGGAAGAGAAAGCCGCCTTCGCCAGCAAGCTCCTCGCCGAGGCGCAAGCTTAAGTCCAGGGAGCCACGCCGCCATGCAAGCCACCGCCAGCCAGCCCATCGCCGCCCACCGGGCGCCCTTCGACGGGCGTTTGTTCCGCCGCGTCCTCGGCCTCTTCCCCACCGGCGTCACCATCGTCACCACCTGGGACGATGAGGGCCGGCCGGTGGGGGCCACCGTCAGCTCCTTCAACTCCGTGTCCCTCGACCCGCCACTGGTGCTCTTCAGCCTGGCCAAGAACATGGCCTGCTGCGAAGCCTTCGCCGCCGGCGGACCGCTGGCCATCCACGTGCTCGGAGACGAGCAGGAATCCCTGTCCAACCGCTTCGCACGGGGCGGCGGTGACAAGTGGGTGGATCTGGTCTACGGCGCGGGCGAGCATGGCGCACCGCTGATCGACGGGGCGCTGGCCACCTTCGAATGCCGGCCCTTCGCCCAGTATCCGGGCGGTGACCACACCATCTTCGTCGCCGAGGTCCATCAACTGCGCTGCCGCGACGGCGAGCCGCTGGTCTTCGCCGGCGGCAGCTACCGGCGCCTGGCCGAGCGGGAGGTGTGCGCATGAACGACGTCGTCCCGCCCGCGGACGTGACGCAGGAAGGCGACCCCTTCCTGCTCGCCGCCGAGGCCGCACCGCGCCTGGCCCAGGCCTTTCCCGAACCGCTGGCGGTGATCCGCGTCGCCGCCGCCAGCGCCCGCGCCTTCGAAGTGAAGGCCGGACAGTACATCCAGGTCATCGACGTGGATGGGCGCCAGTGCTCCGACCTCCTCGCCTTCGACGCCGCAGCGCTGGCCGCCGGCGAGGAATGGGGCCTCGACCCGACGGTGACGCGCACCCTGGCCGGCGCCGCCTATCCCCAACCCGGCCTGCACGCCAAGTACTTCGACGCCCGCATGCAGCCGCTGCTCGAGACCGTGCAGGACACTGTCGGCCGCCACGACGCTTTCGCGCTGGCGTGCACCGCCAAGTACTACGAGGACGCCGGCTTTCCCGGCCACGCCAACTGCAGCGACAACTTCAACGCCGCGCTGGCCGGCTTCGGCATCCGCCCGCGCGCCGGCTGGCCGGCCATCAACTTCTTCTACAACACCTTCATTCAGCCCTGCGGCAGCCTCGGCTTCGCCGAACCGTGGTCCAAGGCCGGCGACTACGTGCTGCTCAGGGCACTGAAGGACCTGGTGGTGGCAGTGTCGTCCTGCGCCGACGACATCGACCCCGCCAACGCCTGGCAGCCCACCGACATCGAGGCGCGGCTCTACGACGCCGCCCATTCCTTCCCCCGCGCGATGGCCCACCGCATGACACCCGACTCCCCCGTCCGCCTGACCCGGCCGACCGCCTTCGCGCCGGCAACCGAAACCCTCACCCGCGACTTCATCGACTACAAGGGCTACTGGCTGCCGCGCAGCTTCGTCGGCCACGGCACGCTGGCCGAATACTGGGCCTGCCGCGAAAAAGTGGCAGTCATGGACCTGTCGGCGCTGCGCAAGTTCGACGTCACCGGCCCCGACGCCGAAGCCCTGCTGCAGAAGGTACAGACCCGCGACATGCGCAAGCTGGCCGTCGGCCAGGTGGTCTACACCGCCGTCTGCCACGCCCACGGCGGCATGATGGACGACGGCACGGTGTTCCGCCTCGGCCGCGACGTGTTCCGCTTCGTCTGCGGCGAAGACACCACCGGCCTGTGGCTGCAGGAACAGGCCACCGCAGGCGGCTTCAATGTGCACATCCGCGAAGCCACCGACGCCCTGCACAACCTCGCCGTACAAGGCCCGCGCAGCCGCGAGTTGCTCAAGAAGATCCTGTGGACCAGCCCGCTGCAGCCCACGCCGGACGAACTCGGCTGGTTCCGCTTCGCCGCCGCCCGCCTGGGCGGCCCCACCGGCATCCCGCTGGTCGTGTCGCGCACCGGCTACACCGGCGAACTCGGCTACGAGCTGTGGTGCGCCCCCAAGGACGGCCCCGCCGTGTGGAACGCGGTGATGGGAGCCGGCGCCCCGCTGGGCATCGTGCCGCTCGGCTTCGACGCCCTCGACATGCTGCGCATCGAAGCCGGCCTCGCCTTCGCCGGCCACGAATTCTGCGACCAGACCGACCCCTTCGAAGCCGGCATCGGCTTCACCGTCGCCCTCTCAAAGCCGGACGACTTCATCGGCAAAGCTGCCCTGGAGGAACGCAAGGCCCACCCGCGCCGCAAACTGGTCGGCCTCGCCATCGCCAGCAACGAAGCCGCCAGCCACGGCGACGGCCTCTACGTCGGCCGTGCCAAGGTCGGCGAAATCACCAGCACCACCCGCTCGCCGATCCTCGACACGCAGATCGCGCTGGCTCGCGTGGATGTCGCCTACTCGGCACTCGACACCGAACTGCAGGTCGGCCAACTGGACGGGCACCGCAAACGGCTGGATGCGAAAGTGGTGGCGTTTCCGCACTACGACCCGACCAAATCACGGGTCAGGGCCTGATAACGTGCGCTGCGCGGCACGCCTCACGTGGTGCAGCGCCGCTCACAGATCGCAGTAGCTTTCCTTCAGATCGCATACGTCCTGCTCCGAGATGCCAAGATGGGCCATTACAACGGATTTGCCGCGGCTCCAGTTGGTGTCATCGGTGAGGTAGCGCTGGCTGTGCGCGATGTGCTCGGCGAGCGTCGCGAAGGACACCAGGGTGCGCGCTTGCGCGGCGGTGTTGTCGGCATCGTCGTCGAAGATCGACAGATCGTGGTGCAGCAGCGTGGCCTTGCTGATCGCCTCGGGCAGCCCCCAGGTGCGCGTCAGAAAGTAGCCGACCGCGGAGTGGTTGGTCGCGTGGTGTTCTTCTTCGACGCTGGTGAAACTCTGGTCGTAGGCCGCATTGGCAACCTCCAGGGTCTCGGTGTAACTGGGAAAGCGCTTCATCAGCACCGCGATGCCGCAATCGTGGAACAGACCGAAGGAATAAGCCATCTCGGTCGGTACGCCCTTGAACTCGCGGCTCAGGTTCGCACACAAGCTTGCAACCCGCGCGGCAGAGTCCCAGAAGCGCTCAAGGTACAGGCTGCTGCCACCGGAGAGCGTGGCACGCAGCATGACCCCGGCCGTCAATGCGGAAAGCGCCCGCATACCCAATACCGACACGGCCTGGGAAATGCTGCCGACGTGGCGTGACAGGCCCAGGGCGGGAGAATTGGCGACCTTCAGCACCGACGCCGCCAGCGCAACGTCGGTGCCCACGATTTGTGCGATGCGCCCCAACGAGCCGTTCGGGGAGGCAATTTCGTGCTGTAGCGAGATCAGGACTGCGGGACAGGGCGGGATGTCGATACCGCGCAGAAGACGGTCGAGCGTGGCGTGGTCAGGTGACTCCATGGCAACGCGGAACCTGGAAGGAAAATGGCGATTTTAACAAATTTACCATTTTTGCAAAATAAAACTCGACATCGAAGGATGTCCAGCTGCACGGCCCCCTGTCGCCACCATACCCGCCACACCTTGCTGGACTTGCGCCACCTCATCGGCAGCCAGCAACCGCTTTGGCGCGAGGTGGCGCAATGACTCAGCTGGCAGCCAGCGCGGCGCCGATCGCCGTAGCCGACTCCTTGAGGTCGGCGAGATGAGCCTGGACCAGCTTTGCGCGGAGCTGGAACTTGCGCGGCCACAGCAGGCTGATGCACGCGATCACGTCGTCACCATGAAAAATGGGGACGGCGATGGCGTCGAGCTGGTCGTCACGCAAGCTCTTGTCCAGGTTTGATCCGCCGAACAGTGGATCACGGGCGCCGTAGCCCTGCGCGCGGGTTTCGGCGAGCATCGTGTCCAGTTCCCGTTCCAGCACCTGACGACTGCGGGGATTGGCCGGCGGGTCAGCACGCGCGCGGGCAATCTCGGCCTCGCGTTGTTCGTCACGACAAAAGGCAAGATAAGCGCGGCTGGGAGCCGCCAGAAACATGTCGACCTTATAGCCCAGCTCGTATTCCGCGATGCCGAGCCCGGCGTAGCGGCGTGAGGTTTCGACCAGCTCCAGATAGCCCTCCCGCGGGACCGTCAGGTCGGACGGCCAGATGACCTTCTTCTGCAACTGGACGAGAAACGGCGCGGCGATCTCGGCGAGCTGCAGGGTCCGCTCGTCCAGTTGCCGGCGCGCGGCAATCGAGATCGTGCGGCGATAACATCCATCGCCCATCGCGCGCCAGATGAAGCGGTTCTTCCGGAGGGTTTCGAGGATACGCAGCAGCGTCGCCTTGGGAATGGCCGTTTTCTCGTGCAGTTCGGCAAGGGACTGCCCGCGCAGCTCATCCAGTTCCTGAAGTACAAGCAGCCCGCGTTCCAGCGTGTTGATGGTCTTCATCACCGTCGGCCTGTTTGACAAATCTCGAGATTAAATCAGAAAATTGATCGACCCGGCCTCAGGAAGTCACGCCCATGCACGCCGATCTCCAAGCACTTCTGGTGGCCTGCGTCGTCACGATGATGCTCTGCGTCGGACTGGATTTCCCGCTGGCCTCCTGGCGATCCCTGCTCAGAAACCCCTTGCCGCTGTGGGTCGGGTTGGCAGCCCAGAATCTTGTCGTGCCCCTGGTGGGATTTACGGTCGCCCTGCTGTTTCGCGATCAGAGCGAAATAGCACTGGGCATCGTTTTGATTGTAGCGGCTCCCGGTGGGCCAATCGCGAATGCAATGGTGCATTTTGCCGGCGCGCGCATCGACATATCCGTATCGCTGACGGTGATCAATGCGCTCGTCAGCCTGGTCACCGTTCCCTTGATCGCCAGCGCGGGTTTTGCGCTGCTGGCCGAAGAGAATGCAGCTATCCGCTTGCCTGTTGCGGAGACACTGACCCATATCGCCTTCATCATCGTGATGCCGATTGTCAGCGGCTTCGCCATTCAGCGTATTGCGGGCCGATCTGTTGCGCGGATCAGCCGATTTGCGCGGGCCGGCACTGGCGTCATGATGACGCTCATTCTCGCCATCGTCTGTATTGCAAACGCTCAGGTATTGATCAGCCATTTCAATGAGATGGTCCCGGCGGCTCTGACACTTTGTCTGGCCATGCTGGCCTGCGCTCACCTGTTTTCGTGTTTCAGCCGCCTCGACGCCGACACGCGCTTCGCAATCGCCAACGAGTCCAGCGTGCACAACGTACCGCTGGCCTTGATCATGGCCGAAGAGATCATCCATCGCCCCGAACTGGCCGCAATCATCGCCGTTTACGCGCAATCGATCGGTCTCCTGACGCTCGTCTGGGCGCTCATCCATCGGCGTCGGCTCGCACCCGCGAAATAACCGGCCCCCCCCTCGCATGTAACCTGGCTGTAGCAAAAAGCCCCAGCGCGCACAAGTCCAGAACCACGTGCATCGGCACATGGTTTCACCTGGTGACACGAACGCGCTTGTCGATTGTGCAAGCGACGCATCACTGAAAAACTGAATTCCACGAAAAGCCGAGCCGACCGGGCCGGACTTTTCAGTGACACAGGCTGAATAAAAATAGCTTCGTGGTCTCCACGTGGCAGAGGGGTATCTCACCGTAGAAAGGTGATATCCCCGCTGCGGCAGGTGATCGACCCATACAGCCAAAAAACAAAATAACGAGGAGACAATTAGTTGAAGATCAAGCTGCCATGCGGGCGCCACGCCCTCAGGCCGGCGGATTTCATTCGCCTGGCCATTCCCTGCGGACTCGCGCTGAACCATGCCTATGCGGCGACGGACTTCGAGCTTGCCGGCGCGACCGGCAGTTTCAAGGCCGACGTGACGCTGGGCACGCAATTCAGGACTTCTTCCCCCAGCGCCGAACTCCTCAATGGCAACAATGCCGCAACCGTCGGCCGCAGCGGAAACCCCAGCGGTGCCACGGGACGCAATAACGACGACGGCAACCTGAATTACAAGCGTGGCGACCAGACCTCCACGGTCGCAAAAGTCCTTCTGGAATCGTCCCTGAAGGGCGACGTGTTCGAAGGGGTCGTCAAGGCCAAAGCCTGGTACGACTACCAGTTGAGCGACGGCGGCGTTCCCTACGGCAATTCGATCAATGGATACACGGCGGGCGCAGCGCTGGGCCAGCACGGCGCGAGTTCGCTGGCGCGGGCCTCGGGAATCAGCCTGCTCGACGCCTATGTGAAGGCCAAGATGCGGCTCGGCGCCGTGGCCTCGGACGTGTCCGCCGGCAATCAGGTATTGAGCGGATGGGGCGAGAGATTCGCCTTCGGTGGCGGCCTCTCCGCCCTCCAGCCGCGGGATTTCGCGGCGGCGGCCAGGCCGGGCGCCTTGCCCGGCGAAATCTTCCGTCCTTTCCCGATGATTGCGCTGAAGGCGGCATCGGCGGATCTGGGCAGCGTGGAAGCCTTTTACCAGTTGGGACGGGCCGAGAATGCGCTGCCCCTGTGCGGCACGTTCGCCAGCCCTGCCGACTTTCAGGCAGATGGCTGCAACAAGGTCTATGTCGGGCCGGGTTCGGATGCATCACGCGATCTCATCGGCCAGTATTTGACCCGCCCCGGCAATCTCCACGCCAGCGACCACGGTCAATACGGCTTGGCTTATCGCTTCACGCTGGAGCCGATCAAGACCCAGTTTTCATTGCATTACGCCAATTACGCTTCGCGCATGGGCCTGATCGGGGTCACCAAGAGCACGAACCCGACCAACCCGCTGATCAATGGCGATCCACTCGGCTCGAACGTCAGCTATTTCCTGGAATATCCGGAGGATATCAGAGTCTTTGGACTGGGCTTCAACAGCCAGATCGGCAAGACGAAGATCTCGGGTGAATTGACTTATCGCCCCAACCAGCCCGTTTCCCTGAACGGCCCCGACATCCTGAATGCCTTTGCCAGCTACAGCGCAGCGACACCGCTGCGTTCCGCTGCGCAGAATGCGCCGCTGGGACAGCCTTTCCACGGCTTCGACCGTTTCAAGGTCAGCCAATTGCAGCTGGCTGCCACGCGCGCCTTCGACAATGTGATCGGCGCGCAGGAATTCACGCTTTACGGTGAAGTCGGCATCCGGCATGTGGATGGCCTGCCCGACGTCAATGAAACGCGTTATGGCCGAGCCACGGTATTTGGAATCGGTCCTATCGGCGGCGTCTGCCAGGGCGGTTCGACCAAGGGATCGGCGCAATGCAGCACCGATGGCTTTGCCTCGAGCACCATGTGGGGCTACCGCTTGCGCGGCAGTGCGCGTTACGCCGGCGCCATTTTTGGCGCCGATCTGGTGCCGACGCTTTCATTCGGGCAAGACGTCAAGGGATGGTCCGACGAAGGTGTATTCAATCAGGGGCGCAAGATCATGAATCTCTCGGTGCGCGCCATCATGAACAAGAAATACTGGGTGGATGTGACGGCGCAATCGGCATGGGGCGGCACGTATGACCCGATGCGCGATCGCGATTTCGTGAATCTGTCCATCGGTGCAAGTTTCTAACGATCAAAAGGAGACACAGTTCATGAAGCTCACCCGCCTTTTGGGACTTTCATTGCTTTCCGTCGGGCTCGCATCCCCGTCGTTTGCCGCCGACGCCCATCGTCCCAATATCCTGCTCATCCTCGCCGACGATCTCGGGCTGACGGACGTCGGCGCCTACGGGTCGGAAATCTCGACGCCCAATATCGACCGCCTGGCCAAGGGCGGCGCACGCATGAGCAGCTTCTACGCATCGCCCTTCTGTTCGCCGACGCGCGCGATGCTGATGTCCGGCACCGACAATCACCTGGCGGGCTTCGGCGACATGGCTGAACTCCTGCTGCCCGAACAACGGGGCAAGCCGGGTTACGAGGGCTACCTGAACGAGCGGGTCCTTGCCATTCCGCAGGTCCTGCACGACGCCGGCTATCGCACGGTCATGGCCGGCAAGTGGCATCTCGGTACCGCCGAGAATCAAAGCCCGGCAGCCCGCGGTTTCGATCAGTCCTACGCGATGGTGCAAGGCGGCGCCAGCCATTTCGGGGATCAGACGGGTATCGTCGCGCTCGACGCGAACAAGCCGCCCAAGGCGCTTTATCGGGAGAACGGAAAGTCCATCGATATTCCCAGGGACGGTTTCTATTCCTCCGAGGTATTTGCCAACAAGGTCATGGAATACCTCGATAAAACCGACGGCACGAAAAAGCCTTTCTTTGCCTACCTGGCCTTTACCGCTCCGCACTGGCCCCTGCAGGCCCCCGATGCCGATATCCAGAAATACGTCGATCGCTATAAGGGCGGCTATGACGAGATCCGGCGCGAACGCGTGGAACGCCTGAAGAAGGCGGGCTTGCTGGATCAGAATACGCCGGTCTTCGAGGGCAATTCCCGCTGGCCGAAATGGGATTCCCTGTCGCCGGCCGAAAAGCGTGCGGAAGCCAAACGGATGGCCGTCTATGCTGCGATGGTGGACAACATGGACCGCCAGATCGGCCGCGTGCTCGCCTATCTCGAAAAGAAGGGAGAACTGGACAATACGGTCGTGTTCTTCCTTTCCGATAACGGCGCGGACGGCAATTCCGTCTATGACGTGGGCGAAACGCGGAAATGGCTGCACCGGGACATGGACAACAGCATCGAGAACACCGGACGCCCCGGTTCCTTTGTCGAATATGGACCGGGATGGGCACAGGTCGGCATGACGCCGATGCGCATGTACAAGGCCTTTACCTACGAAGGCGGCATCTCGGTGCCGGCCATCGCCTGGGGCCCCGGCGTCGGGATCAAGGGCAGCGAGCGTGGCGCGCTGACCCATGTGTCGGATATTGCGCCGACCATTTATGAACTGGCCGGCACGCACCATCCGGGAACCGAGTATCGCGGCAAGTCCATCCTGCCGGTGCGTGGCAAATCCCTGTTGAGCTACCTGAAAGGGGAAGCGCCAAGCGTGCATGACGCCAACGAGGCGATTGGCTGGGAGCTGGGCGGGCGCAAAGCGCTGCGCAAGGGGGACTGGAAGATCGTGTATGCCAATCAGCCGTGGGGCAGCGGTCACTGGGAGCTCTACAACATCGTCCAGGATCGCACCGAGAGCCATGATCTTGCCGCCGCGATGCCGGACAAGCTGAACGAACTGCTGGCCGCGTGGAAGCAGTACGTCGCCGAAACGGGCACGCTGGAGATCGAAGGGCTGGCCAACCGGCCGGGCTACAGCAATGCGGGCCGCTACTACGAGGATCTGGCGGTGGAAGCTGCGCAGAAGCCCAAGGCGCCGGCTGCAACGAAGTAGGCTCCCGGCTGGCGTGCCCGTGATCTGCCTGCATCGATGGCTCCGAGTCCTGCTGGTACTGAGCGTCTTTATGGCGCTCGGTGCCGAAGCAGCGCCATCCGCGGGCACGCCCCCTGGCTACGTAAGCGAGCGGGTCTGCGGCGAATGCCATGCCGGCGTGACGCGCGCCTGGCAGACCTCCCACCATGCATCGGCCATGCAGACCGCCACCCGCCGCACGGTGACGGGTGATTTCTCGGCCGGCACGGTGGGCGATGGAGCCGACAGCGTGCGGCTGGCGCAGCAAGGCGATTCCTTTTACGCCTGGGCCAGGGATGCGGACGGCCAGCGCCGCAAGCACCGCATCCTCTATACCCTCGGGGTGAGCCCCCTGCAGCAGTATCTGGTGGCAGCCCCCGGGGGACGCCTGCAGACCCTCACCATCGCATGGGATGTCAGACAACGACGCTGGTTCAGCCTTGCCGAACCCGACGCACAGCCCGGCGACGCGATGCACTGGAGCGGCCGCTACCGCAACTGGAACCTGATGTGCGCCGAGTGCCACACCACCGGCCTGCGCAAGGGCTACGACGGCGCCACCGATCGTTATACGACCCGCTGGGATGCGCTGGGGGTCGGCTGCCAGGCCTGCCACGGCCCTGGGCAAGCCCATGTGAATGCGGCGCACCGGGGCAACAAGGTGCCGATGCCCGTCCTGCAGACGGCGCAGGGGCATGCGGAAGGACAGGTCGATCTGTGCGCCCGCTGCCACACCGTCCGCAGCCGGCTGGTCGAGGCCGATCGGCCCGACCATCCCCTGCTCGACCAGTTCCGCCCCGAAGTGCTGCGCGACGGCCTGTACTTTCCCGACGGCCAGCAGCAGGGCGAGGTCTTCGAGGCCGGCTCCTTCAAGCAGTCGCGGATGTTTGCCGCCGGCGTCGGATGCACCGACTGCCACGACCCCCACAGCGGAAAACTGAAGCGCGCAGGCAATGCCACCTGCACGCTGTGCCACAGCCCTGCCGGCAATCCGCGCTTCCCGACGCTGGCGCTGAAACGCTACGACGACGCCTCCCACCACCAGCATCAACCCGGCACGCCGGGCAGCAACTGCGTGGACTGCCACATGCCCACGCGCACCTACATGGGCGTCCATGCCCGCCGCGATCACGCGATCAGGATTCCGCGCCCAGACCTCAGCGACGAACTGGGCGTCCCCAACGCCTGCGACCAATGCCATGCCGGGCGCGGCAAGCGCTGGGCCGCCAACGCGCTCGCCGGCCGCCCGTTGTCGCCTGCCGATACGCAGTACGACTTCGCAGGCACCTTCCTGCGCGCCCGCCAGGGCGATGTGGCCACGACGGGTGACTTGACCCGCATCGTGACCGACCGGACGCGCCCCACCATCATCCGCGCCACCGCCGTCGATCTGCTCGGCAGCCTCGGTGCGGACATCCCGGAAGCGGCCCTCCGCGATGCCGATCCGCTGCTCCGCTCGTATGCCGCTGCGGCAGTCGCAGCAGGCCATGGATCGAAGGAGGCGCTGATCGACCTGCTGAACGATCCGGTACGCGCCGTGCGCATGGCCGCGGCGCGCAGCCTTCTCACCCTGGGGCAATCCGTCCCATCCGGGCACGCCCTGGCCTATGCGGTCGCCCTCGACGAATACAAGCAGGCCCAGTCAGTCATGGCCGACTTTCCATCCGCCCGGTTGAATCTGGCCCTATTGGCCCGCGATCAAGGTGCCGTCGACACCGCAATCGACCATCTGCAATCGGCGTTGCGGATGGACAGCCGATTCGAGGCTGCCCGGCTCGAACTGGCGCGACAACAGGCCGCCCTCGGCGACGCCACCCAAGCAGAAACGACCCTGAGGGAAGGCCTTCCCCTCACCCGCAAGCCGGCGGAATTGCAGCTCGCCCTGGGCACCTTGCTGTCGAAGGCAGGACGATTTGCCGAGGCCGAGCAGGCGTTTGCCGCCGCTGTACGTGCCAATCCCGCGGCAGCGCGGGCCCGCTACAGTCATGCGCTGGTGCTGCTCCGTCTGTCACGCTGGACCGAAGCCGGCACGGAATTGCAGGCATTGCGCGCCGCGTTTCCCGACAACGCCGATGTCGCCTACGCGCTCGCATCGCTCTGGATACAGAGTGGCCAGACGGCAACGGCCCGCGCCACCCTGCCGGAATTGATGCACGCCCATCCGGATGATCAGCGCTTGCGGCGCCTGTGGATGCAACTGGGAGCGCCGTGACCTCGCGTAGGGACAAGTAGCCCCCGCTCGCTTTCATGTCGCACCCCGAAATGCTGGGGTGGCACCGGCTGTTTCGCAGTTGCCCCTGGTCGCTCCAACTGCTTGGGAATGTTGGCTACACATGCAGGACGTTGCGGGCGGTGTAGACCGCATTCGCATGAACTCAGGCCGCCTGCTCTCGCATGAATGCCAATTGCGTTATCGACATGCTAAGGTGTGTCTCCACGCAACTTGCATTACAACATCATCGGTCTTGTCTCATGCGTATCGAAGGCACTCTCACGAAATGGAACGATGATCGCGGTTTTGGATTCATCACCCCCGCCAATGGCGGGCCGGAAGTCTTCGTGCATATCTCGGCATTTCCGAAGGACGGACGTCGTCCGACCATCGGAGAACAACTGACATTCGAAATCGATACCGACGGTGCCGGCAAGAAGCGCGCGCGAAACCTGCTCTGCCCTGACCGTCCCGCCACGCGCCCTGTACGTCCCTCCGTTCCCCGCCGCCATAAAGAAGAAAAGCGGAGCCTGCTTGGCCGGATCGCTCCACTTTTCGTCGTCATCGCGCTGGCCAGTTACGGCTACGACAAATACACACACCGCACCGCACCACAGCCGGCGGCCTCTTCTGTGTCTACCGATCAGACAGCCCCGTCGCCTTTCCACTGCGATGGCCGGACCCATTGCTCGCAAATGACGTCCTGCGCCGAAGCGACATACTTCCTGCGCAACTGCCCCAACGTCCAGATGGACGGCAACCACGATGGCGTGCCATGCGAACAACAATGGTGCACCGGCCCTTTTGCCAGATAGCTCGACAGGAAATGATTCATGGGCGCAAAGACCTGGATGCTCGTATTTTCAGACTTGAACGCGCGCGAAGCGCTCGCAGCTAAACCTTCGCTGGATCGTGACGCAAGCCTGAAGCTCGCGAGCACCCTGTTCCCTGGCGAGAGACTTGAACCAATCGGGGATGGCGATCTTTCCTATACCTGCCCTCCCGAAAACGAAGTTCATATCGGCTGCTTCCAGAGCGTCTCTGTCGTTGCGGCGAGAGAGTTCGCCATCGACTACCCATCCAGGCTGCCGCATCACTTCATTGCCGCCGGTGGCCACGGACTTGTCACGCTCCACGCAATGCATAGTGCGGTCGATTGGTTTGCTTATGCGATATGGTCAAATGGAAAGCTCGTGCGCGCTCTCAGCCTGTCGCCGGATGACGGAATTATCGAAGACATCGGCCAGCGCTTACCTTTCGAAGAACCTTATTGGTCTGGTGAGCACCCGGATGCGGATGACGACGACGAGGGGAGCTCTTACCCGTTTCCATTCCATCCCCTGGACCTCGGTGAGGAAGCACTGAAGAACTGTTTCGGCTACCAACTCGAAGGCTTCATGGATCCTTCGCTGCTTGAACCAGAGTCAATTCCACTGCTCCGCTACAAACGCTCCCGCCCCTCCTGGTGGAAATTCTGGTAACGAGGCCAAACCCATCATTTCGCCAAATCGGTCGCCGCGATCCATGAGCAAACCGTTTCATGAGTTTCCCCTCTCCGATTTTTGGGAGGACTCGGATTACGCTCGAGAGCAGTATGTGGACGATCCTTTGACAGACGAGAAGGTGGCGGCTGTCGAAATGAGTCTCGGATATAAATTACCCATGGCCTATATCACTCTTGCCAGACACAAAGGGAAGGAGCCCTCACGATGAGCATCGACCACTTCGCCCATAAGGCGGGCAGTTACGACGGGAACCCCAGCCGGGTGGACAACGTCGCGAACATTGCCGGAGCCATCCGGAATGCCATCACGCTCGACCGGTCCATGCACCTCATGGATTTCGGTTCGGGCACCGGCCTGCTGCTGGAGCGGATCGCGCCGTATGTCGGGAAGATCACCGCGGTGGATGTTTCCAGTTCGATGAACACGCAACTCCAGGCAAAGCAGGCTGGCTTGGACTGCGCGCTGGAGATCGTGGAGATCGATCTCGAAACGTCCGAGCTCAGCGGTACATTTGACGGCATCATTTCCTCGATGACCATGCACCACATCCGGGACACGGACGCAATGTTCCGGAAGTTCCACTCGCTGCTGAAGGACGGTGGCTTTATCGCCCTGTCCGACCTGGATCGGGAGGACGGCAGCTTTCATACGGAAGACACCGGGGTCCATCATTTCGGTTTTGAGCGCAGTGAATTTGCGAAATCCGCTGCGGCGGCGGGGTTCCGGATGATTCAAACGTCTTCGGCCAGCGTCGTGCATAAGCCCCAGGGCGATTTCCCGGTGTTTCTGCTCACCGCGCTTCGATGAGCCGGCTATCCTGGCGCCCCCCGGCGCGGTCCGCCCGCCCCCCGTCGAGCCGCTCCGCCCAGGCAATCCGCCCCGCCGGACATCCCCCGAAGCCGATCTGACACGCCCCGAAGCCGTCCCGACCCTCCGTAAGCTCGTCGCGAGGAGCCCGGCGAGTGTCCTGCCCTATCCGCGAATCCCTCGCGAGTCCCTCCGGGACAGTCCGCCCCTGTCCCGCCGACACACCCACCCTATCCCGGAATCTCTCGTGAGGAGCTCCGGGATAGGGGCCGCCTGTCCGGGATACGGACCCGAGCAGCACGGAGACAGTCCCGCCCTATCCCCACTGCCCGATCGAGGGCTTCCGATACAGGACGGAGTACCCCGGCGGGGGTCGCGAGGTCCTCCGGGATAGTCGCGAGTACCCCGGAGGACCTCGCGACCCCTTTCGCCAGAGCGGCGACCACCGGGAGGACGCAGCCGGGCTGCCCAGCTACGAGGACGCGCTTTGCCAACGCCACGCCCGTCGTCGTAATATCCATTTCGACTTTCCACGGCGCCGTTCGGACCGAGTTTCGGCACGGCCCGCCTGGCACTGTGATGCCAGGAGGATAAGGAAGGTTCTTGTGCAATCGTTGGTTACCTCTATGCCCTCCCCTATCCATCCCATCGAAACCGCAGTGCCGCCCAATAGCCGGATCCAGAGCTTCCTGGCCGGTGCCAGCTTTTACGATTCGTGGAGCATCACGTCGCACGAGGTCGACCGCTCGGCGCTCGATCACTTCATCGCCGCGGCCCGGCGTACGCCACGCTGGGTCGATGCCTGCATGGCGGCGCGCAACCGGGTGGTCCGCTTCTTCGGCTTGAAGGATCTCGGTGGGCTATCCGGCCTGGAGGGGGGGCGGCGCGCGGTGGATTACGCGCCGGGAGAGCGCGTCGGAATTTTCACGGTCTTCGAAAACCGCTTCGATGAGGCGCTGATCGGCGACCGCGACAAGCACCTCAATGTCGTGCTCAGCGTGCATCGCCATGCCCTCCCCGGCGGGCGGGAAGTCGTCGTCACCATCACGACGGTGGTGCATGTGAAGAACGCGCTCGGCCGTCTGTACATGCTGGCGGTCAAGCCCATGCACCGCTTCATCGCCCCGGCGGTGCTCGCCACGATTGGCGACGCCGCTCGCACGGCCTGACCGCGCAGGCTGTGCCGCAGAAACGCAATGGCAACGGGCAGCGGCTATTAGCGGAGGGTTTCCAGCTTGGCCAGCAATTCGCCGCAGCGCTTCTCGCCCGGCGAGATCTGGCGGGCGGTGAGGATGGAGCGGCGGGCGTCGTTGTCCATGTCGTGCCGCCAGCCGCCCTTCTGCATCAGCGCGATGACCACATAGGCGTGGTTGAGGAGCAGGCGCGGGTTGCGCGGCATCAGTGACTTGGCTTCGTTGAGGAATTCGAGGGCTTCGCTCAGCTTGCCCTGGCTGGCCAGGCGCACGCCCTGGTTCATGGATTCGGTCGCCTGCTGGCGGGTGGTCTTGACCAGCGCGCGGCCTTCGTCACCCATGCCGCCCTTTTCGAAGACTTCCAGGACGCGGGAAGCCAGTTCCTCGTCCTCGTGGTTGTTGAGCACGACGAATTGCAGGAGCTTGCTGGCCGTTTCCTTGTTGCCCATGAGCATGAAGGTTTCCGCCAGATTCAGCGTGGCGGCGGGCGAAAGGTTTTGCGTGCCACTCTGGATGCGGGCGGCGACGTCACGGGCCGCCGCTTCCGCAAGTTGCGTGTTGCCCGAGACATGATGCACGCGGACTTCGGCCGCCTTGCCCTGGAGCCGGGCTTCGTCGTTGTCGATGTCGATGCTCAGCTGGGACAGCAGCTTGAGGGCTTCGCCCGGCTTGTTCTGGGCGGTGTAGACCCGGGCCAGACCGAGGTAGGGTTCGGGCGTCTTGTAGGTGGTCCTGGCGGCGAGCTTGAGAGCCTTCTGGTAGGCCGACACGGCGATATCGAGGTCATCGCAGTGCAGGGCGCTTTCTCCCAGGGCCGACTGGCGTTGGGATGAGTTGGGCGACACCATCACCGCGTGGTGCAACACCCGCTGCGCATCGCTCCAGGCCCCCTGGCGCTGGTAGGTGTGCGCCAGCACGTCGTAGGCTTCCAGATAATTCGGGTAGTCGCCGACGAGTTGCTCCAGGGTTTCGCGGGCGCGGGAAAAGTGGCCGCGGTGGATATGCAGCTTTGCCATGCCGACCCGCGCCCAGGGCACATCCCGCCGCGCGAGGACGGCGTCGAACAGACTGCCGGCCTTTTCGGGCTGGCCGAGGTTCAAATAGAGGTCGGCCTGGATGCGCAGGATCTCCATGGAACTGGTCGGGTCCTGCTCCAGGCGCGCCTTGCACAGGTCGATGGCCTTTTGGTATTCCTTGGCCCGCATCGCGGCGGCGATACCGGCCAGGGCCGCCTTGCGCCCGAGCAGTTTTGCCAGCCGGCTCTGCAGGGTGGCTTCGCTCACCGGCTTGAGCAGGTAGTCGTCGGGCTGATGCTCGACGGCGCCCATGACCATGTCCGCAGTCTTTTCGGCAGTCACCATGATCCAGATCGTGGAGGCGCTCACCAAGCCATCATGGCGGGCTTCTTCCAGGATCTGCTGGCCGTTCTTGCCCGCGCCAAGGTGATAGTCGCACAGGATTACATCGCACTTGCCGCGGCGCAGAACGTTCAAGGCCTCGATGCCATTGGCCGCCACTTCGATGTGGCGGGCACCACAGCGCCGCAGCAGCTCGCGCAGAATCCCGCGCATGGCCTCGAAATCCTCGACGAGAAGGAAGGAGCGGTCTGCGAAATTGGCCCTGCTCGGATCTACGACTACCATTGCGTTGTTTCTCTAGGGCAGGCTCAGGATAAAGGTGGCGCCGCCCCATACACCGCCGTTTTCCAGACGGGTGCTGCCGCGCAGGGCACGATTGCCATGCATTTGTGCAACCTTGGCGGCGAAATAGAGGCCCAGGCCGGTGCTGCCGGTCATCGAATTGACGCCGTACGCGGCTTCCTCGCTCGATTCCAGCATGAACGCCGGAAAACCTTCGCCGTCATCGTGAACACGGATCTCCAGGCGTGCGTCCACAACCTGGATCGACAGCAGAACGCGGCTGCGGGTGTACTTGACCGCATTGTGCAACGACTGGGTGATGAGGCTGACGATCAGCTCGTAATCGAAATACCAACTACGTTCGGTCCGTTCCGGGATTACCTCGAGGACGATGCCCTTGGCGGTGGCGAAGGGGAGAACGCGGGCGACGACCTCCCTTTCGAAGGAGTCCAGTTCCACCTCCACCGGATCGAAGGGGTACATGTTGTGATTGATCTTGTAGAGGGCCAGCAGCTGGATCAGGTGATGGTTGATGCGCTGCGCCTCGTAGAGGGCCTGGCAGGTCATGGCCCGGGAGGATGCTTCGGCCGGCAAGTCGGCCAGTGCGGACTCGAGATAAGCGGTCATGACGCAAACCGAGTTCTTCATGTCGTGTGCCGACGCAACCAGGAAGGTGCTCATGTCCATGGCGGACAAAAGACTACCGTCAGCGATAGGCATCGCGCGCTGAGGGGGTCGTTCCACCATGCTATCAAAGCTCCATTCGATGATTACGGGTCAGGGGCGAATATTACGCTGCGGCGCAATCCCTCAGGCCTCTGTATATCTGTGCCCGGAGGGAAAGCCTCACGTTCGAGGCGAGCTTAATCGGCCCCGCGGGCCCTGTGGGGTGTTTTTTCGCCCTCCGAGCGAACCTGAACGACTGGAAACCCTACCACGGCGGGGCTTGCGGTGGAGCAACGCAAGTTGGCCTGGGCTTTTATGACTAATAGGTCAGATAACGACTCCACGCAATGAAATCCTGAGGGGTTGGCAATCGGACATCTTCCGCTTGGCATTCATGCCAGAATGCCTGCGCAAGCCCCCATACCAACTAACTACAGAGACAAACCATCCATGAAACGCTACGAAGTCTTCCCCAACCACCCGGTTTCGCCGCTGCAGATCGCCGAGTTCGAGCCCGCCCCGCTGGGCGACACGGAGGTGGCGGTGGCCATCAAGGCCGTGTCGCTGAACTTCCGCGACATCCTGGTCACCCGCAACACCTATTTCGCCAACATCGTCGATGGCCTGGTGCCGTGCTCCGACGGGGCCGGCGAGGTGGTGGCGGTCGGCAAGGACGTGAAGGGGCTGGCGGTCGGCGACCGGGTCGCGACGCTGTTCTTCCCCCACTGGTACAGCGGCAAGGCCGACGCGCGGGCGCTGTCCGATGCGCGCGGCGCGGAATCCACCGGGGCCTTCACCGAGCGTTTCATCACCGACGAGAGCGGCCTGGTCAAGCTGCCCGACAGCCTGAGCTATGCCGAGGCGGCTACCCTGCCCTGCGCGGCGGTAACGGCCTGGAATTCCCTCTTCGAGGCGGGCGACCTGAAGCCGGGCCAGACGGTGCTGCTGCTGGGCACCGGCGGCGTGTCGATCTTCGCGCTGCAGTTCGCCAAGGCGGCCGGTGCGAAGGTGATCATCACCTCCAGCGACGACGCCAAGCTGGAGCGCGCCAAGGCCCTCGGCGCCGACCATGGCATCAACTACAGAACCCACCCGGAATGGCACGAGGAAGTGCTGCGTCTGACCGACGGCGCAGGCGTGGACGTGGTGCTGGAAGTGGGCGGCCCGGGCACGCTGGAGCGCTCGCTGATGAGCGTCGGCGTCGGTGGCCGGATCGCCTACATCGGCGTGCTGACCGGCCTCGCCGGCGCCGCCAGCCCGGTGATGCTGATCCCGAAGGCGTCGAGCATCCAGGGCATCTTCGTGGGCAGCCGGGCGATGTTCGCCGACATGCTGGACGCCATCGCCACCCACGGCATCAAGCCGGTGATCGACCGGGAGTTCCCGTTCGAGGAAGCCCCCGCCGCCCTCAAGCACATGGAGAACGGCGGGCACTTCGGCAAGATCGTGATCCGCGTCGGCGACTGAGGACCGATCTCAGTTCGATGCTTCGATGAAACCGGGATGGGCTGGCAGGCTGTATGCCTCGCCACCCACTTCCGGCACCGGCGCCCCCGCCCGCAGCGCGAGCGGGATCACGCCGGCCCACACCGGGATCGCCATGTCCTCCTCGGAATCCTCGACGCCCCAGTTGCGGATCTTGGCGGCGGCTTCGGCCAGCGGCAGGCACAGCAGGCGGGTGCCGGCCAGTTCGGCGCGGGATGGCAGGCGCACCTGCGCGGCCCGCCCCGGGCTGACGTGCTCGACGAAAGCGCGGAAGGCGGCCTCCTTGGCCCCCACCTCATCCACCGCCTGGAAGCGGCCGTAGATCGCCACCGAGCGGTAGTTCATCGAGTGGTGGAAGGCCGAACGGGCCAGCACCAGCCCGTCCAGGTGGGTGATACAGACCGCGCATTCGCCGTCGAGCAGGGTGTTCACCAGGCGCGAGTTGTTGGCGCCGTGGACGTACAGGAAATCCCCGTCCCGCCAGCAGGCGGTGGGCAGGCAATGCACGCTGCCGCTCTGGTTGAAGGCGATGTGGCAGACCAGGGCCTGATCGACGATGGCGTGCACGGTGGCGAGGTCGTAATGGGCGCGCTGGGCCTTGCGGTGGATTTCGGTACGCGGGCTGGGGGCAACGTGGGACATGCTGGGCTCCTTGAAATGTGCGGTCAGCATAGCCGCGACGTGGCACCATTCATGGAACCAAGCCTACCTCCCGTTATGGAGCCACGATGTCCCTCGACTTGGAGCTGATCCTCGGCCCACTGCGTGATGCGGCGGACGTCGGCGAACCGCGCCAGTCGCGGCTGTATCGCCTGCTCAAGGCGTCGATCCTCGACGGTCGCCTGGCACCGGGCACGCGCCTGCCGGCCAGCCGCCAGCTCGCCACGGACTACCGTATGGCCCGCAACGGCGTGCTGTTCGCCTACCAGCAACTGCTCGCCGAAGGCTTCCTGGAAGCGGACCGCCAGGGCACGCGGGTGGCGGCGCTGCCGCTGGCGGCGGGCCCGGCGCCGGCAATCCGGGTCGGGCCGGAGATCCTGTCGCGGCGCGGGCGGCAACTCCCGCCCATCGACCGGAGCGACGCGTCGCTGCCCTTCGCGCCCGGCATCGCCGATCTCAACGCCTTTCCGTGGCAGCGCTGGGCGCGCCTGCTGCAACAGGCCTGGGGCGAGGTCAGCGCCCGTCAGCTGGCCTACACCGAACCGGGCGGCGAGCCGGCCCTGCGCCGCGCGGTGGCGGCCTTTCTGTCGGCACGGCGCGGTGTCGCGTGCGCGCCGGAGCAGGTCTTCATCGTGGCGGGAGGGCAGGTGGCGCTGGATGCCTGCGCCCACCTGCTGGCCGACGAGGGCGACACGGTGTGGATGGAGGAGCCGGGCTATCCCCACGCCCGCAACGCGATGCTGGCTGCCGGCCTGCGCGTGCAGGGGGTGCCGGTGGACCAGGACGGCATGGCGCCGGACGAGGCCCTATGGCAGGCCACCCCGCCGCGCCTCCTGTTCCTGACCCCGTCCCACCAGTATCCGCTGGGCAGCGTGCTGAGCCTGGAGCGGCGGCTGGCCTTCCTGAACCGGCTGGCGCCCGGCGGCTGGCTGATCGAGGACGACTACGACAGCGACTTCAACCACGCCCAGCCCGGCGCCCGCCCGCTACCGGCCATCCAGGGCCTGCGGCCGGATGCGCCGGTGATCTACGTGGGCACCTTCAGCAAGCTGCTCTACCCCGGCCTGCGCATCGGCTACATGGTGGTGCCGCGCTGGGCAGTGGCGGCCCTCGGCGAGGCCATCGGCACGCTGTACCGCAGCGGACGGTCCGTGGAGCAGCGGGCCCTCGCCCGCTTCCTCGACAGCGGCGAGCTGACGCGCCACCTGCGCCGCATGGCGCCGGTGTATCGCGCCCGCCAGCGGGCCCTGCGCAATGCGCTGAGTGCGGAGTTCGGCATGCCGGAACACATCCTCGGCGGCCAGGCCGGGCTGCACCTGGTGCTGCGCCTGCCGGACGGACCGGACGACGTGGCGGTGGCGCGGGCCGCGCGGGCACTGGGCGTGATCACCCGCCCCTTGAGCAGCTATTACGCCGACGGCGCGGCGGCCGGCAACGGGCTGGTCCTCGGCTACGGCGTGGCCGACGTGCAGCGCATCCCGGAACTGGTCGCACGCCTGCGCGCGGCGAGCCTCGCGTAGCCGCCGGGCTCAGGCCCGCTGCCGGATGATGCTGGAGACGTTCCAGCCGCCCAGAAATCGCTCGAACTCATCGATGGGCAAGGGCGCACTGAAGAGGTAGCCCTGGTAAGCCGGGCACCCCTGGCGGACCAGAAACTGGTGCTGCTCCGACGTCTCCACCCCTTCGGCGATGACATTGAGGCCCAGGTTGCGGGCCAGCGCGACGATGCTGCGGGCAATCACCGCGTCGTTGGGATTGACCTGCAGGTCATGGACGAAGGCCTTGTCGATCTTCAGCTGGTCCAGCGGTAGGCGCCGGAGGTAGGCCAGCGAGGAATAACCGGTGCCGAAATCATCGAGGGAGAAACGGATGCCACGGCTGCGCAGGGCCGCCATCTTGGCGATGACCTCTTCCAGGTCGTCGAGCATCAGGCTCTCGGTCAGCTCCAGCTTGAGCCGGCGCGGATCGGCCGCGGTGCGGGCCAGCACATCCTCGACCTGGGCCACGAAATCCGGCTGGTGGAACTGCCGGACACTGACATTCACGGCGATCTCAATATGCTCCCGACCCGGCACTGCAGCCCAGCACGCCAGCTGACGGCAAGCCGTTTCCAGGACCCACTGGCCGAGGGGCAGGATCAGGCCGGTCTCTTCGGCCAGCGGGATGAAGGTACCGGGGGCCACCAAGCCGAGGCTGGGATGCCGCCAGCGGACCAGTGCCTCAGCGCCGATAACGCTGCCCCGGTCATCCACCTGTGGCTGGTAATACAGCAGGAACTGCCGCTCCTGCAGCCCGATGCGCAGGTCTTTCTCGAGGGCTGCGCGAGAACTGACGGCCTCCTGCATCTCCGGGTCGAAGAAACGGATGGTGTCGCGGCCGGCGGCCTTGGCGCCGTACAGCGCCAGATCGGCGCGCTTCATCAGATCCTCGCAGCTGCAGTCGGCGTCGACAATCAGCGTGATGCCGATGCTCGGCGTGCAGCGGTAATCATGGCCGGCCAGGTCGTAGGGCTCGTCGAGATTCTGCTGGATCTTGTCGGCGACGATACGCGCCTGGGTGGCGGCATCCTGGCGGCCCGGGCGGAGATCGTCGAGCAGCACCACGAATTCGTCGCCACCCAGGCGGGCCACCGTGTCGCTTTCCCGCACGCAGGCGCTCAGGCGCTGGGCCACATGCTGGAGCAGCAAGTCGCCCATATCGTGGCCGAAGGAATCGTTGAGCGTCTTGAAGTTGTCCAGGTCGATGAACAACAGGGCCCCCTGCCGCTGGCTGCGGCCCAGCGTGGCCAGCACATGCTTGAGGCGGTCAAGCAGAAGGCGGCGGTTGGGCAGGCGGGTCAGCGGATCGTAGAAGGCGAGGTTCTTGATCTCGTATTCCGCCTCCTTGCGCAGGGTGATGTCGGTGAGCGCCGACACGTAATGGCTGATTCGGCCAGCCGTGTCGCGGACAACGGTGATGGTCAGCCATTCCGGGAAGATCTCTCCGCTCTTGCGCCGGTTCCAGATCTCGCCCTGCCAGGTCCCGGTCGTCTCAAGGCTGGCGTACATGCCGGCGTAGAACTCGTTGTCGTGGCGGCCGGAACGGAGCAGGCGCGGCGTTTGCCCGATGGCTTCGTCCTCGCCATAGCCGGTGATCTCGGTGAAGGCGCGGTTGACCTTCAGGATGACGCGGTCGGCATCGGCGATGAACATGCCTTCCTGGGACTCGAAGGCGATGGCGGCGATGCGCAGGTCGATCTCGGCACGCTTTCGCTCGGTGATGTCGGTCAGCGTCCCCACGTAATGGGTGGTCCGGCCGTCGTCGCCGTACACCGCGGTGATGGTCAGGAAATGCGGATGGATCGAGCCATCCCGGTGCTTGTTGAGGATCTCTCCCGACCAGGCCCCGGTACTCGCCAGACTCGTCCGGAGGGCTGCATAGAAGTCGGCGTCGTGCATCCCCGACTTCATGAAATTCATGTATTGACCTATGACCTCTTCGGCCCGGAAGCCGGTGATGGCGGTGAAGGCTTTGTTGACCTGCAGGACCTCGACATCCTCGTTGGTGACGACCATGCCTTCCTGGGACTCGAAGGCGATGGCGGCGATACGCAGTCGTGCCCGCTCCGCCTCGCGCTCCCGGGCCAGGCGCTCGAAGCGCATGAAATAGAGGCCCGCCAGGGTCAGGGCAACCAGCAGCACCGCACCAACGATGGTCGCGGTACGCAGTGCCTCCTGATGCCAGACCGCCAGGACCCGTTCCTTGTCGAAACGGACGCTGAGCACGAAAGGATAGGCCCGCGAGGCCCGATAGGCGGTGAGCATGGCCCGGCCGTCGGCGCCCTGCTCCTCGAACTGGCCGACCTCCGTAGCGGCAAGGCGGATCGGCAGATCGTCGCCGGGGCGCAGGCTGCCGGGCAGCGCGTTCTCGTCGGTACTCAGCAGCAGGCGACCGTCGTAGCCGCGCAATTCGACCACGCCCTGCTCCGGGCTGATGTGGGCGCCGTAGAAATTCAGGAAGTAGTCCGTGTTCACCGAGGCCACGACGGTCATCCAGTGGGCGTCGTCCAGGCGGACATCGCGGGCGACCGGAATGAAGCTGACCACCGGCGCGCTCGCCCCCGCCGGGCTCGCATCGTAAAAGTCGCGGCCGCTGACGACAGGGCCGGCGCGCAGCACATCGAGCGGGCGGGCGGCCTCCGGCCGGAAATCGGCGCGCGGCAGGCGGATCCCCAGGTTTCGCGGATCGGTACTACGCGCGATCCGCTCCTCTGCATCCAGCACCGCGACGGAGCGCAGGTAGGGCGCATGGCGCAGCGCTTGGGACAGGCTGGCCGGGGCCCCCCCTTCAATGGCCAGGGACATGAGGCTACGCTCGATGACGTTCAGGCTCTGGGTCAGGTGGTTCTCGAAGGCGCGGGCCGTCATCGCGGCCGCCTCCAGCTGATGGTCGATGCGCTCGGCGCGCAAGCGCCACAGGCCGTAGGCCGTGGCGCTACAGGCGCTGAGGACCACCACCAGCACGACGAGGCAAAAGATGGAGCGCCGACTGAAGCCGGCCTGAGCTGACATGGAGAGCGGAAAACTAATTGCCTGTCTGGGCGCGAATGGCGATGGGCTCGAGGCGGTGCCGCTTGATTGCGGCCATCAATTGGCCGTTCTGCTTGACCCGCTCGAGGAACTGTTCCACCCACGCATACCAGCGCTCATCCCCCTTCTGCATCGCGTACGCGTAGGGCGTCAGGTGGTAGGTGGACGACGGCGCCACCAGGCGCGCCCAGTCGGTGGTTTCGAGCATCCGGCGGCTGAACGGAAAGTCCGTCATGAACACGTCGGCGCGCCCCGATTCGACCTCTTGCTCGCGGCCCTGGGTCGTGTCGATGACCAGCAGGGTGGCGTGGCGGAGCTTGTCACGCATGACCGGCTCGTGCAGCGTGCCCTTGGCGACGGCCACGACGACACCCGGCTTGTCGATATCGTCCCAGGTCTTGATACGCCGGTTGCTCCTGGTGGTGATGGCGTAGATGTCGCTGACCAGGTGCGGCTGCGTGAAGCGCAGTTTGTCGGCCCGCGCCGGCGTCACACCGATGGCGAACATGGCGATGTCGCAGCGGTCCTGCGTGATGTCGTCGATCAGCCGGGCGAAGGAGCTGTCGATGAAATTCACCCGCACGCCCAGTTCCTTGGCGAGCGTCCTGGCCATGTCCACGTCGATGCCGTCGAGGGCCTGGGTTTTCGGGTTGCGGTAGGAAATGCCGTAATAGTCGGGCCAGATGCAGACCCGGACCTCGCCGGCCGCCCTGATCCGCTCCAGATGCCCGCTTTGCGCCAGCGCGGGCTGGCCGAGCAGCAGAACGCATCCGCCAGCAAGAATAAGTCTGTTCATCTCGATTCCCATGGAGGAATATACGGGCCGAAGCGGACCGGCACACCTGATGTCGCGCTATTGTAAGAAAAAGGGCCGGCACAAGTCGCGGCAGAGGGCATCAGGATCGACCCCGATCCGTGACGGATGTGTCACACAAGGACTTTCAGGGCTCGAAACGGTAGCCGACGCCGATCTCGGTCAGGATGTGGCGCGGGCAGGCCGGGCTGGCCTCGATCTTCTGACGCAGGTGGCCGACATAGACCCGCAGATACTGGTGGTTGTCGGCGGCCTTGGCGCCCCAGATGTGGGTCAGCAGGTGGTGGTGGGTCATCACCCGACCCGGATTGGCAGCCAGGAAGACCAGCAGGCGGTATTCGATCTGCGTCAGGTGCAGGGCCTCGCCGGCCCGTTCGACGACCCGCGTCACGCAGTTGATCTCGTAATCACCGAAGCGGATCTTCGGCTCAGGCGCGGCCGGCATGACCTGGCCGCGGCGCAGCAGCACGCGCACGCGGGCCAGCAGCTCGGCAATACCGAAGGGCTTGGTGAGGTAGTCGTCGGCGCCGGCGTCGAGGGCTTCGACCTTGCTCTTCTCCTGGGTGCGCGCCGACAGCACCAGGATCGGGGTCGGCGACCAGGCCCGGTAGTCGCGGATGAAGTCGATACCGTCCCGGTCCGGCAGGCCGAGGTCGAGGATCACCACGTCTGGGCGCCGCGCGGCCGCCTCCACCGCCGCCTGGCTGGCACTGGCCGCCTCGCAGACGGCGAAGCCTTCACACTCCAACGCAGTAGCCACCGCCTCGCGCATCTGGCGCTCGTCCTCCACCAGCAGGATGGTCTTGCTGTCACTCATCGCCGTCACCCCAGGGCCAACACGTCCGGCGGGTTGCCGATCGGCAGCGTGAAGTAGAAGCAGGCCCCGCCACCGAGGCGGTTGGACGCGCCGATCTCGCCCTCGTGGGCGTCGACGATGCTGCGCGAGATGGCCAGCCCGAGGCCGACGCCCGCCACGTCGGATTCCTGCCTGCCGCGCTGGAACAGGTTGAACAGGCGGCCGGCGTCGCCGTCCGGCAGGCCGGGGCCGGAATCGCTGACGCTGATCTCCAGCCTGTCGCCGAGCTGACGCACGGCCAGCTCGATCGGCGCGTCGGCCGGCGCGTACTTGATGGCGTTCTCCAGCAAATTCCACAGCACGCGCTCG
Source organism: Zoogloea sp. GDB6 (assembly GCF_056724105.1). NCBI lineage: Bacteria > Pseudomonadati > Pseudomonadota > Betaproteobacteria > Rhodocyclales > Zoogloeaceae > Zoogloea > Zoogloea sp. GDB6. The sequence continues at coordinate 5,505,840 of NZ_CM161497.1, read as the reverse complement.
ATCAGCACCGCGTCGATGCACACCGGCGGCAGGTTGCGCGGCAGGTTGACGCTGATCTCCCGGTCGCGCCACTGGCCGCGGATCTGTGTCAGCACCACACCGACCACTTCATCCACCGGCTGCCAGGCGCGGTTCAGCTCGACGCGGCCGGAGCTCAGCTTGGCCATGTCGAGAAGGTTCATCATCTGCTGGCAGATCGTCATGGCCTGGTTGCGGATCGCTTCGAGCAGGCGCTTCTGGCGCTCCGGCGAGGCTTTGCCGAGGGCCGCCGTGTCGGCCATGCTGACCAGCGCCGCCAGCGGCGTGCGCAAGTCGTGGGACAAAGCGCCGAGGATGGAGCTGCGCAACACCTCGGAGGCGTGCCGGACCTCGGTCTCCCGCGCCATTTCGGCGAAACGCGAGCGCTCCAGCGCCACTGCGACGAGGGACGCGACGGTCTCGATGTATTCGACGAAATCCGGGTGGGACACCACCGCCGGCATCGCCTCGAAGGCCAGCACGCCCTGGGTGCCGCTGGCCGCGGCGAGCGGCAGCAGGGCGTGCAGCGCACCGTCCGGCAAGGGCTCCCAGTTCAGCCGCGCCTGCTCGACGCAGGCCTCGAGGCGGGTGGCGAGCACCGGGAAAGGCGGCGCAGCGAACTCCGCCGGCGGGATCAGGTGGGCATTCCGCGCGCCGACGGCGCTGGCCAGGAAGGCGAAGGTTGCATCAGCCACATCGGTGGCCGTCAGCGCGCCGGACAGCTCCCGCGAGAACTCGTAGAGCGTCTTGCTGAGCAGCGACTTGCGCTCGGCGATCTCGGCATGGCGGCGCAGGCGGAGCGTGGAATGACCGACGGTCAGCGCGACCGCCAGCATCAGCGTGGCAGGCAGAAAGTAAGGTGTGTCGGTCATCGGGCCACTACGGAGCGCAGGCAGCATGAGCACCAGCAGCAGGGCCGCCCACACCATGGCCAACCCACCCCCCAAGAAAACAGCCCGCAGCCGGGTGGGCTGCGGGCTGGACGGAAGGGCGGCGGCCGGGATCCTCATGGCGCTCGGAGGAAGCCCGGCATGGCTGACTCAGTCCGCAACCTGCAGCGGCAGCCCCTTGCGGTTGCGGCCGTAGATGCGGGGGCGGAAGTGGCTGTCGATGATCGGCGTCAGCGCGTTCATCAGCATCACCGCGAAGGCCACGCCTTCCGGATAGCCGGCCCAGGTGCGGATCACGTAGGTCAGCAGGCCGCAGCCGAAGCCGAACACCAGCCGGCCCACCGGCGAATTGGGGGACGTGACGTAGTCGGTGGCGATGAAGAAGGCGCCGAGCATCACGCCGCCGGACATCAGGTGGGTCTGGGCGTCGAGGAAGTGGGCCGGGTCGTAGGCGTTCAGCGCGGCGGCCGGCAGCGCGACGCCTGCCAGCATGGCGACCGGAATGTGCCAGCTGATGACACGCTTGATGATCAGCATCAGACCACCGGCGATGATCAGCCAGGCTGCGGTCTCGCCCATGCTGCCGGCGCGCTCGCCGATCATCGACAGGACCGGCGCGTGGGCCGCCGACTGCAGCAGATCGACGCCGCGGGACATCTCGGTCTTCGAGAAGCCCAGCGTGGTGGCGCTGGTCATCGCGTCGAAGGCCGCCGGAATGCCCTTGAAGAGGATCACCAGGCCGTCCAGCGGGCCCGGCGAGCCGTCGGCGAAGAGCGGCGCGACGCCAACCCAGGAGGTCATCTGCACCGGGAAGGAGATCAGCAGCGCGACGCGGGCCACCATCGCCGGGTTGAAGAGGTTCTGGCCGAGGCCGCCGAAGACGTGCTTGCCAAGGACGATGCCGAACAGGCCACCGAAGGCGCCAATCCACCACGGCGCCCACGGCGGCAGGGACACCGCCAGCAGCCAGCCGGTGAGGATCGCCGAGCCATCGGTGAGCGCTTTGCTGGCCTGGCGGTCCATGGCGCGCAGGAAGAAGGCCTCGCCGAGCATCGCCGAGGCGATGGTGATCAGCCACAGGTAGATCGACGGCCAGCCGTACAGCCAGAAGCCGTACAGCGTGGACGGGGCCAGCGCGACCATCACGGTCGCCATGATGCGGCCGGGATTGTTGGAGGTGGTGGTGTACGGTGCGGCGACCGGACTGCCGAGGTTCTCGTTCATACCGTTTCTCCTTGAGCCTGACCGCTATCCTTGGCCGGGGCCTTGGCGGCGGCCGCCTTGGCTGCCGCGGCGGCGTCCTTCTCGGCCTTGCGGCGCGCGGCGGCTTCGGCCTTTTCCTGTTTCTCCCGTTCGATGCGTGCGGTGCGGGCTTCGGCCAGGCGCTTGGTGGCATCGGTGCGCAGCTTGACGCGCTCGGCGGCCATCAACTCACCCTTGGCGTAGCTGAAGTACTGCACCAGCGGGATGTGCGACGGGCACACGTAGGCGCAGCAGCCGCAGGAGATGCAGTCGCCGAGGGCATAGCCCTCCGCCCCTTCGAAATCCTCGACGCGGATGTGCGCCGCCATCTCCATCGGCAGCAGGCCCATCGGACAGGCGTCGGCGCAGGTGCCGCAGCGGATGCACGGGCCGGCTTCCGGCGTGGCCGCTTCGGCGGCGTTGAAGGCCAGGATGCCGGAGGCGCCCTTGACCAGCGGGATGCGGTCGTGGGCCAGCGGCGTGCCCATCATCGGTCCGCCGAGGATCAGGCGGGCCGGCTCGCCCTTCAGGCCGACGAAGGCCAGCAGGTCGGTGACCAGCGTGCCGAGCGGCGCATAGATGTTGCCCGGCGTGGCGATCGCCCCGCCGTTGAGGGTGACGATGCGCTCCACCAGCGGCTGGCCGAGGCGCACCGCCTTATGCACGGCGGCGCAGGTGGATACGTTGTGGACCAGCACGCCGACTTCCGCCGCGCGGGCGTTGGACGGCACTTCCTTGCCGGTGAGGGTCTGGATCAGCTGCTTGTCGGAGCCCATCGGGTAGCGCGTCGGCACCGGGCAGATCTTGACCTCGGAGAAGGACGCAGCGGCCTTGCGCATCGCGGCGATGGCTTCCGGCTTGTTGTCCTCGATGCCGACCAGCGCCTCTTTGGCACCGATGGCATGCATGACGAGGCGGACGCCATCGACGACCTGGTCGGCGAAGTCGCGCATGATGCGGTCGTCGCTGGACAGGTAGGGCTCGCACTCGCCGCCATTGACGATCAGCGTTTCCACCTTGAGGCGCTTGCCGAGGGCGAACTTGACCGCCGACGGGAAGGTCGCGCCGCCGAGGCCGACGACGCCGGCTGCCGCAGCCTTGCGGGCGATGTCTTCCGGCGCCAGCGCGAAGGGATCGGCGACCAGGTCGGTGTCGATCCAGCGGTCCTGGCCGTCGGACTCGATGGTGATGGCGCGGAAGGGTAGGCCCGAGGCGTGCGGCGCGGTCACGTCACCGATGGAGAACACGGTACCCGACACCGGCGCATGGATCGGCGCCGAGATGTTGCCCTGGGCGTCGGCCAGCAGCTGGCCCTTGAGGACCTTCTGGCCAACCACCACGATCGGGCGCGCGGCGCCGCCGACGTGCTGGCTGAGAGGCATGTAGACGCGCTCGGGCGTCGGCAGGATGCGCAGCGGGGCATCGGCGGCCGGACGCTTGTGGTCGTCCGGATGTACGCCCCAGCTGGGCTCTTTGAAGAAGCGGTCGAGGAATCCCATGATGGCGTACTCAGCTGGCAGAAGAAGCGGGTTGCGGCCAGACCCAGTGCTGCAGGGTCACCGGAATGGGCATCAGGCTCAGCGCTTCGGTGGGGCACACGTTTACGCAGGACGAGCAGCCGGTACAGGCTTCGCGGATCACGTTATGGACCTGCTTGGCGGCGCCGATGATGGCGTCGGTCGGGCAGACCTTCAGGCATCGGCTGCAGCCGATGCAGATTTCCTCGGTCACATCCGCGATCTGCGGGCCCGAATCCACCACTGCGGAGAGGTCCACCTTGATGCCCAGCTTGGCCGCCAAGGCTTCGGCGGTGGCCTTGCCGCCCGGCGGGCAGAGCGTCACCTGCGCTTCGCCCTTGGCCAGCGCGGCGGCCGCCTGGGCACAGCCCACGTAGCCGCACTGGCCGCACTGGGAGCCCGGCAGCATGGCCTGGATCTCGGCTTCGAGCGGGTTCTCTTCGACCGCCAGGTAGCGCGACGCTGTACCGAGCATGCTACCCAGGGCGAGACCCATCAAGGAAAGGCTTCCGACTGATACCAACATGATGATCGTCCTCGTTTCTGGTTTCTGATTAGCTCGCGGCGATGCCCGAGAACCCCATGAAGGCCATGGCCAGCATTCCGGCCACGATGAACGCGATCGGCGGGCCGGCGAACAGGCGCGGCACCTGCACCAACGCCAGGCGCTCCCGCAGGCCGGCGAAGATCACCATCACCAGGCTGTAGCCGAGGGACGACGCGAAGGCGAACAGGGTCGCGTGGATGAAGCTCATGCGCCCTTCGACCAGCAGCAGGGCGACGCCCAGCACCGCGCAGTTGGTGGTGATCAGGGGCAGGTAGATGCCGAGCATCTGGAACAGCTCGGGCGAGACCTTCTTGATCGTCATCTCGGTGAATTGCACCGCCGAGGCGATCACCAGGATGAAGGTCACGGTGCGCAGGAAGCCCAGTCCGTAGGCATCGAGCAGGTAGGTCTGCACGGCCCAGTCGGCCATCGACGAGACGGTGATCACGAAGGTCGTCGCGAAGCCCATCCCCGCCGCAGTGTCGATGCGCGTGGTCACCCCCATGAAGGAGCACAGCCCGAGGAAGCGGGCGAGGATCACGTTATTGACCAGCGCAGCGCTGATCATGATCATGGCAAATTCTTTCATGGTCTTGTCCCAAGCCTATTTGCAGGTTTCGTCGGGGCGCGCCCGACGCAGAAAATGGGGAGTCGCTTCGCCACGCACGGCCAGGCGGTAGGCACCGATACGCGCCACCAGCAGCCCGAAGGCCAGGCCGGCGGCCACGCCGAGCATCGACAGAAGATCGCTCTCGTAGGCCGACTGCGCCAGGCCGCCGCCGCACAGGGCGGCCAGCAGCGGGAAGCCGTAGGCCAGCACCGCAGCCTTCAGCAGCGTGCTGTTGTGGACGCCGACCACGATCCGCTCACCCTCACGCAGCTCGCCGGGGCCCGGCGGGTTGTCGAGGCGGAAGCGACGGGACTGGAGGCGGCTGGCGACCGAGCCGATGCCGGCCGCGCCGTGGCTACCGCAACTGGCGCTGGAGGCGCAGCTGCCGCAGCTGGTGGTCTGCTCCGGCTCCAGCCAGGCCCAGCCCGGCTCGACGCGGACGACGCGGGCGATGCCTTCCACCATCGGGGTGCTGGAGTCCTGGCTCATGCTGGCGATCTCGCGGGTGGCGTTCATGATCGGGATGGCTGTCAGGTGACGACTCAGACCGCGTGGGCGCCGGCCATCTGGATTTCCTTGCCGGCACGCAGGTCGAGCACGCGCTTGGCCACCACCAGCAGGCCGGTGACGATGAAGCCGCCCGGCGGCAGGATCATCATCAGCACGCCCATGTCGGCGGGCAGCAGGCGCATCTCGATGACCTTGAAGGAGTTGCCGAGCAGCAGCGAGGCGTCGGCGAACAGCGTGCCGGAGCCGATGATTTCCCGTACCGCACCGATCACGGTCAGCGCGATGGTGAAGCCAAGGCCCATGAACAGGCCATCGAGCAGGGCCGGGAACGGGGGCTGCTTGGCGGCGAAGGCTTCCAGCCGGGCCAGCGGCAGACAGTTGGAGACGATCAGCGGGATGAACAGGCCGAGCACCTTGTAGAGCTCATGCATCCAGGCGTTCATCGCCAGATCGACGAGGGTCACCATGGCAGCGACGATCAGGATGTAGACCGGGATCCGCACTTCGGTGGTGATCTGGTTGCGGAACACCGCCACCAGGTAGCTTGAGGCGCCCATCACGACGGCGGTGGCGAGCCCCATGCCGAAGCCGTTGGTGGCACTGGTCGTCATGGCCATCGTCGGACACATGCCGAGCAGCATGCTGAAGACCCCGTTGTTGTCCCACAGGCCATCCTTGACGATGGTGGAATACTGGTTCGAGTTTTCGGCGTTCGACATTTCAATTGCTCCCGGTCAGCTTGTCCTTGTTCGCGGCATAGAACTCCTGCCCGCGCCGTATGGCGGCCACCACGCCGCGCGGCGTGATCGTCGCGCCGGCGAACTGGTCGAAATCCCCACCATCCTTCTTGACCTTCCAGCGCTCGACAGGTGGATTGCTCAGCGACAGGCCGGTGAAGCGCTCGATCCACGGGCCCTTCTTCGCCTCGATCTTGTCGCCCAGGCCCGGGGTTTCCTTATGGGCCAGCACGCGCACGCCAAGCAGCTTGCCGCCGGCGTCGATGCCCATCATCAGGCGGATCTCGCCGGCGTAGCCGGTGCCGAAGATCTCGTAGGCCACGCCAGTCACCTGCTTGTCCTTGCGGGCGCGATAGACGGTGATCTCCTTGCCCTCTTCGTTCTTGACGGTGAGAGTGTCGAGGACCGGGTTGTTGTCGTGGATGTTGTCGGGCAGGACCTGGCTGAGGGAGTTCTGCTTGTCCTCGAGGGCGCGGGCGGCGATGTCGTCGAGGGTGACATCGTTGGTCAGCGCCATCACCAGACCGAAGCCGAGACAGAAGGCGAACAGGATCACTCCGTGGATGTAGGGCTTTGGCTTGACGGCGACCGGAGCAATCGGCGAATCGTGCGTGGCGTTCATGATCTGTCGAAATAAGGGGGTTTGCCCTGATTTAGCAGGTCTTGTGCCAAGGACTCGCGGATGCGCCGGAAGGCCCGGAATTGCAGTGTTTTACAGTCTTTTCGGGGGTCCGGCGGGCGGACGGGACGGTACGTTTTGTGGAGGAGACGCTACATGCCCCGGTTTGTCGCACGTATAAAGACAACAAACGACAAAGCCTTGTTTTACGGTCCTTTTTAGGCGGGCCACATATAAAGGATGCGTAAACAGCCCCGTCAGACGGCGGCCTGGGCACTCCGCGCGGCCTCGATCAGTAGCGCCTGGGCGTCGGCACAGGCGGCCTGACCGGACGCCTCGCCGACCGCGATGTCGAGGCTGATGGCATGGCCGTCGATGCGTAGCGGATGGCCGAGCAGTTCGACAAGGGCGGCCGTCAGGCGAGCGCGCCCCGGCGGTGACGCCGGCTCGTCGGGCAGCGCGCCTGCCCAGGCCAGTGCCGCCGGGCGGAAGTCGGCGATCAGCACCGCGAAGCCGCTGCCGTGGCGGGTCACACAGTTGCAGTCGCTGTGCAGCACGCGCAGGCGCTTGCCGCTTTCCACCAGCACCCGTTCGGCCATCGCCGCACCATGCTCGGCGGCAATCCGCTCCAGGGACGGAATGGCCAGGTGTACGACCATGAAGGGATAGCCGGCGATGGCCGAGTGGACAAACACGTGCTGCAAGCGGTCGAGGAACAAGCTGAAGCCGAGCAGGCCGGTGGCGTTGTCGAAGAACAGGCGGCGGCGGGCTTCCTCCTGGGCTTCGCGGCTGCTGCTGACGTCGGTGATGAAGCCTTCCAGGCCGAGGAATTCTCCACGGCTGGAATGGATGCCGCGCCCCTGCTCCCACACCCAGCGGGTCTGGCCGTCCCGGTCGACGATGCGGTAGCTGAGTTCGTAGCGCTCGCGCCGGGCCAGGCGCATCTGCACGTAGTTCCAGACGAAATCCCGATCCTCCGGATGGATCAGGTCGGCGAAGCTGGCGGAGCGGTTGTCCACCAGTTCCAGCGGCGTGTAGCCGGTCAGCTCGAAACAGCCCTCGCTGACGAATTCCATCGTCCATTCCTTGTCGTTCTGGCCCCGGTAGATCATCCCCGGCAGGTTGTCGAGCATGGTGTGCAGGCTGCGCCGCTGGGCGCGCAGGGCTTCTTCGCCGCGCCGCCGCTGGTCGATGTCGAGGAGCATGCCGGCGATGCCGGCCTCGCCGCCCGGCGGCAGTTCCACCGGCCAGGCCCGCAGTTCCACCCAGCGCGGGCCCGACGTGCGGGCGGCGAGCAGGCGGACTTCCAGCGTCAGCCCGTCCCGTTCGCCGGCCTGCAGCTGGCGCAGGCCCTTGGTCAGCGCGGCCCGGTCTTCCACCGGGAAGAGCTGCAGGAAGGGCGTGCCGAGGCCGTCCGCCGCCGGTCGGCCAGTCGTCCGCTCCCAGCGGGAATTGAGATAGGCCACATGCAACTGGGCATCCAGCGTGAACAGGATCTCCGCGGCACCATGGGCGAAACGGTTGCCCCACTGGTGGTCCGCCGCGCTGCCGTCGTCTTCCGGCAGGGAGAAATGCAGCAGCGCCATCGGCGAGCGGTCGGCCCGGAACAGGCTCACCTGCGCCGGCCAGGACACGCCGTCGGCACGCAGCAGCGTGATCACGCCATCGCAGGCCGGGGTGTCGGCAGCCAGCAGTTCGGCCAGCCGTCCCTGATGCTTGGGATGCACGATGTTGTCGAGGGGCATGCCGATCAGCTCGTCGCCGCGCTCCTCCAGGCCGAGCGCCTTGAGCAGGGCCCGATTGACGTGGGCGATGCGCCCGTTCTCGGCAAGTACGGCCGGCTGGCCGCTGTGCTGGGCGAACTGGCTAAGGGTTGGATCGGCCAGCGCCGGGCCGTCAGGCCGGGCGGCGGCGAGGCGGCGGCCGCCGAAGCGCAGCGCCGTCCACGCCAGCCCGGGAATCAGCGGCACGAGGGCCAGCAGCGGCGTCTGGCGCCCAGCATCGCCGCAGACAATGACGGCCAGCACCGAAACCAGCAGGGTCGCAAATAGATAAAGGGTCATGGCGGGAATCCGTGAGCGTGAACACCGCGCCTGCACGGCACGGCGTCCGCATCAAGCAGGATTCACTCCATCCTGCCTGGCGCGGCGCCGATCCGGGACGGAAACAGCCGTTTCCCAAAAGGCGCAAAAGTTGCTTCAAAGGAACGGCATATCGACGGACCTTCTCAATCGCCAACGACGCTCACGTGCTGAAACGCTACCCGCTCCTGTCCCGCCTGAGCCTCATGCTGAGCTGCCTGGCCAGCCTGTGCGCGGCCTTGTTCCTCAGCGCCGGGGCCGCCGGGCGCCTGGAGGCAGCGGCCCGTGCAGCTCCCGGCAGCCTGGCGGCCAGCCGGCTTGCGGGCATCGAACTGATGGAGATCGTGCTGGCGCTGGCCTTCGTGATCGGCTGTGCGATCACGCTGCGCATCGCCTACCGGGCCCTGGCCCAACGCACCGACTGTGCGCTGGCCCGCCTGGCCGCGCACACGGTCGGTGCGGACGGGCCGGTCGGCGGGACCGACGAGATCGACCGGCTGATACGTGCGCTGGACGGCGTGTCAGCCCAGCTGGCCTGCCGCGTCGCCGACAGCGAACGCCTGTCCCGCCACGCTCATGAGCAGGAACGCTTCGCCACCCGCTCGCTGGAATTCATCTACCGCGCCTGTACCTGTCTGGCCGAAAACAACGCCAGCACCCAGTGGTTGACCGCCTTGCTGGAAGACATGGCCGACTGCCTGCGCGCCCGCAGCTGTTCGCTGGGCCTGCTGACACCCCTCGCCGAAAGCCTGGGGGTGCCGACCCGCCTGGGCGCACCGCGGCTGGCCAGCCTGCTCGACGAGTTCGACGCGGAAACCCTGGCCCGCAAGGGCGGACTGCGCCGCCAGGCGACCTACGCAGATGGCGAGCGGGTCGAGCTGGCGGTGCCGGTGCGCGACGCCGACGGCATCTACGGCATCCTGGTGGTGGAGGCGCGCAGCGACGTGCTTTTCGAAAGCCGCTACAGCCGCTTGGTGGACGCGGTAGCCAGCCTGTTCGCACTGTCCCTCGGCAGCCTGCAGCGCACCCAGCGCCGCCGCCGGCTGGCCCTGATGGACGAGCGCAACGCGATCGCCGGCGAGCTGCACGACTCCCTGGCCCAGGCGCTGTCCTACATGAAACTGCAGATCGCCCGCCTGCAATTGGAGATCGGGCGCAGCTGCGGCGCCTGCGCGCCCGGCGGCAAGGTGCTGGAGATCTCCGGCGACATCAAGACCGGCCTCGACAGCGCCTACCGCCACCTGCGCGAGCTGCTGTCGGCCTTCCGCACCAGCATGCCACCCGGCGGCCTGCAGCAGGCCATCCGCGAAGTGGTCGAGGAGCTATCTGCCCGCGCCGGCACCGAGATCAGCCTCGACTACCGGCTCGGTGACACACCGCTGTCGGTCAACGAGGAGTTCCACCTGCTACAAATCGTCCGCGAGGCGCTGACCAACGTGATCCGTCATGCCCGCGCCGGGCACGCGCTGATCCGCCTGGACTGCGAAGCCGGCGTGGTGGTCGTGCAGGTGGACGACGACGGCCGCGGGATGGCAGCCGGCAGCGGCGGCGAAGGCCATCACGGCGTCTCGATCATGCAAGACCGGGCCCGCCAGCTGGCCGGCACCCTGGACCTGCAACCCGGCCCCGGCGGGCGCGGCACCCGCGTGGAACTGCGCTTCCGCCCGCGGGCCGGGCCGCCGCCTTCTTCTCCCCCATTCGCATCCGACAGGGACACTGCCCATGCACAGCCCCACTGACGACACACCACCGATCCGCCTGGTGGTGGTGGACGACCACGCCCTCTTCCGCAAGGGCATCGGCCAGCTGCTCTCGATGTACGGCGACCTCCACGTGGTCGCCGAAGCCGCTTGCGGCGCCGACGGCATCGAAGCCGTACTGACCCACCGGCCCGACGTGGCCCTGGTGGACCTGCACATGAAGGGCCTCGACGGCATCTCTGTAGTCCGCGCACTGAAAACCGCCGGCTCAGCTACACGGCTGGTGATGCTCACCGTGTCCGACTCCAGCTTCGACGTGATGGAAGCCCTCAAGGCCGGCGCCAGCGGCTATCTGCTGAAGGACATGGAGCCTGACGAGTTCTGCCTGAAGCTACGCCAGGTGGCCGCCGGCGGTACCGTGCTGTCGGCCGAGGTCGGCGGCATTCTCGCCAAGCCCCAGCCACCGAGCCGCGAGAGCATCGACGCCGGCTGGGCCTCCCTCACCGCGCGGGAGCAGGAAACCCTCGAACTGGTCTCCAAGGGCGCGTCGAACAAGATCGTCGCCCGCTCGCTGGGCATCGCCGAGAGCACCGTGAAGGTTCACGTGAAACACGTGCTGCAGAAACTCAACCTGCGCAACCGCTTCGAGGCTGCCGTGTGGCTGCGCGAACTGCGCCAGGAGGAAGGCCGGCCGTCCTGAAAACGAAACCGGGCTCCGATTCATGTCCGGCAATTTGCGTCTGCAGACCACCCTGCACAGGGCGGGCCACGCCCTCCGCCTTGAAGTAGTACCAGAGTAGTATTTTCCGGCGCCGGGCCGGCTGGCCTAATGAACTCAAGCTTCATCCCTTTTTCGACTAGGAGTTGCAGATGAGTTCATGGAGACTCTCGGTCCTCGCTGACCGCCACCGCGCCCTCGGTTCCAGCCTCGAAGACTGGAACGGCATGGGTACCGCCTGGACCTACCGGACCGATCTAGCCGACGAGCACGCGGCGATCCGCACCCGTGCCGGCCTGATGGACGTGTCGGGCCTCAAGAAGATGCACATCATCGGCCCCCACGCCGAGGCGCTGATCAACTTCGCCACCACCCGCAATGTCAGCAAGCTCTACCCGGGCAAGTCGGTCTATGCCTGCATGCTCAACGAAGCCGGCAAGTTCATCGACGACTGCGTGATCTACCGCAATGGTCCCAACGCCTTCATGGTGGTGCATGGTTCCGGCGCTGGCCACGAGATCCTGACCCGCGCCGCGGTCGGCCGCAATGTGGTCGTGCTGTTCGACGACGACCTCCATGACCTGTCCCTGCAAGGACCGGTGGCCGTCGATTTCCTCGCCAAGCACGTGCCAGGCATCCGCGAGCTGCCCTACTTCCACCACATGCAGACGACCCTCTTCGGCCGCCCGGTGATGCTATCCCGCACCGGCTACACCGGCGAGCGTGGCTACGAGATCTTCTGCAAAGCCGCCGACGCCCCGCTGATCTGGGACACCATCGTCGCCGAAGGCAAGGAAATGGGCATCATGCCCTGCTCCTTCACCGCCCTGGACTGGCTACGGGTGGAGAGCTACCTGCTGTTCTACCCGTACGACAACTCCGACATGTACCCGATGGAGGGCGAGCCGATCGGCGACAGCCTGTGGGAACTGGGCCTGGATTTCACCGTCTCGCCGGGCAAGAAGGAATTCCGCGGTGCCGCCGAGCACTACCGTCTGCAGGGTAAGGAGCGCTTCAAAATCTTTGGTGTAGAGCTGGCCAGCAAACAGGCCGCCCAGGCCGGCGATGCCCTCTACGACGGCGACACCAAGGTGGGCTTCGTCACCTGTGGCATGTATTCGCGGCTGGTGGAGCGTTCGATGGCCATCGCCCGCCTCGACCCGGCCTACGCCGTCGCCGGCCGCAAGCTGCAACTACGTGGCGCCAGCCTCGAATGCGGCGCGACAACCCACACGCTACCCTTCGACGACCCGGACAAGACCAAGCGCACGGCCAAGGGCTGAGCCCTGGCTTCCGTGGGGGCGAGCTCACTCGCTCCCCACCGCTGGATCAAGTCCACAGGCGAATGAACTCGCCCCCCGAGGGCTGCCTCATGCAGCCCCAATGGCCCGCCAGAGGCCGAGCAAAAGGAAACAGCCCATGAGCACCCCCACCCGACGTTACACCCTGTCCCTGTCCTGCCCTGACAAGGTCGGCATCGTCGCCGCCGTCAGCGCCTTCCTCGCCAAGAACCACGGCTGGATCACCGAAGCGAACCACCACGCCGATCCCGAAGCCCAGCGCTTCTTCATGCGCCAGGAAATCCTCGCCGACTCCCTGCCCTTCGGCATCGACACCCTGCGCGACAAGTTCGCCCCCATCGCCGCCGAGTTCGGCATGGACTGGCGCATCTCCGACAGCGCCCGCAAAAAACGCGTCGTCATCCTCGTCTCCAAGCAAGAACACTGCCTCTACGACCTCTTCGCCCGCTGGCAGTCCGGCGACCTGGACATCGACATCCCCTGCGTCATCTCCAACCACGAGACCTTCCGCGGCTTCGTCGAGTGGCACGGCATTCCCTTCCACCATGTGCCCGTCACTCCCGACAACAAACCCGCTGCCTACGCCAAGGTCGAAGAGCTGTTCCGCGAGTCCAACGGCGACGTAATGGTCCTCGCCCGCTACATGCAGATCCTGTCGCCCGAGCTGTGCATCAACTACCCCGGCCAGATCATCAACATCCACCACAGCTTCCTGCCCAGCTTCGTCGGCGCCAAGCCCTACCACCAGGCCCACGCCAAGGGCGTCAAGCTCATCGGCGCCACCTGCCACTACGTCACCAGCGAGCTCGACCAGGGACCCATCATCGAGCAGGACGTCATCCGCGTGGATCACTCCGACGCGCCCGACGACCTCGTCCGCTACGGCAAGGACATCGAGAAGGCCGTCCTCGCCCGCGGACTGCGCTACCACCTCGAGGACCGCGTCCTCGTCCATGGCAACAAGACGGTGGTGTTCCGATGACCGCCCAGATCATCGACGGCAAGGCCCTCTCGAAGCAGCTGCGCGAGGGCTTCCGCGAGCGTGTCGATCACCTCGCCGACCAGGGCGTGCAGCCCGGCCTGGCCGTCATCCTCGTCGGCGACAACCCCGCCTCCCGCGTCTATGTCGGCAACAAGATCAAGGCCTGCGAGGAGTGCGGCGTGCGCTCCTTCCACATCGCCCTGCCCGCCGATACGCCCCAGGCCGAGGTGCTCGCCACCATCGCCCGCCTCAACGCCGACCCGGCCGTGCATGGCATCCTGATCCAGCTGCCGCTGCCCCCGCACATCGAGCCGCGCAGCGTGCTCGAAGCCATTTCTGTGCATAAGGACGTGGACGGCTTCCACCTCTACAACGTCGGCGGACTCGTCGTCGGCAACACCATCTTCCCGCCGTGTACGCCCTACGGCGTACAGCTGCTGCTTGACGCCACCGGCACCGACGTGGCCGGCAAGAACGTGGTCGTCGTCGGCGCCAGCAACATCGTCGGCAAGCCGATGGCCCTGATGCTCCTGCAGCGCGAGGCCACCGTGACGATCTGCCACGCCAAGACCCGCGACCTCGCCCAGCACACCATCCTCGCCGACATCCTCATCGTCGCCGCCGGCAAGCCGGGCCTGATCGTGCCGCAGATGGTCAAGCAGGGCGCCATCGTCATCGACGTCGGCATCAACCGCCTCACGGATGGGCCCAACGCCGGCAAGATCGTCGGTGACGTGGATTTCGACGGGGTCAAGGAGAAGGCCAGCTGGATCACCCCGGTGCCCGGCGGCGTCGGCCCGATGACCGTCACCATGCTCATCGAAAACACCCTGCGCTCCGCCGAACGCGCCCTGCGCATACGCCAGGCCGACGATTTTCAGGAATGGGAAGCACCTATACTGAAAGACGTCTGATTACCGACTGAGCACCACAACACGGCATCGTTTGTACGTGGGCTGCAATTCGCCAGCCCAGCATCCACCGAATTCAGGAATGCTGTCCGGACGATGCCTTCTGATGTATTGCTCCAGTAAAACCCTGCTCAGGTGTTAACCTTGAAAGGAAAGACACATGAGTACGGCGATGGAAGACGAAAGCAAACGTTGGACAGCCAAGCGCAAGAGCGCATTGGTAATGGAAATCCTGCAAGGGAAGACGACGGTGGCGGAGGCGAGCCGCTCGTACGATCTCCCCCCGTCCGAGATCGAGACCTGGATCGACGAGGCGAAGCGGGGCATGGAGAACGCACTGCGTGCCAACCCGCTGGACATCCGGGAGCTGTACGAGAAGCAGATCAAGCAGCTGCAGGAAGCCTACGGGGAAGCGATGCTGGAGCTGCGTGCCCGAAAAAAATTGCAGTCCCTGCTGGGCGAGGACGAGAAGTGATCGAGACGATCCGCCAGGGACTGCAGGAAGAAGGTGTCGTCGTCTCGATCAGCCAGCTGTGCCGGTGGTTTGAAGTGCCCCGTCGGACGTTCTACTACCAGTCGGTGAAGGCGCTACCGAAAGTGCAGCCCCGCTTTGCTGAACCGATCAAGGCGATGATCGAGGACAACCCGTCCTTTGGTTACCGGACCGTGGCGCACCTGCTGGGCTTCAACAAGCACACGGTGCAGCGGGTGTTCCAGCTCCGCGGCTGGCAGGTCAGGAAGCGTCCGGTCGGTTTCCGGCCGCGGATCGAGGCGCGGCGCTCAAGGGCATCCCAACCCAACGAGCATTGGGCGACGGATCTGTGCCGTGTCTGGGCAGGGAGGGTAAGCACCCGGCGATCCCCTCTTGACCGAGCCTTAAGCTGAATCCGGCTGCCACCGATGCGGCAACAGCTCCCCGATCCGACTCTGCGGCTGAGTCGGCAGGCGGGTGAGGACATCCTTCAGGTAGGCGTAGGGCTCATGCCCATTCAAGCGCGCCGACTGGATCAGGCTCATGATCGCCGCCGCGCGCTTGCCAGCGCGCAGCGAACCCGCAAAGAGCCCGTTCTTGCGGCCGATGGCAATCGGCCGAATCTGGTTCTCGATCCAGTTGTTGTCGATGGGCACGCGCCCATCCGTCAGGTAATGGGTCAGCGCCGTCCAGCGTTTGAGGGTGTAGTCGATGGCTTTGGCGCTGGATGACCCGTTGGGAATCTTGCCCCGACACGCCAGCAGCCAGGCTTTCAAGTCTTCCAGCCGCGGCCGGGCACGCGTTTCTCGTAGCGCCTGGCGGGCTTCGGCCTTCAGCTCCCGCGTGTCTTGCTCGATGCCGTAGAGGGCGGCGATGCGGTCCAGCGCCTCGCCGGCGATCTGGCTTTGCCCGTGCTCCTGGAGCTCGAAGAACTTGCGCCGCGCGTGGGCCATGCAGCCGGCTTCGGTCACGCCTTTGGCGATCAAGGCCTTGTAGCCCGAGTAATCGTCGCAGACGAGGGTGCCTCGCCAGTCGCCCAGGAAGTCCTGCGCGTGCTTGCCGGCGCGGCTCTCGGCAAAGTCGTAGATCACCGCCCGGACCGGATCGTGGGCGCCGATGCTGTAGGACCACAGATAGGCCCGGTGGGTCTTGCCGGCCCCGGGGTCGAGCATGGCCACCGGCGTCTCGTCGGCATGCAGCACCGGGAAGGCGAGAAGCTCTTCCTTCAGCGCATCGACCAGTGCTTGCAACTGCACGCCCATCTGGCCGACCCATTGGGCCAGCGTGGATTGGGGAATGGCGAGCCCCGCCCGGCCGAAGATGCCTTCCTGGCGGTAGAGTGGCAGATGATCCTGGTACTTGGCCACCAGCACCTGGGCAAGCAGCCCGGCGGTGGGGATACCCTTGTCGATCACGTGGGCGGGTACCGGCGCCTGCACCAGGGTTTCGCACGCCTGGCAAACCCATTTGCCGCGGAGGTGGCGCTCGACGCTGAAGGTGCCGGGCGTGTAGTCGAGCTTCTCGGCCACATCCTCGCCGATGCGTTTCATCTGGCAGCCACAGGCGCAGAAGGTGGAGTCCGGTTCGTGATGGATCTCGGTGCGCGGAAGCTCGGGCGGCAGGGGTTTGCGCTTGGCCTGGCCCTTGGCGGATGCGGGTTTGCCGGAGAGCTGTTCAAGTGCCTCGGTCATCGCAGCCAGGTCCGCTTCGACCGTCTCCTCGAACAGCTGGGCCTGCTCCGCGGACAGGCGCTCAGTCTTGACCCCGAAGCGCCAGCGTTTGTGCAGTGCCAGCTCATGAGTGAGCTGGTCGATCTTGCTCTGGCGCCAAGTGAGTTCCCGGTCCTGCGCGATGAGCAGCTGGCGCAGGGCGTCGGCGTCCAGTTCGTGGAGGTTGGCGGGGAGAACCATGGTCAAATCATGCTGTTCGAACACGGCCACTGCCATCGGGACATCCCCCGATGGTGGACCTTCAAATCATCCGGATCGCGCCGTCGCTGCCCAGCTGCTGCCAGGGCAGCCCCAGCACCAGGGCGTCGAACTGGGCCTGCGAGAGCGTGAGCGAGCCGTTCCCCGCGGCCCAACGGAAGCGCCCCTGGTTGAGCCGCCGGCAGGCGAGCCAGATCCCCTGGCCGTCGTGGATCAGCACCTTCATCCGGGTGCCGCGCCGGTTGGCGAAGAGGTAGGCATGATGCGGGCGCGCCTCACCGAAGACCTGCACCACCTGGGCAAGGAGCGTGTGCATGCCGGCGCGCATGTCGAGCGGAGCGATCGACAGCCATAAGGCTTCGACCCGGATCACCCGAGCCACTCACGTAGCCAGGCACCACAGGCGGCGGCCGAAGACGCGGGCCAGTCTACCGTGACCACTGCGGCACCTTTGCGCAGTTCCAGCCGGATGGGGGGATCAACGCAGGGGGAAAGCTGCACCGGGACGAAGCCGCCCATCGGCTCGGAGGCCGCCACACGTAAGGACAGACAGGACAACTCGGGCGGCTCGATGCCCCGCTCGCGCATCCAGCGCCGCAGCTGGTTGGCGTTGATCCCGTTCGCCAGGGCCACCCCGGCGACCGACGCACCGGGTTCGCCGCAGGCTTCGATCAGGGACCGTTTGAACTCCTCGGAGTGGGTGCGACGGGTACGGCAGGGCTTCGTGATGCTCATCAAAGTGTCCACTTCTATTTGGCTAGTGGACGCTATATTTAGCGAGCTAAGGGGCTGGCGGAAGATGGGATGGCCGGGGGCTTACCCGGGGGCTTGCTTTGTTTCGGAGCTTTAAAGCGCAAAGCCCCCGCACGATGGAGTGCGAGGGCTTTGATGGGGTAAGTCTGACGATGACCTACTTTCACGCACGGTTGTGCACTATCATCGGCGCGGTCTTGTTTCACGGTCCTGTTCGGGATGGGAAGGGGTGGTTCCAAGACGCTATGGTCGTCAGACTATAACTTGTACCGCTTTCCGCGTTTTCGCGGTTGAAGCGTCAAAGGGAAGAAGTGTTCTTTGGGATGTATGACTGCGCGTTGCGCTTTATTCGTCTTGCATTTTTGCAAGGTTATAGGATCAAGCCTCACGGGCAATTAGTACTGGTTAGCTTAACGCATTACTGCGCTTCCACACCCAGCCTATCAACGTCGTGGTCTTCAACGACCCTTCAGGGGAATCGAGTTCCCAGGGATATCTCATCTTGAGGCGAGTTTCCCGCTTAGATGCTTTCAGCGGTTATCTCTTCCGGATTTAGCTACCCGGCGATGCGACTGGCGTCACAACCGGTACACCAGAGATCCGTCCACTCCGGTCCTCTCGTACTAGGAGCAGGCCCCCTCAAATATCCAGCGCCCACGGCAGATAGGGACCAAACTGTCTCACGACGTTTTAAACCCAGCTCACGTACCACTTTAAATGGCGAACAGCCATACCCTTGGGACCGGCTACAGCCCCAGGATGTGATGAGCCGACATCGAGGTGCCAAACTCCGCCGTCGATGTGAACTCTTGGGCGGAATCAGCCTGTTATCCCCAGAGTACCTTTTATCCGTTGAGCGATGGCCCTTCCATACAGAACCACCGGATCACTATGACCTGCTTTCGCACCTGCTCGACTTGTCGGTCTCGCAGTCAAGCCACCTTTTGCCATTGCACTATCAGTACGATGTCCGACCGTACCTAGGTGACCTTCGTACTCCTCCGTTACCTTTTGGGAGGAGACCGCCCCAGTCAAACTGCCTACCATGCACGGTCCCCGATCTGGATTCACAGACCTAGGTTAGAACCTCAACGACACCAGGGTGGTATTTCAAGGACGGCTCCTCTGGAACTAGCGTCCCAGTCTCATCGCCTCCCACCTATCCTACACAAGTCCCGTCAAAGTCCAATGCAAAGCTACAGTAAAGGTTCATGGGGTCTTTCCGTCTAGCCGCGGGGAGATTGCATCTTCACAAACACTTCAACTTCGCTGAGTCTCAGGAGGAGACAGTGTGGCCATCGTTACGCCATTCGTGCAGGTCGGAACTTACCCGACAAGGAATTTCGCTACCTTAGGACCGTTATAGTTACGGCCGCCGTTTACCGGGGCTTCGATCAAGAGCTTGCACCCCATCACTTAACCTTCCGGCACCGGGCAGGCGTCACACCCTATACGTCCACTTTCGTGTTTGCAGAGTGCTGTGTTTTTAATAAACAGTCGCAGCCACCGATTCTCTGCGGCCTCTTCGCCCTTCGGATGTACTCCTACAAGCTACCGAGGCATACCTTCTCCCGAAGTTACGGTATCAATTTGCCGAGTTCCTTCTCCTGAGTTCTCTCAAGCGCCTTAGTATCTTCTACCTGCCCACCTGTGTCGGTTTGCGGTACGGTCACTCTATGACTGAAGCTTAGAGGCTTTTCCTGGAAGCAGGGTATCAATCACTTCGGTCTCAAAGAGACCTCGTCGTCACGCCTCAGCTAAGCTCTCCGGATTTGCCTAAAGAGCACGCCTACACGCTTAAACCGGGACGTCCAACACCCGGCTGACCTAACCTTCTCCGTCCCCCCATCGCATCATAGAGCGGTACAGGAATATTGACCTGTTTCCCATCGACTACGCATTTCTGCCTCGCCTTAGGGGCCGACTCACCCTGCGTCGATGAACGTTGCGCAGGAAACCTTGGGCTTTCGGCGAGGGTGCTTTTCACACCCTTTATCGCTACTCATGTCAGCATTCGCACTTCTGATATCTCCAGCATCCTTTACAAGACACCTTCACAGACTTACAGAACGCTCCCCTACCATCTCTTACGAGATCCGCAGCTTCGGTTCATGGCTTGAGCCCCGTTACATCTTCCGCGCAGGACGACTCGACTAGTGAGCTATTACGCTTTCTTTAAAGGGTGGCTGCTTCTAAGCCAACCTCCTAGCTGTCTATGCCTTCCCACCTCGTTTTCCACTTAGCCATGTATTTGGGACCTTAGCTGGCGGTCTGGGTTGTTTCCCTCTTGACGATGGACGTTAGCACCCACCGTCTGTCTCCCGTGTATCACTTTCCGGTATTCGGAGTTTGCTATCGCGGGGTAGATCGCAATGACCCCCCCAACGATTACAGTGCTCTACCCCCGGAAGTGTCCGCACGAGGCACTACCTAAATAGTTTTCGGGGAGAACCAGCTATTTCCAAGTTTGTTTAGCCTTTCACCCCTATCCACAGCTCATCCCCTAATTTTTCAACATTAGTGGGTTCGGACCTCCAGTGCGTGTTACCGCACCTTCATCCTGGCCATGGATAGATCACTTGGTTTCGGGTCTACGCCCAGCAACTAAAATCGCCCTTATCAGACTCGCTTTCGCTACGCCTCCCCTATCCGGTTAAGCTTGCTACTGAACGTAAGTCGCTGACCCATTATACAAAAGGTACGCAGTCACCCCTTGCGAGGCTCCCACTGTTTGTATGCATGCGGTTTCAGGATCTATTTCACTCCCCTCCCGGGGTTCTTTTCGCCTTTCCCTCACGGTACTGGTTCACTATCGGTCGATCACGAGTATTTAGCCTTGGAGGATGGTCCCCCCATCTTCAGACAGGATTTCACGTGTCCCGCCCTACTTGTCGCACGCTCAGACCCGCCGGCTACTTTTCACATACGGGGCTATCACCCACTATGGCCAAGCTTTCCAGCTTGTTCTGTTAAGTAACCGGTTTAGTCGTGCAGGCTCATCCCCGTTCGCTCGCCACTACTTGGGGAATCTCGGTTGATTTCTTTTCCTCGGGGTACTTAGATGTTTCAGTTCTCCCGGTTCGCTTCCACTGACCTATGAATTCAGTCAGGGATACCTCAAAAGAGGTGGGTTTCCCCATTCGGATATCGGGGGATCAAAGCTCCATTGCCAGCTCCCCCCGCTTTTCGCAGGCTTGCACGTCCTTCATCGCCTGTGATCGCCAAGGCATCCACCACATGCACTTTGTCGCTTGATCCTATAACTTTGCACTCTGATTACTCAGAGACAACGCTATTGACGAAC
>NZ_CM161497.1:4562500-5482500 GCF_056724105.1 Zoogloea sp. GDB6 | reverse complement strand
AAGACCCTGTCCGTATCGTTCAGCCGGGCCTGGAGAATTGCTGCCGCCCGCTCCGATACAACCAGCGTCAATTTCATCGTAGCACGCGTGGCACCAACGAAAAGCCTCCGCACAGCCTTGCCGTCGAGGCTTTCAAAATCCACCTCGGTGAGGATCACACAGGGCGCGGCCCGGCCTTTGAAGCGCAACACGGAGTCCGTGAGGATGTCGCCCTCGGTCAGGATCGGATTACCCAGCAGGTCGTAGCGCCCCGTGGGGGCTTTAAGGGAATAGGGGCCGAGTCGCGTGAATGGCGTCAGTGCCGAATGCTCACGCCCGCGATAGCTGATCAACGCAATGTGCGAACGCTTGAAGCCCAGACCGATTGCACGGGTGACTGCGCTGACCGAGCGGACCACCAGTTCGTCGGGCGTCGTGTAGGTCAGGATGTCGATGTCCGATCCGCTCAGCGGACTGCCGGCCTCGACCGGATGTTCCAGCGGCAACAACAGATTGAGGGACGCGAGGATGTCCTTCGGGCTGCGGTAATTGATGTCGGAACGCAGCGTTACCCAGCCCGGCAGCTGAACTTGCGGCAGGCCGTAGAGGTTCTGCATCGGATCTTCCAGCCACCAGGCCCGCCCGCCTGGGCGCAGGAAGCGCAGCAGGTTGTCGGCCCAGCGTGCATGGAAGTCCTGCCCTTCGTCGATGATGATCTCGTCGAAGCGATCCGCCTCATCCGGAACATGCTTGTCCAGAAAGCCTTCCAGCCGGGCGAAGGCGCCTTCACGACTGAAATCCGGCACTTCACCGGCCGCCTGGCAGACACGGTCGGCCAGTTGGTGATAGGTAAGGACCTGACCACCCGGCGGGGCGATCAACGCGATGTGATCGGCCAGCGGCCGGTTGTAGCAAACGTAGAGTGGCTTGCGCCCGGCGGCGAGCGCATCCCGATAGACCGCCATCGCCAGCTGGGTCTTGCCCGAGCCGGCAGTACCGATCACACGCAGGCGGAAGGGCTCGCACTCGATGCGCCGCGCCCACTCCGCCAGGCCACCGGCCAGCCGGGTATACAGTGCATGCGCCTCGCCGACGACCGCATGCACTTCCGGCACCAGTTGCAGTTCGTCGCCAAGGAAGCGATGCAGCTTGTCCTTATAAAGAACCGACTCCCCCCGCGCCGGCAGGATGGAGCGCACGGTGTGCGCCAGGTAATCCCGCTTGCCCGCATCGATGATGCGCGCCGGATCGATGCCCGCCGTGCCGGGCTGTTTCACGGTGTAGTCGGGGCAGAACAGCAGCGCATCGACCTGCGGCGATTCGATCCCGCAGATGGCCCTCAGACGCTGGGTCAGTGCATCGACAGTACGCGCGAGCTGTAGCGGCACGCTCTTGTCCTTCTGGGCATAGCGCTTCACCAGGCCTTCAGGCGTCTCGGCCAGGAAGCCGGATTTCTGCTCGATCAGCAGCAGCTTGCCGGTCGGCCCGACGATCGCGAAATCGATCTCGCCGACGATGGCGTAATTACCCTGCTGAACCCGCGTCCAGTGCACGCCGTGATAAACCGTGTAAGTGTCGTCCAACTCCGCGGCAAGAATAGCCAGGGTTTCAATTTCGCGCTGGGCGGCACCACTGGCCTTCAACTCGCGCCAGCCTTCGGGATGAATGACAGCCATGTCGGGGATTCTCGTGATCGGATCCGGTCTGGATCGCAACCCGGCCATTCTGTCAGCCCGGCCCACCGATTGTCATGCCGCCCGGCGCCGCGCACGCTGCTATATATATGTGAGGTCGCTGTCGTCACAGATCCGCCACCGCTGCAGATGCCCGGTTGATACCCATCAAGGCCGGGCGCCCCTCCCCACGGAGACAATGCCCAAAACCCTTCGGAAGGTGAGGCCATGTTCCGCATTTCGAGCTATATCCGAGAAATCACCACCCCCACGCCCCTGGGCCCACGCCGTGCGCCGCCGGGGCCGGTGGTCATCTGGAACCTGATTCGCCGCTGCAACCTGACCTGCAAGCACTGCTACTCGATCTCCGCCGACAAGGACTTCGCCGGCGAGCTCGACACGCCAGAGGTCTTCCGCGTGATGGACGAGCTGAAGGCCTTCCGCGTACCGGTGCTGATCCTCTCGGGCGGCGAACCCCTGCTGCGGCCGGACATCTTCGAGATCGCCGGCCGCGCCAAGGCGATGGGCTTCTACGTGGGCCTGTCATCCAACGGCACGCTGATCGACAAGGACAATATCGATGCGATCGCCGCCGCGGATTTCGACTACGTGGGTGTCAGCCTCGACGGCATCCGCGCGACCCACGACAAGTTCCGCCGCCTCGACGGCGCCTTCGAGCGTTCGCTGGCCGGCCTGCGCCTGTGCCGCGAACTCGGCGTGAAGGTCGGCGTGCGCTTCACGATGACCCAGGACAACGCCGCCGACCTGCCCGCCGTACTGCAACTGGTGGAGGACGAAGGCATCGACCGCTTCTACTTCTCGCACCTCAACTACGCCGGGCGCGGCAACAAGAACCGCGCCGACGACGCCCACCACATCCTCACCCGTAAGGCCATGGACCTGCTGTTCGACACCGCCTGGGATTGCGAACGGCGCGGCCTCGACAAGGACTTCACCACCGGCAACAACGACGCCGACGGCCCCTTCTTCCTGCACTGGGTGCAACAGCGCTTCCCGCAGCATGCAGCCCACGTGGAAGCCAAGCTGCGGCAATGGGGTGGCAACTCCAGCGGCGTCAACGTGGCCAACATCGACAACCTGGGCAACGTCCATCCCGACACCATGTGGTGGCACCACACCCTCGGCAATGTCCGCGAACGCAGCTTCGGCGACATCTGGACCGACCTGTCCGACCCGCTGATGGCCGGCCTCAAACAGTCGCCGCGGCCGGTCAAGGGGCGCTGCGCCGACTGCCGCTACCTGTCCATCTGCAACGGCAACACCCGCGTGCGGGCCCAGCAGCTGACCGGCGACCCATGGCAGGAAGACCCCGGCTGCTACCTCGACAACACCGAGATCGGCGTCGCCGACGGCGAGCGCCTGGAAGTGAAGCCATGGGTCCGGCTGCGCTCCGTCGCCTGAAACCGTAAGCCGTGGGGCGAGTTCATCCGCCCACAATCGGCTCAACAAAGTCCGCGGGCGGCTGGACTCACCCCGCTGGAAGCCCACCCGCAGGGAGCCGTTCCCAAGGACGGCCGCCCCAGGCCTGCACCGCACACCCTCTCCCCAAGCCAAGGGACCCGCACGATGAACCGCCTCTTTTCCGCCATCGCCCTTGCCGCTCTGGCCTTCACCGCCTTGCCGGCCCAGGCCGGCGCACCGGAACTCTTCGCCCAGCACTGCGCCATCTGCCATGGCACCAGCCGACTGGGCGCGATGGGGCCAGCCCTGTTGCCGGAGAGCCTTGAGCGCCTCAAGCGCAAGGACGCCGTCGCGACGATCCGTGACGGCCGCACCGCGACGCAGATGCCGCCCTTCTCGGCGGTGCTGTCCGCCGCCGACATCGACGCCCTCGCCGAATGGATCTACTCGCCGGTCAGCCCCGCCCCCACGTGGAGCGCCGCCGACATCCGCGCCTCACGCGTTGAGCCCTATCCGCCCGGCAGCCTGCCGGACGCCCGCCAGGGCGACGTGGCCAAGGCCGACCCGATGAACCTGTTCATCGTCGTCGAAGCCGGCGACCACCACGTCAGCGTGCTCGACGGCGACCGCATGGAGCGCATCTTCCGCTTTCCGTCCCGCTACGCGCTGCACGGCGGCCCCAAGTTCACGCCGGACGGGCGTTACGTATTCTTCGCATCCCGCGACGGCTGGGTCAGCAAGTTCGACATCTGGAACCTGAAGGTCGTCGCCGAGGTGCGTGCCGGCCTCAACACCCGCAACGCCGCCGTCTCCAGCGACGGGCGCTACGTGGCGGTGGCCAACTACCTGCCCGGCAACCTGGCCATCTTCGACGCCGACCTCAAGCTGCTCAAGCTCATCGACGGCCGCAACCTGAAGGGCGACGCCGCCTCGCGCATCTCGGCGGTATACGACGCCGCGCCGCGCAAGAGCTTCGTGGTCGGCCTGAAAGATCTGCCCGAGATCTGGGAAATTTCCTACGATCCGGCCGCCAAGCCCTTCCACGATGGCTACGTGCACGACTACAAGATGGGCGAGGCGATCGCCACGCCCGGCTACCTCAACCCGCGCCGCACACAACTGGAAGACCCCCTCGACGACTTCTTCTTCACTCAGGACTACACCAACGTGGTCGGCGCCAACCGGGACGGACACGGCAAAGTGGTCAATCTCGATGTCCGCCGGCCGATCAGCAACCTGGACCTGCCCGGCATGCCGCACCTGGGTTCCGGCATTTCCTGGCTACGGGATGGCCACCGTGTGGTGGCCAGCACCAACCTGAAGGACGCGCGAGTCAGCGTCATCGACATGCAGAACTGGCAGACCGTCGCCACCATCCCCACCCTGGGCCCCGGCTTCTTCCTGCGCAGTCACGAGAACAGCCCCTACGCGTGGGTCGACTCGATGATGAGCCCGACCGCCAGGGACACCCTGCAGGTCATCGACAAACAGAGCCTGCAGGTCGTCGCCCAGGTCCGCCCCGAACCGGGCAAGACCTTCGCCCATGTGGAATTCGACCGCAACGGCCGCTACGTGATCGCCAGCCTGATGGAGAAGGACGGCGCACTGATCTTCCTCGACGCGAAGACCTTCAAGGAGCTCAAGCGCCTGCCGGCCTCGAAGCCGATCGGCAAGTACAACCTGTTCAACAAGATCCAGCGCTCCGAGGGCACCAGCCACTAGGCGGGCCGGATCTCAGCCACACAGCCCCCCGCGAGCAATCCGTCGCTTGAGCGCGGTCAAGGCCCGCGCTTCCGGCAGGGGCCAATCTGTCATTGCCCCTGAGCAGCCCCAATCGGAGAAAACACCATGACCGATGCCCTGACCCCCGTCATCGTCGACGCCCGCGGCCTGATGCCGCCGGAGCCACTGAACCTGACCCTAGAAGCCCTCGACACCCTGCCGCCGGGCGGCGAGGTGATCCTGCTGATCTACCGGGAACCGACGCCGCTATACGACATCCTGCGGCGCAACGGCTACACCCATCGCACCGAGATGAACAGCGATGGCGAATTCGCGATCCACATCCGCCACGCCGCCCCCTGAGCGGCGGGCCGCAGCCTCAGTCGTGTTCGGCCAGGCGGGCGGCGTCGTGGATCACGATGTGCTTGCCCTGCACCGAGATCAGGCCGGCGTCGGACAACTCGTGGAAGATCCGCGACAGGGTTTCCGGCGTGAGGCTCAGGCGCGACGCGATCACCTGCTTGCTGGTCGGCAGCTCGACGCTGTGCGTGCCGTCCTTCGGCGCGCAGGGCGCGCTTTCGGCCAGTTGCAGCAGGTAGCCGATGACCCGCTGGGTGGACGAGCGCAGCGCGTAGGACTCCACGTCCCGCACCATGGTGTGCAGGCGGATCGACATGCCGGCCAGCAGCTTGCGCGCAAAGCGCGGGTCCTGCTCGATCTGGTCGAACACCGCCGACGCACCGATGTGCAGCACCAGCGTGTCGGCCAGCGCCTCACCGAGCACCGGATAAGGCTGGTCGAGGAACATCACCGCCTCGCCGAAGCTCTGCAGCGGCCCGAGGATCTCGACGACCTTCTCGTTGCCCTGGGCGGACGTGAAGGCCAGCTTGATCTGCCCCCACACGACCAGGAAGAAGCCCTTCGGCAGATCGCCACGCTGGAACAGACGATCGCCCTTCTGCAGGCGCTTCTCCCGCGTTACGGCAGCCAGGTGGGCCAGATCCTCCGGTGCCAGGGCGCTGAACAGGGGCATGCGGCTGAGCAAGCCGGGAATATCGATCTTGTCGGTGGACATGGCGCGGATTCTCGTGTTGGGCGAAATAGCAGCTACAGATTCTAACCTTCTCCGCCCCCCGGAAACCTCTGTACGGAGTCCTTACCCCTTTATGGATAAGCCCATCTCACTGCAAGCGCGCCCCACGGGTGCCGCGCCTCAACCCGCCGCCGAGCCGCCCGCTTCGGGTGCTGCGGTGCTCTTCGCTGCCCCCCACCGCGCCATGTTCCTGGCCGGCGCGGTGCAAACCCTGCTGGCCTTCGCACCGTGGGCCTGGGAGCTGCTGGCCCGCAACGGCCTGCTGCCAGCCCCCGCCTGGCCATGGCCGCCAGCCTGGGTGCATGGACTGTGGGCTGCCTACGGCATCTTCCCGTTCTTCGTGTTCGGCTTCCTGCTGACCGCCATGCCGCGCTGGCAGGGCATGCCCGATACGCCTGGCGCGGTAGCACGCCTGCCGTGGCTGCTGCTGGCAGCCGGCTGGCTGAGCTTCGATGCGGGCCTGTTCGTCGCCACACCAGCCCTCAGAATGATCGGTCTGGCGCTGGTTCTGGCCGGCTGGCTGTTGATCTTGCGCGCACTGTGGCCGGTGGCCTTCAAGCCGGAAGCCCAGCGCAAGCACGCTGGTACGGCCTGGTTCGCCCTCGCCGCCGGCGCGCTCGGCCTCGTCGCCTGGCTGGCTTTCGCGGCCGGCGGTGCGCCGCTGGCGGCCCGCATCGGCGTGTCCATCGGCGTGTGGTGGCTGCTCGCCCCGCTGTTCATGGTGGTCAGCCACCGCATGATTCCCTTCTTCTCGTCGTCGGCGCTGCCCAAATACGAACTCGTCCGCCCGGACTGGTCACTGCTGGTGCTGGTCGGCGCCAGCCTGATCCACGGCCTGCTGGCGATGGCCGAGCACGACGCCTGGGCCTGGCCCACCGACCTGGCCGCTGCCGGCACGGCCCTGTGGCTGAGCTGGAAATGGCAGTTCCGGCGCAGCTTCGCGGTGCGCCTGCTGGCCATGCTGCACATCGGCTTCCTGTGGCTGGGCGTCGCCTGGCTGCTGGCCGGCGTGCAGGGCCTGCTGCACGCCTTCGGCATCACCACCCTGGGCCTGGCGCCGCTGCATGCAATGGCGGTCGGCTTCTTCGCGACGATGACGCTGGCAATGGTGTCCCGCGTCACCCTCGGCCACTCGGGACGCCCGCTGGTGGCCGACGAACTGACCTGGCGGCTGGCCCTCGGCCTCCACGCGGTCGCCGCGGTACGGGTGCTGGCCGACGTGCTGCCGGGCGCCCAGACGGTGCTGCCGGCGGTCGCTGCCATCGGCTGGCTGGCGGTGTTCACCCCGTGGGTCGTCCGCCTGGTGCCGATCTACCTGAGCCGACGCGCCGACGGCAAGCCGGGCTGAGCCCGGTCTTCACGGCTTTGCTGCGAGGCGGCAAAGCACACCGTTTTCATGCGACCATGCGCGGGCACGGGCGGCGGACATGCCGCCCGCGTTTCCCGAAACAACCGCGCTATCGACATGGAATTTCTGACCGACCCGCAACTGCTGATCGCCTTCTTCACCCTCACCGCGCTGGAACTGGTGCTGGGCATCGACAACGTGATCTTCATCTCCATCCTGGTGGACAAGCTGCCGCCCGCCCAGCGCGGCACCGCCCGCCGCCTGGGGCTGTTCCTGGCGATGTTCATGCGGATCGGCCTGTTGATGTTACTGTCATGGCTGGCCGGACTCACCGAGCCCCTCGTCACGGTGCTGGAGCACGGCTTCTCCGGACGCGACCTGATCCTGTTGGCTGGCGGCCTGTTCCTGGTCTGGAAAAGCACCCAGGAGGTGCACCAGCTGATGGAAGGTGAGGAAGGCGAAGCCTCCAGCGCCGTGCAGGCCACCTTCGGCGCGGTGCTGGTGCAGATCATCCTGATCGACATCGTGTTCTCGCTGGACTCCATCATCACCGCCATCGGCATGGTCAATCACCTGCAGGTGATGATCGCCGCAGTGGTCGCCTCGGTGGGCCTGATGATGCTCGCCTCCGGCCCGATCGGTGACTTCGTGTCGCGCCACCCCACCGTCAAGATGCTGGCCCTGTCCTTCCTGCTGGTGATCGGCGTGGTGCTGATCGCCGACGCCTTTGGCCATCACGTGCCGAAGGGCTATATCTACTCGGCGATGGCCTTCTCGGTGATGGTCGAGACCCTCAACCTGCGCATGCGCAGCCGCCAGGCTGCCAAGGCCGAGCCGGTCAAGCTGCACGCCGCCTATGCGCGGGAGGAGAAGCAATGACGGCCCCCTTCGGGCCGCTGACTCCCGACTTCGTGCTGTCGGCAGTGGAAGCCACCGGTCTCTTCTGCGACGGCCGGCTGCTGACCCTCAACAGCTACGAGAACCGTGTCTACCAGATCGGCATCGAGGACGCCGCGCCGGTGGTCGCCAAGTTCTATCGCCCGGCGCGTTGGAGCGACGAGGCGATCCTCGAGGAACACGCCTTCCTGGCCGAACTGGCCGAGGCGGAGATCCCCGCCGTGCCGGCGCGGGAGATCGGCGGGCGCACGCTGCACCACACGGACGGCTTCCGGCTGGCCCTGTTCCCGCGGCGCGGCGGCCGCGCACCAGAGCTGGACGACCCGGAAGTGCTGACCTGGCTGGGGCGCTTCCTCGGGCGCATCCACGCCATCGGCGCCCGCCAGCCCTTCGCCCATCGGCCGATGCTGGACATCCGCAGCTTCGGCGAGGAACCGCGCGACGCGTTGCTGGCCTCGCCCTTCCTGCCGCCGGAGCTACGCGACACTTGGCTGTCGGTGGTGGACCAGGCCCTGGCCAGCGTGCGCCACTGCTTCGAACGAGCCGGCGAACTGCCGCAGATCCGCCTGCACGGCGACGTGCACAGCGGCAACGTGCTGTGGACCGACGCCGGTCCCCATTTCGTGGATTTCGACGACGCCCGCAACGGCCCGGCGATCCAGGACCTGTGGATGCTGCTGTCCGGCGACGCACCGGCAATGGCGCGCCAGCTCGACGCGGTGCTCGAAGGCTACGAGCAGTTCGCCACTTTCGAGCCGCGCAGCCTCAACCTGGTGGAAGCCCTGCGCACCCTGCGCCTGATCCACTACGCCGGCTGGATCGCCAAGCGTTGGGACGACCCGGCCTTCCCGGCCGCCTTCAGCTGGTTCGACACGCCGCGCTACTGGCAGGACCAGATCCTGGCGCTACGGGAGCAGGTCGCATTGATGGACGAATCGCCGCTGCTGCGGCAATTCTGAACGGGAAAGAAGTCAGGCCGGCGCCGCCGCTTCCGGTGCCTTGAACTCGCCGGAACGGAAGGCGTCGAGCATGCGGCGCATGCGGCCGGCGTCCTCATCGGTGAAGCCGCGCTTGAAATCGGTCAGTACCAGCCGCGCGCGGGTCGGCCAGTTACCGGGGGCATCGTCGATGGCCAGCCATTGTGCGTCGCCGCCCTTACGGGCCAGCCACTGGTGCGCCTCCCGCTCGCGCAGGCCGTACAGTTCATCGGGCTTGCGCGGAAAGATCGTCGGCGTGGTGTCGATGACCCGCGGACGGATGTCCTCCGAAAAGCGCGCCACCAGCTTGGGCAGCGAGAACAGCGTGCGCCAGTCGGACGCGATGACAACCCGCGTCTCCGGGTAGTCGCGCAGCACCGCCTCCAGCTCCGGCAGACAGCGGAAATCCTCCACCTCACCCCAGGGATGGGTGACGCCATCGAAGTCGAGGAAGACGTAAACCGGGTTCATCGCCACGGCCGCCGAACCGGCAAGTTTTCGATCAGGAGTTGATGCATCGCAACAATGGCATTCGAGAAAGCCGGAAACTAAACGTTAATGTAAAAAACCCGTGTAACAGACACGCTAGACTATTCTAAAGTCAGCGATTGTTGCAGTGCGGTAAATTTTCTTATTCCTACGGAGCCCCTCTATGAAGCCCATCATCAACCTCGAAGGCAAGGTTGGCCTGATCACCGGCATCGCCAACGAAAAATCCATCTCCACCGGGGTCGCCGAAGCCTGCATCGACGCGGGCGCCAAGGTCATCATCACCTACCAGAACGAGAAGACCCTGGCCTTCATCGAGCCCATCGTCAGCCGCCTGGGCGTCGAGGACGTAATGCTGCTCGACGTGACCAAGCCGGAGATCGTCGACGACGTGTTCGCACAGATCGACGCCAAGTACGGCAAGCTCGACTTCGCGATCCACTCCATGGCCTTCGCCAAGCGCGACGACCTGCACGGCCGCGTGGTGGACACTTCCGCCGACGGCTTTGCGCTGGCCATGGACGTATCCACCCACTCCTTCGTGCGTCTGGCCCGCAAGGCCGAGCCGCTGCTCGAGAAGGCCGGCGGCGGCTCGCTGATCACCATGACCTATCTGGGCAGCGAGAAGGTCATCGCCAACTACGGCATGATGGGCCTGTGCAAGGCCGCGCTGGAAGCCGCCACCCGCTACATGGCCTTCGAGCTGGGCTCCAAGAACATCCGCGTCAACGCGATCTCCCCGGGCCCGCTGATGACCCGCGCGGCTTCCGGCATCGCCGGCTTCGACGGCCTGATGGCCGCCGCGGTGGATCGCTCCCCGCTGCACCGCCTGGTCACGCCGGAAGACATCGGCGCCCTCACGGCCTTCCTGGTTTCCGACGCGGGCCGCAACCTGTCTGGTGGCGTACACTTCGTGGATGCCGGCTACAACATCATCGGGTGACCCCACCCGCTCCGTGATGACGGAACCGGACGCCGGGAATGCTACGGGCGACATCATCGTCGCCCGTATCGCCGACCCAGTGCCAGTCCATCCGCTCCTCGATGGCCGCCCCGAACTCGGGCGCGGCGAGTCGTCCATCGTCCTTGATGCCGGCGACGGGGAGCGGGTCTACAAGGTCGTCAGCTCCCCTGCCGACTACTACTACCTGGCTGCCGACGACCGCCCCACCGGCATCCACTTCCCGCACCTGTACCGCGACCACGGCGTGGTCGGCAAGGCCAGCAACGGCTACTCCTTCCGCCTGCTGGAAATCGAACGCCTGGAACCGATCAGCGGCCCAGCCGAAGCCGTGGCGCGCATCCTGTCCGACGCCTACTGGCAGGGCTGCGAGAAATGGGCCAACCTGGGCGTCAACCGCGGCCGCCTGGCGCTCTACCACATCGCCCAGGCGCCTCCGCCGGGCCTGCCGGCGAGCATCGTGCAGGCCATCGCCGCGCTGTCCGACTTCATCGAGGAATACCCGGTCCAGCCGGACATTCTCAACCCTCACAACCTGATGATGCGTACCGACGGCACCCTGGTCTTCTCCGACCCGGTCTTTCTGCCCTGACACGACGCGGGCATTTCAGCCCATATCCCGGGTGAAAATACGAAAAGCATTTTTACAGAAATCAGGCTGCACGCGCCTTTGTTACTGTCACAAAACATTCATTTGATTCAGCAAGACGCCTGTCGATAAATGTGCGGGTTTTCTGGTGCAACGCACAAGAAAACGCTCAAACCCGCATCGCCCTGCCGGGCCGACATGAAGTCATTTCCATGAGCATTCGACGCTACCTGATCATCCTCATCACCATCACCACCACGCTGCTGCTGGCTGCCGGCACGGCCGGCCTCATGATGTTCCAGCACAACACGCGGCTGGTGCGCAACCTCACCGACGACGCGATTCCCGGCGCATTGGCCGCCTCCGACCTGGGCGCCCAGCTCAAGCAGGTGCAGATCGTCCTCACCGAGATCGTCTACGCGCCCAGCGCCGACGTGGCCGCCGGTGCCAAGGAAAAACTACTGGCCCAGCGCAAAGGGCTGCACGAAGTCCTCACTGCGCAGGGGCCGCTGGCCCACTCCGATACCGAGAAAGCCATGCTCCACGAAGCGGAAGAAAGCCTGGCCCAGTACGAAGCAGCGATGGACGAGACCATCGAACAGGCCGTAGCCGGCCAACGCGCCATCGCAGAAGCCAGCCTGTACGCCAACGTGGCGCAATACCAGCAGGAACTGCAGCAGATCCTCGAAACCCTGCGCGTCGAGAAACGCCGCACCAAGGACCGCTCGGTCGCCGCCGTGGAAGAAGGCTTCGTGCAGACCCAGTGGATCCTGTCGATCGCCACCGGGCTGACGCTGGTCGTGCTGGTCGGCCTGGTGTTCCGCCTGCACGGCAACATCATCAAGCCCCTGCGCGCGATGGAAGCCACGATGGCCTCCATCGCCACCTCGCTGGACTTCACGCAGCGCGTGCCGGTGGTCCGCAACGACGAGATCGGCCAATCCGTGCGCGCGTTCAACAGCCTGATCGACACGCTGCAGACCAGCCTCGGCGAGATGGTCGAGGTGATCCGCCGCAACGAGGTGGCCTCCATCGAGATGCACCAGTCGGCCGCTGCCATCGCCCGCCTGGCTTCCAACGGCACCCAGTCGTCCCAGGCCATCCATTCGGCAGTGCAGCAGATCCAGGCCCACATCGTCGACATCGACCGGGAAACCCGCCAGGCCGGCGAGATCAGCAGCGACTCCAGCGCCCGCGCCACCGAGAACAGCGCGGTGATCCGCAACGCGGCCGGTCGCATCGAGCAACTCGCCAGCAGCATCGACAACGCGTCGCGGCGCGTCTTCGACCTCGCCTCTTCAGTCGTCAAGGTTGAGGCCGTCGTTTCCGAGATCCGCCAGATCGCCGACCAGACCAACCTGCTGGCCCTCAACGCCGCCATCGAGGCGGCCCGCGCCGGCGAATCGGGCCGCGGTTTCGCGGTGGTCGCCGACGAGGTGCGCAAGCTGGCCGAACGCGCCGCCGGCTCCACCGAGCTGATCAACCAGCACATCTCGGAGATCCGCACGACATCCCATGACTCGACCGAATTGATGCAGAAGGTCATCGGCGAGATGCAGGAAAGCACCACGCTGGCCCAGAGCGCCGGCAACGCGGTGGAACGCATCGAAGACTCGACCGGCAAGGTCATCCACGTGGTGAACGAAATCACCCGCCTGGTCGCCATCGGCCAATCGTCCAGCGACGAGATCGTCGGCCAGGTCGGCATGATCGACAACCTGCTCGGCGACGCCAACCACGCCGCGCTGCACACCAAGCAGGCCGCCGACTCGATCCGCGACATTTCCCAGCACATGGCACGCATCGTGGAACGTTTCCGCATCGGTGGCCCGGCGCTTGCATCAGCGCGCTAAACGCGGCGGCTTGGCCTAAAATCCGCAGCGCTTTGCGGGGCCCTGCCCCGCCCCCTCAACACGGAGAAACTGCATGTCCGGCGATCATTTCCATGTCCACGGCCCCCACGACCACGCGGTCGAACACGCCAGTCACGGCGGCGATAGCTTCGCGTCGCGCATCGCGGCGATGACCGCAGTCCTTGCCACCCTCGGCGCGCTATTCAGCTACGCCGGCGGCGCCACCCAGAACGATGCGCTGATGCACAAGAACGAGGCCGCCATCCGCAAGACGGAAGCCTCCAACCAGTGGGGCTACTACCAGGCCAAGAGCTCCAAGCAGAACATCGCCGAGCTGGCCTTTGCGCTGACCAGTGGCGAAGCCCAGACCCGCTACCAGTCGGAAATCGAGCGCTACAAGCACGAAAAGGAAGACATCAAGAGCAAGGCCGAGAAGCTGGAAGCCTCCGCCACCGAGGCCGAGGAAGCCAGCGAACACTCCATGCACGAGCACCACCGCTGGGCCCAGGCAATGACGGCCATGCAGGTCGCCATCTCGCTGGCCGCGATCACCCTGCTGACCCGCAAGAAGTGGATGGAATGGGCCTCCCTCGGAGTGGCCGGCGCCGGCTGCACGATCGCCGCGGTGGCCCTGCTCCACCTTTGAAACCCAAAACGGTCAGATTGCGTTGACAACCTGATTGCCGCTACGGAGCATGGCGCGAGTCCAATACCAACCAGGGAGGGCCACGCCATGCAAGACCAGTACCGTACGCGTCCAGTCGAACAAGGTCATGCATGGCGGCCCTGGCGCCGCCTCGCCGAGGCCTTCGCCGTCATTGTCGGCCTCACCGTACTGAGCCCGGCGCACGCCGACAAACCTTACCAGTATTACGTGGTCGGCAACCCGGCCGACGCCAGCCCCAGCCAGCCACCCCGCGAACCATCCGCGCTGCTGATGGGTGGCGGCCCGGACGTGGACGCGGCTTTCCAGTGGATGATTTCCCGCGCCGGCGGCGGCGACTTCGTGGTGATCCGCGCCACCGGCACCGACGCCTACAACCCCTACATCTATGCGATGGGCGGCGTGGATTCGGTGGAGACATTGATCATCCCGTCGCGGGACGCCGCCAACGATCCCTTCGTGATCGACCGCATCAACAAGGCCGAAGCCTTGTTCATCGCCGGCGGCGACCAGAGCGACTACATCAACTTCTGGAAGGGCACCGGCGTCGAACAGGCCATCAACGGCCTGATCGCCCGCAAGGTGCCGATCGGCGGCACCAGCGCCGGCCTCTCCGTGCTCGGCCAGTTCGACTTCGCGGCCCTCAACGGCACCGTCTATTCCGACGACGCGCTGAACAATCCCTACACCAAGCGGGTGACCCTCGACCGGGGCTTCATCACCGCACCGGGGCTGGACTTCGTGATCACCGACGCCCATCTGGACACCCGCGACCGCATGGGCCGGCTGGTCACCTTCTTGGCGCGCATCGTGCAGGACGGCTGGTCGGGCATGGCCCGCGGCATCGGCGTGGACGTGGAAACCGCCCTCGCGGTGGCCGGCACCTCGGCCACGCGGCTTGGCAGCGGCTCGGTGTATTTCCTGCAGACCAACGGCCTACCCCAGGTCTGCCAGCCCGGCACACCACTCACCTACCGCAACGTCGGCGTGCAGCGCCTGTCCGGCAGCGGCCGCTTCGACTTGCTGAACTGGCGCGGCTACGGCGGCGCCACCACCAACTACAACCTGTCTGCCGACCGCGGCACGCTGTCTTCGACGCAGACAGGCGGCGCGATCTACTGAGGGCGCCCGCTCGCCGGCTCAGTTGCCGATGCTGAAGGGGCGCTCCAGGTAGATGTTGCGCCCCTCCGGCAGAACTACCCGGTTGTCCTGCACATAGCCGTCCCACAGGGCCACCAGCTGCGCCAGCCGGGCCGGCTGGCGGGCGGCCAGGTCGGTGGTTTCGCCGGGATCGGCGGCCAGGTCGAACAACTCCCACTTGCCGCTGCCCACCGGTTTCTCGGACCACACGATCTTCCAGTCACCCTGGCGGATCGAGCGGTTGCCGAACAATTCCTCGCCAAGCACATAATCCTGCGGATGGGGGCTGGCGACCTGGCCCTGCAGGTAGGGCAGCAGCGAGCGCCCGGTGATCGGATGCACACTGCGCCCCTTGTAGCGGCTGCCGGGATCTGCCACACCGGCCAGTTGCAGGAAGGTCGGCGCCAGATCCCGCACCGTCGCCAACGCCTGCCGGTTGGCCCCTTCCGCCGCACTCACGCCGGGCACGCGGGCGATGGCCGGGGAGATCACGCCGCCTTCGGTGGTGAAACCCTTCGAGTAACGGAACGGCGTTGCCCCCACCTCGGCCCAACGGGCCCCGTAATACACATAGGAATCCGCCTTGCCGATGTTGTCCAGCCGGTTGTTGGCGCCGGGCGGCGCAAACTCGGGCACCACGTGGCCCTCCGCGCCGTTGTCGGACAGGAAGAAGATCGCCGTGTTGTCGTACTGGCCGGAGTCCTTCAGGTACTGGATCAGGCGCCCGATGTTGGCATCCAGGTTGTCCACCAGCGCTGCATAAGTCTCCATGCGGCGCGCCTCCAGGGCCCGCTGCTCGGGGTTCAGGCTGTTCCAGTCGGGTAACGTGGCACTAGCGGGCAGCGGCTGGTGCACCGACTTGCCGGCCTCGACGAGACCCAGGCGGCGCTGGCGCTCCAGGCGCTCGGCGCGGATCGCCGCGTAGCCGCCGTCGTAGCGCCCCTTGTACTTGGCGATCGCCTCCGGCGGCGCCTGCAGCGGCCAGTGGGGCGCGGTGTAGGCCGCGTAGGCAAAGAATGGCTGGCCGTCGGCGCGGTGCTTGTCGATGAAAGAGATCAGCTTGTCGGTGAAGGTGTTGGACGAGAAGTAGTCCGCCGGCAGCTTCACCTCACGACCGTTATCCACGTAGGTGCCGGCGTTCCAGCCGGCCGGCGTCGCGAAGTGGTTGCCACCGCCCTGCAGCAGCGCGAAGGACTCCTCGAAGCCGCGCGCTTGCGGGCGATGCGGCTCGTCCAGGCCCAGGTGCCACTTGCCGGCCAGGTAGGTGTGGTAGCCGGCATCACGCAGCAGCGCCGGGAAGGACAGCGCGGCGTCGTTCAGGTGGCCTTCGTAGCCCGGCTGGCCTTTCTGGTTGGGCTGGATCAGCTCGG
Organism: Zoogloea sp. GDB6; assembly: GCF_056724105.1. Taxonomy (NCBI): domain Bacteria; kingdom Pseudomonadati; phylum Pseudomonadota; class Betaproteobacteria; order Rhodocyclales; family Zoogloeaceae; genus Zoogloea; species Zoogloea sp. GDB6. Next base: position 5,466,323 of record NZ_CM161497.1, on the reverse strand, counting down.
CCATCGTGCCGAGGCCGGCGAGGTGGTGATCGGTGCCGGACAGCAGCGCCGCGCGGGTCGGCGAGCAGGTCGGGGCGACGTGGAAATTGGTGAGGCGCACGCCGTCCCGCGCCAGCTCGTCCAGGTTGGGGGTGTCGATCTCGCCGCCGTAGGGGCGGATGTCCGAATAGCCCAGGTCGTCGGCCAGGATCAGCAGGATGTTCGGCCGCCGCGCCGCCGCGCCCGCCTCCGTCCCGGCCGCCAGCGCGGAACCGATGCCGCAGCACAGCAGGGCCAGCGCGGTCAGGCAGGGGAAATCGATCTTCACAGCCATCGCGTTTCGTCTCCACAGGGGCGGCGCTGCCATCAGCGGCCGACGCGGCGCACCTTAGCGGCGAAACGGAGGCCGGGGAACGAACGATTCATGGATAGCTTTGCGCACTTTCCCGGGCCTGCGCAGCGCGAAGCAACGCTGCACGACCGGCAGCAGGCGGCTGTGGACAAGGCAGCAGACGCAAGCCTGGTCATGCCGTGTGCGGGGACATCCGGCGCCGCGGGCCGACCGCGGCCCCGCCCGGAAAACAGCGGGCCACGGGCCGGAACGCGCCGCGACGACATCAGCGGGGAACGCTTCTTGCGGACTTTCCGCAACGCAACACGCGTTCCCTCAACGAAAGCACACCGCTCCGATGAAACTGAAGACCCTGCTCCCCGTCGCCGCCTTCTGCCTCGCCACGCCGCTGCTGGCCCAGGCCCAGGCCGTCGTCAATGTGCGCAACCTGTCCTATGCGGCAGCCCACGAAGCCGCCTCGGTGGCCCTCGAAACCTGCCGCAAGAACGGCTATGCGGTCACCGTCACCGTGCTCGACCGCCTCGGCCGCAGCAAGGTCGTCCTGCATGACGACGGCGCCGGCCCGCACACCATCGAGAACAGCCTGCGCAAGGCCTACACCAGCCTGACCTTCAAGACCACGTCGGGGGAATTCGGCAAGCGCATCGCCGGCACGCCGAACGCCGCCGGCATCCTGCAGCTGGAAAACGTCACCACGCTGGAAGGCGCGCTGCCGATCCTGGCCGGCCAAGACCTGGTCGGCGCCATCGGCATCTCCGGCGCGCCGGGCGGCGACAAGGATGCCGCCTGCGCCCAGGCCGGCATCGACCGCATCGCCAACGGGCTGACCGCCCGCTGACGCCTGCCAAGCCAGCCTGGAGGGGAAGCCGAGACCGGCCTCCCCTGCGGCGTTCAGATCACCGCGTCCTTCACTTCACCGCCGAGGGCCTCCAGCACGGCCGGAATCAGGCGCGACAGCTCGCCGCTCATCAGCGCGAAGTCGGCCTCGATCTGCATGTCGGTGGCGTCGGCCTGGCGCTCGGCCTCTTCCTTGATGATGTCGAGGAAGGCCAGCCGCTTGATCTCCATCTTCTCGGTGAGCATGAAGGAGATGCGGTCGTCGAAGGTCAGCGCCAGCCGCGTCGGCAGCTTGCCGGCGGCCAGATGGTCCTGCACGTCCTTGCCGTCCAGCGCGTGGCGCACATAGCGCACGGCGGCCTTCTCGTCGGTGACGGCGCGCAGCTCGCAGTCCAGGTCGATGCTGAAAGCACCGGATGCCTCGTTGGCGGCCAGCCAGCCGGTCATCACCGACACCGGCGACAGCTGGGTCTTGACCATCTTCACCGGCAGCTCATCCAGCGTGTCGCGCAGAGCCTCGAGGACTTCCTCGGCGCGGGCCTGGCTGGCGGCGTCGATGACCAGCCAGCCGCCCACCGGGTCGATCCAGCTGAACACCTTGCGGCGGCGCGTGAAGGCGCGCGGCAGCAGTTCCTGCAGCACCGCCTCCTTGATTTCCTTCATCTGCTTGCGGCCGGGCTTGTAGCCCTGCTGGGCCTCGATCATCTCGGCCTTGTCGGCCGCCACCTCATTGACCACCGACGAGGGCAGCAGCTTCTGCTCGACGGCCAGCGCAACCAGGAAATGGCCACCGACCGCCAGCACGAAGCGGTCGTCCTTGGTCGGCGAACTCCAGCCGCGGGTCGCCATGTCCTGGCTGCCGCAGGGCTGGAAGGGCCGCGCGGCGAGCTTCTCGGCGAGGGCTTCGGCAGTCAGGCCCCAGTTTTCGGGAAGACGGTAGATCTGGAGATTGCGGAACCACATGGGGGATACATCCGTGCTGATGGAGAAGAGGCGGCATTGTAGCGGGACGGTGTGCCCCCGTCGCGGCGCAGCGGCCACAACGCGGGCCCGATGCGTGCAGAATGCGGGCATTCCACGAACACGTCGCCTTTGCGCCGGCCACCCGATCCGTCCATGCCAGCTCCATCCCCACTCCAGCAGGCGGCGGCGCTGCCGCTCGCACTCTTGGCCGGCTTCATCGGCTACGGCCAGGCCCTCGAGCTGGCCCGCTGGCTGATGCCCATCACGCCGGGCAGCCCGCTGACGCCGGCGATCCTGATGAGCCAGGGCTTCCTGGCCGCCACCCTGCTGGCCGCGCTGGCCTGTTACCCGCTGGCCTGGCTGTACGGCAAGCGGGCCGTGGCGGTCGCCGGCCTGATGACGCTGCCGGTATTGGCCGTGCGCGTGCCGGGTAGCCTGGCGCCTGGGCAGAACGCGCTGACGATCTTCCTGTCCGCCTGGGAGATTCTGAGCTTCGTCGTGCTGCTGGTGGGCGGCACCTGGCTCGCCCGGCGTGCGCACAAGGGCCCGTCAGCCGCCTGACGCCACCGGCTCACCGGCCCGCCAGCCATTCTCGAAGACCACCGTCTCCAGCGGCATGCGCTCGGCCCACTGGTGGATCTCCAGCATCGGCCTGGGATAGAACTCGTCCACGTGACCGATGCACAGGATCGCGACAGGACGCGCGCCGACCGGCATGTCGAGCAGCGTGGCCAGGTCCACCGGGTCGAAGATCGACACCCAGCCGAGGCCGATGCCTTCGGCGCGGGCCGCCAGCCACATGTTCTGGATCGCACAGGCCACCGAGGCGAGGTCCATCTCGGGCAGCGTACGACGGCCGAAAACGTGCTTCTCACGGCCGTCGGCGAGCGCCACGACGATCACCTCGCCGGCTTCGAGCAAGCCCTCCACCTTGAGGCGCATGAAGTCCTCTTCCCGTTCGCCGAGGGCGCGGGCGGTGTTGCGGCGCTCCTTCTCGACCAGCACGTGCATGCGCTCGCGCAGGCCCCGGTCGGTAATGCGGATGAAGCGCCACGGCTGCATGTAGCCGACGCTGGGGGCATGGTGGGCCGCCCACAGCAGGCGCGCCAGGATCTCGGGATCGACCGGGTCAGGGCGGAAGTGGCGCATGTCGCGCCGCTCGGCGATGACGCGGTAGATCGCCGCGACGTCGGCCTCCGGGAAACGGTGGGAATCAGCCATGATGGAATCCTGTATGAGCCACGGCAGCGGCCCGTGACGATTTCAAAGCCCGGGAACCCAGCAATTCCCGGCTGGCGGCAGTTTAGTCGTCGAGCAAGCGGACGCGGACCTTCTTGCCCTTGATCTTGCCGTCGGCGAGGCGTTTCAGGGCCTGGCGGACGATATCGCGCCGTACAGCCACGTAGGTGGATTGCTCGGTCACGTTGATCTTGCCGATCTGCTCGGCGGCGAAGCCGGCTTCGCCGGTCAGCGCGCCGAGCACATCGCCGGGGCGGATCTTTTCCTTGCGCCCGCCGAGGATCTGCAGCGTGGCCATCGGCGGCAGCAGCGGCGCGGCGTTCTCGGCCTGCAGCTCGGCGATGGATTCCCAGACGGGTTCGAAACCCTGGCTGCGGGCGATGTTGCCGACGCGGTTCTTCTCCGTCGGGCCGACCAGGCTCAGCGCCCAACCGTCGCGCTCGGCACGGCCGGTGCGGCCGACGCGGTGTACATGCACCTCCGGGTCGGGCGTCACGTCCACGTTGATCACCGCTTCCAGCCCGGCGATGTCGAGGCCGCGAGCAGCCACATCGGTCCCCACCAGCACCGAGCAGCTGCGGTTGGCGAAGCGCACCAGCACCTGGTCGCGCTCGCGTTGATCGAGGTCACCGTGCAGGGCCAGCGCATGGATGCCCTCGGCGTGCAGCGTGTCCACCAGGTCGCGGCACTGCTGCTTGGTGTTGCAGAAGGCCAGCGTGCTCTCCGGACGGTAATGGCGCAGCAGCAGGCCGACGGCGGCCAGGCGTTGTTCCCGCGTCACCTCGTAGAAGCGCTGACGGATCTTGTCGGCCTCGTGCTGCTCGGCCAGCGCGATCTCCCGCGGCTGGCGCATGAACTGGCGGGCCAGGCGCACCACGCCCTCCGGGTAGGTGGCCGAGAACAGCAGGGTCTGGCGGTCCTTCGGGCAGGCCCGGGCGACGTAGGCGATGTCGTCGAAAAAGCCCATGTCGAGCATGCGGTCGGCCTCGTCGAGGACCAGTGCGCGCAACGCATCGAGCTTGAGGCTGCCGCGGGACAGGTGATCCATCAGGCGGCCCGGCGTGCCGACGACGATGTGCGCGCCGTGGGCCAGGCTGTCGGCCTGCGGCCGGATCGGCGTGCCTCCGCACAGGCTGAGGACCTTGATGTTCTCTTCGGCACGGGCCAGGCGGCGGACTTCCTGGGCGACCTGCTCGGCCAGTTCGCGGGTCGGGCACAACACCAGGGCCTGCACGGCGAAGCTGCGCGCGTCGAGGCGGTCCAGCAGCGGCAGCGCGAAGGCCGCCGTCTTGCCGCTGCCGGTCTTGGCCTGGGCGATCAGGTCGTCGCCGGCCAGGGCCACCGGCAGCGCAGCGGCCTGGATCGGCGTCATCGTGTGGTAGCCGAGGCGCGCCAGGTTGGCGATCACCGCGGCAGGCAGGGGCAGCTGGTCGAAGGGCGCCGGCACGGCGGCGACGGGGGGCGGGACGAAAGTCGCTTCGAGGGAAGCGGCAGAATCGGTGTCCGGCAGCGGGGGAAGAATCGAGCTCATGCCGGATTATCCCGGAAAGCCCCGCCTGCTGCTTGCCCAGCAGGCCAATGCTCCCACCCTCAGTTGCTGTTCAGGTGCAGGCGTGCCCGCTCCCGTGCCAGCCGCTCCTGCACGCGGCGCTGCTCCTCTTCCTCGGCATGGCGTTGCTGTTCTTCCTTCTGGCGCTGCTCGTATTCGGCCTTGCGGCGGGCCGACTCCTCGGCCTGCTGCAGTTCGGACGACACCCGGTCGGCGTAATAGCCGCGCTCCTGCAGGGCCCGCTCGCGCTGGCGCTCCTCTTCCTTACGGGCGTATTCCGCGCGCTGTTCCTCGGAGCGGCGCGCCGACTCCGCCCGCTGGCGGCGCTCGCTGGCTTCCTGCTCGGCAATCTCCTGCTCCGACAGGTCGCCATACATCTGGCGCCGCTCGGCCGCGATGACTTTCTGCTGCGCCTCCGCAGCACCGTCACCGCTGGTCACCCGACGGAACGCGAAGACCGAAAAGAAGATCTGGATCAGCATGCCGATGATCATCAGCGTGCCGATCACCCCCAGCATGATGCGCAGCGGCGAGCGCTTGGCGGCCTTGATCTCCACCTGCAGCGGCAGCGGTTCCTTGGCCAGCAGCGGCTCGACGGCGGCCTCGGCGACAGGCGGCTGGCTGCGTGCCAGGCCCGCATCGTAGGCAGCCCGCCGCCCCGGATCGGCGAGGATCCACACCGCCTCGCGGATCGCCTTCAGCTTGTTGTCCACATCGACTGGCTGCAGGCCGTGATTGCCGGACTGGTAATGGCGGGTCAGGCGCAGGTGGGCGGCCTGGATATCGGCTTCGCTGGCGGTGGGCGCCAGCCCAAGCAGGTCATAGAGCGTGGTCCTGGCTTTCATGGCATTCCGTCGGATAAAAGCCCGGCTAAGGGCCGAAAGACAGCGGAATTATACGGATCTCCGCCGACATATCGGCGTGACGCCGATCATCACCGGCACGGCAAAAAATCCTGCCCCGGCCGATAATCGGTTATTCGCCCACCAGTCAGCGCCCCGATGGAACTCGCCCAGCTCAGCCACACCCTCCGCCAGGACGCCGTCGGCGTGGTATTCGTCAATGTGCTGCTGCAGCAGATGGGCGTGCCGGTGCCTGCGCTGCCAACCTTGCTGCTGGCCGGCAGCCTCGCCGCCGGGCCCGATGGATTGGGCAAGCTGCTGGCGGTGGCGGTGCTGGCCTCGGTGCTGGCCGACTGGGCCTGGTACGGCGCCGGTAAAGTGTTCGGCTACCGGGTGCTGGCCGGGCTATGCCGACTGTCGATCAACCCGGCCTCCTGCGTCAGCCAGACCGAAGCGCGCTTCATCCGCTGGGGCCTGTCGTCGCTGGTGGTGGCCAAGTTCATCCCCGGCTTCTCGACGGTGGCGCCGCCAATCGCCGGCGCGCTGCGCATGAACCTCGGCGGCTTCCTGCTGGCCGCGGCAGCCGGCGCTGCATTGTGGGCCGGTGCGGCATTGGGGGCAGGCTGGGTGCTGAAGGAGGCAGTGCAGGCCGCCATCCTTGCGCTGGACGAACACATGGGCCGCGCGCTGGTGGTGCTCGGCCTGCTGGCCGGGGCCTGGCTCGGCTGGAAGCTGTGGCAGAAATACCGTTTCCGCCAGCAGTGCGCGATCGCCCACATCACACCGGCCGAACTGCTGGAAGCACTGGAGTCATCCGACCGGCCGCTGGTGCTGGACCTGCGCGGCGCGACGATGATCGCCGCCACCGGCCCGCTCCCCGGCACGCGGGTCGCGGAACACGACCGCCTGCACGAGGCGGTCGGCGACTGGCCGAAGAGCCGCCCCATCGTCACGCTGTGCGCCTGTCCGGAGGATGCCGGCGCAATCCAGGCAGCACGCCATCTGCTGGAAGCCGGCTACCTGTCGGTACGGCCGCTGCAGGGCGGCTACGAAGCCTGGCTGGCGGCTACCGGCCAAGCTGCGCCGGCGGATGCTCAGTAACCCGGCCAGGGCAGCGGCGGCGCAACCAGGCGCCGCTCGCCGGGCCCTGCCACCGGGCCGAAGCGAGCATCGCCGGCCTCCCACTCATGCTGGGCAGCGGCGATCTCGTCCTTGCTGAAACCGACGAAGTTCCACCACATCAGCACCGGTTCGCCGAAGGGTTCGCCGCCGAGCAGCAGGACGCGCCCGCCCGCCGACAGCTGCGCATCGAAACGCGCCTTCCCGTCACCGAGATAGGCCAGTTCGCCGATGCCGAAGCGCTCGCCATCGATGTCGATATGGCCTTCCAGCGGCAGCACCGCGTATTCGAAGCCAGGTTCCAGCGCCAGGCCGACATGGCCACCCACCGTACTGCTCACGTCCAGCCCGACCAGCGGCGAATACAGGCGTGCCGGCGCCACGTGGTCGCCATGGCGCCCGGCCAGCAGCGTGAACACGCAGCCGTCGGCGTCCCAGCGCGGCAGGTCGGGATAGTGCTCGAAGGCCGGCTCGCGCTCCCGTTCTTCAAACGGCAGTGCAATCCACAACTGCGCGGCGTGCAGACGCGTCTCGCCAGGCTGGGAATCCTCGGTATGCACGATGCCGCGCCCGGCGGTCATCAGATTGACCTGGCCGGGGCGGATCACCTGCTCGTGGCCGAGGCTGTCCCGGTGCAGCACCTCGCCCTCGATCATCCACGTGAAGGTCTGCAGGCCGATATGCGGGTGGGCACCGACGTGCATGCCATGGCCGACCTCGAAATCCCGCGGCCCGATGTGGTCGAGGAAACACCAGGCGCCCACCATGCGCCGCTCACGGGTCGGCACAGCGCGCCGGATCGTCAGCCCTTCGCCCAGGTCGGCCGTGCGGGCCTCGATACGCTGGATCGTCATGATTCCGTCCTCCCGCCCTCAGGCACTCAGTTCGGTATGGATGCGCACCTCGCCGGTGAGCAGCTTGTGCATCGGGCAGGCATTGGCGATCTTCAGCAGCTGGGCACGCTGCTCGTCGCTGAGTTCGCCGTCCAGATGGATTAGGCGCTCGATGTCGTTGCCGGCCTCCGGCTTGCCCGCCGGGTTGAGCCGCAGCTCCACGCGTACGCCGGTCAGCGGCCATTGGCGGCGTGTCGCCACCATCTTGAGGGTGATCGCCGTGCAGGTGCCGAGGCTGCCGAGAATCAGGCGCTCCGGCGATGGGCCGGCGTTACCGCCGCCCAGTTCGACGGGCTCGTCGGCGGACCACACGTGGCCCAGATCATCGGACAACTGCACAAGGTAAGGCGTGTCCTGCAGGACGGCTTCGACGCGGGGTGTTCCGGACATGGTTCCTCCGAGGAATGACGGCAAGCTGCCGGGTCCTGCTGCGACTCCGCCGCCAGGCGAACGTTCCTCAGCGCGGATGCTGGCCCTTGCGCACCGCGTCGATCATCTGGAAGGCGATGGTGGATGGATGAGGCAACATCGGCAATGCATCGAGGGGATACCAGCCGATGTCCTCGATCTCGCTTTCCTGGGCCACGACGTCGCCACCGGCGTAGTCGGCAAAGAAGCCGAGCATCAGCGAATTGGGGAAAGGCCAGGGCTGGCTGCCGAACCAGCGGATGTTGGCGATCTCGATGCCAGCCTCCTCGCGGATCTCCCGGCGCAGGCAGTCCTCGACGGTTTCGCCGGCCTCGACAAAGCCGGCCAGCGCGCTGTAGATGCCCGGCGGGAAATGCGGCGAACGAGCCAGCAGCAGCTCGTCGCCCTTCAGGATCAGGCCGATGCACACCGGCGAGATGCGCGGATAGGCCTTCGCACCGCAGGCCCGGCATTCCCGCGCCGGCTCGCTGGCGCTGGTGTGCAGCGGACCGCCGCATTCGCCGCAGAAACGATGCTGCATCAGCCACGACACCAGCTGGCGGGCGCGTGCCAGCGCCTCGTGCAAGCCATCGGGCCAGCGGCCCCACAGCTGGCGGTAATCGCGGGTGGTGAATTCCGGCGGCACGCCTAGATGGGCCGGCCACAGGCGCAGTTCGCAGGAAATGCCGTCGAGGCGGCCTATCGTAATCGCCTCCAGGCACGGGCCAAGGGCCGCCAGCCGCGTCGGGTCCGGCAATTGGAGATCGGGGTCCAGCAACAAGGACGTTCCGACGAACGGAAACACCCGCGACGCAATGGCACCTTCGGCCACCCCAAAGCTCGGCACAAAACCCGACATAAGCAAACTCACCCTAGGCACGGGCCGCCGGCAAGCGGCGGCGGAAGACAGGATCTACCCGATGGGGGTAGTGGCAACGGCCTCACAATACGTAATTTTCGGAGGCACGACCAGCCAGTCCTCGAAACGCCGCAGGGCCTGCTGCAGGACTTCCGAGCCGACATGCGCGTCCCAAGCAGCACGATCACGATACAACTCGTACAACACGAACTTATTGCCCCGCCCGGCCATCCGGTGCGCGGCGTAGAAGAGCGTGCCTTCTTCCGGCCCCGCCGCTGCCACGAGGTCGCGCAAAAGCGCCTCCAGATCACCATCGAAAGCCGGTTTGGCCGCCAGTTCCACGATCAGTCCATACATCTGAATGCTCCATGTCCGTAGTAAAGGAGCACTCAGCATGCCGATGCATCAGATCTGCGTATTGTAGAAATGCGTCCCGGCGCGTGCCCGCTGCAGGTATTCACCGGGCGCACAGCCGACCCGCGCACGAAAGTCCCGGTTGAAATGCGCCTGATCGTAATAGCCCCGTGCCACAGCAGCCCCGGCTGGACGCGCCGCCGCATCCAGCACCAGATCGCGGACAACGTGCTGAAAGCGGCACAGACCTTTCACCTCCCCCGGCGTCTGGCCCGTCACAGCCAGAAAGCGGCGCTCCAGCTGACGACGGCCTAAATACAGCCGAGCGGCGAGCGCATCAACCGACAGTGCACCCGCGTGGCGGTACAAGAGCGCCATCCCGGCTTCCACCATGGCATCGCACGCATCCCGACGCAGGTTCTCGATCAGGAAACGCTGGATCAAGGCTACCCGTTCGTCACGCCCCGTCGCGTAGGACAGGCGCCCAAGCAGAGCCCGCCCCTCGGCACCCCACAGATCGGCAACGGAATGGCTACCGTCGTGCAGTTCCCGGCCCGGCGCGCCGGTGAAACGATGGATCATGCCAATCCGGAAACGCACCGCGATGAAGCCCAGCCCGGACGACGATCTAAGCTGCAGCGACCGGCGACGCTGGCAGAACAGATGACCAGCCTCTGCCGGCCGGAAGCCATCTGCACTATCGTCCCAGGCAAAGGGCTCGCCGTAGTGGAAATACAGCTCTGCCCCGGTGCCCGGCAGCACAGTCGGTAGAGCCACCACTTCGCCGGCCTCCCCTTCCCAACCCCACAGGCGGTCGACGAATGGACGCAGGACAGGCAGCGGACTCAACTGGAAAGTCCGCACCGAATCGACCTCAGGCGCTACGCACGAAGCGCGTCAGGCTGACGTCCACCGTCAGGTCGAGGGATTCCAGCGCAGCCGCGCGGGCCCGTCCTTCGGCTGTAGCGCGGTACAGGTGCGGCGTCATCGTCAACAAATCGGCGATCTGCGCCGCGCTGTCGAGGTGGATGGCTGCGCGGACGGTGTCCACGCCATGCCGCCGGAAGCCGTCCGGCACCCGCTCGTCCGGCGGGCGTGGCGCCTTCAGCGTCGGATAGATGATCTCGCGCAGCTCGCGCAGGTGATCCGGCCCCGCATCCACCTGCAGCAGCTCGCCACCAGTCCGCAGCACGCGGGCGAACTCGCCGTACACCGGGAAACCGAACAGGCACAGCAGCCGGTCCACGGTGCCCGACAGCACCGGCAGGTTGGCATTGCTGCCGACCACCCAGGCGACCCGCTTGTCGCGCTTGGCGGCAGCCTGTACCGCCCACTTCGAGATATCGAGGCCCAGCACGGCCAGGTCCGCGCCGCCGGCATCGGCCGCCGCCGCCAGCTCGCGCAGGTAGTAGCCTTCACCACAGCCCGCGTCGAGGCAGGCTGCCGGCCCGCCGGCAGGCAACTCCGCCAGCACCGCCCGGCTCACCGCGTCGGCAATCGGACGATACACGCCGCTTTCGAGGTAACGCCGACGCGCCGTGACCATCTCCTTGCTGTCACCGGGATCGCGGGAACGCTTCTGCTGCACTGGCAACAGGTTGATATAACCCTGGCTGGCCAGGTCGAAACTGTGGCCGGCCGCACATCGCCAGGCGGTGCTGCCGGGGATCAAGGGCCCTCCGTCAAGGGGGCAAGCCAGGGCCTGGAATGGGGAGATCATGAATGGCTTTAGAGGGTCGGATACGCTGTCGACGCGGGCCTGCACGATACCCGAGATCTCAGTCCGCAAAAAACCGGTAGGTGTTGCGCCCCGCGGCCTTCGCGGCGTACATGGCCCTGTCCGCCTTCTTGAGTAGTTCCTGGGCGTCGTCGCTGCCGTTGATGGGGTACACGGCGATGCCGATGCTGGTGGAGACGTGCAGGGGCATACCGGAGATCCGGATCGGCTCGCCGATGGCCTGGATGATCTTGTCGGCCACTCGTGCGGCGTCTTCCGCATGGGTGACTTCGGTGAGCACCACGATGAACTCGTCGCCCCCCTGGCGGGCGATGGTGTCACCGCTGCGCACGCAAGCCTGCAACCGGTTGGCGACGTGCTTCAGCAGTTCGTCGCCGGCGTCGTGGCCGAGGGTATCGTTGATCTGCTTGAAGTGGTCGAGATCGAGGAACATCACCGCCAGCGAGCGTCCGAAGCGCCGCGCCTGGGCCAGGCCGTGATCGAGACGGTCGGACAGCATGCGCCGGTTGGGCAGGCCGGTGAGCACGTCGAAGAAAGCCAATTGCTGGATCCGCGCCTCGTCGTTCTTGTGGTCGGTGATGTCCCGGTTGGAAGCCCGGCGGCCAAGGAACTCACCGGATTCGGAAAACACCGGCAGACAGATGTGCTCGATCCAGCGCACTTGTCCATCGGGCAGCAGGATACGGAAGCAGAATTCGCAGGTCTCGTGCCTGTCGATGTGGTGCAGCAGGTGCTCATCGACAATCGCCCGATCGTCGGGATGGGCGATATTGCGCAGAAAGTCGGGGTCGGCCATGAAATCCGCCGCCGGACGACCGGTCACCCGTTCGCAGGACGGCGAACTGAACAGCGGCTGACGGTTCGGCGAAATCCAGGTTTCCCAGTCGTAGGCGAATTTCGAGATGGTCTGGTACTTGGTTTCCGATTCCGCCAGCAAGGTCCAGGCACGCGCCAGTTTCCAGCTGCCCAGCCCGGCCAGCACCAACATCAGTCCGGCGGCGCCGGCGACCCTCAGTCGGATGCGCTGTGCGATGGCATCCCGTTGCTCGCCGGGCCAGTGGGAGACGACTTTCCAGAAATAATCGCCGGCCGGCGGCATTCCCGCGCGGCGCGACTCGGCGGAACCCAGCGGGCGCATGGTCTCCCAGGTCCACACCCCGTCCTGAAGCTCTGTCTGCCCGCGCTCCGCCGCAACGATGGCTTTCCATGCCGCAGGCGCCCGGACACCCATGCTCGCCTCGGCACGCTTGAACATGAAGCCCCATTCGTCGGCCGCTCGAGGGCTTTTCAGCCAGTAGCCCTGCATGTCGACGAGCATGCCACGCCCGCCGGTGGCCTTTGCGAAAGCCTGCAGGATGCCATTCCCGTAGTAGTTGAGGACCAGCACGCCGCGCCTGCGGCCATCCCCATCGACCACCCGGGTAGCCACGCGGAGCATCGGCTTATAGGGGATCTCGATACGCTCATGCTCGATGTTGAGGTCGAGGGGCGAGATAAACACCTCGCCGATACCGAGACGCAGCGCCTCGCGAAAATAATAGCGTTGCGCCTTGTTCTGAAGCTCGGCTGCCGGCACCGTCACCGGCAGCCCTTGGCGCAGGTCCACACGCACCCGCTCCATGCCGCTTTCGTCGAGCCAGCGGATCTGATCATAAACCTGCTTGGCCCCCGAGAAGGCTGAGAAATCGGCCGCCAGCGAGGCCAGCCGGGCTGCGCTCGGTTCGTGCGCCACCTCACGCAGGCTGCGCAACCGGGACAGGAACAACAGGTCCCCGGCCACCGGTTCGATATTCCAGGTCGCCGCGCCGACGCCAAGCCTGACCTGGGCCAGCTCCAGTTCGCGCCGGTACGCCAGTTCGCGCTCCACCTCCAGATGGCCATAGACCATCGCGCCCCCGGCCAGCAGCGCCGCGAGGGGGAAGAAGAGACATATGAAGAGCTTCCGAAAACTGATCATGGCGTCGAAGCCCGTTGCGGGTGGCGGATGCGCCCACCCATACGCCGATCCTTTCAAAGGCTGGCGCTATCGGTTTTCCGGCGGCGGTGCGCCTGCTTGGCGGAATACATGCGGCGGTCGGCGACATCGAGCAGTTGTTCGATATCGTCGCTATCGTCCGGCAAGCAGGCGGCGCCGATGCTCACGCTCAGATCGTAAGCCTGGTCCTCGTACCGGAAGGGGCCAACAACATTGGCATACAAGCGCTGAACGACCGTATCGACGCCGGCCGACGGCTCGACCGGGGCCAGCAGCACAGCGAACTCGTCGCCCCCCAAGCGTGCCACCGTATCCGATTCACGGGACGCGGTCTTGAGCCGCTTGGCCACCTCGCGGAGCGCCGCATCGCCGACCCGATGACCGAAGGTGTCGTTGAGCTGCTTGAGGCCATCCATATCGATCATCAACACGCAGGCGGGCCGCCGCTCGCGCCCCTTACGGGCCGCCACTTTGCGCAGGCGGTCCATGAACAGGGAGCGATTGGCCAGATCGGTAAGGCCATCGTGGGTGGCCTTCTGGAAGAGCTTGTCGCTGTCGAGCTGGGTGGCGAAATGCATCGCTGCCGCCACCAGGTCGGACAGCAGGCCGAGCAGGGCTTCGTCCTGCACCCGGAAAGCCCGCGGCTGCTCGGACATGGCCTTCAGAACACCAACCACCTTGTTGTCGAACTTGAGCGGCATGACGATCATCGAGCGCAGGCCGATCCGGCGGCAGGCCACCTGGTCCACCCGTGCGTCTTGCTCGGTATCGTCGCTGCGCAGGATGGAGCCGCTTTCCACGCACATCCCAGACAGGCTGTTGGCCTGGCGCAGACGCAGGCCCAAGTGGGGGCCGGCGATGCCGGAAGCCGCCGCGTAGACCATGTCGCCCTCCTGGGCCAACTCGATCACCGCGCCGTCGGCATCGATCAGGTCCAGCGTGCGCTCGACCACCAGCGCCATTACTTCGCCCAGGTCCAGCCCAGCCTTGACGATCTCGGTCTGGATCTCGATGACTTTCAGCAACTGCTCCTGGGACGGCATGCCAGAGGGTCCTTGTGACTATTTCAAAATTATCAAATTCGTTACAAAACCATACTGAAGGCCTGGGCAATTGGCAACTCGGCAAATCACGCTGCAGCGCAATATCTCACGGCTTGTTGAAACACCAAGCAATGCGGCGGATGGATGCTCAGCAATCGGCGGCGAGGCGCCCGTCCACCAGCCTCACGGTGCGGTCGCAGCGGGCCGCCAGGCGCGGATCGTGGGTCACGATGAGGCAGGCGCAGTCGGTCTGGCGGTTGAACTCCCGCAGCAGCGCGAAGATGTCGTCGGCAGTGTGGGTGTCCAGGTTACCGGTCGGCTCGTCGGCAAGGATCAGGCGTGGCCGCAGCGCCAGCGCACGGGCGATGGCGACGCGCTGCTGCTGGCCGCCGGACAGCTCGGCCGGCTTCTTGTGGGCGTGGGCCTTCAGGCCGACTGCGTCGAGGAGTTGCAGGGCCGTCGCCTCGGCCTCGTCGTCGGGCGCACCGCGGGCGATGATGGCCGGCATCATCACGTTTTCCAGCGCGCTGAAGGCCGGCAACAGATAATGGAACTGGAACACGAAGCCGATGCTGCGCCCCCGCAGCGCGGTGATCTCGGCTTCCGACAGGGCTGCCGTGTCGCGGCCGCCGATGGACAGATGGCCACCAGTGGGCCGCTCGAGCAGGCCGATGATGTTCAGTAGCGTGCTCTTGCCGGAGCCGGACGGGCCGATCAGCGCGGCGAACTCACCTTGCGCCAGGCTCAGGTCGATGCCGTGCAGCACCTCGGTCTCCACCGGCGTACCGACGTTGTAGGCCTTGGTCAGGCCTGCGAGCTCGATGACTGCGTCGCTCATGAACGGATCGCCTGCACCGGGTCCATCTTCGCTGCGCGGCGCGCCGGGATCAGCGCCGACGCGAGGCCGACGCCGGTGGCCACCAGCGCCGCCAGCACGATGAAGCGCGGCTCCAGTTCAGCGGCAAACAGTGGGCTGCCGTCGGCGTTGCGGTAGATCGCCGAGAACATGTTGAGCAGCCCGAAGGCCAGCAGGCTGCCGAAGATCGAACCGACCGCCCCGACCAGCGCACCCTGGATAAGGAAAACCTGCAGGATCATCGCGCGGCTGGCGCCCATCGCGCGCAGGATGCCGATCTCCTTCTGCTTCTGGACCACGCTCACCACCAGCACGCTGGCGATGCCAAGGGCCACGATGAGGATCACGAAGCTGCGGATCAGGTTATTCGAGACCGTCTGGTTGCGCAGCGCGGCGAGAAGCTGGGCGTTGGTCTGCATCCAGCTGTCCACGGTGAGGCCGGTGGCACCCTGCAGGCGTTCGGCGATGGCCTGGGCGTCGAAGATGTCGGCTACCGTCAGGTCCAGGTTGGACACCCCACCGGGCAAGTCGAGGAGGCTCTGGGCCAGCGGTAGCGTCACGAAGACCCAGCGGCGGTTGAGGTCCTTGTTGCCGATGTCGAAGATGCCGCCCACCTGCAGCAGCTCGTCGCGCCCGTTGGGCAGCGCCACGCGCAGCTTGTCCTCCAGGCGGATGCCCAGATCCTTGGCCAGCTCGGAGCCGATCACCGCGCGGGTGCCGTCCACCGCGAAGCGGCCGGCAACCATGTATTCCTCCATGCGCACGATGCGCCGGTAGCGCTCGGCATCGATACCCATCAGCGCGACGGACTTGTTGGCCTGGCCACGCACGGCGAAGGCCGGCCCGGTCACCGTCGGTGACGCCGCGGTGACGCCGGGCATGGCGGCGGCCAGGCGGGCCACGTTCTCCCACTGATCCACCGAGCGCAGGCGCTGGGCACGGGGTTCGATGACCGCCGTCGAGGCCGGGTCGTCGAAGGCACGGCGGTTGGCCTCCTCCAGCGGGCGGATCACCACGTGGGGCTGGGTGCCGAGCACCCGGTCCACGATTTGCGCCTGCAGTTGGGTGATCAGCTGGGTCAGGAAGACGATCACCGCCACCCCGCCGGTGGTGCCGGCGAGGATCAGCAGGGTCTGCATGCGCCCCTCGCGCAGGAAGCGCAGCGCAACCAGTGGCGCGAAAGGCAGGCGCAGCTTCAACGCATCATGCCCTGCGGAACCTGCACGCCGCCGACCTTGGGCTTCTTCGGTTCGCGGATGCGCAGTTTGTCGCCTTCCAGCGCGCCGGAGGCCGGCAGCACCACCTGGTCGCCTTCGGCGAGGCCCTTGAGGATTTCCACCTGGCCGATGCCGGCCAGGCCGAGCTGCACATCGGCGCGCACCGCCACGCCGTCCCGGGCCAGCAGCACCCACGGCTTGCCACCGTCGAGGTCGCGCACCGCCTCGGACGGCAGCACCAGCGTGGCGTCACGGCGGCCGGTAATGGTCTCCACCGAGACGGTCATGTCGGGGCGCAGGAAATCCGGCGGCGCCGGCACGCGGAAGCGGATCTCGACGGTGCCGCGCTGGGGGTCCACCGCCGGTGCGAGGTAGTACAAGGTCGCATCGAAGGGCCGCGCCGGATAGGCATCGGCGACGCCACGGGCCTGCTGGCCGGGTTGCAACAGGCGCAGATTCTTCTCGTCCACCGTCGCGTAGACACGGGTTTCGCCGCTGTCGGCCAGTTCCAGCAGCACCTTGCCGGCCGCGGCCACGTCACCGGGCTCGGCCTTGCGACTGAGCACCACGCCGGCCGACGGCGCGGTGAGGGTCAGCAGCGCGGCCCGCGCGCGGGCGTTGGCGAGCTGGGCACGGGCCTGGGCGACACGCGCCTCGGCGGCGATCTTTTCGGTGCCGCCGGGCTGTTGGGCCGCCAGTTGGGCGCGGGCTGCGGCCACCGCGGATTCCGCATTGGCGGCGTTGCGCAGCGCATCGTCGGCCTTGGACTGGGCATAGAAACCGCGGCCGACCAGTTGGCTGGCGCGCTCCGCCTCGGCGCGGGCCACCGACCGATTGGCTTCGGCCTGGGCCAGTTGCTGGGCCGCCACCGGGCGGCCGAGGGCTTCGATCTGGGTCAGGCGTGCTTCGGCTTCGGCCAGCGCAGCCACCGCTTGGCCGATCAGCGCCTCGGCGTCGTCGGCGCGCAGGCGGGCCAGCACCTGGCCGGCCTTCACCTTGTCGCCCTCGCGCACGGCCACTTCGAGCACCGTGGCGGCCAGCGGGCTGCCAATGGAAATCCGCGCCGGCGTGACGATGCGCCCGGTGGCCACCACCGACTGGGTCAGCGGCGCCTTGCGCACCGCCGCCACGTCCACCTCGCGCCCCTTCGGCCACAGCAGCACAGCCGCGACCGCGCCGGCCGCGGCCAGCGCCAGGATCAACCCGCGGCGCGTCACGCGGGTTCGGCCAGGAGTTTGTCGAGAAGGGCGTGGAGCTTGGCGAAGTCCGGCTCGCCGAGGTATTTCTGGACGACCCGGCCCTGCTTGTCGAGCAGGAAGGTGGTCGGCGTCAGGCGCACGTCCTCGAAGCCCTTGGCGGCCTTGCCGCCGCTGTCGAGGGCCACGGTGAAGGGCAGGCCGTTCTTCTGCGCGTAGTTGCGCACATACTCGGGCGGGTCGTAGTCCATCGCGATGGCCACGGTCTCGAAGCCCTTCGGCGCGAACTTGTTGTAAGTCTCGATCAGCTTGGGCATTTCGGCCACGCAGGTGGTGCAGGTGGTAGCCCAGAAGTTGACCAGCACCACCTTGCCCTTCAGGGACGACAGCTGGCGGGTCTGGCCGTCGAGGGTCGTGAAGCTCACGTCGGGCGCCGCCGCCTGCTGACTGCAGCCATGCAGGAAGGCCAGGATCAGGACAGGCGCGACAAGACGCGTGATAGCCTTTAATAACATCGTGTTCAACCGGAAAAGAAGGAGGTATGCCGTGCGTGCGATTTTGAGAGCTTTGCTGTTGCTTGTCATCTGTAGCCAAGCCTGGGCCCTGGGTCTGTCCGACCTGACCGACAAGGATGCGTCGGGTGGCCTGAAGGACGCCCTCGTCCAGGGGGCCGGCAAAGCGGTTGGACAGCTGGGCGCGGACGGTGGTTTCCTCAACAATCCGAAAGTGAAGATCGGCCTGCCCGACAGCATCGCTCCGCTGGAAGGGGTGCTGCGCACGATGGGCCGCGGCAAGGACGTGGACGCCCTGATCGCCACGATGAACAAGGCCGCCGAGCAGGCCGTACCGAAGGCCAAGGTCCTGCTGGTGGACGCGGTGAAGAAGATGAGCGTCGAGGATGCCAAGAAGATCCTCACCGGCGGCGACGACTCGGCCACCCAATACTTCAAGGAGAAGACCTCCGCCCAGTTGGCGGAATCATTCCTGCCGACGGTGAAGGAGACCACCGACAAGCTGGCCCTGTCCGCCCAATACAACAAGCTGGCCAGCAAGGCCAGCCAGTTCGGGCTGGTCAAGGGCGACGAGCTGAAGATCGAGAACTACGTGACCCGCAAAGCCCTCGACGGCCTCTACCTGATGATCGCCGAGGAAGAGAAGGCGATCCGCAAGGACCCGGTAGGCGCCGCCACCGGCCTCGCGAAGAAGGTCTTCGGGGCGCTCGGCCAGTAAAGCCGGCGCCGGCCTCAGAAACGGAAGCCCACCGTCAGGCGGGTGGCGTTCACGTCGCTGAAGTTCTGCCACGGCTCGTAGGCCAGGCGCAGGAACCAGGCCGGGAAGTCGTAGCCGAGGCTGAGACCCCAGCCTTCCACCGGGCCGCTGTCGGCGATGCCGGTCTTGCGCAGCACGTCGACGGTGATCCGCTGGCCATTGCCCACCGGCCAGCGCGCCACCGCGTGGACGTGCTGCTGGTGGGTGCCCAGGCGGTCGTCGCGGATCGCCATCAGGTAGTAGGTGCGGCCGCTGTCGTCCCGGTAGCCGGCGGCCAGCGACAGCGCGTCGTTGGGATCGAAGTTGAGATTGAAGTAGGGCTTGGTGTTGGTGCGCCCGATGCCGGCCTGCACGAACCACGGCTCACCCAGCTCGACGCTGAAGCTGCCACCCCAGAATCCGCCGGATGCCCATTGCAGCGATGGCTGCAGGGCCAGCGTCGAGCCCTCGAAGGGTTGCCAGCTGGTGTCCATGCCCGCCCGCCCCTGGGTGCCGAAATCCCGGTCGCGGTAAGCCCCCAGCCACACCGAGGAGTCGCCGCGACGGTAGCGCAGGTTCACGTCCTGACCGCTGAAATTGCCGCCGTAGCGGTATTCGCCTAGGCTCAGCTTGAACGGTCGGTCAGCCGCTGCGGCCTGCACCGCGGCCGCGTCGCCGGGCAGGCGGGCTTCGTCCGAAGCGTGGACGGCCAGGCTCGCCGCACCGCCGATGGCAAGAACAATCAGCTTCTGAACACGCATCACGGACCGCCGTCGCGAAAAACACACAGCGCGATCATAGCCGACAGAGTTCACAGCCGGGATCAACTGGGCGGAACCGAAAGCCCGCTGCACACTCTGCGTTATTAAGGAGGCCGGCAGAGCGTCCCGCCCCGGCCCGTCGGAGGAGGAAGACAAAGTGAACAATGTTTCGCACATCCCGTCCTACCTGTCGGCCGAGCACCTCGGCCCGTGGGAGACCTTCCTGGTGCAGGTGGACCGGGTCGAACCGCACCTGAACCCCGAGCTGCGCGCGCTGACGCCCATCCTCACCCGCCCGATGCGGGCGCTGATCGTCAATGTGCCGATCCGCCTCGACAACGGCGAGATGGGTCATTTCGAGGGTTACCGGGTCCAGCACAACCTGGCCCGCGGGCCCGGCAAGGGCGGCATCCGCTTCCACCCGGACGTGACCCTCGCCGAGGTGATGGCCCTGTCGGCGTGGATGACCGTCAAGAACGCGGTGGTGAACGTGCCCTTCGGCGGCGCCAAGGGCGGCGTGCGGGTCGATCCGCGGCAGCTGTCCACCGCCGAGCTGGAGCGCCTGACCCGCCGCTACACCAGCGAGATCCACATCCTGCTCGGCCAGGACAAGGACGTGCCGGCCCCGGACATCAACACCAACGAGCAGACCATGGCGTGGATCATGGACACCTACTCGATGAACGAAGGCCGCACCGCGATGAGCGTGGTCACCGGCAAGCCGATCAGCCTGGGCGGCAGCCTGGGCCGCAAGGACGCCACCGGCCGCGGCGTGTTCGTCGCCACCGTCGAGGCGGCGCGGCACATCGGCCTGGACATCGCCGATGCGCGAGTCGCCGTGCAAGGCTTCGGCAACGTCGGCGAAGCGGCGGCACGCCTGTTCTCCAACGCCGGCGCGAAGATCGTTGCGCTGCAGGACAGCACCGGCGCCATCGTCAATCCCGCCGGCCTCGACGTGCGGGCGGTAAAGGCCTGGCGCCACGAACACGGCACGCTGCAGGGCGCACCGGGCGCTGAAGCGATCTCCACCGACGACTTCTGGCAGCTGGAAACCGACGTGCTGGTCGCCGCGGCGATGGAAAACCAGATCACTGCCGCCAACGCCGGCCACATCCGCACCCGCATCATCACCGAAGGCGCCAACGGCCCGACTACGCCGGAAGCCGACCTGATCCTGCAGGAGCGCGGCATCACGGTGATTCCCGACGTGCTCGCCAACGCCGGCGGCGTGACGGTGAGCTACTTCGAGTGGGTGCAGGACATCAGCGCCTTCTTCTGGACCGAGGACGAGATCAACGCCCGCCTCGACCGCATCATGCGCGAAGCCTTCGCGGCGGTGTGGGATTCGGCCCAGGCGAAGGGCATCCCGCTGCGCACGGCCGCCTTCGTGCTCGGCTGCGAACGGGTGCTGCTGGCCCACAAGGTGCGCGGGCTGTACCCATAAACCGGCTCAGTAGGGCGAGCCGTCCTTGTGCACGAAGACCCAGCGGCCGTCCTCGCGGAGGGCCTGGAGGTCGTCGTCCGGGTAGCTGACGGCGTCGCCCTCGCTGCGGTCGCCAACCTCCAGGTACACGACCTCCTCCTCGCTGAGGTTCACCAGGCAGTGCGCATCACCGGAGCCGGCCCGGAAGCCTGCGCACATGCCAGGCTCGAGGCGGGTTTCGCCCTGGTCGGTACGCAGGGTCGGCGTGCCGCTCAACACGTAGATGAACTCGTCCTGCCGGCTATGGGCGTGGCACAGCGCGGACACCGCACCGGGGGCCATGCACACCAGATTGACGCCGAAATTGCCGAGGCCGAACAGATCGCCGAGAGGCCGTTTCTCACGGCCGTTCATCCGCGACGCGAATGGCTCCGGATAGGCAGACGGGCGACGACGGGGTTCGGCGTCGGCGGCACGGATGGCAACCGGGGGCTTGGTTTCGCTCACGGGCAGGCTCTCCTGAACACACGGGTGATAAGAAAACAGAGATCGGCAACGAATCAAGCCGTGGCGGGAAGCAGCCGACGGGCCATATTCCAGGCCCGCTCCGCGGCCCCTGCGTCGCCGCTCACCAGCGCCACGCCGATTGCCCCATCGAGCAGCAGGTTGAAATCTGCCGCCAGCGCCGGGGCCGCATCAACGCCGACCAGCGGCTCCAGCAACCCAGCCAGGTAGCTCTCGACGGCCTGCTTGTGCTCACGGGCCAGCTGCTGCAACTCGGCCACTTCCCCGTGGAACTCCGCCGCCACGTTGAGGAACATGCAGCCGGCGAAGCCCGGTTCTGCAAACCACTGGCGGTGCCAGACGAACACCGCCGCCAGACGATCGATCGGCACCGACTGGCGGTCGACGAAGGCCGCCAGGCTGGCGCGGAAGCGCCGGTCACGCTCGCGCAGCACCTCGGCGATCAGCGCGTTCTTCGACGGGAAATGAGCGTACAGGGTTTTCTTGGCGACCCCGGCCTCGGCCAGCACCCGGTCAATCCCGACCGCATGATAGCCACCGGCCGCGAACAGGCTCAGGGCGGTGTCAACCAGATGGGCGCGCTTGTCGGCACGGGACACAGGCTGCGGTGGCATTGGACTGGACATGGCTTCACGTTACCTGCTGCCGCAGGGCTTGCAAAGCCGACGGCGAAGGCTGATAGTAGACAGATCTGTCTACTTTACAGGAGAACACCGATGCCTGCCTTCCTTCACCGTCTGCGCGGCGCCGGTAGCGCCCTGCCTCCCGTGCCGCCAGCCCGCTCCGTCGCCCTGGCCGGGCTGGGCGGCTTCCTCGCCATCGCGGCGGTCGCCGGCCTTGCCGAACAGGCTTCACTGGCCCTGCTGCTGGGGTCATTTGGCGCGTCCTGCGTGCTGGTCTTCGGCTTTCCCGAAGTGCCTTTCTCCCAGCCGCGTAACGTCGTCCTCGGCCATACGCTGAGCAGCTTCGTCGGCCTGGCCTGCCTGGCAGCCTTCGGCCCGCACTGGTGGGCCGCCGCGCTGGCGGTGGCACTGGCGATCATGGGCATGATGGCGCTACGCTGCGTGCATCCGCCGGCCGGCTCCAACCCGGTGATCGTCTTCCTCACCGCGCCAGGCTGGTCCTTCCTGCTCACCCCGACCCTCGCCGGCGCCCTGCTGCTGGTGGCCGTTGCGCTCGTGTACAACAACCTGCGCGGGGCAAAGCACTACCCCCAGTACTGGTGACACCAAGCACTTGTGACGGCTGTATCTGTGGGGGATGAACCTGTCGGGACGAGTTTATTCGCCCCGGCAGGAGATGGGTTCAGCAACGGCGGCCACATCAGGAAAGACGGATTCGCCTGGGCTGTTACACTTTCGCGCCATTTTCCGCTGGTGCCCATGCCGGGCAACAGCGTCGACGAGAAGGACAGCAGCGGCATGCAGACGCCCCCTCCCAGCCAGCACTCACCGGAAGAAGACGCCCGGGTCACCGCCGTCATCGATTGCAGCACGATGCGCCTCGGCGACCGCATGGCCTGCGCCTGGATGGCCCAGCAGCGCCATCGCACGACCGGCGAGCGCTTCGCGCTGATCGACCGCCACCCGGTGCTGTCCCGGGATTTCCCGCTACCGCGCTATTTCGGCGAGACCTTCGTAGACTGGAGCGAGGCCCGGATCGCCGCCGCCGCGCTGCCTCGATGGGACATGGGCAACCTGTGGCTGACGGTGACCAATGCCTTCGCCGCCAATCCGCGAGCCGGCCGCTTCGAGATGCTGCCGGCGGACATCGCGGCCCAGGCGCGGGAGCTTGCGGCGGCGACGCCCGGCGGCAAGCCGCGGATCCTGGTCCACGTGCTCGACGACGCGCCCTACAACATGGCCCGGCGCTGGCGCCGCAAGGACGCCGACGCGCTGTGCGACGAACTGCGCCGGCTCGGCGGTGAGGTGGTCCTCCTCAACCCCGCTTCGGCCCAGTTCATCGGCGGCTTCGAGCGCATGCTGGCCGAGATGCTGGCGGCCGACCTCTTCGTCGGCGGCGATACCGGGCCCAGCCATGTGTTCGCGCTGCTGTGCGCCGACAAGCCGCAGGTCGCCGTCTACCCGTCGATGCTGAAGGACCAGCGCAAGTTCGCCGCCGACCAGGCCCGCCTGGGGCTGGCGCTGCCGTGGGACAGCCTGCCCAAGCGCCCGGCCCTGCGGGTCATCACCATGAAGCGCCGGCTGGCATTGATCTGGCACGAGCGCCAGCTGCTGCTGCGGCGGGCCGGCCTGTTCGACGGCCGCGACGTCGCCCGCCAGGTGATGGCCGAACTGGCAGCGCACACGAAAGGCTGACGACAGCCGCCTGTCACAGCGGCGTGACATTCGTCGGCTAGGCTCGCCGGCTGGTCCTTCTGCCTACCCGCCGTGCTGCCCAACGACGCCTCCTATGGCTCCGACCGCTCGGGGCTGATCTCCGGTTTCCTGTTCCGTCCCGGCTTCGCCGGGGAAGCCCTCGACACGACGCGGGCCTCCCGCTGGCTGAGTGGGGCCGAACCCGCCCATGACGGGGCCTTTGCGTGGCTGCATTTCAATCTCGCCAACGCTGCCACCGAACGCTGGCTGCGCGAGCACCTGGGCGAGGTCGATGCCTTTTTCGACGCGCTCCATGAGGGATCCCGCTCGACACGCATCGAGTACGCCCACGACGCGCTGATCGCGGTGGTGAACGACGTGCTCTACGAGTTCGACTTCGAGCCGTCGCAGCTCGCCACCCTGTGGCTGTACCTGGACGAGCGCACGGTGATCAGCGCCCGCCTGCAGCCGCTGCGCACCATCGACCGCCTGCGCGAAGCAGTGCGCCAGGGCGAGACCTTCGACTCCACGGTGGCGATGCTGACCCACCTGCTGCGCGATCAGGCCGACGTGCTGGTGCAGATCGTGCGTACCGCCACCGACCAGGTGGACGACGTGGAAGACACCATGCTCGCCGAGCGCGGGCAACGCAGTCGCGCCCGGCTGGGCTCCCTGCGTCGCGTACTGGTGCGCCTGCGCCGCCTGCTGGCGCCGGAGCCGGGCGCCTTGTTCCGCCTGCTCAACCAACCACCACTCTGGATCGCCGATGACGATCTGCAGGACCTGCGCCATTCGACCGAAGAATTCTCGGCGGTGCTGGCCGACATGAGTGCGCTGCAGGAACGCATCAAGCTGTTGCAGGAAGAAGTCGCCGCGCAGGTCACAGAGGAAACCAACCGCAGCGTCTATGTGTTGACCATGGTCACCGTGCTGGCGCTGCCGATCAACATGATCGCCGGCCTGCTCGGCATGAACGTCGGCGGCATTCCGCTGGCCGACCATCCGGAAGGCTTCTGGATCGTCGTCGCGATCATCGCCAGCTTCACCGTCGGCGCCGCCTGGTGGGCCTTCCGGCGGACCGACGAATAGCCTAACGGTTCGAGCGGCGGATCGGCGGGTGCTTGGGGATGTTCTTGGCGAGCAGCTTCCAGGCCACGCCGAAGACGTCGTCGCCGCGCGACACGGCCTTGCGCGGCAGGCTCAGCAGATCGTCCTCCGGCGTCGCGGCAGCCCGTTCGCAGGTGGTGCCGCTGAGGTAGCCGGCAGCGGCGGCGGCCTCGACGCAGCGCAGGTCGTGGCTGCCATAGGGGTAGCAGAAGTGGGCCACGCGCCGGCCGAGGAGGTCTTCCAGGGCGGCCTTGCTGGAGTTCATTTCATCGGCAATCCGTTCCGTGCCCTGTTCGGCAAGGCGCAGGTGGCTGCGGGAATGGGAGCCGATGGTGAAGCCGAGATCCTGCACCTCTCGCAGCTGGGCGGCATTCATCAACGGCGCCGGCTCCGGCCCCTTGCCGGCATCCCAGCGCGAAGTCTGGCCGATCAGTCCGCTCACCGCATACACCGTCGCCGGGTAGCCATGCTCCTTGAGCACCGGCGCGGCGTGGGTCAGGAAGTCCACGTAGGCGTCGTCGAAGGTCAGCACCAGCGGCCGCGGCGGCAGGGGCTGCTCACCGCGCAGGCCGGCCACCGCGTCGTCGAGGCTGATCACCGAATGGCCGAGCAGCTTGAACAGCGTCATCTGCGCCCGGAAGCGCGGCAGGTGGCAGTACAGCGCGCCGTGGGCCTTGACCCGCCCGGGGAAGTCGCCGACCCGGTGGTACATCAGTATCTGCACCCGCGTCATCGTTTGCAGGCCTCACGATAGACGGCAATCGTGCGCTCGAACATCGCGTCCTCCGTAAAGCCGCCCTCGAAGATCTGCCGCGCGCGGGCGCCGAAGGCCGCGCGACGGTTCGGATCGCCGAGCAGGTCGTCGATGGCGGCAGCCAGCGCGACGGGATCGTCGGGCGGCACCAGATGGCCGCTGCCACCCTCCTCCACCACCTCGCCGATGCCGCCCACCTGACTGGCCACGATGGGCAGGCTGCAGGCGGAAGCCTCCAGCAGCGTCAGCGACAGGGCTTCCCGGCGCGACGGCGCCAGCAGCAGATCGGACGCTGCCAGCAGGGCCGGCACATCTTCGCGATGGCCAAGAAAACGGATCCGCCCCTCCAGGCCGAGTTCCCGCGCCTGGGCCTGCACCTGCGGGCCGAGGTCGCCATGGTGGTCGCCGGCCAGCAGCAACGTCCAGCGCCGTTCGCGGAGGCGCGCCAGCGCGGCCAGCGCAGTGTCGTGGCCCTTGGCGGAGACGATGCGCGCCGCCATCAGCAGGCAGGGTTCGTCGTCGGCCACGCCGAGCTCGCGCCGCGTCACCGCGCGCACATCGGCCGGCAGGCTGGCGGCGAGGTCGGCGATGCCGTGGTGGACCATGCGGATGCGCGCCGGATCGTAGCCGGTACGCGCCAGGAAATCCGCCACCGCCTGGGACACCGCGATGATGCGGTCGGCGCGGCCGAAGTGCTTGCCGGCATTGTCCGAATGGGCGGTGGCCACGTTGGGCAGGCGCGCCAGCCTGGCCGCCAGGCCGGCGTACCAGGCGCCGCGGGTCAGGTGGCCGTGGATCAGGTCGGCGCCGATGCGGCGGGCGTACAGCGCCAGACGCACGGTGGAGGGTAGATCGTAGATGCCGACCAGCGGCAGGTCGATGCCGTCGAAGCCGTCAGCGCGCAATTGCTGGCCGAGCCAGCCGGCCATCGGCCCGGCGTAAAAAGCTTCGTGGCCGCGCTCGCGCAGGCCGCGCATGAGTTGCAGCGCGTGGCGCTCGGCGCCGCCGCTCTTGAGGCTGCGCAGGACGGTGACGATCTTCACTGACCGAGCACCTTGCGATAAATGGCCAAGTTGCCCTCGACCATGCCGTCGATGGAAAACTCGGCCAGGATGCGTGCCCGTCCGGCTTCGCCGTAGTGGGTGCGCAAGACCGGATCGGTGACCAGGCGTTCGATGGCGGCGGCCAGCGCCGGCACGTCGCCCGGCGGACACAGGATGCCGGTCACCCCGTCCTGCACCGCTTCCGGCAGACCACCGGCGCGACTGGTGATGACCGGCACGCCGGCCGCCGCGGCCTGCAGCAGGGACACGCCGAGGCCTTCCATCTCGGCCGGATGAACGAGCAGGTCGAGGCCGCCGACCCAGTGGGCCAGGTCGTGGCGGAAGCCGGCGAAATGCACCGTGCCGCCGAGGCCGCGGGCCGCCACGTCGGCGCGCAGCTCGGCCTCCAGCGGCCCCTGGCCGAAGACCAGCACCTGCAGCTCGGGGTAGTGCTCGACCAGCTCCGGCAGTGCCGCGAACAGGTAACGGTGGCCCTTGCGCGGGATCATCTGGGCCACCACACCGATCACCAGCGCGTCCTGCGGCAGACGGAACTCCGCACGGAAGGCCTCCGGATCCACCGGTACCAGGAAGGGCGCCGGATCCACCGCGCTGCGCACGCAGCTGACTCTCTCCGGCGCGAGGCCTTCGGACAGCAGCACGTCACGGATACCTTCCGAGATGGTGATCACATGATCATAAAGACGGTACTTGCAAGCGACAGCCAGCCGGGACTCAGGGTTATCCACGCGGCGTGACAGCACGCAGGGCACGCCGGCCATCCGGGCCGCCAGGGCTCCCCAGGTATCGGCACCACGGCGGCTATGCAGATGGACAAGATCGGGCTTCTCGGCGCGAATGACCCGCGCCAAACGGAAGGTCAGGCCGGCATCGCCGTCGCCCCCCATCCGCATCTCCAGCAGACGTGTGCCGGCCGGATGACGATGGGCGATGTCGCTGCCGGCCGGGCAGGCCAGTAGCGTCTCGATGCCGCGGGCGGCGAGGCCCTCGGTAATGTACTGGACCTGGCGGGCCCCCCCGTAAAGGTGCTTGCCCGCTTCCACATGCAGAATCTTCATGGTCTTGTTTCTTGGGTCTGGACGGCCAGCATGGCTTGGGCCTGTTCGAGGACCATGGCCGGCGTGATGTCGCGCAGACAGGTGAATTTGCTGCCGCAGGTCGGCCGGCGCCGACAGGGCGAACATTCGAGGCCGAGCCAGATGACGCTGCCGGTGGGGCGGCCAGTGTTCAGGTAGGGACGCGTGGAACCGAAGATCGCCACCGTCGGACGGGCCAGCGCGGTGCCCATGTGGGTCAGGCCGGTATCCACGCCGATCAGTAGCGCCGCGTGGGCGATGGCGGCCACCGCCTCCGGCAGGCGCGTGCGGCCGACCAGGTTGACGATGCGCGGGTCGGCCGCCGCGATGCGTGCCGCCGCTGCGACGTCGGCCGGACCGCCGAGGATCACCGGGATCAGCCCGGTGGCGGCGATCAGCTGCGGCGCCAGCGCCTGCCAGGCGTCCTCGAACCAGTGCTTCTGCGGCCGTGTCGTGAACGGCGCGAACACCGCGTAGCGGCCAGGCGCCAGGCCGTGCTCGGCGAGCTTGCCGAGCACGCCGGCTTCGGCAGCCGGATCGACGGTAAGCGTCGGCAGAAAGGCGCCGGCGTCGAGGCCCAGCTGCTGGGCCAGGTACTGGTATTCGGAACCGATGCGCGCCTGTTCGCCGCCGCGCGGGATCACCTCGCTCATCAGCAGCTGGCTGCCTTCCTTGGAGCCGAGGCCGACGCGCCGCGGCGCCCCCGACAGCCAGGTGACGAAGCCGCTCTTCAGCAGGCCCTGCAGATCCAGCGCGGTATCGAAGCGGCGCGCGTGCAACTCGCGCCGCAGCTGGCGCACGCGCCGCCACAGCTCGAGGCGGCGGCCTTCCTTCCACAGCTTGACCCATTCGCCCTTCGACCAGGTGATGACCTCGTCGATGTTCGGATCGCTGAGCAGCAGTTCGTGAATGCCCGGCTCGACCAGCCAGGCGATGTGGGCGTCCGGGTGCGTGCGGCGGATCGCTGCCGGCAACGCGGAGGCAAACACCACGTCGCCAATGGCGGAACTGCGGATGATGAGGATGCGTTTCACGGGCGACCTTATTCCTTTCCCGCCACCAACGGAGCAAGGCTGTGGTTAAGACCCCGTGCGGAACAAATCAGATGCGACAAGTGCGTGACGATGCGATGGACAGGATGGGAAACGGCTGCGAAAAGGCACCCAACAGCCTGATATCGGGCCAAGTTGACGTCGCGCATTCTGCCGCAAAACACCCCACGCCGGTAAGCGGCGCCTGCGTTCCATGGAGGGCATTGTGCGCCGCAGTATAAAATACCCGGCTGATACATCGACATGGCCGCATCGCACCGGCTACCGAACCATGCTGGATCTCTCCTCGATCAGCCTGCTGTGCCTCGACACCCGCAATCCGGAACTGGCCGTCAAGGTGATGCAGCGCTGCATGACGGGCGCCCGTTTCCATGAGGCCGTGCTGCTGACGCATGCGGATTTCCGCTGCGACGATCCGCGCATCACCGTCCACGCCGTCCGGCCGCTGCGCAGCGTCGCAGATTACTCGGCTTTCATGCTCAAGGAGTTGTCGCCGCACTTCACCGGCAGCCATGTACTGGTGATGCAATGGGACGGCTTCATCCTCAACACCGGTGCGTGGGATCCCGCCTTCCTCGACTACGACTATATCGGCGCACCGTGGCCCGGCACCTGGCCGCATATCAAACATCAGGTGGGCAACGGCGGTTTCTCCCTGCGCTCGCGCAAGCTCGTCGATGCGCTGCACGACCCCGAGATCGTCCGGCTGCACCCGGAAGACGACTCCATCGGCAATCTCTACCATGACCTGCTGGTCAGCCGCTACGGCATCGCCTTCGCCCCGCTGGAGCTGGCCTCGCGCTTTGCGTTCGAGAAGATCCCGCCGAGCGGACCGACCTTCGGTTTCCACGGCCTCGGCCACATCGGACAGGCCTTGACGGACCAAGAGGCCCTCGCCTTCCTGCAGCTGGTCGGGGACGAGATCCTGCTGTCCAGCATGGGTCGGCAGGCGGCCAAGGGATTGATCCGCGCCGGCCATTACCGGTCGGCCAAGAAAATTCTCGCCGCGCGGGCCCGCTTGGGCAGCCCCAAGCAAAAGCTGGACGCCCTCAAGCTGTATTGCCGGATCGGCCTGCGGCGGGCATTCGGCGGCCGCTAGCCGCAGCCCTAGACGGGACGCCGTATCGCCTGCCCGCGCGTGCGGTTCTTCGCAAACATCATCCAGAACAAGCCCAGGGCGGTCCGCCCTTGGGACACGGCCTTGCGGGGCAGGCTCAACAGATCGTCAGCCTCGGTGGCCGGGCCGCGCTGGCAGGTCGTACCGGTCACGTAACCGGCTTCGGCGGCGGCTTCTACGGCACGCAGGTCATGGCTGCCGTAGGGATAGCAGAAATGCTTCACCGGCACGCCAAGCACATCCTCCAGCATGCGCTTGCTGGCCGTCACTTCCTCGATGACGCGCGGCGTGTCCACCTGGGCGAGGCGCGGGTGGCTGACCGTATGGGAGCCGACCGTGAAGCCCATGGCCTGGATCTCGCGCAGTTGGGCGGCACTCATCAGCGGTGCCGGAACCAGGCCTTCCGGCGTAACCCATTCAGACGTCTTGCCGAGCAGGCCGGCCACGGCATAAACCGTCGCCGGATAGCCGTGAGCCTGCAGCACCGGCGCGGCCTGTTCGAGGAAATCCACATAGGCGTCATCGAAGGTCAGCACCACCGGCCTGGGCGGCAGGGATTGCTCACCGCGCAGACCCGCTGCCGCATCGTCCAGACTGACCACCGAGTAGCCGCAGTGACGCAGCATGGCCATCTGCGCCTTGAAACGCGGGAGATGGCAGATCTGCGCGCGATGACTGGGCATGCGCTGCGGGAAATGCCCCACCCGGTGATACATCAGGATCTGAATACGGCTCATCGGCTTGTCCGGTGTCGCAGATGGGAGCGCATGATGCCAGAGGATCGCACCACCGGCGCGAAGCCTTGCTGCCGTACCGCGCTAGAACCAGCGTGCCACCAGCCAGGCCAGGCCACCGAGCAGCGCAGCGCCGATCACGACGTTACGGACTTTCTTGAGGGCACGCTGCAGCTTGACATGGCGCCGGCTGGCCTGGAAATGCTCGACCACCGGCGTTTCCGTGCCACGGTCGAAGATCTTCACATAGCTCTCCGGCAGCGGCCCGATGCGCAACTCCGGGTGGCGCTCGATGGCGGCGGTGAAGCTGTCCTGGTCCACACCGAGCAGCATGCCGTCCTGGGCGGCGATCCAGTCATCCACGAAGGCCCGCGTCGGCGGTGCATTGCGCAGGTAGAGCGTGCCGGTCAGATAGCGATGGGAAAAGCCGCCGTCGCCGGGCGCCACGAAGACACCCAGATCGGCATCGAAATCGAAGAACAGGCGCAGCGGGGAGCGCACTACCGAGTCGGCGTCCAGATAAACAACGTCCCGCCCGGCGAAGCGCTGAAGGCAGTCGCGCAGGAACTCCGGCTTGATGCGCGTATTGGCCTCCCAGTAGCCGCGGCTCGGGCAACGCTTGAGGAAATACGGGGTGCCGGTCCGCTCCAGGGATGCGCGCAGCTGGGCTGCTTCCGCCGCATAGGTATCGGTGTAGAAGGCACACACCAGGAAGGGCACGTCCGGCCGATCCTGCAGGATTTCATCGGTGGGGGTCGTCATCGTCGTCAGTGGGTTGCCTGGCGGAGCCGGCGGGCCAGCAGGAAGACGGCGAGCTTGCGGCGCTTCGCCTCGATCACCCGCCCCAGATGGCGGGCCAGGTTCCTGCGGTGAGAACAGTCGGAGCGCACCCCGATCATGCTGGTGAGAGCTTGATCTTCCTCCACCACACAAGGGGAGACCACCGGGATGCACAGACCATGTTTCCAGTACAAATCGAGTTCGTCGTCGATAGGCCGCTTCGGCACAACCAAGCGGGCGAGCAGACGGCGCGCGCCTTCCCGGCTGACGAGGTAGCCCTGGGTCCCACTCGGGTTCTTGTTGGGCAGAATCAACTGCCGGCCTTCCTTCAGGCTGGCCACCGGAATGCCGCGCACCGGGCCGAGGGAAGACAGGCGGACCAGATCGTAAGGCAGATCGAGACCGGCGATTTCTTCAAGCACCCGTGGTAGCTCGGGGCTCAGCACCACGTCGTCTTCCAGCAATACAGCATGGGGGAGTTCCCGTTTGACGACGATCTCCCAGCAGCGCTGGTGGGACAGGTAGCAGCCCAACTCGCCGGGCGTCAGGCGCGGCTCGCTGCCTGCCGGCAGGCAGCGCCGATCGATGCGGGCGCCCTCCACCGCCGGCAGGAATTCGGCTTCCAGCCCCAGCTCGGCCAGGCGCCGCTGCATCAGCGCACGGCGCTCGACCGCACGCTCCAGGTTGAGGACGAAGATCTTCATCGCCGCGCCGACGACTGCATATCCCGGCTGCGTGCGCCGAGCAGCAGCACCGCGAAGAGCACGAACAGCAGCGAGGTGTTGGAGCGCCACAGGTAGTCCTCGAACAGGCTGCTGGTGCAGATGAAGACCACCAGCGCAGTACGCAGCGGCGCCACGTCGTCGCACCGGCCACGCCACAGCAGCGGTGGGAAGTACACAGCGAAGAGGACGGCACCACCGAGCAGGCCGGTAGTAGTGAGCACGAAGAGGTACTGATTGTGAGGATTGTCGGTGGTCAGCCAGCCTGCAGAATAGCGTTCGTGGAGCTTGGCGTATTCCCGCGTGTAGTCGCCACTGCCGACACCAACCAAAGGATGCTCGGCGAACAGGCGCGCCGAGTTCATCAGGAAGGTCAGGCGCAGGGCGGCCGAGGTATTCACCGAGTCCTCGTAGTGAGTGATCTCATCCACGGCCATGTCCACCCGGCTACGGAAATAGTCGTTGCCGACATAGGCGCCGGCCAGCAGTGCTGACACCAGCGCGGCTGACAGCAGGCCGGCGAGCAGCGGCCGCCGCGCGAAGCGCTGGAAGATCAGCACTGCCAGCAACACCAGGAACACCAATTGCCCCGCGCGGCCACCGGAAAACAGCAGGTTGCCGGCGCTCAGCACCGTCAGCAGCGCATACCCCAGGCGCCGCACCAGCGGACCCGACAGACTGCCCCGTGCGGCGAGGTAAGCAGCCCAGGCCAGAATAGGCGCGTACAGGATGTGGTCGACGAAGGGCGCCGTGTCCGCAGGGTCCTTGGCGACCCGCAGACCGGCCGGCCAGGCCGGGAAGACGTGCATCTGCAGCCAGTTGTAGTAGGCCAGGCCCTCGGCCAGCAGGCAACCGGCCAGAAAAGCGGCGATGCAGCGCGCCAGCAGCTCCCGGCGGGCGATGGTCAGGTACAGCGGGGACAGCAGGAAGAAGGTGTAGCGCCCGACCATGCGCCGCCCCTCGGCCATATCCTCGGTCCACAGCAGGGCCAGCGGAAACAGCCAGAAGAAGGCCTGGAAGATCCAGAACAGGCTGTCGCAGCGCAGCAGCGCCCATTTCTCGCGGAAACGCCCTTCGAGCACGGACAGCAGCAGCATCACCGCGCTCAGCGTATAGACCGGCGCCACATGGCCGGGCAGGAAGAAGAAGCTGGCGGCAAACAGCGCCTCGTTGATGCGCGGGATGCGGGAACGCAGTGCGGCCAGCGGCGCTGCCGTCATCGCAGCTCGACCCCGCAGACCGCGAAGGCGGCCTGCATGTCGCGCCGTTCGGCGTCAGACTTGAACCGGACCCGGTCCCAACCGAAGGCGATCACGCGGGTTTCGGCGGGGCAGGTCTGGCGCGCAAACAGCAATGCTGTAGAACGCACACCGAGCACAGCATCGTAGACATTGCAGGCCAGATGCATTTCGAGGGGCTCATCAAGGGTCACCACAGCATAGTCCGGGTCGTTGAGCTCCAGCGATGGATCCTTCGGATGGCCTTTGTAGAAGATCTGCCGGATACCTTCTGCGGCCAGCCAGGCATGGATCTCGGCGCTCACCGCGTCCCGGTCGGCGGGCTTCATCAAGCCAGCCCCGACCAGGGGCTGACCGATCACCAGCGCGCGACGCGGCCCTTCTCCTGCCGACGTCCCATCGATGGACGGCGTGACGAGCGGCGGCAGCACGACGGTCTTGTCTGCCGGATATTCGTGGGGCAAGCCAGGAAGCACGTAGATACGGTCGCAGAATCCGGCATCGGAACCGATACGATCCCCCGCAAAGCACCAGTAATCCAGCTCGGGAGCCACCAGACGGCGCAGCTTGCGGACGTGCTGGAACAGGCGCCGGAGCCCGGCGAGCGGGTAGCGGCGGATGCTGATGATGCCGTCCGGCAGGATGCGCGCCTTCATCTCCGTGCAGCCACACAGCCTGGGCAGCGCGCGCAGGAAGTAATTGATCGCCTCGGTGTCGAACACCGCACTGTGGATGTGCAAGCTTTCGCAGCGGCCAACCAGCCCGGCCACCAGGCGGATGTTGGCGCGCAACCTGCGCAGGCGGCCAAAGGGGCCGGGTAGGGGTTCGCGACGCGGCCACGGCATGTAGCTCGCCGCATCCCAGTCGTCGATCCGCACCACGGGCGTCATGCCCGGCTTGTACCAGACCAGCACCTGACGCGCGCCGGCCTCATGGATCTCGGCGATGCGCCGCGCCGCCAGGTATTGCAGAGGCGATGCAACGAAGTAGAGGGCAACCCGGCTCGTCATCGTATCAGGCAGCGTCCGCCGTCACCTGCTCGCCGCTGGCCAGCAGGCGGGCATAGGCCTCACCGCGGGCTACCAGTTCGTCATGGGTGCCGGCTTCGACGATGCACCCGCACTCCATCACGACGATGCGGTCGGCGTCGCGGATGGTGGACAGGCGGTGGGCAATGACGATCACGGTGCGGTTGCGGCGCAGTTCGACCAGCGCGTCCTTCACCGCCCGTTCCGATTCGTTGTCCAGGGCCGACGTGGCTTCGTCAAGCAGCAGGATCGGCGCATCGCGCAGGAAGGCGCGGGCGATCGCGATACGCTGGCGCTGGCCGCCGGACAGTTGGCTGCCGTTGGCGCCGACACGGGTGGCGAGGCCATCCGGCAGCTTGTCGATGAACTCCATCGCATGGGCGGCGCGAGCCGCGGCGAGGATGGCGGCCTCTGGCACATCGGGGCGGCCGTAAGCGATGTTGGCGGCAATGCTGTCGTCGAACAGCACGACCTGCTGGCCGACCCAGCCGAGCTGGGCGCGCAGGTGGGCCAGCGGCAGGCGGTCGAGCGGCGCACCGTCGAGCAGGACACGGCCGGCAGTAGGCTCGTAGAAACGGGCGATCAGATTGATCAACGTGGTCTTGCCGCTGCCGGAAGCGCCGACCAGGGCCACCGTCTGGCCCGGATGCACATCCAGGCTGAAGTGCCGCAGGGCGGACTCAGTCTGGCCCGGATAGGCGAAGCTCACGTCGTCGAAGCGCAGTTCACCGACGGCCCGCGGCAGCGTACCGCTAGCGCTGTCCACTTCCGGCGGCGTGTCGAGCAGCTCGAAAATGCTCTGGGCGCCGGCCAGGCCGCGCTGGATCGTCGCGTTGATGTTGGTCAGGCGGCGGATCGGCTCGAAGAGCATCGACATCGCAGTGACAAAGGCCACGAATTCGCCCGGGCTCAGCTTGTCCTGGGCCGACAGGGAGGATGCGGTCCAGATCACCGTGGCCACCGCCGCTGCCGCCAGCACCTGTACCAGCGGCACATTGGCGGACGACACCCGCACGGTGCGCATGGTCTGCTTGCGCAGCTTTTCGGACACCTCGGCGAAGCGCCGGTCCTCGTGCTCGTGGGTGCCGAACAGCTTGATCTCGCGCACGCCGCCGAGGGTCTCCTCAACCATCCCGGTCATGCGCCCGGTGGTTTCCTGCATCTCCTGGTTGGAACCGCGCAGCTTGCGGCTGGCGATGCGGATCAGCCAGGCCACGATCGGCGCAATGGCGACGATCACCAACGTCAGCTCCCAGGCAGTGTAGATCAGGTAACCGGTCAGGCCGATGATGATCAGGGTATCGCGGACGACGATGATCCACGCGTTGGACAGCGCAGCGCCGACCTGCGGGATGTCGTAGAGGATGCGCGACAGCATGCGCCCGCCGGTCTCGGCCTGATGCACCGGGATCGGCAGGTGCATCTGATGGCGGAAGACCTGCTGGCGCAGGTCGGTGATGGCCTGGTTGGCGATCCACTGGCTGGACACGCTGGCCACATATTCGGCCACGCCCTTGGCGAGGAAGGCGAGCATCAGGAACAAGGGCACTTGCCACTGGGCAACCTGGTTCTTCTTGATCAGGCTCTCGTCCACCAGCGGCTTGAGCAGGCTCGGCAGCACGGGCTCCAGGGACGCAGCGGCGATCATCGCCAGGATGGACAGGGCAACCACCCGCGAATAGGGCCGGATCGAACCGAGCAGGCGGCGATAGAGCTGGAAGGAATCGTTCATTCGTCTAGTGGCCCGGAGTCCAGCGCAGGTCCGTTACCCTGAGCGGGCGTAAACTGCACATGGGCCGAAGCTTGCGCATTGAATCGCGCAGGGTCAAACACGTTTTTGTCATCAATTGTGCGGACGGCGCTCGCCGGCCACGCATGTCATCACAATCAGCGGCGCAGGGATATGCCGGACGTCACTGCAGCCACGGCATCCTTCACTTCGAGCTGGTTCAAGGGTACATGGTCGAGGCAGCGGATCGCCGGATCGTGCAGCAGCAGGGGCCGCTTGCCGAGCAGACAGATGGCCGGCTTGCCGGTGGCTGCCGCCATGTTGAGCACACCGGTATCGTTACCGATGCAGCCATCCGCCGCACACAAGATGCCGGCCGTCTGCATGATGGTGCCGCGGGTGAACGGCTGGATCCCCGCGCGCTGCGCCTCGGGAACGCCCGCCACGATGCGGCGGGCGTTTTCCTCCTCGCTCGGCCCGCCCAGCAGGACCACCCCGTAGCCCCGCGCGATGAGTTCCGCCGCCAGTGCGCCGTAACGCTCGTCCCCCCAGTGCTTGTGCTTCTCCGAAGTGCCGATGGCAAAGCAGACGGTCGGCCGTGGCAGGGCAGCGATGAAATCCTGCCCGAAAGCCAGTTCCGCCGCCGGCACCTTCATGCGCGGTACGACGGCAGACGGCACGATGCCGTGGGCGATCACCAGCGCGGTGGCCTCTTCATAGATGCCGACGCCGGGCCCCTGATACTTGGGAATGAAGGGCGGATGGTTGAGGAACAGACGCTGACGGAGATTGGTCCCGAAACCGATGCGCGTCGGAATCTTGGCCAGCCAGGCGAGAATCGCATGATGATAGCGTCGGGAGAACAGGAAGATCCGTTCGAACTGGTAAACCTCGAGTTCCCGCGCAAAGCGGCGCAGGCCGGCAAACCCCCGGTGACTCCCCTTGCGCCCCTCGGTGCGACGCGGCCTGCGATCATAAAGGATTACATCGTCGATACAGTCCTCGGCGGCGAGGATGTCCTTCGCCCGGGTGGACGGCGCCGCGATCACCGACACCTTACCGTTGCGGCTTGCCGCCGCAATGGCGCGGATATAGGGCAGATGCCAGACCAGGTCACCAATGCCAACGTGGCGGATCAGCACCGCGG
Organism: Zoogloea sp. GDB6; assembly: GCF_056724105.1. Taxonomy (NCBI): domain Bacteria; kingdom Pseudomonadati; phylum Pseudomonadota; class Betaproteobacteria; order Rhodocyclales; family Zoogloeaceae; genus Zoogloea; species Zoogloea sp. GDB6. The sequence continues at coordinate 5,429,081 of NZ_CM161497.1, read as the reverse complement.
TCTTCGGATCCGCCCCACGCACCTGTAATTCCATGTCTTTAGGAGATTTCCGCTGCAGCACCGGCTGCGCTGGCATCCATGGCCAGCCATAGCGATGCAGGTTGATGTTATGCCGTCACAGCCAATTACCCGGCCAAACGGCGACGCCGGCAGCAGTTTTACTCACCGGCCCTTTCGGAAGCCTGACCAGCATCCCATGGGACGGTGCAAAGCACCGTAGGGCAATCGTCTGGATTGGCCAGCAAGCTGTAATCAAATGTTCGGTATCTCCGCCCTCGCAGACGCGGCGGCGAGTCTATTCCCGGTGCAATACCTTGTCCACGATGAGGCTGGACCAGCCCTCCTCGTGGAAACTGGCCTCCAGCGCATCGCGGTCGTATTCGGTATCCACCCATTCCAGGAAGCCGATCGGGCTGCGCGCATTGCGTGCCACATAGCTGGCCAGGAAGAAATCCAGGATACCGGTCTTGGCTCCCTTGAAATGGCCGTAGCGCCAGTGGAGCTCGGCCAGCGCGTCCTCGACCCGATGCCCCAGGTGCAGGATGCGGTACAGCGCCGAGCCGAGCCCGGCCCGGTCGGCACCCGACTTGCAGTGCATCAGCGCCGGAAATTCCATGCTCTTGAACAACTCGTCAATCGCATGTATCTCTTCCACTTCCGGCGCAGTGCGGGAATACAGCTTGACGTCGTGGAGCGCCAGGCCGAGCTGGTCGCAGGCCTCCTTCTCCAGCGCATAGGAACCGTAGCCGTGGGGGCCCCGCAGGTTCACGACACTGCGGATACCGTATTTCTGTTGGTACTTGGCGAGCTGGGCCGGGCTGGGCTGGCTGCAGCGATACATACCGCCGCCGAGGTGGTAGAAGTTGTTGTAGACGGCACGGATCATCCCGTGGTCCACCAGATGCATGTCGAACCAGGCGCGCACGCGCCCCGAGCGCGTGGAAATGTCCATCACCATGGCGGGGCCTCAGTCCGGCAGGGCCAGAGAGCGCACATCGGCCGCGGCGGCGCGGGTTTCGTCGGTCAGCGTAGCGAGGGCCGTCGGGCGACCGAAAAGCATGTCGGGGCGCAGCGCAACCAGCAGATCGTTGCGGGTTGCGTCATCGGCACGCACGACCCAGTCCACCGGACGCAGGGCGGCCAGAACCGCCGCTGCACCGGCCGCGGCGGTGGCCGGCTCGATGACCAGCAGACGGTCCACGCCCTTGCCGGCGATTTCCAGCTGGGCCAGCATGTCCGCCCCTGGTACCCCGACAGGCCCCAGCACCACGGCGATCCGCTCGCCGGCAGCCTGGGCACGCTGACAGGTGCCCAGCACATTGTCGGCCGCCAGCAGGCCACGGGCCAACGGTGCATGGGCGTTCATCGCCTCGTACAGCTCGTCGATGCTAGCGGTGGCCGTGCCCAGTTTGCCGACCACCACACCAGCGGCCAGATTGGCCAGCACCGTCGCATCGCGCAGGGCGAGGCCGGCGGCGATGCCACAGCCCAGCACCGCCGACACCGTATCGCCAGCACCGGTCACATCGAACACTTCCTGCGCCCGCGTGGGCTGGTGATGGGCCGGCTGCCCCTTCTGCAGCAGCGTCACCCCCTGCTCGCCACGGGTCACCAGCAGCGCTTCGAGGCCCAGTTCGTCGCGCAGGGCTTCGCCGCGGGCGATCAGGGTGGCCTCGTCCGGACAGGGGCCGACCACCGCCTCGAATTCCGCCAGGTTGGGCTTGACGATGGTGGCGCCGCGGTAACGCGAGAAGTCGGTGCCCTTCGGGTCCACCACCACCGGAACGCCCCGCGCCCGGGCCGCGGCGATCAGTGCCGCCACGTCGGACAGGGTGCCCTTGGCGTAGTCGGACAGCACCAGCACATCGGCCTGCTCGAGCTGTGCGGCCAAGGCGACACCGACCAGTGCGGCCTGACGGTCGTCGAAGCGCTCCTCGAAATCCAGACGGATCAGTTGCTGATGACGGGAGATCACACGCAGCTTGGTGATCGTCGGTGCGTCGCTCAGGCGTTCGAAAGCACAGTGCACACCGCGCTCGACCAGCCCGGACTCCAGCAGCCGACCGGCCTCGTCGTCGCCGATCAGGCCGACGACACGTGCCTGCGCCCCCAGTGACGCCGCGTTGAGGGCCACGTTGCCGGCCCCGCCGGCCCGCGCCTCGTCATTGCGCACCTGCACCACCGGCACCGGCGCTTCCGGCGAAATACGGGCGGTTGCACCATGCCAATAGCGGTCGAGCATCACGTCGCCGCAGACGAGCACGCGACAGGCAGAAAAATCCGGCAGGGAGAAATGCATACACGGGCAGGTGTCCGCAGGCGGACACCGGAAAGACGTAAAGGCGGAATTATCGCATCAAGGACCGGATGCCGGTCGGCCGCCGGCCATTTTGGCCGCAGGACTACACCACGACATCCCGGCGGTTGTCGGCGACGAGCCGCAATCGCATACTCCACCCATATGCTTCCCACACGGAGGACGAGGCCATGCTGCACGCCACACCGAGCCGCAACCACGCCGCACCACCACCGGAAGAAGAACTCGAGCCCTTCGGTGGACTGGTGCGTTACGAGCGACACGTACCGATCCACCAGGTGTCCTATTACCTGTGCGGCGAGATCCAGGAACCCCAGTTCTATACCGAGCTGTTCTACACCCTGCGCACCGCCGCCGAGACCGACCTGATCTACCTGCATATCAACTCGCCGGGCGGAGACTTCAACACCGGCCTGCAGATCATCAACAACATGCTGGCCTCGGAAGCCCACGTGATCACCGTGCTGGAGGCGCGGGCCTACTCGATGGCGGCCTTCATCTTCCTGTCCGGCGACGAGCTGATCGTCCACGACAACTGCCAGCTGATGTTCCACACCTACTCGAGCAGTTTCGCCGGCAAGGGCAGCGAGCAGATGGCCGAGGTACATGCCCTCGGCAACTGGTTCGAGAAGGTCACCACGCGGCTGTGCACGCCTTTCCTGAGCGCCGCCGACATCGGCCACATCCTGCAGGGCAGCGATCTGTGGATGGATTCCGACGAGATCCGCCGCCGCCTCGGACGCATCAAGCGCCCGCCGGCCGGGCCGCGCAAGAGCCCACGCAAGAAGGTCGAGACCTGATCGGCGGTACGCCTCGTCCAGTCACACGAAGCGCAAAAGTGATCGGCGAACGCCGGCGGTTGCGAGCCGTCAGGGCAGCGCCGTGGCGATGTCCCTGGCCAGCGCATCGATCAGCCGGCCGTGAGCCGCGGCGAGCGCCGCGTAGGTCGGCGCCGCCACCTGCTCGCTGCCGACGAAGCGCCGGCTGGCCAGGTCCTTGCCACCCTTGCGCAGCGTCCACACCGCCTCCAGCGTGACCCGCTCGAAGCCTTCGGCATCGAAACGCTGCACGTCGATCGGCAGGCTCAGGTCCGGCTCGACCAGCGTCGCCTGCGGCCACGCGACGACCCGCCCGTAGCCACGCAGCCGGGCAATATCGGAGGCGATGCGGCGGGCCATCTCGGTTTTCAGCGGGGCAGCCCAGCGGTGCCCGTCGGCCACCTCGACGCGCACGCCGTCCACCAGGCGCACCATGTGCAGGCGGTCGATGGCCGCCGGCACGCCAACCGGGCCGACCACCAGGCTCGGCCCCGCCACGGCAGGGGCGCTGTCCGCCACGGCCTGCGGGCCGAGGCTGAAGAACTGGATCGGCGGCGTGGTGCCGCAGGCCGCCAGCAGAAGGGCCAGGCTGGCCAGCACGGGTTTCATGGCTTGTCCTCGGGTTTGCCGCGCAACAGCGCTTCGGGGTGACGGTCGAGGCTGTCGGCCAGATGGCGCAGGGCCTGGGCAGCGCGCGACAGCTCCTGCAGGCTGGCGCGCAGGTCCTGCTGCAGCGGCGCGTCGCTGCTCAACAACCTGCGGGTGTCGGCGATGGCGCCACGGGCCTCGATGATGGTGTCGCGCACGTCGCCATTGGCCAGGCCGTCGAGGCGCTTGACCAGCGCTTCGACCTCGTCGAGGGTGCGGCCGAGGCTGGCGATCGCCTTCTGGGTGTCCTTGCCGATGGCGTCCAACGGCAGCTTGTCGATACGCTCCACCACACGCAGCAAGGTGGTCTGCAACTCTTCAAGACTGCCCCGCTGGGTCGGTAACTGGGGGGGATTCTGCGTCCAGTCGGCACGACCAGACCCGGCGGCGGAGAAGAAATCCAGCGCCACGTAGAGCTGGCCGGTCACCAGGTTGCCGTTGCGCAGCTGGGCGCGCATGCCGCTGGCGATCAGGCGGTCGATGAAGGCGCGGAAATCCTTGTCCCGGAAGTCCTTGCCGGCGTATGGCGTTTTGCCTTGCTCGTTGCGCGCCTGCAGGCGGTTGGGGAAGATCGCCACTTCGACGAGCAGTTCGAGATCGGCGCCGCGGGCGTGGAAAGCCGGATGGATCGCCGTCACCTCGCCGACCTGGATGCCGCGGAAATCCACCGCCGCGCCGACCGACAGGCCACGCACCGATTCGTGGAAACGCAGCAGATAGGTGTGGGCGTTGACGTTGGGCTGCTTGAGCGCCTCGTCCCGGTTGCGGAACAGGCGGAACACGTGGCCCTTCGGCGCCGGCTCGTCGGCGTCGCCCTCCGGCGTCTGGAAGGCCAGCCCGCCGGTGAGGATCGACGTAGCCGATTCGGTATTGACCTGTACGCCTTCGGCACTGAGCTTCACATCCACACCGCTGGCGTTCCAGAAGCGGGAGTTGGTGGTGACGAAACGGTCGTAGGGCGCCTGCACGAAGACCTGAATGTCCAGGTGCTTGCCCTGCTCGTCGAGCTTGTAGCCTGTAACCTGGCCAGCCTGGATGCGCCGGTAGAACACCGGCGTGCCGACGCCGATCGAGCCCAGGTTGTCCGCCTCCAGGCTGAAACTGCGGCCGGGCACGTCGAAACTGACCACCGGTGCCTCCCGCAATGCGACGAACTCGCGCCGCGGCTCGACCGACTTGCCCACGTCCATGCCCACGTGGGCACCCGCCAGCAGCGTGTCGAGGCCCGAGATGGAGCCGCCGGAGACCCGCGCGCTGACCACCCAGAAGCGCGTGTCGTCCACCAGCAGGCGGGACGCCTGGCGGGCCAGCTGGGCGGTGGCGATCACGTGGCTGCCGTCCTCGGCGAGGGCCACCGCGGTGATCTGGCCGACATCCACGTCACGGTACTTGATGCGCGTCTTGCCCGGCTCCAGGCCGGCACCGGTATCGAACTGGATGGTGATCACCGGCCCCTGCTCGTAGTAGCCGCGCACCGCCAGGAACAGGCCGATCAGCGCCGCCACCAGCGGGATGATCCACACCAGCGGAACGCGGAAACGGCGCGGACGCTCCACGACGGCGGTCGGCAGGGAGGGCGGCAGCGGGTCAGTCATGGTCGGCAGTTTCGGAATCGGTGAGGGGGTCCCAGATCAGGCGCGGATCGAATGTCAGCGCGGCAAACATCGTCAGCACGATCACCGCGCCGAAGGCCACCGCGGCCGGGCCGGCATCGACGGTGGCCAAACCCCGGAACTGTACCAGCGCCACCAGCAGCGTGATGACGTAGATGTCCAGCATCGACCAGCGCCCGACGAATTCGACCACCCGGTACAGGCGGGCACGCTGCATCACGCGGTGGCGGGAACGCATTTGCACGGACGCGGTGAGGTACACCAGCGCCAGGATCTTCAGCAGCGGCACCACCACGCTGGCGAAGAACACCACCAGCGCCAGCGGCCACTGCCCGTCCCGCCACAGGAAGATCACCCCGCTCATGATGGTGTCCACCTGGTGGTTGACCGGCGACGAGGTGACCATGATCGGCAGCAGGTTGGCCGGCAGATAGAGCAGCGCCGCGGCGACGAGCAGCGCCCAGGTCGTGTTGATGCTGGCCGGCTTGCGCTGGTGCAGCGGCGCCGCGCAGCGCGGGCAGCGCGACCGCTGGTTCGCGTCCAACGGCGCCTGCGCCAGCTGGCCGCACACATGGCAGCTCAGCAAACCGGCCTGGCGGGCGGTGAGCGCGAGCTTCATGCGCCCTCCGGATGGCTCATCCGCCACAACACGCGGCGGTCGAAAGCCCGCCCGGCCAGCGTGAGGATCAGGATCAGCGCCGCGGTGGCCCAGAAGGCCGTGCCGAGGATCACCGAGCCCGAGTGGGCCAGCTTGACCAGCGACACCAACATGCCGAGCAGGAAGACTTCCATCATGCCCCACGGCCGCACCGACAGCACCAGGCGGAAGAAGGCGACCAGGCGCGGCGAGCGGCGGCCGAGGCGCAGCGGCACCAGGACCAGCAGGATCATCAGCATTTCGAGCAGCGGGAACAGCTGCGCGGTGACGAAGACCAGCGCCGACACCGGCTGCATGCCGATGTGCCACAGGTTGCGTACCGCGGCGAACAGCGTCACCTCGGCGTAGCGCCCCTGCAGCTCAAGGCCGATCAACGGAAAGGCATTGGCCAGCACATACAGGATAGCCGCCGTCAGCGTGTAGGCCAGCGTACGGTCCAGGCTGTCCGGTGGGTTGCGCGCCAGCTCGGCGCCACAGCGCACGCAGCGGGCCGTCTCGCCAGGGGCGATGGGCACGTCGTGCTGCAGCAGGTCGCACTCATGGCAGGCGACCAGCGGCGCGGGCGGGTTCGGTGAATCGGCGGGCATGGGCGGGCCACGAACAATAACGGTCCATTGTGCGGTGCACGGCCAGCCCCTGCAAGATCGCCCCCGTCGCTGGCGGAAGCGCGTCAGCGTCCGGGCGCGGCGGCGGCAGCCCCGGTCGGTGGCTCTACCGTGGGCGTGGAACCAATCGGGGCCATCGGAGTGACGGGAGGCGGCACGACATCGCCCATCGGCCGCGGCGGCACCACCGCCAGCACGATGGGCGCGTTGTTGTCCCGCTGCCGCAGGATCACCCGATCGGCGAGCACCCGCTCGATGCGCAGATCATCGTGGTAGGCCTGACCTTCCGAAACCATTTCCGGCGGTTGGCCGTTGTCGGAAAGCATGGCAATCCCTGCCGATGTGCCATGACCGACCATCACGCTCTGCACCGTCAGCCCCATGGCGGTGGGGACCGGCGACGGTAAGTCCGCATCCAGGGGGATGCCTGATTCAGCCACATGGATCCAGCCCATGTCCTCGGCAATCCACAGGGCGGCCACTACTACAACCCCAATGCGCAGCAATATGCGCCGCACGCCGGCGCCGTCCAGTCCGCCCATCCAGTCCCCCTTTGCTCCGTGCCTCCCCACCCCTGGTCCCATGTGGATGAAGAGGTAATCCAAAAATAGTCTAACGCCGGCCCGACTCGGGGCCGGGTTGCGATGGCCCGGCGACGAAACCCAGCACGTCTTCCACGAAACGCTCCCGTTCCCACAGATGGGGCGCGTGATCGACACCCTCGTAGATGTGCAGCAGCGCGTCCGGGATGCGCTGTTGCACGAAATGCGCAGTACCCGTGGAGTAGAAGTTGCTCGCTCCGCCGTAGACCAGCAGCGCCGGCACCGGGATGGCCTGCAGCACGTCCCGGTAGTCGGCGGCGGTCAGGCTGCGCCAGCACTCGATCAGCGGCCCGGGTTCGAGGGCCTGCAGGCGCTGGCGGGCGGTCTGGATGCCACTGCCGTTTTCGGCGTACTTGGCGCGGGCCCGCTCGTTGTGGCCATCGGCTGCAAGGCGCAGTACCGCCTCGGCGAAGTCCCGCTGCAACTCACCGATGAAGGCAGCGTTGCGGCTGGCGTCGAAATCCCCATAGATGCCGCTCTTCCAGTCGTCGTCGGTGATGAGGCGCGGCGACTGGTCGATGAAGACCAGCCGCGACAGGCGGCCGGCACCGAAATCGCGCAGGTATTGCCACAGGGTCAGCGCGCCCATCGAGTGGCCGACCGCCACCACCTGATCGAGGCGGTAGTGGTCGAGCAGGTTCTGCAGATCGCGGGCCATGCGCGCGACGGTCGGCACGGTGTCGGTCCGCAGTCCATGCCCGCCATGGCCGCGGGCGTCCCAGCGATACACGCGGAAGCGGGCCTCGAAGGCTTGGAGGAAGGGATTCCAGTCCCGGTGGGTGGACGTCCAGCCATGCAGCAGCACCAGCGGCGGACCGTCGCCGGAGATCTTCAGGTGCAGCTTTTCGCCGTCGTCGGCAAGGAAGTGGTCCATGGGCCTGACTGAAATGGGGATGGCTGAGTTTAGCGGACAAATATGATGGATGATCAACCGTCCACCGGCTGCAGCGGGGTTTCCAGACGACGCCGGTAGAAGCCCACGTCAAGCCAGCGCCCGAACTTGAAACCAACCTCCTTCAGCGTGCCCTCATGCACGAAGCCAAGCTGCTCGTGCAGCGCGATGCTACCGGCGTTGGCCATGTCGATGACACCCACCAGCAGGTGATAGTCCTGCGCCGTGGCCGCCTCCACCAGACGCTTCAGCAAGGCCCGCCCGAGCCCCTGGCCGCGGTGGTCGTGGTGCACATAGACGGAATGCTCGACGGTGTACTTGTAGGCCGGAAAGGCACGGAACGGGCCGTAGCTGGCAAAGCCCTGCAGCGTGCCGGCCTCGTCCACCGCACCGATCACCGGATAGTTGCCGGCCGCCTTGGCGGCGAACCATGCGGTCATGCTGTCGCGGGTGCGCGGCTGGTAGTCGTAAAGGGCGGTGGAAGTGGCGATGGCCTCGTTGAAGATGGCCAGGATCGCATCGCCGTGCTCGGCGAGGGTGCAGGCAATGAAGTTCATCAGTGGAACACGGGCTATGGACACAACCCCGATTGTGCCCCAGCCAGCCGTCCGCTCAGCGGTTGAACCAGCGCAGCAGCGTGCCCCAGTCGTGGAGGTCCAGGCGAGTCACTTCGCCGCAGGCGAAATCGAGGCCAAGCCAGTGTTCCGCCGGCAGCTTGAGCAGATGGCCGGCCAGCGCGCGCAGTGGGCCACCGTGGGCAACTACAACCGCGGCGGCCGGCGGCGCGGCCTGCAGCTCGGCGAGGAAATCGTGAACGCGGGCCGCCATCTGGCGCGGCGACTCGCCGCCCGGTGGCGCGAAGTCCAGCGGCACGTCGGCCCACGCATCGAGGGCGGCACGGCCGATGTCGTCATAGCTGCGCCCTTCCCATTCGCCGAAGTGGATTTCCTTGAGGCGCGGTTCCAGCCGCGGCGTACCGAGCGCTTCGGCCAGCAGGCGGGCGCGGGTCAGCGGACTGGCGTACAGCGCAAAGTCGGCCGGCAACAGCGGGCGCAGGCGCGCCGCCACGTCGGCGGCAGACTCGGCCAGCCCCAGGTCGGTCTGGCCGTAACAGATCCCCGGCGCCACGGCGGGCCGGGGATGGCGGATCAGGTAAAGCTCCACGCGGCGAGCATCCCCAGGTAGATGGCGATTTCGGCCAGTTGCTGGGTAGCCCCCAGGCAGTCGCCGGTATAACCGCCGAGCCGGCGGGCAAACTTGCGCGCCGCGGCGATCGCCACCACAGCGGTGACGAGCAGCGCCGCCAAGGCCTCCAGCGGCGTTAGCAGCAACAAGGGCACGACCCCGGCCAGCGTCGCGATGCCCAGCTCGGTGGCGCTCGGGCGGCGCGCCACCGGTGCCGACTTGGCGCTGTCGTCGCTGCGTGCGTAGTCGAGCACCGCCATCACGCTCACCGCGGCGAGGCGCGACAGCGGATGGGCCACCAGCAGCGCGGCGACCACCGGGTAGTCGTCATCGGCGCCCAGGTCGGCGAGGGCCAGGTATTTGGCGAGCAGCAGCAGCACCAGCCCGATGGCACCGTAGCTGCCGATCCGCGAGTCCTTCATGATCGCCAGCGCCTGCTCCTTGGTCCACCCGCCGCCGAGGCCGTCGCAGGTGTCGGCCCAGCCGTCCTCGTGGAAAGCGCCGGTGGCGCGGATGGTCGCCGCCATCGCCAGCACCACCGCCAGGTCCACCGGCAGCAGCTGTGCCGCCAACCAGTAGGTCGCCGCGCCGATCAGGCCGACCAGCCAGCCAACCAGCGGCAGGTAGCGCGCCGCCCGCCCCAGCTTGTCCGGCGCGAAGTCCACCCAGCCCGGCACCGGCAGGCGGCTGAAGAACGCGATGGCGATGAAGATCAGCTCGAGCTGGGCGCGGATCATGGCAGTGCGGCGGACTGGCGGCTTGCGTGTCTCACGCGTCCTTGCCGCTGACGCCGGCGGATTCGAAGCTGGCCATTTCGTTGAGGAAATTGACCGCCGCCTGCACCAGCGGGAAGGCCAGCGCGGCGCCAGTGCCCTCGCCAAGGCGCAAGTCGAGCTGGACCAGCGGGGCGGCACCCAGGTGGGCCAGCTGCACGGCGTGGCCGGGCTCTTCGGAACGGTGCGCGAACACGCAGTAATCGATGATTTCCGGGGCGATCTCATAGGCCACCAGCAGCGCGCTGGTGACGATGAAGCCGTCGATCAGCAGCAGCATGCCGGCTTCGGCGGCGCCGAGCATCGCACCCGCCATCATCGCGATCTCCAGGCCGCCGTACTCGGTCAGCGCTTCCAGCGGATCGCCGCGGCGTCCGCCACGGGCCACGGCCTTGGCCAGCAGCGCACGCTTGCGGGTCATGCCCGCGTCGTCGAGGCCAGTACCACGGCCGATCACCACGTCCAGCTCGGCGCCGGTCAGGCAGTGGGTCAGCAGCGACGCGGCGGCGGTGTTGCCGATGCCCATCTCGCCGAAACCGACCACGTTGCAGCCGTCGGCGGCCAGGCCGCGGACCAGCTCGCGGCCACGGGCCAGCGCAGCGTCACGCTGGGCGACGGTCAGCGCCGGTTCTTCCAGGTAGTTGGCGGTGCCCGGTGCCACCTTGGCGTCGATCAGGCCGGGGCGGCTGCCAAAGTCGTGGGCCACGCCGGCATCCACCACTGTCAGGCCCATGCCCATCTGGCGCGCAAAGACGTTGATCGCTGCGCCGCCGGCAAGGAAGTTCTCGACCATCTGCCAGGTCACGTCCTGCGGGTAGGCGGACACGCCCGCCTTGGCCGCGCCGTGGTCGCCGGCAAACACCAGCATGTGCGGCCGGCGCAGTTCGGGGCTGAGGGTCTGCTGGATCAGGCCGATCTGGCGGGCCAGCGGCTCGAGGCGGCCAAGGGCGCCGAGGGGCTTGGTCTTGGTGTCGATGCGCTGCTGCAGCGCGGGGGCGAGGGACTGGTCGGGACGGACGATGGCGTAGGTCATGGGACGCATCTGCGGACGGTGTCGAGGCCGCGGATGCTAGGACGCCGAAATCATTTGTTCAAGCGCCAGCGCCCCTGGACGGCCGCCCCGCGATATCCGCCGGACGGCCGCAAAGCCTTAATTGGCGCGGCTTTTCCCGCCCAGCGAACGAACCTGCAGGACGACCCGGCGGCTGTTGCGCACCTCGCGCTCCCACGCGCGCTTTAGCACGAAACGCAGTTCGTAGTCGCCAGCCACTTCGCCGATCACCGAAAAGACCTGGCTGCCGTCGCGCCGCTGCGCGACCGTCGCCTGGCTTTCCTCGAGGCATACGCGGACCGCGCCGTTGGCGCCATCCACGTACCAGGTGGCGCCGCTGCCCGGGTAGGACGGCAGCGCAATACGGCAGATCTGCCCGACGTTGCTGGCAAGGCGTTGGGTGCTCATGGTGTGGATCCCTTTTGTTTTTTTAAGGGATCGATGGTGCCGTGCAGCAAGCAGCGGCCGCTATGTGGCGGGACATCGCCGAACTGTGACCTATTACCACCCGCCCTTCAGGCCCCCTTGAGGACCAGCGGCAGGCCCGCGGCGACGAAAGTCACCCGCCCGCACAGGGCCGCCACAGCCTGGTTGAGACGCCCGGCCTCGTCGCGGAACAGGCGGCCCAGCGGACTCTCCGGCACCAGGCCGAGACCCACCTCATTGGCGACGAAGATCACTTTCCCCGGCAATTGCGGAATCAGTTCGAGCAACGCCGCACGCTCGCGGGCGAAGGCCGGCAGCAGCTCGGCACCGGCGGCCGGCGGCAGGTTCTCGGCCCCGTCGAGCAGGTTGGCCAGCCACAGGGTCAGGCAATCGACGACCACGCAGCGCTCCGGCGTCGCCGTCGCCTGCAGTGCCGCCGCCAGCGCGCGGGGCGCTTCGACGACATTCCAGCCTGCCGGCCGGTCGGCCTGGTGACGGGCGATGCGCACGCACATTTCCTCGTCCAGCGCCTCGGCGGTAACGATCACATACACAGCCAGGCCGCTCGCCGCGGCGGCCTGTTCGGCGTGGCGGCTCTTGCCGGAACGGGCGCCGCCCAGGATCAATTCGGATGACATAAGAGGGCTCCAGCAGATTGACGCTCACGTCAACCCAATTCGGGAAGTGACTGATTTTGGTGCTATTATCGCAGCCGTTGTCGCCACAGGGCCGAGTCGGCCCGGCGATACGCGTGCTCCAGGTGCTCCAGCGGCCGTCCAGGCCAGGAGTTAAACGGGAAACAGGTGCGCGTGCTTCCACACGGAAGCCGCAAGGCCTGTGCTGCCCCCGCAACGGTAAGGAAGCGCAAGGCGCATCACATAGCCACTGGGCCTTACGGGCCTGGGAAGGCGATGCGTCCTGTCCGGTCGGCATTGTGCCGCACCGGCTCGGCTTGCGAGCCCGGATACCGGCCTCGATCACACAACAGCGGAAGTGCCACGGGGTGGTGGCAACGCGCGCGGCCGTGATCCTGTCCGGCCTTCTGCGGTACCTCCCCTGCGCTTCCACACGCAATCCACCCGAGTCGGCGGGGACGCCACCGGGTCCGGGAGAACCTGACAGATGATCATCCGCCTTTCCACCGCCGCCCTCGCGGTCGCTTCCGTGTTTCCCAGCCTGGCGCAGGCCGCAACCGAGCAGCCCACCGTCGTCGTCACCGCCACCCGCCAGGCCCAGCGCGCCGACGAGTCGCTGGCTGACGTGACCGTCATCGGGCGCGAGCAGATCGAACGCGCCGGCTCGACCTTCTCCCTGCCCGAACTGCTGGCCCGCCAGCCCGGCATCCAGATGGCGTCCAGCGGCGGCCCCGGCAAAGCCACCGACATCTTCATCCGCGGCGCCAGCCCGCGCCAGACCCTGCTGGTCGTCGACGGCATGCGCCTCGGCTCGACGACCCTCGGCTCGCCGAGCTGGCAGGACATCCCGCTATCGCAGATCGAGCGCATCGAAATCGTCCGCGGCCCGGCTTCCGCGCTGTACGGCGCCGACGCCATCGGCGGCGTGATCCAGATCTTCACGCGCAAGGGCGAAGGCGCGCCGAAGGCCGACGCCTTCGTCGGCGTCGGCAGCTACGGCACCCGCGAAACCTCGGCCGGCGTGTCCGGCGGCACCGACAAGCTGTCGTACTCGGTGCGCGGCGGCTATGCCGAGAACGACGGTTTCAGCGCCATCTACAGCAAGACCAAGCAGCCTTACTACTACAACCCGGACAAGGATCCGTACCGCAACAGCAACTTCTCGGCCAAGCTGGGCTATAGCGTGGCGGACGGCCATGAAGTGGGCGCTTCGATCCTCTACGCCACCAGTCGCAACCATTACGACTCGGGCCTCGGCTTCGACAACTACAGCAACAACATCCAGAACGCCTGGAACCTGTTCAGCCGCAATCGCCTCACGGACATCTGGACCAGCACCGTGCGCTTCGGCCAGTCGGTGGACGACTCGAAGGACTTTGCGTCCTACGCCCCCAGCGGCGCGTCGATCAAGACCACCCAGCAGCAGTTCATGTGGCAGAACGACATCCGCCTGCCGGTCGGCACCCTGCTCGCCGCCTACGAGAACCTGCACCAGAAGGCCGTCAACCAGGACACCTTCGACGTCAGCCGCTCGATCAACTCGGCACTGCTCGGGTGGACCGCCGGCTTTGGCCCGCACAAGGTCCAGCTCAATGCCCGCCACGACGACAACAGCCAGTTCGGCGGCAAGACCACCGGCTACGCCGGCTACGGCTACCAGATCCTGCCGACCCTGCGCGTGCAGGGCAGCATCGGCAACGCCTTCCGCGCGCCGACCTTCAATGAGCTGTATTACCCCGGCTACGGCAACGCCAACCTGAGGCCGGAAAGCGCCTACAACAAGGAAGTCGGCCTGCTGTGGGAGCAGCACGGGCACAGCGTCAGCGCCACCTACTTCCGCAACCGCATCAGCAACCTGATAGTCAACGACCAGAACTTCATCCCGCAGAACGTCGGCAGTGCCCGCCTGGAAGGCATCAGCCTGGGCTACGGCGGCCAGCTCGCCGGCTTCGACATCGTCGCCAACATCGACTTCCTCGATCCGAAGGACCTGGACACCGGCACGCGCCTGCAGCGCCGCGCCAACAAGACCGGCAATCTGGCGATCAGCCGCAGCTTCGCGGCCCTCACCGTGGGCGCCGAATGGCAGGGTTCCAGCGGCCGCTACGACCGTACCAACGAGGTCAACCCGATGGGCGGCTACGGGCTGGTGAACGCCTTCGCCAAGTACGCGCTGACCAAGGAGCTGGGCCTCGAAGCACGGGCCAACAACATCCTCGACAAGCAGTACGAAACCGCCTGGGGCTTCAAGACGGCCGGCGCCAACGTCTTCTTCGGCGTACGCTACGCACCGAAATAAGCCCCATGCACGGAGGGACCATGGCCGACGGGCACACCGCCGCCCGACATCAACCGGTGAGCATGCGCCACATGCGCCTGCGCGCCCGGCTGGTCATCGCCGGCCTGATGACGGCGGCGCTGGTGGCCTTCGCCTGGTCCCTGTCGGCCGGCGCCATGCCAGTGTCCTGGCACGATCTGCTGGCAGCACTGGGCAGCGGTGAAAGCAGCATGGAGGCGGACATCGTCCGCCAGCTACGCCTGCCCCGCGCCATCGCCGCCTTCGCCTGCGGCGGCCTGCTGGCCCTGGCCGGTGCGCTGATGCAGGTGCTGCTGCGCAACCCGTTGGCCGACCCCTACGTGCTGGGCATTTCCGGTGGGGCAGCGGTTGGCGCGCTGGGCACGATCCTGGCCGGAGCGACGGCCGGGTGGATCGACACCGGCGCCTTCATCGGTGCCCTCGGCGCCACGCTGCTGGTCTTCGGCCTCGCCCATGGCGACGGTTCATGGACGCAGACCCGCCTCCTGCTCACCGGCGTCATCGTCGCCGCCGGCTGCGGCGCCGCGGTGGCACTCATGTTGAGCCTGGCCCCCGAAGGCCGCGTCAAGGGCATGCTGTTCTGGTTGATGGGCGACGCCAGCAGCGCGACCCGCCCATGGCCGGCACTGGCCCTGCTGGGCATCGGTCTGTTGGCCGCCCTGCCCTTCGCCCGCGAACTCAACTTGCTGGCCCGCGGCGAGATCACCGCCCGCGCCCTCGGCATCCAGGTCGGCCGCCTGCGCATGCTGGTTTACGGCCTCGGCGCACTGCTCACCGCGGTGGCGGTGACCACCGTCGGTTCGGTGGGCTTCGTCGGCCTGATCGTGCCGCATCTGGTCCGCCTGGCCATCGGCAATGACCAGCGCCTGCTGCTGCCCGCCGCCACGCTGGCCGGCGGCGTGCTGCTGTGCGCCGCGGACACCGCCGCACGCACCGTGGTCGCGCCGATCCAGCTACCGGTCGGCGTGCTCACCGCGCTGATCGGCGTGCCGGTCTTCCTGTTCCTGCTGGCCAGGCATCCACGATGAAGATGGACGTGCGCCCGCCAGTCCTCGCCGCCGAGCGCCTCACCGTGAAGGTAGGCCACCGCGACGTGGTGCGCGCACTGGATTTCACGCTGCAGCCCGGCGACACCCTGGTGATCCTCGGCCGCAACGGCGCCGGCAAGACCACCCTGCTGCACACCCTGGCCGGCCTGCGCGCTGCCGCCGCCGGCACCGTGCTGCTGTCCGGCCAGCCTTACGCCGCCTGGCCTCGTGGCCACGAGGCCTGCCTGCGCGGCCTGCTGGCCCAGAGCCAGCCGGATTTCTTCAGCGCGACAGTGCTCGAAACCGCCCTCGTCGGCCGCCACCCTTACCTCGGCCGGTGGGACTGGGAAGGGCCGGAAGACGAGGCGATCGCCCTCACCGCGCTAGCCAGCATGGGCCTCGACAGCTTTGCCGAACGCCAGGTGCCCACGCTGTCCGGCGGCGAGCGCCAGCGCCTCGCCATCGCCACCCTGCTGGTCCAGCGGCCGCGCCTGTACCTGCTCGACGAACCGCTGGCCCACCTGGACCTGCACCATGAAGTCGCGGTGCTGGACCACTTCCGCACCCTGGCTTCCGCCGGCGCCGGTGTGGCGATGGTCCTCCACGACATCAACCTGACCGCCCGCTATGCCAGCCACGTGCTGCTGCTCGACGGCGCAGGTGGCCATATCTTCGGCCCGGTCGCCGAGGTGCTCACCGCCGAGCGCCTGTCGGCGGCCTTCGGCCATCCGCTGCGGGCCGTCGCCGACGGTACGGCAACGCTGTTCGTCCCAGCCTGACAGCCACTGGACACCGTCCAGACCTGCACACTGCCTGTTGTACCTGTGGGGCAAACTCATTTTCCCCACAAGAAATCCACAGGAAACTCACAAGAAAACCACAAGAACCCAAACCCCAACGAGCCCACAAACACCACCATGACCGACCACAACACCTCCTCCGACACCGAACGCGACGCCCGCCACAAGACCCGCATGGAACGCAAGAAGGCCGTCGTCGACGCGGCCATTGCCGCCGCCACCGACCAGCGCGGCGTTCTCCTGGTGAACACCGGTAACGGCAAGGGCAAGTCCAGCGCCGCCTTCGGCGTGCTGGCGCGGGCCCTCGGCCACGGCCTCAAAGCCGGCGTGGTGCAGTTCGTGAAGGGCCGCTCCGACACCGGCGAGGAAGCCTTCTTCCGCCGCCAGCCGGAAGTGAGTTGGCACGTGATGGGCGACGGCTTCACTTGGGACACCCAGGACCGCAGCGCCGACATCGCCAGCGCCAAGGCCGGCTGGGAACAGGCACGAGCCTTCCTGCGCGATCCGGAGATCGGCCTGGTGGTACTCGACGAGCTCAACATCGTCCTCAAGTACGCCTACCTGGATGTGAACGAGGTGATCGCCGATCTGCAGGCCCGCCCCGCCATGCAGCACGTCATCGTCACCGGCCGCGGCGCGCCGGAAGCACTGATCGCGGCAGCCGACACGGTCACCGACATGGGCGTCGTCAAGCACGCCTTCAAGGCCGGCATCGCCGCCCAGGCCGGCCTGGAGTTCTGAGCCCCGGCTGCGGTAAACCCCGGTTCTGCCGGCCGGGCCGGGCACGGTAAGCTTGATTCCTTATTTCAGCTTCCCGCCCCGACCGCCATGCATCGCATCGTTTACCTGGAATCCGGCGCGCTGATCGCCGACATCCGCCGCCCCGCCTTCGCCCACGAGTGGACCGAATACGAGGCCACCGCCCAGCATGAGGTGGCGGAGCACCTGGCCGGCGCGACCATCGCGATCGTCAACAAGCGCCTGCTCACCGCCGACATCATCGCCGGCCTGCCGGACCTGCAGATGGTGGCCATCGCCGCCACCGGCTACAACAACGTGGACCTGGAAGCCTGCCGGGCCCGCGGCATCGCCGTCGCCAACGTGCGCGGCTACGCCCGCGAGACGGTACCCGAGCACGTGCTGGCGCTGATGCTGGCCCTGTCCCGCCAGCTGGCGCCCTACCACCAGTCGGTGGCCGCCGGGCGCTGGCAGAAGAGCGAGCAGTTCTGCTACTTCGACTATCCGATCCGCGACCTGTCGGGGCAGATCCTCGGCCTCCTCGGCAGCGGCACCCTCGGCCAGGGCGTCGCGCGCCTCGCCGAGGCCTTCGGCATGCGGGTGATCCGCGGCGAACACAAGGGCGCGGCGACGTTGCGCGACGGCTACGTGGCCTTCGAGCAGCTGATCCGCGAAGCCGACGTGATCAGCCTGCACTGCCCCCTCAACGATTCCACGCGCCACCTGATCGGCGCCGCCGAACTCGCCGCGATGAAGCCCACCGCGCTGCTGATCAACACCGCCCGCGGCGGCCTGGTGGACGAAGCCGCGCTGGCGAACGCGCTGCGCGCCCGGCAGATCGGTGGCGCCGGCTTCGACGTGCTGACCGAGGAACCGCCCACCGACAACCCGCTGCTGGCCGCCGACCTGCTCGCCGCCGGCAACTTCATCCTGACGCCCCACGTGGCGTGGTCCAGCCGCGAAGCCATGCAAACGCTGGCCGACCAGCTGACCGGCAACATCGAGGCCTTCGCCGCCGGCGAAGCAGTGAACCGACTGGTGTAAGAACCCACGAGCGGGACGCACCCATGCCCCTGTTGCCCCGCGCCGCCCCGTTCGATGCCCACAGCCAGCGTTTCGGCGAAGGGTACAAGTGGATCGTGTTGTCCATCATCGGCATCGGCACCGTGTCCGGCGTGCTGTGCACGTCCAGCTTCAACGTGGCGGTGCCGGCGCTGACGCGCCATTTCGGGCTCGGCCAGGACCAGGTCCAATGGGCGATGACCGGCTTCATGACGGCGATGACCGTCGCCATGCTGCCCACCTCGTGGCTGATCGACCGCATCGGCTTTCGCCGCGTCTTCATGCTGGCCCTGGCGATCCTCGCGCTGGCCAGCGTGGCCGGCTTCTTTGCGCCCAGCTTCACGCTGGTGGTGGCTGCACGCATCCTGCAGGGCGCCGCCGCCGGCGTGCTGCAGCCGATGGGGGTGCTGGCGCTGATGCGCCTGTTCCCGGCCGAATCCCGTGGGCAGGCGTCGGGCATCCTCACCGTCGGCATCGCCCTCACGCCGGCCGTCGCGCCGGCCCTCGGCGGCATGCTGCTCGACCGTTTCGGCTGGGAGGCGATCTTCCTGCTCGGCGTGCCCTTCGGCGTGGTGGCCTGGGTGGCCGCCATCTACCTGCTACCGGAGCCGCGCCAGCTCGTCGCGCGCCCCTTCGACTGGCCCGGCCTGGGCTGGCTGACCCTCGCCACACTGGCACTGATCGAGGGCGTGTCGAGCCTCCACCATAGCGGCCCATGGTCGCCGTGGACCCTCGGCCAGGCGGGGCTGGCCCTCGCCGCGACGATCCTCTTCGTGCGCCACGCCCGGCAGCATCCGGAACCCCTCGTCGAACTCGGGCTGTTCGCCGACCGCAGCTTCACGATGGGCAGCCTGGTGTCCTTCTCCTACGGCTTCGGCCTCTACGCATCCACCTATCTGGTGCCGGTGTTCCTGCAGAAGGCCCTATCCTACGGCGCCGGCGGTGCCGGCATGGCCCTGGTACCAGCCGGCATCGCGCTGATCCTCACGCTACCGGTGGCGGGGCGGCTGGCCGACCGCATCTCGCCCAAGTGGCTCACCGTTGCCGGGCTGCTGGCCTTCGGCCTGTCCCTGGTGATCTTCGCGGTGGAGGCCGGACACATCTCCTATACCGAGATCATCGTCGCCACGGTGATCGGGCGCATCGGCCTGGGGCTGATCCTGCCGGCCCTCAACCTCGCCACGCTGCATCACCTGGAACCCCACCAGCTCGGCCAGTTGACAGTCGTCATCAGCTACGCCCGGCAGTTGGGTGGCGTGCTGGGGGTGGCCATCGTGGCGGTCTTCGTCGAATGGCGCGAGGTGGTCTATGGCACCGCGGCGCCGGGCATCTTCAGCGCCTACGCGCAGGGCTACATGCTGCTGACGGCGGTCTTCGCCCTCGCCGTGGTGGCGGCGAGCCTGATGCGCGCCGCGCGGCGCTGAATCCGGCCCGGCCGCAGCCCGGGCCGACGGCGCTCAGGCCTTCTTCGGCCGGCCGCGCTTCTTCGGTTCGGCGTCGCCCTTTGCCTCGGGCAGCGGCGCCAGCAGCGCGCGGATGTCGTCCTCGCCGAACTTGACGCTGCCCTCGTGGTCCTCGGCGAGGATACCGGCGGCCAGTTCGGCCTTCTTCTCCTGCAGGCCGAGGATCTTCTCCTCGATGGAGCCGGCCACCACCAGCTTGTAGACAAACACCGCCTTCGTCTGGCCGAGGCGGTGGGCGCGGTCGGTGGCCTGGTTTTCCACCGCGGGGTTCCACCACGGGTCGTAGTGGATCACCGTGTCGGCGGCGGTCAGGTTGAGGCCGACGCCGCCGGCTTTCAGGCTGATCAGGAAGACCGGCACGTCGCCATCCTGGAACTGGCGGACCGGGGTTTCCCGGTCCACGGTGTCGCCGGTCAGCGCCACGTGACGGATGCGCCGCTCGTCCAGCTCGGCGGCGATCAGCGCCAGCATGCCGGTGAACTGGGAGAACAGCAGCACCTTGCGGCCCTCGTCCACCAGCTCCGGCAGCATGTCCATCAGCAGGTCCAGCTTGGCCCGCTCCTTTACCTTGGCAGCGGCATCGGTCTTCAGCAGGCGTGGGTCGCAGCACACCTGGCGCAGCTTGAGCAGCGCGTCGAGGATGACGATCTGGCTGCGCGCGAAGCCGCGGGCGGCGATCTCGTCGCGCACGCGCTGGTCCATCGTCGCCCGTACGGTTTCGTAGAGGTCGCGCTGGCGGCCATCGAGCTCGACGCTGCGTACCACGATGGTCTTCGGCGGCAGCTCCTTGGCCACCTCTTCCTTGCGGCGACGCAGGATGAAGGGCGCGATGCGCTTGGCCAGCAGGTCGCGGCGCACCGTGTCGCCGTATTTCTCGACCGGTGTGCGCCAGCGGGCGGTGAAGTCCTTCACGTCGCCGAGGAAGCCCGGCAGCAGGAAGTCGAACTGGCTCCACAGCTCGCCGAGATGGTTTTCCAGCGGCGTGCCGGTGAGGCACAGGCGATGCTCGGCGCGCAGCGTGCGCACCACCTGGGCGGCCTGGCTGGCGGCGTTCTTCACCGTCTGGGCCTCATCGAGGATCAGCGAGTGGTATTCATGGGCGGCGAGCTGTTCCCGGTCGCGCCACAGCAGCGGGTAGGTGGTCAGGCACACATCCGCGTCGGGAATCTTCGCAAAGGCCTCGGCGCGGCCGCTACCGCGCAAGCTCAGCACCTTGAGGTCCGGCGCGTAACGCTCCGCCTCCCGCTGCCAGTTGAAGACCAGCGAGGTCGGCAGCACCACCAGCGCCGGCTTGGCGAGGCGCCGGCCGCGCTTTTCGACAAGCAGGTGGGCCAGGGTCTGAGCGGTCTTGCCGAGGCCCATGTCGTCGGCCAGGATGCCGCCGAGGCCGTGGCGGCGCAGGTGCTGCAGCCAGGACAGGCCCTCCAGTTGGTAGGGGCGCAGCTCGAGGGCGAAGCCCTTCGGCGCGGCCACCGGCTTGATGGCACCGGCGCCGCGAATGCGCTCGATCCAGCGCTCCAGGCCTTCCAGCCCCTGGGCCCGCCAGCCGTCGCCGAGCACGTCCGCCAGGCGCGGCGCATCGAAGCGCGACACGCGGATGCTGCCGGACGGGTTGTCGAAGAGGTCCACCAGCGTGCGGGCAATCGGCTTGACCCGCTCGGCAGCCAACGCCACCCGGTCGCCGTCCTCGAGCTGGACGATCACCTGGCTGTCGTCGGGGATGCGTTCGATCAGCTTGGGGTCGAGCCAGCGCGCATCCTGCTTGAAGACCGCGTGCAGCATCGGCGCCAGGTCCACGC
This sequence comes from Zoogloea sp. GDB6, assembly GCF_056724105.1. Taxonomy (NCBI): domain Bacteria; kingdom Pseudomonadati; phylum Pseudomonadota; class Betaproteobacteria; order Rhodocyclales; family Zoogloeaceae; genus Zoogloea; species Zoogloea sp. GDB6. The sequence goes on along the minus strand of NZ_CM161497.1, from coordinate 5,407,651 downwards.
GGCGGCCTTCCACCTCGACGCCGAGGGACACGTCGAACCAGCCATCGTCGCTTTCCTCGATCTCCACGTGCCAGTCGCTGGCGACCAGCAGGCGGTGGCGGAAATCCCGCGGGCACTCGATGTGCCAGCCGGCCTCGCGCAGCGCCGGCGCCACGAGGGAGAAGAAATGGCTCCAGTGGGCTTCGCTTTCCAGCCCGTACAGGCCTTCGGTCGGGATGCCCTGGCTGATCAGCCAGCCGCGCTTGAGGGGTAGGAACCCGGCCGCCAGGAAGGCCTGCCAGGCGGCCTGCTCGGCCTCCGGATCGCGCTTCACGCGCACCGCGCGGCCGTCCTGCAGGGTCGCCACGTCGTGGGTCGAACCGGGCTCCAGGCGGGCTTCACCATAGGCAAAGGCGGGGCTCGCCACGTCGTATTCGCTGCCGCTGAAATCGGCCTCATAGCCGCGGTGACGGCGCCAGCTCCAGCAATAGATGCTGGCCAGGCTCAGCACCGGCCGGCACGCGGCGTCCACCAGCGGCAGCTCGACACTCTTGTTGCCCTGCGGCGACGGCAGTGACGGCGCGAGTTCGGCCAGCGCGCTGGCCACCACGGGCAATTCCACCGCCGACAGAGCCGGCAGGCTCAGCAACTCGGCGATCACCGGCGCGTTCTCCACCTGGATGCGGCCCGCCTCGCCGCGGCTGCTGTCGATGTAGGCCAGCGGCTCGGTACGCAGCACCAGCGTGGCGGCCGGGTCGGCGGCCACACGGGCCTTGACGCCGTTTTCACCAGGCACCCATTCCAGCGTGGCCGGCCGCAGCGCGCCGCCGCGCAGCGGCTGGGCATGGCCGCGGCCATCCATTTCCAGGTAAGCCCGGCCGGTGGCCACCGCCGCTTCCAGCACGGCCAGGCCCGGCGCACCTTCGAGCAGCGGCCAGCCGTAGCCGCCACCGAGCCGGTTGGACTCGCGCAGCAGTCGGAAGATGTGCAGATCCTCGTCGCGCACGAAGGCCGGCGGGCGCAGCAGGGCCTGTTCGTAGTTGGTCCATTCGCTGGCCGAACCGGTCAGCTCGCCATCGGCCCCGGTGCGGGCCTTGACCAGGCTGAACTCCAGGCTGTCGTTGCCCAGCTGGCGGATGATGCGGCACAGGTAGAAGATGCTGTCCCGCGGCGTGGAAGCCTTGCGCACCTTCGCAGCCTTGTCCACCCGCTCGCGTAGCGTACGCACCCAGGCCAGCACTTCGGCACGCGGCTTGTCCACCAGTTTGCCGGGCCGGCGCGCGGCGAGGATCAGCGCCGCGGCGTGCTTGCAGCGGCTACCCACCGGGCAGGTGCAGCGGGTGTTCAGTTCGATGGAGCTTTCACCGAAGAACTCGCGCCGTTCGATGCGCACGCTGACCCGGTAGGGCACCGGCTCGGTGCCTTGCACCAGGGCCTGCAGCTGGTTGCCGGCCGCCTCGATGTTGCGCACGCGGCCGATATAGCCGCGGGCACGGGTCAGCGCATTGGCGGTAAATAATTCACTGAGGAGAGTGTCGTCGAGCTGGGCGAGAAGACGGGCGAGATCCATGCCGGCAGTTTCTGGCGGGCGAAAGGCGGAATTCTAGGCGCACTCGCCGCCTCCGCGAAGCCTCAGCCGCGGGCATCGCGGCCGGTGTCGAGGGAAAAGCCCGCCGCATCGAGCAGCGCCGGCAACGCTTCGGCGGCACGCAGGCACAGGCGGAAATCCACCCTTTCGCTGAGCGGGGTATGGCCCGGGTTGATCTCGATGGTCGGAATACCGCTCTCGATCGCCCACATCACGGGTCCGGCGATATACGGAAAAGCGCTGCCGGTACCGACCGAGACGACCAGCTCCGGCCCTGCGGCGAGCACGCTCTCGAAGCGGTGCACGGCCTGGTCGGGCAAGGCTTCGCCAAACAGCACCACGTCGGGGCGCAGGATACCGCCGCAATACGGACACTCGGGAGGAATCGTCAGACCCGCATAGTTGTCCACATGGCGGCCACGCCCGCAGTCGATGCAGCGCAGGCGGCGCAGCGTGCCGTGCATCTCGATGACGTCGCGGGAGCCAGCCTCCAGGTGGAAGCCGTCTACGTTCTGGGTCAGCACCGTCACGCCATCGCGCAGTGCTTCCAGGCGGGCGATGGCGTAATGGCCGGCATTGGGATGGGCGCCACGGCAGCTGGCCTCGATCTGCGACAGGAAGCGCCAGGTGATGTCTGGCCGCCGGGCGAACATCTCGCCGGACAGGGCCTGTTCGATCGGCAGACCGATGTCGGTGTGGGCGTCTTCGTAGAGGCCACCGACGCCACGATAGGTCGGCAGGCCGGAATCGGCCGACAAGCCGGCACCGGTGATGAACAGAATGCGCTCTGCGGTAGCAAAAAGGCGACCTGCGGCCTCGATTTGGGCAGCGTAGTCGGCTAGGGTATGGTCTGTCATGCTGAATCCCTGACACTTGGCGACGGGAACAGCCCGCCGGCCGCCATGTTGCGGCGCGTGCCGCCGAAAGGCAAATGCCATTTAGCATAAGGCCCCGAACGATCGGCGAATCGGGGGCCATCGAGGAGGATCGGAACGACCATGTGCCAGCTACTGGGAATGAACTGCAACACGCCCACCGACATCTGCTTCTCGTTCGCCGGTTTCCAGGCCCGCGGCGGGCTGACCGATGTGCACGGCGACGGCTGGGGCATCGCCTTCTTCGAGGGCCGCGGTGTGCGCGTCTTCCTCGATCCCAAGGCCAGCAGCACGTCGCCGGTGGCCGAACTGGTGCGCCATTATCCGATCCACTCCCTCAACGTCATCGCCCACATCCGCAAGGCCACCCAAGGCGTGGTGACGCTGGAGAACACCCATCCGTTCCAGCGTGAGCTGTGGGGGCGCTACTGGGTGTTCGCCCACAACGGCAATCTCAACGGCTTCGATCCCGAACTGCGCGGCTATTTCCAGCCGGTCGGGCAGACCGATTCGGAACGCGCTTTCTGCTACCTGATGGAAGCCCTGCGCCGCCAGTTTCCGGATGGTGAGCCGTCGCGAGAAGAACTGTTCGCGGTGGTGCGCCGCATTGCCGCAGAAGTCGGCAGCCATGGGGAATTCAATTTCCTGCTGTCCAACGGCACTTGCCTGTTCGCCCACTGCGCCTCGCGCCTCACCTACATCGTGCGCAAGGCTCCATTCGACCAGGCCCACCTGAAGGACCAGGACATCACGGTAGATTTCCGCGAACTGACCTCGCCCGGCGACCGGGTTGCGGTGGTTGCCACCACGCCGCTCACCGACAATGAAAAATGGATGCCGATCGAGCCGGGCAGCCTGCTGCTGTTCGTCGATGGCGCACCGGTGGACGCGGGCCCTGCAAACACATGTGCCTTCATTCGGCAGGAGCCTGCAGCGCACTGAAGATTAGTGTCAGAATGAGCGGACATTGCATTTGCATGCGGAAGACGGACCGCACCCAACCGCAGAGCGGCAATCCGACCGGATCACCATCGTTCATCACAACCTGACCGCAGTTCATCATCGCCATGCCGACAAGTTCACCGAAAGACTGCCCCTTGTGCTTCCCGGTTCCGGAAAACGTGCTCTGGCAGGACGCCAGCTGCCGGGTCATCCGGGTGAACGACCGGGACTACCCCGGCTACTGCCGACTGATCTGGAATGAACATGTCGCCGAGATGAGCGATCTGTCGCCTGCCGATCAGCGCCATTGCTTCAACATCCTGATGGCGGTCGAGGTGGCGCTGCGCGAGTGCTTCCAGCCGGCCAAGATCAATCTGGCAAGTTTCGGCAACGTGGTGCCCCACCTTCATTGGCACCTGATCCCGCGGGAACTCGACGACCGGCATTTCCCAGAACCGATCTGGGGCCAGGCGCAGCACAGCAGCTGCTGTACGGTACGCAGTGTGGATGATGCACGGCTGGCCCTGGCCATCCGCAACGCGATTGCCGAACAAGTTTCCGGCTGAAGCGGGGAACCCAGCCATGGCCGATAGCCAGCAGACGACCTATACCGACCTGCGCAGCGTCGAACAATATCGCAAGCTGCTCAGAAATCTCCACACGCTCAACGCCAGCGAGAGCCATGCCACCCTGGTGCGCATGCTCGAAGGCCTGCTGGCTAGTCCACTGGGACCGGAGGAACAACTCGAAGTCCTTGAGGCCTCGCGCCAGACAATCACTTTCGTGCAGCACGAAATGTCGTCCCGCTATGCCGCCCACCCGCTACCTCCTGACAGCGCCGAAGATGCCACGCTACGCCAGGTGGTCCGCCTGTGGAGCGCACTGAGCACCGCCTACGCCCGTCTGGCCGAAGGCCATGCCAGCAGTTCGGAAGAATTCCGGGCCCAATTGCCCCTGCTCGCCCAGCGCCGCATCCAGTATCTGGGGCAGATCATCATCGAACATTTCCGGGCCCACCGATCCGAACCACCAGGAGCGTGGAAGGCGGTCCATGACGCCTATCTCGAAGCAGACCGAGCGGGTGCAACGCACAGTCGGGTCATCGACCCCCTCAACAGCACTTGGAAAGCCCAGAGCCCGGACGAAGCCTATATCACGCTGTTGCTGATCGACCTGACCAATCCTTACGGACGAAATCAGCGCGAACTCAACTGGATCTGCCGCTGGGCCCAGCGCTTTGCACCATATTGCGTCCTCCAGACCACCTGGGAACAGGACGATGTCCGCGCCTACGGCCTGGATCCCAACGAGGATCACGGGCTGCGCCCGGTCGCCCTGATCGGCTCCCGGCCAGGCATGCGCCGTTTCGACGGCCATCGCCTCGCCGCGCAGATCAAGGCCATGCTGGCGGAATTCAAGCAGGGCACCAGCCCGGCATCCCTCGGCCTCGGCGACGATTGCTCCCAGCCGGCATGCGCCCGGTTGCTGGTTTCCCTCTACCGTCCGTGGGGCATGTCAGCCGCCGGGCGGCGCTTTCCCCGTCGCAACAAAAGAGGGGAAAACAAGATCTGCACCGATTGGGACGGCATCGGACTGCTCGTATCGGGACAGCACTTCGAGCCCCCCAATCACCGTCAGCTGATGGGTAGCCGCTACGACATCAATGTGATCACCTTCGGCGCACGGGCGGAAGAGAGCGTGACCCCGCCGCTGCTCGATGCCGAGACCGAAGCCATACGGCGCGGTTCGAACATCGATGCCTGGGAAACGGTCGATCACTCGGTATCGGGCTTCCGGCTGCAACGCAAACATCCCGTGCAGCGAATCGAGCATCACCAACTGGTCGGCATCAAGCCCAGCGACGGCACCCATTACCTGCTGGGCCAGGTCAGCTGGCTGATGTACGAGCCGGATAGCACGCTGTTGACCGGCATTCACCTGCTGGCGGGCCTGCCGAGCAGCTGCGCGGTGCGCGGCACCGGCATCAACGTGGGTCCCAGCGACCCCTATGCACAGGCCTTCCTGTTGCCGGAGATCGCCGCCATGCGGGCACCGGCAACGATCGTGCTACCGGGCAGCTGGTTCCAGGCTGAACGGGTACTGGAGGTGCACACCGGCTCGGCCAGGCTGATCCGCCTGACGAATCTGGTTGCCCGAGGCACCAATTTCGATCAGGCAACCTACGAATACGTGCAAAACTGAACTGTCCGGGCGTCACGCCACCATGCGCCGGACCGGGAAGCAGGCGGTGAAGCGACTGCCGCGGCCCGGCTCGCTGTCGATCAGCAGATCACCCTGATGACGGCTCAACACGTGCTTGACGATGGCCAAACCCAGCCCGGTACCGCCGGTTTCCCGTGAACGCCCCCGGTCCACCCGGTAGAAGCGCTCCGTGAGGCGGGGAATGTGCTCAGGCGCGATCCCGATGCCATCGTCTTCCACCATGTATTCGACGACCGCACCGCGCTGTCTCCAAGTTAGACGGATGTGGCCGCCAGCCGGCGTGTAGCGCACCGCATTGATGGCCAGATTCATCAGGGCGCTGTATAGCTCCTTACTATTGCCCAACAGACGGGCATGGGTCGAACAATCCAGGCTTATCGTGTGGCGGCCACCGGACACCACTTGCGCCTCCTGCTGGATTTCCTTGAGCAGGGTCGCCACGTCCACCGGCTCTTCGTGAAGGATGGGCGCACCGGTTTCCAGTGCCGACAGCGTCAGCAGATCCTGGATCAGGCGCTGCATGCGGCCGGCCTGCTCAGCCGCCAGACCGAGGTAATGACGGATATCGTCCTTTTCCAGGTCATCGAGGCCATCGACAACGGTCTCCAGGAAACCACTCACGACGGTCAGCGGTGTGCGCATTTCATGGGACACATTGGCCACAAAATCACGACGCATCGCCTCCAGACGCTCCCCCTGGGTGATGTCCTCCGACATCAGCAAGCGCATGTCGTCGCTGAAGGGCACCACGTGAACCATCAGGGTCCGTCCGATGGGCCGGCCAGCGGTGACGACCAGCGGCTCTTCGTAATGCCCTTCCTGCAAGTAACGCACGAAATCCGGCTGGCGGACGATATTGGTCACCGGCGCCCCTTGGTCACGTGCCCGATCCAGGCCGAAATGCTGCTCGCCCAGGCGATTCACCCATTCGATGGTGTTGCTCGTCGACAGAAACAACAGGCCGTTGGGCATCGCCTGGCTGGCCTCGCGGAAGCGTTCCAGCGCCGCGGACAGGCGCTCTTTCTGGCGGCTGGCAGTACGCGCCCACCGGTTCACATCGGCAAACACGTAATCCCACAGGCCGAAGGCGCGCGGCAACGGGACCGCCTCGTCCACCGGTGTGCGTAGCCAGCGGACCAGTTTGAAGAGATTGTTGATGTGGTACAGCCCGACCAGCAGCAGCGCTACCGAGAAGGTGGCGAGTGCCGGAACCAGGCCGAAGAAAACGCCGACCGCGATCGCGAGCAGCGCAATGACCGTCAGAACCGTGAAAACCGCGACCCGAACATAGCTGATCGGCCGAATTTCCGTGACTTCTTCCAGAGGCGCTCCCACGGATCAGCGCACCGCCGCCGGCGTCTCCTGCTGGGTCGAGAAGCGGTAGCCGCTGCCGCGCACCGTCTGCACCAAGCCATCGTGGCCGGTGGGTTCAAGCGCGCAACGCAGGCGGCGGATGTGCACATCGACAGTGCGCTCCTCGACGAAGACGTGGTCGCCCCACACCTGGTCGAGCAACTGGGCACGGGAATGGACGCGTTCCGGGTGGGTCATCAGGAAATGCAGCAGACGAAATTCAGTCGGGCCAAGGGTAATCGGGTTGCTGCCCGCTGCCAAGCGATGGGTGGCGGGATCGAGGCGCAGGCCGCCCAGTTCGACCGGATCCTCGGTGGTTTCCGGAGCCCGGCGGCGCAGCACCGCCTTGATGCGGGCCACCAGTTCGCGCGGCGAAAAGGGCTTGGTGATGTAGTCGTCGGCACCGGATTCGAGGCCAAGTACCTTGTCCTGCTCCTCGCCGCGGGCCGTCAGCATGATCAGTGGAATACCGCGGGTACGCTCCTCGCCGCGCAGCCGGCGGGCGAACTCGACGCCCGACATGCCGGGCAGCATCCAGTCGAGCAGGATCAGGTCGGGCAGTGCATCGCGCACGATGCGCTGGGCGGTTTCCGCATCCGACGCCCGCACCACATGGTGCCCGGCGCGCATCAGATTGGCGGCGATCAGTTCCTGGATGGCGGGCTCGTCTTCGACGAGCAGGATGGTGGCAGGCATGGATACCTCGGTGGAATCTCTGGACGCAGGCAGTGTATTTCAGCAACTTGAACTTTTCATGACATGTCACACCCGACGACAACCGTGCAATGACAGGCTTCAAGGGGAGCCGGCCTCACCTTCGAGTATCATTCGCACATTGCCCATAGAACCGACGGAGCCCCGCATGGCAGGCCTGCACAAGGACGACCCCATCCCCACCGAGATCAAGCTGCATCAGGTCTCCCGCCGGATGGAAATTGCCTTCGATGACGGCAAGCGTTTCGAATTCACCTACGAGTTCCTGCGCGTCTTTTCCCCTTCTGCCGAAGTGCGCGGCCATGGCGTCGGCCAGGAAGTCCTGCAACTGGGCAAGCGCGATGTGGACATCACTCGCATCGAACCCGTCGGCAATTACGCGATCCGCCCGGTCTTCTCCGACGGCCACGACAGCGGACTGTATTCCTGGGACTACCTCTACGACCTTGGCGAAAGGCGCGACGAACTGTGGGAATCCTACCTGCTCCGCCTCACCACCGAGGGCGGCAGCCGGGATCCCGCCGATCTGCCACCACCGGCCCCGAAAACCGGTGGCTGTGGCCATCACCACTGAATCCCGATCGCCGGCAGGCTGCCGGTGATCCCATGCATCGCTCCCATTTCCAGATCATGAACGACAAGACCACCCACTTCGGCTTCCAGAAAGTGGCCGAATCCGAAAAGGCCAGCAAGGTTCGCGGCGTTTTCTCCTCCGTCGCCAGTAGTTACGACGTGATGAACGACCTGATGTCCTTCGGCCTGCATCGCCTGTGGAAGACCTTCACCGTGCAGATCGCCGGTGTCCGCAAGGGCGACCGGGTGCTCGACGTGGCCGGCGGCACCGCCGACCTGTCCCTGGCCTTCGCCAAGAAGGTCGGGCCAACCGGCCAAGTTTGGCTCACCGACATCAACCACGCAATGCTGTCCCGCGGTCGCGACCGCGTCGTGGATAAGGGTTTCCTGCTGCCGGTCGCCCAGTGCGATGCGGAAAAACTGCCCTTCCCCGACGACTACTTCGACGTAGTGACGGTGGCCTTCGGCCTGCGCAACATGACCCACAAGGATCAGGCCATCGCCGAGATGCGCCGTGTGCTGAAGCCCGGCGGCCGTCTGCTCGTGCTGGAGTTCTCCAAGGTCTGGAAACCCCTTGCGCCTGCCTATGACTTCTATTCCTTCAAGCTCCTGCCGCTGATGGGCGAAAAGGTAGCCAAGGACGCCGACAGCTACCGCTATCTCGCCGAGAGCATCCGCATGCATCCGGACCAGGAGTCCCTCAAGACCCTGATGGAAGAAGCCGGTCTGGCCCACGTGGAGTATTTCAACATGACCGCTGGCGTCGTCGCGCTGCACCGGGGCTACAAGCTCTGAACCGATAATAATGTCTTCGGCGCAGGATCCCTGCCGCCGGAGCACCTGCCTTGCATGACGCGGGGGCCACGGGTCCCTGCAATCCCTGACGGAGTGGAGATGCTCGCCTCATCAGCCGTTGCCGGCCTCAACCACCTTCTTGCCGATGCGCCCTGGGCGCGGGAACGCCTCGCACCCTTTGCGGGCCGGGTCGCTGTGCTTCGCCTGAATCCGCTGGAACTATCCCTCGGAGTGGACGGTGACGGCTACTTCAACGAAGCCACCGCCATTGAGCCGGATGTCACGCTGGAGCTGCCGCTGGGCACGCTGCCGAAAGCCATCACCAGTGGCACGGACGCACTGATGGCAGACATCCGCATCAGCGGCAATGCCGACTTCGCCGACACCCTCGGTTTCGTCTTCCGGCAACTCCGCTGGGACGGCGAGGAGGCCCTGGCCAAACTGGTTGGCGACATCGCCGCCCACCGCGCGGTGACGACGGCGCAGAACATCATCGGTTGGCAACGCCAGGCGAGCCGCAACTTTGTCGACAACCTGGTCGAATACTACAGCGAGGAGCGCCCGCTGCTGGTCAAGCGCCACATGCTTGAAGAACTGGCCAGCGCCAGTGCCGAACTACGCGATGATCTGGCACGACTCGAAAAACGTCTGGGCAGACTCGAAACCACTCGTCCTCAAAGGGCACGCTGACACGGCACGCACCGGCCAGCGAACTTGGTGCGACAGATAGCAGCACGAACGTACAAGTCCGCCACCGCCGGTGGTAATACAGGAAGCAGAAAAGAGAAAGGGCAGCCCTTGCGGACTGCCCTTTCTCTTTGCAACCGATCGTCTCGATCAGTGACCGCGCTTCTTCAGCTTGCTGATTGCCGCGATCTGGGCCAGAGCCGACGCCAGTTCGGACTGGGCCTTGGCATACTCCAGGGCGGAACCCTGGTTCTGCAAGGCTTCTTCCGCCAGACGCTTGGCTTCCAGCGCCTTCGCTTCGTCCAGATCCTTGCCACGGATGGCGGTATCCGCCAGAACCGTCACGAGGTTGGGCTGGACTTCCAGCAGGCCACCGGCCACGAAAACCAGTTCCTCTTCAGGCTGGTTCTGGACCTTGACGCGCACGGCGCCCGGCTTGATCCGGGTCATCAGCGGCATGTGGCCGGGCAGAATGCCGAGCTCGCCGGCTTCGCCGGGCAAAGCCACGAATTCGGCCAGACCGGAGAAGATCTGCTCTTCCGCGCTGACGATATCGACGTGAATGGTCATTGCCATAGCTATTTCCTCCTCAAACCGGCGACCTCGCTAGAGAGCCGCCGGGCGATGGTCGCATTGATCAGAGGGTCTTCGCTTTTTCGAAGACTTCTTCGATCGGGCCGACCATGTAGAAGGCCTGCTCGGGCAGGTGGTCCACTTCACCGCTGAGAATCGTCTTGAAGCCCTTGATCGTTTCCTTCAGGGGAACGTACTTGCCGGGGGAACCGGTAAACACTTCCGCCACGAAGAACGGCTGGGACAGGAAACGCTGGATCTTACGAGCGCGGGACACCAGAAGCTTGTCTTCCGGAGCCAGTTCGTCCATACCCAGAATCGCGATGATGTCGCGCAGTTCCTTGTAACGCTGAAGGGTCTGCTGAACGCCGCGAGCGGTGTTGTAGTGCTCTTCGCCAACCACCAGCGGATCGAGCTGACGGGAGGTGGAGTCCAGCGGATCGACTGCCGGGTAGATACCCAGCGAGGCGATGTCACGGGACAGCACGACGGTCGAGTCGAGGTGGAGGAAGGTGGTCGCCGGGGACGGGTCGGTCAAGTCATCCGCAGGCACATAGACGGCCTGGATGGAGGTGATCGAGCCCACCTTGGTGGAGGTGATACGCTCCTGCAGACGGCCCATTTCTTCGGCCAGCGTCGGCTGGTAACCCACCGCGGAAGGCATACGACCCAGCAGCGCGGACACTTCGGTACCGGCCAGGGTGTAGCGGTAGATGTTATCCACGAAGAACAGGATGTCACGACCTTCGTCACGGAAACGCTCGGCCATGGTCAGGCCGGTCAGCGCCACACGCAGACGGTTGCCGGGGGGTTCGTTCATCTGACCGAACACCATCGCAACCTTGTCGAGAACGTTGGAGTCCTTCATTTCGTGGTAGAAATCGTTCCCTTCACGGGTACGCTCGCCCACGCCGGCGAACACCGACAGACCGCTGTGCTGCTTGGCGATGTTGTTGATGAGCTCCATCATGTTCACGGTCTTGCCCACACCGGCACCACCGAACAGACCCACCTTACCGCCCTTGGCGAACGGACAGATCAGATCGATAACCTTGATGCCGGTTTCGAGCAGATCGACGGAGGGAGAGAGCTCGTCGAACTTCGGAGCCTTCTGGTGAATGGTCCGGCGCTCGTCGCATTCGATCGGACCAGCTTCGTCGATCGGGCGACCCAGCACGTCCATGATACGGCCCAGGGTGCCGTGGCCCACCGGCACAGCGATACCCTTGCCGGTGTTCGAAACTTGCATGCCACGACGCAGGCCATCCGAAGACCCCAGCGCAATGGTACGCACAACGCCATCACCGAGCTGTTGCTGAACTTCGAGAACCAGTTCAGAACCTGCCAACTCGAGGGCGTCGTAAATCTTGGGCATCGCGTCGCGCGGGAACTGCACATCCACCACGGCGCCGATGCATTGAACGATCGTTCCTTGACTCATCGTCGTTTCCCCAAACTTGTTAAACCGTTACACCGCGGCTGCGCCGCCGACAATTTCGGACAGTTCCTTCGTGATCGCGGCCTGACGGGTCTTGTTGTAGACCAGTTGCAGTTCGCCGATCACGCTTCCTGCGTTGTCGGAAGCTGCCTTCATCGCCACCATCCGGGCACTCTGTTCGGACGCCATGTTCTCGGCGACAGCCTGGTACACCAGCGCTTCGACATAGCGCACCAGGAGTTCGTCGATCACCACCTGCGCATCCGGCTCGTAGAGGTAATCCCAGTTCCCTTCCGGGGTACCGAGACGCTCGCCGGTCAGCGGGAGAAGCTGCTCAAGCTGGGGTTCCTGCTTCATCGTGTTGATGAAGCGGGAGTAAACAATGTGCACTTCATCCAGCTCGCCATTCTGGAAGGCATCGATCATGACCTTGACGGGTCCGATCAGCTTTTCCAGATGGGGGGTATCCCCGAGCTGGGTGACGTGCGAGACCACCTTGGCACCAAGGCGCTGCATGAAACCCAGCCCCTTGTTGCCGATGGCGGTCACGCGGATGTCGTTGACACCCTTGCTTTCCCAATTTTTGAGCGCATTCAACCCGACACGCAGAGTGTTGGTGTTGAGGCCGCCGCACAGACCCTTGTCGGTCGTGACGACGATCAGCCCCACACGCTTGGCATTGTCCTTCTTGACGAGGAACGGATGCTTGTAGTCGGTGATGTTGGCTGCAGACAGATTCGCGGCGAGACGGCGGATCTTCTCGGCGTAGGGACGGGCTGCACGCATGCGGTCCTGAGCTTTACGCATCTTGGACGCCGCGACCATCTCCATGGCCTTGGTGATCTTTTTAGTGTTCTGGACACTCTTGATCTTGTTACGGATCTCTTTGCCGCTAGCCATATTGCTCTCCGTATGCCCGCGTTAAGCCCAGCTCTTCTTGAACTCTTCGATGACGGCGGCGAGTTGCTTGTTGCCTTCGGCGTCGAGGTCCTTGGTCGCTTCGATCTTGGCAACCAGATCGGCGGCCTTGGTCTTCACGTACTGGTGCATCGCGGCTTCGCAAGCGAGGGCACGCTTGACTTCGACATCGTCGAAAGCGCCCTTCTCGACTGCGAACAGAGTGATCGCCATTTCGGAAACCGACAGCGGCGCGTACTGCTGCTGCTTCATCAGTTCCGTAACGAGACGACCGCGCTCAAGCTGCTTGCGGGTGGCTTCGTCCAGATCGGAAGCGAACTGCGCGAACGCAGCCAGCTCACGGTACTGGGCCAGTGCCAGACGCACACCGCCGCCGAGCTTCTTGATGATCTTGGTCTGGGCAGCGCCACCCACGCGGGACACCGAAATACCCGCGTTGATGGCGGGACGGATACCAGCGTTGAAAAGGTCGGTTTCCAGGAAGATCTGGCCGTCGGTAATCGAAATCACGTTGGTCGGAACGAACGCGGAAACGTCACCGGCCTGGGTTTCGATCACGGGGAGAGCGGTCAGCGAACCGGTCTTGCCCTTGACTTCACCCTTCGTGTATTGCTCAACGTACTCTTCGGACACGCGGGCAGCGCGTTCGAGCAGACGGGAGTGCAGGTAGAACACGTCGCCAGGGTAAGCTTCACGGCCGGGAGGACGACGCAGCAGCAGGGAAACCTGACGGTAGGCCCAAGCTTGCTTGGTCAGATCGTCATAGACGATCAGGGCATCTTGACCGCGGTCGCGGAAGTATTCGCCCATGGTGCAGCCGGAGTACGGAGCGATGTACTGCATCGCAGCGGACTCGGAAGCGGTGGCGGCAACGACGATGGTGTATTCCAGGGCGCCGTTTTCTTCCAGCTTGCGGACCACGTTGGCGATGGTCGAAGCCTTCTGACCGACCGCAACGTAGATACAAATCATGTTTTCGCCCTTTTGGTTGATGATCGCATCAACCGCAACGGCAGTCTTACCGGTCTGACGGTCGCCGATGATCAGCTCGCGCTGGCCACGACCGACAGGAACCATGGAATCGACGGACTTCAGACCGGTTTGCACCGGCTGGGACACCGACTTACGCCAGATGACGCCCGGAGCGACCTTTTCGATCGGCTCGGTGACCTTGGCGTTGATCGGGCCCTTGCCATCGATCGGCTGGCCCAGGGAGTTGACCACACGGCCAACCAGCTCGGGACCAACGGGAACTTCCAGAATGCGACCAGTACACTTGACAGTGTCGCCTTCGGAAATGCCTTCGTACTCACCCAGCACCACAGCGCCGACGGAGTCGCGCTCGAGGTTCATGGCGAGGCCGAAAACGTTGCCGGGGAATTCCAGCATTTCGCCCTGCATGGCATCGGAGAGGCCGTGGATACGGCAGATACCGTCGGTCACTGAAACCACGGTACCCTCGGTGCGGGCATTCGCGGACAGCTGCAGGTTCTGAATCCGACTCTTGATCAGGTCACTGATTTCAGAGGGGTTGAGTTGCATTGCTTATGCTCCTAGTTCTTTAGCGCGGCGGCCATGTTCGCGAGCTTGCCGCGGACCGAGGCGTCGATGACTTCATCCCCAACGGCGATCTTCACCCCACCAATCAATTCGGGGTCGACGCTGACAGTCACATTGAGCTTGGCCTTGAAGCGGGCTTCAAGGTCGGCAACCAGTGCGTTCAGCGTGGCATCGTCCATCGGGAAGGCGGAGGTGATGTTCGCCTCCTTGACACCTTCGTGTTCGTTCTTGAGTTCAACGAACAGGTCACGGATCTCGGGAAGCACTTGCAGACGCTCGTTCTCGACCAAGACACGGACATAGTTCTGCTGATCAGCAGACAGTCCGGCACCGGCGATATCGAGGAAAAGCCCTGCCAGTTGTTCCGGCAGGAGCTTGGGATCGGCGATGCAATCCCGCATTTGCGTATCGCTGGCTACGGTAGCCAGACGATCAAGTGCTTCCGACCAAGGCCCCAGCGCGTTGCCCGCGGAAGCGAGCTGAAAGGCCGCTTCAGCATAGGGGCGTGCGATGGTGACGTTCTCGGCCATGGCTTATTGAAGTTCCTGTTTCAGGTTGGCCAGCAGATCGGCATGGGCCTGAGCGTTGATTTCCTTGCGGAGAATCTTCTCGGCGCCAGCGACGGCGAGTTGGGCGACCTGATCACGCAGGGCTTCCTTGGCGCGTTGAGCAGCGACACCGGCTTCGGCTTCGGCGGCTTCACGGGCCTGGGCAATGATACGGGCGGCTTCGGCGCGAGCTTCATCGAGGAAGGTGGCAGCCTGCTTTTCAGCAGAGGCACGCACGTCCGTGGCGGACTCGCGAGCCTTGCGCAGCTCTTCAACGACTTTCTTCTCGGCATGAGCGAGTTCGCTCTTCGCCTTGTCCGCAGCCGCCAGCCCGTCGGCGATCTTCTTCGCGCGCTCATCGAGTGCCTTCACAATGGGGGGCCACACGAACTTCATCGTGACCCACGCCAGAATGAAGAACACAACGAGCTGGGCTACCAGGGTTGCGTTCAAATTCACGGTAATCTTCCTTTAGTCAGGTTGAACCGCGAAACTTAGATCTTGAACGGGTTGGCGAACGCAAACATCATGGCGATACCGACGCCGATCAGGAACGCAGCGTCGATCAGACCGGCCAGCAGGAACATCTTGGTCTGCAGGGCGTTCATCAGTTCGGGCTGACGGGCGGATGCTTCGAGGTACTTGCTACCCATGATGCCGATACCGATACAGGCACCGATAGCACCCAGACCAATGATCAGACCAGCGGCCAGAGCAACAAAACCAAGAACGTGTTCCATGACGACTCCTTTAGTTGAGATGATTTAAATTGAAACTAAAACTGCAAATTGAAACTTGAAACCGGGACTGCTTAGTGGCTTTCGTGGGCCTGGCCGATATACACCAGGGTCAGCATCATGAAGATGAAAGCCTGCAGCGCGACGATCAGGATGTGGAAGACGGCCCAGATGGAACCGGCAACAATGTGACCGAGGAAACCGAAGACGGTGGCGGTGCCGCCCATCAGCGCGATCAGCATGAACACCAGCTCGCCAGCGTACATGTTGCCGAACAGCCGCATGCCGTGAGAAACGGTCTTGGCCAGGAATTCGATCATCTGCATCAGGAAATTGACCGGATACAGCAGGGGATGGGAGCCGAAGGGGGCAGTGAAGAGCTCATGCACCCAGCCGCCGAAGCCTTTGATCTTGATGTTGTAGTACAGACAGATCAGCAGCACGCCAACGGACATGCCGAGGGTACCGTTCAGGTCGGCGGTCGGCACGACACGCAGGAAGGCGTGCTCGTCACCGGAAATCAGCGCCCAGATCTTGGGCAGCAGATCGACCGGCAGGAAGTCCATGGAGTTCATCAGGAAGATCCAGAAGAACACGGTCAATGCGACAGGCGCTACGAACTTGCGGGATTCGGCGCTATGCACGATGCCCTTGGCCTGGTCGGCAACCATTTCGACGAGGATTTCGATGGCAGCCTGGAATCGGCCCGGCACGCCGGAAGTGGCGGCACCAGCGGCCTTGATCAGAATCAGCAGCGTGACGATGCCGAGACCGATGGAGAAAAACAGCGTATCGACGTTCCACACGCTCCAGTCGATGATCGCGCTCTGGGCGTGACCAGTCGAATTGAAGTGGGTCAAGTGGTGGACAATGTATTCACCCGCGGTAGGGGCGTGTGCTTCGTGGCCAGTGCTCATGGTCAGGTCTTCACCAAAAATGCAAATAAATTCGCCTTCAGCGCCACGACCAACCCGAGAAACAACGCCAACCAATGGACGTCTGGATACACGAGTCGAACGGTCGCCAACAATCCTACGGTTGACGCGATCTTCAAGAACTCGCCAACAAAAAACGCAAGCGGGTACGACGCTGCTGGACGCTTGGAAACCGCGTGCAGACGCAGGGCGAAAAACAAATTGGGAAGAACACAGGCTGCGCCTCCCAACGCCGCCGACAACGCACCGCGCACCCCTGAAAATGCTCCAGCGATCAATGCCGCCAGAATCGTCGCGCCTATCTGCAGGAATACCGCTTTAAACATTGGCTCTCTGCGTGGCACGTCGGGTGTTGCGCCGTCCGCCGTACGAAAAACATGTGGATGATAGGGGTTAACCGCAGCCAAGTCAATCGCCGCGGCACCGCAGCATGCACTCGGAGTGTCCGTGGAATATGTTTTTTCATGGATTCCCCCATTGACAAATTCCATAAACATATCGATTATTGTCGACATGAAAAATAATTACTCCCTCGCCATTCCTGAGGAATGGCGTGAGATATCCGCCGTATTCAGCGCACTTGGCGACGAACACCGTCAGCGCATCTTGCTGACCTTCGAGCCCGGCGAGCGCCTCAACGTCGGCCAGATTGCCGAAGTGTCCACTCTGGCGCGCTCGACGGTGTCCCACCACTTGAAGGTATTGCGGGAATCGCGGGTACTTATCGCTGAGCGGGAAGGCAAGGAAATCTACTTCCATGTGAACAAAGCCTATCTGCAGGACACCCTCGGCACCGTGCTGGACTACCTCTCCACCAACCTCTGAGCCGTTCCCACCACCATGCGATCGTTCATCAAGGCCATCCTTCGCAGTCTTGCCACATTGCTGTTCCGCGTCCGTCTCATCGGCACCCCGGCAGAGCGACATGAACGTCTGCTTATCATCGCCAACCATGAGTCCTTCCTCGACGGCCTGCTGTTGGGACTGTTCCTGCCCTTCGATCCGGTCTTCGTAGTCCACACCAGCATTGCGCAGAATCCGTTCTTCCGTATTGCGCTGTCACTGGTGGACTACCTCGCGGTCGATCCGACCAGCCCGATGGCAATGAAGAAGGTCATCCGGCTCATAGAGAGCGGGCGGCCGGTGGTGATCTTCCCGGAAGGGCGCATCACGACGACCGGCAGCCTGATGAAAACCTACGATGGCCCGGCCTTCGTAGCGGCCAAGACCGGGGCAACGATCCTGCCGGTCCGCATCGATGGCGCTTCCCGCACCTATTTCTCGCGCCTCGCATCCCATGTGCCGCGGCGGCTGTTTCCGCGGATCATGCTGAACATCCAGCCAACGACCCGCTTGCCGATGCCCGACGGCGCCACCGCCCGCGTGCGGCGGCGCAAGGCTGGCGAAGCCATGCGTCAGCTGATGCAGGAATTGATCTTCGCAACCCGCCCCGACCAGACGCTTTTCGAGACGCTCCTCGATGCGGCCGACATCCAGGGAAACAAGCACCGTCTGCTCGAAGACCTGAAGCAGATCGAATACAGCTACGGCGATCTGATCAAGATGGCCCTCGCCCTCGGCCGCCTGGTAGCGCGGGAAAGCCGGCAGAGCGAGGCAGTCGGCCTGCTGTTGCCCAACCTCACCGCCACCCTCGGCCTGGTCTTCGGCCTGACCGCCCACCGCCGTGTCGCTGCGATGCTCAATTACACGGCCGGCACGGAGGGCATGCAAACGGCCTGCACGGCAGCGCAGATCCGAACCATCGTAACCTCCCGTGCCTTCATTGAGCAGGCCAAGCTGGCCGACAAGCTCGCCGCACTCCGCGACGTTCGGGTGATCTACCTCGAAGACCTGCGCGAGAAGATCGGCCTTGGCGACAAGCTGTGGCTGGTGCTGTGGGCGCTGCGTTTCCCGCGCACGGCCCTGCCGGCCGGATCGCCGGAAGACCCCGCGGTGGTGCTCTTCACGTCCGGTTCGGAGGGCAAGCCGAAGGGCGTCGTTCTCTCCCACCGGGCACTGCTGGCCAACGTCGCGCAGATCCGCGCGGTCGTCGATCTGTCGATCGACGACAAGATCCTCAATGCACTGCCACTGTTCCACTCCTTTGGCCTCACCGCCGGCGCGCTGCTGCCGGTGTTGAGCGGTGCCAAGGTCTTCCTCTATCCGTCGCCGCTGCACTACCGGGTGATTCCGGAACTGGCCTACGACCGCAACTGCACCGTGCTGCTCGGCACCAGCACCTTCCTCGGCAATTACGCCAAGTTCGCCCACCCCTACGATTTCTATCGCCTGCGCTACGTCATCGCCGGTGCCGAAAAACTGGCAACCCCGGTGCGCGACCTGTGGTTCGAAAAGTTCGGC
The DNA here is from genome assembly GCF_056724105.1 of Zoogloea sp. GDB6. Classification (NCBI taxonomy): domain Bacteria; kingdom Pseudomonadati; phylum Pseudomonadota; class Betaproteobacteria; order Rhodocyclales; family Zoogloeaceae; genus Zoogloea; species Zoogloea sp. GDB6. Next base: position 5,388,852 of record NZ_CM161497.1, on the reverse strand, counting down.
ATCCGCATCTTCGAAGGCTACGGCGCCACCGAAACGGCCCCGGTGCTGGCGGTTAACACGCCGATGGCCTTCCGTAGCGGCACAGTCGGCCAATTCCTGCCCGGCGTTCAGCACAAGCTGGTGGCAGTACCGGGCATTCCGAGCGGCGGCATGTTGCACGTGAAATGCCCAAACCTGATGTCCGGCTATCTGCGCGTCGAAGCCCCCGGCGTACTGCAGGCGCCGGCATCGGCGGCCGGCGACGGCTGGTACGAGACGGGTGACGTGGTGGATATCGACACGGACGGCTTCGTGAAGATCGTCGGGCGTATCAAGCGCTTTGCCAAGGTTGCCGGCGAAATGGTGTCCCTGGAAGTCGTCGAGAAGCTGGCCAATACCAGTTCCCCCACGGCCCAGCATGCGGCCTCGACCCGCCCTGACGCAGCCCGGGGCGAAACCATCCTGCTGTACACGACAGACAGGAACCTGACCCGTGAACACCTGCAGACCGCCGCGCGGGATGGCGGCTGGCCGGAGATCGCCGTGCCGCGCCAGATCATCGTCGTCGAGACCCTACCGCTGCTGGGTACCGGAAAGATCGATTACGTCACGCTGAAACAATGGGCCGAACAGGCCTGATCGAAACACCTGAAGGAGTCCGCTGATGAAACCTGTCCGTTGGATTGCAATCATGCTGTCGTCCGCCGCACTTGCCGGCTGTGCATCCTGGTTCAACAACCAGCACCGCACTGCGGAACGCGGATCGGTCGTCGAATACCTGTATCCCCAGGGCGACAAGCCGGCCCTCAAGCCGAGCCTGCCCGAACTGCATCTCCCGCTACGGGTCGGCATCGCCTTTGTACCGGGCGACAATTACTCCAACCTCGGCGAAAGCGACCGCAACCAGCTCATCGACCGGGTCAAGGCAGCCTTCGCCAACCGCCCCTACATCGCCAAGATCGAGACCATTCCATCCAACTACCTGCGTTCCCGCGGCGGTTTTGGCAATCTGGAACAGGCCGCCCGGATGTTCAACGTGGACGTGGTCGTGCTGCTGTCCTATGACCAGGTCCAATTCACTGACACCAACCGCCTTTCGCTGCTGTACTGGACCATCGTCGGCTCCTACCTGATCAACGGCAACCAGTACGATGTCAATACCCTGGTGGATGCATCGGTTTTCGATGTCTCCAGCCGCAGCCTGCTGTTCCGGGCCCCCGGCACCAGCCAGGTCAAAGGCACGGCACCGCAGGTGATCCTGTCCGAAGGGGCACGCCAGGCACGGGCCGAGGGCTTCCGGCTGGCAGTCAGACGATCTGCTGCCCCATCTCGATGCCCAGCTCGAGAGCTTCCGCACCCGCATCCGGATGGAAAAAGCCGCACGGATCGTTGTCGGAGCGGGCTCAACAGAAGCTGCCGAGACATCCAGGCCATGACCAACCAACCGTCTCCATCATTACCCACCAGTACCCGCCATCGCGGGGCCGGATGCGTCGAATCCCCCCTATTCCCCGATCGGACCCACGCATGAGCTCACAGCCGGATCGTCCTTCGTCCCAAAGCGTCAGGCAACCTCACTCCCAGTTCGGCCTACTGAAGGAAAAGCGCTTTCTGCCTTTCTTCCTGACCCAGTTCCTCGGCGCCTTCAACGACAACCTGTTCAAGAATGCGCTCGTCGTGCTGCTGACTTTCCAGGCTGCCAACTGGACGAGCATCGCGCCGGCGCTGCTGGCCAACCTGGCGGCCGGCATCTTCATCCTGCCGTTCTTCCTGTTCTCGGCCAGTGCCGGCCAGCTGGCCGACAAATACGACAAGGCCTACCTGACCCGGCTGGTCAAAGTGCTGGAAATCGCCATCATGCTGGTCGCACTGACGGGTTTCCTGCTGCACAGCCTGCCGGTGCTGTTCGGCGCACTGTTCCTACTCGGCTGCCACTCGACCCTGTTCGGACCAGTCAAGTACGCCCTGCTACCCCAGCATCTTCGTGAGGACGAACTGGTCGGCGGCAATGCATTGATCGAAGCCGGGACCTTTGTGGCAATACTCGTCGGCACCCTGATCGGCGGGCTACTCGCATCCGCCGAACACGGCGAATTGTGGATCGCCGGTGGCGGACTGGTGGTTGCCATCGCCGGCTACCTGACCAGTCGTGGCGTTCCTCCCGCACCGGCGCCGGATCCGGAACTGCGCGTCAATCCCAACCCGCTCACCGAGACCTGGCGCAACATCGGCTTCGCCCGGCAGAACCGCACTGTTTTCCTGGCGATCATGGGGATTTCCTGGTTCTGGCTGTACGGCGCGCTGTTTCTCGCCCAGTTTCCTGCCTACGCCAAATCGATTCTCGGCGGTGGCGAAGGCACCGTCACACTGCTTCTCGCCACCTTCACGGTCGGCATCGGCCTGGGTTCACTTCTGTGCGAAAAGCTCTCCGGCGGCCACGTGGAAATCGGCCTCGTTCCTTTTGGGTCCATCGGCTTGACGCTCTTCGGCCTCGACCTGGCCTGGGCGTCCCCTGCAGTCATGCCCAGCGGCGCTCCGCTGCCAATCAGCGATGTACTGAGCCAGCCAGGAACACTCCACGTACTGCTGGCCCTGACGATGCTTGGCGTCTTCGGCGGCTTCTTCATCGTGCCCCTCTACGCGATGATGCAGACCCGCTCCGCACCCGCGCAGCGGGCGCGGGTCATCGCCGCCAACAACATTGTCAACGCCCTGTTCATGGTGGCTGGCGCACTGGGCGCCGGCAGCCTGCTCAGCGCAGGCCTGTCCATCCCGACCCTGTTCGGCGTGGCCGCGCTGATGAATGCCGCGGTGGCGATCTACATTTACAAGCTGGTACCCGAATTTCTGCTGCGCTTTGTCGTCTGGCTGCTGGTACACACTGTGTATCGCCTGCGCACCGACGGTATCGAACGGATTCCCGAGGAAGGCCCTGCGCTGATCATCTGCAATCACGTCAGCTACGTGGACGCATTGATCATCGCGGCCGCCTGCCGCCGCCCGATCCGTTTCGTAATGGATCACCGCATCTTCCGCTGGCCGCTGCTGTCCTTCGTGTTCAGACATGGCCGCGCCATCCCCATTGCACCGGTGAAGGAAGACCCTGCCATGCTGGAAGCAGCCTACACCGAAGTATCCCGAGCGCTGACCAACGGCGAGCTGGTATGCCTGTTCCCTGAAGGCAAGATCACCGGCGATGGTGAGCTCTCCCCTTTCCGCCCTGGTGTCACCCGTATCCTCGAAACCAATCCGGTTCCCGTCGTTCCACTGGCACTGCGCGGTCTGTGGGGTAGCATGTTTTCCCGTAAAGACGGAACGGCACTGCCACGCCCGCTGCGGCGAGGTCTGTTCAGTCGCATCGAGCTGATCGCGGGTGCGCCGCTTCCGGCGATTGCTGCGAATGTCTCCAGTCTGCAAACCGTCGTGGCGGAACTCCGCGGCGACTGGAAATGAGAGGATGAGTGTCCGGTGAAGATTGTCATCACACTGATCAAGATCGTGGTCCTGATCATTCTGCTGCTCTCCGTCTTCGCCGGCGGTGTATGTGTCGTCCTCGGCACCAGTGAGCCGGCGATGGCCGGCATCGGCCTGGTGTCCATCCTGCTCTTCGGCTGGCCGGCCTGGCTGATAGGGAAATCCCTCCTCGGCACGGATGACCCGGGAGGCAGCGACAATATGCCCCCAACTGATCCCTCCCCATGATCAGCGACCCAGCGACTGCTCACGCGGTCCACGCGGTCTTCGAAGCCCTGGGCCTGGCCGCTGGCAGCCAGCTGTTCTTCCGCGGCCGGCAGAAAGCAGCTTCGAATAGCGCGCTGCATGGGCACCGCTTCCTAGTGTTATGCAGCTGCCTCCTCGGCGCCGCGATCGGCAACAAGCTGGTTTTCTGGGCGGAAATGCCCCATTTACTGCGTGAAGCTAACGGCTGGCGCCTGCTCCTTGCCGGACAGTCGATGGTCGGCGGCTTACTGGGTGGCCTGCTTGGTACCGAAATCGCCAAGAAACTGGTTGGAATCCGGACCTCCACCGGCGATGCCTATGTGATGCCGATCCTGCTCGGGCTGGCAATCGGCCGGATCGGCTGCTTCCTCACCGGCCTCAACGACGGCACCTACGGCATACCGACCTCCCTGCCGTGGGCGATCAACTTTGGCGACGGCATTCCACGCCACCCGACCCAGCTCTACGAAATCGCCTTTGCCGGCATGCTCGCGCTGCTTTTGCACAAGGCTACCCCGCTTTTAGCAGCCTCCAGCGGACTGCGCTTCAAGCTGATGCTATCCGCCTATCTGGCGTGGCGGCTGGGAATCGACGCGCTCAAGCCTATCCCCTTCCCATGGCCGGGTGGACTATCCGGCATCCAGTGGATCTGTGCGGTGGCGCTTGCCATCTATCTTCCCCTCACTCTCCGCCAGTGGCGTCGCCTCCATGTCGCGCAAGAACCGTCCCTACCTGTTCCATGACACCACCACGTCGGTGTGTTCCCAGTGCCTGCGCCGCGTCGAAGCCAAGATCCTGATCAAGGATGAACGGGTCTTCCTTGAGAAATGGTGCCCGGCCCACGGCACGGAACGCGTGCTGATCGCCGACGACGCAGACTATTACCGGCTTGGACGCGAGGTTTACGTGAAGGCGCCGGAAATGCCCGAGAATTTCTCGACGCGCATGGAATTCGGCTGCCCCTACGATTGCGGCCTGTGCCCCGATCACATGCAGCACTCCTGCCTGACGGTTCTGGAAGTAACCGATCACTGCAACCTGCGCTGCCCGGTGTGCTACGCCGGTTCAGGCCCCGAGCGCCTGAGCCACCGCCCGCTGGCCGTCATTGAAGCTATGCTGGACGCCGTGGTCCGCAACGAAGGCGAACCGGACGTGGTGCAACTGTCGGGCGGCGAACCGACACTACACCCTGATTTCTTCGCCATCCTCGACGCCGCCAAAGCCCGGCCGATCCGCCACCTGATGGTGAACACCAACGGCATCCGCCTGGCCCAGGAGCCGGAATTTGCCGCCCGCCTGGCCGGATACAGGCCGGGAATCGAGATCTACCTGCAGTTCGACTCCCTACGCGCCGACGCGCTGCAGGACTTGCGCGGCGCTGACCTGCGGCGCATCCGTGAGCAGGCTCTGGACGCCCTCGACCGCCACAACTTATCCACAACCCTGGTAATGACGCTGAAAAAGGGCGTCAACGACGATGAGATCGGCGATGTGATCCGCTACGCGCTGACCCGCCCCAGTGTGCGCGGGGTCACGCTGCAGCCGATCCAAGATGCCGGCCGCAACGAAGGCTTCAGCGCCGGCACACACCGTCTGACCCTCAGCGAGATCCGCCGCCGCATCGCCGAACAATCCAGCCTGTTCAGCCTGGACGACATCGTGCCGGTTCCCTGCAACCCGGACACCCTGGCCATGGGCTACGCCCTCAAGCTGGGTGGAGAAATCCATCCGCTGACCCGCTTCCTCGGTCCGGAAGCCCTGCTGGCCGGCCCTGCCAACACCATCGTGTTCGAGCGCGATCCAGCCATCAAGGCGCAACTGTTCCGCCTCTTTTCCACCAATCACTCGCCGGAATCGGGCGCCCGCTGCCTATCCGACCTGCTGTGCTGCCTGCCGAAGATCGATGCGCCCCAACTGGGCTACGAGAACGTCTTCCGCGTGCTGATCGTGCAGTTCATGGATGCCGCCAACCTGGACCTGCGAGCGCTGAAGAAGTCCTGCGTACACATGGTGCAGCCGGACGGACGCATGATCCCGTTCGAAGCCTACAACCTGTTCTACCGGGACGATCAAACCCGGCTTCTGGAGCAGATCCGTACCGAAATCGCCGCTGATACCCACCAACGGCGCCTGCACGCAGGGCCGGACGCCACTCAGCTCGACTGAAGCGGAACGACAACGCCCCTGCGGCGGCACCAGAAACACCTGCAGCAGGGGTTCTCGACGGAATCAGCCCAGGTTCTTGAGCGCGAATTCCCAGTTGATCAGCTTGTCCAGCACCGCATTCACGTAGTCGGCGCGGCGGTTCTGGTAATCCAGATAGTACGCGTGCTCCCACACGTCGATGGTCAGCAATGGCTTCCATCCGGCTGTCAGCGGCACATCGGCGTTGCCGGTCTTGACCACCTTCAGTTTGTCGCCGTCGGCCACCAGCCAGGCCCAACCACTGCCGAACTGGCCGGTTGCCGCTGTGGCGAGCTCCTTCTTCAGCGCGTCCACGCTGCCAAACGAGGCTTCGATCCGCTGTTTCAGCACTGCGGGCGGTTCACCGCCGCCGTTCGGACGCAGGCTGTGCCAGTAGAAAGTATGGTTCCAGGTTTGCGCGGCGTTGTTGAAGATGGCCGTCTTGTCGGCCTTCCCAGCCACTGCAGCGATGATCTTTTCGAGGGGCAGATCGGCCAGATCGGAACCGGCGATCAGCTTGTTGAGGTTATCCACATAGGCTTTGTGGTGCTTGCCGTAGTGGAAGCCGATCGTATTGGCGCTGATGACCGGATTGAGGGCATTTTCCGCGTAGGGCAGCGCAGGCAGCACGATGGGGCTGGCGGCCTGGACCGGGCGGGCCAGACTGCCCAGGGAAGCCGCGGCCAGCAAACCAAGGGATGTACCCAGGAACTGGCGGCGACCGGCGACCTGCTCGGACGGGAAAAGCAGTGGGGAAGACATGCGGACTCTCCTGTCGGGATTTATCTGTCCGACCCCCGAGGCTGAAGGCCGGTACGCGCATTATTCGCATTCCGGCAGGCTTTTGTCATCCTCGCTACGACGCTTCGTCCCTATGCCGCCGGGTAGATACAGCGCGGATTGAGCGTCAAGGTGGTATCCCCGGCCGAGAACCACAGCTGCCCGTCCTGGACCGTGCAGCTCAATTCCATGCTGCGCGACGCCAGCGCGGCAAGCGCCTTCGATTCTTCCTGGGCCAGCGCCAGCACCTTCAGATTCGCCAGCTTGGACAGCGTTGCCGCGTCCTTCTGCCACCAGATATCCACCGTACGACCACCGTAGGCCAGCACCGTGACCTGGTCGGCCCGTCCAGCCGCGCGACGCAACAGGCGTTCGTCCGGCAGACCGACCTCGATCCAGTCGAGAATGCGCCCCGTATCGTCCTTTCGCCACAGGGCTGGCTCGTCGTCGGTGGAAATCCCGCGCCCGAATTCGAGCCGTTCGTCCGCATGCAGTGCAAAAGCCAGCACACGCACCATCATCCGCTCATCGGTCTCGGACGGATGACGGGCGAGGGTCAGCACATGTTCGCCGAAATGGCCCCGATCCAGGTCGGAGACATTCAATGTGGCGCGAAAAATGGTGGATTTGAGGGCCATGGCGCTTGTTCGGAAAAAAACGAAAGGCCACCTGACGGTGGCCTTTCACCGGACCGGACCAGCCGCGACTTACTTGACGCGGTTGCGGTATTCGTCGGTACGGGTGTCGATTTCGATCTTGTCGCCGATTTCCACGAAAGCGGGCACAGACAGCTCGAAACCGCTGGGAGCGATACGGGCGGGCTTCAGAACCTTGCCGGAGGTATCGCCCTTGACGGCGGGCTCGGTGTATTCCACTTCGCGCACGACGCTGGTCGGCAGTTCCACGGAGATGGCCTTGCCGTTGAAGAACACGACTTCACAGGGCATGCCGTCGATCAGGTACTTCAGCGCATCGGTCATGTTTTCGGCTTCGACTTCGTACTGTTCGTACTCGGCGTCCATGAAAACGTACATCGGGTCGGCAAAGTAGGAGTAGGTAACTTCCTTGCGATCGAGAACGACGACTTCGAACTTGTCGTCCGCCTTGTAAACCGACTCGGACGGCGCACCGGTGAGCAGGTTCTTGAGCTTCATCTTGACAACGGCAGCGTTACGGCCGGACTTGTTGTACTCGGCCTTCTGCACCACGAGGGCGTCGCTGCCCACCATGATCACGTTGCCGGAGCGGAGTTCCATTGCGGTTTTCATGCTATTTCCTGCTTGCAAATTGCGCGGCACGTGCCACGGATAAACGGTAACTTATTATTCTAACTTAAGTTTACAGAATTGCACCAGCCGCGCGGCGAGATCCCCACCCTCCTGCAGATGCGCTGACCATGCCTTAGCGTGGGTCTTGAGAGCGGGTAACGCCGCCCGAAACGCGGGCCAGGCCGCCGCCACGCCTTCCCCCCGGTTCCAGGCCAGCCAGAAATCGGACAAAGCACCGGCAAGCTCCGGATCGAGTCCTTCCTGGTAGCGGGCCAGGAAAGCCCGCAACTTTTCCAGGTGCGCATCCTCTTTCTGCACGTAGATCTGCCATACGAAAGGGATCTCGGCCCACTGGGCGCGCACGAAGGAATCCTCGCCACGCACGAAATTGAGATCGCACGCCCACAGCAATTCGTCATATTTCCGCTGCTCGACGAAGGGTAGGATCCGCACGACGAGCTGGCCGCACAGCAACTGATCGCCCGCACGCAGGCCACTCACCCCGAATTCCGCCGCCAGTTCGGGCAGGATCCGCCCTTCCGGTACCAGACAGGTGATGGGCGAATCCCCTGCCGACCAGGCCTTTATGATCTCTCTCAAGCCCTTGTTTTCATATGAAAACAAGGAGACCCGAAGTTCATTTTGGCGACGTTCCGGCAGATCAAGCGCAGCCAGGAAAACAGCCGGCACAAAAGCCGTCCGGCGCGCCGAATAATCAGCCTCGCGGATGAAGCCCCCCGAATTTCCCCCCAGGCCGGGAAAGAAGAAGAACTGCGTGAGGGGAAGTTGCGGATGCGGTGACGGCAGGCCATGGCAGTCGCCGACCCAATCCTCGGCGCTGAGGTACTCGAGGTTTATCCATACCGGTTTCGGAGTGCGACGGGCCATCGCCTGCAGGAAGGCGTCGGGAAGATTGCCTGCAAAAGCCGAAATCACCACCGCACCAGGTTCGATGTCCGGCAGCGGAGCACTCCAGTGACGAATTTCCACACCATCGACCTGTTGGCTGGCGGCGAGCACATCAAGTTGGGGAATCAGTCGGCGGGCCACCTTCAGGTCATCCACCCACAGGCGCACGGCAATCGGGTACTCGGCTACCAGTTGCCGGGACAAGCGCCAGCACACGCCGATATCGCCGAAATTATCTACAACCGGACAAAACACATCCCAGATGCCCTCGGTGGGTGCAGCGGGAGTGGAAGAGGGCGAACGTTTCGACAAAACTGGGGACAAATCGGGGGTGGACGGGCGGACAGATTGTGCACAAAGCGTCTTTCTGCGGCGAGGCAAAATTTCCTCAACAATCCTCCCACACACTATGCAGTCGCTTTCCGACATCCTTATCAACGCGTCAAACTGTTGATAAAAAAATGTTTTTTTGTGTTATCCACAAAAATGCTCGCAGCGTAAACGTAAACAGTACTTATATATAAAGAAAAACAGTCAACAATCTCTACCAACCTGAGCCCGTGCCAAACAAGCCACGGCGACCGCAAAGGAATCTCGATGCTTTCGATCACCGACTTGCTGGACTTCATCGAAGTAGACTGGGAAACCGTACAAGTCGTACGTGACGCAACCGGACTCTCCGATGATCAGTCTCATGGACTTGCCAAGGAATTGTTGAAGACGCCTCAGGGACTTTATCTGGTGCACCAGATGTTCCGGGACCAGTTGTCCATCGCCGAAAAACAATTCGACTTCCTGCGCAAACGCCACTTGAACAAGGCCTACAGCTACTTTTCCCGCAAATATCCGCTTACGGAAACCCTCTGAAAGCGGCTTCCTGTGTACAAACTGACTGTAAACAGGCGCAGAAAATGTGGACAAGCCACGGATCCACGGGAAACGGAATTTTCCTCCCCAATCTGTCCCCGTGCTGTTCCTGCCGTTTTCCAGAACCTTTTACAGGATTCAACATTTTGAATCATAAAGGTTTTATTCTGTTATCCACAGAAAACGGCGGTGTACCGTAAACAGAGTCTTATATATATAAAGAAAAACTAAGAACAAAACACCACGCTGAACTGGAGGAGCCACATCCAGCCAAACCGGGTTTGGCTGGACAGGAATCACCATGTCCGAGTGGACGGTTCTCGCTGATAATCCGCGTCAACGCATCCAGAAACCGTTTTCGTGTCCGATCATCGCAGCCGACGTTTTCTCGGCCATCCCTATCTCCTGCTGACGCTTACCGTCCTGTTCTGGTCAGGCAACATGGTGGTTGGGCGGGGAATGAGAGAACTGGTCCCTCCATTTTCCTTGGCTGTCGGACGCTGGATTCTGGCTTTCCTGCTGACCCTGCCCTTCGCCTGGCCGCATCGGCGGACGTTGAAGGGGTTGAATCTTCGGCAATGGATGATGCTGCTGCTGCTGGGCATACTGGGGGTCGGTGCCTACAACACGCTGGCCTACATTGCCCTTGCCCACACAACGGCCACCAATGCGGCACTGCTGAATTCCTTCATCCCGATCGCGATCATCGCGATCTCCTGGTTTCTCGGCCATCGGGCGAAAGGGCTCGAGCTTTTTGGTGTCGGAGTCTCCTTCTGTGGCGTGCTGACCATCGTCAGCCACGGCGATCCGGCAATCCTGGCCGGATTGAGCCTCAATGTCGGGGATGTCTGGATGTTGGCAGCGGTGTTGTCCTGGGCTTTGTACACCCTGGGGCTACGCTGGCGGCCCCAGGGTGTGCATCCGATGGCCCTGCTGGCGGCGCTGACGGCGATCGGCCTGGTGCTCCTGCTGCCTTTTGCGTGGCATGAACTGGCCACGGGAGCGGTTCTGCACCTGGTGCCGGCGGCATTTGCCGGCATTGCCTACACGGGAATCTTTCCGGCTTTTCTCGGTTATGTGTTCTACAACCGTGCCGTCGCTGAGGTTGGGGCGGCCAAAGGCGGACTTTTCATCCATCTGATGCCGGTTTTCAGCACGATCCTAGCGGCCATTTTTCTCAGTGAAGTCCCACAGCTGTACCATCTGCTCGGAATCGTGATGATCCTGGCCGGCATCTGGCTGACGACCGGTTTCAATCGACGCTAAACTGCGCGGCGAACTTAGGAGCTTTTCCTTGCACTTCGAACATCTCATCGAGATCAACAATCCCCTCAATCCACTCATCGAGTTGCTGAGCGTCGAGCAGGTGTGGACCGGCCTGATGTACCGGATCGAGGAGCCGGGGATTTTCCTGCCGGGGCTGGATCGTTGCGAGATCCTGTCGCGCAGCGAGGGCCAGGTGGAACGGATCCTCCACTTCGGGCAGGCCAGTATCCGCGACACGGTCACCTATCGTGCGCAGGAGTGGATGTGCTTCGAATCGAGGGCGACCGCCGAGCATGCTGGCGGAACGCTCACCATCCGACTTGAAGTCCCTGATTCAACGAGAATTTTTCTCCGTTTCACGTACGAAACGACATTGTCGGAGAATGCAGCTGAGGGTGAAGTGGTACAGGTGTCCGAATTCGTCAAATCCGCGTACCGGGAGTCCGACGTGGATACGGTGCGCATCATCCGCACGATTGCTGCCAACGGGCGGCCTCAGTAGCAGGCCTGCCCGCGGTATTTCAGACTGTCTTCAGGAGAAACCATGAAGGTCGCAAGTCCCGAAATCCGTTCTTTCCAAGCACCGGTCCGCACGTTGATGGGGCCCGGACCGTCGGATGTGCCGCCGCGGGTGCTCGCCGCGCTGGCCCGGCCTACCATCGGCCACCTCGATCCGGCCTTCGTCGGCATGATGGACGAGCTGAAGAGCCTACTGCGGTACGTCTTTCAGACCGAAAATGAGCTGACTTTTCCCTTGTCGGCACCGGGTTCGGTCGGGATGGAGAGCTGTTTCGTCAATTTGGTTGCGCCTGGCGATAAGGTCATCGTGTGCATCAACGGCGTTTTTGGCCAGCGTATGGCTGAAAACGTGCGTCGGATCGGCGGCGTACCGGTGATCGTCGAGGATCCATGGGGCGAAGCGGTGGATCCGGACAAGGTCGAGGAGGCTTTCCGTGCCAACCCCGATGCGGCACTGCTGGCCTTCGTCCATGCGGAGACCTCGACTGGCGCGCTGTCCGATGCAGCCACGCTGGCGGCGATTGCCCGCCGTTTCGGGGCACTGACGATCATGGACTGCGTGACGTCCCTCGCCGGCGTGCCGGTGCTGCTCGACGAATGGGGCATCGATGCGGCCTATTCGGGCAGCCAAAAGTGTCTGTCGAGCGCTCCAGGCCTTTCTCCGGTCAGTTTTTCCGCCGCGGCGGTAGAGCGGATTCGCAACCGCAAGACCTCCTGCCAGAGCTGGTTCCAGGATTTGAGCCTCGTGCTGGGCTACTGGAGCGGCGCGAAACGGACGTATCACCACACCGCACCAGTCAATCCACTCTATGGCCTGCACGAATCTCTGGTACTGGTGGCCGAAGAAGGGCTGGAAAACGTCTGGCAACGCCATCTGGACAACCATTTGCGCCTGCGTGCAGGGCTGGCGGCGCTCGGCTTGCGCTTTGTTGTCCGCGAAGAAGCGCGTTTGCCGCAGCTCAACACGGTCTGGGTTCCGGAAGGCGTGGATGAAGCAGCTGCGCGCAATCGCCTGCTCACCGAATTCGGGCTGGAAATCGGGGCCGGGCTGGGGGTTCTGGCCGGCAAGGTGTGGCGTATCGGCCTGATGGGGCATTCCAGCCGCCCTGCCAATATCGCACTGTGCCTGGAGGCACTTGAGGCGGTGCTCCGGCGGTGACGCGGTTTCAGCTGCCCAGGCCTGGGTAGCTGAAACCTATAAAATGCGTCGAATTGACGACAAAGTGCACGAAAATTGCCGCTTCTATGCGTCTTGTGTGCGCATACGCACAGGCGTAGGAGAGGCCGGCGACAACGGCGAGCATTGCGTATTGCACTCCACCAGGCAGATGGGCGGCGCCGAACAATAGGGCCGACAGGATCACCGGGACGAGTTTTCCCTGCTGGCTGAAGTACTGGTGCAGTTTTTCCTGGATCAGCCCACGAAAGAAGCACTCTTCGGCGACGCAGGTGAACAACAGGTTGATCGCCAGGAAACTGTCCGCGAAGGCTGGCCATTTGGGATCCGGGCGGACGAATTCCGTCAGCCATGCGAGTCCTAGCGTCGAAATTGCGCCGAAGGCCGAAAATGTCAGCATTAAGACGCCAATTCGACGGAGTTCAAGTCCTGATTTGATGCGTTTGCCGAAAAATGCCAAGAGTATGAGCCCGGCGGCCGCCTTGTCGAAACCGGCACGGAGGGTGAAGGCGCGTGCACCGGGGCTCAGTACGGCCTTGTCGACGATGGTCATCGGGTGAAATCCCGGCCAGACGTGCAGCGCCAGGATTAATGCAAGGACACCGGCCGCCCAAGGGCCGGCCTTCGGCAGGTAGCGGACGGAGGCGTGGCTGGCCAACAGCAGGAGTGCCAGGCTCGGCAGTGCGACCGGGGTCACGGTTCCGCCAACCAGGGCGAAACCCAGTGCAAGAGTGAAAAAAACGGCCCAAGGGGCGATGGGCGTGCGGGCAGGCCACCATACGGCCAGTATGGCGGCGCCCAGAAGAATGAAGCTGATTTCCGGCAAATTCTTTTTATTTCAGCGGCTTACTAGCGGGTTGCGGCATCGATCTGCTTACGCCGTTCCTCGGCTTGCTGGTTGGCGGCTTCCAGTTGTTGTTCGATCTGCGCTTTCGCCGCCCGGGCCTGTTCGGCTTCGCGGGCCTTGAGTTGGGCGGCAGTGATGGCGGCCGTACTCGTGTCGGAGACGCCGCAGGCGGCCAGCAGAAGTGCCATCGATACGATGGCGAGGCGGGAGATGAATGCAGAAGGCATGGCGGGCTCCAGGGGATCCGGAAAATGGAGGTGGTGATCAACACTACCGCCATTTGTCGTGTTCGTCATGCCTTCTGGCGTCAAAAGCTCACTTTTTGGCGCTATCTCCACCGCTGATACTCAATTCGCCCTTCAGTTTGGCGATGCTCTTGTCGCCGAAGCCCTTTACGTTTTTCAGATCGTCGAGGCTCTTGAAGGGGCCGTTCTTGGTTCGGTAGTCGATGATCGCCTGGGCTTTGGAAGGGCCGATACCCTTCACGCCGTCGAGCTCACCCTGGCTGGCAGTGTTGATATTGACGGCAGCCAGTGCAAGGTGGATTCCGGCGAGGGACAGGCCGAGGAAGGACAGAATGTGCTTCATGTAGGTCTCCTTGTTAATGACATTGTTATTGTGCAGACTAATACCAATGTCATCAATAGGGGCGGCAACATTTGGAGACTGTTTGCCACCAACCAAACGAGCACCTCATGCGTTAAGGAGAGACATCAACCGATTCCTGGAGCACTGCCATGAAAAAGGGTCTTGTCTGCAGCATTCTTCTCGCCGCTCTGCTGGGGGGCTGCGTTGTTGTTCCGGCTGGTCCGGGCTACGGCCGCTACCATCACTATGATGGGCCGGGGCCCTACCGCGGCTACGGTCCGGGTTATGAGCGGGGTTACGATCGCGGCTACCGGGGCTGGTAAACGCTGCCGGGCCGGGGCGTAAAAGCGTGCAAATTTCTGGCTGTGGCGGGGATATGCCTTTATGCTTGGGTCGCATCCGATTTCCGGTGGTCAGGTGCTGCTTTCAGCGGTCGTCCTGCCCATGCCACGTAGCCCATGTCCCAATATTCAGCTGCTGCGGCCGCCGTCTCCGAACACAGACTGACCCTTGCCGAAGTGCTCGACATGCTGGTCGGCGATCAACTCGTCGATTCGGCCGATGCCGATGCGCTACGCATTGCCCAGGCGAAGAAGGCCGCTGAGATGCATCCCCTGGTGGTCGTGGCTGGCCAGAAATGGGTCGCAAGAGCGGCTCCTCATCAGGTCTTGAGCCTGGAAGTGCTGAGCGAATGGCTGGCCAGTCGGGTCGGACTCGATTACATGCGCATCGATCCGCTGAAGATCGATTTCGCGGCCGTAACCGCGGTGATGTCCTCGGCCTACGCAACCCGTTTCGGTGTGCTGCCGCTGGAGGTGGGGCTGCATGAAGTGGTGGTGGCGACGACCCAGCCTTTCCTGCGGGAATGGGAGAAGGAAGTCGCCGGCATCCTGAAGAAGGAGATCCGCCGCGTCATCGCCAACCCGGCTGACGTGGCGCGCTATCTCGTCGAGTTCTACAACCTGGCCCGCTCGGTCAAGAAGGCCGCCCAGAGCAGTGGGCATGGTGGCGGATCGTCCTTCGAGCAGCTGGTGGAGCTGGGGCAGGTCAATCGTCAATACGATGCCAACGACCGCCACATCGTCAATATCGTGGACTGGCTGTGGCAGTACGCCTTCGAGCAACGGGCCAGCGACATCCACATCGAGCCCCGGCGCGACATGGGCTTGGTGCGTTTCCGCATCGACGGGGTGCTGCACCAGGTGTACCAGATGCCGATGAGCGTGCTGGCCGCCGTGACCAGCCGCATCAAGATCCTCGGCCGCATGGACGTGGTGGAGAAGCGCCGGCCCCAGGACGGCCGCGTGAAAACCCGGGTGACCAGCGGCAAGGAAGTCGAGCTGCGCCTGTCCACGTTGCCCACCGCCTTCGGCGAAAAGCTGGTGATGCGGATCTTCGATCCCGACGTGCTGGTGCGCAACATGGCCGAACTGGGTTTTTCGGACGCCGACCAGTCCCGCTGGCAATCCATTTCGAGCCAGCCCCACGGCATCATCCTGGTCACCGGCCCGACCGGTTCGGGCAAGACCACGACGCTCTATTCGACCCTCAAGCAGCTCGCCACGCCGGAGGTGAACGTTTGCACGATCGAGGATCCGATCGAGATGGTGGAGCCCAGCTTCAACCAGATGCAGGTCCACCAGGCCATCGACCTGGGGTTCGCCGAGGGTGTGCGGGCGCTGATGCGGCAGGATCCGGACATCATCATGGTCGGTGAGATCCGTGACCTGGAAACCGCCGAAATGGCGATCCAGGCCGCCCTCACCGGGCACCTGGTGCTGTCCACGCTGCACACCAACGATGCGCCGTCGGCGGTGACCCGTCTGCTCGATCTGGGCGCGCCGGCCTATCTGCTCAATGCGACCCTACTCGGCATCATGGCCCAGCGCCTGGTCCGCGTGCTGTGCCCCCATTGCAAGGAATCCCAGCCGATGACGCCGGAGGAGGAGGCGATCTGGGATCACCTCGTGACACCGTGGAAGGCGTCGCGGCCGGCCCGTATCCATCGGGCGGTGGGTTGCATCGAATGCCGCATGACCGGCTACATGGGGCGCATCGGCCTCTACGAGATCCTGCGGATGTCGCCGGAGATCCGCAAGGCGGTCACCGGCGACATTGACCTGGCGCGCATCCGCGACCTGGCGATACGCGAGGGCATGAAGCCGTTGCGCCTGTCCGGTGCTCTCAAGGTGGCGGCCGGTATCACAACGCTGGAGGAGGTCGTGAAGGTCGCGCCGCCGGCGGAGTCCGATCAGGGACGCTGACCGGGCGTCGATTTGCGCGTACTCTGCGCGCACGTCCGCCTAACTCAGGAATTTTCCCATGGCCGCTTCTCCCGACAACGTCAGCATGGCCCTGTTCTGCGACTTCGAGAACGTCGCCCTTGGCGTGCGCGATGCGAAGTACGAGAAATTCGACATCAAGCTGGTCCTCGAGCGCCTGCTGCTGAAGGGCAGCATCGTCGTCAAGAAGGCTTATTGCGACTGGGAGCGCTACAAGGGCTTCAAGGCTGGCATGCACGAGGCCAATTTCGAACTCATCGAGATTCCGCACGTGCGCCAGTCGGGCAAGAATTCCGCCGACATCCGCCTGGTGGTGGATGCCCTCGACCTTTGCTACACCAAGAGCCACGTCAATACTTTCGTCATCATCAGCGGCGATTCCGACTTCTCGCCGCTGGTCTCCAAGCTGCGCGAGAACGCCAAGCAGGTGATCGGCGTCGGCGTGAAGCAGTCCACGTCGGACCTGCTGATCGCCAACTGCGACGAGTTCATCTTCTACGACGACCTGGTGCGGGAAACCCGCCAGGCAGTGGCCAAGCGTGAACCGAAGGAAGCCCAGCCGCCGGTGCGCCGCAGTCCCGAGGAGGAAAAGCGCCGCCGGGAGGAGATCGAGGCGCGGCGCAGCCGCGCTGTGGACATGGCCGTTGAGACCTTCGACGCGCTGCTCGCCGAGCGTGGCGACACCGGCAAGATCTGGGCCTCGGTGCTGAAGGATGCGATCAAGCGTCGCAAGCCGGATTTCAGCGAAACCCGCTTCGGTTTCAAGGCCTTCGGTAACCTGCTGGACGAGGCCCAGTCCCGTGGCTTGCTGGAGATCGGGCGCGACGAGAAATCCGGTACCTACGTCTATCGCCGGGCCGGGGCGCCAATGTCCGTGGCGAATGAAACCGTGGTGGTGGTGACTGCCGAAGTTCCGGCCATGCTGGCGGGGGCCGAAGGGCCGGCGGAAGGCAAGCGCAAGAGCCCGCGGGCGCGGCGCAGCAAGCCGGCCGTCGAACCGGTGGCAAGCGTCGTGGCGCCGGAAAACCTGCCGCCCGTCGTCGTTGCTGAAGAAGGAAAGAAGGCGTCGGCCAAGCTCAACAAAGGGCGCCGGCCTGCCAAGGGAGAAGCCGGCGCTGTAGTCGTCGATCTTGAGCCGTCCGCCGCCGCGCCGGAGGCAGTCGTGGTGCCGGCTCCGCTCGTCGAGGCGGTTTCCCAGCCCGAGCCCGTCCGCCCTGCACGGGCGAAGCGCAAGACGGCCCGGCCGGCGAAGGCCGCTGTCGTCGAAGCGGACTCCGCAATTGTCCCGCCGCCTGCCGACGAGACCCGCAAACCGGCGCCGCGCGCCCGGCGCCCGCGCAAGAAGGCGGAATCCGCCGAATGAGATCCTGAGATCCGCGCAGTTGCCAGCGGGCGCGAACTTCGCTCCCGCTGGCCGGTCTGCCTTTCTTCCGTTTCCCGCCGTCTCTCGCGACGGTTCCACGCATGTCCGTATCGTCCGCTTCAACGCCGCGCTGGTTGCCCGCGCTGGCGCTCATCATCCTGTCGTCCACCTGGGGCTATACCTGGGTCCTGCTCAAGCAGGGGCTGGTTTTCGCGTCGCCCTTCGCGCTGGCGGCGCAACGCACCGTCGGCGGTGCGCTGGCCCTGATGCTGGCGGTGCGTTTGAGCGGGCGCTCGCTGCGCCTGGTGGCGCCGCTGGCGACCAGCGCCATCGGTTTGGTGCAGGTCAGCGGCTTCGTGGTGTTCCAGACCTGGGCGCTAGTGGAGGGCGGCCCGGGCAAGACCGCGGTGCTGATCTTCACGATGCCGATCTGGACCCTGCTGATGGCCTGGCCGATCCTCGGTGAGCGGGTGCGCGGCAAGCAGTGGCTGGCGGCTGCGTGCACGTTGGCCGGCCTGCTGCTGATCATCGAGCCGTGGAACATGCACGCCAGCCTGTTCAGCAAGCTGCTGGGCCTCAGCGCGGCACTGTGCTGGGCCATCGGCACCATCCTCGTCAAGCGCCTGCGCAGCCGCCAGCCGGTGGATCTGCTGGTGCTGACCACCTGGCAGATGATCGTCGGCGCGTTGCCGCTGGTGCTGTTGGCCGCGGTGGTGCCGGGGCCGGCGACGGACTGGTCGCTGCACTACGTGGCGATCCTGGCCTTCCTGTCGGTGGCCAGCGTGGCCCTGTGCTGGTGGCTGTGGATCTGGATCCTCGACCGGGTGCCGGCCTGGGAGGCCAGCCTGTCGGTGCTGGGGACGCCGGTGGTAGCGATCCTGTCGTCGCGCTTGACCCTCGGAGAGGAATTCCGCGCTACCGAAATCGCCGGCATCCTGCTGATCGGCGGCGGATTGACGTTGCTGTCCCTGTTCGGCTGGCTGGCCAGCCGTCGGGCCGCAGTCAGAAGCTGAGGGTCCGCCAGGCCGGGTCCAGGCTGCGGCCGATGAAGGCGGCGGCGCCCGCCTGGCCCGTGACGGCGGGGATCAGCGTGCTGGCGTCGACGCCGTGGCTGGCGAGGGCGGTCGGGCAGGCATAGATCTTCACGCCGAAAGTGAGCGCTTCGCGGCGGAAATCGGCGACTGACTTGCCGCTGCCGGCGGCGGCTTCAAGCTTTTCGGCGACGCCGACCTGCAGCAACTCCACCGAACGGGCGGTGAAATACATCTCCACCTCCACGTCCATTGCCGCGGCGGCGGCGGCGAAATAGAAGGGCGTCGCGCACAGCTCCGGCCGCCCCGGATCGGCTGCCCACACCAGGATCGCCAGTTTTTCCGCCGGGCGGGCGGTCTCAGAAGTCACGGTTGTCCTCGTGGAACAGCGGGGCGGAAAAATCCGCCAGATCGCGGAAGGCGTAGCGGTCCATGATCTTCTCGATCTCCGGCCGGGCGTCATCCCACGCCAGCAGCAGGCCGGGTGGCAGTGGGGCGAGGGCTTGCAGCTCCACCAGCCAGGCCTCAAAGGGCTGCCGGTTCATCGCGCGGGCGGACGGGTCGAGGGCCGGGTTGGCGTCCAGCAGGCGGGCGTCGAAGGGCGTCTTGACCGGAAACACCGTCTTGCCGGCTTCCAGCAGGCCGAAACCGCGCCCCGCATTCAGTTCGGCGCCCAGTGGCTTGGGTGTGAACAACAGGATCTCGCCGGACAGCGCGATGCCGAACTGCGTCACGCCGACCCGGAAACGCCCGGGGCCGGTGGGCTGGAACCACAGGTGGCTGTCCGCGTGGTACAGCAGCTCGTCGGGAAAATTGCAGCCGCGCAGCTGGGGCATGGTGGTGGCTTGACGTGAAGAATGGTGGCGGAAGGGAATGGGAGTCGAACCCACCAGGAACCGGTTGACGGCCCCTCCTGGTTTTGAAGACCAGTCGCCCCACCGGGGGACGCGTCCCTTCCATATTTGAATTTTACCGTATTTTAAATCTAATTTATCGGAAGATCGCCGCGTATTCGGTGATGTTCTTCATGGCCGCTGCCGATCTTGCGGGTGAAGCCGACGCGGTCGAAGTACTCGAGGATCTGGATCGCCCGCTTGCGTCCGACGCCACTGCGGTCGCGGAAGTCGGCGGCGCGGATGGCGCTCTGCGCGTCGGTCAGTTCGCTGGCGATGCGGCCCAGGTTGCGGATCGCTGCCGGGGCGTAGAACAGGTCGCGCACCACCTGGCAGGCTTCGCCACGGGCGGCAAGGCGTTTGAGCAATTCGCGGGTGTGGTTTTCCGGTTCGCCGAGCCGCGCGGCGATGTCGCGCACCCAGGGTGGGTCGAAGGGTTTGTCGAGCAGCCACGGCAGCAGTCTGTCGGCCCGCTGGCGGTCGTGGGCGTCCAGTTCGACCCGGTGGTCGGGCAGGTGCCAGGCGCTGCCGTTGCGCGCCAGGCGGCCGGCGGCGAGCCAGCTTTCCAGCCAGTCGGAGAAGGCGGCGGCGGGCACTTGGGGGGCGAGCATGCGCCGCAGGCGGTCCCGTTCGACACCCAACTCGTCGCTGTTGTGTGCGTGGTAGTTGGCCAGGCGGGACGTGGTACGCGCCGCCAGGATGTTCAGCGATGCGCTGCCGATCAGCCAATCGGCCTTGTCGGTGTAATGGGCGCTGCCAGCCGGCAGCAGGGCCAGCAACTGCTTGGGGCGGCGGTTTTCGGCGGCGCCGAGCTGGTGCAGGTCGATGCCCAGCGGGGCATGGTCGAGTACCGCGCACAGGCGCTGGGTCGGATCGGCGATGGCCTGCGCTGCCAGTGCCGCCAGCCGCGCGGGCGCGCGACGCTGGCGCGGCGGGCCGAAGGGATCGAGGATGCGTCCGCCGCCGAGGGTGTGCTGGCCGTGGCCGTCGCGCAGCACCAGCAGGTCGCCGCGACAGGCGTGCAGCGGCGTGTCGGCGACGACCTGGGCGAGGCAGTGTTCGCCGGGCGGCAGGCCAGATTTTTCGAGGGCGGCGTCGAGCAGCGCGACCCGCCCCAGCACGTGGCGCGTACCGTGGTGGATCTGCACGACGGCACCGTGGGCCAGTGCGCGTGGGGCGTCGGTGGACAGCTGGAGATCCAGGTCGAGGCGCTGGGCGGGCAGGGTGTCGGCGCGGCCGACCAGCCAGTCGCCGCGCTTGATCTCGTCCACTGCCAGCCCGGCCAGGTTCAGCGCGCAGCGCTGTCCGGCGTGGCCGCTGTCGGCCTTGCGGTTCTGCACATGCAGGCTGCGCACGCGGGCGCTCTTGCCGGACAGGGCGAGGTGCACGGTATCGCCGATCTGCACCTGGCCGGCGTGCACGGTGCCGGCGACGATGGTGCCGGCACCGGCCAGCGTGAACACCCGGTCCACGGCCAGGCGGAATTCCCCGTCTGCGGCGCGTTGCGGCAGGCGCTGCGCGGCGTCCAACAGGTGCTCGCGCAGTTCGGCGATGCCGTCGCCGTTGATCGCCGATACCGGGAAGATCGGCGCGTTGGTGAGGGCCGTCGGGGCGAGCAGGGCGCGGATCTCGGCGCTGACCTCGGCGAGGCGTTCCGGGCTGGCCCGGTCGGCCTTGGTGAGCGCCACTGCGCCGTGTGTCAAACCGAGCAGCTGGAGGATCTGCAGGTGCTCGCGGGTCTGCGGCATCGAGCCGTCGTCAGCGGCGACCACCAGCAGGGCGAAATCCACGCCGCTGGCGCCGGCCAGCATGGTCGGCACGAATTTCTCATGGCCGGGTACATCCACAAAGCCGATCACCTGTTCCGGTCCGTCGGCGTCTGTCGCGACGGGCAGGTAGGCATAGCCCAGCTCGATGGTGATGCCGCGGCGCTTTTCCTCCGGCAGGCGGTCGGTGTCCACGCCGGTAAGGGCGCGGACCAGCGTCGTCTTGCCGTGGTCGATGTGGCCGGCGGTGCCGATCAGCATGGTTTGAGCCCCTGGTTGAACTGGGCGAGGAAGGTGGCTTCGTCCCGTTCCGGCAGGCAGCGCAGATCCAGGTGCAGAGCGTTGTCGGCGATGCGCCCGATGACTGGCAGAGGCAGCCCGCGTAGCGCGGCTTCAAGGCGGTTGAGCACGCCACTCTTGCGGCCCTGCGGGCGGAACACCAGGCCGGCCGACGGCAGGCGGTCCACCGGCAGGCTGCCGGAGCCGATCTGCGACAGCATGGGTTCGATGCTCACCGTCAGTGGCCAGCCGGCCAGGGCCTGGGCGATGGTGGGTTTCAGGCGCTCGGCCTGGGCCAGCATGGCGTCGCGCGGGCGGGTCAGCAGGCGCAGGGTGGTCAGCTTTTCGGCCAGCGTGTCCGGGTCGCGGTACAGGCGCAGCACGGCTTCCAGGCCGGCGAGGGTGATCTTGCCGACGCGCAGCGCGCGCTTGAGGGGGTTCTTCTTGATCTTGCCGATCAGGTCCTGGCGGCCGACCAGGATGCCGGCCTGGGGGCCGCCGAGCAGCTTGTCGCCGGAGAACGTCACCAGGTCGGCGTCGTTGGCAATGGCTTCGCGGGGCGTCGGTTCGTGGGGCAGGTTCCAGCGTTCCAGGTCGGTCAGCGTGCCGCTGCCCAGGTCTTCGACGAAGGGCAGGCCATGGGTGTGGGCGATGCGCGCCATGTCGGCCTGGGTCACGCTGGCGGTGAAGCCTTCGACCGCGTAGTTGCTGGTGTGGATCTTCATCAGCAGGCCGGTGCGCGGGCTGATGGCTTCCTCGAAATCCCGTGGGTGGGTGCGGTTGGTGCAGCCCACTTCGACCAGTCTGGCGCCGGCCCGCTTCATGATGTCCGGTACGCGGAAGGCGCCGCCGATCTCCACCAGTTCGCCACGGGAAACGATGACTTCCTTGCGCTGGGCGAGGGTGTTGAGGAGCAGGAAGACCGCGGCGGCGTTGTTGTTCACCACGGTGGCGGCTTCGGCGCCGGTGAGCTCCTGTAGCAGCTCATTGACGACGTCGTCGCGGTCGCCGCGACCGCCGCTGGTCACGTCGTATTCGAGGGCACAGGGGGAGCGCGCGGCGTCCACCATTGCGGCGATGGCTTCGTCGGGCAGCACGGCCCGCCCCAGGTTGGTGTGCAGGACGGTGCCGGTCAGGTTGAACACCTGTTTCAGTTGTGGACAAGCGCGCGCCGCCAGGCGCGCGCTCGCGTTTTCCAGCAGGCCGACGCTATCCGGGGCGGCCTCGCCGGCGCCGATGCGGCGCCGGGCGTCGGCCAGCGTGTCACGCAGGGCCTGGGTGGTTTCGGTGCGCCCGTGCGCGGCGACGAGGCCGGGGGCGGCGGTGAGCAGCCGGTCTAGACTGGGCAGGGCGCGGTAGGCGGTGCTGTCGTCGGACGTGGTGCCATGGACCATGGACGCCATCGTGGGGAGTCTCCTAGGGGGTGAACAGGAACAGGTTGCGGCCGGCCCGATGGAAACCGGTCTCGTCCACCAGCATGTCGAGGGCGAGGGTGGCCAGGTCGTCGGCGAAGGCGTCGGCGAACGGATCCTTCTCCATCGACACGATCTTCAGGCTGGAATGACACTCGGGGCAAGTCTCCGCCTTCACGGCGGGGTGCGGATCGCCCTGCGCGTTTTCGAGGCCCTGGTAGGCGATGCCGCGGGTGTTGTGGCAGGGCACGCACTTGATGCGCGTCACGTGCCATTCGCAGGCGCACAGGCTGCAGGCGGCGTAGCGCACGCCGTGGCCGGCGTCGCCGATGCGCACGATGGAGGCCACCGGGTGGGAGCCGCAGGCGGGGCACAGGCTGTCCTCGAAACCGGCCGGGATGTCGCCGGCCTGCAGGGCCTGCGCGCGGGCGGTCCACTGCACCTGCAGCGCGGCGCCGATCAGCGGCGCCAGCGCCAGTTCGAGCGGGTTGGAGAGGGTTTCTTCGCAGCGCAGGATGGCGCGGGCGAGGGCGTCGAGGCGCTCGGCGGGGAAGTCCGCCAGTTCGGCGATGGCATTCTGCAGGCCGGCAGGCGCGTGGGCGGCGACATCGGCGGCGAGGGCCAGCAGCACGTCTTGCCAGTCGGCGGGCAATTCGGCGCCGTGGGCGTCGAGGGGCGGCATGCCGTGCTGGCGGCAGCGTTCCAGGTGGGCGGAATCGGGGCGGGGGGCCGCGCCGAGCTTGTCGAGCCGGCTCTGCTGGGCGTCGGCGAGGTGGGCGGCGAAGCGCAGGAAGTCGGCCATCGCGTGGCCATCGGCCAGGGTGCGCAGGCGGGCGGCACGCTCGGCGAAAAGGCGCGGGGCGGGCAGGCGGTTGGTGCTGTCTTCGCTGCCGGCCTGGGTGGCGATTTCCTCGGGGGAAAGCAGTTTCTGCATGGCGGTACCAAAAAAGTACGGGGCAGGGACCAGGCCCCGTCGAACAGGGAAATTTGGCTGCAGGGGCCGCGGGGACCGCCCCTGCAGGTGGGGGCTACTTGCCGGTCACCTGGCGGTACCAGGCGCGGTGGTGCTGCTTGGCCCAGGCGCGGGTCACGGTGCCGTACAGCATGGCCCGGATGGTGCCGCGTACCCAGATCGCCGCATACACGTGCACGATGATCGCGATGATCATCAGCGCCGCGAAGGCGGCGTGCAGCAATGCGCCGGTGCGGATCACGCCGATCGGGAAGTAGGCCGAGAAGTACGCCCGCCAGATGACGATGCCCGAGGTGAAGAGCACCAGCATGGCGGCCCCGAGGAACCAGAACAGCAGCTTCTGGCCCCCGTTGTACTTGCCCATTTCCGGCATGTTGTGGTCGTCGCCGTCCACCATCTCCTTGGCCCGTTTGACCCATTCCCAGTCGGTCTGGGTCATCTGGTTGAGATGCTTGAAGCGGAAGAACATCACCACAAAGAACAGCATCATCACGACGCCCACGAAGGGGTGCAGGATGCGCGTCCACACCCCGCCGCCGAACAACATGGTCAGCGGGAACAGCGCCGGGTGGAAGAGGGCCAGGCCGGACAGTGCGAGCAGGATGAAGCAGATGCCCACGACCCAGTGGTTGGCCCTTTCGGACGCGTTGTAGCGTTGCAGGTCGGACGGATCGCGGATCATTTTTCAGCCTCCAGTTCCTTCTCGACTTCAGCCTCGACTTCCTTCGACACTTCGTTCGGACCCTTCATCACGTAGTGGAACAGGCCGCCCAGCGCCGCGGCGGCAATGCCGGCCATGGCCAGGGGCTTGGTGAAGCCTTTCCATAGGGAAACGGTGGGTGCGATCGTCGGGTCGTTCGGCAGGCCGCTGTACAGGCTCGGCTTGTCGGCGTGGTTGAGCACGTACATGACGTGCGTGCCGCCCACGCCGGCCGGGTCGTACAGGCCGGCGTTCTTGAAGCCCCGTTCCTGCAGCTCGGCGACGCGCTCCTCGGCCAGCTCCTTCATGTCTTCCTTGGAGCCGAAGCTGATGCTGCCGGTCGGACAGACCTTAACGCAGGCCGGCTCGAGCCCGACCGCGACGCGGTCGGAGCACAGCGTGCATTTGTAGGCCTTGCTGTCCTTCTTGGAGATGCGCGGCACGTTGAACGGGCAGCCGGTCACGCAGTAGCCGCAGCCGATGCAGTTTTCCTGGTGGAAATCCACGATCCCGTTGGCGTACTTGATGATGGCGCCCGGCGCCGGGCAGGCCTTCAGGCAGCCCGGGTCCTCGCAGTGCATGCAGCCGTCCTTGCGGATCAGCCACTCGAGGCCGCGTTCTTCCGATTCGACCTCGGCGTAGCGCATGACCGTCCAGGATTGGTCGGTCATGTCCGTCGGGTTGGCGTAGGTGCCGCCGCAGCTGCCGACTTCGTCGCGCAGGTCGTTCCACTGCATGCACGCCACCTGGCAGGCCTTGCAGCCGATGCACTTGGAGACGTCGATGAGCTTGGCGACCTCGATGGTCTTGCGCGCGTGGGGGGGCTCGGTGGTCGTGGCCGAGCGCTTGGCGATATCCAGTGATTGCAGTGCCATGGTGCGTTCCTCAGGCTTTCTCGACGTTGACCAGGAAGGACTTGAACTCCGGCGTCTGGGTGTTTCCGTCTCCCACGAAAGGCGTCAGGGTGTTGGTGACGAAGCCGTTCTTGGCCACCCCCTTGAAACCCCAGTGGAGCGGAATCCCGACGTGGTGGACAGTCTTTCCGTCGACCTTGAGGGGCTGGATGCGCTTGGTCACCACCGCCACCGCCTTGATGTAGCCGCGGTTGGAGCTGACCTTGACCCTGTCGCCGGCCTTGATGCCCTTCTCCGCGGCCAGTGCCTCGCCGATCTCGACGAACTGCTCGGGCTGGATGATGGCGTTGGACTCGACGTGCTTGGTCCAGTAGTGGAAGTGCTCGGTGAGCCGGTAGGTAGTGGCTGCGTACGGGAACTCCTTGGCCTTGCCGAAGGCTTCCATGTCGCCCTTGAACACCCGTGCGGCCGGGTTGGACGTGGCCTTGGGGTTGTTCGGATGCATCGGATTGAGGCCGATCGGCGTCTCGAAGGGCTCGTAGTGCTCGGGGAACGGACCTTCGTTCATCATGCCGCGGGCGAAGAAGCGGGCCACGCCTTCGGGGTTCATGATGAAGGGGCTCATGCCGTCCTCGGGGGCGGAGTCCACCTTGAAGTCGGGCACGTCGGAACCCACCCACTTGCCCTGGGTGCCATCCCACCAGACCTGCTTGCGCTTCGGGTCCCAGGGCTTGCCGGACGGATCGGCGGCGGCGCGGTTGTAGAGGATGCGCCGGTTGGCCGGCCAGGCGAAGGCCCAGCCGAGGGTCTGGCCGTTCTGGTACGGATCGGCGTTGTCGCGCCGGGCCATCATGTTGCCCTTCTCGGTCCACGCGCCGGTGAAGATCCAGCAGCCCGACGCGGTGGAACCGTCGTCCTTCAGCTGGGCGAAGGAGTCGAGCAGCTCGCCGGCCTTCCTGATGACCTTGGTCGGGTCCTTCGGGTCGAGCTGGTCGGCGAAGGTCTTGCCGTTGTACTCCTTGGCCAGTTCCTCGGACGAGGGCTCGTGGGGCACCTTGTAGGGCCAGGTGAGGTTGAGGATCGGGTCCGGGAAGGCGCCGCCGTCCTTCTTGTACATCTCCCGCAGGCGCAGGAAGATGCCGGCCATGATCTCCGGGTCGCCCTTGGCTTCGCCGGGGGGCTCGGCGCCCTTCCAGTGCCATTGCAGCCAGCGGCCGGAGTTGATGATCGCCCCGTCTTCCTCGGCGAAGCAGGTGGACGGCAGGCGGAACACCGTGGTCTGGATCTTGGCCGGGTCCACGTCGTTGAATTCGCCGTAGTTCTGCCAGAACTCCGAGGTTTCGGTGGCCAGCGGGTCGATGATCACCAGGAACTTCAGCTTGGACAGCGCCGCCCCGACCTTCGCCTTGTTGGGGAAGGAGTTGAGCGGGTTGAAGCCCTGCGCCACGTAGCCGTTCATCTTGCCCTGGTGCATCAGCTCGAAGACCTGCAGCACGTCGTAGGTCTTGTCCAGCTTGGGCAGGTAGTCGAAGGCCCAGTTGTTGTCCTTGGTGGCGGCGGCGCCGTACCAGGCCTTCATCAGGCTGACGTGGAACTTGCCGTAGTTCTGCCAGTAGGACATCTGCCCCGGGCGCATCGGCTTGGGCGCGCGCTTGGCGATGTACTGGTCGTAGTCGGTTTCCTTCTCGCCGGGCAGCGTCATGTAGCCGGGCAGCAGGTTGGACAGCAGGCCCAGGTCGGTGAGACCCTGGATGTTGGAGTGGCCGCGCAGGGCGTTAACGCCGCCGCCGGCCCGGCCGATGTTGCCGAGCAGCAGCTGCATCATCGCCGCGGTACGGATGATCTGCGAGCCAACGCTGTGCTGGGTCCAGCCGAGGGCGTAGAGGATGGTCATCACCCGGTCCGGCGTGTGGGTGGACGCGAGCAGCTCGGCCACCTGCAGGAACTTGGCCTTCGGCGTGCCGCAGATCTGCTCGACCACGTCGGGCGTGTAGCGGCTGAAGTGGGCCTTCATCAGGTTCCACACGCAGTGCGGGTCCTGCAGGCTCGGATCGGTCCTGACGTAGCCGTCCGCGCCCATCTGGTATTCCCAGCTGGCCTTGTCGTACTTGCGCTTGTCGGCGTCGTAGCCGGAGAAGAAGCCTTCCGCGAAGGCGAATTCCTCCTTCACGAGGAAGCTCATGTCGGTGTAGGACTTGATGTAGTCCATGTGCACCTTGTCGTTGGTGATCAGGTAGTTGATCACCCCGCCGAGGAAGGCGATGTCGGTGCCGGTGCGGATCGGCGCGTACAGGTCGGCCAGCGCGGCGGACCGCGTGAAGCGCGGGTCCACGACGACCAGGCGGGCCTTGTTCCTGGCCTTTGCTTCGGTCACCCATTTGAAGCCGCAGGGGTGGGCTTCGGCGGCGTTTCCGCCCATGATCAGAATCACGTCCGCATTCTTGATGTCGGTCCAGTGATTGGTCATGGCGCCGCGGCCATACGTCGGGGCAAGACTTGCCACCGTCGGGCCGTGTCAGACACGCGCTTGGTTATCGAATGCGAGCATTCCCAGGCTGCGCACCACCTTGTGGGTGATGTAGCCGGATTCGTTGCTGGAGGCGGAGGCGGCGAGGAAGCCGGTGGTAAGCCAGCGGTTCACCGTCACGCCGTCGGCGTTCTTGGCGATGAAGTTGGCGTCGCGGTCTTCCTTGATCAGCTTGGCGATGCGCCCGTAGGCCTCGTCCCAGCTGATGCGTTTCCATTCCTTGCTGCCCGGTTCGCGCACTTCCGGGTACTTCAGGCGGTTCTTGCTGTGCACGAAGTCGAGCAGGCCGGCGCCCTTCGGGCACAGGGTGCCGCGGTTGACCGGATGATCCGGGTCGCCCTCGATGTGGATGATCTCGGCGTGGACGTTCTTGGCCCCGTCGCCCAGGCTGTACATGATGATGCCGCACCCGACCGAGCAGTACGGACAGGTGTTGCGCGTTTCGGTGGTGCGCGAAAGCTTGAAAGTGCGGACTTCGGCGAGGGCCGCGGTGGGCGAGAAGCCCATCGCGACCAGACTCGAGCCGGTCAAGCCCCCGGCGGCCACCTTGAAGAACTGGCGCCGTGAGAGTTGCATGGTGACTCTTCCTCCTCCGGTTGTTGTGGAAACACGGTGTCCGTACGCACTGCAATCCCTGCACCAGGCTTGGGGCCGATAGGAATCAAGGACTTGAAAGTCCACTCCGCGCTATCCCGGGACATTCTGTCCACCCGCTGGACAAAATGTCCATCTGCGCCGCAGCACGTCCGATGACGTCCGGGAATCCGCACCAGTCCTGGCTCTCCGCGTGCTGTCCGGCCCCTTCACTGATCTCCTCTCCGTCGTTATAGTCCGCCTCGCGGTCTGTGCACCGCTTAGGGTTTTTCCGCGGGATCGCGTGCTGCCATCCTGCCAATCAAGCCGGGGCCGTCCTCCCCCGTCCCGGCGGCTGGTGCCCGAACGGGTGCCTCTTTGAGGAGCCGTCCATGCCTTCCGTGCCGTTGTCCCGGCGCGCGCTGCTGCGCGCCTGTGCCGTTTCCGCCCTGTCCGCCGTCGCCGGCCTACCGGCCGTGTCCCATGCCGAAGAAGTGCTGCGCGTGTCGGCGATTCCCGACGAGGCGCCCACCGAGCTGCAGCGCAAGTTCGCGCCCCTCGGCGCCTACCTGGAGCAGGAAACCGGGATGAAGGTCAGCTTCGTGCCGGTCACCGACTACGCCGCCGTCGTCGAAGGCTTGGCCACCCGCAAGCTCGACCTGGCCTGGCTGGGCGGCTTCACCTTCGTGCAGGCCAAGATCCGCACCAATGGCACGGCCGTGCCGCTGGTGCAACGGGTCGAGGATTCGAAGTTCACGTCGAAATTCATCACCGCCAACGACAACATCAAGAGCTTCGCCGACCTGAAGGGCAAGACCTTCGCCTTCGGCGCGCCATCGTCCACCTCCGGCCACCTGATGCCGCGCTACTTCCTGAGCCAGGAAGGCCTCAACCCGGACAAGGACTTCAAGAACGTGGCCTTCTCGGGCGCCCATGACGCCACCGTGGCCTTCGTGCAGGCCGGCAAGGTTGACGCCGGCGTGCTGAACGCCTCGGTGTGGGACAAGCTGGTCGAGCAGAAGAAGGTGGATACCGCCAAGGTGCATGTCTTCGCCACCACGCCGACCTATTTCGACTACAACTGGACGGTGCGCGGCGACCTGGACCCGAAGATCCAGGCCAAGATCGCCCAGGCCTTCCTGAAGCTCGACCCGGCCAACCCGGCCCACAAGGAAATCATGGCCCTGCAGCGCGCCAGCAAGTTCATCCCCACCAAGGCGGAGAACTACAAGGGCATCGAAGCGGCCGCCCACGCGGCCGGCCTGCTGAAGTAAGGCTGCAAGCCGGCCGGGCCAAGGCGGGCCGTGGGGCGGGTGAAGCCGCTCCTGTTGCCCGCCCCAGCCTGCCGGTGGCCATGAGGATCACCATGGGTTTTTCCCTCGAAGGCGTTGGGCTGACCCACGCCAACGGTTTCCGTGCACTGCGTGGCATCGACCTGCGCATCGCGCCGGGTGAACGGGTGGCGCTGATCGGCGCGTCCGGCGCCGGCAAAACGACGCTGCTCAGGGTACTGGCGGCGTCCCTGCGCCCCGGCGAGGGGCGGGTGAAATTGCTCGATGGCGAGCCGTGGGCCTGTGCGCCGGCCGCGCTGCGCCGCCTGCGCGCGCGCATCGGTCTGGTGCACCAGTCGCCGCCGATCCCGCCGCGCCAGCGGGTGGTGACTGCCGTGCTGGCCGGCCGCCTCGGCCAGTGGCCGCTGTGGAAATCCCTCGCCTCGCTGGTGCTGCCGGTCGATCCGGACGGCGCCCGCGCCGCGCTGGCCCGGCTGGATCTCGCCGAGCGCTTGTATGAGCGCTGTGACCGCCTGTCCGGCGGGCAACTGCAGCGGGTCGCGCTGGCCCGCGTGCTGTACCAGCAGCCGGAGCTGCTGCTGGCCGACGAGCCGGTGTCGGCGATGGACCCGGCCCTGTCGGAACTCACCATCTCCCTGCTCAACGAAGAGGCGACCCGCCGCAGCGTGACGTTGGTGGCCAGCCTGCACGCGGTGGACCTGGCGCTGCGCCATTTCCCGCGGGTGGTCGGCGTGAAGGACGGGGCGATCCTGTTCGATCTGCCGGCAGCGCAGGTCAGCGATGCCCTGCTGCGCGAGCTGTACGCCGCCGAGGGCGGGCTGCCGCTGGCCGGTGGCCTGCGCGCCCCGGAGCCGGCCGAAACCACCAGCGAGCTGCCGCCGCTGCGCTGCGCATGAGCACCGCGGTACGCGACCCGGCGGCGCTGCCGCGGCTGGGCTGGACCCTCGTGGTGCTGGTGCTGCTGTGGCCGCTGCTGCGCCTCACCGATTTTCACCCGGCGGCCCTGTTCGAGGCCGGCAACCTGACGGCGATGGGCAATTTCCTGGCCGGCTTCCTGCCGCCCGAGACTGCGCCGGACTTTTTGTCCCTGCTCGGCAAAGCCACCGTCGAGACGCTGGCGATGGCCACCGCCGGCATCGCGCTGTCGATCCTGCTGGCGGTGCCCCTGGGCCTGGTGCTGACCCGCAGCCTGTCCATCGCCCGCCTCGGGCCGGGCCGGCGCGGCTGGATCGGCCAGTCGCTGCGCAGCGCGGCGCGGGCGCTGCTGGCGGTGCTGCGCGGCGTGCCGGAGCTGGTGTGGGCGCTGCTGTTCGTGCGTGTCTTCGGCCTCGGTGCGGCGGCCGGCGTGCTGGCGCTGGGCATCACCTACGGCGGCATGCTCGGCAAGGTGTATGGCGAGATCCTCGAATCCACCGATGTCCGCCCGGCCCGCGCGCTGCTGGAGGCCGGCAGCGGCCGCCTGGCGGCCCTGTGTTATGGCCTGCTGCCGAATGCGGCGAGCGAGCTGGTGTCCTACACCGTCTATCGCTGGGAATGCGCGGTGCGTGCGTCGGTGGTGATGGGTTTCGTCGGCGCCGGCGGGCTCGGCCAGCTGATGGACCAGTCGATGAAGATGCTCAACGGCGGCGAGGCGGCCAGCATCCTGGCGACCTTCCTGGTGCTGGTGGTGGTGGCCGATGGTCTTTCGGAACTGCTGCGGCGGAGGCTGGCATGAGGGCCGGCGTGTCCTTCGGCGGCCTGCTGGTGGTGGTGCTGGTCGTCGCGGCAGTGGCCGGCAGCTTCGCCTATCTCGACATGCCGCTGGGCGCGCTGTTCACCGGCACGGCGGCGGGGGAGATCGCCGATTTCGTCGGGCGTTTCTTCCCGCCCGAACTGGGGCCGGATTTTCTCGCCAAGGTGGGTTGGGCGGCGCTGGAGACGCTGGCGATCTCGCTGGTCAGCACCGTGCTGGCAGCCGTTGCCGGCGCCGTGCTGGC
This sequence comes from Zoogloea sp. GDB6, assembly GCF_056724105.1. Classification (NCBI taxonomy): domain Bacteria; kingdom Pseudomonadati; phylum Pseudomonadota; class Betaproteobacteria; order Rhodocyclales; family Zoogloeaceae; genus Zoogloea; species Zoogloea sp. GDB6. The sequence goes on along the minus strand of NZ_CM161497.1, from coordinate 5,356,827 downwards.
GCTGCCGGCGGCCGGGCGCCACGGCGTGGCCGGGCGGGCGGCGGCGCGTTTCGTCCTCAACCTGCTGCGCTCGGTGCCGGAGCTGGTGTGGGCCACGCTGATGGTGCTGGCCGCCGGCCTTGGGCCTTTTGCCGGCACGCTGGCGCTGGCGCTGCATACCACCGGCGTGCTCGGCCGCCTGTTCGCCGAGGCGCTGGAGAACACCCCGCCGGCACCGGCGGAGGCGCTCGCCGGTAGCGGCGCGCCGTCGCTGGCGGCCTTCCTGTACGGCACCTTTCCGCTGGTTGCCGCCCAGTGGCTGGCCTACGCGCTGTACCGCTGGGAGATGAACATCCGCATGGCGGCGATCCTCGGTTTCGTCGGCGCCGGCGGGCTCGGCGCGCTGCTGTACTTCAGCCTGTCCCTGTTCCACGAGGCGGAGGCCAGCACGGTGATCCTTGCGATGCTGGCAATGGCGGTGGTCGTGGACGGCGTCAGCGCCTGGCTGCGGCGTGAAGTTGAATATGTTAGGACCAACTAGCGAGAACGGCGCATCCGGAAGTAGAGCCACGCAGCCTCCATCGCCAAAACTACTGCGACACCGCAGGCCGCAGGCACAAATGTACCCCCAACAAGTGCGTAGTACGCCGAGACATAGGCTACTCCGGCAACTACGACGTGAAGCGCACAAGCCAGGAGGGGGTTATCGAACGGGTTCGGCGGACGATCCGGGGCGAACTTCACTTTGAGCACTTGTATTCCATTCGGCATGGAACGTTTTGATACTCGTAATAAGCAATAATGGCGTCAACAATCTTTGCTCTGTCATTTGCGTCGATGAGTCTGGAGGCGAATCCAGGCCTTTCATCCCAATTTTTAATAGAGGACATCCTAATAATTCGACCTCTCTTAAAAAAACCAGGCTCAAAATCAACCCACACCAACGCAGACCTTCCTCCCTCTTCAGAGTAGCGTAACGTCTCTTTGTCTACCCACTCTATCGAGATGATATCTTTATAAAAGAATTTAGCTTTTTGCATCATCGCAACCTTATCGGACGATAGAAATACCTAGTCGGTCCTGAAAGATCCAATTTGCCGTCTCCAGGCACCTGTCCGAGGGGCGGAAATCCTCGTCGCGGAGCATTCGCCCAAGCATCCCTGCCAGTGGCCAGAGCGCAAAAGGGGCTTTCAGTCCATGTGAGCCATCGCCCGCTGCACCTTGTCGAAAAACTCCTTTCGCGTCTCGACGTGGTACTGCTCCTTGCCGTCGCGCATGAAGAAGAATTCGCCGTTCACGCTGTAATAGGTGTTGCTTTTGATCGGCTGGGAAGGTTCCTTCTCTTTCCAGCCATGGGGAACCTTCCCATATTCGACCCTCTTTATGATGTAGTCGGCCTGAATATCTGAGGCGCCGTGTAACAGCCACACCATTCCCACGGAATTCCCTTTTCTGTCAACTTCATCAACGTAGATCGAGTGCACCTCATCCCCTTTCTCATCGCACTTAGCACCCGATGAGAAACAGAAGATTGGCCCAACCTCGCCGACGCCAACAGTGCTTAACCCCCGTTGTTTGATGCAAGCCGACAGCAGCAGAACTGGAATGAGAAAAGCAGTCAGCAGAAGTAGTCGTAATGATTTTCTCATTTGTTGCACCCGCAGTTGTTCTTCACAAAGTCCGCAATCTGGGCGTAATTGGCAGGATTGTCCCAGACAACTTGTGCCGTAGATAGTCTTGGAACATCTGCCCCTGCTGCTCTGGATTTGCCTTCTTGAACATATCAAGCATGGCTGCTGGGTCGGCGACTTCCTTATAACTGTATGGTTGCGTGGTCTGCCCGAGGCTGTTGACCACGTACTCGGTCACCCGCTCTTCCGGCAGGCCGGCGGCTTCGGTCTTTTTGAATAGGCGGTTATTGGTATCGGCTAATTTTGAGAAATTCAGAATCAGAAAACCTGAATAACCGAGTCCAACCGGATAGAGTCATCTAGATCGATAAATACATTGACAATTTGGTGTGCCGTGCGCAGCACAATATGACGGTTCGCAAGGAAAAAAGCATCAAACCCAAGATGATTAATCAGAATACTCGACATTACTTCTGAAATCACAGAATCATCAACTGTTTTCAGATCAAAACCAGCCTGAATAACTTCCGGAACAACCAAATATCCAGAAACAGCGTTAAAACAAATTCTTATTGGTTCATGTTCTTGGTTTTCAAGGATTCTATGCCTTTCGCCAATAGCCATAGGAATGACTCGACAAAAGAAGCTATCTTTATCCTCAATCACTGAAACCAAGGACAGTTCGTAAAATTGATCTAGAATTGATTTCATAGCATTAATACCTATGCTTAACCTTAACCACTGGATCTTTTCCGCCACCAATCTCTACGGTTGGGCACCCTGGTTGCGTAGACGATTCATGATAATTTATTGGACGCCATTCGCCTGCAGCGGCAGATGGGCAGGCAAGCTTGATGCGATGCCTCCACCCACTCCCTTGGCGGCAGGACCGGCGTCCTAATTAAGGCGTGCGTTGGCTGCAGCGTTACTGGCGGCGACCATATCAGCATTCGCGGCTGTTCCTGCAGCGCCCCATGGTGTCGCTCTCACGACAGCGCCACCTCCCATGAACGTGGTGGTCATTTCTTGTAAGCATTCACCCCCGCCTACTACTGCTTGAGGGGTATGGGGTCTTTCAGGCGGCTGCGTGCTGCGCACGGATCTCCTCCGGCACCAGCGAAGGGGGCGAAGTGCCGGCGAGCCAGGCGCTGAGGGCCTGGGTCATGTAGTCGAACACGTTGCGTCCCTGCAGCCGACAGGTCTGCACCGCCGAGAAGGTGTGCTCGATGAAGCGTAGCCCTCGTCCGGAACGCGTGAAGTAGGACAGCTTGCGCCGGATGACGAATCCACGCAGAGCCCGTTCAGCGGCATTGTTGGTGGGCGCAACGGCCGGGTCGTCCAGGAAGTGCCACAGCGCCGGCCACAGGGCGAGCAGGTTCCGGCAGGTCTTGGCGGTGCGCGAGCACGAGCTCTGGTCTGCGGCGGCCTGTAACTGGGTACGGATTCGCTTCTGCAGCCAGCCGTAGTGTGCCGCCGGCGCACCGGCGCCTCGCCAACGGAACAGCGTGAAGCCGTAGGCTTCGAGCCGCCGACCGATCCGTCCGGGCAGGCCTTGGCGCAGCCCGATCCGTGCAAAGTCACGCAGCAGGTGCGACCAGCAGACTTGGCGCTGGGAAGAATCGATCCAGGCATAGCCGGCATAGCGGTCGCTGACGATCATGCCTTGCGGCTCTTTGCCCAGAAGTGCCTGAGCGGCAAGCTTTCCGCGCGACGGATCGACCCGGAAGCCCGCGCCCCACGGCGTGACCTGGGCCCACAGCCACATCAGGGACGTGTGGCTCTGGTGCGAGGTTTCGTCCGCGTGGCGCACGGGCGCGCGTGCAATCTCGAGGTGCAGTTCCCGTACTGGCGCGGCCAGGGCCTGCGCCACATGGCCGTGGGCTTGCGAGATCGCCCCAAGACTGAAGCGAACCCCCATCACCTGCCCGAGCAGATCCCGGACCTTGGCTTGCGAGAGGTGGAACTGCCCAGCCAGCGTCCCCACGAGGGCGAGCGCCCGCGGCCCCAGCTGCCCACGCGGCACACCCGTGGGTAGGGCGCCGTGGTTCCGGTGACCGCAGCCCGTGCAGCAGCCCCGCTCGCGCACATACTCGGTGATCTCGGCGGTAAGCGCAGGCACCTCGAACACCTGGTGCCGGATCGGCTTGCCCTCGTCGGGCACAACTGCCGCACCACAGTTGGGGCAGGCCTCGGGCGGCGCACAGCGCACTTGCCGGTCCACCTCGTCCGGGGCCAGCATGGCCCGGAAGCTGCCCTTATGGCCCGCCTGGCCACCGAGGCTTCGTCCGCTCTTCTTTCGGGTCTTGCGCGGGAGCGCTCCGGGACCGTCACCGGACGGGGGCTTGGATGAATTGCGGGAATTGACCTTCAGTTGCTCTTCGAGTCGCGCCAAGCGCTCCAGCAGCGACGCGATCACCGCGTGGCACGCCTCGACCGTTGCGGGAAGCGGTGGCTCACTGGGCGGCGGGTCTGAAGGAGAGGACGGCTTCATGTCATGTGCGTTTTATCACAAGACAGGCTGCCTCGGGGGGAGTGTCACAACCGGGGGGCTGAATGGTTACCATTTCTTGCAGTGCTTGCTGGGACTTCAAACCTGAGGCCCGCCGCAGGAACCCGTGGGCGTTGGGTTTAAGGCCTGCCCCTCGAGCCCGGCGCTTCGGCTCGGCGCCGAACTCGCATGGTTGCCACGCGAACAATCCATGCCAAAAGCATTCCCAGAGGCGTGCCCAGCATCATCTGACCGACACTCGCAACCTCCGATTTCAGTGGCTGAAGTGTCTGAGCCGACGCCGAGTAGGTGAATGTCATTCGACTGCTATCGAGATGCTCCACGCGGACGAACTGCCGGCCAGGTGACTGCGATTCGGCGTGGTATTCCCACGCGAGGTCGGCAGTCGCGCCGGCCTTGTTGGACATCAACAGGGTCGCTTTCGGATGCTTCGCAAAGAAGTCTTGAATATCACTTAGCGGGACGGCGTCAGGATGCTCTCCTTGTCCCCGTTCGATCAACACGGTGAAACTCGAGTGAGGAGCCTCACCGTGGTCCATGGTGCGTGAGCATCCGGCTTGAACACAGACAAGCTCCAATCCGACGTGGGTGCCGACCAAGAAGCTGACCGGCATGAACCACACCGAGCCGAAGATCGCCAACGCCAAATTCAGGGCCTGATTAACTACTGGCCCTTGCACTTGCATTGCTCCATGGCCGGGGCAAACATCTTCCGCAGCGAAACGTCACCATATAGCCAGTAGTTGAAGGCGACGGGGCCATTTGAGTTGGCTTCGCCAGAAATGTTCTTCCATGGCTTTGTCATGTTCATGCTGTTCCACGTTAGTTTCATTCCCCAGTAAAGCAGATGACTCGCACCGGGAACCGCCACCGTACCGGCACCGCCACTCCGCATCATCCAATCGATGCTCACCTGCCCACCAATCGACGGGAACGCAGCGTCGAGGGCGACCATGCTATCTGAGAAATTGAGGGTATTGAACTTCAGCAGTGTTGCCGTCTTGCCGTTCTGGTCTTCGTAGGCCAACAGATCATTGAGAGCCTGACAGTTCATCGAATTGAGCGGGGCCCCATCTGTGGCCAACCCCATGCGATCCGTCCTGGTCAACGGATTCCCGCCGACATATGCGTACACAATCAGTGGCGCGATCTAGGTTGGAAGTAGCCGAGCACTTTCAAGGCATCAAAATGCCGATGCCTGAACAACAGCACCACGCGCGAGGCCGTCGAGCGACGGGAAGCAAGGCGCAAAATCTGCCCCCAAGCTTTGTGACTTCAAGGCCCCGAGAGCAAGGCATGAGCCGTGGCTTCAATTCCGCCGCGAGACGAGCGCAGACCCTTGCGCGGAGAGGTCGGTAAGCGTCACCCGCTCACACACCGCCGCAATCTGAGCACCAACGGACGGAAGCAGCACCACCAGCTCAAGCGCACCGGAGAGGCACAACTGCACCCACTCTGTTCGCTTCTCTTCATAAAGCCAAGATCGGGCGTCCGAGAGGCTGGTAGCCCAGATGATCCAGCGCCCAATCTCCGTGTCGTCAATTCGTCCCCTGCCGCCACTGCGCAGTACTTGCCCGACCTCGTTCTGCATAACGAGGTCTTCGACCCTAAAGGCCTTGACACCTGAGAGGATCAAAGCGTGTCGGCCACCTTCTGGTGCCCGTAATTCGATTGTGGCCAGAGCAGCTGGCCTATCAACTCGAATGGCTGTGACTTCGAAGTCTTGAATGTTCACGGGCCGCTCCTTGGGCCAGTAGGCCTGCCTTGAGGCCAAGGTGAGAAGGGACCACCGAACACGCGCCTCCGCTCCCCATTGGGTCCGCGCTCCCAGTTGTGCGAATGAGGCTGCCACCTACCTCGTTCATCCGAGTGGGCATGATCGTAGTCCAGATCCGTCTCTGGCCCGCCATCGGGCCAGTAGATGCGTTCTTGCCCACTACCAGGGTCACATGACAGGACCCAGGTTCACCTTCATTTGGCGTCTTCTCTTGGAACATACAGACGCCTGCAAGAACACAGGCTGCCACCATACCTGCAGGGCCATACTTGCGCGCCTCTACACCGATGGCACCAGCCAAAGCCCGCCCGCCTATGCCCCGGATGCCAACACCAATTGCGATGTTTGCGTACAGCCCTTCGGGGTCCGTGCTCGAAACCGGATTCCCCTCAACATAGGCGTAGGTATTGATGCCGCCTTGCAGGCCAATCGGGTCGCTCTGGATGTACCGCCCCGTCTCCGGATCATAGTACCGCCTGAAGTTGTAATGCAGCCCACTCTCCTCATCCTCGTACTGCTCCGGCAACCTCAGCCGGGAGACGATGACTGGTGCCTCCGCCGTCGCCGCGGGAGTGGTCAGCGTGGCCCGGCCAAAGGTTTCGTAGCGCGCCGCCCAGACGATGCGCCCGGCCTTGTCCGTCGCCTGCAGCGGCGTGCCCAGGTGGTCGGGGTGGTAGTAGGCGACACGGTCCTCGCCGCTGCTGTTCTTCGTCTTCACGAAGAGCAGGCCCGTGCCGAACGGGGCCCCCGGCCGCGGGCCGTATTGGGTGGTGATCTGCGGGCCCGTTTGGGCACTGACGCTGCCGTCGGGGGTCAGGTTGAGGGCCTGTTCGGCTTCGCCGATCAGCCCTTCGTCGGCGTACAGGTAGAGGGTGCGCTTGGCCGGGTTGAGCAGGCTGCCGGCCTTGTCCCGGTACTGCTCCTTCCAGATCCGCCGGTTGAGGGGGTCGTAGCCGTAGCGGGTAAGCCGGGTGCCCGCTTCGGTCTTCTCGGTGAGGTTGCCCACTCAGCCGCAGAGTCGGATCGGGGCGTTGCTGCCGCATCGGTGGGCACCGGATTCAGCCTGAGGCCCGGTCAAGAGGGGATTGCCGGGTGCTTACGCTGCGCCTGCGGCTGGGCTGCTGTAGCGCCAGGGGTGGTGTCGATGTGAGTCATGGTTTCCTTCGGTCTTGGGATCGATGGCCTGCGCGGGGTACAGGCGTGCAGGGGCCTTGGCGCTCTTGCTTCGGCGGCGCCGGTCGGTCGCGCTTTGGCGGCCTGCCGTGGTCGGGTAGATCGAGCGCGCACGGCTCGCAGCGCACGCGAGCCATGAGGGCTCGCGCGACCACGAAGGGGGCGTCGATGGGGTGGCGCCTTGCGCGTGAGCGCAGGGTGATGCCTTCGGCCTGGACCGCGAAGCGGTGCAGGCGCAGGGGTGTGCCGGTGTTCAAGCGCATGCGGACGTGTGCCGACCTGGTAGGCCGGCAAAGCACCGGCTTGATGGGGTTCAGCTCGGCAGCTTGGCCGAGCGGGCCGCCATTCGGCAGCGTTTCATGATGCGATCAGCGTCGATGGTCCTTGCGGACGCATCTTCCCTGGCGCGCCGCTTTGCAGGTCCTCGAAGTCCCTGCATCGCCGCCTCGGTGGGGGGCTTCGATGATGGCCAGGTCCAGCCTGGCCAAGTTGTCAGCGCCCAAGGGCGCCGAGTCTATGAACCGTTCCAACGCGCCCCGAAGGGCCACGGTGGGCAGTAGGCAGCCGGACGAGCCGGCCGCAATGTCTTTGCGTTGCAGGAAGGCTTTACGTCCGCTAGCTGACCACGGAAGTGGTCACGGGGACAGTACGACCGCGATGAGTGCTTCAACCGACACAGTAAGCGGAGGTTCGAGCCAGCAGCAGAAGAACGAGGCCGACGCCTATTCCCGCAGACACCAGTAGCCACATCCTCGCCTTCGAGGCCAGCTGGCGTAACGTTAGGTCCGGCTGCTCAGCAAAGTCGTTGGCGATCACGCGCCGCAAGTGCTCACGCTCGAAGGCGGTCATTCCCGCATCGTCGCGAAGACCTTCGACAAGAACTCCAGCTCCGGCACGATGCAGTTTGACCGATGCAAGAAATGCTGACCAAGCAAGTGCGCCGGCAGGAATCAGAAGCATCACGCACAACACGATCGCGACGGTTAGCGCCCTGCACATGTGCAGCTCCTACCACCCGAACCGCTGTTCTGTTGACAGGGAAGGTCCAGCCGGCACCCGGCGATGGGGGCGCGATGCCATAGAACCTGTCAGTTCGCCCACCGAAACCTCCGCTCGCTGACCCACCGCCACCGGTCGATCCATCGCCGATTGAGACTGCCACCGAAGCTTGCACATAGAAGCCAAGCCTAGCACCACCTGACGCCTTGATGGTGGGGCCCGCCATGCTCCCGGCGGTGGCATAGCCCTCGGTGAAGTTGCCGATTCCAAGGCCGGGCGCTCGAAGACCCAGGTATAGCGAACTGGCACCGCCCACCTTTGTCGTGTAGTTCACCTCGACCGGACCGAGATACGCAACAGACTTGTTCTGCATGCCCGCCTATCCTGGCGTGCAGCTATTGCCACTGTGCGCTGCCGAGTAACCTCCGCCGCCCATCAACCCCATGGGATCCGTGAAGCTGATCGGGTTCCCTTCGACATATGCATACGTATTGATGCCATCCGCTAACCCGATGGGGTCAGATTGAACGTAGCTCCGCCCAGGCACCCATCCGTCATAGTTACAGGCGTTTTGTCGAGGCGTGACGCGGGGTTGCGGAGCGAAGACGAAGGCGGCCTCCTGGGGTCAGAAAAATTTTTTCTAGAGGCCCATTCTTCGAGCAACGAGCATGCCTACCGCTTGGCTCGCCTCGCATTAGGTGGAGACTCAAGAAGTCTCACTATGTCGCTTGGCGCTGAAACGTTCCGCGCATAGTCGACAACGAGTCGCCCATAGTCGTTCTTCTCGGCAGGATTGGACCCTGCTGATAGCAGCAGCTTCACGACCTCGACATTTCGCCCGACGACAGCATTAAACAAAGGGGTTCCTCCTTGGTCGCCTCTAGCATTCACGTCAGCGCCAGCAGCAATTAGCGCTGCAACAGACTCGGCATCACCCCAACTGCAAACAGTATGCAAAACCGTGTCCTGCATGTAGTTTCTCTGGTGAACGGAGGTAATCGACTCACCATGCCATGCTCCCGTCGTTTCGCAACGATTGAATATTTCGTGGAGATTTTTCATTGCGGGCCACAAACACAAAATTTAGCGATGTCTTCTGCCGCATTCTTCAAACGCTGCTTAACGTGCGCCAAGGCGCGCTCGTGAGCCGCTTTGCTTCCAGGATGGCCCCAACGCTCCTCCCACTCAGAGCGCTTTCTTTGACAACTCATCGCTTGTCGATACCTCCAACGGGCTTTCTCACAGGGCGTCAGATTGGGGGGCTCCGGTTTATCACAGGTATTGTGATAAGCATCATGGTCTCTATCCTTTTGTGCCTCATCTGCAGGCGAAAGTGGCGGCGCTGAAAATATGAGGTCATTCAGCCATTCGCCGGCGGCACGACCACCCCACGCGCCCAAGCGACCACCAATGATTGCGCCAGGCACCCCACCGCCAGCGGGAAACACTGCCTCGCCGGCAGCAGCTCCCCCAACTCTCCCGCCCCAACCGCCGAGAAATGCACCTGCATCTCCGAGCGCGCTCAGCCCATTCGGATCCACGCTGCCCAGCGGATTCCCGCCCACATAGGCGTAGCCATTCACCCCACCTTCCAACCCAATCGGATCCCGGGTCGTATACCGCCCGGTCTCCGGATCATAGTACCGCCGGAAGTTGTAATACAGCCCACTCTCCTCATCCTCGTACTGCCCCGGCAACCTCAGCCGGGAGACGATGACCGGCGCCTCCGCCGTCGCCGCGGGGGTGGTTAGCGTGGCCCGGCCGAAGGCTTCGTAGCGCGCCGCCCAGACGATGCGCCCGGCCTTGTCCGTCGCCTGCAGCGGCGTGCCCAGGTGGTCGGGGTGGTAGTAGGCGACACTGTCCTCGCCGCTGCTGTTCTTCGTCTTCACGAAGAGCAGCCCCGTGCCGAACGGGGCCCCCGGCCGCGGGCCGTATTGAGTGGTGATCTGCGGGCCCGTTTGGGTGCTGACGCTGCCGTCGGGGTACAGGTAGAGGGTGTGCCTGGCTTGTGCCGGGGCTTGTCCGCTCTTGTCCCGGTACAGTTCCTTCCAGATCCGCCGGGTGAGGGGGGCGTAGCCGTAGCGGGTGAGCCGGTTGCCCGCTTCGGTCTTCTCGGTGAGATTGCCCGCCTCGTCGTTGCGGTCGTACTCGAAGCGGGTGGTGTTGCCCAGCGCGTCGATGAACTGGACCAGATTCCCGCGGGCGTCGTAACGATAGAAGCCAACAGCGCAATGACAAAACCATTAAAGCGAATTCTGTAAGCACCTGAATCGCTTATCCACATTGGGCACGGCAAGCGACACAGGCTGCCTCGACATCGGCCGCCACCATCCGGTAAAGCGCTATCCAGCCCCCAATCGCCACTGCCAAGTGGGCTGGGTTGCGGTACACGCCCCGCGGCCGTTCGACGAGGTAGAAAAAAGGAATCTTGACCTTCGCTCTATCCGAAAAACGACCTGCTAGTGAGCGCACATGCAAGCCCAGTGAAGGATCAACGAAATTTGGGGGGAAGTAGCACTCTTTGTCGGGGCCGATCCATCTCGGATGGAACTGACTGAAGCTCCATAAACCATGCAGATCCTCCAACTCGAACCGCAATTCCTGGTCGCCATTTAGGCGCTTGGCCAGAATGACGCGTTTCTTGTCACCTCGTTTGATGCGTTTCCATGCCGGATCACGCAATTCATTTAGCATGCAGGCCGCCACGAAATCCTTCACGGCCTCTGACTCATCCTCCACCGACGGAACGGCCACCGCACCTGAGGCGGCAATCTCATCACGACGCTGCAAGCGCTGATCCACTAGAGTAATACTCCTGTATCTCCAGTTCTGATCGCTCGCCATCCACCATGATCTTTCCCGAACATAGCAGGGATCCAAATGCGGGCGTGTCAGTTCTTCCGCGCGTTTGATCTCGCCGCGGACGCGCAATTCGGCCACAGTCTCAGCGTAAAGACTGTCCAACCAGTTACCCTCGTAGGGAGCCGGGCGGTCATAGCCAAACACATCCGGGCCACTCAGAAGGCACTCATCGTAAAATGACTGTTGTGCAAATTCCGCCTCCATCCGTCGATGCAGCGCTAGATCCTCCTCTGTTTCGGCAAAGGACTCAATGTGGCGCTCGTCAATCAAGAAATCGTCGAAGCCGGCCTTGATCAAGGCCTTTGCATACTTCGGGTAACGATCGAACCATCGAAAAAGAGCTAGCGCGACACAGGCCGAATAAATCACCATTGATTCTCCATAGTAAAAATCAAGGCAGGATCAGGGCACACAACACGCCGAGCAAAGCACCGAACGAAGGTTTAGTGCCTCGGTAAGGGTCAGGCGTGTTGGTCAGCCTGCACTGGTTGCTACCGTTGGCCACGGTGTAGCTGCGGGTGACAGCCCCCAGGCTCTGGAATATCCGTGGCTTGCCCCTTGTATCCTCTTTTATTTCATTGAGTAAATCCGGCTATCGTGGCCTGGGGCCAGAAAACCATTTTCTATCCACTATCGGAATCAGGAAAACAACTAGAACGTGAAAAGAAAGCAATATTGCACAATCGAGCCAAATAGAATGAGTAAATACAGGGTGGTTGGTAATAATAAGCGGTAATAAATAGCATGCGATAAGGGTCGCCATAAAAATACCCGATGGACCGTGTCCTTTTCTATTGCGGAGCATGAATAGGTAGCATGAATGAAAATCCATCAGCATGCCGAATACAATAACCAGAATTAGAAATGTGGAAATCACTTTTTGCACCCGTAACCGCTACCGCCACCAGTAGCTGCGTTTGCTGCACCTGCCTCGCCTATTGCGGCCCCAAGCGAGCCACCGCCCGCAGCAAGCAGCGCAGCTTGTGCCAGGTGGCACAGAGCGCCGGGTGCGGCACATCGCCTTCCGACCCCTTTGGCTAGTTCCGCCGTAGTCCGTAGTCCTCCTTCAGGTGTCTGATCACCGGCTCCACCGCCTGACGGCGTGCAGGGGTTGCCCGCAAAGGCCGGGGCACCGAAGAAATCGGGGGGCGTCATCGGAAAATCGCCCTCCAAGCCTTCCGGAAAATGAATGCCATTGGACTGGAAACTGAAGGGTTCGGCAAGCTCCCAGGGCTCAGCCCGCGTGCGGAAAGGCAGGTGCCGATTGTTCAGGGCCGACTAATTGCCATGATCACGTTCAAATATGCGAACAACAATACGTCCCCCGTACATTCCAACCAGAAAGCCGGCAACCATAAAGATGGCATGGCGACGTCGATTCTCAAATCCAGGATTGCCGGTGTTGATCACGCTGGCTATTTCGACTACCAAGGCTATTGCAGCGAACCAGACCGCCGTTGTCACAAGCATGTGAATCCCGAGACAGGCCGCCACGGGGGGAGTTGGGGCGTCGCAGACTGTGCCGACGACGTCGCAAACGGCCGTTGCGATGCCGGGCGCTGTCCTTGTGATGTCGTGGCACGGTTTGGCGATGCCGGGAAATGCCAGCGTGGCGTGGTGGCGGGATTTCCCGCTGTGAGGACGCGGTTTTGTCTCATCCCAAGCTGCGTTCATCGGATGGCGAACCGGCTTCATGGCGTCGCAAAATGAGTTTGCGACACCATGGGATGGGCTTGTGACGCCATGGGACGGGCTTGCGACGCCAGGGGATGGTCTTGTGACGTCATGGGATGGATTTGTCGCGTCAGGCCGTGGGGGGGGATGGCGTGAAAGGGGTTTGTCACGCGACGGCCTGACTTTTTCCCGTCGTAAACCGATGCGGGATTGGGCAGCACGGGTTTCGGCACGTCACCAGGGCATCGGGCGGTATGGCAATCCGCCGTCGTGGCGCCGATGGCCGCTGCCGGGCCGGCGCTTTTGGTCCGCTAGCCGGCGGCTTCGATGCGCCGGGCGGTGAAGCCGGGGGCCGACGGGGTGTCGGCGTAGCGGGCTTCGCAGCGCAGGTGGATGGTGAAGCAGGCGCCTTCGCCGGGGCGGCTGCTGACCTCGATGTGGCCGCCGTAGCGTTCGACGATGGCGTAGCTGATCGACAGGCCGAGGCCGGTGCCGGAGCCCTTCTTGGTGGTGAAGAAGGGGTCGAAGATGCGCGACAGGTCTTCGGCGGCGATGCCGTGGCCGGTGTCGCAGACGGCGATGGCGGCGCCCTGGGTGTCGCCGTGCTCATCGGCCCAGTCGCGGGTGGTGATGTTGAGGGTGCCGCCGTCGGGCATGGCCTGGATGGCGTTGACGATCAGGTTGATCAGCACCTGCTGGAGTTCGCTGGGGTTCACCTCGACGGGGCAGGTGGCGGCGTTGTCCACCTGCACAGCAATGTTCCGGCGGTCGAGGTTGTGGCGGGTCAGCACCAGGCAGTCGGCGATCACCGTGGCGGGGTCAATGGCCTCGCTGTAGCCGGCGAACTCGCCGGGCCGCGCGAACTGCAGCAGCTTGGTGACGATCAGCCAGATGCGGTGGGTCTGCTCGTGGATCAGGCGGATCTCCTCGCGCACCGGCTCGGCGGCGGGGCCGAGGATTTCCTTCAGTACGTCGAGGTTGCCCTGGATGACCGCCACCGGGTTGTTGATCTCGTGGGCGACGCCGGCGGTGAGTTCGCCGATGGCGGCCAGCTTCTCGGTCATGGCCAGGTGGCGGCGGGCCTGTTCGAGGGTGGCGAGGGCTTCCTGCAGGGCCTGGGTGCGCTCGGCCACCTTGCGGTCGAGTTCGTCGCCCCAGCGCTGCAGTTCGGCGCGGCGGGCGGCCAGGTTGTCGAGGAGGTCGTCGAAGGCGGCGGCGAGCAGGCCGATCTCGTCGCGGCTGGCCACCGGGCCGACACGGGCGTCGGTGTCGCCGGCGCCGATGCGGCGGATCGTCGCGTCCACCTGTTCGAGCGGCTTGAAGATGCTGCGCGCCCAGCGCAGGGACAGCACGCAGCCGCCCAGGCTGACGCTGACGAAGACCACGAACAGGGTCAGCAGCGCATTGCGCATGGCGACGCTGAACGGCGCTTCGAGGAAACCCACGTAGAGCATGCCGACCCGCTCGCCGAAGCTGTCCACCACCGGCTCGTAGCCGGACACGTAGTAGTCGTTCACCACGAAGGCGGTGTCGAGCCAGGTCTTGCCGTCGCTCAGCACGTGCTTGCGCACCGCCTGGGAGGCGCGGGTGCCGAGGGCGCGCCGTTCGCCGAACAGGCGCACGTTGGTGGCGATGCGGGTGTCGCCGAGGAACAGCGTGGCGGTGCCCTGGCTGCCCAACGGCAGGGTGCCGTCCCGGTAGATGATGGTGTTGAGGCTGTCCACCAGGCTGGTGTTGCCGTTGAGCAGCACGCCACCTTCGAGTACGCCGACCAGGCGGTCGTGGCCGTCGCGCACCGGGATCGCGGCGTGGATCAACAGGCCGCGGTTTTCTTCGCGGCGGCTGTCCGGCGCGGCGTTGGCGGTGGGCAGCAGCGGCAGGCGGCAGCGCTGGGCGAGGGCCGGGTCGATGGCGGCGAGGTGGTCGGCATCGAAGACGTCGATGGCGGTGAAGGCGGAGCCGGCCAGCGCGGCGTTGACCACCGGCCAGGCGGTCCGGCGGGCCCGCGGCAGGTGTCCGGGTAATGGGTGGCCCAAGGGCTGGCCGTGGGTATCGAGCAGGAACAGGAAGTCCAGCCCGGCCTGGCGGCGCGCGTCGTCCAGGTAGGCGGCGAGGGCGTCCGGCGCGTCGGCGGCCATGGCCTGGGACAGGCGCTGGGAGCCGGCGACCGCGCCGAGATCCACCGCCACCGTGTGCTGCATGCGGCCGAAGTACTCGTGGGCGGTGACCAGGTCGGAGCCGACCTTGTAGCTGAGCAGGCGGTGATAGCCGTCGTTGCCCCACAGCCACACCAGCCCGAGCAGGATCGGCACGCCGAGGAACAGCGGCGCCAGCACCATGGCCAGCAGCTTGGCGCGGACCGAGCCGGTGAAGCGCGCGAGGAGCGGGCGGATCATCGTCTTGCGGCGGCGGGCGTCAGGCCAGGCCCCATTCGACGGCCTTGCGGTCAAGGGTCTTGCGTGACACGCCGAGCAGCGCCGCGGCGCGGGTCTTGCTGCCGCCGCACTGGTCGAGGACGGCGAGGATGTGGCGTTTCTCGACTTCGGCGAGGCTCAGCGGCAGCGGTTCGACGAAGCCCGGCGCCTGGCTGTCGGCCGGCAGGCCACCGAGGATCAGCGAGCGTTCGATGAGGTTGCGCAGCTCGCGCACGTTGCCGGGCCACGCGTAGGCGGCCAGCCGGGCCAGGTCGGCCTGGCCGAGGGGCAGCGGCGGCAGGCCCAGGCGGCTGGCCAGCTGGGCGTTGAAATGCACGGCCAGCTCGGCGATGTCTTCGCGGCGTTGGCGCAGCGGCGGGATCGCCAGCGTGACCACTTCCAGGCGGTAGAACAGGTCCTGGCGGAAGCGCCCGGCGGCCACTTCGGCGCGCAGGTCGCGGTTGGTGGCGGCCACCACGCGGACGTCCACCGGCACTTCGGCTTCGCTGCCGACCGGGCGGATGCGCCGCTCCTCGAGCACGCGCAGCAGCTTGGTCTGCATGGCCAGCGGCAGCTCGCCGATCTCGTCGAGGAACAGGGTGCCGCCGTTGGCGTAGTGGAACAGGCCGCGGCGCGCTTCGCGGGCGCCGGTGAAGGCGCCGCGCACGTGGCCGAACAGCTCGCTCTCCATCAGCTCGGCGGACACCGCGGCGCAGTTGAGGGGCACGAAGGAGCGCTCGGCGCGGGGGCTCATCTGGTGCAGCGCGCGGGCGGTGACTTCCTTGCCGACGCCGGATTCGCCGAGGATCAGCACCGTGGACGGCGTTGGCGCGACGCGGTGGATCAGCTCCGACAGGCGGCGCATGGCCTCCGAGTGGCCGACCATGCCGTCCACCAGCCCGCCGAGGCCGGCCACCTGGCGCTGCAGCACGAAGTTCTCGCGGTCGAGGCGGGCGCGTTCGAAGCAGCGCTGCAGGGAGTTGACGATCTGGTCCACGCGGAAGGGCTTGAGGACGAAGTCGGAGGCGCCGGAGCGCAGCGCGTCGATGGCGGTCTCGATGTCGGCGAAGGCGGTGATCAGGATCACGTCGCCGGCGAAGCCGTCGTTCTTCAGGCTGCGCAGCCATTCCATGCCGGAGCGGCCGGGTAGCGCGATGTCCAGCACGATGGCGTCGAAGTGGTGCTGCTGCAGGCGCTCCATGCCTTCTTCCGCCGAGCCGGCGGTGTCCACGCGGCAGCCGCGGGCGCGCAGCGCCCGTTCGAGGAAGTTGCGCACGCCGGCTTCGTCGTCGACGACCAGTACGGCGTAGTCCGACCAGGCCGGTTCGCGGCCGGAGGGAGGAGGGGAGGCGGGATCGGTCAAAGTGGGCGGCGGCGGGGTCATCGCCCGATTTAACCACGTGGCCGGCGGCGTTGTCAGGGCGGGGGTGTCCCGTTTCGATGCACTTTTTTGGTAATACCGGTCTTCAGTGTGGGAAAAAATTGCCGACATAGTGCCTGGCCCCGCCCGCTTGTGCGCCCTGCGCACTCGTCCGGCGGGGCCTGTGTATATCGGAACCCGTACTTATGAAGGGCAGTGCCAGGCCATGAAGCCGCGTGTGACGCCGACCAGCAGCGAACGTTCGCTGGGCGAGCAGGATTTCATCGTTTCGAAGACCGATCCGAAGGGGCGCATCCTCTACGCCAACCGGATCTTCATTGCGCTGTCGGGCTACAGCGAGGTGGAACTCCTTGGCCGCCAGCACAACATCATCCGCCATCCGGACATGCCGCGCAGCGCCTTCAAGTTGCTGTGGGACAGCATCGCTGCGGGGCAGGAGTTCATCGCCTACGTGAAGAACATGGCCAAGGACGGCAGTTTCTACTGGGTGCTGGCGACGGTGACGCCGGACTACGATGCAGCGCGGCGGATCGTCAGCTACACCTCGGTGCGCCGCAAGCCGCGGGCCGAGGCGATCCGCGCTGCCGCCGGGCTGTACAAGGAGATGCTGGCCGCCGAGAACCGGGCCGGTGCGCGGGATGCGATCGCCGCCGGGACGGCGGTACTGACTGAAGTCTTGAATGGAAAGAGCTATGAGCAGTTCGTCCTTGCACTCTAAGCTGTCCCTGGTGGGCTGGGGGCAGTCGGCGCTGCTGCTGGCGACCCTGCTGACGGTGTTCTTCATCACCGGCTTCCACCCGGCGCTGCTGGTCTTCCTGGTGCTCGGCGTGGGCCTGACGGTGTGGGGGCAGTGGCAGTTCCGCCGCTCGCTGGCGCCGCTGCAGTCGGCGGTGGAGCTGGCCGAGAAGATCGGCCGCGGGCATTTCGTCGATCGCGTTACCGGAGTGTCGGACAAGGACGAAGTCGGCCGCCTGATCTGGGCGCTGAACGACATGCTCGACCAGCTGGAAGCCTATTTCCGCGAGGCCGACTCTTCCTTCCGGGCCCAGATGGAAGGCCGCTACAGCCGCCTCGCCCAGTCGGCGGGCCTGCACGGCAGCCTGTTCGAGGCGATGGAGACCCACAACACGCTGCTCACCAACATGTCCTCGCACCTGCGCGATCAGGCCCGCAACCGGGTGCTCAGCAATGCCGGCCTGCTCAACGCCGGCAACCTGATCGCCAACCTGACCGGTAACCAGGCCGACCTGCTGGAAGTCACCACGCAGATGCGCAAGGCTGCGACGGCCGCCACCGAAACGGCCAGCGAAGCGGCGGAGAACCAGCACGCGGTGGCCGAGGTGGTCAGCCAGCTGTCGGGCATCAGCGAGCGCATCGTGCACGTGGCGGACGCCATCGGTGGCCTCAATGCGCGCAGCAAGGAGGTCAGCCAGGCGGTGACGCTGATCACCGAGATTTCCGACCAGACCAACTTGCTGGCCCTCAACGCGGCCATCGAGGCGGCACGGGCCGGCGAATCGGGCCGCGGCTTCGCGGTGGTGGCCGACGAGGTGCGCAAGCTGGCGGAGAAGACCCGCAGCGCGTCCCAGGCCATCGGCGAGGTGATGCGCGGGTTGATCAGCGACGGCGAGGCGATGCAGGAGGATGCGCGGGAGATGCGCGAGATCACGGCCCGCTCGTCGGTGGTGGTCGGCGAGCTGACCCAGACCTTCGGCCGCTTCGCTGCAGCGGCGCGGCAAACCGAGCAGGAGTCGGTGCGGGTGCACGACAAGAGCCTGGTGACCCTCTTCAAGCTCGACCACATGGTCTACAAGCAGCGTACCTACCTGGCCCTCAACGGGACTTGCGAAGCGGAGGCGGTGCGGGCGGTGGCCCTGGATCACCATCAGTGCCGCCTCGGCACCTGGTATGACAGGGAGGGGCAAGAAAGCTTCGGTACGCTTCCCTCTTATCGCCGCCTGGAGCAGCCCCATGCCCGGGTCCATGACGGCGCCCATCAGGTAATGGCGCAGATCGACCAGGATTGGCAGAACGACGCCGCGCTGCAGGCGGCGATCGTCGATGGGCTGGAGAGCATGGAGGCGGGTAGCCGGGAGGCGATGGACCTGCTCGATCGGCTGGTTGCCGAGAAGCATCCCGATTGATGTAGAGGGCTTGGATGAACTGGGTTTTTCTTGGGATTGCGATCGTTTCGGAGGTTCTGGCGACTTCGGCGCTGAAGGCGTCGGAGGGCTTCACGCACCTGATCCCGTCGGTGATCGTCGTGCTCGGTTACGCGTCGGCCTTCTATTTCCTGTCGCTGACCATCCAGGTCATCAATCTCGGCGTGGCCTATGCGATCTGGTCCGGCGTGGGCGTGGTGCTGATTTCGGTGGCCGGCTGGCTGCTGTACGACCAGAAGCTCGATCTGGCCGCGGTGATCGGGATCGGCCTGATCACCGCGGGGGCACTGGTCCTCAACCTGTTTTCCAAGTCGGTGATGCACTGAAACGGGCGCCGCCTGGTTGATCTTCGTGAAGGAAGCATGAGCTGAAGATGCCTGAAGAGTTGCTGAGACTGCTCGCCTTCATCGTGCTGGGGATCATCGTCTGGGCGCTTGCCCGGCGTTTCCCGATGGATGAATACGGGCCGCAGCCCGTGGAACCCTTCGACCGCTGGTTCCTGGCCGTCGCGCTGGCCCTGGGGGGCGCGGTGGATGTGATCTTCGGGCCGGCCCTGAATGCCGTGGCGAATGGCCTCTACGCGTGGGCCGCCCCGGCGCGGCAGGCGGTTGCCGGCTGGAGCGTGACGACGCAGGTCCTGGTCTATCTGATCACCACCGATTTCCTCGGCTACTGGGCCCATCGGCTGATGCACTCCAGCGCGGTGTGGCGCATCCACGCGATGCATCACTCCGCCCGCAGCCTGAACTGGTTTTCGGGGATGCGCGGAACGCCGATGGACATGGTCTTCATCCTGGCGCCCGGTGCGCTGATGGCGCCGCTCTTCCTGCTGACGGAAAGCCACACGGCCTTCTTCATCCTGCTGTTCATCCAGATGGCCAGCGAGCACCTGACCCATTCGAACCTGCGCCTGCCCTTCGTGCGGCAGTTGGAGTGGTTCCTGGTCACGCCGCGGATGCACTTCATCCATCACCACCGGGACATGGCCTACGGGAATTCCAATTACGGCTTCTATTTCTCGATCTGGGACCACCTGTTCGGCACCTACATCGATTCGGACGATGTGCCCGACAAGGGGCCGCTGGGCCTGATGGAGGACTACACGATGAAGTCCCTGTTCCTCGGTGTCCGGCTGACCGAGCCGGCGCCTGAAAAGGGCCGGACGCAATCGGCGCAGGCTTGATCGAATGCAAACCACAACCTGGGAGTAAGCCTTGGAGCCTGTCGAAAACACTCTTGCGCTGGTGACCGGTGCCACCGGCTTCGTCGGCGGAGCGCTGGCCCGGCGCTTGCTGCGGGAGGGCTACCGGGTGCGGATCCTGGTCCGCAATGCGAACAACCCGGTGCTGAAGGAACTCGGGCTGGAGGCGTCGGCGAACGGCCGGCTGGAGATCGTCGAAGGTGACATCGCCGTCAAGGAATCCCTCGACGCGGCCTTCGATGGGGTGCGCTACGTGTTCCACGTTGCGGCGATGGTCAGCACCGAAGCCTCCTGGGATGCCTACCGGGCGGCCAATGTGAGCGGCACCGAGAACATGTGCGAACTGGCCTTGCGGCATGGCGTCGCCAAGTTCGTCTACGTCAGCACCGCCGATGTGTTCGGCCTGCCGAAGGCCGGGGAGGTCGTCACCGAGGCCACGCCACATGCGGCCTGGAACGAGAAATACGCGGACACCAAGATCGCCGGCACGCAGGTCGTGAAGGACTACCAAGCCCGCGGGCTGGTATCGACGATCATCTATCCGGGCTGGGTGTATGGGCCGGGCGACCGGGCTTTGCTGCCTTCGGTGCTGGAGCAGCTCGAGAGCGGCTTCCTGCCGCTGTGGAGTCCCAACAATCCGCTGGGCTTCATCTATGTCGAGGATCTGGTCGATGCGATGCTGCAGGCGCTGGCGAGTCCCGCCGCCGACAACGAGGACTTCCTCATCCTCGACGCCGAAACCCAGGCCGGCATGCTCGACCTGTGCGCGCGCATCGCCGAGCGCTTCGGGCTCAAGTACCGGGTGGTGAAGCTGCCGTACTGGCTGATGTATGGGCTGGCGGCGCTGCTCGAGGGGCTGTCCAAAATCGGCATCGGCGGCGAGCCGCTGATCACTACGGCGGTGGTCAAGTCATTCGGCCACTGCTTCATCTATTCGACGGAAAAGGCGGCGGCGCGTCTGCGCTGGACGCCGGCCACGCCCTTCGAAACGGGTATCCGCCAGGCGTTGGACTGGCATTGCGAGCATCTGGCCGTCGGCGGCGATTAGCAGGACATCGCGGGCCAGCCCCTTTTCGGGGCTGGCGCGGATGTGCCGGAACCCGGCGGGCCCGGGGATTTTCAGCCGAGGAACATCCGGTAGACCGGGTTGGCGGTTTCGTCCACGTACTCGTAGCCGAGCCGCGCCAGGAAGCCCTGGAAGGCCTCCCGGTCCGACGGCGGCACCTGCATGCCGACCAGTACGCGGCCGAAGTCGGCGCCGTGGTTGCGGTAGTGGAACAGGCTGATGTTCCAGTCTGAGCGCAGGGTCTCGAGGAAGTTGAGCAGTGCGCCCGGGCGCTCGGGGAACACGAAGCGGTACAGCACCTCGTTGTCCGCCTGCGGGGCGTGGCCGCCGACCATGTAGCGGATATGGCTCTTGGCCATCTCGTCGTCGGTCAGGTCGAGACAGGGCAGGTCGTGGCGCTGCAGCAGCTCGGTGATGCGTCCGCCCTCGACCCGGTTGTGTACGCCGACACCGACGAAGATGTGGGCTTTCTGCGCATCCGCGTAGCGGTAGTTGAATTCGGTGATGTTGCGGTTGCCGAGCAGGTTGCAGAACTTCTTGAACGAGCCGGGCTTCTCCGGGATGGTGACGGCCAGCACGGCCTCGCGCTGCTCGCCGACCTCGGCCCTTTCGGCGACGAAGCGCAGGCGGTCGAAGTTCATGTTGGCGCCGGAGGCCACCGCGACCAGGGTCTTGTCCTTCAGCGCGTGGCGCTTGGCGTATTCCTTGGCGCCTGCCAGGGCCAGTGCGCCGGAGGGTTCCAGAATCGAACGGGTGTCTTCGAAGACGTCCTTGATGGCGGCGCAGATGGCGTCGTTATCCACCAGGATGATCTCATCCACATACTCCCGGCATACGCGCAGCGTTTCGACGCCGACCTGCTTGACGGCGGTACCGTCCGCGAAGAGGCCGACGCTGTCGAGAGTAACGCGCTCGGTGCCGGCGAGGGAGCGTGCCATGGCATCGGAGTCGACGGTTTCGACGCCGATGACCTTGATTTCGGGGCGCACCCGCTTGACGTAGGCAGCGACGCCGGCGAGCAGGCCGCCCCCGCCGACCGCACAGAAGATTGCCTGGATGGGCTTGGGGTGCTGGCGCAGGATCTCCATGCCGATGGTGCCCTGGCCGGCGATCACTTCCACGTCGTCGTAGGGGTGGACGAAGGTCAGCTTCTCGGCCTTTTCGAGTTCCTTGGCGTGGCCGTAGGCGTCGGAATAGCTCTCGCCGGCCAGCACTACTTCGCCACCGTGGCGTTTGACCGCGTCGATCTTGATCGCCGGCGTAGTGGTGGGCATCACGATGACCGCCCGCGTGCCGAGCTTCTTGGCCGACAGGGCGACGCCCTGGGCGTGGTTGCCGGCGGAGGCGCAGATCACGCCGCGCTTGAGGGCCGCCGGGCTGAGGCTGGCCATCTTGTTGTAGGCACCGCGCAGCTTGAAGCTGAACACCGGCTGCATGTCCTCGCGCTTCAGGAAGATCCTGTTGTGAATTCGCGCCGACAGGTTGGGCGCCGGGTCGAGGGGCGTCTCGATCGCGACGTCGTAGACCTGGGCGGTAAGGATCTTCTGGAGGTAGTCCGGATGCTGCGCGCTCATGACACAAGACCTTTGCTTCGGCTGGGGGAAGCAACAAAGGGTAGCAGCCGGAGGCGCCGCGCTGCAACATTGCATCCTTTGACCCTGCGGAGCTTTCCATGACCCCGATCCAGCGTGCCGGCACCACGCCGCGCTATTCCGACTACACGATCCACAACGGCGTCGTTCATTGCGTCGAAGTGCCGCCTGACGAACACGCCGACATCACGGCGCAGACCGCGGCGATGCTGGCCAGCCTCGAAAACCTGCTCGCCCAGGCGGGTAGTGGCAAGGGTCGCCTGCTGATGGCGACCCTGTACCTGGTGGACATGGCCGATTACGACGCGGTGAACGCAGTGTGGGATGCCTGGCTGCCGCCGGGCACGGCGCCGGTCCGCGCCTGTGTGCAGGTGGTCCGTCTGGCCAAGCCGGGCTGGCGGATCGAGGTGGCGGTACAGGCGGCCTGCTGAGCCGGGCGCCGTCGGTTGAATGGTGTCGGGAAATCTTACATATGCTTAAGGAATTAATTGAGAATGATTGTTGAAGGAGATGTGAACGTTTGATGTAAAGGGATTTTTTCACGCTTGGTATTTTATTTGCTTGGCATCGCGTCGCCCGGTTTCGCGGCGTGGAAAGGCTGGTGGCGGTTTTTCGGTCGATGTCCCTGCCAAGCTCCAGCGACACCGGTTTTCCACCAAAAACTCGAACCAATGAGGGGAACCCCATGTCCTGGTCCAAGCGACTGTCCCGCGGCCTTGCCGCCCTGTGTCTGACGACGGCGGCTTTCGCCGCCGAAGCGAGCTATTCCAGCGTTTATTTCTTCGGCGACAGCCTGTCCGATACGGGTAACGTTTATTCGGCGACCAATGGAACCTACCCGCCGCCGCCCTACTACCAGGGCCGCTTCTCCGACGGACCGGTATGGACCGAGAGGGTTGCGGCGGGGCTGGGACTGCCTGCCGATTCCACGGCCTGGCGGCAAGGCGGTAATAACTACGCGTGGGGTGGCGCCCTGTCCGGCACGAACGGCCATGCGGGGCCCGGTACCGGCCTGCTGGCCCAGGTGTTCGGACAATGGGCGCCGACGACCGGCGGGGTGGCGGATCCAAATGCTCTTTACGTGATCGGCATCGGTTCCAACGATCTGCTCGACGCGGTGCGTACCAATAGCGGCAGTTCGGCGGCCGACGTCGCTTACCGTCAATCGGTGGCCGATGCGGTGCTCGGCAATCTGAGCACGTCGCTGGGCTATCTGATCAGTAGCGGTGCGCGCAATTTCCTGATCGCCAATGTCACGGATCTCGGTCTGACGCCCGAGATGAACCTCGGCGGCAAGGGTGGCGCGGCGACGGAAGTCAGCCAGTACTACGATGCACTGCTCGACACGGCACTCGACAACCTGCGCCAGATCTTCGCGGTGAATGTCGCTGAGGTCGACCTGTTCAGCATGCTCGAGGACGTCGTCGCCGATACCAATTCCGGTGGTCAGCGTTTTGGCCTCAGCAATGCGCTCTACCCGTGCTTTGCGTCGGGCGCGCCAGCGTGCGGTGACTCGGTGTTCGCCGATGAGATTCACCCGACGCAGATCGTCCAGGTCCGTGCCGGCGTGCTGGCGCTGTCGGCGCTGGGCATCCCGGAGCCGGGTACGGTGGCGCTGCTGGGAGTCGGCCTGGTGCTGCTGATGGCAACCCGGTATCGCGGCCGGTGCGCAATCTGATATCCGCAATTGCAGAAGCGACGATCGAGGCCGGCGGTTGGGCGCCGGCCTCGTCGTTTTTCAGGGGGGCGGTTGTGGCCGGCAGGCCGCCAGGCAATGGCCCCACAGGCGTTAAGGTATTGATTTGACGCCCCGGCGTTGCTTTCCATTGGATACAATTGGCAGTTCCCCTGTCGGTTCCGGTGTGTTCCATGACCCAACGCCTGCGCGAAATTCCCTACAACTACACGTCGTTCTCGGATCGCGAGATCGTCATTCGCCTGCTCGGCCCCGAGGCCTGGCGGACGCTGGATGACCTGCGCACCGAGCGTGTCACCGGCCGCTCTGCGCGGATGCTCTACGAGGTGCTCGGAGATGTGTGGGTCGTCCAGCGCAATCCTTATTTGCAGGACGATCTGCTCGACAACCGGGATCGCCTCGGTGCGCTGATCGGTGCCTTGCGCCACCGCCTGCACGAGGTGGAGAAGCGTCGCGAGGAGTCCAGCGACGAGGATCCGGAGCGCAGCGTCAAGGTGGCGAGCCTGGTGCAGGCCGCCAACGCCGCGGTGGACCGCTTCGCCAAGCTGTTCGACGACACCGCCGAGCTGCGCAAGAAGGTGCGCCACGAGCTGGCCCGCCATACCCGCAAGGACAACATCTGCTTCGACGGCCATGCCCGCGTGTCCCACGTGACGGATGCCACCGACTGGCGCGTCGAGTACCCCTTCGTGGTCCTCTATCCGGACACCGAGGAGGAGATGGCGCCGCTGGTGAAGAGCTGTATCGAGCTCGGCCTGACCATCATTCCGCGTGGAGGCGGCACTGGCTACACCGGCGGCGCCGTGCCGTTGGACGCGAAGTCGGTGGTCATCAACACCGAGAAGCTGATCTCGATGGGCCCGGTCGAGGACGTGGTGTTGCCCGGCCACACCGAGCCCTACGCGACCATCCGCACCGGCGCCGGCGTCGTCACCGACCGGGTGTCGGAAGCTGCGTCCCTGGCCGGCCGTGTGTTCGCGGTGGACCCGACCTCGGCCAGCGCCTCGTGCATCGGCGGCAACATCGCCATGAACGCCGGCGGCAAGAAGGCCGTGCTGTGGGGCACCGCGCTGGACAACCTGGCCTGGTGGAAGATGGTCACGCCGGATGGCAACTGGCTGGAGGTGGAGCGCCTCAACCACAATTTCGGCAAGATCCACGAACAGGAAACCGTCCAGTTCCGCCTGAAGCGCTTCGACGCCAAGAACTACAAGCCGCTCTCCGAAGAGATCCTGACGATGCCGGGCGCCGCCTGCCGCAAGGACGGCCTCGGCAAGGACGTCACCGACAAGTTCCTCGGTGGCGTGCCGGGCGTGCAGAAGGAAGGCACCGACGGCCTGATCGTGGCGTCGCGCTGGGTGCTGCACAAGATGCCGCCGGTGACCCGTACGGTGTGCCTGGAGTTCTTCGGCCAGGTTCGCGAGGCAGTGCCGGCGATCGTCGAGATCACCGACTACTTCAAGCCGGGCGGTGCCGGCAACGACGCCGGCGTGCTGCTGGCCGGCCTGGAGCACCTGGACGAGCGCTACGTGAAGGCGGTGGGCTACACCACCAAGGCCAAGCGCCACGGGCGGCCCAAGATGGTGCTGATCGGCGACATCGTCGGCCACGATGAAGCGGCGGTGATGACCGCCGCCTCCGAAGTGATCCGCATGACCAACACCCGCGGCGCCGAAGGCTTCATCGCGGTCAGCCCCGAGCAGCGCAAGAAGTTCTGGCTCGACCGCTCGCGCACCGCGGCGATCTCCCGCCACACCAACGCCTTCAAGGTGAACGAGGACGTGGTGATCCCACTGCCGCGGATGGGCGACTACTGCGATGGCATCGAGCGCATCAACATCGAGCTGTCCACGCAGAACAAGCTGGCCTTGTGCGACGCGCTGAAGGACTACCTGCAGGGCGAGCTGCCGCTGGATACCGGCGATGCGACGATCTCCCGCGACGAGCTGATCGGCGATCGCCGCGAGGCCGCCCTCAACTACGTGGAGGCGGTGCGCCTGCGTTGGGAATGGCTGCTCGACAACCTCGACACGCCGCTGGAGCTGGCCGAGCCGAGCTTCGTGTCTTATGGCATCGTAGCCGGCGAGCTGAGCAACCGCGCCGCCAACCCGAAGCTGTTCCACCGCCTGCAGGACTACTCGGTCCGCACCAGCTGGAAGAACGAACTCAAGCCGCGCCTCGACAAGATCTTCGACGGCCAGCTGTTCGGCCCGGTGCGCGAGGGCATCACGAAGCTGCACAAGCAGGTGCTGCGCGGCCGCGTCTTCGTGGCGCTGCACATGCACGCCGGCGACGGCAACGTGCACACCAACATCCCGGTGAACTCCGACAACTACGAGATGCTGCAGACCGCCAACAAGGCCGTCGACCGCATCATGGAGCTGGCGCGTTCGCTGGATGGCGTGATCTCCGGCGAGCACGGTATCGGCATCACCAAGCTCGACTACCTGACCGACGCCGAGATGGCCAACTTCTGGGACTACAAGAAGAAGGTGGACCCGGAAGGCCGCTTCAACCGCGGCAAGCTGATGCGCGGTGGCAACCTCGACAACGCGTACACGCCCAGCTTCAACCTGATGGGCCACGAGTCCCTGATCATGGAGCAGACCGCCATCGGCGAGATCTCCCATGACATCAAGGACTGCCTGCGCTGCGGCAAGTGCAAGCCGGTGTGCTCGACCCACGTGCCGCGCGCCAACCTGCTGTACAGCCCGCGCAACAAGATCCTCAGCACCTCGCTGCTGATCGAGGCCTTCCTGTACGAGGAGCAGACCCGCCGCGGTGTGTCCCTGGCCCACTGGGCCGAGTTCGAGGACGTGGCCGACCACTGCACGGTGTGCCACAAGTGCGAGAAGCCGTGTCCGGTGGACATCGACTTCGGCGACGTGTCGATCAAGATGCGCAACCTGCTGCGCGAGCAGGGCAAGAAGTCCTTCAGCCCCGGCAAGGCCGCGGCGATGGCCTTCCTGACCGCCACCGATCCGGCGACGATCAAGACCATCCGCGCCGGCATGATCGGCCTCGGCTACAAGGCCCAGCGCCTCGGCCACGCGGTCGGCAAGTCCCTCGGCCTGATCCAGGACCAGGTCCAGCATCCGCCGGCAACCCTCGGCAAGCCGACCATCAAGGCCCAGGTGATCCACTTCATCAACAAGCCGATGCCGGGCGGACTGCCCAAGCGCACGTCCCGCGCGCTGCTGGACATCGAGGATGACACCATCGTCCCGGTGATCCGCAACCCGCAGGTCAAGCGCGATGAGTCGGACGCGGTGTTCTACTTCCCGGGCTGCGGTTCCGAGCGTCTGTTCAGCCAGGTCGGCCTGGCCACCCAGGCGATGCTCTACCAGGTCGGTGCCACCACCGTGCTGCCGCCGGGCTACCTGTGCTGCGGCTATCCGCAGAGTTCCGCGGGCGAGGACGACAAGGGGCAGCAGATCACCACCGACAACCGGGTGCTGTTCCACCGGGTCGCCAACACGCTCAACTATCTCGACATCAAGACGGTGATCGTGTCCTGCGGCACCTGCATGGACCAGTTGCAGAAATACCAGTTCGAGAAGATCTTCCCGGGCTGCCGCCTGCTCGACATCCATGAGTACCTGATGGAGAAGGGCCTCAAGCTCGACGGCATCACCGGTACCCGCTACATGTACCACGAGCCCTGCCACACCCCGATGAAGGTCCATTCCGGCATCAAGGTGGCCAACGAGCTGATGGGGACGCGGGTGGACCTGTCCGATCGCTGCTGCGGCGAATCCGGCACGCTGGCGGTGGCCCGCCCGGACATCTCGACGCAGGTGCGCTTCCGCAAGCAGGAGGAGATCGAGAAGGGAGCCGAGAAGCTGCGCGGCGCCGACGCCACCGCCCAGGTGAAGATCCTGACGTCCTGCCCGGCCTGCCTGCAGGGCCTGTCGCGCTACGCCAACGATGCCGGCGGCGTGGATGCCGACTACATCGTCGTCGAGATGGCCAAACATATCCTCGGCGAGAACTGGATGGCCGACTACGTGGCCAAGGCCAACAGCGGCGGCATCGAGCGCGTGCTGCTGTAAGCTGTTTTTTGCTCCGCTGAAACGACGAGGCCCGCGCAAGCGGGCCTCGTCACATGGCGCCGGGGATCTGCAGTGGATCCCCATGGCTGCGCTGCGGCTGGCTCAGTACCAGGTCACCTTGCCGTTGCTGGTGTCGTAGAGGGCGCCGACGATCCTGATCTTGCCCTCGTCTTCCAGGCCCTTGAGGATCGGGCTCTGGTCGCGGATGCGCTGGACGACCTGCTTCACGTTGAGCTCGGTCACCTCATTCACCAGGGCGTGATTGTGGGAGCTGTGTTCGCCGGGCGTGGACGCGGCAGCAACGGCCGGCTTGAACTTGGCCAGCAGGCTGGTCAGGTTGCCCATCTGTACGTCGTCGCAGGCGCCCTTGATGGCGCCGCAGCCGGTGTGGCCGAGGACCACCACCAGGCGCGAGCCGGCCACCTTGGAGGCGTATTCGAGACTGCCGAGGATGTCCTCATTGACCGTGTTGCCGGCCACGCGGGCGGCGAAGATGTCGCCGACGCTCTGGTCGAAGACCACCTCCGGCGCGGCGCGGGAGTCGATGCAGCCGACCACGCTGGCGAAGGGGAACTGGCCGAGCGCCGTGGCCTGGACCCGTGCCTTGAGATTGCGCTTGAGGGGCTTGTCGGCGGCGAAGCGGGCGTTGCCGGCTTTCAGGATCTCCAGCGCCTTGTCCGGCGTGATGCTGGCCTGCACGGCCTTGGTGAGGGTAGCACCAGTGGTGTAGGGCTTGGGGGCAACCGGGCCGCCGTGGTCGTCGGCCAGCGCCGGGGTGTTGCTGATCAAGGCCGCGAGGGCCAGGGCAAGGACGGGTTTGGTTTTCATTATGTCTCCGCTAGTGTGTTGTTCAGACATCGGAATATCATGATGTCCCGCGCTGAAACGGCATTGCCGTGGCTGAACTTTAGTCGATTCTGCGACGCTTGTTGTCCCCGTCCGCGGCCGTAAATGGCTTCGTGCTATCCTGCGTCCCCCGTTTTTCCGGTCGTGCATCGACGCGGCCGCCAGAACATGAGCGAAGAACAGAATTTCGAGCCGCCGGCCGTGCCGGCGGACGCGGAGGTGCCCGCCAAGCCGGCCCGCCGCAAGGCTCCCGCCCGGACCTCGCGCAAGAAAGCCGAAGTCGTGGCCGAAGCCGTTCCCACCGCCGAGGCAGCTCCCGTCGTGGTAGAGGCTGAGACCGAGGCGCCTGCTGCCAAGAAGCCGGCCAAGCCCCGCGCCAAGCGTGCGCCGCGCAAGCCGAAGGCCGAGGCGGCCGTCGTCGTGGAGACGACTCCGGATCTCTTCGCGGCGGTGGAAGCCGTTGCCGACGTGCCAGCGCCGGCGGTCGAGCCGGAGCCGGTTGCCGAGGCGCCCGTTGTGGAAGCGCCCGTCATCCCCGCTCCCATCGTCGAAACCGTGACGTCGCAGGAGCAGCCGCAGCTGATCGAGGCCGTGCCTGCGCCAGTACAGGAGCCGGTACAGGACTCTGCCGCCGAAACGGTGGATGCGGTCGAAGACGCCGCTGACGAATCCGACGACCTGCAGCCGGCCGCCGACGGTGAAGCGGCCGATGCGCCCGCCGGTCCGCGGCGCAAGCGCAAGCGCCGGCGCGGCCGTGGCGAACGGAACGGTCAGGGGGAACGTCGGGAACAGGCTGGTGAAGCGCTGCCACAAGGCGAGTCCGATGAGCCGGTGGCCGAGGTGGTGGATGTGCCCGCCGAAGCAGTGGGCGCAACGCCTATGCCCGTCGACGCCGAAGCCGTCGAGGCGCTGCTGGCCGTCGATGGCGAGGCCGCGGTCGAACCCGAACCCGCTGTCGCCGAACCGGCCCCGCTGACCGTCGTCAGCCTGGGCCTGGACGTGCCGCCGGTGCTGTCCACCGAGGCGCTGACGGCGCTGCGCAATGCGAGGGTCGTGCTGGGCACCGCCGATGCGCTGGACCGCCTGGCTGGCCTCGAACTGAATGTGCCGCAGCAGCTGTGCGCCGCCGAATCGGCCCACATCGACGTGCGCGCCGTCGGCCATGCCGGCAGTGTGCTGGTGGTCACTGGCGACGGTGCCGGCGATGGCCCGGCCGCCGAACTGCTGGCCGAACTGGGCCCGGCCCATGTGCGCGTGCTGCCCGGTGTCGGGCGCGTGCAGGCGGCCTGCGCCGCACTGGGACTGTCGGCGGAGATCGTATCGGTGGTGGACTTGCGCCGGGCGCCGCTGGCGACGCTGCGTGGCCAGTTGCGCGCCCATCGTCTGCTGGCCCTGCCGCTGGCCGACGCCGCGGCGCCAGTGGCGGTGGCGCGCCTGCTGCTCGACAGTGGCTTTGCCGGTGCACGGGTGTGGGTCTGCGAATTCTTTTCGGGGCAACTGCAGGCTCGGGCCTGGCTGGCCTCCGAGCTGGTCGAGCTGCGCGAGACCTTTGATCCGCGGGCTGTGCTGATCATCGCGACTGGACCGTCGAACGGGCTGTTCGCCGAGTTGCCGGGGCTGTCCGATGCGGCCCTCGGCGAAGGGGCGCCCGCTGCGCTGCCGCTGGCGGTGCGCACGCTGGCACTGGCCTGGCTGCAGCCGGCAGCCTGGGAAACCGGCTGGGCGATCTCCGACGGCGAGGCCAGCCTGGCCCTCGAATGGGCGCGGGCGGTGCCGACGGCGCGGGTGCGTGCAGTGGGCATGGAGCCGAGCCTGTTGGGCGTGAGCATTCCGCTGGCCGGGGTGGGTGACAACCTGTCGGCGATCGGCAGCGCGTCGCCGCTGCGCTGCCGCGAATGGCCGGCGCCGGAAGCGGTGTTCATCCGCGGCGGTGTGGGGCTTGGCGACTGGCTGGCCGCTGCGTGGGCGCGTCTGGCGCCGGGTGGACGCCTGGTGGCCAGCGCCGAGGACGACCAGGCCCGCGGCGACCTGCTGGCTTTCGCCACCGAGGTACCTGCCGAAGCCTGGCAGGAACTGAGCCTGTCCAGCGGCGAGACGGTGGCCGGGCGCCTGCGTTTCACGCCCAGCGCACCGGTGCGTCTGGCCTTGTGGCGCAAGCCGGCCCTATCCTGAGACTTTCCACCGTGGAGCGCTGACGTGCCTGCTGACTCTCTTCCCCGCGAACGTTCTCCGGCCAAGCCGGGCTGGGTCTATCTGGTCGGCGCCGGCCCTGGCGACCCGGAACTGCTGACGCTGCGTGCCTTCCGCCTGTTGCTGGAGGCGGATGTGCTGGTCTATGACAACCTCGTCAGCAAGGAAGTGCTCGACTGCGTGCCGACCACCATCGAACGCATCTACGTGGGCAAGAAGGCCTCCAACCATGCGCTGCCGCAGGAAGGCATCAATGCACTGCTGGTGCGCCTGGCCCAGGAAGGCAAGCGCGTCGTGCGCCTGAAGGGCGGCGATCCCTTCATCTTCGGGCGCGGCGGCGAGGAAGTGGAAGAGCTGGTGAAGGCCGGCGTGCCCTTCGAGGTGATCCCCGGCATCACCGCGGCGGCCGGCATCGGCGCCTACGCGGGGATTCCGCTGACCCACCGGGATTTTGCCCAATCGTGCATCTTCGTCACCGGCCACCTCAAGGACGGCTCGGTGGACCTGGACTGGGAAATGCTCGCCCGCCGCAAGCAGACCCTGGTGTTCTACATGGGCATCACCCAACTGGCGACGATCTGCGCCCAGCTGGTCGCCCACGGCCTGCCGGCGACGACGCCGGCGGCGGTAGTGCGGCGTGGCACGACCAAGGCCCAGCGGGTGGTGACGTCCGATCTGGCCGGCCTGGCAGCGGCGGTGAAGGAAGCCGGCATCACGCCGCCAGCGCTGACCATCGTTGGCGACGTGGTCAGCCTGCAGTCGCGTCTGGCCTGGTTCCACCCGGAGGTGAAGGAATGAGCAGGGCCGCCTGTCCGGCCCTGTTCGTCGCGGCCCAGGCTTCCGGCCAGGGCAAGACCACCGTCACCGCCGCGCTGGCCCGCCTGCATACCCGCCAGGGGCGCAAGGTGCGGGTGTTCAAGTGCGGTCCGGACTTCCTCGATCCGCAGATCCACGCGGTGGCCAGTGGGGCGCCGGTGTACAACCTGGACCTGGGCATGTGTGGCGCGGAAGACGCCGCCTGGCGTCTGCACGCGGCCGCGCAGGAGGCCGACCTGATCCTCGTCGAGGGGGTCATGGGCCTCTTCGACGGCGCGCCGTCCGGCGCCGACATCGCGCGTCGCTTCGGCATTCCGGTGATGGCGGTGATCGATGCCAAGGCAATGGCGCAGACTTTCGGCGCGCTGGTGCATGGCCTCGCCACCTGGCAGCCGGATTTGCCGTTCTCCGGTGTGCTGGCCAACCACGTGGGCAGCGAGGGCCACGCCAAGCTGTTGCAGGACAGCCTGGGGCCCGGCATCGCGTGGTACGGCGCGTTGCCGCGGGATGCCGACGCCGCGCTGCCGGAACGCCATCTGGGCCTGTTGCAGGCGGCCGAGATTGCCGACCTGGACGCGCGCCTCGATCGCCTGGCCGACCACCTGGCGCGCACCGGCGCGGCGGATCTGCCGCCGCCGGTGAGTTTTCCGGTGGTCGAGCGTCCGCTGGTGGAGGCAGCCCTGCGCGGCCGGCGCATCGCCGTCGCCCGCGACGCGGCTTTCGGTTTCATCTACCCGGCCAACCTGGATACGCTGGCGGAGCTCGGCGCCGAAGTGAGCTTCTTCTCGCCGCTGGCCGGCGATGCCTTGCCGGACTGCGACGCCGTGTGGCTGCCCGGCGGTTATCCCGAACTGCACGCCGAGGCGCTCGCCGCCAACGTGCGCTGGCAGGCCGACCTGCATGCCCACGTGGCGGCCGGCAAGCCGCTGCTGGCCGAATGCGGCGGCATGATGAGCCTGTTCGAGACCATCACCAACAAGGAAGGCGCAACCTTCCTGGGCTCGGGTGTGCTGCCCGGCCACACGCGCATGCAGGCGCGGCTGGCGGCCCTCGGCACGCAGGTGGCGGAGTTGCCGGAAGGGCGGCTCACCGGCCACACCTTCCATTACTCGAAGAGCGAGACGCCGCTGCAGCCCTTGACCCGCGCCAGCAGCCTGCGCGGCGGCAAGGACGGTGAGGCGATCTACCGGCTGGGCCGGGTGACCGCCTCCTACGTGCATTTCTATTTCCCGTCCAATCCGGCTGCTGTCGCCGCACTGTTCGGCGCCTGACTGCCTTGTCAGGCTGGCTGGCGGGCGATCAGCGCGGCCAGCCGGGCAAGTCCGCGGTCGATCTCATCCTCGCTGGCGTGGCTGAAGTTGAGGCGCAGCGTGCCGGTGGCCTCCGGCGCGTCCGGATAGAAGGCCTCGCCGGGCATGAAGGCGACGCTTTCTTCGATGGCTAGCGGCAGCAGTTTGCGGGTGTCGATGCGGCGTTTCAGCTGCAGCCAGAAGAACAAGCCGCCCTTGGGCACGCTCCAGCTCGCCAGTGCGCCGAAATGGCGTTCCAGCGCCGCGGCAAACAGGTCGCGTTTGTGGCGGTAGAAATCGGCCAGCCCGGCGAGGCGTTCGGCCCGCGTCGGCGATTCGAGCTGCTGCAGTACCAGCCATTGGCTGAGGCGGTTGCTGTGCAGGTCGGCGGCTTGTTTGAGGCGCACCAGGTAGGGGAACAGGTCCGCAGAGGCCGCCAGGAAGCCCAGGCGCAGGCCCGGCGCCAGGCTCTTCGAGAAGGAGCCTTGGTAGATCCATGGGCTGTCCGTCAGCGATGCACACACCGGGCGCCGTTCGCAGGTGTCGTAGACCAGGTCGCGATAGGGATCGTCCTCGAACAGCGGCACGCCGGCTTCGCCGCAGGCCGTGGCGAGCGCCTGCCGTTCGGCGGCGCTGTAGCAATACCCGGTGGGGTTCTGGAAGGTCGGGATGGCGTAGGCCAGTGCCGGTTTGCTGGCGCGGAAGGCGGCGGTGTTGACCTCGGCTGCCGCGAAGGGCACGAAGCGCGCGCCGAAAAAGCGGAACACCTGCAGCGCGGCCAGGTACGTAGGCGATTCGACGGCCACCGGCGTGCCCGTATCGACGAACAGCTTGCCGACCAGGTCGATGCCCTGCTGAGAGCCCGACAGCACGATGATGCGCTCCGGGCCACAGTCGAGACCGCGGCGGCCGAGTTCTTCGGCGATGCGCGTGCGTAGTTGCGGATCGCCTTCGCTGGCGCCGTATTGCAGCGCCGCGGCAGGCGCGGCGAGGCCGAGTTCGGGAAAGGTCTCGGCGGCCGGCAGTCCGCCAGCGAAGGAGATCATGCCGGGACGCCCTACGACGGCCAGGATCTCCCGGATCGGCGACGGGTGCAGATCGTGCACACGGGCGGAAAGGGAGGTTGGCAGGCGCGGGGTGGGGGTGGTCGGCATGGAAGTCTCCAGAAAGAATTAAGTCAATAATATTGACCTATAAATCCTGAGCTTCTTCCGGAATAATGTCAACATGATTGACCTAAATCGCCAGGCTGAGCTCCGCGAGGCCATCGAACTGTTTTATTTCGCCTACCGGGCCTTCACCGCGCCGCCGGACGACATCCTGGCCCAGCGCGGCCTTGGCCGCGTGCATCACCGCATCCTGTATTTCGTCGGGCGTAATCCGGGGATCGCCGTGAATGCGCTGCTGACCACGCTGGGCGTCAGCAAGCAAGCGCTGCATGCGCCGCTGCGCCAGCTGGTGGACGATGGCCTGGTGGGGACTGCGGCAGCAGACAACGACCGGCGC
Organism: Zoogloea sp. GDB6; assembly: GCF_056724105.1. Lineage (NCBI taxonomy): Bacteria > Pseudomonadati > Pseudomonadota > Betaproteobacteria > Rhodocyclales > Zoogloeaceae > Zoogloea > Zoogloea sp. GDB6. The sequence goes on along the minus strand of NZ_CM161497.1, from coordinate 5,322,012 downwards.
GTGAAGCGCTTGCAGCTGACTGCCGAAGGTGCGGCGCTGGAGGCGCAGCTGTCGGGAACGCAGATGGAGATGCTGGAGAAGGTTTTCGCCGAGGCCGGCCCGGAGGCCGCCGAGGGCTGGCGCCGTGCGATGGCGGGGCTGGTGAAGGGGGGCTGAGGCCGGGGTTCTGAAGGAAAGCCCGGGCCGTTCCAGATTTCCCCTTGCCCGCCGCGGGGGGCGGGCTGGGCGCCGCCCGGTTGGGGGGTCAGTGGCCCTTCAGCGCGTAGATGCCCGGTGCGTTGCGCCAGTAGCCCTTGTAGTCCATACCGCCGCCGAAGAGGAAGCGGTCGGCTACGTCGAGGCCGGTGAAATCGGCGCGCATGCCGGGGTAGGCCTTGCGATCGTGAACCTTGTGCACCAGCACTGCCGAGTGCACCTCGCGGGCACCTTCCTGCTTCAGGTAGTCGATGATCGCGGCCAGCGTGTGGCCTTCGTCGAGGATGTCGTCGAGCACCAGCACCGTGCGGTCGCGCAGGTCTTGGGTCGGGCGCACGCGCCAGTCGAGCAGGGTGCCCTGCAGCGCGTGGCCGTAGCGGGTGGCGTGCAGGTAAGCCAGTTCCAGCGGGAAGGGCAGGCGTGGCAGCAGGCGGCCGGCGAGGATCAGGCCGCCGTTCATCACCACATAGACCAGCGGGTTCTTGTCCTGCAGGCGGACGGTGATGTCGGCGGCGAGCTGGTTGAGGGCGGCGTCCACTTCGGCCGGTGTGCACAGGCAATCGGCTTCTTCGCGGGCCCGGCGGATTTCCTCGAGGTCGACGGTGGTGGTCATGGCAATGGAGGGGCAGTCAGGGGATCAGGTTGCGGACGCGACGCAGCAGCTGCCAGCCGAGCCAGCCACGGCGGGCCCAGCGGATTGCTGCACGGGGGCGGACGACCAGCGTGAACACCGCAAGGCCGCTCAGCAGCGGAGCGTTGTGGCGGGCCCAGCGCAGACCGTCGCCGATACGGTCGATGCCGTGCAGTACCGGTGTGAAGGCCTGGGCGTGGTGGATCAGCGCGTCGCGTTGTTCGCTGCAGCGGATCTGCAGGCGCTGCTTGCGCAGCGCGAGTTCGACGAGTTCGGGGTTCATTCTTTCGGCCGCAGGGCTTCCCGGTCCTGGGCCAGTTCGGCCAGGCTGGAGGCGAACAGGCGCGAGCCGGCACGCAGCCGCGCAGCGGCCCGGGTGGCGGCCCACACGCCGGCGGCGAACAGCCCGGTGGTGGCGAGGCCGAGAGCCAGCAGGCGGTGGCTGTCCCACAGCAGCACGGTCAGGAAGGCCAGCAGGAAGACGAAGCCGAAGCCGATGAAGAGCGCGGCGAGCACGGTGTCGAAAAGGAAGCTGCCGGCGCGCAGCTTCTCTTCCTTCAGCTCGACGGCGAAGAGTTCGAGACGGGTCTGGACGGTGGCCAGACCCGAATCGGCGAGGCCCTTCAGGGACTCGCCGAGGCGCGAGGGCGAGGAATCGCTCATGCGCAACCGGGTTTAGCGGCGATTGACCAGCAGGCCCAGCAGGAAGCCGACGCCAGCGGCGACACCGACGGCCTTCCAGGGATTGTCATGCACGTAGTCGTCGGTGGCGCGGGCAGCGGCCTTGGTCTTCTGCACGACAGCGGCTTCGAGGTCTTGCAGTTTGTACTTGGCGCTGGTGAGGCGGTCGCCGAGGCGGGCACGGACGTCCGCGACCTTGTCGCCGGCCTGGCCGGCGGTCAGCTTGAGCAGTTCTTCGGTGTCGGCCACTACTGCCTTGAAATCGGTGACGAGTTTGTCCTTGGTTACTTGTGCGTCGCTCATGGTTTTCTCCCAATGAATGGCGTTATTGAAGATTGGTAAGCAGCTTGGAGGGCTTGTTGTGGCCACTTGTTCCGGGCTTAGGCTAATCCCAATCGAAGTCCGTGGCAATTCATTCTGGCTGCGCGGTGGGCGCGGAACGGCGCAGGACGCGGGCCAGCCAGGCTTCCAGGTCGTCCACGTAGGTGTACACGGCGGGTACCACCAGCAGGCTCAGCAGCGTCGAGCTGATCAGGCCGCCGATCACTGCGGTGGCCATCGGCGCGCGGAAGCTCGGGTCGGCGCCGAGGCCGAGGGCGATCGGCAGCATGCCGGCGCCCATCGCCAGCGAGGTCATGACGATCGGACGGGCGCGCTTGCGGCAGGCGTCCACCAGTGCGTCGTGGCGGCTGAGCGGCGTGCCGCTGCGGCCGTGGCGGGCCTCGATGGCGTATTCGACGAGCAGGATGGAGTTCTTGGTGACGATGCCCATCAACATCAGGAGGCCGATCAGGGACGGCATCGAGAAGCTGTTGTGGGTGACCAGCAGCGCCACGAAGGCGCCGCCGATGGCCAGCGGCAGGGCCGCCAGGATGGTCACCGGCTGCGTGAAGCCGCCGAACAGCAGTACCAGTACCATGTAGATGCACAGCACGCCGATGCCCATCGCCAGCCCGAAGCTGCCGAACAGCTCCTGCATGACCTCGGTGTCCCCGGAGTCGGCCAGCGTCACGCCGGGCGGCAGCTTGGCCAGGCCGGGCAGGGCCAGGGCTTCCTTGTACACCGAGCCGAGTTCGCGCTGGCCGAGTTCCACCTCGAGGGTCACGTTGCGGCTACGGTCGAGGCGGTTCACCTGGGCCGGGCCGCTGTCCATCGCGATGTCCGCCACGTTGACGAGGAACACCGGGCCGTTCCGGCCAGGCACCTGCAGGCGGCCGATGGCGGCCAGGTCGGCTCGCTCGATGTCCGGCAGGCGCACACGGATCGGCACCTGGCGGCGCTCCAGGTTGAGTTTGGCGAGGCCGACGTCGTAGTCGCCGGCAGTGGCGATGCGGATCGTGTCGGCGATGGCCTCGGCGGTGACGCCCAGGTCGGCGGCGCGGGCGAAATCGGGGCGGATCACCACTTCCGGGCGCACCAGGCTGGCGCTGGAGGTGATGTTGCCGATGCCCTGCAGCGTGCGAAGGTCACGGGTGGCGGCCTGGGCGGCGACGGCCAGCGTGGCTGGGTCGTCGCTCTTCAGCACCAGCAGCATCTTGACGCCCGAGTCGGCCGGCCCGACGGTGATGCGCATGCCGGGCAGCACGGCGAGGCGCTGGCGCATTTCCATCTCGACGGCCTGCTGGTTGCGATGGCGCTGGGTGCGGTGGCTGAGGGTCACCGTGAGCACGGCGCGGCGCACCTCGGCGGCGGCGCCGGGGTTGAAGCCGTCGCCGGCCGCACCGCCGCCTACCGAGCTGAGCACGGCCTTCACGTCGGGCATCACGGCAAGGGCCTGGCGGGCCTGCTCGGCGGCAGTCCAGGTTTCCTTCAGCGTGCTGCCGGGTGGGAGCTCCACGTTGACTAGCGTCTGGGCGCGGTCGGCGGGCGGCACGAAGCCGGTCGGCAGCAGCGGGATCAGCATTACCGAGCCGACCAGGAAGGCGACCGCGCCGAGCAGGGTCAGGAAGCGGTGGCGCAGGCACCACTCCATCGATGCCATGTAGCCGCGCATCAGGCGGCGCTCAGGCACCTCGCCATGGGCCACGGGCTTCAGGAAGTAGGCCGCCATCATCGGCGTCAGCAGGCGGGCGACGACCAGCGAGGCGAGGATGGCTAGCACCGCAGTCCATCCGAACTGCTTGAAGAACTTGCCGGCGATGCCGGCCATGAAGGCGGTGGGCAGGAACACCGCGACCAGTGCGAAGGTGGTGGCGATGACCGCCATGCCGATCTCGTCGGCGGCCTCCATGGCGGCCTGCAGCGGCGTCTTGCCCATGCGCAGGTGGCGGGCGATGTTCTCGATCTCGACGATCGCGTCATCCACCAGGATGCCGACCACCAGCGCCAGCGACAGCAGCGTGACGGTGTTGAGGGTGAAGCCGAACCAGGCCATGCCGAGGAAGGTCGGGATCACCGACAAGGGCAGGGCCAGCGCGGCGACCAGGGTGGCACGCCAGTCGCGCAGGAACCACCACACCACCAGCACCGCCAGCAGCGCCCCTTCGTAGAGGAGCTGCATGGAGCCGTCGAAGTTCTCCTGCACCGGGGCGACGTTGTTGTAGGCGTGGGCGAAATGCACGCCGGGATGGGCGGCTTCCAGTTCGGCGATGGCCTTGGCGACGCCGTCGGCAACGGTGATCTCGCTGGCACCCTTGGTGCGCGAAACTTCGAAGCCGACCACCGGCTGGCCGTCGAAGAGGGCTACGGAACGGCGCTCGGCGATGGTGTCGGTGATTTTGGCGATGCGGTCCAGGCGCACGCTGCGTCCTTCGGACAGCGGGATATCGATGGCGCCCAGCTCGCGGGCGCTGGCCACGGTGGCGATGGTGCGTACGGCCTGCTCGCCGCCGCCCACGTCGCCGCGGCCGCCGGGGGCTTCCTGCTGGGCGCGGCGCAGCTGGCGGGACACGTCGGCGGCGCTGACGCTGAGGGCGGCCATCCGCTCCGCGTCGAGTTCGATACGCACCTCCCGGGTGACGCCGCCGAGGCGCTTCACCGCGCCGACGCCCTTGACCGCCAGCAGGCGCCGGGTGACCGTGTCGTCCACCAGCCAGCTGAGGGATTCCTCGTCGTGGGTGTCGGCGCGGATCGTCCATGCGCCGAGGGGCCGGCCGGCGGTGACGATCTTGGCGACCACCGGGTCGCGCACGTCGGCGGGCAGGTCGGCGCGCACCCGGCTGACCGCGGCGCGGACTTCGGTCTCGGCCTCGTTGGCGTTCTTCTCCAGCTCGAATTCGATGGCCACCGTGACCTCGCCGTCGAGGATGGTGGTGTGCATGCGCTTGATCTGGGCGAGGGTCGCGATGCTGTTCTCGAGCTTGCGGGCGACCTCGGTCTCCAGCGTACCGGGGGCGGCGCCGGGCAGGCTGGCCTTGACAGTGACCACCGGCAGCTCGATGTCCGGAAAGTCCTGCACGCCGGTGCTCTTGAAGGCCAGCAGGCCGGCCAGGCTGAGCAGGATGAAGAGCAGGATCGCCGGGACCGGGTTGCGGATCGACAGGGCGGAAAAATTCATGGCGTGCCGCTCACTTGCTCGGGGCCTGGGGCCCCGGCGCCGTTACCTGGACCAGGTCGCCGTCGTCGAGGAAGCCGGCGCCGCTGGCCACCACCCGTGCGTCGGCGGGCAGGCCGGAGAGGATCTCGACGCGTTCGCCGTCACGCCGGCCGACCTCGACCTTGGTCTGCACGACGCGGTTGCCGTCGCCAATGCGGAACACATAGTTGAAGCCGTCGCGCAGGGCTATTGCCTGGCGCGGCAGCGTCAGGCCGCGGCTGGCGGCCAGCGTGAACTCGCCGCGGGCGAACATGCCGGCCTTGAAGGGGGCGTTGACTCCCTTGCCGGCGGCGGCCGGCAGATCGACGTAGACCAGCGCGTTGCGGCTCTGCACATCGACGGTGGGGGCCAGCGTGCGCACCGTCCCGGTGACCCGCTCGCCGCCGGGGGCGGTGAGCTGCACCGGCTGGCCGACACGGACGCGGGCCAGCTCGGCGGCCGGGACTTCGGCCCGCCATTCGAGGCGCTGCTGGCGGATAAGGCGGAACAGTTCCTGGCCCTGGGGCACCACTGCGCCGACGGTGGCGCCGGCGGCGCGGAAAGAGATCACGCCGTCGTCGCTGGCCACCACGCGGGTGTGGCGCACGCGCAGGTCGGCGCTGGCGAGGCTGGCGCGGGCGGCCTGGCGGCGCGCGTCGGCGGTGGCCTCGGCGGTCAGGTATTGCTGGATCTGCTGGGGGCTGAGGCCGCCGCTGGCTTCGACCGAACGGGCCCGGGCCGCGTTGGCGCGGGCTTCCTGTAGCGCGGCTTCCGCTTCGGCGAGGCTGGCGCGGGCCTGGGCCTGTTCGGCGAGGGGGACGTCGGCGGTAAACTCGGCGAGGAGTTCACCGCGCTTGACCGGGCTGCCCACATTGACCTTCACGTCGGCGAGACGGAGGCCACCGGATTCGGCGCCGATGGAGGCTTCCTGCCAGGCGGCGACGCTGCCGTTGGCGACCAGCCCGCGGGGTAGGTCGCGGCCTTCAGGACTGACGGTGGTGACGGCGAGGGCCGGTTTGGCGGGCCCGGCTGCGGGTTTGGCCGTCTCGGGCGGTGGGGCTTCCGAGGAGCAGGCGGTCAGCAGGCCGGCCAGCAGGCTGGCCATGAGGGGGGCGCGGAGGGACATCATCGGGCGTCGTCCGGGGAGGGAGCTTGAGGGGTGGCCGTATCGGCGGCGTTCCAGCCCCCACCGATGGCCCGGTACAGGGCGATCCAGGCCGAGGCCCGTTCCTGCTCCCAGCCGGCCACCGTGGTGTCGGCGGCGAGGAGGGTGCGGCGGGCGTCTTCGAGTTCGAGCAGGCTGGCGAAGCCGGCGCGTTGGCGGGCCTCGGTGGCGCCGTAGGCCTGGCGGTAGCCGGCGGCTGTGCGGCGTACGTCCGCCTCGCGGGTGGCGGCGGCATCGAGGCGTACGAGGGCTTGTTCGACTTCGCTGACCGCATTGCGCACGGCTTGGCGGTAGGCCGCTTCGGCGGCAGCGTAGTCGGCGCGGGCGGCCTCCACGTTGGCGGTAATGCGACCGCCGTCGAACAGCGGCATGGCCAGCGTCGGGCTGATCGACCAAGTGGTGGCGGACGTGTGCTGGCCGTTGGTGTTAAGGCGCATCGGCGTGAAGAAGCCGGCCAGGGTCAGGCGTGGGTAGCGCTCGGCGGCGGCACTGCCGATTGCGGCGCTGGCGGCAGCGAGATCCCGTTCGGCGGCGGCAACGTCAGGGCGCTGGGCGAGCAGGCGGGCCGGCAGCGTGTCGATGGCGAAGGCAGCAGGTGTCGGGAAGCGCCCGCTGGCGGTGGCGAGGCGGCGGCGCAGCTCGGCTTCATCGAGCCCGGTGAGGGCGACCAGGGCCTTGATCTGGCGGTCGCGGGCGGCGCGCAGGTCGGCCACCGAGGCGGCGCCGTCGGCGGCGCTGGCGCTGGCGAGGGCCACGTCGGCGGGGGCGTTGAAGCCGGCGCTGCCGAGCTTGCGGGTGAGTTCAAAGGTGGTGGCGCGGGAGGCGGCGTCGGCTTCGGCCTGGGCCAGACGGCGTTCCTGGTAGCGCAGCTGCAGGTAGGCGTCGGCGGTCTCGGCGGCGACCGACACGCGGGCGGCGTGCCAGCGGGCGGCGCTGGCCGCGAGGCGGGCTTCGGCGCCTTGCTGGTCGCGGGCCAGGCCGCCGAACAGGTCGATCTCCCAGTTGGCCATCACGGAGGCTTGGCGGGTGGTCTGGAAGGTGGTCGGGGCGCCGAAGGTGAAGGCCGCACGCTTGGCGGCGATGCTGCCATCAACGGTAGGCAGGCCGGCAACGTCGGCTGCCACGGCGGACGCACGGGCCTGGGCGATGCGTGCGCGGGCCTGGGCGAGGCTGGCGCTTTCCCGTTCGGCGGCGTCGATCAGCTCGGGCAGCAGCGGGTCGTCGAGGCGCCGCCACCAGTCGGTGAGTTCGGCGATCTGGCCGTTGTGGGGCTGCGGGGCCTGCCAGCCGGCGGGGGCGGGTATTGCAGGCGTCTGGTAGTCGGGGCCTACGCGGGGCAGCACGCTACAGGCAGACAGGCCGAGCAGCGTCAGCAGGGTGGCGGCAGTGTGCTGGCGCAGGTTCATGGGGTGCTCCCTGCCTGGCGGCGCTGTTGTTCGTTGGTGATCATCGCCAGGGCGTAGCCGGCGAGCCGGTCGGCGAGAGTGTCGACGGCGGTCGCATCGGCCAGCAGTGCGGGGCTGACCCGATCGATCAGGTCGCGGGCGACGTAGTAAGGCAGCGCCAGGCCGATGATGGAGTGAGCCAGGCGCTGGATGTCGGCGTCCATATCGGCGAGGCCCAGATGTTGGGCCAGCAGGCCGGCGAGGCCAGTGTAGAGGGCGGCCAGCTTGGCGTCGTGCTCCTGCCCAAGTACACCGCTTGGGTCGAGCAGCTCGCGGAAGTGCAGGCGCATCATCAGGTCCACCGGTGCGCCGTTCTTCAGCGGGATCAGGAAGTCGAGGAAGAAGCCGGCCAGGACGATTTCCAGCGGCAGCTCGGCGGCCGCGTCAAGGGGTGGGACCTTGGCGTCGGCGCACAGGGATTCGCTGAACACGGCTCGGTAGAGGCCGGCCTTGTCGCCGAAGTAGTAGTTGATGGCGGCCAGGTTGGCGCCGGCGGCATCGGCGATCTCGCGGGTCGAGGTCTGCTGGTAGCCCTTGGCGGCGAACAGCGGCAGCGCGGCTTCCAGCAGACGGCGACGGGCCAGGATGCCGTCGGCACGGGTCGGCTGATGGGCGGAGGTGGCGGTCATGGTGCACACCCCCTGGAAGCCGTGTCCATGCTTCCGGGGGACTAAGTTAATCAATCGACTGAATTTAGTCGATCGACATGATGCGGTCAACTCCTGGCCGTCGGCAGGGCGGCGCCCGTCAGCCCAGCGTGGGCGGCAACTGGGCGGTCAATGCCTGCTTGCCGGCGGTTGCGCTGCCGAGCACCGCGAAGCCGCGCAGACTGCCGTCCGGGGCGATGAAGCGGGCCGCCAGGCCGTCGCTGTCGCCATTGACCTGCCACGTGCCTTCCGTGCCGGCGGCGGGCGGGGCGACCACCGTGGGGGCTGCGGGGGTCTTCACCAGCACCGGCATCGGCGGGTAGCGCACGTCGGTCGGGGTGCCGGCGAGGGTCTGGGCCAGCGCCCGGACCTGCTGCATGATCGGCATCACGAAGGGCAGGCTGAGGCCGTCCACCTCTGCGCAGTCGCCGATCGCGTAGACATGCGGCGCACTGGTGGCCAGGCGACGGTCCACGACGATGCCGCGCTGGGTGGCAAGCCCCGCCGTTGCAGCGATATCGGTACGGGGGCGCAGGCCGACCGCCGACAGCACGAGGTCCACATCGAGCTTGCTGCCGTCGTCGAGTTCGAGGCGATAGCCGTCGGTCTGTCGGGCGACGCTGCGCGCCGCGGTGCCCATGCGGAAGCGGACGCCAGCCGCTTCGAGGCGTTGCTGGAACCAGTGTCCGGCGGCTTCCGGCAGCAGGCGGCCGAGGGGCCACGGGGCGGGGTCGAGTACCGTCGGCGCGATACCGCGGGCCAGCAGGTCGTTGGCGAATTCACAGCCGATCAGGCCGCCACCGAGGATGGCGATGTGCTGCACGCCGTCGAGGCGGGCGCTGAAGCGGGCGAAGTCGTCGAGATCATTGACCGACAGCACGTCGGCGGCGCCGTCACCATCGAGGGGCAGACGGATCGGGTCGGCGCCGACGGCCAGCACCAGGTCGCGGTAGGCCAGTTGTTCGCCGTTGCTGAAAGACACCTGACGCGCCGTCGTGTCGATGGACGCGACCTGGGTGTGGGCGAGGATGCGGGCGCCGAGTTCTTCGGCCATCCGGTCGGCGCTCTTCATCACCAGCGACTCGGCGGTCTTGCCGCCGGCCAGCGCGTTGGACAGCATCGGCTTGGAGTAGAAGGGCGCCGCGTCGCGGCTGACCAGCACCAGTGGGACGGTCTTGTCGAGCTTGCGGATCTCGCGGGCCAGGTTGTAGCCGGCGAGGCCGGTGCCGAGGATGAGGATGGGCAAGTCGGGGTGGGGCATCGGTAGGTCCTCGCGAAATGGGCTGGTGGGGCGGCGCGGTGGGGAGCAGATTGGGAAGGCGCGCCGCCCGGACGGGCATGGTCAGATCTCGACCATCTCGAAGTCCGACTTGGCGACGCCGCAGTCGGGGCAGGCCCAGTCGTCGGGGATGTCGGCCCAGCGGGTGCCGGGGGCGATGCCTTCGTCGGGGAGGCCGGCCGTTTCGTCGTAGATGAAGCCGCAAACGATGCACTGGTAGGTTTTCATGGTGCGCTTTCCTTTTTGGTCTGAATGCTGGGATTGAATGGGGTTGGGTTCAGGCGCCGATCTTGTCGAGGGCGGCCTGGTAGTGGGCGGCGTGGCGTTCCTCGACCTTGGCCAGGGCGGCGAAGCGCTTGGCGGCCTTTTCGAGCACGGCGCGGAACTGCTCCGCATGCTCCTTCGACTCGATGATCTGCTCATCGATCTCCTGCACCGCCGCATCGTTGCCTTCGGCGACCGCGGTGTGGCGGAAGGCCGGGTACATTTCGGTGTACTCGTAGGTCTCGCCTTCGATGGCGAACTGCAAGGCGCGGGCCGGGCTCATCTTGGCCTTCGGGTAGAGCAGGTCGAGGTGGCCGAAGGCGTGCATCACTTCCTGGTCGGCCGTGGCTTCGAAGGCCTTGGCGGTTTCCTCGTCGCCCATTTCGCGGCAAAGCTTGGCGAAATAGCGGTACTTGATGTGAGCCATCGATTCGCCGGCGAATGCGGCTTCGAGGTTCTGGATGGTGGCCGAGGCAGGATTGTGGAAGGGGTTTGCCATGATGGTTCTCCTGATGGTTGTCGTGTCGATCGGGATTCGATGGAGACCATGGTATGGCGGCGGGAAAAATACTTGAAATTGATTATTTAAAGAATTCTGATAATTAATAACTATTGATAAAACGTTCCGCCCCCCTTGGGGGCGACGGGATCAGCCGGCGAAGGGTAGGTCGTAGTCGACGGTCAGTGGGGCGTGGTCGCTGAAGCGCTGGTCCTTGTACACAGCGCTGCGTACCGCGCGGGCGCCAAGTTCTGGTGTGGCGATCTGGTAGTCAAGCCGCCAACCTACGTTCTTGGCCCAGGCCTGGCCGCGGTTGGACCACCAGGTGTAGCAGGCGTCGGTGGCCTCGGGATGGAGGCGGCGGTAGGTGTCCACCCAGCCCTGTTCGTCGAACAGGCGGCTCAGCCAGGCCCGTTCTTCGGGCAGGAAGCCGGAGTTCTTCTGGTTGGAGCGCCAGTTCTTGAGGTCGACGGCCTGGTGGGCGATGTTCCAGTCACCGCAAATCACCACGTCACGCCCGCTGGCGCGCAGTTCGGCCATGTGCGGCAGGAAAAGGTCCATGAAACGGAACTTGGCGGCCTGGCGTTCTTCGGAGCTGGAGCCGGACGGAAGGTACAGGGAAACGACCGACAGGTTGCCGAAGTCGGCCTGCAGGTAACGGCCTTCCAGGTCAAATTCTTCGTGACCCAGGCCCTCGACGATACGGTCAGGTGTCCGGCGGGTGTAGATGCCGACGCCGCTGTAACCTTTCTTGGCCGCGCAATGGAAGTATCCTGTCATGTCGGTTGGAGTGCTCATTTCGGGCGTAAGATCCGGCACCTGAGCCTTCAACTCCTGTACACATACGACGTCGGCATTCTGTTGGCCGAGCCACGTGAGGAAGCCTTTCACGCTGGCTGAGCGGATGCCATTGAGGTTGGCGGTGACGACGCGTAACATTTTGTTTGATTTAGTCCATTTTTTTGGAAACGACGTGGATTTTAGCCGTGATTTTATTGCCCTTTCCTGCGACAAGGGCGTGCTTAGGTTTGGAGAGTTCGTCACCAAGGCGGGCCGTCTCTCCCCTTATTTCTTCAATGCCGGTCTGTTCAACGACGGTGCGTCCTTCGGCAAGCTGTGCGACTTTTACGCGCAGACCTTGCTGGCGGCGCACTTGCCGTGCGACATGTTGTTCGGGCCGGCTTACAAGGGTATTCCGCTGGTGGCCGGTACCGCGATGCGGCTGGCCGAGCGCGGTCATAACCTGCCGTTCTGCTTCAACCGCAAGGAAGCCAAGGACCATGGCGAGGGTGGCACGTTGATCGGTGCGCCGTTGGCCGGTCGTGTGGCGATCCTTGATGATGTGATCTCGGCCGGTACTTCGGTGCGCGAGTCGGTGGAGATCATCCGGGCCCACGGCGCCACGCCGTCGGCGGTGGTCATCGCCCTCGACCGCATGGAGCGTGGCACCGGTACGTTGTCGGCAGTGCAGGAAGTACGCGATGCCTATGGGATTCCGGTGCTGGCGGTGGCCAACCTGACCGACCTGATCGCCTATCTGACCGACAGTCCGGCGCTGAATGCCAACCTGGAGGCCGTGCAGCGTTACCGCGACACTTATGGCGTGAGCGGAGAGCGCTGACCCCATGCGACGGCCGGCTCTGCTGTGTGCGTTGTTGGCGACCTTGCCGGTGGGCGCGCAGACGTCCTCCCGGACCATATACTGCTGCTCGGACAACGGTCATCAGGTATGTGGCGATGTGTTGCCGGCCCAGTGCTATGGCAAGAGCTACCGGGAGATGAGCCCGCAGGGCACCGTGCGTCGGCTGGTAGAGGCGCCGCTGACGCCCGAGCAACTGGCACGCAAGGAAGCCGAGGACCGGGCCCGACGGGCTGAACAGCTCCGTTTGCGGGCCGAGCAGCGCCGCAACCAGTCCCTGCTCGAAACCTACTCCAGTGTTGCCGACATCGATGCGCGGCGGGATCGCGCGATTCAGGGCGTGCAACTGGAACTCAAGCAGGCCGAGGCTGTGCGTGCCCAGTTGCTGCAGAAGCGGACCGGGCTGACCCGCGAGGCGGAGTTTTACCAGAAGCGCGGGTTGCCCCCCAGTCTGGCTGCCGCGCTGCGGGAGTCCGACAGCGAACTGGCTGCGCAGGGTTTGGTGATCGATGCGAAAAAGCGGGACATCGAGGCCATTCGTACCCGTTATGAACAGGATCGCAGCCGCTACATCGCACTGACCGAATCCCATTCGGTGTCGCCGTCCCAGCGGTGAGCGCCGCTGGAGCCTTTCAGATCACCTGACCGTTTTCCCGACCATGCTTCGATACAAGATCGTTCCTGTCACACCTTTCGAACAGAACTGCTCCCTGCTGTGGTGCGACGTGAGCCGCAAGGCGGCGGTTGTCGATCCGGGCGGAGATGTGGATCGGATTACCGCCGCCGCCGAGCAGTTGGGTGTGACGGTGGAGAAGATCCTGCTGACCCACGGCCACATCGACCATGCTGGCGGTACCGCCGAACTGGCCCGGCGCCTGGCCGTGCCGGTGGAGGGGCCAGAGCAGGAAGAACGTTTCTGGATCGATGCGTTGCAGCAGCAGAGCAAGATGTTTGGCTTTCCGCAGGTTGAGACCTTCACACCAGATCGCTGGCTGGTTGACGGGGATACGGTGACCGTGGGGCAGGAAACTCTGGACGTACTGCATTGCCCTGGCCATACACCAGGCCATGTGGTGTTTTTCAGCCCGACGGCGCGCTTGGCGGTGGTGGGGGACGTGCTGTTCGCCGGGTCGATCGGACGTACCGACTTCCCGCGTGGCAATCATGCAGATCTGGTGAAGTCCATCCGCGGCAAGCTGTGGCCGCTGGGCAACGATGTGTCATTCATTCCCGGCCACGGACCGATGTCCACCTTCGGCGAGGAGCGTGACAGCAATCCTTACGTGGGTGACTACGCCTGAGCATCAGGCGCATCCCGGTTTTCAGGCGACGAGCTTCAATTTCAGAAAAAGGTAGGTCTGCGTGCGATTTGCGATTATCGAGGACGATCCAGCCCAGATGGAGGTACTGACGGCCTGGCTGAAGGAGGCCGGGCACGACGTGCACGGTTTCACGCTGGCGCGTGAGTTCATGCGCGTGGCAAGTCGCGAGAGTTTCGACCTGTTGCTGGTGGACTGGATGCTGCCGGATCTGACCGGCGAACAGGTGTTGCGCTGGCTGCGCGTCGAGCGCAGCAACGATACGCCGGCGATCTTCATCACGTCGCGGGACGCGGAGGAGGACATCGCGAATGCCTTCAGCGCCGGAGCCGACGATTATGTGGTCAAGCCGCCGCGGCGCATCGAGTTGCTGTCACGCATCGAGGCGGTGTTGCGGCGCGCTCAGCCGAAGAGTCCCAACCAGACGCTGACGGTGGGTCTCTACCACTTCGACCTGGCCAAGAAGACTCTCGGTATCGACGGCACCGGTGTGGACCTCACGGACAAGGAGTTCGAACTGGCCGCCTTCCTGTTCCGCAACCTTGGCCGCCTGCTGTCCCGCGGTCACCTGCTGGAGGCCGTGTGGGGGCGCAACCCGTCCCTCGCGACGCGCACCGTGGATACCCACATCAGCCGCGTGCGCAGCAAACTGAACCTGCGCCCGGAAAACGGCTTCCGCCTGACCCCTACCTACAATTTCGGCTACCGCCTCGAGCGGATCGATCCGTCCGAACCGTCCGCCCTCGTCTCGCCCGATTGAGGGCGGGACGAGGGGCCGCGACGCGCCTACTTCTTCAGCGCGTCGCGGATTTCCCGCAGCAGTTTCACATCTTCCGGTTCTGGCGGCGGCTCGACAGCGGCTGATTCAGCGGCTGGTTCCTCGCGCTTCAGCTTGTTGATGGCCTTGATCGCCACGAAGATCGCGAAGGCGACGATCAGGAAGTCGATCACCGAGTTGATGAACACGCCGTACTTGAACAGTGGTGCGCCGGCCTTCTCGGCAGCCTCCATGGATTCGTAGGTCTTGTCGCCAAGATTCAGATAGAAGTGCTTGAAGTCCACGCCGCCCAGCAATTTACCGAGGACGGGCATCAGCATGTCCTTGACGAGGGAGTCGACGATCTTTTGGAAGGCGCCGCCGATGATCACACCGACGGCCAGGTCGACGACGTTGCCCTTGACGGCGAATTCCTTGAATTCCTCGATGAAGCTCACGGTTGCTCCTTTGTAGATGAGTCGATGAAAGCGCTTGGCGACCGGAGGTACGACCCGGTAAATGCAATAAATGCGCAAATCTGACAATATCGCATGCCGCTTGGCTCGAATTTGTTCATGAAGATCGAGTTTGGGAAGTATTGCACTTCGAGTAAAACAATAAACTAATATAGTGGTCGCATTTCAATCAAGAGACGTGACTTGAAAAGCGTTACCGCTTCCCTGCACCGGCCCACTCTCGAGTGGCTGGCGGTGACGTTCCTCTGTGTCGCGCTGGCGGTATTGTCGGCGTGCGAGGGCTGGTTGTGGCGTATCGACCATACACTTTATGACGATGCGCTTTCCAGCTGGCTGCGACCACCGAGTTCCGACCTGGTGATCATCGCCATCGACGATGCCAGCCTGGCAAGCGTCGGACGCTGGCCCTGGTCGCGCCGTCTGTACGCCAGGTTGATCGACCAGGCGCGTTCGGCGGGGGCTGCAGCGGTCGTCCTGGATCTGCCGCTGGAAACGGCGAGTCGCGACGATCCTGAGGGGGACCGTCTGCTGGCGCAGGCGATGCGGAATTTCCGGCGGGTCGTGCTGCCGCTGCACCAGGGGGGCTCCGGAATGGGCGAGGAGTTGCCCTTGCCGCTGTTTGCCAATGCTGCCGCGTCCATCGGGCACGACCAGCTGGAGTTCGATCCGGACGGCATCGTGCGCAGCCTGTATCTGTGGGGTGGTTTCGGGGCCGCGCGCAATCCCCACCTCGCGCTGGCTCTGTTGCGGCTGGTCGAGCCGGAAGCGGCGCAGCGCTATCGGGAACCTCCCCTGGCCGACGGGCTCGACAACGTGCTGTGGCAGCGGGCCGACTGGCTGCACATCCGTTTTGCGGGGCCGCCGGGCAGCTACACCCATCATCCCTTTCGCGCCGTGCTCAACGGTGACGTGCCGGACGCTGCGCTGCGCGGCAAGATCCTGTTCGTCGGCCTGACGGCCACCGGCCTCGGTGAGGCGGTACCGACGCCGACTTCCGGCCTGCTCCAGCAGATGCAGGGGATCGAGGTGCAGGCCAACGTCTTCGATGCGCTGCGTCGTGGCGCCACCGTGACGACCCTGTCCCCGTGGGCGGCGGCGGCCGTTGCGGCGGTACTCGTGGTGCTGCTGATGCTGTTCCTGCTGCATGCCGGTCCCAGCGCTGGCTTGATAGCCACTTTCCTGCTCGGCGGTTGGGCGGTTGTGCTGGCCTTTGTCGGGCTTCACGTCGGGGGGTGGTGGTTCGGCCCGGCGCCGGCAGTGCTCGGCTGCGCCTTGGCCTATCCCTTGTGGAGTTGGCGGCGGCTGGAGTCTGCGCAACGCTACCTGGATGCTGAGCTGGTGGCGCTGGAGCGCGAGGGCACGCCCTTCGGTGAGCCACTGAAAGCGGTGGGGGCACACAGCGCGGATCCGCTGGAGCGGCGCATCGGCATCGTCCGGCAGGTTGCCCAGCACCAGCGGGATGTGCGCCGTTTCATGGCGGCGACGCTCGAGCATCTTCCGATCGGCGTGGTCGTGATCGACCCGTATGATCGGGTGATCCTGCACAACGGCCAGGCACGCCTGCTGCTCCATGCCAGTCACGGCGAGGCGGTACTCGAGGCGCTACGGGCGCTGCCATGGCCGGCCTATCTGCCGATGCGCGATGGTCTGCCCGACCTGGGAGGTTTCAAGGGCGCCCGCCAGTTTGAACTGAGCAACGGTGAGCGGCATTGTCTGTTGGTATCGGTGGCTGACCTGACCCTTGAGTCGGGGGCGCCACCTGGACGGGTCATCGGTCTGGCCGACGTGACGGTGATGCATGAGGCGCGGCGCAGTCGCGAGGACACCATGCATTTCCTGTCCCACGATCTGCGGGCGCCTCTGGCTTCCATCCTGACCCTCATCGAGGGGTGCAGCCCCTCGCCGGAACAGCAGGCGGCCCAGATCCCGCGTATTGCCCGTTATGCCCGTTCGGCGCTGGATCTGGCCGACGGCCTGTTCCGCCTGGTGCGTGCGGAAGGGTCGGATCCTCGGGACTTCGTCGAACTCGACCTGGCCGGCCTGGTAGATTCGGCCGCCGACGAAGTGTGGCCCCAAGCCCACGCCCGAGGCATCCGCGTCGAAGTGGACACCCATGCGGCGGACAGTGAGGAGGCTATCGTGCGCGGGGATTTCTCCCTGTTGCGGCGGGCGGTGATCAACCTGCTGACCAATGCGATCAAATACGGCGCGCCGAACAGTACCGTGGGTGTGAGCCTGCAGGCCGACGGCGGTGACTGGCTGATCCGCGTTCGCGATCAAGGGGCTGGTATTCCCCGTGAAGCACTACCGCGCCTGTTCAGGCGCTTTGGCCGCATTGGTGGCGATGGGCCGGCGCAACCGTCCGGGGTTGGCCTGGGTCTGCTGATCGTCAAGACGGTGGCTGAACGCCATGGTGGCACGGTGACGGTGGACAGCACGCCGGGGCAGGGCAGCACCTTTGAAATGCGCCTGCCGTTGCGGGTCCCCTTATCGACGTCGCAGGCCGTCTGAGCAGCTGGTGGTGCCCCGGGGGGCTGTTGTGGCGTGGTCACCCCATGGTGTGAATTCGATCCTGCACGCCGCGAATCCGCGGGGGGAGAGCCCGACCTGGCTGATCTGCCAGCACAGGCTGCCTTGCGTGACGTATGGCCCTGCCTCAGCGCTGGGGATCGTTGTGGCGCCGCTTGGCGCTGTACATGCTCTTGTCGGAGTGGGTCAGCAGCGTGGCGGGATCACGGCCGTGATCGGGATAGATGGCCAGGCCGATGGAGCAGCAGATGTGTACGTGGCAGTGGCCGAGGTTGATCGGCAAGGCCACGACCCGTTTGATCTTGGCGATGACGCCGTCGAGGGCCCGGCGGTCATGGGCGCCGTTGAGCAGCACGGCGAATTCGTCGCCACCGTAGCGGGCAACCCGGTCTTCGTTGCGTAGCGTGCGGCGCAGGCGGCTGGCGATGGTCTTCAGCACGGTGTCGCCGGCCTGGTGCCCGTGGGTGTCGTTGATCTGCTTGAAGTCGTCGAGGTCGATGAACAGCACCGCGACGCGCTCGCCGCTTTCGGCGGCTCCGGTGATGGCGGCGCACAGGTGGCGGTCGAAGCGGTCCCGGTTGATCAGCGCGGTCAGGCTGTCGTGGTTGGCGCGGAATTCGTTGAGCACGGCTCGCTCATGGAATTCGGTGACGTCCACCATGGTGCCGATGAATCCGCTGATGCGTCCGAGTTCGTCGCGCAGCGGGCCGGCCTCGGCGCGCATGCGGCGCCGGCTGCCGTCGTCGGGGCGGATGAAGACGAATTCTTCGGCGAAGCGGGTTGCCGACGCGACGGCCAGGCGCCAGCTGTCCCGGACCCGCTGTTGCTCGCCGGGCGGCAGCAGGTCGAGCCACGGGATGTCGGTGACCTCGGGCAGGCTGCGGCCGAGGATCTGCTCGCAGCGTTCGTTGAGAAAGGTGCAGCGGGCATGGCTGTCGGCCTCGAACAGGCCGGCCGGGGCCTGGCGGGCCAGTTCGCGGAAGCGCATCTCACTGTGCTGGAGTTCGACCTGGGCGCGGGACAGGCGCTGGAGGTCGCTGCGCAGCTGGCGCGCCTGCTGCTTGAGGAGCGCTTCGCGGCGGACCGTTTCGGTGACGTCGCGGATCTGCAGCAGGCAGTGGCGGACGCCGTCCACGTCCACCGGGATCACGTCGATGGCCTGCTTGACTCTTTCGTCTTGCTTGCAGCCGGGCGGAAAGAGCGGCAGCGGCATCGGATGCAGCGCATGGGACAGGCGGGCCGACCAGCCGAAATCCAGGGTTTCACGGACGACCAGCGCCAGCCGTGGATCGATCGGGGCGCCGAAGGCCTCGGCCAGCGGAAGCTGGACAACCCGGGCAGCGTCGAGGCTGCTGCGTTGTTCGATCCAGCGGTTCCACAGGCAGATGCGCCCTTCCCGGTTCAGCAGGATCAGACCGATGTCGACGCAGTCGGCGAGGAGGGAGTGGAAGCCGGTCATGGCGCGGGTGGTGGATCGTCGTGGCCGGGGAGGCGGAACAGGCGGCGGATCTGCCCCATGAAGCTGGTGATCGACGGCACGTCCATGATGAACAGCACGAAGCCGGACAGGTTGTGGGCCGCCATGTTCATCGAGATGCGGGCCACCAGGATCACGCTGTCGGCATCCCGGTCGTCGAGCAGCGTGGCGGCGCTGCGCGACTGCACACTCGGCAGCGAGCCGATGATCTCGGTGCCGAAGAGGTTGGCCAGGCTGGCCATGCAGCTGTTGATGATGATGTTGCCGATCTCGGCGAGGGCATCCTGCTCGAGTTCGGTGATGTGCTGGACGGGTGTATCGTCGCCGAGCATGCGGCGCACGATTTCGAGGCTGCCGTGTTCGGGGAACAGCAGCAGCGCGTCGGTCTGAAAGCCGTCGGCCGAATTGAAGCGCTGGTTGATGCGACACAGGCGGTCGTTGCTGCTATCGGGCCGGCCCTGGGTCAGGCGTTCGGTGAGGGCGTCGCGGGACAGGATCTCGATGGTCGGTACCGATAGCTCGATCTCTTCGTGCACGATCGCCGAAAAGGTGGCCGCCGCCTCGCCGAGGGACAGGTTGAAGGCTTCGGTGAGTGCGTCGAGTTCGAGCTCGGAAAAGGTGTGCATCGCTTCAGTCCAGCAGTTGCAGGATGTCGCTGATGACGGCTTCGCCAATGGGTTTGCGGAAGAAGCGCACGCCCAGCCCAGCTGCCCGCCGCTGGATGGCCTCCTGGACGTTGGCGGTGAGAAGCGCGAGGGTGATGTCGGGATGGGATACGCGGATCTTTTCTGCCAGCTCAAGCCCGGAGATGCCCGGCATGTTCATGTCGAGCACAGCCAGATCGGGACGGGCTGTGCTCAGGATCTCGAGGGCTGCTTCGCCGTTGCCGGCCTCGAGCAGGTTCAGGTCGGGCCGCTGGCTGCGCATGACGGATGCGCAGAGCATCCGGGATGCGCGGCTGTCGTCGACGAGCAGGATCGTTGCAGGGGAGGGCATGCTGTCGCTCCGGTGAGTTTCTTCGATTGCTAACGGAGGACGGCATATGAACTTGAGTGAACTTATTCACAAGGAATGAGTGTGCTGGAACCATGCCAGCCTCTCCTGCAGCTGATGCTCAGCCGGGCTCACCGGCCAGGGTGTATTCACCGCGCCCGATGCGGGCCATCGCTACTGCGAAGCCGGAGATGCCGCCGCCCCGGTAGAACAGGCAGGGCTTGCCGACCCGCTTGCAGTGGGCTTTCACGTGGTAGTAGGCGTTGTGGCTGACGTGATCGGTCGGGCACATTACTGCGTCGGCGCTGCGGATCAGTTCGGGCAAGCGCGACAGGGATTCCTCCTGACCGCCGTCGTGGTGGATCAGCGTGATGCCCAAGCGCCCGGCGAGCTGGCGGTATTGGGCCAGCAGCGCGGCGCGGCCGCCCACATACAGTACGCAGCGTGCGCCCAGCGCGTGTTCGCAGGCGGCGCAGGCGTCGCTGCCGGCGTCACAAGCGGCCGGCTCCATGGCCCGCAGCAGATGTTCCAGCGCGTCCCGCTCGGCCAGTGCGGTGTCTCGTTCGGCGGCGATGCGCTGGGCGTCCTCACGGATGTCCTTCAGGTTGCGCTCCAGCTCCCAGATCCGTCCCGAGGCGGTCAGCAGCTTGTCGTGGGACGCCTGCATGGCCATCAGGCGCTGGCCCATCTCGACGACGACCTGGCCGGACTCGAAGCGTTGCAGTCGCTTCTGCAGGGTGTCGATCTCGCCGCGCAGTGCATCCCGTTCGGCACGCTCGGCTTCCGCGGCAGCGAGCTGGCGGCGCAGGGCGGCCAGTTCCCGTTTGAGGCCGCCTTTCAGTTCGGTGTTTTCCCGTTCCAGGTGGGCGAGGCGCCGTGTGTCGGCCGCGAGGCCGGCACCGACCTGGTGGGACAGCATGTGGACGTCGGCGTAGGCCTGCTGCAGCGTGGTCTGGGAGGCGTTCCGGTGGGTGCACAGGGCCCACAGGGGACCGGCGATGTCGCCGCGTTGCTGGCATTCGTGCCACAGGGCCAGCAGGTCCTGATCGTCCTTGAGCTTGCCGAAGCGGGTCACCGACAGCGCGTACTTGCGGTCGAGGTGACGCTGGATGGCTTCGGCAGCCGGGTTGCGGCCGCGGCACTGGGCGACGGCTTCCACGTGCAGCGCGAAGTCGTCGCCGGGGCGGGCGGTGAAGTGAAAGCGTTTGGCGAAGCGCTGCAACTCGTCGATGGTCAGGCAGGTGCCGATCAACGGGCAATGGTGCTTGTCGTCCAGATCCCACAGCTTGGGCCGTTTGCGGCCCGTGGTGGCGCCGCTCGGTGCTTCGATGGCCACCAGGGCGTTGGCGTATTCGGCACGCAGCAGGCTTTGCAGGCTCGGGGGCTGGTTTTCAGGGGCGAGACACATGGCGCGCTCCCGTATGTGCGGTTTCCAGGCGGTGGGCGGCGCGTTCGCACAGATCGCGAAAACCCGGGTCCAGGTTCGGCTGGTCGGCCAGGCGGCTGAGCAGATCGGCAGCGCGTCGGGCGGCGTGGTGGCAGCCGGTTTCATCGAAGCGGAGGAGTTGGGCGAGGGTTCCGGCCCATAGGCTGGGCGACTCGAGCGTGGTTGCCGACAGGGCTGGAGCGTTCATCGATTCATCCGTTTGAGCTAATGAGAATGGATCTCAATTTAGTGCTGTTGGATTGAAAAGTAAACGAGAATTATTATCAAATGATTGCAGGCGATGTTCGGGGCTGCTGGCGCTATGGACAAAAAGATCGCGGGGCGTGATCCGGATGACCGGACCACGCCCCGCGGCGCTGGTATCAGTACGACTGAGGCAGCTTACTTGGCAGCGGCGGGCGCTTCGGCGGCCTTGGTTTCCGCCTTGGCGTCAGTCTTGGCCGTGTGCTTGGCGTGCTTCATGTGCTTTTCATGCTTCTCGACCTTGGCACCTTCGCTCTTGGCCGGCTCGGCAGCCTTCGTCGTCTCGGTCTTCACCGTTTCGCCAGCCTTGGGAGCTTCAGCCTTCGGCGCTTCGGCCTTCTTTTCGGCAGCGGCGGTGGCTGCAGTAGCGGGCTTGGCTGGGGTTGCGGCGGGCGCTTGCGCAAAGGAGGCGGAAGCGAAACCGGCGGCGATGGCGATGGCGATGATCTTGTTCAGCATTTGCGTTCTCCTTGATGAGACTTGGTCGTTTGTTCCGGGGCGGCGTAATTGCCTGCCCTTGTAGCGAATAACGCCTGCCATCGCCGGTGGTTGTCAGGGGAAATGTAAGCCCTTGTTCATTTGTAACGGCGATGGGCACCACCTGTGGTCCGCGCTATAGCGCTGCCGCTCATACCCCAGCATGGGGCTGCGCTGTTGCGGGGAAGGTTGGTGCTGGGGCGAGCAGGAGCCGTTCAGACTTCGGCGGGGTCCACGTCCAGGTGCCAGCGCAGTTCCCTGGGCGGGCGTAGCGCCCACAGCCGGCGGCTCCACTCGGTGAGGAAGGCCTGCAGTGCCGGGCGGGTTTGTGCCTCGACCAGCAGCTGGGCTCGCTCCCGGCGGGCGAGACGGACCATGCGCATCGGTACCGGATCGAAGACATGCACGCCAAAGGCTTGCGACAAGGGCTCGGCGGTGGCGCGGGCGGCCTTCAGCCAGTCGATGGCGGTGGCCAGTTCGGTGGCGTTGGCGCACAGCAGTGCGTTGGCCGCAAAGGGCGGAAAGCGGGCCTGCTTGCGCTCTTCGAGCTGCAGTACGGCATAGCGGGCGAAGTCGTGGGCGGCGAGGCACTGGTACAACGGATGGTCGGGGTATTGGGTCTGCACCATCACTTCGCCCGGTAGCTCGCCGCGGCCAGCCCGGCCGCCGACCTGCATGAGCTGCTGGAACAGGCGTTCGGGGGCCCGGAAGTCGGCGGCGAACAGCGAGGAATCGGCGTTCAGCACGCCGACGAAGGTCAGCTTGGGGAAGTCGTGCCCCTTGGCCATCATCTGAGTGCCGACCAGGATGTCGGCGTCGCCGCGGCCGATCTGGTCGAGCAGCGCGTCCCATTGGCTGCGGGTACGCGCGGCGTCCCGGTCGACGCGCAGGATCCGGGCATCGGGGAAGCGCTCGCCCAGGGTTTCCTCGAGGCGCTGGGTGCCGCGCCCGAAGGGTTGGATGTCCTGGTCGCCGCAGTCCGGGCAGGCCAGCGGGATGGCGGCTTCGAAGCTGCAGTGGTGGCAGCGCAGGCGCCGGTCGGCCAGGTGCAGGACCATGTTGGCCGTGCAGTGCGGGCAGCGGCTGACCCAGCCGCAGGACGGGCACGAGAGCACCGGCGCGTAGCCGCGGCGGTTGAGGAAGATAAGGCTCTGCTCTCCGCGCTGCAGGCGCGCTTCGATGGCCCGCAGCAGGTGTTCGGAGACCCCGTGCTGGAGCTTCTCGCGGCGGATGTTTACCGGGCGCACCCGTGGCAACGTGGCGGCGACGGCGCGATTGGCCAGTTCGATGCGCCGGTAACGCCCCACATCGGCAGCGTGCCAGCTTTCCAGAGACGGTGTGGCAGAGCCGAGGACGATCGGGACGCTGCGCTGACGTGCGCGCCAGATCGCCAGGTCGCGGGCGTTGTAGCGCACGCCTTCGTGCTGCTTGTAGCTGGCGTCGTGTTCCTCGTCCACCACGATCAATCCAAGGCGGGGCAGTGGCGTGAACACCGACAGGCGGGTACCGAGAACGATTTCCGCGCGCCCCTCCATGGCCTGCACGAAGCCTTGGGAGCGGGCGCCTTCGGCCAGCGCGGAATGCAGGCTGACCACGCGCGCGGCCGGGAAGCGGCCGGCCACCCGCCCTTCCAGCTGAGGGGTGAGGGCGATTTCGGGCACCAGGATCAGAGCCTGGCCGCCGCGCGCAATAACCTGCTGGACGAGCCGCAGGTAGACCTCGGTCTTGCCGCTGCCGGTGACGCCGGCCAGCAGGAAAGTCTGGAAGCGGCCGAAGTCCGCCGACATCGCATCGACGGCAGCCTGTTGCTCCGTGGTGAGGGGCGGTGCGCCGGCCATCGCCGCGGGGTCGGCAGCGGCGGAAGGGGCAATCCAGCCCCGCTTGAGGGCGTCGGCCACCGCCGGGTTTGCACTGCTCCCCTCGCGCAGCTGCGACTTGCGGCGCGGGCCGTGGCTGGCGAGGTCGTGCAACAGGGCTAGCGCGCGGCTCTGCCGTTTGGTGGCGGTGATGGCGTCCCGGCCCGCATCGGTCAGATTGAGCAGGGGGTCGGCTTCATTGCCGCTGACGGCATCCGCCCGGCGCAGGCGCGGGGGCAAGGCCATCGCGACGACTTCGCCGAGGGGATGCTGATAGTAGCGGGCGGCGAATTCAACCATCTCCAGCCAGTCAGCGGGCAAGGCCGGTGCTTCGCGCTGGATGGCGATGACGGGCTTCAGCTGATCCGGTGACAACTCGGTCGTTTCCGGAAGCGCGACGATCAGTCCGGTCTTCTCGCCCCGCCCGAAGGGGACACGTACGCAGCGTCCGAGGTCGGCAGGGGATAGATCTTCGGCGATGTAGTCGAAGCTGCGGGGGAGGGGGACCGGCAGGGCGACGCGGACGATCACGGTGGGCTAGGGTGCGGAATGGTGACTGTTTTGGGAAAGTACCCGTAAATCAGCGTATTGCAACGGTTTTTTGAGATGGCGGATGGGCAAAGGGCTTGAACTCTTTGGCGTCGAATGCGTATTTTTTCTTGTCCACAAAACCTGTGGATAACTTTGTGGGGAAAACCGGCAAATCACCCTTATAGCTACCCGCCATATGCTTTCCATTTTCCAGCCGTGAATCTGGCACAGATAATATTCCATTTAAAAACAGTCTCTTGGAACGACCAAAAAGTCAGTTAGGAATTCATGTCAGAAAAATGACGAGGGACGTGAAGCTGTGCACAAGTCAAGGGGTAAGTCGAAAATTTAGTGCTTGACGGGGTCGTTTTCCCATCTGGGCTCCAGCAGGGGCCCGGATACTCCTGGATAGGCTGGGGAGCCGGCGGAATCCGGGGGCCGGCAGCAAAAAAGGCCGGCAAGCTGCCGGCCTTCGCATGATTGCGCTGCTGCGCCTCAGGCGGCCTTCGCCTTGAGTTCCCGGCTGTAGCTGTGCACGGTATTGACCAGCACCTCGACGTTTTCCGGCGGCGTGAACTGGGAAATCCCGTGGCCCAGGTTGAAGACGTGGCCGTGGTGGGGGCCGAAGGCGTCGAGCACCTTCTTCGCTTCGGCGGCGACGGCTTCGGGAGTGCCGAACAGCACGGCCGGGTCGAGGTTGCCCTGCAGCGCGACCTTGTCGCCGACCAGGCGGCGGGCCGCGCCGATATCCACGGTCCAGTCCAGGCCGACTGCGTCTGCGCCACTGTCTGCGATGTCGGCCAGCCACAGGCCGCCGCCCTTGGTGAACACGATGCACGGCACCTTCTCACCATCCTTTTCGCGGGTGAGGCCGGCGACGATCTTGCGGATGTAGGCGAGGGAGAATTCCTTGTAGGCGCCGTGGGCGAGCACGCCACCCCAGGAGTCGAAGATCATCACGGCCTGGGCGCCGGCTTCGATCTGCGCATTGAGGTAGGCGATGACGGACTGGGCGGTGATGTCCAGGATGTGGTGCATCAGATCGGGGCGGCTGTAGAGCAGGGCCTTGACCTTGCGGTAGTCGTCCGAGCCACCGCCCTCCACCATGTAGCAGGCGAGCGTCCAGGGGCTGCCGGAGAAGCCGATCAGCGGTACAGAATCGCCAAGCGCGCGACGAATCTCGGCGACGGCGTCCATCACGTAGCCGAGTTCGATGTTGGGATCGGGCACTGCCAGGTTGCGGATCTCCCATTCTTCCTTCAGCGGCCGCTCGAACTTCGGACCTTCTCCTTCCGCGAAGTAGAGGCCGAGGCCCATCGCGTCGGGCACGGTGAGGATGTCGGAGAACAGGATCGCCGCGTCGAGGTTGTAGCGGGTGAGGGGTTGCAGCGTGACTTCGCAGGCCAGGCTGGGGTTCTTGCACAGGTCGAGGAAGCTGCCGGCGCGTTTGCGGGTCTCGCGGTACTCGGGCAGGTAGCGGCCGGCCTGGCGCATCAGCCAGAGGGGGGTGTAGTCGGTGGGCTGGCGCAGCAGGGCGCGCAGGAAGGTGTCGTTCTTCGGACGGCTCACGGTAATTCCTCGACGGGGACCGCGCGGGGCGGCAAAGGCGGGATTATCCGCCATTTGTCGCCCCCGCGTGGATGGGGCAGATCAAGAAGGATTGATGGTCACCCGTGTCAGGGGTGGCCGTGGAGCGCGGACCTGTCGAGCGTGTTCGCTGTCTCTTTGCTGGGCCGCGAACTCAGGGAAGCGGGGCCATGCCCGGCATACGCTCAGGCGCTGCCTTCCTCGTGCTTGCGGCCGACGCTGATGCCGAGTTGCTTGAGCTTGCGGTAGAGGTGAGTGCGTTCGAGACCGGTCTTTTCCGCCAGGCGGGTCATGTTGCCGCCGTCCAGCTGCAGGTGGTGTTCGAAGTAGAGGCGCTCGAAGATTTCGCGGGCTTCGCGCAGCGGCAGGTCGAGGGGCAGGCCGAGGGCGGCGGTCGGTGTCTTGACCAGCAGGTGGGCGACGTCGTCCATGCCGATCTCTTCTTCCAGCGTGCCGAGGGACAGGGACTTGATGGCCGCCTTCAGTTCGCCGTAGCCGCCCGGCCAGGCCTGGTTGCGCAGCGCGTTGAGGGCGGCGGAGGAGAGGCGGCGGGGTGGCACTTCGCCGGCTTCGACCAGGTGCAACAGGACCTGGCTGGCGATCTCCGGGATCTCGTCGCGGATCTCGCCGAGGGCCGGTGGGGCCAGGGATACTTCGAACAGGCGGGTCAGTACGCGCTCTTCCCAGCCGTGCTCGGTCAGTTCGTCCGGGCGATGCTCGGTGGCGACGACCAGGGTCTGGCCGTGGCGTTCCAGACGGTCCATCGCGAAGACCAGGTTCTTCTGCTGGGGGCGTGACAGGTAAATCAGCTCCGGGACGTAGAGCAGGCCGTTGCGGGCTCCTTCGAGGATGTTCAGTTCGAGGGGCGCGCTGTTCAGCGAAAGGTCCAGCCATGGAGCGCCGACCCGCTGCAGCGTGCGTGCGCACAGCTCCGCCAGGCTGCCGGGGCCGACCCGCAGCAGGATGATCCGCGACTTGTCGGCCATCTGTTCCAGGCGCTTGCGCAGGTCACGCAGCGGGGCGGAGCGGGCGAAGGCCGCGAGGCCCAACGGACTCGGCGCATGGGCCGGCTTGATGCGGGCCAGGCCGCGTTTGACGGCGGCGAGCAGCTTCTGCAGTGCGATGGGCTTTTCGAGGAATTCCATCGCACCGATGCGCGTGGCTTCGACCGCGGTGTCGATGGTGCCGTGGCCGGACATCATCACGACCGGCATCGTCAACTGGCCATTGGCCGACCACTCCTTGAGCAGGCTGACGCCATCGGTGTCGGGCATCCAGATGTCGAGCAGGACCAGATCCGGGCGGGCGGCATTGCGGGCGGCCCGGGCGGTGGCGGCGTTTTCGGCGAGGATGATGTCGTGACCTTCGTCGCGCAGGATCTCGGACAGGAGTTCGCGGATACCGACTTCGTCGTCAACGATGAGGATTTTAGCCATGGACACTGGACTCAGAATGGGGGGCGCAGCGCAGGCGGATGCGGATTTCCGCTCCACCGGCTTCTCGATTGGCGAGACGGATCTCTCCCTCGTGTTCGTCGATGATCTTCTTGACGATGGCGAGGCCGAGGCCGGTACCGCGGGTTTTTGTCGTTACATAGGGCTCGAAAGCCCGGGACAGGATCTCGGGTGGGAAGCCCGGTCCGTTGTCGCGCAGGATCAAGTCTACCCGGCGCGCATCGGATCGGGTCAACAGCTCGATTTCCGGTTGCGCCTGTTCGGTGAGCGCGTCCTCGGCATTCTGCAGCAGATTGTGGATGACCTGGCGGATTTGCGTGACGTCGCCCAGCACACGGGGTAGCTCGGCGGCCAGCTCTGCATGGATCATCACCGGCGAGCCTTCGTAGAGGACCAGCACCTCGCGCACCAGGGCGTTCAGGTCCACCGGTGTCATCACCGGGCTGGGCAGGCGGGCGTAGTCGCGGAAAGCGTTGACCAGGTTCTTCATCGCCTCCACCTGGTTCACTATGGTGGTGGTGGAGCGCTCCAGCATTTGCCGGCCTTCGTCGTCGAGGCGGTCGGCCAGTTTGAACTGCAGGCGCTCGGCCGATAGCTGGATCGGGGTCAGCGGGTTCTTGATCTCGTGGGCCAGGCGCCGAGCCACCTCAGCCCAGGCGGCGGTGCGCTGGGCGGCGATGAGGTGGGTGATGTCGTCGAACACGACTACCCAGCCTCCGCCGGTATCGTCGGGCAGACGGGTGCCATGAAGGAGGAGGGTTTGGGTGCTGCCGTCCGGATTGGAGAATTCGATCTGCCGGTTCCAGTCGGCTTCGGGGCCATGGAAGCCATCCAGTAGCGCATCCCGGAAAGCACCGTGGCCTTCCCATTCGTCCAGGCGCAGGCGCTCGTAGCCGTCGAGCGGGTCGTTGAGAATGGTCATCGCACCGTGATTGGCTGCGCGTAGATGGCCGTCCGGCGAGAAAGCCAGCACGCCGGCCGAGAGGTTGGCGAGCACGCCTTCCAGGTAGGCCCGGTTGCGTTCGACGGCGGCCCGGTGCTTGTCGGCCTGTTCGCGGGCATCTTCCAGCTGGCGGGTCATCTGGTTGAAGGACTGGGTCAGCACACCGAGTTCATCGCGGGCCGGCAGGGCTTGACGCGGGCTGAAGTCACCGGCAGCCACCGCTTGGGTACCCTCGGCGAGGATGAACAGCGGTGCGGCGAGGCGGCGGGTCAGCACGAAGGCGACGGCGACGGCAGCAAACAGGGCCAACAGCAGGGTGAGCGTGAGGGTCAGCGTGTAGATGCGCTTCAGGCCGTTGCGGGCGAGGGAAAGCTCTTGGTAGTCCCGGTGCACTGTTTCAACGCTCTCGGCGTGCATCGCGAAGGAGCGCGGAACTTCCTGGGTGACCTGCAGTAGTTGGGGTTCGGTGAAGCGCCGCGACGGAATCGGCACGATCACGCGCAGCACCAGCCCTTCGGTGGCATTGCCTTCCGCCGCCCGGTAGCCACGGGTCTGGCGGGCCTGGCGCAACTGGGACGCACTGGGCTGCTCGGGCATCAGCGTGTCGAGCTGGATGTCGGCGGTGGCGATGATCTTGCCACTCGGAGAGAACACCGTTGCGGATTCGATGCCGGCCCTTTCGCGCAGTTGATTGAGCAGCGGCGGGCGGATCGGCGCGGCGGATTCGAGCTCGAGGGCTACCTGATCGGCTTTGTTGGCGAGCTGGTCGAGGAGGATTTCGAGGGTCGTACGACCGAGCTGGAGGCCACTTTCCAGGGCCGCGTCTACCCGCACGTTGAACCAGGATTCGATGCTCTTCACCGCGAACTGCAAAGATACCGCGTAGACGAGGGCGCCCGGTACGACCGCCATCGCCGCGAAGATGGCCATCAGTCGCAGCTTGAGACGGGAGCCGAAACGACGGGCCCGGTGCTCCAGCCACAAGCTGCGCAACTGGACGACCACCAGGCTGGCCAACCCGAGGGTGATGGCGCCGTTGAGCCCAAGGAGCAGGGTGTAGTTGCGGGCGAACAGTGGCGTGTTGGCGCTGGCGGTGGCAAGCAGGAAGAGCAGGATGCCGCCGACAGCCGCCGCGATGACGAGACCGGTGGATCTCATTTCGATTCCCGGGTGACGACGAAGGTCCACCGGTACCAATCGGTTGCCATGTTCCAGTCCTTCCGTCCGAAGGCACTGACCTGAAGTGGCTTGGGCAGCTCGCCGACATCCAGGCGGAAACGCAGCGCGGCGTTATAGCTCTTTCCGACCTTCAGCGCGTTGCGATCGGCGATGCCCCAGTTGCGGATGCGCAGCATGGTCCGCATGGCTTCCTCGAGACTGCCAAAGTTCTGGTGCAGGGCGCCAGTGGTGAGGCGGTACTGGCGGGTCAGGGACTGGTAGGAAAGGCGATAGGTCAGGGTCTTGCTGGCGATCTCCTCGTCCATCCAGTACCAACGTGGGGCACTCAGTTCGAACTCGGCATTGAAGTACAGCGATACCCCGCGGGCCACCACATCGGCGAGAAGCGGGGTGAGTTCGGCGTTGATGTCGGCGTTGAGGACGTAGAGATCGTCGCTGGGCAGCAGGGCGGCACTGCGGATGTCCGCATCGTTGGCATGCGCCGGTGCGGCTTCGAGTGCAAGTAGCGCACCGGCGGTGATGCCTAGGGTGTGGAGCAGGAAGCGGCGGCGCTCAGGCGATTTTCTCGAGCAGGGCGTAGAAGAATCCGTCATGTTCGGAGCTGGGCAGGTATTGGCAGTCGAGCTGGCCGTTCAGGGGCAGCCGGCGGCAATCGGGATGACGGGCAGCGAAGCCGGCCATCTGCTCACGGTTTTCTTCGGCAAATACCGAGCAGGTGGCATAGAGCATTTTGCCACCTGGGGCGAGGACCTGCCACAGGGCATCGACGATCTCGGACTGCTGGGCCGCGAAGTGGGCAATATCGCTGGCGCGTCGCAGCCATTTGATGTCCGGGTTGCGGCGCACCACGCCGGAGGCGGAGCAGGGTACGTCAGCCAGGATGCGGTCGAAGGGGCGGCCGTCCCACCAGCTGGAGACGTCGCGACAATCGGCGTGCTTTACGGTGGCGTCGAGGCCGAGGCGTTGCAGGTTCTCGGTAATGCGTCGTGTCCGCAACGGGTCGGCGTCGAGGGCGGTGAGTTCCGCATCGGCGATTTCGAGGATATGGGCGGTCTTGCCACCGGGAGCAGCGCAGGCGTCGAGAACGCGTTGTCCATCGTCCACGTCGAGGTATTGGGCGGCGAACTGGGCGCCGGCATCCTGCACGCTGATACAGCCTTCCGCAAAGCCGGGGACACGGGAAACGGGGACCGGGCGCTCCAGCAGCAGGGCTCCATTGGTGAGCTGGCGTACCGGCAAACTCGCTTCGGCGAAGCTGGCCAGGGTGTCCTCGAGGTTGCTGCGCAGCACGTTGATACGCAGGGCCATCGGGGGATGGGTGTTGCCGGCCCGCAGGATGTCGCGCCACTCGGCGGGGTATTGGGCCTTCAGGCGGCGGATCCACCAGGGCGGGTGACGGTGCTCGGCGACCATGTCCGCATCGGCAGCCTTGTTCAGTGCATCCATCTGCCGCAGGGCGTTGCGCAGCACGCCGTTCACGACACCCTTGAACTTGCCGTCGATGCATGTCGCCGCGGCACCGACCGCCTGGTTGACGACGGTGTGGGCAGTGTCGGCGTGGCTGTCCAGGCGGTACAGCGCCACGCGCAGGATGGACTGGACCGGTTCCGGTAGCGGCTTTTGCAGGAGCCTGCCGAGGATGAAGTCCTGGCGTCCGTAATCCCGCAGTGTCCCGTAGGTAAGGTCGAGCACTGCACCGCGCACGCCGGCCGGCGTCTGCGCCCGGGCGGCCCACAGGTCGGCCAGGCCCTCGGTGAGGGTGGTGCCGGCAGTGACGTCGGCGATCAGCTGGGCTGCGGTGAGGATCGCGTAGCCCAGGCTGTCTTCCGGCAGAGAGGTGGGGGGCGTGGAGGTAAAAGCGTGAGGCATGGGTTCAGGCGAGCAAATGGCGAAGGTGGTTAGGGAGGGTCTGGCAGGCGTGGTGCAGATCCGGATTGTAGTGGCGCAGACCCGTGATGCTGCGCTCGCTGAGGCGTGCGTTCAGTGTGGCGGGGGCCGGGTCTGTCATGGTGTTGATGGCTGCGCGGGCGAGTAGCCAGGGGCCACCATAGGACGGGACGCTGATGAGTGTCGGGCGCAGGTCGGCAAATACGCCGCGCATGCGTTGCCACAGGGCCGCAGTCTGCGTGGGTTGATAAAAGGGCGAGCCCAACTGGACGTGGATGATACCGCCAGGGTTCAGGCTGGCCGCACACAAGCGCATGAATTCTTCGTGATGAAGATGTGCGCAGGCTGGATCGTCGCTGGCCGTGAGATCGAAGAGGATAAGGTCGAAGCGCTCGCCTCTGGCATGGTGTTGGCGAAGGCTTGCGGCGGCGTCGCCGATCTGCAGGTGCACGCGGGGTGAGGCGAAGGCCAGGGCGGGGAGGGCGGGAATGAATTGTCCGACAAGACGCACGACCGCTGCGTCGAGCTCGGCCACGACGATCCGTTCAAGGCTGGGGTGTTTGAGCAGTTCCCGGGCCGTGGCGCCGTCGCCGCCGCCGAGGATCAGGGCGCTACGCGGGGCCGGGTGCGCCAGGGCTGGGATGTGGGCCAGGCTTTCGTGGATGATGAACTCGTCGGCCTCGCTGGCCATCAGGTCGCCGTCCAGGCGGTACAGGCGTCCGAAGGTGGCAGACTGCTCGATGGCGATGTGCTGGAATGGACTGCATGCCTCCACCAGGCTGAGTGTGGGTTCGATGGAGAGCGCAGCGTCGGGCGTCAGCGAGACATGGAAGGGCGGATGTTTCACGTGGAACAGCTCCTTCAGGCCAGGAAAGTGTCGTAGCTGAAACGCAGGATCAGCACGATGACGACGAGCAGGAAGGCCTTGCGGACGAAGACCGCCCCATGGCGCAGCGCAAGCGCGGTACCGACACGGGAGCCGAGCAGATTGCAGGCACCCATGATGGCTGCCACCTGCCAGAACACTTCGCCGTGGGAAACGAACACAGCGATGGCCGCCAGATTAGTCGCCACATTGATGATCTTGGCAGACACCGATGCATGCAGGAAATCCATCCCTAGGAATCTGATGAACAGGAAGATCAGGAAGCTGCCGGTACCCGGGCCGAAGAATCCGTCGTAAAAGCCGACTGCCGCGCCGATGGCAAGTGTTCGTTGCTGCTCGCGGGATGCATTGGTAAGACGTTGATGCTGGGTGCCGAAGTCCTTGCGGATGAAGGTATAGACCGCAACCGCGGTCAGCAGGATGAGGATCAATGGACGAAGTGCCGCGGGCGGAAAGAGCACGACGGTCCGCGCCCCGAGCCAGGACCCAACCGCAGCAGCGATCGCAGCCGGCCCTGCGGCCCGCCAGGGGATCGTCAGCCGTCGGCCGTACTGGACGGCGGCGCTAGTGGTGCCCAGCACGCTGGCCAGCTTGTTGGTGCCAAACAGCGTACCGGGGCTTGCCTGTGGAAAGGTCGAAAAGAGAAGCGGGATCTGGATCAGACCGCCGCCTCCGACGACGGCATCGACGGTACCGGCAAAGAAGGCACCGACAGCCAGGAGTGGAAGCGTTAAATCCATGGGGCGTGTTTCACGTGGAACAAGGGCTGCTCAGGCGAAGAAATGCTGGGCACTCAGTGCTGCGTGAATGCCGACGAGGGCGGCCAGGCCGCCCTGCGGAAGACTGACGCCAGGCCCAGGAATTTCCGGTTCCGTCGGGTTGATGCGTACCAGGGGCTCGCCAAGCGTCTCGCTGAACCAGCGGACCGTAGGAACGTGATTGCCGGCACCGATCTCGACGATGACTGGCTTGCGCATGTCTCGCAGCCAGGCTTCCAGGCGGCGGTGCTGGGCGTCGCTGCGTCGGCCCAGCCAGTCACCATCCCCGAACATGAGGATGTTGGGACGCAGGAGGCTGTTGCAGTGCGAACAGCGCGGCAGCGGTGAGAGGAGCCGGCAGGTGCTGTCGTCCACTTCGGGGTTGAAGTTGTCTGCCGAACCAATCCAGCCTTCGCACCCATCCAAACATTGGAGGTGATGGATGGAGCCGTGCACCTCGCAGATCCCTTTCTCGTCGTAGCCGGCTTGCTGGAACTGGCCGTCCACGTTCGACGTGAACACGAAGGCACCCTTGGGTAATCGATCGGCGATTTCGCGCAGGAGCGCGAAGCCGCGATGGGGGCGGGTGCTGCGATAGAGATTCAGACGGTGGCCGTAGAAGCCCCAGGCAAGCACGGGATCACGTCGGAAGGTCGCGGGGTTGGCGATCTCCTCGAATGCGATGCGTGCCTTAGCAAGGGCTGGGTAGGCACGCCAGAATCCGCTGTTGCCGCGGAAGTCGGGCAATCCCGAATCCACGCCCATGCCGGCCCCGACCGCGACGATCAGCCCGTCTGCGGCCGCAATCAGGCGTGCTGCCTCGGCATGCAGGGCGCAGTGTTCGATGTCGCTCATCGCTGGGCGACGATGAAGATCCGGCGGAACGGGAAGAGGGTGGTGCCGTTCTCATCGGCCGGGTAGGCGTCGGCGAGCAAGGTGCCCAACTCACCGAAGAAGGCTTCGCGGTTCGCCTCGTCCATTGGCGCGACGTAGGGCAGCAGGGTGGTACCGCGCAGCCAGTCGAGAACTGGGCTGGCCCCGTGCAGGGCCTGCCAGTAGGTTGTTTCCCACAAGGACAGGCGGGTGCTGCGTGGGGCGAGCAGGCGGTGGTAATCCGCCATGCCGAGGATGTTTCCCATACGTCCGGCGCCGACCTTGCCGGACCAGATCGGCGACGCGGCCAGCTCGCGGATCAGGCGATGGGATGGTGCGTCGAAGTTGCCGGGCATCTGCACGGCCAGCACGCCGCCGGGTGACAGCCTGTCGAGCAGGCGAGGGAAGAGGGCTTCATGCTGACCAACCCAATGCAGTGCGGCATTGGAGAACAGCAGGTCCGGCGCATCCTCGGAATCCCACTGCTCGACGCCCGTCAGTTCGAAGCGGGCACTCGGCAGCGCATTGCGTGCCCGCTCCAGCATCTCGGGGGAACTGTCGAGTCCAACCAATTCCGCGTTTGGCCAACGTTCCGCGAGCAGACGGGTGACATTGCCGGCTCCGCAGCCGAGGTCGACGACGTGGGCGGGGCGGATCGGCGGAATATGCCCAAGCAAGTCGAGCGCGGGGCGCAGGCGCTCATCGGAAAACTGCAGATAACGGTCCGGCTCCCAAGTCATCGTCGTGTCTCCTGTGTGCTTGCGATGGAATGCGGCTCAATGCGGGCAAGAGTAAGACCGGCCCGCGCGGCAGTCTTCATACGTCAGGCTTGATGCAGTGGGCGCCCTTGGCGGCCTGATAGGTCCGGTCCACCTGCTTGCTGTCGGATGCTCCGCCGATCTTGCGAGCGTACTCAGCACACTCCGGGCGCTCGGCGATGAGCTCACTGGTGGCCTTCACCTTGTCGGCGAGGGAAAGGGGCGCCTCGCCTGAACAGGCCGCTAGAATTGTGGCGAGCAGGGAGATGCAGAGAACTGGAGTGCGCATGGCGAAGGTCCTGAAGTTGAAGAGCGGTGTGCGTCGGATGCGGTAGATCGATATTCGTTCGATCTTGCGGGGGGGCGCACCAGCCGGATGGCGGATGCTGAGAATTATGTCGCATTTGAAGGTCCCGGCCGATGCCTGGTCGAGAACTAGTTATCACAGGTTTTGGCATGCCTCGCCGATGCTTGTAGTGAAGGGCACACAGACGGGTGAGGGAAATGGAAAAGCTGCTGATCTCCCGTGGAAGAAACTGGAGTGGTTTGGAACGGCGCTCCGGCAACGACCGGCGACAAAGGGACGGGCGATCCCCCACGGGCTATGAACGTCGTTATCAGGTGGAGCAACGGGAAATCGAGGTTACCGAGTGGTACCTCTCCGAACCGGAATGGGAAATCCTGCAGAAGGTGTGGTTGCACTGATACGGCAAGGCCTGTTCCACCGTTGAACTGATTCCGACCTCGATCCGATGATCCTGACCACAAGCGGGCTTAATGTCGGCTCCGCTCAATACAGAATCTAGCGAATGGCTGGACAATCTTTCTGCTGTTGCGGGTGCATTTGATTTCGATTTGAACAAAGGATCTTTTCCCTGCGTAGGATACCGGGTGGTTACTGCCGACCTTGCCGCCCAGGGATTGACCGCCCCCTTGCCCGTCGTTTTCGGGTTGATCTTATAGCTTGCGGTCGGCTTTCTGCCCCGTCGTCGGGCTTCGTATCGACTCGCCGCAGGTGCTCCAGGTCACACAGCAGAGCGGCGGCAGCCTTCACCGCCTCGCGGATGTTCAGGTTCGCCAAGCCCTTCAGATACACGTCATGCACGGCAAACCCGAGCCTGGATCTTGGTGAGCAGGGCGGCGGCGCCATCGGTGTTCGGGCCGGTGCCTGCTCCGTAGGTTCTGGGGGCATGGCTCTTGAGGAGTCGCCCCAGGCCCGCGCCCGCCATAGGGAATCCATACTCACCTCGGTCTCATCGTCCGCCAGGGAGCAGACAAGGGTCGGCGCCGGAATCAGCTTCTGATATTTGGACAGGTGCAACTCCATCGCTGGGGGGCGCCAGCTTGTAAAGCTGTCTCGACGTCGTACCCCCAGTCGTCAAACTCGGCTTGGGCATCGGGCGCGAAGCGATGGACGGCGGGGGCCGGCTCGCCGATCTCGGGGGCGCTGCCCGGTTGCATGGCATCGAGGTGCTGAAAGGTTTCGAAGGCGCCATTCTTCGCGGCTGTATCCTGAAAGCGATCCACGTTGCGCCACTCCCGCCCCACGTCCGGTCATACCGGCAGCCCGAAGCGTTGCAGGAGGCCGTCGTCTGCAGCGCCACCCGATACCGCTTCATGGATGTAGGCTTGAAGCTTGCCCGGCTGGATACCGCTTCACAGGTCCGGGGTCACTCGCCAGATGTCCGCCGCTTGGGGGCTATGCGGGCCTTACGGCCAATTACGGCGGACAGCCCTACCATTGCGGCCACGACGTCATCGTTGAAGGCGATCTGCGGAGCAGAACACCCGCCCTTCATTTCCTTGCGGAACCGACACGCGAGTGGGGGCGAAAGCTTTACTGTCTTGCAGGTGCGTTCCTGCGGGTTGGCGACCAGCTCTCCAGCGATCAGGGCGCGGATCATTACACCTCCAATCCGCAGCAGTGCCGCCGGTAACGAAGCGTCAGGCATGGGGAGGCCGGCTCGAACGCTGTTGCCGATCAGAAAACCGGTGGTTGGCCAGTGCGGTACGCGCAGGGAGTAGCGGGCGACATTCCGGCGGATGCGTCCTCGAAATTACGGCGGATGATGCGAATTTCCGCCCGTTCCTTCAGTGCTGCTTCGTTTCGTGCTGCCATGCTGTCGCTCTCCGTGGAGGAAGGCGACGCTCTCCAAGACAGTTCGGAGTACCGCGGCTAAGCAGGTCATTCAGCAGAAGTGTGGCTTCTTTTGCACTGTTGGGCAGAGCGTCAAACGCCTTAGCCGCGACGCTACTGCTACCAATTTTTCATTCGCTCTAGTGGATTCGTCCCTTGATGTCTCAGCTCCTTGAGTGGCCAACGACATTGATCTCCAGGGGTCTAGTTGGGCGAACTCTTGTATGGCCTCTCGCACTCCCAGCCCGCCGCTGCTCCATGTACTGTGCCCGTTATAAACGCCCCGGATGCCCTTGGTTTCATGGACTAGGCATTTCTCGCTCCACTCGGAATTGAAGCTGGCGTCGGTCAGGTGGGTGGAGGCGGTGTGCCGGAGGTTGTGAATCACGAAGTCCTGCACGTCGTGTTCCATCGTGTGGGCGGCGATGTTCAAGGTGCTTTTGGCTATCGGTTTGTGTAGGTCGCCACGGCTTGGCGGGGGAGGGGGACGAAGTGTGGCTTGTCCTTCTTCATCCGTTCGCCTGGGATCAACCATTCATCCTTCTCGAAGTCGATTTCTTCCCACTTGGCCTCGATCAGTTCGAACTTGTGGACCATGCGCAGAATCAGCAGGTGCTGCGCCAGCTTGTGCACTCGTTGCATGGAGGACTGGTCGATCGTCCGCAGCAGTCGGTCCAGCATGTCGGCAATCTGTTTGTTGCCGACTGCCGGGACCATGTTCTTTTCCAAAGCCTTCCAGCACCAGTTTTGCAGGAAGGCTTGGACGATCGCCGGGTCCACCGATCGGTAGCGCAGTCGCCAGACCTTTGTGCCGCCGTGCATAGGCCACCTTCATCGGTTTCGATGTATGGCTTTTCGCCCGGTTTGAGGTTCCACGGCTTGGTATCGGCAAGCGTCATGATTCGTTCTCCCGCCTATGTGTTCCCATGAAATTGGCGTCAGCCTTGGAAGCACCATCTAGCGGATTCACCCGGCGTATACAAGTACGCTGCGAAACAAAAAACCCGCCACTGGGGCGGGTCGGTTCTTGAAGTGCGTGAGTCTGATCGACGGAAGTTCAATGTCTGATTTTTCTTGGCGTGACAGATGCAGCCAGATCCGACTTCGATGAAGAGACGAAATATTCATCCCCAAGCTGGAAGTAGTAAGTGCAAGCTGTTGTGGGGAGTGCGTTGGGGGCATTGGCTTTGTAGTCAAAGCAGAACCGTCCATCATCAGCGATTTTCCAGACTCCGATGAAGTTAAGCGCCGCACGCCCTGGATTCTGTAAATTCCCCCCTATGCGCCCGTCTGCATTCACGCTCGCATCGATGGTGCCGCCATTTGCTCGAACACCTGAAAAGCTCGCGCCAACAAGGGTCTTGGTCAGTTCGTCTTTTTCGAGAACGTGCCCCCCCTTGTCGAGTATCTCGCCAAGTGTGGTTTGCGCCTGGGCTGCGGAACAAGAGACACTCGCCAGCAGCAGCGTAAAAACGTTCGACTTCCACTTCGCGTCCATACTTTCTCCCTTGTCATCGTCCTAGAAACAACATGAATCTACCTCATTGCAACATGCGAGCTGGTTATTGAAACGAAAAGTCACGACGTGGGTAGATCAGGTTTCTCGCTGATTTTTCGATAATGGAAAACAACAACTAAGGGGCTTCGGAAAACAGTCAATCTTCGCGGATCTCCGTCCCCGTGAAGCAGCACAGCCAGGAGGACCCGCGCAGTTCAAGACGTGCTGTCTCATGGTCATTTGATTTCGATTTGAATGGGCGATTATTTTTTCCCTATGTGGGATACCGCTCGGTTTCTCCCGCCCTTGCCGCCCAGGGATCGGATGCCCCTACCTCCACATTTCGGCGTGACGATCAAGCGCGCGCTTGGCCGAATCCAGCCGATGCGACACCGGCCCCAGGTGTTCAGCCATGCCACCCAGCGCCGCCGCAACAAGCGCGTCGTGCTCGATATTCAGCCGTGCGAATGTCACCCAGTGCATGCCCTTCGGTTTCTGCCAGCCTTTCGGGTTGAGGATGCCCCCAGGCCAGCCCAGCCGCAGCCGGATCTTGTCCGCGCGCTCGGCCAGACGGTTGTAGCCCCATTCCCGCTGCGACTCATAGGCAAGCTGGTAGCAGTGTCGGCAGGCGAAGATTGAGCCGCCATGCAGGATCGCCACGCGCCGCCCGCAGCCTCTCGCAGGACAGAGGAACCACGGACGCGCGCCACCGTACTGGCAAGGCGTCCAATCTAAGCGTAGCGCAGTCACCAGCCCTTTGTGCCGTCGGGCATGACTTCAATGTGCAGGCCACCTTCATCGGTTTCGATGTATGGCTTTTCGCCCGGTTTGAGGTTCCACGGCTTGGTATCGGTAAGCGTCATGATTCGTTCTCCCACCGATGTGTTCCCATGAAATCGGTGTCAGTCTGGGGAACACCATCTAGCGGATTCACCCGGCGTATACAAGCCCGCTGCGGAACAAAAAAGCCCGCAGTTACGCGGGCTTGAGGGGGTTTGGTGGATCGTGTCGGAACGCTGCGGAAGGCTCGCTATTTTCCGATGCAGAAGCGCGAGAAGATGACCCCGAGCAGGTCGTCGGGCGTGAACTCGCCAGTAATCTCGTTGATGGCCTCCTGGGCGAGGCGAAGCTCCTCGGCCATCAGTTCGAGGGCCAGGCGATTTTCCAGCGCGGCCTGGGTGTGGGCGAGGGCGGTGCGTAGCGCCACCAGGTGGCGCTCGCGGGCCAGGATGACGTCCTCCCCATGACGGTGCCAACCGGCCACGCGCAGCAACTCGCTGCGCAGCAGGTCGACGCCCTGGCCGGCTTTGGCGGACAGGAAGAGCTGGACGCCCTCCGGGCCTTCGAGCCGTTCGGGCTGGCGTTCTACCAGGTCGACCTTGTTGAAGACGGTGATCCGTTCGACGCCGGCCGGCAGGCGCGCGTCGATGGCTGCATCGGCGTCGGTCGCGCCATTGCGTACGTCCACCAACCGTACGACGACGTCGGCCCGTTCGATCTCCTGCCAGGTGCGGGCGATGCCGATCTTCTCGACCTCGTCGTTCGTGTCGCGCAGGCCGGCGGTGTCGGTGATGTGAAGCGGGATGCCCTCGATCTGGATCGTCTCGCGCAGCGCGTCGCGGGTGGTGCCGGCAATGTCGGTGACGATGGCGCGCTCCTCGCCGGCGAGGCGGTTGAGCAGGCTGGACTTGCCGACGTTGGGCTGGCCGACCAGCACCACATGCAGGCCGTTGCGCAGAAGGCTGCCCTGGGCGGCGCGGTCGAGGATGGCTGAAAGTTCATCGACGATGACAGCGACGCGTTCGAAGGCTCGTGCCTCGACGAGGAAGTCCACGTCCTCATCCGGGAAGTCCAGCGTGGCCTCTACCAGCATGCGCAGGTCGACGAGGCGATCACATAGACCGTGGACCTCCTGCGAGAAGCTGCCGGTCAGCGAACGGACGGCTGAGCGCGCGGCAGCGGCGGTGGAGGCTTCGATGAGGTCGGCGACGCTTTCCGCCTGGGCGAGATCGAGTTTGCCGTTGAGGAAGGCGCGGCGGGTGAATTCGCCGGGTTCGGCCAGACGGGCGCCGAGCTCCAGGCAACGGGCCAGCAGCATCTGCATGACCACCGGGCCGCCGTGGCCCTGCAATTCGATGACGTCTTCGCCGGTGAAGGAGTGGGGCGCCGGGAAGTAGAGGAGGAGGCCTTCGTCGATCAGCTGCCCGCTGCCGTCACGGAAGCGGGCGAACTGGGCGACCCGGGCTTGCGGCTCACGGCCGGAGAAGGTGGCCACGAGCGCAGAGAGTTTCGGTCCGGAGATCCGGACCACGCCGATGCCACCGCGCCCGGGCGCGGTGGCAATCGCCGCGATGGTGTCACTCGGCGGTTTTGCCACCGGCCGCGATCATCCGGTTGATCTGCCACTGCTGGGCGATCGACAGGGAGTTGTTCACCACCCAGTACAGCACGAGGCCGGCCGGGAACCACAGGAACATGAAGGTGAACAGGATCGGCATCAGCATCATCACCTTGGCCTGGATCGGATCGGGCGGCGCCGGGTTGAGGCGGGTCTGGATCAGGCTGGTGGCGCCCATGATGAGCGGCAGGATGTAGAACGGATCCTTCACGGACAGATCGTGGATCCAGCCCAGCCACGGCGCGCCGCGCATCTCGACGACGCCGAGCAGCACCCAGTAGAGGGCGATGAAGACCGGGATCTGGATCAGGATGGGCAGGCAGCCGCCGAGGGGATTGACCTTCTCGCGCTTGTAGAGGTCCATCATGGCCTGCTGCAGCTTCATCTTGTCGTCGCCGTACTGCTCCTTCAGGCGCTGCAGGCGCGGGCCGAGGGTCTTCATCTTGGCCATCGACTTGTAGCTGGCGGCGGATAGCGGGAAGAACAGCGCCTTCAGCCCGATGGTCACCAGGATGATGGCCCAGCCCCAGTTGCCGGTGAGCTTGTGCAGGGATTGCAGAACCCAGAACAGCGGAGCGGCGATGATGGTCAGCCAGCCGTAGTCCACCACCAGGTCGAAGCCCTTGGCGAACTGGTCGAGGCGGCTCTGTTCCTGCGGGCCGGCGTACAGCGGCACCGACAGCTTGCCGGTCTGGCCCGGGGCGATGCTGGCCACCGGCACGATCACGCCGGCCGAGTACAGGTCGGAGCTGATCTGGCTGGCGAAGAACTCGCGCTCGCCTTCCTTCGGTGCCCAGCCGGCGACGAAGTAGTGCTGAACCATCGCAGCCCAGCCGTCGGCGGCCTTGGTGACGAACTTGGCCTTCTTGTCGGCGATGTCCTCGAACTTCACCTTCTGGTACTTCTCGGCCTCGGTATAGAAGGCCGGGCCGGTGAAGGTCTGTACGCCGAAGCCACCGGGCTGCTCGGCCGGTTTGCCGTCACGGGTGAACTGGAAGTAGGCATGCGGTGCCAGCGGCGCGGCGCTGCCATTGGTGATCTCGTAGCTCACCTCGGCAGCATAGCTGCCGCGGTGGAAGGTGATCAGCTTGCTGACCTTCACACCGTCGGCGGTCGGCGGCGCGTCGAGGCGCAGCGTGACAGCATCTTCGCCATCCTTCAGCGCGACGTTCTTGCTGCTCAGCGTGAACAGGGTCTTGTGGTTCGGCAGACCGTTGCCGATCAGGCCGGTTTGGGCCGCGTAGTTGTGCTTCTCGCCGTTGTCGAAGAGCACATAGTTGCGGTTGTGGTCTTCGGTGGCCCTGTGCTGGGTCAGTTCCAGGCGAATGATGTCGCCGCCCTGGGCGGAGACTTCTGCCACCAGCAGGTCGGTGCGCACGGTGGCGATCTCGGCGGGCGCAGAGGCGGCGGCGGCAGTCTGGCCGGGCACGGCTGCGGCGCCAGGGGCTGCTGCGGCGGTAGGCGTCGGCACGCCCGAGGCTGCGCCGCTGCCGGCTGCGGCCACGGGCGGAACCTTGGACTGGTTGTGCTTCTGCCAGCCGTCCCACAGCATGACCAGCGAGAACGAGAAGACGAGAAGGAGGATCAGGCGACGGTTGTCCATCGGTGTCAGTGTCAGGAAGGGGTTGAGGCGGACCGGAGGCGGTGGATCAGGGCACGGGGTCGAAGCCGCCGCCATTGAAGGGATGGCAACGGCACACCCGGCGTGCGGCGAGCCAAGAGCCCTTCAGGGCTCCATGACGTTCCACTGCCTCCACGGCGTACTCCGAACAGGACGGAACGAAGCGGCAGTTGCGTCCCAGCATGGGGCTGATGGCGTAGCGATAGACCTGCAGCAGGGCCAGCACGGCGCGCTTCATCACTTTGCCTTGCTCTCGCGGCCTGCCTTGGGCAAACGCTCGAACAGGGCGAGCATGTCTTCGCGCATGGTGCGTCTCGTTACGTCGCCAACCTTAGCCGACAATCGTAACACCAGATCGTAGTCCGGCAAGCTTGCGCGGGCATGACGAAACACGTCGCGGCCGATCCGCTTCACCAAGTTGCGCAACACGGCGCGTTTGGCGAGCTTCTTGGCGACAACGAGACCGAGGCGGGCGCTTCCGACTTCGTTCGGACAGTAGTGCAGCGCGAAGTACTTTCCGCGAAGCACGCGCCGAAAAGCAAAAACGGATGAGAACTCATCCGTTTTGTGCAGTCGCAAGGACGAGCCGAAGCCGAATCCTGCCGGGGGTGTCGCTTCCTCTGCCGCGCGGTTGTCGCTGCCGACAGGGGAAGTGGCCTCTGCGGCCTTAGACGGCGAGGCGATGACGGCCCTTGGCGCGGCGAGCGGCGATGACCTTACGGCCGCCACGGGTGGCCATGCGAACCAGGAAGCCGTGGGTGCGCTTGCGACGGACGACGGAAGGTTGGTAAGTACGTTTCATTTTTCGTGCCCGAAAAGTTGAGTCAAACGCGCAATTTGATACGTTAACCCACTGTTTGTCAAGCACGTTTCAATGTTCCGGCGCAAGCCCCTGCCGGCTGGGCGTGACGATGGCGTGCGTCGCATGGCTGTCGGTCTGTACAAGCTGTGGATAAGTCTACGCCGGGAGGGTACAATACGCGTTTGGCCGGACCCCCTCGCGCGCATGTCCGGCTGCCCCGATCCCAGGTCGGAGCGCCCTGTATAACGAGAATCCGCGCGCATTCCGCTGTTTACCAAACCCACCCGTAGATCGTGCCCGAAGCCTCATCGTCGTCCCAATGCGCCGCCTTCTGGACGCATTGCCTGAGCTGCCTGGAGCAGGAATTGCCCGCTCAGCAGTTCAAGACCTGGATCCTT
This sequence comes from Zoogloea sp. GDB6, assembly GCF_056724105.1. Lineage (NCBI taxonomy): Bacteria > Pseudomonadati > Pseudomonadota > Betaproteobacteria > Rhodocyclales > Zoogloeaceae > Zoogloea > Zoogloea sp. GDB6. The sequence goes on along the minus strand of NZ_CM161497.1, from coordinate 5,278,769 downwards.
CCCCTGCGCGTCGAAGAGCTGAGCGACGACGGGGTGGGGCTGCGTCTGGTCGCTCCGTCCAACTTCCATCGCCAGTGGCTGCGTGACCGCTACCTGCGGCGCATCGAGGAACTGGGCGAGGAGTACTTCGGCGGCCTGCCGACCATCGAGATCAGTCTGGCCCCCGCGGGTGGCCTGCGCCGTCCCATGCCGGCCGCTGCGCCCGTTGCACCGGCGGTGGCTCCGGCTGCTGCGACCTCCCCTGCGGCCGCAGCTGCGCCTACCATCGCCACGCCGGCCGGCCTGCGTCCGGCGGCCCCGGAGGCTGGCACTTCCGCCGAAGTCGTCAACTACGACAAGTCGCGCCTCAACCCCGATTTCACCTTCGACACGCTGGTCACCGGCCGCGCCAACGACCTGGCCCGCGCCGCCGCCCTGCAGGTGGCCCAGAATCCCGGCGTGTCCTACAACCCGCTGTTCATCTACGGCGGCGTCGGCCTCGGCAAGACCCACTTGATCCACGCGTTGGGCAACTACGTCTTCAAGCACGACCCGAAGAAGGTCATCCGCTACGTGCACGCCGAGGACTACTACGCCGATGTGGTGCGGGCCTACCAGCAAAAATCCTTCGACGTCTTCAAGCGTTACTACCGCTCGCTGGACGTGCTGATCATCGACGACATCCAGTTCTTCAACAACAAGAACCGGACGCAGGAAGAGTTCTTCCACGCCTTCAACGCCCTCACCGAGGCCAAGAAGCAGATCATCATCACCAGCGACACCTACCCCAAGGACGTCCAGGGTCTGGAAGACCGCCTGATCTCGCGCTTCGACTGGGGCCTGACGGTGCAGATCGAGCCGCCCGAGCTCGAGATGCGTGTCGCCATCCTCAAGAAGAAAGCCGAAGCCGAGCGCATCGACCTCAACGAGGACGTCGCCTTCCTGATCGCCAAGAACCTGCGCTCCAACGTGCGCGAGCTCGAAGGCGCCCTCAAGAAGGTGCTCGCCTTCGCCCGCTTCCACGGCCGCGACGTCAGCCTCGAAGTGGCCAAGGAAGCCCTCAAGGACCTGCTCAACGCGCACAACCGCCAGCTCACCGCGGAGTTCATCCAGAAGACCGTCGCCGACTACTACAAGATCAAGGTCGCCGACATGCACTCCAAGAAGCGCACCCGCGTCATCGCGCGGCCGCGCCAGGTGGCCATGTTCCTTGCCAAGGACCTCACCCCGATGAGCCTGCCGGCCATCGGCGAAGCCTTCGGCGGCCGCGACCACACCACCGTGCTGCACGCCTGCCGCACCATTGCCGAGCTGCGCCTCGGCGACACCCAGCTCAACCACGACCTCCACGTGTTGACCCAGGTGTTGCGTGGTTGAAGCCTGCAACCATTACGATCTGCGGACTGGCGCCCCGGCGCCCCGCCCCCTGAAAAACGATTCGGAGACCTGAGTCCATGCTGCTCTTCACTGCGCCCCGCGACGCCCTTCTCGCCCCGCTGCAATCGGTATCCGGCATCGTCGAGAAGCGTCACACCCTGCCGATCCTCTCGAACGTGCTGATCGAGAAGAAGGGTGAGTCCCTCACCCTCCTCGCCACCGACATCGAAATCCAGATCCGCAACAGCACCACCGCGGCCGATGGCGCCGACGACGTGGCGATCACCGTCGGTGCCCGCAAGCTGCAGGACATCCTGCGCGCCCTGCCCGACACCGCCGACGTCAGCCTCACGCTCGACGACAAGCGCATCACCCTCAAGGCCGGCAAGAGCCGCTTCCAACTGCAGACCCTGCCCGCCGCCGACTACCCGCGCCTGGCCCCGCCGGAAGGCGAAGGCATCCACTTCACCACCACCCAGCGGGCTTTCAAGAAGCAGCTGGCGCTGGTGCAGTACGCCATGGCCCAGCAGGACATCCGCTACTACCTCAACGGCCTGCTGCTCGTCGTCGCCGGCGACACCCTGCGCATGGTCGCCACCGACGGCCACCGCCTGGCCTACGCCGCCTCCCCGTTGGTCGGCGATTACGCCCGCACCGACGTGATCCTGCCGCGCAAGACCGTCGTCGAACTGGCCCGCCAGCTGGCCGACTCCGACGATGCGCTGGAAGTCACCATCGTCGGCAACCAGATCGTCTTCCGCTTCGGCCACATCGAGCTCATCTCCAAGCTCATCGACGGCAAGTTCCCCGACTACGAGCGCGTCATCCCGCAAGGCCACCCCAAGCTGGTCAAGGCCAGCCGCCTGGCCCTGCTGCAGTCCCTGCAACGTGCCGCCATTCTCACCAACGAGAAGTTCCGCGGCGTCCGTCTGATGCTCTCCGAAGGCAGCCTCAAGCTGGTGTCCACCAACGCCGAGCAGGAAGAAGCGCTGGAAGAACTCGAAGTCGACTACGCCGGCGACAGCCTCGACATCGGCTTCAACGTCACCTACCTGCTCGACGTGCTGACCAACGTCGCCGCCAACGAGATCGAGATCCGCTTCAACGACGGCAACGCCAGCGCCCTCTTCGGCCTCGCCGACAACACCGACTTCAAGTATGTCGTGATGCCGATGCGCATCTGAAAACGTGTAAATAAACCTACTGCGCGATCCGATCTCGCAATTCCGGTGCTCGCTGTACTTCAGTACAGCTCCGCTCCTCGTTGCGACCTCGGACCGCTCGCTACGGTTTCTTCACACGTTTTGCACGGCTCCGTTTGTTCGAACGGAGCAAATCGGTAGGACTGAAATCCGCCGGTAAACATCAGTAGAACCGAGAACGCCATGTCCGATACGCCGCAACAACCCGCACCCGCCGACAACTACGACGAATCCAGCATCCAGCAGCTCGAAGGGCTGGAGGCCGTGCGCAAGCGGCCGGGCATGTACATCGGCGACACCTCCGACGGCACCGGTCTGCACCACATGGTCTTCGAAGTCGTCGATAACGCCATCGACGAAGCCCTCGCCGGCCACTGCGACGACATCGTCATCACCATCCACGCCGACAACTCCATCTCCGTCACCGACAACGGCCGCGGCATCCCGACCGGCGTCAAGATGGACGACAAGCACGAGCCCAAGCGCTCCGCCGCCGAGATCGTCATGTGCGTGCTGCACGCCGGCGGCAAGTTCAACCAGAACAGCTACAAGGTGTCCGGCGGCCTGCACGGCGTCGGCGTGTCCTGCGTCAACGCCCTCTCCAAGTGGCTGCGCCTCACCGTCGCCCGCGACGGCCACAAGCACTTCATGGAATTCAACCGCGGCCACGCCGTGGACCGCGTCATCGAAGTCGTGGACGGCGTCGAGACCAGCCCGCTGAAGATCATCGGCGACACCACCAAGCGCGGCACCAAGGTGCACTACCTCGCCGACGAAGAGATCTTCGGCACCGTCGAATACCACTACGAAATCCTCGCCAAGCGCCTGCGCGAACTGTCCTTCCTCAACAACGGCGTCAAGATCCGCCTGGTGGACCAGCGCAGCGGCAAGGAAGAAGACTTCGCCTTCGCCGGCGGCGTCTCCGGCTTCGTCGAATACATCAACCGCGCCAAGTCCGTGCTGCACCCCAGCGTCTTCCACTCCAGCGGCGAATCCATCCAGAACGGCGTGCCCATCACCGTCGAAGTCGCCATGCAGTGGAACGACAGCTACGCCGAACAGGTGCTGTGCTTCACCAACAACATCCCGCAGGCGGATGGCGGCACCCACCTCACCGGCCTGCGCGCCGCGATGACCCGCGTCATCAACAAGTACATCGAAGAACACGAGATCGCCAAGAAGGCCAAGGTGGACATCTCCGGCGACGACATGCGCGAAGGCCTCGCCTGCGTGCTCTCCGTCAAGATGCCTGATCCCAAGTTCGCCTCCCAGACCAAGATGAAGCTGGTCTCCGGCGAAGCCCGCCCGGCCGTCGAAGAAGTCGTCGCACAAAAACTCGCCGACTTCCTGCTCGAACGCCCCGCCGACGCCAAGACCATCTGCGGCAAGATCGTCGAAGCCTCCCGCGCCCGTGAAGCCGCCCGCCGCGCCCGCGAAATGACCCGCCGCAAGGGCGTCCTCGACGGCATCGGCCTGCCCGGCAAGCTCGCCGACTGCCAGGAAAAAGACCCCGCCCTGTGCGAAATCTACATCGTCGAGGGTGACTCCGCAGGCGGCTCCGCCAAGCAGGGCCGCGACCGTAAGTTCCAGGCCATCCTGCCGCTGCGCGGCAAGGTGCTCAACGTCGAGCGCGCCCGCTTCGACAAGCTCATCAGCTCCGAGCAGATCACCACCCTGATCACCGCCCTCGGCACCAGCATCGGCCCCGAAGACTTCAAGCCCGAAAAGCTGCGCTACCACCGTATCATCCTGATGACCGACGCGGACGTGGACGGCGCGCACATCCGCACCCTGCTGCTCACCTTCTTCTACCGCCAGATGCGCGAACTCGTCGAGCGCGGCCACATCTACATCGCCCAGCCGCCGCTCTACAAGATCAAGCACGGCAAGAACGAGATGTACATCAAGGACGACAACGAGCTCAACGCCCACCTGCTCAAGCTGGGCCTCGAAGGTGCCGCCCTCACCCCGAGCGAGGGTGCCGATCCCATCCACTCCGAAGCCCTCGGCGGCCTCGCCCGAACCTACCTGCTGGCCGAAGCCGTCATCCGCCGCCTCGCCGACTGGATCGACTCCTCCGTCCTGCACGCCCTGCTCGCCAACGACCTGCCCCTGTCGCTGGACGACGAAGCCGCCGCCCGCGACTCCGCCGCCCGCCTGCAGGCCGCCGTCGGCACCGCCGTCACCATCGAGGCCCGCCACGACGAAACCAGCGAAGCCTGGACGCTCCAAATCGCCCGCATGCACCACGGCAACCGCAAGCTCAGCCGCATCGATGGCGACTTCCTCAACGCCGGCGACTACCGCACCATCCGCCAGGCCACCGAGTCCATCTCCGGCCTCATCGGTCCCGGCGCCGTCATGCGCCGCGGTGAAAAGCAGCAAGCCGTCACCAGCTTCGCCGACGCCATCCGCTGGATGCTCAACGAAGTCGAACGCGGCATCTCCAAGCAGCGCTACAAAGGCCTTGGCGAAATGAACCCCGAGCAGCTGTGGGAAACCACCATGGACCCCGCCGTCCGCCGCCTGCTCCGCGTCCAGATCGACGACGCCATCGCCGCCGACGAGATCTTCACCACGCTGATGGGGGATAACGTCGAGCCGCGTCGGGCGTTCATCGAAGAGAATGCGCTGTATGCGCGGAATATTGATGTGTAAGGGTTGTCGGGTGACACAGAAAGTGAAAACTGTGCCTAGTTAGTGAAAATTTGCTGACATAGATAATGAAAAAAGCTCCGAAAGGAGCTTTTTTCATTGAATCGAAATTTAGCGATGGGCCTATCCTGCTAAAACAACCGCTATGAAAAAATCGAAGGCTTTTACAGATTTCCTCTTGGTGGTCACGTAATAGCCTATCTATCGACAAGGGGCCAAGTTAGGTTCGAAACTCGAGTACCTCATCTCTGCTATACGAGTATGTAACCCCATCCCAATGGGATGAGTAGTAATCGCAGACGTCAAAAATGAAATCCGGAGAGCTGTCTATGAACTTATGGAAACCGGATGATGGCGTTTCAGGCCCGCAGGTTTCCCAGCCTATTTCCGTCAGTTCAAAGAAGCTCTGATGTTCATCCTGAACATCAACCATCTTGAATGTCTTGTAGGTCATGCCTAGATCCCGTGACATCTGAACATCCCTTGATTCGTATCCACCCCAGCCTAGATTTACCAAGAACTGGAAGCCATCTCCATCGTAGTATTTGTTCAAGTGATTAGTGAATGACGGATTATTTCCTGTTGGCTGCATTGACCCGAAAATCACCGTAAAAGGAATTCCTCCTTTTTCGAACACTAGTGTGTAGTCGGGGATGTACTGCTCTCCATTTTCGCTTGCTAGAGAAAGATACAGCGCTAAGCAGAGGTTGGCTGGATTGAAGATGGAGAGAGTTGCTACTACGCTCTGGTCACTAGGCAAGAACTCATCCAAGACACGAAGAATTTGATTCCGCCAAAGAGGGTTGTCACGTAAGCACCTCTGCGTGCCAAGGCGAACCTCGGCTACTTCTGACTTGTTCGAGGGAGAAAACTTTCTTCGATACTTTTGGAGATTTTTTCCGTCGGCGCCGCTGAGATCTTTGATAATAGAGTCATCAGTGAGGACGCTGTTGGCTTTTAGCGTGCCATAGCGCCGAACTTCTTTGATGTTCCATCCCTCATCCTCAAGGAGCCTATTTCCGAATTTCGCCGGGTAGCCGATCTCGTAATAGTCCCGGTTTGCATTTGGTTTGGCCTCATAGACCTTTTCGTGCAGGGTGCAAATTCGCCCATCATCTTGCATTTCTGACACATACGACTCAAATTCTTCGAGATCCTCGGCTGACGTTCCCTTCCGAATTGCTTCCCAGCACACCTCTTCGGAAAGTTGCAGAGTTGCAAAATAGATCACGAACTTGTACTCCGGCATAGTTGCAACGACTTCCTCCGGTGTCTTGATTCCGGCGCCGTTACCGAACGATTGCCGTAAGCTATTTAACTGGTCGCGCGTAGCCTCCATCGATTTTTGATGGTGCCCCGGCGGAGGGGTCATTACCAGCAATACGAAGTTCTCTATCCCTTTGGCCGAGCAGCTTGTCTCATAGCTCTGCAGCCCCGCTTTGAGTGACTCTTCGGTCTTATAAAAATTCAGTTCATGCCAAGGCGCAAATAGACGGTCCTCCGCAAGCAAAAGAGGTATTACGGGCGTAGCCTTAGTCGGTACGTTATTTGAATCGACCTCCAGTGCAAAACCTTTCACTTCGCAACTAGTCCGCTTCACGAATGACGAGAAGGGGACAAGTAACTCGGACCACTCAGTCGAGACAATGAAGATACGTACTTCCGCATCCCGTACGCTTAAACCTACTTTCACTGCTTCAAGGTACTTAAGGATTTCATGCAGAGCTTCGCGACTCGCTGCATCGCTCCGTTTTAGCTCTATAAGCACGTACTTACCATGCCGATCTGTAGCAAATAGATCAATGAAGCCCCTAGTTCCTTGCGGGTTAGGCAAATACTTTTCAATTTTGATCAGCTGCAAACCTTCTTCAAGAAGTTCGAGCTTTGTGCTCAATGCGTCGCGGATTTCGGCTTCTCTGCGCTCCATTGTCATTCCAAAAATGAGATTTGAATACTACTTTTAACACCACTTGGATATGAGTTCAATGAGGCGAACCGAAGAACGAGAACCTTCGAAGTAGTGATATTGAACGATCAGGCTATTCAGCTGCCCCCAGTGATTTTTGTCGGTGAAGCACCGGCAATATTAAATTGGTATTTCAAAAATACGACGGCACGAATTTACCTATTTTGCAGTATCAAAGTATCTAACAATGCACCAGCAAAGTTATATAACTTGCTGATACAAAAGAGTAATTTTAAAAATCATTGATTGATTCCGAACTTTTTTGGCTCTATCCTTGAGTCAATTTATCAATCTCCGTATAAATCAATGAGCCCGTTTTCCCATTACCTGGTTGATTTGCGCAGGCGCCTTGGCGTTCGCCAGGGCGAGCTCGCCGAACTTCTCCACTACGATCAAAGCTATCTGTCAGCGCTGGAAACTGGCCAAAAAGGCCCGCCTACGCCCGAGTTCGTTGAGCGATTGGCCAAGACGCTTGAACTGTCCGAGGAGGAAAAGCGAGTGCTGTTTGCGACGGCCGAAGCGTCCGAACGCAGATTGACGATTTCCCCGAAAGCGGACGAAGAGGTTTACCTGTTGCTCCGGGATCTTCGGGACAAGCTGCCACAGCTTTCCGCCGCCCAGGTTCGTGTCATGCGCGAATTGCTGCGTTTCCACGATCCGGAGCCTTCCCCTTGCTCGATTAGATCGAGAATTCAGTCAAAACAGGAGGCCAGAATGTAAAAACGGGACAAACCTTTCGGCTTGCCCCGCTTGGTAAGCATCTCGCGATACCTACGACTGAACATCCTCAGTATCGCTAGGCAGCCAGCCAGCGTCAAGCCAAATCCAACTCGCGAATCTGTTTTTAACGGCGGTTATTACCCGCCGGGGGCAACTTTTTGCCTGAAAACGGAAATATCCAGACGCCAACGCGGCCGAGGAGGGGATGGCTTTGCCTTCGCTTCGTCGGTTGCAGGAGATGAATGATGTCTAGCACGACCTGGGGAGGCCGTTGGAACGGCCTAATACCTGTAGGAGATGCCCACCAGCGCTCCAGAACGATAGTCCGGCATACGGGCGGAATCGTTCGCGGCAAGTTTCCAAGCCGCAAAAATGGCCGAATGATCCACCACGAAGGCCTTCTTGAACTCGATGCGATCTACCTTTTCGAAACATCGCCACGGATTATTCGCTACCGCGAGCAAATGCCGGCGATTCGCTATGCCGATGGTGCTCGCTTGCGGCGCTATACACCGGACTTCGAAGTGGTACTCGATACAGGGGAGACAATCACTGTCGAGGTGAAGGCTGCCAGGAGTCTTGCCGACCCTGAAATCAGCCACAAGATTGATTGCATCCAAACCTACTACCGGCGCCGTGATGAAGTTTTTGCGGTGCTGACCGAGGAAACACTCCGTCAGGAGCCTCGGCAATCCAACTTGCGTTGGATTTATCACCAAATCCCACGTGTTTCACCGACCGCTGACGCCATCCGGTTCGCATTGAGTGAGATTCGGCAGGTATTTCCGACTTCGCTTCGTCACCTCGTGACGTTGCTGGAGCCCCGTGCGGTTGACCCGTTCAGCGCCCTGATTGCAGGTTTCTTGCACTGCCACCTGGATGTTCCCGTTTCCCTCGATACCGAAGTTCAACTGACCAAGGAGGATAGCCATGCGTGGATTTTCACTACGCCCAAACTTGGTTTTTAACTGGGATTCCGCTGCGTTTCGCATCGACCGTCTGCCGCCAGGCGATTCCGTGTTGATCGAACGTGTGGAAGATGGGGAATACAAGATCGTCAAAAAGGATGAGCTGCTCCAAGAGTTTTCAGCAGGTCGGATATCGGTGGAGCAGGTTGCCGATTCAGTCACGAAGTTGCGGACCTATAGCCGACCAATGACCGATATTCCTGAGTCGCTGAGGAATGAGGTGCGGCGTCGTTTGACGTATCTGAGGGCCTTGGAGGCGCATGGTGGCCCCCTATTCACACCGGCGTTCACTCGCCCGATTTCGCTGCAAATTGCTGAGCAAATAGGTGACAAAACCCCGCCTTCAGCCACGACCTTGTACCGATGGCATTGCCTTTATCGCCAGGCAAACGATTCCGCATCCTTGCTACCGCGAACTGATCGTAGAGGGAGCCGAATGCTTCGCCAGGGGGAACGCGTGCTTCAACTTGCCGAGGAGGCCATTGAAGAAGCGTTTCTAACATCGCCAGGAGCAGGAGCGAAAGCGGTGTATGTCCTCTTGAACGGGAAGATTGATCAAGAGAATGAGCGCCGATTTGGCGATATACCGTTGAAGAAACCCAGTTTGCGGACTGTTTTTCGACTGATGGGACGGTTGGAGCGCTACGACTTGGCGGTTTTGAAGGATGGGAAATCAAGCGCTGACAAGCGTTTTCGGATCAATAAGCAGGGGGTCAAAGTGTCGAATATTTTGGAACGAATCGAGGTCGATCACACACCGTTGGATCTTTTTCTGATCTGCGAAAAGAGCTTTTTGCCATTAGGGCGTCCAACGCTGACGATGTTGATTGATCGTTACAGTCGCATGCCGATCGGCTATTACCTTTCATTTGGTGCTCCGTCGGCAGCTGCCGTGATGGGGGCTTTGCGTCATGCGATCTTGCCAAAGACCAAGCTGAAGCAAGCCATACCTGGACTGGAAATCGAACATGAATGGCCATGCTACGGTGTGATGGATGTCCTCGTCCTGGATAACGGCTTGGAATTCCATGGCATTGATCTTGAAAGCGTGGCGTTCGATCTGGCAATCCGTCTGCAGTACTGTCCAAAGCACGCACCCCAGTTCAAAGGCACTATTGAGCGCCACCTCAAGACGGTAAATTATTTTTTCGCGCATCAATTGCCTGGTACCAGCATGTCCAGGCTACAGGAACGAGGTGATTACGATCCCGCTAAGCATGCCGTGCTGACTTTGGCCGAGTTCAAGTACGTCTTTGAAAAATGGTTACTCGATATCTACGCCCAGACCATTCATCGCGGCATTGGGATGACGCCGTGGGCGAAATGGCATGAAGGTCAGATCCGTCGCCCGCTAGTCCTACCGAGCAGCCTTCAAGCGCTTGAGCGTCGGATCGGCTTGGTCACTGAACGAAGCCTGCGACGCGATGGACTCTGGCTAAACAACATCCGATATAGCGGGGAGGTTCTTGGGCCTGTTCTGCGCAAATTCGGTGAAGGGGTACGGCTTCGGGTTCTCTACAACCATGAGGATTTAGGGGATGTACAGGTTTGGGCCCCCGATTCGGACGAGCCCATTACCGTCCAGGCTGTCGATTATGACTATGCCAAAGGCCTGACGAGTCTTCAGCACGACCTGATCTGTGCGAAGCTTCGGGAAGAAGGAATTGCGACAGAGAACCCAGTTGCCCGTGACCGAGCAAAACTTGAGCTTGCCCAATCGATTCAGGGATTGATGGCGAGCCGCAAACAGCGCAATCGTCGTCAGGCCGCTGCGTTGGTTGGTTTGAGCAGTGCCAACCCCTCTAAGGAAGTGGCAAAGCCCAGCAAGCCAAAGTCCAAGAAAGCAATATGTACTGTTGAGCCGGAATCTGAATCCTTGCCGCCAGTGCTGCCTTCCTTCCGCATTTCGCGTCAGGAGGCCTACCGTGGTTAATTTTCTTGCCTACGACCATTTGCTTCGGTTCGAGGAGGAGAACATCCCATTTCCTCCGTTTGTTCTCGCGCTGACTGCCATCGAGGAACAACTGACGACGTATCGCCAAACTGGCCTGGCGCATCATCTGCTGGTGCTGGGCGAGAGTGGAACCGGAAAAAGTACGTTGTGCCGTTTGCTGACCCAGAAGTATCCCCGACAGGCCTTGCCTGAGCGGGATGTCGTACCGGTGCTTTATGTTTCGGTACCGGCCGGGGCCACGATTACCAGTGTGGCTTCGGAAATCCTGTTTGTGCTGGGAGACCCGCATTCCAACGTGGGATCGGTGGCGGCGAAGACGCGCCGGATTATTTTGCTCTGCCGATCATGTGGTGTGGAGTTGATCCTGTTGGATGAAGCTCAGCATTTGCATGACCGAGGTCAGGTTGCAACGCACTACTTGGTTGGCGATTGGATCAAACGCCTGATCGATGATCTGGGAATTCCCTCGGTGTTCTTGGGGTTGCCACGCCTGCAGCGATTGCTGACGGTGAACGAACAGTTACGGCGGCGATTTTCCCGGCGCGTGATGATGGCACTTGGCCAGAACCCTGAAGTGTCGATACAGGCCGAGTGCTACCAACTGTTCATCTCGTTGATTGCCTGCTTTCCGGTGCCAATCGACTACGGGGAATATGGCAGCGGCGAGCTAGGGCAACGGCTGTATTTCGCGAGTGATGGCCGGGTGGCCTACATCAAGAAGCTCCTCCATAGCGCCTTGGCGCAAGCGCACTCGGCTCAGCTCGAACGTGTGGTGCCACAGGATCTCGAAGAGGCTTTTACGCGGGATATTTGGTGGGAAGGGATTGGCAAGCTGAATCCGTTCAATCCGGCCTTCGAGTTTCGACGGCTGGATCGTGCTGGAGAACCGTTTGAACAGGTAGATCACCGTGGTAGAACTCAGGCTTGAGTCAGCACTGCCGCTGAATCAATACCTGGTTCGACCGAAGCGTATGCCAGGGGAGGGCCTTTCGGCCTGGTTAAACCGTCATTTCTTGATGAACGGTTTGCCGCTTCCCTGGCGGCTGCGTAGCCAAATTATCTTGAGCTACCGGCATCGTCGAGAGCCCGAACCACGTGTTGAATTGCTCGAACGAATCAATGATCTGCTACCGGTAGAGGCACGAGTACAACCGGAAAGCTGGGTTGCGTGGTGTTTCGAGCAGCAGCCAAGCAATGCGGCAGATTGGCAAAGCAGCTCGCGCCAATACTATCCACACGGCTTTTGTCCCGAATGTCTACATGAATGGGGGTATTTCCTGGAGCTATGGGAAATACCCGGTGTCTCGGCTTGCCCGCGACATGGCAGCAAGCTGCTGTTGGTGTGTCCAGCCTGTGGTCACGATACTGGGGATTGGGAATGGGTAGATGGCCGTTACCGCTGCCAGTGCGGCCTGCTGTTGGAAGATTTTGCGGCCGACCCGGCTGATCGCTTTTCGCTGGCGTGGTCCCGGATCATTGCTACGCACCTAGGGATCAAGCTGCCGCCAGGCTATTCTTTTGAAGGTCATCCTCCAGAGGTGGCTTTGCCGCAGGCTTTCGAGCTGACGCGGGTGATGGGTAGCTTGAAGCTTGGTTCCCATGGCCGCTTGGACGAATATCGGCTTTTCTTCGATTGGCCGACCTATCCGAGGACTGTACTCCGTCGGTTGGTACGTCGGATATTCGCTAATGACGAGAGGCCAACAAAGCTGGTTACAGGGAAGGGAAGTCTCGCCTCTTTGATATGCCAGCTCCTCACGAAGCTTCGCCTGCGAAAAGCACCACTGCTCGAATCGCTTTTGCGGGTGGAGCTTAGTCACCATTGCCTTTTCGTGTTCGGGGATGCTGCCCTGTTCGTCAATCCAAAGATATATCCAGACGGCGCCGCGCCTTTGAGGCAAAAATTCGCGGCTTGGTGGCGAAGAGCCATTTGGGATGATTGTGTTGCAGCGGGCCATGTAACCCCCTCCTATCGCTACCCATGTCGGTTTCATCGGCCCTTGGTGATTGGGGTCATACTGACATTACTTCGGATGGCTGATTGGGGTTTCCCGGCTGCTTTGCTCAATTCCCTTCAACATTGCTGGGTTCCTTCACCAGCGCTTCGCGAGGGCTGTAAGCCGCATGATTTGATTGACGGGATCGTGCGAGAACTCTACGGATTGCCACTGGACCGTTTGCGGGGTGTGGCTGACCGGATTGGGGAGCTTAATGGGGGAAGTCTCGTTGGATACGACTGAGGAAGCCGGGCCGCTTCCCCGCCGATTGCTTGTTCGTCCATTACCGTATCCGGATGAGGCGATCACGGGGTATTTGGTCCGGCTGGCTGATTCGAATGGGTTCTTCGGTCTGAGAGATCTTTTTCGATACGTCGTCGAGCTTGGAGAAGGCGATTGCAAACGCGGGATCGCGTTGGCAGTTGATTTGCCGCGGGAGACCGTTGAAGGACTTGTAGGCCCCTATCCTTCTTACTGGAAGACAGCCGGCAATTTAGCCGGGCTGGCCGTCCAGGACTTCAATCAGCAGACGCTACGGTGGTGTCCAAGCTGTCTTCTTGAGGCTCCCTATCTTCGGACTTTCTGGACGCTTAAGCTCGTCTGCCATTGCGAGCGGCACCATATGGAACTCCAGGAGCGTTGTCCTGCCTGTGGTGGCGCTCATTCCCCGGCACGGTCTAATTTCCGGTCGTGCCTATGCGGAGAACGCCTTTCCGTCGCCGATGAGTTGGTGGCTCCAACAATATCGGAGGCGAAGCTGCTGGGTCGATTGCATTTCGCGTTCGACGGCAGGCGCGGATACGACGCCTTGAAGCAACTCAACTTAAGCGCCTGGGTGCGGCTGATCCGCTATCTGGGGCAGTTCGAAGATGATAGAGAGCCAGATCGACCAGGACAGCTCGGGAATCTGCATGACCTCAATGTAGCGGGGCAAGTGTTTTCTCGGGCAGCGGTGTTGCTGGATGAGTGGCCGGCCAACTTCAACAGCTTGCTCGAATTGACCCTGAAAAACCGGCCCATGTCGCCTAGTTTGCGGAAGAGCTTTGGCCGTCTGTACCGGCTGATCTATCGTGATCTGGCTGACCCGAGCTTTGAGTTCGTGCGTGAAGCGTTCGAGGCATTCATCAATGACTCTTGGTGGGGCACTGTATGTAAGCGCAACCGAAGACTCTCTGCTGCTATTCGGGGAGAGCATCCCCGCCTGACGTTGCGCCAAGCGGCGGACTCTCTTGGCATCGGCAAGAAGACGTTGAAGCACCTCGTTGAGGCTTCTGTGATCGAGGCAACGGAGGCCAAAACAACCAAAGGAAGGACGCTAGCCACGATTCATCAAACGCAGCTAGGTCTCCTTGGTGACTTGCCCGCTTCAACCATGAGTTTGAAGGATGCCGCAGCAGCACTGGCGTTACCTGAACGTCGCTTGCGCGAACTGATCGCCGCAGGGGTAATCAAGCCTTTGTTGCACCGGAAGGAGGCCAAGGCATCGCGATGGCTGATCTCAATGAGCGAAGTTGGCATGCTGAGCGAGCTACCTGGCTTGGAGTGCGGGGAAGGCGTGACGATCAAGCAAGTGTTGAAGAACTGGCGCTTGAAGCCTGGCGAATTTCCGGATTTGGTTCGTGCAATCCTGAGCGGTTCTATTGAACTGCTGAAAGCCGACGAGCAATCGGCATTCGGTGATCGGATGTGCAGCAGAATGTCCCTTACCTTGTGGCGGCAGATGGCAGTCGAAGCGCATCAGACACTATCGGTTGATCAAGCTGCCCAGGTTTTGGGGGTAAAGCAGCAAGTGGCCTACGCCTTAGTGCATTCTGGGCTGATTCGGACAGATCGACTGCACAAGCCAATCCAAATCGGCCGAGATGTGCTTGAGACCTTTCAGCGGGAATATGTCTCCTTGGCGGAGCTCGCGAGAGCGCGTCGCATATCGTCTAGACGGCTATTGCTCGAACTGAAAGCTGCCCCGGTGTGTGGTCCGGCAGTCGATGGCTGTCGGCAGTATTTTTTCCGGCGGTTTGATGTGGCAGCGTAGGTCAAACGTCACGGAAAGGGCCTTTACTTGCTTCTTCCGCTGATGCCCATGCTTCAGATTTCCCTGTCCATGGCAAAAACGTGACGGATGACCTACAGAAAAACAGTTCCGATGGGAATTTCCGCCAAAAATGCTTCTCAAGCGTCGAGTAATCTCCATCCCATTCGGTAGTCCAGTAAAGTCCAAGCAACCCTTCGAATCGCTCAACTGCTCGTTTCTTTCCTAAAGCTGCAGCTAGTGCCAAGGCCTCATCAAGTACTTCGCGGTAGATATCAGGATCGCGCCCGGCACCGAGGTTATATGCTGCGAGATAGTGTTCGTACGCTTCATCTAAGCGGCCAGAAAGCACAAGATAGCGGCCTCGTAGCCATTCAACGGTGTGCATGGTCTGATTGGCTATCGGTTCCCAGGTACGTTTCAGCCGGATGAGCATGTCTTCCACATCTGCCGCATTTCTCGGGATAGAGGGATCGTACAAAGCTGCGCGGAGCTTTGCGAAAGGCGGATCTGGGCCAATATTTAAGGTCTTGCCGATATCCCACGAAATCCGTTTCCGTAGGATGGTGAGGTGGGTTTCCGGGTCAGGTAAACCGTGATCTGGCTTCATGCGGACTGAGATACATGCCCGATGGGCTTTTGACGTTTTGGCCAATAGCCTTGCAACGGGAAGCCAAATCAAGAAGGAGGTATTGGTGCCCAGTTCAAGTGCATCGAGAATTTCCTTGAGCTTCGCTAGGCTGGGTACAGCTTCTCCCGACAGCCATTCCTCCACAGTGTCCCGACAGTTATCAGGGTCGATATTGTGTTTTTTGGAGCGGTAGTCGCAGACAGTCTTGATATCTTCCTTCCCCCTAGCAAAGAGAAAATTTAGATACGCGCCTAGTGGTGCATCTGCGTCGAGCATGGCTATGGGGTTGGCAGTCGGGAACAACTTAGAGATCGTAGCCAGGAGGACCGTACCGCCGAAGCTAAAAGCAGTTGGCCAGAGGATTTGTTCAGCCAATACGTCTCGTTCCAGTAACGTCGCATCGTGCCTCGCGGTGATTCCTGCGTACCAATCCAGCCATTTCCGAATTCCCGCGAATAATCCTGCAGCAAGTGATCCGTCGCCTATGAATGACGCTAGGCGATCTTCCAGATCAACCAGAACATATTTTGGGAATTCGATGGGCCGTAACCCTGGGCGCAGGCGATCATCTTTGAAAGCTTTGAGGTCTTCATAAAGATGCGAGTCCGTTTCGTTGGAACGGACAAGGCCACTTCGAACGGCGCATTCGAAGACAATTTCACCTACAGAGGGGTAGGGGGGCAGAGGGTATTTCTTCATGCTGATTAGGCCGGGGCTTGAGCCCCGGCATATCCCCTTATTTGCTTTTGATCGCCGGGGTCATGTTCTTAGCAGCTGCGCTAGCAGCACGCGCTTCGAATCCTCCCTTCGGGATTGTTCCGTTCCCGGATTTCGCAGTTGCAGAGTAAATTCGAGCAACGGCTTGCGTTGTCATGGGGGTCTTTCCACCCGAGCGTTTAGACATGATTGCTTCCTTTCTTTGGTAAGAGAACATCGCAACGGCGCGACGGACGGAAGCTTAAGAAACAGGGGAAATTACTAGCAGGGGGGAAAGTAGGAAAAAATCTTGCTATAGACCATGCCGGGCTGCCTCCGAAGAGGCAACCCTGCCTTGGTATTACTAACCCTTTGGAGGATACGGATCTTTCCCGTGGCTATCACGCTCGCGAATTTGCCCGTTGGGGCGATGGATAAAGAACTCTGTCCCTTGGTTCTGGGAAATTTGGCGACCACGTTCTATTGCTTCGGCCTGAGTCTCGTAAGTACCGCTTACGCGTTCAGATCCACTGCGGCGCACAGCCCAAGAGTCGCCATGCGGAACTACGTGGTGAGAATCTTTTTTGCTCATGATGGAAATCCTCTAAATCAGAATTTGAGTTGAGACGGCTACTTGAACCAGCGGTCGTACAGCACGCTGTGGCAGCGGGCTGCAATGCAACCAAAGAACCAAACTTGCAGCCCAAACAGCAGCAGAAATAGAGCGAGGGCAGTGCCCATGGCGTCGATATATCCGAGGCGATTAACGGCTTTGATGTACTCAGGGGTGACATCTTTCAGCATCACTGTCCAATAGCCAGCAATCAGGAAAGATGGCCCTCCGAGGAAAATTAACGCTTTGTCGCTTAGGTCTTGAAGCTGATATTTCCGTCGAGACTTCCACTTGGCGACAACTGTGTTGAAGATTTTCATGATGACTAACCCTCAAAAACTCAACTTGCCACGGCAGGAAGGGCGCATGCAGCGAAGGAACGCACCATATCGGCCAACCTTCTCTTCCATCATCATCCCGCAGTTCGGGCAACACGGTTCCTCCCCTTCGCTCCATTGCCAAAGCCGGTATCCATTTAAAAGGCACCAGGTGAAGCCAAAAAGAGTCAGTGCAAGCGGAACGAGGCTGCTGTGCTCCTGAATGGCTAATCCAAGCGGCTTGAGGAAAGGAGAGGCAGAGAATTTTTGAGGTAGCCAGTAAGCCATGACCGCATAAAGGAAAACGCTACCGATGATGGTCAAGACCGGCTTGGCAAATAGGCGAAAAATTAGATAGTTCATTGTCATGTTCCAAGTTTGCAACAGAACAGAAGACATCGGATTTCGCCGGTGTCAGATATACATTCCATTGCAACGTCAAAGCTCGAACTCCCGTGAAAGGGAGTCCACGAATACTGCAGGCGAGGAAGGGGCAGCTTGACCCTTCCTGCCACTACCTAGCTTTAGCAGCTAGGCCAAGACCGCCAGTGTTGGCAGACATGTTCGCGCCGGCCGAACCGGAGGCGGACATACTGACGAACCCTGACGACCTTGGGGCGCAAGTTCATGGTGAACATCGCGACACCTCCATCGAAAGGCGCCTCGAAGACAAAACTTGGGACTTGATAGTCGCGGATTATTTCTACATAATCTCGCGTCGCACACTAACAAAGTATTCCAAGAGAATTCCAGAGGCATTTGGAATTCTTTTCCCCAGACGCTTATCGGTGAGTTGGCGCTCCCTTTAAGCGTTTTCTTTTTCAAAGCAGCCCCTCCGTTCGCAGGTTTGCTATCCTGTTAGTTGCTGCTCTCGAACTTACGCCGCATTCTGCTTGTATCAGGATTGGCTTGGCTCCAAGTTCTTTGATGACCTCGACTGGCATCAATATCTCTGCAGCAAGGTTGTTTGCCTGCCACTCACTGTCTTCCCACCATTCGTGATTGCCTAACTGTTCTCCACGATGCAAGGTGATCGCATGGTCCAGAACGATATGACTGAACTCGTGGACTACCGTATATCGGGCAAAAGCATCGTTTTCTATTAGCCCGTCATAAACGTCCGAGCGAAGAATCAGCAACCCTTTTTCCGGAATCGTGAAGGCTGCGGTTTCAGTCAATTCGCTTTCATCTACGATGTGAAGCTGATAGTTCGCCCGGAATAGAAGGTTTTCCAAGAGAAAGCTGGTATCAAGGAAGGCACGGCCCTCCTTGAAGCATCCTTCCTTTTTTAGCAGTTCCACGCAGTCCGAGGCGACTGTTCGAAGCTGCTTCCTGTTACGGGGGGCCACCTTGTAACCACGTGGTTTCCGTTGGCCCTCGAAGTCGTTGTTAGTTATCACCATCTTGGTTTTTCCCTTTGAGCCAGCGGAGGACATCCGGCGGCACACCGTTGCCATCACTAAGTCGTCGAGCAAAGGCTGCTACAAGCCCTCGTTCGTCTGCGCTTAGGTTTGAAACCGGAACAATCTTTATGGACTGAGCGGCGGCGGCCCTCAACTCATCAAGCTGCTCCAGCGTAATCTTGTCTTGCAAATATCGACTTACATCCTCAATCAAATTGTTGTTAAGTGCTTTTTCGCCGAGCTCTACCGAACTCAAGTACGCAGAACTGACCGATACAGCGGTCGCCATTTCCTTCAGAGTTAGTCCAAGTTCAAGCCTTATCTTTCGAACACACAAGCCAAACGGCGTAAGTTTCATCATGACCTCCTGGGACCAGTAGATTTAACGTGTAGAGTAATTTTGGAGGTGTTTTCCTCTCCCTATCGCCCATCTTACGCTCCCTCTCCTGGTTGTCAACCGATAGGTTGATTTATCCCGTATCGGTGTACGTGTCTCCGTGTTAGGTTGAATAAACTGCATGTCATCCGAACGGTCTGCATGGCTGTGGAAAACTTGTCCCCTTATAAGCTACTACATTTAGTAGGTTGAGGTTGAGTAAGCACGACATACAGTAATTTATCCCGATTTTGCCTGTTGATAACACAAAAATTACTTTAAAATCAACGGTGTGTTGTTGTATTTTTACACCAAATGCGCTCAATAACAGACTTACTCACAGGTTTGTTCAGGCGCAACGGGCCATATATGGCCCGTTAAGTGCTAGGATCGCGTTGTCATTGCGCCACAAAGGGATGCTTTGCATAGTTTTGACTTCTTGTCTGATGCGGCTATTTGCGGCGTCTTGGGGGTTCGTCTAAAAACTGAACGCCTTCGGAAGGGGTTAACCCAGGAAGAGATGTCAGTCGCAAGTGGCGTTGCTGTTAGAACCTACAAACGCCTAGAGGCGAACGGGCGCGGAAGTATCGAGACACTAGTTGCCGTGTTAAGGGCCCTGGATCGCTTACAGATACTGGAGGCGGTAATGCCTAAACCAAGCCTTCCACCCCAGAACACCTTAATTGCTCGTTTTGAGAGAGTGCGTAAACGGGTGAGACACCGGCCGCAGTAGCTTCATGACCTGAAGCAAGGGGGGGTATTTCGGACAACCGGAAGTGCTGCGATGCGGGGTGGAACCCAGCAACGTTTTCGCGGGGGCCTGTCTGTATAACCCACCGAAACATTGCTGGCCTTAAGGCTAGGTTTATTCAGTAACAGTGGCATCAATGCCCGATTTTTTTCGTTTACTTGGCACACCATGACTGCTTCGATGACAGAGCAAATGAAAAACTCGTTTCCTGCCGTGCAGGCCATTTTCACTAACTATGTCATCTGACAAGGGTGTGGCTTGTTATCACCGGCGTTTTTTTCTGATCTTCTTTGCTCTTTCATGTGCTGTGCTGACCTAAGTGTTACTTGTCGGTTCAGTCCGCGTGGGAGCGTTTTTGCATGAAAATTGAAGCCGTTGATCTGTTCTGTGGTGTGGGCGGGCTAACGTGTGGTCTGCGCGAGGCGGGGGTCAAGGTGTCAGCGGGAGTTGACGTCGAGGAGCTGTGTAGATATCCATTCGAGCAAAACCATCCGGGTGCTAAGTTCTATGCGAGGGATGTCGGTAACCTGACGGCAGATGAATTGCGAAAGTATTGGCGGAACAAAGGAGGGGCTGTACGTCTGCTAGCTGGTTGTGCTCCATGCCAACCGTTTTCGTCATATACCCGCACATCTTTGACCTCCAGACATGCGAAATGGGGTTTGCTACAAGAGTTCGCTCGTCTTGTAGAAGAGACGTGTCCAGAGTTGGTAACGATGGAGAATGTGCCGGGACTTGAGCGTGAAGAACCCTTCACGCTTTTCTTGAGCATACTCGCGACCGCTAAATACGAGTTCGACTATCGTGTGGTGAACTGCGCAGATTACGGTGTTCCACAGCAGCGGCGGCGGTTGGTCTTGGTCGCGTCACGATTGGGACCAATTTCGCTGCCTGAGCCGACTCACCGTGGTCCAGACAATTGGATTACTGTGCGGAAAGTGATTGCTGATCTACCGAAAATCGGTGCCGGTGAAGGTCACGATAACGACCCACTTCATCGAGCAGCAAAGTTGTCGGAGCTGAATCTGAAGCGTATCCGTGCTGCAAAGGAAGGCGGTACATGGAGGGATTGGCCTGACGAACTGGTGGCGGAGTGCCATCGCCGGGAAAGTGGCAAGCACTCAGCGGGTGTCTATGGACGTATGCGTTGGGATCAGCCAGCGCCTACCATGACAACCCTTTGTTATGGTTTTGGAAATGGCCGCTTTGGCCATCCTGACCAGGATCGCGCAATCTCGCTAAGAGAGGCTGCTATCTTCCAATCGTTTCCGGCGAAGTACCGCTTCGTTGCAGAGGGGGATGAGATACCAATGAAGCGCGTTTCGCGCTGGATTGGAAATGCGGTGCCGCCTAAGTTGGGTGCAGCCATAGGCCGGGTTTTCGTCAAACACGTGAAGCAGCATTACGCTGAGTGCTCCTCGCCCTGATATTGTTCTTGCCGTGTTCGTGGACGGTTCAAATACTGTAATTCGTAGAGGTAAGTTTCGATATTTTTGAGGATGTCGCCGAGATAATAGATGACTTCGTCCTTGATGCGAATCAGTTCGTCAAAGGAGAGTTCTCGGCCACATTCCTTGAATGCCAAGCTACCGTGAGCTAGTTCATTGCGCTTCTTTTTGACCTTTACAAGGTTGCCACCATTTTGAGTCTTTTCACTGTTCGTATTTGCTGAGAATCCATACATCGCGGCAATCTCTCTTATCATTCTTGCGTCAATGTTCCCGGAGAAGAGAGGATTTTTTTCTCTTTTTGCAGATTTTCGATGGTCATCGATCCAGTGCCGGAGCATGGATTGGCTGAGTGGATGTGAAAGATGTGTGGCCAACTCTTCTGTAGTTGGTCTAAATCGTTCGATAGCCCGTCTTCTCAGTGGTTCAGTTAAATCATCAATTCCGATGTCGTTATTTGCTTCAATCTCATTGTGAATATCCTCGATGGCCGAAGTCATAGTCGCTTCTACAAGGTTGTAGAGCAATAACATACCGTTGGCCTTGAGTGTATGCGTCAGGTCTTTTGGTAGAGATTTTTCCTGCGGCTTTGTTTCTGGCGGAGAATTCAAAGGTAGGGGAAATATTAGCCGGGCTTCCTTGTCGATTAAGTCATCTAGCAGGTCAAAGTAAAGATGAATCTCAAGCGACCGCTCGTCAAAAAGCTCTCGTGTTGGGATCATTCTTCATCTTCCTCTTCTGGAGCTACGCCAAGAAGATTGTCTCTTACAAAATGAATTCTGTTCCGTACTCGTGGTTTAGAGTTGCTGGCGTCCGAGCGGGTGTGGCGGATAAATTCTTTGCTATGCAGCCATGAAGTTGGATCTTCGGGAACTAAATTGGGATTGATACGGCGTGCCAACGTAACACCGACGGAGATGGCTTCAAAGCGGATGCGTGGGACAGAGGTATTCTTTTCGTTCTTGCGGAATCCGTCCGGGAAGTAAGTTTTGACGAAAACCAACATTTCTTCAAATTCATTACGAAGACGTTCTTCTTCGAATCCATTGTTGCCGTTCGCTAGAAATTCGTTAAGAAATTCCTCTACTGACTTCTGAAAGTCCAGATATTTCTCTATGTAAGCAAAGTAGCGTAATGCCAGTTCAATGTATTCGGCTCGATCTTCTCGCACTCTGCTTACTGGGCAAAGTTCCCGGAAGAGAGGCTTCTTTGCGCAGCCCTGGATGAATGTAAGGAATTTGCCATCAAGACTTCCTCGGCGCTGCTCCATTGGGACCAGTTTGGTTCCGCCTGTGTTCAATCTATCGAAGATTTCTCGTCGAGTTTCTTCGTCTGCCATTTCTGTCAGTTCGATCATGCGAAGGTATACGCTGACTGCCATCGACAATTTCTAGACGACCTTCATACTTGCCCGCCCCCGTGTCTGCGACAAATATATATGGGATGGGTATGTTGAGTAGAAGAGATTCGATGAATCGAGATTGCTGTCTGTCATCCCATACGAATTCACGTTGATAATCTGGGATATAAAGTTCGGCTTCGTCGTTCTCCAGACCGTGAATGAATTTGTCGACAATGACGCTCACAGGGAATTCCCTTATTTCGTGATCGGTGATCTTTTGTTTTTCGTGAATGTCCTTGTCTACCGCTTCTTGTTCTTCGATAGTTCTTGGAAGATCCAACTCACCCTGTTGATCGCTATGCTTTCGTGCCATCGTTCAGTCCGATAAGATTGGTATGCAGAGAATTATGCCACTAAGATGATTCGTGTGAGTTGTGAAGGAGCGTGATAATTGATGGTCGACCGTCTAACCCCAGAGGCTCGAAGTCGGTTGATGGGGCGTGTTCGGCAGCATGGTACGGAGCCTGAGCTTGCGCTGCGCAAGGCCTTGTGGCGTCGTGGGGTGCGCTACCGCCTTAAGACTAAAGAGAGGTTGCCAGGACGGCCCGATATCATTTTTGTGAGGGCAAGGGTTGCCGTATTTGTTGATGGCTGTTTTTGGCATGGATGTCCAGAGCACGGTACTCGATCGAAAACCCGTGCTGATTTTTGGGCAGCCAAGATTGCACGTAATCGAGAACGTGACGCCGAAGTTGACGTCGCCTTGATCGCGATGGGATGGCGTGTTGTACGCATTTGGGAACATGAGATCCGTCGTGATCTCGATGGTTGTGTCACGTTGCTGGAGACCGCTGTACGGTGCCTACCCGAGAAGCAACCTGAGTCTGCAAACTAACTCGAACTGTATTGCGTTGAGGACCTAATGCATCACAAAGAAGAGCGTGTCGAACAGAAGGACGGACTAGCCAATGAACACCCCAGCCGGTGAATTTCTGCTGTACGAGAGTGACGATGGTAATACGCGTATCGAGTGCCGTTTTGCCGGCGATTCGCTGTGGCTATCCCAAGCCTTGATGGCCGAACTGTTCCAGACTAGCAAGCAGAACATTGCCAAGCATCTGAAAGCGATCTTTGCTGAAGGTGAGTTGGAAGGGGATTCAGTTGTCAACCAATGGATGACAACTGCCGCTGATGGTAAGAACTACCGCGTCACCTATTACAACCTCGATGCCATCCTCGCCGTCGGCTACCGGGTGCGCTCGGTGCGGGGCACGCAGTTCCGTCGCTGGGCAACCGAGAGGCTGCGCGAATACCTCGTCAAGGGCTTCACGCTGGACGACGAGCGCCTGAAGAATCCTCCGGTGGGTTCGTCGAGCGCGCCGGACCGTTTCGATGAGTTGCTCGACCGCATCCGTGACATTCGCGCCAGTGAGCGGCGGATGTATCTGCGGGTGCGCGAGATCTTTGCGATGGCATCTGACTACTTGCCGAGTCTCTCGGCAACCACGCAGTTCTTCCAGACCATCCAGAACAAGCTGCACGTTGCGGTCACCGGCATGACGGCGGCGGAGTTGATTCTGGCCCGGGCCGACGCATTGGCGCCGAACATGGGGCTGACGCATACGAAGACCGGGCGTGTGAGCAAGGCAGACGTACGCGTGGCAAAGAATTACCTGTTCGAAGGTGAGATTGAAGAACTGAACCGCATCGTGACGATGTGGCTGGATTTCGCCGAGGATCAGGCGAGGCGCCGTAAAGCGGTCTTCCTCAAGGATTGGGAGACGAAACTCGATGATTTCCTGAGATTCAACGAACGCGAAGTCTTGCAAGATGCGGGCAGTCGGTCGCACAAGCAGGCCATGGCGCATGCTGACGCGGAATACGAGCGCTTTGCGGCCCAGCGTCGTGCCCTGCTGGAGGCCGAGGGCAGTATGCACAACGTGCAGATGCTGGAAGACGCCGCCAAAGTGCTGCCGAAACAGGGCAGGAAGGCGCAAAAGTGAGAGAGCTCAGAGCTCTCAATTTAGTACCTCTTTAGTCAAGCTTACAGCGCCCAAGATTACGCCCGTCCATGTCGAACTCCTGGCATCCCCCCGGCACGTAGCGCTTCCCATCAAAGTCGTAGCGTGTCTTGTAGCACTTCATCGCCGTGCAGTTAGTTTCATCGACCGACGCGAAAGATTTGTCTGTCGCCACGACATCGACACGATCCGCACCGCCGTACAGCAAGACTTTATTGCGGTCATCGACGATCCAATAGGAGAACGTGTGCGCTCCAGCCAGTGGCGAGAAGTGCTCGGCCGATGCTCTGATGAATGCATATTTGCCTGGGCACGCTGAACAAATGGCAACGTTTCTTGCGGCGAGAATAGTTCGTTTGTCCCTGATTTCCTTATGCTCTTTGAAATAGTCGCCCAAGAGACTCTTCAGGTCGGCATCAAGAGACCCGAAGATCGAGTGCGCGACTGTGGCACTGGGCAAACTCCAGCCTGATTTTGTGTTGTCGTCAGTTTGTGTCGTCAGGATGGGGTCAGAGGCCTGGGCTCCGATGGAAACAACCAAGGCCAACCAAGCGAACTTCGACGTCATTTGAGCGTGCCGCCAGCTGCTTTGTACCAAGCTTCCAGCGTTTCGTACTTGTGCACACCGAACGAAGTCCATTGCTTTCTCGTCAGTAGTACCTTGATGGGGGTTTTGATCTCGCCGTCGACAATGTGTTGGATCATCTTGAAGCTGCGAATGTTGTCGACCGCAATCAAGTCCTGCGTGTGCGGAGAGAAGTTGACCAACCCTTGTGATTTGATCCCATGTTCTGTCCAGCAGGCGCGGTTGATTTGGTAAAGCCCTGCCGCAGTCGTATGGCCGTCTTTGCCCACTCCGGGGTGAGTTGATTCGTCGGAGAAGGTCCAGGCGTCCTTGCCACGAACCCATCCGAATTTGGCGTGATAGTCACCCCCCTCGGCTTTGGCCGTCATTTGCAGAAACGCCTGCACATTCTTGTTCTTCAACAATTCTTCGTTCTGCGCACGCCGCACGGCCTTCTTGTCGATCTTGAGCGTCTTCGGATCGGTATCGCCGGCAGACGTGGTGGTCGCATTGGCTGCAGCCATCAGCGGTACGCGTGAGGAATGATGAGCCCTACGGGCCGCACTATTGCTCATTCAAATCCTCCCAATCACCCATCTCGATGCGGATACCCTCGGCGTTGTTCGTATTACCCACCAGGTGGGTGTAGCCTTGGGCATCTGTCACACCGTATTCCGATCGGCCGTCTGCCCGGTGCACCACGTATTCGCAGTGGGCCAAGGGGGTTCCTGTCTCGTCGTCGACCAGACGGAACCAGTCGTTGAACGCCTTGGCCGTTACTGGAACCGATGTGTGACCCGCATGCGCAAGCCACCCTTCTGCACCGGCCATTTGTGCAATCTCATGGCCTTCAAAGCTCATACGGGCCTTGCCAGATAATGCTTTGAGGCGTGGCGGCGTCGGGCATTTGCAAAGACACAGATCCCCGTCCAAGTTCGCTTGTCGGCCGTCTGCTCCTGTATGGGGATGGTAGGGCGGTACGCACTTAGTCACACCCCAACTTTTGCAGGTATCGCAATACACTGGGTCGCCCTCGAAGCAACCATGTTTCCCATCATAGGTTATTGACCACTGCTGAGGATTCGGGCGCACTCTGCCCCCGCCTGGGGTGAGACTGTCTCCCTCACGAACGAACAGACGCCAGTACATATTTATTTCTCTTTCGTTGGGGTTCATTGCTTGCGTCAGCCACACTAGAGATTCCGTCATCGAGCATTCGGCGAGCTCTGGATAATCTAATTGACATATTCTACACCCTTCTCCCAGAATCCCCCTCGCACAATTTCGTGCCAATGTCATGAATCGGCAAGCCGAGAAGGAGCGAGAGGATGACCCAGAACGTGATTTCACTGCCGCTGTCCGCGGAGCAGATCGACTTGGTCCAGAAGGCCCTGGAGGTGCTGGAGCAGCAGTTGGCGGGTTTGATTTCCCTGTCGGTGGATCAGCGGCGGGAGCTGAGCAAGATGGGGCCGAAGTCGGAGATGTTCGCGCGCAAGGCGTATGACGTGATCGCCCAGTCTCCGGAGATCCTGCCGGGGACTTTCGATCTCAAGGAATTTGGCGCGGACATCCAGGCGTTGGATCGCCTGCGTCCGGTGCTGGCCCGTCTGACCGCGCTGACCCAGCGCGGGGATGACACCGAGATGGCGCTGGGCAGCGACATCTACGCTGCGGCGCTGGAGGCTTACCGTTTTGCCAAGCTCGCGGGCAAGGGCACGGCACTGGATGAACTCCGCGCTCAGGCGTTGACGCGTTTCAAGGGGCAGAGTCGGCGTCGCGATGAAACGGGTGCCGTTCCGGCCTGATGGTCCTCGCTTGCAGGGGAGTGCGCGAGGCCCGGATCGAAACCCGTGTTGCTCTGGGCGGCACGGGTTTCATTTTTTGGGAAGCTAGCCTCCTCCGGACATGAACGGGCTTCAATCAGGGGTGAGCCAGCTCATGTCGCAGCCTCTAGCGCTTCGCTCTGAGGGAAGTGGGCTTCAATCACGGGATCAAATGCTCAGTTCTGAGGGAAGTAGGCTTCAATCGCGGGATCAAAAGTTCAGCTCCGAGGGACGCGGGCTTCAATCGCGGGATCAAATGCTGAGTTCCGAGGGAAGTGGACTCCCATCGCGGGATCAAATGCTCAGCTCCGAGGGAAGCGAGTTCAAATCCCGGCATCAAGCGTTCGGCTCCGCGCATCGAAGGTTCAAGTCGGAGAGGCGAGAGTCTGTCCAGGTCTGACGCGTTTTATCCGGTTTTATCTTGTTCAGGATAAAACCGGATAGTTGGGGCGGATCGCCAGTTGGCCGGGATCGCCGCAAATCTTGACCCCCGCTGTAACTCAGGCCGATACTTCACTCGTTACCTAAACAATGGTGACCGGGATTGGAACCCCGGATCGACATAGGCCGATACGATCAGGCCGCGCTGTGCGCGGTTTTTTCTATTGGTGCATGGCTGCGTCCATCCTATGGCGGGCCGTGCGGGGCAGCCGTGAGGCTGGCCGGTTCCTATGTCCCGGTAGTTCCAACCCCGTACGGTTCCGCCGCCCTCATTGGAACGAGAGCGCGGAAATCCATATCGCAGACATAGGAGCTATCACCATGCACCACCGCGAAATGGGCCCACTTGCCCGAACCCAGCTTTACCGTCTCCGTCCTAGCAGTGTCATGCCCGCATGTCATCCGATCGTCATCGGAAGGAGTATCGCATGAGCACTCCGATGGAGTTTCCCGCAACAGCTGATCCGCTTTACCTGCTCAACGACGAAGTTGGAAATTTGGCGCTCACCGACCAGCTTTCCGCCCGTCAGGCCCAGCTCCAGGCTTTGCTTGCCGTGACTTTCGGCAGTTCGGGCGACGCCTTTCGGCGTCTCAGTCCCACTTACCAAGACAATTACCTGTGGGCCTGCGCGATGATCGCGGAGGAGGTGCAGGAATTGTTCGAGGCCTTGCGGGCGCGGGGGCGCGCTTAGAGGATCAGCCGGGTCAGGGGGCAGGTGTTTCTTGCCGTTGCGTATGTCGTGCTGGTTGGCGTCGTAACGGCACACTTGCTCCATAAAGGGCTGGGACGCTCTATCAAAATGGGACTTCCGCTATTTCCCAATCTCATACCGCAGTTCCACCATGCTGGTCCCCATCTGGCGAACTGACACCAGCCGCAGCGTGGGGCTCAGGACGCGGCGTGGGAAGATCTGTTTCCCCTTGCCGAGGGTCACGGAGCCGATCTGGATGATGATTTCATCGAGCAGTCCGGCGTCATGAAACTGCCCGGCCAGGTCTCCGCCGCCGACGATCCAGATGTTCTTCGGCCCGGCGGCGGCGCGCATCTGCTGGTGCACCTCGCGCACGTCGCCTTTGACGAAGCGGATGTCCGCCGCTTCGACGACAGGGAGCTGGCGGGTGGTGAATACCCAGGCCGGTTGGGAGTAGGGCCAGGGTGAGCCGGTTTCGGCGGCCACCTGGTCGGCGTTGCGGAGCATCCATTCATAGGTGGAGGACCCCATGGCCAGCGCGCCGACTTCGGCGATGAAGGCGGGATAGCTGGACGCGTTCAGATCGCCAAGGGGAAACAGCCATTCCAGCGAGTCGTCCTCGGTGGCAATGAAGCCATCGAGACTGGAGGCGGTGTAGTACTGGGTTTTCGTCATTCTGCTCACCTCTTGCCAAAAGCGTTGTGCACACGGCGGAAATTACTCCCATGTGATAATCCGGCACACCCCTCCTGCACGGAAGATCCGTATGGAATCCCTGCTCGTCCTGCTGGCGTTCGCCTTTGTCATCGCGCCCATCGTGCTGCTGTTCCTGGTGATCGGTGCCCGGCGCCGGCTGGGGGACCTGGAGCAAAAGGTCCTGCTGCAGGAGGAGCGGATCCAGCAGCTTTATCGTCAGGCCAGTGCAGCCCGGACGGCTGAGTCGCCGGAGGTTCCCGTCGTGTGGCCCGCCGAAGCGTCCGTGGTTCCGACGCCCGGCGGCGACCCGGCGGCGGTCCCTGCCGAAATCGATTATGGGCCAGTGTTCGTGCCGACGCTGCCGGACCGGGAGCCGGTTCCGCTTGTGGAGGCCGTGGCCGATTATGAGCCGGAGCCGGCGACGATGCCCGGCACCGTGGAGACGCCCGCCGAGCCCGTCCGGCCCGCACCGCCGCCGGAAGCCTACGAACCAGCGCCGCCACCGGCCTGGCTGCTAGCCGCCAAGGCCTGGCTGTTCGGCGGTAATCTGGTCGCCAAGGTCGGCCTGCTGATTCTCTTCTTCGGCGTCAGCTTCCTGCTCAAGTACGCCGCGGCGCGGGTCTCGGTGCCGATCGAGCTGCGGCTGGCCGGCATCGTGGTCGCCGACATCGCGCTGCTGCTGTGGGGCTGGCGCATCCGCGCAAGCCGCGCGTCGATCAGCCTGCCGGTGCAGGGCGCGGCCCTCGGCATCCTGATGCTGGTGACCTTCGGTGCCTTCCGTCTGTACGACCTGATTCCGGGCGGGCTGGCCTTCGCGCTGCTGTTCGTGCTGACCTTGTTCACCTGCCTGCTGGCGGTCCTGCAGGATGCGGTCTGGCTGGCGGTGTTCGGTATCGTCGGCGGCTTTGCGGCGCCGATCCTGACCTCCACCGGGCAGGGCAGCCATATTGGCCTGTTCTCGTACTACGCGCTGCTCAACGCCGGGATTCTGGCCATCGCGCTCAAGCGTTCGTGGCGGCTGCTCAACCTGCTCGGCTTCGCCTTCACCTTCCTGATCGGCACGGCCTGGGGCGTGCTGCGCTACCGGCCGGAAGACTATTTCTCGGCGCAGGGTTTCCTGATCCTGTTCTTCGTCTTCTACGTCGCCATCGCCATCCTCTACGCCGGCAGCCAGGCGCCGCGCCTCAAGCACTATGTGGATGGCACGCTGGTCTTCGGCACGCCGCTGCTGGCCTTCGGCCTGCAATACGGCCTCGTCCGCGACACGCCTTTCGGCCTGGCTTTCTCGGCGCTGGCACTGGGGCTGTTCTACACCGGCCTTACTGTGGCCCTGTGGCGGCGCCGCGGCGACACGCTGAAGCTGCTGGTCGAATCCTTCCTGGCCCTCGGCATCGTGTTCGGCACCCTGGCCATTCCGTTTGCCCTCGATGGCCGCTGGACCTCGGCCGCCTGGGCGCTGGAAGGGGCCGGCATCGTGTGGGTCGGCCTGCGCCAGAAGCAGACGCTGGCCTGGGTGTTCGGCGTGCTGGTGCAGGTCGGCGCCTGGGTGTCCTACGTGGCATCGGTCAGCGGCCTGCAACCGGACGTCGCCACCCAGTCCAATCTGTGGCTCGGCTTCCTGCTGCTGGCGGGTACCGGCTTCGTCATGGCGATGAATTTCCGCAAGGAAAGCCTTGCCGACGCCGGCGAAGGGGCATCCGTCCCGATCGCCGCCACGCTGGCCACCGTCTTCCTCTTCTTTGCCGCGCTGTGGCTGCTGGCCGGCGCCTGGTCGGAGATCTTCCTGCACGGCGGCGCGCACGCGCATACCTTGTATGTGCTGAGCGCGATGGCTGTGGCCGCCATCCTCGGCGTGATCGCCGGGCGCCTGGAATGGCCCATCGCGCGTTATTTCGCGCTGGTTCCGCAGGTGCTGGCCGGTCTGGCCCTCTTCTGGTTGCTGGATTTCGATTTCACCGTGGCGGGGCAGCTTGTCAGCGACAATCTTTTCGACACCGGCTTCCTCGGCGGCCTGCTGCTTGCGCTGGGCGCGGGGGTCAGCAGCCGGGCCTTCCTGCGCCAGCCGGAAGGCCGCTATCGCCTGCATTCCCGCATCCTGCTCGGCTGGGCCGCCTACTGGTGGTTTGCCTGGGTGCTGGGCAGCCTCGACGGCTGGGGGGAGCAGGTTCTCGCCAGCCACAATCTGTTCCGCGAGACCGCCTGGCCGCCCGTCCATCCCCTCTATGGCCTCTTCCTGGCGCTGGCCGCGCCGCTCTTTGCCCGCCTGGCCACGCGCTGGAAATGGGGTGAGCTGCGCTGGCTCGCCGCCGCCGTGTGGCCGGGCCTGCTCCACGCCACGCTGCGGATTCTCGAGCAGCTCGGCAACCACCTCGCCATTCCCCCGTGGCCGGTGTGGCTGGCCTTTGTCGCGCTGTGGGCCGCCAGCGAATGGCTGCTGCGGGATGCCGCTCGCGCCGGCTGGCTGCTGCCGGCACGCCAGCCCCGGCTGTTGCGGGTGCTGCACGCCCTCCGTACGGTCGGTCCGTGGCTCATCCTGTGGCCGCTCGGGCACCATCTGGTCATCCTGGGCCTGCAGGCCGACTCGCCGGAACAGGCCGAACTCCTCGCCGCCGGCGGCTGGTTCACGGCCGGCAGTTGGGCG
Organism: Zoogloea sp. GDB6; assembly: GCF_056724105.1. NCBI lineage: Bacteria > Pseudomonadati > Pseudomonadota > Betaproteobacteria > Rhodocyclales > Zoogloeaceae > Zoogloea > Zoogloea sp. GDB6. The sequence continues at coordinate 5,247,466 of NZ_CM161497.1, read as the reverse complement.
CGCTACCTGCCGGCCTGGGCAATGATGGCCTACGTGGCGCTGCTGATCCCCCGCGCCCGCAGCGAGCGCTGGCCGACCGCCCCCATCGCCGACTGGTACCGGAGCGTGTTCATCCCGCTGGGTACGCTGTGGTCCGTCGGGGTCGCCGTGATCTGGAACTTCACCCAGAACGGCCTGATGGCGCCCTTGCCTTACCTGCCGCTGCTCAACCCCCTCGACCTCACCACCGGCTACGCCGCGCTGCTCGCCGTGGCCACCTGGCGGCTCACCGCGCCCGGCGGCGAACGCCGGCTGCCGGACTGGCTGCCGCAGCTGGCGGCCGGCGCCGCCTACGTGTGGTTCAACCTGATGCTGCTGCGCAGCGCCGCCCACTTCCTCGACATCCCTTACCAGAGCGAAGCGCTGTTCCGCTCGCAATTCGTTCAGGCCATGTTGTCGCTGGTATGGAGCGCCACGGCGCTGGTGCTGATGCGCTTCGCCGCCCGGCGCCTGCTGCGCAAGCCCTGGATGGCGGGGGCCGGGCTGCTGGGGCTGGTCATCCTCAAGCTGTTCTTGGTGGACCTCTCCAACATCGGTGGCATCGAGCGTATCGTTTCCTTCCTCGGCGTCGGCGTCCTGATGCTGGCCATCGGGTATCTGGCCCCATTTCCCACCGAACCCACCGACAAGAAACCGTCCGCCGCGCAATGACAGCCATGTTCCCACCGCGAGCCCTGGCCTTTCCCGCTGTGCTGCTGGTGGCCAGCCTCGCCGCCCCGGCCGTGGCGGCGTCCACCGCTGCCGCGGTGAAGTCGGACACCCCGGCGGACTACGCTTACGCGCTGCCCCTGCAGGTCAACGGCAAGCAGGGCGTGGTCAGCCTGCGCCTGCCGCAGACTGTCTATCTCAAGGCCAGAACGGCCGAGCTCGACGATCTGCGGGTTTTTGATGCGCAGGGCGTGGTCCAGCCGCATGCCTTGTATCGCCCGCCGGCGGAGCAGCCGGCCCGGCGTGGCGTTCTGGCGGCGAGCATCTTTCCGGTCCGCGGTGGGGCGTCTACGACTGCCGGCAGGGCGCCGATCGATATCGACATCCAGACCCGCTCCGATGGCAGTGTGCAGTCGGTGCAGGCGCGGACCGGCAGCGTGCCGGACCGTGACCGTGTCGCGATCAGCCAGCTGATCCTGGATTTCGGTCCGGCGGCCAAAGGCGACGACAACGATCCGCTGCGCATCGAAGCCTTGCGCTTCCAGGCCCCCGGCGGGCAGGGCAGCTACAGCGCCGAGGTCTGGCTGGAAACCAGCGACGACCTCAAGCAATGGCACACCGCCGGCGTCGCCGAGCTGAGCTGGCTGCGCAACGATGGCGCCCAGACCCTGGCCAGCGACCGCCTCGAATTGGGTCCGCAGTCTTTCCGCTACGCGCGCCTGAGCTGGCGCCGGGGCGAGCCGATCCTGTTTCCGGGCATCACGGCGGAAACGGTCAAGCCGCAAAGCAGCGAGCCGGCCCGCGAAACCCTGTGGATCAAGCCCGTGGCCGGCAGGCAGCCCGGCGATCTGGTTTACGCGGCGGGAATCGCCTTGCCGGTGGAGCAGTTCAGCCTCGGGCTGCAGGAGGCGAACATCGTCTATCCGATGGCCCTCGGCGCCTACGTCGAACGCCCCAGCCGCCAGGCCGGCAAAACCACCGAGTGGGTCTTTCAGCCGCGCTCCCAGGCCACCTTCTATCGGATCACCCAGGACGGCCAGACCCGTCGCTCGGGCGCCGTGGGTATCGGCCTGGGCCTCGGCCATCAGCAGGAATGGGTGATCCGGCCCCTGAATGCCGCGGCGACCGCTCAACCCGAGCTCGGGCTGTCGTGGCAGGCCGCGACGCTGATCTTCCTGGCCGGTGGCACACCGCCCTATACCCTCAGCTTCGGTCGCAGCGATGCGACCCCGGTCAACCGGACGCTCGACCAGGTGGCCCCGGGATTCACCCCGGTCGAACTCAGGCAGCTGGAGCAGGCGCAGGTCGGCGAGCTGCAGGTCGGCCGCAGCGATGCCGCCGCAGCGAGCGCCGCCAGTCAGGCCGCCGCCGCGGCCCGGCAGCGCACCTACATCCTGTGGGGCGTGCTGCTGCTCGGCGTCGCCATCCTCGGCGGAATGGTCTGGCGGCTGGTCCGGCAGATGAATGCGGGCAAGGGAAGTTGAGGCGGGTAGGGCAGGCCGATCAAGCCGCAACCAGCCGCAGCACGGTGATCTCCGACGGCGCGCCGAAGCGTTTCGGCGGCCCCCAGTAGCCGGTGCCGCGGCTGGTGTAGACCTGCAGGCCGCCGTGGCGGTGCAGGCCGGCGGTGAAGGGCTGCTGCAGGGGCACGAAGAAATTCCACGGCCAGAACTGGCCGCCGTGGGTGTGGCCGGACAGCTGCAGGTGGAAGCCGGCGGCGTCGGCGGCAGGGGCCGAGCGCGGCTGGTGGGCGAGGAGGATGCGCGGCAGGTCGGCGGGGCTGCCGGCCAGCGCCGCATGCGGGTCGCTGGCGTGGGCGGCGTCGAAGGCGCCGGCGGAATAATCGGTCACGCCGGCCAGCACGAGGCGGCCACCGCGGTGGTGGATGACCACGTGGCGGTTGTGCAGCCCGCGCAGGCCGATGCGCTCGAACTCGCGCATCCACGGCGCAGCGCCGGAATAGTATTCGTGGTTGCCGGTCACGAAATAGCTGCCATGCCGGCTCAGCAGGCCGCCCAGCGGTGCGGTATGGGCGCGCAGCTGGTCGACGCTGCCGTCGACCACGTCGCCGGTGATGGCGACGAGGTCGGCATCCAGTTCATTGACGCGGTTCACGATGGCCTGCACGTAGTCGCGCTTGATCGTCGGCCCGACGTGGATGTCGCTCAGCTGGACGATGGTGAAGCCGGCCAGCTCGGGCGGCAGATCGGCCAGCGGGATATCCACGCGGACGATGCCGGCCAGACGCCGTGCATTGAAATAGCCGACCACGGTGAACAGGCTGGCCAGCCCGACGACGGCCAGGGCGCTCGGCTCGGCCAGCGACGGTGCATCGGCGACCAGCAGGGCGATATCGCGCAGCACGGTGAGCACCAGCACCGAGGACAGCCAGCCCATCGCCAGGCTGCTCAGCCAGGCGAGCCGGTCGGCCAGCGCCTGGCTCACGACAAGGAAGCGCCCCAGCAGGCCGAGCGGCATGAGGCCGGTGGATAGCGCCAGCCCGCCGATGGCCAGCGCCAGGCCGGCCGGGCCCAGGTCAAGGGGCGGCAGCAGCCGCCAGCCGATGTAGGCGTGCAGGGCGGCGATCAGCGGCAGCATGCGCCACAGCGCGCGGCGCAGGTGGCTGGGCAGCCGCGTCTGGCTGCTTGAAGGTGCTGTCTCGGTTCGAGTCTGGGGCATGGGGGGCATTCCGTTCTGGTTGTTTCAGGCGGTGCCGGAGGTTTGATCGCTGTTGCCACCGGTGTTCTCCGGTGCTTCGACCTTGTTCGGCGCACCGCAGTTGCCCCAGCGGCTGTGGAAGCGGCCCTTGAGCTGCTGGCGCTCTTCCGGCGTCAGGCTCTCCCACTGGGCCCGGCGCTCGCGCCAATGGCCGTGGCAGCCGCCGCGCAGCCCGCCGAAGAGGATCCGGCTGAGCACCAGCACGCCCAGCGCCTGCCAGTAGCCGATGCGCGAGACACCGGCGAACAGGTCGGGCAGCAGGCAGTTCCACAATTCCATGACGACCCAGGTGAGGGCGCCGACGCCGGCCACGGCCAGCAGGCCGATCTTGATGCAGCGCGACACGCAGCCGGATTTCTCGGTAGAGCATTTCATCTTGATGGTTTCCCGTTCAGTTTCGTTCGTCGTAAAGGGGCTGGAGGCGCTCGCGCAGGTGCAGTACCGCCTGGCGCTTCCAGCCGAGCAAGGTGTTCAGGGGGACGCCGCTGTCGGCCGCCATGTCCTTGAAGCTGCGCCCGTCGATCTCGTGGCCGATGAAGGTGTCGCGCGGCCCCGGCGCAAGCTCGTCGAGGGCCGCCGTGATGGCCTCCAGCCACAGCCGCCGCAGGTGCGCCGCCTCGGGCCCGCCGTCGCCGGCCGGCAGCGCGTCGTCCAGCCAGTGCGCGTCGTCGTCGCCATCCTCCGGCCCGGTGAGCGGCAGGGGCTCTTCGCGCCGCTTGCGAAAGCGGTCCACGATGCGGTTGCGCGCCACCCGGAACAGCCACGCGCCGACCTGCTCGATCGGCTGCGGCAGGCGCCAGGCCTGGACCAGCTCGAAAAAGACATCCTGCAGGATGTCCTCTGCCTCGCCCGAATCCGGCACCCGCTGACGGATGAAGCTGCCCAAGCGCCCGCTCTCGCGGGCGATGGTCTCAGTCAGGCGTCGGTCCTGCTCGGCCATCGGCGTGGGCTCTTCGTTGGGCAGAGGAAGTGAAAACGATGCGTCCATGCCTGGGTAGACGAACGCCAGGCGCGGATATTGTGGGGCGGGGAAAAATAGTTGGGGCGGTGTGCGTGTGCCTGTTTCGCTTGTTTCGTTTATTTCGTTTGTTTATAGTCAATGTACGGCAAGAGATGGCTGCGCCCGGAACCCTGCGAGGTCCGGTTCGCGAACAGCCCGCCGACCGATACTTGAGCTCACATTGATCCTGAACGGATATCACGCTGAACGAGATCACGGACTCCAGCGCTGACATTGATACCGATACCGACTCTGAGCGAATCATGAACACAAAGGTAAGACCCGACCTCCCGACGGAGGCCGAAGCGACGCTGGCCAAGGAAAGCAGCAGATTGCTGTCCCTGTATCTCAGCAGCCAGGAAGAGACCCAGGAAATCCGGGTCGTCGATCAGGGCGGCGAACATGAGGCGGTGCGCGTACCGACTGCAGCCTATCGCCTGTTGATCGACATCCTGGCCGAGATGGCGCAGGGCAATGCAGTGAGCCTGATCCCGGTGCATGCGGAGCTGACAACACAAGAGGCGGCCGACATGCTCAATGTTTCCCGTCCGTATCTGGTCAAGTTGCTGGATGGTGGGAGCATTCCCTTCCACAAGGTGGGTACCCATCGGCGCGTGTATTACCAGGATCTGGTGAATTACAAGAACCGCATCGATACGGAACGAATGAAGGCATTGGAGGAACTGACGGCCCAGGCACAGGAATTGAACATGGGCTATTGAAATGACCAGTTTTTCGGTGGTGTACGACGCGTGCGTGCTGTATCCGGCACCCTTGCGCGATCTCTTGATGCACCTGGCAATGAGCGACCTGTACCGCGCCAAGTGGACGCAGCAGATTCACGCGGAGTGGATGCGCAATGTGCTGGCCAACCGACCTGATCTGAAGCCCGAACAACTGGAGCGGACACGCGAGCTGATGGACAGCAAGGTGCGTGACAGTCTGGTGGAAGGCTATGAGTACCTGATTCAGGGACTGAGGCTGCCGGATGAGGATGATCGGCACGTGCTGGCCGCGGCGATCCGCAGCCAGAGCAGCGTGATTGAGGCGCTGGATGAGTACGAGGTGGAGGCACTGCATCCGGATGAGTTCATCGCACATCTGATCGACCTGAACCCGGCACAGGTGCTGGCAGCGGTGGCAAGACATCGCGCCAGCCTGAAGAACCCGCCGAAGACGCAGGAGGCGTATCTGGACACGCTGCTTCAGCAAGGTTTGCCGGAGACGGTGGCGCAATTGCGGCAGTGGGTGATGGCCTTCTAGCTGAATGACATTGTTCGGTTGAAGCCTGGCAAGTGTATCGGTTGGGCAAGCCCGGTTTCGTTTCAGCCAAATTTTCTATCGCCGGTGTAGCGCATCCCACGTCAGCCCGAACTTGAGCAGGTACTTGCGGAGCCGGTCTGCGTCGTTGACCACGGCGCGCTGGCTGCGTGACTGGTCGAAGAGCCGGCGGCCGGCGTCGGAGAGGGTCTGCGATTGCTGGCAGATCCGGATGACGGCTTCGAGTTGCAGGCGGTCGAAGAGGTCCAGCTGGCTGGCAGCCTCGGCCGGCAGCAGGACGTCGAGATCGACGTCGGGCACCTGCGCTTGTGCTGCCGACTGCCATTGCCACTGGAGCCGCTGTATCTCGGCATCGACCAGTCCGGTTGAAATCCGCCCGCCATCCGCCAGTGTCGCCATGCGCGTCACGCTGGCCGAGAGGTCGCGGAAGTTGCCGCTCCAGGGGGCATCGGCTGATCGGGCAAACCGGAGGTAGCGGGCCTTGGCCTCGGTGTTGAAGCGAACGGCGCGGCCGGTTTCGGTGGCGGCCCGCACGAGCAGGTGGTCGATGTTGGGCTCGATGTCCTCGGGGCGCTGGGCCAGGCCCGGCAGCGTGTAGGTCCATAGGTTGATGCGTGCGAACAGGTCTTCGCGGAAGCGGCCCTGGGCCACGTCGATGCGCAGGTCCCGGTTGGTACCCGTGATCAGCTGGAAGTCGCTGTTGACCTCGCGGTCGCTGCCCACCGGCAGGAAGCGCTTCTCCTCCACGGCCTTTAGCAGCATGGCCTGTTCATCCAGCCCCAGTTCGCCGATTTCGTCGAGAAACAGCACGCCCTGGTGGGCCGTGCGCAGCAGGCCGGCGCGGTCGGCGGTCGCGCCGGTGAACGCCCCCTTCTTGTGGCCGAACAGTGTCGACGCCGCACCGTCGCCGCGCAGCGTGGCGCAGTTCACTTCAACGAAATCCCCCTGCACCTGGTGTCGTGACTTCTTGAGCTCGAACATGCGCCGCGCGAGGTGCGACTTGCCGGCTCCGGTGGGGCCGGTCAGCAGGATGGGCGCCTGGGAGCGCACTGCGACGCGTTCGATTTCTTCGATGAGCGCGTTGAAGCGCTTGTTGCGGGTGGGAATGCCGCTCTTCAGAAACGCCAGGGCTTCCGCATGCGCCTGGTTGAAGCGCTGGGCCAGCACGTCGTAGCGGGAGAGATCCAGATCGATCAGCGTATAGCTGCCCGGATTCCCGGGGCCCTGTTTCCTGGGTGGGGCGGTCTGCAGCAGTACGCCGGGAATGAAGCGCGACTCCACCATCAGGAACATGCAGATCTGCGCCACGTGCGTGCCGGTGGTGATGTGGGCCCAATACTGCTCATGGGCCGGGTCGAAGCGGTAGCTCCGCGCCCAGTCGTAGAGGGCCGCGTACATCTCGCCGAAGTCCCAAGGATCGGCAAGGTCCATGCGCACCAGGTTCACGACGGTGTCGGGCGATGCGTTGGCAATGTCGCGCACCAGGGTTTGGGCCAGCGCCTCGTACTTCGTCGCGTAGAACAACTCCATCCGGTCGATCAGCGTGTCTTCGTGCTGGACGAGGGAGATCGTCGGGCGCCACTTCTCCCACCGACCGGCCCCCTGGCCCGAGTCCAGCTGGGTACCCATGAATCCGATGACGACGTTTTTCCTGACCATATCTGTTCATATAAATAGCTAGTCAAAATTCTAGCGCATGCGTAGTTGTTTGGAATCATGAAAACCACATGGTCTTTGGCTTCATAGGATTTATTTCTTTGTAAATCAGCGTCTTGTTATTGATCTCTCCAGAGTTGAGAAGAACTGGCACACCCATTGCAAAGAAGGAAGCATGAACAACGGGTTGAATGCACAGAGGAGAATGCCATGGTCAACACGCAGCTTTTCCAGACACTCAAGGGTGCCATGTCGCCCTCTGCGGTGACGTGCAATGCGGAGCAGGCGCCGGCCTATGCCTTCAGTGCCCGCCATCAACTGGCGCAACTCGCGGCCACCGGCTGCCTGAGCCGTACCTTCTATGCCAACGCCGAAGACCAGCTCGACCGGGTGATGGCGCTGGTCCAGGAGCTGGACGTGTCCTTCGTCGCGAGAGCGGCGATCTATGGCCGTGAGTCGGGCCACATGAAGGACATGCCGGCCCTGCTGGCGGCCAGCCTGGCCGTGCGTGACGTCGCGCTGCTGAACCAGGTGTTCTCCCGGGTGGTGGACAACGGCAAGATGCTGCGCAACTTCGTGCAGATCCTGCGCAGCGGCGCCGTGGGGCGCAGGTCGCTGGGAACCCGTCCGAAGAAGCTGGTGCAGCACTGGTTGCTGACTGCCACCGAAAAGCAGCTGTTGAACGCCGCCGTCGGCAACACGCCGTCGCTGGCGGATGTGGTCAAGATGGTGCACCCCAAGCCGGCCGAAGCCTGGCGGGCGGCCTGGTTCGCATGGTTGATCGGCAAGCCGGTCGATGAAGCGCTGCTGCCGCCCATCACCCAGGCCTTCGAGCGCTTCAAGCGCGAAAGCGCCCAGGGCGTTGCCGCCGAGGTGCCCGACGTGCCGTTCCAGATGTTGACGGCGCTGGCGCTGAACCCGGCCCAATGGGCGCAGATCGCTCGCTCGGGCTCCTGGCAGATGGTGCGTCAGAACCTCAACACCTTTGCCCGGCACGGTGTGTTTGATCTCCCCGGCATGGCCGAGGTGGCCGCCGCCAAGTTGGGCGATGCGCATGCGGTGGCAAGGGCGCGGGTGATGCCGTACCAGCTGCTGGCGGCCTTCAAGGCTGCTGGAGAGGCGCTGCCCGCCGTGGTCCGTGAGGCGTTGCAGGATGCCATGGAGCTCGCGCTGGCCAACGTGCCTGGTTTGCAGGGGCGGGTGGTGGTGTGCCCGGACGTGTCGGGTTCGATGAGCTCGGCCGTGACTGGCCAGCGCGGTTCGGCAAGCTCGCGCGTCCGCTGCATCGATGTGGCCGCGCTGGTGGCGGCAGCCGTGCTCCGCAGGAATCCGTCGGCCCGGGTGCTGCCGTTCGAGCAGGATGTGGTGAAGCTGTCGCTGAACGCACGGGATTCGGTCATGACCAATGCGCAGGCCCTGGCCAGTATCGGGGGTGGTGGAACCAGCTGCAGTGCGCCGCTGGCGCTGCTGAACCGCGAGCGTGCGTCGGTGGATCTGGTGATCCTGGTCTCCGACAACGAGTCCTGGGTCGATGCCAGACGGCGTGGCACAACGCAGACCCTGCGCGAATGGGACGTGCTGAAGCGGCGCAACCCGGGCGCGCGCCTGGTGTGCATCGACGTCCAGCCGACGGCGACCACGCAGGCGGCCGAGCGGCAAGACATCCTGAATGTCGGCGGCTTCTCGGATGCGGTGTTCACCATGCTGGCCAACTTTGCCGCCGGCAAGATGGAGGCCGGGCATTGGGTCGGCGAGATCGAGAAGGTGTCGCTCGCTGCGCAATAGATGATTTGATTTGGGAGGTGTTCCAGGCGAATGCATGCAGGAGTACAGCCCCCTGGCCGCGCGGGTCGGCAGGCCCGCAACGGAGACTCCGTAGGCCGCTCTTGCAGCTCTTGTCGCCTGGAATACCAACCACTATGGATGCCGTCGTCGCATGACGAATGCCGACGCGCCGTTTGAGATGCCTTGTTGCGAATGCAGGTGGAACTACAGCCTCCAACGCTCGATGTCGTGGGTTCGAGTCCCACCGGTCCCGCATCAGGGGGGCCGTAGCTCAGTGGTAGAGCACGATGTTTCACCAACCCTTGTCGCAACTTGGCATCCCCTGTTTCGCGGTGAATGCAGATGGAATTACAGGTAGACGCACGCGGCTTCCACTGCGTGCCCGGCGAGCGATCGCCGGGCGTCCCGGGTTCAAATCCCGGTCCAGCAATGGATGGCGGAGTGAAGATTTCATCGACCCTTGTCACCGCTCCCTTCATGGAGAAGAAGAACATGTCAGACCAGAACTACAACGTGGAAGACGTCCCCGGCGGTGTGCCGGTGAAGATGTGGACCAAGGGCGTCCCCGTTGAGGACGAGGCCAGGCAACAACTGGCCAACGCAGCGCGCCTGCCCATCGTGTTCAAGCACATCGCGGCCATGCCCGACGTGCACCTGGGCATCGGCGCCACCGTCGGTTCGGTGATCCCGACGCTCAAGGCCATCATCCCGGCGGCGGTGGGCGTGGATATCGGCTGCGGCATGATGGCCGCCAAGACCACGCTGCGCGCCGAAGACCTGCCGGACAACCTGGGGCCGCTGCGTTCGGCCATCGAACAGGCGGTTCCGCACGGCTCCGTACCCCGGCATCGCGGCCGCGACTCCGGCAGCTGGGAGAACCCGCCGACGTTGGTGGATCAGGCCTGGGCCACGCTGGTCGACGAGTTCGACGCCCTGTGCGAACTGCACCCGCGCCTGAAGAACACGAACAACCACAAGCATCTGGGGACCCTGGGAACAGGCAACCACTTCATCGAGGTCTGTCTCGACGAAGCAGGCTTTGTCTGGTTCATGCTGCATTCGGGGTCGCGCGGCGTGGGTAACGCCATCGGCACGCACTTCATCGAACTGGCCAAAAAGGATGCCGAGCGCCATCAGCGCAACCTGCCCGACAAGGACCTGGCCTACTTCGAGGAAGGCGCCCAGTACTTCGATGACTACGTGCGTGGTGTGTCGTGGGCGCAGAAGTTCGCGATGCGCAACCGCGAGGTGATGATGGCCAACCTGATCGCCACGGTGCGCAAGGTCATCCACAAGCCTTTCGAGTCGCACGTGGAGGCGGTGAACTGCCACCACAACTACGTGCAGCAGGAGCGCCATTTCGGGCAGGACGTGTTCGTGACCCGCAAGGGCGCGGTGAGCGCCAAGCGCGGCGAGCTGGGCATCATCCCAGGCAGCATGGGCGCGCGCAGCTACATCGTGCGCGGCCTGGGCAACCCGGAGAGCTTCGAGAGCTGCAGCCACGGTGCCGGCCGCGTGATGAGCCGCACCAAGGCCAAGAAGATGTTCACCGTCGACGACCAGATCAAGGCGACCGCCGGCGTCGAGTGCCGCAAGGACGTCAATGTCATTGACGAAATCCCGATGGCCTACAAGGATATCGATGCTGTCATAGCGGCGCAGAAGGATCTGGTCGAAGTGGTGCACACCTTGAAGCAGGTGGTCTGTGTGAAGGGTTGAATGGGGGAGGGCGCTGTGCTCTCCCCCGCCCAGGAGAAAGTAGTGGGGAGAGCATGAAGGAAGAGACCGTTCTGAGCGCGCATCCTGTCTCGGACGAGATGCGTGCCACCGTGCTGGACGAGCTTGCGGCGCTGGAGCGCCGGCACCAGGTGAAGGTGCTGTTTGCCAGCGAATCAGGCAGCCGCGGCTGGGGCTTTGCATCGCCCGACAGCGATTACGACGTGCGCTTCGTGTATGTCAATCGGCTGCCCTGGTATCTGGCCGTCGAGCCCGGCCGCGACGTCATCGAACAGCCCATCAGCGGTGAGCTGGACATCTGCGGCTGGGATCTGCGCAAGGCGCTGCACTTGCTGCGGGAGTCCAATCCGACCCTGCTCGAATGGCTGCGCTCGCCCATCGTCTACCGGCAGGAGACACCCTGGGTGGGGCGCCTGCGGGGGCTGGCCGAAGAGGGCTTCTCGCCGGTACGGGGCTATCACCACTATGTGTCCATGGCCAGGAAGAACCTGCGGGAGCATCTGTACGGCGAGCGTGTCCGGTACAAGAAATACCTCTATGTCCTGCGCCCGCTGCTGGCCGCACGCTGGATACGCGAAGGGCATGGGGTTCCGCCGATGCGTTTCGCGGAGCTGGCGAGCCGGATGCTGACCGACCGTGCCCTGCTCGACGAAATCAACATGCTGCTCGAGGTCAAGATGCGTGCCGGAGAGTCCGCGACCAGCCCGCGCTGGGTCGGCATCCACGACTTCATCGAGCGCGAACTGGCCGTGGCCATGGCGCACAGGCCCGATAAAGGGCCGAAGGCGGACAGGGGCGGGCTCGACCGCTACCTGCATGACGCGGTACTGCACTTCGAGGCCCAGGCCTAGAACAACAAGAAGAGAAGAGGGAAGAACATGATCGAGATCGATGGCGCCGCTGGCGAAGGCGGCGGACAAATCCTGCGCACCGCGCTGGCCCTGTCCATGTGCACGGGCCAGCCTTTCACGCTGACCAGGATTCGCGCCGGCCGCGCAAAGCCCGGCCTGATGCGGCAACACCTGACGTGCGTGAACGCAGCGGCCGAGGTCTGCGCTGCTGAAGTCGATGGGGCCGAACTGAACGCCCAGTCGCTGCGCTTCACGCCCGGCCAGGTGCGCGCGGGCGACTACCACTTCAACGTCGGTACGGCGGGCAGCTGCACGCTGGTACTGCAGACCGTGTGGCCGGCCTTGCTGATGGCCGATGCCCCGAGCCGCTTGAAGCTGGGCGGCGGGACCCACAACCCGATGGCCCCGCCGTTCCATTTCCTGGCGCGCAGCTATGCGCCGCTGATGCGCAGGCTCGGCGCCAACGCCGAGCTGAACCTGCGTCGTCTGGGCTTCTATCCGGCTGGTGGTGGGGAGATCGAGGTGACCATCTGGCCCGCCGGGGACACGCTGCAGCCCTTCGACCTGGACGTCCGCGGGGCCAGGCTGGAAGGCTATGCCGAGTGCTTTGCGCCAGCGCTGCCACGCTCCGTCGCCCGGCGCGAACTCGAGCACCTGGGGGCTGCCCTCGGTTGGAGTGGCGATCAATTGCGCGAGGCGCCTACCCGTCAACACGAAGGGCCTGGCAACGCGCTGCTGGTGACCCTGGTGTATGAAAACGTCACCGAGGTCTTCACCGAGTTCGGTGAAAAGGGCGTCAGCGCCGAAAAGGTCGCGCACAACCTGATGCGGCAAGTGCGGGCGCATCAGTTGAGCGACGCCGCGTGCGGCCCGCAGCTGACCGACCAGTGGGTTCTGCCCCTGGCCCTCGCCGTGTGGAAGCGTCGCAGCGAGGCCTCCTACACCTGTACGGCCTTGACGCCTCACGCGAAGACCAACTTCGAAGTGATCGAGCGCTTTCTGCCGGTGAAGTTCTCAAGCGTGCCGTCCGGAAACGGCTGGCGGGTCACCGCACAGTTTGCTTAGAGGGCCGATGCGGGATGCGCGAAAACGCACCCGCAAGACTGCCATCATCGTACTTCCCTGAGGGTGGGTTGCGTCGGTGTTGCCAACCAATACTTCGGCAGCGCGACCAGTTCCCGCGCCGTCGAGTAGATATCTCGCGCTTCGAAGAAGCGGGCGTGAGCGGTATGTATCACCTCAACGCCTGCGCGTCGCAACGCGTGACGGCTGCGCGTGATGTGGAAATACTGGGTGACGACCAGGGCGCTTCTGAAGCCGTGCGCCTTCATGATGGCGGCGCTGTTGCGCGCCGTGGCTTCCGTGGTGTCGCCATGCTCGTCCATGAGGATCGCTACACGGGGCACGGCTTGCTGGCCCGCCAGGTAGTCGGCCATGACCCGGGCCTCGCTGAAGCCTTCGACACCCGTTCCACCGCTCACGATGATGCGCGTGAACATGCCTTGCCGGTACAACTCGGCGGCCCTGTCGAGACGGGCCCGCAAGCGGTCTGACGGCGTGCCGTCCGGTATGACCTTCGAGCCGAGGACTACACCGACATCGCTGATCCGGACATCGTCGCGCAGGCCATCGAGGACGATGCCTGCGACACCGATCAGCAACAGGGCGATTGCGAGGACAAGGGCGCGTTTCATTGAGAAAAATGACAAAAGAGCTGAGCGTATCGCTTGTTCCAGTGCCGCGATGCAGTGTTTCAAAAAACCATTCTGGATTCTCGCCAAGGTGAGAACGGCTTCTCACTCGGATGAGGCCTTGCAGGCGCGGTAGCGCGCCTAGGGGATCAGCCGGGCCAGCGTCTGGAGTTCTTCGCCGTTGAGGTCGGACACGGCCCAGAACTGCATGCCGGCGTTGCGCCAGTGGGCGAGCTGGTAGCCCTGATGGCTGTGCAGGGTCGGCGCGGTCTGGCCGTCGGCGGGCCAGACGAAGAGGTTGATGAGGTGGCCGTGGCGGCGGTAGATCAGGGCCGCGACGGGGCGGCCGGCCACGTAGTCGAGGCGGCCGCCGATCAGCGGGTAGCCGTCGTTGGCGAGGTCCTTGACCGGCGGCGAGTAGTCCAGCTTGCCCTGGAACCAGGGTTTGACGGTGTGCTGGTCGGATGAGGCGACATCGGTGAGGTGGGCGACCATAAGGGCGCGCACGTGGCTGCTGGCCAGTTCCTGCTCCAGCGCGCGGTTGCCGTCCGCCGGCGGCAGCAGCTGCAAGGCGAGCATGCTGGCCAGCACGCCGCAGGCGAAACCGGCGGCGGCAAGGCCCCAGGCGGGCCAGCGCCAGCGGCGGTCGACTGGCGGCGTGGCCTGGCGCCGCTGGCCGGCTGCTTCCAGGGCGATCTCGGTGCGTACGGCGGATTGCAGCGCGTCGCCGGCCCGGTGGCGGGTGGCGTGTTCCCGCAGCAGGCGGCCCACGGCCCGGTCGGCGTCTTCTTCGTTCATGTCATTCCGTTCCAAGCAAATCCGCCAGCGCCGTGCGCAGGGCCGCGCGGGCGCGGGACAGGCGGGACATCACCGTGCCGATGGGGATGGCGGCGATCTGGGCGATCTCCGCGTAGGAGAGGTCTTCCAGCTCCCGCAGCACGATCACTTCCCGGTAGGGCGGTTCCAGTGCGCGGATCGCCGCGTCCACCATCTGGCGGCGGTCGGCGTGCCACAGCTCGGTCTCGGGCGTGGCACCGCGGCTGTCCGGCGGCACCGGCACTGCCGCCAGCAGCGCGTCGTCCGCGCCGTGGGCCACCCAGCGGGCGCTCATGCGCTCCTCTTCCAGCCAGGCGTAGCAGTTGTTGCGCACGATGCCCAGCAGCCAGGGCTTGGCGGCGTCGCCGCGCAGGGCGTCGAAGTAGCGGTAGGCCCGCAGGCAGGCGTCCTGCACCATGTCGTCGGCCACGTGCTCGTCCCGTACCAGCCAGCGGGCCAGGTTGTAGGCCGCGTCCAGGTGGGGCAGGACCAGCGCTTCGAAATCCCGCGTGTGCGCCATGGTCCGTCAGGCTTCCACGATCAGCATGCCGTTCATCTCCTCGTGGCCTTCGCCGCAGAAATTGTCACACAGAAAGGTCCAGCGCCCGACGGGCAGATCGGCCACGCGGATGCGCGTCACCCGGCCCGGCGGCAGGTCGCTGCGCAGGCCCAGCTCGGGCATGCTGAAGCCGTGCACGAAATCGACGGAGCGGATAGCCAGGGTCAGGGTCTCGCCGGCGCGGGCGTGGATCTCGTTGGGCGTGTAGCGGAAGCGCCGCGCTTCCAGCTCGATGACCCGGCCTTCGCCCTCTGCGGCCCGCACGTGGCCGACGCCCAGTTCCAGCAGCGGCAGCGCCACGGCCACGCCCCCCAGGCAGCGCAGGACGTCGCGCCGCTTCATGTCGCCACCACCGGGAATTCCTGGATCGCCAGGCGGGCCGTGCGGGGCTCGGCGTCCACCTCGCGGAAGCCCAGGCCCTGGTAGGGCACTGCCGGGTTCCACGGCAGCGGTGTGCGCTTTTCCTGGGAGCCGGGAGCGGGCAGCGGGAACATCAGGGACTTGGCCGAGTGGTGGGCGATGTGGCCGGTCAGGTGGTGGTGTTCCTGGTGGATGTGGCCGTAGAACACGGTCAGGTTGCGGTAGGGCATCAGCGCGGCGATCACCTGGGCGCCGTCGCGCGTGGCCCAGTCCCACTTGGGCACGAGGTCGAAGAGGGGGCGGTGGGTGAACAGCACGATGGGGGCGTCCTTGTCCTGCCGCTCCAGGTCCGCCTTCAGCCACTCCAGCTGTTCGGTGCCGACGCGGGCGCCGGGGTCCGACACGTTGTCGAGGACGATGAAGTGGATGCCCTTGTGGTCGAAGGTGTAGTGGGTGGCGCCGAAGTATTCCTGGAAGGCGGCGCCCCGGTCGAAGGAGGCATCGTGCTCGCCGGGCATGAAATGCACCGTCGGCACCTTCAGCGCGGCCGCCACGCCCTTGAACTCGGCCATGCGCCGCCGCCGCTCCTCCGGGTCGTCGGTGGTGTGGGTCAGGTCGCCGGTGAAGACGATGAAATCCGGCTGCCGGGGCAGGGCGTTCACCGCCGCAATGGCCTTCGGCAGCGTGCCGGTGGGGTCGGGGTTCTCGGGGCCGCGGAAGCCCCAGTGCACGTCCGACAGCTGGACGAAATAGAAGTCCGCGGCGTCCGCGCTCTTCGCGGCGCCCAGGCTGGAACAGCCGGCCAGCGCGGACGCGAACACCGCGCCGCCGCCGAGCCCGCACAATTCCAGAAATCGCCTGCGATCCATGGTGTTCATGTTGGTCCTCTCCGTGGGTCGGGATGCCCGGAAAGGGCGTCCCTACAGTGCATACCGTGCCGGGCCGCCGTTTATTCCCGCGTGCCCTGGCTTTTGAGGAATTCGATGAGGTCGGCCCGGTCGCGGGCGTCCTCGATGCTCACGTTCATCCGCTGGCCGGGCAGGAAGCGCTCCGGATCGGTGAGCCAGCGGTCCAGGTTCTCTTCGGTCCACATGCCCTGGGCGGTGCGCAGCGCCGGGGAATAGTCGAAGCCCGGCGCCCGCCCGATGGCGCGCCCCACCACGCCGGCGTGGGCCGGCCCCTGGCCGTTGTAACGGATCGAATGGCAGGCCGAGCAGCGCTCCTTGTACAGCGCCTGGCCCCGCTCGGCGTCGCCAGCGGCCAGGGCCGCGCCCAGCCCCAGCAGGCCCAGCCCGGCGAGGGCCACGCGCAGGACGACCGGGAATTGCAGAATGCCGCGTCCCATGGGGTGCTCCTTTCTCGAACGGGATCTCCTGCATTGCAATACCGGGTGAGGGCCGGATTTATTCCCGGCTCCAGTGGCGGGCTTGTCTTCAGGGAGCACGTTCGCTCTAAAGATCGCAGAAATTCGCATAAGCACTGCCCTCTCCGCGCAAGGTTCGCCCCAGCCCTGCGCGTTATCATCAGCGCCCCTGCATCGCGCCCACCGGGCCCCGCGCCATCATGTCCCTGATCCCCCGTCGCCTGCCCCTGGCCGTCTTCCTTGCCGTACAGATGCTGATGCCCGCCGCGGAGGCCGCGGGGAAAACCGAGGCGGCCTTGCCGAAGGTGGAGGTCGAGGCGGGCGGGTTTGCGTCGTACCGGCTGGCCAATGGCTTCAAGATCATTCTGGCGCCGTTTCCGTCAGCAGCGAGCGTGCGGGTCGAGTTGCTGGTGAAGACCGGCAGCAAGCAGGAGGGCTATGGCGAGACGGGCATGGCGCACCTGCTGGAGCACATGCTGTTCAAGAGCGCCGGCCCGCGCGCCGACCTGAAGCGCGACCTGACCGCGCTGGGGGCGACGTGGAACGGCACGACGTCCACCGACCGCACCAACTATTTCGAGGTGGTGGCCGCCGAGCCGGAGAAGGTGGACGAGGTGCTGCGCCTGGAGGCGGACCGCTTCATCCGCGCCAGCTTCACCAAGGCCCACCTGGCCAGCGAGATGACGGTGGTGCGCAACGAGCTGGAGCGCAACGACACCGATCCGGGCAGCGTGGTGATGCGCGCGCTGCAGCGCCAGTCCTATTTCTGGCACGGCTACGGGCGGCCGACCATCGGCGCGCGCAGCGACATCGAGGACGCGCCCTTCGAGGCGCTGCAGGCCTTCCACCGCAAGCATTACCGCCCGGACAACGCGGCGCTGATCGTCACCGGCAACTTCGACACGCAGCGCGTGCTGGCGCTGGCCAGCCGCCTGTTCGCAGAGGCGCGCAACCCGGCCGAGCCGAAGCCCGCCACGTGGACGCGCGAGGAGCCGCGCGCCGTCATCAACCGCAGCGAGCTGTTCCTGCCCGCCGGCACTACCATCGCCGCCAGTGGCTGGAAGCTGCCGGGCATGCGCGACCGCAGCCTGTATGCCTTCGATCTGGGCGTCAGCGCCATCTGCGCGCAGGACTGGGGCAGCCTGCGCAAGGACCTGGTGCTGGAGCGCAAGCTGGCGGTGTCGGCCCAGTGCCGCACCCAGATCCAGCCCGACTACAGCCTGCTGGTCGGCAGCGCCTCGGCGGGCAAGGACGCCGACGCCGAAGCCCTTGGCCGCGCGCTGCGCGAGCACCTGGAGACGGCGGCGCGCCAGGGCATCAGCCAGGAACAGCTGGAGCGCGCCCGCCAGGCCGAGCTGAACGGCTATGAGCGCCTCGCCAGCAACCACGAGAGCGTGGCCAGTCTGCTGTCCCGCGCCGAGGTGGCCGGCGACTGGCGCCTGTTCTTCTGGCAGCGGGACAGGGCCCGCGACGTGACGCTGGACGAGGTGAACGCGGCGCTGCGCAAGTGGGTGGTGCCGACCAACCGGGCCGACGTGCTGCTGCGCCACGGTGACCAGCCGGAAGTGCCGGCATGGACCGCCGCGCCGGCGGCGCAGGAACTGGTTGCCGGCGGCAACTGGCCGGCGCTGGCCCAGGCCAGCGACCCGATCCCCGCCAGCGCGGCGGAACTCGCCAAGGCCAGCGTGCCGGTGCCGCTGCCCAGCGAGACGGCCAAGGCCGTGCTGATCCCGCGCAAGACCCAGGGTGGGCTGGCGTGGATCAGCCTCAACAACGACTACGGCAACACCCAGGCCTTCACCGGCCGCCGCGTGGCCTGCAACTTCGGCAGCAGCCTGCTGGCCTACGGCGGCGCCGGCCTGAACCGCGACCAGATCGATGCCAGGCTCGAAGCCCTGCAGGCCCAGTGGTCCCTCAGCCTTGGCGATATCACCCTGGAAGTGCCACGCAAGAACGCCGAGGCGGCCCTCGACATTCTGCTGGCGGTGTGGGCCAAGCCGAGCCTGCCGCAGAACGAGTTCGAGCGCATGAAGGCAGCCTCCATCGCCCGCCTGGAGGCTGCGCTGAAGGACCCGGCCTCCGTGGCGTCCAGCCAGGCCGCGCTGCGCTTCGACAACTACCCGGACGAGCACCCCAACCAGCCCTGGTCGCTGGAGCGCCAGCTGGCCGCGGTGCGGGCCGCCACCTACGAGCAGGCCCGCCAGTGCGTCGCCGACCTGCACGGCATCGGCCGGCTGCGCCTGGCGGCGGTGGGCGACTTCACGCCGGCCGACGTGCAGGGCGTGTGGGACAAGGTCGCCAGGCTGCCGAAATCCCCGATGCCCTACGAACGCATCCGCGAAGAGGCGGCGCCGTCCGCCGTCGATACGGCGCCCATCGTGGTGAGCATGCCGGCCAAGCCGAACGCGTCGGTGGTCGGCCAGGCCCTGCTGCCGATCACCGACGATTCGCCGGATTTCCCGGCCCTGCGCATTGCCGCCAAGGTGCTCGGTGGCGATGCGGACAGCCGCATCTGGCAGCGCCTGCGGGAGAAGGAAGGCCTGGCCTACGGGGCTGGCGTCAGCCTCGCCGGGCGCAGCTTCGATCCGCGCAGCAGCTTCCGGCTGCAGGCCTCGGCGGCCAGCCCGCAGGCGGAGGCCGCGCTGGCCAGCCTGAAGGCCGAGCTGGCGCGCGCGCTGCAGGACGGCTTCAGCGAGCAGGAAGTGGAACGCGCCAAGCGCACCTGGCTGGAGGAGCGCAAGACCGGCCTGCGCAGCGAGAAGGGCTTTGTCGGCGTGCTCTCCGCCGGCCTGGAAAACGGCCACGACTACGCGTGGATCGCCCAGTACGACGCGCAGATTTCCCGCCTCAGCGCCGCCGACGTGACCGCGGTGTTCCGCAAGTATCTGCAGGGCGCGCCGCTGGTGTGGTCGGTCGGCCGCGGCGAGTAAGCGTGCCGTAGCCGGTTTGTCGAGCCGGCGGCCGGGGCCGCGGCTCGTTCTGAGCGCCCCCAGCGCCGGGCTGAGCCCGGCCCGCCCTCCGCAGGGGCAAGGAAACCTGGGGCGGCCCGGCGTTTCCTGAGGGGCTTTAAGCGGCGGGCTCGGCGTGGATGGCGCCCAGATAGTGCGCCATGTAGTCCTCGAAGCTGCCTTGCTGCTCCGCTTCCAGCCTGGTCTGGGCGGCCAGGGAGTCGCGGGCGGCCTGTTCGAAGCGGGCCTCCGTGGCGGCGTCCAGCGGGTGCTGGCGGAACCACTCGGCGTGGCGCTCGGCCTGGCGGCGGCCGAAGGCGAACAGGCTGATCCTGTCGTCCTGCAGGCTCTTCAGCACCTGGGCGGACGGCGTCAGCGACACGTCTTCCAGCTTGGCCCGCTGGGCGTCCAGCGCGCGGCGGTGCTGGTCGTGGCCGAAGGCGGCATCGAGCCGATCGGCACAGGTGCCGATGCGCTCGAGCAGTTCCAATCCCCACGCCTGCAGGCCGATGGGCTTGCCGTGGCGCTTCAGCTGAAGGCCCGGCTTGCGGCCTTCATTGACGCTGCGCGCGAAGTTGCCGGTGCATTCGCCGCATTCGCCGGAGATCAGGCCGGGGCCGTCCTCCAGCGCGCAGAACAGCAGGAAGGCGTCGAGGAAGCGCGTCTCGCTGAGGTCGATGCCCAGCGGCAGGAAGGGGTTGAGGTCCAGGCAGCGCACTTCCACGTACTGCACACCGCGGGCGCCCAGCGCCTGCAACGGCCGCTCGCCGCTGTTGATCACGCGCTTGGGGCGGATCGTCGAGTAGTACTCGTTCTCGATCTGCAGCACGTTGGTGTTGAGCTGCACCCACTCGCCGTCCC
Organism: Zoogloea sp. GDB6; assembly: GCF_056724105.1. Taxonomy (NCBI): domain Bacteria; kingdom Pseudomonadati; phylum Pseudomonadota; class Betaproteobacteria; order Rhodocyclales; family Zoogloeaceae; genus Zoogloea; species Zoogloea sp. GDB6. The sequence goes on along the minus strand of NZ_CM161497.1, from coordinate 5,227,153 downwards.
GCTGTGTGCCGACTGCGGCGTAGGGGGCGTAAGGCGTGGTCACGGCGCGGCGCAGGCTGTCCAGGTAGCTGTCCAGGCTGTCGTAGCAGGGCGTCAGGCTGGCCTGGGCCTCGCTCTGGTAGCCCAGGTCGCTCATGCGCAGGCTGGTCGCCCACGGCAGGTACAGGGTTTCGGCGTCCAGCGTGTCGAGGCGGTGCGGCTGGCCGCGGAAGAAGCTGGCACCCACCGCCGGCGAGGCGCCGAACAGGTAGGGCAGCAGCCAGCTGTAGCGGCGGAAGTTGCGGATCAGCGCGATGTAACAGGCCGATTGCCAGTCCTGTGCCGGGCGCGTGTCGCCTTCCTCCTGCTGCAGCAGCGGCCACAGGGCTTCGGGCAGCGAGAAGTTGTAGTGGATGCCGGCGATGCACTGCATCGTCTTGCCGTAGCGCACCGCCAGGCCCTTGCGATAGACGTGCTTGAGGCGGCCGACGTGGCTGCTGCCGTAGTCGGCGATCGGGATGGTGGCTTCGTCCGGCAGCCGGCACGGCATCGAGTTGGGCCACAACCGCTCGTCGCCGAGGTGGGCCTGCACGAAGCGGTGGATCGCGTCCAGCTCGTCCAGCGTGTCGGCGGCGTCCTCGTGGGCGTCGGTGATGAACTCCAGCAGCGCCTCGGAGTAGTCGGTGGTGATCTGGGTGTGGGTCAGCGCCGAGCCGAGGGCCAGCGGGTGGGGCGTCAGGGCCAGGTCGCCGGCGGGATCGACGCGCAGGCTCTCCCGCTCCACGCCGTGTCGGCAGTGACGCAGCAGGGCGTGCCGGTCGGCACGGTCGAAGAGGGCCAGGCGGCGCAGCAGGGGATCGCTCAAAAGTCGGATTCCTAGGGGCTGATTCAATCGGGGCGGATGGGGCTGCCGGTCAGTTGCAAGCCGGGGCGTGACGGATCACGAGACGTGCGTTCGACGCGGCCTCATCCTCCAGTATCGGGCGGCATTATGAAGGAAGCCGGTGTATGCACGCTTATTGTGCGCGCTCCAACCGGGTCTGAGGACTGGGGATTACCGCATTGGGATGCCCTGGCTCCGTGTTGGTTCCGGGGTGGGGGGTGTGCCGACGAAAAAAAAGCCTCCGCGCCGGAAACGGCGCGGAGGCTGAGAAGGAGCGGATGCCGGGGCATCCGCGTCAGGGATCAGGCCTGGGCGGGCTGCAAGGCGGCTTCCGCCTCGATCTGCGAACTGGCGCGGGTGTCGCGCATGAACCAGCACACCAGCAGCGTACAGCCGATCACCGCGGTGGCGTACCAGTAGAAGCCGCTCTCCAGGCCGGACTGCTTGAACCACAGGGCGATGTATTCCGAGGTGCCGCCGAACACCGACACCGCGAAGGCGTAGGGCACGCCGACGCCGGTGGCGCGGATCGACGCCGGGAACATCTCGGCCTTCACCAGCGCGTTGATGGAGGTGTAGCCGGACACGATGAGCCAGGCGCAGGCGATCAGGCCGAAGGCTTCCCACGGGCCGCTGGCGTGGCGGATGGCGGTCAGCAGCGGCACGGTGAACAGCGTGCCGAGCAGCGCGAAGCCGACCAGCAGCGGCCGCCGGCCGATACGGTCGGACAACGCGCCGTAGAGCGGTTGCAGGCACATCGCGAAGATCAGCGAGGCGGCCGACACGGCGGTGGTCTGCGCGTCGGTGAGGCCCACCGACAGGCGCAGGAACTTCTGCATGTAGGTCGTATAGACGTAGAAGGCCAGCGTGCCGCCCATCGTCAGGCCGACCACCAGCAGCACTTCGCGGGGGTGCTGGGCGAGCTGCTTGAGGCCGCCCATCGGCGAGGCCTTCTTGCGGGCGTTTTCGAAGGACTGGGTCTCCGGCAGGTCGTGGCGCATGCGCAGGGCCAGCAGCGCCAGGCCGGCGCCGACCACGAAGGGAATGCGCCAGCCCCAGGCGCGCAGCTGCTCGGCGTCGAGCAGGAAGTTCTGCAGCACGAGGAGCAGCAACAGGGCCAGCAGCTGGCCGCCGATCAGCGTCACGTACTGGAAGCTGGCGTAGAAGCCGCGGTGGCGCGAGTCGGCCATTTCCGACAGGTAGGTGGCGCTGGCGCCGTATTCGCCGCCGAGGCTGAGGCCCTGCAGCAGGCGGGCGAGCAGCAGCAGGATCGGCGACAGGATGCCGGCGGTGGCGTAGGTGGGGGCACAGGCGATCAGCAGGGAGCCGAAGCACATCAGCAGCACCGACAGCATCAGCGCCACCTTGCGGCCGTGGCGGTCGCCGATGTGGCCGAACAGCACGCCGCCGAGGGGGCGGATGAAGAAGCCCAGCGCGAAGATGCCGGCGGTGGACATCATCTGAGCGGTGGGGTCCTGGGCCGGGAAGAAGGAATTGGCGAAATAGAGGGCGAAGGCCGCGTAGCAATAGAAGTCGAACCACTCGACCAGGTTGCCCGCCGAGCCAACGATGATCGCGCGCAGGCGTTGCCCGCTGATGCGCTCGCCGCGGGCCGTCGCCTGTGGGTGCTCCAGGGCCAGATCTGCCGTACCAGTGCTCATGTCTTGTCTCCTGTGGAACCGCGTCTGCCCCCGGATGGAGGTTCGCGTTATGGGACGAGTATCCGCAGGCGGCAGGGCCGGCACATCCGCAGCATTCGCCCCTGGCCCCTCCGTAAAACTACGCAGAGCGCGTCTGCCTGCCCCGTGGCGGACGGCGGACGCGCTATCGTTTACGCATCCCGAATGCCGCTGCCGCGATGACGCCGACCGCCCGTTCTTCCTTCCTGCGCCACTGGCGCTGGGGCCTCGCCGCCCTGGCTGCGCTGCTGCTGATCGTGGCGGTCGGGCGCTGGGCGGAGAACCGCGAGTTCCAGCTCAAGGCCGCCACGCTGCGCCAGGCTGCCGAGGCCCACGCACTGGGCCTGCGCGGCATCGTCGAGAAGCACGACTACCTGCCCTACGTGGCGGCGCGCCATCCGGACGTGCTGGGCCTGCTGCTGCGCCCGGCCGATGCGGCGCTGCCGGACCGGGTCAATCGCTACCTGGCCGACCTGCAGCAGCGCACCGGCGCCGCCGCGCTGTTCGTCGTCGATGCCCAGGGACAGACGCTGGCGGCCAGCAACTGGGGTACGGCGACGAGCTTCGTCGGCCAGTCCTACCGCCAGCGCCCGTATTTCGAGGATGCGCTGCAGGGGCGGCGCGGGCTGTTCTACGGCCTCGGCCTGACCACCGGCCAGCCCGGCCTGTTCATCGCCGAGCCGGTGCGCAGCGGGGCGGCCATCGTCGGCGTGGCGGTGGTCAAGCTGGGGCTGGAGATGCTGGAACAGACCTGGTCGCGCAGCGTCGATCCGGTGGTGCTGCAGGACAGCCGCGGCATCGTCTTCCTGAGCTCGGTGCCGGAATGGCTGTACCACAGCGACCGGCTGCTGGACCGTGCCGATCTGGACTGGCTGCGTCAGCACGGCCAGTACGGCGCGCGGGAGCGTTACGAGCGCCTGCCGTGGCAGCTCGAGCGCAACGGCGACGGGGATGGCTTCACCTTGCAGGCCAGCCTGCAGAACCGCCGCAAGGACTATCTCGCGGTGCAGACGACGCTGCCTGAGCTGGGCTGGACGCTGACCGTCACCAGCGACCTGGTGGAGGTCCGCCAGGCCCGTCAGGAGGCGCTGGCCATCGCCACGCTGGCCGCTGCACTGCTGCTGCTCGGCGTGCTGTACTGGCGCCTGCGCGAGAAGCGCTACGCGGAGCAACGCCAGGCCCGCCTCGAACTCGAACGCCGCGTGCAGGAGCGCACCCACGACCTGCAGGAAGCCCACGCTTTCCGCAAGGCGATGGAGGATTCCTTGCTGATCGGTATGCGCGCCCGCGACCCGCAGGGCCGCATCATCTATGTGAACCCGGCCCTGTGCGAGATGGTCGGCTACAGCCAGGAGGAGCTGCTCGGCTGCATGCCGCCTTACCCCTACTGGCACCCGGACGACCTGGACAAGCACATGCGCGAAAGCGACGACGCGCTGCAGGGCCGAGCTGCGCCCCACGGCTTCGAGTCCCGCGTCCGCCACCGGGACGGCCACGACGTGGTCACCATGGTCTACACCGCGCCGCTGATCGATGCCGAGGGCGAGCACCAGGGCTGGATGAGCTCGGTGGTGGACATCACCGCGCAGAAGCACGCCGAGGCCCGCCAGCGCGAGCAGGAGCGCCAGCTGCAGCGCAGCGCGCGCCTCGCCAGCGTCGGCGAGATGGCGTCCACGCTGGCCCACGAGCTCAACCAGCCGCTGATGGCCTTGTCGAACTTCGCTGTCGCCGCCCGCGCGATGATCGGCCACTGTCCGCAGGACATGCTGGTCACGGCCCTCGATGAGATCGTCGAGCAGGCCACGCGGGCCAGCGAGATCGTCAAGCGCGTGCGCGCCTTCATCAATCCCCAGCGGGGGAGCTACGAGGGGCTGGCCATCGACGGCGTGATCGCCCACTCGTTGGCGCTGCTGCAGCCCGAACTGCAGCGCGGCCACGTGGCGGTCCGCAGCGTGCTGGCGGACGGCTTGCCGCCGGTGCGCGGCGACCGCGTGCTGCTGGAACAGGTGCTGGTCAACCTGATCCAGAACGCCGTGCAGGCCATGCACGACACGCCGCCGGCGCGGCGCCGCATCGAGTTGACCGCCCGCCAGGCCGGACCGGCCGTCGAGGTGACGGTGGCCGACAACGGCCCCGGCATCCCGGCCGAGCAACTGGAGCAGGTCTTTTCGGCCTTCTTCAGTACCAAGTCCGACGGCCTGGGGCTGGGCCTCAACATCTGCCGCACCATCGTCGAGGCCCACGGTGGTCGCCTGGCGGTGGCCAATCGCCCCGGCGGCGGTGCCGCCTTCACCTTTACCCTGCCGACAAGCCCATGAAAGACACGCCGCTGACCCTCTACGTGGTGGACGACGACGAGGCCCTGCGCCGCTCGCTGCTGATGCTGCTGTTCTCCCAGGGGCTGGCGGTGCAGGTGTTTGAGTCCGGCGAGGCCTTCCTGGATGCGGTGGACATGCGCCAGCCCGGCTGCGTGATCCTGGACCTGCGCATGGGCGGCATCAGCGGCCTGGAAGTGCTGGAGCGCCTGCGCCTCGGCCACAGCCCGCTGGTGACGCTGTTCCTGTCCGGCCACGGCGACATTCCCACTGCGCTGGAGGCGATGCGCAACGGTGCCTACGACTGGGTCGTCAAGCCGGACACCCAGCAGCTGCTGCACAAACTGCCCGCCGCGATGGCCGAGGCGCGGGCCCGCAGCACCGCGCTGCGCTTGTGGGCCGAGCTGACCCCGCGGGAGCGGGAGGTCGCCCGCCTGGTCGGCGTCGGCCAGCCCAACAAGGAAATCGCCCGCCTGCTGGTGCCGCCGTGTAGCCCGCGCTCGGTGGAAACCCACCGCGCCAACCTCTTCGCCAAACTGCAGATGGCCAACGACAACGAACTGGGACGCTGGCTGGCGTCCCACCCGTGGCTGGCCTGATGGCCTCAATCGCCAGTCGGCGACACCCGGAAGGTGCGGAGGCGGGGCATTTCGCGCAGGGCCTCGACGAGCCGGGCCGTGTTCTCGGCGCGGGTGGTCCGGATGACCATCTTGTACTCGAAGGACAGGCCGTCGTCGGTGATGCGGTAACTCATGTTGGCGATGCTGAAGCCGTGCTGGTCCAGGAAGCTGCGCACATCGCTTTCCGGCATGACGTCGTCGCGGTTGAAGCGGAGGTAGTGATGGGCGTAGGAATGGGACGGCAGGCGCGCCTCGATCCAGCGGAAGGCCGACAGCACGCCGAGGGTCAGTGCCGTCGCCAGCACGGCGGGCAGGTAGAAGCCGACGCCGATCAGGATGCCGATCGCCGCCGTGATCCAGATCGACGCTGCGGTGGTCAGCCCGCGTACGCTGAGCCCTTCCTTGAAGATCACCCCGGCCCCGAGGAAACCGATGCCGGTCATGATCCCCTGGGCCATGCGTGTCGGGTCGGTGCGTATCGTGTCCATCGCCACGCCGGGTAGCCAGTTCCACTGGTAGAGCGTCACCAGCATCAGCAGGCTGGAGGCGAGGCACACCAGGGTGTGCGTGCGGAAGCCCGCCGGCCGGGCGTGGAAGCTGCGTTCCATGCCGATGATGCCGCCGGCGAGCACGGCCCCGAAGAGATGCAGGGCGATGGGTTCGATGTCGCTTGTCATGGACGCCTCCTTGGAGATCAGGATGGGCACATGACAGCCATGTTAAGTTTGTGTGACGATTGCGGCAACCGGGGATCGCAGCCCGTCGGCGGACTCCCGGCGTAGGTCAGCCGGGGATCGGCAGCGAGTCCATGTCCTTGAAGCCGGGAATCGCCGCCACGCGGGCCAGCCAGGCCTGGATGTTCGGGTAGGGGGCGAGACTGATGCCGCCCTCCGGCGCGTGGGCGATGTAGGCGTGGCAAGCCAGATCGGCCAGCGTCGGGTGGTCTGCGGCGAGGAAGCGGCGCTCTGCCAGGTAGTCTTCCATGAAGTTGAATAGGCGTGCCGCGATGGCCTTGGCGGCGGCCAGATCGCCGGGCAGGTTCCACTGGCTGATTGCCCGTGCGATGGCCGGGCCGAAGCGCACTTCGGCGGAGGCGATCGACAGCCAGCGCTGTACTTCGGCGCGGGTGCGCGGATCGCGCGGCAGCCACGGGCTGTCCGGTGCGTACTTCTCTGCCAGATAGATGAGGATCGCGGTGCTGTCGCAGAGCACCGCGTCGCCATCCACCAGCACCGGGATCTGCCCCAGCGGGTTCAGCGCCAGGAATTCCGGCGTCTTGCGCACGTCGGCTGTCGCCGTTTGATAGGTGTAAGGCAGGCCCAGCAGGGTCAGGAAGACCTCCACCCGGTGGGCATGGCCCGACGGCGGGGTTCCGTACAGGGTGATCGAAGCAGTGCTGCTCATCGCATTTCCTCGGCGTGATGGGGAGGGAAATGCTGAATGGCTTTGCGGTGCGTGGCAAATCATTCTTGCGGCATCTAGGATGGTAGTGAGGTTATACGTCGAGATCAGCCATGAACAAGACCAGGCTTTTCAGCGTCGCAGCGATTGCAATGGTCCTTTCAAGTTGTGCGACGACGGACGATCCAAGGGATTACCAGCCAACGGGCGACTCTGCTCAGAGCGGGCGCTTGTGTCTTTATCGAACGATTCCCCGTTTTACCGCCGGGGTGTGGCAGGACTGGGTGCTCGATGGCCGATGGACGGGGCAGATCAGACCGGACCATTACTACTGCGGCGAGACGTTTGTCGGCAAACACATTGTTCGTGTGGGGATGGGTGACGAGAAGCTGGTCTTTTCGGTCGGCAAGGATCAACAGGTTTTCGTCCGCTTCGGCAGTGCAGGTCAGAAAGGTCTGGATCCCGTGTTAGTCGACCATGACACGGCTCTCATGGAGCTCAAGGAGCAGGGCTACGACAGCGATCACCCGCGGTCTCCTCTCCCTGTCTGGCGATGAACGCGATGCAGGGGCTGTGTCGCCGGAGCCCGCCAGCTCGTATCACCCGCCGTGATAGAACAGGTAGCCGACGATGATCGCCCCGATCAGTCCCACAAAATCGGCGATCAACCCGCAGGCGACGGCGTAGCGGGTGCGGGTGATGTTGACGCTGCCGAAATACACCGCCAGCACGTAGAAGGTGGTTTCGGTCGAGCCCTGGATGATGGCGGCGAGGCGGCCCTGGAAGGAGTCGACGCCGTAGGTCGTCATCACGTCCACCATCAGCCCGCGGGCACCGCTGCCGCTGAGGGTCTTCATCAGGCCGACGGGCAGCGCCGGCACGAAGTCCGCGTTGATGCCGAGGGCCACTACCACGTGGCGGATGCCGTCGATCAGGTAGCCCATGCAGCCGCTGGTGCGGAAGATCGAGATCGCCACCAGCATGGCGATCAGGTAGGGAATGATCTGCACCGCGACGCCGAAGCCTTCCTTGGCGCCGTCCACGAAGGATTCGTACACATCCACGCCGCGCCACGCGGCGACGCCGACGAACAGCACGATCAGCGAGACGATGATGCCGCTGCCGAGCAGGCCGATCATCTGCGCCATGTCGGCTGGCGGCAGTGGCGCCAGCCACGCGTAGAGCGCGCCCATCAGCAGGCCGAAGCCGGCGAAGAAGGCCAGCAGCGGGGCGGACAGCAGGTTGATGCGCTGCCAGGCGGCCACTGCGACCAGGCCGGCACAGAAGGAGATGAAGGTGCTCAGCAGCGTCGGCAGGAAGATGTCCGCCGCGTTGAAATGGGTCAGCCCCTGCTGCACGGCCATGCTCTGGCGGATCGCGATCACCGAGGTGGGGATTAGTGTGATGCCCGCCGTGTTGAGCACCAGGAACATGATCATCGGGTTGCTGGCGGTGTCCTTGCGTGGGTTGATTTCCTGCAGCTCCTGCATCGCCTTGAGGCCCAGCGGCGTGGCGGCGTTGTCCAGCCCGAGCAGGTTGGCGCTGAAGTTCATGACGATGCTGCCGCTGGCCGGATGGCCCGGCGGAATGTCCGGAAAGACGCGGCGGAAGAAGGGCGCGACGAGCCGCCCGAAGAGCTGGATCAGGCCGCCCTTCTCGCCGATCTTCATCACGCCCAGCCACAGGCTCATGACACCGGCGAGGCCGAGGGCGATCTCGAAGCCGCTCTTGGCGGTGTCGAACAGGCCGGTCAAGAGGCGCGAGAAGATGTCGAGATCGCCCTGGATGGTCTGCACCAGGGCCGCGACGAAACCGACGAGGACAAACGCGACCCAGATCCGGTTGAGCACGATGACGGAAGCGGCCCGGCGCCTTGCGGGGTGCGGGCGGGAAAGGGTTGAAGTGCCGGCAGTCTATCGGCGGTGTCGGCGCCTGTCACCGCCGGGGCAGGCCCCAGGCCTGTTGGTGGCGGGCGAACTCCGCCTCCGGCAGCTGCACCAGCAGCGGTTGGCGGGCGCCGTCCAGCCAGCTGGCAAGGGTCAGCATGTCGGGCAGGCTCATCGCGGTGCAGCCCGCCGTCGGCGTGTCCGGCGACTCCCACACGTGCAGGAAGATGCACGACCCGGCCCCCGGCAGCGGCGGCGCGGTGTTGTGGGCGACGACGGCGCCGGCCTCGTAGCGCCGGTCCTGGCGCAGCATGTCCTCGCAGGAGGCCCAGTCGACGGCTACTGCGGATTGATCGACGAGGCAGTTGTAATGGGCCGACGCCGGATCGTCGACGCACTTGAGCCCTGGCCGTGCGGTGAAGTAGGGCAGGCGCAGGCCTGCCGTCCACCCGTCGCCCGCCGCCGCGTAGCCAAACAGCCCGGTGATTGCGAACACCCCGGCTGGTGCCCGGCCATCGCCCTCGCATTTGCCGGCGCCGTCCATCGGCGGATGCACGCCGTGCCCCCACGCCATGCCGCTGCGCCCGAGCGTCACCGTGATCGGAGACCCCACCGGCTGCCAGTCTTCAGCGGCGCCTTGTTCGAAGCGCTGCAAGTGGCCAGCGGGGGCGTCCCAATCGGATGACAGGCACAGCAGCAGCTGGCTTGCGCCGGCGGGAATGACAGCCGTCATTGTTCTGGATCCTTCATGGCCGCTACATTACGCCTGAGTAAAGAAGACAAGGTTGCGAATGAAATACTGCCCCCAATGTGCGCATGAATTGCATGACATGCTGATCGATGGCGTCGACCGCCGCGCCTGCCCGGCAGCCGGCTGCGGGTTTGTTCATTGGAACAACCCCATTCCGGTCGTTGCGGGCCTGGTGCGTCATGAAGGCCGCTACATCCTGGCCAGAAACGCCCAATGGCCGGCTGGCATGTTCTCGGTGATCACCGGCTTCCTGGAAAAGAATGAAACCCCGGAGGGCGCCATTCTGCGCGAAACCCGGGAGGAACTCGGCGTGCGCGGCCGTCGCGCCGAGTTCATCGGCCATTTTGCGTTGCCGGAATTCAACCAGCTCATCATCGCCTTCGCCGTGGAGGCCGACGGCAGCCTGGGGCTTGGCGATGAAATCGCGGAAATAAAGGCCTTGTCGCGGAGCGAGCTGGAAACGCACGATTTCGGGCATCTCGAGCTCACGCGAAATATCGTCTCCCGCTGCCTCGCGCACACGGGCAGCCCTGATTCCTAGTGCCCCGCCAGCGCCTGGCGCAGCACCAGCACGATCACCGTGATGGCCAGTAGCAGCGTGCTGCACTTCCAGAACAGCACCGGATCGCGTTCGATCAGCGGCGCGCTCCGCTGGCTGCGGAACTGCTGGCCGGGGGCGTGCAGGTCGTGGACGAATTCGGAGACGACTTCCTGGCGTTTGCCGGGGCTGACGTGCAAGGCCTTGCCCAGCACCGCATCGACCCACAGCGGCAGGTCTGGCCGGTGGTGGCGCAGCGGCACGTAGCGCAGCCGGCGCAGGTCCTGCGGGCTGCGCACGCGGGCCGCGTCGAGGCCGTAGGGGAGCTGGCCGCTGAGCATGCGGTAGGTGAGGGCGGCCAGCGCGTAGAGGTCGGTGCGCGGGCTGCCGGCGTGGCCGAGCAGACATTCCGGCGCGATGTACTGCAGCGTGCCGGGGGCCGCGTCGGCGTGGTGTTCGGGCTGCTCTTCGGCCAGGCCGGCGACGTGGACGGTGGCCAGGTCGATGAGCTTGACCGTGCCTTGCGAGTCGATCATCACGTTCTCGGGGCGCAGGTCCTGGTGCACCATCTCGCGCCGGTGCAGCGCCTGCAGGCCCTGGGCCAGTTGCGCGACGATGGCGCGCACGCTGTCCAGCGCCGGCTGCGGGTGATCCACCATCCATTGGGCGAGGGTCTGGCCGTCGATGTACTCCATCGCCACGTAGAGGTGGCTGCGCGGCCGCTCGCCGGCCCAAGCCTTGATGACGTGGGGGCTGTCCACGCGGCGGGCGACCCATTCCTCCAGCACGAAGCTGTCCAGATAGGCCGCGTCCTCGCGCCGGTCGATGGACGGCGCCTTGAGCACCACCGCTGCGCCGCTGGCGTCATCGACGGCGAGGAAGACGTGGCTGCGGGCGCTGACCTGCAGCTCCCGCACGATGGTGAAGCCTTCGAAGGTCATCCGTGGCGCCAGCGGCGGCGGCAGCGCCAGCCCGTCGCGGCGCAGGTCGGCACGCGGCGCGCCGGCGTCGGGCAGTGCGTCGATGCGCAGCAGCTGCAGCGTGGCGTCGTCGGTGCTGCCGCGCAGGCGGGCCTGCTCCACCAGCCACGCCGCCGCGGCGTCCAGGTCCTGCGGGTGGCGGTGCAGCGCGTCGTGCACCGTGGTTGCGTCGAGCTGGGCATAGGCGCCGTCGGTGGCGAGCAGGTACAGCTCGCCGGTCTCCGCTTCCCAGCTGCGGTAATCGATTTCGATGTTCGGGCCGATCCCCAGTGCGCGGCCCAGGTAGGACTCGACGGACGACAGGCGGACCCGGTGGTCTTCCGTCAGCTGTTCGAGGGTCTGGGCATGCACGCGGAAGATGCGCGAATCGCCGACGTGGAACAGGTGCAGGTCGCGCCCCTTGAGGATCAGCGCGCTGAAGGTGCACACATAGCCACGGTCCTTCTCGAAGCGGGCGTCGCTGGCGATGGTCTGGGAATGCAGCCAGGAATTGGCCGCACTCAAAACCCGCTCGGCGGCCCGGCGCACCGACCAGGCCTCGGAGGTCGCGTAATAGTCTTCGAGGAAGGAGCGGACGGCGGTCTGGCTCGCCACCTGGCTGACCTGGCTGGAGCTAATGCCGTCGGCGATGGCCAGCGCGATGCCCTTGCCGGCGAGCTGGCTGCCCTTGGGCAGCACGGCGCCGTGGAAGTCCTGATTGGTGTCGTGGGCCCCGGCCAGGGAAGCCTGGCCGAGACTCACGCGCGGGGTTGCCGACATGGGACGGCAGCTCGTACGTCCGGGCCGGTCAGGCGGCGCGGCGCTTGGGGGCGGTCTTGTAGTGGGTGGAGTACAGCGTGGCGCCGACGAAGGTCAGGCCGCCGACCACGTTGCCGAGCACGGTGGGGATCTCGTTCCAGATCAGGTAGTCCATGAAGGTGAAGTTGCCACCCAGCATGAGGCCCGACGGGAACAGGTACATGTTGACCACACTGTGCTCGAAGCCCATGTAGAAGAACACCAGGATCGGCATCCACATGCCGATGACCTTGCCGGACACGCTGGTGGACATCATCGCGGCGACCACGCCGGTGGACACCATCCAGTTGCACATCACCGCGCGCACGAACAGCGTCAGCATGCCCGCCGCGCCGTGGGCGGCGTAGCCGACGGTGCGGCCCTCGCCGATGTGGCCGATCTTCTGGCCGATGGCGTTGGGCGCCTCGGAGAAGCCGTTGGTGAAGATGATCGCCATGAACACCGCCACCGTCAGCGCACCGGCGAAGTTGCCGGTGAACACCAGGCCCCAGTTGCGCAGCACGCCGCTCCAGGTGGCGCCGGCGCGCTTGTCGAGCACCGCCAGCGGGGCCAGCGTGAACACGCCGGTCAGCAGGTCGAAGCCCATCAGGTAGAGCATGCAGAAGCCGACCGGGAACAGCAGCGCGCCGATCAGCGGGTTGGCGGTGTTCACCGACACCGTCACCGCGAAGGCGGCGGCGAGGGCCAGGATGGCGCCGGCCATGTAGGCGCGGATCAGGGTGTCGCGGGTGGACATCAGCAGTTTGGATTCGCCGGCGTCCACCATCTTGGTGACGAACTCGGCGGGAGCGAGGTAAGCCATTTCAGTTCCTTTCTGAATTCGGGCCGGGGCTCAGCCCAGGGCGACCAGCACGCGCTGGTCGTCGATGCGTACCGAGTGGGCGCGCACCGAGTGCTCGGGCGCTTCCAGGCAGGCGCCGGTGGCCAGGTCGAAGTGGTTCTTGTAGAGCGGCGAGGCGACCACGACGTGTTCGCCGAGGTTGCCCAGCAGGCCGCGGGACAGCACGCTGGCGCCGGACTTCGGGTCCACGTTGTCGATGGCGTAGAAGTCGGACTGGCCGACACGGAAGACCGCCACGTGGCGGTCCTCCACCAGCGCGCAGACGCCGGTATTGGGTAGGATTTCATCCACCTTGCAGACGGTGGTCCAGACGAGGGGGGCGATGCTCATTGCGGGTCTCCTCAGGCGGGAATGGCGGTGTCGTCAAGCTCGGCGGCAGGGCGTTCGTCGGCGCGGGCGGGGCGGATCTGGCCACGCTCCTGCACGAAGACGATGTGCTCGTCGGCCTTGTCGCTATTGACGAAGGAACGGAAGCGCTGGCGCACCTCGGGGTTGGTGACGGCGGTCTTCCACTCGCACTGGTAGGTGTCCACCACATGCTGCATCTGGCCCTCCAACTCGGCGGCGAGGCCCAGGCTGTCGTTCACCACCACGTCCTTCAGGTAGTCGAGGCCACCGTCCAGGTTGTCGCGCCAGGTGCTGGTGCGCTGCAGGCGGTCTGCGGTGCGCACGTAGAACATCAGGAAGCGGTCGATCAGCTGCACCAGCTGGGCCTTGGTCAGGTCCGCGGCGAGCAGCTCGGCGTGGCGCGGCTTCATGCCGCCGTTGCCGCACACGTAGAGGTTCCAGCCCTTCTCGGTGGCGATGATGCCCACGTCCTTGCCCTGGGCCTCGGCACATTCCCGCGTGCAGCCGGACACCCCGAACTTGATCTTGTGCGGCGCGCGCAGGCCCTTGTAGCGGTTCTCCAGCTCCACCGCGAGGCCGACGCTGTCATCCACGCCGTAGCGGCACCAGGTGCTGCCGACGCAGCTCTTTACGGTGCGCAGGGACTTGCCGTAGGCGTGGCCGGATTCAAAGCCGGCAGCGATCAGCTCTTCCCAGATCAGCGGCAGCTGCTCGACGCGGGCGCCGAACAGGTCCACCCGCTGGCCGCCGGTGACCTTGGTGTAGAGGCCGTACTTCTTGGCCACCTGGCCGACGGCGATCAGGCCGTCCGGTGTCACTTCGCCACCCGCCATGCGCGGCACCACCGAGTAGGTGCCGTCCTTCTGGATGTTGCCGAGGAAGTAGTCGTTGCTGTCCTGCAGGCCGGCCAGCTCCTTCTTCAGCACGAACTCGTTCCAGCACGACGCGAAGATGCTCGCCGCGGCGGGCTTGCAGATGTCGCAGCCGAGGCCCTGGCCGTGCTTGGCCAGCAGCTCGTCGAAGGTCTTGATCTGGCCGACCTTGATGAGGTGGAACAGCTCCTGGCGGGAGTAGGAAAAGTGCTCGCAGAGGTGGTTGTTCACCGCCATGCCCAGGCGGCTCATCTCGGCCTTCATCACCTGCGTCACCAGCGGCACGCAGCCGCCGCAGGTGGCGCCGGCCTTGGTGCAGGCCTTCAGCTCGCCGATGGTGGTGGCGCCGTCGGCCACCGCCGCGCAGATCTGGCCCTTGCTGACGTTGTTGCAGGAGCAGATCTGGGCGCTGTCGGGCAGCGCATCCACGCCCAGGCCGGGCTTGGCCTTGCCGTCGCTGGACGGCAGGATCAGGAATTCCGGGTCGGCCGGCAGCGCGATGCCGTTGAGGGCCATCTGCAGCAGCGTGCCGTACTCGTCGGCGTTGCCGACCAGCACCGCGCCGATCAGCTGCTTGCCGTCGGCGCTGGTGACGATCTTCTTGTAGATCTGCTTCACCTCGTCCATGTAGCGGAAGCTGCGGCAGCCGGTGGTGCGCCCTTGCGCATCGCCGATGCTGGCCACATCCACGCCCATCAGCTTGAGCTTGGTGCTCATGTCGGCGCCGGCGAAGGCCGCATCCACCTGGCCGGTCATGTGGCGGGCCGCCACGCGGGCCATGTCGTAGCCGGGGGCCACCAGGCCGAACAGCTGGTCCTTCCACGCCGCGCACTCGCCGATGGCGTACACGTCGGGGTCGGTCGTGCGGCAGTGGTCGTCCACCGCGATACCGCCGCGGGCGCCGACGGCCAGTGCGTTCTGGCGCGCCAGCTCGTCACGCGGGCGGATGCCGGCGGAGAACACGATCATGTCGGTCTCGAGGTAGGTGCCGTCGTCGAACACCATGCGGTGGCGGGCGCGGGCGCCGTCGGTGATCTCCGTCGTGTGGCGGCTGGTGTGCACATGCACGCCCAGCTCCTCGATCTTGTTGCGCAGGATGCGGCCGCCGTCGTCGTCCACCTGCACTGCCATCAGGCGCGGCGCAAACTCCACCACGTGGGTTTCCAGGCCCAGGTCGCGCAGGGCCTTGGCGCACTCCAGGCCGAGCAGGCCGCCGCCGATCACCACGCCGCTCTTCGAGCGCTTGCCGGCCTCGGTCATCGCCTCCAGGTCTTCGATGGTGCGATAGACGAAGCAGTCGGCCCGGTCGGCGCCGCGCAGCGGCGGCACGAAGGGCACGGAGCCGGTGGCCAGCACCAGCTTGTCGTAGGACAGCACCTCGCCGTCGGCGGTGGTCACCGTCTTCTTGCGGCGGTCGATGGCGCTGGCGCGGGTCTTCAGGCGCAGCGCAAAGCCGCTCTCGTCGAAGAAGCCGGGCGCCACCAGGGACAGCTCGTCGGCGCTCTTGCCGGCGAAGAATTCGGACAGATGGACCCGGTCGTAAGCCGCGCGCGGCTCCTCGCAGAGGACGCTGACTTCAGTGGGGACGGATGCCAGTTGGTGAAGTTCTTCGAGGAACTTGTGACCCACCATGCCATGGCCGACAACGATGATTTTCATATTCGATCCTGCGAGTCCGGCTCCACCGGAAGCCTCACAGGATCACCGGCGATTCACGGACGTGAATGGCACGGCGCATCAAGGGCCCCCGCAGAACGCGGCTCAAACTCGGGTTGGAACTGGCGAGCGGCGCCCAAGGGCAGTCTGCTCACTCGAATCCCGCCGTCGTTGGCGGAGGCAAATTCCCCTTCGGCAGCGTTGCCAGCCGGGGTCTGGTCTCTTCTTAGCAAAAGGCGGGCCAGGAGCGGATCAGGCGGAAAACGGGGGGTGGTTGGGGGGTAGGAGGCGGAAAAGCAGCGGGGCATGCACTTGGGTGGTGCGTGGGGCACGGGTTTGGAGCAGGGCGGCTCGAGGGGCAGTGCGACACCAAAATTTGCCGGAGTGAGACAGCACGCAGCGCATAATTGTGCAAATGCCTTGTCATGTTTTTTGCTGCCGCCTGTGGCCCCTGCTTTTCACTGCCCTGCTGGGGGCTCCCGGTATGGGCTGGGCGTTGGAAAAGGTCTCCCTGCAGCTCAAGTGGAGCCATGCCTTCCAGTTTGCCGGCTATTACGCGGCGCTGGAGAAGGGTTATTACCGGGAGGCCGGTCTGGATGTCCAGTTGCGTGAAGCCACGCCCGGCATTGATCCCTTGCAGGCGGTCCTGACCGACCAGGCCCAGTACGGCGTAGGAACCAGCAGCCTGTTGCTGGCCCGCAGGTCGGGCAAGCCGGTGGTCGTGCTGGCGGTGATTTTCCAGCATTCCCCGCTGGTGCTGATCGCGCGCCAGAGCGGTGCGGACAGCGGCACTCAGGCCATCCATGACATCGTTGGCAAGCGCGTCATGATCGAGCCGCAGTCGGACGAGCTGGTCGCCTATCTCAAACAGGAAGGCATCACGCTGGATCGCCTGGTCCAGCTGCCCCACAGCTTCAAGCCGGAAGACCTGATCGAAGGCCGCGTCGATGCCATCTCCGCTTACGTCAGCAACGAGCCCTACTACCTGGACCGCGCCAAGTTCGATTACCAGGTCTATACGCCGCGGGCCGGCGGCATCGATTTCTACGGTGACAACCTGTTCACCACCGAGCGGGAACTGAAGGCCCATCCGGAGCGCGTACGCGCCTTCCGGGAGGCCAGCCTGCGCGGTTGGCAATATGCGATGCAGCATCCGGAGGAAATCGCCGATCTGATCCTGGCCAAGTACTCCACGCAACATCCGCGCGGCTTCTATCTTTTCGAGGCGCAACGCATGACGTCGCTGATGCGCACCGATCTGGTCGAGGTCGGCTACATGAACCGCGGGCGCTGGCGCCACATCGCCGACACCTATGCCGATCTCGGGCTGCTGCCCGGCAATTACTCCCTGAATGGCTTTCTTTACGAGCCCGATGCCCCGCGCGACCCGACGACGCTGTATATCGCGCTAGGGCTGCTGGCCGGTGTCAGTGCGTTGGCCATCTACATCTACCGCATCAACCACCGCCTGCGTCGTGCCCTCGGCGAAAGCAGGGAGGCGGAAGGGCGCATCCGTCATCTGGCGCAGCACGATCCGCTGACCGATCTGCCCAACCGCGCACTGTTCTCCGACCGCCTCGAGCAGGCGCTGGCCAACGCCAAACGCGATGGCCAGCTACTGGCGGTAATGTTCATGGATCTGGATGACTTCAAGCCGATCAACGACAACCTGGGGCACGGCATCGGCGACTGCCTGCTGCAGCAGGTCGCCCTCCGCCTGCGCCACAGCCTGCGCGAATCCGACACCGTGGCGCGGGTGGGCGGCGACGAGTTCATCCTGCTCCTGCGCAACATCACGGACGCGCCCGATGCCCTGGCCGTGGCGCAAAAACTTGGCGCGGCCCTCGCCACGCCCTTCGAGATCGCAGGCCACACCATCCAGATCTCCGCCAGCATCGGCATCGCCCTCTATCCCGATCACGGCCTCGGCAGCATCGAATTGCTCAAGCATGCCGATGAAGCCATGTACGAAGCCAAGCGCGCCGGCCGGAACCGGGTGCAGGTCTTCGCGCCGGCTTGAATCGAAGCCGGGCGGCAGCGCCCGGTTCAGCTTTCCGGAACGAGAAATTCCGGCTGCCGGTATTTGGGCAGGCGCAGTGCCACCAACTGGTGGGCCCGTGTCAGCGCGGTCTTCAATTCCGCCTCGCCAAGGGGATAGGGCAGGTCCATCGCGATCCAGCGGGCACGGGCCAGATAGGGCGCCGGCCGGATTCCGGGGCGGTCGGTGTAGCCCAGGAACAGATCTCCATCGACCTTGAAGGCCAGCCTTTCCACGCCTTTGGCCGGCGCGTTGAGCATGGCGAACATCTTCTCGTCCGCAATCGAAAAAACCCGGTTGTTGCCCCATTTGAGAGACTCATGGGTGCCCGGCAAGGTCAGGCAGAACTCGGCAACCTGATTCGGCGTCATCGACATGTGTGGTGCTTTCTTTCGGTGGTATCGGCGCTGGGCATCGCGGATCTCCCACACCTGTCCTTGGAGGCTCCATTTTAGTCCCATCGGCATCAGCCTCAGGCTGCTCGTCATGACCCGCGGCAATGCGGGTGACGTGTTTCGACGCATGGATGCCGAGTCCTGAGATAACTACCTGTGGGAATGCGGGATGATTGCGGATGAGGCGCGGGGGTGGAGGTAGAGCGCTGTACCTCTTGCACTCCAGGTGAAAGGGATGGCAGGACCAGAGCGGTACGGGCCTGTCGTCCGTTCAATACTTGTCCAAGGGGAGGTGTTACGCATTCTGGGTGTGACGGATCGCCTAAGTGTATGGGTATCAATGGATGTAGTATCGCCATCCATGAATTCCTTGAATGCCATTAGGATGAAGGTCGTCGAGTTTGCTTGTGGGCATGGCTGCATCACTATGTACGATGCAGTTCGGTCGACCAATGGAAATCGCACAACGCCCACGCAGTATTTGCGGGCATGAGTAGATGGAGATTGCGTGGACCTTCACGGCACTGCCTTGAGTGTCTGGTGCGAGTTCAGATAAAGGGCATTCATGACCAGTCTTCGCCATCAAAGCAATTTTTCGCAGCTTAAGGCGCACGACGAGCAACTTGAGCGCTTGGGCTTGCTAGCCGAGCGCTACTTCGCCGATGACCCGAATACCTGCCTCCTGAAACTTCGCCAACTCGCGGAAGGCATGTCCCAGTCGGTGGCTTCCCAGGTCGGCATATACACTTCAGCGGATGAAAGGCAGATCGACCTGCTGCGCCGCCTGCAAGAGCACGGAATCCTGCCCCGTGAGATCGGCGGGCTCTTCCACGAGATTCGCAAAGCTGGCAACGATGCAAACCACAATCTGGGAGGAGACCATCGTACTGCCCTAGTGGCGATGCGCCTGGCTTGGCAATTGGGTGTTTGGTTTCACCGAACGTTCAAGGATCTCGGGTTCAAGTCCGGCCCCTTTATTCCGCCGCCGCCACCGGCTGATGAAAGCTCTGAGCTCAAGGCTGAGCTTGAGGCCCTGCAGCAGGAGCTTGATGCGTTCCGGGCCGCCCACCAGGATGCGACGTTGGCGCTGGCGGCAACGCAGGCACGTGTGCAGCAGACCGAGGAAGAGAGCGCCATCTGGGAAGCGATGGCGGCCGAGGCTGAGACAGCCAAACATGAACTGGTGCAGCGTCTCGAGGCGATGCAGGTGCAGGCTAGCGCCCAGCCGCCGCAGGTGGTGGCGCGACTGGTTGAGGCCGCCAACAATGCGGCTGCGACGCTCAAATTGAGCGAAGCCGATACCCGCAAGATCATTGACGAACAACTTGCTGCGGCCGGTTGGACTGCAGATTCAACCTATCTGACCTTCAGTAGAGGCGCCCGGCCGCAACGCGGCCAGAATATGGCGATCGCCGAGTGGCCAACCGAAACTGGGCCGGCAGACTACGTGTTGTTTGTCGGATTGCAGCCCGTCGCAGTCATCGAAGCCAAGCGCAAACACCTCGACGTTTCCGCCGCCCTACAACAGGCCAAGCGCTATAGCCGTGGTTTCAAACCGTCGTCCGAAACCGAGCTGCCGCTGACCAACTATGGCGCCGACGGTACTTTTCGTGTGCCGTTTTCCTTTTCATCCAACGGTCGCCCCTATCTTCGCCAGGTGGCGCAGCAGAGCGGTGTCTGGTTCTGCGACCTGCGCCGTCCAGACAACCTGAGCCACGCTTTGGACGGCTGGTATACGCCCGAAGGCCTCAAGGCCCTGCTGCAGCAAGATAGCGCACGCGCGCATGCCGAGCTCGATCGCACAGCCTTCGACTACGGCTTTCCCTTGCGCCCCTATCAGGAGAACGCCATCCGTGCAGCCGAGGCGGCCATCGCTGACGGCCAGAGGGCCATTCTGCTGGCCATGGCCACCGGCACCGGCAAGACCAAAACCTGCATCGCGCTCATCTATCGCCTACTCAAGGCTCAGCGCTTCCGTCGCATCCTCTTTCTGGTCGATCGTTCCGCCCTTGGGGAACAGGCGGCCAACGCATTCAAGGACACGCGAATGGAAAAGCTGCAGACCTTCGCCGACATATTTGGCATCAAGGAGTTGGAGCATCCGCAACCGGACGACGATACCGCCGTACATATCGCCACCGTGCAGGGCATGGTCCAGCGTGTTCTGTACACGGCGGAAGATGTCGCGCCGCCCCCCATCGACCAATACGATTGCATCGTCGTCGATGAATGCCATCGTGGCTATCTGCTGGATCGTGAGTTGTCGGAAACTGAACTGAGTTTCCGCGGTTATGAAGACTACATCTCCAAGTACCGGCGTATTCTCGACTACTTCGACGCAGTCAAGATCGGCCTTACCGCCACTCCAGCGCTGCACACCACGCAGATTTTCAGTGCACCGGCCTACACCTACAGCTACCGCGAAGCGGTGATCGATGGCTATCTGGTTGATTACGAACCACCGGTGCAAATCCACACCGAGCTGTCTACGCAAGGGATGACTTGGCGGGTCGGCGAAGCGGTCAAGGTTTACGACACCGGCCGCCAGCAGATCGAGCTCTTCAAGACACCCGACGAGATCAAACTCAAGGTTGAGGACTTCAACCGCAAGGTCATCACCCGTGCCTTCAATGAAGTCGTCTGCGATTACCTGGCCCAGGAGCTGGACCCGGCCTCACGCCGCAAGACACTGATCTTTTGCGTCAGCGATAGTCATGCCGATCTGGTGGTCAACCTCCTCAAACATGCCTTCGAAAAGCAATACGGTAGCGTCGATGACGACGCCGTGATCAAGATCACCGGGGCTGCTGATAAGCCCCTGCAACTGATCCGCCGCTACAAGAACGAGCGCCTGCCCAATGTTGCCGTCACCGTGGATCTGCTGACCACTGGCGTGGACGTGCCCGAAATTTGCAACCTGGTCTTCCTGCGGCAGGTGAGCAGCCGCATCCTGTTTGATCAAATGCTCGGCCGCGCCACCCGACTGTGCGATTTCGGTGGAGCCGAGGACAAGGAGTCCTTCCGCGTCTTCGACGCCGTGCGTATCTTTGAAGCCGTGGGCGAGATGACTGCCATGCAGCCGGTGGTCGTCAATCCCAAGATCGGCTTTGCCCAACTGGCCCAGGAACTCGCCACCCTCAAGGATGAGGCGGCAACTGTCCTGGCCCGCGATCAGTTTCTGGCCAAGCTGCAACGCAAGAAACGCCACCTCTCGGCACAGGACCGCCAGGCTTTCGAAGCCAAGGCGGGCATGGCGCCCCAGGACTTCATCCAGAAGTTGAAGTCCCTGCCGCTGGCCGACGTGGCCAACTGGTTCATCCAGCGCCCCGGCCTGGGTGAGCTGCTCGACCGTCAATCCGGCGGCCTGCCCCGCACCATATACGTATCCGATCACCCGGACCGTTTCGAGCGTGCCGAGCGCGGCTATGGCAAGGCACACAAACCGGAAGACTACTTGCGCGAGTTTGGCGATTACCTCAAGAGCCACGGCGACGAAATCCCGGCCTTGCTCACTGTGCTCACCCGCCCCCGAGACCTGACCCGTGCCCAGTTGCGCGAGTTGGTGTTGGCGCTGGATGCCGCCGGCTTCACTGAAACCAACCTCGCTACCGCCTGGCGCGAACTCACCAACCAGGACATTGCCGCCCGCATCGTCGGCTACATCCGCCAGGCCGCCATTGGTGACCCCTTGCTGCCCTATGGGGAGCGTGTCGACCGTGCGCTGCAGCACTTGCTGGCCCAGCCGCCCGGTGGTCTGTCCTGGACCACGCCGCAACGGGACTGGCTCAAGCGTATCGCCGCCCAGACCAAGGCCAATGTGCTGGTAGACTGCGCCGCCCTGGACGACCCTGACCTCATCTTCAAACGCGAAGGTGGTGGTTTCAGTCGCCTCGACAAGATCTTCAACGGTCAGCTCCAGCCCGTGCTGGCCGCTTTCAATGACGCGCGTTGGGCCAACCAGCCCAAATCTGCCTGCGATACACCGTAACAACCATGACCAACCGCACAGCCGCCATCGACATCGGCGCAAAACTCTGGTCGCTCTGCCATGTGCTGCGCGACGACGGGGTGACCTACCATCAGTACCTCAGCGAGCTGACCTACCTGCTGTTTCTCAAGATGATGAAGGAAACCGGCCAGGAAGACAGGCTAAAGGTTTGGACGCGGCCCAAAAAGAATGAAGCGCCAGTCGAACAGCCCGGCACCCGCTGGGACGATCTGCTCAATGCCTCGGCCCCCGAGCGGCTGGATACCTACAAGGAAATGCTGCTTGATTACGGCCTGCACGGCCGCGGTGCGGTGCAAGAGGTGTATGCCAATACCTTCATCACCAAACCTGCCACGCTCAGCAAGCTGGTTACGGATATTGACGCGCTGGACTGGTATAGCGTCGACCGCGATGATCTGGGCCGAATGTACGAGGACCTACTGGAGCGAAATGCCGGCGAGAAGAAGAGTGGAGCGGGGCAGTACTTCACTCCTCGCGATCTGATTGACAGCATTATTGCGGTGATGAAGCCGCAGTTCAGCGATGTAATCCAAGACCCGGCGGCGGGCACCTGCGGCTTTCTGATTGCGGCCAATAACTACCTCCGCAATGCTAAAGATATCTACAGTCTCAGCGAGGCAGACCAGCGTCGGTATCGAAACGAGACCTTCTACGGCATGGAACTGGTGCAGGACACCCACCGCCTGGCCTTGATGAACATGCTCCTGCATGGCATCGAAGGTGGCGTGATCTACGGCGACACTCTGAGTGACGACTACAAGCAACTTCCACCGGCCACGCTGATCCTCTCCAACCCACCCTTCGGCACCAAAAAGGGCGGTGGCCTGCCTACCCGCGGTGATCTCACGTACCTCACCAGCAACAAGCAGTTTGCCTTCCTGCAGCATATCTACCGCGGCCTCAAACCCGGAGGTCGTGCCGCCGTGGTCCTGCCTGATAACGTGCTTTTTGAAAGCAACATTGGCACCGACATCCGCCGTGACCTGATGGACAAGTGCAATCTGCACACCATCCTGCGCCTGCCCACCGGCATCTTCTACGCCCAAGGTGTCAAGACCAACGTGCTGTTCTTCACCCGTGGCGAGACGGACAAGGACAACACCAAGGAAGTCTGGGTCTACGACATGCGCGCCAACATGCCCCAGTTCGGCAAGCGCACACCTTTCAGCCGCGATTACTTCCGTACCCTGGCCGACGTGCCCGCCGAAGTTCCCCGCGACAAGTTCGAGGACGTCTTCGGCGATGACCCGCAGGGTGGTCCCGAGGCGCTGGCTCGCCGTGTGGATACCGGTGAAACTGGCCGCTGGCGCAAATTCTCTCGCGAACAGATTGCCATCCGTGGTGACAACCTGGACATCAGCTGGCTGAAGGACGGCGGCGCAGAAACCGCCGAAGCCCAACGCGACGAACCTGCCTTGGTTGCCCGGCTTGCTATGCGCGAACTGAATGCCGCCATATCTGAACTGCGTGCCTTGCTCGACGAACTGGGTGAAGACCCCGACCTGGTGCTGGATGACTTCCTGCCCGACGGCGAGGAAAGCGATAGCGGAGTCGCAGCATGAGCGAACAGGCATCGCCCCCGGCGCATCCGCTGGAGCCCCTGCACGACGAACTGCGCGATCTGATCGCTACCAGTCGTCAACGTCTGGCTGCCACGGTCAACGCAGAACTCACACTGCTCTACTGGCGCATCGGCCAGCGTCTGGCAACCGAAGTGCTGGGCGGCGAACGTGCCCGCTATGGTGTCCAGTTGATGGACCGCCTCGGCGAACGCCTGGCCCATGAATTCGGCCGTGGCTTCGAGCCCAAGAACCTGCGCCGCATGGTGCAGTTCGCCCAGGCCTTCCCGGATGCCGAAATTGTCGCATCGCTGATGCGACAATTGAGCTGGACCCACTTCCTGCAGTTGTTGCCGCTCAAGACCGAACCCGCCCGCCACTTCTACGCCCGCCAGTGCGTGGCCGAGCGTTGGAGCGTGCGTGAACTGCACCGGCAGATCGAACGCAAGGCCTTCGAGCGCAGCGAAATTGCCAGCGCACAAGGCGGCGCACTCACTGCCCCGAGTGAAGATGCCAGCGCCCCCGCCGTCGTCTTCAAGGACCCGTACTTCCTCGACTTCCTCGGCCTGCGCCAGGGCCACGACGAAGCCGACCTGGAAACCGCCATCCTGCGTCAGCTCGAGGCCTTCATCCTCGAACTCGGCCGCGGCTTTGCCTTCGTCGAGCGCCAGAAACGCATGGTCATCGACGGCGATGATTTCTACCTCGACCTGCTCTTCTTCCACCGCCGCCTGCGCCGACTGGTCGCCATCGAACTCAAGCTCGGCCGCTTCAAGGCCGCCCACAAGGGCCAGATGGAGCTCTACCTCAAATGGCTGGACAAGCATGAACGCCAGCCGGGCGAAGAGGCCCCCATCGGCCTGATCCTCTGCGCCGAGTCCAGCCGCGAACAGGTGGAACTGCTGCAAATGCACAAGGACGGCATCACCGTCGCCGAATACTGGACCGAACTGCCGCCCAAGGCGGAACTGGAGCAGCGCCTGCATGCGGCGCTGTTGGATGCACGGGAACGGTTGGCGAGGCGTGGGGTGTTGTTGGCGGGGGGCGAGGATGAGTAAGCTCCCCAGTGGTTGGACACGAGCCCCGATAGGATCATTGTGTTCTTTGCTAAATGGACGAGCCTTCAAACCCACTGAATGGCAACCCAGCGGACTCCCAATTGTTCGGATTCAGAATCTCAACAATTCTGCGGCTCCGTATAACCATTTCGATGGCGAGGTCGATGAGCGAAACCGTTTGCTAGGAGGGGAACTGCTGTTCGCATGGTCAGGAACACCCGGCACGTCGTTTGGAGCACATATTTGGCACGGAAATCATGCGGTACTAAATCAGCATATATTTCGCGTCGACTTTGACCAGGGTTCTTCACCCGCCACTCCTCGCACAGAAAAGTCAGTGCCACGCTGAACCAGCAGACAAATTCCCTGAGAACTTCATCAACTCTCCGCTTGGAGCGAGAAATTCCGGCTGTCTGGCGCTGAAGGCTCTTTTGGCGCTCTGCGTGCTGGCTGGGATGCTTGGGAGGGTGGTCAGCGGCGAGGGTTCTAGCCCGCTAGGCAGGTCACTGGATGTGGCGAATTGAATATTTCAGGGGCGACTCCTTAAATTCCAAAAACATATCCACGCCTGACCGCGCCGGACGTTTTGATTCGCATCAAGACAAAACAAGCAATTCCCGAGTAAATCTCTCAACATTCCCCGAGTGCTCGCTGGAGGCATCATGCTTGGAAACAATGCAAAACAAGCGCTAGCCGCAGCGCACGCTCTGCTGGGCAAACTCAAGGCAACGCTGAAGCGTCTGGCCGTGATGGCTGGCATGCAGCGCATCCTGGCGGTAGGCACGGAACGGGGTGGCTCGTGAGCTGCAAGTCCCGCATGCCAGCCCCAACCGCCGAGGTGGATGGGATTGCCGCCGAAATGGGCATCGATGTCGCCGAGATCGAAGCCCGCAAGGCCTTTCTCGAATTGACCGCAACCGATGCCGAACGCCTGAGTGCCATCCGCAGCAAGTTGGCCGCCGCCCAGAACGGTTTCGCCGACGGCTTCTACGAGTACCTGCGCCGCCTGCCCGAACTGGCCGCGCTGCTACCCGATGAAGCGACCGTGAGCCGCCTGAAGGGAGCGCACGGCCGCTATTTCGACAGCCTGACCGCCGGCGACTATGGGGCGGCCTATGTCGCCGGCCGGCTTCGCGTCGGTATGACGCATGCCCGCATCGGGCTGACGCCGAAATGGTATGTCGGCGCTTTCCGCAAATATCTTTCCGACATGCTGCAGGCGACTTGGACGGCAACAGATGGCGATTTCGATACCTTTCGGCCAGTCTTCGACGCCTTGCTCAAGGTCGTCATGCTCGACCTCGGTCTCACCCTCGACACTTACATCCATGCCGACAAACGGGCCATCGCGCTACGCGACCGCGCCATCGAGTCCAGCGTCAATGGCGTGTTCATCGCGGCCGCGACGCCTCCCAGCTACCCGCTGACCTACGTCAACGCCGCCTTCACCCGCATTCTTGGCCGCTCGCGAGAGACTGTCCTCGGCCAGCCCTGCCTGTGCACAGGCGAAGACGACGGTTTCGATGTTATTCGCAGCGCCATCGCCGAAGGCCGGGATGGCTACACGACACTCTCCCGCCAGCGACCCGACGGCTCGCAGCAATGGCTCGAACTCTTCCTGGCCCCGGTGCACGGTGAATCCGGCGCCCTCAGCAGCTACGTCGGGGTCATCAACGATGTTACGGCTCGCAAGGCGGCCGAGGCACAACTCGCCTACCTTGCCCACCACGACGCCCTCACCGAGCTACCCAACCGCATGCGTTTCGACCACCGCTTGCGCGAAGTTTTCGAACGCAGCGATCCGGGTAAGCGTTTTGCCCTTTGCTTCATCGACCTGGACGGCTTCAAGCTGATCAACGACAGCCTGGGCCATGGTGCCGGCGATGCCGTCCTCGTCGAAGTGGCGCGCCGCCTCCGTGGCGTTTGCCGCAGCGAGGACACGCTGGCGCGTCTGGCTGGCGACGAATTCGTCCTCCTCCTCGAAGGTATGGCGGACGCCGCGGCCGCAGCCAGCGCGGCGGCGCGGGTGCTCGATGCTTTGTCACCCCCGGTCGTCTTCGGCGGCCGCGAGATCGATGTCGGCGCCAGCCTGGGGCTGGCCCTTTACCCCGGTGATGGCGGCGACATCGAATCCCTGCTACGCAATGCAGATGCAGCCATGTATGCGGCCAAGGCAGCAGGACGCAACACCTTTCGCTTCTACGACGAAGCGATGAACCGGCGAGCCATGCAGCGCCTGGCTCTAGAGAGCGATCTGCGCCGGGCTCAGGGCCGCAATCAGCTCGAGCTGTTCTACCAGCCGCAGATTCGGACCGCTGACAACAGCCTGGCCGGCGCCGAGGCGCTGCTGCGCTGGCGACATCCAGAGCGGGGGCTGGTTTCGCCAGCCGAATTCATCCCGGTCGCCGAGGAACTGGGCATCATCTCCGAACTGGGCGACTGGGCCTTGCAGGAAGCCGCGCGGCAGATGGCGGAGTGGCGCCGGCGCGGCGTTCCGGTGCCGCGCGTGGCGGTCAACCTTTCCCCTCGGCAATTCGACGACCCCGACTTGGTCGATCGTCTCGAACGCATCATCGCCGCGGCCGGTGCGGATAACGCCTGGCTGGAATTGGAAATCACTGAATCCGCCGCCATGCAGCGGCCGGAACGGGCGATCCAGATTCTGCGCCAGTTGCGCCAACGGGGCTTGCAGGTCGCGATGGACGATTTCGGTACCGGCCATTCGTCGCTCGCCATGCTGTGCACCCTGCCCTTGAACGTCCTCAAGCTGGATCGCAGTTTCGTCCAGCAGTTGCCGGATTCGGAAACCGACGCCGCCGTTGCCGGCGCCGTCGTCTCGCTGGCCCGCCAGCTACGCCTGGCGGTCGTCGCCGAAGGCGTGGAAACCCCGGGCCAGCAACAATTCCTCGCCAAACTGGGCTGCGACATGCTGCAGGGTTACCTGTACTCCTGCCCCCTGCCGGCAGTGGAATTCGAGGCCTGGATCGGACACGCCGAAACGTCGCTCCGTCGCCCCGCGGTAGAGCTCTCGCTCAAATAGACAGGCCCGGCTCGGGAGGCTGCTGGCAGGCGCAGTCAACAAAAATTACCACCGCCCCACGGATCGGTTTTGACACTTCCAATTTTGGTGACCGACTCTGGTCGCAAGAACATAAAGTGTCTTCAAGATAGCGGAGCCGAAGGTTTCGAAAAAGTGTCAGCCGTTCCGTTTTCACGCCCAAGCTGGCCGACTCGGCGCCGTCGGCCAGCTTGTGGGCGGAACTCGACGGGCTTTACGCCAAAGGCGGCCGACAGTCGATTCTGCCGGAGCGGCTGCTCAGGGCCCCCGGAGCCATGTGCTCATGGAGAACCGCTGCGGCCTGTGTATCGATCTGCTCATCACCGATGCCGCCCTGGCAGAACACCAGGCTGCCCGCCAAACCGGGCAGGACATTCGCCGGGCTCCGGATTGCGTGCGTGGAGTGAGTCGGTGGGGGACGAGCGGATGGCAGCGCAAGGGGGCTGTGGCCTCCGTACTGGGGCGACCGTCCCTTGACGCTCCTCGAACACCCGGCCGATACTCCCCGCCGTCGCTGCAACAACAGCGAACGGGTTTGGCGACCTGACCGACAAAGGCGGACCTCAGCCGCAATGCGGCTTTTTTTGTCCGTGCACCCTTGGTGCGCCCATGATCAATGGCGGGCCGGGTGGGGAGGGCTTCGGCCCTGCCGGTTCCTTTGTCCCGGTTCGCCAACCCCGCTTTGGCCCGCCCCCCGTTTGGCGACGGGGAGCGGAAATGCCCTTTGACAAAGGAGTTTCGCACCATGGCTTTCCGTGTCCTGGCGTGCGCATGCCCGCACGCGTCTGTTTCTGTTTCGATCCAATTCCCATCCGCTTGCCCGACCTTGCGGGGTCGGCCCAACAAGGGGAGGGCGCCGCAATGGTAAGCATTCACCCCCGCCTACTACTGCTTGAGGGGTATGGGGTCTTTCAGGCGGCTGCGTGCTGCGCACGGATCTCCTCCGGCACCAGCGAAGGGGGCGAAGTGCCGGCGAGCCAGGCGCTGAGGGCCTGGGTCATGTAGTCGAACACGTTGCGTCCCTGCAGCCGACAGGTCTGCACCGCCGAGAAGGTGTGCTCGATGAAGCGTAGCCCTCGTCCGGAACGCGTGAAGTAGGACAGCTTGCGCCGGATGACGAATCCACGCAGAGCCCGTTCAGCGGCATTGTTGGTGGGCGCAACGGCCGGGTCGTCCAGGAAGTGCCACAGCGCCGGCCACAGGGCGAGCAGGTTCCGGCAGGTCTTGGCGGTGCGCGAGCACGAGCTCTGGTCTGCGGCGGCCTGTAACTGGGTACGGATTCGCTTCTGCAGCCAGCCGTAGTGTGCCGCCGGCGCACCGGCGCCTCGCCAACGGAACAGCGTGAAGCCGTAGGCTTCGAGCCGCCGACCGATCCGTCCGGGCAGGCCTTGGCGCAGCCCGATCCGTGCAAAGTCACGCAGCAGGTGCGACCAGCAGACTTGGCGCTGGGAAGAATCGATCCAGGCATAGCCGGCATAGCGGTCGCTGACGATCATGCCTTGCGGCTCTTTGCCCAGAAGTGCCTGAGCGGCAAGCTTTCCGCGCGACGGATCGACCCGGAAGCCCGCGCCCCACGGCGTGACCTGGGCCCACAGCCACATCAGGGACGTGTGGCTCTGGTGCGAGGTTTCGTCCGCGTGGCGCACGGGCGCGCGTGCAATCTCGAGGTGCAGTTCCCGTACTGGCGCGGCCAGGGCCTGCGCCACATGGCCGTGGGCTTGCGAGATCGCCCCAAGACTGAAGCGAACCCCCATCACCTGCCCGAGCAGATCCCGGACCTTGGCTTGCGAGAGGTGGAACTGCCCAGCCAGCGTCCCCACGAGGGCGAGCGCCCGCGGCCCCAGCTGCCCACGCGGCACACCCGTGGGTAGGGCGCCGTGGTTCCGGTGACCGCAGCCCGTGCAGCAGCCCCGCTCGCGCACATACTCGGTGATCTCGGCGGTAAGCGCAGGCACCTCGAACACCTGGTGCCGGATCGGCTTGCCCTCGTCGGGCACAACTGCCGCACCACAGTTGGGGCAGGCCTCGGGCGGCGCACAGCGCACTTGCCGGTCCACCTCGTCCGGGGCCAGCATGGCCCGGAAGCTGCCCTTATGGCCCGCCTGGCCACCGAGGCTTCGTCCGCTCTTCTTTCGGGTCTTGCGCGGGAGCGCTCCGGGACCGTCACCGGACGGGGGCTTGGATGAATTGCGGGAATTGACCTTCAGTTGCTCTTCGAGTCGCGCCAAGCGCTCCAGCAGCGACGCGATCACCGCGTGGCACGCCTCGACCGTTGCGGGAAGCGGTGGCTCACTGGGCGGCGGGTCTGAAGGAGAGGACGGCTTCATGTCATGTGCGTTTTATCACAAGACAGGCTGCCTCGGGGGGAGTGTCACAACCGGGGGGCTGAATGGTTACCCGCAATGAGCACGCCGATGTATTTCCCCGCGCCCGGAGGCCGCCTCTACGTGCTTGCCGACGATGCGGACACGCTTACCCTCACCGACCAACTCAGCGCCCGACAGGCACAACTTCAGGCCCTGCTCGCCATGACCCGCGGCAACGCCGGCGATGTCTTCCGGCGCATGGATGCGGAACTTCAGGAGAACTATCTGTGGGCCTGCGGGATGATCGCGGACGAGGCGCGGGAGTTGATGGCGCTGATTCAGCGTCGGGAGAGCGGTTGGTGCGCGAGGGCTGAGATAGAGCGCTGAACGCCCGGCGCCTCAGTTGAAAGGGACGGCAGGACAGTAGCGGTACGGGCCTGCCAACTGATCTGTTGCGATTGATGATCTGGAGGCTGCTTCTCGGCCTTTGCTGCCGTTCAGTTTGAAGTAAAACTCAGTCAGCCATTACGCAGTTTCTACCATTTTCCTTGGCGCGATAAAGTGCCTTATCGGCTCGGATAAGCCAGGTATCGATCGATTCGTTGGCCTTTATTTGTGCAACGCCGAATGAGGCAGTAATCGTCAAAGGCCGAGGATGCTCTAGCAGAGGGGTACTCGCCAAATAGCCACGTATGCGCTCGGCGAGACTCAGTGCAGAGGGTAATTCTGTCATCGGCAATATCAGCAAGAACTCTTCGCCTCCATAGCGTCCGAAAGTATCGCCTAATCGTATTTTCGACTCAGTCCGTCGGCTGAAGGCAACCAGTACCTCATCGCCCGAGGCATGCCCAAACTGGTCGTTGACCTGTTTGAACCGATCGATATCAATCAAAACGATGCTGCATGGATTTCCATAGCGCCTAAAAAGATCCAGTTGCTGCTTCAATTGATCAACGATGAAATGCCGGTTGTACAGGTCAGTCAAACTGTCGTGAGTGGCTGTAACACTGAGCTGCCTATTCAGTTCATCAAGCTCATTGTTCCGCATTTCCAGTTGTAGGGAGATTCGTCGATTCAACACTAACTGTTTCGCACCATCGACGAACTGTTGGTAAGCATCCCACCCAAATTGGAGTGTGACCAGCAGCAGTATGGTGGAGCCAGTAGCCAGCTTGATATAGATCGGGTCGCCCAACCAGAAGTAATAGCAGATCGGGATTATTAGTACGCAGAAGGTAAAACCGAACGAGGTACGAAATGAAGGTGCCGTATTGACAATGCCTGCGGAGGAGACGGCAACCAACACCACAAAGATGGTCATGTCGTGAACCAAGGAAACAGGCCACGCCACATGGAAGAAGATCACAGCGGATCCCCAGCACAATCCCTGCAAGGAGCGAAGGGCGATCTGCAAGTTGTGCCAATAGCTTATCTGCTGGTTGGGGAGTGGGCGCTTTATCAGACGCGAAGTCAGAACGAAGGTAATGGTATCTGGCAAGGTATTGATGATGATCCAGGCCAGCACGAGCTTCGCCGCCACGATCTCGTGTACCAGCCAGAAGATGAATCCTGTGCCTATCGGCGACAACATCGTCGCCTTGCGAGCACGCTCAAACAGAGCAGTCACGCAAATAGCGTCAACCTCCAATTGATCTTCGTGGGTGAGGCTGACGGCTGGTTCCTTGTCCATTTTTGTTGATTCTTGGGATAACAGTCAGGAGTCTAATCGCTTATTCTCGTCCGGTACCAACGCAAATCAACTAGGTAGCTGGACTCCGTGAAGCTAACCGGGTGATTTAGTCGTCCTGACCGAACCGGCGCAAAGACAGTTCCTGTATTGGGATCGACTCACTCCACGTCAGCGAAAATGGCCACCACAGCCACGAATGGCAGCTTTTTCTTCCGACAAACGCGAACTTCATAGGCCCGTTGGCATAGCGGACGTTCGGCAACTAATTTGCAGCACTCGCGTTCGCGTAAAACGCCGAATTAGGAATTATTTTCTCCACATAGACAATTTTTTCGCTAGGCACTGTGGCCCTGCCACCATCGAAGCAAGTGTTGGCAAAGCCACGCAACTCCAAATATCAAAATTGCAGAAAAACCGCTGAATTGCATTTGGGTCAGCATCGTAAATTTCTGCGATGGATTCCAGAGCAGTTGCCGGGCTTTCACTGTTGAGATAAGCCATAGGATTTCCTAAGGTTGAAGTAAACGTCGATTTTGCAGGGTTTCTCTGGTTCGCAATGAGATAGGGCTCTGCCCAACGCTGCTCCAAGTAGCAACTGAACTGCCCGCCGCTTCTTTGTGCGCTTGTAGATCAGGGGGGCGACTCTCGAGGCCGTTCCTCTAGACGGGCCAGCGCCCCATAATTGCCATGCAATTTGAATTGCAGCAAGATGCGCGCATGCACTGCAGCTATCGTCCGATAAACATTCAGACAATTCGAGGGATTTTGCCATGGGACAATTTACGTGGGCGTGGATGAAGACGGGTGCCGTCGTCTCTGCGCTCGCTGCACCGGTGGCTTGCCTCGGGGCCGAACTCGCAGCCCCGATCACGGCTGTAGCCCTTTACCCTGGCAGCGCAACGGTAGTGCGCACAGCGCAGGTTGCACCGGGCATGACACAGCTTGTAGTCGCCGGCCTGTCCGCACAACTGGACCGTCAGACGCTGAGGGTGGAAGCCGGATCTGGTATTCAAATCGGTGAGATCGTCGTGCAGGAGACCGCGACGCTCCAAGCAGCCAATCCGGCCGAGGCGGACCTGGAAGGCAAGATACAGATGCTCCAGGATCAGGTGGCTATCCTCGATGCTGAAGCCAAATCGGCGGAAATCGTGACGGGTTACCTGGAGCGATTCGGCAGCAACGGAACGGCGAGCGATCACCCGACCACAATCATCGACGGCAAGACACTGGGCGCCATCATCGATACCTTGGGACGGGGCGCTCAGGAGGCGTTTGCCAAGATGCAGCGCATCGCAGTGCAAAAGCGCGAACTCACCAAAAGGATCGATGCACTGCAACGGGACTTGGCGCGGCTTCGTACAGGCGCCAAGGACACTCGGGTGGTCACGGTCAACCTAGTGGCGGATCGACCAGGCACCCTGAAGATCTCCTACCAGGTCAATAACGCTGGATGGAAGCCCGCATATCGTGCGGGGCTGGATTCCGCATCATCTAAGGTTGAACTGGAACGCTTGGCAACCATTTCTCAAAAGACAGGTGAGGACTGGCGCAACGTCAAACTCTCTCTATCGACGGCCCAGCCCGAACTCTCGCCACAAGGCATCGCACCCCAGCCTTGGCTGCTGTCCTACTCGCCACCGCAGAAGTTTTCAGAATATCGGGCTGCTCCCGCCGCCGTTGCGGCCCCTGCACCGATGGCGGCAAGACGAAAAGAGGGGGATCAGGAAGAAGGCTATAGCCCGCCGACCTTCGAGACCAACAGCACCTTTGCGACCGAATTTGAAGTGCCGGCGCGGGTGACTCTAGCGGCTGATGGACGCGAAACCTCCGTCGTCTTGTCAAAGCAAACCTTGCCGGTTCGGCAGGAAGTGCGGGTGGTGCCGCGGTTCGACCGCGCTGGCTTTGTCAGTGCCGAAGCCGAGCGGCCACCAGGCGTCTGGTTGCCCGGCAACATGCAACTTTACCGGGATGGCAGCTATGTCGGATCGAGCCATTGGGACCCCAAGGCAGCGGAGCGCTTTGTAATTCCTTTTGGTCGAGACGAACTGCTGCGGGTGACGGTTAATCCGGTGAAAAGCATCTCCGGGGCAACGGGAATATTGGAAAAGCACAACGAGCGTCGTACAGGCGATGTATTTGCGCTCAGTAGCGCCCATAAGACACCAGTGGATGTGCTGGTTCTGGAGTCGTCCCCGGTGAGTACGGCGGACGAGATCAAAGTGAAAGCAATGTTTGATCCGAAACCGACCGTGGAAGCTTGGGAGCAGCAACAGGGGGTGGTCGCCTGGAAGAAGACTCTGGCCCCATCTGAAACCGCAACCTTTAAGGTCGAGTACTACATCGAATACCCGAGGGAGGGCAGCATCTATGGGGTGCGCTAGCACTCATGCTTTGGGTGTCAGCTCACGGGAAATCGAGGAATCTTAATGGGCGTCTGCCGACTTCTGAACTCGGCCAGGAGCGGCCGGTCGCTGCCCCGTCCGGATAGCAGCCATCCGGGCGAAGCGGTATGCTATCAACCTATCGGTCAACACCGCCTCCAACTTGCGCTTGAAGGTTCCCTCCGCGCTTCACGCCCCGGCGGAGGGTTACTTCAAACATCGGGCCTGAAAACTATGCGTTCGTGGCACGATTTCCACATCATCGGGTATTCGGTAGAGAGTAAGCGCCAGACGCTCGCCTTCAATCTGGAGTGGCCGTATGAAACGGCCACGGACATCCAGAAAGTCAAACTGTATTTTTCGGGTATCGAATCCTACTATTTGGAGTACGACCTTGGCGGGAACATTATCTACTCTTTTGCCGAGGTGCCTCTTCGTCCGTTCCTGGAGCACTGGGCAAATCGTTTTGAGAACGAATGTAAGTGGGGTTGGCCAAGATTCTGGCGTTCAAAGCCCTATCCGGTTCGGCCTGCCGAAATAGAGCTTGAAGAGGCATTCGAATATCTAACCCAGAGACAGCTCAAATGCGTTGAGCTCTCAAGTTCGTATGGGCTCAGCGGCTGGGTCCTGGCACAATCCAGTCATCATGTACCTGTTGAAGCCTGACCTCCGGTCCGGCGGATCTGCCGAATACCCAACCTGGCTTGTTCTGTGCCACCCGTGGCTGCAGTCTGCTTACCTATAACGTTGGGCATCACATTCGGAGCGCTCGTTCATCCGATAGAGAACAAACATGTCGAATCCATTTCTCGGCCGGGCCGCCATCGTAGACATCATCAAAAGCCGCGAGCGGACGAACGCGATCCAAAAGCGAGAAGGTCTGACGGAGCACCCGGTGCGGTTCACGGTGTGCGGCTGTCCCGACCCGAACTGCGGCGGTTGGCACACGATCGAAACGGATCGACAGGTCCCGACATCAGATGAATGCGTGCAAATCCTCAAGGCGGATAACGCGGCGCGGAAACGCATGAGGCGTAAGAGCGTCAAGGCTCCGTAGGACTATGCAGGTGGTTGTTCTTGTCCAAGCGGTGAGGCCCAACCAGTTGCTGCAGCGGACGGCTACGCCGCCCGCTGAGCGCGAACGTTATGCCTATTAGAACCGTCCCAATCGCCCCCGCGCTAGCCGTCCCAAGCGAATCGGACATTGCTTCCGTGCGCTTCAACGGCCAAAGCCTCTCAATAGCGGTTGCTCGCGAGCCACTCGAGGGTGATCGGTTCCGTGGCCTTCGCGTAACTTTTCAATCTGTCCAGGGCTTCCGCCTTCTCGATGAATCGGACTTGGCGCAGTACTGGGTAGCCCCAGGTTTTGTTCGCGGTCATCATGTTCTGCTCGTTACGTCTGGTGGTTGGGGTGCCGAGGAGGATCTGAGGCAGGGCCTTGAAGTTCGCCGTCGCGAATGGCTCGTAGTAACCGGAAATCGCTGCCTGAACGTCTTTGCGAGTGAGGATCCTCAAATCGAGGAAGGCGTCTACGATACTGAGGCATAACCATTCATTCCAGCGGACGCCTAACGGCGTCCGCTGAATTCAAACGTTAGCCGCCATATGTCAAAGTCTGCGACTCAGTATCCCTTTGCTCCAAAGTCCACCCGGCTACTCAGACGCGGTCAATTCTGGGCCATCCCCTTGGCATCCGGACAATTTGGCGCCGGTTGCGTGGTAGGAATGCACTCAAGAGCAGGCAAGGCCAGCCAACGCATGTTCATCGCTGGCGTAGTTCGCTGGGTCGGTACGCATGCGCCATCCGCAACTGACATCGAGAACCGCCCGCTGGTCGAGTTTGCATTTGCTCATCTAAAGGCAATCACCGAATCCGGCGGGCTAGTCCTCGGCGAAGCCCACCTTCAGTTCGCCGAGGCTCCGGCTACAGCTGAGTCGCTGTCTTTGCCTACGTGGGGCTTTGGCGTGCCCAGGCTACTTGCAGAAGGTCTAGCGAAGAATGGCGGCTAACCCTGCGGTCAACACGGACCTTGCGCATAAAGCCGCGTAAGGCCGTTTAACTAATGAGGCTTCCGTGGTGCGTATGTCATCGGGGCCGGCGCCGACGGGTGCCATAGTAGGCCGGATAGATTCCTGCAGGCTTGTCCATCAAACCAACAGCACATTCATCGTGCAGAATCGGGGGAGTCCATAGATCAACGTTAGGCCGCTGAATGCGTGCTCTGCTCGCAGCAATCTTCGTTTTCGGAGCCATGCTCGGAACCGTGGGATTGGTCAACTCCTACTACCCCACCGGTCCAATGCCGTGGTGGGCCAAGCTGGCCCCGGGCGGAGTGCTCCTTCTGGCCTTGCTCGCCTCGCTTTTTCTGTTCAATCGAGCTGGCTTTCGTCCGAGCCTTCGGCGCAAGTCACTAGAGGAACAACTCGCTGAGCTGGATGCGAAGGGTCTTCTTCTACGCCAGCCCTTTGAGGCCCGCCGCGCCTTTTGTGTCAACGAGTTCGAGGACGAGGGCCCGCACTACTTCACCGAACTTAGTGACGGTCGAGTTCTCTACCTCAACGGCCAGTACTTGTACGACTACGAGCCGATTGAGGACGATCCCGAACTCAACCAACCTCGTGCATTTCCCTGCAGCAACTTTGAGGTCCTGCGCCACAAAGCCGCCGGCTACGCCATCCATGTTGCATGCGGAGGGCAAGTACTAGAGCCTGAGGTGATCGCCGCACCATTCACCCGACAGACACTTCGCGCCGGGATCCCAGAGGATGGCCAAGTCTTTGAGGTTGGAAGCTATGAACGCCTCAAGCAGCAGTTCGCAGCGGCCTAACCCTTTCTAAGGACTTCCCCGTCAAGCACCATTTTCCAATGACCGGCCGCCAGGCCGGTTTTCCTTTCCTGCCTACCTGCTTTTGTTTCCTAACCTCTGCACACACGCGACGGATCGGACAGACAGACTGCCTCTCTCTAATCGGCCTTGATCGGGTCTCGCCCGGGGCCATGCGACTAACCGCACCAGCAGGCCTCAATCGTTCATCGGCGGGATCAGGGAAACAGGGATCAGCCGTTTCCCTCTTTGATCCGCCATCAGGTTAGCCAGGCTCTCTGCTGGTCGGTCTGACCTGTTCGTCTATCGTTGATGTGCAGCTGCCATTGCTCGGTTGCGCTCAGGCCCGTTGTCAGGCCTGTGGGTTGTAGGATTCGCCCTTCGCCAGCACTGCCCACAGTTGCCGGGCATGTTTGTTGGCGATGGCGACCAAGGTCTTGTGATAGCCGATCCGTCCGTTGAGTACGACGATCCACTGCTGCAGACGAGTCAGTTTTTCAGGGGATTCACGCCGTTGTTTCCGGAGCGTCGTAGCCAAGACGCTGCGCGCGCCTTGCACGAGCAGGGTGCGCAAGTAGTCGTCGCCTCGCCGGGTGATGCGTCCAAGCTTCGTCTTGCCCCCGCTGCCCGACTGGCTGGGCGTGAGGCCGAGCCACGCGGTAAACTGGCGGCCATTGCGGAATATCGATGCGTCACCCACGCCGGCGCTCACTGCGTCGGCGGTGATGAGCCCGACGCCGGGCAGATCGTTCCTCCACCCACCCCACGCGCAGACTGTGCCAGGCCCAGACGCTATGCTGTGCGGCCACCAGTGGTGGGCGCTGCCACACGCTTCCATGCCGATCATCGTGCCCGTGGGCAAGGTGCCGAGCCAGGTCAGAAAACCCGCCCGGTTGAATTCCCGCCGCTCCACGATCCGACCGGCGCAATCCGCAACACAGGCCACGAAGACGTTCTTTGCCAGATCCACACCAACCATCGTAGTATCCATTTTGACTTCCCTCCTCACCGTTCAGATTGAGCTTCAGCAATTCGATCTTGGCACTTGGATGCCGGGTGGCAAGCCCACCAGGTGGGTGGGGGAAGTCCTTTTGTAGTCGTTCGAGAGGGACGCTACGCCGGCAAGCCGGCTTCGCGCCCCTCGACTCAAACGTTGGGCGTCATGAAATTTCTTTTCCTTAGGCAACCTCCGAAAGTCCAATCAGTCTGGCGGGCGGTGCTAGCCGGAGTCGTGGCGCACCCATTGTTCATTGTCATTCTGAGCGCCGTGTATTGGGCTCTGCGGCCTTTCGTTTGGGCAGCTATTTATTCCGAGCCCTATCGTCCGCCTCCTGGGCCGTATTCGCCCAACAGCGGAGAGTGGCTCTTTGTGCAAGGCATCAGCCTCTGTGCCTCGGTAGTAGCTGGCGTCGCCGCGGCTTACTGGTCGCCACCGAGATCAAGGGTTCCAATCGCTCTTCTTATTGCTTTTGCCGTTGTGGCATTGCTTTTTGGGCAATTCCCGTTTGACGCATCGCTCTTCCGCAACGCTTTGTACGCCTTGCACATGCCAGCGGGCCTCGTTATCGGGTCCGCATTTCTTTGGCGTAGGCGGGCGGCCGAGGACGGTAGGTAATGGCAAAGGGCTCTCTGTATTTGGCTCTGACGCCCAACCCGGTAGTCAACCGGACCTGCGCGAAAAGCCGCGCAGGCCGGTTACCCACGTTAGGCGTCATGACCAAGCCTGCGCACGAGGCGGACCCGCTCGAAGAACTCCGCTCTCGCCACAACAGTGGCGAGAAGTTGAAGTACTTGTTCTTCTGGGGCCATCAAGCAAGAAGAACCGGCGTCGGACCATGGTGCTTTAGCCAGTGGTATGTCGCTCCGTTCGATGTCGATGGCAAGCACTATCCAACCGCCGAGCACTTCATGATGGAGAGGAAGGCCGCGCTGTTTGGGGATGAGAAGACGGGAGCACGGATCCTTCAAGCCTCAAATCCAGGAGCAGCAAAGGCGCTGGGCCGGCAAGTCCGCGGCTTCGACGAGGCAGTCTGGCTAGAACACAGATTCCCAATCGTTGTCCGCGCGAACCAAGCGAAGTTCACGCAGAACCCAGAACTTGGCCAGTTCCTTACGCAAACCGGCTCCCGCATTCTTGTCGAGGCAAGCCCCATCGACCAAATCTGGGGTATTGGCCTCGCGCAAGACGATGAGAGGGTCCATAACCCAGACCAATGGCTCGGTCTAAATCTACTTGGCTTTGCGCTCATGCGGGTTCGCAATGACGCCTAACCCTTTCTAAGAACTTCCCCGTCAAGCACCATTTTCCAATGACCGGCCGCCAGGCCGGTTTTCCTTTCCTGCCTACCTGCTTTTGTTTCCTGACCTCTGCACACACGCGACGGATCGGACAGACAGACTGCCTCTCTCTAATCGGCCTTGATCGGGTCTCGCCCCCGGGGCCATGCGACTAACCGCACCAGCAGGCCTCAATCGTTCATCGGCGGGATAGGGAAACAGGGATCAGCCGTTTCCCTCTTTGATCCGCCATCAGGTTAGCCAGGCTTTCTGCCGGTCGCACTCGCCGATCCGGGCATCCAGCGCATCAAGTTGGTCGCGCACGCTCTGGATCAATCCACGCAGGACCGGTGACAAGGTAGTGTCGAACTCCCGCCGCTCCACGATCCGACCGGTGCAATCTGCCACGCAGACGTTCTTTGCCAGATCCACACCAACCGTCGTAGTATCCATTTTGACTTCCCTCCTCGCCGTTCAGATTTAGCTTCAGCAACTCAATCTTGGCACTTCGATGCCGGGTGGCAAGCCCACCAGGTGGGTGGGGGAAGTCCTTTTGTAGTCGTTAGGCACAAAGTTTTCGCGGAACTCAAATGAACATTTTTCGCGTTGTATTCGGAATAATGCTTGGAATCGTCGCAAGCATACTCATGGGGGTCGCAAATGCACTAAATCTATCGCAGACAAACAGGCTCAGGGAAGCGGCTCTTCTTCTTGCCTGTCAAATGTACGCAATAGGCGGTGGTATTGATGAAGGTGCTTCTTCACTCATTGAAAGCTGGGGGCCTTCGGCTATACATCTCCTCCATTTGCTACGGCAGCGAGGGCAAATACCTCAAAATTTGGCGCATGCGGCTTATGTCCTTGACACGGAGGACAATACCTCGGAAACGTTGCAACAAAAATTTTCACGCGGCGAAATAATTGACGGTGTGGCTTTCAAGCCAAACCAATCCGTATTGATTGTCAATGGTCGGAAGTCCGGAGCTATCGGAAAAGTAGCCGGGCTTTATGACTTTCATAGCGAGCCATTATATCGGCTTGAGGTCAATGGAGGAGAAGAGTACGCCTATCAGTCAGAAATTAAGGCTGAAAATGTATAGCGTCAATACTGAAATACAACAAAAGCACTGGGTCACTTTCGTCGTTGAGAGGCCGCTTTCACAGGCCTCGATTGCTCTTTACATGAATCGCATCGTGGCCTCTGCGATTTTTTTATGTCATTCTCCACCGAGCTATTTGCATTTCAGCCATGTCCAGCTGGAACGCACCCGTGCGCTACACCTTGGCAGGTTTTGTTTTTGGTTGTCTTGCCAAGCCTCGTTTTGTTCGGCCTCGCATTGCTTGCAAAACGAAAAATTCAACGGATGTGGCTAAGGCTCAGCACGGTTACTCTTGTTGGAGTTTTTTGGTTATTTTCGCTACTTGTTCTTCTTGCCGCATTTGGTGCATTTCTCGCGCCGTGCTCTGGTAGTTGCTGGTATGGTGCCTTCAGTTAAAGCGCGGCCTAAAACCAAGTTAGGCAAACAATGATACGCAAAACTCCGAAGAAGAACGAACGCCCGGGTGTGGATCGCATGGGGCGAACGGAACTTCACTATGCTGCTCTGGATGCTGACCTGGCTAAAGTGAATGCACTATTGCTCGCTGGTGCAGACCCTAATGCCATGGATGACAATGGATTTAGTCCTCTGCATTTTTCTACCCAGTCAAATAGTCTTTCCGTCAGCGACGCATTGCTTCAAGCCGGAGCGAAAGTTGACTTGACCGACGCTAATGGCAATACACCACTCTCAATAGCTGTTTTCAACTCGAACGGTGGTGGAGAGCTAATTGAGCTACTGCTGGAGGCTGGTGCTGACCGAAATAAGGAAAACAATTACGGCGTCTCTCCTATTGGTCTTGCTAAATCAATCGCCAACTATGATCTTGTGCAATTCTTTAGTTAGCGGGCGCACATTGCCTAACAATGCGGTCAAGGCCAGCTCCCTTCGGTCGCTGGACGCTGCGCGATAGAGCTCCGCGCAGTGCCCCTTACCTAGGTTAGGCTGGAATGGAAGTCTTCGC
Organism: Zoogloea sp. GDB6; assembly: GCF_056724105.1. NCBI lineage: Bacteria > Pseudomonadati > Pseudomonadota > Betaproteobacteria > Rhodocyclales > Zoogloeaceae > Zoogloea > Zoogloea sp. GDB6. The sequence continues at coordinate 5,185,946 of NZ_CM161497.1, read as the reverse complement.
TTTTCGACTCCTCATTTTCACTGCGGCAACAGTTCTGGCCGCGTGCTCTCGCGCTCCGGAGGTGACCGTACTTTCGCGTACAACCTCTCCCCACGGCACGTACACGGCCGAAGTACGCGAAGTTGTGTATGGCCCCCACTTTGGCGGAGAGTCTCCAGCAATCGAAGTCTGGGTAGCTCGCGGCGGGCAGTCAGAGCAAGTGTTGCAATTGCCAGAAGAAGGGAACGCGATCGTCCCCCGCTGGAACGGTTCTGCCCAGCTAGTACTCCAATTCAAAGGCAGCAATGTGGCAACCAACTTCAAGGCATCATCTCTTGGCACATCCATCAAGCTGGAAAAGAATTGAGCTTTCAAGAGCCTAACACTGCAGTCGAGAGGGACAGCTTTCCTCAAAGCTCAACGGCAATATTGGGTCGAGTGCCGCCATACGGCGCCAAAGAAAGCAGACCGTCATCGCTGAGCCGACTCCAATGACTGCTGACCAGCAGATACCAGCCGCTGATGCGGCACCGGTTCTATGTCTGCAAAGGCCGACGACGACCCGCCGCCTCAACTTTCTACACTCGTCACTCATCGCCCAGAAGAGTCCGTGCCGCGCCAAGCCGGCAGGCGCGATCTCTGAACTTCATCAATGCCCCGCCCCGTGGGGCTGCCTTGCGAGGAACAGGCCCAGCCCCACGATGAGGCCGCAGTCCTCCCGAGCCCGACTGTCATCCCTCGCATTTGAACCCTTGAAGCTCCGATTTGAACTCCTGCGGCACTGAGTTCCGCGAGTTCATCTTTTCGTTGAACAAGTTCAACCCGGACTTGAACTTGTTTAAATCCGGACATCGAAAGTTCAAGTCCGAGCCCCGACGGTTTAAATCCACGGCTCACGGGTTCAAGTCACGGCATCGACAGTTCAAGTCTGTGCATCTCGAGTTCAAGTTTACGGATCTCAAGTTCAAGTCCGGACCGCAATGGTTCAACTCGACGCCTCAAACGTCTTCCCCGCCACCTCCGGTGTAGCGGCGTGCATAGCGGCGTCCCAGGCTGGTCAGGATCTCGTAGCCGATGGTGCCGGCCCGGGCGGCGATGGCGTCCACGCCATTCAGCGGGTCGGCGAGGTCGAGCAGTTCGCCTTCCGCGATGCGTCCTTCCGGTAGGTCGGTGATGTCGACAATGAGGGTGTCCATGGAGATGTTGCCGATGAGGGGCAGCGGGATGCCATCGCAACTGACGGTGCCGCGGTTGCTGAGGCTGCGCAGATAGCCGTCGGCATAGCCGACCGCCACGGTGGCGATGCGCGAGGGGCGTGGTGAGGTCCAGGTGTGGGAATAGCCGACCGCTGTGCCGGCGGCGATGGTGCGCGTCTGCAGAACCTTGCCCTGCAGGCGGATGACGGGCCGCATCGGGTTGGCCTGCCCGGCCACCGGCGCAACGCCATAGAGCGCGGCGCCCGGGCGGACCAGGTTGAAGTGGTAGTCGTCGCCGAGAAAGATCCCGGAGGAGTTGGCGAGGCTGCCGGGGAGGCCGGGCAAGCGCGCCATGGCTTGGCGAAAGCGCGCGAGCTGCAGGGGATTGGCCGGGTTGTCCTGCTCTTCGGCACTGGCCAGGTGGCTGATGATGAACTTCAGCGAGAGCCCCAGCAGCAAGGCCGGGCTGCTCGCCACGCGTTCGAATTCGTCGGGGGCGAGGCCGAGGCGGGCCATGCCGGTATCCACCTGGAGAATGGCCGGCAGGACGGTATCCAGGTCGCGGGCGAGGGCTTGCCAGGCGCCGAGTTGCGGCAGGCTGTTGAGGACGGGAACGAGCCGGTGGTGGACGAACTCGCGCTCGTCGCCAGGGTGGGGCCCGTGCAGGACATAAATGGACGCATCGGCGGGCAAGGCGGGGCGGAGCGCAATGCCTTCGTTGAGGTGGGCGACGAAGAAGTTGCGGCAGCCGGCGCGATACAGCGCCGGGGCAACCCGCTCGGCGCCCAGGCCATAGGCGTCGGCCTTGACCACGGCGGCGCATTCCGCACTGGCCAGCCTGGCTTTGAGGCTCCGCCAGTTGTCGCAGAGGGCGTCGAGGTCGATGCTGAGCAGGGCGCCTGCCCTGATGGGGTGCTGGTCGGTCATGCCGGGGTCCTTCGAGATGAGGCGTGAGTGGGCGGTGTCGAGCGGACCCGCCGAGGGGGTGAGGGCGGGTCCGGGTGGAATCAGGCGTTGGTCACCGCGAGCTGCAGCTTTCCGGCCTTGCTCAGCCGATAGCCGATGCTGAGCAGGGCGAACCAGGCGGGGGCTACGTAGAGGGCGACCCGCGTGCTGGGATCGAGGGCGAGGAGGGCGCCGACGGCGACCATGAAGGCGACCACGATCCAGTTCATGTAGGGGGCACCCGGCATGCGGAAGGCCACCGCCTTGGCTTGCCCGGCGGCCACGGCCTTGCGGTAGCCGAGGTGGGCGATGACGATGACCGACCAGGTCCACAACGCGCCGATGAGGGAGATGCTGGTCACCCAGACGAAGACTTCCTCCGGCACGATGTAGTTGAGCACCACGCCGATACTCATCAGGGCCGCCGAGAAGGTGATGGCGTTGGCCGGCAGGTGGTGCCGGTCTACCTTGCCAAAGGCTCGCGGCGCCTGGCGGAACTGGGCCAGGGTGTAGAGCATGCGGCCGGTACTGAAGATGCCGCTGTTGCAGGACGATGCCGCCGCGGTGATGACGACGAAGTTGATCAGCCCGGCCGCGCCGGGAATGCCGATGCGCTCGAAGACGAAGACGAAGGGGCTGACGCCGGGCTTGAGCTCGCTCCAGGGCACGAGGGCCATCATGACCACGAGGGCGCCGAGGTAGAAGGCCAGGATGCGCCAGATGATGCTGTTGGTGGCGCTCGGCAGGACCTTCTCCGGGTTCTGCGCCTCGCCGGCGGTGACGCCGATCAGTTCGACCCCCTGGTAGGCGAACATGACGATCTGCAGCGTCATCACGACGCCCAGGATGCCGAAGGGCATGAAGCCCTGGTGGCTCCACAGGTTGGAGAAGCTGGCCGTAGGTCCGAGGGGCGTCAGGTCGAAACAGATGATGGCCAGGCCGATCAGGATCATCGCGACGATGGTGACGACCTTGATCAGCGCGAACCAGAACTCCAGCTCGCCGAACAGCGCCACCGAGATGCGATTGACCGTGTACAGCACGGCGAGGGTGACCAGCGCCGGTATCCACTGGGGGACCTCGGGAAACCAGTAATGGATATACACGGCGACGGCCGTGATCTCGGCCATGCCGATGGTCACCCAGGTGAACCAGTAGGACCAGCCGGTGGCGAAGCCGGCGAAGGGCCCGATGAACTCTTCGGCGTAGGTGGCGAAGGAGCCGGCCACCGGGCGGTAGAGCAGGAGCTCGCCGAGGGCGCGCATGATGAAAAAGATGATCAGGCCGCCGAGGGCATAGCTCAGCAGCAGCCCCGGCCCGGCAACGGCAATGGCCCGGCCGGCGCCCAGGAACAGGCCGACGCCGATGGCGCCGCCGAGGGCGATCATCTGGATGTGCCGGTCCTTCAGGCCACGGTGGAGATCCCTTGCCTCGTGACGCCCTTCCTCGGCAAGCAGTGTTTTGACATCTGTCATGACAAATTCCTTTCAGTCCGGCCCCGCCGGATCAGACGATGGGACGCGCCGTCAGCCCAGGCGGGCGATGGCTTCGATCTCGACCTGGACGTCGCGGGGCAGGCGGGCCACTTCGACCGTTGAACGGGCCGGCTTGTGGGCGCCGAAGCGGCGCTCATAGACGGCGTTGAGGCGCGCGAAGTCATTCAGGTCCTTGACGAAGACGGTGCATTTGACGACCTGGGCGAGGGACGCGCCGGCCGCCTCCAGCACGGCGCTGAGGTTGTCGAACACCTGTTCGGTCTGGGCTTCGATATCGGTGGCGAGCAGCTCGCCGGCGGCGGTCAGCGGGATCTGCCCCGAACTGAACAGCCAGCCGTCGACAACGATGGCCTGGGCGTAGGGACCGATGGCCTGGGGGGCTCCGGATGTGGCGATGACGTGCATGGTGGTGTCTCCTCGGTTATGGATTGGTGTGGGGTCGTGCAGGGTGAGGTCAGGCGTAGCGCGCGACGCTGAGGTCGGCCACGGGGATCTCGGGTTTGCGGCCGCTGAGCATGTCCGCCACCACGCGGCCGGTGCCGGCGGCCATCGTCCAGCCCAGCGTGCCGTGGCCGGTGCTGAGGGTCAGGTTGTCGAGGCGGGTCTTGCCGATGATGGGCGTGCCGTCCGGCGTCATCGGACGCAGGCCGGTCCAGAACTCGGCCCGGGAGAGGTCGCCCCCGTGGGGAAAGAGGTCGGACACCACGAACTCCAGGGTCTTGCGTCGTCCCGCTTCGAGGCCCAGATCAAAGCCCGACAGCTGCGCGGTGCCGCCGACCCGGATCCGGTCGCCCAGGCGGGTGACGGCAACCTTGTGGGTCTCGTCCATGATGGTGGACTCCGGCGCCATGGCCTGGTCGGTGATGGGCACGGTGATGGAGAAGCCCTTCACCGGATAGACCGGAACGTCGATGCCCACCTGCTTGAGGAGCCGGGTCGAGTAGCTGCCGAGGGCGAGCACATACTGGTCGGCCGCCAGCGTACCGGCGCTGGTGTGGATGCCGGTGATGCGCTGCCCATCCTGTTCGATGTCGGTGATGGTGGTTCCGAAGCGGAACGTCACCCCCAGCGACTCGGCCATGCCGGCCAGGTTGCGGGTGAACTTGTAGCAGTCGCCGGTCTCGTCCCCCGGCAGGCGCAGGGCGCCGACGAACTTGTGTTTGACCTGGGACAGGGCGGGCTCGTAGGCCAGGTAGCCGTCCCGGTCGAGCACCTGGAAGGGCACGCCGGACTGGCGCAGGATCTCCACGTCCTTGCCGATGCCGTCGAACTGCTTCTGGGTGCGGAACAGCTGCAGCGTGCCCTGGGTGCGCTCGTCGTAGGCAATGCCGGTATCGGCGCGCAGCTGTTTCAGGCAGTCGCGGCTGTACTCGGCGATGCGCACCATCCGGCTCTTGTTGACCTGGTAGGCCGCCTCCGTGCAGTTGCGCAGCATGGCCATGGTCCAGCGCCACATGGTGGGGTCGAGCATGGGCTTGATGACCAGCGGGCTGTGGTGCATCAGCATCCACTTGATCGCCTTGACCGGAACGCCTGGCCCTGCCCACGGTGCGGAATAGCCGGGCGAAACCTCTCCGGCGTTGGCAAAGCTGGTCTCGAGCGCCGGTCCGGGCTGGCGGTCCACCACTGTGACCTGGTGCCCGGCCTTGGCCAGGTAGTAGGCGATGGTGGTCCCAATGACGCCACTGCCGAGGACGAGGACATGCATGGAAGTTCTCCTTGATGAAACGGGTTGCCATTCGGATGAGTGGCATTTAGCGATTACCGTGCCATCAAGGAAAATCTATTAAAAACAACTGGTTGTGTAATTTCTCGGTTGTTTCTCAAATATTTTCGTATCGATATCGTTACGGATTGCGCGGCGCGGGCTGGTTTTGCTGCTGATTACCCTTATTACTCAGTGACTTGAATGGCCCGTATCATTATCGATACGCTGTATCGAATTCATTACGGGCTCCGTCATGCGCATTGATGTGTTCTTTTCCGACCGGGTCGGGATCGCCCAGGAAGTGCTGGCAGAGCTGGCCCGGCGCAGCTTCAACGTGACGGCGGTGGAGGTGGATCCGCCGCATATCTTCATCGAGGCCCCCGCCGTCGATCAGGCCTGCCTCGACGAATTGCGCGCCCAGTTGATGGGGGTGGCAGGGGTACGCAGCGTGGAGCCCGTGCAGATGCTGCCGGGCGCCCAGCGGCGCCTCTACCTCGACGCCCTGCTCGCCTCCCAGCCCGATCCGATCTTCGCGGTCGATGAAGCGGGCTGCATCGTGGTCGCCAACGGGGCGGCAATCGGCGCCTGCAGCCTGGACGAGACACGCCTGATCGGCACCTCCATGCAGGAATTGATCGGCAACCCCGAACTGCTGCGCGAGCTGGTCAACGGGGGCTACCACCTGCCAGTGTGTGAGGTCGTCATGAACGGCGAGCCCTACATGCTGGAAACGATGCCGCTGCACGAGGCGGGCGGCCGCGTCGCCGGTGCGGTGATGACCCTGCACGCCCCGAGCCGCATGGGCGAGCGCATGAGCGCCCTGCAGAACTACGATGCCGGTGGTTTCGAGGCCGTCCTCGGCAGCTCGCCCGCCATGGAGCAGCTCAAGCAGCGCGCCGCCCGCATGGCCACGGTGGATGCGCCGCTGCTGATCACCGGTGAAACCGGCACCGGCAAGGAGCTGCTGGCTCACGCCTGCCACGCCGGCAGCAGCCGCAGCGGCCAGCCTTTCTTTGCCCTCAACTGTGCGGCCCTGCCGGAAAGCCTGGCCGAAAGCGAACTCTTCGGTTACGCCGCGGGCGCCTTCACCGGCGGCCTGCGCGGCGGCAAGCCCGGCCTGCTCGAGCTGGCGCATGGCGGCACGGTGTTCCTCGACGAAATCGGGGAGATGTCACCGTATCTGCAGGCCAAGCTGCTGCGTTTCCTCAACGACGGCAGCTTCAGGCGGGTCGGCGGCGATCGTGAGGTGAGGATGAACGTACGCATCATCAGCGCCACCCATCGCAAGCTCGAGGACATGGTGAGCAGCGGCCATTTCCGCCAGGATCTGCTGTTCCGCTTGAACGTGCTCCACCTGCACGTTCCGCCGCTGCGCGAGCGCCCCGGCGATATCCTGCCGATCGCCCACGCCTTCCTCGGTCGCGCCTGCACCCAGGCGTCGCGCCCACCGATGCGCCTGTCCCAGGGCGCATGCGCCGCCATGTTGGCCAACCCGTGGGTGGGCAACGTGCGCCAGTTGCAGAACGTGATCTTCCGGGCGGTGACGATGACGGAGCGCAACGTCATCAACGTGGAAGACCTGGAGCTTGCCCAGGTCGCCGCGCCTGCGCAGGCCGGCGATGAGCGAGAGGTTGCGAGCCTGGAACAGGCCGTTGCCGATTTCGAGAAGAGCCTGCTGCAGCGCCTGTACCGCGAGTTTCCGTCGAGCCGCCGCTTGGCCAAGCGCCTTGGTACCTCTCACTCCGCCATCGCCAACCGGCTGAGGCGCTATGGCATCGATTAAGGCCTGCGCCCCAACCACGCCCTCCACCCGCCGTACTCGGTGATGTCCTCCGCCCCCGCCAGGCCGCCGCTTTCGCAGATGAAGCCGCAGACCTGGCTGCCGTCTTCCAGTTTCACCTTGCCGATGCCCAGCGGGGCGGGGATGGCGGCGACGAAACTGCCGAAGTGGCGGGCGGGGAGTTCCCAGATCTCCATCTCGATGCGGGCGCCGCCTTCCGTCACGCGGACCATGCCGGGGCGCTGGGGCGGGCCGCCGGCCAGCGCGTAGAAGCGGTATTCCGGTGCGGAGCGCACGCTGCGCAGCAGGCGGCCGCCGCGCTGGGTGAGCTGGCCGTTGAGGGGCAGGCCCGCCAGGTGGGCGCCGCAGACGGCGACCTGCACCATGCCGTCGGCGCCGGGTGTGGTGGGGAAGACTTGTTCCGGCAGCGGCTGGCCGGTGGCGCCGAGGGGCAGGCCGGTGTCGGCCTGCCAGCGGGCGGCCAGTTCGAGCAGCGGCAGATCCTGGTGGGCGGGGGCGAAGAGGGTCACGCCGAAGGGCAGGCCGTCGGGCCGGAAGGCGGCGGGCACGGCCACGGCGGCGTAGTCCAGCAGGTTCATGAAGTTGGTGTAGTGGCCGAGCTCCGTGTTGATGCGGATCGGCTCGTTCTCCACGGCGGCGATGGTCGGGTGGTAGCCGGCGGTGGGGGTGAGGATCAGGTCCACCTCTTGCCAGGCGGCGTCGCAGCGGCGCTTGAGGGCGCGCAGCCGGTACTGGGCGTCGAAGGCGTCCACCGCACTGGGCTTGGCGCCGCTGAGGGTGATCGCCCGCGTCACCGGGAAGACGGATTCCGGCTGGCGCTCGATGAAGTCCTGGATCGCGTGGTAGCGCTCGGCGACCCACGGGCCGCCGTAGAGCAGGCGGGCGGTTTCCAGGAAGGGCGCGAAGTCCAGTTCCACCGGCGTGCCGCCGAGGCCTTGCAGGCGGGCCGCAGCGGCGGCGAACAGGCCGGCGTTGTGGGCGTCGCCGAAGAAGGCCAGCTGGTCTGGGCGCGGCACGCCGAAGCGGAAGGGCTGGCCGGCCGGGAAGCGCCGGCCGTGGCCTTCTGCGGGGCGGCTGTAGGCGTCGGCTGCGTCGAAGCCGCGGGCGATGCCGAACAGCGTGGCGGCGTCGGCGGCGGTGAGGGTGAAGATCGAGACGGTGTCGAGGCTGCGGCAGGCCGGCACGACGCCGGTGGACGACAGCAGGCCGCAGCTCGGCTTGAGGCCGACCAGGTTGTTGAAGGCGGCCGGCACGCGGCCGGAGCCGGCGGTGTCGGTGCCCAGCGCAAAGCTCACCTGGCCGACCGCCACGGCGACCGCCGAGCCGGAGCTGGAGCCGCCGGAGATGTAGTCCGGCTGGAAGGCGTTGCGGCAGGCGCCGTAGGGGCTGCGGGTGCCGTTGAGGCCGGTGGCGAACTGGTCCAGGTTGGTCTTGCCGAGGGGAATCGCGCCGGCGGCGATCAGGCGCGCCACCACTGCCGCGTCGGCGTGCGGGGTGTAGGCGAAGTCCGGGCAGCCGGCAGTCGTCGGCAGGCCGGCCAGGTCGATGTTGTCCTTCACCGCGAAGGGCACGCCGTACAGCGGCAGGCTGGCCGGGTCCTGGGCGTCCAGCGCGTGGGCGCGGGCCAGCAGCTCGGCTTCCGGCAGCAGGCTGATCCAGGCGTGGTGGGTGTCGGCGGCGGCCCGGGCGTGGAGGTGGGCGAACAGGGCGCTGGGCTTGAGGCCGGCGCGGTAGGCGGCGGCCAGCGTGGCGAGGTCGAGGCTGGTGGGCAGCATGGTCATCTCTCCGGAATCAGTGGGTGGCGGTGCGCAGGATCAGCAGATCCTGGCCGGCGGCGACGGGGCTGGCTTCGCGGCACAGTAGCTGGAGTACCTCGCCGTCGGCGGGGGCGGTCACAGTGAATTCCATCTTCATGGACTCGACGACCGCCAGCGGGTCGCCGGCCTTCACGTGCTGGCCGGCTTCGACGAGCAGCTTCCAGATGTTGCCGGGCACGTAGCTGGCCACCAACTGGGCGCCTTCCGGCAGGTCCAGCTCGGAATCGGCCGCCGCTGCGGCGATGTCGGCCTCGCTGATGTACTCGGCCTGGCCGGCGGCCTTCCAGCGTTCCCGCTCGGCCTCGAAGGCGGCCTGCTGGCGGGCCTTGAAGGCGCCGATGGGGGCGGCGTTGTCGGCCAGGAAGCGCCGGTAGTCGGCCAGGCGGAACACGCCGTCCTCGATGCGCAGGCGGGCGCGGCCGGCGGCGAAGTCCTTGCGCAGCTGCAGCAGTTCTTCCTCGCCCACCGGCACGAAGCGCACCTGGTCGAAGAAGCGCAGCAGCCAGGGCTTGTCGAACTGCTCGGTGCCGCGGGCGCCGTGGTTCCAGCGGTTCCACATCTGCACCGTGCGGCCGACGAACTGGTAGCCGCCGGGGCCTTCCATGCCATACACGCACATGTAGGCGCCGCCGATGCCCACCGCGTTCTCCGGCGTCCAGGTGCGGGCCGGGTTGTACTTGGTGGTGACGAGGCGGTGGCGCGGGTCCATCGGCGTGGCCACCGGCGCACCGAGGTACACGTCGCCGAGGCCCAGCACCAGGTAGCTGGCGTCGAAGACGGTGCGATACACGTCGTCGATGGAATCCAGCCCGTTGATGCGGCGGATGAACTCGATGTTGGACGGGCACCACGGGGCGTCCTTCCGCACCGACTGCATGTACTTGTCGATGGCCAGCTTGGTCGCCGGGTCGTCCCAGGACAGCGGCAGGTACACCGTGCGGCTCGGCACCTCCATGTCGTCGATGGCGGGCAGCGCGTCCTCGGCGGTCTGCAGCGCGGCGAGCAGCGCGGCGCGGTCGGTGCGGCGGGCGTCGAAGTGCAGCTGCAGGGAACGGATGCCGGGGGTCAGGTCGATGATGCCCGGCTGGGGATGGGCCTTCAGCCAGTCCATCAGCGCATGCACGCGGAAACGCAGCTCCAGGTCGAGCACCAGCGGGCCGTATTCGACCAGCAGGTAGGCGTCGCCGGCCTGGCGATAGACCACGCGGGGGCGCTCGCCAGCGGCCGGCAGCTCGGCCAGCACCGGCGTGGTGACGGTGTCCGGCTCGGCGATCACCGGCAGCGCGAGGGGCCCGTCGGCATGGGCCAGTGCCGCGTCGGCAGCGGCCAGGCGCCGTGCCGCAGTGGCGGCGCTGACCGGCACGAAGCGCAGCGTGTCGCCGGGGCGCAGCTGGCCGAGTTTCCACAGGTCGGCCTGGATCACCACCGCCGGGCACACGAAGCCGCCCAGGCTGGGGCCGTCCGGGCCGAGGATCACCGGCATGTCGCCGGTGAAGTCGATGGCGCCGATGGCGTAGGCGTTGTCGTGGATGTTGGACGGGTGCAGGCCGGCCTCGCCGCCGTCGGTCCGCGCCCACTCGGGCTTGGGCCCGATCAGGCGCACGCCGGTGCGGCTGGAGTTGTAGTGGATTTCCCAGTCGGTGGCGAAGAAGCCGGCGATGTCCGGATCGGTGAAGAAGTCCGGTGCGCCGTGGGGGCCGTACAGCACCGCCACTTCCCAGTGGTGGCCGTAGACGGGTGGCTGCAGCTCGACGGGCGCGGGCAGGGCGGTGGTGGGCTGGATCGCCAGCACGTCGCCGAGGCGCAGGCAGCGCCCGGCGTGGCCGCCGAACTGGCCGAGGGTGAAGGTGGACCGGCTGCCCAGGTAGTCGGGCACGTCGATGCCGCCGGCGATCGCCAGGTAGCTGCGGCAGCCGGCGTCGGTGACGGCGCCGACCTTCAGCGTGGCGCCGGCCTTCACAGCGTGGGCCTGCCACCAGGCCAGCGGCACGCCGTCCAGCGTGGCGGCGGTGGGCGCGCCGGTGAGGGCGATCACCGTGTCGCAGTTGAAGCGCAGGGTCGGGCCGCTCATCGTGCATTCCAGGCCGGCGGCGCCTTCCGGGTTCCCGACCAGGCGATTGGCGGCGCGCAGGGCGAGGTCGTCCATCGGGCCGGACGGCGGCACGCCCACGTCCCAGTAGCCGACGCGGCCGGGCCAGTCCTGCACCGAGGTCTGCACGCCGGGCTCCAGCACGTCGAAGGTGGCCGGGCGGTAGTCGAAGGTATTGAGGTAGCGGGTTGTCTGGCGGCCGGCGCGGAACACCTCGCCGTCGAGGATCTGGCGCAGGTAGGCGCGGTTGGTCTCGATGCCGTACACGCGGGTGGCGTCCAGCGCGGCGATCAGCTTGTCGGTGGCGGCTTCCCGGCTGTCCGCATGGACGATGATCTTGGCGACCATCGGGTCGTAATAGGGCGGCACTTCCGAGCCGGTGGCGACGGCGGTTTCGACGCGTACGCCGGGCGGAAAGCGCACTTCGGTGAGCAGGCCTGACGACGGCTGGAAGTTCTTGGCCGGGTCCTCGGCGTACAGGCGCACCTGGATGGACGCGCCCTGCGGCCGCGGTGCGGCGGCGGGCAGCGCCAGGTCGCCGGAGGCGAGCAGCACCATCCATTCCACCAGGTCGGTGCCGGTCACTTCCTCGGTGACGCCGTGTTCCACCTGCAGGCGGGTGTTCACCTCCAGAAAGTAGAAGGCGCCGCTGTCGGCGTCCATCACGAACTCGACGGTGCCGGCCGAGCGGTAGGCGATGGACTCCATCAGGCGCACCGCGGTGGCGGCCAGCCCGGCGCGCTGGGCGGCGGACAGGCCCGGCGCCGGGGTTTCCTCGATGACCTTCTGGTTGCGGCGCTGCACCGAGCAGTCCCGCTCGCCCAGGGCCAGCACGCGGCCGCAGCCATCGCCGAAGACCTGCACCTCGATGTGGCGGGCGGCGGTGACGTACTTCTCCAGGTAGATGCCGGCTTCCTTGAAGTTGGCGCGGGCCAGCCGGTCCACCGAGGCGTAGGCCTCGTCCAGCTCGGCCTCGCCGCCGATCAGGCGCATGCCGATGCCGCCCCCGCCGGCGGTGCTCTTGAGCATCACCGGGTAGCCGATGCGGGCGGCCTCGCGGCGTGCCTCGTCGACGCCGGACAGCAGGCCGCTGCCCGGCAGCAGCGGCACGCCGGCCTGCTCGGCCAGCTCGCGGGCGGTGTGCTTGAGGCCGAAGGCCAGCATCTGGGCGCGGGTCGGGCCGATGAAGGCGATGCCGGCGGCCTCGCAGGCGTCGGCGAAGTCGGGGTTCTCGGACAGGAAGCCGTAGCCCGGGTGGATCGCCTGGGCGCCGCTGGCACGGGCCGCGGCGAGGATGGTGTCGGCCTTGAGGTAGCTCTCGGCGGCGGGGGCCGGGCCGATGCACACCGCCTCGTCGGCGAGGCTGACGTGCAGGGAGTTGGCGTCGGCTTCGGAATGCACGGCCACCGAGGCGATGCCGAGCTTCTTGAGCGTGCGGATCACCCGGCAGGCGATGGCGCCCCGGTTGGCGATGAGGACTTTGCTGAACATGGTGGAGGCTCTCGGAGCGAGGGGGCGGGTCGTCCCGCCCGGTCATCCTGTCCGCCCGGGTCGTCCCGGGGGCCGGCGAGTGCCGGTTGATGGTCGATACAGCGTGGCCTTGGCAGGCCGCAAGAAAATGCCGGGCCGCCCCAAGTTTTCTTGCGCCCCCCTTGGGGGGGTGGGCCGGGCCCGGCCCGGCCCTCGGGGGTCGTCAATTCCAGATCAGGAACTGCACCGGGGTCGGGTTGTAGGCGTTGCAGGGGTTGTTGAGCTGCGGGCAGTTGGAGACCAGCACCCACAGGTCCATCTCGGCGCGCAGCTCGACGTACTTGCCGGGGCCGGACACGCCGTCGTCGAACTTGAGGTCGCCGTCGGCGGTGACTGGCACGTTCATGAAGAAATTGACGTTGGGCACCAGGTCGGCCTTGGTCAGGCCGCTATCGGAGTGCTGGATGGCCAGCAGGTAGTTGTCGCGGCAGCTGTGCATGTACTTCTTGTGCAGCGCGTAGCGCACGGTGTTGCTCTCGGCGGCGCAGGCGCCGCCCAGCGTGTCGTGGCGGCCGCAGGTGTCGGCGACGAGGGTCAGCATCGGGCGGCCTTCGTTGCTCATCAGCACCGAGCCGGTGGTGAGGTAGATGCCGCCTTGCTGCAGCAGGGTCTGGGTGGCGCTGTAGTGCTCGTCGGTGTCGTGGCGGTTGTAGAAGATCACGTCGGCGGCCTGGTTGCCGTGCAGGTCGACGATGCGCAGGGTCTGGCCCTGCTTCACCTCGTGCAGCCAGGGTTCGCCGGCGGGCAGCACCACGTCGGTGACGGCCTGGACCGGGTCGAGGGCGCTTTCCCGGAGGCGGATGGCGGTGGCGGTCATGGTGGTCTCCTCAGGCCAGGTAGTGCAGGTCGGTGTTGTGCAGGGCGCGGGCGCCCTCCGGGCGGAACTGGCGGCACACGTCGTCCGCCGCCGCCGGGCCGGAGCGCCAGGCGACGATGCCCACCGGCGCCGGCGCGTAGTCCGGCCGTGGGTCGAGGGGGTGCGGCGCGGCGGACACGGCGACGATCACGTCCATGTCGAGGCGCACTTCCACCATCGCGCCGGCCGGCGCGTGATTGGGCTGGAAGTGGAAGCGGCCTTCCTCGTCCACGCTGACCTTGCTGAAGAAGTTCACCGGCGCCACCAGGTCGCGGCGGCGCAGGCCGTATTTGCCGATCTCGATCAGCAGGCCGTCGCGGCCGGCGCGGTACATGCCGTTGCGGTACTGCTGGTAGGGGTGCTGGCCGTATTTCTCGTGCATGCGCGGAGCGTCGAGCAGCAGGCCGAGTGGGTCGTGCCAGCCCAGACTGTCGGCGGTGATGGAGGCCATCGCGCAGCCCATGTCGCTCATCAGCACGTGGCCGCGGCCGTAGTGGGCGGTGTGCTGGGCCTTGAGGGAGTCCGGCATGTTGTAGCGCTCCAGCGGCTGGCGGGCGTTGTAGAGCACCATCGACAGGTTGGCGCCGGCGGCCTGGGCAACCAGGCGCAGCGTGGTGCCGCGGGGCAGCTGCCACGACCAGTGGCAGCCGCCGGGGACCACGTCAGAGAACAGGATCTTGTCTTCCGGCAGGTCGGCGGCGAGCTGTTGCCAGCGGGTGTCCACGTTGACGGCGTCGGTGGGGGTGAGCAGGGCATTCATGGGCTTCAGTCCGTGGTGAGGGCAGCGTCGGCGTCGACGTCGGCGTTGAGGCGGGCGAGCTGCTCGAGGTCGGTTTTCATGCCGGAGGTCTCGCGGATGCGTTCCAGGATCTCGCGCTTCAAGGCGAGAAACTCGGGGGCGAGCTTCATGTCTTGGTGCCGCTCGGCGGGCAGGGGCACGTCGTAGAGGGTGTCGATGCGGCCGGGGCGGGGCGCCATCAGCACGATGCGCTGGCCCAGGTAGATGGCCTCTTCCACGTCATGGGTGACGAACACGATGGTGCTGCCTTCCATGCGGTGCACGTGGCGGATGAGGTCGTGCATCACCTCGCGGGTCTGGGCGTCCAGCGCGCCGAAGGGCTCGTCCATCAGCAGGATCGGCGGCCGGCTCATCAGCGCGCGGGCGATCGCCACGCGCTGCTGCATGCCGCCCGACAGCTGGCTGGGGTAGGCATCGGCGACGTGGCTGAGGCCCATCAGGCGGATCAGCGCGTCGGCGCGGCCCGCGGCCTTCTCCACGTCGGCCGAGGTCCGGTCGCGGGTGTGGGCCTTGAGCTGGCGGCAGAACTTGATGTTCTGGGTGACTGTCAGCCACGGGTAGAGGCTGTAGTGCTGGAACACCATGGCCCGGTCCACGCCGGGGCCGGTGATGGGCTGGTCATTCACCGCGATGCTGCCGCGGCTGAGGCTCTCCAGCCCGCCGATCATGCGCAGCAGCGTGGATTTGCCGCAGCCGGAGGCGCCGACGAAGGTGACGAACTCGTTGGGGCGGATCGCCAGGTTGGCGTGCTCCAGCGCGTGGATGGCCTGGGGGCCGTGGCCGAAGGTCTTGAAGGCGTCGCGGATGTCGATGCTGGCGGTCATCGGTGTCTCCCGGCGAGGTAGGGGAAGGCCTTGCGATGGACCAGGCGGAAGCCCTGGTCGATGAGGAGGCCGATCAGGCCGATCAGCAGGATGCCGGCGAAGATCTTGTCGGTCTGCAGGAAGCGCTGGGCCTTGAGCACCGCGTAGCCGAGGCCGGAGTTGGAGGCCACCAGCTCGGCCACCACCAGGTAGGTCCACGCCCAGCCCATGGTCACCCGCAGGGTGTCGAGCAGGGCCGGCTTGGCCGACGGGACGATGACCTTCTCGAGGATCTCGCTGCGCGTGGCGCCCATCGTCTGGGCCGCCTCGATCTGCGCCAGCGGCACCCGGCGCACGTCTTCGGCGACCATCAGCACCATCTGGAAGAAGGTGCCGATGAAGATGATCGCCACCTTGGAGCCCTCCTCGATGCCGACCCACAGCATGACCAGCGGGATGAAGGCCACCGCCGGCATGTAGCGGATGAAGTCGGTGAGGGGCTCCAGCAGGGCCTGCACGGCCCGGTAGCTGCCGATGAAGAGGCCTAGCGGCAGCGCGATGGCGGCCGACAGAGCCCAGCCGGCCACCACGCGCCAGGTGCTGATCGCCACGTCGGCGGCCAGGTCGTCATCGGTGGCCCAGCTCCAGATGCGGGCCAGCACGTCGGCCGGACCGGGCAGGAAGACCTTGTCGGTGCCGTCCAGGTGGCTGGCCACCAGCCACGCGACGAGCGGCGCGACCAGCCCGAACAGGGCCAGCAGCCAGTACTGGCGCGGGTCGATGGCGGAGCGGATCTGCCACAGGGGGCTGCCGCCCGCGCCGGCTCGCTTGCTTGCGCTCATGGCCGTCTCACTTGCCGAGGGCTTCGGCGAGCAGGCTGGCGTCGATGCCCTTGGCGGCGTCGGGCTTGCCGTCGATCAGCTTCTTGTCGAGCAGGAAGGCCGAGATGGTCGGGGCGACGGCCTGCAGGGATTTGGCGTCGGCCGGCGTCAGCGCGGCCTGGTTGGCCGTCGCGTCGAAGAAGTGTGTGCCGGGCAGGAAGACCTTGTAGTCCTCGGCCTTCATGCCGACCACCTTGGACATGATCCTGGCCGCCTCGTCCGGGTTGTCGCGGATGAACTTCTCGGTGTCGAACCAGGCCCGGATCATGCCGACCAGGTCCTTGTGCTTGGTCTTGATGGCCTTGTCCTGGGCCACCAGCAGGTCGGGGATCAGGCCCGGCATGTCCTTCGACGTGAACAGCGGCTTGCCCTTGCCGCTCTTCTCGATCTGCGAGACCCACGGGTTCCACACCACGGCAGCGTCCACGCGGCCGGCCAGGAAGGCCGCCGCGGCGTCGCCGGCGGACAGGTTCACCACCTTCACGTCCTTCTGGGTGAGGCCGTTCTTGGCCAGTGCGGTGGCGAGCACGAAGTGGGAGATGCTGAACTCTTCGAGGGCGATGCGCTTGCCCTTCAGGTCGGCGAAGCCCTTGATCTTGTCGCTGACCATCAGCGCGTCGTTGCCGGCCGAGTTGTCATTGACCAGCACCGCTTTCACCGGCACGCCCTTGGCCAGCGGGCCCATGGTGTCGGACCAGGTCTGGCAGTTGGCGTCGAGCTGGCCGGAGGACAGCGCTGAGATGGAGTCGGTGTAGTTGGCGAACCACACCAGCTTCACGTCGGCCTTGTATTTCTTGAAGAAGCCCTTCTGCTCGGCCACGTACCAGGCCACCCAGCCCGGCCAGTCGGACACGCCGACCTTGACTTCGGCGAGGGCCGGCGCTGGTGCGGCGAGCAGCGCGCTGCCCAGGCCGAGCACGGCGAGGGTGGTCTTGAGGCGCTTGAGGATGGAGGAAGTGGCGGTGGCGCGCGTGTCGCGGAGGACGGTCGGACGAACGCGGCGGGTGTCGGTCTGGTACATGAAGGGCTCCTGTCGTTTGGACAAAATGGGCGAGAGGGCGCTTCATCCAAAGCGTTCCTCCCGGGCTTTTATCCCTCCGTGGAGCCACAACATGCCTGCTCGGCCTGTTGCAGCCGGCAGCTCTCGGACCAGACATCCCCCGATATGTGCGCATATCCGAAACGGGACCGGAACCCTAGCCACCCTTCGATGAAGCGAATGCGATACAGCGCGATTCGCTCCCTCTCGCCGATCATTTAGCAATAGCGGTGCCAGTTGTTGTGACGATTCCGTGAAACCCTTGCGGGGACTGGCGTGCCGGGCGTTCGCCAAGCGCGATGCGGGTGAAATCCGGCATCTCGTGCTGGCCATGCCGAAAGGGTGGATGCACCGCCGTGGTGCCGCCTGAAATGGGC
The DNA here is from genome assembly GCF_056724105.1 of Zoogloea sp. GDB6. Taxonomy (NCBI): domain Bacteria; kingdom Pseudomonadati; phylum Pseudomonadota; class Betaproteobacteria; order Rhodocyclales; family Zoogloeaceae; genus Zoogloea; species Zoogloea sp. GDB6. The sequence goes on along the minus strand of NZ_CM161497.1, from coordinate 5,168,630 downwards.
AGGCACGCCGCGGGTGCATCGCCGGAGGGCGCGCCGCGCTCGGATGGGGCGTGGCGGATTGTGCCGGCATGTATATGCAAAGCCGCCGCCGCTTCCACCTCGGTGCCGGCTGGTCCGCTTTCTGCTTGAAGGACGGCGCGCATATCCGGAACCTCAATCGGAGTCTTCTCTCGTGATGCTTGATAAAGCCATCGCAGGGTCGCTGTGCGCCCTGTCCGTCCTCGCCGTTTCCGCCAGCCCCGCTCTTGCGGCCGATGAAGCCGCGCCGCCCTACACCCTCACCGGGCATGTCGATCTCGCCAGCCGCTACTACCTGCGCGGCGCGACGACGACCTACGGCAACGCCAAGCCCGGCCTCGGTAACCAGGGCGCGGACGCTCCCGAGTCGGACCGCTTTACGCCCCAGTGGGGCGTCGATTTCACCCATGAAAGCGGTTTCTACCTGGGCTACTGGGCGTCGGCGATCAACTATTCGTACAAGCAGCTGGGGCGCTCCTACGATCAGTACGCGGCCACCGGCAACGTGGCGGTCAGCGACTTCCAGGACGGCAAGTCGGTGGAGAACGACCTCTACGGCGGCTACACCGGCAAGCTCGGCGACGTCTCCTACACGCTGGGCCTGACCGCCTACTACTACCTCAACGGCCGCCACGCCAACGCCACCGAGACCAAGCTCGGCCTGGCCTGGCAGGAATACGCGCTGAACGCGCAGACCCTGCTCAACGACACCGTGTGGGGCAACCGCGGCGACACCTACTGGACGCTCAACTACACTCGCCCGCTGCCCGCCGAGCTGACCTTCACGGCCAGCCTCGGCTGGTACACCTACGCGCGGGAGGGCAAGTACCTGGGCACCGGCGACGCCGCCACGGGCGCATCCTGCGCGCTGGGCACGGCCTTCGTCGTCAACGGCTGCTTCGCCGGCAAGGGCCCGATCAGCGACGGCTTCCGCCACCTCGTCCTCGGCCTGTCCCAGCCCATCGGCAGCACCGGCCTGACGTGGACGCTGCAGGGCATCATCGGCGGCGACAACCGCTTCGGGGTGAACCAGGTGAGCAAGCTGGTGGGCTTGATCAGCTACGGGTTCTGAGCGGGATCGTGATGTCGTGAGGGCCAGTCCGCCACCGGGCGTGGCGGGCTGGTCGGACGGATCACGCCGGGTTCGTCGTGATCTGCGCCTTACAGCGCCAGCACATACAGGCAGGCCGAAATGGTGAGCAGGGAGCCGAGCGTGGTGAGCAGGATCACGCGTGAGACCAGGGCGCCATCCCGCCCATAGAAGTTGGTCAGCATGAAGGGGCCGGTGCCGGTCGGCAGTGCGCTGAGCAGCAGGGCCGAGTGGGCCCACAGGGCCGGCAGCTCGAACACCCGGAACGCAAAGAAGGCGGTGATCAAGGGTTGCAGCAGCAGCTTGGCCAGCACCAGTCCGGCCGTGCCCTCGCATTGCCCAACCTGCTTGTGGGCAAGGAAGGCGCCCAGCGAGATGAGGGCGCAGGGCGTTGCCGCCGTTCCGAGCAGGCTGAGGAACTGGCTGGCGGGCGCCGGCAGTGGCGTGTCGCTGGCGGCCCAAAGTGCGCCGAGCAGCGGGGCGACCAGTAGGGGATTGCGCAGCAGCGCGCGGCTCACCTTGGCGGCGGCCCGCAGCGGGTGTTTCTCGGTCTGCAGGCTGATCTCGACGAGGACGATGCCGACTGCGAACAGCAGGCAGGCCACGATCAGCGTGGCGACGATGGCCGGCAGCAGGCCGCCGTCGCCAAGGACCAGCACGCACAGGGGAATGCCCAGGAAGCCGGTGTTGGAATAGGCCGCGCTGAGCCCGTCGATGCTGGCGTCGGCCAGCCCGCGGGCATGCCGCAGGCGGTGGACGACGGTGGCGCCGAAGACCAGCACGCAGCCCGCGCCGACCGAGGCGACGAAACCCGGCTGCCAGATCTGCGCCCAGGTGGCAGTGGCCGTCACCTTGAACAACAGGGCGGGCAGCGCCAGCCAGGCGACGAAGCGGTTGAGCTCGGCGGACGCCGTTTCGCCGAGGCAGCGGGTGCGTCGGCAGAGGTAACCGGCCAGGATGAGTCCGAAGATCGGCAGGACGACGTTGATGATGGAAGACATGGCTGCAAAGGTGGGGAAGCTCGCTGCAGCTTAGGATTTCCAATCGATGCGGTCCAATGTTAAATAGGTGATCGATCAATACGGAATCCGTATCAATGGCCATCGACTTTCGCCAGCTCCGCTACTTCGTAACCCTGGCCGATACGCTGCATTTCGGGCGCGCTGCCGCGCTGCTGCACATCTCGCAGCCGCCCTTGAGCCGCCAGATCGCCGCGCTCGAAGAAGAACTCGGGGTCACGTTGTTCAAGCGCAGTTCCCGGCAGGTGGAACTGACGGTTGCCGGGCGGCATTTCCATGAACAGGCCGTCCGCATCATCGAGGCGCTGGACGGCGCGGTGCGCAGCACGCAGGCCACCGAGCGCGGTGAGCGCGGGGTGCTGCGCATCGGCTTCACGATGAGCGCCGCGTGGAGCGTGCTACCGCCGCTGATCAAGGCCTACGGCGATGGGGCGCCGGATGTGGACGTGCAGTTGAACGAGGTGCTGCCGCGGGAACTGAACGACGTGCTGATGTCCGGCAGCGTGGATGTGGGTATCGCCTTCCCGTGGCAGCGTCCGGCCGGCCTCGAATACCTGGCGATCCACGCTGAGCCCCTGTGCGCGGTGCTGCCCGCCAACCATCGGCTGGCCCGCAAGACGGAGGTCGCTGTTGCCGATCTCGCCGGCGAGCCCTTCATCACCTTCCCGGCGGCGACGGCGCCCGCGCTGCACGAACTGGTGATCGGCTGCTGCCGGGAGAACGGCTTCGAGCCGCGCATCCGCCTGGAAACCCACCTGCAGCAGACCATTGTCAACCTGGTGGCGGAAGGCCTCGGTGTGTCGCTGGTGCCCTGGTCGATGAGCAAGATGCAGTTGCCCGGCGCGGTGTTCCGGGCGGTTTCGGTGACGCGCATGGTCGAGCAGGGCGTCATCTGGGCCGCCGGTAACGACAACCCATGTCTGCCGCGTTTCCTGGCCTGCGCGCGGGCCTTCGGCCGCTGAGCCGTGACGTGTAGAGGACGGTGTTTCCCCGCCGTCGTCAGCAGAATTGACCGGGGTCAATTCCCCGATCTGTATCGGCAGTAAACCATTTCATCTGTTCCTTCTGCGGCCGGACCGGTGGCGAAGAATGGCGGCTTGCCAAGCAATGGGGAAATCGATGACTGCCAACACCATGACTGCAACCATAGCGGGACCGGGCTTCGAGGAGGCGCCAGGCGGGCGGATTCCCGGCAACAAGGGGATCTGGGTCGGAATCTGCTGCGAGTTCGTCGAGTTCCTGGTGCTCTTCGTCGTCTATTTTGTCGCCCGCGCCCATTTCCCGGAGGCCTTCGAGAAAGGCGCGGGGGGCTTGTCCACCACGCTTGGCACCGTCATCACGCTGGTGATGATCAGCAGTAGTTTCTGCATCGCCTGTTCCACGGCGCTGATCCGCGCCGGGCGGCGCCGGGCCTCGATCGCCTGGCTGGTCGGCGGGCTGGTGCTGGCGCTTGGCTATCCCGTCGCCAAGATCATCGAGATCCGGTGGAACCTGGCCCACGGCATCGACGGCCAGGCTGGCATCTTCTCGGGCGTTTATTACTACCTGACCTTCAACCACATGGTGCATGCGGTGTGGGGCATCCTCGGCATCCTGTGGGTGCTGGCGCGCCACCTGGCCGGCGGCTATTCGGCCGACGACTACAGCGGCCTGGAGGCGCTGGCCTGCTACTGGCACGCCACCGACATCATCTGGCTGGTCATCTTCTCCTTCTTCTACGTGCTGGTGTGAGCATGAACGACACGCATCGTGAATCGGCGGCTCCGCTGGCGCCGCTCGTGAAGACCTGGCTGGGCCTGCTCGCGCTGACCGGGTTGTCGCTAGTGCTGGGCCATGGGCTGCACGGCCAGGCCGGGCTGCAATGGCTGGTCGCCGCCATCCTGTGGCTGAAGGGCTGGCTGGTGATCCATCACTTCATCGAAGCCGACAGCGCCCATCCGCTGATCCGCCGCGTGCTGTACGGCTTCATCACGATCACGCCGGCCCTGCTGCTGGTGACCGCCCTGTTCGGCCGCCAGCTGGCGCGGCTGACGACGCTCTAGCCGGCCGTGGTCCTGCATCCGGTAACCGAAGCCTTCAGCGTCTTTACACGGTCTTAAAGAAATCTAACCCGCGCCACGGCGATACTCGGGGCATTTCCCTCCGCTCGTGGATTGCGATGAAGACCCGTTTCCTGCCCCTGCTGACGGCCTCCACCCTGGTCATTGCGGCCTGCGCGCCCCTGCGTGGTCCCGGCGGCGAGCCGCCGGGGCAGGGCGGGATGGGCCGTGGCGGCGGGGCAATGGTGGTGTCGCAGATCCAGGGCCAGCTGCAGCAGACCGCCGAGGCCCTGCAGCTGACGCCGCGCCAGCTGCCGCTGTGGGAGGTCTACCAGGAGAAGGTCGGCGCGCTGATGGCCGACCAGCTCAAGCTGTCGTCCTACGCGGCGGTATCCCAGAGCGCGCCGAAGCAGGTCGCCCACAAGGTGGAGGTGGTGCGCAACCGCCTCGCCGCGATGGAGGACATCCAGGACGCCGCCGAGAAGCTGTACGCCACCCTCGACGACACGCAGAAGAAGATCGCCGACCAGCGTCTGGCACAGACCGTGCCGGCGCTGTATTCCGGCCTTGGCGACGTGGCTGGCGGGTCCGCCGAGCAGAGCAAGGATGGCAAGGAGCAACGCGGCGCCGGCGGCCGCGGCCGCCGTGGTGGCGGCCCAGGCGGCATGGGCGCGCCCGACGGCATGGGAGGCGGCTTCGGCCGCATGTAAGCCGCCAATAATTGCCGGATCCCGATAGCCGCCTGCCGTTTCCGGACAGGCGGCGGCCTCGTCCCGACATATCGTCCTTCCGCCCGCCCGGCCTCCGGGTTTCAGGGCGGGCGCGTCAAGCGGACCACAACGATATGAGGAGACAAGGCATGACGGTAAGCACGTTGACGGCCGTCCTGGATTCCGTACTGGACCAGGCGGTGCACCGGGCCGGCGGGGTGCCCGGCGTGGTGGCGATGGCCACCGACCGGGACGGCAATTTCTACGAAGGCTGCGCGGGGCTGCGGGAGCTGGGCGCCGAGCCGGCGATGACGCTCGATTCGGTCTTCGCGATCTTTTCCACCACCAAGGCGCTGACCGGCACCTGCGCGATGCAGCTCATCGAGGAGGGGCGCCTGTCCCTCGCCGACCCGGTGCGCAAGTACCTGCCCGAGTTCGCCGAGCTTCAGGTGCTCGACGGCTTCGACGCGGCGGGCCAGCCGCGCACGCGGCCGCCGCAGCGCGACGTGACGATCAACGACCTGTTCCTGCACACCTCCGGCCTCGGCTACGAGTTCTTCAGCCAGGACGACCTGCAATACCGCACGGCGAAGGAGATCCCGACCATCGTGTCGTGCGAGTTCCCGTCCATCCGCAGCGTGCTGCTGCACGATCCGGGCGAGCGGTGGACCTACGGCGTCAACATCGACTGGCTCGGGCTGGTGGTCGAGGCGCTGCGTGGCAAGCGCCTCGGCGAGGTGATGAAGGAGCGGATCTTCGAACCGCTGGGCATGGCGGATATCGGCTTCACGATGTCGGAGTCCATGCGGGCACGCCGCGTGACCATCCACGAGCGGGCCGCCAACGGCGCGCTCAGCCCGTTGCCCGAGCTGGTGCTGCCGCAGCCGCCGGCGATGGACTGCGGTGGCCACGGGCTGTACGCGACGGTCGGCGAGTACATGAAGTTCATCCGCATGCTCCTCAACGACGGCGCCGGCCCCCACGGCCGCGTGCTGCGCCCGGAGACGGTGGCGCTGATGGCCCGCGATGGGCTCGGTTCCCTCGAATGCACCGGCTGGCCCACGTCGATCCCGTCCCTCGCCAATGCCGGCAGCTTCTTCCCCGGCGTGCCGAAGGGCTGGGCCTATACCTTCATGACCAACCGCGCGCCGACCCCGTCGGGTCGCCCGGCCAATTCCCTGGCCTGGGCCGGGCTGGCCAATTCCTTCTACTGGATCGACCGCCAGACCGGCATCGGCGGCTACTGGGCGACTCAGCTGCTGCCCTTCCAGGACTGCGTGGCCTATCCCCAGTTCGTGGAGTTCGAGACGGCGGTCTATCACCACCGCTGAAACCACCGCACCCCTTCCCAAAAATTGCCGGCGCGCGACAGGCGCATGCCGGAACGAGACACGGCCCGATCGGGGGCCTGTCACAGTAAGCCCCGGCGTCAGGCCGTCCCGAATGCGAGAGACGGCCGCCGCCACCCAGAGGAGATATGGAGACATGAAACGACGTACCCCCATGGGCCGTCGCGGGCACGCCGTTGCCTGCGCCGTGGCCCTCGCCGTGCCCGGGCTGGCTTCCGCCGTGACCATCGATGCCGGCGACTACACTTATCTGCCGGCCGGCACCAGCCTGGCCGTCGGTTATTACCAGCACACCGAGGGCCGCCAGCTCTACGCCGGCGGCAAGAAGGTGGCCGACCAGGCCCGCGTCGAGGCGGACGTGGGCATCCTGCGCGGCGTGCATTACGTGGATGTCGGCGGCCTCACCATGGCGCCCCAGTTCCTGCTGCCCTTCGGCCGCGTGCATACCGGCGGCGACCTGGCCGGCGTGGACGCCACCAACGGCGTCGGCGACCTGATCCTGGCGTCCACCATCCACCTGATGAAGGACCCGGAAGGCCGCCGCGCCTTCGCGGTGACGCCCTGGCTGTGGCTGCCCACCGGCCGCTACGATCGCAACGCGCCGCTCAACCCCTTCGGCGAGAACCGCTGGAAGTTCGCGCTGCAGACGGGCTGGATCACGCTGCTGTCGGAGCGTTTCACGCTGGACCTGATCGCCGACGGCCAGGTCTTCGGCCGCAACGGCGACTACGGCCCTGCCGGCGCGACGCTCAAGCAGCGCCCCGCCTGGGAGCTGCAGTCCCACCTTCGCTACAATCTCGGCGCGGCCACGTGGGTGGGCGGCATGCTGTCCCAGGCAGGCGGCGGCGAGACGGAGATCGACGGCATCGCCCAGGGCGACCGCCAGCGCCGTACCAAGGCCTTGCTGAGCGTGGCGCATTTCGTGGCGCCGGGCTGGCAGGTGCTGACCTCGCTGGGGCGGGATCTGTCCGTCCGCACGGGCGTCAAAGAGGATGCACGGCTCAACCTGCGCCTGCTGAAAGTGTTCTGAGTTCGCCCTTCGCCCCGGGAGCGCCGCCCGGGGCGGCGGTCGCAAGGTCTTGGGAGCTGCCATGGAAAGCCTGTGCAATGCCCTCGTCGTGGACGCCGGCGGACGGCCGACCGACGCCCATCAACTGATCGCCACCCGCGACTTCGACGAACTGGAAGCGTGGACCCGGCGTGTCTACATGCCTTACGCGGTACGCCCCACCGGCAACATCCTGGTGCCGAGCTCCGACCTGCACGCGGTGCATATCGGCAGCATGATCCTCAGCCGCTTCTCCTACGGCATTCCGGTCCATCTCAGCGACTTCTCGGAAGGGGCCGGCATGGGCATGGCGCTGACCACCGTGCGCGGTGCTGGCCGGCACTGGGTAGACCGCCATGAGCCGGCCGAGACGGCTGCCGGCGAGAGCTTTCTCGTCGATACCAGCCGCACCGAGTACTGGGCCGATTTCGACCCGGATCACCTGCAGGTGAACATCACCTTCCCGCACCGCTACCTGGAAGAGCTCTACCTGCGGTGGACCGGCCAGCCGGCCCATGAGGCCCTGTGGCGCCTGAAGATCCGCTTCGGCGGCGCCGGCTCGCCGTGGCATGCGCTGCTCGCCTACTGCTGCCGCTGCGTGGCGGAATACCCGCGCCAGGTCGGCGAGGGGCCGCTGGGACGCCAGCTGGAGGAGATGCTCGGCACCCAGATGCTGATGGAGTGGACCCGCCGCTGGGGCGAGCCTCCGGCCCGCCCGTGTGCGCTGGCGCCGCGCTACGTACGCCAGGCCGAGCAGTACATGCGCGAGCATGCCCGCGAGGCGCCGACCTTGAGCGCGGTGGCGGCGGCAGTGGGGATCAGCGTGCGGGCGCTCAGCGGTGCGTTCCGCGAATTCCGCCGCACCACGCCGATGGCCTTCCTGCGCGAGGCACGCCTGCAGGGCGTGCGCCAGGCGCTGCTGGCAGCCCCGCCGGAGAGCACCGTCGCGGCGATTGCGGAGCAGTGGGGCTACTACAGCCTCGGCGTCTTCGCGGCGCGCTACCGGGCGCGCTTTGCCGAGAACCCGTCGGACAGCCTGCGGCGGGTGGGGCGCTGATACGGCGGCGCCGCGATGGACTAAAAACCACAATCATGGTGTGGTTTATTACAAGGCGGCATGTTTGTGTCTGCCATAAAACCGTTGAGCGCACTCAAATAGTTGATATAACAAAACTTGTATAACTGGTACGGAACGTGCAGGCCATGGCGTCCTGCTTCCTGCGGGTCGTCCGGCGACAGAACCGGTGCCGCGGAGGCATGTGCTGATCGCCTTGTGATTCATTGAAGAAAGGATTCGCCTCATGTTCCGCCGTTTTGTCAGCCTCGCGCTCGCCCTGCTGGGTGCGTTCGCGGCTACTACCGCCTTTGCCGGTCCCGACTGGTACCTGATCGAACATGGCCGCCAGCTGAAGCGCGCCGCCCTCGCCAGCGGCGAGGCCCAGGTAGCCGTTCAGCCGGTCGGCTACGGCCCGCGCGCCCAGCCGGTGGCGGCCAACCGCAGCATCGAGCAGGCTCCAGCCGTTGTTGTGCCTACCAAGCTGGCCTGCGGCCAGACCACGGCGGCCAAGGGCTGCTGACGCGTCGCTGCTGCTGGCAGCCCGCTTCCATCGGCCATCCCGGGCTCACAGGCCCGCGATGGCCGATCTGCTTTTGGAGGCGTGGGGATTTCAGGCGACGCCTGCGAATGGATGGACGCGCCCTTATGGGAGGCGGTGCGCGAGGTCCGCGTGAAGGCCGGCCATGAAGCGTTCGACGGTGCGTGTATAGGCGTTGTCGAGGCCCAGCTGACTGTTGATGTCGCCGTGGGACAGGTCTTCGCCGAGGACCTGGACCTGCATGCCCAGCCCGTCGGCGCGGGCGGCGAGGCGCCGGGCCTGATCGCAAGAGTCCTCCCGCCGCGTCGAGCACACCGCCAGCAGCGGCGCAGCCCCCGGCGTCAGCGCGTGGTAGGGCGACAGCGCACGCCAGTAGGACGGGTCGGTGCCGAAGGGGCGGTCGTAGAGGCGCAGGTGGCGCTGGTTCATGATCGCTTCCACGTCCATCGCGGCGCTGTCCAGCGCCACCGTGCCGAGCACCGGCAGCGGTTGCGGTGTGAAGCGGGCCGCCGGTGAAACGGCCAGCAGGGCGGCAAGGTGGGCGCCGGCCGAGTGGCCCATCAGCACGAAGCGCTGCGGGTCGCCGCCCCACGCTGCGGCCTTCTGCTGAGCCATTGCCAGGGCCCGCGCCACGTCGCGCAGCTGCACGTCGACGGCGGCCTGCGGCAGCATGCGGTAGTTGATCGAGATGAAGACGATGCCGCGCGTCACCCAGCGTGCCACCTTGGCATCCACGACGCGTTCCATCGCCTTGTCGCCGATGGCCCAGGCGCCGCCGTGGACCATCAGGATCACCGGCGCGCCGTGGGCGTCGGCCGGGATGTACACGTCCATCGTCTGGGCCGGGTCGGCGCCGTAGGCGATGTCGGCCAGCTTGCGGACGCCGGCCGGCAACACGTTTGTTGCGCTGGCGCTGGCCGCTTGCCGTTCGCGCAGGCGCTCAAGCAGCGGACCGGCGTCGGCAGCCTGCGCCAAAATGGCGAGGGTGAGGGCCGCGCACAAGCGGAGGATGATGGGCTTCATCGGGGTATTCCTCATGACGGCCTGAGTCAGCGCGAACACGGAATCGGAGTGCCGGCAGAGTCGCTGCAGGTCGCCGTGTGGCTCACGCCGTCGCTCCGGCTGTAGGTCGTGCTGCCCTGGTAGGTATTGCCCTGCGAGCCGGTGCCGGTGGTCGTGCGCTGACCGTTGATATCCCCGTCGGTGCTGCGCGTCACGCTGCCCTGGCTGCGTATTGAACCGTTGGGGCCGCTGGCTGCGAAGCCTCCCGTGCGTTCAGCGCTGCCGTCTGCGTTGCGGGTAAGGTGGCTGGCACGCATGCCCTGGCGGCCTTCGGTGCCCTGGAAGGCGCCGCCACGGAACGATTCCCGGTTGCCAGCTCCGTCGCTGTGCGTGACGCGTCCGTGGACGACGGCACCGCCATCGGCACCATGGAGGCGGGTGATGCGCTCACCGGCGTGGGCTGCCGTCGTGAGGCCGAGGGTTAGGCTCAGGGCCGCAAGGGCCACAAACCGGGGGAGCGCTACGGACATGACGTACTCCTGAAAAGGGGGTATGCCAATACTCTAGCCCGGTCGCCGGGTGCCGGCGATTCTGGAGGTGGCTCCGTTCGTTAGGTTTTGTGATGCTTCGTCGCTTTTGTCATCATTTGCAATAAACCCGGGGCGCCGCTTGCCTGCACCTTCAATACCGGCCGGCGGCACAATGGTGACTCCATCCAAATCCAGTTCCGCCATGCCCAATGCCCGCATCCTGGTCCTCGACGACGAAGCTGAACTGCGTGCGCTGCTGCAGCGCTACCTGGGTAGTCAGGGTTTCGAGGTGCGACAAGTGTCCGACGGTGAGCAACTCGACCGTCTGCTGGCCCGGGAACCCTACGATGCTCTGGTGCTTGACCTGATGTTGCCGGGTGAGGACGGGTTGTCCATTTGCAGGCGCCTGCGGGCCAATGGGGAGGCGATCCCGATCCTGATGCTTACGGCACGTGGCGAGGCGGTGGAGCGCATCATCGGGCTTGAGATGGGAGCCGATGACTACTTGCCGAAACCCTTTGAGCCCCGCGAACTGGTGGCCCGACTGCGGGCCCTGTTGCGCCGTCAGCAACTGGCCCGCGGTAGTGCGTCATTGGCGGGCGACGGCGTGGTGCGCTTCGGTCCCTTCGTCCTTGATCTAGGCGCTTGCCGGTTGAGCCGGGATGGTCGGGATGTAGTGCTCACCTCCGGCGAGTTTGCCCTGCTGCAGGTATTGGCAAGGCACCCGGGCCGGCCCCTCGGGCGGGAACGCCTGCTCGATCTGGCCTTCGGATCTCGCAAGGACAACAGTGAGCGTAGCGTGGATGTGCAGGTTCTGCGCCTGCGCCGGGTTCTTGAGGAGGACCCTGCCACGCCGCGTTACATCCGCACCGTCTGGGGGGCAGGTTATGTCTTTGTCGGCGATCGGGAGGCCCCACAGTGACGTCGCGCTTCGGCTGGCCTCGGAGCCTGTTTGGCCGTCATGTGCTGCTGATCGTCTGCTTGATCCTATGTGCCGAGTTCGGCGTTGTTGCGGCCTATTATGTCCTCGTCCAGAAGCCCCGTATCGAGCGGATGAGCGAGGTTACCCTGCGTTACCTGAATCTGTTGTCGGGGGCCGTGGCGCACATGAGCGTCGCCGAGCGGCAGCGCTTCATCGCCGATCTGGGGCGGCAGAATGCGTCGGCGTGGGTCTCGCGGGGGCAACCCGAAGGATTGGTCATACCCCCCACGCGGCTGATGCGGTGGGCGCTTGAGCGCCTGCAGGCACGCTTGGGGTCGGATGTCCGCCTCGGCTGGTCGGCGGGGCCGCCTTCCCTCCTGTGGGTTCGGACCGACCTGGGGGGCGAGTCCTGGTGGCTGGGACTGGAGGCTGGCGGCCTGGCCGCCGAGCACAGCAGGCTGGTCCTGGGTGTAATGGTCGGTGCCGGCGTGCTGGCGATCCTTGGTGCAATGTTGATTCAACGTCACCTTCACCGCCCACTGGTGCTCCTCCAGCAGGCAGCGGAGCGTCTGGCCGCCGGCGAATACCCGGAAATCCGTATTGCCGTCGCACCCACCGAGATCGCCGGCTTGGCGATGGCCTTCAATGGCATGGTGCGCCAACTGGAGGTCAACGAGAAGGAGCGGGCGCTGATGTTGGCAGGGCTGTCCCACGACCTGCGGACGCCCCTCGCAAAATTGCGACTGGCCGCGGAAATCCTCGACGTGGAAGGCGAAGACGAATTGCTCCGGGGCATGGTGCGCAATATCGGGGTGGCGGAGCAGATCATCGAACAGTTCATCGATTTTGCCCGTCTGGGAGCGGAAGAACCTCGTGTGCCGTGCGACGTGGAAGAACTCGTGGGCGATGTCGCTGCTAGCTTGGCAACGCCGCGTCTCATCGTGGAGAGACCGGTGAGCACACTCCCGACCTTGGTTTGCCGGCCGCTGGCTTTGCGCCGGGCGGTGATCAATCTGGTGGAAAACGCGCTGAAATACAGCGATGCCACGGTGTGGATGTCTGTGGGGCCCGGCGTGGATACATTGCTCATCACCGTACGCGACCAGGGGCCCGGGATTCCTGAGGAGGCGTTGAATGCTATCCGACAACCCTTTGCCCGCCTGGATCGGGCTCGCGGTGACCCAGGTGGGGCGGGATTGGGGCTGGCCATCGTCGAGCGCGTCATGGCTCTGGAAGGGGGGCGCCTGGAACTGATCAACCGTGGCGGCCTTGAGGCGCGGCTCGTGTTGCCCATGGAGAGCGTAACGTGATCACTTCCATGGCCGGCATTACGCGCCCTGGACTTGCCCCACGGTTTTCTTGTTGAGCATGCCCTCAATGCGTTCGTAGAATTCCTGGGCCTTGATCGGCTTGCTCAGGTAGTCGTCCATGCCGGCGTCGAGGCAGCGTTCCCGGTCGCCGATCATCGCGTTGGCGGTCATCGCGATGATCGGCACCCGCGTGTGCCCGGCCGCCTGCTCCTGGTTGCGGATCCGGCGGGTGGCTTCGAGGCCGTCCAGTACCGGCATCTGCATGTCCATCAGGATCACGTCGAAATGGCCGGCGCCGACCATGTCCACCGCGTCGGCGCCGTTCTCCGCCAGGCTCACCGCGTAGCCGCGCTTCTGCAACAGGGCCTGGGCGAGGCGCTGGTTGATCGGGTTGTCCTCGACGAGCAGGACCCGCGCGCCGCTGATGGCCGCCTCTTCCTGCGGCGCGGCCGCTGCGCTGGCAGGCACGGTGGTGTCGGCTGTGGCAGCCGTCCGGCAGGGCAGCGTGAAGTGAAAGGTCGAGCCCTGGCCCGGCGTGCTGTCCACCCAGATGCGGCCACCCATCAGTGCGATCAGGCGGCTGCAGATCGACAGGCCCAGGCCGGTGCCGCCGAACTTGCGGGTGATCGACGTATCTTCCTGGGAGAAGGCGTCGAAGATGTGTCGCTGGGCCGCCGCGGCGATGCCGATGCCGGTGTCACGCACCGAGAACCGCAGTTCCTGGCCGTCGCCGCGGCCGACCTTTACCGCCACCTCACCGGCCTCGGTGAACTTCACCGCGTTGCTGAGCAGGTTGATGAGCACCTGGCGGATCCGTACCGGGTCGCCGCCGAGCATGCGCGGCACGTCGTCGGCCACCTGGCAGCGTACCTGCAGGCCCTTCTCCTCGCCCTGCAGCGTGACCGGGCGCAGCGCGTCTTGCAGCAGTTCGCGCAGGTCGAAGTCGATGTTCTCGATGGCCAGCTTGCCGGCCTCGATCTTCGAGAAGTCGAGGATGTCGTTGATGATGGTCAGCAGTGCGTCGGCGGAGGAGCGCACGATGTCCAGGTAATCCCGCTGCTCGTCGTCCAGCTTGGTGTCGAGGGCCAGTTCGGTCATGCCGATGATGCCGTTCATCGGCGTGCGGATCTCGTGGCTCATGTTGGCCAGGAAGTCGCTCTTCGCGCGGTTGGCCGCCTCGGCGGCATCGCGGGCCTGTTCCAGCGCGAGGCGGCCGGCCTCCCGTTCGGCGACCAGCCGGCCGATGGCGGCGGTCACCGCCTCGATGTCCTGGTCGGATGGCGTGCTCGGCGCCGGGCTGGGCAGGGCCTGCAGGCCGGCCAGCACCTCGCGCAGAGAGGTCAGCGCCTTCTCGCGCTGGCTGAGCTCCAGCTGCAGCCGGGCGGCGGTCTGGTTGAGCACGTCGAACATCGGGCGGAATTCCAGCGGCAGGTCGGCGAGGAGTTCCTCGTCGTCCTGGGGGGCGCGTGCTTCGCGCCGGGTCTCGTCGAAGCCCTTTACGCGGCCCAGGCTGCCCAGCCACAGCTTGAGGGGAAACCAGATCAGCACGATGCCGCCGGTGAAGCCCAGCAGGGTCAGCAGCAGAGCCGTGCGGAACAACCGCCACAGTCCGCCGGCGATCATGTCCACGTCGAATTCGAGGCGTAGCACGCCGTAGTCGTGGCCGCCGGCCGAGATGTTGCGATTGACCTCGTAGAGGTCGGCGGCAACGCGCTTGCGCAGCCAGTCCGGCGGTACGATCGGTGGCTTGTCCCGGTTGACGCTGCGCAGGCCGCCGCCGGCCAGGTCGATGAAGGTGGCGGAGGCGAACTGGGAACCGAGGATGGATTTGTCGAGGGTGCGCTGGATGGTGTCGTAGTCGCCGATCACCGCGCTGTCGGTGATGGTCTGGGCAGTCACCTCGATCAGCATCGTGGCCGACTGCTGGGCGGTTTCCAGTTCCTGGGCGAACTGGTACTGGTAGAACATGACGAGCCCGCCGCCGATGAAGAACAGCAACGCAACCGAGTACAGTGCGTAGATGCGCGTGACCAGCGACTGCGGCAGCAGCCTCGAGAGCTTGCCCATGGGCCGGGGCCTTTATCCGTCAGCGCAGCGCAGCCGGTGCGCTCTGGTAGAACTTGCGGTATGGCACATAGTCACTGCCGCTGGCGGGGATGAAGTAGGCGTCGCTGCTGAGACCGACCTCCTGGGATGCGTGGTGCAGGACTTCCTGGCCGCGGGGGTCCTTGTGCATGCCGAGGAAGGCCGCCGAGACGGCCTTCAGGTCCTTGTCGGGCACCCGGCCGGAGACCATCAGCGCCAGGTCGTGGTAGGGCTCGGACGTCCACAGCACGCGGAACTTCTTGCCTTCCCGGTTGGCGTAGCCCTCCACCAGCATGGAATTGCTGCCCACCGCCTTGGCCTTGCCGGCGAACAGCTGGGCCATTGCGGCGTTCTGGTTGCCGCCGAAGACGGTCTTCACGTCCACGTTCCTCGACAGCAGGTAGGCGTAGGGCACCTTGTAGCCGATGAAGGCTTCGGGGCCGGCAAAAGCCACTTCCTGGCCCTTGAGCTCCTCGATGCGGGTGATCGGCGAGTCGGCGGGTACGACGATCTGGCCGCGTAGCGGCGGTGCGTTGCGGCGCCCGAAGACCTTCCAGCCCAGCGATTCGCGCTCGGGGCTGAACAGGTGGTTGGTGAATACGAACTCCACTTCCTGGGCCAGCACGTAACTGGTGGTGTCGGCCGACGTGCGGCCGATCTTGAGCTGCAGCCTGACCCCGCTCTTCTCCGAGACGTACTGGATGATCGGGTTCCAGTAGGCCGCCGTCTTGTTGATGTCCCACTGGTTGACCGGCGAGAAGCGGTAGACCGTCTCGTCGGCATGGGCGGTGGCGATGCCCAGGGCCAGGGTGAGGACGGTGGCGAAGCGCACGAACATGTCGGATCTCAGCAAAGGAAAGCGCCGCCGATTATAGACATTCAATCCCGGCGCTGCCTTGGTGCGCCTCAAGGGGCCAGCCGCGCCTTGTGCCAGCTGCCGTCCGGCTGCAGGCGGTAGGCGATGCGGTCGTGCAGGCGCGAGCTGCGGCCCTGCCAGAATTCCCAGTAGTCCGGCACCAGCCGGAAGCCGCCCCAGTGGGGCGGGCGTGGCGGGTTGAGGCCGAAGCGCAGGCCGTATTCGGCGGCGCGGGCAACCAGCACGCCGCGGCCGGTAATCGGCTCGCTCTGCGGCGAGGCCCACGCGCCGACGCGGTGGCTCAGCGGGCGGCTGGCGAAGTAGGCATCGGACTCCTCGGCGGAGACCTTCTCGACGCGGCCCTCGATGCGCACCACCCGTTCCAGCTCGACCCAGTGGAACTGCAGCGCGGCGAAGGGATGGGCCTCCAGTTCCCGGCCCTTGCGGCTGGTGTAGTTGGTGTACCAGACGATGCCGCGCGCGTCGTAGCCCTTGATCAGCACGATGCGGGTGGAAGGCCGCCCGTCGGGGCCGACCGTCGCGACGGTCATCGCGTTGGGTTCCGGCAGGCCCTTGTCCAGCGCTTCCTTCAACCAGGCGGCGAACTGGTTCAGTGGAACCGCGGCAGCCTCGTCGTCGTCGAGGGTGCCGTGCTCGTAGCTCTTGCGCAGGTCGGCAAGTGTGGGATCCTTACTCATCGCGGCGTCGGTTGTCGGTGGGGATATGGGATTGTGGCACTTTGCGGCCATGTTGGCCGGCCTGCCCATGGAAATGACGGAGTGGTATCGTGAGCTCCCGCCTGTCCGAGGAGCCCGTCGATGGCCGCCGTTCCCCGTCTCCGCGTGATGTTCTCCAGCCGTGCCCTGTCGCCCGTGTTCGGTGGCGAGCTGCTCACCGACCTGCGCCTGGAGCTCAAGGCGCGCATCGAAGCTATCCGCGTCGGCGGGCATCAACTCTTCGAGGTGTGGATCCACGAGGACGATCCGGAGCCGGCCGGCAAGACCATCCTCGAAGGTTCTCTGGAGGAGATCGCCAAGGCCGACATCGTGCTGGTGCTGTACACCGGCGAGGCCGGCAGCGCAGACAACGGCAGCGAAATCGGCATCTGCCACGCCGAACTGCAGGAAGCGCTCACTCATCGGCGCGACGTGGTGTCGGTGATTTCACTGGAACCGGCCTTCCCGGCGGTGGAACATCGTGACAAGGTGTTTCAACAATACGTCGCCGCCCGGCGCCTGATCCACACGCGGGTCGCTGATCGCGACGCGCTGTTCGACGCCGCGCTGCGCCTTGTTGTGCAGCGTGCCGTCGAGTTGGCCAAGCGCGGTGCACGGCCAACCGGTCGGCGGGTCGATCAGGGGGCAGCGCTGGACTGGGCCCGTCTGGATCTGCCTCGCCGCGCCGAGGCGATGCGCGCCGCCCTCGTCGAGGCGCTGGACGGCGAGGTGGCGGAGGACGGCGTCGTGTTGTCCGACCTGGGTCTGTCCGGGCTGGCGCCGGCCCGTCTGCTGCTGCGCGTGGAGGCGATTCCGGCGGCACTGGGCGTGGCAGCGGCGCGGGAGCGGGTCGGCCAGCCTTTCTACCAGGACCACGACTATGCGGCGCTGCTGGCGGAAGCAGATAC
Organism: Zoogloea sp. GDB6; assembly: GCF_056724105.1. NCBI lineage: Bacteria > Pseudomonadati > Pseudomonadota > Betaproteobacteria > Rhodocyclales > Zoogloeaceae > Zoogloea > Zoogloea sp. GDB6. The sequence continues at coordinate 5,151,433 of NZ_CM161497.1, read as the reverse complement.
TGTCGGTCCGGTGCATGTGATTGCCTGCCACCGGGGCGTTACCGAATCCCAGGCCCTCAGGCTGCTCGGCACCAGCAACGCGGTGGCGGTGGCCTCGGAGTTCGGCGTGTTCGCCGCCGAGGACGTCATGCAGACCCAGCTCGTGCTGTTGTCCCACTGCGTCGAGGAAGGCGCTGTACGGCTCGGCCTCAGGCGCTTCCGCGAATGGCTGGAGCGGGAGGGGGAGGCCGCCAACCTGTTGCGCCGTGCGCGGGCCCGCCGCGGCATCGTCGAGGCCATCGCACGGGGCCAGGCAGGCCCGTGACGGATGCCACTACCCAAAATGTGTTGTTACAGGATCGACCTTGAAGAAGCGTGGACCGGCCTGCCAGCATGAAGCATTGCCTGCCATGCGGGCCTTCCATGATCCCAAGGAGAACCACAATGAAACGCTTCAAGCAGACTCTTGCTGCCCTGCTTATCGTCAGTACCACTCAGGTGGCCTTCGTACAGACCGCCCAGGCCACCATGATCGGCACCGAGCAGGTCGCCCAGGCCAGCCAGGGCACGACCCGCAGTGGCGCCGAGGCGCGCGCCCACCTGAACGAGCTGCTCGACCGTGCCGACGTGCAGTCTCGCCTGGAGAGCATGGGCGTCAAGGCTGCCGATGCCCGTGAGCGCGTCGCCGCGCTGACCGACGAGGACGCCAGCCGCCTTGCCACGCAGATGGACAAGGCGCCGGCCGGTGGTTTCATCGAGGTGATCATCTTCCTGTTCCTGTTGTTGCTGGTGACCGACATCCTCGGCTTCACCAAGGTCTTCCCCTTCACCCGCTCCATCCGCTGACCTTGGCGAATAAATCTACTGCGCACTCCGATCTCGCAATTCCGGTGCTCGCCGTACTCATGTACGGCTGTGCTCCTCGTTGCGACCTCGGAGCGCTCGCTACGATTTCTTCGCCAAGGTCGAACCAATGAGCAAGTCTCCTTTTCTTGAAAAGCGGCGGCGTCTGCTGGGCGCGGCGGGTGCACTGGTGGCGCTCGGGCTGAGCGGTTGCGCGGCGCAGACGGCGGCCTTGCGTGCTGAGAGGCCGACCGGGGTGCCGCCGCGGGTCGAGTTGTCAGGGGTGCCGTATTACGCGCAGGAGGATTACCAGTGCGGGCCGGCGGCGCTGGCGATGGTGCTGGGAGCCAATGGCTTCGGCGTGACGCCGCAGGCGCTGGCCGGGGAGGTTTTCCTGCCGGGGCGCCAGGGTTCGCTGCAGATCGAGATGCTGTCCGGTGCGCGGCGCCAGGGGGCGCTGGCGGTGGAGATCCCCGGCACACTGGAGGCGCTGATGCGCGAGACGGCGGCCGGGCATCCAGTGATCGTGCTGCTCAACCTCGGCCTGTCGTGGGCACCGACCTGGCACTACGCGGTGGTGATCGGCTACGACCTGGACGACGAATCCTTCCTGCTGCGCTCCGGTCCGATGGAGCGCCAGGTGATGCCCTTCCGTACCTTCGAGTTGACCTGGGAGCGGGCCGGCAAGTGGGCCTTCGTCGTCGTGCCGCCGGGGCAGTTGGCCGCGACGGCCGACGAGGCGCTGACCACCCGCGCGCTGGTGGCCTTCGAAAAAGCCGCGCCGGCGGGGCGTGCGGTGCCGGCCTACCGGGCCGCGCTGGCCCGCTGGCCGGACAGCCTGACCCTGGCGATGGGCCTCGGCAACAGCCAGTACCAGGTCGGCAACCTGCGCGGCGCGGAAGCCGCCTTCCGCGCCGCGGCCAAACGCCATGACGCGGCGGTCGCGTGGAACAACCTGGCCAACGTGTTGCTCGAGCTGAAGCGTCCGGTCGAAGCTCGCAAGGCCGCCCAGCGCGCCGTCGAACTCGGCGGCCCGACGGCGGATGCGGCGCAGGACACCCTCAAGCGCATCGGCCGCTAGCGGCGCTCAGCCCTTTCACGCGTACCACCCTGGGCTGCAAGGTTGCAGCGGCGGTGTGAGCGGCCGCATGTGTCGTCTGCCGGTGCCGCCGCACCTTCCATCGGGGCTGCTCAGAACACCACGTCGTAGGTGGCGGTCAGCAGGCGTGCGTTGCCGAAGCGGTTGAAGCCGTCCACGGTGTAGTTGGGGCCGCTGCGGTCCTTCTGGAAGTCGAGCTGGACCTTGACGGCGCTGGAGGTGGTCAGGTCGTAGCGCAGCGTGAGGGACTCGGTGCGGTGGGCTTCCTGGCCGTCCGGGTCGGCGCCAGCGGAGATCTCGGCCTGGCTGCGGTAGTTGGACACGGTGACCATCGGCGTCCATTTGCCGAGGCGGTAGCCGACGCCGAGGATCTGCGCGCGGTCGGTGTAGCCCATCACGTCGTTGTGGGCGATGCGGATGAACTCGCTGCGCACCAGCACGTTCTCGTAATCCACGTTGAAGCTCACGCCGTAGATCTGCTGCTTGCCGGCCGGCGAGCTGAAGGACGTGTCGGCGTCGATGTAGCTGCCGAAGGTCGGCGAGCTGGGATCGGCATCGAGGGAGCCGCTGACGTTCTTCTGGCGGACCTTGGACTGCAGATAGACGAGGCGCGTCTCGAACCAGTCCTTGGTGAGGGTCAGGTCGCCGCCGACGATGTTGTCCCAGCGCACGTCGGTGCGGTTGTTGCGGCCGCGGTAGACCTTCCAGTAGCCGCTGCGGTCCTTGGCCTCGTAGCCGGCGAGCAGGTTGGCGTTGGCGTCCCAGCCGCTCCACTGGCCGCGGTAAGCCAGGTTCATGCCGTTGTAGTTGACCGCTTCCCAACCGTACAGCTGCGGCGGCAGGTGGGTCCACGGCAGGGCCACGCCGATGTCTTGGGTGTCCGAGTAATAGAACATCGGGATGCGCTTGCGGCCGGCCTGCAGCGTGAAGCTGTCGTTCACCTTGAAGCTGGCGTACAGCCATTCGAGGTTGATGGCCCCTTCGCGGGCGCCGCGGGAGACCAGCTGGCCGGTGACCGAGAAGCGCCGGTCGGGGAAGGTGGCGACGCCCTGCACGCCGACCTTGGAGTCGGGCTTCCATTGCACGCCGCCCTTGCCCTCATAGACGCCGCCCTGGGCGTAGTCGGAAACGAAGACCGGCTTCTTGAAGTCGCTGACGGTACCCGAGGTGCCGCCCAGCATGTGGCCGAGGCCGAGGGTCATGAAGCCGGAGCCGGCGAAATCGACGCCGCCCATTTCGACGGCCGACGCCGGCGCGCTTGCGCACAGTAGTGCCGCCACGGACAGGGCCGCGGCGCAGGGGATGTTGCGGAAAGACATGGAACCTCCAGATGCGAATTCGGTAAGGGACGCGGCGCGGCCTCAGTGGACGGTCAGGACGACTTTGACGGTGGCGTCGGCGGCGGCCTTCTCGACGTAGCCGATGCCGCCGGGGGCGGCCGCGACGGCCTTCTTGACCGCCGCGCTGTTGGCCGCCTCGGGGGGCGGTGTGCCCTTGCCGGTGAAGGCCAGCTTGGACCAGTAGGCCTTGGCCTGGGCGGCGGACTTGCCGGTCATCTTGGTGTAGAACTCGTCGCGCAGGGGGCTCGCCTCGGGCTGGTCCTGCGGAGCGGCGGCAGCGCCGCCGGGCAGGCTGGCGGCCTTGCCGAGGAACACGTCGGCAACTTGTTCCTTGGTCATCGCATCGGGGCCGCCTTTGCCGACGATCACCACCATTTCGGCCGCAGCCCCGTGGGCGGCAAGAACGCCCAGCAGGCACAGGCCCGTCTGCAGCTTGCGCTGCAATCCGTCTAGAAACATGACACTCCCTTGTTTGCTTTGTAATTGCCCGCGCGGGCGGGCTGGATTCAGAAACTGGCGTTCTTCTTGAAGAATTCGAAACAGCGGCGGATCGTGCTGCGTTCCGCCTCGCCGACCCCGGTGAATTCGATGCCGTACTCGTGTTTGGCACCGTCCCTGCCGCTGCGCACGATGCGCCCGGTGAGGCGTACCGGCGCCTGGCTGGCGTAGCGCTCCAGGTCGTCGTCGGGCACGAAGAGGCCGAGGTTTACCGGCTGCTGCGAGTCAACCGCCTGACTCAGGCTGAGGCACAGGCCGCCGACGGAGAAGTCGGCACAGACGCCTTCCTGGCGGACGCCCCCTTGTTCGACCTTCACCAGCAGCCCGTGGCGGGCGCGCGGAGCCCGCCGTTGCTCGTTCTCGACCGGCAGGATCCGGGTGCCGCTGGCGAAGCTGAAGCCGGCCATGATGTCGGTGAGCCGGCTCGTCACGTCGCGCAGGTCTTCACCGATGGCGGCCGTGGTGTCCACCTTGGTGGCGCTTTCGCGCAGCGTCGAGAAGAGGGTCTCGGTGGTCGATTCGAGCAGCGAGAAGCGGTCGAGCTGCTGGTGGCTGGACGATGCGATGCCCTGGATGGCCTGTGCCGAATCCACCGCGTTGCTGGCCATGCCCTCGATGGAGCCGCTGGTCTTGTGCGCCTCGTCCTGGGTCAGGTCCACCTGCTGGACGACCTCGTTCATCGTCCCCGACACTTGCTGCACCTTGGTGGACAGCTGGTCGATGATCAGGCCGACTTCGCTGGCCGACGCGGTGGTGCGTTCGGCCAGCTTGCGCACCTCGTCGGCGACGACGGCGAAGCCGCGTCCCTGCTCGCCGGCGCGGGCGGCCTCGATCGCGGCATTGAGGGCCAGCAGATTGGTCTGCGCGGCAATGTCCTTGATCGTGTTGACGATGGAGTGGATCTGGCGGGCGGATTCTTCGAGTTCGAGGATCTCGCCGGCGGCGCGGCTGACCTGCGCGGTGGTCTGCTGCATCGAGCTGATGTTCTGGCGCACGCTGGCCAGCCCGTCGCGGGACAGGACTTCGACCACCGAGGCGCGCTCGGCGGCCTGGCTGGCCTGGCTGCGCACTTCTGCGGAGATCTGGTGCAGCTGCAGCATGGCGCCGGACACTTCGTCGGAGCGGCTGCCCTGCTGGCGGCTGACGCCCGAGATCTCGTTGGAAATCTTGGATATCTGGTAGGCCGACTGGCCCATGTGGCGGCTGCATTCCTCGATCTCGCGCAGGATGCCGGCCAGCCGGTCGCGCATGGTCTTGATCGCGAACAGCAGGCTGCTGCGGTCGTCGCGGCCGATCTGCACGTCCACACCCAGCTGGCCCTCGGAGATGCGGCGGGCGATCTCGGCGGCATAGGCGGGCTCACCGCCCATCTGGCGCAGGATGCTGATGGCGACCAGCGCGCCGAGTACCAGCACGGCCAGCGTCGCTCCGGTGCCGACCGCGAGCATGCCCTGCTGGGCCAGTTCGGTGGCCTGCTCGGCCGATTCGGTCTGGCTGGCGACATTGCGGGCATTGATGTCCACCAGCTGCATCAGGTTCTTCTCGGCGGCCAGGTAGGGTTTGCGCTGGGCGCCGCCGAGCAGGTAATACTTCTGGAACAGTTCCTTCTGGCGTGCCGCGTCGTGATTGGCGGCCAGGGCGCGGATCAGCTCGATGATGTCCTGGTCCACCTTCTTCCAGGCCGTCCACTCCGCTACGAAGGCTTGCCACAGGGCTTCTTCCTCGGCCGAGCGGGGAATCGCCTCATAGCGCTTCCAGACCCCCTCGACGTTGGCCCACAGGGCCTGCTTGTCGCGGGCGATGGCCTCGAACTGGTCCTGGGCGTCCGGATCGCTTTCCCACAGCGCCGCTTCGTAGGTGCTCGATTTGAGGGCGACCTGCACCTCCCGCAGGCCCTGGATGGCGATCACTGCCGGCAGGCGTTTGCGGCCGAGCTCCTTGACGCCGCTTACGCCTTCGCGGATACCTACCAGGCCGGTCAGTACCGCGATGATCAGGGCCACGATGGCCACCGCCCCGAGCGTCAGCAGCTTCTGACGCAGACTCATTCGTGCAAGCATCGTATTGTTCTTTCTATGTTTTTGGCATGCCTGCCGCTGCGTGGCGAATCCCTGTCCCCTACAGGAATCTACAGCCGACATACCGGCTGCAAGCTCATTGCCCGGCGCTTTTTCGGCAGCCAAGCTGACACCTTTAGTATTTTCTGCGTATTTATCGAAAATTCACGCGGCCCAGAATATGCCGCATGCCAGGCTTCGCGGTGTTGACCCAGGTCGTATCGGTAGTGTCCGACCAGTCGTAAAGTAAGCGCTGGTCCGCTCCAGCACGGTGCGCCTGCGATGAAGATCCACCAACTGTCCGTTTCCGATGCCCTCGCCAGCGTGCGCAGTTCGGCGCAGGGGCTGGGCGTGGCCGAGGCGGCGCTGCGGCGGGCCGAGTACGGCCCGAACCGGGTTGAGCCACTGGCGGCGGAGCCGGCCTGGTTGCGCCTGCTGAAGGAATTCACGCACCTGTTCTCGATCATCCTGTGGGTCGCCGCCGGCCTGGCCTTCCTGGCCGACTGGTTCGATCCGAGCCAGGGCATGGCCCGCGTCGGCTGGGCGGTGGTGCTGGTGATCCTGGTGTCGGGGCTGTTCTCCTTCTGGCAGGAGCTGCGCGTCGAGCGCACGTTGGCGGCGCTGCAGGGTCTCTTGCCGCAGCAGGTCGATGTGCTGCGCGGCGGGCAGCCCGCCCGCGAGCCGGCCGAAAACCTGGTGCCCGGCGATGTGATCCAGCTGGCCCAGGGCGACAACGTGCCGGCCGACTGTCGCCTTATCGAGGCCTTTGGCCTGCGCCTCAACCGCGCCACGGTGACCGGCGAGTCGCGCCCGCGCAGCTGCGAGCCGGGGCCGTCCGCCGAGGAACAGGCCTTCGATGCGCGCAACATCCTGCTGGCCGGCACTTCGGTGGTGGCCGGGCAGGGGCGGGCGGTGGTCTATGCGACCGGCGCGCACACCGAATTCGGGCGCATCGCCCACCTGACCCAGTCCGGCGCCGGCGGGGATTCACCGCTGCGTCGCGAGATCGCCCGCCTCAGCCGCAGCATCGCGCTGCTGGCGCTGGCCATGGGTGCCGGCTTCTTCGCGGTCGGGCGCGTCACCGGTGTGCCCTTCTGGCGCGACACCATCCTGTCCCTCGGCATCATCATCGCGCTGGTGCCGGAAGGCCTGCTGCCGACGCTGACCCTGTCGCTGGTGCTGGCCGCCCAGCGCCTGGCCCGGCGCAAGGTGCTGATCCGCCATCTGCCGTCGGTGGAGACGCTGGGCTCGGTGACGGTGATCTGCACTGACAAGACCGGCACCCTCACCGAGAACCGCATGCGTGTCGAGCATCTGTACCTCGGTGGGCAGATCGTCCCGCTGGATGGTCTGACACCGGAGCAGGTGGCTGGGCACGCGCTGTTCTTCCGTGTGGCGCGCTGGTGCAACGATCTGGGCGAAAGCCGCGGCGCCGGTGTGCCGGTCTTCAGCGGCGATCCGCTGGAGGTCGCGCTGGCCGAGTTCGCCGAGCACCACGCGCCGCAGCCCGCCGCGCCGCCGCGCAGCGACGAGTGGCCTTTCGACTCGGAGCGCATGCGTCAGTCGGTACTGTTCGACGCGCCGGACGGCCGTCTGCTGGTGTGCAAGGGGGCGCTGGAAAGCGTGCTGCCGCGCTGTTCGATGATCCACACGGCCGCGGGCGAGCAACCCCTCGACGACGCCGTCCGCGCCGCCATCCAGCGCGCCCAGGAGGTCCTGGCCAGCGAAGGCCTGCGGGTCATCGCGCTGGCCTTCCGCCGTCCGCCGACGGATTGCCCGCGGGACGCGATGGAGAGCCAGCTCGTCTTTGCCGGCCTGGCCGGCATCGCTGATCCGCCGCGGGCCGACGTGGACAGCGCCATCGCCACCTGCCACGCGGCGGGTATCAAGGTGATCATGGTGACCGGCGACCATCCGTCCACCGGCCTCGCCATCGCGCGGCGCATCGGCCTGGTGCGCGGCGAGGCGCCACGGGTGATCACCGGCGCCGAGCTGCGCCGCCTGCACCGGGCCCAGCTGCAGCTGGCCCTCGACGCGCCGGAGATCCTGTTCGCCCGTGTCGCTGCCGACCAGAAGCTGCGTATCGTCGAGGCCCTGAAGGCCAAGGGCCAGGTGGTGGCGGTGACCGGCGACGGCGTCAATGACGCGCCGGCCCTGCGTGCCGCCCACATCGGCATCGCCATGGGGCGCAGCGGCACCGACGTGGCCAAGGAGGCCGCCGACATGGTGCTGCTCGACGACCACTTTGCGAGCATCGTGAACGCCATCGAGGAAGGCCGCGCGGTGTTCCAGAACATCCGCAAATTCCTCACCTACGTGCTGGTGCACAACGTGGCCGAGCTGGTGCCGACGCTGGCCTTCGCGCTGTTCCGCATCCCGCTGCCGCTGACGCCGGTGCAGGCGCTGGCGGTGGATATGGGCACGGATTCACTGACTGCGCTGGGCCTCGGCGTCGAGCGTGGCGATCCGCTATTGATGCAGCGCCCGCCACGCGCCCGCAAGGAGCGTCTGCTGAACCTGGCGGTGGCGCTGCGCGCCTACCTGTTCCTCGGCCTGTTCGAGGCGGCGGCGGTGCTGGCGGTGTTCTTCCAGGTACTGCACGGCGGCGGGTGGACCTACGGCGTCGAGTTGCCGGCGGGCAGCCTGCTGTACCGGCAGGCCACCACCGCCAGCCTGGCGACCATCGTGCTGCTGCAGGTCGTCAACGTCTTCCTGTGCCGCAGCGCGGTCCGCTCGGTGTGGGCCACCGGGCTCGGTGGCAACCCGCTGATCCTGGGGGGTGTGGCGCTGGAGATCGGCCTGCTGGCGCTGATCGCCTACACGCCGTGGGGCAACGCGCTGTTCGGCACCGCGCCGCTGCCGTGGCCGGTGTGGCTGGACCTGCTGCCGTGGGCCGCCGGCATGCTGGTGGTGGAGGAGGCCCGCAAGTTCGTGGTCCGCCGCCGGCTGGCGATCCGGCCGTCGTCATGAGCGGCGTGCTTGCTCCGTCCGTGTCCGTCTTATCCCTTGATGATCCGGAGGCCATCGTGATGACCGATTCCCTGCCTGCCACCATGCGCGCCATGGTCCTGCACCGTCCCGGCGAGGCGTTATGCCTGGAGCGCCGCCCAGTGCCGCGTCCCGGCCCGGGACAGATCCTGATCCGCGTGGAAGCCTGCGGCGTGTGCCGCACCGATTTGCACCTGATCGATGGTGAATTGCCGGAGCCGCGCCTGCCCATCGTGCCGGGCCACGAGATCGTCGGCCGGGTGGTGCTCACCGGCGACGGCGTGACGGGCTTCCAGGCGGGCCAGAGGGTCGGCGTGCCGTGGCTCGGGTGGACCTGCGGCACCTGCCGCTACTGCACCAGCGGCCGCGAGAACCTGTGCGACGCGGCGCGCTTCACCGGCTACCAGATCGATGGCGGCTACGCCGACTACACCGTAGCCGATGCCCGCTACTGCTTCCCGCTGGCCGACACGGCCGCTTTGCCGGCGGCCACCGACCTGGCGCCGCTGCTGTGCGCCGGGCTGATCGGCTACCGGGCGCTGCGCCTGGCCGGCGACACCGAGCGGGTCGGCATCTACGGCTTCGGCGCGGCGGCCCACATCATCGCCCAGGTGGTCCGCCACCAGGGGCACCGCTTCTATGCCTTCACCCGCCCTGGCGACGTGGACAGCCAGGCCTTCGCACGCCAGCTCGGCGCCAGTTGGGCCGGCGACACGGGCCAGATGCCGCCGGAGCCGCTGGATTCGGCGCTGATCTTCGCGCCGGCCGGGCCGCTGGTGCCGACGGCGCTGCGCCACCTGGAGAAGGGCGGCCGGCTGGTGTGCGCGGGCATCCACATGAGCGATATCCCGGGCTTTCCGTATGCCGACCTGTGGGGCGAACGGATCATCCGCTCGGTGGCCAACCTGACCCGCCAGGATGGCCTCGAATTCCTCGAACTGGCGCCGCGCATCCCGGTGAAGACGGCGGTGACGGTGTTTCCGCTGGAGGCGGCCAACACGGCGCTGGAGCGCCTGCGCCGCGGCGAGTTGCAGGGCGCCGCGGTGTTGTCGCTGGAGGACTGAGGCGGGAAGGCTGGCGCGTTGCGTGGCGGGTGCCGGCCGTCGCGTTGCCCGCCGTTTCAGGGCCGGCGCAGCGTGGAGCGCAGCTGGATGCCGTCGTGCTCGCCGAAGAGTTCGGCGATCCAGTCCACGAAGACGCGGATTTTGCCGGACAGGTGGCGGTTCTGCGGATAGACCAGGTTGAGCGGTACCGGCTCCGGAAACCAGTCGGCCATCACCAGTTCCAGGCTGCCGCGCTCCATCGCGTCCTTCAGCACGAAGGCCGGGATCTGGGCGATGCCCAGCCCGGCCTCGGCGGCCGCCACGTAGCTGTTCTCGTCGTCGAGGGCGATGTGGCCGTCGAGGGACACCTGAATGCGCTGGCTGCCCTTGGCGAAGACCCAGTCGATGATCTTGCCGGTGCGCGGCAGGAAGTGGTTGATGCAGCGGTGCTGCGTCAGGTCGTCCGGATGGCGCGGCGTGCCGTGCCTGGCCAGGTAGGACGGCGCCGCGCAGGTGGCGAAGTAGAGTTCGCCGATGCGCCGCGCGACGAGGCTGGAATCCTCCAGTTCGCCGGTCCACAGCGCGCAGTCGATGCCTTCCTCGATCAGGTCGGCGCGGCGTTCGCTGCAGCCCAGCTCCAGCTCGATCTCCGGGTAGCGTTCGAAGAAGCCGGGTAGCGCCGGCACGATCACCGAGCGTGCGATCAGCGTCGGCACGTTGACGCGCAGCTGCCCGCCTGGCGTGGCGTGGCGCTGGGCCAGGGATTCCTCGGTTTCGCGCACGGCGGCGAGGATTGCCACGCAGCGCTCGTAGTAGGCCGTGCCGTCCGGCGTCACGCTGATCTGGCGCGTCGTGCGGTTGAGCAGCTTGACGCCGAGGGCCGCTTCCAGCTTCTGGATCAGTGTCGTCGCAGTCGCCTTGGGCAGGCGCAGGCTGTCGGCGGCGCGGGTGATGCCACCGCTTTCGACGACGCGCACGAAGACTTCCATGGCTTGTAGCTTGTTCATTGTTCGATATTCTGAATGATCAATTCGGGTTTTGCCTGTTGAATCAATAAAACGCGAACAATAGACTGGGGGCCTTCCGGTTCAAGACACCGGTTTCCCCTCTTCAACGGAGTACAGCATGAGCGACGCAATCAAGCACGTTACCGATTCTTCCTTCGAAGCCGATGTCCTGCAGTCGGCAAAGCCGGTTCTGGTCGATTACTGGGCCGAGTGGTGCGGCCCCTGCAAGATGATCGCTCCGGCGCTGGACGACGCGGCCGTGACCTTTGCCGATCGTCTGGACATCGCCAAGATCAACATCGACGAGAACCAGCAGGTGCCCAGCCAGTATGGCGTGCGCGGCATCCCGACGCTGATGCTGTTCAAGGAAGGCCAGGTCGTGGCGACCAAGGTCGGCGCGCTGTCCAAGTCCCAACTGGCTGCCTTCATCGAAGCCAACCTGTAAGACTGTTTTGCCGGCGGGCTGCGGCCCGCTCGCTGGCGGCGACCTGTGGTGAGTCGCCGGCAGCACAAAAGACAAAGGCCCGTCCAATGGACGGGCCTTTGTTCTTCCTGCGGGTCTTGCCGGGATGGTCTCCCGCAAAACCCGCGGCACAAGCTGTCTTACTTGGCAGCTTCGGCGGGAGCGGCAGCGGGAGCAGCGGCTTCGGCCTTCTTCGCAGCAGCCTTCTTGTGCTTCTTCTTGGCCGGGGCCTTCTTGGCGGGAGCCGGGGCAGCAGCCGGAGCGGCGGCGGCAGCATCAGCGGCCGGGGCGGCAGCGGGGGCTTCGGCCAGGGCGACGGAAGAGAAGGCAGCGGCGATAGCAAGAGCGACGAGCTTGTTGATCATGGAAGTTCTCCTTGAACGGTTGATCTTGTAAGGCACCGTCGAAATGCGGTGCCTGCCTGTTCAAACGCGCCTAGCTGACTGGCGTTGACACGAATGTGGCCGTTTTTTCATTGAAATGGCAGATCGCGTCATAAGCGGGCCGCATGCCTCTCAAGGAAACGTCGGACCGCCCTGGCTTGCCTTGTCCCCCATAGGGGGTGGGCAGGGTGCGGCCCGACCCTGGGGATGCTCAGTTCCAGTCGCTGTCGCCGCCCGAGCTGTCGTCCCACGACGAGTTGTCTGAGACCCCGAAGTCGGTGCCGCCCATGTCGTTGCGGTCGATTTCCGGTGTGCCCAGGTCCAGGTTGCCCAGGTTGCTGTTGTCCGGTGACGCCGGGGTGTCGCGCGGCACGGGCTTGCCGTCCTTGTCGAGGAAGTGGTGCATCAGCGCCTCGCCGGCCACCATTCCTGCACCGACCGCCGCGCCGGTGGCGAGGCCACCCATGACCCGCGAGCCGAGGCCGGGCTGGCTGGGGGCCGGGGCGCCGCCGTAGCCGCCGGCATAGCCTCCGCCGCTGCCGCCACCATAAGGGGCGCCACCCGCGCCATAGGGCTGCAAGCCGCCACTGCCGTAGGCCGCGCCGCCCATCGCCGGCTCCGCGTTGCGGCGTGCCATGAAGCGGGCCACGAAGACGATGAAGGCGATCAGCCCGACGCCGGTCAGCAGCAGGCCCCACGGGACGGAGGAGTGGGCGACGGCGGGTGCGGCCGGCTGAAACGGGGCGGCGCTGGCGCCACCTCCTGTCGTCTTGTGGCTGCCGCCGAGGATGTTCTTCAGCTCCTGCACGGCCTGGGGCTTGGCGAAGGGCAGGCCGGGGGCCAGCTTCTCGGCTGTTTGCAGTTCGCTCTCGGCCTTGTGCAGCTGGCCTTGCTTGGCGAGCAGTTCGGCTTCCACGTAGTGGGCCTTACCGCTGTTGGGGTGGGCCTGCAGGACTTCGCGCATCATCGACTGGGCGTCGTCCAGCTTGCCCGCTTCGGCGGCCTGGTAAACCTGGTGCAGGCTGGGTTCGGCGGCGAGGACGGAGCCACTCATGAAGGTGGTGGCGGCAAGCATAATCAGGCCGATCAGGGTTTTTCGGGACATCGAGGTTTCCTTCCTGTCGTTCCGGGTTCGCGGGGGCGCAGGGTGGCGCCCGAGGGCATCGTCGACCGACGGTACCGTGCATGTCGCAAAATAGGGACGCAAGGAGCCGGACTCAAGATGGGTTTTGCAACAAAACGTGTGCTGCAGTGCGGTGGGCGGGGCGCCTGCCGGCGTGTGAACGCGCCATGGGCAGCCTGCAGCATGGGATGGCAGTGAATTCGTCGGTGCCGCATTTCCGCCACACATGGGCGGCGAAGGGGTGCCCGATCTGTGTTAAAACGCCTTCCACCCGAACACAGTTCGTGATTCGCCCCTGATGCCGCTACCCGCTCTTTCCGCCTTGCTGGCGCAGGCCGTCGCCCGCGTCCGTCCCCTCGTCGAACGTCTGCGCCATCCCACCCGTCGTGGCGTGCTGCTGGCCGTGGCCGCACCGCCGGCGCTGCTGCTGGCCTACGCGCTGATCCTGATCCCCTTCACGCCGGGCATCAGCGACATCCGCAAGGCCAAGGTGGAGCAGCCGGCGCGGGTGCTGTCGGCGGACGGCAAGGAGCTGGCGGTGTTCAAGTGGGCCAACCGCCAGTGGGTGGGGCTGGCCGACATCTCGCCGCAGGTCACCGCAGCGCTGATCGCTACAGAAGACCACCGTTTCTACGAACACCACGGCATCGACTTCTACCGCCTTGGAGGTGCCGCGCTGCGCACCTTCTCCGGCGACAAGCAGGGCGGCTCGACGCTGACCCAGCAGCTCGCCCGCAACCTGTTCCCCGACGATATCGGCCGCGCGCCGACGCTGACCCGCAAGCTGAAGGAGGCGATCACCGCGCTGAAGATCGAGGCCTTGTACTCCAAGGACGAGATCCTCGAGACCTATCTCAACACCGTGCCCTTCCTCTACAACGCGTGGGGCATCGAGATGGCGGCGCGGACCTACTTCGACAAGTCGGCCAAGAACCTCGACGTGCTCGAGAGCGCCACGCTGGTCGGCATGCTGAAGGGCAACAGCTACTACAACCCGGTGATCAACCCGGAGCGCGCAGCGACCCGCCGCAACACCGTGCTGGCGCAGATGGCCAAGCACGGCAAGCTCGACGAGAACCGCCTGGCCGGGCTGCAGAAGAAACCCCTGCGCCTCGACTTCGAGCGCCAGCTGGAGGCGCCCGGCGCCGCGCCGCACCTCGCCCAGCAACTGCGCAAGTGGCTGATCGCCTGGGCCGACCGCAACGACTACAACGTCTACGCCGACGGCCTGGTGGTGCGCACCACCATCGATTCCCGCCTGCAGGCTCAGGCCAACCAGGCCGTGCAGCGCCGCGGCCGCCAGTTGCAGGCGCTGGCCGATCAGGCGTGGAGCGGCCGGCGTGGCTGGACCGGTAGCCCGGAGCTGGTGGACGCCTTCATCAAGGAGTCGAAGGAGTATCGCAGCGCGCTGGCCGCCGGCCAGACGCCGGAGGATGCCCTCAAGCGCCTGCGCGCCGACCGCGCTTTCATGGACGCCCTGCGCCGCGACAAGACCCGCGTGCAGGTCGGCTTCATGGCGCTCGACCCGCGGGACGGCCAGGTGCGCGCCTGGGTCGGCAGCCGCGACTTCGTGCAGGACCCCTTCGACCACGTGGCCCAGGCGCGCCGCCAGCCCGGCTCGACCTTCAAGCCCTTCGTGTATGGCGCAGCCTTCGAGAAGGGCATGAGCCCGGACGACACCATTGTCGACCAGGAAGTCGAGATCCCGCTGCCCGGCGGCGAAGTGTGGCGCCCCAGCGACGACGGGCCGCCGAGCGGGCAGGCGATGAGCCTACGCGATGGTCTGGCCTATTCGAAGAACACCATCACCGCCCAGCTCATGCAGAAGGTCGGTCCGGCCCGCGTCGCCAAGCTGGCCAAGGCGATGGGCGTGCGCCAGAGCGTGCTGGAAGAGGTGCCGTCGCTGGCCCTTGGCACCAGCCCGGTGACGCTGAAGGAAATGGTCACCGCCTACGGCAGCATCGCCAACGGCGGCAGCTTCATCGAGCCGATGCTGGTGACCCGCGTCGAGGACAGCGAGGGCAAGGTGCTCGAGGAGTTCGCCCCGGCCACGCCGCAGGAAGTGCTGCCACCGGCCACCGCCTACACGCTGCTCGATGTGATGCGCGGCGTGGTGAACCGCGGCACTGGCGTCGGTATCCGCAACCAGTTCGGCATCCGCGCCGACGTGGCCGGCAAGACCGGTACCACCCAGGACAACACCGACGGCTGGTTCATCCTGATGCACCCGCAGCTGGTGGCCGGTGCCTGGGTCGGCTTCAACGACAACCGGGTGACCCTGCGCAGCGACTACTGGGGGCAGGGCGCCCATAGCGCGTTGCCGATCGTCGGCGACACCTTCAGCTACGCGCTGCGCACCCGTCTCATCGATCCCAAGGAGCGCTTCGAGTCGAAGGCCCAGCCGGGCCTGCTGGCGCGAGCCTGGGAATGGCTGTCGACGGGGCTGCGCGACTGGTGGCAGGGCCTGTTCAAGCGGCCCGAGCCGGCGCCCGAGGCGCCACCGCACCGCATCAAGCCGGTCGAGCCGGAGGCTCCGCCGCCGGTCCCAGCGGTACCGCCACCCGATGAGCCGCTGCCCGTCCCGGCGCTGCCGGAGACGCCGCCCGACAGCACGCCGCCGGCCCCACCCACCGACACGCCGGCAGCGCCGCCGCCGACGGTGCCCAGCCTCGACCCGTCGTCCGGGCACTGAGCGGTATGGACAGCGTCCATCGGCCTGCCCGTTTTCCGCTGGCGATCATCGGCGCCGGTGCGCTGGGCCTGCACTTTGCGGCTCGCCTGGCGGCGCAGGGGCCGGTCGCCGTCGTTGCGCGCAACGAGCAGCGGGCGGCTGTGTTGCGGGTCGGCGTGGACATCGGCGCGCAGCGTTACGTGCCGGACGTTTTCGCGCCGGAGGACGCGCCCGCAGCCGACTGGGTGCTGGTCCTCGTCAAGGCCGCCGACACTACGGACGCGGCCCGCACGGCGCGGGGGATGGCACCGCGCGGCGTGCTGTCCCTGCAGAATGGCCTGACCGGCGAGATGCTGGCCGCGGGCTGCGGCGCCATCCCGGCCGACCAGGGCATTACCACCGAAGGGGCCTTCCGCGACGGTGGCCGCGTGGTGCCCGCCGGCGCGGGGGAAACCCTGTTGCCACCGGGCTTCGAGACCGTTGCGGCGGCGCTGGTGGCAGCCGGCTTCAGCGCTCGCGTCGAGCCGGACATCGCCGCGGCGCGGCTCGCCAAGCTGCTGGTGAATGTGGCCATCAACCCGCTGGCGGCCCTGTTCCGGGTGCCCAACGGCGCGCTGCTGGAGGCGCCGCACCGGGGGTTGCTCGATGCGCTGGTGGACGAGGCCTGGCCGGTGCTCCACGCCGCCGGCCTGCAAGTCGACGCCAGCGCAGCGCGGGCGCGGGTACACGCCGTGGCGACGGCCACCGCCGGCAATCGGGCCAGCATGCTGCAGGACGTACTGGCCGGCCGGCGCACCGAGATCGACGCGATCACCGGCACGCTGCTGGCTATGGCGGCTGCCCAGGGGGCAGAGCTGCCGACGCACCGGGCGGTCTTCACGCTGGTGAAGTGCCTCGAAGGCCGTGCCGTGGCCTCTTCCTGAGCCTCGCGTACCGCTACCGGCCGTAGTGCAGGCAGGATTCCTCCTACATCGCTATCGGCTGCGTCGGACAGGGCGAGACCACGCCGGGCGCCTATATTCAAGTCACCCTGATCGACATCGCATGCCGGGCACATCCGGTGCCCGGCGCTCCGCGATGCCACATTTCAAGGAGGCAGCAATGAAGCACACAATCGCCACGCTTGCACTGTCCGGCCTGCTGGGTATTACCGCCGTGGGTTGCGCGGTGACCCGCGAACAATCCACTGTCGGTGAATACCTGGACGACGCGACTATCACCACCCGCGTCAAGGCCAAGTTCGCCGAGGATCCGAAGGTGAGCGGCATGGCCATCGGGGTGGAGACCCTGAAGGGCGTCGTACAGCTGTCCGGCTTTGCCAAGACCAGCGTCGAACGCGGCCGTGCCGAAGAGATCGCCCGCAATACGCCGAGCGTGAAGGGCGTGATCAACGACATCGTCATCAAGCCGTGACGCTTCCACGGCCTGGGGTGGCCTGATCGCCCCAGGCCGTGGAAGGCCCCCAAAAAAAGACGCCAGCGCTCGAAGAGTCGCTGGTGCTTTTTTGTTGGCAGCCACGGGCGTGCCGTGGGTCAGCCCCGAGCGGCGCAGGGCGCCGAGGTGCCGACTACGAACAAAGACCATGGGGGGGCTAATGAATTTGCCCCCACAGGGGAATGAGGGGGAATGCGTCGATCAGCCGGGGCGAGGGCCGGGCTCGTCGGCGGCGGAGTGCACGTAGGCGAGCAGCTCGTCGAGCTGGAAGGATTTGTCGAAGAAGGCCTGCGCACCGAGCATCTGGCAGCGCTCGCGGACAAGAGGATGGGTATGGTTGGAGAACACCACTGCCCGCGGCGTGTCCGCACAGGCCGGCATGTCCCGCAGCGCGGCGAGTACCTTGAGGCCGGTGCCGCCGCGCAACTCCAGGTCGATGATGGCCAGGTCGGGGTGGAGCCGGCGCAGGAGGTCGATGGCTGCCGGCTCGCTGTCGGCGGAGCCGATGATTTCGACGTCGCCGCTATCCGCCAGCATCTCGGCGAGCAGGTCGCGCAGGGCGACCGAATCCTCGATCAGCACGACTCGCACGGGCCTGTGGGCGCTGGCCATGATGGGGACTCAGTAAAGGGTTTCCGGAGGGGCTTCCGGGGTGCGGCATTCCCGCAGTACGCCCCAGGCCGACGGGCCGAGCATGCGGTACACCGCGCCGATGTCACGCACGCAGGGCTCCGGCGGGTTGATGGTGGGCACATGGTTGCTGTTGCCGAACAACATGCCGCCGCACAGCAGCAGGCTGCCGAGCAGGCTGGCATGCACGGTCCAGTCCCATTCGCCGGGCGGTGCCCAGGCGTGGCCGCGTTCGAGGCGGGGGAAAGTGGCGTGGGTCATGGTCGTCTCCAGGAAGAGTGGGACGGAGGGCGGCAAGCGGCCGGGCTGGCCGGCCGCCGCGTTTAACGCTGGATGATGATGTCGTTCCTGACATCCTTCACGCCCTGGGTGGTCCGGGCGATTTCCTCGGCGCGCATCTTCTCCTTGGCCGACGGCGTGAAGCCGGACAGCTGGACGACGCCGTTGTGGGTCTCGACGCCGATCGCGGTGATCCGCACGGTCTTGTCCTCGGCGTGGCGGGCCTTGACGTTGGCGGTGATCGACGCGTCGTCGATGAACTGGGCGGTGGCGGACTTGTCCGTCTCGTGGGCGACCGACTGGGGTTCGGCGGCCTGGACAAGGCCGGCGGCGGCCAGGCTCAGGGTGGTGGCGACGAGCAGTCGGGTGAAGGGCTTGCTGTACATGGCGGTTCTCCTTGCATATCGGGTGGGTATGTCCGGGAGGCGGCCGTGACTGCCGCGCTTCCACGGTTTCCACTCTATGCGGCGGCTGCGCAGCGGGCTGTCCGACAAGGGCGGAAAGGCGTGTAGGACTGCGCTGGCAAGCATGTCGGAGTCCATGGGCTGTGCCGTGGGCAGCGGCTGGCTACAATGGAAACTGTCGAATGTGCTGAAAGGACGCCATGCTCCGCCTGGCCATCGTGGATGATCACAGCATCGTGCGTGCCGGCTTCCGGGAAATGCTGGTGGACGAACTGGGTATCAGCATCGCCTTCGAGGCGGCCTCCGGCGAGGAGGCGCTGGAGAAGCTGCGCGAGCAGGAGTGCGATGTGCTGCTGCTCGACTTGTCCCTGCCGGGCAAGAGCGGCGTCGACGTGCTGCGCGTGGTGCGCCAGCGCCATGCGGACCTGAAGGTGCTGGTGCTCAGCGGTTTTCCGGAGGAGCGCTACGCACTGCCGATGCTCCGCCACGGAGCCAACGGCTACCTGTGCAAGGACTGCGAACGGGACGAACTGCTGAAGGCCATCCAGACGGTGGCACGGGGGCGGCGCTACATTTCGGGCCGCACTGCCGAGCTGCTGGCCGACGACCTGGCCGGGGAGTCCTCCGCGCCGGCCCACGAGAGCCTGTCGGAGCGGGAGCTGCAGGTCTTCCTGCGGCTGGCCCGCGGCGAGTCGGTGTCGGGCATCGCCGAGGCGCTGAACCTGAGCGTCAAGACGGTCAGCACCTATCGTTCGCGCCTGCTCGAAAAACTGGCCCTGGCCAGTAATGCCGAGCTGGCGGCCTACGCGCTGCAGCACGGCCTGATGGTGGCCTGACGGGGTGCCGCTGCGGCACGTTGCTGCGTCAGGCCGGGCGGGGCTGCAGCGGCATGCAGGCCTCGATCGTGCAGCCCTTGCCCGGTGCCGCCGCCACCGTCAGTCGGCCGCCGAACATCTGCACCCGGTGCCGCATGCCAGCCAGGCCGTGGCGGCCCTGCATCGGCGAGTCGGCATCGAAGCCGACGCCGTCGTCGCGGATCCACAGTTGCAACTCGCCGTCGACCACGTCGAGGCCGAGTTCCACGTGGGCGGCGTGGGCGTACTTGCGGATGTTGGTGAAGGCTTCCTGGGCGATGCGGAATACCGCCAGGGCCTGGTCCTCGGTGGGCTCCGGGTCCGCGTCGGGCAGCAACAGTTCCACCGGGACTTCGTGGCTGAAGTCGTCGGCGAGGGCGCGCAGCGCCTCCACCAGGCCGAGGCCCTGCAGCAGCGGCGGGCGCAGGTCATCGATGAGGCGCCGCTTGAGGGTGATGCCGGAGCCGATGGTGTCTATGAGGCGTTTGAAGCGGCCGCGGATGTCCTGCCCGGCGCTCGGGCCGAGGCTGCGCAACAGCCATGCCGCGTCCATGCGGGCGGCGGTGAGGAGGGCGCCCAGCTCGTCGTGGAGCTCCCGCGCCAGCCGGCCGCGCTCCGCCTCGCGGGCATTGGTGAGGTAGCTGGCCAGGTCGCTCAGCTCCCGCGTGCGCTGGCTGACCGTCGATTCGAGCATGCTGTTCTCGTCGGCCAGCAGCCGGGCGATGCGGGTCCGCAGGCGGGCCTGCTGCTGCTGGACGCCGAACAGCATGATGAGCAGCCCGAGGGCGCCGACGGCGAGGGCCGTGACGGCCGTCTGCATGTGCTGCAGGCGCTGCAGGGAGTCGCGGGTCAGTTGTGCGTTGCTGACCGCGCGGCGCTCGTGCAGCGTGGCGATCGACAGGCGGATCTGATCCATGAAGGCCTTGCCGGGGCCTGCCTGCTCCGGGCTGCCGGTGTCCTCGATGTCGCCGGAGGCGACGGCCTGGGCCAGGTGACGGCGCTTGAGGGTGACCAGTTTCTTGAGGACCTCGAACTCGTCGCGGTCGGCGCTGTCGGCTGGGAAGTCCGTTTCCATCGCGGCCAGCAGGCGGCCGACGCGGGCCTCGCTGTCCCGGTAGGGTTCCAGGTAGTCGTCATTGTGGGTCAGTATGTAGCCACGCACGCTGCTTTCCGCATCCACCACGGTCAGCAGCAACAGGTCCAGGCGGTCCAGCCGAGCGCGGTTCTCCTGTACGGCATGGACGGCCTCGAGGCCCAGGCGGGAGTGGTCGCGGCTGGTCGCCAGCAGTGTCAGCACGATGGTGCAGCCAGCCAGCAGCAGCGCGAAGGGCCAGTAGCGCAGGGCCCGCATGTGCGCCCGCAGGTCGGCGAAACGGGGTTTTCCGCTGGAAAGGGGATTGGGCATGATTTCTACAGCCGGCTGGAGGAGGCGCGGGGCGGGTTTTCCTGCCATCGTGCGCGTGCGTGTCGGACAGTGCCGGCGGGGTGACGGTTCCTGCCGGGCCGCCGCGCGGGCGGGTGGGACGGGACGAGGGAAATGCAAATGACAGAAGCCGAACGTGACAATCTGCCGCCACCGCGCCGACGGCGTCGCCGATGGGGGCTGGCGGTGCTGGCGGCGGCGCTGCTGGGAATGTTCCTGTTCGACTGGAACATGCTGCGCGGGCCTATTGGCGACATGGTGTCGGCCCGCCTGCAGCGCGGTTTCCGCATCGCCGGGCCGCTGGACGTGCAGTTGTGGAGCCTGACGCCGTCGGTTTCGGCCGGCGACGTGCAGCTGGACAATGCGAGCTGGGGTAAGGCACCGCAGATGCTGACGGTGCGGGAGGTGGCGGTGAGCGTCAACCTCATCCGCCTGCTGCGCGGCGAGCTGGTGCTGCCGCGGCTGGAGATCGACGGGCCGCGCCTGCAACTGGAAGAGGATGCCCACGGGCAGGGCAACTGGCGACTGGGTGCCCATGCCGATGCCGCGCCGGTCGCACCGCGGCTGCGCGTCGGCACCTTGCTGATCCGCGCCGGTGAGGTGTCGGCCAAGTTGCCGTCGCTGCAGACCGACCTGCAGCTGAGCATCGCCTCCGACGTGGTGGCCCGCCGCGTGCGTTTCGGCCTTGCCGGCCACTGGCACGGTCAGGCCGTGCAGGCCGAGGGTCAGGCCGGCAGCCTGCTGGACCTGGAGCGTGCCGACCAGCCCTACCCGGTCGAGGCCAAGGGCTCCCTGGGGGCGACCCGCTTCACGCTCAACGGCCGGGTTGCCAACCTGCTGGCCCTGGCCGGGCTGGACGTGGATTTCAGCCTGTCCGGGCGCAGCCTGGCGGAGCTGTATTCCCCGACCGGGGTGCCGCTGCCGGCCACGCCGCCGTTCCGGCTGGCGGCGCGCCTGTTCCATCAGGACCAGACCTGGACGTTCCGCGACATCGACGGGCGGGTCGGGCGTACCGACATGGCCGGTACGCTGAACATCGACCGCCGCGCGCCACGCCAGCGCATTGCCGGCACGCTGCGTTTCCGTCGCCTGGACCTGGCCGACCTGTCCGGCTTCATCGGCGCCCGCCGCGAATCCGGGCAGGTTGTCGCACCGCGGCCGGGCAAGGTCCTGCCGTCGCGGCCGCTGGGCCTGGAGAAGATCGCTGCGGCGAACGTGGACGTGGAATTCGTCGCCGACGAGATCCGCAGCAGCGGCCTCCCCCTCGATACGGCGGCGGGCCGGCTGCGCATCGACGACCGGCTGGTCAGCCTGTCGCCCCTCAAGCTGGGGCTGGCCCATGGCCGCGTGGAAGGTTCGCTTGAGCTCGACACGCGTCAGGCCGTGCCGGCGGCACGCCTCGACATGCAGGCCTCGCGCCTGCGCCTGCGCGACCTGATGCCCGCCGAGGACACCCGCAAGCTCACCACCGGCCTGCTCGGCGGGCGGGCCAAGTTGGCCATGCGCGGTGTGTCGGTGGCCGAGCTGCTGGGCAGCGCCGATGGGGAGGCGGCTTTCGTGATGAACGGCGGCAGCACCAGTCTGCTGCTGGTCCGCCTGGCCAACCTGGACGTGGCCAACGGGCTGATGGCCTGGCTGGCCGGCGGCCAGCGGGAGGACATCCGCTGCGTGATCGGCGATTTTCGCGCCCAGGCCGGCGTACTGAAGACCCAGAGCCTGCTGATGGACAGCCAGCGCATGCTGATCCGCGGCGAGGGCACAATCAGCCTGCGCGACGAGGCCCTCGACCTGCACCTGCGTGCCGCCGGCAAGGACGGCAGCCTGCTGGCCCTGCGCGGGCCGCTGAAGGTGGAGGGCAGCTTTGCCGCGCCGTCGGTGACGCCGGAGGTGCTGCCGCTGGGCGGCCGCATCGCGGCCAGCGTGGGCCTCGGCCTGGTGCTGCCGCCGCTGGCCCTGCTGCCCCTCGTGCAGATCGGCGACACCGGCAGCGGCGACAACCCCTGCGGGGCGATGCTCGCGCGGGTCGGCGCGAAAGTGCGCCAGCCCTGACGGTGGTCGGGCACGGCCTTGGGGGCGCAAGCGCCGGGGCTGGCTTCAGGAGATACCGGCCCGGCCGCCGGTTTGCGGGAAGGTTTGCCTGGATGGCGGGCCTGCCGGTGCGGGCTTGAAGCTACGCCTGCGCGGCCAGCCGGCTCAGCCGTCGCCGCCGATGCGCAGGCCGGTCTTCTTGAGGATGGCGCTGGAGAACAGCACGTCGCGGGCGCGGCAGGTGGTGCCGAGCAGCGTGGCGATTTCCTCCACGTGGGCCAGCACCGTGTCCCGGTCGCGCCCGTGCACCATCGCGAACAGGTTGTAGGGCCAGTCGGGCAGCGCCCGCGGGCGCTCGTAGCAGTGGGTCACGAAGTCGAGGCGGCCGACCGCTTCGCCGAGTTCGCCGATGCGGGCGTCGTCCACGTCCCACACCGACATGCCGTTGGCGGTGTAGCCGAGGGCGTAGTGGTTGGGTACCGCGCCGATGCGGCGGATGCGTCCGCCCTGCAGCATGGCGGCGAGGCGCGTCCTGACCAGCGCCGCGTCGACGCCGAGCTGTTCGGCCAGCGCGTCGTAGGGGCGGGGCACCAGCGGCAGGCCGGCCTGGGTGGCGATGATCAGGCGGCGCTCGAAATCGTCCGGCGGCAGGGTAGTGCTCATGCCTTCAGCCTCATGTCCACGAAGAACTCCCGCAGCTTGGGAAAGGCGAACACCGGCAGGCCGGTGGCGGCCTCGATGCGCGCCGTGGCGGCGGCGATGCCGTCCGGCGTCTCGGTGGCGAGCACGAACCACATGTTGAGGCGGTGCTCGCGCCGGTAGTTGTGGGCCACCTCGGGCAGCGCATTGACCGCCGCGGCGACCTCGTCGAAGCGTTCTTCCGGCACGGCCAGCGCGGCCAGCACGAAGCGCCCGCCGAGGCGCTCGATCTGGAACATCGGCCCGAAGCGGGTCAGCACGCGGGCGTCGAGCAGGCGCTGCAGGCGGGCGAGGAGGTCGGTCTCGGTGGTGCCGAGTTGTGTGGCGACTTCCCGGTAGGGCTCGTCGCTGATCGGAAAACCGCCCTGCAGCGCGTTGATGATGCGCCGGTCGAGCTCGTCGAGGACGGCCGGTGGCGGGCGGCGGGATGGGGCGCTCGAAGGGGCGTTCATGCGGCGGCGAGCCCTTGCGGCGCTTGGTAGCGGGCGCCGCACTGCTTGTAGCAGTCGGTGGAGAACAGCACCGCGTGCGGGAAGGCGGCCAGGCCGACGGCATCGGCCAGCTCGGCACGGCGCGCTTCGACAGCGGGGCGGGATTGACCGTGGATCATGCAGAACAGGTTGTAGGGCCAGTCGGAGGCGGTGTGCCGACGGTAGCACAGGCTGACCCCGTCCTGGCCGGCGAGGGCCTGGCCGAGGGCGCTGACCTGCGCCTCCGGCACCGCCCACACGCACATCGCGTTGGCTTGCCAGCCCAGTTCCCGGTGCCGCACGACGACGCCGAAGCGGCGCAGCGTACCGTCGGCGAGCCAGCGTTCAAGCGTGGCGAGCACGGCGTCTTCGCCGAGGCCGGCGGCGTGGCCAAGGGCGCGGAACGGCCGGGCGACCCACGGCAGGCCGTCGTGCAGGGCGTCCACCAGGCGCCAGTCGGCATCGCTCAGCGGCTGACGCGGGCCGGTCGATGCGGCATGGCGGGTGCGTCGGCCACTGGCCAGGTCGAAACCCAGGTCGATGTGGAATTCCTCGAGCAGCGGCAGGGCGATTGGCGGGCAGCCGGTGGCGGCGCCCATTTCGGCGAGCAGCGCGGCCAGCGCGGCCTCGTCGTGGGCGCTGGCGACGAACCACAGGTTGTAGCGGTGTTCGCGCCGGTAGTTGTGATTGACGCCGGCGAAGGCGCTGACGATGCGCGCCACGCGGGGCAGTTCGTCGACCGGCACGGCCATTGCGGCGAGGGTGCTGGCGCCGAGGCGGCGCGGCGCGAACACCGCGCCGACCCGGCTGATCTTGCCGGCGTTGCGCAGGCCGGCCAGGCGCGCCATGGCTTCGTCGGCGCAGCAGCCGACCTGCGCGCCGACCCGCGCCCAGGGCTCGGGTGTGAGCGGGAAGCCGCGCTGGAAGTCGTTGAGGAGCTGGAAGTCACGCGGGTCGGCGGTGATCATGGCCAGGCTCCGGGTCAAAAGCCGATGCGCTGGGCGCGGGACGTGAAGAAAATGCCCGACGGCGCGTCGGCCGGCAGTTCCTTGCGCACCGCGAAGCTGGCGGTGTCCACCACCGTGACCCGGTTGCTGTCCCGCGAGGACAGCCACACTTCCTCGCCGCGTGGCGTGAATTCCAGGTGCAGCACGGCCTTGCCGGGGCTGAAGGTGTGGATCACGCGCTTTTCGATGGTGTCGATGACCTGCACCCACTCGTTGTCGGGGAAGGCGAAGTTCACCCACACCTGGCGGCCATCCGGGCGCGCCATCACGAACACCGGCTGGCCCTTGACCGGGATGCGCGCCGTCTCCTGCCAGCTGCGGGCGTCGGCGACCAGCACCTCGTGGTGGCCGACGGCTGGCAGCCAGGCCTGCCCGGCGGCCAGCGACCAGCCGCGCAGGTGCGGCATCTTGAAGACCGGCAGCTTCTCCTCGCCGCGGCCGTAGCCGGACAGGATCTTGCGGCTGCCGGCTTCCGGGTGCCACAGGTCGAGCAGGGAGATGCCGTCCTCGCCGAACAGGCCGGCCAGGAAGTAGCGCCCGTCCGGCGTGACCAGGCCGTCGTAGGGCTGCTTGCCGGCCGGGTAGCGGGCGGTGACCGGCTTGCGCGGGTCGCTGAAGTCGCTGACCCAGATCTCGTTGGCATCGAACAGGGCGTAGGCGAAGCGCTGGCCCGGCACGTCGGCCAACCCGACGACGCGGGAGAACTTGCCCGGCGCGTATTCGGCGGGGACCTCGGCGAGCAGTTCCAGCGTGTCGGCGTCGAAGGCCTTGATGCCGCCCGGCTCGTAGTTCTGGGCGACGATCAGGCGGCCGTCCTGGGACACCGAGCCGCCGATGGAATTGCCGGCCTGGATGATGCGCTTGGCGATGCGGCGGGTCAGCAGGTCCACCTTGGTCAGTCCGCCGTCGCGGCCGAACACGTAGGCGTAGCGGCCGTCGCGGGAGAAGACGACGTGGGCGTGGGACAGGTCGCCGAGGCCGTCCACGCTGCCGAGGCTGCTGTCGTGGCTGTGTTCGACGATCTGTACGCGGCCGGCGGCGCGTTCGATGACCACGCCGAGATCGCCGGTGCCGCGCAGCTCGGTGGGCGCGCTGGCGCAGGCGCTCAGGGCAAGGGCGGCGGCGAGGGTGCTGAGGGAGGTGAGGAGGCGCATGGTCATTGCAGGCTCGGGAAGCCTTCCTTCAGGCGGGCGACGATCCAGCTGGCCTCTGCTTCGTCCATGAAGCGGTTCCAGCCGGGCATCGCGGTACCGGGGCGGCC
This sequence comes from Zoogloea sp. GDB6, assembly GCF_056724105.1. Taxonomy (NCBI): domain Bacteria; kingdom Pseudomonadati; phylum Pseudomonadota; class Betaproteobacteria; order Rhodocyclales; family Zoogloeaceae; genus Zoogloea; species Zoogloea sp. GDB6. Next base: position 5,125,450 of record NZ_CM161497.1, on the reverse strand, counting down.
GTTCAGGATGGTGGCAACGAGGGCTTCGTCGGGCAGTTCGGCGAGGCGTTCCGGCAACAGGGCCGGGCCGAGGCCGCCAGCCAGGCGCATGCCGTGGCAGGAGCCGCAGTCCTGGCGGACCATGTGCACCAGCGTCTGCTGGCGCTCCGGCGTCGGTGCCGGCTCGGCGGCGGGGGCGGCGCTCACCGCCAGGGCGGTCAGGCCGAGCAGCACGGCCACGTGGATCAACAACGAGCGGTCCATCGCAGAACTCCTTTTGACGACGCCCTCACAGTAGGTTGACGCGTCAGCAGGGTCATTGATGGGCATCAAGAAGGCCGGGCCGGTGGGCGCTCGCCGGCGCTTGGCCTTATCCTTGCACCCCGTCCCGCCGCTTGCCCGTCGTCCGATGCCCCAGACCCTCGCCGCTGCTGCTCACAGCGAACTGCTGATCAAGAAGAGCCGCTTCCTCGGCTGCGTGCAGCCGATGGCCGACCGCGCCGAGGCCCAGCGCGTGGTGGTGGCGCTGAAGGCGGCCCATCCGGGCGCCGCCCACGTGTGCTGGGCGTTGCTGGCGGGCGGACAGTCGGCGGCGGTGGACGACGGTGAGCCGAGCGGCACGGCCGGGCGGCCGATGCTCGACGTGCTGCGCCACCAGGACCTGGAAGGCGTGCTGGCGACGGTGGTGCGCTACTACGGTGGCGTCAAGCTCGGGGCTGGCGGCCTGGTGCGGGCCTATACGGACAGCGTGGCGCAGGCGTTGCTGGTGGCGGAGAAGGTGGCCATCGTGCGCAGCACATCGCTGCGTTGTGCGGTGCCCTATGCGCAGGAGGGCCTGGTGCGGCGGGCGCTGGACGGCGCCGGAGCGGTGCTGCTGGGGGTGAACCACGGGGAGCAGGTGGACTTCGCCTTCAGCCTGCCGGTGGATGCGGCGGCCGAACTGGTGGCCCGCCTCGACGAAGCCTGCCATGGGCGCCTGGTATGGTCGAGCGAGGATCAGGGGCAGGAAGGAAAATGATTGAGGGGGCGCATGAATGCGCCCCCTCAAGTCACCCCATCCCCTGGTTACGAGACTGCTCAGCCCTTCAGGACCCAGCCCAGCACGTCCTTCAGTTCGGCGTCGCTGATCTTTTCGGCCGGGTTGGGCGGCATCGGGATCTGGCCCCAGTTGCCGGAACCGCCCTTGCGGACCTTGTCGGTCAGCTTGGCGATGGCGTCGCCCTGGCCCTTGTATTTGGCGGCGACGTCCTTGAAGGCCGGGCCGACCAGTTTCTTGTCCATCGAATGGCAGGCCAGGCAGCCGGCCTTCTGAGCGACGGCGGCCGGGTCGGCGAAGGCGCTGCCGCTGGCGGCGGTGGCCAGCAGGGCGAGCAGCAGGAAGCGTTTGTTCATTTCTTGTCTCCTTGGCGAAGGTGCCGCCACCCGGAAGATCCGGGGGCGGCTGCTCACGATGCTCAGTAGATGTCGTGCTGCGTGTTGTAGAGGTTGAAGTGGCCGGTCGGCGTGATGATGCGCGGATCCTTGATGACGGTCTTCAGTTGCAGGGTCTTGTCATCCACGACGACGATCGCCGATTCCTTGTTCTTGGCGCTCCACACCGAGAACCACACTTCGTCGCCCGCCTTGTTGTACTCGGGCTGAACCACGCGCTTGGCGCCGTCGTCCTTCAGGCCGGCCCATTCGCCGATCGGCAGCGTCTTGTAGCCAGCGGCGAGGTTGTTGACGTCATACACCACGATGGACTGGGAGATCTTCGGATCCGGGTTCAGCGGTGCGTCGGAATACAGGTGCTTGGACTTCGGGTGGCTCTTGATGAACAGCGCGCCTCCGCCCGGGCCCTTCAGCGATTCGACCATCTTCCAGGCGTACTGCGGGTGCTTGGCCGGGTCGGTGCCGATCAGCGCGATGCTGTCGTCGCCCAGGTGGCCGGTGGACCACACCGGGCCGTACTTCGGATGGATGAAGTTGGCGCCGCGGCCCGGGTGCGGGATCTTGCCCACGTCGATGAGGCCGGCCAGCTTGCCGTCCTTCATGTCGATCGCGCCGATCTTGTTGGACTGGTTGGCGGCCACCATGAAGTAGCGCTTGCTGCTGTCCAGACCGCCGTCATGCAGGTACTTGGCGACCGGGATCTCCTTGGTGGAGACGGCGTTGAGGTCGGTGTAGTTGACCAGCAGGGTCTTGCCGGTTTCCTTCACGTTGACCAGGAACTCGGGCTTGAAGTGGGACGCCACGATGGAGGCGACGCGCGGCTCGGGGTGGTATTCCTGATCGCCGACGGTCATGCCGCGGGTGGCCATGATCTTCAGCGGCTCGAGGGTATCGCCGTTCATGATCACGTACTGGGGCGGCCAGTAGGAGCCGGCGATGGCCAGCTTGTCTTCGTAGCCCTTGAACTTGGAGGTCTCGACCGAACGAGCCTCGAGACCGGTGCGGATCTCGGCGACGTTGTCGGGCTTCTCCATCCACAGATCGATCATGTTGATCTTGGCGTCGCGACCGATCACGAACAGGTAGCGGCCGGAGGCGGACACGCGGGAGATATGCACCGCGTAGCCGGTCTTGATGACGTTGATGATCTTCTTGGTGTCACCATCGATGAGCGCAATCTCACCCGCGTCGCGCAGGGTGGTCGAGAAGATGTTCTCGATGTTGTAGTTGTTCATCTTCTTCTTCGGCCGCTGCTCAGGCGGAATGATGACCTTCCAGGTCGCCTTCATTTCCTTCAGGCCGTATTCCGGCGGCTGCGGAGGCGTCTGCTGGACGTAGCGGGCCATCAGGTCGACGGTGTCGTCGTCGAATTCACCGGAGGTGCCCCAGTTGGGCATGCCGGCGGGAGAGCCGTACTTGATGAAGACCTTCAGGTAGTCGGTGCCCGAGGCCAGCGTCTTGTCCGGTGTCAGCGGCTTGCCGGTGGCGCCCTTGCGCAGCACGCCGTGACAGCCGGCGCAGCGTTCGAAGTAGATCTGGCGCGCCTTGTCGAACTCCGCCTTGGTCATCGGCGGCGCTTTCGGGTTGATATCCTGGTACATCTCCACGTTGGCCAGCGGCGATCCAGCCGCCTGGTACTTGGCGGCGGGATCGTTCGTCGATGTCTTCGGCTCTTCCGCGAAGGCGTGCGACAGGGCCAGCGGCAGCAAGGCCACGGCAATCGCTCCGGTTTTCCACATACTCATCGTGCATCTCCCTTTATGAACCCAACGAGCGGCCTATCCCGCTTGCGGCGAAGAGTGCGCTTCCGGGCTATTCCCCTTCCTTGACTCGGGTCAAGTTCGAAAAAGGTGGCCGGCTGATAGATTGCGGCCGTCATGATTCCGGGAGTTCCGCCATGCCTCCGTCCGCCACCGCCAGCTTCGGCCTGCCTGCCGCCGGCACCCTGCGTGCCTTTCTCGATCAGCTCGTCGGTGGCCGCGGCAGCGCCCCGGCCGAGACCTTCAAGCCGCTTGCCAGCGGCATCCGCCCGGCGGGGCGGGTGGCGCTGGTCGGGGCCGGGCCGGGCGACCCCGAACTGCTGACGCTGCGCGCCGCGCGGTTGATCGGCGAGGCCGACGCGCTGGTGGTCGACCACTTGGTCGGCGACGGCGTGCTGGATTTCGCCCGGCCCGATGCGGAGCGCATCTACGTCGGCAAGGAGGCCGGCCATCACACCTTGCCGCAGGAGGACATCAACCGCCTGCTCGTCGAGCTGGCCCGCGACGGCCGCCGGGTGGTCCGCCTGAAGGGCGGCGACCCCTTCATCTTCGGGCGCGGCGGCGAGGAACTGGAAGAACTGCTGGCCGCCGGCATCCCCTTCGAGGTGGTGCCGGGCGTCACCGCCGCCTGCGGCGTGGCGGCCTACGCCGGCATTCCGCTGACCCACCGGGATTACGCCCAGTCGGTGGTGTTCGCCACCGGCCACCGCCGCGCCGGCGAGTCGGCGCTGGACTGGACGGCGTTGGCGCGACCGCATCAGACCGCGGTGATCTACATGGGGGTCGGCATGCTGTTGTCCCACTGCGCGGCGCTGATCGCCCATGGCCGTTCCCCGCAGACACCGGCGGCGCTGGTCGAGAACGGCACCACGCCGCGCCAGCGCATCGTCACGGCTACCCTCGAAACCCTGCCGGACAAGGCCACGTTGGTCGGCATCCGCCCGCCGGCGCTGCTGATCGTCGGCGAGGTGGTTAGCCTGGCCGGCAAGCTGGCCTGGTTCGACGCCGCCATGGCGGAGGCCGGCAGCGCCGTCGTGGCCTAGCGCCGTAAGCTTCCGCTACCTTCTAACCGGGATATGCACATTATTGGTGCATATCCCGGTGTCCATTCTGGTGCGTGCACGGCGGGCTATCGCCGGGTCGGCACGTCCCATCCCCGTTTCGATACTCCAAAAGCCTTGGTTTGATGCAGGATCGCAACATCCACGCAACAAGAGCGGCGTAAACCGCTTGGCGTGAAGCTTGCTAAGTCAGGCAACTAGTCTGCAAACCGCGCCCCAAGAACGGAGTATCCCGTGACCATCCATGTCGCTCTGAATCACCTGACCTCCTACAAGTACGACCGGCCGATCAATCTCGGCCCGCAAGTCGTCCGTCTGCGGCCCGCCCCCCACAGCCGTACGCGCATCCTGTCCTACTCCCTGCGTGTGCTGCCCAAGCCCCATTTCATCAACTGGCAGCAGGATCCGCAGTCCAACTACCTGGCGCGCCTGGTCTTCCCGGAGAAGGTCACCGAGTTCAGCGTGGAGGTGGACCTGGTTGCCGAGATGTCGGTGATCAACCCCTTCGACTTCTTCCTGGAGCCCGAGGCCGAGAACTTCCCGTTCGAATATGCCGGCGCCCTTAGCCACGAGCTGGCCCCGTACCGCCTGAAGGAAGAGCTCACGCCCGAATTCAAGACGTACCTGGACGGCATCTCCCGCGACAAGACCCGGGTGGTGGACTTCCTGGTCAAGCTCAACGCCGACCTGCAGCAACACATCGGCTACGTGATCCGCATGGAGCCGGGCGTGCAGACGCCGCAAGAAACGCTCGCCAAGCGCACCGGCTCGTGCCGCGACTCGGCCTGGCTGCTGGTCCAGCTGTTGCGCCACCTGGGCCTGGCGGCACGCTTCGTGTCGGGCTACCTGATCCAGCTGAAGGCCGACGTCAAATCCCTCGACGGCCCGTCCGGCACCGAGGTGGATTTCACCGACCTGCACGCGTGGACCGAGGTCTACCTGCCGGGCGCCGGCTGGGTCGGCCTCGACCCGACCTCCGGCCTGTTCGCCGGCGAAGGCCACATTCCGCTGGCCGCGTCCCCCGATCCGTCGTCGGCAGCGCCGATCTCCGGCCTCATCGACGAATGCGAGTGCGAGTTCGAGCACCGCATGGAGGTCACCCGCGTGTTCGAGGCGCCGCGGGTCACCAAGCCCTACACCGAGGAGCAATGGGCCGAGATCGAGGCCCTCGGCCACCGCATCGACGCCGACCTCGACGCCAACGACATGCGCCTGACGATGGGCGGCGAGCCGACCTTCGTGTCCATCGACGACCCGGACGGCGCCGAGTGGAACACCGAGGCGATGGGCCCGACCAAGCGTGTCCGCGCCGAAGACCTCTACCATCGCCTGCGCGAGAAATACGGCCCCAACGGCCTGGCCCACTTCGGCCAGGGCAAGTGGTATCCGGGCGAGCAGTTGCCGCGCTGGTCGCTGACCTGCTTCTGGCGCAAGGATGGCGAGCCGATCTGGACCAACCCGGACCTGATCGCCGACGCCTCCGCGCCGGGCGAGGTGGACGCCGCCCAGGCCAACGCCTTCCTGGCCGGCATCGCCGAGCGGCTGGCGCTGGACCCGCTGCGGGTCTTCCCGGCCTTCGAGGACGCCTTCTACTACCTGTGGCGGGAGCGCCGCCTGCCGGGCAACGTCGATCCCTTCGACGCTCGCCTCGACGATCCGCTGGAGCGCGACCGCATCCGCCGCGTCTATGAACATGGCCTGCCCAACCCGGTCGGCTACGTGCTGCCGGTCAGCCTCAACAGCTACACCGGCGACTGGCAGACCGGGCCGTGGTTCCTGCGCGACGAGCGCTGCTACCTGATCCCCGGCGACTCGCCGCTGGGTTACCGCCTGCCGCTGGATTCCCAGCCGTGGGTGGCCAAGGGCGACTACCCCTACGTCAATCCGCCCGACCACCACCAGGTCTTCCCGCCGCTGCCCGAGTACAGCGCGATCCGCCGCCAGCTGCCGGGCGGCCAGACCGCGGTGCTCAACGCGCTGAAGGACGGCGAGGCCGGCTTCGGCTCGTCCGCCGCGGCGCGCGCCGCCGCTGCCCTGAAGGCGGCCCGCGACGCCGAGAAGCTGAGCCCCACCGACCGCCAGCCGGAGCCGTTCAAGTCCGCCGACTGGATCGTCCGCACCGCCATGTGCGCCGAGCCGCGCAACGGCACGATGCACATCTTCATGCCGCCGCTGTCCAGCCTCGAGAAATACCTGGAGCTGGTCGCCGCCATCGAGGCGACCGCCGAGGCCCTCGGCACGCCGGTGGTCATCGAGGGCTACGAGCCGCCGTCCGACCCGCGCCTGACCCACTTCCGCATCACCCCCGATCCCGGCGTCATCGAGGTGAATATCCACCCGTCGCGCAACTGGGAAGAGCTGGTGGACCGCACCACTCACCTCTACGAGGCAGCCCACTATTCGCGCCTGACCACCGAGAAGTTCATGGTGGACGGCCGCCACACCGGCACCGGCGGCGGCAACCACTTCGTGCTCGGCGGCGCCACGCCGTCCGACTCGCCCTTCCTGCGCCGGCCGGACCTGCTGCGCAGCCTGATCTCCTACTGGCACAACCACCCGAGCCTGTCCTACCTGTTCTCCGGCCTGTTCATCGGCCCGACCAGCCAGGCGCCGCGCATCGACGAGGCGCGCAACGACTCGGTGTATGAAATCGAGACCGCCTTCCGCCAGTTCCCGAAGGCCGGCGAGGACGTGCCGCCGTGGCTGATCGACCGCCTGCTGCGCAACCTGCTGATCGACGTGACCGGCAACACCCACCGTTCCGAGTTCTGCATCGACAAGCTCTACTCGCCGGACGGCCCCACCGGCCGCCTCGGCCTGCTCGAACTGCGCGCCTTCGAAATGCCGCCCCATGCGCGCATGTCGCTGGCCCAGCAACTGCTGCTGCGCGGCCTGCTGGCCCGCTTCTGGGACAAGCCCTATGCGCCGGAGCGTCTGGTGCGCTGGGGCACCGAGCTGCATGACCGCTTCCTGCTGCCGCACTTCGTGCAGCAGGATTTCAACGATGTGATGGAAGACATGCAGGGCCATGGCCTGGACTTCAAGCCGGAATGGTTCGCGCCGCACATGGAGTTCCGTTTCCCGAAGATCGGCGATTTCGCGGTGCGCGGCATCCAGGTCGAACTGCACAGTGCCCTCGAGCCCTGGCATGTGATGGGTGAGGAAGGGGCCATCGGCGGCACCGTGCGCTTCGTCGATTCGTCCGTCGAGCGCCTGCAGGTCAAGGCGACCGGCATGTCCGACGACCGCTTCCTGCTGGCGGTCAATGGCCGCACGATCCCGCTGCAGCCCACCGGCACCGTCGGCGAGCACGTCGCCGGCGTGCGCTACCGGGCCTGGCAGCCGCCGTCCTGCCTGCATCCGACCATCCCGTCCCACGCGCCGCTGGTTTTCGACCTGGTGGATACCTGGACCGGCCGTTCCCTCGGCGGCTGCCAGTACCACGTGTCGCACCCGGGCGGGCGCAGCTTCGAGACCTTCCCGATCAACGCCTTCGAGGCGGAGAGCCGCCGCCTGGCGCGCTTCTTCCGCATGGGCCACACGCCGGGCGAGCCGGCGGTGCAGGTCTCGCCGGTCGAGCGGGAGTTCCCCTTCACGCTCGATCTGCGGCGCTGACGGAGGCTTCCCGGTCTCTTGCGGGGGGATTAAAACGTGGGGGCGAATTCGTTCGCCTCCACGCTGGCGCCTGCCCGCTTTACCAAAATCAACAACTTCCGTGCCGTCCGTGGCACGGAGGTCCGGTCGGTGTGTGCTAGTTTCGCGAGATGTCCAGCTCCATCCTTGCCCATTACCCCTATCGACCCGACAGCTACGACGAGCTGTTCGGTGAAGAAGGCGTGCGCCCGCACTGGCAGGAATTCCTCGATCACATCGACGAATCCAGCGCCGACACCCTGAAGCTGCGGGCCGCCCAGCTCTCTCGCGGCATCCAGCAGAACGGTGTCACCTACAACGTCTATGCCGACCCCCGCGGTACCGACCGCCCGTGGTCGGTGGATCTGCTGCCGCTGATCCTGCCCGCCGATGAGTGGCGCGGCATCTCGGCGGCGATCACGCAGCGGGCACGCCTGCTCAACGCGCTGCTCGGCGATCTTTACGGCGCCCAGACCACCCTCTCCGAAGGCCTGCTGCCGCCGGAACTGGTGTACGGCCACAAGGGCTTCCTGTGGCCGTGCTCCGGCCTCAAACCGCCCGGCGGCGCCTACCTGCACCTCTATGCCGCCGATCTGGCCCGTTCGCCGGACGGCCGCTGGTGGGTCATTGCCGACCGTACCCAGAGCCCGTCCGGCGCTGGCTACGCGCTGGAGAACCGCCAACTGGTGTCGCGGGCCTTCCCCGATCTGTTCCGCGACATGCAGGTGCGCAGCCTGTCGGGCTTCTTCCGTGGCCTGCAGCGCAGCCTGGCGAGCCAGGCGCCGACCGACGGCGAGCCGCCGCTGACGGTGCTGTTGACGCCGGGGCCCTTCAACGAAACCTATTTCGAGCACGTCTACCTGGCGCGCAACATGGGCTTCCCGCTGGTCGAGGGGCAGGACCTGACGGTGCGCAACGACACCGTCTTCCTGAAGACGGTGTCCGGCCTCAAGCGTGTGCACGCGATCCTGCGCCGCCTCGACGACGACTTCTGCGATCCGGTGGAATTACGTGCCGACTCGGCCCTCGGCGTGCCCGGTCTGCTCGGAGCGGTGCGCGCCGGCCGCGTGCTGGTGGCCAACGCGCTGGGCAGCGGCCTGCTCGAATCGGCGGCGCTGCCGGGCTTCCTGCCCGGCATCTGCCGCCACCTGCTCGGCGAGGAGCTGGCCATGCCGTCCGTGGCCACCTGGTGGTGCGGAGAGGAGCCGGCCCGCAAGGAGGTGCTGGAGAACCTGCGCAGCCTGGTCATCAAGCCGACCTTTCCGGGCGGCGGCAGCGAGGTCATCTTCGGCGACCAGCTCGCCGAAGACCAGTTCGACGAGGTGGCCCGGCGCATCGAGGCCGAACCGTCGGCCTTCGTCGCCCAGGAATTGGTCAAACTGTCCCGTGCGCCGGCCTGGGGCGGCGGCCAGCGCCGCAAGCTGCTGACGCGCTCGATGGGCCTGCGGGTCTACGCGGCGATCACGCCGGAAGGCTACAACGTGCTGCCCGGCGGGCTGGCGCGCGTCGCCGGGGTGGACAACACGCGCATCCTGACCATGCAGAAGGGGGGCAGCAGCAAGGACACCTGGGTGTTGTCCGACGGCCCGGTGGCCAGCTTCAGCCTGCTCAACAACAACATCCGCGTCGGCGACCTGATCGAGGAAACCGGCACCCTGTCGTCGCGCCTGGCCGAGAACCTGTTCTGGTGCGGCCGCTACGGTGAACGCTGCGATGCCGTCGCACGTCTGGCCCGCCTGGCCTTGTCACGGCTGTCGGAGGGGCGGCGCTCGGAGCGTGCCGGCGCCCTGACGATGATGCTCGAACTGGCGGAGGGAGCCGGTCTGGTCGAATCCCGGGTGGGCAGCCTGCCGATCGCCAAGGCTGAGCTGGATCTGTTCCGCGCAGTGCTCGATCGCCGCTCCGACAGCGGCCTGGCGGCCAATCTGCAACGTCTCATGTGGTGTGCCACGCAGGCTCGCGAGCACCTGTCCCTCGACCACTGGCACGCCCTCAAGCGCCTGTCCGCAGAGTTGGAGGACGCCCGTGCGACGGTCACCGACGTATCGGCGCTGCTCGAATTCCTCGATGGCGCGCTGACCACCTTCGTGTCCCTGTCCGGCTTCGCGATGGACAACATGACCCGCGACACTGGCTGGCGCCTGCACATCGTCGGCCGCCGCGTCGAGCGCCTGGACTACCTGGCCCGTACGCTGGCGCGCTTCCTGCGTGCCTATGGCGACATCAACGGCCCGCTGCAGCGGGAGCTGGCGGTGGAGGCCTTGCTGGAATTGTGCGATTCGATCATCACCTACCGCACCCGCTACCGCGCCCAGCCCGAACTGTTGCCGGCGCTGCACATGCTGACGACGGACGACGGCAACCCCCATGCGCTGGCCTTCCAGGTGCGCATGGCCAGCAATTACCTGGCCCGTTTCGAAGCCGACGAGAAGGTCAACCTCGGCGTGGCCGAGCTGGAGGCCAGCTTCGCGGCGATCCGCGCCTTTCCGTGGGGGCGCCTGGAGGCGGTCTGCCCGGCCCTCGAGCGGGTCGATGCCAGCCAGCAGCTGGCGGGGCTCTTCGACCGCCTCGGCAGTGCCGGCCGCACGCTGTCCGACCGCTTGGCGATGCGCTTCTTCAGCCACGTTGGCCAGACCGGCCAGGCCACCTTTGCAGCCTGAAGGCCCCATGACCCGTTCCGCCGCCTACACCATCCTCCACGAAACCGAGTACCCCCCTTGCGGCGTGCCGGTGTCGCTGGCGCAGCACCTGCTGCACCTGATTCCCCGCGCGCTGCCGTGGCAGAGCCGCGAATCCGGGCGCATCGTCATTGAACCGGACCTGGCCCACCTGACCGAGGGCGAGGATGCCTTTGGTAACCCGGTCGCCTGGCTGTCCCTCGACACGCCCCACGACGGCCTGCTGGTGCGCGCCGAAAGCCATGTCACGGTGATGAGCCGGGAGCTGCCGGAGCCCGAGGATTCACCGCCATGGGAGACCGTGCGCGACAGCCTGCGCTACCACCCGGAGCCGCGCGATGCGGACTCCCTTGCCGCGCTGCGCTACCTGTACGCCTCGCCGCGGGTGCCGTGCAGCGCCGCGCTGGCGGCATTTGCCGGCCAAGCTTTCAAGCCCGGGGTGCCCGTGCTCGCCGGAGCGCAGGCACTGATGGCGCTGATCTTCAAGACCTTTACCTTCGATGCCAAGGCCACCGAGGTGAATACCCCGGTACACGAGGTGCTGCAGCGCAAGCGCGGTGTCTGCCAGGACTTCGCCCACCTGATGATCGCCGCGCTACGCTCCATCGGCCTGCCGGCCCGCTACATGTCTGGCTACCTGCTCACCGATCCGCCGCCGGGCAAGCCGCGCCTGATCGGCGCCGACGCGTCGCATGCCTGGGTGGCGGTGTGGTGCCCGCAGAACGGCTGGGTCGAGTATGACCCGACCAATGGTATCCAGCCCGACTTGCGCCATGTGACCCTCGGCTGGGGGCGCGATTTCCAGGACGTGTCGCCGCTGCGCGGCGTGATCCTCGGCGGCCGCGCCCAGGCACCGGAGGTGCGCGTCACCGTGATGCCGGACGCCGAGCAGGGCGAACCCGCCTAGTGCCGGTGCCAGCCTGCTGCAGCGGACGACACATCGGATATTCCTGACTGTCGGCTGGCCGCGCTTCCGCTACGATATGTCTGACGATGAGCCAGACGAGAACCTTGGTCGTGGATGGACTGAACCCGGAACCCGCCGATCCCGTGCAACGCCTGCTGGTCGTCGATGATGACCCGAGCATGGTCCGCCTGTTGAGCCGCCTGCTGACCGGCATGGCGCGCATCCATTTCGCCACCAGCGGCGAGGATGCGCTGCTGCAGATGCGCCAGAACCCACCGGATCTGGTGCTGCTGGATGCCGAGATGCCCGGTCTGGGCGGCTACGAGACCTGCCGCCAGATCAAGGCAGACCCGGCGCTGGCCCATGTGCCGGTGATCTTCGTCACGGCCCACACAGACACCACGTCGGAGACCCATGCCCTCACGATCGGTGCGGTGGATTTCATCCCCAAGCCGCTCAACCCGCCGGTGGTCCAGGCACGGGTCCGCACCCATCTGGCCCTCAAGCGTCAGAGCGATGAATTGCGTCGCCTGACCGCCACCGACGCGCTGACCGGCATCGCCAACCGGCGCGCCTTCGACGACGGTCTGCAACTGGAATGGCGGCGTGCGCTGCGCAGCCATGCGCCGCTGTCGCTGCTGATGGTGGACGTGGATTACTTCAAGCGCTTCAACGACACCTACGGGCATCCGGCCGGCGACGCCTGCCTGCGGGCGGTGGCGCGCGTGCTGGCGGGCACCGCCCGGCGGGCCGGCGACCTGGTGGCGCGCTACGGCGGTGAGGAGTTTGCGCTGTTCCTGCCGGCCACCAACGCCTCCGATGCCTTTCGCCTTGGCGAGAGCCTCTGCCAGAGTGTCGCGGCGCTGGCGATCCCGCATGCCGCGTCGGCTGTCGCAGCGCACGTCACCGTCAGTGTCGGGGTCGCCACGCTGGTCCTGCCCTGCGACGGTGTGGAGCCGCCCCGCGCGGCCTGTCACGACTGCGATCAGTCTGCCCGCTGCCTGGCTGCGCCGCAGGCGCTGCTGGCCCTGGCCGACGAAGCCCTGTATGCAGCCAAGGCCGCGGGTCGGGCACGGGTCGTCAACCGGGTCGGGACCGTCGGGCAGGGCTACGATGCGGATTCCGTGATCGAATCGGGTGACTGATCCAGACTATGCTGAGATCATGGCGCGGTTGGTTGTCGGCCATGTCTCGCTTTTAATGTTCGGAGCTCCATGCCAGCCTGGCTCTATTCCTTCCGCGTCCGTCTGACGCTGCTGTTCGGTGGCCTGTCGTTGGCCGTCGCGCTGGGGCACAACCTCTATCTGGAGCAGATCACGACCGCGGCGCTGACCCGCGAACGGGGGGCTGCGCTGCGCGATCTGGCCCATGCGATCGCGGTCCAGCTGGATGGCAACATCCAGGAGCGGGCGCGGGAAATCACCCTGCTGGCCCAGTCGCCGGCGATGACCCGCGGCAGCCTGCAGGCGGGCGACCTGCGCGGCGTGCTGGAGCGCATGAAGCACTCCCATCCGCAGTACGCGTGGATCGGCGTCGCCAGCCCCGATGGCGTCGTGCTCAATTCCGCGGATGGGGTGCTGGCCGGTGCGGACGTGCAGCAGCGCCCATGGTTCATCGAGGGCCAGAAGCGGGCCTACATCGGCGACATCCACGAAGCCGTGCTGCTGGCCAAGCACCTGCCGCGGCAGCGCTCCGGCGAGCCCCTGCGCTTCATCGACTTCGCCGCGCCGATCTACGACGAGCGGGGCGAATGGCGCGGCATCCTGGCCAGCCATTCCCACTGGAGCTGGGTCGAGCACATCATTGCCACGGCCCTGCCGGCGGAGGCCGTGGCCGACCAGGTCGAGGTGTACGTCCTCAGCCGCAGCAACGCCGTGCTGTACCCTTACCAGGCGGTCGGCGCCGGCGAGGTGCCGCTGGAGCTGTCCAGGGACGTGGGCTATACCCAGGTGGCGTGGGGCAAGGAGGGGACTTTCTTTACCGCCACAGCCTTGCTGCCGAGCTCCGTGGCGTCATCCCTCGGCTGGAAGGTCGTGGTGCGCGAGCCGGTGGGCCAGGCTCTCGCGCCGGTTGCCGCCTTGCGCCAGACCCAGTGGCTGCTGGCCATCCTGACGACGCTGGGCCTAGGCGGCACCGTCTTCCTGTTCGCCCGCCGCCTGAGCCAGCCCCTGGAGCAGTTGGCCGACTCCGCCCGGCGTGTTCAGCAGGGCGAGGAGGAGTTGCTGCCCGAGGTGCGTTCGCGCACCACCGAGGTTCGCCATCTGGCCGATGCGGTACAGGCGATGACCCGCAGCCTGCTGGTTCGGCGGGAGGCGCTCCGCGAGGCCACGGCAGAGCTGGAGACGCGGGTCTCGGAGCGGACCCGGGAGCTGGAGGACGCGCGTAACCGTTTCCGCAACTTCATCCGGTGCGCTCCGATCGCCATCGGGGTGATCGAGGACCAGCGCATCACCATGCGCAACGAGCAGTTCATGCGCCTGTTCGGCTACACCGAGAGGCAGGTGCGCAACCTCGAGGACTGGTGGCGCCAGGCGGTGCCCGATCCCGATTACCAGGCCTGGGCGCGTGCGAAGTGGGCGGCGGCCGTGCACCAGGGCCTCGCCGAGCAGCGCGCCACCACGCCGCTCGAAATCCGCGTGCGCTGCCTGGATGGCAGCGAGCGCGATGTGGAAGTGTCGGGCGTGTCGTTGGACGGTGTCTTCCTGGCGACCTTCTCAGACGTGACCGACCTGAAGCGCATCCAGCAGGATCTCGAGGCGGCGAATGCCGAACTGCGCGTGCGCAGCCTGGAGAGCGAGGAGGCCAACCGCAGCCTGGAGCGGCAGACCGGCCTGCTGCGGGGCGTGATCGAGAGCCTGCCCTTCGGTCTGGTGGTGTACGACGAACAGCGCAATCTGGTCCTGCAGAACCGCTTGTTCGCGTCGCTGCTGGGCTATCCGCCGGCGCTGTGCGGGCGCACCGGCGTGCGCTTCGATGATTTCGTGCGTTTCAACCTGGCCCGCGGCGACCACGGGGACGCGGATGGGGAGCAGGTGCTGGCGGGCTTCGTGAAGGCCATGAAGGATGCGCGGCCGGTGGTCTTCGAGCGTACCCAGTTCAACGGTGTGTCGCTGAAGATCGAGGGGACACCGCTGCCCGATGGGTGGACGCTGCTGACCTATACCGACATCAGCAAGCACCGGGAAGCCGAGCGGGGCTTGCGGGAGGCGCGCTTGCAGGCCGAGAGCGCCAATCAGGCGAAGAGCGACTTCCTCGCCAACATGAGCCACGAGATCCGTACCCCTCTCAATGCCATCGTCGGCACGGTGCAGGTGTTGGCACGGGGGCGGCTTGACGCCGAGCAGCGCCACCTGGTGAGCACCGTCCAGACCGCCAGCCGTGGCTTGGTGGCCGTGATCAACGACATCCTCGATTTTTCCAAGATCGAGGCGGGCCACTTCGAGCTGGCGCCGGAGCCCTTCGTGTTGGCCAACGTAATGAGCCACCTGGTGGACGTGTTCACTGCCTCGGCCGCCGCCAAGCGTCTGACCCTGCGCCTCGAGCCGCTGCCGGCCGACGTGCACGCGCTGGTCGGCGATGCCCAGCGCCTGTCCCAGATCCTGCACAACCTCGCCGGCAACGCGATCAAGTTCACCGCCGTCGGCGAGGTCGTGCTGGCGGTCGGTGTCATCAGCCGGGACGCCGGACATGTCCGCCTGCGCTTCACCGTGCGCGATACCGGCATCGGCATTTCTGCCGACACGATTGCGCGCCTGTTCGACGCCTTTGTGCAGGCCGATGCGTCCACCAGCCGGCAGTTTGGCGGCACCGGCCTGGGCCTGGCGATCTGCCGGCAGCTGGTCGGGCTGATGGGCGGCGAGATCGGGGTGCACAGCCAGCCGGGGGAGGGCAGCGAGTTCTGGTTCGAGCTCCCTTTCGACATCGCCGAGATGGCCGAGGTGCTGGAAGAGCCCGGCCCGAGCGGCCCGGCGCATGCACGTCTGGGCGGCCTGCGCGTGCTGGTGGTGGACGACAGCGCGGTGAACCAGGACGTAGCGCGCCGTCTGCTGGAGTTCGAGGGGGCCGGTGTGGAGGTGATGGACAACGGCGAGGCCGCCGTTGCCTTGCTGCGTGTCGAGCCGGCCGCCTTCGATCTGGTCCTGATGGACGTGCAGATGCCCGTCATGGATGGGCTGGAAGCAACGCGGCGGATCCGTAGCGACCTCGGCTTGACCGACCTGCCGGTCATCGCGCTGACCGCCGGCGTGCTGCCCAGCCAGCGCGAGCGCGCCTTCGCGGCCGGGATGTCGGGCTTCCTGACCAAGCCCTTCGAGCTGGACGCAATGGTCGCGACGATCCTGCGCCACGTGGCTGACAAGGTCCGCCGGGTCCCACCGGCTGCGGTCCAGTCCCCCGTCGCTGCGCCGCCGGCTGCGCTGGAGCCCGGTGACGCATTCCCGGTCATTCCCGGTATCGACGAAGAGGAGGTCAGAGGCCGTTTCCTCGACGATCGAGCCCTGTTCCTGCAGGCCCTGCGCGGCCTACGCGACGAGTTTTCCGACGTGGGGGCACAACTATGCGCCGATCTGGCACGCAACGATGCGGCCAGCGCCGCGCAGCGCGCGCACAAGTTGAAAGGGCTGGCCGGCAACATCGCGGCCAAGGAGGTATTTGGCCTGGCCGGGCAGCTGGAACACCTCTTCCGCGACGCCTCCGCCTCCGCCACCGATCCGACGCTTCTGCTGGAGGCGCTGCAGCGCGCGATGACCCGCCTGCAGGCTGATCTGGCGCCGCTGCTGGATGGCCCAGCGCAGGCCACGGGCGAGGTGGAGACGTGCCCCGTCGAGCTGGATCGCGATGCGCTGCAGGCCTTGCTCACCGCACTGGCCGAGCAGGACATGGATGCCCTGCGGATCTTCGATGGCCTCCGTGCCGGCCTCGCCGCGCGCCTCGGCGCCGACGAAGTCGATGCGCTTGCACAGCTCATCGACAGCCTGCGCTTTGCCGAGGCCGAGGCGCGGCTACGTACCTACGCCTGACGGGGCGGTGGTGGCCGCGTCTTATCCAGAGTTCCGTACCCGCAGTGCCTCGGACAGCCCCCGCATCTCCTCGGCGATCATGAAGCAGGCCCACAGGTAATTGTCCTGCAGGGTGGGGTTCAGGCGGCGGAAGGCGTCGCCCGAGTCGCCGAAGGTGCGGGCAAGCAATGCCTGGAGCTGCATCTGCCGGGCGGAGAGCTGGTCGATGAGGGCCATGGCGTCGACATCGTCATTGAGCAAATAGAGCGGATCGGTTGTTGCGGGGAAACTCATCGGCGTGCTCATGTCGCACTCCTTCCGGTGGTGGCCGCCTGTTGTACCGGCAGGACAGCAATGGCAGGTTGGCAGGCGCAATGAGACGTGGCTCGGACAACTCGGTCCGGTGTGAAGTGGTGCATGAGGGTGGCTCCTATGTCGGCGGTCTGAATCTCCGCCACCCACTTCTCACGGTGGGCGGCGGAACCGTGCGGGGGTGAGAAACCGGGACATAGGAACCGGCCAGCCTCGCGGCTGCCCCGCACGGACCGCCATTGAATGGGCGTAGCCATGCGCCGAAATGAGAAGACCGCGTACAACGCGGCCTGATCGTATCGGCCTATGTCATTCCGGGTTCTCACACCCGGTCACCATTGTTTGAGTGACGAGCGGAGTATCGGCTCGGGCGGCGGCGGGGGTCAAGGTCTTCGATTGGTCTTTTAGAAGCAAATTAGCAATGTCCGATTCCCGCGCATCAAAAATGTCCGCAGTGACGGAAGGCGAAGATCTAGCAGTGAGAACGGATAAAGACGGACGGGAATGGAATTAGGCGGTCAATAGACCTTCGCCCCGGAATTCTGTCACGCATTTGCTGCGCTTTGTGTCACTGGGCTATGCCCGATGTGGGGTGGCATCATCTGTTATGGATATAACGAATGGTTTTTTAATCTCGGATGAAGCACGAACTTCCTGCCTTTGCGGTACTCATTGATGCCGACAATGTCCGCTTAGACAGTATCTCGCCGATTCTTGAAGAAATTACGCGCCATGGTCGTGTGACTGTACGGCGCATTTATGGTGACTTCACCACGTCAAATCTGGCTGGTTGGCGTAACAAACTTGCAGATCACGCGATTCAGCCCATTCAGCAGTACCGTAATACGGTCGGCAAGAATGCCAGCGATAGTGCGTTGATCATCGATGCTATGGATCTGTTGCACTCCCGGCGCTTCGAGGGCTTTTGTCTTGTCAGCAGTGACAGCGACTTTACCCGGCTGGCGACGCGTATTCGTGAGGATGGTTTAACCGTTTTTGGCTTTGGCGAAAAGAAGGCGCCAAAAGCTTTCGTCAGTGCCTGCGATCGTTATATCTATGTGGAGAACCTGACGGCCTCCCCACCGAATGGCTGTGATGAGGAGGCTGCAACTCCTGTTGTCCTGGAGGTGCGTACGCCGGATCTCGTGGAGAACTCGCCGGCTGACGCGGAAGTACTCCCCATCGAGGCGACTATCTCCGGCGCAGAAAAGGTTCCTTCTGAGCCCGCGATCAACGCAGAGTCTCCAAAAGTCAATTTCAGGCCGGCCTCTCTGGCGATGCATGCCCTGCTGCGAGCCTATACAAATGTGGCGGATGAGCAGGGGTGGGCGATGCTTGGCCAATTATCGTCCTATATCCACGCCAATCATCCGGACTTCGACCCCCGGAGTTATGGCTGTACGAAATTCATCGAGCTGCTCCAGAAGACTGAGGCCTTCGATGTCGAATTGCGTTCGCATAAGAACGGACAAGTTTATTTCTGTCAACCGAAGAATTTTATTCCGCCAAAGATGCAATCAATGGCTGGGAAGCCGGTCAAGGCATCTGCCTACAGTGAGGCGCTGCTCAAGGCTGTTACTGAGGCAACCAGTGCCAATGGTTGGGCTCCGGTCAGTATTATCGGACAAAAGCTGAAAACACTGGGTCGAACAGTCAAGGAGTCGGGGCGCTCGACCCTGACCGATGCCTTGAAGGCGACGGGACTGTTCGAAATGCAGGGAGCGGGCGCCGCCCGATATTTCCGGGTCAAGCGAAATGGCAAATGAGCTGAACGGCACCGTACCGCTGACGCTGGCGGATGCATTCGGCAAGCTCGATCGCCAGGCCCGCGGACACTGGCATTCGCTGGTCGATCACATGGCCGATGTTGCGGCGACCTTCGAAGCGCTCTGTCGCTGTCGGTCGATCAGAAGAGCGCTTGAAGCGGCTGCTGGGCGTGTTCTAACCGATCTGGACATCGCACGATTGACGGTGCTTGCCTTTCTGCATGACTACGGCAAAGCCAACGCCGGGTTTCAAGGGAAGCGCTGGGAGAGAGCAGAACGTCCCCGTCATTGGTTCACCGCTGGCCATGGTGCCGAAGCCATAGCGTTGCTCGATGCGGCATCGACAAGCGACGAAGCATGGGAGTTGCTCAAGCTCCTGCCCATCGAGATCATGGCCACGACCTGGGGGGACGAAGCGGTTGAGGCGCTGCTGCACGCCAGTGTCGCCCATCACGGCCGCCCGCTTGCACGTGTCCCGGATTGGTCGAGTGTTCGCATCCACTGGCGTGCGCACGATGGCTATGACCCCGGCGTGCAGTTGAAACGCATCGGGGCTGCCGTGCAGGCTTTTGTACCCGATGCGTTTCATGCCAGTGCTGTGCCTCTGCCCGATTCGGCGCGTTTTGCACATTACTTTGCCGGTCTGGTGCAATTGGCCGATTGGTTGGGGTCAGACACGCGCTATTTCCCGTTCTCCGGGCCTGGCGAGGATCGCCTCGTCACGAGCCGTGAGCGAGCCGGCAAAGCGGTGCGTGCATTGGGACTCGACGTCGAGGATTTCCGGTTCAGCCTGCAATCGTCAGCTCCGGATTTCGCGACGGTCTTTGGTGGGGCGACACCCTACCCAACGCAAGGTGCGATGAGCGATGACGCCCTGGGGCCGGTTGTCGTGCTGGAAGCAGAAACCGGGAGTGGCAAGACCGAAGCCGCGCTGTGGCGCTTTCTGCACCTGTTTGCGCATGGCAAGGTCGATGGCCTCTACTTTGCGTTGCCGACCCGCGTTGCAGCCAGCCAGGCTTATGCGCGCGTCCGCTCGGCGGTGGCGCGCGCATGGCCGGCGGGCGGGCCGCTGGTGCTGCGCGCACTGGCCGGTTACGCCGCCGCAGATGGTCAGACGTCACAGGCCTTGCCTGACTTCAAGGTACTGTGGAGCGACGAGCCTTCCGATGCCGAAGCAGGGCGGCGCTGGGCTGGCGAAAGTGCCAAACGTTTCCTGGCTGCCCCCATCGCTGTAGGCACAGTTGACCAGGCTTTGCTCGGTACCTTGCAGGTCAAACATGCTCACCTCCGGCACGCGCTGGCGGCGCGTTCCTTGCTGGTAATCGACGAGGTTCATGCATCCGATGCTTACATGGGGGTGCTGATCGAACATCTGATCGGCGCCCAATTGGCGCTGGGTGGTCACGTCCTGCTGCTTTCCGCAACCCTGGGTGTGGCGGCACGTACCCGCTATCTCGCTGCCGGTCGGCGTCAGACGGCGCAACTCATTCCGTTCTCCCGCGCCTGCCGCCTGCCTTACCCGGCCATCTCGGATGCTGCCGGTCTTCGTGCGACCAGTGGGGCTCTCCGGGAGAAGGTCGTTCAGTGGCGTAGCCAGGACATCATCGATGAGCCTGAGCACGTGGCCGCCATTGCCGTGGATGCGGCGGCCCAGGGCGCTCGCGTGCTGATCATCCGCAACACCGTTCCAGCAGCCGTTGCCACGCTGACGGCACTCGAAGCCATCGTGCCGGATCCTGCCTGGCTATTCCGAGTGGAAGGCACGGTTACGCTGCACCACAGCCGTTTTTCACGGGAAGACCGCCCGCTACTGGATGCGGCTGTTGAAGCGCAGTTGGGCAAGCAACGGCCTGCAGGACCGCTGATCGTCGTTGGTACGCAAACGCTGGAGCAGAGTCTCGACCTCGATGCCGATTTCCTGATTGCCGATCTATGTCCGATGGATGTGCTTCTGCAGCGTATCGGCCGCCTGCATCGCCACGTGCGGGCAGCCGAGGCGCGGCCGGAGGCTTACCGAACTGCGCAGGCGCTGGTGCTGACGCCGCCGGCCGGGGATCTCTTGCCGAGCCTGACACGCCCCAAGCACGGCCTGGGGCGATTCCGCGATGGTGGGGGCGTTTATGCGGATGTCCGCATCCTCCAGGCAACACTCGATGTGATCGACGCCGAGCCGCAGGTCTGCATTCCGTCTGACAACCGCCGCTTGGTCGAGTCGGCGACACATCCCGAAGCGCTGCAGGCTATAGAGAATCGCGATGCCGTTTGGGCGGCCCACGGCCAGCAGATCGATGGTGATACGGGCGCGCGGCGGACGAATGCAAAACTGGGGCTGCTGCCTCTGGATACGCCTTTCGCGGAGCTCAACTTTCCCGATGAGGTCAAGTTGGCGACCCGCCTTGGCGCTGCAGACCGGGTGGCGAATTTCGAGCCTCCCCGGGTTGGCCCGTTCGGCAAGCCGGTACGTGAATTGCCGATCCGCCACCACCTCCTGCCGCCAGATCTGCCGCTGGATGCCGAGCCGGCGGAGATTGTCGGCGAGCCCGGTAGTTTCACGTTCCGTTTTGGAAGTGCCTGTTACCGCTACAGCCGCCTCGGCCTCGAACGCCTCCCGAATCCCGCGACCTCGGAGTGACATATGGATGCCCCCAGCCTGAATCTCCTCACGGACCCCTTGATTCGCATCCGTGATCCCGACGGGCAACCACAACGCCTCTGCCTGCCCGAACTCTTCGTCGCCCTTGGCCGCGATTCGGTCAGGGACTATCCGGCTTTGCGTCCGCACCAGCGCCACCCCTGGCATGCGCTACTGGTGCAACTGGCGGCAATCGCAATGCACCAGGCCGGCGAGTCCCAGCCTTGGGATGACCCTGCCGACTGGCGCAAGGCCCTGCTTGCGCTCACCCCGAAGCACCCCGATGGCTCAGCCTTTTGCCTGGTCGCGCCGCTTGATAAACCGGCCTTCCTGCAGGCACCAGTTCCGGAAGGCAAGCTCGATGGGTGGAAGGACATTTCCACTCCGGATGCGCTCGACATGCTGGTGACGTCCAAGAACCACGACCTGAAAGGGGAGCGCATGAGGACGGCGGAAGCGGATGACTGGTTGTTTGCTTTGACCAGTTTGCAGACGCAGGAGGGGTTTCTTGGTGCAGGCAATTACGGCATATCACGCATGAACGGTGGTTTTTCCAGTCGGCCGGCAATTGGAGTCACACCTGATGGCGGTATTGGCAGGCGCTGGAGGCGGGATGTTGCGGCATTACGCGATGCGCGAAGTGACATCATCGATCGGTATGAGGTGTGCGAAGACGATGGTATTGCGTTGATATGGTTACCCTTGTGGGATGGGACGAAGAGCTTGGCTTTT
The DNA here is from genome assembly GCF_056724105.1 of Zoogloea sp. GDB6. Classification (NCBI taxonomy): domain Bacteria; kingdom Pseudomonadati; phylum Pseudomonadota; class Betaproteobacteria; order Rhodocyclales; family Zoogloeaceae; genus Zoogloea; species Zoogloea sp. GDB6. The sequence continues at coordinate 5,103,562 of NZ_CM161497.1, read as the reverse complement.
TCAGCACTGGATCCGTTCTACGTTGAAATTTGCAGGCGCGTCAGATTCGCTTGCAGCAAGGCCGGCAGTCTCATCGCGCATGGTACGGGCACGAAGGCGGCGCGTATTGACGCCGCAGCTCGGAAGGGTGTGACCGGGGATGCATGGATGCCTGTCGAAGAAGACAAGGCGCTGACACTTGGTGCGGATGGGTTCAGTTACGGTTTGGCCGTAGAGCTCGCTTGGGGCTCCAAGTACCGGAAGACGATTGCCCAAGCACTGCGTGATGAGGATGGAGTAAGTGGCATATCCCTTCTTGCCCAGGGAGTGGTTCGAGGGCAGGGCAAAACCGAGGGATACCACGAACGCCGTGTGCCCTTATCCAAGAAAGCCGTAGGTTTATTGCGCCGTGGGCAGACCGATCTGCCTGCATTACTGGCATCCCGGCGTGTCGAGGCCATCGCAAAAATGCGGGGCTCCGTATTGCGCACGGCTCTGTTCGCCCTGCTCGAAGCCGGTACGGACAAGCTCGACTTCGATCGTCGTACGGCCAAACAACAGGTCGAGCCCTTTGTGAAGGCCTTTGAGCGTGCCGAAGATGCCCGTTTCTTCGACGACCTGAATACCGAACTTGATTTTGAGTCCGAAGAGGAGCGCCACGCCGAGCGTCTGAACTGGCTTATCGGCCTCGCCGAGCGCGCTGAAGCAATCCTGCGGGGTGCCTTTGCCATTGGTCCGCAGTGTGGCGAACGGCGCTATCGAGCACGCTCCCGGGCTTTGTCCTTCTTTCACGGCGCATTGCGCAACGAGAAGAACCTTCCGCAACTGGCGCAACACCTGCGTTCCCATCCTGCTGCAGAGGAGACTGCTTCATGACCGAATCCGGACACTCCCTTCCTGTTCCGCCTCTTGCGCGTCTTGCTGCTGTCATTGGCAGGCGTGAACGATTCCGCGGCGATAGCGCGGCGCTGGATGCTGGGGAGCGCGCGGCACTGGCCCGCCTGGATCCCGAGTCTCCGCGCCCCCACCAGGTCGGTGCACTGGCGCGTGCGTTGGTGCTCTCCGACATCGCGATCGATGAATGGCAACCCGAAACATGGCAACGCTGGGCCTTGATCGCAAATGGAATTGCCCTCGCTGGTCATGACCCGAATCAACGCTTGGGGGCGCAATTGGCGCGGGCCGATGTTTCCGAAAGTCGTGTCACCCGCTTGCTGACCGCCCGTGGAGATGCGTTCCGCCAACAGATTCCGCGCGTGCTGCGCCTGATGGCGAGTCGGAGCGTGGCGCCGAATTGGCAGGAGCTCGGCGCACTGATCCTGGCGACCGATCACGACGAAGAGCGTGCCGAGACGCAGCGCCTGCGAATTGCCGGGCATTACTACACCGCTGTTGCACGCTGAACTGAATTCAATTGCAGTCTCAACTCAGGATATCGCCATGAATCTTCCCCGTTTCATCCAGATCCATACCCTGCACACGTATCCGGCTGCACTGCTTAATCGCGACGATGCGGGCCTCGCCAAGCGCCTGCCTTATGGCAGTGCAGTGCGGACGCGTATTTCGTCGCAATGCCTCAAGCGCCACTGGCGGGTGGCTGAGGATGCTTTTGCTCTGGCTAATTTGGGGGTGCCGATGGCGACCCGGACCCGCTATATGGCCGAATTGGTACGTCAGCGTTTGGTGGAGCAAGGTCTTGATGAGGCCCTGGCGTTTTCAGCTGCCGAAGCGCTGCTCGAAGCGCTTTTTGGCGATAAGGCGGACAAGAAGAAGGAGGGTGCAAAGGCCCTCCAGACTGGTCAGGCGGTGTTGTTCGGCAACGAGGAAATTGCGTATCTGACCCGTCGTTGTCATGAGATCGCAAGCGCATCGGTCGAGTCGGCAGCGTTGAAAGCCGAGATCGCCAAATTCCTGAAAGAGGAAAAGAAGAACATCGAGGCCATGAAACTCGGCAGTGGCCTGGAGTCGGCCCTGTTCGGACGCATGGTCACCTCGGATGTCCTCGCCAACCGCGATGCATCGGTGTCCGTTGCCCATGCCTTCACCGTGCATGAAGCTCAGGTCGAGAACGACTACTTCACGGTGGTGGACGACTTTGCCCAGGCCGAGGACGGTGCCGGCTCTGCGGGCATCTTCGATACGGAACTGGCTTCGGGTCTGTACTACGGCTACGTAGTCGTCGATGTGCCGCAACTGGTTGCCAACCTTGAGGGTATCCAGCCGAAGGAGGCATTTGGCACCGCGACCGGTGCGGATAAGCGGGAGCTTGCCGGCAAGGTCACGCAATACCTGCTGCACCTTATCGCCACGGTCAGTCCCGGTGCCAAGCGCGGCTCCACTGCGCCCTATGACTGGGCGAAGTTCGTGCTGGTCGAGGCGGGTGACTGGCAGCCGCGTAGTCTCGCCGCCGCCTTTCATGACCCTTTGCCCCTCAAGGGGCAGGAGCCTGTCCGCGTTCGTGCTGCCACCAAATTGGCTGCGGAAATTGCGGCGCTGGATGCGGCATATGGCATGCTGACTGCCCGTCGCTACCTGGCGGTGGATGACGTTACCGTACCGGGTGCCGAGCGCGCCACGCTGACAATTCTGGGTGAATGGATCGCCCAGGTCGTCCGTGCCGGTGAGTGCTGAAGATGGCCTCCCACCTGTTGCTCCGGCTAGAGAGCCCCTTGATGGCCTTTGGCGGCGAGACCATCGACAACCTTGGGGTCATCCGTGACTTTCCGGCTCAATCCATGCTCACAGGACTCATCGCAAACGCTTTGGGTTGGCGTCGGGAGGATGGGGGAGCTCACAACAGGCTCCAGGCGCGTCTTGTCTTCGGCGTCCGGCTTGATCGGCCTGGTACTCGTTTCACCGAGTTTCAAACCGCGGAACTGCGCAAAGGTGATGCCGGCTGGACCACCATGGGCAGCCCCGAGGGCCGTGGTGGCGGTGAGGGAACCTATAAGGGGCAGCATCTGCGTTATCGGGACCATCTTGCCGATGCTGCGGTACTCGTTGCACTCCGCCTGGAGCCTGTCGCCGAAGCGCCGACCCTGGACGATGTCGCTTACGCCCTGCAACGTCCGCAGCGCCCGCTTTTTCTGGGGCGAAAGCCTTGCGTGCCGTCGGCTCCACTCTTCGCAGGCTACGTCGACGCACCTGACGTGCTGACGGCGTTGACATGTGCCGGCAGGCTCGCGGACAACGCGCATGTGCGTGTGCAATGGCCTGTGGGTGAAGGTGAACTCCCTGGTAGTCGACGTGTCGATCTCTGCGACGAGCGCAACTGGACCAGTGGGGTTCATGGCGGTTGGCGCCCCGTCTATCAAGGCAGCCTGCAGGTGGGGGATCAGACATGAATCTCTCCTTGCTGCAGTGTCATCCCGACCCACGTCGCCTGGCTGCCTGGGCAACGCGCTTCGGGCTCACCGCCGGAGGGGATGATCTCGGCTATGCCTTGCATACCCTGCTGGCTGCAGCCTTTGGTGAGGCGGCACCCAAGCCTTTCCGCTACTTTGGTGACGTCCGGGGTTTGTTGGCATACACCACGCATGACCCGGATGCACTCCAATTGGCCGCCCAAATGGCGGCGCCGGATGTACATGCGGCACTCGGGCTCGACAGGTTTGCCGTGCGCAGCTTTCCGCATCAATGGTCCGCTGGTCGGCGGCTCGGGTTCGAGTTGCGCATACGGCCGGTTCTGCGCACTCCGCAAGGCAAGGAGCGGGATGTGTTCCTCGCTGCGATCGATAAGCGTGCGGAGACTGACGATGAATTGTCGCGCGACGCCGTCTATGCCGATTGGCTCCGTAACGAGTTGGCGCGCGGCGATGCGGCGACGGCCGAGCGTCTGCAACTCGACGGTTTTCATCTCTCCGCGAGCCTGCGCAAAGGGGCTGCAACCTCTGGAAAGCGTCCCGCCCGGCGAGTTGCGGGCCCTGACGCCGTGTTCAGCGGCGAACTGAGCGTACGTGACTCCGCGGGATTCTCGGCGTTACTGACACGCGGTATAGGACGGCATCGGGCATTTGGGTTTGGCATGTTGCTGCTGAGGCCGCCTGCGTCATGCTGAAGGGGCGCCTGGGGCTGGAAACCGCGCGGATTCCCCATGCCGACCGGCATGGTTTGCTATGGCTGGAACGGGGAGAACTGTGCGTGATCGATGGGTGCCTGCATTTTCTGGCGGGCAAGGACAGTCTCACACCCTATGTCGATCAGATCCCTCATCAGGCTGTGTCCATGATCCTGCTTGGTCCGGGCAGCAGCGTGACCCATGACGCCCTGCGTCTGCTGGCCCGTCATGGCACGTTGTTGGCGGCGGTCGGTGTGGATGGTGTGCGTAGTTACACGGCACCGCCGTTGCTGCCTGATCGTTCCGACATTGCCCGACGCCAGGCCGAGTTGTGGGGTAACCCGCGGCGGCGCATTGCAGTAGCTCGCCGCATGTATGCACTGCGTTTGGGCGAAGTGTTGCCTCATCGGGATCTGGACACTCTGCGGGGTATCGAAGGCTCCCGTGTCAAAACCTTGTATCGGCTGACTGCCGAACGCTATCGCATCAAATGGAATGGGCGTCATTACGATCGTGCGGATCCTGAGTCCGCGGATCTGCCCAATCAAGCCATCAACCATGCGGCGACGGCAGTGCAGGCGGCTGCGGCCATTGCTGTTCAGTCGGTTGCTGCGATTCCGCAGCTTGGTTTTATCCACGAAGACTCGGGACAGTCCTTTGTGCTGGATATCGCTGACCTGTTCCGGGATGCCTATACGTTGCCGATTGCCTTTACCGCCGCGCGCCAGGCTCTGGATGGATCACCGGAGTCTGTCGATCGCTTGGTGCGACGTGAGGCCGCCAGTGTCTTCCGCAAGCAGTCCGTGATCCCGGCCATGATTGACAGCATCAAGACCGTTCTGCGCATGGAGGAAGTCGATGCCGCTGGCAGTGGTAGTAACCCGTGACGTTGCCGACCGTTTCAGGGGTTTTCTTGCCTCGGTCATGCTTGAAGTGGCTCCTGCGGTCTACATATCTCCTCGCATGACCAAAGGTGTGCGTGAGCGGGTGTGGAAGGTCCTTGCAGATTGGCACGATGATGAGCCTCGGGGCAGTGTCGTCATGGTCTGGCGTGACAACAATGAAACGGGAGGCGTGGGATTGGCCCATCTGGGGTCACCGCCGCGGGAGCTTGTCGAAGCGGATGGAATGTGGCTCACACGCACTCGACGATAACGTTCGGATCCTTAACAATACGCAAACATCACTTTTGATGATTTCCTTTAGGAGTCATGGGCTTGGCTCCTAGAGGCTCCCCCGCGTCCGCGGGGATAGACCCACTTATTACAGCGGCATGATGGAGTCAGATTTGGCTCCCCCGCGTCCGCGGGGATAGACCCCGTTTAGCCCTCTAAAAACGACTTTTTGTTTAGGCTCCCCCGCGTCCGCGGGGATAGACCGCCGGGGTCGATGACCTGCGCTGGGTGAAGGACGGCTCCCCCGCGTCCGCGGGGATAGACCCATGCGTCGGAGCGTAGAGGCGTGCCTTGAGGTGGCTCCCCCGCGTCCGCGGGGATAGACCCGTATTAGGTGCCCCTTGCAATAAAGCTTAGTTGGCTCCCCCGCGTCCGCGGGGATAGACCGCTGCCTGTCGTCCAGCAGCTCGATGCGTGGAGGGCTCCCCCGCGTCCGCGGGGATAGACCCAGAATCGTCCCCGTGCCATAGATCACGCGACCGGCTCCCCCGCGTCCGCGGGGATAGACCCGGAGGGCCGTAGGCCATGTACGACTCGAGGCGGGCTCCCCCGCGTCCGCGGGGATAGACCCCTTTGCCGCCACTGGTGAAGCCGATGGAAACAGGCTCCCCCGCGTCCGCGGGGATAGACCCACTCGGAGCTTGCCGGGTAATGCTCGGAGCTTGGCTCCCCCGCGTCCGCGGGGATAGACCCCGGCCGTCATCTTGCGGCCAAGTTTCATTGTCGGCTCCCCCGCGTCCGCGGGGATAGACCCTAGCAAGACTTTCCGCAAGTTCGGCCAAAACCGGCTCCCCCGCGTCCGCGGGGATAGACCCGTGCTGGCGACAACCATCTGCGGGAATGATTTGGCTCCCCCGCGTCCGCGGGGATAGACCCTGGATGCGCGTCCGGTAGACGAACTCGCATTCGGCTCCCCCGCGTCCGCGGGGATAGACCCACGTCCTCCATGACCTGAAGCGGAATGCCTGCGGCTCCCCCGCGTCCGCGGGGATAGACCCAAGGTCTGATCAGCCGCGTTCGTGACACGCAGGGCTCCCCCGCGTCCGCGGGGATAGACCCTTCCGAGCTACAACGTGAAGTCAGCCGACGGCGGCTCCCCCGCGTCCGCGGGGATAGACCCCGATGGCGTTTGACGACCCGGCCCGCAAGCCGGGCTCCCCCGCGTCCGCGGGGATAGACCCCCAATGGACGAGGCCGAAGGCTTCGGCCAGCTGGCTCCCCCGCGTCCGCGGGGATAGACCCATGGTCCTCTCCGATGCGCTGACGACCAGTACGGCTCCCCCGCGTCCGCGGGGATAGACCCAAACCGTGCCTTGTCTAATAGATTAGCCGGTTGGCTCCCCCGCGTCCGCGGGGATAGACCCCCGGCCGACACACTGTATGGCGCAGTGTTGCTGGCTCCCCCGCGTCCGCGGGGATAGACCCAATGGGTGGAGCTCGACAATCCCGGCTGCATCGGCTCCCCCGCGTCCGCGGGGATAGACCCATCACCAGGCGCTCGTACAGGTCAGCGCTGGCGGCTCCCCCGCGTCCGCGGGGATAGACCCCGCTGCAGGTCTCGGCGCTGTCGGCCGGGGTCGGCTCCCCCGCGTCCGCGGGGATAGACCCTCGTGCTTGACCGGGGCCTTCGGCGCCACTGCGGCTCCCCCGCGTCCGCGGGGATAGACCCCCGTTCCGCCGGCGCTGATCGATTTCGCTTGGGGCTCCCCCGCGTCCGCGGGGATAGACCCCGCACATCATGAAGAAGCGACTTTTTGGGGCGGGCTCCCCCGCGTCCGCGGGGATAGACCCCGTCGAGGCTGGCCCGCGTTCACGCGCTCCTGGGCTCCCCCGCGTCCGCGGGGATAGACCCGCCCTCAATCCCAGCTACGACCAGGCCACCCCGGCTCCCCCGCGTCCGCGGGGATAGACCCACGCTGTCAGTGCATACCCGGCTCCCGTCGATGGCTCCCCCGCGTCCGCGGGGATAGACCCCCACTGGTGGTATTCGTCCGGTGCTACAAAGGGGCTCCCCCGCGTCCGCGGGGATAGACCCTTGATGAGGCCGCCGTCGAACTTCTTTCGGGTGGCTCCCCCGCGTCCGCGGGGATAGACCGTCGTCGCCAGTGAACCCGCCGCCGCCTTGGTCGGCTCCCCCGCGTCCGCGGGGATAGACCCGCCGGATCTGCAGTCTGCGGAACAATCGATCCGGCTCCCCCGCGTCCGCGGGGATAGACCCTGGCCCATCGCCCACGGCTTCATCATGCGGAAGGCTCCCCCGCGTCCGCGGGGATAGACCCGCATACTCGAATCCATTGCGGACACGGCGCAGGGCTCCCCCGCGTCCGCGGGGATAGACCCTGGGACTGCGACGACGGACTTGCTCCTGGCCTGGCTCCCCCGCGTCCGCGGGGATAGACCATGGGCGCCCCGACGCGTGATCGACAACCGTTAAACCTTCGGCGGAGAGGGGGCAGCTGTGGCGGAAATGCGGTTCAGGTACTACCGTTCGAAGACAACCAACCGCATCGAGGAGGGAGCATGAACAACAGCTATGTACTGTTCATCCCGATGGCCATTGCCATCGCTGGATGTACGTCGCCCGCGCCTGTCGCGCAGAATTTCCCGATGACGTACCAGAGGGTGGCGCGCACCGCGCACCATTGGGACGTGGTGGCAGACGACGTCGTCGCGCAGACCTTGCAGGCGATGGCGGACAAGCCGCAGCTGCAGTCACGGGGCGTGTATATCGCGCCGGCTCGCAGCACGGCGTTCAATACAGCCTTCCGTGAATTCATGATCACGCGCATGGTGGTCCGCGGCGCAGATGTCGCGGTGTGTCGTGTCCCGGAGGGCGGAAAGGCAGGCTCGGCACGCGATGTGGAAGTCCGCTACGACACGCAGTTGGTTGTGCATTCGTCGCGGGGCGTCCCGGCCTATCAGCCGCCGGCACTGACGCTCCTGGCGTCAGGTGTCGCTGTCTTGCGCAACGTGGCGCTTCGCGGGGCCGAGCCAACGGTCGCTGCGCTTGGAGGTGTTGCACTGGCGGAGTGGTGGGCCGGCTATGAGGCCAGCCCAACGCGAAGCGAGATCATTGTGACAACGACGATCGCCGAGAACAACCGCTATGTCTCCCGGCAGAGCGACGTGTATTACATCCCGGACGGCGACACGAAACTATTTGAGCAGGCCGTCTTGCAACGACCCATGTGCCCCAGCGAGAAGACGCCTGAAATGGTGCGAGAAGAGCGCGAGGCCGGCAATGCGGTAGCGCAGCAAGAGACGCTCGACAAGGCTGGGCGCGTCTCGCCGTGGCGGAAGCTTGTCTTGAACCTGCAGCCCTGAGAGGTTCTTTCTGCGAAGCTGGCTCCCCCGCGTCCGCGGGGATAGCCCCCCAGTCAGGACTCGGCACAGCGCCTCATCGCTCAGCACGGGCCCTCGCTGTCCGAGTCGCCCTTCCACTCCCTGAACCACTCCGTCAGCCCCCGGCTGTCGCCGAGCCCGGCGAGTTGCCGGTCCACTGCGTCGTGGTTACCCCACACCACGTCGTCGAGCGCGCCGTCTGCGGCGCGGGTTTCGATGTCCTTGCAATACAGCCCCTTGTCCCGCTGCGCGTAGAAGCCGTAGGTTCGGCAGGCTACAGGGCGGTGGGCGTAGATGAGGCAGGCGTCGGTGGCCGGGTCGAGCAGCGGGCAGGTGACGGGGCGTGGCGGGTGGTCGCCGAGGGCGGCAATCGCGGTGGCGATGCGCTGCAGGTGTTCGGCCGGCAGGGCGGCGAGGCCTTCCTGCAGCAGCGTCCATTCCGTGGCGGTGAGTTGCGGTACGTCGGCGAGGCGCCGGCAGCAGGTGGCGCAGCCCTTGGCGCACAGCCAGTCGGGGTGGTCGGTCCGGATGGTCGCGACGCGGGTGTCGATGTCGGTGTGGAGCTGGACCAGGGCGGTGCGGTCGGCGGGCATGGGCTGGGCATTGGTGTCGGTGGGGGCGTCATTCTGGCATGTGCCCCCTTGGTCAACGAAAAGGCCAGGGCGTTGGCCCTGGCCTTTTCGTCGTGCGTTGCGGCCTGCCGGCTCAGCCGGCCTTCCAGCCGCCGCCGAGGGCCTTGAACAGGTCCACCGTCGAGCTGAGGCGGGCCTGGCGGTTCTGCACCCAGGCCAGCGTGGCGTCATTGGCGGTGCGCTGGGCGACCAGTACGTCGAGGTAGGCCGAGTAGCCGTGCTCGTAGCGGGTCTGGGCCAGCTGCAGCGCGCGTTTGGCGGCGTCCATCGCCTTGGTGTAGGCGTCTTCGGCTTCGCCGTTCTGGCGCACGCTGACCAGCGCGTCGTTCACTTCGCGGAAGGCGGTCTGCACGGCCTTGCGATAGCTTTCGAGGCTCTGCTTCTGCTGGGCGGTGACCTGGTCCACCTGGGCGCGCAGGCGCCCGCCTTCGAAGATCGGCTGGGTCAGGCCGGCGCCGAAGGACCATACCATGGCCGGTGCGCTGAACAGCTGGGACAGGTCCTGGCTCTCGCGGCCGAAGCTGCCGGTGAGGGTGATCCCCGGGAACAGGGCGGCCTTGGCGACGCCGATCTTGGCATTGGCGGCGATCAGCGTGGCTTCGGCCTGCTGCACGTCGGGTCGGGCTTCGAGCAGACTCGACGGCAGGCCGGCCGGCGGCACCGGCGGCAGCGGCAGGCTGCGCAGATCGCCCGATGCGACCTTCAGGCCGGGCTGGCCGACCAGCAGGCCGAGCAGGTTCTCGGCGAGGCTGCGGCTCTTGTCGAGCTGCACCAGCGTGGCCGTATAGCTGGCCAGCGCGCCTTCGGCCTGTTCCACGTCGAGGCGGGAGGCGATGCCGCCGTTGAAGCGGTTGCGGGTCAGCTCGGTGCTGCGCTGCTGGGCGGCGAGGGAGTCGCGGGTGACCAGCAGCTGGGCGTCGATGGCGCGCAGGTTGAGGTAGGCCTGTACCACCGAGGCGGCCAGGCTAAGGGACACGGTGTCGCTCGCGTAGCGGGTGCCCAGCGCCTGGGCGCGGGCAGCCTCGGAGGCGCGGCGCAGCTTGCCCCACACGTCCAGCTCAAAGGAGGTGGACAAGCCGAGCTTGTTGACCGTGCGGGTCAGGTTCTGGGCCGGGTGGGTGTTGGGCAGCACGGTCCGGCTGCGGGTGCTCGATGCGTTGCCGTCGATCTGCGGCAGCAGGGCGGCGTCCACCTGGGCCAGTACCGCGTCGGCCTCCTCGATGCGGGCGGCAGCGAGGCGGGCGTCCGGGCTGCTGGCCAGGGCCTGCTTGACCAGCTCGTCGAGCTGGCTGTCGCCGAACAGGGACCACCAGTTGCTGGCCACGCTGGGGCTCTGGGCCAGCGGCGCGGCGGCGGTGTAGGCCTCGGGCAGCGCGACGGCGGCGTCGGGGCGCACGTAGTCGGGGCCGAGGGCGCAGCCGCCGAGGGCGAGGGCCAGCGCCAGCAGGGGCGGCAGGCCGGTCAGTCGGGGGCGGTTCATGGCTTCACCTCGTCATCGTGGCTGGAGTGGTTCTTGGGCACGTCACCGGCCGGGTGGCGGACCTTGCCGCGGCTGAGCCACTTGAAGAACAGGGGAATGAAGATCGTTGCGATGAAGGTCGCGGCGAGCATGCCGCCGACCACACCGGTGCCCATCGAGCGGCGCGCTGCGGCGCCGGCGCCGGAGGAGATAGCCAGCGGCAGCACGCCGAGCACGAAGGCCAGCGAGGTCATCACGATCGGGCGGAAGCGCAGGCGCGCCGCCTCGATCGCTGCATCGACGATCTTCATGCCCTCGGCCTGCTTCTGGGCGGCGAACTCGACAATCAGGATCGCGTTCTTGGCCGCCAGGCCGACCAGTACCACCAGACCGATCTGGAAGTAGATGTCGTTGGGCATGTTGCGGACCATTACTGCGATCAGAGCACCGAACATGGCGAAGGGTACCGCCATGATCACCGCCAGCGGCAGCGACCACTTCTCGTACTGGGCGGCGAGGATCAGGAACACCATGATGATGCCGAACACGAAGGCGATGATCGACGCCGAGCCGGTGCGCTTCTCCTGGAAGGCCTGGCCGACCCATTCGGCGCGGTAGCCTTCCGGCAGCACTTCCCGGGACACTTCTTCCACCGCCTTGATGGCATCGCCGGAGCTGTAGCCGGGGGCCGAGTTGCCGAGCACCTTGGCGGCGACGAAGCCGTTGAAGCGTTCCACCATCTCGGGGCCGGTGATGGTCTTGACGGTGGCCACCGCCGACAGGGGCACCATCGCGCCGGCCGCCGTGCGCACGTAGGGCTTGAGCAGGTCTTCCGGCTTCATGCGGTAGGCTGCGTCGGCCGATACTTCGACCTTGAAGGTCTTGCCGCTGCGGTTGAAGTCATTGACGTACAGCGTGCCGGTGTTGGCCTGCAGGGTGGCGTAGATGGAATCCAGCGGAATGCCCATCGCCAGCGCCTTAGGTTCGTCCACCTCCACGTACAGCTGTGGCGCGGTGACCCGGAAGAAGGTGTTGATGCCGGTCAGCTCGGGACGCTTCTTGAGGGCTTCCACGAACTGGGCGCTGACTGCCGCCAGCGTGCGTGCGTCGCCGTCGGCGCGGTTCTGCACGTACACCTCGAAGCCACCGGCGGTGCCGAGGCCCTGGATTGGAGGCGGGTTGAAGACCAGGCCCAGGCCGTCGGAGAGGCTCATGCCGATGCCCATGAACTTGCCGACCATGTCGGTAGTGGTCACCTGGCGCTGATCCCATGGCTTGAAGACGATGAAGGTGCTCGCCACGCTGGCGCGGTTGTTGCCGGTGATGAAGTCCGAGCCGTTGATGAAGAAGATGTTCTCGATGTCGTCGGACATGACGCGCTGGCGCATCTGCTCGGCGGCCACGCCGGTGCGCTGCGCTGAGGCACCGTCGGGGAGGGTCACGAAGCCGAACAGGTAGCCCTGGTCCTCGGCCGGCACGAAGCTGCCCGGCACGCTGCGCAGCAGGCCGAAGGCAGCGGCGATGGTCAGCACGAAGACAACGGTGCCGACGATGCCGTGGCGCAGGGTCAGGCCGACGGTGTTGGTGTAGAAGCGCGTGAAGCCTTCGAACGCCCGGTTGAAGGGGCGGAACAGGGGCTTTTCCTCGTGGGTCGGCTTGAGCAGCAGCGCACACAGGGCCGGCGTCAGGGTCAGCGCGACGATGCCCGAGATCACCACTGCCACCGCGACGGTGACGGCGAACTGCTGGTACAGCTTGCCGGCGATGCCGCCGAGGAAGGCCACCGGCACGAACACCGCGCACAGCACCAGCACGATGGCCACCACCGCGCCGGACACTTCGCGCATCGCCTCGATGGCGGCGTCCTTCGGCGACAGCTTCTGCTCGCTCATCAGGCGCTCGACGTTCTCCAGCACGACGATCGCGTCATCCACGACGATGCCGATCGCCAGCACCATCGCGAAGAGGGTCAGGGTGTTGATCGAGAAGCCGAACAGCCACATGCCGGCGAAGGTGCCGATCAGCGACACCGGCACCGCCACGATGGGGATCAACGTGGCGCGCCAGTTCTGCAGGAACAGGTAGACCACCGCGATCACCAGGATGGCCGCTTCGACGAGGGTGTGGATCACCTCCTTGGCGGATTCCTGGATGAAGCGTGTGGTGTCGTAGGGGATGAAATATTCGACGCCCTTCGGGAAGCGCTTCTGCATCTCGTCCAGGCGTGCCCGTACGGCTTTGGCGGTCTCCAGCGCATTGGCGCCCGACTGCAGGTAGATGCCCATGCCGGACACCGGTGCGCCGTTCACCCTGGCGTTGCGGTCGTAGTTGTCGGCGCCGAGTTCGAGGCGTGCGACATCCTTCAAGCGTACCGTGCCATTGGGGCCACTGGCGCTGAGCACGATGTTGCCGAACTCCTCGGGGGTCAGCAGACGCCCCTTGGCAGACACCGTGTAGGTCAGCTGCTGGCCGTTGACCACCGGCTCGGCGCCGATCTTGCCGGCTGCGTTCTGGGTGTTCTGTACCTTGATCGCGTTGGCCACGTCGGTGGTGGTGACGCCCAGCTTGGCCATCACGTCGGGCTTCAGCCACACCCGCATCGCGTACAGCGGGTCGAACTGCTGTGCGTCGCCGACGCCGGGGATCCGGCGGATTTCCTCGATGACGTTGATGGCCACGTAGTTGGCCAAGTAGAGGGCATCGTAGTTGTTGTCGGGGGAGCGCAGGGCCGCGAACATCAGGATGTTGTTGGAGCGCTTCTGCACCAGCACGCCGGTCCGCCGTACGTCGTCCGGCAGGCGCGGCTCGGCCACCTTGACGCGGTTATTGACGGCGATCAGCGCGGTGTCCGGGTTGGTGCCGACCTCGAAGGTGGCGGTGATGCTGACCGTGCCGTTCGAGGTGCTCTGGGAGTTGTAGTACAGCAGGCCTTCGACGCCCGAAAGTTGCTCCTCGATCGGGGCGGCGACGGTGCGCGACAGGGTCTCGGCGTTGGCGCCGGGGAAGGTGGCGGAGATGATCACCGTCGGCGGCGTGATCTCCGGGTACTGGGCGACCGGCAGCGTGAGCGAGGCCATGAGGCCGGCGATCACGATGATGATCGAGATGACCGATGCGAAGATCGGACGGCTGATGAAGAAACGCGACATGGACCGTGCTCCCTCAACCCTTGGCCGGCGCAGCTGCCGGTGCCGCGGCAGGGGCGGCGCCCGGCTTGCCTGCGGCGCCGGGCCCTTCGCCCGGCGCGTGGGGGGCGACGGGGGCACCCGGACGGACCTTGATCAGGTTGTCGATGATGACTTTGTCGCCGGCCTTCAGGCCGCCCAGGATGACCCAATCACTGCCAGACCACGCGCCGGTCTGCACGGGCCGCGGTTCGACCTTGTTGTCGGCGCCGGCGAGCATTACCACCGCACCCTTGTCGGTCTGCACCACCGCGTTCTGCGGCACCTTGAAGACACCGTCGCGCTCGCCGGTGAGGAGGCGCGCTCGTACGAACTGGCCGGGCAGCAGCGCGCCGTCCGGGTTGGGGAACTCGCCGCGCAATTGCAGCGTGCCAAGGCCGGGGTTGATCTGGCTGGCGGCGAAGTTGAGCTTGCCGCGCATCGGGTAGGTGCTGCCGTCGGGCAGGATCAGCTCGACGCCGCGCACCGCCTGGGGCTTGAACTTCCCACCGGGCATCGCCGCGTTGAGTTCGTTCTCCGACACGGAGAAGCGCACCCACATCGGGTTCACCTGGACCACCGTGGTGAGCAGTCCGCCGGTGGTGATCAGGTTGCCTTCCGATACTGCGGCGCGGCCGGTGATGCCGGATACCGGCGCGCTGACCGACGACCAGGTGAGGTTCAGGTCGGCCTGGCGCAGGGCGGCGTCGGAGGCCTGCACGGCGGCGCGGGCTGCTGCGTCGTCGGAGGCGGCGGTGTCGTACTCGCGCTGGCTGATTGCCTGCTGGGCGAGCAGGGCCTTCAGGCGGGCCGCCTCACGGGTGGTTTGTTCGAGGCGGGCCTTGTTCTGGGCGAGCTGGGCCTTGGCCTGGGCGACGGCTACGTCGAGGGGTTCCCGGTCGATCTGGAACAGCGGCTGGCCGGCCTTCACGGCGGTGCCTTCTTCATAGATGCGCTTGGTGAGGATGCCGCCGACGCGGGCGCGCACTTCCACTTCCTTAGAGCCCTCGGTCTGGGCCACCGCTTCGACGCTGGTCTCGACGCGGGTCGGCTGCACCGCCAGCACCGTCACCGGCAGGGCCTGGCCAGCGCCTGGTGGAGGGCCGGCCTGCTGGTCCTTGCTCGTACAGGCGCCCAGCAGCAGGGCCGTGGCAACGAGGGTGGGCAGGGTCGCGCGGCGCGCGAACGTACAGGATGCGGTCGGGGTGGCGTTCATGGGTGAATTCCGGGGGCTGGATTTTTGGTTTTGATTGTGAAAATTTTATACAATCATGGATGTATGTAAATAGTGCGCTGCCTCATTTCCGATATCGGATAACCCGAATGGTTCGTAAGACAAAAGAAGAAGCGGAACTCACCCGACGCCATATCCTCGATGCCGCCCGGCGGGTCTTTTTGGAATGCGGGGTGGCGCGGACCACCCTCGAAAAGGTTGCGGCAGCGGCCGGGGTGACGCGCGGTGCAGTCTATTGGCATTTTAGAAACAAAACGGATCTTTTCTTTGCAATGCGCGAGCAGGCCACCTTGCCCTTCGTGGACCGGGTGGTCTTCGACGAGGCGGAAGCCGACCCGCTGCAGGGCATTGAGCGTGCGCTGCGCGAGATCATCCATATCATGGAAGATCAGCCCGAGACACGGGAGACCATCGAGATCCTGAGTTTCAAGTGTGAATACGTGGAGGAGTTCAGTGGCCTGCGCCTGCGTACGCCGGGCCAGTTGGAGTTCCTGGCCGGCCTGACGGCCGCCTACCAGCGCGCCGCGGCGAAGGGCCTGCTGCGGGCTGGCCTCGATCCGACGATCGTCGCCCAGGACACCTTCGTGTTCGTTGGCGGGCTCATCAAGCACTGGCTGTCCAGCGAGCCGGACGAGTGCTTCCGGGCCGGTGCGTTGGCACTGATCCGCACCCATATCGCGCTACGCCGCGCTTGAAGCTTATCTACTCTGCATTCCTTGTGGCGCGAGGTCAGCGGGCCGTTGGCCGTGACCCTACCTTGGGCAGGGGTACAGGCGTATAGTCCGTCCTCCGCCGCCGGCTGGCCCGTGCCGGGGCGTCTTGGATGTGCCCGAATACCATGTCTTTACCCAGCTTCAACCCCGCCGACTACGAATCCCAGCTGGCCGCCAAGGTCGCGCGCTTCAAGCAGGATTTCGCGCCCTTCGGCCTGCCCGAGCCGGACGTGTTCCGCTCTGCGCCGCTGCACTACCGGCTGCGCGCCGAGTTCCGCATGTGGCACATGGGGCCGCGGGTGGATTACGCGATGTTCGACCCGGATGAGCCCAAGGTGCCGGTGGTCATCGACGACTTCCCGCCGGCCTGCGAGCCCATCGCCCGCGCGATGCCGGTGCTGCGCGAGCGCCTGATGGCCAGCGAGGCCCTCAAGCGCAAGATCTTCCAGGTGGACTTCCTCGCCACGCTGAGCGGCGAGCTGATGATCTGCCTGGTCTACCATCGCCCCCTCGACGCCGCCTGGGAGGCCGCCGCCGCCGAGCTGGCCGCCGACATGGGCGTGCAGGTGATCGGCCGCAGCCGCAAGCAGAAGATCGTCATCGGCCGCGACTGGCTGCTGGAATCCTTCGAGCTGGACGGCCGCACGCTGCGCTACAAGCAGATCGAGGGCAGCTTCACTCAGCCGAACGGCGGCGTTAACCGCCAGATGCTCGGCTGGGCCTGTGCCCAGGCACGCGGGCTGGGTGGCGACCTGCTGGAGCTGTACTGCGGCAACGGCAACTTCACGATCGCGCTGGCGCCCCATTTCGGCCGTGTGCTGGCCACCGAGGTCAGCAAGTCGTCGGTGCAGGCCGCCCATTACAACCTCGAAGCCAATGCCATCGACAGCGTGGCGATGGTGCGCATGTCCAGCGACGAGATCAGCGATGCGCTGGCCGGCGGCCGCGAATACCGCCGCATGAAAGACGTGGACCTGGCCAGCTACGACTTCACGACGCTGTTCCTCGACCCGCCGCGCAGCGGCCTCGATGCGCCGACCGTCGAGCTGGCCCGCGGCTTCGACAACATCCTGTACATCTCCTGCAACCCGGAGACCCTGCGCGACAACGTCGCCGCACTGCAGGACAGCCACACCATCGCCGCCGCCGCGGCCTTCGACCAGTTTCCCTACACGCACCACCTGGAGTGCGGCGTGCTGCTGAAGAAGCGCAGCGCCTGAACTCCGTAACCGATACAGGAAATCTCCATGAGCAGTCTGCCCAAGTGCCCCCAGTGCGGCTCCGAATACACCTACGAGGACGGCGCCAACTTCGTGTGCCCCGAATGCGCCCATGAATGGCCGCAGGCGGCGCCCGTCGAGGAACAGAAGGTTGTCCGTGATGCCAACGGCAACGTGCTGCAGGACGGCGACAGCGTCACCGTGATCAAGGACCTGAAGGTCAAGGGCTCGTCCTCGGTGGTGAAGGTCGGCACCAAGGTCAAGAACATCCGCCTGGTGGACGGCGATCACGACATCGACTGCAAGATCGACGGTTTCGGCGCGATGCAGCTGAAGTCGGAGTTCGTGAAGAAGGCCTGAAGAGGCTTTGACGCGGTCCTGACGGCGGCCTGTGCGGCCGTCAGGAGTACAGCGCCCGGTCCACCGGCCGCCGGCTCGCCGCCAGGCGCAGCAGCGCGCGCGCCGGGGCTGGCGTCGGGGCGTGGATCAGCGCGATGCTGAGCCACACCGCGACGCTGAAGTAGAGGGACATCCACACCATCTCCCCGTGCCAGTCGGCCCAGCGGTGGGACACCACCCAGCGGCTGGAGGCGTCCAGCACGCCCTGGGCGAGGCTCAGGTAGGGGCGGCCGTGGGCCTCGTCGGTCAGCCAGCGGGCCCAGTACATCGGCACATCCACGCCGAACATGTACAACACGTAGCCCACGCCGGCCACGCACCACAGGGCCAGCAGCGGCCGCTGGGCCGCCGCCGAACGCGGCCACACCGCCAGCAGGCCGGCCACCAGCAGCGCCGCGCTGACGCCCCACAAGGATTCCTCGATGACGTGGCCGAGGTTGGCGGTGGTCAGCACCGAATACCAGGAGCAAGTTTCCGCCACCACGATCAGCGGCACGATGACGTTCGACGCCAGCCGGCCGGTCGTGCTGCGGGTGGCCTGAGCGGCTTCGCGCAGCATCAGCGCCCACTGGGTGACGAAGCACAGCTCGGCGATGGTCGCCACCGAACGGCCGACGATCACGCTCGACAGCCAGGAGTCGAACAGGCACAGGCGCGGCACGTCGAAGACCGGCAGGAAGGAGCGATAGGCGCAGCCGAACACATAGCCTGCCGACAGCAGCAGCTGCCAGCGCCGCCAGCCGTAGGCCTCGGCTGACAGCAGGCCCTGGCGCCGGTTGAGGGCCGCAGCCGACCACAGCCAGGCCAGGATGTTGAGCCCGGCCACCGCGCACAGCAGCGACCACCACGAAAATACGCTGAATGTCATGATGGGGTAACGCTAGGATGCTAGGGCGACCCCGTCAAGGAAGAGCTGATGCGGGTTTGATCCAGGTAAAAGAAAACGGCCGTGCGGAGCGCTCCGCGGGCTGGAGGCGTATCTCCCGGGCTCTGTCCGATGGTACGGCGTCGCCCGCCTAGAACAACTCCACCGCATTGTGGCTGCGCCCGGCGTTGAGGGCCTGCATCACCTGGGCGAATTGGGCGTCGAAGTCTCCGCCGCTGGCCAGGCGTGCGAGGATGCGCTGGATCGCCTGCTCCATGGTTGCGGTGATCGTCGTTTCCTGGGTCTGGCTGGTGTTGAGCCAGCCGTAGGTTCTTTCGATGCTGTCCACCATCTCCTGCAGCAGCAGGCGGGTGTCGCGCATGGCGGCCTTGTTCTGTTCGCCGAGGTCCGTCAGCGCCACTTCAGCCTCGCTGAGGGCGATCTGCAGCTGTTCCGCGCGTTTCTGGCCTTCCTGGCGGATGTCCACATTGATCGACAGGGCCTCGGTCGTTTCTGCCAGGATCACCAGGCTGTCGCGCAGGATGCCGGCCCGCTCGGGCTCCTCCGCCTCGTCCGGCATGTTGGAGACGATGAGCGACACGCGGTCGTAGTTCACGACCAGCCGTTTCCTGAACTGGAACAGGCGGCCCATCTCCGAGACGTGGTCGAGGATGGATTGCTCGAGGGCCGTGGGTTCGCCATGGTCCGTGACGGCGGTGGCTGCGCCGTCCGGATGGCGGATTTGTACGCAGGACTTGAGGCCGAGTTCCTGGATCGCGGACAGCAGGCTGTTGGCCAGTGCGCGGTAATCGTGGCTGGCGATGCTCTTGCGCATGAAGTCGAGCAGGATGCCGGTCTGGCTGACGCTCGACAGGAAGCCCATCGCCATCTGTTCAAGGGCTTTCTTCTCGTCGGCCAGCGCGGCGGCGGCGCGGTATTGGCGGATCGCCACGGACACCTTGCGCTGGAAGATCTCGGCGTTGACCGGCTTGGTGATCAGGTCGGTGCCGCCGGCATCGAAGGCCTTCAGGTGCTCTTCGAGGGACTGGTGAGCAGTCACGAAGACGATCGGCACGCTGGTGAAGGCGCGCAGGCGGCGGCAGGTCTCGTAGCCGTCGATGCCGGGCATTTCCACGTCCAGCACGATCACGTCCGGCATCTGGCCGACGCACAGTTCCAGCGCCTCGCTGCCGGAGGCTGCGGTCAGTACGTCGAAGTGCTGGGCAAGGATGGCGCGGTGAAAGGCGCGGGTGACCCTTTCGTCGTCCACGACCAGCACGCGGCCGCCAACTTCCTCGGTGTTATCGACCGCCTGGCCTTGTTCTCCGGTTCTGCCGGGCGCATATCGGTGCATGACCTTGTTTCCTTGCTTTTCTTCTCGTTGGACAATCGACACCTATTTTAACGGGGTGACGTGCCCGGAAAGAGTGCGTGTATCACATTTGCTGCATGTGCTAATGCGCTTGCATCTCGCGAAAGGAAAATAATGAAACTCAAGGACATGTCCCTGCTGCGCCAGCAGGCTTTCATCGACGGAGCCTGGGCCGATGCGCTCGATGGGGCGACCCATGCGGTGGTGAATCCGGCCACCGGCGCCGAGATCGCCCGCGTCCCCGACATGGGGGCCGACGAGACCGAACAGGCCATCGATGCCGCGGCGCGGGCGCTGCCGGCCTGGCGTGCCCGCTCGGCCAAGGACCGGGCCGGACTGCTGCGCCGCTGGTACGAGCTGATCCTGGCCAACCAGGAAGACCTGGCCGTGTTGATGACCTGCGAACAGGGCAAACCGCTGGCCGAGGCGCGTGGCGAGGTAGCCTACGGCGCGTCCTTCGTCGAGTGGTTCGCCGAGGAGGGCAAGCGTGTGTATGGCGAGACGATCCCCGCGCCGACCCCGGACAAGCGCCTCATCGCCATCCGCCAGCCGGTTGGCGTCACTGCGGCAATCACGCCGTGGAATTTCCCGATCGCGATGATCACCCGTAAGGTCGCGCCGGCGCTGGCAGCGGGCTGCACCTCGGTGGTCAAGCCGGCCGAGGCGACGCCCCTGTGCGCGCTGGCGCTGGCCGAGCTGGCCCAGCGGGCCGGCATTCCGGCCGGGGTGCTGAACATTGTCACCACCGCGCGCCCGGCGGTGGTTGGCGGGGTGCTCACCGCCAGCCCGGTGGTGCGCAAGCTGTCCTTCACCGGCTCCACGCCGGTCGGCAAGCGCTTGATTGCCCAGTGCGCCGACACGGTCAAGCGGCTGTCGCTGGAACTCGGTGGCAACGCGCCTTTCATCGTCTTCGACGACGCCGACCTGGATGCCGCGGTGGCCGGCGCGATGGCCTCCAAGTACCGCAACGCCGGGCAGACCTGCGTGTGCGCCAACCGCATCCTGGTGCAGGACGGCATCTACGACGCCTTCGCGGCGCGCCTGGCCGAGGCGGCCGCCGCACTGCAGGTGGACGACGGCCTGGCCGCCGGTGCCCAGGTCGGCCCGCTGATCAACGCCGCAGCCCTCGCCAAGGTCGAAGGCCTGGTCGGCGACGCGCTGGCCAAGGGCGCGCAACTCGTCACCGGCGGCACGCGTCACCCACGCGGCGGCTGGTTCTACACGCCGACGGTGCTGGCCGGCATCACCGCCGACATGCGCATTGCCCGCGAGGAAATCTTCGGCCCGGTGGCGCCGCTGTTCCGCTTCAAGACCGACGAAGAGGCCATCGCGCTGGCCAACGATACGCCCTACGGCCTCGCGGCCTATTTCTACTCCCGCGACATCCACCGCGTGTGGCGCGTCGCCGAAGCGCTGGAATACGGCATGGTCGGTATCAACGAAGGGATGATCTCCAACGAGATGGCCCCTTTCGGCGGCGTCAAGGAGTCCGGTGTCGGCCGCGAGGGCTCCCGCCACGGCATCGACGAGTACCTGGAGATCAAGTACCTGTGCATGGGCGGCCAGCGGCCGTGAGCGGCGCCGGCCGCGGTGCCCGGTCGAGGCTTGCCCTGACTGGTCAAGGAACTGGCCGCTCTGGGATACTCAGGCCGTAAAGCACAACACAAGATCAAATGGAGACAGCAATGAGCGACCAAACGACGGGCCTGCCCTGGACGGACAATTACCTGCTCGGCTACACGCCGATGGATGACACCCACCGGGAGTTCGTGGACGTGGTGAACGCAATGCTCACCTGTACCGACGCCGAGCTGGCCAGCCGTGTGCGGGCCTTCATCGAGCATGCCGAGAAACATTTCGCCGACGAGAAGGCGTGGATGGAGGCGAGCGACTTTCCGGCTACCGACTGCCACGTGGATGACCACAACGCGGTGCTGGCCTCGGCACGCGAGGTCGAGCCGCTGGTCGCAGCCGGTAACCTGGAGATCGGCCGCGAGTTTGCGGCCGAGTTGGCGCGCTGGTTCCCCGGCCACGCCGATTACCTGGATTCCGCGCTGGCCCACTGGCTGGTCAAGAAGAGCGCCGGCGGCAAGCCGGTGGTGCTGCGGCGGAAGGTGACGCTGGGCGAGTGAGGCAGGTTCGGCGGGCGAACTGCCCGACCTGCGAATGTGGTGTCCATCACGTCCGTCGCCCCTGGCGTCGTGCTGGACATCACGTCGGACTGGCCTCGTATCGACGGGCCCTGTCGCCCTGAGTGCTGGACGATCTCCCCGGGGTCAGTCGTTGCTGTCGATCAGCGCGTTGCGGCGTTGGCGCAGACCTTCCGGCATGACCAGGGTTTCCCGGTCCCAGCCTTCCAGTTCCAGTACGCGTGCAAGGCAGTCTTCCATCAACTGGTGCGCCTGCAGCGCTGCGTCGG
This sequence comes from Zoogloea sp. GDB6, assembly GCF_056724105.1. Classification (NCBI taxonomy): domain Bacteria; kingdom Pseudomonadati; phylum Pseudomonadota; class Betaproteobacteria; order Rhodocyclales; family Zoogloeaceae; genus Zoogloea; species Zoogloea sp. GDB6. Next base: position 5,081,532 of record NZ_CM161497.1, on the reverse strand, counting down.
CGATCGTGTGATGGACCACCGGCGCCGTGTCGCTGTTCTCGAGGCATTTGCGCTGGTAGCGGATCAGGTCGCGCAGGCTGAAGAGTTCCGAGGCTACCTGTCCAGGGCAGGCACACATGTACAGCGTGGCCTCGTCGACGATCTTTTCGAGTTCGTCATCGCGAAATTGCTTTTGCAGGTCCATGGGCCGCGTGTCGATCTAAATTGATTGGAGGGACCGGCGTGTGGTGACACGGCGGTGCGTCGGATTTTCATCCTGGCGCAGGACACTGGCAAAAAAATGTCGCAGCCCGGTGGTTTGTGAAGTGTCGCATAGCGTTGGCCGAGCGTCTGGGAGAGTCTTCCTGCACATGAAAGTGCGGGCGTGGTTGCTTCCGCATTGTATTGGCTAAGCCCGTCCGTGGCGCAGGCGTGCGGAGGCGAAGGTGGGGGAGTGACGCAACGTGTCGATGCATCTGCGAGCCGGCGTCTGGACAGATGCGTTCTCGGCCCTGCCCTTGAAGATCAAGGCAGCGCTACTGTCGATGCTCGTCTTCACCGTCGGGATCGGGGCGCTGGCCTGGCATGTGGCCCGCGGCCTGCACGAGGACTTCGAAACCCTGACCGGCCATGAGCAGGCTACTGCCGCCAGTTTCCTGGCGCGCACGCTGGACGCCGAGTTGCGCTTCCGCCTCGATACGCTCAACGTGATGGCGGAGCACATCGCCGCGCTGCCGGAGCCGTCTCCCCGTGCCGTGCAGGATTATCTGCTGACCCAGCCGATGGCCAACCGCCTGTTCACCCGCGATGTGTATGTGATCCGGAGCGACGGGGAGCGCATCGCGGAGAGCCCGATGCGTGGCCATGTCGGAAGCCAGTATCGGGATACCGCGTATTTCGCCCACCTGATGGCGAGCCGCAAGCCGGTGATCCGCGTGTGGTTCGGGCGTTTCGCGCGCCAGCCGGTACTGCTGGTGGCGGTCCCGATCATCGATCGCCACGGGAATCTGCTGGGTGCGATGTGCGGGGCGGAACTGATCGAGAAGGGCAGCCATTTCCACCTTACCGAGGAGGTTCGCAACGGGCAGACCGGCGGCTTCCACGTGTATGCCCTGGAGCAACGCATCTTCGCCGCCAGTACGGACGCGAGCCGGGTTCTGCGCCCCTTGCCGGCCCCAGGCGTCAACCCGCTGCTCGATCGTCGCCTGCGGGGCTATATGGGGCCTGGGCGGACTGTGGACTCGAAGGGCGTGGACCTGATCAGCGCCGCGGCGCCGGTGATAGACGGGCAGTGGCTGGTGGTGTCCTACCTGCCGACCGCCGAAGCCTTTGCACCACTGCGGGCAGCGACCAGCCGCATCTATGGCGGTGCGGCACTGGCCGCGTTGCTGTCGGGCGCATTGATCTGGTTTGGCTTGCGCAGAGCCCTGCTTCCCCTTGAACGGGCGACGCAGCGGATCGGCGAGTCTGTTGCCGGTGACCTGCCGGCCGTGCGTCTGGACGAGGCAGGCAGCCGGGAGATCCGCCTGTTGCTGCACAACTTCAACGTGCTGCAGGCGCGGGTTGCCGAGCAACAGGACTTCATCGGCAAGGAGCGGGACCGTCTGGAGCGCGAGGTGTCGGTGCGCACTGCCGAACTGCGGGCCGTCAATGCGGCCTTGAATCAGCGCTCGGTGGAGGTGGAGGACCTCTACAACCGGGCGCCCTGCGGCTACCACTCGGTGGACCGCAACGGGGTCTTCCTGCGCATCAACGATACGGAACTGGAGTGGCTGGGTTACCAGCGCGAGGAGGTGGTCGGCAAGCTGCACCTGACCGACGTTCTTCCTCCCGAGCTGGCGCAACGTTTCGAGGCGTACTTCGCCCAGTTCCAGCGGGAGGGCTTCATACAGGATCTGGAATGGGAGCTGCGTGGCAAGGATGGCGGCACGATGGCGGTGCTCATCAATTCCACGGCGATCCGCGACGCGGCGGGGCATTTCGTGGCGTCGCGCACCACCGTTTTCGACAACCGCCAGCGCAAGGCGCTGGAACTGGCGCTGCGCAAGAGCGAGGCGCTGCTGCACGGCGTGCTCGACAACGTGCCGGCGCTGATCGCCTACTGGAACCGGGACTTGCACAACGAGTTCGCCAACAACGCCTTCGAGGCGATGTTTGGGCTGACGCCGCCGGAAGTGAAGGGGCTGCACCTGCGGCAGGTGATCGGCGCCGAAGCCTTCGAGATGACCCGCCCCCACTTGGCGGCGGTGTTGCGCGGCGAAGGGCGCGCCTTCGAGCGTCCGCTGGTCGATGTCCGCGGCGTGCGGCGATGGACGCAGGTGCAGTACATCCCCGACTACGACGAGGGCGTCGTACGTGGCTTCTTCGCGCTGGCCTCGGACATCACCGCGGCCAAGGAGAAGGAGAGCGAGATCGAGGCGCTGAACCAGGAACTGGCCCGCCGCGCCGACGAGGCGGAGAGTGCCACCCGCGCCAAGAGCGTATTTCTCGCCAACATGAGCCACGAGATCCGCACGCCGATGAACGCCATCATCGGACTCACCTACGCGCTGCGCCGCACCGGCATCGACGCGGCGCAGGCCGTCATGCTGGACAAGGTCCTCGGGGCCGCCGACCACCTGCTGGGGGTCATCAACGACATCCTGGACATCTCGAAGATCGAGGCCGACAAGCTGGTCCTCGAACGCGCCGACTTCGAGTTCGAGGCGATCCTGGCGCGCATCCGCTCGATGCTCGGTGAGCGCCTGCGGGAAAGGAACCTGGACCTGGTCTTCGACACCCCGGCCGGGCTGGGTTGGCTCAATGGCGACGCGGTGCGCCTGAGCCAGGCGCTGCTCAACTACCTGGGCAACGCGGTGAAGTTCACCGAGCGCGGCGGCATCACGCTGCGCGTGCGGGTCATGGAGGAGGGCAGCGAAGGGCTGCTGCTGCGCTTCGACGTGGTGGATACCGGCATCGGCATTCCCGCCGAGGCCCTGCCGCGCCTGTTCATGGCCTTTGAACAGGCCGACGATTCGACGACGCGCAAATACGGCGGCACCGGCCTGGGGCTGGCGATCACCCGCCGCCTGGCCCGCCTGATGGGGGGCGAGGCCGGTGCCAGCAGTACGCCGGGGGCTGGCAGCACCTTCTGGCTCACGGCCCGCTTCCGCCGCGCGAACGCGCCAGCAGCTTCCTCCATCGATACCGCGGCGGGGGAAAACCTGCCGGCGGAAGCCATCCTGCGCCGCGATCACCCCGGCGCCCGCATCCTGCTGGTGGAGGACGAGCCGCTGAACCAGGAGGTCGCCCGCTTCTTCCTCGACGAATGCGGCCTGCAGACGACCACAGTCGGCGATGGCGCGGAAGCGGTGGCGCGGGTTGCCGTCGAGGACTTCGCGCTGGTGCTGATGGACATGCAGATGCCGGTGATGGACGGCCTCGAAGCGACCCGCCGTATCCGCCTGCTGCCCGGCAAGGCTCGACTGCCGGTGCTGGCGATGACCGCCAATGCCTTCGCCGACGACCGCGCGGACTGCATCGCCGCCGGCATGAACGATTTTGTCGCCAAGCCGGTCGAGCCGGCGGTGTTCTACGCGGTATTGCTGCGCTGGCTGGCGGCGCGCTGAGCCCGCTCCGGCTGCGTCGTGACGGCGGTGGATTGAATGCATACAATCCACGCTCCGACGACCTGGATTGATCCCATGCCTTCCAACACGCCCGCGTGGCGGCCGATCGACCTCGATCCGCACAAACCCGCCTACATCGCCATCGCCGACGCCATTGCTGCGGACATCCGCGACGGCCGCCTGGCCCCGGACACCCGGCTGCCGCCCCAGCGCCAGCTGGCCCACGTGCTGGGCCTCAATTTCACGACCATCAGCCGTGCCTACGCCGAGGCCCAGCGCCGCGGCCTGCTCGATGCGCGGGTCGGGCAGGGCACCCGGGTGCGTCCGGAGGCCTGCCCGCGGGTCCGCCACGCCGCCGCCCGCGCGCAGCTGATCGACATGTCGATGAACCTGCCGCCGGAGCCCGACCAGCCCGCGCTGCTGGCCCGCATGGAGACCAGCCTGCGCGGGTTGTGCGGCGACATCAACTCCCTGCTGCGCTACCAGCCCTTCGGCGGCAGCCCCGAGGACCGGGAGGCCGCCGTGCATTGGCTGGCGCGGCGCGGCATCGCGACCAGCGTCGACAAGGTGCTGGTCTGCCCGGGCACCCACAGCGTGCTCAACGCGCTGCTGAGCACCCTGGTCGGCACCGGCGGCGGCCGCGTGTGCTGCGACAACATCACCTATCCGGGCATCCGCGCGCTGGCGGCGATCCACGGCGTCAGCCTGCTCGGCCTGCCGTCCGACGCGGACGGCATCCTGCCCGACGCCTTCGAGCGCTGCTGCCGCGACAACCAGCCGGCGGCCCTGTACATCAACCCGACGATCCACAACCCGACCACCACCACGATGTCCGCCGGGCGCCGCGAGGCGATTGCCGAAATCGCCGCGCGCCACCAGGTGCCGGTGATCGAGGACGACCCTTACGGCCTGCTGCCGGAAGCGCCGCCGCCGAGCTTCAAGACCCTGCTGCCGGAGCTCACCTACCACGTCTGTGGCCTGTCCAAGACTGTCGGCGCCGGCTTGCGGGTGGCCTACCTGGCGCTGCCGGACGCCCGCCAGCTGCCGCGGATCAGCGGCATCCTGCGCGCGGTGTCGGTGATGACGCCGCCGATCTCGACGGCCATCGCCACCGAATGGGTGCTCGACGGCACTGCCGAGCAACTGGTCCGCTTCATCCGCGAGGAATCGCGGGTGCGCCAGCAGCTGGCCGCGGCGGCCCTTGGCCCGGCCACCTTCCAGGCCTCGCCCGACGGTTTCCACCTGTGGCTGCCGCTGCCGGAAGGCTGGAGCCGGGTCAGCTTCGCGACCCACCTGCGCAACAGCGGCATCGGCGTGGTGACCAGCGACGCCTTCCTGGTCGGCGGCGCGGCGGTGGAGGCGGTCCGCATCTGCCTCGGCGGCGCCGCCAGCCGCGGCGACGTGCAGCACGCCATGGAGCTGGTCGGCGCGGCCCTGTCCCACCCGCCCGCGATCTACTCCTCCATCGTCTGAATCCCCTTGCCTGCCGCGGACGCGCCTGCGTCCCGGCGGGGCGGAGCATCCGCCGTCCGTCCCGACCCCTCTTCTCCACGCCGTCTCCGCCGACGCGCCCTGCAGGCCGCTGGACGCGGACAAAATCCACGCGATTGAAGATTGTATGCATTCAATGCATGCACGGCGTGGGTGCGCGTGGTGTCGCCAATGCACTGGTCAAGTGCGTTGATCTGCCAGCCTTTTCAGGCGTCCAGGCAGAACCCCGGAACCCCCTTCGAACCCAAGAAAATGATTCTTCGTACTTTTATTGTATGCATACAATAAAAGTAAATTGATGGCACGTCTGTTGCTGAATTGATGCTGCGCACCACCGGCGGCTGACATCGGCCCAGGCCTCCATGACACCCCGGCGGTGCGCATCTCAAATCCCAACCATGAGGAATCCGACATGCCCGCTGTGACCCTGCCCTCCCATACCGCCGGTGATTTCTTCGTCGACTACGAAGAGAAGGTCTTCGAGGACGTGAAGGCCGAACCCGGCCAGAAAGCCCTCGTCACCTTCCACACCGTCGCCTTCGAAGGCTCCATCGGTCTGGTGAACCTGCTGCAGGCCACCCGCCTGCTGCGCAAGGGCTTCGACACCACCATCCTGCTCTACGGCCCGGGCGTCACCCTCGGCCTGCAGCGCGGCTTCCCGCGCCTTGGCGACGAAGCCTTCCCGGGCCACCTGGCGATCAACAAGCAACTCGCCAAGTTCATCGAGGAGGGCGGCAAGGTCTATGCGTGCCGATTCGCGCTGCAGGCCCTGTACGGCCACGGCGAGCCCTCGCTGATCCCCGGCATCCGCCCGATCAGCCCGCTCGACGTGATGGACATCCAGCTCCTGCACAAGCGCGACGACGCCTTCGTCATCAACAGCTGGACGCTCTGAGCGCCACGCCGAGGAGACGAGCATGACGACCGAACGAATCGTCCGCGTGGCCGCGGTGCAGATGAGCCCGGACCTCACGTCCGCCACCGGCACGGTGGACAAGGTCTGCCGCGCCATCCTGGAAGCGGGGGAGAAGGGCGCCCGGATGGTGGTCTTTCCGGAAACCTTCGTGCCCTACTACCCGTACTTCTCCTTCGTCCAGCCGGCGGTGGCGATGGGGGCCGAGCACCTCAGGCTGTACGAGCGGGCCGTCACGGTGCCGGGTCCGGTGACCCGCGCCGTCGGCGAGGCAGCCCGGCGGGCGGGGGCGGTCGTCGTGCTCGGCGTCAATGAGCGGGACCACGGTTCCCTCTACAACACGCAGCTGGTCTTCGACGAAACCGGCAGCCTGATCCTCAAGCGCCGCAAGATCACCCCGACCTACCACGAGCGCATGGTGTGGGGGCAGGGCGACGGCAGCGGCCTCAAGGTGGTGGACACCGGCATCGGGCGCATCGGCGCGCTGGCCTGCTGGGAGCACTACAACCCGCTGGCCCGCTACACGCTGATGGCCCAGCACGAGGAGATCCACGCCAGCCAGTTCCCCGGCTCGATGGTCGGCAACGTCTTCGCCGAGCAGATCGCCGTGACGATCCGCCACCACGCGCTGGAGTCCGGCTGCTTCGTCGTCAATGCCACCGGCTGGCTGAGCGACGAGCAGGTCGCCGCGATCACCCCCGACCCGGCCATGCAGCGGGCCCTGCGCGGCGGCTGCCACACCGCCATCGTGACGCCCGAGGGCAACTACCTGGGCGAACCCCTGCGGGAAGGCGAAGGCATGCTGATCGCCGACCTGGACATGGCCCTCATCACCAAGCGCAAGCGAATGATGGACTCGGTCGGCCACTACGCCCGCCCCGAGCTGCTGTCCCTGCAGGCCGATCTGGCGCCCAAGGCGCCGCTGCAAGGCTTGCGTGACGCGCTTTCCCCCTTCCCCGAAACCGCAGGAGTCGATCATGTCCATGACAGCGCTGCGCCCGCAACAGCTGATCTCTGAGTTGCAGAGCCACGGCTTCCGGCTCGACGCCGCGGCCGGCGGCCTGCACAGCCGGCGCGGCGGCGCCGGCCCGTCGGACCACGCGGCCATCCTCATCGACGGCCAGCCGGTGATGGTGCCGCTCCACACCGGCCGGGCGCTGCACTCGCCCTTCGTGGCGTCCCGCCCGGACGCCGCCGGCGAAGCCACCCTCAGCCGCGACGGGCAGCGCGTGGCGCGCATCGCCTTCGCCCGCCCGCCACGCTTCTACCGTCTGCAGACGCTGGACGGCGTGCCTTACAGCCACATTGCCACGCTGCACAGCACCGACGTGCTGGCCACCACCGTGCTGCAGACCTGCACGCGCTACCAGAGCCGCGCCAAGGCCTGCCAGTTCTGCAGCATCGGGCAGTCCCTGGCGGCCGGCCGCACCATCGCACACAAGACGCCCGGGCAGCTGGCCGAGGTGGCCCGCGCGGCGGTGCTGCTCGACGGCGTGCGCCACATGGTGCTGACCACCGGCACGCCGCCGACCCCCGACCGCGGCGCCCGCGTGATGTGCGACAGCGCCACGGCGATCCGCGCCGCGGTGGATCTGCCGCTGCAGGCCCAGTTCGAGCCGCCCGACGACTTCGCGTGGTTCCGCCGCGTCCGCGAGGCCGGCGTGGACAGCCTCGGCATGCACCTCGAAGTGCTCACCCCGGCCCTGCGCCAGCGCCTGATGCCCGGCAAGGCGGCGATCCCGCCGGAGCGCTACGACGAGGCCTTCGCCGCGGCGGTCGAGGTCTTCGGCCGCGGCCAGGTGTCCACCTACATCCTGGCCGGCCTCGGCGACAGCCGCGAGACCATCCTGGCGGCCTGCGCGCGGTTGATCGATATCGGCGTGTATCCCTTCGTGGTGCCCTTCGTGCCGATCTCCGGCACGCCGCTGGAAGACCACCCGGCGCCCGACGCCGCATTCATGGACGCCGTGCTGGCCCCGCTGGCCGGGCTGCTGCAGGCCGGTGGCCTCAGCGGCACGGCGATGAAGGCGGGCTGCGGCAAATGCGGCGCCTGCTCGGCCCAGTCCCGCTACGAGGCCCGGCCATGAACGCCCCGCTGCCCGCCATCGCGGTGCGGCTGCGTCTGCCGCGCCACTACTGCGTCGAACATGCTGATGCGGCCGCCCGCGCCGAGGCGCTGGCCCTGCGCCGGGCGGTGTTCTGCGCGGAGCAGGGCCTGTTCGACGGCAGAGACGAGGACGCCATCGACACCGACGCATTGCTGCTGGTGGCCCGCCCGTGCGTGGATGGCGGCGGGCCGGCGCCGGTGGTCGGCACGGTGCGCATCCACCGCCTCGCGCCGGACGTCTGGCAGGGCTCCCGGCTGGCCGTCGCCGCCGAGTACCGGCGCGTCGGTGCCCTTGGCGGCGCGCTGATCCAGCTCGCCGTGCGCAGCGCCGCCACGCTCGGCTGCACGCGCTTCGTGGCCCAGGTGCAGGCCGCCAACGTGCCGCTGTTCCGCCGCCTGCACTGGCGCAGCACCGGCGAGATCGCGCTGCACGGCCGTCCCCACCACCTGATGGAAGCCGACCTGGCCCACTACCCGCCGTTTGCGGCCGGTGCGGCCATGCGGGTCGACGTGAAGCGGGGGGCGTGATGGAACTCCAGGCCCTCATCGACACCCTGCGCAGCCACGCGGGCATCGCCCACAAGCGCGACATCGACGGCGTGCTGGCGGCACTGGCCAGCCGCCATCTGCCGGAGGCCGGCGCCTGGCTCGGCGACGACTGTGCCGCGCTGCCCCGCGGCGACGGCCACCTGCTGTTCGCCATCGAAGGCTTCATCAACGCGTTCGTCGCCCACGATCCGTGGTTTGCCGGCTGGTGCGGGGTGATGGTCAACCTCAGCGACATCGCCGCGATGGGCGGCCGCCCGCTGGCGGTGGTGGACGCGCTGTGGAGCGACGGCCACCAGCAGGCCCAGGCGCTGATGCGCGGCCTGTCCGACGCGGCGGCGGCCTTTGGTGTGCCGCTGGTCGGCGGCCACAGCAACACCCGCTGCGACCGCGCCCAGCTGGCGGTGGCGGTGCTCGGCGAGGCGACGCGCCTGCTGACCAGCTTCGCCGCCCGCCCCGGCGACGCGCTGGTGATGGCAGCCGACCTGCGCGGCGCCTACCGGGAGCCCTTCGACAACTGGGACGCGGCCACCGCCGCCGACCCCGCTCGCCTGCGCAGCGACCTGGCCTTACTGCCGGAGATTGCCGAGGTCGGCCTTGCCCACGCCGCCAAGGACATCAGCCAGGCCGGTCTGCCCGGCACCGTGCTGATGCTGATGGAGTGCTCCGGGGTCGGCGCCCGCATGGACCTGGACGCCGTGCCGCGGCCGGCCGGCGTGGCGCTGGCGCGCTGGCTGCGCTCCTTCCCGAGCTTCGGCTACGTGCTGGCCTGCCGGCCGGCGCAGGCGGACGCCTTGTGCGCCCGCTTCCACGCCCGCGGCATTGCCGCCGCAGCCATCGGCACAGTGACTGACGGCAGCCGCTTGATGCTGGGTCAGGGCGGCGCCGAGGGTCTGTTCCGCGACCTGGCCGTTGAGCCCTTGATGGGCGTCGGTCCGCAACGCGGCGTCTCGTCACAAGGAGGCCGGTCATGAACCGCGACAACCGCCCACTGCGCATCGCGTTGCTGACCCATTCCACCAACCCGCGCGGCGGCGTCGTGCATTGCCTGGAGCTGGCCGACGCGCTGGTGGCCCTCGGCCACCGGGTCACGCTGCACGCGCCGGCGGCGCCCGGCACGCGCCTGTTCCGCAGCACCGCCGCGCAGCTGTGCTTGATCCCCGAGATGCCGGCCGGTGGCGATCTGCGCGAACGCGTCGAGCGGCGCATCGCGACCTTCACCGAATGGCTTTCCCAGCCCGGCCACGCCGACTTCGACGTCTTCCACGCCCACGACGGCATCGGTGCCAACGCGCTGTACGAGCTGCAGGCACGCGGCGTGCTGCCGGGCTACGTGCGCACCGTCCATCACCTGGAGGACAGCTTTGGCGATGCGCGTCTGGATGCCCTCGAGCGCCGCTCCATCGCCGGCGCAGCGCGCCTGCTGTGCGTCAGCCCGAGCTGGGCGGCGCGGCTGGCGGAGCGCTGCGGGCGTGCCGCGGAGGTGGTCGGCAACGGCGTCAACCTGCGCCGCTTCGGCCCCGCCGCCGGGGCCCGCGACCGCCAGCTGCGGCAGCGCCTGGGCCTCGGCGCCGGGCCGGTCTTCCTGGCCGTCGGCGGCATCGAGGCGCGCAAGAACACCGTCGCTACGCTGCGTGCCTTCGCCCGCCTGCGGGCCACCCTCGGCAATGCCCGGCTGGTGGTGGCCGGCGGCGCCAGCCTGCTCGATCACGGTGCCTGCCGGCGCGACTTCGACGCCGTGCTGGCGTGGGAAGGGCTCGCCGCGGCGGCGCTGCCGGACGACGGCGGGCCGCTGCCGCCGGAGGCGCCGGTGATCCTCGCCGGCGTCCTGGCCGATGCCGACATGGCGCCGCTGTACCGGCTCGCCGATGCGCTGGTCTTCCCGTCCCGTGTCGAGGGTTTTGGCCTGGCCATCGTCGAGGCGATGGCCTGCGGCACGCCGGTGGTGGTGTCGCAGATCGCGCCCTTCACCGATTTCCTCGCCGACGGGGACTGCCTGTGGGCCGATCCCGACGACCCGGACTCCATCGCCAACGCCATGTGCCGGGCGCTGATGCCCGGCACCCGCGAGCGCATCGTCGCCCGCGGCTTCCAGGTGGCCGCCCGCCACGACTGGCCGACCTGCGCCCGCGCCCACCTGCCGGCCTACCGGGCCGTGGCGGACCTGCCGCTTCCTGTCTCCCAACCTGCCAAGGAGCTCAACCATGCCTGAAATGTATTTCCACGTCCGCTGGCCCGACGGCCGCGAGGAGCGCTGCTATTCGCCGTCCCTGGTGATCGGCGATTTCCTGCAGCCCGGCCGCAGCTACCCGGTGGCCGACTTCGTACAGCGCTGCGAGCAGGCCCTCGGCGAGGCCAGCGCGCGGGTCCAGCAGAAGTACGGCTACTTCTGCTCCAGCGCCATGGACCAGCTCGGCCGCATCCGCGACGCCGCCCGCCCCTTCGAGGGGAGCGACGGCACGGTGCAGGTCGAGTCCTTCCAGCCCGGCGCGCGCTGAGCCGCCGCCCGTTCCCGCCGTCTTTGCCCATCCATTCCCGCGTCCATCCTCTTTTCAAGGAGCCGTCATGAACACCCTGTTTCCCCAATCCACCCAGCTGCTGGCGCGCCGCGACTACCCCGTGGTGATCGTCGGCGGCGGCCAGGCCGGCCTGTCCACCAGCCACTTCCTGCAGCAGCACGGCATCGCCCACATCGTCTTCGAGAAGAACCGGGTCGCCCATTCCTGGCGCAACGACCGCTGGGACACCTTCTGCCTGGTCACGCCGAACTGGCAGTGCCGCCTGCCGGACTTCCCCTATCAAGGCGACCATCCCCAGGGCTTCATGCTGAAGGACCAGATCGTCGACTACGTGGAGGCCTTCGCCCGCAAGATCGCGCCGCCCATCGTCGAGGGCGTGGCGGTCAATCACGTGCTGCGCGGCAAGTCCGGCCGGCTGGAGGTGAGCACCAGCGCTGGCCACTTCACTACCGACCACATCGTGGTGGCCACCGGCGGCTACGACATCCCCATCGTGCCGGCCTACGCGGCCAGCCTGCCGGCCCACATCCACCAGGTGCACTCGGTGGACTACCGCAACCCGGAATCCCTGCCGGCCGGCGAGGTGCTGGTGGTGGGTTCCGGCCAGTCCGGCGTGCAGATCATGGAAGACCTGCACCTGGCCGGCCGCAAGGTGCACCTCTGCGTCGGCCCGGCGCCGCGCTCGCCGCGCGTCTATCGCGGCCGCGAGGCGACCGAGTGGCTGATGGACATGGGCTACTACGAGCTGACCGTCGATCGCCATCCCCTCGGCGAGAAGGCCCGCGAGAAGACCAACCACTACATGACCGGGCGCGACGGCGGCCACGAGATCGACCTGCGCAAGTTCGCGCGGGACGGGGTCAGGCTCTACGGCAGCCTGGCCAACATCCAGGGCGCCACGCTGGAGTTCCTGCCCGACCTGACGGCCAACCTGGACGACGCCGACGAGGTGTACGTCAGCATCCGTAACGATATCGACAAGTACATCGCCGCCCATGGTATCGACGCGCCGGAAGAGCCGGCCTTCACCAAGGTCTGGGCGCCGGAGGCCGACCCGCTGAGCGTGGACTGCGCGGCGGCCGGCATCACCACCATCGTGTGGGCCATCGGCTTCCGCCCGGACTACCGCTGGATCGAGCTGCCGGCCTTCGACGGGCGCGGCCATCCCAAGTACCAGCGCGGCGTGTCGCCGGTGCCGGGCCTGTACTTTCTGGGCCTGCCGTGGCTGCACACCTGGGGTTCCGGGCGTTTCCTGGGCATCGCCGACGACGCCCGCCACCTGGCCGGCGTGATCGCCGGGCGCGTTGCGCAAGGGGCCGAGGCCGAGCCGCCCCACGCGGCCGTGGCCTGAGGCGCGACAGCCGAGAAAGGAGGCTTCCGATGCTCGAACTCGTCCTGTCCGAAGCGTTCCGCCCGAGCGCCCCGGCCCTGCACGGCCGGCAGCGGGTCGGCATGCCGCAGCTGGCCTTGAACGGCCTGTCGGAGAGCTGGCTGCTCGCCGACTGTGGCGACCGTCACTGGCAGCTGCTGGCGGCCGCCGCCGGCATGCCGGTGTCCCGCCTGCGTGACGGAGGCGGGCGGCGCGTCTATCCGGCCTTCCGGGCGGTGCGTCTGCGCCACGGCCGGCTCGGCAGCGTGGCGGAGGACGACGAGCTGGAGGTCGCAAGCCAGCTCGGGCGCGTCAGCCGCACGCAGTTCTACAGCAAGCACGTAGTGTCGGCCGGCGCCGGCCTGTGCGCGGTGGTGGAGATGCAGTCGGTGTTCGTCGCGCGGGAGACGGCCGGGCTCAATACCTCGGCCGTGCGCAGTCCGGTGGCGGGGCTGGAGCACGTGCCGGCGCTCGACGAGGGACTGCGCTTCGCCGAGCTCAACCGGCGTGTGGCTCAGGCGCCCCAGGAGCGGGAGCCGGGCCGTGCGGCGCGCGGCGGGCACAGTTATGCGCCGCTGTCGGTGCGGCCCTGTCCGTCGCTGTATTTCAACGGGGCGGGCTTCCTGTATTTCGCGCGCTTCCACGAGCTGGTCGATCAGGCCGAATGGAGCTGGTTCGGCCCCCGTGCGGCAGCCTGCGTGACGACCGAGCGGCATCTGCTGTACCACGGCAACGCCGACGTGGGCAGCGCGCTGTCGGTGCAGCTGTGTGCCGTGGAGCAGGGCGAGGCGGGGCTGCATCACCACTGCCAGTTGCTGGCCTCGGCGGACAAGCGCCCGCTCGCCGACGTGTTCACCCGGCGCAGCCAGCGCCTGGAGCAGGGGGATTTTCTCGAAACCCTGTTCGAGCCGCGGGGCTGACGCGGTGTCAGCTCTGTGTGACCGGCTTCTCCAGCCACCTGAGGAGGATGGCGTACAGGGCGTCGGGCTCGAAGGGCTTGGCGATGAAGTCGTTCATGCCGGCGGCCAGGCAGTGTTCCCGGTCTTCGGCGAAGGCGTTGGCGGTCATCGCCAGGATCGGCACTTCGGCGCGCTGACCGGGCAGGCGGCGGATCTCCCGCGTAGCCTGCAGGCCGTCCATCACCGGCATCTGGATATCCATCAGGATCAGAGCGTAGTCCTGTTCGCCGGCCAGGCGCAGGGCTTCGGCGCCGTCCTCGGCCAGGTCGCAGCGGAGGCCGGCGTCGCCGAGCAGCAGCAGGGCGACCTCCTGGTTCACCGGGTTGTCCTCGACGAGCAGTACGTGCGCGCCCGCATGGTTCCGGCTCAACCTGGCTTCCAGGCGCCCGTCGGACGGATCCGCCGCCACAGGGTGCGTGTCGCCGGGCTTGCCGAAGCGTCCGCTCATCCAGAAGGTGCTGCCGGTGCCTGCTTCGCTGCGTACGCCGACTTCGCCGCCCATCAGTTGGGCGATATGGCGGGTGATCGCCAGGCCCAGGCCGGTGCCGCCATATTTGCGGGTGGTGGAGTTGTCGGCTTGCTCGAAGGCCTCGAAGAGGTTGGCCTGCTGTTCCGCCGACATGCCGATGCCGGTGTCGCTGACCTCGAAGCGCAGCAGATAGCCGTCGGCGTCTTCTGCTAGTAGATGGCCACACAGGCTGATTGTGCCGTGCTCGGTGAATTTCAGCGCGTTGCCGATGTAATTGACCAGCGCCTGGGACAGGCGCGTCGGGTCGCCGTGTAGCACCTCCGGCAGGCCCGTGAAGTCGGTGTGGAGCTGCAGGCCCTTGGCCGCCACCGCGTCGCCGGTGACGGCCAGCGTGGCGTCGAGCATGTCGTGCAGCCGGAAGTCCCGCTCGTCGAGGGCCAGCTTGCCGGCCTCGATCTTCGACAGGTCGAGGATGTCGTTGATGATCTGCAGCAGGTGCCTGCCGGAAGCGGCGATCTTGTCGAGCTGTTCGGCCTGGCGTTTGTTGACGTGGCTGCGCCGGACCAGGTGGGCCATGCCGATGATGCCGCTCAGCGGGGTGCGGATCTCGTGGCTCATGTTGGCCAGGAAGGCACTCTTGGCGACGTTGGCGCCCTCCGCTGCGGTCTTGGCCTCGGCCAGTTCCAGCGTGCGGAGGGTGACCAGTTCTTCCAGGTGGTGGCGGTAGCGGTCGAGTTCCTCCAGGTTGCGCTGCCTCTCGGTGATGTCTTCCTGCACCGCTACGTAATGGCTGATGCGACCGTCGGCCTGACGGATCGGTGTGATGATGGACAGGGCGGTGTAGCTGCTGCCGTCCTTGCGCCGGTTGAACAGCTCGCCCTTCCAGGTTTCGCCATGCTGGAGCGCGCGCCACAGGGACTGGAAGGTCGCTGGCGGCGTGCGGCCGGACTGCAGGAAGCGTGGGTTGTGTTGCAGCACTTCGTCGCGGCTGTAGCCTGTGTTGCGCAGGAAGGCTTCGTTGGCGTACTCGATGCGGGCGTCGAGGCCGGTGATGAAGATGTTGCCGGGGCTCTGCTCGACGGCCTGGGCCAGCTTGCGCAGCTGCTCCTCGACCTTCTTGCTCTCCGTGATGTCCAGCGAGATGCGGCATACGAAGCGGGCCGCGCCCGATGCGTCGAGGATGGGGAACATGTGCGACATGAAGGTGTGCGGCTGGCCGTCCACCAGCATGTTCTCCTCGATCGCATGGGGCTGCAGGGTTTTCAGCACGCAGGCGTCATTGGCGCGGAAGGTCTCGGCGGTGTCCACGGGGTAGAGATCGAAATCGGTCTTGCCGACGATCTGGTCTTCGCGGCGTGTGTGGATGGCCTGGAAATTGGGGTTGGCCAGCGCGTAGCGGCCGTCCGGTGTCTTGAGGGTGAGGGCCGAGGGGTTGTGGCGGACGATCGCACCGAACTTGAAGTCCCGTTCCATCAGCGCCGCTTCGGCCTGGTAGCGTTCGGTGATGTCGCGGGACAGGATGAGGACGCGCGCGTCGGGGCCCGTGTTGCTGCCCTTGCGGGCGACCGACAGCTCGAACCATTTGCACTTGCTGTCACGCCCGAGGCGGAGCACCTGGCCGTAGGAATGGCCCCTGGCGATGGCTTCGCGGATCGCTGCGAGCACGCCCGTGGCGGCGTCGGCGGGCAACACGTCGGTGACCTTGCGCCCGAGCAGGCGGGTTTTCTGGTCGGCCAACTGGGCCGGGTTCTGGGCCCAGATGCCCCGGTAGACGCCCTCGGCGTCCATGTCGAAGAGCAGGTCGGGAATGGCCTGCAGCGTGGCGGTCAACTCGGCATTCAGCTGGCGGATCGTGTCGGCGGTGTGCTGGTGCTCGGTGATGTCTCGGGAAATGCCGAAGACGCCGATCACACGGCCATCGGGGCCGCGGAGGGGGCCCTTGGTGACATGCAGGACGCACATGCCCCGCGGGGTGGCGACGTTTTCCTCGTAGGTCCGGGTGTCGCCGGTGGCGATGATCTGGCGGTCGATGGCGATCAGGCGTTCGGCCTGCTCGGGCGGAAAGAAGGCATGGTCGCCCTGGCCGTGTACGCTGGCGGCGGGATGTCCGAGGATCTGGCTGGCGGCCCGGTTGATCAGCATGTAGCGGCCTTCCAGGTCTTTTGCGAAGATCGCGTCCTGGGAGCTTTCGGCAATCGCTTCCAGCAGCTGCAGCGTCTGCTGGCGCTCGCTGCGGGCGTGGGAGGTGCGCTGCCAGGCGTGCTGCATCAGCGTGTACAGCAGTACGGCGGTGACGGCGACGAAGATCCAGCCCTTCGCGATGCTGGCGAAGGTTCTCTGCGCGGGGTCGGTGAGCAGGGCTTCCAGCGCCTTGTCGGACAGCAGGATCCACGCGGAGGCGAACAGGACGTAGATCGCGACGACTCTCAGGATGTGCGGGCGTTCTTCGGGTGGGCGGCCTGTCATGGAAATCTCGGCAGCAAACGGCGTCTGGACGCGCGGTGGTTGGTATTCCGACCCCGGCCATCATCGACAGGTCGGCCGCAAACTTCAATCAAGTTTTCCACGCTGCGCGAAGTTGTTCCAGTGCGGCGGCCAGCGCTGCCACCGGCGTGTGCCAGTCGCCGTGCTGCAGCTGGTGGAACAGCCGCATGGTGGGGTACCAGGGGCTGTCGGTGCGTGCGCGTAGCCAGCGCCAGTCGGTCTTGCGGGCCGGCAGCAGCACCCAGCAGGGGCGGCCGAGGGCGCCGGCCAGGTGGGCGACGGAGGTGTCCACACTGATCAGCAGATCGAGGCCGGCGAGCAGGGCTGCGGTGTCCGCGAAGTCGCCCAGATGGGGCGCCAGGTCGACCAGCGGAAGCGCCTGCGGGGCGGGCGGCAACGGCTGGCGGCTCTTCAGCAGGCTGAAGAAGCGTACGCCCGGCACCGTCCATAACGGGGCGAGGCTGTCCAGGGCCGGCAGGGAGCGTGCTTCGTCGTTGCTGTGATTGGGATTGCCGCGCCACACGAGGCCGACCCGCAGGGCGCCGTCGTCGCCGGTCGCGTCCAGCAGCGGGGCCAGCCGGCGGACCCGCTGCGGATCGGCGTGCAGGTAGGGCGCTCCGGCGGGAATGGAGTCCAGCCTGGTGCCGGCATGCAGCGGCAGGCTCAGCAGCACGGTCCAGTAATCGTGCTGGGCAAGCAGGGCCAGCCCTTCGTCCTGGTCGACCACCTGGTCGGCGCCGGCGAGGGTTTGCATCAAGGGCGTGAGTTCCGGACGGCAGGCCACTGTGACCCGGCTGGCGCCGAGCGACTTCAGCCACGGGACGTAGCGGCAGAACTGGATCTCGTCGCCGTAGCCCTGCTCGGGAAGGACGATGATCGTACGCCCCTGCAGCGGTTCGCCCTGCCATTGCGGCGTGCTGGTGGAGAGGGGGATCTCGCCCTTGCGGCGGGCCCGGACGAGCCGGCTTTCATGGTGCGGCCAGCCTTCGTCGAAGCGCCCCTGGACCAGCAGCAACTGGGCCAGATTGACGTGGAACTGGGGAAAGTCGGGCTGTAGCGCCAGGGCGTGGCGGAAGGAGGCCTCGGCGGCGCGGGCATCGCCTTGGTCGGTGAGCAGCACGCCGAGGTTGCAGTGGGCGGTGGCGAAGTTCGGGTCCCGGGCCAGTGCGGTGCGGTAGAGCGCGAGGGCTTCGTCGGGTCGGCCGTGGTGGGCGAGCAGGTCGCCGTGGTTGGTGAGGATGGGGGCCGAGTCTGGTGCAAGGGCCACGGCGCGGCGCTGGTACTGCTCGGCCTCGGCCAGCGCGCCGCGCTCCTCCAGCAGCAGGCCCAGGTTGGTGTGCAGGTTGGCGTCGTCCGGCAGCAGTGCGAGGGCCCGGCGCCACGCGGTTTCGGCTTCATCGACGGCGCCGAGGCGCTGCAGTGCGATGCCGAGGCCGTTCCAGGCCTGGGCGTAGTCCGGGACGAGTTCGCCGAGGCGCTGCCAGTAATCGGCAGCGTCAGCGTTCTGATCGAGCTGGCTGGCGCTTTCGGCGGCAATCTCCAGCAGTGCCGGGTCGCCGCCGCCGAGGCTCAGGCCCATGCGGGCGATGCGCAGTGCGTCGCGTGGGTTGTCTGCCAGCAGCGCGAGTTCCGCCTGGGCGACGAAGGGGTTGTCCATGGGCCGGGCCCGGTGCGGGAACAGTGAAGGGGACGCACAGGATAGGAAGTGGACGCCGTGCTGCCAAGCGGGTGTTGTCGAGCACGAAACAAGCAAGGCAGGCGTCACCCCATGGGGTCGAATTCACTCCGCCCAGCGGGCGCCTGGCGGTGCCGCATGAGCGGGCCGATCTCGTTGCCAGGCGCGTCGGCGTGTGGGCAGGGTAATGCTCAGCGCCCCGTGTAGGTCGCGGGGCGCTTTTCGAGGAAGGCGTTGACCGCTTCCTTGAAGTCTTCCGTCGCCGCGCAGGTGGCGAAGCCCTGGCGTTCGGCATCCAGCTGGCCGGCGAAGTCCCGTTCGATGGAGCGGCGCATCAGCTGCTTGAGGGTGCCCTGGGCGATCGGCGCGCCGGCGGCCAGGCGGCGGGCCAGCTTGTCGGTTTCCTCCGCCAGCTGGTCGGCTGTCACGACGCGGCTCACCAGGCCCAGGCGCTGGGCTTCGGCGGCGTCGATGGGGTCGGACAGCAGCGCGATCTCCAGCGCCTTGTGCAGGCCGACGGTGCGCGGCAGGCTCCACGAGGCGCCGAGGTCGCAGCAGGTGCCCAGATTGACGTAGGCGAAGTTGAAGCGGGTGGTCTCTGCGGCGACGATCAGGTCGCAGGCCAGCGCCATGCTCATGCCGGCGCCGGCCACCGGGCCCTGGATGCTGGCGATTACAGGCGCGCGCAGGCCGGCGATGATCTGCATGCTCTCGTTGAGCGGCGTGATCAGCGTGTTGGGCACCGCCGCCGGGTCGTCGCGGAACTGGGCGATGTCGCCGCCGGCCATGAAGGAGCGGCCTTCGCCGCTGAGGATCAGCACGCGCAGCGCCGGGTCGTCCTGCAGGCGGCGCAGGGCGGCCAGCAGGGCCTGGGCGGTGGCGGTGTCGATGGCGTTGAGGACCTTCGGGCGGTTGAAGTGCAGGCGGTGGATCCCGCCGTCGCGGCTTTCGATGATCGGGCTGTCGCTCATGCTGGGGTCTCCTTGTCGTTCTTATGGTTTGTGGCGGCGCCGATCGAAAGGATCGACCGGCGTCCGCCGGTGACGCGCTTAGTCGTACTTGTAGAAGCCCTGGCCGCTCTTGCGACCCAGGTAGCCGGCATCCACCATTTCCTTCAGCAGCGGGGCCGGGCGGTACTTCGGATCATTGAAGCCATCGTAGAAGACTTCCATCACCGCCAGCATGGTGTCGAGGCCGATCAGGTCGGCAAGGGCCAGCGGGCCGATCGGTTGGTTGCAGCCAAGCTTCATGCCGGCGTCGATGTCCTCGGCGGTGGCGAGGCCTTCCTGCAGCGCGAAGATCGCTTCGTTGATCATCGGGCACAGGATGCGGTTCACCACGAAGCCCGGGCTGTTCTTGGCGGTGATCGGGGTCTTGCCGATGGCGGTGGCGAAGCCTTGCGCGGCGGCCAGCGTCGCGTCGGAGGTCTGCAGGCCGCGGATCAGCTCGACCAGGGCCATCATCGGCACCGGGTTGAAGAAGTGCATGCCGATGAAGCGCTCCGGCGACGACACGGTAGCGGCCAGCTTGGTGATGGAGATCGACGAGGTGTTGGTGGCGATCAGCGTGGTGGCCGGCACGATGCTGTCGATTTCCTTGAGGATGCGCAGCTTGAGCCCCTCGTTCTCGGTGGCGGCCTCGATGACCAGCTCGGTGGCGGCCAGGTCGGCGTAGGCGGTGGTGCCGCGGATGCGGGCCAGCGCTGCGTCCTTGTCGGCGGCGCTGATCTTTTCCTTCTTGACCATGCGGTCGAGGCTGCCGGCGACGGTCTTGACGCCGCGCTCGACGGCCTCGGTGGAGATGTCCACCATCACCACATTGATGCCGGCCAGCGCACAGACCTGCGCGATACCGTTGCCCATGGTGCCGGCGCCGATCACGCCGATGTTTTGAATTGCCATGCTGTTGCTCCTGTTTGCGTAGTTTTTAAGAACTTTTTTAAACGCGTTCGAAGATGGCGGCGATGCTCTGTCCGCCACCGATGCACATGGTCACCAGGGCATAACGGGCCCCGTGCGGTGGAGCTCGTAGATGGCCTTGGTGGTGATGATGGCCCCGGTCGCTCCCACCGGATGGCCCAGGGAGATCCCCGAGCCGTTGGGATTGACGCGGGCCGGATCGAGGCCCAGTTCTCGTGTCACGGCGCAGGCCTGGGCTGCAAAAGCCTCGTTGGACGTCGATGACGTCCAGATCTGCGACGGACAGCCCGGTGCGCTGGAGCACCAGGCGGGTGGCGGGAACGGGGCCGATGCCCATGTACAGCGGTTCGACGCCGGCGTGAGCATACCCGACAAGTCGGGCCAGCGGCTTGAGACCAAGGGCTGCCGCGCGTTTCGCCTCGGCCACCACCGCCGCCGCGCTGCTCGCTCTCCAGCGCAGTTCGACGCGTTCTTGCCGGAGATCGGCAGCTTGCTGCAGGTCGAGATGACGGCCTGTCGGAAGTGCATCGCTGGAGCCTGGCGCGGCACATCCTGAAAAAGGCCGGTGATGCGGAAAGCGGGAGTCGTTCAGCCCGGTGATTGGCGCGGAGGGCTGGGGCGGAGGGTCAGTCCCAGCCATAGGGCCAGGCAGACGAAGACGCTCAGACGGGGCATGTCGAGCAGGCTGTCCACCATCCCCACGACCATCAGCCCGCTCAGCCCACCCATCAGCGCCCGGGCGAAGGGCATGGCGCGGGTGGTGCTGCGGAGCAGGCGCAGGCCGATGAAAACCAGAGCGGTGAGCAGCGCGGCGATGCCCAGCCAGCCCTGCTCCACGTACAGATGGACGAGGAGGTTCTTGGCGTGCCAGGGCAAGTGGTCCCGGTCGGAGGTGATGAACCAGTGGTCGACCCCCTGCTCGAAGTCGCCATTGGCGAGCAGGGAGCGGCCGTCGGCGGCGATGAGCTCCAGGTCATCCACCAGCACCCGTCCCGGGGAGGACAGGGACAAGGACGCCACGGCCGGCCGCGGCGGGAAGCCTGGTGTAAGGGTGCCGGGGTCGGAGACGCCTTCGATGGTCTGCCAGCCGTCCGCGCCCTTGACCGTAAAGCTGCGGCCCACACAGTCCGCGGAATAGATCAGGTGTTTCCGGCACAGGCTGATCAGCAAGGTGGCTTCAGCGCTGCTCTTCACCCTTAAGCGGAAGCGGAACGGGACCGTGGCGTCCGTGGCGACCCGTTGGGATACCCGCAACTCCTCTCCGTAGCCGATGGTGTGGCGGGCACCCCCCAGCTCCAGCTGACGTCCGCTGGCGTCCCGGTGCAGATGGGCCGTGCCGGGCAGGCCCTCGTCGGGAAGATTCCAGAAGAACGCCTCGGGAAACCGTCCCAGTCCTAGGCCGAGGATCTGCTCCAGCGGGCTGTGGACCATGTTCGCGCTGGCCCGGAAGTGGGCCATACGCCCGCTGAGGTCCTGGCTGCTCGTGGCCATGCGTTCGCCCATGTAGGAGCTGGTCATCGTCGCTACGCCAAGGCCTCCGATGGCCGTGAAGGCCAGCACGGTGGGCAGTGGGAGCATGCTCGGAAGCCACAGGGGGCGGGGCAGCAGGGTCTGGCAGAGCAGGACGGCAAAGGCGCCGCCGGCCGCCAGGGCCGCACCGGGCAGTGCTTCCGGCCCGCCCCAGTGGATGCCGACCCAGGCGGTGTTGCCCGCTGTCCAGGTCAGCAGGGCGAGCATCAGGGCCGGACTCGGGCCGTTGCGCCGTTGCAGCAACAGGACCGTGGCGGTTGTGCCCGCCGCCAGCAGATAAGCCAGATAGACGCCCTTGGGCAACCAGAACTGGGCCAGCGGGGTCAGCGCCAGCAGTGCCAGGCCGGCCACCACGCCGGCGAAGAGCGGTCCCGGCGACATGCGGTGAATGGCACCGCCGGCCTGGTGGCCCAGCACGACCAGACCGACGAAGGCCACCAGACCCCGGTAGCCGCCGCCGCTGAAGCTGCCCAGGCAGCCCGCGGCCACCAGTCCGGCCAGCAGCAGCGTCGGGAACAGGTGGAGTCGTGGCATGTCCTGACGGGCAGGATGTCGGCTCAGCAGCTGCATCCCGAACATGACGAGCAGGGACAGGCCGACCGCGGCATAGACGATTCGCGAGAAAGTCGTGAAGATCGCGTAGATCCCCAGCGCGGAGGCCACCGCTGCGACGATGCGGAGGGCTGGATGGCGGTGGGTGGTGAGCAGCAGGGCGAAGGGCAGGGTAAGGGCCAGCCAGGCGTCGAGGAGTGCCCCCCCTACGTGCATTTCCCAGAACAACGCACTGCTCCGGTAATCCGCCGAGAAATTGGTGAAACCCGGAAAGCTGATCCGCTCCCACAGGGCGGCCAGGCTGCAAGTGGTCAGACCGAGGGTCATGCCCAGGGCGAAGCGGGTCAGGGCGGCTTCACCTTCCCGGCGTATGCTCAGGTGCAGGAAGGGGATGAGCAGGAAGGCCAGCACGAAGCCCTTGCCGATCCGCAAGGCGTTGAGGGGGGAGGCATAGCTGATCAGATCCCCCGGGTCGGCGCTGCCGACTCCCTGGAGACCGAGTACGCCCGAAACGCCCACACTGGCCGCCAGCAGGCCGAAACTCGCGAGGGCGCCCGGGTTGAGGCGGACGGGCGCCGGTTCGCTGTTGCTACTCGGTTGGGCGGCAAAGGTTTCGTGCAGGCCCAGGGCCGCCAGGGTCGCTAGGAGTAGCGCATCGCTTTCCGTCGCATAGATGTGGCCACTCCACGGCGCCAGGTCGGCCACCGGCCAGAGGGCCGGCAGCAGGGTCAGCCACAGGCCCGGCCAGCGTACTGTCGCGCCCATGTAGGCGGCCAGCAGGACGCCTGCCAGCAGGGGGGCGAGAGGGTAGGTATACAGCCAGGCGGCCAGACCGGCCAGGGCCGGGAGGGCGATCAGCACGCCGTACAGGCGCGCCCGGGCAGGAGCGGGGCGGACAGCAGCAAGAGACACGATGAATGAGGGCTGGAACCGGTCGGCCGGATGCTAACTGATTGACCACGGGCTTGTCCCGTCTGTCGGGGCGTTGCCGTCCTTGACCGGCCCGCCTGAGCGCCGCAGCATGGCGACCTGTCACCCCACGTCTCGAACCATGTCGTCCGTACCCCTGGAACCTACCCCCGCCCTGCGTTGCCGGCCTCTGCTGATGCGGGTGCAGGCCACCCGCCCAGCCTTTCTCGGCGTGACGCTGTTTGCCTGCCTGATCGGGTTGGCGGTGGCCCACGGTAGTGGCGTCGCTATCGACGGGTTGAAGGCCGGGCTGACGATCTTCTTCGCTCTCGTCGCCCATGCCGGCATCAATGTCCTCAACGACTACTACGACGCCCGCAGCGGTGCCGACGCGGCCAATGAGGAGCGCCTGTTCCCCTTTACCGGCGGTAGTCGCTTCATCCAGAACGGTGTGCTGTCCGAGGCGGAGACCGGGCGTCTGGGCTTCGGCCTGCTGGCCGCGGTGGTGCCCGCCGGCTTATGGCTGGCCTGGTCATCGGCGCCGGGCCTGGTCCTGATCGGCCTGGCTGGCTTGTTCCTCGGCTGGGCCTATACCGCGCCGCCGCTGGCACTGGTCTGCCGTGGCTTGGGCGAGCTGGCGGTAGCGGCGGGTTGGCTGATCGTGGTGGTCGGCACTGACTTCGTGCAGCGTGGCGGTTTTTCGCTCGTGCCTGCCATCGCCGGCCTGTCCTATGCGCTGCTGGTGGCGGCAATCCTGTTCATCAACGAATTCCCCGATCGGCGTGGTGATGAAGCGGCCGGCAAGCGCACGCTGGTGGTCCGCCTCGGGCCGCACTCCGCCAAGTGGGCCTATCTCGGCCTGATACTGCTGGCCTACGGCTGGCTGGTACTGATGGTCGGGCAGAATGTGTTGCCGCGAGGCGCAGCCGCCGCCGCGCTGACGTTGATCTTTTCTTTCCGTGCCGCCCGCTATCTGCTGATCCATGCCAGTGAGCCGGTCGAGCTGGCGCCAGCCCTCAAGCTGACGATCGTCGCCGCCAACCTGCACGGCCTGGTCCTCGCTGCCACACTGGCGTTCGGACGTTGGCCGGGAGCCCTGTCATGAGTTTCGAGCTGCCCTTCGCTGCCGCGGACATTCACGGCATCATCTTCGACATGGATGGCCTGCTGCTGGACAGCGAGCGCGTCGCCCTCGCCACTGTCGCCACAGCGGCTGCCGAGCTGGGGCTGGAATGGCGCGCCGAAGTAGGGTTGGCGATGGTCGGTCTCAACTCGCAGGACGGCCCGAAGGTGATCCGCCACCACCTGGGCGAGGACTACCCGGTGGCCGATCTCTATGACGCCTTCGGGCGCATCTACGAAGAGGCCATCGCCGCCGGCAGCATCCCACTGAAGGGCGGCGTGGTGGAGCTCTTCGACGTGCTCGATGGCCTGTCCCTCGGCCGCGTGGTCGCCACTTCGACGCGTCGCTCCCGTGCCGAGCCCAAGCTGGCGGCGGTGGGCCTGCTGCCGCGGGTGCACGGCATGGTATGTGGCGACGAGGTGAGCCGCGGCAAGCCGGCGCCGGACATCTTCCTGGCGGCAGCCGCGCGCCTCGGCGTACCGGTGGCGAACTGCCTGGTGCTGGAAGACTCCAACGCAGGTGTGCGCGGCGCACTGGCGGCCGGTACGCGGGTGGTGATGGTGCCCGACCTGCTGCAGCCCGCCGACGACGTGCGGGCGGCCGGCGTGCCGGTGGCGGTCAGCCTCCGCGACATCGCCGGTTTCCTGCTGACGAGGAGCGCCTGATGCGTCGAATACTCTGGCTGGCGGCCTGCCTCGTGGCCGCGCCGGTGCTGGCGGAGGACGCCGCGTCGACGGCCTTCTGCCTGTTTCCGCTGCCGTCCGACAGTGGCGTGCAACGCTGGATCAACCTGGGCATCGTGCAGTACCTGGATGTCCGCTCCGACGAGGTCCGGATCTATTTCGGCGGCGGCAACCTGGGTAGCGGCCATGAGGCACGTATCCCGGTGAAGGGGCGCGAGGAGGCCGACGCGCTCCTCGCCAGCCTGCGCCGCACGGCCGCCGCCTGTGCCAGATCAAATTCAGTCAACCCGGCCAATTCGGCCTACCTGGGAGGAACTCCGTGAAACTCATCGGCATGCTGGATTCACCCTTCGTACGACGAACCTTCATCACCGCCCGGATGCTCGGGATTCCCTTCGAGCACCAGTCCCTGTCGGTCTTCCGCAATTTCGACGAATTCCACACCATCAACCCGCTGGTCAAGGCCCCGACGCTGGTCTTCGACGATGGCGCGGTGATGGTGGACAGCACCCACATCATCGCCTGGCTGGAGCGTATCGCGCCGCCGGGCAACAGCCTCATGCCGTCCGACGCGGCCGGCCTGCGGCGCTGCCTGCAGCTCACCAGCCTGGGCCTGGCGGCGGCCGAGAAGAGCGTGCACCGGGTCTATGAGATGAAGGTGCGCCCGAAGGACTACCGCGACCCGGACTGGCTGCGCCGCGTCGAAGGGCAGATCCGCGATACCTACGCGGTGCTCGAGCAGCACGTAGGCGACGCCGACTGGCTGTGCGGCGCGCGCCCGACCCAGGCCGACATCACCGTGGCGGTGGCCTGGCGTTTCACGCATTATTCGGCCCCCGGCCTGGTCGCCGACAGCGACTACCCGGCCCTTGCCGCGCTGGCCGCCAATGCCGAGGCGCTGCCGGCCTTCATGGCGGCGGACTACAGCTAAGCACTCTGTGACCCCCTTTCCCCGCGAGATTCGATGATCGGACGCATCACCGGCCGCCTGGCCGAAAAAAACCCGCCGCAGATCCTGGTCGACGTGAATGGCGTCGGCTACGAACTGGAAGTCCCGATGAGCACCTTCTACGGCCTGCCCGCCACCGGCCAGGCCGTCAGCCTGTCCACCCACATGGCGGTGCGCGAGGACGGGCACTTCCTGTACGGCTTCGCCACCGAGGACGAGCGGGCCGCCTTCCGCCAGCTGCTCAAGGTGGCCGGCATCGGCGCGCGCACCGCGCTGGCGGTGCTGTCCGGCCTGTCGGTGGCCGACCTGGCCCAGGCGGTGGCGCTGCAGGAGAGCGGCCGCCTGGTGAAGATTCCCGGCATTGGCAAGAAGACTGCCGAGCGCCTGCTGCTGGAGCTGCGCGACAAGCTCGCCAAGGCACTGCCGGCGGTGGCCGGGAGTGTCGCCGCCAGCCTGCCCGGCGACGACCGGGCCGACATCGTCAACGCGCTGCTGGCCCTCGGCTACAACGAGAAGGAAGCCCTCGGTGCGGTCAAGAATCTGCCGGAAGGCGTCGGCGTCTCGGACGGTATCCGCCAGGCGCTGAAGGGCTTGTCGAAGGCCTGACGCCGCAGCGGGCGGCGTGGGCTCCCAGGTCTGCCGGGGCGGCGGGATCGTCCTGCTACGGTGGACGTGGCACTGTCTAAAAGATCAGGGATAATTCCGCCCATTCCATCCGAGAGGGCGCCCATGACTCCCAGACGCACTGCCCAGCTGGCCATCACCGCCGTGCTGATCCTCGGCTGCGCCCTCGTGCTCAGCCCCTTTTTCGCGGCCATCCTGTTCGCCGGCACGGTGTGCGTGACCACTTGGCCGATGTACCAGGCCCTGCACCGACGCTTCGGGCGCCGCGACGGGTTGGCGGCGCTGACCATGACCCTGTTGCTGACGGCGGTGCTGCTGGTGCCTATGGTCGGTCTGGCCGCTTCGCTGACCGATTCGGCGATCACGCTGGTCGATTATGTGCGCGGCCTCATCGAGCAGTCCGACGGCCAGCCGCCCCACTGGCTGAAGGACATCCCGCTGGTCGGCCACGACATCGACGCCTATGTGCGCAAGCTGGCCCACAGCCAGACCGAGGTGCGCAAGCTGGCGCTGGAAGCCATCGAGCCGGCGCGCAAGTTCGCACTGGGCCTCGGCGGCATGGTCGGTCAGGGCCTGCTGCAGATCTCGCTGGTGCTGTTCATTGGCTTCTTCCTGTACCGCGACGGCGCGCGCATCGAGGCCCAGTTGGAGGTCGGCGCTGCACGCCTGGGCGGCCCGGTGTGGGGCGACCTGCTGCACCTGGCCGGCAGCACCGTGAAGGCAGTGATGATCGGCATCGTCGGCACCGCTGCAGCCCAGGCCCTGGTGGCGCTGATGGGCTTCCTGGTGGCCGGTGTGCCGGGGGCGTTGCTGCTCGCCGCCGGGGTGTTCTTCCTGTCGCTGGTGCCCGTCGGGCCGCCGCTGATCTGGGGCGGCGCAGCCTTCTGGCTGTACCAGCAGGGGGACAACGGCTGGGCCATCTTCATGGTGCTGTGGGGCCTGCTGGCGATCAGCTCGGTGGACAACTTCCTCAAGCCGATCCTGATCAGCCGCACGTCCAGCCTGCCGATCCTGCTGATCGCCCTCGGCGCCTTCGGTGGCGTGCTGGCCTTCGGCTTCATCGGCATCTTCCTTGGACCCACTTTCCTGGCCCTCGGCCAGGCCTTGTTCACCAGCTGGACTGTCAGCCAGTCGGCCGATGCGCCGGCCGCTGAACTCGCAGAGGCTCCGGAGGGCCGTTCATGATCCACACCGACGACATCAAGGGTGGTCAGCCCGATCCTTCCGCCCGCCTGATCACCGCCCAGCGCGCCAGCAACCAGGAAGAGGCGCTGGAGCGGGCGCTGCGCCCCAAGCGGCTTGACGACTATGTCGGCCAGCAGAAGATCCGAGACCAGCTGGATATCTTCATCGAGGCCGCCAAGCGGCGTAGCGAAGCGCTGGATCATGTGCTGCTGTTCGGCCCACCGGGCCTCGGCAAGACGACGTTGGCCCACATCGTGGCAGCCGAGATGGGCGTCAACCTGCGCCAGACCTCCGGCCCGGTGCTGGAGCGCGCCGGCGACCTGGCGGCGCTGTTGACCAACCTCGAACCCCACGACGTGCTGTTCATCGACGAGATCCATCGCCTGAGCCCGGTGGTGGAGGAAATCCTCTACCCGGCGCTGGAGGACTTCCAGATCGACATCATGATCGGCGAAGGCCCGGCGGCCCGCTCGGTGAAGCTCGATCTGCCGCCGTTCACGCTGGTCGGCGCGACGACCCGCGCCGGCATGCTGACCAATCCGCTGCGCGACCGCTTCGGCATCGTCGCCCGCCTGGAGTTCTATACGCCACAGGAGCTGTCCTACATCGTCAGCCGTTCGGCTGGCCTGCTCGACGTGGAGATCGAAGACACCGGCGCCTTCGAGATCGCCCGCCGGGCCCGCGGGACGCCGCGCATCGCCAACCGCCTGCTGCGCCGGGTGCGCGACTACGCTGAGGTGCGCGCCGACGGCCGCATCACCGCGGGCGTGGCGGACGCGGCGCTGACCATGCTGGACGTGGACCACCTGGGCCTCGACCTGATGGATCGCAAGCTGTTGGGGGCGATGCTGGAGAAGTTCGGCGGCGGCCCGGTGGGCCTGGACAACCTGGCGGCGGCGATCGGCGAATCGTCCGACACCATCGAGGACGTGCTGGAACCCTACCTCATTCAGCAGGGCTACCTGCAGCGTACGCCGCGGGGCCGCATGGCCACCGCGTCGATCTGGCAACACTTCGGCCTGCTGCCGCCCGGCGCGGCGGGCAGCGGCAGTCTGCGGGAGGGCGACGCCTAGGCGTCAGAACTGCCCAGCGCGGTGTGCACCCGCTCGGCGGTGCTCAGGAAATCGTCGAGGTTTTCCTGGTCGAGGGGCTGGATGTACAGCCGTGCGGCCTTGGCGGTGATCGTCAGGCCGCCTTTCTGGTCGCGTGCGATCCAGCCTTGCTGGATCAGGTTGCTGACCTTGCGGCGCACGGTTTCCCGCGGGATGCCGGTGGATGAGCTGATCGAGAAGGCATTGCAGGGGCGCAGCGGCAACTGTCGGAAGTCGTCGTCGGCGGTGCTCCGGATGATCGACGTCAGGGTCTGGTCGTCCAGGCCGAGGCCGCCGATGTTGTAGAGGCCGACTTCGCCGAGGACGATCGGCAGCAGCAGATCGCCCTCGAAGGCGGCATACAGACGCACCAGGTAGCGCAGGTTGTAGCGGGAAAGCAGGAGGGCTGCGGCGCGTCGGTCGGGGCCTGCCAGGGCCCCGTTATCGCCCGCCATGGGGGGGGCGAGGAAGACCGACTCGCGGGAGCCAGGGGGCAAGGGGGTGTCCATCGGTAGCTCCATCGGGATAATCAATCGGAATGCGGAAACACTATTTAACTTTTCAGTGGCTTGAGCATACACACCTCTTGCCACTCGCATGCCGAAAAACTACCCGTTTTGGGTTTTTCTATATCTGACAGGCCAGTCCCTTGAGGTATTCGCCTTCGGGTACGGCCAGCCCGATGGGATGGTCGGGGGCTGCGGACAGGCGGTGCAGGATGCGCGCTTCGACGCCGACGTCTGCAGCTGCTCCGGCAACGATTTTCTGGAACAGTTCCTGGCCGATGCCGCCGGAGCAGGAATAAGTCATCAGGATGCCGCCCGGATTGAGTAGGCGGAAGCCCAGCAGATTGATGTCCTTGTAGGCGCGCGCAGCCCGCTCGGCGTGGGCGGCGGACGGCGCGAACTTGGGCGGATCGAGGACGATCAGGTCGAACTTGCGGCCCTCGGCCTTGAAGCCGCGCAGGGCCTGGAAGACGTCGTCCTCGCGCCATTCGGCGCGGCTGGCGTCGAGCTGCGGGTTGAGGGCCAGGTTGCGGGCGGCGGTGAGCAGCGCCGGGCCCGACGAGTCGATGGAGATCACGCTCTTCGCGCCGCCGGCCAGTGCCTGCAGCGAGAAGCCGCCGGTGTAGCAGAAGCAGTTGAGTACGTCGCGGCCGGCCGACAGCTGGCCGGTGAGCAGGCGGTTGTCGCGCTGGTCGAGGTAGAAGCCGGTCTTGTGGCCGCCGACCACGTCCACTTCCATGCGCACGCCGTTCTCGACGATGCTCAGCGTCGCCGGCAGCTCGCCATGGGCCAGGCCGGTGACCGGGCCGAGGCCTTCGAGCTTGCGCACATCGGAGTCGGAGCGCTCATAAACGGTGCTGCAGCCGGTGGCCTGGACAAGGCCGGCGACGATCGCCTCGCGCCATTTGTCGGCTCCCGCGCTGGTCAGCTGGACGACGACGACAGGGCCGAAGCGGTCGGCGATGACGCCCGGCAGGCCGTCGGACTCCCCGTGGATCAGGCGCACGCCATCCTGCCCGGCCAGCCAGGGGTGGGTGGCCCGCCGCGCCACCGAGGCGGCAACGCTGCGCTTGATGAAGGCGTGATCCACCGACTGATCGCAGTCGAAGGTCCATACCCGCGCGCGGATCTGCGATTCCGGCGACCACGCCGCACGCGCCAGTGCCCGCCCGTCGGCGTCCTTCACCAGCACCGTATCCCCCGGCCGCGCCCGCCCCTCCAGCCGATCCACGGAGCCGGCAAAGATCCAGGGGTGACAACGGAGCACGGAACGTTCCTTGCCGGGCTTGAGAATGAGATCGGTCATGACAGTGGCGCTATGAAAAGGAGGAGCAAACAGAAGGAAAGGGGACAACCAAGGAAAACAACAGAGCAACAAACAACCCCTGCGGCTAGGGGGCAGAAGGCGTAGCGAGCGGTTCGAGGTCGCAACGAGAAGCACAGCCGTACTCGAGTACGGCGAGCATCACAGTTGCGAGATCGAGCCGCGCAGTAGCCTTATGCCCCCTAGCCGAGTTGGCGGATGAGGGCGGCGCTGACCATCTCGCCGATGCGCGTGACGTACAGCGTACCCATCTCAGGATAGAACCGTTCCGGGTCTTCGCTGCCCATCGCGAGCATGCCGAAGGTCTGCTCATCGCGGCGCAAGGGCACCAGCGCCACCGAGCGGATCAGCCGGCTGGCCGGGCCGAACCAGCCGGTGGCCTCGCGCAGCGCCGGTGTGCCGCAGTAGGGCTGCATGAGGTCGCCGCTGAAGAAGCGGACTTCCTCACCGACGGGAAGGAATTCGGGCCCGCTGCGCGTCAGCACGCTGTTCCACACGCGAAAGGCCACGTGGGGCACGGCGAAGTCCTCCTGAAGATGCAGGTAGATGACCCGGCGGATCGCCTCGAAATCCTCGGCTTCCAGCAGGGACACGGTCAGGCGATGGACCTTGGCGCTGATGCCGTCGTTCTCCTCGCCGAAGGACAGCAGCTCGGCGAACTTGTCCTCCAGGTGAGCGATGCGGTCGCGCAGGGCGATCAGCTGGCGCTCGGTGAGGGAGATCGCGTGGCCGGTGTGCGGGTGGCCCACCGTCAGGTCGGTCAGCAGGGTCGAGTGTTCGTCGAAGAAGTCGGGATGCTCCTGCAGGAACTGGACGATGTCGGAAGGGTTCATGGCGTTCGGGCCGGAGGGCGCAGGTGAGGGTTCAGGGAAGCGTCAGCTCACCCGAAAAGACGGTGACCGCCGGGCCGGTCATCAGGACCGGGGTGCCGACACCGTTCCACGCGATGGTGAGTTCGCCGCCACGGGTTTCGACGGTGACGGGAGAGACAACCAGCTCGCGCAGGATGCCCGCCACCACCGCGGCGCAAGCCCCCGTGCCACAGGCCAGGGTTTCGCCAGCGCCGCGTTCGTAGACCCTCAGGCGTACCCGATGTTCATCGACAACCTGCAAAAAGCCGGCATTGACCCGCGCCGGGAAGCGCGGATGGTTCTCGATCAGGGGGCCCTGGACGGCCACCGGGGCGGTATCCACGTCGGCCACCACCTGCACCGCGTGGGGATTGCCCATGCTGACGGCGGTGATGGCGACGGTGGTGCCGGCCACGTCGAGGGGCTGAACGTGGGCGTCGGAGTCGCTGACGAAGGGCACGTCGGCCGGCTTGAGGACCGGCACGCCCATATCGACGGTGACGTTGCCGTCCGCTTCGAGGCGCGGTGCGATGATGCCCTTCTTGGTCTCGACGCGGATCTCCTGCTTGTCGGTGAGGCCCTGGTCGAAGACGAAGCGGGCGAAGCAGCGGGCGCCGTTGCCGCACTGTTCCACCTCACCGCCGTCGGCGTTGAAGATGCGGTAGCGGAAGTCTACGCCCGGTGCCTGGGCAGGCTCGACGACCAGCAGCTGGTCGCAGCCGACGCCGAAGTGGCGGTCGGCCAGATGGCGGACCTGTTCCTCGGTGAGCTGGATGTCCTGACGCACGGCGTCGATCATCACGAAGTCGTTGCCGAGGCCCTGCATCTTGGTAAAGGCGAGTTTCTTGCTCATGGGATAAGATCCAGGTAATCGCGCCACACGCAGCGGTCCATCACGACGGTGATGCCCGCCGCACGGGCCCGCTCGGCCGCTTTTTCGTTGATCACGCCGTCCTGCAGCCACAGGCGCTTGACGCCCATCGCGATGCACTCGTCGACGATCGGGTCGATCTGGTCGGCAGAGCGGAACACGTCCACCAGGTCGATCGGGTGGGGAATGTCGGAGAGGTGCGGATAGGCCTTTTCGCCGAGAACTTCGGCAACGGCCGGCCGAACCGGTACGATTCGGTATCCGAAACCCTGCATGCCCTTGGCCACCCTGTGGCTCGGGCGATCCGGACGCGGCGACAGGCCGACCACGGCGATCGTCTTGACCTCCTGCAGCAGGCGGCGGACCTGGTCGGGCGGGGGATTGGTAAACATGGCGGGATTCTACCGGATTGGTGGGGTGCAGAAAGCCTGCGGATGTCCGCAGGGAATAGGGCCAGGTGGCCCGGTTTGGAGAATGCAATGGAGCGCAATGCACGGCCTGGTGTCGTGAGAAGGGGATTCTCGTCGGTCTGGCGGGCGGTGGACCGCCTGCGGCAGGTGAGTCTCAACGTGTTGTTCATCGCCGTGGTGGTGTTCGTGGTGGGCGGCTGGTGGGCGGCCCGGCCGGCTCCGTTGCCTGCTGACGCGGCGCTGCTGGTGGCGCCGGTCGGTCAGCTCGTCGAGCAGCGCAGCGCGCGCAGTCCGATGGGCGTGCTGCAGGGCGTCGAGGGTATCCATCAGGTGCTGCTGCGCGACGTGGTGGATGGCATCCGTGCCGCCGCCACCGACTCGCGCATCAAGGCGCTGGTCATCGAAACCGACGGCCTGTCGGGTGCAGGGCTGGCCAAACTGCAGGAAATCGCTGCGGCCATCGGCGAGTTCCGCAAGGCAGGCAAGAAGGTCTATGCCTACGGCAAGCGCTTCGATCAGGGGCAGTACCACTTGGCGTCCCGGGCCGACGAGGTTTTCGTGAACCCCGATGGCTACGTGCTGCTGTCCGGCTTCGCGCGCTTCCCGACCTACTTCAAGGGTTTGTTCGACCAGGTTGGCGTGAAGATGCAGGTCTTCCGCGTCGGCACCTACAAGTCCTTCGTCGAGCCCTACACTCGCAGCGACATGTCGCCGGAGGACCGGGAGGCTACCAAGGCTTACCTGGACGTGGCCTGGCAGGCCTATCAAGCGGATATCGCCGCGGCCCGTCCGAAGGCGGGGGCCAACCTGGCCGCTTACATCGGCGACGCGCCAGCACAACTGGCCGCAGCCGGCGGCGATGCGGCCAAGATGGCGCACAACGCCGGGCTGGTGGATGGCCTGAAGACCGCCGACCAGTGGCGCGACTTCCTGAAGCAGCAGATCGGGGCGGCGGACGATAACAAGGGTTATCGCCACGTGGATCTGGCCACCTATGTGGCCCGTGTGCGCGACGAGCAGCCGCATCCGGCCGACAAGATCGGTGTGGTGGTGGCCCAGGGCGCGATCGTCAACGGTGAGCAGCCGCCCGGCGTGGTCGGTGGTGACACGCTGGCCGGCCTGATCCGCCAGGCCCGCGAGGACAAGGCGATCAAGGCGGTGGTGCTGCGCGTGGACAGCCCGGGCGGCAGCGCGACGGCATCCGAAGTGATCCGCCGCGAGCTGGAACTGACCCGCGAGGCCGGCAAGCCGGTGGTCGTTTCGATGGGCTCGGTGGCGGCTTCCGGTGGCTACTGGATCAGCATGGCGGCCGACGAGGTGTGGGCCAGCCCGACCACCATTACCGGCTCGATCGGCATCTTCGCGATGATGCCGGACATCTCCGGCCCGATGGCCAAGCTGGGCCTGACGGTGGACGGGGTTGGCACCACCGTGCTGGCCGGCGGCCTTGACCCGCGTCGGCCCCTCGACCCGCAGGTCGCCAACCTGCTGCAGCAGAACATCGAGTTTGGCTACCGGCGCTTCGTCGAACTGGTCGGCAAGAACCGCAAGATGACGGTCGAGGCGGTGGACCACGTCGCCCAGGGGCGGGTGTGGATGGGCAGCCAGGCCCGCGAAAAAGGCCTGGTGGACAAGCTCGGCAACTTCGACGCGGCCCTCAAGGCTGCCGCCGCGCGAGCCGGTCTGAAGGACTACGACGTGAGCTACGTGGAAAAGCCCCTGTCGCCCCGTGACCAGCTGTTGCTGCGCTTGCTCGACAGTGGTGAGGAAGAAGCCCGCGGCGCAACGCGCCAGGCGTCGGTGGTGGACCAGGCCGTGGCAAAGATCCGCAGCGAGCTGGCCGGCTTGGCCCTGTGGAACGACCCTGGCCACGTCTATCTGCATTGCCTCTGCGACGCGCCGTAAGAGCGGCAGGAGTCAAATGCGGAACGGGGCAGCCTGCTGGCTGCCCCGTTTTTTCTGGTGCTTTGCTATTTGGGCGCCTTACCAGCGCTTGATGACCCACTTCGGCACGCGCAGTCCGCTATCCTGGGAACTGCGGCGCGTGAAGTCGCCCTGGCCGACGTCGTCGTAGAGATAGTAGGACGGGCCGTTGGGCGGCGTCACCTTGATCATGTAGAGCTGGCCGTTGACGCGGTATTCCTCGACGGTGTCTTCGCCCTTCTTGACGATCGTGACCTGGGGCTCCTGTTCCTGGTCCAGCTCCATGCCGGGCGGCGGCGGGGGCGGCTCGGGCAGGGGTTCGAGTTTCGGGGGCTGCTGGGCCCATGCGGAGGCGGTGACGGCGATCAGCAGGGTGGCGAAATGGCTAACGCGGGGCATGAAGGTCTCCTGACTATGCCGTGATTGTAAGCTGCGGCGCCGGCCGTCAGAGGTTGAGCATCAGCTCGTGCTCTTCCGGCAGCGGCAGGAAGCCGCGGCTCTGGTAATGGTTGAAGATCGCATCCACCACCTTTTCGGGTTCGTCGATGACCTGAACCAGATTGATGTCTTCCGGGTTGATCATGCCTTCGTCGACCAACCGGTCCTTGAACCAGTCAATCAGGCCGCGCCAGAAGGGCTCGTGGACCAGAATCACCGGGATCTTGCTGCTTTTGCCGGTCTGGATCAGCGTCATCGCCTCCAGCAATTCGTCCAGGGTGCCGAAACCGCCGGGCATCACCACGTAGGCCACCGCGAACTTCACGAACATGAACTTGCGCGCGAAGAAGTGCTGGAAGGTCTGGGAGATGTCCTGGTAGGGGTTGGCCTGCTGCTCCATCGGCAGCTGGATGTTCAGCCCGACGCTCGGCGACTTGCCGAAATAGGCGCCCTTGTTGGCGGCCTCCATGATGCCGGGGCCGCCGCCGGAGATCACCGAGAAGCCGGCGTCCGAAAGCAGGCGTGCGATGCGTTCGGTTTTCTCGTAATACGGATGGTCGGGCTTGGTGCGGGCGCTGCCGAAGATCGAGACGGCCGGGCGGATCGGCTTGAGGCGCTCAGTGGCCTCGACGAACTCTGCCATAATTCCGAAAATCCGCCACGACTCCCTGGCCGTGAAGTTCTGCGCTGCCGTGTTCGGCACCATCCGGGGGAGTTTGTCTTTTGCAGTCATTTTTCTTGTAAGGAGTGAGGGGTGAGGGGTGAGGTTCCGCCTGCTCTGCCTCGCGAACCCATGCCGACCTTGTTGCTCGTAGACGGTTCCAGTTACCTGTACCGTGCCTTCCATGCCTTGCCCGACCTGCGCAATTCGTCGGGAGAACCGACTGGCGCGGTGCGCGGGGTTCTTTCCATGCTACGTCGGCTCGAATCCGACTACAAGGCGGAATACCGCGCCTGCGTATTCGATGCCAAGGGCAAGACTTTCCGCGACGACTGGTTTCCCGACTACAAGGCCCAGCGTCCACCGATGCCGGATGACCTGCGTGCGCAGATCGAGCCGCTGCACGAGGCCGTGCGGGCCGAGGGCTGGCCGCTGCTGATGGAGGATGGCGTCGAGGCCGACGACGTGATCGGCACGCTGACCCGCCGCGCCGTCGAGGCCGGCTGGGAGGTCGTCATCTCCACCGGCGACAAGGACCTGACCCAGCTCGTGCAGCCCGGCGTACGCTGGGTGAATACGATGAGCGAAGAGGTTCTCGACGAAGCCGGCGTGACCGCCAAGTTCGGTGTGCCGCCAAACCTGATCGTCGATTACCTGACCCTGATCGGCGACACCGTGGACAACGTGCCCGGCGTCGAAAAGTGTGGTCCCAAGACCGCGGTGAAGTGGCTCACCGAGTACGGCAACCTGGACAACCTGGTCGCCAATGCAGACAAGGTCGGCGGCAAGGTCGGCGAGAACCTGCGCAAGCATCTGGACTTCCTGCCCCTTGGCCGCAAGCTGGTCACCGTCGTCACCGACCTGCCGCTGCCGGTCGGTCCCGCCGACCTGCCGGCGCGGGAGGACGACAAGGAGGCGCTGGCGGCGATCTACCGGCGCATGGAATTCAAGGGCTGGCTGAAGGAGCTGGAGCAGGGCGTGCATCGCGCCGCGCCGGCCGCCGCCGAGGCGCCGCCCGAGGCTGTCGTGCCCCAGGGCGAGCCGGGCGCCCATCGCAACGGCTACGAGACGCTGCTCGACTGGGCCGCCTTCGACGCGTGGCTGGCGAAGATCTCCGCCGCCGACATCACCGCCTTCGACACCGAGACCACCGGCCTCGATCCGCTGGTCGCCACCCTGGTTGGTATGTCCTTCGCCACCGTCGAGGGCGAGGCGGCCTACCTGCCGCTGGCCCATAACTACGCCGACGCGCCGGCCCAGCTGCCGCTGGCCGAGGTGTTGGCCAGGCTGAAGCCCTGGCTGGAGTCCGACGCCCATCGCAAGCTCGGTCAGAACCTCAAGTACGACGCCCACATCCTGGCCAACCACGGTATCGCGCTTGCCGGTATCGCGGAGGACACGCTGCTCGAGTCCTACGTGCTGGAGAGTGACAAGTCCCACGACATGGACTCCCTGGCCAGCCGCCACCTGGGCCTCAAGACGCTGACCTACGCCGAAGTGTGCGGCAAGGGCGCCAAGCAGATCGGCTTCGGCGAGGTCGAACTGGCCCGCGCCACCGAATACGCCGCCGAAGACGCCGACATCACGCTGCGCCTGCACCATGCGCTGGTTGCCCAGCTGGCCGTCGAGCCGGGCCTTGCCGCGCTGTACCGGGACGTGGAGCTGCCCACCGCGCGGGTGCTCTTCGAGATGGAGCGCAACGGCGTACTGATCGACGACTTCCTGCTCGCCCAGCATTCCGAGGAGCTCGGCCGCCGCCTGCACGAACTGGAGCTGCAGGCCCATGAGCTGGCCGGCCAGCCCTTCAACCTGGGCTCGCCCAAGCAGCTCGGCGAGATCCTGTTCACCAAGCTGGGCCTGCCGGTGGTCAAGAAGACCGCCACCGGCCAGCCGTCCACCGACGAAGACGTGCTGACCCAGCTCGCCGACGACTACCCGCTGCCCAAGCTGCTGCTGGAGCACCGCAGCCTGGCCAAGCTGAAGAACACCTACACCGACAAGCTGCCGCTGATGGTCAACCCGAAGACCGGCCGCGTGCACACCAGCTTCAGCCAGGCGGTGGCGGTCACCGGGCGGCTCGCCAGCTCCGAGCCCAACCTGCAGAACATCCCGATCCGCACGCCGGAAGGGCGCCGCATCCGCGCCGCCTTCATCGCCCCGGCCGGCCACAAGATCGTGTCGGCGGACTACTCGCAGATCGAACTGCGCATCATGGCCCACCTGTCCGGCGACAAGGGCCTGCTCGACGCCTTCGCCCATGGCGAGGACGTGCACCGCGCCACCGCTGCCGAGATCTTCGGCGTGACGCCGCTGGAAGTCACCAGCGAGCAGCGCCGCTACGCCAAGGTGATCAACTTCGGCCTGATCTACGGCATGAGCGCCCACGGCCTGGCCAAGAACCTGAGCATCGAGCGGGCCGCCGCGGCCAACTACATCGACCGCTACTTCGCGCGCTATCCCGGCGTCGCCGCCTACATGGAGCGCACCCGCGTGGAGGCCAAGACCAACGGTTACGTCGAGACGGTGTTCGGCCGCCGCCTGCACCTGCCGGACATCCGCGCCCAGCAGGTGGGGCGCCGCCAGGCCGCCGAGCGGGCGGCGATCAATGCGCCGATGCAGGGCACCGCTGCCGACCTGATCAAGAAGGCGATGATCGCCACGTCGGCCTGGCTGAAGACGGCCGGCGTGAAGTCGCGCCTGATCCTGCAGGTCCACGACGAACTGGTGCTTGAAGTGCCGGACGACGAGGTGGAATTGATCCGCGTCCAGCTGCCGAAGCTGATGGCCGGCGTCGCGCAACTTTCCGTGCCGCTGGTGGCCGAAGTGGGTGTCGGCGCCAACTGGGACGAGGCCCACTGATCCCTTTTTGGGGCGTCGTGGCGTTTCCCGGTCGTGGGGCGAGGTGATCTCCGTGGCCGGGCCCATCGCCCTATCGTCAAACTGTGTCCGCAGATCAATGAAACGAAATAACTCCGTGGGTGCTTGTGCCAGCGCCCGCTTCGCCATCTTTGGTGCGTCACTGTGCATTTTGGTGTCGGGTGCCGCCGCCAATGCCCAGGCCGCGCCCGACCCGGCCGGTTTCGCACCCTGCGTGGCCGGCCTGAAAGCCGCCGCGGTGGCCCGCGGCGTGTCGCCGGACGGCTACGAGCGCCTTACCGCCGGCCTCGCGCCGGACATGAAGGTGCTGGATCTGCTCGACTACCAGCCGGAGTTCCGTACTCCGATCTGGGATTACCTGGCCGGTCTGGTGGACGGCGAGCGAATCGCCGACGGCCAGGCCATGCTCGCCCAGTGGGGCGACACGCTGGCGGCGGTGGCGGCCCGCTTCCGCGTGGACCCGGCCACGGTCGTCGCGGTGTGGGGTGTGGAAAGCAACTTCGGCCGCAACTTCGGTTCCCGTCCGCTGCTCACGTCGCTATCCACGCTGTCCTGCTACGGGCGGCGCCAGGCCTATTTCCGTGGCGAGTTCTACGACGCGCTGAAGATTGTCGACAGCGGCGACGTCAGCGTTGATCAGCTCACCGGTTCGTGGGCCGGGGCCTTCGGTCACACCCAGTTCATGCCGTCCACCTTCCTGCGCCTGGCCGTCGATTTCGATGGCGACGGCCGCCGCGACCTGGTCGGTAGCGTTCCCGACGCGCTGGCGTCCACCGCCAACTTCCTGAAAAGGGCGGGCTGGCGTGAAGACGAAGTGTGGGGCTATGAAGTGCGCCTGCCGGCCGGTTTTGATGCCAGCGGCGCCGGGCGGCGCAACAAGCAGCCGCTGGCAGCGTGGAGCGGCCGCGGGGTGACGCGTGTCGACGGCACGCCGCTCGACGGCGCCGGCAACGCCGGCCTGCTGCTGCCGGCCGGACCGAAGGGGCCGGCCTTCCTGGTGTTCCGCAATTTCGATGCGATCTATGGTTACAACGCCGCCGAGAGCTATGCGCTGGCCATTGCCCATCTGTCGGACCGCCTGCGCGGCGGCGGGCCTTTCGTCACCCCGTGGCCGACCGACGACGCTGGCCTGTCCCGCGCCGAGCGGCGCGAGCTGCAGACGCTGCTGGCCGCTCGCGGCCACGCAATCGGCACCGTGGACGGCATGCTCGGCGACGCCAGCCGGGCGGCGATCCGCATCGAGCAGGAGCGTCTCGGCCAGCCGGTGGATGGCCGTGGTGGGCAGAAGCTGCTGTCAGCCCTGCGACGGGAAGGCGGCGCGGGGCAGTCGCTGCAGCAGGACGGCCTCGATGCGCCGGCGCAGGGCCGGTAGCTGGAAGGGCTTCAGTACATAGCCCTGGATGTCGAGGGCCAGCATCGCGCCGACCTGATCGCGGGCCCCTTCGGCGGTGAGGACGATGATATGGGTCTCCGGATCCTCGGCGCGGATGTGCTTGATCAGTTCGTCGCCGCGCATGCCCGGCATGTTCCAGTCGGTGACGACCAGATCGGGCTGTTCCTGCCGGCACAGTTCCAGCGCCCTTGCCCCGTTGTGGGCTTCGAGGATCGAGTAGTTCAGCGAGGCGATGGCAGCCCGCACGAAGCCGCGTATCGTCGCGACGTCGTCGACGATGAGGACCTTGTAAGTCATGCTGTGATGCAGGTAGGCGGAATTGCCACATTAACGGAGCTGTGGCGGCCGAGCTTGAAAAGATTGTGTCCTGTACTCCCGGCCGGCCGCTGCTGGCCTGAGTCAGTACAATATGAGGATGTCTACGAAACACCCCGCTCACCCCAACGCGTCGCCTCTCGGCAAGCCGGTGGCCTACGCCGAGCACTACGCACCGGAACTGCTCTTCCCCATCGCCCGTCAGGGCAAGCGTGACGAGATCGGCCTGGCCGACGGTGCGCTGCCTTTCGTCGGCGAGGACCTGTGGAACGCGTATGAACTGTCCTGGCTCGACCCTCGCGGCAAGCCGGTGGTGGCGCTGGCGAGTTTTCGCGTGCCGGCCGATTCGCCCAACATCGTCGAGTCCAAGTCCTTCAAGCTGTACCTGAACTCCTTCAACCAGACCCGCGTGCACAGCGTCGCCGACCTCGGCAAGACCCTCGCCCGCGACCTGTCGGATGCCGTCGGCGCGCAGGTGGCGGTGCAGGTCGAGCCCCTTAGTACTCGCCCCGAACGGGCCATCGGCTACCCCGACGGCGTGCTGCTCGACACCCTCGACATCGACATCGACCGCTACACGCCCGATCCGTCCCTGCTGAAGGCCGACCACGGTGCGCCGGAGGTTGGCGAGACGCTGTATTCCCACCTGCTCAAGTCCAATTGCCTGGTCACCGGCCAGCCCGACTGGGCGATGGTGGTGGTGCGCTACTACGGCGCGCCGATCGACCGGGAGGCGCTGCTGCGTTACATCGTGTCCTTCCGCCAGCACAACGAGTTCCACGAGCAGTGCGTCGAGCGGATCTTCGTGGACATCCTGCGTGAGTGCCGGCCGTCCAAGCTGTCCGTGTGGGCGCGCTACACCCGCCGCGGTGGGCTGGACATCAATCCCTACCGCCGCACGCCGGGCCTGCCGGCGCCGGAACCCGTCGCCGAGGTCCGCCAATGAGCCACGCCGCCAACGCCATCGACCTGCTGCGCCAGGACGTCCCCCTCGACAATCTGAACACCCTGCGCCTGCCGGCCCGTGCGGCCTGGTTCGCCGTTGTGGACCACGTGGATGCGTTGCGCGCGGTGCTTGAAGATCCGCGCATCGCCGGCCTGCCCCGGCTCGTCATCGGCGGCGGCTCCAACCTGGTGCTGACCGGCGATTTTCCCGGCCTGGTGTTGCATGTGGCCTTCCATGGCCGCAGCCGTGTGCAGGAGGACGCCGAGGCTTTCTACATCCGCGCCGGTGGCGGCGAGAACTGGCATGACTTCGTGCGATGGACGCTGGAGATGGGCTGGCCGGGTCTCGAGAACCTGTCGCTGATCCCCGGCACCGTCGGCGCTGCACCGGTGCAGAACATCGGTGCCTATGGTCTCGAGATGGCCGAGCATTTCTACAGCCTGCGCGCCTACGACCTGGAAACCGGCAAGACCGTGGGCTTCGACAAGCGCGACTGCGCCTTCGGCTACCGCGACAGCTTCTTCAAGCAAGCCGGCAAGGGCCGCTACCTGATCGCTGCCGTCACCTTCCGCCTGCCCAAGGCCTGGAAGGCGGTCACCGGCTATGCCGACGTGGCGAAGGAGCTCGACGCCCAGGGCATCAGCTCGCCGACGCCGCTGCAGGTGTCGGACGCGGTCATCGCGATCCGTCGCCGCAAGCTGCCCGACCCGGCCGAGATCGGCAACGCCGGCAGCTTCTTCAAGAATCCGGTGGTCGATGCTGATACTTACGCCCGCCTGGTCGCGCAGCATCCTGGCCTGCCCCATTACCCACAGGCCGACGGCCGGGTGAAGCTGGCCGCCGGCTGGCTCATCGATCAGACCGGCTGGAAGGGCCGCCGTCTCGGCCCGGTGGGCTGCTACGACAGGCAGGCCCTGGTGCTGGTGAACCACGGCGGTGCCACCGGCGCCGACGTCATCGCTGCCAGCAACGCGGTGCGTGCCGACGTGCTGGCCCGTTTCGGCGTCGAGCTTCAACCGGAGCCGGTCTTTGCCGGCGCCTTGCCGTAGCATGCGAGCCTGACCTGCCCTAAAGCTTTTCGGCGCCATGCCGAATATTCGCCATCAATCAACCGGTCTCCGGAGAATGTCATGACTGCACCAGAAGAACGCCGCGGCACCAGCGCCCATGCCCCTGACCTGGACTGGAGCCAGGTCCGAGAGACGGTGCTGCTGCTCGAACTGGCCGTCGGGCAGATCGAGTCGGCGATGAAGGAAGGCAACAGCTCGGTGGAGGTGCTGACCGATTCCTTCACGTCGATGGCCGGCTACATGCGCATGATGGGTTCCGCCCTCGAGCAACTGCCGGACACGCCGGCCACCGCCCAGCTGAAGGAATCCCTCATCGGCCATGCCGGCGAGGTGGCGGGGCGCGTGCAGAAGTCCATCATGGCCTTCCAGTTCTACGACAAGCTCAGCCAGCGCCTGGCCCACGTGTCCCACAGCCTGGAGGCCCTGTCCAGTCTCGTCACCGACCAACGCAAGCTCTACAACCCCTTTGAATGGGTTGCACTGCAGGAGAAGATCCGCGCCAAGTATTCCACCCGCGAAGAGGTGGAAATGTTCAACGCGGTGATGCAGGGCGTGCCGGTGAA
Organism: Zoogloea sp. GDB6; assembly: GCF_056724105.1. Lineage (NCBI taxonomy): Bacteria > Pseudomonadati > Pseudomonadota > Betaproteobacteria > Rhodocyclales > Zoogloeaceae > Zoogloea > Zoogloea sp. GDB6. Next base: position 5,038,700 of record NZ_CM161497.1, on the reverse strand, counting down.
GGAAGCTCTGAGCCACTACAAGGCCGAAATGAAGGACAAGGGCGACGACGTCGAACTGTTCTGAACACCCGTAGGGGTGAGTCCATGTGCCATCGGATTTCCCCTCAACCCGCAGCAGGCGAATGCCTGCCTGCACATGAGAATCCCCCGTGCCGTCCGTGATCCATTTTGCCGACCCGGCGCCCGCCGCGGTCGAAGACCATCCCGCCGTCGAACGGGCCATCGGCGCGCCGCCGCGGCGCCTGACCGCCGAGCGTTATGCTGCCGACAATGGTGCGCTGTCCATCGGAGACTGGCACTGCGAGCCGGGCGCCTGGCGGATCGCCTTCCATCCGGGGCGTCACGAGTTCTTCCAGGTGATCAGCGGGCGTTTGCGCATCGTCGATACGAAGGGCGTGGCGCGGGAGTTCGGCCCTGGCGACGCCGGTGTCATCCCGGCCGGCTTCACCGGCACTTTCGAGGTGCTGGAGCGGGTCAGCAAGCGCTACGTAATGCTCGACCGCGCCTGAGGGTGGCCCGGCGCACGGTAAAATGTGCTGATGACACATGAAGCAGACGATTTGCCCGAGGTGGTCAAGGAAGACCGCTTGTGGTGCGACAACGGATGGACCGCCCGCGTCATCAAGAACGAGGACGACGACGGCTGGGCCGTGGCGATGATCAAGCATGGCGAGGCCGAGCCGGCGCTGGTTGGGCCTTGGACGATGGGCCGCGACAAGAAAAACCCCAAGCCTCTCGACGCGGCGGCCTTCAGCACGCTGGTCAAGACCGCCTCCGAGGTGTTGCGCCGCCACGAGCAGCACTTGCATGCACTGCTCCACAAACGCATGACGGTGAGCACCGATGACGGGCCGGTGGAGGTGACCCTTGATATCGTGCCTGACGACTACGAACCCTATGCCAGGCTGGCCGCCCACGACGCCTTCGGCGAAGTGATCGCCGAAGTGCGCGTGGAGGCCGGCTTCAAGCTCAACCGGGCCAGCGCCGCAGCCTGGGTCGAGGGCGGTTTCCGCCGGCCGTAGAGTCCTGCGTGGAGTCCGCTGGCCGGGTTCAAGCCTGCGCCGACGGAATCGTGTCCAGCCAGTCGCCGAGCGCGGCGGCGGCCTGCGGCCATTGGGGGTCGAGCATCAGCATGTGCCCGGCGCCGTCGATGACGACCTGGCGGGCTTTCCACTGCAGTGCGGTGAAGAACAGCATCGATGCAGGAAACACCGCGTCTTCCCGCCCACCCATCACCAGTGCCGGAATGTCCGGCCGACGCCCTGCCGGCGTGAAGGGCAGGGTGACCATCTCGGCAACGGCCTGTTCCGATTCGGGCTGGATCATCGGCATGTACTGCAGCACGTCCTGGCGCGGCATGTCGGGTGAGAAATACACCTCCGCCATGACGCGCAGCGTGTGCTCCGTCGGTCGTCCGGCCACCACGTTCGGCAGTTCGCGGAAGAAGTCCGGCTGCAGCAGCGCCAGCCGGCTGGCCGAGCCACCGGTGCCGGTGGGCGGCACCGGTGCCAGCAGCGCCACCCCGGCGGCCGGGCTGCGGGCCAGGTAGCGCTGCACCACCAGGGTTCCCATCGAATGGCCGATCAGCACCGGCGTGGCGGGCAGTTCGTCCACCGCCTGGGCCAGATCGTCGGCGAAGTCGTCCAGGCCGAAATCGTCCAGGCGCTCGCGGCCTTCGCTGCCGCCGTGGCCGGAGAGATCCAGCGCATAGGCGTCATAACCGCGATGGTTGAAATACGGAATGAAATTGTGTTCCCAGCACAGGGCGTTGGTATAGCCGCCATGTACGAACAGCAGCGGCGGACGGGGCGTGGTGTGCGCTGCGGGATGGCGGTGGATCTTCAGGCGACGTGGGGGCATGGGGATGGAATGGTCCGGATGGCATCGAAAAGTCGGTAGCCGGCAGGTAAATCGTGCCGGCCGTGGATTCCTGCATGGGGAGCGGCGGGCCGAATCGGTAAGCTGCGCGCCATGACGGATGCCGCGGTTGCACCGCAGCAAATGCCGTTACGGCAATCAAGTTACCAGCGGCCCGGCCGATAGGATTCACATGTCCGTTTGTCGGGCGTTGTGGTCCTGCGACCCCTCGAATGAATCCCATTGTACGAATGGAGTGTGGCGAGATGACAGCGCAATGCGGTGGAGTCCCTGCTAGGGCCTGGCGTACGTGGGTGCTGCTCGTCCTCCTGGTGCTTGCCGGGCCGTTGTTGGCCGCCGACGGCGCGACCCTGCGTTTCGGCATCCTGCCTTTCAACAGCACGCTGGCCTTGATGAAGACACACCAGCCGTTGCGCCAGTTCCTGCAGACGCGCCTTGGGCGACCGGTGGAGATCTTCACCGCACCGGACTATCAGACCTTTCTGCGCGAACAGCTGGACGGCAACTACGACCTGATGATCACCCCGCCGCATTTCGGTCTGATGGCGCTCGACAAGGGCTATGTGCCGCTGTACCACTACAAGGCCCGCATGGAGCCGATCATGGTGGTGCGCAAGGACGATGCGGCCGCTGACGCGAAGGGGCTGCGCGGACGGCGTATCGCGATCGCCAACCGCATCGCCTTCGCCTCCATTGCCGGCCTCAAGTGGCTGGGCGAGAAGGGTATGCGCCCGGACAAGGACTTCGTGTTGCAGGAACGTCCCACCCACGGCGCTGCAATCGCCGCGGTGGCCGTCGGCGACGCGGACGGGGCGATCACGACGACGACGCTGCTCGGCCAGGTGCCGGAGGACGTGCGCCAGCGCCTGCGCTATTTTTCGTCGGAGATCCGGCTGCCCCACGTGCTGTTCATGGCTCATAAGCGGCTGGGGCCGGCCGAGTTGCAGCGCCTCAAGGACGTGCTGCGCGCCTTCGAGAGTGCGCCGGAGGGCCAGGCCTTCTTCCGGGAAACGTCGTATATCGGCTTCGAGGAGCTCGATGCCGGCGAGCTGGCGGTCTATAAGCCCTACTTGGCCACCTTGCGGCAGCTGATGGATCAGAGCCGCCCGCAATGATCCGCGTGCCCTTCTTCCGCTCCTTGCGCAGCAAGCTGCTGCTGGCCAGCTTGCTGATCGAGGCGACCATGCTGGCGTTGCTGGTCGGCAACGGCATGCGCTTGATCGAGGCCCAACTCGAACACCAGCTCGAAGTGCGTATCCAGGCCATCGAGCTGGCCTACAAGACTGCGGTTGCGGTGCCGCTGGCGGCGCGCGACTACGCGACACTGCGGGACATCCTGGACGGCTGGCAAGTCTCTGCCGACGTCAGCTATCTGGCCGTTACCGACCCCCGTGGCCAAGTGCTGGCCGCCTCCGGTTGGGACGGCACCGGCGGCCTGCCGGAGGCCTCCCACAGCTTTAATGGTGCCGGCGTCTATCATGTGGTCTTCGATGTGGAGCTGCAGGGGCAGGTTTATGGTGCGGTGCATTACGGGCTGTCCACGTCCTATATCGAGGCTGCCAAGGCGGCGCTGTTTCGCCAGGGCAGCCTGATCGCGCTGATCGAACTGAGTCTGAGCCTGTTGCTGCTGCTCGCCACGGGTTACTGGCTGACGCGCCATCTGGTCAATCTGGCCGAGGCCAGCGCGCGCGTGGCGGACGGGGATTTCAGCGTACGGCTGGACTACCGTACCCGCGATGAGGTGGGCCTGCTCGCCCATAGCTTCAACGCGATGATCGATGCCGTGCGCCAGCGCATCGCCGAGCTTAGCGACAGCGAGCAGCGCTTCCGCGCCATCGCTGACCACACCTACGCCTGGGAGAACTGGTTCGGGCCGGACGGCCGCCTGCGCTGGGTGAACCCGGCGGTGGAGCGCCTGACCGGTTACACACCGCGGGAATGCCTGGCCTTGGAAGATTTCCCGTTGCCGCTGGTGCTGGCGGACGACCGCGAACTGGTGCATAACCAGCACCAGTGGGCGCTCGCCGGCCAGACCGGGCAGGACCTGGAGTTTCGCGTGCAGCGTAAGGACGGGCAGGTGATCTGGGTGGCCATGTCCTGGCTGCCGATCCATGCCGACGACGGTAGCAGCCTGGGCTACCGTTCCAGCCTGCGCGACATCACGGTGCAGCACTTCGTCACCGAGGAACTGGCCTTCCACGCTTCCCACGATCCGCTGACCGGGCTCTACAATCGGCGCGCCTTCGAGAACCAGCTGACCCGTTCGCTGGATGACGCGGCGCGCAGCCGCGAGAAGGTGATCCTGGTTTATATCGATCTGGACCAGTTCAAGGCCGTCAACGACGCCTGCGGCCACTCGGCCGGGGACAGCCTGCTGCAGAGCCTGGCCGAGGCGATGCAGACCCGCTTCTCCTTCGGCTATCTGGCCCGGCTGGGCGGCGACGAGTTCGGCCTGATCATGCGCGGTGTGAGCCTCGACGAGGCGGTGCGCCGCGCCCAGCTGATCATCGACGACATCCGTGCGATGCCCTTCACGTGGGAAGGCAAGGTCTTCCGCATTGGCGCCAGCATCGGCATCGTCGAATCTTCGGCCAGTCTCGGCTCCGTTACCGACCTGCTGATCGCTGCCGACACTGCCTGCTACGCGGCCAAGGAGCGTGGCCGCAACCGGGTGCAGGTCTTCATGGCGACCGACGACTACTTCCGCGCCCGCCAGGCGGAGTTCATGTCCCTGCCGCAGATCTCGGCGGCGCTGGAGCAGGGGCGCTTCGCGCTGTATCACCAACGTTATCGTTCCCTGCGGCCGGGGCACCGGGATCACCTGGAGATCCTCGTCCGCATGGTCGGCGAGGATGGCCGGATCATCGCGCCGGCCTATTTCATTCCCGCTGCCGAGCGCTACAACCTGATGCCCTTCATCGACCGCTGGGTCATCGAGAACACCTGCCGTGCCATTGCAGGCTGGGTGGCGGCCGGCGCCACCGCGCTGCCGCGGGTGGCGATCAACCTGTCCGGCGCGACGCTGGCCGACGAGGAACTGCCGGACTTCATCCGCGAGACCTTTGCGCGCAATGGAACCGACCCGGCCTGCATCAGCTTCGAGATCACCGAGAGCTGCGCCATCGCACGCGTCGAGCGGGCCTTCGAGTTCATCGACTTCGCTCACAGCCTGGGCTGCGTGCTGGCCCTCGACGACTTCGGCAGTGGCCTCTCGTCCTTCGGCTACCTCAAGCAGTTCAAGGTCGATTACCTGAAGATCGACGGCATGTTCGTCAAGAATGCGGACAGCGACGCCGCCGATCAGGCGGTGGTCGAATCGATGGTTAGGGTCGCCCAGGTGCATGGGTTGGCGACCATCGCCGAATTCGTTGGCAGCGAGGCGGTGCTCGACGTGGTGCAGGGGCTTGGCGTGGACTATGCCCAAGGTTTCGCCGTGCACGTCCCGTCACCGCTGACGGACACGGTGCCGGTCTTCGGCGCCGTGGAGGCTCAGGCGGACGGCGTCTCCTGCTCCGCCGCCTCGGCGTAAACCACGCGTACCTGCCGGGCCGTCAGCAGATAGGCGGTCGCCAGCAGGCTGATGGCCAGCGGCGGCAGCATGCCGAGCAAGAAGTCCGGCGCCGGGACGGCCGCCAGAGCAGCGACCTGGCCGGCCGCGAACAGGTACAGCGCATTCACCAGTGGCCCTGACACCCACAGTGCGATCAGCGCGCGCCACACGATGGAGTGTCGCCGTCCGGTCAGCACGCCGACCCCGCCGTACACACTGAGCACCAGCGCCGCCGCGGTCAGGAAGATCGTGAACGTGTAGTAGAGATCCCAGTATGGATTGGCCGCGATGGCCGGATGCTGGTTGGCGATCACCTGCAGATAGCCGACCGCAGCCATCCGGTACAGCGGATTGACGGCCAGCAAGACCAGCGCAATCAGCGCCAGCCCGCCGCGCAGGCCGTAGGTGGTGCCGATGCGGCGATAGGCAAAGAACAAGAGCCCGGCAAGACTGAGGGCGAGGGCAATACTGAGGAGCGGATTCACGAGCAATTCCCGGGGAGTCAATCAGGGAGAGGGGGCTGTATAGCGCACAAAGCTTGCATCCAGCCCACCGCGACGCCGAGGCTCAGCGCCGGCCGACGACGTAGCGCACGCCGTCCGGCCCATAGGTTTCCGTGTGAGGCTGCCCGGCCGCCAGGTGGAAAATGTCCCCGACCTTGAAGTTGCGGGCTTTTTCGCCATCGCAATGCAGGCAGATTTCCCCAGCCAGGATCAGCGCTCGTGCCTCGAAAGGGTGGGTGTGCACATCGAGATGGCCATTGGGCGGCCGCTCGACGATGACGATTTCGCCAAAACCGTCGCGGCGCAAAGCCGCCTCAAACTCGTGCTGGTTCATGCTGCCGGGCCTTGTGTGGGGTGAACGGAGCGCACCGGGTGGCGCGCGGCTGGGGGATCGTATCTTAGCGTGAGAGTCGGTGGGTAACCCGATGCACAGAATGGACGAATCCGATTGAGCGTTGGACGGTGACGCCGGAGTGGATACAGTTTCAACTCACGTCCGCTATTGCTAATGGACGAATCGCGGGAACATCACGACGATGATGCAGGGGTCGCGGTGTTTCAATCCACGTCCGTTATTGCTAACGGACGAATCGTTGTCTGCGCGTGGCCGGGTGGGCCGACGAACCGTTTCAATCCACGTCCGTTATTGCTAACAGGCCGATGCAAAAAGCTCAGAGCCCACGTCCAGCCTGACGCTCATCATCCGGTGTCTCATGACTTCATTCCCCGAAATGGATTGTCAATTCTGTTTTGATGCCCGCCGAATGGGCTGGGGAATGAGTTTTTACCCAATCCCGGATACCGCTTCATGCCGCGCTCCCCACGTCCTGCAATTTCGCAATCCGCAGCAGGTTATACGCAGCGGCCGACAGATAGGCTGCGATCTGGGTTCGAGCTTGGCCGATGAAACGGGTCTTTCTCATTCCGCCCACCGTCTTCAGCCAGCCAAAAATCTCTTCAACCCGCTTTCGTTTGCGCTGGCTGACCTTGTAGCCCTCGGTGCAGGTCGTCCGTCCATCGAGGCCCGGTGTCTTGCGCCCGTCAATACGGGCGATATGCGGCTTGATCTTGTGCTCGCGCAGATGCTGGACGAAGTCCTTCACGTGGTAGCCCTTGTCGGCCCCCAACGTCTTGGGGTGAATCCGGCGGCGCCGGGCGCGGGTGAGCAACTGGCGGGCGGCTTTGTGTTCGGCCAGAGTGGCATCGGTGATGAGCAGATCGATACACAGGCCACTGCGGTTCTCCATGAGCGCATGGCCGCCATAACTGAGCTTGGCCGGCTGGCCGTTGCCCTTCCTCATGAGCTTCGCGTCGGGATCGGTCGTGCTCTGGTGAGTGGCGTTGGAGCGCTTCTCGCCCTTGAAGTCCACCATGCCGGTGCCGTCGCCGGGCTTGGGAGGTTCGTTGTCGCCCTTGCATTTGAAGCTCTTGAAGGACGCCCAGGCGTCGATCAAGGTGCCATCCACGGTGAAGTGATCGGACGACAGCAGCTTGTCCTTGCGGGCCAGACGTACCACCTCGTCGAAGAAACGGCGGGCGATATCGGTTTCCACCAGGCGCTCGCGCAGGCGGCTGAAATTGGATTGATCCAACCCACCCGATTCCAGGTCCAGATCGAGAAACCAGCGAAAGAGCAGGTTGTAATCGAGTTGCTCACAGAACTGCCGATCCGAGCGCACCGAGTAGAAGGCGATCAGCAATTGGGCCTTGAGCAGCCGCTCTGGCGGAATCGACGGTCGGCCGCCCTTGGCGTAAAGCCCATCGAGCTCCGCCGAAATGGCCGACAGTGCCGAGTCGGCCAGTTTCTTCACCGGCCGCAGCGGATGATCGGCCGGAATCCGGGACTCGACCGAGAAATAGTGAAACATCGAGGACTGGGGATCGACTTCGCCGCGCATCGGTGCAGTGCCTGGGGTTCGGGAGATACGGCTAGGACAGATGGGTGGTCGGATCGTTCACTGGGTTCTGCATCAACCTGCTAACGGACGAATCGGTTTCGCCGAGGGCGTCGGAGGCCATTTCGATCTGTTTCAATCCACGTCCGTTATTGCTAACGGACGAATCCCCGCATCGGTGGGACAGACGCGATGCATCAAGGGGTTTCAATCCACGTCCGTTATTGCTAACGGACGAATCACCCTGGAACCGAGGAAAGCGGATGGGTTTGGTATGTTTCAATCCACGTCCGTTATTGCTAACGGACGAATCACATTCCCACCATTCCCAGAAATCCCGCTGCCAGCCTGTTTCAATCCACGTCCGTTATTGCTAACGGACGAATCCAATTGACGCCCACCAGATAGTTCTTGAATGGCCGTTTCAATCCACGTCCGTTATTGCTAACGGACGAATCTCCCCTGGCCGGTGGGCAGCTTGTCCCGATCCAGATCGTTTCAATCCACGTCCGTTATTGCTAACGGACGAATCGCCTGGAATGGCCAGCAGCACGGTCACGGTCGGGCGTTTCAATCCACGTCCGTTATTGCTAACGGACGAATCGTGGCAGGCGAGGGGGTAACGCCGTCGAGGGTGTAGTTTCAATCCACGTCCGTTATTGCTAACGGACGAATCAAGGGGGCCAAGTGATGGCCTCCGGCAAGTTCTATAAGTTTCAATCCACGTCCGTTATTGCTAACGGACGAATCGTGTCGGGATGCCCGATGCAATGACCTCAAACGTGTTTCAATCCACGTCCGTTATTGCTAACGGACGAATCTGGCCACCAACGAATCCAAGATCATCCTCACGGCGGTTTCAATCCACGTCCGTTATTGCTAACGGACGAATCCCCTGCTGCGATCCGGCCTGCCGCAATCGCAGCGAGTTTCAATCCACGTCCGTTATTGCTAACGGACGAATCCTGTAGCTGGGCCGGGTGATGTCGTCGTCGATCTTGTTTCAATCCACGTCCGTTATTGCTAACGGACGAATCGGGTCTTGATGCTGACTTGCGCCGTGATCTGGAAGTTTCAATCCACGTCCGTTATTGCTAACGGACGAATCGAAGCCGTGGGAAGTCGAGGCGGAGTGGTTACGGGTTTCAATCCACGTCCGTTATTGCTAACGGACGAATCCAAGGACCAGCCGAGGACGGTAAGCCCTGCCAGTAGGTTTCAATCCACGTCCGTTATTGCTAACGGACGAATCGCAATCAGGCGTAGAAGTTGTTCAGATCAAGGCTGGTTTCAATCCACGTCCGTTATTGCTAACGGACGAATCGTGCTGCCGGGCTGCGTGATCTTCGGCCCGACGATGGTTTCAATCCACGTCCGTTATTGCTAACGGACGAATCAGTTCGAGCACGATGGCGGGAGATGCTGCTTCAATGTTTCAATCCACGTCCGTTATTGCTAACGGACGAATCGCATCACCAGGCCCCCGCCATGCCACCGAGTTCATGTTTCAATCCACGTCCGTTATTGCTAACGGACGAATCGCGCCGCTGCCGAGATTGGGAGGGCAATGCAATGGTTTCAATCCACGTCCGTTATTGCTAACGGACGAATCAAATGGTCGCGCAGGTGGGGGAGTCGATTTACGGAGTTTCAATCCACGTCCGTTATTGCTAACGGACGAATCTGTTGCCAGTCTTCCGGATGGCGAGGATATGGAAAGTTTCAATCCACGTCCGTTATTGCTAACGGACGAATCTAGTGCGCGATGACGACGACGCGCAATACCAGCGGTTTCAATCCACGTCCGTTATTGCTAACGGACGAATCCAGTTGCCAAGGGCCACCCGATGTATTTCGGCGAGTTTCAATCCACGTCCGTTATTGCTAACGGACGAATCGCTTGCGCCGTGACGACTTACAAACTCGAGATTGACGTTTCAATCCACGTCCGTTATTGCTAACGGACGAATCCGGTTGTTCGGCTCGCCATCCGTGAAGACCACGATGGTTTCAATCCACGTCCGTTATTGCTAACGGACGAATCGTTTGCTTACTCGTTCTGGCAGCTCGGAAAAGTCGTTTCAATCCACGTCCGTTATTGCTAACGGACGAATCTTTCAGTAGCAGCGATGGGGGTGCGACCTGGTCGCGTTTCAATCCACGTCCGTTATTGCTAACGGACGAATCTGAGGGCGTCGGAGGCAAAGCGGACGGGGACGTCGTTTCAATCCACGTCCGTTATTGCTAACGGACGAATCCGGCCCCAATCATTTCAAGCCCCGTCGCTAGGTAGCGTTTCAATCCACGTCCGTTATTGCTAACGGACGAATCAACCGTGAAGAGATGGGCCGCCTGCGCGGACTGACGTTTCAATCCACGTCCGTTATTGCTAACGGACGAATCAAGGACCAGCCGAGGACGGTAAGCCCTACCAGGAGGTTTCAATCCACGTCCGTTATTGCTAACGGACGAATCGCACGTCCGCTTGCTCTACATCGCTCTGTGGTGCGTTTCAATCCACGTCCGTTATTGCTAACGGACGAATCGCGTGGGTAAGCTCGGTGACGGGCGTGTCCGCACCGTTTCAATCCACGTCCGTTATTGCTAACGGACGAATCACCAGGCACACGAAGGTCGGCATTCCGATCAGGTGGTTTCAATCCACGTCCGTTATTGCTAACGGACGAATCCCTTGCGTCTTGCGGGTGTAATCGGCCTGCATCAGGTTTCAATCCACGTCCGTTATTGCTAACGGACGAATCTGTAGATCTCGGTCGGCAGCTGCTCGCTGTTGCCCAGGTTTCAATCCACGTCCGTTATTGCTAACGGACGAATCGTCGCTGTCTAATAGCCGGGGAGAGGTGCAAACAAGTTTCAATCCACGTCCGTTATTGCTAACGGACGAATCCGACGCCGATGCCACGCAAGCGGCCCTGGTGGTGGTTTCAATCCACGTCCGTTATTGCTAACGGACGAATCGGTAGTGACAGCCTCAATGCGCTTGATTCCCAGGTTTCAATCCACGTCCGTTATTGCTAACGGACGAATCCATGTTGGAGGCAGCGTTCGCCCAGAAGGAAGAGAGGTTTCAATCCACGTCCGTTATTGCTAACGGACGAATCGGTTCGAACGCCTAGTCATCTACCGAAAGATGCGAGTTTCAATCCACGTCCGTTATTGCTAACGGACGAATCGCGACCTGCTACTGATGACGGTCAGCGACTGCAAGGTTTCAATCCACGTCCGTTATTGCTAACGGACGAATCGCTGCGAGCACCCGGTATGTCGTCTATGCGGGGCTGTTTCAATCCACGTCCGTTATTGCTAACGGACGAATCGGGAGCAGGAGCCGGCTGGCTATGTAAACAGCGACGTTTCAATCCACGTCCGTTATTGCTAACGGACGAATCTAATCACTCCACATGGGTTGGTGATGGGTATAAAAGTTTCAATCCACGTCCGTTATTGCTAACGGACGAATCGCACACATGCGCGCCAGTGACGCACAGGGAGGAAGGGTTTCAATCCACGTCCGTTATTGCTAACGGACGAATCGTGAGGATTCTGGTGCTTCGAGAAATTGGTAACCTGTTTCAATCCACGTCCGTTATTGCTAACGGACGAATCATATGCAGATTTCAAATGGGGTTGCCTACGACAAGTTTCAATCCACGTCCGTTATTGCTAACGGACGAATCCAGCGGGCAGCGCTGTCGTAGTCGTCGAGTTGGAGGTTTCAATCCACGTCCGTTATTGCTAACGGACGAATCCCTTCACGCGCAAAAGTCTGATCCGTCACGGAAAAAAGTTCGCTTTGCGCGAACCTGCGCGTGAAGAGTGGTGACGGATGTTCCATGGAGGGGTTCTATTTTGCCTTACTGCTTCGAATCAACAACTTGATGTTCGCGCGAACCTGCCGGGAAAATCCTGGGCACTGGGGGTTCGCGTTCGGGATGTTACAACACCAGCGGTCCGTTGAAGTCGGTGGCACGGAAGGTACCGTGTTCGCGGACTTCGGCGCCACGGCTTTCAGGGAGGCGGTAGAGGCGGAGATTATCTTCGGTCAGTTCGATCTCGGCCAGAAGTTCCCGTTCGAGGGTTTCGAACTGCATCAGGTTGACCTGGCATTCGAAGACGGATTTCTGGACGCGCTGGCCGATGCCTTCGCAGACCTTGGCAATCCGGCGCAGGCGTCGGCGGCCGGCTTTGGTTTCGGTATTCACGTCGTAGCAGACGATGACGAGCATGGCAGTGCTTTCAGCGGATGATGAAGGGTAGGTATTCGGGCATTTCACCTCGCAGGCTGCGTGCCAGCAGGCGGGCCTGGACCAATGGGACAACGCCGAGGGGGATGGCTTGTTCGAGGAGTGGGTGGGTCAGCTCTTCTTGTTTGCGTTCCTGCCAGGCCACAACGACGGCTTTGCGGGCCTCGCCTTCGAGTAGTACCGCGCCACCTTCCCGTTCGACAAAGTCGCCGACGCCAATCTGGCCGCGATTGATGAGCGTCAGCGCGACGCGGTCGGCGATGGCGCGGAATTCTTCCATCAAGTCGAGCGCTAATGCGGCGCGCCCGGGGCGCAAGGCATGCAGGAAGCCCACCTGCGGGTCGAGACCGGCGGCCTCGACGGCCGAGCGGCAGTCGCTCATCAGCATGGAATACAGGAAGGACAGCAGCGCATTCATGCGGTCACGGGGTGGGCGCCGGCTGCGGCCATCCATCTGGAAGGCGGTGCGGGCCTCGGGGCGGACCACCAGGTTGAGCCCCGCAAAATACTGGCGGGCCGCTTCGCCCTCGATGCCGCGCAGGGTGTCCAGGTCAGTAGCATTGGGGAGCGCACGCACGGCGGCGGCCAGATCATCGGCGGCGCGGGTCAGGCTGGCTGCATCGGCGGGCTCTTTGGCTTCCCGGGCGCCGCGCTGCAGCACCTGGCGGGCATTCTTGATCTTGCCGGCCATGCAGCAGCGCGCAATGCTGAGGGCGAAGCTGGCGTCCCGGCAGCGTTCGTGCTGTGCCTGGCGCAGCAGCACGTTGCCGGAAACGGGGCCTTCCAGGCGTGCCTTGAAACGGCCGTTGCCGTCGAGCAGCACCAAGCCGGTGCCACTGTCGGCCAGCCGGTGAATCAAGGGTGTGGACAGCTTCACGTTGCCAAAGCAGACCACGCTGCCCACATGGTGCAGTGGCACGCGCAGGCGGGTTTCGTGTTCCACCTCGATGCGCAGGGTGTCGTTCTCCAGATGCAGGTAGCTCTCTGGCAGGGTCACGTAGAGGGTGTTAAGCAGTTGCATCGGTCAGGCATCCGGGTCAAAGAGGGTTTGGTGGAGCTGGTCCAGGTCGGTGCCATGGGACAGCGCCGCCGGTTGGCACAGATCGAACAGGGAGCAAGCGCGGCAGCGTTCGTCATTGACGGGCGGTGGGGTCTGGCCGTTGGTCAGCATGGCGCGGATTTCCGCCGTGGCAGTTTCGACGGCTGTGCGTAGCGCCGGCGTGATCGGCACCACCCGGCGGCGTTTGGAGGTGGCGTAGAACAGCGCCCCTTCGGGCACCGCCCTGCCACTCATTTCCTCCAGGCACAGGGCCTGGCCGGCCAGTTGCAGGTCGTCGCAGGCGGCGATGGCCGCTTTCTTGTTGCGCGAGCCGTGCTTGTATTCCACTGGGTAAGGCGTGCCGTCTGGCTGGAACTCCACCACGTCGGCCTTGCCGATCAGGCCGAGGCGATCACTGAACACCGGTAGCGCCCGCTCGGCCCGGAGGCCGGCACGAACCTCCACACCGGGCTGGTCGGCACGGGCATGGACGGCCTGCCCGCGCAGCGTGAACACGTTGTCTTCGAAAGCCTGCTCGAGGTAGATGAGCGCGCACTGGCGCGGGCAATAGGCCCAGTGCTGGAGGGCGGAAAGGGGTATCGGGTCGAGTGGTTCCGGCATGAGGCGTCATGAGCAGCATCGAACAATTGGAGGCGGAAGTGCTCACTAACCAGATCGGCCCGGATAGCCTGAGCATCACTGCCATTGCTCACCAGCGCCGCCGCCCGGGGTATTGGGCAAAACGGCGCTGACGAGTCACTACCCCACGCGCCGGATCAGCGACACGCCGGCGGGCATGTTGGCTTCATCGACGGTGACTTCGTAGTCTTCAAAGTTGCGCGGAATTTCCGACACCGGCTTGGCCTCAATGCGCTTGAACAACTCATGGGCGCGGGCGTTGCCGAGTTCCGAGTCGTGCTTGAAAACGTACAGCCCGCGGGTCGCCATTTCGCCGCGGGCGGCGGAGCGGTCGTGCTCGAACATGTTCTCAAGTGCCTGCCACAGCAATTCCAGGTCTTCCTCTCCGAAGCCGGTCTGCTTGGCCAGGAAGGAGGACACGAAGCCGTGGGCCATGTAGAGGCCGTAGGGCACGGTGTGCTTGCGGCCCATGGTGCGGTTGTCGCCTTGCTGCTTCTCCGCCTCGGCTTCGGTGGCGACGGCCATGCGGGTGATGGAGTGTTCCAGCGCCACGATGGGCGCCACCGAGCGGGCGAAGGTGAGCTGAACCGGGCCGCGCACCTGACCGCAGTTGATGCCCAGCGACATCACCGCGCCGAAGCTGCGCACGTCGAAGAAGTTCTGGCACATCCATTTGCGGGCCTGATCGACGGTGTCACCGCTGCCCTTGCGCTTCTTGTCCTCGCCCTTGAGCGCGTCTTCAGCGCCGATGGCCTTGTAGGCCTTTTCATGGGCTTGTACGAGGATGGCCTTCTCCTTCACGTAGATGTCGTAAGGCGGCGTGTCGTTTTTTACCAGACTGACGAAGTTGCGCACCTTGCGCTTGAGGGATACGTCAGTGACCAGTCCGTGGCCGGATTCGGCGTCGAGGCGCGGCAGGTTGCCGGCGTCCGGGTCGCCGTTGGGGTTGCCGTCTTTCACGTCGAAGAGCAGCACGAAGTCGTAGCGGTTGTTGAGAGCCATCAGTTGTTCTCCTCGGTGGATTCAGTCTTGTCGGATTTGGTGAAGAAGGCCTGGCGCTGGTGGTAGTAGCCGAGGGCGAAGCGGCCTTGCTCGGCGAGGGCCAGGTGGGCGGGGAAATCGGTGACGCAGGACAGCACCTCGCCAAGCAGTTTCTCGAACCACACCGTGCGGCCCTGGGAGAGCTTTTTGAGGTGGGCGTTCTTGAGGCGCAGCAGAGTGGTAAACACGACTACCGGCGTGGAGGATGCGGCGCCGTAATAGCGGTCGCGGATTGTCGCGTTGAGACCCGGTGAGGCTTCTTCCTGGATTTTTTCCAGGACGGCGAACAGCCGGCCCAGGCGATAGGCCGTGTGGGTGTTGTCGGGGTCGAGCATGGGAAGAAACTCCTTTTCCTGCGCAAGGCGGCGGATGGAACGATTGAGGCAGGCCTTGATGGCGGCTGCGCGGGGGTAGCTCACGTCCTGTTCGGCGCGACAGCGGACGACGGCCAGATTCAGCAGTTGGCTGGGGTAGGGCGCGTTACGGTCGGCGAGGATGGCATCCACCACAGCGCCGCCCAGGTTGGGGGGAATGTTGTCGGCCTTGCCCTGCACGGCACAGGCGACCAGCAGGCGGAACAGGGACAGGTGGGCGTGTTCCCGCGGGCCATGCACGAGGCAAATGTCATCGAAGTGCTGGCGGATGCGTTCCGCGAGTTCATGCAGTGGCAGGCAGTGGAAGAAGCGCACCGCGATACGCGCGGCATTGGGGGCCAGGCCCAGCACGTAGTAGCGCGTGGCGCCGTCCGTGCCGGCCAAGCGGCCGCTGTCGATGGCTTGGTAGAGCGCCTTGACCGCCTGCACATGACGGTCCGGATCGTCCTTTGGCGGCTCGCCGAAGAGATCGGGAATGGCAGTTTCCAGCGGATCTTCCCGCTCCGCCCAGAATACCGTGGAGGCATCGCCGACCTGGGTCCGGTTGCGGGAATCCCGCACCAGCAGGTGGTTGAGGGCCGTGGTGTAGGCGAAAGCGGCGGGTTTGCCGACCGGGGCATTTGCACCTTGGGCCTTGCCGTAGGAGGTGAAAGCGTCCAGGTTGAAGGAGACGATATTTGCGCCGGATGTTTGTGCGCCCCACACGCCCTTGATGGCGGAATGCAGGCGTTCGGTTTCCACCGCATCGCCTGTCACCAGGCAATGTTCGCTGCGCGCGGTCGTTTGATTGTCGGCCATGGCGGCGGCGATCACCGCTGGTCGCTGGCAGATCAGGTCGCCGTCACCTTGGAGGCGGAAGGTCATCAACGGATTGGCCGCGAGGATTTCGGGCCATGGAGGCTCGGCTTCCAGCCGGGCGCGGTCGGCCTTGTCGAGAAAACGGAGGACGGCCGTGATGCCTTGGTCTTGTCGGGTGACTTCGGGCAGGGCGTCGAGCCGTGCCCGGTATGCCGCGTGCTGCTCGGCAACGCGTTCCGGTTTGCCGCGGGTGTCGACCCCGAGTACGTATTCGGCGGTGTCCCACAGCAAGTTGGCGGCCACGCCGGAGGTCTTCTTGACGCCTTGCGGTACGCGTTCGCGGCGGCCGATCTTCTTCTTGCCTTCGGTTTCACGGGTGTCGTGGATGCGCACAAGCTCGCCGTCGGCGGTGATTTCCAGCACGAAGGGAATTTCCTTCTCCTCGAGCCCGAAGGCCGGCAGCCGCTTGCTCGGATCAGGGTCGGCGGCCTTGCGCCGGTAATAATCGTTGAGCGCTTGCAGGATCATCCCCTGACCTCCGGGCTGTCCCAGGCCGGCACGTGGAGGCTGCCTGCCCGAATGTAAGCGTTGAAAAAGCGGGGTCTCGGGTCCGCCGGATTGCCGAAATCCAGGTCGTAGAGCATCCAGCCCAGTGCGGAGGTGTCGGGAATCGGAGGCGGCTCGTTGTCCGGCGATTCGACCAGCCGGAAGTCGGCGGCGAATTCCCGGCACCCCAGGTAGGGTTGGTTCACGCACTGGCCCTTGGTGGCGCGGCGGGCGAACATCTCGGTGTACTTCTGGACCGGTAGGTCGCGCTTCA
Source organism: Zoogloea sp. GDB6 (assembly GCF_056724105.1). Classification (NCBI taxonomy): domain Bacteria; kingdom Pseudomonadati; phylum Pseudomonadota; class Betaproteobacteria; order Rhodocyclales; family Zoogloeaceae; genus Zoogloea; species Zoogloea sp. GDB6. Next base: position 5,021,898 of record NZ_CM161497.1, on the reverse strand, counting down.
GGACTTCCAGCCGGGCGTGCAGGCGATAGGCCACGTCACGCAGGAACAGGCCGGCACGCTGCTGGCGTTCGTCCTCGATGAACAGCGCCAGATCGCCATGGCCGGCATTCATGGCTTGCTGGATGTTGTGCACCGAAGCCTTGGCACCGACTTCATTGCGCCGCAAGTTGATGTGCCGCACGGGTTTGAGCACATCGATGCGTTCCACGTGCCAGCGGATTTCCGGCTTCCACAGGATCGCCTCGAAGACCGCGCGGGCCGCCGATGGCGTGATCACGTCGTACGACACCCGCTCGACTTTCATTTCAGGGCGGGTGAAGCAGGCGAAGGGGCCTGAGACTTCGAGGCAGAAGGTGCTCATGTAGGGGCTCCGGGGTGATTTCGATTGGAGAGGGGTCAGCACACAAGGCGGCTGGGTTCGACCGGAAGGCTGTCGTCGATCAGACCAGTGGCATCGTCGTAGAGCAGATCGTTGGTTTGCACATACAAACCGGGTATGGCGAGGGCGATATCCCCTTGACGGAGCAGGCGGGTGGCTTCCTTGTCATGGATATTCACCACGTAGCGCTGCAGCTTGCGCATCAACCAGCGTTCGGGGCCACTCTTGGCGAGGGTGGCGAGCAGCATGCCGACGGTGTCGTCGTCCGGGGCGTGGCGGTAGCGCACGATTACGCTGGCAGTGTCGGCGTCGTCGATCAGGCGGAAGCGGTCGGCGGCGCTGCGGAAGGCGATGGTGACTTCGCGGGCGTTTTGCGTCAGCAAGTCGCCGATACGCTGTTTGTCGGTGTCGGCAGCCCGGTAATAGGTGCGGAAGTAGGGCTCGAAGAGGCGACGATCCAGTGGATCGGTGGCGATGCCGTGCAGGGTGCTGACGCAGGCATCGGCGGCTTTGCGCATCAGGCCGGCGGGGGGCGCCTCGGGCGGGACGAAGAGGAACACTTCGCCCAGGCCATCGAGGAGGCCTTCCCGGTTGCAGCGACCGGCGGCCTGGGCGAGGGAGTCGAGGCCGGCCAGCGCACGGAAGACGACAGGAAAGTCCAGGTCCACGCCGGCCTCGACCAGGCTGGTGCTGACGACGCGTAGCGGCCTGTCGTCGGTGCCGGAACGCCGCGTTCTCAGGCGTGCCTTGATGTCTGCGATCACGTGGGCCTTGTGGGCGCCGCACATGCGATTTGAAAGATGGACCGTGCCGGCCGGCAACAGGTGGTGCAGTTCGCGGGCCTGATTGCGGGTATTGACGATGGTGAGGGCGCAGTCGTGCTCGGCAATGCGGTTCGCCACGGTATTCCAGGGTGTTGGCATCGCGAGATCGGCTGGCAGGTGTACGCGGACCCGTTTCAACTCGGCGAACAGGGTGTCGGGGTCGGCGATGATCGGGCGGATGTCGTCCAGGCCGCGTAGGTTGTTGTCGAAGTAGCGGGTCGTGCCGAGGGCGGGCTGGGTGGCGGTGCACAGCACGACCGTGACGCCGTAGTGGGTGACGAGCAACCGCAGCGTATCGAGGATGGGCTGCAGGAATTCCGGTGGCAGCTGCTGGGCTTCATCGAGCACGATGACGCTGCCGACCAGGTTGTGCAGTTTGCGGCAGCGGGAGGTGCGGGCGGCGAACAGCGATTCGAAGAGCTGGACGTTGGTGGTGACGACCAGCGGGGCGTCCCAGTTCTCGCAGGCGAGGCGGGAGCGCGGGGTTTCGTCCCGCTCGTCGGCTTCGGCCTGGCTGTGATGTTCGACGACGATGTCGCCAAGGTCCGCGAAAACCTCGCGGAAGATGTCGGCGGTCTGCTCGATGATGCTGGTGTAGGGAATGGCGTAGATCACGCGCCGCTGGCCATGGTGTGCCGCATGCTTGAACGCAAAGGCGAGGGACGAGAGGGTTTTGCCGCCGCCGGTCGGTACTTCGAGGGAGAAGAGGCCGGGCGGCAGTGTGGCGGCGCTTCGGCAATCGGCGAGAGCGCGGGCGCGCAGGGTATTGACCCGCGTCGTGGGCGCACTGGCTGCCTTGCGGGCGAGATAGGTGTCGCAGGCTGCCAGGAGTTCGGGAAGGGCCGGGAAGCCGCTGCGCTTGGCCGCCTGGTTGGTATCCATGAAACGTTCGGTGTCGAGGAAGTCGGCGTCCACCAGGCAGGAGAACAGCATGCGGATCCACAGCGCGAGGCCGGCGCTGCCGCCCGGAACGTCGTTCAGTTTGGGGAGTTCGGTGGGGGGCGCGAGGATGTCGTCGGGGGCCTGCGCCAAGGCTTCGGTGTATTCGGTGAGGCTTTCCTCGGTGTCGAGGCGGAACGACAGGCCCGCATGGGGGCCGTCGTCGTGCCAGTCGGCGAGGCCGGCGTGGTGTCCGGCGATCAGGTAGGCGAGTACGCGTGCGAGGTAGCTGCCGGTGCGTCCGCCGAGTCGCTCGAAGCTGGCCAGCGCATGCAGGGCGCCGGCCGCCGAATGGGTCTTGTCCTTCGACGGCACGCGGCCTTCGATGTGGGCGTCGGCGCAGTCGCGGATATAGCGCTGGAAGCCTGGGCGATATTTGCCCAGGTCGTGCCACAGGCCGGCCAGGTGGGCCCAGTCGGCGGCGCCGAAGCGTTTGGCGCTGGCGGCAGCGCCCGCAGCGACCTGCCGGAGATGTTCGGCCAGTTCGTGGACGCGGGGAGTTCCGCCGTTGTCGGCGCAGTGGGCCAGCAGAATGTCATCCGGAAATGTCATGTCTTGTTTTTCCTGCGGTGCGTTGCTGGGGATTGTCCCGGACGTCATGCTCAAAACCTGATCATCACGAATTGTTCCTCCCCGCCATTTCATGCTCCCGTCGGACGGCCTCGCGCAAAGCCGCAGGTTCGAGCACTTCCACGTGGCGGCCGTGGCGCAGGATGTCCATCAGCAGTTCGGGTTCCTGGCTGTAAGGGATACGCAGTTCGTAGCCGCCGTCGTCGAGGAGGCGCCCTTGCTGGTCGGGGTGCCATTTCTCGGTGGCGACCCAGCGGCTGCGTTCGGCGCTGAAGCGCAGCACCGCCCATTCCACGTCGGCACCGGCGAAGATGCCGTAGCCGCTGCCGAGTACCCGGTCGAGGGTGGCGTCGTCGATGTCGCGCGCCGGCTGGTCGAGGATTTCCGCGCGGCGGATGGCGTCCACCGCGAAGCTGCGCAGTTCGCCGCGGAGGTGGCACCAGGCATCCAGGTACCAGTTGTCCCGGTAATGGATGAGGCGCTGGGGCGAGGTTTCCCGGCGCGTGAGCTGGTCTTTGCCCCGGGCGTGGTATTCGATGACCAGGCGCCGGCGGCGCAGGGTGGCGGAGGCCACGGCCTGGAAGTGTTCGAGGCGGAAGCTGCGAGCGCCGACGGTCTGGATGCGGATGCGCCGGGCGACCTCGGTGGCGGAGTCGTCGGCGCTGCCGAGGATGTGGCCGAGGCGGGTTTGCAACGGGCGGATATGCGGGCCGAGCAGGCCGCCGGTGTCCAGGTTGGCCAGCAGGTATTGCATGGTGAGGAGGGCGTGGATTTCCTCGGCGGTGAACCACAGGCCGGGGAGTTCGAACTGGGGGCCGAGCTGGTGGCGGTCGTGGGTCAGGCGGTAGCCGCCTTGTTCGCGGTCGAACTCGACCGGAGCGCCGAGCGCGTCGCGCAGGTCTCGTATGTAGCGGGTCAGCGTGGCGCGCGAGATACCCAGTTCGTATTGCAGGTCATTGGCCGGGATGGCCCGGCGATGACTGAGAAGGCGTAGCAGTTGGTGCAGGCGGTCGTTTGAAATCACTCAAGTGCTCGCATTGGGCATATGTTGAACGCGTGTTTGATCATAGCCATGCGCATGCTGTTGGCTTGTGACGCGGGACGCCCGGTGGCTGTGAAGTGGTTGGCAAATCACCGCTGCGCTAGCATCCATGCCTGACGGGTGCATTCGCCCCGCATGCAATCGACAACACAACAGAGGAGAGTGGTAATGCTTGCAGGCAAGACGGCGTTGGTGACGGGTTCCACTTCGGGTATCGGGCTGGCGGTGGCGCGGGCCCTGGCGAAGGCCGGGGCGAAGGTGATGCTCAACGGTTCGCGTCCGGCGGCCGAGGCGCTGCGTGCCGAACTGGCGGCCGAGGCCGGCGTGGAGGTGGGTTACACGCCGGCCAATCTGGCCGATCCGGCTTCTGCGCAGGCTCTGGTGGAAGCCACCAGCGCGGCCTTCGGTGGCCTGGATATCCTCATCAACAACGCCGGCATGCAGCACGTAGCGGCGGTGGATGCCTTTCCGGACGAAATCTGGGACCAACTCATGGCCCTCAATGTATCGGCGGTGTTCCACACTACGAAGGCGGCGCTACCGGGGATGAAGGAGCAGGGCTGGGGGCGTATCGTCAATATCGCCTCTGCCCACGGCATCGTCGCGTCGCCGTTCAAGGCGCCGTACACGGCCAGCAAGCATGCGGTCGTCGGCTTCTCGAAGGCGGTGGCGCTGGAGGTGGCCGAGCAGGGCATCACCTGCAACGCACTGTGCCCGGGCTATGTGCGTACACCGTTGATCGAGAAGCAGGTGGTCGACCAGGCGGTCGTGCATAACCTGCCGGAAGACCGGGTGATCCGCGAGGTGATCCTCGCCGCCCAGCCGACCAAGCAGTTCGTCGAGGCGGAGGAGGTGGCGGCCTTCGCGGTGTTCCTGTGCTCCGATGCGGCCAAGTCGGTGACTGGCTCGGTGCAGCTGATCGACGGCGGATGGACAGCGCGCTAAACCTCGCTGTGCCCTGGCTGGGCGCTCCTCAGTGGAGGCGGTTTCATTCGCCCTCGGCTGGTTGGCAAGCGCCGCGGGCGAGTGAGTCCGCTCCCTCGAGTAGCCCCAGCGGCGGTGTGCGCCGGAAATTGAGCCAGGACAGGGACGCGCCGCCGGGGTGCCCCGTACAGTCGGGGTCGTCCCGGTTTCCTGCGCCGTCGTATCGACGTCGGGAGCCGGTGGCAGTCTTGGCGGAGGGCGGACATGGAAGAGTTTGTCGGTGGCTTGTGGCACCGTTTCATCACGCGGGCGGCGACGCGCACGTACCCGCAGGCGGCGGTGCGGCTGGCGGACATTGAACGCAGCGCTGGCATCCTGTTCCGCGCGCTGGGTGGCGATCCGGGCCTGCGTGTGGCGCCGGCCGCCGAAACCGAACATGGCGCGCGGCGCGGCTGGCTGGCGCGTATCGCCCACACCGGCGAGAAGACCGCCCACGCGGCGCGGGACGCCGAGACCCTGCGCCTGCCGGCGGAGATCGCGCTGTTCCCCGAGCGGATGCTCAACCGTGACCTCTATCTATGGCTGATCGCCCAGGGGGCGGCGCTGGGTGAGGCTGATCTGTCCGCCAACAACTGGATCGTCGCCAACCAGCAGGCCAGCGCGGCCACGTTGGCGGCCTTTCCGGGCTTTGGCTCGCGTTATCGACGGCTGGTGGAGGCGATCACCGCGGAGCGGCCCGAGCCGCGCAAACTGCCGGCCGATGAGGCGGCAGTGGAGACGGCGATCCGGCGCGCGTTGGCCGAGCCGGGCAGCGTCGCCGCGCTGCCGTCCGCGCGCCGTCCACCGGTACCGGTGGCCCTGTGGCTGTATCCGGCGCCGGTAGCCATCGATCGTCGCCAGAACGAGGCCAATCCGACGCCGGCCGAACAGCGGGAAAGCGGCAAGACGGAGGATGCCACCGAGAGACGCCGCCAGGCCCAGCGGGAGGACATGCCGGATGGCCGCAACGGCCTGATCCTGCCCTTCCGTGCCGAGAGCCTGCTGTCCTTCGCCGAATACGTGAAGGTCAATCGTGGCCATGAGGAGGGTGACGGCGAGGACGCGCCGCGGGCGGCCAGCGAGATGGACAAGATCGCGGTGGCCCAGGACGGCCACGACACCGCCTCCAAGGTGCGTTTCGACTTGGACCTGCCGTCCGCGGCGGCCGACGACGTGCCGCTGGAAAGTGGCATCCTGCTGCCGGAATGGGACTGGAAGAAACAGGTGCTGAAGCGTGACATGTGCAGCGTGGCGCTTCTCGATCCCCGCGACGCGACGCCCGGCCCCTTGCCTGCGCATCTGGTACGCCCGGCGCGGCGCCTGCGCCGCCAACTGGAGGCGCTGACCCCGGCCAAGCGCTGGCTGAAGAACCAGCCCGACGGCCCCGAGTTGGATATCGATGCCTGCGTGCGCGCCTTCGCCGACCGGCGCACCGGCCACGTTGCCGCCAGCAGTGGTGGTTATTTGTCCTGCGAGCGTCGCGAGCGCGACCTGTGCTGCCTGGTGCTGGCCGACCTGTCCTTGTCCACCGACACCTGGGTCAGCGACGAGCAGCGCGTCATCGACGTGATCCGCGACAGCCTGTGGCTGTTCTCCGAGGCCCTCGGCGCCACCGGCGATCCCTTCGGCCTGTACGGTTTCTCGTCGCGGCGGCGCGATCACATCCGCTTCCACCGCATCAAGGATTTCGGCGAGAAGGTGGATGACCGCATCCGCGGCCGTATCGGCGCCCTCAAGCCGGGCTTCTACACCCGCATGGGGGCCGCCATCCGCTACGCCACGCAGATCCTCGCCAAGCGGCCGGAGGCGCTGCGCCTGCTGCTGATCCTGTCCGACGGCAAGCCCAACGACGTGGACCACTACGAGGGCCGCTACGGCATCGAGGACACCCGCATGAGCCTCAACGCCGCCCGCCAGGAGGGCGTGCGGCCGTTCTGCGTGACCATCGACAAGGAAGGCCAGGGCTATCTGCCACACCTCTTTGGCCCGTCCGGCTACACCATCCTGCGCAATCCGGCCGAACTGCCGGCCCGCCTGCCCAAGTTGTATGCCCAGCTGACGGCCGTTTGAGGTCTACCCCAGGGATGTCGTGCTTACGACGACTCAATTCGTTGTGTAGTTAATAATACAACGATGATTTTCCATGCGATGCCGTTCGGTATCGCTGGAAGTGCCGCGCCGCGCCCGGCTGCCGCTGCGGCATGAACCGTCTTCACCAAATTACGCCTGTTTCTCTCCCCGTATCCCGGAGGCCGGTACGGATATTGCCTTCACTATCCTTGCATTGTTCTGACAGGTTTTTGTGACTGTCGTTATGTAAAGAAAAATATAGTGAATTGCCGTCCACGGGGCGGCAGGGAGTCGATATGCGGAAATGGTGGATTGGCGGCGCGCTGGTCGTAGCGCTCGTTGTGCAGCTTGCGGGCTGCGGTGGGGGAAGTGGCAGCGGCGCTGATGGGACATCGGCGGGAACATCGACAAGAGCCGACACGGGTACGACAAGTGGCACGGCGACGGATCTGGATACGCCGCTACGTGCCTACCTGGCCAGTAACGGCGTCGTCGCCCCGGCCGAGCCGGCGGTTTCCGACGCCTTGTACAACCTGGGCTCGGTGCTCTTCCAGAGCACTCTCCTGTCCGCTACGCGTAGCGTGTCCTGCGCCAGCTGCCATCCGATCGGCAATGCCGGCCTCGACAACCTGGTGCTGTCCATCGGCATCAACGGCAGCGGCACGCCGCCCAACCGCACCGGCTCGCCGCTGATCCACCGTAACGCGCCGGACCTGCTCAACAAGGTGGTCGGCAATCCGCGCTTCATGTTCTGGGACGGCCGGGTCAGCGTCAGCAATGGCGTCTATACGAGCCCGGCCGGCGCTGCGCTGCCCGCCGGGCTTGGCAGCCTGGCCGCGGTCCAGGCCCTGTTTCCGCTGCTGTCCCGCCCCGAGATGCTGGGCTACAACGACCCCGCCGACGCCAACGAACTGGCCGACCTGAACCCGGCGGGCGCCACGGTGGAGCAGGACCCGCTGCCGGTGTGGAACGGCATCATGGCTCGCCTGCGCGCCGACACGCAGATCGCTGGCCTGCTGCAGCAGGCCTACCCGGACACGCCGCTGTCCGCCATCGGCATTGCCGCCGTCGGCAACGCTCTGGCGGCCTTCGAGTCCCGCCGCTGGTACGCCTTCGGCATCAAGACCTATTTCCACGGCTACATGGCCGGCGTGCTGGACATTCCGGACAGCGCCAAGCGGGGCGGGCTGCTGTTCTTCGGCAAGGCCGGGTGCGCCGCGTGCCATGGCGGTCCGCTGCTCAGCGACCAGATATTCCACAACCTCGCCGTTCCGCAGATCGGCCCCGGCTTTGCGGCCGGCGCTGCGATGACGCCGCCCCACGACCTGGGGCGCTACGGCGTCACCGGCAGCGACGCGGACAAATACGCCTTCCTGACCCCGTCCCTGTGGGAAGTGAAGAACACCTGGCCGTACTTCCACAACGGGGTGTTCGCAACGCTGGAAGAAGCGGTCCGCCACCACCTGGACCCGGCCGCCTCGGCGATGGCCTTCCGCTGCAGCGACGCGCTGCGCAGCGGCGGCAACGTGCTGCCGTGTCAGGACAGCACGACCGCGCCGGCGCTTTACGCCGACCTGGTGGCCCGCCTCGACCCCGCGCTGAAGAGTCCGCCGAGGCTCAGCGACAGCGAATTCGCCGACCTCATTGCCTTCCTCAACCAGCTCACCAACGGCAGCAACAACTCGGTGCGCTGAGGCCCATCACCCACCTAAAATCAGAAAGGAGTCATCCCGTGAACCCGTTTTCGATCCGGACCTTGATCGTGCCGCTGACCGCCGCCGTCTTCCTCAATGCCTGTGGGAGCGGCGGTGGTGGCGGGGGTAGCAGCACGCCGCCGAAGCCGTCGGCGTCCTTCGACATCAAGCAGGGCGGCACCCAGAGCCTGATGCCGACCGATCTCACCACCGCCCAGGACCCGACCAATCCGGCCAACAGCCCGTCGGGCTCGACGCCCTATTTCCAGGCCCGGGCGGGGATCACCGTCACCGACCTGAAGACCCTGATGAACGACGCGACGACCTTCCCGGCCGTCGAGAACCCGGTGCTGGTCACGGTCGGCAGCGACACCTACAAGGGTTATCGCCTCGCCGATGTGATCGTGCGGGCTACCCGATTCCGCCCGGCCGACTACAACACCGGCGCCTTCGGGGCGACGACGGCCATCATCGCGGTCGGCCTCGACGGGCGCATGTCGGCCTTCTCGTTTACCGAGCTGATCCGCACCGGCAACGGTGACAAGACCATCGTTGCCTACGAGAAGAACGGCAGTGCGCTGCCTGACAGCGAGGGCAACATGGAGGTGATCGCCGGCAACGACACCGACCCGGCCCTGCGCAAGACGCCGCGCCTGGCCGAACTGCACGTGCGCAACGATTTCGAGGCCACCAGCTACACGCTGGCGTCGGCGGCCAGCGCACCGGCGCTGCAGCCCGGCGACATCGCCTTCCAGGTCGGCGGTGACGTGGCCACGCCGATCACCGTGTCCGCCGCCACGCTGTCGGCCACCTCGTCCCAGGGCTATTACGCGGTGGACCGCATCGGCAGCAAGGCGGCCAGCGCCTTCTCCACCTACTACTTCCAGGAATACGGGCCGCGCCACATGAACTACTGGTTCGGTCAGGGCATCCGCCTGACCGACGTGCTCGACACTGCCGGCCTGGCCTATCCCAACGAGAAGAACCGCTGCTTCGTGGTCGTCAAGAACGCCAACAACCAGCACGCCACTTTTTCCTGCGGGGAGCTGTACAACTCGAAGGTCGGCGTCGGCGACGGGCTCGCAGGGGTGGGCAACCGCGGCCGCTCGAAGGGCGTGCTGCTGGTCACCGACGACTTCCGTCAGGGCACCGGCAACAACATGATGATGACTTGCTGGAACGACCTGGGCACCTGCACCAAGAGCAACGCCGGCGATGCATTGGGCTACACCGCGGCGATGGATGCCAACGGCGACCGCATCAACTACCAGTTCATCGCGCTGGTCTCCACCGAAGACAAGCTGCCCTTCATTCCCTTCGGGCGCTGGTACCCGATGCCGTCCAACTGCGCGAGCCTCGTGTGGAAGTGCAATCCGTGGATCGATGTGGGCGAGCGTCTGCAGCAGGGCATCAAGTCGATCACCGTCGTCTATGCCGGTGGTAGTGGCAGCATGGCCCATTGAGCCCGCAAGGGCTCAGTGCACCAAGGTGCCCGTGGAGGCGGGAGCCGGCACGGGCAGGCGGGGTAGCCGATGCTGCGCGTCGAGGATGCCGCTGACCCCGCGGGACAGCTGGCGGAAGGGCTCGGTGGACGGCCGGCCGAGCAGGAAACCCTGGGCGAAGACACAGCCCAACGCGTTGAGGGCGGCCAGCTCGCGGGCGTCCTCGACGCCTTCGGCGACCAGCTGCACGCCGAGCCGCTCTGCCCGTTCGAGGCAGGCCGCCACCTCCTGCTGGCGCGGCAGGTTGGTGTGGATCTGGCGGACCTGCAGCGGGCTGAGCTTGATGAAGTCGGGCTGCGGCGCGCCGCTGTCCGTAGCCGGTGAGAGGCGATCGAAGGCCAGTCCGACGCCCTGCGCTGCGATGGCCTGCAGCGTGGCGGTGAGGCGGCTGAGGTCGTCGTCGGGCTGCTGTCGCAATTCGATGACCAGCCGGTCGGGCGTCAGCCCGGCGTTGGCCAGCAGCTTCGGCAGATCGCCGCTTTCCGCGTGGTCGGCGACCATTGCCATGCTCAGGTTGATGAACAGGCGGCCGGGCAGCTTGGCGTTCACGAAAGCGGCGACCGCCAGGCACGTGGCCAAGCGCTCCAGCTCAAGACCCAGGTTGGCTTCGCGGGCGACGCGCAGTAATTGCTCGGGGGTGTGCAGCGGGGAGGCTTCCGGGCCGCGCATCAGTGTTTCGTAGCCCAGCACGGTCCGCCGGCGGAGATCGAAGATCGGTTGAAAGACGAAGCTGAGGGCTTCGCTGGCGAGCAGTTCACGGAGGTGAATGATCAGACCGCTGAGGTACATGGTGGCGGGACGGCACGGCAAAACGTAATACCGCCATTGTGGTCAGCGCTTCACGCCATTTGAATTAAGCTTTTGTGACGCTTCATGGTGTGCGTGCCGGCCCTTGATGGTGGGGTGTGAAATACGCTAGGGTCATTGCTTTGTATTCCAAAGGAATTGACGGAATGGCTTTACGTGGATCTCTCCTGCTCAGGGTGGGAATGTTTTTGACATCAATCCTGCTGCTGGCCGCATGTGCGGGCGCACCGTCGCGTCCGCCGGCGCTGGCGCGCAACGATGATGCGCAGGTGCAGGACTATGCGACCCGCCTCATCGAGTACGAAATGCGCCAGCAGTCCATCGTCGGCCTCAGCGTCGCCGTGGTGGACGACCAGAGGCTGCTGTGGGCGCGGGGTTTCGGTTTTGCGGACAAGGAAAAGGGTGTGCCGGCGACGCCGGATACGCTGTACCGGGTCGGCTCCATCTCCAAGCTGTTCACCGACACGGCGGCCATGCAATTGGCCGAGCAGGGCCGCCTCGACATCGATGCGCCGCTGGCCCGTGCGCTGCCGGGCTTTTCGATCCGCAGCCGCTTTGCCGATGCGCCGCCGATCACCCTGCGTGGCCTGATGACCCATCACGCCGGCCTGCCGCGGGACTACCTGAAGGACTTCTTCACCGAGACGCCGCCGCCCTTCACCAGCGTGATTCCTCTGCTGGCCGACACCGACACGGCCTATGCGCCGGGCACCGTGCTGTCCTATTCCAACCTCGGCATCACGCTGGTCGGCGCGGCGGTGGAGCGGGCGGCGGGCCAGCCCTTCGCCGACCACCTGCAGCGGTCCCTGCTGGCGCCGCTGGGTATGGCCGAGGCGTCCTTCAGCGCCGCGCCGTCGGCTTCGCCGCTGATGGCCCGTGGCTACCATAAGGGCCGCCTGCGGGACGAGCCGGCCTTGCGCGACGTGCCGGCGGGTGGCCTGAACGCCAGCGTGGCGGATCTGGCGCGCTTCGTGTCGATGGTCTTTGCCGATGGTCAGGCTCGCAGCGGCCGTGTGCTGAAGGCGGAAACCGTGGCCGAAATGCTCCGTCCCCAGAATGCGGACGTGCCGCTGGACCTGGATGGCCGTGTCGGCATCGGCTGGTTCATCGGCCGGCCGCCGCTCAAGCATGGTGGCAAGGTCGTGCTCCACGGCGGGGCGACCTACAACTTCCATTCGGCGCTGGTGGCCTTGCCGGAACACAAGCTGGCGGTGGTGGTGCTCAGCAACAGTGCCGGCTCGTCGGCAACGGTGGACCGGATCGCCACCGAAGTGCTGTCGGTGGCGCTGGAGGCCCGCAGCGGCTTGCGGCCGCCACCCGCCACGGAGCCCGCGGCGGCTGCGCCGCTGGCGGAGGCCGAGGTGGTCCGCTGGGAAGGGGACTACGCCACGCTGTTCGGGCATGTGCGGGTGGAGCGCCGCGGCAACGCCCTGACCGCCGATGTGCTGGGCACCCGCCTCGACCTGGAGCCGCGGGCCGACGGGCGCCTGGGGTTGGGCTACCGCCTGTTCGGCCTGTTCCCGATCGGCCTCGGCGAGATCGGCCAGTATGGCATCAGCCGGCGTACCGTCGCCGGGCGGGAAGTGCTGGTCGGCGAGCGCCTGGGTGCCGAGGCGCTGGTCGGCGAGAAACTGCCGCTGCCGGTGCAGCCCGGCTGGGTCCGGCCCTACCTGGGGCGCTACGCGATCAGCAACCAGGGCAAGGATGTCCCGCTCTTCAAGGAGATCCGTGTCCGCGAGAGCAATGGTTATCCCTTGCTGGAGGTACAGGTCCTGGAAGGGCCGCCGGTACGCCAGGTGCTGCTGCCCCAGGGTGAGGACAAGGCCCTGATCCTCGGGCAGCTGGCCGACAGCGGCGAGACCGTGCATTGCCGGAAGGCCGACGCCACCGTGGCGTGCCGTTTCGCCGGCTACGTGCTGACCCGCGTCGGCGACTGAAGCTCGCCGCGGAAGGTCGCCGCATCGTTGGCGAAGCACTCGGCCAGCCAGTCGGCGACCGCCGCCACGCGGGCCTGCTGGCGGGCATCCGGATGGACCAGCAGCCAGATCTCCCGGCTCAGCAGCGGCTGGGGGCCGGACAGGCGCTGCACGCCCGGCTCCGGATCGGCCAGAAAGCACGGCAGGATGCCGCGGCCGATGCCACCAGCGATGGCCCGCATCAGGCCTCGAATGTTGCCCGAGCGCAGGCGGATCCGGCCGTTGCCGCGCAGGCTTTCCAGGGCCTGCATCTCCGGCGTGTGGGCAAGGTCGTCCAGGTAGGCGACCCAGTCGTTCGCCACCTCACCGTCCTGGCTGGCCGAACCATAGACCGCGAAGCCACTGTCGGCCAGCTTGCGGATCAGGAAATCGCCCCGCGTCGGGCGGGCCAGACGGATCGCGATGTCGGCTTCGCGGCGGGCCACGTTGAGGTTGTCGTTGCTGGCGATCAGCTCGACGCTCAGGTCCGGGTGGCGGGCGTACAGGCCGGCCAGCCGCGGCGCCAGGTAGTCGCCGATGAGGGTGCCGACCGCAGTGACGCGCACCAGGCCGTTCACCGCGCCGGCACCGGCTTCCGCCACACGGAGCAGGGCGATCACGTCCTCCTCGATGCGCCCGGCGCGCTGCAGCACGTCGGTGCCGACGGCGGTTGGCTGCCAGTGTCCGTCACCGCGTTCGAAGAGGGCTGCGCCCAGTTCTTCTTCCAGCGCACGCAGGCGGCGGGCGACGGTGGTCTGGTCCACCTTCAGGCGGCGGGCCGCGGCGGCGAGGGTGCCGGCCCGGCCGATCTCGACGACGAAGCGCAGGTCGTCCCAGTTCATGGTGGGTTTCCGATCGATGCGAAGGCCTGCATTTTTGCAGGAATGAGCTGCGGATGTGTCGATTTACGCAGGTATTCCAGCGGCCTAAGCTCGCTCCACCTTTAATCGTCCTGGAGAAAGTCCATGTCCGCTCCCTTCCTGCTCCGCCAGATCGCCGGCAAATCGATGACGCCGCCGCAATTGTCCGAAACCACGCTGATCATCATCGACGCGCAGAACACCTATCGCGGCGGCACGATGGAGCTGACCGGTATCGAGCCGGCTCTCGATGCCTGCGCCAGGCTGCTGGCCCGTGCCCGCCGCCTGGGCGTGCCGGTGATCCACGTGCAGCACGACGCCGGCCCCGGCAGCCTGTTCGACATCCGCGCCGAGATCGGCGCCATTGCCGACAAGGTCGCACCGGTGGACGGCGAGCCGGTGGTCGTGAAGCGCCTGCCGAATGCCTTCGTCGGCACCGAGCTGGATGCGTTGCTGAAGGAAAAGGGCGCAAAGAACCTGCTGATCATCGGCTTCATGACCCACAACTGCGTCAACTCCACCGCCCGCGGCGCCTACAGCCTGGGCTACGGGGTGACGGTGCCGGCCGACTGCACGGCCACCCGCAGCCTGCCGGCCCTCGGTGGCGGCGTGGTCAGCGCTGAAGATCTGCAGGTCTCGGTGCTGGCTACGCTGGCCGACATGTTCGGGGTCGTCGTGGCGAGTGGGGAAGAGATTCCGGATTGATGCAGGGCCCGGGGGCTGGCAGACGCAGCCCCGTCGGCTCCCCGTTGGGGCGGTCTTGCGGTCAGACGCCCCAGGTGACCGGCACCTTGTCCTTCAGCGAGCGTTCCAGCAGTTCGAGCAGCGGTACCGCGCGCTGGAAGAAGCTCACCCCGCCGCCACCGGGCTTCACGTCCTGTTCGTCCTCATTGTCGTCGTTCTTGTCGGTCTGGCGCGTCTTGTCGGCGGCGATGGCGGCTTTCAAGGTGTCGATGGCGGCCGGCAGTTGCTCGACGGTGAAGATGCCCTTGGCGTCGTCCTTGTCCTTGCCGAGCACTTCCAGCATCTCCTTGCCGTTCTTTCCGAACATGATCACGTCGCCGCTGGCGGGGGATTTGAAGATGATCAACATGGTCTTGCCTGTCTTTCGGATTGGAATGGCGCCATTGTAGGCGTGCCGCCGCGTTGCGGCGGAAAACCCCAAGGGTGCGGCGCAGCAGGCGGTGCTACCGTGCGGTCTTTCCCTGCATACGATTCTTCCCGTGGATAAAGGCAAGACCCTCGCCGGCATCGGCTTCGGCCTCGGTGCCTACGGCATCTGGGGCTTCTTCCCGCTGTTCTTCCGTCAGCTTGGCCATGTGGCGCCCCTCGACCTACTGTGCAACCGGGCGGTATGGGGCTGCGTGTTCGTCAGCCTGGTTCTTACTGCGCGTCGCCACTGGGCCAGCACGCTGGTGGCGGCGCGGCGCCCCGGTACGCTGTGGCGCCTGACGCTGGCTGCGCTGCTGGTGGGCGCCAACTGGCTGGCCTTCCTGTGGGCGGTGGACCAGCGCCAGGTGGTGGCCTGCAGTCTGGGCTACTTCCTGACCCCGCTGGTCAATGTGCTGCTCGGCATGCTGGTGCTGAAGGAGCGCCTCAACGCCAAGGAATGGGGCTCGGTGGCGCTGGCGGTGGCTGCGGTCGGCAACGAGTTCTTCACCCTCGGCAGCCTGCCGTGGATCTCCCTGTTCCTCGGCGCCAGCTTCGGCCTCTACGGGTTGGTCCGCAAGCAGGTGGCGGTGGATGCGATCTCCGGGCTGTGGCTGGAGACCCTGTCCCTGATGCCGCTGCTCGGCGCCTATACCCTGTGGCAGGCCGCCCACGGTCATGGCGTTCTGACCGGTTTCGACGGGCTCACACAGGTGTTGCTTGTCGCAGCCGGCGGGCTGACCGCGCTGCCGCTGATGCTGTTCGCTGCGGCAACCCAGCGCCTCAACCTGGCCACCGTGGGCATGCTGATGTACATCAACCCGACGCTGCAGTTCCTTACCGCGGTGCTGATCTTCGACGAGCCGCTGCAGCCGGCCCGCCTCGGTACCTTCGGGCTGATCTGGGCCGGCCTGCTGCTGTACAGCTGGAGCGGATGGACCAAGTACCGCCAGGCCAGGCCGGCCTGAGGACGCATCGCGGGCTATCATTCGCCCATTGTTTGTCATCTCCCGCGGAGCTTCCCCTTGCGCATCGGTATCGACCTCGGCGGCACCAAGATCGAAGTCATCGCCCTCGACGACGCGGGCCACACCTTGGCCCGGCGCCGCGTCGCCACGCCGCAGGGCGACTACGCGGCTACGCTGCAGGCGGTGGCCGGGCTGGTCGAGGCGGTCGAGACAGAGCTCGGCCAGCGTGGCTCCGTCGGCATCGGCACGCCTGGTGCGGTATCCAAGGCCAGTGGGCTGATGAAGAACGCCAACTCCACCTGCCTGAACGGCCAGCCGTTGCCGGACGACCTGCGCCGCCTGCTCGGCCGCGAAGTCCGTACCGCCAACGATGCCAACTGCCTGGCCCTGTCCGAGGCGGTGGATGGCGCGGCGGCAGGGGCTGAGGTGGTCTTCGCGGTGATCCTCGGCACCGGCGTCGGCGGTGGCATCGTGGTCCGCGGGCAACTCCTGTCAGGCATCAATTCGATTGCCGGCGAGTGGGGGCACAATCCGTTGCCCCTGCCGGCAAGTGCTGATCTGCCGCTGCCAGCCTGTTATTGCGGGCGGGCCGGCTGCATCGAAACCTACCTGTCCGGGCCGGGACTGGCGGCGGACCACTTGCGCAGCGGAGGCGCCGCGCTGGCGCCGGAGGCCATCGTTGCCGCCGCGCTGGCTGGCGATGCCGACTGCGAGGCCAGCCTGCAACGCTACGAGGAGCGTCTGGCGCGGGCGCTGGCCGGCGTCATCAACATCCTCGATCCGGACGTGGTCGTGCTTGGTGGTGGCCTGTCGAACCTGGGCCGGTTGTACGAGCGGGTGCCGCAGCGGTGGGCGCAACATGTTTTCTCCGACACCGTGGCGACCCGCCTGTCCCCGGCCGTCCATGGGGATTCGTCGGGCGTGCGCGGGGCGGCCTGGCTATGGCCGGTGGCCGGGCAAAGCTGGGAGAGATAATTTTCGTGAAAGCCGTCGTCGATTCCGTTTATACCGGCCGCCTGCGCGCCTTGCCGCCGGAGGGGCAGCAGACCGGCATCTTCAAGAACGCTGTCGCGGGACGCGTGGCGGTCGGCCCGGAAGGCCTGGCTGGCGATGCCCAAGCGGATCGCCGGGTCCATGGCGGGCCCGAGAAGGCTGTGCATTACTATCCTGCCGAACACTATGCCGGGCTGGCGGCGGAGGTGCCGGAGCGGGCAGGCTTGCTGCACCCTGGCGCCCTCGGCGAAAACCTGTCGGCCTGCGGGCTCACCGAGCAGAACGTATGCATCGGCGATGTCTTCGTGCTGGGTAGCTGCCGTCTGCAGGTCAGCCAGCCGCGCCAGCCGTGCTGGAAGATCAGCCACAAGCTGGACCACCCATCCATGTCCCGGCTGATCGCTGCGAAGGGTTGGACCGGCTGGTATTTCCGTGTGCTGCAGGAAGGGGAGATCGCAGCCGGCGACGTGCTTGAACTGATCGAGCGGCCGGCGCCGGAGTGCAACTTGGCGCGCCTGTGGGTGGTCTGCCAGCAGCACCGGGCCGACCCGCGGGAACTGCAATTGCTCGCTGCCGCAGCGGGCCTGAACGAAGCGTGGAGCCGACGCCTGCGCGAGCGGGCTGCCTGGCTGCTCAGCCAGGAGGTGCCGCCCTGTTGAATCAGGGGCCAAGGCTTGCTTCTGCTGTCTGCTCGGCTAAAACGATAGACAGGCTGGCAACGATGCCAACCTCAACAGAGAGCGATTACAAAAATGGGATTCCTACCGACGGCGCTGAGCTGCGCCACCCTCTGCCAAGGAGCCTTGCTGGGGCGCCTGTGGCTGGCCCACGCCGATGTGGTGCAGCGCATGCACTTCCTCGGCAGCCGTCTCGTCGTGGGGACGGCGGAAAACCGTCTGCGCGCGCAGGCGTTGAACCGGGACGATGTGCTCGATGAGCGCGATCGCGTCACCCACCAGGCCCGTCTCGACCTGCTCCTCGAGGCGGGGGCGGAAGGCTGGGCGACGATCTATCGCAACTACCTGGACGAACTGACTGCCGCCTACCTGTGCTGTCTGCGGGGTCAGGCGGTGCCGAAGATCGGCTTATGATGCACGTCAGCGCAGCGGGAAGACCAGCGGCGGCACGCTGACCACTACCGACGGCCGGCTCGGGTAGGCATACACCGGCTGCGGCGCGTAGATGATCGGACGTTCATAGACGACCGGCGGCGGTGCCACATAGACGGGCTGCGGTGCGTAATACACCGGGCCGTAGCCGCGGCCGCCGTGATGATGATGGTGGCCGCGCCATTCTCCGCGGTGGCCCCAGCCATGGCCTTCGCCGCGGTCGGCGCTGGCGGTGGCAGACAGGCCCAGGCCGGCAATGCCGATCAGGGCAGCGGTGATCCATTGGCGGGTATTCAGCATGGTTTTCTCCTTGGCGCGCCCGCGGGAGCGCGGTACGTTTCAAGGATAGCCGCTGGCCTTGCACCGTCCTTGCATGGCTTTGTAAGAAAATTTATGCGCCTGCACCGTGGCCTCCAGCGAA
Organism: Zoogloea sp. GDB6; assembly: GCF_056724105.1. Taxonomy (NCBI): domain Bacteria; kingdom Pseudomonadati; phylum Pseudomonadota; class Betaproteobacteria; order Rhodocyclales; family Zoogloeaceae; genus Zoogloea; species Zoogloea sp. GDB6. Next base: position 5,003,653 of record NZ_CM161497.1, on the reverse strand, counting down.
GAAACCCAGCATTCGCGGGGCTTCTTGCCGTGGCGGGCCGATGCAGCCCGGATGCCCGCTTACACTTCCTCGGGCGGTTTGATTGCCAGGCCGGCACGGTAGGCGGCGATCAGGGTCTGCCGCCAGCGCTCGATGGCCGCCGCCAGTGCGTCGCGGGCGATCGGCTTGATCACGTAGTCGTCCATGCCGGCGGCCAGCGCATCGCGGCGCTCCTCCGGCATCGCGTCGGCGCTGACACCGATGATGTAGGCCTTGTAGCCCTGCTCGCGCAGTCTGCGGGTGGCAACTAGACCGTCCAGACGTGGCATGCGGGCATCCATGAAGATCAGCTCGTAGTCGGCCGTGGCACAGCGGGCCAGCGCGTCCTCGCCGTCCTCGGCGAAGGCCACATCCTGGGCGCCGAAGCGTTCCAGCATGCGCGCCAGCACGGTACGGTTGATCGGGTTGTCCTCGACGACGAGGATGCGCGTGTTCTTGCGCAGGATCACGCGCGGCGCGTCGGGGGTGTGGGCTTCCTCGCCGACGCCGGTTTCCAGTTCGGCGGTGAACCAGAAGCGTGAGCCGGCACCTTCCTGGCTGTCCACGCCGATCTGACCGCCCATCAGCTCGCACAGCATGCGGCAGATCGCCAGGCCGAGACCGGTGCCGCCGTAGCGGCGGGTGGTGGACATGTCGGCCTGCTCGAAGGGCGTGAAGATGTGCGCGCACTTGTCCGCGGCGATGCCGATGCCGGTGTCGCTGATGGTGACGCGCAGGCTGATCCGGCCGGGACCGAGCGGCGCAGAGGTGGCATGTACGCCGATCTGCCCGTGGGCCGTGAACTTGAAGGCATTGCCGACCAGGTTCATTAGGATCTGGCGCAGACGGGTCGGATCGCCGACCACCACACGCGGCACGCTGTCGGCAACCATCGCGGTGAACACGATGGATTTTTCCGCGGCGCGGGCGCGGAACAGTTTCTCCACGTCGGCGACCAGCGGGCGCAGGTCGAAGCCGATCTTCTCGAGGCTCAGCTTGCGGGCCTCGATCTTCGAGTAGTCGAGGATGTCGTTGATGATGCCCAGCAGTGCATCGCCACTGCTCTGGATGGTGGCGATGTATTCCTGCTGCTCGGGTGTGTGCGGTGACATCTCGAGCAATTGAGCCATGCCGATGATGCCGTTCATCGGGGTGCGGATCTCGTGGGACATCATCGCCAGGAAGTCGCTCTTGGCCCGATTGGCGGCGTTCGCCGCATCGCGGGCGGCGATCAGGGCCTGCTCGGCCTTGTGGCGCTCGGTGACGTCGGTGATGCAGAACACCCGGCCGATGACCTCCTCATCGTGGCGGGCCGGCCGCGAGCTGGCCTCGAAGATACGGCCGTCGCGCAGTGGCAGGATGTCGAAGGTCTCCTTCAGATCCTGGCTGTGGCGGGTCAGCAGCGCGTGCAGGTCGGTGCCGCTTTCCACCGCGTCGGCCATGTACTGCAGGATCGCATTGTCGTCGTGGCGGGCGAGGAGTTCCTCGGGCAGGTTCCACAGGCGCGCCAGGCGCCGGTTCATGTTGGTGACATGACCGTTGCGGTCGAGCACCAGGATGCCGTCGGCAGTGGCTTCGAGCGTCGCCCGCAGGCGCGAGGCCATCAGCGCGAGTTCGTCCTCGGCGCGTTTCTGCGCGCCGATGTCGGTGGCTCTCACCAGGATGCCCTCGGAGATCCGCCGCACCGTCTTGCGTGCCGATAGGAGGCTGTCGTCGGCGCGCCGGTAGAGGCCTTCCATGACCTGATCCTCGGTGCCGCCGCCGGCCCGCATCTCCTCCCAGAAGAACAGGTCGGTCAGTGCGCATTCGATGTCAGTGATCGACTGGCCGGGCAGGCTGCCGGCCGGATAGCCGAGCAGGCGCGAGGCGGCGGGGTTGGCGGCCAAGATGACCAGGGACTCGGGGTCGACGAGGAGGAGGATCTCTTCGGCGGCGGCGAACAGCAGGTCCTGGTAGCGTTCGCTCATTGCCGGCGTCCCTTGCGCGAGTCGGAGTCGAAATAGTAAGTCACGCGCTTGCGCGGGCTGAGGTATTCATAGACCTCGGGCGGAAGCTGGATCGGGCGCAGGGCCTTGGCGATGTTGATGTCCGGCTCGTCTTCCAGGTCGAGCAGGATCGCTTCGTCCTTCGGAATGCTGGGGTCGTAGACTGTGACCCATGGGCGTAGCGGCTTGGCCGGGTTTACCGAGGACACCAGCGCCAACGCGTCGTTGGACAGCTTGACCACGGTGCCCGGCGGATAAACGCCGAGGCAGCGGATCATCACCTGCAGCACCTTGCCGTCGAACTTGGCGCGGCGCTGGGCGAACATCAGCGACAGCGTCTCGTGGGGCGTCATCGCTTTGGCCAGGTCGGGCGGATTGCACAGGTTGTCGTAGTAATTGACCAGCGACACGATGCGCGCCAGCGGATCGATCTGGTCGCCCTTGAGCTTGTTGGGATAGCCGCTGCCGTCGGACAGCTCGTGGTGCTGGAAGATGATGCGCAGCACCGGTTCGGGCAAGCCGAGCTGCTTGCCCATGCGCAGTCCGTACTCGCAATGAAGCTGGCGCAGGTTGCGTTCCGGTGTGGTGAGTTCCTGGCGCGGCCGTGCGATGCGGTCGGGCACGTCGCTGAGGCCAACATCGTGGAGCAGCGCGCCGACGCCCAGCAACTGGCAGGCGGGCCGGTTGAAACCCAGGTCCTTGGCCAGCATCATCGACAGGATCGAGGTGTTGAGGCCATGGAAGTAGGTTTCCTCGCCACCGGCGTGTTCACCGATCACGTGCAGCGCTACATCGGGTTGGTCGAGGAAGGCGGTGACCATCTGATTGACCAGCTCGTCCACTTCCTCCAGGCATTCCTTTGGGCGGGCGAACAGGTTCTTGTTGATGTTGCGCATCACGCCGGCGGCCTTGACCAGGGCCTTCTCCACCTCGACGACCTGGCGCTTGCGCTGGGCCAGGCGGGCGATGCGCTCATGCTTGCTGGCCAGCGCGGCGTTGGTGGCCACATCCTCGACGGGGGGCGTGGCGGGCGGCACCTCCACTGGCAGCGTCGTCACCATGCCCCGCGGCAACACGTCCGAGCGGTCCGGGTCGTAGCGGAAGTGCTTCAGACCCAGTGTGCGCAGGGTCTGCAGCTGGTCGGCGCTGCGGATCTTGAAGCTGTTGAAGCTGAACGGGTGGCTGAACCAGGGCAGGTCGATATGGATGAACAGCCCTATGCAGAGCTGGTCAGGGGTGACGACGAAATCCTGGGACGGGGTGTCTGGCATCGGAGGTCAGGCGGCGGACGGTTTCTGCTATTTCGGCCGGCAAATGACGAAGTTTAGCTGCCCTGCGTATCAGTGGCGCTCGCGTCCGGCAGTTCGGGCCGTTTTTCAAGCCAGCGCAGCAGCGCGCGGAACAGCAGGTCCGGGTCGGCGGGCTTGGCGATGAAGTCGTCCATGCCGGCGGCGCGGCAGGCCAGCCGGTCTTCCTCGAAGGCGTTGGCGGTCATCGCCAGAATCGGCGTGTGGCGGTGGGCCGGCAGCGCGCGGATCGCACGGGCCGCGGCGAGACCGTCCAGCACCGGCATCTGGATGTCCATCAGGATCAGGTCGTAGGCCGTCCTTTCGGCCAGGCGCACCGCTTCGGCGCCGTCCTCGGCCAGGTCGGCGGAGAGGCCGAGGACTTCGCGCAGCAGCTCCAGGCCGACCTCCTGGTTCACCCAGTCGTCCTCGGCGAGCAGGATGCGCCGCTCGCTGAAGTGGGCGCGCAGTCGCTGTTCGGCGTCGGTGCCGTCCGGCAGCGGGGTTTCGGCGGTCTCGGCGGTGTGCGTGGTGCGGCGTACGCGGCACGTGAACCAGAAGGTGCTGCCTTCGCCGGGCCGGCTGGTCACGCCGATCTCGCCGCCCATCAGGCGCACCAGGCGCTGGCAGATCGTCAGCCCCAGGCCGGTGCCGCCGAAGCGGCGGGTGGTGGAGCTGTCGGCCTGCTCGAAGGGCTGGAAGATGCGCTGCTGCGCGTCGGCGGGGATGCCGATGCCGGTGTCGCGGACTTCGAAGCGCAACAGGATGCCGTCGGCGTCCTCGCCGCTCTGTGCGACGGTCAGGGTGATGCTGCCATTCTCGGTGAACTTGATCGCATTGCCGACGATGTTGAGCAGCACCTGCTGCAGGCGCAGGGGATCGCCGAGCAGCGCCTGGAGGGCCAGCCCAGGTGCCAGGACCACGTGGAATTGCAGGCTGCGAGCCGCTATGTCGGCACCGACCAGGTTGTCCACATTGGCGATCACCGTTTTCAGCTGGAAGGACACTTCCTCGATCGGCAGCCGCTCGGCGTCGATGCGTGACAGCTCCAGCACGTCGTTGAGCAGTTGCAGCAGGTGGCCGGCGGCGCGCGAGATGCGGCCGAGGCGCTCGCGCTGGTCGGGGTCGGCGTTCTTGCGGCTGAGGATGTGGGTGAGGCCGATGATGGCGTTCATCGGCGTGCGCAGCTCGTGGCTCATGTTGGCCAGGAAGCTGCTCTTCGCGCGGTTGGCGGCTTCGGCGGCTTCCTTGGCGATGGACAGGTCGGCGGTGCGGGCGGCGACCAGTTCCTCCAGGTGGTCCCGGTGGCGCGCCAGTTCCGTGTTGGCCGCCGCGATGTCCTGGGTCTGGCGTTCGACGCGGCGCTCGATGATGGCCGTACGGCCGGTCATGCCCAGCATCAGGGTCTGCAGCAGCGTCGCGAAAAGCAGGCCGACGACGCCGACGCCCCAGGCGATCCAGGGCCGGTTGAGGGCTAGGTAGTGGTCATCGGCGAAGACCCGCAGCGACCACTCCCGGTCACCGGCGTGGATCTGGCCGCTCCATATGGCGCGGGTGCCCGTCGCGTCGATGGGCGCATCGGGGCGGTCGAGGCGCAGTGGCCCGTGGCTGCCGGCGGGATCGACGAGTTCCAGGTGCAGCCCAAGCGGCAGCCCGTCGCCGGTAGCTACAGCGACCAGCTGGTCTATCTTGATGATCGCGACGGCGAAGCCGCGCAGCGGGTCCGTTGTGACCGGCTGTTCTCCGTGCCCATGGACCGCGGCGAGCGCCAGCACGGCGATCCGGTCGGCATTGTCCTGGACCAGCTTCAGGGGCGCACTGATGGAAATCCCGGCGTCCCGTTCCCGGCTGCGGTGTACCGCGTCCCGGCGCACGCTTTCGGAGGCGAGATCGAAGCCCAGGGCGAGGCGGTTCGGGGGCGCTGGCGAGATGTAAGTCACCGGCACGTAGGCATCGCGCCGCGAGGCCGGGATGCGCTGGCCCTGCGCGTTCTTTTCGTTGATGCCGAAGTCGGCATCGTGCAGGCGTTGCTGCATGGCGTGTTCGAAGCTGGAGCGGTTCGCGTCGAGCACGTAGGCATTGAAGCTGAAGGCCGACAGGTCCGGGTTGTCCTGCAACGTGGACAGCGTGAAGGCCTCGAACTGGGTGGGGCCGATGTCGGGTGTCACTTCGAGCAGGCGGCGCAGCGACAGCAGGGCTTCCCGGTGGGTCTGCAGGCGGTCCTCGATGCGTTTCTGGATCTGCGCCCCGTCGGCCTCCAGGCGGTGCTGCTGGCTGTTCTGTTCCCAGCGGGCGGTGGCATAGATGGCGATGCCGACGAACAGCATGGTCAGCAGCATCGGTGCGGTGATCTGCCGTCGGCGGGTCTGCCACAGACGGTTGGAGCGGATCAGGAAGCACAGGCACAGGGGTGCGAAGGTCAGCACGCCGAGGGTATCGCCGATGAACCAGTTCCACCACGCAAAGGCCAGCTGCGGCGTGGCCATGACTTGCAGCAGCGCCAGGCTGCCGACGCCGACCGAGGCGGAAACCAGACAGGACAGCGGGCCGCCGATCAGCAGGAAGTGCAGCACCATCCGCTCGTGCTCCAGTGCATGCCAGCTGTTGCCGCCCCAGCGCCGCACCAGGGCCTGGCCGAGCCAGGCCTGGGCGGTGGCGCCGCAGGCGATCAGGTTCGCCGCGACGGCCGTCCGCGGATCGAGTGTGTGGTTGAGGAAGGCCAGGCTCAGGTTGAGGCTCGCCGAGCCGAGCCAGATCCCCGGCAGTGCGCTGCGGCCGAAGCACAGGGTGGCCGCCAGTGCCAGGCCGGAGGCCGGGAAGATCGGGCTGGCGTAACCCGGCGCGATCGCGAACAGCAGTCCGAGCCCGCCGAGGAACAGGTAGCCGGCGGCAACGAGCAGGAGTCTGCTGGGCGTGGCGTTCAACATCTTCGGACAGGGGCCACGACGGAGGCGGCGGATCAGCTGGCCGGAAAAAACCGGCCGGAAGTGGAAAATGTACTACTTAAGGCATAGGCATGGGTATGCGCGGTGCCGCCCTGCAACATGGATTCACATTGCCTGCTATGCTGCGGCGCTCCCTTCCCCGACCCCGTTGTCCCTGCTCCGATGGAAATGAACGCCGCTGGCTGGATCGTCACCGCGATCGCCGTCCTGCTCACCGGCATCTCCAAATCTGGCCTCGGTGGTGCCCTCGGCGGGCTGGCCGTGCCTTTCATGTCCATGTGGCTGTCGCCGCGGGACGCGGTGGCGGTGATGCTGCCGATCCTCGTCTGTATGGACATGGTCGGCATCCGCGCGTGGCGTGGAAAAGCCGACTGGGCCGACCTGCGCCTGCTGATCCCCGCCGCGGTGGCTGGCATTGCCGCCGGCACGCTGGCCTTCGGCGTGATGTCGGAGACGATGGTGAAGGGCGCGCTGGGTCTGATCTCGGTGGCTTTCGCGGCGGATCGCGTGCTGCGCCGCAGCCGCCAGACCGCCGGAACGGGCGGCCAGCCGCCGCGCCGCGGTTTTGCGTGGCTGTGTGGCGCCGGAGCCGGCTTCACCAGCACGCTGGCCCACGCCGGCGGGCCGCCGGTGATGGTCTACTTCCTCAGTCGTAGCCAGCCGCGCCAGGTTTTCGTGGCCACCTCGGTGTTCTTCTTCGCCTTCATCAACCTGGCCAAGCTGCCCTTCTACCTGGGCCTTGGCCTGTTCTCCCGCGATACGCTGCTGATGTCGGCGATGCTGCTGCCGCTGGTGCCGATCGGCGTATGGACCGGCATGCGCGTGCTGGCGAAGCTGCCGGAGCGCGGCTTCTACCTGTTCGCCACGGCGGCACTGGGCTTGTCGGGCGTGAAGCTGCTGTGGGATGCGCTGGCCGGCTGAGCGCTACTTGCCGAGGTCGAAGACCTCGGCGTCCGGTCGGGCGCCCTGGCGGGATGCGATGGTGCTGGTGAAGGCTTCCTGCTGCTCGCCGTCCTCGTTCTTGCGGATCGCGTAGCAGTTGAAGTCGGCGTTCACGAAGTTGCGCGGGCTCTTCTTCCCGGGCACCGGGAAGCTGGAGGCGACGATGCCCACCTTCACCTCGTACCACACCCAGCTGTTCTTCTTTTTCAGCCAGCCGAGTACCGTCGATTCGGTGGAGTAGCGGTGGCGGCTGTTGGCGATGGCGGTGATCGGGAACAGGTTCCTGTCGTCGCCTTCGCCGCCCAGCTTGTCGTTGAGCAGGTGGCCCTTGATGTACTTGCGTTCGGCGCTCTCGCCCGGATCGGTGACCAGCTGGTTCATCACCGCTGACAGCGCCGACGAGGACGGCCCGCTGCCGTGGGCGCCGGCATATTTGGCGTCGAGCCAGTCGATGCTCATGTGCACCGCCACCTGGCTGCCGCCGAGGCCGGTCTGGACCTGGCTCAGGAAGCTGGTTTTCTTCGGCGCACCGACTTCCTCGAAGGCCTCGAAGAGGGTCTTCATGTCGGCCACCACCGTCGGCGACTCCGGCGTCGTGGCGAGGGTCTGGCGCACCCGCCCGATCACCGCCACGGCGTTCTTGCGGGCCTTGCTGGCGTCGGCCTCCTTGGCCATCGCGGCGTACTGGTCGAGCTTGCTGAGGATCGGCTTGGGATCCTTGCTGGCCACCATCGGCACCGGCTTCTTCTCGTCGCCGGTGAAATACACCTCGTGGGATTCGCCGCCGGCGGTGCGGAAGGGCTTGCGCTCCTTCCACCATTCGACGACCTTGCCGACCGCCGCCTTGGTCTTGCCGTACAGCGCCTTGCCGATCTTGACGATCCAGCCGACCAGCCAGTCGAGGGCCTTGTCGATGGGCGCGCGGATCTTCTGGATCACCGCCATCACCTTGTCGGCCACCTTGCCGAGGCCGATGAAGCCGGCCAGGAAGCTGATCGCCAGGGACAGCAGGTTGGCCAGCGTGGATTCCACGCGCCTGGCCGCCGCGTCGATGGCGCCGCCGGCGATCGCCACGATGGAATCGACGAAGGCCTTCACGGTCTGGGCGATCTGCGCCAGCTTGCTGACGAAGACCATCACCGTGTCGTAGATCGACAGGATCGCCGAGATGAAGCCGGCGCCGGGGATGAACATCGCCACCAGCTTGGGCACCGCCTTCTTCACCACCATGTCGATGACGAAGTCGCTGATGCCGCCGATCACCATGTCCTTCAGGTTACCGAGCATCTCCTTGATCTTTTCCCAGGCCGCCGCCGGCCCGCCGGTGACCAGCGCGACGACCACGTCGAAGCCGGTTTCCATGGCCTTCACCACCGGCTCGCCGACCGCCGTGACGAGTTTCTGGCGGATGTTCTGCCAGGTCAGGCCGAGCACCGACAGCACGAACTTGAGGATTTCCTGCAGTTCCAGCTTCTGCGGGATGTAGATCCCCGGCAGTGAGCCGGTGAGCCACTCGATGAGGCCGGTCTTGAGGTGGGTGCCGATGCGGTCCACGAAGCCCTCGAAGCCGGCCTTCGCCGCCCGCACCAGGTTGCGCACGAAGCCGATCGGGTTGCGGAAGATGCTCTGCAGCGCGCCGGCGGTGCGGCGCAGGTAGGGCATCACGCTGGGGGCGACCACCTCGAAGATGATCTCCAGCAGGCTGATCACCTGCTGCCCAGCCCAGCTGAAGAAGCGCCCGGCGAAATCACCGAAGACCCGCGCGATGCGCACGAAGGTCTGCGGCAGCGTCAGCAGGTCGGAGACGCCGAGGCTGCGCAGGGTGTCCATGAACATCCCCGGCAGCGCCGTGACGAAGCCCATCAGGCCGGCCAGCGCGCCCTGGAACCAGGCCCAGGCGCGGGGGATGGCGTTGCCCTTCTTGATGTTCTCCCACACCTCGTCCTGGCCGATCAGCTTCATGAAGCCGCCGATCAGGTTTTCAGCACTGCGCGGCACCGGGTCGCCGGTGATCGGATTGCGGCCGAGCACCGCGCACAGCAGATCCCAGCCGCGGGTGCCGGCGGCCAGCCCGGCCAGCGGGCGCAGGATCGCGTCGCGGATGAACTGCAGCACGCCGGACACCAGGTTGCCGACGAAGCTGGTGATGCGCGAGATGGGATCGGTGACGATGCGCTTGGCCCGCTCCCACACCCCGCCCAGGTCGAAGATGTCGCGCCAGCCCAGGCTGTCGAGGAAACGGTCCACTGCCTGGCGGATGCTGCTGCCGATCAGCCCAAGGGTGGCGATCTGCTGCTGCACCCATACGGCTACCCGGTCGATGATGCCGTGGTTGTCGAGGGCCTGGGTGATCAGCGCGCCGCCGGGTATCAGCTCCACCACCGCCCGCAGCAGGTTGGCCGGGGTGCGCTCGACGGCCCGCATGTTGATCGGGTTCACCCCCAGCACCAGCGTGAACATGCGGAAGCCGGGCAGGTTGTTGGCGTGGTCGGCGAAGAAGTCCAGTGCGTCGCTGATGCCGAGGCGCTGCACTGCCGGCGGGCTGTGCTCGACGACGCCGGGCAGCAGGCTGCGCCGGACCTGGGCTGGCCCCTGCGCGGTGGCGCCCTGCTGGATGGTGTGGGTCAGCTCGTGGGCGATCAGCTCGCGGCCGGCGCTGCTGTCGGGCTGGTAGGCGTCGCGACCGAAGAAGATGTCACGGCCGACCGTGAAGGCCGCTGCGTTGAGCCGGCGGCTGGCCTGGGCCGCCTGCGGCCCGGTGTGGATGCGCACTGCCGAGAAGTCGGCACCGAAGCGCGGCTCCATGAAGTCCCGCAGGCTGCGCGGCAGCGGCTGGCCGCCGGTGGGTAGCGCGGCCGCGGCGGCGGGGGCTGGCCGTGGCGCAGCGGCTGCCGTCGTCGCCGGTGCGCGCTGGGCCGCCGCCGGCACGAGGCCGGCAAAGCGGGTGGCACTGGCCGACACCGGCGCCGCCGGCAGGCTGACCACCCGGCGGGCGACCTGCACCGCCTCCCGCTCGGCCGCATCGTGGGGGCTGGATACCGTCAGCTCGCCGGCCGTCGCGCGCTGCGGCATGACCGGCGCCGGCGTCCTGACCAGTGCTGCCACGGCCCGATGCTCGGGCGTGCGCAGGATGTGGCGGGACAGCGGCGCGTTCATGGCGGCGTTCCGCAGCGTGCGGGGGCGGGTTTGCGCGCCGCCGCAGGTGAAGCCTGCTGGCGCAGCCGGGCCGCCTGGCGGAGTCCGCGGGTGCCCATCGTGGCGCCGGCCTAGCTGGCCCGGCCCTCCTTCAGCAGTTCGCGGCGCAGGCCTTCGTCCACCGCCGCCGCGCTCACCGAGCCGTCGCCGCGGCCGAGGGCCTGCAGGCAGGCGTAGCGCACCACGTTCATGATGGTGCCGCCGGAGATCTCGTGCTGACGGGCCAGCTGGGCGAGGTCGAGGGCCGGGTCGAGGCGCACCGGGGCCGGGAAGGCCTCGCGCCACAGGCGCAGGCGCTCGGCCGGGCGCGGCAGCGGGAAGGCCACCACCGACTGGAAGCGGCGCAGGAAGGCGTCGTCGATGTTGTGGCGCAGGTTGGAGGCGAGGATCACCACGCCGCTGAAAGCCTCGATGCGCTGCAGCAGGTAGCTCACCTCCTGGTTGGCGTAGCGGTCGTGGGCGTCGGAGACGCTGCTGCGTTTGCCGAACAGCGCATCGGCCTCGTCGAAGAAGAGAATCCAGCCGGCCTGCTCGGCGGCCTCGAAGAGGCGGGCGAGGTTCTTCTCGGTCTCGCCGATGTACTTGGAGCTGACCTGGGACAGGTCCACGCGATAGACCTCGCGCCCGCAGCGCTGGCCGAGCAGGCAGGCCGACAAGGTCTTGCCGGTGCCGGACGGGCCGTGGAAGAGGCTTACATAGCCCGGCGCGATGCGCCGCCCGAGGCCCCAGTCGTCCATCAGCGTGCGGCTGTGGACCAGCCACAGGGCGATGTCCTCGAGTTGGGCGAGGGTCTGGGTGGGTAGCACCAGATCGCTCCAGTCCAGCCCAGTGAACACCCGCCGCGCCGGGATGCCGGCTTCGCCGCCGCCGGGCAGTGGCAGGCCGGGCAGGGCTTCGGCGAGGAAGCGCGGCGAAAGCTGCAGCGGGCCGCCGAAGGGGCTCGCCGGCCCGTCGCCGGGCGCCGCGGGGCCCAGGCGCAGCACGTCCTCCCGCGCCAGCCGGCCTTCCGGGGCGAGTCGGCGGATGGCTGCGAAGCGCAGGTCGAGGGCGTCGCCGGCCAGCAGGAAGCAGGCCGTCTCGCCGCTGGGCTGGAAGCTGGCGCCGTCGGTGCGGCTGCCGAACTCCGTGAACGGGCGCTGGGTCGTCTCGTTGCGCGACCACAGCACGTCGAGCAGTTGCGGGCGCAGTAGAGGCGCTAGCGTCAGCGCGAGGAGCAGCCGGTCGGCCGGGTCGAGGCCGCGGCGGCGCACGGCGGCGGCGTAGGGGCAGCCCGCCCGGTCGAGGGGCGGGGCGTCGGCGGGCAGCGGCGGCGAGTCGGGCGGCTGGCCGAAGTAGCGCTGCAGGCGGACACGCAGGCAGTCGGCCAGCCATTCCAGTTCGGCCTCCAGTGTGGTGGCGGCGGCCTGCAGCAAGCGGTCGGCCGGTTCGCCGCCGTCGGCGGGGCGCCAGGGCAGGTCGTGGCTGTTCATCGCCCGGCCCTCATGGCGTGCCCCACTCGGTCAGCAGCGGCCATGGCATCCACGGCAGGCGGACCAGGCCGATGCTCCACGGCAGCAGGCCCAGCAGCATGTCGAAGGATTCCGGCTCGACGCGTAGCTGCCAGGCCTCGTCCTGTCGACGCAGGTGGCCGCGGCGGCGCAGGAAGGCGGTGCGCAGGCCGTCCGTGGTGGTACCGCGCAGGGCCTGCCAGTGGGCCAGCACTGCGGCCAGCAGGGCCTCGGCCTCGGCACGCTCGGCCTCCGTCGGGTCGGGCAATGCATGGGAGAACGGCTTGTCCGGCGTGAGGCCGAGCAGCAGCTTGACGAAGGGCAGTTCGAATTCGAGGGCCGCCGTGCCGGTGGCCAGCCAGTGCAGCAGCGCCGCGGCGCGCGGCACGGCCGCCTCGGGCAGCGGTCCGCGGTGGCCGGCAGCTACCAGCCCGGTGGCTTCGAACAGGCGCGGCAGGTAGGGATGCAGCAGCGCCAGCCCGGCCTGGGGCACGAGCATGCCGGCGGCGCTGCGGGCGGCCGGGCGCTGGTCGAAAGCGAGGGGGGCGTCGGTGGGTACTGCGGAGGCTGCACGGGACGCGGCCGATGCTTGTAGAGCCTGGTTTGGCGGCGTGTCGACGGGCAGCGGGGGATGCGTTGCCGGTCCCTCGACAGGGGAGGGCGGGGCGTCGGCCAGCAGGTCGAGGACGGCCTGCCAGTAGGGTTCCGGCGAGCGCGTGGCGAACAGTGCGGCGAGCCAGGCGCGGGCGACCGCCAGCCAGGGGTGGCGGCCGTCGGCGGCGGGCGGGTCGCCCTCCAGCGTCCACGCCAGCCACAGGGCCTGGGCATGCAGGCTGTCGCCGTCGTCCCGGTCGGCGGTGGCGGCGAGCAGGGCCAGCAGGGCGCGGCTCAGCGGATGCCTGGGGGCGGCGGCTGCATGGGTGCTCACCACGTGCCGGCGCCAGGCCGCCGGCAGCAAGGCCAGCCAGCGGCTCAGACTGCCCAGTCGTTCCGTGCGGGCTTGAGCACGGATGTCGGGCGGGATGCAGCCGAGGCTGGCCCAGGCCAGCGCGGCTTCGGCCAGCAGCGCGCGCAGGCTTTCGTCCGGCAGGCCGGCCAGCGGCCAGTCAGGGCTACCGTGATGCAGGTAGGCGGCCAACCCGGCCTGGGCCTGGATGCTGGCGATGGCCGGTTGGGCGGGGGGCTGATCGGTCGCACCGAGGAGCGCTGCCGGGGCGCGGTCGCCACTGGGCAGGGCGTCCAGGTGGCGGGCCAGCTCGTGTAGCGTCTGGACCGGCAGGGGCAGCGGTTCGCCACCGAGATCGAGTGTTGCGCCCTCTGGCGCCTGACCGTGGGCGGCTGCGGCATCGACCCCGGCGAGGGCCGTGCGCACCGCGGCGCGCAGCTCACCCAGTGCGTTGTAGCGCCAGGCCAGCAGCAGTGGTGCGGTGTCGGCGGGGCTGGATTCGGCACGGCTGGGGAAGCTGCCGGGGGCGGCGGTCGGCGGTGTGCGGTCGGTCGGGTCGGGCTGGCCAGTCGGCAGCGTCTCGGCTTGCTGCAGGGCCAGCCCGGCCAGGGCGGCGTCGGCGGCTGCGGCAACCTGGGCCGGCAGCGCGTCCGCGCCAGGCGTGGTGTCGAGCCTCAGCTTCAGCTCCAGGCGCGGCAGGCGCACCACCCGGTCGTCGGGGACGTGGGCCGACAGGCTGTCGGCGAGGGCCGCCAGTACGGGCTCGGCGGCGTCCCGCAATACGCCGCGCAGCGTGAAGGCGGCAGCCGGCGTGGGGGCCCGCGCCTGCCACAGCAGGCGGCGGATGCGGTGGGGGAAGGGCGCGTTGCTCATGATGGTTTCCGCGTCAGCGCTTCAGCCGGTTGAGGTTCTGCAGGTTGCTGATCAGCACTGCCTGGGCCGGCACCGCGGCGCTGCCCTTCAGGGTGTCGAGCCGGGTGCCCAGGTTGGCGGAAACAGTCGGGTCGGTGACGTACACGGTGCTGTTGGCGAGCACCGAGGCTACGCCGGCCGCTGCGCCGCTGGAGGTGTCCACCTGCTGGCTGACGACCCGGGCGGTGGTGTCGGCGACCGCGTCGCCCAGCTCGGTCTGGGCCTTGGTGAGCATGGCCTGGGCCTGCTTCATGTTGTCGTCCGACAGGTTGCCCTGGCTGACCATGTCCACCAGGCTCTGCACGGTCTGGCGCTTGTTCTCCACGTCCTTGACCATCTGGTCGAGCACGACGTCGCCGGTGACGACGGTCTTGAGGCCGACGCTGCCGGCGGCGGTGGCGTCCTTGGTGCTGAAGGCGCCCTTGACGAGGCCTTCCACGTTGGCGGTCTGGGTGTCCAGCTTGCTGCGGATGTCGGTCTGCACGGCTTTCAGGTCGGCGGCGAGGGCTTGCCGTGCGGTGTCGAACTGGGCGCTGACAACGCTGCCGACCAGGGTGTTGACCATCAGGTCCACCGGCTTGACGACCTTGATCGGGAGGACGTCGATGGGCGGCCGGCGCAGCGGCGGGCGTGGCAGCGGCGGCTCGACGGGTTCGGCTTCGTCGGCCTCGGCGCAGGGGTAGGCGAGGGTGAAGTCGGCGACGATCTTGCCGCTGTCGTCGTAGGCCAGCACGAAGCAGCCGCCGCGCCACACGCCGCCCAGGTGGTCGAGGCCCGGGTTGTCGGTGGCGAAGCGGGCCAGCAGCAGCTTGTCGTCGGCCTTGTCGTCCTTGGCCTGGATGAGGTTGTCGAGCCAGTCCAGCCAGATCGGGTGGGTGGTCTGGATCAGGGAGTCCACCGGCGACACGAAGTCGCTGCGCGACAGCTTGCCCAGGTTGACCCGCGCGGTGCCGACGGTGCGCAGGGTTTCGGCGATGCCGTTGTTCCAGCGGGTGGCGTCGGTGGTGGCCCGGTAGGCGCTGTAGGTGGGCTGGTCGAGGGCCGGCTTGGCGCTGCCGGCCAGGCTGCTGACGGCGCTGCGGGCCTGGGTGGCGGCGGCGATGACGGACACGCCGGTATCGGTCTGGTCCGGGATGTCCTTGCTGTCGATGGCGGTCTTCAGGTTGTCCAGGTACTGGCCGGAGAAAGTGTCGCTCTCGTCGAGGCGCAGGGACACGTCCTGGCGCAGCAGGTAGTGGAAGCGATGCAGGTCGGTGTAGCGGATGCCGGGGCGGATCTTGATCAGCTCCTTGCGGTTATGCACCAGCACCGCGTGAACCTCGAAGGGCAGGTTGCGGTCGGCGATGAGCTTCTTCAGCTCGCTGCGCACGTCGTCCACCGGCCGGCCGAGGTGGCCTTCGACGCGGAAGAAATCGTGGGCAGCGATGCTGCCGGCCAGCGGGTCGAGGGCGCGCGGGCTGCCTTGGTACTCGGCAGCCCGGTAGCCGAGGTTGTGGTTGCCGAGTCGGCGGGCGGCGAGGCGCGGGTTCCAGGCGGTGTTCATCGCGGCGGTGTAGTACCAGGGGATCGCCCGTTCGCCGAGGGGGCGGTCTTCGCCATGGCTGGGCGTCACGCGCAGTGCGGTGTCGGCAGGCGGCGCGTAGTTGGCGATCAGCTGGTCGAAGCGGGCCAGCAGCAGGCCGAGCGCGCTGGTGGCGGCGCGGCTGAGGCTGTCGGCGGCGGCCGGGTAGAAAGCGGTGCGGGCGTCGTCAGGCGCATCCAGCGCGCCGGCTGCCAGGTGCTTGGGAAAGGCCAGCGGCAGCGGGCCGGCTGGCAGCGCATCGATGTCCTGCAGCGCGTCGCGGATGGCGTTCCAGGCTTCGCAGAGGTCCTTCAGGAAATCGTGGAAGGGCAGCACTGCGCCGGCCGGGGTGTCCTGCTGGCGCTGCAGCGTGGCAATCCAGTCGGCGACGGGATTGCGCCGGAACACCGTGGCCAGCACGCCGGGGAAGCTCTCGGCGAAGTTCTTCAGGGCGTCGATCAGGCCGGCGAGGGTCTTGCCGGCGGCATCCCGGTAGCGGGCGATCAGCACTTCGGCGGTGGACAGGTCGCTGCCCAGTTGCGGCCGCCAGGCGATCAGTTCGGGCAGCTCGCGAGCCTGCTCAGCCAGAGTCAGTGGGCCGGCGGCCAGGTTGGCGGCAGTGCTGCGGCTGGTCAGCAGCACGCGCAGGCGTTGCTGGCGCTCGCGGCCGAGGTTGTCGCAGTCGGCGCCGGTGCATAGGTCAGGGTCGCTGACGGTGGTCTCCGCCAGCAGGATCACCGCCTGGCCTTCCAGCGCGCTGGCCGTGATCGGCACGCCGAGCGGGTCGTCGCCGGAGGTCAGTTCGCCGCTGATCAGCAGCACGCCGCTGGCCGTATCGAAGAAAGGCTCGTAGCGCGGCGCGGTGGCGTCATAAGGGCGCAGGCGCGGATAGGTGGTGGCGGCATCGATGCGTACCAGGTCGCCGTCGCAGGTGAGGCCGAGGCCGGCACCGACGGTCACGCTGGCGCCGTCGCTGCCCACCGCGAAGCCGGCGACGATGCCGGCGCCGACCAGCGCGACACGGGACAGGCGGTCCTGCTGGTCGAGCCAGCTGGTGACTTCGTTGAGTTGGGTGTGGGTGAGGACCTGGTCGCGCTCGAAGACCGCATACTGGCTGGCGAGGGGCGCGGTGAGACTTTGCAGGACCTTGATCGGATCAGCCATGGTCCGTCTCCTGGTTGATGACGTGGTCGGGGGCGCTGCCGAGGGCGGTGCTGCCGAGGACGAAGGGCGGCTTGGGCGATTCGGCGAAGCAGTCGAACAGGGTGCGCTGCGGGTAGATGCTCTTCATCGTCGTGAGGGCGTCGATCAGCGCCTGCAGTTTGGTCTGCCGGTCGGCGCTGGTGTCGCCGGCGTGCAGGGACAGCCAGTCCCGGTAGGCGAGTTCGAAGCGGGCCATGTCGTCGGCGTTCACCCAGCAGATCTTGGGCAGCAGGTGGGCCGGTACTTCGCTGCGGATCACGTGCTCGGCGAAGCTGCGGAAATCCATCTGCTGGAAACGCCCGGCGTAGGCCGGCAGCACGATCTGCAGGCGCCAGGAATAAGGATCGGCATCGGCACAGTCGCTGCAGTCGCCGTCCACGCAGATCGGCAGCAGCGGGTCGTCGTCCTGGCCGGGGCGCAGCAGCAGGTTCTCGATGACGTACAGGCCTTCGCCGCTGTAGTGCTCGCGCAGGTAGTCGGCCAGGTCGGCGATCACGTTGCGCGCCACGGCCTCGCTGGGGAAGCCTTCGACGCGCCGCGCCAGCAGCTGGCCGTCGCTGTCGACGACGCTGAAGTAGAAGCGCTGGTCGCTGCCCTGGATGATGCGGTAGTGCTGGTCGTCGGCCTGCTGGCCGCGGGTGATCGCGGCGATCATGCGGGCGCGGGCGTCCTCGCGGGTGGCGAAGTTGGCGGTGGACGACAGCAGGATCTTGTTGTCGCTGGCGCGGAAGAGGCGGAAGCGGAATTCGTCGCCGGGGGTGGTATCGATCTCCGCGTAGGTCTCGTAGGAGATGGCGCCGAGGTTGCGGCGGCTGAAGTCGGCGATGCCCAGCAGGCGCGCCAGGCGCTTTTCGAGGCCGCTGACGTTGAAGCTGTTCCACAGGTCGGCGGGGCCGTCGAGGCTCTGGTCGTAGGCGCCGGCGCGGTTGGCCGACAGTTCCGCGGCGTCGGCCAGGAAGGCGCACTTGTCGGCGATCACTTCGTCGTCGGTGTGGGCGAAGGCGGAGGCCATCGCTGCGGCGTACTCGGAGAAATCCTCGCCGAGGCGGGCCAGCAGGTGGTCGAGCAGACGGTGCTGGCGGGTGGCTGCCTCGGCCGGCGTCTCCTGCAGGTTGGCGAGCAGCGTCGGGGTGACGTCGGCGGCATACACCCGGTCGTGGCCGACGATGCTGTCCACGGTCTGTGCGGCCAGCACGTGGGCGTCGTCGGGCAGGCCGTCGAAGCGGTCGGCGGTGGCGGTGAGCTCGGCCGGTGCCACCGACAGCAGGCTGGCGGCCTGGGCGAGCTGGGCCAGGTCGTTGGCGATTTGCTGGTCGAAGAAGGTGAGATAGGCCTTCAGCTGCAGCACCTGGGCCTGGCGCTGGGCGTCCGGGTTACCGGCCAGGCCGGCCGCGCCGAGGCCGTAGAGGGGCGGGAAGTCGAGCTGCACCGAGCGGTAGGCGGCGAGGTCACGCCAGCGCCCGTCGGGCACCGGCAGGTCTTCGGCGCGGGGCGTTTCGACGGCCTGGCGGGCGGCTTCGAGCAGCGCGTCGAGGCGGTCGCGCACGGCGGTCGGCATCTGCGCGACGTTCCAGCCGGCCACCGGCAGGCCGCGCTTGCGGAACACCAGCCGGCCGGCCGGCGTCTCGCCGTCGGTGTCGATGGCCAGGCGCGGCAGGTGGCCGGCCGTGACCGGCACCCGCCAGCGGTTGGGCACCGGCAGCGGGTTGCCGCTGCCGTCGAGGGGGTTGAGGACGATGTCGCTGATCGCCCGCACGCCGGGCACGTCCATCAGCACGCCGATCAGGTCGGACAGGCGCAGCTCGGCGGGCAGCTCGGAGGCCGCCAGGTCGGCTTCGTCGATGAAGCCGTCCTGCAGCGCCGGGCCGTCGAAGATGTCGTCCACGCCGTGCGGGCGGCCGTCGGCCAGCGGGCGCGCGCGCATCTGCGCCAGGCTGTAGCTGGGCACCGGCGGGGCGATGGCCTGGGCGGCGGCGAACAGCAGGCCGGCGGCGACCTCGGTGACGTCGGCGGTGGCTTCCAGGTCCAGTTCGGCGCACAGGGCGAATCTCTCCGTCGGCACCGGCTCGATGGCGACGAAGTCCTCGCACAGGTTGCGCTGGGCTTCCAGCGTGGCGCGTACCGCACGCAGCACCGGCTCGCGCTCGGCCTGGGTGTTCACCGCGTCCATGAAGTCGATGGCGACCCGGTACAGGCCGCGGATGCGCACTTCCCGGTAGTGGCCGTGGGCCGGTGGGGTGCGGGCGAGCTGGCGCTGCAGCAGGTCGGCGTAAAGCAGCGGCGCGTCGGCGGGCATGATCCAGGCGTTCTTCACGCCGGGCAGGTCGATCAGCTGCTTGCGCCAGTCGAGGACGGTCAGCGGGCGCGTCGGCAATGCCCGCCGGGCCCGGTGGAAGCGGTCGGCGAGGGCCAGGGATGCGCCGGGCGGCGGGGTCAGCAGGTCTTTCAGCGGCAGCTCGGCCCGGTAGCCCAGCTCGGATTGAGCCCAGGTGACCAGTTCGAGGATGGTGATGCCCGGGTCGTGCAGGTTGTGGTCGGTCCAGGTGGCGCCGGCGAGGCGGCGCAGCAGGGCCAGCCCCTCGTCGTAGAGGGCCTGGGCGTCGCGGCCGACGGGCTCGGGGGCGCGCGGCAGCGTGGGCGGTATGGACAGAGGGGTGGCCATCAGCTCACCTCGGCGATCAGGTGGTCGGGCGCGGAGACGAGGATCACGTCCGGCGCGTCGGGGGCCAGCTCGGGCCGGTCTTCGGCCGGGCGGTCGGCGAAGCACAGGCGGAAGTCGGTGACGTAGTCCACCCACGGCAGGCCTTCGACGAAATCCACCAGCGCCGAGCGCAGCACACGGCCGCCGAATTCGAGGGCCGCGCCGGCGTCGAAGGCCCACGGCGACAGCGCCTGCAGCAGGGCCTGGTTGATCTGCGCGCGGTAGTAGCTAAAGGCGTAGCCGGGCCGCATGGCGACCTTGAAATCCACCTGCACGGCCCGGTAGGCCGGGTTGCGTACGGCCAGCGTGGCGGCGTCCAGCCCCATCGGTGCGCGGGCCAGCAGGAAGGCCTTGATCCGCTCCAGGGTGTCCAGGTCCACCCGCGGCTGCAGCGGGTCCACCGCGTTGCGGTTGCGCAGGTCCGGCACCACCACCACGCGCACGTGGCCGGGGGCCAGCCACGACGTGTCGCTGGTGTGGGGGATGCACTTGATGCGGTCCACTGCCGGGAAGGCCTGCAGCACCAGGCGTTCGTAGTCCCAGCGGGCGATGGCCCGGTTGCGGTGGCGCAGGCGTTCGGCGGCGCGGCGGGCCAGTGCGGCGGCGTCTTCCTGCAGCGCGCCGCCGAAGGACGCGTAGGGCTGGTTGACCGTCTTCAAGGTCGGCGCCGGCACCAGGAAGCGTGCGATGCTGCCGGCCGGCAGTGCGCTGGCCAGGTGGTCGGCGGCGTTGGCGTGGTCCTCGAAGACCGCCTCGAAGGCGTTGGCATGCACGCCGACCAAGCGGCAGGCGGCTTCCGGCTGCGTCGTGATGGCGGCCCGCAGCCAGATCAGGCCGGTCGGCAGGCGGGTGTTGTCGGTGGTGGCTTCGCTGGGCAGCACCACGCTGACGAGGCCGCTGGCGCGCAGGTCGCGGCTGGTGTCGAGGATGAGTTCGGCACCGCTGGCGAGGGGCCGCCAGGCGTTGTCGGCGAGCACCGCCCAGCTCAGGCGCTGGGCGTTGGCGAGGGGATCGGCGCTGCCTTCGGCGACCTGGAACAGCAGACTCAGCGGGTCGCCGGGGCCCACGCCGGACAGCCCGAGCAGCAGCTCGCCGGCGTCCCGGTGCGGCGGCAGCAGCGGGATGGGGCCGGCGGCAGCGGCCTGCAGCCACGGGTGGCGGCCGGTCAGCCAGGCGTGTTCCCGCGACACGCCGAAGGCGTCCACGTGGAAGAACTCCACTTCGGCGTTGGCGAAGCTGGCGTCGCTGTCGTCGTCCACGCGGCTTGGGCCGGCATCGGCCTGGTAGGACAGGCTGATCTCCTGGGCCTTGGGCGTCCACGGTTCGCCGAGGATCACCTTCGGCGTGGCGAGCAGGCCGGCGACGGCCTCGCTGCGCCAGGCGGCGTGGAGCAGGTCGGTATCCAGCGCCAGGGTGATGAAGCCGGCCCGCGGCGCGGTGGCGGCCGGCGCATCGGAGGCCACGCCGCGGCGCAGGCGCAGGAAGCCGGCCTCCCGGCGGGCATAGGCGCTGCCGGCGCGGGCGAAGGCTTCGTAGAGGGTTAGCCAGCGGTAGGGGCGGGGCAAGCCGGCGCGGCTGGCGGCGCTCAGGTCGAGTGTCACGCGGCCGCCGGCGGCCGGCGCCAGGCCGACCCGCCCGGCCGGATGGGTGCCGCCGGCGTCGGCCCATTCCGCCTGGGCCCACACGCCGCTGGAGAGGCTGGCCTGGCCGGAATAGTGGGCGTACAGCGCGCTGAGGGCGGTCTGGGTGGTCGGTGCGCCCTGCCAGCCGATCTGCAGGCTGAGGGCCGACAGGCGCTTGCCGAGGGCCTCCGCGCAGCCGATGTAGAAGCGTGTGCCGACGCCGGGCTGCGGGCCGAAGGGCAGGAAGGCCTTTTTTGGATCGAGCTGGCCGAAATCGCTTTCGAGGGCCAGCGTGCGCAGGCCGTCCGCCTTCACGCCGATGCGCGCCCGGCGCAGCTTGAGGCCGGCGAGGCGGCCGAAGGCGGCGGAGCCTTCCTTGAGCATCAGCTGGAGTACCGGCAGCCCGGCCGGGAAGGCTTGCTGATGGAGCGCCGGGCTGGCGTCGACGATGGCCGGCTGGGTGGCGTCGATGCGCAGGCTCAAAGACCAGCTGCCGGCGGCCAGTGTGGAGTCGGCGCGGGCGATGGGGAAGGGGCCGAGCCAGCCCTTGGGGCCGGACAGGCGCGCTTCGAAGGCGTCGGCGAGCAGATCGCCGCTGTGGCTGGCGGGGTCGATGCCGTCCAGTTCCAGGCTGACGTCGATCTGCCGGCTGCCTTCGGCAAGGCGCAGCACTGCCGACGCGAGGGCGAAGCCGACCGGCGCGTCGGGCAGCGCGACTTCATCGCTCCGGCGTACGCCGAAGGGGTGCCAGCTGGGTGGATCGGTGGCCAGCTTCGCGCCGAGGCCGTTGGCGGAATCGGCGACCGGCGCGAAGCGCAGCCGGCCGTCGCTGCCGAGGGCGACGCTGCACAGGCTGGCGATGCGCGCCTGGGTGGCGACCATCGGGCGGACCGGCCGGTAGAACAGCGGTTGCTGGCGGGCGTCCTTGCCGGCGGCCAGCAGCGCGTCAGTGCCGATCTCCAGCGCAGCGGCGCCTTTCTTCAATTCGACCAGCACATGCACCCGGTCGGCCACCGGCGGCCGCGGCGCGAAGCCGAGCACTGTCTGCATCTGGAAATCCAGGTGCTTGCGGGTGAAGTCGTTGAGCAGCGCGCGCGGGCGGGCGGCGACCTGGAAGGCGGCGACCAGCAGGGCCAGGTGCGGTGGCAGCGTGCCGTCGTCGCCATCGGCCAGCGCGGCGAGGCGGGCCTGGTAGGCGGCGTCGCTCTCGCCAGCCGCCTGTTGCGGCAGGAAGTCGCGCCAGTCGCCAGCCGCCTGTTGCGGCAGGAAGTCGCGCCAGTCGCCGGACGGCAGCTGCGGGTCGGCGCCGTAGTAGTTGAGATGGCCGGCCAGCGCGGCAGCGGCGCGCAGCAGACCGCCTACGCCACGTTCGTCGAGGGGCGCCGAGGCCGGATCGAGATGCGGGTCGAAGCGGTCCGCCTGGCGGGTGCCGGCGGCGGCGATGAGGGCGGCGAGGATCTCGTGCCGGGCCATGGTCGCTTAGCCCCGGCGGACGGCGCGTAGCGCCTCGCTGGCTTCGCCCTGGTAGAAGGGGAAGACCAGGTTGAAGCGCGAGTTGGTGCTGCGCACGAGGTAGTCGAGGCGGATCGTCAGCACCCCTTCCATCAGCCGGCTGTCGTCGATGTCCAGCGCGTCGACGCGGATGCGCGGTTCGTACACCAGCACGGTGGTGAGGATGCGGTCCTTGAGCACGCTGGCGACGGTGGTGCTGAGGGGCTCGAACATCAGCTCGTGCATGTCCAGCCCGTACTTGGGCTGCAGGAAGCGCTCGCCCGGCGCGGTGCCGAACAGGATGTGCAGGCTGGCCTGAATGTCGGCTTCGTCCTGGGTCATGCGCACGCTGCCGTTGGCGAAGCTCGGCGGGAAGGACCAGCCGCGGCCGAGGAAAGAGGGCGTGTCGCTCATGGCGGGCTCCTCAGCCGATCTGCACCGTCGGTTCGCCGATGGCGGGGCTGGCGCCGCAGCCGCAGCTGTCGCCGACCCGCAGGGCCGGCTTGCCGCCGATCAGCACGGTGGCGCTGCCAGCCACGAAGGGGGTCACCGGCGGGTGCGGCGGTGGGATCACGCAGCTGTGCAGGTCGCCGAGCACGGCGGCGGGCATGCCGCCGATCAGTACGGTGGGCACGCCGGGGCCGGTGACGGTGCCGCCATGGACGCTCAGATCGGTGACGCGGGCTGCATTGGGCATGGTGTCCTCGGGCGTGCGTTCAGTTGATCTGCACCAGCGAACCCTTGAGCTTGGCGATGGCCGGCGTGGTGGCTTCCAGCCCGCCGCTGCCTTCGAGCTTGAGGGCGGCGCCGGCCTTGATGTCGAGGGCCGCGGCGGTCTTGATCTCGCCGGCCGCGCCGATGTCGAGCTTGGTGTCGGTGCCGGTCTTGATGTTGAGGGCCTTGGCGCTCTCGACGGTGATGCCGTCGCTGTCGAGCTTGATGCTGTTGCCGTTCTTGTCCTTCAGCAGCACCGAGCCCTGGTCGTCGTCGAAGATGAGCTGCTGCTCGGCCGGGGTGGTGATGGTCAGTACCACCTTGTCGTCGTTGATGTGCAGCTTGATGCCGCTGCGGCTGACGAAGACTTTCTCGTGGTTGTCGTTGCTCGGGGTGAGCGGCGCGGCCTTGGCGCTGCTGTGGAGCATGCCGAGGATCACCGCGGCGCGCGGGTCGTCGTCGAGGAAGCCGACCACCACCTCGTCGCCGATCTCGGGGCGGATCATCACGCCGCGCTGGTCGCCGGCATCGCCGGCCGCGACCCGCGCCCACACGCCGTCGCTGGCCGGATCGACGAGGGGCAGGCGCACGCGCACGCGGAACTCGTTTTCCGGGTCTTCGTTGTCGGTGACCACGCCGATCTGCAGGCCGTGGGCCGGCGCCAGCAGGCTGGTGCTGCGGCGGGCTTCGAGGCGTTCCCGGCGGGCCGGGTCTTCCGGCACGCCGCCGAACTGCAGGTGGGTGCGCCAGCCCTGCACGGTGTCCATCTCGTGGCGCACGCCGGTGACCAGCACCTTGCCGCTGAAATGCTGGCCGACGCCGGCCAGCTCGACCACGTCGCCGGGCTGGACCTGGCCGAGGCCGACGCACATCGCGCGGCCGCTCACCTGGTCGAGGCGGGCGTGGGCAAAGCGGGCGTCGGCAGCGGCGGTGGCCTCCGCGTCGGGCAGCATCGCGTGGCGCAGTTCGAGGGCGTCCACGCCCATCGCGGCGGCGAGGTCGTCGGGCTTCAGGTCGCCGGGGCCGCTGAAGGACGGCGGGCTGGCGTCGAGGGTGTGGACGGCCTGGTCGGCGGCGTTCCAGGTCAGCGTCTTGACCGCCTGGGTCTGCTGGCGGGCGTCCACTTCGGCGTCGAATTCGAGCAGCGTGGCGCCGTAGTTGAGGCTGGCCACGGCGGCGGCGCTGGCGTCCGGCGCGCGGGTTTCCAGGTCGGCGCCACGGGTCAGCACCAGCTGGCCGTTGGCCTGGGCGCGGGTGACGAGAAAGTCCCAGTCGGTGCAGTCGTACTGGACCAGATGCTTGTGGCTGAGCGAGGTGCTGGCAGCCGTCATGTTGATGCCGGCGTCGGAGCAAAGCTGGCCGATCACGTCGCCGTCCGTCATGTCCAGATAGGTGGCGCCGTGGCGTTTGAGGCTCATCTTGGTGGCCGCGTGGCGGCATTCGATGATCAGCTGCGGCGGCGAGCCCTCGCGCACCTTGAGGCGCTGGCGCACCACCAGGCCCTTGAACAGCTGGTCGGGCTGGTTGCCGGCGCCGGCCAGCACCTCGACCTCGGCGCCGGGGGCGAACAGTGCGTCGTTGCTGAGCGGGAAGTCGCCGCTGGAGGCGCTGCCGTCTTGGTAGGCGAGGCGCGCGAAGGCGATGTGGTTGGCGGTGTTCACCACGCTCACCGACAGCAGCTGGTGGCTGCGGGGCACGGGGCTGCCGCCCACCTTGATGGTGAACTCCCGGTGTTCCGCGGCGATGGGGAGGGTGCGGGCGGGGGAAATTTCACTTCTCCAGGGGCGGGAAGACCACGCGCGTGCCGGCAGCGAGCTGGCGGAAGCCGTCCAGGCCGTTGGCCCGCGCCACGCCGGGGGCGTAGCGCGGGTCGCCGTAGATGGCGGTGCACAGCGCGGCGAGGGTTTCACCGGCGTGCACGATGCGCACGTGGGTCAGGTCGGGGGACGCGTCCTGGGCCAGCGCAACGCGGGTCTGGTCGTCCGAGTTGTCGGTGAAGACGGCGGTGATCACCGCCCGCAGCGGCACGCCGCTGGGCTTGAAGAGCTTGTAGACGATGGAGGCGCTCTTGAGGACGCAGCGCTTCACCTGGATGCGGCCCCACATCACCTTGAGGTAGTTGGGGCGGTGGATGTCGCCGTTGTAGCCGGTGACGGTCTGGAAGGATTCGACCTTCTGCTGCACGTCGAGGGGCCGCCCGTTGGCGCCGGTGCCGTCGAGGAAGAACACCAGGTTGAGGTCGCCCGGCTTGACCTTCTTGAAGTCCATGCGGCTGCCGGTGGTGCCGCTGCCCTGGCCGCTGTCGTACTCCATCTCGTAGGCGAGGGTGATCTCGGCCGGGTTCACGTAGGCTTCGAAGCTGCTGATGGCGGCGCCGCTGTAGTCGGCCTTGGTGTAGGCGTCGATGCGCAGGCGCTCGAGCTGTCCGCGTTCCGGCATGGCTCAGGGCTCCTGTTGCTGGCGCAGGATCTCCAGCACCTGGGCGACGCATTCTGCGATCAAGGCCTGCTTGTCGAGCTGCGCCGGCGGCGGGCTGGCCGCGCCGCCGGAGTCGGCGTTGCTGACTTCCACCGAGATCACCACTTCATCGACGATGATGGGCATGACGGGCTCCGTTTCAGGACTTGTCCACGGTGAAGTACTGGTAGGCCAGCTGCAGGCTCTCGACGACGATCGCATTGGCGCTGGCGGACAGGTCGCTGACCGACCACTTCACCGGCCACGCGCCGACCAGGTGCCAGGTGACGAGCGGCTCGTGCTTGTCGTTGAGCAGCTTGACGTCCACGTTCTTCGGCTTGATGTCGAGGTTCTCGATGCCGTTGCGGATCCACTCCCAGATCGCCGAGTCCTTCAGCAGGCCGCGCTTGAGGACCAGGTCGGGGTACTTGCTGCGCACCGGGTAGCGCTGGATGTAGCGGTTCTCGCCGCCTTCCGGCACCTCCTCGGTGGCCACCTCCAGCGACAGGCCGCCCACGTCGGTGAAGCGCACGTCGTCATCGACGGCGCGGGCAAGACCGAGGACTTCCACCTTGAAATGGAATCCGACGGGGGGCGTATACATGGCGGGGCCTCAGCGGCGCGGTCCGGTCGTGCTCACTCGTTCTGCAGTTCGAGGCCTTCGTGGGCCAGCTCGATGGACTCGATGGCCACCTCGTTGGCGCTGGCCTTGAGCTGCGGACCCTCGACCTTGACCGGGAAGGCGTTGTGCACCTTCCACACCATCACCGGCTCGTGGCTCTCGTTGAGCAGGCTGACGGTGAGGTCGCGGCGCTCGACGGTGTTGAGCTTGATCGTCGACAGCCACTTGAAGAAGTCGTTGTCCGACTTGACGATGCCGCGCTTGAGGGTGACGTTGCTGAACTTGCGCAGCCCCGGCATCTTGATCGACGAGTACTCGGGGAAGGAGCCGTCGCGGTACTCGATGGCCTGGTTTTCCTGGGTCAGGCCGGTGACCTCGGAGAAGCCGATGCGGGTGCCGCCCCACTGGACGGTGAAGTGGAAGACGGGCAGGGGATACTGGGCAGGCATGTCGGTTCCTTTCGCATTCGGTGGCGGGATGCGGGCGGGCCGGGGCGTGTCTCAGGCGGGCATGGCCCCGGCGGTGCCGGTCAGGACGTCTGGAGCTTGTGGTAGAACTTGAGGATGATGAATTCGGCCGGACGGACCACCGCCATGCCGATTTCTACGTACATGCGACCCTCCAGGATGTCCTGGCTGCTCATCGTGGTGCCGAGCCCGCAGCGCACAAAGAAGGCGTCCTTGGTGGTGGAGCCGGCCAGCGCGCCTTCGCGCCACTTCTGCGTGAGGTAGCTCTCGATCATCCCGCGTACCTTGACCCAGGTGTTGGCGTCGTTGGGTTCAAAGACCGCCCAGTAGGTGGATTTCTTCACCGACTCCTCGACCATGTTGAAGAAGCGTCGCACCGAGATGTAGCGCCATTCGTTGTCGTTGCCGGCCAGCGTGCGGGCGCCCCAGATCAGCGTGCCCTTGCCGACGAAGCTGCGGATGGCGTTGATCGACTTGCCGGCGGTGGCGTCCACGTTGAGGTTGTCGGTGTCGTCGCTGTCCAGCGCATAGGTGGGGGCGATGACGCCGGTCAGGCTGACGTTGGCCGGGGCTTTCCAGACCCCGCGCTGGTTGTCCACCAGCGCGTAGATGCCGGCGATGGCGCCGGACGGCGGGCACACCGTGAGGGTGTTGTTCACGCCGCGCACGATGTCCCGGTAGGTGGCGAAGCTGTCGAGCAGGTTGGCTTCGGTGTTGGCGGCGTAGCCGGCGGCGGCGTCGTCGAGGCTGGCCAGCGCCGACGACAGGGTGCCGAAGATGCGCTGGATCGCCGCCTGCGCGGCTGCCAGGCGGCCGACGTCGTCGGCCGCGGCACTGATCGCAGTGGTGGACGCGGCCGGCGCGTCGGCGCCGAACAGGGTCGCCCAGCCGGCGGTGGTGAGGGCGCCGATCGCGGTGTACTGGGCGACATAGGCGGCGGCGAGCTTGCCGTCGAGCTCCCGTTCGAGGGCGATCAGCTCGCTCATCGCCGGGATGAAGCTGTGGGTGATGGCCCGCCCGGCGTCGCCCTTCAGGCCCGCGTGGGTGAAGGCGCCGGCGCCGCTGGCCATGCCGTCCACCAGCGGGGCGATCTTGTAGACGAAGGTAAACAGGTCCTGCATGTGGGCCGCGTCCGGCGTGCCCAGGTAGGCCAGCAGGGTGGTGCCGAAGGTGTCCGAGATGGCCTTGTCGGTGCCGCCGCTGACGGTGGCGCGGCGGGCCGGAAGGCCGGCCAGGTCGGCCAGGGCCTGGTCGAGGCCCTGCAGCAGCGCCAGCACGCCGGCGTCGCCGGTGAGGGCGTTCAGCGTGACCGCGACGCCGCCTTTTTTCAGCTTGCTCTTGATGTCGGCGTAGCCGACGTTCTTCGGGTAGTTGAGCTTCAGCCAGGGGGCGTAGGCGGCGCCGTACTTGAGGCTGTTGATGCCGATGCGGTTGCGCAGCTCGTCCACCACGGTGCCGTGGCTGGTCTTGTCGGTGGCGAGACGGGTGTCGAGCACGGCGACCCGGTCGCCGAGCTTGCCGCACTGGTTGAGGGCCACCATCTGCACGGCGGCCAAGTCGTCGGCGGGCAGGCCAGCGGCGTCGGGGAAGAGCAGGATGGTCGGTTCATCCACCGTCGCGATGCGCGCCAGGCCGGCGATCAGCTGGGTCTTGTCCACCGCGTCGGTGTGCTTGCCGACCGAGCAGATCCAGGCCTTGCCGCCGCCGTTGTCGAAGAACAGGCGCAGGCTGTCGTAGAGGTACTTGGTGTTGGTGGCGGCCAGCGTGGCGTTGACGAAACGGTTGCCGGCATCCAGGTCCACGTGGTCGAGGTCGAGCTCCGGCGCGCCGCCGAACAGGGTCTCGAATTCGAGCAGCGAGGTGATGCGCGTCGGTACGTTCTTCAGGTCGCCGGCGGTGAGGCGGGTGGCCATGGCGGTGTAGCCGACGAAGGCGGGCACCGCGGTTTCCACCTCTGCGACCGAGGGGGGAAACACCGAAATCTCTTCGACGTACACATCGGGCGTGCGGTAGGTGGGCATGGCGGCTTCGCTCCTCTCCTAGGTTTCCTATCTAAGGTGGACGACGAACTGGGCGTCACTGCGTTCGGCGCCGGGTTGTGGCAGGTTGCCGATGAGCACCTCGCCGTTGCGATGCAGCTCGAATCCGTGCGGCCCTGCGGCGCGTCGGGCGACCGGGGTCTGAGCTTCGAAGAGCACGATCCTGCGGGTTCCGCCCGGGTCGAGCAGGGCCGGGGCGAGTCGGTCGCCGCTGAAGGGCGGCAGCAGGCGGGTGAAGGCGATCGCCGGGCGGGCGTCGCCGGCGGCGCCATGGTCTTCGACCTGGATGCTGGCGAAGTCCGCGTCGCTGGCCGGCTTGAGCACCACGTAGTAGCGCAGCAGCGCGCTGCCGGCGCTGAAGGCCAGCGTGAAGGCCTGGCCGTTGGCGACGTGGTCGGCGCTGGCGGTGAGGCTCAGCACACCCCAGGGCGGATCGGCGGCGAGCCCGGCGTCGACGAGCAGGCGACGGCTGGCGGTGAGTCTGCCGGCGGCGCTCTCGCTGACGACGAATTCACCTGCGTCGGCGCCGCGGAAGACCCAGCCGGCGTCCGCCGGGCCGAGGCGGGCGCCGGCCAGCGGCGCGCCGTCCGGGCGGGTGACGGTCAGATCGAGCGGGCGGGCGGCCAGGCGCGGCACGATGGTCGGCGCGGGGCCGGCCAGTTCGACACCGCGCGGCGCCGCGTTGAGGGCGTCGGCGGACGTTTCGTTGGCGAACAGCGGCGTCTCGCCGGGGGGAAGGGCCGGCAGCTGCGTGTATTGCGTGAAGCTCGGGCTGCGCGGCGCGAGGCCGAACAGCAGACGCCGCCCGATGCAGTCGCCGAGCGGGTTGCCGTCCTCGTCCACGGCGATCAGCACGTGCAGCACGCCGTCGCGCTCGCGCACCAGCGCGTGCATGCCGGCCAGCGTGTCGCGGGTGGCCGGCGGCACCACGAAGGCCAGGTCGTCGCAGGGGCCGCCGCGGAAATCATGGCTGACGGCCACCGTCCATAGACGGCGGAAGGCGCTGTTCATCGCAGGCCCGCGTGGGTGTGGATGTCGAGGATCGGCGTGCCGGTGGCGCCGGGCTCCTGGTCCTGCAGGACCAGCATGCGGATGCGATAGACCACCGATGGCAGGTGCTTGGCGCCGAGGCAGGTCCACATCTGGTTGGCCTGCTCGGGGCCGTAATTGACCAGCTCGACGGCCAGCCGGTCGACGCCGGGCGGCAGTGCCGGATAGTCGCTTGGCGTGAACAGCGGGTGGGCCTGGAAGAAGGTCAGCAGCAGCGACAGCTGGCGCAGGCCTTCGGCATAGGTGGTGAAGCTGGCGGCGAAGAGGACTATCAGATTGATTGCCAGTGGCGGCGGCAGCGTGACGCTGCGCCCGTCCACGATGACCTGCTGGGGCACCTGGGCGCGGGCATGGCGTTCTTCCTCGATCTGAAAGAGGGTCAGCCGGACGGTGTCGGTGGTGGCCTGCCAGTTGCCCTTGTCATCGACGAGAGCGCCGAGCTCGACCTTGCCGAAGTCGGAGTTGAGCCGCCGCTGCAGGTAGGCGTTGACTTCGTCGACGAGGAACTTGAGCGAAACATCGATCATCGTCGCGTCCCTCCTCCCGTTCAGGCGGGGCGATCTATGCCGTCCCTATGCCAAAAGCGAAACCGTCGTACGCTTCACTATGGCATGTGTGACAAAAATCACAATGTCTTTATGCGGATCTCCAGTGATTTCCTGCAATGAAGGGTGTGGTGCGCTGCCGCCTCGGAACGCTTAGTCGGTCAGGCGGCTGCCGCGCTTGCGGGTGCCGACGCCGGCGATTGCCGCCAGCCCGCGGCTGCCGTGGGCGTGACAGATTGCACAGGCAAGGGCGTCGGCGGCGTCCGACGACGGTGCGCCTTCGAGGGCGAGCAGGCGCTGGACCATGTGGCTGACCTGCTCCTTGGCCGCCTTGCCGTGGCCGACGACGGCCTGCTTGACCTGCAGCGCGGTGTATTCGGCCACCGGTAGGTCGCACGACACGGCGCCGCAGATCGCCGCGCCGCGGGCCTGGCCGAGGAGCAGCGTGGACTGGGGATTGACGTTGACGAAGATGATCTCCACCGCGGCCTGGTCCGGCTTGTAGGTGGCGATCACCTCGCGGATGCCGTCGAGGATGATCTTCAGGCGTTCCGGCAGGCTGCCTTCGCCGGTCTTGATGCAGCCGCTGGCCACGTAGCGCAGCTGGCTGCCGAGGGTGTCGATGAGGCCGAAGCCGGTGCTGCGCAGGCCCGGGTCGATGCCGAGGATGCGCGTCGCGACGCTGGCCGACGCGGACGGTCCGTTGATCCTCACCGGCCCCTCACTTGCGGGCCAGCCACACGCCGAAGACGGTCAGCCCCATGCCGGCCAGGGCCAGGCCGGTGAGCGTCTCGCCGAAGGCGGCCCAGGCGATCAGTGCGGTGGTGGGGGGCGTCAGGTAGAACAGGCTGGCCACGTTCACCGCGCTGCCACTCCTGATCAGCAGGTTGAGCAGGCTGATCGCGCCGACCGACAGCACCAGCACCAGCCACAGCAGCGCGAAGATGAACTGGGTGCTCCAGTCGATGTGCATCGTCTCGGTCTGGCTGGCGACCAGCAGCGACAGGGCGAGGGTGGGCAGGAACTGGATCACCGAACCCGTGCGCAGGTCGAAGGCCGGGCAGAAGCGCTTCTGGTAGAGGGTACCGACGGTAATGCCGAGGAGGGCTGCGACGGCCGGCAGCAGCATGGCGGCCAGTTCGGGCGTGCCGGCTGCGGCGGCTACCTTGTGGGCGACCACCAGCCCGACACCGCCGAAGCCGAGGGCCAGGCCGGCCCACTGGCGCGGCAACACTTTCTCGCCAAGCAGCGCGCCGGCGCCGAGGGCCGTGAGCAGCGGCTGCAGGCCGACCACCAGCGCGGTGATGCCGGCCGGCAGGCCGTGGCGGATGGCGGTGAACACGCCACCCAGGTAGACCGCATGGACCAGCACCCCGCTGACGCCGATATGCAGCCACTGGCGCGGCTCCCGCGGCCAAGGGGCGCGGGTGGCGACGGCGACCAGGCCCATCAGCAGGATCACCAGCCCGTAGCGGGCGCACAGGAAGCTGAGGGGTTCGGCATAGGGCAGGCCGTACTTGGCACCGATGAAACCGGTGCTCCACAGTACGACGAACAGCAGCGGGTACAGGCGCGTCATTGCTGCCCGTGCTTGCTGCGGTAGATGCGGGTGGCGACGGAGACGATGATCTGCGCATCCTGCGCCGGGATGCCCGGCAACTGTTCGCGCAGCACGCGATACGCCAGGTGTTCGAGGGTCTGGCCGTTCCAGGCGTTGGCCGGGTCGAAGAAGGGTTCGATGAGGACGTAGGCCTGGTCGACGAGCTCGCGTAGGCTGAGGTTCTTGCGGCGTTCGACGGGGGTGTTCATGCGGGGCTCCAGGGGGATCGGCGGGAAGACGGGCAGGCCCCGATGATACCCCAGGCGGCCTGGGCTGCCGGGTATGGCGCTGGCCTGCCGCCGCGGTGGGCGGGGCGTTCCGGCTTGGCGTGGGGCGGCCGGCTGGGCAATATGCGGATTTCGGCACCCGGTCGGGCGCCGCCTGTGGAGTGAGTGAATCATGCGTTACTGGCTGATGAAGTCCGAACCGGACGACGTGTCCATCGACGACCTGCAGAAGCGCCCGGACCAGACCGTGCCGTGGTATGGCGTGCGCAATTACCAGGCGCGCAATTTCATGCGCGACGGCATGCAGATCGGCGACGGCGTGCTGTTCTACCATTCTGGCTGCGCCGAGCCTGGCATTGCCGGCATCGCGCGGGTGGCCACCACGGCCTACCCGGACGCCACCCAGTTCGATCCGGCGAGCCGCTATTACGATCCGAAGGCCACGCCGGAGCAGCCGCGCTGGCTGCATGTGGACGTGCAGTTCGTGCGCAAGACGCGGCTTGTGGGTTTGCCCGAGTTGCGCAGCCAGCCCGAACTGGAGAACATGCGCGTCCTCGCCCGCGGCAACCGGCTGTCGATCACACCGGTGGAGCCGGCCGAGTGGCGATTCATCGTCGGGCAACTGCTCGGCGCAACCGATCTGATCTGAATATCGACAAGCTGACCATGGGTATCGAATGGCTGGCGGCCTACCTGCTTCTGGGGGGCTGCGTGGGATTTTTTGCGGGACTGCTCGGCGTGGGCGGCGGCGGCATCATGGTGCCGATGCTGACCACGCTGTTCGCAGCCCAGGGGTTTGCGCGCGAGCATTTGGTGCATGTGGCCCTCGGCACGTCGATGGCGGCCATCGTGATCACCTCCATCTCCAGCCTGCGCGCCCACCACGCTCATGGCGCGGTGCGTTGGGATATCGTGAAGGGCATCACCCCGGGCGTGCTGGCCGGCACCTTCGGCGGCACCTTCATCGCGTCGCGGGTGGCGACGGCGCCGCTGGCGATCTTCTTCGGCTGCTTCATGGCCTATGTATCGGTGCAGATGATTCTCAACGTCAAGCCGAAGCCGTCGCGGGAGTTGCCCGGTGCGGCCGGGCTGGCCGGAGTCGGAGGGGTGATCGGCGGCATCTCGGCGCTGGTGGCGATCGGCGGCGGCTCCCTGTCGGTGCCGTTCATGACCTGGTGCAACGTGAAGATGCAGAACGCCATCGGCACCTCGGCGGCCATCGGCCTGCCGATCGCGCTGGCTGGTGCGCTGGGCTACCTGATCAATGGCTGGGGGGCCCCCGGCCTGCCCGAATGGACGGTGGGCTTCGTGAACCTGCCGGCACTGGTGCTGGTGAGCCTGGTGTCCACCTTCACCGCGCCGATCGGCGCCGGGCTGGCCCACCGCCTGCCAGTGGCGACGCTGAAAAAAATCTTCGCTGCTCTGCTGGTGCTGCTGTCGCTGAAGATGCTGCACACCGTGCTGGGTTGAGGCTGCAAGCGTGCAGCCTCGCGGGGCGCATGAACGCGCCCCGCGACGTCTTGCTTAGCCGAAGAAGCGCTTCAGCGAACGGCTGAACCAGCCTTCCGGGGCTCTCTCCTCGGCGAGGGCCTTCATCTGCGGGCGGACCGCGGCGACGTATGCGTGGTCGTCGTGGCGGATGTGGCTGAACAGCCAGCGGTGCAGCAGGCTGTGCAGCTCGTGGGAGATGTCCTCGCCCTTCTTGATGCGGTCGTGGAAGCCGCTGACCCGCCGGACGAAGAGTTCATGCACCTTCTTGTGCCCGCGCACGAATTCGTAGCCGGCGTCCTCCATCAGACATTCTTCGAAGGCGAAGTGGGACAGGGTGTACTCCACCAGGTCGTCCACCACCGCGATGACGCCGAGGCGGTCGGCGTGCTGCCGCGCGTCGTGCAGGCGGTTGATGAAGTCCATGATCTGCTTGTGCTGGTTGTCGATCTCCAGGATGCCGGTGTCCAGGTCGGGAGACCACGAGAGATATGCCATTGTTTTTCCTTGTGCGGGCGCACGCCGCCAATGGCTACATGCCGTCCGAAGCATGCGGACGGCTTTATGGGTCGCGGGGCGGTCGTGCGGGGAGTATCTGCCGGGGAGCGCAGGGCGGTATGTTAATCGCCTATGCCTACCGAGTGACAGACAAAGTGCAAAGAAAGTTTCCCGAGCAGGGTAGTCGGCCGCCGCGGGAGGGGTGTCCGCGGCGCTCGAGCAGGGGGCTTAGCGTCCCTTGAAAACCGGCGTGCGCTTGGCGAGGAAGGCGGCCAGGCCCTCTTGGTAGTCCTCGGTGGCGAGGAAATCGAAGGCGGCACGCTTTTCCGCATCGTCGAGGGGGCTGCCCTGCATCAGACGATGCACCCATTGCTTGTGCCAGCGCGCAACCAGCGGCGCGCCCTTGAGGATGCGCTCTGCAGTGGCGAGGGCTTCCTTCTCCACCTCCTCGTCGTCCACCACGCGCGTCAGCAGGCCCTTCGACAGGGCTTCGCGGGCGCCCAGGATGCGGCCCTCTAGCAGGATCTCGAGAAGTACCGCCGGACCGACCAGTTCCAGCAGGCCGGCCATCTCGCCGGGATACATGGAAAAACCCAGCTTGTTGATCGGCGCACCGAAGCGGCTCGATTCGCCGGCAATGCGGATGTCGCAGCAACCGGCGATCTCCAGGCCGCCGCCGACGCAGGCGCCACGGATCATCGCCACCGTCGGCACCGGGCAGGCGCGTACCGCATCGAGGGCCGCGGCGACCAGTTCCTCGTGGTAATGCAGGGCGTCGTCCACCGTTGCGCGGACGGTAATGAATTCCTCTATGTCACCGCCAGCGGCGAAGGCCTTTTCACCAGCGCCGCGCAGGATCACGCAGCGTACGTCTTGATCGGCATTGACCGCCGTCATGCGGGCATGCAGGCCGCGCCACATGCCGGCATCGACGGCATTGAGCTTGTCGGGATTGGAAAGGATCAGGGTGGCGACGCCGCCATCCTGGCTGAAGAGGATTTCACCGGACATTGGGGTTTCCATAGTGGGTGGTGGTGGCGGTGTTACGCTGCGCAATAAACCCGCCGTACGTTATGGTATGGAGTCATATAGATGTTATATCATCCCATCGGGCGAAGTAATGGCGCGGCTTCGTCCACCGGGACGCACCACACTAAAAAAGCCATCCGATCGCCGCATTACAAATCCAACAGGCAGATCGCGCCGCATCCACTGACGTTCTCTAGGGAGGGAATTCATGTCGAGCACATCGTCTCAACGTGCGGTCTACGCACGTATCCGGAGCAACCCGCGCTTCGCCGAGCTGGTCTCGAAGCGCCAAGGTTTTGCCACGCTGCTGTCGGTGATCGTCCTGACGATCTTCTACGGCTTCTTCATGGTCGTGGCCTTCACGCCCAAAGTGATCGGCCAGCGCCTGTCCGAGGGTTCCTACGTGACGGTCGGCATCGCCGCCGAACTGTTCATGTTCATCTTTTTCTGGGTGTTGACTGCCGTTTACGTAAAGCGCGCGAACGGTGAGTTCGACGACATCACCACCGAAATCGTCCGCGATGCCGCCAAGGAGGTGAAGTGATGCTGGCCCGTCTGAATGTCCTGCTGCTGGGCCTGCTGGCGCCGGCCCTGTCCTTCGCCGGTGACGCGATTTCCGCCACCGAGAAGCAACCCCTCAATCTTCACGCCATCGGCATGTTCGTGGTCTTCGTCGGGATGACCCTGGGCATCACCAAGTGGGCCGCCGGACGCACCAAGTCGGCGGCCGACTTCTACACCGCCGGTGGCGGTATCACCGGCTTCCAGAACGGCCTGGCGATCGCCGGCGACTACATGTCGGCGGCGACCCTGCTGGGCCTCACCGCGATGGTGTATGCGAAGGGCGTCGACGGCTACATCTACATGATCGCCTTCTTCGCCGGCTGGCCCATCATCTTGTTCCTGATGGCCGAGCGCCTGCGCAACCTGGGCAAGTTCACCTTTGCCGACATCACCTCCTACCGCTTGAATCAGAGCAAGGTGCGGACGATGGCGGCGGTGTCCTCGCTGACCGTGGTGTGCTTCTACCTGGTGGCCCAGATGGTTGGCGCCGGCCAGCTGATCAAGCTGCTGTTCGGCCTCGACTACACCATCGCGCTGTTCGTCGTCGGTGCGCTGATGATGGTCTATGTGACCTTCGGCGGCATGGTTGCCACCACCTGGGTGCAGATCATCAAGGCCTGCATGCTGTTGGCTGGCGGCACGCTGGTGATGATCCTGGCGATGTCCCAGTTCGGTTTCAGCTTCGAGACGCTGATGGACAAGGCCATCTCGGTGCATAGCCTGGGCGAGAAGATCCTGTTCCCGGGCTCCCTGCTGCCGGATCCCGTCACCGCGCTGTCCCTGGGCCTCGGCCTGATGTTCGGCACCGCCGGCCTGCCGCACATCCTGATGCGCTTCTTCACCGTCACCAACGCCAAGGAAGCCCGCAAGTCGGTGCTCTACGCGTCCGGTTTCGTCGCCTACTTCTTCAACGTGATCCTGCTGATGGGCTTCGCGGCGATCATCATCGTCGGTCAGAACCCCGAGTTCTTCGAAGGCGGAAACATCGGCGGCAAGATCATCGGCGGCGGCAACATGGTGGCAATGCACCTGGCCAAGGCGGTCGGCGGCAACCTGCTGCTGGGCTTCCTGTCGGCGGTGGCCTTCGCCACCATCCTGGCGGTGGTGTCCGGCCTGGCGCTGGCCGGCGCGGCGTCGATCTCCCACGACATCTACGCCCGCGTGCTCCGCAAGGGCAAGGCCACCGAGACCGAGGAACTGCGCGTTTCCAAGCTGTCGTCGATCGGTCTGGGTATCGTGGCGATCATCCTTGGCATCGCCTTCGAGAAGATGAACGTGGCCTTCATGGTCGCGCTGGCCTTCGGTATCGCCGCGTCCGCCAACTTCCCGGTGCTGATCCTCTCCATGTACTGGAAGGGTCTGACCACCCGCGGCGCAGTGGTCGGCGGCTACTCCGGCCTGGTGGCGGCGGTGCTGTTCGTGCTGCTGTCCAAGTCCGTGTGGGTCACCGTGCTGGGCAACGCCCAGGCGCTGTTCCCGTACGACCAGCCGGCTCTGTTCTCCATGCCGCTGGCCTTCCTGGTGACGATCATCATCTCCAAGCTCGACAACAGCGCCGAGGCCCAGGCCGAACGCGCCCAGTTCGACGACCAGTACGTACGTGCCCAGACCGGTTTCGGTGCCGCTGAAGCCAGCGCCCACTGATGCCGTTGCGCCCTGCGGGGCGCCGGGCTGAATGAACAAACCCCCGACGGGTTCGCCCGTTCGGGGGTTTGTTCATTGTTGGGGCGGATCACCCCTGCGGTGAGGCTATGGGTGGGAGGCTCAGGTCGATCTGTCCCGGTGGGCGAGCTTGGCGAGGGCTGCGCGGCCGCTGGAGATATGGTCGCGCATCGCAAGTTCGGTGGCCGTCACATCGCGCCGGTCAAGGGCGTCGAGGATGGCCCGGTGCTCGGCGAGGGATTGTTCCAGCCGGCCCTCGATGAACAGGGAGTGGTGGCGCGACAGCTTGATGACCTTGCGCAGGTCGGTGATGGCCTGGGTCAGCCAGCGGTTGTCGGCGATCAGCTGGACTTCCTGGTGGAAGGCCTGGTTGGCCTCGAAGAAGCCGTCGATGTCGTTGGCGGCGGCAGCCCGTTCGAGATCCTGGTGGATGGCGGCCAGGCGCTTCAGGTCGGCCTCGCTGGCCTTGTGCACGGTATTGACCGCGCACTGTCCCTCGAGCAGGGCCAGCACGGTGAAGATCTCGTCCAGGTCACGCTCGGAAATCTCCGTCACGTAGCAGCCGCGGCGCGGCTTGAGGGTCACCAGGCCTTCGGCGGCGAGCACCTTCAAAGCTTCACGAAGCGGGGTGCGCGAAATGCCATACTGGCTCGCCAGCGCCTGCTCATCCACCCAGGTGCCGGGCGGCAGTTCGTGGGAGAAGATGCGCTGGCGCAGGCGTTCCGCGACTTCCTGGTACAGGGCGAGGGGGGCGATCCGGCCGGCATTCATGGGTTCGGTCGAAAGTTTCGTCAGAGCGTTGTCGGCAGTGGTTGCATCCATAATTATGGATAAAGTATTATCTACAAGACAGCAAGTCAAGTTCCTGCGCAGGATGTAACCCTTGTACGGATCCACCGCCGAAAGGCTGGTGGGCCACAAAACAGAGGGAGGGAGAAAACTTCCCTGCGCGGGACACGGCAGCCGGCCGTGGCCAGGGGTCACGGCCGGTACTGACGTCACTAATTACCAAGGGTTGCAGTAAACAGCCCAGCTACGTGAGGGTAGAAAAGCCATGGCGCACAACACCGAACCGACCTTCCCGCAACCTGATCTGGCCGCCTGGAACAAGGCCGCCGCCAAATCGGCTCCTGAAGGCGATGTCGCCAAGCTGAACTGGGTGACGCCGGAAGGCATCACGGTCAAGCCGCTGTATACCGCAGCCGACCTCGAAGGCCTCAAGTACACCAACACGCTGCCGGGCTTCGAGCCCTTCCTGCGCGGCCCCCAGGCCACCATGTACGCGGCTCGTCCTTGGACCATTCGCCAGTACGCCGGCTTCTCCACCGCCGAGGCCTCCAACGCCTTCTACCGCAAGGCGCTGGCCGCCGGCGGCCAGGGCGTGTCGGTGGCTTTCGACCTGGCCACGCACCGCGGCTACGACTCCGACAATCCCCGCGTGGTCGGCGACGTCGGCAAGGCCGGCGTGGCGATCGACTCCGTCGAGGACATGAAGATCCTCTTCAACGAGATCCCGCTCGACAAGATCTCTGTCTCCATGACCATGAACGGCGCCGTGCTGCCGATCCTGGCCGGCTACATCGTCGCCGCCGAGGAGCAGGGCGTCTCGCAGGACAAGCTGTCCGGGACCATCCAGAACGACATCCTCAAGGAGTTCATGGTCCGCAACACCTATATCTACCCGCCGACGCCGTCGATGAAGATCATCGCCGACATCTTCCAGTACACGTCGGCCAACATGCCCAAGTTCAACAGCATCTCGATCTCGGGCTACCACATCCAGGAAGCGGGCGCGAACCAGGCCATCGAGCTGGCCTTCACGCTGGCCGACGGCGTCGAGTACGTGCGCACCGGCATCAAGTCCGGCATGGACGTGGACACCTTTGCCGGCCGCCTGTCCTTCTTCTGGGCGGTGGGCATGAACTTCTACCTCGAGATCGCCAAGATGCGTGCCGCGCGCATGCTGTGGTGGCGCCTCATGAAGCAGTTCGAGCCGAAGAGCCAGAAGTCCATGATGCTGCGGACCCACAGCCAGACCTCCGGCTGGTCGCTCACCGAGCAGGATCCGTACAACAACGTCGTGCGTACCACCATCGAGGCGATGGCCGCGGTGTTCGGCGGCACCCAGTCCCTGCACACCAACGCGCTCGACGAAGCCATCGCGCTGCCGACCGAGTTCTCGGCGCGTATCGCCCGCAACACCCAGATCATCATCCAGGAAGAAACCCACATCACCAGCGTGGTGGACCCGTGGGCCGGCTCCTACATGATGGAAAAGCTGACCCAGGACATGGCCGACAAGGCCTGGGCCCTGATCGAGGAGATCGAGGCGATGGGCGGCATGACCAAGGCCGTCGAATCCGGCTGGGCCAAGATGAAGGTCGAGGAGTGCGCCGCCGAGAAGCAGGCCCGCATCGACTCCGGCAAGGACGTCATCGTCGGCGTCAACAAGTACAAGCTGGCCAAGGAAGACCCGATCGACATTCTCGACATCGACAACCACGTCGTGCGTGAAGCCCAGATCGAGCGCCTGGCGCGCATCCGCGCCACCCGCGACCAGGCCGCCGTCGATGCCGCGCTGGCCGCGCTGACCGAAGCCGCCAAGAGCGGTGACGGCAACCTGCTCGACCTGACCGTCAAGGCCGTGCGCCTGCGCGCCACCGTCGGTGAAATCTCCGATGCGCTGGAAGTGGTCTTCGGCCGCTATCGCGCCAACCCGCAGGCCGTCACCGGCATCTACAACTCGGTGGTCGAAGGCAATGAAGACTGGCAGGCCCTCAAGGCCGACATCGACGCCTTCGTCGCCGAGGAAGGCCGCCGTCCGCGCATCATGATCGCCAAGCTCGGCCAGGACGGCCACGACCGCGGCGCCAAGGTGGTGGCCTCCGC
Source organism: Zoogloea sp. GDB6 (assembly GCF_056724105.1). Lineage (NCBI taxonomy): Bacteria > Pseudomonadati > Pseudomonadota > Betaproteobacteria > Rhodocyclales > Zoogloeaceae > Zoogloea > Zoogloea sp. GDB6. The sequence continues at coordinate 4,963,508 of NZ_CM161497.1, read as the reverse complement.
CTTCGCCGACCTGGGCTTCGACATCGACATCGGGCCGCTCTTCCAGACTCCGGAAGAAGCTGCGCGTCACGCAGTCGAGAACGACGTGCATGCCGTCGGTTGTTCCAGCCTCGCTGCCGGCCACAAGACCCTCGTGCCGGCCGTCATCAAGGCCCTCAAGGAGCAGGGTGCCGACGACATCATCACCTTCGTCGGTGGCGTGATCCCGGCCCAGGACTACGACGCGCTGTACCAGGCCGGCGCGGCCGGCATCTTCGGACCGGGTACCCCGATCCCGACCGCCGCCCGTGAAGTGCTGAAGCAGATCCGCGCCGCCCGCAAGGCCTGATCCGCGACCGAAGTCCGAAAGTGCGCCGGCCATGGCCGGCGCACAGGTCATTATCGAGCCCATGAACATGCCCGCCGATCTTCCGCAACGGGATGCTGCCGACCAGGCCCTGGTCGATGGCGTCCTCAAGCACCAGCTGCGCCCGCTGGCCAAGACGATCACGCTGATCGAGTCCCAGCGCACGGACCACAAGCAGCGCGCCCGCAACGTGCTGGAAGGCCTGCTGCCGCACACCGGCAAGTCGATGCGCGTCGGCATCTCCGGGGTGCCCGGGGTCGGCAAGTCCACCTTCATCGAAGCCCTCGGCCTGTATCTCATCGAGCAGGGCCACAAGGTGGCGGTGCTGGCGGTGGATCCGTCGTCCAGCGTCACCGGCGGTTCCATCCTCGGCGACAAGACCCGCATGGAGCTGCTGTCCCAGCGCACTGAGGCCTTCATCCGCCCGAGCCCGTCGGCCGGCAGCCTCGGCGGTGTCGCCGAGAAGACCCGCGAGGCGATGCTGGTCTGCGAGGCCGCCGGTTTCGACGTGATCATCATCGAGACGGTCGGCGTCGGCCAATCCGAGACCGCGGTCGCCGGCATGACCGACATCTTCTGTCTGCTGCAGCTGCCCAACGCCGGCGACGACCTGCAGGCGATCAAGAAGGGGATCATGGAGATCGCTGACCTGATTGTCATCAACAAGGCCGACATCAACCCGCAGGCCGCCAACGTGGCACGCGGACAGATCAAGAGCGCACTGGGCATGCTGCGTCATGCTTCGCCCAACTGGATGCCGCCGGTGCTGATGCTTTCTGCATTGCAGAAGCAGGGCATCGCCGAATTCTGGAATACCATCAACGATTACCGTTCCGCCATGAAACGGAGCGGGGAGTTCGAGGCCCGCCGGTGCCAACAGGCCCGCGCGTGGATGTGGGAACTCATCGACCAGGGCCTGCGGGCCCGGTTCGCAAGTCACGCCCGGGTGCAACAGGACCTGCCCGGTTTGCAAGCGGCCGTCGAGGCCGGCCAGACGACGCCCTCCGCGGCCGCGCTGCGGCTGCTGGGCTATCTGGGCTGAAACAAATACATCCCGATTTTTGACTGGAGGCTGTAAATGCACGACATCATCCACCAGCTGGAAAAGAAGCGCGAAGCGGCCCGCCTCGGTGGCGGCCAGAAGCGTATCGACAGCCAGCACAAGAAGGGCAAGCTGACGGCCCGTGAACGTATCGAGCTGCTGCTCGACCCGGATTCCTTTGAGGAATGGGATATGTTCAAGGAGCACCGTTGCGTCGACTTCGGCATGAACGAAGCCGAAAAGACCCCGGGTGACGGTGTGGTCGTCGGCTACGGCACCATCAACGGCCGCCTGGTCTTCGTGTTCTCCCAGGACTTCACCGTGTTCGGCGGCTCCCTGTCCGAAACCCATGCCGAGAAGATCTGCAAGGTGATGGACCAGGCCATGAAGGTCGGCGCCCCGGTGATCGGCCTCAACGACTCGGGCGGCGCCCGTATCCAGGAAGGCGTGGCGTCCCTCGGCGGCTATGCCGACGTGTTTCAGCGCAACGTGATGGCCTCCGGCGTCGTGCCCCAGATCTCCATGATCATGGGCCCCTGTGCCGGTGGTGCGGTGTACTCCCCGTCGATGACCGACTTCATCTTCATGGTGAAGGACTCGTCCTACATGTTCGTGACCGGTCCGGAAGTCGTGAAGACTGTGACCCACGAAGACGTCACCGCCGAGGAACTGGGCGGCGCGGTCACCCACACCAGCAAGTCCGGCGTGGCCGACCTGGCCTTCGAGAACGATGTCGAGGCGCTGTCCATGCTGCGCCGCTTCATGAACTTCCTGCCGGCCAACAACCGGGAGCAGCCCCCCGTCACGCCGACCAACGATCCGGTCGCCCGTTACGACTACTCCCTCGACACCCTGGTGCCGGACAACGCCAACAAGCCGTATGACATGAAGGAGCTGATCGTCAAGGTGGTCGACGACAGCGACTTCTTCGAGCTGCAGCCCGACTACGCCAAGAACATCATCATCGGTTTTGGCCGCATCGACGGCAGCCCGGTGGGCATCGTCGCCAACCAGCCGCTGGTGCTGGCCGGCTGCCTGGACATCAAGAGCGCCATCAAGGCCGCGCGTTTCGTGCGCTTCTGCGACGCCTTCAATATTCCGGTGGTCACCTTCGTGGACGTCCCGGGCTTCATGCCGGGTACCGCCCAGGAATACGGCGGCATCATCAAGCACGGCGCCAAGCTGCTCTACGCCTACGCCGAATGCACCGTGCCGAAGGTTACCGTGATCACCCGCAAGGCCTACGGCGGCGCGTATGACGTGATGTCCTCCAAGCACCTGCGTGGCGATGTGAACCTTGCCTGGCCGTCCGCCGAAATCGCGGTGATGGGCCCGAAGGGCGCGGTGGAGATCATTTTCCGCGAAGAGAAGAACGATCCCGCCAAGCTCGCCGAGCGCGAAGCCGAGTACAAGGAAAAGTTCGCCAACCCGTTCGTGGCCAGTGCCCGCGGCTTCATCGACGACGTCATCATGCCGCACGCCACCCGCAAGCGGATCGCCCGCTCGCTGGCGATGCTGAAGGACAAGCAGCTCGATAACCCGTGGCGCAAGCACGGCAACATTCCGCTGTGATCGCCGAGGACGCCCAAGACATGTTTACCAAGATCCTGATTGCAAACCGCGGCGAAATCGCCTGCCGCGTCATCAAGACTGCCCGCAAGATGGGCATCAAGACCGTCGCCGTCTATTCCGAGGCCGACAAGGACGCCCTGTTCGTGGATATGGCCGACGAGGCCGTGTGCATCGGACCGGCGGCTTCCAAGGAATCCTACTTGGTCGCCGACAAGATCATCGCCGCCTGCAAGCAGACCGGCGCTGAGGCGGTGCACCCCGGCTACGGCTTCCTGTCCGAGAACGCCGAGTTCTCCCGTCGCCTGGAAGAAGAAGGCATCAAGTTCATCGGTCCGAAGCACTACTCCATCGCCAAGATGGGGGACAAGATCGAGTCCAAGAAGCTGGCCATCGAAGCCAAGGTCAACACCATCCCCGGCTACAACGACGCCATCGATGGTCCCGATGCAGCTGTCGAGATCGCCAAGAAGATCGGCTACCCGGTGATGATCAAGGCCTCCGCCGGCGGCGGCGGCAAGGGTCTGCGGGTTGCGTACAACGACGCCGAAGCCCATGAAGGCTTCTCCTCCTGCGTCAACGAAGCGCGCAACTCCTTCGGCGACGACCGCGTCTTCATCGAGAAGTACGTGCTCGAGCCGCGCCACATCGAGATCCAGGTGCTCGGCGACAGCCACGGCAACTACGTGTATCTGAACGAGCGTGACTGCTCGATCCAGCGCCGCCACCAGAAAGTCATCGAAGAGGCGCCGAGCCCCTTCGTCGACCCCGAAATGCGCAAGGCCATGGGCGAGCAGGCCGTGGCCCTGGCCCGCGCGGTGAACTACGAATCCGCGGGTACCGTCGAATTCGTGGTGTCCGGCGCGACCAAGGAGTTCTACTTCCTCGAGATGAACACCCGTCTCCAGGTGGAACACCCGGTTACCGAGCTGATCACCGGCCTCGACCTCGTCGAGCAGATGATCCGCGTCGCCTACGGCGAGAAGCTGCCGCTGACCCAGGCCGACGTGCAGATCAACGGCTGGGCGATGGAATGCCGTATCAACGCCGAAGATCCGTTCCGTGGCTTCCTGCCGTCCACCGGCCGCCTGGTCAAGTTCCAGCCGCCGAAGGAAGTGGCGGGCCAGGTGCGCGTCGATACCGGCGTCTACGACGGCGGCGAGATCTCGATGTACTACGACTCGATGATCGCCAAGCTGATCGTGCACGGCGCCACCCGCGAGCAGGCGATTTCCCGCATGCGTGACGCGCTGAACGGCTTCGTGATCCGCGGCATTTCCTCGAACATTCCGTTCCAGGCCGCGCTGATGCAGCATCCGGTTTTCCATTCCGGCATCTTCGACACCGGCTTCATCCCCAAGCACTATCCGACGGGCTTCGACGCCTCGATGGTGCCCCACGATGATCCGGCCCTGCTGGTCTCGGTTGCGGCTTACGTCTACCGCGCCTTCACCGACCGTTCCGCGTCGATCACCGGCCAGCTGCAAGGCCACGAGCGCATCGTGGACGACCACTGGATGGTCATCCGCCTGAACAAGGAAGGCAACGAGCACCACCCGGTCGTTGCCCGTCCGATCGACGGCGGCTACCACGTGGAATACAAGGGCGAGAGCTACGAGATCAAGTCCGACTGGAAGCTCGGCGAGTCCCTGTTCAACGGCACCTGCAACGGCGAGGAATTCACCCTCCAGGTCGAGCGCCACAAGATCAAGTACAGCCTGTTCCACTGGGGCACCCGCGCCGACTTCATGGTCATGAGCGCCCGTGCCGCCGAACTGCTGGCGCTGATGCCCGAGAAGCTGCCGCCCGACCTGTCCAAGTTCCTGCTGTCCCCGATGCCGGGCCTGCTGCGCGAAGTTTCCGTGCAGGTCGGCCAGGAAGTGAAGGCCGGCGAGAAGCTGGCGGTCATCGAAGCGATGAAGATGGAAAACATTCTCAAGGCCGAGCAGGACTGCAAGGTCAAGAAGATCTCCGCCTCGGCCGGCGCAAGCCTGTCGGTGGACGAAGTCATCATCGAGTTCGAGTAAGCAATTCACCGCCGCGCCCAGGCTCTCCCAGCCGGGCGCGGTCACAGTTGGTTTTCGTTCGATGGGGAGGGAGATCCGCTCGAAAAGCGGGTTCCTGTCGAGGGAGCGGGGTCGTCTCAGGACGGCCCCTTTTTTTGCAGTCTTCTCGGGGATATGGTGGTGTCGAGCGGGCTGCATCGGTCTGCCAAGGTTAGAATTCGACGAATTAATAATATTCGGAGTTTTGTAGTGTTTTCTGGGGCTGTGCGCCGTCTGTTGGCCGGGCTGCTATTCCTGCTGGCCTGCAACGGTACGGTGGCGGGCGAGCGGGTGTTGAAGGTGGCAGTTTTGAATCATTCTCCGCCGATGTCGTATACCGACGCTTCCGGGACGCTGGTCGGCTTCAACGTGGAGATCATGCAGGCCCTCTGCGACACGATGAAGGTCCGTTGCCAGGCTGTGCCGATGCCCCTCGACCAGGTGGTGGATGACGTGGCAGCGGGCAACGTCGACTTTGCCGCTGTCAGCCTGGTGGCGACGCCAGCCCGTAAGGCCCGAGTGGCCATGACGAAGCCTTATTACCGTTCGATCAGCGTGTGGTTTGCACGACCCGGTGTGACGCCAGGTGCGCTGCGTGCGGCGCTCGTCAAGGGGAGTGTGCAGGCCCGTTACGCCGAGACACAGGGCTGGCCTGAGCCTTTGTTGGTGGAGAGTCACGATACGGTGGTGAGTATGCTGGCCGATGGGCGCATTGCTGCAACGCTGCTGCCAATGCCCACCGCGTTGGCGCTGCAGCAGGACCGGCGGGTGCAGGGGCTCGGGTTGGTCACGACGGTGGTTCATGGTGCTGGGCTGGCCGGGGATGTCTGTTTGTCCGTGACCCCCCGCGACGACGCCCTTGTCGGCATGCTCAACAGGGCCATCGATCAGATCAAGCGGGATGGCCGCTTCGACCGCATCAATACCCGTTACATCCCGTTCCGCCTGCAGTGATGGAAGGTTCGCAGCCCGTCCAGCACTCTGCGTTGCGGCTCGGCCGCTGGTCGGCCGTGCGGGTTTTCAATAGGCTGGGGCTGCTCTGTGGCGTGCTGACAATCAGTGTCGCCGTCTGGCTGGCGGCAGACCAGTGGCGTGTCGTTGAAGCGGCGGCGCAGTTGCATGCTGAAACCGTGCCATGGACGCTGGAGCGACAGCGTCTCGGGCGCAATCTGGAGGCCCTGCGCCTGCAGGGAGAACGGGTTCTGGCCGCACGGACACCGGAGGCGCGGCGTCAGGCACTGTTTCTGGTCAGCATGATGACCAGCCATCCTGGTATGCAGGAAGATGTCCGAACGGCGCGGCTGGCCGACGAGGTCCAGCATTTCCTGGTGAAGGCGGGCGGTGGCGAGATGGATGGTCAGGCCTGGAACGCTTTGTCCGAACGTCTGCGCTTGCTCGCCGACGATTTGTCGGTGGAAGGGGGGCAACGCATCACCCTCGAACTCGAGCGCATGGTCGACACCATGGGGCGGGCTCGTTACAAGCTGATCGTCAATCTGGTGCTGGTGATCGGTTTTCTGCTGGTCTTCATGTTCATCGCACGTCGGCATCTGATCCGGCCGCTGCAGCGGATCGATCAGACGCTGGCGGCCATGGACAACGCCGGGAACAGGCCCGGCTTTCCCGCTCCGCTCATGACGGAAATCGGTGCCGTGGAAGGTGCCATCGTGCGTCTGCATGCGACGCTCGAAGAAAACGAACGGGTGCGTCGCGAACTGCTCCGCCTGGCGACCACTGATTCGCTCACAGGACTCAGTAACCGACGGCATTTCTGTGATGTGGCGGACCAGGAGAGGGCGCGTGCATCGCGCTACAACCGCCCGATCACCGTCGGGATCGTGGATCTCGACCTTTTCAAACACATCAATGATGGCTTCGGCCACCAGGCGGGTGACCGGGTGCTTCAGGCATTCGCACAGCTCCTGAGGGATGCGCTACGTAGTTCCGATCATGTTGGCCGTTATGGCGGAGAGGAGTTCGCGCTGTTGTTCCCGGAAACCACGCTGGATGAAGCCGCTCGTTTCGGTGAGCGCCTGCGGGAGCAGGTCGCCGGTACCTCTTTTGCGCTGGCGGATGGAACGACCATCCGCATCACCCTCAGCCTGGGTTTGGCCGATGCTTCCGTGGCCGACAGCCTTGATGCCGTACTGGCGCGGGCGGATGCCGCGCTTTACCAAGCCAAGCAGGCCGGTCGGAACCGGGTCGTGGTGGCTGGCGCTGCCAGCAGTCAACCGTAGCGGCGCGACGCTTCCACGGCGAGGCCGGCGCCGATGCTTCCGAACAGATCACCCTCCACCGCGCGGGCCTTGGGCAGCTCGGCGGCGATGCGCTCGCGTAGTTGAGGCACGCCGCTGGCACCGCCGGTGAAATAGAGTGTGTCGACCCGGTCGCGGGCCACGCCGGCTTCGTCGAGCAGCTTGCCGACGGTGGCCGCGACGCGTTCCACCAGGCTGCGGGTGGCCAGCGTGAAGGCCTCACGGGTGATCTCGTGGGCCAGCCCCGCTTCCAGGCGGTCCAGCTCCATGTGGGCCGTGCTGGCGGTGGACAGGTCGATCTTGGCCTGTTCGACCTGCAGGGCCAGCCAGTGGCCCTCGCGCTGGCCGATCAGGCGGGCCAGGCGGTCCAGCTCCTGGCGGGCCGCCGCGTCCCGGTAGATGGCCTGGAAGTCGGCGAAGGCCTGCCGCGTGTAGGCGAAGTTGATGGTGTGCCAGGTGGCCAACTGGAAGAACAGCGCCGACGGTACTTCAGCGCCGCTCTTCATCAGTCCCTTGTAACCGAGCAGCGGCATTACGCATTCCAGGCTCAGCGCCCGATCGAAATCGGTGCCGCCAACGTGCAGGCCGGCATTGCCGAGCAGGTCCTCGCGGCGGTCGACGCTTTTGGCCCGTTCCGGCGACAGGCGTACCAGCGAGAAGTCCGCGGTACCGCCGCCGATGTCGGCGATCAGCACCAGCTCCTCCCGGTCGAGTCCGGCCTCGTAGTGCAGCGCCGCGCCGATCGGCTCGAACTGGAAGCTGACGTCCTTGAAGCCCACCTGGCGGGCGATCGCCTCCAGGGTGTCCTGGGCGCGCTGGTCGGCGGCCGGGTTATCGTCCACGAAGTACACCGGGCGGCCGAACACCGCCTGCTCGAAGCTGCGCCCGGCCTCAGCCTCGGCGCGGCTCTTCAGCTCTCCGATGAAGCTCGCCAGCAGATCGCGGAAGCGCAGCGCGCGGCCACCGACCTCGGTGCTGCCGTCCATCAGGTTGCTGCCCAGCAGGCTCTTGATGGCCCGCATCAGGCGGCCTTCGTAGCCCTCCAGGTATTCCGCCAGCGCATCCCGTCCGTAATGGGTGGTTTCCTCGTCGGCATTGAAGAACACGGCGGAGGGCAGCGTCGCCTTGCCGTCTTCAAGGGACAGCAGGGTCGGCAGACCGGGCCGCAGCCAGCCGACGGTAGAGTTGGAAGTGCCGAAGTCGATGCCGCAGGCGCGGGCAGGGCTGGAGCTCATGGTGACGCGGGGGGAAGACAAGGGGCCGAATGCTACGCCCGTTGGCGGGTGGGGTGAAGACGGCGATGGCAGGCCGGCGTGCAGGCCGTGACAGGGGGCTGGCGGAGTTCCGTTGCGGCGGTGTGTGCTCCGCCCGGGCTCAATCCTTTTTCAGCAGCGCACCCAGCCCCGCGAACGGCGAATGGGTGGCGGCCTTGCCGGGCTGTTTGGCGGTTACGTTGCCCTGGGTGGCTTCGAGTTGGCGCTGGTGTTCGTTGTCGTGGCAATACACGCACAGCAGCTCCCAGTTGCTACCGTCGGGCGGGTTGTTGTCGTGGTTGTGGTCGCGGTGATGGACCGTCAGTTCGCGCAGGTTGGTGACGGTGAACTGGCGCGCGCAGCGGCCGCATACCCAGGGGTAGATCTTCAGGGCTTTCTCGCGGTAGCCCTCCGCGCGCTTGTCGGCGGCGCGGCGGGCTTCGAGGACGAGGCGGTCGAGTTTGTCGCTCATGGCTTGTTTCCGGAAAGGCGTTGTTCGAGGTCGGCGAGCGCATCCTGGATGACACCGACTGCCCAGTCCAGCTCGGCTTCGGTGATTACCAGCGGTGGGGCGAAGCGCAGCACGGAGTCGTGGGTGTCCTTGGTCATCAGGCCGCGGGCCAGCAGCCATTCTGCCGCGGTGCGGGCATTGACGCGACGGATGTCCAGCTCCATGCCGATCAAGAGGCCGCGGCCGCGCACCTCGCGGATCAGCGGGTTGCGGATGGCCTGCAGGCGGGCCATGAAGGTGCTGCCAAGGCGATCGGCGCGTTCGACCAGTTTCTCCTCGCTGAGCAGGGCCAGGGCTTCGGCGGCGACGGCAGCACCGAGCGGGTTGCCGCCGAAGGTGGAGCCATGGTCGCCGGGGCGGAATACCTGCATCACCGCCTCGTCGGCAAGGAAGGCCGATACGGGCAGCAGGCCGCCGCCGAGGGCCTTGCCGAGGATCACGCCGTCGGGGCGCACGCCGTCGTGCTGGCAGGCCAGCAGGCGGCCGGTGCGGCCGAGGCCGGTCTGCACCTCGTCGGCGATCAGCAGCACGTTGTTGGCGCGGCAGATCTCGGCACAGCGAACGAGCCAGCCGTCCGGCGGCACGTGGATGCCGCCCTCGCCCTGTATCGGTTCGAACAGGAAGGCGGCGGTGTGCGGCGTGATGGCTGCGGCGAGTGCGTCGGCGTCACCAAAGGGAATGCTGCGGAAGCCTGGTGCGAAGGGGCCGAAGCCGTCCCGGTACTGGGCCTCCGACGAGAAGCCGATGATGGTGGTCGAGCGGCCATGGAAATTGTCGGCGCAGACGATGATCTCGGCCTGCCCCTCCGGCACGCCCTTGATCTTGTGGGCCCACTTGCGGGCCGCCTTGAGGGCGGTTTCGACGGCCTCCAGGCCGGTATTCACCGGCAGTGCTTGGTCGTAGCCGAGCAGCGCCGACAGGCGCTCCAGCATCAGGGGCAGGCGGTCGTTGGCATATGCGCGGGAGGTCAGCGCCAGTCGCTGGGCCTGGTCGGTGAGGATCTTGACGAGGCGCGGATGGCTATGACCGAAGCTGACCGCCGAGTAGGCGCTCATCATGTCGAGGTAACGCCGGCCCTCCACGTCCCACAGCCAGACCCCTTCGCCGCGGGTGAACACCACCGGCAGCGGCGCGTAGTTGTGGGCGCCGAAAGTGTGCTCGCGGGCCAGCAGGTTGGTGGTGGTCGGGCCGAGGGCCGCCGCCGCGAAATCCCGCACCCAGGCGGCACCGCTGCCGTTCCGGTCCCGTTCGGGCACGTATTCGACGATTTCCAGTGCGACCAGATCGGCGCAGCTGCGCAGGCCGTGCAGGCTGTCGGCGAGCTCCTGCGGATCGAGGCCGCCCGGTTCAAGGCAGGTGGTGGCCGGCAGCAGCGCGCAATCGACGGAGTCGAGGTCCACCGACACGCCGAAGCCGGCGGTGCCCTCGCGGGCGATGCTCATCGCCTCGCACAGCACGGCCGGCAGGCCGCGGCGCTTGACCTCGGGCATGAAGAAGATGCGCACGCCGAGGCGCTTGAGCAGGGCCAGTTCTTCCGTCTCCCAGGAGCGTGCGCCGACGATGGTCACGTGGGCCGGGTCGAGATGGGGGCCGGGAATCCCGGTCATGCTCGCGTCGCCGACGCCGAGCAGGCTGGCCAGCGGCATGCCGTGGATGTTGCCGCTGTGGCTGGTCTGCGGTGTGTGGGAGTCCAGGTGGGCGTCGATCCAGATCAGGCCCAGCTTGCCGCGCCCTTCCAGCGCTCGCGCCGCGCCGCGCCAGGTGCCGGCGCCGATCGCATGGTCGCCGCCCAATACCAGTGGCACTGTGCCGTCGGTGCACAGGGCGGCGACTTCGTCGGCCAGGTCGTGGAGCAGGGCGCTGACGTTGGCAAGCCGTTCCGGCAGCGATGCACGGGGCGGCTTGGGGGCGCTCGGTTCGTGCAGGGACTGCCAGCGGGCTGGGATGCCGCGGCTGCGCAACTGCGCGTCGAGGCCGAGGTCCTTGAGGATGCGTGGGCCGGCGGCAGGGCCGAAGATCGGTGCGCCGAGGCAGGATCCGACTCCGATGATGCTGACCGGGCGGACGGGCGCGAGCGGGGCGGGCATGGTCTTCCTCCGAAGGCGGTTGGGCCGAGATGGCCGTCATGCCTGTTTGAGCGGGTGATGGTGGCTTCGTTCAGCAGCGCCGCCGCGGCAGTGTGTGGGGTGTGACGGAGTTGCGCCGCCTCACCCTGCGCCCCCGTTCAATGCAGCAGGTGCCAGGCCTCGATGGCGGCCAGTGCGGTCAACAGCACGGTGCAGCCGATCAGCCAGTAGCGGGTGCGGCGGCTTTCGACGACGAGTCGGGCGAGTTCGGCGCGGTGGTCCTCCGCCACCGGCTGGGCCAGGGCCTTGTGCATCAGGCGCGGCAGCTGCGGCAGCGTGGCGGCCCACGACGGTGCTTCGTCCTTGACGTGGCGCAGCAGCGCGCGCCAGCCGATCTGGTCGTTCATCCAGCGTTCGAGGAAGGGCTTGGCGGTCTTCCACAGATCAAGGTCGGGGTCGAGCTGGCGGCCGAGGCCTTCGATGTTGAGCAGGGTTTTTTGCAGCAGCACGAGCTGGGGCTGGACTTCCATCTCGAAGCGGCGGGCGGTCTGGAACAGGCGCAGTAGCGTTTTGCCGAAGGAGATGTCCTTCAGCGGGCGGTCGAAGATCGGTTCGCAGACCGCGCGGATGGCGCCCTCGAACTCGTCCACGCGGGTGTGCGACGGCACCCAGCCGGCCTCGATGTGGGCCAGCGCGACGCGCCGGTAGTCCCGCTGGAAGAAGGCCAGGAAGTTGGTGGCCAGGTACTTCTTGTCGGAGTCGTTGAGGGTGCCGATGATGCCGAAGTCCAGCGCGATGTAGCGCCCGCGGGCCGGGCCGTCGGTGGCCACGAAGATGTTGCCGGGGTGCATGTCGGCGTGGAAGAAGCCGTCGCGGAACACCTGCGTGAAGAAGATTTCGACGCCGGCGCGGGACAGGTGCTTGAGGTCGATGCCGTTCTGCTTGAGGGCCTCGAGTTGTGAGATCGGGATGCCCTTCATGCGCTCCATCACCATCACGTTGGTGGAGCAGAAGTCCCAATGCACCTCGGGCACCACGAGCAGCTCGGAGTCCTTGAAGTTGCGCCGCAGCTGGGAGCAGTTGGCGGCCTCGCGCATCAGGTCGAGCTCGTCGCGCAGGTACTTGGAGAACTCGGCGACCACTTCCCGTGGCTTGAGGCGGCGGCCTTCCGGCCACACCTTTTCGAGCACCGTGGCGGCCACGTCGAGCAGGGCCAGGTCGTGGGCGATCACCGGGGCGATGCCGGGGCGCAGGATCTTCACCGCCACTTCGGTGCCGTCGGGCAGTTCGGCGAAATGCACCTGGGCGATGGAGGCGGAGGCGACCGGCTCCCGCTCGAAGCGCGCAAAGACCTCGTCGACGGGCTTGCCGTAGGCTTCCTGCAACTGGGCGAGGGCTTCCGCGCTGGAGAAGGGCGGCACCCGGTCCTGCAGGCGTGCCAGTTCTTCGGCGATGGCCGGCGGCAGCAAGTCGCGGCGGGTGGACAGCATCTGGCCGAACTTGACGAAGATCGGACCGAGGGATTCGAGGGCCTGTCGGAGCCGCGCGCCTGACGGCTCGTCGAAGGTCCGGCGGAAGCGGGTGAGCTTCGCCAGCCAGGCCAGGCGGCCGGTCGGCTCGTTGGAGAGGACCATCTGGTCGAGCCCGTATTTGAGGCTCACGGAGACGATCTTGACGAGTCGGAAGAGACGCACGGCGGCAGTAGAAAAGGAAAACGCGGATTGTGCCCGGAAAGGCTGGGCGACGAAAGCCGCCAAGGCTCCTCGTCAGCGCCGCTTGGCAGGGCGCGTCGGTACTGTTGGCGGCGGTGGGGGCGTCGCAACCGGTGCGGCGGCACTGCGGCCCGGCTGCACCTGCTCCAGCAGCCAGCGGGTTGCCGTATGGATCTCCCGCTTCAGCGCCTTGTCCTCGTCCGGGCTGCCGAAGCTCAGGCTGGCCATGCCGGTGTCGTCGATCGAGAAAGTCGGTACGCGCCATTCCCGCTCGACGACGAACAGGTGGTCGCCGTCGCGGATCGCCTTCTGGGTGATGACATAGCCGTAGGGGCGGTTCTGGAAGTTGCTGCAATAGGCCGTGCGGGTGGCACTGGGCAGGCCGTCACGGACACTGCTGACCATCCCGCTGGTGGTGAAGCCGGCACAATGCCGGGCCAGTCCGGCGGCGATGGTGGCGAGGTAGGCGTCGGGGCCCATGTCCTGGGCGGCGAAGCGTTGCACCAGGATGCGGTCGCGGTAGTCTTCCAGGCCCTGGCCGCGGGGCAGGTATTCCTCGTGGCGGATGCCCTGGCCTTCACGCAGATCGACGATGCGCCAGCCTGCGCCGGCCGGCATCGGCATCGGCACCGGCCAGTGCAGCGTAGCGGGCTCGGCGTGGGCACCCGCAGCGGCCAGCAGGCTGGGGAGGAGAAGGGTCGGTCGGAAGAGGCTCACGGTCGGTTCCGGCAGCACACACAGGGTGCAAAGATAGGGCAAGGACATCTTTTTTGCCATGCTGGTCGCACTTTGTTACCGCCGCCGCACCGGCGTCCCGCCGTGGTAACGCCTGCTTGGATATAATCCTGTGCTTTTAGTCGCAGTGTTTGCCATGAGCGCCGATTCCAAAACCCAGCTTGCCGACCTCCTGCGCGCCGCCTTGTTGAGCGTCGCCCCCGAACAGGCCGAAACCCCCATCAACCTGGAACGTCCCAAGCAGGCCGGCCACGGTGATTTTGCAAGCAACCTGGCGCTGCAGCTGGCCAAGCCGCTGAAGCGCAATCCGCGCGAACTGGCCAACCTGCTGCTGGCCGAATTGCCCAAGTCCGATCTGATCGCCAAGGCTGAAGTGGCCGGCGCCGGCTTCATCAACTTCACGCTGGTCTCCGATGCCAAGACCGCCGTCGTGCGCAACGTGCTCGAGCGCGGCGAGGCCTTCGGCCGCGGCGACAAGAGCGGCGTCAAGGTGCAGGTGGAGTTCGTCTCCGCCAATCCCACCGGCCCGCTGCACGTGGGCCATGGCCGCGGTGCGGCCTACGGCGCATCCCTGTCCGACGTGCTCGACTTCGCCGGTTTCGAAGTCACCCGCGAGTACTACATCAACGACGCCGGCCGGCAGATGGACATCCTGGCGCTGTCCACCTGGCTGCGCTACCTCGATCTGTTCGGCATCGCGATTGCCTTCCCGCCCAACGCTTACCAGGGCGACTACGTGAAGGACATGGCGGCGCAGATCAAGGAATCCCACGCCGACCGCTTCGCCAAGGTGTCCGCCGCCGACGTGCTGGCCGGTGCGCCGTCCGTCGAGGCCGACAAGGAAGGCCACCTGGATGCGCTGATCGCCAACGCCAAGAACCTGCTCGGCTCCGACTATGCGTGGGTGCATGGTTTTGCACTCACCGAACAGCTCGGCGATGGCCGCGAGGATCTGGGCGAGTTCGGCGTGACCTTCGACAAATGGTTCTCCGAACGCTCCCTGTTCGACACCGGCCTGGTCGAGAAGGCCGTCACCGCGCTGGAGGCCGGCGGCCACCTGTACGAGCAGGACGGTGCCAAGTGGTTCCGCTCCACCGCCTTCGGTGACGAGAAGGACCGTGTCGTGCAGCGTGAGAACGGCCTGTACACTTACTTCGCCTCCGACATCGCCTACCACGCCAACAAGTACGAGCGCGGTTTCGACCGCATCATCGACATCTGGGGTGCCGACCACCACGGCTACATCCCGCGCGTGAAGGGCGCCCTGCAGGCCCTCGGCCTGCCGCCCGAGAAGCTCGACGTGGCGCTGGTGCAGTTCGCGGTGTTGTACCGCGACGGCCAGAAGGCGGCGATGTTTACCCGCTCCGGGGAGTTCGTCACGCTGCGCGAGTTGCGCAAGGAGGTCGGCAACGACGCCTGCCGCTTCTTCTACGTGCTGCGCAAGGCCGATCAGCACCTGGACTTCGATCTCGACCTGGCCAAGAGTCAAAGCAACGAGAACCCGGTGTATTACATCCAGTACGCCCATGCTCGCCAGTGCTCGGTGCTCAACCAGTGGAACGGCACGCCGGCCGACCTGCTCGAGGCCGACCTCGCCCGCCTCGATAACGAGCGCGAGCTGGCCCTGTGCGCACGCCTGACCGCCTTCCCCGAGATTGTCCGCAGTGCGGCCGCCGATTACGCCCCGCACCAGATCGCCTTCTACCTGAAAGACCTGGCCGGCGAGTTCCACAGCTACTACAACGCCGAGCGCATGCTGGTGGACGACGAAGGCCTCAAGCTGGCCCGTCTGGCCTTGGCCGCGGCGGTGCGCCAGGTTATCCGCAACGGCCTGCGTCTGCTTGGTGTCTCAGCCCCCGAATCCATGTAATTGCCGGACCCGTCGTTCATGAGCCGTGATCTGAAACCCCGTCTGCAGACCAACAAACCTAAATCGGGCAGCCGGGGCAGCACCCTGGTCGGCATCTTCGTTGGGCTGATTCTCGGCGCATTGGTCGCGGCGGGGATCGCGCTGTACTTCACTTCGGCGTCGCCGTTCCAGAAGTCGAAGCAGGAGGAGAAGCCGGTGGTGGTACCGCCGCCGCCCAAGCCGCAGAGCAGCGAGCCCATTGCGCTGCCCGGCAAGGCCGGCGACAAGCCGGTGGAGAAGCCGCGCTTCGACTTCTACAACGTGCTGCCCAAGGGCACTGATGCACTGCCGGCACCCGGCAAGCCCGAGGAAACCACCGAGGATATCAAGCCGGCCAAGCCCGAGAAGAGCGAGAAGACGGCCAAGACCGACAAGCCTGTCGCGACCAAGCCGGACGAGACGCAGAAGAGTGACAAGGCCAAGGCCGACGCCGAGCATGCCAAGGCCGAAGCGGCGCTGCTCGACAAGCCGCTGACGCCCGAAAAGTACTACCTGCAGGCGGGCTCCTTCGAGGATCCCTCCGAGGCTGACAACCTGAAGGCGCGTCTTGCGTTGATGGGAGTGGAGGCCAGCGTGCAGAAGGTGGATGTGCCCGACAAGGGCACCGTGCACCGCGTCCGGACCGGCCCTTACCTCGGCGCCGATGAAATGAACAAGGCACGCCAGCAGTTGGCGACTGGCGGCATCAACGCCGCCATCGTCCGGATCAAACCCAAGGAACCAAAGCCGGCCGGTACTGCTCAATGAGAGCTTTGCCGCTTCAAGGAGAAACCGTAATGCAGCGTCGTGATGTCCTCAAACAGCTTTCCGCCGCAGTGGCCGTCGGCCTCGTCGGGCGGCCCGTCCTGGCCCAGAGCGGCAGCGGCTTTGAACTGGTTTCGCCGCCGCAGCCGACCGAGACCAAGGGCAAGGTTGAGGTGATCGAGTTCTTCCATTACGGCTGCCCCCACTGCCGCGCCTTCGATCCGCTGCTGGAGCAATGGGTCAAGAAGCTGCCCGCGGATGTTTACTTCCACCGCGTGCCGGTGACCTGGGGCAATCCCCAGCTGACCGGTCTGGCCCGCCTGCATCTCACGCTGGCGGCCACCGGTGACCTGGCCCGCCTGCACGGGCAGGTTTTCGAGGCGGTGCAGACCGACAAGCAGCCGCTGCACACCGAGGCTGGCGCGCAGGAATGGGCGGTCAAGAAGGGTGTCGACAGCAAGAAGTTCCTCGACGCCTACCGCTCCTTCGGGGTCCAGGTTAGCCTGCAGCGTGTCGAGAAGCTCGGCCGTGACTACAAGATCCAGGGCGTGCCGACCCTCGCGATCGACGGCAAGTACTTCACCTCCGCCTCCATCGCCGGTTCCCATGAGGCATCCCTGAAGGTGGCCGACCAGCTGATCGCCCGCGCCCGCGGCGAACAGGGCCGCAAGTAAGCGTCTTCCATCCGGGCCGCGGTGCGATCGTGCCGCGGCCTCAGCCTTCTTTCTTTCCTGTTTCCTTCTTCCGTGGCTCTCCGCGTCTTCATCACCGGCGCCTCGAGCGGCATCGGCGCCGCGCTGGCACGCCATTACGCCGCTGCCGGGGCTAGCCTGGGCCTGGTCGGGCGGCGTCGCGATGCGCTGACCGGGCTGGCTGCCAGCCTGCCCGGTGAGCATGCGGTGTATTGCGTCGACGTGGCGGAACCGGGCGCGCTTGCGGATGCCGCTACGGACTTCATGGCCCGCTTCGGCGTGCCCGACGTGGTCATCGCCAACGCCGGCGTGTCGGTGGGTACGCTGACCGAGGAGGCCGACGATCTGGCGGCCTTCGAGCGCGTGCTGCGGACCAATGTGCTCGGCATCGTCGCCAGCTTTCAGCCCTTCGTTGCACCCTTACGCGGCTGTGGTCGCGGCCGCCTGGTCGGCATCGCGTCGGTGGCCGGTATCCGCGGCCTGCCCGGCGCGGGAGCCTACAGTGCGTCGAAGGCGGCGGCGATCGCCTATCTCGAGAGCTTGCGTGTCGAGCTGCATGGCAGCGGCGTGAAGGTGGTGACCATTGCGCCCGGCTATATCGACACGCCGATGACCGCCATCAACCCGTATCCGATGCCCTTCCTGCTGCCCGCCGACGAGGCCGCGCGGCGCTTTGCGCGGGCCATCGAGGCGGGCGTCGGTTACACCGTCATCCCGTGGCAGATGGGCGTGGTGGCCAAGCTGCTGCGCCTCCTGCCCAATCCACTGTTCGACCGCCTGTTCGCGCGGGCCGGGCGCAAGCCGCGGGGTTTGCCGCTGTAGCCTGCGTCGGTCGCCGCGGGGTCAATGCGCCGCGTCGCCGCTGGCTGCGGCCGGACGACTGTGGCCCGGACGGGTCAGCCACACGCTGATGAGGAGCAGCAGGAACAGGCAGCCCGATGCCCAGAACACGTCGTTGGCGGCCAGTGAGAAGGCCTGCACATTGACCTGCCGTTCCAGTACGCCGAGGCCGCGGGCCAGATCGAACCCCTGGGCCTGCAGCTGGCCGAGGGTCTCGCTGGCGACCGGGTTGTAGGCGCTGACGTGGGCCGCCAGCTGCTCATGATGCAGCGCCGCGCGGCGCTCCCACAGGGTGGTCATCAGCGACGCACCGAAGGCCCCGCAGGTGATCCGCACGAAGTTCGACACCCCCGACGCCGACGGCACTCGCTCCATCGGCAGGCCCGACAGGGTGATGGAGACCAGCGGGATGAAGAAGCAGGCCATCGCGATGCCCTGGATCAGCTGCGGCACCACGATGCTGCCCGGTGCAATGTCGGTGGAGAAGCCCGAACGCATGAAGGACACCAGCGCGAACACCAGGAAGGCCACGGTGGCCAGCCGGCGCGGGTCGGTGCGCGGAAGGATCTTGCCGACCGCCGGCGACAGTAGCAGCGCCAGGATGCCGATCGGTGCCGTCACCAGTCCGGCCCAGGTAGCCGTATAGCCCATGTATTGCTGCAGCCACAGGGGCAGTACCACCACGTTGCCGAAGAACACCCCGTAGGCGGTGGCCAGCGCGATGACGCCGAACAGGAAGTTGGGGCGGGCGAACAGGCTCAGGTCCACCACCGGGTGCTCCTCGGTCAGCTCCCAGACGACGAACAGCGCGAAGCCCACCACCGTGACCGCCGCCAGCGCGATGATCTCGCCGGATTCGAACCAGTCCAGCTCCTTGCCCTTGTCGAGCATGATCTGCAGTGCACCGACCCAGATCACCAGCAGCGCCAGCCCGACCTTGTCGATGGGGAGCTTGCGGGTCGGCGTCTCGCGGTGTTTCAGCAACTGCCAGCTCATCCAGGCCGCGCCGATGCCGACTGGCACGTTGATGTAGAAGATCCACGGCCAGGACAGGTTGTCCGACAGCCAGCCGCCGAGGATGGGGCCCATCACCGGCGCGACGAGGGTCGTCATCGACCACATCGCCAGCGCCATGCCGGACTTTTCCCGCGGGTAGGCCTGCAGCAGCAGGGCCTGGGACAGCGGGATCATCGGCCCGGCGACGGCGCCCTGCAGCACCCGCGCGGCGATCAGCATCTCCAGGCTGCCGGCCAGGCCGCACAGCAGCGAGGCGAGCACGAACAGCACCACCGAGGCGACGAACAGGCGTACCTGGCCGACGCGCTGGCTGAGCCAGCCGGTCAGCGGCACGGCGATGGCGTTGGCGACGCCGAATGAGGTGATGACCCAGGTGCCCTGGGTCGGGCTGACACCCAGGTCGCCGGCGATGTTGGGCAGGGACACGTTGGCGATGGTGGTGTCCAGCACGTTCATGAAGGTCGCCAGCGACAGGGCCACGGTGGCCAGCCGGCGCGCCCCCGGTTCGAGGGGCGGCAGCGGAGCAGGGGCGGCGCTCATGGCTCAGGCCCGGGTGCGGCGCGGAGTGGCCAGGGCCGCCGCCGGTGGGATGCTCGGCAGCGTGAGCTCGGGCAGTTGCAGGTCGGCGGCCTGTCCGCCATTGTTGGCCGAGATGATCGCGCGGATGCGTTCGTGGGCGGCCTTGCCCAGGTCGGCGAAAACGTCGGTCTGGGCAACCGGCGCGGTCGGGGCGATGCCGAGCGGGCCGTCGCCGCCTTCGTGAAGATCCACCTCCACCTGCATCGACAGGCCGATGCGCAGCGGATGGGCGGCGAGCTCCTGCGGGTCGAGGCTGATCCGCACCGGCACCCGCTGCACCACCTTGATCCAGTTGCCGCTGGCGTTCTGGGCCGGCAGCAGTGCGAAGGCGGCGCCGGTGCCGGCAGCCAGGCCGGCGATCTTGCCGTGGTATTCCACCTTCGAGCCGTACACGTCGGCGCTCAGGCTCACCGGTTGTCCGATGCGCATGCGGCCGAGCTGGCTTTCCTTGAAGTTGGCATCCACCCACACCTGCTCCAGCGGCACGACGGCCATCAGCGGCGCGCCGGCTGCCACGCGCTGGCCGACCTGCACGGCACGGCGGGCGACGAGGCCGCCGAGCGGGGCGGGTACCACGCTGCGCGCGTAGGCCAGGTAGGTCTCCTCGACCTTGGCGGCTGCCCGCAATACGTTGGGGTGGCTTTCGACGCGGGTGCCGCTGGTCTGCACGCGGTTGGTGGTGAGCTGTTCGCGGGCCGTCTGCACCGCGGTTTCGGCGGCGCGCAGCGCGGCGCGGGCATGTTCGATCTCTTCGGCAGCGACGGCGCCGGTGCCGGCCACCTGCTGGCGGCGGCTCAGATCGTCCTTTGCCTTGGCGAGGTCGGCTTCCTTCTGCTTCACCGCGGCTTCAAGGGCGCCGCCACCGGCATACAGCGCGCGCACTTCCCGCACGGTCTGGCCGAGCTGGGCTTCGGCCTGCTCCAGCGCGACGCGGGCGTCGGCGTCGTCGAGGTGCACCAGCGGCTGGCCGGCCTTCACCAGCTGGGTGTCGTCGGCGTCGATGGCGACCACGGTGCCGGCCACCTGCGGGGTGATCTGCACGACGTTGCCGGCCACGTAGGCATCGTCGGTGTGCTCCAGGTAGCGGCCGTGGGTCATCCACCAGCCGCCCCAGGCGGCGCCGGCCAGTGCGCAGGCGACGGCGATGGTGATGAGGCTGCGCTTGCGCTTGCCGTTGGTGGTGTTTGCAGCGGTGCTGTCGGGGGTAGTCATGGTCCGGTTCCTTCTTGGCGGGATCAGTGGGACGTGTCGGTGGGCAGGTAGCCGCCGCCCAGCGCGCGGGCGAGACCGGCGCTGGCGTCGAGGCGGCGGGTGCGCAGCTCCGCGGTGAGGCGGCGCTGGGCGAGCAAGGGGGTTTCGGCGGCGAGAACCGCCGTGTAGCTGGCGAGGCCAGCCTTGTAGCGCACTTCGGTGAGGCGCCAGGCGTCCTCGTAGCGGGTCAGCGCGGCTTGCTGGTCGCGTCCTTCGATGTCGGCACCGCGCCAGCTGGCGAGTTGGTCGGCCACGTCGCGCAGGGCATCGACGAGGGTCGCGTTGTACTGGGCGATGGCCGCGTCCTGTTCGGCGTTGCGTGTGGCCAGGCGACTGCGCAGGCGGCCGCTGTCGAACACCGGCAGGTGGATCGCCGGGCCGATGCCGAGCATGCGGCTGCCGCCTTCGAAGAGATTGGACAGGCCGATGGACTGCAGGCCCACGAAGGCGCTGAGATTGACGTTCGGGTAGAAGTCGGCGCGGGCGGCGTCGCTCTCGCGGCGGCTGGCCTCGACGCGCCAGCGCTGGGCGTTCACGTCGGGCCGGCGGCCGAGGAGGTCGGCCGGCAGCTGGCTCGGCAGCGTTGCGGCGACGTCACGCAAGGTCGGCGGCGTGAGGTCGAGGCCGGCGTCGGGGCCGTGGCCGGTGAGGGCGGCCAGCTGGTTGCGGACCAGCGCCAGCTGTACGTCGAGGGCGCTGCGTTCGGCACGGGCGGCGGAAATGCCGGCGTCGGCCTGGCGCAGGTCGGCCTGGTTCTCGAGGCCGGCCTTCAGGCGCAGGCGGACCAGCTCCTGCAGCTTCTCGCGCTGCGTGACGGTGGCGTCGGCGATGGTGCGCAGCTGGTGCAGGCGGTCGAACTGCAGGTAGGCGCGGGTGATCGCGCTGCTCAGGATCAGGCGGGCGCCGGCAGTTTCGGCTTCGGCGGCGCGGGCCTGGCCGACGGCGGCGTCCAGTGCGGCGCGGTTGCGCCCCCAGAAGTCCAGGTCGAGGCTGAAGTCCAGCGCGGCCCGGTTGAGGCTGGTGTAACGCCCGCCGAGCCCGGGCGGGAAGATGTAGTTCTCCGACAGGCGCTGCTGGGCACCCTCGGCGTTGGCGCCGACCTGCACGCCATCGGCGGCGGCGGCCAGGCCGGCCATGGCGCGGGCCTGGTCGAGGCGGGCCTCGGCGAGGGTCAGGCTGGGGCTGTCGCGCAGCGCATCGGCAACCAGGCGGTCGAGTTGTGGGTCGCCGTAGGCGGTCCACCAGCTGTCGGTCGGCCAGGCGCCGGCCGGAACGTCGGCCAGGCTGCGGCTGCCGGCGAGTCGTTCCGTGCGCAGGGCTTCGGCGCGGGGGGCCAGTCCACCGGGGCTGGTGCAGGCGGCCAGCAGGCTGAGCAGCGGGAGCAGAAGGGTGAGATGTCGTTTCATATGAATTCCCTGTATTGGGCTGAAACTGTCTGTGCTGTATCTGCCAAGGCAGGTATTCGTTTCAAAAAAAGCGGCGTGCTCCGCCGCCTGCCCCACGATCGTTCCAGCTTCAGCTATTGAGTTTGTCCAGGTTGGCGACGATGCGGCCGATCAACTGCTTGGTCAGTGCGACCTCCTCGGGTGTGAAGTCCGTCAGCGCCTGATTGAGGACATCGACGACCCGCGGCACGATCAGCGGGAGCAGGGCCTTGCCGGTGTCCGTCACATGCAGAAGCACGACCCGCCGGTCGGTGGTGCTGCGTTCCCGGCGGATCAGGCCTTTTTCTTCCAGGCGGTCGAGCATGCGCGTCATCGAGCCGGTGTCGCAGCCGCTGCATTTGCACAGCGTGCTCGCGGTTTCACCATTGCGCAGGGCGATCTGTTTGAGCACCGTCCATTGGGCGGTGGTGATGTCCAGATCGCCGACGCGCTCATCGAGAGTCTGCATGAGGCGCAGTTTGGCTTGGTGCAGCAGGAAGCCGACGCTCTCTTCCTGTTGGTAGTTCTCGACGGTGTAAGGCGGAGGGGTGTTCTTTGTATCGGGCATTTACAGTCAAGGCAATTACTGCATAGGCAGATAATTCGCTCTTTTGCAGCCCGTGTCAACGGTGCTCCGTCACGGCATGCGGCCGAATGACGTGACGGAGCGAGGGCGGTCAGGCCAGCTGGGTGATGGCCGGCAGGTACTTCTTGCCGAGGGCTTCGGCGACCTGCGGGTGGGTCACGTTGCCGGCGCAGATGTTGAGGCCGGCGCGCAGGCCGGCGTCGTCCTTGAGGGCTTCCTTCCAGCCCTTGTCGGCGATGGCCAGCACGAAGGGCAGCGTGGCTGCGTTGAGCGCGTAGGTGGCGGTGCGGGCCACGGCGCCGGGCATGTTGGACACGCAATAGTGGACGATGCCGTCCACCAGGTAGGTGGGGTCGGCGTGGGTGGTCGGCCGGGAGGTCTCGAAACAGCCGCCCTGATCGATGGCCACGTCCACGATGACCGCGCCGGGTTTCATCGCGGCGAGCATCGTGCGGGTGACCAGCTTGGGGGCGGTGGCGCCGGGGATCAGTACGGCACCGATCACCAGGTCGGCCTGCAGGACCTGGCGCTCGATGGCGTCGCGGGTAGCGTAGAGCGTCTTGACGCGGCCGCCATAGACTTCGTCCAGGTGGCGCAGCACCGGCAGGGACTTGTCGAGGATGGTCACGTCGGCGCCGATGCCGACCGCTGTATGCGCGGCGTTGTTGCCCACCGTGCCGCCGCCGAGGATGACCACGCGGCCCGGCTCGACGCCCGGCACGCCGCCGAGCAGCACGCCACGGCCGCCGTGGGATTTTTCGAGGGCAGCCGCGCCGGCCTGGATGCTCATGCGGCCGGCAACCTCCGACATCGGTGCGAGCAGCGGCAGGCCGCCGCCGGGGGTGGTGACGGTCTCGTAGGCGATGGCGGTGGCGCCGCTGGCGATCAGGTCTTCGGCCTGGCCGGGGTCCGGCGCCAGGTGCAGGTAGGTGAAGATCACGTGATGGGGCTTGAGGCGGGTGCGCTCCTCGGCCAGCGGTTCCTTGACCTTGATGATCAGCGTGGCTTCCCCGAAGACGTCGTCGGCACTCAGGGTGACTTTGGCTCCGGCCCGCTCGTAGTCGTTGTCGCTGGCGCCGATGCCGTGGCCGGCTCCTGACTCGACGAAGACCTCGTGGCCGTGGGCGACGAGTTCGCGGACCGACGCGGGGGTCAGGCCGACGCGGTATTCGTGGTTCTTGGTTTCCCTTGGGACGCCGACTTTCATGATTTTCTCCGTTATATGGTGCGGCTGCAGCTTAGCGCCCGAGATTACCGCGACTTGCGCCGGCTTCCAACAAGGATACGGGTCTTGAGATACTAGACGGATGATGAACGAGAATGATGTCGATTTCCTGGTGGATGCGGCCGGGCAGCGCCACCGTCCGTGGGAGGGGCTGGCCCGCATCGTGTCGCTGGTGCCGTCGCTGACCGAGCTGGTGTGCGAGCTGGGGCTGGCTGACCAATTGGTTGGGCGTACCGGGTTTTGCGTCCATCCGTGGGCGACCCTGAAGAGCATCCCTAAAGTCGGTGGGACGAAGGACGTGAACCTCGCCCGCCTGCGGGAACTGGCGCCGACCCACGTGATCGTCAATATCGACGAGAACCGCAAGGACTGCGTGGAGGAGATCGCCCGTTTCGTGCCCAATGTGATCGTCACGCATCCGTGCCGGCCCGAGGACAACCTGCCGCTGTACCGCCTGTTCGGTGCGGTGTTCGGCTGTGAGGCGCGGGCTGCTGAGCTCGCCGCCGGGCTGGTGGAGGCGATCGCACTGGCGCAAGCGGCCGGCCGTGAGCTGCCGCGGGAGAAAATCCTGTACCTGATTTGGCGCGAGCCGTGGATGACGGTGGCGCCTGACACCTACATCGCGGCGAGCCTGGCATTGGTCGGCTGGGACTGCTGGCCGGCACTCGGAGACGGTGTGCGTTATCCGGCCTTCGACTGGGATGCGCCGTGGCTGGCGGACGTGAGCCGGGTGTTCCTGTCGTCGGAGCCCTATCGGTTTGGCGACCGGCACATGGACGAGGTGGCCGGACTGGCTCGTCGGCCGGCCCGGCTGATCGACGGGGAAATGACGTCCTGGTATGGCAGCCGCGCCGCCGCCGGGCTACGCTACCTGGCCGCGCTGCGGCGGGAGCTGGCCGCCTGACGACGGCCGTGTGTCAGACCTGCTGGCGCAGCACCTGGTGTGGCGCGGGCACAGGCCAGCCGTTGGCACTGCCGATCTCGGCCAGCATCTTGTTGGTGTCGAAGTACACCTGCCAGTAATGGTCGTTGTGGCAATGGGGGCGCACCACGAGACGCGTGCCGGCGGCGTTGAATTCGAGGATTTCCACGTCCGGTGCCGGGGTGGCGAGCACGTTGGGGATCTGCGCGACGCGGTTGCGGATCAGCTCCATCGCCTGCTGCGGCGCGACGCTGTGGGCCAGCTGGGCGAACAGTTCGACACGGCGGGACGGGTTGGCGGTGTAGTTCACTATGTTGTCGGAGAACAGCTTGTTGTTGCCGACGGTGGTGCGCACGTCGTCGGGCTGGTCGATGGTGGTGGCGAACAGGCCGATCTCCTTCACCGTGCCGGTGATGCCGGCGCCGCTGATGAAGTCGCCGACCTTGAATGGGCGCAGGATGATCAGGAAGGCACCGGCCGCGAAATTGGACAGCAGGCCGCTCCAGGCCACCCCGATGGCCACGCCGGCGGCGGCGATCAGCGCCGCGAAGCTGGTCGTCTCGATGCCGAAGACGGACAGGATGACGATCACCAGCACGATCCGCATGATGACCCGCAAGGTGGCGCCCACGTAGCGCACCAGGGTTGGCTCGACCTTCTGGCGGGTCATGCCGCGGCTCGACAGGTTGCTGATGGTGTTGATCAGCCAGCCGCCGATGACCCACAGGGCAATCGCGCCGGCAAGCTTCCAGCCGAAGGGAATCAGATAGGTGGTGACGAGTCCGCTGAGGTCGAAACCGTTGTCGAGAGCCATGGCCTTACTCCGGAGTGAAGAGGTGTAGAGCCAGTCTAGTCCTGTGACATGGCATCCGGTGTCATGCCGGGTTAATTTTTTGTGGCGCGCCGCCGTCATCGGGCAGCAGCGCCTGCAGGCGTTCCGGGGGGATGATCGCGAAGCGGGCGGCGATCACCGGGCGGCGGCCGAGCTTGAGGACCAGCTTGTCGCGGGACAGCAGGGCCCGGGCGCCGCTGTCGCGGGCGACTTCGAGGAATTTCTGGTCGTCCCGGTCGAGGCACTTGGGCAGCTCGCAGGCCGGCGGATCGGTTGGCTCGACCAGCTGGCAGAGGGCCCGGTAGGTGGCGGCGATCTCCGCCTGGCGTTCCGGTGTCTGCTTGAATTGGGAATAAGCCAGTACGCGGGTCAGTTCGTCGAGGCAATCCTCGCGGCTGACGGGGCGCAGTGCACCACTCTCGACGGCTGCCCGCAGGTAGGCCAGGCTGGGATCTTCGAACATCCAAAGGGACAGCACCACGTTGGTGTCGAGGACGACCGGGAGGCCGTGGGGCAAGGGGGCTTCGAGGGGATGGGTGGCCACGGCAGGGGAATTCGGAGGCTAAAGAACTCAGGAGAAAACAGAAAGGGGGCCGAAGCCCCCTTTTCCGCTCGTTACGGTGCTACGTGTCCGTTCAGGCAGCCTTCTTAGCGGCGTCCAGGCGGGTCTTGACGTAGGAGCCCGGCGCGTCTTCCAGCACCTTGAGGTTGCCCTTGACGGGGTCGCGGGCCGGTACCTTGCTGGCGTCCTGGCCGAGCAGCCAGGCTTGCCAGTCGGTCCACCAGGAGCCCGGTTGCTGCTCGGCGCCGGTGAAGAACTCGTCGGCGGTGTCCGGCAGCTTGGCACTGGCGTTGGTCCAGAAACCGTACTTGTTGGCCGCCGGCGGATTGACGATGCCGGCGATGTGGCCGGAGCCGCCCAGCACGAAGCGCACGGGGCCGCCGAAGTTGCGCGCACCGGAGTAGGTGCTCTTCCACGGGGCGATGTGGTCTTCGATGGTGGAGATGAAGTAGGTCGGGACCTTGATCTTGCCGAGGTCGATGGGCACGCCGCCGACTTCGATGCCGCCCGCTTCCTTCAGCAGGTTCTTCATGTACATGTTGCGCAGGTAGAAGCTGTGCATCTTCGCCGGCATGCGCGTGGAATCGGAGTTCCAGTACAGGAGATCGAAGGGGAAGGGATCCTTGCCCATCAGGTAGTTGTTGACCACGAAGGACCAGATGAGGTCGTTGGCACGCAGCATGTTGAAGGTGCCGGCCATCTCCGAGCCCTCCAGGTAGCCGCGCTCGAACATCTTCTTCTCGAGGCTGGAGACCTGGCCTTCGTCGATGAACACGCCCAGCTCGCCCGGATCGGCAAAGTCGGTCATGGTCGTGAAGAAGGTGCCGGAGGCGATCCGCTTGTCACGCTTGCCGGCCATGTAGGCCAGCGTGGTGGCGAGCAGGGTGCCGCCCAGGCAGTAGCCGGCAGCGTTGATTTCCTTGGCGCCGGTCTGTTCGACGATGGCATCCACCGCGGCCAGCGTGCCTTCCAGCAGGTAGGAGTCGAAGCTCTTCTCGGCCAGGCGTTCGTCCGGGTTGACCCAGGAAATCACGAACACGGTGTGGCCCTGGTCCACGCACCACTTGATGTAGGAGTTTTTCTCGCGCAGGTCGAGGATGTAGAACTTGTTGATCCACGGCGGCACGATCATCAGCGGACGCTTGGAGACCTCGGGGGTGCTCGGCGTGTACTGCAGCAGCTGCATCATGTCGTTCTGGAAGACGACCTTGCCCGGCGTGGTGGCGACGTTCTTGCCCAGCTCGAAGGCCGTGGTGTCGGTCATCTTGACGCGCAGGTTGCCATCGCCGTCCTCGACGTCGCGCAGCAGGTTGTTCAGACCCTTGATGAGGTTCTGGCCGTGGCTCTTGACGGTTTCGCGGAAGACTTCCGGATTGGTCAGCGCGAAGTTGGACGGGGACAGGGCGTCGATGTACTGACGGGTGTAGAAGTTGACCTTCTTCTGGCTCTGGTCGTCGAGGCCGTCCACGCTGCTGACCGTGTCATGGATGTGACGGGCGGCGATCAGGTAGGACTGCTTCATGAAGTCGAACAGGAAATGCTCCTGCCATTCCTCGTCCTTGAAGCGCTTGTCGTCCTTGGCCGGCGAGACCACGGGACTGCCGCCCATGCCGCTGAAGCGCATGACGGAGTGCTGCCACAGGGAGAAGTAGTCCCAGACGAGGTTCATCTGGGCCTGGGCCAGCCGGTACGGGTTGGCGAGCAGCTTGCCCATCATGTCCATGAAGGCCTGGGCGATGCCCAATTCGTCGGACGGCGTGGTGAGGCCCTTCTTGACCTGCTTCTGGATATGGTCGGCGAGCAGTTTGGAGGCCCGCTGCGCGACTTCGGCGTAGGTCTTGGCGACTTCTTTAGGGTCCGGCAGTTCGGACTTGACGGTTTCTTTTTCTGGCGCAGCCATTCGTGGGCTCTCCTGGTTATTGGCTTTTGACGAAACGGACTATCCCATCGCTATCCACCGACCGGCACACCTCCCTTTTGCGCTCGAGATGGTTCAGGTGGGCGATGGCTTCCCCCATGGCAAACATGACCTGATGCGTGTCGAGCGGGCGCGGGAACAGCGTTGTCAGCAATTCCCCCGCGCAGCGCGGTACGTCACAGGCATCGAGCAGTTCCGCACAGCGGGCGTCGTGGTGCTCGACGAGCTGATCCACACGCAAACCGATATTGCGGAAAGGACTCCCGTGTGATGGTAGCACGAGCGTTGTTACCGGCAATCGCTTGAACTTGCGGATCGAATCGAGGAAGCGGCCGAGGGGATCGTCGTCCGGCGTGACCGCGAAAACGCTGACGTTGGTGGAGATCCGCGGCAGCAGCATGTCGCCGGAAATGAGGATGCCGGCCTCCGCGCAGTGCAGGGACATGTGCTCCGGCGAATGGCCGTAGCCGACGATGACCTCCCAGTCGCGGCCGCCGATATGCAGGCGCTCGCCGTCCACCACGCGCTCGTAGTGGGACGGCAGCGACGGTACGCCGCGTTCATAGGCGTTGCCACGCTCGGCGAGTGCCTGACAGCGTTCCTCGTCGAGGCCGTTGCGGCGGAACTGGGCCACCATCGGCACGGTGCCGTAGCCGCCTAGCTGGTGCCACACCGCGTGGCCGCTGAGGTATTCGCCGTGGGTCATGGTGATGCCGGCGCTGGTCCGGTCCGACAGCCACTGGGCGAGGCCCAGGTGGTCGGGGTGGAAATGGGTCACGATGATCCGCGTCACTGGCTTCCCGAAGTCCGCCAGGATGCGTTTCCAGGCTTCCTGGGTAGCCTCCAGGCCGTAACCGGTGTCCACGATCGTCACTCCATCTCCATCCTCGATCAGCCATAGGTTGATGTGGTTGAGGGCGAAGGGCAGCGGCATCCGGATCCAGTGCACTCCGGGTGCCACCTCCAGCGTAGCCCCTTCGGCCGGCAGCGTGTCGAAGGGATATTCCAGCGTCTCGCTCATATGCTTTTCTCCTAGTTGGGTCTTGTAATGTTTATTGGGAATTGCCCGCGTTGCCCGCGCAGGTGAAATCTGATCTACTGCGCGCCATTCCGTGCCCTGACGCCGTATGCCGCGTCCGACTCGACTCATGAGCCAGGAACAAACCTACACCATCACCGATCTCGCCCGCGAGTTCGGGATAACCCCGCGGGCAATCCGTTTCTACGAGGATGAAGGCCTGCTGGCGCCGACTCGTGCCGGCCGCAACCGTATCTATGTGCGTCGCGACCGTACCCGGCTGCGCCTGATCCTGCGCGGCAAGCGCCTGGGCCTGTCGCTGGCCGAGATCGGCGAACTGCTCGGCATGTACGACGGCGTGCGCAATTCCGCTCCCCAGCTGAAGCGTTTTCTCGATGTGCTGGCGGATCGGCGCCGGGCCATCGAGCAGCAGCGCGAAGACATTGAGGCCGTGCTGGGGGAAATCGCCATGCTCGAAAAGCAATGTACCGAACTCCTTGCCGAAAACCCTGCCGGTGCAGCGGCGGCACGGGCGGAACTGGCAGCCCGTTTGCGCGACTCATCATGAGTTTTTAGCAGGAAAATTACGTTAACGTAAGCGTAATTTGTTGTATCAAGATCCAGGCAAGACGGGCTATGCAGGCCTTCCTGTGCGAGAAAGAGGGGGCGTCGTGGAAGGCTTTCCCGACGCCGGCAGGGGTGAAACAGGGGGCGAGGACGGGTATCGTATCGGCCTGTTCCGTTTCCAAAGGAAGAGAAGATCGATGGCAGTAACACTCCGCGTTCTCGGCTCCGATAACACCGCCGAACTCGAACATGTCCGCCAGTTTTTCCGTAACTATGCCGGATGGTTGGGCGTGGACCTGGCATTCCAGAGTTTCGGTGATGAGATGGCAAGTCTGCCGGGCGCATATTCGACGCCGGCCGGGCGGCTGTTCTTCGCCGAACTCGATGGCCAGCCCGCCGGTTGCGTCGGTATCCGTCCCTTCACCGAGGGCGTCTGCGAGATGAAGCGCCTGTACGTGGAGCCCGAGCTCCGCGGCAACGGTGTCGGCCGTGAGCTGGCGCTGGCGGCCATCAAGGCGGCCAAGAGTCTGGGTTACCGCCGGATCCTGCTCGACACCCAGCCGGCGATGCGCATTGCCGTCAAGCTGTACCGGGAGCTGGGCTTCATGGAAGCGCCGGCCTATTACCCGGCGCCGCTCGAAGGCTCCATGTTCTTCGCTCTCGACCTCGAGAACTGGAACGAAGCCGAGATCAAGAACGAGAACCTGTTCCATCTCTTCGACTACAACCTGGCCTGGGCCAAGCACATGCGCCAGGTGGACCCCGGTTTCTTCGAAAAGCTGTCCACGCTGCAGGCCCCCGAATACCTGTGGATCGGCTGTTCCGACTCCCGCGTGCCGGCCAACGAGATCATCGGCCTGTTGCCGGGCGAGGTCTTCGTCCATCGCAACGTTGCCAACGTGGTGGTGCACACCGACCTCAACTGCCTGTCGGTGATCCAGTTCGCCGTCGAGGTGCTGAAGGTCAAACACATCATGGTGGTCGGCCACTACGGCTGCGGCGGCGTCGGTGCCGCGCTGCGCCGCGAGCGCGTCGGCCTGGTGGACCTGTGGCTGCGCCACGTGCAGGACGTGCATGTGAAGCACGCCCGGCGTGTCGATGCCTTGCCGCCGGAGCTGCGCCAGGATCGCCTGTGCGAACTCAACGCGCTGGAGCAGGTGGTCAACGTTTGCCAGACTATCGTCGTGCAGGATGCCTGGCGCCGTGGTCAGCGCCTCACCGTGCATGGCTGGGCCTACGGGCTGAAGGACGGCCTGATCCGTGACCTGGGCATCAATGTCGGCCGGCCGGAAGATCTCACGCCGCGCTACCTGGCTGCCCTGGAGGCGCTGGACGGCTGAGCCTTACCCACGCCGACTGCCGGCGCATTCACCGCGCCGCGCCGGCAGCATTACCACCATGAACTGAACGACAAGGCGCCGGGACAGCCGGCCAATACCGGAGGAGAATACGCATGGCCGAAATGCGCTTGCGCGAAGGCATCAGTCTGGAATCCCTCAACGCCCGCGGTGCCGGCCATCTGCCGGGCTGGTTCGGCTTCGAGGCCGTGGCGCTGGAGCCCGGCAAGCTGTCCTCGCGGTTGTTGATCCGTCCGGAGATGCTGGCGCCCAATGGTTTTCTGCACGCGGCGACGATCATCGCGCTGGCCGATACCTCGGCCGGCTACGCCACCGTCGCCCACCTGCCCGACGGCGCGCAGAGCTTCACCACCATCGAACTGAAGAGCAATTTCCTGGGCACCCAGACCGACGGCGTGCTGCTGTGCGATGCGACGGCCGTGCATCTCGGTCGCAACACCCACGTGTGGGATGCCGAAGTGCGCAGCGGCGACAGCGACCGGCGCTTGGCCTTGTTCCGCTGCACGCAGATGATCCTGTGGCCGAAGGCCGCCTGAACAGGAGAACTTCGTCGTGAATACCCCACAACGTTCCGCCGCCCCGCTGGATTTCTATTTCGACTTCTCCTCTCCATACGGTTACTTCGCTGCCGAGAAGATCGACGAGTTGGCCGCCCGCTATGGGCGCAGTGTGTTGTGGCATCCCTTCCTGCTCGGCGCCACCTTCAAGGTCACCGGCCTCGGGCCGCTGCCCAGCATCCCGCTGAAGGGCGCCTATTCGCTGCACGACATTCTGCGTTCGGCGCGCTACTTCGGCCTGCCCTACCGCCAGCCGAGCAGCTTTCCGCTGCCGACCCAGCATGCCGCCCGTGCCTTCCTGTGGATCAACGACCGGGATCCGGCGTTGGCCCGGCAGTTCGGTCTGGCGATCTACCGCGCCTACTTCGTGGACGACCAGAACATCTCCGACCTGGCGGTGGTGCTCAATGTCGCCGCCGGCCTGCGCCTGGACCGGGACGAGCTGTCCGCCGTGCTCGGCAGCGCGGAGATCAAGGCCCGCCTGATCGCCGAGAGCGAATTGGCGTTGGCTCGCGGCGTCTTCGGTTCGCCCTACATCTTCGTGGACGGCGAGGCCTTCTGGGGCGCCGACCGTTTGTCGCAGATTGAGAAGTGGCTCGCCGAAGGCGGATTCTGAATCCGCACGGAACTTGGCAGCGGGCCTGTTGCCAATCTTGAGGCGACGGCCATGGATAATGCGGGCCATTGAACACCGCCCCACGACCCCGGAGACCTGGATGTCCGCCCCGATCGATTTCTACTTCGACTTTTCCTCGCCCTACGGCTATCTGGCTTCCGAACAGATTGACGCCATCGCGGAAAAGTACGGCCGCACCGTGATGTGGCACGCCATCGTCCTCGACGCCCACTTCCAGCCCCAGGGCGGCATGCGCATTCCGTCCGCACTGATGCGCTCCGAGTACGTACGGCGTGATGTGGAGCGTTCGGCGGCTTTCTTCGAGATCCCGTTCAAGGAGCCCAGCCCCTATCCGCTGCACACCGAGCACGCAGCCCGCGCCTTCCAGTGGCTCAGTGACCGCAATCCGGACGAGGCGCGGGAGTTCGCCCACGCGGTGTATCGCGCTTACTTTGTGGACGGCCGCAACATCGCCGAGACCGCGGTGCTCCTCGAAATCGCCGATGCGCGGGGCCTCGACCGGGACGACATCTCGGCGGCCTTCGCGGACGCCGGCACCAAGGCCCGCCTGAAGGCCGAGATCGACCTGGCTGAGGCACGTGGCGTGTTCGGCGCGCCCTTCTTCATCGTCGAGGGCGAGGGCTTCTGGGGCAACGACCGCTTGCCCCAGCTCGAGCACTGGCTGGCCAAGGGGCCGTATTGAGGAGCAGGGAGATGCGGCATCTCTGCGTATTCTGCGGTTCCCGCATGGGGGGCCGGCCGGTATACCGGGAAGTGGCGGAGACGCTCGGCCAGACCCTGGCGGAACGGAACATCGAGTTGGTCTATGGCGGCGGCAATGTCGGCCTGATGGGCGCGGTCGCCGATGCCTGCCTGGCGGCCGGTGGCAAGGTCGTGGGGGTGATACCGCGCGCGCTGCTGGAATGGGAGGTCGGCCACGAAGGCCTGACCCGCCTGGAAGTGGTGGACTCCATGCACACTCGCAAGGCGCGCATGGCCGAACTGGCGGACGGCTTCATCGCACTGCCCGGCGGGCTTGGCACCTTTGAGGAGCTTTTCGAGATCCTGACCTGGGCCCAGCTGGGTTTCCACGCCAAGCCGGTCGGTCTGCTCAATGTGGACGGCTACTATTCGCCACTGATCCAGATGCTCGACCGCGGCATCGCCGAGGGCTTCATGAAGGCCGAGAACCGCGGCCTGCTGCAGATCGAGGACAACGTCGTGGCGCTGCTGCGGGCCATGGGCCAGCATCATCCGCCGGCTGTCGGAAAGCGTATCCGCGACGAAAAACAGCTCTAAACGGCTTCCCCAACCACGATCCGCCGCCATGCAGCGGTGGGCATGTCTTTACCCCGAGAGTGTTTCATGAGTATTCCTTCCCCCTGTATCAACGTCTGCCGCATGGATGAGGCCAACGCCTATTGCGAAGGCTGTTTCCGCACCATTCCCGAGATCACCGAATGGAGCGGCGCCAGCGAGGCCCGCAAGCAGGAGATCCTGGAGCTGATCGCTGCGCGCCAGGCGGCCCTGTTCGATGGTCCGACGGCCGGCGCGCAGCCCGCCTGAGAGACCACGATGAGCGACGACAATCCCTGCGTCGGCATCTGCCAGATCGACGAAAGCGGCTACTGCATCGGCTGCGGCCGCAGTGCCGACGAGATCTTCGGCGAGACCGATTCCTCTGCCGACGGGCAGGACAGTGCGACCGACAGCCTGAAACCCGTCGCCGGCCAGCCGGCCGACCAGGCCGACTGAGAGCCGGCCATGTCTGCCTGTCCCTTGCCGCCCGGCATCCGGGTGCTGGAACGGGGCTGGCTGTCCGCCAACAACGTGCTGCTGTTCGACGGCGACGCGGCAACGCTGGTCGACAGCGGCTACGTGACCCATGCCGGGCAGACCGTCGCGCTGCTGCGTGAGGCCTTGGACGGACGGCACCTCGGCCGCCTCATCAACACCCATTCCCATTCCGACCACATCGGCGGCAACGCCGCGGTGCAGCGTGCCTTCGGTTGCGCCATCGGCGTGCCGGCGGGCATCGCCGAGGCTGTCCACGCGTGGGACGAGGCGGCCCTGCTGCTGAGCGCCGCCGCCCAGCAGGGCGAGATCTTCCGGCACGATCACGTTATCGCCGCCGGCGAGCGCCTGCAGATGGGCGGCTACGAATGGCAGGTCCTGGCGGCCCCCGGCCACGACATGGACGCGTTGGTCTTCCACGCGCCCGACGCACGCCTGCTGATCTCGGGTGACGCCCTGTGGCGGGACGGTTTCGGCATCCTGTTCGCCGAGGTCATCGGTGCCGGCGGCGGACTGGAGGGCGCGCGCTCCACGCTGGAGGCCATTGCCCGCCTGCCGGTGGAGCGGGTCATCCCCGGCCACGGCGCGCCCTTCGTCGAGGTGGAGGAGGCGCTGGAGTCCGCGTTCGCCCGTCTGCGCGCCTTCGAAGAAGATGGTGCACGGATGGCCCGCAATGCGATCCGGGCGTGCTTCACCTTCACGCTGCTGGAGCGGCGGAGCCTGGATATCGGTAGCCTGCCGGACTATCTGGCGAGCGTCCCGCTTTATCGGGAAGCCAATGAGCGCTTTCTCGGTCTAAGCTTCGGGGAGTTGGCCGAATGGTTGTTGCGTGAACTCCTGCGAGCCGGCGTCGCGAAGCTGGAGGGACAGCTTCTGTATGCGCGTTGATTTGTCAAAATTGACGAGGTCTATAAAATCGACATGGTTCTCGTGTGGGAAATTGTTTATGCTGTTTCTGTATCCATGATTTTCCCGTCATGAAGCTGTGTAAGGCTGCATGCTGCAGCCCCTTGTCGTTCTAGAAACAGGATCGCCTGAAGTCATGCAACTCGTTCTGATCAGTGGTCTGTCCGGTTCCGGCAAGAGCGTTGCGCTCAATGTCATGGAGGACTGCGGCCATTACGTGGTGGACAACCTGCCGTCCGCGCTGCTGCCGCAACTGGTGTCCCACCTGCGCGGCGCCGGCTACCAGCGCATCGCTGTGGCCGTCGACGTGCGCTCGGGGGCCGGCATCGCCTCCCTGCCGAGACAGGTCGAGGCGCTGCGCGGGATGGTGGACGACCTGCGCTTCCTGTTCCTGGATGCCCGTGACGACGTGCTGATCGCGCGCTTTTCCGAGACCCGGCGCCGCCACCCCCTCGGCGACGCTTTCAGCACCCTCGGCGAAGCCATCGCCCGCGAGCGCGAAGAGCTGGCGCTGATCGCCGAGCTGGGCCAGCGCATCGACACCAGCGACCTGGCGGCCAACACGCTGCGCAACTGGATCAAGAGTTTCATGGATCTGGAAGCGGGCAGCCAGATCGCCGTGCTGTTCCAATCCTTCGGCTTCAAGCATGGCATTCCGGTGGACGCCGACCTGGTGTTCGACGTGCGCTGCCTGCCCAACCCCCATTACGACCCGCTGCTGCGGCCGCTGACCGGACGCGACCAGCCGGTCATCGACTTTCTCGAGAAGGTGCCTGAAGTGGGGCAGATGGTGGACGACATCTATGCCTTCGTGGCGTCCTGGCTGCCGGCCTATGTCAATGACAACCGCAGCTACCTGACCATCGCCATTGGCTGTACCGGCGGCCAGCACCGTTCGGTGTATGTGGCCGAGCAACTGGCCGCGCGCTTCCAGGACAATGCTCGGGTGCAGGTACGCCACCGTTCCTTCAAATGAAACAGCGGGCGGTCGCCCTGCAGCGCTGGCTGGCCGCCTGGGCGGCCTACCTGCGGGCGGGCGACTTCCTGGTTCTCGGCGGCGCGCTGGCGGTATGCGTGCTGTCGGCCATGACCCTGTGGCAGGGTGGCCATCCGGACAAGGCCATCATCCGCGCCGGCGGCCGCGTCTTTGCCGAAGTGGATCTCAACGCGCCGCGCATCGTCGACGTGCCGGGCCCGATCGGCACCACCCGCATCGAGGTGCAGCCGGGCCGTGCGCGCGTCGCGTCCGACCCCGGCCCGCGCCAGTACTGCGTACGTCAGGGCTGGCTGAACAGCGCCGGCGCGGTGGCGATCTGCGCCCCCAACGAAGTCAGCCTGTCCCTGTCCGGACGCAATGCCGACTATGACTCCCTCAACTACTGAGATCGAACTCAAGCCGACGGCGGACGACCACCGGGTGGCCCGCCACGCGGCGGCGGCCATCGTGCTGACCGTCGCCGAGGCGGCCATCCCGTTGCCGCTGCCGGGCATCAAGCCGGGCCTAGCCAACATCATCACGCTGGTCGTGCTGGCCCGCTGGGGTTGGCGCGAGGCCGCCTGGGTGGCGCTGCTCAGGGTGCTGGTCGGCAGCCTGCTGCTCGGCCAGTTCCTGGCGCCCGGTTTCTTCCTGAGCCTGACCGGTGGCGTGATGAGCCTCGTCGTGCTGGGCGTTGCGATGCATCTGCCGAAGCGCTGGTTCGGCCCGGTCAGCCAGAGCGTGCTGGCGGCCTTCGCGCACATCGGCGGCCAGGTGCTGGTGGCACGCGTGTGGCTGGTACCCCACGACGGGGTGTTCTACCTGGTGCCGATCTTCGCGCTGGCGGCGACGGTGTTCGGCCTCGCCAACGGCCTGATCGCCGCCCGCCTGCTGTCCGAAGAGCTGGCGGACCAGGGGGTCAGCGCCGCCGACGCCGCGAAATAGGCCGGCTTGCCGGCTTGTCCGGCAGGCCGAGGGCGGCCCGCGACAGGCGGTCGGCGTCCGGATTGCGGTGGCGGGGGACCCATTCCAGGCTGACGCTGGCGAAGGTCCCGAGCTGGGCCCGTAGCCGCGCGAGGATGTCGTGCAGGCGGACGATGTCCGTCTGGGCGTTACCGTTCAAGTGGCGCACCACGAAGTCGCTGTCGCCACGCACCCTCAGATGGGTGGCGCCCGCCTCCCGGGCCAGCTGCAGGGCCTGTTCGAGGGCCAGCAATTCGGCCTCGTTGTTGCACCCCGTGCCGTGGGCGGTGGTCGATAGTTCAATGTGCTGCCCGTCCGGGCCACGCACGACCGCCCCCAGCCCCAGCCGCCCCGGGTTGGGGTAGGCCGAGCCGTCGAACCAGAGCTGCCATTCGGTGCTGGAAGGAGGTGTCGGAACCATGGTGCGTGGGGGATTTCATGTGCCCGCGGGGTGGGGCGCAAGCATGCGGGAAAACAGGCCGGGCGGAAAGGCCGCCGTCCGTCATCCTCCCATCACTTCGCCGTAACACCCGTGCAGCATCGCGCCGTGACACTGGCGCAATGGACCGCTCCGGACTCATCTGCCAAGAACTCACGAGCCACCAGACCTCCCTTCGGGTGGCGGTGGTGACCGAGACTTATCCGCCCGAAATCAACGGTGTGGCGATGACCACCGGGCGTATGGTCGACGGCCTCGTCGCCGCGGGCCATCGGGTTGATCTGATCCGCCCGCGCCAGGCCCACGAGGGCGGCGCCATCGACGGTGGTGGTGGTGGCGTCGAGGAGATGCTGTCCCGCGGTATTCCATTGCCGCGCTATGCCAACCTGCAGCTCGGCCTGCCGGCCCGCAAGGTGCTGCTGCGGCGTTGGTCCCACCAGCGGCCGGACGTGGTACAGGTGGTTACCGAAGGCCCGCTCGGCTGGTCGGCGCTGACCGCCGCGCGCAAGCTGAACCTGCCGGTGATCAGCGAGTTTCACACCAATTTCCATCGCTATAGCGGCCACTACGGCGTCGGCTGGCTGAAGCGCCCGATCGCCGCCTACCTGCGCAAATTCCATAACCGCGCCGACCTGACCCTGGTGCCGACCCGCGCCCTGTGCCACGAACTGGCCGGCCAGGGCATCCCGCGCGTGGATGTGGTGTCGCGCGGCGTGGATACCCAGCTTTTCGATCCCGTCCGCCGTAGCGGCATGCTGCGCCACAGTTGGGGCCTGGCACCGGACGACTTGGCCGTGGTGTATGTCGGCCGGATCGCCCCGGAAAAGAACCTGGCCCTGCTGGAAAGAGCCTTCGAGGCGATCCAGGCCCGCCAGCCGCGGGCCCGCCTGATCATGGTCGGCAGCGGCCCGGCCATGGCGGCCATGCGGGGACGCCAGCCGCGGGCCATCTTCACCGGCCCGCAGACCGGCGAGGCGCTGGCCGAGCACTATGCCAGCGGCGATCTGTTCCTCTTTCCGAGCCTCACCGAGACCTATGGCAATGTGGTTGCCGAGGCGCTGGCCAGCGGCCTGCCGGTGGTCGCCTACCGGGACGCCGCGGCCCAGGAGCTGCTCAGCCACCAGGTACAGGGCTGGCTGGCCGCGCCGGGCGACGAGGCGGCCTTCGTGGAAGGCGCCGTGGCCCTCGCCGAAGCCCCCGAATTGCGCGCCCGCCAGCGTCTCGCTGCGCGGGAGCGGGTAGCCAGCCTGGCCTGGCACGCCATCGTCGACAGCCTGGTCGCCCTGCAGCGCCAGGTCATCCTGAGTTCCCCCGTCGCTGCCCGGAGGTAAACCATGTTCGTGTTGCCCGCCCGCCTGCAATTGCTCGACGACCGCCTGGCGGTCCGCTCCAACCGCCTGTCCCGTTACCGTGGGCTGCGCGACCTGATGCGTGCGGTCAGCCGGCTCGGCGACGGCGTGGCGTGGTACACGCTGGCGGCCTGCCTGTTCGCGCTGTTCGGTGCCGAGGCCCTGCCGGCCCTGCGCCAGATGCTGGCGGCCGGCGTAGTTGGGGTGATCGTCTACAAGATCCTCAAGATCCGCACCTTGCGCCCGCGCCCCTTCGAGGTGGTCAGCGACGTGGTGTGCGCCGGTTCTCCCCTCGACAAGTTCAGCTTTCCGTCCGGCCACACGCTGCACGCGGTGAGCTTCTCCATCGTGCTGGCCCAGCACTTTCCGCCGCTGGCGCCGGCGGTGTTCGGCTTTGCGGCGCTGGTGGCGGTGTCCCGTCCGGTACTCGGCCTGCACTATCCCAGCGATGTGCTGGCCGGCGGCGCGATCGGTGCCACGCTGGCCTACGGCGCCATCACGCTGCTCTAGCCCTGGTTGCGCTGGCCGGCCATGCGGCCGGCGAGGGACTAGACTGGAAGCTACCCCGGTAGCCAGGAGAGGCGCATGAGCATGCCGACCCGATCCGAGCGGGACGCCTTCGGTCCCATCGACGTTCCCGCCAGCGCCCTGTGGGGTGCCCAGACCCAGCGCTCGCTGCGCCATTTCGCAATCTCCACCGAACGCATGCCGGCCGCGCTGATCGCCGCACTGGCCGAGGTCAAGCGTGCCTGCGCGGTGGTCAATGGCGAACTCGGCGTGCTGGCCACCGACAAGGCGGCGGCCATCGTCGCGGCCGCCGACGAGGTGCTGGTCGGCGACCATCCGGACGCCTTCCCGCTGTCCGTGTGGCAGACCGGCTCCGGCACACAGACCAACATGAACATGAATGAAGTGCTCGCGAACAGGGCCTCCGAGTTGCTCGGCGGCGAGCGCGGCATGGGGCGGCGGGTGCATCCCAACGATCATGTGAACCTCGGCCAGTCGTCCAACGACGTCTTTCCGACGGCGATGCATGTGGCGGCTGTGCAGGTGCTGGCCGATGGCGTGCTGCCGGCGCTGCGCGCGCTGTCGGCGACGCTGGCGGCCAAGGCCGCGGAGTTCGCCGACATCGTCAAGATCGGCCGCACCCATCTGCAGGACGCCACGCCGCTGACCGTTGGGCAGGAGATGGGCGGCTGGGTGGCCCAGCTCGATCTGGCGGAGGCGGCCATCGCCGCCAGCCTGCCGGCGCTGCAGGCGCTGGCTATCGGCGGCACCGCGGTGGGCACCGGGCTCAATGCGCCGCCGGGCTTCGGCGAGCGGGTCGCCGCCGAGCTGGCCGGGCGTACCGGGCTGGCCTTCCGCAGCGCGCCCGACAAGTTCGCCGCATTGGCCGGCCACGATGCGCTGGTCGGCGCCCACGGCGCCCTCAGGCAGCTCGCCACGGCGCTGATGAAGATCGCCAACGATGTGCGCTGGCTGGCCTCGGGGCCGCGCTCCGGCCTCGGCGAACTGCTGATCCCGGAGAACGAGCCGGGCAGTTCGATCATGCCCGGCAAGGTCAATCCGACCCAGTGCGAGGCGCTGACGATGCTGTGCTGCCAGGTCTTCGGCAACGATGTGGCGCTGACCTTCGGCGCGGCCTCCGGCAATTTCGAGTTGAATGTCTTCAAGCCGTTGATCGCCCACAATTTCCTCGGCAGCGCGCGTCTGCTGGCGGACGGCATGACCAGCTTCGATGTGCACTGTGCGCGGGGCATCGATGTGAACCGCCCGCGCATTGCCGAACTGGTGGAGCGTTCGCTGATGCTGGTGACGGCGCTGAGCCCACACATCGGCTACGACCGCGCCAGCGAGATCGCCAAGCTGGCCCACCACCGCGGCACCACGCTGCGCGAGGCGGCGCTGGCGCTGGGTTATGTGACGGGGGAAGAGTTCGATGCGTGGGTGCGGGCGGAGGCGATGGTCGGGCAGTAGGCCGCGTGGGCCTGGGCGACGAACAGATCTTCCGGCAGCGGCAGGCAGGCGCGCAGCAGGCGGCGCGGCGCGGTGATCAGCTTGGCGCGGGCTTCGACCGGTTCGACTTCGGCCAGCCAGCCGGGCTGCTCGCCTTCCAGCAGGCGGCCGAGCTGGCCGAGGCGGCGGCCGGTGTGGCCGAGGTAGAGGTTGAAGCGGCGCTGGACGCGGCGGTCGACGAAGCGCGCCGCGTGGTACAGGCCGGCGTGCAGGCCGCTGTTGCGCAGCCAGGTTTCGCCCTTGGTGAGGGTGGCCAGGGCCTGGCCGACTTTGTCCGGATGGCAGTGGAAGGCGCGGCCCATCAGCGGTGAGAGAACGGCACGCTCGCTGCGCATCAGGTCCGCCGGGCGGGCGAACAGCTGGGGTGCTACGTGGCGGTCCATGGCCCATTCAACGGCCACGTGGGTGGCCAGCTCCGACTCGAACCACAGCCGTTCATGGGCCGGCACGAAATGGTTGTGGGCGATGATGTCGGCCATCAGGTGGCTGGCGTAGCCGAGTACCGCGGCCTGTTCGGCGTCGCCGCGGGCGGCGTCCATCAGCGCGTGCAACTGGGGCCAGCGGTGGCTGGTGACCAGCGCCTCGGCGCCGGCGCTGCGGGCGGTGAGGGCCACGTCGGGCAGACAGGCGCCGGCCATCACCAGCTTCGGGTGGCGGCGCGCCAGACGGCGCAGGGCCGGGTCGGCGAGGGGAATCGCCCACAGCAGCAGCTGGGCGAAATAGACATGGGTGTACAGCCCCCAGGCCAGCGCGTCGGCACTGGTCAGCAGCAGGGCCGGCAGCCACAGCAGCGTGTGCGTGGCGAGCCGCCGGCGGGCGGGGCGCAGGGGGAAGATGTCCATGCGTGACAATGTGCACGCTGGCTGTGACGAAACCGTGGAGTCGGGGTGTCAATGCCGTGACAGCTGCCTTCAGACTGGCAGAGACCTGCCGTTAGCTCTTGCCACGCCGTTTTTGATGTTCTTCAGGTACGGCGCTTTTTGGGTTCGTTCATGAAATTGCCGTCGTTCGCGTTCTTCTCCGCTTCCGTTTCAGGTCGGTTCCAGCGCCTGTTGCTGACGGCCGTGGTGCTGACCAACATGGCGGCCATTGCGTTGGCGATCTTCAACTTGAACCAGAGCCAGAACAAGGCGGAGGCATTGGCGACGCTGACGACCCGTAATCTGGTCGAAGCCGTCGAGCACAGCCTGGTCAGCACCGCCCGCACCCTCGATGTGGTGTTACTGGCCTTGGTGGACGAGATCGAGCGGGCCGAGCGCGGGGGCGCCGGCTATCTGTCCAATGCCGAGTTGCTGGGCCTGCTGGCACGTTACAAATCCTGGCTACCGGAGATCGACGGCCTGCGCGTCTATGATGCCCATGGGCGGCCGCGCTGGTGGTTCAGCCGGAGCGGTTCGGCGGCTGGCATCGACGTGTCCGACCGGGATTACTTCAAGGTGCTGCACGACGATCCGCAACGTGGTTTGTTCGTTGCCCGCCCGGTGCTGAGCCGGGTGACCGGCACCTGGGTGATCACCTTCGCGCGCAGCTTGCGGCATGGGGACGGGACCTTTGCGGGCGTCGTCACCGCGGTGGTGCCGCTCGAACATTTCAACCGGTTGCTGCCCCGGCAGCAACTCGGCCCCCAGGGCGGCGCCACGCTGCGTTACGAAGATCTGAGCCTGATCATGCGCGTGCCGTCGATTTCCGGGCCGGCGGGGATGATCGGCAGCACCGCGGTATCCGACGAGCTGCGGGCGCTCGTCGCCAGCGGCCGGCCGGAGGCAAGCTACCGGACGGTCACCGCGTCGGATGGCATCGAGCGCCTCAACACCTTTCGTCGGGTCGAGGGGCTGCCCCTGGTGCTGGTGGTCGGCATGGCCACCGACGACTACCTGGCCGACTGGAAGGAGGCGGTACGCCATTCCGTTGAACTGCTTGCGGTGTTCCTGCTGGTGTCGCTGGGTTCCGCGGTGCTGATCGGCCGGTTGTACCGCCACCAGTTCCTGAATGCCGAGCGGCTGCGGGAGAGCCATGCCCGCCTGGAGGAGACTCTCGCCGATCTGCGCAACCGCGACCAGGTGCTCAGCGCCACCGAGCAGGTCGCCGGCTTGGGCGTGTTTTCCATCGATCTGCATAGCGGCGAGGCCTACAGCTCCGCGCAGTTGCGCCGGATCCTGGGCGGACAGGCGGACGAAGTCCTGAGTGTCGACAGCTGGGTCGAGCGCCTCCATCCGGATGACCGGGAGCGGGTCGTGTCCCGCTTCCGCGAGGGCCTGATGCAGCGTGGCGAGCCCTTCGACGAGGAATACCGGATCCTGCTGCCCGACGGTGCCATCCGCTGGATCCACGGGATTGGCGGGGTGGATCTGGATGCCGATGGCCGGCCGGTCAGCGTGCACGGGGTCTCGCTGGACATCTCCGAGCGCAAACAGGTGCAGGCCTCCCTGCAGGACGCCCTGAACGAATACGAAAAGCTGGTGGAGCGCATGCCCGCCGGCGTCTTCAAGCAACGGGTGTGCGCCGATGGGGACTTCCACGTCATCTACGTGAGTCCGCGTTTCTGCGAACAGATCGGCATCGACGAGGCGACGATCCTGGCCGATCCCCGCAGCGTCACGCGAAAGATCCATCCCGACGACTATCCCGGCTACGCGGCGCGCTGCCGGGCCGTGCGAGAACGGCCGGGGCCCTTCGACTGGGAAGGGCGCGTGGAGGTGAATGGCGAGCTGCGCTGGATGTCGCTCCTGTCGCGCCCGACTCGCCTGCCGGATGGCGACATCCTGTGGGAGGGGGTGCAGTCCGACATCACCGACCGCAAGCGCGCCGAACTGGCGCTGCGCGAAAGTGAGGCGCGTTACCGGTTGCTGCTGCAATTTTCCCCGGTGGGCATCCTGCAGTACGACACCGAACTCAGGGTCAGTTACTGCAACGTCCAGTTTGCCGAGATCATGCAGGTGCCCTACGACTACATGGTGCACGTGGATTGCAGCAAGCTCAGCGACCAGCGCGTGCTGCCGGCGTTGCAGGCAGCGCTGGAGGGGCGTCTCGGCGAATACGAGGGGCCTTACCGGACGACCTTTGCGGGCAAGGAACTGAACATCGCGATGCACTGTTCGCCGCTGCGCGATCCGGTCGGTGGGCTGGTTGGCGGCATTGCGATCCTGCAGGACATCACCGAGCGGGTGTTGAAGGACCAGGAGCTGGCACGCTACCGTGACCATCTGGAGGAACTGGTGGCGGAGCGCACCGCCGACCTGGTGGCCGCCCGCGCGGAAGCCGAACGCCTGGCGCAGGCGAAGAGCGAGTTCCTCGCCAATATGAGCCACGAGATCCGCACCCCCCTCAACGGCGTGCTCGGCCTGGCCCATGTCGGCTACCGGGAGAGCCGCGGCCGCGACCGGGCGCGGGACACTTTTGCGCGCATCGTGGCGTCCGGCCAGTTGCTGCTGGGCATCATCAACGACATCCTCGATTTCTCGAAGATCGAGGCCGGCAAGCTGCATATTGAGGCGATTCCGGTGGAGCTCGCCAGCGTCATCGGCGAGAGCCTGGCCCTGATGGAGGCGCGGGCCCAGACCAAGGGCCTGGTGCTGCGCTTCCGCCGGGGCACGCCGCTTCCGGAGCGCTGCGTCACCGATCCGTTGCGGATCGGGCAGATCCTGCTCAACCTGTTGTCCAACGCGATCAAGTTCACCGAAAAGGGCAGCGTCACACTGAGCGCCGAATTTGCCGATGGGCAGCTGGTACTGAGGGTCAGCGACACCGGCATCGGCATGAGCGAGGAGGAGATCGCCAAGGTCTTCGCGCCCTTCGAG
The DNA here is from genome assembly GCF_056724105.1 of Zoogloea sp. GDB6. Lineage (NCBI taxonomy): Bacteria > Pseudomonadati > Pseudomonadota > Betaproteobacteria > Rhodocyclales > Zoogloeaceae > Zoogloea > Zoogloea sp. GDB6. Next base: position 4,919,117 of record NZ_CM161497.1, on the reverse strand, counting down.
CAGGCCGACAACTCAGTGACCCGCCGCTTCGGCGGCACCGGCCTGGGGCTGGCGATCACGTATCGGCTGGTCGAGCTGATGGGCGGCATGCTCCAGGTCGACAGCCAGCCGGGCTGCGGCAGCACCTTCGAGGTGCGTCTTCCCTGCGAGCCGCTGCCGCCTGGAATGGGGCCGGCGCAGCCCTTGCTGGCCGAGGATGTGCTGCCGGGTACCCGCCTGGTGGACATGACGGTGCTGGTCGTCGAGGACAACGAGGTCAACCAGATGGTGCTGGAAGCCCTGCTGGAGGAAGAAGGCGCCTGCGTCACGCTGGCCAGCAACGGCCAGGAGGCGGTGGAACGGGTGCGCGCCAGTGGTGACGCGGCCTTCCAGGTGGTGTTGATGGACGTCCAGATGCCGGTGATGGATGGTTACGCGGCGACCCGTGAAATCCATGCGCTGGCGCCCACGCTGCCGGTCATCGGGCAGACCGCGCATGCCTTCGAAGAAGAGAAGGCACGCTGCCTGGAGGCGGGGATGGTGGCCCATATCGCCAAACCGGTGGATCCGGAACTGCTGGTGCGGGTGATCCTCCGACATGCCCGTCCGTCCGTGGCGGCAACGCTATAGGCTGCCGGGGCGGCCTCTCCCACAAGGGGAAGTCTAAGCCCGTGGCGCGAACATGATGATGGCCATGCCAGCCAGGGCCACGCTGCCACCGACAGCGTCCCACAGGGTCGGACGGATACCGTCCACCGCCCACAGCCACAGCAGCGCCACGCCGATGTAGACACCGCCGTAGGCCGCGTAGGTGCGGCCAGCGGCGGTGGGGTGGAGGGTCAGCAGCCAGGCGAAGGCGGCCAGGCTCAGCGCCGCCGGCAGCAGCAGCCAGACACTGCGGCCTTCGCGCAGCCACAGCCAGGGCAGGTAGCAGCCGAGGATCTCGGCCAGCGCGGTGAGGGCGAACAAGGCCAGGGTCTTCAGTTCGGACATGATCGGATGGAGGCAGAAATGTGGATCAAGAGTAACCCGTCACAGCAGGAACCGTGCCCTTCGGCGACGATCCAACTCCTGCAGGCCGGCCCATCGGAGAGTCGTCCATGAACGAGAAATCCCGTAGCGAGCCTTTTCCTGTCGGCGATGCGTCCTTCAGCCGGGTCGTCGAGTGGGTGCCGACCGCCATGGTGGTGGTGGACCGCGAAGGCTGCATTGTGCTGGTCAATGCCCAGGCGGAACGCCTGTTCGGCTACGGCCGCGACGAGTTGCTGGGCGAGTCGGTAGACCGCTTGGTACCGGCGCGCTTGGCGGGCCACCATCCCTCCTACCGGGCCAGCTTCTTTGCCGATCCGCACTCGCGGCCGATGGGTAGCGGGCGCGATCTGTTCGCGCGGCGGCGGGACGGTAGCGAGTTTCCGGTGGAGATCGGCCTGACGCCCATCGAGGCCGGCGGCAGCTTCATGGTGCTGGCGGCGGTGGTGGACATCACCGAGCGCAAGCGCCAGGAAGAACGCTTCCGGCGGGTCGTCGAGTTTGCACCGAGCGCGATGGTGATGGTGGACAGGGGCGGCCGCATCGTGCTGGTCAATGCACAGACCGAGCAGCTGTTCGGCTATCCCCGTGAGGCGCTGATCGGTGAAGCGGTGGAGATCCTGGTGCCCGAGCGCCTGCGCAGCGAGCACCAGCAGTTCCGCAGCGGCTTCTTCCACACGCCGCTGGCGCGGCCGATGGGTGTCGGCCGCGACTTGTTCGCGCGCCGCGCCGACGGCTCCGAGTTCCCGGTGGAGATCGGCCTCAACCCCATCGATACCGACGAAGGGCCGATGGTGCTGGCCTCCATCGTGGACATCACCGAGCGGCGCCGCGTGCAGCAGACCCTGGAGAGCGCGCTGCAGGAGAAGACCGTGCTGCTCAACGAGGTGCATCACCGGGTCAAGAACAACCTGCAGGTCATCTCCAGCCTGCTCAACCTGCAATCCACCCATGCCAGCGATCCGCGCCTGCGCAACATCCTGGCGGAGAGCCAGAGCCGCGTGCGGGCGATGGCGCTGACCCACCAGCTGCTGTACGAGCGCAAGGACTTCTCGCGCATCGACCTGGGCGAATACCTCGACCGCCTCACCCAGCTGCTGCTCGGCAGCTACCGGGAGGACAGCGCCCGCATCGCGCTGCGCTGCGTGCTGCCGGGCGAACCGCAGTTCCTCGACCTGGAGCGCGCCGTGCCCTGCGGCCTGATCGTCAATGAGCTGGTCACCAATGCCTTCAAACATGCCTTCCCGGCCGTGCGCAGGGGCGCCGTGCAGATCGAGCTGAAGGCGGTCGGTGAGGAGCTCGATCTGGCAGTGAGCGACGATGGCGTCGGCCTGCCGGAGGGCTTCGACCTCGCTAGCGTGACCTCCCTCGGCCTTCAGCTGGTGCCGCTGCTGGCGGACCAATTGCGCGGCCGGTTCACCGTGGCGAGCGGCGAAGGGGCCCGTTTCGAGCTACGCTTCCCGCTGGCCCTGCCGACCCGGAGACCCCGATGATTGCCGACAAGCCGATCAATCTGATGCTCGTCGAAGACGAACGTGTCGTCGCCTTCGACCTCAAGAACCAGCTGCAGGCCCTCGGCTATCGTGTGGGCGCGATGGTCGGGAGCGGTGAGCAGGCGGTCAGCCAGGTGGCCGACGTGGCGCCGGACCTGGTGCTGATGGATATCCATCTGGAAGGGGACATGGATGGCGTCGAGGCCGCCACCGAGATCCAGGCCCGCCACCGGATCCCGGTGATCTACCTGACCGCCTTCGCCGAGGACGACACCCTGCGCCGGGCCCTCGACAGCCGGCCCTTCGGTTACCTGGTGAAGCCCTGGGACGTGCGCGAACTGCATGCCTCGATCCAGATGGCGCTGGCCCGCCGGGAAGTGGAGGTGGCCGTGGAGCGCAGCGAGCTGCGCCTCAAGCTGGCCCTGGAGGCGGCTGCGCTGGGGGTGTTCGAATGGCAGCCCGTGCAGCACCGCATCCAGGGCGACGGTTGTCCCAGCGCCCTGTTCGGCGAGGGCAGCCTGGTCGCGGAGGGGGACCGGGAGGCATCCTTCCTGGCCCGTGTCAGCCCCGACGACCGCGAACGGGTGGCCGCCGGCCTGCAGGCCGCCCTGCTCAGCGAGGACGCGCGGCGCATCGAGTTCCGCACCGCCCGGGACAACGGCGAGGCCCACTACATCGAGGCCCACGTGAAGGCCCATGCGTCGCGACCGGCGCGCCGGGTGGTCGGCGTGCTGCAGGACGTGACCGAGAGACATAAGACCGAAGAACGCCTGCGCCAGTCGAGCGTGGTCTTCCATACCGCCGCCGAGGCGATCCTGATCGCCGACCGGGAGCGACGCGTCTGCGCCGTGAACCCCGCTTTCACGCGCATCACCGGCTACAACGAGGCCGAGGCGCGTGGTTTCGACGTGGACGTGCTGCTGCGCATCCAGCGCGGAGCGCAGGGCAGCGCGACTTTCTTCGCTGAACTGGCGGCCAATCCGGACGGTTACTGGCAGGGCGAGGTGAGCTGTCGGCGGCGCGGCGGCGAAATCTTTCCGGCCTGGCAGAGCCTCAGCGTGGTGCGCGATGCCCAAGGGCAGGTCGGCAATTACGTGATCGCCTTCTCCGATGTCAGCGAGATGCATGTGGTCGAGGAGAAGCTGCACCACCTGGCCCACCACGATCCGCTCACCGGTCTGCCGAACCGCCTGCTCTTCGATGACCGCATCGAGCAGATCATCGAGCAGGCCCGGCGGAGCCAGCAGCACTGTCTGCTGCTGTTCCTCGACCTGGACAGCTTCAAGGTGGTGAACGACACCCTCGGCCACGTGGTCGGTGACGAATTGTTGCGCATCGTTGCCGGCCGCCTGCGCGGTGCGCTGCGCGGTACCGACACCATCGCCCGGCTGGGCGGCGACGAGTTCGTGATCCTCACCGGCTGCAGCAGCCCCGAGTACGCCGCCGAGCTGGCCAGCAAGATCCTGCAGACCGTCAGCGCGCCGGTCTGCCTCGGCCGGGACAGCATCACCGTGTCGGGCAGCATCGGCATCGCCGTCTACCCGGAGGATGGCGGCGACCGCCACGCGCTGATGCGGGCCGCCGACATCGCGATGTATTCGGCCAAGGCGGCGGGGCGCAACCGCTACCAGTTCTATTCGCCGGAAATGGCGGAGCGCAGCAACGAGCGCCTGAACCTGGAGCAGGGCCTGCGCCGTGCCATCGAGGAAGACCAGCTGCTGCTCCACTACCAGCCGCAGGTTGAGCTGGCCGACGGGCGCATCGTCGGCGTCGAGGCGCTGGTGCGCTGGAACCATCCGCAGCACGGCATGATCCCGCCGGTGCGCTTCATCCCGGTGGCCGAGGAGAGCGGCGTCATCGACAGCCTCGGGCGCTGGGTGCTGGAGCGGGCGTGCCGCGAGGTGGCCGGCCTGTGCCAGCGCGGCGGTGAGCAGCTGCGCCTGGCCGTCAATGTGTCGGCGCGGGAGTTCATGCGCGAAGACTTCATCGCCAGCGTGCTGGCCACGCTGGAGCGGACCGGTTTTCCGGCCTCGGCGCTGGAGCTGGAGATCACCGAAAGCACGCTGCAGGCGATGGAGCGCAGCATGGAGATCCTCGCCGCCCTTCGGCAGCACGGCATCGCGGTGAGTATCGACGATTTCGGCACCGGCTATTCGTCCCTCAGCGTGCTGCGCGACTTGCCGATCGACCGCATCAAGATTGACCGTTCCTTCATCATCCACCTCCCCGAAAAGCGGGAAGGCATGGCGATGATCGAAGCCATCGTAGCCCTCGCCGGCTCCCTCGGCATGGAGATCATCGTCGAGGGCATCGAGCGGCACGAGCAGGCGACGCTGCTGCTGGAACTGGGCTGCGGCGGCGGCCAGGGCTACCTGTTCAGCCGTCCGGTGCCCCATCCGCAGTTGCTCGACCTGCTGACCGGCCCAGACTGAAATCCCGCGGCTACGGTGGCGTTGCGGTCCCGTCCGTGCGTTCGTGTACGCGGACGGGGCAAAGTGCCATCATGCTGCCCAGGCACACGAGAAAAAGAATACGTGGGCCATGGCGCCCAGCCCGACAGACTTAGCCCCGCCCGACGACGCCATGGCCGGATCCAGGGAGCTCGGCATGAGTCCGTTGCGCGATCATACTTACCGGCCCGGCCGGCGCCGCTGCCTGCACCTGCTGGCAGCGCTGGCGACCATCCGTCTGACAGGGGCGCACCCGGCAGCCGCGGGCACCACCTATACCTTTGGCGTCGTCCCCCAATTCGAGCAGCGCAAGCTGTTCGCAATCTGGAAACCGCTCGTCGATGAGTTGGCCCGCCGTACCGGGCTCGATCTCAAGCTCGTTGTGACCCTGTCGGTGCCGGAGTTCGAGGCTGCCGTGGAGGCGGGCAGTTTCGACTTCGTGTATGCCAACCCCTATCACATCCTGAAGGTGCGGGATTCCCAGGGCTATGTCCCGTTGGTCCGCGACGAGGAGGCTCTGCGCGGCATCATCGTGGTGCGCCAGGATAGTCCGTTGAAGAGCGTGAAGGAACTGGACGGCAAGACCCTCGCGGTGCCGTCGCCGAATGCGGTGGGGGCCAGCCTGTTGGTGCGCGCCGAGCTGGAGCGCCTGTATGGGGTGCGCATGCAGATGCTCAACGTGAAGACCCACAGTTCCGTCTATCTGCACGTACTCAATGGCCTCACCGAGGCCGGTGGCGGTGTGCAGAAGACCCTCGCCGAGCAGGCGCCGGCGATCCAGGCCCAGCTGCGGGTGCTGTACACGACCCGTGACATGCCGTCCCATCCGGTTGCCGCCCATCCACGCGTGCCACTCGCGGTACGGGATGCGGTGCGCCAGGCGCTGCTGGCCATCGGCGCCAGCCCGACCGGCAAGGCGCTGCTCGACGACATTCCGATGCCGCGGCCGGTGGCAACCTCCATCGACGACTATTTGCCGATGCGCCAGTGGGGGTTGGAGAAGTACTGGATCGCTGAACGCAAATAGGTGGCCGCCGTGAGCCGTTCCCTGCGCTGGAAACTGCTGTTGCCGCTGCTGCTTGGCAGTGCGCTGATCCTGGCGGGGCTCAACTTCGTGTGGACCCCGCGCTACCTGGAGGACCAGCGCGCCGAGTATCTGGAGGAGGTCAATCAACACCTGGACAGTGTCATCGAGGGGCTGATCCCGCTGATGCTGGCCAACCAGCTCGACATCATCACCGAGAATCTGGGGGAGCTGCAGAAGAAGAACCCTGACTGGCACGAGATCCGCCTGAGCGATGCAGGTGGTCGGCAGATCTACCCGCCGATGGTCGGTGCGCCGCCGGCGACCGCCGCCCATCCGGCCATGCAGGTGATGGACAAGGATATCGCTTACCTGGGTGTGCCGGCCGGCCACCTGCGGGTGCAGATCGACCTGAGCCGCTGGCTGGCCAAGCGCCACGTCCAGCATGGCCAGTTGAGCCTGATGCTGGCCGGCTGCGTGGCCCTGCTGGGTCTGACGTGGAGTGTGATGGTGGAGGGCATCGTGCTGCGCCCGCTGCTGCGCCTGTCCAGGGCGGCCAAGGCACTGGCCCAGCGCCGTGTCGATGTGGCCTTGCCGCCGGCGGGGCGCGACGAAGTGGGCGATCTGGTGACCAGCTTCGCCGCGATGCGCGAGGAGCTGCAGGCCTATCACGAGGAACTGCTCGGCGAGATCGGCGAGCGGGAGAAGGTCGAGCAGGCCCTGCGCGAGCACCGCCAGCACCTGGAGGAGCAGGTCGTCGAACGGACCGCCGAACTGGTCGCCGCCAAGGAGACGGCCGAATCGGCAAGCCGTGCGAAGAGCGTCTTCCTGGCTACGATGAGCCATGAGATCCGGACTCCGATGAACGCCATCGTCGGCCTCACCCACCTGTTGCAGCGCCATGTGCAGGAGCCGCGTCAGCTGCAGCAGCTGGCGACCATCGCCGACTCCGCCCAGAACCTGCTCGGCATCCTCAACGACATCCTCGATTTCTCAAAGATCGAGGCCGGTAAGATCGAGCTGGAATCAACGGACTTCGAGCTCGAGTCGATCTTTGAGAACACCGCCGCGCTGATCGGGGCCCGTGCGGCGGAAAAGGGCGTCGAGGTGGTCTGCCAGGTGGACCCGGCAATCCCGCGGGTGCTGCGCGGTGATGCGCTGCGGGTGGCGCAGATCCTGCTGAATTTCGCCAACAATGCGGTCAAGTTCACCGAGCACGGCAGCATCGCGCTGCGGGCCCGCCTGCAGTCGCAGAGCGGTGAGTTGCTCGGCCTGCGTCTGGAAGTCCAGGACAGTGGCGTCGGTGTGCCGGCGGAGTTGCGCCCACGCCTGTTCCAGGCCTTCGAGCAGGCCAGCAGCGGCACGACCCGCCGCTACGGCGGCAGCGGCCTGGGGCTGGCCATCGTCAAGCGCCTGGCCGTGCTGATGGGCGGCGAGGTCGGCGTGGACAGCACGCCGGGCGAAGGCAGTACCTTCTGGTGCGTGATCCACCTGCAGCCGGGGGATGGCAAGGGCATCGTGAGGCTGGTGCACTTTGCCGGCGAACGCGTGCTGGTGGTGGACGATCTGCCCGATGCCCGCGAGATGCTGCAGGTGCTGCTCGAAAGCCTGGGCCTGCAGGTCGATACGGCGGCCTCGGGGCCCGAGGCGCTGGAGCTGATTGCCGCTGCCGACAGCGCTGGCGTGCCCTACCGCGTGATCCTGCTCGACTGGCGCATGCCTGGCATGGATGGCTACGAGGTGGCCGCGCGGATCCGCAGCCTGCCGTTGGGCGCGCCGCTGTTGATCCTGATGATCACTGCCTACGGTGCCGAACTGCCGCCCGATGAGGCCTCCGCGGTGCATTTCGACGGGGTGCTCGCCAAGCCCGTGCAGCGCCTGCAGCTGACCGAGGCCCTGGCGCGGGTCCTGACACCCAATGCTGGTGGGCAGGAGAGCGTGAAAACTTCGGCTGGCGCGGGCTTCGATGCCGCCAAGGCTGGGGCGCGCATTCTGCTTGTCGAAGACAACGTGGTGAACCAGCAGGTGGCGCGGGACCTGTTGCAAGAGGTCGGACTGCAGGTGGAGGTGGCCGACAACGGTGCGCTGGCAGTCGAGCGCATGGCCAGCGGCGCCCATTTCGATCTGATCCTGATGGACATCCAGATGCCGGTGATGGACGGGCTGGAAGCGACCCGGCGCATTCGCCAGCTGGAGACCGGACGCAGCCTGCCGATCCTGGCGATGACTGCCAATGCTTTCACGGAGGACCGGGAACAATGCCTCGCCGCTGGCATGAACGGCCATGTGCCGAAGCCCGTCGAACCGGACCGGCTATATAGGATCCTGTCCGAGTGGCTACCGCTTGCCGCGCTGGCCCCGTCTGAACCGCCTCCTGGCGTCGCAATGCCAGCCGGCGAGAAGGCCGACGAGGCGGATTTTGGCAAGCTGGAAGCCCGCTACCAGGCCAAACCGGCCTTCGTCGCCAAGCTGCTTGGTACCGTGCAGCAGGAATTGCCAGGCGATGCAGCGCGGCTGCGTCAGTGTGCAGAGGCGCGGGATTTTGTCGCGCTGGCCAAGGCCGCCCACGGCTTGAAAGGCATGGCAGGCAGCGTCCTGCTGGACCCGCTCGTCAAGCAGGCCAGGGAGGCCGAGCTGGCGGCCCGCGATGGCCAACCGCAGGCCGTGGAGCTGGCGCTTGTGTTGGCCGGGCGTCTGGAGCACCTGGCGGCCGAGATCGGCGTGTATTTGACACAGCGCAACGCCGAGTCCGCCCCGTTGGAGGGCTGATGGGGGCGGAGCCGGGCGTATACTGAACGCAAACCGGAAAACTGATTGTGTCCGCGCCTCGCGAGAATCGGTGATGCCCTACAAGCGCCATATCCTGATCGCCGATGACCAGCCTGCCATCCTGCTGGTGCTCGAAGAAATGCTCGAGGAGCGCTTCGAGGTGCATGCCTTTGCCGACGGCCGCGGCCTGCTCGACTACGTCAGGGACGGAGGCCGCGCCGACCTGGTGCTGACCGACGTGATGATGCCGGAGGTGGATGGCTTTGAGGTATGTCGCCAGTTGAAGGCCGACGCGGCGACCCGCGATATCCCGATCTTGTTCCTGTCCAGTCTCGAAAGCGATACCGATGAGGCTTATGGGCTGTCCCTCGGCGCCGAAGACTTCATCCACAAGCCCTTCTCTCCGCCGGTGGTGCTGGCGCGGGTACGCAACCACCTGGCCCTGGCGGATGCGAGCCGGCAACTGCTGCGGCGCAACGAGGAACTGGAGGAACTGGTCGCTGAACGTACCCGTGAGGTGGTACGCCGCGGCCAGCAACTGATCGATGCCCAGGACGCGATCATCACCGCGCTGTGCACACTGGCCGAGGTGCGCGACAACGAGACCGGCAACCACATCCTGCGTACTCAGGCCTACGTTGGCGTGCTGGCGCGGGCGCTGCAAGGCCATCCAGACTTTGCGCCCCTCCTCGACGACGAGGCGATTGCGTTGATCACCAAGTCGGCTGCGCTGCACGATGTGGGCAAAGTGGCGATTCCTGACGCGGTGCTGCTCAAGCCCGGGCGCCTGGATGCCGAGGAGCGCCTGATCATGCAGAGCCACTGCGCCTACGGGCGGGACGCCATCGCCAAGGCGATTACCGGTGCCACGGCCGATAACCGTTCCTACCTCGACTACGCGCTGGAGATCGCCTACAGCCACCACGAGCGTTGGGATGGCGCGGGCTATCCGCAGGGCCTCAAGGGGGCGGTGATCCCGCTATCGGCGCGCCTGATGGCCATTGCCGATGTCTATGACGCATTGATTTCACGGCGCGTCTACAAGCCGGCCTTCCCGCATCCCAAAGTCGTTGCGATCATTGCCGGGGAACGTGGCAGGCAGTTCGATCCGGACATGGTGGACGCCTTCCTGCGGGTCGCTGATCAGTTCGAGCAGATTGCCTTGAGTCACAAGGATGCGGGATTCAGTCGTTGAAAGTTTTCGGCAGAATGCTTGCAAAGCGGCGTTTAGCGGCTATAATGCGCGCCCTTCCCCAGTGCAAAGCCATCAGCGCCAAGCACAGGCAATCATTGCCGGGTATGCGTCCTTAGCTCAGTTGGTTAGAGCGCCACGTTGACATCGTGGAGGTCGGCGGTTCGACTCCGTCAGGACGCACCAATAATTTCCCGCCGCTTCCCCCCGCCAGCGCTCCCCGTTACAGTCCGGTTCCGTCTCCGCCGCGGCCCTGCCGACGATCCGCCATGACCCGTACTTCGACTCCGCCGAGCCCGCCTTCCGCGCCCCAGTTCGTGCCCGTCGGCATCGTGCCCACCGCTGAACAGCGCGGGATCCAGACCTGCCGCGCGCGTTACGTGATCGCCATGGCCAACGCTGGCGCGGCCAAGACCACCACGTTGGCGCTGCGCATCGCCGAGTCGATCACCCGCGGCGTGTGGCCGGAGAGCATCCTGGCGCTGACGTTTTCGGCCGAAGCGGCGCGGGTGCTGCAGGCGCGCCTGGTGGACATCGGCATGGACGAACGTACCGCGCGGCGCGTCAAATGCCTGAGCTTTGATGCGTTCGCCCGTCAGGTGCTGCTGCAGGCCGAAGGGGCGGAGGCGCCGCGGCTCGATACACCGGAAGCCCTGGCACCCCAGGTGCGCATCGCGGCCGCGCGTTTGCAGGCCGACAACGCCGCCCGGCGCCATCCGCGGGAGCTGTGGCTGCCCGAACACAACGAGCCGATCTTCGAGTTCCTCGAACTGTCGCGTCGCCTCAAGGCACGCCTGGTGCCGCCCGGCGGCGACGACGAGGAGAGCGCCGAGGACTGCGCCGAACGTTTCGATGTCCCCCTTGCCGCCTTCCTGCTGCATGGCGCGCTGGAAGCACTGCGCTCGGGCCTTGAGGATGTGCCGCGCTGGCGCGCCGAGTTCGACGCGACCTACGACCTGGCCCGCCGCCTGAGCGACGTGGATCGCCCGATCGATCTGCCGGCCTACCGTATCGTGGTGGTAGACGAACTGCAGGACATGAACCCGGCCAGCTACGCGGTGCTGGAAGCGCTGCTGATGCGCGGCAAGGCCTTCTTCACCGGGGCCGGCGACTTCGACCAAGTGATCCACCGCTGGGCCGGCGCCGGCACCGATTTCCTGCACACCCGCTTCGGCCAGGGCTGGCCCGGCGTGGTGCGCCTGCCGCTGACCTGCAGCTACCGCTACGGCCCGCCGCTGGCGGCGGCCACCGCGGCATTGAAGAACAAGGTTGTGGACTCCGGCCGCGAGCACGAGACGGTGCTGCGCGTGCAGCCCTGCGCCGACCACCGGGCTGTCGCCGCGCAGGTGGCGGCGGATCTGGCCGACTGGAAGCGGCGCGGCGGCCGGCCGGCCGCCTGCGCGGTGATCCTGCGCGCGCCTTACCAGTCCATCCCCATCGAGAACGCCTTGCTGGAGGCCGGCATCGGCTGGCGCATGGAGGGCCTGGCGAGCTATCTGCTGCGCTCCGAGGTGCTGATGCTGCGTGGCGTGATCGCCTTCGCGCTGCAGGACTACGAGTCCATCCCCGGCGTCGACAAGCGCCTGCAGGTGCTGCAGGCCTTGCTGCAATGGCAGCAGTTCGAATGGGGCGCCGAGCGCCGCGACGACGACGCACTGAAGACCGCCGCGGCCCAGCCCGCGCTGTTCGAGGATTTCCTCAACGGCACGCTGCTCAAGCCCCAGACCCGCGCCGACAAGCGCGCCGCCGGCCAGTCCGATGAGGCGCAGCTGCAGGAGGAATTCCGCTTCCTCGACAAGCTGAAGGCCCTGCGCCAGGGCGGCCAGCACCACGAGGCCAACGCGCTGCAGCACTTGCGCGAGGTGGAGGCGGCGAGTGTCGATGAAAGCCCGGCCCAGCGCAGCGCTCGCGAGCGCCTCGCCCATACCCTGGCCGCCCTGCGCGCCGCACCGCCGGATGCGCCGGCCGCGGCGCTCCTCGAACAGGCGGTGACGCTGCTCGACCTGAAAGGCGTGGCGCGGCGGCTGTTCCTGGCGCCGGCCACGGCGGCGCTGGTGGCCCGTTCCATCGACGGCTTCATCGACGTGGCGCGCCGCCAGAACCTGCCGCTGCGCGACTTTGCCCGCTGGCTGCACAAGGCAGAGACCAAGGCCGAGCGTCTGCGCAAGTCCGACACCGTGCTGCTGTGCTCCGTCGAGGCGGCCAAGGGCCAGGAGTTCGAGGCCGTGCTGCTGCCCTTCCTGGAAGAAGGCGCCTTTCCGCTGGCCGGCAGCGATGCCGGGGAGGAGAGCAACCGCTTCTATGTGGCGGCGACCCGCGCCCGCGACGAACTGCACCTCTACGTGCCGGAGGCGGCCGAGCGGGTCAGCCGCTACGTGAAGGCGATGCGCATCGACAAGGCCGTGCTGCGCGGCCGCCACCAGCTGGCCAGCGGCCAATGGAGCTGAAGGACACGGACCTGGCGCCGCCGCCGGGCGTCGTCATTGTGCATGCCGACGACGCCTTGATCGTCGCCGACAAGCCGTCCGGCCTGCTGACCATACCGGCCCGCGGCGAGGACCGGCAGGACTGCCTGGTGGCCCGTGTGCAGGCGCAATTCGCCGACGCGTTGCCGGTGCACCGCCTCGACATGGCGACGTCGGGCCTGATCCTGCTGGCCCGCGGCGCCGAGATGCAGCGGCGCCTGAACCTGGCCTTCGAGCAGCGCATCGTCGGCAAACGCTACGAAGCGCTGGTGCATGGACACCTCGGGCCGGACGCCGGCGAGATCGACCTGCCGCTGGCCGCCGACCCAGAGCGCAATCCGCAGCAGATCGTCGATCGGCAGCACGGCCGCCGCGCGTTGACCCGCTACCGGGTCGTCGAACGCCGCGGCGCCGGGGCCGACGCCGTCACCCGCGTGGAGCTGAAACCCGTCACCGGGCGTACCCACCAGCTGCGTGTGCATCTGCAGTCCCTCGGCCATCCCATCCTCGGCGACCCGCTCTACGCGCCGCCGGACAGCGCCGCGCGTCACCGCCGCCTGCACCTGCACGCCGCCGCCATCACGCTGATCCACCCGCAGCGGCGCGTGCCGCTGGGTTTCGAGAGCGCGGTGCCGTTTTGAACCCATCGTCCGCCGATGGGTCCGACACATGCTGTTTCAAAAGTTCACTTGAAGCAGGGAGGGGGGGCTAGCACTCTCGCCAGTCTGGCGCGGGGTAGTTTTTCCGCGCATTGGCGAGCGGGCCCTGACCCCGGCGCAGTCGAAGGTAAGAAGTTCAAGAACATGCTGTTTCAAGCCCTGAAGGACATTCGCTGGACGTCGCTGGCCTGCTTGTGCGTGCTCGGCGGATGTACGGCGGTGGGGCCCAATTACAAGTCTCCGGAGCTGTCGTCGGCGGATGTGCCGAACAAATGGACGTCCCGCTCGGACGTGCCTGCGCCGGCTTCCGTGAAGGGCGCCGGCGTGAAGGACATGCCGGTCAACTGGTGGGCGGAGTTGTCCGACCCGGTGCTCGACCACATGGTCGACAAGGCCTTTGCGAGCAGCCCGACGCTGGAAGCGGCGATGGCCAAGCTCAACCAGTCCCGCTCGCTGACCGGGCAGGCCAATGCGGCGGCAGGGCCGACAGTGGGTGGCTCCAGCGGCGTGCAGGCCTCCGGCGCGTCGAACAGCAGGAGTTTCACCCAGTCCTGGCTGTCGATGAATTCCTCCTGGGAAATCGACCTGTTCGGCGCGGTGCGCCGCGGCCGGGAGGGGGCACTGGCGCGTGAAGCTGCACAGGCGGCGACGCTGGCCGATGCACGGGTCAGCCTCGCCGCGGACGTGGCGGACGCCTACCTGAGCTACCGGGCCTGCCAGTCCTATGCGGCGCTCAGCGAGCAGGACGTGACCTCGCGGGAGGCCACCGCGCGGCTGACCGAGGCCAGCGTGAAGGAGGGCTTCACCGCGCCCTACCAAGCCATCCGCAGCACTGCCTCGGTGGCCGAGGCGCGCACCCAGCTGGCGGCCACGCGGGCCCAGTGCGAGCGCCTGGAGAACCAGCTGACGCGCCTGACCGGTATCCCCCGGCCGGAGCTGATGCTGGCGATGGCTGACAAGCCGACCGGGCTGGAACGCCTGCCGGTGCCCAAGCATTTCGATATTTCGATTCCCCGCGATGCGTTGATGCAGCGGCCGGACATCCGCTCCGCCGAGCGCAGCCTGGCGGCGGCGTCGGCGGACATCGGGCTGGCTGAGGCGGATCGTTACCCGCGCTTGACCCTCAACGGGGACTTCGGCTTCACGACGAACAAGAGCGGTGGCTCCGGCAGCGTGTCTTTCGGGTCCTGGTCCTTCGGGCCCTCGGTGAGTCTGCCGATCTTCGATGGCGGGCGGCGCAAGGCGGCGGTGGAACTGGCCAAATCCCGCTACGACGAGGCGCTGGCCGACTACAAGGCGCGGATCCGCCTAGCCATCCAGGAGATGGAAGATGGCCTTACCCGGTATGCGGCGGCCCATGAAAGGGCAGAAAATGCACGCATATCCGGTAGCGAGTACCAGCGCTTTTTCGAATCCGTCGAAGTCCGCTTCCGTGAAGGGGCCAGCAATCTGCTGGAGCTGGAGGATGCCCGGCGCTCCATGCTCAATGCCCAGCAAACCTATCTGAGCGTCCAGCAGGAACGCCTGCAGGCGTGGATTGCGCTGAACCGGGCGACCGGTGGCGGGGCGCACTATGCGTCGGCGGCCGAACCGGCCCAACGCACCGTGGCGGTCGACGCGCCGGCTCCGAATTGAGGTTCCAATCTTGTCTTTTGCAAATCAATCCTTCCTGAAGAAATGCACCGTCTCGGCGCTGGCCCTGGCCACGCCGCTGGCCTTGCTGCTCGGTTCGGCGTCGTTCTCGAGCGCCGAGCAGGCTGCGGCGTCCCAGTCCGCAAGCAGCGCCCCGCCGGCCAAGGCGCCTGCCGCCCCGGCCGTGGTTGCGGCACCGCCTCCGCCGCCCCCACCGCGCGTGGTGTCCTGGCTGCATCCCAAATCCGCCGTGTGGCCCGACCTGATCCGCGCCAGCGGCAATGTGATGCCGTGGCAGGAGACGCGCGTCGGCGCCGAAGTGGGCGGGTTGCGCCTGTCCAGCGTGCTGGTGAATGTCGGTGATCAGGTCAAGAAGGGGCAGGTGCTGGCGCGCCTGGATACGGCCACGGTGGAAACCGACATCGATGCCGCCAAGGCCCAGGTGGCCGAGGCCGAGGCGACACTGGCCCAGGCGGTCGCCACGCTGGAGCGCGGTAAGCGCCTGGCGCCGTCGGGGGGCGTCAGCCAGCAGGAGCTGACGCTCTACGAAACCCAGAAGCACACCGCCGACGCCCGTGTGAACGCCGCGCGGGCGCAGGAAAGGCGCCAGCAGCTGCGCATGCAGTACGCGACGCTGGTGGCGCCGGACGACGGCCTGATCTCGGCCAGCTTCGCCGCCGAAGGCACCATCGTGCAGGCCGGCAGCGAGCTGTTCCGCATGATTCGCCAAGGGCGCCTGGAGTGGCGCGCCGAAGTGAAGGGCGAACTGCTCGGCAAGCTGGCGCGCGGGCAGGATGTGACCGTCGACAGCCCCCTCGGGCCCGACGTGAAGGGCCACATCCGCCTGGTGTCGCCGACCATCGACCTGACGAGCCGCAACGGCCTGGTCTATGTGGATCTGCCTGCGGATACCGATCTCAAGGCCGGGCTGAACGTCTCCGGCAGCATCCTGCTGGGCCGCCACAAGGTACTCGCCGTGCCGGTCGCTGCGGTGCAGCGCCAGAAGGGCAGCGCGCGGGTGTTGATCGTCGATGCGGACAACAAGATCCAGGCGGTCGAAGTCGGTGTCGGCCGGACCAAGGATGACTGGATCGAGATCACGTCCGGGCTCGATGAGCGCAGCCGCGTCGTGACCAAACCCCAGGGTGAGCTCCACGTCGGCGACGTGGTCAAGCCGGTGTCCGATGATCAGGCTTAGAATCACGCCTTCGCAACCAATCTTCCGGCGTTCGCCCGCGTTCCGTACGGGAATGGACGTCACATTCGTGGCCCGGGGCCTGTTCCAGGCAGGTCCGGCGGCCCGCACCTAACGTTTGCACGAGAAGTCCATGCTTTATCGTTACATTCTTCCGGGCCTGGCGCTGGCCGTCTCCCTTGGCGCCCAGGCTGCTCCGCATGAAACCGCGCATCACGCTGCTCCCGCAGCCAAGAGCGCTTCGGCCAGCAAGACCGCCAAGGCGGCACCGAAGAAGGCGGCGGTGAAGCCCGTGCCCCACAGGGAGCACAAGGAAAAGGCCTCGCCGCCGGTCGCCAGGAAGAGTACGCCGGCGCCGGCCCCGGTGATTCCGCCGGAAGTCGTTCGGCGGATGACCGAGCTGGAAAACGCCAATCGGCAACTGGAGAGCCGGGTCGAGGAACTGGGCCGTCAGATGGGGGGCCTCAGCCAGGCCCATGCCGAACTGAAACGTGCCCATGCGGCACCGGCGACCCCGGCCATGCAGCCGGCCTCGCCGGTGCCGATCATCGGCTCGCTGGTGGCCAGTGTGTTCGGTGGTTTGTTCGGCTTTTTCGGTGCGCGCCTGGGGCGCGGCATGAAGCTCTCGGCCCGACCCAAGCCTGAGGACAAGAAGCCCGTGCAGTCCAAGGCCCAGGCGGCTGCGCGCATGGAATCGACGGGCGAGCGCATCGAGCCGGTGCTGATGTAAGCCGTCTCCCGGGTTCTCGCGGCCCGGGTTGCGCAGATCCCGGAAGCGGCGTGTCTGAAGAGGCCGCTTCTGGAGGCGCGTCCTTACCCGGTGTGGGTGGAGTCGCTGTGCTTGCGTTCCTGCAGGTACGGGCTGCAGGCAGCGTCCGACACCAGCAGGTGATGGGTCGTCCAGTCTTCCATGACGCCCAACAGTCCGCTGCGGTCGAGATTCCCGGCCATGGCCTTCATCAGCAGGTCGAGGATCCGCTCGCTGAAGGCGGCATGCTCCTTCTGGTGCGCTTCGAGCGTCGGGCAGCCATTCCTGCGCAGCAGGGCTTCCTCGGTATGAAAATGCCTGGCTGCCAGCGTGGCCAGGTTATTGAGCAGGGTGTGAAACTCGCTCGAGTTGCCGCCCCGGCTCTCGTCGAAGTGGCTCATGGCTTCGCGGGCGAGGGTCAGTATGTCCTGGTGCTGCTGGTCGATGACCTTGTTTCCGGTGATCAATCCCGGTCTGACGATCTCCATTTGCTTGTCCCCTCTTTTGTTTTGGTGTGCCTCATTCTTTCACGTGAGGATACAGGGATACAAATCCACGGGGCAGATGGGTTTGTATCGAAAATGGACAGTTTTGGGGGGGAGTGCCGTCCGAGTGCTCAGCCGCCGTCGGCGGCGGTGTCATTTCACCAATCCTTGGCGGCGACGATGGCCTGGCACTTCGGGCAGCCTTCCCAGGGTGGGCAGTCGCAGTCGAGCTCGAAGTAGCGCACCCCGACCTTCGCCGCCGCCGCCGCGGGTTTGCTGCGGGCGGCGGGCTTGGCGGTCGGTGCGGCAGCGGCTTCGCCAGCGGCGGGGAGCCAGCGGGCGAAGGCCGCCAGGTCCTCGACGTCCTTCACGTACCAGATCTTGTTGGCCGGGTCCCAGCGTGCGCCAAGGCGCTTGGCTTCGTCCTTCTCGGCGAAGGGCACCTTCAGGTTGGTTCTCATTGCACGTCCTGTATTGGCGATGGGCTGCGCAGTCTGACAGGACTTGGACGGATCGTCTCGATTTCTGCCCCGACGCTGGACAGCAAAAAGGCCAACCCTTGCGGATTGGCCTTCTGACCCAGGCGGGCGACAGTTAATTCACGCGGGTCATCTTCAGGGCGGCGATATCAGGGACTTGGCGCTTGGCTGCCACAAACAGCTGGCCATCGGGACGTGGGGCGAGGACTCCCTCGATGAAAGCCTTGGGGTTCTTGCAGGGGGCCGGCCCGAAGGTGATCCCGAGGTAATAGACGTTGCGGTCCACCCAGGGGGCCTGGACGCCTCCTTCGACCGTGCACCCCGGCTCGGTGCTGCGGACGCTGCCGTTCGCGTCGACGACGATCCGCTCCCCAGAGCCGAGGTCGTAGCTGCCCGCGACCTGACTCAAGGCGGAGGGCGAGAAGTAACTCGTGACCGGCGTGAGCGTCCTGGGCAACTGGGTGAGTCCATCGAGTCTTGCGATGCTGATCGATGGGGTCGGGGTGTCGGAAATGGTCGCCACCAGGCTTGACGCCGTTACGCTGGATCCGACGACCCGATTGAGCGTTGCCGTCAGACTCGTCCCTTGTCGTGCCAAGGGCCCTGTGTACAGTGCCGGCGTGGCCGCAGCGGTGTCGATGGCCCAGACGACGTCCACCGCTGAAACAAAGAGCTGCAGCGTTTCCGAAACCCAGATTCCCTCTGGCTGTGGGCCCCCGGGCGGGCCGTCGAACACGAACTGCCGCACGCATTGATTGGCAACGCAGTTCAGGGGGGTGAAATCTAACCTCTCGAAGCAGATGCCACTGAGATTGCTCGGCGGAGCAATGGCGGCAGCTTGGGCGGAGAGCTTGTTGTAAGCGTCGGCAGCGGCACTGGCCGCAGCTGCGGTCGGCGAGGCCAGGGAGTAGTCGTAGCGCTGAATGAAGGAACAGGGGGCAGTCCGGGAGTCTAGAGCCAGGGTGCTGCATTGCGACGACGCCGTGCACGGGGTGGTGCTCACGAGGGATTCCACCTCCGCCTGCTTTTGGGCTGCTTGGCTCAGCAAAGCCGTGTATTCGGTCAGTGGCGGCGTCTCCGGAGCAGGCGTCGATGGTGCAGGTGTCTCCGGAGCAGGCGTCGATGGTGCAGATGTCTCCGGGGTCGGTGTCGATGGTGCCGAAGCCGCCTGTTGCGCGGGGTCGCTACCACCGCATGCCGAAAGCACGGCGGTCGTCATCAGGGCCAGAAACATCGAGCGGTACAATTTTTCATCTCCCGGAATTGAAGCAGGGGTCTGCGTGCGGATACCGAAAAACTCAACGGCATATGTATAGTGAATTAGATATCACATTCCCTGCACCGGCAAGTTTGGCGGTGTGAAATATCTCCGAAGCCGAAGAGGCATGCCAGCTCCTCACTGCGTTCCGGCACGAAGGCGGCGAGTGTGGTGACGTGTGGGCAGCAGGCGTTGAGCGAGACGGCCCTGAAGCGCGCCTTGTGGCGACAGGCCGCATCGCTGCAATAGCGGGAACGCAGGGCTGAGAGATCGAGTTCCTTGAAAGGCTGAAACTCGCATGTGCCGATATCTGGCCAATGGGAACACGTTCAGGGCTGACACGACGCGGCTGTCAGTCGTCCTGTGCCGGTCACGGCTTGATCCGACCCGATCCACTCGTGACCGGACAACAAAAAGGCCAACCTCTTCAGGTTGGCCTTTGTGCTTGCAGATCAACGATCCGCCGGAATTCGATGTGGAGCGGGCGATGGGAATCGAACCCACGGCTCTAGCTTGGGAAGCTAGGGTATTACCATTATACGACGCCCGCTCGAAGGACCGTGATTGTACTTATGGTGAGGGCAGAGGGCAACCGGCGAGGCGTGGTAAACTGCGTTCATGTCTTCCCAAGTCTCTTCTACCCCCCTGGTTCTGACCGTCAACGGCGAAGCGCGAAGCTTTGCGGCGCCCCTCAGCGTGGCGGCCCTGCTCGACAGCATGGGCCTGACCGGCAAGCGCCTGGCGGTGGAGTGCAACGGCGAGATCGTGCCGAAAGGCCGGCATGCCGAGGCCCAGCTGGCCGATGGCGATCGGCTCGAGATCGTCGTCGCCGTCGGCGGCGGCTGAGCGGCTTCCGTACCGCCGTACCGTATCCCCGGTCCGCGTACTTTCCCCGCTTCCTACGTTCAACTCATTTTTCAGGTTGGCTTTCCCCATGGATGATTTGCTGACGATTGCTGGCAAGAGCTATTCCTCCCGGCTGCTGGTGGGAACCGGCAAGTACAAGGATTTCACCGAGACCCGCGAGGCCATCGTGGCCAGCGGCGCGCAGATCGTCACCGTGGCGATCCGCCGCACCAACATCGGCCAGGACCAGAAGGCGCCGAGCCTGCTGGATGCGCTGCCGCCGTCCGAATTCACCTATCTGCCCAACACGGCCGGCTGTTACACCGCCGAGGACGCGGTGCGCACGCTGCGCCTGGCCCGCGAGCTGCTGGACGACCATAAGTTGGTCAAGCTGGAAGTGCTCGGCGATTCGCACACCCTGTTCCCCAACATGCCCGAAACTCTGAAGGCCGCTGAGGTGCTGGTGAAGGAGGGTTTCGAGGTGATGGTTTATTGTGCCGACGATCCGATCCAGGCCAAGATGCTCGAAGACATCGGCTGTGTGGCGGTGATGCCGCTGGCCTCGTTGATCGGCTCCGGCATGGGCATCCTCAACCCGTGGAACGTGCAGCTGGTGCGTGACGCGGTGAAGGTGCCGGTGCTGGTGGATGCCGGTGTCGGGACCGCGTCCGACGCGGCCATCGCGATGGAGCTGGGCTGCGACGGGGTGCTGATGAACACCGCGATCGCGCTGGCCAAGGACCCGGTGAAGATGGCCGGCGCCATGAAGAAGGGCGTCGAGGCTGGCCGCGAGGCCTTCCTGGCCGGACGCATGACCAAGAAGTACTACACTGCCAGCCCGAGTTCGCCGACCAGCGGCCTGATCGGCAGCTGAGCCGCTTTTCGATCGACCCGCGGCGCGCTGAGGCGCGCCGTTTTGCATTCCGGAATCCGCCATGAGCGAAGAACAGCAAACGTCCCACTCCGACGAATCCACCGATCAGCCGTCCACGCCGGGCGGCCGTCTCACGTCCCAGTCCATCCGCAGCTTCGTGCTCCGCCAGGGACGCATGTCGGAGGCCCAGCACCGTTTCCTCGACGAGATGATGCCCAAGGTCGGCCTGCCGTACCGGCCGGAGCCGGTGGATCTCGACGCGGTCTTCGGGCGCAAGGCGCCGCACATCGTCGAGATCGGCTTCGGCATGGGCCAGGCCACGGCGCAGATCGCCCAGGTGCGTCCGGGCGACGACTTCGTCGGCATCGAGGTGCATGCGCCCGGCGTCGGCGGTCTGTGCAAGCTGATCGACGAGGGTGGCCTTACCAACCTGCGCATCGTCCAGCACGATGCGGTGGAAGTGCTGCGCGACATGATCCCGGAAGGCTCGCTGGCCGGCGTGCATATCTACTTCCCGGATCCGTGGCCCAAGAAGCGCCACCACAAGCGCCGCCTGGTGCAGGGGCCCTTCGTCAAGCTGATCGCCTCGCGGCTGGCACCCGGCGGCTACCTGCACTGCGCCACCGACTGGGAGGAATACGCCCACCAGATGCTGGAGGTGCTGTCCGCCGAGCCGTTGCTCGCCAACACTGCCGATGGCTTCGCGCCGAAGCCCGACTACCGGCCGCTGACCAAGTTCGAGAACCGCGGCCTCAAGCTCGGTCACGGCGTCTGGGACGTGGTCTTCAAGCGGGTCTAACATGGCCCTCAAGCGACTGCCCGCCGGCGCCTGGTTGATGGGGATCCCCGGCCTGCTGTGCCTACTCGCCGGCGGCCTGCTGCTGGCCGGCTTCGGCACCGATCTGCATCCCTTGCTACAGGAGTCGGGAGCTGGGCTGGTGCTGCTGGTGTCCGGCGTGGCGCTGGTCGGCAGCGCCGCCTTTCCGCTGGTGCTGGCGGAGCTGGCGGCGAAGGACGAAGCTCCCTAGGAAATATCGGGCCGTCCCCGGTTTCCTTGCCCTCTGCGAAGGGCGGAGCGAAGCCCGGCCCTGAGGACTCTCAGTAGATCTTCGGCTCGCCGGGTGGGCGGGTCTTGAAGCGGCGGTGCACCCAGTAGTACTGGGCGGGCATTGTGCGGACCAGGTCTTCGATGCAGGCGTTCATGCGGCGGGTGTCGGCTTCCACGTCGCTGCCCGGGAAGTCCGTCCACGGTTCGCCCAGTTCCACCACGTAGCCCTGGCCGCCGGGCAGCATGCGCGTCACGCAGGGCACCACCACCGCGCCGCCGAGCCGGGCCAGGCGTGGTAGGGCCGACAGTGTGGCGGCCTGCACGCCGAAGAAGGGCACGAAGACCGAGTCTTCGGGGCCGTTGTCCATGTCCGGCAGGTAGTAAAAGGGCCGGATCTCCTTCATCGCCTTGATCGACGCCCGCACGCTCTCGTCGCGGCGCAGCAGCACCTGGCTGCCGAAGCGGCTGCGGCCGTGGTAGAGCCAGCGGTCGATGACGGGGTCCTTCTGGCGAGCATAGATGCTGACGCTGTCGAAGGATGCTGCGATGCGCGTGCCGCCCAGGTCGAGGCCGAGGAAGTGCGGTGTCAGCAATATCACCGGCTGGCGGGCTTCGATCAGCTTGGCGAGCGTCTCTTCTCCTCGAATCCGGACGATACGGCGGACCCGCTCTTCCGACGCGAACCATGCGATACCGCGCTCGATCAGGCTGCGCCCGGCCAGCGCGAAGTGTTCCTTGGCCAGCGCGCGGCGCTCGGCTTCGGACTGATCGGGAAAGCACAGACGCAGGTTGGTCAGCACCACCTTGCGGCGCGGTGCGATGATCCAGTACAGCAGCAGGCCGAGGCCGCGGCCGATGGGGGCCTGCATGGACAGGGGCAGCCAGTGGAGCAGCCACAGCAGGGCGACGACGATACGGCTCATTGTTGGTTTTCTCGGGAGGCGGGAGGTGTGGGAGATGAGGTAGGCGCGGCGCCGCGGGGGCGTTTGTAACGGTTGTAGCCCCACAGGTACTGGGACGGATTCTCGCGGATCAGGGCTTCCATCTCGCGGTTGATGGCGGCGGCGCGGGTTTCGGTGTCGCCAGTCAGTGCTTCGAGGGCCGGCCGCAGGCGCAGGTGGAAGCCGCTGCCGCCGGGCAGGCGTTCGGCCCATGCGAAGATCGTGCTGACGCCCGACACCTCGGACAGGCGCGCGGCCAGTGTCATCGTGTAGGCCGGGCGGCCGAAGAAGGGCAGCCAGGCGCCTTCACCGGCGCCTGGTACCTGGTCCGGCAGCATGCCGACCGCCTCGCCGGCGCGCAGGGCCTTGATCAGACGCCGCACGCCGCCGACGTCGGCGGGCGCCAGACGCATGTTGCCGCGACTGCGCCCTGTGTTGATGACCGGCTGCAGCACTGCCTTGCGCGGTGCCCGGTACAGCACGGTGATCGGCTTGTGGGTAGAGAAATACTGAGCTGTGATCTCGAAGCAACCCAGGTGTGGCGTGATGAACAGGATGCCGCCGCCGCTGGCCTCGGCGGCTTCCACGTGTTCCCAGCCGCTGACGCGGACGACCTTGGTGACGATCTCGGCCTGTGGGCGCAGCAGCAGCCATGGCAGTTCGAGCGCCTGCTTGCCGGTCTCGCCCACAGTTCGCCGCCAAGTCCGTGCCGCTTCATCCTGGCCCAGGGCCTGGGCCAGATTGTCGCGCAGGCGCCGCCGGTAGGTGGGCGAGCCCGCGTAGGTCAGCCAGCCCGCGAAGGCGCCGAGACGTTGCAGGAGTCCGAGGGGGAGGCGGGCCAGAAGGGAAAAAATGAGTGATGCCATTGGGGGCTGCGTGATGGCCGAATTGACGGGCCGGAAGGCAAAGCTATAATTGTGATTCCGCCGAGTTAATCCGACAACTTGCAGGGCGGTGGCGGTTCGCAGGTCAGCTGTGGATGTGCCGGCAAAAATACTGCTAAAGCGTCGCCGCTCCGAGAATCCCCCGAGACGGCAACGCCGTCAGTCAAGGGGATTTTTGTTTTTCAGGAGCGCCTCCATGGCCAGAGAATACCTTTTTACTTCGGAATCCGTCTCCGAAGGCCATCCCGACAAGGTCGCCGACCAGATTTCCGATGCGGTGCTCGACGCGATCCTCGCGCAAGACCCGCACGGTCGTGTCGCCTGCGAAACCCTGGTGTCCACCGGTCTGGTGGTGATTTCCGGCGAAATCACGACGCGCGCGGACATCAACTACATGGACATCGCCCGTAACACCGTCAAGCGCATCGGTTACGACGATTCCGAGATCGGCTTCGACTACAAGAGCTGCGCGGTACTCACCGCCATCAACCGTCAGTCCTCCGATATCGCCCAGGGCGTGAACGAAGGCGAAGGCCTCGATCTGGATCAGGGCGCCGGCGATCAGGGCCTGATGTTCGGTTACGCGACCAACGAGACGCCGAGCCTGATGCCCTTCCCGATCTACTACGCCCACCGCATCATGCAGCGTCAGGCGGAAGTGCGTAAGGATGGCCGTTTGCCGTGGCTGCGTCCGGACGCCAAGAGCCAGCTGACCGTCAAATACGTGGACGGCAAACCGGTGGCGATCGACACGGTGGTGGTGTCCACCCAGCATCATCCGGATATTTCCCATGCTGCCCTTACCGAGGCGGTCATCGAGGAGGTCATCAAGCCGGTGCTGCCGAAGGAGTTCCTGAGCGGCAACACCCGCTACCTGATCAACCCCACCGGCCGCTTTGTCATCGGCGGCCCGAACGGCGACTGCGGCCTGACCGGTCGCAAGATCATCGTCGATACGTACGGCGGCGCGGCCCACCACGGTGGCGGTGCGTTCTCCGGCAAGGACCCGTCCAAGGTGGATCGTTCCGGCGCCTATGCGGGCCGCTACGTGGCAAAGAATGTGGTTGCCGCCGGCCTGGCCGACCGTTGCGAAGTGCAGGTCGCCTACGCGATCGGTGTCGCCAAGCCGGTGAGCCTGATGGTGGAAACCTTCGGTACCGGCAAGATCGCCGACGAGAAGATCGTCGAGCTGATCCAGGCCCACTTCGACCTGCGTCCGAAGGGCATCATCGCGGCGCTCGACCTGCTGCGTCCGATCTACTCGCGTACTGCGGCCTACGGTCACTTCGGCCGTGACGAGGCCGACTTCACTTGGGAAAACACCGACAAGGCTGCCGTGCTGCGCGCCGCTGCCGGTCTGTAATTCCTGTCTGTCGGTTGGTAAAAGGGGCGCTCCGTGGAGCGCCCCTTTTGTTTGCTCAGGACAGGATCACTTGTTGCTGCGCAGCGGGCTGTACTCCACCGGGACCCAGCCGAAGGCTTTCCCGTCGGCGCGGATGTGGCCGAGGCCGGGGAAGGGCAGGTGCATGCCGGCGACGGTCATCTTTTCCTTGGCAGCCCACGAGAACAGTTTCTTGCGGGTCGCGACGGCCTGCTTCTTGTCGCTGTCGAACTCGATAGCGACGTCCGGGCGGGCGAATTGGACCGCGTAGCTGTGTACCGAGTCGCCGAGGATCAGCAGGCGCTGGCCCTTCGATTCGACCAGGTAGGCGCTGTGGCCCGGCGTGTGGCCGACCGCCGCCACCGGCTTGATGCCCGGCGCGAGCTCTGCGTCGCCGCTGAAGGGTTTCCACTTGCCGGCGGCCTGGTAGGGCGCGGCGGCCTTGCGGGCGATCGCGAACATTCCCTGTCTGTCCTTCGGGGCCTTGGTGGCGTTGTCCTCGGACAACCAGAAATCACTTTCCGTCTGATTCACGCGGATTTCGGCGTTGGGGAAGAGGGGCTTGCCGTCGGCGTCCAGGAGGCCGGCGACGTGATCGGGGTGCAGATGGGTCAGCAGCACCAGATCCACCTGTTCCGGCTTGTAGCCGGCGGCGCGGATGTGCTCGGCGACGTAGCCGAGGGTCGGGCCGAAGACCTTGGCGGTGCCGGTATCGACGAGGATCAGCTTGCTGCCGGCGTTGATCAGGTAGGTATTGACGGCGGTCTGCACCTTCTCGCCAGCGATGAACAGGCGCGCCAGTAGCTGCTGGACCTCGGCCTGGCTGGCGTTGGTCAACAGCTTGGCGTCCAGGTCCACGTAGCCGTCGTAGAGGGCGGTGAGCTCGTAGTCGCCGACGTTCAGGCGGTAGTAGCCCGGCACCTGGGTCTTCACGGCCGGCGCTTCGGCAAAGGTCGGGGCGACGGGGAGCAGGCTGGCACTGACGGCGAAGGCAAGGGCACTGAGACTGCGGCGGATCATGGATGCATCTCCGGAGGACTGAAAAGTACAACAGGATAATCCGGATCACGTGTCCGTGGTATGGACGGCCAACCACACGCTGTCCGGGCCGGTGGCGGCGACGCGGTGGCGGCAGCCGGCGGGGATCACCAGCCAGTCGCCCGCTGTGAGCACCTTGCGGCGGCCGTCGTCGAATTCCAGCTCGGCGTTGCCCTGGACGAGCATCACCCATTCGTCTCCAGCCTGGTCGTACCAGAAGCCGGGCGGGCTGGCGTGGCGGTGGGAAACGATGCGTTCGATGCGCGTGCCGCCAGCTTCGAAGAGGGTCTCGAAGGCTTCGTCGGGGCCGGGGACGGGGAGGTTCTGCAGCAGATTGCGGAGAGGCATACCGGCGGGTCCAGGGGGAGGAGTGGCCAGTATGCCTCAGCGCCGGGGGCGGCCGCGCTGGCGGCCGGTACGGCTGGAATAAAGAGGCGACGCCGGGAAAATCTCTGTCAGGGTTTTGGGGGTCTTGTGTGCCCCGGCGCGCCGTTCAAGCGGTGGGATGGCCGGTTGGCCGACCATCTCGAATGATTTCAATGCTACGCCGCCCGCCACGATGCAGCCAATTGAATGTAGGCATGAATTGAATAGTACCTGCCTATTGCTTCACATTGCTTTGCATTCGAATTGATTGTGCGGACTAGGCGGGGGCGGGGTACGCGCTTAAGCTAGCACTGATATTAGAACAATCCAGAACGACGGCAGCAGCTTGCCGGATGAGTGCGGGAGGGCCGGCGCCATGGGCAGGCTGGGCCATTGGGGATCACCACTTCGCTCCTTGCGGACACGCATTGCGGCAGGGGTTCTGCTGGGCCTGCTGCTGGCTCTGTGGGGTGCCACGCTGCTGGTGGGCTATGTGCTGCGCCAGGAAATGCAAGCCACGCTGGCCGCCCAGCAATTTTCGGTGGTGACGCTGCTGGCGGACGAGATCGACCGTTCGGTATCGGAGCGCATGCGGGCGCTACAGGCTGTCGCAGACGACTTCGATGCCGCCAAGCTGGCATCTCCGGCAGCGCTGGAGAGGGAGTTGCGCGACCAGCACGTGTTGCTGACCCTGTTCAACTGGGGCGTGCTGGTTACCGATCGGCAGGGCACCACGCTGGTCAGCCTGCCCGATGAACTCGGCCGAGGCGGCGTCAATTACATGGATGTGCCGGCGGTCCGCCGGACGCTGGAGAGTGGCGAGGCGCAGATCGGGCCCGCGCTGATCGGCAAGACGACGCTCCAGCCGGTGGTGCCGATGATCGTGCCGATCCGTGATCCGGGCGGTGCAGTGCTAGGGGTGGTGATTGGCCTGATCAATCTGGCCAACGCCAATTTCCTCGATGAGATCAGCGCCAACCGTTTCGGCCGCCATGGGGGCTACCTGATCACCGATCCGGTCCAGCGCCTGTTCATTGCCGCCACCGACAAGAGCCGCGTGATGACGCCAGGGCCACCGCCGGGCGTCAATCCGGTTTATGACCACTACCTTGCGGGTAATGACGGCTCGGGCCTCGCGCGCAGTTCCCGCGGCGTGGTCGAGTTGTCGTCGAGCCGCCGCGTGAAATCCACCGGCTGGCTGATGCAGTCGGTACTGCCGGGGGAGGAGGCTTTCGCGCCGCTGTATGCGATGCAGTGGCGCCTTCTGGGTTTGGCTGCGGCGCTCACGGTGCTGGCCAGTGTGCTCGTCTGGTGGTGGCTGCGTCGCCAGCTGCGACCCCTTGGCGAAGCGGCTGAACAGCTCGGCCGCATGCGCGACGGTTTGATCCCCCGTCAGGCCCTGCCGGTACGGCGGGACGACGAGATCGGTGCGCTGACAGGGGCCTTCAACGGCCTGTTGACGACGATCCTGGAAGGCGAGGCGCGGGCTGCCGAGCATGCCCTCAACCAGCGCCTGCGCAGCATCGTGTCGCAGATCCCCGGCCTGGTCTTCCAGTACCGCCTGGATGGCGACGGGCATCACAGCGTGCCGTTCGCCAGCGACGCGCTGCGCGAGCTGTTCGGCCTCGAGCCGGATTGTCTGCTGGCGTCAGCCGATGCCCTGCACGCGCGGGTGCTGCCTGAGGATCTGCCGGCGCTGCTCGCTGCCGTCAGCGAATCCGCCCGGGAGCTGAGCCGCTTGCACCGGGAGTTCCGCATCGCCCACCCGGCACGCGGGGTGCGCTGGATGCGTTTCGATGCGCTGCCCGAGGCGGCGGACAGCGGTGGCGTGACCTGGCAGGGCTTCGCCACCGACATCACCGAGGCCAAGGAAACCGAACTCAAGCTGCGCATCGCGGCGGCGACCTTCGAAGGTCAGGAGGGGATCTTCATCACCGATGCGGAAGGCCGCATCGTCCAGGTGAATCAGGCGTTCACCGCGATGACCGGTTACTCGGCGCGGGAGGCGATCGGCCAGACGCCTGCCATGCTGCGCTCCGGCCGTCATGGGCAGGAGTTCTACCGGCGCCTCTATGCGGGGCTCGAGCGCGATGGCTTCTGGCAGGGCGAGATCTGGAACCGCCGCAAGAACGGAGAGGTGTTCGTCGAATGGGTGACAATCTCGGCGGTGCGCGACGATGCGGGCCAGGTCACCCATTACGTGGCGGCGTTTTCCGACATCACCGAGCACAAGAAGGCCGAGGAGCAGGTCCATCAGCTGGCTTTCTATGATCCGCTGACCCAGCTGCCGAACCGCCGCCTGTTCCACGACCGGCTTGAACAGGCGCTGGTGGCCAGTGCCCGCAGCCGTCATGGTGGGGCATTGCTGTTCCTCGACCTGGATGGTTTCAAAGGCCTCAACGACACCCACGGCCATGTGATGGGTGATGCCTTGCTGGTAGAGGTGGCCCATCGCCTGGTGGACAGCCTGCGTGAGTCGGACACCGTGGCCCGCCTGGGGGGCGATGAGTTTGTGGTGATCCTCGAAAACCTCGACGAGGAGGAGCGCGACGCCGAGTCCCATGCCGGGCGGGTGGCCGAAAAACTGCGCGAGGAACTGGCCAGGCCTTACCACCTCAGTGTGCCGGGCGGTAGCGACAGTGTGATTCACCAATGCACGGCCAGTGTCGGCGTGTGCATGTTCCTCGGTCACGAGGAGAGTCGGGACGAGCTGATCAAGCGGGCCGACATCGCGATGTACCGGGCCAAGGCCGCCGGCCGCAATGCGGTGCGTTTCTTCGATCCGCGGCGCCTGCCGGTGCCGCTGAAGCTGGGGTGCTGAAGGTGTGAGGGGGGTCGGGCGGACGCCCGACCCTGAGAGCCTTACGGTACGAGCTTGTCGATGACCAGCTTGAGGCCCTTGGCGCCGGGTTTGACCGGCGTGAGCTCGCCGGCCAGGTCGCCGGATTTCGGGATCGCGTCGCCGGACTTGGAGATGCGTGCCTCGATGCGCAGCTCGGCGGCGGACGACAGTTTCATCTCCGGGCTCATCGCCATGCTGTCGTCGAGGGTGAACTCCTTCGGCAGCTCGGCAGCCTTGAGGCGCAGCACGGCCAGCGGCATGCGCGGGCCGTTTGCGTGGCGGGCAAAGATGAACAGGGTGTCGTCCGGGCCGGCCTTGTCCTTCAGAGCCGGGGCCAGGCTGACCCGGCCACTGACCGAGGTGGCACCGGCGGCGGCCTTCTGGGTTGTTTCCCGCGCGGCCGGTTTGGCGCCCGCGCCGTCGCCCATCAGCTGGCGGACCTTCTCGATGCCGGCGGACAGGTTACGGGCGTCTTCGGAGTCCGGCGGCACCTGGGCCAGCACCTTCTCCCAGTAGCGGGCTGCATCCGCG
This sequence comes from Zoogloea sp. GDB6, assembly GCF_056724105.1. Taxonomy (NCBI): domain Bacteria; kingdom Pseudomonadati; phylum Pseudomonadota; class Betaproteobacteria; order Rhodocyclales; family Zoogloeaceae; genus Zoogloea; species Zoogloea sp. GDB6. Next base: position 4,889,509 of record NZ_CM161497.1, on the reverse strand, counting down.
TAGTTCTTGCGGAAGTAGGCGTCGGTGCCGGCCAGCACCAGGGCCTGCGGGTTGTCCGGCTGGTCGGCCAGCACGCGCTTGAGGAGCTCCAGGCCCTTGCCTTCCACCTTGCCTTCGTTCTGCGCGGCGGACAGCTCGGCCATTTCCAGCATCAGCTCCGGTTCTGTCTCCATCACCGGGCCGGCCTTCTCGAAGGCGTGGGCGGCTTCGTCGAGACGGCCCATGACCTTGTAGCTGCGGCCGAGCATGACCCAGCCCTTGGGATTGTCCGGTTCCTTCTCGAGTTTGGCAGCCAGGGTGGCGACCATCTTCTCGACTTCAGCCTGGGTCGGCGCGGCGCCGCTGTCCGCCTGCAATGCGGCCGGGTTGAGGGCGGCCGGCGTGCCGAGCACCAGGTAGAGGAGGACGGCCGTGGCGGGCAGCGCCAGGCCGAGGGCGATGGCGGTGCGCGGCAGGCGGCGTGGCTCCGCGACGGCTTCGGCGCCGTCGTCGGCCAAGTCTTCGAGAATGCGCCGTTCCAGTTCGTCGCGGGCGGTGGCGTGGTCGGCGGCGGATAGCGCCCCGCTGGCCAGATCGCGTTCCAGTTCGGCCATCTGGTCGCGGTATATGGCGGTATTGAGGGCTTTGCGGGACGCGTGGTTGGCTTGGCGCTGGCGCAGTAGCGGGCGGCTGATCAGAGCGAGGACAAGGGCGGTGAGCAGCCCGGCGGCAATCCAGAAGGCGGTCATGCCTGGTCTTTCGGTTGGGTAGATTTCGGGTCGCCGGCGAGCAGGGCTTCGGCGGCGGCGCGGTCGGCGGCGGACAGCGTCGGCGGGGTGATCTGGCCGGCGCGGCGGCGCAGGTAGGCGATCAGGCCGATGATGGCGCCGGCGAGGATCACGAAGGGGCCGAACCACAGCAGCCAGGTGGTCGGCTTGACCGGCGGGCGGTAGAGCACGAAGTCGCCGTAGCGGCTGACGAGGTAGTCGCGGATCTCCGCGTCGCTCTTGCCCTCGCGGATCAGGCTGCGCACTTCCCGGCGCAGATCCTCGGCCAGTTCGGCGCGGGAGGCCGCCAGGCTTTCGTTCTGGCACACCAGGCAGCGCAGCTCTTCGGAGATGCTGATCATGCGCGCCTCGACCGCCGGATCGGCGGCCAGCGGGGCGGCTTCGCCAGCATGGGCGACGGGCGCCAGGCCGAGCAGGGCGGCGGTGGCCAGGATGGCTAGACGCTGCTTCATGTCAGGACTCCCCGGCCAGTTGTTTGGCCAGCGGCAGGATCTTCTTCTCCAGCGCTTCGGGGGTGATCGGGCCGATCTGCTTGTAGCGGATGACGCCCTTCTTGTCGATCAGATAGGTCTCCGGCACGCCATACACGCCGTAGTCGATGCCGACCCGGCCGTCCATGTCGAGGGCCGACAGCACGTAGGGGTTGCCGTGCTGGGACAGCCAGGCCGACGCGCGTTGGCGGGTCAGCGTGCTTTCCTCGTCGGCGGCCAGCTTCTTCACGTCGGTCTCGCCGTCGCCGCGCACTTCCTTGTAGTTGAGGCCGACGATGGGCAGGCCGCCCTGGCGGGCGAAGGCCACCAGCAGCGGGTGCTCGGCGCGGCAGGACACGCACCAGGATGCCCACACGTTGAGCAGCCAGACCTGGCCGCGCATGTCCGCCGGGGAGAAGGTCTTGCCCGGCTCGGCCAGTTGCGCCAGCTTGAAATCGGGCGCCGGTTTGCCGACCAGCGGCGATGGGACTTCGTGCGGATCGCGGTTGAGGCCGACGGCCAGGAATACGACGAGGACCAGGAATAGTCCGAGGGGAATCAGGAAACGTTTCAAGATGCAGCTCCTTCAGCGGCCAGGCGCGCGGCCTTGGCGGCCTTGGACGTGATGCGGTAACGACGGTCGCTGGCGGCGAGCAGGCCGCCGAGGGCCATGCACACGGCACCGGCCCAGATCCAGTCGACGAAGGGCTTGTGATAGACGCGCACGCTCCACGCGCCGTCGCCGCCTTCCAGCGGATCGCCGAGGGACACGTAGATGTCGCGGGTCAGGCCCGGGTCGATGAAGGCTTCGGTCATCGGCATCGCCGACGAGAAGTACTTGCGCTTCTCAGGGTGCAGCGGCATTACAACCTGACCGTCCTTCAGCAGCTCCAGGTCGCCACGGGCGGCCACGTAGTTGGGGCCGGGCACGTCGCTGACGCCCTGGAAGCGGATCTCGTAGCCGCCGATCTTCACCGTGTCGCCGGGCGCCATGCGCACGTCGCGCTCGGTCTCGTAGTGCTTGACCATCACGATGCCGATCACCGTCACGGCGATGCCGACGTGGGCCAGGTGCATGCCCCAGAAGGCCCGCGGCGGGGTGCCTGACTTGCGGCGGGCGAGGATCTGCACCACCGACGCACCGATGATCCAGATCGCCAGGCCGATGCCCAGCGCCACGCCGGCCGACCAGGCGCCGGCCAGGAAGGGCACGCCGACGCCCGCCACCACGGCGACGGTGAAGGCCCAGCGCAGCGGCCGCGCGATGTCGGCCAGGTCGGCCTGCTTCCAGCGCGCCACCGGGCCGACCGCCATCAGGAACAGCACCGGCACCATCAGTGGCGCAAACACCGCGTTGAAGTACGGGGGGCCGACCGACAGCTTGCCCAGGTTGAGGGCGTCGATCACCAGCGGATAGAGGGTGCCGAGCAGCACCGCACCGGCGGCGGACAGCAGCAGCACGTTGTTGACCAGCAGGAAGGTTTCCCGTGACACCAGCGCGAAGGCGCCGCCGAGGCTGACCTTCGGGGCGCGCCAGGCGAACAGGGTCAGGGACGAGCCGACGACGGTGGCCAGGAAGAACAGGATGAAGATGCCGCGCTTCGGATCGGATGCGAAGGCGTGCACCGAACTCAGCACACCGGAACGGACCAGGAAGGTGCCGAGCAGGGACAGGGAGAAGGCGCCGATGGCCAGCAGCACGGTCCAGTTCTTGAAGCTGCCGCGTTTCTCGGTGACGGCCAGGGAATGGATCAGCGCGGTGCCCACCAGCCAGGGCATGAAGGAGGCGTTTTCCACCGGGTCCCAGAACCACCAGCCACCCCAGCCCAGCTCGTAGTAGGCCCAGATCGAGCCGAGGCCGATGCCGAGGGTCAGGAAGATCCACGCGGCGGTGGTCCATGGCCGCGACCAGCGCGCCCAGGCCGCGTCGAGGCGGCCCGACAGCAACGCCGCAATGGCGAAGGCGAAGGCCACCGAGAAGCCCACGTAGCCCATGTAGAGCATCGGCGGGTGGAAGATCAGGCCCGGGTCCTGCAGCAGCGGGTTGAGGTCGCGCCCGTCGTCGGCGCCCGGCAACAGGCGCTCGAAGGGGTTGGAGGTGCTCAGGATGAACAGGATGAAGCCGGCGGCCACCAGCCCCAGCACGCCCTGCACGCGGGCCACCATGTCGTCCGGCAGGCTGCGCGAGAAGGCCGCCACTGCCAGCGCCCACAGGCTCAGCATCTGCACCCACAGTAGCAGGGAGCCTTCATGGCCGCCCCACACGCCGGCGATCCGGTACTGCAGCGGCAGCTTGGAGTTGGAGTGCTGGGCGACGTAGAGCACCGAGAAGTCGTTGTTGATGAAGCTCGCCGTGAGGCAGCCGAAGGAGACCGCGACCAGCAGGAACAGCGTTGCCGAGGCCGGCCGCGCCAGCCCGATCCAGGCCGGGATGCCGCGCTGGGCGCCGATCAGCGGCAGGCTGCCCTGCACCAGGGCGACCAGCAGGGCGAGGATGAGGGCGAAGGTTCCGATTTCAGGGATCATGGCTGGGATGCCCGGTTGGAGGTGACAAGGAGACGTCGGATGGCGTGCAGTCTGTCCGCATCGCGAGGGACGAAGCGGATCACGGGAACGCTACAGGCTTTTCCTTGCATCACCGATTCACTGCTTGAGGGTCTTCGCGGCCTCGTGGGCCTGGTCGACGGCGTGCTTGGCTTCCGGCGGCATGTAGTTTTCGTCGTGCTTGGCGAGCACTTCGGTGGCGGTGAACTTGCCGTCCGCGCCGAGGGCGCCCTGGGCGACAACGCCCTTGCCCTCGCTGAACAGGTCCGGAAGGATGCCGGTGTAGGCCACCGGGATCTCCTTGGCCGTGTCGGTGACGACGAAGCGGGCGGTGATGTCGGTGCGCTGCAGGCTGCCTTCCTTCACCAGACCGCCGATGCGGAAGGCCCGGTCTTTCGGGGCCTCGCCGTTGGCCACCTGGGTCGGCGTGAAGAAGAACACCAGGTTGCTCTGGAAGGCGTTGAGGATCAGCGCCGCGGCGATGCCGAGGGCGGCCAGACCACCGAGGACGATGGCGAAACGTTTGTGTCGTGCTTTCATGGTTAGTCCTGACTCTCTCTGTCGGCCGCCAGTTCCCGGCGCAGCAGGCGGCGGGTGTCGCCGAGGCGCTTCCTGACCAGCAGGGTTTCGATCAGCAGGGCCGCGGCGGTGACGCCGAAACTGCCCCACACGTAGAAGCCGTAGCCTCCCATCGCGAAGAATTCGCTCGTGCTGCCCCAGTTCATCGTTGCATCTCCGGCAGTTCGGCCACCCAGGTGGCGTGGCGTTCCCGTTCGAGGATGATGGCGCGCACCCGATACAGGGCCACGGCGATGCTGTACATCCAGAAGGCCAGCGCCATCAGCAGCATGCCCCACAGCATCGTGGCGGCCATCGTCGGGGCCTTGGTCATCGATACAGAGGCGCCCTGGTGCAGGGTGTTCCACCACTTCACCGAAAAATAGATGATCGGCACGTTGATGACGCCCACCAATGACACGATGGCGCCGGCCTTGTCGGCCCGGCGCGGGTCGTCGATGGCGGCGGTGAGGGCGATGTAGCCGAGGTAGAGGAACAGCAGGATCAGCTCGGAGGTGAGGCGCGCGTCCCATACCCACCAGGCGCCCCACATGGGCTTGCCCCATAGGGCGCCGGTCCATAGGGACAGGAAGGCGAACAGCGCGCCGGTGGGGGCCAGCGCCGAACTCATCATGCCCGACAGGCGGGTGTTGAAGCCGATACCGATGGCCGACCAGAAGGCCATCACGCAGTAGATGAACATGGACATCCACGAGGCCGGGACGTGGATGAAGATGATCCGGTAGCCCTCGCCCTGCTGGAAGTCGGTGGGCGCGACGAAGAAGCTGATCCACAGGCCGGCGGCGGCAAAAGCGGTGGCCAGTGCGGCGAACCACGGCCACATCTTTCCCGCGAGGGGGTAGAAGCTGGCCGGGGAGGCGAACTTGAACCAGTTGATCAGGGGCTGACTCATGGGCGAATCCGGTTGGGGAAGGTTCGGGTGTTATTCGAGGGCGATGCGCAGGGCCGCCGTGGTCGCCCACGGGGCGAAGAACAGGCCGAGGGCGAGCAGCGCGCCGAGCAGTGACAGGTGGCCGCCGGCACCCAGGCCGGCCATATCGGCCTCGACGGCGCCGGCGCCGAAAATCAGCGCCGGAATATACAGGGGCAGCACCAGCAGCGACAGCAGCACGCCGCCGCCGCGCACGCCGAGGGTCAGCGCCGCGCCGATGGCGCCGATCAGCGACAGCAGTGGGGTGCCGAGCAGCAGCGAGAGCATCAGGATACCCAGCGCCCGTGACGACAGATCGAACTGCAGGCCCAGCACCGGTGCCAGCAGGACCAGCGGCAGGCCGGCGGTCAGCCAGTGGGCCAGCACCTTACCGCTGACCAGCAGGGCTAGCGGAGTCGGCGACAGGGCCATCTGTTCCAGCGTGCCGTCCTGGTAGTCGGCGGCAAACAGGCGGTTGAGGGACAGCATTGCGGCGAGCAGCGCCGCCACCCAAAGTACGCCGGGGGCGATGCGCCGCAGTAGCGCGGTCTCCGGCCCGATGCCGAGGGGGAACAGGCTGACCACGATCATGAAGAAGAACAGCGCGGTGAGCATCTCGCTCTTGCGCCGCATGGCCAGTAGCAGGTCGCGGCGCAGGATGGCGACGAAGGCGTTCATTTGGTGAGCTCCAGGCGGGCGCCGTTGCCCTGCAGTTGCACCGCCTGGTGGCTGGTGAAGATCAGCATGCCGCCGCGGCCGATATGTTCGTCGAGGATGCCGCACAGCATGTCCACGGCACCCACGTCGAGGGCCACGAAGGGCTCGTCGAGGATCCACAGGCGGGCCTGGCCGCACAGCAGGCGGGCCAGCGCCACGCGGCGCTTCTGGCCCTGGGACAGCACGCGGCTGGGCAGATCCTCGCGGCCCTTCAGGCCGATGCGGCGCAGCGCGGTGAGGGCGGTGGCTTCATCGAGGGGGCGACCGCCCACCGCGGCCGCGCTCTGCAGGTTCTCGAGGGCCGACAGGTCGTCCTTGATGGCTGGCGCGTGGCCCAGGTAGAGCAGACGGGCGTGGAAGTCGTCGCGCACGTCGGCGACCGGCCGGCCTTCCCATTCGATGCGTCCGTCGGCGGCCGGCGACAGGCCGGCCAGGATGCGCAGCAGGCTGGTCTTGCCGGCCCCGTTGGCGCCCTCCACCTGCAGCCATTGGCCGGGCGCGACGGCGAGATCCACACCGGAAAACAGGCGGCGGTCACCGCGGACACAGGCGAGGCCGTGGGCTTGAAGCATTGGAAGGGCAAAACCGGGAAATCGAGTCGGCGCATTCTGCCCGACCCCCCGAAGTGGGTAAACCGGTTACATCAAGCAGAAGCGCCGATACCGCAGCGGCTACGGTGCGAGAGTCAGTGGCGGGCCGTGCTGGCGTAGTCGTCGGGGACCACGGTGGATGGCGTGCTGCCGGCTTCCTCGCTTGTTTCCGACCCTGCGGACGGGGTGCCATCGGCATCGCCGATCTCGAGGATTTCGATCACTTGGCGGGCCAGCGCGCGGCAGGCGTTGCCGAGGTTGGTCGGCAGGCCGTCAGGCACGTTCTTCTGCAGCAGCAGCTTGGACGCCGACAGGCTGATGACCGGGTTCAGGATGCGGTGCTTGTGGGCTCCGAGGATCTGCGCCACGTTGCGGTCGGCGGCGTCGCGCTGCCAGGCATTGGTCGGCCACTGGGACGGCAGCGCATAGGCACGCGGGAAGGTCTCCAGGTCGCGCAGCACGGTGCGCAGGTCTTCGTGGGAGTCGCGGAAGGGCAGCAGCACGATGTCGGCCAGGCCGTCGAGCATGCGGTCCACGTCGGCCCGGTTGCCGCCGCCGTCCACTACGCCGACCCAGTGCTCCATCGCCCGCAGCTTGCCGACGACCCGGTTGAGGGACTCGGGGGTGCGCGCATCGGCGATCGCGTAGCGGCGCCCTTCCGGCGCCAGGGGCTCGCGGGACGTGTCGGTCAGCACGCAGGCCGAGCGCTGGCCGAGCAGGCCGAAGCCCTGGCACAGGAGATGGGAAAGGGTGGTCTTGCCGGTACCGCCCTTGTTGCCGATGATGCAGATGATCGGGGACATGGTTGAAACCTCTCGCAATGAAGCCAGGCGCAATGGCGCCATTATTCGCGCATTAACGGGAAAGATGCGGCCCGAATTAAGGGTTCATCGGCCGGCATTTCGGAATTTTCCGCTCAGCCCGGGGCCGGCTGGCAGATAGCAGTAAAGCTGGGTGCGCCGCCGGTCGTCCACCTCGACGACCGTTTCGGGTTCCACGCCGGGCACCGGGAAGCTGTTGCTGACCAGCAGGCTGCCGGGGCGCATCTCGGCACAGGCTTTCGTCCAGACGGCGGACATCGGCACCGGGGACAGGAAAGCGTACACCACATCGTAGTCCGCCCACGGGATTTTCCAGAAGTCGCCGCGGGCCAGGCTCACGTTGGGTTGGCGGCGGGACAGCAGGCGGGACAGGGCATAGGGGGCGGGCGCCGACTCCAGCCCCTCGAAGCGACAGTCGGGGCGCAGGCGGGCCAGCGGGCGCAGCAGCGCGCCGGTGCCGCTGCCCAGGTCGAGCAGCATCGCCGGCCGGCCGCGGGGCAGCAGCCCGGCCACGGCTGCGGCGGTGTGGTGGTTGGACAGGTAGAGCGGCACTTGGGTGCGGAAGCTGCTCCAATAGACCAGTGCGCACAGCAGGAACGCCGCCAGGTACCACAGAGGTGCGATGCCCAGGCTGAGCGCGCCGACCACCAGCGGCGCAAAGCCGAGATGGATCCAGCGCCACCACGGGGCGCTGCGCAGCAGGCTCGCCGTGCCGGCCGCCGCTGCCGCCTGCACCGCCACCACCGGCGCGAGGCCGGCCGGCAACAGGCCGGCCTGGGCGCTGCCGTAGGCAACGGCGGTGCCGGCGAACTGGGCGAGAAGGGCTTTCAGGAACGGTGGCATGGCAGGCGTGGGGCGGCGACGGGCGCAACAGGCCGGAGTGTAGCCGACCACCGGGTCGGCTGCCCGTGACGGGTGGCGCAGGCTGCGATCGTCGGGGCAGATGGGGCGGGCAAGGACAGGGGCAGGAAGTGCGCTCGGCGAGGGCGAACTCCCTCGCCTGTGGATTGTGCTCAGCCGACGGGGGGCGGATGAACCTGCCCCCAGGTCGTAGTCAGCGCCGGCGGCGCAGCACGAAGCCGTTGTCCAGCTTCTCGAAGCCGAGCTTCGGGTAGTAGTTCAGTGCATCGGGGGCGGACAGCAGCACGATGGAAACCTCGTCGCCGACGGCGGCCTGCACGCGGGCCACCAGCTCGCGGCCGATGCCTTGGTGCTGGAAGGCCTGGTCCACCGCCAGGTCGGACAGGTAGCAGCAGTAGCTGAAGTCGGTCAGCGCCCGGCACACGCCGACCAGTTGCTCGCCCGACCAGGCCGAGACGACCAGGTTGGCGTTGGCGAACATGCGGGCGATACGCGACAGGTCGCCGGTCGGCCGCTTGATGCCGGAGGCGTCGAAGAGGCGGGCGATGTCGGCGGCGGCGAGGGGCGTGTGCAGGCGGTAGTCGATCATGGCTCAGGGAATCAGCGAATACACGGAGGCGGCCACCGGCCCGTCGGCCAGCTGCAGCCGGTTGCGGGCCATGCCCTCGAAATGGGCGCCGACCTTGCGGGCGACGGCTTCGCTGCCCGTGTTGCCGGCGGCAATGACGATCTCGATGCGGGTCTGGCCCAGCTCCCGGAAGCCGAACTCGGCCAGGCGGCGTGCTGCCGTCACGGCGACGCCCTGGCGCTGGCGGGATTCGCGCACCCAGTAACCGAGGTTGCAGAAGTTGTGAAGGCGGTTGAACTGGTTGAGGCCGACCAGGCCGAAGAGTTCGCTGCCGTCCGCGCTGAAGATCCCCAACTCGTAGGCACTCTGGTCGGCGCGGGCCTGGGTGCAGTGGTCTATCCATTCCAGGGCGTGGGCCGGGGTGTAGTCGGGGGTACACCAGGGCATCCAGCGCCCGACGGTGGCGATGGATTCGAGGGCGGCGGCCGACAGCGCGTCGGCATCAGCGGGCAACAGGGGGCGCAGGGTCAGCATGGGCGAGGGCTGGCGGAAGGGGAACAGGCCGACAGCATACCGCGTGGCTGCTGCCCCCTTTCGCCCAGCGCAGGTTCCGGCGGGGCTCACGGTGAAGTTTCAGGCCGCTCGGGCGCCGCTGCCGGTCTTGCCGTCCCACTGGGCCCATAGCTCGTTACGGTGCTTCTCCGCCCAACCGATGGAGGCCGTCTTGATGTGGCCATAGCCGCGCACATGGTCGGGCCACGCGGCGATCTGCGCGGCCAGCGCCAGCTTTTCGGCGGACAGGCCCCCGAGCAGGCGTGCCACGTCCTGCTCGTACTCCACGATCAGCGCCCGCTCGGCCTTGCGGTCCGGGTGGTAGCCGAAAACGTCGAAGGGCGTGCCGCGCAGGCGGCGCAGCTTGGCCAGCCACTTGAAGCCGCTGCGCATCCACGGCCCGAAGACCCGCTTGGCGATGCGCCCGGAAGCCGGGTCGGGGTGGGCCAGGAAGGTCGGGGCGAGGTGGAAGCGCACCGCGAAGTCGCCGTCGAAGGCGGCGCCGATGGCGTCCCAGAAGGCCGGATCGCCGTACAGACGGGCCACTTCGTATTCGTCCTTGTAGGCCAGCAGCTTGAAGTAGTTGTCGGTCACCGCGCGGGCTAGCCGTTCGCCGCCCAGCGGGCCTTCGGCGGCGCGGACGCGGGCCAGTAGCTCGGTGTAGCGGCGCGCGTAGGCCGCGTCCTGGTAGTCGGTGAGGATCGCCGCCCGGCGGGCGATGCGTTCGTCCAGTGTTTCCGGGCGGATCGGGATGACCGGCGCGGGGGTTACCTCGCGCTGCACGGCGGCCAGGTCCACCGCCGCGCGGCGGCCCCACCGCAGGGCCCGGCGGTTCATCGCCACGGCGGCGCCGTTGAGCTCGATGGCCTTGTCGAGGCTGGCCTCGCTGACCGGCACCCAGCCTTTCTGCCAGGCGTAGCCAAGCAGGAACAGGTTGGTGGCGATGGCGTCGCCGAGCAGGCGGATCGCCAGCTGCTGGGCGTCGAGGAAGTCGCAGCCGTCGCGCCCGACGGCCTCGGCGACGGCGGCCTCCATCTTGTCGAGGGGGAACTGCCAGTTGGGGTTGCGGGTGAATTCGGAGGTCGGCGTCTCGGTGCAGTTCACAACGCCGCGGGTGCGTCCGACGGCCATCTTGGACAGGGCGTCCACGCTGGCAGTGACCACCAGGTCGCCGCCGATCACCGCGTTGGCCTCGCCCGCGGCGATGCGCACCGCGTGCAGATCCTCCGGTCGGTCGGCGATGCGCACGTGGCTGAACACCGAGCCGCCCTTCTGGGCCAGGCCGGTCATGTCGAGCACGGTGACGCCCTTGCCGTCCAGGTGGGCAGCCATGCCGATCAGTGCGCCGATGGTGACTACGCCAGTGCCGCCGACGCCAGTGACCAGGATGCCCCACGGCTCGCGGGTGGCCGGCAGCGTCGGGGCCGGCAGCGCGCCGACGCGGCTGTCGTCGGTCTGCATGGCCTTGCCCTTGCGCAGCTGTCCGCCTTCGACGGTGACGAAGCTCGGGCAGAAGCCGTTCATGCACGAGTAGTCCTTGTTGCAGGCCGATTGGTCGATCTGGCGCTTGCGGCCGAAGTCGGTCTCCACCGGCAGGATCGCCATGCAGTTGGATTCGCGTCCGCAGTCGCCGCAACCTTCGCACACCGCTTCGTTGATGAAGACGCGGGTCTGCGGGTCGGGGTAGCGGCCGCGCTTCCTGCGCCGGCGCTTCTCGGCTGCGCAGGTCTGGTCGAAGACCAGGGCCGACACGCCGGCCAGCGTGCGCAGCTCGCGCTGGATCACCTCCAGCTCGTCCCGGTGGCGGATCGGCACGCCGTGCGGGATGTCGGCCACGTGCCAGGGCCGGTCGGTGCCGTCGGTGACGAGGACGATGTTGTTCACCCCTTCGGCCTGCAGCTGGCGGATCAGCTTGGGTACGCTGAGGGCGCCGTCCACCGGTTGGCCGCCTGTCATCGCCACCGCGTCGTTGTAGAGGATCTTGTAGGTGATGCCGCTGGTCACGCCGGGCTTGTTGAAGGCCGCCACGGACTGGCGGATCGCCAGCAGGCCGGAGTGGAAATAAGTGCCGTCGCCGAGGTTGGCGAAGATGTGCGGCTCGTCGGTGAAGGGGGCCTGGCCGACCCACGGCACGCCTTCGCCGCCCATATGGGTGAAGGCGCCGGTCTTGCGGTCCGGCATGAAGGTGGCCATGTAGTGGCAGCCGATGCCGGCCATCGCGCGGCTGCCTTCCGGCACCACGGTGGATGTGTTGTGTGGGCAGCCGGGGCAGAAGGTGGGTACCCGGTCGATCGCGAAGACCCGCTGGGCCAGCGTCGCTTCCTTGGCTTGCAGGAAGGCCAGGCGGGCGCGGATGCGCTCGGACGTGAAGAAGCGTTCGATGCGGCCGGCGATCACCTGGGCGATCATCGCCGGAGTCAGTTCGCCAGCCGCCGGCAGCAGCCACTTGCCGTGATCGACCGTGGCGCGGCCGTCCGCACCGAGGGTAGTGAGGATCGCCCATTCGCCCTTTTCGTCGAACTTGCCGATCACCCGCGGGCGCACGTCCTCGCGCCAGTTGTAGAGCTCTTCCTTGAGCTGGTATTCGATCAGCTGGCGCTTTTCCTCGACGACCAGGATTTCTTCCAGCCCTTCGGCGAAGTGCCGCACGCCCTCGGCTTCCAGCGGCCATACCATGCCGACCTTGTAGAGGCGGATGCCGATCTGGGCGGCGAGGGCCTCGTCGATGCCCAGGTCGTCGAAGGCCTGGCGCACGTCCAGGTAGCTCTTGCCGGCGGTGATGATGCCGAGCCGCGGCTGCGGTGAATCGATGACCACCCGGTTGAGCCCGTTGGCCCGGCAATAGGCCAGCGCGGCGTACAGCTTGGCGTGGAGCAGGCGTTTTTCCTGTACCAGCGGCGGGTCCGGCCAGCGGATGTTGAGGCCGTCCGGCGGCAGCGCGAAGTCGGATGGTTCCCGCGTCTCAACGCGCAGCGGATCCACGTCCACCGACGCGGAGGTTTCCACCGTGTCGGCCAGCGCCTTGAAGGCCACCCAGCAGCCCGAGTAGCGGGACATGGCCCAGCCGTGCACGCCGAAGTCGAGATATTCCTGCACGCCGGCCGGGGCCAGCACCGGCATCATCATCGACTTGAAGAAGTGGTCGGTCTGGTGCGGCAGCGTGGATGACTTGGCGGCGTGGTCGTCGCCAGCGATCACCAGCACGCCGCCGTATTTGGCGCTGCCGGCCGCGTTGGCATGGCGGAACACGTCGCCGCAGCGGTCCACCCCCGGTCCCTTGCCGTACCACATGCCGAACACGCCCTGCACGCGGGCCTTGGGCGACAGGGATACCTGTTGGGTGCCCCACAGCGCGGTGGCAGCCATGTCTTCATTGATGCCGGGCTGGAAGACGATGTCGTGCTCGGCGAGGTGGTCCTTGGCCTTCCACAGCGCCAGGTCGAGTCCGCCCAGCGGCGAGCCCCGGTAGCCGGATACGAAGCCGGCGGTGTTGAGGCCGGCGGCCCGGTCACGGTCGCGCTGGATCATCAGCAGGCGCACCAGCGCCTGGTAGCCGGTGAGATAGACCCGCCCGGCGGCGGTGTACTTGTCGTCCAACTGTGCCGCAGGAGCGCCGGAAGTGGATAGCATGCGGACGGGATCTTGCTCGGCCATGGTGGTTTCCTCGCAAAAATCGTGTTCTTGATCCGCTCGCGGCCGGGGCCTTGTGGGCCGTGCCGCCGAGGTACTGCAGGGCAAGCCTGGATGCGCCAGAATGCTGCGCAACTCGACCATTGGATTGTTGGCGCCGGCCGGGGTTCCGGCCGGGCAGGATTCAGAACTTCTCCAGCCATGGGCGCAGATCCAGTTCCTGCGTCCAGGTGCTCGGGTGCTGGCGATGCAGGGCCAGGTAGTTCTCGGCGATCTGATCGGGGAACAGGCCGAGCATGCGCTCCTGCATGAAAGTCGGGGCGGTGTCCTTCAGGATGCCGCCGTCGAGGATCACGTGGGCGACGTGGATGCCTTTGGGCCCAAGCTCCCGTGCCATGCATTGAGCCAGGGCCCGCTGCCCCCACTTGCCGACGGCCATGTTGGCGTATCCATCGCGGCCGCGGGTGGCTGCGGTGGCGCCCGTGAAGATCAGGGTGCCGCAGCCGCGTGTCAGCATTGCCTTGGCAACCTCGCGGCCGACCAGGAAGGCACCCAGACAATTCACCCGCCAGCATTCGAGGAAGGCGGCGGTTTCGATGTCAACCACATGGCCGGGGCCGAAGTGCTCGACGTTGTATACCGCCAGCTGCGGCACGCCCAGCTCACCGCAGACCGCGCGGACCATGTGGCTCACCGCGCCGTCGTCCGTGATGTCGCACGCATAGGCGCGGGCGGTAACCCCGAGGGCATCGAGTTCGGCGACCAGCGCGTCGAGCCGCCGGCCGTTACGTGCGATGACGGCCACGTCCATGCCGGCCTGTGCGAAACGGCGTGCAAGGGCGCTGCCGAGGCCGGGGCCAGCACCCACGATGAGGGCGACGCCATTCTGGCGATCGGCCTCCTTTCCGAATGGATTCACAGTTGTGGCCTCCTGCTTGGAGTCCCGCCGCGTCAGCGGTCGCGGGGGATGTACCGGATGGGTGCGCTCCAGGTGCCAGCGCACTGCCAGCCCACCGATTTGCCAGACGTGTCCGGCCTTGCCCTTTCGCCACAGGTGGCGCGCCAGGGTACGCGGCGCCTCCAGCACGGCCCGCAGGCCGCGGGGGCGCAGCTGGATCGCCTTCTCATGGCAGGCGTCGGCGCACACCATGCAGTCGGCGCAGGTCCGGTAGTCGATCCGCGGCCGGCCGGCAGTGTCGCGGCCGATGGCGTGGAGCGGGCAGACCTGCAGGCAGGTGGTGCAATCGCTACAGCGCGCCCTGTCGATGTGTGGGCGTGGTCGAAGGTGGGTCTTGTTGAGAATTCGCATGGCCCTCGCCAAGCGGGGCTCCGGTGGTTCGGGCGATGGCGCGGCGCATGCCGGGGTGATGACCGGCAGGTCCTGCCAGTCCAGTCCGCGCAGTACGATGCTCTCCCGCTGCCATTCGCCGACACCCAGGCGGGCGCCCCAGGTCAGGCTTGGTATCGTCGCGGGCTCCCAGCCCAGTGCTTGCAGGCAGGTACTGTCGAGGGCGACCGGGTCGGTGGATGCGCCGATCAGGCCGACCCGCCACAGCGCCTGCTTGAAGCCCGGACAGACGGTGGTCATGTCTGCGACCGAGATCGTGGGCCGGGCCAGACGGCAGACGTCGGCGACGGCGCCGGCCAACTCGGCGGCGTTGGGCAGCAGGGACGAGAGTTGTGTGTTGCCGGCGCCGATGATCGCGTTGAACATGTTCTTCAGCGCGCCGCTCCAGACCAGGGACGGATGCGGCTGGGCATTGACGAGGCTGATCACGACGTCGGTGTCGAGAACCGCGGTGCTGAGCAGATAGCTTGCAGGGCGAGGGATCCCGCTCTGCAGAACCCTTCCGCCGGAGGTGGCGAAGCTCACCAGTTCGGTGTCGAAACGTTCGGCGAGCTCATGCAGCCACAGGGCCTCGTGGTGTAACTGTGGTTTGCCGGGGCAGCGGGAGCCTTCGTCACCGAGTTGCGGCCGTCCGCCGCTATCGCGAACCAGCCCCAGCATGGCCTCGACGAAGGCCGGGTGGGAGACCATCCGGGTCTCGGGAAGCCGTACGCTGCCATGACGCAGGTAGGGTTTGACTAGGACCCTGTCACCAGGCCGGATCAGTGCTGTCAGCGGTTGTCCGATCAACTCCAGCGCATGTTCGATGACAGCGCGCAACCTGTCCGGCGCATAACTGTCGTTGCGGACCAGAGAAACCAGAGATGCCATGACGCCCTCCCCTAGGGTGATATGGACTTGGTTCCGGACGTCCGCATGCTGTTGGGCCGTGTGCCGCGGACTCTCGCCGGTCGTTCAGAGCGTACGCCTTACCGCATTGCCTAGTGAATAGAAAGAGGGTGAAAGTTTGTCTCCTGCTCCGCGGGCGGCGCTTCGTCAGAACAGATCCACGTCGCCGGCGCTGACGGCGGTCTGGCGGAGCGCGTCGAAGCGGATCTCCTGCTCCGAACGGGTCGAGTCTTCGAGCAGCAGATTGAGGGTGGTGTTGCGGCGCTGGATGCGTGCCACGCCGTTCCGTTCCTCCACGTCCCGATGGGCATCGAAGAAGCCGTGGGCGTAGCGGCTCATGAAGTCGGTGTGCTGGCGCAGCTTGTCGAGTACCTGGCTGACGATGTCCTCGAACTGCATCGACAGCACGCCCTGCATGACCAGCCGGTGGATCGCCTCGGACACCTCGTTGATGCGGCGCGACTGCTCGGCGGCGCGGGCGGTGAGTTCGCGCATTTCGGCGCCCAGCGCGGCCACGTTGGCCTGGGAGCTTTCCGCATGGCTGATGTCGGTGGAGGCTGTGACATCCACCGCGGCTCCCACATCGTCGATCGCGGTGTGGATTTCCCGCAGCAAGCCGTCAATCTGGTCGCTGAAGTTCTCGGTGCGTTGGGCCAGCTTGCGCACTTCGTCGGCGACCACCGCGAAGCCGCGTCCGGCTTCCCCGGCGCGGGCGGCCTCGATAGCCGCATTGAGGGCCAGCAGCTCGGTCTGGCTGTTGATCTGGTTGACCTCGGTCATCAGGCGGGTGACCGCATCCACCTTGGCGCGCATGTCTGCAAAGCGGCGGGCGATGTCGGCGCCGCTGGCCTGCAACTGTTGGACCGTGGTGACGAAGCTGCCGATGGCGGCCTGCGTCTCGGTACTGAAGCGCTCGATGCCGCCGTCGCGGGTGGCTTCGTCCTGGGTGGCGGCGAGGGCGACCAGCTCATCGGCCAGGTTGCGCAGGGAATCCTGCTGGTTCTTGCCGTCGCCGGTCAGGCTGCGGTGCAGGTCGCCGACCGCGCTGCCGAACACGTCCTGCATCTGTTCGAGGGATTCCCGCAGGCGCAGGTACTGGGTTTCGCTGTTGCCGGCAATGCGGGCACATAGCGCATCGTATTCGCGCACGCTGTCATCGATCAGTTTGTTCTGCGCGAGTTTGCCGGCGCGGGCACGGGCGCGGGCACTGTGGCTGATCATCGTGGCCGCGATCAGCGCGACGATGGTGCCGCAACCCAGCGCATAGTTGAGCTCCGATGGACCGCCCAGTGCGACCGAGGCCATGCTGGCGACGGACAGGGCGATACCCGAGAAGGTGGCGATATCGTCGGCGCGGAGAGCGGATGCGTGCATGGGATAAGCCGGCGTGGCATGCGGACAGTGTGCGTGGGATGGCGACTTTAAGGCCGACTATGACGTAAGGCATAGATCTGGCTCAAATTTTTACCTTTTGCCAGATCTTTGTTTGTTATAGCTCGCGTCGGGATGTTTTGGTGTCCTTCATTGCCTGGAGGCATGTGTGGCGCTTCGGCAGGGTAAACTCCGCTCCGTGTGACTTTTCGCCGGCTTGTCGGCACTTTTTCGGAGCACCCCCATGTCCAAGCAGATCATCGCCACTCCCAACGCCCCCGCGGCCATCGGCACCTATTCCCAGGCTGTGAAGGCCGGTAATACCGTCTATATGTCTGGCCAGATCGGCCTCGACCCGGTTTCCATGCAGCTGGTGGACGGCTTCGAAGCGCAAACCGTGCGCGTTTTCGAGAACCTCAAGGCGGTGGCCGAAGCGGCCGGCGGTTCCCTGGCCGACGCGGTCAAGCTGAACATCTACCTGACCGACCTGGCCAACTTCGCCAAGGTGAATGAGGTCATGGCCCGCTACTTCAGCGAGCCCTATCCGGCCCGTGCCGCCGTCGGCGTGAAGGAACTGCCCCGCGGTGCGGTCGTCGAGGCCGACGCGGTGCTGGTGCTCGGCTGAGCCTGAGCTTGCCCGTGGAGTCCGCCGCCGCCACGCCGCCGCCTTCTGCCGCTCCGGCGAAGAAGCCGGCGGTGCGCGGCTGGCCGGGCGTCGGCCCGCAACTGGCCGAACGGCTGGCGAAGATCGACATCTTTTCGCCGGCCGACCTGATCTTCCACCTGCCGCTGCGCTACGAGGACGAAACCCGCCTGACCATGCTGGCCGATGCGCGCCCTGGCGTGCCGGTGCAGTGCGAGGTGGAGGTGCGCTCCTGCGAGGTCACGCCGCCGCCGCGCCGCCAGCTGGTGGCGCACGCGACCG
Source organism: Zoogloea sp. GDB6 (assembly GCF_056724105.1). NCBI lineage: Bacteria > Pseudomonadati > Pseudomonadota > Betaproteobacteria > Rhodocyclales > Zoogloeaceae > Zoogloea > Zoogloea sp. GDB6. The sequence goes on along the minus strand of NZ_CM161497.1, from coordinate 4,871,968 downwards.
ACGCCAGCGGCGAGGTGATGCTGCGCTTCGTGCATTTCTACCCGAGCCAGCAGAAGCAGCTGGCGGCCGGCGCCCGCCTGCGCATCTTCGGCGAGCTGCGCGACGGCTTCTTCGGCGCCGAGATGATCCACCCGCGCATCAAGCCGGTGGCTGCCGGCGAGCCGCTGCCGGAGAGCCTGACGCCGGTCTATCCGACCACCGCCGGGCTGGCCCAGTCGGCGCTGCGCAAGCTGATCGGCGGGGCGCTGCGCCACAACGGCATCCGCGACGAGCTGCCGGATGAGCTGCGCCGCCGCCTCAATCTGCCGTCCCTGCCGGATGCGCTGCGCCTGCTACACGCGCCGCCACCGTCGGTGTCGATCCTCGACATCGAGGACCGCGGTCACCCGGCCTGGCAGCGCGTCAAGCTGGACGAGCTGCTGGCCCAGCAGATCTCCCTGCGCCGCGCCTACGCCGCCCGGCGCGCCAAGAACGCACCCAGCCTGCCGCTGCTCGACACCCTGACCCGCGACCTGCTGGGGCAGCTGCCTTTCGCGTTGACCGGCGCCCAGACTCGCGCCTTTGCCGAGATCGCCCGCGACCTGGCTTCCGACCACCCGATGCAGCGTTTGCTGCAGGGCGACGTGGGCTCCGGCAAGACTTGCGTCGCCGCGCTGGCCATGCTGCAGGCCGCCGAGAACGGCCGCCAGGCGGTGCTGATGGCGCCGACCGAGATCCTCGCCGAGCAGCATTTCCGCAAGCTTGCCGCCTGGCTGGCGCCGTTGGGCATCGAGGTGGCGTGGTTGTCCGGCAGCCGCAAGAAGAAGGAGCGCGAGGCGACGATGGCCCGCCTCGCCAGCGGCGAGATCCTGCTCGCCGTCGGTACCCACGCGCTGATCGAAGACCCGGTGGCCCTGCCGCTACTGGCGCTGGCGGTGGTGGACGAGCAGCACCGCTTCGGCGTGCGCCAGCGCCTGGCCCTGCGCGAGAAGGGTCAGGCTGGCGAATCGCCGCACATGCTGATGATGTCGGCGACGCCGATCCCGCGCACGCTGGCGATGAGCTACTACGCCGACCTCGACGTGTCGGTGCTGGACGAGCTGCCGCCCGGGCGTACGCCGATCATCACCAAGCTGATCAAGGACGAGCGCCGCGACGAGGTGATCGCGCGGGTCCGCCAGGCCTGCGTGGCCGGCCGCCAGGCCTACTGGGTGTGCCCGCTGATCGAGGAGTCCGAGGCGCTGCAGCTGAAGACCGCCCAGGAGACCTACGAAATGCTGTCGGAGGCATTGCCCGACCTGCCGGTGGGGCTGGTCCATGGACGGCTGAAGAATGACGAGAAGTCGGCGACGATGGCCGCCTTCGTGGCCGGCGACATCAAGGTGCTGGTGGCGACGACGGTCATCGAGGTCGGCGTCGATGTGCCCAACGCCAGCCTGATGGTCATCGAGCACGCCGAGCGCTTCGGCCTCGCCCAGTTGCACCAGCTGCGCGGGCGGGTCGGCCGCGGTGTGCATGAATCGGTGTGCATCCTGATGTTCGCCCAACCCCTGTCGCAGACCGGCCGCGAGCGCCTGAAGGCGATCTACGAGAACACCGACGGCTTCGTGATCGCCCGCGAGGACCTGCGCATCCGCGGCCCCGGTGAGTTCATCGGCGCCCGCCAGAGCGGTGTGCCCTTGTTGCGCTACGCCGACCTGGAAGAGGACGCGGTGCTGGTGGATATCGCCCGCGAGCTGGCCGAGGAGATCCTGCGCGACGCCCCGCGCGTCGCCGACGCCGTCACTGCCCGCTGGTTCGGTGGCCGGGCGGCGCTGTTGAAGGCGTGAGGGCGGGCTGCCCGTTTGTGCGGTTGCCGGGGTTAATGGCAATAGCCCCCACGGGGATCGGCCACTACAATACGGCCGCTTTCCTTCGTATCCCTGCTTTCCGATGACCCTCGCCCATTTCCCGGGTCGCGACCCTTTTCGTATGGCGGCCTGGCGTGCGCCGCGCGGTATGCGCGGCTGGCTGACCGACGATAGCTCGCTGACGGCCCGTATCCGTGCCCGTTGCGGGCGGTTTTCACTCAAGGTAGTGAGCCAGGGCAAGGGGGTCGTGCTGCCGGACGAGATGGCGGCGCTCGGCGTATATCGCCACGGCGACCTGTGGCAGCGGGAAGTCCTGCTGCTGGCCGATGGGGCGCCGGTGGTGTTTGCCCGCTCGCTGGTAGCCGGCACGTCGATTCCGGCTGCCTGGCATCTGCTGCGCCAGCTGGGCGGGCGGCCGCTGGCGGCGGTGCTGTTCGACGACCCGCGGGTGCGTCGTTCGCCGCTGGAGGCAGCCCGCCTGGATGCCCGCGATCCGCGCTGGCACGATGCACGGCAAGCCACCGGCCGGCCGGATCTGCCGCCGCTGTGGGCACGCCGCTCGGCTTTTCACCGCAGCGGCTCGCCGCTGTTGATCACTGAAGTTTTCTTGCCCGCGATCGGGAGCCTGGCACCATGATGAGTCTGACCTTTTCCGAACGGATGTCCGAATACGGCAAGCTGATGCGCATCGACAAGCCCATCGGCACCTTGTTGCTGCTGTGGCCGACCTTGTGGGCCCTGTGGGTGGCCGGGGAGGGGCGGCCGTCGCTGCTGGTGGTGGCGATCTTCGTGGTCGGTACCTTCTTGATGCGCTCGGCTGGCTGCGTGATCAACGACTACGCCGACAAGGACTTCGACGGTCATGTGGAACGCACCCGCAATCGCCCCCTCGCGGCACGGCGGGTGACGCCGAAGGAGGCCCTGCTGCTGGCTGCCGGGCTGGCGCTGGTGTCCCTGTTGCTGATCCTGCCACTCAACGGGCTGACCATCGCGCTCAGCGTGCCGGCGGTGTTCCTGGCTGGAAGCTACCCCTACACCAAGCGTTTTCTGGCGATTCCGCAGGCTTACCTGGGTATCGCCTTCGGCTTTGGCATCCCGATGGGTTTTGCTGCGTTGCAGGGCGATGTGCCGGCTGTGGCCTGGGTGATGCTGGTGGCCAATGTGTTCTGGGCGGTGGCCTACGATACCGAGTACGCGATGGTGGACCGTCCGGACGACTTGAAGATCGGCATCAAGACCTCGGCGATCACTTTCGGCCGCTACGATGTGGCCGCCGTGATGACCTGCTATGCGGTGACGCTGGCGCTGATCGGCTGGGCTGGCCTGCACACCGGCCGCGGCGCGGTGTTCCTGGCCGGGCTGGCGGTGGCCGCGGGCATCATGGTCTATCACTACACGCTGATCTGCGAACGTGACCGGCCAAAGTGCTTCAAGGCCTTTCTGCACAACAACTGGGTCGGTGGAGCGATCTTCGCCGGTTGGGTGCTGGACTACCTGTTGGCGTCCGTTCAGTAAGCCTCAGTGGCGCTGGCGTGCCGCGATGAGGGGCGCCAGCAACTCCACCGTGCGTGCGGTGGCGCCCCGGTGGGCGCGGGCAAAGGCGCGCCCGGCCTCGCCGATGGCCTGACGGCGCGGCGCGTCGTCGAGGAGTTCGACGGCATCCCGTAGACCGGCTTCGATGTCAGTCGCGCGCAGCGCGGCACCGGCCTCGATGGCCTGCTCGCAGACCGCCGTGAAGTTGAAGGTGTGCGGGCCGACGATCACGGGGCAGCCGACAACACTGGCTTCGATGGGGTTCTGCCCGCCAAGCTTTTCCCACGAACCGCCGATCAGCGCCACGTCGGCGGCGGCGTAATACGCATACATCTCGCCCATCGAATCGCCGAGCCACACGCGGGTGTCGGCGGCCAGCGGCGTGTCTTCCGAGCGGCGCTGCATCGTGAGGCCGCTGCGTTTGATCAGGCGGGCCACCTCGTCGAAGCGTTGCGGATGGCGGGGTACGATCACCAGCAATGCGTCCGGCGGTGTCAGCCGCGCGAAGGCTTCCAGCAGCGGGCCTTCCTCGCCGTCGCGGGTGCTGGCGGCGAGCAGCACGCGGCGCTGGCCGAAGCCGGCGCGGAAGCGCTGGCCCAGTTCCAGCAGGGCCGCCGGGGCCTCGATGTCGAACTTGATGTTGCCGGTGACCGCCGCGGTGGCGGCGCCGAGCTCGGCCAGCCGGCGGCGGTCGCCCTCGCTCTGGGCGCCCACCCTGGTGAGGTGGGCGAAGGCGTCGCTGGCCAGCCGGCCGATGCGCCGGTAGCCGCGGGCGGAGCGTTCCGACAGGCGCGCGTTGACCATCGCCAGCGGCGTGCCGCTGCGCCGGCAGGCTTCCACCAGGTTGGGCCACAGTTCGGTTTCCATCAGGATGCCGACGTCCGGGTGGTAGCGGCGCAGGAAACGCCGTACCGCCCACGGGAAGTCATAGGGCAGGTATACGCTCTGCACCCGCGGCGCAAGTTCGCCAAACAGCTCGGTGGCGGTGGCACGGCCGGTGGGCGTCATGTGGGTCAGCAGCACACCGTGTTCCGGGTAGGCGTCGAGCAGGGCGCGCAGCAAAGGCGCGCAGGCTCGGGTCTCGCCGACCGACACCGCGTGCAGCCAGATCAGAGGCCCGGCGGTGCGCGTGCGGTAGCTGCCGATGCGCTCGCCCAGGTGATGCAGGTACTCGGGTTGGCGGCGTGCACGCCAGGCCAGGCGCAGCACGATCAGCGGTGCGGCCAGGTACCAGGCGGCGGTGTACAGGAAGCGAGGGATCAAGGGGCGCAAGGGTGGTGCGGAGGCGGCAGTATAAAGTCGTAGCGGAAAGCACGGATAGGGCCGAGCGCCGATTTACCCTGTCATTGGGCCGTGCGAAAATGCCAGTCTCTTGGCCGGTTTATTCGCGCGTCGTTTTTTCTGCGCAGGCCGAACCCGCTTTCAACTACCCAGGCGTTTCCGCAACCATGAAAATCCTCGTAACCGGTGCCGCAGGTTTCATCGGCATGCATACCTCCCAGGTTTTGCTGGGCCGTGGCGATCAGGTCGTCGGCATCGACAACCTCAACGACTACTACGACGTCCAACTCAAGCACGACCGCTTGGCCCGCCTCACGCCCCACGAGAACTTCCGTTTCGTGAAGATGGACGTGGCCGACCGGGAAGGCATGGAGAAGCTGTTCGCCGAAGAGAAATTCGACCGCGTCATCCATCTGGCGGCCCAGGCCGGCGTGCGCTACTCGCTGGTCAATCCCCACGCCTACGTGGAGAGCAACCTGGTCGGCTTCATGAATATCCTCGAAGGCTGTCGCCATAACAAGGTGCAGCATCTGGTGTATGCCAGCAGTTCCAGTGTGTATGGCGGCAACACCAAGATGCCATTCTCCGAGCATGACAGTGTGGATCACCCGGTCAGCATCTACGCCGCCACCAAGAAGGCCAACGAATTGATGGCCCACACCTACAGCCATCTGTACGGCCTGCCCACCACCGGGCTGCGCTTCTTCACGGTGTATGGCCCGTGGGGCCGGCCCGACATGGCCCTGTTCCTGTTCACCAAGGCCATCCTCGAAGGCCGCGCCATCGACGTGTTCAACCACGGCAAGATGAAGCGCGACTTCACCTACATCGACGACATCGTGCAGGGCGTCATCAAGACCCTCGACCACACCGCTGCTGCCGACCCGGCCTATAACGCCGACCAGCCCGACCCGGGCCGTAGCAACGTGCCTTACCGGGTCTTTAATATCGGTAACAACGATCCGGTAGAACTGATGGCATTTATCGAAGCGATCGAAGCTGCCGTCGGCGTGAAGGCTGAGAAGAACTTCCTGCCGCTGCAGGACGGCGACGTACCGGCGACCTACGCCAATACGGACGAACTCAACGCCTGGACCGGTTTCGTGCCGGCAACGCCGGTGGCGCAGGGCGTCGGCCGCTTCGTGGAGTGGTACCGGTCTTATTTCGGTCTTTAACTGCAGGCGGGCGTCGGTGCATATCGACCCCCGAGTTGGAGGGGCTCGACTTACCTCGCGGCAATAGGATCTATATGTGCCAAATTACCAAAAAAGTGCAGCTTTATTCCCTGCCCTATTGGGATATAAAAAAATGATGCTTCGTTTCCCCAAGTTCTAGTTGTGTGTGATAATCACGAGGGATGTTGTGTTTGTGCAACACGTCGGCTTCCGTGTGTTTTGCTTCCTGGAGTAGCTTGACACACAGGTTGGGGCACGGATACCTTGCGTCCAACCCTGATACTGAAGATGGTTGAGGGTTGTATCTTTGCAGCGGATTCACTAATTGAGGAGAATTTCATGGCTGTCGCTGATTACATCAGTACTGTTCAAAAGATTTATATTGCATTTTATCAGCGGCCCGCTGATCCTGCAGGTCTGACCTACTGGGCGCAGCAATTGGATGCTGCACACGGGAACGTTGCTTCGATCATCAATAGCTTCGCAACGTCCGCTGAAACCACGGCTCTCTATGGGCCGATCAATAACACCACCATTGGCAGTGTCATTGACAGCATTTACCAAGCGCTTTTTAATCGGGCTCCGGATGCTGCTGGTAAGCAGTTCTACGTGGATGGCTTCGCGAAAGGTGATTTCACCGCTGGCTCGATCGCCCTTGCTGTTCTGAACGGCGCCCGGAATGACGACCAAACCGCTATCAACAACAAGGTGGCGGTTGCTCAGGCTTTTGCTGCAGCCCTTGATACTCCTGTTGAAGTCGCTGCCTACGCCGGCGATGCCGCTGCTCAAACCGCCCGCGACCTGCTCGCTTCGGTGGTTTCGACCACGAATCCCGCGACCTTCTACGGTGTCGATAACGCCATTCAGCAAATCGTCAATGGCTCGGTCGAGCATGTCTTCACGCTGAAGAACGTCGATGTCGCATATGTTCCCCCGACCACGGCCATTTACTGGGGCTACAACCCCCACGACAACACCAGCGCCACTGGTGCTCCGGCTGATGGCGGTATCCCGGTTGCCGATCTGCTCAAGTTCCTGACCAGCATCACCGGCCTGACCTTCGCCGAACTGGGTGTTATCGATCCGAATACCGGTAATCCGTTCCAGAACGTCACCAACCTGACGTTGAGCAACCCCCTGAGCTCCACCGGCGGTCAAAACGCCAATAACGGTGGTTCCAACCAGCTGACCATCACCTACGCCGATGGCACGACGCTGACCACCGAAGCCAAGCTTGGTACCGAGTACTTCGATTTCCTGAATGGCCTGCTGTTCGACAAGAATGGCAATACTCGTCTTTTCGAGAAGGTCATTTCCTCGGGTTCCAGCGGCGAAAGCGCTCCGGCGATCAAGCTGACCGGCTCCGTCAACAACGGCGGCACCGTGGAGCAAGGCTTCACCACCGCTGGCGATGACACCATCGTTGCGGGCCGTCTGGATCTGCTGCACGGCGCGTACATTGATGGCGGCGCTGGCTACAACATCCTTGAAGTCGATGCCAAGGGCCAGTACGCACAACCGCTGCAACTCCTGAACATCCAGGAAGTCCGCGTTAACGATCTGCCGAACTTCTACACCGACGCGAGCGGCGTCGACCACTACCCGGATCTGACCAACCAGCTGGATCCGACCAACAACGACAGCTGGCTCGACCTGAGCCGCGCCACCGCGATCAAGCGTCTGGTCGTGACGGACGAGAGCGCCAACAGCGGCAACCTGACCATCGTTGGTGTCCGCAATGCGGCCACCCTGCGCCTGGAAGGTGGTTTTGCTGGTGGTGACAACGACCTGACCGTGCAATACGGTCAAGGCCAGACCGGTACGCTCAACCTCGAGCTGGCTGTCGGCACTGTTGATGGCACCATCAACCTGCTGCAAAACGCCTCGGTGTTGAACATCGACTCCCAAGGCGTCGAAAACTACCTGAACCACTTCTTCGCGGGTGGCAACATCAGCCGCATGATCGTGACCGGTACGGGCGTTTTCGGTGCTGCTGGCAATATCGCCTCGAGCTTCAATGCTGGCCGCCCCGCCATCATCGATGCCAGCGCCAACACCGGCGGTCTGGACATCGAACTCGACGGCCACTACAACCTGAAGGTCACTGGTACCCAGGCTGATGACGAAATCATCGCCCGTAACAGCACCAAGGTTGTCATCGCCGCCGGTAATGGCGACAACACCATCACGACCGATGGTAGCCAAACCGTCAGCATCACCGCGGGTACCGGTGCTGACACCATCTCTGCGAAGAACGGCCAGACCGTCGTGATCGATGCGCAGGGTGGCAACAACGTCATCGACGCCAGCCAAGACGTCAATAGCAGCCACTTCGGTACGGCGAGTGTCTCCATCACCACCGGCAGCGGCAATGACGTCATCACCGCGGTCCGTAACGATGTGGTGACCATCAATGCGGGTGACGGCGCCAACAAGATCGAAGCCAGCGCCAACACCATCAACATCACCACCGGTGCCGGCAACGACAAGCTCGTGCTCTCCGGCATGGACACCGTGTTCCCGCAAGGTGACAACACCGACACCGATAACTACCCGGTGGTCATCAACGGCGTTACCCAACCGGGCGCGCTGCTGAACATCGATGTCGGTGGCGGCAACAACACCATCGTCCTCGGCCGCGATCCGTTCGGCGTTGATACCGGTGCTCAATTCGGCATCACCGCGCTGGAAGGTTCCAGCATCACGGGTTCGAACATCTCCCTGTTCGTCGAGAACAACAGCAACCTGACTCAGGCGACGCTGACCGGCATCACCAACGTGACGCTGAAGCAAGAACTGACCATCACTGCTGCCCAGTTCTCCAGCATCGGTGCTGCTGCGTTCAACGTGTACCACGCCGCCTTCGGTGCGACCGAAGACCTGCACATCGTTGTGAGCAGCGACACCACGCTGAGCAGTCTGGTCGACCTGACCAAGCTCAGCACCAACGTGCGTCTGAGCTTCGAACTGCACAACGGCGCCACGCTGACCCTGTCGGCTGAAGAGCTGTCCAAGTACGTGGCTGTCAATGGCATCCATGCCGACGACGGCCTGAATGGCAAGGTCGTGATCACCAGCGCGGGCGAGAATTTCGATCCGTTCAGCAGCGGTGACAGCTACCAAGTGATTACCGGCGGCACGGTTGCGGGCGGTTCGCTCGACAACCTCGGCGTCAATGTCACGATCGTGCGTACCGCCGATGGTTACGAGCGTCCGGCTCCCGCCACCTCGACGGACACCCTGACCATCGACTCCGACGGGACCCCGGTCGTCGGCTCTGCTGTCATCAGCGAAGCCCAGACCCTGAAGATCGTTGGCGGCCAGAACCTCACCTTCAACAAGGTTGTGGATCTGGGCGGCGAAGCCGCGCTCAAGGGTGCGGATAACGTCTTTGGTCAAACCATCAACGGTGTGACTCAAACCACGCCGAACGGTACGACCATCGTTGCTACCGGTGACCTCTCGCCCGAAAGCGATGGTTTCAAGGTCGATTTCTCCGCGCTGACCGGCACCCTGACCGGCCTGACCCTGGATCACTTCCAGGACGTCAAGCAGATCGTCGGTAACAACACCGGCACCCGCATCGATGTCAAGCTCAACGCCGACGTCGGCGCTCCGGGCGTTGGCAAGGGTCTGAACACCAGCGGTGTGGCCGAGTACGTCGTCACCTCGATCGACACCAACCAGGATGGTGCCAAGGATTCTGGCAGCACCGTCATCGTCAACCTGTGCGACCTGACCAAGGACGTCACCACCATCGGTCTGCAAGGGAACGTCGGCAACACCCTGAAGATCACCGGTGTGCCTTGGGGCGTCGTTGCTCCGCACATCCTGCTGGAAGGCGATCATCTCGCCAACTGGAGCGATGAAATCAAGGCCAACGGCAACCCGGATACGTCCAACATCGGTACCGTTGAAGTTGATTACTTCAACGCAGGTGCGCCGGCAATCATCGACATCAACAATGGTGGCGTGGCCCTGGGCACGACCTCCACGGGTGGCGAGCGCAAGTTTGCGATCGATGGCATCAAGCTGCTGAACGCTGTCTCCGCAACGGTCAATGTGACCGACGGCGACGCCGTGATCGCATCCATCGCTGATGTGGCCGTCACGCCGACCCTGAAGACCTTGACCGTCACCGCGACCGAAGACGTCACCGTGACTGCAGAACTGCCCGATTCGCTGAACAAGATCGACGCTTCTGCCGTGACCGGTGTCTTCACCGCGACCATCGACCATTCCGAGGTTGCTCACCCCGTCGACTTCACCTTCGTGGGCGGCGCGGGTGGCACGGTGCTGACGCTGGACGAGGTCGTTGCCGGTACCCAAACCTCCATCGACGGCGGCCCGCTGGGCGCTACGCTGAAGGTTTCCGACCATGTCGAACTCGACAACGCTACGCTGGCCAACGTCACCCACGTGGTTCTGGCGAATGGTGCTGATCTCTCCCTGAACTTCACCGAGTTCGCGGCCATCGGCGCTGCCAATATCACCGTCGTCGAGGGAACCTTTGATCTCCCCCACCCGGCTGGCACGCTGAACCTCGTTGGTCTGAGCAACCAGCCGTTCTCTGTGACCAACCTGACCACCGGTGTTAACCTCGGCACCGTGACCCTGGCGACCGACGCTGTCGTGACCCTGGATCCCGCTACCGATCTGACCGGTGTGGATGGTCTGGTTCTGCACAAGGATCAGGTGCTGAACCTGACTGCAGCCCAGTATCAGGAACTGGTGAAGAGCAACCCCCTCGCGCTCTCTCTCATCACGGTTGACGGCGGCCAGAAGGCTACGGTCAACATCACCGACCTGACCCAGGCGGATGTGGCCAAGGGCTTCGACACCAGCCTTATCGCTAGCCAGATCAACCTCAGCCTGACCCTGGCTGAAGATGTCAACTTCCCGCTCGACCAGACCGTCCCGGTTGCCAAGGTTCTGACCAACCTGACCGGTGTGGACACCATCAACGTCGGTGACAACCTGACCCTCGGCCTGCCGCACGTCGAAGACGCCAGCGGTGTGAAGATCGTCGGCGGCACCAGCAGCACCGTGGTGATCCACGATGCGACTCTGGGCCTGACCACCAGCATCGATGCCTCCGGCTTCGATGTGGACAGCCTGCAAGTGCTGAACACGCTGGTGGGTGGTTCCAACATCGACGGGATCTTCGCAGGCCTGCCGGCACGTGTGATCAAGACGGTCACCAACGGCGAAGGCAACGTCCTCGAAGTCGACCAGACGGTCAATGTCACGGCGGGTACCACCGTGCCGGGCGGCCTGGATGTCTTCAAGACCGAAAACAACGTCGAAGTGCAGAATCTGACGGTCAATCTGCTGGGCGGTGCCGACGTTAGCGGTGATCTGGGCATTGCTTCCGTGTCCAAGGACCCGCTGCTGCACACCCACCTGAAGAGCCTGACGATCAACTCGTCCGGTACGGCTGCCAACATCCTGTCCGGCAAGACCACCAACATCATCGCGGGTGACATCGATCCGTTCGCTGGTCTGGGTACTGTCGATAACAACCTGCTGAACGTCACCATCAACGCCACCCAGGCGCTGCAAGTTGGCGGCAGCATCAAGTTCTCGTCGGTTGTCGGCGACGATGCGGTCACCGGTAACGATGACTACCAAGCCACCGCCACCCTGAATGTCACTGGCTCCGCCGATGTGACGATTCAGCACTTGGACGTGACGGATACCGAAGTCAGCACGCTGGCCATCAACACCACCAGCACGGGTACGCTGACGGTGACGGGTGGTTCCGCCGCCATTCTGGGCGAGACCAATGGTCCGTTCGGAGCGGGTCCGGTGACCAATCACTTTGACAAACTGGTGTTCTCCGGCACCGGTAATGTTGTGCTGGGTGATACCGACACCGCCACGCCGCAGTTCGGTCTCGAAGCCGACAATCTGTCCAAGATCGACGCTTCGGCCCTGTCCGGTAACCTGAACCTGGGCCAGATCACGGATATCGATTCCGAGAACTTCGCCTTCATCTCCGGTACCGGCGTTACCAAGCTGACGCTGACCAACGACGTCCTGGACAAGATCGAGACCACCGATACCGGCTGGAGCTTCGACCTGACCAAGGCTGCGGCGGGTAGCGAACTGCACCTCGGTTCCTCCACTGCGGCGATTCCGCTGAACTTCCAGGGCGGTGCGCTGAATATCGCGCTCGGTGCCAATGCGACCCTCTACATCGATGGTCCTCTGCCTAGCTCCACGGTTGATCTGACCGCGCTGGACAGCGTTTCCATCACCGGTGCGAAGTCCATCGTGCTGGCGGCGGGTGTTCACCTGGTCCTGACGGCTGCCGAAGCCAACGGTCTGCACATCGTTGCCGATCCGAGCATCGTTCTCGACAAGAACGCTGCCGGCTACGACTCAACCAAGGTGCCGTCCGTCAATATCATCAACCTGGATACGGCTGCCACCGATCTCAGCGGCATCGATTCCCACATCGCGGGTACGGTCACGCTGAAGGAAGCTGCGAACCCCACCTACGCTCACCAGGCGGATGTGACTCTCGCGGCAGCAACCGATCTGGGCGCCTTCTCGGTGACCCTGAACGACGTCGACTCCCTCGTGGGTACTGACAATGAGATGGCTGGCCAGACCATCCGCTTCGCTACGGCGACGCAGGCCCAGCGCAAGATCATCGTCGTCGGTGCAGATAGCGATGCCGGTACTCCTTGGACTGGCGCGGGTGATGGCTCTCTCGAGCGCGACACCAACGTGGTGTGGAACTTCAACACCATCAACACCGCCAACGGCAAGATCGACACCAGCGGCTACGCTGCGTCGCTGGGCCGTGTGTGGGTGAATGACGCACTGGTCAATGGCAAGAACGTCGAGGACATCTTCTCCAGTCCGAGCGCGGTTCAAGCCAACCCGACCGAGGGCATCATCAACCTGAACAGCACCACGATCATCCGTGTTGCCAACACCGCCGATCTGAGCACCTTCACGACCAACGTGAACGTGAATCGTACGGTGGAAGTCGATGCCTTCACTTCGCTGCCGGCTGGCCTGGTCTTCAACAACGCCGACAAGCTGGTGGGCGTGAAGAACCTGACCCTGGATCTGGGCGGTGCAGTGACGCTGGGTGCCATCTCCGTGGATGACATCGTTGCGGCGAATATCGCCAACAACAACAGCTTCGGCACGCTGACCATCAACTCCAAGCTGGCTACGGAGTTGACCGATACTTACTTGCTGCCGCAAGGTTTCGATCCGCTGAAGAATAGCTACCCGACCGCGCACAACGTGGTGGGTGACATCTCCAGCGGTGCGAGCCGTGGCGAGCTGACCAGCGTCGTGCTCAACGCGACCGGTGTGGAGCTGGATACGGGTACCGTCAAGTTCAACGAAACGACGAACACGACGACCAACCCGACGAAGAACTCGATTGCCGGTTTGGTGGTGCAAGGTAGCAAGGACGTGACGGTCAAGTCGGTGGATGCGACCGATACCGACCTGACCACCGTGGGGGTCATCAATGCGGGTACTGCTGATCTGACCGTGACGGGTGCCAGCCCGGCCGTTCAGTTGGGTACTGCTGTGGAAACGCTGGTTGTTGGCGTTGCCGCTGGTGGTTCGAGCGTTACGCTGGGCAAGGTGGACGCCACGACTGGTGCCGTCATCAACGCCGGTGTTGCGGGCCAAGAAGTGAGCTTCATCACGACGGGTATTGTTGGCGACCCTGGTACCGTCAGTACTGTGGATCTGGGCACCCTGGCTCAAATCGACAGCACCAACGATGACCGCAACCATAATGGTGTCACCACCGATGCCGGTGAGGAGGCCTTCAAGCTGACCGCGGGTAGTGGCGTCATAACGAAGGCCAAGGTTGGTGCAGCAAACGGCCTGACTCCGACGCTGAACGCGCATAGCGAGTGGGTGTTCGACTACTCCAGCGCAGCGGTTGGCAGCTCCCTGACGCTGACCTCCACGGCCAGCCTGCAGCAGTACTCCACCCTTGACCTGATCAACGTGCCGTTGATCATCGACGGGGCGGTGGATCTGAGCCAGCTGATCGACGATGCTTCGACTGCTTCCGTCACGGAAGGTCTGAAGGTTGCGGGTACCACCAGCATCACGGTTCTCGCCGGTGCAACCCTGACCCTGACGGCCGCTCAGGCACATGTCCTTGATGTGGCTGGTGTGCAGATCTACGGTGCCGGTACGCTGAAGCTGACGGGCGATGCGTCCAACCTCACCCTGGGTGCCAACCTCCACACGGCATCGGTGGATATCTCCGGCGTGACCCTGGTCGCGGCTCCGGCGGTGGGTGCGGATGCGGACAACAAGGTCGATCTGACCGCGCTGGCCGGCTCCAAGCTGACTGCTGCTGATCCTGCATTCCTGCCCCAGACCATCGTCGGCTCGCCGAGCGATGATCTGATCACCACCACGGCCAATGGTGCCAACGTGATCTCCGGTAATGGCGGCAACGACACGATCGATGTCTCCGGTACCGATCACAAGAACACCATCAACGTGACGTCGGGTACGGATGCTGTTGTTGGCGTCCAGACCGGTGATGTGCTGGTTGTGTCTTCCGGTGCAACGGCTAACGTCACCGCCAGTGGCCCCTTCATTGCCACTGCCGCCACGTCGAATAACGGCACCGCGACCATCACGGGGACGGCTGTCGATGTGAGCCACGCCACGGGTTCCAACGGCTTCACCGTGCTTGGTACCGGCCTTGCCCCCAGCACCTTGATCGGCAGCGCTCAGGCTGACGTCATCAACGGCGGTAACAAGGGCTATCTCGGCGGTTTCGATACTCTGACTGGTAGCGGTGGTGCGGATACGTTCGTGTTCGACGTCCATACCTCCACGCCGGCCACGTTGTCGACGGCTGCGGCTCCGGCTCCGGTTGCTGCGGTGGATCAGGAAACCATCACCATCAACACCGATGGGGTGAACAGCACTCCGACCACTGCGAGCCTGACGATCAACTACACGGTCAATTCGACGATTGCAGCAGTAGTGATCGACTTGGCCCATGTGGATCTGACCAGCAAGCAGGCTGTGACTACTGCGATCGCAACCGCTCTGGATGCGATTCCGGGTGTGGATGCCAAGGCCGAGCAGGTTGGCGGTATTTGGCAGGTGACGGCGCAAGGAACGGCTGGCGGTAAGTTCGACATTAATAACGCATTGGTTCCGGTCGGTATTGATGCCGCTGGTTTGACGTTCAACGCCGTTGATACGGCCACCGGAGATGTTCTACAGCAGGATCACGTTGCGATTTCGGGTCCGGCCAATGCGATCGGCGAGGTCTACAACATCACGGCGACGCTGGCTGATGGCACCACGATCGTTGCGAACTATGCGGCAGCATTGGTTGACACGATTGCTCCGGGCGCGTTGAGTCTTGACATCGCAGCCAAGTTCAACACCCTGGCGGCTGGTAAGATCCTGGCTACTGGTAACATTATTACCGGCGGGATTGACTTCGTTGATCAGAGCGCCAACGACGGCGGTTACACGCTGAGCTTCAGCTCGACGGGCGCTGTCGATGGTTCCGGTGCATCGAAGTTCCAGAATGGTCCGAGTGCGTATATCGATGCGCTTGACCTCTATCAGAGCGCTGATATCGTCACCGACTTCACCAGCGGTACGGATCACCTCAAGCTGAATGTGGCGGCGGGTACCAGTGCCAACTACAAGGAAGCGGCGGCTGCTACCGACATCAGCACTGCGTTGATCAATGCGAATTTGAACTTCGCGGCTGGCGCCGGTACGGTCCAGTACTACCTGGGTTGGGTCACTGCTCACGCAGTGGATAACACCACTTCCGGCACCACGATCAAGGAAGGCGATACCGTTGGTGTGCTGTTCGTCGATTCCAACAAGGATGGTACGGCCGATATGGCTGTCCGCCTGGTCGGGGTTGATGCCACCAAGCTTGATCACGCGGATATCGTTGCCTAAGCAGGCGTGCTAACGGACTGGACCCGATATACAGTCGGGTCCAGTCAAAAAATACAACCCTCGGGTCTCACAAGGATCCCGAGGGTTTCTTTTTTGGTAATCGGTGTTTTTTCTTTGTTGAATCTCCTGTCATGAATACAACGCTTGTGGCTTTGCGCTCCGATGAGCACCGCATGCACGGCTTCTGTCGTGTCGAGAACTACCGTTTTGCCCTCAATCAACCTGTAGTTGCGGTGCAACTGGCCGAACTCAGCGCCCTGGTTCCAACCCTGCCTCTTGCTTTCGCCAAACTGCCGGGGGGGCGCTTCATGCTGGTTGCGGTGACCGGCTTTGCAGATGGACGCAATTTGATGATCAATGAGGCGGGGCGATGGGGTGGCTTGTATCTCCCCAATCAGTTCCGGGCCTATCCGTTCAGCCTGCAAGTCTCGCTTTCCGGCACGGAGGGCCAGAGCGATCCGGAGAGGCGGTTTGTCCTCTGTTTTGATCACGCCAGTGGTCTTTATCGTGAAACCCCGAGCCTGGCGGCAGGCGAGGTCCGTTTTTTTGACGATGAGGGGCAGCCGCAGCCCATGATCCAGGGGATATCGGACTTCCTGACCCAGATAGCGGTGGCCCAGGAGGTGACCCAGCAGGCAGTCGCCGCGCTGGAAAAGGCGGAATTGCTGACGCCCTGGCAATTGCCCGCAGAGAGCGAACAACAATTGCCGAAAGGCTTATATCGGGTGGATGAGGCACGGCTTCAGCAACTGGACGGCGCACAACTCGACTCACTGCATAAACTGCATGCCTTGAGTCTGGCTTATGGTCACCTTTTCTCGATGAGCAGGGTTGTTGTACTGCAGCGCCTGCAGCAGGAACACCGGAAGCACGTGAAGGTGCCGCCCGCTGTTGATCTTGACCTGCCGCAGAAGCTCTTCGATTTGACGCAGTCGGATACGTTGAAATTCAACTGGTAAGCCACGTCGCTGGACGGCATTGCGGTGCTTGAATGGCCGGCCCGCCGTGGTAGCCGGACGGGTTTGCCGGAGAACCCCATGTATTTCTACTATCTGACTCGTCCGCTGCAATTGCGCACGCGGGAACAAAGCAAGTATCTGCCCGCGGCGGCAAAGCCGGGTGCGCCGGCTGCTACCGAGGTGTATGTTGCTGCGCAGCGGGAAGTGAAGTTGATCCACCAGGCGGTACGCCAGACTTATCCGGATACGCCCCCGGGAGACACATTGCGTTTGCTGGCGCCCGCCATGCAGGGCTTATTGCCGGGCGTTCCGCCGCGTCTTGGGGCCGAAGAAGGGCTGGCCACGAATGGAAAGGTGCAGGCGGATTGCCTGGCCGGACAGTTGCTGGCGTTGCGGGCTGCCCAGCCCGATCGCCAGCATTTCCGCCTTCTGCTGGTCAATGGCTTCGGTGCCAATCTGGGTGACAATCTCGTCGGCCTCACCGCTTTTCGTTATGTGCTGCCTGTGCTGCAGGCACATCTGCCCGATTTCTCGGTGGATGTGCTGTTGGGGTGGCACGGTCACGATGAGCTGGCTTACCAGTTTCAGGGCCTGCAGGGTGTCGATACCATTCATACACAAGGGCTCACGCTGGCCGAACTCGGTCGCTACCAGGCTCTGTTCGATACCAGCAATCTGATCGAGGCGCCGCGTTACGGGGAGCTGCCGATGGTCGATTGGTATTTGTGGTGGATGGGCGTGGATTACTGTGCGATTGCACCGGAGGCCAAGCGCAACATGCTTGCCCTGCGGGACGCGGATCGCGGGGTCATCGCGGCGCGTCTGGCACAGATCGAGGCGGGGCCACGAATTCTGATCAATCCGAGCGCGTCCGTGCCGCTGCGCAGTATGCCGGGGCCCGCGCTGCATCGACTTGTCGTCCGGATTCTCTCCGATTGGCCGACGGCTCAGATCGTGCTCGTCCAGTCGTTTGATGTGGAACATCCGCGGATTCATGCGCTGGATGATGTGGTGAACACGCCCGGTCGGCTGGCTGCCCTGACTGCGGCGGTGGATGCCTTGATTGGGGTGGATACCTATACCCAGCATCTCGCCGATGCCACGGCGACGCCGGCGGTGACCATTTGTACGACGATGGGCGCCGAGCTCTTTCCCTATTACCCCCTTCAGGCCATACAGCTCCTGCCCCGCGCTGCAGCTTTGGCGGGTTGGGGGCGGCCCAAGGTTCCGGATGCGGAGTGGCATGGGATGGCCGCAGACTATGCGCTTGCCTGGCAGGAACTGGAGCCAGGGATTCTCCTTGAGACGCTACGGCGCGTCATGGCACGGAAGGCGGCAGATCCGGAGGCCTGGGCTCCCCGCTTCCGTTCGGTGAGGGCGGCTGCCGCGGTGGTGTCTCCCCTGCGTCGGCGGGAGGATCCGCTGGCTGGTGTGCTCGACGAGGTACTCAGCGATCTGGTTGCGCAGGTCTTGCGGGCCGGCGACACGGTCGTGCATCTCGGGCCGGGGGAAGGCGTGGTGACGCTGGGTCTGGCTCAGGCTGTGGGCCATCACGGGCGCCTGATTGCGATCGAGCCGCGTCGTGTCCTGCACCAGCAACTCTGCGCCAGGCTTGCCGAAGCGGGGTGTGGGTGGGCCGAGGTCCATTTCGCCTTTCCCGAGGGAGAGGGACTTGCCCTGCGTGAGATCCAGGCCCTGAGGACGATGGATGAGTATCGGCCGCTGATGTTCGCAAATAGCCGGCAACCCGAGCCCGTCGTTTGTTGGCCGCTCGATACCCTGAACCTGGCTGTCTGTGCGTTGCTGGTGATCTATTCTCCGCTGGCGCTTTGCTCTGTCCTCGAGGGGGCGCGGGACACCCTGGTTCGCCTGCGGCCGGTGGTGTTGATCGGTGTGCTTGAACAGGCTGAGTTCGAGGCTTTCGAATCCTGGCTTACCGCACTGGATTATCGTGTCCGCATCCTGTTGATAGGGCCTGCGGCGCAGGCCGAGAAGCAACCCCGTTACGGCATTCTGGTTGCGGAACCGGTTGCAGGCCGACTGGCCTGCTGATGGTTGTAGCAGGACTGCGCGATGTTGATGTAGACCCAGCCGAATTCCACGCTATGCGTGGCGATATCGGGGCAGTGCGCCTTGCGGGTGGCCATTTCGCCGGCAATCACATCCGAACGGACGAGGATCTTGGTCGGCTGCTCGGGATTGGGGAATGCGTAGACGCCGGAGCCTTCCATGTTGCCTGGGTGAAAGGTGTCGATGCCCTGCAGGCGTTCGGCGAAGATCTCCGGCAGTGGGTTGTAGAGTTCCGGGTGGTGGAGCATGACAGGGATGACGAACGGCTTGAACGCGACGTAGTTGAGTGCTGCTCGCCGTCCCCAGAGCCCGTAGTAGGAGACCGTGGCGACTTGGCATACCAGAAGAAACGTTGCCAGGAAGAGGGCTTTTCTCCGACCCAACTTGCCGATGGTGATAACCAGCCCGAACGTGATCGGTATCGCGAGCCAATAGGCATAGCGGGCGAAGATTGTCTGGCCGTGATTCCAGTTGGGTGCCCCCAATGCGGGGATGGCCATGACGATGCTGGCACCGACACCGACGAGGAGGGGCAGTCCCCAACTACGCCGGGGCTGTGTCGCCCCGTTGTGTGGTGTGATCATTCCGATCACCCAGATGCCGAGTAGAAGGGCGCCGACAAGCAGCACGGCCGGTAAAGCGGTGACCATGCCCATATTCAGATCGAGGAATAAGGAGATCAGGCGCTCAAGGCTGATCATGGAGGTGTCGGCCCAGCCGGCGGCCGCGATGGGGTTGGTTACCCGGCTGGTGAGCCAGTAGAACGCGACCGGCAGCATTGCAAGGGCGAGTGCGAGCCCCGTGCCGGCGATAGGACGGATCGCCGAGCGGATCCGCTCGATACTGTTGCCGGATGCAGGTTGGGACTGCCAGATCGACCAGGCGCCCATGCTCAGCACGAGAAACAGCAGGGGCGGATTCTGGGTGGCCGCCGCCGCCGTAGCCCCCATTGCCAGACCGTAGCGTTTGTCGTCGAAGGCCATCAAGCCGAGCAGCACAAGGGATGCGGTAAAGACTTCAGGGTGGGTCCACCAAACGTAATAAGTCGTTCCTCCCAGCAGGAACAGGCTGGCAAGAAGCTGTTTTTGAAGGGCAGTCCCGCGCCAGAAACGGCACAGGTAAGCCAATGCCAATCCAACGAAGGCTCCGTTACAAAGGACGAAGGCTGTTTCCGGCTTGCCGCCGACTGCAGTGACTGCGGCGAGGAAGGGGGCGACGCATAGCGAATACAGCCAGAAGTGCCAGGCGTAAACCTGCCCCCCCGTGGCCCGGACGAATCCCTTTGCATCGAACTGTGCGCCGCCGCTTGGATATGCATGCCCTTCGCCGAGGGTGGAGAAATCGAGGTTGGCTTCACCGCGGGTCGGGGCGATGTCGGTGTTGAAGAACGCAATGTCCCCGGCCCGCAGATCGGGCGATGCGTGGCTTGCAAAGGCATGGGCGCCGAGGAGGTATTCGCGGCCGTCACCCGTCAGTGTGCCTCTTGAGACGCTGGTCAGCAGGAGGGCGATCACTGCTATTGCCCACAAGGCGATGGCTGTCCGATTCAATAAGGTCATGGGTGTGTTTCAAGGTTCACTGATGGAGCGGTGCGGGTTGTCCGGACCTTGTCTTGTGGTTTGCCTGCTTGGGTTCAGCTTGTGAACAGGTCTCCTACCGCTCTGGGTACCAAGGCCTGGCCTGAGATGAAGTCGGCCATCAGAGCACCGGCACGGCGTGCCATCTGCCTGGCCAGCCAGCGCAGGTGCCATTCCTGGCGCTCGGCGGTGCACAGGCCGATCAAGCTATTTGCGTAATGTTCGGGGGCGTGGATGGCCAGTTGCCGGGCACCGGCGGCGCCGACATGCTGTACCTGTTCCGGCTGTGCGACGAGACGCTGGAGCAGGTGGTCGAGGTCCTCCCGCTCGTGGTCAGGGCGGATCTTGAAGACGCATTCGTCCGGGAGACCTGCATACCAACCAGTGTCGGTGACGACCGAGGCCAGGGCGCGCGACCAGATGCGCAACTGACTGCCGGAGGCTTCGCCCATGCTGGGATAGCGGAGGTTGAGGGCCAGATGAGCTTGGTCGAGCAGGCTGTCGAGGGTATGGGCGCTGACGAAGCCATGCAGGTTCGCCTGGCCGGTGAGGCCATGTTCCGCCAGCTTTTGCCGGACGAGCGCGGGGTCCCAGAGCTCGCCGCATATGTCGAGCTGGATTTTGGCGCGTACCGGGCTGGCGGCCCAGGCGTCGATGAATTCGAGCAGCCGGCGGTTCGGGCCGGTGAAGCCGAACGAGATCAGGCGCAGGCTGGTGCCAGCGGCTCGCTCGGCCGGTGCCGGGGTGGCGGGCGCGGGATAGGGCAGGGGGAGGCTATGGACCGGGAGCAGGGGCAGGCGCTGGCGCAGGTCGGATTCGAGCCGTGGGTTGTGGGTCAGTATGGCCAGGGCTCCGTCTGCTACGGCTTCGCACAGGGGGAACTGCTCGGCGGCGACGGCGGGGGATAGGCGGCCGGCGTTGACGGCGAGGGCGGCTTGGTAGCCGGCGTCGCCGTACAGCGCTGTCATTAGCCTGATGTAGTGCTGGCCCTGCTGCGGTGTGTCCCGATTGCCGCTGACGTTCAGCATGCCGCAGACGAACTCGTGGACGGCGAAGTCGTGCAGGACGACGAGTCCGGGATGGCGCTGGGCGGTGCTCCAGATGGCGCCGTGAAAGTCGGCGTTATTGCCGATGTGGTAGATGTTGAGGTCGGCCTGGTTGAGCTCGGTGGGGCTGAGGTCGCGGATTGCCCGAACGGGGTAGGGAAAGTCTTCGGGCGTTTCTGCCTGATCGTGGCAGAAGACGACCTCGGCATGCGCTGCCAGGTGAGGGGCCAGTCGTGCCGTGTAATTGGCGATGTCGGTGCGGGCCGGTGGCAGTGGTGAAAACCAGTGGATTTTCATCATGCGAGCAGGGTGTCGACGACGTTGCGCCAGCTGACGTTGCGGGCTGCGTAAAGGGCTTTCCCTTCCCGACCCCAGCGCTGGGCGCGGGCCTTGTCGGACCAGAGTTCGTCCATGGCGGCGGCGAGAGCCTGGGCGGTGGGGGTACATGCCAGACCGGTGTGCCCGTTCTCGACGAATTCCAACGGACCTCCGGCATCCTCGGTGGTGATGACGGGCTTGGCGGCCAGCATCGCTTCGAGGGTGATGTAGCCGTAATCCTCGTCGATCGGGGGGTAGACCACGCCCAGGCAGCGGGCATAAAGGCTGAGTTTTTCTTCTTCGCTGACGCGGCCGGCCCAGGTGATCCGTGCGGCAACGCCGAGGCGCTCGGCGAGGGCCTTGAGCTCGTCGCCGTAGGCTGGGTTGTCGGCGGCGCCGGCGAAAATCACCCTGACCGGTTGCCGGGTGTGGGCCAGCGCTTCGATCACCAGCGACTGCCGCTTGAGCGGATTGAGGCGGCTCGGGAAATACAGGTAGGGCTCCGCATCGGCGCTGTAGAAGGCCTCGGCGTTGCCGGGCGGGTGGTACAGCGGTTGACTGTCGATACCGCAGAAGTGCTTGAGGCGGCCGGCTACGTTGCGGGAATTGGCGTAGATCGCCCTGGCTTCCGGAATGTAGCGGCGGTCGGCCTGTTCGATCGCCCCGATAACTGCACTGCCATGTTCCTGGTGGATGAGGTCGGCGTACTGGGGGTGGTTCTTCAGATCATAGGCCGTGCGGTGCTGATGCAGGATCCACAACACCTTGTTGGGGTGCGGAATCAGGTAGGCCGGAAACTTGAGGCCGATGACCCGGTCGATCTTTTCCCCGTTGGCTTCTTCCAGATCGAGCAGACGGCAGGCGAGGATGTGGTCGAGGATCTTGGGGGCTGGATACCACTTGAAAGGGATGGCGACCATCTCGGCTTCCACGCCGCTCTGGCGCAGGGCGGCGAGGAGGTTTTCGGCGTGGATTTCGGCGCCGCCGCGGATGAACGGGACCTGGGTGGTGGCGACAACGACTTTCATGGCGGGTCTGGCGTACGGGTTGGCGGCGGGTTTAGCGGCGGGCGACGAGGGCGTAATCCTGGCCGACGAACAGGCGTTCGAGCAGTTCGGCCGGGATGCCGGGCGGCAGCGCGTCGTAATCGACGGTGCCGCGGGGATGCAGACGGCGGATATCGACGCTGGCGAAGCCATGGCTCTGCACACGGAAGCGTGTGGGCTCCGGCGGTAGTGGGCTGAGGTGGGTCGGGTCGTTATAAAAGTTGCAGCTGCCGACGATGAAGTTCTCGGGGTTCGGTGTTTCCAGGATGAGCAGCCCGTCGGGGCGCAGGGCGTGCAGCGCCGAGGCGATCAGCCGGTCGAGCAGTTCTCCTGGGATGTGCTCGATCAGGTGGAAGGCGGTGATCAGATCCAGGCTGCCTGCGGGCTGGCGGGCCATGTAGGCGACGGCATCGTCGTGCAGGACGTCGAGCCCTTTGTGTTGGCACAATTCGCAGACAACCGGGTTGAGGTCGACGCCATGGCCATCGAAGCCCTGGTCGCGCATGAGTTCGAGCCATTCGCCGCGGCCGCAGCCGATGTCGAGCACCTTGGCGCCGGCTTGCAGGCCGGCGTCGGCCAGCAGCGGCAGGTAGTCCTCGGCGAACTGGTCGCGGACCTTGGCCGGATGGCCGCGGAAGTGGTCTTCGAAGGCGACGTAGCGGGCGGCGTCGCGGGCTGCCGTGGGGGCTTCGGGGAGCGGACCCGCGGGCGCTGCAGGTGTTGCCGGCAGGCTCGTCTGGGGGGGCGCCGCGCCGCGGTCGATCAGGAACTGGATCCATTGGGCCTGCATCTGGATGGTGCTGCGGCTGACTCGCAGGTCATCCTCAAGGCTTGCAACGCGGGTTTCCATGCGCTGCAAGTAACGGATGTCCTGTTGCAGTCTTTCTTCCCGGTGGCGATGTTCCTGTTCCTGCAGGGCGATTGTCGAGGCCAGTTGCTGAAGGGTCTGGCGCTGGGTGTCGGATTGGGCGCTGAGTTCGGTGAATCTGGCGGCCAGGGCTTCGTGAGCCGTGTCTGCCTTGTCGCCGTGGCGGAAGGCCTCGTCGATACGTTCCTGCAGGTGATCGCGGGCATGGGTCAGTTCGTGACTCATGAACCACTGGTTGCGGGTATAAAGCTGCAGGAAGTCGCGCCACGCATTGATCTGGGCCAGACCGGCAGTGCGCTGCTCCCGGAAAAGCAGTTCATAGATACGAAGTACGAATTTTCTGACGGCTTTGAAGCGCAGCAGCGGTAGTTGCTCAAGTCGGCCGGGGAGGTCGCTACGCACCTGGTACTTGCTGGCGGCTTGTTCCAGGTGGGATTCGATCAGTGCGATCAGCCGCTCCATGTCTGGAGCGGTCAGCCGGCTGCTTTCCTGGCCAGGGCTCCGTTTGCGTTGCTCGAAGGCCTGCAGGAATGCCTGTTCGGCTTGTTGCTTTAGTTCATCGTTGCGCATAGATAAATTCTCTCGGCATTTCGGCTGGTGCCGGCATGCGCCTTTTCCTCGGCTGCGATGATAACCCGCCGCCTGGCCTTGTCGCACTCGACGGGCTTGTTTGAGAATTGATTTGATATAGTCTGGGCGACCTTGATAACCGACGGTTTCGAGCTGTCGGCCGGCGTTTATAGTGTCTCCGCCGGATTATGACAAGTATTGGATTTTCATGCGTTCACTCAATCTGGCTTATGAGCCCAGGCTGGATCACATTCGCTGTTTGGCTGCGTCGATGTTGTTCCTGTTCCATCTTTATCATTTGAACTATTTGCACTGGCAGCCCGCATCGGATCGGCCGTGGCTGGGGCTGTTGGTCGAGGGGCATACCGGCGTGGGCTTGTTTTTCACGCTGTCGGGCTTCCTGTTCATGTCGATTGCGCTGCATTACGACCATCTGAATTATGCGGATTTCGTGCGCAACCGGTTCCTGCGCATCTTTCCGCTTTTCGTAACGGTGTATTTCATTGCCATTTCGGTAAGCCGTGACCGCTTCAACGCGCAGGATGTGCTGTATCTTTTCTTTTCCAATCTGGGGCAGGCGCCGACCTCGAATTCCTTCATCACGGGGGCGGCGTGGACGATCTCGGTGGAGTTCACCTTTTATCTCGTGTTTCCGTTCCTTGGCCGGTTTGCCAAGGAGCAGGGGGTGCCTTATCTGCTCCGCTTGCTGGCCTTGATGCTGGTGTTCAAGGTGGGCGCCTATTTCGTCACCGAGCGCAGTACCCATATGTTTTATTCGACGCTGGTGGGGCGTTTCGATCAGTTCCTGATCGGCATGCTCGCCGCCATGCTGTCTGCGCGCTGGAAGCAGCAGATGGTGCGTCATGGCACGCCCCTACTGGTTCTGGCGGCGATCCTCGTCGTTGTGGCATGTACGGCCCAGGCCCGTTATGCCAGCTATTTCCTGCCGCAGCCGAAACAGGTGTTCTGGATCTTCTGGTCGTTCATCGAGTCCGGTTGCTGGGCATTGTTCATCTGCGCCTGGCTGGCGGCACCGCTGCGCATCCCGGCGTGGCTCGATCGGGCCTTGTGTCGTGGAGGCGAGGTCAGTTTCTCGTTCTACTTGCTGCATGGCCTGGTGCTGTTCATCCTCCACGAGTTGCTTGGAGAGTTGAAGATCACCGGCAGGGTGTGGCTGGATGGTGGAGTGCTGGTGCTGATTGCTTATCCGCTGGTGTGGATTGTGGCCAATCTGAGCTATCAGGCCATCGAGAAGCCTTTCCTGACCCTGCGTCGCCGTTATGGTGAAGAGGCGGTCTGAGGTGCAGGGAGGCGGCCCGGCATGGCCGGGCCGCCTCCCCTGAGCGCGTCGGTGTTCAGGCTGAGGTACGGGTTTCGGTCGTCAGCAGTTCGGGCTGTACCTCCAGCATCGCCACGCCGGCGAAGTGGTAGTCGCTGCGTTCGGCTACCTGGAAGGTGATGGCCTGGTCCCACCAGTCGTAGTTGTCGCCAATGTGGGTGTGGGCGCTGTGTAGGGCCAGGGTGACACTGTAGCTGCCCGGGCCGAGGTTGCAGGCAGGCAGCCTGAATGCCAGGCGGTGGCGGGTTGGGCCTGGTTCCACCGGGAGTGGTAGGCCGAGGTGGAAGGTGTTGGTCCCGAAGATGTCGTTGCCCAGTCGGTCGCGGATCATCATGCCCAGGGTCAATTCCTCGAGCGGGGCGTCGATCCTGAAATCCACCTCGAGGGTGATCGGTGTGCCAGCCGTGAAGATCGTGGCCGGCTGGCCATTGACCAGGATCTGCCCGTCCAGCAGCTTGGCTTCGCCGGTGCCGGAGCGGGTCTGCCCGCCCTGCTGGGCGATGTGCTCGCCGTGTTCGTCGGCGCGCGCCTCGTCCAGCGCGATCAGCGCGTTGTAGTAGTCGAAGATCTCGTCGGGGGAGGCGTCCATCGCGATGCCGCCCTTTTCGATCAGGATCGCCCGGTCGCACAGGCTCTTGATGGCCAGCGGGTCGTGGGACACGAACAGCAGGGTCACGCCCTGTTCGCGGAAGCGCCGGATGCGCTTGAAGCACTTGTGCTGGAAATAGGCATCGCCGACCGACAGGGCTTCGTCGACGATCAGGATGTCGGGCTGGGCGGCGGTGGCCACGCTGAAGGCCAGGCGGACCTGCATGCCGCTGGAGTAGGTGCGGACCGGGTGATCGATCGCCTCGCCGATTTCGGCGAAAGCCTCGATTTCCGGCATCAGGCGGATGATCTCATCGCGCTGCAGACCCAGCATGTAGCCGGCCATGAAGACGTTCTGGCGTCCGGAAAAATCGGGGTGAAAGCCCATGCCGAGTTCGAGCAGGGCGGCGACGCGGCCTTCCAGTTCGACCTGTCCTTCGTTGGCCTTGGTGGTGCCGGTCAGGACCTTCAGCAAGGTACTCTTGCCGGCGCCGTTGCGGCCGATGATGCCGACGGATTCGCCCGGACGGATGCGGAAGTTCAGATCGCGCAGCACCCAGCGGGTCTGGTGCTGGGGACGTCGGCTGAGACCGAACCACTCGATCAGGCGGTGATGGGGCGCGGGGTAGTGCTTGAAGCATTTGCCCAGGCTGCTGACGCTGATGGCACCTTTCATAGTTCGTCCAGGATCTCGAATTGCAGGCGGCGGTGGATCAGCGTGGCGAGCATTGCCAGTGCGAGGATCCACAGGCAGGGCGCGGTCAGCTCGCTGAGGGGCGGGAGCTTCATTTCAAGCAGCGCGCGTTGCGTGAAGCCGGCGATGTGGAAGAAGGGATTGGCGCGGACCACCGGCAGCGCCCATTCCGGCAGGACCGTAGCGGGATAGACGATCGGCGTGCACCAGAACAGCAACTGCAGTCCGGTCCCCAGGAAGGGCCCCAGGTCGCGGAAGAAGACGAACAGGAAGGACAGCGCGTAGCCGAGGCTGCCGGCGATCGCCGTCGTCAGCAGCCAGCCGATCAGCAGGGCGAATAGCCCGGCGATGGATAGCTGGGAGGATGCGGCGAGGAACAGCACGAACAGGGCCGTGATGATGGCCCAGTTGATGCTGCCGGAAATGACCACGATGGCCGGCAGGGCCAGGCGGGGGAAGCGGGTCTTCTTCAGTAGCCCGGCGTTGTCGATGAAGATGGACTGGCAACGCTGCGTGATCTCCGTGAACAGGTTCCACAGCAGCAGGCCCGAGCACAGGTAGATGCTATACGCGAAGGGCGTGTCGTTGCCGGGAAGGCGCGAGTGCATCACGTTGGAGAAGACCAGCGTGTAGACCAGGATCATCGTGATCGGCGGGATCAGGAGCCAGGTTGCACCGAGGATGGAGCCCCGGTAGCGCAGGTGGAATTCCCGCAGGACGCTGGCGAGGATGAAGCCCCGATGGCGCCAGATTTCCTTGGCGTGCAGATGTATTTGCATGGATGGGTCGGATAGGAGGGCTAGGTCGCCCAGTGGCCCAGCGCGGGGATGTGCCAGAGCCCGATTGCATAAAGGGCGCCGAGCAGGTTGGCGAGCTGGTCGTGCCAGCAGAAGCCGCTGCCGAAGTGTTCGTCCCAGATCTCCTTGGCGTAGCCGATGCACAGCGTCAGCACGATGCTGGTCCAGGCGTCGAAGCCTGCGACCATGAAGAAGAGCTGGATGGCGAGGCTGTAAAGGAAGTGCTTCTGTTTGTCTTCCTCGCCTGCACGAACTTTCAGGTAGGTGATGAGTCTGCGGGGAAAGGAAGTGGAGGGCCGTTGAACGACTTCTGGATGAGCCATTGCCTTTGCTCGATGCTGGAGCAAAGGCAGCATTATATTATGAAGTCCATTAATATGCGGCTGCCTCAACGGCGGCCCGTTTGCGACTTTCGGATATTCAATGCGCGTATTGCATTTTTACAAGACCTTCCTGCCTGATACGACGGGGGGAGGGGAGCAGGTCATTCGCCAACTGTGCCTGGGAGGGGCTGCGCATGGCATCGAGTCGCGCGTGCTGACCCTTAGCCGCAAAGGTGGGCCGAGCGAGCTGGAGGTTGATGGGATCCACGTGACGCGTTTGCCTCAAGCGGTCGAAATCGCGTCTTGCCCAATGACCTGGAGGGGGCTGGATGTTTATAGGCGCTTGGCTCGTTGGGCCGACGTCATTCACCTCCATTATCCCTGGCCGTTCGGTGATTTGGTGGCGTTGCTGGGGCCACGGCGCCCGATCGTCATCACCTACCACTCGGATGTGGTTGCCCAGCAGCGTCTGATGCCGTTGTATCGGCCGTTGAAGAATCGTTTGTTCAAGCGGGCTTTCCGGGTGGTGGCGACCTCTCCTCAGTACGCAATGAGCAGCCCGGTTCTGCAGCGCTGGGCCTCCAAGCTGGAGGTCGTACCGCTGGGGATCGATCCGGAATCCTATCCGCGTCCGGATCCACAGCGGCAGGCGGCCTGGCGGGCCCGACTGGGAGAGGAGTTCTTCCTTTTTGTCGGCGTGTTCCGTCATTACAAGGGATTGCCTTTCCTGCTGGACGCGGTGAAGGGTACGGGGCTGCAGGTGGCGATGGCTGGTGAGGGCCCGTTGTGGGATGGGGTCGCAGGGCAGGTGCAAGGGTGGCCGAATGTGCATCTGCTCGGGCGTATCAGCGACGAGGACAAGATGGCCTTGCTGTCCCTGTGCCGTGGAGTCGTTTTTCCATCCCATCTGCGGGCCGAGGCCTTTGGCGTGTTTCTGCTCGAGGCCGCCATGCTGGGTAAGCCGATGATCAGCTGCGAGATCGGAACGGGGTCGAGCTACGTCAATGTGGATGGAGAAACCGGAATGGTCATTCCGCCGCAGGATCCCTTGGCCTTACGTAATGCGATGCAGCGCTTGGCTGACGATTCCGCACTTGCGGAAGAGCTTGGGAGGGGGGCAGCCCGCCGTTTCGACGAGTTGTTCCGTATGACCAAGGTCAATGCGGCGTATGCGGAGGTCTACCGCGCTGCGCTCAAGGCGTCGGCATAAACTTGCACGGTCGCGTCTACGCAGCGGTCCCAGCTCATGTCAACGGCACGGAGCGGGCCATCGCGACGCAGGCGGTCGCGCAGCATGTTGTCTTCGAGCAGGCGGGCAAGCTGTTCGCTCAGTTCAACTACATCGGCCGTGTTGCAATTCAAGGCGGCATCGCCAGTCACTTCCGGCAAGGAAGAGGCATTGCTCGTCAGGGTGGGAATGCCTGAGGCCATGGCTTCCAGCGCTGGCAGGCCGAATCCTTCATAAACGGATGGATACGCGCAGGCCCATGCACCGGCATATAAGGCTGGTAGATCGGCCTCCGGAACGTAGCCGAGGCGGATCACGTCGCCCCGGCTTTCCAGCGCGCGCAGGCGCTGGCTGATGTTCTCGTTGAGCCAGCCGACTGCACCTCCGACGACGATGGGGTGGCGCGTGCGCACATTGTCGGGGAGGCGGGAGAACGCGTCGAATAGGCGCAGCAGGTTCTTGCGCGGCTCCAGGGTGCCGATGGCAAGGATGTAATCCTTCCCTTCCAGGCCGAATTTGCGGCGGACGGCCAGTGTTTCAGCTGCATTCATCGGATGGAAAACCGGGTCCACGCCGTTCTTGACTGCGACGACCTTGTCGGGCGGCAGGCCAAAATGCTCCAGGACTTCGCCACGGACAAACTCCGAGACGGTGATGATGCGGGCTGCCCGTTCGAGGCTGTCGGTAAGGCCCCGTTCGAGATGCTCGACGGCGTCGGGACGATGAAATTCCGGATGCCGAACATGGGACAGGTCGTGCACGGTGACTACCAGCGGGTAACGGACACGGGCTGCGATGTAGCGGGGCTCGTGATAAATCACGTCTTTGCTGGAGACCGCGGGACGCCCCTGCTCGCGGGCGTTGCGGACATGTTCGTAGGTGCGCCGCAAGATGCTTTGAAATGGTAGTTTCTTGGCAACCCGGAGCCAGCGTGGTTCGGTCCTCAGGCGACTTGCCAGATCCACTTCGCGGCCGCCAGCGAGTGCGTCGAGGCATGCGATTCTCGGGTGGGTCTGCAGACCGGTAGCCAACCGGAATGCGTATCGTCCGATTCCCGTAAGGGGCGGGTAAATGCAATCGGCATTGATTAGAATGTGCACGTCATGGACCAGAAAAGGGAGAGGCGGAGAATGTTAGCTGATCTGCGACGCGGATTTATCGCGTTGATGCTGCCGGTGTGCTGGGGGTGCGTGCTGGTGCCAGCCTGGGCTGGCGAGCCGACTGCTCCGCCTCAGCTGTTGCTGGCCGAGACGATGCGCGGTGATGTGGATGTTACGCGCTATTGGGTGAGCGAGAAGCTGGACGGGGTGCGCGCCGTGTGGGACGGAAAGGTGCTGCGCTTTCGTAGCGGCCGCCAGGTCAACGCGCCCACCTGGTTCATTGCGGCATTGCCGCCGGAACCGCTCGATGGCGAATTGTGGATGGGGCGGAGACGCTTCGAGGCGCTGTCCGGCATTGTGCGGAAGCTGCAGCCCAGAGACGAGGATTGGTTGCAGGTGAAATTCATGGTTTTCGAACAGCCCAATGGGCGTGGCGACTTCACTGCACGGATCGGGGCCTTGCGCGGACTGGTGCAGCAGGCTGGGGTCCCGTGGCTGGAACTCGTCGATCAGTTCAGTGTAACCGACCGCCAGGTGTTGAAAGAGAAGCTGGATGAAATCGTCTCGGCAGGAGGCGAAGGGCTGATGCTGCATCTGGCCGACGCGCCGTACCTGACCGGTCGAAGCGACGTCCTCCTCAAGCTCAAGCCACTGCGAGATGCTGAGGCGACCGTTGTCGCTCATGTGCCGGGGCGTGGCCGGCTGACCGGGATGATGGGGGCGCTGCAGGTCGAGACGCCAGAGGGGCGGCGCTTTGAGATCGGCACCGGCTTTACCGATGCGCTACGTCGTGACCCGCCGGCGGTAGGCAGCGTGGTGACCTACCAGTATCGTGATGTAACGAAGAATGGCGTACCGCGTTTTGCGAGCTATCTGCGTCGTCGGGTGGAGCCCTGAAAGAGACTTCTATTGAAAAACGGTCGGGAGAGGCGTGGAGGGCACGGGGTACTTGCACTTGTCCGACTCTAACGCGAAACTTCGGGCGCCATGAACGATACCCTTATTATCAGCGGCACGACGCTCGTGCCCGAAGTCAACGTTGCTCAGCACACGGCCGCAGGTGCGTGCGTGGATGAGGTGCTCGAGTTGCGCGCTGTGGAGGCGGAGTCCATCGGTTGGTGGCCTTTGGGTGAGGACGCCTATTTCCATCCTGTAGACAGATCCGGTGTCGGTGTGACCGTCATCAGTGTGGTCGGCCTTCCTGAGGATGCCCAGGAGGGTGTCCCGACCTTGTTGTTGGTGTGATCTCCGATGAGCGAATTGCAGCGTTTCACTACCGAGTACGTGGACGTGGAAGACCGCATCCGTCTGAGTGGCGAGATTGCGCCGGGTGAGGCTCAGATCTTGTGGCTGACCCGGCGATTGATTGGCCGCCTGCTCCCCCATCTCTGCGAGTGGCTTGAGAAGCAGCATGGAGCCGGGAATCGGCAAACGGACGCCAGTATGACCAATGTCATGCAGGGGTTTGCCTTGCAGGCTGCGCTGCTGGCGCTCGTCCCCCAGGCTCCGGTGCGATCGGAGAAGGTTCAGTGCAGCTGGTTGGTGCAGGCAGTGGACATTTCCGGGGGGAACGAAGCAGCGCTGCGTCTCGCCTTCCGTGGAAGAGAGGGCGAAAGGGTGATGTTGACCTTGCCGCCGCAGGCTCTACGGCAATGGTTGGGTATCCTGCACAGTCAGTGTAGCGTGGGAGGATGGCCCTTGGAGGCCTGTCCCCCCTGGTTGGCAGAGTTGGCATCGGGCGGCGCGCAGAGTCCGACAAGCTTGCATTGACGCGCGGGGCGCTGACCACCCCATGAGGTGATCGGGGATAATGCAGCCTTCCGCCTCGTATCACTGATGTAATGCCCTCGCCTAGCGACGACCCCATGAGTTCGCTTCCCGTGCTTCCTGAAATTGTACCCGCATGAACATTCTGATCATTCATCCGCATTTTCCCGCCCAGTTCTCTCATTTGGCACCGGCACTGCTCCAGGCTGGACATTCTGTCGTTGCTCTGACCATGCAGACGGAGGCCGCAACGCAGTGGGAAGGTATCCGCCTGGTTCCGTTTGCATTGCAGCGCGGTGCTACGGCAGGTGTGCATCCCTGGCTGGCTGAACTGGAGGGCAAGATCGTTGTTGGCGAGGCCTGTATGCGCGCAGCTGTCGGCCTGAAGGCCGAGGGGTTCGAGCCCCAGGTGATCCTTGCTCATTCGGGTTGGGGTGAGGGTTTGTTCGTCAAGGACGTCTGGCCGGAGGCTCGTTTAGGCATCTGTTGTGATTATTTTCGACAGTCTGCCGATGGGGATTTCGATGCAGAGTTCGCGGGGCAGGATCCGCTTCGTGCGGCGGGCTTGCGGGTGCAGCAACTGGCTCAACGCCTGCAGTTCGATCAGGCGGACCAAGGCATGGTGCCGACCCGCTGGCAGGCCGACTCCTTTCCAAAAGCCTGGCGCGACCGCCTGACTGTGGTGCCTGAGGGAATCGACATCGATGCACTGGGGCCCAAGGAAGACATCAGCCTGACCCTCAATGGGCAGTTGAGCTTGACGCGCCAGGACGAGGTGATCACCTTTGTTTGCCGCGAATTGTCACCCCAGGTCGGTTTCCATGTTTTCATGCGTGCGTTGCCCGATATCCTCAAGCGTCGGCCGTACGCTCATGTGCTGATCGCCGGTGGTGATGGGGTTGCAGCAGGAGCAGCCGCTGGTCGGGGCTGGCGGGAATCCCTGATTGCCGAGTTGAGGTCCCAGGCTGCTGAGGCCGACTGGCGCCGGGTGCATTTCGTCGGTGAGTTGACTGCACCCCAGTGGGTCGGTCTGTTGCAGCTGTCGACGGTACATGTCCAGATGCGTTATCCCTCGGCGGTTCCCGCTGGTCTGCTGGAGGCGATGGGGATAGGCTGTACCGTCGTCGGCAGCCGGACGGCTCCATTGGAGGCGATCATCCAGGATGGTGAAACCGGGCGATTGGTGGATTTTTTCGATAGCCGGGGGCTGGCCGGTGAAGTGTGTCGCCTGCTCGACGCGCCCGAGGAGCGGGCGCGGCTCGGGCGACAGGCCAGGGAGTTTGTCCGTAATCACCATGACGCGCGGACGGTATGCCTTTCCCAGCAACTGGCTTGGGTCGAAGGGCTTGCCGTGGTGTCGTCGGCGTCTCCGCTTGGTGCAGGCGAACTACGTAGCAGCCTGAAGGATATCCTCGCTCTCTTGTGAACGTAGGAGGCGTTCGGGGCCAAGCCCTGTGGGCCCCAAGCCATTCGCCTCCAGGCTCTGCTTGCAGGGTTCAGCTGCGCGGTGTTTCCAGCCAGTTGTTGATGGTCTGGATTTCCTTTTCGTTGAGGGAACTCACCAGCCCCTGCAGGCGGACGCGGGCAAGGATGTAGGTGAGGCGGGCTTGGACCAGATCGCGTTTGGCGTTGATCAACTGCTGCTGGGCGTTGAGGATGTCCACCAGGCTGCGGGTACCGGCAGGGAGGCCCTTCTGGTTCGAGTCGAGTGCCCGTTCGGCGGAGCGCTCGGCCTGTTGCAGGGCCTGGATCTTGGCGATGCCTTCGGTAATGTTCTGATATTCCTTGCGTACCTGCAGGCGGATTTCCCGACGGCGGCCTTCGTATTGCTGTTCGATCTTTTGGATGTTGGCGCGGGCTTGACGCATTTGCGAGGAGACGTAGCCGCCGGAGAACAGCGGAATGCTCACTTGCACGCCAGCCTGAGAGGTCAGGTAGCGGCTATTGATTGACACGTTGTTGTCGCTTTCGCTCATGCTCCGCTGAACGAACAGATCGGCAGTCGGGTAATGGCCAGAGCGGGCTTTGGCGAGTTCCTGGTTGGCCGATTCCATGGAGGCGCGTAGCGCACGCAACTCAGGGTTGGTCTCTTCAGCACGCTCGATCCATTCCTCTACATTGTCCGGGAATGGCGGGGTCAGTTCCATGCGGGCGGGAACCAGATCGGCGACGTTTTCCACGGGTTCGTTGACGATGACCTGTAGAGCTCGGCGGGTGTAGCTGAGGTTCTGAAGGGCTTCCAGTTCCTGGGCGACGGTCATGTCGTAACGGGCCTGGGCGTCGTCCACGTCAATGACCGTGCCCTGTCCCTTGGCAAAGCTCTGCTTGGCCGCTGCCAGCTGTAAGCCATAGGCATTTTTTTGGGCCATGATCAATGCGTACTGGGCTTTGGCCATCAGCGCATCGAAATAAGTGCCCGCCATACGAACGACGAGGTCCTGCAAACTCTTGTCCAGAGTGGCTTCAGCGGTTTCCACGTCGGATTTGGCCTGACGGTAGAGCGCGAAGTTGTACTTACGGAACAGTGGCTGGCGCAGGCTGATACCGTAGTTGCTGCTGAAGTATTCGTAGTTGGTCTTGCTTAGGTTGCCTAGACCGTTTGGGGAGCGCTGCTCCGTGACGTTCTTGCTGCGGGACAGGTTGCTGGATACATTGGGCATCAATTGGGCGAGGGCTTGTGGCACGGCTTCCCGGCGAGCGTCGGTGTCGGCACGGGCTGCTTGATAGCTGGCGTCCTGGCTGAGGGCGCGTTCATAGGCTTGCATCAAGTCGATGGCGCTGGCCGGCGAGGCGGCCAGTGCCAGGCTGAGCGCGCCAGTCAGGCGTGACAGGCGGGTGCCGGGCAGGAGGCGGATGAGGGGGCGAATAACGGACACGACTTATTCCTCTTTCATCGATGCAGCGAGGCGCTTGATCAGCGGGTGTAGCAGATAGTTGAGCACGGTACGTTCGCCGGTCTTGATGACGACTTCGGCGGGCATGCCAGCCTGCATTTGGCGATCACCCAGTTCCTTCAGGCCTTTTTCCGTCAGTGCTATGCGGGCCAGGTAGTAGGAGCTGGCGGGAGCGTTGGCACTGGGGGGTTCGGTGATCAGGTCGGTGGAAATGGAGACCACTTTGCCTTCCACTACCAGAGCCGGGGAGTGGGCGAAGGTCGAGAAGCGTACGTCGGTTTCCTGACCTGATTTGAGGCGGTCGATGAGGTGGGGGGGCACATGGGCCTCAAGCAGCAGGGATTCGTGGCGTGGCACGATATCCATCAGCTTCTGGCCAGGTCCGATGATGCCGCCGACAGTCTGGGTCGTCAGGCCAACGACCTGCCCTTCTACCGGAGACCGGATGGTGGTGCGGGTCAGTTCGTCTGTAGACGCTTTCAGCTTGTCGGCATCCGCGTCAACTTCCCGACGTACGTCTGCAAGCTGACTGTCCACCTCTTTGCGGTATTCCTCCTGGCGCTGGCGGGCACGGGCGCGGGCCTCGGCGATACCCTGGCGTGCGCGGAGGATGTTGCCTTGCAGATCGGCCATGGCACCGGTGGAGTCAGCCAGCATGCGCTCCAATTCCAGTTGCTTGTTGCGCGGGGCGTAGCCTTCCTTGACCAGGTCGCGGACGCCGCTCAGTTCTTCCTGAATGTTGTCATGCTGAACTTTGCGGCTCGCCAGTAGGCCTTGGTAGCCCTGGATAGAAGCTTCCAGGCCGCGGATACTCTCTTCATAGGCCAACTGGTCCGCGGCCAGCGCACTGCGACGGGACCGGAACAGACTTTGTTGGGTGTCCAGGGTCTGTTTCACCTGAGGATCGCTAGCTACCTTCTGCAGGTCGGGATGGAAGCTGATTCTGGTTTGTCCTGTCTGCTCCGCGACCAGTCGGCCTTCCATCGCACGGAAGGTCAGGTAATGTTGGCGGACCGCTTCGAAATTGGCCTGGGTGCTTGCGTCGTCGATGCGTATAAGGGGGGCTCCAGCCTTCACGAACTCGCCTTCCTTGACGAAGATCTCTGCGGCGAT
Source organism: Zoogloea sp. GDB6 (assembly GCF_056724105.1). Taxonomy (NCBI): domain Bacteria; kingdom Pseudomonadati; phylum Pseudomonadota; class Betaproteobacteria; order Rhodocyclales; family Zoogloeaceae; genus Zoogloea; species Zoogloea sp. GDB6. The sequence continues at coordinate 4,835,911 of NZ_CM161497.1, read as the reverse complement.
GCCACCAGTCAAGTGCTGGATGGTTTTGCGCTTGGTATCGATCGTTACGCTTCCGGAGGTGGGAACGCCTTCGTCGAGGGGGGCCAATGAGGACCATAGCAGGAAGCCACCCAAGCCAAGGCCGAGAACCCAAAGGCCGATACGGGCGGGGCGCTTGGTGTCGGTGGGCAGCGGGGCTTCCGTGTCCTGGGGCTGCTGGGCTGCGACGGGTAGGTCGCTGGAGTGGGAGGCGGTTTGATTGACCATAACGGTTTCTCTGGAAAATTTCGGGGGCGACTGGGGTCAGGCGGGCTGGGCCGCGGGGCTGTGACCCGGCTGGGTGGACGCTTGAGCCTGCAGTGTGGCTATGACGTCTGCGCGGGGACCATACAGGGCGATGCGGCCATCGTTGAGTACCAGCAGGCGGTCGGCAGCGTTGAGGATGCTGGGCCGGTGGGTGATGACGATAACGGTGCTGCCCTGTTGCTTGAGATCCTGGACTGCTTTGAGCAGTGCGGCTTCGCCGATATCGTCCAGGTTGGAATTGGGCTCATCGAGCACCAGCAGTCTGGGATCGCCGTACATGGCGCGGGCCAGTGCGATGCGCTGGCGTTGACCACCGGACAGCTGTCCGCCTGCCTGGCCCATCTCCGTATCGTAGCCATTGGGAAAGTGCAGGATCATGTCGTGCACGCCGGCGCGCTTGCAGGCACGGATGACCTTGTCCGGTTCCACATCGCCAAAACGCGCGATGTTCTCGGCGATCGTGCCTTCGAATAGTTCTATGTCTTGGGGAAGATAGCCCAGGTGGGGGCCGAGGTCGTCCCGTTCCCAGCGCTCCAGCGGTACGCCATCGAGCAGCACGCGCCCGTCGGTATAAGGCCAAATGCCGATTAGCGTGCGAGCCAGGGTGGATTTTCCGGAGCCGGAGGGACCAACGATGCCGATGACTTCGCCAGCCGGGAAGTCCAAGCTGAGATCCTTGAGAATGGCTCCAGGGCGAGCGGGGGCGGTGGCAATTACATTCTGCAGGCTCAGTTGTCCCTTGGGTTCGGGATGGACCAGGCAGGCGTCGCGCGGCGGGTTCTGGGCCAGGGTTTCTTCCAGGCGCAGAAAGGCCTTGCGGGCGGCCAGGAATGATTTCCAGCTCGTGACCATCATATCTACTGGTTGAGTGGCACGGCCGAGTAGAACGTTGGTGGCGATCATCGCGCCAGGGCTGAGCTCGCCGCGGATGACCAGTATCGCACCGGCCGCGAGGGCCAGGGACTGCTGGGTATAACGCACGAACTTGGTCAGGGCCTTGACGCGCTCGGAAATGTCGCTGGCGTGCTGGTTGAGTTTCAGGTAGTGCTGCTGACGAGTCTTCCAGTGAGCGCGCAAATTGCTGAGCATACCCATCGCTTCGATGACTTCGGCATTGCGCAGCTTGCTGTGGATATAGCCGTTGACCTGGCTGCCAGCTTCCTGCGCCGCTTCGATGGAGGCATGGGACAGACGGTGGGAGAGCCAGGCAATGCCGATGAGGATCAGCGAGAAGATGACGCCCAGCGCGCCGAGCCAGGGGTGCAGCATGAACAGTACGGCCAGATAGATCGGTGACCACGGCGCGTCCATCATTGCGAACAGCCCGTTGCCGGTGAGGAACTGTCGGACGTTGGCCAGATCGCTGAAGCCCTGGGTGGGGTTTTTGCCCTGCTGCCGCAGCGCCGCTTCAAAGCTGGCAGCAAAGACGCGGGAGTTCAGTTTCTGATCGAGCTTGACGCCCAGACGAACCAGCAGGCGCGAGCGGGACCATTCGGCAAAAGCTACTGCTGCGAAGCAAAACAGCATGACGATGGTCAGGACCGACAGCGTGACGAGGTTCTGACTGAGCATCACTCTGTCGAACAGCTGCAGCATGTACATTGTCGGAGTCAGCATCAGGATGTTGACTAGCACCGAGAACAACAGGCATACCGCGAACTCGCGGCGGAATGCCCACAGAATGGTGCGCAGCTCGCTGTGCTGGAAGGAGGAAGGAGTTTTCATCAGGGTTCGATGGGCGGAATATAAAGATCAGGCCGCGGCCGGCTGAGGAGCGGGTATGGCTTGCTGGGCGCCTTGCTGCAGGGCGGCGAGGACTTCGTCGCGAGGGCCGTAGGCCTTTGCTTGACCATCCTGAAGCACGAGCAGGTTGTCCACCGCGACCAGCACGCTGGTGCGGTGGGTAATGACGATGATGGTCGAGCCTTGGGCCTTGAGGTTCCGCAGTGTATGAACCAGAGAACGCTCGCCGGCTTCGTCGAGGCTGGAGTTGGGTTCGTCCAGCACGATGAAGCGTGGGTTGTCGTAGATCGCGCGGGCAAGGCCGATGCGTTGGCGTTGACCACCGGACAGTCGGCAGCCGTCGTCGCCAATGTTCGTTTCATAGCCATCGGGTAGTGACATGATCATGTCGTGAAGGCCGACGGCGCGCGCCGCTGCTTCCACCTTGGCCATGTTTACATCACCAAAGCGGGCAATGTTCTCGGCCAGTGCCCCGTCGAAGAGTTCAACTTCCTGCGGCAGATAGCCGAGGTGAGGACCCAGTTCAGCCTTGTTCCACGGATAGATGTCTACCCCGTCCAGGCGTACCTTGCCGTTGGCCGCGGGCCACACGCCAACCAGTAGACGCGCCAGCGTGGATTTGCCAGAGGCGGATGGTCCGATCAGACCCACAACGGTGCCGGGGGGGACGCTGAAAGTCACGCCGCGCAGGATGACCGCGTGGGAGCCAGGGGCGCCGGCAACCACATTTTCGACGGACAGTTGCCCCTTGGGTGCGGGCAGCGGCATGCCGGCGTGCCGCAGTGTGACGTTGCTGAGGAGGACGTTAAGGCGTGCATAGGCGCCCCGCGCCGCTACCACCTGTTTCCAGGCACCGATGACTTGCACGATCGGCGACAGCAGTTTGCCGCCGAAGGTCGAGGCGACGATGACCAGGCCACCGCCATGGGGAAAGAGGCCGATGATGATGAACCAGACGCCGGCGCCGAGCAGCAGGGAGGACTGGGATTGCTGCACGAATTTGGATAGCGCCGAGTAGGTGCCGGCCTTGTCGGAGGCATGGGCTTGTTGGCGCAGAGTTTCGTTCTGGCGTTTGAGCCAGCGCTTGTGGATGCCACTCTGCATGCCCATTGCTTCAATGACCTGGGCGTTGCGCAGGCTGTCCGCGGCGTAGTTCTGCGCAGCAATCGTGGAGCGGTTGGCCGCGCTGAGGGGCGCCTGGGTGTCCCTTTCGGTGAGCCACGCCAGGCCGACCTGGATCAGTGCGCCCACGATGGACATCCAGCCCATTTCCGGATTGATGTAGAAGATTGCAAAGATATAGAGCATCGACAGGGGAACGTCGATGATCGCGGTCAGTGCATGGCTGTAGATAAAGTCGCGTAGGGTGCGCAGGTCCTGCAGCACTTGAGCGGTGGCGCCAGGGATACCACGCAGATTGGCTTCGAAGACTGTATTGAAGATCCGTTCGTTGATGCGGGAGTCGAATTTCAGCGCGATCTGATGGAGGAGGCCGCTACGTACCCATTCCAGTGCCTCCATGACGATGTAGAGCAGGACGATCATCAGGGTCAGCATACCCAGCGTCGTCAGGTTTCGGCTGTTCACCACCCGGTCGTACACTTGGAGCATGTACACGGTAGGTGCCATGACCAGCAGGTTGATGAAGAAACTGAAGAAGATCACCTTGTGGAAGGCGGGTTTCTGCAGCAGCAATGCTTCGCGCAGAGCGGAGGGTTTTTCGCCGGGTTTCATGGCTGTTACCTGAAAGGGGGCTTAGATAGATGCCGGCTGGGGAGCGTCCGCAGCCGGGTGTGGAAGAGGGGTGTCTTCTGAGACCAGAACGTATTCGGGCAGGTCGCCGTTCTCGTCGAAATTGGTGTCCGTGCTGTCATCCCCGTCCGACTGAGGAGCTGCAAAGGTGAAGGAGAGTCGGTAGCCGTTTGGCGTCTGGGTCAGAACGATTTCGCGCAGCTTGTTTTCCTTGAAGCGCTGCACGTCGGCGTCGGTGAGATCGAGTTGGAACTTCATGCGCCCGTCGAGGGTGTACATGGACAGCTGGCCGACCTTGACACTCAGAGTGTGGCGGTCGAAATACACCGGCAGACTCGGCTGGAACTGCAGCAGCGGTAGTGGCTTGTCGGGGTTGCGAGCGACGTTGAACGGGCTTTGTGGATGCTGGAACAGCAACCGGCAGGTGCGTGACACCGAATAGATCGCATTGCAGACCATCTGGGAGCCGACTTGTGGGAAGCGCTCGCGCAGGCTGCGATAGGCCAGGTGATGCAGTCCGACCCGGTTCCAGCAGCGGGTGTCGCGCACGACAGGGGCCAGTGCGTTGCACACTTCTGCCACCGCCCTCTGCAGGGCTGAGAGACGCTCCAGCTGTTCGGGTTGGGCGTGGAGGGGGATGTGCACGGAAAAGTTCATATAGGAGAATGTACCATAAATTCTCCTATATGAACTTTTCCGCCTTTGTTCCCTTTACTGTTGCGGCATGAAAGGCTGTTGCCTGATACTGGGGCGGACTTCAGTTTTCAATGACAGGCAAGCATGTCCGATACATTGCGTTGGCTGGCTGTGCCGATGGCATGGCTGACGGCCTGGCTGACCACGCGAGCGTGCTGCCATCCCGCGAGTCGGCTGTATTTTCTGGATCATCCGAACGACCGTTCCCTGCATTCGCAGCCGATTCCGCGCACCGGCGGCGTCGGCGTGATGGCGGGTAGCCTGGTCGGTGTGGGGCTGGCTGCGGCGTCCGGATGGTTGCCAGTCAACGTCTTGTTGGCAGTTGGCGGGGCGAGTGTGCTGGCCTTGCTCGGGCTGCTCGACGACCGTCACACCTTGCCGGCCCGCCTGCGTTTTCTCGTGCAGGTGCTGGTGGCTGTCGGCTTTCTGTATGGCGCAGGCTTTTCGCTGGGATGGGCGATGGGGTTGCTGTTGTTGGTGTCGCTGGTGTGGCTGGCCAATCTGTATAACTTCATGGACGGCTCGGATGGACTGGCGGGGGGGATGGCTCTGTTCGGCTTCTCCGCCTATGCGGTGGCGGCTTATCTGGGAGGGCGCTTCGGTCTGGCCCTTGCATGTGCGGCCGTTGCGGCCGGTGCGGCCGGTTTTCTGTTGTTCAATTTCCATCCGGCCCGCATCTTCATGGGTGATGTGGGTTCGGTGCCACTCGGTTTTCTGGCCGGGTCTCTCGGCCTGGTGGGCTGGGGCGGCGGTGCCTGGCCGTTGTGGTTCCCGCTGCTGGTCTTTGCGCCTTTTGTGCTGGATGCGACGGTCACGCTGCTGCGGCGTGCCTTGCATGGCGAGAAGGTCTGGCAGGCGCATCGCAGCCACTATTACCAGCGGATGGTCCGGATGGGACTGGGGCACCGGGGGACGGCCTTGCGGGCTTATGGCTTGATGCTTGGAACGGGGATTTCGGCCGTGTTGATCTTGCCATCAGGGTTTTCGCTGCAGTGCGTCACGCTTACAATGTGGGCCATTGTCTTTCTGGCGGTCGGTGTGTGGGTAGACCAGCGCTGGCGGCGTTTCGAAGCCGCTGAAGCCGCCAAGCTGTGAAGGAAGTTATGTCCCGGTCATTGCTGGTGTTCCTGTCGGACCTGTTCGGGGTCGCGTTGACGTGGTGGCTGGCCTATCTGATCCGTTTCAATACCGATATCCCCACTGATTTCATGCCGGCCTTTGGGGTAGCGCTGCCCATTGTGCTGTTTCTGCAGGGCATGTTGCTGCGGGCATTCGGCCTGTATCGGGGAATCTGGGTCTTCGCCAGCTTGCCTGATCTACTGCGCATCCTGCGTGCGGTGGGGGTCGCCACCCTGGTGACGCCTTTGGTGTTGGTCGTCGCAGTGCGCTATCACCCGACGGTGCCGCGCCTGATCTATGCGCTGCAGCCCTTGCTGCTAGTCATGTACATGGGGGGCACGCGAGCCCTTTACCGGACCTGGAAGGAGTTCCGCCTGTATGGCGCGCTGCGTGCCCAGGGGCAACCTGTCATCGTGATGGGGGCCGGGGAAGCCGCGGTGAATCTGATCAAGGATCTGTCCCGCTCGTCCGAGTGGCGTGTCGTTGGGTTGCTGGACAAGACAGGCGAGCGTGAAGGGCGGGAGATCTACGGCTACAAGGTGTTGGGCGCCTTCTCGGATCTGGCGCGGGTGGCGACGGAGCACCGCGTTGGTCACGCCATCATCGCCCTGCCCCATGAGCGCCACGAACTACGCCGCAGCGTGACCAGCATTTGTGTACGGGCCGGCGTCAAGGCGTTGACGGTGCCGGCTATCGAAGATGTGATGCTGGGTCGAGTGAGCGTGGGTGATGTCCGTCAAGTGGATGTGGAAGACTTGCTGGGGCGCGACCCGGTGCGCATCAATGCGGCGGAGGTCAAAGAGTATCTGCGCGGCAAGGCCGTGATGGTGACTGGCGCCGGCGGATCGATCGGCTCCGCGCTGTGCCGTCAGATCGCCCGTTTCGAACCGTCTGTGCTGATCTGCTTCGAGCTGTCCGAATTTGCGCTATATCGCTTGTGCGAGGAATTCCACACCTATTTCCCGAACGTGCAGCTGGTGCCGCTGGCCGGTGACGTGAAGGATGCGATCCGTGTGGACGAGGTGCTCAACCGTTACCGGCCTCATGTGATCTTCCATGCGGCAGCCTACAAACACGTGCCGCTGATGGAGGATGACAACGCTTGGCAGGCGGTGCGCAACAACGCGTTGGGTACCTGGCAGGTGGCGCGCAGCGCGGTGGCCTTTGGTATTCCGCGTTTCGTGCTGGTGTCTACCGACAAGGCGGTCAACCCGGTCAACGTGATGGGGGCCACCAAGCGCCTGGCGGAGCAGGTGTGCCAGGCCCTGGCTGTCCAAGGGGGCACACAGTTCGAGATCGTGCGCTTCGGTAACGTACTGGGTAGCGCCGGGAGCGTGATTCCCAAGTTCCAGGAACAGATCGCCGCTGGTGGACCAGTGACCGTGACCCATCCCGAGATCACCCGTTACTTCATGTCGATCCCGGAGGCTGCCCAACTGGTGCTACAGGCTGGATCGATGGGCAAAGGGGGAGAGATTTTCGTGCTCGACATGGGCGAACCGGTGAAGATCGCCGAACTGGCGCAGGACATGATCCGCTTGTCCGGGCGTACTGAGGACGAAATCCGGATCGTATTTACCGGCTTGCGTCCCGGTGAGAAGCTGTACGAGGAAGTTCTGGCCGACAGCGAGGAGACCCGCGCTACCCATCATCCTAAATTGCGCATTGCGCGGGCGCTGCCGGTCGAGGAGGGCTGGCTCGATGCGCTGCTGCTGTGGCTGCGTCAGCGTCGTGCGGTGGATGCGCCTGAAGTGCGTCGGGAACTGCGCCGCTGGGTGCCCGAGTATGTTCCGGCCAACCAGACTGCGCCGCATCTGCGGTCGGTGGCGCAAACCGCCGGAGGACATTGAAAATGGCAACTTATGCAATCGGCGACATCCAGGGCTGTTTCCAGTCCCTGACCGCGCTGCTCAACCGCGTCTCCTTCGATCCGGCTCACGACCGCCTGTGGTTGGTCGGTGATCTGGTTAACCGTGGGCCGGATTCCCTGAACACCCTGCGTTTTGTGCGTGATCTGGGACCGGCTGCGGTCACCGTGTTGGGCAACCACGACCTGTACCTGTTGATGGTGGCCTATGAGGCGATTCGCAACCGGGGCAAGGACGACACCATCCAGGCGGTGCTCGATGCGCCGGATCGGGAGGTCTTGCTGGGTTGGCTGCGCACGCGCCCCCTGATGCATGTCGAGAACGGTTTTGCGATGGTCCATGCCGGACTGCTACCGGGCTGGACGGTGGAGCAGGCGCGCGCGCTGGCCCGCGAGGTCGAGGGGGCGCTGGCCGGGCCTTATCACGCGGATCTGCTGCATAACATGTGGGGCAGTGAGCCCGCCGCGTGGAGCGATGACCTGCGCGATTACGAGCGCATGCGGGTGATCGTCAATGCGATGACGCGCATGCGCTTCTGTACGGCGGATGGCGTGATGGATTTCAAGGTCAAGGGCGAGGTGACCAAGGCGCCGAAGGGCTATCTACCCTGGTTCGAGGTGGTGGGGCGGAAGAGCGCCGATACCACCGTCGTCTTCGGCCACTGGTCGGCGCTGGGCCTGCGTATCGAGCCCAATCTGATGGCTCTGGACTCCGGCTGTCTGTGGGGGCGCGAGCTGACCGCTGTGCGCCTGGAAGACCGGGCCGTGTTCCAGGTGGCCTGTCCGGGTCTGGCCCACGGCAAACCCAAACCCTCCTGAACGTTCAGTCGGCGATGCGTGCGGCGATGCTCTCCCGCGCCGCGTGGGCGATGGCCTTGCGGTCTGGTAGTTCGCCAGGCTGGAAGGCCGGCGCGACGCGTACGCGGGCGATGATTTCCGGCTCGGCGATGATCGCCTTGATGCAGTCGACCAGGCTGATGTCTCCGTCGTAGGCCGGAGCACGGGTGTAACGCCCGTCAGGCAGACGGTAGGTGATGGCCAGCGGCTGGATCGGTGCACCGGCTTCGATGGCCGGCTGCAGCAGCGCAGCGTGGAAACCCAATACGTGGCTGCCGTCGGTGGTGGTGCCTTCGGGGAAGATCGCCACGTGGCGGCCGCGGCCGAGCAGGTCACCGATTTCCCCATTCACGATCTTTGCGTGGCCGCGGCTGCCGCGGCGCAGGAAGACCGTGTCGTTCTTCGCGGCGAGCCAGCCGATCAGCGGCCATTGACGGACCTCGGCCTTCGAGACGAAGGCTGCCGGGTAAGCTGCGTTGATCACGAAGACATCGAGCCACGACACATGGTTGGCAACCAGCAGGCTGCCGGGTACGACGAAGGGCTCGTCGGCCTGCAGGCGCACGCCCAGCGTGCCCAGCAGGTGCGCAGACCAGCGCTGGCGCAGGCGCAGGCGCTTGGGGGCGGACAGGAAGGGGAAGGCGAACGCCGCCAGCGACAGGCCTTGCAGCAGGTGAACTGTCAGATGGGCGGCGCGGACGATGCGGGTCAGGCGAGGGGTGGAGCTGGCGGGTTTCAGTCCTTGCGTCCCATGAAGTGTTTGGCGTAGCGGGCGTCGAGCCGGGAAACCGGCAGCAGGATCGGCAGGTCGGCCGTGTTGAAGTCCGGATCCCAGGCCGGATCGCCGCAGATCCACGCACCCGCGCGCAGGTAGCCCTTGATCAGCGGCGGCGTGTCGGCGTCGAGATCCTGGCGCAGGGCCTGGATCGGCAGTGGCGTGCGGGGGAAGACCCGGTATTCGAGCGGGCACAGATGCTCGTCCTTGAGGCGATTATACAGGCTGGCTGCGGCATGCCCGCCGTCGGCCATGCTGATCGACGCACAGCCGATCAGGTAGTCGTGGTTGTTCTCGAGCATGTAGCGGGCGAGGCCGGCCCACAGTAGCGTGATGACGGCGCCGGAGCGGTACTCCGGGTCGATGCAGGAACGGCCGATTTCCACCATGCGGCCGCGCAGGTGGCGCAGGCGGGTCAGGTCGAATTCGCTCTCGGAATAGTAGTTGCCAACTTCGCGGGCCGCCGACGGCGACAGGATGCGGTAGGTGCCGACGATACGGCCGGCATCCTCGTCGCGCACGATCAGATGGTCGCAGAACGCGTCGTACAGATCACGGTCGACGCCCGGCGTGCGGCTCGACAGGCGGGCGCCCATTTCTTCGGCGAATACGCGGTAACGCAGTTTCTGGGCTTCCAGAATCTCGGTGGAGCAGCTAGCCAGCCCGACGTACAGGTTGCGACCGGGGCGTTGGGCGACGTGTTGTTCCTTGTGCAGCATTGACGGAATCCTCATTGGGTTTCCGCGCATTGTGAAAATGCTGCATTGCGGCGCCGTGAAGAGGGCGTTACGGACGTGTGACCGGATACTGCGTCCGGGCGCTTACTGCCTGGCGTTCATTCCGTGGGGGGCTTCGATCAACCCCACGGAATGGAATGGGCTCAGCGGCTGACGCGGGTGTTGCGGCCGTCCTGCAGCAGGCGCACGCGCTCACCGGGCTTGAAGTTCTCGCCGCCGTCTTCCTGCACGATGGCCAGCAATTCGCCGTTGTCCATCTTGAGGGTGACTTCGACGCCCTGCTTGCGGGTGAAGCCCTCTTCGGCCGCTGCACCGGCAATGCCACCCGCAACGGCGCCGACTACTGCGGCGATCGCTGCGCCCTTGCCTGAGCCAACGGTACTGCCGGCCACGCCGCCAATTGCAGCGCCGGCGACGGTGCCGAGTGGTGTGTTGGTGCCTTCCAGCTTCACCGGGCGGACGCTTTCGACGATGCCCATGCGCACGCTCATCACGCGCCGGGCTTCGGTCCGTTCGTAGTCGCCGCCACCGAGGCCGGATGCACAGCCCACCAGGTTCACCGTGGTCAATAGGGCGAGGGTCAGGGGAAGGATTCGCATCATGTTGTGTCCTTTTTTCACCACAGGGTTGAGCCGAACGCCGTGCGATAGGCATCGGCAATTTCATCGCGGCTGGGCGCGTGGTTCTGCCCGCCGCGGCTGGCGATCTTGAGGGCGCCCATCAGCGAAGCCAGGCGTCCGCTCTGGTCCCAATCCAAGCCATTCTCGATCCCGTACAGCAGACCGGCCCGGTAGGCGTCGCCGCAGCCAGTAGGGTCTTCGAGAGCGGCGGCACGGGCACACGGGATATCGAGGCGGTGACCACCGGTGTAGATCTCGGAACCTTCGCCGCCACGGGTGACGACCAACGCCTTGACCTCCTTGGCCAGTGCTTCAAGGCTGCGTCCGGTGCGTTCGCTGAGCAGGCGTGCTTCGTAGTCGTTGACCGTGCAGTAGTCGGCCAGTTGCAGGCAGGCCAGCAACTCTTCGCCGTTGAACATCGGCAGGCCCTGGCCGGGATCGAAGACGAAGGGAATGCCGGCCTCGGCGAACTGGCGGGAATGCTCCAGCATGCCGTCGCGGCCATCGGGGGCGACGATGCCGAGCGTGACGCCGGTTGTGTGTTCCACCTTGTTGAGGTGGGAATGGACCATCGCGCCCGGATGGAACGCGGTGATCTGGTTGTCGTCCAGATCGGTGGTGATGAAGGCTTGGGCCGTGTAGGTGCCGGGGACGTGGGTGACGTGGGCACGGGACAAGCCAAGGCGCTCGAGGCGCTCCAGATAGGGGGCGACGTCGTCGCCGACGGTGGCCATGATCAGCGGATCGCCGCCGAGCAGCTTGAGATTGTAGGCGATATTGCCGGCACAGCCGCCGAACTCGCGGCGCATTTCGGGCACCAGGAAGGAGACGTTCAGGATATGGATCTGCTCGGGAAGGATGTGATTCTTGAAATGGTCCTGAAAGACCATGATCGAATCGAAGGCGATGGAACCGCAGATGAGCGTGGACATGGTGTCGGCAAGATGTAAGCGAAACGATTATAGGAGTGGCCCGGCCGGGCCCGCTTCGGTGAGTGTTGCCGGATGTTATGCCGGCCGGTCTGCGCGTTCAGGGGTAGAACGCGTAGACCCGATAACCTGCTGCTGCAACGCCGGGCGCTTCGAAGCGGACCCGGGCTGCTACTTCCTTGCGGGCTGGGAAGGCGTCCGGCGGCATGTCGGCGGGCAGCCATTGCTTGGGCTCCAGAACCCGGCGGACCAGAGCCTTGTCGCGGGCATCGGTCAAGGTGATTTCCAGGTGTGGCCAGGCCTGGGCGAACTCGGCGCGGTTGCGTAGCGTGGCATGCAGTGTGAAGAAGGCCTCGCGGTTGGCGTCCGGCTGGATGTCGGAGCTTTCGATGGTGATAGAGGCCGACTCGCGGGGCAGTGGCAGTTCGCAGCCCATGCCCGCGCACACGCTCTCCATGAAGAGCCGCATCTGAGGCGACGACTGGGCGATTTCACTGCGGAATACCAGAATGCCCTGGGCGAGTATGGCGAGCACCAGTAGCGTGGCACCCGCTGCCCAGGCAGCTTGTTGCAATGGCGAGGGACCGGTGGGCTCTTCGATTTCCTCTACAAAAGGCTCGTGCTCGTCTTGTTCGAGTTCCGGCTCGCTCGTCGCTGTTGCTGCGATGGGGGGCTCAATCGGCAGCCCCGTTGAAGGCTGTTCTGCCGTCGGCGCAGAGGGGCGGTCCTGGTCCAGGGCCTGTTGGGGAGTGCCCGGTGTATCGTCCACGACCTTTTTGTGCAAGAGCGAGTCGAAGTCGAGTGGGCCGTCCTCGACGAAGGACGGGTCGGGGGGATTCTTCAGGTCGAGTTCGGAGGCGTCCGGCCAGTCGGGCTTGAACGGGAGCGGCGCGACAGATGCCTCCACATCCGTTGCGGCTTCGTCCTCGTCCTCGTCTTCGTCGAGGGCGAGGGGGCTATGGGTTGGCAGCTGATCCTTGGCGGTTGCCTTAGTCGCCGACAGCATGTCCTCCGCCAGCCGTTCATCGAGGGCTTCAAGGCGGATTTCACCGACCGGTTCGATGCGGTCGTCCGCGATTTCCGGGATGGCCGGGGTGGTGTTGGAGGGCGGGAGGGCCTCGTCCTCGAAGGTGATGAACGCCGGGGCTTCCAGCGCAGCACCGTAAGTGTCGGCTTCGGGCTGCGGGGGCCGAGGTGCGTCCGCCTCCTGCGCATCGTCGTTGGCGACGTTGTCGATAACCAGGGCCGGCGCGTCTTCCTGAAAATGCTCCTCGGTGGGAGGATTGCTCCCGGCCGAGGGGAGGTCGGACACAGACGACGCCAGGACGTCTGTGGTCGCGGGTGGCTTTTCCTGCAGGACGAACAGGGAGGGTGCTGCGCTCCCCGTCGGGGCCTGTAGCGGCTCCGGCGGGAGTCCGTCAGCCGAGGTCCCTTCCTCGATCTGATTCTCCAGCGCGTTGAAGGCGTGCTGGCACTGGCCGCAACGGACCCGCCCATGGCGGGCGTTCAATTGCTCTGGGCGCACCCGGAAGGTGGTTGAGCACGCCGGGCAGCGCGCGAGGATCATGACTCGGTTGACGCTGGCCGTTCGCCCTCGAGGCGGACCCAGCCGTCCAGGGTGGCACCCACGTGCAGGGCGATGAAGGGGGCGTAGGCCTCGATGACATCACCGGCCTGGGCTTCCAGTACCCCGGACAGGGCCAGCTTGCCGCCGGGTGCGACGCGGGCGGCGAGCAGCGGGGCCAGCATCTTGAGCGGATTGGTCAGGATGTTGGCGACGACCCGCTGGAAGGTGCCGTCGAGAGGCTTGGCGGAGACCTGCAGGTGCAGGCTGACGCCATTGTTGGCGGCGTTGTCGGCGGCGGTTTCGACGGCTTTCTCGTCGATGTCCACGCCGGTGACCTCACCCGCTCCCAGCTTGGCGGCGGCGATCGCCAGAATGCCGGAGCCACAGCCGTAGTCGAGCACACTGACGCCCGGAGTGATCTCTTCGGTCAGCCACTCGAGGCACAGACGGGTGGTTGGGTGCGAACCGGTGCCGAAAGCCATGCCCGGATCGAGCACCAGATTGATCGCGCCGGCATCCGGGGATTCATGCCAGGACGGCACGATCCATAGCCGGTCGGTGATGCGGATCGGGTCGAACTGGCTCTGGGTGAGCTGCACCCAGTTCTGTTCTTCGACCTCCTCAATGGTGAACGGTGGTACGGCGTCGAGCCCGACCGCCGCCGACGCGGTGGCCAGCGCTGCAGCCAGATCGGTGTCGGTGTCGAACAGTGCGACGACGCGGCTGTGGTCCCACAGGCTGGCCGGGTGCATGCCCGGTTCGCCGAACTGGGGTTTTTCCGCGTCAGTGCCGGCGTCGGCGTCGTCGATGCTGACCGACAGCGCGCCATGCTCCATCAGTGCTTCGGACAGGGCCTCGGCGCGGGTCGCGTCAGCCTGCAGGATGACTGAGATCCACATTCAGGCCTCCTTGGACGACAGTTGGAGTGAGTGGGGGCACTGCATCATCAGTTCTTGTTGACGTCGTTGCGGCCCGCCAGCTTGTGCTCCAGATAGTGGATGCTGGTGCCGCCTTCGACGAAGCGGGCGTCGAGCATCAGTTCCTGGTGCAGCGGGATGTTGGTCTTGATGCCTTCGACCAGCATCTCGGACAGCGCGATGCGCATGCGGCGGATGGCCTGGTCGCGGGTGTCGCCGTAGGCGATCAGCTTGCCGATCATCGAATCGTAGTGCTGCGGCACGGTGTAGCCGTTGTACACGTGGGAGTCCACTCGGATGCCCGGGCCGCCGGGGACGTGCCAGTTGCTGATCTTGCCCGGACAGGGCGTGAACTTGAACGGATCTTCGGCGTTGATGCGGCATTCGATCGCGTGGCCACGGAATTCGATGTCCTTCTGCCGGTAGCTGAGCTTCTGGCCGGCGGCGACGCGGATCTGTTCCTGCACGATGTCCACGCCGGTGATCATTTCGGTGACCGGATGTTCGACCTGCACGCGGGTGTTCATCTCGATGAAGTAGAACTCACCGTTCTCGTACAGGAATTCGAAGGTGCCCGCGCCCCGGTAGCCGATCTTGCGGCAGGCATCGGCACAGCGTTCGCCGATGCGGATGATGTGGCGGCGCTCGATGCCCGGTGCTGGGGCTTCTTCGATGACCTTCTGGTGGCGGCGCTGCATGGAGCAGTCACGCTCGCCCAGGTATATGGCATTGCCGTGCTGGTCGGCCAGTACCTGGATTTCCACGTGGCGCGGGTTCTCCAGGAACTTCTCCATGTACACGGTCGGGTTGCCGAAGAACGCACCAGCCTCGGAGCGGGTGGTTGTGACGGCGTTGATCAATGCTGCTTCGGTGTGCACCACGCGCATGCCGCGACCACCACCACCGCCGGCGGCCTTGATGATCACCGGGTAGCCGATGGCGCGGGCGATCTTGACGATCTCCTTCGGGTCTTCCGGCAGCGCGCCGTCGGAGCCGGGCACACAGGGTACGCCGGCGGCCTTCATGGCGTCCTTGGCCGAGACCTTGTCACCCATCAGGCGGATGGTTTCGGCGCGCGGGCCGATGAAGACGAAACCGGACTGCTCGACCCGTTCGGCGAAATCGGCGTTCTCGGACAGGAAGCCGTAGCCAGGGTGGATCGCTTCTGCGTCGGTGACTTCAGCGGCGGAAATCAGCGCGGGGATGTTGAGATAGCTGAGGGCCGAGGAGGCAGGCCCGATGCACACGGATTCATCGGCCAGCTTGACGTACTTGGCCTCTGCGTCCGGTTCGGAATGGACCGCGACGGTCTTGATGCCCAGCTCACGGCAGGCGCGCAGCACACGCAGCGCGATCTCGCCCCGGTTGGCGATCAGGAGTTTTTCGAACATCGCCATGATTTAGCCGATGACGAAGAGGGGTTCGCCGTATTCCAGCGGTTCGCCGTTCTCAACGAGGATGGCCTTTACGGTGCCGGCCACTTCGGCCTCGATCTCGTTCATCAGCTTCATGGCTTCGATGATGCACAGCACGTCGCCGACGGCGACGCTCTGGCCAACTTCGACGAGGGGCTTGGCACCCGGCGCGGAGGCGCGGTAGAAGGTACCGACCATCGGTGACTTGACCACGTTGCCGTCCGGCAGGGCCGATTCGGCTGCGGCAACAGGGGCTGCTGGCACGGCAGCAGGGGCACTGACGGCGACCGGCGCGGCAGGGGCCTGGGCTACATAGTTGACTGGAGCGGGACCAGCGATGTGCTTGGCGATGCGGACTTTTTCCTCGCCTTCCGTGACTTCCAGTTCGGAGATGCCGGACTCCTGGACCAGATCGATCAATTTCTTGAGCTTGCGAAGATCCATAGTATTCCCCTTGATATGTGAAGCGGCCGGCACCAAGGCCGGCCTGCCGATGTCTTGCTTTAGGCGCGAGCTGCGCGCAGACGGGCGAGGGCGAATTCGAGGGCGAGTTGATAGCCCTGGGCGCCCAGCCCGCAGATCACCCCTACCGCCTTGTCGGAGAAGTAGGAGTGATGGCGGAACGGCTCGCGGGCGTGGATGTTCGACAGGTGTACTTCGACGTACGGGATGGCGACGCCGGCAAGAGCGTCCCGCAGTGCGACGCTGGTGTGCGTGTACCCGGCCGGATTGATGATGATGAAATCGACGGCTTCGCTTTCCGCAGCCTGCACCCGGTCGATGAGCTCGCCCTCGTGGTTGCTCTGGAAGGACTCCAGCAGCACGCCGTCGGCCTTGGCCCGGCTTTCCATCGCCGCATGGATGTCGGCGAGGGTCGTCAGCCCGTAGATGCCGGGTTCCCGGCGGCCGAGCAGATTGAGGTTGGGACCATGCAGAACGAGAATCCGCGGCTGCGGGAGGTTCTCGTCGGTGGCTTCCTGGGTGCTGGTTTTGCGCGTCATGAGTGCAAGTTTGCCGTAATTACGCGCAAGTTGTCCACCGCGCGACCCCTGCGGTATGCGTCAGGACTTGCTCAGTTCGGCGAGTTTACGGTCCAGTTCCTGTTCGGACAATTCACCCAGTTTGATCAAGCTGATGTTGCCGTTGCGATCGATGACCAGCGTGAAAGGCAGGCCCTGGGCACTGTTGCCGAGTTCCTCTGTGAGCTGGACCAGCGATGGGTCGGCGATCACCAGCGGGTAGTCCACCTGCTGTTTGGCCTGATAGCCGGCGACGTTCTTGGCGGTATCGATGCTCACACCGACGAATTGAACGCCTTTGCCTGCATATTTGCGGCTCAGCGCCGAAAATGCCGGAATTTCCTTGCGACACGGCGGGCACCAGGTAGCCCAGAAGTTGACCACCAGCACTTTGCCCTTCCAGGCCGAGAAAGGTTGTTGGGTGCCTTTGGCGTCGGGCAGATCGAGGGCCAGCAGCTTGCCGAGGGCTGTACGCTGGGGCTGGGACAGGTTGGCCGTCGGCGTCGCGGCGTTGGCGCTCGTCGAGTAAGAGGTGTACAAGCCGGCGGCGGCGGAGGCCAGTGCGACGGCGGTGACGAGGGCGAGGGTGGTGCTGCGACTCATGGATGGATATGGGCTTCGGCCGGCGTTTCGTTGACGAGGGCTTCGACGATGGACAAGCGCGCGCGTTCCATCTGGCGTGCGCCGTGGCTGCCGCGACGGTTCAGGCGCTCCACGTCCGGGGAGTAGATGCGCAGCTTGAACGGGATGTCGTCCCAGTCGAAAACCAGGATCGCTTCGGGGCCATCGGGCTGGTTGCGGCGCGGTTCCCGGTGTTCGTAAGCGACGTTGTTGTTGAGAAAGAAAATCTCCACTTCCTTGGCGCTCTCGGGAAAAAGGTCGATTTCCACTTCCGAGTAGCGCCCGGCGGTGCCTTCCAGCACGGGCCCGGTGAGGTAGGGGCGGAAGGTCTCCAGTTCGCGCATCACCTCGATGGCCGCCGAACGCATGACGTGCTGGCGTTCGAGGTGCTCTTCGTCCTGGAAAACGGCGAGGTAAGTGCGGACTTCGGCTTCGATTTCCGCGTTGTTGGGCAGTTCGTCGGCGGCGAGGGCGCCGAGCTGGCGCGCGGCCTTGCGTTTGGCGAAGCCGTAATCGCTGATGCCGTCTTCGGCGATCATGCGGGCCGCCAGGGCGGCAATTTCACGGCGCAGGTTGCTGCGGTGTGGAACGGCAGGGCGCGGCATGGAAGGTCGAAGCTCCCCGTTCGATTAGAATAGATCCCATTCTACACACGACTGTTGCGGCACTGTTTCTGTCGCTTAGACGAATAATGCACATACACATTCTCGGCATCTGCGGAACCTTCATGGGCGGCGTGGCTCTCCTCGCGCGGGCTGCCGGTCATACCGTGACGGGCTGCGATGCCAACGTCTACCCGCCGATGAGCACTCAGCTGGAAGAGCAGGGCATCCGCCTCGTCGAAGGCTACGGGGTCGAACAGCTGGACCTGGAGCCGGACGTGTTCGTCGTCGGCAACGCGATTTCCCGCGGCAACCCCCTGCTGGAAGAAATCCTCGACAAGGGCCTGCCCTATGTGTCCGGCCCCCAGTGGCTGGCCGAGAACGTGCTGCAGGGGCGTTGGGTGCTAGGTGTGGCCGGCACCCACGGCAAGACCACGACCACCTCGCTGCTGGCCTGGATTCTCGAGGATGCCGGCCTGAATCCAGGCTTCCTGGTCGGCGGCGTGCCGAAGAACTTCGGCCTGTCGGCGCGGCTGACCGAATCGCCGTTCTTCGTCATCGAGGCGGACGAATACGATACGGCCTTCTGCGACAAGCGCTCCAAGTTCGTCCATTACCGCCCGCGAACGCTGATCCTGAACAACCTGGAGTTCGATCACGCGGACATCTTCGCCGATCTGGCGGCCATCGAGACCCAGTTTCACCATTTGGTACGTACCGTGCCGCGGCTCGGCCGCATCGTCGCCAACGCCGCCGAAGAGTCGCTGCCGCGGGTCATGCAGCGCGGCTGCTGGTCCGAACTCGAATGGTTCAACGACGCGGCCGGCTGGTCGGTGGCGGAGGGGGCCAGCGAGGACGAGGTGGTGATCCGCCACCTGGGCAAGGAGATCGGCCGCCGCCGGCTGCCGCTGTCCGGTCGTCACAACCGGGCCAATGCGCTGGCGGCGATCGCTGCAGCGCGGCATGTGGGCGTCACGCCGGAAGTGGCGCTAGATGCGCTGAGCCGCTTCGAGGGCGTCAAGCGCCGTCTCGAATTGCGCGGCACAGTGCGTGGCGTGGCGGTGTACGACGACTTCGCCCATCACCCGACCGCCATCACGCTGACCGTCGAAGGCCTGCGCCGCCAGGTCGGCGATGCGCGCATCCTGGCGGTGCTGGAGCCGCGCTCCAACACCATGAAGCTCGGTGTCATGAAGGACCAGTTGCCGGCCAGCCTGGCCCAGGCCGACAAGGTCTTCTGCTATGCCGCCAACCTGGGCTGGGATGCCCGTACGGCCTTGGCGCCGATTGCCGGCAAGACCGTGGTGGAGGACGATCTGGACGCGCTGGTTGCCGCTATCGTCGCCGAAGCCCGCGACGGCGACCGTATCTTGGTCATGAGCAACGGTGGCTTCGGCGGCATCCACGGCAAGCTGCTGGCTGCGCTCGGGCAGTAAGCCTGCTTATCGCGCCGATTCGGTAGTCAGCTTTTCAAAACGCCGCGGGAAGCCTGCTGCCGGTTGCCGGTGGCGGGCTTTTCTCTTCTGGAAAAGAGGCAGGGCCACCGCCAGCGTGACGCACAGCAGCAGCGCCGCGCCAGTGTTGTGGGCGACGGCCAGCGGAAGCGGCAGTTGCAGCAGCACGTTGGCAATACCTAGCCCGATTTGCAGGCCCAGTGCGTCGAGTAGCGCGATGCCGGCTCTGCGCAGGTGCTGGCGGGCCAGCAGGCGCAGGCCGAGGCTGCCGGCGACCAGCAGCACCACGCCGGCGAACAGGCGATGGGTCCAGTGGATGGCGGTCAGGGCGCTGGCCGGCAGCAGGGCGCCGCTGGCGGTGATGCCCAGTTCCCGGTCCAGCGTGAAGGCGTGGTGGAAATCCAGCGCCGGGTTGAAGCTGCCCTGGCAGGTCGGGAAATCCGGGCAGATGGCGGCCGCATAGTTGCTGCTGACCCAGCCACCGAGAGCGATCTGTACCACGACGGCGATGAGCGCCATCGCCGCGTGGGTCTGCAGACCGGTGCCGATGCCCGGGCCCGGACGGAAGATGCGGCCTTCGCGCAGCACGAGGGCCGCCAGCAGCGCCAGCGTCGTCATGCCGCCGAGCAGGTGGCAGGTGACGATCACCGGCTTCAGCAACTGGGTGACGGTCAGCATGCCGAGCGTGGCCTGTACCAGCACCACGGCGAGCAGGGCAAGTTCGAGCGTCGGCTTGCGTCGGGCGCGTTGCCGCCAGCCGAGCACTGCCAGGCCGGCGATGCACAGGCCCAGCGTGCCGGCGGCGTAGCGGTGGATCATTTCTTTCCAGGCTTTGCCGGCCTCGACGCGCTGGCCGAAGGCCGCTTCGGCGGCGCTCACTTCGTGGGCATGTTCGGGCACGCCGACCAGCTTGCCGTAGCAGCCGGGCCAGTCGGGACAGCCGAGGCCGGCATCGGACAGGCGCACCCAGGCGCCGAGGGACACCACCACAAGGGCAAGCAGAAAGGCGACGATAGCCAGGGTACGCCGGCCGGACGGGCGGGTCCTCATGCCATGCGGTCCAGGAAGAGGGCCACGAACAGGCCGGTGAGGTAGATCAGCGAATAGCGGAAGGCGTGCCGCGCACGGGCGTCCGAGTAATCGCGCCACAGGATCCAGGCTTCCCGCAGATAGCCGAGGTTGAGCAGACTGACCAGCGCCGCATAGATGCCGCCGGACAGGCCCAGCGTGCAGGGCAGGTAGGACACGGCCGCCAGCAGCACGGTGTACAGCAGGATGTGCAGGCAGGTCAGCGGCACGCCGTGGCTGACCGGCAGCATCGGCAGGCCGGCGCGGGCGTATTCCTCGCGCCGGTAGCAGGCCAGCGCCCAGAAGTGCGGCGGCGTCCACAGGAAGATGATGAGGAACAAGGCCAGCGCCGGCAGGCCGATGTTGTTCGTCATCGCCGCCCAGCCGAGCACCGGTGGCATGGCGCCGGAAGCGCCGCCGATGACGATGTTCATTGGTGTGGCCGGCTTCAGGATCACGGTGTAGACGATCGCGTAGCCGAGGAAGGTGGCGAGGGTCAGCCACATGGTCAGCGGATTGACCGCCACGTGCAGTAGCCACAGGCCCGAGCCGCCGGTCAGGCAGGCCAGGCCGAGGGTTTCGGCGGGGCTGATCAGCCCCAGCGGCAGCGGGCGGCCGCGGGTGCGCGCCATGCGGGCGTCGATGCTCCGCTCCACGAGGCAGTTGATCGCCGCGGCGGCGCCGGCCACCAGCGCGATGCCGACGGTGGCGGCGAGCATCCGGCCGGCCGGCGGCCAGCCGGGCACTGCGAGGAACATGCCGATCAACGCGGTGAACACGATCAGGCTGTTCACCCGCGGCTTGCACTGGGTCAGGAAGGCGCCGAGGCGCAGGCCAAGGGGGGCGGGGGCGGCGGTGCTGCGGAGGGTCGTCGGCATAGCGGGTCTCCGGGGTTGTTGTCAGCCGGCCCACGCATAGCGGAGCAGGCGTTCCATGTCCTTCAGGATGCCGCGCGGGTCGGCGTCGGGGGCGTAGCGCAGGATGATCTTGCCCAGCGGATCGACCACGTACACGCGGTGGCCGCGGCCATCCAGGTCGAAGGCCGCGCGGGCCGCGGCGCTGCGTGCCACGGCGGCGTGCAGGTCGGGTTGCAGGGCGTGCAGCGGGGCGACGTCGGGCGCTGCCTGATCGGACAGCCAGGTGCGCTGGACCCGTGGCATCTGCTTGTAGAGGGCGACGTGGATCTGGCGGGTGGCGACGATCCAGTTGCGGCAGGCGGCGTCGCAGGGGCCGGGGCCGGCGACCACCAGGCTCCAGTGGCCGTCGAAGTCCTGTTCGCCGAGGGGCTGGCCGACGGCGTCGGCCAGCGGCGGCAGCGCGCGCGGCGGCGACAGCAGTTCGCCGTGGTTGCCGGGCTGGTCCGGGTGCCAGCCCCAGGCATACAGCCCTGCGCCGATGGCGAAGGGCATCAGCAGCAGGGCCAGGATCAGCAGCAGCGGGCGGTAGCGGCGCATCAGCGGCGCCTCCAGCCGAGGGCCAGCCAGATCAGCATTGAGGAGGCCGCGAAGCCGTACCACTGGTAAGCGTAGGAAAGATGGCGCTCGAGGCGCTCGTCCGGGCGCGGCCAGTCGCGCACGAAGCCGGCCGGCGCGGCAGCATCCAGTTGCACCACCACCGGCTGCACCGGCCACGGGACGAGCCGGACGAAGCGCGCCAGGTCGAGGTTCTGCCAGACCGGCTGCCAGGCGCCGTTGCTGCTGTCGCCGCTCAGCGTGAAGAAGCGGGTGCCCGGTATGACGGCGGTGCCGCGCAGCTCCAGCGGGCCGCTCGGCGTATCCACCGCGGGAATGTCGGCGTGGCGGGCGGAAGCCGGAATCCAGCCGCGGTTCACCAGCACGCGCATGTTGCCGCCGTCGATGTGGAAGGGCGTGATCACGTGGTAGCCGGCCTGTTCCCGATAAACACGGTTATCGACGAGGAACTGGCGTTCGGTCTCGAAGCGGCCGCGGATCAGCACCGGCCGCGAGCGCAGGCTGTCGGCGTCGGCCAGCGTGTTGCCAAGGCTCACCGGTGCGTCGGTGCTGCGCTGGTCGAGCAGGGCCTGGGCGGCCTGCTTGCGTTCGGCCTTGCCGTACTGCCAATTGCCGAGCTGGAGGCAGCCTGCGGCGACGGCCAGCGCGAGTGCGCCGCCCCACAGGGAGGGGTGGAGGCGGCGGCCGCTTGTGATGGCCCGGACGCCGGCGCACAATCGGCGAACCGGGTTCGGGGAGCGGGCTGTGGCATTCAAGTTGGCCGTGGTGTTCATGCTGTTGCTGGTGGTCGGCAGCCTCTTTTCGGGCTTGTTTTTCCTTTATCGCGACAGGGGCAACGGCGACCGGGTTGTGCGGGCGCTCACCTTGCGCGTCTCCCTCTCCCTTTTGCTCTTTCTCGGCCTGCTGCTGGCCTGGCATTTCGGCGCCGTGGGGCGCTAGAGCCAATAGACCACGACGAACAGCAGCAGCCACACCACATCCACGAAGTGCCAGTACCAGGCCACCGCCTCGAAGGCGAAGTGGCGCCTGGCGTCGAAGTGTCCGGCCAGGCAGCGGCCGGCGACGACGGCCAGCATGATCGCGCCGAGCGTCACGTGGAAACCGTGGAAACCGGTCAGCATGAAGAAGGTCGCGCCATACACGCCGGCGCCCATCGTCAGGCCCATCTCGGTGTAGGCGTGGTGGTATTCGTAGGCCTGGAAGCCGAGGAAGATCACGCCGAGCAGCACGGTGAGGATCAGGCCCAGGTTGAGCTGGCTGCGGGAGCCCTTCATCAGGCCCCAGTGGGCAAAGGTCAGTGTGACGCCGGAGCTCAGCAGCAGCGCCGTGTTGATCGCCGGGATGCCCCAGGCGCCCATCGGCGTGAACGGGGCGCCCTTCGGGCCGGCAGTCGGCCAGGCGGCGGTGAAGTCTTTGTACAGCGTGAAGGCCGGGTCCATGTGGGCGAGGGCCGGCACCGAGATGTTGCGGCAGTAGAACAGCGCACCGAAGAAGGCCGCGAAGAACATCACCTCCGAACCGATGAACCACACCATGCCCTGGCGGAAGGACTTGTCCTCCCAGTCGGTGTAGGCGCCGCGCTGGTTTTCGGCGATCACTGCGCCGAACCACTTGAACAGCACGAAGATGATCACCGACGCGCCGCCGGCCATCACCCACGGCCCCGGCGCGAACTTGTTCATCAGCAGGATGAAGCCCAGTGCCAGCAGGAACATACCGCCCGACAGGAAGACCGGGTAGAGGGTCGGCTGCGGCACATAGTAGTGGCCGGCGTGCGGCGCGGCGGAGTTGGCGTGCGAGGCGTTCAAGGCGGACTCCCTAGTTAGGATTCGGTGCCGGGAAGAAGGCGTAGGCCAGCGTCAGTTCGCTGACTTCCTCGCCGATGTCGCCGTCGATGACGAAGGTCAGGGCCATCTCGCGGCTCTCGCCGGGGGCGAGGGTCTGTTGCTTGAAGCAGAAGCAGTCGAGCTTGCGGAAATGGCGGGCCGCCACGGTTGGCGACACGCTGGGCACGGCCTGGCCGACGATGGTCTTGTCGGACAAGTTGCGGACCAGGAAGCGGGTGGTGCGCAGTTCGCCGGGGTGGAGCTCGATGGACGGCTCGAGGGGGCGGATCTCCCACGGCAGGCCCGGCATCAGCGTGGCGGTGAATTGCACGCCGAGGCTGCGGGCGTAATTCACCGCGCTCGGCGGTATGTCCTTAGTCTCGATGGCGTCCTTCAGCGTCTTGCCGTTGAACCCGACCGCCCGGCACAGGGTGTCGTAAAGGGGCACCAGTGCGAAGCCGAAGGCGAAGAAGGCCGCCGCGATCAGTAGCAGACGGACCACCAGTCTGCCGTGCCGCCGCGGCGGTGGATTGAGGGCGGCCTCGCGCATGGCGCCGTCAGCGCTCGATGAGGAAGCCGATCAGGTACAGCCCCAGCGCGATGGCGCCGAGGGTCCACGCGAAGCGGGCCGAAGCACGGCGGCGTTGGGCCAGGTCATCGGACGTGAGATGCATGATGTGCTCCTTCATGTTCAGCTCGTCTTGATGACGGGCTGGGTTTCCCAGGAGTGGTGGGGCGGCGGCGAGCTGAGTTCCCACTCCAGCCCCGCTGTGCCTTCCCATACCCGGTCGGTCGCCTTGTCGCCGCCCTTTACGCAGCGCCACACGTTGTAGGCGAAGATCAGCTGCGACAGGCCCAGCGCGAAGGCCCCTACAGTCGATATGGCATTGAATTCGGCGAACTGCAATGCGTAGTCGGGAATGCGTCGCGGCATGCCGGCAAGGCCGAGGAAGAACTGGGGCATGAAGGTGAAGTTGAAGCTGATCACCGTCAGCCAGAAGTGCAGCTTGCCGAGCTTTTCGCTGTACATGTGGCCGGTCCATTTGGGTAGCCAGTAGTACACGCCGGTCATCACGCCCATGATGCCGCCCGCGAACAACGCGTAGTGGAAGTGGGCCACGACGAAGTAGCTGTGGTGGTACTGGGCGTCGGCGGCCACGTCAGCCAGCACCAGGCCGGTCAGGCCGGCGATGCCGAACAGCACGATGAAGCCGAGGGCGAACAGCATCGGCGTCTCGAAGCTCATCGCGCCGCGCCACATGGTGGCGATCCAGCAGAAGAACAGCACCGCCAGCGGCAGCGAGATCGACATGGTGCTGTACATGAAATACAGCAGCGCCGGGATCGGCAGGCCGGAGGTGAGGAAGTGGTGGGCCCACACGATCAGGCCCAGCACGCCGATGGCGATGAAGGAATACACCTGGGCGTCATGGCCATAGACCGGCTTGCGCGTGAAGGTGGACAGCACGTGGGGCATCAGGCCCCACACCGGCAGCAGCAGGATGTACACCTCCGGATGGCCGAAGAACCAGAACAGGTGCTGGAACAGGATCGGGTCGCCACCGCCGGCGGCGTTGAAGAAGTGGGTGCCGAAGTGGCGGTCGGTGAGCAGCATGGTCACGCCGCCGGCGAGCACTGGCAGGGTGATGATCAGCAGCACCGCGGTGACCAGCCAGCCCCAGCAGAACAGCGGCATCTTCATCAGCGTCATGCCCGGGGCGCGCATGTTGAGGATGGTGGCGATGATGTTGATCGAGCCCATGATCGAGCTGATGCCGAGGATGTGGATCGAGAAGATCGCGAAATCGACGCCGATGCCGCCCTGTACGGACAGCGGCGCGTAGAGGGTCCAGCCGGTGGCGACGGCGCCGTCGCCGATGCCGAACAGGGCCAGGAAAAAGGGCATCGTCAGCAGCAGGGCGGCCGGCGGCAGCAGCCAGAAGCCCCAGTTGTTGAGGCGCGGCAGGGCCATGTCCGGCGCGCCGATCATCAGCGGGATCATCCAGTTGGCGAAGCCGGTGGCGGCCGGCATCAGCGCTGCGAAGATCATCACCAGCGCATGCACGCCGATCAGCTGGTTGAAGAACTCCGGCTTCATCAGCTGCAGGCCGGGCTGGAACAGCTCGGCGCGCACCCCGAGGATCATTGCCCCGCCGACGAAGAACATCAGCAGGGAGAAGGTCAGGTACATCGTGCCGATGTCCTTGTGGTTGGTGGTGGTGAGCCAGCGCAACAGGCCGGTCGGGTGGTGGCCGTCATGGTGATCGAGAGCATGGGACGCGGTGTTCATGCTGGGCTCCTCAGCGAAGTGCCTTGATCTGGGCGGGCTGGATCATGTCGCCCTTGGTGTTGCCGAAGCTGTTGCGCTCGTAGGTAATGACAGAGGCGATGTCGGCGTCGGACAGGGTGGTTTTGAAGGCCTGCATCGCAGTGCCGGCCTTGCCGTTCATGACCCGGTCCACGTGGCTGTCGGGGATCAGCTTGCCGTCCGGCGACAGCAGCGGACCGTTGACGATCTTGCTGCCGGCCAGTGCGGGGAAGGCCGGTGGCAGGCCCTGGCCGGTGGGTTGGTGGCAGGCGGCGCAGATCTTGTCGTAGGTTTCCTTGCCGTGGGCCATCAGCTCATCGCGGGTCCAGGTGCGGTCGCCACTGGCGGCAGCGGCAGCCAGTTCGGTCTTCTTCTTATCCACCCAGGCCACGTATTCGGCTTCCGGCACCGCCTTGACGACCACCGGCATGAAGCCGTGGTCCTTGCCGCACAGCTCGGCGCACTGGCCGCGGTAGATGCCGGGCTCCTCGATGCGCACCCAGGTTTCCCGCAGGAAGCCGGGGATCGCGTCGCGCTTGACGCCGAACTGGGGCACCCACCAGGTGTGGATCACGTCGGTGGAGGTGAGCAGGATGCGCACCTTCTTGCCGACCGGCAGCACCACAGGGTTGTCCACTTCGAGCAGGTAGTGCTCGCCCTTGGCTTCCTTGCCCTCGATCTGCTCCCGTGGCGTGGCCAACGTGCTGATGTACTTGATGCCGGAGTCCGGGTATTCGTACTGCCACTTCCACTGCATGCCGGTCACCTTGAGCACCATGTCGGCCTTGGTGCGGGTGTCCTCCATGTCGATCACCGCGTGGAAGGCCGGAATGCCCATCAGCACGAAGTCGATGAAGAGCAGGATTGCGAAGGGCACCAGCACCCAGAACCACTGCAGGGCGCCGCGTGGGCCGCTGAAGCGGGCCGGCTCGGCGCCGACGCTCTTGCGGTGGTTGATCATGGAATACACCATGATTGCGAACACCACCACGAACAGCACCGTGATGATGACCATGAACTGGTTGTGCATCGACAGCGTGTCGCGCCCGATCGGGGTGACAGGCTTGGGGAAGTTCCACGTGAAGTCGGCGAGAGCTGAGCCGGAGACGAACGGGAGGCCGAGTGCAGCGAGAAGTCTGGCCTGGGAGCGGGGGGCGGTTGGGCTCAAGTCTCTACCTCTCTGTTCGTGGGATGATCGGACCCGCGGCGGTTAATGAGGTCTGGCGAGGTGGCGGGAGAGATCCGAGAAAAGCAGCCTGCGTTCATCCGCTGTCAGCAGGCGTCCCACGCGGGCGGTGTGCCCGTGGGAGCGTACGTACAGTAGTGGGTCGGGACCGTCGGCGGCTTCGAGCGAGACGCGGGCCCAGCCGGCATGGAAGCGCTGGCGGAACGAAACGGAAGACTGGTGAGTCGAGACGATCAGGCTGTCGTCGTCGAGCTGGATGGATTCGTAGTCGGCGGCCTGACGATCGATTGCACGCAGCGCGATGAAGAGTACGAGAAGTTCGAGGCCGGCGAAGGGGAGTACCAGCCACGCACCGGCCAGCAGGAAGCCCGTACTGACGATGAGGCTGGCGGCAAGGATCAGGGCGATCACGCCGCGCCGCAGTGTGGGGGTGAATGAGCAGTTGGGGCGCGCGATCCAGGATCGCGCGCCCGCTGCCTCTTTCATTGTTATAGCCATGGCGTCTCCTCCAGGCCCGTCTGCGTCTTTTTGACGCAGATCAAATTCTGGCGGCAGTGTAGCATCGCCTTCCCGTTTTGCAGTGCACTTTTTAAAACTCAGTTAATTGAGCCATAAGGATTTTTTAAATGTTTGCTTTGTTGCGATGCAGCATTGCTGGTTTGGCAGTACTTTGTGCACTCACTGCCTGTTCGCCGGAGGGCAGCGGCGGGTCGCGGGAGAGTTTTGCCAACACCGACATCACGGGTGCGAACTATGCGAACGGGTTCCGTCTGACGGATCACCACGGACAGGTGCGCACGTTGGCTGACTACAAGGGCAAGGTGGTGACTTTGTTCTTCGGCTATACCCAGTGTCCGGACGTGTGCCCGACCAACCTGCTCAACATGGCGCAAGTGATGCGTGAACTGGGGCCGGATGCGGACAAGGTGCAGGTGCTGTTCGTGACCATAGACCCCGAGCGGGATACGCAGGAACTCTTGGCTCAGTACGTGCCGGCCTTCGATCCCCGCTTTGTCGGCCTGTATGGCGACATCGCCACGACACAGGCTGTGGCCCGGGATTTCAAGGTGTTCTACCAGAAGCAGGGCGATGTGCAGGGCGGGCGCTACACGGTGGATCACTCGACCGGTACTTATGTCTACGATCCGCAGGGCCGGCTGCGTTTGTACATCAAGCACGGCGAGAAGCTGGCCCCGATCGTTACCGACCTGAGGCGTCTGCTGGCCGGCAAGTAGAAAGAGAAAGGGCAGCCCGCAGGCTGCCCTTGGCAGGGAGACGCGTGTGCCGGGGCCGTCAGGCCAGCGCAATCAGGTGGCTGCGCATCTTTTGCATGGCTTTGGCCTCGATCTGGCGGATGCGCTCGGCGGACACGCCGTACTCGGCGGCCAGCTCGTGCAGCGTGGCTGCATCGCCTTCGGTCAGCCAGCGGCGTTGCACGATGGCCCGGCTGCGTTCGTCCAGGCTGGCTAGTGCTTCGTGGAGCCCCACGTCCTGCAGGCGCGAGGCCTGGCGCTGGGCGAGGACCTCGGAGGGTTCGGCGTGCGGATCGGCCAGATAGGCGATCGGCGCAAAGCGTTCTTCCTCGTCGTCCGGCCCGCTTTCCAGCGCCACGTCCTGGCCGGACAGGCGCGTTTCCATCTCGCGGACTTCTTCCGGCTTGACGCCCAGTTGATCGGCGACTGCCAGCACCTCCTCACCCTGCAGTGTGTTGCTGCTGCTCTTCAGGCTGCGCAGGTTGAAGAACAGTTTGCGCTGGGCCTTGGTGGTGGCGATCTTGACCAGGCGCCAGTTCTTGACGATGTACTCGTGGATTTCGGCCTTGATCCAGTGAATCGCGAAGGACACCAGACGCACGCCGCGGTCCGGATCGAAGCGCTTGACCGCCTTCATCAGGCCCACGTTGCCTTCCTGGATCAGGTCGGCGTGGGGCAGGCCGTAGCCGAGATAACCGCGCGCAATGGCGACCACCAGGCGCAGGTGGGATAGCACCAGCTTGCGCGCCGCTTCCAGATCCTCATGTTCCCGGAAGCTGTGGGCGAGATCGGACTCCTCCCTCTCAGTCAGCAGCGGGATGCGATTCACGCTCTGGATGTACTGATCCAGACTGCCAACCGCGGACGGAACGGGAAACGACAGGGTTTGAGACATCGACGGCTACCTCCTTCGCAGCAATATTAGCACTCCCGTTCTATGAGTGCTAAGGGGGTGAATGGTTCCGTGTATTTCAGCCTGGTTCTGTATCGGTTTCAGGGCGAGCCGTTCTTGCGGCGTTCGTCAATCCGTCATTTTCAGGGGCATGCCTGGTGTGGTGACGGGCGAGTGCCCGCGGGCTGCTTGGGAGGCAAGAGAATGCCGGAGAAAGGTCGATGGCATGCAAGCGGTTTATGCACAATTCACGATATTGATCCCGGCCTTCCGGTTACAATCCGGCAGCCTGTTGCCGCTTGGCCGATAGCGCCGTCCCGTCATTCCGTCGCACGGATCGACGTATCAAAACCATTTACAGCGCCGTCGCGCTCTCATCCGATGCAGAACTGCGAACGACCCCGACCTCCCGCCGGTTCTTTGTCCGTATTTCGAGATTTGTTGCTGCTTGCAGGTGTTGCCGTACTGGTGATGGCCGTCCCGGTTCTGCTTGATCGGACTCTCTACAATATTGACCAGGAAACTCATTTCCGGTGGATCAACCAGTTTTTCCTGAGCCTGGAAAAAGGTGAGCCTTACCCCCGGTGGATGTTTCTCGCCAATGGTGGCCTCGGCGAACTCCATTACGGCGCCTATCTTCTGTACTGGTATCTCGTTGCCGCTTTGATGAAGCTGGGTTTGAACACCTGGGCAGCCCTTCGCCTGCTGGCCTTGTGTGCCACCTGGGCTTCTGCGTCGATGGTTTATCTGGTCTGCGGGCGGCTTTTTTCAAGGAGGGCGGGGCTGGCGACTGGGGCACTTGTTGCCGCTACGCCTTTTTCCCTGTTCCTGTTTACTCATTACGCGGCTTTTCCCTGGCACTTCACCCTGAGCTTCGCGGTCTGTTTCCTCTTGCTGTCCCTGAATACGGCCAATACGCCGGCCCGCCTGATCCTGCTTGCCCTGTGTGCGGCGGCCATCACCCTCTCTCATACTTTGGTGGCCTTCATGACCCTGCTTTGTGCCGCGCCTGCGGTGCTCTATATGCAGGGTGGCAAGCCGGCAGCACGGCTGACCGGCTTCCTGACCTGCTGGGCCCTGCCGGTGCTGTGTGGTGTCGGGATGGCGGCTTTTCATCTGATTCCTGCCATTGCAGCCCGGGGCCTGCTGGCTGATGCTTCTAGCGACCCCCTGTACTTCAATTGGAAGAACAGTTTCGCCTTCCCTACATTCAGTGCCCGGGAAAATGGCATGCGTTGGTTTGCCATCCAGTGGATCTACGCAAGCCAGATTCTCCTGTGCGCCCTCGTGGCGCTGTTCGCCCTTGCCAAATCCCGATCCACTGCGCCGCACTTGCGGCGTTTCATGGGAGGTGTGCTGGTGTTTGCCTTTGTGGCACTGGCCATGTCGTCGGAGCTTGCCTACCCTCTTTACCAACACATCGGGACGTTGAACAACCTGCAATGGCCTTATCGCTTCCTGTCCGTGGCCGGCCTGGCCACTGCCATTGCCTTGGGACTTGCCAGTACCCTGGATTTTGACGGGCGCCTGCGTGTCGTACTGCGAGTCGCGGTGGTCCTTGCTATCGCCCTTTCGGTAGCCCTGTGTGGCGTGGTCGCCTTCCAAGCCTTCAAGGAGGGGCGTCCGAGCGTTATGGGGCCCCAGTTGCTCCAAGGGGACTTCAAACAATATGGACTCGAGTTGAAAACCCAGGGTAAGGGCGCCGAAATCTATCGACGTAACGGTGGCCTGACCGGCTACTGTGCAGGGATTCCTGCGGAATGCAAGGAAACCCGGGACACGGTGCATGAACGGGAGTGGGAGGTTCGGGCGTCCAGGCCCTTCCAACTCCTGCTACCCCTGTTTCACTTCCCTGGCTGGGAAACCTTTCTGGACGACCAGCCGGCGCTCCATGCTCTGGATACGGATAGCGGGTTGATTGTGATGGCGGTGCCCGCGGGGACGCACCGCATCCGTATCGTGTTCAAAGGCTTGCCGGAGGAGGAGACCGGTAGGCGCATTGCTCTCGGGGCTTTCGCTCTGCTGGCGATTATGTGCATTCTGTCAAGTGTTGGGCGTCGTCGCGCGTCCTCCCCGGAGGCCGCCTGATGAATTCGAGTCTATTTTTCACCCTCTCGCGTCTTGCCGGTACGACGCTGGAGCGTGCAATGAGCCTCGTGGCAGTACTGACCCCGGGATGCATCGTTTACCTTGGTGCGGTAGGCGCACTTGGCGAGGCTAAGGCGGCTGTGGTCGCCGTGGTGGTGGTTCTGGCTTCCCTGGCGGGAGCCCGCTGGCTGGCTGGCTGTTCCTTTTCCGGTTTGCTACAGAGTCTGGCCCGTCTGGCGGAGCGTCCTTTCCGCAACGCGGAATTCGCCTCCTTGCTCGTGATCGGCCTGCTGTTACGCATCGGCTTCAGTGTGATCTATATGGCGCCACCTCAATCCGATGGTGCCGTGTATCTGTCGCTGGCCGATCTCTTCCTGCGTGATGCACCTTACCAGGATCCGCGTGGAGATCTCGCATACTGGCCTCCTGGCTACCCGATGATATTGGCTGGTTTTTTGGCCGTCCTGGGCAAGGTCAGCTGGATTCTTGTAATCAGCAACTGCGTGTTCTTCATTCTCACGGCCCTGGCGGTGCGCAGTCTTGCGTTGCAGCTCGCAGGCGGCCTCACGGCGCGTATCGCCGTTACGGTTATCGCCCTGTGGCCCAATCTGATCTTGACGACTACTGGTGGAGCCAAGGAACTTCCGGCGTTGCTGTTCTTGACCGTGAGCTGCGTGCTGTTCCTGAAGGCCAGTCGCAAGCAAGGTCCGGCCCCGTTGGCGGGGATCGCTGCGGGTATTGCACTAGGGGCTGCGTCGTTGATCCAGCCCTCGTTCATGCTTCTGCCCGTAGCGTATGCAGCCCATCTGCTGGTCCAGCGGGCGCGTCTGATGCCGGCGGTCGTGTTGCTGCTGTCGATCGCGCTGGGTATGGCCTTGGCCATTGCTCCCTGGAGCTTGCGTAATGTCGCCGTGCTGCATAAGTTCGTACCCATCGCCACTAACGGTGGCGAGGTCTTCTACCGGGCTAATAATCCCCTTGCCACGGGGGGATATATCGACAGGGGGGAGGTGGATCTGTTCGTTTACCCGGAGGTTGAGCGTAGTGCGCTGGGGTTCGCTCTGGGCAAGCAGTGGATCAGAGAGAATCCGGGCGATTTCGCCCGTCTGGCCGGGACCAAGATGGCGTTGTTCCAGGGAGACGATGCTTATGGCGCCTACTGGTGTCTCAAGCGGGCTCTGGGGATCGAGGGCTTGCACTACGCTGGTTACAAGGTCGTCTCCAACCTGTACTGGTTGCTGCTGTGGTTGACTCTGCTGGTGTTGATGTTGCGCCGACCCGCTGGAGAACGCCTGTCCCTCGGTTTGTCGCTGCTTAACTTGATCTATCTGTACTTCTTTGTGATTGATAGTATCTTCGAGAGCGGCAGTCGCCATCACATACCTCTAGCCGGTGTGGTGGCTGTCTTGGTCGGTGCCCTACTGGAGGCTGAAGCCTGCAAGAAGGTACGGCCCGAGGCTCAGGTCAGGTTGATGGACGTAGTGCAATGAAGATGGCGGTTGCGCAGTTCGGTACCTTCTGCCTGATCGGCCTGGTCGGTACGGGGGGACACTTCATGACACTGTATGGCTTGACTTCCAGTGGTGTCAGTGGCCCTCTGGCGGCATCCGCCGTCGGGGCGGTGGTGGGAGCGCTGATCAACTATTCGCTCAATTATTCGATTACCTTCTCCTCGGATCGTCGCCATGTCGAAACATTGCCACGTTTTCTCACGCTTGCCGGTGTAGGCTTTGGATTGAACTACCTGTTCATGATGCTGCTATTGGGCCTGAGCCTCCATTATCTGCTTGCCCAGACCGTTGCCAGCGGCCTGATTCTTGTTTTCAATTTCATCGGCAATAGACTATGGACGTTTCGGGTAAATCCATGAGCTCGAAAAAGACCTCCATCCCCGGCGCGGGCTACAGCTTGTCGGTCGTGGTGCCTGCTTACAACGAGCAGGAAGTGCTGAGCGAGTTCCATCGCCGACTGGCCCAAACGCTTGATCAGATGAGTTGCGAGGCGGAAATCGTTTATGTCAATGACGGGAGTCGTGACAATACGATGGTTGTGTTGCATGCCATCCGGGCTGTGGATCCGCGTGTCTCCATCGTGGATCTGAGTCGTAATTTCGGTAAGGAAATTGCTGTCTCGGCCGGTCTGGAGCATTCCGCAGGCGACGCGGTGATCATCATCGATGCCGACCTGCAGGACCCCCCCGAGTTGATTCCCGCCTTGGTGGCCAAATGGCAGCACGGCTATGACAATGTATATGCCAAGCGCAAGGTCCGGGACGGCGAGTCCTGGTTCAAAAAGATCACGGCTCACTATTTCTACCGAGTCATGCAATCGGTCAGCCGTATCAAGATTCCAGAAGATACAGGCGACTTCCGGCTGTTGAGTCAACGTGCCGTCCTCGCCCTCGGGCAGTTGAACGAACAGCATCGTTTCATGAAGGGGCTATTTGCGTGGATCGGTTATCCCAGTATAGCCGTCGAGTATGACCGGGATCCCCGCTTTGCCGGCGAGACCAAGTGGAACTACTGGAAGCTCTGGAATTTTGCGCTGGAGGGCATTACCTCATTCACGATTGCTCCGCTGAAGATTGCGACTTACTTGGGAATTTGTGTAGCTGGTCTCGCGTTCATGTATGCAATCTACACGATTTACAAAACGCTGATGTATGGTGAGTCGGTCAAGGGCTATCCTTCCCTGATGGTCGTCACGCTGCTGCTCGGCGGAAGCAACCTCATTGCGGTCGGGTTGCTTGGAGAGTATCTGGGGCGCATATTTAACGAATCGAAGGGGCGTCCCCTCTATTTCGTCAATGTCTTCGAGCCGTCCGAACTGCACCGTCTTCATGCGGCGGCAGGCCGTGAGTCCGTCCCCAGCGAACGTAATCCTGGTGCGGTAACGTCTAGCTGACGTTCCGTTGCAGCCGCAAGCTGTCTTTTTGCAGACCATAATTCGATGTCATGATCACTCCCAAGGTATCTGTGTGCATCCCCACTTGGTGTGGGGGAGATTTTCTCGAGATGGCCATTCGTTCCGTCCTGGCCCAGACCTGGCAGGATTTCGAGCTGATCGTCATCGATGACGCATCCCCGGATGACACCGGTACGCGGGTCGCCCGTTACCTCGGAGACCGTCGGGTCCGCTACCTGCGGAATCCGTCCAACCTGCGCGCAGAGGGAAACTGGAACCGCTGCCTGGAGGAGGCCAGAGGGGAGTACGTAAAGGTGCTGCCCCATGATGATCTGATTGAGCCGGATTGCCTTGCACGCCAGGTGGCAGCCCTGGATGCCCATCCTGATGTGGTGTTGAGCTTTGCCAGTCGGCACATCATCGGGAAGGGTGACAAGCCGCTGTTCGTGAAGCGCGCCCCTTGGAAGAGTGGTCGCGTGGCTGCTGACGAGGTATTGCGGGCCTGTGTCCGGGCCGGTACCAACCTGATCGGCGAGCCGGGTGCGGTCCTCTTCCGGCGCAGTGCTGCCGAACGTGCTGGCGTGTTCAATGCGAGCATTCCTTATGTGCTCGATCTGGACTACTGGTGTCGTCTGTTGGCCCATGGCGATGCATGGTGTGATGATGCGCCGCTAGCGTCCTTTCGCGTATCCACGGGGTCGTGGAGTGTGGCTATCGGCCGGGAGCAGGCCAGCGAATTCAGTCGCTTCATCCAGGCTATTGCTCATCTTCCCCAGGTGCGGGCGGGTGACATGGATATCGCCGTAGGTCGCTTGCGGGCGCGTCTCAACAACCTTGCCCGCCGCATCATCTACACCTTCGTCCTTCGTTAGAGATCCTCGAGCCCTTTGCTGCTTTAGTCACCAATGCACATCTTGAAGCATCCCGCCGCATCCCAGTTCTTGCGCTTCGGCGTGGTGGGTCTGGCCAATACCGGCCTCTCCTATGGGAGTTATGTGCTACTGCTGGCCTTGGGTCTTAATTATGCCGTGGCCAATTTCGGCTCCCTGGTTTTCGGGATCGCTGTGTCCTTCTTCAGTCAGGGACGCTTTGTGTTCGGGAATTCCTCGATCCGCCGCTTGCCGCGTTTTGTGGTGCTCTGGCTCTTCCTCTATTGCGTCAATATTGCCTTGATTGCCTTGTTCCTTGAGTACGGCATCAATGCTTACCTAGGAGGCGGGCTGGCACTGGTGCCGATCACCCTGTTGTCCTTTGTCTGTCAGCGCTACATCGTTTTCAGGCCCGCCAAGGCCAGCCAATAAGGAAAATTCCATGCCTCCCCGTCTCGGACTCGTCATCCCGTGTTACAACGAAGAAGAAGTCCTGCCGGAAACCCAGCGCCAGTTGCGGGTTCTTCTCGATGAGCTGATCGCCGACGCCTGCATTGCACCGGACAGTCGTGTGTATTTCGTGGATGACGGGAGCCGGGATCGGACATGGCGCCAGATCGAAGCCTTTAGCGCGGCCGATCCCAATTTTGGTGGCATCAAGCTGTCGCGCAACTGTGGTCACCAGCGTGCCCTGTTGGCTGGGTTATTGTCGGCGGAAGGCGATGTGATCGTTTCGATGGACGCGGACCTGCAGGATGACCCCCGGGCAATCAAGGGGATGCTTGCAGCCCATGCCGAAGGCAGTGACATCGTTTATGGGGTGCGCAGCAGCCGCACCACCGATACGGCCTTCAAGCGGCTTACAGCCCAGGGCTTCTACCGCTTGATGACGGTGATGGGGGTGGACGTGGTCTTTGATCATGCAGACTACCGGCTCATGACCCGGCGGGCGATCGAAAATCTGCGTGAATTCGACGAGGTAAACCTGTTCCTGCGTGGGATCATTCCCCTGATCGGCTTCAAGACCGCAAAGGTGGAATATGCCCGCTCCGAACGTTTTGCGGGGGAGTCCAAGTACCCCCTTCGCAAGATGCTTGCGTTTGCCATCGATGGCATTACTTCTTTCAGCGTGGTGCCGCTGCGCTTCATTTCTGGCATTGGTTTGGCCACCTGCTTGGTCAGCCTGATGATGGCGGGCTGGGTCGTCATCCGTGCGTTGGCGAGTGGTGCGACGGTTCCTGGCTGGGCTTCCACTGTCGTGCCGATGTACTTCCTGGGAGGCGTGCAGTTACTGTCGATCGGCATTCTTGGTGAATACGTTGCGAAGTCGTATCTGGAGACCAAGCGGCGTCCTCGCTTCTTCATTGACAAGTTGCTGTGAGTCAGTTGTCACGTTTGATGAACTATTTCCGGGATGGGCTGGGATTGGGAATTCGAAGAAGCGTTTGTGGTCGGAGTTTCAGGTGGCGCAACTCTCCCCTCAAGCCCCTTGGGGAAGTGCCGTTAAGCTTGCCGTAATGGAATATGCCGATGGCTAGGCAAAAGGGCTACTAGACTCATGCTCATGAGGGGCGCGCATGCCGCTTGTATGGGATGCTGATGTCGCCCCTGGCCTACTCCCTCGCCCTTTGCCGATCGCCCTGCTCCGGGGTGGAGACTTCCTGATGAGCATTTACGCGAGTAGCGACAAGCCTGAGGCCCTTGCAGCCCGGCACACGATCCTGATCGTCAACGATACGCCGCAGAATCTGGCCGTTCTGGGGGAACTGCTGCAGTCCCATTACCGGGTGCGCGCCGCCAATTCCGGCGAGCGGGCGCTGCGGGCGGCAGGACTTTCGCCGCGCCCGGACCTGATCCTGCTCGACGTGATGATGCCAGGGATGGACGGTTACGAGGTCATGGAGCGCCTGCACGCTGACCCGGCCACGCGCAACATCCCGGTGATCTTCGTGACGGCCATGAACGCCGCCGAGAATGAGGAGCACGGTCTGGCCCTCGGGGCTGTGGATTACATCACCAAGCCGATCAATCCGGCGATCGTGCTGGCGCGGGTGCGCACCCACCTGGAGCTCAAGCAGGCCCGTGACCGGCTGGCCAACGAGAACGAATGGCTGGAGCGCGAAGTCAGCCGGCGCATGAGCGAGAACCTGCTCGTGCAGGAACTCAGCGTGCGCGCGCTGGCCTGCCTCAGCGAGGCCAGGGACAACGAGACCGGGCGGCACATCGTACGTACCCAGACCTATGTGGACATGCTGGCGCGCCATCTGGCGGAGCACCCCCGCTTCAATTCGGCATTGGGCGGCGCCCGTCTGGGCATGGTCGTGAAGGCAGCGCCGCTGCATGATATCGGCAAGGTCGGCATCCCCGACAGCATCCTGCTCAAGCGCGGCCGGCTGACCAGCGATGAATTCGAGATCATGAAGGCCCATCCGGCCATCGGCGCCGATGCCATCGACAAGGCCATGGCCCAGGCCCTGGAAAGTGCCGACGAGGCCTCCGCCGCCCAGGCCGGCGAGGCTTTCGCCTTCCTGTGCATCGCCCGCGAGATTGCGCTGGGCCACCATGAGAAATGGGACGGCAGTGGCTATCCGGGCGGTCACGTCGGCGATGCGATCCCGGTCTCGGCGCGCCTGATGGCACTGGCCGACGTCTTCGACGCGCTGATGAGCCGGCGTGTCTACAAACCGCCGATGACGCTGGAAGAAACCACCCAGATCATCGTCGACGGGCGAGACAGTCATTTCGATCCAGATGTGGTGGATGCCTTTCTTGCCTGCCGCGACCGTTTTGCCGACATTGCTATACGTTTCGCCGACCCTGAGCCGGAGGTGGACGGAGCTCACCGATGAAGCTTCGCCTGCCGTACCCGTTGTTGCTCTTTCTGCCGGTGGCGGTGGTTGCCGTGTTGGCGGCTGGTTTCAACTTGTTATCCCTGTACAGCCTGCAGGCCGACCGACGGCTGATCGAGGCCCTGCGGACACAGGGCATCACTGCGTTGGTTGGGCACGTTGCGTTGTTCTGTGGTGTGCTGATGCTGGTGCTGATGGCCTTGTGGGCCACCATCATCCACTGGGTGACCCACCGCCTGCATGGCTTGAGCGCCGTGCTGCAGGCGCTCGCAGCCGGGCAGGTGGATCCGCCGGAGCTGGCCGAGGTCGAGCGTCTCGGGGCCGACCCGCACAGCGTACTGCGTCGGCTGGCCAACGCGGTGCTGGCCTTCCGGCAGGCGTTGATCAACCAGGAGGAAGCCCAGGCCGAACTGAACAAGCTGGTGATGGCGGTCGAGCAAAGCCCGGAGAGCATCGTCATTACCGATCTCGAGGCGCGTATCGGCTACGTCAATGAGGCCTTTGTGCGCAATACCGGCTATGCCCGCCAGGAGGCGGTTGGCCAGAACCCCAGCATGCTGCAGTCGGGCCGCACGCCGAAGGAAACCTACGATGGCATGTGGGCGACGCTGACGAGCGGTGAGGCCTGGCACGGGGAGCTCATCAACCGGCGCAAGGACGGCAGCGAATACGTGGAACTGGCCAATATCGCGCCGGTGCGCCAAGCGGATGGCCGCATCACCCACTACGTGGCGATCAAGGAAGACATCACCGAGAAGAAGCGTAACGCCGAGGAACTGGAACACTACCGAGCCCACCTGGAGCAATTGGTGGCAGCACGCAGTGCGGAAGTGATCGTCGCCAAGGAGGCGGCGGAGGTAGCCAGCCGCAGCAAGAGCGAGTTCCTGGCCAACATGAGCCACGAGATCCGCACGCCGATGAACGCGATCATCGGCCTGACCCACCTGCTGCGGCGCGACCTCGACGAGCCGCGCCACATCGACCGCCTGTCCAAGATTTCCGGCGCCGCCCATCACCTGCTGGGGATCATCAACGACATTCTCGACCTGTCCAAGATCGAGGCCGGCCGCCTCGAGTTGGAGTCCGTCGATTTCGAGGTCGGAAGGGTCATCGACAACGTGATCAGCCTGATCCGCGACAAGGCCGAGGCCAAGCACCTCGCCGTGCACGCCGACCTGCAGGATGTGCCGCCGCTAATGCGCGGGGATGGCCTGCGCCTGCAGCAGATCCTGCTCAACTTCGCCGGCAATGCGGTCAAGTTCACCGAGCGTGGCGAGATTATCCTGCGGGCCCGCCCATTGCCGACGGACGACGGGCGCCTGTGGGTGCGCTTTGAGGTGTGCGACACCGGCATCGGCCTGTCCGCCGGGCAACAGGCCGAGCTGTTCCAGCCCTTCCTGCAGGCGGATGCGTCTACGACCCGCAAGTACGGCGGTACCGGCCTGGGGTTGGCGATTTCGCGGCGCCTCACCCAACTCCTCGGTGGGCGCATCGGGGTGGGCAGCGAACTCGGGTGCGGCAGCACCTTCTGGGTCGAACTGCCGCTGCAGCCGGGGCAGGGACGCTCACGGGGGCCGTCTCCGGTGCCGGCTGTCGAGCCCGAATGCCCACCGGCCGGCGATGCCGAGTGTCGTCTGCTCCAGCGCCACGGCGGGCGGATCCTGCTGGTCGAGGACAACCCCATCAACCGCGAGGTGGCGCTGGCGCTGCTGGAAGGCGTTGGACTGCAGGTCGAGGTGGCCAGCGACGGGCAGCGGGCGGTGGAGCGGGCGCGCAGCGCGACCTACGACGTGATCCTGATGGACATCCATATGCCGGTGATGGACGGCCTCGCCGCCACGCGCCTGATTCGTGCCCTACCGGGCTACAGTGTCACCCCCATCCTGGCGATGACCGCCAATGCCTTCGACGAGGACCGGGAACGCTGCCTGGCCGTTGGCATGAACGACCACATCGCCAAGCCGGTGGTGCCGGAAACCCTCTACCGGACGCTGCTGCAGTGGTTGCCCGAAGGGGCGGGCGGACAGTCCGCCGTGCCGGTGCCCGCCGCGTCCTCGGACGATCTCCTGCAGGCCCGCCTGGCGGCGGTCGACGGCCTCGACCTGACTGCTGGCCTGCGCGCCACGCGCGGCCGCGTAGATGCCTATGCGCGGCTGCTCGACAGCTTCGTGGCCAGCGAGGTGCCGGCCGAGCTGAAACGGGCACTGGTGGTCGGGGATATGAAAACGGCCCACCGCCATGCCCATACCCTCAAGGGGCTGGCCGCAACCCTCGGCATCACCCGCCTGCAGGCTGCTGCGCCGGTGCTGGAAGGGGCCCTGCGCGACGGTAGCGGCGTGCCGAGCGGCGAACTGGTGGTACAGGCGGTCGCCCTCGAAGCCGACTTCGTCGCGCTGTGCCAAGCCCTGAAGGACGTGCTGCCGACGGCAGTGGCGCCGTCGCCGGCGCCCGTGCTGGTGGATTGGCGGCTGCTGCGACAGGTGGCGGCACGCCTGCAGGTTTTGCTGGCCGAGTACGACCTGGCAGGTACGTCGTTGTTCCGGGAACACCGGGCACTGTTCGCGGCGGCCTTCGGCCAGCATGCCGCAACGCTGGAGCGGCAGATCGCCGATTTCGATTTCGATCATGCGCTGACGACCCTGCGCATGGCGTTGAACGATGTGTCAGTCATGGACTGAATACATGCCTGCCCGTCTCTTGCGTCGTCTGTCCGTCCTGTTCGCCGGGGGCTGCCTCGGTGCCGGGATGCTTGCTGCGGATGAGGGGGGGCTGCCGCGTACGTCGATCACCGTGGTGCTCGACGACAATTTTCCACCCTATACGCTGCGTGACGCGAGCGGAGTGCTGCAAGGCGTCGTGCCGGATCGCTGGCGGGCCTGGCAGGCCCAGACCGGCGTAACGGTCCGTCTGCTGGGCATGGATGGCGCGAAGGCCGAGGAGGCCATGCGGGCCGGTACGGCGGACGTCATCGACACCATCGTCCGGTCCCCGGAAAGGGATGGACGCTACCTGTTCTCCGCCCCCTATGCCCGCCTCGACACCATGCTGTTCTTCCAGCGGGACCTGTCGGGCATCGTCGACGCGGGCTCCAGTCGCGGCTTCGTGGTCGGTGTGAAGGAGGGCGACGCCTGTCCCGAGCGGCTGGCCGTCGAGGGCTCCACCAACGTGCGCCGCTACCGCAGCTTTGCGGCCCTGGTTGGCAGTGTGGCGGAAGGGCAGCTGCGGGTGTTCTGCATGGACGAGCGACCGGCGGCGTATCTGCTGCACCAGTTCGGCATTGCCGACGAGTTCCGGCATACCGCGCCGATGTACGTGAAGCACTTCCATTGGGCTGTGCGGCGCGACGACGAAGCCTTGCAGCGCTTCATCGCCAGCGGCTTTGCGGCCATCCCCGAGGGGGATCTGCAGCTCATCGACGAGAAGTGGTTCGGTGCGCTGCTGGAGCCGTCTGCGCTGCCCTACCTGCGCTACGCCGGCTACGGCTTCGTCGCACTGGCCCTGGTTGTGCTGGCCCTGGTGGTATGGAGCCGCCAGCTCAGCGGGCGCGTCGATGCCCGTACCGAGGAGTTGCGCCGGGCTCTTGAGGAAGTGCGGCTGGCGCGCCATGAAAGTGAGGCGGCGCGGGATCGCCTGGAGGACGAGGTTGCCCGCCGCACTGCCGACCTGGCGGCGGCGATGGCTGAGCAGCAGGCGCTGTTCGAGTCGGCCAGCATCGGTATCGTGCTGACCCGCGAGCGCCATATCGTGCGCGGCAACCGGCGCCTCGACGAAATGTTCGGCTATGCGCCGGGTGAGCAGATCGGCCAGTCGAGCCGCATCTGGTATCCGGACGACGCAGCTTACGAGCAGGTCGGCAAAGCGGTCTACGAGATACTCTGGAATGGCGGCACGCACACCTGGGAGCAGCAGGCCGTGCGCAAGGACGGCACGCGCTTCTGGGTGCGCATGGCCGCTCATGCAGTGGACGGCGGCGATCCGTCTCGGGGCGTGGTCGGCATCTTCGAGGACATTACCGCCGAGCGGGAGGCCGCCGAACGGCTGCGCCTTGCCTATGCCGAGCAGCAGGCGATCTTCGACGCGGCGACGTCGGGCATGGCGCTGATTGTTGACCGCACGCTGCAGCGCGGCAACCGCCAGCTGCACGATATGTTCGGCTGGCCGCCGGGCGCCATGCTGGGCCGCCCGACGCGCATCTGGTACGCCGACGACGCGGCCTGGCAGATCGGTGGCGAGCCCTACGCACAGATCTGGCGCGGCGAGACCCACAGTCGCGAGCAAGAGCTGATGCGCCGGGACGGCAGCCTGTTCTGGGCGCGGCTTACCGCCCGCGCCGTCGATTTGAACGACCACGCCCGTGGCTCGGTGTGGATTATCGACGACATCAGTGCCGAGCGGGATGCCATTGAGGCCATGCGGCAGGCTACTGCGATGGCCGAAGAGGCGGCCCGCGTGAAGTCCGACTTCCTGGCCAACATGAGTCACGAGATCCGCACGCCGATGAACGCCATCGTCGGCATGGCCTACCTGACGTTGCGTTCCGAGCTGACGCCGCGTCAGCGTGATTACCTGGAAAAGATCCAGAGCTCCAGCCAGCACCTGTTGGGCATCATCAACGACATCCTCGATATCTCCAAGATCGAGGCCGGCAAGCTGGTCATCGAGCGCACCGATTTCGAACTGGAACGGGTTCTCGACAACGTCGCCAGCCTGATCGCCGACAAGATCGCCACCAAGGGGCTGGAGCTGATCGTGGACGTGGCCGACGACGTGCCGGGCAGTCTGGTCGGTGATCCGCTGCGCCTCGGCCAGATCCTCGTCAACTACGCCAACAACGCGGTGAAGTTCACCGAGAAGGGCGAGGTGGCGATCCGTGTGCGGGTCGTCGAGGCGGGGCACGACGGCGTGCTGCTGCGTTTCGAGGTCCGCGACACCGGCATCGGGCTCAGCAGCGAGCAGCGCGCCCGCTTGTTCCGCAGCTTCGAGCAGGCCGATTCGTCCACTACCCGCAAGTACGGCGGCACTGGTCTGGGGTTGGTGATCAGCAAACGTCTGGCCGAACTGATGGGCGGCGAGGTGGGCGTGGACAGTACGCCGGAGGTGGGCTCCACCTTCTGGTTCACGGCGCTGCTCGGCCGCAGCACGGCGGTAGTGCGCCGGCTGCTGCCGAGCGCCGACCTGCGGGGCCGGCGCATGCTGGTGGTGGATGACAATGCCAACGCCCGTGAGGTGATCGGCGAGATGCTGCGACGGATGGCCTTCGCCGTGCACGCCGTGGATTCGGGGCCGGCGGCGCTGGCCGAGCTGGCGCGCGCGTCGGCGGCTGGGCATCCGTATGAAGTAGCCTTCCTCGACTGGCAGATGCCGGGCATGGACGGTATCGCCACGGCCGGCGAGATCCGCCGCCTGTCCTTGAACCCGCCGCCACGCCTGGTGATGGTGACGGCCTACGGGCGCGACGAGCTGATGAAGGCCGCCGAGGAGGCGGGCATCCGCGACGTGCTGATCAAGCCGGTCGGGGCCTCCCTGTTGTTCGATACGGTGATGCACACGCTGGGGAGCGACGGCGGCCTACGCCCGCGGCCGGCGCAGGCCGTGGACGTTTCGGAGCCCGGTCCGCTACGTGGCGCCCGCGTGCTGCTGGTGGAGGACAACGAGCTCAACCAGGAGGTGGCCAGCGAGATGCTGCTGCAGG
The DNA here is from genome assembly GCF_056724105.1 of Zoogloea sp. GDB6. NCBI lineage: Bacteria > Pseudomonadati > Pseudomonadota > Betaproteobacteria > Rhodocyclales > Zoogloeaceae > Zoogloea > Zoogloea sp. GDB6. The sequence continues at coordinate 4,792,549 of NZ_CM161497.1, read as the reverse complement.
TCGGCTTGCAGGTGGACGTGGCCGACAACGGCCAGGTGGCCATCGACAAAGCGTCCGGTGGGCACTACGACCTGATCCTGATGGACGTGCAGATGCCGGTGATGGACGGCCTGACCGCGACCCGCGAGATCCGCCGGCTGCCCGCCTGTGCAAGGCTGCCCATCGTGGCGATGACCGCCAACGCGATGGCCGGTGACCGTGAGCGCTGCCTGGCGGCCGGCATGAACGACCACGTGGCCAAGCCCATCGACCCGGAAGCCCTGTGGGCGACGCTGATGCGCTGGATCACCGTGCCCGGCGTCGGGGCTGCACCGGGGGCAGCGCCGGCGTCTGCCCCGTTGCGGGAGATTCCCGGCCTGGACATGGTGGCCGGCCTGCACCATGCCCTCGGACGGGAGGCGCTCTACCTGTCCCAGCTCGACAAGTTCGTGAAGGGGCAGCAGGATTTTGCCGGGCGTCTGAAGGAGGCGCTGGAGGTCGGCGACTGGGCGACCGCGACCCGCCTCGCCCATACCCTGAAGGGCGTCACCGCGCAGATCGGCGCCCATGAGCTGAGTGCGCGTGCCGCGGACCTGGAGCAGGCCCTGCGCCGGCAGGACGTACCATCCGTGCTGGCACCACTGCAAGCCGAGGTGGCGGTCGGACTGGCGGCTCTTGTTGGGGTAATCACCGCGGCGCTGCCTGTGCCAGGGGCATCGGTCACCGAGTCGCCCGTGGATGCCGGCGCCGTGGCCGCCGTGTTCGGCCGCCTGGCCGAATTGCTGGCCGCCGACGATTTTGCCAGCGGGCAGCTGCTCGATGCCCAGCGTCCGCTGTTGCAAGCCGCCATGGGCGAGCGCTTCGAATCCTTCGCCAGCGCGGTGGCGGATTTCGACAGCGACCGCGCCTTGGCCGTACTCGTAGCCTGCGCCGCGGAGCAGGGCATCCCGCTGTAGGCACCATCTACGCTGAATTCCTTCGCACAGATCAAGGTTTCTTCCAGGCGCGGGGAATAGGATCGCCTCGTCCGACAAAAACCACGAGCCTGCCATGGATGTTTCCCGCCGTCGTTTTCTGGGTGTCAGGGCGCCCGGCGGGGTTCCATTTCGTCCGCCCTGGAGCACCACCGAAGACCGCTTTCTCGAATTGTGCTCGCGCTGCGATGCCTGCCTCCCGGTGTGCCCGACCGGTCTGCTGAAGCGCGGTGCCGGCGGCTATCCGGAAGCCGATTTCGCGTCCGCGGCGTGCACCTTCTGTGGCGACTGTGCCCGGGCTTGCTCCACCGGCGCCGTCGGCCGTGACACCGCGCAGCGCCCGTGGGCCTACGGCATCCGCATCGATGAAGGCTGCCTGGCGGCCCGCCACGTGGAGTGCCGGGTGTGCGGCGAGATCTGCGAGGCCGCGGCGATCCGCTTCCGGCCGCGCATCGGCGGCGTTCCGCTGCCCGACGTGGACAACACAGTTTGCACCGGCTGCGGCGCCTGTCTGGCGCCCTGTCCCACGACGGCCATCGTGCGCGTCGCCCTCGATCCTGCTCTGGAGTCGTCATGAACATCGCTAGTCTCGTCCTGCGCATCCATCCCCACGCCCGTGCCGCCGCCGAAGCGGCGCTGCTCGCTTTTCCAGGCGTCGAGTGCCACGGCATGTCCGACGACGGCAAGCTGATCGTCACCGTCGAGGACGCGGATGGTGCCGCCATGTCGGACACCCTGATCGCCATTCACCGGGTCCCGCAGGTGCTGGCTGCCACGCTGGCCTACGAACACCGCGACGATCCCCAGCTTTCGAATCAACAGTCCGAAACGAATTCCCCCTGCGAGGAGGCTCAATCATGACCATCAACCGACGCGACTTCATCAAGACCCAGGCGATTGCCGCGGCTGCCGCCACGGCCGGCGTTTCCCTGCCCGCCCTTGCCGCCAAGAAGGAGGCCGCACCGGCGCCGGCCGACACCGGCAACGCCAACGCGGTGCGCTGGGACAAGGCCCCGTGCCGCTTCTGCGGCACCGGCTGCTCGGTGCTGGTGGGCGTGCAGAACGGCCGCGTGGTGGCTACTCAGGGCGATCCGGACGCGCCGGTCAATCGCGGCCTGAACTGCATCAAGGGCTACTTCCTGTCCAAGATCATGTACGGCGAGGACCGTCTGACCCGTCCGCTGCTGCGCATGAAGGACGGCAAGTACGACAAGAACGGCGAGTTCACGCCGATCAGCTGGAACCAGGCTTTCGACGTCATGGCCGAGAAGTGGAAGGCCGCGCTGAAGTCCGAAGGGCCGGGTTCCGTCGGCATGTTCGGGTCCGGCCAATGGACGATCTTCGAGGGCTATGCCGCCTCCAAGCTGATGAAGGCCGGTTTCCGCTCCAACAACCTCGACCCCAACGCCCGCCACTGCATGGCCTCGGCGGTGACCGGCTTCATGCGCACCTTCGGCATGGACGAGCCGATGGGCTGCTACGACGACATCGAGCAGGCCGATGCCTTCGTGCTGTGGGGCTCCAACATGGCCGAGATGCATCCCATCCTGTGGACCCGCATCACCGACCGCCGCCTGACCAAGACCGACGTGCAGGTGCACGTGCTGTCCACCTTCGAGCACCGCAGCTTCGAGCTGGCCGACAACGGCATGGTCTTCGTGCCGCAGACCGATCTGGCGATCCTCAACTACATCTGTAACTACATCATCCAGTCGGGCAAGGTTAATCAGGACTTCGTCAAGGCCCACGTGAACTTCAAGCAGGGTGAAACGGACATTGGCTACGGCCTGCGTCCCAACAACCCGCTGGAGAAGGATGCCAAGTTCAACGGCTATCCCGGCGCCGACGGCAAGCCGAAGAACAACCCCAACGACGCCAAGCCGATCACCTTCGAAGACTTCAAGAAGTTCGTCTCCACCTACACGCTGGACTACACCTCCAAGCTGTCCGGTGTACCGAAGGAGCGCCTGCAGAAGCTGGCCGAGCTGTACGCCGACCCGAAGAAGAAGGTCGTCAGCTTCTGGACCATGGGTTTCAACCAGCACACCCGTGGCACCTGGGCCAACAACATGATCTACAACGTCCACCTGCTGGTGGGCAAGATCGCCACGCCGGGCTCCGGCCCGTTCTCGCTGACCGGCCAGCCCTCCGCCTGCGGCACCGCGCGGGAAGTGGGCACCTTCTCCCACCGCCTGCCGGCCGACATGCTGGTCACCAACCCCGAGCACCGCAAGCACGCCGAGGAGATCTGGCAACTGCCGGAAGGCACGATCCCCGACAAGATCGGCTATCACGCGGTGGCGCAGAGCCGTGCGCTGAAGGACGGCAAGCTCAAGGTCTACTGGACCAGCACCACCAACAACATGCAGGCCGGCCCCAACGTCAACCAGGAGATCTACCCGGGCTGGCGCAATCCGGCGGCCTTCGTGGTGGTCTCCGACGTGTACCCGACCGTGTCGGCGATGGCTGCCGACCTGATCCTGCCGGCGGCGATGTGGACCGAGAAGGAGGGCGCCTTCGGCAACGCCGAGCGGCGTACCCAGGTGTGGCGCCAGCAGGTCAAGGCGCCGGGCGAGGCCAAGTCCGACCTGTGGCAGTTCCTCGAGTTTTCCAAGCGCTTCAAGATGGAAGAGGTGTGGCCGGCCGACCTGCTCGCCAAGAAGCCCGAGTACAAGGGCAAGACGATGTATGACGTGCTGTACGCCAACAAGGTGGTGAACAAGTTCCCGAAGAGCGACACCGTCAAGGTGAATGAGCACGCCATCAAGAACTACACCAACGAGGAGGCCGAGGCTTTCGGCTTCTACGTGCAGAAAGGCCTGTTCGAGGAATACGCCAGTTTCGGCCGCGGCCATGGCCACGACCTGGCGCCCTTCGACATGTACCACAAGGCACGCGGCCTGCGCTGGCCGGTGGTGGACGGCAAGGAAACCCTGTGGCGCTACCGCGAGGGCTACGACCCGTACGTGAAGGCCGGCGAGGGTATCAAGTTCTATGGTCAGAAGGACGGCAAGGCGGTGATCTTCGCGCTGCCCTACCAGGATCCCCCCGAGAAGCCCGATGCCGACTACGACATGTGGCTGTGTACCGGCCGTGTGCTGGAACACTGGCACACCGGCACGATGACCCGGCGCGTGCCCGAACTGCACAAGGCCGTGCCGGAAGCCCAGGTCTTCATGCACCCGGACGACGCCAAGAAGCGTGGCCTGCAGCGGGGCATGGTGGTCAAGGTCCAGTCCCGGCGCGGTGAAATGACCGCCCGCCTGGAAACCAAGGGCCGCAACAAGCCGCCGGTGGGGCTGATCTTCGTGCCTTTCTTCGATGAGTCCAAGCTGGTGAACAAGGTCACCCTCGACGCCACCTGTCCGATCTCCAAGCAGACCGACTTCAAGAAGTGTGCGGTCAAGGTGGTGCGCGCCTGAGACCTAGGGTAACGCGCGGCGTGGTGTGTGGGGCAAGTGAGCTTGCTCCCGCAGCTGTCGCGTGCGCTCAACGAATGGACTGATCGTGGACTCCGCCCGCCAACCCGCTCGCAAGTCGCCCGCTGCCGAATCCCCGGCATCGGCGGCGCGGCGCCGTTTCATCAACGGCGTGGCCGCTGCTGCCGGTGGCGGCTGCCTGATGGCGCTCGGCGCCGGGCTGTACTCGCGCAGCGCGTCGGCGCTGCCGGCCCAGGCCCTGCGGCCGCCGGGGGCGCTGGCGGAAAGTGATTTCCTGGCCGCCTGCGTGCGCTGCGGGCTGTGCGTGCGCGACTGTCCTTACCACATCCTCAAGCTGGCCGATCTCGGTGAGCCGGTGCCGACAGGCACCCCGTATTTCACGGCCCGCCAGCTCCCCTGCGAGATGTGCGACGACATCCCGTGCGTGAAGGCCTGCCCGACCGGCGCGCTGGATCGGGAACTGACCGACATCAACCAGGCCCGTATGGGCCTCGCGGCGCTGGTGGACCACGAGAGCTGCCTGAACTTCCTCGGCTTGCGCTGCGATGTGTGCTACCGGGTGTGCCCGGTGATCGACAAGGCAATTACGCTGGAGACGCAGCACAACCCGCGCTCCGACCGCCACGCGATGCTGCTGCCGACGGTGCATTCCGACGCCTGCACGGGTTGTGGCAAGTGCGAGAAGTCCTGCGTGCTGCCGGAGCCGGCGATCAAGGTCTTTCCGCACAAGCTGGCCCAGGGCGCGTTGCCGGCCCATTACCGCAAGGGCTGGGAAGAGAAAGCCCGCCACGGCGGTTCGCTGATCGGCGAGCAGGTAGAGCTGCCGGTGCGAGGTTTCGAGGGTTCGACCGCTGGCCGTAGCGCTACCGAGACGGTGGTGGCCCCCGCCACGCCAGAGCCGTCGGCGGCGCCGGCTGCACCCGTGCTGCCGTCGAAGGACACCTCCGGCGTGGTCCGTCGCGGCGGTCTGGATTCCCACTGGAAGCCTTGATCATGGCAAGCGTGCCCGTGTCTTCCGCCGATTCCGCCGCACCGCGCAGCCTGTGGCAGCGCCAGCGCTGGCTGGTGTTGCGCCGGCTGAGCCAGGCACTGGTGCTGCTGGCCTTCCTGTCCGGACCGTGGTTCGGGCTGTGGATCGCCAAGGGCAACCTGTCCTCGTCGCTGACGCTGGGCGTGCTGCCGCTGACCGATCCGCTGCTCGCCTTGCAGACCCTGCTGACCGGTCATCTGCCGTATTCGGCGGCGCTGACTGGCGCGGCCATCGTGCTGGGCTTCTATCTGCTGGTCGGCGGACGGGTTTTCTGTGGCTGGGTGTGTCCGGTGAACGTGGTGACCGACGCCGCGGCGTGGACGCGCCGTCGGCTGGGTATCAAGACAGGCCGGGTGCCTGACGCTGCAACGCGTTACTGGCTGCTCGGCGGGATCCTCGTGGCGGCCGCCGTCACCGGCCGGCTGGCCTGGGAATGGGTCAATCCGGTGTCCCTGCTGCACCGGGGGCTGATCTTCGGCATGGGCGGCGGGCTGTTCGTGATCGCCGGCATCTTTGTTTACGACGTGCTGGTGGCCAGCCGCGGCTGGTGTGGCCACCTGTGCCCGATGGGTGCTTTTTACGGGCTGCTCGGCCGGACTGCGCTGCTGCGCATTTCTGCCTCCAAGCGCAGTGCCTGCGACGACTGCATGGACTGCTTCACCGTGTGTCCCGAGCCGCAGGTGATCCGTCCGGCCCTCAAGGCGGTCGGGCAGGCCGGGCCGCTGATTCTTTCGTCCGATTGCACGACCTGCGGGCGCTGCATCGATGTATGTGACAAACAGGTTTTCAAGATGACTCATAGGTTCGACCAAAGGAGCGAGTGATGAACAAGCCGACCTTCAATTCCGCCCGCCTGCGGGCTGCCGCACTGGCCCTGACCTTGTCTGCGGCCCTTGCCCAGACCTTCTTCGCTCCCGTTGCCGAAGCTGCCACGGAGGCGCCCGTCAAGCTGCAAAGCCTGCGCGGGGCCGACATCAACGCCAGCGATCCGGAAGGCGACGGCACTCGCTACGGCCGCGATCAGCCGCCGCTGCCGCGGGACTTCGTCCAGCAGCCGCCGCTGATCCCGCACCAGATCAAGGGCTACAACATCACCAAGAACTTCAACAAGTGCCTGGACTGCCACGCCTGGAGCCGCGCCAAGGAGACGGGTGCGACCAAGATCTCGGTGACCCACTTCAAGGACCGGGAAGGCCAGGAGCTGTCCAGCGTGTCACCGCGCCGTTATTTCTGCGTGCAATGCCATGTGCCGCAGAGCGATGCGCGTCCGCTGGTGGGCAACACCTTCAAGCCCGGCGCCGGCATGCGCTGAGCGCCAGCCAGGGAGTTTGAAAAATGGATACCAACAAGAAAGGCTTTATCGGCCGCATTCGCTCGGTGGGCTGGGGCTTTGCCGCCATGCTGTTCATCGGCGGCATCCTGTTCTGGGGTGCCTTCAATACGGCGATGGAATTCACCAACCGGGAAGAATTCTGCATCTCGTGCCACGAGATGAAGGACAACGTCTACCAGGAGTACCGCAACACCATCCACGCCTCGAACCGCTCGGGCGTGCGCGCAACCTGTCCGGACTGCCATGTGCCGAAGGACTGGACGCACAAGATGATTCGCAAGATCCAGGCGTCCAACGAGGTGCTGCACAAGATCCTCGGTTCCATCGATACGCCCGAGAAGTTCAACGCCAAGCGCCTGGAACTGGCCAAGCATGAATGGGAGCGGATGAAGAAGACCGACTCCCGCGAATGCCGCAACTGCCACAACTTCGAGGGCTTCGACTACGCCGAGCAGGGCCGCCGTTCGTCGCGGATGCACCAGACCGGCCTCAACGAGGGCAAGACCTGCATCGACTGCCACAAGGGCATCGCCCACACGCTGCCGGCCGTCGAGCAGTCCATCGGTTCGCCGAAGGAGGGTGCGACGCCGGAAGAGTTCCATCCGCCGCTGAAGCCCGAAGAGGCCAAGCCGGAAGCTGACAAGCCACCGAAGAGCTAGAACCTGTAGAAGGGGGGAGCAGACGCCGGGTCTTCGGGCCCGGCCCCTGGGGAGTAGGCGGGCCGCATTTGCGGCCCGTCTGCTTTTTGTGCGACGGGAGTCCTGGCTGGAGGCGTTTTGTCGCGGCTGCGCCGCCTTCCCGCGGTTTTCACGACGGGGGCGCGGCGTCCTGCAGGGCGCTTACGGCTTCGGCGTCCGGCGCCGGAAGCCGTCCATGAAGTCCACCAGCTTTTCGACGGCGGCCAGCTGCAAGCCGTTGTAGATCGACGCGCGGATGCCGCCGATGCTGCGGTGGCCGGTCAGGCCCGAGAAGCCGGCGGCGCGGGCCGCGGTGATGAAATCCGCCTCGAGTTCCGGGGTTGGCAGGCGGAACACCACGTTCATCTTCGAGCGGTCGGCGGGGGCCGCATGCCCGGCGTAGAAGCCATGGCTGGCGTCCAGCGCGCCATACAGCAGCGCAGCCTTGGCGGTGTTGCGGTGGTCCATCTCGACGAGGCCGCCGATGTCCTGCAGCAGCCAGCGGGTCACCAACAGCACCACGTAGATGGCGAACACCGGCGGCGTGTTGAGGATGGAGTGGGCGGCGATCTGCGCCCGGTAGTCGAGGAAGGCCGGCAGGTCGTCCGGCGCGTTGGCGAGCAGTTCGTCGCGCAGCACCACCACCGTCACACCGGCCGGGCCGATGTTCTTCTGGGCGTGGGCGTAGATCATCGCGAAGCGGCTGTAGTCGCCCGGCGCCGACAGGAAGTCGGACGACATGTCGCAGATGCGCGGCACGTCGTCGCGGCCGAGCAGCCGGCGGAACTGCAGGCCCTCGACGGTCTCGTTGGAGACGTAGTGCAGGTAGGGCGCCTGCGGGTTGAAGTCGAGCTCGTCGTCGGTCGGCAGTTGCCGGAAGCGACAGGACTCGCCGCTCCACAGTACGCGCACCGGCCCGACCTTGCGCGCCTCGGGCAGCGCCTTGCCGCTCCAGTAGCCGGTGTGCAGGTAGTCGGCGGGCTCGCTGCTGCCGGCCAGCAGGCTCATCGGCAGCATCGAGAACTGCTGGGTCGCGCCACCCTGCAGGAACAGCACGCGGTAGTCCGCCGGCAGGCCCAGCAGCGTGCGGACGTTGTTCTCCAGTTCGTCCACGACGGCGGCGAACCAGTCGGAGCGGTGGCTGATGCCGAGGATGGACAGGCCGACGTCGGGCACGGCCTGGATGGCTTCCTGCACCTGCTGCAGTACGACGTCCGGCAGCGCGCCGGGGCCGCCGGAGAAGTTGAGCGCGTTCAGCGGGTTGGATGCTGGGGTGGTCATCGGCGGGCGCTCAGAGCAGGGTGGGCCGGGAAGCCTGGAGACGGTAGAGATAATCCTCGAAAGCCTGCTTTACCTTCAGCATGTGCACCTGCTTGTAGGGGAAGAGTTCTTCCGGATCCATCGCATGGACGACCATCGCGTGGTCGATCTCGAAGATCAGCAATTCGCCGTCGCGGGTTTCGGCACAGTCGATGCAGATGTAGTCCAGCCCCGAACGGCGATGGATTTCCGCCAGCGCCGTGGCATGGCGGGCGGCGAAGTCGGCGAAGCCGTCCATGAAGGCCAGCTCCGCGGCGCGCTTGGCGGCATCCTCGTACATGCCGGCGTTGAGGTAGTGGATCATCCAGTGGGACGACACGCCCATGTGGCAGGCGAAGGGGCGGCCGTCGATCAGCGCCACGCGCAGCTTGCGGAACAGCCCGTCGGCGCCGCTGTAGTCGATGAAGTTCGACAGATAGAAGCTGTCGTCGGGCTCGGCTGCCAGATAGCCGTCGATCTCCATCGCACTGTCGATGCGCGCCAGGCCGTGGCCGCCGTGGGAGCCGATGGGGCGCAGGATCAGCGGGAAGCGGCCGCCGGGGAAGGCGTCTTCGACGACGCGGCGACCGTCGGCGATGGCGGCCAGCGTGGCGCGATCCACCGGCCAGGTGGCCGGGATCAGCAGACCGGGAACGTCCTGCAGTAACGTGCTGGCGGCTTCCCGTTCGACGTTCGGGATGTGCTGCGGGGCGTTGATGACCGGCTTCGACCAGTTGGCCAGCAGGGGCACGAGGGCGTCCAGGATGGGCTGGCTGGTCTCGCTGACCGACAGGCCGACGAGCAGCGCATCGTGCTCCGGCAGATCCGCCGGCAACGGCTCGGCGGCGCTGACGTACTGGTAGATCAGCTCCACGTCGCTGTCCTCGAGCAGGCAATCGATCGGCGTGTTCTCGGCCAGATCGCCGGCGTTCTGCAGCACCAGCAGGCGGCAGCGGGCCGGCTGGCGGCGGGCCGGCAGCGTGTAGCGGCGCTCCATCTGCAGGGCCTGGGCCTGGATCGTCAGGCCCAGATCCCGCTCGCCGATCGTGAAGAAGGCGGTAGCGAGGTTCATCCACAGGTTCGGGTTGTCCTGGTCCTGCCGGGCCTGTTCGAGCAGTGCCTGGGCAACCTGGCGCAGGTCGCCGCCGGAGATGCTCAGGCGCAGGAAGGGCGCGAGGCCGATGAAATCGAGTTCGGGGCGAAGCGTCATGGCGGGGCGCGAGGCGCGGGGATCGTTCGGACGGTGGCGATTATCGGGCCTTGCCGCGGGGCTGACTACCGTCGTGTTGCACTGAGCGTTTGCGGCGGTCGCGTGAGGCTTCCGGATGACATGCAGTGGTACTTTCCCGCGCTACGAGTGCATATCCCCATGGCGTTCCGGCACCCGGGCCGCGGGCTGCCATCCGGCGCGCTTGACCCGAGTCAAGGACGCCGCCCCCCGCGATCCGGAACATCCGGCCCAAGCTGCGCCGTGCAGCGAAGCCATCCAGGGAGGTTCCATGAGCGGGACATTCACAAAATCCATGGCGCGAAACATCTTTTTCGGGGGCACCGTGTTTTTTGCGCTCCTGTTCCTCGCGCTGACCTTCGATTCGATGCAGACCATTCCCAAGCGGGATAACCACGCCAACCTGACGCCGGCCGTCGTGGCGGGCAAGAAGGTGTGGGAGACCAACAACTGCATCGGCTGCCACACCCTGATGGGCGAGGGCGCGTACTTCGCTCCCGAGCTGGGCAACGTCTACAAGCGTCGTGGCCCCGAGTTCATCAAGGCGTGGATCCAGTCCCAGCCCACCGGGGCGCCGGGCCGCCGCCAGATGCCCAATTTCCATCTGACGGAACAGCAACTGAACGACCTCGTTGAATTCCTGAAGTATTCGTCGGAAATCAACACCGCCAATTGGCCGCCCAACATCGAAGGCTGATCGCCGATCTGAAAGGAGCCATCACCATGCAATATTCCTCCCAGTCGGTCGCGAAGCCCTACTTCATCGCGGCCATCGGGTTGTTCCTCGGTCAGGTGCTGTTCGGCCTGATCATGGGTCTGCAGTACGTCATCGGGGACTTCCTGTTTCCCGCCATCCCGTTCAACGTGGCCCGGATGGTCCACACCAACCTGCTGATCGTCTGGCTGCTGTTCGGCTTCATGGGCGCGGCTTATTACATGATCCCGGAGGAAACCGAGACCGAGCTGTATTCGCCGAAGCTGGCGATTGCGATGTTCTGGGTCTTCCTCGTCGCCGGGGCTGCCACCATTCTGGGCTATCTGCTGGTGCCGTACGCCACGCTGGCGCACCTGACGGGTAACGACATCCTCGAGACGATGGGGCGGGAGTTCCTTGAACAACCGTTGATTACCAAAGTCGGCATTGTTGTCGTGGCCCTGGTGTTCCTGTTCAACCTCACGATGACCATGTTGAAGGGCCGCAAGACCTCGATCAGCCTGGTGCTGATGATGGGGCTGTGGGGCCTGGCGGTGTTCTTCCTGTTCTCCTTCTACAACCCGTCCAACTTGGTGCTCGACAAGTACTTCTGGTGGTGGGTCGTGCACCTTTGGGTCGAAGGCGTCTGGGAACTGATCCTCGGCTCCCTGCTGGCCTTCGTGCTGATCAAGGTGACCGGTGTCGACCGCGAAGTGATCGAGAAGTGGCTGTACGTGATCATCACCCTGACCCTGATCACCGGCATCATCGGTACGGGTCACCACTACTTCTGGATCGGTACGCCGGAATACTGGCAGTGGTGGGGTTCCGTGTTCTCCGCGCTCGAGCCGATCCCGTTCTTCGCGATGACCGTCTTCGCCTTCAACATGGTGAACCGCCGCCGCCGCGAGCACCCCAACAAGGCCGCCACCCTGTGGGCCCTGGGCACCGGCGTGATGTCCTTCCTCGGCGCCGGCGTGTGGGGCTTCCTGCACACCCTGGCTCCGGTGAACTACTACACCCACGGCACGCAGATCACCGCGGCTCACGGTCACATGGCCTTCTACGGCGCCTACGCGATGGTGGTGATCACCATCATCAGTTACGCGATGCCGATCCTGCGCGGCCGTGCCGCCAACAGCGAGCGTTCCCAGGTGCTGGAGATGTGGTCGTTCTGGTTGATGACCATCGCGATGGTGTTCATCACCCTGTTCCTGACCGCCGCGGGCATCCTGCAGGTGTGGCTGCAGCGCTACAGCAGCACCCCGATCCCCTTCATGGCAGCCCAGGATCAGATCTCGATCTTCTACTGGCTGCGTGAAGGTACCGGCGTGATCTTCCTGATCGGCCTGCTGATGTACATCCTCAGCTTCTTCGTCGGCGGCAGCGAGAAGGCCAAGGCGGCCTGATCCTTCGCTTCCTGATGTACTGATGGATAAAGCCCGGCTCCGGCCGGGCTTTGTCCATTTGGGGTGCCCATTCCGGGGTGGCGACGATCCGATGCCAGCGGCTTGCACCAGGCCGGTGCTCCATGTCGGATGAGTGAGCCATCCAGGGGCGCAAGACGAGCGAAAACACGGGCTTTCCGGCCGATCCGGCCCGGCACAGGATTTGCTGCATGTGCACATATGCCGCCCCGTGCGCGGTCCGTCTGCCGAAAGTGCTCATGCCGAAGAGTCCTGCCTTGCCTGTTCTGGCCCGCCTTGCTGCGGTGCCATTTCTCTGGTCACTGTTTTCCGATGTCGCGCTGGCTGCTGCTCCGGCCCACCCGGATGGCGGCAACACCGCCTGGATGCTGACCGCCAGTGCCCTCGTGCTGCTGATGACGCTGCCCGGCGTCGCGCTGTTCTACGGCGGCATGGTCCGGCGCCGCAACGTGCTGTCCACCATGAGCCAGAGCGTGGCGATCGCTGGGGTGGTGACGCTGACCTGGAGCCTCGTCGGCTACAGTCTGGCCCTGCGCCCCGGTTCGGCCTGGCTGGGCGGGCTCGACCGGCTGTTCCTCGACGGCCTGCAACTGGATGGCCAGGCTGGCATCGATGGCGCGGGCATCCCCGAATCCGTGTTCGCGATGTTCCAGCTCAGCTTCGCGATCATCACCACTGCGCTGGTGCCGGGTGCCTTTGCTGAGCGCATGAAGTTCTCGGCAGTTCTGTTGTTCGCTGCCCTGTGGTCGGTGCTGGTGTATGCGCCGGTGGCCCACTGGGTGTGGGAGCCGGGCGGCTGGCTGGCGAAGCTGGGGGCGCTCGATTACGCCGGCGGCACCGTGGTGCACATCAACGCGGGCGTGGCCGGCCTTGTCTGTGCACTGGTGCTGGGGCCGCGGGACGGTTTCGGCCGGCAGGCCATGACGCCCTACAACCTGGCCCTGACGCTGACTGGCGCGGCCTTGCTGTGGGTCGGCTGGTTCGGCTTCAACGCCGGTTCGGCGCTGGCTGCGGACAGCCGGGCTGGCATGGCGATGCTGGTCACCCAGCTGGCGGCGGCGACTGCTGCGGTGTCCTGGATGGGCGCCGAGTGGCTGATGCGCGGCCGGCCGAGTGCCCTCGGCTTGGTGTCCGGTGCAGTCGGCGGGCTGGTCGCGGTGACGCCGGCCTCCGGCTATGTCACGCCGCAGGCGGCGCTGCTGATCGGCTTCGTTGCCGGTGTCGGCTGCTACCTGGGTGCCACCGCGCTGAAACGCATGCTCGGCTACGACGATGCGCTGGACGCCTTCGGCATCCACGGGGTCGGCGGCATTCTCGGTGCGTTGCTGACCGGCTGGCTGGCCTCACCGGCCATCGGCGGTGTGCGGGGCAACCTGCTGGCCCAGCTGGCGGGCATTGCCGCCACCCTGGTTTATAGCGGCGGTGCCACCTTTTGCGTGCTGCAGCTCATCGACCGCCTGGTGGGCCTGCGGGTGGACGAGCGTACCGAGGCGGAAGGCCTCGACCTCGTCGAGCATGGTGAAACCATCAGCCACGCCTGATCAACTGATTTTCAACGGAACCGGAAAGGAATCGCTATGGAGTCCGATACCGTCATTTACGGCCTGATGGGCCGCATCCACCTGCTGATGCGCAGGGTCAGCAACCGTATCACCGATGTGGAATACATGCGGGTGAACAAGGACTACGCGCGGGAGATCGTGCGCCTGGCCGGGGAGGCCGGCAATGCCGAATTGACCGACCTGGCTGAGCGGCTGACAGCCGCCATGGAGCTGGAAGAGAGATCGGTCGATGGCGACGCGGCCAATGATCGGGTGGCCCGGGGTCTCCTCGAGCGGCTGCGCTCATCGCGCCCCAACTCCACCCACCCGACCGAGCGTTACGTCGGCTCCCTGCGCTGAGGCGGCGGGATGACGTGGGCCTGTTCGTCCGTATCCAGTTCCTCGATCCACTCCAGCTGCCGTTCGAGCACTTCGACGGTGGCTTCGGAAGGGTCGTTGCGACGGGCCCGCAAGCGGCTGCGCAGCTCGTCAAGCGGCGCCGTGCAGGCGAGAATCGCGAAATCGGCGCCATGCCGCTGGGCCAGTTCGGCGAAGGATCTGCGCTCGTCACGCTGGAGGAAGGCCGCGTCGACGATTACCGACCAGCCGGCATCCAGTATTTGGCCGGCCACTTCGGTCAGGCGCGCATAGGTGCGGCGGGTCGCTTCCGGTGTATAGATGCCGCCGGCCACGCAGGAACGGCTGCTGGCCAGCGGCGGTAGTCCGTACAGGCGCTTGCGTTCCACGTCGGAGCGCAGGCGCAGCGTGGCGGCGTGGGGGTCGGCGCGCAGCAACTCGGCGCTGAGGCTGCTCTTTCCGGAGCCGGACAGGCCGTGGGTGATCACCAGTCGCGGACGCGTAGGTGCAGTCAGGCGTGCGGCCTGGGCCAGGTAGTCATCGGTGGTGTCCGGCTGGCCGGCGAAAGCGGCCACCTTGGCGCGGACCATTGCCTTGTACACCGCGTAGAAGCGCAGCACCGGCACGGCGTCGAAATCGCCGGACTCGGTCAGCCATTCATTGAGCAGCCAGACGGCCAGGTCGGGCCGGCGGTGGTCGAGCAGGTCCACATAGGTGAAGGCCAGCTCGGAGGCCACGTCGATCCAGCGGAAGTCGTCATTGAATTCGATGCAGTCGAAAGGGATCACCTCGCCGTGCAGCAGCACCAGGTTGCCCAGGTGCAGGTCGCCATGGCATTCGCGGATGCCGCCGGCGGCCTTGCGGGCCGCCATCCGTGGGGCGATGCGCGCAAACTCGGCCTCGGTCCACGCTTCCAGGCGCTCGAGGCGTGGCGCCGCATCCGGCCGCAAGCCGCGGATGGCGGTGAAGTTGTCGATGGCCGGCGTGCGGATCTGCTCCGGTTCGCCGAAGCGGCTGGCGGCGGGGGCCGTTGCTGCGGCGCGGTGGAAGGCATGCACGACGCGGGCGAGGGCCGACAGGTGCGTCGGCGTCAGCGCGCCGCGGGCACAGACGTGGTCGAGGCGCTGGCTCTCGGCGAAGCGGCGCATCTTGACCGCCCATTCCCCGCTGTCACCGACCGCCTCCAGGCCCAGGTAGAGCTCGGGCGCGAAGCGTCGGTTGAGGCGCAGCTCCTCCTGGCAGAAGAAGTGCCGGCGCGCCGCGGAACCGTAGTCGAGGAAGGGCAGGGTGATCGGCTTCTTCAGCTTCCATGCGAAGCCGTCGGCCAGCAGCAGCCAGGAGATATGGGTTTCGACGAGCTCTGCGCCGAGCTGGGCGCGGAAGGCTTCGAGCCAGGGCGGGAGTGGGGCGGACATGACGTCATTATCCTCCCGTCGCATTAGGCCGAGCGTTCAAAAGTGTCCGCTGCATCCCTGCATTGGGCCGTGTTATCGTCGCGGCCCCCGCTGCTGGAGCTGCCGCCATGACTGCGTTTGTCGATCCCTTCACCTCTCGTCCCGCCGACCTTGCCGAGGCCGAGGCGCAGATTGCCGCTATCCGTGGCCTGCTGGACGCGGCCGGGCTGGCACATCGCAATCCGCCACCAGCGCCGACCACCTGCTGCGGACGTGGCTGCAACGGCTGCGTGTGGGAAGGCTTCTACGCGGCTCTCGGCTGGTGGCGGGATGACGCCCGCGAATTGCTCGCCGCGGTCGACGCCTGAACGCTGCCCGATCTTGGCAGATGGACTGAAAACCCCGTAAAATCCGCCCCTTGCCGAGGAGCGTTGCGACCTGCGAAACCCGTGGGCCAGGCTCGGCAATCATCAACGGCGCTCGCAAACCTTCCAGCCGGGTTTGCCGCGCTGTTCGCTTTTGTGCCGCTGCAGCGCGCGTCCCTCCCGGCTGACAAATCCGTACCGAGGTAGATCCATGCAAGCCGACCGCACCGCCGAACTCCAGTCCGCCCTGACCCATCGCATCCTGATCCTCGACGGGGCGATGGGCACGATGATCCAGCAGCACAAGCTCGGTGAGGCCGACTACCGCGGCCAGCGCTTCGCCGATCATCCCAAGGACCTGAAGGGCAATAACGACCTGCTGGTGCTGACCCGCCCGGACGTGGTCGGCGGCATCCACCGGGCCTACCTGGAGGCCGGCGCGGACATCATCGAGACCTGCACCTTCAACGCCACCCGCGTGTCCCAGGCCGAGTACGGGCTGGGCGACGTGGCCTACGAGCTGAACGTGGAGGGCGCCCGCCTGGTGCGTGAGCTGTGTGACGAATTCACCGCCGCCAACCCGGCCAAGCCGCGCTTCTGCGCCGGCGTGGTCGGCCCCACGTCGCGCACCCTGTCGATCTCGCCGGACGTGAACGATCCGGGCTTCCGCAACATCAGCTTCGATGCGCTGGTCGATGACTACTACGACTCGGCCAAGGGCCTGCTCGAGGGCGGCGCCGACATCCTGCTGATCGAGACTATCTTCGATACGCTCAACGCCAAGGCGGCGGTGTTCGCCGTCGAGAAGCTGTTCGCCGACATCAAGCAGCGTGTGCCGGTGATGATCTCCGGCACCATCACCGACGCCTCTGGTCGCACCCTGTCCGGTCAGACCGCCGAGGCCTTCTGGAACTCTCTCAGCCACGCCCAGCCGATCAGCTTCGGCCTCAACTGCGCGCTGGGCGCCAAGGAGCTGCGCCAGTACGTGGATGAACTGTCCACTGTCTGCGACACCTTCGTCTCCGCCCACCCCAACGCCGGCCTGCCCAATCCGCTGTCGCCCACCGGCTACGACGAGACGCCGGAGCAGTTGGCCTCCGAGATCGTCGAATGGGCCCGCTCCGGCCTGGTGAACATCGTCGGCGGCTGCTGCGGCACCTCGCCGGCGCACATCAAGGCGATTGCCGAGGCGGTCGCGCTGGTCACCCCGCGCAGCATCCCGCACATCGAGAAGAAGCTGCGCCTGTCGGGCCTGGAGCCCTTCAACGTCGGTCCGGAATCGCTGTTCGTGAACGTCGGCGAGCGCACCAACGTCACCGGCTCCCGCGCCTTCGCCCGCATGATTCTCGAAGGTCGCTTCGACGACGCGCTGGCGGTGGCCCGCCAGCAGGTTGAAAACGGCGCCCAGGTCATCGACATCAACATGGACGAGGCCATGCTCGATTCGCTGGCCGCGATGGAGAAGTTCCTCAAGCTGATCGCCTCCGAGCCGGACATCTCCCGCGTGCCGATCATGCTCGACTCCTCCAAGTGGAGCGTCATCGAGGCCGGCCTGAAGTGCATCCAGGGCAAGGGCGTGGTCAACTCCATCTCCATGAAGGAGGGCGAGGCCGAGTTCCTGCGCCAGGCGCGCCTGTGCCGCCAGTACGGCGCGGCGGTGATCGTGATGGCCTTTGACGAGAAGGGCCAGGCCGACACCTTCGCCCGCAAGACCGAGATCTGCGCCAAGGCCTACGAACTGCTGACCGGCATTGGTTTCCCGCCGGAAGACATCATCTTCGACCCGAACATCTTTGCCATCGCCACCGGCATCGAGGAGCACGACAACTACGCGGTGGACTTCATCCAGGCCGTGGCGTGGATCCGGGAGCATCTGCCCTACGCCAAGATCAGCGGTGGCGTTTCCAACGTGAGCTTCAGCTTCCGCGGCAACGACCCGGTGCGCGAGGCGATCCATACGGTGTTCCTGTACCACGCCATCAAGGCCGGCATGAGCATGGGCATCGTCAATGCCGGCATGCTCGGCGTCTACGACGATCTGGAGGCGGAGCTGCGCGCCAAGGTCGAGGACGTGGTGCTCAATCGCCATCCGGGCGCCGGCGAGGCGCTGGTTGAGTTCGCGCAGACCGTCAAGGAAGGCAAGGCCAAGGATTCCGGCCCCGACCTGTCGTGGCGCGAGCAGCCTGTCGAGGCGCGCCTGTCCCATGCGCTGGTGAAGGGCATCACCGACTTCGTCGTTGCCGATACCGAGGAAGTGCGCGCCAAGCTGGCTGCCGAAGGTAAGCCGCCCCTCGCAGTGATCGAAGGCCCGTTGATGGTCGGCATGAACGTGGTCGGCGACCTGTTCGGAGCCGGCAAGATGTTCCTGCCCCAGGTGGTCAAGTCGGCCCGCGTGATGAAGCAGGCGGTGGCCCACCTGATCCCCTACATCGAAGAGGAAAAGGCCCGTACCGGCGCCCGCAGTAAGGGCAAGATCGTCATCGCCACCGTGAAGGGCGACGTGCACGACATCGGCAAGAACATCGTCGGCGTGGTGCTCGGCTGCAACGGCTACGACATCGTCGACCTGGGCGTGATGGTGCCCTGCGACAAGATCCTCGCCGCGGCGAAGGAGCACGGCGCCCAGGCTATCGGCCTGTCCGGCCTGATCACGCCGTCGCTGGAAGAGATGAGTCACGTGGCGTCCGAGATGAAGCGCCAGGGCTTCGACGTGCCGCTGCTGATCGGCGGCGCCACCACCAGCCGCGCCCACACGGCGATCAAGATCGCCCCGCACTACGACCAGCCGGTGATCTACGTGCCGGACGCCTCCCGCGCTGTCGGCGTGGTCACCAGCCTGCTGTCCGAGGCGCAGAGCGCCGGTTACGCCGCCGAGGTGGCCGCCGACTACGAGAAGATCCGCGCCCAGCACGCCGGCAAGAAGGGCGTCGCGATGGTCACGCTGGCCGAGGCCCGCGCCAATGCGTTCAAGTGGAACGGCGATGCGGCCTACGTGCCGCCGGCGCCGGCCCAGCTGGGCGTGCAGGCCTTCGACATCGACCTGGCCGAGCTGGTGGATTACATCGACTGGGGCCCGTTCTTCCAGACCTGGGACCTGGCCGGCAGCTACCCGAAGATCCTCCACGACGACATCGTCGGCGAGACCGCCCGCGAGCTGAAGTCCGACGCCGAGGTGATGCTGGCCCGCATGGTCGCCGAGCAGGACACCAACCCGTGGGTCAAGGCCCGCGCGGTGGTCGGCCTGTTCCCCGCCAATGCGGTGGGCGACGACATCGAGATCTACGCCGACGAATCCCGCAGCCAGGTGCAGATGACGTGGCGCGGCCTGCGCCAGCAGCACGAGCGCCCGGCCGGCAAGCCGAACTACTGCCTGGCCGACTTCGTGGCCGGCAAGGACAGCGGCGTGGCCGACTACGTGGGAGCCTTCGCGGTGACCGCCGGCCTCGGCATCGAGGGCCGCCTGGCCGCCTACGAGCGCACCCACGACGACTACCACGCGATCATGCTGAAGGCGCTGGCCGACCGCTTCGCCGAAGCCGCCGCTGAATGGCTGCACGCCAAGGTGCGCAAGGAGCTGTGGGCCTACGCGCCGGCCGAGACGCTGAGCTGCGACGAGCTGATCAAGGAAGCCTACCGCGGCATCCGTCCGGCGCCGGGCTACCCGGCCTGCCCGGACCACACCGTCAAGGGCGACCTGTTCACGCTGCTCGACGCCCCGGCCAACACCGGCATGGGGCTCACCGAGAGCTTCGCGATGACGCCGGCAGCGGCGGTCAGTGGCTTCTACTTCGCCCACCCGGACAGCCACTACTTCGCAGTCAGCAAGATCGGCCAGGACCAGCTGGCCGACTGGGCCGCGCGCACCGGCATGACGGTGGACGAAGCCCGCAAGTGGCTGGCGCCGCTGCTGTAATACGCCGGCCGTGTAAAACGGTCTAGATTGGAGGGCGGCTGCGGCCGCCCTCCGCGCTTTTCAGGGGGCCGGTACAGACGCCCCGTTTCCACCATGAAGATCGAACTCCTCCTTACCGCCATCGAAATCGCCGCGACCATCGCCTTTGCGCTGTCGGGCCTCATCGAGGCCACGCGCAAGCGCATGGACGTCATCGGCGTGTTCTCGGTGACCTTCGTCAGCGCCTTCGGCGGCGGCACGCTGCGCGACATCCTGCTCGACCGCCGCCCGCTGTTCTGGGTGCAGCATCAGGAATACGTGTGGCTGGTGCTGGGGATGACGCTGATCACGCCGCTGCTGCTGCGCGCCCGGCGCTTGCAGCTGACCGACACCCTGATGGAGGCCGCCGATGCCTGCGGGCTGGGCCTGTTCGCCATTTCCGGCGCGTCGGTGGCGCTGGCGGCGGGCATGCCGGGCATTGTCGCGGTGCTGATGGGGGCCATCACCGCGGTGTTCGGCGGGGTGCTGCGCGACGTGCTGTGCAACGAGATTCCCAAGGTCTTCCACGACCACCGGCCGTACACGCTGTGCGCCTTCATCGGCTGCGGCCTGTTCCTCGGCCTGCATGCGCTGGACGTGGCGCCGCAGCTGTCCACGCTGACCGGCATCTGCATCATCACCGGCCTGCGTCTGCTGGCTGTCGGCCGGGGCTGGCGGATTCCCGCCTGGCCGCCGGAGAAGGGCTAGCCGGCGTGCCGCGGCCGGCGCGTCGAAGGCGAAGTATTTTTGCGTGCTCGTCCACCGTCACGGCGAGCCCGCGAGCGGGGGCTCAGCGTCCGAAGGTCGCCTTCACCACTTCCAGCAGCGCGTCCGCCACGTCCTCGTCGTCGGTGAGGCTTTCCACCAGCGCCGAGCGGCAGGCGTCCACCGGGTCGAGGCCGACCTTGACCAGCTTGGCGGCGTAGACCAGCAGGCGCGTCGATACCACTTCTTCCAGGTCCACGTCCTTCAGGCTGCGCAGGCGCTGGGCGATGGAGACGAGCTGGCGGGCCAGCAGCGGGTCGCAGGCGGTCTCGCCGATGAGGATGGTCTCCTCGCGGCTGGCCGCCGGGAAGTCGAAGCGCAGGCTGACGAAACGCTGGCGGGTGGACGGCTTGAGGCCCTTGAGGAAGTTCTGGTAGCCCGGGTTGTAGGACATCACCAGCATGAAGCGCTCCGGCGCGTGCAGCACTTCGCCGGTACGCTCGATGGGCAGCGTGCGGCGGTCGTCGGCCAGCGGGTGGATCACCACCGTGGTGTCGCGGCGGGCTTCCACCACTTCGTCCAGGTAGCAGATGCCGCCCTCGCGCACCGCGCGGGTCAGCGGGCCGTCGCACCACACCGTCTGCCCGTCGCCGAGCAGGTGGCGGCCGACCAGGTCGGCGGCGGTGAGGTCGTCGTGGCAGGCCACGGTGTACAGCGGCAGGCCCAGGCGGGCGGCCATGTGGGCCACGAAGCGGGTCTTGCCGACGCCGGTAGGGCCCTTGATGAGCAGCGGCAGGCGGTTCTTCCAGGCTTGCTCGAAGACCGTGATCTCGTTGCCGGCGGCTTCGTAGAAGGGGATTTCGGTGGGCAGCGGTGCGTTCATTTGAGGGCGATCCAGTAGGCGATGGCGATCAGCGCCGAGACGAGCAGCAGCCAGCCGAGCAGCAGGCTGCGCCAGAAGAATTTGACCCCGCGCAGACCCATGAAGTCGAGCGCCACGAGGCGGCCCTTGACGAAGCAGATGGCCAGCAGTGCAGCCATCGCCAGCGGGCCGGTGAGCCCGAAGCGGGCGCCGAACTCGCCGATACCCAGCGTCGCCAGCGTGGCGAGCATCAGCACGACCCAGACGGTGTTGAGGTGACGGGTGTTCATCGCATCACATAGACCAGGGGGAAGAGGACGATCCACACCAGATCCACCATGTGCCAGTAGGCTGCGCCGCTCTCGATTCCGTTCATGTCGGCCGGGCCGTAGGCGCCCTGGCGGGTCTTCACCCACAGCGCGACGAGGATCACCAGGCCGAGGATCACGTGCATGAAGTGGAAGAAGGTCAGCGACAGGTAGAACATGTAGAAGGTGTTGGTGGACAGGTTGATGCCGGCGCTGAACTTGTCGGCGTACTCGAAACCCTTCACCACCAGGAAGCCGCCGCCGCAGGCGATGCCGGCCAGCAGCCAGCGCGCCCCGGTGGCCGAACGGCTGCGCCCGACCGCCTCGACGGCGCGCGCCACGCACCAGCTGGCGGTGATCAGCAGCACGGTGTTGACGGCCCCGGCTTCGCGGTTCAGCGTTTTCTGCATCTCGTTGAACAGCTCGACGTTGTGCGCGCGGCCGAAGGCGTAGGCGGCGAAGAACACGCCGAAGGCGAGCAGCTCGGCGAGGATGAAGAACCAGATCGCCAGATCCCCCGGCGGCGCGGCGGCCGGGGTGGCGCGGGAAGTGTCGGGGGCGATGTCCATGACGGCAGTGTCGTTCGGGCCGGGGCGCAAAACCTTGATCTGTCCCAAGTTCCGGATCAGCTTGTTACGCGGTGTGCGGGAAGGCCGATTTCTCCCGTGGACTGCGCTACTATTACTTTCGATATAAAAAAATCGAAAGAGTGCACGATGCGGATTCTGCTGGTGGATGATTCGCGCGCGGTGTCTGCCGTGATGGCTGCCCGCCTGACCCTTCTTGGTCACGAGGTGACGCAGGCCGAGAACGGCGAGCAGGGGGTCGAGCGTTTCTGCTGCTGTCCGCCGGACCTGGTGCTGATGGACGTGGAAATGCCGGTGATGAACGGCTTTGTGGCGGCCGAGCGGATCCGTGCGCTGGAGGCCAAGCAGGACTGGGCGTGGACGCCGATCATCTTCCTCACCGCGTCCGACACGCCGGAGAACCTGGTCACGGCAATCGAGGCCGGCGGTGACGATTTCATCGCCAAGGCGGTGCCCGAGACGGTGCTGCAGGCCAAGATGAAGGCCATGGCGCGCATCGCCGGCCTGCGCAAGCAACTCTTCGAGGCCAACCACAAACTGGAGGCCCTGGCCCACCAGGACGGTCTGACCGGCATCTACAACCGCCGCTACATGGATCTGCGGCTCGACCACCAGTGGGACGAGGCCCAGCTGTGCGGCGCGCCCTTCGGCCTGCTGCTGATCGACGTGGACAACTTCAAGCGCTACAACGACCACTACGGTCACCAGGCCGGTGATGATTGCCTGCGGGCTATTGCCGCTGCGATGGCTGGCGTCGTCGAACGCACCATCGCCAATGAGTTGAGCCGGGATGCCTTCGTCGCTCGCTACGGTGGGGAGGAATTTGCGGTGCTGCTGCCCCGTTGCGCCGAGACGGATTACCTGATTGTCGCCGAGCAGCTGCTCGAGGCCGTGCGGCAGCTGGCGATCCCCCATGCGCTCAATGCGGAGTGGGGCATCGTGACGCTGTCGGTGGGCGGCGCCTACGTGGAGCGGGCGGAAGGCCGCCTGGCCATGCTGTTCCGCAACGCCGATGCCAATCTCTATCAGGCCAAGCGGGATGGGCGCAATCGCGCCGAAGTGTGTGCCGCCCCCGAAGCCGTCGCGGCGACGGGAAGCTAGGACGCTCGGGCGAGGGCCTCAGCCGACCACGAAGGCCGGCACATCCACGCGCACCGCCGGCCGGTCGAGGGCCACGCCGACGCAGGCCGCGAAGCGCCGTGCCCAGTCGCCCCCCTGTGCAAAGCGTGCCTCCCCGGCGTACTTGGCGACGTTGAGGATCACGTCGAGGATCAGCACCTTGCCCATCGGGTTGCTGGGCGTGCATTCCAGCGCTTCGAACTCCGCCAGCAGCCAGGCCCGCGCCGCTTCGCCGGTTAGCCCGGCGATTTCGTCGGCGTGCACGGTGAATTCGTATTCCCGGTCGGCCCGCAACACGACGCTGACCTGATGCATGCTGCCTCCTGTTGTTCTTCTGTCTTGCATGGCTGCATTTTTCGGCGCCACATCAACGGAAGCAAGTAACCGATTGTTATCATTCGCAGCTCGTTCCGAGCCGTGTTTCCCATGACCGAATCCCCCTGGCGTGCCCTCGCCAACCGCCGCATGCTGATCTGTGTGCTGACCGGCTTTTCTTCCGGGCTGCCGCTGTACCTGTTGCTCAACCTCATCCCGGCCTGGCTGAAGACCGAGGGGCTGTCGCTGAAAGCCATCGGCGCCTTCGCGCTGATCCAGTTTCCCTACACCTGGAAGTTCGTCTGGTCGCCTTTCCTCGACCGCTATGCGTTGCCGCTGCTCGGCCGCCGGCGGGGCTGGATGGCGACGACCCAGGTGTTGCTGCTGGCGGCCATTGCCTGGCTGGGCAGTCAGTCGCCGACGGCCAACCTCGGTCTGGTGATCGGGCTGACGGCGCTGATCGCCTTCCTGTCGGCGACCCAGGACATCGTGCTGGATGCCTACCGGCGCGAGCTGCTGCCGGAGATCGAGCTGGGCATCGGTAATGCAATCCACGTCAATGCCTACAAGCTGGCCGGTCTGGTGCCGGGCTCGCTGTCGCTGGTGCTGGCGGATCACCTGCCGTGGGCCGAGGTCTTTCTGGTGACGGCGTTGTTCATGGCACCGGGCCTGGCGATGACGCTGCTGGTGAAGGAGCCGGCGGCGGTGAGCAGGGCGCCGCGCACGCTGCGGGACGCGGTGGTGGAGCCCTTCCGGGAGTTCTTCGGCCGCCACGGCGTGCGTTCCGCGCTGGTGGTGCTGGCCTTCATCTTCCTCTACAAGCTTGGCGACTCCCTGTGCACCGCGCTGGCGACGCCCTTCTACCTGGACATGGGCTTCTCGAAGACCGAGATCGGCCTGGTGGCGAAGAATGCCGGCCTGTGGCCGAGCGTGATCGGTGGCCTGCTGGGTGGGCTGTGGATGGTCAAGCTGGGGATCAACCGCGCCCTGTGGGTGTTCGGCTTCGTCCAGTGGCTGGCGATCTACGGTTTCGCGTGGCTGGCCTGGCTCGGCCCGGCCGAGGCCGACGCTGGCCGCCTGGGCGTGCTGGCGGTGGTCATCGGCCTGGAGGCGCTGGCGGTCGGGCTCGGCACGACGGCCTTCGTGGCCTACATGGCGCGCACCACCCATCCGGCCTACACGGCGACCCAGCTGGCCTTGTTTACCAGCCTGATGGCGGTGCCGCGGACCTTCATCAACGCGTCTGCCGGCTGGCTGGTGGAAAGCCTGGGCTGGTTCGATTTCTTCATGCTGTGCGGCGTGCTGGCGGTGCCCGGCATGTTGCTGTTGTTCAAGGTCGCGCCGTGGCGCGAAGCGCAGGTCGCGACCGCCTGACCCTCTTGTTCCTGCTATGACGCCTCTCGAATCTGCTGCCCGCACGCTGTGCGACATCCTCGACCCGATGCGCTTTGCGGCGCCCGTGTCCCACGTCTATAACCCGCTCAGCTACGCGTGGGCGCCCAATGCGGTGTACCTGCAGCGTTTCGGCCAGGGCCGCAAGAAGGTGGTCTTCGTCGGTATGAACCCCGGTCCGTTCGGCATGGTGCAGACCGGCGTGCCCTTCGGCGAGATCGCCGCGGTGCGCGACTGGATGGGCATCGAGGCGGAGGTCGTGAAACCGGCCGAAGAAAACTCCAAGCGCCCCATCGAGGGCTTCGGCTGTGCCCGTTCGGAGGTCAGCGGGCGGCGCCTGTGGGGCTTGTTCGCCGAGCGCTTCGGCACCGCAGAAGCCTTCTTTGCCGAGCATTTCGTCGCCAACTACTGCCCGCTGGCCTTCTTCGACGGTGGCCGCAATGTCACGCCGGACAAGCTGCCGGCGGCCGAGCAGGGGCCGCTGCTGGCGGCCTGCGACGTGCATCTGCGCCAGGTAGTGGAGGCTTTGCAGCCGGAATGGGTGATCGGGGTCGGCGCGTGGGCCGAGCTGCGCGCCCGTGAAGCGCTGGCCGGCTTGCCCTTGCAGTTCGGCCGCGTGCTGCACCCCAGCCCGGCCAGCCCGGCGGCCAATCGGGGCTGGAGTGAGGCCGCGACCAAGCAGCTGGAGGCGCTGGGCGTCTGGTAAGGCCCGGGCGCCGCTGTGTGGCGGCGTTGCTGTTTGTGACTGGCGTGGGGCACTGACGGCGCCCACGCCTGCGCGGACTGCTTAGCGTCGGCGGCCGCTGTTGCCGCCGAGGATGGAGCCCAGCACGCCGCGCACGATTTCCCGTCCGATGGTCGAGCCGACGGTGCGCGCCACGCTGCGGGCGGCGGTTTCCGCCAGGCCGGGGTGACGCCCGCCACGCGGTCCGGTGCTGCCGAAGAGGATATCGCTGAGGCCGCCGAAGAGGCCGCCGCCGCTGCTTTCCTCCTGCGCCGGCGCGGGTGCGCCGCGGGTTGCGGTGCCGTTTGCCGCCGGGGCGCCGTTGGTGCCAGCGGCCGCGCCGGTCAGTTTCTCGAAGGCCGACTCCCGGTCCACCATTTGTTCGTAGTGCCCGTAGATCACCGAGCCCTCGATGGCGGCCTTGCGCTCGGCCGGCGTCAGAGGGCCGAGGCGCGATTCGGGGGCGACGATGAAGCCACGCTCGACGATGGCCGGGCGGCCTTTCTCGTCGAGGAAGGAGATCAGCGCCTCGCCGACGCCCAGTTCCATGATGGCCGTCGCGGCGTCGAATTCCGGGTTGGCGCGCATCGTTTCGGCGGCGGTCTTGACGGCCTTCTGGTCTTTCGGCGTGAAGGCCCGCAGTGCGTGCTGGACCCGGTTGCCGAGCTGGCCGAGGACGGACTCGGGCACGTCGAGCGGGTTCTGGGTCACGAAATAGACGCCGACGCCCTTCGAGCGGATCAGGCGCACCACCTGTTCGATCTTCTCCAGCAGTGCCTTGGGCGCCTCGTTGAAGAGCAGGTGGGCTTCGTCGAAGAAGAACACCAGCTTGGGCTTGTCCACGTCGCCGACTTCCGGCAGTTGTTCGAACAGCTCGGCGAGCAGCCACAACAGGAAGGTGGAGTACAGCTTGGGCGAGTTGTAGAGCTTGTCGGCGGCGAGGACGTTGATCACGCCGCGGCCGTCGGCGTCGGTCTGGATCAGGTCGGCGATGTCGAGCATCGGCTCGCCGAAGAACTTGTCGCCGCCCTGGGTTTCGATCGTCAGCAGGCCGCGCTGGATGGCGCCGATCGAGGCCGCCGAGATGTTGCCGTACTGGGTGGTGAAGTCCTTGGCATTGTCGCCGACGTACTGAATGGTGGCGCGCAGGTCCTTCAGGTCGATGATCAGCAGGCCCTGGTCGTCGGCGATCTTGAAGACCAGCTGCAGCACGCCGGTCTGGGTGTCGTTGAGGTTGAGCAGGCGCGCCAGCAGCAGCGGGCCCATGTCGGAGATGGTGGCCCGCACCGGGTGGCCGGCCTCGCCGAAGACGTCCCAGAACACCGCGGTGTTGGCGCGCGGTGTGAATTCGTCGATGCCGATGGCGGCCAGGCGCTCCTTGAGTTTGGGGGATTCCACGCCGGCGGCGCCGATGCCCGACAGGTCGCCCTTTACATCGGCCATGAAGACCGGCACGCCGATGCGGGCGAAGGATTCGGCCATCTTCTGCAGCGTGACGGTCTTGCCGGTGCCGGTGGCGCCGGTGATCAGGCCGTGGCGGTTGGCCAGCTGGGGCAGCAGGTGGATTTCCTTGTCCTTGGTCTTGGCGATGAGCAGCGGTTCGGTCATGGGGTGCTCCAGGCAAACGGGTGAAGCCGTGAGGGTAGCGGGATTGATCGCTGCCGGCCAGCCGGGCGCGATAGCCGAATATTCATTTCTGTCATTGTGCTTTGCAACATTGACGTCTACGTTAGATGGATTCCATCTGTCATTGCGAGGATTTGCCCATGCGTGCTGTTTCCCTGTCGCCGTTCGCGGTGCTGCGTCTGGCTGCCCTGCTGGTTGTCGTGCCCGCAGTGCAGGCCGCAGACCTGCCCGAATTGAATATCGATCTCAAGCAAACCACTGTCTCAGGAATCTCGTCCGGTGCGTTCATGGCGGTACAGATGGGCGTCGCCCATTCCGCCGCGGTGAAGGGTGTGGCGGCGACGGCCGGGGGGCCGTATTTCTGTGCGCTGCAGGATGCGTTGGGCGGAGCGGGCGTGAGCCGGGCGATCCGGCGCTGTATGCAGGGCGATCCGGACTACGGGGTGACTCCGATCACTGCCGACAGCTTGGCGCAGATGCAGGCGGCGGCCCGTGCCTGGTCGGCTCGAGGTCTGATCGACCCGGTGGACGGTTTGGCCGGGCAGACAGTTTGGCTGTTCCACGGCTACAACGACGGCATCGTCAAGAAGCCGGCCAACGATGCGCTGCGTGATTGGTATGGCGGTTTTACGCCGGTCAGCCAGGTTTTCTACAAAGACGATCTCAACGCCGGACATGCGCAGATATCCGCCGCCTGTGCCGATGCGTCGAGCGGATCCTGTAATCCCTGCGCACAAACCGGTGGCAAGTTCATCAACGCCTGCGCCGACAAGCCGGTTGCAGGTGGGCTCTACGACGCCGCTGGTGCGGCGCTGCAACTCTTCTATGGCCCGCTGCAACGCGTGGCGACGGCTCAGTTGGGCAGCCGCCTCGAGCCCTTTGAGCAGAAGCCCTTCACCAAGGACCGCCAAGGAGAATCGGTGATGCCGATCCGCCTGGCGATGGGTGACACCGGTTATGTCTATGTGCCGCAGGCCTGCAAGGCCGGCGAGCCCTGCCGCCTGCACATCGCCTTCCACGGCTGCATGCAGGATGCGGGTTCGATCGGTACTCAGTTTGCGGCTGGGGCCGGCTTCAATGAATGGGCGGACAAGAACCGCATCGTGGTGCTGTATCCGCAGGCGCGCGCCACGATCACCACGTCGGTCTCATTGTCCGTACCGACGAATCCCATGGGCTGTTGGGATTGGTGGGGCTACAACGATTTCCTCTATGACAGCAGTGCTGGTCGTTATGCGCAGAAGGGCGGTGCGCAGATTGCGGCGGTGTGGCGGATGGTCGAGAAGCTGGCGGCTCGGGTTGAGCGGGTGGAAGACGTAATCCCTGCCGCCAGTGTGCCGGCGCTGCAGGTGGTGGATCGCAGCGCCAGCCAGGTGGCGCTGGTGTGGACGCCGATGGCAGGGGCCTCGGCCTACCGCGTGGCGCGGACTGCAGATGGCGTGACAGAGTCCGACGTCGCGACACTCCCGGCGTCCCGCACGAGTTTTGTGGATGGCAGCCTGAGTCCGAACAGTGCTTATCGCTACCGGGTCAGTGCGCTGTTTGGCAGCGGCGAGCCGGCGTCGTCCGGTGTCGTCGAGGTGCGTACCGCGACGTCTGCGCCGACCTGTGATCCGTACTTCTCATTGGCCAAGAACACGGCTGTGACTAAATCCAAGCGGCCGACTACGCAGACCTGCCCTTGATCGATAGCGCGCGCATGGGCAGCCCACCTGCCCGTGCGTTATACTTTAAAGCTTTCGATTTATAGGTTTAGCGCATCATGGCGGGTCATTCCAAGTGGGCCAATATCCAGCATCGCAAGGGCCGGCAGGACGAAAAGCGCGGTCGCATCTTCTCGCGGCTGGCGAAGGAAATCACCGTTGCGGCCCGCATGGGCGGGGGCGACGCAGCTTTTAATCCGCGCCTGCGTCTGGCGGTGGATAAGGCCAAGGCAGTGAACATGCCCGCCGACAACATCGACCGGGCGGTCAAGAAGGGTACCGGCGAGCTGGAGGGCGTCACCTACGAGGAGGCCCGCTACGAAGGCTATGGTATCGGCGGCGCGGCGGTGATGGTCGATTGCCTGACCGACAACAAGACTCGTACGGTGGCCGATGTGCGTCATGCCTTCAACAAGTACGGCGGCAACATGGGCACCGACGGCTGTGTGGCCTTCCAGTTCAAGCACTGCGGCCAGCTGTTGTTCGCGCCGGGTACCTCGGAAGATGCGCTGATGGAAGCCGCGCTCGAAGCCGGTGCCGACGACGTAGCAACCAACGACGATGGCTCCATCGAGGTGCTGACCGATCCTTACCAGTTCGGTGAAGTGAAAGAAGCCCTCGAGAAGGCCGGGTTCACCGCCGAGTTCGGTGAAGTGACGATGAAGCCCCTCAACGAGACGGAACTGGCCGGTGACGACGCACTGCGTATGCAGAAGCTGCTCGACGCGCTGGAGTCTCTCGACGACGTGCAGGCCGTGTATACGTCGGCGGCGATGGACGAAGAAGAGTAAGGCTGGTTTCTTCCGCTCGCGGCTGCTTTTCTTCACGGAGCGGCAGCCCGTAAAAAAGCCGGCAGCGCCCTGGGGCGGTGCCGGCTTTTTTGTGCTCTTTTACAGGGCGGGCGCTCAGGCGGCCTTGCGGCGGCTCCGGATCAGCGTGACCGCGGACAGGCCCACCAGCGCCAGCGTGCTGGGTTCGGGCACTTGGCTGGTCTGCCCGGTGGGGGCCGGGTCGCGCACCCACAGGCTAATGTGCGACAGGCCGGCACCGCCGCCGCCGCCGTTCTTCAGCGTATCGCTCACGTCGTAGGTGCCTGACCAGTTCATGACCGGATCCGTGACCTTCGGGGCGGTCATGCCAAACTCTGCTGGCGTGAAGTCATACACCGAGAAGGCATTCCCTGCCTTGAAAACCAGTGCGAACTGATCGAAGTAGTTACGGCCGAGCAGGCTGCTGGTGCGTTGGGCGACCGTGGCGTCAGGTGTGAAGGACCAGGTCCCGGTGCCCTGTCCGGTGATGGTGGCCGTGAAGAAGGAGCTCAGCACGATGGCGGAGCTGCCACCGACGGTACTGGGGGTGAAGCCCCAGCTACCGTTGTTCCCTTGCTCAAACTTGCCGAGCATGATCCAACCCGGGTCGTTCACCTGGCCATTCTTGTCGAGATCCTGCAGCGGGGATTGGGGGGTGATGAAGGCGCCACCCGGGAAAAGGGTTGCGCCGCTTTGATTTTGGATTCCGCCGTTGAGCAGGCCATCACCCGCGTAGCCGAGGTTGGTGGAAGGGTAGAAGCCGTCATTGCCGGAGAAGGCTCCGGCACAGGCGGCTGCAGCCATGTTGCCGTTGTAGATGGTGTTCAGCGTTGCGTTGCTGGTCGTGCCGGAATATTGGCTGACCTGCGTGATCTCGACGTCAGTCGTGCCGCAGGGCGCCGCGGTGCTTGTGGGGGCGGCGCTGGCGTGTACGGATAGGGACAGCAATCCACCTGCGAGAAGAAGCTTGCGTGCTGGAGAGAGAGTCTTTTTCATGAGTTTTGAGGCCTCAAAGGGTCTTCACGTCAATTGGGCTGGACACGAATTTTTCTGTGCGCACAGGGGTATGGCTGCTTTATAACTGAGGGCTATTACTGCGTCCGTGATGAAAGTCTGCCTTCTGCCCGTTTTGAGGTGGATGTAACACGTTGAGATAGATTTTTCACACTTGGGTGGGCGCCAGCAGGCGCGGGCTGCGTTGGTGTGGGTGTCCCGCGCTAGAATCCAGCCCTGTTCTTTCGTTCTTTTTACGACCCCATGGCTGCTTACATCACCGAAAAAGTCCTGTCCGTTCATCACTGGAACGACACCCTGTTTTCATTCACCACGACGCGTGACCGGGCGATCCGCTTCGAAAACGGTCAGTTTGTGATGATCGGCCTGGAGGTGGATGGTCGTCCGCTGACCCGTGCCTATTCGATCGCCAGCGCCAATTACGAGGAAACCCTGGAGTTCTTCAGCATCAAGGTGCCCAATGGTCCGCTGACTTCCCGCCTGCAGCACCTCAAACCGGGGGATGATCTGCTGGTGTCACGAAAGCCCACCGGGACGCTGGTGCTGCATGACCTGCTGCCGGGCAAGCATCTGTACTTGTTTTCCACGGGTACCGGGCTGGCGCCATTCATGAGCGTGATCCGCGATCTGGATGTGTATGACCGCTTCGAGAAGGTCATCCTGATCCACGGTGTGCGTACTGTCAGTGAAGTTGCCTACGAGCACTACATCACCAATGAGCTGCCGCATCACGAATTTCTCGGCGAGGCTGTGCGGGACAAGCTTATCTACTACCCGACCGTAACGCGGGAGCCTTTCCGCAATCAGGGCCGGCTGACCGATCTGATTGAAAGCGGCAAGCTGTTCGAGGACATCGGTCTGCCGCCGCTGGATCCGGCGGTGGACCGGGTCATGATCTGCGGTAGCGCCGCGATGCTGAAGGATTCCCGTGATTTGCTCGACAAGCGGGGTTTCAAGATGTCGAGGCGGATCGGCGAACCCGGCGATTATGTGATCGAGCACGCCTTCGTGGAGAAGTGACGGCCGTACACGCAAACGCGTTCAGTTGAGGCGCAAAACCAAAAGCCCCTGCCGTTGTGTCGTCAGGGGCTTTTTCATGATCTGCCGCCATGCTTGCGTAGCGGTGGATTCCAGGGGCTGTTCTGTGGTGCAGGCGCTCAGTAGCGGCGGGCCGGCGGCGGAGCCATGTTGCCGGTCTTGGGCGGCAGGTGGCGGAAGGTGATGCGGCCCTTGCTCAGATCGTAGGGGGACATTTCGAGGGTGACTTCGTCACCGGCGATGATGCGGATGTGATTCTTCTTCAGTTTGCCGCCCGCGTAGGCGATCAGGTTGTGCTCATTGTCGAGGGTGACGCGATAACGCCCGTCGGGGAGAACTTCGGTAACCTTGCCGTGCATCTCGATAAGTTCTTCTTTGGCCATGTACATGCTCCATAGGGTGGCCGGGCGGCATCCCGGGATGGGGCGCGTCGGCCGCGGCCCGCCACCGCCTTGGTGGGCCAAGTTCTGCCAGGGCCTCGAAGGGCTGTGGCGATCGAATGTCGGCGCGGAGACTGGCGGGCCGGCGGATAGGGTGTCTGCGCGCAAGCGTCGCAGGCGAACATGAAGAGTGCGTTGCAGTTAGTTTGCTCGATCAGCAAAGATGGAGCCTGATCGGCAAGAAACTAACTGAGCCTGAAGAGCTTGGGCCACCGCGCAGGCGGGCCAAGTCTTTGAAATTCTGGATGGTTGTAGAGCGATCAAGACGCTCGATCTACGAATCTAGAGTCCGCTGGCTTGAGTAGCGAGCGGGAAGGGCGACTCAGCGAATCTTCAAAACCTACCGAATGATAGTCCCGAGGGAAGGGGGATTGCAAGGTCTTTGTCCTCTTTCCAGGTATCGGAAAGGGGAATAAGTCGTTGTTATATTTTGTTTTTCTGCTTTTATCCAGGGCTTGGAAGCGCTGCTTGGGAGGCAAAAAGAAAACCCGAGAGGCGTTAGCCGCTCGGGTTGAAATCCACACCAATGGAGGAGGGGTGGAGGAGACGCTTAGAGGATAGGCTAAAGTATTGTGCAATGCAACATTTTTCTGTGGGGCGCAGTGTGGGGCGGTCTTTGTGCCGTGGATGCCGGATTTGCCGAGTCCGGCGTCTCGGAAATGCGGGGCCAATAATTGCTGAGTTGTGATGGGCGAAGAGGAGGGGCAGGTGCCGCCAAATAGCGGAATCTGCTCCGTTCGACAAAAGCAAAAGGCCAACCCCGAAGGATTGGCCTTTTGTCTGAATCTGGTGGGTTGTGAGTGGCTCGAACACTCGACCTACGGATTAAGAGTCCGCTGCTCTACCAACTGAGCTAACAACCCATTTTCTCTTTGGAGCCGGTTATCTTTTATAGCCCCACCTTGCTGGTGGGTCGGGCGAGATTCGAACTCGCGACCAACGGATTAAAAGTCCGCTGCTCTACCGACTGAGCTACCGACCCCGGAAGAGATGCGCATTATAGCGCCAAAATCAGCGTTGTCAACTGATTTCTTGTTATTGTGGATTTTGGCCAGATTTGTTCTGCAGCGTGCTGGGTGTGCGCGTGCGGGGCATGAGGGCCTGCTGCGCGTCAGTTCAGCGGTAAGGGGTTGGGTCGGCGAGGCCAGCTGTCTCGAAGCCAGCCCGGCGTAGCCGGCAGGCGTCACATAAGCCGCAGGCGCGACCGTCATCATCAGCCTGGTAGCAGGACACGGTGAGACCATAATCGACGCCTAGCGCGGTACCGCGCTGCACGATGTCAGCTTTGGAAAGGTCGATCAGTGGCGCGTGGATGTGCAGCCGTTGGCCCTCGACGCCGGCCTTGGTAGCCAGGTTGGCCATCTTTTCGAAGGCTTCGATGAAGGCCGGCCGGCAATCCGGGTAGCCGGAGTAGTCGACGGCGTTCACGCCCACGTAGATGTCCTGCGCGCCGAGAACTTCCGCCCAGGCCATCGCGATGGATAGCATGATGGTGTTGCGGGCAGGCACGTAGGTGATCGGGATGCCGCCATCGACGCCATCGGTGGGCACCGCGAGGGCCGGGTCGGTGAGGGCGGAGCCGCCGAACTGACCGAGGTCCACGTGGGCGACCCGGTGGGCGACGGCGCCCAACGCTTTGGCGACGCGCTGGGCGGCGGCCAGTTCTGCGGCGTGGCGCTGGCCGTATTCGACGGATAGCGCGTAGGCGTCGAATCCTTCGGCATTGGCGATGGCGAGGCAGGTGGCGGAATCGAGGCCGCCGGACAGCAGTACGACGGCGCGCGGACGTGGGGTGTTCATGGAGTCTCCGGGCAAGTCGGAAAATGGTAACGCCGACCGGTGGTCGGTGGGGCAAAACCGTGACGACGGCTATTCAACGTCCGGGTTCGTTGCCCCAGATGATCTTGTGCAGTTGCACCTGCATGCGCACCGGCAGGCGGTCGCGCAGGATCCAGGCGGCCAGGTCGGCCGGTTTCAGCTGGCCCTGTACCGGGGCGAGAAGGACCGGGCAGCGCTCGGTCAGGCCGTATGTGGCGATCTGGGTTTTGGCCCACTCGTAGTCGGCCTCGCTGGCCAGTACCAGCTTGAGTTCGTCGTGGAGGGTCAGCAGCGGGATGTTGCTGAGCAGGTTGCGCTCTGACTCACCGGAGCCTGGGGCCTTGAGGTCAACGATGCGTGACACGCGCCGGTCGACGCCGCTGATATCGAGGGCGCCGCTGGTCTCCAGCGAAACCGAGTAGCCCGCGTTGCACAAGGCGCTGAGCAGGTTCAGGCAGGCTTTCTGGGCCAACGGTTCGCCGCCGGTCACGCAGACCGTCTGGCAGCCGTAGCTGGCGATTTCAGCGAGGATGTCGTCCAGCGTGCGTGTGGTGCCGCCGGTGAACGAATACTCGGTGTCGCACCAACTGCAGCGTAGCGGGCAGCCTGTGAGGCGGACGAAGACCGTGGGCAGTCCGCTCCGCGAGGTTTCCCCCTGCAGCGAATGGAAGATCTCGGTGATGCGCAGCGTGAGGGGGCGGCCGGATGAAGACATTGTGCTGAAAAAATGATGCCGCCCCGCACGATGCGGGGCGGTAAGTTGCTTCTGTGGGATTACTTCTTGAGGCGCTGGCGGGCGATCTGCGCCGCCGAGCTGTTGGGGTACTTGGCAAGCAAGCGTTCCAGGCTCTTGGTGGCACCCTTGGTGTCGTTGAGCGCTTGCTGGGCATTGGCCAGGCCGAGCAGGGCGTCGGGTGCGCGGGTGTCGTCCGGCCACTGGTTGGCGACCTTTGCGTAGTGCTCGGCTGCGCCGGCATTGTCCTTGGCCTGGTACTGCGCGCTGGCGGCCCAGAAGTTGGCGTTCGGCTGGAAGCTGCTGTTCGGGTAGTTCTTGATGAAGGCGTTGAAGCCCGCTGCGGCGTCCTTGTACTTGCCGCCACGCAGCAGATTCAACGCAGCTTCATAGTCGCGGGTCTCCGCGGCTGGATCGGCCGCCGCAGCGGGCTGTGGCACAGCCTGCTGCGCCCCGTCG
Organism: Zoogloea sp. GDB6; assembly: GCF_056724105.1. NCBI lineage: Bacteria > Pseudomonadati > Pseudomonadota > Betaproteobacteria > Rhodocyclales > Zoogloeaceae > Zoogloea > Zoogloea sp. GDB6. The sequence goes on along the minus strand of NZ_CM161497.1, from coordinate 4,757,228 downwards.
GCGGCGCCCGGCGTGGTCTCCAGCTTGCGCAAGCGGTTGTCGAGATCGACGTAGAAGTCCTTCTGGCGCTTGTTGGTGTTGGCCAGATCGTTGGTCAGCACCTCGTTTTCGCCGCGCAGGCGGGCGATCTCGGCCTTCAGTTGCTCGACCTGATTGGCGAAATCGAGCTGGGCCCGGTTGTTCGCGTCTTCGAGCTTGGTGATGCGGCTGTTGAAGTCGTCACGCATCTTGTTGATGCGGGCCCGGGCCTCGTCGTCGTCGAACAGGCCTGCATGGGCGTGGGCACTGAACAGCCCGACCAGCAGTAGCGGCAGAAGACGGCGGACCATCAGAATTCACCCGAGTAGAGCATGTCGCCACGGCGGTTGGCGGCCCAGCAGGATTCGGTAAACTCGTCGCAGCTCGGCTTTTCCTCGCCGAGGCTGACCGATTCGAGTTGGGCTTCGGGGACGCCGAGCAGGCTCAGGGCCTTCTTCACCGCGTCGGCGCGCTTCTGGCCCAGGGCCAGGTTGTATTCGCGGCTGCCTCGTTCGTCGGTGTTGCCCTGGATCAGCATCTTCATCTTCGGGTTGGCGAGCAGAAACTTCGCGTGGGCCTCGATCAGCGCCTGGTACTCACTCTTGATCACGTAGCTGTCGTAGTCGAACAGTACGCTGCGCTTGGACAGAATGCTCTTCGGATCCTTCAGGGCAGCGATGCCGGTGCCGCTGGCACTGCCCGCATCCACCGGCACGACCCGGCTGTTGTCGACACCGGAGGTGGATGCGCCGCTGGAGCGCTCTTCGACGGCCGCTCCGGCCTGGTCGGCGTCGGTCTTGGGGGCGGACGAGCAGGCGGCCAGCAGGCCGACGGCGATCAGGGACAGCGTGAGGCGGGCGAACTTCATGGTGGGCTCCGTGGGCGGTCGGGCGGGTTGGGGATGGTCCGTTGGTCTTGTCAGTTGCGCGGCTGCGGACCCCAGGCGGGTTCGCGCACGTCGCCGGATTGTACCGACAGTCGTTGCTTCACACGACCGTCCGCAGATACCGCCGCCAGGACGCCGCGACCACCAGTTTCGGTGGCGTAGAGGATCATGCGGCCGTTGGGGGCGAAGCTGGGTGATTCGTCCTTGGAGGTGTCGGTGAGGATCTGGGTCTGGCGGGAGGCCAGGTCGAGCATGGTGATCTGGAAGCGTCCGCCGTTGCGGGACACGTACACGAGGCTCTTGCCGTCCGGCGACGGACGCGGACTGACGTTGTAGCTGCCTTCGAAGGTGACGCGCTCCGCAGTGCCGCCGCCGGCCGAAACGCGGTAGATCTGCGGGCTGCCGCCCCGGTCGGAGGTGAAGTAGATCATGCCGTCGATGGACCAGGACGGTTCGGTGTCGATGCCGGCCGACGAGGCCAGGCGCTGCACGCCGGAACCGTCGGCATTCACGCTGTAGAGCTGGGATTGACCGTCCTTGGTCAGCACCACGGCCAGGCGGCGGCCGTCCGGCGCCCAGGCGGGGGCGGAGTTGGAGCCCTTGAAGTTGGCCGCCACGTTGCGCTGGCCGGTGGCCAGGGAGTGCACGTAAACCACCGGCTTCTTGGATTCGAAGGATACGTAGGCCAGGCGGGTGCCGTCCGGCGACCAGGCCGGGGAGATGATCGGTTCCTTGGAGGCGAGGGCGGTCTGGGCGTTGCTGCCGTCGGCATCGGCGATCTGCAGCTCGTAACGCGGGCCGACCTTCAGCACGTAGGCGATGCGCGTGGAGAATACGCCGGGTTCGCCGGTCAGCTTCTCATAGATGAAGTCGGCGATGCGGTGGCCGGTGGCCCGGTACTGGTTGGGGGCCATCGTCATGGCCTGGCCGCCGAGGCTGACCTGCTTCTGGCTGTCGTGCAACTGCACCTGGACCTGATAGCGGCCACCGCCACCCGGGCTGACAGTGCCCACGGCGACTGCGTCGGCACCGCGGGAGCGGATGCGGCCATAGTCCACCGGGGCGTTGGCGCCCATCGGGGACGGGCCGAGTTCGACCATCTTGAACAGGCCGCTGCGCTCCAGGTCGGCACGGACAATATCGGTGACGGCGCGGGGCAGCGCATTTTCGCCTTCGAAGGCGGCAACGGCCACCGGCATGCGGTTGGCGCCGGCGCCGGTGATCTCGATGGCCAGTTGCGCCTGGGCGGCGGCGGAGGCCAGGACCAGCGCGCAGCCCGGGACGGCGCTGCGCAGGACGGTCAGGATGCGTTCATTCATGGGCATGGCTCGTTTGTTTGTTAGTCGCGGAGCGGATAGAACTTCAGTTCCAGCGTGCGGTTGAACAGTTCGGGCTTGTCCGGCTTGGGCAGCGGGCTGGACTTCTGGATGGCCCGCTCGATGGCGCCGTCGAGTTGCGCATTGCCGGTCGAGCGCTTCAGGCGCACCTCGATCACCGAGCCGTCGGGCAGCTGATCCACGGTGAACAGCGCGAACGGATCACCGCTGACGCCTGGCGGCAGCACGATGTTGCCCTTCACCTTGGCGCGGATCTTCTCGATGTAGGCCTCGATGGCCTTGCTGCGCGCCGCGCTGGCTTTGGCTCCGGCGACCCGCGCAAGTTCCTCCTGGAGCTGCTTGCTCTGGTTGGCGTTTTCGCTGTCGCGGGCCATCAGCTCGCGCATGCGGCGGTCTTCCAGCTCCCGGCTGTGGTCGGCTTCCGCCTTCGAGTTCTTGTCGGTCTTGACGTTCTTGTCCACCGGCTTGGCCGTTTTGTCCGTCCTGGACGGCTCAGGCTTGGCTTCAGGCTTCGGCTTGGGTTCCGGCTCGGGCTTCTTGGGCTCAGGCTTTTTCGGTTCGGGCTCGGGTTTCTTCTTCGGCTCCGGTTTGGGTTCGGGCTTGGGCTCCGTTTTCGGCTCGGGCTTCTTCTTAGGCTCGGGTTTGGGTTCCGGCTTGGGCTCCGGCTTCGGTTCGGGCTTGGGCGTCGGCTTCTTGTGCTCAGGCGCCTTGATCGCGATGTCCGGCTGCTTGTGCGGGGGCGGCTCGTGGGCGGGCTCCGGTGCAGGTTTGACCACCGCTCGTGGTGGAGGCGGCGGCGTGGGGCGGGGCCGAGGCGCCTCTTCCTCCACCGGGGGCGGAGGCGGTGGCGGCGGTGGGGCGGGCGATGCCGCAGCCGGCAGCGGCGCGCCGACCAGGTCCACTTCGACGGTTTCCGGCAGGCGGTTCTGCCAGCGCACCCCGTAGAACAGGAACAGGCCGAGGGCGATATGGACCGCGGCGGCCAGCAGCAGCGATGCCCATTTGCCCCGTTCGTTGGCGGGTGGGGCAGGATTCATTGCTTGCCGACCTGGGTTTGCAGGCCGACCTTGCTGACGCCCGCGTTGCGCAGGTCGTTGAGGGTGTTCATCACCTGCTCGTACTTGACGCTCTTGTCCGCGGCGATGACCACGGGCTGGTCGGGCTTGGCGGACACGGCGGACTGTACTTCGGCGATCAGGTCCTGGCGGCTGAAGCTCTTCTCCGGTGCATTGCCGGAGGTGCGCAGGCTAAGTTCGCCATCCGGCTTGACCTGGACGATCATCGCATCGGTGGGCGGAGCGGGGACCTTGTCCACGCTGGGCAGGTTCACCGAGCCGGACTGGATCATCGGTGCGGTGACCATGAAAATGACGAGCAGCACCAGCATCACGTCGATATAGGGCACGACGTTGATCTGGTTCATCAGGCGGCGTTGACGCATGGTGGCGGGGCTCCGGTCAGCGCAGCTGGCGCTGGAGGATGTTCAGGAACTCCTCGGTGAAGCTCTCGAAACGGATCGCGATGCGGTCGATGTCGTGGGCAAAACGGTTGTAGGCCACCACGGCCGGGATCGCCGCGAAGAGGCCGATGGCCGTGGCGACGAGGGCCTCAGCGATGCCAGGTGCCACATGGGCGAGGGTGGCGGAGCCCACGTTGGACAGGCCGCGGAAGGCGTTCATGATCCCCCAGACGGTGCCGAACAGGCCGACGTACGGCGATACCGAACCAACGGAGGCGAGGAAGGCCAGGTGGGCTTCCAGGTCGTCCACCTCGCGCTGGTAGGTTGCGCGCATGGCCCGGCGGGCGCCGTCCATGATCGCCCCGTGGTCGAGGTTCTTGCCGCGTAGCTTGGCGAACTCCCGGTAGCCGGCCTCGAAGATACGCTCCATGCCGGCCGCTTCGTGGCGGCTGGTGGCTGCGCTCTGGTACAGCGCGTTGAGGTCGCCGCCGCTCCAGAAATCGCGTTCGAAGACGTCGGTCTTCTTCTTGGCGTTACCGATCTGGAACCACTTGCGGAAGATCCAGTACCAGGACATGAAGGAAACGGTGCCGAGGATTGCCATCACGAGCTTGACGAGCAGGCTGGCGTTGGCGATCAGGGACAGGATGGAAAGGTCTTCAGTGACGTTCATCGGTTTCAACCAGGGTGGCGAACAGGGCGCGTACGGCGGGGGGAATCGGAGTGGGGCGTTTGGTGCTGGCGCGGATGCAGGCGATCGTGATGTTTGCCGCGAAAATCGTCGTGTCTTCGCGGCGGATCTGTTGGGCGAAGCTCAAACTGGCGTGACCGAGTTTGCTGATCGTGGTGGCGATGTCGAGCAGGTCGTCGAGGGTCGCGGAGCGCAGGTAGTCCGCCTGTACGGTGCGTACCACAAATAGGATATCCTGCTCGGCGGACAGACGGTTTTGCTCGAAGCCCAACGCTCGCAACACTTCGGTGCGTGCTCGCTCGCAGAACTTGAGGTAATTGGCGTAATAGACGACGCCGCCGGCGTCAGTGTCTTCGTAGTACACCCGGACCGGCAGCGAAAAGAGCCTCTTGCCCTCAACCGGAGCGGGGGGGGTCGATGCATGCATCGCAGCATTTTACCTTAGGGAATGGCCGCCACGCAGCGACTGTGGCGAATCAGTGTTTCAGAATGTAGGCGGAGACTTGCCGGCGATCGGCAGGGCGCCGTTGTAATTGCAGTGATCCTGTGCATAGAATCGCGCTCTTGATAAAAACTGGTGCGTTTCGTGCATTGGTTAATGCGCAGAGTTTTTGCGCGTGATGGGCGGATCGTGGCAAATGGGCTGCGTATCTTGCGAGAGTCGCGAAAAGGGCCCACATTCGGGATGGCCTTGGGCGCCCGGGTCCGACAGTCGATTCATGGGAGGAATGAGACATGGTTGCAACCACGACAAGCAATGAGAAGCTGCTTACCGAGGCCGAAATTCTGGCCATGCCGGAAGACGATTACATGAACCCGGCCCAGCTGGAGTTTTTCCGGGACCGTCTCACCAAGATGCGTGATGGGCTTCTCGAGAACGCTGCCAGCACGGGTGCCAACCTGCGCGAGAACGAATTGGTGGCCGATCCGGCCGACCGCGCGACGGTCGAGGAAGAGCATGCCCTCGAACTGCGGGTGCGTGATCGTGAACGCAAACTGCTGAAGAAGATCGACGAAGCCCTCGGCCGCATCGCCGAAGGCGATTACGGCTGGTGCGAGGAGACCGGTGATCCGATCGGCATCGGCCGGCTGCTGGCTCGCCCGACGGCAACCCTGTCGATCGATGCGCAGGAGCGTCGCGAGCGGACCCAGAAGCTCTACGGGGAATAAGCCGACCCCAGGCCCCGCCGCGAGGCGGGGCTGTGCCTGACTTCATGAGCGCTTCGGCGAACCGCATTCCTGTCACCCTGCTCACCGGCTTCCTGGGGGCAGGTAAGACCACGCTGCTCAATCAGTTGCTGCGCCGCCCCGAAATGGCCGGTAGCGTGGTGCTGATGAACGAGTTCGGTGCGGAGCCGATCGATCATCTGCTCGTCGAGCACCTCGACGAAAACCTTGTCCTGCTCGAGTCGGGTTGCATCTGCTGTTCCGTGCGCGGCGATCTGACCCGCGCGCTGCGGGATCTCTTCATGCGCCGGCTACGTCGCCAGTTGCCGGCGCTCGATCGCATCGTCATCGAGACCACCGGGTTGGCGGACCCCGCACCGGTGATCTTCACGCTGATGCGGGATTTCTTCATCGCCGAGCGTTATCGCCTGGATGGTGTCGTCACCGTCGTGGATGCGCAGTTCGGGCTCGACCAGCTGGGCGCACGGCCGGAGGCGGCCAGACAGGCTGCGCTGGCGGATCGCCTGGTGATCTCCAAGTGCGATCTGGCCGAAGCGTCTGCTATCGACACGCTGGCGGCAAGGCTGGCCGTGCTCAACCCCGGAGCACCGCAGATCCACGCGGTATCCGGCGCCGTCGAGCCGGCCGCGATCATCGGATGTGGCCTGCGGGATGGCGACGCGTCCTCGGCGGTGCTCCACTGGCTGGCCGAAGCGGCGGTACGTAGCGCTGGCCGGAGCCCTTCCTACACGTCGGTTCGTCCGCGTAGCGCTGATCTGTTCCGCCATGACGAGGCCGTGCGTGCCTTTGTCGTGATACTCGATGCCCCGGTCGCCTGGGGCGATTTCTCGGCAACCCTCGATACACTGCAGACCCGCTACGGCCCGCAGCTGTTGCGCATCAAGGGTCTCGTCCATGTGCGCGGCGAGCGGACTCCGCGTATCGTGCAGGGCGTGCATCACCTGCGCTATCCAGAAGTCGCGTTGCCGGACTGGCCGGATGACGACCGTCGCACACGCCTGGTCTTCATCGCGCGCGAGCTCGACCAGGCATTCGTCGAGGCCGCTTTCGAGCCATTCCGTCTGCCGGGGAAGGCGGCCGCGTGATACGCATCGGTCGTCGTCCTTCCGCCCTGTTCCGCAGCGTACTGGCGCTGTTGCTGGTGTGCGCGCAGGTTTTCGCGGCGGCCCATGCTGTCAGCCACGTGGGCGAACTGGCCGGCCTCGTCCGCGACGAATCCACGGCCGCGTCAGCGCCTTTCGAGGGCGGCGTGCCCGCTGCCGAGCGCCACGAACGCTGCCTGTTGTGCCTGGCCGCCGCCGATCTGGCGTCGGCCCTGCCGTCCACGCCGCCATCCCTGCCGCCTCAGGCGCTTCCGCCGGCCTGCCCGGCGGACAGTCCGGTTGCCGGTCGGGTGGCGCGTCTGCCGCGTCCCCATAGCCGCGGCCCTCCCACCTCTCCTGTTTGATCCGTTTCCCGACATCTGGACCGGTGCGCCTGCAGTGGCTGCGCCGGCCCGCCCCTATACGGACCGATCCCAGGAGATCCGACCATGACTTTCGTACGTCCGGGCGTGCTATGCGCCGCCCTGGCCGCGGCCTTTCCTGCCGCGGCATCTGCGGCCACCGACGCCGACCTGAAGCAACTCCGTGAGCAGTTGCGCGAGCTGCGCCAATCCTATGAACAACGTATCCAGGCGCTCGAACAGCGCCTGGCTGAAACCGAGAAGCAGGCCAGCCAGGCTGCCGCCAGCGCCGCGGAAGCGGGCACGACAGCCAGCGCCGCCGCCCGCTCCGTGGTGCAGGTGGAGAGCCGGGCCACCGAAGCCCAGGCCGCGGTCGATAGCGTAGCCCGTCGTCCCGCCGGGGAGGGCGCCTTCAACCCGGCTGTCTCGTTGATCCTCGACAGCAAGTTCACGCGCCTGCAGCGCGATCCCGCCTCCTATCGCATCGACGGCTTCATGCCGTCCGGCGGCGAGATCGGGCCACCCCGCAAGGGCTTCTCCCTCGGTGAGTCTGAGCTGGCCTTCTCGGCCAATGTGGACCACCTGTTCCGCAGCAATGCGCGCTTCTCGTTGGCCGAAGACAATGGCCAGGGCACCGTCGAGGTGGAGGAGGTCAACGTCGAGACGCTGGCTATGCCGTCCGGCTTCAAGCTGAAAGCCGGGCGCTTTTTGTCCGGCGTCGGCTACCTCAACCAGCAGCATCCCCACGAGTGGGATTTCACCGATGCGCCGCTGGCCTACAAGGCCTTCTTCGGGCCGCGCCTGCAGAACGACGGCCTGCAACTGCGCTGGGTCGCACCGACCGAACTGTTCATGGAGTTTGGCGCCGAAGTGGCGAGCGGCGAGCGCTTCCCTGGCGCCGAGCGCAAGGCTAACGGCGCCGGTCTGTGGACGGCTTTCGCCCATGTTGGCGGAGATATCGGTGAATCGTCGGCGTGGCGTGTCGGCCTGTCCCACGTGCATAGCAATCCGCGCGAGCGCAGCTTCGAGGACAACGGCGTCAATAACGCCTTCTCCGGGCGCAGCCAGACCTGGATCGCCGACTTTATTTACAAGTGGGCCCCCAACGGCAACAGCAGCGTGACCAACCTCAAGCTGCAGGGCGAGTATTTCCAGCGTCGCGAAACGGGTGAGCTGACCTACGACACGGATGGCGCCGCAGCCCTGTCGGCGGCCCGCTTCCGTCCGTCCGGTGCTTACCTGCAGGCGGTCTACCAGTTCATGCCGCAATGGCGCGTCGGCGTACGTGGCGACTGGCTGCGCAGCGGCACGACGGACCTGGGCACGCTCAGTGCGGGGGATCTGCCGATCCTCGCCGGCTACGATCCGCGCCGCCAGTCGGCGATGGTGGATTGGTCGCCGTCGGAGTTCTCGCGCCTGCGCCTGCAGGTGGCGCGCGACCAGTCGCGCAACGGGGAAACCGACAACCAGGTCTGGCTGCAGTACATCATGAGCCTTGGCGCCCACGGCGCCCACACGTTCTGAGGAGTTCCGGAATGTTCTCGAAAGCAATTTTGCGTCTGGCCGTCGTCCTGATGGCCATCGCCGCGATGCCGGCGTCGGCTGCCCTCAACGTCTTCGCCACGGTGCCCGAGTGGGCCGCGCTGGCCCGGGAGATCGGGGGCGACAAGCTGAATGTGTTCTCCGCCACCAATGCGCTGCAGGACCCGCACCGCATCGAGGCCAAGCCGTCGCTGATCGCCCGCGCCCGCAGCGCCCAACTGGTGATCGCTACCGGCGCCGACCTGGAGGTCGGCTGGCTGCCAGTGGTCCTGCGGGAAGCCGGCAATGCGGCGATCCAGCCGGGGCAGCCGGGCTATCTGGAAGCGGCTTCGACGGTTCGCCTGCTGGAGGTGCCGGCGCGTCTCGACCGGGCCGACGGCGACGTGCATCCCGGCGGCAACCCCCACATCCAGACCGATCCGCGCAATCTCCTGAAGGTGGCCGACGCGCTGACTGCCCGGCTGACCCAGCTGGATCCGGCCAACGCGGCCGCCTACAAGGCTGGCCTGGCCCGCTTCAGCGAGCGCTGGAGGGCCGCGCTGGTCCGTTGGGAGCAGGCTGCCGCGCCGCTGCGCGGCGTGCCGGTGTGGGTCCAGCACCGCTCCTTCCCCTACCTGGCTGACTGGCTGGGCCTGAAGGAGCTCGGCGCGCTGGAGCCGAAGCCCGGCGTCGAACCGTCGAGCGCTCATCTGGCCGGTATTCTCGAACGTCAGAAGGCCACGCCGGCGCGCCTGATCCTGCGCCCGGCCTATTCCCGTCCCACCGCGTCGGAATGGCTCGGTGAGCGGGCGCACCTGCCGGTCGTCGTGCTGCCGTTCACTGTTGGCGGTGATGCGGAGGCGGGCGATCTGTTCGCGCTCTTCGACGACACGATCCGGCGTCTGCTGGCCGGGCTGAAGTAGGGAGTGCGGAATGGCCGATGATTTCCTGCTCCGGGTTAGTGGCTTGGTGGCGGGCTATGCCGCGCCGGTGGCCGGCCCCCTGAGTTTTGCACTGCACCGGGGCGAGATCCTCGGCCTGGCCGGCCCCAACGGGGCCGGCAAATCCACGCTGCTGAAAGCCCTGTGGGGCGGCGTGAAGGTCTTCGAGGGCCAGATCGAGAAAGTGCCGGATCTGCAGATTTCCCACCAGGCTCAGGGCTTCGACGATCTGCGCGGCGTGCCGCTGACCGGGCGGGAGCTGCTGGGCCTCACCGGAGCCAGCGCGGATGGTTTGCCGTCCTGGCTCGCCGAAAGGCTGGACCGGCGCCTCGATCGCCTGTCCGGTGGTCAGTTGCAGTTCCTGCGCCTGTGGGCCTGCCTGACGGCACCGGCCGACCTGATCCTTCTCGACGAGCCGACCAACAACCTGGACCGGGCCGGTGTGGCCTACCTGATCGACTGGTTGGGCCATGCGCACAGTGGTCAGGGAATCGTCATCGTGTCCCATGACCATGGGCTGATCGACGAGGTGTGTACGCGTGTGGTGGAGGTCGGCGCATGAGTTTCGATCTGTTGTTCGACCCCCTGTTCCGCGTGCCCTTTTTCACCGGTCTGCTGCTGGCCGGGCTGCTGCCGCTGCTCGGCATGTACCTGCGGCTGCGCAATGAATGGCTGGCGGCACTGGCTTTTGCGCAGATGGCCTCGGCCGGTGCATTGCTGGCGATGGTGTTCGATTGGCCGATGGTGGCCGGCGGTGTACTGGCGGCCCTGCTGGCGGCCTTGTTGAAGGGGCTGGCGGCGCGCGCCGGCGCCAATGCCTATGCGCTGATGATGCTGTTGGCGTGGGCCGGCGGCGTGCTGCTGGTGGCCAATCATCCCCTCGCCGAGCAGGCCGGCCATGCCCTGTTCGATGGCCAGCTGTATTTCACCGGAGAAGGCCATCTGGCCGCTGCCGCACTGGTCTGTATCGTCGTACTGCCGCTGCTGGCCTGGCTGTCCCGGCCGCTGCTGCTCGGGCGTTTCTTTCCGGCCTTTTATCGGGCGCGGGGGCGTGATGAGCGGCCGCGCCTGATGCTGTTCGACCTGCTCGCCGGTCTGGCGGTGGCCCTGGCCACGGTCAGCCTCGGTGTGATGGCAGCCTTCGCGCTGGTGTTCGTGCCGCCGCTGATCGCTTATCGTTTCGGCAGCAGCTGGCGGGCTGGTCTGGTCTGGTCGGCGCTGATCGGCATGGCGGGCTACACCTGCGCTTTCGTGGCTTCCCTGGGCTTCGATCAGCCGTTCGGGCCGGTCTGCGCATTACTTATGGTTATGCTCTTTGTGATCTCGTCCGTGAAATACAACCGGATGTAAAACAGAGAAGGGGTGCCTTGTTGAGTGGTATCCTCTTTAATCGTCAAAACGAATGACCGCGGAGGATAGTGGAGTGGTGCTACCGTTTTTCGGCAAGAAGCCTGCACCTGCCGGAAGTCCTGCACCCCGTTCCCGGGCTTCGACGGCTTCTGCTTCAGCGTCGGTCGCCCGATCCCCCTCTGCCGGCCAGCGCAGCGCCTCGTCCCGTTCGCCGGGGCCTCGTACCGAGGCCTCGTCCCTCGAGTTCACCGTTGCCGGTGGCGACCTGAACCGGGTTCTGGCCCAGTGCGCCGAGAAAGTGCATCTCGAGGAGGGCGTGGAGGAAATGTCCCCGCCTGCCGAAGAGGCGGCCATCCTCTATGCCAACGGTGGCTACGAGGACGCGCGTTCCGTGCTGGAACACGCACTCGACACGACAGCATCCGGCGACGCGCGCTTCATTCTGTGGGGCATGTTGCTCGATCTCTTCCGGCTGACCGGCCAGAAGGAGCGCTTCGAAACCCTGAGCCTGACGTTCGCAACCGAGTTCGAGCGCTCGCCGCCCGCGTGGCAGGATTTGTCCATGCAGTCGCCGCGTGGTGGCGAGGCCAAGGCCCAGACCGTCAATCTGTCCGGCGTATTGGGAAGCCAGGCGGCGGCCCAGTTTGCGCAGCTGATCCAGATCGGCATGCGCGCCGGTGCGCTGCGCATCGATCTGACCCGCTTGAGGGGTGTCGATAGTGCTGGGGCGGAGTTGCTGCTGCGTGCTGTGCGAGGTTTGCGCCGGGCCAAGATCAAGCTGTCCCTCATCGGTGCCCCACACTTGGTCTCCGTGCTGGGCGGCATGGTCAACAGCGGCAAGCGCGAGAATCAGACCATCTGGCTGCTGTTTCTCGAAATCCTGCAATACACCGATCAGCAGGAGCGTTTCGAGGAGCAGGCCCTCGAATATGCGATGACCTTCGAGGAGTCGCCACCGTCCTGGGAGCCGCCTCCGGCCGCGACGGACAGTCAGCTGGAAACGGATTCCCTTGCCGTGGAGATGAGCGATACCTACGTGCTGGAAGGTGAAGTCATTGGCGCCAACGCCGACATCCTGCGCAAGATTTCCAGCTTTGCCCATAACCGCACCAAGGTGGATGTGGACTGTAGTCGCTTGCGTCGTATGGATTTCGTGTCTGCCGGCACGTTATTCAATGTGATCTCGCAACTGCACGCCCAAGGGCGGCTGGTGGTCCTGAAGAGCGTCAACTCGATGGTGGCCGCCCTGATGCAGGTGATGGGGGTGCATCAGGTGGCGCGGATCGAACTGCGCGGCTGAGGCCGCTTGCTCCGTTCCAATTTGCTGCCCAGCAGGGCTTGCAATCCGTTTTTCTGCCCCCAGATCGGTCCGATGGAACAATATCACGGCACTACCATTCTCTCGGTCCGGCGCGGCCGGCACGTGGCCCTCGGTGGCGACGGCCAGGTCACGCTCGGTAACATCGTCATCAAGGCCAGCGCCCGCAAGGTCCGCAAGCTGTACCAGGACCGCATCCTGGCGGGCTTCGCCGGCGGCACCGCCGACGCCTTCACGCTGTTCGAGCGCTTCGAGGCCAAGCTCGAGAAGCACCAGGGCAACCTCGTGCGGAGTGCCGTCGAGCTCGCCAAGGACTGGCGTACCGACCGCGCGCTGCGCCGCCTGGAAGCCATGCTGGCGGTGGCCGACCTGGACAGCTCCCTGATCATCACCGGTAACGGCGACGTGCTGGAGCCGGAGCAGGGCATCGTCGCCATCGGCAGCGGCGGCGCCTACGCCCAGTCGGCGGCGCGCGCCCTCATCGAGAACACCGAGCTGACGCCCGAAGAGGTCATCAAGAAGTCCCTGACCATCGCTGGCGACCTGTGCATCTACACCAACCAGTGCCACACCATCGAGGTGCTGACCCCATGACCCAGATGACGCCTCCGGAGATCGTCTCCGAACTCGACAAGCACATCGTCGGCCAGGGCAAGGCCAAGAAGGCCGTCGCCGTGGCCCTGCGCAACCGCTGGCGGCGCGCCCAGGTGGCCGAGCCGCTGAAGAGCGAGATCACCCCCAAGAACATTTTGATGATCGGGCCGACCGGCGTCGGCAAGACCGAGATCGCCCGCCGCCTGGCTCGCCTGGCCAATGCGCCGTTCATCAAGGTGGAGGCGACCAAGTTCACCGAGGTCGGCTATGTAGGCCGTGACGTGGACACCATCATCCGTGACCTGGTTGAAATCGCCATCAAGAGTCATCGCGAGCAGGCCATGAAGAAGGTCCGCGACCGCGCGCTGGATGCGGCCGAGGATCGTGTGCTCGACATCCTGCTGCCGCCGGCTCGGCCGACCATCGGTTTCGGCGAGGAGGCCCCGGCTGCTGAAGATAACGCCACCCGCCAGAAATTCCGCAAGAAGCTGCGCGAGGGCGAGCTCGACGACAAGGAAGTCGAGCTCGAAGTGTCCGTGCCCGGCATGACCGCCGAGATCCTCGCGCCCCCGGGCATGGAGGAACTCACCGGCCAGCTACAGAGCATGTTCCAGAACATGGGCGGCGGGAAGAAGAAGTCCCGCAAGCTGAAGATCAGCGAGGCTATCAAGCTGCTCGCCGACGAAGAAGCCGCCAAGCTGGTCAATGAAGAAGACCTCAAGACCGAGGCGCTGCGCATGGTCGAGCAGAACGGCATCGTCTTCCTCGACGAGATCGACAAGATCGCCACCCGTTCCGACAGTCACGGTGCCGACGTGTCCCGTCAGGGCGTGCAGCGCGACCTGCTGCCGCTGGTGGAAGGTACGACGATCAGCACCAAGTACGGGATGATCAAGACCGACCACATCCTGTTCATCGCCAGCGGGGCCTTCCACCTGTCCCGCCCGAGCGACCTGATCCCCGAACTGCAGGGCCGCTTCCCGATCCGCGTCGAGCTGGAGTCCCTGTCCGTCGAGGATTTCGAGCGCATCCTGACCCAGACCGACGCCTGCCTGACCCGCCAGTATGAAGCGCTGCTGGCCACCGACGACGTGAGCCTCGAGTTCGCGCCGGAAGGCATCCGCCGCCTGGCCGAGATCGCTTTCCAGGTGAACGAGAAGACCGAGAACATCGGTGCGCGCCGCCTGTACACGGTGATGGAGAAGCTGCTCGAGGAGCTGGCCTTCGAAGCCGGCAAGGCCGGCTCGCAGCAGGTGCTGGTCAACGCGGCCTACGTGGATGCCCGCCTCGAGATGCTGGCCCAGCGCGAAGACCTCGCCCGCTACGTGCTGTAAGGCATCGCATTCGCGCGATAGATCGAATGAGGGGCTGCCGGGCAGCCCCTCATTTCATTTGCAGGATGAATCGCGTATATGTGTCGAGGCACGCAGCCACTGGGAGGGGGCGGCGTGTCGCTTCCTTCAACTACTTGCTTGCGTCCCCATGCTCCTCCGCATCGTCTCCATTCTGTTCCCGCTGTTTGCCATCACCACCGTTGGTTACCTGGTCGGCAAGCGTTCCCGTCCAGACCTGTCCCACGCCAACAAGCTGAACCTGGACGTCTTCGTGCCGGCGCTGATTTTCGCCGCGCTCGCCAACAAGTCCTTCCATATTGTCGAATATCTGCCACTGCTGTGGGTGACGCTGGCCCTGGTGATCGGTTCGGGCCTGCTCGGCTGGGCTGCGGCCAGGCTGTTCGGTTATGCGCCGAAAACCTTCATGCCGCCGATCATGTTCAACAACTGCGGCAACCTGGGGCTGCCGCTGGCCGTGCTGGCCTTCGGCGAGCAGGCGCTGGCGCCGGCGGTGGTGATGTTCATGGTCTCTAACCTGCTGCACTTTTCTTTCGGTGCCTGGCTGCTGGATCACCACACCCGCTTGATCAATGTCTGGAAGGTGCCGTCGGTACTGGCGACCGTGGCCGGGCTGACGGTCGGCATCGCCGGCATCGAGGTGTGGCAGCCGGCGATGCTGGCGATCAGGATGCTCGGCGACATCTCGATCCCGCTGATGCTGTTCGCGCTGGGGGTGCGCCTCACTGAATCGCGCATCGCGGAGATTCGCCTAGGCCTGCTCGGCGCGGTGGCGCGCCCGGTTATCGGCATGGCGCTGGCGGCCGGGCTGATGCTGCTGGTGCCGCTGGCGCCCCAGGAGCGGGCCTTGTTGATGGTGTTCGGCGCGCTGCCGCCGGCGGTGCTCAATTACATGTTTGCCGAGCGCTATCACCAGGAGCCGGAGAAGGTTGCGTCCATCGTGCTGATCGGCAACCTGGCCTCGCTGGGTTTCCTGCCGCTGGCTCTGGCCCTCGGCCTGTAAGCCACGCTCCGTAAGCTCAATACTCGCCGGTGAAGCGGCCCATCTGGCGGCGGTCGCGCTTGGTCGGGCGGCCGTGCAGGTCGGCGCCCGGCGTGGCGGCGAGCTGGCGCTGCTCCTTCTGGCTTTCCCGCGCGGCGATGCTGTCGGCGGTTTCCTCGTAAAGGCCCTGGGCGACCGGGGCGCTGCCGCGCTTGTCGGCGATGCCCTTCACGATCACCTTGAAATGGGTTTCGGCGATCTGGATGTCCACGGTGTCGCCGATCTTCACTTCCTTGGCCGGTTTTACGCGGATGCCGTTGAGCTGGATCTTGCCACCATCGACGGCCTCGGTAGCCAGCGTGCGGTGCTTGAAAAAGCGTGCCGCCCACAGCCATTTGTCGAGGCGGACGCGATCGTCGGGATTGTCTGAGGGCTTCATTCCTTGACCGGCCGTTTGGCCAGCTTCCGTTGCAGGGTGCGTCGGTGCATTTTAAGCGCACGCGCCGTGGCCGACACATTGCCGTCGTGTTCGGCGAGTACCCGCTGGATGTGTTCCCACTCCAGCCGGTCCACCGACATCGGGCTGGCGGCCACTTCGTCGTCGATGACCACCTCGGTGGCGTTGAGGGCTTTCAGGATAGCATCCACGTCGGCCGGTTTGGCCAGATACTGGGTGGCGCCGAGCTTGATCGCATCCACGGTGGTGGTGATGCTGGCGTAGCCGGTGAGGACCAGGATGCGGCAGTCGGGATTGACGGCCAGCAGCGGCTCGATCAGGCGCAGACCAGAGCTGCCGCCGATGTTTAGGTCCAGCACCACGTATTCCGGCTCGTGCTGGCGGGCCAGCGCTAGTGCCGTCTCTGGCTCCTGGGCGCCGAAGACGGCGAAGCCGCGCTGGTTTAGCGCACGGGTCAGCACGCGGTTGAAGGCGGGGTCGTCGTCGATGATGAGGATGTGGGGGGCGTCCGGTTGAGTCATGGGCGAAGGGCTGGCAGAGGAAGGGTGAGGGTGGCTTCGGTGCCGCCGCCGGGGCGAGAGGCGAAACGGATCTGCCCGCCGCAACGCTCGACTGCGCCGAAGGCCAGCAGCAGGCCGATGCCGAGCCCTTCGCTGCGGCTGTCCAGGGCTTCGCGGCCAGCCTGGGGGCGCAGCGCGGCGGGCATGCCGGGGCCGCGGTCGAGGACACGCACGAGCAAGGCATCATCCGCGATAGTTGCCTCGAGCTCGACGCCTGCAGGGCAGGCATCGGCTGCGTTGTTTATGAGATTGTGGATGGCCTGCTCCAGCGTGGCGTCGGCGACCAGAGCTGGTTGGCCGCAGTTGCAGCGGACGGTCAGTGGGACGAGGGGGCGCAGGCGTTGCCAGTGATCGGCGATGCGCAGCAGCCAGGCATCGGCGGGGATCGCTTCGCCGCCTTCGGCGCGCAGGCTGCCGGCGCGCAGGGTGAGACCGCCGAGGATGGTCTTGCAATGGGCGATCTGCTCGCGCAGCAGTTCGGCGTCTGCGCGGGTGTCGTCGTCCAGTTGCGGATTGCGGGCCAGTTCCCCGGCCAAGATCGCCATCGTACCCAGCGGTGTACCCAGTTCGTGCGCGGCGCCGGCGGCAAGGTTGCCCAGGGCGACGATGCGTTCGTTGCGCAGACGGGCTTCACGAGCTTCGGCGAGGGCCTGGTCGCGCAGGCGAAGCGCGGCGGTCATGCGCACCACGTACCACACGATGACGCCAGCCGACAGCGCGAAGGTCAGCCACATGCCGGCCAGATGCCAATGCACGGCGAGGCCGGAGTCGTAGATGTCGAGCTGTTCATTGAATTCCCATAGGGTCGAATAGGCGGCCACCGCCAGTACGGCCAGCAGCCAGGCCCATGGGGCCGCCAGGGTGGCGGCGCCGATGGCCACCAGCGGCAGCAGCAGGGAAATCAGCGGATTTGTGGCTCCGCCGGTGAAGTACAGGAAGGCGCTCCAGCCGCAGAGATCGATTGCCAGTTGAAGGAATAACTCGACGCCGCGAACTTCACTGAGATGCCGCGCGCGCAGCAGGCTGCCCCCGTTGAACAGCGCCAGCACCAGCCAGATGTCCAGCAGCGGGCGCGCCGGCAGTGGGATGTCGAGCAGCCAAGGTACCGCGACGATGGTCGTCAGCATACCGCCGAGGGACAGCCAGCGCAGGCTGATCAGGCGGCGCAGGGCATCGGCTGGGCGGAGGGGGCTGTCGGCAAGCATCGGTAGCGGCATTGGGCCATTATCCCCGAAGCGGGGTGGGGGTAAGCACCGGCAGGCAGCGGGTGACAGGGCGCCGGGGGGAGCGGCGTGCCTGCCGGTGGAGCGCACTGTAGCGGGTGTGGCAGATGTCGGGAATGCGGTCGATTGTCGCAGGTGGCGCATTCCTTGCTGTCAGCTTGTCGGCGTCTGGGTTCACAGGCGTTTTGGAGGGCTTGCGACGACAAAAGCCATTCCCACCGAAGGGTTTTGTCGGAAACCTCGCAGTCCGAGCGTTCGATGAGTTATTGCACAGGAAGAACCGTATGGCTATCAAGGACATCAAGGCCTTTTCCGATCTGGCCCGTACCAACCCCGAACTGAAGGACAAACTTGCCGCTTGCCAGAAGATCCGTGAGATGTTGACCCTGGCAAAGGAGTACGACTTCAACCTCGACGAGCAGGAACTCTACCCGCCCAATGAGCCGCAGTTCACGGCGGAGCAACTGTCCGAGCGCATGGTGAAGGCACTGCTGCGCGCCTGATCTGCGAAGGCCATCGTGGCGTGGCTGATGGCGCGGCAGGATGGCCAGAACTATTTTCGTGTCGTGATGCAAATAGTGTTTGCGTTGGCGTGGGTTTCAGTGCACAGTGCGGCCTTGCGATCTTCAAGAAGTAGTGTTGTTGTTGTCTGGTTCAGTATCCGCAGTCCTGCGGTTGTCTTCCCTTCATCACCCCGCCGTCTTGAGCTTCGCCCTGCCCTGGGGGCAACTCCGTATTTTTTTATTTTAGGATTTATCAAAATGGCAACTGGTACCGTGAAGTGGTTCAATGACTCCAAGGGCTTCGGCTTCATCACCCCGGAAGGCGGCGGCGACGATCTGTTCGCCCATTTCTCCGCCATCCAGTCCAAGGGTTTCAAGACCCTGGCTGAAGGCCAGCGCGTGACGTTCGACATCGTCAGCGGCCCGAAGGGTCAGCAAGCCGCCAACATCCGCGCCGCCGAGTAATTTCGGATTCGCGGAGCGGTTCTGCCAGGTGCAGAATCGCGGCACAGAAAGGCCCGGCATATGCCGGGCTTTTTGCATTTGTGGCTGCTGCGCTCTGTTGTCTTCATGGCGGCAAAGTAGGGCGGCAAAAAAAAGCGGGCGCCCAAGGGCGCCCGAAACATTTCCTCGAGGGGGAGTGAGGAAAGATAAGGGATAGTTTGCGGTCTCCTCAGTGGGCGCTGGCCGCCGCGGCACCGATGCCGGTCTGGGAGCGCACGTACTGGTCTTCGAAACCGGCCTTGTCGGTCTTGGCGCGGGCGCTGCTGTCGGTCACCGAGAACAGCCAGGTGAAGAAGAAGGCCAGCGGCATCGAGAACAGGGCCGGCTGCTCGTACGGGAAGACCGGTGCGGCATTGCCGAGCACCACGACCCAGACGGCCTTGGACAGCACCACCAGGGCCACCGCCGAGATCAGCCCGACCAGGCCGCCGAGCAGCGCGCCGCGGGTCGTCAGGCCCTTCCAGTACATCGACAGGATCAGGATCGGGAAATTGGTGGAAGCGGCGATGCCGAAGGTCAGGCCAACCAGGAAGGCGATGTTCTGCTTCTCAAAGAGGATGCCGAGCAGCACCGCGACCACGCCGAGGGCTACGGTGGCCAGCTTGGAGACGCGCATTTCCTGGGTTTCGCTGGCACTGCCCTTGCAGATCACCCGGGCGTAGATGTCGTGGGCGATGGCTGATGCACCGGCCAGGGCCAGGCCGGAGACGACCGCCAGGATGGTGGCGAAGGCAACCGCCGACATGAAGCCGAGGAACAGGTTGCCGCCGACGGCCTTGGCCAGGTGCATGACCGGCATGTTGCCGCCGCCGATCAGCTTGCCGGCAGTGTTGCCGCCCTCGAAGAACTCGGGATTTGTGCCGACGATGACAATCGCCATCAGGCCCAGCGCGCACACCACCATGAAGAAGTAGCCGATGCAGCCGCTCGCCACGAAGACGCTCTTGCGGGCTTCCTTGGCGTTGGGCACGGTGAAGAAGCGCATCATGATGTGCGGCAGGCCGGCAGTGCCGAAGACCAGGCCGAGGGACAGGGACACCGCGTTGACCGGATCGGCCAGCAGGGAGCCGGGGCCCATGATCTTGATGCCGTCCTTGTGTGCTTCCACGGCCTTTTGGGCGGCGGTTTCGAGGCTGAAACCGAACTGGCTCAGGGACAGGAACAGCAGCACGGTGCCGCCGAACAGCATCAGGCAGGCCTTGATGATCTGCACCCAGGTGGTGGCGATCATGCCGCCGAAGGTCACATAGATCACCATCAGCACGCCGACGACGATCACCGCGGTGGTGTAGTCGAGGCCGAACAGCAGCTTGATGAGCTGGCCGGCGCCGACCATCTGCACGATCAGGTAGAAGCACACCACGGTCAGCGAGCCGAAGGCGGCGAAGCTGCGGATGGTGCCCTGGTCGAGGCGGTAGGAGGCGATGTCGGCAAAGGTGAACTTGCCCAGGTTGCGCAGGCGCTCGGCCATCAGGAACAGGATCACCGGCCAGCCGACGAAGAAGCCGATGGCGTAGATGAAGCCGTCCAGGCCCTTCGAGAAGGTCATCGCCGACAGGCCCAGCAGGGTCGCTGCCGACATGTAGTCACCGGCGATGGCGAGGCCGTTCTGGAAGCCGGTGATGCCGCCGCCGGCGGTGTAGAAGTCGGCGGTGGACTTGGTGCGGCTGGCCGCCCAGTAGGTGATGCCCATGGTGCCAACCACGAACACGAAGAACATGCCGATGGCGGTCATGTTGAGAGGCTGCTTCTGCACGGCGCCGATGGCGTCGGCAGCGTAGGCGGCGGCGCCCATCAGGGTCAGCAGCGTCGCGCCGAGGAGTTGTTTGCGTGCGCTCACTTGGTGGCCTCCTGGATGATCTCGTTGTTGAGACGGTCGAACTCGCCGTTGGAGCGGTTGACGAACCAGCCGGTGAGCAGCCAGGAGCCGATGATGATGACGGCGCCGATGGGCACCCCGATGGTGAGGGTCGAGCCCGCCGAAATCGGTGTGCGCATCACCTCGGGGGCGAAGGCGACGAGCATCATCATCGCGTAGTAGGTGATCAGCACGATGGCGCTGAGCAGGTAGGCAAAGCGGCTGCGCTTGCCTTCAAGTTCCGAGAAGCGCGGGTTGGCCCGTACTTTTCTGTAGATCTCCGCTGACATGGTTCCTCCTTTGGAAGGTGTTGAAGGTCTCTGGTTTTTCTAGTTGTATGGGGGTGAGTGCTGTTCTCCCCCCGGTCCTGCTTTTTTATGGGTACTACGGGGTCTTACATGTTCGGGTAGTTCGGGCCGCCGCCTCCTTCGGGCACAGCCCAGTCGATGTTCTGTGTTGGATCCTTGATGTCGCAGGTCTTGCAGTGCAGGCAGTTCTGCGCGTTGATCTGCATGCGCGGGCCGCTCGTGTCCTCGACGATTTCGTACACACCGGCCGGGCAGTAGCGGGTTTCCGGTGCGTTGTAGAGGGCCAGGTTGGTGGCGACCGGCACCGAGGCGTCCTTCAGGCGCAGGTGGCAGGGCTGCTCCTCGCTGTGGTTGGTGGCCGAGATGAACACCGAGGACAGGCGGTCGAAGCTGATCTTGCCGTCCGGCTTCGGATAGACGATCGGCGCACACTCGGAGGCCTTCTTCAGCTGGGTGTGGTCGGCGTGGTGGCGCAGCGTCCACGGTGCGCGGCCCTTCAGCAGGAAGGTGTCGATGGCGCTGTAGGCGATGCCGCCCCACAGGCCCCAACGGAAGCTCGGGCGGATGTTGCGCACGGTGTACAGTTCGTCCCACAGCCAGCTCTTCTTCAGGCGCTCCGGGTAGCCGAGCACTTCATGGCCGGTCTGCCCTTCGGCGCCGAGGTGGGCGAAGATCGCCTCGGCGGCCTCGATGCCCGACTTCATCGCCATGTGGGTGCCCTTGACCTTCGGCACGTTGAGGAAGCCGGCGGTGTCGCCGACCAGCACGCCGCCGGGGAAGGTCAGCTTGGGCACCGACTGGAAGCCGCCTTCGTTGAGGGCCCGCGCGCCGTAGGCGATGCGTCGGCCGCCTTCGAAGTACTTGCGGATCTCCGGGTGGGTCTTGAAGCGCTGGAATTCCTCGTAGGGCGACAGGTGTGGATTGCTGTAGTCGAGGCCGACCACGAAGCCGACCGCGACCTGGTTGTTCTCCAGGTGGTACAGGAAGGAGCCGCCATACACGTCCGACGACACCGGCCAGCCGACCGTATGCACGGTGAGGCCGGGCTGGTGGACTTCGGGGCGGACTTCCCACAGCTCCTTGATGCCGATGCCGTAGGTCTGCGGATCGGCGCCGTCGCGCAGATTGAATCTGGCGAACAGGCCCTTGGTGAGGGAGCCGCGGCAGCCTTCGGAAAACACCGTCTGGCGTGCGTGCAGTTCGATGCCCGGCTGGTGGTTGGGGCCGGGTTCGCCGTTCTTCTCGAGGCCCATGTCGCCGGTGGCGATGCCCTTCACCGAGCCGTCCTCGTGGTAGAGCACCTCGGCGGCCGCGAAGCCCGGGTAGATTTCGACACCCAGTTCCTCGGCTTGCTGGCCGAGCCAGCGCACCACATTGCCGAGGCTGACGATGTAGTTGCCGTCGTTGTGCATCTGCGGTGGCGTCGGCAGCTTGTAGGCCTTGTCGGTGGTCAGGAACAGGAAGCGGTCTTCCTTCACCGGCGTATTGAGGGGCGCGCCGCGTTCCTTCCAGTCGGGGAGGAGTTCTTCCAGGGAACGGGTTTCGATGACCGCGCCGGACAGGATGTGGGCGCCGACTTCGGAGCCTTTCTCGACGACGCACACCGAAAGCTCGCTGCCGGCCTTCTCGGCCAGTTGCTTCAGGCGGATCGCGGTCGACAGGCCGGAAGGGCCTGCGCCGACGATCACCACGTCGTATTCCATCGCGTCACGGGTCATTGCTGCGTTCTCCGAACAAAAAGGGGCTCCTGCCCGCCTCCGGAGAGGCGGGACACGGACCGGCCGTCAGGCCGGGAAAGGGTGGGGAAAAGCCTTTAGAAGAGGGCTTCTTCCAGCGCCAGCACCGACTCGGCGCCATTCACGATGGCATCCCGGTAGCTGTTGGCTTCGGGAGTCACGTGCTGGGCGAAGTAGGCGGCGGTGGCCAGCTTGGCCTTGTAGAAGTCGCCATCGGCCGCCTCCAGGCGGGTGGCGGCGATCTGCGCGGAACGGGCCATCAGCCAGCCGCCGACGACGATGCCGGTCAGCTTGAGGAAGGGCACCGAGCCGGCCGCGGCGGCCTGCGGGTTGGCGTCGTAGTTGGCGAGCAGCCAGTTGGTGGCTTCGTCCAGCGCGGCGATGCCGTTGCCCAGCGCGTCGGCCAGGGCCTTCAGCGTCGGGTTGTCGGAGTTGCGCAGCACGGAACCGGTCTCGGCGATCTCGGCGAGCAGTTGCTGCATGCTCTTGCCGCCTTCCTTGGCGGTCTTGCGACCGATCAGGTCGTTGGCCTGGATCGCGGTGGTGCCTTCGTAGATGGTGATGATGCGGGCGTCACGCATGTACTGGGCGGCGCCGGTTTCCTCGATGAAGCCCATGCCGCCATGCACCTGCACGCCGTTCCAGGTGATGCCCTGGGCGTTCTCGGTGCACCAGCCCTTCACCACCGGGGTCAGCAGTTCGAGGCGGCGCTGGTTGGCTGCGCGCACGTCGGCGTCCGGGTGGCTCTTGGCGCGGTCCATGCAGCCGGCCACGTAGTAGGCGATGGCGCGGCCTGCTTCGGTGCGGGACTTCATGTCCATCAGCATGCGGCGCACGTCCGGATGGTGCAGGATGGGCTTCTTCTCGCCGGACTTGTCGCCGATGATCTTGCCCTGGATGCGCTCACGGGCGTAAGCGAGGGCGTGCTGGTAGCTGCGCTCGGAGACGCCGACACCTTCCAGGCCGACGTTCAGGCGGGCGTGGTTCATCATCGTGAACATGTACTCGAGGCCGCGGTTCGGTTCGCCGACCAGGTAGCCGATGGCGCCGCCCTTGTCACCGAAGGACATCACCGCCGTTGCGCTGCCGTGGATGCCCATCTTGTGCTCGATGGAGGCGCAGATCAGGTCGTTGCGTTCGCCGAGGCTGCCGTCCGCATTGACGAGGAACTTCGGCGCGATGAACAGGGAGATGCCCTTCACGCCCGGAGGGGCGTCCGGCAGGCGGGCCAGCACGAGGTGGACGATGTTCTCGGCCATGTCGTGCTCACCCCAGGTGATGAAGATCTTGGTGCCGGTGATCGCGTAGCTGCCGTCGGCGCGGGGTTCGGCCTTGGTACGGATGGCGGCGAGGTCGGAGCCGGCTTGCGGCTCGGTGAGGTTCATCGTGCCTGTCCACTTGCCGGACACCATGTTGGGCAGGTAGGTCGCCTTCAGCTCGTCGGAGCCGTGGTGGGCAATGGCTTCCACCGCGCCGAGCGTCAGCATCTGGCACAGGGAGAAGGAGATGCTGGCGGACTTCCACATTTCCAGCACGGCGGTGGACACGGTCACCGGCAGGCCCTGGCCGCCGAACTCGGTGGAGGCGGGCATGCCGTTCCAGCCGGTTTCACAGAAGGAGGCATAGGCCTCCTTGAAACCGTCGGCGGTGGTTACCACGCCGTTGTTCCACTTGTTGCCCTGCTTGTCGCCCACGGGGTTGAGCGGATCGACGACTTCGGTGGCGAACTTGCCGGCTTCCTCGAGGATGGCCTCGACCAGGTCGGTGGACACGTCCTCATTGCCGGGCAGGCCGACGATTTCCTGCAGGCCGGCCAGCTCGTTCATGGCGAACAGCATGTCCTTCACGGGGGCGACGTAGTTGCTCATGGTGTTTCCTTGCGAATTCGGTAGATGGGTTTGTCGCCGTGGGCGGCGACTTCACGCGCGGCCCACGGAAATGGCGTGCTTAGAGTGCGGACGCCAGCTGCGGCACGGCCTCGAAGAGGTCGGCGACGAGGCCGTAGTCGGCCACCTGGAAGATCGGCGCTTCCGGATCCTTGTTGATCGCGACGATCACCTTGGAGTCCTTCATGCCGGCCAGGTGCTGGATGGCGCCGGAGATGCCGACGGCCAGGTAGAGCTGCGGGGCGACGATCTTGCCGGTCTGGCCGACCTGGTAGTCGTTGGGCACGAAGCCCGCATCGACGGCAGCGCGGCTGGCGCCCATGGCAGCGCCGAGCTTGTCGGCCAGCGGTTCGAGCACGGCGCGGTAGTTGTCGCCGCTGCCGAGGCCGCGGCCGCCGGACACGATGATCTTGGCGGCGCCCAGTTCCGGGCGGGCGGACACGGTCAGCTCGCGGCCGACCAGCTTGGACAGGCCCAGGTCGGCACCGGCAGCGATGGCTTCCATAGCAGCGGAGCCGCCTTCGGCGACCGCGTCGAAGGCGGTGGTGCGCACGGTGATGACCTTGACCGCGTCGGCGGACTTGACGGTGGCCAGTGCGTTGCCGGCGTAGATCGGGCGCACGAAAGTGTCGGCCGACTCGATGGCGACGATGTCGGAAATCTGGGCCACGTCGAGCAGCGCGGCGACGCGCGGCAGCACGTTCTTGCCGAAGGTGGTGGCGGGGGCCAGCACGTGGCTGTAGCCGCCGGCCTTGACCACGTCCACCAGCAGCGCGGCGAGGTTCTCGGCGCTCTGTTCGGCATAGGCGGCGCTGTCGGCGAGCTTGACCTTGGCGACGCCGGCCAGCTTGGCGGCGGCTTCGGCAGCCGCACCGCAGGCGGTGCCGGCGACCAGCACTTCGATGTCGCCACCGAGCTTGGCGGCGGCGCTGACGGTGTTGAGGGTAGCGGCCTTCAGGCCGGCGTTATCGTGTTCGGCAATGACGAGAATGGGCATTTTGTCTCCTGACTCGCTTTCTCTGTTCCTGTGGGGGCGCGCATGCGCCCGTGGCGGAGATCGACGCTGAGAGGGCGAATGAACTTCGCCCCCGGCGGATCAGATCACCTTCGCTTCGTTCTTGAGCTTGTCGACCAGCTGGGCCACATCGGCCACCTTGATGCCGGCACCGCGGGCGGCCGGTTCGACGACTTTCAGCGTGCTCAGGCGCGGGGCCACGTTGACGCCCAGGTCGGCCGGCTTGACGGTGTCGAGCGGCTTCTTCTTGGCCTTCATGATGTTCGGCAGCGTGGCGTAACGCGGCTCGTTGAGGCGCAAGTCGGTGGTGATGACCGCCGGCAGCGGCAGGGACAGGGTCTCCAGGCCGCCGTCGATCTCGCGGGTGACGCTGACGCGCTCCGGGCCGACCTCGACCTTGGAGGCGAAGGTAGCCTGGGGCCAGCCGAGCAGCGCGGCGAGCATCTGGCCGGTCTGGTTGGAATCGTCGTCGATGGCCTGCTTGCCGAGGATCACCAGGCGCGGCTGCTCCTTGTCCACCAGGGCCTTGAGCAGCTTGGCGACGGCCAGCGGCTGCAGGTCGACGTCGGATTCGACCAGGATGCCGCGGTCGGCGCCGATGGCCATCGCGGTGCGCAGGGTTTCCTGGCACTGGGCGACACCGGCAGACACGGCGACCACTTCGGTGGCCTTGCCGGCTTCCTTCAGCCGCACGGCTTCCTCGATGGCGATTTCATCGAAGGGGTTCATGGCCATCTTGACGTTGGCCAGCTCGACGCCGGACTGGTCGGCCTTGACGCGGATCTTGACGTTGTAATCGACGACGCGCTTGACGGGCACGAGGATCTTCATGGGTTCTTGTCTCCGATTGTGTTTATTCGATCGCCGAGGCCGACTTGGCCTGCTGGCGCAGTACGAATTTCTGGATCTTGCCGGTGGAGGTCTTGGGCAGTACGCAGAACTCCACGAACTTGGGCACCTTGTAGCGGGCCAGGTGCTCGCGGCAGTGGGCGACGATGTCTTCTACCGTGACCTTGGCGTCTTCCTTCACCTCGATGTAGGCGGCCGGCACTTCGCCCCACTTCTCGTCGGGCTTGGCGACCACCGCGGCGGTCAGCACGGCCGGGTGGCGGTACAGCACTTCTTCCACTTCCAGCGAGGAGATGTTCTCGCCGCCGGAGATGATCACGTCCTTGGAACGGTCCTTGATCTTCACGTAGCCGTCCGGGTGCAGCACGGCCAGGTCGCCGGTGTGGAACCAGCCGCCGGAGAAGGCCTCCGCGGTAGCCTTCTCGTTCTTCAGGTAACCCTTCATGACCAGGTTGCCGCGGAACATGATCTCGCCCATGGTCTCGCCATCGGCGGGGACCGGCTCCATGGTCTGCGGGTCGAGCACGGTGATGCCTTCCTGCATGTGGTAGCGCACGCCCTGACGGCCGTTGCGCTCGGCGCGCTGGGCGATCGGCAGGTCGTCCCATTCCGGGTGCTTGGCACACACGGCGGCCGGGCCGTAGGTTTCGGTCAGGCCATATACGTGGGTGATGTCGAAGCCGATGCGCTCCATGCCTTCGATGATCGCGGCGGGGGGCGCGGCGCCGGCGATCAGCGCCGACACCTTGTGCTCGATGCCGGCGCGCAGGCCTTCCGGCGCGTTGATCAGCATGCCGTGCACGATGGGGGCGCCGCAGAAGTGGGTCACCTTGTGCGTGCGGATCAGCTCATAGATCAGCGCCACGTCCACCTTGCGCAGGCACACGTTGACGCCGGCGTTGGCGGCCAGGGTCCAGGCGAAGCACCAGCCGTTGCAGTGGAACAGCGGCAGCGTCCACAGATAGACGGCGTGCTGTGGCATGCCCCAGCTGATGATGTTGGAGGCGGAGTTGAGGTAGGCGCCGCGGTGGTGGAAGACCACGCCCTTCGGGTTGCCGGTGGTGCCGGAGGTGTAGTTGAGGGCGATGGCGTCCCACTCGTCGGGAGGCAGCGACCACTTGAACTCCGGGTCGGCGTCGGCGAGGAAGTCCTCGTACTCGATCTCGCCGAGGCGCGTGTCGCCCGGGTATTCCGGGTCGAGGGCATCGATGACCAGCGGTTTGGGGCCTTCCAGCAGTTCGAGGGCCGGGGCGATGATGGCGGCGAACTCGGGGTCGGTGATCAGCACCTTGGCTTCGCCGTGGGCCAGCATGAAGGCGATGGCTTCCGGGTCGAGGCGGGTGTTGAGGGTGTTCAGCACGGCGCCGATCATCGGCACGCCGAAGTGGGCCTCGACCATCGCCGGGATGTTGGGCAGCATGACCGCCACCGTGTCGCCACGGCCGATGCCGCGCTTGGCGAGGGCGCTGGCCAGGCGGCGGCAGCGGGCGTAGGTCTCGCTCCAGGTGAAGCGGCGGGCGCCATGGATCACCGACAGGCGGTTCGGATAGACCTGGGCGCTACGCTCGAGAAAGGACAAGGGCGACAGCGGGACATAGTTGGCCGCGCATTTGTCCAGCCCTTGCTCGTACGGATTGTTCGACACCTGTTTTTCTCCTCTTGGTTCTTGGCGCCACGACTTGATGAGGCGGTGGCTCTGGGGCCTGTTCCCCGAGGCGGCCTTGTGGGCGGAATCCCGAGGATCGAGAGAAGGTTCGCAGACAACCTTGTCGGAAGTTTCGTGAAAATGTACTCAATTTTGTCGGCCGTCTCCGTCGCCCGGGACGCTGGCTAAAATCGGATCAGGCAGCCATTCAGGCCGTACGGAAACAGGACAGCGATGAACGAGCAGGACAGGCCCGAAACCCCCGTCGAGGAACGCCAGCCCAGCGGTGAACACCCCGCGGACGGCGCGCAGCCGTCCTCAGACCGGCGCTACCGGGAAATGCTCGGGGCGGGGCTCGACTTGCTCGACCAGGGCGTCACCGTCTTTGACGAGGAGTTGCGCATGGTGGCGTGGAACGGCGCCTTTCTGCGCCTGCTCGACTTTCCGGCGGAACTGGCTAGCCCCGGCGTGTCCTTCGAGGTTTTCATCCGCTACAACGCCGAGCGCGGCGACTACGGCCCCGGCGATCCGGAGGCGCAGGTCGCCGAGCGGGTGGCGCGGGCGCGCAGCTTCCTGCCCCACGTCACCGAACGGGTGCGGCCCAATGGCCAGGTGCTGTCGATCCGCGGCTTTCCGCTGCCGCACCAGGGTTTCATCACGGTGTATACCGACGTCACGGAGCAGCGCCGTTCCCAGCAGCAGATCGCCGATCATCAGGCCGAGCTGGAGGCGCACATCCATGCCCGCACCGAGGAGTTGACCCGCGCCAACGTCGAGCTGACCGCGGCGATCCAGTCCAACAAGGCGATCACCCAGGCCCTGCAGCGCAGCGAGCAGCGCCTGCGCGAGATCACCGACGCGATCCCGGCGGCGATCGCCTATTTCGACCGCAACGGCATCTACCGTTATGCCAACAAGGGCTACGCCGAGTGGTTCGGCTGGTCGGCGCGGGAGGTGGAAGGCAAGCAGATCCGCGACGTCACCGGGCAGGAGGTGTACGCACTCGTCGCCGGCTACCTGGCCCGCGCGCTGGCTGGCGAGCAGGTCTCCTATGAATACACCCTCACCGGCCGCGACGGCATGCCGGCCCGCGCCAGCAGCACACTGGTGCCGGACATCGGGCCGGACGGCGAGGTGCAGGGCTGCTACGTGCATTCGGTGGACGTCACCGAGCAGCGCCGCACCGAGGCGGCGCTGGCCCAGGCCCAGAAGATGGAAGCCATCGGCCAGCTCACCGGCGGCCTCGCCCACGACTTCAACAACATGCTGACGGTGGTGATCGGCAACCTGGTGGCGCTGAAGGAAAACCACCCCAACGACCCGCTCACCGAGAACTTCGTCGAGCCGGCCATGCAGGCCGCCAACCGCGGCGCCGAGCTGATCCGCCGGCTGCTCGGCTTCGCCCGCCGCCAGCCGCTGGAGCCGCGGCCGGTGGAGGTCAACGAGCTGATCCTCGGCATGTCCAAGCTGATCCGCCGCAGCCTGCCGTCCACCATCGCGGTCAGCACGGCCAGCCGCGAGCCCTGTCTGGTGGCGATGGTGGACGCCCACCAACTGGAGAACGCGCTGCTCAACCTGGCCCTCAACGCCCGCGACGCGATGCCCAACGGCGGCGAGCTGCGCATCGAGTCGTCGCTGGAACAGCTCAGCGTGCATGCCGCCGCCGACCTCGAAGTACCGCCCGGCGACTACGTGCAGATCGCCGTCAGCGACAACGGCATGGGCATGGACGGCAGCACCCTGGCGCGGGTCTTCGAGCCCTTCTTCACCACCAAGCAGTTCGGCATGGGCAGCGGCCTCGGTATGTCGATGGTGTACGGCTTCGTCAAGCAGTCGGGCGGCGGCGTGCGCATCCGCAGCCGTCAGGCCCGCGGTACCACGGTGGCCCTGCTGCTGCCCAGCATCGCCGAGGACGACCAGCCCGACGCGCTGCCGGCCGGCGCCGACGTGAATGCCGCCGACCTGGCCGGCAAGCTGGTGCTGCTCGCCGAGGACGACGTGGATGTGCGCACCGTAGTGCGCATGCAGCTCGCCGAGCTGGGCTGCGCGGTGGTGGAGGCCGAGAACGGCGCCGAGGCGGCCGACATGGTGGAGAACATCCCGGCCATCGCGTTGGTGATCTCCGACGTGGTGATGCCCGGCACGATGGACGGCCGGGCCCTGGCGCGTTTCGTGCGCCGCTTCCGTCCGGAGCTGCCGATCGTGCTGATGAGCGGTTTCGCCGAGGCCCAGGCCAGCGTCGAGGCCGACCCCGATCTGCCGCTGCTGGCCAAGCCCTTCTCCCGCGACAAGCTGCTGGCGGCCTTGCGTCCGCTGGCTGCATGAGCCAAGCTTCCGGGCTATGGCTCATACCCGTCCCCCAGAACTGATCTACGTGGTTGAGGACGAGGCGGCGATTGCCCGCCTCATCGCCGACACGCTGGAAAAATTCGGCTACCGGGCCGAGTTGTTCCGCACCGCCGAGGCCTTCTTCCACGGTCTGCGCCACAAGGCGCCGGAGCTGGTGATCCTCGACCTGGGCCTGCCCGATATGGACGGCATGGCGGTGCTGCAGCAGCTGCGCGGCAAGCACGCCTGCGGCCTGCTGGTGGTGACCGGGCGCAGCGATACCTACGACCGGGTCATGGGCCTGGAGCTGGGTGCCGACGATTACGTGGTGAAGCCCTTCGAGCCGCGCGAGCTGATCGCCCGCGTGCGCAGCATCCTGCGCCGCTACCCCGGCCAGGTGGTGCTGCCGGCCGACCCCAGCCAGCGCGTCGCCGAGTTTGCCGGCTGGCGCTTCGAGCCGGGCAGCAACACCCTCATCAGCCCCAGCGGCGAGCAGGACACCCTCAGCACTGCCGAGGCCCAGCTGCTGTCGGTGCTGCTGGCCCACCCCAACCACATCCTGACCCGCGAACAGCTGCTCGGCGGGCGCGACGTGTCGGCGCTGGACCGCAGCATCGACCTGCGTGTCTCGCGGCTGCGTCGCCGCTTCGAGGAAAACCCCCAGCACGCCAAGCTGATCAAGACTGTCTACGGCGCCGGCTACCTGCTGGCGGCCACGGTGAACTGGTCCTGAGCCGGCCGTAGCAGCCGCCGTGCATCCATCCACCGGCTGCGGCAAATGGTCGCGCCGGCCTTCATCCGTTTCCGCGCCAACCGCCGGGCGCGCTAAGCTGCGCCCCGGTTCCAATCAAGGAGTGATTCCGTGCCCATCATCCACAAGCTCGCAGGGCTGGCGCTGGCCGGCCTGTTCATCGGCAGCGCCGCTGCCGCAGACCTGGACGTCAAGGACCCGTGGGTGCGCGGCACTGTGCCGGCCCAGAAGGTCACTGGCGCCTTCATGCAGCTCAGCAGCCAGGGTGGCGTCACCGTCGTCGGCGCGGCGAGCCCGGCGGCTGGCGTCGTCGAGATCCACGAGATGGCGATGGATGGCGGCGTGATGAAGATGCGCGCCGTGCAGCGCCTCGACGTGCAGCCCGGCAAGCCGGTCGAGCTGAAGCCCGGCAGCTACCACGTGATGTTGATCGACCTGAAGAAACCCCTGGCGGCGGGCGAGGTGGTGCCGATCACGCTGAAGGTGGAGGGCAAGGACAAGAAGGTCGAGTCCGTCGAGGTGAAGGCCCAGGTGCGCGCCCTGACCGCCGCCGCGCCGGTGGAGCACGATCACAAGCACATGCACTGACGCCGGCATGGCCCGTTGCGGCCCCGCGCCGGCGCCTGTTACGGGAGCCGCGTATTCCGCGCCGGGCCTGTCGCTTCTTCGAACAGCCGGGTGATGGTCTGGCGCAGGCGCTGGGAGGCGCGCGCGTAATCGCCGCCGGTGACCAGGCGGATGGCCTCGTCCTGCTGGCCGGCATTGAAGGCCAGCACGGCCTGGCCGGCGTAGCGGTGGAATTCGGCGTGGTGGCGGCGCAGCTCGCTGAAGGTGTCGAGGGTGCCGAAGCGCTCGTGGCCGCGGCCGTAGAGCCAGCGGCCGAGGGTGCTGCGTTTGTCGAGAAAGACCTGGTCGGCGGCGATCGGGTCCTTCTTGGCGCCGAACAGGCGGGCCTCGAGGCGGGCTTTCCAGCGCATGTGGGCCTCGATGGCGTCGATGGCGTCCAGATCGATGACCCGCGTGGTGGGGGCCTCGGGCAGGATCGTCAGCGGCTCCTCTTCCCGTTCCTCGTTGGCGGCCGCCTCATCGGCATGTTCGCGGCGGAACCATTTCTTCCAATTCATCCATCGACCTCGCGTGTCTCTTGTGCTCCGGCTGCCCGGAAAGGGTAGGCCGGATGGCGGAGAGCTTAGTCGATATCCTGTTTAAATATCTTCGGTGGAGTGCTCCGATTGGGCGGTGGCGAGCACGCCGCTGGCCCGCAGCATGGCCTTGTAGGCCTTCATGACGGGGCGGGAGATCATCGTCTCGGCAATCAGGCGCTGCTCGTAGATGCGCTCCACCAGCGCGTCATCCATGCCCTGGCGGGCGAGGGCGATGAGGCGGTGGTCGGTGTCGTCGAGGATGTGGCCGGGGCGGTCCTTCACCACGTCGTAGATGACGGCGATGATCTCCTTCTCCTGCGGGTTCATCTTGCACTTGCCGTCGAGGATCTTGAGCATCACCGTCGTCGTGCAGTCGATGTCGGTGGGCGTCAGCGCCGCCTGCCGGGCCCAGGCCGCTGCGGGGTGTTCAGGCATGGGCCACCTCCAGGCCGCGGAAGGTGGCGCAGCGGGTGAAGGCGGCCAGATCCGGCGGACAGGCCTTCTGTTTGCAGTACTTGGCGGTCAGCTTGGCGAGGCCCTTGATGTCGCGCCCGCTGGCGTCGGGGAACAGCGTCGCCAGGCGTTCGATCAGCGCGGCGTCGAGGACCAGCCCGAACTGCTCGGCCATCACCTGCCAGATGCGCTGGCGCGCCGCGGCGTCGGGCGAGGCGTACTTGATGAGGGCGATGCAGCGCGACACGATGGCTTCGTCGATGTCGTCGATGCGGTTGGTGGTGAGGAACAGCAGGCCGTTGAAGTATTCGAGCACGCGCAGGAAGACGCCGACCACCGCGTTCATCGTGATGTTGTCGTCGCGCCGCTTGATGTACACGTCGGCCTCGTCGATGAGCATCACCGCCCCCCAGCGCTGGGCGCGGGTCAGCACCTCCTTGAGGGTGGTCTCCATCGCCGCCACATTGAGGCCGAGCTGGCCGGAGTGCACCCGGTACAGCGGCCGCCGGATGATCTCGGAATACACCTCGGCGGTGAGGGTCTTGCCGACCCCCGGTGGGCCGGCGCACAGCACCGTGGTGCCGCCGGACTTGCCGGCCACGATGTCGTCCATCAGCAGATCCATCTCGGCGGTGAGGATGTCGATCAGGTCGGTCTGCTCGGCGGGCAGGATCAGCTTCTGCTTGAGGGCCGGCTTGTACTCGTAGGGGTGGATGTCGCCGACGTGCACCCACAGGTAGTGGTGCAGGTCGAGGTGGAACATCAGGATGAAGAAGTGCACCGGCAGGCTGGTGAACAAGCCCTTGGGCATCGCGTCGCGGGACGCCTCCACCACATCGTCGGCCTTGTAGCGCAGGCTCTTGGCGGCGCGGCGCAGGTAGGGGCCGAGGATGTCGCCGGGGGCGTCGAGGGTCAGCACGCGGTCGGACAGGATGCCTTCGTCGTTCACCAGGCGCGCGTCGCCGCCGCTGGAGGACAGGATCACCACGTCCTTGCGCGACCAGTCGGTGTCCCGGTGGCTGGCGGTGGGGTTCTCGGCGTAGAGGGCGGTGCCGCGGCCTGAGAACTGTTCGCCGTAGCGGGCGCGCCAGTCGAAGTAGCGCTCGGCCATGTCGTCGTAGGCGGTGATCAGCTCCGGCGTTTCTTTCAGATAGCCCTTGGCCGCGAAGATGCCGCCGACCGTGCGGTTGGCGATGTCGCTGGCGACGATGCGGATGTTGCTGGTGACGATCTTGCCGCGGGTGTTGGCCTTCAGTTCGATCAGCACCTTGCCGGTTTCCTCGTTGGAGGCCGGCGTGTAGTCGAGGCGGGTGACCACCCAGGCGGTCGGCTTGCCGGCGCTGGCGGCGCTGAACAGCCAGCCGCGGATGGCGTCGTCGGCCAGGTAGCGGGCGATGGCCGGCACCAGCAGTTCCAGGTCTTCCGATTCGAAGCGCATGCCGTCGCCGGCCAGCGCCTTGCGCAGCGTGGAGATCTGCGCGGCGCGGGTGCGCATCTCGGGGCCGGCGCCTTCGAACAGCACTTCAAGGAAATGCAGTTCGTCGTGCTCCATCTGCAGGAAGCTCACTTCGGCGCGGTTGCCGAAGCGCATCTGCTCCAGCAGCCAGGACAGGCGTGGGTGGGCCTGCACCAAGGCCTCGACGAACGGGCGTTCGAGCTGCAACTTCATCGGTGATTCCTCCGCATGGGTCGGAGGCTCTCACGCAAGTTTCGCGCCGCCGTGCCGGCGCCCGGCCGGCCCGGCTATTTCAGGCTTGCGGAGGGCGTGGGCGATGCAATCCGTGTGGGGAAGCCGACAAGGGCGTGCGTCAATGTGCGTTCCGTCCGCCGGCCAGGGCGTCCACCAGGGCCTGGGCGTGGGGCGACAGGGCCAGTTCGCGGCGCACGACGATGGACAGGTCGCGGCTGGCCCAGGGTTCGTCCAGGTCCACCACCGCGAAGGGGCGCTGGCGGCCGGCCCGCTCCGCCGCCGAGCGCGGCACCAGGCCCAGGCCGACGCCGGCGCCGGCCATGCGCAGCACGGCTTCGAAGCTGCGCACCTCGATGCGCACATCCAGCCGGCCGCCGGTTTCCGCCACGTAGTTCATCAGCCCGGTGTGGAAGGCGCTGCCGGTGTGCAGCATCACGAAGGGCTGGTCGAGCACTTCGGCGATGCGCACCCGGGCCCGCGCCGACACCGGATGGCCGGGCGGGGTAACCAGCACGATGCGGTCCTGCCGGTAGGGGCGGGCGAGCAGCACGTCGGGCGGCACTTCGCCGGCCACCACGCCGATCTCCGTCTCGCCGCTGGCCACGCAGCGCAGGATCTCCGGGCTGGTCATTTCCTTGAGCGTCACGCGGATGTGCGGCTCGGCGCGCAGGAAGTCGCCCAGATCGTCGGGCAGGAAGCAGTTGATGGCGTTGGTGTTGGCGTACAGGCTGACCTGGGCGCGCACGCCACGGGCGAAGGGCGACAGGTCGGCGTGCATCTGTTCGAGCTGGGCGAACACCTGGCGGGCGTGGCCGAGCAGCGCCTCGCCGGCGCGGGTCGGGCGCAGGCCGCGGGCGTGGCGGTCGAAGAGGGCCACGCCGAGGCTTTCCTCCAGGCGCGCCAGACGATGGCTGGCCGATGACGGGGCCAGGTGGGCGCGGGCCGCGCCACGGGTCAGGCTGGCCTCCTCGGCAATCGCCGCGAAAAGGCGCAGGTCGGTGAGGTCGTAGTGCAAGCTTTCGTCTCCGGCGAATACAGCCCCCGGATCTTACCAATTCCCGCCGCGGCGATCCGGTGGCCTAATGGGAGCCGTTCCATTTTGTCGAATGCTCATGAATCCCGGTCACCGTGTCGGGCTCATCTACGCCGTTCTTGGCGCGGTGGGCTTTTCCTTCAAGGCCATCCTGATCAAGCTGGCCTATCCCTACGGCGTCGATGCGATCACCCTGCTGGCCTTGCGCATGGGCATGTCGCTGCCCTTCTTCATCGCCCTCGGCTGGCAGGACCAGCGCCGTCGCCAGCCGGCGCCGCTAACCGGGCGGGACGTGCTCTTGCTGCTGGGCCTCGGCACCTCGGGCTACTATCTGGCGAGCTATCTGGATTTCCTCGGCCTGCACTACATCTCGGCGGCCCTCGAACGCTTGATCCTGTTCGCCTACCCGACGCTGGTGGTGGTGCTGTCGGCGCTCTTCCTCGGCAAGCCGATTACCCGCCGGGCGCTGGCCTGCATCGTGCTGTGCTATGCGGGAATTGCGCTGGCGCTGGCCCATGACCTGACGATCACCGGCACGGCCCGCGACGTGTGGATCGGCGGCAGCCTGGTGTTCGCCAGTGCGGTGTCCTATGCGCTGTACCTGATGGGCAACGGCCAGGCCGTGGTGCGTCTGGGGGCAGCACGCACCACCGCTTGGGCGAGTACCGCCGCCTGCGTGCTGTGCCTGGCCCATTTCGCGCTGACCCGGCCCCTCGGCCTGCTGGTGCAGCCGGCGCCGGTGCTGCTGCTGGCGGCAGCGATGGCGCTGTTCTCGACGGTGCTGCCGGTGTGGATGGTGTCGGAGGCGATGCGCCGCCTGGGCGCCGGTCCGGTGTCGCTGATCGGCACGCTTGGACCGGTGATCACCCTGTTCCTCGGCTGGCTGATCCTCACCGAGCCGATCGGGCTGTTCCAGCTGCTCGGCGGCTCGCTGGTGGTGGCGGGCGTGGTGTTGGTGGGGAAGAAGGCCTGAGTGCGCCGGGCCGGCGGGGCGAGCCCGCCGGCCCATTGCTCAGTCGTGCTTGGCGGCGACGATGCGGTAGCAGGGGTTGTACTTCTTGCCCGGCAGCTTCATGCGCCCCTGGGCCACGAAGGAGGCCATCAGCGCGTCCATCGGCTCCATGATGGCCGGGTCGCCGTGGATTTCGAAGCTGCCGTGCTTCTCGATCTCGCGGATGCCCTCGTCCTTCACGTTGCCAGCCACCACGCCCGAGAACGCGCGGCGCAGGTTGGCGGCCAGCAGGTGGGCAGGCTGTTCCTTATGCAGCTTGAGGGCGCGCATGCGCTCGTGGGTCGGGCGGAAGGGCTGCTGGAACTCGTGCTCGATGCGCAGCAGCCAGTTGAAGTAGTAGGCGTCGCGCTTCTCCTTGCGGAAGCTGCGCACCTGCTCGACGCCGCCCTTGATCTCCCGCGCCACCCGCGCCGGGTCGTTGATGATGATCTTGTAGCGCTGGCGGGCCGCGTCGCCGAGGGTTTCGGCGATGAAGCGGTCGATGCGCACGAAGTATTCCTCGGCGCTCTTGGGGCCGGTGAACACCAGCGGGAAGGGGATCGCCGCGTTGTCTGGGTGGAGCAGGATGCCGAGGATGTAGAGAATTTCCTCGCAGGTACCGACCCCGCCGGGGAAGACCACGATGCCGTGGCTGGTGCGCACGAAGGCTTCCAGGCGCTTTTCCACGTCGGGCAGGATGACCAGCTCGTTCACCACCGGGTTGGGCGCCTCTGCAGCGATGATGCCCGGCTCGGTGAAGCCCAGGTAGCGGCCGCCCTTGAGACGTTGGGTGGCGTGGGCGATGGCGGCGCCCTTCATCGGCCCCTTCATGGCACCGGGGCCGCAGCCGGTGCAGATGTCCATGCCGCGCAGGCCGAGCTGATAGCCGACCAGCTTGGTGTAGTCGTATTCCTCCCGGTTGATCGAATGGCCGCCCCAGCACACCACCACGTTGGGCTGGGTGATCGGCTGCAGCACGTTGGCGTTGCGCAGGATGTGGAACACCGCGTCGGTGACGCCGGCCGAGGTGCGGAGGTCGAACTTGGAATTGCCGTTGATCTCGTTGCCCACGTACACCACGTCGCGCAGCACGGCGATGAGGTGTTCCTGGATGCCGCGGATCATGCGCCCGTCCACGAAGGCGCTGGCCGGCGCGCCGTGGATGTCGAGCTTGATGCCGCGGGCCCGCTGCTGCACGCGGATGTCGAAGTTGCTGTAACGCTCCAGCAGCTCCTTGCCGTCGTCCATCTCGTTGCCGCAGTTGAGCACCGCCAGCGAACAGTTGCGGTACAGGGTGTTCAGGGCGCTGTCGCCCTGGGTCGACAATTTGGCGGCCTCCGAGCTGGACAGCACTTCCAGGCGCCCGGTGGGGGAGACTTGCGTGTCTACGGTTTCGTATTCCATGGCTGCGCTCTCATTGTCGTTGGGGGACCAGGCGGCAGCCAGCGGGACGTGAGCCTTCCCTCTGGCTGCCGGTACGGCGCCGCTCGGGAGAGGTCGGACGACCGGCCGCGTTGGCCGGTGCGGGGGCAATGCGACACCCGTCCGAATCCAGAACAAGGCGACGCTCTGTGGGGCATCTTAACGTAGGGATATTTGTCCGGGAAAGCGGCGGATCTCACGGAAGGGGCGCCGGGTCTCGCTCCGGGGCAGTCTGGCGGGACTGGCCGGGCCGCCGCCGTGTGCTATGGTCATGGCCATGGCCGCCCCGCATCCCGATCCGCTGGCCGGCTTTCCGGCCGGTTTTCTCGATGGTTTTACCTCCCGCGAGGTGGCCAAGGGACAGCTGCTGGCCACCCCCGGCCAGGCCCTGAACCAGGTCTTCATCGTGCGCAGCGGCCGTCTGCGGGTCTACCTGGCCAGCGATGCGCGGGAGCTCAGCCTGGCCATCCTGGAGCCGGGCGACATCTTTACCACCCACACGCCGACCTTCGTGCGCAGCCTGGAGCCGGCAGTGCTGTGGGTAATCGGCATCCGCGAGTTCGCCGCCAAGCTGGCCGGAGCGCCGGCGGTGGCGCCGCTGATGATGAAGGTGCTGGGGCGCATCCTCGACAACGCGGTATCGCTGGTGGAGGACCTGGCCTTCCGCGACGTGCCGGCGCGGCTGGCGCGCTTCCTGGTGCGCCAGGCCGAGCGGCGCGGCGAACAGGGCCCGGAAGGCTGCGTGCTGCCCATCGACCTGGGCACCGAGGACATTGCCTGCCTGCTCGGCACCACGCGCCAGTCGGTGTCCTCGCTGATCAACCAGTGGCAGCGGGAAGGCGTGTTGAGCCGGCGTGGCCGACGGGCTCTGCTGATCCACGATCTGCCGGCGCTGGCCGCCCGCAGCCTGGCGCAAGGCTAGCTACCGGCCGGAGTGTCGGCTGGCCGACGGAAGCGGCGGCGGCCTTTCCGTACAGTCCGTTTCATCCATTTTTCAGGAGAAACGTGATGAAGCGGGAAAGCGAACACCTTCAGCCGTCCGGCCAGCCGGATCGTTACATCAGCTTTTGCGGGATCGACTGCGATCTGAATGCCCGGCGCCTGATGGAAGTCCTCGACGCCCGGCTGCAGGAGCCGGGGCGCGGCAACGTCTTCTGGGACTATTTCCAGAAGAAGCGTCGCGGCGACGGCGGGCCGCAGGTGGACGACCTGTTCCTGATCCACAGCAACATCAACCAGATCCGCGAGTTCCTGGAAGGCTGTGACGACGAAGCCGGGCTGGCTTTGCTCGAACAGATCGAGGTGGAGTGCTGCTGAGCGCTGCCGCTCAGCTGGCGAAGACCAGGCAGGCGCGCCCCACGTCCTTGGCCTGATACATGGCGTTGTCGGCGCTCTTCATCAGGCTGACGTCGTCCGTGCCGTGGTCGGGGAACAGCCCGACGCCGATGGAGGCGGAGATCTGCAGCTCCAGCCCGTCCACCTCGAAAGGGTGGGACAGGGCGCTGAGGATGCGCTCGGCGACCTGGCGGGCATCGGCTGGTGCGTCGATATGGGGTAGCAGCACGACGAACTCGTCGCCGCCCATGCGGGCCAGGGTGTCCGCTTCGCGCAGGCATTCGCGCATGCGCGAAGCGGCGGCGATCAGCAGTTTGTCGCCGACCGCGTGGCCGTGGGCATCATTGACCGGCTTGAAGCGGTCCAGGTCCACGAACATCAGGCCGGCCAGCGTGTTTTCCCGACGGGCCCGCGCCAGTGCGGAGTGCAGGCGGTCGGCGAACAGCGCCCGGTTGGGCAGGCGGGTCAGCGGGTCGTGCTGGGCCATGTGGCGCATGCGCTCCTCGCTCTCCCGCAGTTCGCGCGTCATCGCCTGGGCGTGGGCGAAGGCGCGGCTGCGCCCGGTGACCAGCTGCCAGGTCAGCAGGGCGAGCAGCAGGCTCAGGCTGGTGCCGGCCACGGCGATGATCCGCGTCGAGCCGAGGCCGCGTTGCTGTTCGAATTCCGGCGTGCTGCGGATGGCCAGCGTCCAGTTGTGCTGGGGAAAGTTGATGTACTGGAATGTGGTGAAGCGCGGCTCGGCCTGTTCCTCAGATTGGGGGTGGGAGTCGAAGATCAGCGTTCCCGGCACGGCATCACTGCCGTCATAGATGCGCAGCGCGAGGCCGGGGATGCCTTCACCGTACAGGCTGGCCATCAGCGCTTCGAGCCGGAAGGCCACATGCACCCAACCGCGCAGGGCCTGGCGGCGGGCCGCCGGGCTGTCAATGGGCTGGTCCTTGGCGTAGAGGGCCTGGTACATCGCGAAACCGGGCTGGCTGGGGGCTTCATCCACCAGCAGCGTGATCTTGCGGGTCATCGCGGCGATACCGGCGTCCCGCGCCTGCTGCATGGCCTCGCGGCGCAGCGGGTCGGCGTACATGTCACGTCCGACGGCCCCCTCGTTGGCTGGCGTATACGGGGCGACATAGGCGATCGGCAGCGGTGCGTCGTCGGCATGCCCCGGTGGCCGGGGTGTGTAGGCCATGACCTGCAGTCCTGCGAAATCAGTGCCATCGGTCAGCACGTTCACGTAGCGCCGGAAGTCATCGGCGCTGACCTGGCTGGAAGCTTCGAACAGGCCACGGGCGCCGCGCAGCATCAGCTCGCAGGCGACCAGGCGCTGTTCGATGCGGCCGGTGGTCTGGCGCACACTGGATTCGAACTGGGTCCGCAGCCTGGCGTCCAGGCCCTGCCGCTCGTGCTGCCACAGCCAAGCGGTCAGGCACAGGGAGGCCAGGCCCACCGAAACAGGCAGCAGGCGTTCGAGGTGGCGCAGCGGGATCTTCACGAGCGACATGTTCCTGCCTCGGCAGGCGTGGCGCCCGGATGTGGGCCGTCAGCCTGCACGAGGGACGCGGCACCGAGACGCTGGCGGCCTGGCCGCAAGGCCGGGCCCCGAGGGCTGGACGGACGGCTTTTCCTCAAACTGCAAATCTCCGTTCTTTTTGTTGTGAGCGGGATTGAGGATGGATGGAGTATTGAATCTGCAGTATTTGCAGTTTTCTATCTGGGCACTATTAACTTTGGCACTCTTTGCCCAAATCAGCCGCGCTGCTGCAGGTACAGCCGCTCCACTTCGGCACGGGCCCAGGGAGTACGGCGCAGGAACTTCAGGCTGGACGGAACGCTGGGGTCGTTGTTGAAGCAGCGGATCGGGATTGCCGCGCCGAGGTTCTTCCAGCCATAGCGGGCGACCAGCTCGGTCAGCATGTGTTCGAGGGTGATGCCGTGCAGGGGATTGTTGGGTTGGGTGTTCATGGCACTCACTGTGAGTCGATTCGATCCGGCTGCCAAGCCAGGAAAACCCTGCTCGCATCTTGGACATTCCCGGGGTGCTCGCTTATGCTGTGCGCGTGTTCATGCATTATGGATGGTTCCGGCGGCCGTTGCCCGCGTTGCTCCACCTGCCCCCATGCGCGTTGCCATGCTCTATCCCCAGTTCGCCCTGGCGGCCTGGACCTTCGTGATCCTGCTGCTGATCGCCGTCAGGCGGCTTGGCGCCGGTTTTGCCGGTCGCGTCCAGGTGTCCGATTTCCGTTTTGGAGAATCGGCGCAGGTGCCGCCCGACGTGTGCCTGCCCAACCGGAACTACATGAACCTGCTGGAGCTCCCGGTGCTGTTCTACGTGCTGGGGCTGTTGTGCTACGTGACCGGCCAGCACTCGGCGCTGCAGCTGGGACTCGCATGGACCTACGTGGGGCTGCGGGTCGTGCATAGCCTGATCCACCTGGGCTACAACAACGTCTATCACCGCCTGGCGGCCTTCGCCCTCAGCAACGGGGTGCTGCTGGCCGCCTGGGTGCTGGCGGCCATCGGTCTGCCGGTGGATTGAGCGGCGCTGCGGCCCGCTTCAGGTTTCGTTGCGCTTGGCTGCCCACACGGCCATGGCGATGCCGGCGAGGATCATCGGCAGGGACAGCCACTGGCCCATCGACATGCCGAAAGTCAGCAGGCCGAGGAAGTCGTCCGGTTCGCGGCCGAATTCGGCGATGAAGCGGAAGCAGCCGTAGCCGATCAGGAAAGCCGCCGAGATCAGGCCGCGGGGCCGCGGCTTGGCGGCGAACCACCACAGGATCAGAAACAGGCTGACCCCTTCCAGCGAGAACTGGTAGAGCTGGGACGGGTGGCGGGGCAGGTTGTCTACCTGCGGGAAGATCATCGCCCATGGCACGTCGGTGACGCGGCCGACCAGCTCGCCGTTGATGAAGTTGCCGAGCCGCCCTGCCGCCAGGCCAAGGGGCACCAGCGGGGCGATGAAGTCGGTGACGGCCAGCCATGGCCGATGGGTCTTGCGGCCGAACAGCCACATGGCCACCAGCACGCCCAGGAAGCCGCCGTGGAAGGCCATGCCGCCCTGCCACACGGCGAGGATTTCGGCCGGATGGCTGAAGTAGTAGGCCGGCTTGTAGAACAGCACGTAGCCCAGGCGCCCACCGAGGATCACCCCGAGTACGCCGTAGAACAGCAGGTCGTCGATCTGCTGCGCATCCCAGCCCAGCTCCGGCCGCCGTTTGGCGTGGACCCGACCGAGGGTCACGAAGAGGATGAAGGCGACGAGGTACATCAGACCGTACCAGCGCACCGCGAGGGGGCCGATGGCGATGGCGACGGGGTCGAACTGGGGATGGACGAGCATGGGTTTCTTGGTCGGGACGATGAGTTAAGGATGCGCGGCGCGGCGCGGCCGGCGGGTGGTGCGGCCACCGCCCGGCATGTGCCTGCCGCGGTTCCGCACCCTCACTGGAACTGTTTGCGGAATTCCTCGAATTCGTTGGTCAGCCATTCCAGCTGCTGACGCAGACGGCGGACTTCCTCTTCGAGTTCCCCGACGCGGCTGCCGCGGGGGGCGGCCTGTTCGGCGGCTTCGAAGCTGTGGCTCTGCTGGGCGGCGGCTTCGCCGCTCATCAGGTGGGTGTAGCGGGCTTCCTTGGTGCCGGGAGCCTTCGGCAACTGGACGATCATCGGCGGGTACTTGTCGCCAAGTTTTTCCAGCACATCCTCGACTTCGGCCGGGGTGCCGAAGGCATGCATGCGTTCGCAACGGGCACGGATCTCGCCGACGGTCTGCGGGCCGCGCAGCATCAGGATGGTCAGCACCGCCTGCATCGGCGGCGTGAGGGAATGGCGCAGGCGGATCTGGTGCTCCCACTTGGACACGCGCGCCCCGGCCTGGTGGCGCTGGGTGACCAGGCCACGCTCGGAGAGGCGGTCGAGGGTGGCCAGCACGGTGGCCTCCGACAGGTTCATCACCGGTTCGCGGCCGGTGAGCTGGTTGCAGCCGGTGACCAGCGCATTGACCGACAGCGGGTAGGTGTCGGGGGTGACGAAGGATTTCTCGATCAGTACCGCCAGCACGCGGACCTCGAAATCGTCCAGATCGAAGCCGGCCTTGCTGTCGGAAGCGTCGGCGGGAAGGTCGGGCGTGGTGTCGGTCATGATGGGCTTCCAGTTCGTCGCGAGGCCGCCATGATAGCCGAGCGCGGGTGTCGGCCTGATGGCAGCAGGATGTCGGTGGTCCCAGGGAAGCCTCGGG
The DNA here is from genome assembly GCF_056724105.1 of Zoogloea sp. GDB6. NCBI lineage: Bacteria > Pseudomonadati > Pseudomonadota > Betaproteobacteria > Rhodocyclales > Zoogloeaceae > Zoogloea > Zoogloea sp. GDB6. The sequence continues at coordinate 4,714,221 of NZ_CM161497.1, read as the reverse complement.
CCGCCCCAAGTTTCCTTGTCCCCCTTGGGGGGCGGGCTGGGCGCTGCCCGGCCCTGGGGGCACTCAATTGGCGCCGTGGCACTTCTTGTACTTGCGGCCGCTGCCACAGGGGCAGGGGTCGTTGCGGCCGACCTTGGCGCCATCGCGGACGATGGGCTCGCGGATTGCGCCGAGAGGAATCGGTGCCAGCGCCACCGGCGGCATGTGGTGGATGTCCGGCCAGGCGGCGATCTCCGGGCGCAGGTCGTCGATCAGGCCGTGGCCGGCCTCGCGCAGCGCGGCCAGCGCGTCGGCCGGGTTGCGGCGGATGTCGTCCTCGAGCTGGTCGGCGTCCACATAGCTGTCGTCGATGAGACCGGCGGCGAACCATTCGTGGATCGTCGGCAGATGCTCCACCGCACCCAGGTCGGCCAGGTGGGTGACCAGCGCGTCGAGCAGCGGGAAGTCCTCGCCGCGCTCCGGCGTGTCCTGCAGGGCCTGGGCCTCGCGGGTGCCGAAGTCGGTGAGGAAGTCCACCACCGGCCCGCGCGGCGTGAGGCCTTCGAGGGCGGCGAGGCTCATCGCCTCCAGCGCGGCAGCGCGGGCCCAGCGGCTGGCGCCGTCGTCGTCGGCCAGCGCGGCGAGCGGGGCCAGGTCGCCGTCACAGGTGGAGGCCAGCGCGCGGCCATAGCTGTCATGGACCAGCTGGCCGAAGACGGTATCCACCTGGCTCTCGTCCAGGTGGCCCAGTTCGACCAGCGGCCGGTAGGCGCTGGGGGTGCGCCAGCGGGCGAGGAGCAGCATCGCATAGAGGTGCAGCACGTAGCCGTCGGCCTGGGCCGGGGTCGGATCGGCGGCCAGCGCCTCCAGTTCGGCCACCAGCAGCGGGGCGATCTCGTCCCGGTGGGCGTCGGCGAGTCCGAGGGCGGCCAGCGGCAGAGGCGTAGCCAGGTATTCGAGTTGCGGGCGGAGGGAGGACCAGAGTTCGGACATGGCGCGATAAAGGTGCGACGAGACGGGTGATCAGTGTACTGGATGCCGCCCCCGGCGGTGGCACGGGGGCGGATGGGGAAAGCGGGCGAGGGCTCAGGCGCCGGGCAGCAGCTTGGCCAGGTAGCGGCCGGTGTGGCTGGCGGGGTTGGCAGCCAGGGCTTCCGGCGTGCCGCTGCCGACCAGCGTGCCGCCGCCGTTGCCGCCTTCCGGGCCCATGTCGAGCAGCCAGTCGGCGGTTTTGATGACGTCCAGGTTGTGCTCGATGACGACGATGGTGTTGCCGTGATCGCGCAGGCGGTGCAGCACCGACAGCAGCAGCTCGATGTCGGCGAAGTGCAGGCCGGTGGTCGGCTCGTCGAGGATGTACAGCGTGCGGCCGGTGTCGCGCTTGGACAGTTCCAGCGCCAGCTTGACCCGCTGGGCTTCGCCGCCGGACAGGGTGGTGGCGCTCTGGCCGAGGCGGATGTAGCCGAGGCCGACCTGCATCAGGGTGTCCAGCTTGCGGGCGACGATGGGCACGGCGTTGAAGAATTCCAGCGCCTGCTCGACGGTCATCTCCAGCACTTCGTAGATGGTCTTGCCCTTGTAGCGGATCTCCAGGGTCTCCCGGTTGTAGCGCTTGCCGTGACAGATGTCGCAGGGCACGTACATGTCGGGCAGGAAGTGCATCTCCACCTTGATCAGGCCGTCGCCCTGGCAGGCCTCGCAGCGCCCGCCCTTGACGTTGAAGCTGAAGCGGCCGGGGCCGTAGCCGCGGGCCTTGGCTTCCGGCACGCCGGAGAACAGGTCGCGGATCGGCGTCAGCAGGCCGGTGTAAGTGGCCGGGTTGGAGCGCGGCGTGCGGCCGATCGGGCTCTGATCGACGTTGATGACCTTGTCGAAGTGGTCCAGGCCGTGGATGTCGACGCACGGCGCCGCCTCGATGCTGCTGCCGTTCACGTGGCGGGCTACGTGGGCATAGAGGGTGTCGTTGATCAGCGTGCTCTTGCCCGAACCGGACACGCCGGTGACGCAGGTCAGCAGGCCGACCGGGATGTCGATGGTGACGTCCTTCAGGTTGTTGCCGCTGGCGCCCTCGATGCGCAGGTATTTGTCCGGGTCGGCCGGATGGCGTTTGGCCGGCACGGCAATGCTGCGGGTGCCGGACAGATAGGCGCCGGTGAGCGAATCCGGATGGGCGGCGATGGCCGCCGGCGTGCCTTCGGCGATCACCTGGCCGCCGTGCTCGCCGGCGCCGGGGCCCATGTCCACCACGTAGTCGGCCATGCGGATCGCGTCCTCGTCGTGCTCGACGACGATCACCGTGTTGCCCATGTCGCGCAGACGGCGCAGCGTATCGAGCAGGCGGTCGTTGTCGCGCTGGTGCAGGCCGATGGAGGGTTCGTCGAGCACGTACATCACGCCGGTGAGGCCGGAGCCGATCTGGCTGGCCAGGCGGATGCGCTGCGCTTCGCCGCCCGACAGCGTGTCGGCGGAGCGGTCGAGGGACAGGTAGTCGAGGCCGACATTCATCAGGAACTGCAGGCGCGACGAAATCTCGCTGACGATCTTCTCGGCTACCTGGGCGCGCTGGCCGGTCAGGCGCAGGCCATCGAAGAAGTGCTTGCACTGGGCCAGCGGCAGGCGGCTGACCTCGGACAGGTTGCGTTCGCCGATCAGCACGTAGCGCGCCTCGGTGCGCAGGCGGCCGCCGCCGCAGGCCGGGCAGGGGCAGTTGGCGCGGTACTTGGCCAGCTCCTCGCGCACCGCGATGGAGTCGGTTTCCTTGAAGCGCCGTTCGAGGTTGGGGATGATCCCTTCGAAGGCGTGCTCCTTGAGCACCGGCTTGCCGCCGTCGGACAGGTAGCGGAAGGCGATTTTCTCCTTGCCGGAGCCGTTCAGCACGACTTCACGGGTTTCCGCGGGCAACTCCTCGAAGGGCGTATCGATGCTGAAACCGTAGTGGTCGGCCAGGCTGGCGAGCAACTGGAAGTAGAACTGGTTGCGCCGGTCCCAGCCGCGGATCGCGCCGGAGGCCAGCGACAGGTCGGGGTGGGCGACGACCCGCTGGGGGTCGAAGAAATCCACGTTGCCGAGGCCGTCGCACTTGGGACAGGCGCCCATCGGGTTGTTGAAGGAGAACAGCCGCGGCTCCAGCTCGGCCAGCGCGAAGCTGCACACCGGGCAGGCGAACTTGGCCGAGAACAGGTGTTCCTTGCCGGAGTCCATCTCCACCGCGATGGCACGGCCCTCGGCGTGGGTCAGCGCCGTCTCGAAGGATTCGGCGATGCGTCCGCGCAGGTCCTGGCGCACCTTCAGGCGGTCGACGACCACCTCGATGTCGTGGCGGCGGTTCTTGTCCAGTACCGGCAGGTTGTCCAGCTCATGCACGATGCCATCCACACGCACCCGCACGAAGCCCTGGGCGCGCAGCTCGACGAACAGGTCGGCCTGCTCGCCCTTGCGGCCGCTGATCACCGGGGCGACGATCATCAGCTTGGTTTCCTCCGGCAGCGCCAGCACCGCGTCCACCATCTGCGACACGCTCTGCGCTTCCAGCGCGTGCTCCGGGTGGTCGGGGCAGTGGGGCGTACCGGCGCGGGCGTAGAGCAGGCGCAGGTAGTCGTGGATCTCGGTGACCGTGCCCACCGTCGAGCGCGGGTTGTGGCTGGTGGCCTTCTGCTCGATGGAGATCGCCGGCGACAGGCCCTCGATGAGGTCCACGTCGGGCTTCTCCATCAGCTGCAGGAACTGGCGGGCGTAGGCCGACAGGGACTCCACGTAACGGCGCTGGCCTTCTGCATACAAGGTGTCGAAGGCCAGCGAGCTCTTGCCCGAGCCGGACAGGCCGGTGATCACGGTGAGCCGGTTGCGCGGAATGTCGAGCGCGATGTTCTTCAGATTGTGGGTGCGGGCACCGCGGATTCGGATGGCGTCCATGGGGCATTGTGGGCAGGGGCAACCTGTTAATATACGCCTCTTGACCCTCCCCACGCAGCACGTTTCATGGCTTCCTCCACTGACGACAAGATGAGCCCGGCTGAGCGCCGCGCCGGCCTTTCCCTGGCGGCGATCTTCGCGCTGCGCATGCTGGGCCTGTTCCTGATTTTGCCGGTGTTCGCGGTGCACGCCCACGGCATGCCCGGCGGCGACAACGTGGCCCTGGTCGGTATGGCCATTGGCGCCTACGGCCTCACCCAGGCCTTCCTGCAGATCCCCTTCGGCGCCGCCTCCGACCGCTTCGGTCGCAAGCCGGTGATCGTTTTCGGTCTGATCCTGTTTGTGATCGGCAGCATCGTCGCGGCGCTGGCCCAGGACGTCCATTCGGTGGTCATCGGCCGCGTGCTGCAGGGCGCCGGCGCCATCTCCGCGGCGGTTACCGCGCTGGCCGCCGACCTCACCCGCGACCAGCACCGCACCAAGGTGATGGCGATGATCGGCTCGTCCATCGGCCTGGTCTTCGCGCTGTCGATGGTCGCCGCGCCGCTGCTGTATTCGGTGATCGGCATGAGCGGCCTGTTCTGGCTCACCGCCGGGCTGGCCGCGCTGGCCATCCTCGCCGTGATCTTCGTGGTGCCGGCTGCGCCGCCGGTGCCGCGGGCCACCGCGCGCTTCTCCGAAGTGCTCGGCAACGGCCAGCTGATGCGCCTCAACTTCGGCGTCTTCGCGCTGCATCTCATGCAGACCGCCATGTGGGTGCTGGTACCGGCCGGCCTCGTGCGCGCCGGCCTGCCGGTGGCCGAGCACTGGAAGGTCTATCTGCCGGCGGTGCTGGTGTCCTTCACGGTGATGGTGCCGGCGGTGATCGTCGCCGAGAAGAAGAACGCCATGAAGACCGTCTTCAACTCCGCCATCGCGCTGCTGCTGGCGGTGCAGGTCGGCCTCTACTTCGAGGGCAACGCCGGCATGTGGCCGCTGGCGATCCTGCTGACCCTGTTCTTCGTCGCCTTCAACGTGCTCGAGGCGACCCAACCTTCGTGGATTTCCAAGATCGCCCCGCCCCACGCCAAGGGCACGGCGCTGGGCATCTACAACACGCTGCAGTCCATCGGCCTGTTCCTCGGCGGTGCGCTGGGCGGCTGGCTGGCCCAGAACGTCGGCCCCGGCGCAGTGTCGCTGCTCGGCGGCGGCCTCGCGGTGGCCTGGCTGATCCTCGCCTCCAGCATGCCGGCACCGGTGCGCCGCAATGTGGCTACGGCCTGAGCGACTGCCCTACAGAATTTTTAGGAGAGACATATGGCTTCGGTCAACAAAGTGATTCTTGTCGGCAACCTGGGCAAGGATCCCGAAACCCGCTACGCCCCGAGCGGCGACGCGATCTGCAACATCACCCTCGCCACCACCGACACCTGGCGCGACAAGGCCAGCGGCGAGAAGCGCGAGGCCACCGAGTGGCACCGTGTGGTGTTCTTCGGCAAGCTCGCCGAGATCGCCGGGCAATACCTGCGCAAGGGCAGCCAGGTGTACGTGGAAGGCTCCCTGCGCACCCGCAAGTGGCAGGACAAGGACGGCCAGGACCGCTACACCACCGAAATCCGCGCCGACGAGATGAAGATGCTCGGCAGCCGCCAGGGCATGGGCGGTGGCGACGAGTCGGCCCGCAACGAAGGCGGCTTCGGCGGCGGCCGCCCGGCTGGCAACTACGGCGGTGGCGGCAACCGCGATAGTGGTGGTGGTGGCAACTACGGCGGCGGTCGTGACAGCGGCGGCAACTATGGTGGTGGTGGCGGCGGTGGCGGCTCGTCCTATGGCGGTGGCCGCGACAGCGGTGGCTTCGGTGGCGGTTCCGCCCCGGCCCCCAGCGCTCCGTCCGCGCCCCAGCGTCCGGCCGGCGGCAACGATTTCGGCGGCTTCGACGACGACATCCCGTTCTGAGGCATCCCCCGTCGAGGGAATGTAGAAACCCGGGCCGGCCCCTGCGCCGCCCGGGTTTTTTATTGGCTGTCGCAGGGGCGTGTCAGAAATTCCGTGTTCAAGGTGCGTGAGGCACCGGCAGTTATCGCGCTGTAGTGTCGTCGCCCTGAAATGAAGTTATGTTTATGATATAAAGCTGTATGTGTATACAGTTTATGGTCCACTACTTCACCTCAACTTCATCTCAGGAGATCCCGCATGCTTGACCACATGACGTTCCGCGTTATCGATATCGCCCGGGCAAAGGCGTTTTATGGCGCTGCCCTGGAACCGCTGGGTTACAGCGTGTGTTTCGAAGGCCAGTACGGCTCGAACATCCTCGGGTTTGCCTATCCTGACGCATCCGAGCCGGATGGCAAGAAGGCCGACGTGTGGTTCATCGACGGTCCTTCACCCTACGGTGGCCCCGCCGCAACGTCCGGTTGCCACCTCGCCTGGCGAGCCACGAATCGTGCGCAAGTCGATGCCTTTTACAAGGCCGCCATCGCCGCCGGCGGGAAATGCAATGGTGCCCCTGGGCTCCGACCGGACTATCACGCAAATTATTACGGCGCGTTCGTGATTGACCCTGAAGGCAACAACATTGAAGCGGTCTGCCATTTGCCCGAATAATTCAACAACATGGCCCCGACCCCCAGGTGTTGGGGCTCTCCTGCACGCAACATCGAGCCTCTGCGCTCAGCCTGACGGTCGCCAACGACTTCCCCGTCGAATACCGTCAGCCAAGGACCGGCCGCCAGGCCGGTTTTTCTTTCCTGACGACCGGCTTGCTTCCCTGCCTCTGTGCGCAGCGGGATGAGTTGGGGCTTCGTGCGGTGCCGATGAATGTCATTGAGATAATCTGTATGTAATATTCGTGGTGTTGCCGTTGGCATTCATGCAGGCGCGGGCCTTCATGGCCACGGCCACATCACTTCAATCTCAAGGAGCTTCACCATGACCCAGAATCTGGTCTCGATCACCTTTGCCCCGGCCGATATCGACGCCATCGACACCATGCTCACCGCGCTCGAAGCCAAGCTCGGCGGCCTCATCACGCTTTCCGCCGACGAGCGCCGCAAGGCTGTCAAGATGGGTGACAAGTCCGAAGCCTTCTGCCGCCAGACCGAGCTGGTGTTGCGCCAGAACCCGGGCATCGTGCCCGGCAATTTCGACCTCGCCGCTTTCCAGCAGGACATCGCCGCCCTCGATGTCCTGCGTCCCTGCCTGCAACGTCTGCGTACCCTTACCGACCGGGCCGACGATACCGAGCTGGCCCTCGGCAGCGACATCATGAGCGCCGCCTACGACGGCTATGCCCTCGCCAAAGTCGGCGGCAAAGGCACCGCCCTCGACACCCTCAAGGAATCCATGCAGACCCGCCTCTCCCGCAAGCCGCGCAGCGCCGCCAAGCCGGAAGCCTGATCGTCCTTCCGCCAGCCGGCCGGCCCGTTCTCCGCGGCCGGCCGGGACGCTGCCAAGACGCTGCAGCGCCCTGGCGATATCCGCTCGCCCCCGGTTGAATCGCTCAGCACCCGCAATCCACCCCGCCAGACACTTCCGGAAGCCGATCCGGCAACCTCCGAACCCGTCCCGACCCTCCGAAAGCTCCTCGTGAGGAGCCCGGCGAGTGTCCTGCCCTATCCGCGAGTCTCTCGCGAGTACCTCCGGGACAGACCACCCCTATCCCGCCGACACTCCCGCCCTATCCGAAAGCTCCTCGCGAGGCCCACCGGGATAGGGGCCGACTGTCCGGGAGCTCCTCGCGAGGAGCCCGGAGACAGGCCCGTCCTATCCCCCGTACCCAAGCGAGGACTTCCGATACAGGACGGACCACCTCGGTGGGGCGCGCGAGGTCCTCCGGGGTACTCGCGAGTACCTCCGGGATAGTCGTGAGTACCTCCGGGATAGTCGCGAGTACCTCCGGGATAGTCACGAGTACCCCAGAGGTGGTCGCGAGCCCATGCGACAGCGGGGCGATCATCTCCAGGACTCCGCTTGGCTCCCTCCCGGACGTCGCCAGTCCCTGTTGAATCAATACATGAGGATAAGAAAACACGTTGACATCATGCTTGCCGCCCTCTATGGCTCGCAGTAGATTCGGACAGGACACGGCACTGGGCAGCGCGCCCAAATTGGACAACGCCATTTTTCTTACCCTCATGCACCTCCACACCCCCCTCAAGTACAAGGCCTGGGCTGATCGCCGGACCCTGGATGCCGTGGCCCAGATCGACCGCGAGATTCATGTCGCTCAGTTCGACTTCGCCAGACAGCAGTTGAATCACATGGTCCGTGTCGAAGAACTGTTTCGCGCCCGGCTCTCTGATGGCGCCGAACCGCATGACTCAACCAATACGCCGGAACTGCCCCTCCTCGAAGCGCTGGCTTCCCGCCTCAGCGCATCGAACCAGTGGCTGCAGGACTACGCCCAGGCCTTGCATCCCGATCACTTCCAACAGCGAATCCACTTCACGTTCGTCGACGGCAAGAAGGGCACGATGAGCCGGGAGGAAGTGCTCTACCATCTGATCAACCACGGCACGTATCACCGCGGCGCGATCGGTCATGCGCTCGATCTCGCCAACGCACCCCGGCCGGCGGACACGTTTACCGTCTTCATTCACGCAACTGAGCCGGATCGCAGAGAGGCCTGACGGGGTGCTGGGGAGCCCACTTGCAACGGCCTGTCGCCATTCCCGGCCGGTTTGAAACTTCAGCTGTACACGATCATCTGTTTCTCAAAACCACACGGTCGATGCTGGCGGAGCGCAAGTGACGTAATTCATAGTGTCCAGCCATACCGGGTGGATACTCCATGGGACGCACTTTTGGCGTTGAGATGGAAGCCTGGTTCTGGCGATTGATTGGCTGAAACTGTTGCTCAGCTACGACGTTCGGCGTCTCTGACACGGATTCGCTTATGGAGTTGATAATGAAGAAGTCCTGCATCGGGAGCATCGTACTGTCGCTGATTTGCGTCTGTAATTTAGCCATTGGCGCTGAAGCATTTGAATTCGAGTCAGTCACGTCTCTTGACGATATGTCGTCTCTGATTCGGTCGAGATTTCCTTTGGGATCATCTCGTACCGATATTCGGCGTGCTTTCGTTGTCGAGGGGAAGGCGACTCAGAAGATCAAGGCAAGCGATTCTGCCGTCGAAAAGTACATCTACGACATCGATTTATGTCGTTACTACATTTGGCGCTGGAACATTTCGGCTGACTACGACGCCAACAATCAATTGCGGCAGGCTTATGTAAATGGAAATCCCGTATTTGCCGATGGAACCCCCAAGAGAATAGTTTCAAAGGTCGCCGAGGAAGGGAAGAAGTCGTCCATCTATCGGGTACAACGTCCGAGGCCAGAGGCTTATAAGGGCGAAAAATCCCTTGGCTTCCTGCTCTTTGATCGTGATAGCGACCCCGCTACCACAGAAGATCAAGCCCTTGTTGGTGCTGGGCCGAGTCGTGCCGACCCCATGAACATGGGCAAGATGGTTGTCTATACCGAGGTTGATCCCTGGCGCTCGATCTTTGATTTCGACACCGTAGATCGAATCGTCCCGTACCGAGGCGACTGCAAGGAGGTCGATAAACAAATGGAGGCCCAGAGGCGGTGACGCCGAACCCATCATTCGAGCGGACCTCGCGCGAAAAGCCGCGCAGGCCGGTTACCTAATGAAATGGTCTCCCCCGCTCGATAGCATGACACTGACGCCCAGGTAGCCATGGGACTGAGATCATCAAGTGGATGTGACATGAAACAGATTGCCCGTATCGGTCTCGACATTGCCAAATTCGTCTTCCAACTCCACGGTGTAGATAGCCACGGCAAACCGGTCTGCAAAAAGACCTTATCCCGTGGTGAAGTCCTGACTTTCTTCGCCAGCCTGCCATCATGTCTGGTCGGCATCGAAGCCTGCGCCGCGTCCCATTACTGGGCCCGGGAACTGATCAAACGGGGGCACGATGCGCGGCTCATGGCGGCGCAACTCGTCAGCCCCTACCGCAAAAGTGGCAAGAACGACGCCAACGATGCCGAAGCGATCTGCGAAGCCGTGGGTCGGCCCAACATGCGTTTCGTTCCGGTCAAGAGCGAAGAAGCACAAGCCATCCTGGCGGTTCATCGTGCCCGTGCACTGACTGTTTCGGAACGCACCGCCCTCATCAATCAGGTGCGCGGCCTTGGCCCGGCAAAGCGAAGCCGCCCAACGGCTGATGGCCATCGAGGGGATTGGCCCTATTACGGCAACGGCTCTGGTCGCCAGCGTAGGCAACGCGCAAGCCGTTCAAGAACGGGCGGCAGTTTGCCGCCTGGTTGGGGCTCATGCCCCGGCAACACTCCAGCGGCGGCAAAACGCGGCTTGGCGCCATCAGCAAGCGAGGGGATGTGGTGCTGCGGACCTTGCTGATTCACGGCACGAGATGGATCTTGCGCTTAACGGCTGGCAAGGAAGACAAGAAAAGCCGCTGGGCCGAGGCCCTGAAATCGAGAGCATGCAACAACGTGGCTGCTGTTGCCTTGGCGGCCAAGAATGCCCGTATCATCTGGGTGATGTTGGCTCGGGGAGCCGAGTACCGAGTGGCCGCCTGAACCATACAGGCTGTCGATCTTCAACCGCAGTACCCGTGATTTCCTACCGTAGGTTTGCGAGCGAAAGTGTTGATGGGATGACGGATAAAACCGACACGGAAAGAGCCTGATAACGTTGTTGGCTGAAGCCAGGCCGTTTACCTAATGAGGCTTCCGTGGTGCGTATGTCATCAGGGCCGGCGCCGACGGGTGCCATAGTAGGCCGGATAGATTCCTGCAGGCTTGTCCATCAAACCAACAGCACATTCATCTTGCAAAATCGGGGGAGTCCATAGATCTACGTTAGCGTGTATGCAACTCCGGCGAGTGGCGTATCGGCTTTTCGAGCATGAAGTCGCCCCAGACTTGGCAAAAGCGATGCCTTGGCATCAGCTCGATGGCGAAGTCATGCTCATCGGCGCTGACGGTGCCGAGTTCATTTCGTGGTGCAGCCAGCCAGTCCAGTACAGCATCGGTACAAGTTCGTCGTCTTTCTTCAGTCCCGAGGTGCTGCGCACCGTTGATCTTTCCTCGCACCCGTTCTGGCGCGATCTAATCGGATGTGAGCTGTCGATGCGCTTCGTTGATTCAATGCACCAAGTCCTTCAAATCGAGAGTGCAGGACATTCCGTTTATATTTCGTCTCAGTACGACGACGATCAATTTCACGGAGACTGTGTCCGTGTCTCTGCAAGCAATCCGCTCTAACTGCGCATTGCAACGGACGGCTACGCCACCCGTTGAATTTCAACGCTGAACGACAGCTTTCGTCAAAGCTCAACGACTGCATTGGGTCGGTAACAGACATTGATCTCACCGGCCCTGATCGTGCGCTCCACTATATAAGCAACCGCCTAATACAACCCCTCCAGCGCCGTTACCGCATTCAGCCGCACGATCCCCACGTGCCTTGCTCTCCGCCTTCCCCTTGACCTCGCCAACTTCCCCCACCCATACTCCCGCCGTCGCCTAAACAGTGGTGACCGGGTTTGACAGCTCGATGAATCCAGGCGGATATCCGGCCGCATTGCGGCCGTTTTTATTCGTCACGCCCTTGGTGCGCCCTGATTTCATGATCAATGGCGGGCTGGGTGGGGTGACGTAGCGTAGCCATCTACCCAGGAGTTCCATCATGGCTGTTCAAGCTCCAGCGCGTGCAGATCTGCACGCCTCTGCTTCATTCCCACCGCCCGCATCGCTTCGTGCTTGCCACTCCGCAAGGAGGGCCGAGCGATGAGTACGTCGATGCAGTTTTCCGCTTCGCCCGACACGCTGTACGAATTGGCCGACAGTGCGAATGCCATGGTCGTCACCGATCAGCTCACGGCCCGCCTCGCGCAGTTGCATGCGATGCTGGCGGCGACTCATGGCAACGCGGGCATTACTTTCCGCCGCCTCGATCATGAGCATCAGGAGCATTACCTGTGGGCCTGCTACATGCTGGCGGCAGAAACGCGGGAATTGATGACGGCGCTGGCGGAGAAGCAGCGCCTTGCGGCGTTGCCGGTCGGGTAGGCATCCGGAGGAGCGGGCCGGATCACCGGCCCCTCACACCCACAACCGATACATCCAGAACGACTCATCCTCGGTGAAGCGGCGGGGTTCGCGGCTCATGTGGACCTGATCGGCGAAGCCTTCGTCCTGGGCGAGGGCCGCCCATTCGAAGGGGCGGCCGTTCTCGTAGCGTTCCCGCGCTGCGAAGAAGATGCACCTCGGTGCGTACGAGGGCCTGCCATTCGCGCAGGGCGCGTCCGCTGAAGATCAAATCAATAAGGCAGCATGTAGTATGCGCGGCAAGAGGAAATCATGAGGACGGTGGTATGTCGATCGAGTCAGAAGAGGGCGCGGCGCGGCCTTCAAAAAATAGTGAATTGAAGATTCCTCAGGGCGAAACACAGGCTGTATCGGAGCTGCGCTCGCAATCAGAGGAACTACGTCATGAGAGCGAGCTGTACTTAAAACTGGCTGCTCAAGCGACCAATCTCGGCGCTTTCAGCCGCGATCTGAAAAATGGCTTGGCCTTTTGGTCCCCGGAAATGCGGGAGATTCTCGGCGTGCCCGACGACTACCCTGATCCTCCTTACAACATGATTCCGGATTTTATTCATCCCGATGACCGTGATTGTGTCCAGGCGAAGTACGAGCGGGTATTCGATCCCACCGGAGATGGCCGGATAGATGATGAGCACCGCATCATAAGACCGGATGGCAGCATCCGCTGGGTCCGACTCATAGGGCAGGCGGAGTTCCAGGGAGAGGGCTCGCGACGGCAGGCTGTTCGGTTGCGAGGGTTTATCCGCGACATCACGGAACACAAGCTGTCGGAGATAAAACTCGCTGAGAGCCTTCACCTGCTGGAGCTTGCGCTTTCAGGTGCCGAATTGGGAACATGGGATATGGATATCGCCAGTGGAAAGTGCGCCTACGATGAACGCTATTCCGCCATGCTCGGATACCAGCTGGATGAGATTGCACCGACGATGGAGGGGTGGATGCACCTTATCCATCCCGATGATCTTCCGGTGGTTAACGAGGCGGTCCGAACCCATATGGCGGGCGAAACGCGCATCTATGAAGCCGAGTTTCGCATGAGACACAAGGACGGACATTGGCTGTGGATTCTGTCCCGCGGGAAGATCACCCATGACGAAGCCGGCCAGCCGATCCGCGCGACAGGAACGCTTCAAGACATCAACAATCGCAAGCGCCTCACGACGGAAGGCAGCGAACTGATCCGCAGAGTCGGGGAGCTCATCGCCAGGCTTGACGGGCAATCCGTTGGACCCGCAAGCGAATCTGCAGGTGGGGCCGGAACCGGGGCAGGAGCGTTGCGGCTCCCGGGTCAGATTCGTTTGAGCGGTCGCAACCGCGAAGTGCTTCAGTTGATAGCAGAAGGAAAAACCACGTCCCAGATCGCTGAAGCGCTGGGGGTCTCGGTCGGAACGGCGGCAACGCACCGGCGCAACTTGATGCGCAAGCTGGGGCTGAAGAACAAAGCCGAACTGATTCGTTACGCTTTCAAGAACAACATCGTTACTTTGTGATGTGAATAGCGATGCACTACCATCTTTCCGGTAAGTATTTACCGGTTTTGGTAGATATCCACTGCTCGTCCAGTTCGATAAGCTCTGATCGAAAGTAAGCGGAGCCGTGCTTCAAGTTGTTACTGTTTCTTTGTCCATCCCGGATAAATTTCCACGTGAGGCGAGAGCGTTGATTGGCTCAATGGATTTGACGAAGAGAAGATCAGGGGGCTGAACGTTCAGGCGCCGTAGCCGAGTGGCTGATGTCTCAGTCACTGAGATCGATTCCGGCGAAGACTTGATTCTTTGATCCCTCGGCGAATGAAATTGTCGTTGGGCACACAGCAGGCAGATTAGTCAAGGGCCGTTGCCATGCAGTACTTGGCGAATGGCAGACCATAAAAACAATTGCCAATTTCTGGCGATTTGTCGTTGTGTGAGATGGGAGGGGGGAAATGACTTCAAATACCTCGGCCGGCGGTTGGACGCTGCGGAAGCGTTTTTCGATTGCGCTGGGAACGATTGCTGTCGTTATCGTGACATCGCTGTATGGAGTGCGCCTCATGGGCAAGGCGGCGACATTCCATTTTCTTGAGCGCAATCACATGGAACTGGCGCTGCGTATCGATGCGGCACTCGCCAACGTTGAGAACGAAGCGAAGAACGCTGGCAATACGCGTATCGAGGACATCGCCGATCAATTGAAGCAGACACGTAAGACCGCTGTTGAAGCCGACAACGAGATCTTTGCCTTTGAACAGTTTCTATTCCGCGCGTTAGGTTTCGGCCCCTTGATCGATCTGCCAAAAAAGGACATCAGCGATGTCGAAGGCATGGAAGGCGTCCTTGCAGCCTATTCGATCAAAGCGGGAGCAATGCCAAGAGAACTGGCCGTTCAGTTACGTCCGGGAATGAACGCCATTCTCGAGAACTCGATTCAATTTGCGCCCCTGACGTCGGACGCAGCGCGTTTCATCAAGATCACGGTCTCCATTCTTTCGCTCATCGGCGCAGCGATTCTGATGGCCACCGCAATCAGCTTGCGGCAACGCACCTTGCAGCCGTTAGCAACGGCGATCGCTGCTGCCCAACGGGTCGCCAGCGGTGATTTGACTGAAGAAATTGAGGCTAGAGGCAACGATGAAGCGGGGATGTTAATGACCGCCCTTGGCTCCATGGTCAGCGCGTTGCGAGAGTTGGTCAAGGAGATCAACACGGGTGCCAACGACGTGGTACAAAATGCGGAACGGATCAGCGTCGCCTCCCGGGAAGTCAGTCTCGCTGCCGAACACCAGGCCGATGCAACATCTGCCATGGCTGCAGCCATTGAAGAACTGACCGTCAGTTCCAACCACATTTCGGCAAGCGCCAGCGATACCGAACAGGATTCGCTTGCTGCAATGACAGAAGCCGCCGAAGGCAGCCAGCGGGTTGAACAGGCGACCATTGCCATTCAGAAGATTGCGGCGACGGTTGCCGAAGCCGCCCGGCAGATTCACGAACTGGAAGATCGGACCAAGCAGGTTTCGTCCATCGCCAACGTCATCAAGGACATTGCCGGGCAGACCAATTTGCTGGCCCTCAATGCCGCCATCGAGGCGGCCCGCGCCGGTGAGCAGGGACGCGGCTTTGCCGTGGTGGCGGACGAAGTCCGAAAGCTCGCCGAACGGACATCATCGGCGACCATCGAGATCGAGCAGATGATCGTCGGCATTCAGAAGGACACCATCGGCGCCGTCTCGGCCATGAACTCCGCACTACCGGAGGTCGAACAAGGTGTCGAACTGGCCGGTTCAGCCTCCGATTCCCTGCGTGCCATTGAAGTCGGGGCTGGCCGTACCCTGGGACGCATCCGCGAAGTGGCCAATGCCACCCGGGAACAGAGCTCGGCGAGCACCTCGATCGCCCAACGTGTCGAGACCATTGCCCAGATGGTTGAGGAAACCTCTTCAACCATGCGGGGCACGGCGGAAACAGCTGATCAACTGGAACTCATTGCCCACGGACTGAAAGGCAAGATCGAACGTTTCCAGGTTTGATATCTGACGAGACAAACTGGTCTGCATCTACGCCATGAGTCAATTCGGCAGATTCAAGGGCCTCTTGCTTCCGGTCTTCGTTGTCATCCTCATGGCGGCGGCGGTTTTGTACTTACTCGGCAGTATTGCGAACATGACAGAGCGCTTGCCTTTGGGGAGCTTGGTCTCGGAACGGAGTTCTTCCGCCTTGCCGCTTGACGTTTCCCGCGTTGATGCTGTGTTGAGTCAATATCTGATGGCAGCCATATTGATCTTCTTCTTGGGGGTTACCTTACTGCTGTTGTTAGCCTTGTTCTTGCAAAGGCAACGCCGTCTCGACGTTATCCGCCGCCACGAACAGCAATTGCGAGCCAGCGAGGAATTGCTGAGCCAACGTACGAACGAATTGGTCTATCGCGAGGCCGTATTCAGCTCACTGTTCGATCACTCGGACTTTCTCATCGGAGTCCTGGACGAGAACCTCAGACTGATCGAGGTTAACCGGAACGCATTGGACATCATTGAGATGCCCGCCGAGAAGGTCATCGGCCGACGCTTTATTGATACCCCTTGGTGGACCGAGGCCGACAAGGTCAAGTTGAATGCGGTGCTGGATCGTGCGCTCAACGGCAGCATGGCCAGCCTTGAAGCGGTACATCCAAGACCCGATGGAACCTGGATCACGGACCTTTTCCACGCCTTGCCGGTACGGGTTGGCGAAAGACGTCTGGTCACGGTCATCGGCATGGACATCTCCGACCGCAAGCAGGCCGAGGCTGCCCTTGAACAAAGCGAAACCCAACTACGCCGCCTGTTTGAGCTTGCTCCGATCGGTATTGCGCTGAATGATCTTGAAACGGGCGCATTTCTTGAAATCAATAGCGCGCTGTATGCCCCAGCAGGTTATACCCAGAAGGAGTTCACGTCCCTCTGTTACTGGGACCTCACGCCCAAGGAGTACGAGGCTCAGGAAAAGCAACAATTGGAGAGTTTGAAAAGGACCGGTCGCTACGGCCCTTACGAAAAGGAGTTCATCCGCAAGGACGGGTGCCGCTACCCCGTATTGCTTAACGGCATCGCGGTGCACGACGCACGAGGACGGGAGCTGATCTGGTCAATTGTTGAAGATCTGACGGAACATAAATGTGCTGTTGCCGAGCTTGAGCAACACCGTTTCCACCTTGCGGAACTGGTCGAGGCGCGTACTGCAGAACTTACCGCAGCCAAGAACGTCGCCGAAGCCGCGAGTCGGGCCAAAAGTACCTTCCTTGCCAACATGAGCCACGAACTGCGTACGCCGATGAACGCCATCGTTGGCCTCACCCACCTCCTGCGTCGTGCCTCGCCGCGGCCGGAGCAGGACGACAAACTGGGCAAGATCGCCTCTTCGGCCGACCACCTGCTGGGTGTCATCAACGACATCCTCGATGTGTCGAAGATCGAGGCCGACAAACTGGTGCTGGAGAAATCCAACTTTGAACTCGAAGCGCTGCTGAACCGCATCTGCTCGATGTTGATGGATCAGGTACGTGAGAAAGGCCTGGAACTGGCGATCGACATCCAGCCAGGACTCAGCTTTTTCAATGGCGATGCATCGCGCCTGGGGCAGGCCCTGTTGAACTATCTGGGCAACGCGGTCAAGTTTACCGAGCGCGGGGTCATTACCCTGCGCGTCAGGCTGGTCGAGGAGGCTGCTGACGATGCTCTTCTGCGCTTCGAGGTGCAGGACACTGGCATCGGTATCGCTCCTGAGGTGTTGGCGCGCCTGTTCCATGCCTTCGAGCAGGCCGATAATTCGACCACGCGCAAATACGGCGGTACCGGTCTCGGCCTGACGATTACCCGCCGCCTTGCGAATTTGATGGGCGGAGAGGCCGGTGTCGAAAGCACGCCAGGTGCGGGAAGCACGTTCTGGCTGACAGCCCGTCTGGCACGGGTCAGCAAGAGCGCGGCGTACGGCCGAATTGCCGAGTTGGAAGGACTGCGTGCGTTGGTGGTCGACGACACGCCGGTATCGCGCCTGGTACATGTCCAGTTGCTGCGTACGGTCGGTGTCGACAGCGAAGCCGTGGCCTCGGGCACAGAGGCGCTCGCAGTCATCATGACAGCGGACCGGGAGGGCCAGCCCTTCGACTTGGTGCTGATAGATTTGAACATGCCCGACATGAGCGGTTTCGAAGTTCTGGCCACAATGAACCAGCAGGAGTTGCAGCACTTTCCCGTTAGCTGGCTAGTGACCGCGTCGGGTAACGAGACCATCGCGGTTGATGCACGCATCGCTGGCTTCGACGAGGTTCTGCTCAAGCCTTTGTCTACAGCCGCGCTGGATGCGGCGCTGCGGACAAGCCTGGATGCCCTGCTGAATACGAAACCCTCCGGGGTGGCAACACCTGCTGCTGCAGAGCCGGATATCACTGCCCAGCTACGGCGCGACCATCACAAAGCACGCTTGCTGCTGGTTGATGATGAGCCCTTGAATCGTGAAGTCGAGCTGAATCTGCTTGAAGACATCGGCTGGAGGATCGACACGGCAGCTGATGGTAAGCAGGCGCTCGACATGGCGACCGAAACTGACTACGACCTGATTTTGATGGACATGCAGATGCCGGTCATGAATGGACTGGAAGCCACGCGGGCGATCCGTAAGCTGCCAAACCGGCAGGCTGTATCCATCCTGGCAATGACTGCGAATGCTTTCAGCGAAGATCGCAGAGCCTGCCTGGAGGCTGGTATGAACGATTTTCTGATCAAGCCCGTGGAGCCCGCGAAGCTGTTCGAGATGCTGCTCAAGTGGCTGACGCAGAAACACAGGAGTTGATGGCTGCGCTGGTGGAGAAACAGCGCCTTGCGGCGTTGCCGGTTGGGTAGGCAACAGGAGGAACGGGCTGGATCACCGGCCCCTCACACCCATAACCGATACATCCAGAACGACTCATCCTCGATGAAGCGGCGGGCGAATTCCGTGGGGGCGAAGCCGGTGATGCGGCGGGATTCGCGGCTCATGTGGGCCTGGTCGGCGAAGCCTTCGTCCTGGGCGAGGGCGGCCCATTCGAAGGGGCGGCCGTTCTCGTAGCGTTCCCGCGCCGCGAAGAAGACGCCTTCGGTGCGCACGAGGGCCTGCCATTCGCGCAGGGAGCGTCCGCTGAAGGTCTTGATGCGCCGTTCGACCTGCCGCGGGCTGTGGGTCTGCCGCCAGTCGCGGGCCTGCAGGGCGAGGCGCTCGACCCAGTGGCGGCCGAGCTGGCGTAGCGACGGCGTGGCTGAGCTGCGCCCCTGCAGGGCCTGCCAGCGGGGGGCCAGGTGTTCTTCCAGCACGGCCAGCGTGGCGGCATCGTCGGGGGCGTGGGCCAGTGCGTCGAGAAAGGGGCGCCAACGGGCGTCCAGCACTGCGTCGGCGGGGACGAAGCGGTCGTGGATGGCGCTCAGGTCCAGGTCGAACAGGGCCCGCGCCACATCGGGGGTGAAGCACACCACGCCGCCGCGCCCGCAGGTTGGCGCCCAGCTTACCCGTGGGCGGGACTGGCTGCCGGAGATGACCACCGGCTTGCCGAAAGGGGTCCAGCGGCCGCGGTCCGCGTCCGGCTCGACGAGTCCGACATCCATCTCCTGGAACCAGGACAGGGAGATCAGCGGCGAGGCCGGGAAGTGTGACAGGCGCTGGGCGTCGCTGAGGGCGACGCCGCGGGTGTCGCGACACAGCACCGCCACGATGGCCCCCTGCAGGGCTGGCGGGGCGGGGTACAGCCGGGACCATGGGGCCGGATCGTCGGCAGGCCGCCGCGGCGCGCGGGTCAGCGGATGGGGGCAGGCGGCGGAGGGCGGCGGGCACGGGGACATGGGCCGACAGTATAGGCAGCGCTGCCGTTGTGGACATGTCGTTTGCGTTCAAGACGGCCCCGTTGGGCGGATCAAGAATGGCCGCCATGAACACACCGACCTCGCCCCGCTGCCCGATCCATTCGGGTTCTTCGTCCCCGGCGCCGCTGTCCGGCGCGCCGGGATCCTGGCCTCCGGGCCCCACCGCTGGCGTTACGGGCTGGAGCCTGCTGCGGCGCATGTCGCGAGATCTGTTCGGCGAGCTGTCCGCCTGGCAGGCGCAGTTCGGCGACGTGGTACATCTGCGCATCTGGCCGGAGCACCAGGTCATCGTCACCGATCCCCAGCTGGCGCGCGAGCTGCTGGTCAGCCACCACGATGCGCTGATCCGTTGGGAGCGCGGCATGCGCGTGTTTGCCCAGCTCCATGGGCACAGCGTATTCATCGCCGAAGGGAAGGCCTGGAAGGACAAGCGCCATGCGTTGCAGCCGGCTTTCTCGGGCAAGGCCGTGGAGGCCTTCGTGCCGACCATTGCTGCCGCCACGGCCGCGGCGCTGGATCGTTGGCCGGCGGATGGCACGCCGTGGCAGATCGAGAGCGCGCTGACTTCGCTGACGATGGACGTGATCCTGCGCATGCTCTTCTCGAGCGAGATCGGCGACGAGGCACGGGTGGCCGAGGAGGCGGTGCGCACGGTCAGTGCGGTGGCCAATGCAGAGTTCTACTGGCCGGTCAGCGCGCCCGACTGGATGCCCTGGAAGCGCGACAAGCGGCAGGCGCTGGCGGCGCTGAACGGCCTCGTCGAGCGCCATCTGCAGGCCCGCCTGAAACTGCCGGAGGATGCTTGGCCCGATGACCTGTTGGCCCGCCTGCTGCGGCTGCACCGGGACAACGGGCAGGCCTGGCCGCTGCAGGCGGTGCACGACGAATGCATGACGACCTTCCTCGCCGGCCATGAAACCGCCGCCGCGACGTTGAGCTGGTGGGCGTGGTGCATGGCGGCCAATCCGGAGGCCCAGGCGATGGCGGCGGCGGAAGTTCGGCGTGGCCTTGGCGATTGCCCACCATCCCCCGCCGACCTGCCGCAGCTGCCCTACCTGGCTCAGACGGTGCAGGAGACGTTGCGCCTCTATCCGACGGCGCCGATGCTTAACAGCCGGCGTTCGACCCGGCCGATTGCGCTGGGGGACTGGTATTTCCCGGCGGGGACGATGTTCATGCTGCCGGTGCTGCTGATGCACCGCGATGCGCGCTGGTTTCCGGAGCCGTTGCGCTTCCAGCCCGAGCGCTTCGGCCCTGAGGCGGCGGAGTTTCCGCGCGGTGCTTATCTGCCCTTCGGCGCCGGCCCCCGGGTGTGCCTCGGCCAGCATCTGGCGCTGACCGAGATGAAGGTGATCGCCGCGATGATCCTGCAGCGCTATGTGCTGTCGGCGCCCGACGGCATGGCGCCGCCGCAGCTGCGCTTCCATGTGTCCCTGAGGCCGGAGCGGGCACTGCAGTTGCGGGTGAGCCCCCGCCAGCAGCCGGGCTATTCGACGGCGACTGCGGGCTGAGTGGTCGCGAGGGTGAGGAAGCGCGCGAAGTCAGCGGCCGTCAGCGGACGGCTGTACAGGTAGCCCTGCATCACGTCGCACTCGCAGGTGACCAGGAAGGCGCGCTGGGACTCGGTTTCGATGCCTTCGGCGATGACCCGCAGGCCGAGGCTGTGGCCCATCGCGACGATGGCCCGCACGATGTTGCGGTCCGCCTCGCTGGCGTCCAGGTCGGTGATGAACATCCGGTCGATCTTGAGGGAGTCGATCGGAAAGCGCTTCAGGTAGCCCAGCGACGAATAGTCCGCGCCGAAGTCGTCGAGGGCGATGCGTACGCCGAGGCGGTGCAGCGCATCCATCACGGCGAGCGTCTCGGCCTCGCCGTTGACCGCGACCCGCTCGGTGATCTCGAGCACCAGGCGTTCGGGCGGTAACTGGGTCTCGGCCAGGATGTCGCGGATCGTGTCGGTGAGGCCGGATTCGTGGAACTGGTTGGCCGACAGGTTCACCGCGATGTTGATCGGCGGCAGGCCTTCTTCCCTCCAACGACAGGCCTGCCGGCAGGCCTCCTCGATGACCCAGCGCCCTACGTCTACGATGAGGCCGGTGTCTTCCAGGATGGGAACGAACTCCAGTGGCGAGATCGGGCCCAGCGTGGGGTGCCGCCAGCGCAGCAAGGCTTCGGCGCCGACCACGTGGCCGTCCGAGATGGAGGCCTTGGGCTGGTAGTGCAGCTCGAACTCCTGGCGGGGCAGGGCCTGGTGCAGCGCGCTTTCCAGGATCAGCCGGCGTTGGCCGACCTGATGCATGTCCGGTGTGTACAAGCTGTAGGCGCCGCCGCGGCGCGCCTCCACCTGCAGCAGTGCGGCGGTGGCGGCGAGCAGCATGTGCTCTGCGTCGGCGTCGCTGGAACGGCGCGGGCAGGCGCCGATGCGGCTGCTGATCGCGATGCGGTAGTCGCCGAGCTCGAAGGGTGGCTCCAGGCTGTGGTTGAGGCGCTTGGCGATGGCGGCCAGGCTGGCCTCGCTGTCGCAGTGGGGCAGGGCCAGCGCAAAGCTGCCGTCGTCCAGGTGGGCCAGAAAGTCCTCGGGGCCGACCTGCGTGGCCAGGCGCCGGGCCATCTCCTGCTGCAGTTTGTGACCGGCGTCGGGCAGCAGGGCACGGATCGCGTGGCTGCGGCGCCCCACCTCGATGAGCAGCAGGGCTGCGTTGGCCTGCTCGTGCAGCAGGGCTTCCAGGTGCAGTTCCAGGCGGGCCCGATTGGGCAGGCCGGTGACCGGGTTCTGTTCGGCGCGCTGCTGCAGCGTGGCCCGCGCGGTGCGCAGCTCCGCCTCGGCCCGGGCGTGGGCGATCTCCCGTTCGAGGATCGGCAGCAGCTTGGGCAGGTCGTGCTTGGCCATGCAGTCGCGGGCGCCGCGGTGCATGGCCTCCACGGCCTCGGCGGTCTCCATCGTGCCCGACATGACGATCACCGGCATCGCCGGTCTGCCGCCGCCGGCGGCCCCGATCATGTCGAGGGCGATGAGGGCGTCCAGGTCCGGCAGGTGGTGGTCGCAGACGATCAGGTCCCAGCTTCCGTCGCGCAAGGCGGCACTCAGGCCGGCGCGGTTGGCGACACGGCTGAGCTGGGCCGGTATCGCGCTGTCGAGCAGCGCCAGGCGCAGCAGCTCGGCGTCGTCGTCCGAGTCTTCGATCAGCAGGATCTGCAGCACGGCGTTCTCCTTGGGCATGGCTTTGCTCACTCAGCGCAGGGGCTCACAGTGAATGGTCGGCGATCTTCTCACGCCTGGGTGTGCAGCGGGCTGCCTCCGCGGCGCAGGCCGCTGCCCACCGGCAGCTCGTCGAACCAGTTGATGAAGCGCATCACGTCGGCGCCCTGGTAGATGGCGCCATGTTGCGGACAAAGCATGTCGATCGGCAACTGGCTGACCCGCTCGCACCAGTCGCGCTTGGCTTCCGCCGAACCCATCCAGCGGCGGTGGAAGCCCTCGGCCTGGCGGATGTGCTGGTCGAAGTCCTCGACGAACAGCGGGTAGTCGCCGGTGAGGCGGGCGGCCCCCACGTCACCGCTGAAGAGGATGCGGGCCTTGCGGTCGTACAGGTGGAAGTTGCCGGACGAATGCAGGTAATGGGCCGGCAGGGCCTCCAGGTTCAGGCGCCCGAGGCGGATCGTACAGCCCTCGTCGGGGATGTCGATGAAGGTGTCGTCCTTGCCGCCGAAATGGGGCACGAATTCCGACCACAGCCAGCTCAGGTGGCACTTGAGCGCCGGGTTGAATTCCAGCCACAGGGCCAGCGACGAGATGATGTCCGGGTCCTGGTGGGAGGCGAACAGGGCTTCGATGTGGCGCGGATCGACGGCGGCGGTGAGGGCCGAGAAGACCGCCGAGAAGATCTCTGAGCCGCCCGGATCGGTGAGCAGCGCGCGCTGGCCATCGACGATGAGGTATTCGTTGGTGTCGATCAGGTAGTCCGGGCGCTTCGGGTCGCGGGCGACGACGATCCATTGGTGGGCGCCATCCTGGAAGATCGGGGTGGTTGTTTTCATTATTGTTCCTGTCGGGCGTGGAGGGCCGGCTTAGGCGGCGTGGTGGGCGAGGGCCCGACGCAGCTGCTTGATGGTCTGCAGGATGGTGACGATGGAGTCTTCGATCTCGTCGGCGACCTGGCGCAGGCTGGCGGCCAAGGCCTGGCCATAGACGGCCTCGATCTTGGCCGCACGGGACAGCGCGATGCCGGTGTTGCACAGGCGCAGGGCGTGGTCGAGGCGGTTGCCGAGGCCGAACCAGCGCTCGCTGCCGTCGCTGTCGATGCGTGCCTGGCGGGCTTCGATGCGCGTGGCGGCGCCAGCCAGGTGGGGCTGGATGGCGGCCGGGATCTGGTCGAGATGGGCCACGTGCAGCCGGATGCGAGCCGACTCGGCGACCGAATGGACCAGGTCGCCGATGAAATCGCCGAGCTCGTGCATCTGCCGGTCGAGCTGGCCGCTGAACTGGCGCAGCTCGCCGGAGACGATGCCGAAGCCGCGGGCCTGGCTGCCGGCCTGCTTGGCGGCCAGCATCGCGTTGAGGGCCACCAGGTTCACCTGGCTGGACAGGGCAGTGACCTGGCGGATGCCGGCGCTGATCTCCACGACCAACTGCAGCGAGTGTCCTCCGGTGGATGACGGAATTTCCATTGACGTCCTTGTCAGCGGTGGCCGGCCGGCGTTGCGGTCCGGAAGTAGGCCACCAGTTGTTGCAGTTGCTCGGCTTGAGCGCTCATTTCCTCGGCGGTGGCGGCCAGCTCTTCGGAGGCCGCGGCGTTCTGCTGGGTGACCTGGTTGAGCTGGTGCATCGCGGTGCTGATCTGGCCGACGCCGCCGGATTGTTCCTCGGAGGCGGCGGCGATCTCCTGCACCAGCTCCGACGTCTTGCGGATTGCCGGGACCATGGCCTGCAGCAGGTGGCCGGCCTGGTCGGCGAGGCGCACGGAGCTGCCGGCGACTTGGCCGATCTCCTGGGCGGCTTCCTGGGAGCGTTCGGCCAGCTTGCGTACCTCGGCGGCGACGACGGCGAAGCCCTTGCCGTGCTCGCCGGCGCGGGCCGCTTCGATGGCGGCGTTGAGGGCCAGCAGGTTGGTCTGGTAGGCGATGTCGTCGATGATGCCGATCTTCTCGGCGATCTCCTTCATCGCTGAGACGGTCTGGGACACGGCGTCGCCGCCGGAGGCGGCTTCTTCGGCGGCCTTGGAGGCCATGCTGTCGGTGAGGCGGGCGTTGTCGCTGTTCTGGTTGATGGAGGCGGAGGCCTGTTCGACGGTGGCCGACACTTCCTCGACGCTGGCGGCCTGCTCGCTGGTGGCCTGGGACAGGCTCTGGGCGGTGGCGGAGACCTCTTCGGAGGCGCTGCCGAGGCTGTCGGCGGTGCTGCGCACCTGGCCGATGATGTCGGACAGCTTCTCGCTCATGTCGCGCAGGGCGGCCAGCAGCTGGCCGGCCTCGTCATTGCCATGCACTTCGATGCGGGTCGTGAAGTCGCCGCCGGCGATCACCCGGGCGGTGCTCACGGCCTGCTGCAGCGGACGGCGCACCAGGCGGCGGATCATCCCGTACAGCACCAGGTTGAGGGCCAGCACCAGCAGGGCGGTGCCGCCAAGGATCACCGCCGACAGGGCGCGGGATTCGCGGGTGAATTCGTCCCGGTAGGTGGTGACCATGATCTCCCAGCCCCACGGCGCGTACATATCATGCACGGCGACCTTCTCGCGGGGTTCGGTGTCGCCGAGTTCCTTGTTGAACCAGGGGTAGAAAGTGATGCCTTTCTTCTTGCCAAGCACTTCGCGGATGAACTCACGGCCGCTGGAGTCCTTGGCGCCTAGCAGGTTCTTGCCCTCGGCGGCGGGGTGGATGTAGACCAGGCCCGGGTCGAAGCCGTTGTCGAGCACCGCCGCGTAGCCGGTCTCGCCGATCTTCATGCCGAGGAACTTGTCGCGCAGGCTCTTCATGCCGTCGGTCATGTTCATGCCGATGCCGTAGGCGCCGATGATCGCGCCGTGGGCGTCCTTGATCGGCTGGTAGTAGGCGTAGTTGAACATGCCGTCGCGCTTGGACGGGCCGGCGTAGATTTCGCCGCGCAGCAGGCGCTCGTAGGCCGGGTGCTTGCGGTCGAGGCGGGCGCCGAGGTTGCGCACACCGTTGGCATCCTTGCCGGAGCTGGTGACGATGAAGAAGTCGTCGCCCTGGCGCACCGAAATGGTGGCGACGAGGCCGGTGAGCGCGGTGAAGCGGTCGGCCGCCTCGTTGTCGTTGTTGAGGACCAGGTTGCCGCTCTTCAGCTGCGGCAGCTGCTGGTTGCCGGACGGGATCAGGTGGCCGGCGTCCACGCTCAGCGGGCTGCTGTAGGGCGCGCGGTAGAGGGCCAGGTTGCGTTCCATGCCGAGGCGCAGGCTGTCGTCGGCAGTGGCGATCATGTCGAGCAGGCGCTGGGTGGTGCGCTGCATCTCGGCAATGCCGCGATCCTCGAGGTAGCGTTCGGCGTAGTGGCCGATGACGCCCGCGAGGAGCAGCACCATGAGCAGGGACAGGGCGCTTTGAACCGCGATCAGACGGCTGCCGATGGCCATGTCCTTCCAGGACTTGAGTTGCATGACGGTCGTTCCTTGGGGGCGTGAGGGGCTGCCGTTCAGGCAGCGAGGATTTCGGGATCGCCGGCGGCGACCGAAGCGAGGCCGGCCAGTTCGTCCACCGAGAAGGTGCGGCTCACGTCGAGGAGGATCACGAAGCGCTCGCCGATCTTGCCCATGCCGCGGATGAATTCGTTACGGATATGCACGCCGAAGGACGGCGGCGGCTCCACGTCGGTGGCCGGGATCTCCAGCACCTCATTGACGGCGTCCACCAGCACGCCGAGCTGCTGGATGCCGTCCTCGCTGTCCACCTCGACGATCACCACGCAGGTGCGCCGCTTGGGTTCGGTGAGGCCCTGGCCGAAGCGGGCCAGCAGGTCCACCACCGGTACCACCGAGCCGCGCAGGTTGATGACCCCGCGGATGTAGCGCGGCATCATCGGCACCTGGGTCAGGTGGGCGTACTCGATGATTTCGCGGATCGACAGGATGCCGATGGCGAACAGCTCGCCGCTGAGGTTGAAGGTGAGGTACTGCTCCCGTTCGGCGGGGTGCTCGAGGGCGGTGCTGGGATCGTGTCTGGGCTGCATGCGCTGGCTCCGTTGGGGTTGGGGGCAGGCCGCTCAGAAGCGGACGAAGTCCTGCGGGGACAGGTTTGCGCCGGCGGCAGCCAGCTCGCCCGGCAGGCTGTCGGATTTCGTGACCACGCGCTTTCTGCTCTTTTCGCTGCGGGCTTGCTGACGCAGGCTGGGGGCCGTGCCGCCGGTCTTGAAGAACTGGATCAGCTGCTGCAACTGCTCGGCCTGGGCGCTCATTTCCTCGGCGGTGGCGGCCAGTTCTTCCGACGCGGAGGCGTTCTGCTGGGTGACCTGGTTGAGCTGCTGCATCGCGGCGCTGATCTGGCCGACGCCGCCGGATTGCTCCTCGGAGGCGGCGGCGATCTCCTGCACCAGCTCCGACGTCTTGCGGATCGCCGGGACCATGGCCTGCAGCAGGTGGCCGGCCTGGTCGGCGAGGCGCACGGAGCTGCCGGCGACTTCGCCGATCTCCTGGGCGGCTTCCTGGGAACGCTCGGCGAGCTTGCGCACCTCGGCGGCGACGACGGCGAAGCCCTTGCCGTGCTCGCCGGCGCGGGCCGCTTCGATGGCGGCGTTGAGGGCCAGCAGGTTGGTCTGGTAGGCGATGTCGTCGATGATGCCGATCTTCTCGGCGATCTCCTTCATCGCGGAGACGGTCTGGGACACGGCGTCGCCGCCGGAGGCGGCTTCTTCGGCGGCCTTGGAGGCCATGCTGTCGGTGAGCCTGGCGTTGTCGCTGTTCTGGTTGATGGAGGCGGAGGCCTGTTCGACGGTGGCCGACACTTCCTCGACGCTGGCGGCCTGCTCGCTGGTGGCCTGGGACAGGCTCTGGGCGGTGGCGGAGACCTCTTCGGAGGCGCTGCCGAGGTTGTCGGCGGTGCTGCGCACCTGGCCGATGATGTCGGAGAGCTTCTCGACCATGTCCTGCAGGGCCTGCAGCAGCTGGCCGGCTTCATCCTTGCGGCTCACTTCGATGCGGGTGGTCAGGTCGCCGTCGGCGAGGGCGCGTGCGATGCCTACCGCCTGGGCCAGCGGGCCGGTGATCGAGCGGGTGACGCTGATCGCCAGCGCAATGCCGATGACGATGGCGATGGCGCTCAGCACCAGCATGCTCTTCAGGGCGGTGTCGTAGGTGTCGCTGGCCTTGCGGGCGGCGATTGCGGTGGCCTTGGTTTCTTCATCGACGAACTTGGCCAGGCTGTCGAGCCATTCGCGCTGGGCCGGGCGGACTTCCTTGAACAGCAATTCGGTGGCTTCCGCTATCCGGCCCTGGCGGGCGACGTCGAGCACCTGGGTCTGCAGGCGAAACACGGTCTCCTTGAGACCCTTGATCTTGGCGGCGAGGGCGCGCTCTTCGTCGCTGGCGTTGGCGGCCAGCAGCTTGTCCAGCTCGGCTTCACCTTCCTGGTAGCTGTTCTTGCGCGCCTCCAGGCGAGCCGTTTCGGTCTTGGTGACTCCGTCGTCCTGGCTCAGCAGCAGGTTGCGCAGGGCGATCGCCGAGTCGCGCAGGTTGTCCACCATCGCGTTGCTGACACGGGTCTTCTCGTTGTTGACGGAGGTGATCTGCTGCACGCTGTCGTTGATGCTCATCATGCGGGTGGTGCCCGTATAGACGATGGCGACGAGCAGGATCAGGACGAGCCCGAACCCGAAGGCCAGGCGTTGGCTGATTTTCAGATTGCTGAACATGGGTGTGTGCTCCGGCTGGGGATTCAGGAAATGACGGTTCAGGCGGCAGCGCGGTCGATGACCTGCTGCAGGAGGCGCGGAATGTCGAGGATCAGGGCGACGGCGCCGCTGCCCAGGATGGTCGACCCGCTGATGCCCTGGACGCGGCTGAAGACGCGGCCGAGGGGTTTGATGACGGTCTGGATCTCGCCGTGCAGGCTGTCCACCACCAGCCCGGCGCGCTTGCCGCCGTACTGCACGACCACCAGGTTGCGGTCGGTATGGCGCCCGTCGGTGCCGGCCGGCAGGTCGAGGGCGTCGCGCAGGCGGGTGTAGGGCAGGATCTGGCCGCGCTGGTTGAGGTAGTCGCGGCGCGGGTCGGTCTGGCGTTCGACGGCGGGCAGCTTGATGCACTCGATCACCTGATCGAGGGGGATCACGAAGGAGGCGTCGCCGACGCCGACCAGGAAGCCGTCGATGATGGCGAGGGTCAGCGGCAGGCGGATGCGCATCGTGCTGCCCTGGCCTTCGACGCTGTCGATCTCGATGCTGCCGTGCAGGGCTTCGATGTTCTTCTTGACCACGTCCATGCCGACGCCGCGCCCGGAGATGTTGCTGAGCTGCTCGGCGGTGGAGAAGCCGGGAGCGAAGATAAGCTTGTAGACGTCTTCGTCGGAGAGGTGCTGCTGGGGGCCGACGAGGCCTTTCTCTACAGCCTTTTTGAGGATGCGCTCGCGGTTGAGGCCGTTGCCGTCGTCGCTGACTTCGATTAGCACGCCGCCGGAGTCGTGGCGGGCGTCGAGGCGGATCGTGCCCTGCGCTGGCTTGCCGCGGGCCACGCGCAGCTCGGCGGGCTCGATGCCATGGTCCATGGCGTTGCGCACCAGATGCATCAGTGGGTCGCCGATCTTCTCGACCATGGTCTTGTCGAGTTCGGTCTCGGCGCCGTTGATGACCAGGCGGATGTCCTTGCCCAGGTCGCGGGCGACGTCGCGCACCACGCGCTGGAAGCGGTTGAAGGTCTCGCCGATCTGCACCATGCGCAGGTTGAGGGTGCTGTCGCGGACTTCCTCGATCAGGCGTGCCATCGTCGAGGTGGCTTCGAGCATGCGGCGGGCCTTCAGCTGGCCGGCGATCATGTTGGCGCCGGCGCCGGCGATGACCAGCTCGCCGACCAGGTTGATCAGCTTGTCGAGCTTGTCCGCATCCACGCGCAGGGTTTTGGCGCGGCCGCTGTCGCGGGCTGGCTTGGCGCTGGTGGCGGGAACGGCGGCATCGATGACGGCGGGCAGGGCCGGTGTTTCGTCGGCGATGACGGGCACGAGGGCCGTCGTCGCGGCGGGGGCGGGCGCCAGGGCCCGTTCCAGCTCGGCGGCGTCGAGGGTGCCGCAGCGCACCAGCGCTTCGCCGAGGGTGGCCGGCTCCGGCGACAGGGCCGTCAGCATGTCGGCGTAGGCCTGCAGCGGGCTGTGCGGCGGCAGGATGTGGATGGTGGCGTCGTCGCGCACGAAGTCGAAGGCGCCGTCGATGTCGGCGTGGCTGGCTTCGCTCTTCAGGCTGATCTCGAAGCCCAGGTAGCAGGCTTCCGGGTCCAGCTCGCCGAAGGGCGGCAGTGCGTCCTGCAGGGTGACGATACCTTCGATGTCGCCGAGGCTGCCAAGGTAGCGGATGAAGGACAGCGGGTCCATGCCGTGCTGCAGGACTTCCCGGCTGAAGCGCAGGGAGATGTGCCAGTTGCCAGTGACGGCGGTGCCGCCGTCGCTTTCCACGGCAGGTGCGGCGACAGGCGCGGCGCTGGTGGCCGGAGCCGGCAGCGTGCTGGCGGTGGTGAAGCGGGCCAGCTGGCCGAGCAGGTCGTGGCCGATTGCATTGACGACCGGGTCGTGGCCGTGGGCCTTGTCGGCGACGCGCTGCAGCAGGGTGCCGATGTGGTCGCCGCTGGCCAGCAGCAGTTCGGCCAGCGGGCGGTCGATGGTGAGTTCGTTGCTGCGCACGCGGTCGAGGACGTTCTCGACGGTGTGGGTGAAGCCGACCACCTCGTCGAAGCCGAAGATGCCGGCCGAGCCCTTGATGGTGTGGGCGGCGCGGAAGATGGCATTGACGGTCTCGCCGTCGCCCGCGCCGTTCTCGATCTGCAGCAGGCCGTCCTCCATCTGTTCCAGCAGTTCACGGGCTTCGAGGAGGAAGGTCGGGATGGCCTGATCGATGTCCATGTTCATTGGGCTCCGCTGGAGGTGGGGGCGGCAGGCAGCAGCGCGTCGAGGCCGCACAGGGCGAAGCAGTCGCGTACCGGCGTGCTGCAGGCTTCAAGGGTGCTGGCGGGCAGGCTGCGCAGCGCGGCCAGCACAACTTGCAGGCCGGCGCAGTCGATTTCGATGACGTCGCCGAGGTCGAGGCGGCAGGGCGTGCCGTCCGCCGGCAGGGCCAGCAGGGCGTCCTTGACGGCGGCGGCGGTGTAGATGTTCAGCTCGTCGCTGAAGCGGACGCGGATCTGGCCGTCGTCCCGGGCGATGTCGAGGCTCATGGCGCTTTCCTGGATGCCGGCCGGCCGCTCAGGGCAGGATCAGCTTGGAGACGGCGTTGAGCATCTGCGCCGGGGCGAAGGGCTTGACCATCCAGGCTTTGGCGCCGGCGGCCTGGCCTTCGGCCTTCTTGGCTTCCTGGTTTTCGGTGGTCAGCATGACGACCGGGGTGAACTTGTAGCTGGGCAGCTTCTTCATCTCCTTGACGAAGGTGATGCCGTCCATGTTGGGCATGTTCACGTCGCTGATGACCAGGTGCACCTTGCGGCCGTCGAGCTTGCCGAGGGCGTCCTTGCCGTCGCAGGCTTCGACGACGTCGTAGCCTGCGCCTTTCAGGGCAATGCTGACGACCTGGCGCAGGGAGGCGGAATCGTCCACCACGAGAATGGTTTTGGCCATGGATGTACTCCTAGAAGAAGGTGATTTCTGACGGGTCGTCACCGGCGGCAGTGCCGCCGCCGGCGTGGATCTGGCGTTCTTCGGCGGTGGCGTAGCTGCCGGACAAGCTGGCCAGCATGCGGTCCACCGGCAGGGGCTGCGGCCAGCCGCCGCGGCCCACGTCTGCGTGGCTGGCGGCCAGCTGGGCCGGCAGCGCGTCGATGCTGTCGCGGACGTGGCTGAGGATCTGGCTGACGCGGTCCTGGAACTGGAGCTGGACGAGGGCCTCGGAGACGTCGGACTTGATGCCGGCGCTCTCGTTGCGCAGCGTGTGGCTGGATTCGACGAGGCCGTCGATGATGTTGCGGAAGCCGCCGAGCACGTCGCCGATGGTCTCCTCTGAGGCCTGCAATGCGCGGGCGTCATTGATGGCGGTGCTCTCGGCGCTGGCAACGGCGGTGGTGATGGCCTTGCTGATGGCATCCACTGCGCTGCCCATGTTGACGCCGGTGGTCTTGGACTGGCCGGACAACTTGCGCACTTCGTCGGCCACCACCGCGAAGCCGCGGCCGGCTTCACCGGCGCGGGCGGCCTCGATGGCGGCGTTGAGGGCCAGCAGGTTGGTCTGGTCGGCGATGCCGGCGACGTCCACCGCCATCTTCTGCAGCTCGACGATGAACTGCTGCAGGCGCTTTACCTCGGCAACCATCTCTTCCTTGTGGCGGTTGGCGGTCTGCAGGGATTCGATCAGGGACTGCAGGCGGCTTTCGCTGCGGGTGAATACGCCGAGCAGGCCGCCTTCGCCGTCGGCGGCGCCGGAGGCCGCATCGGCAATGCGCACCGATACGTCGAGGCGATCGACGATGGCGGAGAAGGCGAGGGTCAGGCCGACCACGGCGGTTTCCATCTGGGAGCGGCCGCTCTCGATCTGGCGGCCCCACAGGGGGAACAGGCGTTCGGCCAGTTGGTCGAGGCTGGCCACGTAGGGCGTCAGTTTTTCCACTTGGGTCGTTTCCGTTTCACGATGGAGTTGCTGGGTGGCGCGGGCGGCGTCCTGGCGCAGGCCGTGGCGGATCGCCCAGCCGATGCCGCCGCCGACCAGCAGTGCGGCACCGGCGGTGACGAAGGTGGGCCAGGCGGGAGCACCGACCACGGCGACAGCGATGGCACCGGGCAGGCCGGCGCCGAGGGCCAGCAGCGGCGAGGCGGCGAGACGTGTCATGGCCGTGCTCCGGCGTGAAGGCGGGTGTCTGGCGTGCTGTCGATGGGTCCGCTGACCGTCATTGCTGGGCTCTCCTCGGGCGGCGCCGCCGTCTGCACAGGTGCAGGGACGGGATGCCGCACTCATTGGTCTGCGCGCATCTGCTGGTCGGGCGGGCCGCCGTCATGCGCCTGGATTACAGACGCAATGGTGCCGATCGCTGCGGAGGGCGAATATCGGTGGAGGCTTAAAGTTTTTGTCGGACGAGGCCGGTTGCCTGTAGGAGGATTCCTAGGGCCGGCGGGGAGAAGGGAAGGGTTTCAGCTGGCGCGCCGCGGCCGGCGGCCTGATTTGTCACGGACGCCCGGGCGGTGGCCGACGGGCGAATGGCGTCGCCCGCGGGCGCTTCAGCGCAGCTCGACGAGCTGGTGTTCGATGGCGTAGTGGATCAGCTCGGCGCTGCTGCTCATACCCATCTTTTGCAGGATGCGCGACTTGTGGGTGCTGACGGTCTTGACGCTGAGGGACAGGCGTTCGGAGATGGCGGTGATGGTGGCGCCGGCGACGATCATCTGGAAGATCTGGTATTCCCGGTCGGACAGCGTGGTGTGCGGCAGTTCGTTGTGGCGGGCGCTGTATTCGAGGGCCAGGCGCTCGGCGACCGCCGGGCTGATGTAAACGCCGCCGCCGGCGACCTTGCGCAGCGCGCCGATGAGCTCGTCGCCGGCGTGCTCCTTGGTCAGGTAGCCGGCGGCGCCGGCCTTGATGGCGCGCACCGCATACTGCTCTTCCTTGTGCATGCTGAGGACGAGGATCGGCAATTTGGGGTACTCGCTTTTCAACTGCTTGATCAGTTCGATGCCGCTGCGGCCCGGCATCGACATGTCGAGCAGCAGCAGGTCGGGCGGCGATTGGCGGACCTGGGCCAGAACCTCGTCGCCGGTGGCGGCTTCGGCGCACACGCTGAATTCCGGCGCGTCGCCGAGGACCTGCTTGAGGCCGGTGCGGACGATGCTGTGGTCGTCGGCCAGCATGAGACGGATCATCGGGGGCTGTCCTCGTGGTCGGGAGTGGATGCACCCAGGGGGATGCATACCGAGATGGTGGTGCCCTGGCTCGGGGCGCTGCGGATCTCGCAGTGGCCGCCCAGAGCTTCGGCCCGCTCGCGGATGCCCAGCAGGCCGAAGGATGAGCGGGTGCCGGCGGTGGCCGGATCGAAGCCGCGGCCGTTGTCGCTGACGGTGATGTCGATGGCGTCGGTGTCCCGCTCGAGGGAGACCAGCACGCGGCTGGCGGCGGCGTGGCGGGCGATGTTGGTGAGGCATTCCTGGATGATGCGGAAGGCCGCGGTGGCGCGGGGCTTGTCGGTCTGCAGATCTTCGGCGGCGGCGGCGTCGAAGCTGCAGTCGATGCCGTGGCGGTGGCCGAAGCCTTCCAGGAACCATTCGACGGCGTCGCGCAGGCCGAGGTCGTCGAGCATCACCGGGCGCAGTTCGGAGGACATGCGGCGCACCCAGTCGACGGTGCTGTCGATCAGCTGGGTCATGCCGGCGAGCTTGCCGTGCAGTGCATCGGCGTCGGCGGGCAGGCGGGCGCGCAGCCAGCCTGCGTCCATCTTGATGGCAGTGAGCAGCTGGCCGAGCTCGTCGTGCAGCTCGCGGGCGATGTGGGTGCGCTCTTCCTCGCGTACCGACTGCAGGTGGGCCGACAGCTCCTGGGAGCGGCGGCGGGCGTCGAGCAGTTCCTGCTGGACGCGCTTGCGGGCGCCGATGGGTTGGGCTGCGGTGACTGCGCCAACGATGCGGCCGTCTTCGATGAGCGGTGTGGCGACGAAGGAGACGGGCACCGGCGTGCCGTCCTTGTGCAGGTAGATGTCGTCCTCGATGTGCTGGGTCTTGCCGCTGCGCAGCGCCAGCAGGCTGCCACAGCAGGCCGGGTCGGACGGCGGCGCGTCGGCCGCGGGGCGGTGGATGATGAAATGGATCTGCTTGCCGAGCAGCTCTTCTTCGGACCAGCCGAGCAGGCGCTCGGCTTCCGGGTTCATCCACAGCAGTGCGCCATGGGCGTCGGTGGTGAACAAGGCCTCGCCGACGGCATTGGTGATGGCGCGCAGGCGCTTCTCGCTGAGGCGCAGGGCTTCCTGGGCGCGTTCGTGGTCGCGCCGGATGGCCGCTTCGCGCAGGGCCCGCTCGATGGCGGCTTGCAGGCGCGGCAGATTGTCCTTGACGACGAAGTCGGAGGCGCCGGCCTTGATGAGCGCTGCGGCCGATTCCTCGCCGACGAAGCCCGAGACGGCGATGAAGGGCAGGTCGCAGCCCAGTTCATGCAGCAGTTCAAGGGCGGCGGTGGCGCCGAAGCGGGGCAGGTGGTAGTCGGAGATGACCACGTCCCAGGGCTGGGCGCCCAGTGCTTCGCGCATCTGGGCTGCGTCATCCACCCGCTGGAAGACGATGTCCGGCCAGTGCATTTCGAGTTCCAGCAGGATCAGGTCGGCGTCATCGCGGGAATCTTCGATCAGCAGGACGTGCAGGCGGGCGGGTGGGCTCATGAAAGGTGGCAGCGTGGCATCAGGTCTTATTGTCCCTTGCGCTTTCCCGCTGCGGCAAGGTGAAGTGGATCGTCGCGCCGGTGCCGACAGCCCCTTCGGCCCACACCTTGCCGTGGTGGCGGCGCACCACCCGCTCGACGGTGGCGAGGCCGATGCCGGTGCCTTCGAACTCGCTCTCCGCATGCAGGCGCTGGAATTCCTTGAACAGCTTGCGGGCGTAGGTGGGGTCGAAGCCGGCGCCGTTGTCGGCGACGAAGAAGACCAGGCGTTGCTCTTCCATCCGGCTGCCGAAGCTGATCTGCGGCTGCGGGGTATGGCGGGTGAACTTCCAGGCGTTGCCGAGCAGGTTGTCGAGCAGGATGCGCAGCAGGCCGGCGTCGCCGAAGACGGTCAGTCCGTCCTGAACCTGGATTTCGACGTGGCGCTCCGGATCGTTGCGTTGCAGTTCATCCAGGACCTGGCGGGCCATGGCGCTCAGATCCACCTGTTGGCGATGAACGGGGCCGCGGGCCACGCGGGACAGCTTGAGCATGTCGTCGATGAGCCGTCCCATGCGCTGGGCGGCGCGCCGCACACGGTCGAGGTAATCGCGCCCGGCATCGTCGAGATGGTCCTGGTAGCGGCGCTGCAGGGCCTGGCTGAAGCCGTCGATGCCGCGCAGCGGTGCGCGCAGGTCGTGGGACACCGCTGAGCTGAAGGACTCCAGTTCGCGGTTCGCGTCTTCGAGCGCGCGGGTCCGCTCGGCGACCCGCCATTCCAGTTCCTCGTTGAGCTGACGCAGCTCGGCTTCGGCCTTCTGGCGCTGGGCGTTCTGGTGGGCCGCGTCGAAGGCGAAGGCCACGTCCTGGCACAGATCGTCGAGGAGGGCGACGATCTCCGCGGTGAAGAAGTAGGGCTCCGGCGCGTACAGGTTGAAGAGGGTGACTTCGCCCTGGTGGCTGATCTGGAAGGCCGCCGACGAACGGTAGCCGCGCTTAAGTGCGGCCTCACGCCAGGGAAGCATGTCGGGGTCGGTGGCGATGTCGTCGCACAGCACGTGGCGACCTTCGCGCGAGGCGCGTTGGGTGGGGCCCTGAGCGTTCGCCAGGGTTGCGTAGATCGCCAGCGTCGCGTCGATGTAGCCGTCCTCGTGGCCCCAGTGGGTAATGTGGGTGGGTTGGCCGTCTTCCATGCGGCAGGTCCAGGCCATCACCAGGCCACCGTCCTCGACCATGATGCGGCACAGGGCCTGGCGCAACTCGTCGTTGTCGCGGATCCGCACGATGGCCTGGTTGGCCTTGCTGAGCACGGCATAGAGGCGTGCCAGGTAGGCCAGCCGCGTCTTGGCGCGGATCTGTTCGGTGATGTCGAGGTTGGTGCCGATCAGGCGTAGGCGGCGCCCGTTGGCGTCGGCGGTGAGCTCGGCGTGGCTGTCCAGGTAGCGGATCTCGCCGTCGGGGCGCCGGATGCGCATCTGGTAGGAGCACGGCTGACGGGTCGTGATCACGGTGTCTATATGCGCGAGGACGGTGGGCAGGTCCGCCGGTACGACCAGACGCTTGAACTGTTCCAGGCTGGCGGCAATTTCGTTCGGCTCGTAGCCGAAGAGCCGGAAGCACTCGTCGGACCACAGCTGCTCGTCTGTGTCGAGGCGCCATTCCCAGCTGCCCAGGTGGGCGATGCGCTGGGCTTCGTTGAGGAAGACGTCGCGGCGGCGGATCTTATCCGCTGCGCGCACGTGCTCGGTAATGTCGTGGGTGACGCCGACGATGTTGCGGGCGGTGCCGTCTGGACGATGGAATACCTTGCCTTGCACGTGAACCCAGCGGCGGCTGCCGTCGGCTATGGTCAGCTGGTGCTTGATGTCCAGCGGCATGCCGCTGTTGAGGGCAGCCCCGAGGGCCAGCCGGACGTCCTGGTGCTGCTCGTGGGGAATGTGTGCGAAGACCGCGTCGAGGGTGGACAGGTCCACCGCTGGGCCGAGGCCGAGCACTTCGGCAGCATCCTGGGTCCACGCCAGGGTGCCACTGGCGATGTCGTATTCCCAGCTGCCGATGCGTCCGATGCGCTGCGCCTCGTTGAGGTGCAGGCGGGTGCGGGCCTGCTTGCTGACCGCCGGGCTGATGCGGCTGTACAGGAGTACGGAGCCGGCCAGCACCAGGATGCCGATCAGGAGCGCCGAGATCCGCAACTGTTCGAGCAGCAGGTTGTGGATGTCGCCGGTATCCAGCTTCTGCACGACGCCGAGCCCGAATTCGGGCAGCGGGGCGTAGGCAGCGAGCACGGCATTTCCCCGGTAGTCGCGGGACAGGCCGAAGCCGTGTTCACCGTCCAGTGCGCGGGCGGACGGAATCCGCTCGCCATCCACGAGCTTGGGCGTGGTGAAGACGTAAGGTGTGAGGCGGGTTGGAAAGCAATCGACATTCATGCCGCCGGATTTGCACACGACGAGTTCGCCGGAATGGCCGAGGTGATCGGAGTGATTGAGGACGTCGGTGAGATGGTCCAGGCGTGCCTGGACCACGATCTCGTTGGGCGCGAGCGCGCCGGTGTCGACCGGGATGCGCACTTCGATCCAGTAGGCGTCGTTCCAGAACAGCCAGGTGCGGCGGTCGATGCGCAGACGGTTGCGCTCAATGCTGGAACGCTCACCCGTGCTGGCCAGGATCCTGCTGTCGCCACTGGTGACCCACAGGGCCTTCAGACCCGCGGCCCGGCCGCTGATCAGGATGCGCTGCAGTTCGGTGTGCAGCACCGGGCCACTGATTCCGAGTCGGACGAGGTTTTCCATGCGGGCCAGCTGGATGCCCTGCTCCGCCGCTGTGGCGGCATGACGGATCGCGCTGCCGAGGACGCTCATGTTGGCGCTCAGGGCGGACTGCAGGGTGTGATGGAACAAGGATAGGGTCTGGCCGGCGAAGGTCCCCACGCCGATCAGCCAGGCGGCGATGGCGGCGATCAGCAGCATGGCACTGCCTACTGCGAGCACTTGCCGGTCCTGGCGGTGGCGGTAGAAGTTGCGGAGCCCGGGCTGGCTCAAGAGGGTCAGCCCCAGGCCGACGGCGAGGATTGTCAGGGCCAGCGCGGATGCCCAGTCGAGGGCGAAGTGGCGTCCGGCGAAATCGAAGAGGTCGAAGCCGACGATGCCGTTCAGCAACTGGGCCGCACTGCCGAGCAGGATCAGCAGACACAGCCACTGCAGTAGAAGCTGCAGGACGAGATGGGGGAACTGGCTCTTGGCCTTCGGGAGGCTGGCCAGCATGACGGCTGCGAGGGCCAGCGCGATGGCGATGGTCGGTGAGGGTAGGCCGGTCGGTGTGGCGGCTGTCTGCAGCGCGCGCAGCAGGCTCAGGGCGGCCAGGGTGCCGAGGGCGACGGCCAACAGGGTTTGCAGGGTCTCTCCCCGCGGCAAGCGGATGTTGGCTACCAGCAGGCTGGCGCCTGCCAGTGCGAAGCCGACCAGGGCTCCGCTGCTGGGGGCGCCCAGGGGGGAGAACCCCAGGTCCAGCCATCCGCTCCATGCGATGAGCATTAGTCCGGCAAGTGCTCCCGTCCGGCCGCTTCGATCTGCGTGCATTAGCACACTCGGATATCCGTCCCTGGTTGAGAAGGTGGCGGCCTCACATCGCTGCGGCCTGCCAGTATAAGTGGCCACTTTCCGCACGGTGATTTTGTGAACGTCGACAAGTGGGTCATAATCTGCCGCCTTGTCGTGAACACGAACCCGCGAGTATGCGAAGCGGTAGGTTCGGCTGTGACAAAGCCAGTCTTTTCAACGTTTTCGCGCTTGTGCCCCCATCTTTGCCGTATGCTTGGCTGAAGGTGCTGGTTGTCATCTTGGGAATGACAACGGCGAACGGAAGGGGTGGGATTGCATATTCACGGAAACGATTTTTTAGGTGATCTCTTCAAATCTTGCGGACTGGCGATCCTACGCCCATTTCTGGCGTACTGATCGTGAGCTTTTCGTCATGTCCGGCTACACTGATAAGATCTTTTGCAACCGCTGTCCGTATTGCCCGATTGATCCATGGCCGCCACGCCCGACTCTCCTGAAAAGGAATATTGCAGTACCTCCGAAGCTGCCCAGCGCCTGGGTTTGTCCTTGGGGACCGTTCAGCAGATGGTCGAGAACGGCCAACTCGAGGGCTGGAAGACTGCGGGGGGGCATCGCCGGATTCGCGTCAGCTCCATCGAGGAGTTCCGGGCCCGCGCAATGGCGGGAGGCGGGCAGAGCGGGCAGGCACGGGCACCAGGTAATGCTCTGATGGTCCTGGTTGCCGAGGATGACCGTATCCTGCAGAAGCTGTATGAGCATACGTTCACCTCATGGGGCCTGCCCCTTCAGGTGCGTCTGGTTTCCAGTGGCATTGACGGCCTGCTCGAGATTGGCCGCGAGGCCCCTGATTTGCTGATCACGGATTTGCGCATGCCCGGTATCGACGGGTTCGAGATGATCCGTCGCCTGCGCGCGGATCCCCAATTGCAGGATCTCGACATCGTGGTGGTCAGTGGCCTGACCGATGAAGACATCGCCGAGCAGGGCGGGCTGCCTCCGGACGTCATCCTGTATTCGAAACCGGTGCCGTTCCGTGAGCTCAAGGGCTACGTACAGGCCAAGATCATGGCCTTGCAGCGGCGCGTGCGAGGAGCCTGAGCGCTCTCGGGCAATTCTCAGGAGAGAAATCGATCGGCCCCGGCAGACTAGTGCTGTCGGGGCCGATCTTTTTGGTGCTGCTGTCCGGTGGATATCGGCGGACGGGCAGAAGACGCGGCCCGGCTGCGTGTTTCCGACGATCGATCTCCGGAACCGGATTCCATCCTATTTGTCCGAAATTGAAATCAGTCAAGGTATGGCGCGCCATATGCGGCCATGCTGTGATGGTGTCGACGTTTGGGTGGGGAAAGGAGATGTATATGTCAGGATCTTATGTGACAATTTCCATTGTGCGGTAGAATTTAACAATAATGATATATTTTATGTTTATGCTTGTGTCGTTATTTGAAGGGCTTGATGTTGCTATCCATCCTGCGTCTGTCCACCTTCAGCCGGGGCAGGCCAAGCGCTACGGACCGGGTTGGGCCGTGGCTGATATGTTTAGCCAGGGGAATCGATGAACCTGTCAGATGAGGTTGCCCGTGGGTGACCTTGTGACCGAAGCGGCCATCACCGGGGCGGCGCTGGTGCGTCATCTGAACGATGCGCGCTTCGCCAGCCTGCGCGCGCTGCGGCAGCTGCTGCGTGCCCTCGATGCGGAACGGATCGCTATCGGAGTATTGCATCCGGATGGCTCCAGCCTTCAGGAGGAGTTGGTGTGGGCCAGCGGTTTTGGACGTTGCGGCGAGTCGGAACGGGTGTTGTCCTGCGCCGCCTTCGCCGATGAGATCCGTGGCTGGCTGGCTTCCACGAAGGACGCGTTGAGCATCTCCATCGACACGCGTTCGCCGGCTTGGCACGAGGTGCCGTGCGACCAGTTGCTGCTGGTGCGCGATTGCCGTAGCAAGAACGATGGCGGCACCTTGATCCTGGCTGCCCAGTTGCGTGGCAGTGTCGTGCTGCCAGATGAAACGGCACGGGCGATCGCCGTGCTCATCCGTGAATATGCGGGCCGGCGGGAGCCGGTCACGCTGCAGACCGGGACGTAATCGTCACCGGATTCAATCGTCTTTTTCCTGAGCTTCTGCTAGCTCGCCAGCTGTCGCCAGCGCTCCGCGTCGACGCTGGCTAGGCAGGCCTGCAGGTGACGCCGGCCTGCTGCCAGATGTAACTTGGCTGCCGGACTCAGGCCTTCGCCGAGCCGGAAATCCTCACCTCGCAAGCACAGCACGAAGGCCGGTGGTGGTGGCCGGCGGATTTCCCCATACACGTACAGGACAGCTTCTGGCGACAGCGCGTGGGATGTGATCGAGTGGTCAGGAGCGGGGCGGATCTCCCGGAACGAGAACGGCGCCGGCGTGCCCGTGCCTGCATCGATGAACAGCGCCAGATCCCGGTCGTCCAGGTCGAGAGCATGCTCAATCTGCAGCTGGAAGTCGCCGACCAAGCGCAAGTCTGGCAGATTCCAGCTTTCCAGTTCGGCCATCAAGGTTGGGCCGAGGGCGTCGTCGCCCCGTGACGGGTTGCCGACGGCGAAGATCACCAGTCGCAATTGTTCACCCTCCACTGATGGCCCGATCCACCAGTTGTCCGTGTTCATCCACCAACTCGACGGCCAGCGGCATCTTGCCAAGCGCGTGGGTGGCGCAAGACAGGCAGGGGTCGAAGGCACGGATCGCCACCTCGATGTGGTTCAGCAAGCCTTCGGTGAGCTGGCGCCCGTCCAGGTAGCGGCGGGCGACCTGGCGCACGGCCTCGTTCATGGCCTGGTTGTTGTGGGTGGTGGACACGATCAGATTGCAGTAGCTGATCAGGTCGTCCTCGCCGACGCGGTAGTGGTGGATCAGTGTGCCGCGCGGAGCCTCGATGATGCCGACCCCTTCGCGTCCCTTCGGGCCACTGGTGAGGCGATCGTCGGACAGCAGATTCGGGTCGTCCAGCAGGTCGCGCACCACTTCGGCGGCGTGCAGCATCTCGATCATCCGTGCCCAGTGGTAGGCCAGCGGTGCGTGTATCGGCTCGCCGTCGCCGCGGGCGATGAAGTCCTGGCGTTCGGCCTCGGCCAGCGGGCTGGGGATGAAGTCGCAGTTCTGTACGCGGGCCAGCGGGCCGACCTTGTACCATCCTTTGGCTGGACCCAGGTCCCGGATGAAGGGAAACTTCATGTAGCTCCAGGGCTTCACTTCCTCGACGATATGCTGCTCGTAGTCGGTGCAGGGCAGCCCGTCACGGACGATCTGGCCGCGGGCATCGCGCAGGCGCAGGTGGCCGTCGTAGAGGTCCATCGCGCCATCGGCCCGAACCAGGCTGAACAGGTGGCTTCGGAACAGACCGAATTCGTCGTACAGCGGGCTGTTGCTTTCATGCAGGCGGCGGGCGAGGTGCACCGCGTCACGGCTCCAGCTGACGACCTGATCGGCGTCCTTGCGCAGCAGGTCGCGGTCGGTTGCGCTGACTGACTTGTTTACCCCGCCGGGGATCGCGCCGGTGCCATGCACGCGTTTGCCGGCGGTGACGCGGATGACTTCCTGTCCGAACTTGCGCAGCAGCACGCCTTCCTTCGCCACGTGGGGATAGGCGGCGGCGACGCCGACAATGTTGCGCTGGTGGACCGGGGATTCGAAGCCGAACAGCAGGTCCGGCGAGGACAGGTGGAAGAAGTGCAGCGCGTGGGACTGCAGGATCTGCCCGTAGTGCATCAGGCGGCGGATCTTTTCGGCCGTGGGGGTGATCCGTGTGGCGCCGACCACCGGGTCGAGGGCCTTGGACGCGGCGAGGTGGTGGCTGACCGGGCAGATGCCGCACAGGCGCTGGACCATCACCGGCACTTCCCAATATGGGCGGCCCTGGATGAATTTCTCGAAGCCGCGGAATTCGACGATGTGCAGCCGGGCTTCTTTCACATGGCCGGCGTTGTCGAGCAGCAGCGTGACCTTGCCGTGGCCTTCGACCCGTGACACGGGGTCGATGGCGACTCTGCGCAGGCTCTCCCGGTTGGCGGCGGTTTCCAGTTCGAAGCTCATGGTGTGAACCTCAGTCGTAATGCAGCAGTCCGCCCGCCAGCCGAGGTGTGCGGCCGGCGATCAGGTCGGTGAGGAATTTCCAGATCGCCGGGCCAGATGGCGGGCAGCCGGGCAGGAAGTAATCGACGCGGACCACCTCGTGGATCGGCCTCACCTTGTCGAGGGGCAGCGGCAGCTCCGGGTCGTTGGGGATCTGTCCGTTCTCGAGGCCAGGTCGGAACTGGTAGACCTCCCGCAGGCATTCGGACAACGGCAGGTGGTTGCGCTGGGCCGGCAGGCCGCCATTGACCGCGCAGGCACCGAGGGCGATCAGGGTCTTGCAGTGGCGGCGGAACTCGCGCAGGACGTGGACGTTTTCTGCGTTGCAGACCCCACCTTCGATGAGGCCGATGTCGCAGGGGCCGACGTCCTTGATGTCGGTCAGCGGCGAGCGATCGAACTCGACCAGCTCGACCAGTTCGAACAGATGCTCGTCGATGTCCAGGAAG
This sequence comes from Zoogloea sp. GDB6, assembly GCF_056724105.1. Lineage (NCBI taxonomy): Bacteria > Pseudomonadati > Pseudomonadota > Betaproteobacteria > Rhodocyclales > Zoogloeaceae > Zoogloea > Zoogloea sp. GDB6. The sequence goes on along the minus strand of NZ_CM161497.1, from coordinate 4,671,325 downwards.
GACATGTGGCAGCCGAAGCAGCCGGCCAGCGAGGTGGTCGCGACGCGCAGCTTGCGGGCAGGGGCGGGAGCCGGGCTCATGATTCCTCCTCCTTCAGCGTCTTGCTGCGGATCGTCTCGGTATCGAAGGTCCGTTCGCCGATCGGTACCGCAAAGCCGCGGCCCTTGGGCAGGATCACGCCAACTGGGCAGATGCGCGCGGCCAGGTCGTCCTTCGAGAAGTTGGTGTCGGCCAGTCGGCCGGACTCGGCATTGACCGTCAGGTGCTTGTGGATGCCGCGGCCGGTCAGCGCAAACACCGACTTGCCGTCCACATCGCGGCTGGCGCGCACGCACAGTTCGCAGAAGATGCAGCGGTTGAAGTCGAGCAGCATGTCCGGGTGGGAGGCATCCACGGGGCGCTCCGGGAAGAAGTGGCGGAAGCGCGGCGTGAGCATTTCGTACTCGTAGCCGAGGGCTTGCAGCTCGCAGTTGCCGCTCTTTTCGCAGGATGGGCAGAAGTGGTTGCCTTCGACGAACAGCATTTGCAGCAGGCCGCGTCGCTCGCCGTTCATCTCCGGGGTGTTGCTCTCCACCTCCCAGCCTTCCTTGGCTGGTGTGGCACAGGCGGACACGTGGCGGCCGGCAGCCTTGACGATGCACAGCTTGCAGCTGCCGTGCGGCGGGAAGTCCTGGTGCCAGCACAGGCTGGGAATGTAGTGGCCGGCTTTGCGGGCCGCTTCGAGGATGGTCTGGCCGTCCTCGAAGGGAACCGGCTGGCCGTCGAGGAGAAACTGTTTTGTCATTTTTCTTCTTCCTCGTGAGTGTGCAGGTGGGCGCCGGGGTCGTCGCGGGCGGTGAGCTGGCGGGCTTCGGCTAGGGCTGCATCGAGGTCGAAGGCCGGTTCGAAATCCAGCGACACCAGGCGCCGCTCGTAGGCCGGGCGGAATTTCTGCAGCGTGTCGATCACCGGGTTCGGTGCGGCGCTGCCGAGGCCGCAGTGGCTGGCGTTCTTGAGCAGGCGGTCGAGCCAGTCGATGTCGGCCAGGTCGGCCTTGGCGCCGTGGCCGTCGGCGAGCTTGTCCATGAAGCCCTGCAGCAGTGAAGTGCCAACCCGGCACGGGGTGCAGAAGCCGCAGCTCTCGTGGGCGAAGAAATGCACAAAGGCGCGGGCAACGTCGAAGAGGTCGCGGCTGCCGTCGAAGATCATGAAGGCGCCGGCGGTGGGGACGTCCTCGTAGGCGATACGGCGCTGGAATTCGTAGCCGGCCAGGCACACGCCGGCCGCGCCACCGACCTGCACGGCCTGGGTGTCGCTGGCGCCGCAGTCTTCGAGGATGCGGGCGATGGGCACGCCGAAGGGGTATTCGTAAATGCCCGGCGCTGCGCAGTCGCCGGAGATGGACAGGAGCTTGGTGCCGGCCGACTGGGCGGTGCCGCTGGCAGCGAAGGCCTCGCCGCCGCCGAGGGCGATCAGGCAGGTTTTGGCCAGAGTCTCGACGTTGTTCACGACCGTCGGGCGGCCCAGGTAGCCCTTGGTGACCGGGAAGGGCGGGCGGATCCGTGGCGTGCCGCGCTTGCCCTCCAGGGATTCGATCAGTGCGGTTTCCTCGCCGCAGACGTAGGCGCCGGCGCCCAGGTGGATGCGGATGTCGAAGTCGAAGCAGGGCTCGTGCAGGATGTTGCGGCCGAGCAGGCCGGCCTCGCGGCGGAGGGCCAGTACGGCTTCAAGCTGCGGCAGCAGGTAGCGGTATTCGCCGCGCAGGTACAGGAAGCCCTCCGACGCACCGACCGCCCAGGCGGCCAGCGTCATGCCTTCGAAGATCAGGTCGGCGTAGCTGTTGAGCAGCACCCGGTCCTTGAAGGTGCCTGGCTCGCCTTCGTCGGCATTGCAGACGATGATCTTGGGCTCGCCCGACGCATTGCGGGCGCTGGCCCATTTGACAGCTGTGGCGAAGCCGGCGCCACCGCGACCGCGCAGGTTGGATTTCTGCACTTCCTGCAGCCAGCCTTCGCGGCCCAGCTCGATGACGGCGGCCAGCGCCGCGCCAGGCTTCATGTCCAGGTTGAGCAGGCTGTCCTTGCGGCGGATGTTGTCGCCGATCTGGAAATACTCGGCGGGCCACAGCTCGAGAGGGCGCTGCTGGCGGATCATCTCGGCGATCTCGTTGATGCGCCGGTGGGTCAGCTGGCCGATGGCGCGGCCATTGACCAGCATGCCCGGTCCCTGGTCGCAGAGGCCGGTGCAGGAGGTGGTGGCGATGCTCACCAGGCCGTCTTCCGACAGCTTGCCGGGTTCGATCCACAGCTTGCGGCACAGGGCATCCATCAACTCGGCATTGCCGAGCATGCGGTCGGTGATGTTGTCCGAGAACAGCACCCGGTAGCGGCCGACCGGCAGGGTGTAGAGAAAACTGTAGAAGCCGGCGACCCCTTCGACCCGGCTGCGCGGGATGTGCAGCGATTGGGCGATATGGGTAAGGGTTGGGGCCGGCAGCCAGCCTTCGAGATCCTGAGCTTCGATCAGGATCTGCAGCAACTCGGTCGGGTAGTGGCCGTGGCGCTGAAGAACGCCGTCGAGGGCGGCGGTCGGGGTGGCAGGGAGAGCACTCACAAGAACCTCCGGCTGCAGGTGGCAACGCACAAAGTATGCGCGCCGGGAAGCCGGGATTCTTGCGCTAGATCATGAAACTCAGGAAATGACCGCGTGGCGTATGCGTGCCAGGCCCTCTTCCAGGCGGGCCGGCGGGCAGCCGAAATTGAGGCGTACGAAGCCTGGCAGCCCGAAATCCTTGCCGTCGGACAGGCCGACGCCAGCGGCTTCGAAAAAGGCCGCTGCATTGGCGATACCGCGGGCGGCGAGGAACTCGCGGCAGTCGATCCAGGCCAGGTAGGTAGCTTCGACGGGCGTGGTGGCCAGGCCCGGCAGGCGGTTGATGACGTCCACGACGCGGGCCGCATTGGCGCGCAGGGTACCGATCAGCGCCTCCCGCCACGGGCCGCAGTCCCGGTAGGCAACTTCGGTGGCGGCCAGCCCGAGCACATTGACGTGGGGCACGATGCCCGCCATCGCGCGCTTGTAGCGGGCGCGCAGGCCTGCGTCGGGGATGATCGCGAAGGCGCAGTACAGGGCTGGGATGTTCCATGTCTTGGACGGCGCCATCAGTGTGATGGTGCGTTTAGCCACGGACTCGTCGAGGGACGCGATGGGAATGTGCGGCTTGGCGGGATCGAGGACCAAGCCGCAGTGGATCTCGTCGGAGCAGATCACGAGATCGTGACGTTCCGCCAGCGCGGCGATGCGGCCGAGTTCGTCCCGGTCGAAAACACGGCCGACCGGGTTGTGCGGATTGCACAGCATGAACAGGCGCACGCCGTCGGCCATGGCAGCCTCGGTGCGGCTCCAGTCCCATTCCCAGCGCGTGCCGTGCTGGAGCAGCGGTGTGGTGACCAGGCGCTGCTCGAAATTGCCCGGCGCGTGCAGGAAGGGCGGATAGACCGGCGTGGCAGTGAACACCCCGTCACCCGGCTGGCCGACCGCGCGTACCGCGACGTTGAAGCCGGTGACAACCCCTGGCAGCCACACCAGCCACTCCGGCTTGATCTGCCAGGCGTGGTCGCGGGCGATGCCGTCGATGACCGCCTCGGCTACGCTGGGCCACGGATCGGCATAGCCGAATACGCCGTGGTCGATGCGCGTGTGGAGGGCTTCCAGTACCGCCGGCGGGGCAGCGAAGTCCATGTCCGCTACCCACATGGGGATCACGTCGTGGCCGGCGTAGCGGCGCCACTTGATGCTGTCGGAGCCGGCCCGCTCAGGGCCGGTGTTGAAGTCGAAGGTCGTCAAGCCGGGATCTCGCTGAAGGGGAGGGTCAGACTTCCAGATGCTGATAGAGCACGGTGGACAGGTAACGTTCGCCGAAGGACGGGATGATCACCACCACCAGCTTGCCGGCGTTCTCCGGCCGCTCGGCCACCTGCAGTGCGGCCCACACGGCGGCGCCGGAGGAGATGCCGACCAGCAGGCCTTCGTCGGTGGCCAGCTTGCGGGCGGTGTCGAGGGCGGCGTCGTTGGGCACCTGCACGATCTCGTCGTAGATCGAGGTGTTGAGGATGGCCGGCACGAAGCCGGCGCCGATGCCCTGGATCGGGTGCGGGCCGCGCTGGCCGCCGGACAGCACCGGGCTGGCGGCGGGTTCGACAGCGATGATCTTGACGCCCGGTTTGCGCTCCTTGAGCACTTCACCGACGCCGGTGATGGTGCCGCCAGTGCCGATGCCGGACACGAAGATGTCCACCTGGCCGTCGGTGTCGGCCCAGATCTCCTCGGCCGTGGTCTGGCGGTGGATGGCCGGGTTGGCGGGGTTCTCGAACTGCTGCGGGATGAAGTAGCGGGCGTCGGCGGCAGCCAGTTCGGCGGCTTTTTTCAGCGCGCCGGGCATGCCTTCCGGACCCGGAGTCAGGATCAGCTCGGCGCCGTAGGCCTTGAGCAGGAGCTTGCGCTCGCGGCTCATGGTCTCGGGCATCACGAACGCACACTTGTAGCCGCGCGCCGCACAGACCATCGCCAGGCCGATGCCAGTGTTGCCGGAGGTGGGCTCGAGGATGATGGTGTCGGGCTTGATCTTGCCCGCAGCTTCGGCCGCATCGAGCATTGCCGCGGCGATACGGTCCTTGACGCTATGAGCTGGATTGAAAAATTCCAGCTTGAGGGCGAGGGTGGCGCCGTTGGCGGGGGCCAGCCGGTTGAGCTTGACGAGCGGGGTGTTGCCGACCAGTTCGGCCACATTGTTGGCGATACGCATGGCGTTTCTCCTCGTTGGGAAAATGGTTATTGTTTCTCTAATTCATTCTAGAACTAGCGGCCAGCATTCCATAGATCGAAAGCGCATATGCAAATAATCGCCCACCGGCGGCGGGCTTAAAGACGCCGGATCTTTTCGAGTAGTGCGGTGGTGGAGCGTTGGTGTTCGAAAGGGATCGAATGCACGCTGCCGCCGCGGGCAAGGGTTTCGGGGGCGCCGACGATGCGGTCCGGGGCCCAGTCGCCGCCTTTGACCAGTACGTCGGGCTGGCATTCGAGAATGCGGGCGATCGGCGTGTCTTCGTCGAACCAGGTGACCAGATCGACGCAGCCGAGGGAGGCCATCACCGCGAGGCGGTCTTGCAGCGTGTTGATCGGCCGGTCGTCTCCCTTGCCCTGGCGGCGCACCGAGTCGTCACTGTTGAGGGCGACGACCATCGCCGCGCCGAGGGCGCGGGCCTGGGCCAGGTAGGTGACGTGGCCGCGGTGCAGGATGTCGAAGCAGCCGTTAGTGAACACCAGCGGGCGCGGCAGCGCGGCGATCCGCTCGCGCAGGTGGTCAGGCGGGCAGATCTTGGCTTCGAAGGCGGGGGCGGAATACATGGCGGCAGGGCAGTTCGGAAACTTGGAAGCCTCGTATGGTAGCCGCTGCCATGCCGTCTGGCGCTGTGCGGATCGTTTTCAGTGGTGGTTGCCGTAGCCGGCAATGCCGATCATCAGCCGTACCAGTCCGTAGGCTGCCCAGTTGAGCAGGCGCTGCAGGCGGGGGCCCCGCTGCCAGCTGGCGGCGGAGATTTCCTGCCCGCCGTCGCGGATCGCTTGGGTCAGGCGGCTGCGCAGGCGCTCGGCGAAGCCGGTGTCGCGGACCACCACGTTGGCCTCGCGGGCCAGCAGCAGGCTGAACGGGTCGATGTTGGACGAGCCGACGGTGGCCCAGCGCCCGTCGATGACGGCCACTTTTGCGTGCAGGTAGCTGCGGTGGTATTCGACGATGCGCAGGCCGCCGGCCAGCAATTGGCCGTAGAGGGCACGGGTGGCTCGGTGTTGTAGGGGATGATCGGCGAGACCCTGGACCAGCAGTGTGATCTGGACGCCGCGTCGTGCCGCTTCCAGCAAGGCCTGGCGGAAGCGGCGGCCAGGCAGGAAATAGGCGTTGGCGAGGATGATTTCCCGCCGGGCGCCAGCAATACCGAGCAGGTAGGCATTTTCGATGTCGCGTCGATGGCGGATGTTGTCGCGGATCAGGAAGGCGGCCTCGACGTCGCCGCAGGGCTGTGGCATGAAGGACGGGCTGGCCGGCAGACGCAGCCGCCGGCGGAAGGAAGCCCAGGCGACCAGTTCCCACACGTGGCGCACGCCGGCGTGGATGGGGCCGAGCAGGGGGCCTTCGATGCGCACCGCGTAATCGTGGCGAGGCGCATCAAGGCTCGGTGCCTCGTAGTCGCTGATGATGTTGATGCCGCCAACGAAGGCGATCCGCCCGTCGATGACCGCCAGCTTGCGGTGCAGGCGGCGCAAGCGGCGGCGGCGCAAGGGTAGGGCGCCGACCTCGCGGCGGTAGATCAGCACGTTGACGCCGGCCTCGCTCAGCGGTTCGAGCAGTGTGGCGACGAATTCCCGCCCGCCGAAGCCATCCACCAGCAGGCGCACGGTGACGCCGCGGGCGGCGGCGCGTGTCAGCGCGGCGGCGATCGTCCGGCCGATGTCGTCATGGGCGAAGATGTAGGTCTCGAGGAGGATCTCGTCGCGGGCGTCGTCGATGGCCGCCTGCAGCGCAGGGAAGAATTCGGTTCCGTTCTCCAGCAGGGTCAGCACATTGCCGCGCAGCCAGGTCGTGCTCATGGGGCGGCGGTCAGCGGAGACGGATCTGGGCGGTCAGTGGCGCGTGGTCGGAAATCTGGCTCCATGGGGCGCCGTAGTGCACCTCGGCCCGGTCGACCGCGAAGCCGCGCACGTAGATGCGGTCCAGGCGCAGCACTGGCAGCGTGCTCGGAAAGCTGCGCGCCGGGCGGCCGCGGATCGACGTGAAGACCTCCGTCAAGCCGAGCGGCGCAGTCAGGCAGTCGTCGGCGTGGTTGCGCCAGTCGTTGAAGTCGCCGGCAATGATCAGCGGTGCGCCGTTCGGGGCCAGCGTGTCCAGTCGCTTGACAAGGGCCGCCATCTGGCGGCGCCGGCTGCCGGCGGTGAGGCCCAGGTGCACGCAGACGCAATGTACGGGCTGCTTCACGCCGTCGACGCGGATCTCGCAATGGAGCAGGCCGCGGCTCTCGAAGCGGTGGTCGGAGACGTCCTGGTTGGCCTGGGACAGGATGGGATGGCGGCTGAGGATCGCATTGCCGTGGTGGCCGTGGTCATATACCGCATTGCCGCCGTAGGCCGTCTGCTGCCATACGTCGCGGGCGAGGAATTCATGTTGTGGCTGTTGCGGCCAGTCTGGGTGGCGGCTGGCGTGGCGCAGGTGCATGCCCTGGACTTCCTGCAGGAATACCACGTCGGCGCCCAGCAGGCGCAGGCGGTCGCGCAGTTCGTGGATGGCCAGGCGACGGTTGAACTGGGAGAAGCCCTTGTGGATGTTGTAGGTGCAGATGTGCAGCGTGGTGCTCATCGCGGTCTCCTTTTTTCCTGCATTCTGCGCCTGTCGCCGGTTTGTCGCATCTTGCGCAGTTCCATGCAAAACGGCGCCCGCAGGCGCCGTCGTGGGCTGGCGAGGGGCGCGCTCAGGATACTGCGAGCATGCGCTCGAGGGCGACCTTGGCCAGCGCGGCCTCGTGTTCGGGCACCGTGATGCGATTGACCACCTTTCCTTCGGCGAGGTTCTCGAGGGTCCAGGCCAGGTGCTGCGGGTCGATGCGCTGCATCGTCGAGCACATGCACACGGTCGGGGCCATGAACTGGACGATCTTGCCCTCGTGCTTTACTTCCTCGGCGAGACGGTTCACCAGGTTCAGTTCAGTGCCGACCAGCCAGCGGGTACCGGGGGCGGATTCCTTGACGACCTTGATGATGTACTCGGTGGAGCCGACGAAGTCGGACTGGCGGCACACTTCCAGCGCACTCTCCGGGTGGGAGATGACCTTGCCGTCCGGGTACTGGTTGCGGAATTTGATGATGTGGGCCGGCTGGAACATCTGGTGCACCGAACAGTGCCCCTTCCAGAGTAGGATCTTGGCCTTCTTGATCTGCTCGACGCTGAGGCCGCCGTATTCCTGGTCGGGATCCCACACCACCATCTCGTCGAGGGGAATGCCCTTGTTGAAGCCGGTCCACCGGCCCAGGTGCTGGTCGGGGAAAAACAGCACCTTCTCGCGCTGCTTGAATGCCCAGTCGAGGATGGTGGGGGCGTTGGTGGAGGTGCAGACGATGCCGCCGTGCTCACCGCAGAAGGCCTTCAGGTCGGCCGCCGAGTTGATGTAGGTGACCGGCGTGATCAGTGTGTCGGGGGTGTCCAGTACTTCGGACAGCTCGCGCCAGCAGCGCTCAACCTTGGCCAGGTTGGCCATGTCGGCCATCGAACAGCCGGCGGCGAGGTCGGGCAGGATGGCCTGCTGGTGCGGCTTGGACATGATGTCCGCCACTTCGGCCATGAAATGCACGCCGCAGAACACGATGTATTCGGCGTCGGTTTCGGCGGCGAGGCGCGACAGCTTGAGGGAGTCGCCGGTCAGGTCGGCGTACTGGTACACGTCGGCGCGCTGGTAGTGGTGGCACAGCAGCACGGCCTTGTCGCCGAGGCGGGCACGGGCCGCGCGGATGCGCTCATGGGCGTCGGCGTCGCCGAGGGTGTTGAAACGGTCGAAACTGATCGGTACGGCTTGCATCGATTGAGTCCTGTTGGTTCAGCCCTGGTTCCATGGCAGGCCGGCATGGCGCCAGCCACCGACCGTGTTGCGGCGCCCGTTGGCGTCCTTGTCGCCTTCGAAGCCTTCCAGGATGTTGTAGGCATTGGTGAAGCCCGACGCCGCGGCCAGCGTGGCGGCCGCATTGGAGCGGGCGCCGCTGCGGCACAGGAACATCACCAGCGCTTCCGGATCGACCTGGCGCTTGAATTGGGCCAGAAAATGCGGATTCGGTTCATTGCCCGGATAGAGCATCCATTCGATCTCGACGGAGCCCGGCACACGCCCGACCCAGTCCCATTCGGCGCGCGTGCGCACATCCACGAGCCGGGCGCCGGGGGCGAGCTGGAGGACTTCCCAGGCTTCCTTGGGCGTGAGACTCCCGGTGTAGGGAACGTTCAGGCCTTGGCCGCGTTCCTGCGCGAGGGCGAGTGTTTCGCTTAATTTTCCCATGGCGGACATCCGGCTAGAATGGCGGGCTTGCGAGTATACCCCCGGCCCTACGGGCTGCAAGTCATGTCTTTCGAAGCTCATCCCGTCTCCGCGCCGGACGAGGCCCTCGACGCCGACCGCGCCCGCCAGGCTCAACGGGCGACCTGGGTCAGCGTCGCCGTCAATGTCGTGCTGACGGTGCTGCAGATCACCGTCGGCCTGATCTCCCACGCCCAGAGCCTGGTGGCCGACGGCATGCACACGCTGTCCGACCTGCTCGGCGATTTTCTGGTCCTGTTCGCGAGCCGTCACGGGGCGAGCCCCGCTGATGAACTGCACCCCTACGGCCACGGACGCTACGAGACGGCCGCTTCGCTGGTGCTGGGGCTGGTTTTGGCCGGTGTCGGGGCCGGATTCTTGTTGACTGCGGCCGTTCGCCTGCAAAGCCTGGAGTCCTTGCCCCAGCTGCATCCGATGGCGCTGTGGATGGCCTTGCTGACTCTCGCCGGCAAGGAAGGCCTGTTCCGCTACATGCTGGCGGTGGCACAGCGCCTGCGTTCACCGATGCTGGTGGCCAATGCCTGGCATGCGCGCGCCGATGCGGCGTCGTCGTTGGTGGTGGCGGTAGGCATTGGCGGCAGCCTGCTCGGTTATCGCTTTCTCGAGCCTCTTGGGGCCGCGCTGGTCGGTTTCATGATCCTGCGCATGGGGGCGATGCTCGGCTACGAGGCGCTGCGCGAGCTTATCGATACCGGCGTGCAGCCCGATGAGGTCGCCAGGATCCGCGAGACGGTGACGACGACCCCCGGCGTGATCGATGTTCATGAATTGCGTACCCGCCGCATGGCCCATCGGGTGCTGGTGGATGCCCACGTCCGCGTGGATGCGCGGATCAGTGTGTCGGAAGGGCACCGCATTGCCGAACTGGCCCGCCATCGGGTACGCAGCCGTCATGAGGATGTGCTCGACGTGCTGGTGCATGTGGATACCGAAGAAGACCAGATGGCCGCGCTGGGGCGCACACTGCCCGGCCGTGAGGCGCTGGTCGCCGAACTCGATGCATTGCTCGGTGACGTGCCGCAGGCGGCACCGGCCGTTTTTCACTACGTCGGCGAGCGCGTGGAGGCCGAGGTGTATCTGCCCTTCGAGTGGTGTGCCGATACCGATCGGCTGGCGGGCCTGCAGCAGCGGCTGCGGGATTACGGCAATGGTGCATCGTCCCACTGGGGACAGATTGCTCTGCTCTGCAAAATTGCACTGTAATGGTGCATTTTGATTTTTTGCGCACGAATGTAGTGCATGTTTTTTTAAGAACCTCGCGCATTAGCCTTATGGCACAATGAAGTGTTTTCAATCGCGTGCTGGCATGCTTGCTGCTTGTTGGTTCCGTCGACTGAATTGTCGTAATAATTGACCTTTATCCACTGCGCAGCAGCTTCAACCCGTTAGGAGTGAGTTATATGACCCCGCAAGACGTCATGAAGATCGTCCAGGAGAACGAAGTCAAGTTCGTCGACTTCCGCTTCACCGACACCAAGGGCAAGGAACAGCACGTCGGCGTGCCCATCAGTGCTTTCGATGAAGACAAGTTCGAAAGCGGTCATGCCTTTGACGGTTCCTCCATCGCGGGCTGGAAGGGTATCCAGGCCTCCGACATGCTGCTGATGCCGGACCCCAACACCGCCTACATCGATCCGTTCTTCGACGAAACCACTCTGGTTCTGACCTGTGACGTGATCGACCCGGCCGATGGCAAGGGCTACGACCGCGATCCGCGCTCCATCGCCAATCGTGCCGAGGCTTACCTGAAGTCTTCCGGCATTGGCGACACCGCCTTCTTCGGTCCGGAACCCGAATTCTTCATCTTCGACTCCGTCGAGTGGAAGGTCGGCATGTCCGGCGCCTACCACAAAATCTTCTCCGAAGAAGGTGCCTGGTCTTCCGACATCAAGTTCGAAGGCGGCAACACCGGCTACCGTCCCGCTGTGAAGGGCGGCTACTTCCCGGTTCCCCCGGTCGATTCCTTCAACGACATGCGTGCCGCCATGTGTCTGGCTCTCGAAGCTTGCGGCGTGCCGGTTGAAGTGCATCACCACGAAGTGGCGACTGCTGGTCAGAACGAAATCGGCACCAAGTTCAACACCCTGGTGCGTCGTGCCGACCAGACCCAGATCACCAAGTACATCGTTCAGAACGTCGCTCACCAGTACGGCAAGACCGCGACCTTCATGCCGAAGCCCATCGTTGGCGACAACGGTTCCGGCATGCACGTGCACCAGTCCATCTGGAAGGACGGCAAGAACCTGTTCGCTGGCAACGGCTACGCTGGCCTGTCCGAAACCGCCCTGTACTACATCGGCGGCATCATCAAGCACGCCCGCGCTCTGAACGCGATCACCAACCCGCTGACCAACTCCTACAAGCGTCTGGTGCCCCACTACGAAGCTCCGGTGAAGCTGGCCTATTCCGCCAAGAACCGTTCCGCTTCCATCCGTATCCCGTTCGTCAACAGCGAAAAGGCTCGTCGCATCGAGACCCGTTTCCCGGATCCGGGCGCGAACCCCTACCTGTGCTTCGCTGCGCTGATGATGGCTGGTCTCGACGGCATCCAGAACAAGATCCACCCGGGCGACCCCGCCGACAAGAACCTGTACGATCTGCCGCCGGAAGAAGACGCGCTCATCCCGACCGTCTGCTCCAGCCTCGAACAGGCTCTGGAAGCCCTGGACAAGGACCGCGAGTTCCTGACCCGTGGTGGCGTGTTCAGCAATGACTTCATCGACTCCTTCATCGCCCTCAAGAGCGAAGAAGTAAACCGTCTGCGCGTCGAAGTGCACCCGGTCGAGTTCGAGATGTACTACGCCATCTGATCTTTGGGTCGGAGCCGGTCAGCGTGCTGGCTGGCTGCTGCGTTGAAAAAGGACGGGATCATTCCCGTCCTTTTTTTGTTTCCGGGGCCTGGGTTTGTGTTTGTCCCGCCCGGCCCCTAAACTATCTGCCGCTTCCGGTTTCCACTGTCCGACGATGAGTCTACGAATAGCCTTGGTGCTGGCCGCATTGTTGTGTTCGCCGCTGGTGCGTGCCGACATCTTCAAGTGTGTCGATGAAGCGGGTCATGTGACCTATACCAACAGTAAGACCTCCGCCAGAGGGTGCAGTGTTCTGGCCCGGGATCAGGCGGTGTCGTCGGTGCCTAGTGGGGGAGGTCGGCCTGCAGCCCAGTCCGCCTCGGTTGGCTCCGCTTCCAGTGGTTCCGCCGGTTTTCCGCGGGTTGATGCGGGTACGCAAAAGGCGCGTGATACGGATCGTCGCCGGATTCTTGAAGAAGAGCTCGGCGCGGAGCAAAGTGCGCTGGATGTTGCCAGCCGGCAACTGGCCGAGCAGGATTCAGCACGCCGTGGTGGTGATCGGCAGCCGTTGAAGGACAAGATCCAGCTGCATGAGCGCAATATCGAGGCCCTGAAGCGCGAGATTTCCAATTTGCGCTAAATTCAAGTTGGGGTGAGGTTGTCTGGATGCAGTATGCTCGCCTGGTCTGCTTCTTGCATTGGGCCCTCGTATGCAAAACGATCAGCTCGACACAACGCCCCCCGCCTTTGCCGGTCTGGAGCTGCTGTCTTCGGCAGTAGTCCTGATCGACGACGAATTCGTGGTCCGTTACCTCAATCCAGGGGCGGAGAACCTGTTTGCCGTCAGCAGCCGCAAGATCATCGGTTTCTCCTTGCGGCGCCTGCTCGGGGAGCCCGCCGGACTCGATGGCGCCCTGAACAACGTTTTGCGGGATAACTGGAGCTACACGGGACATAATCTGACCGTCAGCCGTCCCGGCATGGTGGCCCTGCATCTGGACTGTACCGTCACGCCGGTCGAAGTAGCTGGGGCGCGCCTCCTTCTGGAATTCCGCCCGATGGACGCGCACCTGAAAGTGGCACGGGAAGAACAGCTGGCGCACCAACAGCAGGCGAACCGGGAACTGATCCGCAATCTGGCTCACGAGATCAAGAATCCCCTTGGCGGAATTCGCGGTTCGGCCCAATTGCTGGAGCGAGAACTGGACGATCCCCAGCTGCGGGAATACACGCAGGTCATCATCGCCGAGGCGGATCGCCTGCAGGACCTGATGAACCGCTTGCTCACGTCCCACCGCATGATGCAGCCGTCGCAGCTCAATCCCCACGACGTGCTGGAGCGCGTGCGGCGCCTGATCCTGGCGGAATTCCCGTCCGTCGAGGTGCGTCGCGACTATGACACCAGCTTGCCCTGCATCACCGGCGACCGGGAGCAACTTATCCAGGCCATTCTCAACATCGCCCGCAACGCGGCTCAGGCCATGCAGGGGGATGGGGAGATCGTATTGCGCACCCGGGCAGCCCGGCAGATCACGCTGGCGAAGCGCCGCTTCAAGCTGGCATTGCAGTTGCAGGTCATCGACAATGGGCCGGGCGTGCCGGAAGAGATCCGCGACAAGATCTTTTATCCGCTGGTTTCGGGGCGCGAAAACGGCAGTGGTCTGGGGCTATCGTTGGCGCAGAGCTTCATCGACCAGCATCAGGGTGCGATCGATGTGGATTCCCGTCCGGGGCGCACTTGTTTCACCGTCTTTCTGCCTATTGCACGGGAAGCGGATGCTTAAGGCTTGAATAGCTGATGCACCTTATTGGTGCGTGAATTGTGAGGCAGAGTACTGCCGTGTTTCACTCTTGTGCGTGTGAATGATATGAATGCAGCCGTCTGGATAGTTGATGATGACCGCTCGATCCGTTGGGTGCTCGAAAAAGCCCTGGCTCGGGAGGAAATTCCGTACAAGAGCTTTGGTACTGCCGGTGAAGTCATGTCGGCGCTGGAGGGGGCGACCCAACCTCCGCGCGTGTTATTGTCCGATATCCGGATGCCCGGTGAGTCGGGTCTGGCCCTGCTGAGCAAGGTCAAGGCACGTTTCCCGCACATGCCGGTCATCATCATGACCGCGTACTCCGATCTGGACAGCGCCGTTGCGGCCTTCCAGGGCGGTGCGTTCGAATACTTGCCTAAACCTTTCGACGTGGATCAGGCCGTCGAACTGGTGCGTCGTGCGATCGACGAAAGTGCCCACCAGGCCGGCACCGAAGAGGTGCTCAGCGCCGTGCCCGAGATCCTCGGCCAGGCGCCGGCGATGCAGGAGGTCTTCCGCGCAATCGGCCGTTTGTCCCAGTCCCACGCCACCGTGCTCATCAACGGTGAGTCGGGCACCGGCAAGGAACTGGTGGCGCGCGCGCTGCACCGCCACAGTCCGCGCCGGGACGCACCCTTCATCGCGATCAATACTGCGGCGATTCCGCGAGATCTGCTCGAATCCGAACTGTTCGGCCACGAGCGGGGTGCCTTCACCGGTGCGCAGACCATGCGTCGCGGGCGTTTCGAGCAGGCGGAAGGCGGTACGCTTTTCCTCGATGAAATCGGTGACATGCCGGCTGAGTTGCAGACGCGGCTGCTGCGCGTGCTGTCCGACGGCAACTTCTACCGGGTCGGCGGGCATCAGCCGATCAAGGCTAACGTGCGGGTCATTGCCGCGACCCACCAGAACATGGAGGATCGTGTCCGCCAAGGCCTGTTCCGCGAGGATCTCTTCCATCGCCTGAATGTGATCCGGCTGCGCTTGCCGCCACTGCGCGAGCGGCGCGAGGATATTCCGCCGCTGGCCAAGCACTTTATCGCGCTGTCGGCGCAGGAGCTGGGTGTCGAGGCCAAGCGCCTGTCCGACGCGACGCTGAAGTATCTGCAGAGCCTCGACTTCCCCGGCAACGTGCGTCAGCTGGAAAATCTGTGCCACTGGCTCACGGTGATGGCCCCCGGTCAGACCGTCGAAGTCGTGGACCTGCCGCCCGAGTTGAAGGACCAGCCGACCCGCGAGCTGCCGGCCAACTGGGGCGACGCCCTGATGGCGGAGGCGGACCGGGCGCTGGCGCAGAATCCGGGCGAGGTCTTCGACCGCCTGAGCCGGGACTTCGAACGGATCCTGATCCGTCGCGCGCTGGCCGCTACCGGTGGGCGGCGGATCGAGGCGGCCCAGCTGCTGGGCATCGGCCGAAACACGATCACCCGCAAGATCCAGGAGCTCGGGCTCGAAGAGTCAGACCACGCCTGAGCGAGTGGGGGGGCACCATCGGGCTCCCTGTCCGACGGGCCGGTGGTCGCGCCTCCTCCTGCCAGATCAAGCAACAATCTGGCGCGGCTCTGCAGTGGTCGGATTGCAGCTGCCCGTTTCTCACCTTTGCTGCCTTGGCTCATAATGACCGGCTTGTTTTCAACAGCCGGGAAGTGATTCTTGGACCATTCCGCTTACGAGGCCCTCAGCGGGGCAGAGGTGGCTGCTGCCCTTGGCGGTGACGCCGCCGGGTTTTCCGTGGTGCTCCTGCCGGAGTGCGACTCCACCAACAGCCGCCTGCTGGCCGATCCGCCGCCGGACGATGGGCGTGTCCACGTGCTGGCTGCTGATGTGCAGACGGCTGGCCGTGGCCGACGTGGCCGGGTCTGGCAGTCTTGGCCGGGTGCCAGCCTGACCTTCTCGGCTCTGTGGCGTTTTGAGCCGGGGGCGCCGGTGCCGGCTGGCCTGTCCCTGGTGGCTGGCCTTGCCGTGGCGAGGGCGCTGGAGGATCTCGGCGTGGAGGGCGTGCAGCTCAAATGGCCCAACGACGTGCTGATCCATGGCCGCAAGCTGGCGGGCATCCTCATCGAGTTGTTGCCGGGGCGTGGCAGAACGCCGGCCGCGGTGATCGGGATCGGCATCAATCGGCGCCTGCCGCCGGATGCCGGCGTCGACTATCCGACCGGCGTGACCGATCTGGCGGCCTGTCTGGGGCAGCCGCCGAGCCCGAGTCGATTGCTCGGTGTGGTGCTGGCTCACTTGAACTGCCTGCTCGACATCTATGCCGCCGCCGGTTTCGGTGCGCTACGCGGTGCTTGGCAGCAGCGTAATGCCTTTGCCGATCTGCCGGTGCGCATTTTCGGGGAGGCCGAAGAGCTGGCCGGGACCTGTCTGGGGGTCGATGAGGACGGTGCCTTGCTGCTGCAGGCCGCCGATGGCGTGCGCCGGGTGCTGTCGGGCGATGTTTCCCTGAGGATGGCCTGATGGATCTGTTGCTTGACGTGGGCAATACCCGCCTCAAGTGGGGGCTCCATGACGGTGCCGGCTGGAAGGGGCAGGGAGCAGTCCTGCTGACCGCGCTGGATGGTTTTGCCGATGTGCTGGCCGGGCTTGGGCCGATCCACCGCATGCTCGGCGCCAATGTGGCGGGTGCTACTGTTGGAGGGCGGCTGGGGGCGATGCTCGCCGCCGGTCAGGTGGAGTCCACGTGGATCCGGCCGCAGGCTGAGGGCCATGGGGTCGTCAATCGCTACCTGGAGCCGGCCCGTCTTGGTGCGGACCGCTGGGCGGCACTCGTCGGCGCCCACGCGCTGCATGCCGGCGGGGCGCTGGTGGTGACGTCGGGCACCGCCACGACGGCGGACGTGCTCGATGCCGCCGGTGTCTTTCAAGGGGGGGTGATCCTTCCAGGGTTGGACCTGATGCGCCTGTCCCTGGCCCGCGATACGGCCCAGCTTCCCTATTCGGACGGCCGCTTCGTCGCCGCGCCTCGGCGGACGGCGGATGCCATCGTCAGTGGCTGCCTGCAGGCCCAGCTCGGAGCTATCGAGCGCATGTTTCGCCTTGTGGGCAACGAACCATCTGCCGTCTGCCTCCTCAACGGCGGTGCGGCGGCGACACTGGCGCCGCACCTCGAATGCCCGGTGCGTGTGGTGGACAATCTGGTTCTCGAAGGCCTCGTCCGCATGCTGGCCGAAGCTTGAGGCTTCGTACGCTGTTCCGCCTGTGGCGGGTGCCTTTTCCGCATGCGGCGGATACGTTAGTCTTGCGGACATGGCCTCATTGCGCGTGTTCGTCATCGTCCTGCTGTTCGCCAATCTGCTCGCCCTGTCCCTTTGGAAGGGCTGGCTGGGCGGAGAGCTCCATCATGGGGAGCCGGAGCGGCTGAGCAATCAGCTGAATCCGGAAGGAATCCGTCTGGTCGGCGAGGAGCCGCGCCCGCCGGTTCGGCGGGCGCCCGTGCCGGTAGTGCCGCCGCCGGCTGTGGAAAGGAAGATCGAGGAAGCGCCTGCCCAGGAGACCGTGGCGCCGCAGGCTTGTGTGATCTTCAGTGGCCTGAGCGCCGATCAGGCGCGGGAATTGTCGGCGCGTATCGCCAAGGCCGGCTCTGGCTTCAAGCTGACCGAGGGCCGTGGTGAAGCGCCCTCGTCCTGGTGGGTGCATGTCCCGTCGCAAGGTAGCAAGGATGCTGCAGACAAGAAGGCCGCCGAGTTGCGCAAGCTCGGTGTCTCCGATCTTTTTGTCATGCAGGAGGCCGGGCCGAGCCAGTTTGCGATCTCTCTTGGCCTGTACAAGAACGAGGCGGCGGCCAGTCGCCAGCTGGAAGCCTTGAAAGAGAAGGGTGTGCGCGGTGTCCAGGTGCTGGCGCGCGGTGGCGGTGCCTCTCGTCTTGAGGTGCGCGGGCCCAGCGACACGCTGGCTACCGTGGTCAGTGATCTCTCAGAACGCCTGCGGGGCGTCAATCGTCTCGAGTGCACGCCATGAGCGAACACGCCTTTGTCGTAGGTTTGACCGGTGGTATCGGCAGCGGCAAGAGCGCTGCGGCTGATCTCTTTGCCGAGCTGGGGGCGACCGTCGTCGATACCGACCGCATTGCCCATGCGCTGACCGCGTCGGGTGGGGCCGCGATGGCGGCGATCCGCGAGGCTTTCGGGGCTGGGGTGATCGCCGAGGATGGTTCCCTGAATCGTCCCGCCATGCGCGCGTTGGCCTTCGAGGATCCCGACGTGCGCAAGCGGCTCGAAGGCATTCTCCATCCGATGATCCGTGAAGAGAGCGACCGCCAGTGCAGGGAGGCGCATGCGCCCTACGTGGTGCTGGTGGTGCCGCTGCTGATCGAGTCCGGGACTTATCGCGGGCGGGTGCAGCGCCTGTGCGTTGTGGATTGCCCGGAAGATGTCCAAGTCGAGCGCGTCGTCAGCCGCAGCGGCCTCGAGGCCTGCCAGGTGTGGGCGATCATGGCGGTGCAGGCCCGGCGGGCCGACCGCCTGGCGGCGGCGGATGACGTGGTGGACAACAGTGGTGACCTGCCACAGCTACGGGAGCAGGTTGCCAGTCTGCATTGCCGTTACCTGGCGCTCGCCGCGCAGCGGGAGGGCGTGTGATATGATTCGCGCCGGTCAGACCGACACCTTTCCATTCGATATTCAGGCGCGCGCGTGATCACTTACGAATATCCGCTCAACGAGAGGATCCGGACGCTCCTGAGGCTGGAAGACCTTTTCGACAAGGCTGCGCATTTCCTGGCATCGGACGGCGCGCTTGAACACCATGTAGCCTTGCTGACACTATTCGAGATCCTTGAGGTCGCCAGCCGGGCGGATCTGAAAGTCGATCTCGTGCAGGAGCTCGAGCGCCAGCGTCAGATCCTGCTGTCCTTCCGCAACAATCCCCAGATTTCCGAAGATGCGCTGTCTGGCGCCCTCTACGAGATAGAACAGGCGTCGGCGTCCCTGCTCGCGATGGCGGGCAAGACCGGCCAGTATCTGCGCGAGAACGAATGGCTGATGAACATCCGCAGCCGCGCCGCGATTCCGGGCGGGGCCTGCGAGTTCGACCTGCCGTCCTATCATCACTGGCTGAACCGGGATCCGGAGTTGCGCCGCCATGATCTGAGTGCCTGGCTGCAGCCGTTGCTGCCGATCCGCGATGGCCAGGCGATCGTGCTGCGCCTGCTGCGTGCCAGCGGCCAGCCGGAAGACCTGACCGCGCTGCACGGGGCCTTCCAGCAGACCATGGGGGGGCGTACCGTGCAGATGATCCGCATCCGCCTGCAGGGCGGGGCTCACTGCGTGCCGGAAACCAGCGCCAACAAGTACGCTCTCAACATCCGTTTCATGAATGCCGAAACCGTCACCCGCCCCGGGCAAGTGGATGTGGATGTGGCATTTCAGCTGACTTTCTGCAATCTCTGATGGAAAAGCCGCGTGCACCTCGCGAGGTGAAATGCCCGACCTGTGGGGCGCCCGTTATGTGGGGGCCGCAGAGTCCCCATCGTCCGTTCTGCTCGGAACGCTGCCGCAAGATCGATCTGGGCGCCTGGGCGTCCGACGCGTACCGGGTGGAAGGGGAAACGCCTCTCGACGACGAGACGGATCCCCTGTCGCGCTTCGGCCGCTGATCAGTCTTTCCAGATCGACCGTATTGCCGCGATGCCGTGGGCGCCGGCCGCCTTGGCGGTGTTGAGGTCATCCGCATCGAGGCCGCCCACTGCGAACACTGGCAGCGGCAGGTTGCGCACCCGCTCCGCAAAGACCTCCCAGCCCAGTCCCGCCTGGCCTGGATGGCTTGAGGTGGTTTTCACGGAGCCCAGCATCGCGTAGTCGAGGCCCAGCGCAGCTGCGTGTTCGAGCTCCGCACGGCTGTGGCAGGCTGCGCCGACCCATTCGAAATCCGGTCGTGTCGCCGTGCTGGTCAGCAGATGGCCGGGCAGGTGTACGCCATGGGCGTTGCTGCGGCGGGCCAGTTCCATGTCGCCATTGAGCAGCGCGATGGCGTCGGCGGCACGGCAGCGGGCGACGACCTCCCGTGCAAAGTGTTCCCGCTCGCTTTCGGCCAGGCCGGCTTCACGGATTTGGATCAGACGCAGACCGTTGGCGAGGGCCTTGTCGATACGCGCCAGCTGGGTGGCCACGCCGACTTCTGTCGCCTGCGTGATGCCCATCGTGCGGGGCAGGCGCAGCGCCTTCAGGATCGGGCCGTTGGCCGGCAGCATCGGCTCGACGGTCATCGCGTCGGCCTGTTGCCATGAGAGCGCGGCATGCACGCGGTCGTGGATCTCGCCGTGCCAGGCCGGCACCTCGAAGAAATGCAGGCTGACGTGGGCGTGTTCATAAACGTGTTCGCGGGTCAGCCACGGCCAGGCTTCGTCCACTTGCATGTCGAGTTCTTCGTGCAGTTCGCGGATCAGCGCGTCGCGCGGGGTCTCGCCGGGTTCCACCTTGCCGCCCGGGAATTCCCAGTAGCCGGCGTAGAAGGTGTCGGCAGCGCGCTGGCCGACCAGGAAACTGCCATCGGGCCGGGTGATCACCGCGGCTGCCACATGGACGATCTTTTTCATGCTTCGAAGCGCCCCGCGTAGTCACGGGCGAACTGCCAGGCTACCCGCCCGCTGCGCGAGCCGCGCAGCAGCGCCCATTGCAGCGCATCGCTGCGGGCGGCCGGAATGGCTTCGGCGGGCACGCCGAATTCGCCCAGCCAGTGCTTCACCACCGCCAGGTATTCGTCCTGGCTGAAAGGGTAGAAGGAGATCCACAGGCCGAAACGCTCGGACAGGGAGATCTTTTCCTCCACGGCCTCGGAGGGATGGACCTCGCCGTCTTTGTGGACGGTGGCGGCGTTCTCGGCGAAATACTCCGGCATCAGGTGGCGCCGGTTGGAGGTGGCGTAAATGAGCACGTTATCCGGCACCGCGGCGAGGGAGCCGTCGAGGATGCTCTTGAGGGCCTTGTAGGCCGGTTCGCCATCTTCGAAGGAGAGATCGTCGGTGAACAGGATGAAGCGTTCGGGGCGGCCTTCCAGCAATTCGACGATGTCCGGCAGGTCCACCAGGTCGTCCTTGTCCACTTCGATCACGCGCAGGCCGTCGGCGGCGAATTCGTTGAGCACCGCCTTCACCAGCGAGGACTTGCCGGTGCCGCGGGCGCCGGTGAGGAGCACGTTGTTGGCGCGCTTGCCGGCCAGGAACTGGCGCGTGTTGGCGACGATGCGTTCCTTCTTGTCGTCGATGTCCTGCAGATCGTCGAGACGGATCTGGTGCGGATGGGCTACCGGCACCAGCCCGGCGGTGTTGCGCCGACGGCGCCAGCGGAAGGCGATCGCGGCGTTCCAGTCGGGGGGCGTGGGGGCGGCGGGGAGGATGGCTTCGAGGCGTTCGAGCACCCGCTCGGCGCGGGCGAGAAACTGGTTCAGGTCAGTCATGGGGAGGGGAATCCGAGTCCTTGTTCCTAGGGCTGCGCAGGGCCAGTCCGACGATGGCGAGCAGCACGGCGGCGACGCCGAGTTCAAGACCGATCAACCACATGGGGTGTCCTTCTGTGCGCCCGGCCGGCGAACCGGTGGTTATACTGAAACGGTTGTTCTGCAAGCCGTGAGTGTACCCCATCCATGTTCCGCCCCTTTCCCCGTCTGTCCGTCGTTCTGGTCTCATCCCTGCTGGCCGCTTGTGCGAGCGCTCCGAAGCCGGTCGGCGATGCCGGTTGTGCCCATTGTGCGCCGCCCGCCCATACCCCGGCCGCGCCGGCCGCAGCCACACCGTCTGGTGCGGCCCCTGCCGCGCGCAGTGGTGGCGTCGTGCCGCAAACGTTGAGCCGGCCGCTGTTGTCGTCGTCCTGGTCCGATCTTCCCGGTTGGGGGAGCGATGCCCTGGATGAGGCTTGGCCGGCTTTCCTGGCGTCCTGCCGTGCGCTGACGCGTCAGCCGGTGTGGCAGACGCCTTGCGATGCTGCCAAGTCCCTGGGAGCGCGCCCCAGTGCCTCGGCGGTGCGCAGCTTCATGGAGGCTCGCTTCAATCCATGGCGGGTCGTCAATCCCGATGGGACTCAGGAGGGCCTGGTGACGGGCTATTACGAGCCCCTGATCAAGGGCAGCCGGACCCGTTCGAAGAGCTACCAATGGCCGGTGCTGGGCGTTCCGGAGGATCTGCTGACCATCGAGTTGGGCGATATCTTCCCCGAGCTGAAAGGGCAGCGGGTGCGGGGCCGCCTGGTCGGCAACAAGGTCGTCCCGTATTTCTCCCGCAGCGACATGGCGCGCCAGCCCGACAAGTTTGCCGGCAAGACGATCCTGTATGCCGAAGACCCCATCGAGTTGTTCTTCCTGCAGGTGCAGGGGTCGGGGCGTGTGCAGCTGCCGGACGGTGGTGTGGTTCGACTGGCCTATGCCGACACCAACGGCTACGCTTACCAATCGATAGGGCGCTGGCTGGTGGATCGCGGCGAAATCAAGATGGAACAGGCATCGATGGATGGCATCAAGAATTGGGCGCGGGCCAATCCGGCGCGTCTGCAGGAGTTGCTGAATGCCAATCCGAGCTACATCTTCTTCCGCGAGGTGGCCAGTTCTGCCGGTGGGCCGGTCGGTGCCATCGGGCAGCCGCTGACGGAAGGGCGCAGCATGGCAGTGGACCCGCGCAGCGTGCCGCTGGGCGCGCCGGTGTTCTTGTCCACGACCTACCCCAACAGCCCGCAACCCTTGCGTCGCCTGATGCTGGCGCAGGATACCGGTAGTGCGATCAAGGGCGGCGTACGCGGGGACTTCTTCTGGGGCTTTGGCGCCGAGGCGGGCGTGCAGGCCGGGCGGATGCGCCAGAAGGGCGAGATGTGGGTGCTGTGGCCGCGGGACCAGGTGCCTCGCTGAGCCAAGCGGCGGGCGGCTGCAGCAGGGAATAAGTTTTGCGTTATTTCATTGTTGGCTGACATGGGGGGCGCCGGTATCTTGCTCCGGTTTGGAGCCGGCGTGCCGGCGCCGCAGGATTCATTCGCGGGAGAACATCGTGCCCCTCACAGAACTCGTCCATTACTTCAACAAACGCAACCAGCTGGCTTGCTCATCCGCACCGGAGCAGAGCTTTGTGATCGTCGATGGCCGGGTGCGGGCGCGCTTCGGCTCGATGCAGCTGGGTACGCTGTTTCAGCCGGTGATGGCGCGGGAGGGCGATGTAGTGCTCGGCCACGAGGCGCACCTGGAAGTGCTTGAGGGCCGTGCCGTCGGCCTGTCGCCGCAGGCGGTATTCCTCGATGCGCGTGACGATGCCGAGCTGGTGCATCTCGACCGGCTGGCGCGCACGCTGCATGCGCTGAATTTTCTGCAGGAGCGCCACCAGCATGGTGGTTTCCTGTCCCTCAACGTGCATCCCCAGCACCTGCGCACGGTCCGCGAGCACCACGGGCATGTCTTCGAGTCCATCCTGGCCCGTTGTGGCCTGACGCCGGAGCGCATCGTGCTGGAGGTGTCGGACGACGGTTTCGAAGCGCTGCCGGATTTGTTGCGCGCGATCTCCGGCTATCGGGAGCGGGGCTACCGGATCGCCATCGACAATTTCGGGCGTCACTCCTCGGATCTGGAGCGCCTGGAGGCGCTGGCGCCGGATGTGGTCAAGCTGGACCGCAGCCTGATCGGACATTCCGGCCATCTGAGCCTGGCCAGGAAGGTGATGAGCGATCTGGCCGTGGAGATCCGCCGCCTTGGGGCCCAGGTGGCGTGCCAGTGCATCGAGCATCCACTGCAGCTGGATGTGGCCCGGGATGCCGGCGTGGATTGGTTGCAGGGCTTTCTGTTCGGCCAGCCGTCGGCCAGCTGCCAGCCCATCGTCAGGCCGCGCCGCTCTCGCGCAGCGGCCTGACAACCGACCGGCTGGCTCAGCCTTCTTACTTGCCGCCGGCGGCCTGGGTCATCGCCTGTTCGAGCTGGGCGAGCGGGACGGCGCCGGGCAGGCGGTTGCCATCGGCGGTGAAGATGGTCGGAGTGCCGCTGACCTTCAGCTTCTGGCCGAGGGCCACATTGCGTTCGATGGCGCTGGTGTCGCAGTTCGCGGCGGCGGCGGGCGGTGCTTTGGCCGCGGTCATCCAGTCGTTCCATGCTCCGGCACGGTCCTTGGCGCACCAGATGTTCTTCGACTTCTCGGTGGAGTCGGGGCTGAGGATCGGGTAGAGGAAGGTGTAGACGGTGGCGTCCTTGAGACCCTGCATGTCCTTGGCGAGGCGCTTGCAATAGCCGCAGTTGGGATCTTCAAAGGTGGCAATGACGCGTTTGCCGTTGCCACGCACCTGTTTGATGGCGTGATCCAGCGGCAGGGTATTGAAATCGATCTTCATCAACTGGGCCATGCGAGCCTGGGTGATGTTCTTGCGTGTCTTGGCGTCGATCAGGCTGCCGTCGATGATGAAACTGACGCCTGAGTCGGTGTAAAGCAGTTCTCCAGACTTCAATACCACTTCGTACAGATTGCCGTAGGGGGTTTTCTTGACGCTGTCGACGGCCGGGGCGTTGAGGAAGCTCTCCAGGTTCTTCTTGACCGAGGCTTCGTCGGCTGCATGGGCGACACCTGCTGCGAGAAAAAGGGTGGCGAGCAGCGAGCGTACGAAGGGGAATTTCATCCAGGATCTCCAGAGACTACAGGTTCAGGGGCGGCGCGTTCAGAATCGGCCGGCGATGGCATAGCGCATCAGCGCATTGCGTACGACCGGCAGGCGGTTGGTGAGGTTCAGTCCGAAGTTGCGTAGCCCGGACAAAAGCGGGTCGGCGGGTT
This sequence comes from Zoogloea sp. GDB6, assembly GCF_056724105.1. Taxonomy (NCBI): domain Bacteria; kingdom Pseudomonadati; phylum Pseudomonadota; class Betaproteobacteria; order Rhodocyclales; family Zoogloeaceae; genus Zoogloea; species Zoogloea sp. GDB6. The sequence continues at coordinate 4,646,904 of NZ_CM161497.1, read as the reverse complement.
TGAATAGACGGTTGAGGCCGTGCGTGGTGTATTGCAGCAGGGCGGTTTCCTCGGCGCGGGCGCGGGCATAGGCACGCAGGAGCGACAGTTCGCCCGGATCCCGCCAAGCGGGCAGCGTGGCCAGTTGTTCGGCGAGGACGCGGGCGTCCTGGTAGCCGAGGTTGATGCCGTGCCCCGAGAGCGGATGGATCGCGTGGGCGGCGTCGCCGATGAGGGCCAGACGTGGCTGCACGACGGTTTCGACGCGCATCAGTCGCAGGGCGAAGGCGGCGGCCGGGGTGATCAGTTCGAGGGCGCCGAGGCGGTATCCACCTGCTTCGGCGACGCGGGCACACAACTCGGCTGGCGGCAGGCCGACCAATTCGTCGGCGAGGGCGTCCGGCGCAGACCATACCATCGACATCTGCTGCTCAGGCAGAGGGAGGTAAGCGAGGATGCCGTCCTTGCGGAACCACTGGAAGGCCGTGTTTCGGTGAGGTTTCTCGCAGCGAAAGTTGGCGACCACACCCTTTTCGCCATACGGGGTATTACGTGCTCCGATCGCGGCCGCCTGGCGGACCCACGAGTCCCGTCCGTCGGCGGCGACGATGAGGCGCGCTTCCAGGCGCCGTCCATCGGCCAGCGTCAGCCGGCCAGCATCTTCATCCATGGCTAGCGCAGAGGGTTCGGCAGGGCACAGTAGCGTGACGTTGTGCTGGCGTTTGACGGTTTCCCACAGTTCCAGCTGCATCAGGCTGGATTCGATGATCCAGGCCAGCTCGCGCAGGCCGCAGTCGTAGGCGGAAAGTTCCAGCTGCCCGCCGGCGTCACCGTGGATCTCCATGTCGTAGACCGGTGCAATGCGGCTGGTGTCCAGATGCGGCCAGATGCCGATGGCGGTCAGGAAGTCCACATTGCTGGGGCTGATCGCGTAGATGCGGGGGTCCCAGCCGGTAGGTCGATAGGGCGGGCGGGCTTCGACAATCCCAATCTTCAGGCTGCTGCTGCGCAATGCGGCGGCAAAGGCGGCACCGGCCAGTCCGGCGCCTACGACGAGTACATCGAATTTCATGCAAGGTTCTCCTGCGCCGGATTGTGCCGGACGGCGCAGGGGAAGTCATCCGTGGTGCGCTGCGATCAGCGCGGCGGCGGATAGCAGCAACTGGGGGCTGGATGGGGTCTGCCGATAGCCGCAGTCAGATAGCTGGTTGCCCTTGGCGTACTGCATTGCTGGTAAGTGATGTCGTAGCGGAGCTGGGTTTCAGCACCGGAATAATCCGCCTGGGAGGCGCAGCTGGCAGTACCGGCAACCCTGCTATAGGCTGCGCCGGTCGCCGCACCGTTGTGACCACCGCCAAGCGCACCGACTGTTGTGCCGACGGCTGTGCCCACGGCGGCGCTGTTGATCATGCTCTGGGTGGCCGATCTGCGGGCAGTGCCGATCGATTGCTCTGCAAAGGCGCGGCACTGCCGGTTCTCGACGACGAACAGGCCGAAAGGCTTGCCCGGCGCAGGCATGGCAGCGACGCGAGGGCCGCTCGGCAGGCTGGCGCAGGCGCTCAACAGAATGAGCGGGAGTCAGGCGTATGGGGTTTCATTGGGCGCCTCCAGAGGCCGCGTTGCCGGGCGGTGGCGAGGCCGGTGTGGCGCGCCAGCCTTCGGGGCAGCTCTGCACATAGGGGTAGTAGGTCTTGGCGCTGTTGCAGTAATACCAATTGCTCTGTGTCCCAGAGGCGCTCTGAGGGCCGGTCGGAGGGGTGGCGGGTACGCTACGCCACCCTTCTGAGCAGCTTTGTACATAGGGATAGTACGCGTTGGCGCTGTCGCAGTAATACCAGTTCTGCGCCGCGGGCTGCGGCGCCGGTTGGGCCACTGCTGGCTCGGGGGCTTGCTGGACGACCACCGGAGGGTATGGATAGACCGGCTGTGGGTAGAATAGCCAAGTTGCGCCGGCGACCCACCACCAGCCCAAATTCCCATTGTGGTAGCCGTGATGCCAGTATCCGGGGTTGCCTATCGGCCCACGATGGCCGGGAAAGCCGCCTGGCCCTCTGCCATGGCCATGCGGTCCATCAGCGCTGGCCGGATAGGTTGTGAGCAGCCCGGTGCCCGCGAGGAAGGCGAGTGCCACGCAATGGATGAGTCGTGTTGTCATATTGTTAGACTCCGGAACGGAACGCTCTCATTGCAGCACCGGGGCGACGGCGGGGCGTGTGGGCAGCGATTACATGAGTAAGCGAATGCAACTGAAGCCGGCTTTTGCAATATTTGCTGACAAGTCCGCCTGGATCTTGAATGCACCTGCCGCAGTGTGTGGTGCTGTAACTGTTGGCGTGGGACGATAGACCTCATTGTGTACTACGGTAACAGTCATGGATGTAAGAAAACTCGCGGTGATGCTGTGTGTGCTAATCCTGCTGGCTGTCGGCGCTGTGTTGTATTTCCAGGTGCGCACTCCGGACGACGGGATGCGCCCCAAGGGCAACCCGGAGATCGTCAAGCAGATCGAGGCGCGCCATGGCGCTGCGCTGAGGGCTGTCGGTGTCCGCAGCCTTGGGGTGGATCCCCGGAACAGCGAGGACGTAGTGGTGGTATTGGCTGGTGGAGGGCATTTGGGGCGCAAGGTTGCCGGGCGCTTGCCGGGACTTGTCAGCAGCGCTGCTTGCGGCAGGCTGGAAGTCGGGATTTCTGTGGGTGATTCGCTGACGGCTTGGGGGAGTATGGACGACCCGGCGTTCATGTCCCGTCTGGATTGTGTGGTTGGTAAGGTGGTCGAACAAGCGGCCGAGTTGCGCGATCCAGGGTGATTTTCGGGCACGGGCAGGGGCAACCCGCTATACTGCGCGCCGGGAAGTTCGCCAGGCAATCGCGGTGTTCGTGCATCGAGGAAAGTCCGGGCCCCATAGAGCAGGATGCCGGCTAACGGCCGGGCGCCATAGCCTTCGGGTGAAAGCGACGGAAAGTGCAACAGAGAGTAGACCGCCGATGGCTCTTCGGAGATCAGGTAAGGGTGAAACGGTGGGGTAAGAGCCCACCGCGGCACTGGTGACAGTGACGGCACGGTAAACCCCATCCGGGGCAAGGCCAAATAGGGGGACGTTGACGCTGCTCGCGGAGTCCCCGGGTAGGCTGCTAGAGCGGCGCGGCAACGCGTCGACCAGAGGAATGATTGCCCGGCGACCGGATCATCCGATTCAGTCGCTCGACAAAACCCGGCTTATCGGCGGGCTTCCCCCACATTCTCGGTTTCCCCACTTTTTTCCACCTGCGGAGGCTTTGCGGCCTGTCCGCAGTGGAGTGGTGTTCTATTTCACCTTCTTTTTCCTTGCCGGGCGGCGTCCGACGGACGGTGCAATTGATCCAGCACTTTTGCATTCCTTCTCATGGGCATTGATTTATAAGCGGATTTGCTTTACGCCTTTCTTAACTGTAAGTGCTTGTGTCAAAAAGAAATTTACGTGGCGGTCAAGTTGACCGAGTATTTCTTTTCCTCTAAAGTGGGGCGAAGTGGATGAAAGTGGGAAAAAGTGAGTTTTTCCGGTTCGTCCGAGTGGAGAAGTGGGGGAAGTGATGTTTCAAGGCGCTGCAGCGCTCAGTCTCGATGCGAAGGGTCGCTTGGCGATTCCGGCGCGGCATCGGGACGTGCTGACGAAGCTCGCCGAGAATCAACTCGTTCTCACTGCTCATCCCCATCGTTGCCTGCTGATCTATCCGGCGCCGGCCTGGTTGCCGATCCGTGACAAGGTGTTAGCCGGCTCCAGCCTCGATCAGCATTCCGCCCTCCTCAAGCGTCTCCTCGTCGGCTTTGCCCGTGACGAGGAGGTGGATTCGGCAGGGCGTGTGCTCATCGCGCCGGAGTTGCGGGCCTTCGCTCAACTGGAAAAACAGGTGCATCTGGTGGGGCAGGGCGATCACTTCGAGCTTTGGTCGGATGCCGGATGGCAGAAGCAGCAGGAGGCGATCTTTGCCTTGGGCGAACAGCTCATGCCTGCCGGTTGGGAAACTTTGCCGCTGTGATGAATACACCGCATATCACGGTGCTACTGAATGAAGCAGTGGCAGCCCTGGCTATCAAATCGGACGGCGTCTACGTGGACGGCACCTTCGGGCGGGGCGGGCACAGCCGTGAAATCCTGGCCCGTCTAGGGCCGCAGGGAAGGCTGATCGCGTTCGACCGGGATCCGGTAGCGATTGCCGCCGGGCAGGCAGTTACGGATCCGCGCTTCGAACTGGTGCATGCACCTTTCTCGGACTTTGCTGAGGCCCTGGCCGAGCGGGGCATCGAGCGGGTGGATGGGGTTCTGCTGGACCTGGGGGTGTCGTCCCCCCAGCTGGACGAGGCTGAGCGGGGCATGAGCTTCCGTTTCGATGCGCCGCTCGACATGCGAATGGATACGACCCGCGGGGTGACCGCCGCGGAATGGCTGGCGGAAGCGCCTATTGCTGACATCACCCGCGTACTGAGGGAATACGGTGAAGAACGGTTTGCTTATGAGATTGCAAAGGCGATTGCAGCTGCTCGGGCAGGGGGGGCTGTTGCAACCACGGGACAGCTTGCCGCGATCGTGGAGAAAGCGGTCCGCACACGCGAGCCGGGCCAGCACCCCGCGACGCGCACCTTCCAGGCTCTACGGATTTGTGTCAATCAAGAGCTCGAGGAACTGGCGCTGATCCTTCCGCAGGTTGTTGCAAGGCTGGCTGTGGGAGGCCGCCTTGTGGTGATCAGCTTTCACTCGCTCGAGGATCGCATCGTCAAACGCTTCATGCGGGACGAATCGCGTCCGCCGCAGCTTCCCGCCCGCCTGCCGGTTCGAGCGGCCGATCTGCCGAAGCCGAAGTTGGCGCTGGTGGGTAAGCCCGTTTGGCCGTCTGATGCTGAGGTGGCAGCCAATCCGCGTTCGCGCAGTGCCGTGATGCGCATCGCCGAGCGGCTGGAGGCCTGAGATGGCACGCCTCAACGGGTTCCTCCTGATGCTGGTGGTGGCCAGCAGCCTCGGTGTCGTGGCTTCGCAGCATCAGGCCCGAAAGCTGTATGCCGCCGTGGAACGGGAGCAGCAGCGTTCCAGCCAGCTGGAAGTCGAGTGGGGGCAGCTCCAACTGGAGCAGAGCACCTGGGCCGCCCACGCCCGTATCGAAAAACTCGCTCGCGAAAAACTCGCGATGCGCCCGCCTCAGTCTGGGCAGATCATTGCCATCGAGGAGCGGCCATGACCAAGGCCAAGAAGGGCGTCACCTTCAATCACAATCCTCTCCTGCGGTCCGAGTTGCCGGCTTGGCGCCCGCGTTTCGTGCTGCTGTGCCTGCTCGGTGGCTCGTTGGCGTTGATCGGTCGGGCGGCTTACCTGCAGGGCGTCAATGACCAGTTCCTTCAGGCTAAGGGCGAGTCCCGCTACGCTCGTCTGCTGGGCGTGCCGGCGACCCGTGGCAAGATCACCGACCGCCAGGGCGATGTGCTGGCGGTATCTTCGCCGGTCAAATCGATCTGGGCGATCCCCGAGGATGCCCGTCTCAGCCCAGCCCAGACGCGTCAGTTGGCCGGCTTGCTGGAAATGGACGTCAACGAGGTTAACCAGAAGCTGGCGGTGGACAAGGAGTTCGTCTATCTGAAGCGTCAGGTTTCGCCGGAGTTGGCGGACCACATTGCTGCGCTGAAGCTGCCGGGCATCCACGACCAGCGGGAGTACCGCCGCTTCTATCCTGGTGGCGAGGTTACGGCCCACATGCTGGGCTTCACCGGAGTCGACGACAAGGGGCAGGAAGGCATCGAACTGGCTTATGAATCGGCGCTGGCCGGCAAGCCTGGTTCCCGTCGGGTGGTCAAGGACCGGCGTGGCAATGTGGTCGAGGACGTGCAGTCCATCCGTCCGCCGCAGGACGGTAAGGAAGTGGCGCTGGCGCTCGACAACAAGATCCAGTACCTGGCCCACGCGGCACTGAAGCAGGCCATCACCGACAACAAGGCCAAGGCCGGCGGCGTGGTGGTGCTCGATGCAAAGACCGGAGAGATTCTGGCGCTGGCCAATGCGCCGACCTTCAATCCGAACAACCGGGTCCACCTCACCGGTGATCAGCTGCGAAACCGGGCCCTGACCGACACCTACGAGCCGGGCTCGACGATGAAGCCCTTTACGGCGGCTCTGGCCCTCGAGAACGGCAAGTTCACGTCAAACACCATCATCAATTGTGCGCCGGGCCGGATGACCATCGGTACGGCGACGATTTCCGATGCCCACCCTCATGGTGCCCTGACGGTGGCCCAGGTGATCCAGAAGTCGTCGAATATCGGCGCCGCCAAGATGGCGCTGACCTTCCAGCCCGAAGTGATGTGGAAGATGTTCGACAACCTCGGCTTCGGTTCGCCGCTGAAGCTCGGCTTCCCGGGCGAGGTCGGTGGACGGTTGCGTCCGGCCAAGAGCTGGCGTCCGATCGAGCAGGCCACGATGTCCTATGGCCACGGCATCTCGGTGAGCCTGATGCAGATGGCCAATGCCTACCAGGTGTTTGCCCGCGACGGTGACATGGTGCCCTTATCCCTGTCGCGTCTGGATGCACCCCCGCTGCATGGTACGCAGGTGTTTTCCCCGCAGACGGCCCGTGAAGTGCGCCAGATGCTCGAAATGGTGGTCCAGCCGGGAGGGACCGCCACCCAGGCCAATATTCCGGGCTACCGCGTTGGCGGCAAGACCGGTACGGCCATGAAGCTGGTCGGCGGCCGCTATGCGCTCAAGTACGTGGCGTCCTTCGTCGGCATCGCGCCGATTTCTGATCCGCGGCTGATCGTCGCGGTGATGATCGACGAGCCGACGGGCGGCAAGCACTACGGCGGTGACGTCGCGGGTCCGGTTTTCGCGCAGGTGATGGGCGGTGCCCTGAGAACGCTCGGCGTGCCGGCCGATGCGCCCTTGAAACCCTTGCAGGTTGCCCGTCAGGGCGCCACGTCCGCCGCTTCCGGGGAGTCCATGTAGATGCAGTTGCCTCAGCAGAAGGCGCGCGCCATTCTCGATGCCTTGGCCAAGGCCGGTGTGGCCGTGTCGCGCTTGTGCGTCGATTCACGCCAGGTGCGTCCTGGTGATGTCTTCCTGGCCCATCCGGGGCATCGGGTGGACGGGCGGCGCTTCATCAAGGATGCCGTCAATGCAGGCGCTGCGGCTGTATTGTGGGAGCGCAATGGCTACGTCTGGGATGCCGACCTGAAGCTTGCAAATCTGGCAGTGGACGGCCTTGCGACGCTGTCCGGTTATCTGGCCGATGAAGTTTTCGGACGCCCGTCGGAAGCCTTGTGGCTGGTCGGCGTGACCGGCACCAATGGCAAAACGTCCGTGAGCCAGTGGTTAACCCGTGCCTTTGCGGCCCTCGGCCGCAAGTGTGGGGTGGTCGGGACACTGGGCATCGGCTTTCCCGGTGCGCTGTCGGCCAGTCTCAACACCACGCCGGACAGCCTGACCCTGCATCGCACGCTGGCCGAATTCCGTGCCGCCGATGCCCAGGCCGTGGCCATGGAGGTGTCCTCTATCGGGCTCGACCAGGGGCGTCTCAACGGGCTGCGCTTCGATGTGGCGGTGTTTACCAACCTGACCCGCGATCACCTCGACTACCACGGCAGCATGGAAAACTATGCGGCTGCCAAGGCTCGCCTGTTCGACATGCCCGGGCTGCGCTCGGTGGTGCTCAACCTGGACGACCGTTTCGGCATGGAGCAAGCCCGTCGCCTGGCGGGGCATGGGCTCGAGGTGATCGGTTATACGCTCATCGCCAGCAATGCCGATGCGGCGCCGGTCAATCGTGTGTTGATTGCCGACAAGCTCACCACGACGGCCGCCGGGATGCGGTTCACCGCTCGTTGCGGCAATGAGTCCGCTGATCTTTACCCCAATCTGGTCGGACAGTTCAACGTATCCAATTTGCTGGCTGTCATCGGCACGCTGATGGCGTCCGGCTTCACGTTGGACGATGCAGCTTCGGTGGCTGAGGGGCTGACGCCGCCGCAGGGCCGCATGCAGACCCTGGGGGGCGTCTGCGACCCGTTGGTGGTGGTGGATTACGCCCATTCGCCGGATGCCCTCGAACAGGTGTTGCGCGCCGTGCGCGCGACCGTTACCGCGCGTGGCGGGCGCATGACCTGCGTGTTCGGCTGTGGCGGTGACCGCGACCCCGGCAAACGACCGATCATGGGCGAGTTGGCTGCGCGTCTTGCTGACCGGGTCATGCTGACCAGCGACAATCCGCGCAGTGAGGACCCGCTGGTGATCCTGCAGCAGATCGCTGTGGCGACCAGCGGCCCCCAGGTGGAGATCGTTCCCGACCGCGCTGAGGCGATCCGCAAGGCCATCCTGTCCGCCGCCGCCGACGACGTGATCGTGGTGGCCGGCAAGGGGCATGAGCCTTATCAGGAAATCAAGGGTGTGCGTTACCCATTCTCCGACGTGGAGCAGGCCAGGGGCGCGTTGCAAGCCTGGAACGATGCTCAGGGAGATCTGTTGTGATGGATATTCAGGAAGCCGCGCTGGCTACGGCGGGTACGGCGGTGGGTGGGAATGCCGTTTTTTCGTCCGTGAGCACCGACTCCCGCGCGATCCAGCCGGGGCAGCTGTTCGTGGCCCTGCGTGGCGAGCGTTTCGATGCGCACGCCTTCGTGTCTGCAGTGGCGGCGCAAGGCGCTGTGGCCGCAATGGTGGACCGCGCTTGGGCAGCGGCCAATCCGGTGCCGCTGCCGCTGGTGATCGTCGACGACACGCGCCTGGGGCTCGGCCGCCTGGCCGCGAGTTGGCGCAGCCGTTTCGAATTGCCGCTGATCGGTGTGACCGGTAGCAACGGCAAGACCACCGTCAAGGAAATGTGTGCGGCGATCCTGCGCGAGCAGACGCGTCGCGACGGCTTCGACCCGGACCTCGCCGTGCTGGCCACCAAAGGCAACCTCAACAACGACATCGGGCTCCCGCTGATGCTGCTGCGCCTGTCGGGTAACCACCGGGCGGCGGTCATCGAGATGGGCATGAACCATCCAGGCGAGATCGACTACCTGACCCATCTGGCACGGCCGACCGTGGCGTTGGTGAACAATGCCCAGCGCGCGCACCTGGAGGGCATGGGCAATCTCAAGGAGGTCGCCCGTGAAAAGGGGGCGATCTACAACGGCCTGGCGTCGGACGGTATCGCGGTGATCAATGCCGACGACGCCTTCGCGGGCCTCTGGCAAGGTCTCAACGAAGGGCGCCGGACGCTCACTTTCGGCCTGAAGGCGGCGGCCGACGTCACGGCGCACAGCACTTGCCACGGTTTTGCCAGTGATGTCGTGTTGAATGCCCCTCAGGGCGAAGTCCGTTTCCGCCTGCAAGTGCCAGGCGAGCATAACGTGCGCAATGCGCTGGCGGCTGCGGCAGCCTGTCTGGCCGCGGGGGTGTCCCTCGACGCGGTGGCCGAAGGACTGGCTGGATTCACCGGCACGCCGGGGCGCCTGCATCTGTGCAAGGGCCTCAACGGCGCGGTGGTCATCGACGACAGCTACAACGCCAACCCCGACTCGATGCGTGCCGGCATCGCAGTGCTGGCTGCAACCCCGGGCCGCAAGATCCTGGTGATCGGCGACATGGGGGAGATCGGCGAGCAGAGTTTCCAGTACCACGACGAGATCGGCGGCTACGCGAAGAGCGAAGGCGTCGATTTCCTGTTCGGGCTGGGTGAGATGAGCGAGATTGCGGCACGCAATTTCGGCGAAGGCGGTTTCCATTTCAGCAAGCTCGACGACCTCGTCGCGGTGCTGAAGCAGGAGCTCAATGCAGATACGGTGGTGCTCGTGAAAGGTTCCCGCTTCATGAAGATGGAACGGGTCGTGAACGCCATCGCGGAGAAGGTTTGATGATTTTTTGCAGTACAAGGGTGGGCAGTCCGGTTTCCTTCGTGAGCGGGGAGGCTTGGAATGCTGCTTGAACTGGCCCTGTGGCTGGGCAAGGATGCCCGTTTCTTCAATGTGTTCGGCTACATCACACTGCGCACGGTGCTGGCTGCCGGTACGGCGCTGGTGCTGTCGCTCGTCTTCGGTCCGCCGGTGATCCGCTGGCTGGCTGCCAAAAAGATCGGCCAGGCGGTGCGTGATGACGGACCCAAATCCCACCTGACCAAGGCCGGCACGCCCACCATGGGCGGTGCGCTGATCCTCATTGCCATCGCCATCACCACGCTGCTGTGGGGTGACCTGCGCAACAAATACGTGTGGGTGGTGCTCTTTGTGACCCTCGGCTTCGGCGCTGTGGGCTGGGTCGATGATTGGCGCAAGGTGGTCTATCGTGACCCGAAGGGGTTGGCGAGCCGTTGGAAATATTTCTGGACCTCCGCTATCGCACTGGCGGCGGCCATGTTTCTCGGTCTGACCGCCACGCTGCCGGCCCAGATCGAGCTGATCGTGCCTTTCTTCAAAACCGTAGCCTATCCGCTCGGTGTGATCGGCTTCATCATCCTGAGCTACTTCGTCATCAACGGCACCAGCCACTCGGTGAACCTCACCGACGGCCTTGACGGTCTGGCGATCATGCCGACCGTGATGGTCAGCTCGGCGCTGGCGATCTTCGCCTACGTGGCAGGCCACACGGGCTTCTCCAAGTATCTCGGGGTCCCCTACATCCCGGGCGCCGGTGAACTGGCGGTGATCTGCGGTGCGATCGCCGGTGCCGGTCTTGGCTTCCTGTGGTTCAACGCCTACCCGGCTGAGGTCTTCATGGGCGACGTCGGCGCACTGGCCCTTGGCGCGGCGATGGGCACCATCGCGGTGATCGTCCGCCAGGAGATCGTGCTGTTCATCATGGGCGGCCTGTTCGTCGCCGAGGCCTTGTCGGTGATGGTGCAGGTGCTGTACTTCAAGTACTCCGGCGGCAAGCGCATCTTCCGCATGGCGCCGCTGCACCACCACTACGAGCTCGGTGGCTGGAAGGAAACCCAGGTGGTCGTGCGTTTCTGGATCATCACGATCATGCTCGTGCTGTTCGGCCTGTCCTCCCTCAAGCTGCGGTAAGCCGACATGAGCACTGCCCAAATCACCCTCGTTCTCGGCCTCGGTGAGTCCGGTCTGGCGATGGCCCGCTGGCTGGCCCGGGTGGGGGGCGCGCTGCGGGTAGCGGACTCCCGTTCACAGCCGCCCGGTGTGGATCGCCTGCGTGGCGAGGTGCCGGAAGCGGAGATCGTCACCGGTCCGTTCGAACTGGGTCTGCTCGATGGTGTGGACCGCATCGCGATCAGTCCAGGTGTCGACCCGCGCCAGACCCTAGTGCAGATGGCCCGCCAGCGCGGCATCCCGGTCGTCGGTGAGATGGACTTGCTGGTCCAGGCCCTCGAGGCCCTCGGCGTGCGTGAGCAGACGAAGATCATTGCCATCACCGGCACCAATGGCAAGACCACCACCACCACGCTGGCCGGCGAGATGGTGCAGGCCTGCGGTGTGGATGGCGTGGTCGCCGGCAACATCAGCCCGGCGGCGCTGGATGTATTGATGGATCGCCAGGCCGCCGGCCAGGCGCTGCCCGCGGTGTGGGTGCTGGAGCTGTCGAGCTTCCAGCTGGAAACCTCGCCGGCGCTGGACGCCGTGTCGGCCACGGTGCTCAACGTGACCGACGATCACCTGGACCGCTACGACGGGCTGGACGACTACGCGTCCACCAAGGCCGCCGTCTTCCAGGGAAATGGCGTGCAGGTCCTGAACCGGGAAGATGCCCGCGTGGCGGCGATGGCGCTGCCGGGGCGGCGCGTGTTCACCTTCGGCGTCGATGCGCCGGCCGGCGCCGATGATTTCGGCGTGGTGCAGGCCGCCGACGGCGAATGGCTTGCGCGTGGTGCCGAGCGCCTGCTGCCGCGTTCCGAACTGAAGCTGGCGGGCAGCCACAACGTTGCCAACGCGCTGGCCGCGCTAGCCTTGTGCGAGGCTGCCGGTCTGCCGCGGCCCGCCCTGCTGGCGGCACTGAAGACATTTCGTGGACTGCCGCACCGGGTCGAGCAGGTTGCCGAGCGGGATGACGGCGTGACCTATTACGACGACTCCAAGGGCACCAACGTCGGCGCGACGGTTGCCGCGCTGGAAGGCCTGCACCGCAAGGTGGTGCTGATCGTCGGCGGCGATGGCAAGGGCCAGGATTTCTCGCCGTTGAAGGACGCCTTCAGCCGCTATGCCCGTGCAGTGGTATTGATTGGCCGCGACGCGCGAACCATCGAAGCTGCGGTGGTTGGTTGCGGTGTGCCGCTGATCCACGCCGTGGATATGGACGCGGCGGTGCTGGACGCCGACGCCCGCGCCGAAGCCGGCGATGTGGTGTTGCTGTCGCCGGCCTGCGCCAGCCTCGACATGTTCCGCAACTATGCCCACCGCGCCCAGGTTTTCATCGACGCGGTGAAACGTCTGCCCGGAGTGCGTGCCGTATGAAACTCGCTGCCCGCCTGTCCGATTTCTGGGCCCGTCATGCCGGCGACAACGGCTCGCTGGTGACCGGTCGTGCGGTCCATCGCCTGATGCGTCCGCTCAGCCAGCCGCGCGAGCTCGACCCGGCACTGATCTGGTCGTCGGCGGCGCTGTTGCTGATGGGGCTGGTGATGGTGTTTTCGGCGTCCATCGCGACGGCGGAAGGCAGCCGCATGTTCGGCCACCAGCCGGCCTATTTCCTGATCCGCCATGCGGTCTTTCTGACCATCGGCCTGATCGCTGGGGTGATGGTCTTCCAGATCCCGATGCGGGCTTGGCAGGAGATGGCGCCATTGCTCTTTATCGCCGGCGTGGTGTTGCTGCTGATCGTGCTGATCCCCCACGTGGGGCGGGATGTGAACGGTGCCCGGCGCTGGTTGCCGCTGGGGGTCGTCAATCTGCAGCCATCCGAGTTGATGAAGCTGTTTGCCGCCCTGTATGCGGCGGATTACACGGCCCGCAAGCTGCCCTTGATGGGCAGCTTCAAGCAGGGCTTCCTGCCGATGGCCGGGGTGATCCTGTTCGTTGGTTTCCTGCTGCTGAAGGAGCCGGACTTCGGTGCCTTCGTCGTGATTACTGCGATCGCCTTCGGCGTGCTCTTTCTGGGCGGCATCAACGTCCGCCTGTTCGCGCTGCTGGCCGTGGTGGCGGCGGTGGGCTTCGTGCTGCTGATCACCTTCTCCGAATATCGCCGCCAGCGCATCCTCGGTTTCATGGACCCCTGGCAGGATGCCTACGGCAAGGGCTACCAGCTGTCCCACGCGCTGATCGCCTTCGGGCGCGGCGAGTGGTTCGGCGTCGGCCTCGGTGGCAGCATCGAAAAACTCTTCTACCTGCCGGAAGCCCATACCGACTTCCTGCTCGCGGTGATTGCCGAAGAGCTCGGCTTTGCCGGCGTGGTGACGGTCATCGTGCTGTTCGCGATCCTGATCCAGCGCGCCTTCGCGATCGGTCGCCAGGCGGTGGTGCTGGAGCGCAACTACGCGGCGCTGGTGGCGCAGGGGATTGCCATCTGGTTCGGCGTGCAGTCCTTCATCAATATGGGCGTGAACATGGGCCTGCTGCCCACCAAGGGTCTGACTCTGCCGATGATGAGTTTCGGCGGCTCCGGCATTCTCGCCAACTGCGTGGCCATCGCGATCCTGCTGCGGATCGATTGGGAGAACCGCCAGATCATGCGTGGAGGCAAGGCCTGATGCCGACGCTGATGGTCATGGCCGGCGGTACCGGCGGCCACATCTACCCCGGTCTGGCCGTTGCGGACGCCTTGCGCGCACGCGGCTGGAAGGTGGTATGGATGGGCAATCCGGAGGGCATGGAAGCGCGCATCGTGCCGGCCAGCGGTTACGACATGGCCTGGGTGCGCTTCTCGGCTCTGCGTGGCAAAGGCGTGCTGCGCAAGCTGCTGCTGCCGTTCAACCTGTTGCGTGGTTTCGCCCAGGCCCTCGGCCAGATCCGTCGCGTCAAGCCGGATGTGGTGCTAGGCATGGGCGGCTACGTGACCTTCCCCGGCGGCATGATGGCGGCGCTGCTCGGCCGGCCGGTGGTCGTGCATGAGCAGAATTCCGTTGCGGGCCTGGCCAACCGCGTGTTGGCAGGTGTTGCCGACAAGGTGGTGACCGGCTTTCCTGGCGTGCTGAAGAAGGGCGAGTGGGCCGGTAACCCGGTGCGTGCCGAGATCACCGCGGTAGCGCCGCCAGCCGCGCGCTTTGCCGGCCGAAGCGGTCCGCTGCGGGTGCTGGTGGTTGGTGGCAGTCTCGGCGCAGCGGCTCTCAATGACGCGATGCCGAAGGCACTGGCGCTGCTGGCACCGGAGCAACGGCCGTTGATCACTCATCAAGCCGGCGCCAAGCAGATTGATGCGCTGCGCGCGGCCTATCAGGCCGCTGGTGTGGAAGGTGAGTTGCTGCCCTTCATCGACGATATGGCGGCGCGCTATGCCAATGCCGACCTGGTGATCTGCCGTTCCGGCGCGCTGACCGTCGCCGAGCTGGCGGCCGTCGGTGTGGCCAGCGTGCTGGTGCCTTTCCCCCACGCGGTGGATGACCACCAGACCGGCAACGCCCGTTTCCTCGCCGATGCCGGTGCGGCGGTGCTGTTGCCGCAAACCGAACTGACACCGCAGCGCCTAGCCGCGCTGCTGCAGGAGATGGATCGCGAGCGCCTGCTGACGATGGCCGACAAGGCCCGCGGGTGTGCCAAGCCGGAAGCGACGGCCCGTGTGGCGGACGTCTGCGCCGGTCTCGCCGGCTAAAGGAAGAACGTGAAACACAAAGTCAAAAGCATTCATTTCGTCGGAATTGGCGGCGCTGGCATGAGCGGCATCGCCGAGGTGCTGCTCAATCTCGGTTACGAGGTCAGCGGCTCCGACCTGGGCGACAACGTGGCGACCCGCCGCCTGCAGGCTCTGGGCGCCCGCGTGGTGCAGGGGCATGCCGCCGAGAACGTCGCCGAGGCCGACGCAGTGGTGACCTCCACCGCCGTCAAGGGCGACAACCCGGAAGTCATCGCCGCCCGCAACCGTGGTATTCCGGTGGTGCCGCGAGCCCAGATGCTGGCCGAGCTGATGCGCCTCAAGCAGGGCATCGCCATCGCTGGCACCCACGGTAAGACTACGACCACCTCGCTGGTGGCGAGCATTCTTGCCGAGGGCGGGCTGGATCCGACCTTCGTGATCGGCGGCAAGCTCAACGCCGCCGGTGCAAATGCGCGCCTCGGCAAGGGCGATTTCCTGGTCGCCGAAGCAGACGAGTCGGATGCGTCCTTCCTGCTGCTGACGCCGGTGATCTCGGTGGTCACCAACATCGACGCCGACCACATGGAAACCTACGGCCACGATTTCGCGCGGCTCAAGCAATCCTTCGTGGATTTCCTGCAGCACCTGCCCTTCTATGGCGTGGCGGTGCTGTGCGACGACGACAAGCATGTGCGCTCCATCGTGCCGCTGGTGTCCAAGCAGATCGTCCGTTACGGCTTCTCCGAGTCGGCCCACGTGCATGCGGAGAACATCCATGCGGTGGACGGCAAGATGACGTTCGACGTGCTGCGTCGCCACGGGGAATTCGAGCCCCTGCACGTGGTGCTCAACCTGCCGGGTCGTCACAACGTGCTCAATGCGCTGGCGGCTATCGCGGTGGCGACCGAGGTTGGCGTGTCCGACGAGGCTATCGTGAAGGCCCTGGCCGAGTTCAAGGGCGTCGGCCGGCGCTTCCAGCGCTACGGCGAGGTGGCGCTGCCGAGCGGCGGCGCGATTACCGTCATCGACGACTACGGTCACCATCCGGTGGAAATGGCGGCGACCATCGCTGCTGCCCGCGGTGCCTTCCCGCACAAGCGCCTGATGCTGGCCTTCCAGCCGCATCGCTACACGCGCACACGGGATTGCTTCGAAGATTTCGTGAAGGTCTTGTCCACCGTCGATGCATTGCTGCTCGGCGATGTCTACGCCGCTGGCGAGGCGCCCATCGTGGCGGCCGACGGCCGTTCGCTGGCGCGGGCGCTGCGCGTGGCGGGCAAGATTGAGCCGGTGTTCGTCGAGAACATCGAAGACATGCCGACGGCCATCCTGGCCGCGGCGCAGGACGGGGACGTGGTGATCACGATGGGCGCCGGCAGCATCGGCGCCGTACCCGGCAAACTGGTGAGTGGTGGAGTCTAATAAGGTGGCAACTGAGGTGAGCAGTCGATTCGGAAAAGTGGCGGTCCTGCTGGGCGGGACGTCCGCTGAACGGGAGATTTCCCTGATGTCGGGTGGCGCCGTGCTGGCGGCGCTGCAGGGCGCGGGCGTGGATGCTCATGCCTTCGATCCGGCCGAGCGGGATCTGCACATTCTCAAGGAAGAGGGGTTCGACCGTGTCTTCATCGCGCTGCACGGGCGCGGTGGCGAAGACGGCACGGTGCAGGGGGCCCTCGAACTGATGGGCATTCCCTATACCGGCAGCGGCGTGATGGCCTCGGCCATCGCCATGGACAAGTGGCGCACCAAGCTGGTGTGGCTGGCCAGTGGCCTGCCGACGCCGCGCTTCGCAATCCTCGACGAGAAGACGGACTGGGATGCGGTGGTGGCTCGGCTTGGCCTGCCGATCTTCGTCAAGCCGGTGCATGAAGGTTCCAGCATGGGCGCTGCCAAGGTCACCGAGGCGGGCCAGTTGAAGGCGGCCTGGGAACTGGCGGCCAGGTACGATTCGCTCGTGCTGGCGGAGGAGTTCGTGACCGGCCAGGAGCTGACCGCGCCCTTCCTCGGCGATCAGGCCCTGCCGCTGGTGCGCATCGTCGCGCCGGGTGGCAACTACGATTACCAGCACAAGTACTTCACCGACGACACCCAGTACTTCTGCCCGAGCGGTCTGCCGGAGGCCCTTGAGGCGGAGATCAAGGCGGCCGTCGTGCGCTGCGCGCAGGTGCTGGGCTGCCGCGGCTGGGGCCGCGCCGATCTGATCCTGCGGGACGACGGCAGTTTCACGTTGCTTGAGATCAACACTGCGCCAGGTATGACCAACCACTCGCTGGTGCCGATGTCGGCCCGCGTGTCCGGTCTGTCCTTCGAGGCCCTGTGTCTGGAAATCCTTGCCGGAGCGCGTCTTGGCTGACCAGCGCACCACCTCCAACGTTCCGCCGCCAGGGGGAGGCAAGGCCGCCCCGGCGAAGCGTGCGCGCGCCGCGCGCCCGGCTCGGGACGCGGGAGGGAACGGGCTGTGGGATCGTCCACAGCTCCTCAATCTCATTTCCGATGTGCTGATGGTGTTCGGTGCGGCGGGCCTCGGCTATGCGGCGGTGGCGGCGATTTCGCGCCTGCCGGTGTACCCGCTGCGTGAGGTGGTGGTGATGACGCCGCTGGCCCAGGTCACTACGGCCCAGCTGGAATATGCAGCACGTTCGTCCCTGCGTGGGAATTTCTTCACGGTAGATCTGGATGATGTGCGTGGGGCATTCGAGAAGCTGCCGTGGGTGCGGCGCGCCGATGTGCGCCGGCACTGGCCGGGCGGTATCGAAGTGCGTCTCGAGGAGCACGTTGCATCAGCCTACTGGAGAGTGGGCGAAACCGGTGACATGCGCCTGGTGAATCGCTACGGTGAAGTGTTCTCGGCGGCCAGCAATGCGCGTATGCCGATCTTCAGCGGACCGGAGGGCTCGTCCGGGGCGCTGCTGACCAAGTTCGACGAATTTACCCGCAAGCTCGGCCCGCTTGGCAAGCAACTCGTCGGCGTCTCCCTGTCGGCCCGGGAGGCCTGGCAGCTGAAGATGGACGATGGCCTCACCATTGAGCTCGGACACGACCAGCCGAAGGCGCCGATCGATGAGCGCCTGGCCCGCTTCGTGAAGTATTACCCCAGCGCCAAGGCGCAAGTGAACATGAATGTGGCGGTAGTGGATCTCCGCTACCCCAGTGGTTTTGCCCTCCGGCCGATACCGCCTGCTGTGGCGGCGGGCAAGCAAGAAAGCAAAGGTAAGCGATGAGCAAGGAATATAAGGAACTGATCGTCGGCCTCGATATCGGTACATCCAAGATCACCTGTGTGGTGGCTGAACTCAAGCCGGACGGCCGTATGGACGTGATCGGCCTCGGCACGCAGCCGTCCTCGGGCCTGAAGAAGGGCGTGGTGGTGAATATCGAGGCTACCGTCGATGCGATCTCGCGGGTCATCCAGGAGGTCGAGTTGATGGCCGAATGCAAGATCCGCGACGTGTATACCGGTATCGCCGGTAGTCACATCCGTAGCTTCAACTCCAACGGCATGGTAGCGATCAAGGACAAGGAAGTCTCGCCGATCGACGTCGAACGGGTCATCGAGACTGCCCGCGCGATGCCACTGCCGGCCGACCAGCAGATCCTGCATATCCTGACGCAGGAATTCATCATCGACGGCCAAGATGGCGTGCGCGAACCGATCGGCATGAGCGGCGTGCGTCTGGAAGTGAAGGTGCACATCGTCACCGGTGCGGTGTCGGCGGCCCAGAACATCGTCAAGTGCGTGCGCCGCTGTGGCCTTGAGGTGCTCGACCTTGTCCTGCAGCCGCTGGCCTCCAGCTACGCCACTTTGTCGGAAGACGAGAAGGAGTTGGGCGTGTGTCTGGTGGACATCGGCGGTGGCACCACCGATCTGGCCGTGTTCACGCAGGGCGCGATCCGCCATACCGCGGTGATTCCCATTGCCGGCGATCAGGTCACAAACGATATCGCGATGGCGCTGCGTACGCCGACCGCCGAGGCAGAGGAAATCAAGATCCGCCACGGTGTGGCGATGCATACGCTGGCCGATGCCTCCGAGATGATCGAGGTGCCGGGTGTCGGTGATCGGCCGCCGCGCAAGCTGTCCCGCCAGGCTCTGGCCGATGTGATCGAGCCGCGGGTGTGTGAACTGTACGAACTGGTCCAGGCCGAACTGCGCCGCTCGGGCTACGAGGAGCTGCTGTCCTCGGGCATCGTGTTGGCCGGCGGTGCCGCCGTCATGCAGGGCATGGTCGAACTGGGCGAGGAGATTTTCCACATGCCGGTACGGATCGGCTATCCGAAATACGACGGTGCGCTGGCCGACGTGGTTTGCGAGCCGCGCTATGCCAATGCGATGGGGCTGGTGATGGAGGGCGCCGCGCAGAAGCGGCGGGGCATTCAGGCGCGTCAGACGCGCAATGTGGGGCAGGTGTTTTCGCGGATGAAGTCTTGGTTTGAGCGCAATTTCTGAGGGCCATGGGGCCCGCCGGGTGAAATCATTGCAATTGGATAACAGTGTGCGAGCGGCCCTTATTTAGCTGTAAAATTTGCGGTTATCACTAAATATGGGGCCGGTTGCGCAGTGGCACGATCAGCGCAGTATCTCTTGGAGGCGAGGTAAATGTTTGAAATTGTTGAAAAGGCTGCTGGCGGCACGAACATCAAGGTGATTGGTGTCGGTGGCGCTGGTGGTAACGCGGTCGATCATATGATCCGCGAAGGGGTGCAGGGTGTCGATTTCATCGCCGCCAACACCGATGCCCAGGCCCTGACTCGTTGTCTGGCGCACACCAAGGTCCAGCTCGGTAAGAGTGGTCTGGGTGCCGGCGCGAAGCCTGAGGCCGGTCGTGCCGCGGCCCAGGAGTCCCGCGACGCCATCGCGGCAGCACTGGAGGGGGCGCACATGTGCTTCATCACTGCCGGCATGGGTGGTGGTACGGGGACGGGCGCCGCACCGGTGGTGGCCGAGATCGCCAAGGAAATGGGCATCCTGACCGTGGCCGTGGTGACCAAGCCTTTCGACTTCGAGAACCGCATCCGCGTCGCCGAGAGTGGCGTGGAGGAGCTGTCCAAGCAGGTGGATTCGCTGATCGTGGTGCTGAACGACAAGCTGCTCGAAGTCTATGGCGACGATGCCAGCTTCGAGGAGTGCTTCCGCTCCGCCGACAACGTGCTGACCTGCGCAGTCGGCGGCATCGCCGAGATCATCAACGTGCATGGCCTGGTGAATGTGGACTTCCAGGACGTGCGTACTGCGATGGCCGAAATGGGCCGCGCGATGATGGGTTCTGCCGAAGCGTCCGGTCTCGATCGTGCCCGTATTGCTGCTGAACAGGCTGCTGTATCGCCGCTGCTGGAAGGTACCGAACTGGCTGGAGCTCGTTGCGTGCTGATCAACATCACCGCCAACCGCAGCCTGAAGATGGCTGAAGTCCGTGATGCCGTGCGCACCGTGCAGGCCTTCGCTGCTCAGGAGGCCTTCGTCAAGTACGGTACGGTCTTCGACGAGGACATGGAAGATCGTATCCGTGTCACCGTCGTCGCCACCGGCCTTGGCGTGGTGCGAGCTGCGGCGGCGCGCAAGCCGGAAATGCAGGTGATCCGCACCGGTACGGACAACGTCGGCATGGAGGTGGATTACGGCAACCTCGAACTCCCGGCTGTGATCCGTCGCACGTCCCGTACGACGGTCGAGGCCATGAGCGCCAACGGTATGTCCACGCTGGATATCCCGGCTTTCCTGCGCAAGCAGGCGGACTGACCCGCAAAGAGCCGCCCCTCGTGGTGGCTTAGACAAACGCGCAGTGGGACGTTGCCTCCGTCCGCTGCGCGTTTGTCATTTGGGGGTCGAGTGGTCTACGCTTGATGCTGCGGTGCGGCAAGGGTGGTGTGTTAAAATTCAATGAGTTGAATGCGAGGCCGGATCATCATGTTGAAGCAGAGAACCCTGAAAACCCTCGTCAGCGCTACCGGTGTGGGGCTTCACAGCGGCAACAAGGTCTCGCTCACGCTGCGTCCTGCGGCGCCGGATACTGGCATCGTGTTCCATCGCGTCGACCTCGATCCGGTCGTGGATCTGCCGGCCGACCCCTATGCCGTGTGCGATACGCGCATGTGCTCGGGTCTGCAGAAGGATGGTGCGAAGGTCAATACCGTCGAACACCTGATGTCCGCGCTAGCCGGGCTAGGCGTCGATAACGCGCACATCGACGTGGACGCGGCGGAAATTCCCATTCTCGATGGTAGCGCCGGCCCGTTCGTGTTCCTGATCCAGTCCGCCGGTATCGAGGAGCAGGAGGCGCCCAAACGTTTCCTGCGGGTCGTCAAGCCGGTCGAGTACGTGGAGGGGGACAAATGGGTGCGCCTGGAACCCTACGACGGCTTCAAGCTGAGTTTCTCCATCCTGTTCAACCACCCGGCCATCGACAGCACTGGAACATCCGTAACCGTAGATTTCGCCGAGCACTCCTATGTGCGTGAAGTCGCCCGCGCCCGCACCTTCGGCTTCATGCAGGACGTGGAGTTCATGCGCGCTAACGGTCTTGGTCTGGGCGGGAGCCTCGATAACGCGATCGTGATGGACGAATACCGCGTGCTGAATGCTGACGGCTTGCGCTATGCGGACGAGTTCGTGAAACACAAGGTGCTCGATGCGATCGGCGACCTCTACCTTGCCGGCCACTCCCTGCTGGCGAGCTACAGTGCCTACAAGTCTGGGCACGCGCTGAACAACCAGATTCTGCGCGTGCTTCTGGAAGACTGCAGCGCCTGGGAAATCGTCACCTTCGAGGAGGACGCCAAGACGCCGCCGGCGGTGGCGCAACTCTTCGACCTTGCCAGCGTCTGAGGCGTGCCTTGCTGATCCTGCGCTTCGTGGCGGTGCTGGTGGCGATCGGGATCGGCGCATCGGTGTTTGCCTTCATCTTCACGCGGGAACGGCGTTATCTGGTGTTGGGCTGGCGCCTGTTCCGTTACGCCATAATCATTGCACTTCTATTCTTCGCGCTGCTGGTCCTCGAGCGCGTGCTCGTTCCGTTCGTCTAACCCGTATTCTTCACGAAACGCTTCAGGGCCTTGGCCAGCGGTGAGTCGGCCGGAAGGCCGGCGGCTAGCTGGTCGAGTCCGCTGCGCGTCGAGTCGCTGATGTGGCGTGATGGCGGTGGGGGAGGGGCCGGGCGGTATTCCCGGACCGCAACCTTCACCTTGATGTCGCGGAGCAGCACGCCGGCCCGGGCAAAGTCAGTCAGCAGGCTGGGTACGGCCTGACGCAGCTTGACGGCCAGCCCGGCGCTATCCACATGTAGCACCAGCTCCTCCCCCTTCAGGTTGGCGACCTTGCAGCTGCGGGCCATGTAGTCGGGCAGCAGGGCGTCGAGCTGGCGCTGCAGGCGCAGGAGTCGGCCCGCATGGGCCTGCAGGCGGGACAGGGCGGTGCCGTTGCCGAGGAAATTGTCGATCGAACTGGTGCTCATGGGCTTGGATTTCCGGGATGCGCCCCCATGCTATGGAGAAGCTTTGTGTCGTACAAGCGGGCGCCGGTCCGCAGGCCTGTCACGGCCGCGTCCGGACGTCATGTTAGAATCGGCGTTTTGCCGCGTTTTCCCTTCCAAATCAAATGATCGCAGGCCTACTCAAGAAAATTTTCGGCAGCCGTAACGACCGCCTGATTCGCCAGTACACGCAAACGGTGCGCAGCGTCAACGCGCTGGAGCCGAAGATTCAGGCCTTGTCCGATGAGGAACTGCGTGGGAAGACCGATGAATTTCGCCAGCGCGTCGCGAATGGCGAGAGTCTTGACGCGTTGTTGCCGGAAGCTTTTGCTGTGGTTCGGGAAGCGGGCAAGCGCGTGCATGGAATGCGCCACTTCGACATGCAGCTGGTCGGCGGCATGGTTCTGCACGACGGCAAGATCGCCGAAATGCGCACCGGCGAAGGCAAGACCCTGACCGCGACGCTGCCGGTGTATCTCAATGCGCTGTCCGGCAAGGGTGTGCATGTCATCACCGTCAATGACTATCTTGCCAGTCGTGACTCCGACTGGATGGGCCGCATCTACCGTTTCCTCGGTCTGTCCGTGGGCTGCAACCTGTCGCAGATGCCCCACGACCAGAAGAAGGAAGCCTACGCGGCGGATATCACCTACGGCACCAACAACGAGTTCGGCTTCGACTACCTGCGCGACAACATGGTGTACGACGTGGCCGAGCGGGTGCAGCGCGGCCTCAACTACGCGATCGTCGACGAGGTGGACTCCATCCTCATCGATGAGGCACGGACGCCGCTGATCATTTCCGGCCAGGCCGAGGATCACACCGAACTCTACCTGCGCATGAACGCGGTACCGCCGATGCTCAGCGTCCAGGAAGGCGAGGGCGAGAACATCACCACGCCGGGCGACTACACCGTCGACCTGAAGGCGCACTCGGTGCTGCTCACCGAGCAGGGCCACGAACACGCCGAGCAGATCCTCGCCAACCTGGGCCTGCTGGCGGAGGGAACCAGCCTCTACGATCCCGGCAACATCCTGCTGATCCACCATCTCTACGCGGCGCTGCGCGCCCATGCGCTGTACCACAAGGACCAGCATTACGTGGTGCAAGAGGGTGAGGTGGTGATCGTCGACGAATTCACCGGCCGTCTGATGTCGGGGCGTCGCTGGTCCGAGGGCCTGCACCAGGCCGTCGAGGCAAAGGAAGGTGTACGCATCCAGGCCGAGAACCAGACGCTGGCCTCGATCACCTTCCAGAACTACTTCCGGATGTATGGCAAGCTGGGTGGCATGACCGGTACGGCAGACACCGAAGCCTACGAGTTCCACCAGATCTACGGTCTCGAGACTGTCGTCGTGCCGACCTCCCGTCCGATGATCCGCAAGGACCAGAACGACAAGGTATACCGTACCCTGAAGGAGAAGCACGACGCTATCGTTGCCGACATCAAGGAGTCGGTTGCCCGCGGACAGCCGGTGCTGGTGGGGACGACGTCGATCGAAAACTCCGAAGTGCTGTCCGACCTGCTGACCCGCGCCAAGTTGCCGCACAACGTGCTCAACGCCAAGCAGCATGCCCGTGAAGCCGAGATCGTCGCCGAGGCTGGTCGGCCAGGCATCATCACGATCGCCACCAACATGGCCGGTCGCGGTACCGACATCGTGCTGGGCGGCAACGTGGAGAAACCCATTGCGCTGATTCGTGAAGACGAGTCCCTCGCAGCAGCGGACAAGGACGCTCAGATCACCAAGCTGCGTGAGGAATGGAAAGTCCGCCACGAACAGGTGCTGACGGCCGGCGGCCTGAAGATCATTGGTACCGAGCGTCACGAGTCGCGTCGTATCGACAACCAGTTGCGCGGTCGTTCCGGCCGTCAGGGTGATCCGGGCGAGAGCCGCTTCTACCTGTCCCTCGAAGATCCGCTGATGAAGATCTTCGCCGGCGAGCGCCTCAATGCGATCATGGTGCGCCTCAAGATGCCTGAGGGCGAGGCCATCGAGGCGGGCATGGTGACCCGTTCGCTGGAAACCGCCCAGCGCAAGGTCGAGCAACGCAACTTCGATATCCGCAAGCAGCTCCTCGAGTACGACGACGTTTCCAACGACCAGCGTAAGGTGATCTACCAGCAGCGCAACGAGTTGCTGGAAAGCGCCGACATTGCCGAAACCATTACGGCAATGCGCGAGGGCGTCCTGCACGACCTGTTTCGCATCTATGTGCCGGTTGATTCCGTCGAGGAGCAATGGGACATCCCGGCGCTCGAACTGGCACTGGAGTCCGAATATCAGCTCAAGTTGCCGGTGGCCGAATGGGTCAAGGCGGAGCCCAATCTCGCCGACGAGGACATCCTGCAGCGCATTCTCGAGGCGGGCGCCCAGGCTTATGCGGACAAGGTTGCCCTGGTGGATATCAATGCCTGGCGTGGC
This sequence comes from Zoogloea sp. GDB6, assembly GCF_056724105.1. NCBI lineage: Bacteria > Pseudomonadati > Pseudomonadota > Betaproteobacteria > Rhodocyclales > Zoogloeaceae > Zoogloea > Zoogloea sp. GDB6. The sequence goes on along the minus strand of NZ_CM161497.1, from coordinate 4,622,358 downwards.
TTCGAGCGCAACGTGATGCTACAGAGCCTGGACACCCATTGGCGAGAGCACCTGTCTGCCCTCGATCATCTGCGCCAGGGCATCCACCTGCGCGGCTATGCGCAGAAGAATCCGAAGCAGGAGTACAAGCGTGAAGCTTTCGAGCTCTTCGAGAGTCTCCTGCAGGTGGTCCGCACCGAAGTCACCAAGCTGCTGATGACCGTACAGATCCGCTCGGAGGCGCAACTGGAGGAGGCTGAGGCGCCGCCCGAGTTGGAGAACGTTCAATACCACCATGCCGATTACGACGAGGCCCTGGCGATCGCCAACCCGGACCGGGACACCGCACAGCCGCAGGTCAACCTCGCGCCCAAGGCGGGCCGCAATGATCCTTGCCCCTGCGGCTCCGGTAAGAAGTACAAGCATTGCCACGGTAAGCTGAGCTGAGTTAGCTTGATGTGGACTACGGGGCCGGCGTCATGCCGGCCCCGTTCGTTTACAGTCTGCCTCAAGATGGGCAGTCGGCGGCCGTTATGGGGCGAGAGGTGAGGGCATGAGTCAGAACGATCAGGATTTGTCTGCGTGGATTGAGCGGATTCGCGGGTGTGAAATGCCCGTCTTCGGGCATACGGTCCAGGCCCTGCGCGAGATCATGAGCGATGAGCGGGCGTCGGCGTCGGCGTTGGCGCAGGTCATCCTCAAGGATGCGCCGATGACGTCCAAGGTCTTGCGCCTTGCCAACAGCGCCTATTTCAACAACGCGCGCCAGAGCGTCAATACGGTGTCGCGAGCCATTGTGGTGCTGGGCTTCGATCCGGTTGCGGAACTTGCGCTGTCGGTGTCGCTGATCGATTCCCTGTTGAAGGGTGGTGTGCGTAGCCGTGTGCAGATTGAGATGGCTCGTAGTTTCCACGCCGCAGTGCAGGCGCGTTGGGTATCGGCGCGACGGGGCGACGGATCCGGTGAAGAGGTTTTTATCGCCGCGCTGCTGGCACGCGTCGGTGAAATGGCGTTTTGGTGTTTCGGCGGTGCGCACGCGCAGACTCTCGACCGCTGCCTTACCCAGTCCCAGATGCGCGAGGAGGAGGCGCAGCAGATCGTGCTGGGTTTTCCGCTACGGCATCTGTCGGTCGGCTTGGTCCGTGAATGGCGTCTTGGCAGCCTGGTGGCGGCGGCCCTGGAAGGGGATCCGCGCAGCCGCGGTCCGGAGCGGGCTGTCGTCCTCGGGCATCGGCTGGCCCGTGCGGCGGAAAGCGGCTGGGACTCTCCTGCCGGCAGGCAGGCCATCCGCGATGTGGCTGATTACCTTGGGCAAAGTGTCTCGGTCGTACAGGCGGAGGTGATTGCCAATGCCAATGAAGCGGCGCGGGTGGCCGGTACCTTCGGGGCGCCGGAGGCGGCCAGGATCATCCCGCATCGAGACCTGCCGGCTGAGCCTGAAGTGCCTGCGGTCGTGGTTCCGGCGGGGCCGGATGCCGGCTTGCAGTTGCGGATTCTGCATGACCTGACTGCACTGACCTTGAGCCGCGCGAGCATTGCCGACATTCTTCAACTGGTGCTCGAAGGCGTGTATCGAGGTGTCGGCTTCGAGCGCGTGGTTGTTGCCTTGCTGACGCCAGGCCGGAGTGAGCTGCAGGGCAAGGCTGCGTTGGGTGTTGGTGGCGAGAGCTTGTGCGCCCAGTTTGTGTTCCGGATGGACGGCGATCCAGAAGATGTGATCGATGCGGCCATCGACAGCGGAGTGGCTGGCTGGGTTACACCAAAGCGCAGTCAGAAGGAGATCCGTCGTCTGTTACGGGTGACCGCTTGTAACCACGCTTTTGTCGTGCCTTTCGGCATGGCCAATCGATGGATCGGCGTGCTGTATGCCGATCGGGGGGGCAAGCCACTTGACGATGAGAGCTGGCGTGCTGTCCAGCATTTCGCATTGCAAGCAAGCCTGGCCGTCGGGATGCGTGCGTCAGACAGCGATTATTCTCAGGCCAAGTGGTGAGACAGGTACAGGTCGCGGGTGCGCCGGTAAGGACTCCAGGATTATCATTGCGGGTCTTTATTCATCCGCACTTGTTTCCGGAGTCCTGTCATGCCCGTTCTGCTTTCTCCCCCTGATGCTGCAGCCCTCTTACCCGTTGCCGGTGTCCGTCTCGGTGTGACCGAGGCTGGTGTCCGCAAGGCTAACCGGAAGGATCTGACGCTGATCGAATTGGCGCCGGGTTCCCGGGTTGCTGGCGTGTTCACGCAAAACCGTTTCTGCGCCGCGCCCGTCCAGGTGTGCAAGGCACATCTCCCATCCGGAAACATCCGTGCGCTCGTGATCAATACCGGTGTCGCCAATGCCGGTACTGGCGAACCGGGCTTGGCGGCGGCTCGAGAGACCTGTGCTGCGGTCGCAGCGGAACTGGCTGTCGAGCCTGGTCAGGTGCTTCCGTTCTCGACCGGCGTGATCCTCGAGCCGCTGCCGGTGGAGCGGCTGGTGGCCGGCTTGCCGGGCGCCAAGGCAGCCCTCAAGGCGGATGGGTGGTACGACGCAGCCCACGGCATCATGACTACCGATACGGTGGCCAAGGCCACTTCCCGCCAAGTGCAGATCGGCGGCAAGACGGTGACGTTGACCGGTATCTCCAAGGGGGCTGGCATGATCAAGCCGAATATGGCGACCATGCTGGGCTTCCTGGCCACGGATGCAGATGTCGCCCAGCCGGTCCTGGATGCCTTGCTGAAGGAAGTGGCTGATCTGTCCTTCAATAGCATCACCGTCGATGGCGACACCTCCACCAACGACAGCTACATTCTCATTGCCACTGGCCAGGCCGGCAATGCCAGTATCGCCGATACGACGTCGGCAGACTATGCGGCCTTCCGCTCCGCAGTGCTGGACGTGTCGATCTGGCTGGCCCAAGCCATCGTGCGCGACGGCGAGGGCGCGACCAAGTTCATCACCCTGCAGATCGAAGGAGGCAAGGACCGCGAAGAATGCCGCAAGGTGGGCTACGCAATCGGCCATTCGCCGCTGGTCAAGACCGCCTTCTTCGCGTCCGACCCGAATCTGGGCCGAATTCTGGCCGCCATCGGCTATGCCGGTATCGGCGATCTGGATGTGTCGTCATTGCGTGTCTGGCTGGCCAGCAACGGCGAGGAAGTGCTGGTGGCCGAAAAGGGCGGGCGCGCTGCAAGCTATCAGGAAGAAGCAGGCGCACGAGTCATGGCTGCAGCAGAGATCACCATCCGGGTCGATCTGGGCCGCGGAGAAATTGCAGCTACCCTTTGGAGCTGCGACTTCTCCTATGACTACGTGAAGATCAACGCGGATTACCGCTCTTAACCGTAGTTGACGGCCCCGCGTCAGACGTTCTGGCGCAGGGCATCGACGACCTGTAGTCGGGTTACCTTGAAGGCCGGCAGGATTGAGGCCAGTACGGTTCCAAGGAACCCGACGCAGCCCGATGTCAGAAGCGTCATCGGCACGATGCGGATGAACGCGGTATAGCCCACGTTGGCATTCGGAGGCGGTGGCATGGGGATGCCGATGGCGGAGATTCCCAGCGCCGCCATTACGCCGAGAAAAACCCCGATCACGGCACCTGCGAGACCCAGGATGGCACTCTCGGTAAGGATCAACTGAATGATGTCCCTTGAGCTGTTGCCGAGCGCCTGCATGGTGCCGAATTCGCCCTGACGCTCGAAGACGCTCATATTGACGCTGTTGGTCACCGACAGCAGTACCATCAACAAGATGATCAACTGCAGAACGCCGAACTGGCGATCGTAGAGTTGAACCGTCTTTTCGTAGAAATCGGACAGGTTTTTCCAGCTGCGAACGTCGTATGGGCTGCCTTGGAGTTCGGCGCTCAATTCGGCAAGGACCCGGTCAGTATCCTGGGTCTTGTGTAGCGACACCACGAGCATGTTGGCGCCCTTTGTGAACATCAGCTCCTGGGCGGCAGCCAGGGGAATGCGGACCGCCCGTGCGTCGAAGTCCTTGGAGAAGCTCTGGAACACACCAATGACTTCAAAGTCCTGGGTGTTCATTGCGCCTTCCGCCGCCGACAGGACGAGCGTGATGCGGTCACCGGGCTTCAGTCCCAGTGTTCTGGCGACACCTTGGCCGACGAGGATGCCTTCGTGATCGCTATCCTTCAGGTGGCGTCCCTCGGAGATCATGATGAAGCTGCCGAGCTTGGTTTCCTTGTCCGGCTCGACCCCTTCCCCGATGATCGAAAGATCCCGTTTGCCGTTGTTCAGCAGGCCTGAGAAATAGATGCGTCCCATGACCTGATCGACACCTGCATGTTTCTCGATGCTGGAGGCCAGTTTGGCTGGCGTGTCGATGAGGTAGCGTTCGGGGGAGCGGGTGCCCTTTTCCACGAAATCCTTCTTGAAAACCTGCAGATGCCCGGTTTGCGAGTGGATGATGACCTCGCCCAGTTGGATAAAGGTGTCTTGCACGAAGCCGCCCGCCAGGATCAGGCCGATGACGCCGAAAACAATGGCCGCAAGGGTCATCGCGGTGCGGGTTTTTTGTCGGAGTACGTTGCGGAGCGCGAGCTTGAGATACATAGGCGGCTCCTAGCGCTGGTGACGCAGCGCGTCCACGATGTTCATGCGTGATGCCTTCCAGGCCGGGACGATGCTGGCCAGCAGTGTGGTGAGAACGGCCATGGTCATCGCTTCAGCGAGGATTCTCGAGTTGATGTTGATCTGGGCTGTGAATCCGCGAGCCATCCCCGGTGCCGGTGGCATGGGGATCCCGAAGTGGGAAATGATGGCTGCAAGGGTGGAGCCGATGGCGATGCCGATCAGCCCCCCGATAACGCCAAGCAATAGGCCCTCGAGCAGGAATGTGCGCAGCACCCCGCTGGCTTTGACACCCAGGGCCATGACGGTGCCGATTTCGCCTGTCCGTTCGATCACCGCCATCGACAGGGTATTGCTGATCGACAGGATAATGATGAATGCGATCAGCAATTCCACACCGCCAATTTGCCTCGACATCAGGGCAACGCTCTTCTTGTAGAAGTCGGCCAGCTCATGCCAAGCCACGAATTGTATATCGTTGCGTTGGTGGGCGGCCTTGGCTTGACTGATGAATGAGTCGGTGTCGTCGGTGTGCTTCAGAAGGATGAGCCAATTGGTGGCTCCGGTGACTTTGGATAGTTGCTGGGCAATTGGTAATGGTGCGCGCAGGAAGGCATCGTCGTAAGCTTTGGTGGATGTCATGAACAGGCCGCGGATCCGGCATTCGACGGCGCTTAGACTCCCTTTCTTGCTGGCGCTCAGCAGCACCACCGTGTCTCCGGCCTTCACGCCGAGATTGGCGGCCAAGCCTTCTCCGACGATGATTCCCTTGGGCTCGTCCGCGGAAAGCGCTTCTCCTTCGACGATGTGCAGATCCTTGCTGAGATCCCGTTCTCGCACGGGATCCACGCCTTCACCCGAAAACCCGATGCTGGCGTCCCCATGGCTGATCAACCCTGTGAAGACGAGACGGGGTGTGACGGTCAGGACGCCAGGGGCTTGGCTGAGTTGCTCGAAAAGCGGGTCGTTCTTTGGAAGCAGGTAAGAGTATGGATCAGCGATGCCCTTCTCGAAATAACCTGGGCGTACCACCTGGACATGGCCTAATTGGGCCCGGATGGTGGTTTCACGGATGTTATCGAAGATCCATTGGACGAATCCGCCCGCCAGCATGAGCGCGATAACCCCCCCGGAAATGATCGCCAACGCAAACAGTGAGCGCCGACGCTGCCGAATGACATTTCGGGATGCAAGTGTCAGATCGCGAAGGTAGATATCTAGCGACATGTTGATCGGGTGCGGCTTGTCGAGACGGAGATCGCCATTGTATAGACTCTGTGCATGACCTGATCAACCGCTGGGCTTGGGGCTGAGTCTCTTGCGGAGCTCATGGAGCGACATAAATGAAAAAGCCGCCCGGTTTGAACCGGGCGGCTTTTGAACTGCAGGAGAAAGCTGCCCTAAGGGCTGCCGCGATCTCTCTTAGGCCTTGCGGCGGCGCAGGGCGCCAGTCAGAGCGAAACCAAGGCCAACCAGGGCCAGGGAACCGGGTTCAGGCACCTTGTATTGGAACGAGGTGACGTTGGTCGTCTGGAACTGGAAGTCGCTGTTGCGGCTAAAGGTCGTACCGTCGTTCGCAGCAATAACGCCGTTGGTGTCGCCGAGGGCGCCACCGTATTGCGGCGTGTAGCCGACGATTTGGTCGGACGGGTTGGCTTGCGAGAACGGATCAACCAGCTGGCCGGTATCACTCACGTCGCCGCCGTCAACAAGGGACATCGACGTGATGTTGGTCTTGAAGAAGTTGCTATCGATAAAGTCACCAACCGATGCGCCGATGTCTACCACCAGCGAGCTTTGACCGTTACCCTGGATCGACTTGATACCAGGGGCGTCGTTGGCGCCGAAATGGTCCAGGTCGGTGATCGGGGTCGGATTGCTCGGGATGAGACCCAGCGAAACCAGCAGATCATTGATGAAGGTGGTGTTCTGGAAAGTTCCGGAGCCGCCGACGATCGTGCCTTGCAGGATCTTGATGCCGTCACTGTAGCCGGTGCCGGTGATGTCGTTGGCCGTCTGGACAGCGTTGTAGTAAATGGAAACCGTGCCGCTGATCGGGCTCAGGGAAATGTTGGCCGCCCCCACGCTGGTGGCAGTCGCAGCTTCCTGGAAGCTGGCCTGGACGGTCCATTGGCCGACCGGAGTGTAAGTGCTGGAAGAGCCACCATTGTTATACACAAAGGTGTTCAGCTGGGCTTGGTAGTAGCTCTGGAAGACAGCGGTGCCGCTGGACAGGGAGCTGTTCAGGGATGCGATCGTTTGGCCCGTGGAGCCGCCGGCGCCAACGGTGACGGCGTTACCGGCCAGCCAGTTCAGGGAGGTGACGGAAATATCGCCGAACGCACCACCGGCCCCATCGGGGTCGATGGTGACGGTTTGAGCGGAAAAACCTGCGTGCGCTTGGGACGCGGCCCCGATGACAGCCAGGGCTGCTGCGATTTTAAGCATTTTTTTCATGGAAGCTCTCCAGTTGAAAACGGTGTTGCGTAAAAGTTAGGCAATCTCTTTTGTTCATCGCCTTGCAAAGACTTTAAGCGAGAGCCGTGCCAGAAAAAAAATTCCATTTGTTTACAGCTGTGTAGATGTTTTGGGAAGGTGCAAGAGCGTGTGTCCGACGGAGGTTTGTAAAATTTTTCGACATGCTGACGACGTGCTGCCGGGCTAACAGGGACTGACTGCGAGCCCGCACGCTGGCGAGGTGCACGTGGCCTTGTACTGCGCCGTCAGCCGTCGCTTGTTCCCATCGGCCAATAGTCATTGGTATGGGTCATTGGTATGGCGTGTGTGCAGCCTTGCCGGCATGCGCTATCCTGCATGCCAGCGTGCTTGGTGCGGCGGTCCGGAGGCTCGGATTACCCACTCGGGTGAGAATGTTGGTGATGGGGCAGGTCAATTCGCCCGTGGCTTGGCCTCGTCTGACAAAGTGGGGTGGAAAGGAAGGCGATGCGCAAAGTTACTGTTTTACCAATTTTGGTTTTCTTTGCCTTGTTGTCTTTCCCGTTGCTGCTGACCGGAGGCTGTGCATTCCTCCTGATGAAATGGCTTGATGGCCGTTTTGGGGGGGAAATACTGCTCGCGCTGTTGGTGGTGTTCGTGTTTCTTGTTCTGACTGTGGTGGTCTATCGGGCGTATATCAGTCTTTTCCCCTTTCCTGAGGGGGAACTCGCGGTTGGGTCCGCGGAAGAGTTTCGTTATCTCGTGTACATCATGTTCTGGCTGATGGTCTTCTTGCCTGTCCTGCGCTTGTGCATCATTCCCGTGCCGCTGTCGCGGCTGGTCCTGATTGCATTGGGCGGCAAGGTAGGAGAGGGGACGTATTCGTCAGGACTTGTCTTCGATCCCCATCTGGTCAGTATTGGCGCCGGAACCCAGTTGGGTATCGATTGCCTGATCATTCCCCATGCGCAGGCGGCAGGGAAGCTGGCCCACCATCGGGTGTGCATTGGCGACAATGTGACGATTGGCGGCCGTTCCGTAATCATGGCCGGGGCGGTCATCGAAGATGGTGCCGTCGTTGGATTTTGCTCCCTGGTCACCAAGGGTACCCATATCCGGAAGGATGAGGTCTGGGGCGGGGTGCCGGCGCGCTTGATCCGAGCGGCCGGTACTACTTCAGGGCCCCCTGCAGATGCTTAGGTGATGCTGGGCCGTGGTCATGGGATGAGTGTCCTGATGGCTGACGACAGCTGGGTTCTGGGGTTGTAGCGGCTGATGATCCTGGCAAAGGCGGAAGCGTTTGATGCCAGTTCCGGGGCCGCGAGCATCTGCTTGGCTAGCATGCCAAGTTGCCCCCGGACGAGTGCGTCGTTGCGGATGATGGACCCCAGCCCGTTCTTTTCCAGGTAATGCATATTGAGGAACTGGTCCAGGTTTCTCGGTATGCCGAGGACGGGGGTTCCACAGGCGATGGCTTGGTATGAAGTGGGGCTCCCGCCGTTGCAGACCACGAGATCGGCGCGTTTTGCGGCCAGAGTTCCAGGTAAATACTCGGCGCTGAATACATGTGGATGGCTGGGCAGGTGTTTGGCTCCGGCCGTGGCAACCATGATCTGTGCGTCGGTACTGGTTAGTTGCCTGACAATTTCCGGTAATGAATTTTCATCACCAGAGCTGCCCAGGGTGAGGTAGATGATTGGTCGCCCAACGTCCAACTCATCCCACCAAGGCGGTAAGGGTAGGTCGGGAGCCCACTGGATCGGGCCTAGAAAAACGCCATCGGGCAGGTTGGCATCGAGCCCGTACACTTCGGGAATATCGCTGAACAGGGCAAGGTCCGCATCCGTGTAGATGTTGCGGAGATCGTGACCGAGGGATGGCAGGCCGTAATGGCTGCGTAGCGCGTTCATTGGTCGGCAGTGATAGGCGAAGGCAAATGGCCGTGCGATGTCGAAGAGAAGTTGGGAAAGGCCTATACCCAGATACCTGACCATTGGCAGGTCAGGTACGACGAAGCGTGGCGAGAAGGCCGGGCTCCAGTAGGCGTTTGTGATGGTTGCGTAAGGAATGTGCAGGCGACGTGCCGAGATCGAGAGCGTGATCCGGAAGTCCCCGATCACCATATCGGGGCGGTAAGTTGACAGTACTTGTTCGTCTTCTTCCGCGTATTGCAGCAGAGTGGAGAAATCGAATACCGGGCGCCCTTTGGCCAGATTGTCGATGAACTTCGCCTTGCCGGTGGGTTTGAGAAGATGGGTTTGGCCGGGGAAATCGTGCAGGAAGCGGGCGGAGTCCGCAGAGGCCGCCAGGATGACTTGGTGGCCAGCCTCCTGGAGATAGTGCGCCAGCTGCAGGGGGCGGCCCAAATGCGCCAGCGTGACGTCATGGGCCATCAACAGGATCTTCTTGGGCATCACGGCATGTCCTGGAAAGAAGTGAGGCTTGTGAGCCGTCGGCAAAATTCTGCAGGCTTGCGGCGCCTGATGTCCAGCGGGAGCGAGCCGGGGTGCGCGGTTCTCGTCTTCAGCCTCGCCTGTTTTTATTGGGAGCGCAGGGAAACAAGCATGAACCGGCATTCGACGTCCAGGCCTTGAGCTTGGCGGGGCTTGACATCGCCCATGTCGGGGGAGGCAAGACTGCATTGTTGTACGCTGGCCTTTCCGGTCTTCCGGATGGCTGCCAGCAACTCGATGAATTTCTCTTCATGGTCCACCGTGGCATGGATGCGTAGAGGGGTCAGAGCGATCAGCGCTGGCGGTGCATTCCGTTGCCGTTCATCCCGAGCGACATCGGGGCTGAATTCATAGTCGGTGACATCCAATCCCGGTCGTGCCGCCAGGGATTGGATGCTTTCGATCCAGCCCACCCGGTCGGGTGTCGTCGAAAGCTCTCCATGTCGGTAACGGGCCCATGAAGCGAGTGCGTCGTCGGTCATCCGGTTTGTCTTCAGTACCTGCTGGTAACGGGCGTCGAGTTGGGCGAGGCGCGATTCTGCGGCAGTGCTTGCCTGCCGGGCTTCGGCGTACCACTGAAGGGTGGCGACCTGTAGGGCCATGCCTGTGGCAACGAGAAGGATTGCAACCGACACGGGGCGCAGGAGTGGTCGGAAGCGTGGTGGCAGTGACCTCATGGTTTGGGAGCCGGAAATTCCAGACGGATGACGAGACCGGCTGCTTGTGCGTTTTTCTCGAGTACGGCGGGGCTGAGAGGCTGACTGGTCATCATTTCAACGGGGACGTGTTCTGTGTGCAGGTGGGCGTGGGGAATCGTGCCGAGTGCGGTGAGAATGCGCCGCGCATGGCCTGTCCGCTCTCGCGTCCCTTCAGGGGGTAGGGCGAAGTCCAGGGTCAGCGTCTGGCCTGACGCCGACGCCCCCTTTGTGGGATCCGCATTGCCATTGGTGCTCCAGTCGATCCTGCGTAGCACGAAGTCGGGTATCGGGCTCAGGGCGGCGGCCAACTGGCGCAGGGCAGGTTCGGGGCCTGAACTTGCCGTGTCCAGATGTTGAAGTGTCTCCAGGGTGATCTGGAGCTGCTCCAGTCGATGGGGGGGCGTCGGACTGCTCGCCGCCAGTGTCGTCAGGGCTTGTTCGGCGGCGTCGCCGCGGGCTTTGGCGGCTGTGCTCCGTTGCTCCAAGGATTGGATTTCCCACATGTTGGCGATGGCAAGTGCCGCGCAGGCGAGCAGGATGACGACTGCGGTGGCCTGGAGTGCCAGGCCGATCTGGTGAAGCTGGTGGGTAAGCAGGAATCTGGCGGGAGTTGCCTGCACTAATCGGGAGTGCCGGTGGAGCAACTGCAGCAGCATGGGCAGGCAGCCTTCGGCACGAGAGGCGGATTGGGACGTGCCTGGAAGAAGGTGGGCAGGATCCTTCAGGATGAAATGCAGATCGCCGTGGGGAATGGCGGACTCCAGCGCCGGGCTCATATCGTCTTGCGGCGGTGCCAGCAGATAGCACGTGCATTGCGTGTCATGGGCGACGAGACGTTGGTTCAGTAGGTGGCGGTGAGCTTCCCGGGCCTCGGCCATCCATTCGGAGAGCGGTGGAGTGAGGTGGGAGGGCACAGGGTGCAATCGGCTGAGCAGGAGCTTGCGACCATCAAAGCATGAAATTCGAAGACCGGCGGGTGTCTGCAGGGCCAGCAGGAATGTCCCTGGCGTGGCAGGAAGGTGGGGGATGGCGGTGGCTGCGAGAAAGGGCATGGGAATGAGCCGTTTCAGGCGGTGGCCATGGCGTTCAAGGATGGCGAGCCAGGGATCGATGGCCGAGGGGCGGTTCAGGGCAGCGAACAGGACGCGCTCCTCTCGCCTCCCCGATGGTTCGGGGGCGAGGTACTGGTGGGCTACGTAAGGTGTGTCGGGGAATAGCTGCGCCTGCCGACGTTCCCGTAAGCGCCTGCGGTCAGGGCCGCGGACATGGGGCAGGGTTTCGATCCTGAAGCGCTCATCGGGCAGATCCACGAGGAGGGTGAATGCCGTATTCACCGCGGATTCTTCCAGCCACTGTGAAAAAGCCTCCTGGCCGATAGCGTCGGGCGCGAACTGTCCGACATGTTCTGTCGTTCGTCTCCGCAGGCGATAGCAGTGCAGGCCGTCGGGCGTGAGATAAAGGAGTGGCGGGCGGGCCATGGTCAGAATGGCATGTGGGTGATGATGTCGTACACCGGCATCAGGACTGCGCTCATGACGCCCAGGAGCAGGGCGCCGAGGACGAGCGTCAGTACCGGCTCTATGCTGGCCTCCAGACGCTGGATCGCTTCGCGGACGTCCCGGTCGTAGAAGTAGCTGACGTTGGCGAGGGCCGTGTCGATGGCGCCGGTGCTTTCTCCGACCCGCAGCATGCGGGTTACCAGGGGCGGAAACAGGCCAACGGCAATGAACGCCTCCGATACCTGCCGGCCATCCTCGATGGCCCGTCCGACCTCTTGCAACCCGCGTTGCAGGGCCGTGTTGCCGACAACGTCCTCGGCGGTCTTCAGGGCGTCGATGATGGTGATGCCGGATGCGTACATCATGGCGAACAGGCCGGTGAAGCGGGCCAGGATGATCTTGTTCAGGATGGTGCCGATGACGGGCAGGTGCAGGAGTGCGGCGTCGAAGCGCAGGCGCAGCCCGGCATGGGTGCGCAGCGCCAGCCGCACGCCCAGAACGCTGGCCGGTACGCTGCCAAGCAGCAGCCAGCCGTACTCGGAGAGCAGGCCCGACAGGAGGATGAGCTGGCGGGTCTGCCACGGCAGGGGTTGGCCGGTGCTGTGGAACAGGCGGGCGAGTTCGGGTACGACGTAGAGCAGCGCGACGCTGAGTGCGGCCAGGATGACTGTGGTGACGATGGCCGGGTAGATCGCCAGGCGGCGCGAATGGGAAGCCAGTTCATCGTCGCGCTTGAGGGCGTCGGCGAGGGTGTGGAGGATGTCCGGCAGGCGGCCGGACAACTCGCCGGCCCGGATCAGGTGGCAGAACACCGGATCGAAGACGCGGGGATGGCGGGCAAAGGCTTCCGACAGGGTGGCGCCACCTTCGATGGCCTGTACCGTGTCGGCGATGACCTGCCGGAATGGTGGGTGGTGGATGGCGTCCCGCAGGTCGGTCAGGCTTTCGATGATGGGTACGCCGGCACGCAGGAATTGCTCCAGATGGAAGCACAGTTTGATCAGTTCCCGGCGGGAGACGAGGGGCTGGCGACGAAGCGTGTGGGAGGCTGCGGCCGGCTTGCCGTGGAGGAGCTCGAGACCCAGCTCGCGCAGCCGTTGTTCGAGATCCGAAAGGTCGTTGGCCAGCAGGCGGCCTCGGGTCCGCCGTCCGTCTGCATCGAGGGCCCGATAGGTGAAATCGATCATGGCAGGGAGTGGGGGCTCAGGTCGATCACCCGGGCCAGTTCCGCGAGTGTGGTGCTGCCTTCCAGGACCCGTCGTGCGCCGTCTTCGGCAAGGCTGGCGAAGCCGTGTTCCCGAGCCATGGTGAGGATTTCCCGTGCGGACGCGCGACGGGTGATCAGTTCGTCCAGGCCGGCATCCATGCGCAGCAACTCGATGATCGCCAGCCGCCCGTGGTAACCCTGGAAGCCGCACTGGGCGCAGCCGGTGGCGCGGTACAGGATGGGGTAGGGCAGGCTTGGGACGAGGCCGAGCATACGTAGTTCGTGTGCTTCGGCGGGATGGGCTTCGCGGCATGCGGGGCACAGGCGCCGCACGAGCCGCTGGGCGACGATGCCGATCAGGCTGCCGGCCAGAATGTCCGGCAGGATGCCGATATCCAGCAAGCGTGGGATCGCGCCGACCGCCGAGTTGGTGTGCAGCGTCGAATAGACCTGGTGGCCGGTCATGGCTGCCTGCAGGGCCATGCGCGCGGTGTCGGCATCACGGATCTCGCCGACCAGGATCACGTCCGGATCCTGGCGCAGCATGGAGCGCACACCATTGGCAAAGTCCAGCCGGGCTGCGTCGGCAACGGCGGTCTGACGGATCATCGCCAGTGGGTACTCGACCGGATCCTCCAGCGTCATGATGTTGACGTGCTCGGTGTTGAGGTGATTGAGGATCGAATACAGCGTGGTGGTCTTGCCGCTGCCGGTCGGCCCGGTGACAAGGATCAGTCCCTCGGGGCGAGAGATCATCAGCTTCAGCTGCTCGAAGGCGGCTGGTGCCAGCCCCAGTTCATCCAGGCTGACAATGCCTTTTTGGCGGTCGAGGACGCGCAGCACGATGTTCTCGCCGTGGATGGTGGGTTGGCTGGCGACGCGAAAGTCCACCGGGCGTCCGCTGACCTGCAGGGAGATGCGCCCGTCCTGGGGCGCACGGGTTTCGGCGATGTTGAGGCCGGCCATCACTTTCAGGCGGACAGCCATGGCGGGCCAGTGGGATTTGTGCAGGGCGCGGATCTGCCTCAACAGGCCGTCCAGGCGATAACGGATGCGCAGGAAACCGGCTTCGGGTTCGAAATGAATGTCCGACGCACCGCGCTTGACAGCGTCGGTCAGCAGGGAGTCGACGAGCCTTACCACCGGCTGGGCGTACTCCCCGCGGCTGTTGCTCCGGCTGCGCTCGTCCCGGGTGCCGGTCTCGATCTCGTGCAGGATGCCGTCGATGGACAGGGTGTGGCCGTAGAACTGGTCGATGGCACGGGCGATTTCCGATTCGCCGGCGAGGCGCGTCTCAATGGTCGTGCCAGGGGGAAGGATGCCGAGCAACGGATCATGCGTGGACATATCGTTGCTGTTGCCGGTGGCGATGAGCAGGTGGCGACGGGCCGCGTCATAGCTGAGGGGCATCAGCTTGAAGCGGCTGGCCAGCGTGTGGGGGATCAGGGCCAGGGCTTCTCCGTCCGGGATCTGGGTGCTCAGGTCGACGCTGGTCTGTTCCAGTGCGTCGGCCAGAGCATCGCGCAACACGGCCTCGGACAGAAAGCCGAGGCGCACGAGGTGCTGGCCGAGGAGGCCGCTGTCACGGCGCTGTTCGTGCAGTGCGATCTGGAGCTGGTCCTGGCTGATCAGGCCGAGTTGGACGAGCGTCGCCCCGATGGGCCGTGAAATGGCGTCCGGTTTCATCGTGTGCGGCTCATGGTTGCGTTGCCGGCCCAGTAACTTCGGATGGAAAGTTGCGTTCGCCGGGACGGGGCGACTCCCTGAGGAAGTTCTCGTCGGGGAGCAGGCGTCGCAGGTGTCCGGTGGTGGCAACGACGTCGGGGCCGCGCATGACGACCGGCCGCAGAAAGATCACCAGTTCGGTCTTCTGGATGCCGTTGTCCCGGTTGGTGAACAGCTCGCCCAGCAGGGGGACGTTGCCGATCAGCGGCACCCGGCCGGTCTTGTAGTCGATGCGGTCTTCCATCAGGCCGCCGAGAATGGCGGTTTCGCCGTTGGCGACGCGCAGGACGGACTCGATCTCGCGGGTCCTGATCTGCGGGACCAGGTTGGCGATGCCGGTCGGGATGTTGGGGTTCGGGTCACGCCGGAAATCGGAAATGCTGGAAATCGTCGGGCGGACGTTGAGGATGACTTCGCCGCTTTCGCTGACCTGGGCGGTGACGGTCATCACGAGGCCGACGGACACCGCCTGGGGCGTCGTGCTGACGGTGGTCAGCGCACCGGCGTTGGTGGTCTGCGTGGTATCGGCCTTTACGTTGAAATAGACGTATTCCTCGACGACTTTCAGTGCTGCGGTCTGGTTGTTCAGGACCGACAGCTTGGGGCTCGACAGCACCTTGACGGTCCCGAAGCCTTCGAGGAGCTTGACCGCCGCATCGACGCCGCCCGCGCTCGAGTAGGCGGCGCTGAAGGGCGTGACTGTATTGCCGGCACTGCTGCCCAGGTTCGGGCCGGTGATGCCGAAGCGGGTGCCGCTGGCCAGGATCCGGCTCCATTCGATGCCTTGCCGGAAGGTGTCCGACAGGCTGACCTCCAGGATGGTGGCTTCGATGAGCACCTGCCGGCGTGCGGCGCCCATCACCTGCTCGATGAATTCTCGGACCTTTTCATGCTGACGCCCTGTGGCCCGTACGCTGAGAATGCCGCTTTCCCGGTGGGCAACCACCGAAGCGGCCTCGCGAAAGGTGGTCTTATGGACCAGTGTCGTACTGCTGTTCTGCGTTGCCGCCGGTCCCGGAGTGGCGTTGATGCGCACACTGTTGCGTGATGGCTGTGTCGCTGTGTTCCGTGTGCGGGAGACGGGTGGGGGGCTTGCCGCGGCGGCTCCGGTAGTGGTGCTCGTCTCGGTGTTTTCGATCAGGGTGTCGCTCGAGCCTGGTGGCAGGACCTTGTCGGTCTCGTGCAACAGATCGCGGATGTTCTTCTCGACAGACTCCCAGAACTGGTTGCGGGAGGTGTTCTCGATGCGTGTGGCTGAGACGTTGCCGCCACCGACGAGCGCGGGGCCGGGCGTGGCGGTGCCGCCAGCCTGGGCGACGCCGCTGGCGCTGGTGGCGATCTGGGTGTTGGTGGAGACGGTGCCGGAAACCGTGCGGCTGAGATTGACGTAGTCGAGGCGGTAGTGGTGCAGGTAGGGAGCGTCGGGCATCACCAGCAGGGTCTGGTCATCGAGTTCGAAGCGCATGTCCACCTGTTTGGCGATGCGGGTGAGCAGCTGTGGCAGTGTCTGGTTGATCGCGTTGAGGGTGACCGTTCCGTTCAGTCCCGGGTGAATGTCGATGTTGATGCGGGCATCCCGCGCGAGGGCGAACAGCAGATCCTGGACCCGTACGTTGGTGACGACGACCGAGTAGGTCTCCTGTCGTTGGGGCCGTGGTGGTGATACGGCCGGTATGGGCGGTGCCGCAGTTGCGTCGCGGGGTTGCCCCAGGCTGGCTGCACCGATGTGTGTGCCGGCGTGTTGTTCCGGTGGAACGGAAGTGCAGGCGGCGAGGAGCAGGGCGAACGCCAGGAACGGGCTGGAACGACACGGCATGGTTGCAGGGCTGATAATTTATGTCGTTCGAGTTTATGACAAAAGTATTTTGTTGCAAATGGGGGCGCGGGTCTGAAGCATTTGTTGCGGGAGGAGGGCGCTGAATGGGCGGTGGCCGTGCCAACTCGGGCCGGAGCGGGTGTAAGTCATGTGTAAGATTGATAACTTCTAATGGCGCCCGGAACCAGGATCGGCCCGCCAGAAAAAGCCATTAGAAGCAGGCGCAGCCCAACGGTCTTGCTCCCCACCCAGCCAAGGTTTTATCGCAAGCTAAGTTGCACACTCAATAACACGAGGAGAGGTGAAAAAATGACGAGCGAAACCACCCAGAAGTTCTACTATCCGTCCGAAGAGGTGGTAAAGAACGCTGCCGTGTCGGGCATGGAAGCGTACAAGGCGCTGTGCGCCGAGGCCGAGCAGGACTACGAGGGCTTCTGGGGCAAGCGCGCCAAGGAGCTGATCGAATGGCAGACTCCCTTCACCCAGGTTCTCGACGAGAGCCAGGCTCCGTTCTTCAAGTGGTTTGCCGACGGCAAGCTGAACGTCTCCTACAACTGCCTCGACCGTCAGGTCAAGAACGGTCTCGGCGACAAGGTCGCGCTGATCTTCGAAGGCGATAAGGGCGACATCACCAAGGTCACCTACTCCGACCTGCTGGGCCGCGTCAGCAAGTTCGCCAATGCGCTGAAGAGCCAGGGCGTCAAAAAGGGTGACCGTGTCGTCATCTACCTGCCGATGTCCATCGAGGGCGTCGTCGCCATGCAGGCCTGCGCCCGTATC
Organism: Zoogloea sp. GDB6; assembly: GCF_056724105.1. NCBI lineage: Bacteria > Pseudomonadati > Pseudomonadota > Betaproteobacteria > Rhodocyclales > Zoogloeaceae > Zoogloea > Zoogloea sp. GDB6. Next base: position 4,605,190 of record NZ_CM161497.1, on the reverse strand, counting down.
GGCGCCACCCACTCCATCGTCTTCGGTGGCTTCTCCGCCCAGTCCCTGGCCGACCGCATCAACGATGCCGGCGCCGTGTTGCTGATCACCTCCGACGGCCAGAACCGTGGTGGCAAGGCCCTTCCGCTCAAGTCCATCGCCGACGAAGCGCTGGCCAGCGGCTGCCCGACCATCAAGAGCGTACTGGTCGTGAAGCGTACCGGCGGCGAAACCGCCATGGTCGCCGGTCGCGACATCTGGGCCGATGACCTGCTCGCCCTGCAGTCCGACGTCTGCGAACCGGAATGGGTCGAAGCTGAACACCCGCTGTTCCTGCTCTACACCTCCGGCTCCACTGGCAAGCCGAAGGGCGTCCAGCACTCCACCGGCGGCTATCTGCTGCACGCCATCCTGACCATGAAGTACACCTTCGACATCAAGCCGAACGATGTCTTCTGGTGCACGGCGGATATCGGCTGGGTCACCGGTCACACCTACATCACTTACGGCCCTCTGGCCTGCGGCGCTACCGAAGTCGTCTTCGAAGGCGTTCCGACCTACCCGGATGCCGGCCGCTTCTGGAAGATGATCCAGGACCACAAGGTCAGCGTCTTCTACACCGCGCCGACCGCCATCCGCTCCCTGATCAAGGCTGCGGACAACACCCCGGCCGTGCATCCCAAGAACTACGACCTGTCCAGCCTGCGCCTGTTGGGTTCCGTCGGCGAGCCGATCAACCCCGCCGCCTGGGAGTGGTACTACGAGAACGTCGGTGGCAGCCGCTGCCCGATCGTCGATACCTTCTGGCAGACCGAAACCGGCGGCCACATGATCACCCCGCTGCCCGGCGCCACCCCGTTGATCCCCGGTTCCTGCACGCTGCCCTTCCCGGGCATCCAGGCCGCGGTGGTCGATGAGACCGGTACCGAAGTGCCTTGGGGCCAAGGCGGCATCCTGGTCGTCAAGCGTCCGTGGCCGTCCATGATCCGCACCATCTGGGGCGATCCGGACCGTTTCGTGAAGTCCTACTATCCGGCTGACTTCCAGGGCAAGCTGTACCTGGCGGGCGACGGCGCGATCCGCGACAAGGACACCGGCTACTTCACCATCACCGGCCGTATCGACGACGTGCTGAACGTCTCCGGTCACCGCATGGGCACGATGGAAATCGAATCCGCCCTGGTGGCCCACGAGAAGGTGGCCGAAGCTGCAGTGGTTGGCCGTCCGGACGATCTGACCGGCGAAGCCATCGTGGCCTTCGTGGTGCTCAAGGGGGCCCGCCCGACCGGCGACGAAGCTGCCAAGGTGGTCAAGGAACTGCAGAACTGGGTTGGCCAGGAAATCGGCCCGATCGCCAAGCCGAAGGATATCCGCTTCGGTGAGAACCTGCCGAAGACCCGCTCCGGCAAGATCATGCGCCGTCTGCTCCGCCAGTTGGCCAAGGGCGAGGAAATCACCCAGGACACCTCGACGCTGGAGAACCCGGCGATCCTCGAGCAACTCAAGTAATTTCAGGCCCGGCGATTGCTGGGCACGACATCCCCGGCCGCGAGGCCGGGCAGTCCGCAACAGGTGGCCCACAGGCTGTCGCAAAACTAAATACATGGAGACCGCGGACTGGTCGAAGAAAAACAGGGGAGGAACCCGGTGCTGTTCGACCGGGGGTTGAGGGGGAGAAAAAGGCGCGTTCATCGCGCCTTTTTTTCGTCCATTGGTTTCATGTGTGCGGGACTGTGCCGGTCGCCGCCGGGGCCGCATCGCGCCGTGCCGCGATGCGGCCCGAAACGCTCGCCAAGCCTGGTGTTTCGGTTTATAAAACGATCACAAGCACAACGGCAGCATCGGGGAGGGGAGATGATCAAGGCGACGTTGACCGCGCAGCGCCTGGTGGCGCTATTCCTTTTCGGCTGCATGGCGATCAATTACCCGATACTGGCCATTTTCGATATGCGAGCCAGTCTGGAGGGTATTCCCGTCCTCTACCTTTATGTGTTCGGGATCTGGGCCGCGCTCATTGCGCTGATGGCCTGGATCATTGAACGTTAGCCGGACAAACGTCGATGTACGCGCCAGGCTTGTTTGTCGTGGGGGAGACGCCATGACTGGCACCATGATCGTCGTCGTGTCCTTCTTGTACCTGCTGCTGTTGTTCGCGGTGGCCTATGCGGGGGACAAGCGTGCTGACGCCGGGCGTTCGATCATTGCCAATCCGTCCATTTACGCCCTGTCCCTGGCGGTGTATTGCACGACCTGGACATACTACGGCAGCGTCGGGCGGGCCGCCTCGTCGGGGCTCGGCTTCGTGCCGATCTTCTTGGGACCGACCCTGGTCGTCGGACTGTGGTGGTTCGTGATGCTGAAGATGGTGCGAATCAGCAAGACATTGCGGATCACGTCCATCGCCGACTTCATTGCGTCCCGCTACGGCAAGAGCCAACTGCTCGGTGGCTTGGTGACGGTCATCGCTGTGCTCGGCGTGATCCCCTACATCGCGCTGCAGTTGAAGGCGGTGTCGACCAGCTTTGCGATCCTCATGCAGTATCCGGCGATCGTCATGCCGGCGAAGACGGCAAACCTGCCGTGGCTGACGGACACGACGCTGTACATCGCGCTGATCATGGCCGCCTTCACGATCCTCTTCGGTACCCGTCACCTGGATGCCACCGAGCGCCACGAAGGCATGGTGGCTGCGGTGGCCTTTGAATCCCTGGTCAAGTTGCTGATCTTCCTGGCCGTTGGGGCTTACGTCACTTTCTGGATCTTCGACGGTTTTGACGATCTGTTTTCCCGGGCAGCCGACTATCCCGAACTGGAACGCCTGATGACCATGGGGGCCAGCGGCAACAGCTATGGCAGCTGGTTTGCGATGACGCTCCTGTCCATGCTGGCGCTGATGTTCCTGCCGCGGCAGTTTCAGGTGGGCGTGGTCGAGAACGTCAATGAAAACCACCTGCGCCGGGCGATCTGGCAATTCCCGCTGTACCTGCTGCTGATCAACATCTTCGTGCTGCCCATCGCGCTGGGCGGGCTGATGCATTTCGCGGGACAGGACGTGGATGCCGACACCTTCGTGCTCACCTTGCCGATGTCCTTCGGGGATGGCTGGCTGGCGTTGCTGGTCTTCATCGGCGGCCTGTCGGCGGCGACCGGTATGGTGATCGTCGAGACAATCGCGTTGTCGACGATGGTCTGCAACGACCTGGTGATGCCCTTTCTGCTGCGCTATCGCTGGTTGCCGCTGCAAGGGGAGGGGGATTTGTCCGGCTTCCTGCTGGGAATCCGGCGCCTGGCGATCGTGCTGATCCTGCTGTTGGGCTATCTGTATTTCCGCTTTGCCGGTGAGGCTCATGCGCTGGTGAGCATCGGACTGATCAGTTTTGCCGCGGTGGCCCAGTTTGCGCCGGCCATGCTGGGCGGCATGTACTGGCGGGGGGCCACCCGGGACGGGGCGCTGGCGGGGCTGTCCTGCGGTTTTGCGGTGTGGCTGTATACGTTGTTGCTGCCGTCCTTTGCCAAATCGGGCTGGCTGCCGGCCGATTTCCTGCACACCGGATTGTTCGGCATCGAGGATCTGCGTCCGCAGGAACTGTTCGGCTTGCAGGGCATCGATCCGATCGCCCATAGCCTGTACTGGAGCTTGCTCGCCAATATCGGCGCCTATGCCTGGGTTTCCCTGCGGCGGCGTCCGAATGCGGTGGAAGCGGGGCAGGCCACATTGTTCGTGGACGTCTTCAAGCAGTCCAGGCCCGACGGTGAGGCGTTCTGGCGAGGTCGTGCGCAGGTTGATGACCTGCTGCCGCTGATCGGGCGCTTCATCGGACGGGAGCGTGCCTACAAGGTTTTCGCGGACTACGCGGAGAGTCGCGGAGTTGCCGGAGTGGAGGCTCTGCAGGCGGACGCGGGGCTGGTGCACTTTGCCGAAACCACGCTGGCAGGGGCCATCGGCAGCGCATCGGCACGGGTCATGGTGGCTTCGGTCGTTCAGGAGGAACCGCTGGGTCTCGACGAGGTGATGGACATCCTCGACGAAGCATCCCAGATCCTGGCTTATTCCCATCGGCTCGAGCAGAAGTCGCAGGAGCTCGAGGCCGCTACGCGTGAGCTGCGCGCCGCCAACGAACGTCTCAAGGAAGTGGACCGCCTGAAGGACGATTTCATGTCGTCGGTAACCCATGAGCTGCGCACGCCGCTGACCTCGATCCGGGCCTTTTCCGAGATGCTGCTGGAAGATCCCGACATCGACGTGGCCGACCGGACCCGTTTCCTGGGCATCATCGTGAGCGAGACCGAACGCCTGACGCGTCTGGTGAATCAGGTTCTCGACATGGCCAAGCTGGAGTCCGGTCACGCCGAATGGCACAACGGAGAGGTCAATCTGGTCGACGTCGTCAAGCAGGCTGTCGCTGCCACCAGCCAGCTGTTCAAGGACAAGAAGGTCGAACTCGAAGTGCAACTGCCTGTCCGGGTGCCGCTCCTGCTGGCGGACAGGGATCGTCTCGTGCAGGTTGTGCTCAACCTGCTGTCCAATGCGGTGAAGTTCGTATTGCAGGGCAAGGGACGGGTAGCCGTCGTGCTATGCGAGACGGCAGAAGGCTTGCGTGTCGATGTGCGCGACAATGGGCCGGGGCTGAGTCTCGAAGAACAGGCCATCGTTTTTGAGAAGTTCCGTCAGGGAGGAGACGCGATGACGGACAAGCCCCAGGGAACCGGCCTTGGTCTGCCGATCAGCCGACAGATCGTCGAGCACTACGGCGGCCGGTTATGGGTTGAGAGTTCGCTGGGGGCGGGCGCATGTTTCTCGTTTCTGTTGCCTTGCGGCAAATCAACAGAAACGAAAGATGAGGCAAGATAAACTACAAAGGCTCGCACCCGGCCGGAGCCGCGCGTCTGCGCTTCCAGCCGGGACGACGAAGAGGGAGGGGATAGATGACTAAAAAAATACTGATTGCCGATGACGAACAGAACATCGTCATTTCTCTGGAATTTCTGATGAAGCGCGAAGGCTTCACGGTGTGCATCGCCAGTGACGGGCAGGAGGCCCTCGATCTGGTGCGCCGCGAAGCGCCCGACCTGGTGCTGCTCGACGTGATGATGCCGCGCAAGAACGGCTACGAGGTGTGCCAGGAAATCCGTGCCGAACCTGCGCTGCAGGGGACACGCATCCTGATGCTGACCGCCAAGGGGCGCGAGACCGAGGTGGCCAAGGGACTGGCGATGGGCGCCGATGCCTACATGACCAAGCCGTTCTCCACGCGGGAACTGGTGACCAAGGTCAAGGCCCTGCTGGAGCTCCCGGCTTGAGCCCCGTCGAAGGGGACAAGGCGCGTCGTTCGGGAGGTTCCATCGTGAGTGTCAAATCCAGGCAGGGGCTGGTGATCCTGGCCGCCTGCGCATTGGTCGTGGGCGTTCTTGCGGTGACCGGCGTCGCCCTGTGGCGCGATCTCGCGCCCGCCGAGCGTGAAGTGCTGGAGCCCATCCTCAACCCCCGCATCGGCCTGCTGATCATGATCGGGCTGGTGGGTGCCGGGGCTGCTGCTGCGCTGATGAAGTCCTTCGCCGAGGAGGCCTTCGTGGTGCCGGCCAAGCTGGCCGACGAAGTCGGGTTGATCGTCGGCACCGATCCAGCCCGCCGCGTCAAGCCGATGGGTTCGCCGGAGCTGCAGCGTATCGCCGAGTCGGTCAATCAACTGGCGGACCAGCGGCGTAGCCTGCAGGAGGACGTCGAAGCGCGCATCGTCGAGGCCCGTCGCTCGGTGGAGGAGGAGCGCAACCGGCTGGCGGCGCTGATGTCCGAGCTCAACCAGAGCGTCGTCGTCTGCAATCTCGACGGCCGCATCCTGCTCTACAACAACCGTGCTCGCCTGCAGTTCAAGGCCATGTCGGACACCCCGACGGCGGCGGGGGGCGGGGAGATCATCGGGCTCGGCCGCTCGATCTACATGGTCTTCGAGCGCAGCCTGATCGCCCACGCCCTTGAAAGCGTGCAGGAGCGCATCCGCCAGCGCAGCGCCCAGCCGGTGGCGAATTTCGTGACCACCACCCGCGCCGGTCAGCTGCTGCGCGTGCAGATGGCGCCGGTGCTGGGCAGCGGGGAGGTGGAGGGCGAGCCGACCGTTTCGGGCTTCGTGCTGATGCTCGACAACATCACGCGCAACTTCGAGGTGGAAACCCGCCGCGACCAGATGCTGCATACCCTCACCGAGGGCAGCCGCTCGGCGCTGGCCAACCTGCGGGCGGCGGCGGAGATGCTGGAATATCCGGACCTAGACGCCGAACTGAAGGACCGCTTCCTGAAAGTGATCCGCGACGAGGTGCAGGGCATGAGCATGCGCCTCGACGAGACGGCCAATGCCTTCGCCGACTCCCTCAAGACCCGCTGGCCCCTCGACGAGATGCTGGGGGCCGATCTGATCGCTGCGGCCCAGCGGCGCATCGAGAAGAAGCTGGGGCTGCCGACCAAGCTGGAGGATGTGGACCCGCAGGTGTGGGTGAAGGTGGACAGCTTCTCGCTGCTGCAGGCCATCGGCTACCTGGCCAGCCGCCTGTCCGACGAGTTCGAGGTGCGCGAGGTGCGTTTCCGCCTCAGCGCCGCCGGGCGCCTCGCCCATCTGGACCTGATCTGGTCCGGCCAGGCGATGAGCACCGAGACGGTGATGGCCTGGGAGCTGGAACCGATGACCTTCGCCGGCGAGAGCTCGCCGCTGACGGTGCGCGACGTCATCGAGCGCCACGACGGCGAGATCTGGCTGCAGCGGGAGAAGACCCAGCACCGCGCCTTCTTCCGCCTGCTGCTGCCGTCGGCGATCCCCCAGGAGCAACTAGAGGCCGCGGCCTACCTGAAGGGCGACAGCCGGCCCGAATACTATGATTTCGACCTGTTCAAGCAGACGCCGGCGAGCCACGAGTTGGATGACTGCCGGCTGTCGGAACTGACTTTCACGGTCTTCGACACGGAGACCACCGGGCTCAATCCTTCGGAAGGCGACGAGATCATCCAGATCGGCGCGACCCGAATCGTCAATGGCAAGCTGCGCAAGTCGGAATCCTTCGACCAGCTGGTGGACCCACAGCGCGAACTGCCGGAGGCGTCGACCCGGATCCACGGCATCACGCCGGACATGCTTGTCGGCCAGCCGACGATGGGCAAGGTGCTGCCGGCCTTCCATGCCTTCGCCGAGGATACGGTGCTGGTGGCCCACAACGCGGCCTTCGACATGCGCTTCCTGCAATTGAAGGAAGTCAGCACCGGTATCCGCTTTGCGCAGCCGGTGCTCGATACGCTGCTGTTGTCGGCGGTGCTGCACCCGTCCCAGGAGTCCCACCGCCTCGAGGCGATCTCCGAGCGCATGGGGGTCAGCGTGATGGGGCGGCACACTGCGCTGGGTGATGCGATCGTCACCGGCGAAGTGTTCCTGCGCATGATTCCGCTGCTGGCGGAAATGGGCATCCGGACCCTCGGCGAAGCCCGCCGTGCGTCCGAGAAGACCTATTACGCGCGGGTCAAGTACTGAGGCCATGGAGATGTCCGGGGCTGTGACGGACGTGCGTACCGACAGCCTGGCGGCCCTTCTGCGCCGCGTGCCGGTGGCGGTATCGCCCGAGACCAGTGTCCGCGATGCCCTCGGCCGTATGTGCGCTGAGCGCGTCGGTACTGTGGTGGTGACCGATCCACTGCGCGGCCTGCCGCTGGGCATCCTGACCCAACGCGATGCGCTGCAGCGGGTGGCGCTGCCGGCCGGTGACCTCGACGAGGCGGTGGCGGGCGTCATGACGGGCGGCGTGGTCGCGCTGCCGCTCGACGCCAGCATGCATCAGGCCCGGCTGACCCTCGCGCGCCATGGCCTGCGGCACCTGGTGGTGGTGGATGACGAGGGGCGTTTTGCCGGTGTGCTGTGCAGCGGTGACCTCTATGCGCGCGGGCGGCGGGTAACCGATGACCTGATCGAGACGATCCACGCCGTCGACGGCCCCGAGGCCCTCGCGGAGGCGGCCCAGCGCTTGCGCGCGGAGGCCGCCGGGCGCGTCGATATGGGCGAGGGGGCGCAGCAGTTGGGGGAGTGGATCTCAATCCTCAACGATCTGATCGTACAGAAGGCCATCGAACTGACCGAGGGCGAGTTTGAGCTACCGCCTGTACGCTGGTGCTGGCTGGGTTTCGGTTCGGAAGGGCGGCTTGAGCAGACGCTGTCCACGGATCAGGACAACGGTCTGGTCTTCCTACCGGAAGGGCGGGACGACACCGATGCGCTGCGTGGTCGTTTTCTGCCATTTGCACAGCGCATCAATGGGCTGCTCGATGCCTGCGGCTATCCTTTGTGCCGGGGCGAAATCATGGCCGGCAACCCGCGCTGGTGCCTGTCGGTGGACGAATGGCGGGGGCAGTTCGCCGAGTGGGTGCGTGCAGCCAGCCCCGAGAGCCTGCTCAATGGCACGATCTTCTTCGATCTGCGCGCGCTGGCCGGCGACGCCGCGCTGGCATCCGGCCTGATGCGCTGGTTGCTGGAGGGCGCCGCCGATAATGGACTGTTCCTGCGCTTCATGGCCACCAACGCCCTGAGCGGCGGGCTACCTCTCGGCCGTCTCCGGGATTTTGTCGTTGATCGCCGCAGCGGCCTGCTCGATCTGAAGCGCGATGGCAGCCGGCCCTTCGTTGATGCCGCGCGCATCCTCGCCTTGTCCCTGCGGGTCGGCGATACCTCGACGGTCGGGCGCCTGCGCGCAACGGGGACCGCGCTGGGCTGGGCGCCACGGGATGTGGAGGCCTTCGTGGAGGCCTTCGACTTCATCCAGCTGTTGCGCTTGCGTCGCCAGCGGGCGGCAACCCGTCCACCGAATCAGGTAGCGCCGGCCGAGCTCAACGAGATGGAGCGAGCACGCCTGAAGGAGTCTTTCCGTCAGGGGCGTCGCCTGCAGCAGTTGCTTGCGCTGCGCTACCAACTATAAGCCATACGGCCGGACGCTATACTCGGGCCTTGTTCGGGCCCGCCAGCCAGACGCCGTCGCCGCACAAGGGAGTGATGCATGAGTGATACCGACACGAGAAGGCAGGCCTACTGGAGGGCCACGCTGCGCCTCACCGGCGCCTTGCTGCTGCTGTGGGCAGCAGTGAGTTTCCTGCCGGCCTGGTTCGCCGGGGAGCTGAATACCGTCGATTTCATGGGCTGGCCGCTCGGCTTCTATATGGCCGCCCAGGGCGCCTTGCTGGTGTTCCTGGCGATCGTCTGGTTCTATGCGCAGTGGATGGACCGGCTCGATCGCCGGTTCGGCGTGCGCGACGATCGCTGAGGCCTCTGCCGGATGACATCCCTTGTTGCTTTTTCCCGCCGCCTGCGTCGTTATTACCTGCTCTATTCCCTCGGTTTCGTGGCCTTCGTCGGCTTGCTGGCGGTGGGGGAGCGTTTCGGGCTGACGCCCCACTGGATCGGGCAGATCTTCCTGTTCGCGACGATCGCCATCTATGCGTCGATCGGCGTGATGAGCCGCACGTCCGATGTGTCGGAATACTACGTCGCCGGCCGGCGCGTGCCGGCGGTGTTCAACGGTATGGCTACAGCGGCGGACTGGATGAGCGCCGCGTCCTTCATCGGCCTGGCGGGCACCCTGTATTACGCCGGTTTCGAAGGTTTGGCCTTCGTGGTCGGGTGGACTGGAGGCTATGTGCTGGTGGCGATCCTGCTGGCGCCGTACCTGCGCAAGTTCGGTCAGTTCACCATCCCGGATTTCCTTGGTGCTCGCTACGAGGGGCATTTCGCACGGGTCGTCGGCGTGTTTGCCGGCGTGCTGGCTAGCTTCGTGTATGTCGTCGCGCAGATCTACGGCGTCGGCCTCATCACCAGCCGTTTCATCGGCATCGAGTTCGAGATCGGCGTGTTCGTCGGCCTGGCCGGCGTGCTGGTGTGCTCCTTCCTTGGCGGCATGAAGGCGGTGACCTGGACCCAGGTCGCCCAGTACGTGATCCTGATCGTCGCCTACCTGGTGCCGGTGACCATCCTGTCCTACAAGATCACCGGCGTGCCGGTGCCCCAGGCGGTGTATGGCCGGGTGCTGCAGGAGCTGGGTGTCAAGGAACTCGAGCTGTTCTCCGAGCCGCGGGAGAACGCCGTGCATGCCCAGTACCGGGCACGGGCCGACGAGTACGCGCGGAAGATCGCCGATCTTCCGGAGTCGCTGGTAACCGAGCGCATCACCCAGGTCCAGCGCGTGAATGAGCTGCGCACCAGCGGTGCGTCGGCGCGGGAGATCTCCGTCGCCGAACGGGCTCTGCGCGATCTGCCGCACTCGCCCGAGGAGGCGCGCCTGAAGTGGGAGAAAGTCCGCCAGGACAGCCTTGCGAGATCAGTCAATCCGGTGGCCCATGCGGAGGCCTTTCCCGGCAACGATGCACAAAGCAAGGCCAGTGCACGCAACAATTTTCTTGCGCTGGCTTTTGTTCTGATGGTGGGTACGGCGGCGCTGCCCCACATCCTGACCCGCTACTACACTACGCCGACGGTCCGTGAGGCGCGCCATTCGGTATTCTGGTCGCTGTTCTTCATCTCCCTGCTGTACCTGACGGCACCGGCCTACGCGGTCCTGGCGAAGTGGGAGGTCTACAGCAACCTGGTCGGATCCAGTATCGCGACCTTGCCCCATTGGGTGGCATCGTGGGCACGCACGGGCCTGGTGCGGGTGGAGGACATCAACGGCGACGGCATCCTGCAACTGGCCGAGCTGTCCATCAACAGCGATGCGATCCTGCTGCTGGTGCCCGAGATCGCCGGCCTGCCTTACGTGGTGTCGGGCCTGGTGGCGGCGGGCGGGCTCGCTGCGGCGCTGTCCACGGCCGATGGGCTGCTGCTGACGATCTCCCACGCCCTGTCCCACGATCTGTACTACCAGATGGTCAATCCCCACGCGTCCACCCAGCGCCGCCTGGTGATCACCAAGTCGCAGCTGCTGGTGGTGGCGGTGGTCGCTGCATGGGTGGCGTCGATGCGGCCGGACAGCATCCTGTTCATGGTCGGCCTGGCCTTCTCGATTGCCGCGTCGGCCTTTTTCCCGGCGCTGGTGTTGGGCATCTTCTGGAAGCGTGCCAACAAGTGGGGGGCGGTGGCCGGCATGGTGGCCGGGCTGGGCGTGACGCTGTTCTACATCGCGCGTACTCACACCTTCTTCGGCGGCAGCATGGATGCGGCCTGGTTCGACATCAATCCGATCTCCTGCGGGGTTTTTGGCGTGCCTGTGGGGTTCATTGTCACCGCTGTCGTCAGTCTGCTGACACCGCCGCCGTCGGCGGAGGTGCAGGCCTTGGTGGACTTCGTGCGATTGCCGGACGGGGAGGGTTGATCAAGAAGATTTCAAAAAAGGCTTTGACTTTTTTGAAATCTAATATATAGTGCCGCCTCCACTTAGGAGAGGTGGATGAGCGGTTTAAGTCGCACGCCTGGAAAGCGTGTTCAGGGTAATACCCTGACGCGGGTTCGAATCCCGCCCTCTCCGCCAAATTCAGAAAACGCCCCGGAAGGGGCGTTTTTGCTATGTACCGACCGAAGAGGCTTCCGTCCATGCTGAGCGTCCGTGCGATCCTTCAAGCTTTGCTGCTGTGTGTGTTCATATCGGGAACTGCAGTGCCGGCGTTCGCCAACGAACATGGTGGAGGAGAGGGAGGGGGCGGTGAGTTCGTGGCGCTGGAGGTGATCACCACCAATCTGGCGTCGGATCCTGGCGGGGAAAGCCATTTCATCCAGATCGCGATCACCCTCCGCCTCAGCGATCCGTCGATGGGGTCGGTCGTCACCGCCTACATGCCGATCATTCGCCACAAGATCCTGCTACTGCTCGGCTCCCATTCGGGGGCGGAGCTGAAGACGACCGAGGCTCGCGAAGACCTCGTCGAAGAGGTCAAGGATGCCGTGAACTCCACCATCGGCACTCCGGGCAGGATCGACAAGCAGGGGCGCCGCAAGCCGGCGGAAGGCCCGGTCAAGCACGCGCTGTTCACGTCCTTCATCATCCAGTAAGCGGTTTCAGGTCGTCTCTTCCCGGTAGCGCTCCGCGGTATCGAGGAAGGCCGCCAGGATCGGCGACTGGTCGTCCTTGCGGTAGATGCAGCTGAGGTCCACGTAAAAATTCGGCGGCGTGTCGGTGATCCGGCGGTAGACCACGCCGGGAAACTGCAGCGTGGTCGCCGAGTCCGGCACCAGGCACACGCCGAAGCCGCCGGCCACCAGCGCCACGCCGGTGACCGCATCGCCGACTTCCTGCGAGATCAGCGGCTGGAAGCCGCTGTCTGCACATAAGCCGATCACCTTGTCGATGAAGCTCGGCCGCGCACCGGTCGGGAATAGCACCATCGGGTGGTCCTGCAACTCGGCGAAGCGGATCACCGGCTGGGCGGCCAGTGGATGTTCGGCCGGAACGGCCAGCAGCAGGGCTTCGGTGGTGACCTGCTTGATCTCCAGGTCGGCCAGCGGCGACAGCATGCGGTTGAAGCCCACCGAGATGCGGCGCTGGCGCAGGGCCTCGATCTGCTCGGCCTTGGTCATCGTGTGCAGCACGACCTTCACGTCCGGATAGCGGTTGCGGAAAGCCAGCAGCAGCTTGGGGATCGCGTCCAGGATCGCCGATCCGAAGATCCCCACGTCCAGCCGCCCGAGCTTGCCCTGGCCAGCGCGCTGGGTGCGCTCGGTGGCCTGTTCCACCAGCGCCCGGATGTTGCGCGCTTCCTCCAGGAACAGCTCTCCCGCCTGGGTCAGCTCCATGCCGCGCGGCGTGCGGGTGAATAGCGTGACGCCCAGTTCCTCCTCCAGCTGCTGGATCTGGCGCGTCAGTGGCGGTTGCGAGATGTGCAGCCGCGCCGCGGCGCGCCCGATGTTCTCCTCCTCGGCCACGGCGACAAAGTAGCGCAGGTGACGTAGATCCACGTTTCGATTCTCCTTTGTCATGTGCCGGCCGGCATGCCCTGCCGATGATACCTGTAGGGTATCGAGAAGGGGAAATAATGGTATTGGACGGTAATCCTCCCGCTCGATAACTTGCGCATCAACCCGCTGCGATCCAGGCCCGCGGCCTTCGCCATCAGACGGGCAAGCAGACGCAAGACACATCACGCATGAGGAGGAAGACATGAACAAGCGTCCTTTCCGGACCGCCGACGCGGCCCCGTTTCGCCTGCGCCAAGCCAGGCTGCACCTCGCCACGGTGCTGGCGCTCACGCTGTTGGGCAGCGGCGGGGCGGTGGCGGTGGCCTTCGACACCGGCAACCCGGACGTCGCCCTGAGCTGGGACAACACCGTCAAGTACAGCGCCGCCTTCCGCGTGCGCAACGCCAACCCGTCGGTGGCCGACAACTCCATCGGCCCGCAGGCCAACACCAACGATGGTGACCTCAACTTCGGCAAAGGGCTGATCTCCAATCGCTTCGACCTGCTGTCGGAACTGGAGATGCGTTACAAGAAGGACTTCGGCTTCCGCCTCAGCGGTGCGGCCTGGTACGACGACGTCTATAACCGCGGTAACGACAACCCTGGCGCGCTGGGCGGGGCCTTGGTCAATTCCCGTTCCGTCCGCTACGACGAGTTCACCCGCGGCACTGAGCAGCTGCACGGCCGCAAGGCCGAGCTGATGGATGCCTTCGGCTACATCAACTTTGCGCCCGGCGACATGAACGTCAATGTGAAGGGCGGCCGCTTCACGCAGCTCTACGGCGAGAGCCTGTTCTTCGGCAATAACGGCATCGCCGGCGCGCAGACGCCCCTCGACCTGATCAAGGCCCTGTCGGTCCCCAACTCCCAGTTCAAGGAAATCGCCCGTCCGGTCGGCCAGCTGTCCACCCAGGTCCAGCTCAGCCCGACCGTATCGATCGGTGCCTACTACCAGCTCGAATGGCGCAAAACGCGCCTGCCGGCGGCGGGCAGCTACTTCAGCTTCGCCGACTTCGTGGACGTAGGGGGTGAGTCCCTGATCCTCGGCCCCGGCGCGGTGCTTTACCGCAGCCAGGACATCGAGCCGCGCAACTCCGGGCAGGGCGGCTTCCAGATCAAGTTCAAGTCGGGCGATGCCGAGTACGGTTTTTACGCTGCCCAGTTCCACGACAAGCTGCCCCAGTTCTACGCGCGCCCCGGTGTCAATGTGCGGCCCGGCAGTGTCGGCGACTATGTGATGGTTTTTGGCGAGAACATCCGCACCGTCGGCGCCAGCGTCAGCACGCTGGTCGGCGAGACCAACGTGGCGGCCGAGCTGTCCTTCCGCGACAACATGCCGCTGGTGGCCTCCGGCAACGCCGTCATCACCAATGCCGACTCCAACGGCAAGAGCCGCGCGGCTTATCCGGTCGGCAAGACGATGCACCTCAACATGTCGGCGATCAGCGTGTTCGGCGCCAGCGCCCTGTGGGAAGGCGCGTCCTTCCTTGGCGAGCTGGCCTACAACCGCCGCCTGTCGATCAGCGACAACGCCGACCAGCTCGACCCCCTGGCCACCAAGGACGCCAGCGCGCTGCAGTTCATCTTCCAGCCCGAGTACTTCCAGGTGGTGCCTGGCGTCGATCTGCAGGTGCCGATCGGCATGAGCTACGGCATCAGCGGACGCTCGTCGGTGAATGGCGCGCTGTTCCCGTCCGAGCACGGCGGCAACGTCAGCATCGGCGTGAAGGCCGACTACCAGAAGACCTGGCAGGGCAGCCTCAACTACACCCACTACATCGGATCGGCCGGCTCGGTGGTGCGCTACGGCACCGCGGTGCCCGAGCTGTCCTACCAGAACTTCCATGGCGACCGCGACTTCGTGTCCCTGTCGATCCAGCGCAGCTTCTGATTCGCATCAAGCAACGAGGAGACACACATGAACCAGACCAAGATTCTCGCCACCGCGCTGGTGGCCCTGCTGGCCGGCGGCCAGGCCGCCCACGCCGCGGTGAGCGCCGACGAAGCTGCCAAGCTGAAGAGCACGCTGACCCCGCTGGGCGGCGAGAAGGCGGGCAACAAGGACGGCAGCATCCCGGCGTGGAACGGCGGCATCACCAAGCCGTTGCCGGGCAAGAAGCTGGGTGTGATCCCGACCCAGATCTTCACCGACGAAAAGCCGGTCTTCCAGGTCACCGCCAAGAACGCCGCCCAGTACGCCGACCTGCTCTCCGACGGCACCAAGGCGCTGCTCGCCAAGTACCCGGACAGCTTCCGCGTCGACGTCTATCCGTCCCACCGCACCGCGGCGGCGCCGCAGGAGGTGTACGACAACGTCTTCAAGAACGCCACCCGCTGCAAGACCAAGGACGGTGGCTATTCCCTCGAAGGCTGCATCGGCGGCACGCCCTTCCCGATTCCGAAGGAAGGCGTCGAGGTGATGTGGAATTACCTGATGCGCCTCGAAGCCGAGTCCATCGAATACCGCTTCAAGAACATCGTCGGTAACGCGGACGGCAGCAAGACCCTGGCCACCCGCAACGAGATCGCCTTCCAGTATCCGCAGTACTACAAGGACGCCACGCCCGAGAGCTGGTCCGGCGAGTACGCGATGTTCCGCTTCAACACGCTGGAGCCGCCGTTCAAGGCCGGCGAGTCGCTGGTCATCCGCGACAGCATCGACATGAAGCAGTCCCGCCAGGCCTGGCAGTACCTGGTCGGCCAGCGCCGCGTGCGCCGCGCACCGACGGTGTCCTACGACACGCCCGACTTCGTGGCTTCCGGCGCCAACTACTTCGACGAGGTGCAGGGCTTCTTCGGCGCCCTCGACCGCTTCCAGTGGAAGCTGATCGGCAAGAAGGAACTGCTGATCCCCTACAACGACAACGGTTTCATCGGCGCCAAGCTGGACGACGCGATCGGCAAGCACCACCTCAACCCGGACCACGTGCGCTGGGAAAAGCACCGCGTGTGGGTCGTCGAGGCCACCGTGGCGGCGGGCAAGCGCCATGCGGTGCCCAAGCGTCGCTACTACCTGGACGAGGACACCTGGCTGATCGCGCTGGCTGACGGCTTCGACGCCGAGGGCAAGCTGTGGCGCACCACCCAGGTCACCCCCTTCGTGGTGCCGGCGCTGCCGGGTACGATGATGAAGACCGCCACCGTCTTCAACCTGCAGGCCGGCACGATGAGCGTGATCCAGGCGCTCAACGACGAAGACTTCAAGATCGTGCCGCGCAAGAAGGAAACCTACTTCACCGGCGACGCGGTGGCGGCCGAAGCGGCCCGCTGAGTTCTCCCTCCCCAGGAAGGCCGGCCCGGCGCGCAGCCCGCGCCGGGCCCGGCCGACCCCGGTTCTTCCCTTGGTTTTCCGGCGGCCTGCCGTGGCCGGTGTCGCGAACACCGGTGCCGCGCGGCGGTGCTGCGGAACAGGTGTTCAAGATGCGATCCTCTCTCTCCGGTCGTCGGTCGCTGCGCCTCGCCGCGACCTTCTCCTTGCTCGCGCTGCTGGCGCCGGCCGCCAGTGCGGCTGACAGCCGCGCGGTGCCGGACCTGTTGGTGCAACCGGCCCAGCTCAATGCCCGCGCCGCCCATTCCCTGCAACTCTCCGTCGGCCGGGCCGGCAAGCGCCTGGTGTCGGTCGGCGAACGTGGCCTGGTACTGCTGTCCGACGACGATGGGCGCAGCTGGCGGCAGGCCAAGGCGGTACCGGTCAGCGTGGCGCTGACGGCGGTGCATTTCGTCTCCGACAAGCTCGGCTGGGCGGTCGGCCACAGCGGTGTGGTGCTGGGCAGCACGGACGGCGGCGAAACCTGGCAACGCCAGCTCGACGGCCGCCAGGCCGCGCAGATCGTCGTCGACAATGCCCGCGCGCAGCTCGCCGCCGGCGGTGACGCGGCGGCCCGCCATCTGCGCGAAGCCGAAGGCCTGCTGCAGGACGGGCCGGACAAGCCTTTCCTCGGTGTGTTCTTCGCCGATGCCCAGCACGGTTGGATCGTCGGTGCCTACGGCCTGGCGCTGGCCACCGCCGACGGCGGCAAGAGCTGGCAGTCCCTGATGACGCGCATCCCCAACCCGGGCGGCAAGCACCTCTATGCGGTCGGCCAGGACGCCGGCGGCCTGCTGATTGCCGGCGAGCAGGGCGTGCTGTTCCGCTCCACCGACGGCGGCGCCAGCTTCGTGCGCCTGCAGACGCCTTACGCCGGCACCTTCTTCGGTGCCTTGGGCCTCGGCGGCCAGGGCGTGCTGGCCTACGGCCTGCGCGGCAACGTATGGCGTGGCGACGGCGCCAGCTGGGCGCAGGTCGAACTGGCCCAGCCCGTCACGCTGACCGCCGGCCTGAAGCTGGCCGACGGCGCCGTGCTGCTGGCTGACGAAAGCGGCCGCCTGCTGCGCGGCGACGCGGCGGCAAGCCGCTTCACGCCGCTGGCCGCGTCCTTGCCCACCGGTCTCACCGGCATGGTCCAGGCCGCCGACGGCGCCCTGGTCGTTTCCGGCACCCGCGGTTTGAGCCGCGTGGAGCCCGCCACCCTCACTGCGGAAGCAAAGAAATGAGTCACGCCCACGATATCCCGGACGGCGTGGTGATCCGCGACCTCACGGCCTTCGATCCCCGCTCCGGCTCCCTGCCCGAACGCCTGCTGTTCAACAACCGCCTCGTCATCGTCGTCCTCTGCGCGCTGGTCAGCGTCTTCCTCGGCTACAAGGCCTTCGGCCTGTCGCTGAACGCGGCCTTCGAGAAGATGATCCCGACGAAGCACCCTTACATCGTCAACTTCCTGGAGAACCGCAGCCAGCTAGCCGGCATGGGCAACAGCCTGCGCATCGCGGTGGAGGCCAAGGACGGCACGATCTTCGATGCCGACTACCTCGACACGGTGAAGAAGATCTCCGACGAGCTGTTCCTGCTGCCCGGCGTGGACCGCCCCTACATGAAGTCCCTGTGGGCGCCGTCGGTACGGTGGACCGGCGTCACGGAGGACGGCCTCGACGGCGGTCCGGTAGTGCCCGACGACTACGACGGCTCCGCCGAGAGCCTGGCCCAGGTGCGTCTCAACGTCGAGCGCTCCGGCGAGGTCGGCCAGCTGGTGTCGGCCAACTACAAGTCGAGCATCGTGCTGGTGCCGCTGCAGGACAAGGTTGCCGAGACCGGCGCGCGCATCGACTACCACGAGCTGTCCCAGCGCATCGAGGCGCTGCGCGCCAAGTACGAGTCGGACAAGATCGCCATCCACGTGACCGGCTTCGCCAAGGTGGTCGGCGATCTCATCGAAGGCCTGCAGCAGGTGCTGCTGTTCTTCGCCGCCGCCATCGCCATCTGTACCGCGGTGCTGTACTGGTACACCCGCTGCCTGCGCAGTACGCTACTGGTAGTGCTGTGCTCGATGATCGCGGTGGTGTGGCTGCTCGGCCTGTTGCCGACCCTCGGCTACGAGCTGGACCCGTACTCGGTGCTGGTGCCCTTCCTGGTCTTCGCCATCGGCATGAGCCACGGCGCCCAGAAGATGAACGGCATCATGCAGGACGTGGGCCGCGGCACCCACAAGCTGGTCGCCGCCCGCTACACCTTCCGCCGCCTGTTCCTGGCCGGCATGACGGCGCTGCTCGCCGACGCGGTCGGCTTCGCGGTGCTGATGGTGATCGACATCCAGGTCATCCAGGATCTGGCCATCACCGCCAGCATCGGCGTGGCGGTGCTGATCTTCACCAACCTGGTGCTGCTGCCGATCCTGCTGTCCTACACCGGGGTCAGCCCCGAAGCGGCCCGCCGCAGCCTGCAGGCGGAGATCGCCGAGGCCGGCGACACGGCGCACCGCAAGCATCCGTTCTGGGCCTTCCTCGACCTGTTCACCCAGCGCAAGTGGGCCACCATTGCCGTGCTGGCCGGTATCGCGATGGGCCTCGCCGGCCTGGTGGTGAGCTTCCAGCTGAAGATCGGCGACACCGACCCCGGCGCGCCGGAGCTGCGCGCGGACTCCCGCTACAACCGGGACAACGCCTACATGGTGGCCAACTACGCGGCCAGCAGCGACGTGTACATCGTGATGGTGAAGACGCCCCAGTACGCCTGCGCCCACTACGACACGCTGACCGCCGTCGATGCGCTGGAGCGCGAGCTGCAGCAGCTGCCCGGCGTCGAGGCCACCAGCTCGCTGGCCGGCCTGGCCAAGGTCGCCAACGCCGGCATGAACGAAGGCAGCCTGAAGTGGTTCGAGATTCCCCGCTCCCAGGACAACCTCAACGCCATCATCACCCGCGCCCCGCGGGAGATGTTCAACCAGAACTGCGACCTGCTGACGGTGTACGCCTACCTCAAGGACCACAAGGCCGACACCCTCGCCAGCGTGGTGAAGGTGGTCGAGGACTTCGCAGGGCGGCACGCCACCGACGACCTGCGCATCCTCAACGCGGCCGGCAACGCCGGCATCGAGGCGGCCACCAACATCGTCGTCAAGAAGGCCAACGTGGAGATGCTCGGCCTGGTCTACCTGGCCGTGGTGGTGCTGGCCTTCATCACCTTCCGCTCCTGGCGGGCGGTGATCTGCGCGGTGTTGCCGCTGATGCTCACCTCGGTGCTGTGCGAGGCGCTGATGGTGGCGCTCAACATCGGTGTCAAGGTCGCGACCTTGCCGGTGATCGCGCTGGGCGTCGGTATCGGCGTGGATTACGCGCTGTACATCATGACCGTCACGCTGGCCCGCCTGAAGGGCGGCATGAGCCTGTCGGAAGCCTATTACAAGGCGCTCACCTTCACCGGCAAGGTGGTGGTGTTGACCGGCATCACGCTGGGTATTGCCGTCGCCACCTGGGCCTGGTCGCCGATCAAGTTCCAGGCCGACATGGGCATCCTGCTGGCCTTCATGTTCATCTGGAACATGCTCGGCGCGCTGATCCTGTTGCCGGCGCTGGGGCACTTCCTGCTGCGCCCGAAGAAGACCGCGATCGTCTAGGAGAACCGTCATGTACACGCATCTACTCGTACCCCTGGACGGTTCGGAACTGTCCGCCAGCCTGGTGAGCCAGGCCGTCGATTTCGCCCGTGCGCTGAAGGCGCGGATCACCTTCTTCACCGCCCGCGAGGACGTGGGCGGCAGCGGTGACGGGGCGCTACTGCGCACCCTGGCGCCGGAGGACTTTGCCGCGGCGGCGGCCGGCGAGGCCAGCGCGATCCTGGCCAAGGCGCTGGTGGCGGCGCGGGCCGTCGGGCTGGACTGCGAGGCGCTGGCCCGCACCGGCGCGCGGCCCTACGAACTGATCCTGTCCGTTGCCGCGGAGCGCGGCTGCGACCTGATCTTCATGGCCTCCCACGGCCATCGCGGCCTACGTGGGCTGATGCTCGGCTCCCAGACTCAGAAGGTGCTGGCCCACAGCAGCCTGCCGGTGCTGGTGGCCAGCGTCGAGAGCAACGTCGCCAACGACGCGGCCCGCGCGGCCATCGACATCATCAAGGACGAGCACCGCGCCATCGCCGCCGTCGTCAATGGCCTGCGCCGCCAGGCCGCGCGCCTGAAAGGAGAGGGCGCCGAAGCGCCGGATCTGGATTTCGTCGCGGGGCTGCTGCATTACCTCCGCGCCTTTCCCAACGTGCTGCATCACCCGAAGGAAGAGCGTCATCTGTTCAGCCGGCTGGCCCAGCGTGACGGCGGGCTGGATGCGCTGCTCGCGACGCTGGAGCAGGAACACCGGGACGGCGGCGCCCAGCTGGCGGCCATCGACGCACTGCTGGAGGAGGCGCGCCAGAACGTTGCGCGACAGGGTGAGCTGGCCGTGGCGATCGAGCGCTTTGCCGACGCCCAGTGGCAGCACATCAGCACGGAAGAGAAGCTGATCCTGCCGGCCGCGCGCCGTCTCCTCGGTGACGAGGACTGGCATGCCATCGAAGACGCCTTCCGCCAGAACGGCGACTGCCGCGTCGGTGGCGAGCAGGACCTGGCCTTCCGGCAGCTGTTCGTGCGATTGATGAACGACGAGGCCGGCGGCGCGACGCCTTGAAGAGCCGCCAGGCAAGCTCTCGCTGAGTGTGTTCAGGAAGATCGCGTGGGGGCGGGTGTATTCGCTCCCGCGCGCCGTTCCTCTGTCCCCAGGCTCTTTCAAAGAGGCGGTCTGCCTCGAACGAAAGCGAAGGGCGAAAGGCTTTTCATGACGATTGAAATTCTCTCCGCCGGGATCGGCCTGATCCTGATGGTGGCCGTTGGCGGGCTGGTGTTCGTGCTGGCGCGCCGTCCGCTGCGCCAGGTGCAGCACCAGCTCGACGCCATCCGCGGCGTGCTCGACGATAAAAGCGTTGCGCGCAACGCGGCGGACTCTGCGCGCAAGCTCGAAAGCCTGCTCCACGACAAGGTGAGCGCGGCGCGCCGCATGGGCGAGCTTGCGCGCAACCTGATGGTGTCCTCCGGCACGCTGGTGTCGTCCTTCACCGACGTTGTGCAGACTGCGGACGAGCAATCGGAGCTTGCGCTCGCCGCTTCGACCGCTGTCGATGGCATGGCGTCGGGCATTGCCGACGTGTCGAGCGAGGCGACCAAGCTGTTGAGTGTTGCGGCCGACGCCCACGACCGGGCGTCCAAGGGCGGGGGACGGGTGGCCGAGATGTCGGACAGCGTGCGCGAGCTGGCGGGTGTCGTGGGCGCGGTGGGCAGCGAGTTTGCCGGTGTGCATGCGCACATCGAGCAGATCGGCAAGATCGTGCAGATCATCCAGGGCATCGCCAGCCAGACCAACCTGCTGGCCCTCAACGCGGCCATCGAGGCGGCGCGGGCCGGCGAGCAGGGACGCGGCTTCGCGGTGGTGGCCGACGAGGTGCGCAAGCTCGCCGAGCGCACCAGCGAGGCGACGGTCAGCGTTGGCGAGATCATCGCCGCCATCGAGAGCGGCAGTGAGGGGCTCAACGTCTTGCTGGCGCGTGTGAAGGCGCAGGCCGGCGCCAGCGCCGACAGCACCGGCGAGGCGGCCCAGACCCTGGCGGCGATCGCCGACGGGGCCAGCCAGACGATGGCGGCGGTGGAGAACATCGTCAGCCGCGCCAACGGCGAAGCGGCCTCCGGCGGCCGCCTGGTGGACGAGATGGGCGGCGTGGCCGGCCTGGCGCGCACGCTGGATGAGCGCGTCAATGGCTGCGATGCCGGCCTGCGCCAGCTGATGACCGGGCTGGTCGAGCTGAACGGCCTCAGCGTAGCCATCGACGTGCGCCGCGATGCGCTGGTGGCGCTGCTCGATGCCATCGAGGAGACGCGCACCAACAGCATCCTGGTGGTCAATTCGCGCAACCGCGAGCAGGCGCTGCCGCACGTGGAGCGTATCGAGGCGCTCGACGGCGTCGTCGATGGCCAGCTGGCGCAGATCGAGCGCAGCGTGCAGGACGCGCCCGGGCGGCAGGCGGTGCAGGCCTTCAAGGCTTGTCTGCAGGATTACCGCCGTGCCCGCAGCGGCATGCTGGAGCGGGCCCGGGCTGGCGATCTGGCGTGGATCCGCACGCAAGGTATCGAGCGCGTGCGCCCGGCCTACCGGGCGCTGAAGGAAGCCTACGGGGCGCTGGCCGCCGGCCGGACCGCCGGCATCGCCTAGCCGGGGAAGGGGCGGAGTACAGTACACCCACGAACGGCACGTCCGATGCCGCGGAGAGGGGAATGACGAAAACCAGACTGATCGAGCAGTTCAACCTGCGCTCGCGCCTGCGCTTCAACCTCGAGCAGGGGGAGATCTGGCTCGACGAGAACCGCATGCTGCTGTTCCACGCCCGTGCGATGGGGGCGCTGCGCCGGGAGCTGTTCGACTCCCTCGGCGTTGAGCGGGCCCGCGGCCTGCTGATCCGCATGGGCTTCGCGTCCGGCCAGCAGGACGCGGAGCTGGCCAAGAAGCTGTTTGGCAGCGGCGATCCCGATGACGTCTTCCGCATCGGGCCGGAACTGCACGCCTTCGAAGGGCTGGTGCGCTCCAACATCGTGCAGTCCGACCTCGACTGGGAGCGCGGCAGCTTCGCCGGCGAGGTGGACTGGGACAATTCCTGGGAAGCCGACTCCCACCTGCAGCAGTTCGGCATCGGTGGGGACCCGGCCTGCTGGACGCTGGTCGGCTATGCGTCCGGTTACGTCACGCAGTTCTTCAACCGTCTGATCGTCTTTCGCGAGACCACCTGCACCGCCTGTGGCGACGCCCATTGCCACATCGTCGGCAAGCCGGCCGAGGAGTGGGGCGACGACGGCTACCTGGACTACTTCAAGCCCGACAACCTGCAGGGCCAGCTGGAGGAGATGCGCGAGGAGATCAGCCGCCTGCGCAAGACCCTCTGTGCGTCCCGACCGGCGGGCAACCTGATCGGCGCGTCGCCGGGCTTCAAGGCGGCCTTCGACCTGGTCGGCAAGGCAGCGGCCAGCCCGATCACCGTGCTGCTGCTCGGCGAGACCGGCGTCGGCAAGGAGATGTTCGCGCGCTGGATCCACGACCACGGCAGCCGCTCCGACAAGCCCTTCGTGGCCGTCAATTGCGCCGCGATCCCCCACGACCTGCTGGAGTCCGAGCTGTTCGGCGTGCAGAAGGGCGCCTACACCGGCGCCCAGACCTCGCGGCCGGGGCGTTTCGAGCGGGCCCACGGCGGTACGCTGTTCCTCGACGAGGTCGGCGACCTACCGCTGGCGGCCCAGGTCAAGCTGCTGCGGGTGCTGCAGACCGGCGAAGTGGAGCGCCTCGGCGACGATCAGGTCCGCAAGGTGGATGTACGCCTGGTGACGGCCACCAACGTGGACCTGCAGCAGGCTATCGCCGCCGGGCGCTTTCGTGCCGACCTGTATTACCGGCTGGCGACCTACCCGGTGCTGATTCCGCCGCTGCGCGAACGGCGCAGCGACATCCCGCTGCTGGCGGCGGCGTTGATCGAGAAGTACGAGGCGTCGTACCACAAGAAGCTGCAGGGCATCAGCGACCGGGCCATGCAGGCGCTGATGGGCTACCAGTGGCCGGGCAATGTGCGCGAGCTGCAGAACCTCATTGAGCGTGGCGTGCTGCTGGCGCCCAGCGGCGGACTCATCGAGATCGAGCACCTGTTCGCCGGCGGCGCGCCGGTGACGGCACCGGGGGCCGAGGTGGACCGGGCCGGCGTGGTCGGCAATGAACGGGACGACAGCCGCAACCGCCTGTACGAGGCAATTCTCAACGAAGGCTTCGACCTGGAGCGGCACGAGGCCAGATTGCTGGAGCTGGCGGTGCAGCGCGCCAACGGCAATCTCACCCATGCCGCGCGCCTGCTCGGCATCACGCGGCGTCAGCTGGCCTACCGGTTGCGCCAGGGGACGGTGGCGGCGGAAGGCTGACGCATCCGGGGCAGATCAACCCGCGACGGGCTGCGGTGCTGGCATGGCCGTTGCCGACTCGGTCGGGGCGTGGATCACCACCCGGTTGCGGCCGCCGGTCTTGGCCTTGTAGAGCGCCTGGTCGGCGACGCGGAGCAGGGTCTCAGGATCGGCGCCATGGGCTGGGAACAGCGCCACGCCGATCGACAGGCTCAGTGGGCCCGGCAGATCGTCACGGGCCTGACCCAAGTCGGAAAAGCCCTGCCGCCATTGCTCGGCCCGTTCGTGGGCGGCCGATTCCGGCAGGCCCGGCAGCAGCATCACGAACTCCTCGCCGCCGAAGCGGCAGGCCACGTCTTGCTGGCGTGCCTCGCGGGCCAGCAGGCGGCCGAGTTCCTGCAGCACCAGGTCGCCGATCTGGTGTCCATGTCCATCGTTCACCTGCTTGAAATGGTCCACGTCGATCAGCATCAGACACAGGGGCTGGCCCTGGCGGGAGCAGCGGGCCAGCTCGCGCTCGAAGGTGTCGATCAGGTAGCGCCGGTTGAACAGGCCGGTGAGGGCGTCCCGGTTGGCCTGTTCATGCAGGTTGCGCTGTAGCGCGAGGTTCTCGGCCAGTTGCTGCTGCAGCGATTCGTTGGCCTGGCGCAGCTCCTGTTCCCGCTGCTTGAGGTTCTCGCGCACGGCGCGCAGCAGCAGCGCACGGGTGTGGGCGATCCGGCCGATGCCCAGCAGGTACCAGCTGAGGCCGAACACGCACAGGCCGGTGATCCACGGGTTGTCTTCAGGAACGAACTGGAAACCGCCGATGCCGATGCCGAGCAAGGCGCCCAGCCCAAAGGCGCCGAAGGCCAGGAAGATGCCGCGGTAGCCCTGGCTGATGGCGTTGTTGATTGCTGTGCTGATGAGCAGCGTGAAGGTGATCCACAGCGGAAAGCCGGTCGCGGAAACCCAGATGGCGACCAGGATGCAGTCAAGAACCAGATTCTGCAGTTCCGCCCGTTGGGAGTTTTCCGCATGGCAGGCGCGCCGGTAAATCAGGTGCGGATAGACCAAGAACTGCAGGGTCAGCAGTAACCACACCCAAGCCGCGTACCCCCGGCCGGCCAAGTGGAGAGAGAAGAACGCGAAGGCATTGACGAAGGATATCGAGCGCATGACCCAGTGCGCCCTGACGATCCAGTGGGGGTGGCGAGAGGCGGTCGGGGACGGTGGCATCACGCGATTATCCCCGTGGCCTTATGCCAATGTGTGTGTACGTCATGTCAATTTGCATGCTGGTGTGACAAAGCACCGGAGTGGACTGCGATTGGGGCTTGCCGTTTGCGCCGGAATTTTCATTTTTTCGCTTGCTGCAGCGCAGCTTGACGCTTTTGTCAGGCAAAAAAAACCCATCGACAAAAGCGTCAGGTGCCCCCAAAGGGCGGCAGCGCCGTTTTTCTAGCGAGGCCTTAATAATCAGATGTTTAGCGGAGTGGCACGGCATCTGCATTAGATGAGTTAAGCGCGGCATAAATGAAGTTGATCAAAGCCGCCGATTGACGAAAACGTCGATACACATCTGGAGGAGCCATGGCCCACACCGTAAGCATCGAAGACGCGGACGTCCGCTACGCCTGCGCACCGCAGGAATCCCTGCTTTCCGGCCTGCACCGGCTGGGCCTGCGCGGCATTCCGGTGGGCTGCCGCGGCGGCGGCTGCGGCGTCTGCAAGGTCGAGATCACCGAAGGCGAGTTCAGCACCCGCACGATGAGCCGGGATCACGTCTCCGACGATGACTTGGCGCACCGCCGGCTGCTGGCCTGCCGGGTGTACCCCTCCAGCGACCTTTCCCTGAAGGTGATCGGCAAGTTGCAGAAGAAGGTCTGCACGCCTGCGGATCGCCCGCTTCCCTGAAAAACCGTTCGATACATCCATATAAAAGGAGACGAGATATGGCGCTTACCGGTGTTCTTCGTCCTGGCCATGCCCAGGTTCGTGTGCTGAATCTGGAAGAAAGCGTGCGCTTCTACCGTGACGTGCTGGGCTTGGTGGAAACCGGCCGTGACGCCCAGGGGCGGGTCTATTTCAAGTGCTGGGACGAGCGTGACCACAATAGCTACGTGATCCGCGAGGCGGATCGGGCCGGCATCGACTTCTTCGGCTTCCGCGTGCTGGACAAGGCGACCCTCGACAAGTTCGACGCCGACCTGCGCGCCTACGGCCTCTCCACCGAGCGCATCCCTGCCGGCGAGATGCTGGAGACCGGTGAGCGGGTGCGTTTCACGCTGCCCTCCGGCCATGTGATGGAGCTGTTTGCCGACAAGACCAAGGTTGGCAACGGCATCCCCCTCGTCAATCCGGCCCCGTGGTGCAAGGCCCGCGACCATGGTATCGCCCCGATCCGCCTCGACCACGCGCTGCTCTATGGGCCCAACGTGGCGGAAGTGCAGAAGATCTTCACCGAAGTGCTCGGTTTCTACCTCGTCGAGCGGGTGCTGACGCCGGACGGCAACGCCAATGCGGCGATCTGGCTGTCCTGTGGGCAGAAGGTGCACGACATCGCCTTCGCCGAGTACCCGGAGCCGGGCAAGCTGCACCACTGTTCCTTCCTGATGGAGAGCTGGGATCAGGTGCTGCGCGCCGGCGACATCATGTCCATGAACCAGGTGGCAGTGGACATCGGCCCGACCCGCCACGGCGTGACCCGTGGCTGCACGATCTACGCCTGGGACCCGTCCGGCAACCGTTTCGAAACCTTCATGGGCGGCCACCTGCCGTATCCCGATTACGAAACGATGACCTGGACCTTCGACAACTTCGGCCAGGGCCTCGACTACCCGCAGCGCAAGCTGCACGAGACCTTCCTGTCCGTCGTCAGCTGAGCGCCGGCCATGACGAGCATCCACCCGCCGCTGGACACCGCCCGGCGCTTCGTGCGCCTCAGCGGCGAGCGTCCCAATGGTTTCGTCGAGTTCGAGTTCGCCATCGGCGAGCCGGAGATCTTCGTCGAGATGATCCTCGGCCGCGAGGCCTTCGCCGAGTTCTGCACGGCCAACCGGGTGGAAATGCTGCCGCCGCGGGACCCCGATGCGCCCGCGGACGACTGGGACTGGCGCCTCACCGACGCCACCCACACCCGCTTCAAATAATCCGAATACCCGGAGACACACAACATGCAGATCGACCTCCGCACGGTCGCCATCCAGCCCCAGCGCCAGGCCTTCGACCACTTGGTGCGCCGCTTCGGCGACAAGCCGGCTTCCCGCTACCAGGAAGGCAGCTACGACATCCAGGCTGCCGAAAACCTGCACTACAAGCCCACCTGGGCGCCCGAAAAGGAACTCTACGATGCCAGCCTGACCCGCATCGTGATGCAGGACTGGTATGCGCTGAAAGACCCGCGCCAGTTCTACTACAGCACCTACACGCTGACCCGTGCCCGCCAGCAGGAGACTGCCGAGGCCAACTTCGCCTTCGTCGAATCCCGCGGCCTGGCCGACATGCTGCCTGACGAGCTGCGCGACGTTGCCCTCAAGGTGCTGGTGCCGCTGCGCCACGCCGCCTGGGGAGCCAACCAGCACAACACCTTCATCTGCGGCTACGGCTACGGCACCACCTTTACCCAGCCGTGCATGTACCACGCGATGGACAACCTGGGCATCGCCCAGTACCTGTCGCGCCTCGGGCTGCAGCTCGGCGACACCGACGCGCTGGAGGCCGGCAAGCAGGCCTGGCTGGACGATGCCGCGTGGCAGCCGCTGCGCCGCTACGTCGAAGATTGCCTGGTGCTGCGCGATCCGTTCGAACTGTTCGTCGCCCAGAACGTGGCCCTCGACGGTCTGCTGTATCCGCTGGTGTACGAGCGCATCGTCGATGAGCACCTGTCGGTGCGCGGCGCCTCCGCGGTGGCGATGCTGACCCAGTTCATGAGCGACTGGTTCGACGAGACCCGCAAGTGGGTCGATGCGGTGCTCAAGGTGGCCGCCGCCGAATCGGAGCACAACCGCGACGTGCTGCAGGACTGGACCCGCAGCTGGAGCGCCCGCGCCGCGTCGGCGATGGTGCCCATCGTCGAGCTGGCCCTCGGCGCCGAAGCCGACGAGGCGGTCGGCCAACAGCTCGCCGCGCTGACCGCGCGCATCCAGAAAACCGGCATTCCGCTCTGAGAGGTTTACATGTCTACCGTATTCATTGCCCTCCAGGCCAACGAGGAAACCCGCCCGATCATCGAGGCCATCGAGATCGACAACCCCCAGGCAGTCGTCAATCGCCAGCCGGCGATGGTCAAGATCGATGCCCCGGGACGCCTGGTGATCCGCAAATCGACGATCGAAGAGCAGCTCGGCCGCGAGTTCGATCTGCAGGAACTGCACATCAACCTGATCTCGCTCACCGGCAACGTGGTTGAAGACGACGAAACCCTGACCCTGAGCTGGAACAGCTGAAAGAGGAGACCGCCATGGATATGAAAGTCGCCAAGAAGAAGCTTGGTCTGAAAGAGAAGTACAAGTTGATGACCCGCGACCTGGGTTGGGATACCACCTACCAGACTAAGGAGGACGTGTTCCCCTACGTCGGCTACGAGGGTATCAAGATCCATGACTGGGAAAAGTGGGAAGACCCCTTCCGCCTGACCATGGATGCCTACTGGAAATATCAGGCCGAGAAGGAGCGCAAGTTCTACGCGATCATCGACGCCCACGCCCAGAACAACGGCCACCTGAACCTCACCGACGCGCGCTACCTGTCGGCGCTGAAGATCTTCCTGCAGGCCATCAGCCCCGGCGAATACGCCGCCCACAAGGGCTTCGCCCGCGTCGGCCGCGAGTTTCCCGGCGTCGGTACCCAGGTTGCCTGCCAGATGCAGGCCATCGACGAGATCCGCCACGCCCAGACGCAGATCCACGCGATGTCCAACTACAACCGGTATTACAACGGTTTCCATGCCTTCGCGGACACCCGCGACCGCATCTGGTACACCTCGGTGGCGCGCTCCTTCTTCGACGACGCGATGTCGGCCGGGCCCTTCGAGTTCATGATCGCCATCGGTTTCAGCTTCGAGTATGTGCTGACCAACCTGCTGTTCGTGCCCTTCATGTCGGGCGCGGCCTACAACGGCGACATGGCGACGGTGACCTTCGGCTTCTCGGCCCAGTCCGACGAAGCCCGCCACATGACGCTGGGCCTGGAGTGCATCAAGTTCATGCTCGAACAGGACCCGGACAACCTGCCCATCGTCCAGAACTGGATCGACAAATGGTTCTGGCGCGGCTTCCGCGTGCTCGGCCTGGTCAGTACGATGATGGACTACATGCTGCCCAAGCGCGTGATGTCCTGGCGCGAAGCCTGGGACATCTACGGCGTGGAGAACGGTGGCGCGCTGTTCAAGGACCTGGCGCGCTACGGCATCAAGCCGCCGAAGGGCTGGGACGACGCCGAGAAGGCCATCGACCACATGTCCCACCAGTTCATGCTGGGCCTGTACCAATGGAGCTTCGGCACCGCCTTCCACAGCTGGATTCCGTCCGAGGACGACATGAACTGGCTGTCCGCCAAGTATCCGGACACCTTCGACAAGTACTACCGCCCGCGCTGGAAGCACATCAAGAAGCTGGCCGACGCCGGTACGCCGTTCAAGAACTACGGCCTCGCCAAGCTATGCCAGTGCTGCCAGCTGCCGACCGTGTTCACCGAGCCGGACGACCCGACCCTGACCTGCCACCGGGAGAGCGTTTACAACGGCCAGAAGTACCACTTCTGCTCCGACGGCTGCAAGAACGTCTTCGACAACGAGCCGGAGAAATACGTGCAGGCCTGGCTGCCGATGCCGCAGCTGTTCCAGGCACCGATCAACGGCGATCTGGGTGCCTGGATGGAGTGGGTCAGCTTGCGCGATGGCAAGGACAACGGCGACTACGCCGGCTCCGAGGACCAGCAGAACTTCGAAGCCTGGCGCGGCCTGGCCACCACCAACCAATAAGACAGACCGCTCGGGGCGGCCGGCCCCGGCCCCCCCCGACGCGACGAGGAGACTCAAATGACCGTAGCTGCAATCCGTGAATACATCGGCGTGCCGCGCGACAGCGTGGAAAATTTCGGCGGCAAGCAGATCGTGTACGCCAGCTGGGACCGCCACCTGCTGTTCGCCGCGCCCTTCCTGCTGTGCCTGCCGCCCGAGACGCGCTTCCGCGACCTCGTCGAAGGCCCGCTGACGGCCTTGGTGCAGGCTGACCCGGACGCCGCGGCCCTCGACTGGACGAAGGTCGAATGGCTGAAGGACAACCAGCCGTGGACGCCGGATTTCGACGCCAGCCTGGCGGACAACGGCATCGGCCACAAGGACCAGCTGCGCTTCCGCACGGTCGGCCTCAACAGCCTGTCGGCGGCGGCCTGAGGAGTGCGTAATGAGCTATGAGCTGACCATCGAACCCCTCGGTCAGACCATCGAGATCGAGGAGGGGCAGACCATCCTCGATGCCGCACTGCGCGCCGGCATCTATCTGCCCCACGCCTGTTGCCACGGCCTGTGCGCCACCTGCAAGGTGCAGGTGAGCGACGGCGAGGTGGAGCACGGCGAAGCGTCCAGCTTCGCGCTGATGGACTTCGAGCGGGACGAGGGCAAGTGCCTGGCCTGCTGCGCCACGGCCCAGAGCGACCTGGTGATCGAGGCGGAGATCGAGGAAGATCCGGACGCCGAGAACCTGCCGGTGCGGGATTTCGACGGCACCGTGACGCGCATCGAGTCCCTCACGCCGACCATCAAGGGCGTGTGGATCAAGCTCGACGAGCCGATGCGCTTCCAGGCTGGCCAATATGTGAACCTCGAGCTGCCCGGCGGTCTCGGCAGCCGGGCCTTCTCCATCGCCAGTGCGCCGTCGTCGGACGGCGAGGTGGAGCTCAATATCCGCATCGTGCCGGGCGGGCAGGGCACCACCTATGTTCACGAGAAGATGCAGGCCGGCGAGAAGGTCCGCATCAGCGGGCCTTACGGGCGCTTCTTCGTGAAGAAGTCGGCCCAGGTGCCGGTGCTCTTCATGGCCGGCGGTTCTGGCCTGTCGAGCCCGCGCTCGATGATCCTCGATCTGCTGGAAGAGGGCTTCGAGCTGCCGATCACGCTGGTGTACGGCCAGCGCACGCGGGACGAGCTGTACTACCACGACGACTTCCTGGCGCTGGCCGAGAAGCATTCCAACTTCCGCTACGTGCCGGCCCTGTCGAACGAACCGGAAGGCTCCGGCTGGAGTGGTTTCCGCGGCTTCGTGCATGAGGCCGCCAAGGCCGCCTTCGACAACGACTTCCGCGGCAACAAGGCCTATCTATGCGGCCCGCCGCTGATGATCGAGGCCTGCATCACCACGCTGATGCAGGGGCGTTTGTTCGAGCGGGATATCTACACCGAGAAGTTCATCTCCGCGGCCGACGCCCAGCAGGTGCGCAGCCCGCTGTTCAAGGCGATCTGAGTGGATCGGCGCGTGGGGCGCCGATTTCTCGCGCCGATTTTGATACCTAAAAGGTATTCGATACTCAGAACTAAAGTATTGGACGGTATAGGGTGCCATTCTTAGACTGGCTTCCATACCGGCTCAGCCCGGATGGCATCCAGACAACATACCGAGGTAAGCATGCGTCTCATCGAGAATTTCATCGGCGGCGAATACACCGCCGGCCTCAGCGGCAAGACCTTCGAGAAGCGCTCGCCGGTGGACAACCGGGTCATCGCGCGGATCAGCGAGGCTGGCCGCGGCGAGGTGGATGCGGCCGTGCAGGCCGCGCGGGCGGCCCTCCACGGGGAATGGGGCGGGCTCACGCTGGAGCAGCGCGTCGACCTGCTGTACGGCGTGGCCGACGAGATCACCCGCCGCTTCGAGGACTTCGTCGCCGCCGAGATGGCCGACACCGGCCAGCCGTCCCACGTCATGCGGCAGGTGTTCATTCCGCGCGGCGCGGCCAACTTCAAGGTCTTCGCCGACATGGTCAAGAACGTGCCGGCGGAGTCCTTCCAGATGTCCACGCCGGACGGCCGCGGTGCGCTGAACTACGCGATCCGCGTGCCCAAGGGCGTGATCGGCGTGATCAGCCCGTGGAATGCGCCTTTCCTGCTGATGACCTGGAAGGTCGGTCCGGCGCTGGCTTGTGGCAACACGGTGATCGTCAAGCCGTCCGAAGAGTCGCCGCACACGGCGGCGCTGCTCGGCGAGGTGATGAACGCGGTGGGCATCCCGAAGGGCGTCTACAACGTGATCCACGGTTTCGGGCCGGATTCCGCTGGTGAATTCCTGACCCAGCATCCGGGCGTCGACGCGATCACCTTCACCGGCGAGACGCGCACTGGCTCGGCGATCATGAAGGCCGCCTCGAACGGCATGCGCGACGTGTCCTTCGAGCTCGGCGGCAAGAACGCCGGGATCGTCTTCGCCGACGCGGATTTCGACGCGGCGGTGGACGGCATCTTCCGCTCGGCCTTCCTCAATACCGGGCAGGTCTGCCTGGGTACCGAGCGGGTGTATGTGGAACGGCCGATCTTCGACAAGTTCGTCGCGGCGCTGAAGACCAAGGTCGAGGCGGTCAAGTTCGGCCGCCCGGAGAACCACGACGCCAACTACGGCCCGCTGATCAGCCAGGAGCACCGCCAGAAGGTCCTGTCCTACTACCGCAAGGCGGTGGAGGAGGGGGCCACCGTGGTGACCGGCGGCGGCGTGCCCGACATGCCCGCCGAACTGGCCGAAGGTGCCTGGGTGCAGCCGACGATCTGGACCGGCCTGCCGGAAAGCGCAGCGGTCGTGCAGGAGGAGATCTTCGGCCCGTGCTGCCACATCCGCCCATTCGACAGCGAGAACGAGGTCGTGCAGCTCGCCAATGCCACCGACTACGGCCTGTCCACGACGATCTGGACCACCAACCTGGCCCGTGCCCACCGTGTGGCAGCGCGCGTCGAGGTGGGCATCACGTGGATCAACAGCTGGTTCCTGCGCGACCTGCGCACGCCCTTCGGCGGCTCCAAGCAGTCCGGCATCGGCCGCGAGGGTGGTGTGCATTCGCTGGAGTTCTACACCGAGACCAGAAACATCTGCGTGAAGCTCTGACGCACTCCCCACAGGACAGAGAGATGAACGAAGAACAAATCCAACGCTACGGCGACGCGCTGTACGACGCGTGGCGTGAGCGCCGCACGATTGCGCCGCTGCTCGAGCAGGAGCCGGACATCACCCTTGCCGACGCCTACCGCATTCAGCTGCGCTATATCGAGCGCCGCGTGGAGGCCGGTGAGACCATCGTCGGCAAAAAGATCGGCGTGACCAGCAAGCCGGTGCAGGACTTCCTCGGCGTGTTTCAGCCGGATTTCGGCCAGCTGACGTCGGGCATGGTCTATCAGGAAGGCGACGTGATCGACCTGGGTACGCTGATCCAGCCCAAGGCCGAGGCCGAGCTGGCCTTCGTGTTGAAGGAAGACCTGCGGGGGCCGGGTGTCACCGCGATGGACGTGATCCGCGCCACCGACTACGTGGTGCCGTGTTTCGAGATCGTCGATTCGCGCATCCGCGACTGGAAGATCAAGATCCAGGACACCGTGGCAGACAACGCCTCCTGCGGCGTGTATGTGCTCGGCAAGACCAAGGGCGACCCGCGCAAGCTCGACATCACGCTGGCCGGCATGGTGCTGGAGAAGAACGGCGAGCTGCACTCCACCGGCGTCGGTGCGGCGGTGCAGGGCTCGCCGGCCAACGCGGTGGCCTGGCTGGCCAACACCCTCGGCGAGCTGGGTATTCCCTTCAAGGCCGGCGAGGTGATCCTGTCCGGTTCCCAGTCGGCGCTGGTGCCGGTCGTCGATGGCGACGAGTTGGTGTGCACGGTCGGCGGCCTTGGCAGCTGCCGCGTCAAATTTTCCGGCAGGAGCGCCGTATGAGCATGGAAATCACCCTGTCCCGCGAGGACATCGTCCGCCTGTGCGAGCGCGTCGAAGGTGCGCAGACCCGCGCCTACGCCATCCCCAAGCTGACCGACGAATATCCCGGCATGACCATCGGCGACGGCTACGCCGTGCAGCTGGAGCTGCGCCGGCGCTTCCTCGCCCGTGGCCACAAGCAGGTCGGCTGGAAGGCCGGCCTCACCTCCAAGGCCAAGATGAAGCAGATGGGCGTCGACGTGCCGTCCATCGGTTTCCTCACCGACCGCATGGCGCGGCCGGAGAACGCTGCCATCTCCACCTCCGACCTGGTCCATCCGCGCGTCGAGTGCGAGGTCGCCTTCGTGATGAAGGACGAGCTGACGGGGCCGGGCTGCACCGCCGCCGCCGTGCTGGCGGCGACGGATTACGTGTTGCCGGCGGTGGAGATCATCGATTCGCGCTTTTCCGGCTTCAAGTTCGACCTGCCCAGCGTGGTGGCGGACAACGGCTCGTCGGCCCGCTTCGTCGGCGGCGGCCGCGCCCGCTACGCGAAGGACCTGGACCTGCGGACCCTCGGCGTGGTGCTCGAGAAGAACGGCGAGATCGTCGCCATGGGCGCCTCCGCCGCGGTGCTCGGCCACCCGGCCGAGGCCATCGCGATGCTGGTGAACATCCTCGCCGAACTCGGCGAGAGCCTGCCCGCCGGCAGTTTCGTGATGAGCGGCGGCATCACCGAGGCCATCGCGGTCAAGCCGGGCGACAGCGTGATCGCCCGTTTCCAGGAACTGGGCAGCGTGTCGATGCGCTTCGTCGAATAAGCCCGAGGAGAACCCCATGCCAATTATCGAAATGCACATGATGGTGGGCCGCACCACCGAGCAGAAGCACAAGGTTGCCGCGGCGGTGACCGAGGCGGTGGCGAAGAGCCTCGACTGCAGCGCCGACACCGTCCGCATCCTGATCACCGAACACGCCACCGACGGTTTCTACGTCGCCGGACAGACCATGGCCCAGCGCGCCGCCGCGCGGGCCGCCCAGGAGCAGAACGCATGAAGAAGATCCGCTGTGCCTTGATCGGCTCCGGCAACATCGGCACCGACCTGATCTACAAGATCCAGCGCAGCCCGGTGCTGGAGCCGGTGTGGATGGTCGGCATCGACCCCGAATCCGAAGGCCTCGCCCGCGCCCGCAGCATGGGCCTGAAGACCACAGCCGAAGGCGTGGACGGCCTCCTGCCCCACGTGATGGAAGACAACATCCAGATCGCCTTCGACGCCACCAGCGCCTATGTGCATGCGGAGAACAGCCGCAAGCTCAACGAGCTGGGCGTGCTGATGATCGACCTGACGCCGGCCGCCATCGGCCCCCTGTGCGTGCCGCCGGTGAACCTGCGCGAGCACGCCGACAAGCTGGAGATGAACGTCAACATGATCTCCTGCGCCGGCCAGGCGACGATTCCCATCGTCAATGCGGTGTCGCGCATCCAGAGCGTCGGCTACGCCGAGATTGTCGCCAGCCTGGCCTCCAAGTCGGTCGGCCCGGGTACCCGCGCCAACCTGGACGAATTCACCTACACCACCTCTAACGCCATCGAGGTCGTCGGCGGCGCCCGCAAGGGCAAGGCGCTGGCCATCATCAACCCGGCCGAACCGCCGCTGATCATGCGCAACACCATCTACTGCCTCACCGACGAGGCGCCGGACGAGGCGCGCATCACCGCCTCGGTGCTGGAGATGATCAAGGAAGTGCAGAAGTACGTGCCGGGCTACCGGCTGGTGAATGGCCCGGTGTTCGACGAGACGCCGAAGGGGCACCGCGTGTCGGTGTTCATGGAAGTGGCCGGCCTCGGCGACTACCTGCCCAAGTACGCCGGCAACCTGGACATCATGACTGCGGCGGCGACCCGCACCGCCGAGATGTTCGCCGAGGAGATCCTCGCCGGAAAGATCAAGCTGCAAGCCATGGAGGTGGCGTGATGAGCGCATCCAGCCTGAAGGGCCGCAAGGTCATCCTGCACGACATGTGCCTGCGCGACGGCATGCATGCCAAGCGCGAACAGATCAGCGTCGACCAGATGGTCAAGGTCGCCACTGCCCTCGACGGCGCCGGCGTGCCCTACCTGCAGGTCACCCACGGGGCGGGGATGGGCGGCAACTCCCTGCAGCACGGCTTCGCACCCCACAGCAACGAGGAATACATCTCGGCGGTGGCCTCGCGGATGAAGCAGGCCAAGGTGTCGGTGCTGCTGATTCCCGGCCTCGGCACGATGCGCGAGCTGCAGTCCGCCTACGACTGCGGCGCCCGCAGCGTGCATGTGGCAACCCACTGCACCGAGGCCGACACCTCGCCGCAGCACATCGCCTTTGCCCGCAAGCTGGGCATGGACACCACCGGCTTCCTGATGATGGCCCACCTCAACGACCCGGCCGGCATCGCCAAGCAGGGCAAACTGATGGAGGACTACGGCGCCCACACGGTGTACGTCACCGACTCGGCCGGCTACATGCTGCCGGAGGACGTGAAGGCCCGCGTGCAGGCCCTGCGCGACGTGCTCAAGCCGGAGACGGAGATCGGCTTCCACGGCCACCACAACCTGGGCATGGGCATCGCCAATTCCATCGCCGCCATTGAGGCCGGCGCGATCCGCATCGACGGTTCGGTGGCTGGCCTCGGCGCCGGCGCCGGCAACACGCCGTTGGAGGTGTTCGCCGCCGTCTGCGAGCGGATGGGCATCGACACCGGCGTGGATCTGTTCAAGCTGATGGATGCCGCCGAGGACATCATCGTGCCGATGATGGACCACATGGTCCGCGTCGACCGCGAATCCCTGACCCTCGGTTTCGCCGGCGTCTATTCGACCTTCCTGCTCCATTCCAAGCGGGCAGCCGAGCGTTTTGGCGTGCCGGCGCGGGACATCCTGGTGGAGCTGGGCCGCAAGAAGATGATCGGCGGCCAGGAGGACATGATCATGGACACCGCGATGACCATGGCCAAGGAACGCGGCCTGCTGAAGGAAGTTGCCGCCTGATACCCGCCACGACGGGGCGCCCACGCAGGCGCCCCGCAATCCACACCTTTCAACGGAGACAAAAAACATGGCACTCAGAGGACTGCTGCGCATGGGCGAGGTCGCATTGCGCGTGCTCGACATGGGCGAAGCGCGCGAGCACTACGGCAAGCGCATGGGGCTGCACGAGGTGATGACCGACGCCGCCGGCCAGGTGTACTACAAGGCCTGGGACGAGCACGACCACCATTGCCTGGTGCTGCGCGAGGCCGACTCGGCCGGCATCGACTACTTCGCCTTCAAGGTCTTCGACGATGCGACGCTCGACACGCTGGAACCAAAGATCCGCGCTTTCGGCCTGCAGGTGGAGCACATCGAGGCCGGCGTCTACCCGAAGAGCGGGCGGCGTCTGCAATTCACGCTGCCCAGCGGCCACGTGATGCAGCTCTATGCCCATAAGGAGCAGACCGGCAACAGCATGCCGCTTCTTAATCCCGGGGTCTTGCCGGACGAGGGCGTGATCCGCGGCTTCCGCATCAACCGTCTCGACCATGCGCTGCTCGGCGGCGTGAACATCGACGAATCAGCGCGCCTGTTCACCGAGGTCTTCGATTTCGACCTCAGCGAGCGCCTGATCGACGCCGAGAGCGGCCAGTCCCTGGCGCTGTTCCTGAGCTGCACCACTACGCCCCACGACATCGCCTTCGTGCTGCAGCCGACGCCGGGGCGCTTCCACCATGTGTCCTTCCTGCTCGAATCGGTGACCGACGTGATCCACGCGGCGGACCTGATCGGCAAGTACCGCATTCCGGTGGACGTGGGCCCGAACCGGCACGGGGTGACCCGCGGAGCGACGATCTACTTCTTCGACCCGTCGGGCAACCGCAACGAAGTGTTTTCCGGCGGCTACGTGCATTACCCGGATACGCCGACCCTCACTTGGGACACCACCGAACTGGGCCACGCGACCTTCGCGCAGGACAACGTGGTGCGTGAGAGTTTCCTTACGGTGCTGACGGGTTGAAAGGACCCCTGAACATGAATACGGCAGAAGAACTGGCCATCGTGGTCGGCGCCACCGGCGCCTTCGGCAATGCAATCGTGGACCGCCTGACGGCTGCCGGCCTCGGCGTGGTAGCGGTCGCCCGCAGCGCTGATTCGTTGGCAGCCCTGCAGGACCGGGTGCCCGGCCTGACGGCCTGTGTGGCCGACATCGGTGACGATTCGGCGATCTCGGCCATCGCCGCGGCCGTCAACCGGCCGGTGCGGATGGTGGTGCATGGCCCCGGCGTGGCGGTGGCGGGCGGCATCCTCAGCGCGCCGACGGCGAGCATGGTGGATGCGGTGAACATCAAGGTCGGCGGCCTGCTGCGCCTGACGCGGGCGGTTGATGGTTTGCTGTCGGCGGGCTCGCGGATTGTCGCCATTGGCGGCCATTACGGCTTCGAGCCGACGGCCTATGCAGCAGCGGCCGGCGTGGCCAACGCGGCGCTGGTGAATGTGGTGCGCCAGCTCAGCCTGGCCTACGGTGCGCGGGGCGTGACGGCGCACTTGATTGCGCCGGGGCCGGCCGACACCGAGCGCCTGCGCCGGGTTGCCGCCGACCGTGCCGCGCTGCGCGGCATCACGGTGGACGAGGTGCTGGCCGAGATGCTCGCCGATTCGTCCATCGGCCGTTTCACGACGCCGGAGCAGGTGGCCTGGGCGGTGGCGCTGCTGCTCGCCCCCGAGGCGGATTCCATGACCGGCTCCAGCCTGATGCTCGATTCCGGCCGTCGCCGCGGCCTGCCTTAGGAGACTCCCGATGCCGATCGTCAATTTCCATCTCGTCGAAGGCATGAGCACGCCCGAGCAGGACGAACGCCTGCTCATCGGCGCTTGTCGCTTCTACGCGGAAGTACTCGATGCGCCGGTGGACCGGGTGCGTGCCTTCATCACGCCCCATCGGCCGTCGCAGATGGCGGTGGCCGGCGATCTGGTGGCGCACAACGGGCTGCATGCGCCGTGGTTCGACTGCATCGTGCTCGAAGGGCGCTCGCTGGAGCAGCGCCAGCGCCTGCTGAGGGGCTTCACCGATCTGCTCGTGGATGTGCTCGGCGTGCGCCGTGAGCTGGTGCGCGGTTGCTGCCGGCGCGTCCCGCCCGAGGATTGGGCCATCGGCGGCGAGCCAGCCAGTGTGTTGCGCAAGGACGAGGTTGAAGCGCGAGCCCGGGCGGCGGCCTCGGGCGCCGCGTGAGTTTCGGGCCTCACCCTTGCGTTTCCCGCGACCGACTTTATTCCTCTCCTCCCTGAATTTGTCGGTCGTTGCTTGACCCCCGCGCGGCCCGTCGCCGCGCGGGGGATTTTTTTATGGTGCCGGACGTGGCTTATGATGTGCCGAATCAGCCAGGAAGCACATGCCGGGATACAGCTGGGCTGGCGCGGCCTCTGCCGAAGCTGGAGGGGCAAGCCTTGCTGCGATCTTTTTGCGCCGGGCGGTAAAGCTGCCGGGCAGGCTGGATTAGACAACAACGTGTGAAGGATGGGGACCGCATGGAATTACAGAACAACCGCTTCAAGCAGCGCCTGCTGGCGGGTGAACTGCAGTATGGCCTGTGGCTCGGGCTGTCGGAGATCTTCAGTGCCGAGATCTGCGCCGGCGCCGGCTTCGACTGGCTGCTGATCGACGCCGAGCACGGCCCGAACGATCTGCGCTCGATCTTCGCGCAATTGCAGGCTATCGCGCCCTACGATTCGCAGCCCGTCGTACGGCCGCCGCAGGGCGACCACGTTTTGATCAAGCAGTTGCTGGAAACCGGCGTGCAGACCTTGCTGATCCCGATGGTCGAATCGGGCGAGCAAGCCCGACACCTGGTCGAGGCGATGCGCTATCCGCCGGAAGGCATCCGCGGGGTCGGCAGTTCGATCGCCCGCGCTGCGCGCTGGGGGCGGATCACCGATTACGCTGAGCGGGCCAACGACCAGATGTGTCTGCTGGTGCAGGTGGAGACCCGTACTGGCCTGGAGAATCTCGATGCGATCCTGGCGGTGCCGGGCGTCGACGGGGTGTTCTTTGGTGCTGTGGATCTGGCCGCGTCCTTCGGCCTGCTTGGCCAGCCGAATCACCCGGACATTGTGGCGCGCATCGAGGACGGTCTGCGGCGTACCGCGGCCTGTGGCAAGGCCGGCGGCGTGCTGTGTGGCAATCGGGAGCTGGTTGCCCGCTACCGGGATGCCGGAGCACGCTTCATTGCCGTCGGTGTCGATGGAATGTTGTTGGCGGCGGCTACGTCCGAGCTCTGCGCTTCCTTCAAGGGCGGCGGTTTTGGCGGGGTGGGCGGCTACGGCTGAGCCCGCGTTGGCCTGGGCGGGTCTTGCAAAATGCCCGCTAATGTGCCAACATCGCCGGCTCCCTCGGGATAGGAAAGGGTTTTCTTACTATCCGCCGACGGGCAACCTTGTCCTACCGTTCGCATGACGGAGGGCTTTTATCCACAAGGAGATTCCATGCGGCATTACGAAGTCGTATTCATCGTTCACCCCGATCAGAGCGAGCAGGTTCCTGCCATGATCGAGCGTTATCGTTCCCTCGTGACCTCCCAGAACGGCCAGATCCATCGTCTGGAAGACTGGGGTCGTCGTCAGCTGGCCTACCCGATCCAGAAGATCCACAAGGCTCACTACGTGCTGATGAACATCGAGTGCGATCAGTCCACCATTGCTGAGCTCGAGCACGGCTTCAAGTTCAACGACGCCGTCCTGCGTTACCTGTCCATCCGCACCAAGCGCGCCGTGACCACCCCGTCGCCGATGATGAAGGAAGAAAAGGCTCGTTCCCTGACTTCCGGTGCTGATGAGGCCAAGCCGGCTGCCGAGCAGCCCGCTGCCTGAGTTGCAGGAAGCGCAGCGCAACAGTTTTGAGATTGATGGCGTCCTGACCGAGATCGGCGCCTTGCGTTACTCCCCCGGCGGTGTGCCGGTGCTGGCAGGGCGCTTGGAACACCGGTCCCGGCAGGTCGAAGCAGGTGTGGAGCGGGATGTAAGCCTCGAGCTGCAGGTTGTGGCTCTGGGGGACAAGGCGAAATTGCTCGCCAGTGCCCGTCTAGGATCTCCGGCGCATGTCGTTGGATTTCTCGCCGCCAAAAGCCTGCGTAGCCGGACGCCTGTATTGCACATCGATACGATCGAATTTTTGGAAGGAATGAATCATGGCATTCAAGCCAGCAATGAAGCGTAAGGACGACCGTGGCGGTCGCAGCCTTTTCAAGCGTCGCAAGTTCTGCCGTTTCAGTGCAGAGAAGATTGAAGAGATCGATTACAAGGATGTGGACATCCTGAAGGATTTCATCACCGAAAACGCCAAGATCATGCCGGCACGCATCACCGGCACCAAGTCTGGTTACCAGCGTCAGCTGTCCACCGCGATCAAGCGTGCCCGCTTCCTCGCCCTGCTGCCCTACACCGACCTGCATCAGTAATTCCGGAGAGACAGCATGCAAATCATTCTTTTGGACAAGGTTGTCAATCTGGGTGGCCTCGGTGACGTGGTCAAGGTCAAGGATGGTTACGCTCGTAACTTCCTGATCCCGCAAGGCAAGGCCAAGCGTGCCAACGCCGCTAACCTGGCTGAGTTCGAAGCCCGTCGTGCCGAGCTCGAGCGCATCGCTGCCGAGCAGCTGGCTGCCGCTCAGGCTCGTGGCGAAAAGCTCGAAGGCTCTGTCGTGACCATCTCCCGCAAGGCAGGTGTCGATGGCCGTCTGTTCGGTTCCGTGACCAACGCTGACATCGCTGAAGCGCTGAAGGCCCTGGGTTTCGAAGTCGAGAAGTCTGCCGTCCGCATGCCGGAAGGCCCGCTGAAGGTTGTCGGCGAGTTCCCGCTCGTCGTCTCCCTGCATACCGACGTGACTGCTAACATCGCTGTCACGGTGGTTGGCGAGAACTGATCGTCAGGAGAGCTTCTGCTCCCCATGAAAAAGGCTGCCTCGTGCAGCCTTTTTTGTTTTCTGGCCAGCCTGACTGGTTTCCTGTGTTGTTGAAGACCCATGCGCAAATCCGATAGCCATTCCGAAGATCCCGTGATGTCCTCCCTGCGGCTGCCGCCGCATTCCATCGAGGCGGAGCAGTCGCTATTGGGCGGCCTGCTGATCGACAACTCAGTGTGGGAGCGTGTTGGCGACATCGTCAATGAAGCCGATTTCTACCGGGACGATCACCGGCGCATCTTCCGCCATATCGCCAAGCTGGTGGAGATGGGCAAGCCGGCCGACGTGGTGACGGTGTTCGAGAGCCTTGAGAAGAATGGTGAGGCTGAGCATGTCGGTGGCCTTGCCTATCTCGGTGAGATCGCCAACAGCACGCCGTCGGCGGCGAACGTGCGGCGCTATGGCGAGATCATTCGGGAGCGGGCGATCCTGCGCAAGCTGGTTTCCGTGGGTGACGATATTGCCGCCAGTGCGCTGACGCCATCGGGCAAGGATGCCAAGACCCTGCTCGATGAGGCGGAAGCCAAGGTGTTCGAGATCGCAGAAGCTGGCGCGCGGACGGTCAGCGGTTTTCAAGCCATTCAGCCGATCCTGGGGCAGGTGGTTGATCGCATTCAGGAGCTGTATGACCGTGATTCGCCGGCGGGCATTACGGGCGTACCGACGGGGCTGGCCGATCTGGATGAGAAGACCTCAGGCCTGCAACCGT
>NZ_CM161497.1:3010000-4560000 GCF_056724105.1 Zoogloea sp. GDB6 | reverse complement strand
GAATACGTTCCCGGGTCTTGTACACACCGCCCGTCACACCATGGGAGTGGGGTTTACCAGAAGTAGGTAGCTTAACCGCAAGGAGGGCGCTTACCACGGTGAGCTTCATGACTGGGGTGAAGTCGTAACAAGGTAGCCGTATCGGAAGGTGCGGCTGGATCACCTCCTTTCTAGAGAAAAACCTCTGAATCGAGTATCCACAACCTATCGGTTGTTTTTAAAGAACAGTGAGAGGCCAGGCGTCAGAGAGTGAGACATCGCGAGCTGATGTCAAGCTGTCTGATCTGATCCTCGACACAGTAATGGGGGTCAGTAGCTCAGTCGGTTAGAGCACCGTCTTGATAAGGCGGGGGTCGTAGGTTCGATTCCTACCTGACCCACCAAGCGATCAAAGGGGGCATAGCTCAGCTGGGAGAGCACCGGCTTTGCAAGCCGGGGGTCGTCGGTTCGATCCCGACTGCCTCCACCAGAGATCAGAACAAAGCAGCAAGCAAATAGGTTTGCGTGTGCTTTGTTCTGGTTTTTGCCAGTAAGACTGTTCGATCTTTAACAAAGTGGAAGAAGTGTGTAGCGGCTGTTGATGAGACAGAAGCTACATGGGTTGTGTGATTGCATTTGCATCACCGCTGGCTTTGAACCAGCACAGTGGTGATGCGCACAAGCGCGAGTTCGTCAATAGCGTTGTCTCTGAGTAATCAGAGTGCAAAGTTATAGGATCAAGCGACAAAGTGCATGTGGTGGATGCCTTGGCGATCACAGGCGATGAAGGACGTGCAAGCCTGCGAAAAGCGGGGGGGAGCTGGCAATGGAGCTTTGATCCCCCGATATCCGAATGGGGAAACCCACCTCTTTTGAGGTATCCCTGACTGAATTCATAGGTCAGTGGAAGCGAACCGGGAGAACTGAAAC
This sequence comes from Zoogloea sp. GDB6, assembly GCF_056724105.1. Taxonomy (NCBI): domain Bacteria; kingdom Pseudomonadati; phylum Pseudomonadota; class Betaproteobacteria; order Rhodocyclales; family Zoogloeaceae; genus Zoogloea; species Zoogloea sp. GDB6. Next base: position 4,559,091 of record NZ_CM161497.1, on the reverse strand, counting down.
ATCTAAGTACCCCGAGGAAAAGAAATCAACCGAGATTCCCCAAGTAGTGGCGAGCGAACGGGGATGAGCCTGCACGACTAAACCGGTTACTTAACAGAACAAGCTGGAAAGCTTGGCCATAGTGGGTGATAGCCCCGTATGTGAAAAGTAGCCGGCGGGTCTGAGCGTGCGACAAGTAGGGCGGGACACGTGAAATCCTGTCTGAAGATGGGGGGACCATCCTCCAAGGCTAAATACTCGTGATCGACCGATAGTGAACCAGTACCGTGAGGGAAAGGCGAAAAGAACCCCGGGAGGGGAGTGAAATAGATCCTGAAACCGCATGCATACAAACAGTGGGAGCCTCGCAAGGGGTGACTGCGTACCTTTTGTATAATGGGTCAGCGACTTACGTTCAGTAGCAAGCTTAACCGGATAGGGGAGGCGTAGCGAAAGCGAGTCTGATAAGGGCGATTTTAGTTGCTGGGCGTAGACCCGAAACCAAGTGATCTATCCATGGCCAGGATGAAGGTGCGGTAACACGCACTGGAGGTCCGAACCCACTAATGTTGAAAAATTAGGGGATGAGCTGTGGATAGGGGTGAAAGGCTAAACAAACTTGGAAATAGCTGGTTCTCCCCGAAAACTATTTAGGTAGTGCCTCGTGCGGACACTTCCGGGGGTAGAGCACTGTAATCGTTGGGGGGGTCATTGCGATCTACCCCGCGATAGCAAACTCCGAATACCGGAAAGTGATACACGGGAGACAGACGGTGGGTGCTAACGTCCATCGTCAAGAGGGAAACAACCCAGACCGCCAGCTAAGGTCCCAAATACATGGCTAAGTGGAAAACGAGGTGGGAAGGCATAGACAGCTAGGAGGTTGGCTTAGAAGCAGCCACCCTTTAAAGAAAGCGTAATAGCTCACTAGTCGAGTCGTCCTGCGCGGAAGATGTAACGGGGCTCAAGCCATGAACCGAAGCTGCGGATCTCGTAAGAGATGGTAGGGGAGCGTTCTGTAAGTCTGTGAAGGTGTCTTGTAAAGGATGCTGGAGATATCAGAAGTGCGAATGCTGACATGAGTAGCGATAAAGGGTGTGAAAAGCACCCTCGCCGAAAGCCCAAGGTTTCCTGCGCAACGTTCATCGACGCAGGGTGAGTCGGCCCCTAAGGCGAGGCAGAAATGCGTAGTCGATGGGAAACAGGTCAATATTCCTGTACCGCTCTATGATGCGATGGGGGGACGGAGAAGGTTAGGTCAGCCGGGTGTTGGACGTCCCGGTTTAAGCGTGTAGGCGTGCTCTTTAGGCAAATCCGGAGAGCTTAGCTGAGGCGTGACGACGAGGTCTCTTTGAGACCGAAGTGATTGATACCCTGCTTCCAGGAAAAGCCTCTAAGCTTCAGTCATAGAGTGACCGTACCGCAAACCGACACAGGTGGGCAGGTAGAAGATACTAAGGCGCTTGAGAGAACTCAGGAGAAGGAACTCGGCAAATTGATACCGTAACTTCGGGAGAAGGTATGCCTCGGTAGCTTGTAGGAGTACATCCGAAGGGCGAAGAGGCCGCAGAGAATCGGTGGCTGCGACTGTTTATTAAAAACACAGCACTCTGCAAACACGAAAGTGGACGTATAGGGTGTGACGCCTGCCCGGTGCCGGAAGGTTAAGTGATGGGGTGCAAGCTCTTGATCGAAGCCCCGGTAAACGGCGGCCGTAACTATAACGGTCCTAAGGTAGCGAAATTCCTTGTCGGGTAAGTTCCGACCTGCACGAATGGCGTAACGATGGCCACACTGTCTCCTCCTGAGACTCAGCGAAGTTGAAGTGTTTGTGAAGATGCAATCTCCCCGCGGCTAGACGGAAAGACCCCATGAACCTTTACTGTAGCTTTGCATTGGACTTTGACGGGACTTGTGTAGGATAGGTGGGAGGCGATGAGACTGGGACGCTAGTTCCAGAGGAGCCGTCCTTGAAATACCACCCTGGTGTCGTTGAGGTTCTAACCTAGGTCTGTGAATCCAGATCGGGGACCGTGCATGGTAGGCAGTTTGACTGGGGCGGTCTCCTCCCAAAAGGTAACGGAGGAGTACGAAGGTCACCTAGGTACGGTCGGACATCGTACTGATAGTGCAATGGCAAAAGGTGGCTTGACTGCGAGACCGACAAGTCGAGCAGGTGCGAAAGCAGGTCATAGTGATCCGGTGGTTCTGTATGGAAGGGCCATCGCTCAACGGATAAAAGGTACTCTGGGGATAACAGGCTGATTCCGCCCAAGAGTTCACATCGACGGCGGAGTTTGGCACCTCGATGTCGGCTCATCACATCCTGGGGCTGTAGCCGGTCCCAAGGGTATGGCTGTTCGCCATTTAAAGTGGTACGTGAGCTGGGTTTAAAACGTCGTGAGACAGTTTGGTCCCTATCTGCCGTGGGCGCTGGATATTTGAGGGGGCCTGCTCCTAGTACGAGAGGACCGGAGTGGACGGATCTCTGGTGTACCGGTTGTGACGCCAGTCGCATCGCCGGGTAGCTAAATCCGGAAGAGATAACCGCTGAAAGCATCTAAGCGGGAAACTCGCCTCAAGATGAGATATCCCTGGGAACTCGATTCCCCTGAAGGGTCGTTGAAGACCACGACGTTGATAGGCTGGGTGTGGAAGCGCAGTAATGCGTTAAGCTAACCAGTACTAATTGCCCGTGAGGCTTGATCCTATAACCTTGCAAAAATGCAAGACGAATAAAGCGCAACGCGCAGTCATACATCCCAAAGAACACTTCTTCCCTTTGACGCTTCAACCGCGAAAACGCGGAAAGCGGTACAAGTTATAGTCTGACGACCATAGCGTCTTGGAACCACCCCTTCCCATCCCGAACAGGACCGTGAAACAAGACCGCGCCGATGATAGTGCACAACCGTGCGTGAAAGTAGGTCATCGTCAGACTTACCCCATCAAAGCCCTCGCACTCCATCGTGCGGGGGCTTTTGGCGTTTAAAGGCAAAAATAAAAAACAAATTCTCACAGAAGGCGCGATTCAACGGCGTTTCAGACAGACGTGCTGGTGACTTCAGCCCCAAGCACATGGGTGGCCACCACACAGCGCTTCAGGCGGCAGTCGATAGCCTTGGCGCTGGATGACCCCTTCGGTGCCTTGCTTCGGCATTGCGGTCGCCAGGCTGTGGGTGCTTCGAGCAGCGGCTTTGCCTTGGTTTCCCGCTGCGGGTGGCGGATATCGGCAATCCCGTTCGCGGGCCTCTTGCTCGATGGCGTAGATGGCTGCGATCTGGCACCGCTCGTGCTTCTGAAGCTCGAAGAACTTGTGCCGTGTGTGGGTCATGTAGTCCCCCTGAGCGTTGCAGATGAGGGGGCTGAGCCAGTCGCCGAGGAAGGCCAGGGCGTGCTTGCCAGCGCGGCTCTCTGCAAAGTCGTAGATGACCGCCTGAGTCCGATCATCGGTGCCTATACAGCAGGACCACAGATAGGCCTGGTGCGACTTGCCGGCCCCAGAGTGAGTATCGATTGGCCGATGGCGAGCCCCCGCTCGAAGAGGCCTTCCTAGCGTAGAGTTGCAGGTGAACATCATGCGCGGCCGTCGGTGTCTGGGAGTGCCGCCCGGCGCTCGGGATGCCCTTATCGATCACATGGATCGGCTCCGGGGCCTGCGCCAGCGTCTCACTGTGAGGGCAGACCTACTCATCGCGGATGTGGGTTTCTATGGAAAAGTGACGGATATTCCCCCAACCTAGCCAAGGTGGTCCCCATTGCGAGATCAATGTTGCTCGGTGTGCTGGTTTGATTTCAGTTCGTGAAGAGTTGTGCTGCCGTTCACTATGGGCGAGACGACCTAAGCTTGACCGATGTATGACAGGAATCCAATGCTGCAGATAGATATAGCCGACCGAATTGCTACGGTGACCTTGGACAGGGAAGATCGGCGCAATGCGCTTTGTGAGGAAATGGTTGATCAGTTCTCGGCCGCGCTGGAGTCATTTCGCGGGGTGGGTGTGCGCTGTGTCGTGCTACGAGCCAGGCCGGGTTGCAAGGTCTGGTCTGCCGGCCACGACATCAACGAGTTGCCTGAGGCCGGCCACGACCCGCTGGCGTGGCGCGATCCATTACGCAAGCTGATTCGGGAAATTGAAAGTTTTCCCGCGCCGATCATTGCGATGATTGAGGGAAGTGTGTGGGGAGGTGCCTGCGAAACCGTGTTTGCTTGTGATCTGATCATCGCGGCGGATGATGTGACCTTCGCTGCGACGCCAGCCAAACTGAGTGTGCCTTACAATGTGGGGGGCTTGCTGACTTTCCTCAATGCGGCAAACCTGCGGATAGCCAAAGAAATGTTGTTTACCGCTGCTCCGCTGTCTGCGTCGCGCTTGTGTAGCCTCGGGGTGATCAATCATGTCGTGCCGAACGCGGAGTTGGACGACGTGGTTTACGGTATGGCGCAGCGTATTGCGGCGAATGCGCCCCTGTCCATTTCTGTGATGAAGGAACAACTGCGAATTCTGGCAGGCGCGCATGCGATGGCTCCGGAGGATTTCGAGCGGATCCAGGGCTTGCGCAGGGTGGTTTACAACAGCCATGACTATGCGGAAGGGAGACTGGCTTTCAAAGAGAAGCGGAAGCCGGAGTTCACCGGAGAGTGAGCGACTCGTCCGAGTGTGTGGTGAGCGTCGTGGCGTATCAATGCTCGAGGATCTAAGAATGCAGAGTGAACAACGCAGGAAATTCAGCCGGGTCCACTTCCAGGAAGGGGCAATGTTACAACTGGCCGGGTATGGGTTGGCATGTGAAGTACGCGACCTGTCACTGAAAGGTGCATTGCTCACCTGTCCTGCGGGTGACGGACTGCCCAGTTCTGCCAAACGTGGCGAAGCTTGCCGGTTGCGTCTGGTTCTGTCGGGGACAGGTGATGCCGCAGTGTCGATGGATGGCGAGATTGCTCACGTGGAGCAAATCGGCGGCCAGCTTCACATCGGCATGCGTTGCCGCGAGATCGATCTGGACAGCATTACCCATCTACGTCGTCTGGTGGAGCTGAATCTCGGGGATGCGGGTGCGCTGGATCGCGAGATGGCCGCACTGACGAGTGGTGACTAAGATATCCGCGGCGGCCGAGGTTTGGCGCCGCCGCGTTCGCTACGGTCAGGTACCGCTCCAGGTGTAAAGTCAGCGCTTGATCTGATGGCCGATCACGCCGCCTACTGCAGCACCACCAACCGTACCACTCGTGCTGCCGCCGGTCAGCACAGATCCGGCAACGCCACCGATTGCCGCGCCGATTGCCGTGTTTTTGTCGCGGGTGCTCATGCTCGAGCAGCCCGTGAAAGTGCTCATTGCCAGCAAAAGCACCAAGGTTCTCGTCATCGTTTTCATGCTGTTCTCCAGTTACTCTTCATGTCGGTCTAGGCCGACAGCTTGTTTTTCCACTGTAGAAGATGCGCTGACGAGGGGGTGTAACCAGTCGTATGGATTTGTAAGCCGGTGTTGAGGGCTTGCCGACCGCGGGGTTTGTTCAGAGCACGAGGCCAGCGAATACTTCCTTGAAATAGGCGTCGTCTTCGGTCGCAAGCTGCTTTCCGTTTGCGGTTTGGTGGCGTTCGGCTTCGACCCGCTGTTCCAACTGCTTGGCAAGAAGATCGCGCAGTTCAGTGAAGCTCATGGTGTTGTCCTTTCAAGTGAGGGGGGCGCGGCCTGCCGCCTGGCGAGGGAGGAGAGGAAGGCGGGCGGCAGGTTATTTCGTCGCGCCGTACTGTCAATATATTTTGCATGCTGCGGTGCAGCAAACGAGTATTTGTAATGCTACGATCAAGCTTTACTTATTCGTTGGCGTGATGAGCTATCGTTTGCCTCCTCTTGCTGCGCTGCGCGCATTCGAGTCGGCCGCCCGTCATCTGAGCTTCAAGCGAGCGGCTGCCGAACTCTTCGTGACGCCCGCGGCGATCAGCCAGCAGATCAAGACGCTCGAAACCTATCTCGATACCCCGTTGTTTCGGCGTTTGCCGCGTGCGCTGGAGCTTACGGATGCGGGGATCGCGATGCTGCCCAAGGTCAGCGAAGGACTCGCCAATCTCGTTGCTGCCGTGGAGATGACGCGCCATGGCAGGCCGCGCGCGCTGACCGTCCATGTCCCTCCTTTTTTCGCGCTGCGCTGGCTCGTGCCGCGGCTGCCACGGTTTGCAGAGTTGCACCCCGATATCGAATTGCGCCTGGCCAGCAGCGAGGCCAGCATCGACGGTGTCGGGGAGCCTGTCGAGGTGCTGGCAGACCTGCACGGTGATGTGAGCGACGTGATGGTGCGCTTTGGTGCCGGGCGTTACAGGGGCTCCCAATGCGACCTGATTCTCGCGCCGGACTACATGCTGGTGTGCAGCCCGGAGTTGATTGCCCGTTCAGGGCCTCTGCTGACGCCGGCGGATGTGTGTCGGCAAGTGCTGATCCATGACGAGTCCCTGCCGGACGAAGGCGGGCGGCCGAACTGGGCTGACTGGTTCCGTCTGGCCGGCCTGCCGGGGGCCGATGTCAGCCGGGGGCCGCGTTTCTCGAGCACTGCGCTCGTGCTCGAAGCTGTTCTGGGCGGGCAGGGGGTCGCCTTGATACTGCGGCCGCTCATCGAGGCCGAAGTGGCTGCCGGCCGCCTGATCCTGCCTTTCGATGTTTCGATGCCTTCCCGCCATGCCTATCATCTGGTGATCTCCGATTCCGTCAGCGAGCGTCCAGAAGTACGGGCTTTTCGCGAGTGGATGCTGACGGAGGCGGTCAAGCCCGACGGGCGGTAACGATGCGCCCTTATCGCCAAATTTTCGGGTGATATAATCCGGCTTTGCCGAATTTCGCCACTGCCTGGCTTTTCCCGTGCAGCTTTTTGCCCTTGGCTTGAATCACCACACCGCGCCCCTGTCGATCCGCGAACAGGTCGCGTTTCGCCCTGAGCGTCTGGTTCAGGCGCTGGCTGATCTCGTGGAGGCCAAGCCGGTGAAAGAGGCTGCCATCCTGTCCACCTGCAACCGCACCGAGTTGTATTTCGCGACCCAGCAGCCTCAGCATGCGGCGGACTGGTTTGCCGAGTACCACCGGGTCGCGTTGAGGGACATCTCTCCTTACCTCTACACCTTTCCGCAGCGGGATGCGATCCGCCATGTGTTCCGGGTGGCGAGCGGGCTCGATTCGATGGTCATCGGCGAGCCGCAGATCCTTGGGCAGATGAAGGATGCTGTGCGCCAGGCCGAGGAGGCCGGGACGTTGGGCGCGACGATGCACAAGCTCTTCCAGCGCACCTTCTCGGTGGCCAAGGAAGTGCGTTCGACGACAGCGATCGGTGCCAACATCGTGTCGATGGCGGCAGCGGCTGTGCATCTGTCGGAGCGGATCTTCGAGCGGGTTAGCGATCAGAAGGTGCTGTTCGTCGGTGCTGGCGAGATGATCGAGTTGTGTGCGGCGCACTTCGGTGGCGCCAAACCGCGTCGTCTGACCATTGCCAACCGTACCCAGTCGCGTGCCGAAGACCTGGCAGCCCGCTTCGGCGGCGATGTGCTGCGGCTCGACCAGGTTGGTGAAGCGCTGGCCGGCTACGACATCGTGGTGTCCTGCACCGGCAGTCCCTTGCCCATCATCGGGCTCGGCATGGTCGAGCGGGCCCTGAAGGCGCGTCGCCACCGTCCGATGGTCATGGTGGACCTGGCCGTGCCGCGGGATATCGAAGGCGAAGTCGCCGGACTCGATGATGTGTTCCTCTACACCGTGGATGATCTCGCGCAAGTGGTGGATTCCGGTCTCGAATCCCGCCAGGCCGCGGTGGTCGAAGCCGAGACCATCATCGATGAGCGCGTCGATGGTTTCCTGCACTGGCTCGACAGCCGCGATACAGTGCCGACCATCCGGGCGCTGCGCTCCCATGCCGATGAGTTGCGCCGGGCCGAGCTCGAGCGGGCCGTGCGCCTGCTGTCCCGTGGCGACGATCCGCAGAAGGTGCTCGAAGCGCTCAGTCACGGCCTGACCAACAAGTTCATGCATGCCCCGACGCGTTTCCTGAATGACGCAGAGGGTGACCAGCGGGGCGACAGCGCCGAGCTGGTCCAGCGTATCTTCAATCTCCACAGAGACCACTAGTCCCGACGGGGGTGGTCGTCCTCGCCTGCAATCGCAGGCCCCAAGCCAATGAAACAGCGTATCCGCGACAAGCTGGACAATCTTGCCGACCGCCTGCAGGAACTCGATCGCCTGCTCGCCAGCAGCGAGGCGGCCAGCGACATGGACAACTACCGCAAGCTCACGCGCGAGCATGCCGAAATCTCGCCGGTCGTCGCGCTTTACCGGGACTTCTGCCAGGCGCTCGAAGACGAAGCCACCGCCAGGGACATGCTGGCCGATCCGGAGATGAAGGAACTGGCCGTTGCCGAGCTGGAGACCGCCCAGGCGGCCCAGGCACGTATCGACGGTGAACTGCAGACAGCCCTGCTGCCCCGCGACCCCAACGACGAGCGCAACCTGTTCCTCGAAATCCGCGCGGGCACCGGGGGCGATGAGGCGGCCCTGTTTGCCGGTGACCTGCTGCGTATGTACACCCGTTACGCGGAGCGTCAGGGCTGGCGTGTCGAGATCATCTCGGCCAGCGATTCCGAACTGGGCGGTTACAAGGAAGTCATCGTTCGGGTTGCCGGCAATGGCGCCTACTCCCGCCTGAAGTTCGAGTCCGGCGGCCACCGTGTGCAGCGGGTGCCGGCCACCGAGACCCAGGGGCGTATCCATACGTCGGCCTGTACCGTGGCCGTCATGCCTGAAGCCGATGAAGTCGGCGACGTGGAGCTTAATCCGGCCGATCTGCGCATCGATACCTTCCGGGCTTCCGGTGCGGGTGGTCAGCACATCAACAAGACCGACTCGGCGGTGCGCATCACCCACATTCCCACCGGTATCGTGGCGGAGTGTCAGGACGGGCGTTCCCAGCACCAGAACAAGGCTTCCGCGCTGCGCGTGCTGGCGGCGCGGATCAAGGACATCCAGGTGCGCGAGCAGCAGGCCCGCGAGGCCGCAACCCGCAAGAGTCTGGTTGGCAGCGGCGATCGTTCCGAGCGCATTCGGACCTACAACTACCCGCAAGGCCGGCTCACCGATCACCGCATCAACCTGACCCTCTACAAGCTCGACGCGGTGATGCAGGGCGAGCTGGATGAAGTCATCGCGGCGCTGACCGCCGAGCATCAGGCGGAACTCCTGGCGGCGCTGGCCGACGAGAATGCCTGAGCTGACCCTCGGTAGCGCGCTGGCGGCGGCGCGCGGGCGCATTCCGGCCAGCGAGGCGCGCATGTTCCTGTGCCGGCTGCTTGGCATCGGGGCTGCCCAGGTGGCGGCTTACCCGGAACGCAGCCTGTCGGCCGAGCAGTCCGCGCACTATGCGGCCTGGCTCGAACGCCGGTCGGCCGGCGAGCCGATGGCCTACATTCTCGGAGAGCGGGAATTCTACGGGCGGTGTTTTCAGGTGAGCCCGGCGGTGCTGATTCCGCGCCCCGAGACAGAACTGATCGTCGACCTCGTCCGTGAGCGGATTCGTCCCGGCAGCGTGCCGCGCATCCTCGATCTGGGGACGGGCAGCGGCGCGCTGGCCGTGACGTTGGCGCTGGAGATTCCGGAAGCACAGGTGACGGCGGTGGACCTGTCACCGGCCGCACTTGATGTGGCGCGTGGCAATGCGGCCCTCCTTGGTGCTACGGTGCGCTTCATCGCGAGCGACTGGTTTTCCGCGGTGGACGCGACAGCTTTCGATTTCATTGTCAGCAATCCACCGTATATTGCCGACGCGGATCCGCACCTGGATGATGGCGACGTGCGTTTCGAGCCCCGCACGGCGCTGGCGTCAGGGCCCGCAGGGCTCGACGATCTGCGCCGGATTACGCTGGCGGCGCCGGCCTTCCTGGCGCCCCGCGGTTACCTGTTCATGGAGCATGGCTACGATCAGGCGGCAATGGTCCGTGACTTGCTTGTTTCCGCTGGCTTCCAGGAGGTGGCGTCGGCAGTGGATCTGGCTGGTATCGAAAGAACGAGCCATGGCCGCCGCCCTTGACGCCTCCCTCCGTCAGGCCTAGACTTTCCCGACTGAATTGCTCAACTATTTTTGCGAGACCACGATGGACGTTCAAAAGATCATTCACGAACAAGTCACCACGCACCCGGTCGTGCTGTACATGAAGGGTACGCCGGCTATGCCGCGCTGTGGCTTCTCCGCCGCTGCCGCGCAGATCCTCAAGGTTTCCGGTGTGCAGAACCTGTTCTCCGTCGACGTGCTGGCCGACGAAGCCATCCGCCAGGGCATCAAGGAATACGCCAACTGGCCGACCATTCCGCAGCTCTACATCAAGGGCGAGTTCGTCGGCGGTTCGGACATCATGAAGGAAATGTTCGACTCCGGTGAGCTGAAGAAGCTGATCGACGAGGTGCTGGCCTGAGCTAGGCTGAGTTGAATACAAACGGGGCAGCCATTGGCTGCCCCGTTTGCGTTGGTGGCTACCTCGCTTCAGACGCTGGAGATGCGGCTGTTGGCCAAGGACAAGCGAGTGGCGAGGACTTCGAGGAAGCCCTTGTAGAAGTGCATCTGGCACAGCGCGGAGGCACGCAGCAGGGCCGGCGCCCGGATGATCAGGATGCGTGTTTCGGCGGTGGCTTCCACCGAGGCTGTGCGTGCGCCACGTCCGGCCGTGAAGAGCGCCATCTCGCCGAAGCAGTCGCCCGTACTGAGTACGTTGAGCAGATGGCCCTTCTTGATGATTCGCAGCTCGCCATCCACGACGATGCAGAAATGATTTCCCGGCTCGCCTTCCTTCATGACGATGGATCCGGACGGGATCAACCTCCATTCCGCGAAGCGGACGATCTCCCAGATTTCGATATCGCTGAATTCCCGGAAAAAGCGGAAGGCGCGCAGACGCTCGAACTTAGCGCTGTCCGGCGGTTCGCTGCGGTCGTCTGTGGCGAGGTTGCGGTTGCGGTAGGCCTGGGCCAGGTCGTGGGAAAACTCCATCCAGGTCGCGTAACGGGCGGACAGATCCTTCTGCATCGCGCGCACGACGATGGCGTCCAGTTCGGGCGGAATCTCAGGACGGATGCTCGACGGCGGCGGGGCGACCTGGTTGGCGATCTGGTAGATCAGGTTGACGTTGGTGCTTGCCTGGAAGGGCAGCTGGCCGGTCAGCAACTGGTACATCACCACGCCAAGGGAATAGATGTCGGTGCGGTGATCCAGCGGCATTTCGCGGACCTGCTGCGGCGACATGTAGGCCGGCGATCCGAGACCGGATACCTGCGTGGTCTCGCTGGCCGTGAAGATCGCTGCACCGAAGTCGGACACCTTGATGTCCTGGCCGTTCGGTGAGGTAAGCAGGATGTTGGCCGGCTTGATGTCCCGGTGCGTGACGCCCTGCAGATAGGCGTAGTCGAGGGCCCGCGTGCATTTGAAGATGATCTCCACCAGGCGCTCGAAGGACAACAGGTTGTCCGGCTTGGTGAAAGCCTCCAAAGTGCCGCCGGGCACGTACTCCATGACCACATAGGCATCCCGCTCCTCGATGACCGCATCGTGGATCTGGGCTATGTGCGGATGCTGCAGCTTGCCGGCGAGGGAGGCCTCGTTGAGCAGCAGGTGGTGGTACAGCGCGGTACGGTCGGTGCTGCGCAGGATCTCCGGATGGAGGCGCTTGATCGCCATCTCGCGCTGGCTGAAAGGATCGAAGCCGAGATAGACGGCGCTCGTCGCGCTCTCCCCGAGCAAACGCCGGATCTCGTACTTGCCGATCCTTTCCATCATGCCTCTCCTCAGGCCAGACGTGCGCGAGCGCGAGCGATGGCTGAGCGCACTTGATTGGGTGCAGTGCCGCCCACGTGATCGCGGGCCGCCAGCGAGCCTTCCACCGTCAAGACTTGGAACACATCCTCGCCCAGACGTTCGACGGCGCCGGCCACGTGGGCCATCGCCGTTCGCAAGTCTTCAAGCGGGATCTGTGGCAGGTCGCAGCCCTTGGCGTCAGCGGCGCGCACGGCCAGGGCGACGGCTTCGTGGGCGTCGCGGAAGGGCAGGCCCTTCTTCACAAGATAGTCGGCCAGGTCGGTGGCTGTGGCGTAGCCCTGGGTCAGCGCGGACTGCATGGCGGCCGGCTTGACACGCACATTGAAGACCTTTTCGCCGTTCTCGACGCGGCTGCCCATCATGTCAGCGTAGATGCGCAGAGTGTCGATGGCGGTGTCGGCGGAGTCGAACAGTGGCTCCTTGTCTTCCTGGTTGTCCTTGTTGTAGGCCAGCGGCTGGCCTTTCATCAGGGTCAGCAGTGCGATCAGGTTGCCGTTGGCACGGCCGGTCTTGCCGCGCACCAGTTCGGGTACGTCGGGGTTCTTCTTCTGCGGCATGATCGAGCTGCCGGTGCAGAAACGGTCGGCCAGGTCGATGAAGCCGACGCGTGGGCTCATCCACAGGATCAGCTCTTCCGACAGGCGCGAGAGGTGGGTCATCAGCAGCGACACGGCAGCGCTGAACTCGATCGCGAAGTCCCGGTCCGACACCGCGTCGAGGGAGTTGAAGCAGACCTCCTCGAAGCCCAGCAGCTCGGCCACGTATTCCCGGTCGATCGGGTAGGTGGTGCCGGCCAGCGCGGCGGAGCCCAGCGGCAGGCGGTTGACCCGCTTGCGACAGTCGGCGAAGCGCTCGGCGTCGCGGCGCGTCATCTCGTAATACGCCATCAGGTGATGGCCGAAGGTGACCGGTTGGGCGACCTGCAGGTGGGTGAAGCCCGGCAGCGGGGTGTCGGCGTGGTGCTCGGCCAGGTCGAGGACGGCCAGCTGGAATTCGCGGATCAGGCCGAGGATGGTGTCGATGGCGTCGCGCAGCCACAGGCGGATGTCGGTGGCGACCTGGTCGTTGCGGCTGCGGCCGGTGTGCAGACGCTTGCCGGCATCGCCGACGAGGGCGGTCAGGCGCTTCTCGATGTTGAGGTGGACGTCTTCGTCGTCCAGGTTCCAGTTGAACTCGCCGCGTTCGATCTCGCCGACGATCTGTGCCATGCCGCGCTCGATGTCGGCCAGGTCGGTGGCGCCGATGATGCCCTGCCGGGCCAGCATCTTGGCGTGGGCGAGGGAGCCGCGGATGTCCTGGGCGGCCATGCGGTTGTCGAAGAACACGCTGGCGGTGTAGCGCTTCACCAGGTCGGAAACGGGTTCGGAGAAGCGGCCGGACCAGGCCTTGGGGCCGTCCTGCGACGCGGATTGATCTGCCATAATTGCGAATGCTCTCTGCGATTAAGTTGGCCTATGCCCGTGGAGAATCCCGTGGATTCAAGGTTTTGGCCCGATTTTTGACCCATGAGTATAAAACAAAACCCGCAGCTTGCCGGCCGCGTGCGCTACCAGGGGGCCTTGCCGGACTTTCGCAATCTGGGTGTCGTGTTGCGCGTTCTGTTGCTCGTCAATGCCCTGGCGTTGCTGGCGGTGTTCGTGCGCAACGAGGTTGGCAGCCGCTTTGTGCAGGACGTGCTCGATATGGCGATGCGTGTCGAATTCCCCCTGATCCTGTCGGTTGCGCTGCTGTTCCTGCTTCAGCCCGTGCTGAGCCGCCTGCCGACGCCGGGCGGGGCCATTGCCGCCGGTGGTTTCGTCCTCGCGGTGGTTGTGTTCTCCCATCTGCTGCTGACTCCGGTGGATGGCTATGGCCTGGGGCGTTCCCTGGTCTGGTCCTGTATTGCGTTCGGCTGCGTGCTGGCTTATTTCCATCACCGTGGCACCACCTATGCGCCTGCGCTTGCTGAGGCCCGCCTGATGGCGTTGACAGCGCGGATCCGGCCGCATTTCCTGTTCAACAGTCTGAACGGCGTGCTTGGCGTGCTGCGCTCCAATCCACGGCGGGCCGAGGAGGCCCTGGAGGAGTTGTCCGATCTCTTCCGGGCTCTGATGCAGGACAACCGCGACTTGGTGCCCCTGGCTGAAGAGACGCGCTTGTGCGAACGCTATCTGAACCTGGAGCGCTTGCGCCTCGGCGGGCGGTTGGCCGTGGACTGGACCCGGGACCCGGCCGCCGATGCGGCTCTGGTGCCGCCGCTGATGCTCCAGCCGCTGGTTGAGAATGCCGTCTATCACGGTATCGAGCCCGGAGAGGCAGGTGGCACCGTCGCCATTTCCACGGCCCGGCGCGGTGCGGAGGTCCACATCGAGATCACCAATCCGGTGTGCGGCGTCGCCATGCATCATGTGGGCAATCGCATGGCCGTGGATAACATCCGGGAGCGTCTGATGCTGTTCTTCGATCTGGAAGCGAGTCTGGACGTCGAGCAGGGGAATGACGTTTACCGGGTACGCATCCGTCTGCCTTTCAGGATTGCCAGATGAACACCATGTCGCCGCTCTCCGTGCTGATTGTCGATGATGAAGCGCCGGCCCGCACGCGCCTGCAGGACCTGCTCGGAGATCTTGCCGATGCGCACCCCACCCGTGTGATCGGCACCGCGGCCAATGGAGTGGAAGCCTTGGCTGTGCTGGAGCAGGAGCGGGCGGATCTGGTGTTGACGGACATCCGCATGCCGGTCATGAACGGTATCGAGCTGGCTCGCCATCTGGGACGGCTGGAGCCGCCACCGGCCGTGGTGTTCGCCACCGCCTATGACGAGTATGCGGTGCAGGCCTTCGAATTGGCGGCCATCGATTACTTGCTCAAGCCGGTGCGTGCCAGCCGCCTCGCCGATGCGCTGGTCAAGGTGCGGCGCCAGCATCGGCCATCGGAGGAAACCCTGCGCCAGCTGTCGCCGGGCGGGCGGGGGCATTTCAGCGTCAGCGAGCGGGGGCGCATCCTGCTGGTGCCGGTGGCCGACGTGCTGTTCCTCAAGGCCGAGCAGAAATACGTGGTGGCGCGCACCCGTGAGCGGGAGTACCTGCTCGACGAGTCCCTGGTGCAACTCGAAGAAGAATTTGCGGGTCGCTTCCTGCGCATCCACCGCAATTGCCTGATTGCCATCCATGCCGTGAAGGGCGTTGCGCGTGCCACCACCGGCGAGGATGGCGAGGCCCACTGGGTCGTGCTGTTCGAGGGGATCGCCGAGCAGTTGCCAGTCAGCCGGCGGCAGTGGCCGGTGGTCAAGGAAGCCTTGAAGGTATAGGGAACGTCCGGTTTCGCGGGTGTTCCAACATGGGCTCCCGTACAATCGCGCCCATGGAAAAACCCGGTACTACCCCCTCTTTGCTTTCGTATCCGCCTTACCGTCCCAAGCTCAAGCGGGCGCCTTTCCTGCCCATGAGCCGGGCGGAAATGGACGCGCTCGGCTGGGACGAATGCGACATCATCGTCGTCACCGGCGATGCCTACATCGACCATCCCAGTTTCGGCATGGCGCTGGTCGGCCGCGCACTGGAAGCCCAGGGTTTCCGCGTCGGCATCATCAGCCAGCCGGACTGGCATTCCGCCGACGCCTTCCGCGCCCTCGGCAAGCCGCGCCTGTTCTACGGCATCACCGCCGGGAACATGGATTCGATGATCAACCGCTACACTGCCGACCGCAAGCCGCGCTCGGACGACGCCTACACGGCGGACGCGCTGCCCGACAAGCGCCCCGACCGGGCGGTGGTGGTGTATGCCCAGCGTGCCCGCGAAGCCTATCCGGACGCCAACATCGTGATCGGCAGCATCGAGGCCAGCCTGCGCCGCATCGCCCATTACGACCACTGGTCCGAGAAGGTGCGCCGCTCCGTGCTGCCCGACTCCAAGGCCGACCTGCTGATCTTCGGTTCCGGCGAGCGGGCGGTGATCGCGCTGGCCCATCGCCTGGCCGCCGGCGAGCCGATCGAAGAGATCCGCGACCTGCGCGGCACGGCCTTTATGGTCAAGCCCGGCTGGCATCCGGAGGGCTTCGTGGAGATCGATTCCGTCGCCATCGACCGGCCCGGCCCCGTCGAACCCCATCCTGATCCCTATGCGATGGAGCCCCAGCAAACCGCCCCGGCGACGCCGGATGGCGCGCAGCCAGTGCGCATTGTGCCCGCCGCCGAGCGCGTCGCCGCCCGTAAGGCCGCGCGCGCCCACCAGGTTATCCGCCTGCCGGCCTACGAGGTGGTGAAGGACGACCGGGTGATGTACGCCCATGCGTCGCGTACCTTCCACCTGGAGTCCAACCCGGGCAACGCCCGCGCGATGGTCCAGGCCCATGGCGTCGGCCCCGGTTGCCGCGATGTGTGGCTCAACCCGCCGCCGGTGCCGCTCTCCACCGAGGAGATGGACTGGGTCTTCGGCCAGCCCTACGCCCGTCAGCCGCACCCGAGCTATGGTGAGGCGCGCATCCCGGCCTGGGACATGATCCGCTTCTCGATCAACATCATGCGCGGCTGTTTCGGCGGCTGTACCTTCTGCTCGATCACCGAGCACGAAGGCCGCATCATCCAGAGCCGCTCGGAGGCCTCCATCCTCAAGGAGATCGAGGAGATCCGCGACAAGACGCCGGGCTTCACCGGCACCATCTCCGACCTCGGCGGCCCCACCGCCAACATGTACCGGATGGCCTGCAAGGATCCGAAGATCGAGTCCTCCTGCCGGCGCCTGTCCTGCGTTTTCCCGGGCATCTGCGAAAACCTCGGCACCGACCACGGCCCGCTGATCCAGCTGTACCGCAAGGCACGGGCGATCCCCGGCGTGAAGAAGGTGCTGATCGGCTCCGGCCTGCGTTACGACCTCGCCGTGCGCTCGCCGGAGTACGTGAAGGAGCTGGTCACCCACCACGTCGGCGGCCTGCTCAAGATCGCCCCTGAGCACACCGAGGACGGTCCGCTGTCCAAGATGATGAAGCCGGGCATCGGTACCTACGATCGCTTCAAGGAGATGTTCGAGCGCTTCTCTAAGGAGGCCGGCAAGAAGCAGCACCTGATTCCCTACTTCATCGCGGCTCACCCGGGCACCACGGATGAGGACATGGTCAATCTGGCCCTGTGGCTGAAGACCAACAACTTCAAGCTCGACCAGGTGCAGACCTTCATGCCGACGCCGATGGCGATGGCGACCACCATGTACCACTCTGGTAAGAACCCGCTGCGCAAGGTGTCGGCGGCATCCGAGGCGGTGGATACGCCCAAGTCCGGCCGCCAGCGCCGCCTGCACAAGGCGCTGCTGCGCTACCACGATCCGGAAGGCTGGCCGCTGATCCGCGAAGCCCTGCGGGCGATGGGCCGTGGCGACCTGATCGGTGCATCTCCGCGCCACCTGGTGCCGCGCGATCAGCCGGTGGTCCTCGACCGCGGCGAAGGACGCAAGTGCGCAGCAGGCGCGCCGCGCAAGAGCGGCGGCAAGGCTGCCAGTCCTGTCGGCGCACGCCGTGCGCAGCCGGAGGTCCGCAAGCCGCCGGTGCCCGCGGCCGCGCGGCCGCGCGGGAAGCGCTGAAAGTTCATCGCAGCCGGCGGCCTGCCGGCGTGTTCTGCTGAGTCACTCGGCCAGCGCCGTTTCGACTCATGCTGAATGGGCGAAAACGGGCCCGGCCGATCAGCCGGGCTTGTCTTTTCTGCGCGCGTCGGGGATGCACCATTGTCGTCTTTGCGACACGCCCCGGCGCCCGCCGATGGCGCGGAAAGCCTTGTCCCGCAAGGCGCGGCCGTTTTCGTACGGGCTGGCATTCCTTTTGCACAGTAATGGTCATTTGCCATCTACCTGCCAAGGAAGCCGCCATGCTGTACGACCGCTACGAAAAAGACCAACTCCTCTTCAACATGAACTTCAAGGAAGCCGTCGGCGACAAGGCTGCCTATCGCGGCGAGCTGGTGGTGATCGAAGGGGAAGTCGGTGATGCCCAAGGCCGCCGCAACGCGCCGAAGGCCGTGCTGAAGCAGGGCGTGTCCCTGGCCGCCGGCGACAAGCTGGTGTTCCTGGCCGGCTCCCTCGACCAGCTCGACCTGGTCGAACCGCTGTTGGCCAAGTACGGCCCGGACTTCGCCGAAGGCTCCAAGGCGATCCTGTTCGTGGTCAACGTCGCCAAGCCGGTGCTGTTCGATTTCAACGGCGCCACCGTCGAGCTGATCCCGCTGCAGGACGGTATGACCTGGAACGAACTGGCCGACCTGATCGGCTACGAAAAGGAAGACTTCAAGGGCCAGACCGCCTCCCAGAAGGTCGTGACCCTGGTGGACGGCCTGGCCTCCCGCAAGCCCAAGCTCGACAAGCTCACCCTCGCCGAAGTCATGGGCCTGGCCACCGACGCCAAGCGGGAAGCCCGCGGCGCGGTTTAAGCCGCCGCAGCCGGAGAGGCGGCGCCTTGCGCCGTTTCTCCCATTCCCCTTGTGACCTGCCGACAGCCGGCTCGCCGTTCCTGCGAGCTGGCTGTGGTCGTTGCGTCCGGACACCCGAGCCGAAGCCCCTGCCATCATGCGCATCAATCAGCCTGTTACCCGTTCGGAAACCCTGCTGCCGGATGGTGAATTCATCTATTCCCGCACCGACCTGAAGGGCACGATCATCGAGGCCAACGAGGCCTTCGCCAAGGTCAGTGGCTTTCGCCGCGAGGAGATGCTCGGCCAGCCGCACAACATGGTGCGTCATCCGGACATGCCGCCGCAGGCCTTTGCCGACATGTGGCGCGACCTGCAGGCTGGGCGTCCGTGGCGCGGCCTGGTCAAGAACCGGCGTAGTGACGGCGGCTATTACTGGGTCGTCGCCAATGCCTCGCCGGTGCGCGAGCATGGCCGCGTCACCGGCTACCAGTCGATCCGGGCGCGCCCGGCGGCGGGCGACGTGGCTGCCGCCGAAGCGGCCTACAAGCGTATTACCGATGGCGACACGTCGATCCGCATCGAACATGGCCGTGTGGTGCCGGCGCAGGTGTCGCCGTGGGCGCTGCTCGGTTCTTTCCCGGTGCAGCTGATCGGCGTGGGCTTCGGCTGCCTGCTCGGCAGCCTGCTGATGGTGTCGGGCCTGGCATCGGAGTTGCCGCCTTATGTATTGCAGGGCCTGGGGCTGATCGGCCTGCTGTGGAGCGCCGGGTTCCTGGCCTTCTTCGTGCCGCGCATGCGGCGGGATCTGGGGGCCATCACCGAACATATCGAACGTCTGCTGACCAGCGGTAACCTGGACCAGCGTTTCCATCTGTCGCGCCCCGACGTGGTCGGGCAGATCGGCCGTGGGCTGGATGATTTCGTCGCGTCGGTGCAGGCCACGGTCCAGGGTATGGCGGATACGGCGTCGCAGGTCCAGCAGGTGGCCAGCCGGGTTGCCCAGGGCGTTGCCGAAAGCGCCAGCTCGGCGGAGGTGCAGGGCGAGGCAACGGCCTCGGCGGCCCAGGGCATCGAACAGATTTCCCAGTCCATCGGCACCGTCGCCGCGTCGGCGGCAGCAACCCGTGCGGCGGCAGAGGCGGCCAGCCAGGTGTCGGTGCAGGGCGCCAGCCTGTCGGTGCAGGCCAGTGAAACCATCCTGGCGCTGGCCGAAACAGTCACCACGTCGGCCCAGCAGGTGGAGTTCCTCGGCACCCAGTCGGCCGAGATCTCACGCATTTCCGGCGTGATCCGCGAGATTGCTGACCAGACCAACCTATTGGCCCTCAATGCGGCCATCGAGGCGGCGCGGGCCGGTGAGCAGGGGCGTGGCTTCGCGGTGGTGGCCGACGAGGTGCGCAAGTTGGCCGAGCGCACTGGCCAGGCGACTCAGGAGATCGGCACGATGATCGGCAGCATCCAGGCCGAAACCGGCAAGGCGGTGGATGGCATGCGCGCCGGCGCGGTGCAGGTGGAGGCCGGGGTGCGCCTGGTGCAGGACGCCCGCGAAGCCCTGCAGGCCATCCAGAGCCAGATGGCGGAAACCCAGGACATGGTTAACGGGATCTCGCGCTTGTCCGAAGAGCAGCAGGGGGCGGTGGCCCATCTGACCGGCAGCGTCGAGCGCGTGTCGGCGATGACCGACCAGAACCAGGCCGTCATCGGGGTGACCCGTGAGGCGGTGCAGATCCTCAATCAGGCCGTCGAGCGGATGGAGATTGCGGTAACCCAGTACGCGGTGTAGGTGGGGGCCAGCCCGGGGGCCGGAATGCCGGCCCCCGGCACCGTGTATCAGCCGCTGTTGCGCAGGCCGGCGGCGATGCCGTTGATGGACAGGTGGATGCCGCGCCGCACGCGCTCGTCCTGGTGGCCTTCCCGGTAGCGGTGCAGCAGCTCGACCTGCACGTGGTTGAGCGGGTCGAGGTAGGGGAAGCGGTTGCGGATCGAGCGCTTGAGCAGCGGATTGGCGTCGAGCAGCTCGCCCTGGCCGCTGATGGTCAGCAGCATTTCGATGGTGCTGGCGTGCTCCTTGGCGATGCGCGGGAAGATTGCCTCGCGCAGCGCACCGTCCTTGACCAGATCGGCGTAGCGGCTGGCGATGGCGATGTCGCTCTTGGCCAGCACCATGTCCATGTTGGACAGCAGGGTCGAGAAGAAGGACCACTCCTTGTGCATCGCCTGCAGGCGGGCCAGGCCGGCGTCGCCGTGCTTGACGATGTAGGCATGCACGGCCGAGCCGAAGCCGTACCAGCCCGGCAGCATCAGGCGGCACTGGGCCCAGCTGAACACCCAAGGGATGGCGCGCAGGTCTTCAATGGCGGTGGACTTCTTGCGGGACGCCGGGCGGCTGCCGATGTTCAGAGCGGCGATTTCCGAGATCACCGTGGACTCCCAGAAATAGCGCTCGAAGCCGTCGGTCTCGTAGACGAGGTTGCGGTAGGCCTTGAAGGCGGCGTCCGACAGCTCGTCCATCGCCTCCAGGTATTCGGGGCGCGGGGCCGGATCGCGCGGCGCGAACAGCGTGGCTTCCAGCGTCGCAGCGGCCAGCACTTCCAGGTTGCGGCGGCCGACTTCCGGGTTGGCGTACTTGGAGGCGATGACTTCGCCCTGCTCGGTGAGGCGGATCTGCCCCTGCACCGCGCCGCCCGGCTGGGCCAGGATGGCCTGGTAGCTGGGGCCGCCGCCGCGGCCGACGGAGCCGCCGCGGCCGTGGAACAGGCGCAGGCGTACGCCATGGCGGGCAAAGGTGTCCACCAAGCCGATCTCGGCCTTGTAGAGCTCCCAGCCGGAGGTCAGGAAGCCGCCGTCCTTGTTGCTGTCGGAGTAGCCGAGCATGACTTCCTGCTCCTTGCGGCGGGACTCCAGCAGGGCCATGTAGGCAGGCAGCGAGAACAGGCGGTCCATCACACCGGCGGCGTTCTGCAGGTCGCCGATGGTCTCGAACAGCGGAATGATGTTCACGTCCAGTACGCCTTCGGCCGGGCGCAGCAGGCCAGCTTCCTTGGCCAGCACGGCGACTTCGAGGATGTCGGAGACGTCGTCGGTCTTGGAGATGATGCAGTTCGGCACCGCGGCCTTGCCATAGCGCAGGTGGGCGGCACGGGCAGCGCGGAAGATCGCCAGTTCACCGCGGCTCTCTTCGGAATACTCGATCCACGGCGACGCCAGCGGGCGCGCGGTGGCCAGCTCTTCGAGCAGCATCTCGATGCGGCCGGCCTCGTCGAGGGCCAGGTAGTCCTTGGCCGGGT
Source organism: Zoogloea sp. GDB6 (assembly GCF_056724105.1). Lineage (NCBI taxonomy): Bacteria > Pseudomonadati > Pseudomonadota > Betaproteobacteria > Rhodocyclales > Zoogloeaceae > Zoogloea > Zoogloea sp. GDB6. The sequence continues at coordinate 4,537,615 of NZ_CM161497.1, read as the reverse complement.
CGGCGGCCTTCAGCAGTTCGGCGACGACGCGTTCATGCACGTCGGAGTTCTGGCGCAGGTCGATCGGCGCCAGGTGGAAGCCGAACACCGACACCGCCCGGCGCAGGTGGCGCAGGCGGCCGCGGGCGAGGGTGCCGAGGCCGTTGGCGGTGAGGGAGCGGTGCACGATCTCCAGTTCGTCGGCGAGTTCGTCCGGGCTGCCGTAGGGCGCTGCCGGCGCAACCGCGTGGCGCGGCGGCTGGTGGCCGAGGAGCTGCGCATACGTGGCGGCGAGGCGCGCATAGACGCCGGTCAGCGCGCGGCGATAGGGTTCGTCGCTGCGGTGCGGCGAGCCGTCCGGCGATGCGCCGGCGAGGCGCAGCAGCGCGTCGGACGCGCTGACCAGGCCCTGGGCGATGGACAACTGGGAGCCGAGGGTGTGCACCTCGTCCATGAAATAGGTCAGAGCCTTCTCGGCCTGGGTGGCGAGGGCCTTCTCGAGGATCTCGGCGGTGACGAAGGGGTTGCCATCCCGGTCGCCGCCGATCCAGCTGCCGACGCGCATGAAATTGGGCAGCTCCAGCGCGCCCCAGCTGCGGTCGCGGGCCGTCAGGCGGTCTTCCACGTTGGCGTAAAGGCGCGGCAGTTCGCGCAGGAAGCTGTAGTCGAAGTAGGACAAGCCGTTGCTGACCTCGTCCATCACCGACAGCTTCTCGGTGCGCAGCATGCGCGTCTGCCACAGGGTCAGCACCGCGCGGCGCAGGGCTTCGTCGTTGGCTTCCTGCTCATCGGGGGTGAGCTGCATGCGGTCGCGCTCGTCGAGCAGGCGGGCGATCGCCATCTGACAGTTGAGGATGCTCTTGCGCTGCACCTCGGTCGGGTGGGCGGTGAGCACCGGCACCACGTTGGCAGTGTCGAAAAAGGACACCAGTTCGGCGCTGCCCATGCCCGCGTCGAAAGCCCGCTCCAGGGCGTGGGCCAGGCTGCCTTCCTTCGGTGCGGAACCGGCGATCTGGTGCGCGCGGGAGCGACGGATGTGGTGCTGGTCTTCGGCGATGTTGGACAGGTGCGAGAAGTAACTGAAGGCACGCACCACGTCGATGGTCTGGTCGCGGGACAGGGAGTCCAGCGTGGCTTCCAGCTCGCGGCGGGCGGAGTGGTCTTCGTGGCGGCGGAAGCGGATCGAGCTCTGGCGGATGGTCTCGACCAGGTCGAATACCGCTTCGCCTTCCTGGGCACGCACGGTGTCGCCGAGCACGCGGCCGAGCAGGCGGATGTCGTCACGGAGGGGGAGGTCCTTGTCTTCGCTGCTTGTCTGTTCGCTCATCGGGGGCGGAATCCTGTCCTGTCGGTTACGGTCGGCGCGGGAGGCGCATCAGGGCGCCATGCTAGAATCCAGACCGGAATGCTCGCCATAGGTGCCTACCCTGATTGCTGCGCTGCGCAAGCCCGCAGCTTGCCCGTGGGTTCCCGGCTTGTCCATTCCTCCGAACCGCCCATTTACGCCAGCCGAGCCCGAATACCGTGAGCGCCTCTACGCCCGACCGCATCGTCATCGCCACCCGTGAAAGCCGCCTCGCCCTGTGGCAGGCCGAGCACGTCAAAGCCCGTCTCGAAGCCTTGTACCCGTCCTGCCGCGTCGAACTGCTGGGCATGACCACCCGTGGCGACCAGATCCTCGACCGCCCGCTGGCCAAGGTCGGCGGCAAGGGCCTGTTCGTGAAAGAGCTGGAAACCGCGCTCCTCGACCGGGCTGCCGACATCGCCGTGCATTCGATGAAGGATGTACCGATGACCCTTGCGCCCGAGTTCGCGCTGGTGGCCATCGCCGACCGCGAAGTGCCGCTCGATGCCTTCGTGTCCAACAAGTACGAGAGCCTCGACGACATGCCGCCGGGGGCCGTTGTCGGTACCTCCAGCCTGCGCCGCGAATCCCAGATCCACGCCCAGTACCCGATGCTGGCGGTCACCAGCCTGCGCGGCAACCTGGATACCCGCCTGCGCAAACTCGATGAAGGCCAGTACGACGCGATCATCCTCGCCGCTGCCGGCTTGACCCGCCTGGGCCTCGCCAGTCGCATCCGCGCCACGCTGCCGTCCCATGTGTCGCTGCCGGCGGCCGGGCAGGGCGCGCTGGGTATCGAGGCGCTGGCCGATCGTCCCGAAGTGGCGGAGTGGATCGCTCCGCTGGCCAATCCCCATTCCGCGGCCTGCGTGCGCGCCGAGCGGGCGACCTCGCGGGCGCTGGCCGGCAGCTGCGAAGTGCCGCTGGGCGCCTACGCCGAGGTGCAGGACGGCCAGTTGTGGCTGCGCGGCTTCGTCGCGCTGCCCGATGGTTCCCGTATCGCCCGCGCCGAGCGGCGCGGCCCCATCGACCAGCCGGAGGCCCTCGGCTTGGCGCTGGCCGAAGACCTGCGGGCCGATGGTGCCGACGAGATCCTCGCCGGCCTGTAGTCATTCGATCATGGCCGTCGGCCAGCGGCCCCTCGCCGGGCGCTCCATCCTCATCACCCGTCCGGCAGGGCAGGCCGACAGCCTGTGCGCGGCGCTTGCTGCGCTGGGGGCTGAGCCCCTGCGCTTTCCGTTGCTGACCATCGCGCCGGTGGCCGATCCTGCGCCGCTGCAGGCTGCCGCCCGGCGCCTCGGCGATTTCGCGCTGGTCTTCTTCGTCAGTCCCAACGCGGTGCATTTCGCCCTCGACGCGATGCTGCCGGTGATCGGTGCATGGCCGGCTGGCGTGGCGCTGGCGACGGTCGGCAAAGGCAGCGAAGCGGCTCTGGCGGCGAGGGGTTTCACCGATGTGATCGCCCCAACCGACGGCTTCGACAGCGAGGCCGTGCTGGCCCTGCCGGCTTTCCAGCCCGCAGCGGTGGCTGGCCGCCGGGTGCTGATCCTGCGCGGCGACGGCGGACGCGACCTGCTCGGCGACACGCTGAAGGCTCGTGGTGCGCTGGTTGAGTATCTGACCTGCTATCACCGCAGCGGGCCGGCGGAGGATTTCGCGCCGTTCGTGGCGCGTGCCCGCGATGGGCGCCTCGATGCGCTGACACTGACCAGCAGCGAGAGCGTCGGCCACTTGCTGGCCTTGCCCGACGCCGTAGCCCTGCGGGACATCCCGGTATTCGTGCCGCACCCGCGCATCGCTGCGGCGGCGCGGGAGGCCGGTTTTTCCACGCTGATCGCCACCGGCGCCGGCGACCTGGGCCTCATCGATGGCCTCGTCGGTCATTTCGCCGAGCGCAAACACACTACTTATCCGGGTTAAACTCGTTTTCATGAGCAACGAAATTCCGAGCCTTCCCTCCATCGATGCCGCCCAGCCGGCGTCGTCGACGCCCGCTTCGCGGCGCGGTTCCACCCTCATCGTCGCCGCCGTGGCGCTGGTCCTGCTGGGTTGGCAATGGGCCGACACCCGCAGCCGCATCACCGACCTGCAGGATGAACTGACCCGGCGCACCACCGACGGCGACAACCTGGCCAAGGAAGGGCGCGTGCTGGCGAAGGAAGCCCAGGACCGTCTGCAGGAACTGCAGGGCAAGGTGGGCGCGCTGGAGGCGCGCCTGAACGATTCCCAGGGCCAGCAGGCGGCGCTGGAGGCCATGTACCAGGACTTCTCCCGCACCCGCGACGACCGTGTGCTCGGCGAGGTGGACCAGGCCGTGGCCATCGCCGTACAGCAGCTGCAACTGGCCGGCAACGTGCAGGCCGCGCTGTTCGCACTGCAGACCGCCGACGCCCGCCTGGGCAACATCGACCGTCCCCAGTGGCTGCCGCTGCGCAAGGCCCTGGCCGGCGACATCGAGACCCTCAAAGCCCTGCCGCAGGTGGATGCAGGCGGGATGGTCCTCAAGCTGGAAACCCTGATCGGCCGGCTGGACAACCTGCCGCTGGCCTTCGAGGCCAAGCCGAAGGGCGATGCGTCCAAGGCCGGCCACGCCGAAGCCGGCTGGCTGAAGGGGTTGTGGCTGGATTTCTGGGCCGAGTTCAGCCAATTGGTCCGCATCGAGCGCATGGACCGGCCTGACCCGGCCTTGCTGGCACCGAGCAACGCGGTGTTCCTGCGCGAGAATCTCAAGCTGCGCCTGCTCAATGCCCGTCTAGCGCTGTTGTCGCGGGACGGCAATTCCTTCCGCGAAGACGTGCGGCTCGCCGCCCAGTGGCTGGAGCGTTACTTCGATGCGAATGACGCTTCGGTGAAGGCCGCCGGGCAGGACCTGGCCGAACTGCGCAAGGCACCGGTCGGCGTCGACCTACCGACCCTGCAGGCCAGCCAATCCGCGTTGCGCAGCCTGATGGCTGTGCCGGAGAAGCACGTCGAGGTCACCCCGGCCACGGCGAGCGTGCATGCCGCCAAGCCGGCCAAGAAGAACTGAGGTCGGCGATGCGTGGATTGCTGTGGTTGCTCGGCCTGTTTGCCCTTGCCGCCGGTCTTGCCGTGGCCGGCCGTTACAACGAAGGTTATGCCCTGCTGGTGTGGCCGCCGTACCGGGTGCAGATTTCCCTCAACCTGCTGATCCTGCTGCTGCTCGGCGGTTTCGGCATGCTCTACGGCGCGTCCCGCCTGGTTTCGCGGACGATGGCCCTGCCCGGCGCAGTGCAGCGTTTCCGCGCCCGGAAGAGCAAGGAGCGCGCATCCCAGGCGCTCTATGACGCGACCCGCCTGCGCATCGAAGGGCGCTTCGGCCAGTCTCTCAAGCAGGCGATCGCTGCCTATGGAGCTGGCGAGTCGCCAGGGCTGGCGGCGCTGATTGCGGCGCGGGCGGCGCATTCGATGCGCGATGACGAACGTTACCGCCACTGGCTGGCCAAGGCTGCAGAGCACGACGGCGAGGTCCGCGTCGCGCGCCTGATGACCGAGGCCGAGCTGGCGGTGGAAGGCCGTCGTTTCGACGAAGCCGCGGAGCGCATTGCCGATCTGCAGGCCGGTGGCCAGCGCCACATCGCCGCCCTGCGCCTGGCGCTGCGCACTGCCCAGGCGCAGGGCAACTGGGTGGAGGCGGTGCGCCTGGTGCGCCAGCTGGTCAAGGTCAAGGCCCTGCGTCCGGAGCAGGCCGAGCCGGTCAAGCGCCGTGCCCACCAGGAAGGCCTGCGCCAGCGCGTCGGTGATGCCCAGGCCCTGCTGGCCTATTGGCAGGGCGTGCCGCGGGACGAGCAGCGCGATGCCGCGGTGGTGACCGAACTGGCCCGCGCGCTGATCGCGGCGGGTGACAGCGACAGCGCCCAGAAGGTCATCGAGGCCCGGCTGACGGGTGAATGGGATTCGACGCTGGCCGGCGTATACGGCCGCTGCGACGACGGCGACATCCGCGGCCGGCTGGTCAAGGCCGAGGAATGGCTCAAGCAGCATCCGCGGGACCCGCAGCTGCTGTTGACCCTGGGCCGCCTGTGCGTGCAGTCCCAGTTGTGGGGCAAGGCCGAGAGCTACCTGGAGGCTGCACTGGCTGTCGCACCGGGCTGGGAGGCCCATGTCGAGCTGGCCCACCTGGCCGAACGTATCGAGCGCACCGATGATGCCAACCGGCATTACCGGGCGGCGGCGGAACTCTCGCGCCGTTGATGTTTTACCGGGCCGGCATTCGCCGGCCCGTCATGCCTTTTTCAAATTCCCGGATACCGTTAGAATTTTCGGGCTCGTTAGCCCGTAAGGCGACGTGCCGGGCTCGATAGTTTTTCTCAATTCAGATTATTTCTCTAATCAATTTGAGCGATTGGGCTGTCGGGCCTATCATGTGATCTCCAGAATTCATCAACCCGTGAAGGAAACAGCTATGTCCCTGATCAATACCGAAATCAAGCCGTTCAAGGCTACCGCTTTCAGCAATGGCAAGTTCGTTCCGGTTTCCGACGCCGACCTGAAGGGCAAGTGGTCCGTCGTTTTCTTCTACCCCGCTGACTTCACCTTCGTCTGCCCGACCGAGCTGGGCGACCTGGCTGATGTCTACCCCGAATTCCAGAAGCTGGGCGTCGAGGTGTACTCCGTCTCCACCGACACCCACTTCACCCACAAGGCCTGGGCCGACGCGTCCGACACCATCAAGAAGATCAACTACCCGATGATCGGTGACCCGACCGGCACGATCACCCGCAACTTCGACGTGATGATCGAAGAAGAGGGTCTGGCCCTGCGCGGCACCTTCGTGATCAACCCGGAAGGCGTGATCAAGGTCGCCGAGATTCACGACCTGGGCATCGGCCGTGACGCCAAGGAACTGCTGCGCAAGGTGCAGGCTGCCCAGTACGTGGCTTCCCACCCGGGCGAAGTGTGTCCCGCCAAGTGGACTCCGGGCGAAGCGACCCTGTCTCCGTCCCTGGACCTGGTCGGCAAGATCTAAGCAGCCGCCAGCCAGTTCTGGCGAGCTGTTCTGCAACGCCCGGACGTCCTCGCGGACGTCTGGGCGTTGTTGCATTTTGAGCACCAACAAAAAACCGCCGGTTCGAATCCGGCGGTTTTTTGTTGTGTCTTGCAGTCCCTCAGATCCTTCAAGCCCAGTCGCGGGGCACGAGGAAGTCCGTGTAGAGCTTCTCTTCCACGCTGCCTGCCTCCGGGTGCCAGTCGTAGCGCCATTTGACGATCGGCGGCATGGACATCAGGATGGATTCGGTGCGCCCGCCGGACTGCAGGCCGAACAGGGTGCCCCGGTCGAAGACCAGGTTGAACTCCACGTAGCGACCGCGGCGGTAGGCCTGGAAATCCCGTTCCCGCTCGCCGTAGGGCGTGTCGCGGCGGCGTTCGACGACCGGCAGGTAGGCCGGCAGGAAAGCGTCGCCGACGCTGCGGGTCATTGCGAAGGCCGCGTCGAAATCGACCTTGCCGTCGGCACCGTGGTCGTCGAAGAACAGGCCGCCGACGCCGCGCGGTTCGTTGCGGTGCTTCAGGAAGAAGTAGCGGTCGCACCAGTCCTTCAGGCGCTGGTATTCGCTCTCGCCCCACGGCAGCACGGCGGCCTTGCAGGTGGCGTGGAAGTGGCGGACGTCTTCCTCGAAGGGGTAGTAGGGCGTCAGGTCCATGCCGCCGCCGAACCACCACACGTCGTCCTTGCCCGGTGCGCTGGCGATGAAGAAGCGCACGTTCATGTGTACGGTCGGGCAGTACGGGTTGCGCGGATGCAGGACCAGGGACACACCCATCGCCTCGTAGCTGCGGCCGGCCAGTTCCGGGCGCGCGGCGGTGGCGGACGGGGGCAGGCCCTCGCCCATCACATGGGAGAAGTTGCAGCCGCCGCGTTCGAAGAAGTTGCCCTCTTCGATCAGGCGGGTGAGGCCGCCGCCGCCGGCCGGGCGTTCCCAGCTGTCGGTGACGAAGGGCTTGCCGTCGAAGTTTTCGAGGGCGCTGACGATGCGTGCCTGCAGGTCGAGGAGGTAGGCCTTGACGGCGTTGCGGTCGGGCATGGGCGTCTTTCCGATGGAAAAGAAAAAGGCCGGCTCTGAAAGGAGCCGGCCAGGATCAACAGGTGTAGGGCAACGCTGCTGGCGTCAGGCCTTGCGGCCGACCGCGCGGTAGCCGATGTCGCGGCGGCACTGCATGCCGTCGAACTGGATCTGATCCACCTGTTCGTAGGCGAGCCTCTGGGCGCTCTTCACGTTGTCGCCGAGGGCGGTGACGCACAGCACGCGGCCGCCGCTGGTGCGCACTTCGCCATCCACTTCGGTGGTGCCGGCGTGGAAGACGTGCACATCGTCGGACACGGCGCTGTTCAGGCCGCGGATCACGTCGCCCTTGCGCGGGCTGTCCGGGTAGCCGGCAGCGGCCATCACCACGCCCAGTGCGAAGCGGCGGTCCCACTCGGCTTCGATCTTGTCGAGCTTGCCGGCGATGGCGGCCTCGACCAGATCAACCAGGTCGGACTTGAGGCGCATCATGATCGGCTGGGTTTCCGGGTCGCCCATACGGCAGTTGAACTCGACCACGCGGGGCGCGCCCTTGCCGTCGATCATCAGGCCGGCGTACAGGAAGCCGGTGTAGGGCAGGCCGTCGGCAGCCATGCCGGCCAGCGTCGGGTTGATGATCTCGCGCATCACGCGGGCGTGCACCTCGGGGGTGACCACCGGGGCCGGCGAGTAGGCGCCCATGCCGCCGGTGTTGGGGCCGAGGTCGGCATCCTTCAGGCGCTTGTGATCCTGGGAGGTGGCCAGCGGCAGTGCGTGGCGGCCGTCGGCCATCACGATGAAGCTGGCTTCCTCGCCGTCCATGAATTCCTCGATGACCACCCGGGGGCCGCGCTCGTCGTACTGCACGCCGAGCGTGTTGTGGGTGAGCATCGCGTCGATGGCCTGGTGGGCTTCATCGAGGGTCATCGCCACCACCACGCCCTTGCCGGCCGCCAGGCCGTCGGCCTTGATGACGATCGGTGCGCCTTCCGCATCCACGTAGGCATGGGCCTCGGCGGAGTCGGAGAAGGTGCGGTACTTGGCGGTCGGGATGTTGTGGCGGATCAGGAACTGCTTGGCGAAGTCCTTCGAGCTCTCCAACTGGGCGGCTAGCCTGGTGGGGCCGAAGATCGGCAGGCCGGCGGCGCGGAAGGCGTCGACGACGCCAGCGGCCAGCGGCGCCTCGGGGCCGACCACCGTCAGCGCGACCTGCTCTTTGCGGACGAATTCAACCAGTTCGGGGATCGCCGTGACTGCCACGTTTTCCACGCCCGGCTCACGGGCAGTGCCGGGGTTGCCGGGGGCGACGAAAACTTTCTGGATGCGCGGCGAGCGCGACAGCCTCCAGGCCAGCGCGTGTTCGCGACCGCCGGAGCCGATGACGAGGATCTTCATGGACGGGCCCCGGATCAGTGACGGAAGTGGCGGAAGCCGGTGAGGACCATCGCGATGCCTTGCTCGTCGGCCGCGGCGATCACTTCGGCATCGCGAACCGAGCCACCCGGCTGGATGACGGCAGTAGCGCCGGCCTGGGCCAGCACGTCGAGGCCGTCACGGAACGGGAAGAAGGCGTCGGACGCGACCACGCAGCCGGGGATCACCAGGCCGGCGTTCTCGGCCTTGATCTTGGCGATGCGGGCGGAGTCGACGCGGCTCATCTGGCCGGCGCCGACGCCGATGGTCATGCCGTCCTTGCAGTAGACAATGGCGTTGGACTTGACGTACTTGGCGACGCGCCAGGCGAACAGCAGGTCACCGAGTTCCTGTTCGGTCGGCGCCCGCTTGGTGACGACCTTCAGGTCGGCTGCGGTGATCGGCGCGAAGTCGGCGCTCTGCACCAGCAGGCCGCCGCCGACGCGCTTGTAGTCGGGCTGCTTGACCAGGCCCAGCGGCACGATCAGCACGCGCACGTTCTGCTTGGCCTTCAGCAGTTCGAGGGCTTCGTCGGTGTAGGCGGGGGCGATCAGCACTTCCAGGAACTGGGCGCTGACGGCTTCGGCAGCGGCCTTGTCCACCGTGGTATTGAAGGCGATGATGCCGCCGAAGGCGGACGTCGGGTCGGTGGAGAAGGCCTTCTTGTAGGCCTCCAGCGGGCTGGCGGCGACGGCCACACCACAGGGGTTGGCGTGCTTGACGATGACGCAGGCCGTGCTGTCGAAGGCCTTCACGCATTCCCACGCGGCGTCGGAGTCGGCGATGTTGTTGTAGGACAGCTCCTTGCCCTGCACCTGGGTGTAGGCGGCGATGGCGCCGGCAGGGGCTTCGGATTCCTTATAGAAGGCGGCGGTCTGATGGGGGTTCTCGCCGTAGCGGAGGTCCTGCACCTTGTCGAAGGCCAGCTGGAAGCGCTCCGGGTAGGCTTTCTTGGAGCCGTCGTCGGCCAGTGCGGTCAGGTGGTTGGAGATCGCGCTGTCGTAGCGGGCAGTGTGCGTGAAGGCTTTGCGGGCCAGGTCGAAGCGGGTCTTGTAGGACAGGGCGCCGGCGTTGCCCTTCAGCTCGGCGACGATGGCTGCGTAGTCTTCCGGATCGGTCACGATGCCGACGCCGCCGGCTTCATTGCCGTGGTTCTTGGCGGCCGCGCGGACCATGGTCGGGCCGCCGATGTCGATGTTCTCGATGGCGTCTTCCAGCGTGCAGTCGGGCTTGGCGATGGTGGCCTGGAACGGGTAGAGATTGACTACCACCAGGTCGATGCGCGGAATGCTGTGCTCTTCCAGCTTAGCCAGGTGCTCGGGCAGATCGCGGCGGGCCAGGATGCCACCGTGGACCTTGGGGTGCAGCGTCTTCACGCGGCCGTCGAGCATCTCGGGGAAGCCGGTGTAGTCGGACACGTCGGTGACCGGCAGGCCGGCATCGCGGAGGGACTTGGCGGTACCGCCGGTGGACAGCAGGGCGATGCCGAGGGCGGACAGTTCGCGGGCGAATTCGATCACGCCGGTCTTGTCGGAGACGCTGAGCAGGGCTTGGGTGACTTTCATGGTGTTTCTCTGGAAGGCCGCGGGGATGCCGCGGCGGTCAATGGAGGAAAACGGGAAGGGCGCCGCTCAGAGCAGTTCGTGCTCGGAGAGCTTGCGGCGCAGGGTGTTGCGGTTGATGCCGAGCATCTCGGCACACAGGGTCTGGTTGCCGCCGGCCTGCTTGAGGACGAACTCGAGCATCGGACGTTCGACGTTCTTGATCACCATGTCGTACAGGGCGTTCGGCTTCTCGCCGTCGAGGTCGCGGAAATAGGTGTCCAGCGCCCGGCAGACGGACTCGGCAATCTCATTGCTGGTACTGCTCATGCTGCAAGCTCCTGGGGGAATTCTTCGGGTTCGGCGTAGACCAGGCGGCTGTCCCGGTCGGCAAGGCTGCCGAAGAATTCGTCGATGGCCGCCAGCTGTGCCTGGACGGTCGGCAAAGTGTTCATGGTCTTGCGGAACTGCGCGGAGCCGACCAGGCCCTTGGTGTACCAGCTGATGTGCTTGCGGGCGATCTTCACGCCGGTGTCTTCACCATAGAAGGTATAGAGGTCGGCGAGGTGCTCCTTGCACACCTGCAGGATTTCGGAAACCAACGGAGGCGGCAGCTCCTCGCCGGTTTTGAGGAAGTGTTCGATCTCGCGGAAGATCCACGGGCGACCCTGGGCGGCACGGCCGACCATGACGCCGTCGGCGCCGGTGTAGTCGAGCACAAACTTCGCTTTTTGCGGCGTGGTGATGTCGCCGTTGGCGATTACCGGGATGCGCACGCGGGTCTTCACGTCGGCGATGGTGTCGTACTCGGCGTTGCCGGTGTACTGGCAGGCGCGGGTGCGGCCGTGGATGGCGATCAGCTGCACGCCGGACTCTTCGGCGATGCGGGCGATCATCGGGGCGTTCTTGTTGGCCTTGTTCCAGCCGGTGCGGAACTTGAGCGTGACCGGGGTGCTGCCGGTGGCCTGGATGACGGCCTCGAGGATGCGCGCGACCAGCGGCTCGTCCTGCATCAGCGCCGAGCCGGCCATCACGTTGCAGACCTTCTTGGCCGGGCAGCCCATGTTGATGTCGATGATCTGCGCCCCGCGGTCGATGTTGTGGCGGGCCGCTTCGGCCATCATGGCCGGATCGGCGCCGGCGATCTGTACGGAGATCGGCTCCACCTCGCCGTCGTGATTGGCGCGCCGCTGAGTCTTGGCGCTGCCGTAGAGCAGGGAGTTGGAGGTGACCATCTCGGACACGGCGAGGCCCGCCCCCATCTTCTTGCAAAGCTGGCGGAAAGGACGATCCGTCACGCCGGCCATCGGCGCGACGAACAGGTTGTTTCGCAAGGTGAATCCGGCGAATTGCATCGGGGGAGGCACAGCTGGGGAAAAGCAGCGCATTCTACCTCAAGCCCCCCCGCTCTGGCAGGTGCCGACTTCCCGCAATGGAGTGACTTAGTCCCTGCCGGACAAAGGATTTCAGGGTACGTCCGAGTACTGCATGCGACTCTGAATGCGTACCGCATGGGCGGCAAGGCGCGGCCCGTAGGTCTTTTCGTACTTGCGCGGATTGGGCAGCATGACCGCCAGGCGGGCGGCCTGGGCAGGTGCCAGCTGGGCCGCGGAGACCCGGTAGTAGCGCTGGGCAGCCGCCTCGCAGCCGAAGACGCCGTCGCCCCATTCGACAACGTTGAGATAGACCTCGAGGATGCGCCGCTTGTCCCACAGGTTCTCGATCATCACCGTGATGATGGCTTCCTCGGCCTTGCGCAGATAGCTACGGGCGGGAGACAGGAAAAGGTTCTTGGCCAGTTGCTGACTGATCGTCGAGCCCCCGGCGACGGCTTTGCCCTTCTTCTGGTTCTTCTCGATTGCCTTCTGGATGCCGTCCCAGTCGAAGCCCTCGTGGTCCACGAACTTGTCGTCCTCGGCGGCGATCACGGCTCGCTTGAGATGTACCGAGATCTTCTCGTACGGCACCCAGCGGTACTGGAGCTGGGCGTCGGGCTTACGGGCGAGGAGTTCCTCGCGACGCAGGCTCATGAAACTGGTTTCCGACGGCGGCTCCCACTTCCACCACAGTACATGGCCGAGCAGCCACAGTTGATAGGCGATGAGGAGCAGGACCAGCGCCAGCAGGCTGCGGCGGGTCCAGTGCCAGACCGTCTTCACCGCCGGGGCGCCTACAGGACCGCGCGTAGTTCGGCGAGGACCGGAGCGGTTGCGGGGCGGATGCCGCGCCATAGCAGGAAGCTCTCCGCAGCCTGCTCGACCAGCATGCCGAGGCCGTCGGCCAGGCGGGCGGCGCCTTGTTCGCGGGCGGCACGCATGAACGGGGTGTCACCCTTGCCGTACATCATGTCGTAGGCCAGGCTGCCCGGCGCATAGAGGCCGGCCGGCAGATCGGGGGCCGCATCGGACAGGCTGGCGCTGGTGGCGTTGATGACCACGTCGAAATCCTGGCCGGCCAGATCGGCAAAACCGCAGCCCTGCGGGCGCAGCGGTCCGGTGGAGAATTCGTCCGCCAGTTCGGCAGCCTTGACGGCCGTGCGGTTGGCGATGGTGAGGCTGGCCGGTTTGGCGTCGAGCACGGGCAGGATGGTGCCGCGGGCGGCGCCGCCGGCGCCGAGCAGCAACACGCGGCGCCCCTCCACCGGGCAGCCGAGATTGACGGTGATGTCGCGCAGGATGCCGGCGCCATCGGTGTTGTCGCCGAGCACGCCGTCGGGACCGAAGGCCAGCGTGTTCACCGCGCCGGCGGCCAGGGCGCGGGGGGTATGGCGATCGGCGAAGTCGAAGGCTTCGAGCTTGAAGGGTACGGTCACGTTGAGGCCGCGGCCACCGGCGGCACGGAAGGCCTCCACGGTGGCGGCGAAGGCGTCGAGGGGCGCCAGCAGCGCCTCGTAGCTAAGGGGCTGGCCAGTCTGGGCGGCAAACAGGGTATGGATGCGCGGCGACTTGCTGTGGGCGATCGGGTTGCCGATGACGGCGTAGCGGTCCATCGTGGGCTTACTCTTTCTTGGCGGACGTCTGCAGGATGTCCGAATTTGTGAAGGTCCAGGTACGGGTGATCTCGATCAAGTCGGTATCGTGCCGGATGTCCGGTGGAAAGGCTGCGTAAGGGGCGGCCAACTGGACGATGCGCCTGGCCGCATCGTCGAGGACCTTGTGGCCGGAGGAGCGGTGGATATCGATGCTCTGTACCGTACCGTCGGCGCGAATCGTGACCGACAGCAACAGGCTGCCGTAGAGCTTGCCGCGGGCCGCGTCCGGATAGTTGAGGGTGCCAACCCGCTCGATCTTCTGGCGCCAATCCTCCGCATACTGGGCGAAGCGGTATTCTTGGGCGCGCGCGCCGATGAACTTCTTGCGCGGCCTTGCGGAGTAATCCACCAGATCCTTGTCGATCTGGGCCTCGATGCGAGCGACTGCCGCTGAGCTGTCGAGGAGGTCGTAGCCGGACACCTGGCGAGGGGTCTCGGTGGGCGCCACCAGCTGGTTGTCTACAGGAAGTGCGGCCCGGCTGCGGCTGACGGTCAAGGCCTGGGTCTGAGGCGTTTCCGGGGCCTCGGCGCGTCGCTGGGCTTCGACCAGACTATCGCCGGAGCGGGTCTGTTCCAGCGGCGGCAGAGGCGTGCTCGGCCGCCCCTCCGCGCCGTTGGTGCCGCCCGCGTCGAGATTGGTCTGGGCCAGTACGTCGGCCTGCTCGGGGTGTTGGGCGTGGCGCGAATTGACGAGCACCACTTCCAGCCCTTTGTCCCGGTGGTGCAGCTTGTCCGCGTCCGGCATCACGAAGTGGACCGACAGCAGGATGGCGTGCAGGGCCAGGGACAGGCCAACACCCCATTCCAGCGCATAGCGTGCCGTGCCGCGGCTTCCGGCGGACGGCGCGTTGGGAGGGGCACTCGGCTGCGGAGGCTGGTGGCGGCGCAGGGCTGGCATGGCGATCGGTGTCAGGCGGCAGCCGGAGGTGCTTCCGTGGTTGCTGGCGCTGGGGTATCCGCCGCCGGTGCTTCGTCAGGGAGCAGGTCTTCGTCCTCGGGGAGTAGATCGCCACTCGCTTCGGCTACGGTCTCAAGGTAGGTGGCGTGGACTTCCACGTCCACGAGGTCGCTACGCTCAATGGCTAGGCGAACCCGGGTGCCAGGAGGCAGCGTCGGCATCGACGGGACCTTGAAGACAAAGGGGATGTCGTCAAGGCGGACCAGGCTTTCACGCAGCACGCGGGCATTCATCTGCGGGTGGCCGGCCTGACGCAGCCAGCGTACGCACCAGTAGCGCTCCATGCCGCGCTGGAATTCGGCGTACGCGGCGTAGGTGAGCTCGAAGTCGCGCATGGCGGCGATCAGCTCTGAAGACTTGGGCGGGAAGGTTGGTGCCGTGCCGCGCAGCCAGCTGATCAGCTGCCACTGGTTGACCAGGTCCACATAGCGCCGCAGCGGCGAACTGGACCATGCGTAACAGTCGACGCCGAGGCCTTCGTGGGGGGCTGCGGCGGTGGTCATGCGGACCTTGCCGCCAGTCTGGGCCCGGTACAGGGCCGGGATGCCAGCTTCGGAGAGGGCTTTGCCCCAGGTGCTGTTGGCGGCGATCATCAGTTCGGCGACCAGCTTGTCGAGGGGCGAGCCGCGCGGGCGGCGGCCGATCTCGATGCGGCCGGGGCCGTCGTCGGTACTGGCATTCCAGTCGACGCTGAAGTTGTAGTCCACCATGTTCTGGTTGGCGGCCGGCTTGCCGCGGCCTCCTTCGAGGACGGTGGCGAGCTCCCACAGCAGGGTCAGCTCGGCTTTCCACGGGAAGTCGGGGCCGCCGTCGGCGAGGGTGGCCTCATTGAAGACCGGCTCGATGTCATGGTGGCGCAGGTTGGCGACCACCGGCACGCGTTCGAGGCGGGAGCTGTTGCCGGTGACGATCAGGTCGCGGCTGACCTCCAGGTACAGAGACAGCGCCGGACAGTCGCGCCCTTCGCCCAGCGTGAAGCGGGCCACCACGTCGTCCGGCAGCATGGTGATCTTGTTGCCCGGCATGTAGACCGTGGACAGGCGCTCGCGGGCGATTCCGTCGAGGACCGAGTCGCGGCCGAAACCCAGGCCCGGTGCGGCGATGTGGATGCCGATGCGCCAGCCGTCGGCGGTGGGCGTGACCGAGAAGGCATCGTCGATCTCGGTGGTGGCGGCGTCGTCGATGGAGAAGGCACGCACGTCGGCGAGCGGCAGATCGGTGGGCTCGACAGGTGCTTCGACGGCGGGGAAGGCGGTGCCGTCCGGGAAGTATTCGAACAGGAAGCGGTCGAAATGCAGCTCATGGGAAGAAGCCAGCGCACCGCAGTCGAGCAGCAGGCGGGCCGCCGACTTGCCGTTCTCGGCACAGGCGGCTTCCAACGCCTTGGTTTCAAGGCGGTTGCGGTCCGGTTTGTAGAGCAACTGGCGGATCAGGGGGCGGAGCTCGTCCGGCACCTGGCCAGCCAGTAGTTCGTCGCGCATGCGCTCGACGGCCGCGGCCTGCTGGCGTTTTTTCTCGAGGCCTGCGAGGGCGGCCTGCAGGATTTCGGCCGGTGCCTTGCGGAAGCGGCCCTTGCCCTTGCGGTGAAAGTAGATCGGCGCGGCATGCAGGCGTAGCAGCACGGCGATGGATTCCACCGGGCTCGGCACATGGCCGAAGTATTCCTGCGCGAACTCGGCAAAGCCGAATTCCTCGTCACCACAGACCTCCCACAGGAACTCGGTGTCCAGGCCGCTCGCCTCGGCCTCGGCGCGGTCCAGCAGCTCGCCGGCAGAAGGCTGGTTGAAGCGCAGCAGCACGTCCTTGCTCTTCAGCTTGAGGCGCTTGCCGTGGGGCGTTTCCACCTGCAGGGAGGCGTCGTTGTCGGTCAGGATGGTGCCGGTCTTGAAGGCACCATCCTCTTCGAAGAGCAGATTCATGGAATGGCCAAGCGGGAAAACAGCCGATTATAGCCAAGCCGGAGCCCAGCCCGGACGAAAGCAATGCTCCGTTCGGGTCAGGCCGGCGTGGTGACGAAGTTGTGGATCAGGCCGAGCAGCACGTCTTCGTCGTAGGGCTTGCCAAGGTAGTGATTGACGCCGATTTCCTCCGCGTAGCGTTTGTGCTTTTCGGCCGTGCGGGAAGTGATCATGATGATCGGTACGGCCTTCAGGCGGGCGTCGGCGCGGATGTTGCGGGTCAGGTCGAAGCCGTCCATTCGCGGCATCTCGATGTCGGCGATGACCACGTCGGGGGTGACGGTAAGCAGTTGCTCCAGTGCATCGACGCCGTCCTTGGCGGTGACGACACGGTAGCCTTCCCGTTCAAGCAGGCGGCCGGTGATCTTGCGCACCGTCAGCGAATCGTCAACCACCATCACCGTCGGTTGGCTGGGCGTGCTGGCGCCGGCCTGGATCGGTGTTTCGTCGTCGCTCGCGTCCGGGCTGCGGCCAGCCAGGGCGACCGGGTTGAGAATCAGCACGATCTCGCCATCGCCGAGCACCGTGGCGCCGGAGTAGCCGACCATCCGCGCATACTGCGGGCCGGCATTCTTGACGACGATTTCCTGGTTGCCGCGCAGTGCATCAACATGCAGCGCCAGGGTCTCGCTACCGGCGCGCAGCAACAGCACCCAGTTGAAGCGCTCGACCTGGGGCTGGGAAACCTTGTCGCCGAGCAGGCGCGGCAGGTAGCGGTAGCCGTAGTGCTCGCCGAGCCAGTCGGTGCCGTGGTCGCCGCGGATCTTCTCGAGGGCTTCCGCCTTCAGCTCCAGCACCTGAGCGACCATCGATGAGGGGATCGCAAAGGTCCGGTTAGCGGCGCGCACCAGCAGGGCCTGGGTCACTGCGAGGGTCAGCGGCAGGTGGATGCGGAAGATGGTGCCCTCGCCGGGCGTCGTGTCCACGCTGATACGCCCGCCGACCGCTGCGGTTTCGCTCTTCACCACGTCCATGCCGACGCCGCGACCCGCCAGGCTGGACAGGCTGGCGGTGGAGAAGCCCGGCACGAAGATCAGGTTGGTGAGGCGCTTGTCGTCTGTGTCCTCGTCGGCGGAAATCAGTCCGCTGTCGATGGCGTGTCGGCGGATGCGCGTGAAATCGAGGCCCGCGCCATCGTCGCGGAATTCGATCAGCACCTCGTTGCCCTCATGGGCAATCTTGAGGGTGATCTGGCCGATTTCCGGTTTGCCGGCGGCTCGTCGTGCCTCTGGCGTCTCGATGCCATGGGCGACCGCATTGCGCACCAGGTGGGCGAGGGGGCCGCTCATCGCGTCGAGCACGCTGCGGTCGATTTCGATCTGCCCGCCGATGATGTCCAGGTTGGCGCGACGGCCGAGTTCCTTCGCTGTCTGGCGGACCAGGCGGTAGAGCCGCTCGGCCAGGCTGTCGAAGGGCACCATGCGTACGTGCATCAGCGACTGCTGCAGTTCGCGGGCCATGCGGGACTGGGCGTGCAGCGCCGATTCGGCGCCGTCCAGGTTGCGCAGCAGGTTCTGCTGCACGGTGGTCACGTCGCCGACGCTCTCGGCCATCATCCGTGTCAGTTCCTGCAGACGGGTGTAGCGGTCCATCTCCAGGGGATCGAACTCGGTGTGCTGGGTTTCGACCTGGGACAGGCGCGACTGCATCTGGGTGTCGGCCTGGATCTCCACTTCCCGCAGCTGGTTGCGCAGGCGGATGACGTTTTCGGTGAGGTCGAGTAGGGAGCGGCGTAGCGTGCGCAGTTCGCCTTCGATGCGGGTGCGCGCGATGCTGATTTCGCCGGCTTCGTTGACGAACTGGTCGACGCGGCTGGCATCCACACGCAGCTGGGTGCGTGCCGCGGGGCTGGCTGCTTCGCCGGGCTGCAGTGGAGCGGCCTCTTCGGCCGGCGCTTCACCTTCATGCTGTGCCGGGCTCGTGGCTGTCTGGCTGCTCTGCAGCGTGTCGAGGGTCTGGCGGGCCTGGTCGAGGGCAGCCTCGATTTCGTCCACGATGGCCGAGCCCCCCGGATCCTGGGTGCGGGCTCGTTCGAGTCGGGTTTCCAGGTCGTGGAGGTTTTGCCCAAGGTTCATCGCGCCGACCATCCGCGCGCTGCCCTTCAGGGTGTGCAGCAGGCGCGCTACGCCGGAAGGATGGCTTGTTTCGGCAGGTGCTGCACGCCAGGCACGCAACGCGGTGTCGAGGTGGTCGAGCAGCTCGTTGCCTTCGTCGAGGAAGATCGGCAGCAGTTCCGGGTCGAGATCGTCACGGAGCTGCGTGGCGGGTGGGCTGCTTTCCGTCGCGCGCGCCAGGGCTTCCTCGCGGGGGCGCAGGGTGGCGGTGACGAGTTCGGGCGGGGCCGTTTCCGTGGGCAGGGAAATGATGTCGGCGAGGTGGGATGCCTGTATGGCGTCCAGTCGCGTGATCAGTTCCGGTTCAGGGGCGGGCAGTACGCGGGCGCCGAGCTGAACCACCATACTTTCGAGGGCCGCCGCGCTGTCGATCAAGACTTCTGCTTGCGTGGCGGATGGGGCCTTGTCGAGGTCGGCAAGACGCTGCTGAGCGAGTTCGAGGGCTTTGGCGAGCTGTTGCGGCGCACTGAAATGGGCAGTACCGGAAATGCCGGCCAGCGTGTGGGCTGCACGGATGGACACCGTGGCAGGTGTCTGCGTGGGATTGGCCGGCAGGCGCGACAGTTCTTGGCGCAGCGTGGCGACGTGCTGCCGGGCCTCGGCGAGATAGAGATCGAACAGCGGGCGAGACAGGGTGATTCCGCCGAAGCGGACTTCGTCCGGGCCGATGGCCGTTTCGGGGGGGGCGACGATCTCTTCTTCTGGCGGCAGATGCTCGGTAGGGGGTGCTTCCACCTCTTCGAGCTCTTCGACGGCCTCGGCGGTGAGTTCTAGGTCTTCCAAGGGAAGGGGCTCTTCGAGCACCACTTCCGCGGGAAATTCGGCCACGATCTGTTCCGCTTCCGCTTCCGCTTCCGCTTCCGCTTCCGCTTCCGCTTCCGCTTCCGCTTCCGCTTCCGGCACTGAAGCCTGCTCGGCAGGTGATATCTCTCCCAAGTCGAAGATGTCGAAGGACTCGATGTCGTCGCGTGCTTCTAGAGGCTCGGGGATCTCGAAGGTATCGGTTTCGTCCAGCTCGACCGCTTCGGTGGGCTCCTCGGGCGGCAGAAGCTCTTCGATCTCCAGGGCGTCCGTCACGATCGCCGGTTCTTCCTCGATGTCGAGGATGTCCAGTTCTTCTAGGGACTCCGGGATTGCTTGGTCGAGAGGCTCGATGGCATCTGCTGCCGGGGGGGCCGCTTCGTCGTCACTGGGGAGATCGAAGCTGAGATCGAAGTCGACTGGGGTTGGAGCGGGTTCCTCGGTGAGTACTGTGCTCAGGCTGACTTCGGTCTCGTGCTCCCGTTCAGAAGCTGAGAGGTCGGTTGGCTGCGTCCGGGTGCGTGCCTCCTCGAAACTGAGGTCGGGGAAGTTGAGGTCAACGGCTTCGATTGCGCTGGCATGGGCTGCAGCGGCAAGCGTGAGGCTTTCGCCCAGGTCGGTGGCGGCGAAGTCCAGTTCGGGTAGCGTGATCGACGCTTCCAGGTCAACTTCCTGGGGTGCGCTGTCGAGGCTGATTTCGGTCAGTCCAGGTTCCGTCGGTGCTGCCTTGGGCTGCGTTTCGGCGGGTTTCGCCGGTTCGACTGCGGACGGTGGGGCTGTCTCGTTGCGCAGGCGGGCAGCGTCGGCGAGCAGGGCGCTGACGTCCCTATGATGGCCGGCCCCGGCTTCGAGTTGGTCGATCCAGGCAGAGAAGGCCTGCAAGCCATTGGCAATCAACCGCAGCAGTTCGCCGTCGACCGGTAGTTCGAGACGCAGCCAGTGGTTGAGGGTCTGCTCCATGCCCCAGGCGGCTTCGCCGAAGTCCTTGAGCCCGACCATTCGGCCGCTGCCCTTGAGGGTATGGAAGCTGCGCCGGATGGCCGTGAGCACGTCCAAATTGGACGGTTCCTTTGCCAGCTGGGCCAGGTTGGCGGCGATGGCGGCGCGGACATCGATGGCTTCTTCGATGAAGATCGCCAGCAGTTCCGCATCGATCTCCTCTTCGCTGGCATCTATGAGCCGGCTGGCCTCGGGGGACAGCGCTGGTGCTTCGGTGGCGGCGATGGGGGGCGGTTCGTTGAACAGCGTGCCGGCGTCGAGTAGGTTGAGGGCGTCGCGGGCCTGTTTCTCGAGCTCGGGGTCGGCGGTCAGTGAGGCGTCCTGGCGCAGACTCTCCAGGTTGATCTGGAGTTCGGTGCGCAGCCCGGAATCGTCGGGGTTGTTCTTCAGGGCCGCAGCGAGAGCGGCAGTTTCCCTGCGCTGCTGTGCGAGCCCAGCTTCGATGCTGTTAGGGGGGCGCTGGATCTCGGCATCCGGGTACAGGATGCGCTCAAGGTCGGCCGGACCGTGCTGCAGGGCTTCGACATAGATGCCGAGGGCTGACAGCCTGTGGGCGATCTCTTCGAAGTCCGGCTCTTCGGGCGACACCTCTTCACTGGTTGATAAGGCACGGATGCGGGCTGCGGCATCCTGAAGCAGGCGCACCGCAGCATCTTCGTTGAGGACCGACAAGGCCCCCTCAATCTGCTTGAGGGGGGCGCGCACGGCGGCGAGGATGTCCGTACGCGTGGGGGCGCGGAAGAAGCTATCCAGGTTCTGTTCGACGTCACCCAACGAGGTGAGGATCTCATGCGCCAACTGGCGGTTCAGGTGATGAGTCTGGACATCACTGTCGGCGATCACCAGCGGGGATACCTGCTCACCTCGCTGATGGGCTTGCAGGCGGGCCACTACTTGGGCGAGCTGGGCATCGCTGACGTCGTCACCATGCTGGTGATTGTCGAGGCGGGCTTCCAGCAGCAGCATCGTAGTCGCCATGTCCATGGACAGTGCATCGGTGAGCTGCAGAGGGTCCTGGCGCAGCCAGCGTGCTGTGGCACTCAACTCTTCGAGCAGCTCCGAGACGTCGGGCTGATCAATGGCTTGGGCCATTTCCGCCAGGGGGGCGATGGCGTCCTGGAAACGGGGCAGGCCGATGGCATTGCCCTTGGCGAACTGGTTCCAGGCCTCCTTCGCGTCGGTCAATCCGCTACGCAGTCCAGCGAGCAGCGGTGCCTGGGGGGTGTCGCTGATTGGGCGCTTTCCGGCCGGGATCAGGTATTCGAGCTGATACGCGGCACGAATCGAGTCGATGGCCGGCGAGTGCGCGGAGGACATGGCGACCTGGTACAGCACGTCGCGCATCAGGCGCTCGGCGACGACCCCGGAACCTTCGAGGACGCGCCGCATCTGGGCGTCGATGCGGCCGCAGAGTCGCTTGCTGGCCGCGTCCGCCGGGATGCCTTGAAGGCCGAGGGCGTCGAAGAATGCCGAGCAAGCGAGCCAGAAGGCACGCGCGGCCGGAACTGTCTGCAGATCTTCGATGCCGCTGGTGGCCTCGCGCATTTCCTGCGGGCCAGATGGGTCCTGGGGGGTGCGGAACCACTTGAGCAGCCCGCGCTCGAAGCGGCTGCGCAGGGCACGCAAGTGCTTCGGGTCGTTGCTGTCGATGGCCGGCGTCGCAAAATCCGGACGCAGGTTTAGATCGGGGAAGAACAGCTCACTGGGCGTCGGTGCTTCCTGGCCACGAGCCGCAGCCAGTTCGGCGTATAGCTCGAAGAGCCGCAGGGCCTGATCGGGTTGCCCACGGGCCAACTCGTCGAGGTAGTTGCCGATGGCCGCAATGCAGCGGGCGGCCAACTGGGCGATCTCGGGCGTGCAGGCGATCTGTTGCGAAGCCAGTTCTCCGAGCAGGCGGTCAAGCTGGTCGGAGAACTGGGTCAGTCCGTCCAGTCCGACGATGGACAGTGCGCCGTGTGCCTGGTGCAGGTGGGTCTGGGCAAATTTGATCTGGCCGAGGCGGTCGGGGCTCGAGCTGGCTTCGGCCAGCGCGTCCGCCGCCCGTCCTAGGGCCAGATCGATCTCGCCTTTGACCCAGGTCAGCGGACCCAGGTCGAGTTCGTGTGCAGGGCTCATCAATGGTTCTTCGGCGAAATCCGTGCGCTATCGGGGTCTCAGACCTTGAAGCCGGAGACGGAACCCTTGAGTTCGACGGCCAGGTCGGCCAGTTCGCCGATGGAAACGGCGGTCTGCTGGGTACCGGTGGTCGTGCGGTCGGTGATGGCGAGAATGTTCTTCATCTTCTCGGCCACCTGGGTTGCGGCCTTGGCCTGAACTTCGGTACTGACCGAGATGCGTTCGATCAGCTCCGCGGTTTCGGCGGACACGCGCTCAATCTCCGCCAGTTCCTGGCCGGCGGTTTCGGACAGGTGGGCACCGTCCACCACGTCGCGGGTTGCGTTTTCCATGGCCGCCACGGCGTCGCCGGTGTCGGTCTGAATGGTCTTCACGATCGCGCCGATCTGCTTGGTGGCCTCGGCGGAGCGTTCGGCGAGGCGCTGCACTTCTTCGGCAACCACCGAGAAGCCGCGACCGGCTTCGCCGGCCGAGGCCGCCTGGATGGCGGCGTTGAGGGCGAGCACGTTGGTCTGTTCGGTAATGTCGGAAATCAGTTCCACGATTTCGCCGATCTCCTGTGAGGATTCGCCGAGGCGTTTGATGCGCTTGGAGGTTTCCTGGATCTTTTCGCGGATGTCGTTCATGCCCTTGATGGTGTCTTCCACCGCGACGGCACCCTTCTGGGCGGCCTGCAGGGAGCGCCGTGCGACCTGGGCGGACTGCAGTGCATCTTCGGATGCGGCGCTCATGGAACTGGCCATGTTCTGGGCTGTTTCCCCGGCGAGGCGCAGTTCCTGGGCCTGACGTTCGGTGGCGGCCAACAGTTCATCGGATGTCTGCTGGGCGGACTCGGTGGCTGAGGTCACGCGGATCGCGGCGTCGTTGATGCGGCGTACCAGCACCGAGAGCTCTTCGATGGTGTAGTTCACCGAGTCGGCGATGGCGCCGGTGATGTCTTCCGTCACCGTGGCGCGGACGGTAAGGTCGCCGTCGGCCAGATCGCCCATCTCGTTCATCAGTCGCAGAATGGCCTGCTGGGTGTTGTTCCGCTCGGCTTCGGCGGACTCTCGCAGACGCTCGGCGGCAAGACGGCGGCGAGCGATGTCATCGTTATAGGTCTTGGCCATCAGGGCCAGGCTGGCCAGCGTGATCAGTGCACAGAGGATGATCGCCAGGCTGACCCAGGTGAAGAAGCCGGTGTAGCCGCGGGTGTAAGCGTCGGTCAGTGCGGAGGTCTTTTCAAGCAGCGGGCCGGAGTTCTGGAAGATGTGGCTGCCAGCCTGCTTGGCCTGCACCAGAAGCTGGATGTTGCCGAGGATCTCCATCACCGAGGCGAGGTTGTCTTTGCTGACTTTCTCCAGTTCGGTGAGTTTGGTCTTGGCATCGCTGCCATCGGCGGTCATCTTCTGCAGCTGTTCGATGAGGTCGCGGAATGTGTTGGTGTCCTTGCCGAGCAGGAAGGCGACTTCCGGGTCGATGGCGTTGGCGACCAGCAGTGCGTTGGCGTTCTTGGCGATACGCTGGGTCAGCATCACCACCTGGTTGGCGACGGCGATCTCGCGGGCCGATGCACCGCCTTGCAGCTTGAGGGAGGCGACCTGTTCGGAGAGTTCGAGCAGTTGGGGATTCTTTGTGTTGATGGTGCCAACGGCCTTGCCCAGGCTGGTGAGGTTTTTTTCCTGGCCGAGGAGGGCGGTGGCATCTTTATCGGTCTTCTGCCACAGCTCCGTCACGGCAGCGAGCTCGTCGGTGGCTGCGCTGGCACCTCCCGGCACGCTGGCCCCGTTCACGTCGCCGCCGTTGGTTACTGCCTCAAGGAGCGTATTGAATTGCTCGCGGCTGTTCTTCAGTTCGATGAAGGCCTTAGGGTCACCCTGCAGGGTCAGTTGGCTGGCCTTGGCGATTTGCTGGGAGAGCGTGCGCATCTCACCGCCGGCCGTCACGTAGGCCGTGCCGAAGTGGCTGACGCGGATCTGATAAAGGACGAAGGCACCGGTCAGCGCGGCGAAGATCAGGAAGGGAACGCGCAGGATGCGCAATTGCTCGGTGGACGATTTGCCGGCCAGGAAGGGCAGCGAAGCCTTGATGGCCCCGTCTCCCGAATCAAGAATCGTATCCACATTGCCGGAGGCGGGCTTGCTGCTGCCCTTAGACAGCCCTGGTAGCTTGAATGCCATATTATCCTCATCAGCGGATCGAGCCCGCTGTATCTCCCGAATTGAATTTTACGAAAGCGCGGCGTCCAGAAAGCGCGAGTGATTGAGCAGTGCCGGTACCTTGAGCCGGGTCCAGGAACTCCCCCGACTGTCCTGCATGCGCTCTCCGATCCACGGCTGATCTTCGTCAGCAGGGGCCGGCACAGGGATGAAGTCTTCGATGGAGCGCAGGCCCAGCGCACGGGTCACCAGCAATGCGGAGTTGAGGCCGTGGCGCACTCCGACGAGCAGCAAGCGGGCATGGCCGACCGGTGCAATGGGTGGTTCGCCATGGAAAGCGGCGAAATCGACGACGCTGAACAGGTTGCCACGCACGCTGGCCAGACCACGGAACCACGGATGGGTCAGCGGTACGGGGGCCAGGGGCGGGACGGCGAGAATCTCGCCGGCTTCGGTGAGATCCACGAGCCAGTTCCGGCCACCGGCCTGAACGGCGAGCAACGCCGAGGCCCGGTTGTCGCGGGCTTCGGCCAGACGTCGGGCGAGGCCGGCCTGGAATTCATGGAGGCTGATCCGTTTGGCCATGGGATGCTCAGCCGAGGGCGCGGATCTTGTCGAGCAGCGCGGCGTGATCGATGGGCTTGACCATGTAGTCGTGTGCGCCCTGACGGAGACCCCAGATCTTGTCTGTTTCCTGCCCCTTGCTGGTGCACATGATCACAGGGATGTTGCGGGTGCTGTCATCCCGGGAAATCGTGCGGGTCGCCTGATAGCCATTGATACCGGGCATCACGACGTCCATCAGGATCAGGTCGGGCTGCTCGCTCTTGCTCTTCAGCACCGCCTCTTCTCCGTTTTCAGCGGTCACCACCTGGTAGCCATTTTTCACCAGTACTTCCGACAGGGCCAGGCGCTCCGTCGGAGAGTCATCTACAACAAGGATTTTCTTGATCGGCATGGACGCGTTTCTTGCAATCAGTCGTTGGTGGAGGCCTGGCCCGCCTGGGTGTGGTTGGCCACGGAGCGCAGCAGGCTTTCCTTGGTGAAGGGTTTGGTCAGGTATTCGTCGGAGCCGGCGAGACGACCACGGGCACGGTCGAACAGGCCGTCCTTGGACGACAGCATGATCACCGGGGTGGCCTTGAGGCGCGCGTTCTTCTTGATCAGGGCGCAGGTCTGATAGCCGTCGAGGCGCGGCATCATGATGTCCACAAAGATCAGGTCGGGGGCATGGTCTGCGATCTTGGACAGCGCGTCGAAGCCGTCTTCGGCCAGCACGACTTGGCAGCCGGCCTGAGCGAGAAAGATCTCCGCACTGCGGCGGATGGTGTTGCTGTCGTCGATGACCATGACCTTGATGCCACTGAGATTCACCGGGGACCTCCGGAAGCGGTTCGGATGGTGTGCTCTTTATACATGGTACGGGTCTTGGGAATGGTCGGATGGATCAGATGGCAACCATCTCGAAATCTTCCTTGCGGGCACCACATTCGGGGCAGGTCCAGTTCGGAGGGATGTCTTCCCAGCGGGTGCAGGGTGCGATGCCCTCATCCGGTGAACCGGCTGCTTCGTCGTAGATGAAGCCACAGATCAGACACATCCAGGTCTTGTAGGGAGGATTTGCCATTTGGGTGCGGCGTAGTGATTTCGGCTAGAATCGCTTGGATCGTGAATGGTAGCGCAGTCGCAGTTAAATTTGTGCGTCCTTGTTTCTCCGAATGACTATATCCCGTAATGATCCTGGTCCTCCCCTAGTCCTTGTTTTTGCTGCATCCGATCCAACCGGCGGTGCGGGCATTCAGGCGGATATTATGACGTTGTCAGGGATGGGTTGCCACCCCCTGACGGTTATCACCGCGTTGACCGTCCAGGATACGGCTGGCGTGGAGGATGTAATGGCGATCGACGCCGACTTTGTCGCCGAGCAGGCCCGGGCGGTCCTTGAGGACATGCCGGTGAAGGCCTTCAAGCTCGGTGTGCTGGGTAGTGTCGACAACATTGCGGCTATCGCCGAGATCATTTCCGACTATCCGCATGTGCCGGTGGTCGTTGATCCGGTGGTGGCTTCGGGGCGGGGGGACGAACTCGCTTCGGAGGCGATGCTGGAGGCCATGCGAGAGCTCATCTTGCCGCAGGCCACTGTCATCACCCCCAACACGATCGAGGCGCGCCGCCTGGCGGACCTGCATCGGGACGGGCACGACGAAGGTTCCCTTTACGATTGTGCCACCCGGCTGCTGAATTCGGGCTGCGAACACGTGTTGATTACCGGTTCCCACGCCCAGACGCCCCAGGTCATCAATACTCTCTACGGCCGTGGCGGTGTGATCCGCACCGATACCTGGGAGCGCCTGCCGGGCAGCTACCATGGTTCCGGCTGCACGCTGGCGTCCGCGGTGGCGGCAGCGCTGGCCCACGGCATGGAGATGTCGGCGGCGGTCCAGGAGGCCCAGCGTTTCACGTGGAGGACGCTGGAGGCGGCCTTCCGGCCCGGCATGGGGCAGCACATTCCCGATCGATTTTTCTGGTCCAGGCCGAGCCTGGTGGATGAGGGCTGAAGCGATGTTCGGACGTGGTCTTTATCTAGTGACGCCGGACTGGAACGACACCGAGGCGCTGGCTACAGCCCTCGCGGAGGTTTTGCCTGCCCGGCCGGCCCTGGTCCAGTACCGCAACAAGAATGCCGATCCGTCCGTGAGGCGGGAGCAGGCGGTCCGCCTGCTGGCCTTGTGCCGTGAGGCTGGCGTGCCGCTGGTGCTCAACGACGATCTGGCGCTGGCGCTGGAGATCGGTGCCGATGGTGTCCACCTGGGCCGTGACGACGGCGATCCGGCGGTGGCCCGGCGGGCACTCGGCACGCAGCGCATCCTCGGCGTCAGTTGCTATGGAGAGTGGCCGCGGGCGGTGGCGGGGGCGGCGGCCGGTGTCGACTACATCGCCTTTGGCGCCATGTATCCGTCTTCCACTAAACCTGCTGCAGTGCCGGCGCCCCTCGACATCCTGACCCGTGCCAAGTGCGAGCTCGGCCTGCCGGTGGCGGCCATCGGCGGCGTCACTGTCGACAATGCCCCGGCGCTGATCGAGGCCGGCGCCGACCTGCTGGCCGTCATCAGCGACGTATTTGCAGCCCCCGCTCCGGCCGCCCGTGCGGCCGCATACGCCGGGCTGTTCGATTGACCACTAAGGAAACACCAGCATGAGCAGCCGTAACGAAGAACTCTTTGCACGCGCCCAGCGCACCATCCCCGGCGGCGTCAATTCGCCGGTGCGGGCCTTCCGCTCGGTGGGTGGCACCCCGCGCTTTCTCAAGAAGGCGCTCGGCGCCCGCGTGTGGGATGCGGACGGCAAGGAATACCTCGACTACGTCGGTTCCTGGGGGCCGGCGATCCTCGGCCATGCCGACCCGGTGGTGGTCGAGGCGGTGCGGGCTGCGGCCCTCGAAGGCCTGTCCTTCGGTGCGCCGACCGAGCGCGAGATCGACATGGCTGAGCGCCTGTGCGAACTGCTGCCCAGTCTCGAGATGGTGCGCCTGGTGTCCAGCGGCACCGAGGCGACGATGAGCGCGATCCGCCTGGCCCGGGGCTTCACCGGCCGCGACGCGATCATCAAGTTCGAGGGCTGTTACCACGGCCATGCCGACAGCCTGCTGGTGAAGGCCGGCTCTGGCTTGCTGACCTTCGGCAATCCGTCGTCGGCGGGGGTGCCGGAGGATTTCGCGAAGCACACCGTCGTGCTCGACTACAACAATCCGACGGAGCTTGAGGAGACCTTCAAGGCCCGCGGCAGCGAGATCGCCTGTGTGATCATCGAGCCGATCGCCGGCAACATGAACCTCGTCAAGCCGTCGGCCGAATACATGCACCTGCTGCGCCGCCTGTGCACCGAGTACGGCACAGTGCTGATCTTCGATGAAGTGATGACCGGTTTCCGCGTCGGCCCGCGCGGCGTGCAAGGTCTGTTCGGCATCACGCCGGACCTGACGACCCTCGGCAAGGTGATCGGCGGCGGCATGCCGGTGGGCGCCTTTGGCGGCCGGCGCGACATCATGGAAAAGATAGCCCCGCTGGGCGGCGTGTATCAGGCCGGCACCCTGTCCGGTAGCCCAGTGGCGGTGGCGGCCGGTCTCGCCAGTCTGGAGCAGATCGCCAAGCCGGGTTTCTACGAAGTGCTTACGGCCCGTACCGAACGCCTCGTGGTAGGCCTCAATGCGGCAGCGGCCAGGCACGGCGTGACTTTCATCGCCGACTCCGTTGGCGGCATGTTCGGCCTCTATTTCGCCAAGGCCGTGCCGCAGAGCTACGCCGACGTGATGGCTTCCGACCGTGAGCGCTTCAACCGCTTCTTCCACGCGATGCTGGATGCCGGCCATTACTTTGCACCGTCGGCCTTCGAAGCCGGTTTCGTGTCGGCGGTGCACTCGGAGGCCGACATCGACAGTACCGTCGCCGCGGCCGAAGCCTGGTTCGCCGCCAACGCGGGTTGAGCCGGAACGCCGGGGTGAGGCCCCGGTGAGACGGATGTGAAAAGGGGCGAGTGAATCGCCCCTTTTTTGTACCTATCCGCTGGGTGCCTCTACATCAGGAAGATCGTCGCCAGCCCGAGGAAGATGAAGAAGCCGCCGGAGTCGGTAACGGCGGTGATGATCACGCTGGAGCCGACGGCCGGGTCCTGCCCGATGCGGTGGCGGAGCATTGGGGCCATCACGCCGACAAAGGCCGCGACGAGCAGGTTCAGCGTCATCGCGGCGGTCATCACCAGGCCCAGCTTGCCGCTGCCGTAGAGCACCCAGGCCAGGATGCCGAGCAGGCCACCCCATACGATGCCGTTGATCAGCGCGACGCCGAGCTCCTTCTTGAGCAGACGGCTCAGCGCGTCGTCCTGCACCTGGCCCATGGCGATGCCGCGGACGATCATCGTGATGGTCTGGTTGCCCGAGTTGCCGCCGATGCCGGCCACGATCGGCATCAGCGCGGCCAGTGCAACCAGCTTCTCGATGGAGCCTTCGAAGGCGCCGATCACCCGGCTGGCGATGAAGGCGGTGACCAGGTTGGCGGCCAGCCAGGACCAGCGGTTCTTCACCGAGTCCCACACCGGCGCGAAGATGTCTTCGCCTTCCTTCAGGCCGCCCTGGCTGAGCAGTTCGCTCTCGGTTTCCTCGCGGATGAAGTCCACCACCGTGGCCACCGTCACGCGGCCGACCAGCTTGCGGTGGTAATCCACCACTGGCGCCGACACCAGGTCGTAGCGTTCGAAGGCCTGGGCTGCGGTCTCGGCTTCGTCGGAGGGTTCGAGGGTGAGGGTGTCGGTGAGCATGATCTCGCTCACCTCGGCTTCCGGGTCGTTGATCAGCAGCCGGTCGATGGGCAGCACGCCACGCAGGTGTTCGTCCCGGTCCACCACGAAGAGCTGATCGGTGTGGTCGGGCAGCGCGTCGAAGCGGCGCAGGTAGCGCAGCACCACTTCCAGGGTGACGTCCTCGCGGACGGTGACCATCTCGAAGTCCATCAGCGCGCCGACGGAGTCTTCTGGGTAGGACATCGCGGCACGCAGCTGCTCGCGCTCCTCCGGATCGAGACCTTGGTAAACCGCCTCCATGACTTCATGGGGCAGGTCGGGCGCCAGGTCGGCCAGTTCATCGGCGTCGAGCTGTTCGGCGGCGGCGCGCAGGGAGGCCGAGTCCATCGACTCGATGAGGGATTCCCGTACCGCGTCGGATACTTCCAGCAGGATCTCGCCGTCCCGTTCGGCCTTGACCAGGTCCCAGACGAACAGGCGCTCGTCCAGGGGCAGGGCTTCCAGGATGTGGGCGACGTCGGCGGAGTGCAGGCTGTCGAGCTTGTGGGTCAGCTCGTGGACGTGCTGCTTATGGACCAGGCTTTCCACCAGGTCATGCTTGGGCATGTCTTGGCGGTGGACGAGCTCTTCCACCAGCTTGTGGCGGGCGAGCAGGTGCTGCACCTCGCGCAGGTGGCTCTCGAGGTCGTCGTGTTGCTGCAGGTCGTCGGCTTCGGCCATGGTCGCAATCCCGTGCTCCGCTGCGCGCCGGGTGGCACGCAGGGGGCGGATTCTACGGGGTTTGCGGCGCTGCGGCGACCGCCATTTTCACGCTGGCGTGAGGGTTTTCGGTCAGGGCCAGGCGCGGGCGCCGAACATCATCCGCTTGGCGACGAAATGGCGCGCCGGCGGCAGCAGGTCGAGGGCGAACAGGCCCGCGCCGCGGGCGTGCTTGAGTGGCCCGAAGGCCGTGCTGAACAGGCGCACCAGGGTGTCGGTGAAGCGGATCGTGCCGTTCCGATCAAGGCGGCGGGTGTCGGCGTAGGCGGCCAGGGTTTCCGCTGCGCCCGGGTCGCCGCCGGCGCGGATCAAGGTCTGCGCGCAGGCCCATACGTCGCGCAGGGCCAAGTTGTAACCCTGGCCGGCGACCGGGTGGAGGGTCTGGGCGGCGTTGCCGAGCCACACCGTGCGGCGCCCGATGGGCTCTTGCCGGTAGCGCAGCACCAGCGGGTAGCGGGCGCGCGGGCCGACGGCGGCAAAGCGCAGGCGCTGGCCGAAGTGTTCCTGCAGGCGTGCCAGGTAGGCGTCGTCGTCGAGGGCGAGCAGCGCGTCCGCGTCGTCTGGTGCGGCAGTGTGCACGATGGCGCAGCCCTGGCCACAGGGCAGTACGGCCAGAGGGCCTTGCGGTGTGAAGCGTTCCCAGGCGCGGCCGTGGTGTGGCGTGGCCGGGGTGGCGACGCTGATCACCGCGTGCTGGCCGTAGTCCCGCTCGACGAGGGGACTTTCCTCGTCGCTGACGATGCTGCCTTCAGCACAGGCGGCCAGGCGGGCGGACAGGTTGTGGCCGTCGGCGAGGCTGACCAGCACGTCGTCGGCGCCGGGTACCAGGCGGCTGACCGTGGTGTGTTCGCGCACCGGGATGCCGGCAGCCATCAGCGCGTCGTCCAGCGCAGCGGCCAATGCGCCGGCGGCGACCACGTAGCCGAGGGCCGTCTGGCCATATTCCTCTGCCTGCAGCAGCGTGCGGCCGAGGCCGCCCTGGTGGGAGACATGGATGCTCTCGATAGCGGTGGCAGGCAGGCGATCCCACACGCCGAGGCGTTCCAGGGTCAGGCGGGTGCCGTGGGACAGGGCCAGGATGCGCGGGTCGTCGCGGGCAGCGCCGCGGGGGCGGGCGTCCACCAACAGCAGGTCGAGGCCGGCATCCTTGAGGGCGAGGGCCAGCGCCATGCCCACCGGGCCGGCGCCGACGATGACGAGGTCGTGGCGGTTCATGGAGATCGTTCGGGTGGGATGGCCGTCAGGCGCCGGCCATCACGGCTTCGATGTCGGCGACGCTCTTCGGCGTGGCGGCGGTGATGATCTCGCAGCCGGTGTCGGTGACCAGTGCGTCGTCCTCGATGCGGATGCCGATGTTCCAGAAGGCTTCCGGCACGCCGTCGGCGGGGCGGATGTAGCAGCCGGGCTCGACGGTCAGCATGTTGCCGGTGACCAGCGGGCGCCATTCGCCGGCGAGCTTGTATTCGCCGGCGTCGTGCACGTCGAGGCCGAGCCAGTGGCCGGTGCGGTGCATGTAGAACTGGCGGTAGCTGCCGGATTCGAGCACGCCGTCCAGCGTGCCGCTGAGCAGGCCCAGGTCGATGAAGCCCTGGGCGAGCACGCGGGTGGCGGCGTCGTGCGGGTCGTTCCAGCCAGCGCCGGGGCGGATCGCGTCGATGGCGGCGGCCTGGGAGGCCAGCACCAGTTCGTAGGCGGCCTTCTGCGGCCCGCTGAAACGGCCGTTCACCGGGAAGCTGCGGGTGATGTCCGAGGCGTAGCCGTCGAGTTCGCAGCCGGCGTCGATCAGCAGCAGGTCGCCGTCCTTCAGCTGGCAGTCGTTTTCCACGTAGTGCAGTACGCAGGCGTTGGCGCCGCCGGCGACGATGGAGCCGTAGGCGGGAGCCTGGCTGCCATGGCGGCGGAACTCGTGCAGCAGCTCTGCCTCGACCTCGTATTCCCAGGCGCCCGGGCGGGTGGCGCGCATCGCGCGGCGGTGGGCGCCGGCGGAAATCTCGGCGGCGCGGCGCATGGTGGCGATTTCGCTGGCGTCCTTGATCAGGCGCATTTCGTCGATCAGGCCGCGTACGTCGCGGATCTGGGCGGGGGCATGGCAGCCGGTGCGGGCCTGGGCGCGCACGCGGTTGAGGGCGTCGGCGATGCGGCTGTCCCAAGCCGGCTCGTAGCCGACCGAATGGAAGATGGCTGGCTGGTTGGCGAACAGCGAGGCGAGCTGTTCGTCCAGTTCGGCGACGGGATGGGCCTCGTCGAAACCGAAAGCCTCCCGCGCGGCCTCGGGGCCGAAGCGGTAGCCGTCCCAGATTTCCCTTTCCATGTCCTTGGTGCGGCAGAACAGGATGCTGCGCGGCGTGTCGCTGGCCACCAGAACGAGCACCGCCTCGGGTTCGCGGAAGCCGGTGAGGTAGTAGAAGTAGCTGTCGAAGCGGTAGCCGTAGTGGGTGTCCCGGTTGCGCACGCGTTCCGGCGCGGTGGGAATGACGGCGACGCCGCCGCCGGCGGCCTGCATGGTTTGCAGCAGGCGGGCGCGGCGGGCCTGGAAGGGAGAAGTGTCGAAGGGCATGGCGATATCCGGTGGCTGGATTCTGGATTGACCGTGGGGTGGCCGCTTTGTTGCGAGCTTACGGCAATCCCGTCAGGGCGTGCAGGGACGGGCCTCGCGCAGGCGGGCGTCGAGCTCGCGCAGGCGTTCCGGCGTGCCCACGTCCACCCAGTCGCCGATCAGGCGGCTGCCGGCGACGTGCCTGCCGGCCATCGCAGCGAGCAGCAGCGGGGCCAGCTTGGCGGGGCTGCTGCCGTCCACTCCGATGAACAGGGCCGGGTGATAGGCGCCGAAGCCGGAGAAGGTCAGGCGGTTGTCGCCGTCGTCGTGGACCAGGCCGTCCGGACACAGGGCGAAGTCGCCCTGCGGATGATGGGGCGGGTTGGCGACCAACAACAGGTGGGCCTGCGTGCCGCCGGGGCTCAGGGTGTCGGCGGCGCGGCGTAGGCCGGCCAGGTCGGCATCACAGAAGACGTCGCCGTTCACCACCAGGAAGGGCTCGTTGCCGAGCAGCGGTAGCGCGCGGGCGATGCCGCCAGCCGTTTCCAGCGCGCTCTCTTCAGCCGAGTAATGGATATGAACGCCGAAGCGTGATCCGTCGCCGAGGGCTTCCTCGATCATCCGGCCCAGGTGGGCATGGTTGATCACCAGCTCGCGGATGCCCGCCGCCGCCAGGCGCTCGATGTGCCACACGATCAGCGGCTTGCCGCCCACTTCCAGCAGGGGCTTGGGGCAGTGGTCGGTGAGGGGGCGCATGCGTTCGCCGCGGCCGGCGGCGAGGATCATTGCTTTCATCGTCGTGGGCTCAGAACGAGTAGCCGACTTCGGTGACGGTCGGATCGGTCTGTTCCAGGATGCGCAGCAGCGGCTTGAGTTCGCCGTAGCGTTCGCAGGTCTTGCGCAGGTAATGCAGGACCAGCGGCATGTCCTTCAGGTAGCCGTCCTTGCCGTCCCGGTGATAGAGGCGGGCGAAGATGCCCAGCACCTTGATGTGGCGCTGCACGCCCATGTATTCGTAATCGCGGTGGAAGTCGGCGAAGTCCTCGCGCACCGGCAGGCCGAGGCTGCGCGCGGTTTCCCAGTAGCGGGCCAGCAGGTCGAGGGTGAAGTCTTCGTCCCAGTGAACGTAGGCGTCCTTGAATAGGGAGGCGAGGTCGTAGGTCAGCGGACCGTAGACAGCGTCCTGAAAGTCGAGCACGCCGGGATTGGGCGTGGACTGCATCAGGTTGCGGCTGTGGTAGTCGCGGTGCACGTAGACCTTGGGCTCCGCCAGGTTTACGTCAAGGACGCGGTCGAAGACGTCGTAGAGCTGCTGGGCCTGCTTGTCGGTGAGGGTGATGCCCTTGTGGCGCGACACATACCACACCGGGAACAGCTCCATTTCCCGCTGCAGCAGCTCGCGGTCGTACTCGGGCAGCACGCCGGGCTGGCTGGAGAGCTGGATGCTCATCAGCGCGCCGAGGGCTTCCGCGTACAGGTTGTGGGCATTGTCCTTGGTCAGCGCCTGCAGGTAGGTGGTGTTACCCAGGTCGGACAGCAGCAGGAAGCCCTGTTCGAGGTTCTGTTTGATGATCTGCGGCACATGCACGCCGGCGGCACCGAACAGCTCGGCAACCTTGACGTAAGGGCGGCAGTCTTCGTGGCTGGGAGGCGCGTCCATGACGATCAGCGATACGGGATCGTCGGCGAAGGTCAGCCGGAAGTAGCGCCGGAAGCTGGCGTCGGCGCTGGCCGGGGCGAGTTCGAAGGCGCGGCCGGGAAATTCGGCGGCGATCCAGGCCTGGAGTTGTTGGCGTCGTTCCACGGGAGTCGAAGAAGTGTTCGTGTAAAATCCGGCAGTTTATCAAACCAAGCGGTCGGCTCGCCGGCTGGTTCCCGCTCCAGGATGAAACCACGTACGCAGTTGCGCTTCTTGTCCATCGCCCTTTTCGCCCTGTGGGGGCGGGCGGGTGCCGAAGATCTTCCGCCCTTCGTGGTGTCGCCGTCGCTGCTCGGCAAGCCGGTTGCTGTCCGGCCAGCTGCCACGCCGCAGCCGTCGGCGCCGGCCGCCGCCGCACCGTCCCGGCCAGCGACTGCAGCCGCTCCTGCTCCGGCGAAGAAGGCTGCCACGCCGGCCGGCAGTGGGCGTAAGGGGGCGACGCTTCAGCCCGCTACGGCAGGGGCGGCGCTACCGCTCCACACGACGGTGATCGACGGTGACCGGGTGACCGGCCGTCAGGATCTGGATGCGGTGGCCGAAGGCTCGGCCGTGCTGACCCGCGACAACACCCGCGTCGAAGCCGACAAGCTGCAGTACTTCGAGCTGACCGACGAGGTCGAAGCCACCGGCCATGTCCGCATCACCCGCGGCGAGGACGAGATGACCGGACCCCATGCACGCATGAAGGTGCAGGAACAGGTTGGTACCTTTGATTCGCCGACCTACTCGATCAGCCGCCCGCCGCGCGGACCGCGTCCCGGCGAGGCGCCGCTGCTGCCCGGCCAGGCCGTGCCGATGAGCCAGCAGCCCCTCACGGGCCATGGCTCGGCCGACTCCCTGCAACTGGAGGGCGAGAACCAGTTCCGCTTCTTCAATGCCACCTGGACCAGCTGTAAGCCCGACCGGCCCGACTGGTACATCAAGGCCAAGGAACTCGAGCTCGATTACGATCGCAGCGTGGGCGAAGCAACCAACGGGACGCTGATCTTCAAGGGCGTACCGCTGGCCTACATGCCCTGGGCCGACTTCCCGCTCGGCGACAGCCGCAAGTCAGGCCTGCTGTCGCCGACCTTCGGTACGTCGAACAAGGTCGGCTTCGACCTCACCATTCCTTACTACTTCAATCTGGCGCCGAACTACGACGATACGCTGACCACCCGCTATATGGGGCGGCGCGGTCTGCAACTGCGCAATGAGGCGCGCTACATCACTCCGACTTATCGGGGCATGAACTACTTCGAGTGGATGCCCAACGATGAGGTGGAAGGGCGTAGCCGTATGGCCGGCCAGATCCGCCACAATCAGGTTTTCGGCAACGGCTGGGCCGGCAACATCGATTTTTCCGGTGTTTCCGATCCGCGCTACTTCATCGACCTGAGTTCGCGGCTGGCGCTGACATCGCAGGTGAACCTGCTGCGCCAGGGCATGGTGAGCTACTCCGGCGGCGGCTGGTGGAATGCCACCGGCTTGCTGCAGGCCTACCAGACGCTGCAGGATCCCAATGGCGCGCCGGTTGCTGTTCCGTACAAACGCCTGCCGCAATTGACCCTGACGGCCAACCGGCCCGAACTGCCCGGCGGCACGACCTTCCTGCTCAACAGCGAATACGTGGCCTTCAGCCACCCGACCCTCGACGAGGGGCGGCGGATGACGCTCTACCCGCAGCTGGCCCTGCCGATTCAGACCTCGGCTTTCTACGTGACGCCGAAGATCGGCGTACACATGACGCGCTACGACCTCGACCGCCGCACGACCGTTGGTGAGAACACCGTGACCCGGACGCTGCCGATCATGTCGGTGGACAGCGGCGTGACCTTCGAACGCGATACCAATTTTGTCGGCCGTGACTACGTGCAGACCCTTGAGCCGCGAGTGTATTACCTCTACGTGCCATATCGCGACCAGTCGATGATCCCGAATTTCGATTCGGGCTCCTACGACTTCAACTTCGCGCAGCTCTTCGCTGAAAACGTCTACACCGGCGGCGACCGCATTTCCAATGCCAACCAGCTCACCACCGCGGTCCAGTCCCGCCTGATCGACCCCGCCACGGGAGCCGAGACGGTGCGTGCGCTGCTCGGGCAGCGCTATTACATGGACGATCAGCGGGTCGTGCTGCCGGGCGGCACGCCGCGTACCGGCAAGCGTGCCGACCTGCTGGGCGCCTTCGGTATCAACCTGGCATCGAAGACCCAGCTGGAGACAGCGTGGCAGTACAACCCGCGGGATCACTGGACCGAGAGATTCAACTTCGGCCTGCGCTTCCAGCCCAGTTACGCTCACGCCATCGGCGTCAACTGGCGCTATCGCCGCAACTATTCCACCGATGATGCCAACCCGGACGGCTTCCGCGACCTGGACATCACCGGACAATGGCCGTTGTGGGGCAACTGGTACGGCGTCGCCCGCTACAATCGCAATCTACGTGACCACCGCCTGAACCAGGGTATTGCCGGCGTCGAATACAACGCCGGCTGCTGGGTGTTCCGTGGCGTCGTACAGCAGTTGACCACCAGCGTGAACGACGTGACCCGCGCCTTTTTCTTCCAGCTCGATTTCAATGGCGCCGGCAGCCTTGGCTCCAGTCCGATCAACGTGCTCCGCCGTAGCATCCCCGGATATGGGAATATCAACAACGGCTCCAACCCCTTCTACAGTGAAGACGACTTCTGACAGATCGTCCCGCCCCCATGAAACTGATCGTCTCCCTGCTTGCCGCCTATCTGGTCACCCAGTCCGCCTTCGCCGCCAACGGGCCGGTCGAAGTGGACCGCATCGTGGCTGTTGTGAATAGCGAAGTCATCACCCAGTCCGACCTGCGCCAGCGGGTCGAGCAGGTCACCCGCCAGTTGTCCCGCCAGGGCACCCCGCTGCCGCCCAATGACGTGCTCGAAAAGCAGGTTCTGGAGCGCCAGATCATGGAGCGGCTGCAGATCCAGCTGGCCAACGAAACCTCCCTGCGGGTCGACGATGTGACCCTCGATCGGGCCATCGGCCGCATCGCCGACAACAACAAGCTGTCGATGACTGACTTCCGCAAGGCCCTCGAGAAGGACGGCCTTTCCTGGGACCGTTTCCGTGAGGAGATCCGCAACGAGATCCTGATCAGCCGCGTGCGTGAGCGCGAGGTGGAAAGCCGCATCGTGATCTCCGATGCCGAGGTGAACAACTTCCTGGCCCACCCGGAGAACGTACTCGGCCAGCAGGAATTCAATCTGTCCCACATCCTGATCCGTACGCCGGAAGGCGCCACGCCGGAGCAGCTGGCCCGTGTCCGCGCCCGCGCCGAAGACGTGGCGGCCCGCGTCGCCCGTGGTGAGCCCTTCGACAAGCTGGCCGCCAGCTTCTCCGATGCGCCGGATGCCCTGTCCGGCGGCAATCTGGGTTGGCGCAGTGCGGAGCGTCTGCCCAGTCTCTTCGCCGAGGCCGTGGCCAGTCTGAAGCCCGGCGACACGACCCCGATCCTGCGCAGCTCGGCCGGTTTCCACATCGTGCGCTTGCTCGATCGGCGTGGCGGCAACGAATCCGCGGCGCCGACCAAGGTGCAGCAGACCCACGCCCGCCACATCCTCATCAAGACCAGCGAAGTGGTGTCCGACGCGGAAGCCCGTCGCCGTCTGGCCGAACTGCGCGAGCGGGTGGTGCAGGGCGGTGCCAGCTTCGCCGAGCTGGCCAAGGTTCATTCCGCCGACCTGTCGGCGTCCAAGGGCGGTGACCTGGGCTGGATCTATCCGGGCGACACTGTGCCGGAGTTCGAGCAGGCCATGGACGCCCTCAAGCCGGGCGAGCTCAGTCAGCCCATCCAGTCGCCCTTCGGCTGGCACCTGATCCAGGTGGAGGAGCGCCGCATGCAGGACGTCTCCGAAGACCGCAAGCGTGCCGCCGCCCGCAACGCCCTGCGCGAACGCAAGATGGACGAGGCCTACCAGGACTGGCTGCGCCAGCTGCGCGACCGCGCTTACGTGGAATACCGCACGGAAGACAAATAAACCGGGAGCGCGCTTGTCGGATGACGGTCCGACGCGCGTATAGTTTTCTCTCCAGCCCCCTTGTGGGGCTTTTCCCATTTTTCTCTCCTCAGATGTCCTCTCAGCTTCCCGTCCTTGCCATCACCAGCGGCGAGCCCGCCGGGATCGGCCCCGATCTGTGCGCTGCGCTGCCGCGTCGCGAATGGCCCGCCCGCCTCGTCGTGCTGGGCGACCGTGACATGATCGCGGCACGCATCCATGCGGTCGAACCCTCCCTTGACATCATCGACTACCGCCCGGACGGCGCCTCCCGCGAGGGTGCGCTGGAAGTCCTGAATGTGCCGCTGGCTATGCCAGCGGCTCCTGGCCGACTCGATGCGATCAATGCTCGCTACGTGCTGGCGGTGCTCGACCGAGCCATCGACGGCTGCAAGTCCGGCGAGTTCGCCGGCATGGTTACCGCGCCGGTGCACAAGGGCATCATCTGCGAAGCCGGCGTGCCTTTCTCGGGGCACACGGAATATCTCGCCGAAGCCACCGCCACGCCGCTGGTGGTGATGATGCTGGTCGGCGGCGGCCTGCGGGTGGCGTTGGCAACGACACACCTGCCGCTGAAGGACGTGCCGGCGGCGATCACCCGTCCGCTGCTCACCGACACCCTGCGCATCCTGCACAAGGATCTGCGCGAGCGCTTCGGCCTGGCGTCGCCGCGCATCCTGGTGGCCGGCCTCAATCCCCATGCGGGGGAGGGCGGCCATATGGGCACCGAGGAGATCGAGGTCATCACGCCGGTGCTGGACGCCCTGCGTGCCGAAGGCATGCAGCTCGTCGGCCCGCTGCCGGCTGACACCCTGTTCGTACCGCATACGCTGGAGCAGGGCGACGCGGTGCTCGCCATGTATCACGACCAGGGCCTGCCGGTGCTCAAGCACGCCAGCTTCGGCGGTGGCGTCAACGTGACCCTCGGCCTGCCGATCATCCGCACCTCCGTCGATCATGGCACCGCGCTGGACTTGGCCGGCACCGGCCGCGCCGAGCCGGGCAGCCTGTTCGCCGCCGTCGAACTGGCCATCCAGATGGCCAAGGGACGGAGCCAGGCATGAACATCCGTCGACGTTTGTTGCTTGGCGCCGCCTCCGCGCTGGGCCTGGCTGCCTGCGGCGGCCTGCCGCAGAAGTCCGCCGAGGTGCCCGCCCGTCCGCTGGCGGCCCGCAAGCCGAAAATCGCGCTGGCCCTGGGGGGCGGCGCGGCGCGCGGCTTCGCGCACATCGGGGTGATCAAGGCCCTGGAAACCAATGGTATCGTGCCGGACTTCGTGGTCGGCACCAGCGCCGGCTCGGTGGTCGGCGCACTCTACGCGGCCGGCCACGGCCCGTTCGAACTGCAGCGCCTGGCGATCCAGCTCGACGAGTCGGCGATCACCGACTGGAGCCTGTTCGACCGCGGGGTGATCAAGGGCGAGGCCCTCGAGCGCTTCATCAACACCAACGTCGGCAACAAGCCCATCGAAGGGCTCAAGCGGCGCTTCGCGGCGGTGGCCACCGACCTGCAGAGCGGCGAGCCGATCATTTTCCAGCGCGGCAACACCGGTACCGCGGTGCGCGCGTCGGCGTCCATCCCTGGCGTCTTCCCGCCGGTGCTGGTGAGTGGCCGTGAGTACGTGGATGGCGGCCTGGTGGCGCCGATCCCGGTGCGCGAGGCGCGCAGCCTCGGCGCAGACCTTATCATCGCGGTGGACATCTCGGGCCGCCAGAGCGGCAAGAAGAACCAGGGCACCGCGGACGTCCTGCTCGACACCATCTCCATCATGGGCGGCGCCCTCGGCAAGGTCGAACTGGCCGGCGCCGACGTGATCATCCGCCCGGAACTGCGCGGCGTGCCGGCCACCAACTTCCAGCAGCGCCACGAGGCGATTCTCGCCGGCGAGCAGGCCGGCTTCTCGGCGGTGGCCCGCATCAAGGACGCGCTGGCCGCGTGGGAAAGGAAAAACGGATGAGCGAACAACATCAGGCGCGAAAGCGCTTCGGCCAGAACTTCCTGTCCGACCCCAACATCATCCGCAAGATCATCGAGGCGATCCGCCCGGTGGAAGGCGATCGCATGGTCGAGATCGGCCCCGGCCTCGGCGCGATGACCGAGCCGCTGATGGACCGCCTCGGCCACCTGCACGTGGTGGAAATCGACCGCGACCTGATCGCCCGCCTGAAGACGACCCACCCGCCTGAGCGCCTGACGATCCACGAGGGCGATGCTCTCAAGTTCGATTTCGGCAGCCTGGTGGCCGATGGGGCCCCGCTGCGGGTGGTTGGCAACCTGCCCTACAACATCTCCACGCCGATCCTGTTCCACCTGGCCGAGTTTGCCGACAAGGTGAAGGACATGACCTTCATGCTGCAGAAGGAAGTGGTGATGCGCATGGTCGGCGAGCCGGGTACCGAGGAATACGGGCGACTGTCGGTGATGTTGCAGTACCGCTTCAACATGGGCCGCGTGTTCGACGTACCGCCCGGCGCCTTCCGCCCGGCACCGAAGGTGATGTCGAGCATCGTGCGCATGGTGCCGCGGCCGGCGGCGGAATGCACGGCTGCCGACTACGCGCTGCTCGGCAAGATCGTCACCGCCGCCTTCGGCCAGCGTCGCAAGACCCTGCGCAACACGCTGCGCGATTACCTTGCCGAGGACGACTACGCGGCGCTCGGCATCGATCCCGGCCTGCGTGGCGAGAAGCTCGGCGTCGATGAGTTCGTGCGCATCGCCAACCACGTGGCGGCGCGTGGCGGGGCTGCCGCTTGAGCGCGGAAGGATAGGTATGAAAAAACCCGGCGGAGAGCCGGGTTTTTTCATAGTGCGTCGTGCGGATCAGTCCTTCTTCATCGGACAGGTGTTGATGCCGATCAGCGTGTAGGCGGGGCAGAAACCGATCAGCCCGGTGGCGATAGGCATCAGGCCGATCCACGCCCATACCGGGCCGCCGAGCGCCGCCCATGCCACCAGCGCGGCGCCGCCGCCGACGCGCACGATCCTGTCGAGATTGCCTTCGTTTCGTTTCATGATGGCCTCCTTGGCCGCTCCATTCAGGTGTTCGTATTTCACCAGCATTTCGCGACAGGCGTCTGTAACCTTGGTTACACAGCCTGCCGGCCGTCAGTTCGAGGCGACGCGGCGTAGGCCGGCGGGGTTCAGGATGTCCACCTGTTCGCGGGACAGGGCGACGAGCCCTTGTTCGGCAAAACCCTTCAGCAGGCGGCTGACGATCTCCCGCACGCTGCCCAGTTCGTCGGCGAGCTGTTGGTGGGTGACATGCAGGCGTTGCCCCTTGCCGAGCAGCAGTGCGGCGAGGCGCTGGTCGAGCTTGCGGAAGGCGACTTCCTCAATCAGCTGCATCAGGTCGGCAATGCGCTCGGAGAACAGTTGGAAGATGAAGTCGCGGAATGCCGCTTCGCCGAGCAGGGCCTGGAAATCGGCATTCGGCAGGAGCAGCAGGCGCGTCTCCGTCTCGGCGATGCCGCGGGCGTTGTAGGGGGCGTGGCCGAGCAGGCAGGCCGACGAGATGATGCAGGTCTCGCCTGGTGTGACCCGGTACAGCGGCAGTTCCCGCCCGTTGGGGGCGGCCTTGACGACCCGCAGGCTGCCCGACAACACGAAGGGGAAGCCTTGGCAGGCCTGCAACTCGTCGAAGACGACGGCCCCGGCCGGCACGCTGACGACCTGGGCGTGCTGTTGCAGGCGCAAGCTGGCGGCGGCCGGCAGTGCCGTCAGCACTGGGTAAAGGGTGTTCAACGGGGCGTTCAGCGCGCCGTCGGCGTTGTCCGTCATGCCAGTTCGACGACCACCGGCGCGTGGTCGGACGGGCGCTCCAGCTTGCGCGGGGTTTTATCGACAGCGCAGGCGGTGCATCTTTCGACCAGCGGCTGGGACACCAGCAGGTGGTCGATGCGCAGACCGACGTTGCGGCGGAAGGCCATCATCCGGTAGTCCCACCAGGAAAAGCTCTTCTCCGGCTGCTCGAAGAGGCGGAAGGCGTCGGTGAGGCCGATGTCCAGCAGGGCCTTGAAGGCGTTCCGTTCCGGCACCGACACGTGGATCTCGTCCTTCCAGTCCGGGTGGGCGTCGCGGTCTTCCGGGGCGATGTTGTAGTCGCCGCCGAGGACTAGTTGCGGGGTGGCCTGCAGCTCGGTCTTCAGCCAGGCGGTCAGTGCTTCCAGCCAGGCCAGCTTGTAGACGAACTTGTCGGAGCCGACTGCCTGGCCGTTGGGAAAGTAGCCACACACGATGCGGACCCCGTCCAGGGTGCCGGCGATGATGCGTTTCTGTTCGTCGGCGAAACCTGGGATGTCCAGCGTGACGTTCTCCAGCGGCTTGCGCGTCAGGATGGCCACGCCGTTGTAGGTCTTCTGGCCGTTGAAGACGGCCTGGTAGCCGGCCGCTTCTATCTCGGCCAGCGGGAAGGCCTTGTTCTCGCACTTGAGCTCCTGCAGACACAGGGCATCGGGCTGATTGGCGGCCAGCCAGTCGACGACGTGGGGCAGGCGGACCTTGAGGGAGTTAACGTTCCAGGTGGCGATCTTCATGGGGGCTTGAAATCCAGTATTGGCGCGGTTTTCGTGCGTAGGATGCGCTTTTGGCTGCACACCTGGCGACTTACCGCTGATGGGTTTGCCGTGATTGTGCCAGTGACAGGGGTCTTAGCGCTTGCCGATCCATGCCGCGAGGGCGGAGATCACGTGTCTGGACTGTGCAGGCCGAGCCAGGCCACGATGCCGGCTGCGCTGAGGACGACGCCGACCATGACGACGCCGGACCAGCCGGCGATGCCGTAGGCCTGGGCCGAGGCGAGCGAGCCGAGCGCGCCGCCGATGAAGTAGCTGGTCATGTAGGCGGCGGTGAGGCGATTGCGCGCATCCGGACGGATCCGGTAGATCGCGCCCTGATTGCTCACATGGACGCCCTGGACTGCCCAGTCGAGCAGCAGGACGCCGATCAGCAGGCTCGTCAGGCCGTGCTCGGCGGCCAGGCCTAGCGGCACCCAGGACAGCAGCAGTATGCCGAGCGCCAGCAGGGTTGCGATTTCCCCGCGCCCCGAGTCGGCTAGGCGACCGGCGAGCGGGGCAGCGAGGGCGCCGGCTGCTCCGGCAAGGCCGAAGAGACCGATGGTGGCCGGGGCATAGCCGAAGGGCGGTGCGCTCAGGAAGAAGGCCATCGAGGTCCACAGCACGCTGAAGTTGGCAAAGGACAGGGCGCCTAGCACGGCCCGGCGGCGCAACACCGCTTCCTCGCGGAAGAGCTGGAGCACCGACAGCAGCAGGCGCGGATAGGGGAGATCCACGCTGTCGCCGCCACCGGGCAGGCGCCGGGCCAGCACGATTGCGATCGTGAGCATGGCCAGGGCGCCGGCGAAATAGACAGTGCGCCAGTCGCCGAGGCCTGTCAGCAGCCCGGCGATCGTGCGGGCGAGCAGGATGCCCAGCAGCAGGCCGCTCATCACCGTGCCGACGATCTTGCCGCGCTGGGCGGGCTCCGCCAGCGCGGCGGCGAGGGGAACCAGAATCTGCGCGACGACAGAACACAGGCCGGCAATGGCGGTGCCGACGAGCAGCATGGTGAGTCCGGGGGCCAGGCCGCTGATCAGCAGGCCGCCGGCCGCCAGCAGGCTCATGGCGACGACCAGGCGGCGGCGGTCCACGAGGTCGCCCAGCGGCACGATCAA
Organism: Zoogloea sp. GDB6; assembly: GCF_056724105.1. Classification (NCBI taxonomy): domain Bacteria; kingdom Pseudomonadati; phylum Pseudomonadota; class Betaproteobacteria; order Rhodocyclales; family Zoogloeaceae; genus Zoogloea; species Zoogloea sp. GDB6. The sequence continues at coordinate 4,493,236 of NZ_CM161497.1, read as the reverse complement.
CAGCAGGCCCAGGGCATAGCCGAGCTGGGCGGTCGTGACGATGGTGCCAGCCGTGCCGCTGTCCAGGTGCAGGTCGTCGGCGATGGCGGGCAGCAGGGGCTGCGCGTAGTAGTTGCAGGCCACGGCCAGCCCGGTGGCGGCGGCCATGAGGCGCACCAGGCCGGGCGTCAGGGTTTGGGTGTGTGGGGGCATTGGGGGGCTCTCCGGCAGGGTGTCCGGGGTGTCTGCCCCGGATCGATTGGAATCAATGTTCGGAGGGCAGTATCGGCAAGGCGGATTGATCATTCCAATGTATTGTTGGCATTGGTTTGATCGTAAAAGGAGATTATCGGAATGAACCTGCGGCAGATCGATTTCGTGCTGGCCCTGGCCGAGGAGGGCAATTTCACGCGGGCCGCGGCGCGTTGCCATACCGTCCAGTCGGCCTTCAGCCACCAGGTGGCCCGTCTTGAGGAGGAGTTCGGCTCCCGGCTGTTCGAACGCTCGTCACGGCGGGTTGCCCTGACGGCGGCCGGCCGGACTTTCGTCGCCCATGCCCGCCAGGTGCAGGAGGCGACACGCCGCCTGCGGGACGAGATGGCTGCCGCGACGGGCGAGATCCGCGGCACGCTGACCGTCGGGACAATCTCGACCCTCACCGTGGCCAACCTGCCGGCCTTGCTGGCCGAATTCCATCGCCGCCATCCCCGTGTCGATATCCGTCTCCACATCGGCATGAGCGATGTGCTGCTCGATGAACTGCGCGGTCAGCAGACCGATGCGGCCTTCATCGGGGTGTGGCCCGGTGAGCCGGTGGCGGGGGTGTCGGCGCGCCTCCTCAGCGAGGAGTGCCTGGTCGCGATCCTGCATCCGGACCATCCGCTGGCCGGGCGAAGTAGCCTGAGCCTGGGCGAACTGGCTGGGCAGACGCTGGTGGACTACCAGGCCGGCACCGGGCCGCGGCAGCAGACCGATGCGGCGTTCCGGGCGGCCGGCATCGAGCGGCGCGTGGCTTTCGAGGTCAATCATGCGGAGCTGCTCGAGCAGATCGTGCGGCAGGGCCTGGCCATCGGCCTGGTGCCCGAACAGTCGGCGCTGGGGTACGCGGGGCTGCTCAGGGCCCGCATCGAGGAGGCGCCGCAGCGCAAGGTTTACTTCGCCTGGAGCCGCAACCCCACGCCGGCTGCGGCGGCATTCCAGGCATTGGTACTGGAGGGCGACGCAGCGCAGGGAAACTGAAGCGTGCTGCGGTCGGGCCTGATTGCTGTCGATCAGGCTCCGCTGCGGGCCGTGTACCAGGCCCGCAGGGACTCCTCGGTGGCGCCGTAGGCGAACGCGTCGGAGGCGTCGATACCGGCGTCCTGCAGGCGCTTCTTCGGGCCGTCGCCGACCTTGGCGACGAGCAGGCCGGCGCAGTCTGAGAGGGCGCGGATGATCACCTCGCGCTTGTCCTCGTCGCCGAAGCCGCCCTGGCAATAGTGTTCGACAATGCGCTTTTCGACGAAGCGGATGCCATCTTTGTCGACTTCGTACACATGAAAGTCGTCGGCGTGGCCGAAGTGCAGGTCCACTTGGCCATGGCCCTTGGTGGCGACGGCGATCTTGAGAGTAGCGGATTGGGCGGGAGTGTCGGTCATGGATGCCTCGCTGGATGTCGGTGAGGGCCCCACGGCGGCGGGGCCGTTACCGGGAAATCAAGCGAGGTCCATGCCAGTCAGGGTTTGCCGGACGGATAGCCGGCCCGATCGAGGGCCGCTTTCCAGGCGGCCTCGGCAAAGCCGGCTTCAAGTTCGCGGCCGACCGCCATGCTCGGCACGAAAGGCTCTTTCCCGAAACGACTCTTGAAGGCCTCAAGCTCGGTTTCTGTCTGTAGCAGGGTTTCCGAAAAGGGCACGCCGCGTTTGTTGAGGAGTGCCCGTGCGTTGTCGCAGGCCTTGTCGCAGTCCTTGCCCACATAGAGGGTCACCGGAAAATCGGCGGCGGCCTTGCGCGTGGCGTAGGGGAGCTGGGGACCGGTTGCAGCACGGTTGGCCTGCAGCTTGCGCTCGTCGAACTGCTTGACCGACTGGGGCGGCGGCTGGTCGCTGTACTGCACGCGCCCCTTGTCGTCCACCCAACGGTAGGCGTTCTGGGCCGCAGCCGGCAGTACGGCGGCCAGCAGCAACAGGCCGAACAGCCGCCGCGCCGTCATGCCGGCACCATGCCGCTGTGGCGCAGCAGGGCGTCTACCTGCGGTTCGCGGCCGCGGAAGGCCTTGAAGGAGTCGAGCGCCGGGCGGCTGCCGCCGACGGCGAGGATCTCGTTCCAGAAGCGTTCGCCGGTCTGGGCGTCGAGCACGCTGCCCTTCGGGCGACCTTCTTCCTCGAAGGCGGCGAAGGCATCCGCCGACAGCACTTCGGCCCACTTGTAGCTGTAGTAACCCGCCGCGTAGCCGCCGGCAAAGATGTGGCTGAAGCTGTTGGGGAAGCGGTGCCAGGCTGGCGGCACCAGCACGGCGACTTCCTTGCGGACCTCGGCGAGCAGGTCCAGTATGTCCCGCTGGGCCGGGTCGAAGTTCATGTGGATCTGCAGGTCGAACAGGGAGAACTCCAGCTGGCGCACGGTCTGCATGCCGCTCTGGAAGTTCTTGGCGGCGAGCATCTTGTCGAACAGCTCCTTCGGCAGCGGGGCGCCGGTTTCGCTGTGGGCGGTCATCTCGCGGACCACGTCCCATTCCCAGCAGAAGTTTTCCATGAACTGGCTGGGCAGCTCGACGGCATCCCACTCGACACCGTGGATACCGGACACAGCCAGGTCGTCCACCTTGGTCAGCAGGTGGTGCAGGCCGTGGCCGCTCTCGTGGAACAGGGTGATCACGTCGTCGTGGCTGAAGGTGGCCGGCTTGCCGCCGACAGGGCCGGGGAAGTTGCACACCAGGTAGGCTACCGGCGTCTCGATGCCGCTGGCGAGACGCCGGCGGGTGATCGCCGAGTCCATCCAGGCGCCGCCCTTCTTGGTGTCGCGGGCGTAGAGGTCGAGATAGAACTGGCCGACCAGCTGGCCGTCGCGCTCGATGCGGAAGAAGCGCACGTCCGGGTGCCACACCGGGCCGGTGTCCGGCTTGATATCGACGCGGTAGAGCTTCTGGACTACGCCGAACAGGCCGTCGAGCACCTTGGGTTCGGGCAGATATTCCTTCACCTCCTGCTCGGAGAACGCGTACTGGGCGACACGCAGCTTCTCGGAGGCATAGCCCACGTCCCACGGTTCGAGCGGGTCGAGGCCCAGCTGGTCCTTGGCGAAGGCCTTCAGTTCGGCCAGGTCGCGTTCGGCGAAGGGTTTGGCCTTGGCGGCCAGTTCGCGCAGGAAGCCGAGGACCTGCTCCGGCGTGTCGGCCATCTTGGGCACCAGCGATACTTCGGCGTAGTTCCTGTAGCCCAGCAGCGCGGCCTCTTCGGCGCGCAGGGTGAGGATCTGCTTGATCAGCGGGCCGTTGTTCCACTCGGCCTTGCTGTAGCCGTTGTCGATCTCGGCGGCACGGGTGGCGTAGGCACGGTAGAGGGTTTCGCGCAGGGCCCGGTTGTCGGCATACTGCATGACCGGCAGATAGGACGGCATCTTGAGGCCGAACTTCCAGCCCGTTGCGCCGGTCTTCTCAGCAGCTTCCCGGGCAGCGGCGATGACGTCGTCGGGCAGGCCGGCCAGGTCGGCCTCGTCGGTGACGATGTGGGCGAAGGCGTTGGTGGCGTCAAGCAGGTTTTCGGAGAACTTGGCGCCGAGGCCGGCGAGTTCTTCCTGGATGGCCTGGAAGCGGGGTTTCTGCTCGTCCGGCAGTTCGGCGCCGGACAGGCGGAAGCCGCGCAGCTCGTTGTCGATGATGCGCTGGCGGGCCGGATTCAGCGTCGCGAACTCGGGGCCGTTCTTGATGGCCTTATACTTCTGGAAGAGCTTGAGGTTTTGCCCCAGTTCGGCATAAAAGCGGGTGACCTCCGGCAGCATCACGTTGTAGGCTTCGCGCCATTCGGGTGTGTCCATGACGCTGTGCATGTGCGCGGCAATGCCCCAGGCACGGCCGAGGCGTTCGCCTTCGTTCTCGATGGGTTCGACGAAGTTGGCCCAAGTGGGCGCGGCGGGGTCGTCCTGAAGGCGTTCGACGGTGGCGCGCAGGGCGTCCAGCAGACTCCGGACGGCAGGCTCCACGTGGGCCGGCTCGATCGCATCGAAGCGGGGCAGACCGGAGAGTTCGAGCAGGGGCGAGGTGGTTGGCATGTTGGTCATGTTCTTCGGGTGATCGGTTGAGTGGTTTTATTGTGCCGAATTCTGCGCGGAGTGTCGCCCTTGGCGACGGGCGTGGAGCGGCCGGTTTGAAGGGGAACGAGCTGTGAGCGACAAGGCATTGAATCTGGCGGAGCAGGCTTTCCTGCATACCGTCACCAAGGAGCTGGAGGAGGGGGAGCTGCGCTTCCCGACCTCCATGGAGGTCACGATGCGGGTGCTCGAGGCCCTCGACGTGCCCGACATGGAGGTGTCGAAGATCTCCGCGATGGTGTCGGCCGAGCCTTTGCTGGCGGCGCGTACCGTGGCCCTGGCCAATTCCGTTTGGTACAACCCGGGCGGGCGCCTGGTGACCGATGTCCCGAAGGCGCTGGTGCGTATCGGCTTCGGCAAGCTGCGGGCGCTGGCGATGGCGGTGGCGGCCGAGCAATTGCTGCACCGGGAACTGCTTGGGCCGTACCAGCCGCTGATCCGCAAGCTGTGGGCGCACAGTGTGGACGTGGCGGCGACGGCCTGCGTGCTGGCGCGGCGGTGCACCCGGCTCGATCCGGATGCGGCCTTCTTTGCCGGCATGGTGCATGACATCGGCCAGTTCTTCCTGCTGGCGCGGGTGTGGGAATACCCGGAGATGCTCAGCGACGAAAGCCCGCTGTCGGATCTGGTGCGGATCTGGCACGCGCCGGTCGGGCGGGCCGTACTGGCGGCGATGAACATGCCGCGGGAACTGGTGGATGCTGTCGACAATCCCGAGCTTTATGGCGGCTCCTGGCCTCCGGGTACGATTCCGGACCTGATCTTCATTGCCAATCTGGTCGCCGAGACGCGCAATCCCTTCACGCCGGATACGGAAACCGAAAATCTGCGCCATGGTCTGGCCAAGGCCGCCACGCTGGGCCTGGACGAGGCCAAGCTGGCAGAGGTGCTGGAGGAGTCGGCGGAAGAGCGCAAGGCGCTGATCGACATCTTCCACGTCGGCTGACGGGGCCGTAAACGACCCAACCCGCCGTAGCGGGTTGGATGCGGGCAAATGGCTTTGGCCCGTGTGCTCGTTTCAGCCGTGGCCACGGGGCAAAGTCATCGCCCATGGGCGCTGGCCGGCTTACAGCGTGTTGCCGGTCAGCTTCTCGTAGGCTTCCACGTACTTGGCTGCGGTGCGGGCAACGACTTCGTCCGGCAGCTTGGGCCCCGGGGCGACCTTGCCCCAGTCGAGGGTTTCCAGGTAGTCGCGCACGTACTGCTTGTCGTAGCTCGGCGGGCTGATGCCTTCGGCGTAGCTGTCGGCGGGCCAGAAGCGCGAGGAGTCGGGCGTCAGGGCTTCGTCGATGAGGTGCAGCGTGCCGGCGGCGTCGATACCGAACTCGAACTTGGTGTCGGCGATGATGATGCCGCGGGTGGCGGCATAGTCGGCGGCCTCGGTGTACAGGCGGATCGCCGCGTCGCGGGCTTCGGCCACCAGCTGGGCGCCGGTCTTGCCGGTGCCCTTGAGGGCGTCGGCGAGCAGCGCGTCGGTGCGGGCCTGGGCCTGTTCGAAGCTGATGTTCTCGTCGTGGTCACCCACGTCGGCCTTGCTGGCCGGAGTGAAGATCGGGAACGGCAGCTTTTCGGCCTGCTTGAGGCCGGCGGGCAGTTCGATGCCGCAGATGGCGCCGGTGTCCTGGTAGTCCTTCCAGCCGGAACCGATCACATAGCCGCGCACCACCGCCTCGATGGGCAGCGGGGTGAGGCGCTTGACGACCAGCGCGCGGCCGCGCACCTGCTCGGCTTCGTCGGCGGCGACGATGCTGGCCGGGTCGATGCCGGTGAGCTGGTTGGGGACGATGTGGCCGAGCCGGGCGAACCAGAAGTTGGCCATGGCGGTGAGCACTTCGCCCTTGCGGGGAATGGGATCCGGCAGGATCACGTCGAAGGCCGACAGACGGTCGGAGGTGACGATGAGCAGCTTGTCGGCGTCGATGGCGTAGATGTCGCGCACCTTGCCGCGGCCCAGCAGGGGCAGGCTGCGGATGGAGGATTCGAAGAGCGGAGTGGTCACGGTCTGTCAGGTCCGTTGGACAAAAAGCGATTATACCGGCGCAGCCGAAGGTGAGTAACGCTCACGTTCCGTGGTGCGGATCAGCCAGTGCGTCTGTGGGGGCGAATGAACTCGCCCCCACAGACGCAGGGCCCACAGACCCTCCCATGGCGCCCTTAAGAGTGACCCTCGGCAGCGGCCAGGTGCTTGCGCATGCGGTGGGTGCCGATTGCGACCAGTGCAGCGATGACCGGAATCGCCACTGCGGTGATGCCTTCCGGCGTCAGCGGCTCGATGTAGTGCTTCACGCCCTTGGCCAGGTATTGCACCAGCTGCGAGGCGTAGTAGGTGATGGCCACCACCGACAGGCCTTCGACGGTTTCCTGCAGATGCAGCTGGAGCTTGGCGCGGCGGTTCATCTGGGCCAGCAGTTCCTGGTTCTGGCGTTCCAGCTCGACCTCGACGCGGGTGCGCAGCAGCTGGCTGTTGCGGGCCACACGGCTGGACAGATCCTCCTGGCGGCGGGCCATCGTCACGCAGGTGTTCATTGCCGGCAGCAGGCGACGCTCCATGAATTCGTGGAAAGTCGGCAGGCCGCTGATGCGCTGTTCGCGCAGTTCGGCGATGCGTTGCATGACCAGGCTGTGGTAGGCCCGTGCGGCACCGAAGCGGAAGGTGGTGCGGGCCACCGAATGCTCGATTTCCGCGGCCATGGTGGTCAGGTCGGCCAGTACGCTGCGCTCGTCCTCCGGGTTGCGCGCCGAGCCGGTACGGTCCATCAGGTCGGCGAGGCGCTGCTCGGCGCCGCCGATCATGCGGCCGACGTCCTTGGCTACCGGGAAGGCCAGCAGGGCCATCAAGCGGTACGTCTCGATCTCGACCAGGCGCTGCACGGTGCGGCCGGCCTGGCGGCGGGTCAGGGACACGTCGATGATCAGGAAGCGCGAGAAGCCTTCCTCGAACAAGAAGTCGGTGAATACCCAGGCGGCGCCGTCGGCCACCTTGGCGCCGACCATCTGGTTGCCGGTCGGCGACAGCTTGGCCATCACGCTCTCGGGGGTGATCTCGGTGACGCTGCGCAGTTCCACGTGGGTGGCGACGATCAGCTTGCCGGGAAGGCTGCGCAGCCAGGCTTCCGGCACCACGGCCAGCGCCGAGGTGGGGTGCTCCAGCCCTTCGCCATGGGCGACCGAACGGAAGAAGGTGTAGCTGGAGAACTCGTTGTGCAGTTCCCACTTGAGCTGAAAACTGCCGAAATCGATCAGGCTATGGCGGCCGTCGCTGTCGATCGGGCGTTCGAGGAGCTTGCCGAGGGCGAGCAGATGCTGCAACGCATCGTCAGGGCTGACGTCCCCGTGGTGCATCGCCACGTAGCTGATCAGCTGCGGGCTTTCCAGCGGCACCGGCGGTCGGGCGTGGAATTCGTCGTTGAGGGCCTGGCGCTGGTCGTGCTCGATGAAATAGTCGGGCAGGGTCATGGTGGCGGCTCTGCGGCGCTGTCGGCCGGGCTGGGTCGGGCCGTCATCTTGCCGTTACGGCAGGGGCGCTGGCAAGGGCGGCTGCATATGCGGCGTGGCGCGGATCACGCCGGATGTTGCGGCGCAGCAACGATCAGCGGAAAAGGCTGGCGACGAACGCTACGACGAGAAGCAGCAGGCCACCGCCGAGAATCTGCACACGGCGGCGCAGGGCTTCGGCGGCGCGCACGAGTTCGGCGTTCTGGGCGGCGAGGGCAGCGAGCAGTTCGGCGCTGTCGTGCTGGCGGGCTTCGACCTCGGCGAGGCGCGAGTCGATGGCGCTGAAACGGGCATCGGGATCGGCAGCTGCGGCATCCGGCGCAACGGGTGTCGTCGTGCTTTCTTCGTGGCGCTTGCCGACCTTTTGCCACAGCTTGCGGGCGCCCTTGGCGACGGTTGGGGCATGGGCGATCACGTCGGACCAGGGAATTGCGCTGAACAGGGCGGACCAGGGGGCGGCCATCGGGGGCTCCTTCGGAACGAGGCGAATGGGTTGGCTTAAGGGGAGCGTACGGGGGGCACGGCTGGCTGTTGGGCAGGCGGGAGGGCGAACAAGTTCGCCGCGACAGTACGCGTGCGGGTTGCACCATGGGAAACGGGGCCGTGAGGCCCCGTTCGATGACTGCCGGCGAGACCGGGGAGAGGGCTCCCCGTGCCTTCCTTAGCGGACGATCTGGTTGAGGTCGCCACTCTTGTAGCGGGCGGCGATCTTGTCCAGGGACACCGGCTTGATCTTGCTGGCGTTGCCGGCGGTGCCGAAGGCTTCGAAGCGGGCCTTGCAGACCAGCTTGGCGGCTTCGCGGGCCGGCTTGAGGAACTCGCGCGGGTCGAACTTGGAGGGATTCTCGACGAAGAACTTGCGCACCGCGCCGGTCATGGCGAGGCGGATGTCGGTGTCGATGTTGATCTTGCGCACGCCGTACTTGATGCCGCGGACGATTTCCTCGACCGGCACGCCGTAGGTTTCCTTCATGTCGCCGCCGTACTGGCGGATGATCTCCAGCAGTTCCTGCGGTACCGACGAGGAGCCGTGCATCACCAGGTGGGTGTTGGGGATGCGGGCGTTGATTTCCTTGATGCGCTCGATGGCGAGGATGTCGCCGGTGGGCTTGCGGGTGAACTTGTAGGCGCCATGGCTGGTGCCGATGGCGATGGCCAGCGCGTCCACGTTGGTCTGGCGGACGAAGTCTGCGGCCTGGTCGGGGTCGGTCAGCATCTGGGCGTGATCCAGCGTGCCTTCGGCGCCGATGCCGTCTTCCTCGCCGGCCTGGCCGGTTTCGAGGGAGCCCAGGCAGCCCAGTTCGCCTTCGACGCTGACGCCGATGGCGTGTGACATCTCGACCACGCGGCGGGTCACGTCCACGTTGTATTCGTAGGAGGACGGGGTCTTGCCGTCTTCGAGCAGGGAGCCGTCCATCATCACCGACGAGAAGCCGGAGCGGATGGCGCCCTGGCAGACGGCGGCGGACTGGCCATGGTCCTGGTGCATGACCACCGGGATGTGCGGATAGGCTTCGACGGCGGCGTCGATGAGGTGGCGCAGGAAGGCTTCGCCGGCGTATTTGCGGGCCCCGGCGGAGGCCTGCATGATCACCGGGCTGTCGGTTTCCGCAGCGGCTTCCATGATGGCCTGGACTTGTTCGAGGTTGTTGACGTTGAACGCGGGCAGGCCATAGCTGTTTTCGGCAGCGTGGTCGAGAAGCTGGCGCATGGAAACGAGAGGCATGGTTTTTCTCCGATGGCCGGAAGATTGGCCGGGTAAAGACTATAAAGGCAGGATTCTAGCGTGGCGGCATGCCGCCTGCGCGTCTGGCGGGCCCGGAGTTTACACCGGGATCCATGCTCATGTGCTAAGTGCTTGCTGTGGGCCGGGCCTGGGGGTGTCGCCGACGCGCACGATCTTCATCGTGTTGGTGCCGCCGGCGGCGCCGATGGGCTCGCCGATGGTCAGCACGATGAGGTCGCCGTACTGTACGACGCCCTGTTCGAGCAGGATCTGCTCGGCCTCCCACAGCAGCACGTCCCGGTCGGCGTGGATCTGCGACATCAGCAGCGGATAGACCTCCCGGTAGAGGGTCATCTGGTTGCGCGCCGAGATTTCCGGCGTCAGCGCGTAGATCGGCACGCCGCTGTTCAGGCGGCTCATCCACAGGGCGGTGGAGCCGGTCTGGGTGAGGGAGGCGATAGCCTTGACCTTGAGGTGGTAGGCGGTCCACATGGCGGCCATGGCGATGGACTGGTCGATGCGCGTGAACACCCGGTCGAGGAAGTCCCGGTCCATCGTCACCTCGGTGGATTTTTCGGCCTCCAGGCAGATGCGCGACATGGATTCGACGACTTCCACCGGGAACTTGCCGGAGGCTGTCTCGGCGGACAGCATCACTGCGTCGGTGCCGTCGAGCACCGCGTTGGCCACGTCGGACACTTCCGCACGGGTCGGCACCGGGCTGTGGATCATCGATTCCATCATCTGCGTGGCGGTGATGGCGAGTTTGTTCTTCTCGCGGGCCAGCCGGATCATGCGTTTCTGCAGTGCCGGCACGGCGGCGTCGCCGACCTCCACGGCCAGGTCGCCGCGGGCCACCATGATGCCGTCCGAGGCGTCGAGGATCTCCTCGAGGTTGGCGACGGCCTCGGTGCGCTCGATCTTGGCGATCAACACCGCGCTGCTGCCGGCGGCGCGCAGCAGCTGGCGGGCCATGTACATGTCGGCGGCGCCCTTGGGGAAGGAGATCGCGACGAAGTCCACGCCGATCAGTGCGGCGGTCTTGATGTCTTCCATGTCCTTGGCAGTCAGCGCCGGGGCGGTGAGGCCGCCACCCTGGCGGTTGATGCCCTTGTTGTTGGACAGCTCGCCACCCACCTTGACCTTGGTATGGATCTCGTGGCCGAGCACGCGCTCCACGCTGAGCTTGAGACGGCCGTCGTCCAGCAGCAGCACGTCGCCGGGCTTCACGTCGCGGGGCAGGTCCTTATAGTCGAGGCCGACCCGGTGGGCGTTGCCGAGCGCGCATTGGGCGTCGAGGATGAAGGCGGCGTCCTTCTGCAGCGTGATCTTGCCCTCTTCAAACTTGCCGACGCGGATCTTCGGGCCTTGCATGTCGGCCAGGATGCCGACCGGCCGGCCGACCAGCTGGGACACCTCACGGACCTGGCGGGCGCGGGCGATGTGATCGTCCGCCGTGCCGTGGGAGAAGTTCAGGCGCACCACGTCCACGCCCGATTGCACGAGGCGTTCGAGCACGGAGGCGTCGGAGGAGGCGGGGCCGAGGGTGGCAACGATCTTGGTGTGGCGGGACATGGGGTCTCCAGGTGTGGGCGCAACGGACGGCGAGGATTCTAGAAGCAGGTCCGGCAGCAAGTAAATCGTACTGCGCTCAGGGCGTGTCGGCCGATACCGTGGTCCCGTCGCGGCCGCCCAGCTTGCTGCGGTACATGGCGGCGTCGGCGTTGCGGGTCAGGGTTTCCAGGTCCTGGCCGTGGTCGGGGTACAGCGCGATGCCTATGCTCACCGACACGGAGCAGGACCGGCCGTCCAGCTCGAAGGGGGCACTGATCGACCGGCGGATCTTGTCGGCAACTGCAAAGGCTTCGTCCATGCCGTGAATGTCATGCAGCAGGGCCAGAAACTCGTCCCCGCCCTGACGGGCGAGCAGGTCGCTGGCCCGCAGGCAGTGGCGCATGCGGCGTGCCGTTTCCTGCAGCAGCGCGTCGCCGGCAGCGTGGCCGAGGCTGTCATTGACCTCCTTGAAGTGGTCCAGGTCGAGGAACAGCAGCGCGAAGCGCGTCCGGTGGCGGTGGGCGATCAGCAGGCTGTTGTTCATCTGTTCCATGAACATGGTCCGGTTGGCCAGACCGGTCAACGGATCGTGGGTCGCCAGGTAGCGGATACGTTCTTCCGAGGCCTTGCGTTCGGAAATGTCGGTGATGGTCAGGATGCCGCCCTGCAGCGCACCGGTTTCGTCCACGTGCGGTGCAAGGGTGACGATGACGGTGATCAGCCGTCCGTCGGCGTTGCGCAGTTGTTCTTCATGCACGGTGGCCTCGCCGTGCCGCAGGCGTTCGGTCAGGGTCTGGCTGCGGCTTGCGTCCTTGGTGGGCCACAGGCTGTCGACGCGGCGGCCCAGCAGTTCATTTTCCGGAAAACCGAGAAGTTTGATGAGGCGGGGGTTCAGGTAGGTAAAACACAAGCTGGCATCGAGGGCGGCGATACCGTCCTCGGACAGATTGACCAGGGTGCTGTAGCGCGCTTCGCTACGGCGCAGAGATGCGCTGATGCGGGCCAGTTCCCCGGCCCGCTGGCGGGTGGCACAGAAGGACGCCGTCAACAGCACGAAAAGGGCGCCGATCAGCACGATCGTCGCCTGCTCGAGCCGTAGCGCCGGGGGCGCGAGATCCTCTCCTGAGGCGCTGTCGAAGAGCAGTGTCCACACGCGGCTGTCCAGTTCCAGCACGCTGCGGCTGCTGACCGGACCGTTTTCGGGACGTGAGGGATGGTTGTCGAACAGCAGATTGGCGGGAGTGATGTCGTGGCCGTCGTAGATGCGCAGGCGCACACGCGAGGTGGCGTCCCCGACGGCGCTGCTGATCAGGTCGTTCATACGGAAGGGGCTGTAGATCCAGCCCATGAAGGCGGCCTCCCTTTGTGCGGGGGTGGCCAGCGCCGCATCCGGCCTGAACACCGGCAGATACAGCAGGACGCCGGCCTGGGTGTCGGTGGCAGTCTCCTGCACCAGCCTCACTTTGCCGGAGAGTGCCGGTATGCCCAGCTGGCGCGAGCGGGCCATCGCCTCGCGGCGCACCGGTTCGGAATACATGTCGAAGCCGAGGGCCCGCTGATTGCGCCAGTCGAAGGGCTCCAGATAAATGATTGCGGTGTATTCGTTACGCCTGCCCGGCGGGTTCAGGTGGTAGTCGGTAAAGCCCTGGGCACGCATCGCCCGCTCGTGGCGTGCCATATCGGCTGCCCGCAGCGGCACTGCCAGGCCGACCCCCTGGATGCCTGGATAGTCTTCCGACAGGCGCAAGGCGTCCACGTACTGCCCCCATTCCTGGCGGGTGACTTCCCGGGAGGCGGCGAAAAGGGCCCGTGCGCCCCTCAGGACCTGCCGGTAGGCCTTGAAGCGCTCGTCGATCTTCAGCGTGATCTCGCCGGTTTCGGCATTGAAAGCCCGCTGCAGGGCTTCCCGGTGGCCGGTTTCGATGCGCTGCCATGCGATGCCGCCAGCAACCGTGCTTAGAATGAGCGCGGTCAGCGTGGGGATGACTATCGTGGGCTGCAGATAGCGCAGCATCCTGTCCTCTTCAAAGACGTGCAGGTATTTGCCATCATGCCGGAAATCCCTGACCCCAACGGCATTTGCCGGGCGGGATCAGGTACTTTCTTCAGAGCTTGCACACGTGTGTTTTTTTTGGGTGAGATAATCGAAACAACTCGTCGAGCATTCACCACTCTGCGGTTGCGGCAGGTGTTGCAAGAGATTGAGTTTGTCATAATCCCGGCTGAATAGTTTATCCAAGGACATCCATGATTCTCGTAACCGGCGGTGCCGGCTTTATCGGCGCCAACTTCGTACTGGACTGGCTTGCAACGCGTGACGAGCCGGTCGTCAATCTGGACGCCCTGACCTATGCGGGCAACCGGGAGAACCTGGCCTCCCTGGACGGCGATGCGCGGCACGTGTTCGTGCACGGCGACATCTGCGACCGCGCGCTGATCGACCGCCTGCTCGCCGAACACCAGCCCCGCGCGATCGTCCATTTCGCCGCCGAAAGCCACGTGGACCGCAGCATCCACGGCCCCGGCGACTTCATGCGCACCAACGTCGAAGGCACCTTCACGCTGCTCGAAGCCGCCCGCGCCCACTGGCAGGGCCTCGACGGCGAAGCCAAGGCCGCCTTCCGCTTTCACCACGTCAGCACCGACGAAGTCTACGGCTCCCTCGGCCCGAACGACCCGGCCTTCACCGAAACCAAGACCTACGAGCCCAACAGCCCGTACTCTGCCAGCAAGGCCGCCTCCGACCACCTCGTGCGCGCCTGGCACCACACCTACGGCCTGCCGGTCACCACCAGCAACTGCTCCAACAACTACGGCCCGTACCACTTCCCCGAGAAGCTCATCCCGCTGATCATCGCCAATGCGCTGGCCGGCAAGCCGCTGCCCGTCTACGGCGACGGCCAGCAGATCCGCGACTGGCTCTACGTCACCGACCACTGCAGCGCCATCCGCGCCATCCTCGACGCCGGCACCCCCGGCGAGGTCTACAACGTCGGCGGCTGGAACGAGAAACCCAACATCGACATCGTCAAGACCCTCTGCGCGCTGCTCGACGAACTCCAGCCCGACCCCGCCGGCAGCTACAGCCGCCTGATTACCTACGTCGCCGACCGCCCCGGCCACGACCGCCGCTACGCCATCGACGCCCGCAAGATCGAACGCGAACTCGGCTGGCGCCCGGCCGAGACCTTCGACACCGGCATCCGCAAGACCGTCGCCTGGTATCTCGAACACCAGGACTGGGTCGCCCACGTGCAAAGCGGCGCCTACCGCGAGTGGGTCGAGAAGAACTACGCCGCCCGCTGAAAGGACGCCCGCGATGAAGATCCTCCTCTTCGGCAAGAACGGCCAGGTCGGCTGGGAACTGCAGCGCAGCCTCGCCCCCCTGGGTGAGGTCATCGCCCTCGACCACGACGGCGCGCCGGGCCTGTCCGGCAACTTCGCCGACCCCGACAGCCTCGCCGCCACCGTCGACGCCGTCGCCCCCGACCTCATCGTCAACGCCGCCGCCCACACCGCCGTCGACAAGGCCGAAAGCGAACCCGACTTCGCCCGCGCTCTCAACGCCCTCGCGCCGGGCGTCCTCGCCCGCGAAGCGGCCCGGCGTGGCGCGCTGCTCGTCCATTACTCCACCGACTACGTCTTCGACGGCAGCGGCGACGCCCCGCGCACGGAAGACGCGCCCACCGGCCCCTTGTCCGTCTACGGCCGCACCAAGCTCGAAGGCGAAGACCTCATCCGTGCGAGCGGCTGTCGCCACCTCATCTTCCGCACCAGCTGGGTGTACGCCGCCCGCGGCGGCAACTTCGCCAAGACCATGCTCAGGCTGGCCGCCGAGCGCGAGCAGCTCACCGTCATCGACGACCAGCACGGCGCGCCCACCGGCGCCGAGCTCCTCGCCGACGTCACCGCCCACGCCGCCCGCGCCACCCTCGCCAATGCGGAACTGGGTGGCCTGTACCACCTCGTCGCCGGCGGCGAGACCACCTGGCACGCCTACGCCTGCCACGTCATCGAGTTCGCCCGCGCCCGCGGCATCCCGCTCAAGGTCGCGCTGGATGCCATCCGCCCGGTGCCCACCAGCGCCTTCCCGACGCCCGCGGCCCGCCCGGCCAACTCCCGCCTCGACACCCGCAAGCTGCAGGCCGCCTTCGGCCTCACCGTGCCCGCGTGGCAGCAGGGCGTCGAACGCATGCTCACCGAAATCCTGAATTGACCTTACCGGACGCACCCATGACCACCTCGCAACGCAAAGGCCTCATCCTCGCCGGCGGCTCCGGCACCCGGCTCCACCCCGCCACCCTGGCGGTGTCCAAGCAGCTCATCCCGGTCTACGACAAACCGATGATCTACTACCCCCTCAGCACCCTCATGCTGGCGGGCATCCGCGACATCCTGATCATCTCCACCCCCCAGGACACCCCGCGCTTCACCCAGCTGCTCGGTGACGGCAGCCAGTGGGGCCTCAACTTGCAGTACGCCGTCCAGCCCAGTCCCGACGGCCTCGCCCAGGCCTTCCTGATCGGCGAAGACTTCGTCGGCAACGCCCCCAGCGCCCTCGTGCTCGGCGACAACCTCTTCTACGGCCACGACTTCGCGAGCGACCTGCGCCAAGCCACCCAGAACACCGACGGCGCCACCGTCTTCGCCTACCCGGTCACCGACCCCGAACGCTACGGCGTCGTCGAATTCGACGCCGACGGCCACGCCATCAGCCTCGAAGAGAAGCCCAAGCTCCCCAAGAGCCGCTACGCCGTCACCGGCCTCTACTTCTACGATAACCGGGTGGTCGAGGTCGCCAAGTCCATCCAGCCCAGCCCGCGGGGCGAACTGGAGATCACCGACGTCAATCGCCAGTACCTGGAGTGGGGCGCCCTCGACGTCCAGGTCATGGGCCGCGGCCACGCCTGGCTCGACACCGGCACCCACGAAAGCCTGCTCGACGCCAGCCTGTTCATCCAGACCATCGAGAAGCGCCAGGGCCTCAAGATCGCCTGCCCCGAAGAGATCGCCTGGCGGGCCGGCTGGATCGACGCTGCCCACCTGCAGAAGCTCGCCGCGCCCCTCGCCAAGAACGGCTACGGCCAGTACCTGCTGCGCCTCCTCGAAGAGAAGGTGTTCTGATGAACGTCACCGAAACCCGCATCCCGGGCCTCTTGATCATCGAGCCGAAAGTCTTCGGGGATGCCCGCGGCTTCTTCATGGAGAGCTTCAACGCCCAGGCCTTCCGCGAGGCCACCGGTCTCGAGGTGGACTTCGTGCAGGACAACCATTCCCGCTCCGGCAAAGGCGTGCTGCGCGGCCTGCACTACCAGATCCAGCAGCCGCAAGGAAAGCTCGTACGGGTCGTCAAGGGCCGCGTCTTCGACGTGGCGGTGGACCTGCGCCGGTCTTCGCCGACCTTCGGGCAGTGGGACGGGGTCGAACTCAGTGAGGACAACCACCGGCAACTGTGGGTCCCGCCGGGCTTTGCGCACGGCTTCGTGGTGCTCAGTGAGACGGCGGACTTCCTGTACAAGACGACGGACTACTACGCGCCGCAGTTCGAGCGCAGTCTGGCCTGGAACGACCCGACGGTGGGTGTGGCGTGGCCGCTGCATGAGCTGGATGGTGCGCCGTTGCTGTCGGCCAAGGATCAGGCCGGTAAGGTGCTGGCCGAGTGCGAGACTTTCGACTGAGCCTGAACGGTCGCGCCGGCGAATTGGGTGATACCCGTCCTCGCCCGACAACTATTTCTTTGTTTGCACCGTGGGGCGCGCGCGATAATGTGCCCCTGTCATCTTTTGTCCGTGGAGCCTCCGTATGTCCCGTTCGCTGATCTACCTCGTCGCCGGCGCGCGCCCCAATTTCATGAAGATCGCGCCGATCGTGCGGGCCCTGCAGGCTCGGGCGGACCGCTTCGAGTTCAAGATCGTCCACACCGGCCAGCACTACGACCGGGAGATGAGCGACGTGTTCTTCGACGAGCTGGGGATTCCCAAGCCCGACTATCACCTGGAGGCCGGCGGCGGCAGTCACGCCACGCAGACCGCCAAGATCATGGTGGCCTTCGAGGAGATCTGCCAGAAGGCGCGCCCCGACTGCGTGCTGGTGGTGGGGGATGTCAATTCCACGCTGGCCTGTTCCATCGACGCCAAGAAGCTCGACATTCCGGTGGCCCACGTGGAGGCCGGCCTGCGCAGTGGTGACATGCGCATGCCGGAAGAGATCAACCGTCTCGTCACCGACAGCATTTCCGACTGGTTCTTCTGCACCGAGCCGGCCGGTGTCGACAACCTGCTGAAGGAAGGCAAGGACCCGGCGGCAGTTTTCCACGTGGGGCACGTGATGGTGGACAACCTGCTGTACCAGCGCGACCAACTCGACGCATCCGACAAGAGCAGCCTCGAAACCCAGGCGCTGAAGGCCCAGTACCCCCGCTATGGCGTGGTGACCTTGCACCGCCCGTCCAACGTGGATGACGAGGCCAACCTGCGCGGTATCGCCGGTGCGCTGACCAAGATCGCCGCCGACCTGCCGCTGATCTTCCCGGTGCATCCGCGCACCCGCGGTAATCTGGAAAAGTTCGGTCTCGACCTGGGGCCCAACGTCGTGCTCACCAAGCCCCAGTCCTACATGGAGTTTCTCAACCTGTGGAAGGATGCGGCGTTGATCATGACCGACAGCGGCGGTCTGCAGGAGGAAACCACCGCGCTGGGTGTGCCCTGCCTGACGTTACGTGAGAACACCGAGCGTCCGGTGACCATCGACGAAGGCAGCAACGTTCTGGTCGGTACCGATCCGGCGCGCATCCTTGAAGAAGCTGCCAAGGTGCTGGCGGGCCAGGGCAAGCACGGGCGGCGCCCGCTGCTGTGGGACGGCAAGGCCGCCGAGCGCACCGTCGCTGAACTCGACCGCCTGCTGGCGTCCTGATCCCCAAGGCGGCAGCTCCGGGCGCGGGGCTGCTGCTTTTTCCTGCGGCTCGTCCTCAGTTCGCGTTCGATGGGCCGTGCAGGTGGATCTCCACGTCGGCGATCCGCCCTTCCTCTTCCGGTGCGCCCAGCGTCAGCGCTAGTTCCAGTTCTCCACGCAGCCGGCAGCGGGCCACGCCCAACAGCCAGGTCGGCGCGGCCGCATCGAAGTGGCGGGTGATGTCCTTCAGTTCGAGGCGCAGGCGGGTCATCCGCAGTCCGAAACCCGGTGCAGCATCCGTCAGGTCGATGACGTTGATGGATTCGAAGGCGGACAGCACGGTTTGCAGGCTGCGAGCCAGCAGGGTGTCGATGCTGTCCCGGTCCTTTGCCCACACCCGCAGTTCCAGGTCGATGCGCCCTTCACTGCGTTCCCGGTAGCCGGCGCTCCGTGCGCCACGCGTGCGGGCCACGACCAGGCCCGGCGCGGCACGGAAGAAGCGTAGCGTGCGGCCGTCCAGCAAGTAGGCGTCGCCGGCGGACAGGATCCGCCCTGGCGGGCTCTGCACGTCAGCCAGCTCGCCGATGGCTTCCGTCGGCAGCGGAAAATCCAGCGGGTGTGCCGCATCGCTCGCCAGGGTGCCCTGCCAGCCCAGACTGGCTGGGTCCCGTATCGGTGCCGTGTCGCTGTCCGGAGCGGTACGTGGCCGGCGTAGCCGGGTGGCGTGAAGGGCAACGCGGCTGTCCCCTTGGGCAGGGGCGGTCGCCGGGCCACCCTGCAGATCCTGGGTGGCGCCGAGGGCTTCCCGCAGGGCAGGCAGCAGGAGGTTTTCCAGGGCTCCCAGCATTGAATCGTCCTCAAACGGTGGCCGGGATAGCGTCCAGTATCCCGACACGCAGTTGCAGCCAGGGCGCTTCGCCCGGTCCGTCGAGGGGCAGCCAGGGGCCATCGACACTTTGGTAACGGCTGTCCGCCACCCGTGGCGGCCGGTCCGGGTCCGCGTACCACAACACTGCGCCTTCATTCATCCGGCACACCAGCCACCACGATTGGCCGGTAAGGGGCTGTGGCTCGGGCAGGCGTGCGGTCAGCCAGATGGGGGCTGAGGCAGCGGGTTCATCGACGATCACTTCGAAGTCCATTGTCAGCAGGGCAGGTTCCTGGGGCACGGTACCGTTTGCCAAGTGAATGAGCAGTCGTCCATGGTTGGTCCGGTCAAGAGGGCGCAGACGCAGGGCGACGCTCGACAATACGCCACTATCCACGGGCGGTAGCACGATGGCGGCGGCATGGCGGCCATCACACAGGCGGGCCAGGTTCGTGCTGCCCTGGCCATCGGGCAACCAGGCCTGCTCTCCGGGGCGCGGTGTATCGGGAGGCGCTCTCGGTTCGTCGGGTGTTGTCGGTGGTGGTAAGGCTTCCGGATGGGCTTCGAAGCCGGATACGACAAAGGCCTGCTGGCCGGCACAACGGATCTGCAGCGGCACGCTGGCAGCGTGGGGGTGGTCGTTGCGGTAGCGGTTCAGGGCCCGGACCAATCCGCCCACTTCGATGGGGGTGAGCGGCAGGGGACCGTCGGCGGTGAAGAAAGGGGCCTCGTCGTCGATGGCCACCGTCAGGCCGCAGGGCTGCTGGCTGAGGTGAATGCTGAACTGTTTGATCGACAGGGCGCCGGGGATGAGGACGCCGGTGGCCGTGTCGCCGATCTTGCCTTCGATGAGCATTTCGGCGTTCAGGCGGCTGGCGCTTTGAGGGGGAAAACTCTGGCGGCTGCCGGTGGGCAGGGTGTCGAGGGGCATCACAGGTAGCCAGTTACCGTGATTGAACAGTCGCGCCCGCAGCCCGCACCTGAGCGGCGGGCCGTCGGCAACAACAGTGAGGCCGACGACCGCGCGCTCCTCACCCCACTCCGCGGTGGCCCAGCGCAAGGAGACGGCGCTGTTGCCGTCCAGCGTCCTGTCGCCAGCGTCGCTCTGCAGTGCCGGCTGGATGGTCTGGACGCTGCCGTCGGCGGCGGCCAGCAGCAGGCGCGCAGAGGCCAAGCGGCGGCCGGCAGGAAGGCCGACGTTGAGCCTGAGTCCGTTGCCGGCCGTGAACTGCCGCGTCGTGGCCGGCCGGCCATCGAGATCGAGGAGCGTTACCGGTTCGTCCATCGGTGGTCTGCGTTCAGTTGGCGACCAGGCGCGGGCCGCTGCCATCGCTGCCTGCGTCGGCGGCACCTTCGGTGGCGAGGACTTCTTCCAGCACCTGAATGGCGCCGCTGATGCGCAGCAGCGTACTGCGCAGTTCGTCCTGTTTTTTTTGCAGGTCGGCGAGTACCTTGGTGCCGGCGTCGTATTCGCCGCGGAGTTCGTGCAGGCGGGCTTCGAGTTGGTTCTTCATGATGGTCGATGGGAACGGGTCAATGGGTCAGCGGAGGAATACGAAGATGTCGATGAGGCCCTGTCCGCCGTCGAAGGCGTCGAGGGCCTTGCCGATGGTCGTGCCGACGATGGCTGTGTCGGCGCGCATGGCGTGGCCGGGCAGGCTGGCGCTAGTCAGCAGGTCGCCGCGGCGGATCGGGCCGTTCTCACCGCTGACCTTGCAGGGCACCCGGCCCGACAGGGCGACCGGGTATTCGCCGGGGCGCGGAATGCGGCGGGCCGGGTCGGCGCCCAGCAGCAGGCCGGGTTGGGACGACACCACGCCGAGGACCAGTGGGTCCTCGCTGCGGCGGCAGCGCAGCATGCCGCTGCCGTCCGGGTCGAGGCTGACCACGTCGCCGGCCTCCAGTTCTTCGACGGTATCGAAGTTCTCGGCGAGGTCGCGGTTGCCTGTCTGCACGTTGTTGCGCGCCCAGATGGTGGCCTCGGCCTCGATGTCGTAGGTGTGGATGCCGCCCTGCCAGCCTGGTGTCTTGGGCACCGGCGAGAAGCCGTGGGTGCCGAGGTTGCCGGCGATGAACACGTTGTCCCAGATCTTCACGACCCGTCCGAGTGGCCCGCCGGTGGACCGGCCAAGGATCATCAGCGCGTTGTAGTCGCCGCCGTCGTTCTCGAGGGCGGCGTAGCCGGCGTGGTTGCCGAAGCCGGTGTGGCGGTGGCCGGTTTCGGTGAAGTAGAGGTCGGAGCCGCCGGCGTGGATGGCTCCGCGCACGTCCAGGCGAGCGGCCGGTGCGCCGGTGCCGATCCCCACACTGGCCTCGGTGATGGTGCACACCTTGCTGCCAAAGGTGGCGATGTTGCGCAGGTTGCCGCCATCGGCCTCGACGCGCAGGAAGCGGAATTCCTGTCCGTCTGCATCCGGGTTCATGTGCAGGTTGACGCCAGCCTTGCTGCTGTCGATGCGTTTCCAGGCACCGTCGTAGTAGGCGTTGGAGCCCAGGTTGGTCCACGCCTCGTTGCGTCCGCCGGCGTCGATGGCGGTGAGGTTGCCCAGTTGCAGGCGGCTGCTCGGCGCCCGCTCGCTGCCCAGCGTCAGGCGCTCGCTGATCGACAGGCTACCCTTGATGGCGCCGCCGCTGCGGCCGAGTGTGTTGCCGAGGCTGGTGAGGATGTCGTTGATCTGGCTGGTCAGGTCGTGGGTGCTCAGCTTGAGGCTGCCGCGCACTTCCAGATTCTGGACCGTGACGCTGGCGGCTGGATCGATGCGGCTACCGTCGATGGCTTTCTCGCGGATCCCTTCCCGCGGGATGGGGGTGCCATTGCCGGTGCCGTGATCGTGGCTGGCCAGGGCCTCGCGGGTCAGCACCTGGGCTTCGTTCCAGTCGTCGGCGCGGATGATGTCGCCGGCGCTGCGCTTCACATAGGGATCGGGGCGTTCGGCCATGGAGCGCTCCGTCAGTTGCGCAGCGGAAGGGCGCTGCGCAGGTCGTCGATCATCGCCTGTTGCTCCTTCACGGCCTGAACCAGCAGTGCCACCACCGCTGAGGTATCGATGCCCTTCCAGCCGTCGGGGCCTTCACTGACGGCCTGTGGCAGGACCGCCTCGACATCCTGGGCGAGTAGCCCGAGGGCTTCCCGCGAGGTATCGCTCCTCCAGTTGAAGCTGACGCCGCGCAGTTGGCTCAGCCGGGGCAGGGCCTGATCGATCTCCTGGATATTGCATTTCAGGCGCAGGTCCGATTGTTGGTACTGGCCTTGCATGGTCCACATTTTCGACGCGGCAAAGCCGCCCCAATAGGCATTGTTGGCCACGTTCTTGAGTCGTAGCCATTCATCGTTGGCCTCATGGTCGCCGATGCCCGACAGCCGCCACTTGTCGCCCAGGCGCAGTATGTCGGTCTTGAACACGCCGTTGATGGTGTCGAAGTGCATGCGGATGCCGCGGCTGCTGTCGCGGATGTACAGGTTGTCGTCCACGTTGATGTAGACCTGCCCCTGCCAGCGGTAGAAGGTGCCGTCGGCAGTCATGTGCTGGCCGATCTCGGTGCTGACGTCGATGCCGTGGGAGTAGATGCTGCCGTTGACGTCCAGCCGGTCCCACACGGAGACGCGGCGCCCGAGGCCGGCACTGCTGTTGCCGATGATCATCAGGGTCTTGTAGATCTGCGTGTCGTTGCTGATCTCGGCGGTGTTTCCGCCACTCGCCCGGCTGGTCCATGCGGATGAGAAGCGCAGTGGATTGTTGGCCGGAAAGAGTTCGACGATCGGCGTGTCGGTGCCGTCTTCCGCTTTGGCCGAATGCACCTTGAGGCGCAAGGCGCCGGCGGTGACGAAGGAGAGGGGGTGCAGGCTCTTGGTACCGACGATCATGCCCGGTTCGGAGCCGAAGAAGCCGGCTACATGGCTCATCAGCCGGCCGTCGATGTCGCCGGCGCGCACCGACAGTTTGGCATGCTCGGCGCCGACGACATCGGCAACCCGGTTCCAGCCTTCGGCGTTTTCGGGGCTGTCCGTGCCGATGCCGAGGTCGCCGGTGGCGGTCAGGCGGGCCCCCGAAAAGCTGGCCAGGGCGGCGCGGATATCGGCGAGCTGGCTGGTGCCGGTTACCTTGAGCGGGCCGCCGATGGTGAGCTCCTTGAGGCTCAGCTTGATGTCCGGGTCGATCTTGCTGGCGTCGATGGCCTTGTCCTGGATGCCGTCGCGGGGGACCTGACGGGCAGCGTCGCCGGTGTGGTCGTGGGCGCGCAGCTCGCTGCGGGCTCGCACCTGCATCTCGTTCCAGTCGGCGGCGAGCATGATGTCGCCGGGATCCTTGCGGAGATAGGGATCGGGTGTATCGGCCATCAGAAGATCACCTCCCAGGTCAGCGTCATTTCGAGGTTGCCCGCCCGGTTGATGAGCGGGAAGGTCACGCGGTTGTAGAGCACCGCTTCTGCACCCGGCAGGCTGATCAGGATGCCGGCCTCCTGCAGGGCCTGCGGGTCGGCGCTGCCGGAGGCCGGCAGCGTGGCGGTGACGCGGGCGGTGATGCGTTGTTGTCCGTCGTGGTCGGCCAGCGCGATGCTCGGGATGCTGGCGGGGGCCGAATCGAGCGGATCGCCGAGGGCCGTGTCGTCGAGGCTCACCGTGCCACCCTGGCCGCCGACGGCGATGCGCAGCTCGGGCCCCTGGGCGGCGCCGGCAAACAGGCGGGCGAGCAGATTGCGGCCGGCATTGGTGATCAGATTGTCCACCCTGTGTTTCTCCACCACGCGGCCGCCGGCATCGCGCAGTTCGATCGAGAGGCGGCCGGCGAGGCCGTGGCATTCCTTCATGGGCATCTTCTTCAACTCCTCGGGGCGATTCACCCCGCATGGCTCCAGTCCAGGCGGGTGGTGTCGAATACCACCTGCATCGAAAAGCGTCCTTCGCCGGGCTCGTGCCTCTCCTGGGAGGTCAGGCCGAGACCGGTCTGCAGTGTTCCGTCCGTCGGGGCGGCGTCTTCCGTCCAGCGCTGGGCGAGGGTGATCGCGGATAGCCCGTCGGCGGGCATGACATCCTCGCGGCGGGGCGGCTCGGGGAAGTCCACCATCGCCCGCACGCCGGCAGCGGTGGCCCGGGTGACGTCGCTGCGCAGCAGTTTGAGGGCGCCGCGGGCGGCGGCGGCGGAGACCCAGCCGCTCTTGGGAACCCGCAGCCTATAGCTGGCCGGCGGGCGCGCCATCCAGTCGAGGCGCAGGGACAGGCGCGGTGCGTTGATAGTGGTCTCCTCGCTGGCCGTGCCGGTGTCGGTCTTGCTGAAGGACTCGAACAGGATGGAGGCGTAGCGGGAGTCGCTGCGGCTGATGGAGCCGTCGAGCAGCGCGAAGCTGGTGCCGCCTGCGTCGTCGTGTCCGGCGAAGCGGGATGTATGGACGGTGGTCGTGGCGTCGGCGAATTCGGCGTCGGGTTGGGCGAAAGTCAGCAGCATCCATTGATTGCTGCCGCATTGCAGGCGTGGCGTGAGGACCCGCTGGTCGAGCACGCCGCAGCGCATCGCGCCGAGGCTCGACTGGGGATCGTCGAAGCGGTTGCCCCACAGGTAGAAGATCGAGTGGCTGACGTCCCGTTCCGTGCCGTCGGGCCCGATCAGCAGTGCCTGCCCTGCTGGGCGGGCGCTGAGCCAGGCGTGGTGACCGGGGGCGTCGAAGCCGTCGAAGGGGGCGGCTTCGGCGGGTGTGACGGCGGGGTAGAGCACCAGGGTTTCGCCGGGTTTGACGGTACCGGCGTAGAGGGTGATTTCGCCGGTGTCGATGCTGCGGATGGCCGGATAGGCGGCGGGCTGTTCGCTGATCTTGAGGCTCAGCACCGGGCGGTCGGGGTGCAGGCTCGGGTTGCTGATGACAAACGGACGGCGCAGGCGCGGCGCGCTTTCGGCATGGTTGGCCGGCAGGCTTGGGTTCTCGGTGAGCCAGGCTTCGACGACGGCTTTGTTGCGGTTGGGGCAGGCTATGTCGCCCTTGCCGCCGCAGGCGCTGCAGCGCTTGCGGGTGCCCGGCAGCATGCCGAAGGCGAGGGTGCTGTCCTGCCGGCGTAGGAGGCGCGGGCAGGGTTCGGCGCCGAGGTCGGCAATGGCCAGGGACAGCAGCGCCCGCGGGGTGGCCAGCCCACCGGTGCGCACGCGGGCGGTGACCAGCAGACGCTGGCGGTAGGTTTCGCCGGGTTCCGGATCGAGTACCGCCAGGAAGGAGGTCATGGTGTCGGTTTCGGCCGCGCTGCTGGCGGTGACGCTCAGGCTGAGCTCGTCGTTGCCGAGCGAGAAGGCGAGGCCGGGGAACAGGGCGCCGAGGGCTTCCGCCGGATCGATGGGCGGGCGGCCGTTGCGTGGGCGGCGCCAGCCTTCGCCGATCAGTTCGGTCAGCGCTTCGTCCCGCGGTGCGCTGTGGTCGAAGCGGATCTCCAGCCGCTCGGGGGACGGCCTGTCGTAGCCGGCGTGGTTGAGGCGCGGGGGCAGGCGGGCAACCTGCAGCAGCTGGCCGAGCTGTTCCACCGCGCTGGTGTCGTCTGCATCCTGCCGCTGGGCACTGGCCAGGCCGACCCAGCGGTCGTACTGCACGCGGGTCAGCGCATCGTCGAGGCGGGCCAGGCTGGCGGCCAGACCGCCGATGACGGCGGCTACAGCGCTCCGCTCGGGCTGCGCCGTATAGATGCGCGGCAGCAGCTGCAGCAGGCGTTCCCGACGTCGCCGCGGGTCAGACATCGCCGTGCTCCGCGTGCAGGGTGACGGTCCGCGGTATGGGCTGCTCACGTACACTCACGTGGGCTAGCCCGCTGGCGTCGTCGAGTTCTTCGGCGAGCCCGTCCCGCTCGTGGATGACGGTGACGCGCAGACGCGCCAGGGCGCTGTCGCCGGTGACCGCGGCGATGGCGTCACGCAGCGTGGCATAGGCGATCTCGGCGGGCGCGTCCTCACCGGCCTGGCGGGCGGCCTTGTCGAAGGCGTCCTTGAGGGCATTGGTCACGCGTGCCTGAAGTCCGTTGGTCGGCGTGCCGACGGCGAGGGTCAGGTTCGCATCCACCCACACATTGAGCAGGGGCGGTTCGATGCTCAGGCGCAGCGGCAGGGCTTCGGGATAGAGGCCGATGCGTTCGCCCGGGCTGGCCAGTACGTCGCCGTTGCCGAGTAGAGAGCGGTAGGCCACCGACTGGAGACCGTTGCCATCCTGCCACACGAAGGGTTCCAGCAACGGGCGCTGACCGGTCCGGCTGCAGCCGACCACCGCGTCGTGACCGAGCAGCAGGGAGCGGACCTTGGCCTCGCGTACTGCCTCGCCGACCTTCAGCTTGCCGAAGTAGTCGATGAGGGTGGCGCCAAGGCGTTTCTCGATGTCCTTCTGTTCCCGTTCGGAAAGCTCGGCATTGAGCGTCAGCGTCGCCGTGACCTGTACGAAAACCGGGATCGCTGGCCCGCAGCGCAGCACGATGCCGGCCGGGCGCACGTCCTCCAGGCGGTTGCGCACTTCTTCGAGCAGGTCGGCGGGAATGTCCTTGTCGCCGAGGATCACTTCCACCTCGCCGAGGCGGCCACCGGGGTTCTCCATGACCTGCACTTCCTGGATGCCCAGGCTGCGGGCGGCCTGTTCCAGTGCCGATACCGTGCCGGTGTTGGAGGACTGCACCAGCCGGCGGGCGCGGGCGCGCAGCTCGTCGTCGGTTTCTTCGCGCTGGCGGAGGACCAGGTCGCCGGGATTGCCGACCGTGTCGATGCCGGCGATCGGCCGTGGCAGCGTGGCGAGGGCGTTGGCCTTGACGGTGTTGCCGCCAGGCTCCAGCGCGCGGACGCCGACCATCAGCTGGCGTTCGCCCTTGCCGAGCACCGCGTTGGCCGTGGTCGCAAAGAGGGGCACGTCGCGACCGGCGACCAGGGTCCCCAGGGGAATATGGATATCTTCCGGGGCCGGCTGGCCGCGGCCGAGCAGGGCTGTGCCTTCCAGGTGGCCGCCACGCTGGCGCTCGATGCCGAGCAGGGCGACGACGTTGTCGAGGGCTGGGCCGCTGGCGCTGTCGAGGTAGGCGTTGCGGTAGACCGTATCGAGTTGCTCGTAGCAGACCGCCAGCTCGCGGGCGAAGGCTTCGGCGAGGGTGCGCATCACGCTGCCCTCGTTGGCATCGGTCAGCGCCACGCGGCCGCCCATGCCCGAGCCGATGTCGGCCAGCAGGGCGTCCACTACCTCGGCGAAGTCCTTCTTGATGAAGACCCGGTCAAGCGGCATCGATGCGTACCTCCACGCCGGCCTCCTGGCCGCCGACGGCGCGGACCCGGGCAACCACGTCGACCCCGTCGCGGCGGGCGTCGTGGGGGGTGACGGTGACCTGCAGCACTTCCTCGACGCGCGGGTCGCGCAGCAGCTCCTGGCGCACGTAGCGGCGCAGCAGTTCGAGGTTGGGGCGGTCGAGGGGCTCGCCGATCAGGTCGCGGATGCGGCTGCCGTAGCGGGGGTGGGCGAGGCCGGCCAGTTCGCCGCGGTCCACCAGCAGGCGCAGGGTCAGGGCCTGGACCAGGTTTTCGAGGCCGTCGATGGTTTCCAGGTCCTGCAGGCCGAGGGCCAGGTCGACGCAGGCTTCCCCGCGGGGGAAGACCAGGCGCAGGTCGGTGCCGAATGGATCGGGGGCGGTCGCCATGGTCGTGGCCTCCTTCACATCAGTCGTCCGGGGCCGGCGCTGGCGCCGGGCGGGCAGGGGATTCCGGGCGACACCAGGACCTGGGACGCGAACAGGGTGAGGGCCAGGTCCACGCTTTGGGCGAGGGCCTGGGCCAGCTTTGGCGCATCTTCGCCGCGCAGGCCGTTCTGGCTGAGCAGGCCGTTGGCGAAGCCTTCCAGCGGGGACTGCAGCGGTACCGGCTGGAGCATGCCCGGTGCGGCGCTGACAAAACCGGCCACGGCGATGCCGGGCATCACCATACTCTGGGCGCAGAACAGGTTGATCGCCTGGGCGATGGTGCCGGCGATGGTCTTCGCCAGTCCGTCCGCATCCTCGCCGCGCAGGCCCTGCCCCTGGCACTGGGCGCTGGCCAGGACTTCCAGCTGCGACGCGCCGGGGCCACCGGCCGGCGGCGGCATCAGTTTGCCGGGGCCGGCGGTGGCTCCGCTGCCGGTGATCGGGTCGGCGGCTACGGGGATGCCGGGCATCACCATGGCTTGGGACAGGAACATCGTCAGCGCCTGGCCGGCAGTGTTGGCGATGGCGGTGGCGAGGCCGGGAATGTCCTCCCCCTGCAGGCCGGCGGCCTTGAGGAAGCCGCTGGCCGGGGATTCGATCTGGCTGGATGTCGGGGTGGGCATGTCTGGCTCTCCTCGCTTCAGCCCTTGGCCTTGACGGTGCCGGACGGCACCAGGGCCTTGCCGGTGTAGTAGCACTTGTGGGACTGCTCGGTGATCACGCCGGCGCCGTCCTTGCCCAGGTCCACGTTCCCCGATGCGTCGACGGTGAAGTCGGTGCACTTGATGGTGAGCTTGCCCTTCACTTCGATGACCAGGTCGGCTTCGCCCTTCACTTCGATGTTGCCGTCCTTCTTCACCGTCACAACCGTTTTGCCGGCGGTGACGATGCAGGATTCGTCGGCGTCGATCGCGAAGCTGCTGACGCCGTCGGCGGTGGCGAAGGCGTGCCATTCCTTTTCCTTGTGCACCGGCGGATTGATCTTCTCGGAGTACAGGCGGCCGACGACGACGGCCCGGTTCGGGTCGCCGCCAACGTAGCTGAGCAGCACCAGGTCGCCGACCTGCGGCGGGCTCACCATGCCCACATGGGGCGTGGCGATGGGGACCTTGCGCAGCTCGAGGCCGCCTTCGCGCAACTGGACCGTGCATTCGTGGTTGTTGCCGTCGTCGTCCCCCGTGTGGGGGAAGACGCTGGTCACCACCGCCAGCTCGCCGAGGCGCAGGCTGCGCAGCTCGTCGCGGACCACCGCGCGGATGATGTCGATCGGATCGCTCATGGCCGGGTGTGCAGCGTTTGCCGGATCAGGCCGGGGCCTTTAGCGGATCGAAGCCCTTCGGCAGCGCATCGGCCTTGAAGCGCTTGGCCCGCTTCAGGTTCTTCGCGTCGTAGTCCAGGTGCAGCAATCGGTTGAGGGTCGCGTTGTCGAGCTTGCCGCTGACCGGCAGTTCGTTGAGCTGCTGGAAGGTGCGCAGGCGGCCGGTGAACTCGGGACTGAAGAGCTTGCGGTCGGCCACGTTGGGGGTGACGTAGCCGAGAGCCTCGAGGATCGCGTTGGCGTCCTGCACGTCGCTGCCGGCCTTGTCGGTGGAGAAGTCGAGTTCCCACACGGTTTCCACATCGGGGGCTTCGCCGAACTTGCCGATCGACTTGAGCGGCAGCTTGTCGGCGCCGGCTTCCCACAGGCGGCGGGCGCCGAGGCGGTTGATGTCGAGGGACGACACGCTGGCGCCCTTGCCGAAATTCTGCAGCTTGAAGTTCTGGTCGAAGCCGAACTGCAGCAGGCGCAGCGTGCCGGTGTGGGCGAGGACCACGTGGCTCTCGGTGGTGCTGCCGAGCTTGGCTTCGTCGAGGGGAGACTGTTCAATGCCGAGCAGCTTGTAGAGGGACGCGCCGATGACCTTCAGGTCGTCGGGTTCGGGCACCTTGTCGGCGATCTGGACGATCTTGTCGATGATGTTGGCCACGTCGGGAATCGGCGAATCGGGGCTCGGATCCTGGCCCACCGCCAGTTCGAGGGAGTTGATGAACTCCTTGCTGGTGGCGGTCTTGATGAATTCGGCAGAGACCTCGACGAGGGCCTTGGCGGCGTCGCCCTGGATCAGCAGGTCGTTGGCGTCGAGGGTGAAGCGCTGCAGGTAGGCCACCGCCAGCGTGAGCACGTCGAGAGCCTTCATGACGCCCTTGGCGATGGCATCGTCGCGGAACTCGCGCACGCGTACGACGCGTACCCAGCGCGGGGCCTGGTCCTGGCGCTTGCTGTTCTCGAGGGCGACGCGCACCCCGTCGAGCAGGATGGCGACGGCACGGAAGGGATTGTCGGCGCGGCCGTCGGCAGCAGGTGCGGGAACGGGCGTGTTGTCGGGCATGGTGCTTATCCTCCAGAAAGAGCGGCGCCGGGCGTGGCGCTGGCGGGGGTGGTCGGGGGAGCAGGCGTCTTGAGGGCCTTGAGGGCTTCGGAAAGATGGTCGAGGGCGCTGATGAGGCCGCGCCATTCGGCGGGGGCGAGCAGGGAGACGGCGCCTTCGGCGACCTCCATGCCCATGTCGAGCACGCCGGACACCTGGCGGATCGGCCCTGACACCTGCCGAGCGGCGCCGGCGGCATCACCCAGGCCGATGCCGAGGCGGGCCAGCCAGTCGCCGGAGGCGTCGGTGGCCGCGCCGATACCGCTGACGAAGCCCGGGATGCACCCGAGCAGCGCGACCAGCGCGTCGGCATCGAGGGCGGTGCGGCGCAGCGGGACGGCGCCGGTGCGGATTTCGCCGAGCACCCGGCCGAGCGCGTCGACGCCCTGGGCCAGTTGCGGCTGGGCACCAAGATCACGGGCGATGTTGGGAATCTCCCTGGCCGTCTTGGTTTCCAGCAGCGCGGCCAGCGCCTGGACCAGGGCGGCGAGGTCGCGCACGATGTCGGCAGCGCTGCTCATTTCAGCCCTCCCTTGACGATGTGGTCGAGTTCCGGTGGCAGCTTGAGGTCCTTGATATCACCGGCCAGACGGCCCGCCGCGTCGAGCACTTTCTTGAGCTGGTTGAGGAATTCGAGACCGCCGGAGAAGGCCTTCATCAGCGAACTGAACTTGGATGGATCGAGCTGCTTCAGGAAGGCCGCGCCTTCCTGGGCATACTTGGACAGCATCGGGCCGAGGGCACCGGCCTTGCCCAGCGCGTCGAAGAAGCCGCTGGCCTTGCTCGGATCGGCGGCGGCGAGGGTGTCGAGCACGCCGTTGAGTTGGCCCGTGTCCAGGCTGTCGAGCTTGTTGGCGACGGCATCGCCGAGGGCGTCCATGTCGAGGCTGTCGAGTAGGGCCGGCTGGGCGGCCAAGGCTGATGAGAGGGAAGCCGGGTCCTGCAGCACACCGGCGGCGGCCAGGCTGTTGTCGCTCCACGCGCCGGCATCGGCGGCGACGCCGTTGTTGACGTCGGCCAGGGCGGCGTCGCTGGCCTGGGGCGCTTCGATGTGCTCGCGCAGGCGCAGGCTGAAGCGGAAGCGGTCCCGGTAGCCGGCCACCTGGCGGACCCTGAAGTCTTCGATGATGACTTCGGTGAGGTCGGTGCCAACCACCAGGTCGGCCGCGAAGGACTGGGGCTCGGCCTTGGCATGGGCCTGGCGCAGGGTTTCGAGGGACGACAGGGCTTCTTCGCCGAGCAGCAGGCCGTCGATGAGGATGGTGACCGGCTCGCGCCCCAGATCCTGGAACACGCTGCCCTGCTGTTCGGGCACCCGCTGTTCGACGAGGGTGCGCGCTTCCTCGGTGTGCAGGTCCTGCACGCCGGTGAGTTCGATCTTGCCGATGCGCACGCTCATTTTCAGAAGCCCAGCCGGGTGAGCGTGCCGCGCTGGCGATCCAGCAGGTGGCGGACGTGGCGTACGCGCAGCATGCCGCCCTGGCCGAGCAGGTTGGCGGCGGCATGGTCCGCGGGGAGGCCATCGATGGATACGAGGTCGCCGGGCTGAACCTTGGGGGTGGCGAAGACTTCCAGGCTGCCGCCGAGCAAGCGGGCGGCCAGGCTGGTGGCCCAGGCCTTGGCGACCGCTTCGACGGCTTCGCCGGAGCGCAGCGCGCCTTCGCGGAGCCGGAACGGGCGGGCGCCGAGCTTGCCGGCCTGGACTTGCCCGTCACTGTCGACGGCGGCCTTGGCGCTGACGCCGGCCAGGTCGGTGCTGAGCCAGTGGGCCTTGTCGGCCCCCTTGGCGCTAGCGGCGCCCTCGCCCCACACCTCGATGCTGTCGAAGGCTGGGCTGCATTTGTGGATGGCCAGCTGGATCACCGTTTCGCCGAACTTGAACCGGTGATCGGCGGCGCCGTTCTTCGGGGCTGTGCAGTGGATCTTGCCGTCGCCGTCGGCATACAGGTCGGCACCGCACAGCACGGCCAGGCGGCGCAGATGGCCGAGGGCCGTGGGACCGCGGTGCAGCGCCCAGCCCGACAGGTCCGGGCCCTTGCTGATGGTGCCTGCTGATGCGCCGATCTTGCCGATCAGGTCCTTGATGATGAAATCGGCGGACACGCTGTCGTAGGTGCCCTCCACTTCGTGGCGGCCAAGATCGGCAATCGCGCCGTGGGCGATGAGGGTCTGGCCGGTGGCCCGGGCCACGCTGTCCGCGAGCATGCCGGTGAAGACGGTCTGCACGCCATCGCCGACATCCAGCTTGACGGTGACAGTGTCTCCGGCACTCGGTGGCGCCACGTTGCTGTCCGCCAGCTCGATGGAGCACGCGGCGCCGGGGCCATCCATGTTCAGGTCGACGCACAGCTGCAGCAACTGGCGCTGGGATTCGCTGGCCTTGCTGCTGGCCAGCACGCTGCCGATCTGCACCTGGTAGGCGTTCTGGCGGACCGGTTTCATACGTCCAGCCCCTGGCGGCGGGCCGCATCGCGCAGCAGGGCGACGAGGGCTGTCTCGAGTTCCTGCGCATCGCGGGGGGCGGAGCCGTCACCAGCCAGCGCGACGCTGACGTGAAAGTGGTTGTTGACGCGGGGGCCGGCTGTCATCGAGGGCGCCTGCTTGTCGTCGCTGTCACGCAGGCTGCTGTCGGTGAGTTGCCAGGCCTTGTCGAGAACGGGGGCCATCGCGTCGGCGACGCGTCCGATGGGGGTGCCGCGGGAAAACGATGCCCCGGGCTGTGGAGCCTGCTTTGCGGTGTGCGATGTGCCCGCCGCTTCCGGCGTGTCGTCACCCGGCGCTGTGGGCATCGCGGGCAGATCGGCGAACGGCTTTTTCAGGCGCCAGTGCCTGGGGC
Organism: Zoogloea sp. GDB6; assembly: GCF_056724105.1. Taxonomy (NCBI): domain Bacteria; kingdom Pseudomonadati; phylum Pseudomonadota; class Betaproteobacteria; order Rhodocyclales; family Zoogloeaceae; genus Zoogloea; species Zoogloea sp. GDB6. The sequence continues at coordinate 4,460,518 of NZ_CM161497.1, read as the reverse complement.
GTAGGTCGGAAGGCTCGGATGCTGCCGGTGCGGGTTCTCCGGAAGAGGCTTGGGGGGCTCCGCCAGCGTCCAGTCGCGATGGAAAGTCAGGGGCTGGTTTGGTGGCGGGGCTTGAGCTGACAGGTGTCAGACTGGGTTCCGGGGCTGCCGGTAAGGGCGCATCCGCTGCGAAGTCGGACGCAGGTGGAACGGAACGCAGCAGCGCGGGAGCCCTGATCGATTGTCCTGCGCCATCACCGGTGGAGGATGGCGTGACGACGGACCTCCGTTCTTCCGGTGACGGTAGGCGTGTTCCTTCTCCTTCGCGTTGGACCATCGGGTGTTCCACCACGCCTGCTACCCGAAGAACCGGAGGACGGTGGAAGGCAGAAGCGGGGGCAGGCACAACCGTCGGGTCGGCCGGTGTCGTGTGTTGAGGAGGCCTGTGCTGCGTAACTGATTGGCCGGAGGGCTGCGGGAGATGCGCTGCGGGTGGAGATGCACCGTCACGAGCTGGTTGGAAGTGTGTGTTGTTCGCCGGTTCGTCTGTCCTTGTGGGCGGAAGCGGAGATGCATCCAACACTGCAGGGATGGAGATGGGCCGGTCGATGTTCGGCGAGATCTCCTGCCTTGAGGAGCGAATGCCGTGGGCGGTGTTCTGCGGGGTCGCCCCGCTCGCGGGAGCCGCAGCGGGTGTTCCGGAGGACAGGGGATCGGAGTAATCCCCTTCATCGTCCGTCGCCGCGTCCACATCCAGCGCGAGATTCCGTCGAGCCTCCTCCAGGCTGCGGGCCAGCGGCTGGAGAATGCGGGCGACGAGGAGTTCGGTGCCGGTCGTCACCGGGACATCCTTTCCACGGCCTCGTCGTCACCGTCGTCGTCGATGCGGATCACCGTGGCGTCCGGATGGTCCGCCAGGCTGCGGCGCCGGGGCGTCTGCGCAGCGGGCTGCAGCAGGTCGAGCATGCGCAGCAGGCGGTCTACCTCGGCGGCGGGAGTCGCCCACACCTTGGCGGGAGTCCAGCCCAGCACCTGGCACAGCCGCAGGGTGCGGGCAGCGCACTGGCGGGCGGCTTCGCCACCTTGCAGCAGGGGGTCGGTTTCTTCGTCGATGACGTTGAGGGCCACGGTGGCGTGGAGCAGCAGGGCGGTGGCGCGGGCGTCGAGATCGTCCAGGCCAGAGGGGGCGTCGAGGGTGGCCACCGACGCGTCGACCATGCCTTCCAGGTAGCGCACCGGGTCGAACCAGCTATCGTCGTCGTGCTCCCCGGACAGGCTGGCGTCGAGGGCAGCGAGGCGCTGGTGCTCGGTCCAGGGGCGCAGGCGCACGCGGGCCGGGTTGTCGTAGCTGCCGAGATCTAGCCATTCCCCTTCGGCCGGTGGCTGGGCGAGGGGGGCGTCGCCACCAGCGGCCCACCACAGGGCGATGGGGGCGAGTTCGCGACGGGCCGCTTCATCCGCGTCCACGCCGGTGAGCACCGCATCGCAGAGGGCCCGGCTGTCGAGGCGCAGGCCCGACGCTGAGGGCGCGGTGCACAAGCGCAGGGTGTCCATGTGACGGCGATAGGTCCAGGGAGGAAGGGTGACGGCCAGCGTGTCGGTGGCGATGCCGAGCGGCCGGTGGAAGCCCGCGAAGTCGAGCCTGTAGGCCGTGCCGGCGAGGTTCAGCTCCAGCGGACCCAAGGGCTCATTCCTCGCGGATCCGCGTGGCGCTGAAGGTATAGGCGGTGACGACGGTGCCGCCGGCGCCGAGGCTGAAGGCCTTGTCCTCGATGTAGCAGTCATCGAAGGAAACCGTGCGCTTCGGCGAATCGGCGGCGTCGTCCTTCTTGAGGTTGGCGACGAGTTGGAAGCGGGCCTGCTTGTCCAGGTGTCCGTCGAGCTTGAAGCTGGCCGAGCGGACGGTGATCTCGCCCTGCACGGTGCGCAGGCCGAAACTCACCGCAACGCGTTCGTCGCTGCCCACGGCACGGATGTCCTCACGTTCGGTGACGACGCGGTAGGCCAGGGACTGCAGGCCTTCGATGGCTTCGCCATCGACCAGTACGCTGGAGCGATTGGCGGAAAAAACGGTCGGCATGGCGGGCTTCTCCGGAGAGGCTGGTGGCTACGGGGAAAACGGCGGCTCGGGCTGCGTTTGGCTCAGACCTGAACCAGAACAGTGGCGTAGATGTAGTCGATGGCCCGGACGGGGCGGACGGCCAGATCCACGCGGACGATGCCTTGGGCGAAGTCCTGCTGGCTCGAATAGACGTTGAGCTTGAAGGCCGGGTCGGTGCCGTCGGTGGAGGGCACGATGGCGCCCTCCTTTTGCATCTGGACGAGGAATTCGACCAGCTTCTGCTTCAGGGCGCCGCGGCCTTCCTCGTTGTTGAGGCGGCCGATGAAGAGCTCGCCGATGGTCTTGACGCCGCGCACCGCGTGGTCGGCAACCCGGCGCACGCTGATCTGGTCGCCGTCGGTGGTGAGACCGCGGATCACGATGATGCCGCGGCCGCGCTGGGCGACGATGGGCACCACATTCTTGCGCAGGAGCTCCTGCTGGGCTTCCACGCCCAGCGCGGGGACGGGCTCGCCGAGGCCGGACAGGCGCTTGAAGGTGGGGGACTGGAAGTAGTCGAGGCTGCCGGTGGTGCCGGCCACCGCTCCGACAACGCCGGCCGGGGCGACCAGCACGAAACGGTCGGAGACCAGTGTGCCAGTGAGCTTGTCGGCGGCGGCGGCAATCTCTGCGGGGCTGGCGCCAGGGACTTCGCCGAAGCCGATGCGGCCCTGGCTGCGGGCGCTCATGCGGTCGCAGTGGCTGATCACGTCGGCATAGATGCGGCCGACCCGGGTGGCATCCTTGGTGTCCTGTACCGAGACCAGCACCATGTCCACGTCGGCCTCGTTCTCGAGCTGGGCGAGGGCCTGGCGGTAAGCGTCGGGGTCTGCATCGCCGGCACCGGCCAGCGCGTAGGCGGCGGCGTTGCTGTCCTTGATGTCGGGGCTGTCTTTGGGAGCCTTGAGCTTGTCGCGCTCCTCGCTGATGCGCAGCAGCTGGGACTGGGCGGCGAGCACGTCGCGGGCGTTGCGGATCTGGTCGGCCGGGTCGGCGGACAGGTTGCGGTGCACTTCCTTGTAATCGCTGCCGGCGTAGCGGGCGGTGAGGTCGAACACCGTGCGGGTCTCGTCCTCTCCGCTGTCGAGCTTCTTGCCGGTGGGCACCTGGCGGGACTGGATGCTGACCGAAATGGCATTACCCCACGGCCCCGGGGCGCGGGCGACGAGGGTGAAGGCCGCGGCGTTGCCGACGGCGGCTGGGAGCTTGACGCTCGCCGTGCTGTTGCAGGCAACCGGACAGATGACCAGTTCGAAGACGCCGTTGCCGAGGGCCTGGGCCGCTTCGGGCAGGCTGAAGGCGCTGGCCGCGCCGAAGCCGTCGATGAAACTGCGCCAGCTGGCTGCCCGACCGACGCCGGCGGCTGGGTTCTCGACGATGCCGACCAGCCCGAGGACGCCCGACGGGGCGAGCTGAGGGGCGAGGACTTCCTTGACGACCTTGACTTCGACGCCGGGGATGATCAGTGCCATGGGATGTCTCCTCCCGATCCTGTCTGTTGGAAAGCGGCGCCGATTGTACAGATATTTATGCTTTTGTCATTAATTTTCGGGGCGCCGCGATTCGCGATCTGATTACTCAGATTAGATGCAGTCTTGCCTATGTCAAGGGCGGAGCGATGGCGTGGGTGGACAGGCGGAAAGCGGGCGCCCGGTGACGGGGGGCGGGATCCGGCCGATCAGCGAGCATGCCAGGCGGACCCATTCGGAGGGCGTGCCGCTGGAGAGGGTGATGCCACCCTGCCAGTCTGCCGAGGCGAGGCCCAGGCCGTTTGGCTGCCAGGCCAAGGCCAGGATGGGGCTGCCGTGGTGGAGGAGGGGGGCGTGCAGGGCCTGGCCGGTGGCCGTGTCCCACAGGCGTAGCCGGCCCTGCCGATCGAAGCCGGCCAGGGTCTGGCCGTCCGGAGAAAGGGCCAGGCCAAGCAGCGTGCCCCCTGCGCTGCCGAGCGGTGTGGAGGGGCTTGCGTCGGCATTCCAGCGCAGCAGCCCCTGTTGCTGGCTGGCGATGAGGAGTTGTCCACCGCCGGGTAGCCAGGCCGTGCCGTACAGGGCGCCGCTGCCGGCCGCGGCCTGGCTGGCGAGTTGTCGTCCGTCGCGACTGTCCCATACGCTGGCCCGGCCGTCGTAGCCGACGCTGACGAGACGCCGTGAGTCTGAAGAGAAGCTCAGGCTGGCGATTGGGCCGCCGTGTTCCAGCTGCTCTTGCAGTGGCGTGGCGGCGGGCATCTTCCACAGGTGGATGCGCCCATCCCGCCCGCCGGCTGCGAGGAGCTGCCCATCGGGGCTGAAGATCGCCCGCTGCAGCGCTGCTCCGTCCGTCAGCAGGGGGCGCGGCGGCCTGTCTCCATCCGCATCCCATAACAGCAGGCGCCCGTCCTGGCCGGCGCTGGCGAGGTGCCGGTCGTCGGGGCTGAAGGCCAGGCTGCTGACCAGCGCGGTGTGGCCGTCACGGGGGGCGCCGACCGGAGCGCCGCTGTTCCCGTCGCGCCATTGCAGGCGGGCCCGGGCATCGGCGCTGACCAGGCGCCGCCCGTCGGGGCTGAAGGCCAGCGCCCACACGGTATCCTTCGTGGAGGTCAGCGGTTTGCTCAGCGGGCCGTGGCCGCTCGTGTCGTGGCGGATCAACAGGTCGTCGCTGCCGCCGGTGAGAAAACTGCCGTCGGGCATGAACTGCACGGCCAGCGCATCGCCTGTGTGGCCGGGGCGCTCCAGGGCGGCGCGGCCGGGCTGGGTGAGGTCATGGACACGCACCTGGCGCTGCTCGCCCACCGCCACGATGTGCCGTCCGTCGGGGCTGAAGGACAGTTTGCGCACCCCGGCTTCGTAGCCGCCGAGCGGGTCGCCGAGCTGGATCAGGCGGGGCGCCTGCCACAGCAGCACGTGCCGGTCCGCGCTGGCGGTGGCGAGGGTCTTGCCGTCCGGTGAAAAGGCCACGTCATGCAGCACGGCGGGGTGGCTGGCGCGGGCGAGTGGGGTGCTGCTGCCGTCGAGGCGCCACAGGAACAGGTTGCCGTCGTAGCCCACCGAGGCCAGGGATTCTCCATCGGGGCTGAAGGCCAGGCCGGTGATGGTGTCCGCGTGGGCCAGCAGCGGGCTGCCCAGCGGCGCGCCGGTGAGACCGTCGCGCAGCACGATGCGCCGGTCGGCGCCTGCGCTGGCGAGGCGGTGACCGTCCGGGCTGAAGACAAGGGCATGCACCGGGCCTTCGTGGTCGTCGAGGATCACGCGGGCGCGACGCTCGGAAACCTGCCATAGCACGACGCGGTGATCGGCGCCTGCGCTGGCGAGGCGGTGACCGTCCGGGCTGAAGACAAGGGCATGCACCGGGCCTTCGTGGTCGTCGAGGATCACGCGGGCGCGACGCTCGGAAACCTGCCATAGCACGACGCGGTGATCGGCGTCGGCGCTGGCGAGGGTCTGGCCGTCGGGGCTGAAGTCGAGGGCCAGCACGGCATTGGCGTGGGCCTGCAGAGTGGCGACGACGTTGCCGCCACGCCACAGCCGGATGCTGCCGTCCTTGCCACCACTGGCGACGAGCTGTCCGTCGGGGCTGACGGCGAGTGCCTGTACGCCTTTCTGGCCGGCCTGCCACCAGTCGAGAGGCGATTGGGCGAGGGCGGCGAGCAGGCTGTCGCGGGCTTCGAAGGTCGGTTCGCGCTGGTAGCTGGCGGCGGCCAGCTGCAGCGCGCCGGCCAGGTTGCCGGCGGCCAGCTCGCTGGAGGATTCGGCCGCCAGTTGGCGGGACAGCGCGATCTCGCCGGCTTTCTCGGCGCGCTGCCACAGGAAGCCGGTGATGCCGGCGACCAGCGTGGCGGCGACGATGGCGACGACGGTGACGCGCCACACCCGCTGGTTGCGGCGCTGGTCGGCCTCCACACGCCTTTCGGCGGCCTCCCGCGCCTGTTCGGCGGCGGTGGCTTCGTCGCGGGCCCGGCGGCTGGCGTCGAGAAAGGCCAGCGCGGGTTCGAGGGCGCGGCCGTACTGCCGGGCCCAGGCCGGGGTCGGTTGCGCGCGGGCCTGCCAGTCGAGGGCGAACTGTAGTTCCGGGTCGCGCCACAGGCTGGCTTCGCCGGCGGCATGGAGGTCGGCGGCGTCGGCCAGGCGGCGCAGCATGCGCGCCGATTCGGCCTCCCGCGCACCCCAGTCGCGCAGGCGATCCCAGATGCGCATCAGGCTTTCATGGGCCAGGTCCACGATGCTGCCGGCCTGCAGCAGGACATCGGCGGGGGGCATCAGGAAGGCCACGCCGGGTGCCCGGAACGGTGCCAGCGTGGCGTCCAGTTCGGCGGCGTCGGCTCCGGCGATGGCGGCCAGATCGCCGAAGCGGGTCGGCCGGCGGATGCCGCGGCTGTCGGTGCTGGTGTCGGTCAGTGCGCGGAAGGCGCGGGCGCAGGTGGCCTGTTGCGCCGCCGGCAGGCCGGCGTAAATCTCCTCGGCATGCAGGTTGAGGGCCTGAGCGAGGGTGCCGATGGCGTCGTAGTGGCGGCCGTCGATGGGGCTCGCGTCGCCGCTGGCCAGCCAGCGGGCCCAGGTGCGCGCGAGGGCATGCTGGAGCAGGGAGAGCTGGTCCGGGTCGTCGCCCACGTCGTTGACCAGGCGGGTCAGCAGCGTCGGCGCGATGTCGGCGCCGAAGACCCGCGCCGGCCCGACGATGGCGGAGCGGCGTTCGGCGCGGCTCATCCGCGGCACCAGGTACTGGCCGCCGTTGATGGCCTCCGGCAGGCCGGTGAAGTGCGCGCAGTCGCCGAGGAAGTCGGAGCGCATCGTCATGACCACGTGGATCGGCACGTCCGCCAGGCGGGCTTCGAGCAGCAGATTGACGAAGGCGGTGGCCTGGTCATCCTGCTGCTCGCCCAGGTTGCGGTAGCGGAACAGCTCCTCGAACTGGTCCACCACCACCAGCAGTTGCGTGCCCGCGGGCAATGCGGCTTGCCGGTAGGCGTCGATGAGGCCGCGGCGGCTCATCGCGAGCGTGGCTTCGATGAGCTCAGCGGCGCTGAACGGCCCCGGTGGTGCCGCCTGATGCAGTGCGCCGGGCTGGGCGAGGGCTTCGGCCAGCGCACGCAGGGGCTGGCCGCCGGGCCGGCAGCTGGCCATCCGCCACGCGCTGCCGGCACTCGCCAGCAGGCCCCGGTGCAGGGCCGGGCGCAGGCCGCAATTGACGAGGGAGGATTTGCCGCAGCCGGAACTGCCGATGACGGCCAGAAAGCGCTGGCGGGCGAGGGTGTCCACCATCGCGTCCACCTGGGCTTCGCGGCCGAAGAACAGGTATTCCTCGTCCTCCCGGAAGGGACGGATGCCCGGGTAGGGGCAGGTCGGTACGCCAGCCTGGCTCACGACGTCACCTCCAGGTCGAGAGCGGTCACGAGGGGCGTCAGCGCCTGCGGGGCGATGCCGTTCAGGCCGTCGAGGGTGTCCGCATCGGCGAGGGCCTGCAGCACTTCCTTGTCGTCGCTGAGCGGCGGTGCGAGCAGCGTGAAGCGGGCGCGCAACGGGCGCTGGCGGTCCTGCCCCTGCAGTTTGCGCAGCTCGTTTTCCTGGTGGTACTTCCAGGTCTCGTCGCCGGCCCCGTAGTAGAGGATCAGCGCGTCGCAGTCGAGGGCGCGCTGGCGGTTGGCTTCGCGAACCTCCGCGGCGTCGCCGGCGAACAGCGGTAGTGTGACGTCGAGGCCCAGCCCGCGCAGCTGCTTGATGAGCGGGACGCTGTCCTTGCGGTCGCGGGCGTCGCACAGCAGGTGGACCCGCAGTGCACTGGTGGTAGCGTCTTCGGCCGATGTTTCGGGGGGAGCCTCGGGCTGCTTCAGCGCGGCGTGGATGGCGGCCTTGAGGGTTTCCAGGTCGCCGTTCACCAGATCGGCGCCCAGTTGCAGTACGGCATCCTGCTGCAGTGCATCGATGAAGGCTTGCTGGGTCGGCTGGGTGGCCGCGGTGCCGGCCGGGAGCCAGATCACCCGGCGCAGGCCGGCCTGGCGGCTGCGCTCGGCGGCCAGACGGTTCTGCTGCACGACGACGGACTCGCCGCTGTCGCCGTCCGGTACGCGCCCGTAGCCTTCGCCGATGAGGTGGATCGATAGCGCACTGCGCTCCAGCAGTTCCGCGACCGCGGCCCGGTGTTCGTCCTCGTCGTCCGGCAGGCGCCGGTTGGGCAGCACGGTGTAGCCGCAACAGGTCAGTTCCGCCTCGATGCACTCGCGGGCGTCGCGGCGGTCGCGGCTGCATTCGGCGAGGAAGATGGCGGGCTTGGTGGCGTTGTCGGTGCCGACGGCGTCGTTGGCGGCGGGCTGCTGCTGGAGTTGTTCGAGCTGGGCGGCCAGATCCCAGGCGAGCTTGTTGGCCTTGCGCAGGAAGGCCTGGCGGGGCTGGTCGCCGTAGGCGGGGTCCAGCTCGCGGGGTGTGCGGTCTTCGTCGAACTCGAAGAACTCGTAGCCGAGCAGCTGGCCGATGGCCTCGGGCAGCGTTCCGCTGCCGTCGATCGGCAGCTTGAGTACCTTGATGACGCGGGCCTTGTTGCCGACCACCAGGCGGTGTTCGCTTTCGGCCTGCTGGCAGAACTTGGTGATCTCGCGGGTGCACCACTCTGACTTCAGGTAGCGGGGTGTCAGTACCGACACGAACAGGGCGGTGCGCGACAGCTGGTCGAGGATCTCGTCGGAGAACACGTCGTTGCCGCGCAGCTTGTCATCGCGCCAGATGTCGACCGGTGCCCCCAGGCGCTGGCTGAGGAGGGTCTGCAGGGTGCTGTGGAACAGGCTCACCCAGCCCAGCTGGTCGGCCGTCAGCGGCTGGTTGTCCAGGTGGGCGTAGCTGATGAAGACCTGCCGCTCGAAGCTCATCGGGCGATCGCCGGCGGGAGGGGGATGGACTGGCCAGGGGGTACGAAGCGTTGCAGCCAGCCCGCGTAGGTGACCGGACACCACAGCTGCAGGCCGAGGCTTTCCAGGTGGGCGAACTCGTCGGCGCTGGGCATCGAGCGGTAGCGCCGTTGCCGGCGGTCCTGCGGCTGGCCGGCGGGGCGGCGCCCGGCGGCGCATTCGTCGATGACCGCGCGCAGCGTCGGGATGGCCAGTGGGTAGAGCTCGCGCACCTGGCTGAGCAGGCAGCGCCGAGTTTCGATGGGATGGCGGTGGACGCCCAGCAGAGGGCCGTCATCGATGCCCGGGGTGATCCAGTGGACGCTGCAGGCGAAGGCGTCGGCGCCGTCCAGCACAGCGCGCAGCGGGGCGTGCAGGCCGGCATAGATCGGCAGTTCGCCGGGGTGGACGTTGAGCATGCCGAAGCGCGGGATGGCGATGGTGTCGGCGTCGAAGAGCAGGCTGAAGCGGGCGGAGATGACCAGGTCCGGTTCCAGCGCCGCCATCCGCTCGCGGGCGGCATGGCCGTTCACGTCGCCGACCACCTGGATGGGCAGTTTGTAGCGCTCGGCCAGGCCGGCGAAGGTGGCTTCGGCCGCGTCCGAGCCCGACGGCAGCGCGTCGACCAGCGGGAAGACCAGTTCCTCCGGCAGCGTTCGCTCAAGGAAGCGTAGCGCGACCAGGCCCGGCACTGCGTTTTCCGAATCGCGGGTCTTGTCCGACAGCCAGACTTCCTGCACCTGGTGGCCGGCCAGGGCCGGCAGCAGGCGATTGAGAAAATGCAGGCCGTGAAGATCCCGCTTCGAGCAGACCAGGATGCGCATGTCAGTGTTCTCCGCTGTCGATGCCGACGATCTCGGCGACGTCGAGCAGCTTGAGGGGTGGGTAGCGGCCGAGCTGGAGGGCGACCGGCAGGTTGATCAAGTAGGAGAAGTTGCGCGGCAGCGTCACCGGGATGTCCGCCGGCGCAGTCTTGTCGCGAAGGATGCGTAGCGCCTGGACCGCGGTGAAGCGTCCAACGTCCTCGTACTTGTTGACCACGCCGAACAGTGCGCGGGATTGCTGTACCGGCGCTTCGGCGGCGGCGAAGACGGGCAGGCCGCGGGCCAGTGCGCCATCGGTGAGGGCGTCCCGGCGACTGTTGAGGAAACTGTCGGGGCCCTGGTAGAGAAGGTCCACCTTCTCGCGCGCGAGCTCGTCCACCAGCCCCGGCAGCGCGTTGCCGTCCGGCGTGCCGGACGGGGACACCGGCAGCCGCCGCTCGACCAGCGTGAAGCCGTGGCTGGCGGCGAGGCTGCGGAGCTCGTCGCGGGTGCTGACCGAGTTGGATTCGGTCTCGTTGAGGATGTAGCCGATCCGCTTGAAATCCAGGTAGCTGCGGGCGGCCTTGATCTGGGTCTCCACCGGCAGCAGGTAGAGCGTGCCGCTGACGTTGCGGCGCGGGCGGGTCAGCGCGGGCACGATGCCGGCCGCGACCGGATCGGAGACGATCATGAAGAGCACCGGCCGGTCGGTGATGTGGCGCCGGGGATCGATGTGCCGCCAGTCGCCGACCGCCTCCTGCGTGACGGTCGTGCCCCAGGTTACGACCAGGTCCGGCTTGTCGCGGTGGATCTCGTCCACGAAGGCGGCGACGCGGCGCTTGTCCTGGGCGGCATCGCGCAGCGTGAACTCGGCGGCGATGCCGTGCTGGCGGAAATAGGCCTGGAAGCCGCGGCAGGCTTCCTCGCAGCCGCGGAACAGCAGCATCGTGATGCGGTAGGGGGCGGCCTCCGTCGCCGGCTTCGCGCTGGCCGGCAGCGGGGCGAGCAGGCCGACGGCCGATGCGGCGATGGCGAACAGCAGGCGAAGCGGGACGTTCACGCGGCGTTCCTTTCCTGGGGCCGGAGGAGCACAAATCCGAGGGTGGCGCCGATGACCAGCGCGCCTATCGTTGCCATCACGCCGCCATAGGCCGCCAGCGTCAGCAGGCTGCCGGCCAGCAGCGGACCGATCACCGCGCCGAGGCGTTCGACAGTGCGCAGCAAGACCACCGCTGCGGGACCGCTGCGTCCGAGCATGGCCTGCAACGCGGCAGCGGACAGGCCGGTGCCGATGCCGAGGGCGGCGATGCCGGCGAACAATGCCGGGGCGCCGCCGAGCAGGCCGGCCAGGCCACCGAGTCCGATCACCAGCCCGCCGACGGCGACCAGGCCTCTTTCCCAACCGTAGTGGTCAGCCAGCCAGGATGCCAACGGGTTGCTGGCGGCAACCAGAAGAAAATACATCATCATGGCCCTGCCGGTCGACCCGCTGCCGAAGCCTTCCTGTTGCAGCGCCAGCGGGACCAGATAGAACAGGAAGCCGGCGAGGGCCAGTTTGGCCGGCAGCGCGGCGGTCAGCAGCGGGGCCAGAATCCGGCGCTGGAGCAGCAGTTGGAGTAGCGGTGGGGATGTATTGGGCGTGGCTGGGGCTGGCGGGCTGCGGTCCAGGCGCTGCACGAGCAGGGCCAGCAGGCTCATGCCGACGGCGCCGGCAAAGACCGCGGCGGCGCCGAACTGTTCGGCCAGCAGGCCGCCGATCGGGGCGCCGCAGATTGCCGCCGTCTGCACTGCGCCGACGAACAGCGCGAGCGCGCGGGCCCGCTCGCCGTCCGCCGCGGCGCGCAGGAAATGCTGCTGCATCGCCATCGTCCCGATGGCGTAGCCCGCTGCGCACAGGCAGCGGGCCGCGACGAAGGCCGTATAGCCGCCACCGGCCAGCGCCCAGCCGAAGCCGGCGGCGGACAGCGCGGCGCCGGCGGCGAAGGTGTGGGCAGTGCCGAAGCGCTCGCCCCAACGGCCGGCGAAGGGGGTCAGGAGGGCGAAGCTCGCCATGTAGGCGGAGATCGGCAGGCCGATTGCCGTGGCCCCGTGTTCGCCGGCCGCCTGGGCCAGGCCGGCGATGTGCAGCGGCAGGAAGGCGCGGGTCAGCTCTTCGGACAGGATCAGCAGGAACACCGCCAGCCGCGCCAGGCCGAGACGTCCGCGGCCGACGGAGGCCGGGTCGATGTGGTCGCCGGCGAGGATTGCGCCGAGGGTTTCGTTGAACAGCACGACGGCGACGAGGAACACGATGGCCAGGTCGACGGCCTGGCTGAGCATCTCCCGATGGACCACGTGGCCGTCGGTGCGGGCTGTCAGCCGGGCCAGCGGCTGGCCGTCCGGGCCGCTGACGGCGGCCTCGACGCTGTGGCCGGGCTCGCCGGGATGTTCGCGCAGGTAGCTGTGGGCAGGGCCTTGCAGGTGCAGGGACAGGATCTCGGGGTGGCGGGTGAGGGCGTCGTCGAAGTAGGTCTCGACGCCGTTCAGGTGTTCGAAGGGGATGCCGAGGGCGAGCGCGGTGGAGATCCGCCCGGCCAGTGTGCCCGCCAGAATGTGCGCCTTGGCATCCAGGGCGGGATGCAGGCGTTCGGAAAAGCTCGGCAGTGTCTGAACGCTGAGGGCCAGGCTGCTGGCGACGGCGAGCAGCAGAGCGGCGGCGAGGATGCGCAGGCGCAGTCTTGCCTTTGTGCTGCCCCAGCGCGCCGCTGCTGCCAGCAGCAGAGGCAGCGCGACGGCGACTCCCGCCAACGTGGTGAGCAGGCGGGGCCAGGCGGCATGGCGGGCGGCCTGCAGGGTGTCCGATAGGGCGCCGGCATCGACGTCGAAGAGCACGCCGCCGACGACTTCTCCGTCGTTGTCGGCCAGGCGCAGCCCGACCCGTAGCTGTCCTTGCTCCGGCAGTTGCGACCACGCTCCCTTGCTCTTGAGGATGGCATCGAGTTCGCCCCGTTCCGGGGAGCGTGACGGCGCTCCGCTGCTGAATAGGGAAACTCCGTCCGCCGCGACGACATGGATGGCCCGGATGTCCGGGTCTTCCGTCTGCAGGCGGGGCAGCAGGCGGCGGATGCCGGCCGACTCGGCGAGGAGCAGGCCGTTGGTGGAACTGCGCTGGAAGGTGGCCTGGACCTGGTCCGCGGCGATGGCGATGCGGGAGACGGTGATGCCGACCAGCAGGTCGTGCTCTTTATGGAGCAGCAGCAGCGCCTGCAAGCTGAGCGCGAGGGCCTGGGCGGTGAACAGCAGCAGGCCGATGCGCAGCCAGCTGGCCAGCGGAAAAGGGGAGGCTGGCGTGTCGGCAAGGTGCGCCGCCCGGTTGATCGGGCGGGCGTCGGGGGCTGGCTGCATCCACGTCTCTCCGCGGCAGGGAGGGGCGTGGTTTGTTGTCCGTCAGGTCCGCCCCGTCATTCCGGAAGAATAGGCGAGAACGCGGGGCGGTGCACGTCGCATATGACGTGCGGCAGTTCGGGTCAGTCGGCCTGCTCGGTGGCGCCACCGACCGGCGTGAACAGGGCGTCCACGAATTCCTTGGCGCGGAAGGTCTGCAGGTCGTCGATCTGCTCGCCGACGCCGATAAAGCGCAGCGGTTTCGGGCTCTGGCGGGCGATGGCGGCGACCACACCGCCCTTGGCGGTGCCGTCGAGCTTGGTGAGGACCAGGCCGGTGACGCCGATGGCGGCGTCGAAGGCCTTGACCTGCTGCAGAGCGTTCTGCCCGATGTTGGCATCCAGCACCAGCAGCACTTCATGGGGGCCGGAGGGTTCGGCCTTCTGGACGACCCGGCGGACCTTGGCGATTTCTTCCATCAGGTGCAGCTGGGTGGGCAGGCGGCCGGCGGTGTCGGCCAGCACGATGTCGATGTTGCGGGCGCGGGCGGCGTTGATGGCATCGAAGACCACGGCGGCTGGGTCGCCGGATTCCTGGGCGATGACGGCCACCCCGTTGCGTTCGCCCCAGGTCATCAGCTGTTCGCGGGCGGCGGCGCGGAAGGTGTCGCCGGCGGCGAGCAGCACGCTCTTGCCCTGATTCTGGAAATGCTTGGCCAGCTTGCCGATGGAGGTGGTTTTACCGGAGCCGTTCACGCCCGCGATCATGATGATGTAGGGCTTGTGGCCGCTGATCTCGAGGGGCTGTTCGAGGGGCGCGAGGATGGACAGCAGGCCTTCGGCGAGGGCGCCCTGCAGCTGGTCGGCGGTTTCCAGCTTGTCGCGCTTCCAGCGCAGGCGCAGCTCCTTCAGCAGGTGCTGGGTGGCCTCGACGCCGCAGTCGGCCATCAGTAGCGTGGTTTCGAGTTCTTCGAGGAGGTCCTCGTCGATCTTGCGGCGGGAGAACAGGCTGGTCAGGTTGCCGAGGCCGCCGCCGATCTGTTCGCGGGTGCGGGACAGGCCGGCGCGCAGGCGGTCCATCCAGGAGCGCTTCTTTTCGGGCTCGGGCGCCGGGGCTGCGGCAACGGGTGCCGGGGGCGGCACCGGCGCTTGCGGTGCGGGCGTGGCGGGGATGTCCGCCTGCGGCGCAGCGGCTGGCGCTTCGGGGGCCGGGGCCGGGCTGTCGCCGGGCTTGAGGGCTTTCTTGAGGAAACCAAACATGGGGTGCTGAGTCTGAATGTGGGTCGATCGGACCGGCGCATGGGGTGAAAAGGCCCGTCATGTCCGGTTGGCCGGGTCGTCGGAATGCCGCTATGATGCCGCGCCACACGCCGGCCCGCGGCCATCGTTCTTCAATTTTACCAGATGCTTCAACAGCCTATGATGAAACGCAGTTTGCGGATCGCCTCGTCCGCTGTCGTCCTTTCCGTGGCGCTGGCCGCCCCGGCCTGGGCCAATCCCTACGAGAGCGTGCTTCCGAATGGAATGAAGTTGATCGTCAAGGAAGACAAGCGGGCGCCGTCGGTGGTGCATATGGTGTGGTACCGGGTGGGCGCGATGGACGAGGTGGATGGCACCTCCGGGGTGGCCCATCTGCTCGAACACATGATGTTCAAGGGCACCAAAAAGGTCGGGCCCGGTGAGTTCAACAAGCTCGTCGCCGCAGTTGGCGGACGGGACAACGCATTCACCAGCCAGGATTACACGGCCTATTTCCAGCAGGTGCCGAAGGAGGGGCTGGGCCGCATGATGGCGCTGGAGGCCGACCGTATGGCCAATCTGCAGGTGACCGAGGCCGGTTTCAGCAAGGAGATCGAGGTCGTCAAGGAAGAGCGCCGCCTGCGCACCGACGACAAGCCGCGCGCGTTGGTCATCGAGCAGCTGATGGCCACCGCCTTCCAGGCCCATCCCTACCGCCGGCCGATCATCGGCTGGATGAGCGATCTGGACCACATGACCGCCCGCGATGCCCGCGAGTGGTATCAGCGTTGGTACGTGCCCAACAACGCGACCCTGGTGGTGGTGGGCGACGTGGATCACAAGGCGGTCTTCAAGGCGGCTGAGCGCACCTACGGCCAGGTGAAGAGCCGTCCGCTGCCGGTGCGCAAGCCGCTTGTCGAGCCGGAGCAGACCGGGCCGCGGCGGACCGTGGTGAAGGCGCCGGCCGAACTGCCCTATGTGGCGCTGGCTTGGCGAGCGCCGACGCTGCGTGACGTGAAGGGTGACGACGACTACTACGCGCTGCAGGTGCTGGCTGCCGTGCTGGACGGCTACGAAGGCGCCCGCCTGGCGAAGGACATCGTGCGCGGCAGCCGCGTGGCGGTGACCGCCGGTGCCGGTTACGACGGTTCGGCCCGCGGCGAATCCCTGTTCATCCTCGATGGGGCGCCGGCCGCCGGCAAGACGGTCGCCGACGTGGAGGCCGCGCTGCGCGCCGAGATCGCGCGCATCCAGAACGAAGGCGTGTCGGACGAGGAATTGCGCCGCGTGAAGGTCCAGGCGGTGGCCGGCCAGGTCTTCAAGCGCGATTCGCTGATGGGCCAGGCGATGGAGATCGGCATGGACGAGATGGTCGGCCTGTCGTGGAAGGACGACGACCTGATGCTGCAGCGCATCCGCGGTGTGACTGCGGAGCAGGTGCAGGCGGTGGCCAGGAAGTACTTCCGTGATGACACCCTGACCGTCGCCCAACTCGATCCGCTGCCGGTCGATCCCCAGGCCCGTGCCAAGGCCACTGCGCCGCATCAACACTGAGCGCCCCCCGTTTTCGAGGTGATTTTCTGATGATTTCCCGTTATCAACGTCTCGGGGCGGCGCTGGCGCTGGCCCTGACGACCCTGTCGGCCCATGCCGGGCTGAACATCCAGACCTGGACCGCTGCCGGCGGCGCCAAGGTGTTCTTCGTCGAAAGCCATGCCTTGCCCATCGTCGATTTGCAGGTGGATTTCCGTGCCGGCGGTGCCGAGGTACCGGCCGGCAAGGCCGGCGTCGCGGGGCTGACCCGCTCTCTGCTCGACGCCGGTGCCGGCGGCCTGGACGAAGAGGCTATCGCCAACCGTGTCGCCGACCTGGGGGTGCAGATCGGCGGCGACGCCGACATGGATCGCGCGTCCCTGTCCCTGCGCACCCTCAGCAACCCGGAGGAGCGCAACGGTGCGGTCGATCTGCTGGCCACGCTGATCCAGCAGCCCACTTTTCCAGCGGCCGTCGTCGAGCGGGAAAAGGCCCGCAGCATCGCCGGCCTGAAGGAGGCCGACACCCAGCCCGACGCGATCCTGTCCCGCCGGTTCGCCGCCGCGGTGTTCCCCGACCATCCCTACGGCCGTCTACCGAGTGTAGAGACGGTGTCGTCGATCACACGCGAAGACCTGGTGGATTTCTACAAGCGCAATTACACCGCCGCGCGGGCCGTGGTGAGCATCGTCGGCGACGTGTCGCGGGTCGAGGCGGAGGCTATCGCCACCCGCCTCACGAGCGGCCTGCCGGCTGGCGAGGCACCGACCGTGACGATCAACACCACGCAGCCTCAGGCCCAGACCATCCGCGTGCCGAATCCCTCGGCCCAGGCCCATATCTCCATCGGCCTGCCCGGCATCCGGCGCGGCGACCCGGACTTCTTCCCGCTGGTGGTCGGCAACTACATTCTCGGTGGCGGCGGCTTCGTCTCGCGGCTGACCAATGAAGTGCGCGAGAAGCGCGGCTATGCCTATAGTGTTTACAGTTACTTCATGCCCCAGCGCGATGTGGGCCCCTTCGAGATCGGCCTGCAGACCAAGGGCAGCCAGACCGACGATGCCTTGAAGGTGGTGTCGGCGACCCTTGAGGAGTTCCTCGCCAAGGGGCCGACGGAGGCGGAGCTGAAGGCGGCCAAGGACAACCTGATCAATGGTTTCGCGCTGCGCCTCGACTCGAACCGCAAGATGCTGGAGCAGGTGGCTGTAATTGGTGGTTTCGGCCTGCCGCTGGATTACCTGGATACCTACCGGGAGCGGATCAAGGCGGTGACCGTTGCGCAGATCCGTGAGGCCTTCAAGCGCCATGTGTCGCCGGCCCACCTGGTGACGGTAGTGGTCGGGGGCGATGGCGACAAGACCGCGACGGTGAAAGCGGGGGCCAAGCCTTGAGCCGTGTCCGCATCATTGGGGGGGAATGGCGCTCGCGCCTGATCGACGTCAGCACCGTCAAGGGCCTGCGCCCCACGCCGGACCGGGTGCGTGAAACCCTGTTCAACTGGCTGGGGCAGGAACTCGACGGTCGGCGCTGCCTCGATCTGTTTGCCGGCAGTGGAGCCCTGGGCTTCGAGGCAGCATCCCGCGGGGCGGAAAGCGTGACAATGGTCGAGCAGGACCCGGTGGCTTTCGCAGCCCTGCGCGACAACGCAAGAACCTTAAAGGCAACGTGTGTACAGCTTGTGCGGGGCGATGCGCTAAAATTCGCGCGCTCCGCGCCCCAGCCCTTCGATGTGGTGTTTCTCGATCCTCCGTACCGGATGGGCTGGATTGAGCGGATCGTTCCACTGCTACCCGGCCTGCTGAGCAAGGACGGGCTGGCCTATGTGGAAGCGGAGCACGGGATCGAGAACATCGACGGATTGACGCGAATCAAGCACGGAACGGCCGGGCAGGTGTATTACCACCTCTTTGCCGCCTGCGCCTGACGGCTGCGTGGTTTCAGGAAAGGGCTGCAGGATGAGGGACGGCATCGCGGTATATCCGGGGACTTTCGACCCCTTCACGCGGGGACACGAGGATCTGGTGCGGCGTGCGTCGCGCCTGTTCGAGCGGGTCATCGTCGGCGTAGCCACCAGTGGTGGCAAGGGGCCGATCTTTACCGTCGAGGAGCGGGTCGAGATCGCCAGGGAAGTGCTGGCGGCTTACCCGAACGTGGAGGTGAAGGGTTTCTCGTGTCTGTTGATGGATTTCCTCCATCAGAACGGTGCGCGCGTCATTCTCCGCGGCCTGCGTGCGGTGTCGGATTTCGAGTACGAGTTTCAGATGGCCGGCATGAACCGCAAGCTCTACCCGGACGTGGAAACGGTTTTTTTGACCCCCTCCGACGAGTTCATGTTCGTGTCGGCCACGATGGTGCGCGAGATTGCGCGACTCGGTGGCGATGTGAGCAAGTTTGTGCAGCCTGGCGTGCTCGAACGGCTGCGTTTGAAGATCAACAGTTAGTAACGAAGGAAGTAAAGCAAAATGGCTTTGATGATTACCGACGAGTGCATCAACTGCGACGTCTGCGAGCCGGAATGCCCGAATGGTGCCATTTCCCAAGGTGAAGAGATCTATGTGATCGACCCGAACAAGTGTACCGAGTGTGTCGGCCACTTCGACGAGCCCCAGTGCCAGCAGGTCTGTCCGGTGGACTGCATCCCCTTCAATCCGGAGCATCCGGAGAGCAAGGAAGACCTGATGGAGAAGTTTCACAAGCTGACCGCTGAAAAGTAAGACGCGGCTTCAGCCCTGATGCAAAAAGGCCGGACGCTCCGATGGGAGCGCCCGGCCTTTTCGTTTTTTTGGTGCCGGACCGTGGTCCGGCACTGCTATCAGGCTGCCAGGACTGCCGCTGCGGTGCCACTGTCGGCCGGCATGTCGAGGGCGTGTTCGATACGCACGGACAGCGCGTCGAGTTGGCGAAGCTGCTGGACCAGCAGGTCTTCGGCCTGCTGAAGCTCGCCGACCCGGTCTTCCAGCGTGTCGGTAGCCTGGTGGATGCGCTTGACGCTTTCCAGGCGGCGCTTGAGCTGCAGCTGGTATTCGCGGACCTGGGTTTCCAGCGGCGCCATGACGGCCCGCAGCCACTGCTCCGCATCCCGGTTGGCTATTTCGAAGGTGCGCCGCGCCTGCACTGCGACGGTTTCGAAGAACTTCTGCGTGAGGGTGTGCTTTTCGGTGGTGACGATGGTCAGCACCGTGTTGAACTGGCTGTTGAAGGCTTCTTCCAGGCGCTCGATCTCCTTCTCGTAGCGCAGCGTCGAGAAGGCGGACGGGGCGGCCAGCTTGAGGCCGTGCTCGACAGTGAAGCGCTTGTACATCGCGTCGAGCATCTTGGAGATCTCGCCGACTTCGTCGGTGGATTTCCGGAGGTTGCCGCGCAGGTGTTCGAAGAAGCCCTTCATCGCTTCGCGCAGGCCACGGGAGAAGGCAGCGTCGAGCATCGCCTCACGGGTGCGCCGGGTTTCGTCGCGCAGCGCGTCGAGGCCCAGGTGGCCGAAGAGGTTGTTCGACAGGTTGGAGAACACGCTGCGCACCGCGTAGTACTTCTGCAGGCCCTGTTCGAACTCGTCTTTCTCGGAGCGCACCTTGCGCATCATGTATTCGATGACGTTCTGGTTCTTGCCGCGCAGGTCGGTGAGTTCCTGCAACTGCTCGCGCAGGCCGGTGAGGCGGGCATTGAGGAGTTCGCGGCTGCGATTGACGATGTCGTTCACATCGCCATAGGTGTTGTCGCGCACGATGTCGCGCTTGGTCGGCAGCAGCTCGGTGGACAGCGCTTCCTCGAGTTCGACGATGCGGCTGCGGGCGAGCAGGTCTTCATCGTTGTTGACCTTGGCGACGAGGCCCTTTTGCGCGGAAACCGGGTAGACCTGGCTGGGATCGATGTCCAGCGTATCGGCGACGCTGGCCACCTGCCCGCTGATCTCCCGTTCGATGTCGGCCTCGCTGCGCAGGCCGTCCCACAGACCGTCGATCTTGTTGAGGGCCACCAGACGGCCACGCTGGCGGCGGCCGGCGTTGACGTGCTCGCGCCACACGGCCAGGTCGCTCTGGGTCACGCCAGTGTCGGCGGCCAGGATGAACAGCACCGCGTGGGCGTTGGGCAGCAGGTTGAGGGTCAGCTCCGGTTCGGCACCGATCGCGTTGAGGCCCGGCGTGTCGAGGATGACCAGTCCCTGTTCGAGCAGCGGATGCGGGAACTGGATGATGGCGTGGCGCCAGCGCGGGATTTCGATCTCGCCAGCGGCGTCGGGGCGCAGGCCGGTATCGCCGTTCTCATCGACCGGGAAACCCAGCTGGTCGGCCTCGGCGCGGCTGACCAGACGGGTTTCACCGACCTGGGCCAGGGCCTGCTGGAGGCTTTCGGCGGAACTGGTGTCGAGTGGGCGGATCTGCCACTCCTCTGGATAGCGCTTGAGCTCGGTGATGCTGGCGTTGGTCTTGCGGCTTTCGATGGGCAGCAGCCGGATTTCCGGCTTGTCACCCGCCTTCCATTGCAGTTCGGTCGGGCACATGGTGGTGCGTCCGGCACTGGACGGCAGGATGCGATTGCCATAGCCGGCGAAGAACACCGCGTTGATCAGTTCGGATTTGCCGCGGGAGAACTCGGCCACGAAGGCGACGATCAGCTTGTCTTCGCGCAGGCGGTCGAGCAGGTATTGCAGGCGCAGATCGGACTGGGCATCCCCGATTTCATTGAGGTGCAACCATTTGCGCAACTCCTCGATCCCGGTCGCGACGTCGCCGCGCCATTGGGTGTAGGCGGAGAAGTGTTCAGCAAGCATATGGGCGTCTTTCACGGGCTTCATTCCTGGCTGGGCGCCGCTTCGTCGGCACAAACGTCGAATATCCCAAGCATAAACGTGAACGCTGCCGGCAGGAACAGCTTTCAATGCTGACAGCGTGGGCAATAAAAGGTGGCGCGCTGTCCCATGATGCGCTTGCGGATCGGTGTGCCGCATTTGCGGCAGGCTTCACCGTCGCGTCCATAGACGAAATACTGCTGCTGGAAGTAGCCCGGCGTGCCGTTGCTGCCGACGAAGTCCCGCAGCGTGCTCCCGCCGGCGGCCAGTGCATCCTGCAGGGTCTCGCGGATGCAGGTGGCGAGGCGGGCGCAGCGGCGGGGGCCGAGTTCACCCACTGGCTTGGTCGGGTCGATGCCGGCGCGGAACAGGCTTTCGGAGGCGTAGATGTTGCCGATGCCGACCACGTGGGCGGCATCCATCAGGAACAGCTTGACCGGTGTCCTGCGGCCGCGGCTTGCCGCATGCAACCAGGTGCCGTCGAAGATCTCGCCGAGGGGCTCGATACCCAGGCCGGCGAGCAACGGATGCTCGGCGTCGCCGGCCTGCCACAGGACCAGGCCGAAGCGGCGCGGGTCACGCAGGCGCAGCGCCCGTACCCCGAAGACGATGTCCAGGTGGTCGTGCTTTTCGGGTGGATGGTCTGCTGCCACGATGCGCAGGCTTCCCGACATGCCCAGGTGCACGAGCAGGCTGCCGGTCGCGAAGCGGAACAGCAGGTATTTGGCGCGGCGCTCCACTGCCAGCAGTGTCTGGCCGGCGAGGATGTCCCCGAGGTCGGCGGGGATCGGGTGGCGCAAGCGGCCGTTGCGGATGAGGACCGCGCTGACGTTGGATCCGGCAAGTTCGGGGGCGATGCCCCGGCGGGTGGTCTCGACTTCGGGTAACTCTGGCATGGGCGTGGGAATTGGGGTTGCTTGGGGTTTGCCTGGGGTTTGCTTGCTTGGGGGCGGGGAAAGCGCCTAACATCCGGCGAGCCCCGAACCCTATTGTAATAGCGCGATCCAACCGGTGTCCGGGGGCCGTCGGTGCCCTCACCGTCCGCCCGGCGTGGCGGCTGCGGCCTTCTACAACACCTTGTCAGAGCCCTTCGATGACGTCTTTCATTCGCCTCGTGCGCCCGGCCCGCCTGCTGGCCGTTCTGTTGATAGCGGGGGGGCTGGCGACGGTGGCGCAGGCCCAGGAGTCCGCCGTGGAAGACGTGGTGGATGCTGTCGCGACGTATCCCGCGCAGCAACTGACGCCACAGATCCTCTACCAGCTGATGCTGGCGGAAATCGCCGGTGCGCGCGGGCAGTTGGTCGTGTCGGCGCGCTCCTACCTGGATCTGGCCAAGCGCACGCGGGATCCCCGGATCGCCCGGCGCGCCGCGGAGATTGCCGTGATTTCGCGCCAGGCCGATCTGGCCAGCGAGGCCTCGCGCCTGTGGCTGGAACTCGATCCCGGCTCGCTGCAGGCTCAGCAGCTGGCCAGCGGCGCGCTTGCCAACGAAGAGCGGATCGAGGAATTGAGCGCGCAACTGGCCAAGGCGCTGGCCCAGCAAGGGCCGAACGTCGGTGTGGCGCTGATGGGGCTCAACCGCGGGCTGGCGCGGATTCCCGACAAGGCACTGATCCGCCGCCTCGTGAATGAGCTGACTGAACCCTACCTAGACCGGCCCGAGGCGCATTTCGCGCGCGCCAACGCGGCCTTCGTCGCCGGTGATGTGGCGGGGGCCTCGGAGGCCCTGGATGGCGCGCTGGCGATCCGGCCTGACTGGGAGCAGGCGGTCATCCTGAAGGCCCAGTTCCAGCAGGAAGCCTCGCCGGGCGTCGGTGTGCAGACCCTGCGCAGCTACCTTGGCTCCAATCCCGAATCCCGCGAGGCCCGCATCGTGCTCGCCCGCATGCTGGTCGCCAGCCGGGAGTTCGCTGCTGCGCGAGAACAGTTCGAGACCCTGCTCAAGCTGGCTCCCGACGACCGGGATGTGGTCCATGCGGTGGGCCTGCTGGCCATGCAGCAGGGCGATCGCCAGGCTGCCGAGGTCCATTTCCGTCATCTGCTGAATCTGGGTTTCGGCGATCCGGATATCATTCGCATGTATCTTGGACAGATTGCCGAGGAAGCCAAGCGCTACGACGATGCCCTCAACTGGTATCGGGCGGTGGCGCCGGGCCCGCAGTTCATCGGCGCCCAGGTGCGCCTCGCGCAGGTGTTGGCCAGCCGCGGCAAGCTGGCCGAGGGCCGCCAGCATCTGCAGGCCGCGGCCAGTGCGGCGCCCCAGGACAAGCTCCAGTACGTGCTGGCAGAGGCGCAGTTGCTGCGGGACGCCAACCGGATGGAGGATGCCTTCGAGGTGCTCGACGAAGCCTTGCGCCGTGATCCCGAGAATACCGACCTGCTGTACGAGTCCGCGCTGGCCGCCGAGCGGCTCGGCCGCGTGGAGGCGATGGAGGGGCGCCTGCGCAAGGTCATTGCCCTCAAGCCCGACCAGGCCCATGCCTACAATGCGCTCGGCTATTCCCTCGTCGACCACAATATGCGCCTCGACGAAGCGGAGATGCTGATCCGCAAGGCGCTCAGCCTCCTGCCCGGCGATCCCTTCATCATCGACAGCCTGGGCTGGGCCCTGTATCGCAAGGGCAAGCTCACGGAGGCCCTGGAACAATTGAAGACGGCTTTCGAGCTGCGCGCCGATCCGGAGATCGCGGCTCATCTGGGCGAAGTCCTGTGGATGCTCGGACGGCGGGATGAGGCGGCCAAGACATGGCGTGATGCAGCCAAGGCCAACCCGGACAACACTGTGCTGGTCGACGTGATCAAGAAATTCAAGCCGTGAGACGAGTCCTTGCAGTAAGCCTGCTGCCGATGGTCCTTGGCGCCTGCGCAATGCAGCCAGTGGCGCCGCCGGCAGCCGTGAAAGCTCCGGAAGTGCAGTCTTTGGCTGCGCTGTCCCGTTTCGAGATCGACGGCCGCCTGCAGGTGCGGGACGGTGACAAGACCGCCGCGGTGGGCGTCGAATGGATGCACGCCGAAGGGGGGGACGAATGGTTGTTCTCCGGACCGCTGGGGCAGGGGCTGGCGCGCATCCAGTCCGATCCGGATGGTGCCCGCATGACCCTCGCCGATGGTCGGCGTGTCGAGGCCGCTTCGGCGGCAGAGTTGGCTGAGCGCCTGTTCGAAGTGCAGGCGCCCTTTGCCCAGTTGCCGCGTTGGGTGACTGCCCGCGTGCCGGGGGGCGCGGAAGTCCGTGAGCTCGATGCCGCGGGGCGCCCGCTGCGCGTCATCGACCAGGGGTGGACCGTCGAGTACCTCGAATACACCGGCGATGACCGGGCGGCACTGCCCCGCAAGATCGACATCCACCGTGGCGACACCCGGCTGCGCCTGATCATCGATACCTGGAATCCCTGACGTGACACTTGCCCAATTCGATCCGGCTGCCACCATCCGCGTGGCTGCACCGGCCAAGATCAACCTTTTTCTGCACATCGTCGGGCGCCGCCCGGATGGCTACCATCTGCTGCAGACCGCCTTCCGCATGCTCGACTGGGGCGACGAGATCACCCTGCGCCGCCGCGACGACGGGGCCATCCTGCGTACCACCGATATTCCGGGTGTGCCGGCGGAGTCCGACCTCGTCGTGAAGGCCGCGCGGGCCCTGCAGGCGGCCACGGGCAGCACCTTCGGCGCAGAGATAGGCGTCCGCAAGCAGATCCCGATGGGCGGTGGGCTGGGCGGCGGGAGTTCCGACGCGGCCTCCGTACTGCTCGCCCTGAACCGGATCTGGGGGTGTGGGCTGTCCCGTCAGCGTCTGCAGGAAATCGGCCTTACGCTGGGGGCCGATGTGCCGTTCTTCATCTTCGGGGAGACTGCTTTTGCAGAGGGCGTGGGGGAGGATCTGACCCCCCTGAGCGTGCCGCCGGCCTGGTACGTAATGGTGGCTCCGAGCGTTTTCGTGCCAACTTCAGAAATATTTTCTGATCCCCTGTTGACACGCGATAGTGAAATCCTAATAATGCAGGCCTTCGCAACGCACACAACGCGAAACGACATGCAGGCAACAGCATGCAGGAAGTTTCCGAAAGTGGCTGAAGCGCTAGACTGGTTGTCGCAGTATGGGGCAGCAAGAATGAGCGGTTCAGGAGCTTGTATCTTCGCTCCCTTCGATACGAAGGAAGCTGCGGAGCAGGTTTTAGCCAAAGCGCCGCAGGGTTTGAAGGTCTGGGTAGCCGAAGGGCTCGACAGGCACCCTCTGCAGAGCTGGGTTGTGTAAGTAGCGAAAACGATTTCTTGGGGAGTCGCCAAGTTGGTCAAGGCACCGGATTTTGATTCCGGCATTCGAAGGTTCGAATCCTTCTTCCCCAGCCAAATTATGCGGGCAGGCCAAAAACCTGCCCGTTTTGTTTTAAGCTGTTCTTCATCGCAGTAACGAGAGGTGATCATGGCTTCGGGCAGCCTGATGGTTTTCACCGGCAACGCCAACCCCAAACTGGCCGCAGATGTGGTGCGCCGCTTGGGCAAGTCTCTGGGTTCCGCCACTGTAGGGCGTTTCTCCGACGGCGAAGTCAATGTCGAACTGCTGGAGAACGTGCGCGGCAAGGACATCTTCGTCCTTCAGCCGACCTGCGTTCCCACCAACGATAACATCATGGAGCTGCTGATCATGGTGGACGCGCTGAAGCGCGCCTCCGCCGGTCGGATCACTGCAGCCATTCCTTACTTTGGTTACGCTCGTCAGGATCGCCGTCCGCGCTCCGCACGTGTGCCCATCACCGCCAAGGTGGTGGCCAACATGCTGCAGGCCGCCGGTGTCCAGCGCGTCCTGACCGTCGATCTGCATGCTGACCAGATCCAGGGTTTCTTCGACATTCCGGTGGATAACATCTACGCAACTCCGGTGTTGCTGGATTACCTGGAAAAGCAGAAGTACGACGATCTGATGGTCGTGTCCCCGGACGTCGGTGGCGTGGTTCGCGCCCGTGCCTTCGCCAAGCGCCTCGAGTGCGATCTGGCGATCATCGACAAGCGTCGCCCCAAGGCCAACGTGTCTGAAGTGATGAACATCATCGGTGAGGTTGAAGGCCGCACCTGTGTGATCATGGACGATATCGTCGATACCGCTGGCACGCTCTGCAAGGCTGCTCAGGCGCTGAAGGAAAATGGCGCCAAGCGCGTGCTGGCCTACTGTACCCACGCGGTGCTGTCCGGCCCGGCGATCAGCCGCATCAACGAGTCCGATCTCGACGAACTGATCGTCACCGACACGATCCCGCTGTCTGACGAGGCCAAGGCCTGTAACAAGATCGGTTCGGTGTCCATCGCCGACCTGCTGGCTGACACCATCCTGCGGATCAGCAACGAAGAGTCGGTCAGCTCGCTCTTCACCGAGTAAATCGTCAAGTTTTGAGCCGGCGGATGAAAATCCGCCGGCTTTTTTCAGCCTGTCTGGTCGCGGACAGGCTTTTTACTGGAGTAGTACTGATGACCATTCAATTCAATGCCAAGTCGCGCGTTCAGCAGGGTTCGAGTGCGAGCCGCCGCCTGCGTCGTGCCGGCAGCGTGCCCGCCATCGTTTTCGGTGGTGCCGCCGCTCCCCAGCAGGTCGAAGTCGATCACAACGAGATCTACCACGCCCTGCGTAACGAAGCCTTCCACTCCTCCGTGCTGAGCATGGTCCTGGATGGCGCCGTCCAGTCCGTGATCCTGAAGGACACCCAGTGGCACCCGTACAAGCAGCAAGTGCTGCACCTGGACTTCCAGCGTGTTGATGCTGCTCACAAGATCCACGTCAAGGTGCCCCTGCACTTCGTGAACGCCGAGATCGCTCCGGGCGTCAAGCTCGACGGTGGCATCGTGTCCCACGTCATGACCGAAGTTGAACTCGAGTGCCTGCCGGGCGACCTGCCTGAGTTCATCCAGGTAGACCTGAAGGATCTGGCTTCCGGCCACTCCATCCACGTGTCCAATCTGGTTCTGCCGGCCGGCGTCAAGGCGCTGACCCACGGTGAAGACCCCGTCGTGGCGACCATCCTGGCCGTCCGCGGTGGCGCCGACGAAGCTGCCGAAACTCCGGCTGCCTGATTCTCCCCGGGATTGCGAGGTCGATAAGGCATGAGCCAGCTTGCACCCAAGCTCATCGTCGGCCTCGGCAACCCCGGTGCGGAATACGCTGAAACCCGGCATAACGCCGGGTTTTGGTTTTGTGAGCGTCTGGCCCGTGATCTGGGCGCCAGCTTCAATAAGGAAGCCCGCTTCCACGGCCTCGCCGCCAATGCCCGCAATGAGGGCGTATGGCTGCTGATGCCGCAGACCTTCATGAACCGCTCCGGCCAATCGGTGGCCGCGCTGGCGCGTTTCTATCGCATCGCACCCGCCGAGATCCTCGTGGTGCATGACGAACTCGATATTCCTCCTGGCCAGTTACGCGTCAAGTTCGGTGGCGGCCTGGGTGGCCACAATGGCCTCAAGGACATCACCGCTCACCTGGGTACCCAGGACTTCTGGCGCCTGCGCATTGGCATCGGCCATCCAGGTGACCGTAACGAAGTCGTCAATTTTGTCCTCAAGCCGCCCCGGCGTGAGGAAGCAAGCCTCATCGACGAATCCATCGATCGCGCCTTGGCCGCCTGGCCGCTGATCGCGCGGGCCGACTGGAACGGCGCGACCCAGCGTCTCAATACCCGCCCGGCCGAGCCGAAAACTCCCCGCTGATTTCGCCGTGAGGCTTAAAGCCCGCGGAGCCTTTGCCGTATACCTCCCTTAGACAACAACTGACCGGAAATCGAAAACCGGCACCAATCTGGGGTGGTAAGCATGCGCAAGCTATCGGATACGCCTATCTGGCTACGTCTGACGGGGGCGATCTGGCTGATGCTGGTGATCGCTTGGGGGGGCATGATCGCGTGGGAGACCCGCGTCAATCGGGACATTGCGATTGCTCAGGCGGAAGACTTCGCGCACAGCATCCATGAAATGACCATGGCCGGCCTGACCGGCATGATGATCACCGGTACTGTGGGGCAGCGGGAGGTTTTCCTCGACCAGATCAAGCAGCTGTCGGTGATCCGCGATCTCGAAGTGATCCGCGCCGACGCGGTCAGCAAGCAGTTCGGCCCCGGTAACCGCAAGATGCCGACCCTCGACGAGGATGAAAAGCAGGCCTTGAGCAGCGGGAAGGCCATGGTTCGGGTCGAGCACGGCAACGGCACCGGCGAGTACCTGCGGGTCGTAAAGCCGGCGCTGGCGTCCACCAATTACCTTGGAAAGAACTGTACGGCCTGCCATCAGGTGACGCCCGGCACGCCGCTGGGTCTGGTGAGCATGAAGATTTCCCTCGACCGGGTGAACGAGGCGGTGGATACCTTCCTGTGGAAGAGCATCGTCAGTGCGCTGGTGGTGTCGATACCGCTGATCGTCTTCGTGGTGTTCTTCATCCGGCGCTTTGTCGTGACGCCGCTCACCGCGATGAACAACAGCCTGGCCGAGATCGCCAAGGGCGAGGGTGACCTGACCCGTCGCCTGACGGTGGCGGGGCAGGACGAGATCGGCAAGACCGCATCCACCTTCAACGAAATGCTCGGCACGATTGCCCAGTTGGTGCGGCATGTGTCCGAATCGGCTGCGCAGGTGACCAGTTCGGCGCACCAGCTGTCGTCCAGTGCCGGCCGGGTGGCCGACGGTTCCCGCCGCCAGAGCGATCAGTCGGTGAGTGCGGCCGCATCGGTGGAGCACATGGCGGCCAACATCGCCAACGTGGCGGCCAGCGCCGAGCGGGTGCACCAGCGTTCCCAAGAGAGCCTGAAGCAGGCCGGAGAAGGCAGCCGGACCCTCGATTCCCTGGTGGCGGAAGTCAGCTACGCCGAGAGCGCGGTGCGTGAAATGGCGTCGTCGGTGGAGCAGTTCGTCGAGTCCACTACGGCGATTACGACGATGACCCAGGAGGTGCGTGATATTGCGGAGCAGACCAACCTGCTGGCCCTCAACGCGGCTATCGAGGCGGCCCGCGCCGGCGAGCAGGGGCGCGGTTTCGCCGTGGTGGCGGACGAGGTGCGCAAGCTGGCCGAGAAGTCCGCCCGCTCCGCTGGCGAGATCGACGCGGTCACGTCGCGTCTCAGCAAGCAGTCGGTGGCAGTGCGTGAGTCTATCCAGCAAGGCCTGGAGCATCTGGCGTCCAGTCGTGAGGCGGTGTCCACAGTGTCCAGTGCGATCACTGCCGGCAACGAGTCGGTGGTGGCGGTCGGGCACGGTCTCGACGAGATCGCCGAGGCCACCGAGCAGCAGCGTTCTGCTAGCGCCGCTGTGGCCGAGAGCATCGAGTCGATCGCTGCGATGGCGCGGGACAACAATGAAGCTGTCGAGTCTACGGCCCGCGCCGCCCAGGACATGGAGAACCTCGCCAGCCAGCTGCAGCAGACGGTGTCGCGTTTCCGGGTCTAAGCCGGAGGCGTGCGGTGCTGGAAACGGACGGCTGCGGTCGTCCGTTTTGCTTTTGGGGCTGCTGCGTTCAGCCATGCCGGTACCTGCTCGCCAGATTGCCCGAGTACAGCCGGCTGTTCCTTGTGCCCGCAGACGGTGGGCCCGGCCGGCAGTCCGTGATATTCGGGAAGCCATTCGCTCGTCATGATTCCGCCCCCCAGCCTGCCTACCCGCGACGACAAGGTCTTCTTGGCCGGCCATCGGGTTGCCCTGGGTTGCCGATGATCTGGCGGTAGTTTGCGTGGATCTGATGGAGCGGGGTTACACCGGGAAGATGCTCAATGTGGGAAGTGTTGTTCAGGTGAGGCTGGCTGAACTTGCCGCCGATCCGACGGGGCCCCTCAGCGGATGCCGGCGCGCTGGATCAGGGCTTGGATCTCGCCGACGATGCCACGCCGGAAGGCCAGCACGCAGGCGACGAAGATCGCCCCCATGATCACCGTCACCCATGAGCCGACCTTGTCGGCCAGCTCGTTCTGCAGGCTGACGATGGTCGCCGAGCCGACTGCCGGGCCGAGGATGGTGCCGAGGCCGCCGAGCAGGGTCATCAGCACCACCTCGCCGGAGGTGTGCCAATGCACGTCCGACAGGGAGGCGAGCTGGAAGACCAGCGTCTTGGTCGCGCCGGCGAGGCCTGCCAGGGAGGCCGAGATCACGAAGGCCAGCAGCTTGAATTTGGCCACGTCGTAGCCGAGGGACACCGCCCGCGGCTCGTTCTCGCGGATGGCCTTGAGGATCTGCCCGAAGGGCGAGTGGATCGTCCGGTAGATGATGAAGAAGCCGAGGCTGAACACCGCGTACACCAAGTAGTACATGGCGATGTTGTCCGACAGGTCGATGACGCCGAACAGGTGGCCGCGGGGCACGCCCTGCAGGCCGTCCTCGCCGCCGGTGGCCGGCACCTGCAGGACCAGGAAGTACACCATCTGGGCGAGGGCCAGCGTGATCATCGCGAAGTAGATGCCGGTGCGGCGGATCGCCAGGATGCCGAACAGCCAGCCGAGCAGACCGGCGCTGACCGTGCCAGCCAGGATGCCCACCTCGGGCGACACTCCAGAGTCGCGTACCAGCATGCCGCAGACATAGCCTGCCGTGCCGAGAAAGGCCGCATGGCCGAAGGACAGCAGGCCGGCGAAACCCAGCAGCAGGTTGAAGGCGCTGGCGAACAACGCGAAGCAGAACAGCTTCATCAGGAAGGTCGGGTACACCGCGAAGGGTGCGAGCAGGCCGACGACGAACAGGCCGGTGTACAACACCTCGGTCTTGATCAGGGCGCTGGGCTGGGCGGGAGAGTTCACGCTGACTCCTGGTTTTCCGTGGTTCAGGCCTTGCCGAACAGGCCCGCAGGCCGCACCAGCAGGACGACGACCATGATGACGAAGACGACGACGGCAGAGGCTTCCGGGTAAAAGACCTTGGTCAGCCCCTCGATGAGGCCCAGCCCGATACCGGTGACGATGGAGCCGAGGATGGAGCCCATGCCACCGATCACCACCACGGCGAAGACCACGATGATCAGGTTGGAGCCCATCAGCGGATTGACCTGGAACACCGGCGCGGCGAGCACGCCGGCGAAGGCAGCCAGCGCCACGCCGTAGCCGTAGGTGAAGGTGATCAGCAGCGGCACGTTGATGCCCAGCGCCTGGACGATCTGCGGGTTCTCGGTGCCGGCACGCAGGTAGGCGCCGAGGCGGGTCTTCTCGATCATGAACCAGGTGCCGAAGCACACCGTCAGCGACGCGACGACGACCCACGCGCGGTACAGGGGCAGGAACATGAAGCCCAGGTGGATGCCGCCGGAGAGGGCTTCCGGCACCTCGTAGGATTCGCCGGAGATGCCGAACTGGTCGCGGAAAATGCCCTCGATGATCAGCGCCAGCCCGAAGGTGAGCAGCAGGCCGTAGAGGTGGTCGAGCTTGTAGAGCTTGCGCAGCATGGTCCGCTCGAGGAGCACGCCCAGCAGGCCGACCAGCAGCGGCGCGGCGATCAGCGCCACCCAGTAGTTGACCTCGAACTTGGTCAGGGCCAGCCAGGCGATGAAGGCGCCCATCATGTACTGCGCGCCGTGGGCGAAGTTGATGATGTTGAGCAGGCCGAAGATGATCGCCAGCCCGAGGCTGAGGATCGCGTAGAAGGATCCGTTGATCAGCCCGACCAGCAACTGGCTGCCGAGCAGGGCGGTCGGGACGCCGAAGATTTCCATGGGGCACTCCAGTCCTGGTATCGCGCCGGGCTACCAGACAAAGTTCGGGGATGCAGCGCCCTGTGTGAGGCGAATTCATGCGCTCCACACAGGGGAGGCTTCGCGGCGCTTACTTCTTGACCAGCGCGCAGCGCGACAGGGACAGCGGCTGGAAGGCCTCTGCGGCCGGAATCACCTGGCGCACGTTGTAGTAGTCCCACGGGTACTTCGATTCGGACGGCTTCTTCACCTGCATCAGGTACATGTCGTGGACCATGCGGCCGTCGTCGCGGATCTTGCCGTTCTTGGCGAAGAAGTCGTTGATCGGCGTCTTCTTCATCTGCTCCATGACCTTCTTGGTGTCGTCGCTGCCGGCCGCCTTGACTGCCTTCAGGTAGTGGTAGATCGCCGAGTACTGGCCGGCCTGGACCATCGTCGGCATCTTCTTCTGCAAGCCGAAGAAGCGCTTCGACCAGGCACGGGTCTCATCGTTGAGGTCCCAGTAGAAGCCTTCGGTCAGATACATGCCCTGGGTGGACTTGAGGCCGAGGGCGTGCACATCGGTGATGAACATCAACAGGCCCGCCAGGGTCTGGGTCGGCGTGATGCCGAATTCGGCGGCCTGCTTGATGGTGTTGGTGGTGTCGGCGCCGGCGTTGGCGAGGCCGATGACCTGGGCGCCGGAGGCTTGGGCCTTGAGCAGGAAGGACGAGAAGTCCGAGCCCGGGAAAGGGTGGCGTACCGAGCCGAGCACCTTGCCGCCGTTGGCCGTGACCACCGCCGAGGCGTCCTTCTCCAGGGCCTGGCCGAAGGCGTAGTCGGCGGTGATGAAGAACCAGCTCTTGCCGCCCTGCTTGGTGACCGCCTTGGCGGTGCCGTTGGCCAGCGCGTAGGTGTCGTAGGCGTAGTGCACCGACACGTCGTTGCACTGCTCGTTGGTGATCGCGGTGGAGCCGGGGCCGTTCATGATCGCGATGCGGTCCTTCTCCTTGGCGACCTTCATCACCGCCAGCGCGGTGGAGGTGGTGACCAGTTCGGTGGCGGTATCCACGCCTTCGCGCTCGAACCATTCGCGGGCCTTGTTGGAGGCGATGTCGGCCTTGTTCTGGTGGTCGGCGGTGACCACCTCGATCTTGAAGTTCGGCTTCTCCTTGGCGATGAAGTCCTCGATGGCCATCTTGGTGGCCAGTACTGCGCCGGAGCCGGCCAGGTCGGAATAGGTGCCGGACAGGTCGGTGAGTACGCCGATCTTCACCACGCCGCCGGAGATCTGCGCGTGGGCGCCGGCGGACAGGGTGGCGAGGGCGGCGCCACAAGCCAGGCTCATCGTCTTCTTCATGCTCATGTCTCTCACTCCTTCTGCTTGTTGTATGGGGATGTTCAGACGCCCAGCGTGTGGTGCAGCCAGTCCATGCGGCCGGGCAGTTCTTCCTTGCTGATCGTGGCCAGGATCTCGCCGTGCTCCAGCACGTAGTGGCGGTCGGCCAGTGGCGCGGCGAAGCGGAAGTTCTGCTCCACCAGGATGATCGTGAAGCCGCGTGCCTTGAGTTCGTTGATGACCTCGCCGAGCTTCTTGACGATGACCGGCGCCAGGCCTTCGGTGATCTCGTCGAGCAGCAGCAGCTTGGCGCCGGTGCGTAGTACACGGGCCATCGCGAGCATCTGCTGCTCGCCGCCGGACAGCTTGGTGCCGGGGCTGTTGCGGCGCTCCAGCAGGTTGGGGAACATCGTGTAGAGCTCGTCCACCGACATGCCGCCGCTGGCCACCTGGGGCGGCAGCAGCAGGTTCTCCTCGGTGGACAGGGAGGCGAAGATCGCGCGTTCTTCAGGTACGTAGCCGATGCCGTAGCGGGCCATGCGGTGGGTCGGCTCGGCAATGATTTCCTTGCCATTCAGCATGATCGAACCGCTGCGCCGACCCACCAGCCCGAGGATGGATTTGAGGGTGGTCGAGCGGCCGGAGCCGTTGCGGCCCAGCAGCGTGACGCACTCCCCACGGCCAACGTACAGGTCGATACCGTGCAGGATGTGGGATTCGCCGTAGAACGCGTGCAGGTCGCGGATGCGCAGCATTTCGGGCTTGGGGTCGAAGGCGCTGGTCATGGGCGGGCTCCCGGTCAGTGGTGGGCGTCGTGCATGTCGGCCGAGCCCACGTAGGCTTCGAGCACCTGCGGGTTCCTGGAGACCTCCGCATAGGGGCCTTCGGCGAGGATGCTGCCCCGCTGCAGCACGGTGATGCGGTCGCACAGGTCGGCCACCACCGACAGGTTGTGTTCGACCATCAGGATCGTGCGATCGACGGACACCTTGCGGATCAGCGCGACGACGCGGGCGATGTCCTCGTGGCCCATGCCCTGGGTCGGTTCGTCGAGGAGCATCATCGTCGGCTCCAGCGCCAGCGTCGTGGCGATCTCCAGCGCGCGCTTGCGGCCGTAGGGCATCTCTGCGGTGACGGTGTCGGCGAAGCCGGCCAGATCCACCGATTCCAGCAGTTCCATCGCACGGCTGTTGAGCACATCGAGGCTCTTCTTCGAGCGCCAGAAGTGAAATTCGGTGCCGAGCTTCCGTTGCAGGCCGATGCGCACATTCTCCATCACTGTCAGGTGCGGAAAGGTCGCCGAGATCTGGAACGAGCGCACCAGCCCGCGCCGGGCGGTGGCGGCCGGGGCCTCACGGGTGATGTCCTGCCCGTCGAAGCTGATCGTGCCGCGGGTCGGCGGCAGGAACTTGGTGAGCAGGTTGAAGACGGTGGTCTTGCCGGCGCCGTTGGGGCCGATCAGCGCGTGGATGTGGCCGCGCTGGATTTTCAGATCCACATTGGAAACCGCCGTGAAGCCCTTGAACTCTTTCGTCAGGCCGGCGGTTTCGAGGATGTACTCGCTCATGGAGCCTCCCGCAGCGTGGCGGATCAGCGTTCTGTCGGGAGGGTTTGGCGGACGCGGACGGGAATGGGAATTGGGCGCCGCTGCGTCTCGATGAAGCGGCGGGCGAGCCGCACGGCGAGGACGAGCGTGATGATCGTCGCCAGGATGGGCAAGGGGCTCATGGCGGTGTCTCCGTATCGTTATGGCTGCTAGCCTAGAGCCGGACCTTGTCCACAGCGTTGCTCAAATGTAACGAATGTTGCGATATGCCAGTCGGGCGGCCTCGGCGCGCAGCGCCTTTGCCGGCGCGACAGGGGCTCGGTGGCCGGGGCGCGGAGAAGGTGAGGAAATACCCGAACGGCGTGGGCCGATAATGGGGCTTCCCACATCCGCTGCAGCACGGGCCGCCGCAAGCGCTAGAATGCAAGATTGCAACAAACCATTCGTTCGAAGACGGAGTCCCCCGAGATGCCCCAGTATCGTTCCCGCACCTCCACCGCCGGTCGCAACATGGCCGGCGCCCGCGCCCTGTGGCGCGCCACAGGCATGAAGGATGGCGATTTCGAAAAGCCGATCATCGCCGTGGTCAACAGCTTCACCCAGTTCGTGCCGGGCCATGTGCACCTCAAGGACCTGGGCCAGCTGGTTGCGCGGGAGATCGAGGCTGCCGGCGGTGTCGCCAAGGAATTCAACACCATCGCCATCGATGACGGCATTGCCATGGGCCACGGCGGCATGCTTTACAGCCTGCCATCCCGCGATCTGATCGCCGACAGCGTGGAGTACATGGTCAACGCCCACACCGCCGACGCGATGGTGTGCATCTCCAACTGTGACAAGATCACCCCGGGCATGCTGATGGCCGCGCTGCGCCTCAACATTCCGGCGATCTTCGTGTCTGGCGGCCCGATGGAGGCCGGCAAGGTCAAGTGGGAAGCCAAGGTGATCTCCCTCGACCTGGTCGATGCGATGGTCAAGGCTGCCGACAGCAGCTGTTCCGACGAGGAAGTGGACGCCGTCGAGCGGTCCGCCTGTCCGACCTGCGGTTCCTGCTCCGGCATGTTTACCGCCAACTCCATGAACTGCCTGACCGAGGCTCTGGGCCTGTCCCTGCCCGGCAATGGCACCGTGGTCGCCACCCATGCCGACCGCGAGCAGCTGTTCCTGCGCGCCGGCCGCACCATCGTCGGCATGGCCCGCCGCTACTACGAGCAGGACGACGAATCCGTGCTGCCGC
Organism: Zoogloea sp. GDB6; assembly: GCF_056724105.1. NCBI lineage: Bacteria > Pseudomonadati > Pseudomonadota > Betaproteobacteria > Rhodocyclales > Zoogloeaceae > Zoogloea > Zoogloea sp. GDB6. The sequence continues at coordinate 4,425,125 of NZ_CM161497.1, read as the reverse complement.
GCTCCATCGCCAGCTTCAAGGCCTTCGAGAACGCCATCAGCCTCGACGTGGCGATGGGCGGTTCCACCAACACCGTGCTGCATCTGCTGGCCGCCGCCAAGGAAGCCGGTGTGGACTTCACGATGCAGGACATCGACCGCATCTCCCGCCACGTGCCCTGCCTGTGCAAGGTGGCACCGGCGGTGGCTGACGTGCACATCGAGGACGTGCACCGCGCCGGTGGCATCATGGGCATCCTCGGCGAGCTGAACCGCGCCGGCCTGCTGCACACCGACCTGCCCACAGTCCACGCCAAGACCCTCGGCGAGGCGCTGGCGACCTGGGACGTGATGAAGGCCCACGACGGCGGCGTGTTCAACTTCTACAAGGCCGCACCGGGCGGCGTGCCGACCCAGGTTGCCTTCAGCCAGGACCGTCGCTGGAACGAGCTGGATCTGGATCGCAGCCACGGCGTGATCCGTGACAAGGCGCACGCCTTCAGCCAGGACGGTGGCCTCGCCGTGCTGTACGGCAACATCGCCGAAAAGGGCTGCATCGTGAAGACCGCCGGCGTCGATGAGTCGATCTGGCAGTTCACCGGCCGTGCCCGCGTGTTCGAGAGCCAGGAAGACGCGGTGGCCGGCATCCTCGGCGACCAGATCGTCGCTGGCGACGTGGTGGTGATCCGCTACGAAGGCCCGAAGGGTGGCCCCGGTATGCAGGAGATGCTCTACCCGACCAGTTACCTGAAGTCGAAGGGCCTCGGCAAGAGCTGTGCGCTGCTCACCGACGGGCGTTTCTCGGGTGGCACCTCCGGCCTGTCCATCGGCCATGCCTCGCCGGAAGCGGCCTGCGGCGGCGCGATCGGCCTGGTGGAGGAGGGCGACACCATCGAGATCGACATCCCCAACCGCCGCATCAACCTGGCGGTGTCCGACGAAGTGCTGGCAGCCCGCCGCGCTGCCCAGGATGCCCGCGGCTGGAAGCCGGCGAACCGCGTCCGCCACGTGAGTGCTGCACTGCAGGCCTACGCAGCGCTCACCACCAGCGCCGATACCGGTGCGGTGCGTGATGTGACGCAGATCCAGCGCTGAGTTTCACTGCGGCGTGATCGAACAAAGCCCGGCTCCGGCCGGGCTTTGTGTTTATTTATCAGCGCGCCAGCTCTTCCAGCGACGCGTGCAGCTTCGGCACGAACAGCGCGTCCTGCTCGCTGATCTGGGCGAGGGCGTAGCGGATCAGCTGGGCGCCGGCGGGGACGGCCTCCGGCATATTGTCCAGCTCGGCGGCGAAGCGGCCGATGCTGCTGGCCACCAGCCGCGTGATGCGCGGGTTCTCGCCAAAGACGCGGGCGGTGCCGACGGCATTGCTGATCAATGCGGCGGTGGCCTCGAAGTGGTCGGGTTTCGGCTTGGCCATGGCATGTCCTCCCGGGAGGGTTTCAGTCCGCGTGCACGTCGTCGGCAGCCCGGTTGGCGCCGTAGTTGCGCAGCCGGTTCTCGGCTGCGACGCCGAGGATCTTCAGTAGCCAGGGGGGTGGCGAGTTCTCCATGGCGTGCTGGAACTTGGCGATCACCTCGTCCGCAGTGCCGCCTTCCGCCAGCTTGATCGGGTAAATGTCGGCGCGGATGATCTTGGCCGCCGCCGGGCCGCCGACCGACACCACGTACACCACGTGGCAGTCGCCGATGAGCTGGGCGCGGAACAGGTTCTTGTCTGGCGCGAAATCGGCCTCGGCCGTGTGGCGCACATCGATCAGGCGGCTCTCGGTGGGCGACACCTGGTAGACCAGGAAGCGCAGACAGGAGCCGAAGTGCCCGTTGAGCGCCAAGCCGAAGTCGGAGGCGATGGCGACGCGCACCGAGCCCGGCATGTCGCCTTCGTTGTAGGGTTCGAGCGGCGGCAGGCCCTCGTCGTCATCGGCGTCGCCCCACAGAATGCGCACCGCCAGCTTCATGGCTTCCAGGCCGATGCCGATGTCTTCGCCGTCCTCTTCGCCGTCGAGGCTGCCGAAGCCGGTCTTCAGGTGGGTGACGGTGATGTTGCGCAGGGTCTCGGTGTCGATGCTGTCGCCGAGGCATTCCTGCAGCACTTCGATCAGGCGGGTCAGGCCGATATTGGGCATGGCCCGCGCGGCAAGGGCCACCCGGAGGGCTGCCTCGCGGGTGATCTTTTCGGGTTTTTCCATGGGGGGACTCCGCTCACTTGTGATGTTTCCCCAAGTAACAGCAGATACAGTGCCAGCTCCCGGGGGGGCGTCCGGTGTGCCGTTCAAGTGCTTGTCGGCAAAGCGGAAGTTGCTGGATGCCAGAGCCCGTTCGGGGGCTGGCGAAGTGTCGTTTCAGCGACAAAGCCCGCGTCCTGCGTGGCGGGATTGCGGCGGCGGGATGTCGCCTTCCCGACAAGCCGGGGGCGTCAAGGGGGGCGGAATGCCGTGCCGAGGGGGGCTATCCGGGCCTGAGAGGGCGTGGTTCGAAGTTTGCTAAGCCTTGTTCGACACCGCCGGATTGCGGCGGTCTTCGACAATGCGACAGCGGGAGACCCACATGGATGCAAGAGTTAGCGTGAAGGACAGGAACGGCCGGGCGGTCACCGTGGGCGAGCATGTGCGGATCCTGTCCGTTTCGCCGGATCCGGACATGGACGAGGACGAACTGGACATGATCATGTTCATGGTCGGGGCGATCTCCGAGGTGGAGAAGATCGACGAGGAGGGCCGTGCCTGGGTGACCATGTGGTGGAATTGCGTGGAGACGACGGCGGTGAGCAGCGTCGGCCTGTTTTCGCACGAAATGGAATGGGTGCCGCCGGAACTGGGCTGAATTACCTGTGTGACGTGGTGTATCGGACCGTCAAGAATAAATGGGAATATGTCGATAAAGTGATATTCCTCGTTTTTCTGGCGGTTCTGCTGAATCGCCTCACGGATCATGTTCGCCCGACTGCCCATCAAAACCCGTCTTTTTCTGCTTCTTCTCCTGAACGGACTCCTGTTTATTGCCACCGTTGGCGCGCTGCTTCTGCAGATGGACTGGAATCAGGAGCGAATCACCCGTTTTCTCGACTCCGATCTCGCCCTCGAACGTAACCTCGGAGACGCCTATTCTCAGGGGCTCCAGATCGGTCAGGCGCTACGCAACATCCTTCTCGATCCAGCCAATGAAAAGGGCTATGCGAATTACAACAAGGCCCGGGCGCAATTCGACGAAGCGATGCAAGCTATTGCCAGGGCGGATGGAATGGCGAGTAGCCGGGAGATCGTGGCTGCGGCCGAGGCCTGGCATCCACTGCGGGATGAGGTGCTGGGGCGTGTCAAGCGCGGAGAGCTGGAGGCTGCCAAGGCTTATCTGGTTGGCGATGAAACGCCGCGTTGGCGGGTCTTGCGGGAAGGCTTGCTGAAGGCTCGCGAGGACGCTCGAACGCGCGCCCAGGAAACCCGTCAGATTCTCGATGACGGGTATAAGAGTGCGCGGGCGAAGGCTTTTGCACTGGGAACGGTTTTGCTGCTGTTCAGTTTGGCGGCCACTGCCTGGATCAGTCGAGGGCTTTTGCGGCAACTCGGTGGCGAGCCGGCTGTCGCTGTGACGGTGGTGCGGCGCATTGCCCATGGAGACCTGTCCGAAAGAGTACCGCTCTCGCCGGGGGAGGATGGCTCCAGCCTGCTTGCTGCCATGCAGAACATGCAGGTTAACCTGTCGGCGGAAATTGGAAAGGTGCGGGATACCGCCGGACGCTTGAGCAACACCGTGGATGTGGTGCGGGGAAATTCGGATGCCGTGACCCGCGTGTCCCGCGCCCAGAATGACGCGTCGGTGGCCATGGCCAACGCCATCGGTACCCTGGCGCACAGTATCGGTGATGTGGACCAGGGCGCAGCCGAGGCCGGTCGCCTGGCCAGCGCAAGTACCGAGGGTGCTCAGCGTACGATTGCCCGTATCGCGGATGTTGAAGCGGTGATCGGAGAAATGGCCGGCAGGATGCAGGCCTCTTCGAAGATCATCGAGCAGCTGGGAGGGCAGTCCGATGAAATCTCGCAGATTGTCACGGCCATCAAGGAGATTGCGGATCAGACCAACCTGCTGGCCCTGAATGCCGCGATTGAGGCTGCCCGGGCGGGCGAGCAAGGGCGGGGGTTTGCGGTCGTTGCCGACGAGGTGCGCAAGCTGTCGGAGCGGACCGGGGCTGCCACGCAGGAAATCGCATCCATGATTTCCCGTCTTCAGGAGAGCAGCCGTGGTGCTGTCGAGAGCGTCTCGGAGACGGTGGCGATGGCGGGCAGTAGCGTCGATAAGGTGAGCACTGCGAAGGACGCGATTGCCGAGCTCGGGAGGATCGTGGGACAAGTGCACGATCTGGTGGCATCGATCAGCACCGCGATGCATGAGCAGCATCGTGCCTGCGACGCGCTGTCGGAGCAGATCAATGGCATCAGTCGTATGGGCGACGAGAACCACCAGGCCAGTGTCGAGACGCTGCGTGAAGTCGAGGCGCTGGCCCGTGTCGCGGTTGATCTCGAAGAGAGCGTGCGTCGTTTCCGTCTCGGCTAGAGCTTTTTTTCCATGAACAAGGCCTGGCCCATGGCCGGGTCGAGCTGGTAGCCCGCGAAGCCGCTGTTCAGGTAGGCCTGGCGGGCGCCGGCATTGCCTTCGAGCACCTCGAGGGTCAGCTTGCAGCAGTCCCGCTGCCGTGCCACCTGCTCGGCGTGGGCCAGCAAGGCCGTGGCGATGCCGCGGCGGCGGAAGTCCTCATGCACGATGATGTCGTGCACATTCAACAGCGGTTTGCCGGCGAAGGTGGAGAAGCCCTCCACGCAGTTGATCAGCCCGGCGGCCTGCCGCTCCCCCTTCTTGTTCCAGTAGGCGATGAAGCTCAGCACGGTTGGGCGGCGGCGCAGCTCGTCCGGCAGGCGTGCGCGCAATTCGTCGCCCATGGCCTGGCCGCTGCCGGTGGGGCCGCGCATGTAGTGGTCGAGCAAGTCGAGGAAATCGTCGCGCTGGGCTTCGTCGTCGAAGTCGACGGCCTGGATGGAAAGGTCGCTCATCATGGGTATCGGAAAACTCGGGTTTATGTCGTTGGGTTTGTGTCGGACTGGATGTCTGGTTTCCGTTTGACCGGTCAGTCGATTACCAGTCTCCCGGCGCGGTCGGTGCGGCAGCCCGTCGTAAAACAATAAGGCCTTGTCGGATAAGGGTTTTTACGGCCTGCCAAAATTGGGCACGCTTTTTGTTAAATCCCCTCTCGCCATGTGCGACCGTGCCGGCCCGCTTGCGTCGCGATAGATCAGAACATATCCGGGCCCGATGTTCCACCAGGGGGTTGGTATCCATGACTGAAACGTTCTACGAAGTGCTGCGGCGGCAAGGCATCACGCGCCGCAGCTTCATGAAATTCTGCAGCCTGACGGCCACCTCGCTGGGCCTCGGCAGCGCCTTTGTGCCGAAGATTGCCCACGCGCTGGAAAACAAGCCGCGCACGCCGGTGATCTGGCTGCACGGTCTGGAGTGCACCTGCTGCTCGGAGTCCTTCATCCGCTCGGCCCATCCGCTGACCAAGGACGTGGTGCTGTCGATGCTGTCCCTCGATTACGACGACACGCTGATGGCGGCCGCCGGCCACCAGGCCGAGGCGATCATCGAAGAGGTCAAGAAGAAGTACAAGGGCAACTACATCGTCGCCGTCGAAGGCAATCCGCCGCTCAACGAGGACGGCATGTTCTGCATCCACGGAGGTCGTCCCTTCGTGGAAGTGCTGAAGGAAACCTGTGCCGATGCCAAGGCCATCATCAGTTGGGGCGCCTGTGCCTCCTACGGCTGTGTGCAGGCCGCCAAGCCGAACCCGACCCGCGCAACGCCGGTGCATAAGGTGATCACCGACAAGCCCATCGTGCGCGTGCCCGGCTGCCCGCCGATCGCCGAAGTGATGACCGGCGTGGTCACCTACATGCTGACCTTCGACAAGATTCCCGAGCTGGACCGCCAGGGCCGCCCGAAGATGTTCTACGGCCAGCGCATCCACGACAAGTGCTACCGCCGCCCGCACTTCGACGCCGGCCAGTTCGTCGAGAACTGGGACGACGACGCGGCGCGCAAGGGCTATTGCCTCTACAAGATGGGCTGCAAGGGCCCGACCACCTACAACGCCTGCTCGTCGATGCGCTGGAACGGCGGCGTCAGCTGGCCGGTGCAGTCCGGTCACGGCTGCATCGGCTGCTCGGAAGACGGCTTCTGGGACAAGGGCAGCTTCTACGATCGCGTCACCGACATCAAGCAGTTCGCCATCGAAGGCAATGCCGACAAGGTCGGCGGCACGGCGGCCGGCGTGGTCGGCGCGGCGGTTGCCGCCCATGCCGCGGTGACGGCGCTGGCGCGGGCCCGCAGCGACAAGCAGGGCGACAATCAGAATTCGGGAGATAAATAATGACTGTGCTTGAAACCCAGGGCTTCAAGCTCGATAACTCCGGCAAGCGCGTGGTGGTCGATCCGGTGTGCCGGATCGAGGGCCACATGCGCGTCGAGGTGAACATCGACGACAAGAACGTGATCCGCAACGCGGTGTCCACCGGCACCATGTGGCGCGGGTTGGAGGTCATCCTGAAGGGCCGCGACCCGCGCGATGCGTGGGCCTTCACCGAGCGCATCTGCGGCGTGTGTACCGGTACCCACGCGCTGACCTCGGTACGCGCGGTGGAAGATGCCTTGGCGATCCAGATCCCGGAGAACGCCAACATCATCCGCAACCTGATGCAGCTCAACCTGTACATCCACGACCACCTGGTGCATTTCTACCACCTGCACGCGCTGGACTGGGTGGATGTGGTGTCGGCGCTGAAGGCCGATCCGAAGAAGACCTCCGAGCTTGCCCAGAGCATTTCCAGCTGGCCGTTGTCTTCGCCGGGGTATTTCCGCGACGTGCAGAACCGCCTGAAAAAGTTCGTCGAATCCGGCCAGCTCGGTCCCTTCATGAACGGCTACTGGGGCAATCCGGCCTACAAGCTGCCGCCGGAAGCCAACCTGATGGCGGTCACCCACTATCTGGAAGCGCTGGATTTCCAGAAGGACATCGTCAAGGTTCATACCATCTTCGGCGGTAAGAATCCGCACCCGAACTGGCTGGTTGGCGGTGTGCCCTGCGCGATCAATCTCGAAGGCACCGGTGCGGTCGGAGCGATCAACATGGAGCGCCTGAACCTGGTCAGCTCCATCATCGACCGCTGCATCGACTTCATCGACAACGTCTACATCCCCGACCTGAAGGCCATCGCCAGCTTCTACAAGGACTGGACCTACGGCGGCGGCATTTCGTCCCAGGCGCTGCTGTCCTACGGCGACATCCCCGACAAGGCCAACGATTACTCCGCCTCCAGCCTGCTGCTGCCGCGCGGCGCGATCATCGGCGGCGACCTGACCAAGATCCACGAGGTGGACCTGAAGGATCCGGAGCAGATCCAGGAATTCGTCGCCCACAGCTGGTACAAGTACGCCGACGAGTCCAAGGGCCTGCATCCCTTCGACGGCATCACCGAGCCGCACTTCGAGCTCGGCAAGAACACCAAGGGCACCAAGACCCGGATCGAGAGCCTCGACGAAGCCGGCAAGTACTCGTGGATCAAGGCGCCGCGCTGGCGCGGCAACGCGATGGAGGTCGGCCCGCTGGCCCGCTACGTGATCGGCTACGTACAGAAGAACCCGGAGTTCAAGGAGCCTGTCGACAAGCTGCTGTCCGATCTGGGCCTGCCGCTGCAGGCGATCTTCTCGACCCTCGGCCGCACCGCGGCGCGGGGCCTGGAGGCATCGTGGGCGGCCCACAAGTCGCGCTACTTCTTCGACAAGCTGATCGCCAACCTGAAGGCCGGCGACCTCAACACGGCCAACATCGACAAGTGGGAGCCCAGCAAGTGGCCGGCCGAGACCAAGGGCGCCGGCTTCACCGAGGCGCCGCGTGGCGCGCTGGGGCACTGGATCAAGATCAAGGACGGCCGCATCGACAACTACCAGGCCGTGGTGCCGACCACCTGGAACGGCGGTCCGCGCGACGACAAGGGTCAGATCGGCGCCTTCGAGGCTTCGCTGATGAACACCCCGGTGGCCAAGCCCGACGAGCCGCTGGAGATCCTGCGCACGCTGCATTCCTTCGATCCCTGCCTGGCCTGCTCCACCCACGTGATGGCGCCGGACGGACAGGAAATGGCGTCAGTCAAGGTCCGTTAAGGAGCTGATCATGCTGTCACAACAGGACATGCTGGAGGCCGAAAGGCACGGCCGGCAGGTACGCTCGATCTACGTGTATGAGGCCCCGGTGCGTCTGTGGCACTGGATCAACGCGCTGGCGATGGTGGTGCTGGCGGTCAGCGGTTATTTCATCGGCAAGCCGCTGCCGACGATGCCGGGCGAGGCGTCCGACAACTTCCTGCTCGGTTACATCCGCTTTGCCCATTTCGCCGCGGCCTACATCTTCGCGGTAGGGCTGGCCGGGCGGGTGTATTGGGCCTTCGTCGGTAACCACCATTCGCGCCAGATCTTCAAGCTGCCGATCTTCAACGGCCACTGGTGGAGCGAGGTGTTCTTTGAGCTGCGCTGGTATCTGTTCCTTGAGAAGCAGCCGAAGAAATACGTCGGCCACAACCCGATGGCCCAGCTGATGATGTTCTTCTTCTTCACCGTGCTGGCCTTCGGCATGCTGTGCACCGGCTTTGCGCTATACGGCGAAGGGTTGGGTCTGGGTTCCTGGGCCGACCGCCTGTTCGGCTGGGTGATCCCGCTGCTCGGCGGCTCGATGCAGACCCACAGCCTGCACCGGCTGGGCATGTGGATCATGATGAGCTTCGCTGTCGTGCACATCTACGCGGCGATCCGCGAGGACATCATGAGCCGCCAGAGCCTGATCTCGACGATGATCTCGGGCTGGCGGATGTTCAAGGATTGAGTGTTGCGCACCCTCGCGCAATGACCCGCAAGGTCTCCCTCCCCGGGCCGGACCGTCCCTGGCAACAGGGCGTTCCGGCCTTTCTGCGTCTACGCCCGGGGCGGCGTCCGCTGCATCCGGGCTTGTTTCTGGAGAGTCGTTTCCTGGTGCCGTTGGGCATCACCCAGGATGCGCTGGCGAAGGCGCTGGGAATCTCCCGGCGCCGGGTCAATGAGCTGGTGCGCGGCAAGCGTGCCGTGACGCCGGATACGGCGGTGCGGCTGGCGCTGCTGTTCCAACTGGAGCCGGCTTTCTGGCTGGGGCTGCAGCTGCAGTGGGATCTGTATCGGGAATGCCGGGCTGTGACTGGCAGCCAGGGCAGCGTTACGGGAGCTGCGACATCAGGTGGATGAAGCCGGCCGTGCTGAATGTCAAGAGCATGATTATGGTGATTCCGGCTGCAGCCAGCGGCGCATAACTCACATTGGAGAAATGACGCCCACACTCGCGACAGCGGAAATACTCGCTGAATGTGATGCCCGCGATCCGGCGTGGATTGATTCGCGACATGCGGACGTTTGTGCTGTTGCAATGGACGCAGGTCGGGGTTGTCGGTGTCCAGAAGGTGGTCCGGCGAGCCGGGTGGTGGCGATCTTCCTCGAGCTTGGCGGTGAGGCGGGCAGCGGCCTTCTTCTTTTTATGCGACCGATGGCCAGGGCTTTCCGGGTCCGTGTCCGGCGTTGTGCTATCGGGGGCATTCTGCCGGCGTTCAGCGGCATTCGATCTACGGATCCAGCGCAGATAGAGGGCCAGTCCGAAGGACACTATCGTTAGAGCAATGATGAGCCCAAGCTCCAGGTGTGGGCGGAGCGTCCCGTAGAGCTGCTTCAGATCAGACAATGTCCAGGATGGGGAAAGGGCGTCCTGATGCTGAGCGTCAGCCTTCGCCGGGGCGTCCTGCTTTCTGAGCTCCTTCAGCTTTTCGTGGCCGTGCCAGGCTGCGTCGGTAGGTGACATGCCGGCGCGGGTCAGGGTGACCGCATCCTCGAAGCCAAAGCCTGCATCCAGCCAGGCCAGGCGATCACGCGGGGTGAAGCCTTCGCGCTTCCACTGGACGGGGTCGGACTGATCGAGTTCCGCCATCAGCGTGTGGTTGTTCTTGGTCGTCTCGCGCCATTCAGCTGCTTCGTCAGGGTCGAAGCCTTTGTCGGACCAGGTGCGCGCCACCACGGGAGCAAAGTCGGCGTTTTTCCATTCGAGCGCCTCGTGGGGCTTGAACGAATAACTCTCCCATTCCCGGGCTTCCGCCGGTTTCATTCCGGTGTCTTCCCAGCGGGTGATCTTGCGAGGCGTGGACGGAATAGCGCTCTCGGCCTCGGAGGTGGTCGCGGGTTTGGGGGGCGTCGCTGACTTGAGCGGGGCGTCCTCGGCAGATCGGACCAATGGCGCCGCGGTCAGGAGAGCGAGGGCAGTGAGGGCGGGCAGGATCTTTCTCATAGGCTCAAGACAATAAACCACTCCGTTCGGGTGTGCAGGGCAAATTCCGTTGCAATGCGAAAAATTCCCGCTCGTGTTGTTTCGGGTTATGTCGATGAAATATAAATGTAAATGGACGTGAAATTGAACAGCCCGCCCGTGGATTCGATATATGCCTTTGTGCTTGTCTGGCAGTGCTTTTTGGTGGAAAGAGAGATTTCTGTTCTGTGCCTTTGTGGAAGATTATTTTTCGTTTTTGTTTTGCGATGCCCGATTGCCCGGTCGAGCCGAGGGTTGCGAGCCTTTGGAGCCGGTCATTTATCCGCTCGCCGTCCTGCGGGCAAAGGCGGCACGGATCTTGATTGTGTAACCTATCCCGTTACAAAGGCGTGTTCATGACTTCCGTGCCGCGAATTCTCGTTTTGGGTATCGGCAATCTCCTGTGGGCCGACGAAGGTTTTGGTGTGCGCTGCGTGGAGGCGTTGGCCGAACGCTATGCGCTGCCGGACAACGTCACCGCGATGGATGGCGGTACTCAGGGCTTGTACCTGTTGCCTTATGTGGAGGAGGCGCAGCGCCTGCTGGTCTTCGATGCCGTGGATTACGGCGATCCATCGGGCACCCTGCGCGTCGTGACCGGCAGCGAGGTGCCGCGCTTCATGGGTGCGAAGAAGATGAGCCTGCACCAGACTGGTTTCCAGGAGGTGCTGGCGTCCGCCGAACTGCTCGGTCGCCTGCCCGAAGAATTGGTGCTGATCGGTTGCCAGCCGGTGGAGCTGGAAGACTTTGGCGGAAGCCTGCGCGATGCGGTGAAGGCGCAGATCGAGCCGGCGCTGGCGGTGGCCGGCGAATGGCTGGCCCGCTGGGGCGCGCCGCTGGCCCCGCGCGAAGGCGCCGGGCCGCGCCTCAACGAAGGCAGCCTGGAAATGGCCAATTACGAGTCCGGCCGCCCCAGCGAGCAGGAGGCTTGCCGCTTCGGCGATGCGCGCTTCCTGCAGGAGGGCTGAGCCGTGTGCCTCGGCGTACCGTATCGCGTCATCGAATCCGCCGGCTGGATGGCCCGCTGCGACGGGTCGGGCGGCGAGCAGCAGATCGACCTGTCCTTGGTCGGCGAACAGCCGCCCGGTACCTGGCTGTTGACCTTTCTCGGCGCCGCGCGGGAGGTGATCGACGCCGACCGGGCCGCGGCCATCAACAACGCGCTGGCTGCCCTCGATGCGGCAATGGCCGGCGACCATGCGCGCATCGACGCGCTGTTTGCCGACCTGGTCGACCGCGAGCCGAGCCTGCCCGATCACTTGAAGGATCTTTCATGAGCGTTCAATTCGCGCCGCCCCAGTCGTCCCTCGACAAGCTGGAGGGGGCCCTCAAGCGCCTGGCCGAGCGCCACGGTTTCGAGCGCGTCGCCGACGCGGCCGCCTTCGACGCCGGCGCAGGGCTGGCCGTGCTGCTGCTGACCGACGACCCCCAGCGCAGCCCCGAATCCCTTGATGTCATCGTCGTGCTGCCCGAGGCGCTGCAGGCTCTCGGGCTGCCGGCGCGGCGCTTCGCCGCCGATGCGCAGACCAGCCCGCTGCTGGCTAAGCGCTTCGGTGCCAGCCGTTTCCCGACCGTCGTCGTGCTGCGCGACGGCGCCTACCTGGGGGCCTTCAGCGGCATCCTCGATTGGGGGCCTTTCGTCGGCGAGTTGCAGGCCCTGGCCGCCGCCGCCCCCAGCCGTCCCCCGATTTCCGTTGCCGTCCAGGACGCCAGGAGCTGTTCATGAAACCTTTCCCGATTCCCGTCGTGCCCGTCGGCCCCGGTTCGCAGACCGACGAGGCACCCGACTACCTGGCCATGCCGAGCGGCATGAACACCTTCCAGGCGCCGCGCCTGCCGGAGGCCGCCAGCGCCGCCGACATCGCGCGGGCGGCGGAGGTGCTCGAAGGCCTGTTGGCGACGATGCGCGTCCAGTCTATCGACGCCGCCCAGCCGGCGACGGCGCTGCTCGACGACGAGTCGGCCGGCGTCCGCGAGGTGCTGACCCAGTCCCTCGGTTTTGGCGAGGTGTCCGCCTTCACGCTGGCGCCGAGCCGGGTGCGCGTGCAGGAAACCGCCTTTGCCGCGCTGTGGCGCGTGCTGGAGGAAGGCGAGGGCGGTCGGATCGTTGCCGACCGCCTCGTCGCCGCTCCGGTGCCGGTGGAACTGTACGCGGCGATGCGCGCCACCACGCTGCCCGAGCTGAGCCTGCCGCCGCTGCTGCCCAACATGATGAACGGCGAGGCGTTGCTCGCCGAAGTCCAGCAACAGGCCGCCCGCCACCAGTTCGGCAAACCGGCCCACGTGATCAACCTGACCCTGCTGCCGGTCACCGAGACGGATCTGGACTACCTGTATGGCGCTCTCGGCCACCGTGAGGTGTCGATCCTGTCGCGGGGCTACGGCAACTGCCGGGTCACCAGCACGCGGCTCGCCAACGTGTGGTGGGTGCAGTATTTCAACAGCATGGACAGCCTGATCCTCAACACCATCGAGGTGGTGGACATGCCCGAAGTGGTGCTGGCCGCTGCCGAGGATTATGCGGATTCCATCGAGCGCCTCGGCGAATACATCCAGATGCTGAAAGAGGGCTGAGCATGTTCGAAGGCTCCTTTCTCGGCGACGGCGCCAAGCTGGCCGACACCGACAAGCTGGAATGCGGCATCTGCTGGTCGGTGTACGATCCGGCCGAAGGCGACGAGCACTGGGGTATTCCGCCCGGCACACCGTTCTCGCGGTTGCCGGAGCACTGGCGCTGCCCCACCTGTGACGCCCCGCAGCACAAGTTCATGGTGCTGAAGGATGGCTGATCCGCTGGCCGCCGCCGAACTGGTCGAGCGCGTCGAGGCCTGTTACCGCGGCGTCGCCGCCGGGGCGATGGCCGACGTGCCGCTGTGCAATCCCTTGCTGTCCGTGCGGCTGCTGGGGCTGGCGGAGTGGGAAGGTGTCCGCGTGGGCGCGCTGGTGATGCCGTGGGCGATCAACCTGCTGCTGCTGCCCGGCAGTGCCCCGTGGCAGGCGGCGCCTGCGCTGTCCAAGCAGCACAGGCGCTTCCCGAGCGGGGATTATGAGTTCATCCACGCCGAAGACGTCGGCTTCGGACCCTTCCAGATGTGTTCGCTGTTCTCGCCGGCGCTGGAGTTCGATTCGATGGAGGCCGCCTGCGCGACGGCCCAGGCGGCCTTGCTGGCGCTGCTGCGCCCGCCGCTGGAGGCCCCTGTGGAGACGCAGATGTCCGAGCCGGTGTCGCGCCGGCGCTGGCTGTTCGGGCGCGGCAGCGCGTCGGTAGCGTGAGAAGGGAGCGTCGCCGATGATGAATGGACCCCTTGCCGGCGGGCTGCGCATCAGTGCGCGCTGGGCGGATGGCTGTCTGCACGACTGGCGGGTCAATCTGCTGCGGCCGCCGGTCGCCAAGGCCCTGGTCGGGCTGACGCCGGAAGAGGCGCTGAGCCGCGTGCCGCTGTACTACAGCCTGTGCGCCCAGGCCCAGCGGGAAGCGGGGCGCCTGGCCCTGCTGGCTGCCGGGTGGGCCACCGAGGAGCCGGCGGAAAGCTGGCTGCTGTGGGCCGAGTGCCTGCACGAACACCTGTGGCGCCTGCTGCTCGACTGGCCGCGGCGCTTCGGCGTGGCGCCGCAGACTGCCGCCTTTGCGGCCTGGCGCAACGTGCGCGGCCAGGGGCGTTCGGCGCTGGTGGCGGCCACTGCGCGGGTGCTGGACGAGACGCTGGGCGGTGGCGGCGGGGTGCTCGACCAGGGCTTCGATCAGCTGGATGCAGACGGCGCGCTGGCTCTTCGTACGGGGCTTCAGGCCCGTCTGGCGGCAGTGCATGCGGCGCAGGAGTCCCTGACGGCGGACGACGTCTATCCCTACGGCAGCACCGGCCGGCCGGCGGCCGGGCACGGCGAAGCGTGGATCCATACGGCCCGCGGTGCGCTGCGCCACGAACTGCGGCTGGACGGCGGGCGCATCGTCGGCTGGCACGTGGAGGCGCCGACGGATCGCAATTTCGCCAGCGAAACGGGTATTGTGAAGCTGCTGCCCGCCAGCCTGCCGACGCAGGCCGCGGCGCAGGAGGCGGTGGAGCGGGCGGTGCTGCTGCTCGACCCCTGCGTAGCGTATGAAGTGGAGATCGCGGATGCATGAAATGTCGCTGGCGGAAGGGATCCGCCAGATCGTCGAGGATGCCGGGTGCAGCCAGGGCTTCCACAAGGTCAAGACGGTGGTGCTGGAGATCGGCCAACTGTCGTCGGTGGAGCCGGACAGCCTGCGCTTCTGCTTCGACGTGGTGATGCAGGACAGCATTGCCGCCGGTGCCGCGCTGCAGATCGACAGCGTGCCGGGCAGCGGCTGGTGCATGCAGTGCGCCGAGACGGTGCCCGTCGCGGCACTGTACGATCCGTGCCCGAAATGCGGCAGCTACCAGGTGCAGGCCACTGGCGGCACCGAGATGCGGGTCAAGGAACTGGAAATCGAATGAAGGTGGTCTGAGACATGTGCAATGTGTGCGGTTGCGGAACCGGAGAAAACCGCCTGGAGGGCGAAGCCCTCGATCACGAGCATGAACACGAGCACGTGCACGCCGACGGCACCGTGCACCGTCATACTCATCACCACGCGGACGAGCATGCGCACGGCCACTCGCCTTACCAGTGGGTGCCCGCCGCTGCCCACGGTCACTCCCATCGCCATGCCGACGGCTCCGTGCATAGCCACGATCACGTCCATGAGGGCGAGCACATCCACGACCACGGCGACGGCAGCGTGCATTACGGCCAGGGTCCGGCCGGCGCCCACGCGCCGGGCATGAGCCAGGCGCAGATGGTCAGGATCGAGCAGAACATCCTCGCCAAGAACGACGGTTACGCCGAGCGCAACCGCAGCTGGCTGGCCGACCGGGGCATCCTGGCGCTGAACCTGGTGTCCAGTCCGGGCTCGGGCAAGACCACGCTGCTCGTGCGCACGATTGAAGAATTGAAGAGCAAGGTGCCGGTCGCCGTCGTCGAGGGCGACCAGCAGACCAGCTTCGACGCCGAGCGCATCCGCGCCACCGGCGCACCGGCGCTGCAGATCAACACCGGCAAGGGCTGCCATCTGGACGCTCACATGGTCGGCCGTGCGCTGGAAAAGCTGAGCCCGCAGGAAGACAGCGTGCTGCTCGTCGAGAACGTCGGCAATCTGGTCTGCCCGGCGGCCTTCGACCTGGGCGAGGCCGCCAAGGTGGTGGTGCTGTCGGTGACCGAAGGGGAGGACAAGCCCCTCAAGTATCCGGACATGTTCGCCGCCGCACGCCTGATGCTGGTGAACAAGATCGACCTGCTGCCCTACCTGAGCTTCGACGTGCAGAAGGCTATCGACTTCGCGCGGCGGGTCAATCCCACGCTCGAGGTGATTCAGGTGTCCGCTACCACCGGTGCCGGCTTTGCCGACTGGCTGGGCTGGATCGATGCCCGCCTCGGCGAGGCCCGTGCCGGCCGCCAGCGCACCGTCGATCAGCTGCGTGCGC
This sequence comes from Zoogloea sp. GDB6, assembly GCF_056724105.1. Taxonomy (NCBI): domain Bacteria; kingdom Pseudomonadati; phylum Pseudomonadota; class Betaproteobacteria; order Rhodocyclales; family Zoogloeaceae; genus Zoogloea; species Zoogloea sp. GDB6. The sequence goes on along the minus strand of NZ_CM161497.1, from coordinate 4,409,247 downwards.
GCATTGCCGAGCTGGAAGCCCGGCTCGCCGCCAAGGGGTGACGCGCCGATGCTGATGATCGTCGACCCGACCTGTGTCGCCCGCCGCTTGCGCGTGCGCGGCGTCGTGCAGGGTGTGGGGTTCCGGCCCTTCGTCTACCGCTTCGCCCGGAAGCTCGGCCTGACCGGCTGGGTGCGCAACGACGGCGCCGGCGTGGAGATCGAGATCCAGGGTGGTGAAGCCATCCTCGATGCCTTCACCCAGTGCCTGGCCAGCGAAGCGCCGCCGCTGGCGCGAGTGGACTCCATCGAACCGGAAGTCATCGCGCCGGACCTCGCACGTACCGAGTTCCTGATCCTGCCCAGCGCCGATGGTGTGGTGGCCACCGCCATCGGTCCGGACACGGCGATCTGCCCGTCCTGCCTCGGCGAACTGTGTGACCCTGACGACCGCCGCTGGCGCTATGCCTTCATCAATTGCACCAACTGCGGCCCGCGCTACACGATCACCCGCCGTCTGCCCTACGACCGCGCCAACACCAGTATGGCGGCCTTCCCGCAGTGCCCGCATTGCGAGGCCGAGTACGCCTTTCCGGGCGACCGGCGTTTCCATGCGGAGCCCAACGCCTGCCCGATCTGCGGCCCCCATCTGACCCTGTACGAACCCCACGGCGTGCGCGCACTGGCCCGCGACCCGGTGAGCGAGACGCTGCGCCGCCTGCAACTCGGCGAGATCGTCGCGCTGAAGGGCCTGGGCGGTTTCCATCTGGCCTGCGATGCCGCCGACGGCGACGCGGTAACCCGCTTGCGGGTGCGCAAGCGCCGCCCGCACAAGCCGCTGGCGCTGATGTTCGCCAACCTGGTCAGCGTGAAGCGCTGGGCGCGGGTGTCGGAGGCGGAAGCCGCGGCGCTGGAGAGCCCCGAGCGGCCGATCGTGCTGCTGGAAAAACTGCCGGGCTTCGACCGGATGTTCCCGGGCATTGCGCCGGGCCTCGACGAAGTCGGCGTGATGCTGCCCTACACGCCGCTGCACTACCTGCTCTTCCACGAGGCCGCCGGCCGGCCCGCCGGCACCGCGTGGCTGGTCGACGCGCAGCCGCTGGGTCTCGTGATGACCAGCGCCAACCCCCACGGGGAGCCGCTGGTGAAGGACAACGACGAAGCCTTCGAGCGCCTGGCCGACATCGCCGACGTGCTGCTGATGCACGACCGGGACATCGTCGTGCGCTGCGACGACTCGGTGCTGCGCCTGCGGCCGGATCTGCCCGCCGGACCCCATGAGGCTGCCGGCGCCGGCATCCAGTTCATGCGCCGCGCGCGAGGCTTCACGCCGCTGTCCCTGCCGCTGCCCGACGACGGCCCGGCGGTGCTGGCCTTCGGTGCCCACCTCAAGGCGACCCTGTGCCTGGCCCGCGGGCGCGAGGCCTTCCTGTCCCAGCACATCGGCGGCCTCGACAGTCCGGCCGCCTGCGCGGCGCTGGACGAGGTGGCCGACCACCTGCAGTCCATCCTGTCGGTACGGCCGGCGGCGGTGGCCCACGACGCCCATCCCGATTACTACTCGACGCAGGCCGCGCTGGCGCTGGCCGAACGCCTGGACATCCCGGCGATCGCCGTCCAGCATCATCACGCCCACCTGGCCGCGGTGTGCGCCGAGCATCGTCTTGAAGGGCCGGTGCTCGGTCTGGCCGCCGACGGCGTCGGCCTCGGCACTGACGGCATGCCGTGGGGCGGCGAGCTGCTTTACGTGGATGGCGCCGAGTTCCGTCGCCTCGGCCACCTCAGCCCGCTGCCGCTGCCCGGCGGCGACCGTGCGGCGCGGGAGCCGTGGCGCATGGCCTGCGGCGTGCTGCACGCGCTGGGACGCAGCGATGAGGCGGCCCGGCGTTTCCCGGATCAGGCCGTGGAGCAGGTGCTGGCGATGCTGCACAAGGGCACCCGCTGCCCGCCGACCACCAGCCTCGGCCGCTGGTTCGATGCGGCGGTCGGACTGCTCGGCATCTGCGACACGATGACTTTCGAAGGCCAGGCGGCGATGCTGCTGGAGACGTTGGCACGGGCCTTCGGCGACTGCCTGGCGCTGCCCGGTAGCTACTACATCGACGAGCGCCCGGAGGCGGGCCTGTCGGTGCTCAATCTCTATCCGCTGCTCAATCACCTGGCCGACGAGGACGATGCGGCGCGCGGTGCGGCCCGCTTCCACGCCGGGCTGGCCGACGGTCTGGCCCAGTGGCTCGGCAATGCGGCCCTCGCCACCGGCATCCGCCAGGTCGCGCTGTCCGGCGGCTGCCTGCACAACCGCCTGCTCGCCAGCGGTCTGCGCGCGCGCCTGCAGGCCCGCGGGCTGAAGGTCTTTGAAGCCCAGCACGCGCCTCCCGGCGACGGCGGTGTGGCCCTCGGCCAGGCCTGGGTGGCCCGCGCGCAGCTGGCGCGGGGCGTGTGGTGAAGGCAGGGCAGCCCGGCAACAGGAAGGACTGATTTCATGTGTCTCGCAATCCCGACCCGCGTGGTCGAACTCCTGCCCGACGGCCAGGCCCTGGTGGACCTGGGCGGCGTGCGCAAGACGATTTCCCTTGAACTGGTGGATGACGTGCTGCCCGGCGACTACGTGATCGTCCACGTAGGTTACGCGCTGACCCGCCTCGACCCGGAGGAGGCCGAGCGCACGCTGGCGCTGATGAAGGAAGCCGGCATCGACGTGGCCGGCGAGGCGGCATCCGCATGAAGTACGTGGACGAATTCCGCGACGGGGAGGTCGCCCGCGGCCTCGCCGAGGCCATCGCCCGCGAGGCGCGGCCGGACCGGCGCTATGCCTTCATGGAGTTCTGCGGCGGCCATACCCACGCGATCTCCCGCTACGGTGTGGCGGATCTGCTGCCGCCCCAGGTGCGCATGATCCACGGCCCCGGTTGCCCGGTGTGCGTACTGCCCATCGGCCGCATCGACCAGGCCATCGGCCTGGCGCTGGAGCGCGGCGTCATCGTATGCACCTACGGCGACACCCTGCGCGTGCCGGCCTCCGGCGGCTTGTCGATGCTGCGGGCGCGCGCCAGGGGCGCCGACATCCGCATGATCTATTCGGCGGCGGACGCGCTGGCGCTGGCGCAGAAGGAGCCCCAGCGGCAGGTGGTGTTCTTCGCGATCGGCTTCGAGACCACCACGCCGCCGACCGCGCTGGTGATCCGCCAGGCGGCCCAGCTGGGCCTGAAGAATTTCAGCGTGCTGTGCTGCCACGTGCTGACGCCGTCGGCGATCACTGCGATCCTCGAATCGCCGGAGGTGCGCGAGCTGGGCACGGTGCCGCTGGATGGCTTCATCGGGCCGGCCCACGTCAGCACGGTGATCGGCAGCCGCCCGTACGCGCACTTCGCCGAGGAGTACCGCAAGCCGGTGGTGATCGCCGGCTTCGAGCCCCTCGACGTGATGCAGGCGATCCGCATGCTGGTGCGCCAGGTGAACGAGGGCCGGGCCGAGGTGGAGAACGAGTTCTCCCGCGCGGTCAGCGAGGACGGCAACCTGAAGGCCCAGGCCCTGGTGTCGGAAATCTTCGAACTGCGCCGCGACTTCGAATGGCGCGGGCTGGGAACGGTGCCCTATTCGGCGCTGCGCATCCGCGAGCGCTTCGCCGATTTCGACGCGGAGGCGCGTTTTGGCTTGCGTTACCAAGGCGTGCCGGACCACAAGTCCTGCGAATGCGGGGCCATCCTGCGCGGCGTCAAAACGCCCTTGGACTGCAAGCTGTTCGGTACGGTGTGTACGCCGGAGACGCCGATGGGCTCCTGCATGGTGTCGTCCGAAGGGGCTTGCGCGGCCCATTACACCTACGGCCGCTTCCGCGATATTCCGGTTGTTGCTGCATGATGGAGCGCTTTCGCCAAGTCCTTGTCCCGAAAGGGAACAATTGCTTGAGGCGACCGCTATTGGTCAGTGATTTATTACCTAAAACAGGGTTAAATCTCGTCTCGCTGCGGCCGATAAGCCGCCATACGGCCTGTTCGAAGCCGTGCAAGGAGACAAGAAGATGAACCTGTTCAAAAGTCTGCGGGGAGCGCCGGCCCCGGGTGTGGTGACCCTGCAATGCCGTGCGTCCGAGGTCGCTCAACGCCTCGCGTCCGCAGTCATCGCACCGACCTTCGTCGGCGGCTACGTGTCGCCCCACGTGGATATCGACCAGGTTGCCCGCGCCGTGACCGCCCGTTTCCCGGGCGTGCCGGTGATGTTGTGTTCCACTGCCGGCGAGCTGTGTGGCGAGACCGATAATCTGTACTGCCACACCGGCGAGCACTGGGACCGGGTGGTGCTGCAGTGCTTCGACGCCTCGCTGATCGCCCGCGCCCAGGTGGTGGCCGTGCCGCTGGCCTGCGAGGACCTGCGCCGTGGCAAGTCCGAGGTGCCGGTGAAGGAGCGCCTCGCGCGTATCGCCCGCAACATCGAAGCGGTGCGCCTGGACATGGACATCGACTACCGGGACACGCTGGCCTATGTGCTGTTCGACGGCCTGTCGGCGTCCGAGTCCTTCTTCATGGAGGCGCTCTACGATTCCGGGCGTTTCCCGTGCCTGTTCGTCGGTGGCTCGGCCGGCGGCAAGTTCGACTTCAAGAACACCTGGATCCACGACGGCAATCGCCGCCTGGAGAACCACGCGCTGATCGCCTTCCTGAAGGTGGCCAAGGGCACCCGCTTCGGGGTGCTGAAGAGCCAGAACTTCGTGCCGGATGGTCCGCGCTTCCCGGTAATCGGCGCTTCGCTGGAGCAGCGCTACGTCAGCCAGGTGATCGCCGCCGACGGCCGCATCGTGCCTTTCATCGACGCGCTGTGCAGCCACTTCCGCTGCGACCCGGCCCAACTGGAAGGCAAGCTGGCCGATTATTCCTTCGCGATCCAGGTCGGAAAGGAGATCTTCGTCCGCTCGGTGGTAAACGTGGACGTGCGTGCCGGCCGCGTTAATTTCTACTGCGACATCTCGCCGGGTGAGGAGCTCATGCTGGTCCGCCGGACCGGCCTGGTACAGAGCACGGAGCAGGATTTCCGCAACTTCATGGCCGGCAAGCCCGGCGCGCCGGTGGCCGGCATCCTCAACGACTGCATCCTGCGCCGCCTCTACAACGACAAGGAGCTGTCCCGCGTCGGCAGCGCGCTGCCGTGCAAGCAGATGGCGGGCTTCTCGACCTTCGGCGAGATCCTCGGCCTCAACCTGAACCAGACCCTCACCGCGGTGTTCTTCTTCCGCGTGCCGGAAGGCACACCCTTCCGCGACGACTACGTGGACAACTTCGTCGCCCACTACGGGGAGTTCAAGGCCTTCTTCCTGCGTCGCCAGAGCGCCAAGCTGACCGGCCTGTCGCGGGTCATCGTCAAGCAGATCGCCGACTACCAGGCCGAAGCCTTCGACAGCCAGCTCGACCCGTCGAACTTCGACGACAACATCGCGCTGGTGGTGCACGGCCTCAACAGCCTTGGGCAGACGTTGCAGTCGTCCCATTCCCTCCGCGACCAGATGGCCCACCAGCTGGAGAGCTGTGCCGGCGACCTGTATTCCTCGGTGGGGGCGTTGTCCGAGCATATCGACGAGCAGGAGAGGGTGGTGAACGCCGCGGGCGGCACGGTCAGCGAGCTGACCCACCAGGCTGCCGACAGCGCCGACAGCGCGCGCAAGCTGGCCCAGGCCAGTGGCCGTATCCAGGGCGTCGTGGAAGTGATCCAGCAGATCGCTGACCAGACCAACCTGCTGGCGTTGAACGCGGCGATCGAAGCCGCGCGGGCCGGCGAGGCCGGCCGCGGTTTCGCAGTGGTGGCTGACGAAGTGCGCAAGCTCGCCGAGAAGTCCCGCGCCAGCGCCGGCGAGATCGGCACCGACATCTCCACGCTGGCCAGTGAGATCGGCCGCGTCGCGCAGGAGATCGAGCGCCAGGCCGGCGACGTGTCCAACCTGTCCGGCATGCTCACCGACATCCAGGCCTTCAGCGGCAAGACCTCCGAGACGGCCGGCCACACCAAGGCGGTGGCCGACACCCTCAAACACCTGACCGAGAGCCAACTGACCCGGGCCTGACCCGGCGGGCACGCCTGCGCGTGCCGTGCCGCTCGGCCCCCGAACGACACGACACGCCCATGCTGCCCTGTGAGCTCCCCACGCGCGGGGGCCGGTCATGTTGACCGGCGCCCTGCTCGGCATCGTCGAGGATGCCGCCCACGCGATCCTGACCCTCACCGACGGGGTGGATGACGCGACCCTGTTCTCCCTGCGCCTGACCCGCGACGAGGCGATCCGCCACCTGATCGTCATCGCCGACTCCCTCGGCAACCTGCCTGCCGATGCGGCGGCCGCGCTGTCGTCCCTCGATCGGGACGGCTGGGCGCTGACCGCTCGCAGCCTCCGCAGCATCCAGCGCGCCACGGTGGACGAGGCGCTGGCCTTCGGCGTGCGTTCGCTGGTGCCGGCGCTGATCCTCAACCTGCGCCGCTATCGCCGCAGCCATCCGGACCTGTTCGTGTTCAAACCCTGATATGAAAAAAGCCTACGTCCGTCCCCTCGACCTGCGCCACGGCAGCGTGGACCTCTCCCATGGCGGCGGTGGCCGCGCGATGGTCCAGCTGATCAGCGACATCTTCGCCCGCGCCTTCGACAACGAATGGCTGCGCCGCGGCGACGACGGCGCGGTGCTGCCGGCGCCGGCGCCCGGCGAGCGCCTGGTGGTGGCCACCGACGCCCACGTGGTGTCGCCGCTGTTCTTCCCCGGCGGCGACATTGGCTGTCTGTGCGTGCACGGCACCATCAACGACGTGGCGGTGATGGGCGCGCGCCCGCTGTACCTGGCCGCCAGCTTCGTGCTCGAAGAGGGTTTCCCGCTGGCCGAGCTGCAGCGCGTGGTGCTGAGCATGGCCGCGGCGGCCAGGGAGGCCGGCGTGCCGGTGGTTACCGGCGACACCAAGGTGGTCGAGAAAGGGAAGGGCGACGGCATCTTCATCACCACCACCGGTATCGGCGCGCTGCCGGCCGGCCGCGAGCTGTCCGGCGCCAACGCGCGGCCCGGCGACGCGGTGATCGTCTCCGGCACCCTCGGCGACCACGGCATGGCGATCATGGCCCAGCGCGAGAACCTGGCCTTCGACTCGGCGATCCGCTCCGACACCGCCGCGCTGCACGGCCTTGCCGCCGTGGCGATGGACGCTGCGCCGGACCTGCGCCTCTTGCGCGACCCGACCCGCGGCGGCCTGGCCGCTACCCTCAACGAGATCGCCCAGCAGTCGGGGGTCGGCATCGTCCTCGACGAAGCGGCCATCCCGGTGGATCCGCAGGTGGCTGCCGCCTGTGAGTTCCTGGGCCTCGACCCGCTCAACATCGCCAACGAAGGCAAGCTGATTGCCGTCTGCCCGGCGGCGCAGGTCGACGGGCTGCTCGCTGCGCTGCGTGCCCATCCCCTCGGCGCGCGGGCAGCGAAGGTCGGCGAAGTGATCGCCGACGACCACCGCTTCGTGCAGATGAAAACCGCCTTCGGAGGCCGCCGCATGGTGGACTGGCTGGCCGGCGAACAGCTGCCGCGGATTTGTTAACCCACCAGGAGAGACCGACCATGTACATCGCCATGAACCGTTTCCGCATCGCCCCGGGCCGCGAGGCCGAGTTCATCGACATCTGGAAGCAGCGCGAATCGCACCTGGACGAGGTGCCGGGCTTCAAGGAGTTCCACTTGCTGCAGGGGCCGACGACGCCGGAGTTCACGCTGTTCGCGTCCCACTCGGTGTGGGAGTCGGCGGCCGCCTTCGAGGCCTGGACCCGCTCCGAAGCTTTCCGCAAGGCCCACGCCGGCGCCGGCAGCAGCCGCGACATCTACCTGGGGCCGCCGCAGTTCGAGGGCTTCGAGGCCGTGTTGTAAATCGTGCGCATCCTGCTGCTGACCCATAGTTTCAACAGCCTGACCCAGCGCCTCTTCGAGGCGCTGGCGGTGCGCGGCCACGACCTGTCGGTGGAGTTCGACATCGCCGACTCGGTCACCGAGGAGGCGGTCGCGCTGTTCCAGCCGGACGTGCTGCTGGCGCCCTTCCTCAAGCGCGCCATTTCCGAATCCCTGTGGTCGCGTCAGCTGTGCCTGATCGTCCATCCCGGCATTGTCGGCGACCGTGGCCCGTCGGCGCTGGACTGGGCGATCCAGTCCGGCGCGGTGGAGTGGGGCGTCACCGTGCTGCAGGCCGAGGCGGAGATGGACGCCGGCCCGGTGTGGGGCAGTGCGACCTTTCCGATGCGGCCGGCCAAGAAGTCCAGCCTGTACCGCAACGAAGTGACCGAAGCGGCACTGGCCGCCGTGCTGGAGGCCCTCGACCGCGTGGACGACTGGCGTGCCGGCCGCTGGCAGCCGCGCCGCGTGCAGCCCGGCGACGGCGATGTGCGGGGCGGCCTGCAGCCGCTGATGCGCCAGGCCGACCGCGCCATCGACTGGCAGCGCGACAGCAGCGCGCAGATCCTCGCCCGCCTGCGCGCGGCGGACGGTTTTCCCGGCGTGGCGGACAGCCTGTTCGGCGTGCCTTGCCACCTGTTCGACGCCCATCCGGCGCCGGCCGAACTCGGTGCCACACCCGGTGCGCTGCTGGCCCGGCGGGACGGCGCGGTGCTGCGCGCCACCGTGGACGGGGCGGTGTGGATCGGCCACGTGAAGCGCGGCGATCGGCCGGATGCGATCAAGCTGCCGGCCACCGTCGCCTTCGCTGCCGAGGCCGCCGGCCTGCCCGAGCGACCCGCCGAACTGTGGCGCGATGCCACCGACGACGGTGCCGAACTGCGCTACCGCGAAGAGGCGGGTGGGACTGTCGGCGTCCTGTCTTTCGATTTTTATAACGGAGCGATGGCCACCGACCAGTGCCGCCGCTTGATCGCCGCCATCGACTTCGCCCGCAGCCGGCCGACCCGCGTGCTGGTGCTGGAGGGCGGGGCGGACTTTTGGTCCAACGGCATCCACCTCAACCGCATCGAGGCCGTGCAGCTGGATGGCGGCTCGGCGGCGGATGCGTCGTGGGACAACATCAACGCGATGGACGACGTGTGCCTCGCCATCCTGCTGCTCACCGACCGCCTGACGGTGGCGGCCCTGCGCGGCAACGCCGGCGCCGGCGGCTGCTTCCTGGCGTTGGCCGCCGACCACGTCTGGGCGCGGGACGGGGTGATCCTCAACCCGCACTACAAGAACATGGGCAACCTGTACGGCTCGGAATACTGGACCTACTTGCTGCCGCGGCGGGTGGGGGCGGACGGTGCCCGCGCCATCATGGCTGCGCGTCTGCCCCTCGGTGCGCCACGGGCGGTGGAGGGCGGGCTCATCGACGCCTGCTTCGGTGCCGACCGGCCGGCCTTCGAGGCCGAGGTGCTGGCCCGTGCCGCCGCGCTGGCCGACGCGCCGGACTACGCGGAGCGCCTCGCCGCCAAGCAAGCCCGCCGCGCTGCCGACGAGGCCGCCAAGCCGCTGGCCGCCTACCGCGACGAGGAACTCGCCCACATGCGCCGCAATTTCTACGGCTTCGACCCCAGCTACCACGGCGCACGCTACCATTTCGTGATGAAGAGCCCCCAGTCCTGGACCCCCCGCCACCTCGCCCGCCACCGGGAGGTCGGCCGATGAATACCCCCTTCAAACCCGCCGCCCGCCTGCCGGCGGTGCTGGTGGTGGATGACGAAGTCCGCTCCCAGGAAGCCCTGCGCCGCACCCTCGACGAGGAGTTCGAGGTGTTCACCGCCTCGTCGGCGGAAGAGGCCGGCACCATCCTCGAGCGGGAAGTGATCCATGTGCTGCTGTGCGACCAGCGCATGCCCGGTGAGTCCGGCGTGGCCTTCCTCAAGCGCGTGCGTGAGCAGTGGCCGGACGTGGTGCGCATCATCATCTCCGGCTATACGGACTCGGAAGACATCATCGCCGGCATCAACGACGCGGGCATATACCAGTACCTGCTCAAGCCCTGGCAGCCGGACCACCTGCTGATGGCGATCCGCAACGCTGCCGAGCTGCACCGCCTGCAGGCCGAGAACCAGCGCCTCAGCCTGGAGCTGCGCACCGCCGGGCCGGTGCTCAAGAAGCGCGTCGAGATGAAGTACGAGCGGGTCAAGCGCGAGTTCGGCCTCGACGGGCTGACCCGTGCGCCGGGCAGCCCGCTCAACCCGGTCTGCGAGCTGATCGCCCAGGTCGCGCCCTTCGATCTTTCGGTGCTGATCTCCGGTGAGTCCGGTACCGGCAAGGAGATGATCGCGCGGGCGCTTCACTACCAGAGCAGCCGTGCCGACAAAGCCTTCGTCATCGAGAACTGCGGGGCGCTGCCCGATCAGCTGCTGGAGGCCGAATTGTTCGGCTACAAGCGCGGCGCGTTCACCGGCGCCTATGAGGACCGCATCGGCCTGTTCCAGCAGGCGGACGGCGGCACCCTGTTCCTCGACGAGATCGGCGAGACCTCGCCGGCCTTCCAGGTTAAGCTGCTGCGCGTGCTGCAGGAGGGCGAGTTCCGCCCGCTCGGTAGCACCCGGCCGGTGACGGTGGACGTGCGGGTGATCGCCGCCACCAACCGGGACCTGGAAACCGAGGTGCGGGAAGGGCGTTTCCGCGAGGATCTGTATTACCGGCTGGCCATCGTGCCGCTGCACGTGCCGCCGCTGCGCGAGCGGCCGATGGACATCCCGCTGCTCGCCGAGCGTCTGCTGGAGGCCAGCCGCAACGCCCTTGGCAAGGACAGCGAGGGCTTCACCCAAGAGGCCCTGAACTGCATGGCCGCCTACCGCTGGCCGGGCAATGTGCGGGAACTGCAGAACGCCATCCTGCGCATGCTGGCCCTGTCTTCCGAGCCGCGCCTGGGCGCCCACCTGCTGGCGCCGCGGGTGCTGCAGGCCGGTGCCGACGGCCGCGACGAGAGCCCCTACGACGGCGATCTTGAGGCGGTCGGCTTCAGCGGCACGCTGCAGGAGCGCGTCGATGCCCTCGAGGCCCGCGTGCTGAAGGAGACCCTGATCCGTCTGCGCTGGAACAAGACCCGCGCCGCCAACGAGCTGGGCCTGTCCCGTGTCGGCCTGCGCGCCAAGCTGGCCCGCTTCGGGCTGGACGGTGGCGACAAGGCGGGGGATGGGGAATGAAATGCGGGCGCACGGTGGTTGACCTTGTCTTGCCCCCACGCGTTTTATGGCATCTGTCGTGTGGGAGACTTCGATGAAGCTGCTGTGGCTGCAGTCCGGTGGTTGCGGCGGCTGCACGATGTCGTTGCTGTGCTCCGGTGCGCGGGATCTGCCTGGCCTGCTGGCGTCGGCGGGCATCGAGCTGGCCTGGCATCCGTCCCTGTCGGAGGCGACCGGTGACGAGGTGCGTGCGCTGCTCGCCGATTTCGAGTCCGGCCGCGAGCCCCTCGACCTGTTGTGCGTCGAAGGCTCCCTGCTCACCGGCCCCAACGGCAGCGGCCGCTTCCACATGCTGGCCGGCACCGGCCGGCCGATGATCGCCTGGGTGCGCGCGCTGGCCGCCCGCGCCCGCTACACGCTGGGCATCGGTACCTGCGCGGCCTATGGCGGGATCACCGCCGCCGGCAACAACCCGGCGGGGGCGATCGGCCTGCAGTACGACGGCCAGCATCCGGGCGGGCTGCTGGGCGTCGATTACCGCTCGGCCGCCGGCCTGCCGGTGATCAACGTAGCGGGCTGTCCGACCCACCCGGACTGGGTGGTGGATACGCTGCTGGCGTTGGCCCTCGGCCAATTCGCCGCAAACGACATGGACGCCCTCGGGCGGCCGCGTTTCTACGCGGACCAGCTGGTGCACCACGGCTGCACGCGCAACGAGTTCTACGAGTTCAAGGCCAGCGCCGAGAAACCCGGCGACCTGGGTTGCATGATGGAGCACATGGGCTGCAAGGGCACCCAGGCCCACGCCGATTGCAACATCCGCCCGTGGAACGGTGTCGGCTCATGCACCAACGGCGGCTACCCGTGCATCAGCTGCACCGAGCCCGGCTTCGAAGCGCCGGGCCACGCCTTTGCGCGCACGCCGAAGGTGGCGGGCATCCCGATCGGCCTGCCGTCGGACATGCCCAAAGCCTGGTTCGTCGCGCTGGCGGCCCTGTCCAAGTCGGCCACGCCGGCGCGGGTACGCCATAACGCGGTGGCCGAGACGCCGGTGGTGGCGCCGGCCATCCGCAAGATCGGCTTGAAGTAGGACGTGCCGGCGTCAGCCAGGCGAGCGCCCGTCGCGGTGTTGTGACGTGGCGGGCAGGTTGTCGCCGGACTGGCGGCGCCGGGTGTCCAGTTTGTACAGCAGCAGGTTGGCGGCGCCGATTGCCGCAGGCACCAGCCCCCAGATCGCGCGTTCGGGGTGGCGGCTGCTGACCAGCAGCGCGATGGCGATCGCGATGCCGACGGCGAGCAGCAGCACTCCGCGCCGCAGGTAGTCATCGGAAGTCCGGCTGCGGCGGCGTCCGCCGCCTCCGTCCAGCAGTTCCGGCGGCAGCGGTGGGGGTTCCATGCCCTGCGCGATGGCTGCCATGCGTTCGGCGTGAATCAGTTCGGCGATGCGGATGCGCCGGCGGTAGCGGAGGGCCGTGCCCAGGATGGCGATGCCGATGCCGAGCACGATGGCGGTAAGGGGCAGCGCGGCGCGCAGGATGGCGACCAGTTCGCTGGAGTCGTCGATGGACATGTGTGCATTCCTGTGTGGGTTGATGCCCTTGATACCTGGCCGGGCAGTGGCCGGTTTCGCCGCCGCCGCAGATTTTTTTGTACCCGGTTGAAACCGGCTTGCATGTCGGGAAGTATCAAGCGGCATGGACCTCAACCCACCTCCTTCCCTGAGCCCGCCGGATTCCGACGCCGCCCGCCGCGATGCGGACATCGTCGCGCGGCTGGAGCAGGGCGACGGTGCTGCGGCTTTCGAACGGCTGGTGGCCCGCTACGAAGGGAAGGTCCATCGCCTGTGCATGGCTTTGCTGCGGGACGAGGCGCAGGCGCGGGATGCCGCCCAGGACGTGTTCCTGCGCGTGTGGCGGGCGCTGGGGACTTACGATCGCCGCAGCGCCGCGCCGTCCACCTGGTTGTACGCCATCGCCCGCAACCGCTGCCTGTCCCTGCTGGCACGGCGCGATCCGGACCATGCCTCCCTCAGCGTGCCGGAGGTGTGGGCCGAGGCGGAGGCCCTGGCCGCGCCGCCGGACATCGTTGGTGAAGGGCCGGCGGCCTTGCTCGCACGCCTGGTGGATGCGCTGCCGGTGGCCTACCGCAGCTGCCTGACGCTGTTCTACTACGAGGACCGCTCGGTGGCCGAGGTGGCGCAGATGCTGGGCTTGCCCGACGGCACCGTGAAGACCCATCTGCACCGGGCGCGCAAGCTGCTGCTCGCCGAGTTCCAGCGCCGTGGGCTGGATGAACCGGGGCTGTGGCTGTAGGAAGGAAGACGCATGGACAAGACGAATTCCGATAGCGCCGACGCCCGCGCGCTGCAGGCTCTGGACAGCGCGCTGGGCAGGGTGCTGACGCCGCCGCCGCTGCCCGACGGCTTCCGCCAGCAACTGATGGCCGCCATGCTGCAGGATGCGGCGGCCGACCTGGCCGCCCGGCAGGCCGACCTGGCCGCCCGGCAGGCCGACCTGGCCGCCCGGCAGGCCGCGCTGGAGGCCGAGCACGCCCGCCTGCTGGCTGGTCTGAAGGCGGACCACGTAAGGCTGCGCCGCGATACGCTGGCGATCGTGGTCGGCTCGGCGTTTGCGGCTGGCGCTGCGTCCATGCTGCTGGCGCCGTGGCTGGTGGAGGCATGGACGCTGGACACCGTCTGGGTCGGCCCGGTGCTGGCCAGTGTTCTCGGACTGGGGCTGGCCGGCTGGGCCGGTCTGCGCCGCTTCGGCGTGCGGATCGGGAGCTAGTCGGGGCGGCGTTGTATCCTTCGGTCGAGACCACATCCCGTTCCGGCCGCCATGTTCCGTTGTTGCCCGCCTTTGCCGCTCCATTCCGAAACTGTTACGGGCGTTGCCGGAGTGCGCCGGTGAGCCGGGTGACGGTGGGGCCCTTCAACCGCGTCGAGGGCGACCTGGAGGTCAGCCTGGAGATGGAGAACGGGCGGGTCGCCGCGGCCTACGTCAATTCGCCGCTGTTCCGCGGCTTCGAGCAGATCCTGGTCGGCCGCGAGGCGCTGGACGCGCTGGTGATCGTGCCGCGCATCTGCGGCATCTGTTCGGTGTCGCAGTCGGCCGCTGCCGCAGCCGCGCTGGCTGACCTGGCCGGGGTGCAGCCGACGCCCAATGGCCGCCGGATGAGCAACCTGATCCTCGCCGCCGAGAACCTGGCCGATCATTTCACCCATTTCTACCTGTTCTTCATGCCGGATTTCGCCCGCGAGGCCTACCGGGCGCGAGCCTGGTTCCCGGCCGCCGAGGCGCGCTTCAAGGCGGTCAGCGGCACGGCGACGCGTGATGCATTGCCGGCACGGGCGGGCTTCCTGCAGATCATGGGCTTGCTCGCCGGCAAGTGGCCCCACTCGCTGACGCTGCAGCCGGGCGGCGTGGCACGGGCGCCCCAGGCTGCCGAGCGCCTGCGGGTTTTCGCGGCGCTGCGGGAGTTTCGCGGCTGGCTGGAGCGGCAGCTGTTCGGCGACAAGCTGGAGGCCATCGCGGCTCTCGATTCCCAGGTCGCGCTGCATCGCTGGATGGACAGCCGGCCGGCGGAGGCCAGCGATTTCCGGTTGTTCCTGGAGATCGCGGAGGATCTGCAGCTGGCGCGCTACGGTCGGGGTACGGACCGTTTCCTGAGCCATGGCGCCTATCCGAAAGAGGCAGGCGGCTGGCTGTTTCCGCGCGGCGTGCTGGATCTGCCAGCGGGGGCGCTGCAGCCCTTCCTGCCCGGCGATGTGCTGGAGGACGTCAGCCATGCCTGGCTGGAGGATGAGCCGCCGCGCCACCCGTCAGAAGGCGAAACGCGGCCGGTGGAGGACAAGCCGGGTGCCTACACGTGGTGCAAGGCACCGCGCTGGCAGCAGCAGGTGGTGGAGTGCGGTGCGCTGGCCCGCCAGGTCGTGGCCGGCCATCCGCTGATCCGCGAACTGGTGGCCCAGGGCGGCGGCAATGTGTTCAGCCGGGTGGTGGCGCGTCTGCTGGAGTTGGCCATCGTGGTGCCGGCGATGGAGAACTGGCTGCGCGAGGTGGACGACGGCCCGTTCTGCGCTCAGGTGGCGCTGCCCGGCGACGGGCGGGGGGTGGGCCTGGTGGAGGCGGCCCGTGGGGCGCTCGGGCACTGGGTTACGCTGCGCGGCGGGCACATCAGCCGTTACCAGATCATCGCGCCGACGACCTGGAACTTCTCGCCGCGGGATGCCGCCGATATTCCCGGGGCGCTGGAGCAGGCCCTGGTCGGCCTGCCGGAGGACCAGCCCTTGCTGGTGCAGCACGTGGTGCGCAGTTTCGACCCCTGCATGGTCTGCACGGTCCACTGAGCAAGGGCGGAGGAGTGGCTTAGCGGTTCCCCGGGCGTTCTTCCCGCGGTCCTTCCTGATGCTGCGGGCCACGGTCGTGGCCGGTGCCGCGCTCTTGGCGCGGCGGTTGTGCTTCGCGCTGTGGCTCGGGGCGGGCAGGGGGCGGTGTGAAGGCCCGTGGCGGCTCCTGGCGCGGTGCCGCGTGTTGTTCCTGGCGGGGTGGGGTGTTCGGCATGCCGCCGCCGTTCCATCCGGGATTCGGGGCCGGCATGGCGTTGCGTGGTGGCTGCTGTTGGGGCATGGCCTCCTGGCGCGGCGGCCGGTTACGTTCCCTCTCGCCTTCCCGCTCACGCTCGGCGTCGCGGCGTCCTTGTTCGCGCTCCCGATCGCGGTCGAAGCGGGGGGCTGGGTAAGGCTGGCTCCAGCCTCCCGGCGGAGGCATCGCCCGCGGTGGATGCATGATGGGCGCAGCTGGGGGAGGCCGGTCACGCCAGCGGTCGCGCTCGCCGTACCAGGGTTGGCGGCGGTAATGGGCGCCCCAGTAGTCGCTGATGTAGAAGCTGATCAGCGGGATGCCGAGCGTCGGTCCGTACTGCAGGATCGGTACGCTGCTGCCTCCCCACGGGTAGTACAGGCTGCCGGCGAAGACCCAGCCGCGGGCCCCGAAGGATAGCTGCACGTCGCACCACTGGTAGTCCGACAGGCAGCCGAACAGGCGGGCCTCCATGCCCGGCGCCAGCGTCATCAGGATGGGGTAGTCGGGGGCCGGGCCTGCAAACAGCTGGACAGGTTCCGCGATCAACACGGTTTGGGCCTGGGCGGCTGCCGGTAAAAGAACGGCCGCGAAGGCAATGGGGCGGAGCAGACGGGCGACGGGCATGATGGGCTCCCGGAATGGGCCGGGTGAGGGCAAGGGCAGAGATTCCTGCTTTGTATCTTAGAGCCCCTTCGTAAGCGCTTCGACAGGACTCTGTAAGCGCAGATTACCACCGCAGGCGGAGGACCATGAAAGCCTGTCGGCCCCTCATGCGGCGGTAAAGTTGCCGGGCAAGACGCCGTAGAGCAGGGCATCTTCACGTCTGTATCGAGGTTCGCCATGAAAATCGCCGCATCCAGCATGGAAATGCAAGCCAGCCATCGCAGCCAGGCCACGCTGGCGGTGGACGAGCGCCTGTCGGCGTGGGGTGGGCGTCGGCCGGATGGCGCCGCCGGTCAGAGCCGCATCGCGCGCAGCGTGGTGGTGTCCCAGGCGGCCCGCCAGGCCCTCCGCCAGGAACAGGCCCAGGCTTCGGCCACGGTTGCCAGGTCGGGTGACGACGACGGGACGAAGAACGATCCCAAGCTGGCGTTGCTCAAGACCATCATCGAGCAACTGACCGGCCAACGAATCCGCCTGATGTCGGTCGATGGGCTGAGCACTGCGCAGCAAACGGCGACGGCAGTCTCATCGGCTGCGGCGCAGGCTTCGGCACCCGAATTCGGCATCGCCTACGACCGCACGGAAACCCGTACCGAGTCGGAGGAAACCCATTTCGAGGCGAGTGGCACGATCCAGACCGCCGATGGCAAGCGCATCGATTTCAACGTTGCACTGTCGATGGCGCGCAGCGAGACGACGACCAGCAGCGTGAGCCTGCGGGCCGGCAATGCGGTGAGCAAGGATCCGCTGGTGATCAACTTCGCCGGGGAGGCCGCGAGCCTGGAGAACCAGCGCTTCAGCTTCGACCTGATGGGCGACGGTCAGCAGGTGGACATGCCGCTGCTCGGGCAGGGCAGCGGCTTCCTGGTACTCGACGCGGTGGGCAGCGGCAAGGTGACGTCCGGCCGTCAGCTTTTCGGGCCGGCCAGCGGCGACGGTTTTGCCGATCTGGCCAAGTACGACGGCGATGCCAGCGGCTGGATCGACGAGGCCGACGCGGTGTTCGACCGCCTCGGCGTGTGGACGCCCGACGCCAGCGGTGGCGGCAGCGTGCGCTCCCTGCGCGATGCCGGTGTCGGGGCGCTGTACCTGGGCCGCACGGCGACCCCGTTCACGCTGAAGGATGGTGCCGCGTTGGGCGCCGTGCGCAGCACCGGTGTCTACGTGGCCGAGGACGGCCGCGTCGGGACGATGCAGCAGGTGGATGTGAACGTCTGAGCGCTGCGCGCTCAGACGGTTTCCGGGGCGCCGATCTTGGCCCTGAAGGCCGGGGGGATGAGGGCGGCGCGCCTGGCGGCGTAGTCGAAGAACAGGATGCCCATCTTGCCGCGGGCCACTTCGCGGCCGCTGGCCTTGTCGGCAACCGTCCACATCAGGTCCAAGCCGTACTTGTTGAAGTCGGCGGGGGTCATCGAGAACGCCAGGGTCTCGCCGTGGAAGGCTTCGGACTTGTATTGCAGCGCGGCATCGGCGACCACGATGCCGACCCCTTCCACGTCCAGCTCGTCGTAGCCGAAGGAGCGGAAGAAACGCACCCGTGCCTCCGACAGAAGTCCGATGAGGGCGGCGTTGTCCAGGTGCTGGGCCTTGTTGATGTGGGTGATGTAGATCGGGACGTCGGTCGAGAAGAGAAACTGTTCGGGCAGTTCGATCTGGATGCGGGCCATGGGATGTCCTTGGGGGCGATAGGTCTGTCGTTCGATTATCGCAGTGCAGCGAAGCCCATGGGGCGCCGATTGCGGCGTGCCGGGGCGAGAGGCAGAATGCTTCGCCTGACCTTGCCTGGAGCGCCCCGTGGAACGTTTCACCATCTCCCTCGACGAAGACCTGGCCCGTGAGTTCGATGCGCTGATCGCCGCCCGTGGCTATTCGAACCGTTCCGAGGCGGTGCGCGACATCCTGCGCGCCCAGCTGGAAAGCAACCGGCTGGCGCGGGAAGAGGCGGGGCACTGCATCGCCAACCTGTCCTACGTCTATAACCACCATGAGCGCGAGCTGGCGGAGCGCGTCACCCACGACCAGCACGAGCACCACGACCTGTGCGTGGCGACGCTGCATGCCCACCTGGATCACGACAACTGCATGGAAAGCGTGATCCTGCGCGGGCCGACGGCAGAGGTGCGGGCCTTTGCCGATGCGCTGATCGCCAAGCCGGGCATCCGCCACGGCGCACTGAACCTGGTGACGGCGGAGTTTGGTGCGCAGAGCCACACTCACGATCACAGCCATCCCCGTGCCGATGGGCATGCCCATCCCCATGGCCACTACCGGCCGCGGAGCTGAGCGTGGCGGACGGTGAGCGTCGCCTGCCCGATTCTTCCGCCTTGCTGGCCGCGGCGCCGGAAGGCGTGGGGGAGGGCGCCTGGATCGACGTGATCCAGAAGATGGACGAGGTCTATTCCGACCTGCTGCAGTACGAGGTCGCCCTCGAGGAGAAGAACGCCAAGCTGGAGGAGAGCCAGGGCTTCATCCTGTCGGTGCTGACCTCGATCTCCGACATCCTGGTGGTGTGCGACCGGCGCGGGCGCATCGAGGAGGTGAACCGCTCCCTGGAGGCCTTCACAGGCAGGGCTTCGGAAGCCCTGCGCGGCATGCCGTTCTTCGAGCTGCTGGCTGATCCGGCTGCGGTCGAGGTGGCGCGCAGCTGGTTCGCGCTGCGCGGCGATGCGCCCATCCATGATTGCGAGCTGGCCCTGCGGGCTGCCGACGGCAGCGCGGTGCCGGTGTCCGTCAACTGCACGCCGCGCTATTCCTCGGTGGGCAAGTCGCTGGGAATGGTGATCACCGGGCGCCCGGTGGGGGAGCTGCGCAAGGCCTATTCGGCGCTGCGCCAGGCCCACGACGACCTCAAGCGGACCCAGCAGCAGCTGCTGCACTCGGAAAAGATGGCCTCCCTCGGCCGCCTGGTGGCGGGTGTCGCCCACGAACTCAACAACCCGATCAGCTTCATTCTCGGCAACACCCATGCGCTCAAGCGTTATGCGGGGCGCCTGGAGGAATACCTGGCGGCGGTGCATGCCTGCGAGCAGCCGGAGGTCCTGGGCGAGCTGCGCCAGCGGCTGCGCATCGACCGCATCCTCGGCGACCTGGATCCGCTGATCGAAGGCACCATCGAGGGGGCTGAGCGGACCCGCGACATCGTCGATGGCCTGAAGCGCTTTTCCGCGCTGGACCGGGAGGAAAGCAGCCGCTTCGACCTGGTGACAGTGATCGGCCGCTCGGTGAGCTGGGTGTGCAAGGCTGCGCCGGAGCGCTTTGCGGTGGATGTCCGCCTGCCAGCCGAATTACCGGTGATTGGTTCGTCGGGGCAGATGCAGCAGGTGGTGATGAACCTGGTGCAGAACGCCGGTGATGCCACCGCCGGCCAGGATGCGGCGCGGCTGCAGATCGACGGGGGGATCGAGGACGGGGCGGTGGTGGTGCGCTTCCACGACAACGGGCCCGGCATCGACGCCCGCCATCTGCCGCATATCTTCGATCCTTTTTTCACCACCAAGCCGGTTGGCAGCGGGACCGGCCTGGGCCTGTCGATCAGCTACGGCATCGTCGAGCGCCATGGTGGTGTGTTGAGCGCTGGCAATCATCCCGATGGCGGTGCGGAGTTCGTGCTGCGCCTGCCGTGGGCGGGGAGTGGGGCGGAGAAGGGGACGTCCTGAGCCGGCTGGAAAGTCGGCTTGCGGTGTGGGCGTGCCGTTGGTTGGCGGCTTGCCGTTACCGGGATGGCGGGGCTCGTGGGGACGCGGCCAAGGACTGTGGCACGGATGTTGTATGAACTAATATAGTTTCTTCATACGGATCGTCCGCAATCGCCCCATGCCCGCCTTGCCTTCCGATCATCTTGCCCTCGTCCTGCTGGTCTTCGCCCTCGGCCTCAAGCATGGTTTCGATGCCGACCACCTCGCCACCATCGACGGGCTGACGCGCTTCAATTCCCGCGCCAACCCGGGGTGGGCACGTTATTGCGGGACCCTGTTCTCCCTCGGCCATGGCGTCGTGGTGGTGGCTATTGCGCTGACGGTGAGCCTGTTGTCCGGGGCGTGGTCGGCACCGGACTGGCTGGAACTGTCGGGGGCGTGGATCTCCATCGCCTTTCTAATCCTGCTCGGCGTGCTCAATTTGCGTGCGGTTTTTGCCGCCGAAGCACACGAAATGGTGCATCCGGTCGGCCTGAAGGGGCGCTGGCTGGGGCGTCTCGGGCAGATTGCCCATCCGGGCGGGGTGGCGCTGGTAGGGGCGCTGTTCGCATTGTCCTTCGATACGGTGAGCCAGGCGGCGTTGTTCGCGATGGCCGGCGTGCAGGCAGGCGGCTGGCTGCCGGCGGCTGGTTTGGGCCTGGTCTTCATGCTCGGGATGCTGATTGCCGACGGCGTCAATGGCTGGTGGATCGCCCGCCTGATCGCCCGTGCCGATGGCACGGCGCGGGTGGCGTCGCGGGTGATGGCGCTGGCGGTGGCGGGCATGAGCCTGCTGGTGGCGGCCTATGGGCTGGTACGGATGGTGTCGCCTGAACTGGAAGCCTGGGGCGAGGGCAAGGAGTTGGCGCTGGGCGGCCTGGTGGTCGGAGTGGTCTTCGTCAGCTTCGTGCTGGGCTTGCGGCTGGCCCGCGGGCAGGTCGTGGGGTCCCGGCCGGTGGCTTGAAAGGCGTCGTGGCCCCGGGAGTTGTCCACCGATGGGGGACAATTCGGTAGCATCCGTCCCTTCGCCCTTGATCGATCTTAAGGCCGCCAGGCGGCCGGAGCGGCAGATTACGCACTGCCGCCGGATGCCGATCATGCAGGGCCGGCTGCACCGATTGACTACGACGAGTACCTCTTGAAGACCGAATTATCCTCCGCCTTCGTCATCCTTGCCCAGTCTGCCGGGGCGGGCCTTCCGCGCGTTCTCGGGCGCCGTACGCCGTGCTGACGGATCGTGGTGTGGTGGCTGCGCTGGCGGCGTCGCTGGCGCTGCACGCTGCGGCACTGGGACTGGGCGGGCTGGCGCCGGCTAGCGTCACGACGCCTCCGCGGGTGCTTGAGGCGCGTCTGGTGCAGGAGGAGGTGCTTCCGGAAAATCCGAAGGTCACGCCCCGTCAGGAGTCATTGCCGCGGCAGTTGAGGCCTGAGGTCGCCAAGTCCGAGCCGCCCAGGCCGGAAGTCCGTCATCTGCTGCCCGCACCTGTGCCGGTGGTGCCCGCGCCGGCCAGGCTGGTGAGTGAGGCGCCCGCCGAGCGGTCTGCTGTGCCGGTGATCAGTGGGGCATCTACCACCGCGTCGTCGGTAGCGGCCGTTCAGGGCGGCGTGCCGACGGTCAGTACGGCGGTAAGTTCAGCGGCAGCGGGGAACGCGGGGGCTGCGTCGGCGCCGGCGTATTCACCGCCGGGCTTCGGTGCCGGCTACCTGCACAATCCAAAGCCCGCGTATCCGATGATGGCTCGACGCCGTGGTCTGGAAGGCATTGTGCGCCTGGATGTGCGGGTGTCTGTGGACGGCATTCCGACGGCGGTCAAGGTGCGCGAGAGTTCCGGGCATGAGAGCCTCGACGAGGCGGCGACGACGGCGGTGTGGCACTGGAAGTTCGTGCCGGCCAAGCGTGGCGGTGAGCCGATCGAGGATACCGTGGTGGTGCCGGTGCGCTTCCGCCTCGGTGATGACGCAGGTTGAGTGGAGATTGATATGGCTCTGCATTTGTGGCTGGGTTTCTTTCTGACGACGCTGGTGGTGGCGCTGTCCCCGGGGCCGGGGGCCGTGCTGAGCATGAGCGTCGGGATCCGTCTTGGCTATCGCCACGCGCTGAAGGCGATCCTAGGCTTGCAGACAGCCCTGCTGCTGCAGCTGGCGTTGGTGGGGCTCGGTCTGGGGGCGGTGCTGGCGGCGTCCGAGCTGGCCTTCCTCGTCATCAAGCTGGCTGGCGCGGCTTACCTGGTGTGGCTGGGCGTCCAGCGCTGGCGCGAGCCCCTGGCTATCGGCGAGGCGGGGGCAGATGTGAACCGGGGGTTCTACCGCCAGGGCATCCTGGTGAATCTCGGCAATCCGAAGGCGATCGTCTTCATTGCCGCGCTGGTGCCGCAGTTCATCGATCCGCAGGCGCAGCAGCTGCCCCAGTTCGCGGTGATCGCGCTGACCATGTGCAGCCTGGATACCGCGGTGATGTCGTGTTACGCGTTGCTGGCAAGCCGTTTCCGTGGCGTGCTGGCCAGCCCGCGGCGGGGGCTGTTCGCCAACCGGGTCTTCGGCAGCATCTTTGTCGCTGCCGGCGCCCTGCTGGCGGGCACTTCCCGCCAGTAAGCCGCGCTTCAGTTGCGGGCGGCGAATTCGGCGAACAGGCGATTGAGGCCGATTTCATCGACGCCAAATTCTTCCTTCACCGGTTCCGCCCAGTCAGTCCAGTCTGGTGACGGCCCGTCGCGCAGGCGGCGGCCGACCGCCAGCATCAGCGCGATCCGCCGTGGGTTGTCGGCCAGCCGTGCGGTCAGGTGTGGATCGTGGTGGCAGCGGATCGCCTCGCAGACCACGTCGGGCAGCTTCCAGTTACGCGCGACGAGGAATCCTGCTGCGGCGTGGTCGCAGCCCGTCAAGGCATCCACTGCGCGGGTGGCGGCTTCCAGCACTGGTCCGCTGTGGCGCAGCAGATGGGCGTGTTCGGGCGTGCGGCGCAGCAGCACGGCGACGCCGGAGTCCTGCATCAGGGCGGTAAGGTAGGTGGTGTCTGCCCAGGCCCGGTGTTCCGTGCCACGGCAAAAGAGATAGCTGAAATCCGCAGCGCAGGCGCTCGCCTGCCACAGGGCTTCAATGGCCGTCGCATCCAGACCGGCGCAGTGGCCGCGCATCGTGGTGCTGGCGGCGGTTGCGAGGGTGCGTGTCCGGCCCAGCATGGTGATCGCCTCTAGGGCCGAGCGGGGGGCGTTGCGTGGCCGGAATACGGGAGAGTTGGCCACGCGCATCAGGGCGCCGGTCAGCGCGGGATCCTGGACAACCGCGGCCGCGAGTTCACGGGGCCCCGCGTCTTCGTCTGCTGCTGCAGCCTGCAGGCGCAGAAAACCCGTGCCGGGGTTCGGCAGAACGACGCCGCTGGCGAGAACGGCAGTAACGAGTGCATCCTGATCATTCATGGCGGGTGCGCTTTCTTCCTGTTGGACGTCCCATTTCACTACAACAGGGGGCTTTCCACAAAAAACGCAAATAGTGTTTGACAGCCTTTTTATGGCTGCCTATAATGCGCGTCTCGTTTGGAGGGGTTCCCGAGCGGTCAAAGGGATCAGACTGTAAATCTGACGGCACTGCCTTCGAAGGTTCGAATCCTTCCCCCTCCACCAACGGTTTTGCTGTTAGCTCCGCCCGCGGGTTGCGGTGTTGTGAGTGGTGAATGTGAGTCGTACGTTGTAAAGCGGGTGTAGCTCAATGGTAGAGCAGAAGCCTTCCAAGCTTATGACGAGGGTTCGATTCCCTTCACCCGCTCCAGGTTGAGTGTGAGAGGCCCATGTAGCTCAGTGGCAGAGCACTCCCTTGGTAAGGGAGAGGTCGGCAGTTCAATCCTGCCCATGGGCACCACGGTTTGGTGCGGCAGCTCAGGGTGAGTACCCGGTTTTCTGATTTTTTTGCGGAGTTGATGACATGGCAAAGGAAAAGTTCGAGCGGAAAAAGCCGCACGTGAACGTTGGCACGATTGGTCACGTTGACCATGGCAAGACCACGCTGACGGCTGCGATCACGACCGTTCTGTCGCGCAAGTTCGGCGGTGAGGCGAAGGCCTACGACCAGATCGATGCTGCGCCGGAAGAAAAGGCTCGTGGTATCACGATCAATACTGCGCACGTCGAATACGAAACCGAAACCCGTCACTACGCTCACGTTGACTGTCCGGGTCACGCTGACTACGTGAAGAACATGATTACCGGTGCTGCCCAGATGGATGGCGCGATCCTGGTGTGTTCCGCGGCTGACGGCCCGATGCCGCAGACCCGTGAGCACATCCTGCTGGCCCGTCAGGTTGGTGTGCCGTTCATCATCGTCTATCTGAACAAGTGCGACATGGTTGACGACGAAGAGCTGCTCGAGCTGGTCGAAATGGAAGTGCGCGAGCTCCTCTCCAAGTACGACTTCCCGGGCGACGATGTGCCTATCGTCAAGGGTTCCGCCCTGAAGGCGCTGGAAGGCGATCAGTCCGACATCGGCGAGCCCTCCATCTTCCGTCTGGCTGATGCTCTGGATTCCTACATCCCGACCCCGGAACGTGCCATCGATCTGCCCTTCCTGCTGCCGATCGAAGACGTGTTCTCCATCTCTGGTCGTGGTACGGTGGTGACCGGTCGTGTCGAGCGCGGCATCGTCAAGGTTGGTGAAGAAATCGAGATCGTCGGTATCAAGCCGACCGTCAAGACCACCTGCACCGGCGTGGAAATGTTCCGCAAGCTGCTGGATCAAGGTCAGGCTGGCGACAACGTTGGCGTGCTGCTGCGCGGCACCAAGCGTGAAGACGTCGAACGTGGTCAAGTGCTGTGCAAGCCGGGCTCCATCAAGCCGCATACCCACTTCACCGGTGAAGTGTATGTGCTGTCGAAGGAAGAGGGCGGCCGTCACACTCCGTTCTTCAATAACTACCGTCCGCAGTTCTACTTCCGTACTACGGACGTGACCGGTTCGATCTCTCTGCCGGAAGGCACCGAGATGGTCATGCCGGGCGACAACATCTCCATGACCGTCAAGCTGATCGCTCCGATCGCCATGGAAGAAGGTCTGCGTTTCGCCATCCGTGAAGGCGGTCGTACCGTCGGCGCCGGTGTGGTTGCCAAGGTTATCGAGTAATACTCGATAGTCGTACTCGAAGGGCCCTGCTCCCCGCGGGGTTCTTCGTAGTCTCTGCTGCAGGGGTATAGCTCAACTGGCAGAGCGTCGGTCTCCAAAACCGAAGGTTGGGGGTTCGATTCCCTCTGCCCCTGCCATAGTTAATTCGGACGCAAGTTTCAATGGCCGACAAAATCAAGTTCGCGCTGGCACTGGTTCTACTGGTAGCCGGCGTTGTGGGCTTCTATCTGCTCTCCGAGCAGGCAATGGTTCTGCGCGTCCTTTCGGTGCTCGCGGGTGTTGCGCTTTGCGCTGCTGTGGCTTGGAAGACCGAGCCTGGGCAGCGTTTTGCCGTTTTTGCCAACGAAACGGTGGCGGAAACCAAGAAGGTCGCCTGGCCTTCCCGCAAAGAGACGTTCCAGACTACCGGGATCGTTTTTGCTTTCGTGGTGATCATGGCGGTTTTTTTGTGGGTGACCGACAAGACCCTCGAGTGGACCCTTTATGACCTGATCCTGGGTTGGAAAAAATCATGAGCAAGCGTTGGTACGTGGTACACGCCTATTCCGGCTTTGAGAAGTCGGTGCAGCGGGCGCTCGTCGAGCGTATTGCTCGCGCAGGTATGCAGGATTTCTTTGGTCAGATTCTCGTTCCCGTCGAAGAAGTCGTGGAAATGCGGAATGGCCAGAAGAGTATCTCCGAACGCAAGTTCTTCCCCGGCTACGTGCTGGTGGAAATGGAGATGAACGACGACAGCTGGCATTTGATCAAGTCGACGCCGAAAGTCACCGGCTTCGTCGGTGGTACGGCCAACAAGCCGACTCCGATTTCCGAAAAGGAAGTCGAGAAGATCATGCAGCAGATGCGGGATGGCGTCGACAAGCCGCGTCCCAAGGTGTTGTTCGAAGTGGGTGAGATGGTCCGCGTGAAGGAAGGCCCGTTCACCGATTTCAACGGCTCCGTCGAAGAAGTCAATTACGAAAAGAGCAAGATCCGCGTGTCGGTGACCATTTTTGGTCGCGCGACGCCGGTCGAACTGGACTTCAGTCAGGTCGAAAAGACCTGACTCCGCTAGGGCGCCAAGGCGCCCTGTTTTGAGCCCGAAAGGGCAGAGGAGCGCGGGTTTCCCGCGCGCTAGTACTCAATAAGGAGTTGCCGAATGGCAAAGAAAATTATTGGCTACATCAAACTGCAGGTTCCTGCAGGCAAAGCCAACCCCAGCCCCCCGATCGGTCCCGCTCTCGGTCAGCGCGGCCTCAACATCATGGAGTTCTGCAAGGCGTTCAACGCCCAGACCCAAGGTATTGAGCCCGGTCTGCCGATCCCCGTCGTGATCACCGCCTTCGCGGACAAGAGCTTCACCTTCGTGATGAAGTCTCCCCCGGCCACGATCCTGATCAAGAAGGCCGCCGGTATTCAGAAGGGTTCTCCGAAGCCCCATACCGACAAGGTCGGCAAGATCACCAAGGCCCAGTGTGAAGAAATCGCCAAGGTCAAGGTCAAGGATCTCACCGCTGCCGACGTCGAAGCCGCTATCCGTACCATCGCTGGCTCCGCTCGCAGCATGGGCATCACCGTGGAGGGCCTCTAACATGGCAAAGCTGTCCAAGCGCGTTCTGGCCCTGCGTGCCAAGGTCGATCGCAACAAGACCTACCCGCTGACCGAAGCACTGACTCTGGTCAAGGAAAACGCCACTGCCAAGTTCGACGAATCCGTCGATATCGCGGTGAACCTCGGTGTTGATGCCAAGAAGTCCGACCAGCTGGTTCGTGGCTCCGTGGTGCTGCCCGCCGGTACCGGCAAGACCGTCCGTGTTGCCGTGTTTGCCCAAGGTGACAAGGCTGAAGCCGCTCGTGCGGCGGGTGCCGATGTGGTTGGTTTCGACGACCTCGCCGAACAGGTGAAGGGCGGTACGATCGACTTCGATCTGTGCATCGCCACGCCGGACGCCATGCGTGTCGTCGGCGCCCTCGGTCAGATCCTCGGCCCCCGCGGCCTGATGCCGAACCCGAAGGTTGGCACCGTGACCATGGACGTGACCACCGCCGTCAAGAACGCCAAGGCCGGTCAGGTTCAGTACCGTACCGACAAGGCCGGTCTGATCCACGCCACCGTGGGCCGTGCTTCCTTCTCCGTGGAAGCGCTGCAGCAGAACGTGAACGCCCTGATCGACGCGCTGGTCAAGGCCAAGCCCGCCGCTTCCAAGGGTGTGTATCTCCGCAAGGTTGCCGTGTCGTCCACCATGGGCGCCGGTGTCCGTGTGGAACCTGCTACTGCCGCCGCGCAGCAGCAATAAGAACTTTGGGACGGCCGGTCGCCGCAAGGTAGCCGGCCGGATCGTCAAAGACCGCAGGTGCAGTCCGGCTCAGGCCGGATGGCTTAATCATCGAAAACCTGCGTAGACGGTGCCCCAGACAGGATTTTCCGCTTTTCGTGCCAACGAAAGGTAAAGCTCCTGATCCAGGTCGCCGTAGGTGCGATGAGGTTTTCATCGCGTGTTGACTTGATAGGAGGAAAGACCTTGAGTCTGAATCTCGACGACAAGAAGGCCGTAGTGGCCGAGGTGTCGGCACAAGTAGCGAACGCCCAGACCATCGTCGTGGCTGAGTACGCAGGTATCGAGGTGGGCAATCTCACCGTCCTGCGCGCCAAGGCCCGTGACGCTGGCGTTTACCTGCGCGTGCTGAAGAACACCCTGGCCCGTCGTGCCGTGGCTGATACGTCCTTCGCAGCGCTGGCCGATCAAATGACCGGCCCGCTGATCTACAGCATCTCCGCTGACCCCGTGGCTGCCGCCAAGGTTCTCGCCGATTTCGCGAAGACCAACGACAAGCTGGTGCTGAAGGCTGGCTCCTATGCCGGCAACGTGCTCGACAAGGCCGGCGTGCAAGCCCTGGCCGCGATCCCGAGCCGCGAAGAACTGCTCGCCAAGCTGCTGGGCGTCATGCAGGCCCCGGTGTCCGGCTTTGCCGGTCTGCTGGCCGCACTCGCCAAGAAGCGTGAAGAAGAAGCCGCGGCCTGATCGGTCGATCCCCGGCAAAACGTACGAAATTAGATCTGGAGTATTTTGAGATGGCAATCACCAAAGAAGACATCCTCGAAGCCGTTGGCGCGCTGACCGTTATGGAACTGAACGACCTGGTCAAGGCGTTCGAAGAGAAGTTCGGCGTCTCCGCCGCAGCCATGGCCGTTGCCGCTCCTGGCGCTGCCGGTGCTGCTGCCGCTGTTGAAGAGCAGACCGAGTTCACCGTCGTGCTGAATGCCGCCGGCGACAAGAAGGTTGAAGTGATTAAGGTTGTCCGTGCCGTTACCGGCCTGGGCCTGAAGGAAGCCAAGGACCTCGTCGATGGCGCTCCGAAGCCCGTGAAGGAAGGCATTGCCAAGGCTGACGCCGAAGCGCTGAAGAAGCAGCTGGAAGACGCTGGCGCGAAGGTCGAAATCAAGTAATTTTGATTTCCCGCAAGGGGCTGATGCCATTTTGGCATCGGCCCTTTTGCGCTTTCTATTTTCTGATTTACCCGTCCAAGCCAGACGACAAAAAAGAGCGTTCGATGCAGATTAAAGCGCGACATGCGTTGAATCAAGTGTCCGAAATGCTGTCTTTTGTCTTCTGACGTCCGACTTCTCAGACCCGGAGCATCTATGGCGTACTCCTACACCGAGAAAAAGCGTATTCGTAAAAGCTTCGCCAAGCGCGCAGCTGTAAAGAATGTGCCTTATCTGCTGGCCACTCAGCTTGAATCCTATGCGTCCTTCCTGCAAGCAGAAACTCTGCCGGCAGCACGGGCAAATCAGGGTCTTCAAGCTGCCTTCAACTCCATTTTTCCGATTACCAGCCACAGCGGCAACGCTCGGCTGGAATTCGTGCAATTCAATCTCGGTGAGCCTGCCTTCGATGTGAAGGAATGTCAGCAACGCGGCCTTACGTATGCATCGCCGCTGCGGGCACGGGTCCGTCTGGTCATTCTGGACAAGGAAGCGGCCAAGGAGACCATCAAGGAAGTCAAGGAGCAGGAAGTGTACATGGGCGAGATTCCGCTCATGACCAACAACGGCTCCTTCGTCGTGAACGGTACCGAGCGGGTCATCGTGTCCCAGCTGCACCGTTCGCCGGGCGTCTTCTTCGAGCACGACCGCGGCAAGACCCACTCGTCGGGCAAGCTGCTGTTCTCCGCCCGGATCATTCCCTATCGTGGTTCCTGGCTCGACTTCGAGTTCGATCCGAAGGACTACCTGTACTTCCGCGTGGACCGTCGCCGCAAGATGCCGGTGACCATCCTGCTGAAGGCGATCGGCATGACGCCGGAAGAGATTCTGGCCACCTTCCACGATTTCGAGAAGTTCTCGCTGCTGGATGACGGCGCCCAGTTCGGCCTGGTTCCGGATCGCCTGCGCGGCGAGATGGCCAAGTTCGACGTTGTGGACGCGTCCGGTAAGGTCATCGTGACCAAGGACAAGCGGATCACCGCCAAGCACATCCGTGAACTGGCCAGCGCCGGCATCGACATGGTGACGGTGCAGGACGACTTCCTGCTTGGCCGTGTACTGGCGACCAATATCGTCAGCCCGGATGGCGAACTGGTTGCGCGTGCCAACGAAGAGATCACCGAAGACGTCCTCGACAAGCTGCGGGACGCCGGTGTCACCGATTTCAACACGCTGTACCTGAACGACCTGGACCGCGGTTCGCACATTTCCCAGACCCTGCGCACGGACGAAACCGCCGACCAGTGGGCTGCCCGCGTGGCGATCTACCGCATGATGCGCCCGGGCGAGCCGCCCACGGAAGATGCCGTCGAGGCGCTGTTCCAGGGCCTGTTCTACCTGCCCGAGCGCTACGACCTGTCGGTCGTCGGCCGCATGAAGTTCAACCGCCGCGCCTATCCGGAAAAGCTGGACGACAAGGCGCCGGAATGGCAGAAGCGCCTGTACGAAACCGTCGGCCCGAAGGACGGCGAAGGTCCCGGCACCCTGTCCAACGAGGACATCCTGGCGGTCGTCGGCGTGCTGGTCGAGCTGCGTAATGGCCGCGGCGAAATCGACGATATCGATCACCTCGGCAATCGTCGCGTGCGCTCTGTCGGCGAACTGGCCGAAAACCAGTTCCGTGCCGGTCTGGTGCGTGTCGAGCGTGCGGTGAAGGAGCGTCTGGGCCAGGCCGAGAGCGACAACCTGATGCCCCACGACCTGATCAACGCCAAGCCGATCAGTGCCGCCATCAAGGAGTTCTTCGGTTCCAGCCAGCTGTCCCAGTTCATGGACCAGACCAACCCGCTGGCCGAGATCACCCACAAGCGCCGCGTGTCGGCCCTTGGCCCGGGCGGTCTGACCCGTGAGCGTGCTGGCTTCGAAGTGCGAGACGTGCACCCGACCCACTACGGCCGCGTGTGTCCTATCGAAACGCCGGAAGGTCCGAACATCGGTCTGATCAACTCGCTGGCACTGTTCGCCCGCACCAACCAGTACGGCTTCCTCGAGACCCCGTACCGCAAGGTGGTGGACAACAAGATCACCGACCAGATCGACTATCTGTCCGCGATTGAGGAAGGTCAGTACGTGATCGCCCAGGCGAACGCGGAAATCGACGCTGAAGGCAAGCTGATCGACGAACTGGTGTCCTGCCGTATCCGCGGCGAATCGATGCTGGTGACGGCCGATCAGATCCAGTACATGGACGTGGCGCCGGGGCAGATCGTGTCCGTGGCGGCCTCGCTGATTCCGTTCCTGGAACACGACGATGCGAACCGCGCACTGATGGGCGCCAACATGCAGCGTCAGGCCGTGCCCTGCCTGCGTCCGGAGAAGCCCTTCGTCGGTACCGGTATCGAGCGCACCGTGGCGGTGGACTCGGGTACCGCCGAGCAAGCTCTTCGCGGTGGTGTCGTCGACTACGTGGACGCCAACCGCGTCGTGATCCGTGTGAACGATGATGAAACCGTTGCCGGTGAAGTCGGCGTCGACATCTACAACCTGATCAAGTACACCCGTTCCAACCAGAACACCAACATCAACCAGCGTCCGGTGGTGAAGGTGGGCGATAAGGTTGCGCGCGGCGACGTGATCGCCGATGGTGCTTCCACTGACATGGGCGAACTGGCTCTCGGCCAGAACATGTTGATCGCCTACATGACCTGGAACGGCTACAACTTCGAAGATTCGATCCTGATCTCCGAACGCGTGGTTGCCGACGACCGTTTCACCTCGATCCACATCGAGGAACTGACCGTCGTTGCCCGTGATACCAAGCTCGGTCCTGAGGAAATCACCCGCGACATCGCGTCGCTCGGCGAAGCCCAACTGTCTCGTCTTGACGAGTCCGGCATCGTTTACATCGGCGCCGAAGTTGAAGCCGGCGACGTGCTGGTGGGCAAGGTCACGCCCAAGGGCGAAACCCAGCTGACGCCGGAAGAGAAGCTGCTGCGCGCGATCTTCGGCGAGAAGGCTTCCGACGTTAAGGACACCTCGCTGCGCGTGCCGTCTGGCATGAACGGCGTGGTCATCGACGTGCAGGTGTTCACCCGCGAGGGCATCGAGCGCGACAAGCGTGCCCAGTCGATCATCGACGACATGCTGCGTGGTTTCAAGACCGATCTGGCCGACCAGATGCGTATCGTGGAGCGTGACGCTTTCGAGCGTATCGAGCGGATGATCATCGGCCAGCCCGCCAACGGCGGTCCGAAGCGTCTCGCCAAGGGTGCCGTGATCACCAAGGAATACCTGGACGGCGTCGAGCACTACACCTGGTTCGACATCCGCATGGCCGACGAAGCCATCGCGGCCCAGATGGAAGCCGTGCGCGAAGCCCTCGAGAAGACCCGCAAGGACTTCGATCTGGCCTTCGAAGCCAAGAAGAAGAAGCTCACCCAGGGCGACGAACTGCCGCCGGGCGTGCAGAAGATGGTCAAGGTCTACCTCGCCGTGAAGCGCCGTCTGCAGCCTGGCGACAAGATGGCCGGCCGTCACGGTAACAAGGGTGTGGTCTCCAAGATCGTCCCGGTCGAAGACATGCCGTACATGGAAGACGGCACGCCGATGGATATCGTGCTGAACCCGCTGGGCGTGCCGTCGCGGATGAACATCGGTCAGGTGCTGGAAACCCATCTGGGCTGGGCTGCCAAGGGTCTCGGCAACAAGATCGACAGCATGCTGCGCGCCAAGGCCAGTGCCGCCGAAGTTCGCGGTTTCCTGGAAGAGATCTATAACGATAGTGGCAAGCCGGAAGAGATCAGCGACTTCACCGAAGTCGAAGTGTTCGAACTGGCGCACAACCTGCGCAAGGGCGTGCCGTTCGCGACGCCGGTCTTCGACGGTGCCGAAGAGGAAGAGATCCAGGGCATGCTCGAACTGGCAGGCCTGCCGTCCAGCGGTCAGGTGAACCTGTTCGACGGTCGCACCGGCGAGCCCTTCGAGCGTCAGGTGACCGTCGGCTACAAGCACATGCTGAAGCTGCATCACTTGGTCGATGACAAGATGCACGCCCGTTCCACCGGCCCGTACTCCCTGGTGACCCAGCAGCCGCTGGGTGGTAAGGCGCAGTTCGGCGGCCAGCGTTTCGGTGAAATGGAAGTGTGGGCGTTGGAAGCCTACGGTGCTGCCTACACGCTGCAGGAAATGCTGACCGTCAAGTCGGATGACGTGACCGGCCGGACCAAGGTGTACGAAAACATCGTCAAGGGCGAGCACAAGATCGATGCCGGCATGCCGGAATCCTTCAACGTGCTGGTCAAGGAAATTCGCTCTCTGGCCATCGATATCGATCTGGACCGCTACTAAGCGGCCCGTGTCGACGATGCGTGCTCACCCTGGATGGAGTGATTGATGAAAAGTTTGCTCGCTGATCTGTTCAAGCAAAGCCTGCCGAACGAGGAAGAGTTCGATGCCATTACCATCAGCCTGGCGTCTCCCGAGACGATCCGGTCCTGGTCGTATGGCGAAGTAAAGAAGCCCGAGACCATCAACTACCGGACTTTCAAGCCGGAACGTGATGGCCTCTTCTGTGCCAAGATCTTTGGCCCGGTAAAGGACTACGAGTGCCTGTGCGGCAAGTACAAGCGCCTCAAGCACCGCGGTGTGATCTGCGAGAAGTGCGGCGTCGAAGTGACGCTGTCGAAGGTCCGCCGTGAGCGCATGGCGCACATCGAGCTGGCCTCGGTGGTTGCTCACATCTGGTTCCTGAAGAGCCTGCCGAGCCGTCTCGGCATGGTGCTCGACATGACCCTGCGCGACATCGAGCGCGTGCTGTACTTCGAAGCCTACGTGGTCACCGATCCCGGCATGACTCCGTTGAACCGTGCCCAGATCCTGTCGGAAGACGACTATCTGGCCAAGGTCGAGGAATACGGTGACGACTTCATCGCGCTGATGGGCGCCGAAGGTATTCGCGAGATGTTGCGCAGCCTCGATCTCCCGCACGAGATCGAGAAGCTCCGCTCCGAGCTGGAAACCACCGGTTCCGAAGCGAAGATCAAGAAGATCTCCAAGCGCCTGAAGGTGCTGGAGGCCTTCCAGCAGTCCGGTATCAAGCCGGACTGGATGATCCTCGAAGTGCTGCCCGTGCTGCCGCCGGACCTGCGTCCGCTGGTGCCGCTGGATGGCGGCCGCTTCGCGACTTCCGACCTGAACGACCTCTACCGTCGCGTTATTAACCGGAACAACCGTCTGAAGCGTTTGCTCGAGCTGAAGGCGCCGGAAATCATCGTCCGCAACGAAAAGCGGATGCTGCAGGAGTCCGTCGACTCCCTGCTCGACAACGGTCGTCGCGGCAAGGCCATGACCGGCGCCAACAAGCGTCCGCTCAAGTCCCTGGCCGACATGATCAAGGGTAAGGGTGGTCGCTTCCGTCAGAACCTGCTGGGTAAGCGGGTCGACTACTCCGGCCGTTCGGTGATCACCGTGGGCCCACAGCTCAAGCTGCACCAGTGCGGCCTGCCCAAGCTGATGGCTCTCGAGCTGTTCAAGCCCTTCATCTTCAACAAGCTGGAGCTGATGGGGCTTGCGACCACCATCAAGCAGGCCAAGAAGATGGTGGAAGGCCAGGAGCCGGTGGTGTGGGACATCCTCGAAGAGGTGATCCGCGAGCATCCTGTAATGCTGAACCGTGCGCCGACGCTGCACCGTCTGGGTATCCAGGCGTTCGAGCCGACCCTGATCGAAGGCAAGGCACTGCAATTGCACCCGCTGGTCTGTGTGGCCTTCAACGCCGACTTCGACGGTGACCAGATGGCCGTTCACGTGCCGCTGTCGCTGGAAGCGCAGATGGAAGCCCGCACGCTGATGCTGGCCTCCAACAACGTGCTGTCCCCTGCCAACGGTGAGCCGATCATCGTGCCGTCCCAGGATATCGTGCTGGGTCTGTACTACGCGACGCGTGTTGGCGTGAATGCCAAGGGCGAAGGCCTGGCCTTTGCCGACGTGGGCGAAGTCAAGCGCGCCTACGAGTCGGG
Organism: Zoogloea sp. GDB6; assembly: GCF_056724105.1. Taxonomy (NCBI): domain Bacteria; kingdom Pseudomonadati; phylum Pseudomonadota; class Betaproteobacteria; order Rhodocyclales; family Zoogloeaceae; genus Zoogloea; species Zoogloea sp. GDB6. The sequence continues at coordinate 4,374,734 of NZ_CM161497.1, read as the reverse complement.
GCAGGTGTCCCTGCACGCCAAGGTCATTGTCCGTCTGAAAGAATGGGACCTGGGGCCGGAAGGCGAGACGATCGAGAAGATCACCCGCCACGAGACCACCGTCGGCCGTGCGATTCTGTCGGAAATCCTGCCAGCTGGCCTTCCCTTCAGCGTGCTGCAGAAGCCGATGAAGAAGAAGGAGATCTCCAAGCTGATCAACGCTTCCTTCCGTCGCTGCGGCCTGAAGGCCACCGTGATCTTCGCCGACAAGCTGATGCAGGCCGGTTTCGGTCTGGCGACGCGCGCCGGTATCTCGATCGCCGTGAAGGACATGCTGGTGCCCGAACTGAAGCACCCGCTGATCCAGGCTGCCGAACAGGAAGTCAAGGAAATTGCTCAGCAGTACACCTCCGGTCTGGTGACCGACGGTGAGCGCTACAACAAGGTGGTGGATATCTGGGGTCGTGCCGGTGACCAAGTCGCAAAGGCGATGATGGACCAGCTCGGCCAGGAAAATGTAGTCGATCGTCACGGTAATACCGTGAAGCAGGAGTCCTTCAACTCCATCTACATGATGGCCGACTCCGGGGCGCGGGGCTCTGCGGCGCAGATCCGTCAGCTGGCCGGTATGCGGGGCCTGATGGCGAAGCCGGATGGCTCCATTATCGAAACGCCTATCACGACCAACTTCCGCGAAGGTCTGAACGTTCTGCAGTACTTCATTTCCACCCACGGTGCCCGTAAGGGTCTGGCGGATACGGCGCTGAAGACCGCGAACTCCGGTTACCTCACCCGTCGTCTGGTGGACGTGACGCAGGATCTGGTGGTCATCGAGGACGACTGCGGTACCAAGAGCGGCTTCCTGATGAAGGCGCTGATCGAAGGTGGTGAGGTCGTCGAGCCGCTGCGCGACCGTATCCTCGGCCGTGTCACGACCGACGATCTGGTCAACCCGGACAGCCAGGAAACCATCATCGAAGCCGGCACCATGCTGGACGAAGATGCCGTCGAGCTCATCGAGAGCGTTGGTCTCGACGAAGTCCGCGTGCGCACCCCGCTGTCCTGCGAAACCCGCTACGGTCTTTGCGCGAAGTGCTATGGCCGCGATCTGGGCCGTGGTTCCCTGGTGAATGCCGGTGAGGCGGTCGGCGTGATCGCCGCGCAGTCGATCGGTGAGCCGGGTACCCAGCTGACGATGCGTACATTCCACGTGGGTGGTGCTGCATCCCGGGCTGCGGCGGCAAGCTCCGTCGAAGCCAAGTCCGCTGGTGTGATCCGCTTTACGCAGAACATGCGTTACGTGGCCAACGCCAAGGGCGAGAAGATCGTCATCTCCCGTTCGGCCGAAGTCGTCGTCACTGACGAAATGGGCCGCGAGCGCGAACGCCACAAGATCCCGTACGGCGCCACGCTGTCGGTCGACGAGGGGGTGGTGATCAAGGCTGGCACGCAACTCGCAACGTGGGATCCGCATACCCGTCCGATCATCACCGAGTACGCCGGTTTCGTTAAGTTCGAGAACGTGGAAGAGGGCGTCACCGTCGCCAAGCAGATCGACGAAGTGACCGGCTTGTCCACGTTGGTGGTCATCGATGCCAAGCGTCGCGGTGCCAGCTCGGCCAAGGGCGTGCGTCCGCAGGTCAAGCTGCTCACCGAAACCGGTGAGGAAGTGCGGATCGCTGGGACGGAACATGCTGTGTCGATCACCTTCCAGGTCGGTTCGCTGATCACTGTGAAGGATGGTCAAGAAGTTTCCGTGGGTGATGTGCTGGCACGTATCCCGCAGGAATCCGCGAAGACCCGCGACATTACCGGTGGTCTCCCGCGTGTGGCAGAACTCTTCGAGGCGCGTGCCCCGAAGGATGCCGGTGTTCTGGCCGAGGTGACGGGTACCGTTTCCTTTGGCAAGGATACCAAGGGCAAGCAGCGTCTCGTGATCACCGAGCCGGATGGCGCGGTTCACGAGTTCCTGATCCCGAAGGACAAGCACGTCATGGTTCACGACGGTCAAGTGGTGAACAAGGGCGAGCTGATTGTCGATGGTCCGGCGGACCCGCACGATATCCTGCGTCTGCAGGGCGTCGAGGCATTGGCCCGCTACATCATCGACGAAGTGCAGGACGTGTATCGACTGCAGGGCGTGAAGATCAACGACAAGCACATCGAGGTGATCGTTCGCCAGATGCTGCGTCGTGTGGTGATCACGGACCCGGGCGATACCGGTTTCATCCGCGAGGAGCAGGTCGAGCGTGCGGAAGTCCTGGACGAGAACGATAAGATCGTCGTCGAAGGCAAGTTGCCAGCCAACTACAGCTACCTGTTGTTGGGTATCACGAAGGCGTCCCTGTCTACGGACTCGTTCATCTCCGCCGCATCCTTCCAGGAAACGACCCGCGTGCTGACCGAGGCAGCAATTCTCGGCAAGCGTGACGAGCTTCGTGGCCTCAAGGAAAACGTCATTGTCGGTCGTCTCATCCCGGCGGGTACCGGTTTGGCCTATCACCGGAATCGTAAAGCCCAGACGCTGGGTGAAGATCTTGGTGAAGGGCATGCTTGGGAGCCTCGGGTCGAGGCCTCGGAAGCCGAAAATGCCCCGCATGCTGGTTGACGAAAACTTGACGAAGGCGATATACTCCGGCCTCTTTTTGCGGACTGGCCAATCGTAGTCAGTCGCAGCCGGAATAACCATCCGAGGCGGTCCCTGGCGGGCTGCCTCGGTGTTTTGGGAAATTCTTAGCTATGCCAACAATTAATCAACTCGTTCGTAAGGGCCGGCAAGCGCCCGTTTCCAAGAGCAAGGTTCCTGCGCTCGAGGCTTGCCCGCAAAAGCGTGGTGTTTGTACCCGCGTTTACACCACCACTCCGAAGAAGCCGAACTCAGCCCTGCGTAAGGTGGCCAAGGTTCGTCTGACCAATGGCTTCGAAGTGATTTCCTATATCGGTGGTGAAGGCCACAACCTGCAGGAACACTCGGTTGTGCTGATCCGCGGCGGCCGGGTTAAGGACTTGCCTGGTGTGCGTTACCACATCGTTCGTGGCTCCCTTGATCTGCAAGGCGTCAAGGATCGTAAGCAGTCCCGTTCGAAGTACGGTGCCAAGCGCCCGAAGAAGTCTTAATTGTCGGCATTCAGAGAATAGCGAGAGTCAATCATGCCCCGTCGTCGTGACGTACCCAAGCGTGAAGTTCTGCCCGATCCGAAGTTCGGTAGCCAGGACGTTTCCAAGTTTATCAACGCCATCATGCAAAGCGGCAAGAAGTCTGTTGCTGAGCGCATCGTCTATGGCGCTTTTGATGCCATCGTTGCCAAGGCTGCTGGCAAGGACCCCCTCGAGGTGTTCTCCGCTGCGTTGAGCAATGTTCGTCCGGTCGTGGAAGTCAAGAGCCGCCGTGTTGGCGGTGCCAACTACCAGGTGCCCGTCGAAGTGCGTCCGGCTCGTCGTATGGCTCTGTCCATGCGCTGGCTGCGCGAAGCTGCCCGTAAGCGCTCCGAGAAGTCCATGGCTCAGCGTCTGGCCGGCGAGCTGCTCGAGGCTGCCGAAGGTCGCGGCGCCGCGATGAAGAAGCGTGAAGAAGTGCACCGCATGGCAGAAGCCAACAAGGCCTTCTCGCACTACCGCTTCTGATCTTCGACGAAGTCCAAGTCGGGCCCTGAAAGGGGCTCGACTTATTTGTAAGTATCTGTACGGGCTCCGTTGTGCGGGGTTCGCAAATTCAGGAAGGCAAGGTTAGCACTGTGGCACGGAAGACCCCGATCGAGCGCTACCGTAATATCGGTATCTCGGCTCACATCGACGCCGGCAAAACGACCACGACGGAACGCATCCTTTACTACACGGGTGTGAACCACAAGATCGGTGAAGTTCATGATGGCGCCGCCACCATGGACTGGATGGAGCAAGAGCAGGAGCGGGGTATTACCATTACCTCCGCCGCGACCACTTGCTTCTGGAAGGGCATGGAAATGAACCTCCCGGAGCATCGCTTCAACATCATCGATACTCCGGGACACGTGGACTTCACTATTGAGGTCGAGCGTTCGATGCGCGTGCTTGACGGTGCCTGCATGGTGTACTGCGCCGTGGGGGGTGTTCAGCCTCAGTCTGAAACCGTGTGGCGTCAGGCTACCAAGTACAAGGTCCCCCGCCTTGCCTTCGTGAACAAGATGGACCGCTCCGGCGCCAACTTCTTCAAGGTCGTCGACCAGATGAAGACTCGCCTGAAGGCCAATCCGGTTCCGGTTGTGATTCCTATCGGCGCTGAAGATACCTTCACCGGCGTGGTCGACCTCATCAAGATGAAGGCCATTCTTTGGGATGAGGCTTCCCAGGGCATGAAGTTCGAGTATGTCGACATCCCCGCCGAGCTGGAGGCTGATGCTCAGTCTTGGCGCGAGCAGATGGTCGAGGCGGCTGCTGAGGCTTCCGAGGAGCTCATGAACGAGTACCTCGAGAACGGTGACCTGTCCGAAGAAAAGATCAAGCTTGGTCTTCGTACCCGCACCATCGCCTGTGAAATCCAGCCGATGCTGTGCGGTACCGCGTTCAAGAACAAGGGTGTGCAGCGCATGCTGGACGCCGTCATCGAATTCCTGCCGTCCCCGGTCGATATTCCGCCGGTCCAGGGTGAAGATGATGACGGTAAGCCTGTCGAGCGGAAGGCTTCCGATAGCGAGAAGTTTGCTGCGCTGGCTTTCAAGCTGATGACCGATCCGTTTGTTGGTCAGCTGACTTTTGTGCGCGTGTACTCCGGTGTGCTGAACTCTGGCGCCACCGTCCTGAACTCCGTTAAGGACAAGAAGGAGCGCATCGGCCGTATTCTGCAGATGCATGCCAATGAGCGTGAAGAAATCAAGGAAGTTCTGGCTGGCGACATCGCTGCTTGCGTGGGTCTGAAGGAAGTCACCACGGGTGAAACCCTGTGTGATCCGGATGCGCCGATCATTCTTGAGCGCATGGAATTCCCGGATCCGGTTATTCACGTCGCTGTCGAGCCGAAGACCAAGGGCGACCAGGAAAAGATGGGTATCGCTCTGGGTCGTCTGGCTGCGGAAGATCCGTCTTTCCGCGTGCGCACCGACGAAGAGTCCGGTCAGACCATCATCTCCGGTATGGGCGAACTGCACCTCGAGATCATCGTTGATCGCATGAAGCGTGAATTCAACGTTGAAGCCAACGTTGGTGCCCCTCAGGTTGCTTATCGCGAAGCCATCCGCAAGGCGGTGGAGCAGGAGGGCAAGTTCGTCAAGCAGTCCGGCGGTCGTGGTCAGTTCGGTCACGTGTGGATCAAGCTTGAGCCGAACGAAACCGGCAAGGGCTACGAATTCGTCGATGCGATCAAGGGTGGTGTCGTTCCCCGTGAATACATCCCCGCCGTCGACAAGGGCCTGCAGGAAACGCTGCCGAATGGCGTGCTGGCCGGTTTCCCGGTGGTCGATGTCAAGGTCACGCTGTTCGATGGTTCCTACCACGACGTTGACTCCAACGAAAACGCCTTCAAGATGGCTGCGTCCATGGCATTCAAGGATGCAATGCGCAAGGCCAACCCGGTTCTGCTTGAGCCGATGATGGCGGTCGTTGTTGAGACGCCGGAAGACTACATGGGTAACGTGATGGGCGATCTGTCCTCCCGTCGCGGCATCGTTCAGGGTATGGATGACATTCCTGGCGGCATGAAGGAAGTCAAGGCTGAGGTGCCGCTGGCCGAGATGTTCGGTTACGCTACGCAGCTCCGCTCCCTGACCCAGGGTCGTGCGACCTACTCCATGGAGTTCAAGCACTACTCTGAAGCGCCGAAGAGTGTCGCGGAAGCCGTTATCAGCAATCGCAAGTAATTAATCGAAACTAGAGGATCAAGCAATGGCAAAGGAAAAGTTCGAGCGGAAAAAGCCGCACGTGAACGTTGGCACGATTGGTCACGTTGACCATGGCAAGACCACGCTGACGGCTGCGATCACGACCGTTCTGTCGCGCAAGTTCGGCGGTGAGGCGAAGGCCTACGACCAGATCGATGCTGCGCCGGAAGAAAAGGCTCGTGGTATCACGATCAATACTGCGCACGTCGAATACGAAACCGAAACCCGTCACTACGCTCACGTTGACTGTCCGGGTCACGCTGACTACGTGAAGAACATGATTACCGGTGCTGCCCAGATGGATGGCGCGATCCTGGTGTGTTCCGCGGCTGACGGCCCGATGCCGCAGACCCGTGAGCACATCCTGCTGGCCCGTCAGGTTGGTGTGCCGTTCATCATCGTCTATCTGAACAAGTGCGACATGGTTGACGACGAAGAGCTGCTCGAGCTGGTCGAAATGGAAGTGCGCGAGCTCCTCTCCAAGTACGACTTCCCGGGCGACGATGTGCCTATCGTCAAGGGTTCCGCCCTGAAGGCGCTGGAAGGCGATCAGTCCGACATCGGCGAGCCCTCCATCTTCCGTCTGGCTGATGCTCTGGATTCCTACATCCCGACCCCGGAACGTGCCATCGATCTGCCCTTCCTGCTGCCGATCGAAGACGTGTTCTCCATCTCTGGTCGTGGTACGGTGGTGACCGGTCGTGTCGAGCGCGGCATCGTCAAGGTTGGTGAAGAAATCGAGATCGTCGGTATCAAGCCGACCGTCAAGACCACCTGCACGGGCGTGGAAATGTTCCGCAAGCTGCTGGATCAAGGTCAGGCTGGCGACAACGTTGGTGTGCTGCTGCGCGGCACCAAGCGTGAAGACGTCGAACGTGGCCAAGTGCTGTGCAAGCCGGGCTCCATCAAGCCGCATACCCACTTCACCGGTGAAGTGTATGTGCTGTCGAAGGAAGAGGGTGGTCGTCACACTCCGTTCTTCAACAACTACCGTCCGCAGTTCTACTTCCGTACTACGGACGTGACCGGTTCGATCTCCCTGCCGGAAGGCACCGAGATGGTTATGCCGGGCGACAACATCTCCATGACCGTCAAGCTGATCGCTCCGATCGCCATGGAAGAAGGTCTGCGTTTCGCCATCCGTGAAGGCGGTCGTACCGTCGGCGCCGGTGTGGTTGCCAAGGTTATCGAGTAATACCTTTCCGGGTGCGGCGCATGGTGTGCCGCACCGTCTGCTCTTTGGGAAATAACATGCAAAACCAAAAGATCCGTATCCGCCTCAAGGCTTTCGACTACAAGCTCATTGATCAGTCCGCTCTTGAGATCGTGGATACCGCGAAGCGCACCGGCGCAGTCGTCCGTGGCCCTGTGCCTCTGCCGACCCGCATCGAGCGCTTCGACCTGCTGCGCTCCCCGCACGTCAACAAGACTTCCCGTGACCAGTTCGAGATTCGTACTCATCTGCGTCTGATGGATATCGTTGATCCCACCGACAAGACCGTCGACGCGCTGATGAAGCTCGATCTGCCGGCCGGTGTTGACGTCGAAATCAAGCTGCAGTAATCGAATCTATTGCGCTCATGGCGCAAGGGCCGGTATAATCCGGCCCTTGCGCTTTTTGGCGCAGTTTGTGATGACAATCGGTCCTGGTCAATCGCAACCAGGGTAAGGAGAATAAAATGAGTCTAGGCCTTGTCGGGCGCAAGGTGGGCATGACTCGCATTTTTGCCGAGGATGGTCAATCCATTCCGGTGACTGTGCTGGATGTGTCCAATAACCGTGTGACCCAGATCAAAACGGCTGAAACGGACGGCTATTCCGCCGTTCAGGTGACCTTTGGCGTTCGGCGTGCTAGCCGCGTCAATAAGGCGGCTGCCGGGCATCTTGCCAAGGCAGGTGTCGAAGCTGGTCATGTTTTTAAGGAATTCCGTGTCGATACCGATCGCTTGGCTTCTCTGAAGGCTGGCGATGTAGTTGGTGTCGATATTTTTGCGGTCGGTCAGAAGGTCGATGTGAGCGGCGTTTCGATTGGTAAGGGCTATGCCGGTACCATCAAGCGTCACAATTTCGCCTCCGGTCGTGCGACCCACGGTAACTCTCGTAGCCACAACGTTCCGGGCTCCATCGGTATGGCGCAGGATCCGGGCCGTGTGTTCCCCGGTAAGCGTATGACCGGTCACCTCGGTGCCGCGAATACCACGGTGCAGAACCTCGAAGTGGTTCGCGTCGATGTTGAGCGCGGTCTGCTGTTGGTTAAGGGCGGCGTGCCCGGTCATGACGGTGCCGACGTGGTTGTTCGTCCGGCTGTCAAGGCTGGCAACTGAGGGGAAGCGCGATGGAACTGAAGCTGTTGAATGAACAGGGCCAGCCGTCTGCAACCCTGCAGGCGTCCGACGCACTGTTCGGCCGTGAATACAACGAAGCCCTGATTCATCAGGTCGTCGTTGCCTATATGGCCAATGCCCGTTCTGGCAATCGTGCCCAGAAGGGTCGTGACGAAGTTGCTCATACCACCCACAAGCCGTGGCGTCAGAAGGGTACCGGTCGTGCCCGTTCCGGTATGAGCTCCAGCCCGATTTGGCGTGGGGGCGGTCGTGCCTTCCCGAACAAGCCGGACGAGAACTTCTCCCATAAGGTTAACCGCAAGATGTACCGTGCCGGTGTGGCTGCCATTCTGTCGCAGCTCGCTCGTGATGGTCGTCTGTCGGTTGTTGAAGGCTTTGCCGTCGAGGCTCCGAAAACCAAGCTTCTGGCTCAGAAGCTGAAGAATCTCGGCCTGGAATCTGTGCTCGTGATCACGGATTCCTTCGACGAGAATCTTTACCTGTCGTCCCGGAATCTGCCGAACGTGCTCGTGCTGGAAGTTAGCGAGACCGATCCGGTGTCCCTGGTGCGCTTCCCGAACGTGCTGGTCACGAAGGGTGCCGTCGCCAAGATGGAGGAAATTTGGCAATGAGCGCATTCAAGGAAGAGCGTCTGCTGCAGGTGTTGCTCGCCCCGCAGATCTCTGAGAAGGCGACCCTGATCGCCGACAAGAACGAGCAGGTCGTTTTTCGCGTTGCCAGTGACGCCACCAAGCCTGAAGTCAAGGCTGCAGTCGAGCTTCTGTTCAAGGTGGAAGTGAAGGCTGTCCAGGTTGCGAACGTCAAGGGCAAGCAAAAGCGTTTCGGCAAGGTTTTTGGTCGTCGTAAAGACTGGAAGAAGGCTTACGTCAGCCTCAAGCCGGGCCAAGAAATCAACTTCGCGGCCGGGGAGTAAGCAAGATGGCACTCGTTAAAGTCAAACCGACTTCCGCTGGCCGCCGTGCCGTGGTCAAGGTGGTTAACGCTGGCCTTCATAAGGGCGCGCCTGTCGCGTCTCTGGTGGAGAAGCAGTCGAAGACCGCTGGTCGTAACAACAACGGCCACATCACCACGCGTCACAAGGGTGGTGGTCACAAGCAGCACTACCGCGTCGTCGACTTCCGTCGCAACAAGGATGGCATCGTCGCCAAGGTCGAGCGTCTCGAGTATGACCCGAACCGCTCCGCCAACATCGCTCTGCTGTGCTACGCCGATGGTGAGCGTCGTTACATCATCGCGCCGAAGGGGCTGGTTGTCGGTCAAACCGTGGTGAGCGGTTCCGAGGCTCCGATCAAGGCTGGTAACGCGCTGCCGATCCGGAATATCCCGGTTGGTACGACGCTGCACTGCGTTGAAATGATCCCGGGTAAGGGCGCTCAGCTCGCGCGCGCTGCTGGTACTTCCGTCCAGTTGCTGGCTCGTGAGGGTATCTACGCTCAGGTTCGTCTGCGTTCCGGTGAAATCCGCCGCGTGCACATCGAGTGCCGCGCGACCATCGGTGAAGTGGGTAACGAAGAGCACAGCCTGCGCAAGATCGGCAAGGCCGGTGCGAATCGTTGGCGTGGTATCCGCCCGACCGTTCGCGGTACGGCTATGAACCCGGTTGATCACCCGCATGGTGGTGGTGAAGGCCGTACCGGCGAGGGCCGCGTGCCTGTCAGTCCGTGGGGTCAGCCGACCAAGGGTTATCGTACCCGTAGCGTCAAGCGTACCGACTCCATGATTGTTCAGCGTCGGCACAAGCGATAAGAGGTAAGACATGGCACGTTCTATTAAGAAGGGCCCGTTCATCGACGCTCACCTCCTGAAGAAGGTGGATGCGGCTCGGGCCTCGAATGACAAGCGCCCGATCAAGACCTGGTCGCGTCGCTCCACTGTGCTTCCGGATTTTGTAGGTCTGACCATTGCCGTGCATAACGGTCGTCAGCATATTCCGGTGTACGTTTCCGAAAACATGGTTGGTCACAAGCTCGGCGAATTTGCGCTGACCCGTACGTTCAAGGGTCACGCGGCGAGCAAGAAGGCCAAGCGCTAAGGGGTAATGACAATGGAAACCAAAGCCATTCTCCGCGGCGTTCGACTGTCGGAACAAAAGGGCCGCTTGGTGGCGGACCTGGTGCGCGGCAAGACTGTTGAGCAAGCGCTGAATATCCTGACCTTCTCGCCCAAAAAAGGCGCGAAGATCATCAAGAAGGTTGTCGAGTCTGCCATCGCCAACGCCGAGCATAACGACGGCGCCGATATCGACTCGCTGCGTGTCAAGACGATCTACGTCGAGCAGGGCATGACGTTGAAGCGTTTTACTGCACGTGCGAAGGGTCGTGGCAACCGGATCAGCAAGCCGACCTGCCATATTTACGTGACGGTCGGAGAGTAAGGAGAACCCATGGGACAGAAAATCCATCCGACTGGCTTTCGCCTGGCGGTAACGCGTAACTGGGGCTCTCGTTGGTTTGCTGCTGGTAGCGACTTCTCCACGATGCTCAACGAGGACCTGAAGGTTCGCGCGCATCTGAAGAAGAAGCTTGCCCACGCTTCCGTGAGCCGTGTTGTTATCGAGCGTCCTGCCAAGAACGCCCGTATCACCGTTTTCAGCGCCCGCCCGGGCGTTGTAATCGGCAAGAAGGGTGAGGACATCGAGAAGCTGAAGGCTGATCTGCAGGGCATCATCGGTGTGCCGGTGCACGTCAACATCGAGGAAGTGCGCAAGCCCGAGACTGATGCTCAGCTGATCGCTGATTCCATCGCTCAGCAGTTGGTCAAGCGGATCATGTTCCGTCGCGCGATGAAGCGTGCGATGCAGAACGCCATGCGTCTGGGTGCCCAGGGCATCAAGATCATGAGCTCTGGCCGCCTGAACGGCGCGGAAATCGCCCGTACCGAGTGGTATCGTGAAGGTCGTGTGCCCCTGCACACCCTGCGTGCCGACATCGATTACGGTGTTTCCGAGGCTCACACGACCTATGGTGTCATTGGCATCAAGGTTTGGGTTTACAAGGGCGAGGCGCTCGCCCGCAACGAGCAGCCTGCTGCGACGGAGAACGAGGGCGAAGCCCGTCGTGGCCGTCGTCGCAATGAGGGTGCCGACAGCAAGCCGGGTGCCAAGCGGCCCGCGCGCCGCACTGGCGGCGATCAGGCTGATGGCGCAAAACGGACCAAGAAAGAAGCGGGAGTGAATGATGCTGCAGCCGTCGAGAAGGAAGTATCGTAAGGAGCAAAAGGGCCGCAATAAGGGTCTCGCCACCCGCGGTGCCAAGGTTAGCTTTGGCGAGTACGGTCTGAAGGCGGTTGGGCGTGGTCGTCTCACTGCTCGTCAGATTGAGTCTGCCCGTCGTGCGATGACCCGTCACATCAAGCGTGGTGGTCGCATTTGGATTCGTGTGTTCCCGGACAAGCCGATTTCTCAGAAACCGGCAGAAGTGCGGATGGGTAACGGTAAGGGTAGCCCGGAGTATTGGGTTGCTGAGATTCAGCCCGGCAAGGTTCTCTACGAGATGGATGGTGTTGATGAGGCCCTGGCTCGTGAGGCGTTCCGTCTTGCTGCCGCCAAGCTTCCGATCGAAACCGTCTTTGTTGTCCGGATGGTGGGGTAAATCATGAAAGCTTCGGAATTGCAGGCGAAAGACGCCGGCCAGCTCAACGCTGAACTGCTCGAGTTGCTGAAGGCTCAATTCAGCCTTCGCATGCAGCTTGCTACGCAGCAGCTGGGCAACACTTCGCAGCTGGGCAAGGTTCGCAAGGATATTGCTCGGGTCAAGACCATTCTTCGTCAGAAGGCGGGTGCGAAATGACTGAACAAGTGAAAAACAAGCGCGTCGAAGTCGGCCGCGTTGTCAGCGACAAGATGATGAACACTGTGACCGTTCTGGTCGAGCGTCGTGTGAAGCATCCGCTGTACGGCAAGGTGATCAAGCGCACTGCCAAGTACCATGCCCACGTCGAGGCTGGTGTTGCGAAAGAAGGCGATCTCGTCGAAATCGAGGAAACCCGCCCGATCTCCAAGACCAAGACCTGGCGAGTGACGAAGGTTCTCGAGCAGGTTGTGGCGGTTTAAGTAGTTGATGTTGTAGAAATGGCTTGCCAAGTGATTGGCAAGCCATTATTATTGCTGTCTTTGCTCTTGCACGGTTCCGTGTAAGTCCAATCAACCCGAACGGGATCCAAAACTGGTCGCGTCTTGCGAGCCAAGTTGGAGAGTGTAAATGATCCAAATGCAAACGATGCTTGACGTCGCCGATAATACCGGCGCGCGTCACGTGATGTGCATCAAGGTGCTGGGCGGCTCCAAGCGTCGCTACGCCGGTGTTGGTGACATCATCAAGGTGAGTATTAAAGATGCGGCCCCTCGTGGTCGTGTCAAGAAGGGCGATGTTTACAGCGCCGTGGTGGTTCGTACCGCCAAGGGTGTGCGTCGCCCGGATGGCTCGCTCATCAAGTTTGATCGCAATGCTGCGGTCCTGCTTAACAACAAGGGCGAGCCGATTGGTACGCGTATCTTCGGGCCGGTTACGCGCGAGCTGCGTACCGAAAAGTTCATGAAGATCGTCTCCCTGGCGCCTGAAGTTCTCTAAGGGGTTATTGTGAATAAGATTCGCAAAGGCGACGAAGTCGCCGTCCTTACGGGCAAGGACAAGGGTAAGCGCGGTACCGTTCTGCGTGTTCTGGAAGGTGCTGTTGTCGTTGAAGGCATCAACCGCGTCAAGAAGCACGTGCGCCCGAACCCGATGAAGGGTCAAGTTGGCGGTATCGTCGAAAAAGAAATGCCGATCGACACCTCCAATGTGGCGCTGTTCAATGCGGCCACCCAGAAGGCTGATCGCGTTGGCTTCAAGGTGCTTGAGGATGGTCGCAAAGTGCGCGTCTTCAAGTCCAATGGCGAAGTAGTGGATGCGTAAGGGGTAGTCATGGCGCGCCTGCAAGAATTCTATAAAGAGACCGTTGCGCCTGAACTTCTCACGAAGTTCGGCTACAAGTCGGTCATGGAAGTACCCCGTATCACCAAGATCACCCTGAATATGGGTGTTGGTGAGGCGGTGGGTGATAAGAAGGTTCTCGACTACGCCGTTGGCGATCTGCAGAAGATCGCTGGCCAGAAGCCGGTGACGACCAAAGCGAAGAAGTCCATCGCGGGCTTCAAGATTCGCGATGGTTACCCGATCGGTTGCATGGTCACCCTGCGTGGCCCCCGTATGTTCGAGTTCCTCGATCGTCTGGTTACGATTGCCATGCCGCGTATTCGCGACTTCCGTGGTATCGCTGGCAAGGGTTTTGACGGTCGTGGCAATTACAACCTGGGCGTCAAAGAGCAGATCATTTTCCCGGAAATTGAGTACGACAAGATCGATGCTCTGCGCGGGATGAATATCAGCATCACGACGACGGCCAAGACGGACGACGAAGCGCGCGCTCTGCTCGCCGCGTTCAAGTTCCCTTTCAAGAACTGAGGGTGATATGGCGAAACTGTCTCTGATCCAGCGCGAAGAGAAGCGCGCAAAGACGGTTGCGAAGTATGCAGCCAAGCGCGCTGCTCTGTTTGAGCAGATCAATAACGCCAAGCTGTCCGACGAAGAGCGCATGGTCGCCCGTCTGCAGCTGCAGCAGTTGCCGCGCAACTCCAGTCCGAGCCGTCAGCGTAATCGCTGTGAGCAAACTGGTCGCCCGCGTGGTGTTTTCCGTAAATTCGGTCTGTGCCGTAACAAGCTGCGTGAAGTTGCCTTCCGCGGTGAAGTTCCTGGTATGACCAAGGCAAGCTGGTAAGGGGTCGATAGATATGAGCATGTCTGATCCGATCGCCGATATGCTGACGCGTATTCGTAACGCTCAGCAGGCGCAAAAGAGCTCTGTCGCGATGCCTTCCTCCAAGCTGAAGGTTGCAATCGCGAAGGTTCTGCAGAGCGAAGGTTACATCGATGATTTCGCTGTGACTGAAGCTTCCGGCAAGGCCGAACTGGCCCTGTCCCTGAAGTACTATGCCGGTCGTCCGGTTATCGAGCGCATCGAGCGCGTGAGCCGTCCCGGTCTCCGCGTTTACAAGGGCAGTGATGATTTGCCCCGCGTGATGAATGGCCTTGGTGTGGCAATCGTGTCCACTCCCAAGGGTGTGATGACTGATCGTGCTGCGCGCGCTGGCCGTCTCGGCGGCGAAGTGCTGTGCCTCGTGGCTTAAGGGGAGAGTGCAATGTCCCGTGTAGCCAAGAATCCTGTTGCCGTTCCGGCTGGTGTGGATGTCACTGTCGGTGGCGGCCAGATCGTTGTGAAGGGCCCTCTGGGTACGTTGACCCAGGCTCTGCATCCTTCGGTTAAGGTCGAGCGTCAGGGTGATGCCCTGCAGTGCTCCGCTATCGAAGGCGCTGTTAATGCCAAGGCGATGTCCGGCACTGTTCGTGCGCTGGTCAACAACATGGTGACCGGTGTTTCCAAGGGCTTTGAGCGCAAGCTCAACCTGGTGGGCGTGGGCTATCGTGCTCAGGCTCAGGGCGACAAGCTGAATCTGAGTCTCGGCTTTTCGCACCCCGTGGTGCACCAGATGCCTGCCGGTATCAAGGTTGAGACCCCGTCTCAGACCGAGATCCTCATCAAGGGTGTCGACAAGCAGGTCGTCGGCAAGGTCGCCGCTGAAGTGCGTGCGTATCGTGCTCCTGAGCCTTATAAGGGCAAGGGTGTTCGTTACTCCGACGAAGTGGTCACCTTGAAAGAAACCAAGAAGAAGTAAGGGCGGATCATGATCACCAAGAAGGAAACGCGTTTGCGCCGTGCACGGAAAACCCGTGCCAAGATCGCGGAAATGAAGGCAGTCCGTCTGTCCGTGTTCCGCTCCAATTCTCACATCTACGCGCAAATTATCGCGGGTTGTGGTTCCAAGGTTCTGGCGGCTGCTTCGACCGTAGAGGCCGATGTGCGTGCCCAGGTTTCTAACGGTGGCAACAAGGCCGCTGCTGTGGTGGTCGGCAAGCTGATCGCCGAGCGTGCCAAGGCTGCTGGTGTTGAGGCTGTTGCGTTTGATCGCGCTGGCTTTCAATACCATGGCCGCGTGAAGGCGCTTGCCGATGCCGCCCGCGAAGGCGGATTGAAGTTCTAAGCGAGGTTTAGCATGGCTAAGCAGCAAGGTAATAAAAAAGTGCAGGCCTCCGAGGAGCGCGACGACGGCCTGCGCGAAAAGATGGTATCCATCAACCGAGTGACCAAGGTTGTAAAGGGCGGCCGGATTCTCGGTTTCGCTGCACTGACCGTGGTCGGTGATGGTGATGGCGGCATTGGCATGGGCAAGGGCAAGTCCCGCGAGGTCCCGGTTGCCGTGCAGAAAGCAATGGAAGAGGCTCGTCGCAAGATGGCCAAGGTCTCCCTGAAGAACGGCACGCTGCATCACTCCGTGATCGGCAAGCATGGTGCTTCGTCTGTGTTGATGCAGCCGGCCCCGCAGGGTACCGGTATCATCGCTGGCGGCGCTATGCGCGCTGTGTTCGAAGTGATGGGTGTGACGGACATCATCGCCAAGTCCATCGGGTCCACCAACCCGTACAACGTGGTGCGTGCGACGCTGAATGGCCTCCTGGCCACCAACGCTCCTTCCGTCATCGCTGCCAAGCGTGGCAAGACGGTCGAAGAGATTCAGGGGTAAGTCATGTCCGACAAGAAACTGAAGGTGACGCTGGTTAAGAGCGTTATCGGCACGAAACAGTCCCATCGTGCAACCGTGCGCGGTCTTGGGCTCCGTCGTCTCCACCATACGGTGGAACTGCAGGATACTCCTGCAATTCGGGGCATGATTACCAAGGTCGCTTACCTCGTTAAGTTGGAGGCTTAAATGCGCCTGAATGCGATTAAACCTGCGGCTGGTGCTAAGCACGCTGCAAAGCGCGTTGGTCGTGGTATCGGTAGTGGCCTGGGTAAGACTGCTGGTCGCGGTCACAAGGGTCAAAAGTCCCGTACCGGTGGTTTTCACAAGGTGGGCTTCGAAGGCGGTCAAATGCCTATGCAGCGTCGGCTGCCGAAGCGTGGCTTTGTGTCGTTGACTCGTGCTCGTATCGGTGAAGTTCGCCTTTCCGAGCTTGAGGCTCTGCCGGTTGAGGATGTTGATCTGCTGGTGCTTCAGCAAGCGGGTATTGTTGCTGCTGATGCGCTCGCTGCCAAGGTTGTGCTGTCCGGCGCCATCACTCGCAAGGTGAACCTGCGTGGCGTGGCTGCGACCAAGGGTGCCAAGGCAGCTATCGAAGCTGCTGGTGGTTCCGTCGAGTCTGCCGAGTAAGAAGGTTCAGCGTGGCGAACCAACAGTCCGCACTGGCGGCGCCTGGTAAGTTCGGGGACCTCAAGCGACGTTTGATGTTCTTGTTGGGCGCGCTGATCGTTTATCGCATCGGCGCGCACATCCCGGTTCCCGGGATTGATCCAGTTGCCTTGGGTGATCTGTTCAAGAGTCAGAAGGGGGGCATCCTCGGAGTTTTCAATTTGTTCTCCGGGGGGGCGCTTTCTCGTTTCACTATCTTCGCGCTTGGGATCATGCCGTACATTTCGGCGTCGATCATCATGCAGTTGCTGACAGTTGCGTCTCCGCAGCTGGAGGCTTTGAAGAAGGAAGGTGAGGCAGGACGACGGAAGATCACTCAGTTCACTCGCTACGGTACGCTGGCGTTGGCTCTATTTCAGGGCCTGGGTATAGCGGTGGCTTTGGAGTCGCAGCAAGGCTTGGTCATTGAGCCTGGATTTACGTTCCGTTTCGTGACTGTGTCCACGCTAGTTACCGGGACAATGTTCCTGATGTGGCTTGGAGAGCAGATCACCGAACGTGGCCTGGGTAACGGCATTTCGATCATCATTTTTGCCGGCATTGCAGCAGGTCTTCCCAATTCCCTGGGCGGATTGTTTGAGTTGGTGCGGACTGGAGCAATGCATCCTTTCACCGCATTGGTGATCTGCGTACTGGTCGTGGTGGTGACGGGGGTCGTGGTCTTTGTTGAACGCGGTCAGCGGAAGATTCTGGTCAATTATGCTAAACGGCAGGTGGGGAACAAGATCTATGGTGGTCAGAGTTCTCATCTGCCTCTGAAGCTCAATATGGCTGGTGTCATTCCTCCGATTTTTGCGTCCAGCATCATTTTGTTCCCGGCGACCCTTGCTCAGTGGTTTGGTTCGTCCGAAAAGATGGCGTGGTTGAAGGATCTCGGCTCGACACTGGCTCCTGGGCAGCCCATCTATGTGATCTTGTATGCGACGGCTATCGTGTTCTTCTGCTTCTTCTACACGGCGTTGGTCTTTAGTTCCAAGGAGACCGCAGATAACTTGAAGAAGAGTGGGGCATTCGTTCCGGGGATTCGTCCGGGCGAGCAGACTGCACGTTACATCGACAAGATCCTGATGCGACTGACCTTGGCGGGCGCTGTTTACATCACGCTTGTTTGTTTGTTGCCCGAGTTTCTGATCCTGAAGTGGAATGTTCCTTTCTATTTCGGTGGGACTTCCTTGTTGATCATCGTGGTGGTGACGATGGACTTCATGTCCCAGGTTCAGGCGTACGTGATGTCCCACCAGTATGAGAGCCTTTTGAAGAAGGCTAACTTCAAGGGTTCGCGGGTTCCGCTCAAATAGTCTTATGTCGAAGGAAGATTACATCGAAATGCAAGGTGAGGTTCTCGAGAATCTCCCTAACGCAACCTTCAGAGTCAAGCTTGAAAACGGCCATGTCGTTCTGGGCCATATCTCCGGGAAGATGCGTATGCATTACATTCGTATTCTTCCCGGTGACAAGGTTACCGTGCAGTTGACCCCGTACGATTTGAGTAGAGCCCGGATCGTTTTCCGCGCGAAATAACAGAAAGAGTAGTTAGGAGCTAGAAATGAGAGTTCAAGCATCTGTCAAGCGGCTTTGCAGAAATTGCAAGATCGTCCGCCGCAAAGGTGTGGTTCGCGTGATCTGTACGGATCCGCGTCACAAGCAGCGCCAAGGTTGATGCGGTCACCCGCATTCTTTATAATTTAATGTTTAGTATTTTGGGGTGAACGCATGGCCCGCATCGCAGGGGTAAACATTCCCAACCACAAGCACGCTGAGATCGCACTGACCGCGATTTACGGTATCGGCCGCACCCGCGCGCAGCAGATTTGTGACGCTGCTGATGTCGGGCGGGCAGTCAAGATTAAAGAGCTTACCGAGTCCGACATGGAACGGCTGCGCGACGAGGTCGCGAAGTTCACCGTTGAAGGTGATCTGCGCCGTGAAGTTACGATGAGTATTAAGCGCCTCATGGATTTGGGGTGCTATCGCGGGGTGCGCCATCGTCGTGGTTTGCCCCTTCGTGGCCAGCGCACTCGCACGAACGCTCGTACCCGCAAGGGACCGCGTAAGGCGATCGCCGGCAAGAAGTAATAGGGATTAGACATGGCTAAGACTGCTGCGAAGGTTCGCAAGAAGATCAAAAAGAACGTGGCTGAGGGTATCGCCCACGTTCACGCGTCTTTCAATAACACGATTATCACCATCACCGATCGGCAAGGTAATGCTCTCTCTTGGGCGACCTCCGGCGGTGCCGGCTTCAAGGGCTCTCGTAAGAGCACCCCGTTTGCCGCTCAGGTTGCTGCCGAAGCTGCTGGCAAGGTCGCCATTGAGTGCGGCATCAAGAACCTGGAAGTACGTGTGAAGGGCCCCGGCCCTGGCCGTGAGTCCAGCGTGCGTGCGCTCAACGCGCTGGGTATCAAGATCACCACGATTACTGATATCACGCCGATCCCGCACAACGGCTGCCGTCCGCCGAAGAAGCGTCGTATCTGACAAGGAGTTGAACAGTGGCTCGTAATCTTGACCCCAAGTGCCGTCAGTGCCGTCGTGAGGGTGAGAAGCTCTTCCTGAAGGGCGAAAAATGTTTTACCGACAAGTGCGCTATTGAGCGTCGTTCCTACGCACCTGGCCAGCACGGTCAAAAATCTGGTCAGCGTTTGTCCGGGTTTGGTGTGCAACTGCGTGAAAAGCAAAAGATCCGTCGTGTGTACGGCGTGCTTGAGCGTCAGTTCCGTAAGACCTATGCCGAGGCTGATCGTCGCAAGGGGCAGACTGGTGAAAACCTGCTGCAGCTCTTGGAAGGTCGTCTGGACGCAGTGGCTTACCGCATGGGTTTTGGCGCTTCTCGCGCAGAAGCTCGTCAGGTTGTCCGCCACAACGGTGTGTTGGTGAATGGCAAGCGGGTTAACATCCCGTCCTATACCGTTCGCCCGGGCGATGAAATCCAGTTGACCGACAGCACGCGCAATCAGCTGCGTGTCAAGGCGGCGCTGGAAGCGGCAGAGTCGCGAGGCTTTCCGGAATGGCTGGCTGTGGACATCAAGGCCGGCAAGGGTACCTTTAAGGCTTACCCGCAACGTTCCGAGCTGTCGGCGACCTTGAATGAAGGTCTGGTTGTCGAACTGTATTCGCGTTAATGGTGGTCGCGCCTAAGGCGCGACTCTATAGAAGGATTGTCGATGCAAAGTAATGCTCTGCTGAAACCGCGCATCATTGAGGTGCAGAACGTTTCGCCGGTGCACGCTCGTGTGACGATGGAGCCGTTTGAACGCGGCTTTGGTCATACGTTGGGTAATGCCCTGCGGCGTATCCTGCTGTCCTCTTTGCCGGGCTACGCACCGACCGAAGTGTCGATCGAGGGCGTACTGCACGAGTACTCTACGCTCGATGGTGTGCGGGAAGATGTGGTCGATCTTCTTCTCAACCTGAAGGGTGTTGTCCTCAAGTTGCACGGCCGTGCTGAAGCGACGTTGTCTTTGGCTAAGTCTGGTGAAGGCGTGGTGACGGCGGCTGATATTGAAGTCTCCCACGACGTTGAGGTGATCAATCCGGATCACGTGCTGGCTCACCTTGCTCCTGGCGGTAAGCTGGATCTGCAGATCAAGGTTGAACAAGGGCGCGGTTACGTGCCTGGTAACCAGCGTCCGGCTGCCAACGAATCGAAGACGATTGGGCGCATCGTTCTTGATGCGTCTTTCAGTCCGGTTCGTCGTGTTAGTTATGCGGTCGAGAGTGCGCGGGTTGAGCAGCGTACCGATCTGGACCGTCTGGTTCTCGATATTGAAACCAACGGTGCGGTGGACCCCGAGGAGGCAGTGCGTTTTGCTGCTCGTGTTCTGATGGATCAGTTGTCTGTGTTTGCTGATCTGGAAGGGACTCCGACGGCGGTGGAGGCTCCGAAGGCTCCGGCCATCGATCCTATCCTTTTGCGTCCGGTAGATGATCTCGAATTGACGGTTCGCTCTGCGAATTGTCTGAAGGCTGAGAACATTTATTACATCGGTGATCTGATTCAGCGCACCGAAACCGAATTGCTCAAGACCCCGAATCTGGGGCGCAAGTCGTTGAATGAGATCAAGGAAGTCCTTGCCTCGCGCGGTTTGACGCTGGGCATGAAACTAGAAAACTGGCCGCCGGCCGGGCTGGAAAAGCTCGGTTGAGCGTAACGAAGAAGAGGTAATTTCAAATGCGTCACCGTAACGGTCTTCGCAAGCTCAACCGCACCAGCAGCCACCGTCAGGCTATGCTGCGCAACATGGCAAACTCCCTGCTGCGTCACGAAGTCATCAAGACGACCGTGCCGAAGGCAAAGGAACTGCGGAAGGTTGTTGAGCCGCTGATCACGCTCGGCAAGAAGTCGAGCTTGGCTAATCGTCGTCTGGCGTTTGACCGCCTGCGCGATCGTGAAATCGTCGTCAAGATTTTTGACGAACTGGGTCCGCGGTTTGCCGCCCGCAATGGTGGTTATCTGCGCATCCTGAAGTGCGGTTTCCGCGATGGCGATAATGCTCCCATGGCGTTCGTTGAGCTGCTGGATCGTCCGGAGGGCGAAGTTGAAGCTCTGGAAGCTGAGCAGGCTGCTGCGTAAGCTAGGAGTCAGAAGGTAGGTTGTAAAGAGGGTCAGCATTTGCTGGCCCTTTTTGCTTTTTGCGCCGTGTGAATCAGTGCAGGGAGTGAGAGTGTGGGACGGTGTGTATATGTCGTATTCGCAGCATCCCTCTTTCTGCATCTCATCCTATTTTGGCCAACTGCATTCAGGCCTACTGAGCCTACCGTTACGCCCTTGGTCGTGCGCTTTGTACAAACGCCCGTGGTCGGTTCGGAGACTGCCGTAGCGCAAAGATCTGAGGGAGAGGCGTTGCCTCGACGGACTGTAGTGCCGAATGGTGCAGGGATGGAAGCGCCGCGAGGAATGTCATCCCGGGATGTGGCGGGGCTGAATCAGGTGGCGTCTAGAAAAAGGCACCCTAATGATGGCGTCAAGGCTGATGGGCCGGATGTCTCTCCAGCCGATAGTGCGGTCTTGAGTCAGTCGGTTGGTTCGATAGCTGAAGATGGGGCGGCGTATGAACTTCGTATCGGGCGTTATCGTTTTGCTTTGGCTAGTGCCGCTATTCGTCTGCAGCAAGCGTCGTCAACCCAGCCTGTGGGAGGGCATAAGGGGCGATCCGTCGTGATCGTGCATGTCATGCCGGGGGTTGCGTTTCCGGATGTCCGTATCGCGGAGTCCAGTGGAGCTCATGCTCTGGATGAGCGCGCGTTGCTCTTGGTGCGGCATGCTCTGTCGGAAGTGCCGGTGCCGGTTCAAGATCGGCAGTTTTCAATCGTGCTGCCCGTCTTGTTTGAAGAGATGTAGTTGTTTTTACACGCAGAGTGAACCCCTATCGAAACGTTCCTGGGATAGGGATGGCCAGCGTAGTTGTGTGCAGATCAAAGCGGCCGCGGCGGCGGTCTTCAAAATAGCACTTCAGCGTGTAGTCGATGGAGCGGAAAGCGATTTCATCCCAGGGGATTTCAGCTTCCGTGATCAGGGATGCTTCAAGGGACTCTTCACCTGGTGAGAAGTCAGGGTTAATCAATTGCGCGCGATAGATGATGTGGATCTGGCTGATGTGAGGCAGGTCTACAAAAGTGAACATTTCTGCCAGCGCGATCTTCGCGCCTGCTTCTTCAAGGGTTTCGCGCAATGCGGCTTCGCCTGTGGTTTCGTTGTTTTCCATGAAGCCAGCGGGTAAAGTCCAGCAACCGTAGCGTGGTTCGATTGCTCGTCGGCACATGAGGATCTTGTCTTCCCATTCGGCGATGGCGCCAACGACGACTTTCGGGTTCTGGTAATGGATCGTTCCGCACTGGTCGCATACGTGGCGGGGAAGGTTGTCACCAGGTGGGATCTTGAGGCTGACGGGGGCGCCACAATGGGAACAGAAATTCATGGTCGGCAGATGGGCTTGGACATTCCGGTCATTCTAATTCAATGCTCGTCGGGTTTACGTGCGGCTTGTACCCAAGAGGTGGCGGCTGGATCATGGCTCAATTGAGCGCGCGGGATCTTCCGAGACTGACCGACTAGACTGGAAACGCTGACGAGAGTCAGGCGAGGATATGGCAGCGTCGATTGACATCAAGAAGTTCGAGCAGCTCAAAGTGTCCGGGGAGTTGCCCTCTCCCAAGGGGGTGGCTTTGGCCATCATCAAGTTGATCCAGCGGGAGAGTAGCTCGATCGACGATCTCACTCGGGTTGTGAAGACGGATCCGGCATTTGTGGGGCGTTTGATCAAGGCTGCAAATTCCAGAGCTGCTCACGGTCGTCGTGCTGTGGCGTCCGTGCACGAGGCTCTGATGGTGCTGGGGTTGCCTGCGGTTCGTACGCTTGCGCTTGGCTTTTCCCTGCTGTCGAATTATCGGGGAGGGGCATGTAAGGGTTTTGATTACGAGCGCTACTGGAGCGGGTGTCTGGTGTATGGCATTGCGATGCAGGCCATAACGCAGAGAACGCGGATTGCCGCTGCTGAAGAAACGTTTTGTCTGGGGTTGCTGGCTAGGGTGGGGGAGTTGGCGCTCGCTACGCTTTATCCGGAAGACTACGGGAGAGTCTTGGGACGCATGGTGGAGTTTCGCGATCTGAGTCTGCTCCAACTCGAGCAGAAGGCGTTTGCGATGGATCATCGGCAATTGACGTCTGCAATGCTCTCGGACTGGGGGATGCCACGTATCTTTTATGAGACTGCCTATTTTGCGGAGCTTCCGGAGGAGTCCGATTATCCGGATGGATCTCGTGAGAGGGTGGTTGTGCAGTCGCTCCACTTGGCTGGTTACATAGCCGAGGTGTGTATTGCCGCGGCGCCGGAGCGACCAAATCTGATGAGGCGACTTTTCGAGATAGGGGGGCATCTTGCCTTCGATCGTGCTACGGTAACCGAGCTTTGTGATCACGTGGTCAGCGAGTGGCATGCTTGGGGGCAGCTACTGGCTTTGCAGGCTGAAGATGTTCCCTCCTTTGACGAATTGGCCGTTCGTGGTGAGGAGCTCGCTGCGCAGAGAGTGGATTTGTCGGACGAGGTACAGATGTCCGATAGGCATGGTGCAGAGGCTGCCGGACCAGTTCTCAGCACGGATACCCCTGGTTTCGGAAGCGCCGCGATGCGGGTGCTTCTCGTCGACGATGATGCTTCTATGCGGGGCATCGTGCGTAAGGTTCTAGAGACGGTCGGGCACCGGGTGATGGAGGCTGGGGATGGCCGGATAGGCATGGAGATGGCGCTCGAATTCCAGCCTCAGTTGATGATCGTGGATTGGGTCATGCCCGAGATGAGTGGGCTTGAGCTGACGCGTGCGTTACGTCAGACGAAAATCGGACGCGCCATTTATATCCTCATCATGACTAGTCTCGATGACGATGATCGGTTGATCGAGGCGTTTGAGAATGGTGTTGACGATTTCATGAACAAGCCGATCAACCCACGCGTTCTTGCGGCACGGTTGCGCGCCGGGCAGCGGGTCATTCGCCTACAGCAGGAGGTGGATCGTGATCGTGAGGAGATTCGTCGTTTCGCCGCGGAATTGGCCGTCTCCAACCGACGGCTCCAGGAGGTGGCGCTGACCGATGCTCTGACTGGTTTTCCGAATCGGCGCTATGCGATGGATCGCATTCAGCAGGAATGGCAGGTGTCGTCTCGTACGCGTCGTGCCTTGTCAGTGATGGTCGTCGACGTGGACCATTTCAAGCATTACAACGATTCTCATGGCCATGATGTTGGAGATGCGGTTCTGAAGCGCGTCGCTACGGTAGTCAAGGGGGCGTTGCGTGCTCAGGACGTTGTGGCCAGGACGGGGGGGGATGAATTTCTGGTCATCTGCCCGGATACGAATCTGGATGCGGCGTTTGCTTGCGCGGAGCGTGTGCGCTTTGCTGTCGAGAATGCACGAATGCCGATCAACGGCGTATCTCTCAGAATTTCTCTCAGTATTGGAGTGGCAAGCCGCGATGGGCAAATGTCGGAGCCGGATGCCCTGATCAAGCGTGCTGACCAAGCCCTCTACTTGGCGAAGGAGCAGGGGCGCAACAGGATTATGAGCGCACAGGTTTCGCGCGCAGGGCCTGTGATCCCACCGAACTGAAGACTATGGAGTCATCTCGTCCTGATCTTGTAACTGACAATAGTGGTTGCGTATCAATGAGTCTGAATGGGTATGCGGGGCGCCGCGCAGAGGCAGTTGACGGCGATATCGCAATTCTGGTGGTTGACGATAGCGAGGATGATGTCTTTCTGTTGGGGCGGGAACTCGCGAAATGGGGGATGAAAGTCCGCTGCGAGCGTGTTGACTGCGCACGTGCCATGCAGGACGCGCTGCGTTCGTCGGGATGGGATATCGTCATTTCAGATCACCGCATGCCGGGGTTTGATTCCACGGCGGCCCTGCAGGTTCTGAAGGACAGCGGCTGCGACCTGCCCTTTGTAATATATTCTGGCGTCATTAGTGATCAACAGGCATTTTCGTCCATGTTGGATGGGGTCAGCGATTATGTGCCGAAGGGGAGCTATGCGCGGCTTGTGCCGGTCATAACGCGGGAGTTGCGGGGGGCTGCAGCCCGAAGGTTGGCCCGGGATGCAGGTAGCCAGATTCAGGCCTTGGCCTATTTCGATTCTCTGTCCCGCCTGCCGAACCGGCAACTCATGTGCGCGCGCCTGGCTGAGTGGGCACGCGAGGCGGATGCCATGCGGATGAGGTTGAGAGCGGCAGTCTTCCACGTTGATCTGGATCGCTTTCAGCGCATCAATTCGAGTTTCGGCTACGAGGCCGGTAACGTCCTGTTGCGTCAGGTGGCCAAGCGTTTGCTGGAAAGTTCAGAATCCCATGGACTGGTGGCGCGCCTGGGAGGGGACGCTTTCGGTATTCTGGTGCCCGGCGTCTGTGAGCGTGGAGCGGCAGATGTGTTCGCGAGATGGTTGTTGCGTGCTTTCGAGCTCCCGTTTGCGCTGGACAGGATCGAGTTATTCCTGTCGGTCAGTGTCGGTGTAGCTTGGGTGTGTGAGGAGGAGGAGGATGTTTTTTCCTTGCTGACGAATGCTGAAGCAGCCATGAGCGTTGTCAAGCAGAGAGGGGGAAATGGCTTCCACTTTTTTGAGTCGGACATGCTGATCGGTTCGGCTGAGCGAATTGCCTTGGAGAGTGATCTCCGTTTCGCCATTGAGCGAAATGAATTGTGGGTTGCATATCAGCCTTGCGTGGAAGGCAGTGATGGCCGTGTGGTCAGTGCAGAGGCCTTGCTGCGGTGGCGTCATCCCCGCTTGGGGCCGATTGGGCCGGATCGTTTCATCCCAATTGCGGACGAAAACGGGATGATCGTCGAACTTGGTGAGTGGGTCTTGCAGGAGGCCTGCAGAGAGTGCCGCCAATGGCGCGATATGGGACGACGCGACATGTTCGTGTCGGTTAATGTGTCTGCCGTTCAGTTTGCTCAGCCCCGTCTCATCGAATCGGTACGGCTGGCGCTGGAGGATGCAGGGCTGCCGCCGGCCGGTCTGCAACTCGAGATCACCGAATCATCCTTGATGCAGGATGCCGAAACGGCAGTGGCGATGCTGAGGGCATTCAAGAACATGGGTGTTAGGGTGGCTATCGACGATTTCGGTACCGGTTATTCGTCGCTGGCCTACCTCAAGCGGTTCCCGGTTGATGTGATCAAGGTCGATCAGTCCTTTGTGAGGGATTTGTGCGACGATGAAGAAAACGCCGCGATTGTCCGCGCGATCATCGTGTTGGCACGTAGCATGCGACTGCATGTGATCGCGGAGGGGGTAGAGTCATCGAGTCAAGTGGATGCCCTGCTCACCGATGGATGTGATTGCTTCCAAGGTTATTTGTTCGGAAGGCCTGTAGCCGCAAGGGATTTTCGGGCCGCGCTGACTGGGGTTGTGAATGGTGGGCTTGATGGCGCATCATTGGATGCACATTACGGCTCGAGTTGATATTGGCGATGTAAGGAATTTTCTTACTATATTGTATATTTTTTTTCTTACTTCATAATCCGTAGCCGTCGGATGGTGAGTATTGCCGGGTAACGGCAGAATTTGCCGCATACGATGGACGAATGCCGAGGAGGAAACCATGCGCATCAATGGTATGCAAGATGAAATCAGGGAGTTGAATCTGGCTTACCTCATGCTGGCTCAGCAGATGCTGCGAGAGGATCGTGCTGCCGCCATCTATCGCCTGGGGGTCGGGGAGGATGTCGCTGGGATCCTTGAGGGCTTGAGTGCCGCGCAGGTCCTCCGAATGGCCAGTTCAAACATGCTGCTGTGCCAGTTCCGCTTTAACGACACGATGCTCGTCGATCTGCTGTCGGCGCATGGGCGGGAGCGTGGTACTGCACATCTGCATGCAGCCATTCTTGCCGCAGGCCGGCCTGTTGAGGATCTGGCCTGAGCTGCATAATGGCTCAAAGGCCCTGCCATGCGTAACAAGAGTGTCTTGCTTGAGGCGCAGGACATCCAGAAGGCCGTGGAGTTGATCCGCCTTGGGGCGCGAATGCAGATGCTTGAGGCGGAAACCTCGCTGAGTCGCGAGCGATTGCTCAAGCTTTACAAAGAGGTTAAGGGGGTTTCTCCACCCAAGGGAATGTTGCCCTTCTCCACGGACTGGTTTATGTCGTGGCAGCCCAACATCCATGCCTCCCTCTTCATGGCACTGTACCGTTTTGTGCGCAAGCATGCCAAGCTGGAAGGGTTGGATGCGATTGTGAAGGCTTATCGCCTGTACAACGAACACATCGAATCCTTTGAGATGGAGCAGGTACTTAGTCTGACGCGTGCATGGACACTGATCCGGTTCTTTGATGCGAACATGCTGCAATCAGCCCGTTGTACATGCTGTGGTGGGGAATTTGTGGCGCATGCCTTTGATCCCACCCACGAGTATGTGTGCGGGTTGTGCCATGTGCCTTCCCGGGCAGGAAAGACCCGACGAGTTGTGCCGGGTGCGGAGGCTGCTTCACCCTGAAAGAGTTGGATCGTTTGATCGAAAATGCCGCCATTCTTGTGGCGGCATTTTTTTGTGTTTTTGTGTCGCAGGGGACGATAGGCTTGCTCGGAGCGCTCAAGTTTCTGGGGCAAGGGCCGATATCGCCGGAGAAGAATAACAATCCGGATGCACTGCCGTAGGGACGCATCCGCTGATAGAGGTTTCAGCGATGTTTTTGATCATCGGCTACGTGATTATCCTGGCGGCTTCGCTAGGCACTTACGCGGTGCACGGCAGTTTGGCTGCACTGTGGGTACCTACCGAATACATCGCTATTGTCGGCCTGACAATTGGTGGTTTCGTGGCAGGCAACGGTCCCAAGGCCATCAAAGGGACGATTGCCGCGCTGCCGACCATCTTCAAGGGGTCGCCATACAACAAAGCATTTTATGTCGATGTGCTGTGTATGCTGTACGAAATCCTTGCCAAGGTGCGTAAGGAAGGGTTGATGTCGATCGAGGGTGATGTCGAGAATCCTGACGGCAGTCCCATCCTATCCAAGTATCCAGCTTTTACGGCAGACCATCACGCAGTCGATTTTCTTTGCGATTATCTGCGGATGATGGTCGGCGGTAACTTGAACGCATTTGAAATCGAGAACCTGATGGATGTGGAGATGGAAACCCATCATCAGGAAGCCCACGGTCCGGCTCATGTGGTGTCCAAGGTTGCTGACGGGGTACCGGCCTTTGGTATCGTCGTGGCGGTGATGGGCGTGGTGAACGTGATGGGGTCGGTCGGCCAGCCTCCGGCAGTGCTTGGCAAGATGATTGGCGGTGCGCTGGTCGGGACCTTCCTGGGCATTCTGGTTTCCTACGGTTTCGTTGCGCCAGTTGCCGGCCAGCTTGAGCAGAAGGTGGATGAAGGGGGCAAGATCTACCAGTGCATCAAGGCCGTGTTGCTGGCCAGCATGAACGGTTATGCGCCTCAGGTGGCCGTGGAGTTCGGCCGGAAAGTGTTGTTCTCCTCGGATCGACCCAGCTTTGCCGAGTTGGAAGAAGCCATCAAGAGCCGCAAGTGAGATCGGCCATCATGAATCCCCATGAAGCGGGAGGGGACGCCGGATGAGCGACGATACCCAGCAACCAATTGTCGTCAAGAAGATCAAGAAGGGCGGTGGTGGAGCCCACGGCGGCGCCTGGAAGATTGCTTATGCCGACTTCGTGACGGCCATGATGGCGTTTTTTCTGTTGATGTGGCTTCTGGGCTCGACTGCACAGGGGGATTTGAAAGGGATTGCTGATTTCTTCAGTTCTCCGCTCAAGGTGGCCATGAATGGCGGTTCCGGGGCGGGTGATGCGCTCAGCCCGATTGCTGGGGGGGGGCAGGATTTGACGCGCTCGGTCGGGCAGGTCAAGCGAGGTGATGTCGATGGCAAGCGATCCATCAATATCGAGGCCGCAAAGGGCGCGACCAAGCCAGAGGGGGATGACGGCAAGAATATCCAGAGCAAGAGCGAAGAACGCAAGGAGCGGGCCCGGCTGGAGGACTTGAAAGGTCAGATTGAGGCCATCATTGAAGCCAGTCCTAGTCTAAGAGCTTTCAAGAACCAGCTCTTGCTGGATATTACGTCGGAAGGCCTGCGTATCCAGATTGTGGATGAGCAGAATCGACCCATGTTCGATTCGGCGAGTGCCACGCTAAAGCCTTACACTCAAGAGTTGTTGCGTGCCATCGGCGCGACGCTCAATGGCGTGGAGAACAGTGTCAGTCTTTCCGGGCATACGGATTCGACGCGTTATGCGGGGGGGAGCGGGGATTCTCGAACTGGGAGCTTTCCGCAAACCGGGCCAATGCATCCAGGCGGGAACTGGTGCTAGGGGGGCTCGCCGAAGGGAAGATGGTACGGGTTGTCGGGCTTGCCGATACCGTGCCGCTCGATGCGGCAAATCCGAATGCAGCAATCAATCGAAGGATCAGCATCATCGTTCTTAATCGGAGCGCCGAGGCAGCACTGAAGGCGAATACTAATCGGACGCTGGAGGTCGGTAGCGGAGACGACGTGGACGCGAAGGATATTCGCCGCAGCATGATAAAAGGGGCGCGCCCGGCACAGTGAAGCTCTGCGCAGAGAGGCGATGTGGTGAATGGCGATAAGTGGAGGCTGGTGATCCGATTGGCCGGGTGCTGGAAAATGTCACGATCAAGTGCGGTATTGGCGGGTGTGGTGTGGTCTGTATTGGTCACCGGCGCAGCCGTTCTCCTGTTCGAAGCGAGTGCTTGGCAGATACTGGCCTATGCATTGCTCGCCATTGGTTGGTGCTGTGTGCTGATGATGTCGGGGCCGGACTCGTTACGGCCTGCGCCACGTGAGCTGGTACCGTCCAATGTGGCGGGTCTGGCGGCGGTGGAAAATACCCTGCGTGACAGCATTCAGGGTTTCCGGCGTCAGCATGAAGCCGTGCTGCGTGAGATCCGAAGCGTTGAGGAAAGACTGTCTGGCGCCATCGTGACGTTGACGCAAAGCTTTCAGGGCATTTTGTCCTCCACCAACGAACAACAGACCATCGCTCTCGGGCTTGCTCAGGAGGGTGACTCCATGGACGGCGGCGCAGGCCGTGTCGACGACTTTGTCGCCCATACCTCCGGCGTTATGCAACGGGTGGTGGATAGCGTGATCATGAACAGCAAGCTGGGCATGGAACTCGTGGAGCTCACTGATCGCATTTCCAAGCGTGCAAGTGATGTCGAGACGATTCTCGGCGAGATCGGCGCGATTGCCAAACAGACCAATCTGCTGGCGCTCAACGCTGCAATCGAGGCCGCACGTGCCGGGGAGGCTGGCCGCGGATTTGCCGTGGTGGCCGACGAAGTGAGGGATTTGTCGACGCGTACGACCCAGTTCAGCCAGCAGATTGCTGTGGTGATGAAGTCAATGCGGGAAGGGGTCAAGGGCACGGAGGACGCGATCGCCAAGCTTGCGTCCACGGACATGAACTTCGCATTGGAGTCGAAGCAACAGGTTGAGCGGGTGTTGATGTCGATGAAGGAGATCAACAAGGCGCGCACCGAGGCCATCCACGAGTTGGGGGAGCATACCCATGCAATGGATGCGGAAGTGAGCCGAGCGGTGATCGCGCTGCAGTTTCAGGATCTCGTGTCGCAACTGATTGGCCGTATGCAGAGGCGGATCGAAGGGCTCTGTCTTGTCGAGCAGGCACTGGACGCCCTGATTGGAGAAATTCGGTCAGCTGGTGCGGGTGATGTTCGTTCCTTGCAGAATGCGGCCGATTCGGTCCAGAAGCGGCTTGCGGAGCTTGTCGTTGTCGAAGAGTGCGCCGCCGGGCGCGCTCAGGAAGTCTCGCATGGCGAGATCGATTTGTTTTAGTTTTCAAGAACCCTAGGAAAGAGACGATGGCCAAGATCGTACTGACTGTTGATGATTCTGCTTCCATTCGGCAGATGGTTTCATTCACCCTGAAAAGCGCTGGCTACGAGGTTGTCGAGGCTGTAGATGGCATGGATGGTCTCGACAAAGCCAAGGCCAAGGCCTGCAGCTTGGTCTTGACTGACCAGAATATGCCGCGCATGGATGGTCTGTCGCTGATCAAATCGCTGCGGGCCATGCCTCAGTATCGTTCGGTGCCCATCCTGATGTTGACCACCGAATCCTCTGACACCATGAAATCTCAAGGACGCGCGGCGGGGGCTACCGGTTGGTTGGTGAAGCCTTTTGATCCGCAGAAGCTCATCGAAGTGGTCAAGAAGGTAATCGGCTAATTACGCAGGTGCAGGGCGGGCATCACGGGAGGCAGTTATGGCCATAGATATGAGCCAGTTCTATCAGGTCTTCTTCGAGGAAGCCGCCGAACATCTGGCGAGCATGGAAGCACTGTTGCTCGCCATCGATCCAGGGGCACCCGATCCGGAAGATGTGAATGCCCTTTTCCGGGCTGCGCATTCCATCAAGGGATCAAGTGGGACGTTCGGCTTCCAGGACATGATGGAGGTCACCCACATCCTCGAGACCATGCTCGATCGCGTGCGCAAGGGCGAAGCGCCCTTGACGGATGAGATGGTCGATGCCTCGTTGGTTGCCGGTGATGTGCTGAAGAACCTGCTGGCGGCCCACCGTGGGGAGGACGAGGCAGATCGGGCGGCAGCTGAAGCCATTTGCCATCGACTCGAAGGTCTGTGTCGGGCGCTCGACGGGCCACGGAAGACGGAGCCTCATGCGTCGGTTGTTGTGCCGTTGCCCAATCCGCAGCCTGAGGCGCCGCTGTCGCCCGCAGGGTTTGATCTGCTGTTTGCATTGACTGGTGATGTGGGGGGCGAGCGGGATGTGTTAGCGGATCTGCTTGCCGAACTCGGACGGATCGGAACGGTGGATGTGCTGGAGGCGCCGACGTCGGGCGATCGCCATTGCCACCTGCGCATCGTGACCGATGCGAATGCTGATGTCCTGATGGGGGTCCTCGACTTCGTGGCCGACGCTGCATCCTTGCGCATCGAGCCTCTCGTTACCGCCGAGGGAGGGGAAGAGGAGGCCTACGGCTTCTTCGACGACTTGCCAGGGGGGAGGGCCGGGGCCGGTGAGTGGCGCAGCAGCGACGATGCATACGGTTTCTTCGAGCCGCTTTCGTCCTCCGTGGCCGACAAGGTGACGACCGAGGAGGCCTACGGATTCTTTGACGAGCAGGAAGTGGCCGATCTGCTGGCGAGGCAGCAGGTGGCAGAGCCCTACGGGTTCTTCACCGAGTTACCGGCGCCGGAGGTCGAGGCACCGGCCCAGTTGACGCAGGAAACGGCTTACGGGCTGTTCGAGCCCCTGCCGGCGGTCGTTGAGGTTGCGTTGCCCGCTCCGGTCGAAGTGCGGGTGACCGAGGAGGCGCCGACGGCAGCCGCGGCTGCACCTGCAGCCCGCAAGTCCTCGGCGCGTACGGCGGGGGTGGGCGATAGCGGTTCTATTCGGGTCAGTGTTGAAAAAGTGGACCAGATGATCAATCTGGTCGGTGAGCTCGTGATTACTCAGGCCATGCTCACCCAGGCTGCCGTCAATGTGGATCCGGTCATCTGTGAGCGTCTGATCAACGGTCTGGCGCAATTGGAGCGCAATACCCGCGACCTGCAGGAGTCCGTGATGTCGATCCGGATGATGCCGATCTCGGTAGTGTTCAGCCGTTTTCCACGGGTCGTGCGCGATCTGTCCCATAAGCTGGGCAAGCAGGTGGAGCTGAAGACCATCGGAGAGAGTACCGAGATGGACAAGAGCCTGGTCGAGCGAATCACCGATCCGCTGACTCACCTCGTTCGCAACAGTCTCGACCATGGTCTCGAAACGCCCGAGAAGCGGCGTGCGGCAGGTAAATCGGAGACGGGGACAATCACCCTCAGTGCGTATCATCAAAGCGGCAATATCGTCATCGAAGTCGGCGACGATGGTGCGGGCCTCAATCGTGCCCGGATCCTGGCCAAGGCCAGGGAGAGGGGGATGTCCGTCAGCGATTCCATGAGCGATCAGGACGTCTGGCAACTTATCATGGAGCCGGGGTTCTCCACTGCCGATCAGGTGACTGAAGTGTCGGGGCGTGGCGTCGGCATGGATGTCGTGAAGAAGAACATCTCGGCGATGGGGGGGCGCATCGAGCTCGATTCGATGGCCGGTATCGGAACCCGCATCACCGTGCGTCTGCCGCTGACGCTGGCCATCCTCGATGGCATGAGTGTCGGTGTCGGGCCGGAAACCTACATCATCCCGCTCAGTTATGTGATGGAGTCCATGCAGCCCGAGCGGGGCATGATGAAGAGCGTGTCCGGCGTCGAGCGCCTGATCCAGGTGCGCGGTGAATACCTGCCGGTGGTTTGTTTGCACGAGGTGTTTCGCATCCCCGGTGCGATCACCGACTGGTCGAAAGGAATCATGGTCGTGCTCGAGGCCGACGGTCAGAGCGCCGCCCTGTTCATTGACCAGCTTATTGGTCAGCATCAGGTTGTGATCAAGAGTCTGGAGGCTAATTACCGTCGGGTCCAGGGCATTGCGGGCGCTACGATCATGGGGGACGGGCGCGTTGCGTTGATCCTCGACGTGCCGATGCTGGTCGGCATGGCGCGGAGGGTCATGCCGGCAGCAGCCTGAGTGGACCGGTCCGTTTCGGGTTGGGAGCGGGGGCCCGCGAGCGTAACTTTTGGTGCCACCGACACCTTCGCCGGCTTCAGAAAAGGTGTCTCGTGCCGTAAAGGCAAGTGTTCCCTTGGAGGAGTATTGCCATGCTGCAGGCCGCCCAGACCACTGCCAAGCAAGAGCCTGAGGACCCCGGCGTCGTACAGGAGTTGCTGACCTTTACCCTCGGTGCCGAGGAGTATGCCATCGATATCCTGAAGGTTCAGGAGATCCGTGGCTATGACGCAGTAACGACGATTGCGAATGCCCCCAGCTTCATCAAGGGGGTCATCAACTTGCGTGGGACGATCGTGCCCATCGTCGATCTGCGTATCAAGTTTTCCGTCGGTGTCGCGGAATACACGCCTTTCACCGTCGTCATTATCCTCAATATCGCTGGCCGGGTGGTGGGGATGGTGGTCGATGCAGTCTCCGACGTCATTGCACTCAAGCCCGAGCAGATCCGTCCAGCGCCTGATTTCGCATCGTCGGTGGATACGGCATACATCATGGGTCTTGGTGCGCTCGGTGAGCGCATGTTGATCGTGGTTGACATCGAACGGTTGATGCTTTCCAGTGAAATGGCTCTGGTGGACGACGCTGCAGCTTGACTTGAGATCAGGCCTGACCGTCGCGTGTCCCCCTCCTAAGAAGGTCTTCATCATGAGTAGTCTCATTTCTCCTGCTGTTGGCGTGATGAATCGCCTGTCCGTGCCGGGCAAGATGCTTTTGCTCGGTCTGATCGCGATGGTGTCAGTGGTTGTATTGGCGTACATGTTGCTGGCGCGGGTCGCAGGAGATATTGCCTTTTCCGAAAGGGAGACCCAGGCGGTACCGCTGGTGATGCCTGCGCGCCACCTGATGCAGGCACTTCAGGCTCATCGGGGAGTGGCTCAAGGTCTGATCGGTGGAAATACGGCATTGGTCGGAAAGCTGGCCGAGCTGAAGGCGGACGCTGACAAGGCCATTGCTGAGGGCGATGCGGCGACAGCCCGCCATGGTGAAAGCCTCGGCGTTGCTGCGGAGTGGGCAGCGCTGCGCCAAGGGTGGAGCGAGGTGCAGGCCAAGGCGGTCAATGTGTCGGGGGTTGAGAGCTTCAAGCTGCATACCGAGTACATTGCCCGGATCAGGAGTTTCATCAATCTGGTGGCGGACAAGAGCAACGCTACGCTTGATCCGGAACTCGAGACCTACTATTTGATGGACATGTTTACCGTTAGCCTGCCGGCGTTGGCAGAGGATGCCGGACGCGCGCGCGCGTTGGGTACGGCACTTGCCATCCGTCAGCACAGTACAGAGGTCGAGCGGATCGACATGAACGTGTTCATGCGGCGCCTGGGGGATCGGCGTGAGGTTGTCGAAGCGGCCATTTC
Source organism: Zoogloea sp. GDB6 (assembly GCF_056724105.1). Taxonomy (NCBI): domain Bacteria; kingdom Pseudomonadati; phylum Pseudomonadota; class Betaproteobacteria; order Rhodocyclales; family Zoogloeaceae; genus Zoogloea; species Zoogloea sp. GDB6. The sequence goes on along the minus strand of NZ_CM161497.1, from coordinate 4,339,797 downwards.
CAAGGTCGGCAACAGCGATCCGGCGTTGCGTGCTCGCCTGGATGTTCCGAGCAAGGACTTCGATGTGGCACTCAAGGCCTTTGGGGGCCTGGTCAGCGAACAGGTGCTGCAAGGGACGGATGTTACGGTTAGCCCCATGCAGGTTTTCGATATTGGCTCCAAGGCTGTCGATGCAAGCTATGTGATTTTCGACGTGGCAGCCAATGAGTTCGATCGCTATCTCAAGGTTCGTCTTGAGCACCTGTTCATGGCGAGGTGGACTGCGATCGGGGTGATCTGTTTCAGTCTGCTGGTGGTGGGTTATCTGTTCCTCGGATTCCGTCGCACCATGCTGGATGGCATCGGCGAGATCCAGGCCGGGGTAAAGCGTATGGCCGACGGTCAATTCGACGAGCCGGTACAGGTTTCCTCCCATGATGCTTTTGGTGAGATTGCCAGTGCGCTCAATGGCATGCAGGCAAGCCTCAAGGCACGCATTCAGGCCGAGCACGAGGTGGCTGCGGTCAATCTGCGGGTGCGTAATGCACTCGACAAGGCAACGACCAGCATCATGCTTGCCGACAATGATGGGCAGATTGTCTATTGCAACGACGCTGTGCTGGCCATGTTGCAGGATGCAGAGGCCGATATCCGCCGCGATCTGCCGAACTTCCGTGTCGTAGGGCTGATTGGCCGCAATTTCGACGAGTTTCACCAGACCCCGAATCATCAACGCAATCTGCTTGGTCGGTTACAGGGGGAACACAAAGCAACTGTACGCATCGGCGGTCGTACTTTTGCATTGGTAGCGAATCCGGTCGTCAATAAACAGGGTGTGCGGCTTGGCTCCGTGGTGGAGTGGCAGGATCGGACCAACGAGGTGCGTGTTGAGCAAGAGCTGGCGGGGTTGCTCCAGGCTGCAGTAGCCGGTGACTTTGCCCGCCGCCTGCCCCTCGAAGGCAAAGTCGGCTTCTTTGCGACGGTTGCCGAAGGCATGAACAACCTGATGGGTATCGTCTCCACCAGCCTTGAGGATCTTGCGCGCGTTCTGAACGCGATTGCGCGGGGTGACCTGACGGAGAAGATCACGGCGGAATACAGCGGGACGTTCGGTCAGTTGAAGGACGACACGAACACGACGGTGGAGCGTCTGCGGGAAGTGGTGGGGCAGATCAAGGAGGCGGCGGAGTCGATCAACGTGGCGGCGCAGGAGATTTCGGCGGGGAACTCGGATCTGTCGGCGCGCACGGAAGAGCAGGCGAGCAGCCTGGAGGAGACGGCGAGTTCGATGGAGCAGCTGAACGCGACGGTGCGTCAGAACGCGGACAACGCGCGTCAGGCGCGGGAACTGGCCAGTTCGAGCAACGAGGTGGCGGTGCAGGGCGGGGAGATGGTGTCGCGAGTGGTGGACACGATGGGCTCGATCCAGGAGAGCTCGAAGAAGATTGCCGACATCATCGGGGTGATCGACTCGATCGCGTTCCAGACGAACATTCTGGCACTCAATGCGGCAGTGGAAGCGGCGCGTGCGGGCGAGCAGGGGCGGGGCTTCGCGGTGGTGGCGAGCGAAGTGCGTAGCCTGGCGCAGCGCAGTGCGCAGGCGGCGCGGGAGATCAAGGCGCTGATCGCGGACAGTGTGGACAAGGTGGAAGACGGAGCGCGGCTGGTCAATGACGCAGGCCACACGATGGAAGACGTGGTGTCGAACTTCCAGAAGCTGTCGGCGCTGGTGACGGACATTGCGGAGGCGAGCCAGGAGCAGAGCGGCGGGATCGAACAGGTGACGCAGGCGGTGGGGCAGATGGACGAGGTGACACAGCAGAACGCGGCGTTGGTGGAAGAGGCGGCGGCGGCAGCCGAGAGCCTGGAAGACCAGGCTCGCAGCCTCGTCCGCGCGGTGAGCACCTTCCGTCTGGTCGCACAGGCCGGGGAGCCTGCTCCTGCGAATCTGGATTTCGATGGCGTGATCCAGGCGCATATGGGCTGGAAGCACAAGTTGCGTAACTACCTGTCCGGCGAAGGGGAGGCACTGGACCCAGCGGTTGTTTCCCGTGATGACAAATGTCTGCTTGGGTGCTGGATACATGGGGAGGGCAAGCGTTATGCCGGCAATTCCCATTACGCAGCTTTGCGTGGAAAGCACGCGGATTTTCATGCCTGCGCTGGTGCTGTCATCCGTGCCAAGCAGGGTGGGGATGACGAGGGAGCGCGGCGTTTGTTGCTCAATGAGTTCTCGGTGCTTTCGGATGAAACGATTCAAGAAATACGCCATATGAAGCAGAGCTGTGCGGGTCTTCCGGTGCCTGCCTCGATACCGGCCGCTCAGAAGGCCACCGTGACGCCTTTGCCGGCCCGCGTCAGGGGCGAAAAAGGGGGTGGGGGAAGCAAGGTCGCGGCGCCCTTGCCCAAACTGAAAGCAGGGGCTGTGAATCTGGCGGAAGCCGAGTGGGAAGAGTTTTGAACATCTGATTGGCCATTGGCTGTCGTGTGCTGTTGGCGAGGGAAGGATTCGAGATGAAAATAAATATGCCGGTGACCCAGCACGAGGTTGAATTGAAGGAGACGACGCTGATCGTGTCCAAGACCGATCTCAAAGGGCAGATCACCTATATCAATTCGGATTTCATCGCGATCAGCGGATTTGCCGAGGAAGAACTGCTCGGTCAGCCCCACAACATCGTGCGCCATCCTGATATGCCGGTGGAGGCCTTTGCCGACATGTGGCAGGCCCTGAAGGCTGGACGTCCATGGGTCGGGATGGTCAAGAACCGTTGCAAAAACGGGGATTTCTATTGGGTGGAAGCCCATGCTTCGCCTATTTTCGACAACGGCCGTGTTCTTGGTTACATGTCGGTGCGACGCAAGGCCAGCGTAGACAAGATTCGCGCTGCGGAGGCGACCTATGCCCAGTTCCGCGAGGGCAAGGCCGGCAGCAAGCAGATCATGGACGGCAAGGTCGTGTCGGGTGGCGTTGGGCTCAGGCTCGGACGCTGGTTGGGCCGTAAATCGCTGGCCGCGCGTTCTGCACTGGCTGCGACGCTGGCGCTGGTGGTGATTCTTGGCTCCGGTTCGCTTTATATGCGCGGACGCGCCAGCGAGGCGCTCGAAGCGCAAGGGCTGGCCGTGGTTTCCGACAAGGTGGCGGCAGTGCGGGCACTGGTCGAATCCAAGGCGCAGAGTCTGCGAGTTGAAACCGACAGGCTCGGCAACCTCTTCGCGTCCAGTCTGGGGGACGGCTTCACCGTCAATGCTGCGGGCGAGGGAATGCCGGTGCTGCTCAACGGTAGTACGGTGATGAACCTGCGTACTCAGGAGGTGGATCGCTTCACTGCCGCCAGTGGCGCAGTGGCCACTCTTTTTGCCCGGAAAGGGGACGAGTTCTACCGAGTCGCCACCTCGGTGAAAAAGGAAAACGGCGAGCGCGCCGTTGGAACTACGCTGGCTCATGACAGCCCTGCCTATGCCCGTTTGCTGGCCGGTGAGCACTACGTGGGTAAGGCAGTGTTGTTCGGTGTCGATGCTTACACTGGCTATGCTCCGATCAAGGACGCCAGTGGAAAGGTGATTGGTGCCACCTTTGTCGGACGCAGGTTTGCCGAGGAGATGGCGGCCTTACGCCAGCAGATCAAGACTGTCCGCTTCGGTGAGTCGGGCTATGCCTATGTGCTGGACACCACGGCGGGCAAGGCCCAGGGAACCTTGGTCGTTCATCCGGCCAAGGAAGGGCAGAGTGTTCTCGAATCGAAGGATGCGAGTGGGCACCCGTTCATCCGCGAGATGCTTGAGCGAAAGCAGGGGGTGATCCGCTATCCGTGGCTGAATGCAGAACTTAACGAGACCTCGGTCCGAGACAAAGTTGTGGCTTTCGACAGCTTTCCTGAATGGAACTGGCTGATCGCCGGCGGTACCTACATGGATGAGTTTGAGAGCGTTTCCCGCAACATCGGCGTTATGCTGCTGGGCATCAGCCTGTTGGCAACGGTATTGCTGGCAGGGCTCATCTTTGGGCTGCTGCGTGGCCTGATCGCGGGTCCGTTGGCGGCAATGGTACGGACTGCCCAGAGTGTGGCCAACGGCCGTTACGACAATGAGATTGATGTCAGCCGCAATGATGAGGTGGGGCGCGTCATGCAAGCGCTTGAGGCGATGCAGGTCAAACTGGGTAGCGATATTGCCGAGCAACAGCGGATTAGTGATGAGAACGCACGCATCCGCCAGGCATTGGACAGCGTCGAGACAAACGTGCGGATCGCCGAGCCCGATGGCCGGGTTATCTATGCCAATCCAGCTCTGGTGAAGACCATCCGTGGAATCGAAGGGGAAATCTGCAAGAGCGTGCCGGGTTTCCGCGCCGACAGCTTCGTGGGTAGCGATATCACCCGCCTGTATGCTGATCCGTCCTCAGCACGCCAGCGCTTGGCCGCGCTACAGCAGACCACGCGCAGCATGATGGAGATTGGCGGGCGTAGTTTCGAGGTGGTAACCAGCCCGATCTTCAATGTGGGCGGAGAGCGCCTCGGGTCGGTTGGCGAATGGCGTGACTGTACCGATGAGCTGGCTGCTGAACGTGAAATCCAGGCCATCGTGTCGGCTGCGGCGGATGGTGACTTCTCGGCCCGTTTGCAGCGCGAGGGCAAGACCGGCTTCTTTGTCGATCTGACGGATGGGATCAATCGCCTCATGGAGGGTGTTGCTGGGAGTTTGAACGATCTTGCGCGCGTTCTGAACGCGATTGCGCGGGGTGACCTGACGGAGAAGATCACGGCGGAATACAGCGGGACGTTCGGTCAGTTGAAGGACGACACGAACACGACGGTGGAGCGTCTGCGGGAAGTGGTGGGGCAGATCAAGGAGGCGGCGGAGTCGATCAACGTGGCGGCGCAGGAGATTTCGGCGGGGAACTCGGATCTGTCGGCGCGCACGGAAGAGCAGGCGAGCAGCCTGGAGGAGACGGCGAGTTCGATGGAGCAGCTGAACGCGACGGTGCGTCAGAACGCGGACAACGCGCGTCAGGCGCGGGAACTGGCCAGTTCGAGCAACGAGGTGGCGGTGCAGGGCGGGGAGATGGTGTCGCGAGTGGTGGACACGATGGGCTCGATCCAGGAGAGCTCGAAGAAGATTGCCGACATCATCGGGGTGATCGACTCGATCGCGTTCCAGACGAACATTCTGGCACTCAATGCGGCAGTGGAAGCGGCGCGTGCGGGCGAGCAGGGGCGGGGCTTCGCGGTGGTGGCGAGCGAAGTGCGTAGCCTGGCGCAGCGCAGTGCGCAGGCGGCGCGGGAGATCAAGGCGCTGATCGCGGACAGTGTGGACAAGGTGGAAGACGGAGCGCGGCTGGTCAATGACGCAGGCCACACGATGGAAGACGTGGTGTCGAACTTCCAGAAGCTGTCGGCGCTGGTGACGGACATTGCGGAGGCGAGCCAGGAGCAGAGCGGCGGGATCGAACAGGTGACGCAGGCGGTGGGGCAGATGGACGAGGTGACACAGCAGAACGCGGCGTTGGTGGAAGAGGCGGCGGCGGCAGCCGAGAGCCTGGAAGACCAGGCTCGCAGCCTCGTCCGCGCGGTGGCCATGTTCCGTCTGCAATCTGGTGCGCAGGTCACCCAGGCGGTTCCGCTGGTGGTGGAGCCTGGTCCGGCCAGTAATGTATCAAGGCTGCCCGAGCGCCCTGCACGGCCTGCTGTGGTGCGTGCTGCGCCGCCCTTGCCCAAGATCCGTCGTACGGGTGGAACTGTCGGCAGTGATGTCGATGATGAGTGGGAAGAATTCTAGAGAGCTGCCGTATGTCGGAAAAACCGTTTTCCTCCCGTAACTCTTTGCCGCCATCGGGCGGGACGGTATCACGTCCCGCTGCAGTACGGCCCGCCCCTGCAGGTGCCGCGAGCATGCCCGCCGCGGCTAATCCGGAGCGCGAGTTCCAGTTCTCGGCGGCCGATTTTGAACGTGTCCGTGATCTGATCTATCGCCATGCAGGCATTTCTCTGTCGCCGATCAAGCAGGACATGGTGTACAGCCGTCTGGCCCGTCGTCTGAGGGCGAGGGGCGACCGCACATTCAGCGAGTATCTCGATCGGGCTCAGCGCGAGCCTCAGGAATGGGAAACCTTCGTCAATAGCCTGACCACCAATCTGACTTCTTTTTTCCGGGAGGCCCATCACTTCGAGATCCTGGCCGAACGGCTCAAGAAGCACAAGGTACATGCGCCATTCCGTATCTGGTGCAGTGCCGCGTTGACGGGTGAAGAGCCTTACAGTTTGGCCATTACTGCTTGCGAGGCTTTCAACAGCCTGAGCCCGCCGGTGCATATCGTTGCCACTGACATTGATACCAATGTCCTGGCGACTGCGGCCAAGGGCGTCTATGGGCTTGATCGCGTCGAGCGTTTGTCTCGGGAACGCATGCAGCGCTTCTTCCTTAAAGGGACGGGAACGCAGGACGGCAATGCCCGCGTGCGGCCGGAATTGCAACGCCTGATCGAGTTTCGGCGCATCAACCTACTGGACAAGAGCTGGTCGGTACAGGGCCCTTTCGATGCGTTGTTTTGCCGCAACGTGATGATCTATTTCGACAAGCCGACCCAGCATGGCATCCTCCAGCGATTCGTGCCGCTGTTGAAGCCGGAAGGCCTGCTGTTTGCCGGACATTCGGAGAGCTTCCTGCATTCGGCGGATCTGTTCCGCTCTCTTGGCCGGACTGTTTATGAAAGGGCCGACGCTCGTGCACGCTGATCCGGGGTATGTGGAACACTTAGCGCACAATCGTTATTTTGACCGGACCTTCGACTGCGATGCGGTGAAGGTTTTACCGGGCGAGTACTTCGTGACTACGTCCGATATTGTGCTGGTTACCGTGCTCGGCTCCTGTGTCACCGCTTGTGTGAGGGATAGGGATAAAGGTTTGGGGGGCATGAACCATTTCATGCTGCCCGAGAACGGCGGTGATGGCGGCGTGCTGTCCTCATCGGCGCGCTATGGTGCCTACGCAATGGAAGTGCTGCTCAACCACTTGCTCAAGCTGGGGGCTCGGCGCAGTAGCTTGGAAGCCAAGGTATTCGGTGGTGGCAAGGTGCTGGCGAGTCTGACGCAGGCTCAGGTAGGGGAAAAGAATGCGGAGTTCGTGCTGAACTACCTCAAGACTGAACGCATACCGATCGTGGCGCAGGATCTACTCGACATTTATCCGCGTAAGGTCTATTTCTTCCCTGCCAGTGGGCGCGTCATGATGAAGAAACTGGTGCGAGTGAAGAATGACACGCTCATTGAGCGTGAGCGCGAATATGAAGCCCGCTTGCGGCGTGACAATGTACAAGGTGACGTTGAACTCTTTGGCTGACGGGACGTTGGGGTTCCGTCCTGATCTGGAAGTGAAGCATGACAATCAAGGTTCTCGTCGTCGACGACTCGGCGTTGATGCGCAGTCTGTTGTCGGAGGTGATCAATTCTGCCCCCGACCTGGAGGTCGTGGGCATGGCCCCCGATCCCATCGCCGCCCGCGAGATGATCAAGACCCTCAATCCAGACGTCCTGACACTCGATATCGAAATGCCCCGCATGGATGGTCTCGACTTCCTGGCGCGCCTGATGCGATTGCGTCCGATGCCGGTGGTGATGATTTCGAGCCTGACAAAGCATGGGTCCGAAGCGACCCTGCAGGCGCTGGAGCTCGGTGCCGTCGATTTTCTGCCTAAGCCGAAGTTTGATATGCCGAGCGGTATCGAGGCTTATCGCATAGAGATTTGTGACAAGATCCGGGCTGCTCATGGTGCCAGACTGCAGTCTAGGGTATCGGCTACACCGGCATCGATGGGAGTCACTTCCTTGCTGAAAGAGAGTTCCGCGCCTGTTTCGAGCAGCGCAGGCGGGCTGCCCGAAAGGGTTCTCCAGGAACGTCTGGTCCTCATCGGCGCGTTGACGGGCGGCACCGAAGCGATCAAGGAGGTGCTATGTTCCTTACCGGCTCAAATGCCGGGTATCCTGCTCGTGCAGCATATGCCCGAGATGTTTACCGCATCTTTTGCCAAACGTCTTGACGGCTTGTGCCGGCTGAGAGTCAAGGAGGCGGAGCACGGCGAGCGGGTGATGCCGGGAACCGCTTATCTGGCTCCCGGGCATTCCCACTTGTTGGTGCGTCGCTCTGCGGGGGGGTACGTGTGCGAACTGGCTCAATCGGAACCGGTGAACCGGCATCGGCCAGCCGTGGACGTCCTGTTCCATTCGGCGGCCAGTCAAGTCGGGGCCCATGGCATCGGTGTGATTCTGACCGGGATGGGCAAGGACGGGGCGCAGGGCATGTTGGCCATGCATAAGGCCGGTGCGTGGACGATCGGACAAGACCAGGATTCCTGCGTCGTTTACGGTATGCCGCGAGAGGCAGCCAGCGTTGGCGCGCTCGATGAAGTCGTTCCCCTGAAGGACGTTGGTCAGCGTGTGCTGGCTCGCCTGAGGGGCGGCGAGCGGCGGGGAAAAGTTTAAAAGTGCGCTGGCGACCGCTGCAGGCATGTCGCCACGGTGAGCAATAGCAGAGGCATTACATGGATACTACAGTCAGCACCCAGCAGAACCAGGCCCGGATCCAGCTTTCGGGGCGATTCGATTTCAATTCCCATCGGGAGTTTCGCGATGCCGTCGATCGGGCATTGAGCAGCCCGGATACCTCGGAAGTGGCTGTGGATTTGGCCAACGTCGCCTATCTCGACAGTTCTGCACTCGGAATGCTGTTGATGCTGCGGGATAAGGCAAAGGGGGCCGGCAAGACGGTCCGGTTGGCCAACGCAAAGGGGAGCGTTCATCAGGTTCTCGAAATCGCCAATTTCGGTAAGCTGTTTCCCATCGATTGAGGGGGCGTGTTCCGCGCTCGGTACCCTGGCGGTGGAATGCTGTCGTCGGTGTTCGCGCCTGGGTGTGACTGATTTGCGATTCGACGCTCGGGTGATTTTAAAGTTCTGTTTCGGCCCGCCGATAAATGGGCGACGTTCATGTGACCTGTCGATGACAGGGAGCGGGGCGGAGGCTCCGGCGCGCGGGGGGCGTGCCGGTTCCCGGGGGAGGCGCTTGCGCCTGCCCATACCCATTTCAATACACGGGGTTGGCCGGACATCATGCAAATTCAGCTTTTTTCAATCATCGCCGGTCTGATCGTTGCGGGAGGCAGCGTCGGCATCGGATTGGCTTTTGGAACTCCTCTGGGCGCGAGTCTTGTCGCTGCGGGCCTAGTCTTTGGCTTTGTGGTTGGTGTTGTTGTACTGACTGTTATCCGTTCGATGTTCGTGCAGCCCTTGGCAGAGTTGCACGACACCATCAAGGCGATGCACAAAGATGGGGATCTTTCCCGTCGTGCGCCTGTTTCGAGTGGTAAGGTCGGTGAGGTTGAGGCCGTTTTCAATGAGTTGATCGGTAGCTTTCAGGGAATCGTCGGCAAGGTGATTTTCGATGCTCAAAGGGTATCGGAGGCTGCGGATCTACTGTCCGGTCATGCGGGTAACGTGGCTGAGGGCTCTGGTAGCCAAAAAAGCGCCGCGGAAAGCATGGTGGTGGCTATCGAGCAGATGACGGCAGGCGTCAATGCCGTTGCTGACCATGCCAGCCAGACGGCTACCAACGCCCAGGTGGCACGTGAGTTGTCTATCAAGGGGGCGGAGATCGTGACCAGTGCGTCGCGGGAGATCGAGCAAATTGCCCGTTCGGTCGAGGATTCCGCCCAGGTCATTTCTGCGCTCGGGGAACGTTCCGAGGCTATCAGCGGCATCGTCAAGGTCATCCGCGAAATTGCCGATCAGACCAATCTGCTGGCCCTCAATGCTGCCATCGAGGCAGCTCGTGCGGGTGAGCAGGGACGTGGTTTTGCCGTGGTGGCGGACGAAGTCCGCAAGCTGGCGGAGCGGACCTCGTCGGCGACGACCGAGATCAGTACGATGATCTCCGCGATACAGTCCGAAACGAAGACGGCCATCGCCTCCATCGACGCAGGCAGCGCCCAGGCCCACGCAGGGGCGGCACTGGCCCAGAAGGCGGCAGACTCCCTCCAGCAGATCAATGAGGGGGCCCAGCAGACGATGGAGAAGGTCGACGCCATCGCCGAAGCGATCAACGCGCATAGCCGCGAGGCCGATCAGATCGTCGGCCATGTGCGGGAGATCATGGAAATGGTCGGCCGCAATTCCGTGGGTGCTCAGGAAACCCTCGACGAGGCTTCCAGCCTGAGTGGGCTGGCGGTCAACCTCAAGGAGATCAGCCGCGTATTCAAGCTCGGCCCTCAGGGTGAGCAGGCGATGGGCGTTCACAAGAAAATGCCCAGCGTGGCACGGGAGGCGGCCCGGCAGATCGGTCAACTCCTTGAACAGGCCATCGCCGCTGGCCAGGTCAGTGAGGCCGACGTTTTCGACGACAGCTACAAACCGATTCCCAATACCCGTCCGCAGAAGTACAGTACGCGCTTTGATGCATTGACCGACCGGCTCTTCCCTGCCGTGCAGGAGCGTCTGCTGGATGGCAACGCTGAAATGGTCTACGCCATCGGTACCGACCGTAACGGCTACGTGCCAACCCACAACAAGCGCTTCAGTCAGGCGCTGACGGGGGATTACGAGAAAGATTTCGTTGGTAATCGGGGCAAGCGGATCTTCGATGATCCGGTTGGAAAACAGTGCGGAAAGCATGAAATGCCGTTCCTGATTCAGACGTATCGACGTGATACCGGAGAGATCATGCATGACATTTCTGCACCGGTTTACGTTAATGGACGTCACTGGGGAGGCTTCCGGATCGGCTATCGGGCCTGATCCGCAGCGTTCCCGAGAAAGTCCGGCCCGCCTGTGCGGGCCGTTTTGTCATTATGCAGAGGCGTGAAATGGTGTTTGACGGTCCTCAAGATTGTTTGCACCCCGCCGATATTGCTTCCAAGTCGAGGCCTGCCCCATCTGGATGGCAGGTGGTCTGCGACGGAGAGTGAGCATGTCCGAACTTCTCAAGAACATTGATGCGCGTACCCGGCTGGCGGGTACAAACAAGCTCGAGATCCTGCTGTTTACCCTCGGGGTCGATCCCCGTACCGGCCGGCGTGAGACCTTCGGCATCAATGTCTTCAAGGTCCGCGAGGTCATGCGGACGCCGCCGATAACTGCAGCGCCGGAGATGCCGTCGTCGGTGGAGGGGATGGTGAGCCTGCGCGGCGTGCTGGTGCCGGTGGTCAACCTGGCCAAGTATGCCGGCATGGGTAGCGATGGCCCGCGTGACATCATGATTGTCACCGAGTACAACGGACACACTCAGGGTTTCCTGGTCGAGGCGGTGGATACCATCCTGCGCCTCGACTGGTCGCAGATGAGGGTGCCGCCGGAGATGTTGACGGCCAACCTGGGCGGTTTGGTCACCGCGGTGACGGAACTGCCAGGCCCCAAGCTGGTGATGCTGCTGGACGTGGAAAAAGTCCTCTCTGAAACCACCCGCTACGACGACGAGTTCCTCTTCAAGGGGATCGAGCCGATCATGGCCGACGAGCCGCAAACGGTCTATTTTGCCGACGACTCTTCCGTGGCCCGCAAGCAGATAGAGCGCACGCTCGACGCCTTGGGGATTCGCTACGTGGGGGCCGTCAATGGCCGCCAGGCATGGGAAGAACTCGAAAAGCTGGCCAGCTTCGCGGCTTCCAGCGGGCGCAAGGTCAAGGATCTGCTGGCCCTGATCCTCACCGATGTAGAAATGCCCGAGATGGACGGCTACATCCTGACTAAGCGGATCAAGACCGACCCGCGTTTCGAGGGGATCCCGGTGATCATGCATTCGTCGCTGTCGGGCATGTCCAACCAGCAACTCGGCCGTTCGGTGGGCGTCGACGAATACGTGGCCAAGTTCGAGCCGCAGCGGCTGGCCGAAGTGCTGCGCCGCCTGATCACCCAGCGCGCCGCAGCCAAGGCGGACTGAAGGAATTAGAGGAGCATGATGAGCATGGATCATGTCGATCGTGGGCTGCTTGAGGCCGTTGATGCCCGCACGAAGCTGGCGGGCTCCAACCGCATGGAAATCCTGCTGTTCTCCCTGGGCACCCAGGAGATCTTCGGGATCAACGTCTTCAAGGTCCGGGAAGTGTCCCGCACCCCCTTCATCACCAAGGCGCCCAACATGCCGGTCGGTGTGGAAGGGCTGATTTCCCTGCGCGGCAACGTCATCCCGGTGCTGGCCCTGGCCAAGATCATGGGAATCTCAGCTCCCGGCGACCCGCTGGGCGGCTCGATGATGGTTACCGAGTACAGCAAGCGCACGCTGGGTTTTCTGGTGCACGAGGTGGATCGCATCATCCGCGTCGAATGGGACAAGGTGCGCGCGCCCGACAACGTCACGTCGTCCGGCCATCACTTCATCACCGCCATCACCGAACTGCAGGACGGCAAGCTGGTGTCCATCCTCGACGTGGAAACCATCCTCGCCAGCACCTTCGGCGAGGCCATCGTCGGCCAGATCCACCCCCTTGAAGGCGGGCAGGATGCCACGGTGTTCTTCGTCGATGATTCGGCGGTTGCCCGCAAGAAGATCGTGGAAACCCTGGACAAGCTCGGCGTGCGTCACAAGCACGCGCTCAATGGCCTGGAGGCCTGGACGCGCCTCGAGGGGATGGCGACCCATGCCCAGCAGCGCGGTGCCAGCCTGTCCGATGAGCTCAACCTCATTTTGGTCGACGCGGAAATGCCCGAGATGGACGGCTACGTGCTGACCCGCAACATCAAGTCGGACGCCCGCTTCGAGGGCATTCCGGTTGTCATGCACTCGTCCCTGTCGTCGGAGGCCAACCGCGCGATGGGTAAAAGTGTCGGTGTCGATTCCTACGTGGCCAAATTCGACGCCGAAGTCCTGGCTGACACCCTGCGCCCCTTGCTGATGCGGGCCTACCGGGATTGAACGGAGATCAATAACATGTCGGACCCCAAGATGAAATTTCTCGTTGTCGACGACTTTTCGACCATGCGTCGGATTGTCCGCAACCTCCTGAAGGAACTCGGCTTCACCAACGTGGACGAGGCGGAGGACGGGCAAATTGCGTTGCAGAAGCTCAACTCCCTGCCGTTCGACTTCGTTGTGACGGACTGGAACATGCCAAACATGGATGGCCTGACTCTGCTGCAGAACATCCGTGCGACCCCGGCCCTGAAGCACCTGCCGGTGCTGATGATTACCGCCGAGGCAAAAAAGGAAAACATCATCGCGGCGGCCCAGGCCGGTGCCAGCGGCTACATCGTCAAGCCTTTCACGGCGGCAACCCTTTCCGAAAAGCTCGAGAAGATTTTCGAAAAAATGGGCAAGAAAGCTGCCTGAAGGTAGCTGATCAGACGGAAATCCATCATGGCAAAACGGCTCAAATTCGATGAATCCGGCGATAACGACGACCTGCAAGCCCTTTTCGACAGCATTACCGAAGGCGCCGCGCCAGCGCCGGCTGCTCCTCCGCCTCGACTCGAAGTGGTGTCTCCGGCCAGCAGTACCGGGGGGGATGATGACGAACTGCAGGCTTTGTTCGACTCCGTGGCAAGCGAGTACACCATGGGCGACGCAGCCGTTGAACCGGAGGCGCGTCCGCACAGCTGTGACGGGGTTTTCAACCGGATTGGCGTGATGACCCGACAACTGCATGACACCCTGCGTGAACTCGGTTACGACCGCAGCCTGCAGGAAGCGGCTCACGCGATTCCCGATGCCCGCCAGCGCCTTACTTATATTGCCGAGATGACGGAACAGGCAGCCAGCAAAGTGCTGAATGCCACGGACATCGCCAAGCCGATCCAGGATAGGGTCGAGGCGGGGGCCACCATGCTGCGGGCTCGCTGGGACCGTCTTTATTCCAATCAGCTGAGTCCGGACGAGTTCCGCCAACTGGCTGGTGAGACCCGTGATTTTCTCGGAACTGTCGTGAACAGCAGCCGGGATACCAATGCCCAGCTGATGGAAATCATGATGGCCCAGGATTTCCAGGATCTGACTGGACAGGTCATCAAGAAAGTTGTCGATCTGGCCCAGAACCTCGAGAAGCAGCTCCTGCAGGTGCTGATCGAGACGATTCCGGCAGAGCGCAAGGTGGAAGACAGTCTCCTGAATGGACCAGTGATCAACGCCGTGGGCCGTGATGACGTGGTATCGAATCAGGAGCAGGTTGATGACCTGTTGGAGAGCCTGGGTTTCTGACCGGGAGCTAGCGGGCAAGTCCGCAAGGAGCAGAGCAAATGAGCGATTTTGGCGGGATGGAAGACCTGCTTCAGGATTTTCTGGTTGAGGCCGGAGATCTCCTGTCAGGCGTGGACAACAAGCTGGTGGACCTGGAGCGAGCGCCCAACGACAAGGGCTTGCTCAACGATATTTTCCGCGGATTCCATACCATCAAGGGTGGTGCGGGCTTCTTGAACGCCACCGAGCTGGTCACCCTGTGTCATCTCACCGAAAACCTGTTCGACAAGTTGCGCAATGGGGAATTGACGGTGACGCCGGAAGTGATGGACGTGATCCTGTCGTCCACGGGGGCGGTCCGCGACATGTTTGGCTATCTGGAGCAAGGCGTGCAGCCTGCTGCGGCGGCAGGCCACCTGATCGATAGCCTGCGCCTGGCAATTGCCGGCGATCTGTCCCATGAGCCGGTGGCTCCTCCTGCCCCGGTCGTGAAGCAGGCCGTGCCTCCTCCGAAGGCAGCCGTTGCGGCTGCGGTGCCTGCTGCGGCGATACCGTCCGGCGATGGGCTCGACTGGAATGCTCTGTTCGAAACCGTAACGGGGACCAAACCCGCAGCGGCGTCCGTGGCGGCTCCGCTTCCCGTGACAATTGAGGCGCCGGCGGCACCGGTCGTCATGCACCAATCCGACGACGCTCTGGCCCATAAGTCGCCCGATCAGGTCATCAAGGCCGCGGTGGGGCGGCGTGCGACCGATAAGCCGGGCGCCTCGGGGCCCATTGGCCGGCGTGATAGCGAAAAGACTCGCGACAACTCGATTCGCGTCGATACCTCGCGTCTCGACCAGGTGTTGAACCTGTCCGGTGAAATCGGCCTGACCAAGAACCGCCTGAATGCGCTCCGCAGCGACATCCTGAACGGCCGCAACGATACCGAAACCCTGCATGCGCTCGATCTGGCTGTCAGCCAGCTCGACCTGCTGGTGTCCGACCTGCAGAACGCGGTGATGAAGACCCGCATGCAGCCGATCGGCCGCCTGTTCCAGAAGTACCCGCGGATCGCCCGTGACCTGGCCCGCAATCTGGGTAAGGATGTGGAGTTGGTGCTGGCCGGTGAGGAGACCGAGATCGACAAGACGATGATCGAGGACTTGTCCGATCCGATCATCCACCTGATCCGCAATGCGGTGGATCACGGTGTCGAGGATACCCAGGAGCGCCTCGCCAACGGTAAGCCCGAGAAATCCATCGTGCGCCTTGAGGCCCGCCAGGAAGGCGATCATATCGTGATCCTGGTGGCAGATGACGGCCGTGGCATGAACGCTGAGCGTCTTCGTGCAAAGGCGGTCGAGAAGGGCCTCATCACCGATGAGGAAGCGAACACGATGGATGAGCGCCAGAGCTTCAACCTGGTGTTCCTGCCCGGCTTCTCGATGGCCAGCCAGATTTCCGACGTATCCGGTCGTGGCGTCGGGATGGACGTGGTACGGACCAACATCCAGAAGCTCAACGGCTCCATCGATATCCGTTCCAGCCTTGGCAAGGGCACGACCTTTGTCATCAGCCTGCCGCTGACGCTGGCGATCCTGCCGGTGCTGCTGGTGCGACTCGGCGAGCAGCCCTTCGCAGTGCCGCTGTCGATGGTCCGCGAGATCCTGCCGATCGAGCCAGCGGAGGTTCAGGAGGTCGGCGGGCGGGCGACGATGGTGGTGCGTGGCGAAGTGTTGCCGATCATGCCGCTGACCACACTGCTGGGCTGGGAGCCTGTGCAGACGCCCGAATACGGTGTGCTGATGCAGAGCGCCGAGCAGAGCTTCATCCTGGCGATTGACAGTTTTGCTGGTCGCGAGGATGCGGTGATCAAGTCCCTCGACGATTTCCGTCCCAAGGGCGTGGCTGGCGTCACGACGCTGTCCAATGGCCAGATCGTGTTGATCCTCGACATGAAGGAATTGTTGGGCGCGCTCGGCGATACCCGTGGCGTATCCCGCCGCGAATTGCTGGCCAGGCTGGAGGCGCCTGCGCTGGCAGCTTGAATGGTGCGAGCGGCCGGCGTGGAGAGCTCCGCCCAGCGGCCTTGTGACATACGGCGCTCGTAAGTTGGGCGGCGGTCGGTTAGGATAGGTCCCGACTGCCGCCGCCCTTCGCCTTTCAGGTGTCGCGCGCCATGTCCGGCAGGGGGAGGGCGTGTGGGTGGCTTCGATTTCGACTACTGGAAACACCTCGCGGAGCATGATCCCGTTGCCTTTTTCCAGGCCAGGGAACTCGCGCTGCGCCAGTGCATCGCAATGCATCCCGGCCAGGAGGGTCCTCTCTCCGCGCTGCAGTCCAGGATAGATACGGCTCGCGTGGTGGCAGGCAGCCCAGTACAGGCCTGCCGCGACATCCTCGACATGATGGAAGAGCGCCTCATCCTGCTCAGCCTCAAGCTGGTCGAACTCCAGCGGGAAACCGACAGCCTGCGAGGTTTGCTGCGAGGGACTTCCCCGCCCTGATACGCAGGTAAGCGTTGCTGTGCAGATCTCCGCTGTTCATTCGCTGTGTTGTGCAGTCCAGTCTGCGCGTATCCTGATCTCCCCTGAACGACTTCCGGATCGTCCGTGGCTGAAGACAGCGACGCCGAAAAAACAGAATCAGCCTCAAGCCGACGGCTAGAGCAGGCTCGCGAAGAAGGGCAGGTGCCCCATTCACGCGAGCTGGCTACCTTCATCCTGCTCATCGTCGGGGTGGTGGGGCTGTACGTGCTTGGGCGCTGGGGCGGGCATCGCATGATGGGTCTGGTGAGGTCGGCTTTGTCTTTCGAGCGCAAGTCAGCCTTCGAGCCTGGGGGCATGGGGCAGATCTTGTCGGCTTTGTCGATTGACGGGCTGCTCACCATTGCGCCGCTGTTGGTGGCCTTGGTCGTGGCGACGCTGATCACCCCCTTTGTGATGGGCGGCTGGGTATTCTCCACCAAGGTCTTTACGCCGGATCTGAGCCGTCTGAATCCGCTGCCCGGGCTGGGTCGGATGTTCTCGACCCACGGCCTGGCCGAGCTGGTGAAGGCCAGTCTCAAGGCGGTGCTGGTGGCCAGCGTCGGTGTGTGGGTCGTGTGGCGTGAGCGGGACCACCTGTTCGGCTTGATGATGCAGCCGCTCGAATCCAGTATGGACGATTTCGCCAATCTGGTCCTGTACTCGACCTTGCTGATCGTCGCCAGCCTGGCGCTGATCGCCGCGCTCGACGTTCCTTACCAGCTGTGGGAATACCACCGCAAGCTGCGCATGACGAAGGAAGAGCTGCGTCAGGAAATGAAAGAGCAGGAAGGCGATCCGCAGATCAAGGCGCGCATCCGCGCCGCCCAGCGGGAGATGTCCCGCCGCCGCATGATGTCCAATGTGCCAACGGCCAACGTGGTGGTGACCAACCCGACCCACTATGCTGTGGCCCTGCGTTATGACCCCGAGGCGGCGGGGGCGCCAATCGTGGTGGCCAAGGGCATGAACCTGATCGCCCAGAACATCCGCGAGCTGGCACGGGAGAGCGGGGTGCCGGTGCTGGAGGCGCCCCCGTTGGCGCGCGCACTGTACGCTCATTGTGAGCTCGATCATCAGATCCCGGGGACGCTCTATACGGTGGTCGCGGAGGTTATGGCCTACGTATATCAGCTCAACCACTGGATTGCCGAAGGCGGCCTTCCACCGGAGGCGCCGACCCGTCTGGAGGTGCCCGCGGGCATGGATCCGGCGGAGGGGCGGCCGGACGAGCCGTGAGCCGGGATGGCGGCTTGCTTCGAATTGAACGGTAAATCCCTGTTTCTTCCCGCCTTTCATTGGGCTGGAGGAGGAGGACCATGGCGACCATGAATGGTAGTCTGAACCTGCGAACGCTTTTCGCGCCCAGCAACATCCGCGCCCTGGCTGGTCCGCTGCTCATCATCCTGATTCTGGCGATGATGGTGCTGCCCTTGCCGGCTTTCGTGCTGGATCTGATGTTCACCTTCAACATCGCCGTATCGGTGATCGTCATGCTGGTGGCGATGTATGCCCTCAGGCCACTGGAGTTCTCGGTCTTTCCGACCGTGCTTCTGGTGACGACCCTGCTGCGCCTGTCCCTCAACGTGGCCTCCACGCGTGTGGTGTTGCTGGAGGGGCACAAGGGGGCCGATGCCGCCGGCAAGGTGATCGAGGCCTTCGGACACTTCCTGGTCGGTGGCAATACAGCCGTCGGCCTGGTGGTGTTCATCATCCTCACCGTGATCAACTTCGTGGTGATCACCAAGGGTGCCGGGCGGATCGCAGAAGTGGGCGCGCGCTTCACGCTGGATGCGATGCCAGGCAAGCAGATGGCCATCGATGCCGACCTCAACGCAGGTCTCATCGACGAGAAGGAGGCCAAGCGCCGGCGTGCCGAAACGGCCCAGGAAGCCGACTTCTACGGGGCGATGGACGGTGCGTCGAAATTCGTGCGCGGCGACGCCGTAGCCGGCATCCTGATCATGGCCATCAACGTGATCGGTGGTCTGATCGTCGGTGTGCTCCAGCACAACATGGAGTTGGCCCAGGCGGCCAACAACTACACGCTGTTGACCATCGGTGACGGCCTCGTGGCCCAGTTGCCGGCGCTGATCATCTCGGTTGCCGCGGGCTTGGTGGTGTCCCGGGTCGGTGACGAAGGGGATATGGGCTCCCAGCTGATCGGGCAGGTTTTCACCAATCCGCAAGTGCTGATCCTGGCAGCAGCGATCCTCGGCATTCTGGGCATGATTCCGGGCATGCCCAATCTGGTCTTCCTGCTGCTTGCCGGTGGGTTGGGTTATCTGGCCTGGCGAGGCGGCAAGCGGCAGGCTGAGGTCGTCGAGGAGCCTCCGCCGGCAGAAGCTCCCGTTGCACCCATCGAGAGCCAGGAGGCCAGTTGGGCGGATGTGACGCCGGTCGACGTGCTGGGCCTCGAGGTCGGCTACCGGTTGATCCCGATGGTGGATAAGGGGCAGGACGGTGAGCTGCTGAAACGCATTCGGGGGCTCCGCAAGAAGTTTGCCCGTGACATCGGCTTCCTGGCCGCGCCGGTGCACATCCGTGACAACCTGGAACTCAAGCCCAATGAATACCGGATCGTGCTGAAGGGGGTCGAGGTAGGCACTGGTGCGGCTTTCCCCGGCCAGTTCATGGCGATCAACCCGGGGCGGGTGGCGGGACCCCTCAACGGCAGGGAAACCACCGATCCGGCCTTCGGCCTGCCTGCCGTATGGATCGATGCGAGCCAGCGGGAGCAGGCACATGCCCTCGGCTATACGGTCGTCGATGCCAGTACCGTGGTGGCGACCCACCTGAACCATGTGATCCTGAGCCACGCTTCCGAGCTGCTCGGCCGCCTCGAAACCCAGGCGCTGCTCGATCACATCGCCAAGGAAACGCCGAAGCTGGTGGAGGATCTGGTGCCCAAGCTGCTGCCGCTCGCGACGGTCCAGCGGGTGCTACAGAACCTCCTCGACGAAGGCGTCAATATCCGCGACATGCGCAGCATCATCGAGGTGCTGGCGGAGTGTGCGCCACGCGTCCAGGACCCGCTGGAGCTTACTACGCGAATCCGCCAGTCCCTGGGGCGTGCGATCGTGCAGGGGCTTTTCCCCGGCAATGGAGAGGTCCAGGTCATGGCTCTCGATCCAGGCCTCGAGCGCGTGTTGATGCAGGCCATGGCCGGCGGAGGGCCGGAAGGCGGCGCGATCGAACCTGGCCTGGCGGATACCTTGTTGCGCGAAACGGCCGCGGCGGCCCAGCGCATGGAGGACATTGGTCTGCCGCCGGTCCTGCTGGTGCCGGCGCCTCTGCGCTGGTTGTTGTCGCGCTTCCTGAGGCGGGCGGTGCCGAGCCTCAAGGTGGTGGCCAATTCCGAGGTGCCCGAGACCCGCCTGATCCGCGTGTCGGCGATGATTGCTGTCACTTAGTGAGAGTGTGCTGACTACGGCGTAGGAATAGCACCCTAAAACCTGTCTTTTCCGCGTCATCGAAATGCGGCGAACCGGAGATAATCAAGACTACCGAAGTGCCCGCTGGCGTTTGCATGCGCCCAGACCGTGAGGGCCTTCGTTCCCGGAGACAGGAGCATGAACGTCAAGCGCTACTTTGCCAAAACCGCTCGCGAAGCCCTTCGTATGCTGAAGGATGATCTTGGGCCGGATGCGGTGGTGCTTTCCAATCGCGCAGCCAATGGTGGCGTGGAGATTCTTGCGTTGCCGGCAGGCGATGTGGCCAGCATGCAATCGGCCCAGCGCGCCCGCAGCCAAGCATCGGCCGCGCCTGCCCCTGCTGCGACACCTGCGGCGGCTCGGAAGGCCCCGGAGGATTTTTTTGATGACGATTTCCGGGTCAGCCTGTCGAGGGCCGCCGGCAATCGTCAGCAAGCCCCGTCAGCGGCCCCTGTGCAGGCAGCGCCGCGCCCGGCGCCGCAGCGTCCGGCCCCGGCAGTGCAGAGCCCAGCTCCAGCGGTACAGAACTTCACGCCGCCGCGGGTCGAGCTGAGCCGGGATGTGTTCAATGCTGCGTCGGCCCAGGTCCGCCGTCCGCTGGCGGATCACGCGGTGGCGCCGCAGATGTCGGCACCGCGTTCGCCCTTGCGCAGCGAGCCGACGCCGCCACGGGAGGCTGTGCCGGCCCGCGACAACGCAGCGCGTCAGCGTCCGGCGGGTATCGAAGAGGAGGCGCGTATCCGCGCCCTGGAGAACGCCAATTCCCAGATGGCCAATGAACTGGCCGCGATCCGTGGCATGCTGGAGCGTCAGCTTGCCGGTTTTGCCTGGGGCGAAATGGCCCGTACGGCACCGGGGCGCACCCGGTTGATCGGTGACTTGCTGGAGGCGGGCTTCTCCGCCGTACTGGCCCGCGAGCTGGCCGAAGAGGTGCCGGAAGACGAAGCGCCGGAGGAAGCCCATCGCCTGCTGCAGGCGGCGCTCGATCAGCGTTTCCGTTCGATGGCCAGCGATGTGGACATCATCGACCGGGGCGGTGTGTATGCGCTGGTCGGCCCTACCGGTGTCGGCAAGACCACCACCACGGCCAAGCTCGCCGCACGCTGCGTCGTACGCCACGGTGCCGACAAGCTGGCCCTGATCACCACTGACGGTTACCGGATCGGCGCCCACGAACAACTGCGTATCTACGGCCGGATTCTCGGTGTGCCGGTCTTTGTCGTGCGCGACGCGACCGATCTGCGCGAAACCCTGGCCGGTCTGCGTGACAAGCACATGGTGCTGATCGATACGATGGGCATGAGCCAGCGCGACAAGATGGTGGCCGAGCAGGCGGCGATGCTGACGGGGGCCGGCAAGGTATCGCGCCTGCTGCTGCTCAATGCCACCAGCCGTGGAGATACTCTCGACGATGTGGTCAATGCTTATGCTGGCGACGATCTGGCCGGGGTGATTCTCACCAAGATGGACGAGGCCATGTCGCTGGCTCCGGTCCTCGACGTGGCGGTCCGCCGCCAGGTGGAAGTCTTCTACGTGGCCAACGGCCAGCGGGTGCCGGAGGATCTGCATCTGCCCAATCGGGACAAGCTCCTTGGTCAGGCGCTGCGCGAGTTGCCCGCCGCCTCGCCGTTCCGTCTTGACCCCCTGGAGGCCGGCCTGCTGCTGGCCACCGGAGGCAAGGGGAGTGCCAGTCTGAGGGGAGGCCTCTAAGATGCTGCACGCTTCCGATCAGGCCGCCGGCCTGCGTCGCCTGTTCCGTCGTACGCCCTCTGCCGTGGTGGCGTTGTTCACGTCGGGCCGCGCACCCCGCGATCTGGCCGTACAGACCTTGCTGGCGCTGACCGACGGCGCGCGGCGTGTGGTAGCGATCGATGAACATGCGCCTGAGCGCGGCTCTCTGCTGGCTGCTTTCGGCTTTCCGGAAGGGGGCGATCTGCTCGGAGCGCTGCAGGGGCAGTTCGATGTCACCGAGACGATGCGTGAAGTGGCTGACGGTCTATGGGTCGTGCCGGCTGCGGCGACGGTGCAGGCCGTTCCTCTCCTTGGTGCCGGCCACCATGCACGGCTGGAGGCCGGTATCGCCGAATTGCAGCGTCGTGCCGATCTGCTGGCCATCCATACGGTCGGCGATGCCCGTCGTCTGACCCCTTTTGCCCGCGCTGCGGGGCGACGTCTGCTGGTGGTGGAGGCCAGCGGCGTGGGCGCGCGCGGCGCTTGTCAATGGATCAAGGGGCTGGCCGCCGCCGGGGCAGGCTCCCTGGAGATTGCCGTTAGCGGCGCGCGTGACCGGGCCGATGCGACCGCCCTGTTCGCCAGCTTGCAGGATTTCAGTTCGCGCCATGTCGGTTTGCCGCTCGCATGGAGGGGCGAGGTGGAACGCGATCCGCTGGCTGAGGCAATGACGACGCCCCTGGGTGCCCGTCATCCTGCGGAAGGGGCCAGCGCCTTCATCCGGCGCCTGCGGGCCTGGTCGGCCCAGGCCGGAATGGCGGGCTGATTCGACCGATTTGTGGATTGTGTCGCACGGGGCGAAGAGAAGCGTAGCGTTGCCGGTGGCTGTCTCGTAACATGCGGACGGCCCCGGCAACTCAGACCAGAAAGCTGATGAAAGATGTACACCGCCTCCGGCACCCTCGATAAAGAACAGCTCGTCGTCCAGTATGCGCCGCTGGTCAAACGCATTGCCTATCACCTGATGGCCAAGTTGCCGGCCAGCGTTCAGGTCGAGGACATTATTCAGAACGGCATGCTGGGCCTGCTCGACGCGATCAACCGCTACGAAGAAGGCCTGGGGGCGCAGTTCGAGACCTACGCGGTGCAGCGTGTCCGTGGTGCCATGCTCGATGGCCTGCGCGAGAACGACTGGCTACCGCGCAGCCTGCGGCGGGATATGCGGCGTATCGAGGCGGCCGTGCACCAGCTGGAACAGCAGAACGGCCGCCCGCCCACGGAAAAGGAACTGGCCGACTCCCTCGGGCTCCCTCTCTCCGACTACCAGCACATGCTGCAGGAGGCGCGCGGCTACCAGCTGGTGTATTTCGAGGATTTCACGAGCGACGGGGAGGACGACTATCTGGAACGCCACATAACGCTGGAAGGCAATGATCCCCTGACTTTGCTGCTTGAGGGGAGCATGCGCGACGTGTTGGTGAGGGCTATCGACGACCTGCCGGAGCGGGAGCAGACCGTGATGGGGCTTTATTACGAACAAGACATGAACCTGCGCGAGATCGGCGAGGTCCTCGGCGTATCGGAGTCGCGTGTATGTCAACTGCATAGCCAGGCCATCGCTCGGTTGCGAGCCCGTATCTCAGGCGTGGCGCAGGGCATGGTGAAGGCCAAGGCTGACGGTCGTGCCCGCGGCCGGCGTCCCGCGGCATCCTGAACCACAGCCAGAGGGCACGCATGGACAGCATCAGCCTTATCGGGATCACCCTTGCCCTGGCGGCGATTCTCATCGGCCAGGTACTCGAAGGCGGGCATGTCGGCTCCTTGATCCAGCCCACCGCCTTCATGATCGTCATCGGGGGTACCCTGGGGGCGGTTATGCTGCAAAGCTCATTGCAGGTTTTCCGGACAGGGGTCCGGATGATCCGCTGGGTCTTCGTGCCGCCGGCATTGAACCACGCCGAACTGATCGCCCAGATTGTCGAGTGGAGCCATGTCGCTCGCAAGGAAGGGTTGCTGTCGCTGGAGGCGCAGATTCCGGCACTTGAGGACCCCTTCATCCAGAAGGGCCTCCAGCTGTTGGTGGATGGCGTCGAGCCGGAGCGCCTGAGGGATGTGCTGGAGGTGGATATCGACACTTGGGAGGCCCAGATGAAGCAGGGGGCCAAGGTTTGGGAGGCAGCCGGCGGCTATGCGCCGACCATTGGCATCTTGGGCGCGGTGATGGGCTTGATCCATGTGATGGAGAACCTGTCCGATCCGTCGCGCCTCGGTTCGGGGATCGCCGTCGCCTTCGTGGCAACGATCTATGGCGTGGGCTCGGCCAACCTGATCTTCCTGCCGGTCTCCAAGAAGCTCATGGCTGTCATCGGAACACTGGTTTCCATGCGCGAGATGCTGCTCGACGGACTGGTCGGAATCGCCAACGGCGACAACCCGCGCATCATCGAACGTCGTCTCAGCGGCTACGTGGGTTGAGAGCATGGCGCGGCGTGGAAAGAAGGAAGACGAGCACGAGAATCACGAGCGCTGGTTGGTCTCCTACGCCGACTTCATCACCCTGCTGTTCGCCTTCTTCGTGGTGATGTATTCCCTCTCGTCCCTCAACGAGGGCAAGTACCGGATCATGTCTGATTC
The DNA here is from genome assembly GCF_056724105.1 of Zoogloea sp. GDB6. Classification (NCBI taxonomy): domain Bacteria; kingdom Pseudomonadati; phylum Pseudomonadota; class Betaproteobacteria; order Rhodocyclales; family Zoogloeaceae; genus Zoogloea; species Zoogloea sp. GDB6. The sequence goes on along the minus strand of NZ_CM161497.1, from coordinate 4,315,416 downwards.
GGTGGTGAACGCCTTCCGCAATATCGCCAACAGCGAGAATCCGCGGATCGTTTCGAATCCTATCTCGCCGATCCGTCCGAGCACTGCAACGCCGCCGAATGCTGCCGGCGAGACGGATGAGGCGCGCCGCTCGAAGGCCGAGCGGGTGCGTAACATGGCCGAAGAGATCCGCAAGGTGCTGGCTCCGTTGGTGGCCGATGGGCAGGTGCGGGTCACCGAAGGGGCATTTGGGATCACCGTCGAGATCAATGCCAGCGTCCTGTTTGCGCCGGGATACGCCCAGCTTGGCCCCGACGCCGTGCGTGCGCTGCGTGCGGTTGCGCAGGTGCTCGCCGGGGCAGAGTTCCCCATCACGGTCGAAGGGCATACCGACGTGACGCCGATCGCAACCCCAATGTTCCCGTCGAACTGGGAGCTGTCGGCCGTGCGGGCGTCAAGCGTGGTGCGCTTGTTTGTCGAGAATGGCGTGCAACCAGCTCGCCTGACTGCAGCCGGCTACGGCGATCAGCGGCCGGTTGCCGACAATGCGACTCCGGACGGGCGTGCCCGTAATCGTCGAGTCACCATCCTGATCGAGTCGCGGGTGGCCGAGCCGGAGCCTGGAAAGCCCGTCAAGGCATCGGGCGTGGCCGACTCCATCCTGCCCTCGACTGCGCTCCCGCCCCAGTCTCCGGCTGCAGTTCCTGGTGCTGCTGTCAGTGAGCCGTCGGCGGTGACTCCAACTCCGGGCGCACGTTGATAAGCGGCTGAAGCGGTCAAGCCGCAGGCGTCGAGGGCGATCTGCTCAGGCCGAGCCGAGGTGGCGACTGCCTCCAGTTGGCCGCGACTGGCCGTCCTGGCCGTAGATCTGCGGATGTTCGGCGGCGGCCAGCAGCGTGCTCAGGGCTTGCTGATTGTTCTGCAGGCGCTCAAGGATCAATTGTCCATTGACCCGATTGCGCTCCTTGGCCTCGCTCGCCATGGCGATCACCTTGTCCCAGTTGGCGAGCGCTTCAGGCAGGCCGCCGAGGGCAAGCCGGATATTCTCGTTGGTAACCCGAGCACCAGCCCGCGTGAACATCACTGTCCGGTCATCCGACAGGCGTTGCAGGGCACGGTATTGGCTCGTCTTTTCCTCGGCCAGCAGGGTCAGTGCATCGATCTGGCCAGCGACAAGCAATTCTTCCTCCCGCTGCAGCAGCGCTAAGAACTGCTGCAAGCCGGCGCGCTCTTCACCGATCAGAATGGCGAGGCGATGGATGAAGTTCTGATCGACGGTTGCCATCTTTTATCAGGCTTTGCCGGTCTGCGTGGAGAGCATCTGGCGGACGCTTTCGATCAGGCCGTCGGCGACCTTGCCGGTGTCCACCTTGAAACGCCCTTCACTCATGGCCTGTTTGATTTCATCGACCTTTGCACTATCCACGACGGGAGTCCCGGAGATGGTTTCTTCCATCTGCTGCATGCGCGATGAGAGGGAGGAGATCTCCACCTTGTCGGTATCGCCATTCGATGCCTGGGATTTGGTCGCGTCTTTGGAGGCGCGGGTCCGCCCGTCGTTGGACGGCAGGCCACCGGCCGATTTGACGGAATTGTCTATCTTCACGGTCTTGCCCTTTCTTCCAGAAGTCGTTCGAGTCAACGACTCATGGGGCCAAAACTTTAACCCGTTCGGGTGCGGTGGGGAACGCCTCAAGGCGTAATGATTTCGATAAATCCGCCGTTGCGCGCCACGCCGCGTACCACTTGCCCGGTGCTCAGGCGGACCTGTGCCCCCTGACCGTCGCTGGCGGTGCTGAGGGCTGTCCCATCGTTGGCGACTTCGAACCCGGCCCCTCGGGAAATGACCTTCACCGGCTGGCCTTGAACGACGGCGGGCGGCAGGCGCAGGTGGCTGGCGGCGAGCGGTTTGCCGGCCGCCAGGGAGATCCGGGCGGCGTAGCCGATAGCCTGGGAAGGATCGGTCAGGACATCTGAGGCCTGGGCGCTCAGCTCGCCGGTTTCACGACGTAGATCATTGGTGCCGATGATCTGCCCGGCGAGCAGGGGCGCCGCCGTAACCAGATAAACGCCCTTGACCCGAACCTCGGCAGGTACGTAGGCAGACCAGGTGCTTGGCGCAAGGCAGCGCACGCCCACGGTCAGGCGGCCCCATTGCCGGCTGCCGGGCGGCAGGAAAGCTTCTAGTTGGAGGCAGGCCGGCAGAGCGTTGTCGGAGGCAAAATCGCCAACTTGGACGCTGACTTCGCCGGGCAGGCTATGGCTTTGTATGTTGAGGAAACGGGCAACCTCGGCACGTACGGGGGCGGGATCCTGGCGCGCAAAAGCGGGTTGAAACGGGTGTGCCAGGCCCAGCAGAGCCAGTACGGACAGCAGGTGACAAAAGACGGACTTCATGGAGCGAAGAGTAGGGATGTGTGTTCCTATTCGACCACGTCCGGCGCCGAAGTGCGAAAAAAACAGATGTCCCCGTGCCGACTACGGCTTGAGGTGGACGGCGCTTGCCGGTTCGGGCGGCAAAGTTTGCCGTGGCGGCCGGGAGGGGCTGCGCATAGGCATTAAATTGATGCCGGATTTACCGCCTGTTTGGGCCATCAATGTCGCCGCTTGCCGCGTAGAGTGCTTGGCACGGAAGGTGCATTGAATTGCACGAAGACCGCGCTGCCTTGCATGAACGAAAAATGTAACGGCACCGCAGGGAACAAACTTTAAAGGTGAATCGAATGGCCGATCGACTGGACAACGAACTGCGCTTCCATCAGACGGCGCTGAACGTGCGGGCGTATCGCCAGCAAGTGATCGCCTCCAACATCGCCAATGCCGACACGCCCAACTACAAGGCCCGTGACGTCAACTTCCGCGAAGCCCTGAATGGCGCGTTGGGGGGGAAGACGAGTGGGCTGCCCCTCGCCACGACGTCTGTTGCTCACCTGCCGGGCAGCAGTGCCGGCAACGTGCTGGATGCCAGCCTCAAGTACCGGACGGAAGAGCAGGGCGCCATCGACGGCAATACGGTGAGCATGGATGCGGAGCGCAGTGCGTTTGCCGAAAACTCGGTGCAGTACCAGGCCAGCATCACCTTCATCAACGGCCTGCTGCGCTCAATGCAGCAAGCCATCCAGGGTCAGTAAGGAGCGCATCGTGAGCATGCTCAATGTCTTCCACGTGGCCGGCAGCGCACTGACCGCCCAGTCTCTGCGCCTCAACACGACTGCCAGCAACCTGGCCAACGCCGACAGCATCACCTCGAGCAATGGCCAGCCCTACAAGGCCAAGCAGGTGGTCTTTGCGGCGACGCCGATGGCCGGGCCAGGTGCCCAGGGCGTGCAGGTCACGCAGATTGTCGAAAGCGCGGCGCCGATGCGCATGGTGTACGACCCCAAGAGCCCGGCCGCCAATGGGGAAGGCTACGTGGCGCTGCCGAATGTGAATGTGGTCGAGGAAATGACCAACATGATTTCGGCTTCCCGGGCCTACCAGACCAATGCTGAAGTCATGGGGACGGCCAAGTCCCTGATGGAAAAAACCCTGGCCATCGGCCAGTAAGCGTAACGGAGCACGATGATGAGTACCGTCAATTCCAGCACTTCGACCACTGCCGCGGATGCGCTGGCGGCGCTGCAGAAATCTTCGACGACATCCACCAGCAAGACTGACGATGCACAGACCCGCTTCCTGAAGCTGCTCACCGAGCAGCTCAAGAATCAGGATCCGCTGAACCCCACCGACAACGCGCAGATGACGTCGCAGCTGGCCCAGATCAGCACCGTAAGTGGCATCGACAAGCTCAATGCGACGCTGACTTCCCTGCTCGATCAGTCCCAGTCCGGCGACGCGCTGCAAGCCGCGGCGCTGGTGGGCAAGGGCGTGATGGTCTCGGGCAATTCCTTGGCCCTGTCGAGCAGCAAGGCTTACGGCGGTTTCGAGGTCACCAGCCCCGCCGACAAGGTGACGGTCACGATCAAGGATTCCAGCGGCAACGAGGTGCGCAAGATGGAACTGGGCGCCGTCGATGAGGCCGGGGTCTACAATTTTGCTTGGGATGGCACAACCAACAACGGCAGCGTCGCGGCCGACGGCAAGTACACGATCAGTGTCAGCGCGACCCGTGGCGATACCGACGTCAAGCCGACAGCGCTGACGCTGACTACGGTGAATAGCGTGCTGCGCTCCAGCACGGGCAGCGTGTCGCTGGATGTGGGGTCGGGTAATACCGTCGGCCTGTCCGATATCAAGCAGATTCTGTAAGCGGAGACGAAAATGGGATTCCAACAAGGTTTGAGCGGCCTGTCGATTGCGTCCAAGGCCCTTGAAGCGATCAGCAATAACGTGTCCAACTCCGGGACCGTCGGCTACAAGGAAGCCGTTGCCCAGTTCTCCGACGTGTTCGCGGCCTCACTGGCAAGCGGTGCGACCCAAGTGGGTATCGGTGCGCAGGTTTCCAAGGTTGCCCAGCAGTTCGGCCAGGGCAATATCACGACCAGTACCAATGGCCTGGACCTGGCGATCAATGGTCAGGGTTTCTTCCGCATGGATAACGCAGGGGCCATTACCTATAGCCGGAACGGTCAGTTTCAGACCGACAAGAACGGCTACATCGTGAATTCCCAGGGGTTGCGCCTGACCGGTAAGGTTGCCGACGCGAACGGCGTGCTGACGGGGGCGACCGGCGATCTCAAGCTCAATCTCAGCGATGCCAAGCCCCAGGCGACCGGCAATGCCGGCTACAACGTCAATCTGGACTCCCGTTCGGCCACGCCTACGTCGCTCACTGCATCATCGGGTACCAGCGCGGCGATCACTTCGCTGACGGGGCCCTCTCCGTCCTTCACGATCGCTTCGACCGACCAGTTGACCTTCCAGCTCGACGGTGAAACCGGCTCTACAGTGGTAAACCTGCCGGCTGGAACCTATAGCGACGTGGGCTCGCTGGCTGCGGCCATCCAGACGGCCATCGACCAGAGTGCGCTCAAGGGGCGCATCAAGGTCTCGGGGGATAGCACTCCGGCCATCACCTTCACGTCGGCTCGTACCGGCCGCCTGTCCGGCATCACCGTCACTGCTGACCCGGCGACGGCCTCCGCAGCATTGACTTCCTTGCTGCCGACGACGACTACACAGGGCAGCAATGCCAACTTCAGCATCAATGATCCGTCCAGCTACACGAGCTCCACGTCCCAGACGGTCTACGATTCTCTCGGTAATCCGCACACCCAGTCCCTGTATTTCGTGAAGACCGCCCAGGCCAACACCTGGGACGTATACAGCAGTCTGGATGGGCTGCCGCCGCAGATCAACGCGGATGCGCAGAAGCTGGCCCAGTCCCAGACCCCCCCGCAGACCACCACCGAAAACCGCTGGATGTCGATCAGTTTTGACAGCAACGGTGTCTTCCAGAGCAGCAGCCTCTACCAGATCGATCCGGCCAATCCGACCCAAATGGCCTATGTGCAGAGCCCGAGCTCCAAGGTTAAGGTCAATTACGACATCACGACGGGTGCAACTACTCAGTTGAGCTTCGATGTCAATCTGGCCGGCACGACCCAGTTCGGTAACAGCTACGGGATCAACCAGCTGACCCAGGACGGCTTCACCACCGGCAAGCTGTCGGGCCTGAGCGTTAGTGCCGACGGTACGGTGCTGGGTAACTTCAGTAATGGTCAGTCGCGGGTCATGGGGCAGGTGTATCTGGTCAGCTTCCAGAACCCGAACGGCCTCAAGTCCATCGGCGGCAACCAGTGGGTGTCCACCAACGACTCCGGGCCGGAGCAGCCCAATGCCCCGGGCACCGGCGTGCTGGGGGTGATCCAGTCTGGCGCCCTGGAAGACTCCAACGTCGATCTGACTGCCGAACTGGTCAATATGATCACCCAGCAGCGTGCTTACCAGGCCAATGCCCAGTCCATCAAGACCGAGGATCAGGTGCTGCAGACGCTGGTCAACCTGCGTTGATGAACCCTTTGGGATAAGTCATGGACCGTCTGATCTATACCGCGATGACTGGCGCCTCCTCCACGATGGGGCAGGAGGCATCCGTTGCCCACAATATGGCCAACGCCACCAGTACCGGCTTCAAGGCGGAACTGCATCGCCTGCGCGCGGTGCCGGTCCAGAACGCCTTGTTGCCGACCCGGGCCTTCGTCGTCGATGCCAGCGTGTCGGACGATTTTTCTTCCGGTACGCTACAGAGTACCGGGCGTGGGCTGGACATGGCGATCCAGGGCAAGGGCTGGTTCGCCGTGCAGTTGCCGGACGGTACTGAAGCTTATACGCGCAACGGCAGCTTTGAGGTCAGTCCCAACGGCGTCCTGCAGACCCGCAGCGGTTTGCCGGTGCTCGGCAACGGTGGTCCGATCACTGTTCCGCCGGATGTGGAAATGCAATTGGGGGGCGACGGCACGCTGTCCACGGTTCAGCGCTCCGGCTCCCGCAACAACACGAGCGCAGTGGACCAGCTCAAGCTCGTCAATCCGCCCGAGCAGGATCTGCAGCGTGGTGCCGATGGGCTGTTCCGCCTGGCAAATGGTGCCCAGGCGCCGGCAGATCCTGCCGTCAAGGTTGCCGCCGGCTATCTGGAGGGCAGCAACGTCAATGTCGTCGAGCAGATGGTGTCGATGATTTCCCTGTCCCGGCAGTACGAAATGCAGACTAAGATGCTGACGACCGCCAAGGAGATGGACCAGTCCGCCACGCAGCTCGTTTCCAAGAGCTGAATGGTGCTGACGAAACCGGAATAGAAGGGGCTTTTCCGGTCTGCTCCGAGGCTGGAACACCTCTTGCTCTGTCTAGTATCTAATCCGCTGCATCGGTCGATCTTGCCGGTGCAGTAACCAGACACCAGGAGCCCTCCATGCTCATCCGTTCCCTCTCGACCGCCGCTTCTGGCCTCGAGGCCCAGCAGACCCAGTTGGACGTCATCTCCAACAATCTGGCCAACGTCTCCACCAATGGTTTCAAGCGTTCACGGGCGGTCTTCGAGGATCTGCTGTATCAGAACCTGCGCCAACCCGGCGCCCAGTTGACGCAGCAGACGACGATTCCGTCGGGCTTGCAGATCGGTGTCGGCGTGCGGCCCATCGCGACGGAGCGCAACCACACCCAGGGTTCGCTGACGCAGACCGGCAATGCGCTGGACGTAGCGATCAACGGCGAGGGCTTCTTCCAGATCCTGCTGCCCGACGGCACGACCGCCTATACCCGGGACGGTGCTTTCCAGAAGGATTCCAATGGGCAGATCGTGACCTCCAGCGGCTATCCGCTGCAGCCGGCCATCACGATCCCCTCCAACGCCTTGTCCCTGACCATCGGCAAGGACGGCGTGGTATCGGTGACCTTGCCCAACCAGACCGCACCTTCCCAGATCGGCAACATCCAGGTGGCCAGCTTCGTCAATCCTGGCGGCCTGCAGAGTGTCGGTGAAAACCTGTTCCTCGAGACCGCTGCCAGCGGAACGCCGAATCCGAACACGCCGGGTACCAATGGCGTCGGCGTGCTCAACCAGACCTACGTGGAGTCCTCCAACGTGAACGTGGCAGAGGAACTTGTGCTGATGATCCAGACCCAGCGTGCCTATGAGCTCAATTCCAAGGCGGTGTCCACGTCCGATGCGATGCTCGGCAAGCTGACCTCCCTGTAAGTCCTGAGCCGCGGAGATTGATCGTGTTTCTGTCCCGTCCTTTTTTCGTGCTGTTGCTCGCTGGGCTGAGCGGCTGTGCCGCGCTGCAGAGCACGCCGCCGACCGCCGTGCACCAGCCGATGACCATCCGCCCGGAGCCGCGGACGTCCCAGGCGTCCCAGGCAGGTTCGATCTTCCAGCCGAGCTTCTCGCGCCCGTTGTTCGAAGATCGGCGGGCCCGCTTCGTCGGCGACGTGATCACCATCAATCTGGTCGAACAGACCGCCGCAAGCAAGAAGTCGTCGGCAACGGCGGAGCGCAATTCCAGTCTCAGCGCGTCGTTGTCCGGCCTGGCCAAGGTGCCGTTGGCCGGCGCGCTCAACGGGCTCGGGGCGACGGCGTCCGACGCGAGCAAGTTCGGCGGCAAGGGGGACGCGGCGGCCAACAATGCCTTCACCGGTACGATCACGACGACCGTCATTGAGGTGCTGTCCAACGGCAACCTGCTGGTGTCCGGCGAAAAGCAGATCGCCATCAACCAGGGCAACGAATTCATCCGCTTCTCAGGCATCGTCAATCCGGTGTACATGACTGGTGGCAACACCGTGCAGTCCACCCAGGTGGCCGATGCGCGCATCGAGTACCGGGCCAACGGCTATATCGATGAAACCGAGAACATGGGCTGGCTGCAGCGTTTCTTCGTGAACGTGCTGCCTTTCTGAGGGGCATGGATATGTCTTTCCTGTTCCGTCTGTGTCTCGCCCTTGTCGTCGCGGCAAGTCTGACCATTGCGGTGCCAGCCCGGGCCGAGCGTCTCAAGGATCTGGCATCGATCGGTGGTGTGCGGCAGAACCAGTTGATCGGCTACGGCCTGGTGGTCGGCCTCGATGGCTCTGGCGACCAGACCACCCAGACGCCGTTCACGGTGCAGAGCATCATCAACATGCTCGGCAACCTGGGCATCACGCTGCCGCCTGGCCAGTCCCTGCAGCTCAAGAACGTCGCGGCGGTGATGGTCACTGCCAGCTTGCCGCCGTTTGCGCGTCCGGGCCAGCAGATCGACGTGACGGTCTCGTCGATGGGTAATGCACGCTCGCTGAAAGGCGGCACCCTGGTCATGACGCCGCTGAAGGGGGCCGATGGACAGATCTACGCGATGGCCCAGGGCAGCCTGGCGGTGAGTGGGGCCGGCGGTTCGGCGGGAGGCGCCAAGGTGACCGTCAATCACCTGTCAGCCGGACGCATTCCGGGCGGGGCCACGGTGGAGCGCGCGGTGGCGAGTCCGGTGGGGCAGGGGGATTCCGTCTTCGTCGAACTCAACGACGCGGACTTCGGCACGGCCCAGAACGTGGTCGATGCCATCAACCGCGTTGCGCCCGGCGCCGCCCAAGCTGTAGATGGGCGGCAGATCCAGGTGCTGGCGCCGGAGGATCCCAACCTCCGCGTGGCCTTTCTCGGCCGTCTCGAGAACCTCGACGTGACGCCGGCCGTGCAGGCCGCCAAGGTGATCGTCAATTCGCGGACCGGGTCGGTGGTCATGAACCAGAAGGTGGCACTGCAGAACTGTGCCGTAGCCCACGGCAGCCTGACCGTGACAGTCAATAACGAACAGCAGGTGAGCCAGCCCGGTGCGTTGTCCGGTGGTCAGACGGCGGTCACCAACAAGGGCTCGGTGGATATCAAGCAAGAGGGCAGTACGCTGTTCAACATCAAGGCCGGCACCAACCTGGCCGATGTGGTCAAGGCGCTCAATGCGGTCGGCGCCAACCCTCTTGAACTGATCGCCATCCTGCAGGCCATGAAGGCCAGCGGTGCGCTGCGGGCCGAGCTCGAGGTGATCTGATGGCGGATTTCAGCCAGATCAACGCTCTCGACCCGAACACGCTGTCCGGTCTGAAGCGCCTGTCGAAGGACAACTCGCCGGAAGCCATCAAGGAAGCATCCCGTCAGTTCGAGGCCCTGTTCGTGCAGCAGGTCATGAAGTCGATGCGCGATGCGACACCCAAGGGCGGCATGTTCGACAGCGAAGAGGCGCGCATGTACCAGTCTCTGCTCGACCAGCAGATGTCCATGCAGCTTTCCACCCGCGGCCGTGGTTTTGGGCTCGCCAAAGTCATCGAGCGGCAGATGACCCAGGGGCGGGAGTCGGTGACCCTGCCGGATGGTCCGGTGCCACTGGAGCCGACGATCCGGCGGAACTTCGATGCAGCGGTACCGCCGGCGGCAAAGGTCGGTGGTGAAACGGCAAATCCTGCCGCAAGCTTGCCGGCTGCGGATGCATCGAGCACCGTTGCCCCACAGCTGTCGGGCATGCCGGCCGGCAGCCGGGCCCGGGCCTTTGTCGACAAGGTGTGGCCTCAGGCTGTCGAGGCCAGCAAGGCCACCGGTATTCCGGCCCGTTTCCTGGTTGCGCAGGCGGCCCTCGAAACCGGTTGGGGCAAGCACGAGCTGAAGAATGCCGACGGCACGCCCAGCTACAACCTCTTCAACATCAAGGCGGGGCGTAGCTGGACCGGGGCCACGGTGAGTACCTCCACCACCGAGCACCGCAATGGGCAGGCGACGACGGAGAGTGCCCGCTTCCGCGCCTATGGCTCCTACGCGGAGTCTTTCCGCGACTATGCTCGCCTGATCGGCGGCAACCCGCGCTACGCTGCGGTGGTCGGCCAGACGGATGCGACCCGCTTTGCCCGTGGCCTGCAGGCCGCCGGTTACGCTACCGATCCCATGTATGCGGATAAGCTTGCCCGCATCATCAACGGTAATACCCTCAAGGTCGCCCTGGCGGCAGGTTCCACCCCCAGCGCCTGAGCGGCGGTGTTTGCCGGTTCTTTGCTGGCAAAGTTCTTGCGTAGTCTGCCGTAGATACCTCCGAATCAGGGACGCGGATCATGGGCAGCAGCATCTTCAATATTGGCCTCACCGGACTCAACGCCGCCCAGGCGGGGCTGATCACGACCAGCCACAACATCTCGAATGCGGGAACGGCCGGTTACAGCCGCCAGACGACGGTCCAGAGTACCAATCCGGCAATGTTCAGCGGGGCGGGTTTCTTTGGCGAAGGGACCAAGATCGATACGATCAAGCGGGCCTACGACAGCTTCCTGACCGGCCAGGTGATGTCCGCCGACACCAAGTACAACGAGTACAACACCTACAGCACGGAGATCAGCCAGATCGACAACATGCTGGCGGATTCCACGGTGGGCCTCGAACCCGCGGTGGATTCCTTCTTCCAGGGTGTGCAGGAAGTGGCGGCCAATCCGTCCAGTATCCCGGCCCGTCAGTCGATGATCTCCACGGCCCAGAGCCTGGTGGACCGCTTCCAGAACCTGGCCAACCGCCTCAGTGACATCCGCTCCGGCGTCGAGGGGCAGATCAAGGACACCGTCACGTCGATCAGCTCCTACGCCGAGCAGATCGCCGACGTCAATCGCCAGATCGCCATCGCCCAGCAGGCGGGCTCGTCCCAGCCGGCCAACGACTTGCTCGACAAGCGCGACCAATTGGTGAAAGAGCTGAACCAGCTGGTACGGGTGTCCACCACCACCGCCAGCGACGGCTCCATGTCGGTCTTCATCGGTACCGGCCAGCCGTTGGTGGTCGGTATCAGTGCAACCAAGCTCGAAGCCCGCCCGTCCTCCACCGACCCGACCCGCCTCAACGTCAATATCATCACGCCGAGTGGCGCCCCGCTGACGGTACCGGAGAGTCTGCTGGGAGGCGGCAAGCTCGGTGGTCTGCTGGCGATGCGTTCCGAATCTCTGGATGCTACCCAGAACCAGCTCGGTCTGATTGCCGTTGGCCTGAGCTCCGCATTCAACGCTCAGCATGCCCTGGGCCAGGATCTCAACGGGAATCTGGGTACATCCTTCTTCACGGTACCCGGTGCCACCGTCCTTGGCGACTCCGGCAATACGACGACACCGCCGACCGTGAAGTTCAACGATGTCTCCAAACTGACCGGTGACGACTACAAGCTCGTCTTCACGGACAGCGCCGGCAACTATTCGCTGACCCGCCTTTCCGACGGGATGTCGGTGAGCCCTGCTGCAGTCGGGCTGTCGATCACTCCGCCGTCGGCATCCAAGGCGGGTGACAGCTTCGTCATCCAGCCCACCCGTAATGCGGCGGCCAACATTGGCGTCGCCATTACCGACACGCGCATGATCGCTGCCGCGGCGCCGGTGACCGCGTCGGCCACCAGTTCCAATCTGGGATCGGCAAGCATTACCGCGCCAGTGGTGTCGAGCACGGCTGATCTGGCCAGTTTCGGTACCGCTGCGGCGCCGCTGAAGCTGACCATTACGGCGGGGAATATGTTGTCCGGCTTCCCGGCCGGCGTGCAGCTGAGTTACACCCCTCCCGGTACCACGACACCGGTGCCAGTGCCCGCCGGCAGCTCCATTCCCTACGCCAGCGGGATGACGGTTAGCGTCGGTGGTGTGTCCTTCACCATGAACGGTGCGCCACAAGTCAACGATACTTTCACGTTGGGGCCGAATACGGGAGGCGTGTCTGACAGCCGCAATGCGGTTCTGTTGGGCAATCTCCAGACGAGCAAACTGCTGCTCTCAGCGAGCGGCCAGCCGTCGGCGACGTTCCAGTCGGTGTATGCCCAGCTGGTCAGTACGGTTGGCAACAAGGCCCGTGAGGTCAGTGTCAACAGCGACGCGCAGAAAAGCCTGGTGGATCAGGCAGTCCAGGCACAGCAATCGGTGGCAGGGGTCAATCTCGATGAAGAAGCGGCCAATTTGATCCGTTATCAACAGGCATACCAGGCGGCGGGCAAGGTGATGTCCATTGCCTCCAAACTCTTCGACCAAGTGCTGGCCCTCGGCCAGTAAGGAGCATCATCATGCGAGTCACCACCGGCATGATCTTTGACAGCGGCGTTGCGCAGATTCAGTCGCAGAACAGCCAGCTGATCAAAAGCCAGAAAGAGGTTGCCACCGGTCGCCGCGTGCTGGCACCGTCGGACGATCCTGTTGCATCGGCGCGGGCCTTGGAAGTGACCCAGTCGAAAAGCGTCAACGCCTTGTATACGTCCAACCAAGGGTATGCCACGGATCAGCTCAAGCTGGTGGATAGCAAGTTGAGCGCGGTTACCGATCTGGTTACCTATGTGCGTACCCGTGCCGTTGAATCCGGTAACGGTGCGTATTCAACCAAGGAGCAACAGAGCATTGCTGCCGATATCACCCAGCAGTTCTCTGCGCTGCAGGGCCTGGCCAACAGCCAGGACTCCACCGGTGAATTCATCTTCGGTGGCTATACCAGCAACACGCAGCCGTTTGTCGGCAGTTTGACGACCGGCATGACCTATCAGGGCGATCAGGGCGCACGCACTTTGCAGATTTCTTCATCGCGCAATCTGCCGGTCACCAGCTCCGGTGATGAGATTTTCAACACGCTGCGGGCGCCGACTGGTTCGGCCTTTGCGCTCAGTGCGGCTGGCAATACCGGCTCGGCACTGGTTTCGGGGATGAGCCTCAGTGGCTACAACAACCACGCGTACGACATCAGCGTGGCTGCGGGGCCGACCTATCAGGTCTTTGACTCCACCGCCGACCCCACCCATTCGGCGCCGATTACGCCGACCGTTACGACCAGTGGTTCGGATACGACCCTCAATTTTGGCGCCGTCACCCTGACGCTGAGCGGTGCGCCGGCTGCGGGCGACAGCTATTCGGTCAGCACGGTGGCCAGCGCCTTCGACATCATGGGCAACTTCGCGACGGCCCTGCAGTCGGGCAATGCCGCCGTGACCCGCTTCGGTGGTCTTCAGGCGATTGCCGGCATGGACGCAGCGCAGGACAGTGTTTCGCGTGTGCAGGCCGGGGTTGGCTCCCGCATGGTGGAAGTGGAAACACAGCAAAATATCGGTAGTAGCCTCGATCTGCAGTACAGCGAAACCCTGTCGCGTCTTCAGGATGCCGACTACGCTTCGGCAGTGAGTAACCTCTCTCAGCAACAGATCTACTTGCAGGCGGCCCAGCAGAGTTTCATGAAGGTCAGCAATCTGTCCCTCTTCAATTACATCAATTAAGCCAATGCGGGTGGGTTTCTCATCTTTGGGGATGGTCGGGCTAAGCTTAGGCTTGGTTGCCTGTAGCAGTGCCCCTCCAAAGGAGTGGGCACTTGGCCCTGCTGCGGTGCTTATGGCCTCGGATGCGGGCTATCTGAACGCCTCGATGCTTGCAGGGGCCTTGATTTTCTATATCGTCAGCGATCCTTTCGCGCCCAACTGGAGCATCGAGGAAGCCCGCCGGGGTGACGACCGCTATCTGCTCGCCTTGCGCCTGAAGGCTATCCATTCGGGGGGCGATGGCGAGGCGCGCCAGGTGTTCACGCGTCGGGCGGCGCTACTGGCCGGCCAGCCGGGCTTCACGTCCTACGAAGTGGTTTCCTGGCAGGAAGGGCTCGAAAGCACTCGTCCGTTTGCCCAGCGGGTGGCGTACGGCGAGCTGCGTCTCGTCCGGGCGGAACCGGCGCCAGGCACTCCGGTGAGATAAGCGTCACGCCGCGATGCCTGCAAGCGTTTCTGAGCCTTGCGGGATGGGGCCGAGTTTCGTAAGGTGCGCGCTTCGACCGCAGGAATTTGCTGATATGGACCGAATGACCGAAAGGCGGAAGGATCGCCGCATTCCGCTGGGCTGCAAGGTGGGTATCCGGCCCTACGGCGGGGGGCCGACGGTGGTCGGGACCTGTGTCGAACTGGGCGTCGGCGGCATGACCATCCACTCCAGCCACGTACCGCGAATGGACGAAGTCTTCGAGGTCGCCGTGCTGCCTCCTGACAGCGGGGGGACCTACATGCCGCTGCATGCGCGGGTGCGTGTCCGGCGCTGCCACGGGCTCGAACAGACCGGCGTTTACGAGATGGGCGTGGAGATCATCGAGATCATCCGCTGAAGAGGCGTCCTGACCGCATCCTGTGGGCTGTCAACCGGTAGCGGCCAGCGCCAGGCCAGGTGCCGGATTGCCGGCAAAGAACGGCAGTTTTTCAAAGTCCTCCGCCGGGCAGGGCTTGCCCAGGTGGTAGCCCTGCAGGACATCCACTTCCAGTTGCATGAGCGTCGAAGCAGTGGCTTCGTCTTCGACGCCTTCCGCCACCGTGCGCAGGCCGAGGGCCCGGGCCAGATTGACGATGGCCTGCAGGATGCGCAGGCCATCCGGTGTATGGACCCGCTGCACGAAGGAAATGTCGACCTTCAGTTCGCCGACCGGTAGCTCGTGCAACTGGGACAGGGACGCGTAGCCGGTGCCGAAATCGTCGATGGACAGTGTGAAGCCGGCCTGTACCAGCTGGCGCAGGCGTTCTTCGGCGCACTCCACCTCCATCAAGGCCACGGATTCGGTGACTTCCAGGATCAGGGCTGCGGCCGGCAGGCCGTAGTGGCCCGCATCCGCCAGCAGGGTATCGACGAAATCCGGCGCGAACAGCTGGCGCTTGGAGATGTTCAGGGACAATTGCAGATCGGGGCGCAGCCGGTGCCAGCGGGCGAACTGTTCAAGGGCCTGGCGGCGTACCAGCTGGCCGAGGTCGTGGATCAGGCCGAGGGTTTCCGCCATCGGGATGAAGGTACCCGGTGAAATCCAGCCCAGATCCGCGTCGTGCCAGCGGGCCAGTGCCTCGGCGCCGGTCAGCGGGCGCTGGCCGGTGGCGTCCGGCGTGGCGGCGAACTGGGGCTGGAACCAGCTGGTGATGTGTCCGTCGCGGATCGCCTGGGCCAGCCGCGACTGGATGTAGAGCTCCTTCTTGCCCAGGCCGCGGGCCGACATGTCGGAGAACAGCTGGAAGTTGTTGCGGCCCTGGGACTTGGCGTAGAACATCGCCCGGTCGGCGTGGGCCAGCAACGTGTCCACGCTGTCGCTGTCGTCCGGGAACAGGGATATTCCCATACTGAAGGTGGCGTTGATGGGCTGGCCTTCCAGTTCGTAGGTCTGCTGCATCACGCTGACCAGTTTGCGCGCCACGTTGCGGGCGTCTTCGGCACTGGTGAGGCCGGGCAGCAGGGCCACGAACTCGTCACCCCCCCAGCGGGCGATGGTATCGCCGTCGCGCAGGCTCTTTTCCAGCGTCTTGGCCATGCCCAGCAACAGCGCGTCGCCGGTCTTGTGGCCGTAGGCGTCGTTGATGTTCTTGAAATGGTCGAGGTCGATGAAGCACACGGCAACCCGCGCATCGGTGCGCCGTGCCAGTTGCACCGTCTTCTTGATGCGATCTTCCAGCAGTACCCGGTTGGGCAGGCCGGTGAGGGCGTCGTGCAGGGCCATGTGGGCAATGTGGCGCTCCTGCAGGTAGGTCTTGGTGATGTCGCGCAGCACGCCGCGGATGCCGATCAACTGGCCCTCGTCGTCCCGTTCGGCGACGAAGCGGCATTCCATCCATTGTTCATAGGCGGCCTCGGCCATGATGCGGAAGCGGCCATGGAACTCGTCCTTGCGGCCGTTCTGCAGGTCGCCGAGGCATTTCAGGAAGGCACTGCGGTCGTCAGCGTAGATGGTCTCGGCCAAGGGGGCTCCGCCTGGCGAATTGCCGGTCAGGTGCCACCAGCCGCTGTTTGCGCTGGCGATGCGGCCGTCGGGCTGCAACTCCAGCACGGCTTCGTCGAGCATGTCCAGCGTGCGGACGAAGGAGTGCTGCTCTGCCGCCCACAGTTTTTCCTTCGCCAGCGCCCGGTTGAGGGCCGCAAAGGGCTGGCGCACGCTGTCCACGAATACGGCCCGGTAGATGAAGCCATAGGAGATGACCTTGTAGATGTGGCCGGCGAAATTGAAGATGTCGCTGACCGACGCATACAGCGTGAAGCACAGCTCGGACAGGGCGGCGATCGCCGCGGCTGCGAACAGGTCCGCGGCATTGTGGGCGACGCCTCGGCGGGCCTGTCGGTAGAACAGCATGGCCGCAAGTCCGTAGAGGACGATCAGCACATACTCGCTGTCGATCTTCAGTTGCGTCAGGCCACTTTCCTGGACGAAGAGGACGGGCAAGCTGGCGGCATTGAACAGCTCGAGCCAATACACCGCGCCGACATAGCCGCATACCGCCACGAGCAGGCTGTAGCGGGAATGGCGGTGCAGCATGGGTTGCCATGCGCGGGTGGCGGTGATCAGCAGGCCGACGGCCACCAGGGCACGCGCGGCCAGCCAGAAGACGATGGCTTTCTGCGGGCTGGATGGGGTGACAAAGTCCGGCATGCCGCCGTAGCCGAACATGTGTCCGAAGTCGAGCAGCGCCGTGCCGAGAAGGACCGTGCCGAGCAGCACTACGTTGCCAGGCCGGGTGTGGGAATAGGCATTCCAGGCGATCCCGAAGACGAGCATCGATACGATGATCGATGCGGTCTCCATGGCTGCGTGCAGCGGCAGGAAACGGCCCAACCCCAGGTCAAATCCGCCGTCCTGCTGCCACAGCAGGAGATACACGAAGGTGAGTGAGCCCAACCAGTAAAAGGCTTGGGTCAGGTCCTGGGAGCGGGCTTGGAGGACTGGGGGCGGATTTTTAGCGGGCATCGGGACGCCGGGCACACGGACAAGAGCAGTGAACGGATATCAGGCCGACACTAATATCACAAAGTGCTTATGGGGCGACGGGGCAAGCGTCATGCCTTGTGAAATTTGCTGTTGTTGGCCCGGAGCCGGCGTCGGCCGCTACGTTAATGCCGTGTGTCTATCGTCAGCAAGCCGATTTCGCTTGCGGTCAGGGGGCCGATGAGGGTCTGGGCCAGGCTGTCGGGAATCCTTGCCCGGTCGTCGGCGAGCGGGATGCGCCCGGCCATGATCTCGGCGGTCGGTTGCGGGTAAAGCGGCTGCCGTTGGGGTTCCGCATAGCCGTCGGGAAAACGCGGCGCAAGACTGTGGAGGTCGTACTTGTCGGTGGCGCCGAGAGTGTGCAGCAACTCGTGGGCGATGATCACTGCGTTGCGCTGGCGCTCGCTGCGGCTGGCGAAAACCTTCACGACGCCGAGCTTGCCCTTTTCGAGGCCGACCGAATGGTCCAGTACTGGTGTCAGCATCGGATCGTGGTAAAGCAGGAACAGGCGTACGTCGGGTCGCGGCCCGGGGGCGGCATCATGACGCCAGGCCCAGAAGCGCAGCTGCAGGCTCCAGCCCATCATCGCCAGGGCATTGCCGCCAGCCGGGAACGGCGGCGGCTGGCTGGTGAGCGGCGGGGCCAGGTTGATGGCCAGGGGCCGCAGCAGCGAATGCCCGTGGCGTTGCAGTTCCTCCTCCAGCCAGTCGCCGATGACCGCGAAGTCTTCAGGCTTCAGCTCGCCAACGATGCGCCGGCTCGTATCGGAGGGATCGGCGGCGATCGGATAGACCGTCACATGCAGGGTGCTGTCCCACGCGGTGCTGCGGGCGCTGGATTTCCAGCTGCCGACGGCGACGGTGGCGAGGATGAGCAGCAGGATGGCGATGCGGAGCTTGCGGAACATGGGGAATCGCTGTGGGCCGCAGTGCGGCTTCCGGAAAGAGCCCGAATTATGCCAAAAGATTTTATGCGAGCCAGAAAAAAGCCCGGCCAGACGGCCGGGCTCGGGTGCTGCGCGAGGGCGTGATCAGGCGACGGTGACCGGGATCTTGCCGATCTTGGCCTGCCATTCCTTCGGGCCGGTGTTGTGCACGCTGGTGCCGGAGGAGTCCACCGCGACGGTGACGGGCATGTCCTGCACGTCGAACTCGTAGATGGCTTCCATGCCCAGGTCGGCGAAGCCGACGACCTTGGCCGACTTGATGGCCTTGGCCACCAGGTAGGCGGCGCCGCCGACGGCCATCAGGTAGGCGGAGTTGTTGTCCTTGATCGCCTCGATGGCCACGGGGCCGCGCTCGGACTTGCCGATCATGGAGATCAGGCCGGTCTTCTCGAGCATCATGCGGGTGAACTTGTCCATGCGGGTGGCGGTGGTCGGGCCGGCGGGGCCGACGACTTCGTCACGCACCGGATCCACCGGGCCGACGTAGTAGATCACGCGGTTGGTGAAGTCCACCGGCAGGGTTTCGCCCTTGGCCAGCATGTCGGCGATGCGCTTATGGGCAGCGTCGCGGCCGGTCAGCATCTTGCCGTTGAGGAGCAGCTTCTGGCCCGGCTTCCAGGCGGCGACTTCTTCCTTGGTCAGGGTGTCCAGATTGACGCGGGTGGCCGACTTGAGGTCCGGGGTCCAGGTGACGGCGGGCCAGTCTTCCAGCTTCGGCGGTTCGATCTTGGCCGGGCCGGAGCCGTCCAGGTGGAAGTGGCAGTGGCGGGTGGCGGCGCAGTTGGGCACCAGGGCGACCGGCAGGTTGGCGGCGTGGCAGGGGTAGTCCAGCACCTTTACGTCGAGCACCGTGGTCAGGCCGCCGAGGCCTTGGGCGCCGACGCCCAGCGCATTGACCTTCTCGTACAGCTCGAGGCGCAGCTCTTCGGCGCGGGTCAGGGCGGCGCCGGAGGAGGCCTTTTCCTTCAGCTCATGGATGTTCACCGGCGCCATGATGGATTCTTTGGCGAGCAGCATGGCCTTCTCGGGCGTGCCACCGATGCCGATGCCGATGATGCCCGGCGGACACCAGCCGGCGCCCATCTCGGGGATCTTGTGGAGGACCCAGTCCACCAGGTCGTCGGACGGGTTGAGCATGGCGAACTTGGACTTGGCTTCGGAGCCGCCGCCCTTGGCCGCACAGATCACTTCCACGTGGTGGCCTTCGACGATCTCGAAGTGCACCACGGCCGGAGTGTTGTCCTTGGTGTTCTTGCGGGCACCGGCGGGGTCGGACAGCACGGAGGCGCGCAGGGGGTTTTCGGGGTTGCTGTAGGCGCGGCGAACGCCCTCGTTGATCATCTCCTGGATGCTCATCGTGGCGTCCGGCCAGCTGACCTGCATGCCGACCTTGATGAACACCATGCCGATGCCGGTGTCCTGGCAGATCGGGCGGTGGCCTTCGGCGGCCATGCGGGAGTTGGTCAGGATCTGGGCGATGGCGTCCTTGGCGGCGGCGGATTCCTCGCGCTCGTAGGCTTCGCCCAGGGCCTTGATGTAGTCCAGCGGGTGGTAGTAGCTGATGTACTGGAAGGCGTCCGCGACGGACTGGATCAGGTCTTCCTGTTTGATGGCGGTCATGGGTGAGGCTCCCTCTACGTGATGTCTTTAGTGTTTGGACAGCAGGACGGTCTGGTTCATGATCTTGTCGACCATCGCCATGGCGAGGGCCGAGAACAGGAACACGACATGGATGATCACCTGCCACTGGATCGTGTGCTCGGGCAGGTTGCCGGCATTGATGAAGGTCTTCAGCAGATGGATCGACGAGATGCCGATGATGGCGGTGGACAGCTTGATCTTCAGCACGCCGGCGTTCACGTGGGACAGCCATTCCGGCTGGTCCGGGTGGTTGTCCAGGTCGAGGCGCGACACGAAGGTCTCGTAGCCGCCGATGATGACCATGATCAGCAGGTTGGCGATCATCACCACGTCGATCAGGCCGAGCACCACCAGCATGGTCTCGGTCTCGCTGATGTGGCCGCCGGCTTCGAAGACCGAGCTCACCAGGTGGAAGAGCTCCGCCATGAAGAGGTACACGTAGATACCCTGGGCGACGACCAGGCCAAGGTACAGCGGGGCCTGGAGCCAGCGGCTCCAGAAGATGAAACGTTCGAGTTGTTGAGGACCGTTGCTCATGATGATGGGCTGCAGTTCGGGAAGCCCGGATTTTATCATCGGCGAACGGCTCTCCAAGACGCTAAAATGGAGAACTTTGCTTTTCCGCCTTAAGGGCTTTACGCATGAACCTGCAACCCATCACCGCGCTGTCGCCCCTCGACGGGCGCTACGAATCCAAGGTCTCCGCGCTGCGCGAGCACTTCTCCGAGTTCGGCCTGATCCGCAACCGCGTGAAGGTCGAGATCGAGTGGCTGAAGGCACTCGCCGCCGCGCCCGAACTGGCCGAGATCGCGCCGTTCTCCGCCGCCACCGTCGCCGAGTTGGATGCCGTGATCGCCGAGTTCTCGGTGGCCGACGGTGAGGCCGTGAAGGCCATCGAGGCGACCACCAACCATGACGTGAAGGCCATGGAGTACTGGCTGAAGCAGCGCCTTGGCCACAACCCCGAAGTCACCCGCGTCACCGAGTTCATCCACTTCGGCTGTACCTCGGAAGACATCAACAACGTGTCCCATGCGCTGATGCTGCGCGACGGCCGCGACGGCGTGCTGCTGCCGTCCCTCGACAAGATCATCGCCCGCCTGGTCGAACTGGCCCACCAGCACGCCGAGCTGCCGATGCTGTCGCGCACCCACGGCCAGCCCGCCAGCCCGACCACCCTCGGCAAGGAAATGGCCAACGTGGTGTATCGCCTGCGCCGCGTGCGCAAGGCCATCGCCGACGTCGAGCTGACCGCCAAGTTCAACGGCGCCGTCGGCAACTACAACGCCCACCTGTCCGCCTATCCCGAGTTCGACTGGGAAGCCTTCAACGGCCGCTTCATCGAATCCCTCGGCCTGGCCTTCAACCCCTACACCATCCAGATCGAACCCCACGACGCGATGGCCGAGCTGTACGACGCCACCGCCCGTGCCAACACCATCGTGCTGGATATCTGCCGTGACATCTGGATGTACATCTCCCTGGGCTACTTCAAGCAGAAGCTGAAGGCCGGCGAGATCGGCTCGTCCACGATGCCGCACAAGGTCAACCCGATCGACTTCGAGAACGCCGAAGGCAACCTGGGCCTCGCCAACAGCGTGCTGCGCCACCTGGCCGACAAGCTGCCGGTGTCCCGCATGCAGCGCGACCTGACCGACTCCACCGTGCTGCGCAACATGGGCGTGGCCTTCGGCTACGCCGTGCTGGCCTACGATTCCTGCCTGCGCGGCCTCGGCAAGCTGGAAGCCGAGCCGGCCCGTCTGGCCGCCGACCTGGACGCCTGCTGGGAAGTGCTGGCCGAGCCGATCCAGACCGTGATGCGCCGCTACGCCGTGCCCAACCCCTACGAGCAGCTCAAGGAGCTGACCCGCGGCAAGGGCATCACCAAGGATGCGCTGCAGGCCTTCATCGGCACGCTGGCCATCCCCGAAGCCGAAAAGGCCCGCCTGCTGGAGATGACCCCCGCCAGCTACATCGGCAAGGCCGCCGAGCTGGCCAAGCGCATCTGAGGAGACGGACATGGCCTTTGCCGACAAGCTCAAGACCCTGCCGGGCGTGTCCCATCTCGCCGCGATCCAGCTGATCGACGCCGTCGACGCGGTGGTTGCCACCATCGAGAACAAGCCCGGCCAGGCCGGCTCGCTGGCGGTGTACAACCACCTGGCGCAGATCCACGGCGCGATCACCCCCGAGGCGGCGACCCAGGGCATCGCGATCTACGAGGAGCACAGCGAGGATGCGCGCCTGAACCCGGGCAAGCATCCCAACATCGATCGCCTGATCGGTCTCGTCGAGCGGGGTGAGACCCTGCGCGTGAAGCACGTCTTCGCGACCTGAGCGGCGATGCGGCACGGGATGCCCGCGGGCATCCCGCCAGCAGTCCCCAAAAAGCAAAACCCCCGGCAAGTCTTATTACCCCCAGCCGGGAATACATCGTAAGCGGTTTTAGACTGTAATCTCTCTCGAACACCCCTCTCGCAGGGGTGTTTTTTTGTCTTGAGTTTTATAAAGCTAAGCCTTAATGTTACATCTTATGTAAAAAGAAGGGCATGCGATGAATGGGCAAGAGCGCGCGGAGCAGAGCTTTCTGGCCTTCCAGACCTGGGCGACATCCAGGACCGATGCCGACTTTCGGGAGATGGTCACACAGGGACGGCTGAATCGCGGCGAAATCTGCCGGGAGTGTGCCTTCAGTCGTTCGGCGCTCGTGCAGAATCCGCGCATCAAGGAAGCATTGCACGAACTCGAAGCGCAGCTTCGGGCGCGAGGCATTCTGCCTGCCCAGACACCGGTTGCAGCCGTGCCGCTGCGTCAGAAGGGTCAGATGCAGGCCGTGACCGAAGCGGAGCGGCTGCGCAAGCTTGAAGCAGAAAACGCCGGACTTCGCGCCGAGCTGTCCGAACTGCGGCGCAAGCTCAAACGGTTCGAGGCGATGGACTCCCTGCTTGCTGAAACCGGACGGCTCGCACGATGACCGAGACTATCCTCCTGCGGGTACTGCGTGTGCGCAGCCGGTCGGACAAAGCGACGCTCTTCTCGGGACTCGCTATCGACGAAACGGGGCTACTCGTGGCCGACGCCCCGCGATATGGAGTGATGCTGCCCTCTCGCCGGGCGGTCGCAGAGGTCGAGCAGGGCCAGTGGTGGCGGCTGGGGGGCCAGGTGGTGCCGATGGAGTACGAGATTGACGGCTACCGCGTGGTTGAGCACCGCATCACCGCGACCGACGCCGAGCTGGTGCGCCCCAGTGGGGAACACATCGTCCAGTTGCTGGCGACCAGTCCGGCGTTTCCGGGCATCGGTGAAGTCAAGGCAAGGCGGCTGTGGGAGCGGTTGGGCGCATCGCTGTACGACAGCCTCGACCAAGCCGATGCGGACACGCTGGCCAGCGTGGTGGGGGCCGAACTGACGCAGGGGCTGCTCGCCGGCTGGCGCCAGTACGGGGATGCAGCGGTACTACGCTGGTTCCAGCGTGTTGGCTTGAGTCTGCGCCTGTCACGCAAGCTCCTGGACGTCTATGGAAGCGCGGCGCTGGCTGAGGTCGAAGCCGACCCCTACCGGCTGCTCGCGTTCGGAATGAGCTGGACAGCGGCGGACACCCTGGCCCGTGA
Source organism: Zoogloea sp. GDB6 (assembly GCF_056724105.1). Taxonomy (NCBI): domain Bacteria; kingdom Pseudomonadati; phylum Pseudomonadota; class Betaproteobacteria; order Rhodocyclales; family Zoogloeaceae; genus Zoogloea; species Zoogloea sp. GDB6. The sequence continues at coordinate 4,292,086 of NZ_CM161497.1, read as the reverse complement.
GCACTTCGGGCTTCACGCCCACGACGAACGCCGCCTGGCCGCCGCCGTGGAAGCGGTGATGTATCAGGCGTTCGATGCGGGGCATACCTGCTGCGAGCGCCGGGAGGTGGAGGCCGCGTTGGCGCGGCTGGTTGGCAAGGCACAGGTGGCTCCGGCCCTGGAATTCGCGCAGTCCAACCACTGCGTCCACCTCTCAGGGGACCGGTTTCATGCCCTCGGCCCCCAACTCCTTGAGCAGAGCGTTGCAACTGCGCTCAGTGCCCGGCTTGGAAGGGAGGACGCACTGGCGGCCCCATGGGACGTGGAGGCGTTCATCACCCGATTCGAGCAGGACGAGGCCGTCGCGCTCGGGGTGTCCAACTTCACCTTGAACGCCGCACAGCGCGAGGCCGTGCACGCGGTGGCGCGCCTTCCCCTCGTGCTCATTACGGGCGGCGCGGGCGTGGGCAAGACCACGGTGCTCAAGGCTGTCGAAGCCCTGCTTGAGCAGAGCGACCAGCACATCTACGCGATGGCCCTCTCCGGTCGGGCGGCGAAGCGACTGGCCGAAGCCACGCATCGCCCGGCGATGACGATTGCCGGATTCCTCCGCAACGTTGCACAGCAGGGGCTTCCAGAGAACAGTGTGCTCGTTGTCGATGAGGCGAGCATGCTCGACATCTTGCTGGCCTATCGGTTGCTGGGTGCCATTCCGGCATCGTGCCGCCTCGTCTTCATCGGGGACCCGTTTCAGCTGCCGCCGGTAGGGCCGGGCCTGACTCTACATGCACTGGTCAGCGTTCCGGCGGTGCCTCGGGTCGAGCTGACCGAAGTGCGACGCTTCGGCGGTGCGATTGCCACCGGGGCTCGGGCGGTGCGCGACGGGCAATGGCCGGCGCTACCCGTCGCCGCGGACGAGGCGCTGGCGTTCCTGCCTTGCGCGCCCGATGCGCTGGCGGATGCGGTGCTGCGGCTGTATCTGGCCGACCCCGCAGATACACAGGTGCTGACCTTCACCCGTGAGCGTGGCGTGGCTTCAGCCAAGGCACTCAATGGCCTGTGTCAGCGTGCCCTGCATGGAACCTCGCGCCGGCTGCTCGCCTGGAGCGAAGAACGAGAGCGTCATGAGGATACGGGCCTGCGCTTAGGCGAACCGGTGCTGTGTACCCGCAACCTGCACGCGTGGGGCCTGCAGAACGGTAGCCTCGGTCGCATCGATAGCATCGAGGACCCGCCCAAGCCACTCGATGGCCCCGATGGCGAGCCGAAGGGCGTGGCGCTGGCGTGGGTGCGCTGGGACGACGGCGAGCGCCGGCCGGTGACCGAGGAAGTGCTCGACACGCTGGAACTCGGCTACGCGGTGACGGTGCACAAGGCCCAGGGTAGCCAGTTCGAACGCGTGCTGATTCCGGTCTATGCGGCGCACAACCTGGACCGGACGATGCTCTACACGGCCATGACCCGTGCAAAAACCCAAGTCATCCTGGTGGGCGACCTGGAGGTGGCCCGCCGTGCCGTCGAGGCGCCGCCGCATGCGTCCCACCGCCAAGTGGCCTTGGCCGAGTTGATGACGGAGTCCACTGCATGTTCGTAACCGTCAAGGCCCGCGTCTATACCGATGCCACGGGCGTCTACACCGAGATTCCCGCCTTGCTGACGCCGGCCGGTGTGCTGGAGCCGCTGCTCGACTATTGCTTGTATCGCAGCCACGACCGCAGCCTCACCTGGATGTCGAAGGTGACCCGCTCGGTCCGGATGTTTCTTGAGTACCTCCAGACCAACCCCGCTGAGCACGATACTTACCGCCTGTTCCAGAACTTCGCCCAGCGGCTCTACACCGGAACCTTCGACCGCGAGACGGGACTCGACCCCAGCGGCCTGTGCTGGGCGCCGCGCTCGCCACAGGATGCGTCGCACATCATCACCCATCTATCCGACTTCTTTGATTGGCTCGGCGAGATGCGCCCCGAGGCCGCCAAGGTGAATCCGCGATATGCAGGAGGCGCCTTTGACCGGCAGGCCGACGAGGCCGCCTATCAGTATCGGCGCAACAAGGCTTTCCTCGGCCACACGTGGGCCAAGAATGCATCTCCCGTCGTCGCTGGACACCGCGTGCGCAGCCAACGCTTGCCCAAAGTCGAAAAAGGGGAGCCTCCGGCCTTCCCGGAGGAGCGCTTCGAGGAACTGCTGGTCAAGGGGTTCTGCGCGGCGGGACGCCAGGACTATCGCGGCATGCTCATCACCTTGCTGCTGCATGGCGCGGGATTCCGCGAATCGGAGCCCTTCCATCTCTACATCCCGGATGTGCTTCCAGACCCCGCTAATCCGCGCCAGGCCTTGGTCCGCATCCACCACCCGAGCCATGGTGCCGCTCCCTCTGATTGGCGTGACGAGCGGGGTCGGCCGCGCAAGGGCAATCGGTCGGAATACCTCGCCCAGCAGTTCAGCCTTGTGCCTCGCACCGAACTCATGGACAGCCGCCACGCCGGGTGGAAAGGCGGCATGCACGATGGCCCCTACTACAAGCAGGCGTATTGGTTTGTACCGGAGTATGGCGAGTGGTTCCTGCAGCTCTGGCACTGCTACCTGGAGCAGGTCGCGCGCATCGACCGCGACCACCCCTTCGCCTATGTCAATCTGGGTCGCGCGCCGGTCGGCGGGATGTATTGCCTCGGTCAGTACAACAAGGCCCATGCCGCCGCCTGCGAGCGCATCGGGCTTACGGTCGGCAAGGCGCTGGGCACGACGCCGCACGGTCACCGTCACGCCTACGGCCGCCGGCTCAAGAACGCCGGCATCGACAAGGCGCTCATCCGCCGCTTCATGCACCACGCCTCGCCCGAAAGCCAGGAGGTCTACACCCAGCCGAACACCCGTGAGGCGTTGACGGCGCTGGAGGCTGCAGCCCAACGGCTTCGGGCCACGCACGCCCGGACACCGTCAGCTCCCGGGCTGTTGCTCCCAGGTGTCGAACATAACGACTGAGAATTCGTCATGACTGAAAAGAAGAAAACATCCGCATCCGGAGCCTCTACGCTCCCGGGGCCAAGGAAGAAAGGGATTAAGCGCGACACGGACACGTCCCTCGGCTGGGTAGCACGGGAGTATCCGCAGCTCGAACCGTGGCGGGTCCTGGCGGTGGAGTGGATAAAAGGCGAAACACACGGGGTATCCCTTCGGCTCGAATCACTGGTAAGGTTCTTCGAACGCTACCTCGTCCAGCAGAGCTTACCGCTCGACCCGGCGGGGTTCCTTGCGCGCACTACCGTCCTGCCTGACTTCTACCGGACGGCGTGCCCTGATTCGCCGGTCGGCATCTATTCCAACAACATCATCCACGACTTCCTGCACTTCGTGCTGCTGCGCGAGTTCAGCGAAGCTGACGACAGCGGGCAACCGGTGGTCTCGCCGGCGTTCCACAACCCGGTGCCCCGAATGTCCCAGAGCGGCTTGCCCCGGCGCGACGAGAGCGTGCATTCCCCGCTCCCCTATGGCTACATCGACGAGTTGCGCCAGATGCTGGCGGCGGGGCCGCACTTCCGCAACTGGCAGTGGGCGCAGAGCGCACTAGGGGCCGAAATCGGCCAGCGCGGGCGTGGCGGACCCGACTGGTTCGAGGTGACCGAAGAGCAGATTGACCGGGACGACCCGGATTGCGTGTGGCGGGTCCGAAAACTGAGTCCGAGCTACCGTGGCGGTCAAGTGCTGGAGCTGTGGAGCCCGGTGCGCTGGGTGGCGCTGCTCGTGAAGCTCATCCTGCCGCTTCGCACCCTCCAGGTTCGCATGCTCGACTCGGGCGAAGCGGATACCTGGCGCTATGCGGACGGCGACTGGTCATTGAACTTGAGCCGACTCGCACAAGGAAGCGAACGGCGCCCCTTGCAACAGGGCGTATTTCGCCGCAGTACCTCGCTCGCCGATGGCGAGGCGGTCTCGACCATACTCTACGTCAATACCAACAAGACCGCGGACATCGCCAAGTCGGGGCCTGAGAAAGGATACATCCTGCCGTGGTCCTCCGGCGGACCGGTGCATCAGGATGTCTTCTACTGGCTGGAGAAGCTACGAAACTGGCAGGAAAAGTACAACCCGATTGCGCGGCGCACGTCGTGGGCGGAACTGGATGGCCGCCACATCAAGGCGAAGAGCGACGTACAACTGGCGGGCTATCCTGACGCCTGCTTCCTCTTTCGCTTACCTGAGGTTGGTGAGGAGGAGTTTCTGCCTATGCGGGAAAGAGCATTGGATTGCTGCTGGTTTGCGTTGCTTGAAGCACTGGAACTGCGGCTCGCCGACGGGGGCGAGACCCATCGCAACGGCACACCGATTCGTTTCCTTCCGCCGCTGGAAGAACAGAACCAACGCCTGACGACCCTGTTTCCTCTGCACAGCCTGCGCGTTTCCCTCATCACCGCGTTGGCGCTCGAAGGCCAGGTGCCGTTCCCCGTGCTGCAAAAGCTTGTCGGCCACAGCCGCCTGCTGATGACGCTCTATTACACCAAGCCCGGTGCGACGCATATCCGTGACGTACTGCTCGGTGCCGCCGAGCGGCTGGAAGCTACCAAGGAAGCGAGCATCCAGAATTTCCTGCTCGACACCAAGCACGAGGAACTCTTGGAGCGCGCCATCTGCAACAGCGTGCCTAGCCTCGCTACTGCCATTCCGCAGCATCCTGCGGCGCGTCACCCGGTGGGCTGGATGCCGATGCACCACGGCCTGTGTCTGGTCGGCGGCAACACCAGTGAGGTGGAGGACAACGGTACCGTGGGCGGCTGCCACAACGGCGGCCCGAACCTAGGCTCGCCTTCAGCCCCCAAATACGGCCCCGTTCCAGGTGGCAGCCGCAACTGCGTGCGCTGCCGCTGGTTCGTGACAGCGCCGCATCACCTGCCGGCACTGGCCGCCCACTTCAACACGCTCGCCTACCACTTCGACGAGGCGCGCAACGCCTGCCTTGCCCGAGAAAACGACCTCCAGGCCCTGAAGAAGGACAAAGCCGACGCTGAAGAGGCCGGTCTGCCCTTCGCCCAGCTGGACGCCTACCGGCAAGCCGAGCGGGTTTGGGAGAGTGCGATGAAGCGCTTCAGCGACCTGGCTGAAGACTTGGTAGCCTGCTGGCGCCTCATCGAACGCTGCAAGGCGGCGCTCGAAGCAAGCAATCGCGACAGCACGCACTTGGTGGCCGCTGGCACGGTAACCGACGTGCAGGCCATCTTCGAAGAAACTGAATCGGAGCTGCTGCAGCTTGCAGGCGTGTGCGAAAACATCGAGGTCTATCCAGACCTCGAGCCCGGCAAGGCGGTGTTCCGCCGCAGCCAGTTGCTCGACGCGGTCCTCTACCGTGACGACCTGCAGCCCGTCTTCATGCTATTGAGCGAACAGGAGCAGCTGCTCGCCGGCAACGCCTTCATGCGGCACCTTGCCCAGCAGATGAACCCGGAGAATCCCGCGCTCGGCCAACGCGAAGTGATTCGCCTGATGGATGCCGGCGTGCGCCTCAGCCAATATTTTGAGATGGACCTCGCCTCGCTGCTGCCCACTGTCAATCCGGTCCCGGCGATGTCTACCGGTCGACAGTCTCTGCTGGGAGATGAAGCATGAACGGGACAACCGACATCCACCCGGACGCGGTCTTCGAGGCCCTGCTCGCCAAGGCCGTGAGGTCGAACCGGCGGGCGAATCTCGAGAAGATGCACGAGCTCTGTCGCAAGCAGCACGAGACCGGCTCGCGCGACTTCTCGCTGCCAGCCATCGGTCGGTTGGCCGAGGCCGAAGGCATCATGAAGGGTCGTGCGCTCTACAATGCCCAGTCGGCAGACTACAAGGCGCTCATCGAAGCCTGGGGTGCCTACGCCGGGCCACCTACGCCGAAGCCGCCGAAGACACTGGCGAGCCACGACTACCTGATGCGCATCGAGGACCCGGCCATCCGCTCCATCATGCAGGCCATCATCGCCGAGCGTGACAAACTCAAGGCGCAACTCAACGTGCTGAAGGCCAACACGCAGGTCACGGTCGACCGCCGCCCGCTGGGCGCAACCATCTCGTCCGCGCCCGGGGCGCAGCCGGTGGCAGTCCTCGACCTGTCTGCGCAATTGACCCCGTCCGAACGCGAAGCGTTGAAGACGGCGGTGTCGGCGGACTATCTCGAGGAGCGCGGTCTGAAGGAAGGCAGCCACGGTGAAATCGTCAACGAGCGCGGCCGGACAGTGTTTGAGGTCGGCTTTGCCCGGGCAATTCGCAAGGTTCTAGGCAACTGACCCGCGCAGGGCTGCTTCCGGGGGAATAGGAGCGAAGCGACGCCATCCCCGGCAGCAGCCTCACGGCGAGTGCGGGGACTGGGGCAGCGCCCCAGGTGTTGCGACTGGCCATCAGAGCTCAGCAAGCGATTTGGCGTTGATTGACAGTCTTCATCAGAAGGCGTGACTCACGCTTCGCTCAACTTCTGGCGGAATGCCCCACCAGAGCAATGGTACAGCCGCCTGACGGCAGCTCGGTGGAGAAGTCTCTTCAAGCCTCACACACAGAAATTCTGACACTCCCACCGGGACACCTCAGGTGTGAGTGCTATCAGACCGCAAGTCAGCGCTCAGCAGACCACGCTTCTGCTAGGTGACGTACCCGGTCATACAGCCCGGATGAGAAGGCTTCGAGCAGCGTTAGCCCCCCCAGCCCACCGTGTGGTCTGCTCCAGAAAATGAATTTGCCGACCTCGTCTTCGCCTTTAAGGGCGAGACATACGGTTTTAACTGTTTCCGCTTCGAGCTTAGTGAACACCGCTGGGTAATATCGATTCTTGCCGACCTTGATGGAAAAGAGCTCTCCTCGACGCAACGCTTGCTCTAAAGCTTGCCTGCTGCGCCCCCAAGCCTCGGCCAAGGTCGACGACGGCACCAGCTCTCCACTTCTTACCCACCCGATTCTGACGGCCTCCCCTTGTTGTAGGAGCTCAGCCCAAGCATGGGCAACTGCAGGCGCGGAGCCCATGTCATCGCTTGCTGACTTAGTGGCGGGCGGCGCCGGCACATCCCCGGCAATCAAGCACTGCTCAAGTTGTTCGTGCCGCGCTTGGATTGCCTTCATGGCCATACGTAACTCTGCTATCTCACGTTGCAAACGGTCTTGCCGAAAACTCATTTGACGTGTGTTTAGAGCCGTCACGCCGGTCAATTGCTGCCGGCGAAGCTGCAAACCTCGCACGGCTGCGGTTCTTTTGTGTGGCTTGACGCTTTGCCCGGCTGGAGCATGCAACACCAGATTACGCGCCGTCGCTGGAGCCACAGGGTGTCGTAGGGCTGAACGAAGGAGCTTTGTCTTGTCCGTCATCACCCAACATTAGATGAGATGGGCAATCTAAGCAAGATAAGCAATTTGTCGTCTGCCGAGCCTGCTAACCCAGATTGAGAAGATAGAGCCAACCCTATAAATCCTAGCTTGATAGGATTTATAGCCTATTTGCGTCACAGGCAACCTATAATCCTAATCAGGCAGGTTTATAGGAGTGGCACAGTGCGGCGCGTGGTCCCTAAAGAATTTCCATCAGACCCTGTGCTCCATACCGGGAGTGACTTAGGGGCCTACATCCGGGCTGCACGGACTCAAAGTGGGCTAACGCTGGAGTATGCCGCTCTCGCTGTCGGCATCGCCAAGCAGACAATGCAGGACATCGAGACGCACCCGGAGACTGTGGCCTTTGGCACCGTGCTGATGGTAGCTCGAGAGCTAGGCGTATCGCTCCTTGCTATCCCTTCCGAGCGCGTCGGCCCTACTCGACGATTGATAGAGATGGCACAGGGTGCCGATACCCAGGCCTTAGACCATGCATGAGGCTTGGCCTTGTTCCGCCGCTGTGTTTGGACCTAGTGCATAGCCACATCCGCAAAGTGCGTCACAGTCCAAGGGGCTTGGCCAAAGCAGCGTAGTTTCGCCGGTATGAATCGTTGGGGACACTGGAGTGGCTGAGATTCAGGCCCTACGTGGCTTTTATCGACGACGAAATTTCGGGGGTGCCTCAATCGCCGAATTCCTTACGTGTATAAACTGTGACCAGCTGGCAGAAAGCCTTGCCTGCAGCCACCCGTATACCCTCAGAAAAACAGCCTTTCAGCGTATCCATGACCTACTTTGTCGACATTTTCTCCGTCGAAACCTATGAGGCGTTCTCGAAGACGCCAAAGACCATCGCAGGCTTCCATCCAAAACGGAGGGCCTGGCTTACGAAAATCAAACCAGGTGACAAAATCCTTTGCTACCTGAAAGGATTGTCTTGCTGGGTAGGGATGCTGGAGGTCACGGGACCGATGGCGGAGGTCATGTCCGGCGATGAAGTGATTAGCGATTACACCCTCCAGTTTCCGGTGACGCCCTTGGTCTGGTTGGAGAAAGGGACACTCATACCCATCAAGCGGCCTGAGGTTTGGGCGGTCCTTTCTTTTACCAAGGACGTAACGCCCGGCACCGGTGGCTGGAATGCGGTCCTACGCAGCAGCGGTGTCCGCCTGCTTGAAGAGGACGGTAAGGCGGTGGATGCCTTCCTGCAAGAACAGCTCCAGAAGCTGGTTCCCGATGAGATAACTAACGAAGCGTGGAGCAAGCATCAGGGCTTCAAGATTACGACTAGCCAGGGCGAGACTGTGGCAGTTCAGATACCTTTGCCCGAACTGGAGTCCGAGCCTGGTATTGAGCCTGCACCCGCAGCCAGCACGACGATTGGAGAAGCGCCGACGGTTAGGACATCCCACAAGATGCAGGCACTTCTTGCCGATATAGGCTTGGCGATGGGGTTCCAAGTTTGGATTCCCAAGGCGGACAAAGATGCGGTCTCTTCAGAGATGACTAACCCCGAGCTGCTTGTTGCCCTGCCCTACACCCAGTTCTCCGAACCAGCCCTTAAGACAGTAGAGCAGATAGACGTGCTCTGGCTGCAGAAGAAAACCATTGTTCGCGCTTTTGAAGTTGAGCACACCACGGCAGTCTACTCGGGCATCCTGCGTATGGCCGACCTGCTCGCGTTGCAGCCGAATTTTCATACGAAACTGCACATCGTGGCGCCGGAGGAGCGGCGAAAGAAGGTATTTCAGGAACTGATGCGCCCAGCCTTCTCCATATTCCCGCAGGGGCCCCTGTCAAAGTTGTGCACATACCTGCCGTATGAAGGGGTACAGGAGTTGGCGGGAAATCCAAATCTCGAGTATTTGAAACCAGAGGTGTTGGACAAATTTGAAGAGCTTGCTGAGGAACAGGAGTAAACCGACCGAAGCTCAGTTTTTCGTCTTTCACTGGAGCGTGCATGGCGGGAGGCTGGCTAATGACCGCAGTCCGCCGCATTGCCGAACCTCCCGACCGAATGAAGGCAACCCACTGCAGAAGCTTCATTCGTGGCCTCTATCGAGGCTAAACGCGCTCGGCAAACAAGTGCTGTGAGATGCCTTAGCACATACATGTGAGAGTGGTGGCCATCGCTCCCTACGCTGCGTAGTCTCAGGGCACGACCAGCCCCTTAATTCACACTATACCCGTACGGGGTCATCGGGCTCGAAATCATCTGGTGTTCTTCCATCGGCGAGCCAAGTGACCATGACGGCTTGGGTTGTCGATGACTTCACAAAAAACTCTTGGCTCAACGCGTCATAGAAACGCGTGCCCACTTCCAGGTCTGAAAACTTCTTTCGTTCGGTGGGGTGTGACGAAGTCATTACGATACCTCCAACAGCTAAGTTTGCGGCAATGCGCTGACAAGGTGTCTGAGGTGCCGCAGAGCAAAAAGGGCCGCATCATACCGATGAACTTCTCAGGTAGGGACAGCATGAGGCCTTGGGGACGGCAAATATTGTGCGGTACTTGACTGGTCGGTTAGGCCTAGTGACAACGTGTCGCCGGCAACAACCGGCCATCAGACGTCAATCAAGCAATTTGGCTTCGATGACAGTTTTCATCAGAAAGCTGACTCACACTTCGCTCAATTTCTGGCGGAATGCTATATGACCCTTTTCGGTGGAAGTGACCGGGCACTGATGGGCTGCGCATGGACTTCGCCCGGAAAAGCCTCTGCGACCGGTACTTTTCGGGGTGTGGGGACATGACGTGCACGTCACAGTGACCAGAGGGGGTATGCGCCGTATACTTCAGTTCCAGCTTGGTCCAGCCGACTGCATCTGGTTGAGCCGGCACTGCATCGAGGTAAGATATGATGGTTAATGAACTTGTCTATCGTTTCTGCGTAAGAGAAAAGCTAGCCCAGGAACGCGCAGAGAAGAGTCGCCCCATCTTCATCACGCGTATTCACCTCAGCGAAACCGTAGCTCACGAACGATACGAAGTCATTGAGCGGCTGGAGCATACGGCGCGTAACGCCCGTTTGAACGAGCCCCTCTCCGGGCTCTCATAACCGCAGGACCGGCGTTAAGCGACGCGGCTCAGGAGCCCTGCGAAACCAGGTGTCTCAGCAACACGTCCGACTCAATGGCCGTGTGGCCCAGGCGCTCGACGGCATCGAAGCGCGCTCTCGCGAGCGCTTCACTCAAGGACGACTGCTATCTGTAACTCCACGATATTTTGGAGCGTGGCTCTGCGGGGTGCCGAGTTGCTGAACGTCCTGTCTTCAGTGAGTTACGCACTGCTTCTCGTATTGATGTCAAATCTACGGGTAAACACGTAGATTTTTTTGGAAAAGACTCTTATAGTCGAACAGTCACGAGAGGGGATGGTTGGTACGCTTGAAGAAAGTAAAAATCCTGGCAACCAACCGCAGTGAGTGAGCTTAGGGGCTGTTCGGTGTTTGTCCGGGCAGCCCCTAGTTCTTGAAGCACGTGCCCTTGGCTGCCGCCGAGAGCCCTGCATTACCATGCGAACACCAAGTGACGGTGTTGCCTCGACAGCAGCCCCTAGAAAGAGTGGGTACATCCAGGTCTATGTGTCTCTTACAAGGCTGTCCCTTCTTGCATGTCAAGAAACCCTAAAGAAACAAAAAAGCCCGAGCACTTCAGCGCTCGGGCTCAATCCACTCTGTAGAGGGTGGAGGAGACGCTTTCATTCTAGTTGCACTGAATGAATATTCAATGTGAGAAATTGGCTAGATTTTTGTGGCCAAAGTCGTAAGGCCAAGAATTGTGCATTAAACCCCATGATGCCAAAGTGGTTTATGGATGGCTGCCCGCACTGGTAATAAATTTTCAGTGTTTTTTTGTATACATCCGACGTTCTATGTCGAGGGTGCAAGGCCTTCTCCAAGCTGGGTGTCCGTCGCCACACAGTGCGGCGCAGGCCATATTCGCAGCCTCTCTTTCAGATAATCTGAGGTCTTGATGAGCTGCTGGTGTTGGTGCAGACTCAAACTATGCTGGGGCTCTTGGTGGGGCGAGAAACCTGCTTAGAGACGAGGTGTTGTAATAAACATCAGCTTGGCTTTAACGTGAATTCGGCGTTCCATTATTGATGGATAATCGTAGTTGACTTGGCGGAGCAATAGCATGGGGACAGCCAGTGGACTAAATGATGATGCTCAGACTATTCGACGATTAAATGCCTTGTGTTTGGCACTTGATAGTCTGGGGGCATTGGTTTTTTCTATCGATTACGACGGTCGTTATACATTTGCTAGCCCTAGATTTTGTGAGTTCGTTGGCTTCCCGCTTCAAAATGTCCTAGGTCGCCGTTCTGATGACCTTTTAGAGGTTAGCGCTGCAGCGCAGTTGAACACGGCTGCCCGCGAAGCGATGCACAGCTCAAAAATTGTGGAAACGAAAGAATTTCTTTCGCCGAAAGCCGGTCAGCCAGCGCGCCGATTCACAATAGTTATGGTGCCCATGCAGAAGCTAAACGGCGACCTTGAAGGTGTTTCTGGAATTGCTATTGATTTAACACAGAGAGAGCAGACTGAGGCTTTATTGAGCAACTCACAAGCACTACTCAACACACTGCTCTGCAATGTGGAGGGCCATATTTACATGAAGGGGCCCGATAGACGCTATCTGTACGCCAACCCGAAGGTGGTCGAACTCTTTCAAAAATCTGCTGAGCAGATTGTGGGGCATACGGATGCGGAGCTTCTTTCGCAGGAAGAGGCGCTCCGATTTAAGGTTCTTGATGATAAAGTTTTTTCAACCGGAGAGCGTCATGCCGCTGAGGAGTGCTTTCCGGGCGACGATGGACGACTTCAGCATTTTTGGTCCATCAAGCTACTCTTGAAAGATGCTGAGAGGCCTGGATGTTTGGTTGGAATCTCATATGACATTACGGAGCTCAAAGAGGCTGAGAAGGCGATGGCTGCTTCCGAAGCTCGTTTTCGTGCTCTTTTTGAAGGGAGTAGCGAAGCCTTATTTGTACTAAGTGACTCCAAGGTGTTGGACTGCAATCAAGCCGCGGCTGAACTCCTTGGACTGTCTGAACCCGGCAACTGCTTAACGCTCTTTCCATCTGACTTGTTTTCATCACTCGGACACGAGATAGAGGCTGGAGGCAATTTAAAGGCGCGGCATGGAGCGAATGTTAGTCGAGCCGGTTCTAGCAAGTTTGAGAGTAGCCTCAAACGACTGAGTGACGGACTGCAAATCCCCGTTGAGGTCAGCTTTAGTCTGATTGAGTTAGAGGGCGAGCTCGTGAAGCTGGCCACAGTGCGCGACTTGACCGAGCGTAAAGTGTATGAGGAGCGAATCAGTCATCTCGCCTTTTATGACGCGTTAACGGACTTGCCTAATAGACGGCTGTTTTTCGACCGCTTGGAGAAATCGCTGGCAGAAAGTAAGCGGCACGGCACGTATGGAGCGGTTGTCTACCTGGATTTGGATAACTTTAAGCCCCTGAATGATAGTCATGGGCACCGCGCGGGGGACTTGTTGCTGCAAGAGGTTGCCAGGCGTCTCGCCAAGTGCGTTCGCGAAGAGGATACGGTCGCGCGTTTGGGAGGCGACGAGTTTGCAGTTTTGCTGGTACGTCTGGCTACCTCCAAGGAAGACGCGCTGCATCTTGCTCAAAGCATCGCAGAAAGAATCCTGAGGGATTTGGGCGAGAATTATTTCCTGACAGTCGAGGATGGAAGCGAAGCCATCAAACATGTTGAACACCAATGCTCAGCAAGTCTAGGTGTGACGCTATTTCCTCCCTGCGAAGTCGATGGTGAGGCTATTCTTCGGCGGGCCGATAATGCAATGTACCGAGCGAAAGAAGACGGTCGAAACAGGATACGAATTAATAATACGGAGCAGTAATCCTAGTGAGATGGGTTCTACAGTCGTAACTTGAAGTCGCTAATGCTGATGAGCCAAACTTACGAAGGGTTTATGTTGCTCAATCTTCTGGATTGGAGCACTCAGTAGGTCGATGTTGGTTGTTGTATTAGCGGCCGTTGTCGTTCTGGTGCAGTAGTGTCCAAGTATCCCCCTAGCCTGCAAGGTCTGCAGATAGTGGGGGCGCCGGACAAGCGGACGTCACTCAGATTTCGGACCGGTTAGCCATTTCTGCAGCATCGAGTAAAGTTCTTCAGGTTGGCAGGGTTTGCCAAGATGGTCATTCATTCCCGCAGCAAGGCATTGGGTGCGGTCCTCGACCATCGCATTGGCTGTCATTGCAATAATCGGAAGGCTAGATAACCCAGGCAGCTTACGGATTTCACGTGTTGCAGTGAGTCCATCCATCAACGGCATCTGCATGTCCATCAGGACGATGTCGAAATGCCCACTTTTGACCATTTCCACGGCCTGAATTCCGTTCGTTGCAATCGAGACCTGGGCGCCAACTTCATAAAGGAGCTCCTTGGTCACTTCCTGCACGACCTCATTGTCTTCGACGACCAGGATGTGAGTCCCAGCAATCGCATTCACCTTGGCTGAAGGTGTTAGTGCAATGTCCACGATGGGGGGGGCATCGGCTGTGCAGACCTCCAGTCGCGCAGTGAACCAGAAAGTTGAGCCCTTTCCCGGCGTGCTTTGAACGCCAACTTCGCCTCCAAGCAGGCTCGCAATTCGTTTAGAGATGACCAAGCCCAGTCCTGTGCCGCCGTACTTGCGTGAAATGGACCCATCCGCTTGCTGAAAGCTCTCAAAGAGACGCTGTCTTTGGTCATCGCTCAATCCGATACCGGAGTCTTGAACCGAGAAGCGCAGGAGCGCCTCGTCGCCTTCGTTGCTCAAACGCTCCACTCGGATATTGATGTCGCCACTCTCTGTGAACTTCAACGCATTACTAGCGTAGTTGGTGAGCACTTGCGTGAGGCGCATCGGGTCTCCCACCAAATGAGTGGGGACGTCTGGCGCAATGTCAATGAGAAGGCCAAGGCCTTTCGCGGTGCAGCCTTCCTGAATCATGGCCGAAACATTGACTAGCACTTCGGGCAACGTGAAGTTCACGTGCTCGATATTCAACTTTCCCGCCTCGATTTTTGAGAAATCGAGGATGTCGTTGATGATAGCGAGCAGATGTTCCGCTGACATGCGTACCTTCTTGAGGCTATCGCGCTGCCTGGGATTGAGCTCTGTGTGCAGCAGGCTGCGCGTGAAGCCCAGAATAGCCGTCATCGGCGTTCGAATTTCGTGACTCATGTTGGCCACGAAAGCCGATTTGATGCGTACAGCTTCTTCTGCAAGCGCCTTCGCATGCGCAATCGTGTTGAAGGCCTCCCGTTCCGGCGTGATGTCGTCGATGATGCCAACCAGACCCTGTTTCGGATTGCCGGGCTCCATGGACTTCAACGACAGCTGTGCCCAGAAGCGGCTACCGTCCTTGCGAGTCATTTCGACATTCACTTTGAACGTATCATTGTCGTTGAAGTGGGCATCGATATAGTCACCGATATTGATGAAATCGGTATCGCTGCCGTACAGGATACGTAGCGACTGACCTACTAATTCGTTCCGGTCGTAGCCGAAGAGCTCCTCCATGATGCGATTACAGCGAAGGATGCGGCGCTCCTGAATGAACACGATACCGACGGTGGTTGCATCGAAAATGGCTTGCTGCTCAACGTTCGCGACACGCAAGGATTCCGCCGTAGCTGCGAGAGTCGCGGTGCGTTCGGCAACGCGAACTTCGAGTTCTGAGTGGTAAGCGGCTAATTCTCGCTCGTTGTTCTTCTGTTTAGAAATGTCGTTCCAGATGACGTGCAACAGTCGGCGGCTATCTCGATAAATGGTGGTTAGCAGAATCCGCGCCTCGAAGGTTTCACCATCTGCACGTTGATGTGTCCATTCGAAGCAATTTGACCCCTTGGCGAACGTCTCCTCAATCATCTCAGCCGCCTTTTCGGCTGAAGGGCGTCCGTCTGGCTGTGTTGGAGGAGAGATGTCCCAGGGAGAACGCCCAATAAGCTGTTCTGGCCGGTCCATGTGCAGCATGGCCAGAGTCGCCTCATTAGCGGCGATGAAGCAGGCTTCATCTGTCAGTGCAATGGGCTGTACGGTGTTTTCAAACAGGGCGCGAAAGCGTTCTTCGCTCTCCTCCAAACGCGCAGTCTTTGCTTCGAGCAGCCGTGTCTTGCTGGCTACCGCTACCTTTAGTGAGCGGACCCAAAAGGCCATGCCAATCCCCAGGAGAAGCAGGGCCACCAAGACCATGGCGACTGTTTGCGAGTACGGCTCCCAGCGAAGCGGGGTACCCATCCACTTTTCGTTGAGTGATTTGAGTTTGTCTTTGTCGATGGCTGCTACACCTCGCTCAATCTGTGCAAGGATGGCTTCGTCCCCCTTGCGCACAGCGCGATGGAATTGGCCTTGGTAGAGTTCAAAGGCCTTGACGAAGTCGTTGTGGAGGCCGGCGCGGAACAGATAATAATTGGCTGGACCTTCGTCCATGCAGAAGAGCTTGATGTCGCCCTTCTGTGATGCGTCAATCAAGGCAAGATTGCTCTGCCGGGACACTAGCGAAGTAATGTCGTGCTCGCGTAATTCATCGATACACGCGCTCCCTACGGGGACACCAATCTGGAAGCCGTGCAAGGATTCTGCATCATGGAGCCCACTGATGGAGCGGTGAGCGTAAATGGCGACAGGCAAGGTCGCGTAAGGGGCCGAAAAGCTGTAAATCGCTTGTCGCTCAGCTGTCTTATAAATGCTGTCGATAACGTCGAATTCGCCAGCCTGCATGCGCTGCTGCGCTTCCAGCCAGTTCATCGGCACTAGCTTGACGGGAACTCCCGTGGTCTGTTCCCAGAGCTTCCAGAAATCGACGATGTAGCCCTCAGCCTCTCCGGCAGCGTTTCGAAAAATGTAAGGCGGGTAATTCTCCCCAGTGACGACGGAGATTACCCTGGGGATGGGTGAGCCCTCTGAGGCCATGCCTAGCAATGGCACACACCACTGTCCTAGAAGAACCAACAGTATCTGTATGAACCACTTCATTCTTGGGTACCTCTGTTCTTACTTTTTCAATCATTCAGGCACCTGGCACAGCATGACTGCTCCGACATCGCGAAGGGCATTCCGCTTGCACTTCTGCGAGTATTAGCGTTTTATAACATGGCCATCACATGGTGCTTCGTGATGGGGTGGGCGAAGATGCGATGGGAGAACGCTAAAACTGTGAAAAATTGATATATCTCTACTGTTTCAGTTCTAGACCTCTAAGGCACGTGTACGACGTCGCTTGTAGAGAGGGCGCTCGGGCTACCCTGGGGCGCAAGTTTCAATGTTTTCTGCTTGGCATGTATGCGCATCAACAACAGAGCGAAGGAGTAGAAGCCGATGTTTGCGCCTCGCTACCCACGGAATGAAACCGAACGGATTGCGGTCCTGCGAGACATGCTCATCCTGGATTCGGCACCGGAAGAGCGTTTTGATACCGTAACGGCGTACTGCCAGTCTCGGTTTGGTGTGCAGATTGCGCTAGTGACCCTGGTGGACACCGATAGGCAGTGGTTCAAATCGGCAGCAGGACTGCAAGTCAAGGAAACCCCCAGGGAAATCAGCTTTTGCGGCCACGCAATCCTTCAGGACGAGGTGATGATTGTTACTGATACCCGTCAGGATGAGCGTTTTTCGGATAACCCATTGGTTATCGGTCCTCCGTTCATTCGTTTTTACGCTGGCGCACCTCTCAAGGTGTCGTCGGGCCACAATTTAGGGACACTGTGTCTTATTGACCCCATGCCTAAGGGCCTAGCTCCAGAAGAAGTGGAACACTTGCAAGTGCTAGCTAGGATGGTGTCTCAGGAGTTGGAGAAAGCGGGGCCCGTCAGCCCATAGGTCATGCTTAACTGCTGGACTATGCTTGTGATAGATGGCTTTTCTCTGATGGAAAGTTGCTTTAGGAAGTAAAGCCATCAATGACCGAAGGCAACACACGCCGATGTACCGCCAAAGTCCCAACTCGCAACGGTTACCCGATGAATCGCCATACTCATCACCGGAATCCGCGCTAGTGACAGCAACCATGCAGTAGAACGACCGCTCGATAGGTGCAAGTGTTACCGAATGCCGCTCGGATAGCCAAAATCCGGTCACGCGGCGCGTTCTTCGACCCGCCGCAAGGGCAGCTATGCTGCCCACGAGAATCACAAGACTTCTTCCTCGAGTTATGGCCGTATAGAGCCACTCCCTCGTAACAAGGGGCGTGTCCTCAACGGCGACCACCACTGACGCCGCGCTGCTGCCCAGAGCCTTATGGCATGTGATGGCATAAGCTAGCTCGATGTCGCCCTCAGCCTCCGCTGGCAAGGTCGCGGCGTTGTCTCTCCGTCCCACAAGACTTTGATTTGCGTGCCTGCCGTGCTGTGCACGACCCCGAGCAGCCCGTTGAAGAGCCCATCCGCGTAGCGATTGGCGGTGGCGACCACAGGGTCATCTACGGCGACAGTGGAAAGCGGTCCGAGCCTCCTCGTGAGCACATCTGGCTTGAGCCAGAAGGCAATCGTAGCGGAAGCACACCAGCGCCGGTGATAGTGCGTCTGTTGGGTGGGATGGCCTCACTGAAGCCATCCCACCCTCATTGACATGATGTTCGACGCCCGTCCGGTCACATACGGGGCATCAACCGTGTTGAAGGTCTACCAGAACGAGAGTCGACTCACTAGCTTCGTGGAGCATTGCTGTTCTCCTTATGTACATTGGAGTCGTACCACCTTCATGCAAACCTGAAGGCGGTACTAGCTATCAAGCGCTCTTCTTTTTGATTTCCGGCAGGGGAACCATGAACGGTTGGCCAGGCTGGCTGCAACCAGCATCGCAGCAACGGCCGGGTTGCTTGTTCTTGGTGATTGCCCGGTTGTCTTCTGCCAAGACCCCACGCTCCATCAAGCGCTCGACCAACTCCACCTTGCTGCCCACCGGATAATTTCGCCAGATTTCTTGCTTCAGAGCTGTCGGCGAACCGCCGCCGTGCAGACTGATGAGCGAGTACCAGCCCCCCTGATAGGAAGCAGTCAAATCTTCGATGAAGCGTGAAACCTCAATACGCTTGTCGTAGGGGACGTCGGGGTTGGCGCGAAGGACCTCCGCCAAGGTTGCCGCGGTTGCCGGATTGTGGTCTTCGTCCGGCCCAGGCAAGGCGACGATGAGGCCACCGGACACCTCATGGGCTAGGCGGTGCATGTCGTAAATCTGGGTCGAGAGCAGCAGCTTTCCGATGTTCGAATACACCGGTTCCGGCATGAAGGTCTTCGAATACGGGTCTTGCACGGCATAGACACTGGCTGCCACGCCGCAGGCATAGAACCCCTCGGTAATCTTGATGAGTTCCACCATCGGGTCGCGCAGGTTGGCCTTCTTGTTGGGGTCGAGGCCGTTGGCTTCGCACATCAAGACGCCGGCACCGATAAGCAGGTCACCAAAGCCTGCACGAGCACCGATACAGCTGTGACGATGATGCGTCGCGTAGTTGTAGGTTACGTCTCCGGAATACTCCCATTCTCCTGACAGGAAAACGCGGTCCCAGGGCACGAACACTCTGTCGAAGATGACTACACCAGTCGATTGACCGTATTTGCGAGAGAACAGCGGTGCACCATGTTCGGGCTTCTCGCCGGGTCGTCCGGCGGGACGAGCGACAATCGTGACTCCCGGTGCATCCACCGGCACAGCACAGCAAACAGCAAAGTCCGCATCATCCTCACGCATGTTGCGGGACGGCATGACCAGGAACTCATGAACATATGGAGCGCCAGTCACAATCGCCTTGGTGCCCGTGATGACGATACCTTTTGCATTGCGCTCAACAATATGGACGTACACATCCTGGTTCAATTGTTGGTTCGGGCGCTTGCTGCGGTCGCCCTTGGCATCGGTCATGGCGATACCCAGCGTCAGGTCCTCGTCCTGAACCCGCTGGAGATAGGCAGAGAACTTTGAGGTGTACTCGGTTGAGCCCTTGGCATCGTCAATCTTCGTTACCGCCTGCAAGATGCCGCCGAGGGCATCGTGAGCCAGATAACGCTGGGCACAACCGGTTTCTTGGCACAGCACCCGGACAGCTTCCAGCTTGTTGAGCAGGTCACCGGCCGACTCGTCAATATGCAGCATCCGGTTGACCGTTTTGCCGGAAACCGTCTGCTTGGCCAGCATCAGCGGCGCCATGGCAGGGTCGTGCGCGAAGTCGTAGGTGACGGCCATCGCGTTGATGCCCGGCTGAAGTGACGGGGCA
Source organism: Zoogloea sp. GDB6 (assembly GCF_056724105.1). NCBI lineage: Bacteria > Pseudomonadati > Pseudomonadota > Betaproteobacteria > Rhodocyclales > Zoogloeaceae > Zoogloea > Zoogloea sp. GDB6. Next base: position 4,272,544 of record NZ_CM161497.1, on the reverse strand, counting down.
TCCACGACCGATTCAATCAGCTGCCCATCCACATAGACGGTAGGTTTGTACTTTTTCAGGGACTCCCGAAACTCTTTGCCGTCCATCAGGCCGCTGGTGTTCGTAGCAGTCATGTCTTCTCTCCTTGTACGCCGTTAATATAATTGAACAGTGTTCAATTCGTAAGTGCAGTGTAGAATTTGAGTTATGGAAAAGTCAACCGCTGTCGGAAAAAGAAGCCCCAAAAAAAGTGGGAGCACCGCTGAGTCCCGCGTGGCTCGGGAAAGCACCCTCAATCAGGCTCGACGGGCGCTGATTCTCGATGCCGCGCGCTCTGCATTTTTTGAGCTAGGTCTGGATGGTGCGAGCCTGCGTGAAATCGCCAAGCGTGCGGGCTATACACCGGGTGCCATCTACAGCTACTTCGCCAACCTGGAAGAAATTTATGGCGCGCTGCTCGGGGAGTCCTTGCAACGGCTCAATCAGGTAGTCGGGGCCGCTAGGGCTAGCGGCAAGCCGTCATCGGGAATCGACTTGCTCCATGCCAAGGCCGAAGCGTTCTACCTCTTCTACCGTGACAACCCCAAGGAACTGGACTTGGGGTTCTACCTGTTCGATGGCATGAAACCCCGGGGACTGACACCCGAGCTTAACCAAGAGTTGAATGACCGGTTGATGGCCGCTCTGATGCCGATTCAGGAACAGTTGGAAACCTTGGGTCTGAGCGCTGAAGAGGCCGTTGCCGAGACGAGCGCGGTGTTCGCCCACATCGTGGGCGTTCTCGTGTTGAACAACACGGGGCGCATCCGCCTGTTCAAGCAGAGTCCGGATGCGCTTTTCGAGCGCTACATGAAGTCGCTAGTTCTCCGACTTCCTGAGGCCAGCAGATAAACACTCTTACAGAACGTCAAGATGGTGCTGGCACCCAAGCGTTAGCGAGGTCGACAGGCAAGGCCTCGTCACTATGATGCCTGCGGCCGTGTCCGCCATTTTTCCAGCATGGAGCCAGTTCTACTGAGGCGACAGAGTTTGCCGCGATGGTCATTCATTGCTGCGTATCCTACCCTGGAGCCACCTTGCTCTCACAAGGCTTCGACTACCTCCGGTAGGCTGCGACAGATGCATGCGGAAAGAGAATTTACAGTATTCTTTTGTCCTAGCCCACATGGCGGACGGCCACCATGGCACCTAAGAAGCCTACCCTACGGTTCAAAGACCCTGAAGTCATCCGGGAGTACCGGCGCAAGCACCATCTCAACCAGTCTGAGTTCTGGTCCCGCGTCGGCGTCACCCAGAGCGGCGGGTCGCGCTACGAGAGCGGGCGTAACACCCCGAAGCCCGTGCAACTGCTGCTGCAGCTAGCCTATGGCACGCCGAAGCAGGTGGACGACATGATGGCTTGGTTGCGAGAGTGGGACGAAGAACGAACCTGACACGCCCGACTCTATGACCAAACATCAATTTCGTATGACTGCGGTCCTCGGTGCAGAGAAACTCCGTCTCATGAGTGAGGTGGGCTCACCGCTGCCTAGATTGTCTACGCTCATGGCAGCGTTGCCAGAGCGATTCATCGAGGCAATCGAAGAGGAACTCTTACCCGCGCCCACTTATGAAATTGGGTACCGGTTTGAGCGCGTACTCCGATGGGTTGCCGACATCTTGTATCAGTTGCCGTTGACTCAGTCATCGCACACAGTGACTGCGGAGTCATCTCGGCAGAAGGCCCTTGAGCTTACTGAGCTCATCATGCATGAACTCAGCACTTTTTCCGAATACCTAAGCAAGGTCCTCAAAGCACTTGCGACTGGCGACAAACAATTAGAGAAAGTAGCTCAAACTATAGGGAAAAGGCTACTCAACGAGGTCGTTCATCTGTTTAGGCTACCTATTAACAAGGTCAAACATGATGGATACAAGCTGAGCTGGTGCGAAGCGAAGTACAACGAGACGGTAATTTTCGGCTTTTCTGTTTACGGTCCGGTTGCAGCCCGAACAGCAGGCCCAGCCACATTTCACCCCAAAGCGCCCGATATTGCAGAGGGCTATTCCTTCGCCTTGTTCTTGCGGAATGCAGTCCAAGGCCTATATCGGCTATGTGAAATAGCTGAACTTGGAGTCCCCTCTGCGCTCAAGCGGGAAAATACTCGGCTCGGGGCTCTTCACCCCGGAGTGCTTGAGCCGACGAGAGCAGTCATACAAATGTTGGCTATCCTTCCTCGAATGGGCTTCCCAGGTGAGAATCGGCACGAGCTTTGTGAGCTAATTTTAGACGGCCAGACTGTACGAGTATTGCGGACCTTTCGGCTTGCCCCTCTCAAACCAACGGCACATATCACTGCACACATCTCGGTAGTTGCTCCTGGACACAGCTACAGGCTTCCATTCTGGACCCAAAAGTAGACCACCTCTCCAGCCTCGGATGACACCTCGTCCAGCACCACGTGTGTCATTCCTACTTGCCGATGGCGCTCTGCAACCAAGGTTCCGGTCCATAAGTAGGCAGGACCAGCTATTCATCGTATGGCATCGATAAGGAAGCGCAAACACTGCAACTAAGGACATCTACCTAAGTGCAACCAGAATCCACATCCCAGATAACGCCATCACGTTATCTGGCGTATTACCGACCTTGAGTTGGGGATGGGAACTTCAACATGGTTGCCGCCATGTTCTGATGAGCATCAATGTCAAGCGGGTGCTTGAACTTCTCCGACTCTTATTTCACTCGATTGCGACTAAGGTGTGGAGCTCGAAGACGGCCACGAAATGTCTGCGTTCGAAGTTCTAGAAAACGCAATAGTCTGCCCAACAAGCATCTCGCGAGGGAGTTGCGACTGCCAATGCAAGGCCGCCAGAAGCGGAATGTAAGGGGCGCGCAATTGATACCAAGAGGATTTATCAATTCCGTCTATCCCTGTGAGAGGCACAGACATGGCCATTAGGAATTCATCTGGCTGTTCTGGGACATGCATTACCGACTCTCCGACGCCATGCTCATGAAGGGCCCATCCATTTCCAACCGCGTCATCGAAGCCGCTTTCGGAACTCCATAAATTTGGAGTGGTCGCCTTAAGGTGGGGCAGTACATCGAGCCGAAGAAAGTCATAGGCATCTCGCATCCCAAGGGCTGCCGTCCATACGAACATGATGGGCAGGAGTGTGGACGTGTTGCAGAACTCGTCCGCCATCTCTTCTTCTCCATCGCGAACGGCTAGGGCGTCCTCAAATGTAGCGGACATGGGAATGAATTTTCGAACGGTAGTTGCATAATGAAATCTCTGGCACAGCTCGCGCAGCCAAGCTTTGGCGGTGTCGTGCTCTCCTGTGGCGAGGAGGAGGAGTAAGGCAACGTGAATATTTACAGACTGATAGTCAAATGCCGGCAATCCGCTGCATGAGTGACTCTGTAACAATGCTTTAATGCGGTTTGAACAGTTAAGCGAGCCAATTTTCGCGTCTTGATTACCTAATTCGTTGGCCTGAAAGGCAAGAAAGTAGCCAAGCAGGCCCAACCTGCCGATTTCATCAAAAACAGTTCTTGACACCATAAGGCTGTCGGGGAGTGCATTGGCGAAAGAGTCTTGGACAACGTAGTAGTCATCCATCTTCCGGTGGTAGGTCTCGGCTACTATCGACATAGCACCAAGGAGTTGGCCGAACTCTTCGGTCACTTTCACGTTACCAGCACAAAGTCTTTGATGAAGTTTGGCCCAAATCGAGAGTACAGCGTACTGATACAACATGTACGTTGCCAGGAGGTTGTCCTCGTTGATTGACCACATGAGTAGAACCTGCAGCGCGGTTCTGATGCCTCTCAGGCCTGTCAGCAACTTCTTTGTTGCAGCCGCGTCTGATTTCGCTGGCGCCACCGCACCTACAAGCATCTGGTCTATGAGTTTTCGTCCGACTCTGATACAGAGGTCTGGTGAAGCCACGTTAGCAAGCATTCGGCGCAACAGGGCTCTGCTATCGCTCGGAAGAATGTACTCATCGAGGAGGTATTTTTCGGTCCACGCTGCGAGCCTGGAGCCGTTTACTTGTTCGGCATCAACCTTCTTATGGGTGCACCAACTTTCCAGAAAGGCGGCAATTGTCTCATTGAGACTTGCTTTGAAGTCTCCGTTTGTGACCACGAGCAGTTTCTTTCTAAACCTCTTATGCTCTGGGGCAACATGACTACGCAGGTAAATATCGCCAACATCATTGATTGACTGGCGAATAGCTTGTGGTCCCGTATCCCAGTCCTTCCGGCCAATATCGCCGCATTTGACCAGCCACAAGAACAGCTTCTTTTTGCCGTCGTCATCAACCCCAACCGAGACTATGTCCACTCCGTATTGCCTGGGGCCTTTTTGGGCACGATAGACTAACTCGTGCCCCATCGCTGACATCAGTATAGGTAGGAAGACATCCAGTTCTCCCTCCTCGCGCATGAGGCCCAGGAAATCTTCAAGAAGGAGTCGAAGGCTTCCGGTCATCGCGCATTCCGAAGAAGGTTATATCGTTCAATCTGCCCTCTCATTGGGTCGGCGATTTCGCTCGAGGGCAGTTCAATGAAATGGCTTGATTCTGCCATGGGAGTGATTTGCGGCGCTCCCAATGGTGTGTGACTCGCGAATTTCCTTCCTTGTGCCATGTGGACGCTTGTGTAGAGACTTGCAAAAATGGATTGCTCGGTCGCCTGTCGGGTGATTTCTCTGTTGATTCGCCTCTTCCTGGCGCGCAGGACCTGCAACTCTGCGTCGCTTGGTTTGAGCTCCTTCCTGTCAGGTAGTCTCTCCAGCACGCTTCTCCACTGAAGGATACTGCTATAGACATCGTGATATACCTGAACTTTAGAAGCGCTATGTATGAGTGTCAACGTCTTCTCTTTCAAGAACTCCTCAGTAGCTTTCGGGTATTCGAGGAATGCACTGTCAAACATTTGGCCCGACAAGTTAAATCGCTCAGGGCCGAGCACCGACATCTCTGCAATGAGCGCTGAGAAGTGGCAGAGCGTGGGACCGTGATGCGTAAGGGCGAGCAGTCGGCGTGCGGCCTTGAGCCTTCGCTCAGGAGACTGGCCCGCAAATTCACCTTCGTTTAAAATTACGTTTGATTGCTCGTTTAGGCACATAGATAGCAATGATGCCAACGAAGAGAAATTTGTATCTGGGCATAGCAACCAGTTAGTCAATATGCTTGAAAATTCATTGGAATGATTCGCAAGTGCGCCAAACACGTCTGGGAGTGCTTCAACCACATTGCCGGGCATTGAGCCCAGCCTCATGACTGACTGGGTAACCATCGGTAAGAATGTTTCCCGGTAGAAGAGGCTGGAGATAGCTGAATCGACATGTCGCCGAGAGTGGTCGTCAGAAAGGCCCGCTTGAAGGAGACTTTTGACTAGCTCATCAACTGGGGCACCCGTTACTCCAACGCCGGTGTGGTTACGTCGATTAAGGGAATTCGCGATAGCAATCGTCGCGTCGGGTACTCCTGCCTCCAGAGCCTCCCGTAAAGCATTTCGTGCTTTTGTGGATTGGTCCGCGATGTGACACAAGTCAGTCCAAGCCAAACGGCCAAGTATCGTGGAGTTTTCAATCAATGCTTCCACAAGTGATGGCTCAAGGGATGCAAGGCTCTGTTGGACCGCCTCGTTGTCGGTGGGAAGAAAGTTGGTCAGAACCGCAGCCAGCCGCACATCGCCAGTGGCTTTTGTCAAAAGCGACTCCAGGTAACAAGCAGCCTCTTTGGGCGCCCCCCAAGCGAACGCTCCTGCCCAAACAAAGACAGATGCCTCAGCAGGAACATCTTCAGCGCGGAGGTACGCTCCGAGCTCTGCTCCGAGCTTGGGGCTTGCTGCAATATGTGGCTTTAACTGCTCTGCCGGCATGTAACGGTAACTGTCGCTCAAAGTTTCCACAAAATTCAGGAGGAGCTTCGCATCCGAAAGCGACATTTGTGGCAGGTGACCCACAACTGGAAGCAACCAGCTGCATGCTGCAGAGCTTTCCGTGCTTGATAGCGCAGAGAGCGCTAAGAAAACGTTTACGGTTCGGGGGTGGTACGCCGCCAGCTTTTCCCAAATTTCCTCGTCGCCGGTACGACGAGCAGCCTTCACATGGGATTCGTATTCGCTCCAGCGGCCTGCCTGAAGCGAGCAGGCGGCAGCATGAATTGCATCTGACTTTGGTGCCAAACTGTTCCCCTAGCGTAATTCGAATGCACACCTGAAGATAGCATGTGGGTAGTCCGCATACTATGACTTCAGTATGGCGCATTCGTACCGGCAGTCATAGCCCTCGATATAACGGCACAAGGTCTGCAAGGGAAGCGAGTATGACCTTCCACTTTGGTGATGCTAAAGAGACGCCTAGTGAGTGCTGGTAGATTGTGGATTTTGCGTATCATGGTTAGCCTATCCGCACTAGATAAGCCGGCTAGGCAGGCCTATCTCTGGCCTGATGACCGGCAGAAGCAATCATGACCTTGCTTCTACCGTCGTTGAAAACCTAGTTCATCCACTACCTGCATCAACTCTTTGTCTTCCACTATAAGGATGTCCGTTTCCAATACAGCGTATCTTGAGGGGTAAGATATACGAAAAATACGTAAGCCATAACTTCAGAATTTCTCTGGTGGTGCGTCGGCATGATTGCCAGGAAAGAAAATTAAAACTTCATGAGTGGTTTCATATTTTTTTATAACTTCATCCGCAACCTCTACAAATTCAGACGCACTTAGCTTGTCACCATTCCTTAAGACAACCTTCTTTTCAATGTTCTTTCTATTTGACGCAAGCACCAACCTCTCATTTTCATCTCTCATGATGCGTCCAAAAAGCATTAGAAAGACACCAAGAATGACATCCCCGATTTTTGTCGATACAAAAAGCGCGCAAGCCGATTCTCTGGATAGATTAATATCTGGACCCTCCATGGAAAATTCAATTTTTAGCGCCCTGTCCTCCTTATCAAAAACCCCATAAAATTGAATAATTCCCTGTGCGCTCATCGAAATTTCCTGCAACGAAACTTCAATGGGCTCAACTAGTTCATAAATCGAGATAAGCTTCAGTGCGCAGTTAAGTGCATGTAGTTCATCCATCAACTCGAACTCTTGCCCCTTACCATTTGTGGAGAACTTTATTGAGGGCCAGTCGTTTGCTCTAAGCTCCCCAAAAGTCCTGCTCTCCTTATAAGACAAATAGCTCAGAAGCTGCACTGCATTTCGCAATTCCGATACGACATGCCTCGAATTCGGATTCGAGGTAAATTGATAGCTAGCATTTCCGACGAATGGCGCTATCGTTATTTCAAACAACTCAGCTTCAACTCGAATTTTTTGCCAAGATTCAGGCGCAATCGAATTAAGGAATGAGCTAAACACATTGCATTTGAACGGGAGTTCGGGTCCGTATTTTTCTTTCTTAAAGCAAATAAGCCCTGATGCGACAGGCTCGCGGGAGAGAATTTCAACCCGGCCATGGATAGCATCAACAAAAGGCTTGCTGCTTTTTATGCCAAAGCGCGTGTGAAATCCTTGCAAGGCAGAGACATTAACATCCTCTTTAATGCCAAGAGACATGTCAATAAAATCACGAAAAGCAGCCTCTCCCTCGAGCATAAGAGTTACCTCCCCCCAGCCCTCTTCATGGCCCGTGTTATACAAATGCCCCTTCTTATTTTGTATATAGTCTTGCAGGCTGGGGCCGATAATTTCCTCCAGCTTACGTCTCAAGGATGAGCCGCATGGAGGAGCAATAAGATTTGCGTCGTCGTAGTGGATTGCCAGGGTGGTTTTGTTAGGTTTTCGTTGTTTGGTGGAGCTTTCTATTTCGTACGCTTTTTTCAATACTCGAGATATTAGTTCATTGTCTACGTGAACTAAGAAAGCTCGCTGCACTACATCTTTCCCGTCAAACTCTAGAAAAATATAGAAGCAAGGGGTAGGGGCTGTCGCCAATCGATGCAAATTGGAAAGAGGTATGTTGAGCTTTCTCTTTTGATGGTCGGTTGCCTTTACCTGAACTCTGCACTCAAGAGCGGCTCTGTGTATTTCGAGGGCGCTCGTTTTTGTCGGGAACTCAACAAAAAAATCCCATCCTGTTTTGTCCACGTCTGAGCGGTTTGCAGACAGCCCTTCGTTTGCGCACCAAAACGCGAACGCACTTTCGCCCATTAATCCCAAGTCTCTCATATGAGGTTTTCGGCGTGAAATATGAATACGATGAAATTAGGTTTTGCGGCAAGACTCGACTCTAAATGTGCAACCATTCTTCGTGAGCATAATTAAGCTCAGCGCACCATGCGCTGTTAGCATAGTGCATTGGAAGTGCCAATTAAAACTCCGATGCGACAGACCTGTCTATTCTTCGAGTAAGTGGAGATGAAGCGCTTGCCGCGCAGCCTGCTGACCAGCATCAAGTCGCCACCGTCATCAACGCCATGCGATGGAGAGCTCGACGACAACACATGGGCGTCCGGCCTTGTAGGTCGCCGCGCCCCCCTTCGACGAACAGTCACTGCAGCTTTGAATGAAACTGCACTTGAGCTTCCGGAAATGGCAGCGGCTTCCGGGAGACGACCTAGCATCCAGACTAGTAATCCGCTTTCTCGGGGATGACCCAGCGAACACCGCCTCGAGGGTCGGCGACATCGCCCGGGAAGCGAGGAATCAGATGGATATGGAGGTGGGGGACGGTCTGGCCCGCGGCTGCACCGTCATTGATGCCGATGTTGTAGCCATTTGGCCGGCGCGCTACATCTACCGCAGCTTTGGCTTGGTCGAGCAGCTCCAGCATGCCCGCACGTTCAGCAGAGCTCACCTCAAAGAACGAGCCGACATGTCGCTTCGGAATGATGAGGCTATGCCCGGCTGAGACGGGCAAACCGTCGTAAATCCAGATTCCGAAGTCGTTTTGGCCGACGATGCGTTCAGGAGGAAGGGAACAAAACGGACAGCACGGAGCACTCATAGGTCCAGCATATCCATATCGGTTTTATTGGCATAGTCCCCGCTTGACAAAAGAGGCATTTCTTGATATGTCATTGTGGTTGAAGCGACGCTCGGGTAGCCTGATGCCGCTGGTCACACATCTATCTCCGCGCAGGAGAGATTGGGAAGGTGATGGGCATGCGCAATCTGAGGGGGTGAGTGATGACGGAGGTTTCAGCTCCACCTCTATTGGCCGTGACTGTTGTCAACGCGTTGCCAGGGTTTCAACTGCGGCTGACTTTTGAAAGCGGGGAGGTTCGTCTCTTCGATATGGTCCGCTTCCTGAGGCGGGCAACCTGCCAGAACTCGGGAGGTGCCTAAGGTGACGCGCCACGGGCGAGACCCAGACGTTCCTGTCCTCTTCCTCGACTTCGATGGTGTCCTTCACCCTGACGAGGTTTACAGGGTTGGAGACAAAATCGTTCTCAAGATGGATGGGTTTTGTCTCTTCGAGTGGGCGTCACTGCTCGAAGAAATTCTTGCTCCGTACCCAAGCTTGAGAATCGTGCTCTCGACGAGCTGGGCTCGGGTGTTAGGGGTCGGCGAGGCACGTAGCTGGCTGGCCGAGGGATTGCGTAGGCGGGTTATCGGCGCGACTTGGCATGCCCACTGTCCACGTGGGTGGGAGTTATTCCCGCGGTACGCGCAGATTCTTGGCGACGTCAAACGGCACAAGCATCGTCGATGGCTGGCTCTTGACGACCGTGGTGAAGGGTGGCCTTCCGAGCACCGAGACAGGTTAGTGCTCTGTGACCCTCTCCTTGGACTAGCGGCGGACTCAGCTCAGAACGAACTTCGTGAAAAGCTAGTGCGACTGCATGATGATTGCCATCGGTCAAGTAGTTAGTTGCTCACAGAATGCGTGAAGGATAGTCTGATTCGAGATGTGCCACTCTGAGTTTGGACGCGTCTTCTGCTGCGTTTCTGTCAGGGGGCTACCCTTGATTCTCAGCCAACATTTCTGCCCTCTGCATGAGCTCGGACACCGCCACGTTAAGCGCATCGGCGATGAGGCATAGCGTACCAACCGTAGCTTCGACTTCACCTCGCTCGATGCGGCCCAACCCGTTCCGGTGAATCTTTGCGGCTTCAGCCAACTTCTCTTGCGAGATGTTCATTTTCATACGGGTGTCCCGTATCACTGCTCCCAGCGCTTCTATTCGATTCATGCCTGTTCCCGGTTTTCAACCGAGTTTCAGGCGCATCCGTGCTAGAATCTACACACTAAAATGTTCCACACTAAAGTGTTCAAATGGAACAGTGAATCACGTGCTGTTAGACGGTGACTACTGGCAACCAGTAAAGAACCTTGGCATCAAACTCGAGCTAGAAAAGATGGTTGGCATGGGCATAGCATTGTTTAAACAAACCTTTAACGATGACTGGCATACAAAATTGCGCGTCACTCTTTCATACGCCAAGGAACGGACAAGCTCTCCAACGATATTGGCCGCCATCGAAGCCCTACAGCACCAACTCGCACAAAATGATGAATGCATCCATACGGTTACTGCCACTCAGGCCGTTCCGCCTGGCATGGACGCTTCGTTCCTAATGAAGCAGATACAAGAAAGTACTTATATTCAGCCGGCCACTCTCGGTCTCACCCCCAATGGAGAGATTGAACTAACAATCACCACACGAGGCACTAGGGAACACGTGGTGGGCGTAGCTAAGTTCATCCTTAAGAACGGACTGCTTGAAGCAGAGGCTCAAACATGGGCTGCATCGATGGTGAGGTCGGGTCGGGTATTTCTGTGATGGATGGCTTTTCTCTAATGGGAAGTTACTTTAGGACGTGAAGTCATCAACGACAGAAGGCAACGCACGCCTGTAGACCGACAGCGCCCCAACTCGCAACCGTTGCACGATGAATCGCCACACCTAGCACGGAATCCGCGCTAGTGACGGTGACCATGCAGTAGAACGACTGAAGTTAACTTCTCAGGAGAGCTTTCTCGGTTATGAAGCTCTCTCTAGCTGATAGCGCGATTGCATCCGCTTGGCGCAAGCTTACTTGCCACAGTCCAACTTGTTGTCGGCACCAAACCCTTCCAACTTTGGACAAATGTCCAAAGTATCAAAAGAGGGGATGGAAGGCCCCTGAACCAGTGTTACACCTCTGGCTTCGGTTCTAACCGCAAATCGCATCAGAAGATTGCCAATGGCTGCTTGCAGGTTGAACGTCAGCAACGGGTTGGGAGCGGGTAGTTGTGTCGTCCTGCTCTTGTCGAACCCAAAGGTCTAAGACCTCGTACGAAGTCAGTTGCCGAAAGAAAAGGGTATCCGGAATCCACTGTTGAAACTCAGTTAAACGGATTCAGTAGTCGCGCTCCGGTGTGCTCGAAATCTGCCGTGTTGCGTGTGACAACGGTCAAGTCGTATATAAGGCCGACAGCGGCAATTTGCTTGTCTATAGGATGTTGAGGATTCGGGGACATGAGCTTCCCCCATACTTGGGCGCACTCCAAGTCAAAATCCAGTATTCGTATACCGTGGTCAGCCAGCACGCTATCCAGCCAGGTATCCAGACGTTCGGCTTGTTTGATGTCGCCACGGCGACGGATATTTTCTACGCCGCGCCGCAACTCCCCTATGGTCTGCACCGACAGGTAAATTTCATCGGCTCGCAGGTTGGCAAAGAAGGTCATTACACCAGAATTGGCGCGAACACCTTTCCTCAGCTCACTGACGACGTTGGTGTCGAGCAGATACATCAAGACTGGCGGAAATTGAAGTCCGCATCCTCGCCGACATCCGGCATGCTGGCCAACACCTCTTTGAAGGTGCGTCGAGCCGGACGAAAGAGTGCATTGCGCAGGATTTCACGGTGTTCGGCCTCTGCGCTATGCCCGTGGGCAGCCGCAGCCTGCTTAAGCGCTTGAGCGACAGATGGCTCAATGTTTCGGACAACTAAGTTGGTGGCCACGGCGAACTCCCTTTTGCTGCGATTGCGTTGATTGCATTGTAGCAAATGTCGCAAGCAGTGCAATCATTTCAACACTACATTCCGGATACCCAAAGAAAAAGGGGCCAACGCTTCCATTGGCCCCTTCAAACATCTATGTATTAAGATGTGTTAATACATCAAATGTAAATTGCCTTAATTCCCTTTTTGAACAAGGCCTTCAAGTCACTCACTCACTAAGTATGTATCGTTAAGGTATAAGTCGTTGAACCGGGGGTTTTGCTTTGCGGCTTCCGGCCGCAGCCGGGGATGCAGCCTACGCGTCGGCTCAGGCGTTCAGGCCCGTGATCATGCCGGCACCCACCGTGTTGTTGGTGGATTCGTCGATCAGGATGAAGGCGCCAGTGGCGCGCGAGTCGGTGTAGTTGTCGGCGAAGACCGGCTGGGCCAGCTTGAGGGTCAGGCGGGCGATGTCGTTCATGGCCAGCGTAGTCGCCGCTTCCTTGTCCAGCGTGTTGATGTCCAGGCGGTGGGTGATGCTCGCCACCTTGGCCTTCACTTCGCGGGTGGTGTGGCGCAGCCAGTAGGTGCGCGCCGGCGACAGCGGGGTTTCCGACAGCCAGCAGACGATGGCCTCGACCTGCTTGGTCTGGGCTGGCACTTCGGTGCTGCTGACGATCATGTCGCCGCGGGAGATGTCGATCTCGTCTTCCAGCAGCAGGGTCACGGACTGCTCGTGGATCGCCTTGGGCAGGGACTCGCCGTACAGCTGGATGTCCTTGACCTTGGTGGTCAGGCCGTTGGGCAGCACGGTGACGCTGTCGCCCACCTTGATCTCGCCGGACTCGACGCGGCCCATGAAGCCGCGGTAGTCGTGCAGCTCGGGGTTATCGGAGGCCTGCGGGCGGCACACGTACTGGACCGGGAAGCGGAAGCTCTCGGCCTGCTCGGTGTGGGCGGCCGGGGCGGCTTCGAGGATGTCGATCATCGTCGGGCCGTCGTACCAGTTGAGGCGCTCGCCACGGTCCACGATCATGTCGCCGTTGAGGGCCGACAGCGGAATGAAGCGCACGTCGGTGAGGCCGATCTGGTCGGCGAAGGCCTTGTACTCGGCAACGATCCGGTCGTAGGTGGCCTGGTCGTAATCGACGAGGTCCATCTTGTTGACGGCTACCACCACGTGGGGGATGCCCACCAGCTTGGTCAGGTAGCTGTGGCGGCGGGTCTGGGTCAGCACGCCCTTGCGCGCGTCGATCAGGATGATCGCCAGGTTCGCGGTGGAGGCGGCGGTCACCATATTGCGGGTGTACTGCTCGTGGCCCGGCGCGTCGGCGATGATGTACTTGCGGGTGCCGGTCGAGAAGTAGCGGTAGGCCACGTCGATGGTGATGCCCTGTTCGCGCTCGGCCTGCAGGCCGTCGGTGAGCAGGGACAGGTCGACGGCGGTCATGCCACGCTTGCTGGAGGTGCGCTCGATGGCAGTGAGGGTGTCGGCCAGGATGGCCTTGGTGTCGAACAGCAGGCGGCCGATCAGGGTGCTCTTGCCGTCATCGACCGAACCGCAGGTCAGGAAGCGCAGCAGGCCGCGGTCTTCAACGTGTTGGGCGCTCATTTAGAAGTAACCCTCTTTCTTGCGTTGTTCCATGGAGGCTTCGCTGGTCTGGTCGTCCAGACGGGTCGCGCCGCGCTCGGTGATCGTGGTGGTGGCGGTTTCGAGCACGATCTTCTCGACGTTGTCGGCGTCGGACTCCACCGGGGCGGTGCAGGAGATGTCGCCGACGGTGCGGAAGCGCACCTGCAGGTCGATGATCTCTTCGCCGGCCTTGGGCAGGTTGGTCAGTTCGCCGTTCATCAGCGGCACATTGACCGGCACGATGGCGCCGGAACGCATCACCACCGGACGGGTGTGGGCGAAGTAGATGCTCGGCAGCTCGAGCTTCTCGCGCTCGATGTACTGCCATACGTCCATCTCGGTCCAGTTGGAGATCGGGAAGGCGCGGATGTTCTCGCCCTTGTGGCTGCGCGCGTTGTAGAGGTTCCACAGCTCGGGGCGCTGGTTCTTCGGATCCCATTGGCCGAACTCGTCGCGGAAGCTCATGATGCGTTCCTTGGCGCGGGCCTTTTCCTCGTCGCGGCGGGCTCCGCCGATACAGGCGTCGAAGCCGAACTCCTCGATGGCTTCCAGCAGCGTCACGGACTGGTGCTTGTTGCGCGACTCGTTCTCGTTCTTCAGCACGACGGTGCCGCGCTTCATGGAGTCTTCGACGGAGCGCACGATCAGGCGCTCGCCCAGCTCGGCGGCGCGCTTGTCGCGGAACTCGACCACTTCCTTGTAGTTGTGGCCGGTATCGATGTGCATCAGCGGGAAGGGGAACTTGCCGGGGCGGAAGGCCTTCTCGGCGATCCGCAGCATGCAGATGGAGTCCTTGCCGCCGGAGAACAGCAGCACGGGGTTGCTGCACTGGCCGGCCACTTCACGCATGATGTGGATGGCTTCGGATTCGAGCCAATCCAGGTGGCTCAGGGTCTGTTTGGTGAGCGTCGACATTGCTTTACTCGTTCTATGGTTCCTGGGTGCCCGTCACTTCTTGACGTGCAGGCCGCATTCCTTGGTTTCCGGGTTTTCCCACCACCAGCGGCCGGCGCGGACGTCCTCGCCGATCGACACCGGGCGGGTGCACGGGGCGCAGCCGATGCTCGGGTAGAACTTGTCGTGCAGCGCGTTGTACGGAACCTTGTTGAGGCGGATGTAGGCCCACACTTCCTTCTCGGTCCAGTCGGAGAGCGGGTTGAACTTGACCAGGCCGTTGCCCTCGTCGAACTGGCGCTTGGGCAGGTCGGTGCGGGTGGTGGACTGCTGGGCGCGCAGGCCGGTGATCCAGGCCTGTTTGCCGGCCAGCGCGCGGCCCAGCGGCTCGACCTTGCGGGCGTGGCAACAGGCCTTGCGCAGCTCGACGCTGTCGTAGAAGGCGTTGATGCCGTTTTCCCGCGTGAAGGTCTCGATGGCCTCGTGGTTCGGGTAGAAGAACTTCAGCTTGAGGCCGTAGCGCTTCTGCACCTCGGCCATCAGGTCGTAGGTTTCCAGCGGCAGGCGGCCGGTGTCCAGCGAGAAGATCTCGATGGGCAGCTGGCTGGTGGCGATCACGTCGGTGAGCACCATGTCTTCGGCGCCGAGGCTGTTGGCCATCGTGATGGCCGGCAGTTCGGCGGCCCAGGCAGCCAGGTCGGCCTTGAGCTGGGCGACCTTGGCTTCCAGGCTGGCAAGCAGCACCGGATCGTCGAGCTTGGGGTTCTGGTTCGGATGCATGACGGCGTGTCCTCGTTCAGGCGGCGCGCGGAACGCGGCGGAACAGGGGTTCGGGCTGGTCGATGGCGGCCTGGTAGGGCGTCGAGAAGTCCTTCAGGCTGGCCAGTGCTTCTTCAAGCTGGGCGTCGCTGTACTTGCCGGCCTTCGGCTGGATCGCGTCGAAGCCGCAGCGCTGCATGAAGAAGAACTGGTCGCGCAGCACATCGCCGATGGCGCGGATCTCGCCCGTGTAGGCGTAGCGGCTGCGCAGCAGCGCGGCGCTGGAGTAGGCGCGGCCGTCGGTGAACTTGGGGAAATTCAGCGCGATGGCGCCGATGCTGTCCAGATCGCCTTCGAGGTCGTCCACGCTCTCGCTGCTGTCCAGCCACACGCCGAGGCCGGCACGGCCGGAGAGGGCGCCCTTGTGGGCCTGCCACACGGCGAGGGGCACGAACACCGGACCATCGGGCAGGCTCAGCGCCTCGGGGCCCTGGACTTCGTCGAGGACGAGGATTTCTGCGGCGTCGTCGATCACGCGGCCGTTCTTGATGAGCTTAGGCATGTTGCTTCCTTTCGATGATCGCGGCTTCGCCATACACGCCGAGCTTGAAGGGGTCGAGGCCAGTGCGGCGGACGGTGTCGATGAAGCGCTCGCCGTCCTGGCGCTGGGCCCGGTAGACGTCGATGATCTTGCTGATCACGTCGGGCATTTCGGCCGCGGCGAACGAGCGGCCGATCACCTTGCCGATGCTGGTGTCGTTGCCCTGGCTGCCGCCGAGGCTGACCTGGTACCACTCCTCACCGTTCTTGTCGACGCCGAGGATGCCGATGTGGCCGACGTGGTGGTGACCGCAGGAGTTCATGCAGCCGGAGATGTTGAGCTCGATGTCGCCGATGTCGTAGAGGTAGTCCAGGTCGTCGAAACGGGCCTGGATCGCATTGGCGATGGGGATCGACTTGGCGTTGGCGAGGGCGCAGAAGTCGCCACCGGGGCAGCAGATGATGTCGGTCAAGAGGCCGAAGGTCGGCGTTGCCAGGCCGGTGGCGCGAGCCTGCTCCCACAGCGCGAAGAGGTCGGCCTGCTTGACGTCGGCCAGCACCAGGTTCTGCTCGTGGGTGGCGCGCACTTCACCGAAGCTGTAGGCGTCGGCCCACTTGGCGACCAGGTCGAGCTGCTCGGCGGTGATGTCGCCGGGGGCGGTGGCCGGGTTCTTCAGGGACAGCACGACGATCGCGTAGCCGGGCACCTTGTGGGCCAGCACGTTGCGGCGAGCCCACGCGGCGAAGGCCGTGTTGGCGGCGCGCTGGCTGGCGTAGCCGGCGTCCTCGCCCGCCAGGGTCTCGTAGGCGGGCGTCGTGAAGTGGGCGGCGACGCGGGCCACTTCGGCTTCCGTCAGAGTGTTGGCGCCATCCTTGCCGAAGGCCCATTCCTCCTCGACCTGGCGCTTGAACTCGGCGACGCCGAGGGCCTTGACGAGGATCTTGATGCGCGCCTTGTAGAGGTTGTCGCGGCGGCCGTAGCGGTTGTACACCCGCAGGATCGCCTCGTTGTAGGTGATGATGTGCTGCCAGGGCACGAAAGCGTTGATTTCCTCACCGATGATCGGGGTGCGGCCCATGCCGCCGCCGACCAGCACGCGGAAGCCGATCTCGCCGGCCGCATTGCGCTTCAGCTCGAGGCCGATGTCGTGGCACTGGATGACCGCGCGGTCCTGGTCGGCGCCGTTCACGGCGATCTTGAACTTGCGCGGCAGGAAGGCGAATTCCGGGTGGAAGGTGCTCCACTGGCGCAGCACCTCGCACCACGGGCGCGGGTCGATGTACTCATCGCCGGCCACGCCGGCGAAGGGGTCGGAGGTGATGTTGCGGATGCACGCGCCGGAGGTCTGGATGGCGTGCATCTGGACCTGGGCCAGCTCGCCGAGGATCTCGGGCACCATCTTCAGTTCGGGCCAGTTGAACTGCACGTTCTGGCGCGTGGTGATGTGGGCGTAGCCCTTGTCGTAGCTGCGGGCGATGTGGGCGAGCTTGCGGACCTGCGTGGACGACAGCAGGCCGTAGGGCACGGCGATCCGCAGCATCGGCGCGTGGCGCTGGATGTACAGGCCGTTCTGCAGGCGCAGCGGGCGGAACTCGTCGTCGGTCAGCTCACCGGCCAGGTAACGCCGGGTCTGGTCGCGGAACTGGGCGACGCGCTCGTCGACGATCTTCTGGTCGTAGGGGTCGTAACGGTACATTTCGTTTTCCTGGTTTATTCGTAAGCCCGGTCAGGCCGCAATCAACTTGCTGCCCACCAAGACCAGCATGGTTGCCAGAATCGGACGCAGCACCCGGTCGGGGACGCGGGTGGAAATGTGGCTGCCCAGCCAGATGCCCGGCAGGGAGCCGATCAGCAGGCTGCCCAGCAAGGCCCAGTCGACGCTGCCGAGGAACCAGTGGCCGATGCCGGCCACCAGCGTCAGGGGCACCGCGTGGGCGATGTCGCTGCCGACGATGCGCAAGGTCGCCAGCCGCGGGTACAAAAAGAACAGGGCGCTGACGCCCAGGGCGCCGGCACCCACCGACGAGATCGAAACCAGTACGCCCAGCACGGCACCGGTCAGGATCGTCAGCAGCTTGGTGCGCTGCGGATTCTCCTGGCCGCCGGAGTGCTTCAGCGCATAGGCCTGGATCTGCTTGCGAAACACGATCGCCACCGCCGTGAGGAGCAGTGCGATGCCCAGCGAAACCTTGATCAGGCTGCCGGCGCCGCCGATGCCGCCGGGAGCGAAATAGCCCACCAGCAGCAGGGTGATCGTCGAGGCGGGAATGCTACCCGTGGCCAGGCGGCGCGTCACCGTCCAGTCCACCGTGCCCTTCATGCCGTGGGCGACCGTTCCGGTGGCCTTCGTGATGGCGGCGTAGAGCAGGTCGGTCCCGACGGCCACGGAGGGGTTGATGCCGAACAGCAGGACGAGCAACGGCGTCATCAGGGACCCGCCGCCCACGCCGGTCAGACCGACGATGGCACCCACGGAGAAGCCGGCAATCGTGTAAGCGATACTCATGATAAGCCCAAATTCCTTGTGCGGCGCATCGTAGAACGTGTTTTTAGAGCAAAGAAGGTGTTTTAGGTTAAACCTTTAGAACTTATAGTTCTAATATTCTATTTTCAGGTTCTTCCACGAGGTCTGGCGCCGATGAACATCCAGCAGTTGCGCTATGTATTCGAGGTGGCCCGCCACGGTCTCAACGTATCGGAGGCCGCCGAGGCGCTGTTTACCTCCCAGCCCGGCGTGTCGAAGCAGATCCGCGTGCTGGAGGAGGAGCTGGGGGTGGAGATCTTCGTGCGCCACGGCAAGCGCCTGGTGGACATCACTGAGCCCGGCAAGCAGGTGTTGGCCATCGTCGGGCGCATTCTCCAGGAAGTGGACAACCTGCGCGAAGTCGGCGCCGAGTTCAGCAACGAGGCGAGCGGCAGTTTGTCGATCGCCTTTACACATACCCAGGCCCGCTATGCGCTGCCCAAGGTGGTGCAGGCCTTCATGACACGCTACCCCAACGTGCGTCTGTCCTTCCATCAGGGCAACCCGCGCCAGGTCTGCGAATACGTGCTGTCCGGCGTGGCCGACATCGCCATCGCCACCGAGGCCATTGCCGAGCACGAGGACATCGTGATGCTGCCCTGTTACCAGTGGAACCGCTGCGTCGTCGCGCCGCTGCGCCATCCGATCCTGGCGACGCAGCCGCTGACGCTGGAAGCCATCGCCCGTTATCCGCTGGTGACCTATGACTTCGCCTTCACCGGCCGCAACCGCATCAACGAGGCCTTCACCGGCCGGGGCCTGAAGCCCAACGTGGTGCTCACCGCCATCGACTCGGACGTGATCAAGACCTACGTGGCGATGGGCCTCGGCGTCGGCATCATCGCCAAGATGGCCTACGATCCGGTGGCAGACAAGGAGTTGGGCATGCTGGACGCGGCCCACCTGTTCGCATCGAGCACGACGCGCATCGGTCTGCGCAAGAACGCCTGGCTGCGTGGATATATCTATGCCTTCATCGAGTGCTTCGCCCCGCACCTGAGCCGGCGGGTGGTGGACGCGGCGCTCGCCGGAGGTGGTGAGGACCCAGGGCTGTAGCCTGCTTATGAGCTACAGGAATTGCGTTTCGGCCTCGTGTTGTACCGAGGCTTCCACCCGGCCTTCTGGCAAGCCCGGAAAGACGGAGCCCCCGGAAAGTCCGGGGGCTCGTCAGCGATCTGCTGCTGCAGCGCAGGGCGCCGGCTTGACCGTATAGCCTTAAAGGCCCTGATCAGGCCGTCTTGCGACGGAAGAGCGATGCGAAAGCGCCAAGCAGACCCAGGCCCATCAGTGACAGCGTAGCCGGCTCCGGGGTGTTATAGATGGAGTTGGAGCTGCCCATGAAGAGCTGCTCGTAACCGTTGTCGATCTGCACTTCCGTACAGGCGCCGTTGAACTGGGAGTCGCAGCCGAGATTGAGCTGCAGGTGCAGCGAGTACTTGCTCAGGTTGACCTGTTGCGAGACCAGATCAGCCAGCCACGTATCCAGCAGGGGCAGGTCGGCCGCGTAAGCGACCTGGTTTGCGCCCAGGTTGTGGTTGATGGCCGTGGTCTTGCCGCTGCAGGGAGTCGAGGGGGTCACGACCACTTGGGTAGCGTCGCAGATCAGCACGTCGCCGCCGGATCTGACATAGCTCGTGTCATAGGGGCTGGTGCCACTGGCGGTGGGCGATACGCCGCCGCTGGCAACGCCGCCTTCCGCCCCGGACCCCGATACGCTCAATGCTGCGCCGCCCGGATTGTAGATGGTCGCATCGCCGGCGGGAACGCCGGGCGTGCCATAGGGCTGGTCGGTGTTCGTATTGATGTTCTGATTGCTCAGATACAGGAAGCGATTGACCAGATTGCCGTTCGCATCGGTGATCCACAGCTTGGCCCAAATGGCCAGATCCTGATCCTTGTTCGTATCGTTGTTGTTGAAGAAGAAGATCGGTGTGCCACCGTTCAGGAACTTGCTGAGTGCGTCGAGACTGGCGTCCCAGGTGTTGCTATAGACGGTCTGGATGCCCTTGGACGCGACGCCGGTCGGAGGGGTGACGTTGGTGCCATCGGTGGATGCGAATTGGGGGGAGGAGCCGTTGGGGGTGCCGTAGGCATCCTCGAAGCCCATCGCATTGGTGGTCACGTCGGTGCCGCTGGCTCCGGTGTAGATGACGACCAGATCCTTGATGGCACCCGGGGACGACCCGACATAATAGGGGCTGCCCGGACCCGTGCCACCGCCATGGGCTTGGTCATAATAGTAGGCGGCCACCGGCAGCGAGTAGGAGTTGGTGTTGCCGTACGTGAAGTACTGGCCCGCCGGCAGCGTGAAGGTACCGGCTGCGCCAGCGCCCGACGTAAAGCAAGCCGACGCAATGGTCGCTGCCACCAACATCTTGTTTTTATTGAGTTTCATATCCAGTCTCCTGCGTTTATGAAGAATCGGCGGTGGGTTTTGTGATTCTGTCGAATATTTAGCAGGGAGTGTGCCAAATTGCCTTTAGTGCTGTTAATTGGCTCTGATATATGATTTTTTCTAAAAATTGTAATTTTTTGGAATATTGCCAAATCAGGCGACTGTAAAGATTCCTGACACGCCTGTAAGGCGAATCCCTATAGAACTACTCCCGTAGTTTCTGTCGTATTGTTTCCTTATCCTTCCACGGGCATCCGGGTCTCCGGTTTGTGAGAGACTCGGCATTCCATTGTTGTGCATAGATATCCATGCAATCCCTGACCACTCTTGCTGCCCTGCTGCTGGCCTCCGTGTTGCTCGTTCCCTTCTTCAAGCGGGCCGGGCTGGGCACGGTGCTGGGCTATCTGGCGGTTGGGGTGCTGATCGGTCCGTTCGGGGTGAAGCTGGTGCGCGACCCGGACAACCTGCTCCACACGGCCGAACTCGGGGTGGTGCTGCTGCTCTTCGTGATCGGCCTGGAACTCAAGCCCTCGCGGCTGTGGGCCTTGCGGCGTTCGGTGTTCGGGCTCGGCGCGCTGCAACTGTTCGGGGTCGCCGCGGCGCTGGCCGGTGCCGGGCGCTATCTGGGCCTGTCGTGGCCGGCGGCGACGGTGGTGGGGATCATCCTGGCCCTGTCGTCGACGGCCTTCGTGCTGCCGACGCTGGCCGAGCGGCGCGAACTTTCCACTCGTCATGGGCGCGAAGCTTTCGCGATTTTGTTGTTTCAGGATCTATCCGTCATCCCGCTGCTGGCCCTGATCCCGCTGTTCGGCACCGGGCGGTCGACGGCACTGACCCATCCGGCGGTCGGCCTCGGCTTGCTGGCGGTGGTGGCGGTGATCGGCCGGCCGACGCTGGACATGCTGTTCCGCCACGTGGCGCGGGTGAATAGTCGGGAGATGTTTACCGCCGCCGCGCTGGCGACGGTGCTGGGCCTGGCGCTGTTGATGCAAGCGGGCGGTCTGTCCATGTCCCTGGGGGCTTTCGTGGCGGGCGTGCTGCTGGCCGACTCGGAATTCCGCCATGAACTGGAAGCGGCCATCGCACCTTTCCAGGGTTTGCTGCTGGGCCTGTTCTTCATGGCCGTCGGGATGTCCACCAACCTCGACCTGCTGCTCAAGTTCCCGTGGCAGATCGCCCAGCTCACCGCCGGGCTGATCGTCGTCAAGGGCGTGGTGCTGTTCGTGCTGCGGCGCCTGTTCGGCGGCACGACAGCGGACGCACGCCTGTTGGCCCTGGTGCTGGCCCAGGGTGGTGAGTTCGCCTTCGTGCTGTTCGATGCGGCCCAGTCCTTCCGCGTGCTCGGCGAGGTGCAGGCCGACAAGCTGACGCTGGTGGTGGCGATGTCGATGGCGGTGTCGCCGCTGCTGCTGATGTTCGGCGACTGGCTGGCCAAGTCCGCCAAGAAGAATGAAGTGCCGCGGGACTTCGACGAGATGCCGGAGGACGGCAGCGAGGTGGTGATCGCCGGCTTCGGGCGTGTCGGGCAGGTCGTCGGGCGCCTGTTGCTGGCGCGGGGCGTCAGCTTCACGGCGCTGGACTCCGATGCCGGCCAGGTGGATACCGTGCGCCGCTTCGGCCTCAAGGTCTTCTACGGCGATGCGGCCCACCTGGATCTCTTGCATGCGGCGCAGATCGGCCAGGCCAAGGTCTTCGTGCTGGCCATCGACGATGTGGAAGCGTCGCTGCGCACCGCCGAGCTGGTGCGCAAGCATTTCCCGCATGTGCAGATCGTCGCCCGGGCGCGCAACCGCTTCCACGCCAGCCGCCTGATGGACCTCGGCATCGAGCGGCAGATCCGCGAGGCGCTGCCGTCGAGCCTGGAAATGGCCAAGTGGACGCTGGAGCTGCTCAACGAGCCGCCGGCGCTGGCCGAGCAGATGGTCAATCGCTTTGCCCGCCACGATGCCGAGGTGCTGGCCCGCCAGCAGGCCATTGGCCATGACGAGCACAAGTTGATCCAGTCTTCGCTGGAGGCCCGCGAGGAGCTGGCCCAGGTGCTGGAGGAGGCCCGCGTGGCCTTCACCCGCAAGGGGCGCGGCGCTACGTCCTGAGCGTGGGGCCTCCTGCGGGCAGCCCCGGGCGTGCTGACGAAGTGATTTTTCCCCATGAAAAAATCATTTTTTCGGCTGAAAAAAGCCGTCGCTCACATGACAAAAAGCTCGGGCGGCGTCCCTCGATGATTGGGGGGCGTGCCACAAGCTTTTTTGTCACGCCGCCCGATGATTTTTTCATGCATCCCGTCGATTCAGCGGCATGACGCAAAAATGCCGTCGTGCCGCTGGACGATTCCTCGGCGTGAAAAATCCAGTTTTTCATATGAAAAAACGGATTTTTCGCCTGACGGAAAAAATCCGTCAGGCGTCCCGACGATCGGGTGACGTGTAAAAAGCCATTCGTCACGCCGCCGGATGATTCCGCGGCGCCACCGGATCATTCTTCCAGTTGCAGAAAGCTCTGTGCTTCGCCGCCGCGGGCGAGGGCCAGCATCAGCGCGATGCGGGCCTTGGCGGGGGGCAGGTCGCCAGCGGTGAGCCAGCCTTCCCGGTCATCGTCGGCGTTGGCGTTGTGGACCACCGGGCCGGCGCAGCGGCTGGCACGCAGGATCGCCACGCCGTGTTCGCGGGCCCGGGCGAGGGCCGGCAGCCAGGCGGCGGGCACGCTGCCGTGGCCGGTGAGGGCCAGCACCAGGCCGCGGGCGCCGGCGGCGATGCAGGCCTCCACCAGCTCCGGCGGCGCCCCGGCGTAGCCCATCAGCACGTCCACCCGCGGTAGCGTGGCCGGGCTCAGGTCGGCGCAGCGCCCGTCGGGGCGGCCGTCGGTCCATGGCCTTGCCGACTCGAAGGCGTCCAGCCCATGGGTGCGGGCCTTGCCGAGCCAGCGTGCCGGGTAGGCGGTCCGGTTCATCACCGCCAGCACCCCCTTGCCGTGGGCGCTCGGGCTGGCGGCCAGGCACACGGCGGCGCGCAGGTTGGCCGGGCCGTCGGCCTGCGGGTGGTCGGCCGGGCGCATCGCGCCGGTCAGCACCACCGGCTTGTCGCCGGGCAGCGTGAGATGGAGGAAGTAGGCGGTCTCTTCCAGCGTGTCGGTGCCGTGCAGGATCACGATGCCGGCAATCGCCGGGTCGGCCAGCGCGCGCCGCGCGGCGGCGAGGATCACCAGCCAGTCGGCCGGGGTCATGTCCTTGCTGTCGAGGGACAGGATCTGCTCGGCGCTCAGTTCGGCGGTGGCGTCGAGGCCGGGGACGGCCGCCAGCAGTTGTTCCACCGGGCGCACGCCAGCCCGGTAACGGGGGCTGTCGGCGGCGGGATCGGCTTCGCCGGCGATGGTGCCGCCGGTGGCCAGCAGGTGGATGTGCGGACGGGGCATGGCGCTGGCGTTCAGTGAGTCAGTGGGTCAGGATCTTGGCGAGGAACTGGCGCGCGCGTTCGGAGCGCGGGTTGCCGAAGAAGCTGTCCTTGTCGTCGTCCTCGACGATCTGGCCCTTGTCCATGAAGAGGATGCGGTTGGCGACCTTCTTGGCGAAGCCCATCTCGTGGGTCACGCACATCATCGTCATGCCCTCGTGGGCGAGCTCGACCATGACGTCGAGGACCTCGTTGATCATCTCCGGGTCGAGGGCCGACGTGGGTTCGTCGAAGAGCATGCAGATCGGGTCCATCGCCAGCGCGCGGGCAATCGCCACGCGCTGCTGCTGGCCGCCGGAGAGCTGGCCGGGAAACTTGTCGGCGTGGGCCTTGAGGCCGACCCGGTCGAGGAGCTTGAGGCCCTTGTCGGTAGCTGCGTCCCGGCCACGGCCGAGCACCTTGATCTGGGCGATGGTCAGGTTGTCGGTGATGCTCATGTGCGGGAACAGCTCGAAGTGCTGGAAGACCATGCCGACGCGGCTGCGCAGCCGGGGCAGGTCGGTCTTCGGGTCCCCGACGGAGATGCCGTCGACGCTGATGGTGCCGCTCTGGAAGGGCTCCAGGCCGTTGACGCACTTGATCAGCGTGGATTTGCCGCTGCCGGACGGCCCGCAGACGACGATCACCTCGCCCTTCTTGACCTCGGTGGAGCAGTCGGTGAGAACCTGGAAGGCCCCGTAGTGCTTGGAAACGTTCTGGATGGAAATCATCTCGGGCTCCGGAAATCAGTGCGCCACGTGGGCGTTGAGCTTTTTCTGGTAATGGCGCACGGCCTGGGAGGCCGCGAAGCAGATCAGGAAATAGACCGCGCCGGCGAACAGCAGCAGCTCGACCAGCCGTCCGTCCCGGTCGCCGACCTTGTAGGCGGCGCCGAAGAAGTCGGCCAGCGCCGACACATAGACCAGGGACGTATCCTGGAACAGCACGATGGCCTGGGTCAGCAGCAGCGGCACCATGTTGCGGAAAGCCTGGGGCAGCACGACCAGGCGCATCGCCTGGGCGTAGCTCATGCCCAGCGCCGACGCGGCGGAGATCTGCCCCTTGGGTACCGACTGGATGCCGGCGCGGATGATTTCCGAGTAGTAGGCCGCCTCGAACAGCGCGAAGCCGACCAGCGCCGAGGCTAGGCGGACGTCGGTGTTCGGATCGAGATTGAAGAAGCCGCGCAGCACCTGCGGCACGATCAGGAAGAACCACAACAGCACCATCACCAGCGGGATGGCGCGGAACAGGTTGACATAGCCGGCGGCCAGCCAGGCCAGGGGTTTGAGGGCGGACAGGCGGGCCATGGCCAGCAGCGTGCCCCAGGCGATGCCGAACAGCACTGCGCAGGCGGTGATGCCGAGGGAGACCTTCATGCCCTCCCACAGGAAAGGCAGCGCGCCGGGAATCGAGGACCAGTCGAATTCGTACATGTCACTTGCCTCCCAGGTAGCCGGGCACCCGCGTGCGCGCTTCGACGATGCGCATCAGGCCCATCACGACGACGTTGATGGCGAGGTAGAGCAGCGTCACGGCGATGAAGGACTCGTAGGGCTGGGCGGTGTAATCGACGAGTTGGCGGCCCTGGGCGGCCAGCTCGAGGAGGCCGATGGTCGAGCACACCGCGGAGTTCTTGAAGATGTTGAGGAATTCCGAGGTGAGCGGCGGCACGATGAGGCGGAAGGCCATCGGCAGCAGCACGTGGCGGTAGGTTTGCGGCAGCGTGAAGCCGAGGGCCAGGCCGGCGGCCTTCTGGCCGCGGGGCAGCGCGCCGATGCCGGCGCGGACCTGTTCGGCGACGCGGGCGCTGGTGAAGAAGGCCAGGCACAGCATGGCCGCCAGGAACTGCTGGGTGAGCGGCGACAGCTGCTGCTTGAAGGCGTCGCCGAGGCCGAAGGGCAGGATCTCCGGCAGCACGAAGTACCAGCTGAACAGCTGCACCAGCAGCGGGGTGTTGCGGAAGATCTCCACGTAGGCGGCGGCGAGGCCGGACAAGGCCTTGCTCGGCGCGGTGCGCAGCACGCCCACCAGGCTGCCCAGGGCCAGCGCGACGAGCCAGGCCGACAGGGACAGCACGATCGTGGTCTGCAGGCCCGACAGCAGCCAGGCCAGGTAGGTGGTTTCACCGGTCGGGACCGGACTGCCGAAGATGCTCCAGTTCCATTGGTAGCCCATGCGGGTCTCCTTGCGGAAGGTGGCGGCGGCGATGGCCTTCGCCTCTACGTGGAACGGAAGCCGGCGGGGTGGCTTCCGTCGCCTGCAGTCACGCGCTCACTCGAAGGGTTTGTCGTTGGGTGCCTTGTAGAGCTTGAGCATCGCGTCGGAGAGCGGGAAGTTGAGGTTCAGGCCCTTGGGCGGGATGGGCTGGGTGAACCACTTCTTGTAGATGGCCTCGGCCTCGCCGGAAGTCATGGCCTTGGCGAGGGCGGCGTCGACGACCTTCTTGAAGCCGGGGTCGTCCTTCCTGAGCATGCAGCCGTAGGCCTCGAAGCTCTGCGGCGTGCCGGTGACGACCCAGTCGGCGGGGCGCTTGGCCTTGGCCATTTCGCCGTAGAGGAGGGCGTCGTCCATCATGAAGGCGACGGCGCGGCCGGTCTCGAGGGTGAGGAAGGCCTCGCCGTGGTCCTTGGCGGAGATGATGTTCATGCCGAGCTTCTTGTCCTCGTTCATCTTGCGGATGAGGCGCTCGGAGGTGGTGCCGGCGGTGGTGACGACGTTCTTGCCGGCGAGATTGGGGAAGTCCTTGATGCCGGACTCCTTCTTGGTCAGCAGGCGGGTGCCGATGATGAAGATGGTGTCGGAGAAGGCGACCTGGCGGGCGCGCTCGGCGTTATGGGTGGTGGAGCCGCACTCGATGTCGATGGTGCCGTTCTGGATGAGGGGGATGCGGTTCTGGGAGGTGACGGGGGTGAGCTTGACCTGCAGGGCGGGCAGCTTGAGGTTGGCCTTGACCGCGTCGACGACCTTGAGCATCAGCTCCTGGCTGTAGCCGACGACCTGCTGCTTGTCGTCGTAGTAGGAGAAGGGGATGGACGACTCCCGGTGGCCCAGGGAGATCGTTCCGCTGTCCTTGATCTTCTTGAGCGTCGGCGATTCCTGGGCGACGGCCGGCAGGGTGGTGAGGCCGGCGGTCAGGGCCAGGGCGGCGAGGGTGAACTTGGGGATACAGGACATGAGCGGCTTCCTCCACGGGATGTCGAACGATCACGGATGGGGTGGTTTCGCCCGTCGCCCGGCGGCGAAGCGAGGCGGGGCGCGCCTTGGCGCGCAGTGCAGGCATTGTAGCCCGCTCCGTCGCCAGGCGGGCGGCTGCCGCGCGTGTGCCCGTTTGGCCTATACCGATTCGATACGCGCGTGGATGGCCTTGAGGTCGGCTTCGTCGAGGGTCTCGCGGGCCAGCAGATCGTGGGCCGTTTCCTCGAGGATCGTCCGGCGCGCGGTGAGGATAGACAGGCTGCGCTCGAAGGCCGAGGCGACGATGCGGCGCACTGCGCAGTCGATCTCGCGGGCGGTTTCCTCGGAGTAGGCGCGCTCCTGCGGCGGGGCCGCGTTCTGGCCGAGGAAGTTGGCCTTGTCGGTGTCGTAGGCCACGTTGCCGAGCTCGACGTCCATACCGAAGCGCATGACGATGGAGCGGGCGATGGAGGTGACCTTCTGCAGGTCATCGGCGGCGCCGGTGGACACTTCGCCGAAGACGATCTGCTCGGCGGCACGGCCACCCAGCAGCACCGCCATCTTGTTCTCCAGTTCGGCGCGAGTCATCAGGAAGCGGTCTTCGGTGGGGCGCTGGATGGTGTAGCCGAGGGCGCCGACGCCGCGCGGGATGATGCTGATCTTGTGCACCGGGTCGGTGCCGGGCAAACCCATGGCCACCAGTGCGTGGCCCATCTCGTGGTAGGCGACGACGGTGCGCTCGTGCTCGTTGAGGACGCGGTTCTTCTTCTCGAGGCCGGCGACGATGCGCTCGACGGCTACCGTGAAGTCCTCGACGGTGACCGACTGGCCGTTGCGGCGGGTGGCGACCAGCGCCGCCTCGTTGCACAGGTTGGCCAGGTCGGCGCCGGAGAAGCCCGGCGTCAGCGCGGCGACCTTCTCGGCGTCGGTGTCCGGGGCAAGGGTGATCTTCTTCATGTGCACCGCCAGGATCGCGATGCGGCCCTTCTTGTCAGGACGGTCGACGAGCACCTGGCGGTCGAAGCGGCCGGCGCGCAGCAGGGCCGGGTCGAGCACTTCGGGGCGGTTGGTGGCGGCCAGCAGTACCAGGCCGGAGGAGGAGTCGAAGCCGTCCAGCTCCACCAGCAGCTGGTTGAGGGTCTGTTCCTTCTCGTCATGGCCGCCCATCGCGAAGGCGCCGCGGGCACGGCCCATGGCGTCCAGCTCGTCGATGAAGATGATCGCCGGGGCCTTGGCGCGGGCCTGCTCGAAGAGGTCGCGCACGCGGGCGGCGCCGACGCCGACGAACATCTCGACGAACTCCGAGCCGGAGATCGAGAAGAAGGGCACGCCGGCCTCGCCGGCCACCGCCTTGGCGAGCAGGGTCTTGCCGGTGCCCGGCGGGCCGACCAGCAGCACGCCCTTCGGCACGCGGCCGCCGAGGCGGCCATAGCGCTGCGGGTCCTTCAGGAAGCCGACGACTTCCTTCAGTTCGTCCTTGGCCTCGTCCACGCCGGCCACGTCCTCGAAGCTGACGCCGGTATTGGCCGCCACATAGACCTTGGCCTTGCTCTTGCCGAGGTTCATGAAGCCGCCGCCGAGGCCCTGCTTGCCCGCGAAGCGGCGCATCGCGAACATCCAGATGGCGACGAAGATGACGGCCGGCAACACCCAGCCGAGGATGTCGCGGAACAGGGTGTTCTCGACGACGCCGGTGAACTTGATGTCGTACTGGCCGAGGTCCTTGGCCAGCGCCGGATCGACGCGGGTGGTGACGAATTTCTGGCGGCCGTCCTGCAGGGGCTGCTTGAAGGTGCCCTGGATGGTGTTGTCGGCGATGGCGATCTCGGCCACCTCGCCGGCCTTCACCATGCGCTGGAATTCGCTGTAGGGCACCGGCTCGACGGTGCGCATCTGCACCCACAGGTCGTGCAGGGTGAAGATCGCGAACAGCGCGAAGATGAAGTACCAGAGGCTGAACTGGGTTTTCTTTTCCATGGGGCAGAGCAGAGGGAGGGCGGACTGGTTCACCCCATATGGGGCCGTGAGCTGCGCCCTTCAAGCGGCAGCGGCGCCGGGCTGCGCACTTGGTGGGCCGCGTGACTTCCTTCCTGCTGACCTGATGGCGCGGTGCGAGTTCCGTCACGGGGCGGTTTTCACCAGCCGGACATAATGGCATCCGAGAAAAATTGAATCTGGATGCGCCTTCCATGTCTTCTGCCAGTTGTCTGCTCAAACCTGCATTGCGTCACTCCCTCCTGGCTTTCCTGGTCTGCGCGGGCTTGGCCGGAGGCGGTGTGGAGGCCGCGGTCCGTGCCCCCAACGACAAGGCCGTCCGCTACTACGAGGATGCCAGCGGGCGCTTCGCCCGCAAGGATTACGCGGGTGCCGTTGTCCAGGCACGCAATGCAATCCAGCAGGAGCCGGGCATGCTTGCCGCGCATCTGCTGCTGGGCAAGGCCCTGCTGAAGGATGGGCAGGCCGCGGCGGCCGAGGCCGAGTTCGAGCGTGCGCTGGACTTGGGCGTCAACCTCTCGGAAATTGCGCAGCCCTACGGCACGGCCCTGATGATGTTCGGCAAGAGCAAGAAGGTGCTGGAGCGTATCCGCCCGGATGGCCTGCCACCTGAAGCGAGGGCCGAAGTGCTGGCCATGCGGGCGACGGCCTACGCGGACGAGGGCAACATGCAGGAGGCCTTCCGTGCCGTCGATGCCAGCCGCCAGGCCGACCCGAAATCCCTGGCCCCCCTGCGCGCGGAAGTGGACCTGTCCCTGCGTGAGCGTAATCCCGAGCGGGCCCGCAAGGCGCTCGACACGGCGCTCGGCATGGCGCCGGCCGATGCCTCATTGCTGAGCCTGCGCGGCGCGCTGCTGCAGTCCGCCGGAGATGTCCAGGGGGCGCTGGCCTATTTCGGCAAGGCCCTCGCTGCCGACCCCCGCCTGCTGGATGCGCTGGTGGCACGGGCGTCCCTGTTGATCGACCTGAAGCGTCCGGAAGAAGCCTGGCCCGATCTGGAGAAGGCGGCCGGCCTGATCAAGCGGGAGCCGCGCGTGGCCTATCTGAAGAGCCTGGTCCTGGCCGCCCGCGGTGACAGCAAGGCATCCCACACCCAGCTGGAGGAGGTCACAGCGCTGGTGGATGCCCTTCCGGAGGATTTCGTGTCCCGCCAGCCGCCGCTGTTGATGCTGGGAGGACTGGCGTCCTATGCCACCGGCCGCTCGGAACGGGCGAGGGCGCTGCTCGAGCAATACGTGCTGCGGATGCCCAAGGACCCCGCCGGCCGCAAACTGCTCGCCAACATTTACCTCGCCAACGGGGAGTTGGCGCGGGTCGGAGATCTGCTGGAGCCCATGCTGCGTTCCGGCGATGCCGACCAGCAGGTGCTGACGACGCTGGCTGCGTTGCGGCTGAAGCAGCGCCGCTACGCGGAGGCCGCGACGGCCCTGGAGGCGGCCGGGCGGATGTCCGGTGACGATCCGGGGATCGTCGCGCAACGGGGGTTTGCCCTGCTCGGCAGCCAACAGCCGGATCTGGGCCTGGCGACGCTGCGCCGAGCCTTTGACAAGGACCCGCGCCAGGTGAACGTGGCATCCGCCTTGAGCGCCTTGTATCTACGCCGGGGAGACAGGCGGAATGCGCTGCAGGTTGCTGAGGCCCTGCTCAAGGCCGTGCCGTCGGAAGGGCTTGCCTACAATCTGCTCGGGGCTGTCCGGTCCGCCAGTGGCCAGCCGGCAGAAGCCCGTGTCGCCTACACGAAGGCCTTGTCGCTGGCACCGGAGCTTGTGCCGGCACAGCTCAATCTGTCTCGCCTGGATATGACCGAGGGCAAGCTGGATGCCGCGCGCATGCGCCTGAGCGCGCTGCTCCGCAAGTCGCCGCAGCATGTGCAGGCGACCACGGAACTGGCGCGGGTGGAGATGCGGGCCGGCCGTCTGGCCGAGGCGCAAGGCTTGCTCGAGAAGGCCTGGGGCTTGGCGCCCGGTGACCCGCAGGTTGGGCTTGAGCTGTTGGGCTTGTACCGGCAGATGAACAAGGCTGAGCCGGCGCTGGCCGTGGCGAAGCGCATGAGCCAGGGACGCCCCGATGATCCGGCGGTGGCTGAGGCCCTCGGGCGATCCGCGTTGGCCATGGGCGACAAGGATGCGGCGCGAACGGCCTTTGCGACGCTGGCCAGGCTGATTGGGGCGAATGCCGAGCGGCTGGTCGAGCTCGGCAGGCTGCAATTGGAGGCCGGCGCCGCCATGGAGGCTGCGGCGAGCGCGGAGAGGGCGCTGGTGGCCCGGGCCGGCTATCTGCCCGCCCAGATCCTGCAGGTGGAGGCCGAACTGGGCGTGGGTAATTTGTCGCGGGCGGAGTCGCTGCAGCGTGCGCTGCTGGCCCGCACTGCCAACGGGGCCGATGCACTGCGTCTGGCTGGCGACATCGCCATGGCAAGGAAAGCGCCGGTGGATGCGCTACGACAATATCAGGCAGCCATGGCCAAGGCGCCCGCGTCGAACCTGGCCCTGCGGGCCTTTGCCGCGGCGTTCCGTGCCGGAGACGGTGCGCAAGGGGTGGCCCTGCTCG
Organism: Zoogloea sp. GDB6; assembly: GCF_056724105.1. Lineage (NCBI taxonomy): Bacteria > Pseudomonadati > Pseudomonadota > Betaproteobacteria > Rhodocyclales > Zoogloeaceae > Zoogloea > Zoogloea sp. GDB6. The sequence goes on along the minus strand of NZ_CM161497.1, from coordinate 4,240,785 downwards.
AGACATGGCTGCGGGGGCATGCGGATGACACCGCCGCGCGCACGGCGCTGGCCGAGGGCTATCTGCGCCTGAACCGGCTGGCCGATGCCCGCTCCACCTATGACGAAGTGCTCGCCCGCGATCCACGGAACGGCATGGCGGCCAACAACCTGGCCCAGGTCCTGCTGCGCCTCAACGATGCAGGGGCGGTGGCTGCCGCGGAGCGCGCCGCCAAGCTGGCGCCGGGCGATGCCAACGTGCTCGATACGCTGGGTTGGGCGCGTGCCCGCAACGGGGCGCTGGATATCGGCTTGAAGACCTTGCGCGACGCCCGGCTGAAGGCGCCGGAGTCTCGTGACATCCGCTACCACCTGGCGTGGGCGCTGCACCGCAGCGGAAAGCGGGAGGAAGCGCGGGTCGAATTGGCGGCGGCGCTACGTGCCGAAGGGGAGTTCGACAGCGCACAGGAAGCCCAGCAATTGAGGGGTGAGCTCGGATTATGAGTCGAAGTGTGAAATAGTTGTTGTCGGTATGTTTTACAGATTTCGATAATTTGTAGTAATTGAATAAAAAAATTGTTGTTTTTCATTGAATTATAGAATTGGTGCGGATTTTGCATTAAGAATCCCCAAGTGCCTGTCGTTCGTCGTGTTTCGACGAATCCGGGGCGTAAATTCTTAGTGGGGTGTGAAATGTCAAAATATGTGTTCGGGTCCCTGGCGCTGGGACTGGCGCTCATCGCTACGGCTCCGGTCCAGGCCGCGTCTTCGTGGAGTTTCACGACGGGGGGCACGGAAGCCAATGCGAACAGTTTCGGAAATACGCGTACATACTCGGCGGGCACCAACCAGAACGTGACCATCTCCGCGTGGTCCGATACGAAGAACAGCGGAAGCGGGGCCAACACTGTTACCAACGCATATATACAGAATGCGTATCTCGGCTCCTATTCGGGTGGTCTTGGCGTGACCAACCGCGATGGCGCAACTGGGGCTGGCGATACCAATGAAGGCACTATCGCGAATACGTCGGTGCCCGGCCACACGATGGACAACAGTGTCCGCTATGACTCGATGCTGTTCGACTTCGGAACGGGTAAGTCGGTCGCACTCAACAGTGTGACGGTTGGCTGGTGGTATTCCGATTCGGATATCACCGTGCTGGCCTACACGGGAACCGGCACACCGACCTTCGTCTCCGCCAATCAGGGCTACGCCAGTCTACTGAGCAGTGGCTGGAGCGTCGTGAAGGCGTCGGCGGGGACGACCGGTACCGCGAACTATTCCAATGCGGCAGGCAATACTCCGCAGCAGAGCAGCGATGCGAGCAAATACGTGCCGCTGGCGGTGAATGATTTGAACGTCAGTGCGCGCTACTGGTTGGTCGGTGCGCTCAACAATCTGGTGCAAGCTCTGCCGAATGGTGCCACCGTGAATGCGGGTAACGACTACGTCAAGATTGCGGCGATCAGTGCCACCTACAAGACGCCGGAGCCCTCCAGCATGGTGCTGGCGAGTGGGGCGCTGGCCGGCATTATGCTGATGCGACGCCGCCGGAAAAATTGACGGTCTTTCCTTTTTCAAGGATGACGACAAAAACGGCACCGTGAAGGTGCCGTTTTTGTTTCAGTGAACCCCGTACGCGACGGGGCCGGTCTGGATTCAGCGGTTGCCGTTGTTGCTGCGCGGCGAGAACAGCGCGGCCGGCTTGATGTCACCGGTCTTGCGGCCCGTGAGGGTGACGGCCGGGCGGGTGCTTTCTTCCAGCGCGGCCGGCGTGCCACGGTTCGGATTGCCGCCGTTTCCACCCCTTCCGTGTCCGCCCTGACCGTTGCCCTGGCGGTGGATGTTGAAGCTGGCTTCCGGGTCACGATACTGCGGCTTGGCCTTGGATTTGTAGTCGACGCGGTTGCCGAAATCGTCGTCCATGTCGGCCTGGCGGGGAGCGCGCTGTTCGCGGTTGCCCGGTTCGCCACTACCACTCTGGGGCTTGTCGCTCCGGTTGCGACCCTGGCGCTCCTGCGGTTGTCCCTGGCGAGCGGGCCGGCCCTGGCCCTGGCCTTGTCCTTGGCCCTGTCTTTGGGGGCGGGACTGCTGGCCCTGGCCCTGGCCCTGGCTCTGGCCTTGAGCCTGCTCCTGGCTTTGACCCTTCGGCTTGCCCTGGCGCTGCCCCTGTTTCTGCCCCTGACCCTGCTTCTGGCCTTGGCCCTGGGATTGACCTTGGCCCTGCCCCTGGCGGCGGTCGCGGCCGCCGTTGTGGACGCCGCGGGGTTCGCGGGGCGGGCGCTCGTCGCTCTCGGCGGGGGCTGCGGAGGGCACGAAGTCGGGCACCTCGACCTTGTCGATGAGGCGCTTCATCAGACGCTCGATGTCCTTCAGCAGCGGCAGCTCTTCCCGGTCCACCAGGGACACGGCTGCGCCGGAGGCGCCGGCCCGGCCGGTGCGGCCGATGCGGTGCACGTAGTCTTCCGACACGTTGGGCAGGTCGAAGTTGACGACCTGCGGCAGCTGGTCGATGTCGAGGCCGCGGGCGGCGATGTCGGTGGCGACCAGCACCTGCAGCTTGGCGTCCTTGAAGTCGGCCAGCGCGCGGGTGCGGGCCGACTGGCTCTTGTTGCCGTGGATGGCGGCGGACGGGATGCCGTGCTTGGCGAGGTATTCGGCCAGCTTGTTGGCGCCGTGCTTGGTACGCGTGAACACCAGTACCTGGAACCACTGGTGCTTGTTGATCAGGAAGGCCAGCAGTTCGCGCTTCTGCTTCTGCGGGCACAGGTGCACCGATTGCTGCACCAGCTCGGAGGCGGTGTTGCGGCGCGCGACCTCGACGAAGCCGGGGTTGTGCAGCAGGCCGTCGGCAAGGGCCTTGATCTCGTCGGAGAAGGTGGCCGAGAACAGCAGGTTCTGGCGCTTCTTGGGCAGCAGCGCGAGGATCTTCTTGATGTCGCGGATGAAGCCCATGTCGAGCATGCGGTCGGCTTCGTCGAGGACGAGGATCTCCACGCCGGACAGGTCGATGGTGCCCTGGGTCTGGTGGTCGAGCAGGCGGCCCGGCGTGGCGACCAGGATGTCCACCTTCTTCTTGAGCTTGGTGATCTGCGGGTTGATCGCGACACCACCGAACATGACCATCGACGTGAGCGGCAGATGCTTGCCGTAGGTCTGCACGGATTCCTCGACCTGGGCTGCCAGTTCGCGGGTCGGCGTGAGGATCAGGCAACGGGGCCGGCCAGCCTTCTGGTTGTGGGCATGTTCCTCGGAGAGGATGTGCAGGATCGGCAGCGTAAAGCCGGCGGTCTTGCCCGTGCCGGTCTGCGCTGCGGCCATCAGGTCGCCGCCGGCGAGAACCTGCGGGATGGCCTGGGCCTGGATCGGGGTGGGGGCCGTGTAGCCGGTTTCGGCGATGGCCTGCTGGATGGGCTCGCTGAGGGCGAGATCGGCAAAAGTAATCGCAACCGGCGCGGGGGCGGCGGACTGGACTTGAGTCATGGGATGTCGGGCTCCTGCGACGGCCTGACCGCTCATGGAAAGCGGCACCAATCGGGGCGGACGCAACGAGAGTTCGTGATCGCGGGGCGATCAGTCGAAACGGATGAAAGATTGGCCTTTACGCTGATTGGCTTGCGTAAGGCACACGGATTGTACGGGCTTTGGCGGTTCTTTGGGGCGTTTTTTGGCGCTTGCGTGCGGTGTTTCGGAGCGCCGCACGCAAGCGGCGGGAGTGGTTGCCTCAGACTTCCGGCCGGGTGGCGACGTAGACCCCGGCGACGATCTGCGGCAGGCCCGCGACGGCCAGCAGCACCGGTGCATCCTGCAGCGCGAAGGCGCTCATGGCGAGCCCGAAGCTGAGACCACCGAGGGCGAACTGCTTGCCGCGCCGGCTGATCGTGCCGTTCTCCATCCACGCGCGCACGTGGGGGCCGACGGCGGGGACTGCGTACAGCTTGTGCTGCAGGCGCGGACAGCTCTTGCTCCACGCCCACGCGGCGACGATCCAGAAGATGGTGGTGGGCATCAGCGGCAGGAACAGGCCCACCGTGCCCACCGCGAAACAGGCCCAGCCGATCAGGAACAGGCTCTGGCGGCCGATGAGCTGGATGAGGCTGGGGGCCGGCGGCGCGACGGCGTCGTGGCAGGTGTCGGGGGGCATGATGCTTCCTTTCTTCTTATGGGCACGCGGCCGGCTTGTGGCCGGAGCGTGCCGATGGTCGTGCTGAACTGTCTTCTGCCACTGGGCGGGCCGCGCATCTCCGGCGGGGAAGGCGATCATGCCGCCTGTCGTTGCAGCCACGCAAAGACCGCCCTGGCTCCCATGTAGTCAGTGTTTTCGTCTCAATGGTTCCTGCATTCCACAATTTGGCCTGGATATGAAGACCGTGAGTCGATCCCGGCGGTCGCTGACGCATGCGGCAAGCCTTGCGGAGTGTGCTGAAGCCAGTATCGGCGGAGGCGGGATGGAGCGTCCAGTTAATTGATTCTCTGCATTGAATAGAAATTATCTATTCAGACCGGGCGGCTCAGAGCTGTGGGCGGACCTTCTCGGCGAACAGCGTCAAGGCGTGGCGGGCAGTGTCCGGGTTGTCGGTGGCCGGCTTCAGCAGCAGGGTGTGCGGCGTGTCCAGCTGGGACTGCAGGGTCCGGACCTGATCGAGGATCGCTGCCGGATCGCCGACCAGCGCGTTGGCAAGTGGCGATGGGGCTTTCCTGTCCCGGGGCGGCTGGCGGCCTCGGGCACCCATGCGGGCCGGAAAGGCCTGGATGAAGGTCGCCGCTTCGTCGCAGGCGCGCTGGTGGTTTTCGTTGCACAGGAAGTAGCGGGCCAGCACGAAGGGCCGGCCGGGGGCCGTGCTGCAGTCCCGGTAGCGGCGCAGGGCTGGCAGCAGGCTGTCGACGGGGGCGGCAGAGGCGCCCATCAGGCCGAAGCCGCGGCGGGCGGCCAGGTCGATGCTGTCCTCGGCGAGGCTGGCGAGCCAGATCGGCACGGGGCGCTGCAGCGGGCGCGGATGGATGGTGACCCGGTCGGTCCAGTACCAGCGGCCCAGGTGGCTGACGTCTTCCTCGTGGAGGAGGCGGTCCACGACGCACAAGGCTTCCAGGGTCCGGTTGCGGCTGTCTTCCTCACCGACGCCGAAGTGCCGGAACTGCTGGGGAAAGGGGCCGCCGCGGGCGACGCCGAGCATCAGGCGTCCGCCGGACAGGGCATCGAGAGTGGCTGCGTCCTCGGCGACACGGATCGGATGGTGGAAGGGCAGCAGCACTGCCGCCGAGCCGAGGCGGATGTGCCGGGTGCGTCCGGCCAGCCAGCCGAGCAGCGGAAAGATCGACGCGCTGACGCTGAAGCGGTTGAAGTGGTGCTCGGTGACCCAGGCCTCCTCGATGCCGAGGGCTTCGGCCAGTTCGACGGTGGTGGTGGTTTCCGCCAGCGCGCGGGCCGGATTGTCGGAGGTGTTTTCGACGTTGGCGAAGAGGGCGAAGGACATGGTGGGGCTCCCGGTCAGCCGGTCAGCCTGGCGAGCTCGTCCTCGGGCAGGGCGCGGCCGAAAAAGTGGCGATAAAAGTAGTCGGCTTCCCGCCGCAGATCCTGGTCGGCCAGTTGTTCCGGATGGAGCAGGCGGGCCAGCCACAGGACGCCCAGCGGATGCTCGGGTGTGTAGTGGGTCCAGATGTGGGCGCCGTGGGGAACCCCATGGATGCGGCGGCTGCGCATGGCCGGCAGGGTGGCGAGGCGCGGATCGGCGGCGAGCTTGCCGGCTTCCTCGGCGAAGGCCAGGAGGATCACCTCCGGTTGCCAGGCCAGGATCTGTTCGATGGAGAACGGATAGACGTCGAGCCCGAGGGGGTTGTCGCCGGCCGTCACACTGAGGCCGCCGGCCCGCTCGATCATCTGGTTGGCCGGCAGCATGATCGGCTGGCTGAGGGTGCTGTAGCGCATGTACAGCACGCGGGGCCGCCAGGCCGGCTGGCCAAGGCGTCGGGCGATGCGGCTGCGTAGATCGTTTTCCCAGGCGAAGTAGTCGCGGGCCCGCGGCTCGGCCGCGAAAATCTCCGCCAAGAGGCGGATGGTCCGCTCGACGCCGTCCGGGCGGTCCCAGTTCAGCACGATGGCCGGCAGGCCGGCCCGCGCCAGGATCGCGGCGGCCGGTTCGCTGACCACGAAGGCGATGTCCGGCCTGAGGGCCAGCAGGGCCTCTACATTGGGCGTCCATGCCGGTGGTGGTCCGGACACCGCGGGGAGGCTGGCGATGCCGGGGGCGAAGTGGCGCTGCAGGCGCCATGCCGGTGTCTGGAAGGCGGCCGGCAGGCCGGTGACGATGCGCGGACCGAGCCCGAACAGGAACAGGAAGGCATTGACGGCCGGCGAGCCGCCCGCCGAGGCGATGCGTTCCAGCCGGGCGGGTATGGCGACGCGCCGTCCGGCCATGTCGGTCACTTCCCGGGGGGCGCCATGGCCGGAGCCGCCGCGCCCCAGCAGCAGGGTCGTGGCGGTGGCCGTCAGCAGGCGGCGGCGGGTGGTGGAGGTCATGCTCAGAAGCGTCCGTTCAGCGACAGCACCAGCGTGCGCGGGGCACCCGGGTAGTAGGTGGTCGCACCGGGGCGGGCGTCGTCCTGGCCGGCGTTGATCGAGGCGATGTACTGGCGGTCGAACAGGTTCAGCGCCGACAGGCCGATCTCCAGGGCGGGGCGTCCGCCGGCTGCCGCCAGCGTATAGGCGGCGTGCAGGTCGGCCAGCGTGTAGCTGTGCACCGCCTCGGTGTCGAGGGCGTCGCCGTAACGCTTGCCCACGTGGCGCAGCTGTGGGCTCAGGCGCCACGGGCCGCTGTGGTAGTCCGCCGCCAGCTTGGCGAGCAGGCGGGGTGCGTCGGGCACCTGCTTGCCGCTGCTCGCCAGCTGGGTGCCGGCACCGCTGCGGATGTCGTCGTCGAGGCGATTGACGTTCCAGGACAGGCTGCCGATCAGGTCCAGGGCGCTGCTCGCCGCCCAGGTCGCTTCGAGTTCCGCACCGTAGGCATGGGAGCGCACGCCAGGTTGCAGGTAGGACAGGCCGACGGCCGGATCGTAGGCGGTAACCTGCTTGTCCTTGGCGCGGCTGACGTAGAGGGTCGGCGCCAGGGTCACGGCGCCGTGGCGCCAGGACAGGCCGGCATCCACGGTGTCGGCGGTCTCCAGGCGCAGATTGCTCCACAGGCTCTGCAGGCTCACGCCGGCGGACTGGAAGCGGGCGGCGTTGCTCGCGTAGGTGGAGTACAGCGGGCCCAGCCAGGGATTGCCGACGCCACGCCCGTAGGCCAGGCGGCCTTCCAGGGCCGGACTGAAGGCCCACTGCAGGGAGGCGCTGGGCAGCACCGCCGAGTAGTCGCTTTTCGTCGTGCTGAGGCCTGCATTGACAGCCGGGTTGAGGGCCAGCGCGGCGTCGCGGCCGAGATCGCCGATGCTGCCGGCGCTGTAGGTGGTGATGCCGGGCACGCTGAAATGCAGGTAGCGGACCCCTGCGGCGAACTTCAGCGGCCCGCTGCCGCCGGCCAGCTTGAGGTAGGGGCTGTCGTAATCGCGCTTGCCCATGTCGGCGAGGATGCCCTAGCGGCTGAAGACCAGCTGGCCGCTGCCATTGATGGCATACACCTTCTGGGCGAGCGGCGGCGGGATGGTGGCGATGCGCTGGGGCCACCAGCCGGCGGTGAGGTCGAGGGCGGCGAGGCGGGTGGCCACCTCGGCGACCAGCCCGCTCTGCTCCTGCTCGATGTCCATGCGCATCACGTTGCTGCCGCTGGCGGTCAGGCGGAAGCCATTGGTCTTCAGCCAGTAGGGGCTGAGCTTCAGTACGGTGTCGGCGCCGAGCCGCCAGTTGAATTTGGCGAAGATGTTGTCCTCGGTGAACTCCTGGTGGTTGAAGCGGTAGTAGAGGGCATCCTGGGCGGCGACGCCGGTCAGCCGCGGGGTGTAGTCGAAACCGTTCCAGTTGCCGAGGTCACGGCTCTGGGCGTAGCTGAGCGGCCGGTAGTCGTCGCGGTTGAAGCTGTTATGGACGGCGTAGAGCTCGACGCTGGCATCCCGCCCCAGGGCCTGGGCGAAACCCAGCGTGGCGTTCTTGCGGTCCTGGTCGCCGGGGCCGCGCCATTTGTCGGTGGCTGCGTCGGAGGCGGACAGGAAGAAGCGCGTGCCGGCGCCGAAGCTGCCGCTGTCCACACGGGCGAACAGCTTGTGGAACTGCTCGCTGCCGGCTGCCGCGTGGACGCTGACGCCGGTCCGTTCCTGCGGGGCTTTCAGGCTCAGGTCCATGGCGCCGGCCAGGTCGCCGAAGCCAAGGCCCTTGTCGGCCGGCAGCGGGCCGCGGATCAGGCTGACGCCGGCCACGTTCTCCAGGTCGAACAGGTTGCCCATGCCGCCGTTGCCGACATTGACCGACGAGGGCACGCCGTCCACGGTCAGGGCCAGGTTGCTGAAGGTGTAGGCGGAAATGCCGCGGATACGCAGGAAGTTCTGGTCCACGGTCAGGCCGTAGGCGTCCTGGCCCGACAGATTGACCGAGGGCATCAGGTCGAGGGCCCGGTAGGGGCTGGTCTGGGCCGGGCCGCCGAGGATGGCGACGCCTTCTGCCGACACGGAGGACTGGCTGTGGCCGCGTCCGCTATCGGGGCCGACGAGGGGCGCTGCGTCGGCCCCGACATCCACCGGGGCGAGGACGGGATCGGCGCCGAGGGCCGGGAGCGCCAGCAGCCCCAGGCCGGGGGCGAGCAGGCAACATCGAATGGTCGAGGCTTTCATGCGGGGGACTCCGAAGGATGGGATTGGGGGTAACGGGGGCTGGGCGGGGTTTGGGCCGTCGCCGGCATGAAGACCAGCCGCCCGTCGGCAAGGCGGTGGGGCTCCACGTCCACGTCGTAGAGGCTGCGCATCAGGGGCCGGGTGAGGATCTCCGCGGGGGGGCCGTCGGCGACGATGCGGCCGTCCCGCAGGATCGCCACGCGGTGGGAGCCGTGCAGTACGTGGTCCGGGTGGTGGGTGGTCTTGAGGATGCCGAAGCCGTCGGCGGCCAGCGTGCGCAGCAGGTCGAGGAGGCGCAGCTGGTTGCCGTAGTCGAGGCCGCCGGTCGGTTCGTCCATCACCAGCAGGTGGGCGCCCTGGGCGAGGGCGCGGGCGATCAGCGCGAGCTGGCGTTCGCCGCCGGAGATCTCGGTGTACGGGCGCTCGGCCAGGTGTTCGATGCCCAGCCGGGTGAGGGCGGCGTCGGCCGCCTGCCGGTCGGATGGCCCGATGCGGCCGCTGAGGCCGCCGAGGCCGGCGTGGGGCAGGCGGCCGAGTAGCACGACATCCCGCACCAGATACGGAAACGGGCTGACGTGCACCTGCGGCACATAGGCCAGCCGGCGGGCCAGCAGGCGCCGCGGGATCGACACGATGGGCGCGCCGTCGAGGTGGATCGCGCCGGCGGCGGGGCGCAGCAGGCCGAGGAGCAGGCGCAGCAGGGTGCTCTTGCCGGCGCCGTTGGCGCCCAGCAGGGACACCACTTCGCCGCTGCCGACGTGCAGGTCCACGCCGTTCAGCACGGTTCGGCCGCGCCAGGCGTAGCGCAGGTCGCGGGCGAGCAGCGTGGCGCTCATGCCCACGCCTTTCGGGCCCGGCCGAGGACCAGCAGGAAGACCGGGATGCCGATCAGCTCGGTGACGATGCCGATCGGGATCTCGGTGCTGCTCCAGGTTCGCGACAGGCTGTCGGCGCCGAGCAGGAACAGCGCACCGAGGCCGGCGCTGGCGGGCAGCAGGCGGCTGTTGCCGGGGCCGACCAGGAGGCGCGCGATGTGCGGCACGATCAGGCCGACCCAGCCGATCATGCCGGCCAGCGACACGGTGAGTGCCGAGACCAGCGTGGCGGCGGCGATCACCGTGTAGCGGACCGCGCGCACCGGTACGCCGAGGGTGCGCGCTTCGTCGTCGCCCATCGACAGCGCGTCGAGGGCACGGCCGAGGGCCGACAGCAGCAGCACGCCGCCGCCGATCGGCAGGGCCAGGCTGCCGACCTGGGTCAGATCGGCGACCGCGAGGCTGCCCATCAGCCAGTAGACGATGGCCGGCAGCTGGTTGTAGGGGTCGGCGACGTATTTCACCATCGACAGCAGGGACGAGAACAGCGCCGCGCTGACGATGCCGCCGAGCACCAGCATGACGATCGCGCCGTCGCCGAACAGCGTGGCGATGCCGACGCCGATGGCCACCGCGGCGACCCCCATCGCGAAGGCCAGCGCCTGGACCTGCAGCCAGTCCAGCGACAGCAGGATGCCCAGCGCCGCCCCGAAGGCCGCGCCGGCCAGCACGCCGAGCAGGCCGGGGGACACCAGCGGGTTGCGGAAGACCGCCTGGAAGGCCGCGCCGGAGCTGGCCAGCGCGGCGCCGACCAGCACCGCGGCGAGGACCCGCGGCAGGCGGATGCGCACGACCAGGTTGTAGAGCACCTCGAACTCTTCCGGCGGCAGCGGCCGCCAGCCCAGCGCCGCGCCGAGCAGGCGCAGGATGTCGTCCACCGGCAGCGGGTAGCGGCCAATGCTCAGTGCGGCCAGCATCGCGGCGCCGAGCAGGGCTGGCAGGCCGAGGAGCGGCAGCAGGGGATGGCGGGCGAGACTCATCGCGGCTCCGGGCGCGGGTCGCTGACGAAGCCGATGCGGCTCACCCCCTGACGGGAGGCTGTCGCCATGCTGCGCGCCACGGTGCCGTAGGGGGTGGCGGCGTCGGCCTGCAGGTGCAGCTCGGGAACCGGGTCGAGCCGTCCGGCGGCGCCCAGGCGGGTTTCCAGTTCGGCGCTGGAGATCGGCTGGCCGTTCCACAACAGCTGCCCGTCGGCCGTCAGCCCCAGGTGGATCGCGTCGGGGCGGGGCCGCGTCGGGGTGCTTGCGGCGCGCGGCAGCTCGACCTGCACCGAGTGGGTCAGCAGCGGTGCGGCGACGATGAAGATCACCAGCAGCACCAGCATCACGTCGATCAGCGGGATCATGTTGATCTCGGCGATCGGGCGGCGCTCGCCGCCGGGGGTGAGGGAGAAGCCCATCACGCGGCCCTCGCGACGGGGGCTGCGTGGGCGGGCGCAGTGCTGTCCGCCGGCCGCGGGTCGGCGACGGTCGGTGCCAGGCCGCTGACCAGAAAGCCCAGCAGTTCGTGGGCGAAGCCTTCCAGCTCGTCGAGCAGGCGTCGGTTGGCGCGCCCCAGCGCGTTGTAGGCCAGCAGAGCCGGGATGGCCACGGCGAGGCCACAGGCGGTCATCACCAGTGCTTCGCCAACCGGGCCGGCGACCTTGTCCAGGCTGCCGGCGCCCTCCGCGCCGATGCCGATGAGGGCGTGGTAGATGCCCCATACGGTGCCGAACAGGCCGACGAAGGGTGCAGTGGCGGCGACCGAGCCGATCACTGCGAGGCCCGCATCGAGGCGGGCGCCCGCCTCGGCGAGACCGCGGTTGAAGGCCTGCAGCAGGAACACGTCGGGGGCCGACAGCTGGATCGCCGCCTGGCCGTCGCGGCGGCCGTTCCACTGGCGGCAGGCGTCCATGGCCAGGTGGGACAGGCGCACCCACGGACAGTTTGGCGGCCGGGCGGTCAGCAGGCGTTCGAAGGTGGCCGGCGACGCGCAGGCGGTGAGGCCGGCGGCGGACCGCCGCCCCTGGCGCCGCAGCTGGAAGACCTGCCAGCTCTTCAGGGCGATCTGGTACCAGCAGGCGAGGGACATCGTGAGGAGGACGGCGAGTACCAGGCGCCCGAGGGCGTCGGCGTGGGACAGGGAATGGAGGATGCCGCTGCTGTCGGCCATGGTCAGGATCTCCGCAGGGTGAAGTTGATGGGGACGATGACCCACGCGGCCACCGGGCCGTCGCCCTGGCGGGCGGGAACGAAGCGCCAGCGGCGCACCGCGTCGATGGCGGCCTGGTCGAGGCGCTCGAAGCCGGAGCCCTGATGCACCCGAATGTCGCCGGCGTGGCCGTCGGTGGTGACGAAGACCCGCAGCTGCACGCTGCCCTGTTCGCGCAACTGACGGCTGGCGGCGGGATAGTCGGGGGCCGGATTGCTCAGGTAGTCGGCGTCGAAGCGCGGCGGGCTGTCCGCCACGGGGGCGGTGCTGCGCGGCGCTGGCGCGGCGGCCTCGCGGGGCGTGGGGGATTCGTGGGCGCGGCTGTCAGGAGTGCTGTCGGCGGGTGGGGTGGCGCTGGGCGCCAGGGCGGGTGAGGTGGCGGGTGACGGGGCCGAGGCTGCCGAGCGGCTGGACTGCAGTGGTGTCGCCTGCGGGCGCGCTACCGGCCGAGGCGCCGGAGTGGCATCGGCGTGGGCTTGGGGGCGGGGCGTCCGTGGAGCGGCGGTTGGCGCCGGGGGCGCGGGGGGCGGCTGTGTGGGAGCAGCTGGTTCGGTGATCCAGGCGACCTGCAGGATCTTCGGTGGGGCCGCCTGCGGCGCCGGGGGGCTCAGGGCCAGCAGGCCCGCCGCGGCCAGGCCGTGGGCGGCGAGGACGACGCCCGCCGCACCGAGCCGGGGGGCTGCTGCCGGAGTGCACACCGTGGCGTTCATCCCGTCTGCCTCAGCGCGGCATCGATTCGGCGAGGGAGAAGAAGCCGTGGGCCTTGTCCAGCTCGCCGTCGCGGACGACCACCCGGTGGATCAGCCAGCGGCCGTCGCGCAGGCGCCACGCGCGCAGGGACTCGGCGTAGGCCAGGGTGCGGAAGGCGGTGGGGATCTCCGGCCCGCGGCTTTCCTCGAGCACGTAGCTGTGGGCGCAGTAGCAGGCGTTGTCGTCCTCGTCGCGGCCGAGGATGCGCGCGGCGGTGACCACGTAATCCATGTAGTGGTCGAAATACAGGGGCGCGATGACCTGCTCCTGCCATTCGGGGGGCAGGCCCTCGTTCCAGCGGATCGATGTTTCCGTGCGGCGGGTATGGCCGGGTCGGATATCAAAATATTGATGTGTATATAGCGTTACGTGAGACATGGTCGGGCCTCGTTTGTCGGTGGCATTGCCGGCCGTGTCGGCCGTCAGTGTCGTTGTTATTACAGTCTTTGTCGGTTGTGCTTCAGAAACCGTGGCCTTGCGCCGGATTTGGCGCATCACGCCGTTTCGTTATGTACTTGTGCAAATAGCGTGCCGGTGGGCGGGGGCTGCGGCAGGGTGGTCAGGGCGGCGTGCGGAGCGGGCCGGAGCGCGGCCAGGGGGGGCGGGTTTCCGCTTCCATGCACCAAAAAAAGGCCGTGCTCCGTTGTCGGGGCACGGCCAAGGCGCGCTTTACGCGAGCTTGGAGTCTCACATCATGTGGGAGCGGGGAGGCCGTGCTGGGCGGCCATTGCGGCGTAGGGGCGGCGGGCCGGCGCCGCCTTGGTGGTACGGCGGTTGATCATGCGGATCGACATGGCTTCCAGCCAGTTCCAGTATTCCTCGCGCACGTCGTTGGGGAAGCCTTCCTCGTCCAGGGCCTGCCACAGGAGATCCAGCCAGGTTTCGCGGGCTGTTTCGTCGATGGTGAAGGGGAAGTGGCGGGTGCGCATGCAGGTATGGCCGAACTGCGGCGTGAAGTTGGCTGGGCCGCCACAGGCTTCGACGATGAAGTCGGCGGTCTTGTCGGTGCCGCGGGCGAATTTCTCATCGTCGGCTGGGAACAGGTGGCCGACCGGCGAGGCCCTCAACAGCGTGTGGTGGCGCCACACCACCGCGCGCAGGCGGGCTTCCCCGGCGCTGCGGATGACCCGCAGGGACGGAAAGGGGACGGGCGGGTAATCCGCATCGTGGCCGCTGGCGACCCAGCGGACGGTCTCGCCGACCTGCATCGCTTCCTGCAGGGAATGCACGGTCTGTTCCGTCTGTGGTGCGGCGTGGGCGTGCCCGTGCCCGCCGCAGCCACAGGCGGGGGCGTCGGCGGACAGCAGCGGCAGCTCCGTGGCGGAGGTGCTGGAGGAGGATGGAGCGGTCGAGGAAGAGGTCTGGCACATGCGGGCAATCTCCGGAAAAAGGGTCAGGGACGGGGCAGGAGTTCGGCGAGGTCGCCGTCGCTGACCTGCGTGTGCAGGAACAGGCGGTAGAACTCGCGGGTTTCCCGGCGCAGGTCCAGCGGCAGGCGGCTGGGGTAGAACAGGCTGGCCAGCCACTGGGCGCCGAGGGCGCGCATTGCGGACGGCGGTCGGTCGAGCCAGTTGAAGGGCCAGCGCGGCACCACGTAGACGCGGCCGTCCTTCACCGCACGGATGGCCTGCCAGCGCGGGTCGCTGCGCACGGCGGCGGCGAACTTCGGGTCCTGGGCGAGGATCACCTGGGGATCGGCGGCGATGACCTGCTCCAGGCTGATCGCCTCCATGCCCATGTGGGAACGGGGTTCGCAGCGATGGATGTTGTAGCCGCCGGCCAGTTCGATGGCCTCGGTGTGGAAGGAGCGGTGGCAGTCCGTGGTGAGGCCGGCCGGGCCTTCGGCGTAGTAGACGCGGACCCGTTCCTTTTCGGGAATGGAGGCGATGCCGGCCTTCAGGCGGGCCAGGGCTTTCTCGGTGTAGGCGGCCTGGGCTTCGCTGGCCTTGCCGTCGTGGCCCAGCAGGCGGGCGGTGAAGCGGAGCGCCGCCGGCCAGTCGGCGAGGGTGTCGAGGCGGATGAAGACCACTGGCATGCCGATGCGGCCGAAGAAGTTCTCCACCATCGCCCGGTCCACGAAGGGGCTCTGCCAGGCCAGCGCGATCTGCGCGCGGGTGCCCAGCACTTCCTCCGGGTTGGCGGTGCGGCCCATGCCGTAGACGCCGCCGAGCACCGGCAGGTCGGCGAGGCCGGCGGGCAGGTAGCGCCGGGCTTCCGGCTCGAAGACCAGGTTGACGCCGACCATCGTCTCCGGCGCGACCATCGCCAGCAGCACGCTGAGCGGTGGGGCGGAGCCGTAGACCCGCTCGATGTGGTCGGGGACCTGCACGCGGCGTCCGGCCATGTCCACGATCTCCCGCGCCGGTGCGGGCGGAGCGGCGAGGAATAGCAGGGCCAGCAGGCCCATCGGGCGGAGGATGTTGAGGAGGAGGCGCATGGCTTACTCGGCTGGAGGCAGGCGCCGGCCGGTGGCCGACAGGGGGAAGATCCACGGGCCGCCGGCGGCCTTGTCGGCGGCGACGAGGTCGGCCTGGCCCTGGGGCCCGGTGAGGTAGTCGGCGATGCGGCGGGCCAGGCGGCGGCGCGTGCCGTCGGCCGGATGGCGCGGGCCGGGCTCGACCACCACGAAGACCCGGCGCATCGCCGGGTCGCCCTTCACGAGTACCTTGAGGCCGGCGTCGGGCATCTTGCCGAAGGCCACCGGCATGTGTCCGACCACTGCGTAGGCGCCCTGGCGGGCGGCCGACAGCAGGACTTCCTGCGGGCGCTCGGCGTCGTCGTAGAGCTGCTGGCGCGGGCCGGGGCGCAGGCCGGCCTGGCGCCACAGGTGCTGCACGATGGTGAAGCTGCCGGGATCGCGGAAGGCCAGCAGTGGCGCGTCGTGGGCGACGATGCGGCGCAGCGCCTCGGCAGCGTCGGGCGCGTCGGCGATGCCGGCCGGGTCGGCGGCGGGGCCGACCAGCACGTGCTCGTTGAGGGCCCAGGCGCGTAGCGGCGCGGCGTAGCCCGCGGCGAGGAGCTGGAAGGTCTCGTCGCTGCCGTGGATCACCAGCAGGTCGGCCTCGCCGCGCTGGAAGACCGGCACGACGGTCTCCTTGGGCGCCGCGGCGACCAGTTCGATGGGAATGCCGGTGGCCTTGCTGGCCCGGCGGGCCAGTTCGGGCCACACGCCAGCCATCACCGGGCCGCCGACCACCGCCACGTGCAGCACCGGCGGCGTGGGGCTGGCGGCGGCGGGCCGGGCGACGGCCAGCAGCAGGCCAGCCAGCAGCGGCGCCAGGCGCCGCAGGTTGCGGGATGTCATCGCGGACCTCAGAAGCTCAGTGCCAGCTTGCCGAGCAGCGTGCGCGGGTTGCCGGGGTAGTAGTTGGTGGTGCCGGTCTGCAGGTCGCCGGAGTCGATCAGGCCGAGGTACTTGCGGTCGAACAGGTTGAGGGCGCTGAGGCTGGCGTCCACGCGGGTCGGGCCGATCTGCCAGCGGTAGCCCAGTTCCAGGTCCACCAGCGTGTAACCGCCGAAGCGGTTGGTATGTACCGAGTCGTCGTAGCGGCCGCCCATGTAGCGCAGCAGCGGCACGGCACGGAAGTCGCCGGCCTTCCATTCGGCGCCGAGGGTGCCGATCAGGCGCGGGGTGTCGGGGAACTGCTGGCCCTTGACGGCGACGACGGTGCTGGCCGCGGTGCTCAGGTTCTCGTCGAACACCGCACGGCTCCACGATGCGCTGCCGAACAGGTTCAGGTTGGGACGCGCTTCCCAGCCGGCGGCCAGCTGCACGCCGGCCAGGTGGCCGTTGCCGATGTTCTGGCCATAGTTGAGGCCGACCGTCGGGTCGTACACGTTCACCGACTTGTCGTTGATGCTGGCGTAGTAGACCGTCGGCTCCACGTAGCCCTGGGCGAAGCGCAGGCGCAGGCCGAGGTCGGCGGCGTCGTCGGTTTCCGGCTTCAGCTTGTTCCACAGGCTCTGGGCGAGGGCCTGCTGGCTGGCCTTGAGGTTGCGGATGTTGCTGTTCCAGATGTCGAAGGAGGCCGGGCCGATGTTGCGGCCGGCCGAGAAGCGCCCTTCGACGGCCGGCGTGAAGGCGTAGCGCAGGCCGAACCACGGCAGCACCTTGTCGACGGTCTGGCCGTCCACCGCCACCGAGACGCCCGGCGAGGCGGCCAGCGCGGCGCGGTAGGACACGTCGCCGACACCGGTCTTGGTGTATTCGGCGAGGCTCGGCATCTTCTCCTGGAACCAGCGCAGGCCGCCTTCGACCTGCAGCGCCCGGTACTGCCAGGAGGCCATCGCGAAGAGGGTCTGGAAGACGTGGCGGCCGGTGACTTCGCTGAGGGTGGTCCAGCCCTGGTTGTTGCTGCTGGCGGTGGCGGCGGCCCAGCTCAGGCCGCTGGCGGTGGCGGTGTAGAAGCGCTGGGCGTTGGGCGGGCCGGGCGGCTGCATCGACGTGTAGCTGTAGCCGGCCTTCAGGCGGGTGGCGTCGATGCGGGTTTCCACGTCGGCGCTGGCGCCGAAGCTGTTGTGTTCCATGATCCACTGGCGGACCTTGTTGGTGCCGTTGGCATCGAAGGTGGAGCCGGATTCATCGAAGCTGAACAGCTTCAGGCGGGCCCGGGTGTCGTTGCTGACGCGGTATTCCGCCTCGCCGATGTAGGCCTGGTTGTCGAAGCTCTGGCGGTTGTAGGCGTAGTAGTTCTGGTAGTTGCCGGCCGCCGGCTTGGCGTCGTAGCCGGTGTAGCGGTAGGTGGACAGGTCGAGGGCCTGGGCGGCGGTCAGCGGCTTGTAGTTGTTCTGGTCGATGTTGCTGTTCACCGCCAGCAGCTTGAGGGTCAGCGGGCCGAGGTCGGTGGCGACGGCCAGCAGGTAGTTCTGGCGCTCGGCCTGGCCGGGGCCGCGCCACAGCTTGGCATGGGCAGTGGAGGCGGACGCGGCGATGCGCGTATTGGCCGGGCCGAAGCTGCCGCTGTCCACCCGTGCGAAGTAACGCTCGAAGCCGTTGTCGCCGCTGGCCGCAGACAGGCTGCCGCCGGCCTTGAGGGCCGGCCACAGGAGCTGGCTGTCGAGGGCGCCGGCGGTGTTGAAGAGGGCGGCCTGATCGGGCGCGATCGGCCCCTGCGCCAGGCTCACGCCGGCCAGGTTCTCCACGTCGAACATCTGCAGATAGCCGGGACCGGGGTTGATGTTGGACAGGGTCAGGCCGTCCACGGTGCCGACGGCGCCGTGCCAGGCGGCGATGCCGCGCACCCGCATGCCCTTGTTGCCGCCGATCCGGCTGGTCAGGCCGTAGGGGTCGAGGGCCTGCACCTTTACGGCCGGCAGGCCGGAAACCATCGTGTAGGGATTGCTGCCGCCGGGCGCGCCGAAGGTCTCCAGGCCGTCCGGCCCGACCTGATAGGTGGTGGCGGAGGTGTCCGGCCGCGAAGACAGGAAGCCGGCGTAGCCGGGCTCCGCGGTGCCGGTGACCTGGACTGCACTCAGCGTCGGCGTGTCGGCCGCGCGCAGGTCGGCGGAAATGAGAATGCTGGCGAAGGCGGCCCCGACCGCGGCAGCGACAGGGGTTGGCATGAAGGAGCGGGCAGTAGGGCGACGGCGCGGGGCGGAGCGGATTCTCATGGCAGGCACGAATCTAATTCGATGTGTTGTTGTTGATATAGCGTTGTTAGCAGCTGGCGTGCCCGTTTGCTGCATTGCACCCAAATGAAGCCTGTTTTGCCCGCTCTGGTGCGTCCGGAAAGGGTGCGAAATCCATTCTTACGGCGGATCAATTTATTTCCGATTGCACTGAATCAGCCTTTTATTTGTAGGGTTTCAGACATCGTTATGTAGTAAGTTACACATCGATGCAAGGTTCTGCTTGGTTTTGTGTGCGGCGCACAAGGATTTCCCCGCAGGCATGGTCATTGCTGGGATTGAAGGAAAGCAGGTCTGTCTTTCGATATATACAAATTTATATAGATGGTGTTCAGGGGGTCTCTATGAAGAAGAAGCAGATGCAGGCGTGGGTGCTGAGCGGCGTGTCGGCGGCACTGGCCGGATCGGCAGTAGCGGCGGACGGGGTGTTCCAGCTTGGCACCGTGGATGTGGTGGCGAGCCCGGTCGATGCCGTACCCGGGGAAACCGTGATCAAGGGCGAGGCGCTGCGCCAGTTCAACCGCGATACGCTGGGCAATGCGGTGGCGTTGACACCGGGGATCAGCCTGTCCCGCAACAGCCGCAACGAGGACATCGTCTATCTGCGGGGCTTCGACGTGCGCCAGGT
The DNA here is from genome assembly GCF_056724105.1 of Zoogloea sp. GDB6. Lineage (NCBI taxonomy): Bacteria > Pseudomonadati > Pseudomonadota > Betaproteobacteria > Rhodocyclales > Zoogloeaceae > Zoogloea > Zoogloea sp. GDB6. The sequence continues at coordinate 4,221,976 of NZ_CM161497.1, read as the reverse complement.
GCCACTGTTCATCGACGGCATTCCGGCCTACGTGCCCTATGACGGCTACGTGGACTTCAGCCGCTTCACGACCTTCGACCTGGCCGAGATCCGCGTCGCCAAGGGCGCGGCATCGCTGCTCTACGGGCCCAACACGCTGGGCGGGGCGATCAACCTGGTCAGCCGCAAGCCGGTGAAGGAACTCGAAGGCGACCTGCGGGCCGGCTTCGGCGCCGGCGGCCAGCAGAAATACGCTGCCAATGTGGGCAGCAACCAGGGTATGTGGTACGTGCAGCTCGGCGCGTCCTACACCGACAGCAACTACTTTCCGCTGTCGAACAATTACTCGGCGAAGTCCATTCCGACCAGCACCAGCAACGCGACCCGCAACGTGCTGGAGGACGGCGGTCATCGGGAGAATTCCTACCAGACCGACTCCCGCCTGTCCGTCAAGCTGGGCCTGACCCCCAACGCCACCGACGAATATGCCATCGGCTACGTCCAGCAGAACGGCCGCAAGGGCAACCCGCCCTACGCCGGCAATGCGCCGGGGCAGTACCTGAACATTGGCGGCGGCGCCAACAGCCGCTTCTGGCAGTGGCCGTACTGGAACCTGGAGAGCACCTACTTCATCGCCAACGTGGGGGTGGGGCAGGACCACGTCGTCAAGGCGCGGGTGTACCAGGACAACTACGACAACAAGATCCTCGCCTACACCAACGGCAGCTATTCCTCGCTGATCGCCAACACCACCAACTTCCCGAGCTGGTACAAGGATTCGACCACCGGCGTGTCGGTCGAGCTGGACAGCTTCGCGTTCAGCGGCCACGAGCTGGCCATCGCCTACCACTACAAGGAAGACAAGCACCAGGACAATGGCCTGGCCCTCAGCAAGAACTACCGGGACGTGACCACCTCCATCGCGGTGGAGGACATGATCCGCGTGTCCGACCTGTGGCGCCTGCGCCTCGGCGCCAGCCACGACCAGCGCGACGCGAAGGAGGTGTACTACTGGCCGACCGGCTCCACGTCCGGCACCAACTGGCTGGCCGAGCTGACCCGCAAGCTCGGCGGCGGGGCCGAGGCCTTCGCCAGCGTCGCCCACAAGACCCGCTTCCCGACCATCAAGGACCGCTACTCGGCGTCACTCGGCAGCGGCCTGCCGAACCCCGACCTCAAGCCCGAACGTGCCCTCAATGTCGAGACCGGCCTGCGCGGCAGCCCGTGGGGCGGTGCCCGCGGCCAGGCCAGCCTGTTCTACAGCCGCATCGAGAACCTGATGCAGCGCGTGAACATCATTCCGGTGTCCCTGTGCAACCAGCCGGGCGTCGGCGCGGCGACCTCCTGTGCGCAGCTGCAGAACATCGCCGAGGCGCGCCACGCCGGCGTCGAGCTGTCCCTGGAGCAAACCCTCGGCCATGGCTGGACGGTGGGCGGCAACTACACCTACCTGGATCGGGAAAACCGGACCTCGACGACCCCGCTCACCGACACGCCGCGCAACCGCCTGTTCGCCTACGCCAGCTGGAAGCCGTCCGACCGCTGGGAATACCAGGCCTCGGTGGATGCCGAGAACGGCCGCATGGTGGCCTACGGCAGCGGCAATGCGGCGACCTACGTGAAGATGGGCGGCTTTGCGCTGGCCAACGTGAAGGCGGTGTACAAGCCGCTGCCGGCGTGGGCGCTGGAAGTGGGCGCGACCAACCTGTTCGATGCCAACTACGCGCTGGCCGACGGCTACCCGATGCCCGGCCGCATGTGGTTCGCCAACGGCTCCTACAAGTTCTGAGGATAGCGTCATGGACAGCCTGCACAAGCCTTCCCGCCGTGCCTTCGTGCGCGCCGCCGGCGCCCTCGCGGCGGCGGGGGCGTCCGGCCGCCTGTGGGCGGCGCCGACGAAGGACGTGGTGGTGCTCACCGCCTACCCGGACGCGGTGGTGTCGCGCTTCGAGGCCGCCTTCGAGAAGGCCTGGCCCCAGTACCGTCTGCGCATCGTCTGGCGCATGCCCCACGACGCCTTGCCCTACCTGCGCCAGGCGGGGCAGGGTGGCGTGGACGTGTACTGGAGCGCGTCGCCGAAGACCTACGCCCAGCTCAAGGACGAGCATGCCTTCCGCAAGCTGCCAGTGAGCCTGGAGGGCCTGCCGGGGCGGGTCGGCGGTAGCGTCATCAACGATCCGGACGGCTTCTACGCTGCGTCCGAGGTGGCCGGCTACGGTTTCGCGGTGAATCCGGCCTACCTGCACAGCCACAAGCTGCCGCCGGTGGCCGACTGGAGCGACCTGGCCGATCCGGTGTATGCCGGCCACCTGGCGGTGCCGGACCCGGTGGAGGTGGGCTTCGCACCGGTGCTGGTGGACATTCCGCTGCAGGCCTACGGCTGGGACATCGGCTGGGCGCTGTGGAGCGCTATCGCCGCCAATGCGGCTTTCACCGGGCGCGGCGGCACCTTCGTCAGCGACGAGATCGGCGGTGGGCGCAAGGGCATCGGGCTGTCCATCGACTTCTTCGTCGCCTCGGCGGTGGCCAATGGCGCGCCGGTCGAGTTCATCTACCCGCGCCAGGGCGGTGTCAATCCGGCCCACATCGCGGTGACCGCCGGCAGCCCGAACCCGGACGGCGCGAAGGCCTTCGTGGGCTTCGTGCTGTCCGACGCTGGGCAGAAGATTCTGGCCCACCCGGACATCCGCAAGCTGCCGGTGCGTCCGTCGGCCTACGCGGGCCTGCCGGCCGGCTACCACGACCCCTTCGCCACCGCGGCACGGGGTGGCTATCTCTATGACAACGGCCGCGGGCGCGGCCGCGCGGCGCCGATCGCGGCGGCCTTCGGGCAAGCCTTCGTGCGGCCCCATGCGCGTCTGGTCGAACTCTGGCGGCGCCTGCACGCGGCCGACGGGGCGGCCTGGAATACGGTCTGGCCGCTGCTGACGGCGCCGCCGCTGAAGGAGGCGGAGGCCGATGATCCGGCGATCCAGCGTGCCTTCTTCGCCCGCCGCGACGACCCGGCCGCCGAGACGCTGGCCGCCGGCCTGGAAAAGACCTGGGCGAGCCGCGTCGATGAGCGCTATGCGAAGGCCGCCAGCCTGCTGGGGGTGGCCTGATGCGGCGACTGGGTTTCCTGTTGTTGATGTGCGGCGTCCTCGCCGGGGCGCCCGCCCGGGCCTTGGCGGACTGGCAGGTGGCGGACGCCGGCCGTGAGGCTTTCGCGCGGCCGCTGGACGGCCTAACCGATGCGGAGCGGGAACGCTTCTTCCACGGTCGTTCCCTGTTCAACCAGAGCTGGGTGGTGGCGCCGGCCAAGGACGACCAGGTGGATGGCCTCGGCCCGCTGTACAACCGGCTGGCCTGCATCTCCTGCCACGCCCGCAACGGCCGCGGCCTGCCGCCGGAACAGCCGGACGAGCGCATGCAGTCGATGCTGGTACGGCTGTCGGTGGCAGGGCGCGGCCCGCATGGCGGACCGCGGCCCCACCCGGCCTATGGCGACCAGTTCAACGAGGAGGGCATCCCCGGCGTGCCCGGCGAGGGGCGCATCCGCCTGGGCTGGGTCGAGTCGAAGCGCCGGCTGGCGGATGGCGAAGCGGTGTCGTTACGCCGTCCGCGGCTGACCTTCACCGAACTGGGCTACGGGGCGATCGGCAAGGTGCTGACCTCGCCGCGGGTCGGCCAGCAGGTGGTGGGCATGGGCCTGCTCGATGCGGTGTCGGCGCAGGCCCTGGCGGCGCTCGCCGCGGAGCGCAAGGCGGACGGCGTGAAAGGGCGCGTGAACCAGGTGTGGAATCCGGAAACCGCTGCACTGGAGGCCGGCCGCTTCGGCTACAAGGCCAACATGCCGACGTTGCGCGCGCAGATCGCCGGGGCTTTCCTGGGCGACCTGGGCATCACGTCCGACCTGCATCCGGCGCAGAACTGCACCGCCGCGCAGTCCGCCTGCCGGCAGGCGCCGAACGGCGGTACGCCGGAGCTGAGCGCCCGCCAGCTGGATGATGTGGAGTTCTATCTGGCCCACCTCGCCGTGCCAGCCCGCCGCAATGCGGACAGTGAAGTCGTGCGGCGCGGCGAGGCGCTGTTCGCTGCCAGCGGCTGCGCGCAGTGCCACCGGCCGAGCCTCTCGACCGGCGCGTCGCCGCGTTTCCCGCGCCTCGCCGGGCAGACCATCGCGCCTTACACGGATCTGCTGATCCACGACATGGGGCCTGGCCTGGCCGACGGTCGGCCGGATTTTGCGGCGTCCGGGCGGGAGTGGCGCACGCCGCCGCTGTGGGGAATCGGGCTGACGCAGACGATCAGCGAGCAGCAGCGCTATCTCCACGACGGCCGCGCGCGCAGCCTGAGCGAGGCGATCCTGTGGCACGGCGGCGAGGCGAAGGTCGCCCGCCGGCGTTTCGCTGCGCTGCCGATCCAGGAGCGCCGTGCGCTGCTGGCCTTCCTCGAAAGCCTGTGAGGCGAAGGGCGGTCAGCTTGCAGAAGGTGCTGGGGGCCGATTGATACGCAAATAAGCTGCGCAAATGCACTCTGATTGGGCATTCGCTATATTTGAGTGCATATAGAGGCCGCGTAGAGGGGCTGCGGCATGTGTGGCGTGTGCCACGGTGCGTGCCGAAGAAAGGAGGCAGGGCGGTGTCGGTGCGCTCAGCCGACGAGGCCGAGGATCACCGACGGGGCCTTGAACGCGGCGGTGGCTGGAGCGCCGACTTTCAGGCCGAGGGTGACTGAGCTTTCATGGGTGATCGTGGCGTGGACGGTCTGCCCATTGCCGAGGGTGAGGGCTACGTCGGTGCTGATCGGCCCCTCGGTGATCGCCGAGATCGTGCCGTCGAGGCAGTTGCGGGCCGACAGCCTGGCCCCCGTGCCACCGGCCACGAGCAGCACCGACGAGGCTTTGACGAAGGCCTGGACGGGCGTGCCGGCGGCCAGGTTGAGCTCCCTGATCGCATCGTTGGCGACGGTGGCGATGATCTTCAGGCCGCCGGGCAGCACCACGTCCACCTCGGAGTTGATGGTGCCGAGCGTGATGGCGTCGATGGTGCCGTCGAAGGCGTTACGGGCGCTGATCTTCATGGGGCGTTTTCCGGAAACGATGGCTGCGGGCGCCAGCATGCGATGGTGCCGCCCGCTTGCGCAAGTGCGTCGATGCCTTTCAAGCGTGCGGCACTGCGGGTTGGTGGCCCGCTATTTGCTGGAGTACAGTACGCTCCGTTGTATATCGATATATATAGGAACAACAATGACAACCCGCCGCACCATTCACCACAAGCTTGTCGGGAAGCTGACAGTCGATACCGAGTTCGGCACCTTTCTCGGCGACACGCGCATCCGCCTGCTGGAATCCATCGACCGCTACGGTTCGATCTCCCAGGCCGCCAAGGCCGTGCCGCTGTCCTACAAGGCGGCGTGGGACGCCGTGGACGCGATGAACAATCTGGCCGAGTCGCCGCTGGTGGAGCGTTCGGTGGGCGGCAAGGATGGCGGCGGCACCAGCCTCACCGACTACGGCCGCCGGGTCATTGCGATGTACCGGGCGGTGGAGCAGGAATACCAGGAGGCCATTGACCGCCTGTCGGCCCGCCTCGGTGACGGCGGGGAGGGCAGCATGCGCCAGTTCCAGACCCTGCTGCGGCGCATGTCGATGCGCACCAGCGCGCGCAACCAGTTTGCCGGCACGATCAGCGGCCTGCGCGAAGGCGAGGTGAGCTTCGAGGTGCGGGTGCGTCTCGACGATGCCAACGAAATCGTCGCGGTGATCACCCGCGAGAGCGCCGAGACGCTGGAGCTGGGTATCGGCCAGGACGTGCATGCCTTCGTCAAGGCGCCATCGGTGCTGCTGATCACCGATCCGCAGGCGCGCACCACCGCCCGCAACCACCTGTGGGGCGAAGTCAGCCGCATCCACGAAGGGCCGGTGAGCTCGGAAGTGACGATCACCTTGCCCGGCGGCCGCACCGTCACCTCGGTGGTGACCCACGACAGCATCGACAACCTCGGCCTCGCCATCGGCACGCCGGCCTGTGCGGTCTTCCAGGCCACGTCGGTGATCCTCGCCATCTTCGACTGAATTTCAACCTGACCGGAGTCCTTCGATGAAACCTTCCTTCCGTTCGCTCGCGCTGTTCGCCGTCCTCGCCGGTTCTTCCCTGCTGGCCCAGGCTGAAGAGGTGTCGGTGGCGGTGGCCGCCAACTTCACCGCGCCGATGCAGAAGATCGCCGCCGAGTTTGAAAAGGCCACCGGCCACAAGGCCCAGTTGGTGTTCGGCTCGACGGGCAAGTTCTACGCCCAGATCAAGTCCGGTGCGCCCTTCCAGGTGCTGCTGGCGGCCGACGACGAAACGCCGGCCAAGCTCGTCAAGGAAGGCGACGGTGTGGCGGGCAGCAGCTTCACCTACGCGATCGGCAAGCTGGTGCTGTGGTCGCCGAAGGCCGGCGTGGTGGACGACAAGGGCGAGGTGCTGAAGGCAGCCAAGTTCGAGCACCTGTCCGTCGCCAATCCCAAGCTGGCGCCCTACGGCCTGGCCGCGATGGAAACCCTCAAGGCTCTCGGCCTGGCCGACAGCCTGCAGCCGAAGATCGTCCTCGCCGAGAGCATCGGCCAGGCCCAGCAGTTCGTCTCGTCGGGCAGCGCCGAGCTGGGTTTCATCGCCTATTCGCAGATCCACAAGGACGGCAAGCTGATCGACGGGGGTTCCTACTGGCTGGTGCCGTCCAAGTATTACAGCCAGATCCGCCAGGATGCGGTGGTGCTGAACAAGGGCAAGGGCCAGGCGGCCGTCACTGCGCTGACCGCCTTCCTGAAGTCGCCGGCCGCGGCGGCGATCATCAAGTCCTACGGGTACGAACTCTGATCGATGGTTGAGCGATGGAATTGACACCGGAAGACTGGTCGGCGGTTCGCCTGACCCTCGAGCTGTCCACCCTCGTCACGGTGTTGTTGCTGATCATAGGGACCCCCATCGCCTGGTGGCTGGCCCGCACCCGGTCGCGCCTGCGCGGCGTGATCGGGGCGGTGGTGTCACTCCCTATCGTGCTGCCGCCGACGGTGCTGGGTTTCTACCTGCTGGTGCTGATGGGGCCGCAGGGGGCGGTGGGGCGCTTCACCGAGGCCCTCGGCCTCGGGCGCCTGCCGTTCACCTTCACCGGCCTGGTTGTGGCCTCGATCATTTATTCGCTGCCGTTCGTCGTGCAGCCTATCCAGAACGCCTTCATGGCGATGGGCGACCGCCCGCTGGAGGTCGCGGCGACGCTGCGCGCCTCGCCGCTGGTCACCTTCTTCACCGTAACGCTGCCGCTGGCCCGGCCGGGTTTCATCACCGCAGCCATCCTCGGCTTTGCGCACACCGTCGGCGAGTTCGGCGTGGTGCTGATGATCGGCGGCAACATCCCGGACAAGACGCGGGTCATCTCGATGCAGATCTACAACCACGTGGAAGCGATGGAATACGGCCAGGCCCATGGCCTCGCTGCCGGCCTGCTGGCCTTTTCCTTCATCGTGCTGCTGGGGCTCTACGCCGTCGGCGGGCGCAACGGGCTGGGGGGCGGGCGATGAGCGAGGCCGGCATCCAGCTGCAGTGCCGCTTGCCGCTGGCGGATTTCACCCTCGAGGCGGACCTGAACCTGCCCGGCCGCGGCGTGACCGCGCTGTTCGGAGTTTCGGGCTCGGGCAAGACCTCCCTGCTGCGCTGCGTGGCCGGGCTGGCGCGGCCGGCCGGGCGCGTGAAGATCAACGGCGAGTGCTGGCAGGACGACGCGCAGCGGGTCTTCCTGCCGACCCACAAGCGCGCCCTCGGCTACGTGTTCCAGGAGGCCAGCCTGTTCGCCCACCTGTCGGTGCGCGCCAACCTGGAGTTCGGCCGGAAGCGCATCGCCGCGGCGGAGCGCAAGGTTGGCTGGGAGGCGGCGGTCGAACTGCTGGGCATCGGCCATCTGCTCGATCGCGGCACGGCGGCCTTGTCCGGCGGCGAGCGCCAGCGGGTGGCGATCGCCCGCGCGCTGCTGACCAGTCCGCAGCTGTTGCTGATGGATGAGCCGCTGGCGGCGCTGGACAGCCGGCGCAAGCAGGAGATCCTGCCCTATCTCGAGCGCCTGCACGACGAGTTGGCGACGCCGATCCTGTACGTCAGCCACTCGCCGGACGAGGTGGCGCGGCTGGCTGATCACATGGTGCTGCTGGAGCAGGGCCGGGTGGTGGCCAGCGGGCCGACCGACGAACTGCTGGCCCGTCTGGACTTGCCGCTGGCCCTCGACGAGGACGCGGCGGTGCTGGTGGACACCCAGGTCGTCGGCCACGACGAGGATTACCAGCTGACCCGCCTGGGTTTCCCCGGCGGCGTCATCAAGGTGACCCGCAAGGCCCTCGATGTCGGGAAACGGGCCCGCCTGAAGATCCAGGCCCGCGACGTGAGCATCGCGCTGACCGGCGAGAACCCGTCGAGCATCGTCAACCGCCTGCCGGCGCGCATCGTCGGCTTCGGCGACGCGGCCCATCCGGCCCAGTGCCTGGTGCGTCTGGACGCGGGTGGCACGCCGCTGCTGGCGCGGATCACCCGCTTGTCGAAGGACCAGCTCGAACTGCGCGAGGGCCTGCCGGTCGTCGCGCAGATCAAGTCGGTGGCGCTGCTGGCCTGAGCTACCGGCCGGCAGCGCCGCCGGCCTTTACAGCATCATGATCACCGACTTCGGTTCGGTGTACAGCTCCAGCGCCGAACGGCCGGCCTCGCGGCCGATGCCGGACTGCTTGAAGCCGCCGAAGGGCATCACGCTCTCGATGATGTTGTGGCAGTTCACCCACACGGTGCCGGCCTGGATCTTGGGGATCAGGCGATGGACCCGCGCCAGGTCGTTGGACCAGATGCTGGCGGCGAGGCCGTAGGGCGTGTCGTTGGCGCGGCGGGCGATGTCGTCCAGGTCCTCGAAGGGCTGGGCGACGACCACCGGGCCGAAGATCTCCTCGCGCACCACCCGCATGTCCTCGCGCACGTCCACCAGCACGGTGGGCTTCACGAAGCAGCCCGGGCCGTCGCCGCCCGCCCCGCCGGCCGCCGCGCGGGCACCTTCCGACAGGCCGCTGCGCACGTAGTCGAGCACGCGGTTCTGCTGCACCTTGGACACCAGCGGGCCGATCTGCGTGCTCGGGTCGATGCCGGGGCCGATCTTCATGCCGTCGGCGATGCCGGCGAGCTGCTCCACTACCGCGTCGAAGCGGCTGCGATGCACGTACAGGCGCGAGCCGGCGGTGCACACCTGGCCCTGGTTGAAGAAGATGGCCTGGGCGGCGCCGGCCGCGGCGACCGCCGGATCGACGTCGTCGAGGACGATCACCGGGCTCTTGCCGCCCAGCTCCAGCGACACGCGGGTCATGTTCTCCATCGCCGCCTTGCCGACCAGCTTGCCGACCTCCGTCGAGCCGGTGAAGGCCACCTTGTTGATACCGGGGTGGGAGGCCAGCGCGGCGCCGGCGGTGTGCCCCAGGCCGGTGACCACGTTGAGCACGCCGGCCGGGTAGCCGGCCTGCTGGGCCAACTCGCCGAGGCGCAGGGCGGTCAGCGGGGTGTCCTCGGCGGGCTTGAGGATCATCGTGCAGCCGGCGGCCAGCGCCGGGGCGACCTTCCACACCGCCATCAGCAGCGGGAAGTTCCACGGGATGATCGCGCCGACCACGCCCACCGGCTCGCGGCGGGTGAAGCCGAAGAACTCCCGGTCGCGCACCAGCGGGGCCGACAGCTCCATCGTCGCGCCTTCGATCTTGGTGGCCCAGCCGGCCATGTAGCGGATGAAATCCACCGACAGGGCCACGTCCACGTGGCGCGCCATCGTCACCGGCTTGCCGTTGTCGAGGGCTTCCAACTCGGCGAATTCCTGGGCGTTGGCTTCCAGCAGGTCGGCCAGTTTCAGCAGCAGGCGCTCCCGGTCCACGGGGCGGTGGCGCGGCCATTCGCCGGATTCGAAGGCACGGCGGGCGGCCTGCACGGCGCGGTCGATGTCGGCGGACTCGCCGGCCGGCACGTGGCAGAAGGCCTCGCCGCTGGCCGGGTCGATGACCGGCAGCGTGGTGCCGGACAGGGCGTCCACCCACTCGCCGCCGATCAGCATCTTGCGGGGCGCGGCGAGGAATGCGGCGGTGGCGGGGTTCAGTTCGATTCCATGGAAGCGGTTCATGTGGCGTGTCTCCTTCTTGTTGGGGGCGATCAATAGACGTACAGCACGCGGGCCTGGAGGGCGCTGGTCTTGGGCCCTTCCTCGACCTTCAGGTCTTGCGAGTACTGGAGCTGGACCTGCCACTGCTTGTCGACGAAGGACGCCCAGGTGAGCATCCCGGTGCCGTTGTTCTTGGCGCCGGCCAGCTCGACGCCGTCGAGCTTCTCCTTGGCGCCCCAGGCGTGGCGGTAGGTGGCGGCGACGTAGGTGGCGTCGCTGAGGTGGTAGCGCAGGTGGCCGTGGGCCTGCAGCAGCGGGTCCTTCTGGGCCTTGGTGTCACGCTGGTCCTGGTAGAACTCGGTCTCGCCGATCAGATCGATGGTCCATTTGTCGGACAGCTTGCGGATGTAGCCGACCTGCAGGTCGGTGGCCCAGCGGTTGTTGCTGAGGGCGAAGCCTTGGTTCTTGTCGCCGCCGGTGGGGGCGGTGAAGAACACCGACCAGCCCAGGTGCTCGCCCTTGGCCAGATCGGCGAGGGTCCATAGCGTGGCGCCGAAGATCACGTCGCCGAGGCCGCTGGTCTTGCTGTCGGACAGGCCGATCTTCTGGTTGCCGAAGGGCACGATGATCTGCGGGTCGATGATGTAGTCGCCCAGCTTCATGAAGTGCACGTAACGCAGGATGCCGGCATTGACCGACAGGTCCAGGTTGTCGACGACCTTGTTGCCCTTGCTGTAAACCTTGTCGCCGCGGGGGAACTGGGCGTAGGCGAGGAGCAGGTTGGTGCCGGCGGGCAGGCCGGTGTAGTCGCCCGGATCGGGGCGCACATCGGCGAAGGCCGGGCTCGCCGACAGGCCGGCGGCGAGGAGGCTGGCGGCGCACAGGCGCAGGGCGAAGCGCTGGGTGGTGGTCATGGTCTTGTCTCCTGGTTGTTATGGTTTGGGTGCTGCGGAATAAAAAGGGCCGCGGTCCGCCGGATAGGGGAGGGCTGTGACCGCGGCAAGAGGGAGCAGGTGCTCCGGAGGAGGCGGTGCGTCAGTGCCGCAGGCGCTGCTTCATGGCTGTGGCCGCGGCTCAGGGCTTGGGCCGCACGGCGTCGGCGGTGCCCTGGATGAAGGCCTTGATCTTGTCCACGTCGGTAGCGCTGAGCTTGCCGGTGAAGTCGGGCATGCCCTTCTTCACGAAGGGGCCGTTGAAGACGAAGTCGGACAGGTTCTCGATGTCCTTGGCCGGCACGTAGCCCAGGTTGGGAACGTTGCCGCCCTTGTCGACGCCGGGCACACCGTGGCAGAACACGCAGTTGCTGACGTAGAGCTTGGTACCTTCGGGGATGTGGGCCGGGTCGTACTTGACGCCGGAGATCAGCTCACCCAGGGCGTAGGGCTGCGGCTGGGGCAGCGGTGCGTTGGCGCCGAGGGCGAAGGTGTAGACGCGGCCGTGGTCCTGCTTGTCGGTGGCCCGCTGCATCAGCCCGAACACGCCGCCCCAGCCCACCGCGATGGATACGTACTGGCGGCCATCCACCTCGTAGGTGACCGGCGGGGCGATGATGCCGGTGCCGATCGGGGCCTCCCACAGCTTGTCGCCCTTGTCGGCGCTGTAGGCCGCGAAGCGCCCGTCGGCGGTGCCGGCGAAGACCAGGTTGCCGGCGGTGGTGAGGGTGCCGCCGTTCCACGGCGAGGCGTATTCCTGGCGCCACACTTCCTTCTGCTTGACCGGATCCCAGGCGATCAGGCGGCCGAAGGCCTTGCTCTTCGGCGGCTGGGTGTTGATCAGCATGCCGGTGTTCCAGCCGGTACCGGCCTGGGGTTGGCCGGGCTGCTTGTTGTTGTGGGACCAGCTGTTGTCCTCGGCCAGGTTGAGCGGCACGTTCTGCACCGGGAAGTAGGCTAGGCCGGTCTTCGGGTTGAAGGACATGGCGTGCCAGTTGTGGCCGCCGAAGGGGCCGGGGACGCTGTCGAAGGCCTCGCGGGAGCGGGCTTCAGGCGTCTCGATGGGGCGGCCGTTCTTGTCGTAGCCGGTCGCCCAGTTCACCTCGGTGAAGGGCTTGGCGGAGATGAACTTGCCATTGGTGCGGTCGATGACGAAGAAGAAGCCGTTCTTCGGCGCGTGCAGGATCACCTTGCGCTTCTTGCCGTCGAGGACGAGGTCGGTGAGGATCATGTCCTGCACCGAGGTGTAGTCCCAGTTGTCGCCCGGCGTCTCCTGGTAATGCCAGACGTACTTGCCGGTGTCCGGGTCGAGGGCGACGATGGAGGCCAGGTAGAGGTTGTCGCCGCCGCCGGGGCTGCGCTTGCGGTGGTTCCACGGCGAGCCGTTGCCGGTGCCCACGTACATCAGGTTGAGCTCCGGATCGTAGGTCATGCTGTTCCAGGCGGTGCCGCCGCCGCCGTTCAGCCACCACTTGCCGGCCGGGTCCCAGGTCTTGGCGGCCTTGGCCATGGCTTCGTTCTCGAAGGGCTTGGCCGGGTCGCCGGGCACCGTGTACCAGCGCCATTTCTGCTCGCCGGTCTCGGCGTCGTAGGCGGTGAGGTAGCCGCGCACGCCGTATTCGGCGCCGCCGTTGCCGATGATCACCTTGCCCTTGATGACCCGCGGTGCGCCGGTGACGGTGTAGGAGTGGCTGTGGTCCTCGATGGTGTCCTTCTCCCACACCGGCTTGCCGGTGGCGGCATCGAGGGCGACCAGGCGGCCATCGAAGGTGCCGACGAAGACCTTGCCCTTGTACAGCGCCACGCCGCGGTTCACCACGTCGCAACAGCCTTTGTAGCCGATCTCGCGGGGTACCTTGGGATCGTAGGTCCACAGCTTCTTGCCGCTGCGCACGTCCACCGCGTGCACCACGCTCCACGACGCCGACACGTACATGATGCCGTCCACCACCAGCGGGGTGGCCTCGACGCCGCGGGTCGATTCCAGGTTGTAGCTCCACGCCAGGCCGAGCTGCTTGACGTTGCCGGCGTTGATCTCGGTGAGCTTGCTGTGGCGGGTCTCGGCATAGTCGAGGCCGTAGGTCGGCCAGTCGCGGCTCGTTGCGGTGTTGGCGCGGACGGCCTTCTCGTCCACCCGGGTGGTGGCGGCGGCGATGTGTTCGCGGGAGCTCTTGGCAGGCTCGGCGAAACTGGAACTGGTGGTCAGGCCGAAGGTGGCCAGGAAGGCCAGCGCGAGCGCCTTTGCGAGCCGGCGGCGGGGGGCGTGAGGGTGGTGGTGCATCGTGTCTCCTGATTGACTTCGTTTGTTGAAGTTCTTTACTGTGGAACGCGTTTCCGCGGGATCGCGGAGCAGACTCCCGGTGGTGCACACATCGATTCGCAGCATCCGTGCCGACCTCGGGCGATACGTAAAAATCACAAGGAATCAGGCCTTTGCAGCCGCCAGGGGAGCGCCCGGAGAAAACACCGGGAAGGGCGGTTGACTTGAAACGAGTCAATCCGCGGCTGACGGTTGACTCGTTACTGGCCGCATCGAGGAGACAATTCATGGGCGAGCTGCTGGCAACTTTTGAAGCGCGGGTACAACGGGCCCGGCGCGATTTCTTCGACGAGGGGCGGATGCCGACCGGCCTCGTTTCCGACGCCGTGATCCGCTCTTGGGAACGGTCGCGCGGGCAGGGGCTGGAGGTTGCAGACCGGCGTGTGTTCAGCCCGATTTCCCGCCGGCAGGTGGCATGGATCGAGGAGCGCAACCGCCGCCTGGTGGAACATGCGCTGCCGGAGATGGAGAAGCTGCGCGCGGCGCTGGCCCGCGGCGGCTGGGGGATCGTGTGCACGGACGCCGACGGGGTGGTGGTGAAGGCCTTGTTCGGAAGCGGAAGTGCCTACCGGGACATGGACCGGATCTTCGAGGTGGGCCGGCCGATCGGCGAGGCAAGCATCGGCACCAGCGGCCCCGGCTGTGCGCTGGTGGACCGTCAGCCGGTGGTGGTGCGCGCAGCCGAGCATTTTCTCGACGAGATCCGCGGCTTCTCCTGTGCGTCGGTGCCGATCTTCGACCCGGCCGGCGATCTGGCCGGCGTGCTCGACGCCACCCGCTACTGCAACGGCGGGCCGGTTACGGTGCTGGAGCCGCTGGCGATCGCTGCCCGCGCGGTGGAGAACCGCATGCTGGCCGGCCTCGGCGCGGCGCTGACGATGGGTTTCCATTACCGTCCGGACCTGCTCGGTACGCCGCTGGAAGGGGTGATTGCCTTTGCTGAGACAGGGCAGGTGCTGGGCGCCAACGGGGCGGCCCGGCAGTTACTGGAACTGGCAGCGGAGGGGCAGGCCGGCATGGACTTCGCGGGGTTGTTCGATTGCCCGCCGGAGACTTTCAGTCTGGCCCTGTCTGGTCGCTTGGCCCAGGGCGTGGTGTGGAGCGACGGTGGCCTGCGCTTCGAGGCCCGTTTCGAGGCGGCCCGCAAGGGGTCGCTGCTGGCCTGCCTGGGGGAAGCCGCGCGAACCGCGCAGCGGGCCGGGACGCTGCCGGTCACGGCGCCCGCCGCGCCGGAGCCGAGTGAAGTGGACGGCGTGGCGGAGCGCGCGCTGCAGATCGCACGGCGTGCCTTCCAGCGCGACATCCCGGTGCTCATCAACGGCGAAACGGGCACCGGCAAGGAGGTGCTGGCGCGCCACCTGCACGACGGCAGCGAGCGCGCGGCCGGGCCTTTCGTGGCGATCAACTGCTCGTCCCTGCCGGCCGGGCTCATCGAATCGGAGTTCTTCGGTTACGAGGACGGCGCCTTCACCGGTGGCCGGCGTGGCGGGGCGCCCGGCAAGTTCGAGCTGGCGCGGGGCGGCACGCTGTTCCTCGACGAGATCGGCGACATGCCGCTGGAGTTGCAGGGGCGTTTGCTGCGGGTGCTGCAGGAGCGCAGCTTCACGCGCCTCGGCGGGGCCAAGCTGATCACCTTCGACGCGCGCATCGTTGCCGCAACCCACCGCAGCCTGGATGAGCTGGTGGCCCGCGGAGGCTTCCGGGAGGATCTGTACTACCGCATCAAGGGCGTGCGGGTCAGCCTGCCGGCGCTGCGCGAGCGGGCCGACCGGGAAGCCCTGATCGAGCGCCTGCTGGCCCGGGAGGCCGGTGACGGGCCCTGTCCGCCGCTATCGGCGGCGGCCCGCCGGCTGCTGCTGGGCTATGCCTGGCCGGGCAACATCCGCCAACTGGGCCATGTGCTGCGCCTGGCGCTGACGCTGGCCGACGGCGAGGCGCTGATCGACGTGCAGCATCTGCCCGAGGAGTTGCTGGAGGATGCCGGCCGGCCGGTGGCTGCGGCAAGCGCAGCCGCACGGGACGGCCAGGCGTCCCTGCGCGACGTGGAGCTCGATGCGGTGCGGGCGGCGATGGAGAAGTGCGCCGGCAACGTGTCGGCCGCCGCCCGCTGCCTGGGGGTGGCGCGGGCGACGATGTACCGCAAGCTGCGCCTGCTGGAGGCGACAGGCGCCGCCGGCTAGCTTAGACGCGGAAGCGGGCCACGCTGCTGCGCAGCTGGTCCGCGACGCCGGTCAGGCGGCTTGCAGTATCGGCGGCGGACGCGGCTGCTGCTGCGTTCTCCTCGGACATCTGCGCGATGTTCTCCACGTTGCGGGCCAGCTCGGTGGAGGCGCCGCGCTGTTCGTGGAGGGCGTCGGAAATGCTCTCGATGGCGCCCTGCATGGTCTGGGTGGAGGCCTGGATCTCGCCCATCGACTCGCCGGCGGTACGGGCGCTGATCACCACCTGGCCGACCAGCTCACGGCTGGACTGCATGCTGTTCACGGCATCCACCGCGCCCTGCTGGATCGCGCTGACGACCTGGCTGATCTCCTGCACGGAACTGGTCGTGCGTTCGGCCAGCTTGCGCACTTCGTCGGCCACCACGGCGAAGCCGCGGCCCTGTTCGCCGGCGCGGGCGGCTTCGATGGCGGCGTTGAGGGCCAGCAGGTTGGTCTGGTCGGCAACCTCGCGGATCACCACAGTGATGCGGTCGATCTGCCGGACCTGCTCGGACAGGGCCTGGATGCGCTCGGCGGTGCTGTCCACCTGATTGGCGACCTGGCTGATGCGGTTGGTCGCGTCGTCCACGCCGCGGGCGCCGGCGGCGGCCTTGTTGCCGGCGTCCTCGGCCTGGCGGCTGGCGTCGTCGGCGCCCGAGCCCACGTGATCGATGCTCACCGTCAGCTCTTCGACGGCAGCAGCAGCGGCGGCCGTCGAGCTGGACTGCTGACTGGAGCTGAAGGATACCTGCTGGGCGGTGCTGGATAGCTGGGCGGCGGAGCCGGCCACGCTCTCGGAGCTAGAGATGATTTCGCGAATGGTCTGGGCCAGATCCTGGCGCATGGATTGCAGCGCTTCCAGTAGTTTGCCGATCTCGTCCCGCGGGCCGTGGCTGTCATTGCCGGCGGTGAAGTCGCCGGCGGCGATGCGCCCCGCGATCCGGTTGGCGTCGGACAGGCGTTGCTTGAGGTAGCGGGTCGTCGTCACGCTGATGAGGCCTTGCAGGATGGCCGCGACGACGAGTACCACGATGGCCGTGGTGCTGGCCCGGCCCTTGATCTCGCGGGCGTCGACGGTGGCCTGTTCGCCAAACTCTTTGTTGAACTTGAAGTGATCGTCGAGCTGGCTTTCGAACTTGCGCGCCAGCGGCACATGCTTGAGCAGGTGTTCCCTGGCCTCGGCCTTGCGTTGGGTGCGGGACAGGGCCAGGGTTTCGTCGAGGAGCTTGTCGAACTCGGCGAGCGTGGCTTTTTCTGCCTCGAGATACTGGCGGTCCCGTGAATTGGTAATCAGGCCTTCGTAATCCTTGAGAGCCTTCGCGGTGCTGGCCTGGGCCTCGCGGATCGACTTCTCGGTGGCCTCCATCTGCGCGGGGTCATCCTGCATCACGTGGCGGTCGGCCCGCAGACGGCTGCGGCTGTACCACAGGCGCGCGTCGTTGAGCTGGATGAGGCTCGGGATCACGTTGGCGCTGGCCTGGCTGGTGGTCTCGAAGACGCGTTCCGTCTCGTAGTAATTCACCGCGGTCAGGACGATCAGTCCGAGGATCGCGCAGCCCACCAAAAGCTGCAGGCGTTGAAGAATGGACATCGTGGCGTCTCCCTCTGATTCATCTGTTTATGGGATTTCCACCAAGGTGGAAATCCTGATGGGGTAAATACGGCGTCCTTGAACATTACTTTAGGCGCGTGAAGATCGGTGCCGCGTGTGTCGGACAGTACGGACCTGCGGACGGTCGTACAATCCACGCCTGTCCTACTGCGCTGCCGGTCTTGCCGGCGCTCTGCCCCGATGTCCCATGCTGCTTCCGTGCTCGTCCTGCCGAGCCCCTTCTTCTCCGATTCCGACACCATCCGATTGCTCGAAGCGGCGGATTGCGACACCCAGTGGATCTTGCGCCAGGTGGTTTCGGGCGCTTATGACAAGCCCTTCGTCATCGACGACGGGACGACGCGGACTCTGCATTTCTCCTTGTCGCTGATCCAGAGCACGATGAGTCTGAAGGACCCTTTCGCGCTGGAGCTGGATTACACCCAGGCGATGATGAGCTTTCTGTTGTTCCTGCCACGCCCGCGCCAGATGCTGATGCTGGGCCTCGGCGGCGGCTCGCTGGCCAAGTTCTGCTACCGGCATGTCGGCTCGGCGAAGATCGCCGTGGTGGAGATCGACCCCCATGTGATTGCCTTCCGCGACCAGTTCGAGCTGCCGCCGGACGACGGGCGCCTGCAGGTCATCGAAGGCGACGGCGCCGACCACGTGCTGCGCAGCGCCGACTGGGAGGAACGGCCGGACGTGATCATGATGGACGCCTTCGACCGTCACGGCCTGTCCGGCTCGGTGAGTTCGACGCAGTTCTATCAGAGCGTGCATGACGCGCTGGCCGGGCGCGGTGTGATGGTCGCCAACCTGGCCGGCGACAAGGCCGACCGGGAGGAGCATCTGGCGATGATCGCCGAGGTCTTCGACGACCGCCTGCTGACGATGGCGATCCCCGATGGCAACGACATCGTGCTGGCCTTCCGCGCGCCGTCCTTCGCCCCCCGCTGGCGGGACATCGCCAACCAGGCCAAGGCTTTGCGTGCGCGCACCGGGCTGGATTTCCCGAGATTCGCCGAGCGCCTGGAGCGCAGCCGGCGCCTGCGTTACGTGTGAGCGCGCGCCTTACGGCGCGATGCCTTGCGGGTGGCTGTACACCACCAGCCGGCGGTCGCGGGCGAAGCCGGCCAGCGTGACGCCGGTGTCGGTGGCGAGGCGGATCGCCAGCGCGGTGGGCGCCGAGACGGCGACCAGCGTGCGGATGCCGACGGCAGCGACTTTTTGCACCATCTCGTAGCTGGCACGGCTGGAGACCAGCACGAAACCGTCCTCCGTGGGCCGCCCCTGGCGGGCCAGGTGGCCGAGCAGCTTGTCGAGGGCGTTGTGGCGGCCGACGTCCTCGCGCAGCGCGTGGATGCGCCCGCCCCGATCCATCCACGCGGCGGCATGCACGGCGCCGGTGGCGTGACGCAGGCGCTGCCAGCCGGGCAGTTCTGCCAGGCCGTGGCCGATGGCGGCGGCGGGAACCGGCTCGCCGGGCGGCAGCGGCGCAACTGGGCGGGCGAGGGCGTCGAGGCTCTCCAGCCCGCACAGGCCGCAGCCGGTGCGGCCGGCCAGGTTGCGGCGGCGTTCCTTGAGGGCCACGAAGCGTTCGGAGGCGATCTGCAGGCGCAGCTCGATGCCCTTCGGATGCGGGTGCTGCTCGCTGTCGTAGAGCTCGCCGCGGGTGGCCAGGATGCCTTCGCTGAGGCTGAAGCCGAGGGCCAGGTCGTCCAGGTCGGACGGCGTGGCCAGCAGCACGGCGTGGGAGATGCCGTTGAAGACCAGCGCCACCGGCACTTCCTCGATGACTTCGTCGATGTCGCTGCGGGCCTGGTCGCCATCCACGCGCAGCACCGCGGTCTGACGGGTGGTGGGCCAGGTGTATTCGCTGTCGGCGGCGGGGAGGGGGCAGGAGGGGGTGTTCATCGGTGGAGCCGCGGGTTGGCGTGAGGGCGTCGCCCCATTGTAGCGGCGGCCACGGCCACGGGGCCGCTTTCAGGCGTGGGCGATGCGTGGGCCGCCGAGTTGGCGGGCCCGCAGCGCGCGCGCATCGGCCAGCGCCAGCAGGCCGTCGGCGTCGTCGGCGTCCTGCGGGAAGATGGCAATGCCGACGTGCGTGCCGAGCAGCGTGTAGGGGGTACTGTCACCGAAGGGGCGGTCGAGGGCGGCCAGCACCTTGGCGGCGACCTGGTCGGCATCGGCTGGGCGCTCCAGCTCGGCGAGCAGGATCACGAAGTCGTTGTCGTCCAGGCGGGCCACCGTGTCGCAGGCCCGCACGCAGGCACGCAGGCGGCTGGCGGTGTCGAGCAACTGGCGGTCGCCGGCGGCCTGGCCGTCGAATTCATCCACGCCCTTGAAGTCGTTGAGATCCACCAGCACCACGCCGACCTGACCGTGCTGGCGCTGAGCGCGGGTGATTGCCTGGCGCAGCCGATCGGTGAGCAGGCGCCGGTTGGGCAGGCCGGTGAGGGCATCGTGGTAGGCGAGGTGGCGCACCCGCTCGTTGCCACGCACCTGTTCGGTGACGTCCAGCGCGATGCCGTGGTGGCCAATGAAGGCGCCGTGTTCATTGACGCGAGGCATGCCGCAGATGCTGAGCCAGCGGGGCTGACGCTCGTCGTCAGGGACTTCGAGGAGCAGGTTGCGAAAGCCGTGGCGATTCTCGAAGGCGCGCAGCGTGGCGGCCTGGCCGGCGGGTACGCCGTCGGCCCGGTGGAAATGCCACCAGTGGCGGCCGATGCTGTCCGCCAGGTGGTCGTCGTCGGCGCCGTGGCGGGTGATGCGGGTCAGGCGGTGCTGGGTGTCGGTCTGCCAGTACCAGTCGGCGCTGTGGCCGAGCAGGTCGTGCAGCTGGGCGCTGGCCAGTTGCTGGCGGGCTGTTGCGCCGACCCGTTCGCTGATGTCGCTGACGATCCACACCACCTGTCGCGGCGTCGGGCCCGGATCCACCGCCTGGGCGGCGATGTCGGCCCAGAAGAC
This sequence comes from Zoogloea sp. GDB6, assembly GCF_056724105.1. Lineage (NCBI taxonomy): Bacteria > Pseudomonadati > Pseudomonadota > Betaproteobacteria > Rhodocyclales > Zoogloeaceae > Zoogloea > Zoogloea sp. GDB6. The sequence goes on along the minus strand of NZ_CM161497.1, from coordinate 4,201,858 downwards.
GCTGCCGTCGCCGCGGCGCAGGCGAGCGGATTCCCGGTAGGGCTGGCCACGCAGGAAGGCGCTGGCGGCGGCACGGGCATGGCGCCGCCATTCGCGACGGTCGGCCAGCCAGGAGGCCAGGCGGCGGCCGGCGATGTTGCCGGGGCCGTCGTGGATGAGTTCGGCAAAGCGCTGGTTGCTGTGTGCCACCCGACCGCCGTGGGATAGCACGATGGCCTCGCTGGCGTGGTCGAGCATGGTCTGGTGGCGGCGCCAGTGTTCGCCATCCGGCAGCTGCGTGGCGCGCAGGCTGCCGTGCAGCAGGTCATTGATGGCCACCGCGAGCAGCGCGAAGACGCCCAGCCACAGCCCAGCCAGCGGCAGGGCCGGCGGCGGGCTGGCGAGGGTCTGGATGAACAGCGGGAGCAGGGCGGCGCCGGTGAAGATCGCGTAGGTGCCGCGGCTGCGCGCCAGTACGCCGGCCCCTGCGACGATCACTCCGCCGAGGATGAGGAACAGCGTCAGCTGGGCGTGGGGGCTGGATTCGTAGGGGCCGAGCAAGGACAGGGTGCCCCAGGCGGCCCCCGCAAGAAGGGCGCCGACGCTGGCCAGGTAGGTCTGCAGTGCGCGGTCGTCGGCCTGGGCGGCGCTGCTGCGCCGGCGCAGGGGTTGGGTGGCCAGCAGTAGCTGGATGCTGCCGGTGCCCAGCCACCAGGCCAGCAGCGGGTAGGGCTGGGACAGCTGCGGCCACAGGGCGGCGACGGCCAGGATACAGGCCAGTTGGGAGATGACGTGGACGCGGAAGCGGGCCCAATTGCGCCGGTTGCTGTCGGCAGGCGCCAGCAGTAAGGACGGATTGGGTGGAAGAATGCAGCCTGACTTCATGCGAGGGATGGGAACGTGGCAGTTGCACTGGGCTTTGACGCGCATGGGTTTCGCGCGGCTGTCGGGGGCTGCGACAATGGCGGGTGATGGGCCTGCGCAGGAATCCGGGATTATCCCGGCACCGGGCGGTCGGAGGAATATGCCAAAAGTCATAAGATATGTGTTTGGATTTGCATTTCGTGGCGCCGGGGCGCTTTTGATGGAGCGCGCGCATGAGTCTTGAGGCGGATGCGGGGCGTGGGCTGGTGGTCGGCCGCTTCGCCCCGTCGCCGAGCGGCCCGCTGCATTTCGGGTCCCTGGTGGCGGCCCTCGGCAGCTGCCTGTCGGCGCGCAGCCAGGGCGGGCAGTGGCTGCTGCGCATCGAGGATGTCGATACGCCGCGCTGTGTGCCCGGTGCCGCCGAAGGCATCCTGCGCACGCTGGAGCGCTTCGGCTTCGAATGGGATGGTCCGGTGGTCTGGCAGAGCGCCCGCGGCGCCGCCTACCGGGATGCTTTCGCGCGCCTGCAGGCGGCGGGCCGGATCTTCGGCTGTGCGTGCACCCGCAAGGAGATGGCCGATTCGGCGCTGGCCCGGGACGGCACGCGGCGCTATCCCGGCACCTGCCGCGATGGCCTGCCGCCAGGCCGTGCGGCGCGGGCCTACCGCCTGCGCGTGGAGCCCGGCACGGTGAGCTTCGACGACCGCGTGCAGGGGACCATCGCCGAGGATGTCGCCGCTGACGTGGGGGACTTCGTGCTGCTGCGCGCCGATGGCCTGTTCGCCTACCAGCTGGCCGTGGTGGTGGATGACGCCGAGGCGGGCATCACCGAGGTGGTCCGCGGCGCCGACCTGCTTGACTCGACCTGTCGCCAGATCCTGCTGCAGCGCCTGCTGGACTTTCCGGTGCCGGTCTACGCCCATCTCCCGGTGGCCTGCAACGCCGCCGGCGAGAAGCTCTCCAAGCAGACCCTTGCCCGTGCGGTGGACGAGGCCGAGCCGGCCCGGCTGCTGGTGGAGGTGCTGGCCTTTCTCGGCCAGTGCCCGCCGGCCGACCTGGCCGCGTCGGGCCTGGCGGCGGTGTGGGCCTGGGGGCGCGACAACTGGTCGATGGACAAGGTGCCGCGCCGGCGCATCCAGCCGGCACCCGGCTACGCTTAGGGGCGAGTCGTCGCGGGGAGGGGGGCGAACTCCGTGCCGGCGGGGCGGGTCCACCGGCTATCGGTTGGGAGCACGGGGCTTCCGCTGGAATGATCAGACTGGAGATACGAATGAATGCAGTCCTATCCCGCGTCGTGCTGAGCGCGCTGCTGGGCCTGGCGTTGCCGGTGGCGGCGACGGAACCCGCGGCCAAGGTGGTGCCAGCAGCGCCACCGGCCCAGGAGGCCGGGCAGGCCTGCCCGGCGCTGCTCAACTACACCTTCCCGCGCCTGCAGGACGAATCTCCGCAGCCTCTGTGCCAGTACCGGGGCAAGGTGGTGCTGGTGGTCAACACCGCCAGCTATTGCGGCTTCACCGGCCAGTACGATGGCCTCGAGAAGATGTACGCCAAATATAAGGACCAGGGCCTGGTGGTGCTCGGCTTCCCGTCCAACGACTTTGGCGGCCAAGAGCCAGGCAGTAACAAGGAGATCGCCGATTTCTGCCGGCTGACCTACGGCGTCAAGTTCCCGATGCTGGGCAAGTCGGACGTGGTGGGCAGCGCCACCAATCCGCTCTACAAGCAGCTGGCCTCCATCACCGGCGAGAAGCCGAAGTGGAATTTCCATAAATACCTGATCGACCGCAGCGGCCAGAAGGTGCTCAGTTTCCCGAGTTCGACCGCACCGGACAGCAAGACCTTCGTCACCGCCGTCGAGCGGGCCCTCGCCGAACGTCCCTGATCACTGGGGCGCGGGCAGCGGAGCCCGCGTCGGTGCGCTACGCTGAAAAGAGGTGGCGGCCGATCCGCGCTTGCGGACGGTGGTCTGTGGGCCACCGGAAGCGGGAGCCGCGATGACCTGGTTCGGTCCGACGAATACGCCCATCACCGACTGGCGGGGCCGGCGGGTGTGGATCATCGGTGCATCCAGGGGCATCGGGGCGGCGCTGGCACTGGAGCTGGACCGGCGCGGCGCGCGGCTGGCCCTGTCGGCGCGCAATGCGCCGCGCCTGCGCCAGCTGGCGGCGGAACTGCACGACGCGCTGGTCCTGCCCCTCGACGTGACCGATGCCGGCGCCTTCACGCCGGCCATGCTGGACATCCTCGATAGCTGGGGCGGCGTCGATCTGGTCATCATCAGCGCCGGAACCTACACCCCGCTACGGGCCTGGGACCTGACCACCGACTCCGCCCGCCAGACCGTGCACACCAACCTGCTGGGCGTGATGGACGGCGTTGCCGCGGTGGTGCCCCAGTTGATCCGCCAGGGCGCCGGCGCCATCGCCATTTTCGGCGGCGTGGCCGGCTACCGGGGGCTACCCCAGGCGCTGGCCTACGGGCCGAGCAAGGCGGCGCTGATCAACTTTGCCGAAATCCTCTATCTCGACCTCGCACCACGGGGTGTGTCGGTCTTCCTGATCAATCCCGGCTTCGTCGCCACACCGCTGGGCGCCAGGAACGACCCGGAGACGGCAACGCTGATCTCGGCCGAGGACGCCGCCCGGCGCATCATCCACGGCTTCGCTGGCGGCACCTTCGAGATCCATTTCCCGCACCGCTTCACGCGGATCATGAAGGTGTTGCGCTGGCTGCCGGACCGGGTCTACTTCCACCTCATCTCGCGGGGGGATGGCCTGTAGCCCTGCGGGTGATTCCGGTGTGCCCAGCAGCCGCTGCAGCAGTTGGCGTTCGCGACGCAGCCAGTCCAGTTCGAGCTGGCGCAGCCGGCGCAGGCGGGTCAGCACGGCGGCCAGGAGGCTGTCGCCGGCGGGGGGCGGCGCGATCAACAGGGTGCCGTCACTGGCCGCCCGCAAGCTGGTCCAGCCGCCTTCCTCCAGTTGCAGCGGAACGCCGGGTTCGAGGATCTGCGAGGCGTGCCAAAGCTGTTCGCCGAGCCAGCGCGGCGGCGGCGTGCAAGCCAGCCGGCCGTCCTGGACGATCAAGCGGGTGCCGGCGTCGAGCTGGAGCAGGCGCGTTTCCCCGGTATGAAAGCGCAGGCTGCGGATGGCGGAAATGGGGGCTGGCATCGTGGCGACTCCTGGCGGTGAGGAATGGCTCCAGCCTACGGATCGGAGGTTTGCACCGACAGACACAGGGCCTGACTTTCTGTGCCGGTACAGCGGTGCTGCCGATGGACTGTTATGGTGCGTGTTGTGCCGATCTGTGCCTGTGTCGGTGCGTTCCGATCGGAGATCATCGGGCGATGGAGAACGCCGAATTCGAAGACCTGCTGTATGCCCGCGTCGCCGGCCACTACCGGCGCGCGATCCGTGCCGGCGTGCTGGCGCCGGGAGCGCGCATGCCTTCCCTGCGCACCCTCACGCGGACCCACCAGGTCAGCCTGAGCACGGCCCTGCAGGCTTGCCGCAGCCTGGAGGATGAAGGCTTGCTGGAGGCGCGGGCCCGTTCCGGCTACTTCGTGCTACACCAGCGTCACGCGCAACTGCAACCGGTACGCGAACCGGACCTGCGGCAGGCGCTGCCCGATCCGGCGTCCTTCAGCGGCATCCACGACCGGGTGTCGGATTTCGTGACCAAGTGCGAGCGTTTCCCGGTGCATACCAACCTGGCGCTGGCCTTCGGTGCGCCTGAGGCCTACCCTCAGGAGGCGCTGAAGAACGCCGCGCTGCGTGCCCTGCGGAGGCATCCCGAGGTGCTGGTCAGCCCGGTTCCGCCACAGGGCGATCCCGGCTTCCGCAAGGTGTTGGCGCAGCGCGCCTTGGCGGCCGGCATGCAGCCGACGGCGGACGAGATCCTCGTCACCCACGGATGTACCGAGGCGATCAACCTGGCCCTGCGGGCCGTTGCCCAGCCCGGTGACGTGGTTGCGGTGGAGTCGCCGACCTATTTCGGCCTGCTGCAGGTCATCGAGAGCCTGGGCTTGCGGACGCTGGAGATTCCCACCAGCCCGAGCCGCGGCCTGTCGGTGGAGGCCCTCGAGCTGGCCTTCCGGACCCATGAGCGGATCCGTGCGGTGGTGGTGGTGCCGAATTTCCAGAACCCCCTCGGTTCAGTCATGCCGGACACCGAGAAGGCCCGCCTGGTAGCCCTGTGCGAAGCCCACGGGGTCGCGCTGGTGGAGGACGACATCTATGGCGCCCTCGGGGATGACGGCCTGCCGTTGAAGAGTTGCAAGGCCTGGGACCGGACCGGCAACGTGATCTACTGCGGCTCGCTGCACAAGACGCTGGCGCCCGGCATGCGGATCGGCTGGATGATCAGCGGGCGCTGGCAGGCGCGGGTGCGCATGCTCAAGCACGCCCAGAGCCGACCCAACGACGCTCTGGCGCAGATCGCCCTCGGCGAGTTCATGGGGAGCCACGCCTTCGATCGGCACCTGGCCCGGCTACGGCGGCTGCTCAAGGCCCAGCGGGCGTCGATGGCCGAAGCCATCGCCAGCCATTTCCCGGCGGGTACGCGCCTCAACATGCCGCGGGGCGGCATGCTGTTATGGGTGGAGATGCCGGAGGGGCGTTCGTCGCAGACGGTTTTCGAAGCCGCGCTGGCGGAGGGCATCCGCGTGGCGCCGGGGGCGATGTTCTCCAACTCCACGCGTTTCGATCATTTCCTGCGCATCAGCTGCGGCTTTCCCTTCTCGCCGCGGATCGACGCGGCCCTGCGGCGCCTGGCGCAGATCGTGGCGGACGGCCGCTGACGGCCGTCCGTACCACCTCTCGCCGCTAGATCACCAGCTGGGTGCCCAGCTCGACGACGCGGTTGTTGGGGATCTTGAAAAAGTCCGTCGCGCTGGTGGCGTTCTTCGACATGAAGGCGAACAGGCGGGCGCGCCACGGGTTGATGCGGCGGCCGAGCACGCTCGGGATGACGGTTTCGCGGGACACGTAGAAGGTCGTCTCCATCATGTCGAAGGATTCGCCGTAGCGCTTGCAGCATTGCAGGGCCTGCGGTACGTCTGGATCCTCCATGAAGCCGTAGCGGATCACGATGCGCAGGAAGCTCTTGTTCATGCGGTGCAGGTAGATGCGCTCCATCTCGTTCACGTGCGGCGTGTCGGCGGTTTCGACGGTCACCAGGGCGACCCGTTCATGCAGTATCTGGTTGTGCTTCAGGTTGTGCAGCAGCGCGGCCGGCACGCCTTCCTTCGAGCTGGTCATGAAGACCGCGGTGCCATTCACGCGGTGCACGTCGCACAGGGTGTCGAGGAAGATCGACATCGGGATGCCCTGCTTGGCGAGTTCGCGCCGCACCAGCCGGCGGCCACGACGCCAGGTGGTCAGCACGGTGAAGGAGACCAGGCCGGCGGCGATCGGGAACCAGCCGCCTTCCGGGATCTTGAGGGCATTGGCGGCGAAGAAGGCGATGTCGACCGCGAGGAAAGCGCCGGCCACCAGCGCCACTACCAATGGGTGCCAGCGCCACAGCAGGACCATCACGAAGGCCACCAGCACGGTGTCGATGAGCATCGTGCCGGTGACCGCGATGCCGTAGGCGGCAGCCAGGTTGGACGAGTTCTTGAAGCCGAGGACCAGCGCCACGACGGCCAGGTAGAGGGTCCAGTTGGTGAAGGGGACGTAGATCTGGCCCGCTTCGGCGCCCGACGTATGGACGATCAGCATGCGTGGCAGGAAACCCATCTGCACGGCCTGGCGGGCCACCGAGAAGGCGCCGGATATGACCGCCTGGGAGGCGATCACGGTGGCCAGCGTAGCCAGGATGACCAGCGGGATCGTGGCCCAGTTGGGACCCAGGTGGAAGAAGGGACTTTCGATGGCGGCCGGTTCGTTGAGCAGCAGGGCGCCCTGGCCGAAGTAGTTGAGCACCAGGGCCGGCAGCACGAAGCCGAACCAGGCCAGGCGGATCGGAAAGCGGCCGAAGTGGCCCATGTCGGTATACAGCGCCTCGCCCCCGGTCACCGACAGCACCACCGAGCCCAGGGCCAGGAAGGCCAGGGATGGATGATGGGTGATGAAGCCGACCGCGTAGGCCGGATTGAGGGCGGTCAGCACCGCCGGGTGGCGGCTGATCTCGAGGATGCCGAGCAGGCCAAGGGTGGCGAACCACCCGATCATGACCGGCCCGAAGAACATGCCGACGGTGCCGGTGCCGCGCTTCTGGATGAAGAACAGCACGGTCAGGATCACCAGCGTCAGTGGTATCACATAGCGGGTGAAGTCCGGCGAGACGATCTCCAGCCCTTCCACGGCAGACAACACCGAGATGGCCGGCGTGATCATGCTGTCGCCGTAGAACAGTGCCGCGGCGAAGATGCCGAGAAGGGATACGGCCCAGGTCACGCCGCGGTGGCGGGAGTTCTCGGTGATCAGCGACAGCAGCGCAAGGGAACCGCCTTCGCCACGGTTGTCGGCGCGCATGATCACGCTGACGTACTTGACGGTGACCAGCGCCATGATCGACCAGAACACCAGCGACAGCACGCCGAGGATGTTGTCCGGCGTGACCGGGATGGGGTGATGCCCGTTGAAGATTTCCTTGAGGGCATACAGCGGGCTGGTGCCGATGTCGCCGAAGACGACGCCGATGGCACTGATGACGATGGGGGCGAGGGGCTTTCGGGAGTGTTCGGAGGACACGGCCGGGCTCTTTCTTTTTTGTTGATCGGGAATGTGCTGCTTGCGGTCGCCGGTCCATTGTCCGGGTCTGGCTCCCGCCGATATTGACCTGTCGCAAGCTGGTGCTCGCGGGCGGGGCCTCATCCACGCGTGTGCGTGGGTGCAAGGCGGGCGACAGATTACACCGTACGCCGTCGTGTGGTGCCCCTGCTGCAGCGGGGGATCGACGGGCAAAGAAAAAGGTGTGCCCGCCGGCGGCGGACAGGTTGATGGCGGGGGCGGCTTCTTGACGGAGAAGGTGACGGAGAGCGAGGGATTCGCCCTCCGTCACAGGGGCTGCTCAGGGTTTGAGGGCCGGGTGCTTGAGGGCGTGGGCTGCTTCCATCAGATAGTGGCGGCCTTCTTCCTCGTCCCGTTGCAGACCCAGTTCGCCGTTGAGGTAGGCCATGGCCAGGGTCTGGCAGGCTTCCGGGTGGTCCTGCTCAGCGGCGGCGGTGTACAGGCGCACTGCTTCGGCGTCGTTGCTGGGAACGCCGTCGCCTTCCCGGTAGGCGTTGGCGAGGAGGAACTGGGCGGCGGCGATGCCGGCGTCGGCAGCCCGGCGCAGCCAGCGGGCCGCTTCGGCGTGATCCGTCTTCACCCCGTAGCCATCCCGCCACGCGATGCCCAGGTAATAGGCCGCGCCGGCATGGCCGGCCTTGCCGGCCGCCGAGAGCCAGGCGAAGGCGCGCGCCGCGTCGGTGGAAACCCCGGCGGCGCCGGCCGAGTACAGCTTGCCGAGCTGGAAGCGGGCCTCCACGTCGCCGTCCTCAGCGGCCCGGCGCAGCGACCGCAGCCCTTTCCCGTCCTGGTCGCCACGGCTCAGCAGGGCCAGGCCTAGCGTGCGGCGGGCGTCGGCCGTTCCACCTTCGGCCAGGTTTGTCAGGCGGGCCAGCGCAGCATCCTGCCGGCCAGGGCCGGCGAGGATCTGCAGCTGGGTCAGCTCCGCCGCCGTCGGGGCCGGCGCGCGGCTGGCCCAGGCGATGCCGCCCAGGGCCGCCGCCCCGGCCAGCAGGGCGGCGGCGAGGCGCCCTTGGCGGGGCTTACTTCGAAAGGTCAATCGCATACAGGGCGAGGCTCTTGCCGCTGCCGTCGTCGGCCTGCAGCTGGGTGATACCGGTCAGGCCGGCGGCCTGGGTGAGGGGCAGCTTGCCCGGCGCCGAATGGAAGATCACCTGGCCAGCGGTTGTCACCGGCGTGAAGCGCCAGCTGCGGTCCGAACCGTTGGCGGCGCGGGTGATCGTCTTCGCCGTCTTGATGTACTGGATCAGCACGTCGCGGTTGGCATCCGGCGACGCGTAGATGGTCTTGCTGCCGTCGAGGCCGGGGAAGCTGCCGCCGCCGCTGGCCCGGTAGTTGTTGGTGGCGACGATGAACTCCTTGGCCGGGTCGATGGCTACACCCTTGTACTTGAGGTTGACGATGCGGCTGCCGACCGGTTTGGTCACGTCGATCTCGTAGCGGATGTCGGCGCTGGTGAACATGTCGAAGTTGTAGCCGGGGAAGCTGCTGACCAGTTCCTGCTGGACGGTGCTCGCCGGGTCGATCTGGTTGAAGCGCTTGGCGGCGGTCTCCAGCCAGTTCTTGATGTCGGCGCCGGTGACCTTCACCGCGTAGATGGTGTTGGGGTACAGGTAGAGGTCCGCGGCGTTGTTGATGGCCAGGTTGCCCTGCTGCACGTCCGTGTAGTCGGTGCCGCCGGCGAAGCCGCTCTTGAATGGGGCGCTGACCGACAGCACCGGCAGCGCGGCGTACTGGGGCAGGTTGGCGGCCACGTATTTGGCCACGTAGTCGGCCTGGGCCTGGTTCACCAGCTCGATGGCGCCGGGATCGCCGACGTCGGCGAAGTAGCTGGACATCTCGAAGTCGGTGCTGCCGATCGGCGTCTTCACGTAGTCGATGGTGGCTTGGTGCTCGGTCGCGATGGCGGCGGCAACGGTCGGGTCGACGGCTACGTAGCTCTTGTCGGCGTTCTGCGTGGAGCGGGCCTGCACGATGGTCTTGGTCTTGTCGATGGTCCAGGTCTTGCCGTCGTAGGTGAGGTCGAACTTGATGACGCCCAGGTGCTTGCCCCAGTAGTTGGCCATCACCGTCGGCACGCCGTTCACGGTGCCACCTGCCTTGTCCACGCCGGGCAGGTTGAACTGGGCGACGGTACTGGTGGCGTTGGGGAAGATCTGGTGGGAGTGGCCGATCAGCATGGCGTCCACGCCGGCTACCTTGGACAGGTGGTAGCTGCCGTTCTCCATCGTCGGCGAGTAGGCGCTGTCGTCGAGGCCCCCGTGGGAGATGACCACCACCAGGTCGGCGCCCTTGGCGCGCATTTCGGGGATGTACTTCTCGGCGGCTTCCTTGACGCCGACCGTATACACCTTGCCGTCCAGCCAGCGCTTGTCCCAGCTCATGATGGTGGGGGGCGTGAAGCCGATGATGCCGACCTTGACGATGCCGGTCACCGGCTTGCCGTCCGGGCCGGTGGCGGTGACGGTCTTGTTGATGATGGTGTAGGGCTGGAACAGCGGGGCGTTGGTCTTGACGCTGTTCACGTTGGCCAGCACCTGCGGAAAGCTCGGGCCCTTGCAGGTCGGCTGGGCGGCCGGGTCGGCCAGGCCGTCCACGTTGAAGCGGTTGCCGGTGACCTGGCTCAGGAAGGGCAGGCCATAGTTGAACTCGTGGTTGCCGATGCCGCCGCCTTCGAAGCCGGCGGCGTTCATCACCTTGTAGATGGCCAGCGGCTGGCTGCAGGACACCGGGTTGACCAGCGCCTGGTAATCGGACAACGCGGTGCCCTGGATGGTGTCGCCGTTGTCGAGCAGCAGGGTGTTGGGGAATTCCTGGCGGGCCTGGGTGATCAGTGTGGCGGTGCGCTCGAAACCGAGGGATTTGTCTTCGGCGAGCTTGAAGTAGTCATAGCTGACCACGTTGGTGTGCAGATCGGTGGTTTCCAGCAGGGCCAGCGTGGCCTTGGTGCCGGTGGGTACATTCTGGCTGTCGTGGTTGCTGCTGCCGCAGCCGTGCAGGAACAGGCTGGCCAGCAGGCAGCCGGTGGCCACTTCGAGGCGGGAATAGGTCGTGGAAGACATGGAACACCAGGCGGGCGAAGGAAAGCCAGGGAGGATCGCCGCTGCTGGTTGCGGAAGCATGACGATATTCTTGCGTCCATGCGTAAAGGGAGTGAAGTCGGTGCCGTGGGGCAGGTTGCGTGGAGAGCGCAGGTTGCCCCACGGCTCGAAATGACGGGTGGCGCAATGCTGACGGTCTGCAATATGACTTCGCAATGTGCAAAAATGATAGCCCTTTCGGCCCATGGGCCATTTTTGGAGATTCCCATGGGATTGCGACTGAAGTTCAACCTGGTGCTACTGGCAGTGTTTCTGGCTGGATTCGGGGTGGCTGGCTACATTTCCCACGATCTGCTGTACCGCCACGCCCGCGAGCAGGTGCTCGGCGAGGCGCGGTTGGTCATGGAGGCGGCGCTGGCGATCCGCGGCTATACGGTTGGCCAGGTCAAGCCACACCTCACCCCGCTGATGGACAAGCAGTTCCTGCCGCAGACGGTGCCCGCCTATGCGGCCACCGAAACCCTCAACGAGCTGCACAAGAAGTACCCCAACTACGCCTACAAGGAAGCCACCCTCAATCCGACCAACCCGCGCGACCGGGCGGCGGACTGGGAGGCCGACCTCGTCAACACCTTCCGCAACACGCCGGACAGCAAGGAGATCACCGGCCAGCGCGACACCCCCACCGGCCCCGCGCTGTACGTGGCGCATCCGATCCGCATCGAGACGGCGGCCTGTCTGCCCTGTCACAGCTCGCCGGAGGCGGCGCCGTCGAGCATGATCAAGGTGTATGGCAGCGCCAACGGCTTCGGCTGGAAGCTCAACGAGGTGGTCGGCGCCCAGGTGGTGTCGGTGCCGATGTCGGTGCCGCTGGACAACGCCGCGCAGGCTTTCCGCACCTTCATGATGTCCCTGGCGGCGGTTTTCGTGGCGGTCTTCGCGGTGCTCAACCTGATGCTGTCGTGGCTGATCATCCGCCCGGTGTCGCGCATGTCGGACGCGGCGGACAAGATCAGCACCGGCGACTTCAACCAGCCGGAGTTCCCGGAGGGGGGGAGCGACGAAGTGTCGGTGTTGGCCAGTTCCTTCAACCGCATGCGTCGCAGCCTCGAGAAGGCGATGCAGATGATCGACGCCTGATTCGTCTCTCATCGTGAGCGACGAGAACCTTCCGTCCGGGCCAGGCCAGGATGACCTGCTAGCCCTGCCGTCCGGCTATGTCATCAACGAGTACCGCATCGAGCGGGTGCTCGGCGGGGGCGGCTTCGGGATTACCTACCTGGCCCGTGACACCCACCTGGACTGCCAGGTGGCGATCAAGGAGTACCTGCCCAAGGATCTCGCCGTGCGGCGTGACGGCCTTGCCGTACGGCCGCGCTCCAGCGAGGCGGCCAAGGGCTTCGAGTGGGGCCTGCAGCGCTTCCTGCTCGAGTCACGGGCGCTGGCCAGTTTCCACCATCCGGGCATCGTGCGGGTACTGCGTTATTTCCGCGGCAACGATACCGCCTACATGGTGATGGAATACGAGACCGGTCAGCCGCTGCAGCGCTGGCTGGTGGGGCGCCTGCCCCTCGACCGGGCGAGCCTGGTGCGCATCGTGCGGCCGCTGCTCGACGGGCTGGAGGCGATCCACGCGGCGGGTTTCCTGCACCGGGACATCAAGCCCGGCAACATCTACATCCGCGCCGACGGTTCGCCGGTGCTGCTCGATTTCGGATCGGCCCGCCGGCTGGAGCTGGATGGCATCGACCAGACCCTCACCGCGGTGGTGACGCCGGGCTTCGCGCCGGCCGAGCAGTACCATCGCCACGGCAAGCAGGGGCCGTGGACCGACCTCTATGCGCTGGCCGGCGTCATGTACTGGATGGTCACCGGCAAGCTGCCGATGGAGGCCTTCGCGCGCCTGCGCGAGGATGCCATGCCGAAGGCGGCTGACATCGGCAATGCGGATGCCTTCGGCGCCGGTATGCTGAAGGCCATCGACTGGGCGCTCAACCCGGATGAGGACAAGCGCCCGCGCCAGGTGGCGGATTTCCGTCGGGCCTGTCTGGCGCCGCCGACCGGCGGCGAGGCGTCCGAACCACCGGTGGAAGCGCCGCTGCCCCTCGGGCTGTCGGCGTCGGAGGCACGCACCTTCATCGGTGCGGTGCTGTTCGCCGATGTGGCCGTGGCGGCCAGCGACGAGGCGGCCCAGCGGGAAGGGCGCTCGCGCCTGGTGCAGATGCTCACCCAGGCCATCGCGCCGGTGCCGCCTACCACGCGGCTGGCGGTCAATACCAAGGAAGGCTGCGCGGTCTGCTACGTCGGTGATCCGGAGGATGCGCTGCGTACCGCGGTGCAGCTGGGGGATGCCGCGGCGGGCGCCGGGATCGGTGTGCATATGGGCATCAACCTCGGCCCGGTGCGGGTTGCGCCCGATCCCAACGGGCGCTCACGCATCCTCGGTGACGGCATCACCACGGCTTTCCGGGTGATGCGCTTCTCCAGCCCCGGCCAGGTGCTGGTGGCGCGGGCCTACTACGAGGTCATTTACCAGCTTAAGAAGAACGCTGGCGACTACTTCCGGCACATCGGCGTGCGCCGCGATCCCCAGGCCCGCGACCATGAGCTTTACGCCTACAGCGGGGTCAGCCTGCTCGCCAGCGCGCGTGTGGCCGACCTGTCGATCCGCCAGGCGGCGGTGGGGGGCGACCTGAGCCCGGTGGCCATCGAAGCGGCCGAGCGCATCCTGGCGCTGCACATCGGGCCGATGGCGAAGATCCTGGTCCGCAAGACCCTGCCGCGGGCCGAGAATCTGTCGGGGCTGCATGAGTTGCTGGCGGCGATGATTCCCGATCCGGCGCCGCGCAGCGCTTTTCTGTCCAGCGTGGTGGCGGCGTCCGGGGCCGTGTCGGGGGCCGCTTCGTCGCGCAGCGTGCTTGGCACGGCTGCGCGCAGCTCGGCCAGCGTGTCGGCGGCGGCCGGGGCGGTCAGCGTGATTCCAGAGGCCGATCTGGCCCGGGTCGAGCAGATCTTCGCCCGCTACATCGGGCCGATGGCCAGGGTGCTGGTGCGCCGCGAATCCCGCACTGCCAACAGCGTGGCAACCCTGTGCCGGGCGCTGGCCAGCCATATCGACAAGGATGCCGAGCGCCGGCGTTTCATGAGCGAGGCCGGCCCGGCGGATTGAGTCCCGGTTCGGCGTGGAGAACAGCATGGACGCACAACCGATTCGCCTGACTCCTGGCCAGGATTTGCGCCGCGCGCTGGAGTGCGCGCTGTTCGCCGAGGGCGGTTCGGCGGCCTTCGTGCTGGCGGGCATCGGCGGCCTGAGCGGTGCGCATCTGCGCCTGGCCGGCGCGGACGAGTTGTGGGCGCTGGAGGGCGACATCGAGCTGCTGAGCCTCAGTGGCTCCATCGCCGCCAACGGTTCCCACCTGCACGGGGCGGTGGCGACGGCCTCCGGCACCGTGATCGGCGGGCACCTGGGCTACGGCTGCGTCGTGCGCACGACCGCTGAAATCCTGCTGATGCGCCTGCCCGGCTGGGATTTCCAGCGCGAGCCCGACCTGCAGACTGGCTACGCCGAACTGGTAGTGCGCCAGCGGGCCTCAGACTTGGGCTGAGGCTTCGGTATTGCCGTTGGCCAGCGTGGCCACGGCGTCGGCGAGGGTCTTGATCGCGGCCATCGGCGGCGCAGCGCGCAGGTAGGCGACGCCGGTCTGTACATGGCTGATCTGGGGCGGTACTTCACGGATAGTCAGGTCGGCCCGGTGCTGAGACTGTTCCACCACCCGGCGTGGCAGCAGGGTCCACCCGAGCCCCACCGACACGCAGCCGAGGATGCCTTCCAGCGTGCCGAACTCCATCGCGTCGGCCACCGCGTGGCCGCTGGCCCGTTGCCAGGCCAGTGCGCGGGTGCGGTAGGCGCAGCCCTCGCGGAACAGGATCACCGGCTGCAGCACCGGGTCGGCGCCGGCTGCACAGACCTGCACCAGTTCCTCCATCACCAGCTCATCGAAGGCCAGGTCCGGATGGATCACCGGCCCGCCGATGAAGGCGCAGTCGAGCTTGTGGTCGAGCAGACGGTCGATCAGCGCGGCGCTGGTGTCGGTGCTGACCCGCAGTTCGACGCGCGGATGGCGGGCTCGCACGGCCTTCAGCGCGCGGGGCAGGTGCACCGCGGCGAAGGTTTCCATTGCGCCGATGCGCAGCTCGCCGGCGCTCTCGCCGACCTGGCGGACGGCGGCGCTGGTTTCCCGCTCGAGCAGCAGCATGCGGCGGGCGTAGTCGAGGAGCACCCGCCCCGACGGCGCCAGCTCCAGCCCGCGGCCCTTGCGGTGGAACAGCTCGGTGCCGAGCTCCTCCTCCAGCCGGCGGATGCGGCCCGTCACGTTGGACTGGACGGTGTTCAGCTTGCGGGAGGCGGCGAGGATGCCGCCTTCCTCGACCACTGCCTGAAAAGTACGCAGCGCGACGAGTTCCATATTCATATCTCCATAAGAGAATTGAGCGTTCTTAATAAATCATTTGATGAGATAGTTTAGCCTGTTTATCGTGTCCCCTCCAACCGTAAGGAGGCTGCTGCCATGAGCGAACACAGTTCTGCTGCCGAACGTTTCCGCGTGCTCGGTGCCGGCATCTTCAGCCTGGTGCTGGCGCTGGGCGTCGCCCGTTTCGCCTACACACCGCTGTTGCCGCTGATGCAGCAGCAGGCCGGGCTGGGCGTGGCCGAAGGGGGCCTGCTGGCGGCGGTCAATTACGCCGGCTACCTGAGCGGCGCGCTGCTCGCGTCGCTGATCGGCGATCTGGTCCTGAAGGACCGCCTGTACCGCATCGGCATGGTGTTGGCAGTGGCGAGTACCGCGGTGATGGGGCTGACCACCGATCCGTTGGTGTGGGCGCTGTCGCGCTTCGTTGCCGGCCTGGCCAGCGCGGCGGGCATGCTGTTCGGTACCGGGCTGATCCTCAACTGGCTGATCCGCCATAATCACCGCAGCGAGCTGGGCATCCATTTCGCTGGTATCGGCATCGGCATCACCGCCTGCGCAGCGGCGGTGGCGCTGATGAGCCAGTGGCTGGACTGGCGCCAGCAATGGTTGGCGCTGACCGTCTTCGGTGCCGTGCTGCTGGTGCCGGCCTTGCGCTGGCTGCCGTCGCCGGGGCGCAACCCGGCCAGCCACAGCGCCGCACAGATGGCGGACCGGCCGCCGACGGCGGGCTTCCTGCGCCTGTTCATGGCAGCCTATTTCTGCGCCGGCATCGGCTACGTGGTCAGCGCGACCTTCATCGTCGCCATCGTGGACCGTCTGCCGGGCCTCGCTGGCAAGGGTTCGCTGGTGTTCCTGGCGATAGGCGTGGCGGCCGCGCCGGCCTGCATCCTGTGGGATCTGGTGGCGCGCCGCACCGGCGAGCTGAACGCGCTGATCGGCGCGGCGCTGCTGCAGATCGTCGGCATCGTGCTGCCGGTCACGGTGGGCGGGTTGGCCGCGGCGCTCGTCGGGGCGCTGCTGTTCGGCGCCACCTTCATCGGCATGGTGAGCCTGGTGCTGACGATGGCCGGCCGCTACTACCCGACCCGTCCGGCCAAGATGATGGGCAAGATGACGCTCTCCTACGGCGCCGCGCAGATCCTCGGCCCGGCTGTTACCGGCTGGCTGGCTACAGCGGTCGGCAGCTATACGGCGGGTGTGTACCTGGCGGCGGCGGTGATGGCGGTGGGCACGTTGTTGCTGGTGCTGTTGCGCAGCCTCGAAAAGCGGGAGATGACCACCGCCGGCCTGCAGCCCTGTGCGCAGGGCTGAAGGTTGCGCCGTTACTGATCGCGCGCTCAAATGCAAAGGCCCTGCCGGACTCCGGCAGGGCCTTTTGGCAATGAACGGGCGGCGCGTTCGGCTTACTTGCCCGATTCGTTGTTGTTGCCGGTGGTGTTGTCGAGGCGCTTGGCCTCGTCCTCGCTGATGTATTCGAAGACCCGCACGACCTTCTGCACGCCGCTGGTGGTGCGCGCGACTTCGGTAGCGGCGCTACCCTCCCTCTGCGTGACGAGGCCCATCAGATAGACCGTGGAGGCTTCGGTCACCACCTTGACCTGTTGCACGCGGAAGTCCTTCTGGGGCACGAAGCGGGCTTTTACCTGAGAGCTGATGTAGCTGTCGTTGCTGCGCGCCGACAGGGTGCTGGTGGGGGCCACGCGCAACTCATTGACCACTTCCTTGACGTTCTCGACGGCGGCAGCAATGCGTCCGGCCTCGTCGCGGCTGGCCTCGTTGAAGGCTTCACCGGTCAGCAGCAGCTTGCGGTTGAAGGCGGTGACGTTGACGTGGACCTTGTCGCCGAGGGCATCTTCGATGCGCTTGACGCTCTTCCACTCGATGCTCTCGTCTTCCACGTAGGCACCGGAACTGCGCCGGTCGGAAACCATGGCAACAGCCATGCCGGTGCCACCGACGATGACCGGGATGCAACCCTGGGCTGCAGCCAGGGTACCGAGGACCAGTGCGGTCCAGGCCAGGGGCTTGCGGGCAAAGCTCATTCTTCCACTCCGAGGAAAAGGCAATCGATGCCGTCGCACAGGCAATGCAGGGTGACCAGGTGGACTTCCTGGATGCGCGCGGTGCGGTCGGCCGGGACGCACAGATGGATGTCGCCGGGGCCGAGAAGTTCAGCCATCTGGCCGCCGCCCTTGCCGGTGAGGGCTACCACGAGCATTTCGCGCTCATGGGCCGCGTGGATGGCCTCGATCACGTTGGGCGAGTTGCCGCTGGTGGAGATCGCCAGCAGTACGTCACCGGGCTGACCGAGGGCGCGCACCTGCTTGGAGAAGATCTGGTTGTAGTCGTAGTCGTTGGCGATGGAGGTCAGCGTCGAGCTGTCGGTGGTCAGCGCCAGGCCGGCCAGCGGCGGGCGTTCCATCTCGAAGCGGTTCAGCAGCTCGGCGGCGAAGTGCTGGGCGTCGGCGGCCGAACCGCCGTTGCCGCAGGCCAGGATCTTGCCGTTGTTCATCAGGCTGTGGGTCATCGTTTCGATGGCCGCGGCGATGGGCTCGGCCATGAACTCGAGGGCGGCCAGCTTGGTCTGGGCGCTGTCGGTAAATTGCTGCGCGATACGGGCGACGAGATCCATCTTTGACTCCGGGAAAGTTGGCCGCGATTCTAGCATTTGCGCCGGTCGGCCAGCCGGAAGCGAGAAATCCGCTTACAAACCGACCAGCACGTCCACGCGCAGCCGCTTCCAGGGATTGGGATCCTTCGCCAGCTTGCCGATGCGGCCGCCGATGGCGCTGCCGCGGTCCATCTCCTCGGCCACTGCCTGGTTCTCGGCGCGGGGCAGGTAGCCGAGTTTCTGGCCGCGCCATTCCACGCGCACCGCGAAGCGGTCGTGGGGGTTATCGGGTTCGCGGATCAGCGTCAGCGTATCGCCTTCGTGCATCTCGTCCCACAGGATCTTGCCGCCGTAGTACTGGAAGCCGGCCAGCGGCGAACTCTGCACGAGGATGCGGACCTGCTGCGCTGTCGCTGGCGGGAGCATGCCACAGCCGAGCAGCAGGGCCAGCAGGACGCGCTTAATACGCATCGAAAGCGCCCTGTATCCATTCGATGCCGTCGCTGTCGAGGCGTTCGAGCAGCACCGCGTCGAAGCGGCAGGGCTGGTTGGCGTAACGCCGGCCGGCACCGTTCAGCCAGTAGCGGGCGGCGAGGATCACGCGCTGGCGCTTGGCTGCGGTGATGCTCGCCGCTGCGCCGCCGAAGCGGCTGCTGCTGCGCAGGCGCACCTCGACGAAGACCACGCTGGTCCGGTCGATGGCGATCAGGTCCACCTCGCCGCCGCGGCAGCGCACGTTGCGGGCCAGGATCGTCAGCCCGTGTTTTTCCAGATGGGCAGCGGCCAGTGCTTCGGCCGCTGCGCCGCGGCGCAGGTGTTCGGCTTGCATCGGCGGGGTGGCACGCCCACAATCTGCGTCCCCCGCCTCCTGTCCCCAGTCCTGCCATGCATCCTGCCCTTTCCGACGCATCGTCCGCCTCTCCGCTGAATAAGACGCCGTCATTGTATGTGGTGGCCACGCCCTTGGGTAATCTGCAGGACATGAGCCTGCGTGCGCTGGCCGTACTGAAGGCGGTGGATGCGGTGGCCGCCGAGGATACCCGCCACAGCCAGCGCCTGCTCGATGCCTTCGACATCCGCACGCGGCTGGTCGCGCTGCACGAGCACAACGAGCAGGAGGCCGCGGGATTGGTGATCCGTATGCTGGAGGAGGGCAAGCAGGTGGCGCTGATCACCGACGCCGGCACGCCGGCGGTGTCCGACCCCGGCGCACGGGCGGTGGCGCGGGTGCAGGACGCCGGTTTCCCGGTGGTGCCGGTGCCCGGCGCCTGTGCGGCCATTGCGGCACTGTCGGCCTCCGGCCTCGCCGACGGGCATTTCCATTTCCATGGCTTCCTGCCGACCAAGTCGGCGGCCCGCAAGACGGCGCTGGACAGCCTGCGCGGCGTGCCGGGCACGCTGGTGTTCTACGAGGCGCCGCATCGCATCGCCGAGACGCTGGACGACCTGGCTGCGACGCTCGAGCCGACGCGCCAGATCGTCGTCGCCCGCGAACTGACCAAGATGTTCGAGCAGATCGTGCGCATGCCGCTGGCCGACGCGCCGGCCTGGCTGGCTGCCGACGCCAACCGCGCCCGCGGCGAGTTCGTGCTGCTGGTGTCGGCGGCGCCGGCCAGTGAAGGCTTGTCGCCGGAGGCCGAGCGGGTGCTCGGCCTGCTGCTCGCCGAGCTGCCGGTGAAGCAGGCGGCCAAGCTGGCCGCGGCGATCACCGGGGCGTCGAAGAACGCGCTGTACGAGCGGGCGCTGGAACTGCGCGACAGCTGAGCCGCTGGGCGCCCCCAAGGGGCAAGGAAACCTGGGGCGGCCCGACGTTTCCTTGCGAGGCGCTGCCTGGTTTTCAGCGCAGGTGCTGGCCGTCGCGGCCGAGCAGGGTGACTTCGACGCGCTGGGAGCCGATGCGGTTGCCCTGGCCAAAGCGCACGCGGAAGCCGCCGAGATCCATGTCCAGGCTTTCGAGGGCCTGCATCACCGTGGCCGGGGTTGGCGTGCCCTTGGTGCGGCGGATCGCCTCGATCAGCACGCGGGCGCCGACGTATTCCTCGAAGCTCGTGTAGGACGGCTCCTCGCCCGGCGCGAAGCGCTGCAGCGCGGCGTTGTAGTCCCGCGCGATGCGCGTCACGCCGCTGAACGGCGAGGGCATGACCTGGGTGATGCCGACGCCGCGCGCCGCGTCGCCGCCGGCCAGCTGGTGCAGCTCGCGGCCATTCACCACCGAGATGCTGAACAGCTGGGTGCCGGGGCTGACTGGCTGGTAGGCCTTCACGAAGGCGGCGGTCGGCCGGACCACGCCGATCATGATCACCGCCTGCGGTGAGCCGGCGGCGATGTCGCGCACGGCGGCGGCGACGTCCTCGGTGTTCTTCTCGTAACTGCCCTTGCTGACGATCTTCAGCTTGTGCTTCTCCAGCGCCCGCTCGACACCGGCCAGGCCGGCCTGGCCGAAGGGGTCGTTCTGGTAGAACACCGCGATGCGCTGCAGACCGGAGGCGACGAACTGGCGCACCATCGCCTCGGTCTCGTCGCCGTAGCTGGCGCGGATGTGGAAGATCCACGGGTTGTAGGGCGAGCGCAGCGGCTCGCCGCCGGTATAGGGGGCGATCAGCGCGATGTTGCCGTCGGCCAGCACGCCATGCTTGAGCAGTTCGGCGATGTTGCCGGTGCCGGCGTAGCCGATCAGCGCCACCGCCTTGTCGCGGTTGATCAGTTCGTGGGTCAGGCGCACGGTTTCGGCGGTCTGGTAGCCGTCGTCCTTGACCACGTGGGTGAGGGTACGGCCACCGACCCCGCCGGCCGCGTTGGCGGCATCGATGGCGATCCGCACGCCGAGCGCCATCGCCTTGCCGGTGCTGGCCAGCACGCCGCTGAGCGGCACGCTCTGGCCGATCACCACCGCTTCGGCCTGCGCCGGGCGGCTCGCCGAAAGACCCAGAATGAGCGCCAGCAGACATCCGCCGAGCAGCCCTCGTCTCCATGTGTTCAGCATCTTCATGCCTTTCTTATATGAAAATGGCGTGAGTATGGAGGGCGTTCGGGGCTTGGCTTATGACCTGCTGAGGGGTGGGCGAGTGACGAATTCCCCGCATTGGGTGCGGAGGGCTGGCGGTGTGACGGGGGCTGCCCGGCTCAGAAGCGCTGGCTGAAGCCGACGGTGAAGCTGCGCGGCGCGGTCAGCTGGCCGGCCTGCGGATCCAGCGGGTCGGTCTTGGCGTACTGGCTGACGGCCAGCTGCAGCAGTCCATAGATCTGGGTGTGCGGCGCGACGGCGTAGCTGAGGCCGGGGCTGAGGTAGAAGGCGTGGCCGCCCGACGCCGGGTTGGCGGCGGCGCCGCCGTCCCGCGGACGGTGCAGGGCATTGAGCTGCAGCAGGCCGGTAAGCCTCGGTGCCAGCTCGTAGTGGGTACCCAGGTCGAGCTTGACCTCGGTGCCCGGGCGGTAGTCGCTGCGGGTGGCCAGGGCGGTCTGCAGCTGGGCGCTGGCGAACCAGCCCCAGCCGGTGCCCGGCAGGGTCTGGAAGTAGTAGGCGCCGAGGATGGCGTCGGTGCTGCCGCTGCCCGGCTGGGCGGAACGCTCCAGTGCGTAAGGCGTGCCCGGATCGGCCGGGTCGGGGGGGCTCATGATCTTGTTGGTGGAGCCGGTCGGCAGCTTGAGGCCGAAGCGCAGGCCGACGCCGGAGAACGGGTTGCCCGGATCGAGGCGATAGCGGCCGACGACCCGCATGTCGCCGATCTCGTGGAAGCTGGCCGACTGGGTGAAGGGGCCGTCGAGCGACGAGTCGAAGGTGTGGCGGTGGTCGCGCATCACCACCGGCAGGCTGAGCGTGGCGCTCCAGCGCGCATTGAAAGTGTATTCGGCGTCGAGGTTGAGGAGCCGGTTGAGGCTGCGCTGGTTCTCGATCTCCTCGTCGCTGCCGCTGGGGGTGGCCGCTGCGATGCGGGAATGGCCGGCGCGCAGGGTGTTGGCCTTGGCGTAGGAGTAGCGCGCGTCGAGGCGTAGGCCGTCGGCGCTGGAGAGGCCCTGGGTATCCCAGTTGGTGTCCACCGTGCAGAAGGACGAGCCGCAGGAGGCATGGGCGGCAGGGGCCAGCACGGCGGCCAGCAGGGTGCAGAGGTATCTTTTCATGGGGCGCGCTCACGGTTGCCACGGCCGGCTGGCCAAGCAGAACGCGGCAGAGCTTAGCCGAGGGCGCCGGCCCGGCCCTGCGACACGATGTCGCAGCACCGGGCCGGTGTGGTGCCTCTCAAGGAAACGCCGGGCCGCCCCAGGTTTTCTTGTTCCCCGCGGGGGGAGGGCTGGGCTACGCCCAGCCCAGGGGGCTCAGCTGTCGCCGCCCTGCAGGCCGTACTTGCGGATCTTGTCGTGCAGCGTGGTCTTGGGGACGCGCAGGGCCTCGGCGCTGCGTGCCAGGCTGCCGCCCTGGCGGCGCAGCTCGGCGGCGATCAGGCTGCGCTCGAAGCTTTCCACCGATTCGGCCAGCGACGCCGGCGGTGCGTCGCCGGGGGCGCCGCCGAGGACGTCCTTGCCGACGCCGAGGACCACGCAGTCGGCCACGTTGCGTAGTTCGCGCACGTTGCCGGGCCAGGTATGGGCCATCAGGCGGCGCATCTGTTCGGGCGGTACGGTGGGCAGCGGACGTTCATGGCGGTGGGCGGCTTGCAGCAGGAAGTGTTCGAGCAGCAGCGGGATGTCCTCGCGGCGTTCGCGCAGCGGCGGCAGATCGATGGTGACCACGTTGAGGCGGTAGTAGAGGTCGGCGCGGAAGGTCTGGCGTTCGGCGCGTTCCTTGAGGTCGTCCTTGGTGGCGGCGACCACCCGGCAGTCCACCGGCTGCAGCTGGTTGGAGCCGAGGCGCTCCACGACGCGCTCCTGCAGCACGCGCAGCAGCTTGATCTGCACGCCCAGCGGCATGCTTTCCAGTTCGTCGAGGAAGAGGGTGCCCTTGTTGGCATACTCGATCTTGCCGATGCGGCGTTTCTGGGCGCCGGTGAAGGCACCGGCCTCGTGGCCGAAGAGTTCGCTGTCGAGCAGGTTGTCGGGCAGGCCGCCGCAGTTGAGGGCCACGAAGGGGCCGCTCTTGCGCGGCGAGAGTTCGTGCAGGCACTGGGCGATGAGCTCCTTGCCGGTGCCGGTCTCGCCGCGCACCAGTACGTCCACGCTGGTGCCGGCCACGTCGCTGATCAGTTGGCGCACCCGCGCCATCTGCGGCGAGCGGCCGATCAGCTTGGTCTCGATGCCGTCGCGTTGTGCCAGGCGGCGGCGCAGGTCGAGCACTTCGAGGGTCAGCCCGCGCTTGTCGAGGGCGCGGCGCACCACGTCCACCAGCAGTTCCGGCGAGAAGGGTTTCTGGATGAAGTCGTAGGCGCCGTTGCGCATGGCCTCGACGGCGAGGGTCACGTCGCCGTGGCCGGTGATGATGATCACCGGCAGGTCGGCGTCCATGGACTGGCAGCGGCGCAGCACTTCCATGCCGTCGGCCTTGGGCAGGCGCATGTCGGTGACGACGATGCCGGGAAAGCCGGCGGACAGGCGCGCCAGGCCTTCCTCGGCGGAGCCGACGCCTTCCACCGGGATGTCGGCGAGCATCATGGCCTGCTCGCAGCCGAGGCGTACGTCGGGGTCGTCTTCGATGATGAGTACGCGGAGTTCGGGGGTCATGACGGTTCTTTCGGAGCAGCGGGGAGTTGCAGGATGAAGCGGGCGCCACCTTCCGGGCGGTTCTCGGCGCGCAGGTCGCCGCCGAACTCGCGGACGATGTCGCGGGAAATGGCCAGACCGAGGCCCAGGCCCTCGCCGGCCGGCTTGGTGGTGAAGAAGGGTTCGAACAGCGCGGCGCCGTCGGGCAGGCCACAGCCGCTGTCGGCGATGACGAGTTCCAGGTCGCCGTCGTTGCGGGCCTGGGCCTCGATGATGAGTTCCTTGCGTTCGCTGTCGGCCATTGCGTCGCCGGCGTTGCGGATCAGGTTGATGAGTACCTGTTCGAGGCGGTTCTGGTCGCACCAGGCGATGGCCTGGCCGGGTTCGCAATGGTTGATGACGGTGACGCCGGCCTTGGTGAGGCGCTGATCGAGCAGGAACAGCGCGGCGCTGACCGCATGGGCCAGGTCGGTGGCGGCGGGCACCGCTGGCGACTTGCGGGCGAAGGTCTTCAGCGGGGTGATGATGCGCCCCATCTGGTCGGCCAGGCGGGCGATGATGGTCAGGTTCTGCTCGACGGTCGGCAGGTTGCCGCGCTTCATGAATTCGACGGCGTTGCCCGACAGGGTGCGCATGGCGCCCAGCGGCTGGGCCAGCTCGTGGGTGATGCCGGCAGCCAGCTGACCGAGCACCGCCAGCTTGGCGGCCTGCACCAGCTCGTCCTGGGCGGCGCGCAGGGTCTGCTCGGCCTGCTGGCGTTCGGCCACTTCCTTGCGCAGACGGGCGTTGGTGTCGGTCAGCGCGCGGGTGCGGCGGGCCACCTTGCTCTCGAGCTGGGCGTTGGCCTGTTCGAGCAGCTCCTTGGCCTCCAGCTTCTGGCGCACGATGCGCCGACGCTGGGCCAGCACGAGGAGCAGCAACAGCACGAAGCCGGTGGCCACCGCGGCCAGCGCGCCGTGGCCGAGGGCCTGGGTGCGCACCGGGCGCAGGTCGGAGAAGATCAGCAGGCGCCAGCCTACGTCCTGCAGGCCGCGCCCATGCACCAGGTAGCTGCCGGCGAAGCCGGGGTGCGGCTTGGAGCGGGCGCCTTGAATCGACATATGCACGACCTGGCCTTCCGGGCTCGAGTCCTCCTCGATGCGTACCGGGAAGTCGCCGATCGGCCCTTCGTTGTAGAGGCGGCTCATCTTGACGTCCACCCGGGTGTCGAGGGGGAGTGGCTTGAGGGCGGTGTAGCGCCATTCGGGTACGGAAGACAGGATCACCACGCCGTTGCCGTCGGCGATCAGGGCCGGCGCGCCCAGCAGTTCCCAGGCCTGGTCGAGCTGCCCGAGGCTGATCTTGATGACGGCCACACCAACCACCCGCTCACCGTCGCGGATCGGCGTGGACACGAAGTAGCCCGGTTCGCCGCGGGTGGTGCCGATGGCGAAGTGGCGCCCGACGCGTCCGGCAAGGCCTTCGGCGAAATAGCTGCGGAAGGACAGGTCTTCGCCGACGAAGTTCTCGCTCGGGTGGTTCCAGTTGCTGGAGGCGAGCACGATGCCGCGCTGATCCACCACGAAGATTGCGATGCTGCCGATGTGCTCGTTGAGCTGCTGCAGGAAGCGGTTGGCGGCGTGTACGCTGGCCGGGCTGCGGGGGCTGCGCATTACGTTGAGGACTTCCTCGTTGAGCTGGATGGTGGCCGGGATGTGGGCGTAGCGATTGACGATGCCGTCCACGGCGGCGGCGAACAGGTCCAGCCGATGGCCAGCGTCGGTGCGCAGGGTCTGCATGCCCTGGTATTCGCTGGCCCGGTAGCCACCGATACCGATCAGGCCGATGACCAGCAGGAAGGCGGCGACGATCAGCGGGTTCGGCGACACGGTGCGCGAAGGCGGCAGCTTCTGCTGAGGGGCCGGGGCCGGGGCCGGAGGTGAGTCGGTCATCGCGTGTCGGTGTGCTTCCGTGGGTGGGGGCGGAACGGGGGCTGGATTGGGGCCAGCGCCCGTCTGCCGGGGGCGGCGGCGGACGAACGGAGGCGTTCCTGCTCAAGGATACAACCCCCGCAGCGCCCTTGCCGCTATGGCGGGGGAGGCGTTGCTCCCCCGGGCGTCTTCGCTCAGTACTCCATGAACATCCGCTGCAGCTCCTTGCTGTCCTGGGTCTTGGTCAGAGCCACGGAGGCGAGGATGCGCGCCTTCTGCGGGTTGAGGTCGTGGGCGACGACCCAGTCGTACTTGTCGTCGGGCTGCTCGGCATTGCGCAGCACGAAGCCGCCGCCGACGACGCGGGACGAGCGGATGATCTGCACGCCTTTGCTGCGCAGTTCCTGCAGGGCCGGCACGACGGCGCTGCTGACCGACCCGTTGCCGGTGCCGGCGTGGATGACGGCGCGGGCACCGCCTTCGGCGAAGGCCCTGTAGGCGGTGGGTGTGGCGTTGCCGTAGCCGTAGGCGATGTCCACCGGGGCCAGCTTGTCGAGCTTGTCGATGTCGAACTCGGTGCCGGTGGTGTGGCGTTTGGCGGGGGCACGGAACCAGTAGGTCTTGCCCTCGACGATCATGCCCAGCGGACCCCACGGGCTCTTGAAGGCTTCGGTCTTGATGTTGACCGCCTTGCTCACGTCGCGGCCGGTGTGGATCTCGTCGTTCATGGTGACCAGCACACCCTTGCCGGCAGCGTCCTTGGCCGCGGCGACGGCGACCGCGTTGTAGAGGTTGAGCATGCCGTCGGCGGACATGGCGGTGCCAGGCCGCATGGAGCCGACCACCACCACCGGCTTGTCGGTCTTCAGCACCAAGTTCAGGAAGTAGGCGGTTTCTTCCAGGGTGTCGGTGCCGTGGGTGATCACGATGCCGTCCACGTCCGGCTGGCGGGCGAGGGCCGCGACGCGCTTGCCGAGGGTCAGCAGGTTGTCGTTGGTGAAGCTCTCGGAGGCGATCTGGAAGACCTGCTCGCCGCGGACCTCGGCGACGTTGGCGAGCTCAGGCACGCCGGCGATGAGCTTGTCCACCGGGACCTTGGCGGCCTGGTAGGTGGCGCTGTTGGCGACGCTGGCGCCGGCGCCGGCAATGGTGCCGCCGGTGGCGAGGATCACCACATGCGGTTTGCCGTCGGCGTAGGCGGCGGGAAAGGCGCCGGCCAGGCTGGCGGCGAGGACGGACGACAGGACGAACGAGCGGGTGAGCAGACGGGTCATGGTGGGTCTCCTGGGGATGAGGGTTTGGGCGATCAGAAGTTGTGGCGGATGCCGGCGGCGATCGAGCGGTTGTCCAGCCCGGCGGCGGTGCCGAGGAAGCTGTACGCGCCGCCTCCACCGACGGTTTGCGCGCGGTCGTTGTCGATCCGGGTGTAATAAGCGTAGAGCTTGCTGCGCTTGGACAGGTTGTAGTTGTAGGCCACGGTGTATTGCTTGCCGGCGGTGTCGTGGGTGCCGCTGTAGTCGCCGGCCACGCCGACGTTGAGGTGGAATTCGTGGGCGCCCACCGGGGCCATCAGGGCGACCCGGTAGTAGTTGCGGCTGACCGTGTCGGTGAGGGTGTCGCGCCGGGAGCGTTCAAACAGCGCGCCGAGTACGAGGGGGCCGAAGTTGTAGCTGCCGCCGGCAGTGATCGCGCGGTCGTTGTTGAGGCGGACGGCGTCGCTGCCATCCAGGTCCTTGGTGTTCTGGGCGGACACGTAGGTGATGGCGGCGTGCAGGGGACCTTGGTCGTAGCTGCCGACCAGGCCGAGGTGGTGGGGCGTGCGCTTGGTGCCGGTGGTTACGGGGGCCTCGTCCAGCAGCGCGTAGTCGGCCTCGAAGGTGAAGCCGGCGATGGTCGGGCTGGTGTACCACACGGTGTTGTTCATGCGCCCACCCGCGGCGGTGGAGTTGCCGCTGACGGCCGGCGACAGCAGCGCATCGGCGGAATAGCCCGAGTCGTGGTTGTGCATGCTGATGTAGTCGTAGAGCGCGTAGTACGCCGGGCCGAGGGTGCGCCCGAGGCGCAGCGTGCCCTGGGGCGTGCGCAGGCCGACGAAGCTGTCGCGGCTGGCCAGGGACGTGGAGTCGCTGCCGTCGACGCGGATACGGCTTTCGACCTGGAAGAGCGCGGCCATGCCGCCGCCCAGTTCTTCGGTGCCGCGAAAGCCGATCCGTGAGGCGTTGTCATTGACGACGTTGTGGGCCGGGCCCTGTTCCGCCTTGACGTTTTCGAAGGTGGCGTTGATGCGTCCATAGAACACCACGCCGGAGTCGGCGTGGGCATTCAGCGCGGCGAGGCCTGCAAGCGTGGCCAGGGTGATGCGGGTCGTTTTCTTCATTTTTCTGGATTCAGGTGCGGGGTGGGCGGCGGGGCTCATTCAAAAGCCTTGTCGTTGGGGGCCTGGTAAAGCTTCTGCATGGCGTCGGAGAGCGGGAAGTTGAGGTTCAGGCCCTTGGGCGGGATGGGCTGGGTGAACCACTTCTTGTAGATGGCTTCGGCCTCGCCGGAAGTCATGGCCTTGGCGAGGGCGGCGTCGACGACCTTCTTGAAGCCGGGGTCGTCCTTCCTGAGCATGCAGCCGTAGGCCTCGAAGCTCTGCGGCGTGCCGGTGACGACCCAGTCGGCGGGGTGCTTGGCCTTGGCCATTTCGCCGTAGAGGAGGGCGTCGTCCATCATGAAGGCGACGGCGCGGCCGGTCTCGAGGGTGAGGAAGGCCTCGCCGTGGTCCTTGGCGGAGATGATGTTCATGCCGAGCTTCTTGTCCTCGTTCATCTTGCGGATGAGGCGCTCGGAGGTGGTGCCGGCGGTGGTGACGACGTTCTTGCCTGCGAGATTGGGGAAGTCCTTGATGCCGGACTCCTTCTTGGTGAGCAGGCGGGTGCCGATGATGAAGATGGTGTCGGAGAAGGCGACCTGGCGGGCGCGCTCGGCGTTATGGGTGGTGGAGCCGCACTCGATGTCGATGGTGCCGTTCTGGATGAGGGGGATGCGGTTCTGGGAGGTGACGGGGGTGAGCTTGACCTGCAGGGCGGGCAGCTTGAGGTTGGCCTTGACCGCGTCGACGACCTTGAGCATCAGCTCCTGGCTGTAGCCGACGACCTGCTGCTTGTCGTCGTAGTAGGAGAAGGGGATGGACGACTCCCGGTGGCCCAGGGAGATCGTTCCGCTGTCCTTGATCTTCTTGAGTGTCGGCGATTCCTGGGCGACGGCGGACTGGGCGAGTCCGCCGGCGAGCAGGCAGGTCAGGACTAACTTCGGTGGGGCGTGCATGGTCGGTGTCTCCAATGTTCTGTTTTATTGGCGCAGCAGCGCCGCGCTGACCTCTCTTTGCACGGGCTGTGCCAGCCGTCCGACCATGCAGGAGGCGTTGCAAGTGATTGATTCGAAATGGCATGGTGATACCGAACGGCGTGGATGCGTTCGGTTTTCCGGATGAAGCCTGAATGGGAGGTCGGAAATCCGGATGAGCCGGAGGTAGACAGGAAGGGCGGCGATGGAGATTAGTTTTGCTATTGAGAACCATTCGCGTTAATGCTAATGTCCGGACTGTTTCCCTCAACCCCGGCCCGGGCCGGCTCACGAAAGGTATCCGTCATGCGTTCCACCCTGTTCGCCCTCACCATCGCCCTGTTGCCGGCTGCCGCCTTTGCCGGTGCCAAGTGCGAGCCGCATCCCAAGTCCGAATGGATTCCCGAGGCAGAGGCGAAGGCACGCCTGGAGGCCCAGTACGAGGTCCGCAAGTTCAAGATCGACGGCTCCTGCTATGAGATCTATGGCAAGAACA
Organism: Zoogloea sp. GDB6; assembly: GCF_056724105.1. Taxonomy (NCBI): domain Bacteria; kingdom Pseudomonadati; phylum Pseudomonadota; class Betaproteobacteria; order Rhodocyclales; family Zoogloeaceae; genus Zoogloea; species Zoogloea sp. GDB6. The sequence goes on along the minus strand of NZ_CM161497.1, from coordinate 4,172,796 downwards.
AGGAAGGCAAGAAGGTCGAGATCTACTTCGACACCAAGACCCTGGCCATCGTGAAGGCCGAGATCGAGCAGTAAGTGCATCGCGAAGCGCGCCCACGCCCCGTGTGGGATCGCCTCGTCCGCCTGACCCACTGGGGCGTGGCGGGGCTGGTGCTGTTCAACTCCTTCAACGAGAGCGGAGAGGTTCACCGGCTTGCCGGCTACGTGGCGGTGGCGCTGGTGCTGCTGCGTCTCGTGCATGGGCTGCTGGCAGGAGGCGGTTCGACCGCAGCCCTGCCGTTGCCCGGCTGGCGGGCGATCCGCACGCACCTGGCCGATCTGCTGCACGGCAAAGGCCATGCCGGCATCGGCCACAATCCGGTCGGGCAGTGGATGGCCTACCTGTTGTGGGCGCTGATCATCGCCCTCGGCGTGACCGGCTGGATGGCCCGTCTGGACGCCTTCTGGGGCGACGACTGGCTGATCGAGCTCCACGAGGGGCTGGCCGGCGGGCTGCTGGGCTGCGTGGCGGTGCATCTGGCCGGCGTGGTAGTGATGAGCATCGTGCAGCGGGAGAACCTGGCCCGGGTCATGGTCACCGGGCGCAAGGGTGGCTGAAGCTGCAGGCGGCCGGGGTGCGCTGCTAAAATGGTGAATTAGTCATCTGCCGACGGAAATTCGCCATGCCGAACCTGACCCTCACCCGCCCCGACGACTGGCACCTGCACGTGCGCGACGGCGCCGCTCTGGCCGTGGTGGTGCCCGACACCGCCCGCCGCTTCGGCCGGGCGCTGATCATGCCCAACCTGAAGCCGCCGGTGACCAGCGTGGAGCAGGCCGCGGCCTACCGGGAGCGCATCCTCGCCGCGGTGCCGGCCGGCCTCAAGTTTGCGCCGCTGATGACGTTGTACCTCACTGACAGCCTTAAACCCGAAGAGATCGACAGGGCCGCCGCCAGCGGCTTCATCCCGGCCGCCAAGCTCTATCCGGCCGGCGCGACGACCAACTCGGACGCGGGCGTCACCGACATCGCCAAGGTCTACCCCGTGCTCGAACGGATGGCCGAGGCGGGCATTGTTCTCTGTGTTCATGGCGAGGTGACCCATGCTGACGTTGATATCTTTGATCGCGAGCGCGTCTTTATCGATCGCGTACTGGCGCCGCTTGCAGCGCGCTACCCGACCCTGCGCATCGTCTTCGAGCACATCACGACGGCCGACGCGGCGCAGTTTGTAACCGAGGCGGGCCCCAACGTGGGGGCGACCATCACCGCCCACCACCTGCTGCTCAACCGCAACGCGATCTTTGCCGGTGGCATCCGGCCGCATCACTATTGCCTGCCGGTTCTCAAGCGCGAGACCCATCGGGAGGCGCTGGTCAAGGTCGCCACGTCGGGCAGCAACAAGTTCTTCCTCGGCACCGACTCGGCGCCGCACGCCAAGAGCACCAAGGAGTCCGCTTGCGGGTGTGCGGGCTGCTACACCGCCCATGCCGGCATCGAGCTGTATGCCGAAGCCTTCGAACAGGCCGGTGCGCTGGACAAGCTGGAAGCCTTCGCCAGCTTCAACGGCCCCGATTTCTACCGCCTGCCGCGCAACACCGACACGATCACGCTGAGCAAGGAAAGCTGGGACGTGCCGGCCGGCCTCGACTATCTGCCGAGCGACCCGCTGGTGCCGCTGCGCGGTGGCGAGCAGATCCACTGGAAACTTCTCTGAGTTTCTCGACACGACGATGCGCGCGACCTCTGCCCTCAAGACGCTGCTGATCCTCGCCGCCGTTCCGCTGCTGTCCGCCTGCGAGAACGACGGCATCGCCTTCCTCATCGATGGCAAGGACCACTCCATCTCCCTGCTGCGTGAGCAGCGCTGGTTTTGGAGCGACGAGGTGGCCCAGTCCATCGTCGTGTCGCGCATGCCGCAGTGCATGCGCCGCTACGAGATCAAGCCGGGCGTCGCCGGCTCCGTGAAGATGGAAGTCTACGAAGCCGGCGACTACCTGTGGGCCCTCAAGCAGGGCAAAAACTGGTATCTGGCCGGCACCGAGAAGTGCCAGTTCCAGCGCTGGGACGAGCATCCGGAAGAGCCGCCAGGGCGGCTCGTCGGCACCTTCACGCGCAAGAACGACACGCTGGAGTTCATCGAGGCCGAGGCGGAGGCCGCGTCCAAGCCGATCAAGCCGTCTGCCGAATGAGCGCCGGTGCCGACCACGCACCGGCGGCGCTGGCTCACCGTCCGCTTTTCGATGGCATCTCCCCGCTGCTGATGCGTTTCCCGGCGCCGGAACTGCCCGGCCTGGCCGAACTCGACGTCTTGTATGCCGAGACCACCGCCGGCGCGGACGTCCGCCGCCTGCGCTTCGTGCCACCAGTGGCGGGCGCCGCTTACGAAGCTCACATCGCCCGCCACGACGCCGTGCCGACGCGGCCCGCCGACTGGCACGACTTCTTCAATGCGCTGGCCTGGTGCGTGTGGCCGCGAACCAAGTCCATCTGCAACCGGCTGCATCTGCAGGCTATCGAGGCGAATGCTGCGGCGGGCCTCAGCGGCCGTGGCCCGCTGCGCGACGCGCTGACCCAGTTCGACGAATGCGGCGTGCTGGTGGTCGGCTGTGATGCGGAAATCCTGCACCTGCTGGCAGCCCATGAATGGGAGGAGGCGTTGTGGACGCGCCGCTCGCGCCTCGTGGAGAGCACCCGCTTCCTCGTCTTCGGCCACGCCAGCTGGGATCAGCTCCGCGCGCCTTTCAGTGGGTTGTGCGCCAAGGCCATCTACCGCCAGGTGGATGAAGTCTGGTTTGCGCTGCCGGCTGCGCAGCGTCAGGCCGAAGCCGACGCCTGGCTGGCCGACCATCTCGCCGGCAGTGCCGCCGAATTGGCGCCGCGCACGCTGAGGCCCTTACCCTTGCTGGGTATCCCAGGCGTGACGCCGGCCAGCGAAAGCGCGGATTATTATCGCGATCGACGGCAGTTCCGTCCTCTCGCCCAGGAAGAGCGAGGCCGTGATCGACATGCTGATGCCTTGCCTCCGCTGGCGCGAAGGATGAGGCTGGATTCAGAATTTTCATCAAGGAAGTGAACATGCTCCAGAAGAACCCCGCCTTCCCCGGTGTGGCCGGGCCGGTCGTCGTGATCGTCATGGACGGTTACGGCCTGCCCAAGAATGACGCCGGCAGTGCTATTGCCGCTGCCCGCAAGCCGACCCTCGACCGCCTGTTCGCCGAGTATCCGAACATCTCCCTGCGCGCCCACGGTACCGCCGTCGGCATGCCGTCGGACGACGACATGGGCAACTCGGAAGTCGGCCACAACGCCATCGGCGCCGGCCAGGTGTATGCGCAGGGCGCGGCGCTGGTGGCCAACGCGATCGCCGACGGTGCGATCTGGGCCGGTGACGCGTGGAAGGAGATCGTCGCGGGCGCCAAGGCCGGCGCGAACGGGAAGGAGGGCACGATCCACTTCATCGGCCTGTTCTCCGACGGCAACGTGCACAGCCACATCGACCACCTGAAGGCGATGGTCGTGCAGGCCAAGGCCGAAGGCGTGAAGACCGTGCGCATCCACGCCCTCATCGATGGCCGCGACGTGCCCGAGACCAGCGCGCTGGAATACGTGGTGCCCTTTGAGGCCTTCCTGGCCGAGATCAGCGCCGACGGCTTCGACGCCCGCATCGCCTCCGGCGGCGGCCGCCAGTACATCACCATGGACCGCTACGACGCCAACTGGCCGATGGTGGACAAGGGCTGGAAGACCCACGTGCTTGGCGAAGGCACCCAGTTCGCCAACGCCACCGCAGCCATCAACGGCCTGCGCGAGCGCCACCCGGGCACCATCGACCAGGATCTGCCGGAGTTCGTCATCGCCGACGGCGGCAAGCCCATCGGCACCATCGAGGATGGCGATTCGGTCGTCTTCTACAACTTCCGCGGCGACCGGGCCATCGAGATCACCCGCGCCTTCGTCGAGGACGACTTCGACAAGTTCGACCGCGTGCGCCACCCCAAGGTCACCTACGCCGGCATGCTCCAGTACGACGGCGACCTGCAGCTGCCGAAGCGCTTCCTGGTGGCCCCGCCGGCCATCAAGGACACCTCCGGCGAATGGTTCAGCAAGGCCGGCCTGGCCCAGTTCGCGTGCTCCGAGACGCAGAAGTTCGGCCACGTGACCTACTTCTGGAACGGCAACCGCTCCGGCAAGTTCGAAGGCGAAACCTGGCAGGAAGTCCCCAGCGACGTGGTGCCCTTCGAGCAGCGTCCGTGGATGAAGGCCGCGGAGATCACCGACGCGCTGATCGCCGCGCTGCAGTCCGGCCAGTACAAGATCCTGCGCTGCAACTACGCCAACGGCGACATGGTCGGCCACACCGGCAATTTCCAGGCTGCGGCGATTGCCATCGAGGCCGTCAACCTGGCCCTGTCGCGCCTGCTGCCGGCCATCGACGCCGCCGGTGGCGTTGCGTTGATCACCGCCGACCACGGCAACGCCGACGAGATGTTCGAGCTGGACAAGAAGACCAAGCTGCCGGCCCAGAACGCGGACGGCTCCTTCAAGGCCAAGACCGCGCACACCCTCAACCCGGTGCCGCTGATCCTCTACGACAACGTCAGCGGCGGCAAGCTGGGCCTCAAGCAGACCCCGACCGCCGGCCTGTCGAGCATCGCCGCCACCGTCGCCAACCTGCTCGGGCTGGAAAAGCACGCCAAGTGGGACGAGGGCGTGCTGGAGGTGAAGTAAAGGTTTCATCCCGTGGGGGCGGTGCATTTGCCCCCACGGGCGCTTTGTCCCGACGGCCTGCCGCGGTGCCCGCCTGAGTTGCGGGTACGGCGGCAGGCCGCGTGCCATCAGGGCACGATCACGTAGTCGGGGTTGGCGATCGCGAAGACGGCCTGGCGGTCGGCGGCGGGTGGGTAGATCCACTGGGTAGTGATGTCCCGCTTCAGGTTCTTGGCGTCCTGCCGCGTCAGGCTGATCTGGCGATCCCAGCCTTCGGTGTACAGCGCGCCCCAGGCTCCGAGATCCAGGCAGGTCACGTACTTGGGTTGGCTGTAGGCGTGCAGCGGCAGGCCGAGCAGTTCGGCGGCGGCGTTGTGGCCGGCGACCCGCCCAAGGCTCAGCGCGTGCTGGCAGGACATGAGCGCCACGTTGCCCTGATCGTCCGTGGCCGCATGGGCGACGTCGCCGGTGACGAACACGTCGGCCGCCTTGCCGGCGCGCAGGTAGGGATCGACGTGGACGCGGCCCTGGGCGTCGTGCTCACCGGGAATCTGCGCGGCGAGCGGATTGGCGCGGGCGCCGGCGGTCCACACCACGGTGGCGGCTTCGATGCGTTGCCCTGCCGAGGTCGTGATCCCGCCCACGTCGATGGCTGCAACTGCGACGCCGGTGACGATCTCGACGCCGCACTCGGCCAGCGCCGCCTCGATGACCGGTCGCGGCACCGGGCCCAGGTCCGGGCCGATGCCTGGTGCCTGTTCGACCACCACGACGCGAACGTCGGCTTCCGTGCCCAGAATCCCGCGCAGGCGCTGCGGCATCTCCGCCGCCGTCTCGATGCCGGTGAGACCGCCGCCAACAACGACCACCGTATTGCGCGCCGCTGTTGCGGGGCGTGTCGCCAGGGCGGCGAGGTGCGCCGCGAGGGTCTTGGCGTTGGCCAGCTGGTCCACATTGAAGCTGAACTCCGCGATGCCGGGGATCGGGGGCTGGAACAGCGTGCTGCCGGTGGCAAGGACGAACTTGTCGTAATGCAGGGTGCTGCGCTCGCCATCGCCGCTCACGACCTCGACTTCATGACGGTCGCTGCGGATCGACGTGACCCGTCCGGCAATATGGCGGACGCCCGTCGCCGCGAACAGCGCCAGCAGGTCCGGATCGATGTTCTCGATAACGGCTTCGTAAAGGCGCGGGCGGACGACCAGCGTCGGGCTCGGCGAAACGACCACCACCTCGACATCCGTCCTGCTGACCAGCTCGACCGCACGGGCCGCCGACAGCGCTGCCCACAAACCGGCAAAGCCGGAACCCGCGATGACAATTTGCTGCGTCATTCCATGTACTCCTAGCAAACGCCGGACGTAGAGGGGCCTTGCGCAGGGGCGCAATAATTCGCTCGGCACATCCGGCAGGGGCCGAGGGCGATTGACCTAAGGGGAGGGCGGCGCGGGCGGAATGCCGCGCCGCGAAGTATCAGACAGGCGGTTTGGGCTTGCGGCCGGGCTTGCGGCTGCCGGCGCGCTCGCTGGTCCAGTCATGGACCTCGACGAAGAACTCGCCGGGCGCCTTGCGGCTGAAGCTGGCCGCGACTTCGGCGAGGGTGTGGGTTGCCAGTTCGTCGCGCATCGCCTTTTCCGCCTGCAGCATGATCCGATGGATGCCGCACACGCCGCTGGTCGCCCAGTCGGGCGGCGTTTCGCCGAACACCGCGCAGCGGCTGCGGATCTCCTGGCAATCGAAGAGCGGTTTGTCGCCTTCGATGGCATCGACGATCTGCAGGAAGTTGATCTCCTCCGGCGGCCGGGCCAGGCGGTAGCCGCCCCGCACGCCCTCGCTGGCGGCGACGATGCCGGCCTTTTCGAGCTTGGGAAAGATCTTGGCGACGAAGCTCGGCGAGATGCCCTGCAGCTCGGCCAGATCGCGGCTGCTCAACGCAGTGTCCCCCGAGCCGACGAGCCACAGGAGGCAGTGAATGCCGTATTCGACGCTAACGGTTAGATGTGCCATAACACAGACTATATTTGTCTTTGTTTAAGATGGCAAGAAAAACGTGGATTTTGTTTGTCTGAGTAAAGCGTCGGAAACGCTGAAAGCCGTGCTCATGGTGGGGTGAGTGAATGTTGGTGAAGTGCTCCGGAGCATGGACGTCGGCTATCGGGAAAGCGACCTGTACATCATCCTTGGGCTACGCGTTCCGCCCTGGCCGTCACGATGCCCTGCTGAGCGGCCCATAGCCCGACATCTTCGCGGCGAATGGCCGCGGCCATCAGGCCGGGAAAGTGGTTTGGCGTGCAGGCGAACGAGGGCACACCGAGGGCTGCCAGTTTGGCTGCCAGGTGACGGTCGTAGCTTGGCGCACCTTCGTCGCTGAGAGCCAGAAGCGTGATGACCTGGACGCCGGACTGGACGAGTTCGCTGGCCCGTTGCAAGAGGTTTTGCTCGACACCGCCCTCGTAGAGATCGGAAATCAACACCATGATGGTATTGCGTGGATCGCGGACCAGCGATTGGCAGTAGCCGACGGCCCGGTTGATGTCTGTGCCGCCGCCGAGTTGTACGCCGAACAGGACGTCGATCGGATCACTGAGTTGTTCGGTGAGATCAACGACGGCGGTGTCGAAGACCACCATATGCGTCCGGACGGCCGGCAGGGAGGCCATGACCGCGCCGAAAATGCTCGAATAAACGACGGATGCGGCCATGGACCCGCTCTGGTCGATACACAGGATGACCTCGCGTTGGGTACGCCGAGCCTTTCGGCCGTAGCCGACCAGGTTCTCCGGGACGATGCTGCGATAGGCTTCCTGCCAGTGCCTGAGGTTGGCGCGGATTGTGCGATTCCAATCGATTTCGGCATGCCGTGGACGACGGTTGCGGACTGCTCGGTTGAGGGCGCCCGTGACGGCGCTACGCATCGGCTCTTCGAGCTTATCCATGAGTGCGTCGACTACTTTCCTGACCACGGAGCGCGCTGTGTCCCGTGTCTTGCTCGGGATGATGCCGCGCAGTGACATCAGGGTGGCGACCAGATGTACGTCGGGTTGTACTGCGTCCAGCATTTCCGGCTGGAAGAGCATGCTCTTGAGGTCCAGGCGTTCCAAGGCGTCCTTCTGCATGACCTGCACGACCGAGGCTGGAAAATAACGACGGATGTCGCCCAACCAGCGGGCAACATGCGGCGAGGACGCACCGCTGCCGCCGCGCAGGCCACCCGGTTCGTCGGCGTCGTAAAGCGCGTGCAGCGCGTCGTCGATGCGCAGGTCATCGCCGGTCAGTAGGTCGTTGCAGGCGGTCTCGGCCGGTTTTCCAAGAACCAGGCGCCAGCGACGCTTGCGGGCGTCATCGGTGTGCGCAATGTGACTCATGCTTGGATTCCCAGAAGTTGGTGCAATAAGGGCAAGACCTGTTCAGCGCGGGCCGTATCCCAATCCGACGGGCTTGCCAGGGGCGAGGCGACTGTCGAACGGTTGACCCGTTCGCCGAGTTGCCGCCGTTCGGGTGTGCTGAACGCAGCAAAGGCGCGACGCAGCAGGGGCAATTCACGGATGAAGTCGTCTTCCCCCAGGCTGCCGAGCCAGCCATCAACCATGGCCCACAGCTGTGGATCGTGGAGCAGAACCATGCCGCTCTGGTTGAGGAAACCTTCGAGCCAAGCAGCAGCCGGTCCTGGGTCGTTGCCGACCGATAGGGCTTGGCTCATGCGCAGTGAAGTTTGTTCCAGGCTGGTGAGTTGCTCGTCGAAGAGCAGGCGGTTGGCAAGGCCGCAGATCAGCCCGTGGCAACTGCCGAGTTCGGAGAGCCTGTGCAGGGATTGTTGCCATTCTTCCTGAAGGTTATGGCGGGCGAGCAGGCCCAGCGCTTGATGTAGCGTAATAATGTGCGTGCGCATCGCTTGGGCGGCTTCATCGTCGAGGGTCGAGCAGGCGCCTGGCAGGCCGATGGCGGCGCGCGGTACGAGACTGTCGAGCAGGTGCTCAACCATGCCTGCATCGGTCTGACGGACATTGCCGTAGCGAGCGATATTGGCCAGGGACGGCACGGCAGCCATCAATTGCAGTATGTCGCTGGTGATCGCTGCATGGTTTTCCAGGGCTTGGGATACAGGAGCGACGGCTTCGTTCAGATCAGCCAGCAGGACTTGGTTCACCAGTTCGGAGAGTTCGGGCAGGCTGCCCGCCGTCCGGGCCCGATCCGTTGCCCGAGCAATGGCAGCCTGGCGCACGCTGTTGCCCCAGCGGCTGGCATTGATCACGGAAATAACCAGATCCGGCGCCCACTGGATAGTCCATAACTCGTGGAAGCTGCCCTTGGCATTGCGCCCGGTTCTGCTCAGGGAGCCCCAGTCGATGTCGAGAAGCCTGAGGCGATGCAGCAGGTGGCTACGAGCCAGATCGTTCTCCTGGCGCAGGTCGAGATCAATCGTCTTTTGCGTCGCTTCCGTTTTCAGGCGCAGGCTCTTCTGTTGCTGTTGCAGATCTCGTTGCAAAGGAACTGCCGGGGTCGTTTCCGGGGTATGACCGAGGTGGTCGCCGACGGTCATTTTTCGCCGGATAAGTTGCATCGGCACTTCATCGCCCATGCAGACGACGGTTCGCAAGGCCTCGTCGAGTTCGTCGAGACCCGGCTGCGGGCGGTCGCGCAGGGCGGCCAAGGCATCGGCCAGGCGGACGGTTTCGATGATGTGCGCTGAGGAGCAGTCCAGCCCGCTTTCGCGGAAAAGTCGGGCTGCGCGGGTCAGCCAGCCGACGGCCCGATCCTCCCTCGTGCTTTGCCAGAGGTGCTCGTACCAGCCGGGTGAAGCGACGCCTGCACCATAGCCGCTGGTGAAACTGAGGTTGTGGTAGGACCAGGGTACCCAGGTACTCGCGACCTTGATTTTCGGCAAGCCCTTGAGCAAATCGTTGTCGGCCCTGGCAGGGGGCATTTCGCTCAGGGCTGGTACGTGCCAGGCGCCGCAGACCACGGCAATACGCTGGAAACCTTCTTTCTGGGCCTGGCGCAGACATTTCCGCATGTGTGCCTCGCGCAGGGCTTCACGCCGTTCGACAGAAGCCGGGGAGGTGCGGGGGGGCGCTTCGTTGCGCATGCAGCTCATGGCTTCGCCAATGGCCGCAAACAATTCCAGGCTGTCTCCGCGTTCCTCGACCAGGTGATTCCACCAGGCTTCGCCATCGTCGTAGCCGGCGGCGCGGCCTAGCCAGTCGAGGGGATCACCGCTTGGCCCTGACGTGTCCACGGCGACTTCTGGGCCGTTTTCCACCCCGGCTTCGTCTTCCGGCAGTGCCGGTGCTTCTACCGCAACGTCGGGCGTCTGGCCGTCGTCCTCGTCAGCGGCTGGACGGTTCAATGCGAAGCGGTGCGCTGCCGGCAGATCGATGAAGCGAGCCGGGATCTGCCGTTCCAGTGCAAAGCGTAGGGCATTCCATTCCGGAGAGAAGGCAGCGAAGGGATAGAAGGCGGCTTCACGTGCATCGTCAGGGTTGTAGACGAGCAGCGCGACCGGCGGCACCAAGCCATCGGCCTGCATGAACGCCAGCATCTCCTCGCCATCGGGGGGGCCTTCGACGAGCAGGCAATCCGGTTGCAGTTCCTCGAGGGCACGTATCAGGCTGCGGGCGCAACCCGGCCCGTGGTGGCGAATGCCGAACAGGTGAAAAGGTGTTGCGGGTGAATCAGCCATGTGCGTAGCGCCTAGTCCAGTTCCCGGCAGGCGCGGTAGAGGTCTTTCCAGTCGCTGCGTTCCTTCATGACCGTCTCCTGGTATTCCCGCCAGACCACCGTATCCTGCACCGGATCCTTGACGATGGCGCCGACCAGGCTGGAGGCGATGTCGCCGGCGCGCAGCACGCCGTCACCGAAGTGGCCAGCCAGGGCCATGCCACTGTTGATTACGGAAATCGCTTCAGCCGTGCTCAGGGTGGCGCTCGAACTCTTCAGTTTGGTTCTGCCGTCTTCAGTCTGGCCGTTGCGCAGCTCTCGGAAAATCTGCACGACCCGGCGTACCTCCTTGAGGGCCGGAGGCTCGCTAGGTAGTTGCAGGGCTCGTCCGAGCTCGGCAACCCGCTTGCTGACAATGCTGACTTCTTCTTCGTCGCTGGCCGGTACCGGCAGGATGACCGTATTGAAGCGCCGTTTCAGCGCACTGGAGAGTTCATTGATGCCCTTGTCGCGATTATTGGCCGTCGCAATGACGTTGAAGCCGTGTATCGCCTGAGTCTCGATGCCGAGTTCAGGAACGGGCAGTGATTTTTCCGAAAGGATGGTGATCAGCGTGTCCTGCACGTCCGCAGGAATCCGGGTCAGCTCCTCGATACGTGCGGTTTTACCCTGCTCCATGGCGCGCATCAGTGGGCTGGCGACCAGCGCAGTCTTGGATGGCCCCTTGGCCAGCAACTCGGCATAGTTCCAGCCGTAGCGCAGTTGCTCCTCGCTGGTGCCTGCCGTGCCCTGGATGAGCAGGGTCGAATCGCCACTGACGGCGGCCGCCAGGTGCTCCGACACCCAGGACTTGGCGGTACCCGGCACACCGAAGAGGAGCAGGGCACGATCAGTGGCCAGCGTGGCGATGGCTGTTTCCATCAGGCGTCGGTTGCCGATGTACTTGGCGCTGACCTGAAAGCCGTTGGCGAGCGTGCTGCCCATCAGGTATTCGGCCACCGCCCATGGCGAAAGTGCCCAGTTTTCCGGCCGCTCGCGGTTGTCCGCCTTTTTCAGTTCCTCGAGTTCCTCGGCGAATTGTTGCTCGGCATGCTGGCGTAGGACGTGGCTCATGGTGATTTTCGCTATCTGAGAATTTGATGAAGGGTCTTGCGTTGTTCGACGATGGCCAGGAGCCTTGCCAAGGTCTTGCTGAAATACTCGATTTCCGGGCGGCCGACTGGCCAGCCTTCGCAGGCCGCGGCAAAACAGGCCGGAGGAATCAGGCTGGCCAGTTCGGGGAGAGCCTGGCTGATTTCGTAAACACCGCCGCCGGCATTGACTGGCAGCTCCACAAGTCGCTTGATCTCGACCAGGATGCGGTGGGAAAAGCTCTCTGACAGCCCCTCCTGGTAGCGCGCAAAGTCATTTACCAGTTGAGCCAGTAGTCCGCTGCGGGAACAGCCTTGCGATGTGCTTTCGAGCAGTCTTAGCCAGTGCTGTTCACGCGCTGGCGCCGGCAGAAAAGCGAGTACTTTGAAAAGATCGATCCTCAGTCCCGAACCATCAGTCTGGGTCACGAACTCGGCGGCCCAGTCTGCTTCGGGATTCCGCAGCAAGGCGTCGTACCAGGCGCGCAGGATGGCCTCGCTCCAGTCCGTGCTATTTGCCCATTCGATCAGACCGCCCGGCGACAGGCCGGTTGTTTTCGTCCACCAGGCGAGGGGTACGCAGCGGGCGATCTGGTACAGCCACCAAGCCCTTTCGCCCAAGCTCTCGTTCTTGGCCCGGTTTTCTTCAAGTGCATCGCTCTTCCAGTCGCTGGAGAAACCGGCCGGGGCCTCGAGGGGGAACACGGAGCCAGGCAGGGGGGCTTGGCCGAGACAGGCTGCCATTCGTTCAGTCATGCGCCGACTGAAACGGCTGTCGGGCAGCGCGGCCAGAAGGTTGGCTGCCCGTTGGCGCACTTCCTTGCTGCGGTCGGCCAGCAGGCTTTCAAGGAAGTCCTCGTCCTGCAAGCCCAGGCCCGCGCTCATCGTTTCCAACAGGCTGGCCCGCTCTCGTGCATCAAGTTGCGAAAAGCCGTCCTGCAGCAAGCTGCGCGCCTGCCCAGGATCGCTTTGCCGCAACCTGCCGAGCAGATGCTTCCGCTGGTCCTGGCTGCCGTTTTCCCACAGGGCCGGGTCGGTAGCCGGGGCAGCTTCACCCGCGGCGTAGGCCCACTCCGGATTGAGACCGGCCAGCCACTGGCCCCGTTGGCCGATTACGGGGAGAAGTGCCGGGCGCAATTCGTGGCTTTTTTGGCCCAGGGTCAGGGCATGCGGCAACAGGCTGGGGGCTAGGCAGTAGCCTTTGTCCGCCAAGCGGAAAAAAGCCTCGCAGCGCAATGTGTCAGGACCGTTGACGAGGATCTGCTGCAGGGCCGACAGGAGCTGTGGATCATCGACAAGCGCTAATCGTTCCTCCGGGCAGAGGGGGGAGGGGTTCCCTCCGCGACAGGGGGGACGTAGCCGGCTGCTGAACACAGTGCCAGGCTACCTGCGCAACGCAGAACGCGGATCTCCATGTCCTCACCTTGCGGGCAGGCTGCTTTGAGCAAGGTGCCGATGTTGCCAGGGGGCTCCGGGAGGTCCGGTGGGCGACGGCCGCTACCCAGCAGGACCTGGCTGGCAAGCTCGTGTAGTAGTTTCATGCGCTCTCCAGTTCCTCTCGCCAGACCAGTTTCCCTTGCCAGGCGGCAAGTGGGCGCAGGAGCTCTCCATCCCATTCGCCGAAAACGGTGAGTGGAGCCCCGCCGCTGGCCGCCAGCAATTGCCAGCCATCTTCGTGGCGTAGTTTCAGGGGGAGACGGCGTTGTTCGGCGCAGTGTAGTGACCAGCCCTGGGGACTGAAGTAGGGCACGCCGTCATCGATCAACATGGGGTGCGGTGATTGCCAGGGATTGGCGGCAATGCCTCCGGCCAGTACGTCCAGTGCGGCAGCAAGTTGACCAGTCGGCGGGGCGCTGTTGGGCAGCAGTTGGGGGGCGCCGGTGTTTAGTGCGCGCAGGGGCTGATTGCTTGGGAAGAAAGCCAGTTCCCCGTGCAGGCTGCTGGCGGTAATGTAATTTTGTTCGAAGCGTCGCCCGCCATGCGCAAAGTCGAGCAGCAGGGCCATGCGTCGTGACAGCCGGCCGAGCAGCCAGACACGGCGCAACCACAGGTTGCCTTCCTCGTCGAAGGCTTGGCCGACAATTTGCCAGTCGTCGCGTAGTCGCTCGCCGTCGGCCAACACGCTGTCCCGGTCGATGCTGATGCCGAGGGCACTGCGGATATCCTGCTGAATGGCTGGTGGCAGGTTGTCGAGGCGGCGAAAGGCATCGATCAGTACGCGTAGCTGGCCCAGTCCGCCCAGGACGTGTCCCGGCCAGGCTTCATTCCGGCCAACCTGGGCGCCGATCCGGCGTAGGCGGGAGGCGAGGCCCGGCAATTGGGCATCGATCATGCGCCGTGCCAGCTCGTCCCAGATTGCCGCCTGCCCCGGCAACTGCGCCAAGCCCTGGCGAAGTCGGTCGTTGAGCCAGCGTTCCAGCTCTTCCAGGCCGCCGGTCATGCGTTGGTGGCGGGCCTCCTCGCGACGGGCTGTGGTTTGCGGGTCAGGTGCTGCGTTGCGTTTCTCGACGATCTTGGCTTCCTGCTTTTCTGCCCGCTGCTGGCGCGAGGCCAGCCAGTCGGCGACCCAGGCGGGGGCCGTGGCCGCCGAGAAGCTGGTCGGGTTCTGCGCGAGGAGGAGCAATAGCGCCAAGCCATGTTTGCAGGGGAATTTGCGACTTGGGCAGGAACAACGAAAAGCCGGGCCGGATTTGTCGACCTGCACCTGATAAGGTTTGCTGCCGCTGCCCTGGCATTCGCCCCAGATCGCCTGCTCATCGTATTCAAGACGCGGCCATTTGCCCGGAATGACCAAACCCTTGGCTGCTTTGGCCGAAGCTTCGTCGGGCGAAAGCTCCAGAACTTCACCAGCGCTCAACGCTATCATTGAATGCTCATTGTTATGACGTCGGTGAATTTTAGGTTAATGGAATTCCCTGGGGCAAGTTCGACCCGAGTACTGCTCCGCGGCATCCCGCGTGAATTGGCATGCCGGCAACGAGCCAGATCCACTGAACGGTTGGCTCCACAGCGGACAGGCTGCTTTGGGCAACGCGCCTGTTTATCTCATAGGGTGGTCGATGATAATGTCATTGGATTCGGTGCCCGTCGCGCTGTTCCGATGACGGTCAGGCTGACGGGCACCGTTCCTCGGATCGCCTTGCGGCGATTGTTCCGGTGACCTGCCCATGCCTTTTCCCGTTGCGCTGCGTTGTGCGCTTGAACGACACGCGATGTCCCTCTCCCGGACGTGCCAGCGTGTCCGGCCGCCTGTTTTTGTCCTAGCGATCCTGCTGCTGGCACTGCTGTTGGGGTGGGCGTGGCGTGCGCAGCATCCCGTCGAGTACCGGGCCGTTGTACGGGTCAGGCTGCCGGTCGTGGCCGATCACCGCCAGCAGCAGCTCAGCGATCCCGCCGAGGAGCTTGCCGGCCAGGCCTTGCTGCACAAGGTGGCGGTGCGCCTGGGTCAGGGCGGCGGTGGGGTTCCGGACGTGTCCGGTTTGCAGGCGCTGCTGCGGGTCGAGATATTGCAGGCGAGCGGCATCATCGTGCTGCAGGCCACGGGCACCGACCCCGTGTATCTGACCGCCGTGCTCAATACCGTGCTGGATGTGTACCGGGAAGAAGGCCAGGCGGTGACGCGCATCCGGGCGGTGGCGGGGGCGCTGGAAGCGGCGGGGGCTGAGTTGAGCGAGGCCGAGGCGCGTCTGCAGGAGATCCGGGCCGCGCTGGCCTCGGGCAGGCGCGATGCATTGGGGGCGGATGACGCGCGGCTGACGCTGATTGCCGACCGGGTGGCCGAGCTGCGCGGCGAGATCCGCGATATGGAGCGGAGCTTCGCGCCGCCGCTGATCCGGCGCAATCCGCAGTTGCGGAAGCTGAACGGGCGCATTGCGGTGATGGAGCGGCAGATCAAGACGCAGCGCAGGGCGATCCAGCGCAATGCCGTGCAGGCCGCACAGCGTGAGGTGGGGCATGGTCGTGCCGAGCTGGAACGGCTGAAGACCGAGCTGATGACCTGGCGCGCCGAGTTGCTGACGGTGGTCGATGAGCTTGAGGTGTCGGCTGTGTCGGCGCCGCCCGAGCGGGGGCAGACGGCGTGGGTGGTGTTGGCCATGGCAGGCGGCTTGACCGCCATGGCCCTGGGCAGCTGCCGGCTCGCCCGGCGCCGCCGCGATCCCGTGCTGTTGCCGGGCTGACGCTGCCGCCGGAGGCGTTAACGAGAAAGGGGGCCGCAGCCCCCTTTCGATCCCTGCTCAGGGCAAGGCTTACTGGTTCTTGAATTCCGGCTTGCGCTTCTCGACGAAGGCGGCCATGCCTTCCTTCTGGTCGTCCAGCGCGAAGGCGGAATGGAACACGCGGCGCTCGAACAGCAGGCCTTCGTTGAGGCTGCTCTCGAAGGAACGGTTCACCGATTCCTTGATCATCATGACCACCGGCAGGGAGTAGCCGGCAATGGTCTCGGCGGCCTTGAGGGCCTCGTCGACCAGCTGGTCGGCGGGGATCACGCGGGCGACGAGGCCGGACTTCTCAGCTTCGACGGCGTCCATCATGCGGGCGGTCAGGCACAGGTCCATGGCCTTGCCCTTGCCGACGGCGCGGGGCAGGCGCTGGGTGCCGCCGGCGCCCGGCAGGATGCCCAGCTTGACTTCGGGCTGGCCGAACTTGGCGGTGTCGGCGGCGAAGATCATGTCGCAGCTCATCGCCAGTTCGCAGCCGCCGCCGAGGGCAAAGCCGGCCACCGCGGCGATGATCGGCTTGCGGCAGGTCTTCACGCGTTCCCAGTTGCGGGTGATGTAGTCGCCCTTGTAGGCGTCCATGTAGCTGAAGTTGGCCATCATCGTGATGTCGGCGCCGGCGGCAAAGGCCTTTTCGGAGCCGGTGATGACGATACAGCCGATGTTCTCGTCGGCCTCGAAGCCGTTGAGGGCCACGCCCAGTTCGTCCACCAGCGCGTCATTGAGGGCGTTGAGGGCCTTCGGACGGTTGAGGGTGATCAGGCCGACCTTGCCACGGGTCTCGACGAGAATGTTCTGATATTCCACTTGGTTCTCCTGTTGTCGCTGTTTTATTAGAGTGCCCCCGCCGTGCGCAGCCCGTCGATCTCCGCCGGGGTGAACCCCCAGTCGGCGAGCACGTCCTCACCGGCGCCATCGACGACCGGCGGACGGGGCTGCGCGGGAATGCTGCGGCTGAAGCGTGGGGCCGGGGCCGGCTGCACGACGCCGCCGACCTCGATGAAAGTGCCGCGAGCCCGATTGTGCGGGTGTTCGGGCGCTTCGTCCATGTCCAGAACGGGCGCCACGCAGGCATCGCTGCCTTCCAGCAGCGCACACCAGGCGTCGCGGCTGCGGCTTGCCAGATGGGTGGCGAGGCGCGTCTTGAGTTCCGGCCAGCGGCTGCGCTCCCATTGCTGGCTGAAGTCCGGGTCGTCGATGCCGGCCTTGTGCAGGAACAGCGCGTAGAACTGGGGTTCGATGGGGCCGATGGAAATGTACTTGCCGTCGGCGCAGCGGTAGGTGTCGTAGAAGGGCGCGCCGCCGTCGAGCAGGTTGGTGCCGCGCTGCTGCGACCACTGGCCCATGGACTTGAGGGTGTACATCATGCTCATCAGCAGCGCCGAACCGTCGGTCATCGCCGCGTCCACCACCTGGCCGTGGCCGGAGTTGCGTGCCTCGGTCAGCGCGGCGAGCACGCCGACCACCAGCAGCATCGCGCCGCCGCCGCAGTCGGCCACCAGGTTGAGGGGCACGACCGGCTTGCCACCGGCCTCGCCGATGGCATGCAGCGCGCCGGACAGGGACAGGTAGTTGATGTCGTGGCCGGCGCTCTGGGACAGGGGCCCGAATTGCCCCCAGCCGGTCATGCGTCCGTAGACGAGGCGCGGATTGGTGGCCAGGCTCTCGTCGGGGCCGAGGCCGAGACGCTCCATCACGCCGGGGCGGAAGCCTTCGATCAGGATGTCGGCGCCGGCGACGAGGCGCCGTGCGGCGTCGAGGCCCTCGGTCTTCTTGAGGTCGAGGCGCACGACGCGGCGGCTGCGGTTGAGGATGTCGCGCTGCGGATCGAAGATCTCGAAGCCGGGCTTGGCATTGGGCGGCGGTTTGCGTTCGATGCGTACCACCTCGGCGCCCAGGTCGGCGAGGATCATGGCACCCATCGGGGCCGGGCCGAGGGCGGCGAATTCGACGATTTTTACGCCGTGGAGAGGACCCATGCGTGTCTCCTTCCTGATTGGTTCTGGTGCAGGCATGCGCGGGAACGTGCGCTGCAATCGCAACGCGGCCCCCGAAATCGAGAGGCGGAACGCAACCGTAATCGAGTACGGGAGCGCTCCGCCCGCGCGAGAGCGGGGGCCGTGGCGGGTTAAGGCCTGGCTTTATTCAGCGGCGATGCTGCGGCCGATGACCAGGCGCTGGATGTCGTTGGCGCCTTCGTAGATCTGGCAGATGCGCACGTCGCGGTAGATCCGCTCGACCGGGAAGTCGCTGGTGTAGCCAACACCGCCGTGGATCTGGATGGCGTCGGAGGCGATCTTCTCGGCGGCTTCGGAGGCGAACATCTTGGCCATCGAGGCTTCCTTCAGGCAGGGCTTGCCGGCGTCCTTCAACTGGGCGGCGCGCCACACCATCAGGCGGGCGGCGTCGAGCAGGGTGTTCATGTCGGCCAGTTTGAAGTTGACCGCCTGGTGCTCGATGATCGGCACGCCGAAGGTGACGCGCTCCTTGGCGTAGCGAATGGCGGCCTCGAAGGCGGCGCGGGCCATGCCGATGCTCTGGGCTGCGATGCCGATGCGGCCGGCTTCCAGGTTGGAGAGGGCGATCTTGTAGCCTTCGCCTTCCTTGCCGAGCAGGGCGCTGGCCGGCACGCGGCAGTTCTCGAGGATGATCTGCACGGTATCGGAGGCGTGCTGGCCCATCTTGTCTTCGGTGCGGCCGACGATGAAGCCGGGCGTGGCGGTCGGCACCAGGAAGCAGGAGATGCCCTTCTTGCCGGCGGCCTTGTCGGTGACGGCGAAGACGATGGCCATCTGGGCATGCTTGCCGGTGGTGATGAACTGCTTGACGCCGTTCAGCACGAAGTCGTCGCCGTCACGGTCGGCACGGGTGGTGATGGCCGCCGCGTCGGAGCCGGTGTGCGGCTCGGTGAGGCAGAAGCAGCCGAGCTTCTCGCCGCGGGCCAGCGGCTTCAGCCATTCTTCCTTTTGCGCATCGGTGCCGTACTTCTGGGTGATGCCGCAGGCCAGGGAGTTCTGCACCGAGACGACGGTGGAGGTGGCGCCGTCGCCGGCGGCGATCTCTTCCAGCGTCAGCACCAGGCTCATGTAGTCCATGCCGGCGCCGCCCCATTCCTCGGGTACCACCATGCCCAGCGCGCCGAGTTCGCCGAGTTCCTTGAGGGCCTGGGCGGGGAAGGTGTGGTGCTTGTCCCATTCGGCGGCGAAGGGAGCGAGGCGCTCCTGCGCAAAGGCACGCATGGAGTCGCGGATCATTTCCTGTTCTTGGGTGAGGATCATCGTGTGTGTCCTTTCCTTACAGCATCTCGACGGCCAGGGCGGTCGCTTCGCCGCCGCCGATGCACAGGCTGGCAATGCCGCGCTTGCCGCCGGTCTTCTTCAGTGCGCCAAGGAGGGTGGCGATGATGCGGGCGCCTGAGGCGCCGATCGGGTGGCCGAGGGCGCAGGCGCCGCCATGGATGTTGACCTTGGCGTGGTCCAGCTTCAGATCGTGGATGGCTGCCATGGTGACGACGGCGAAGGCTTCGTTGATCTCCCACAGATCCACGTCGGCGGTGGTCCAGCCGGTCTTGGCGAGCAGCTTCTGCATGGCGCCGACCGGGGCGGTGGCGAACAGGTTGGGCTGGTGGGCGTGGGTGCTGTGGCCGACGATCTTGGCGATGGGCTTGAGGCCCTTGGCGGCGGCGGTCGATGCGCGCATCAGCACCAGCGCGGCGGCGCCGTCGGAGATGGAGCTGGAGTTGGCCGGGGTCACGGTGCCGTCCTTGCGGAAGGCCGGCTTCAGGCTGGGGATCTTCTCGATGTTGGCCTTCGGCGGCTGCTCGTCGCTGGTGATGGTCACGTCGCCCTTGCGGCCGGCAACGGTCACCGGGGTGATTTCCCACTCGAAGGAGCCGTCCTTGATGGCGGCCTGGGCGCGGGTCGTCGAGGCGATGGCGTAGGCGTCTTGCGCTTCGCGGGTGAAGCCGTAGTTGCCGGCGCAGTCCTCGGCGAAGGTGCCCATCAGGCGGCCCTTCTCGTAGGCGTCTTCAAGGCCGTCGAGGAACATGTGATCCATCACCTGGCCGTGGCCGAGGCGGTAGCCGCCGCGGGCCTTGGGCAGCAGGTAGGGGGCGTTGGTCATGGACTCCATGCCGCCGGCGATCATCACCTCGTTGGTGCCGGCCAGCAGCAGGTCGTGGGCGAGCATGGTGGCCTTCATGCCGGAGCCGCACATCTTGTTGACGGTGGTACAGCCGGTGGACAGCGGCAGGCCGGCGCCCAGCGCAGCCTGGCGGGCCGGGGCCTGGCCCTGGCCAGCGGGCAGCACGCAGCCGAAGATCACTTCTTCGACGGCTTCGGCGGAGATGCCGGCGCGCTCGACGGCGGCCTTGATGGCTGCGCTGCCGAGCTGGGCAGCGGTGAGGCTGGCGAAGTCGCCCTGGAAGCCACCCATCGGGGTACGGGCGGCGGAGACGATGACGATCGGGTCGTTGGTGCTCATGGTGTGCCTTTCGCGAATTCGGTGAGGGGGACTTACTTGGCGGCCATGCGGATGGCGCCGTCGAGGCGGATTACTTCGCCGTTCAGGTAGCTGTTGCTGAAGATGTGCTCCACCAGCGCGGCGTACTCGGCCGGCTTGCCCATGCGGGAGGGGAATGGAACCATCTTGCCGAGGGCTTCTTGCACGTCGGCGGGCATGCCGAGCAGCATCGGGGTTTCCATGATGCCGGGGGCGATGGTCATCACGCGGATGCCGGTGCGCGACAGCTCGCGGGCGATCGGCAGGGTCATGGCGACCACGCCGCCCTTGGAGGCGGCGTAGGCAGCCTGGCCGAGCTGGCCGTCGAAGGCGGCCACCGACGCGGTGCTGACGATCACGCCACGCTCGCCGCCGGCGTTGGGTTCGTTCTTGCTCATGATCTCCGCGGCGAGGCGGGTCATGTTGAAGGTGCCGATCAGGTTGATGTTGATGGTGCGGGCGAAGGACTCCAGCTTGTGGGCGCCTTCCTTGCCGACGACCTTCTCGGCCGGGGCGATGCCGGCACAGTTCACCAGGCCACGCAGGGTGCCCAGCTCGACGGCGGCGGCGAAGGCGGCCTTGGCGCTGTCCTCGCCGGTCACGTCGGTGGCGACGAAGCGCGCGTTGGCGCCCAGTTCGAGGGCCTTGGCTTCGCCGGCTTCCTTGTTCACATCGGCCAGCACGACCTTGCCGCCCTTGGCGACGATCATCTGCGCGGTCGCTGCACCCAGGCCCGAGCCGCCGCCGGTCACCACGAATACGTTGTTCTGGATATCCATCTATCTCTCTCCTCGTTGCTGTCGGCTGAAGGGTCCGCCGGGGCGGACACGATGTGGGGCGCAGTCTAGGCACAAGCCCCGCCGGCTTCCATGCCTAAAACGCTCAATGTGGATGATAGAATTTGCCACATCGAAGGGGCGCAAAGCCCCGTGTGGCGCGGCGAGGCGCGGTTCCGGCAAGCCGTCGGCGGTGTGCTTCCGGGGCTGCGTCCCGACCCCTTTCCTTGTTCCTGTTTCCGGCCGGATGTCCATGAGCGAACCCACGTCCGACAAGGGCACGATCTCCATCGGCTTCGTCCATGAAGCGCTGGTGGAAGTTCGCGCGCGCGGCATCGACGCGGACGCGCTGCTGAACCAGGCCGGCATCTCGCCGGAGCTCCTCAACGCGCCGCAGGCTCGGGTGTCGTCGGAGCATTTCGCGGTGCTATGGCATCTCATCGCCCAGTCGATGGACGACGAGTTCTTCGGCATGGACTCCCATCGCATGAAGGCTGGCAGCTTCACGCTGCTGTGTCACAGCGTGATCCATTGCGACACGCTGGAGCGGGCGCTGCGCCGGGCACTGCGCTTCTTCCGGCTGCTCCTCGACGACCTGGAAGGCGTGCTGGTGCGCGATGGCGAGACGGCCCGCGTCGAGATCATCGATCGCCAGGCCGAGCCGCGGCGGGCCTTTGCCTACGGCACCTTCCTGATCATCCTGCACGGCCTGGCCTGCTGGCTGATCGGGCGGCGCATCCCGTTGGGCCATGCGCGCTTCCGTTGCCTGGAGCCGGACTTCAGCGCCGAATGGCGGGTGCTGTTCTCGCCGGACCTGCGCTTCGGCGACGCATGCACCGAGATCGCCTTTCCGGCCGAATTCCTTGACATGCCCACCGTGCAGAGCGAGCGCACGATGAAGCTGTTCCTGCGCAGTGCGCCGGCCAACTTCCTGGTCAAGTATCGCAACAGCGAAGGGCTGGTGGCGCGTATCCGGCGCCGCTTGCGGCGGATGCCGCCGGATGCGTGGCCGGACTTCGAGACCCTCGCCCAGCAACTGCATTTTTCGGTGTCCACGCTGCGCCGGCACTTGCTCGACGAAGGCCAGTCCTATCAGTCGATCAAGGACGACCTGCGCCTTGACCTGGCGATCAGCCAGCTCAGCCATTCGGACAAATCGGTGCTCGACATCGCGCTGGAGCTGGGCTTCGCCGAGGCCAGCGCCTTTCACCGGGCGTTCAAGAAGTGGACCGGCGCACGGCCGGGCGAATACCGGCGCGCGCTCGCCGGACACTAGCGGAAAGGGAGCATCCCGATGACGGCCGAAACCTCACCCTCCAGGCCGGCACGTCGTTTCCGCTGGCCGCTGCACATCCATATTTCGACACTGTTCTTCGTGCTGGTGCTGCTCGCTGGCGGCAGCATCGCCTGGCTGTCCTACACGCGTAGCGCGCAGATGCTGGAGCGGGCCGCCGGCGATCTGCTGGGGCGTATTTCGCAGCAGACCGTAGGCGATACGGAGAGCCTGTTGCAGCCTGTCAATGCCAGCCTGCGCCTGCTGGCCCTGCAGCCGCTGGTGCGGGCCGGCACGCTGGCCGAGCGGCGCGAGAGCCTGGCTGTCCTGCAGGAGGCGCTGCTGGCCACGCCATCGGTGAGCTCCTTCTACGTCGGCTACGCAACGGGCGATTTCTTTCTGCTGATGCGTTTCACCAGCGACGAGGACCGACGCCAGCTCGGCGCGCCGCGGGAGGCGGCTTACGTGATCCAGAGCATCACTGGACAGGACGGGCGCTTCATCTTCCTCGACAATCAACTGGCCGAGCTGAAGTTGCGGGAGCGCCCCGAATATCCGCGCAATTACGATCCGCGCCGGCGCGGCTGGTTCACGCAGGCCATGGGCAGCCGCGACTCGATACTGACCGCGCCTTACCTGTTCGCAGCCACCGGCAAGCTCGGCGTGACGCTGGCACGCCGTGCCGAGTCTGGCCGCGCGGTGGTGGGGGCTGACATCCGCCTGGCCACGCTGGACGACACGCTGCGTCGCCAGCGCATTACGCCGGGCTCCCATCTGGTGCTGTTCGATGAGGACAAGCGGGTCATCGCCTACTCGGAGCTGGGCTGGCAGCCCCGTGCAGTCGGCGGCGTCGTCGAGCGGCCGCTGCTGTCGGCGCTGGATGGCGGCGGGTTGGCGGGGCTGGCGGCCCGCTTGCCGGCGCTCGACGGGGCTGGCGAGATGCCGTTGACCGCCTTCGAGTCTGGTGGGCGCAACTGGCACGGGGCGGTGGCGCGCCTTTCCATGCAGGGTGGGCGGCCGATTTATCTCGGCGTGGCGATCCCCGACGAAGAGTTGTTGGTCGAGGCGCGGGCCATTCGTGATAGCTCCATTGTGGCGACCTTGATCGTCGTGCTGCTGGCTTTGCCGCTGACCTACTGGACGGCCCGTCTGGTGGCACGGCCAATCCGCGAACTGGCCGTGGAGACGGCGGCGATCCGCCGTTTCGACTTCGCCGGGGCGGTGAAGACCTGCTCGGTAGTGCGTGAGGTGGACGATCTGGCAGCGGATCTGGGGGCGATGAAGGGCGCGGTCCGGCGCTTCCTCGACATCGCGTCGCTGATCGCCGAGGAGTCCGACTTCGACCGTCTGCTGCCGCGCCTGGTGGACGAGACGCTGGCGGTGGTCGGCGCACGGGCCGGGGTGCTCTACTTGGCGCGGGACGGTGACGGCGGTGACGGCCTGGATGCGGTGGCCTTGCGCGGCGCCGATGGCAATAGTCTGCCGATGCCCTTTGCGCCGCCGGGGGAGGCGATGGCCGAACTGGTGGCCCGGGGGGCCCGCTCTGCGGTCGGAGAGCTACGTTCCGGGCACGGTGCCGGGCGTAGTTGCACTGGTTTGTGTGAAGCCATCGGCGAGCACACGCTGGCCTATCTGGCGGTGCCGCTGCTGGACCGCAAGCAGCAGCGCCTGGGTTTGCTGGTGCTGTGGTTCCGGCAGGCGCCGGACCCGGAGCTGGTGCATTTCGTGGAGGCGCTGTCCGGTTCGGCGGCGGTGTCCGTCGAGACCCGGGGCCTGATCCACGCCCAGAAGCAGATGTTCGAATCCTTCGTCCGCCTGCTGGCCGGCGCCATCGACGCCAAGAGCCCTTACACCGGTGGCCACTGCGCGCGGGTGCCGGAGCTGTCGAAGATGCTGGCGCGGGCGGCCTGTGCGGCGACCGACGGGCCGTACCGCGACTTCTGCCTCAACGACGAGGAGTGGGAGGCGGTGCACATCGCGGCCTGGCTGCACGATTGCGGCAAGGTGACCACACCGGAATACGTGGTGGACAAGGCCACCAAGCTGGAGACGATCTACGACCGCATCCACGAGGTGCGAATGCGTTTCGAGGTGCTCAAGCGCGATGCGGAGGTGGCTTGCTGGCGGGCTATCGCCGATGGGGCAGATGCCGTCGAAGCCCGGGCACGGCTGACCGAAGCGTGGGCCCAGCTCGACGAGGAGTTCGCCTTCGTGGCGTCGTGCAATGAGGGCGGCGAGGCGATGGCGCCGGAGCGCGTCGGGCGCCTGCGCCAGATCGCCGGGCGGACCTGGTTGCGTACCCTCGATGATCGGCTCGGCGTTTCCGAGGACGAGCGGTGTCGCAAGCCGGTCACAATCCTGCCGGTGCAGGAGGCGCTGCTGGCCGACAAACCCGAGCATCGTATCGAGCGCCGGCCGGAGGAGCGCATTGCGGCGGACAACCCGTGGGGTTTTCGCATGGCGGTGCCGGAACTGCTCTACAACCGTGGCGAACTGGCCAACCTGTCGGTGGCGCGGGGCACCCTCACCGAGGAGGACCGCTACAAGATCAACGAACACATCGTGCAAACCATCCGCATGCTCGCCGCGCTGCCTTTCCCACGCCATCTGAAGGCGGTGCCGGAACTCGCCGGCGGGCACCACGAGAAGATGGACGGCACCGGCTACCCGCGCGGCCTGCGCCGGGACGAGATGAGCCCGGTGGCGCGGATGATCGCGATCGCCGACATCTTCGAGGCGCTGACCGCGGTGGACCGCCCCTACAAGCGCGGCAAGCGCCTGTCGGAGGCGATGGCGATCATGGCGCGCATGCGCGACGCGGCGCACATCGACGCGGAACTGTTCGCACTGTTCGTGCAGGCGGGGGTGTATCGGGACTACGCGCTGAGCTTCATGCAGCCCGAGTGCATCGACGAGGTCGACGAGGCGGTGCTGCTGGCGCAGGGCTGAGGCGGCGGGGCGTACTGCGGGAGAGCGGAGGAAGGGGGCCCGGCAGCGGATCGCGCCGCCGGGCGGGGTGTGGTACGGACGAAGATCAGTTCGTCAGGTTGGCGGCTGCCAGGGCGGTCAACCAGCCGCTGGCCACGACGCCGGCCGGGAACAGCAGGCGCATGCGGGTCGGGAAGGGATAGCTCTCGACCCAACGATAGAACACGGATCCGCCGGCGATGCTGACGGACAGTGCGACCAGCAGGCCAGCTGCATTGATGACCGGATTGGTCGGGAAGAAGTAGGTGATGGTGGCATTGACCAGCAGGCACAGCGGGAAATGCACCAGGAACACCGAATAGGAAATGCGGCTCAGGCGGGCCAGTGGGGCCGGCAGCGGCATGGTGTGCAGTACGTGGGTCCACCGGGCCAGGCCGAGAAAGACCGCGACGGTGCCGGCAATCGCGATACGACCGCGGAAGTCCACGCTCAGCGCAGCGATGGCCAACAGTGCCAGCAGGGCCAGCCAGCGGCCGGCGCGTTCGCGGCCGGAGGCCCACCAGGCCAGGATGCCCATGCCGAAGGCGCCGAAGAAGTAGAAGGCGCTCTCGTCCCACCAGGCGTCCCGGTTGAAGTAGAACAGGGACGCGATGGTCATGCCGCCGATCAGCAGCGGCGCGGCGGCGCGCAGGGCCGGCTGGCGGTGGGCCAGCTGGGTCGGCAGCCACAGCAGCAGGATGCCCAGCGCGAAGAGCTGGAAGTCGATGGCCACGTACCACACGCCGGCCGACAGGGCTTCCTGGTCGAGCAGATCATGCAGCAGCAGTACGTGGGCCAGCAGGCGGGGCAGGTCGGGGGCCGAGGAGATGGAGTGGTGGTCCATCACCAGGCCGGCCAGCGCCGAACAGCAGATGGCGATCAGCAGCGCGGCGGAATAGGGAACGACGAGGCGGGTATAGCGCTGCAGCAGCGCGTACAACGGCACGATCGGCGTCGGCAGCCCGGCGGGGGCGAACTTGGATGCGAACAGGAAACCGGAGACGACCAGGAAGATCTGCACCGCCATGCGGGCATAGACGTCCAGGCCTTCGATCAACGTCGGCATGAGGGGTTTGGCCACATCGGCCATCGGCCCGTAGAAGGCCAGGTGGTGCAGCACGATCAATACACAGGCGATGGCCTTGAGGGCATCTATCGCCGGCATTCTTAGAGCTTCACTGCGCATGGGTTCGCGTGTCCTCCGGAAGGCAGGAATCGATGCTCAACATGCGGGCACGAGCGGGCTCGGTGGCCTGCTCGGGCGGACAGGATCTGCGGGAAGAAAAGGTGGCCGATGCAGTTCCGGCAAAGTGTGCCGGATGCTCGACGAAGCTGGGACAGAAACAGATCAATCCGGAAAATCGCCGGTTGGGGCGATGTTGCTCGGCGTGTTGAACGCTAAGCCGTAATTATACGGACCGTACGGCGGGGTGTGGTCAAAATTCGCCCAAAATGGGCATATCCTGAAAGATATGCCCATTCGTCCGGCGGGAGGCGCGGGCGCGCCCCCGGTGGGCTTACGGCTTGTAGGCTTCGACGGCGATGGTCAGCTTGACCTCGTCGCCCACGTAGGGCGCGTACTTGCCGGCGTTGAACTCGGTGCGCTTGATGGTGGCGGTGGCGTTGGCGCCACAGGCCGGCTTCTTCAGCATCGGGTGGTCCATGCAGTGGAAGGAGGTGACGGTCAGGGTCACCGGCTTGGTGATGCCTTTGACGGTCAGGTTGCCTTCGATGGTGGCCGGCTTGTCACCGTCGAAGTTCACCTTGGTGGACTTGTAGGTGATGGTCGGGTACTTGGCGGTGTCGAAGAAGTCTTCGCCCTGGATGTGCTGGTTGAACAGCGGGTAGCCCGTATCCACCGAGGTGGTGTCGATGGTCACGTTGACGGAGCCGGTCTTGGTGGCCTTGTCCAGCGTGATTGTGCCGCTGGTCTTGTCGAAGCGCGACAGCTGGGTGGAGTAGCCGAAGTGGCTGTACTCGAAGCGCGGGTAGGTGTGGGTGCCTTCGATGGTGTAGGTTTCCGGCGCGGCGAAGGCGGCGGACGACAGGGCGGCGGCGATGGCCAGGGTGACGAGTTTCTTCATGCTGAATCTCCGTTTTACGTTGAGGTTTGGGGTTGGGGATTGTTGGGGATTACTTCTTGGCCACGGCCACCGGGGCAGCCACGACGTGGAACTTGATCTCGATTTCGTTGGCGACGGCGCTGACATCGGACCACGGGCCTTCGCCGATGTTGAAGTCCATGCGCTTGAGCACGAAGGCGCCGTCGAAGACGCCGTTGGCGCCGTCCTGCTTGAAGGTGAAGGGGGCGGTGACATCGCGGGTCTGGCCCTTGATGGTCATCTTGCCGACGGCCTCGAAGCGGTTGCCGCCGAGGGCCTTGACGCCGGTGGACACGAACTTGGCGGTCGGGAAGGCCTTGACGTTGAACCACTGCTTACCGACCACTTCGTCGTTGGCGTCCTTGGAGCCGGCGTCGATGCTGGCCAGGTCGATCTCCAGCGTGGTGCTGGCGGCGGTCGGCTTGGCCGGGTCGAAGGCCAGCTGGGCGGTGAACTTCTTGAAGCTGCCGGGCACCGGCACGCCCATCTGCTTGGACGTGAAGGCGAGGCTGCTCTTGGCGGTATCCACCTGCTTGAACTCGGCGGCGTGGGCGGCGCCGGCCAGCAGCAGGGCGGCGGCGGACAGGGCGATGTGATTGATCTTCATGGTGTCTCTCCTTGTATTGGGGGGCGGCTTACTTGCCGAAGGGCAGCATGCGGCGCAGCGTGCTGTCCTTGTCGATGATGTGGTGCTTGAGGGCGCCGGCCAGGTGCAGGCCGACCAGGGTGATCAGCGACCAGCTGAGGACTTCGTGCATCTCCTCGAGCAGCTCACCCAGCTCCTTGTCCTTGCCGATCAGGTCGGGGATCGGCAGCACGCCGAAATACACCACCTGGAAGCCCTTGGCCGAGCTCATCAGCCAGCCCGACAGCGGTACCAGGAACATCAGCAGGTACAGCAGGTGATGGGTGCCCTCGGCGATCTTGTGCTGCCAGGCCGGCATCGGCAGCGGTGCCGGCGGGCGGTGGGTGAGGCGCCACAGGATGCGCGGCACGAACAGCAGCAGCACCGTCATGCCGATCCACTTGTGATACGAGTACAGCTTGAGCTTGGTGGGCGACAGGGTCAGCTCATGCATGTAGAGACCCAGCGGGAAGGCCGCCAGGATCAGGATGGCGATCAGCCAGTGGGCCGCGATGGCGGGGCCGGTATAGCGTTCGGTGGGTTTGTTCATTCTTATTGCTCCGTGCGGAAAGGGGACGCACTGCCTGTTTGCCACAGGTAAGCGTCCATCGCCAGACCGCCGTAGGTGTATTCCGGTTCCAGGCGGAGGGGGATTTCGTCCTTTTCTGCGGCGCCGAGGGCGACGAACAACGGCAGCAGGTGCTCCTCGCTGGGATGGGCATCGGCGCCATGAGGGGCGACGCGGCGGTAGTCCAGCAGGGTCGGGCGGTCGTCGCGGGACAGGGCTTCGCCGAGCCAGTCGGAGAAGATCCGCGCCTGCGGGACGGGCTGGCTGTTGGTGCCCCAGGTGAGCCAGCCGAAGTTGTGGGTCACGGCGCCGGAGGCGAGGATCAGCACGCCTTCGTCGCGCAGCGGACGCAGCGCGACGCCGAGGCGGCGGTGCCAGTCGGTGCCGGCGTAGGGCTGCAGCGCGAGCTGGACGACCGGGATGTCGGCTTGCGGGTACATGGCTTTCAGCGGAATCCAGGCGCCGTGGTCGAGGCCGCGGTCGGGCACTTCTTCGATCGGCAGGCCGGCGCCGGCGAGGAGTTCGCAGACCCGCGCGGCCACATCCGGCGCGCCGGGGGCCGGGTATTCCATCGCGTACAGGGCCGGCGGAAAACCGCCGAAGTCGTGGATGGTCTCCGGTGTCGCGGCGGTGCTGACGGTCGGCTGGCGGGCCGCCCAGTGGGCGGAGATCACCAGTACCGCGCGGGGCCGCGGCAGGTCCGCGCCGAGGCGTTCCCACAGGTGGACCGTGGCACCTGGGTTGAGCAGCACGTCGGGCGCGCCGTGGGACACGAAGAGGACGGGTTGGCGGGCGGTCATGAGGTGCTCCTCGGGGTGAAGTATTCGTGGATCATGCAGTCGAGGGACTTGGGCGGGTGGCCGACCAAGGCCGCGAAATCATTGCTGGTGCGCGCAAAGCGCCCCTCGGCGACGGCACGGAACAGGCTGCCGAGGGCGCTGGCCTGCCATGCCGGCAGGCCGGCCTGCTGCTGGGCGGCGACGTAATCGGCCTCGGCGATCGCCGTGTAGCGCAGCGGCCGGCCGCCGACCCGGGCGATCTTGCCGGCGATTGCCGCGTAGCCGCTGGCGACCTGGCCGGTGAGTTCATACACATGTTTCTCCAGGCGCGGGGCAAGGGCGGCGGCGGCCATGGCCTGGGCCAGCTCGTCGCGGGACACCAGGCTGACGATCCCTTCGCCGGCCGGCAGCGCCAGGATGCCGTCGTTCAGCGCCGGTCCGGCCAGTTGGGGCAGGTCGTCGGCGTACAGCGTGTTGCGCAGCACCGTGTGGGCGAGGCCGCTGTCGGCCAGGGCATTTTCGGCCTCCCGGTGCACCGCGGCACATTCGGCTGGCGAATCGGCGGCCACGTCCAGCAGGCTGACGTAGAAGACGTGCTGCACGCCGGCGTCGCGGGCGGCGGCGATGGCCTGGCGATGGCGGGCGATGCGCTGCGGCCGCGGGCCGTCGGTGGTGATCAGGATCAGCCGCTCGATGCCGGCGAAAGCGTCGGCGAGCGTGGCCGGCTGGTCGAAGTCCCCGTGGCGGATCTCCACGCCGCGGCTCGCCAGGTCGGCGGCCCGGGCGGGCTCGCGGACGCTCACCGCCAGCCGGCCGGTCACGGGGGCCGGGGAGCGGGCGATGAGGTGCTGGACGATGCGCCGGCCGAATCGGCCATTGGCGCCGCTGACGAGGATCACGGCAGTTCTCTCTTGTTGGTTGTTGGTTTGTGGAGCGAACTTTATGCTTCCGATTGGAACGGAAATAGCCTTTAATGGTGAAATGTTTGTTGCCTGATTTGAAACAATGGATCGTCTGCATGCCATGGAGGTGTTCGTCCGCGTGGCCGAGGCCGGCAGCTTTACGGCCGCCGCCGATCACCTGGGCCTGGCCCGTTCGGCGGTAACGCGCCAGATCGCTGCGCTGGAGGCCCACCTGGGCGTCAAGCTGATCGCCCGCAGCACGCGCAGCCTCAAGCTCACCTCGGCGGGGCTGGCCTACTTGGAACGCAGCCGGGAGATCCTCGATCTGGTCGGCGTCGCCGAGAGCGACCTGGCCGGTGGCGACCGCCGCCCGCGCGGGCCGATCCGCGTCAGCGTGCCGATGAGCTTCGGGGTACGCCATCTGGTGCCGCTGGTCGCCGATTTCGCGACCACTTATCCGGAGGTCAGCCTGGACATGGACTTCGACGACCGCCAGGTGAACCTCATCGAGAGCGGCCTGGACCTGGCCATCCGCATCACCACGCAGCTCGACCCGACCCAGGTGGCGCGGCGCCTGTCGGTGGCGCGGATGGTCACACTGGCCTCGCCGGCCTACCTGGAGCGGCACGGCTGCCCCCAGAAGCCGGAGGATCTGCTGGCCCACCAGTGCCTCGGTTACACCGGCACCGCCAAGGTCAGCTGGCCTTATCTGGTGGACGAGGAGTTGATCTGGGTGCCGGTGCGCTGCCGCCTGCAGGCCAACAGCGGCGATGCGCTGGTGGACATGGCCCAGCGCGGCCTCGGCATCTGCCGGCAGCCGAGCTTCATCGCCGCGCCCGCGATCCAGGCCGGTTTGCTGACGCGCATCCTGGCGGACTTCCCGGGGCCCGAGCTGGGGATCTATGCGGTCTTCCCGAGTAACCGCTATGTACCCAGCCGGGTACGTGCGCTGGCGGACTACCTTGCCGAGCGCATCGGCCCCGTGCCGTACTGGGACCAAAGCCTGCCGTAAGCGTCAAGCGCACGCGGATTGCCGCTCTCGGGAACTCTGCTATAACACCATCATGACCGGCCCCGACAGAGAGAATACGCATCCGCTTCAGGGGCGCTAGCGCCCATCCGCGGCCACCATGAGCGCCGGCCATGCTCCCTTCAGGGAAGGAGACGCATCCATGAAGCGCGCATATGTGGCCGCGTTTGCGGCTGTCGTGGCTGTTCTCGGTGGTTCTTATCTGGCATCCCGCGCCCCGGTTTTAGAGACCGGCTGGCCGCAGGCCCATGCGGACAATCCGGCTGCCGCAGCGCCGGCCGCGCCGGTTGCCGCCGTAGCCCCGCAACCCGATGCGGGCAGCGTGGATCAGGATGCGCCGTACCGGGAATCCTGTGCCCGCGAGGGGCTCAACGAGTCCGAATGCGTCGGTCGCCTGATCTGGTTCAAGGCCACAGCCGGCAACGACCGCTTCCACACCTATACCTTCCAGCAGCGCATTGGCGTGCTGGTGGACTGGTTCCGGGTGCTGCGCTCAGACCAGCGCGACGATCGCTTCTGGGCCTGGGGCATCATCAACGATCCTGCCTGTTGCAAGCCCGGCGATCCCAACTGTCCGGCCAAGTCGATGGAAGAGACTTACGGTTTCGACTGGTGTCCCGGCGACGACGTCCTGCTCAAGCATGTCGGCAAGGCGGATTACGTGGACCCGGCCTGCGGCCTGAAGGACGCCGCCCTCGACCCGGATGACCCGCACACCAAGGGGGGCACTCTCGACCAGCGCCACAGCGCCTGCGACCTGAAGTTCGGCACTTCGACTGGCGCGCTGGGCATCCGCAAGTTTCCCAACCCGCGCTTCGATGCGGCCAAGTGGAAGGCCGTCAACGGTGGCGTCGGCAGCTGGGCCGGCTTCGACCGCAAGATGGATGCGACCACCGGCATCGAGTCCGACAGCCGGGTCAGCAAGCTGGCCGATGCGTCCGTCGAGCCGCCCTTCCTGATCGGCACCTCCTGCGGCTCCTGTCATATCGCCTTCGATCCGCTCAACCCGCCGGCCGACCCGGCTCATCCGAAGTGGGAGAACATCAAGGGCCTGATCGGCAACCAGTACACCCGCATGTCCGAACTGCTCGGCTCGGGCATGCCCAAGTCGGCGCTCGAATACCAGATGTTCGCCCACGCCCGGCCTGGGGTGACGGACACCTCGGCGATCTCCCACGACCAGGTTAACAACCCGGGCACCATCAATGCGCTGATCAATGTGGCCCAGCGTCCGGTGTTCAAGGGCGACACCGTCACCAAGTGGCGCAAGGTGGCCGACTGCGGCGTGGAGAAGGATGAGTCCAAGTGCTGGTGTGAGCCCGGCCGGCAGGGCAAATGCTGGCAGTTCTCGACGCGCAAGGACGACACGACCACCGTACACCTGGGCGGACAGAAGGTCGTGCTGCCCGGCGTGCATCACATTCTGAAAGGCGGGGAAGACTCCATCGGTGCACTGGAGGCGATCCAGCGGGTGTATTTCAATATCGGTTCCTGCTCGGAGCAGTGCTGGGTCAATCACTTCAGCGACATGCGCCAGGTGGACCCCGAGCAGCGCGGTTTTGGCCAGACGCCCTTCAACATCGGCCAGTGCCGGCGCGATTGCCCGAACTTCCGGGCGGTGGAGGACCGTCTGCAGAACGTGTTGGACTTCTTCACGTCGGCCGAGTCGGATGAAATGGATCTCTTCGCGGCCCGCGCCAACGCACGCAAGCTGAAGAGCCCAGGCGCCGCCTATACCCGCGCCGACCTGACGGCCGACCTT
Source organism: Zoogloea sp. GDB6 (assembly GCF_056724105.1). Lineage (NCBI taxonomy): Bacteria > Pseudomonadati > Pseudomonadota > Betaproteobacteria > Rhodocyclales > Zoogloeaceae > Zoogloea > Zoogloea sp. GDB6. The sequence goes on along the minus strand of NZ_CM161497.1, from coordinate 4,139,818 downwards.
GAAAAGGAGTTCGGCAAGGGCGCTGTGGCCCGCGGCCAGACGGTGTTCGCCGAGAACTGCGCACGCTGCCACTCCAGCATTCCCGAGGCGGACGGTGGGCCGTTCAAGAGCCGGGATTTCGCGGCGACCAACGACGCCCACCCGCGCAAGGTGCGCGCCGATTTCCTCGGTAACGACCAGGCTACGCCGGTGACCGAAGTCGGCACCTTCCCGTGCCGCGCGCTGCATTCCAACCATATGGCCGGCCATCTCTACCAGGAATACGCGTCGGAAACCCTGCGTGGCCGGCCCTCGGTGGCCGACCTGCCCCAGCGGGAAGACCTCAAGAACGGCGGGCGCGGCTACATGCGCAACATCTCGCTGGTGAATGTGTGGGCCACTGCGCCCTTCATGCACAACAACGCCATCGGGCCCGAGGTGTGCGGCAATCCGGCCAACAAGGACAACGACTTCCACCGCGCCCGTTATGCGGGGCCGGACAACAAACTGCTGGCCGAGCAGCCCGCCTGCGTGCGCTACGACCCCAGCGTGGAAGGGCGCTTCGATCTCTACAGGCGCTCCATGTTCGAGCTGTTGCACCCGAAGGAGCGGGGCCGCAAGGTGACGCTGACCAATGCCGATCTGATCGTCGATGTGGGTATCCGGCCGCTGGAGGGCAAGACCGAGAAGCCGCTGGGCGGCTTCGGCCAGGCGCGCATTCCGATGGGGGCGAGCGCCGGCTTCCTCAACGGCCTGATGCACAAGCAGCTGATCGGCGACCTCTTCCTCGCCAAGCGCGACCCGGCCCGGCTGGAGGCGGCCGGCAAGAAGGACCTGATCCCGACCTTGCAGGCGCTCGCCGACGACGTGTTGAAGAACCCGGCGCGCTTCGTGGAGATCCTGCGCGAGAAGCGGGATTTCCTCGCCGCCAACTACGTGACCTGCGACCAGCTCGTCGAGAACGAAGGCCATCGCTTTGGCGAGGACCTCAGCGAAGCGGACAAGAAGGCCATCACCGCCTTCCTCGCCACCCTGTGAGAGGAGCGTCGCCATGAAGACCTCGTCGATTGCCGCCGTCCTGTCCTTCTCCGCGGTGCTGGGCCTGAGTGCCTGCAGCAAGAAGGTGGAGGCGCCGAACATCCCGTTCGCGCCCTACGACAAGAGCTATTCCTCCAAGCTGGACATGGCCCAGGTGGATTATCTCTACCCGATCCCCACCGCCGAGCTGGCCAAGCTGACGCCGGACTATCTGGCTACGCTGGACCAGGAGCAGCTCGACCAGATCTACGCCCGCCTGACCGCCGGGCCGATTCCCGACGGCGCCTTCGACGGCCGCATCCTGTTGCCCAAGGGCAGCAGCGGCAAGTTCCGCCTGTCGGAGATCGTCGGCGGCTTTGCCGGCACCGCGCTCAACCTGAAGGGGCTGGTGCTGGAGGACGTCGGTGAGGCCCTGTGGCGCGGCAAGGTCTTCTACCGCCAGGAGCGCGTGCTGCGCAACCGTATCGAGGACCTGGCCGTGCTGAAGAAGATCGGCCTGGTGCAGGGCGAGCCGAAGAAGATGGACTTCAACGGCAAGCAGACCTGGCTGCTGTTCCCCGCCAAGCTGTACTGCGGGCAGAGTCTGCTGGATGCGCGGCGGGAGTCGATCATCATCGACTACTTCTTCACCGACGAGATCCCCGGCTACCAGGAGAACCCGGACTTCCTCGCCGGCCGGCGCGGGCTGCGGGTGCGCGACGAGATCCGCATGATCCGGCCCGGCTTCTACCTGGGGCGCGCCTACCTGGACAAGGGCTTCGCGCTCAACTTCACGCTCTACAACAAGGACATGGACGACAAGGGGCAGGAGGCCTTCGTGAAGACCGGCGCGGTGCAGGAGGATTGCTGGCCGGGCACCCAGCAGCGCAAGGTCCTCGCGTCGGCGGGGCGCTGAGGGGCGGCGACGTGGAGCACTGCAATGAACGGCCCCGTGCGCTGCTGCGCCCGCCTGGTGGGTCTGCTGCTTGCTGCCACGGCAAACATGGTCGCGGCGGGGCCGCCTGATACACCGCAGACCGGCGGGGCGACGGCCTGGGTCGTGAATCCGGCCGAGCCCGGCGCGCATCTGCCGCCGCTCGGCCAGTCCCTGTTCGACCGCCTGTTCGCGGAGGAGGGCGGGGCGCACGATTTGCCCTTTCCCTTTGAAAGATTGCTGGCGCGCGTCGACCGTGAATTGGCCCGGGACCCGGCCAGCGCGCTGCCGCCGGTGAAGCGCGTGCTCATCCCGCTCGGGCGCTCATTGCAGCGCACCGCCGCGGCGCCGGATTACTTTGACTACCCGCGGGTGGTCGTCGCTGTGGATTCGCCACCGGCCGCTGGCTCGCCCTTCCTGCTGAAGGACCGCCTCTACATCGGCTACCAGGAGAAGTCGGCGGTGCTGGAGGTGATCAGCTACAACGAGGCCGCCGGCCGCTTCGAGTTCCAGCTGGTCAAGGACTATCGCCCCGGCGGGCGGCCGCAGGTCTTCTACGCCAACCGCAACATCTGCTTCGCCTGCCACCAGAACGGCGCGCCGATCTTCTCCCGCGCGCTGTGGGACGAGACCAATGCGAACCCGGCGGTCGCCGCGCTGCTGGCGGCCAGCGGACGATCCTTCTACGGAATTCCGCCGCAACGCGGCGTGGACCTGCCCTATGCCATCGACAACGCGGTGCGGCGGGCCAACCGTTTTGCGCTGGCCCAGCGCCTGTGGCGCGAAGGCTGCGGCGACGGCGAGGCCGGGCGGCGCTGCCGGGCCGGCCTCTTCACTGCGGCGTTGCGCCTGCGTCTGGCGGACGGGCGCATGGCGGTGCCGGACGCCGCTTTCGAAGAGTCGGTCGGACGTCCGCTGCAGGCTACGGCGGCACGCCGGTGGCCGGCTGGGCTGGCCCTTGGACGCTCGGACCTGCCCAATCGCAACCCCTTGCAAGGTACAACCGACTGGCCGTCGGCGCCGTTGGAGCGGGTTGCCTTGTCCCATGTGCCGGCGCGCTTCGAGCCGCTGCTGCCGCGACCGGCAGAGGCCTGGTGGCGGGGCGACGCGCCGGAGGCCATCGCCGACGCGGTGGCCGGCGTGGCGGAGTTCGTCGAGGACGGCGACTGGCCGCGGCTGCAGGCCGCGTTGGGGCGGCGGGCCGCGCGTCTGCCACGTCGTGAGGTGACGCTGACTTGTGCCGCCGCGCCCGGTGGGTACGTGGCTGACTGCAAGGGTGAGGGCGGCGCTTCTTTGCGACTCGATCGGCAGACGGGCCGCGTCGAACGCCTCAGCCTGGCTGGCGAACCGCCGCTGCCGGGTTTTTCGTTGCGGGGGGCGCAGGGTGGCGTTCGCGTGGCCGGTGGAAACGTGCTTGAGGCGGTGGACGTGCGTGGCCTGCGCGATGGCGCCGGCCCCTTGCGGTTGCGCCTGCGTGCTGATGGACAGGTGGCCGAGGCGGTCTTGTTGGGGATCGCTGCAAGCTCGCAGGGGGAAAGCCTGCTGGATGCGCCGGCGATTGCCGGCAGCGGCTTGATCCGCGCGGTGCTGGCGCAACTGGGGGAGCCCGTCGCGGCGGCCCGGCTGCCGGTGCCGGCCGCGCCGCGCCTGGAACGCCCGGCCAGTCCGCCGGGGGCGGCGATGGGCGGGCCGGTGCGTCCGGACCTGGCCGGTTTCTACGCCTGGTGTGCCGCGTGCCACCTGAGCGCCGAGTCCTTTCCGCCGAATTTCCTGCAGGGGCCGGCAGCTGAGTTGGAGGCCCGCATCCGCCAGTGCGCGCCGCGGATCTATGTACGCCTGGCGATGGCGCGCCGCGGGCCGTCTGAGCGGGCGAAGACGCCGATGCCGCCGGCGAGCATGTTGCCAGCCTTCCGCAGCGATCCGGAGGCGTGGGCGAAGAGCGGCGACCGGGCCGCGCTGGAGGCGGTGGTGGCGGCACAGTTGCGTAGCGAATCCGGGCGGGAGCCGGACGTGGATAGCCTGTTGGCAGGGGGCTACGAAGCGCTGCGCCCCTGTCTGGCGCCGGTGGCCGAGGCGCGATAGACGACGAGGAGAAGAACATGACGACTCCAGCTGTACCGCTTGCCAGCCGTTGGCGCCTGCGCTTCATGATCCTGTTCACTTTGACCGTGCTGCTGCCGGCGACGGTGGGCCTGTGGCTGCTCGGCCGCTTCAGCGGCGACTCGCCTGTGGACTACGCCGACCCCGTCGAGCACTTCAAGTACGGTTCCACCGGCGGCGAGCATGAGATGGGGTTTCCGTACTGGATCTGGCGCGCGCTGCCGCAGGTGTGTGGGCAATACCTGCCGGGCAAGGGATATGAGTCCCTCGGCATGATCTACGAGAAGGGGCCGAACGGGCACCTCCGCGATCTGCCGGTGGGCACGTCGAAGCGGCGCTACCAGGGTATCGACCGGGTCTTCGTGAATTGCGCGGTATGCCATACCAGTACCGTGCGCAAGGCGCCGGATGCGCCAGCCCAGCTGGTGGTGGGCATGCCGGCGGCGTTGTTCGACATGCAGGCCTTCGAGACCTTCTTCTTCAAGTGTGCGGCGGACCCGAAGTTTTCCACGGAGTATCTGGTTCCCGAGATCCAGCGCCTCGGCGCCGGGCTCGACCTGCTCGACCGGGAGGTGGTCTATCCGGTGGCCATCGCCATCATGCGTGACCGGGTGCTGGCGCTGAAGGGGCGCTTCGAATGGGTGTTCGAGCAGCAGCCGTGGGGGCCGGGGCGGGTGGATACCTTCAACTCGGCCAAGGTGATCTTCAACTTCCCGATGCACCTGCTCGACCCGAAGGAGCTCGATGCGCCGGCGGACTTTCCGTCGATCTGGCTGCAGCGTCCGCGCCGGGAGCCGCGGATGATGGAACTGCACTGGGACGGCAACAACACCGACATGACCGAGCGTAACAAGAGCGCCGCCTTCGGCACCGGCACCACGCCGCCGACCATTGACCTGCCGCGCATCAAGCGGGTGGAGGACTGGATTCTCGGCGCCGAACCGCCGGCCTTCGGCAAGCTGTTCCCCATCGACCAGGCCCTGGCGGCCCGTGGCGCGCCGATCTACAAGGAATACTGTACGAGTTGCCATGGCGCGTCGGGGCGGGATTTCAGCGGCGACCTGGTTGGGCGCGTGACGCCCATCGCGCAGATTGGCACTGACCGGCGGCGGCTGGATTCCTATACCTACACACTGGCGGTCAACCAGGCGACGCTCTACGCCGGTTATCCGTGGCGCTTCACGACTTTCCACAAGACCTACGGCTACGCCAACATGCCGCTGGATGGCATCTGGCTGCGCGCGCCCTACCTGCACAACGGCTCGGTGCCCAGCCTGTTCGACCTGCTGCAGCCGGCTTCCAGGCGGCCGGCGGTGTTCTACCGGGGCAATGACGTGTTCGATCCGCTGAAGGTGGGCTTCGTGTCCGACCAACCGGAAATGGATGGCCGCAAGTTCTTCCGCTACGACACCCGCCAGCCCGGCAACGGCAATGGCGGCCACGAGGGGCGGGCCTACGGCACCGAGTTGCCGGAGGCCGACAAGGCCGCGCTGATGGAATTCCTCAAGACCTTCTGAACGGGAGCCTGCCATGCTTGCCGACCGTCGTGAAACCCGCCGCGCCTGGCTTCGCGCCGGCCTGTCCGTGTTGCTGCTGCTGATCGTCGCCGGCGCCTACGTCGCCTGGGATCGGGGTTTCCGTGAGGAGGCGCAGCCGGCCTGGGTCTTCGAGTCGCCGGAGATGCGCTTCAAGTACGGCTCCATCGGTGCCGAGCACGATGCGGGGATTCCGTACTGGATCTTCTACGTCTTGCCACGGGTCTTCCCGGAGAAATTCCGCCAGGATGGGCAGACCGTGCCGGGCGGTTACGCAGCCCTCGGCGTGTCGTGGGAGCAGGGCCAGGAACTGCCGGCCGGCTTCACCAAGAAGACCATCGGCTTTCCGCGGGTCGCCAACAACTGCGCTGCCTGCCACACCACCAGCTATCGTAAGAGCACGGATTCCAACCCGGTGTTCGTCGTCGGTGGGCCAGGGCATACCCTCAACATCGAGAACTTCTTCCGCCTGCTGATCGACTGTGCTGCCGATCCGCGCTTCGAGCCGGACATCCTTATGGCGGAGATCAACCGGGTGACCAAGCTGGATCTGATCGACAAGCTGCTGTACCGCTTCCTGATCATCCCGATCACCAAGAAGCGCCTGCTGGAGCGGGAGGCGCAGTTCGCGTGGATCTACCGCACGGACTTTCCGGAGTGGGGGCGCGGGCGCGACGACAGCATGAATCTCACCAAGTACTTCATGATCCGCGCGCCGATGGACGACACCTTCGGCCCGGGCGATATCCCGGCGATCTGGAACCTGGGCAAGTATCACGCCGAGCGCGGCCAGCTGCCCAACTACGCGGGCGACAGCCACGACGTGCGCTCGGTGATCATCGATTCGGCCCTCGGTGTGCTGGGTGCGCCGCCGGCCGACAAGGCGGATTTCCTCAAACAGGTGCAGTGGCTGCAGGATTACCTCTCCAGCCTGCAGCCGCCGCGCTACCCCTTCCCGGTCGATGCCGGGCGGGCGGCGGCTGGCAAGGTGGTGTTCGACGCCCAGTGCGCCCGCTGTCACGCCAGCGAACGCACCGGCACGCGCATCCCCCTCGACGAGGTGGGCACCGACCGGGCGCGCCTGGATACGTGGAACAAGGGTGCGGCGATCAAGGCCAACCAGGTCGTCACCGCGATGGGCATCCCACGCAAGGGCTTGGTCGAGGAGGACCTCAACGGTTACAAGATCCCCTTCCTCGACGGCATCTGGCTGCGCGCGCCCTATCTGCACAACGGCTCCGTGCCGACCCTGCGGGATCTGCTGGAGCCTGCGGCGGCCCGCCCGAAGATCTTCTGGAACGGTTACGACGTATACGACCCGCAGCGGGTCGGTTTCATCACCGACGGGGATGAGGCCCGGCGCGTCGGCACCCATTTCGATACCGCCGCCAAGGGCGGCGGAAACCAGGGCCACGAGTTCGGCAGCGTCCTGCCGGCAGGCGACAAGGAGGCGCTGCTGGAGTACCTGAAGACCCTGTGATCATTACTGACTGCGGGTACTGGCAGGAAACTCCGCCAGCGCCTAAGATGGCGCGGCTCGCCGGTGGCATCAGCGCCGACGAGCAAATCACAACAACATCATCAATTTCCTACCCCAGGAGTGCCTCCATGTCTTCTACCGTTACCCTTGGCGGAAACCCCGTCCCCGTTGAAGGCGATCTGCCCCAGAAGGGCCAGACCGCACCGGCCTTCACCCTCGTCGCCAAGGATCTGGCCGATACCCCGCTGGCCAGCTTCGCCGGCAAGCGCAAGGTGCTGAACATCTTCCCGAGCATCGACACGCCGACCTGCGCCACTTCCGTGCGCAAGTTCAACCAGTCCGCCAGCACGCTGCCCAACACCGTAGTGCTGTGCATCTCCGCCGACCTGCCGTTTGCCCAGTCACGCTTCTGCGGCGCCGAAGGCCTGGAGAACGTGGTGACCCTGTCCACCCTGCGTGGCAGTGAATTCATCAAGAACTACGGCGTGGCCCTGGCCGCCGGTCCGCTGGCCGGCCTGACCGCTCGCGCGGTGGTGGTGCTCGACGAGAACGACAAGGTCCTGCACAGCGAGCTGGTGCCGGAGATCAAGAACGAGCCCAACTACGACGCTGCGCTGGCCGCTCTGGGCTGATAGCTAGAAGGAAGAAGGAACGATGACGGAGACCGACACTCAACTGACCGAGGAACACATCACCGCGCTGGTGCATGGCTTCTATGCCCGGGCGCGGGCCGATGCGTTGATCGGCCCCGTCTTCGCTGCCGAGGTGGGCGACTGGGATCACCACCACCTGGTGATCCGTGCGTTCTGGTCCCGCGTGCTGTTGGGCACCGACCGTTACGGCGGCTCGCCCTACCCGGTGCATGTGCGCCTGCCGGTCAAGGCCGAACACTTCGACCGTTGGCTGGAACTGTTCCGCGAGGCGGCGGCGGAGTTCCTGCCGCCCGCCGCGGCGCAGACGGCCATCGAAAAGGCCGACATGATGGCCGCCAGCTTCAAGGCCGGGATGTTTACGCTGACCGGCCGGGACGCCTGAACCGGGCGCTTCAGCGTAAGGTCTCAGCTCAGCAGGTAGGCGAGGCCGACGATGATCGCCACCAGCGTGGCGATCAGTACCGCACCGGCCGCCACATCCTTGGCGATGCCGATCTCCGGGTGCTGGCCCGGATGGAGCAGGTCGGCGAGGGTTTCGATGGCCGTATTGGCCATTTCCGCAACGAGTACCAATCCAACCGCGAGGGCCACCAAGGCCCACCACAGCAGCGGCGCGCCGGTGGCTGCCAGGAAGGCGATGACGCCGAGCACCGCCAGGCCGTGCACGCGCATGCTGCGCTCCCGGCGGAAGGCCATGACGACGCCGTTCAGCGCGTAGCCGAAACGGCGGAAGAGGGCTTGTCCTTTCATGGACGGGAATTTATACGGAAAAGCGGAGCACTGTCAGGCGAATATCGAGATGAGGTTGCCGACCATTCCCTCGTTCAGCGTGGCGGCGATCGCGACGCTGGCCAGGGCAGGTTCGGCTTGCATGAGGCTCAGCCATTCTCCGGTCATGCTTGAAGGCAGGGTGCCTGCCAGAATCCCGGTGGCGGAGTAGATCCCGGACTCCAGGGACGTTTGCATCAAGGCTGCGAGAATCGACGACGCCGACTCGGACTGTCCGCCGCCTTGGGAATTCACGCCAGTGGGGAAGGCGCTGGTGAGCGTGCCCGCATCGGCAATCGAGTTGAACAGCGAGACGGGGTTGGTGCTGCTGGCGGCCAACTGATCCCCGTTCAGGGCGCCCAGCAATTGCGCCTCCGCCGACAGGGATACCACGGTACTGGAAAGGATCGGCGTGCTCGACGATGCAACGGCCCGCCCTGTCGTCTGAACCGGCAGGTAGTACGCGTTCAGTGGAAGGATGGAGGAAATCGTCGTCATCTGCGTCGCTCCCGTCCTGCGCTCTGGAGGGATGCATCCGTGCACACCCAGTATAGGTCGCAGATGGCGATTGCCCTGCCGGGCTGCATGGCTGCGGCGGCGGGGCGGATGTCTGGTGGGTCGGCGGACTGACGGAACCAGGGGACTGACGGATCTGGCGGCGCAGATTGGCGCCCGGAAATGAAAAACCCCAGCCGATTCCGGCTGGGGTTGATCTGGTGGGCCCGCAGGGGCTCGAACCCTGGACCAAAGGATTCGTCACACTGCGACTTTCGTCGCCGATGCGTCTGCCGTAGGGCAGGGCGTCTTGCGTGCGCTGGACTATCTCATCGCCTTCACGTCGGCAGCTGCATTGACGTGTTCAGGCGTCGGGCGCTCGTGGCGGTCATTAAGGGAACTCGATCCCTCCGCTAGTCTCTGCACCTTCCGGAGCTGTAGCTCCGGCTTGGCTCAGGGTTGCCATTCGCATTTTCATGCGGGCAGGGTTCCCTGAATTCACCCGATTTTTCAATCGCCGTTTCCGGCGAAAGTCACCATTGATGAGTCCTCTGCTCTAACCGACTGAGCTACAGGCCCGAAACCGCGATTCTAGCAGCTGCGCCCCATCGAGGCGAGGCCGCTACCCGTCGTTCGGCATAAAAGCGGACCGGACGACGGAGTGGTGCTGTATTACGCCTCGTTGTCGAGGAAGCTGCGCAGGCGCTCGGAGCGGCTCGGGTGACGCAGCTTGCGCAGGGCCTTGGCTTCGATCTGACGGATACGCTCGCGGGTCACGTCGAACTGCTTGCCGACTTCTTCCAGCGTGTGGTCGGTGTTCATCTCGATGCCGAAGCGCATGCGCAGCACCTTGGCTTCCCTCGGGGTGAGGGAGTCCAGCACTTCCTTGGTGGCGTCGCGCAGGCTGGAGTACAGAGCCGCTTCGGCAGGGGCCAGCGTGGCGTTGTCCTCGATGAAGTCGCCCAGGTGGGAGTCGTCGTCGTCGCCGATCGGGGTCTCCATGGAGATGGGTTCCTTGGAGATCTTGAGGATCTTGCGGATCTTCTCCTCGGGCATTTCCATCTTCTCGGCCAGCGTCTGCGGATCGGGCTCGTTGCCGGTTTCCTGCAGGATCTGGCGGGAGATCCGGTTCATCTTGTTGATCGTCTCGATCATGTGCACCGGAATACGGATGGTGCGGGCCTGGTCGGCGATCGAACGGGTGATGGCCTGGCGGATCCACCACGTGGCGTAGGTGGAGAACTTGTAGCCGCGGCGGTATTCGAACTTGTCCACGGCCTTCATCAGACCGATGTTGCCTTCCTGGATCAGGTCGAGGAACTGCAGGCCACGGTTGGTGTACTTCTTGGCGATGGAGATCACCAGACGCAGGTTGGCCTCGGTCATCTCGCGCTTGGCGCGGCGGGCCTTGGCTTCACCGGTGGACATCTGCTTGTTGATGTCCTTGAGTTCCTTCAGCGGGATGCCGATGCGTTCTTCCAGGTCGATCAGCTTCTGCTGCTCCTCGAGCACGGCGGGCTGCATGCGCATCAACACCGGCGCATTCTTCGGGCCGTTGGCGATCTCCTTCTTCAGCCAGTCGAGGTCGGTCTCGTTGCCGGGGAAGCTCTTGATGAAGTGGGGGCGCGGCATGCTGGCCTTGTCCACACAGAGATGCAGGATCTTGCGCTCGTGGGCGCGGGCCTGGTCCACCATGTGGCGCACCGCGTCGCACAGCCTTTCGGTGGTGCGGGCAGTGAAGCGGATATTCATCAGTTCGGTGGAGACCTGCTCCTGGTACTTCAGGTAGGTCTTGTCCTGGAAACCCTTCTTTTGCAGGGTGGAGGACATTTTCTCGTAAAGGTCGCGCAGCGTTGCGAAGCGCTCCAGCGCATCGGTCTTCAGCTTGATGAGGGAGGCCGACTGAGCACCGCCACCGCCGCCTTCATCCTCGTCTTCCTCTTCCTCGGCGTCGTTCACGTCGTCCAGGTCCTCGCTGTCGGCGAGCTCCTCGATCTCCTCGACGGCGTTGGGATCGATCAGTCCATCGATCAGCTCGTCGATGCGCATCTCGTCCTTGGAGATCTTGTCGGCGGCTTCGAGGATGTCGGCGATCGTCGTCGGGCAGGCGGAGATCGCCTGGATCATGTGCTTGAGGCCTTCCTCGATGCGCTTGGCGATCTCGATTTCGCCTTCGCGGGTGAGGAGCTCGACGGTGCCCATTTCACGCATGTACATGCGGACGGGGTCGGTCGTGCGGCCGAATTCGGAATCGACGGCTGACAGGGTCTGCTCGGCTTCGGCTTCGGCCTGTTCGTCGTCCACCACCGTCGGGGCGACTTCGGACATCAGGAGATCTTCGGCGGCCGGGGCCACGTCGAAGACCTGGATACCCATGTCGTTGAAGGTGGTGATGATGGATTCGATCTGCTCCGCGTCCACCAGGTCGTCGGGCAGGTGGTCGTTGATTTCGGCGTAGGTCAGGTAGCCCCGTTCCTTGCCGAGGGCGATCAGGCTCTTCAACCGGGTGCGGCGAACCTCGGCCTCTTCCGCCGAGGGGGCCTCGGCGATCATCGGGGCGAGTTTGTCCTTGACCTTCGCTGCTCGCGGCTTGGCTGGTGCTTTGCGCGGTTGTTTGGCTTTGTCGGTGGTCATGGCTATCCTCGATGTGTCGTCGATTGGCTCGCGGCGAATTTCGCGAAACCGAAAATTATATTACGAATCCGATGCTTTTGTGCGTACACGGAGTTTCTGTTTGTGCAGTAGTAACTCTGCGAGCTGTCTTCTTTCGGCCGGATTGAGGCCGCTTTCCCGATCCCGGGTGGTCAATGATTCGATCTGGTGGCTGACGGCGTCGGCTTCGAGCTTCTGGATCGTGTCGTTGAACAAGGGTTCAATCGTCGCGTCGTCGAAGGCCGTATCGGCCAACTGACCGGCGATCTTGGCCAGAAGTTCGGCGTGCGGGGTGTCCCGGTAGTGTTCGAGCAGTGCGCCGATGCCGTGGGTCGGCAGATCGCCGACGCTCATCGCGTCGGTGATGGCGATCAGGGCGCGGCCTTCCGGTGTGTCGTCGGGCAACAGGTCGATGGGCAGGCGGGCGGCCCACAGGGGGTGCTGAACGACGACCTTGAGCAGGGCTTCGACCGGGCTCTGGGGCGCCTGGCGCGGCGCCAGGCGTGGAAAGCCGGAACCGTTGCGACGTCCGCCACGGAAATTGCGCTCGCCGTTCCAGTCGTCGCCGAAACGTCCCTTGCCGCGAAAGCCGCGATCGAAGGGCGGGTTGTCGTCGAACTGGCGCGGGGCCGCGGCAGCCTTGATGCCGAAGGCCTGCTCGACTTCCGTCTGGGTGAAGCCCGCCGCTTCGGCGAGCATCTTGATGACCTGCAGGCGCAGCAGCGGGGCGCCGATGCGGGTGACCAGCGGTTTGGCCTCATGGACCAGCTTGGCGCAGCCTTCGGCGGTGGACAGATCGATGTCCTTCCTGAGTTCGGCGAGCAGGAACTCCGCCAGCGGCAGGGCGCCGTTCATCGCGGTCCGGAAGGCATCGGGGCCTTCGGCGCGCACGAAGCTGTCCGGGTCATGCTCCTCGGGGAGGAACAGAAAATTGATGGTCTTGTTGTCGGCCAGGTGCTCCAGGCTGACCTCGAGGGCCCGCCCGGCGGCGCGGCGCCCGGCGGCGTCGCCGTCGAAGCAGAATACGACCCGGTCGGTGAGGCGCAGCAGTTTCTGGATGTGGTGCGGCGTGGCGGCGGTGCCGAGGGTGGCGACGGCGTTGGCGACCCCGAACTGGGCCAGTCCGACCACGTCCATGTAGCCTTCGACGACGAGGACGGCACCCTGCTCGCGGATGCTCTGGCGGGCCTGCACGAGGCCGTAGAGCTCGCGTCCCTTCTCGAAGATCGGAGTTTCCGGCGAGTTCAGGTACTTGGGTTCGCCCTTGCCGAGAACGCGTCCGCCGAAGCCGATCACGTTGCCGCGCTGATCCTGGATCGGGAAGATGATGCGATCGCGGAAGCGGTCGTAGCGCCGCCCTTGTTCGTTCTCGAGAACCAGGCCGCATTCGAGGAGGCTGGCGACGCTGTAGTCGGCAAATGCGGCCTGTAGGGACTGCCAGCCTTCCGGGGCGTAGCCGAGGCCGTAGCGGGCGGCGATCTCTCCGGTCAGGCCGCGGCCCTTCAGGTAGTCGATGGCGATTGGGCTGCGCTTGAGCTGTTCCTTGTAGAAACGGGCGGCCTGGGCCATCTGCTCGGTGAGGGATTGCTCGCGGCTGCGGTCATGCTTGGGCGTGAAGTCGTCCTGGGGGACTTCCATGCCTACGCCGGAGGCGAGCTCCTTCACGGCATCGACGAAGCCGAGGCCGTTGTATTCCATCAGGAAGCTGATCGCGCTGCCGTGCACGCCGCAGCCGAAACAGTGGTAGAACTGCTTGGTCGGGCTGACGGAAAACGACGCCGACTTCTCGCCGTGGAAAGGGCAGCAGGCGAAATAATTCGCGCCTCCCTTTTTGAGCGGCAGGTAGCGTTCGATGACCTCGACGATATCGACGCGGGCGAGAAGATCCTGGATGAAGGATTGCGGAATCATGATCTAGGGCAGGCGCGCTGGCGCGCCGTCCCCATGAATCCTAGTTGCCGAGGTGGCTTTTCACCAGTTTGGAGACCTCGGCCATGTCGGCCTTCCCGGCCAGTTGCGGCTTGAGGACGGCCATCAGCTTGCCCATGTCGGCCGGGCCGCTGGCGCCAGTGCTGGCGACGGCTGCGTCGATGATCGCAACGATCTGTTCGGTGCTCAGGCCGGCGGGCTTGTAGGCGGTCAGCACGTCGATCTCGAAGCGCTCTGCGCTGGCCAGGTCGAAGCGCTGGGCAGCCTCGTATTGGGCGACGGAGTCGCGGCGCTGCTTGAGCATCTTGTCCACGACGGCGACCACTGCGGCGTCGTCCAGCTCGATGCGCTCATCCACTTCTTTTTGCTTGATGGCGGCGAGAAGCAGGCGAAGGGCGGACAGGCGGGCAGTTTCCTTGGCACGCATGGCGGCCTTCATGTCGTCGTTGATGCGGACCTTGAGAGACATGGGGGTTCCTTGCTGGAGGCGGCCCGTAGGCCGGTGGCGCCGGAGGGACGAGTGTTCGGCGCAACGAAAAGCACAAACGCCACGCGCTCGCGCAGAAGCGCGTATCGCGTGGCGATCGGGAAGCGTGTACTCGCGGGTGTTGCTTAGTACATCTTCGGGGGCAGGGTCTGGCTGCGGAGGCGCTTGTGATGGCGCTTGACCGCGGCAGCCAGCTTGCGCTTGCGCTCGGCGGTCGGCTTCTCGTAGAACTCGCGGGAGCGGAGTTCGGGCAGCAGGCCCACTTTTTCGATGGTGCGCTTGAAGCGGCGGATGGCTACTTCAAACGGCTCGTTTTCTTTGACGCGGATACCCGGCATTGCGTGCTTCCTTGAAAATTCTTTGGACGGAAAGAATAAGAGTATAACCAAGTCGACTGGGTCTACCAAGTCCACTTTTCGCTTTGTCGTTCGTGGCAGGGTAAAATCCCGGTTTTTCCGCGGACCTCGCAATGCTTGTTCTGGGTATCGAATCCTCCTGCGACGAGACGGGTGTCGCGATTTACGACACCGACAAGGGCATGTTGCTGGCCCATCGCCTGCACTCCCAGATCAATCTCCATGCGGCCTATGGCGGCGTGGTGCCTGAACTGGCGTCCCGCGACCATATCCGGCGTCTGCCGCTGCTGTTGCGGGAGACCCTCGACGCGACGGGGCTGGGCATGGGCGATATCGACGCGATTGCCTACACTGCCGGTCCGGGGCTGGCTGGCGCGCTGCTGGTTGGTGCGAGTGTCGCCGAAGCCCTAGGGGTGGCGCTGAATGTGCCTGTTCTGCCTGTGCATCACCTGGAAGGGCATCTGCTGTCGCCGCTGCTGTCGGCCGATCCGCCCACCTTTCCATTCGTAGCTCTGCTGGTTTCTGGTGGGCACACGCAGTTGATGCGGGTGGCCGGCGTTGGCGACTATGTGCTCCTCGGCGAGACTGTCGACGATGCGGCGGGGGAGGCCTTCGACAAGACGGCCAAGCTCATCGGTCTGGGTTATCCCGGCGGGCCGGCGCTTGCGAAGCTGGCGCTGCAGGGGACGCCCGGTCGTTTCAAGCTGCCGCGTCCCATGCTGCACAGCAAGGATTTCGATTTCAGTTTCAGTGGACTGAAAACGGCAGTGTTGACGGCCGCAACGGCGCCGGATTTCCGTGAGGAGGATAAGGCCGATCTGGCGGCGGAGTTCCAGGCGGCGGCGGTGGAGGTCCTGGTCGCCAAGTCGATGGCGGCCATGCGCCATACCGGTCTGAAGCAGTTGGTCGTGGCTGGCGGGGTCGGTGCGAACCAGGTGTTGCGGGTTCAGCTGGATGCGGCCGCTGCAAAGCGGAAGGCCAGGGTGTATTACCCCGAACTGGAGCTGTGCACCGACAATGGGGCGATGATCGCATTTGCCGGCGCACTGCGCTTTGCGGCAGGGGAGCAAGGCGGCGATGGAAGCGGCCGCTTTGCGGTTCGGCCCCGCTGGAGCCTGCAGGAGATCGTTCAGCCCGTCGTGGCCTGAGTCGTGGGTTTCAGGCCGATTTCTTTTTGCTGCCGATACGCCCTTCCTGACCGGCGCGCAAACGTTTGATGTTGTCCTTGTGACGCCAGATCAGTAGGGCGGACATGCAAGCGATGGCGATGATCCAGATGTTGTCGAGCCCGAGCAAGGCGCTGAACAGGGGGGCTGCCAGTGCTGCGCTCAGGGCTGCGAGGGATGAATAACGGAAGGTGAAGGCCACGAAAAGCCATGTGCCGAGGGTGGCGAGCCCGAGCCAGCCGCTGGCTCCGAGCAGAACGCCGGCGGCAGTGGCGACGCCTTTGCCGCCCTTGAAACCCAGGAATATGGGGAAGAGGTGGCCGAGAAAGGCGACGAGGCCTGCCGCCGCGATGGCTGGCACGTCCAGTCCCTGAGAGGCGGCAAAGGACGCAGCCAGCGTGACCGCCAGCCAGCCTTTGAAGGCATCACCCAATAGCGTTAATGCGGCGGCGAGTTTGTTGCCGCTGCGCAGGACATTGGTGGCGCCAGGATTGCCGGAGCCGTAGGTGCGAGGGTCGGCCATGCCGAAAAGTCGGGAGACGACGACCGCGAAGGGAATGGAGCCGAGCAGATAGGCGGCGGCAAGCAGAAGCGCGAGTTGCATGTTGTTTTGGGCGCTGACCAGGGTGGGCGCAATTTTAGCTTGGACGAATGATGGATTTTATTTTTATCGAGGCATTGAGGGTGAAATCCCGTGTCGGGATTTATCCGCGCGAGAGAGTGGCCGCGCAGACGCTGGAGCTGAATCTCACTTTCGGGGTGCCGGATGCGGCTGCGGAGCATGATGACATTGCCGACACTATCGACTACGCAAAGGTGATCGAACGGATCCGCAATGAGTTGGCCGTTCGGCAATTCAATCTGATAGAAACGCTAGGCGAATTCATCGTCAATTTGCTGTTTGATGAATTCGGAGCCCCGTGGGTCAAGCTCGCCATAGCGAAGATCGGGGTAATGAAGGACGTGAAGCGTGTGGGCGTATTCATTGAGCGCGGCCGCGACGGACTGGCGCCGCCGCCACACTCTCCGACCGCGGGTTTGCCGCATTGAGCATGCGGCAAACCCGGTCGGCAATCAGGCTGCGGCGACAGGCGCGTCTGCGCGCAATTCGTCGAGGGGCTTGCCCTGGGCCAGCCAGTCGATTACCCATTGGGGCTTGCGGCCATGGCCGGTCCAGCCGATGGCGGCATTTTCCGGGTGGCGGAACTTGATTACCGATGCCGGCTTGGCGGCTGCCTTCTTGGCCGGCTTGGCTGCGGCTTTCTTGGGGGCGGCCGGTGCGGCTTTTTCCGGGTTTTCCTGGCCGATGACTTCGGTCAGGCTCATGCCGTGCTCTGCAGCCAGCTTCTGCATGCGCTTCAGCAGGTCTTTCTTGGCGGAATCGGAACGGCGCCGAATCTCGGTTTCGACTTTGGTTTGCAGGCGGCGCAATTCGGTAAGGGAGAGCGAGGAGATGTCCATGGCGTTTCATTCCTTCAGCTTGGAGCTGAGCTACTGTTGATGTGGTGAGGCGGTCGTAAGGTGCCGTCTTGTAGGATGTTTATTGCTGTTCTTATTTTGCCACCGTTTTCCGGTGATTTGGCAAGTGTTTTATTTCCATTTATTCGAGTGCCACGCTGACCAGCTTGGGCTTGAGTATTTGAAGCAGGTCGTGGGGGTGAACCCCTACGAGAAATCCGCGGCGCCCGCCGTTGATATAAATCAGGGGCAGGTCGAGGATGCTGTTTTCCATAAAGACGGGCAGTGTCTTCTTTGTGCCGAATGGAGAGGTGCCGCCCACGAGGTAACCCGTGTGGCGCTGCGCAACCGCGGGGTCGCAAGGGGTGATCTGCTTGTGGCCGGCCTGCCGAGCCAACTCCTTTGTGGAAACCTTGCGGTCGCCGTGCATCAATACGATCAGGGGCTGGCGTGCCTCGTCTTCCATTACCAGTGTCTTGACGACTGCATGCTCGGAAACATTGAGTTCCCGTGCCGATACACGGGTGCCACCATGCTCCTCGTAAGCGTAGAGATGAGTTGAGAAGGCTGCCTTGTGCTGGCGTAGAAAGCGGGTGGCCGGTGTTTCCGGTGCATTGTGATCTTGGCGGGCCATGGTTTTGCTGGAAATGAATCGTGAGTCACAGGTCAAGTTGACCGGAAATATCCCGTGGAGTTTCGAAGAGATTGCCCTGAATTTCATCACCAGGGCGCAAATTCCCTTCATGGGCCAATAGCCAGCGCTTGATGTCGATCAGATAGCCTTTTTCATTGTGGGCGAATCCGCCGATTCCGGAGTGCGTGACGACCCGGTGACAGGGAATGACGAGGGGAAAGGGGTTGTCGCCGCAGGCCTGCCCGACCGCGCGGGGAACGCTGTCTACATCCTTTGCGAGGTCACCGTAGGTGCGCGTTTGGCCGCAGGGGATGGCTGCAATGGCGGCCCATATCCGGCGGCGGTACTGGCTCCCCTGAATGAGCAGTGGCAGCGTGAATCGGACGTTGGGATCCTGCAGGTAGCGCTCTATTTGCGCGATGGCCTTTTCGGCCAGTTCGTCGTGTGCCGGTTGCAGCGGGTGCTCGTTCGGCAGAAAGACGATTTGGTCGATAAAGTCGGCACACGTGGCAATGCCGATGTGGCAGAATGGCATCGGCATGACCGCCGAGAACAAGGGCGATGGATTGCCAGCGCTGGGCAAAGGGGAGGAGGGCATGGCACGAATTGTGCGCCCCGCTTCGCCGGCTCGGCAAGAGTGCCCTCAGCTTTGCGGAACGGTGAGTTTCGAGCTTTCGGCCTGCGGCCTATTCGGGGTGGCGGATGCTTCGTTAGGCGTTGAGGAATACCGGGTCAGGCATATCGGTGGTTCGACTTGCCGATTTCGCGGTGGGCCTGGAACTATTGCCGGGGAGCATTTGACGCGAAGCCGTATGTCTTGATGCGCGGACTCGGGGGCGGGGGCTTAATTCCGGTGTGTTCGTGTAACACCGCGAGGCTGTCGGGTTTGTCGCGTTTGTCGAATTTGGGGGCTGCAATGTTGGGCGTGCCCGCTTTAAAGGCGTCCCCTTACACACAATTCAGCCCTGATCCATTTTCCTTGCCTGGCGCATGCCTTCGACAAAGACAGCCAGCTGCTGGAGACCGAGCCAGATTGTCTTGGCGCCGGGCTCACCATCATGTCGGCGGGCCAGGAAGCCTCCACGCTGGGCGATCAGGCGCAAGACGGTGTTCAGCGCGGGCACAGCTGTCGGGATGGGCTTCTTGTTCAGGATAAAGGCGGCCCGCCACTCATCGGCTTCGAACGCCATGTCGGCGGGTAAATCGGGCAGGCTCCGACCCAGGCGCATCAGGCGGTTGATCCGCCAGGCGATCACCATGTAAAGCGCCAGCGCACTTTGCAGGCGACGCGTGCCGGCCATCACCCGTTCCCACAGCCTCTCGCCTTCGGGCAGGACCCGGTTGTGCTGGCAGCGCACCACATAGTCGGCGGCATATTCCAGTTCCCGGGCCTTGAGCAGCAGGGCCAGGATGTCCGACTCCCGGTCTCCCACGCAGATGTGCCGGGTGCCGGGCAAGGCCCGCGCCTGCTCGGCGATCCGCTCGTAGCTCTCCACCCAGCGCACACTCTCCAGAATCCCGCCGCGCGGGGTATCCCCCTTCTTGAACTCCCGCGCCCAGGTCCAGGCATTGGTGACGCCCAGCGGCTCCCGTTCGGGGCTGACGACATAGGTCGGGTGCAGGTACAGGCCCCGCTGGGCTTCGTAAGACAGCGGCCCCAGCCCACTCATCGCCTGGCCGTTGTAGTCCAGCTCCGTGGTGTCCTGCAGGCACAGCACCACCGCATGTTCCTGTATCCGTGCCTGGCTGGCTTGCGCATGCGCCGTCAGGATCTCCTCCCAGCCCACCTGATCATGGCTCAGGAAACGATACGCCGCCGCCGTCTCCGCCCAGTTTCCACAGGCACCGGGATGCTCGCTCCAGGTTGCTGACCCAGCCGCTCGGCCAGCAGAACCGCTCGCTTGTTCAACCGCCGATCGCCCAGCTGTATCGTCCCGAACTCGTCTCTCGCCCAACTCATCAGCCAGCCTCGTCAGTTATTTGGCATGAAGCATACAGGCTGGAGAGTTGTGTGTAAGGGGATGCCTTTAAAGGGCCGGTGAGGGCTGCTCCGTTTCCTATTCGTCGAATAGGCTTTGTTCGCTTGCCGGGCAATGAAAACGCCCGCTCGTCGTGCATCTCTGCACTTTGAGCGGGCGTAGGGGCCCGGGTGCGATAACGCCCGTGGCGTTATCCGGCTATCCGGTTATCCGAGTCAGACGCGGACCTGGCCTTCGCCGAAGACAATCCATTTCTGGCTGGTCAGGCCTTCGAGGCCCACCGGGCCGCGGGCGTGGATCTTGTCGGTGGAGATGCCGATCTCCGCTCCGAGGCCGTACTCGAAACCATCGGCAAACCGTGTCAACGCGTTGATCATCACCGAGGAGGAATCCACTTCCCGCAGGAAGCGCATTGCTCGGGTGTGGTTCTCGGTGACGATGGCTTCGGTGTGTTGGGAAGAATAGGTGTTGATGTGGGCAATCGCTTCGTCGAGTCCGTCAACGATCTTGATGGCAATGATCGGAGCGAGGAATTCCTCGCTCCAGTCCGATTCCGACGCCGCCTTCAGCTGGGCGTCGGCAATGCCGGCTTCGCGCAGGATGGCGAGGGAGGTCGGACAGGCGCGTAGTTCGACGCCCTTGCTGGCCAGCATGGTGCCAATCGTGGGCAATTGGGCGCGGGCCACGCTGGCGTCCACCAGCAGGGATTCGGTGGTGTTGCAGGTGCCGTAGCGCTGGGTCTTGGCGTTCTCGACGATGGCGAGGGCCTTGGCGGGATCGGCAAACGCATCCACGTACACGTGGCAGTTGCCGTCCAGGTGCTTGATCACCGGCACCCGGGCTTCGTTGGAGATGCGCTCGATGAGGCCCTTGCCGCCGCGGGGCACGATGACGTCCACGAACTCAGGCATGGTGATGAGCTCGCCGACGGCGGTGCGGTCGGTCGTTTCGATGACCTGGATGGCCGCTTCCGGCAGTCCGGCGGCGGCGAGGCCGGCCCGCACGCAGGCGGCGATCGCCTGGTTGGAGTGCAGGGCCTCCTTGCCGCCACGCAGGATCGCCGCGTTGCCGGACTTCAGGCACAGGGCGGCGGCGTCAGCGGTGACGTTGGGGCGGGCTTCGTAGATGATGCCGATGACGCCGAGCGGTACGCGCATCTTGCCGACGGTGATGCCGGACGGACGACGCTTGAGGTCGGTCATCTCGCCGACCGGATCAGGTAGCGCGGCAACCTGCTCCAGGCCGACGGCCATCGCCTCGATGCCCTTCTCGGAGAGGGTCAGGCGGTCGATCATGGCCGGCTCGAGGCCGTTGGCACGGGCTTCTTCCAGATCCTGGCGGTTGGCGGCGGCCAGTTCGGCCTTGCGTGCGCGGATCTCGGCGGCCATCGCAAGGAGGGCCTTGTTCTTGGCGTCGGTGGAGGCTGCGGCCACGCCGCGCGATGCAGCGCGGGCCTGGCGACCGACGGTCTGCATATAGGTCTTGATGTCCATCTTCGTCATCTCGTCTCGGTTGGTGGCGCGGGGCTCAGCGCCGGGCCGCGGCTTGCTGGGCGGCTGTGGCGCGGGTGAGGCGCAGGCACAGTTGGAGGAATTCATCCCATACATCACCGCTGGCCAGACCCTTGATCATCCTGTCAATCTTTGCGGCGTGCAAGATCGATGTGCGCAGGACCGCGGAGTTCAGGCGCGGCAATGCACGCTGAATAGCCTGCTTGCGGCGTTCATCGTAGACGCGCTCGGCCTTCAGAAGGTTCGACAGGGGCTGGCCTTCGTCCACGCCGAGGCGGAGATTGGCGAGGGTACGGATCTCATTGGCGAGCGTCCACAGCACCAGCGGGGGTGCTTCGCCTTCACCCTTGAGGCCCTCCAGTAGGCGGGCACACCGGCCGGCGTCGCCTTCCAGCAGGGCCTGGCGCAGTGTGTCCACGTCGTAGCGGGCCACGTTGAGCACCGCGTCGCGCACCGTGGCCAGATTCAATTGTCCGGGTGGGTGGAGCAGGCCCAGCTTGAGGATCTCCTGGTGGGCGGCGAGCAGGTTGCCCTCTACGTGATCGGCGATGAAGTTCAGCGCGTCCGCATCCGCTTTTTGCTGCTGGCGGTTGAGGCGCAGTGCGATCCATTCGGGGAGGCGTTCCCGTTCCGGGGCATTGAGTTCGATGGCTACGCCGGCTTCGGCAAGCGCGACGAACCAGGCGGACTTGCGGGTTGCCCAGTCGATTTCGGGCAGCGTGACGAGGGTGACGACACCGTCGTCGAGATTGCGGGCGTAGCGCTGCAGCGCCTCGCCGCCTTCGCGGCCGGGTTTGCCGTTGGGGATGCGCAGGTCCACCAGCTTGCTGGCGCCGAACAGTGACAGGTTGCCGGCTGCGGCCTGCAGGGACTCCCAGCGGAAGCCCTGGCCGGCGACCAGCACCTCCCGTTCCTCGTAGCCCTGTTTGCGGGCGGCAGCGCGAATCGCGTCGCCGGCTTCGAGCACCAGCAGGGGTTCGTTGCCGTGCAACAGGTAGAGCGGGGAGAGGGGCTTGTCGAGTTGGGCGGCGAGCTGCTCCGGACGCAGATTCACGGCTTGGGCTCGGCTTCCGGCATTTTCGCCGCAGCCAGGCGGCGCATCAGCTGCTGCACCAGATCACCCTGCATGTCCCGGTAGAGCAGGACTTCTTCCTGTTCTTTGGCAAGCAGCTGGGAGTCGTCAAAGGCCAGGTCGCGCTTCAGATAGATTTCGTTGGGAGCGACGACCTCGTGGCCGGCCTTGTCCACTACCCGGAAGTAGAAGCGCTGGCGCAGTTGGTACTCGCGTACACGGCCCTGAGCGTTGAGGGCCAGGATCGCCTTCTCTTTTGCATCGGCGAGCACCTCCAGGCGGACCTGGGCCTCTTCCGGCTGGTCGACGATTTGAGTGTTGCCGCTGGCCCGGATCTGACGCCGGATGGCGGCGGCCAGGTCGGAATACTGATACATGCCCAGATAGATCGACTCGAAGGGCATGGGGCGCGGCCCGCGCAGTTGGAAGCCGCATCCGACCAACAGCAGCGGAGCGGCGCCGAGCGCGGCGAGGGCCCGGCGACGGGCGAACGAAGTAGGCTGGCTCATGGGAGCGATTCCTTCTTTAGGCGCTGCCGTTCCTTGGTGTAAGCATCGAAATCGGGGCCCGCGGGGTCGGGCGCCACGTCGCGACCCGGCTCGCCTTGCCGCCGGGTGTTTTCCTGCCGGATTCCTTCGTAGACAGCCCTCTCCCCCTGCGTGCCGCAGGCGGAGAGCAGAGCGAGGGGGAGGAGGTAAGCGACGCTACGCACGATGCTGGCTCCGAGATCAGCAGACGATATTGACGAGGCGGCCCGGGACGACCACGACCTTCTTGGCCGGCTTGCCTTCCATGAACTTGACCGCGGCCTCGTTGGCCAGCGCGGCCGCTTCGATCGCGTCCTTGGCCGCATCGGCCGGCACGCGCAGCGCGCCGCGCAGCTTGCCATTGACCTGCAGCATCAGTTCGATCTCGTCCTGCACCAGCGCGGCGTCGAGGGGCTCCGGCCAGGCGGCCTTGAGGATGTCCTCGCCGTAGCCGAGCTCGGCCCACAGGGCGTGGCTGATGTGCGGAGTGAGCGGCGACAGCACGCGCAGCAGGATGCCGAAGCACTCCTCGATCACCTCGGCAGCCAGTGCGCCTTCACGCGGGGCTTTTTCCAGAGCGTTGAGCATCTTCATGGTGGCGGAGGCCACGGTGTTGAACTGCTGCTTGCCCAGGTCGTAGTTGGCTTGCTTGAGGAGCAGGTGGATCTCGCGGCGGAAGCTGGCCAGCGCTTCGGGCAGCTTGGCGCCGTTCAGGCTGCGCTCGGCGCCGATCTGCGGGCGGATCTCGCTGGCGAGCAGGTGGCCGAAGCTCCACACCCGGCGCAGGAAGCGGTAGGCGCCTTCGACGCCGGCGTCGGACCACTCGAGGGTCTGTTCGGGCGGCGCGGCGAACATCATGAAGAAGCGCGCGGTGTCGGCGCCGTATTGCTCGATGAGCGCCTGCGGGTCCACGCCGTTGTTCTTGGACTTGGACATGGTGGTCAGCTCGTGCTCGAGCACGGTGCTGTCCTTCTTCAGCGTCGCGCCGGTGATCTGGCCCTTGGCATCCTTCTGAACGTCGATCTCGCTTTCCCAGAAGTAGTTCTTGCCGCCGCCTTCGGGCTTGTGGAAGAAGGCGTTGTTGAGAACCATGCCCTGAGTCAGCAGGTGGGCGAAGGGCTCGCGGTAGGTGACCAGGCCGATGTCGCGCATCACCTTGGTCCAGAAGCGCGAGTAGAGCAGGTGCAGGATGGCGTGTTCGATGCCGCCGATGTACTGGTCGACGGTCATCCAGTAGCCGGTTTCGTCGTCGACCATCTTGTCGGCGCCGAATTTGGTGGCGTAGCGGGCGTAGTACCAGGACGAATCCACGAAGGTGTCCATGGTGTCCGTCTCGCGCTTGGCGGGCTTGCCGCAGCACGGGCAGGGGGTATTCAGGAAGTCCGCGCGCTTGTGCAGCGGGTTGCCGGAGCCGTCCGGCACGCAGTCTTCGGGCAGCACCACCGGCAGTTGGTCGTCGGGCACCGGCACCGGGCCGCAGTCTTCGCAGTGGATGATGGGGATCGGGCAGCCCCAGTAGCGCTGACGGGAGACGCCCCAGTCGCGCAGGCGCCACTGGATCTTCTTCTCGCCAACGTTCTTGGTGGCCAGGTCGGCGGCGATCGCGTCGACGGCGGCTTCATAGCCGAGGCCGTCGTACTTGCCCGAATTCACGCAGACGCCATCCTTGCTGCCGTACCACTCTTCCCAGGCGTCGGTAGAGTAGGGCTTGTCACCGAGGGCGACGACCTGCTCAATCGGCAGGTTGTACTTCTTGGCGAAGGCGAAGTCGCGCTCGTCGTGGGCGGGCACGCCCATTACGGCGCCGTCGCCGTAGCTCATCAGCACGTAGTTGCCGACCCACACCTCGACCTGTTTGCCGGTCAGCGGATGGGTCACGAACAGACCGGTGGGCAGGCCTTCCTTCTCCATCGTGGCCATGTCTGCTTCCATCACCGAGCCGTGCTTGCACTTTTCGATGAAGGCAGCCAGCGCCGGATTGTCCTTGGCTGCATGCAGGGCCAGCGGATGTTCGGCGGCCACGGCGCAGAAGGTGACACCCATGACGGTGTCGGCGCGGGTGGTGAATACCCACAGTTCGCCATTGTTGATGAGCTGGCCGTCGTCGCCCGTGATGTCGTGGCTGAAGGCAAAGCGCACGCCGGTGCTCTTGCCGATCCAGTTGGCCTGCATCAGCTTGACCCGCTCGGGCCAGCCTTCCAGAGTATCCAGGTCGGACAGCAGCTCGTCGGCGTAGTCGGTGATCTTCAGGTAGTAGCCGGGGATCTCGCGCTTCTCGACGAGGGCGCCGGTGCGCCAGCCGCGGCCGTCGATGACCTGCTCGTTGGCGAGCACGGTCTGGTCGACCGGGTCCCAGTTGACGACCTGGGTCTTGCGCTCGGCAATGCCCTTTTCGAGCATGCGCAGGAACAGCCACTGGTTCCACTTGTAGTACTCGGGGGTGCAGGTGGCCAACTCGCGGCTCCAGTCGATGGCGAAACCCAGCGACTTGAGCTGCTGCTTCATGTAAGCGATGTTGTCGTAGGTCCACTTGGCCGGCGGAACCTGGTTCTTGATCGCGGCATTTTCGGCGGGCAGGCCGAAAGCGTCCCAGCCCATCGGCTGCAGGACGTTGTAGCCCTTCATCTTGTGGAAGCGGGACAGCACGTCGCCGATCGTGTAGTTGCGCACGTGGCCCATGTGCAGCTTGCCCGACGGATACGGGAACATGGACAGGCAGTAGTACTTGGGCTTCGACGCGTCGGCGACGACGCGGAAGGCTTCGGTGCTGTCCCAGTGCTGCTGGGCGGCGCGTTCGATATCGGCGGGAAGGTATTTGTCCTGCATGGGCGGAAAAGTCGCGGATGGAACGAAACCGCGCATTATAAACCGGTCCGGTGAAGCCCGCTGGAGCGCTCTCAAGACATTGATGTCATGAGATATTTCCCCTTCATGTTTGGGTTTGGTGCATGTCATGGCCAAATGCGTCTGCTACAATCGCGCTCCCGCAACGCAGCATTTTCCTATGTCCGAGCCCCTTGTCCGTCTTGAGAATGTGCGCTTCGCCTATGGCGAGCGGATGATCCTGCGCGACATTTCACTGTCCATTCCGCGTGGCCAGGTGGTTGCCATCATGGGGGGGAGCGGTTGCGGCAAGACCACGCTGCTGCGCCTGATCGGCGGGCAGGAGCGTGCCGTCGGTGGCCGCGTGCTGGTTGATGGTCAGGATGTCGGGGGGCTGGATCGTGAGGATCTGTACGCGCTGCGCCGGCGTATGGGCATGTTGTTCCAGTTCGGCGCCTTGTTCACCGACATGACGGTGTTCGACAACGTGGCTTTCCCGTTGCGTGAGCACACCGACCTGTCGCCAGAGCTGATCAACGACCTGGTGCTGATGAAGCTGCATGCTGTCGGCCTGCGCGGTGCAGCCCAGCTGCGGCCGGGGGAGCTTTCCGGGGGCATGGCGCGGCGCGTCGCGCTGGCGCGGACGATCGCCCTTGATCCGATGCTGCTGATGTACGACGAGCCCTTCACGGGTCTCGACCCGATTTCCCTCGGCGTGATCGGACAGCTGATCCGCCGCCTGAACAATGCGCTCGGCGCCAGCTCGCTGATCGTCACCCACGACATTCAGGAGTCCCTCCAGATCGTGGACTACATCTATTTCATTTCCGAAGGGCGGGTCGTGGCCGAGGGAACGCCGGACGAGATCCGCAATACCTCCGATCCCTTCGTGCATCAGTTCGTCCATGCCGAGGCCGACGGGCCGGTGCCTTTTCACTATCCCGCCGGCGACTACGCGACGGCACTGGTCGGAGGGGCCGGCTGATGGGGGATGTGTTTCGCAAGTTGGGCTCCCTGGCGATCAGTGGGGTCTGGCAGCTGGGCTTCATCGCCCGTTTCTTCGTATTGATACTGCGTTACTCGGGGCAGTCCTTCATGCGGCTGCACCTGACGATCCGCGAGCTGTACTTCAGCGGCGTGCTGTCGCTGCTGATCATCTTGGTGTCTGGCCTGTTCGTCGGCCTGGTGCTGGGGCTGCAGGGCTATGAAATCCTGCAGCGCTATGGTTCCAGCGAGGCGATGGGCACGATGGTGGCGTTGTCACTGTTGCGGGAACTCGGTCCGGTGGTGGCTGGTCTGCTGTTCGCCAGTCGGGCCGGCTCGGCGGTGACGGCGGAAATCGGCTTGATGAAGGTCACCGAGCAGCTCAAGGCGATGGACATGATGGCGGTCAATCCGATTGCTCGTGTAGTGGCGCCGCGTTTCTGGGGCGGCGTGGTGTCCATGCCGCTGCTGGCTGCGCTGTTCTCGACGATGGGGATTTTCGGTGGCTGGCTGATCGGGGTGGTGTTCATCGGTGTCGATGATGGTGCCTTCTGGTCGCAGATGCGAGCGGCCGTCGATTTCCGTTACGACGTGCTCAACGGGGTGTTCAAGAGCGCCGTGTTCGGCGTTGCCGTCGCGTTGATCGCCGTGTTCGAAGGCTACGACTGCGTGCCGACCGCCGAAGGGGTGTCCCGGGCGATCACGCGTACCGTCGTGAGCTCTGCGCTGGCCATTCTGGCGCTTGATTTTGTAATGACGTCTTTCATGTTCCGAGGTCTATGATGAGTCGCACGACGCTCGACCTGTGGGTCGGTGTTTTCGTGGCAATGGGTATCGCCGCGTTGTTGTTCCTGGCCCTCAAGGTCGCCAGCATTTCCGGGTCGGACATCCGGTCGCCCTATACCCTCAGCGCCCGTTTCGACAACATCGGTGGCCTCAAGGTGCGTGCGCCGGTCAAGAGTGCTGGCGTGCTGGTGGGGCGGGTCACCGAAATTCGCTACGACAATGAACACTTTCAGGCTGAAGTTGTCTTCTCGGTGGACGGGCGTTACAAGTTCCCGACTGATACGTTCGCCAACATCCTGACCTCCGGTTTGCTCGGCGAGCAGTACCTCGGCCTCGATCCCGGTGGAGAGGAAAAGGCCCTTGCACCCGGTGATGTCATCAAAAAGACCCAATCCGCCGTTGTTCTCGAAAAGCTGATCAGTCAGTTCATGTTCAACAAGGCGGCTGACGGAGAGCAGGCGCCCGCAAAGTAAGGAAGGCTGCGGGGGCGGATCAATACAGAGAGCGCCTCGCCGAGTGCGGGCCGGAATGACAATGAACAAGAACAGCAAACCTGAATCGACCTTGCTGCGACGGAGCACGCTGGCCATTGGGCTGGCGTTCGCCGTGGCGGGCTGTGCAGGGCCCGGCGGGCATCCCAAGGATCCCCTTGAGCCGATGAACCGCGCCACTTTCCAGTTCAATGAAAAGGCGGACAAGTACGTGATGCGCCCGGTGGCCGAGGTCTATGATCAGGCGCCGCTGCCGCTGAAGACTGGTGTCGCGAACTTCTTCGGCAACATTGCGGACGTCTGGATCGGCGTCAATAATCTGCTGCAGGGCAAGTTCGTCGATGGCCTCTCCGACGGCGGACGCTTCCTGCTCAACTCCACGGTGGGTTTGCTGGGTGTCTTCGACGTTGCGAGCGAAATCGGTCTGGAGAAGCACGACGAGGATCTGGGGCAGACGCTGGGCTATTGGGGCGTTGGCGATGGTCCCTACCTTGTGCTGCCCTTGCTGGGGCCGAGCAATGTCCGGGATGGCGTGTCGCTGATCGGCGACTTCCATTTCGATCCGCTCATGCAACTCGAGGATGTCGGTGCCCGCAACAGCCTGACCGGCCTGCGCTTCGTCAGCAAGCGAGCTGCGCTGCTGGGGGCCGATACGGCTGCAGAAGAGGCAGCCCTGGACAAGTACGGCTACATGCGCAGTTTCTACATGCAGTACCGCCGCAACCAGATCTTCGACGGCCAGCCTCCGCGCGAAAAGGATCCGGACGAGGACGACTCCTCCGACAGCGACAACGATAAGGCAGCGACCGACGCGAATGCGGCCGGTGGCGCTGCTGATAAAACTCCCTCCCCCGACAAGAAGGAAAGCCAATGAAACGCTTCACCTCCCTGTTTGCCGCGCTGGTGTTGGGCCTTGGCATCCAGTTCAGCGCCGCAGCCAATACCGTGGCGCCCGATGCCCTGGTCAAGAGCGTCAGCGATGACGTGATTTCCATCGTCCGCCAGGACAAGGCGATCCAGTCCGGCGACACCCGCAAGGCCGTCAGCTTGGTCGAAACCAAGGTGCTGCCTTACTTCGACTTCGCCCACATGACCCGTCTGGCCGTCGGCAAGGACTGGAAGCAGGCCTCCGCCGACCAGAAGGGCACGCTGACCCAGGAGTTCAAGACGCTGCTGGTGCGCACCTATTCCAATGCGCTGACCAAGTACCGCGATCAGCAAATCGATTTCGAGCCACTGAAGGCCAAGCCCGAGGACACCGACGTGATCGTACGTACCAAGGTGCGTCAGGCGGGCGCCAAGGCGGTGCAGATCGATTACAACCTCGAGAAGCAGGGCGACAACTGGAAGGTCTACGACGTGCTGGTAGCGGGCGTAAGCCTCGTCACCAACTACCGTGACGAGTTTGGTCAGGAAGTGCGCGCCGGCGGTATCGATGGGTTGATCAAGTCCCTGAAGGACAAGAACAAGCAGATCGATCCTGCTGTGGCTGCCAAGAAATGATCCAGGCTGAAGGCGCTCGCCTGAGCCTCAGCGGCCCCCTGACCATCGCCACCGTTGCGGCGCTGGTGGAGGCCGGGCGCGAGCACGTTGCCGGTGGTGACCGTGTCGTCGATCTGTCCGGCGTGACGCAAGTGGATTCCGCGGCGCTGGCCCTGTTGCTGAGCTGGCAGCGCAGCGCCCGGGCTGCCGGACGGCAGCTTTCCATCGACCGGGCGCCGGTGGCGCTGGTCAGTCTCGCGTCCCTCTACGACGTCGATTCCATTCTTTCTCTGGCTCGCTGAGCCTGTCGTCCGTCTCATGAGTCCAGCGATCCGTATTGCCGGTGTCACCAAGCGTTTCCGTTCCCTGCAGGCCCTGGCCGGCGTCGACCTCGAGGTGGCCCAGGGCGAGTTCTTCGGGCTGCTCGGTCCCAACGGGGCCGGCAAGACCACCCTGATTTCATCCCTGGCGGGGCTGGCGCGGCCTGACTCCGGCACGCTGGAGGTCATGGGTCATGACGTGGTCCGCGATTACCGCGCCGCGCGCCTGGCTCTTGGTGTGGTGCCGCAGGAACTGGTCTTTGATCCGTTCTTCAACGTGCGCGAGATGCTGCGCATCCAGTCGGGCTATTTCGGGATCCGCAACAACGACGACTGGATCGACGAGATCCTGCATCATCTGGATCTCACCGAAAAGGCCAGCTCCAACATGCGCATGCTGTCGGGCGGCATGAAGCGTCGGGCGCTGGTGGCCCAGGCGCTGGTCCATCGTCCGCCTGTCATCGTCCTTGACGAGCCGACAGCCGGCGTGGACGTGGAGTTGCGTCACGGCTTGTGGCAGTTCATCCGCAAGCTGAATCAGGATGGTCACACCATCGTGCTGACCACCCATTACCTTGAAGAGGCCGAGTCCCTGTGCGGGCGCATCGCCATGCTGAAGGCGGGGCGCATTGTGGCGCTGGACACGACGGCCAACCTGCTGCAGCGTTTCGCCAGCCATACGCTGCAACTGCGGCTGGCGAAACCCGTTGTCGTATCGCCGGAACTGGAGGGGCGCGTGCTTTCCCGGGATGGCCTGC
Organism: Zoogloea sp. GDB6; assembly: GCF_056724105.1. Taxonomy (NCBI): domain Bacteria; kingdom Pseudomonadati; phylum Pseudomonadota; class Betaproteobacteria; order Rhodocyclales; family Zoogloeaceae; genus Zoogloea; species Zoogloea sp. GDB6. The sequence goes on along the minus strand of NZ_CM161497.1, from coordinate 4,109,442 downwards.
AATGGACGCTGGGTTTCGATAATTTTGACGAGGTCGGGCACCTGCTTGCCGGCCTCAAGTCCGCCGGTGCCGAGATCGTCGACATGGCCCTCGGCAAGCCTGACCTGGAACAGGTCTTCGTTGGCGTGATGAACCAGAACTGAGGCAGCATGGAAGGTTTCAAGACCCTGTTGTACAAGGAGTGCCTGCGCTTCTGGAAGGTGGGTTTCCAGACGGTGTTGTCGCCGGTGCTCAATGCGGTGCTCTATCTATTGATCTTCGGCCATGTGCTTGAGGATCACGTTCAGCCTTTCCCGGGCGTCAACTACACGGCCTTCCTGGTGCCGGGCCTGGTGATGATGACGGTGCTCCAGAACGCCTTCGCCAACAGCTCGTCGTCGCTGATCCAGAGCAAGATCACCGGCAACATCGTGTTTGTGCTATTGCCGCCAATTTCGTACCGGGAGTTCTATTCCGCCTACGTGCTGGCGGCGGTGCTGCGCGGCAGCCTGTGCGGGATCGGCGTGCTGCTGGCGGCCTTGCCCTTTGCACACCTGCCTTTCGCCGAGCCGTTGTGGATCGTAGCCTTTGCACTGGTCGGAGGCGCGTTTCTTGCGAGCCTCGGCGTGATCGCGGGGATCTGGGCTGACAAGTTCGACCAGTTGGCAGCCTTCCAGAACTTCCTGATCATGCCGCTGACGATGTTGTCCGGCGTGTTCTATTCGATCCATTCGCTGCCGGGTTTCTGGCAGGGGGTGTCGCATTTCAACCCGTTTTTCTTCATGATTGACGGGTTCAGGTATGGCTTTTTCGGAGTCTCCGATGTGTCGCCGTGGGCGAGCCTTGGGGTCGTGACTGTCTGTTTTGTCGTGCTCGCGGTGCTTACCCTGCAAATGCTTGCCAGGGGCTACAAGCTGCGGGCCTGAGGAGTGATTATGTTTCCGGCTAGCGAAATCGAGCGGTTGATTGCTGCAGGTCTCGAGTGTGATTTCCTGCAGATCGAAGGGGATGACGGCACCCATTTCACGGGCATCGTCGTCAGCCCGGCATTTGAAGGCAAGCCGCGGGTGCGTCAGCACCAGGCGGTGTATGCCACCCTGGGCAAGCTGATGGGCAACGAGATCCACGCCCTTCAGTTGTCGACCTTTACGCCCACCCAGTGGGCCGAATTGCAGAAGGAACTGGGCTGATCGCCCTTTGATGCATGGATAAACTGCTGATCGAAGGCGGCGTCCGCCTGTCCGGCGAGATCGCCATTTCCGGTGCCAAGAACGCCGCGCTGCCCATCCTGTGTGCGGCGCTGCTGACCAGCGAACCGGTGACCTTCACCAATGTGCCGCGTCTTAACGACATCGGCACGCTGCTGCGCCTGCTCGAACAGATGGGCGTCAAGGTGAGCCGTGATGGCGACACTGTCACGCTGGATGCCGGCGGGGTGAACAACCCGGTCGCGTCCTACGAGATGGTCAAGACCATGCGCGCTTCCATCCTGGTGCTTGGCCCGCTCGTCGCCCGCTTCGGTGAGGCGCAGGTGAGCCTGCCCGGCGGCTGCGCGATCGGCGCTCGCCCGGTGGACCAGCACATCAAGGGCCTGCAGGCGATGGGTGCCGAGGTCAAGGTCGAGCATGGCTATGTGCACGCCAAGGTGCCCAAGCTGAAGGGCGCCCGCCTGTTCACCGACATGGTCACCGTGACCGGCACCGAGAACCTGATGATGGCGGCCTGTCTGGCCGACGGCGAGACCGTCATCGAGAACGCGGCCCGCGAGCCGGAGGTGGTCGATCTGGCCAACTGTCTGGTGGCGATGGGCGCGCAGATCTCCGGTGCTGGCGGTGACGTGATCCGCATCAAGGGTGTGCCGGCCCTGCATGGCGCAACCCACCGCATCATGCCGGATCGCATCGAGACCGGGACCTACCTGTGTGCGGCAGCGATCACCGGCGGCGATGTCCGCGTGACCGGCACGTCGACCTGCTACCTGGACGCCGTCGTCGACAAGTTAATGGATGCCGGCTGTGAAGTGATCGGCGAGCGCGACGCGATCCGTCTGAAGGCGCCGGCGCGGCTCACGTCGGTGAGTCTGCGTACCGCGCCTTACCCGGCTTTCCCGACCGACATGCAGGCCCAGTTCATGGCGATCAATGCGGTGGCCAATGGCACGGCAGTGATTCGCGAGACCATCTTCGAGAACCGCTTCATGCACGCGGTCGAACTGCAGCGTCTCGGGGCTGACCTCCGCATCGACGGCAACACGGCCTTCGTGAAGGGCGTCGAGCGTCTGCAAGGGGCGACGGTGATGGCGACCGATCTGCGTGCGTCGGCGAGCCTGATCATCGCGGCGCTGGTGGCCGAAGGCGAAACCACGGTGGATCGCATTTACCACCTGGATCGCGGCTACGAGCGACTGGAAGAGAAGTTGTCTGCGCTCGGTGCCCGCGTCCGGCGGATTCGCTGAATAGCGCATGACGGGTGGGCCGCCTCGGCGGCCCATGGCTGAGGCGGGGCTAGCTGCCCGGCGTCACGGCCAGCACTTTCAACTGGATGGCGTGGCCGTCAGGGGTGTGCCAGTCGATGATCTGTCCTACCGACAAGCCCAGCAGGGCGCTGCCGGCCGGGGAAAAGATGGATACCTTGCCGTCGCCGCTGCCCGCATCGTGGGGCCAGGCGAGGGTCAGATCGTACTCGCGTCCGGACATTTCCTCGCGGAAACGGGCGCGGCTGTCCATGCTGATCACGTCTTCGGGCATCGCGTCGTCGTCGAGGACGGTGGCCCGTTCGAGCTCGGCACGCAGGCCGTCGAGATCGCTGCGGTTGCGGGTGGGCGGCTTGGAGAGCAGGGCTTCGAGGCGTTCGAGGTCGCGGGTGGACACGATGATTTCGGGTTTCACTGGGTACTCCTTCGGTTAGTTCAAAAGAAAATGGCCGATCCCGCCGGACGGCGGTTCAGCCACGAGCCACAGGCTAGCAGAAAGGGGACGCTGCGCAAACGTCCCGCCGCATTGGGCGCGAAGGGCTCCCCGAATCGGATAGAATCGCGCTTTACGCACACAGAGCATCATCTTGAACGGCATTACGCTTGCCCTCTCGAAGGGCCGAATCTTCGAGGAAACCCTGCCGCTGCTCGCTGCCGCGGGGATCACGCCGACCGATAACCCGGAGACCTCGCGCAAGCTCATTATCGGCACCAACCGGCCGGATGTGCGGCTGGTCATCGTGCGCGCCACCGATACGCCGACCTATGTGCAGTACGGTGCGGCGGACATGGGCATCGCCGGCAAGGACGTGTTGCTGGAGCATGGTGGCGCCGGTCTGTACCAGCCGCTGGATCTCAATATCGCCAAGTGCCGCCTGTGCGTGGCCGTGCCGAAGGAGTTCGACTACGCCGCCGCCGTCCAGCGCGGTGCACGTATCCGCGTAGCGACCAAGTACGTGAAGGCGGCCAAGGCGCACTTCGCGGCCAAGGGCATGCACGTGGACCTGATCAAGCTCTACGGCTCCATGGAGCTCGCGCCGCTGGTCGGCCTGGCCGACGCGATCGTCGATCTGGTGTCCACCGGCAGCACGCTGAAGGCCAACAACCTGGTGGAAGTGGAGGACATCATGCCGATCAGTTCCCGCCTCGTCGTCAATCAGGCCTCCCTCAAGCTCAAGCGCGAGCTGATCCAGCCGGTGCTGGAGGCCTTTGCAGGAGCCATCAAGAAATGAGCGCCCAGATCCGTCGCCTGTTCTCCGCCGAACCCGACTTCATCGCCACGCTGGATGCGCTGCTGGCCTTCGAAGGCAGCACCGATGCGGCCATCGAGCAGGCGGTCGGCGATATCCTGACGAATGTGCGCAAGAACGGTGACGCCGCCGTTGTCGAGTACACCCGCCGCTTCGATCATCTGGACGTCAGCGACATGGCGGCGCTGGAGCTGCCGCGGGCTGATCTCGAGGCTGCGCTGGCGGGCCTCAGCGACGAGCAGCGCCAGGCGCTGGAAGCCGCCGCCGCGCGCGTGCGCACCTATCACGAACGTCAGGTGCTCGAATCCTGGCGTTACAACGACGAGTCCGCAGGCATGGCCGGCACTCGCCTGGGCCAGAAGGTCACGCCGCTGGACCGCGTCGGCCTGTATGTGCCGGGCGGCCGTGCGTCCTACCCCAGCTCGGTGCTGATGAATGCGATTCCCGCCAAGGTGGCTGGCGTCGGTGAGCTGATCATGGTGGTGCCGACGCCTCGTGGCGAGCGCAGCCAGCTGGTGCTGGCCGCTGCGGCGATCACCGGAGTGGACCGTGTGTTCACCATCGGCGGCGCCCAAGCCGTTGCCGCGCTGGCTTATGGCACGCAGACCATCCCGCAGGTGGACAAGATCGTCGGGCCGGGCAATGCCTATGTGGCGAGCGCCAAGCGGCGCGTCTTCGGCACTGTCGGCATCGACATGGTGGCCGGGCCGTCCGAAGTGCTGATCATCTCCGATGGCACCGGCAATCCGGACTGGGTGGCGATGGACCTGTTTGCGCAGGCCGAGCACGATGAGCTGGCCCAGTCGATCCTGCTGTGTACCGACGAGGACTTCATCGCCCGGGTGGAGACGAGCATTGCCCGCCTGCTGCCGGAAATGCCGCGCCGTGACACGATCGCCACGTCGTTGGCCAATCGTGGTGCCTTGGTGCTGGTGCGTGACCTGGCGGAAGCCTGTGAGGTTGCCAACCGTATCGCACCCGAGCACCTGGAGTTGTCGCTGGCCGACCCGTACCAGTGGATCGACCAGATCCGCCATGCTGGTGCGATCTTCATCGGCCACTATTCGGTCGAGGCCCTCGGTGACTACTGCGCCGGCCCCAACCACGTGCTGCCGACGATGCGCAGCGCGCGTTTCTCCAGCCCGTTGGGGGTGTACGACTTCCAGAAGCGCACCAGCCTCATCGACATTTCGGAGCAGGGCGCCCAGACCCTCGGCAGGATCGCCTCGGTGCTGGCCCATGGCGAAGGCCTGCAGGCCCACGCCCGCTCGGCGGAGATGCGTCTGAAGGGGTGATTCGCTTCTCCGGCTGGATGTGAAAAAGCCGCACCCGAGGGTGCGGCTTTTTTGTGTACGTCAGTACTCGAAGAATCAGGCCAGGATCGCCTTCAGCGCCTGAATGAGCTGTGCGCACTGGGCATCGGTGCCCACGGTGATGCGCAGGAACTGGTCGATGCGGGGTGCCTTGAAGTGGCGCACGATGATGCTGCGTTCGCGCAGCGCGGCGGCCAGGGCGGCGGCGTCGTGGGCCGGATGGCGGGCGAACACGAAGTTGGCCGCGGACGGCAGCACCTCGAAGCCCAGCGTGGCGAGATCTTCGGACAGGGTGTCGCGGCTGGCGATGACCTGCCGGCGGGTCTGCTCGAAGTAGGCTTCGTCATCCAGCGCGGCGCTGGCGCCGACTAGGGCCAGGCGGTCGAGAGGATAGGAGTTGAAGCTGTCCTTCACGCGGGTCAGGGCTTCGATGAGCTCCGGCTGGCCGATCGCGAAGCCGGTGCGCAGGCCGGCGAGGGAGCGCGACTTGGATAGGGTCTGGGTGACCAGCACGTTGGGGTAGCGCTTGACCAGCGCCACGGCGGTGGGGATCGTGTCGAGTCCGCCGAAATCCACGTAGGCCTCGTCGATGACGATCGGGCTGTCCGGCAGGCCCTCCGCCAGGCGGGCGATCTCGTCGAGTGTCAGCAGGCGACCGGTGGGGGCGTTCGGGTTCGGGAAGATCACGCCGCCGACCTTGTCCGCACCACGCGACAGGTAGTCGTCCACGCGGATCGCGAAGTGCTCGTCGAGAGGCACGGCATCAAAATCGATGCCGTACAGCCCGCAATACACCGGATAGAAGCTGTAGCTGATGTCCGGGAACAGCAGCGGCGCGTCGTGCTTGAGCAAGGCATGGAAGGTGTGGGCGAGGACTTCGTCCGAGCTGTTGCCGACGAAGACCCATTCTGGCGCCACGTCGAAATGGCGGGCGACGGCAGCCTTCAGCTGTGCGCCGGTCGGATCCGGGTAGAGCTTCAGGCGGTCTGCGTCGTCACCGAGCTCGGCGCGGATGGCCTCGAGCACGCGCGGGCTCGGCGGATAGGGGTTCTCGTTGGTGTTGAGCTTGACCAGGTTGGCGAGCTTGGGCTGCTCGCCGGGAACATACGGGGTCAGGCCGTGGACGACGGGGCTCCAGAAACGGCTCATGGCAGGTCGGTGCGGCACGGCTAAGTGCCGCAAGGGACTGTAAAAACGCTAGATGCTATCATGGCCCCATTCGTTCCAAGTCCATCACCGTTTTTCTGGAAATAAGCGCAATGCGGCAAGCCGAAATATCCCGCAATACCCTTGAGACGCAGATCCGGGTCAGGGTCAACCTGGACGGCTCGGGCAAGAGCCAGCTCAATACCGGTATCGGTTTCTTCGATCACATGCTCGATCAGATCGCCCGCCATGGCTGCTTCGATCTGGACATCGAAGCCACCGGGGACCTGCACATCGATGGCCACCACACCGTCGAGGATGTCGGCATCACCGTTGGCCAGGCCTTCGCCAAGGCGCTGGGCGACAAGAAGGGGCTGACCCGCTACGGTCATGCCTACGTGCCCCTCGATGAAGCCCTGTCGCGGGTCGTCGTCGATCTGTCCGGCCGTCCGGGCCTGGAGTTCGACGTACCCTTCACCGCCGGTGCGATCGGCGCGCTGGACACCCAGCTGGTGTACGAGTTCTTCCAGGGCTTCGTGAATCACGCCGGTGTCAGCCTGCACATCGACAACCTGAAGGGCCGCAACGCCCACCACCAGTGCGAAACGGTGTTCAAGGCCTTTGGCCGTGCGCTGCGCATGGCGGTTACGCCGGATCCCCGTCAGGCCGGCGTGGTGCCTTCCACGAAGGGGGCCCTGTGAGCAAGATCGCAATCATCGATTACGGCATGGGCAACCTGCGTTCGGTGGCCAAGGCCATCGAACATGTCTCCGACGGGGTTGAGGTCGTTGTCACCGCCGATCCGGCCGAAGTGCTGTCGGCGGAGCGGGTGGTTTTCCCGGGACAGGGCGCGATGCCTGACTGCATGCGCGAGCTGGATGCCCGTGGCCTGCGTCCGGCGGTGCTCGAGGCAGCCCGCAGCAAGCCGTTCCTGGGGATTTGCATCGGCCAGCAGATGCTCTTCGAGCACAGCGAGGAAGGCAATGTGCCGGGGCTTGGCATCTTCCGCGGCGAGGTGCGTCGCTTCCCCGCCGACAAGATGGTGGCGGCCGACGGTTCGCGCCTGAAGGTTCCGCACATGGGCTGGAACGAGGTGTGGCAGAAGCAGGCGCATCCCCTGTGGGCCAACATCGAGGACGGCGCCCGTTTTTATTACGTACACAGTTATTACGTCGATCCGGCAGATCCTGCCATTGTGGCGGCTACCACGGACTACGGCATCCCCTTTACCGGCGCGGTAGCGCAGGCTAATATCTTCGCCATTCAATTCCACCCGGAAAAGAGCGCGCACGCGGGCCTGCAACTGCTGTCCAACTTCGTTACCTGGAATCCCTGAGATTCCTGAAGCGCGGCTTTTCGTCATCCCGCATTCCGTTTCAACTCCTTACCGTCTTTCCTCTTATGCTGCTGATTCCCGCTATTGACCTCAAGGACGGTCACTGCGTGCGCCTGAAACAAGGCGAAATGGACGCTGCCACGGTCTTCTCCGAAGACCCACGGTCGATGGCCCGCCACTGGGCCGACCAAGGTGCCCGGCGCCTCCACCTGGTGGACCTCAACGGCGCCTTCGCCGGCAAGCCGAAGAATGAAGCGGCGATCAAGTCCATCCTGCAGGAAGTCGGCGACGAGATCCCGGTCCAGTTGGGTGGCGGCATCCGCGACCTGGACACCATCGAGCGTTATCTCGATGCCGGCCTCAGCTATGTGATCATCGGCACCGCTGCGGTGAAGAATCCGGGCTTCCTGCACGACGCGTGCAGCGCTTTCCCGGGCCACATCATCGTCGGCCTGGATGCCAAGGATGGCAAGGTGGCCGTGGACGGCTGGTCCAAGCTGACCGGCCATGATGTCGTGGACCTCGCCAAGAAGTTTGAGGATTACGGAGTCGAAGGTGTCATCTACACGGACATCGGCCGCGACGGCATGCTGTCCGGCGTGAACATTGAGGCTACCGTCAAGCTGGCCCAGGCCCTGCGCATCCCGGTCATCGCCAGCGGCGGCATCGCCGCGCTGGCCGATGTGGAGGCTCTGTGCGCCGTCGAATCCGAAGGCATCACCGGCGCCATCACCGGTCGCGCGATCTATGAAGGCACGCTGGACTTCGCTGCCGCTCAGGCTCGTGCCGACGAGCTGAGCCCGGCGGACTGATTCATGCTGGCCAAACGCATCATTCCCTGCCTCGACGTCAGCGCTGGTCGTGTAGTCAAGGGCGTCAATTTCGTCGAGCTGCGCGATGCTGGCGACCCGGTCGAGGTCGCCCGCCGCTATGACGAGCAGGGTGCCGACGAGATCACCTTCCTCGACATCACCGCCAGCTCCGACGACCGCAACATCATCCTGCACGTGGTCGAGCAGGTCGCCGAACAGGTCTTCATTCCGCTCACCGTCGGTGGCGGTGTGCGGACCGTCGATGACGTGCGCCGCTTGCTCAATGCCGGTGCCGACAAGGTCAGCATCAACACCGCCGCGGTGAATAACCCGCAGGTGGTGGCCGATGCCTCAGGCAAGGTCGGTAGCCAGTGCATTGTGGTGGCCATCGATGCCAAGCAGGTGGCGCCGGGCAAGTGGGAGGTGTTCACCCACGGTGGGCGCAACCGCACCGGCCTCGATGCCATCGAGTGGGCGCGACGCATCGAGTCCCTCGGTGCTGGCGAGATCCTGCTCACCAGCATGGACCGGGACGGCACCAAGAACGGCTTCGACCTGGAGCTGACCCGCGCGGTATCCGATGCGGTGTCCATCCCGGTCATCGCCAGTGGCGGCGTTGGCAGCCTCGACCATCTGGCCGATGGTGTCACCAAAGGGCGGGCGGACGCGGTGCTTGCCGCCAGTATCTTCCATTTCGGTGATCACACTGTGCGCGAAGCCAAGGAGCTGATGCGCGCCCGCGGTATCGAGGTGCGCCTGTGAGCAATTCTGCATGGCTCGACGAACTGGCCTGGGACAAGGACGGCCTGATCCCGGCCATCGCCCAGGATGCCGAAACCGGTGATGTGCTGATGTTCGCGTGGATGAACCGCGAGGCCTTGGCCAAGACTGCGGAACTCGGCGAAGCCGTGTATTTCTCGCGTTCCCGTGGGCGTCTGTGGCACAAGGGCGAGGAGTCCGGCCACACGCAGAAGATCCGTGAGATCCGCGTCGATTGCGACAACGACGTGGTGCTCCTGAAGATCGAGCAGGTCGGTGGCATTGCCTGTCACACCGGGCGGCGCAGCTGCTTCTTCCAGAAGTACTTCGCTGACGGCCGCTGGGAGACTGTCGAACCGGTTCTCAAAGACCCGAAGGACATATACAAATGATCGATATCGAAGTGCTGCACCGGGTGGCGCAAACCCTTGCGGAGCGCAAGGAAGCCAGTCCCGATTCCTCTTATGTTTCCAGCCTGTTCCACAAGGGCACCGACGCCATTTGCAAGAAAGTTGCCGAGGAAGCCGCTGAGACCATAATGGCGGCCAAGGACAAGGATTTGCTGCACGTGGTGTGGGAAGTCACCGACCTGTGGTTCCACACCATGGTCCTGCTGGCCCACTATGGGCTGTCGGTGGACGACGTGCTCGCTGAATTCCGCCGCCGCGAAGGCGTGTCGGGCATCGATGAGAAGAAGTCCCGCAGCGCCAAGTAAGGGAATTTTCGCGATGCAAGACTGTCTGTTCTGCCGTATCGTCCGGGGCGAGATCCCGGCGGCAAAGGTGTATGAGGACGACGAGGTGCTGGCTTTCAAGGACATCCAGCCTCAGCGTCCGGTCCACGTGCTGGTCATCCCGAAGAAGCATGTCACGTCGCTGGCACACGCCACGCCGGAAGACATCCCCGTCTTCGGCAAGATGCTGGTCCTGGCCAACCAGATTGCCGCCGATCAAGGAAGTCCCGATGGCTTCCGGTCCATCATCAATACCGGTCGCGTCGGCGGGCAGGAAGTCATGCATGTGCACATGCACATCGTTGGTGGGCAAGAGCCGGTCGGGCCGATGCTTAAACGGTAGTTTCAAGGAGATTTTTGAATGGGTTCATTCAGCATTTGGCACTGGCTGATCGTTCTGGTGATCGTGATGCTCGTGTTCGGCACCAAGAAGCTGCGCAACATCGGGCAGGATCTCGGTGGGGCGGTCAAGGGCTTCAAGGAAGGCATGCGTGATGCCGACCAGGGCGCCGGCGACGCGAACCAGAAGATCGCCTCTGGCGGCGGTCAAACCATCGACGCGGAAGCGCGGGAAAAGAACAAGTCCTGATCCCGTTCCCGCGTCAGTCGCGGAGTAGGGGCGCATCACGCCCCTTTTTCGTTTCTGGCGCGTTGCGCCCGCGATCAGCGCTCACTCTCCTTAGGCAGATGGAATGTTCGACATCGGTTTTTCTGAACTCGTAGTCATCGGTATCGTAGCTCTGTTGGTACTTGGGCCCGAGCGTCTGCCCAAGGTGGCGCGAACGACTGGGCACCTCCTGGGGCGTCTGCAGCGCTATGTGGCCGACGTCAAATCGGACATCAACCGCGAGATGCAGCTCGACGAGCTTAAGCGCCTGCAGGAAGAAGCCCGTAAGTCGGCGATGGAATTCGAATCCACGGTCCGGAGCGAGGTCGCCGGCATTGAAAGCGGCGTTGCGTCGTCTCTGCGGTCCGCGTCGTCGGCTGTTGCCGATCTGGAAAGCAGCTTCAAGGCTTCGGCGGATCCCGTTGGAGAGTCGGCGGTGTCTGCGTCTGCCACGAGGCCACTGGATGCAGAAACCATGCCCGATACGATGTTGATGCCCGATCCGGAACTGGACGAGCGCCAGTTGGCTCTCGATATCGACCGTCCTGAGCCTGCATCCAAGAGTTCCAAGACAACATGAGCGTTCAGGAAGACAGTTTTATCTCCCACCTCATCGAACTGCGCGACCGCCTGCTGCGCTGCGTGGTTGCGCTGCTGGTCGTCTTCGCTTGCCTGATGCCCTGGGCCGGCGATATCTACGACGTTCTCGCCCATCCGATGATGCAGGCCCTGCCCGAAGGCACCCGCATGATTGCCACCGGCGTGGTCACGCCGTTCTTTGTGCCGATGAAGGTCACCCTCATGGTGGCCTTTGTCATTGCCTTGCCCTTTCTGCTCTATCAGGCCTGGGCTTTCATCGCGCCGGGGCTGTATGCTCACGAAAAGCGTCTGGCCCTGCCGCTGGTGATTGGCAGTACGGTGCTGTTCGTGGCAGGGATGGCATTCTGTTATTTCTTCGTCTTCGGTACGGTCTTCAAGTTCATTGCCACATTTGCGCCCAAGAGCATCACGCCGGCGCCGGATATCGAGCAGTACCTTTCCTTCGTGATGTCCATGTTCCTGGCTTTCGGCATCACTTTCGAGGTGCCGGTCTTCGTCATCATCCTGACCAAGATGGGGGTGGTGGACGTGGCCAAGCTCAAGGAGGCGCGTCCCTATGTGATCGTTGGGGCCTTCGTGGTTGCCGCCGTCGTCACGCCGCCGGATGTCGTTTCCCAACTCATGCTGGCCATCCCGATGTGCCTGCTGTACGAGCTCGGTATATTCCTGGCCCGCTTCGTCAGTAAGGGGCGCATAGAGGCCGCAGCGGAGTGAAAACAAAAGGGGCGCGTGCAGCGCCCTTTTTTTTCGAGTCGTACGGGCTGCTGTCTTTGCTCGTGGGTATCGAGCCGGCGCTGTGCGATTGCAGGATCGACCGGAGATGGTTTGATTGATGACATAAGGGTATTTGTTGTGCATTATTTTGGCCTTCCACGATCCCTTGCAGGAGGCCTCGATGAATCTTCCAGAACTGCTGTCCCCGCTTGAAAATCTAGATGGCCCGTGTGGCGAGGACTTGTCGTTCTCGGCGGAGTTCGATGCGCTCCAGGAGGCGCGGCGCTTCGACGATCCGACTCTCGCCCAGGGCGAGTGGGTAGCGGAGATCAAGGAGGCGGATTGGGCCGCTGTCGTACGCCTGAGTGCGGAGCTGCTGGCCCACCGAACCAAGGATCTGCGCGTTGCCGCTTGGTTTGCCGAAGCCCGTTGCAAGCGTGACGGCCTGGCTGGCCTTGCTGATGGCTACGAACTCCTGCTCGGCCTGTGCGAGCGCTTCTGGGACGGGCTGCATCCCCTGCCGGAGGAGGATGGAAACCAGGAGTCCCGGGCCGGTGTGTTCGACTGGTGGCTGGTGCAGACGACGCGCTTGCTGCGGGAGCTTCCCTTGTCACACTCACCCAAGGGCGTCGTCAGCCTGCTGGCCAGGGAGCAGGCGCGGAGCCATGCTGCAGGCGCGGAACAGTCGGGGCATGAGTCCGAGATCGGTCGTCCCGGCGATTTGCTGGCAACCCTCGATGCTGCGATGCGTGACACGCCGCGGCAGCACCTCGTCGATAGTCTCGGCGAGATTGAGCGCCTCACGGTCTGCATGCAGGGGCTGCGTAGCTTGCTCGAGGCGCGGATGGGCGAGTCTGGCCCGTCATTCGCTGCCAGCCTTGATGTTCTCGATGATCTATCCAGAAGTATCAGGCCGTATCTGAGAGCAGACGGAGAAAGCGGTGCAGTGGAGGAGCCCGACGGCGTCAAGTCTGGCTTCCTTCATGTCTCCGCTCAGGAATGGGGGCCTGGCGTGGAGTTCCACGTGCAGGCTATCCATTCGCGTATCCAGGCTATTCACCAGCTCGAACTGATCGCCGCGTATTTCCGGCAGACCGAGCCCCATAGTCCGGTGGCCTACCTGGCCGACAAGGCTGTCCGATGGGGACGCATGCCCCTGCATGAATGGCTGCGCAGCGTGGTGAAGGATGAGGCCGTCCTGTACCGGATGGAAGAGTTGCTGGGGGTGGAGGGCGTGGCTGCTCCGGCTGCGGATTGACGGCGGCCCCGTGTCTACGTGCAGCTTTCCTGGCGCGGCCAGGCCGTCAGGGGGCCACGTAAAGGCTTTCCTTCAGTTCCTCCATCACCACATAGCTGCGGGAGTCAGCGTGGGGCGGCAGTTGGTGGAGGATGCTGCTCAACAGCTTGCGATAGTCGTGCATTTCGGCGAGCCGGGCCTTGACGAGATAATCGAAGTCTCCGGAGACCATGTGGCACTCCATGACCGATGGAATCTTCAGCAGTTCTTGTTTGACCTTGTCGAAGATCTCCTCGCATTTCGCGCTGAGGCGGATTTCGACAAAGACAAGCAGTTTCAGGCCTAGCGCATGGGGGTTCAGGTGGGCGTGATAGCCGGTGATGAAGCCTTCGCGCTCCAGCCGGCGGACCCGTTCGGTACAGGGCGTGGCTGACAGACCGATGCGCGTGGCCAGATCGGTCATGGTGATACGACCATCCTGTTGCAGGTGGTCGAGGATGTTTCGGTCGATCGGGTCGAGGTCGCGCATCGGGTGCATTCCTTATGAGTTGAAGAGAGTGGGTTTCAGCATCGAGCTGGGGGGCCGCTGAAAAGGAGTTGTCCAGATCGCTCATCGGCGATCTGGACAACTCACGGACGATATGCTTGCCGGAACCTGAGCACCTGCGTGGGAACGGATCGCTCAGCCACGCCGTGCCGGAGCGCGGCCGTCAGCGGGGGGCGAGAGCTGCGGATGGCGGAAGCCGCGGGCTTCGAATTCGGCCTTGCGCTCGTCCGCCTTCTTGCGCTGTTCCGGGGTCAGAATCTGATAGACCTTGTTTAGATTCGCGGCGCGGAGTTCGGCCATTTCGGCTGCGGCCTTGGCGCCTTGCTCGGCAAGTGCCTTGACCTTGGCTTCGTCGTACTGGGCCGAGAAGGTGAGGGCGCGAAGCTCCTCATGGCTCTTGCGGATCTCCTTGGCCTTCTCCCGGACCGCTGGGGCCTGTTCGTGGAAGACCTTGAAGATCTGGTCTCGCTGGCCTTCGGTCAGATTCAGATCGCGCAGGAAGGGGAGCGGGGGAATGCCGTCACTATGCATTCCGAATTCCATCCCCGGCCCAAAACCATGCTGGGCCGGTCCATGGCAGTGGCCGCCGGTTCCGCCTGCATGGACGGCGAAGGGAATGGCGGCGATGCCGACGCTTACCACCAGAGCGGAAAGAAGATTTCGAGGCAGTTTCATTGCAGTCTCCAAACATTGATTGGGTACATCAGGGGGATCAACCTGATGACTGAAATTCTCGCGGTGAACCGGGTAAAGGGCGGTCATCTGCCTGTAAATGCCGGTAAAGAGAATTTTTCCGCGTGTTTGGCGGACATCCCCCTGGTTTGCTGCTCTTCCTTCTGTCTGGCGCGGAGAGCGTCGAGCCGGCTTTCCACGATGAGCTGGTCGCGCTGGTCGCCATCCGCGCTCTTCAATGCCAGTTCGAACTGTTCGAGGGCGCTGCGGATGTTGCCGATGGCGGCGTAGTACTCCCCTTGGTGGAAATGCGACTTCTGGTTGAGGCCCTGGGCCGCAGCGGCTTCCGCTGAAATCTGGTGCAGATCGGGGTCCTGCGGGCGCTGCACGAGATGCGCCTCGGCAAACTGGAGCGCAGGCCCGAAGTCACGGGTCTTGATCAGCAGGCGGGGGTAGTCGTAGACCAGTTGCAGATGGCCGGGATAGCGTTTCAGCGCGGCTTCGTAGCGCAGTCGGGCGGCGCCGTCTTGCCCAGACTGGGTGAGCACCTGGCCGGCGAGCGCCTCGATCATCGGGTGATGGACCTTGTCCCGCTCCAGCCCGGAGAGCTCCTTCTCGGCTGCGGCAAAATCCTGCGCACGCAGATAGGCGGCGGCGAGGCCGTAGCGGACGGCGTTGCGATCTTGGTAGCGGCCTTCCTGCAGGTCGGTGGTGAAGCGGGCCACGGCTTCCTGCGGCTGGCCTTCATAGCTGCGCAGCAGGGCGCGGACAAGGTTGTATTCCTGGCTGTCCGGCACCTGCTTATAGGTGCTGGCGAATGCCCGGTCTTGGGCCTCAGCGATACGTTCGTGGGTCAGCGGGTGGGTCCGCAGGTAGGGGGGGACGCTGGCAGAGTCGGCCAGGCGGGTGGCTTGCTGGAGGCGCTCGAAGAAGCTGGCCATGGCGCGCGGGTCGAAGCCGGAGTTGGTAAGCAGTTGAAAGCCGATGCGGTCGGCTTCCTGTTCGTGTTCGCGCGTGTAGTTGATCTGGCTCTGGATCTGGGCAGCGCTGACGCCCGTCATTGCGGCCATCGCAGCCTGGCCGTTGCCGGTGCCCGCCGCGATAAGGGCACCAAGCATCGCGGCGATGGAGAGGGCCTGGTTGCCCGCTTGGCCGGCGATCTGACGCGCGATGTGGTGTTGCGAAACGTGGCTGATTTCGTGGGCCATTACCGATGCCAGTTCGCTCTCGCTTTGCGTGGCAAGGATCAGGGCAGTATTGATGCCCACATGTCCGCCGGGCAGCGCGAAGGCGTTGAGTTCATTGGATGCCACGGCGAAGAACTCGAAGGGCTCGCGGGCCGTCTCGGGGTCGCCCTGCAGCAGGCGCCGCCCCAGGTTTTCCAGGTAGGCATTGACTTCCGGGTCATCGAGCCAGGCGCCGCTGGCGTGTAGGCTCTGCATGCTCTGGGCACCGAGGGTCTGTTCCATCTGCGGACTGACGACGGCCGCCGATGCTTCGCCCAGATCTGGCAACGGTGCGGCACCGGCACTTGCGCTGAAAAGTAGGGCAGTGGCAAGGCTCGTCAGGAGAAAGCACTTATTCATGACAAAGATGGAGATGCCGCGGAAGTTGAGTGAAATCTTCGCGGAGCGGGCTGTTAATCCCGGTTTGCGACGTGTAAAGGGATGTAAATGCGGGTAAAAACACCTGCCGTCGCGCGTGGCCCGGGCCGCGCCCGCACGTATCATTTCCGCTGAGGTCATGAAGGTAGATACGAAATGAGCAAGGTTTTGCTGGTGGACGACGACGTGGAACTGTCTTCCATGTTGAGCGAATACATCGCGCAGGAAGGGTTTGACGCGGATTGCGTGCATGATGGGGAGGCTGGCGTCGCCGCGGCGCTGGCCGGCGGTTACGATATCGTCGTGCTCGATGTGATGATGCCGCGGGTGGGCGGGATCGAGGCGCTGCGCCGTATCCGCGCCCAGAGCAAGGTGCCAGTACTGATGCTGACCGCCAAGGGCGACGACGTCGACCGCATCGTCGGTCTGGAACTGGGTGCCGACGATTACGTACCGAAACCATGCACGCCGCGGGAACTCGTCGCGCGCCTGCGGGCAATCCTGCGGCGGACCCATGCGGCGGCGTCCACCGAGGCTGCCAATGGGGGGCCGCTGCTCGCCGGCACGCTGTGCATGTGGCCGCAGATGCGCCGCGCACAGTGGCAGGGGGCGCCGCTGGAGCTGACCAGCACCGAATACAATCTGCTGGAGGTACTCGCCCGCAACGCCGGCCGGGTGGTGAGCAAGGCGGAGCTGTCCGAGCAGGGCCTGGGCCGACCGCTGGCGCGCTTCGATCGCAGCATCGATGTGCACCTTTCCAGCATTCGCCACAAGTTGGGCACGCGTCCTGACGGGCGGTCGTGGATCGAGACGGTGCGTGGCCTGGGTTATCAGCTGGTGCGCGAATGAGACTGGGCCGGCTGTTCTGGAAGTTCTTCTTTGCGTTCTGGTTGGCGCTGCTGCTGGCTGGTGCCGGCGTCGGGACCGCGGTGTGGTTCCATCATCAGAGTGAGATCGAGCGCCTCGGGCGGGAGCGGGATCCGTTCGTCGCAGGGGGAGGGCGGGCAACAACGGCGGTGGCCGTGGCTGCGTCCGTATTGCGGCACGGTGGGCCGGCCGCCTTGCGGTCCATGCTGACCGAGCTGTCGCACGAGCGCTGGCCCCAGCTGCTGGTGGTGGACGCGAAGGGCGACGACTTGCTCGGACGGCCGATGTCCCCAGCGTCGGTGGCGGCCGCCAGACAGCAGGCTGCGCTGAGCGAGGCGCATCGGGCCGCGCGTCTGGTCGAGCTGCCGGCCGGTGGTGGTAGCTGGTTGTTGTTTGTGCCTGCTGGCGGGCCCGAGTTGCGTCCTCCGCTTCCCCCCCTGTCTCGTCTTGCAGGACAGCCGGGTGAGCCGCCGCGGGAGTTTCGTCCGGGCTTCGGTCGGCCAGCCGAGCCTAGCCCGTGGATGCCGGTGGGAATCGGCCTGGTAACCAGTGTGGCGTTCAGTGCGCTGTTGGCATGGTATCTGTCCAAGCCGATCAGAAACCTGCGTTGGGCGCTGGGGGCCGTTGCCGAAGGCCGGCTGGAGACCCGCGTCAAGCCATTGATGGGTGCGCGGCGCGACGAAATTGCCGACCTCGGCCAGGACTTCGACCGTATGGCCCAGCAGTTGCAATCTCTGATCGGCGCCCAGCGCCGTCTGCTGCACGATGTGTCCCACGAACTGCGTTCCCCGTTGGCGCGCCTGCAGGTGGCTATCGGGCTGGCGCGACAGGACCCTGCCAAGCTTGATGTGACGCTGGACCGTATCGAACGCGAGGCTGTGCGGCTAGATGAAATGGTCGGCCAGTTGTTGACCATCGCGCGGCTGGATGCGG
Source organism: Zoogloea sp. GDB6 (assembly GCF_056724105.1). Taxonomy (NCBI): domain Bacteria; kingdom Pseudomonadati; phylum Pseudomonadota; class Betaproteobacteria; order Rhodocyclales; family Zoogloeaceae; genus Zoogloea; species Zoogloea sp. GDB6. The sequence continues at coordinate 4,091,860 of NZ_CM161497.1, read as the reverse complement.
GCACCCGCGATAGCCGGGAGGACGTGCTCGAGCTGGTGGACTTCGCCGCGGTGATTGCCGATGATGCCCGTTTCGAAGCCCAGTCGAAAGGCCGTGAGCTGCATTTTGCCGGGCGAGGTGAGGCGGAACTGCGGGTCCGCGGTGAGCTGATCCAGCGTGCTTTCGAGAACGTGATCCGCAACGCGGTGAAATATACCGGTGAAGGCTCTGGCGTGGATGTTGAGGCCTGGGTGGAGCAGGGGCAGTTCGTGCTGCGGGTGGCTGATCGTGGGCCGGGTGTGCCGGAAAGCGATCTGGAGGCGATCTTCGAGCCCTTTTACCGGGCCGCGAACGGGAGTTCCGCAGGCGGCTTCGGGCTTGGTCTGGCTATCGCCCGGCGGGCGGTGACGGCGCATGGCGGAGATATCCGCGCCCGCAACCGGGACGGCGGCGGGCTGGTGGTCGATATCCGACTGCCGCTGAATTTCCGAAAGGATTAGGCGCGATGGGGGCAAGCTGTTAGAATGCGTCGTGGCGGGTCTCCCCGCATTGCAGCGCGGTGAACCTGGTCAGGGCCGGAAGGCAGCAGCCACAGCCGTTCCCTGCAAGTGCCGGGGGTCAGGCTCGCCACCCCGAATTCAGAAAAGGGCGTCCCGGCGAGACGCCCTTTTTGTTTTTGTGTTTCTGCATCTCCTTGCCCGTATCCGCCGGACTGACCGGCGGCCGGCCTGCTAGAATTCCGCCATGGCTTACCAAGTACTTGCCCGCAAGTGGCGCCCGCGCAGTTTCGAGACGCTCGTCGGGCAGGAACATGTCGTGCGCGCGCTGACCCATGCGCTGTCCACCGGACGTCTGCACCACGCCTACTTGTTCACCGGTACGCGGGGGGTTGGCAAGACGACCATCTCGCGGATCCTGGCCAAGGCGCTCAACTGTGAGACGGGTGTGACGGCGACGCCGTGCAACCAGTGTTCGGCCTGTACTGCCATCGACGCCGACCGCTTCCCCGACTACGTGGAAATGGATGCTGCCTCCAACCGGGGGGTGGACGACATGGCAGCACTGCTCGATCAAGCGGTCTATGCGCCGGTGCAGGGGCGCTACAAGGTCTACATGATCGACGAAGTACACATGCTCACCGGGCATGCCTTCAATGCGATGCTGAAGACCTTGGAAGAGCCGCCCGAGCACGTCAAGTTCATCATCGCAACCACCGATCCACAAAAGATCCCGGTTACCGTGCTGTCCCGCTGCCTGCAGTTCAATCTCAAGCAGATGCCGCCGGGGCACATCATCGGCCACCTGACGCGCTTGCTGGAGGCCGAGGGCGTACCTTTCGAGCCGGGCGCGCTGCGTCATATCGCCAAGGCGGCCAACGGCTCGATGCGGGACTCCCTGTCCTTGCTCGACCAAGCCATCGCCCACGGTGCCGGCAAGGTGGAAGAACTGGCCGTGCAGGACATGCTTGGCACGGTGGGCGACGATCACCTGTACGCGGTCCTCGATGCGCTGCGCAGCAACGACGTGCAGGCCCTGATGGCCACTGTCGAGGTCATGGAGGCGCGCAGCCTGTCCTTCGAGTCGGCGCTGCAGTCGCTGGCCGGCCTCGTCCATCGCATCGCGCTGGGCCAGTTGGCGCCGACGGCGCTGGCCGACGAGAGTGAAGCCAGCCGGCTGGCGCCTTACATCGAGGCCTTCGACGCGGAATTCCTGCAGCTGGCTTACCAGATCGCGGTGCACGGGCGGGATGAATTGCCGCTGGCGCCGGACGAGGTCACCGGCTTCTCGATGACGCTGCTGCGCTTGTTCGCGTTCCGGCCGGAGCAGCCGGCTGCGCTCGGTGGTGTGCTGGCAGGAGGTGGTGGAGCAGGGCAGGGGCGCACGTTGCCGGAGGCTGCTCCGCGTCCTGTCGCGCCGCGTGCCGTTGCGGGTGTTGCGCCTTCGGCGGCTGCTGCGCCCATTCAAACCGCGCGGCCTCCTGTGACCATGCCGGAGCCGTCGGGGCGCCGCCCCGATGAGCTGCGCACCCAGCCGAAACCCGTCGAGACTCCGCCTCCAATGGAGCCGCCGCGTGTAGCACCCGCAGCCGCGACGCCGCGGGAAACGTCATCGGATTACGGCAGCAGCGTGCCGCCATGGGAGGATCTGCCGCCCGAGGCCCATGAGCTTGCTCCTGCCCGCCACTCCGAGCCGCGTCCGGCCCAGGCTGAGCGGGTCGAGCCGGTCCGTCCGGTCGAACCGGTGCCGGTCAGGGCCCGCGAACCTGCCGGCATGCTGCCGACGTCCGGTGACGACTGGCATGGATTGTTGAACCAGCTGGGGCTGGGCGCGCTGAATCTGCAACTGGCCCAGAACTGTGAATTGCTGGGTGTCGAGGGTGACAGCTTCAGGCTGCGCCTGTCCGAGTCCCACCAACACCTGCTGCAGATCAACCGCAGCGGCGCCGAGCGCCTGCAGGAGGCGCTGACAGCCCATCTCGGCAGACCGGTCCGTGTCGGCATCGAGGTCGGTACCATCGCAACCGAAACGCCGGCCCAGCGTAATCAGGCCGAAAAGGCCGAGCGTCATGCCGCGGCGGTTGCGTCTCTCGAGCAGGACCCCTTCGTCCGCGAACTTATCCAACGTTTCGATGCGAGGCTTGAAGAAGCCTCGGTCAAACCCCTTTGAACCTATCTGGAGTACATCACCATGATGAAAGGCGGCATCGCCGGCCTGATGAAACAGGCCCAGCAAATGCAGGACAACATGAAGAAAATGCAGGACAGCCTCGGCGGTATTGAGGTTGAAGGCCAGTCCGGCGCCGGCATGGTCAAGGTCACGATGACCTGCAAGTACGACGTGCGTCGTGTGAACATCGACCCGTCCGTGCTGGACGACAAGGAAATGCTGGAAGACCTGATCGCCGCGGCGGTGAATGACGCCGTGCGCCGTGTCGAGACGACGACCCAGGAGAAGATGTCAGGCTTCACTGCCGGGTTGAACCTGCCCCCCGGCTTCAAGCTGCCGTTCTGATTGGTCGCATGACCGCTTTCAGCATGCCGGGCCTTCGATGAGTTCGCCGTCCAGTCTCGACGTTCTGATCGAAGCCCTGCGCTGTCTGCCGGGCGTGGGGCCGAAGTCCGCCCAGCGGATGGCCTTCCATTTGCTGCAGCGCGACCAGCGCGGCGCAGCGCGGCTCGCGACGGCCCTTGGCCACGCGCTCGAGGTGCTGCGCCATTGCTCCCGCTGCAATACCTTCTGTGAAGAAGAGATCTGCAGCCGCTGCGCCAATCCCCAACGGGATGCGACCCAGTTGTGCGTCGTCGAGATGCCGGCCGATCTGGCCATGTTGGAGCAGACGCACAGCTACCATGGTCTGTATTACGTGCTGATGGGGCGCCTGTCGCCCCTCGACGGCATCGGGCCGCGGGAGCTGGGGCTCGAAAAATTCCTGCATCGCGCCTGCGACGGCCTGGTGCAGGAGGTCATCCTCGCCACCAACTTCACCAACGAGGGTGAGGCGACCGCCCACATGATCTCCGAACTCCTGCGTAGCCGCGGCATCAGGGTCAGCCGCATCGCGCGCGGCATCCCGGTCGGCGGTGAGCTGGAGCATACGGATACTGGCACCATCGCCCAGGCGCTGGTCGAACGCCGTTCCCTTTAGCCTTTCTCCGTCTTTTCGCCGCGAGGCTGTTCATGAGCCAGGAAGTCAAACCCCTTGCCGGGGTCAAGGTGCTGGAACTCGGCACCCTGATCGCCGGGCCTTTCTGTACCCGCATCCTTGCCGAATTCGGCGCCGAGGTCGTCAAGGTCGAAGCGCCGGACGGTGGCGACCCGTTGCGCAAATGGCGCAAGCTCCACGAGGGTACGTCCCTGTGGTGGTCGGTGCAGGCTCGCAACAAGAAATCGCTGACCGCGAACCTGAAGCATCCGGAAGGCCTGGCCATCGTGCGCCGGCTGGCGGCGGAGGCCGACATCGTTGTCGAGAATTTTCGCCCCGGCGTGCTCGAGAAACTCGGGCTCGGCTGGGATGTGCTGTCGGCGGCCAATCCCGGTCTGGTGATGGTGCGGCTGTCCGGCTTCGGCCAGACCGGGCCCTACAAGGATCGCCCGGGTTTCGGGGCGATCGGTGAGTCGATGGGGGGGCTGCGCTACGTCAGCGGCTTTCCGGATCGTCCGCCGGTACGTACCGGTATCTCCATCGGCGATTCCATCGCTGCGCTGTGGGCGGCCATCGGCGCGTTGATGGCGCTGCGCCACCGGGAGGTGAACGGCGGCGCTGGTCAGGTGGTGGATGTGGCGCTGTACGAAGCTGTCTTCGCAATGATGGAGAGCATGGTGCCGGAGTTCGATGTCGCCGGTTTCGTGCGTGAGCGCACCGGCAACATCATGCCCGGCATCACGCCGTCTAACACCCACACCACGCGCGACGGGCGCCATATCATCATCGGTGGCAATGGCGATGCGATCTTCAAGCGTCTGATGCTGGCCATCGGCCGGCAGGATCTGGCGGAAGCGCCGGACCTCGCCGACAACGCCGGCCGCGACCGTCGTGCCGCCGAGATCTACGCGGTGATCGATGCCTGGGTGGCGGAGCGCGACGGCGACGCCGTGCTGGCGGCGATGGAGGCCGCCGAGGTGCCGGCCAGTTCGGTGTTCTCGGTAGCGGACATGTTCCGTGATCCGCAGTTCATCGCCCGCGGCATGTTCGAGTCGGTGCATCTGCCGGATGGCAAGCCGATGCGCATTCCAGGCATCGTGCCACGCCTGACCGGCACGCCCGGCTCAACGGAATGGCTTGGCCCCGGCCTTGGCGAGCACACCAATGAGATCTTGCGCGGCCTGGGCTACGCGGATGATGCCATCGCCGATTTGAGGAAGCAGGGCGCGATCTGAACTCCGTCCATGCGGGAGGGAGGGTATCTCGCGGTATCATCCTGGCATTATCTGCCACCCGGAAATTCGCATGCCCACCATCCTAGTCACCGGCGGCGCCGGTTACATCGGGTCCCACACCTGCGTCGAACTGTTGGCCGCCGGCTACGATGTCGTCGTTGTGGACAACTTCTGCAACAGCAAGCCGGAAGCCTTGCGCCGCGTTGAAGAGATCGCCGGGCGTGCGCCGGCGGCCGTGCATCGCGTGGACATCCGAGACAAGGCGGCGATGCGCGAAATCTTCCGTGCTCACACCATTGATGCGGTGATCCACTTTGCGGCCCTCAAGGCGGTCGGTGAGTCGGTGGCCAAGCCGTTGATGTACTACGAGAACAACATCGCCGGGACGGTGGCGCTGGCCGAGGTGATGGCCGAGGCTGGCGTCAAATCCCTGGTCTTCAGTTCGTCGGCCACGGTTTATGGCGATCCGGCCAGCGTGCCGATCCGCGAGGATTTCCCCACCGGTCCGACCAATCCCTATGGCCGTACCAAGTGGATGATGGAGTTCGTGCTGTCCGATCTGGCGGCTGCTGATCCCGAATGGCGGGTGGCACTGTTGCGTTACTTCAATCCGGTCGGCGCTCATCCGTCAGGGCGCATCGGTGAGGATCCGAACGGCTTGCCCAACAACCTGATGCCCTATGTCAGCCAGGTGGCTGTGGGGCGTTTGCCGCAGCTGCGGGTTTTTGGTGGCGATTATCCGACCCAGGACGGAACCGGCGTGCGGGATTACATCCACGTCGTGGACTTGGCGGTCGGTCACGTGGCGGCAGTGCGACGCCTCACTGAACGTCCCGGCGTTCTGACGGTCAATCTGGGTACGGGGCGGGGCTACAGCGTGCTCGAAGTCGTGAAGGCATTCGAAAACGCCAGCGGTCGCAAGGTGGCTTATGAGATCGTCGCGCGACGCCCCGGAGATGTGGCCCAGTGTTATGCGGAACCAGGTCTCGCCGAGCGTGAGCTTGGCTGGCGGGCGACCCGCGGCATCGAGCAAATGTGTGCCGACGCGTGGCGCTGGCAGCGTTCCAATCCGCAGGGGTATCCCGATTGAGCACTGAAGATCTTCCTGTCAGCAATGCCCTGAATGTGCTGGGAGGGCCGCTGCTGGCCTGCAGCTACGCTCCGCTGACCGGCTGGGAGCGGACTGGCTGTTGCGATGCCAGTCCGGACGATCTCGGCCGCCACCACGTCTGCGTCAGGGTGTCGGCCGAGTTTCTGCGTTTCAGTGCAATGCGCGGCAACGACTTGAGTACAGCGCGCCCCGAGTTTCGCTTTGCTGGCTTGAAGCCCGGCGATCGCTGGTGCCTGTGTGCAATGCGCTGGCGAGAGGCTTGGGAGGCTGGTTACGCGCCCCCCGTGGTGCTGGCTGCGACGCACATCGCCGCCCTCGAAGTGATCCCCCTTGAAGCCCTCCGCGAGCACGCCTATAAAGGCTGATCGACGTGGCGTAGGCGTTTCAGCGGTTTGCCACCCATTCCAGCACAGCGTCCTGGCTGTCCCGGCCGGCGCTGGCATTGGGGTGGTTGATCAGCAGCACCACGGCGTAGCGGTGCCCGTTGCGTGCGAGCACGTAGCCGGCCAGGCTGCGTACGCCATCCAGCGTGCCTGTCTTGACGTGGGCTGAGCCCCGCGCCGGGCTGTCCGTCAGGCGCTTGCTGGCCGTACCGTCGATGCCGGCGATCGGTAGCGACGCGATGAGTTCCGGCATCGTGCGGCTGCGCCAGGCGGCCACTAGCAATTGTCCAAGGCTGCGCGCTGTGATGCGTTCGATGCGCGACAGCCCGGCACCGTTCTCGATGACCAATTGTTCCGTGTCGATCCCGTTTGCGGAGAGGCTGCGGACAACCCGTCGGGCGCCGGCTGTGGGCGAGTCCTCCCCGGGTTCTGCCGTCGCGCCCAGTGTGGCGAGGAGGGTGCGCGCGATCACGTTGTTCGACCACTTGTTCATGTCCCGCAGCACCTCGGGAAGGCTGGAGGAACGGCTTTCGGCGAGCAGGCACGCATCGGGTGGCGTCCGACCGTCCCGGAAGCGACCATCCAGTTCGCCGCCCAGTTCGCGCCACAGACTGCGGAACAGGCCTTCAAAGAGCTGCTCCGGCGGCAACGGGGCGAAGTTCCAGTCGAAGGCTTCGGTACAGGCGAGGGGCAGATTGCCCTCGATGCTCAGGTTCGTGTCTCCGTTGCCGGCCACGGAGGTCGTTGCGCTGAGTTGGGCGGTTGGATCACCGCAACTACCGTTGCCCACCCTGCGGATATGGCTGTTCAGTGATAAACCGGTGGGAAGAGGGTCGATGACGGCGCCGACGCCGTCTGAGGAAGGCCTGAAACGCACGCTCACCGCGCCGTAATCCACACTCAGCGCGTCCGGACCTACGTTGTAGGGGCGGAGTGGGCGCTGGTCGAAGGCGCCCGGGTCATGGGGGGAAGCCTGAAGAACGAGCGGTCGGTAATCACGTCGCCCGCGATACGCCGGATGCCCTGGGCCCGTAGATCGCGCAGCAGCAGCCACAGCCGTTCCCGCGACAGGCGAGGGTCGCCGCCGCCGGTGATGAACAGGTCCCCGGGCAGTACTTCTCGCCGGGGACTTGCGTCCGTGGCACTCGATATGCGGGTGGTCCAGCTGAATGCGGGGCCAAGCTGGTCCAGTGCGGCAAAGGCGGTGACCAGTTTCATGACCGATGCAGGGTTCATGGCCTGGGTGCTGCGGTGTTCCAGCAGCGCGGGGCCGCCGTCCACATCCTGCACGAGCACGGCAACCGCGGTGCGCGGGATGCCCGCACGGGTGAGGCTGGCATCGAGTGCTGCAGGCAGCTCCTCTCCATGGGCATGGCCGGTGAGGACGAGCGGCAGCAGCAGGACAAGCCTGCGGGCAAGGCGGGATGTAATCCGTTTCAAGGTGTTGGAGAAGACAGGAGTGGTCGACGGCGGTTCCGGATTATGCCGTCGCTGTGTCCCAATTGTCTGTCGCACTGCAATAAAAGCGCACTTTCGATAGGCGCGAAAAGGATCTTTCATGCCTCGATAAAGAGCCCTCAAATTCCATATTCTCCAATGCTGGCGCGGGTTTAGCTTATTGGGACTTTTTTTGGATAAGGGTTTTCGCTATACTCCGCAAGTTTTCCGTATTGCGATCTTCGAAGTCTCTTTTATTGAGGTTAGTGGGCCATGAGCGTGGATCAAAAAATGGACGGTGGGCGACGCCAGTTGTTGCTGGCAACGTCGGCTGCGGGGGGCGTGGCCGCAGTGGCCGTCGCCGTTCCGTTCGTCGGTAGCCTGACTCCGTCCGAACGAGCTAAGGCAGCCGGTGCTCCGGTTGAAGTGGATATCAGCAAGCTGCAGCCGGGTCAGATGATGACCGTCGAGTGGCGCGGCAAGCCGGTGTGGATCATCAACCGCACCAAGGACATGCTGGATTCCCTGAAAAAGACGGATGAGCTTGTCAGCGACCCGAAGTCCGACAAGCCGCAGCAGCCTGAGTATGCCAAGAACGAAACCCGCTCCATCAAGCCGGAGATCATGGTTGCGGTCGGCATTTGTACTCACCTGGGCTGTTCTCCTTCCGACAAGTTCAAGACCGGTGCCGAGAGCGGCGTGAGCGCCGACTGGGCAGGCGGCTTCCTGTGCCCCTGTCACGGTTCGACCTTCGATCTGGCTGGTCGCGTCTACAAGAACAAGCCGGCGCCGGACAACCTCGAGGTTCCGCCGCACAAGTACCTGGCCGATACCAAGATTCTGATCGGCGAAGACGGAAAGGCATAAACGATGACCACCAAAGCTCAAGCGGTACTGGATTGGGTTGACGCGCGCTTCCCGCTGACGTCGTCCATCAAGGGGCACCTCACCGAGTACTACGCACCCAAGAACTTCAACTTCTGGTACTTCTTCGGTTCGCTGGCCCTGCTGGTGCTGGTGATCCAGATCGTGACCGGCATCTTCCTGGTCATGCACTACAAGCCGGATGCCGCCCTCAACGCTTCCGGCATCCCGGCGGCCTTCGCGTCCGTCGAATACATCATGCGCGATGTGCCGGGCGGCTGGATCATCCGCTACCTGCACTCCACCGGCGCCTCCGCGTTCTTCGTGGTGGTGTACCTGCACATGTTCCGCGGCCTGCTCTACGGTTCCTACCGCAAGCCCCGTGAGCTGATCTGGGTTTTCGGCACCCTGATCTTCCTGGCCCTGATGGCCGAGGCCTTCATGGGCTACCTGCTGCCCTGGGGCCAGATGTCCTTCTGGGGCGCTCAGGTCATCGTGAACCTGTTCTCCGCGATTCCCGTCATCGGTCCCGATCTCTCCATCGTGATCCGTGGTGACTTTGTGGTGTCCGACGCGACCCTGAATCGCTTCTTCTCCTTCCACGTCATCGCCGTGCCGCTGATCCTCATCGGCCTGGTCGTTGCCCACATCGTCGCTCTGCACGAAGTTGGCTCCAACAACCCTGATGGTGTCGAGATCAAGAAGAAGAAGGGCGCTGATGGCCACCCGCTGGACGGCATTCCCTTCCACCCCTACTACACCGTCAAGGACATCGTGGGCGTGGTTGGTTTCCTGATCGTCTTCTCCTTCATCGTGTTCTTCGCACCTGAAGGCGGCGGCTACTTCCTCGAGTACAACAACTTCATCCCAGCCGATCCGCTGAAGACCCCGCCGCACATTGCGCCGGTGTGGTACTTCACTCCGTTCTACTCCCTGCTGCGTGCGATGGTGTGGCCGCTGTTCGGCCTCGACGCCAAGTTCTGGGGCGTGGTTGCGATGGGTGCTGGCGTGGTGATCCTGGCCTTCCTGCCGTGGCTCGACCGTAGCCCTGTGAAGTCGATCCGTTACCGTGGCCCGATCTACAAGTCCCTGCTGGCTCTGTTCGTCGTCGCCTTCGCGATCCTTGGCTTCCTCGGTACCAAGCCGCCTTCCTATGCTTTCTTCGGCGTGATTCCGGGCGCTCCCGTGGCCCAGCTGTTCAGCCTGTACTACTTCCTGTTCTTCATCACCATGCCGTGGTGGTCGAAGATGGACAAGTGCAAGCCCGAGCCCGAACGCGTGACCGGTTAATGAGAATGAAAGCCATGAAAAAACTTTTGACAGCTCTTCTGTTCACGCCGCTGATGGCTCTGGCCAACGGCCCTGAACTGCACCTGGACAAGGCTCCGATCTCCACCGAGCCGGCTGCCCTGCAGAACGGCGCCAAGCTGTTCGTCAATTACTGCCTGAACTGCCACGGCGCCAGCTACATGCGCTACAACCGCCTGCAGCAGATCGGTTTGTCCGAGCAGATGATCAAGGACAACCTGATGTTCACGGCCGACAAGATCGGCGAGCCGATGCGCATCGCGATGCAGCGTGACGAAGCCAAGGCGTGGTTTGGTGCCGCGCCTCCGGACCTCACCGTGATCTCCCGTTCGCGCGCGTCCGAGTTCGGCAGCGGTGCAGACTGGCTGTACACCTACCTGCGCAGTTTCTACCGTGACGACGCCCGTCCGACCGGCTGGAACAACAAGGTCTTCGAAAACGTCGGCATGCCGCATGTGCTGTACGAACTGCAGGGTGAGCCGACCGCCAAGATCAACGAGCACGACGACGGCCATGGCGGCAAGTCGAAGGAAATCGAGATCGAGGCGCCGGCCAAGCCGGGCAAGATGACTGCCGAAGAGTACGACCACGCCGTGGCAGACCTCGTCTCCTACCTGGTCTGGATGGGCGAGCCGATGGCGGAGACGCGCAAGTCCATCGGTACTGCCGTGATCGCTTTCCTTGGCCTTCTCTTCGTTCTTTCCTATCTTCTGAAGAAGAACTACTGGAGAGACGTGCACTAATCTGCGCGTTCCGGTCGATGCTGTCCCTTGCTGTCTTTTAGCAAGACGCACCACGCGCTTGGCGCGTGGTGCATGATTTTTTGTATCCGTGGGGTAACACAACGATGATGAATTTGTATTCCGGAACGACAGATCCTTTCAGTCACCGGTGCCGTATCGTGCTCTTTGAAAAGGGCATGGATTTCCAGGTGATTGACGTTGATCTCTTCAACAAGCCGGAAGACATCGCGGTCATCAATCCGTACAACCGGGTTCCGGTGCTGGTGGATCGCGATCTTGTGCTCTATGAGTCCAACATCATCAACGAATACATCGACGAGCGTTTTCCGCATCCCCAGTTGATGCCGCCCGATCCGATCATGCGCGCCCGCGCTCGTCAGCTGCTGCACACCTTCGAACTCGAGCTGTTCTCGCATATCGATGCGCTGGAAAAGAATCCCAAGGGCGCCGACAAGGAGCGGGCTCACGTGCGTGACCAGCTGACCCAGCTTGCGCCGATGTTCACGAAGCAGAAGTTCCTTCTTGGCGAAGAGTTCTCCATGCTCGACGTGGCCATCGCACCGCTGCTGTGGCGCCTGGACCACTACGGTATCGAGCTGCCGCGTTCCGCGGCGCCGCTCATGAAGTACGCCGAACGTATCTTCAGCCGCCAGGGCTTCATCGATGCGATGACCCCGTCCGAAAAGGTCATGCGGCGCTGATTGCCAACGGGGGCCGCCGAGTGGCGGCCCCGCTGCGACTCTTCATCTTGGCACTCACCGGAAAGTCTTCGTCATGAGCGAAATCTCCACCAAGCCTTACCTGATCCGGGCGATTTTCCAGTGGTGTACCGATCAGGGCCTGACGCCCTATCTTGCGGTCGCCGTCGACAGGCACACCATCGTGCCGCACAACTTCGTGCAGGATGGCCAGATCGTGCTCAACGTCAGTCCCACTGCGACGCAGAGCTTGGTCATGGGAAACGAGCTGATCGCCTTCCAGGCACGTTTCGGCGGCGTCGCCCAGAACATCTCGATTCCTGTCGAGAATGTGACGGCGATCTATGCTCGCGAGAACGGGCACGGGATGGCCTTCGAGGTTTCCGGATTGCCCGATGGCGAGGCCGATCTGGACTCCGAGGTTTCCGAGTTGGCATCGGCGGAGCCGGACGACACGCCTGAGCCGCCCAAGGGTGGCCTCCGCAGTCACCTCAAGCTCGTCAAATAAAACTGCGCCGGGGCCCGGGTGGTGCTTGATCTGGCTCAGGGTCAGGCGGTGCCGTTCGGGTTAGAGTTGCGCCCTGTTTCACTCTTCGAGGTTTCCCGTTATGGCTGCCATGGAATGGACTGACAAACTCGCCCTCGGCCTGGGGCCGATGGATCAGACCCACCAGGAATTCGTCGAGGCCTACAACGCCATGCTGGATGTGTCTGGCGAAGCCCTGTTGGCGGCGATGGATGCCTTCATCGAGCACACGGTCGAGCATTTCGACCAGGAAAACCGTTGGATGGAAATCGTTGGTTTTCCTGGCTGCCACAAGGCCGAGCATGATCGCGTGCTGGCAGTTTGCCGTGATGTCCGCAAGCGCCTGGAGCGGGGAGATGCGGCCCTCGGCCGGCAGTTGATTCAGGAATTGCCGCTGTGGTTCGACAATCACGTGGCGTCGATGGATGCGGCGCTCGCCGCTTATCTCGAGTCCATCGATTTCGATACGGAAACCGGCGAAATCCGTAATCCCCCGAAGGATGAGGGCTGCGCCGACGGTTCTTCCGCCTGCTGCACGCCGCCTGCCAAGACCGAGGCTGAGTCCGAGGCAGTCTGAGGCGGAATCCGCGGGGCGATCCGTGAATATCTTCGATTGCCTGGCGGAAGAGCGGATCCGAGATGCGATCGCTCAGGGCCAGTTGTCCGGATTGCCTGGAGAAGGACAGCCTCTCGTGCTGGATGATGACCTCCTGGTTCCTGTCGAAGTGCGGATGGGTAACCGGATCTTACGCAATGCCGGTTATGTGCCGCCGGCTGTGGCGGATCTGCAGGAATTGCGCCGGCTGTGTGCTCAGAATTCGTCATCGGATGACCGGTCGGCCAATCGGCGGCGTGTCCAGCGGATCACCGCGCTGTTGACGCGAATCGAGGCGGCCGGGCTGGCCCATGTGTCAGCTGCCTTGCTGCAGCGTGTTGCAGCATCTTCGGACGCAAAATAGTGTTGCGGGCAGACTTCGGGACCGGCTATTTCTAAAGTCGTCATGTGGCGTGTCGATATCTGCCTCACATTGGGCAGACAGTGGGTGGCTTATGTCTTACATGCGAATCAGGGCCGGTGACATCGAGGTCGGCAAGCCGGTCGAATGGCCACTCTACGATGAGAAAAAGCAACTACTGCTGGCTCGCGGTGTCGTGGTCGAAACGGAGAGCCAGAAGCAAGCGCTGATGGAGCGCGGCCTGTTCCGTAAGCTCAATATTCGAGAGACGCGGCTGAACACGGATAGCGGCGAACGCCCGACGGATGATCTGTGCGCCTTTGAAGACATCAAGCTCGACATCGGCGATACCTTGCAACTGCAGGTACAGAATGACGCTGGACCGCAGCGTTATTACGTGAAGTTGATTGGTTTCCTGAAGGGCAAGAGCGTCCTGGTGACCACGCCGAGCCAGGACGGCAAGGTGCTGCTGATGCGGGAGGGGCAGACCTTCGTGGTCCGCATGTTCTCCGGCAAGAGCGTGTATGCCTTCGGTACGACGATCTTCAAGGTCGCGAACGTCCCGTTTCCCCACCTGCACCTGACTTACCCCGGCCAGGTTCGTGGCCTGGTCGTCCGTCGCGGGGCACGGGCGCGGGTCCACCTGATTGCTGCGGTAAGCGGCACGGACGGGCGTTCCCATGCGGCAACAATTCTCGATCTGAGCACCGGAGGCGCGATGCTGGTCGCCAAAGCGCCGATGGGGGTCAGGGAAGACCGGATCGCGATCAAGTTCCGGGTTGTGATCAATGATATCGAGGAATATCTGACGATCCCAGCCGTGCTTCGCTCGGTGCATGCCACTTCTACTGCCGTGGCGGAGGGGGAAAAACCCCAGGTTCACCATGGCGTCCAGTTCGAAGAGATGCCGCACGCCGAGCAGGTCGTGTTGTCGGCCTTCGTTTATCGCATCCTGTTCGAAGAGTCGGCCGACGCCTGATTTACCGGCGTCAGCGGGAGCGGAGGAAGGGGAAGTCCGGTTCCGGTTTTTGACCGGTCACAATATCGGCGAGTGCTCGGCCGGACCCGCAAGCCAGTGTCCATCCCAGCGTACCGTGCCCAGTGTTGAAGAACAGTTTGCCGGTGCGGGCCGGTCCGATCAACGGGACGTTGCCCGGTGTTGTCGGGCGCAGGCCGCACCAGTGTTCGGCTTGGCTGGCATCGGCGACACCTGGCAAATGTTCGTTCAGCCATTGCGTGATCGCGGCGCTGCGTGCCGGATCGGGCTCCAGGTTGTAGCCATTGAGTTCGGCGGTACCGGCGACACGCAGAAAATTGCCCAGCCGCGAGCAGACCACGCGTCGCGCCTCGTCGGTCAGGCTCAGACGTGGCGCCCGTTCGGCATCGATGATGGGGGCCGTGATGGAATAGCCCTTGACCGGATAAATCGGTAGCCGTTCGCCGAGCGATTGCGTCAGCAAGGGGCTGTAGCTGCCTGCCGCGAGCACGTAGGCATCGGCCCGCAGCATGCCGCTGCGGCCGTCCGCATCCTCCACGCGAAGGCCGCTGATGGTTTGCCCAAGGGCCTCGAAGGCGTTCAGCGTGGTGTTGAAGAGGAAGCGGACGCCGGCTTCCTGGGCCTTCGCAGCCAATGCGCGGCAGAACAGGTGGGCATTGCCGCATTCGTCATCGATGCCATGCAGTACGCCGACGAGTCGGTTACGCATGGCGGCGAGTCCGGGCTCCAGTGCCGTGGCCTGATCCGGGTCGAGGATCCGGGCTCGGATGCCGAGGTCCAGCAGGATCTGCAGTTTGGCCGGGACGTGTTCAAAGTCCCTGGCGTCCATGAACAGGTGCAGGATGCCGCCGGTGCCGGCTTCGTATTCGATGCCGGTGGACGCGCGCAGGGCCCGTAACTGGTCGCGGCTATAGTCGGCCAGATGGGCGATGGCTGCGGTGTTGCGGGCCGTGCGTGCCGGCAGGCATTCGCGCAGGAAGGCCAGGGCCCAGCGCCATTGGGCCGCATCGGCGCGGGGATGGAACAGCAATGGGGCATCCTTGCGGCCAAGCCAGCGCAGCACCGTGGCCGGTGCGCCGGGATTGGCCCAGGGTTCGGGATGACTGACCGAGATCTGCCCGCCATTGGCATAGCTGGTTTCCAGACCCGGACCGGGCTGGCGCTCCACGACAGTGACTTTGCAACCGGCCTGGCTGAGATACCAGGCGCTCGTGACGCCAGCCAGGCCGGCGCCGATGACGAGGACTTCCATGATGCCTTGTTTATAGTTTTCGGAAGGGGCGGGCGACCGTCCCGGGCAATCCAGCTGCTAATCATAAACGACGGAGGGCATCGATCCGGGCGATAATCCGTACTTTCACAGGCAATTCCGGAGAATCGAGTCATGCGTCGAGTCACGCTTACCCAGTTTTTGATCGAACAGCAGCGCAAGGGCCTGATGGGCGCCGACCTGCGCCTGCTGATCGAAGTCGTCGCGCGTGCCGTCAAGGCCATCGCTGTCAATGTGTCCAAGGGTGCCCTGGCCGGCGTGCTCGGCGAGGCCGGCAGCGACAACGTGCAGGGCGAGGCCCAGAAGAAGCTGGACGTGATCGCCAACGACATCCTGATCCAGGCCAACGAATGGGGCGGCCACCTGGCGGCAATGGCCTCGGAAGAAGTCGAGGAGATCCGCCCGATCACCGGCGACTACCCGAAGGGCGCTTACCTGCTGTTGTTCGATCCGCTCGACGGCTCATCCAACATCGACGTCAATATCTCGGTCGGTACGATCTTCTCGGTGCTGCGCTGTCCGGAGGGCGTCAGCGCACCGACTGAAGCCGACTTCATGCAGCCTGGCACCGCTCAGGTGGCGGCCGGCTACTCGGTATACGGCCCGTCCACTCAACTGGTGCTGACCGTTGGTGACGGCGTGCATGGTTTCACCCTCGACCGGGAGATGGGCAGCTTCATCTATACCCACCCGTACATGACGATCCCTGAGGACACCAAGGAATATGCCATCAATGGCTCCAACGAGCGCTTCTGGGAGGCTCCGGTGCAGCGCTACGTGCGCGAATTGCGCGAAGGCACGGAAGGCCCGCGCGGCAAGGACTTCAATACCCGCTGGGTGGCGTCGATGGTGGCCGATGTGCACCGCATCCTGACCCGCGGTGGCATCTTCATGTATCCCCTCGACAGCAAGATGAAGGACAAGGGCGGCAAGCTGCGCCTGATGTACGAAGCAAACCCGATGGCGATGATTGTCGAAGCCGCCGGCGGTGCGGCTACTACCGGGCGCGAGCGCATCCTCGACATCCTGCCGACCAAGCTGCACCAGCGCGTGCCGGTGGTGCTCGGCTCCAAGAACGAAGTCGAGCTGGTGACCCGCTACCACCTGGAAGGCTGAGCGCCTTTCCTGATTGAAAACCGGGCCTGCATGCGGGCCCGGTTGAATCGTTTTCTCTGGCCGTGGTCGAACCGGGCGTACGCAGCTTTCGCCTGGTGATGACATGACCGCGCCATTCGACCCCTCATGCTTGTCTTCCGATGCCGACTTGGCCGCCTTGCGCCGTCGCATCGAAGATGCTGCCCGACGACCCGAGGCGGAAGTGCTGGAGGCGCTGATCGATGGCGCCCGCTTTTCCGAACAGCAGACTGCCCGCATCTCGGCGCTGGCCGCGTCCCTCGCCGCCAGCGTGCGCAGTACGCGTTGCCGGGCGACCGGCGTCGATGCGCTGATGAACGAGTTCTCCCTCGGCAGTAGCGAAGGGGTGGCGTTGATGTGCCTCGCCGAAGCGCTGCTGCGCATTCCCGATGCTGCGGGGCGCGACGCACTGATCCGCGACAAGCTGTGCCACCGGGACTGGTGGGGGCATATCGGGCACAGTCCTTCCCTGTTCGTGAACGCGGCAGCCTGGAGTCTCGCGCTGACCGGCCGCCTGCTGACGCCCGACGACGAGCGGCGTATGCCCGGTGCCTTGCTCGGCTTGTTGCAACGGAGCGGCGGGGCCTTGCTCCGCGAGGCGATGGAGCGGGCGATGCGCCTGGTCGGCCAGCAGTTCGTCGTTGGGGAAACCATCCAGGACGCCCTGACACGCACTACCAGTGGCGCAGCCGCGAGTTATCTGTACTCCTTCGACATGCTCGGCGAGGCGGCCGTCACCGCCGACGACGCGGCCCGTTATGCCACCGCTTACGCCCAGGCCATCCATGCGGTGGGCGAGCATGGACGCTGGCACGGCGTACAGCAGCGCAACGGCATTTCGATCAAGCTGTCGGCCCTGCATCCCCGCTACGGCTGGGCCCAGCACCGCCGCGTGATGCGCGAGCTGGTGCCGCGGGTGCGTCAGCTGTGCCTGCTGGCCAAAGCCCAGGACATCGGCCTGACCATCGATGCGGAGGAGTCCGACCGTCTCGAACTGTCCCTCGACGTCCTGGCCGCGCTCGCCGCCGACCCTGCGCTGAGCGGCTGGCAGGGGTTGGGCTTTGTCGTGCAGGCCTATCAGAAGCGCGCGCCGGCCGTCATCGACTGGCTGACGGCGTTGGCGCGCAGCAAGCGCCGACGCCTGATGGTGCGCCTGGTGAAGGGCGCCTATTGGGACACCGAGATCAAGCGGGCCCAGCAGGACGGCCTGAGCGACTACCCGGTATATACGCGCAAGGCCCATACCGACCTGGCCTACCTGGCCTGCGCTCGTGCGCTGCTGGCGGCGCCGGATGCGCTGTTCCCGCTGTTCGCGACCCACAACGCCCATACGGTTGCCGCAGTGCTCGAAATGGGGGGCGCCTTCCGCCTCGGCGATTATGAATTCCAGTGCCTGCATGGCATGGGCGAGACCCTGTTCGAACAACTTGTCCAGGCCGAAGATCCGGTACTGCGTCGTCCGGTGCGCATCTATGCGCCGGTGGGCAGCCATGCCACCTTGCTCGCCTACCTGGTGCGCCGCCTGCTTGAAAACGGCGCCAACAGCAGTTTCGTGAACCGGGTCGTGGACGAGTCGGTGCCCTTGGCAGACCTGGTGGCCGACCCGTCGTGCGGCGTGCTGGCCAGTGGCGGCAACCCTCATCCGCAGATCCCGCTGCCCGCCGACCTGTATGCGGATCGGCGCAACAGCCGGGGCTTCGACCTGGCTGCGGCCGGAGTGCGCAGAGCCTTCCTCAGTGCCCTAGAGCGCAGCCGGGAAGAAACCCCGCATGCCGGGCCGTGCATTGCGTCGGGAGGGGGGGAGGCAGCGGCCGAGCGAGCGATTCAAAACCCGGCGCAGCTCGATGAAGTCGTCGGCCTGGTGCGCTGGGCCGTCCCGGCGGACGTGGAGGCGGCGTTGCAGACAGCTGCCGCGCACGCATCGGGCTGGGCTGTCGAAGCGCCGGAGCAGCGCGCTCTGTGCCTGGAGCGGGCGGCCCTGGCGCTCGAGGCACACAGCCACGCGCTGGTGGCGCTTATCGTGCGGGAGGCCGGCAAGACTTTCGCTGCCGCCCAGGGCGAGGTCCGAGAGGCGGCGGATTTCTGCCGCTACTACGCCAGCCGTCTGCACGCCGGCGATCTGGCCGGCAGCCGTCCCTTGGGGCCGGTGGTGGCGATCAGTCCGTGGAATTTTTCGCTGGCGATCTTTGTCGGGCAGATTGCTGCCGCGCTGGCCGCCGGCAACCCGGTGCTGGCCAAGCCCGCCGAGCAGACGCCCCTCATCGCCGACCGGGCCGTGGCGTTACTGCATGAAGCGGGCGTGCCGCGTCCGATGCTGCAATGCCTGCCTGGGCCGGGCGAAACCGTCGGTGCGCGCTTGGTGGCCGACCCGCGTGTCTGCGGGGTGATGTTCACCGGCTCGATGGCGGTCGCCGCGGCCATCCATCGGGTGCTGGCAGCCCGGGGCGATGTGCCGCTGATCGCCGAGACCGGCGGCCTCAACGCGATGATCGTCGATTCGACGGCCTTGCCCGAGCAGCTCGTCGCCGACGTGCTGAGCTCAGCCTTCGACTCCGCTGGCCAGCGCTGCTCGGCACTGCGCCTGCTGTGCGTACAAGAGGACATCGCCGAGCACGTGCTCGACCTGCTCGACGGGGCGATGGCCGAGCTGAGTGTCGGCCGTCCTGACGACTTCGCCACCGACGTGGGGCCGCTGATCGATGCCGCGGCCCGCGTACAGATCGATGCCTACGTGGATGCCATGCGTGCTAACCGCTACCCGGTGGTGGCGCGCAGCCTGCCGGATGGCTGCCTGAAAGGGCATTTCGTGGTGCCGACGGTGATCGAGCTGAATGCGCCGGACGAACTGCAACGGGAAGTCTTCGGTCCCGTGCTGCACGTGGTGCGGTATGCGGCGGGGGAACTGGATGCCTTGCTGAATACGTTGGCGGCGAGCGGCTACGGGCTGACGCTGGGTATCCAATCGCGGGTGGATGCCTTTGTCGAGCACGTCGTGCGGCGCATGCCGGTCGGCAACGTGTATGTGAACCGCAATATGATCGGTGCGGTGGTCGGTGTGCAGCCCTTCGGCGGAGAGGGCTTGTCGGGCACCGGGCCGAAGGCTGGCGGGCCTCTGAGCCTGCGCCGTCTGGTACGTGGCGCGCCGCCGCCTTTGCCGGATCTGGAGCGTCCGGCAAGAGCCGGGCTCGATGTGCTGGAGGCCTGGCTGGCGGGGCCGGTGTTGTCCCTGCCCGACGAGTCGATCAAGGCCGGACTGTGCGAACGGATTGCCGCCTATCGTCGAGCGTCACTGGCGGGCCTGAGTCTCCCGCTGCAGGGGCCGACGGGGGAGCGCAATACTCTCTATTTCCATTCCCGTGGCGCCGTCCTGGGGTTGGCAGATCATCCGGTGGCGTGGTTACACCAGCTTGTCGCCGCGTTGGCCACCGGCAACCGCCTGCTGCTGCCGGCGGAGGATGAGGCTGCGGCAGCTTGGTTGTCTTCTCTGCCAGAGGCGCTCCGTCGCTGGATCGAACCTTGCGCGGACGTGCTCACCTGCATGTGGGTCGCTGTGCTGGCGGATCTGCCGCCGGAGGACACGGCCCGCTGGCGGAAAGCATTCGCGGACAGGGACGGTGCGATCCTGCCCTTCCTGGTCCCTGCGCCAGACTATGCATTGGAGCGCCTCGTCCATGAGCGTTGCATCACCGTGAACACCTCGGCGACAGGCGGCAACACCGGCCTGCTGCGGCTGGGGGAGGGGTAGTGCATGGGGCTTGCGGCAGCACGTGGATGGGCGCGTGGATGGAATAGGGGCTGCTAGAATCCGCCCCGTGCTGCGCCGCTCATCCGCCCTTCGCCTGTCGTTCGCTTGCCTCGTCTTTGGGGCGGCGGCCTGGGTGCAGGCCGCCGATACCCGCGTCGAGCTGGTGGCGCCGGATGACTTGCGGACCCTGCTCGAGAAGCATGTGGATTTTCTCGACCAGCGGCCGGAAGGCGGGCTGGACGAGGGCGGGCGGGTGGCCATCCTGCGGCGCGCGCGCAAGGAGATCGGCGAGATCCTGGCGACCGAAGGCTATTTCTCCCCGTCCATCGAGAGCGCCGAGGCGGGCGAGGTCTTCCGCATCGTCGTGACGCCTGGGCGGCGGACCGTGATCAGCCAGGTGAACCTGCATTTCAGTGGCGATGTGATCCGCGCCGAAGGCGAGCGTCCGGCGCGGATCGAGGCCTTGAAGGCGGCCTGGGGCCTGCCCGTTGGCCGCCCCTTCCGGCAGGCTGACTGGGACACGGCCAAGCAGCAACTGATGGATGCGCTGGGTGCCCGCGATTACGCTGCGGCGAGCATGACCGCCAGCCATGCACTGATCGACCCGGAGACGGCCACTGCGACGCTGAGCGTCGATGTGGATTCCGGGCCCGTCTTCCGTTTTGGCCGGATCGACATCACCGGGCTGAGCAGTTACGACCCGTCGCTGATCGAACGCTATCAGCCACCGAAGGAGGGCGAGCCTTACAGCCTTGACCGCCTGCTGCGCTTCCAGACTGCGCTGCAGAACACGCCGTATTTCGCCTCTGTGGTGGTCGATGTGGACCGCGAGTCGGCCACGCCGGACGCGGTGCCGGTACGCGTCCAGCTCTCCGAGGCCTTGCCGCGCCGCCTGGGGTTCGGCGTCGGTGCCAGCAGCAATACCGGCTACCGGGTCGAGACCACCTATCGGGATGCCCATTTCTTCGATCGGGCCTACAACCTGGTCAGCGGCATCCGCCTCGAACAGCGCCGCCAGCTCGGCTACGCAGATGTGTTCCTGCCGCCGTCCCCGACGGGCTACCTGGACAGCGTCGGCGCGCTGATCGAGCACACAGACATCTCCGGGCTGCAGACCCAGCGCCAGTCCATCGGCGTGGTGCGTACCATTCCGCGTGGCAACATCGAGAACCGCCTGTCCCTCAATTTCCAGCACGAAACCCTGACCCCAGACGGCAGCCTGCCGTCCAGCCGGAAGGCCCTGGCCGCCAATTGGTCGTGGACCCGGCGGGCGGTGGACAACATCCTCGACCCGCGGGATGGCCAAGTGCTCAACCTGCAGGTCGGCGGCGCGGCCCAGATGCTGTTGTCCGACCGCAACTTCGCGCGCTTCTACGGGCGCTACCAGCTCTTCGTGCCGGTGGCCAAGCGCGATGTGCTGATCCTGCGGGCGGAGGGCGGCGTCACCGTGGCGCCGTCCCGCGATGGGGTGCCACAGGATTTCCTGTTCCGTACTGGCGGCGCCCAGAGCGTGCGCGGCTATGCTTACCAGAGCCTGGGTGTGCGTGATGGCACGGCAACGGTCGGCGGGCGTTACCTGGCAGTGACCAGCGCCGAGTATGTGCACTGGTATTCCGGCGATTGGGGGGTGGCCACCTTCGTCGATGCTGGCAATGCCAATGACGAACGCAAGCTGTTCAAGATGAACTTCGGCTACGGCTTCGGTCCTCGCTGGAAGAGCCCGGCAGGCCCCATCGCGCTGGATCTCGCCTACGGCCAGCGGGACCACCGGGTACGCCTGCAGTTCGCGGTGGCGATCGCTTTCTGACACTGCACAACTTTTGCTTGGACCGGGGCTCCAACGCACGACGCCCTACAAAGCCGACAAAACCCAGCGGGAGCCCCCCAATGCCCAACCGACTGCAGCACGAAACCTCACCCTATCTCCAGCAGCATGCCGACAACCCGGTGGACTGGTGGCCGTGGAGCCAGGAGGCCCTCGACCTGGCCCGCCGGGAAGACCGGCCGATCCTGCTGTCCATCGGCTACTCGGCCTGCCACTGGTGCCATGTGATGGCCCACGAGTCCTTCGAGGATCCCGAGGTGGCCGCGCTGATGAACCGCCTGTTCGTCAATATCAAGGTGGATAGGGAAGAGCGCCCGGATCTGGACCAGATCTACCAGGCCGCCCACCAGATGCTGGCGCGGCGGGGCGGGGGGTGGCCGCTGACAGTGTTCCTGACGCCGGACGGCAGCCCCTTCTTCAGCGGTACCTACTTCCCGAAGGCGCCGCGCTACAACCTGCCGGGCTTCCCGGATCTGCTGCAGCGGGTCCATGAGGCCTTCACGACCCAGCGCAAGACCATCGACGAACAGAACCAGGGGCTGCGCGCTGCGCTGGCCCGCAGCGACGTGACCGGCAGCACCCATCCGTCCGATTTCAGCGGTGCGCCCCTGCGTGCGCTGCAGGATGGGCTGGCGTCCACCTTCGACGAGGAGCACGGCGGCTTTGGCGGCTCTCCCAAGTTTCCGCACCCGGCCGATCTGGATTTTCTGCTGCGCCGCTTTGCCGCGACCGGCGACGTCACAGCCCGCGATATGGCGTTGAAGACCCTGCGCGGCATGGCCGAAGGCGGCATCTTCGACCAACTGGGCGGTGGTTTCGCCCGCTACAGCGTGGATGGCTGGTGGAACATTCCCCACTTCGAGAAGATGCTCTACGACAACGGGCCCTTGCTCGCGCTGTATGCCGATGCCTGGGCGCTCACCGGCGACCCGCTGTTCGCCCAGGTTGCCGAGCGCACGGCCGAATGGGCGTTGCGCGAGATGCGTCTGCCGGAGGGTGGTTTCGCGTCCTCGCTGGACGCCGACTCTGAACACGAGGAGGGCAAGTTCTACGTGTGGGACAAAGCCGAGGTGCACGAATGCCTCGACGATCTTGAGTACCGCGTACTGTCCCAGCACTACGGCGTGGCGCGGCCGCCCAATTTCGAGGAGACGCACTGGCACTTCTACGTGGCGAAGCCGCTGGCTGGCGTGGCCGACAAGCTCGGCATGACGCTCCCCGACGCGGAGGCCGCGCTGGAGCGCGCCCGTGCCAAGCTGTTCGCCCGCCGGGAGGGGCGCGTGCGCCCCGGTCGTGACGACAAGCTGCTGGTCAGCTGGAACGCGTTGATGATCCACGGCCTGGCCCACGCGGCCCGCATCTTTGGCCGCGACGATTGGCTGGCGGCGGCGACCCAGGCCATCGATTTCATCCGTCGGACCCTCTGGCAGGACGGTCGCCTGCTGGCAACCTACAAGGACGGGCGGGCCCATCTGAACGCCTACCTGGACGATCATGCGCTGTTGATCGCCGCATTGATCGAGAGCCTGCAGGCGGCCTACCGGCCGGAGGATCTGGAATTTGCCGAAGACCTGGCCGACGGGGTGCTCGACGCCTTCGAGGACCGGGCGGGTGGCGGCTTCTTCTTCACCCGCCACGATCATGAAGCGCTGATCCACCGCCCGAAGAGCGGCCACGACAACGCGATGCCTTCTGGCAACGGCATTGCTGCACAGGTCTTCGGGCGGCTCGGCCACCTGACCGGCGAGACGCGTTATCTGGCGGCCGCCGAGCGGACGCTGCAGGCCTTCCATGCCGCTATGGTGGGCAGTCCGATGGGGTTTGCGAGCCTGGCCGTCGCGTTGGCCGAACACCTGCAGCCGCCGTCCTTGCTGGTCTTGCGCGGGGTTCCTACGGCTTTGCCCGAGTGGTTGAGCTGGGTGATGGAAAGCTATCGACCCGGCCTGCTGTGCGTGGGGTTGCCGCCGGGCGTGCCCGACCTGCCGCCGGTGCTTGACAAGCCGGCTGGGGATACCGTCAACGCCTGGTTGTGCTCGGGCGTTACTTGTCTGCCACCGTTTGCTGCCCGGTCGGCGCTTGATGCTGCACTCGCGGCAATTGGCAAACCCGAAGGCGGGGCGTAGACTCCGCGCAGCTTTTTTCCGCCACACAACTCGAGAGGATCACAATGAAGAAACTCGTTGCTGTCGCCGCCATCGCCGGTCTGATGGGCACTTCCGCCGCCTTCGCCGACGCCGGTCTGGATCTGGCCAAGGCCAAGAACTGTCTGGCTTGCCACGCCGTGGACAAGAAGGTTGTCGGCCCCGCCTACAAGGACGTGGCTGCCAAGTACAAGGGCGACAAGACCGCCGAGGCCAAGCTGGTCGAGAAGGTCCAGAAGGGTGGCTCCGGCGTCTGGGGCCAGGTCCCGATGCCTCCCAACCCGCAGGTCACCCCGGCCGAAGCCAAGACCCTCGTGTCCTGGGTGCTCAGCCAGAAGTAAGTCGCCGGCTTTGCCGTCGCATAAAAAACCAGCCTTCGGGCTGGTTTTTTTATTTCTGGCGTCTGTCGCTCAGTGATGCCCGGCGGTCTTTGCGGGATGGTCTTGCTTGTCGTTTGATGCCTGTTCCCAGCCACCGCCGAGGGCCAGGAACAGGTTGACCTGGTCCAGGGCCAGCTGACTGTCCGACACGGCGAGGGCTGCATCGGCGCTGGTGAGGTTGCGCCGGGCGTCCAGATCGTTGATGTAGGGTGCGCGTCCGCCGCGGTACAGGGTTTCCACCTGGCGCGCTGCCTCGGCGGCGTCCTTGCGGGCGGTGCGCAGCGAGGCATTGCGGTCGAGCTCGCGGGCATACACCGCCAGGGCTGTCTCCGTGTCGCGCAGCGCACTGAGCACAGCACCGTCGAAGTGGGCCAGGGCGGCTTCGGCGCCGGCCTTGGCGATCTCGATGCGGGCGTATTCGAGGCCGCCGGGAATTGTCCAGCTGATCAGCGGACCAATGCCCCAGCGTTGGGTGTCGGGCTGACCGAGGTCGCGGAGAAGGCCGGTGAGACCCGCGCTCAGGCCGATGGATACCGTGGGGTAGAGGGCCGCCGTCGCCACGCCGATGCGCGCCGTCGCGCCGGCCAGCGCCCGTTCGGCCTGGCGGATGTCGGGGCGGCGCTTGAGCAGCGCGGTGCCGTCGCCGACAGGGATCGGCGCGTTCAGCTTGGGAAGCTGCGTGCAGCTTGCGACGACCTTCGGAAACTCCGCCGGCGGCCGGCCGGTGAGTACGGCCAGTGTGTACAGCGCGGTGCTGCGGCGAGCCTCGTAAGCCGGTAGCGAGGCGCGGATCTGTTCGACCTGGGCCCTGGCGCGGATCACGTCGGTGACCGTGCCGCGGCCAGCGTCGGCCAGCTTGCGGGCCACGCCGAGGTTGTCTTCCTGCTGCTGCAGGGCGCGTTCGATGACTTGCTTCTGGTAACCGGCCGAGCAGGCTTCGACGTAGGCCCGGGCCACGTCGGCAGCGATATTGACGCGCACCAGGTCGACGGCGGCCTGGCTGGCTTCGGCGTCGGCTTCGGCCGCTTCGGTGAGGCGCCGCAACTGGCCGAACAGGTCGAGCTGGTAGGAGGCGGCGAGACCGCCGATGCCAAGGTTCATCGGCGGAATGCTCTCCTTCAGCAGGTAGGCTTGGCCGGCAACCTTTTCACGGGCGACGCCGCCGCTGAGGCGTGCGCCCGGCTCGCTGGCCGATTCGGCCTCGGCGACGATGGCATGGGCCCGCGCCAGGTTGGCCGAGGCCACGCGCAGCTGGGTGTTGGCGCTGAAGGCGGTCTCGATGAGGCCGTTGAGCGTGGCGTCGTCGTAGAGCTTCCACCAGTTGGCGGGCAGCGGTTCGCTGCGGACGCTGGTGTTGCTGCTGCCGACGAAGGCGCCTTGTGCTGCCGGCAGGTTGATGGTGGCCTTTTCCGGCAGGTGGTAGTCGGGGCCGACCGTGGTGCAGGCGCCCAGACCAAGGGCGAGCCCGACCACGCCGAGGGTGTGCAGGGCTTTCATTTGACGGCTCCGCCCTTGTTTGCGGGGGACGCACCCTCGACCTTGCCGTCCTTGTCGACGATGGCTACGGTGGCGGTCAGGCCGGCAACCAGCTGGAGGTCCTTCGGCACTTCGTCGAGGGCGATGCGCACCGGAATCCGTTGGGCCAGGCGCACCCATGTGAATACGGGGTTCACGTTGGGCAGCAGGTTGTTGCCGTTGGCGCGGTCGCGATCCTCGATACCGGCGGCGATGCTCTCCACGTGGCCGCGCAGTTCCTGCTCGCGGCCCATGATGCGGATCTTGGCACCTTGGCCGATCTTCACGCCCTGCAGCTTGGTTTCCTCGAAATAGCCGTCGACATGGAAGGAATGGGTGTCGAGCACGGCGAGTACCTGCTTGCCGGCGGTCACGTAGTTGCCCGAGCGCAGGGACAGGTCGCTGAGGTAGCCATCCACCGGCGCGACGATCTTGGTGCGGGCCAGGTTGAGGGCGGCGAGGTCGCGATTGGCGATGGCCTGGGCGAGTTGGGCTTCGCCGAGTTCGACTTTCTCGCGGCTCTGCTCGACGGTCTCCTGGGCTACCAGGCTGGACAGCTGCGAATTGCGGCGGGCTTCGCGGCGGGCTTGTTCGAGGTTGGCGCGCACGGTGGCGACCGCCGCGTCGGCCTGCTTGACGGCCAGGCGGTAGCGCTCGGTGTCGATCTGGAAGAGTTCCTGCCCCTGCTTCACGAACTGGTTGTCGTGGATCGCCACGTGGGTGACGAGGCCGGAGACATCGGGCGTGACCGGCACGATGTCGGCGCGCACGCGGCCATCGCGGGTCCACGGTTCGACCTGGTAGTGATCCCACAGGCGCTGGGAGGCGAAGAGGGCAAGGACGACCGCCGCGAGGGTCACAGCGATGCGGAGGAGCTTGAGATAAAGCGGTTTCACGGGAGCATTACCTTCAATCAAAGGGAGGGCATGGGCAGGCGGATGACGAGGGACCAGACGATCATGAACACTGCGGCGTCGAACAGGGCGGGGTGCCACACGATGCGGTACAGCCCGACCAGAGAGAAGACCCGGCGCAGTAGGAAGGAGAAGACGAAGGCGAGGGGTGTCGACACGAGGATCGACGAAACCAGGACGCCGTCGAGGTTAAGTTCCCCGATCATGTTGAAGGTCCTTTCATCGAGAGCGGGGCGGTGGCTTGGTAGGCCGCGGCTTTGGGAAACAGATTGCCGCGCAGGCCGACCATTGCCGACAAACCGGCGAGCTTGGCTGTTGACGGCGGCTGTTCGGCGATGACGTGCAGTGCCTGGTCGATGTCGGCCAGCAGGCTGGCAGGAGCGTCTGTCAGCCGCCCGGCGGAGCGCTGCGAATAATGCTCGCCCACACCGGCGAGTGCCCTCTCGGCGAGATCGCGGGTGATGGCGTCGAAGCTCGGGCTGGCTTTCTGTAGCGTGACCAGATTCATGCCGATGCGTAGATCGTGCAGCACGTCGACGCCGCGGAGTTCGCCGCTCTGGGAGACGGCGGCGAGCTTGGGCGTGAGCAGGGTCAGGCGGTCGAGCAGGCGGCCGGCCAGCGCAATGGGGTCGGCTGCCGCGCCGGCCCGGGCGTGGTGGGCGAGATCCCGCCAGTTGTGGCGCAGCAGGCGGCGCGCGCTGGTCTCGACGCTGATCGTGCGCATGAAGCCGGTGACCCACAGGGCGATGAGGACGCCGACGAACATGGCGGTGTTCACGTTCATGAAATCGGCGAAGTCCTGGTGGTTCAGGGTTTCCTGCAGGGCCAGCGCATTGCAGACCCCGGTGATCATCGCCATGGCGGGCACCAGGGTGCGCGGCGCAGCCATGTAGATGCCCATCGGAATGAAGATCGGGGCCAGGGTCAGGACCAGCATCGGGAAGTCATTGACGCGGGGCAGTACGGTGAACTGGAAGACCGCAGCGATCGGCAGCGCGACCAGATTGAAGAGGCCGAAGCTGGCGATGGTCGGCTTGGGGTCGTCCATCGTCGCGAAGAAGCAGCACACCACCGCGGCGATCATGGCGGCCGCGGCGCCGTCCCGCCAGCCGCTCATGATCCACAGCGCGCAGCACAGTAGCACTGCAAGGCTGGCGGCGGCGGCGGACAGAAAAGCCATGCCGTAGTCCTTGTGCAGCGAGCGGTGTTCGTGGGTGCCAACCTGCTCTGCCAGCTCCGCCGACAGTGGTTTGTTGCGGCGCACGTGATCGAGCAGGGTGTGGCTGTCGCCCAGCGTCTCGACCAGATCGACCAGACGGGTCAGCAGGCTAGCGGAGAGCAACGTGGCCCAGTCGGCGTCGTGGGGTGTGGCGGCTGCGACGGTTTTCAGCTCGGTGAGCAAGGGGTCGGCGCGATCGCGCTCTGCTCCGTCCGAGATCCATGTGGCGACGGCTTCGATCAGGCGGGCGACCTCGGGCGAAAGCGCATGGCCATCAGCACGCAGCGCGCTGAGCCGGTCGTTCAAGCCATCGATGATCGGGATAAGGACCAGCGTGCGGCTGTGCAGCGCATGGACGACGTTGGTGATCTCGCGCAAGTTGGACGTGTCGAAGGGCAGGTGCTTGGAGAGCAGGTGGATCTCCGTCTCCGCGGCGGCGAGCTGGCGGCGTTCGCGGTCCGTTTCGGCGGCGCTGCGCCCGTGGAGCACGTCGAGGGCCCACTGGTCGGCGCTGCCCAGCCAGCTGGTGAGACGGCCGACTAGCGGGCCGCCGACCGGGCGCGGAAAGATGAGGCTATGGACGACCGTGGCGCAGACGATGCCGATCGAGATCTCCTCGAAGCGCGCGACAGCCACGTCGAAGATCAGGTCCGGTGCATTGACGCTCGGGAAGGCGATGATCGCCGCCGTATAGCCGGCCAGCATCAGCACGTAGCTGCGAGGGGTGCGGTCGAGCAGGGAGACGAACAGGCAGACGCCGATCCACAGCGCGATCACCAGGCACAGCAGCACCGGCGAATCGACCAGTGGCGGCACCAGCAGCAAGGCGACCGTCGAGCCGACCAGCGTGCCGCCCAGCCGGAAGATCGCCTTGGAGCGCACGGCGCCGGCCAGCGGATGGCTGACGATGTAGGCCGTCATCATCGCCCAGTAAGGCCGCGGCAGGCCGATGCTGAAGCCCACGTACAGCGCAAGCATGGCCGCCGCGAAGCTGTTGAAGGAGAACAGCAGTGCACTCCGCTCGAAGCGCAGGGCCGTCAGTAGCTTACTCATTGCCGCTCTCGGGATGCAGTGCGGCATCGAAGGCGGCGAAGACCCGCAGGGCGGCCTCGAGGTCTTCGTTTGCCACGCGGGCGAGCAGCTTGCTGCGCAGGTCTTCGATCAGCTTCTCGACGGTGGCGGCCATCGCGTGGCCTTGCTCGGTGAGGTACAGCAACCTGGCCCGCTTATCGGCCGCGTCGCCACGGCGCTCGATCAGGCCGGCCAGGCACAACTGGTCGAGCAGGCGGCCCAGCGACGGGCCTTCGATTCCCATGTCTTCGGCCAGTACGCCATGCCGCACGCCGTCACCGAGACGGCCCAGGTGGATGATGGGCAGCACCCGCGCGTCGGACAGGCCGTGGGCGAGGGCTGCGTCGTTGACGGCGCGTCGGTAGATGCGCGACAGGCGCACCAGATTACTGGTGACGGCGGCCTCACGAAGAATTCGGTTCTTGTCCATGATGGAAACGGGTCCGGCAATGGCGACGATCAATAATATATAGCAAGCTTCCTATATTAATGCTGTGCCGCACACTGTGTAAAACCCGTACATCTGCAAGCCTTGCAATGCGGCTCCTGTGTGGCGCGCTTGGTCTCCGTCTTTCGTGTTGCGAACTTGCAACACTCCGATGCGGCTTCGCATCCAAAAAACAACGCTGTCCTTGCCCTCGGCTTTGCCAAGCGCTGACAATGCAGGCCAACTTCTCGTTAGAGAGGTGAAATTGGTCGGCCCTGCGCAAGCAGTGCGTGCCAGTCTTCAATCAAGAGGAGAAACATATGCAAAAGAAACTGATCGCTCTGGCCGTTGCCGGCCTGGCCTCCACCGGCGCCTTCGCTCAAGCTAACGTTACCGTCTACGGTATTGCTGACGGCTCCTTCGACGTGGTCCGTGTTTCCAACACCAACGGCAACACCGACCTGGGCAACACCAACCGTGTTTCCACCAACTCTTCCTACATCGGTTTCAAGGGCGCGGAAGCCTTGGGCAACGGCCTGACCGCCGTGTTCCAGTACGAAAGCGGTGTTTCCTTCGACAACAACGGCGGCCTGTCCACCAGCCGTGACAGCTTCGTTGGCCTGTCCAGCGCCAATCTGGGTACCGTGGTTCTGGGTAACCTGACCGGCCCGACCCGCGCTCTGGGCGTGTCTCTTGACGTCAATGCCGGCGCTACCGGCATTGGTGCCAACTCCGCTCTGCTGGGCAAGCTGGGTAACAACCTGGTCGGCACCACCAGCAGCACCGGCGACTACGCTGGTGGCGGCAACTGCGCCCGCTCCGCTGGCTGCTCTTCCATCTTCGATACCCGTTGGAAGAACGCCATTGCCTATGTTTCTCCGACCTACTACGGTTTGAATGCCACCGCTGCTTACGTGGCTAACGAGAACAAGGCTTTCCACAATGTGGTCTCCACCGGTGTCAACACCACCGGCTATGACCTGGGCCTGAAGTACGCCAATGGTCCGATCCTGGCTGGTCTGACCTACAACGCTGTTAGCCTCGGCAACGACGCTGGCACCAACATCTCCGACCTCCGCCTTGGCGGCATGTACGACTTCGGTATCGCCACTGTGCGTGCCGTGTTCGACCATGCCCGTGCCGACCACTTCGGTGGCAACGGTGTTAGCCAAAACGTCTGGGGCCTTGGTGGTACCTTCAACGTGACCCCGGCTGGCAAGATCCTGGCTCAGGCCTATTTCGCTCGTGACCTGAAGGTCAACGGCAGCAGCCAGAACAGCACTGGCGCCAAGCTGTTTGAAGTTGGCTACGAGTACAGCCTGTCCAAGCGCACCATGCTGAAGGCTGTGTACGCTCACCTGAACAACGACAACAACGCTTCCTACGACTTCGGCGTGAACGCTGTTGGTCTGAACGGCTCCGCCAACGGCGCTACCGCTGCTCAAGTGGCTGGCGCTACCGTTCAGGGCATCCAGCTGGGCCTGCGTCACTCCTTCTAATTCAGACTCGTCTGAATCGGAAATTGACGGGCACCTTCGGGTGCCCGTTTTTCATGGGGTTGTCGTTCGGTGTGGTGAAGGATGAGTCCAAAAGCAAATGGCCACCGAACGGTGGCCATTTGCTTTTGATGGTAGGGCGATACGTGTCAGCCGATCTTCACCAGATTGTCGCGATGGATCAATTCTGGCTCTTCGGAGAAGCCGAGCAACTCCTCGATTTCGCTGGATGCGTGGCGGGCGATGCGGCGGGTGTCGTTGCTCGCATAATTGATCAGGCCGCGAGCGATCTCCTTGCCGCTTTCGCTGCGACAGGCGACAACGGAGCCGCGGGAGAACTCGCCATCCACTGCGATCACGCCGATCGGCAACAGGCTCTTGCCGTCTTTCAGGGCTTCGATGGCTCCGGCGTCGAGGGTCAGGCTGCCAGCCAGTTGCAGGTGGTCGGCGAGCCACTGCTTGCGCGCGGCCAGTGGTGTGCTGGTGGCGTAGAGCAGGGTTCCGATGCTGTCGCCGGCGGCAACGCGTAGCAGCGCGTCGGTTTCGCGGCCGCTGGCGATGCAGGTGTGGGCGCCGCTGCGCGCTGCGCGCTGGGCGGCGCGCACCTTGGTGATCATGCCGCCTTTGCTGATGCCGGTGCCGGCGCCGCCGGCCATGGCTTCGAGGGCGGTGTTTTCGGCGCGGTCCTCGGAGATCAGCGTGGCGGCCGGATCCTTGCGCGGATCGGCGGTGTATAGGCCTTGCTGATCCGTGAGGATGATCAGCGCATCTGCGTCGATCAGGTTGGCGACCAGGGCGCCCAGCGTATCGTTGTCGCCGAATTTGATTTCGTCGGTGACGACGGTGTCGTTCTCGTTGATGATCGGCACGACGCCCAGTTCGAGTAGCGTGACGAGGGTCGAGCGGGCGTTGAGATAGCGCGTGCGGTCGGCCAGATCCTCGTGGGTCAGCAGGATCTGGGCGGTGTGCAGGCCGTTCTGCGAGAAGACGCTCTCATAGGCCTGGGCCAGGCCCATCTGGCCGACGGCGGCTGCCGCCTGCAGCTGGTGCATTTCCTGCGGGCGGCTGGTCCAGCCGAGGCGCTGCATGCCGGCTGCAATGGCGCCGGAGGAGACGAGGACGATTTCCTTGCCGGAGGCGGCGAGGCTGGCGATCTGCCGGGCCCAGTCGGCCAGAGCTTCGACGGCCAGTCCTTCGCCGTTGTTGGTGACGAGGGCGCTGCCAACCTTGACGACCAGTCGGCGGGCGTTACGAATTTCGGATCTCATCGTTGCCCTCTTCGTCTTCGTAGTCGGTTTCGTCGTCGTCGATGTGCTCGGCGTCGTCCGCCTCCTCTTCCTCGTCATCGATGCCGGCTGCGGCGCGCGCTGCGGCTGCAGCATCGGCGGCTGCCTGGGCGGCGGCCTTTTCTTCGTCGAGGATGTCCTGGATCGCGAAGACAACCTCTTGGCAGCCAGCTCGGCTGATCGCGGAAACTTCGAAGTGACGCTCCACCGGGCCGTAGGCTTCGAGGAAGGCGGCGATGCGCTCCTGGCGTTCGTCGTCGTCGGGGATCAGGTCGAGCTTGTTCAGGACCAGCCAGCGGCGCTTGCTGACCAGCTCCTCATCGTACTTGCGCAGCTCCTCGACGATCGCGTGAGCGTCGCGAACCGGGTCGGCCTCCGGGTCGAAGGGGGCGATGTCCACGATGTGCAGCAGGATGTGCGTGCGCTGGAGGTGGCGCAGAAACTGGTGGCCGAGGCCGGCGCCATCGGCGGCGCCTTCGATCAGGCCGGGAATGTCGGCGATGACGAAGCTGCGGTTCTCGGAGGTACGCACCACACCCAGATTGGGGGCGAGGGTCGTGAAGGGGTAGTCGGCAACCTTCGGCTTGGCGGACGATACCGCGCGGATGAAGGTGGATTTGCCAGCGTTGGGCATGCCGAGCAGGCCGACGTCGGCCAGCACCTTGAGCTCCAGGTTGAGGCTCTTGCGCTCACCTTCCTGGCCCATCGTCTTCTTGCGCGGGGCGCGGTTGGTGCTGGTCTTGAAGTGCAGGTTGCCTAGGCCGCCGCGACCGCCCTTGGCGATCATCACGCGTTTGCCGTCAAGGTCCAGGTCAGCGATGACTTCGCCGGTTTCCTGTAGCGTGATGATGGTGCCGACTGGCATGTGCAGCTCGATGTCGTCGCCGCCCTTGCCGTAGCAGTCGGCGCCGCGGCCGTTCTCGCCGCGTTCGGCGAGGAAGGTGCGCTTGTAGCGGTAATCGATCAGGGTGTTGAGGTTGCGGTCGGCGACGGCGTAAACGTCGCCGCCCTTGCCGCCGTCACCGCCATCCGGGCCGCCCATGGGAATGTATTTTTCGCGGCGAAAAGTGGCGGCGCCGTTTCCGCCGTCGCCGGCGATGACTTCAATACGGGCTTCGTCGAAAAACTTCATGGGAGCTTCCGGTTGGGGCGTTTGGTGATGCCCTGAAAGAAAAAAGCCCTATCCACAGATAGGGCTTTGAGCGTGCGCGAGCTGAAGTTATTCAGCTGCGGCGGGCACGATGTTCACGGTGCGACGCTTGGTGGCGCCCTTGACGGTGAACTGAACGGTGCCTTCGGTCAGCGCGAACAGGGTGTGATCCTTGCCGATGCCGACGTTTTCGCCCGGGTGGTATTCGGTGCCGCGCTGGCGAACGATGATGTTGCCGGCGAGAACGAATTGACCGCCGTAGCGCTTGACGCCAAGGCGTTTGCTTTCTGAGTCGCGGCCGTTACGTGAACTGCCGCCAGCCTTTTTGTGTGCCATGTCGGATTCTCCTTAGGCCGAGATCGCGTCGATGCGCAGCTCGGTGTAGTTCTGACGGTGACCCTGATGCTTCTGGTAGTGCTTGCGACGACGCATCTTGAAGATCTTGATCTTGTCGTGGCGGCCGTGGGAAACCACGGTGGCCGTGACGGTGGCGCCAGCCACAACGGGGGTGCCGATCTTGACCGACTCGCCTTCGCCGACCATGAAGACTTGGTCGAGAGTGATTTGCGAGTCCACGTCAGCCGGTATCTGTTCTACTTTGAGTTTTTCGCCGACGACGACACGATACTGCTTGCCGCCGGTTTTTATGACCGCGTACATGGATGTACTCCGAGTAAAGAGTTTGCAGGAAACGCGCAAGTATATGTGAGGATGAGCGGGTCGTCAAACCGACCTTGCTTTCCCTTCAGGGAAGGCGCAACAGGATGCGGGCACCGGGTGGAACGTCAGTACGTTCCATGTAGCCGACCAGGTTGGGCGTATCAATCAGCCATTGGCGTGCTTCGGCGATCGAGTTGGCTTCCCGGGGAGGCAGGGCGCGACCCGTGAATACCAGGCGGGACCAGTAAGCGCGGATCTGCGCCGGATTCTTGCCGGTCAGCTTCAGATAGAAGTCGTCGCGCGAGGCTCCGTTGGGCAGGTCCATGAGCTTGACGGGGGTGCCGTCAGCCAACGTGGTGGTGGAGCCCAGGTAGAGGTTTTCGGCGCGCTCATGGCTGAGTTCCATGGCCGGGTTGCGTACGCTGGCAACCAGCACGAGTTCCGCGTGGCTGAAGGCCGGCGCAAGCAGGCCGGAAAAAAGCAGGAGGAGGGTTCTGGCCGAACGCATGGGGCTCAAAACACGAAGTCCACGGCAAGACTCAGGACGTGGGTCGGCCCATCCGGCCTCAGGTAGTCGGCGAGTTGGGTGGGGAGGAGGATTCCGAGCCCGCCGGGGCCGGGCTGGATGCGCTCGAACTGGGCTTTCACTGCGACATTGCGTCCGGCGTCCCAACGCAGGCCGGCGCCGATGCTGCGCTGGGCCTTGTTGCGTCCGGCGTTGAAGGCTGCCAGACCGTTATCGAGTACGGCGACCCCGGTGGCCGCAGTGCTGACCGGAGAGATTTCCCGCTGGCGGGCCAGGGTCAGGTAAGGCGTGAAGGCTCCCGTCCTGTAGCCGGCAGTGACATACCAGCCGAGTGCGGTGTCAATGTAACGGTCCACATTGCGGCGGGCGATTTCGGCTATCAGCAGCAGGCGGTCCTGGTCGTATTGCAGAGCGGCCGACATGAAGCTGGTCTTGCCGTCGGTGCCGGAGAGCTCTGGCACGATGGCGTCGTGGCCGGTCGCAATGAGGGCCTGCCTCAAGCTGAGGAAATAGGCGTCCGACCAGCGCAGGGACATGTCCGCCCGGGCGTAGCTGATCTGGGCCGTGAGGCCGCCGCGGCTGAAGGAGGCTTTCAGGCCCCGGATCTTGTCGAGATTGGCCGAGCCGCCACGGATGTTCATCGCGCTGCTCCCGGTATAGGCATGCAGTTCGATGTCAGTGTCGGCGAACTGCCGACGGTACAGCGCATCGGCACCGTCGATGTCGGAGAGTGGGTTCAGGCTGTAGACCTCGACGGGGGGCCGGATCCACGGATTCGCATAGTTGAGGTTCAGCGAATCGGAATACATGAAGAAGGGCAGCCGCGTGCGGCCGATCCGCAACAGTAGTTCCGGGGTCGCCTGGTAGCTCGCGAAGGCCCAGGTGATGCGCGGGTCGTAGCTGCCCGTGGGGCTCTTGCGGACCACGGATTGCACGGTCAGGTCGAGGCGATTGCCGAGTTGCAGGGACCCTTGTACGCCGAGCACGGAGTCGACGGACAGGTCGAAGGCGGCACCGGCACCGGAGTCGCTGACGCTGTTGGCGCGGAAAGCCCGGTCGGCGTTGTCAGTACGTGCAGCGCCCACGGTGCCGAAACCGGATACGCTCAGCGGGGATGGAGTGTCCGCTTGAGCCACCTGTGCAATCAGCGTTGCAAGCGAAAGCAGCAGTGCATTCAGGCGCTTCATGTGCCACCTCTCTGGGCTTCAAGGCGCTGTCGGATCTTGTCGGCGGGCTCGGCGGCGGCAAACAGGTAGCCTTGGCCGTAGTCACAGCCGAGATCCCGGAGCATGTCGGCCTGGCTGGGGGTTTCGATGCACTCGGCGACGACGCTCATGCCCAGTTCGTGGGCCAGGCGGATGCTGCCCTCGACGATGGTGCGCAGGCGGGGAATGGTCTCGATTTCGCGGACGAAGGAGCCGTCCAGCTTGATCGTGTCGCAGGGAATCGAATGAAGATAGCTCAGGGAAGAATAGCCGGTGCCAAAGTCGTCGATGAGGATACGCAGGCCCTTGGCCCGCAACTTGCCGAGTTGGTGCATGGCCAGTTCCTTGCGCGTGACCAGGGTGCCCTCGGTGATCTCCAGCTTGAGGGCTGCTGGCGGCAGGCCGTGGCCCTCGATGCATGCGACGATCTGGTCGGCCAGGTCAGCCTGGCTGAGCTGGCGGGCCGAGAGGTTGACACTGATCGACAGCTTCTCGTCGGCCAGCCCCTGCTCGCGCCAGGCCTTCAGGCAGATGCAGCTCTGGTCGAGCATCTGCATGCCGAGTTCGTGGACCAGGCCGAGGGATTCGGCGACGGGGATGAAGACGTCCGGGCCAATGCGCCTGGCGCTGGCCTGAGGCCAGCGGACGAGGGCTTCAAAGCCTGTCGTGCGGCCGTCGCGCAGATCGACGATGGGCTGGAAGTGAGCGACCAGTTGGTGACTGCTCAGGGCTGCCCGTAGTTGGGATTCGATCTGCAGGTCGCGGAGGACCTGTTGATGCATGGCCGACTGGAAAACCGTGATGGAGGCTTCCGCGCTACTGCGGGAGCGGTGCATCGCATTGTCGGCATCGCGCATCAGGTCTTCCGCGCTGTGGAAGCCGCCGCTGCCGAGTACAACGCCGATGCGTGTCTTGGGGTAGAGCTGATGGCCGTTGAGTTCGGCGCTCTCGGCCAGTTGGGTCTGCAGGTTTTCCGAGAAGCGGATCGCCTCGCCGGCGTCCGGGATGTCGTTGAGCAGCACTGCGAACTGATCGCCGGCCACCCGCCCGACCACGTCGCCGGGACGGGCCAGTGTGCAGATCCGGGATGCAACGAGGCGCAGCAGGTCGTCGCCGGCCGAATACCCCAGACTGTCATTGACCACGTGGAAGCGCTCGATGTTGATGTGCAGGACTGCGAACAGGTTGCCGGTGGCCCGGTCCGCGTGGAGAAGGGTGTTCTGCAGGTGCTCGACGAAGAGCGCCCGGTTGGCGAGCCCCGTGAGTCCATCATGCAGGGCGTCATGGATGAGTTGGTCTTCGGCCCGCTTGCGTAGATTGATGTCGCTGATCGAACCCGCCATGCGGATCGCCCGTCCGCTGGTTGGGTCGTAGACCGCCATGCCGCAGATGAGGATCCAGCGGTAGTCGCCATCTGCATGGCGGATGCGGTGCTCGGCCATCAGCTGGGCGGACTCCCGCTTCAGGTGGGCGATCACGCGCAGACGAAAGGGCTCCCGGTCGTCCGGATGGAGGTAATCGATGATCGAGCGCTTTTCCTCGGTGAAGGCGTTGAACGACAGACCGAGGATTTCGGCGAAGCGCGGGGCAAAGTAAGTCTGAGCGTTGGCGATGTCCCAGTCCCACAGGCCGTCATTGGCGGCCCGCGTGGCCAGCGCGTAGCGTTCCTCGCTGAGGGCCAGTTGGCGGGCGGTGCTCTCCAGTTCCTGGATGCGCGACTGCAGTGCGGCGGCCATGCGGTTGAAGTGACGACATAGTTGCGCCAGTTCGTCGTTGCCCTGCTCTGGCAGGCGGTGGGACAGGCGTCCGGCTGCGATGGCCTGGCTGCCGCGCAGCAGACGCCCCAGGTTGCGGGTCAGCAGATAGCCGATGGCGCCGAGCAGCAGCAGGGTGAGTAGCACCTCGGCACTGGCGATGGCAATGCCCTGGTTGAGGATGCGCTGCTTGGCCAGCACCAGCGGAGCAATGGACACGCCGAACTGCACGAAGCCGACCTGGTTGTGCTCCAGCAGCACCGGGCGGTGCACGTGGATCAGTGTCTGTCCGACATAGTTGCCGAGGCTCTCGGCGCTGTCTTCATTGGGGGGCGGCAGCGCGTCCATCTCAGGCATTCCGGCGCGGACCCGCAGTTGTCCGGCGCTATCGACGATGCGGACATAGACCAAGCCTTCGTGGTTGTTGCCGAGCAGTTCGCCAAGGGCATCCTGAAGATCCTGGTAGCGCCCCTGGGGTACGTAGGCTGCAGTGACCACATTGAGGATGGCGGCGTTCTGGGTGACGAGGGTGCTCAGGCTGGCGGTTGTCGCCTCGTTGATCAGTCGTCCGCTGTTGGTCAACAGCAAGGTCAGCATGACCACTTGGACCACGGTACTGACCAGCAGGAGACGGACGCGGATCGAGAGCTTGCTCAGCATCGTGTCGGGCCTTGGAGGCTTGGGATGTGCGCTGCCGGTTGAGGTGCGACTGCAGCGGTGAATTTGTTCAGGATACCTGCAGCGCTATTCACTTGTACTCGGCTATTGTGCCCATTGCTTGACACGAGTGCATCCTCGGCTGCATGTTCGTTGCGGATAATTCCGCACGCATTGCTCTGGGCTGATTTGGGGAGCGCTGCACCTGCACCTTCTCCCCGTGGCCGGCTTGCGCCGCACCGCGGGAAGAAGGTGCCCGGAGAGGGCCGGGCGGCCGACCCGGGCAATTACCGTTACTTCTTCCAGGTATCCCTGAGGGTGACGGTGCGGTTGAAGATCGGCGCACCGTCGCGGGAGTCCATGCGATCGGCCACGAAATAGCCGTGGCGCTCGAACTGGAAGCGAGCTTCCGGTTTGGCGGCGCGCAGCGCCGGTTCGAGCTGGGCGGTGATGACTTTCAGGCTGCTCGGGTTGATGTCGTCGAGGAAGTTGCGTTCGAGGTCTTCCGCATCGCCTTCCCGACGGGCGCCTGGATAGGCATGGGCGAACAGGCGGTCGTAGAGGCGCACTTCAGCCGTATAGGCATGGGCCACCGACACCCAGTGCAGATTGCCCTTCACCTTATAGTTGTCGGCGCCCGGCGTGCCGGACTTGGAGTCGGGCATGTATTCGCACAGCACTGCGGTCACGTTGCCGTCCGCATCCTTCTCGCAACCGGTGCATTTCACCACGAAGCCGTAGCGCAGGCGTGCCATGTTGCCCGGGTAGAGGCGGTGGTAGCCCTTGACCGGGGTTTCCATGAAGTCTTCGCGCTCGATCCACAGCTCGCGGCTAAACGGCATCTCACGCTTGCCGAGCTCCGGGTGCAACGGATGGTTGGGGGCGTGGCAGCGCTCGGTCTGGCCTTCCGGGTAGTTGGTGATGATCAGCTTGAGCGGATCGAGCACGGCGACGCGGCGTTCGGCGGCTTCGTTGAGGTGCTCGCGCATGCAGTCTTCGAGCACGCTCATGTCGATCCACGAGTCGGACTTGGAGACGCCGATGCGCTCGGCGAACATGCGGAAACCCTCCGGCGTGAAGCCGCGGCGGCGTGCGCCGACGAGGGTCGGCAGGCGCGGGTCGTCCCAACCGGCCACGTGCTTCTCGTCAACCAACTGGATCAGCTTGCGCTTGGAGAGCACCACGTAGGTCAGGTTGAGGCGCGCGAACTCAATCTGGCGCGGCACCGGGCGCGGGAAGAAGCCACCTTCGGCGAGGTTGTCCAGCAGCCAGTCGTAGAACGGGCGCTGATCCTCGAACTCGAGGGTGCAGATGGAGTGGGTCACGTCCTCAAGCGCATCCTCGATCGGATGGGCGAAGGTGTACATCGGATAGACGCACCAGCGGTCGCCGGTGCGGTGGTGCGTAGCATGGCGGATACGGTAGATGGCTGGGTCGCGCAGGTTGATGTTGGGCGAGGCCATGTCGATCTTGGCGCGCAGGATATGCGTGCCGTCGGGGAACTCGCCGGCCTTCATGCGCTGGAACAGCTCAAGGTTCTCGGTGACGCTGCGGTTGCGGTAGGGGCTGTCCTTGCCGGGCGCAGACAGCGTGCCGCGATAGGCGCGCATTTCCTCTGCGGACAGAGAGTCCACGTAGGCCTTGCCGACGGTGATCAGGTGCTCGGCCATCGCGTACATCTTGTCGAAGTAGTCCGACGCGAAATACAGGTGCTCGCCCCAGCTGAAGCCCAGCCACTGCACGGCCTCGATGATCGCGTCGACGTATTCCTGTTCTTCCTTGGTCGGGTTGGTGTCGTCGAAGCGCATGTGACAGGCGCCGCCGTAGGCTTCGGCGAGGCCGAAGTTCAGGCAGATGCTCTTGGCGTGGCCATAGTGCAGGTAGCCGTTGGGCTCCGGCGGGAAGCGGGTCTCGACCCGTCCGTCCCATTTGCCGAGGCGGCGGTCCTCGTCGATGAGGCTGCGGATGAAATTGCTGGGTGTGGCGGCTTCGTCGGCCGGAGAAGTGGGTGCAGTCATCTGGTCTTACCTTGACGGGCGGGCTGTGTGCCGCCGGAATGCCGGGAGAAAAATGTTGCAATTGTAGCCGATGGGCGCCGGGCGGCGGACAGGCTGCCCGTTTGTGAATTTTGGCACGGGCCGCTGCCGAAGCGCCGGGAGTTGGCTATCGGGTGCGTATTGTTAGGCATCAGGCGGGACGATGTTTGGGTAAAACGGTGGCCGTTGGCGGGGCGTTGGGCCCCGCAGCTGTCGCAGACCTTGTCACCGGTGAGCACCTCGATGCATCGAATCCCCGCCAAATCCTTCTTCCGGCCCGTCGTCCGGAGTCGCTTCCTGTGGCGTCCGGTCGCAGGCCGCAGGTCGAAGGCACTGACGCGCGGCGAGCCGGCGTTGGATCTCGCTATGCTGATGGCGCTACCTGGGGTGAACGGCAATCGGTCTGCGCCGATGTTGAAGCGTCTGCTGCCGCTGTTCGTCGGCGAGACCGAGCGTCATGTGCAGGGCCTGTGGGCGAGCCTGGCTGCCGGCGATGCGGAGGCCGTGCGTGCGCTGGTGCACAAGATGAAGTCCGGTTGCCATGCGATGGGCGCCTTGCGTCTGGCGGCCTGCGCCCGGGGTCTGGACGAACGTATCAAGGCTGGGCAAGTGCCGCGGCCGGAGGATGTGGAAAGTATTGCCGAAGCTTGGGAGGCCTGCTGGTTAGCGCTGCGCAACGAGGGGTTGATCGACGAGGATGCACCCCGATGCACATGATCCGGAAGAGGGCCGGTAGGGACGATGACTGAAAGCGAACGCGCGCGCATCTTTGTGGTGGATGACGATCCGCTGACCCGCATGATGGCAACGGAAGCCCTGCGGGAAGGGGGCTTTACGGTGTCGGAGGCCGAGGATGGGGCGCAGGCGCTGGCCCTCTTCGATGAGGTCCAGCCCGATCTGGTACTGCTCGACGTGATGATGCCGGGCCTGAGCGGTTTCGACGTGTGCCGGCGTCTGCGCCAGTTGCCGGCGGGGCGCTTGGTGCCGGTGATCATGCTGACAGGCCTGGACGACAGCGAATCGATCGAGCGGGCCTTCGATGCCGGTGCGACCGATTTCATCTCCAAGCCGATCAACTGGACCCTGTTGCGTTTCCGCATCCGCTACGTGCTCCGCTCTGCCGAAGTGACGCAGGAATTGAGCCTCAGCCAGGAGAGCCTGTCGAATGCCCAGCGCATCGCCCGCCTGGGCAGCTGGGAGTGGGTGGTGAGAAGCGGGCGGGTCCGGCGTTCGGCTCAGTTCTACCGGCTGTTTGGCTGCGAAAGGGGCGACTTCGGCGATGACATGGAGGCGATCCTTGCACATGTTTATGGTCCCGACCGCGCCGCCATGCAACTCGCCCTGGCCGGCGCCCGGGATGGGATCGGCTACCAGCTGACTTACCGGGTCGTGTGGCCCGACGGCAGCGTACGCACGGTGCAGGAAACCGTCGAGCCGGTGCGTCGTGGCGATGGGCGCGGCACCGGGGGGCTGATCATGGAGGGTAGCGTGCAGGACATCACCGAGCAGGTCGATGCCCAGCGGCGCATCCGCCAGCTGGCTTACTTCGATCACCTCACCGGCCTGCCCAACCGGGAGTATTTCCGCGAGAGCCTGCTCGGCGCCACCGCCCGTGGTCTGCGCTACGGCAGCCGTTGCGCGGTGATGGTGGTGGATATCGACCGCTTTGCGCGCATCAACGACAGCCTGGGGCCGGACCGGGGCGACCAAGTGCTGCAGCTGATCGCTCATCGCCTGCGGGAGGACATGGGGGACCGCCAGCCGGCGGAGGCCGCGGGAGGAGGCTATTCGACCCGTTTCAGGGTAGCTCGCCTGGCCGCCGACGAATTCGGCGTGCTGGTGAACGACGTGGGCTCGGCGGCCGATCTGCTCGATACGGCTGAACGCCTGCTGGAGGTCGTGCGGGCGCCGATCCGCGTGCCGGGGCAGGAGATCACTTTGTCGGCGCGTATCGGCATGGCGGTGATGCCGGATCATGCAACGGATGCCGACGCCTTGCTGAAGGCGGCCGAGACGGCGCTCAACCATGCCAAGCGCAGCCGCGGCGACCCACTGGCGTTGTTCTCCGAAGACATGAAGGTCGCGGCTTTCCTGCGTTTCACGCTGGAAACCGACCTGCGCCGCGCCATCGGCGAGGACGAGATGCGCATGCGTTACCAGCCGATCGTCGACATCAGGCGGCGCGCGGTCGTCAAGGCCGAGGCACTGCTGCGCTGGCCCCACGCCAGCCGGGGGGCGGTGCCGCCGCCGGAGTTCATCTCCCTGGCTGAAGAAACCGGGCTGATCGTACCGCTGACCCGCAGCGTGCTGGAGAAGGTATGCGCCGACCTGCTACGCCTGGAGCACCGGCTGGCACCTGATTTCCGCATCAGCATCAACCTGTCCGGCGTTAACTTCATGGATACCCAGCTGATCCCCACTGTGCGGGAGGTGCTGGCAATCACCGGCGTGGCGGCGTCCCGGCTGGAATTCGAGTTGACCGAGACCGTTCTGATGCGCGACCTCGACCATGCCACGGCCATTCTCGCCCAGTTGCGTGACATGGGCGTGCGCGTTGCGGTGGACGACTTCGGCACCGGTTATTCGTCGCTGGCCTATCTGCGCCGGCTGGCGGTGGATGCGCTGAAGATCGACCGTTCCTTCGTCAGCGAACTGGAGGACGGGCAGGGCGTGGCGATCGTCGAGGCGGTGATCGGCCTGGCCCACAGCCTGGGGCTGGAGGTGGTGGCCGAGGGCGTGGAGACGGTAGCCCAGCTGGATGCCCTGTGCCGTCGGGGGTGCCACCTGATCCAGGGCTATCTGTTTGCAATGCCAATGAGTAGTGAGGCGCTGGCGGACATGCTTGGCAGCCCCTTCTTCATTCCCGAGGAAGTGCTGCCACTTCTGCCGCCGCCGGCGGAGGCCTGAGGCGCTGCGGGCTATTTGCGTTCTGGACGGATGGCGATCGCCAGCCGGATGCCCTCCGAGGCTTCCAGCTCGCGTAGTTGGCGGATCAGATTCTCGTCGAGCACGAAATCTGCGGCCAGCAGCATTACGCCGTCGCGGGTCACCAGGTCGCGGGCTAGCACCATGCCGGGCTTGAGGGACGAAGGAGAGTGCTCGTTGCCAATGGCCGCTGCGGCGTCGGCTGCGCCCAGCTCGGCGATCAGCGCATCCACCACCTGCGGGCAATAACGCTTGCCGCGGTTCTGCTGGATGAAGGTGACGGCCTCTTCGGCCTTCAGCTTGCGCGCCGACAGGGCGCCGATCTGCAGGCCGTCGAAGTCGTTGGCCACCGCCAGTACCCGTGCTCCGTAGGGAATCGCCAGGCCGGACAGGCGGTCGGGGTAACCTTGGCCGTCCCAGCGTTCGTGGTGGCCGCGGATGAAGGTGCCGGCGCGGCGCAGGTTTTCCAGGCCCATCAAGGCCGCCTGGCCGGTTACCGGATGCTTGCGCAGCACGCCGAGTTCGTCGCCGCTCATGTGCGACACCGGCTTGGCGAGCAGTTCGTCAGGCAGTCCGATCTTGCCGATGTCGTGCAGCAGGCCGGCGACCATCACGTCCTGGGCTTCGGCAGGGGCGAAACCCAGCCGGTTGGCGAGCTTGCGGCCTAGATCGGCAACCCTGCGGGAGTGGCCCGAGATCAGGCCTTCGCGTAGTTCGATGAGGTTGGAGA
This sequence comes from Zoogloea sp. GDB6, assembly GCF_056724105.1. Classification (NCBI taxonomy): domain Bacteria; kingdom Pseudomonadati; phylum Pseudomonadota; class Betaproteobacteria; order Rhodocyclales; family Zoogloeaceae; genus Zoogloea; species Zoogloea sp. GDB6. The sequence goes on along the minus strand of NZ_CM161497.1, from coordinate 4,047,914 downwards.
ACACCCGGATCGACGTCAGGAAGTTCTGCTTGAGCTTCTCGTGGGCGGTCTTCAGCTCGGCGGTGCGGACCTCGACCTTCTGTTCGAGGCTGGCGTTGAGGTTCTTCAGTTCTTCGTTCTGGGCGCGCGTCAGCGCTTCGAGGCGGGCCTTCTCCCGCTCCAGCGCCTTGCGTTCGAGAGCCTCCCGTACCGTCAGGATCACGTCCTGGTCGTTCCACGGCTTGGCAATGTAGCGGGCGATCTGGCCCGCGTTGATCGCGGCGATGGTCGATTCCATGTCGGCGTAGCCAGTGAGCAGCAGGCGCACCGTATCGGGGTACCGCTTGCGCGCCTCGGCGAGAAAGGTGGCGCCGTCCATCTCGGGCATGCGCATGTCGGAGATGATCAGGTCCACACGCTCCTTGGCCAGCATTTCAAGGCCCTCGGCGCCGCCGCCGGCCACCAGCACGGTGTAGCCGTGAGGGCGGAACAGGCGGCGCAGCGCTGACAGGATGTTGGCTTCGTCATCCACGCAGAGAATTGTGAAACTGGTGTTGTCGCTTGTCGGGGTTAGGGTCATTGGGGCGTTCCGGCGGAGGCCTTGCGATGGATGGGCAACGTGATGCGGAAAGTGGTGCCGGTGCCGGGCGTGCTGCTGACGGCGATCTGGCCTTGGTGCTTCTGGATGATGCCGTAGGACAGGGACAAGCCGAGCCCGGTACCCTTGCCGACCGGCTTGGTGGTGAAGAAGGGATCGAAGATCCGGTCGCGCACGTCCGGCGGCATGCCCTTACCGTTGTCGGCCACCTCGATCCATGCGTCCTCGCCTGCTGTGCCGGTGCGCACGGTGATGGTGCCGCGGCGGCCGTCGGGCATCGCCTGGGCAGCATTCACGAAGAGGTTCATGAAGACTTGGTTGAGCTGAGGCAGCAGGCATTCGACGAGGGGCAGGCTGCCATATTCGCGTACCACGTCGGCCTTGTACTTGATCTCGTTGCTGGCGATGTTGAGGGTACTGTCGAGTCCGTGGTGCAGGTCGGCGGCCTGCCATTCCTGGCTGGTGTCGGTGCGGGAGAAGTCGCGCAGATCGTGGACGATCTTGCTGACCCGTTCGGTGCCCTCCTGCGATTCGCTGATCAATTGGCTGATGTCGTCGCGCAGGAAGTCGAAATCCGCGGCTTTCCTGGCTGCCTGGATGCGCTGGCGTTCGGCGGCCGGCAATGCCGCCTCGCAGGACTCGTAGACATCGATTACCTCCAGCATCTGCGCCATGTAGCCCTTGAGGCTACGGAGGTTGGAGTTGACGTAGCCGATCGGGTTGTTGATTTCGTGGGCGACGCCGGCGGCGAGTTGGCCGATGGACGCCAGCTTTTCGGACTGGACCAGTTGCTGTTGGGTTTCCTGCAGGCGGCAGTTGAGTTCGGTGAGTTCGGCGTAGCGTTTTAGGAGTTCGGTTTCGGCCGTTTCCCGTCGCTCGATGTCCTGCTCCAGGGAGGATTTGGCCTGCTGGAGCTCGGCCGTGCGTTCGGTGACCTTTGCCTCCAGGTCGGCCTGCATGGCGCGCAGTTCCATTTCGGCGTTTTTGCGCTCGGTGATGTCCTGCAGGGTTTCGATGGCGCCGATGATCTTGCCGGCGGCATTGCGCAGTGGTGCGGCGCTGAAGTACAGCCAGCGCCCGTGTGCGCCCATGCGGGGAAAGAAGTCCTCGGCCTCGTAGGCGCCGTCGATCACCGGCGAGCGACGCAGCTTCTTGCTGCCGTACAGATTCAGCAGGCCGTCGATTTCACCGCTCATGATCAGGTCGGCCATGATCGGCCGCTCGCTCGGGTAGAAGGCGGCCCATTGGCGGGTGGTGCCGACCATCTCACCGGCGGGGATGCCGATGACCTGCTCGCAGGCGCGGTTCCAGTGGGTGACCGTATGGCGGGCATCGATGACCAGCGTCGGTACCGGATCGCTGTCGATGATCTGGGTAAGTAGTTGCTGGGCCTGGAGCTGGGCGGCTTCGGCCTGCTTGCGGATGGTGATGTCGATGAAGCAGCCGATCACTGTGCGCTCGCCGAGGATCTCCCGGTGGGAGATCGACAGCTCGATCCAGCGCAGTTCGCCGGTCTGCGTCACGATGGCCGTCTCGCAGCGGGAGGTTGGTGCCCGTGCGTGCGCGAGATGCGCCCCGGTCCGCTCGCGAATGCGCTGCTGTACGCCGGGCTGGAATAACGCCCAGTAGTCGAGCGCCATCAGTTCGGCCGGTGAGTAGCCGGTGAGGCGCGACATGGTGCGATTGGCGAACAGGATCTTGCCGCCCCGGTGCAGCATGATGCCTGCACTGAGGGATTCCGCGAGGGGAAACAGGTCGGCGGGCAGCGGATAGGTGTCATTGTCCCGCATGGCTTAGCCCAGCATCAGCCGATAGCTGTCGAAGCGGCTCTGCGTCTCGGCGAGGACAGCCAGCAGGGTATTCCAGTCCAGGCCGAGCTTGACCACAGCGTCTTCCTGCAGGCGGGCGACCTGGCTGTCTTCCGCGTCATCCAAGTCGAGAGCCTGGGCGATGGCGTCGGCGTAATGGACGATGGCGGTCAACCCGTCCGCCTTGCCCCGCTCCGGTTGATGGTGCCAGGCGAGGGCGTCCGCGATTTCCGCCGGAAAATGCCAGTGTTCGGCGAGGCTGGCGCCGACTGCCGTGTGGTCGAAGCCGAAGTGTTCCAGTTCCATCTCCTGCAGCCTGCGGTCCTGCTCGCGGGCTGCGGCCAGCGTGGTCGCGTAGCGGGCTGGATAGAGGACCACCAGTGCAAGGCGTCCGATGTCGTGCAGCAGGCCGGCGATGAAAAGGGCTTCGGACGGACGGCCCAGGCGCTTGCCGATGGCCTGCGCAGCCGCTGCGGTGCCCAGCACATGGCGCCAGAAGCGTTCCTGGTTGAAGCCCGTGCAGGGGCCGCCCGGCAGGCTGGCCATCACTGCGGCGGCCAGCACCAGCGAGCGTACCGCCGAGAAGCCGAGCACGACGATGGCGTCATGGATGGAGGCGACCCGCGACTGCAGGCCGTAGAACGGCGAGTTTGCGACGCGCAGAACGCGGGCCGTGATGGCTTGATCCTGCGCGATGCGGCGGGCCAGATCTGCCAGATCGGCCGACGAGGCGTCGCTTTCGGCGAGCGTGTGCAGCAGTTCGAGCGCCACCGTCGGCATGGCCGGCAGGCTGCGGATGCGTCCAGCCACGTCGGCGAGGGTCGGTGTGTCGGTCATCGCACTTGCTCCTGGCGGAAGGCCAGCACGGCCTGCAGCAAGGCCTGGGCGGCCGGGTCGTTGTCGGTGTGGCGAAACAGGTACAGGACCCGTTCTCGGACCTTTTCGCGGCGGCGCGCCAGTTCCGCCGGATCGGGGGGCGCCGTGACGTTGAGCGCGGCAATATTGCGGCGGTGCAGGCTGGCGAGGTGTGCCTCGGTAAGCCTCAGGCCGGCCGGCAGCAGCACCGTGCCGCGGGCGTCGGCGACGGCTTCGGCCAGTACTGCGCCGGGCTGGATTGCGTCGAGGGGCAGGCGTTGGATATCGCTCATGGGTCAGGCTGGGTGTTGGCAGGTGAAGCACAGTAGGGTACCGCGATGGCGACCATTGCCGCCAAGGGGGTGGGCCTCGATGTGGAACTGCACGCCGCCGACCAGGCTGTCGCAGTCTCCCCCGCCACTGCTTGCGAGGGCGACGAGCGGTGGGGGCAGGACTTCGTCGGCGTTCAGGCCCATCAGCGGTGCCTGCCCGGTGAACAGGCTTTCGGCGGCCTGGTTGGCAAAGGCGATCATCCCGTCCGGGGCGATGCCCAGCAGCGGCAGTGGCATCACCGCGAGGGCTTCCTGGGCCAGCGTCAGCGCGGCTTCGTCCACGCCGAGGCGGTGCTGCTGGTCGGCCAGCAGGCCTTCGAGGCGGGCGTTGATGCGTGCCAACTCCTGGTTGGCGTGCTGCAGTTCGCTGGCGAGACGCTGGTTCTCGTCGGTCAGGGCCTTGCGCCGGAAGGCTTCCTCGATGTTGGCGCGCAGCATCGCGTCGTCCCACGGCTTGGTGAGGAACTTGTAGATCGCGCCTTCGTTGATCGCGTCGGTGACCGATTGCAGGTCGGTGTAGCCCGACAGCACCAGGCGCACGCTGTCCGGGCACATGTCCTTGGCCTTGCGCAGGAATTCCACGCCAGTCATGCCGGGCATGCGCTGGTCGGAGACGATCACATCCACCCGGTTGGCGGCGAGCACTTCGAGTCCTTGCTTGCCGTCGCTCGCGGTGAGGATCGTGTAGCCGTCACGGCGCAGCAGGCGGCGCAGGGCCGAGAGGATGTTGTCCTCGTCATCCACCAGCAGCAGCGTCCGCTCGGTGGCGGGGCCGCGCAGCAGCGCCGCATTGAGCCGGTAGCCGCTGGCCAGCAGGGCCGTGAGGCCTTCCGCCGCCAGCGGGGCCGCGGCCAGGGGGCCTTGCAGCGTGTCGGCGCCGGCCGCCGTCATCACTGCTGCAGCCTGGGCACTGGCAATATCCATCGCACACACTTGGCGCCCCATGCGATGGGCGCGGGTGAGCAGGGCGCGCACGATGGCCACGCCTTCCGGTGCGGCCGCCACGTTCTCGACGAGACGGGCCGGTACCTCGATGCTGTCGATCGGTAGCTGGGCGGTCCACGCTACCCGGGTGCTGGCCGGGCTGGTGGCGCAGAGCGCGAAGCGGATGCCGAGTCGGTGCAGTTGTGCCAGCGCACCGAGCATGTCGTCCGGTACTTCGTCGCGGGGTGTGATGATGCTGATTTCCAGGCTGTGGGGCTCCAGTCGCGTCTCCCGCAGGATGGCGCCGAGGGTGTGGGCAAAGCCCTGTTCGCACAAGGTATCGAGGCGGGCGCCAACCGTCAGGCCCAGTGGCCGGCCGGCGCTGCCTTGCCAGAGCGCAACCTGCAGGCAGGCCATGCGCAATGCATCGAGCTCGGCCGGGCTGCCGGCGACAAGCAACTCCGGGGCCGGGTGCTGCGGGCCTTGCCGCAGAGCCTGCACGCCGGTCAGCTCACCGCGATGGCAATCGAAGCGCGCCTGATAGAGCAAGGGAGTGGATGCCGCGGGCGGGCTGTCGGGGATGTTCATCGTGTCTCCATGTATGCAGCGGTCTTTCGGCATCGCCGAGCCGCCGCCTGTCTGCGCCTTGCCGCAGCAGCTTCCTGCGGGGCGCACATTTGTGTGGATATGACCGCTATCGGCGGCATCACGCCGGTTCTTGAGGCATTTGCCGGCGGCGTCGGCGTCGCCGGGGTAAAATCCGCAGCCATGTCCGATCATGCCCAACACTTTCCGACCCTGGCACTCGTCGCCATCGGCATCGGTGCGGCCCTCGGCGCCAACCTGCTCGGTGGCTACTTGGTGGGCGTGGCGATAGCTTTTTTCGCCCTTCGGCCGGAGATTCCGCCGGAGGCGCGGCTGTTCGTCATTACCGGCTTTCTCGGTGGCCTGACCACCTTTTCGTCCGTCTCGGCGGAGGTCGTGCCGCTGATCAACACCGGCCGCTATGGGTGGGTGTTCGGTGCTGCCCCATTGCATCTGGGCGGCTCCCTGAGCATGACCGTGCATAGCTGGCGTAGCTGAGAGTTCGAACCCGTCGCCTGCGGTTCGCTGCCGATTGGCGCGCGGGCCTCCATCAATCGTTTTTCGCTGTATTCCCACATGGCATCACCGCAACCCCGGCCCGACCGCAACGATCCTTATTCCCTGCTCGAAGAATGCCTGTCGGCCGACCGGCCCGGCCTGCGCCGTGACCTGCGCCGTCTGCCCAAGCGCCCGCGCAGCCTCGACGAGTTGCCGGAGGCGCTGCGCCTGCGCATCGCCGGTTCGGCGGCCAAGCGCATTGCCCGTGCCAACGCGCTGCCCAAGCCGGACTTTCCGCCCGATCTGCCGGTCAATCAGCGCAAGGACGAGATCGCCGCGGCGATCCGCGAGCACCAGGTGGTCATCGTCTGTGGCGAGACCGGCTCCGGCAAGACCACTCAGCTGCCCAAGATCTGCCTGGAGCTCGGCCGCGGCGTGTCGGGCCTGATCGGCCATACCCAGCCGCGGCGGATCGCCGCCCGCGCCACCGCCAGCCGTATCGCCCAGGAACTGAAGAGCGAGCTGGGCAGCACCGTCGGCTACAAGATCCGCTTCACCGACCGCATCGGCCCGCAGAGCTACATCAAGTTGATGACGGACGGCATCCTGCTTGCTGAAACCCAGGGTGACCCGCTGCTCTCGGCCTATGACACCTTGATCATAGACGAGGCCCATGAGCGCAGCCTGAATATCGACTTCCTGCTCGGCTACCTGCGCCAGCTGCTGACCAAGCGGCCGGACCTGAAGCTGATCGTCACGTCGGCGACGCTGGACGCGGAGCGCTTCGCCCGCCATTTCGGCAGCGAGGACAAACCGGCGCCGGTCATCGAAGTGTCCGGCCGCCTGTTCCCCATCGAGATGCGCTACCGGCCGGTAGAGCGCGACGAGCCCAAGCCGGCGCGGCCGGGCGAAGCGCCACCGCGCCAGGACAACCGCGGCCCGGACCGCGACCTCTACGACGCGCTGGTGGACGCCGTCGACGAAGCCCACCGCAGCGGCCCCGGCGACGTGCTGGTCTTCCTGCCCGGCGAGCGGGAGATCCGCGAAGCTGCCGAAGCGCTGCGCAAGGCCCATCACGCCGCCGGCACCGAGATCCTGCCCTTGTTCGCGCGCCAGTCGGCGCAGGAGCAGGCACGGGTTTTTGCGCCGTCGAAGGGGCGTCGCGTCGTGCTGGCCACCAACGTGGCGGAAACCTCGCTGACCGTGCCGGGCATTCGCTACGTCGTGGATACCGGCCTGGCGCGGGTCAAGCGCTACAGCCATCGCAACAAGGTCGAGCAGCTGCAGATTGAGAAGGTCGCCCAGTCCGCCGCCCGTCAGCGGGCTGGCCGTTGCGGCCGCGTCAGCGACGGCATCTGCTTCCGCCTCTACGACGAGGACGACTTCAACAAGCGTCCGGCCCACACCGATCCGGAAATCCTGCGCTCGTCCCTGGCCGGGGTGATCCTGCGCATGAAGTCCCTGAAGCTCGGCGAAGTGGCCGAGTTTCCGTTCATCGACGCACCGCTGCCGCGCATGGTGGCGGATGGCTACCAGCTGCTGGCCGAGCTGGGCGCGGTGGAGGAGGTCGAGGGCGCGGCGACGATGAACCTCACGCCGATCGGGCGCGAGCTGGCCAAGCTGCCCCTCGACCCGAAGATCGGCCGCATGATCCTGGCCGCCCGCGACCGGGCCAGCCTTTCGGAGGTGCTGGTGATCGCCGCCGCGCTGTCGACGCAGGACGTGCGCGAGCGTCCGCCCGAGCGGCAGGCTGCCGCCGACCAGGCCCACGCCCGCTTCCGCGGCCCGGAGGAAAGCCAGAAGTCCGAGTTCCTGTGGTACTGGAACCTGTGGAAGGCCTGGGACGAAGTCCAGCGCCATGAGAGTTCCAGCAAGCAGAAGGCCTGGTGCAAGCAGAACTTCCTGTCCTGGCTGCGCCTGCGCGAATGGCGCGACGTGTTCACCCAGCTGCATACCCTGTGCACCGAGCACAGCTGGAAGGAGAACAAGGAGCCGGCCAGTTACGAGGCGATTCACAAGGCCTTCCTCACCGGCTTGATGGGCCACGTGGGCTGCAAGATCGAGGATGCCTCCGGCCCCGCTGCCGGCAGCTACCTGGGTGCCCGCGGCATCAAGTTCTGGCCGCATCCGGGCTCCGCCATCGCCAAGAAGGCCGGCAAGTGGATCGTGTGCGCCGAGCTGGTGGATACGTCACGCCTGTTCGGCCGCTGCCTGGCGCGCATCGAGCCGGAATGGCTGGAGGAAGTCGGCGGGCATCTGCTCAAGCGCAATATCTCGGAACCCCACTGGTCGAAGGCCAGCGGCGCGGTGCGCGCCTGGGAGCGCGGCACCCTGTACGGGCTGACCGTCTATCCGCGCCGCGGCGTGAGCTACCGGGAGATCGACCCGGCCTTGTGCCGCGAGCTGTTCATCCGCGAAGGGCTGGTGCAGGGCGAGATCGCTGAGGGATCAGCCCGCGGCATGGCTTTCCTGGCCCACAACCGGCGCCTGGTGGCGGAGATCGAGCGCTTGGAGCACAAGTCCCGCCGCCCCGACGTGCTGGTGGACGAAGAGCTGATCTACGCCTTCTACGATGCCAAGCTGCCGCCGGAAGTGCTCGACATGGCCAGCTTCGAGGCCTGGCGCAAGGCCGCCGAGAAGAAGGCGCCCAAGCTGCTGCAGCTGTCCCGCGACCAGCTGATGCGCCACGACGCCGAAGGCATCACCACCGACCGCTTCCCGTCGAGCCTGGAAGTGCTCGGCCAGAAGCTCAAGCTTGCCTACCTGCACGAGCCGGGTGAGGCTGACGACGGGGTGACGCTGACGGTGCCGCTGGCGATGCTCAACCAGATCCCCGCCAACCGCTGCGAATGGCTGGTGCCGGGCCTGCTCGAAGAGAAGGTGAATGCGCTGCTGCGCACCGTGCCGCAGAAGCACCGCCACCGCCTGCAGCCGATGGCCGACAGCGCGGCGGCCTTCATGGAGCGTTACGACGCCAGCGAGTTCGACACGGACGAGCCGCTGATCAAGATGCTGCAGCGCTTCGTCGAGGAGCGGGTGTCCCTCAAGCTGCCGATGGAGAGCTTCCGCCCGGAGAACCTCAATCCCCACTGCTTCATGAACTTCCGCGTGCAGGACGAGCACGGCCGCATCCTCGGCCAGTCCCGCAATCTGGCCGAGCTACGCGCCAAGTTCCGCGACCAGGTGGCGGCGCGCTTCCAGAGCGCGCGCATCGTGCCGGCGGCGCCGGACGCGCCGCAGCAGAAGAAGGCTGTTCCGCCCGCTGGCGGCAAGGCCGCAGTGGCATCTACCGCGGCGCTGGCCACCGTTGCCGAAAAGACCTTGTCCGGCTTTACCGGCTGGACTTTCGGCGCGTTGCCGGAACTGCTCGAAGTGAAGGTCGCCGGCCGCGAGATCGTCGGTTTTCCGGCGCTGCACGACGACGGCAGCAGCGTGTCCCTGCGTCCCTACGACACCCCGGAGGAGGCGGCCAAGGTCCATCGCGGCGGCCTCGCGCGGTTGTTCGCGCTGGAGCTGTCGGCTCAGGTGAAGGCCATCGAGAAGCTGCCGGGCATCCGCGAGCTGGCCCTGCAGTTCATCAGCTACGGCACCGAGGCGGAGCTGAAGGCCCAGCTGGTGACCGCGACGCTGGAGCGCTGCTGCCTGCTCGAACCCCTGCCGGCGGACGCCGACAGCTTTGCCAAGCGCTGCCAGGAAGCCAAGCCGCGCATCACGCTGGTGGCCCAGGAGCTGATGCGCCTGACCGGCCAGCTGATCGTCGAACACGCCACGCTGACCAAGCGCCTCGCCGGCCTGAAGACCTTCCCGGAAGTGGTCGCCGACATCAATGCCCAGGTCGCCAAGCTGATGCCGAAGAACTTCCTGGTGGCCTTGCCCTACGAGCGCATCGCGCAGATTCCGCGCTACCTGAAGGGGGCCACCGTGCGCATCGACAAGCTGCGCAGCAACGCGCCTCGTGACGGCCAGCTGATGGCCGACTGGAGGAGTCTGGCCCAGCCCTTCGAGCGGGAGTGGCTGGCCAAGGCCAAGGCGGGCGTCACCGACCCACAGCTGGAGGAGTTCCGCTGGTTGCTGGAGGAGTTGCGCGTCGGTCTGTTCGCGCAGGAACTGAAGACGCCGATGCCGGTATCGGTGAAGCGCCTGCAGAAGATCTGGGACAGTCGGCCGCGCTGAGGGGCCGTGCCGGCTGCGCTGTCTTGAAGGCGGCTGGACATTCCCCATATGCAGGTTTTGCCAAACCAACAAACCATTGCCAGGAAGCCCCATGACCGATTTCTCCATCGACATCACCGAAGCCGATTTCGAAACCGCCGTCCTCGCCCGCTCTCGCGAGGTGCCGGTGCTGGTGGACTTCTGGGCGCCGTGGTGCGGCCCGTGCCGCACCCTCAAGCCCTTGCTCGAAAAGCTGGCCGGCGAATACGGTGGCCGCTTCGTGCTGGCCAAGCTCAATTCCGACGAGGCACCCTCCGTGTCGGCGCGCTACGCGGTGCGCAGCATTCCGGCGGTGAAGCTGTTCGTCGACGGCGAGATGGTGGATGAATTCATGGGTGCCTTGCCGGAAGGGCAGGTGAGGGCCTTTCTGGACGGTCATCTGCCGGACGAGGCGGAGAAACTGCGTCGTGCCGCGGGTGGGCTGACAGATCCATGCGAGCGGGCCGAACTGTTGAGGCGTGCGGTGGCGTTGTCGGATGGCCGCCAGGCCATCGTTTTCGATCTGGTGCAGGCGCTGATAGACGCCGGTCTGCCCGAGGAGGCGCTGGCCGCCCTGGAAGCAGTCGAGCCGCGGGGGCGGGACGAGCAATGGCTCAAGCTCAAGGCCCGGCTGGATCTGGCGCAAGGCGTCGGCGCCACCAGCGAGGCCGAACTGCGGGCACGCATCGCCGCCGACGCGAAGGACTTCGAAGCCCGCTTCGTGCTGGCCACCGTGCTGGCCCAGCAGGAAGCCTGGCCGGCGGCCTTCGAACAATTGCTGGAGATCGTGCTGCGCGACCGGGGCGAGGCCCGCAGCCAGGCACGCGGCCGCCTGGTGGAGTGGTTCCCGCTGTGCCCGGATCTCAAGGCGGTGATGAATGCCCGCCGGCAGCTGTCGATGTACCTGAACTGAGGCCCCCGACGCTCAATGGCACGAGGGCGACCCTGCTAAAGGCCGCCCTCGCTGATGCCTTCTTTTCTTTTATTGCTCGCCGCCGCGCTTGCCGGCGTGTTCGCGGGCGAGGCGTTGCTGCACTTCGGCCGGGGCCGCTTCGTAGTGGCTGAAGGCCACGCTGCAGCTGCCGTCGCCGCCGCTGATCGACTTGAGGCGGGATTCGAAGCCCTCCATCTCGGCCATCGGCACCACGCTGGTGATCTCGGTCCAGCCCGGCTGCGGGCTGTCGGTGCCGGTGACGCGGCCGCGGCGGCCGGACAGCTCGGCGCTGATGCCGCCGAAGTGCTCATCGGCAACCCGCACGGTGAGCGTCACCAGCGGCTCCAGCACCACCGGGCGGGCGCCCTGCACGGCTTCCTGCACCGCGTGGCGGGCGGCGGTGACGAAGGAGACTTCGTTGGAGTCCACCGTGTGGTGCTTGCCGTCGAAGACCACCACGCGGATGTCCTGCAGCGGAAAGCCGCTCAACACGCCCTCGATGATGGCCTGGCGGACACCTTTCTCCACTGCCGGCATGAAGTTGCCGGGAATGGTGCCGCCCTTGACCTCGTCGGCGAACTGCACCCCGGCGCCACGCTCCAGCGCCTCCACGCGCAGAGCGACTTCACCGAACTGGCCGGCGCCGCCACTCTGTTTCTTGTGGCGGTAGCGGGCTTCCGCCGTGCCGGCGACGGTTTCCCGGTAGGGGATGGCCGGCGGCTTGGTGGTGAGGTTGAGGTTCCAGCGTGCCTTGAGGGTTTCCAGCAGCGACTTGAGATGCACTTCGCCGAGGCCGCGGATCACCGTTTCCTTGGCCTGCAGGTCATGCTCGACGGTCAGGCAGGGGTCTTCGTCGAGGAGGCGGTGCAAGGCTTCGGACAGCTTCTGCTCGTCGCCGTGCTTTTCGGCGGCCAGGGCCAGGCCGAATACCGGTTGCGGGTAGGCCGGCGGGGCGAGGTAGTAGTGGTCCTCGTCGTGGGCGTCGTGGAGTACCGCGTCCCGGTGGATCTCGTCGATGCGTGCCACTGCGCAGATGTCGCCGGGAATGCCCGCCTCGATCTCGACCTGGTTCTTGCCCTGTACGCGCAGCAGGTGGCCGACTTTGAAGGGCTTGCGGGCGTCGCCGATGAAGAGCTGGGTGTTCGGCGTGACGGTGCCTTGATGGATGCGGAACAGGCCGAGCTTGCCGCGGAAGGGGTCGTTGCTGACCTGGAAGACATGGGCGATGACGTGTTTGCCCGCGTCGGTGCTCACGGATACCGGCGCGGCGGCCGGCCCCTCGCCCTTGAGGAAGCGCGGCGGGTTGCCTTCTGTGGGGTCGGGCAGCAGGCGGCCCATGATGTCGAGCAGTTCCTTCACGCCAGCGCCGCTGCGCGCTGATGTGAAGCACACCGGGATCAGGTGACCTTCGCGCAAGGCCTGCTCGAACGGGTCGTGGAGCTGTTCGGGTTGCAGGGACTCACCTTGTTCCAGGTACAGGGCCATCAGCTCTTCATCCACCTCGACGACCTGGTCGACGATGCGGTCGTGGGCTTCGCGAACGCTGGAGAAGGCGGTAGCCGCGGCGTAGTCCGGCGCGAAGAAGCAGTCGATGACCGTCTCGCCGCCGGGTGCCGGCAGGTTGATCGGCAGGCATTCCTTGCCGAAGCTGGCGCCGATGCGTTCCAGCAGCGCACCGAAGTCCACGCCCGGTGCGTCGATGCGATTGACGACGATCATCCGGCACTGGCCGGCGGCGGCTTCCATGACCTTGCGGGTCACTGTCTCGACGCCGGCGGCGGCGTTGATCGCGACGACGGCGGTTTCCACCGCCGGCAGGGTGGCCAGTGCACGGCCGAGGAAGTCCGGCAGGCCCGGTGTGTCGATGGCGTTGATCCAGTGTTCGGCCCATTCGAGGTGGGCAACGGTGCTGTTTAGGGAATGGCCGAGGGCCTTTTCCTGGGGATCGTAGTCGCTGATGGTATCGCCCCGCTCGACCGTTCCGGGGCTGCCGATGGCGCCGGCGGTGGCCAGCAGCTTCTCGAGCAGGGTGGTCTTTCCGCTCCCGGACTGGCCGAGCAGGCTTAGGTTACGGATATCGCGTACCGAGGTCGGTGTCATGAGGCGCTCCCTTGTTGTCTGTCCGAAAGCTTGAATGCCTGATTGGGTATCAGTATCTGCTTCTGCAAGGGGCACTACAACGACTCCGGTCAACAAAGTCCGGCGTACTCACCACTCGAATCCGCGGCGCACGTCGGCCGGCCGGATGCCGTCGAGGCCCGGCAGCAGGTGCTGCAGCGCGTGATCCTCGGTGCGGTAGCTCGCGTGTTCGGCGAGGAGGCTGCGCAGCCCGGTGCGCTCCATCACCTCGAGAACCTGCTGTTTCAGGCCACAGCAGGCCAGCGTACGGCCGGCTTCGGCCAGTTGGCGGTGGACCCGGCGCAGGGCCTCGACGCCGCTGGCGTCCATGTCGTTGATGCCGCCGCAGGACAGCAACAGCACCTTGAGGCCCGGATGGTCGCGTTCGACGGCCAGCACCGCGTCCTCGAAGGTCGCGGCATTGACGAAATGCAGCGGACCGTCGAAGCGCAGGATGCTCAGCTGGGGATGGGCCGGTGGCAGGCCGAAGCGCGCCGCGTCGCGCCAGGTGCCGTCCGGATGGCGGCCGAGCACCGCGACGCGGGGCTTCATGCTGCGGTAGATGAGCAGTGCAAGAGACAGGATCAGCCCCGACAGGATGCCGATCTCGATATGCGGCGCGAAGGCCAGTGTGGCGACGAAGCACACCGTGCCGGCCAGGCCGTCGTCCCGGTTGGCCCGCCACGCTTCCTTGAGTTGGGTTGGCGACAGCAGTGCGGCGAGGGTTACGAGGATTACCGCTGCCAGCACCGGCAGCGGGATGTGGGCGATCAGGCCGGGCATGCTGAACAGCGCAGCCAATACCATCAAGGCGCCGATCACCGAGGCCAGCCCGGTGCGCGCGCCATGGGCGAGCAGGAAGGCAGAGCGGCCGAAGGAGCCGCTGACCGGGTAGGCCTGGCACACCGACGCGGTGATTTTGGCGAGGCCCTGGCCGATCAGCTCCTGGTTGCCGTCCCAGCGCTCCCCAGTGCGTGCCGAGGCAACCTTGCAGCTCGACATGGCTTCCAGGAAGCTGACCAGCGCCAGGACGAAGGCCGATGGCAGCAGGTCGGTGATCTGTGCCCAGTCCGCACGTGGCAGCGCGAAGGCCAGGGTTTCGTCGGGCAGCAGGCCGACCGTGCGCCCGCCGTTGTCCTCGAAGCCGGTCAGCCAAGCCACCGTGCTCAGGCCGGCGACCACGATCAAGACCCCCGGCCAGCGCGGCAGCAGGCGTTTGAGGGCGATCAGCAGCACGGCGGCCGAGAGGCCTAGGGCGGCGGAATGGAGGTGGGCGTCGGGCAGTGCGCTGCCCAGGTCTACCAGGGCCTCGAAGAAGGGGCGCTGACCGGCGCTGCGCAGGCCGAGCAGGGTCGGCACCTGGGCCACGCAAATCAGCAGCGAGCAGGCGTTGATGAAGCCGTGCAGCACCGGGTGCGACAGCAGGTCGGCAAAGTGGGCCAGGCGCAGCGCGCCGAAGGCCAGCTGCAGAAGCCCGGCCAGCAGCGCGAGTTGCACTGCCAACACCAGATAGGTCTCCGAGCCGGGCAGGGCCAGTGGTGCCAGTGAGGTCGCGGTGAGCAGGCTGGTAAGGGCTACCGGCCCGGTGCTGAGCTGGCCCGACGATCCGAACAGCGCGCCGACGATGCTCGGCAAGAGCGATGCGTAGAGCCCCACGTAAGGCGGCAGGCCGGCCAGCTGGGCATAGGCCAGGGCTTGCGGGATCGCCACCAGGGCCACCGTGAAGCCGGCCTGCAGGTCGGCCCGCAGGCCGGTGGCACCCAGCTGGCGGCGCCAGGCGAGAAAGGGCAGCAGGCGGGCAAGCATTGGAGACATGGGCCGAGGGCGTGGAAGGACCGAGAGTTTAGCTTGCAGCCCCGCCTGCGGCACATTTCACAATTGCTGTTAGACCAGGGTCAAGAAGCTGCATGGAAGAGACGATAAGCAATGGATAATACTGATTCAGAATGAACCGGTCCTGCGGTTCGTCCGGCTCCTGGAGCGAGGGCACGCGTTGGCGTTTTCCCCAAGGGGTCGGTTTCCAGGTCAATCCACTTCCACGATGACGCCGCCCCTGTCTTCTCCCAAGCCCGACGACAATCCGTCACTCCAGCCGGCGACGGTGCTGATCGTCGACGATCTGCCCGAGAACCTCGAGGTGCTCGGCGAATTGCTGCAGCCGCTGTACCGGGTGCGCGGCGCCCATAGCGGTGCGCGGGCGCTGGCCGTGGCGAGCAGCCATCCAGTGCCCGACCTGATCCTGCTCGATGTGATGATGCCGGGCATGGACGGTTATGCGGTGTTCGACGCATTGCGTGCCGATCCGCTGACCCGCGACATCCCGGTGATCTTCGTGACCGCCCTCGATGGCATCGAGGCCGAGGAGCGTGGCTTGGAGCTGGGGGCGGTGGACTACATCACCAAGCCGATCCGGCCCAGCATCGTGTTGGCGAGGGTGCACAACCAGCTGGAGTTGAAGCGCGCGCGGGATCGCCTGCGCGATCAGAACCTCGTTCTGGAGGCCGAGATCGCCCGCCGGATGAGCGAGAATCTGTTGATCCAGGACGTCAGCATCCGTGCGCTGGCGCGGCTGGCGGAGATCCGCGATCCGGAAACGGGTAACCATGTGCGGCGTACCCAGGCCTACGTTGCGGTACTCGCCCGCCGCCTGGCTGCCGATCCACGCCATGCTGAGACATTGACGCCGGAACATATCGGCCTGATCGTCAAGTCCGCGCCGCTGCACGACATCGGCAAGGTCGGCATTCCCGACCACATCCTGTTGAAGGAAGGCAAGCTGACGGGCGACGAATGGGTCATCATGAAATCCCATTCGCGCCTGGGCTGCGAAGCGATCCACAATGCCGAGGAGGATGCCGAGCGTCCGGTGCCCTTCCTGGCCTACGCCAAGGAGATAGCCCTCTATCATCACGAGCGTTGGGACGGCTCCGGTTATCCCGAAGGGCTGGCTGGTGAGGCGATCCCCTTGTCGGCGCGCTTGATGGCGCTGGCCGACGTGTTCGATGCGCTGGTGTCGCGTCGGGTCTATAAGGCCGCGGTGGCGCTGGAGACCGCCCGCGACATGATCTGTGCCGAAGATGCCCGTCATTTCGACCCCGCCGTGGTGGAGGCCTTCGTGGCCGAGTTCGAGCGTTTCGCCGACATCGCGACCCACTACCGGGACGAGGAGAGCCGATGAACGGCCGCATTGCCCGCGTGGTGCTGGTCTATGGGCTGCTGGCTACCGGCTGGGTGCTGTTCTCCGACAGCCTGGCGAGCCTGTTACTGCCTCAACCGGAGGACCTGCTGCTGGCCAGCACCCTGAAGGGCTGGATCTTCGTCGGCGCGACGTCCTGGGCCCTGTGGGCCGTGCTGCACCGTTTCAGCGGTGGTCCGGCGGCCGAGACGCCGCGCCCCAGACTTTGGGCCTGGTTGCGGCAGGAACGCGCGGCGTTGCGTCTGCTGGTGCCTTTCTCGATGTTCGCGTTGGTGGTGGTGGCGCTTGGTGTCGGAAGTGCGATGTTCACGACGCACGACCGGGAAACCCAGGAGCTCCGCCGCATGGAGGCGGTGGCCGATTTGAAGCTGGGGCAGATATCGTCCTGGCTCGACGAGCGTCGTGCCGATGCGCTGGCGTTGGCCGGCGATCCGAGCTTCGAGCTGCTGCATGCGCAATGGGCGCGTCCGGAGGCCCAGGAGAGTCTGCGCGAACATCTCGAAATGGTGCGTCGGGCCTATCGCTATGGCCGGGTTGCCGTCTTCGACGCTGATGGCCGTCCTGTCATCTCCTCCGGCCCGCCCTTCGAGGTGCCGGACGTGTTGCGCACCGCGGTGCGCAAGGCGCTGGCGGAGGGGCGGGCGGTGGACACCAATTTCTATCGGGATGGCAGTGGCGACAAGGCCCAGGTCCGACTGGATTTCGTGGCCCCGCTGAAGGGGGGGCCGGGGGCGCCGCGCTGGGCAGTGGTCCTCGAGGTGGATCCCCACGCCTTCCTGTTTGCCTACCTGCAGGGCTGGCCTGTGCCCAGCCGGACCGCGGAAACCCTGCTGTTGCGCCAGGACGGGGATAGGGTGGTCAACCTCAATCCCCTGCGCCATCAGGACATTCCGGCGCTTGGCCTGCATCTGCCACTCGGCAGCGAGTCCGTTCTCGCCGTTCAGGCGGTCAGGAATCCCGAGCACCGTCCGGCCATCATGGGGGCGCTGGATTACCGCGGCGTGCGGGTGGTCGGAGTCGGGCGGTCTGTGCCGGGCACCGACTGGACGATGGTCGTCAAGGTGGACGAGGACGAGATATACGAGGGCTCGCGCCGCCAGGTCTGGTGGATCGCGTTGGCGATGGGCTTCGCTCTGTTTGCTACTGCAGGGGCGGCGCTGCTGCTGTTCCAGTATCGGGAGCTCCAGCTCACCCGCCAGCGGGAAGAGGCCCAGGGGCGGCAACTGCGGGCGCTGCAGGTGCTCGACGCGATCGTCGGGCAGGCCGTGGACGGCATCGTGCTGCTCGATGTGGAGACCCTGCGTTTCGTGGAGTTCAATGACTCTGCCTGTCGGGGGCTGGGTTACACGCGGGAAGCGTTTGCGGCGATCCGCCTGTCCGACATCCAGGTCAGCCTGTCGCCGGAGGAGGTTGCCAGACGGGTGCAGGACATCCGGGCACGCAACGAGCCCGTGATGTTCGACAGCCGCCAGAAGCGTGCCGACGGCAGCGTGCGCGACGTGGAGTTGAGCTACACGGGGCTGGAGATCAACGGCCGCAGCTACCTGGCCGGCATCTGGCGGGATGTCACCGAAAAGCGCAAGGCCGCCGAACAGCTCCTCAAGCTGTCGCTGGCGGTGGAGCAGAGCCTGGCCAGCGTGATCATCGTCGACCTGGATGGCCGTATCGAGTATGTGAACAAGGCCTTCCTCGGTGGCGCTGGCTACGAGTTGCACGAGGTCATCGGCCAGCGGGCAGGCTTCCTCAAATCGGGGCTGACACCGCCAGAGACCTTTGCCGATCTGTGGCGGACCCTGCGCGCCGGCCGGCCGTGGGAAGGCGAGTTCATCAACCGGAGGCGCAACGGTGAGGTCTGCGTCGAGTTCGCACGCATCTCGCCGATCGTGCAGCCGGATGGGCGGACCACCCATTACCTGGGTATCCAGGAGGACATCACCGAGCGCAAGCGGGTCGAGGAAGAGCTGGCCCGTCATCGGAATCATCTCGAACAACTGGTGGCCGAGCGCACCCATCAGCTTGAGGAAACCAACCACACACTGTCCGAGCGTTCCGCCGAGCTGGAGGCGGCACGCCAGGCGTCCGATGCGGCCAACCGGGCCAAGAGCGCCTTCCTGGCCAACATGAGCCACGAGATCCGCACTCCGATGAACGCCATCATCGGCCTGACCCACCTGATGCGCCGGAATGCGGAAAACGACGAGGCGCGCATGCGACTGCAGAAGATCAGCGATGCGGCCGACCATCTGCTGTCCATCATCAACGACATCCTCGACATCTCGAAGATCGAAGCCGGCAAGCTGACTCTCGACGATGCCGAGTTCAGCCTTGAGGACGTGGTGCGCAACGCCTGCGCGCTGGTGGCCGACAAGGCCATCCAGAAGGGGTTGGAGCTGGTCGTGGATACCCACGCGGTGCCTGCGCTGCTGCGCGGGGACGCAACCCGCCTGGGGCAGATGCTGGTCAACTACCTGGGCAACGCGGTCAAGTTCACCGACGCCGGCCGGGTCATGCTGCGGGCTTGCTGCGAAACGGACTCCGACGATGCGGTGCTGTTGCGCTTCGAGGTCGTCGACAGCGGTATCGGCATCCAGCCCGAGGTGCTGGCCCGTCTCTTCAAACCGTTCGAACAGGCTGACGGCTCGACGACCCGGCGTTTTGGCGGTACCGGGCTGGGCCTGGCGATCGTTGGCCACCTGGCCCGCATGATGGGGGGCGCGACCGGTGCGGACAGCCAGCCGGGGCAGGGCAGCCGCTTCTGGTTCACTGCGCGTTTCGGGCGGGTTCGCCGCGAGGTGCCCGCACCCTTGCCTTTGGGTGGGGTGCGGGTGCTGATTGCCGACGACTTGGCCGAGGCAGGCGAAACCTTGGCCGATATGCTCGGCATGCAGGGGGCCAGTGTCGAATGCTGCAATTCGGGACGCGCGGCCCTCGAGCGCCTGCAGCAGGCCGAAAAGGCCGGGAGAGCCATGGACCTGCTGTTCGTCGATGGGATGATGCCTGAGATGGACGGCTTCGATACCGCACGTGCGGTGGCGGGACTCGAACTGGCGTCCCCGCCGCGCTGCATCGTGCTGACCCAGGAGGACGAGCCGTCGGCCGTAGGGGGGGAGGGCATCCGGGCGTTGCCGCCACATTGGCCAAGCCGGTCCTGCTGTCCAACCTGCAGCGGATGCTCGCCGGCCTGATCGAACGCGGCCATCCGCGGGCTCCGGCCGACGAGGCGCACCAGGACGAGGCCCGGCTGAGCCGCGAGTACGGCGGCGCCCGTGTCCTTGTCGTGGAGGACAGTCACATCAACCAGGAGGTGGCGGTGTCCCTGCTGCACAGCGTCGGCCTGAATGCCGAGCTGGCGGAGAACGGCGCGGTGGCGGTGGACAAGGCCGCGACCGCCGATTTCGACCTCATCCTGATGGACATGCAGATGCCGGTCATGGACGGTATTGAGGCGACGGAAGCGATCCGCGCCCACGGGCTGACGCTGCCGATCCTGGCGATGACCGCCAATGCCTTCGGTGAGGATCGGAAACGCTGCCTGCAGGCCGGCATGAACGATCACCTCTCGAAACCTGTCGATCCGGCGGTGCTCTACGCCAAGCTGTTGCAGTGGCTGCCGGCATCCAGCCGACATCCGGCGGAAGCCCGGTTGCCTTTCGCTCCGCCGCTGGAAGAGGCTGTTTCCGCGTCGCCGCCCACGCTGGAGGTGGCCTTGGAGGCGGTGCCCGGGCTGGATGTGGGCTACGGTCTGAAAAACCTGCGTGGGCGGATTCCCAACTACCTGCGCTTGTTGCACAAGTATGCGGCCGGACATGAGGCCGACGGCGCCAAGATCCGCGTCCAGTGGGAGGCGGGCAGCCAGACCGAGGCGGCACGCCTGGCCCACTCCCTGAAGGGGGTGGCTGGCATGATCGGCATGCGCCAGGTGCAGATCCTGGCGACTCGTCTGGATGCGGCGCTGCGCGGCGACGAAGGGGGGGACATCGATGCCTTGCTGACCGAGCTGGATGCGGCGCAGACGGCTGCGGTCACGGCGATCCGGGCCTTGCCCGACCCGGAAGCCGTGGCGGTGGAAACCTGTACGGAGGATCGTTCCACAGTGCAGGAGGCGCTGGCCCGCCTCGACGCGCTGCTGGCCGAAGACAACGTGGCGGCGGTGCGCGTCGCGCGGGAATCGGCGGAATGCCTGCGGCCGGTGCTCGGCAGCCTGTGGCCGCGCTTCGAGCGGGAGGTGGCATCCTACGATTTCCCGGCGGCACTGGTCACGCTGCGCGCGCGTAAATCCTGATTGACCGGCAGCGGGCGTCTGGGGGATGCTCGGCGGCCGATGAAAAGCGGCCCGCGGCCGTGCTCCCGTCATGACGTCATCTTCCCTCTCCGCCTCTTCGCCTGCCGGCGCCTTCTGGCCGCTGGTGCTCACCGCCTCGGCGGTGCTGATGATCACGATGGGCGTGCGCCTGTCCCTCGGCCTCTACGTGTCGCCGATCAATACCTCCACCGGCATGGGCATCGCCGCGATCAGCTTCGCGATGGCGATCGGGCAGTTTATGTGGGGCGCCTCGCAGCCGGTTTTCGGCGCCTTGGCCGACCGCTACGGTCCAGGCAGCTCGTTGTTCACCGGGGCTGTCATGCTGATCCTCGGGCTGGTGCTGACGCCCTTCGTCAGCACCGAGTTCGGCCTGGCCGTCACCCTCGGGCTGCTGGTGTCGGCGGGCGCTGGGGCGGGCAGCTTCTCGATCCTGATCGGTGCGCTGGCGCAGCGCCTGCCGCCGCCGCGGCGCGCCTTCGCGTCGGGCTTCATCAACGCCGGCGGCTCCTTCGGCCAGTTCGTCTTCGCGCCGCTGTCCCAGTTCCTGATCACCGGTTTCGGTTGGGTCACGGCCCTCTACGGGCTGGCGGCGATCTGCCTGCTGACGATTCCGCTGTCCTGGCCGCTGCGCCACAAGGTCGAACATCCGCCGTCGTCGGCGCCCGACCTGGGCCTGCGCCAGCAACTCAAGGTGGCGCTCGGTGACCGCAGCTACTGGTGCCTGCATGCGGGCTTCCTGACCTGCGGTTTCCATATCGCCTTCCTGGTCACCCATCTGCCCGGCGCGGTGGACCTGTGCGGCCTGCCGGCCAATGTGTCGGCGCTGTCGCTGGCCCTGATCGGCCTCGCCAACATCGCCGGCAGCCTGGGGGCCGGCGCTCTTGGTCAGCACTACCGCATGAAGTGGATCCTGACCGTCATGTACGCATCGCGCGCGGTGCTGGTCGGGCTGTACCTGCTGGCGCCGAAGACGCCGATGACCTTCTACGCCTTCTCCATTGGCCTCGGCCTGACCTGGCTGGCCACGGTGCCGCCCACCGCCGGGCTGGTCGGCAAGCTGTTCGGGCTGCGCTACCTGGCCACGCTGTTCGGCCTGACCCTGCTGTCCCACCAGATCGGTGCCTTCTTCGGGGCCTGGCTGGGTGGGCTGGCGCTGGTGCATTTCGGCAATTACGACTGGATGTGGTATGCCGACATCGTGCTGGCGCTGCTGGCCGCGCTGGTCAATCTGCCGATCCGTGAACCGGTGCCGGCGCATCGCTGATGCCGTCGGCACGGAACTGACGGCCGTCGGCGCCGGTCATCCTTGAAAGGAAGATCCGGACCGGCTGGCCCGCTGGCGTGGGCAGGCAAGGCCCGGAGGCAGGGATTCGTTCGAGGAAGGAGAGGGTAATGGGATCACCGGACAACACTGTGACGGACAGCGGCCGCGGGCTGGGTGCCTCCATGGCGGGGCTGTGGCGTCGCCTGGTGCGGGGCAGGGAAGAGGCGCAGGCACCAGTCCCGCGGGCTGAGGCCGTGCCGGCCCGCAGCTGGCGGCGTGTCGAGGACCTCCTGACGGCCGCGGCCGGCGACTACGACGGCGAAGCCCGTGCCCGGGAGCGCATGGCGCACCTGCTGGCCTTTTACCTGGCCGCCGGCGACGAGGACCGGCGCGCTTTCCTGGGGCGTCTGGAGGCCGATTACGGCCCGGTGGAAGTGGACGTCCGGCGTGCCATCGAGGCCTACATGACGGCCGCCGGCCCGGCCGAACGGGCCCGTGCCGAAGGGCGCCTGAGTGCCAGCCTGGAGTCGCCGCGGCTGCGTATCCTGCGCCAGTTCAACCTGCTGCCCCACGGCGTGCATGCGCTGGTGGACCTGCGCGCCGACCTGTTGCGCCTTGGTGTGGATGCCTGTCCGGGGCTCGACCAGGATCTCCTGCATCTGTTCGTCAATTGGTTCGATGCAGGTTTCCTGGAATTGCAGCGGGTCGGCTGGGAGTCGCCGGCCTCGCTGCTCGAGAAGCTGATCCGCTACGAGGCGGTGCATGAGATCAAGTCGTGGAGCGACCTGCGCAACCGGCTGGATTCCGACCGCCGCTGCTACGCTTTCTTCCACGGCCGCATGCCGGGCGAGCCGCTGATCTTCGTCGAGGTGGCGCTGGTGCGCGACATCGCCGACAAGGTGCAGACCCTGCTCGACGAGAGCCAGCCGACCCTCGACCCGGAAGCAGCGACCACCGCGATCTTCTATTCCATCTCCAATGCCCAGAGCGGCCTGCGTGGCGTGAGCATGGGCGAGTTCCTGATCAAGCGGGTCGTGCAGCAGCTGTTGCAGGAGTTTCCACGCCTGCGCAGCTTCGCGACCTTGTCGCCGGTGCCGGGCTTCAACCGCTGGCTGGACAAGCGCCTGGCCGAGCCGGCCTATGTGGCGCGCATCCCGGCTGATGTCCGCAAGCTGCTGGATGCTACCGGCAAGAGCGGTGTTGCCGCGGTGCTCGACTGTGTCGGTGCCGAGATCGCCGGCAGCCAGTCGCCGTCGGCGTCGCTGCAGGCCTGGCTCAAGGGCGAGTGTGCGTATTACCTGGCTCGGGAAAAGAGCGGCAAGCACCCGCTCGACCCGGTCGGGCGTTTCCACTTCTCCAACGGCGCCAGCCTCGGCCGCATCAACTGGCTGGGCGACGTGTCGGCGCGGGGCCTGCGTCAGTCCTGCGGCTTGATGGTGAATTATCTCTACAAGTTGAAGGACATCGAGGGCAACCACCAAGCCTATGCCCGCGAAGGCACGCTGGCGCTGGCTTTCGATGTGGAGCGTCAGCTGGAGGCGGCCGTCGAGGCGCGCAAGGAGCCGCGTGCCGGGAGGGCGCCACGGGCCCGGAAGGCGCGCGCCGAGTCTTGAGCCCTTCCTGATTCCATCGGCCGGGGTTCAGCTCCGGTCGCGGAAGGGCAGGCGCTCCGACAGTTCGTCCAGGTAGGCGTCCATGCCGCCCCGTTCCTGGGCCAGGAAGCGCGCCACCGCGTCGCGGAAGCGCGGGTCGGCGATCCAGTGGGCGGATGTGGTGCGCACCGGCTCCAGCCCGCGGGACAGCTTGTGCTCGCCCTGGGCACCGCCTTCGAAGCGGGCCAGGCCTTCACGGATCGCATAGTCGATGGCCTGGTAGTAGCAGGCCTCGAAATGCAGGCAGGGCACGAACTCGACGGCGCCCCAGTAGCGGCCGTAGAGCGCGTCCGTGTCGTGCAGGAAGAAGCTCGCCGCGATGGGCGTGCCGGCCCGTTCGGCGATCATCAGCACACAGGCGTTGGCATTGCGCAGCCCGAGGGCGGTGAAGAAGGCCAGGTTCAGGTAGGGCGTGGAGGCGTGTTCGGCGTAGGTGCGGCGGTAGCAGGCGTGGAAGAAGGCCCACTCCTCGGCACCGATCTCCTGGCCGCGCAGGATGCGGAAGTCGATGCCGGCATCCATCACCTTGCGCCGCTCCTGGCGGATCTTCTTGCGCTTGGGCTGGGCCAGCTGGGCCAGGAAATCGTCGAAGTCCCGGTAGCCGGCATTGCGCCAGTGGAACTGCACGCCATGGCGGATTTCCAGCCCGGCTTCCGCCAGCCACGCGCTTTCCTCGTCGGTGGGGAACAGCACATGCAGGGACGACGCGCCGGATGCGCGGACCTCGTCGAGCAGCAAGGCCAGCAGCAGGCGGCGGGCGGCTTCGTCGTGGCCGAGGATGCGCCGGCCCGGCACCGGCGTGAAGGGCACTGCGGCCAGCCACTTGGGGTAGTAGTCGAGGCCGTGGCGCTGGTAGGCGTCGGCCCAGGCCCAGTCGAACACGTATTCGCCGTAGGAATGGCTCTTCAGGTACAGCGGCATCGCGGCGAGCAGTCGGTCGCCTTCCCACAGGGCCGCGTGGCGTGGCCCCCAGCCTGCCCGGGGCGCCACGCAGGCGCTGTCTTCCAGTGCGGACAGGAAGGCGTGGGACAGACTGGGTTGATCGCCGGCCAGGGCGTCCCATTGGTCGGCGGGGATTTCGGTGAGGGCTGGATGCAGGCGGAAAGTCGGCATGAGAGGCTCCGGAGCGCGTGGCGGCAGCATACAAGCACGGAGCGGGCCTGTGGCCGCCCGTGCGGCGGGCGGCGGCTTCGTGGCAGGCGGCTTCGGGGTTATAGTGTCGCCCATGAAAACCCCTCTTACCGTCGCTGTCGCCCAGCTCAATAGTGTCGTGGGCGACCTCTCCGGCAATGCGCGCCGGATCCTGGATGCGGTGACCCGGGCCAAGGCTGCGGGCGCCGACGTGGTGCTGACCCCCGAGCTGGCCCTGTGCGGCTATCCGGCCGAAGACCTGCTGCTGCGGCCGGCCTTCCTCGAGGCTTGCGCCGACACGCTGGCCGAACTGGCCGTTGAGGTGCGCGGCATCACCGCGCTGGTCGGCTACCCGGCATTTGCCAACGGCAAGCGCTATAACGCGGCAGCGGTGATCCAGGACGGCCGTGTCGTCGCCACGTATTTCAAGCACCGCCTGCCCAACTACGAGGTGTTCGACGAGGAGCGCTACTTCGAGGCCGGCACCGAAGCCTGCGTTTTCGAGCTGAAGGGTGTGAAGGTGGGCGTGAACATCTGCGCCGACGTGTGGGAGTCCGGTGCGGCCGACGTGGCCCGCGGGGCGGGGGCGGAGGTGCTGCTGGTCCTCAACGCGTCGCCCTTCCACATGAACAAGCAGGCGCTGCGCTACGAGGTGCTGCGCGAGCGCATCGCCGACACCGGCCTGCCGGTGGTGTATTGCAACCTGGTCGGCGGACAGGACGAACTGGTCTTCGACGGCGGCTCCTTCGCCCTCGACCGGGACGGCACACTGGCCTGGCAGGGCAAGGTCTTCGCCGAGGAACTCCACCTGCTGCCGTTCGCCGACGGCGCCTGGCAGGGCGGCAGCGTGCCAGCGGTGCGTCCCGTCGAGGCCGACGTCTATGAGGCGCTGGTCCTCGGCGTGCGCGACTACCTGGGCAAGAACGGTTTCCCCGGCGCCATCATCGGCCTGTCCGGCGGTGTCGATTCGGCGCTGACGCTGGCGATCGCCGTCGATGCGCTGGGCGCCGAGCGCGTCCGCGCGGTGATGATGCCATCGCCCTACACGGCGCAGATGAGCCTCGACGATTCCCGCGAGATGATCCGCCGTATCGGCGTGCGCTACGACGAGATCGCCATCGAGCCGGCGATGCAGACCTTCGCAACGCTGCTGGCGCCGCAGTTTGCCGGCCTGGCGGCGGATACCACCGAGGAGAACCTGCAGGCGCGGATCCGCGGCATGATCCTGATGGCCCTGTCCAACAAGACCGGCTCCATCGTGCTGACCACCGGCAACAAGAGCGAGATGGCCACCGGCTACGCCACGCTGTACGGCGACATGGCCGGCGGTTTTGCGGTCATCAAGGACATCTACAAGACCTTCGTCTATCGCCTGTGCGCCTGGCGCAACGCCCAGCCTGGTGGCCCGGTGATCCCCGACAACATCCTGACCCGGCCGCCTTCGGCAGAGCTGAAACCCGACCAGTGCGACCAGGACTCCCTGCCGCCCTACGAAGTGCTGGACGCGATCATCGCCGCCTACATGGAAGAGGACCTGTCACCCCATGAGATCGTCGCCCGTGGCTATGCCGAGGCCGAGGTGTATCGTGCGGTGGCCATGCTACGGCGCAATGAATACAAGCGCCGCCAGGCACCGATCGGCATCCGCGTGACCCAGCGCGGCTTCGGCAAGGACTGGCGTTACCCCATCACGTCCCGATACCGGGATGCCTGACAGAGACCGGCCCGCGTAGGGCCGGATATTCCGGCTAGAATGCCGGACCGTTCCAAGGAGACCGTATATGAAGAAGATCGAAGCCGTCATCAAGCCCTTCAAGCTCGACGAAGTGCGCGAGGCCCTGTCCGAAGTGGGTATCACCGGGCTGACCGTTACCGAGGTGAAGGGTTTCGGTCGCCAGAAGGGCCACACCGAACTGTACCGCGGCGCCGAGTACGTGGTGGACTTCCTGCCGAAGATCAAGATCGAGGTGGTCGTCGCCACCGACGTGCTCGACCAGGCCGTGGATGCCATCATCAAGGCTGCCCGCACCGGCAAGATCGGCGACGGCAAGATTTTCGTGATGCCCGTCGAGCAGGTCGTGCGCATCCGTACCGGCGAGACCAACGAAGCGGCGATCTGATCCCCGCCAGACGGTCGGGAACTTTGGTCCCGACCGTGCGCTGTGCGTAAAATGCCGGGTTTTCAGCTTTCCCGGATTGACGTCATGGCTTCTACCGTCCGTACCCGTTTCGCCCCCAGCCCCACCGGCTTCCTGCATATCGGAGGGGCGCGCACGGCGCTGTTCTCGTGGGCCTTTGCCCGCCGCCATGGCGGCACCTTCGTGCTGCGCATCGAGGATACCGACGTGGCCCGTTCCACCCCTGAGGCGGTGCAGGCGATCCTCGACGGCATGAACTGGCTCGGCCTCGAATGGGACGAAGGCCCGTTCTACCAGATGCAGCGCATGGAGCGCTACAAGGCGGTCGTCCAGGAGATGCTGGCTGCCGGCACGGCCTATCCGTGCTACATGTCGTCCGAAGAGCTCGACGCACTGCGCGAGGCCCAGCGGGCCCGCGGCGAGAAGCCGCGCTACGACGGCCGCTGGCGTCCCGAAGCGGGCAAGGTGCTGCCCCAGCCGCCGGCCGGCGTAGAGCCGGTGATCCGTTTCAAGAACCCCACTGAAGGCGTCGTGGCCTGGGACGACCTGGTCAAGGGCCGCATCGAGATCGCCAACGCCGAGATGGACGACCTCATCATCGCCCGTCCCGACGGCACGCCGACCTACAATTTCTGCGTGGTGGTGGACGACTGGGACATGGGCATCACCCAGGTCATCCGCGGTGACGACCACGTGAACAACACGCCGCGCCAGATCAACATCCTCAAGGCGCTGGGCGCCGAGGTGCCGCAATACGCCCACCTGTCGATGATCCTCGGCGACGACGGCCAGAAGCTGTCCAAGCGCCACGGCGCGGTCAGCGTCACCCAGTACGACGACGACGGCTACCTGCCGGATGCGGTCATCAACTACCTGGCCCGCCTGGGCTGGAGCCACGGCGACGACGAGATCTTCTCCCGCGCGCAGCTGGTGGAATGGTTCGACCTCGACCACATCACCCCGTCCGCCGCCCAGTTCAACACCGAGAAGCTGAACTGGCTGAACGCCCACTACATCAAGCAGGCCGACAACGCTGTGCTGGCCGCCGACGTGTCCCGCCGCCTGGCCCGCCGCGAAGTGAATCCGGAAGCCGGTCCGGCGCTGGAGGCGATCATTGCGCTGTACAAGGATCGCGTGAGCACGCTCAACGAGCTGGCCGACGCCGCGGAACCGTTCTACATCGATCTGCACGTGGCGCCGGAACTGCTGGCCCAGCACCTCACCGATGCCGCGCGTACGGCGCTGGCAACGCTGCGCGGCAAGCTGGCTGGGGCAACCTGGGAAAAGGCCGCGCTGAGCGCCGCGATCAAGGAGACCTGCACCGAGCACGGCATGAAGATGCCCCACGTGGCGATCCCGCTGCGCGTGGTGCTGCTCGGCCAGCCGCAGACCCCGTCCATCGACGCGGTGCTGGAAACCATGGGCCGCGAGCTGGTGCTGGCGCGCCTCGACCGGGTGCTGTGATCCCGTCGGGCCGCTTTCGCACCCCATAAATACAACGGCCCCGGCGAATACTTCGCCGGGGCCGTTGCACTTTGGTTTGTCAGATCGACGACAGGGCTACTTCTCTCCTGCCGTTTCCGTCTCAGAAGTCGCTGCTGCGGCCCGATGCGGCCTGGCCGGCACCGACGATCTCGCCGTTGCGGACGCGCACCGCGTCGCCGACGCGCCAACTCGGGGCGCTCTGTTCGGTGATCACGCGGCGGGTGCCGTCGTCCATGCGTACGGTGACCTGGTAGTGGCTGACGGTACGGGCGCGACGCTCGACTTCGTTGCCGGCGAAACCGCCGAGCACGGCACCGCCGATACGCGCGAGCTTCTTGCCGGAGCCTTCGCCGACCTGGTTGCCGAGCACGCCGCCGAGGATCGCGCCGCCGACGGCGCCAATACCTGAGCCTTCACCCTTCTGCTGGATCGCCTCGACGTTCTCGATCACGCCGCATTCACGGCAGATGGCCGGCGGCGGGGTTTCGATGACCTTGCGGGCCGGGCCGCTGCTGGCGCCCGTCGGCGGGGGCGCCGGCACTGCGTCGGCCGGCGGCGGATTGCCGGCCGTGGCCGGTGTCGTCGAAGCGACCTGGTGTTTGGTGTGTTCCCTGGCAGGCTTGGAGGCGACACGCGGGGCTTCGTGGCGCTCGGCCTGCTTGGCCGCCGGAGCGGGTTCGACGGTCTGTGGCTGCGCACTGGCGACTGGGGCCGGCTCTGCGGTCGGGTTCGGGGCTGCAGTCGGCGCGGTGATTGGCACCGGTGGGGTGGCGGGTGCGCTGGCGGTGGTTTCCGCGGGGGCAACCGGCGCGTGGGAGGTGTCGGGCAGCAGGCCGGTCAGTTTGGCGACGCCGGCGAGGCTCAGCACGGTGACGGAGGCGGCTGCCACCCACATCATCGGGTGCAGAGGCGTGCGTGAAGGACTGGTGCTCATGGTGTTCTCCTCAATGAATGAGGAGATTAACGCCGCAGCCTGGCTGGGGGTGACATCTGCAACCGCCGCTTACAAAAGTCATGGGCTCCCTTACTCTTCGCCGCTCGTGCTGGGGCGGGGGGGCTTGAGCAGGTAGCGGGCCGGGTCGAGGGCGTCCACCAGTTCGCGTTCCAGCGGTAGCGGATCCCCGTCGAGCTGACTGGCCAGCAGTTCGCCGATGAGGCTGGCCCACACCAGGCCACGGGCACCGAAGCCGGACACGGCGAACAGACCCGGCTGGCGCGGAATGTCGGTGAGGGGCGTGGTGCGCTCGGCGCGTTCGACGGCCGGAATGGCGCCGACCATC
Source organism: Zoogloea sp. GDB6 (assembly GCF_056724105.1). Classification (NCBI taxonomy): domain Bacteria; kingdom Pseudomonadati; phylum Pseudomonadota; class Betaproteobacteria; order Rhodocyclales; family Zoogloeaceae; genus Zoogloea; species Zoogloea sp. GDB6. The sequence goes on along the minus strand of NZ_CM161497.1, from coordinate 4,018,643 downwards.
GGCAGGCGGTCCGGCGAGGCCGGGCGGAAGCCGACGCGGCCATCGAGCTGGGTCGGGTCGTAGGGTGCCGCGTAACCGGGCAGGATGAAGTCCAGCTTGGTGAGGTTTTCCCGGTGCTCGGCCTCGCGCAGCTCGGTACCGTCGTCGTCGGCCAGGAAGGTGGCGCCGGCGCAGCGCAGGCCGTCCACTTCCGGGCTCACGTAGCCGAGGCGGCACACCACCACCTTCGGTGGGCTGCCGGCCGTGGCGGGCAGGTGGGAGACCTGGCCGCGGGCCGGGCGCACCGGCAGCGTGGCGGCCTGGGGGAGGGCGCGGATGCCGACGCCGTTGGCGAGGATCGCCACCGGCGCGCGGGCGATCTCGGCGCCGGCCTGATCGAACGCAATCCACATGCCGTCCCGGCGCTCCAGGCGGGCCACTAGCTGCCCGAAGCGGGTTTCGACGGTGGCTCCGGCGGTTGCGAGGTTGGCGGCGCACAGGGTCGGCGGCTGGATCCAGCCGCCGCTGGGGAACCACCAGCCGCCCAGTTCCACCGGCCAGCCGACGATTCGAGCGGCCTCGTCCTTGTCCACGAAGCGCAGGTAGTCGGTGGGCGGGGTCTGGGTATCCACGACGGCCTTCTGCTTGCCCTCCTGCTTGGCGTCGCGGGCCAGGTGCAGCACGCCGCAGGGCGACCAGCGCGCAGCGTGGCCGGCTTCGGCCAAGGCCTCCAGATGGTGGCGTCCGTACAGGAAGCCGGCGCGGGTGATGCGGGCCAGGCGGTTGTCGTCCAGGCTCGGCAGCGGGCGGAACACGCCGGCTTTGTTGCCGGAGGCGCCGTGGCCGGGGCCGGCGGCTTCGTCGATGACGGTGATGCGCCAGCCGCGGGCGGCCAGCCGCTCCGTAATGGAGGTGCCGGCCACGCCGGCGCCGATCACCAGCGCCCGGCGTGGCTGGACCGGCTCCGCTACGGATGGGGCGTCGGCGAAGTGCCCGCTGAGCATCTCCCGCTTGCCGCCGAAGCCGGCGCGCCGCTCCAGCGTGAAGCCGGCCTCCTGCAGCCCGCGGCGCACATGGCCGGTTACAGACCAAGTGGCCAGCGTGGCGCCGGGGGCTGCCAGGCGGGCGAGCTGCGCATAGACCGCCGGCGACCACAGGTCCGGGTTGTTGACTGGCGAGAAGCCATCCAGGTAGAAGGCGTCGGCCTTGGCCTCGAGTTGCGGCAACGTGTCCAGGGCGTCGCCGAAGATCAGTGTCAGCGTGACGCGCCCGGCGTCCAGATGGATGCGGTGGAAGCCGGGCACCAGCGGCGGCCAGTGGCGGCGCAGCTCGTCGGCGAGCGGTGCCAGCTCGGACCAGGCAGCGTGCAGTTCGGCCAGGTCGTCGGCCTGGAAGGGGTGCTTCTCGGTGGAGACGAAATGCAGGCGCGCGCAGCGGGCCGGGTCGTCCCGCCAGGCGGCCCACGTGGCCAGGAAGCTGAGCCCGAGGCCGAAGCCGGTCTCGACGATGGTGAAGCGTTCCAGTCCCTGCCAGCGTGCCGGCAGGTCGTTGCCGGCCAGGAAGACGTGCCGGGCCTGGCCGAGGCCACCGGCGGTGGTGTGATAGACGTCGTCGAAGGCAGGCGAGTAGGGCGTGCCATCGGCGGCGCGGACGAGGGTGGCGGGGATCAGCGGCGAGTACATGAAGCGTTGGCTTGCGGCAGCAAGGCGGAAGGCGAACTGGGGCGGAACTTTGGCACCGTTCCCGCCTGCTGTCGAATCTTTCGCCGACAGGTGCGTCTCAAGAGGGAAGCCGCCCGAGCGCCGTTGCGCGCCTTGTTCCGATTCATCGATTGATACGCCGGCCGTCGCGGCCGCCGGGCTAGAATCCCTGCTTTCGCGAAGACAACACTAAGGACATCCAATGCGTACCCCCAACGGCTCGCCCATCCGTCGCGAGGCTTACCAGCCGCTCGCCTACGGCGTTGAAACCGTCGACCTGGATTTCGTCCTCGAAGCTCAGGCCACCCTCGTCACCAATCGCATGCGCTGCGTGCGCAATCCGGATGCCGATGCCGGTCCCATCGTGCTGCTCGGCGATGGCCTGAGCCTGGTGTCGGCGCGCATCGACGGTGCCGAGCCGGCGCCCGGCCAGCTGCGCGAGACCGAGTCCGGTCTGGAGATCGACGTGACGGCGGAAGCCGTCGAACTGGAGATCGTCACGCGCATCGATCCGTCGGCCAACCTGACCCTGTCGGGCCTGTACCAGTCGCGGGGCGGTTACTACACCCAGTGCGAGGCCGAGGGCTTCCGCCGCATCACCTATTTTCCCGACCGTCCGGACGTGATGGCGCGCTACACCGTGCGCCTGGAGGCCGACGCGGCCCGGTGCCCGGTGCTGCTGTCCAACGGCAACCTGCTGGAGACCGGCAGCCTTCCCAACGGCCGCCACTTCGCCCGCTGGGAAGATCCGTTTCTCAAGCCGTCCTACCTGTTCGCGCTGGTGGCCGCCGACCTGAAGGCGCTGGAGCGCCGGGTCAAGACGATGTCCGGCCGCGAAGTGCTGCTGCAGGTGTGGGTCGAGGCGCGCGACCTGGACCGCGTCGATCACGCGATGGAATCGCTGGTCCATTCGATGCGCTGGGACGAGGAGACCTTCGGGCTGGAACTCGACCTGGACCGCTTCATGATCGTCGCCGTGTCCGACTTCAACATGGGCGCGATGGAGAACAAGGGCCTCAACATCTTCAACACGAAGTACGTGCTGGCCAACCCGCAGAGTGGCACTGACGTGGATTACGAGAACGTCGAGAGTGTCGTTGCCCACGAGTACTTCCACAACTGGACCGGCAACCGGGTGACCTGTCGCGACTGGTTCCAGCTGACGCTGAAGGAAGGCCTCACCGTCTTCCGTGACCAGCAGTTCTCCGCCGACATGCTGGCCAGCGCGTCGGATTCGCCCGCTGCCGCGGCCTCGGCCCGTGCGGTGACGCGCATCGCCAATGTGCGTGTGCTGCGCAGCGCCCAGTTCCCGGAGGATGCCGGCCCGATGGCCCATCCGATCCGCCCGGACAGCTACCAGGAGATCAACAACTTCTACACCGCCACGGTGTACGAGAAGGGCTCCGAGGTCATCCGCATGCTGCATACCCTGCTCGGCAAGGAGGGCTTCCGCAACGGCATGGACCTGTACTTCTCCTACCACGACGGCCAGGCGGTGACCTGCGACGACTTCGTCGGCTGCATGGCGGAGGCCAATGGTGCGGACCTGGACCTCTTCATGCGCTGGTACAGCCAGGCCGGTACGCCGCGCCTGAAAGCCGAAGGCGTCTTCGATGCGGACAACCGCAGCTACACGTTGACCCTCAGTCAGCGCACGCCGCCGACCCCGGGTCAGGCGGACAAGCTGCCGCTGCACATCCCGGTGGCCATCGGCCTGATCGGTCCGGACGGCAAGGATCTGCCGTTGCAACTGGAAGGCGAGGCCCGCGCCGGCGACGTCACGCGCATCCTCGAACTGAAGGAGGCCAGCCAGAGCTGGCGCTTCACCGGTATCGACGTGGCGCCGGTGCCGTCGATCCTGCGCGGCTTCTCGGCGCCGGTGATCCTGGAGCTCGACGAGGACGACGCACGCCTGGCCTTCCGCATGGCCCACGACAACGACCCCTTCAACCGCTGGGACGCCGCCCAGCGCTACATGGAACGGGTGATTCTGGCTTTGGCTGCGGATGCCGCCGCCGGCAGCAAGCTGGAAGTGCCGCAGGCCTTCGGCCACGCCTTCCGGGCGCTGCTGGTCAATGAATCCCTCGATCCGGCCTTCCTCGCCGAAATCCTCGCGCTGCCGGCCGAAACCTATCTGCTCGAGCGCATGCCGCAGGCTGATCCGGCGCCGCTGCGTGCCGCGCTGATGCACTTGATGCGCGAGTTGGGCCATGCGATGCAGGCTGACTTCCTCGATCGCTACCTCGATCTGGAAGTGGACGGCGCCTACCGCTATCACCCGGCAGATGCCGGCAAGCGCGCGCTGCGCAACCTGTGCCTGCGCTACTTGACTGCCTGGGGCGGTGCCACTGCCATCGACCTGGCGAAGAAGCAGTTCGAGCACGCCGGCAACATGACCGAGCGCTACGGTGCGCTGGCCGCGCTGGTGCAGAGCGATGCCCCGGCGCGCTTCGATGCGCTGGCGGCTTTCCATGAGCAATACAAGGACGACGCGCTGGTCCTCGACAAGTGGTTCCTGCTGCAGGCCAGCGCCTGGCGCTGGTCCGACGCTGCGCCGGCCACCCTCGAACAAGTGCGCGAGTTGATGGGCAACCCGGCTTTCAGCCTGTCCAACCCCAACAAGGTGTATTCGTTGTTGGGCGGTTATTTCCGCGCCAACGCGGCGGAGTTCCACCGGCCCGACGGCGCCGGCTACGCCTTCTGGGTCGAGCAGGTGAAGGTATTGAACAAGAGCAACCCGCAGGTCGCGGCGCGCATGGCACGCTCGCTGGAAGGCTGGCGCAAGTTCACGCCGGAGATCCAGGGCCGCATCCGCACGGCCTTCGAGGCGCTGGCGAAGGAGGAAGGCTTGTCGCCCGACGTCGCAGAGATCGTGGACAAGGCGCTGGCCTGAGTGAGTATCGGGAAGGGCTGAAACCGTGGGGAGAGTTCATTCGCCCCACGGTTCGACGAGTCTGCGCCTGGCGTTGGAAGTGATCGAATTGCCGACCGTTGAGCGAACAGCCTTACGCCCCCTCCGCGAGCGGCGTCGGTTTCTGCGAAGGCGCGTTGCCGTGCCCTACTTGACCGCCGTCGCCGACATGCCAGCAAATTCGAGTACGAGGCTGGCGAGGGCGTCGGACTCGGCCTCGATTTCCGTTGCCAGGGTGGCCTGCTTCTCGGCGATCCATTCCGGGTCCTCGAGATCGTCGGCCCAGCAGAACGGCGCTTGGCTGCCCATGCGTGACAGGCGCTTGCGGCGGACGTCGAGGAGGTTGCGCAAACGAGCTTCCGCACCCGTCTGGAAGGGGCGCAGTGCGGTGGCGACCTCCCGCTCGATGAAGGGGGCAAGCGCGTCGAGCAGGTCGGCGTCCATATCCTGGTAGGCATCGCTCACTTTGCCCCAGTAACGGTCCGCCAGCGGTTCATCGGGACGGATTTCCGGGTGCAGGTGGCGGGCTAGCCGTCGCCAAGCGGAACGGCAGCGGGTGACCCGGGCTGGATCGAGGGGGGCGCGGCCGCCCGGATGGCGCTGGCTGTCGGCCAACACACGGGTGTGGTCGGCTTCCAGGGCCTGCCAAGCCAGCACTTCGGAGGCCACGGCCCGTTCGATGGTGGCCAGAGCCAGGCTGCTCAGCGGCTCGCCGCGGCGTAGGCGGGCCTGACCGAGTTCGACACGGCAGCGGTATGCCCGGTGTTCGACCTTGAGGCCCAGCAGCCGGACCTCCAGCTCGCCAAGACTGGCCTGGTAGCGGGCCAGCAGGTAGGGACGTTCAAAGCGTTCGAGCCACTCGATGGCTTCGAGAGTGTCGGCGAGGGCGCAGGCCACTTCATCGGCCGCAGCGGACTCGGGGGAGGGAACGGGATTGCGGTCGATGGACATGGCAAGGCTCCGGGGCTGTGGTTCGGCATGCATGACGCAGTGCCGTGCATGAGTGTTCAATCATGTGTCTGAGCGCGGGGCTCGTGCCCTTTAATGAGCATCGATTTTTCTATTTTCTGAAGGAGATGAAATCAATTTCATAAGCCAGGTGTCGCTTTGAATTGAACGCCATCTTGCGCCGATTTGCTTGGTGTTGTGGATGTCGGCAAGCAGGTTGCTGACAGGCGGATTATGTCCGCTTGTGGCGGTCTTACGATTTGCTCCGTAAAAGCCAGTTGTTTGGCAATTCTCTCTGGAAGGTGCCCTTTGATGCCATCAATGAGTGCAACTGCAAATTGCCCTGCACCTTGTTTTTTGGACCGGATTGTGCCGATACGGTCGCCACATTGGCTAACCTTGGCAATTAATGCAGGGGCGGCAGCGTGCACCATGGAGCCATTGGAAGGCTCAAGTATCAGAACAATATGTTCGGGGCGGTGCTCAATGCTCTCGGATGCAATGGTGGAGGGCGCCAGCCCTGGCGGCAGAATTTCGGGGTAATAAGCGGTGATAGGCTGCAAGTTCGCCGGCTTTGGATACCCTTGTAGTTCCCGCAACTTGGCTACACGGATGGCTTGATCAAATACCAAGTACGTGGAGTCGTTATTCGCGCGAGCTTGTGCGATCGATTGGTCGAGGCGGCTTTGCTTGTTGTGCACGGTTTGTTGTTCCAGGCTTGTAAGCCCAAAGCTGCCAAATCCAATGATTAGCACGACCAGGGCTTGCAAGCCGCCCCCGGCCTTCAATAGAGCCCAGCTTCCGGCCAAAGCCAATGGGGCTACGAAAATTATTGCGTAATTCTCCTGCTTGGGAATAAATTTGATGGGATTGATTGATATCGGAAAGAATGAGTACGCTAAAATCATTAGCACTAGCCAGTAAACCACGTAGCGTCCGAAGTCCCCGCGCGTGTTGTCAGCCTGCCGTCTTATGACCAGGAAGGCTAAACCAGCCATCGCGATATGCGGTAACAGCCAAAGGTCGCGCATGTCGCGGAACATCATTTGAAAATAAAAAGCTGGGGTGCCATAGCCCCAGAATGGATCGCCTGTGTATTCCTGATGAGTGCGCAGAAATGGAAGGAGAACGCGTAGGGTATGCAATGGATCGCCATAGACGTTCCACAATAGGAGCCACTCCAGGCTGACAATGCAGATAAAGGCAAGCGCTATTAACCACCAGCCGTAGAATAAGCGCCGGAACCATGCGATAGATACGAGAAAAATGGCGATCAGTGGAATCGTCGCTGTGGGTTTGATACACCAGCACATGCCCAGAGCCACGCCGGACAGGACTGCCATGGGCCTGGAGTGGTCTTTTTCTGCGAGGAATAGTCCGGTGAAGGCTAGTGTGATAAAAGCAGCAAAAGGCGCGTCAGCCAGAGGGCGGCCCGCAAGCGCAACATGCATGGGGGTAAGGCTGACCAAAAGGCCTGCCAATATCGCGCCTCGATGGCCCCAATAGCGTCCGGCCAGTATGGTGACAGCGGTAATCTCGAGCAAACTGCAGATTAGTGACCAGGCTGTCAGCGCGATGTCGCTATTACCTAGAAGATGACTCAGTAGCGCAATCGGCAGAACAATGCCGAAGCGCAGATCTCCAGGATCAGTCGAGTATCGCCAGTCCCCATGAGAGATCTCCAAGCCGCGCAAGGAATATAGGACATCGTCGGTACCGCCCAAACCAGGCATCAGCAAGAGCCGCTGAACTACGGCGAACGTCAAGATGGCCGCGATGGTCAGTAAAGGAGTGGCCTTTCTGGGGGCTGAGGATTTTGACATGGTCGTGGGGCTGTGATGGGGGGCACTCATGGCAATTGGGTGCCGGAGCAGATACGGCGTCGTCTCGAGGCGTTGGTTGCTACATGACCTTCTTCCCAAAGGCGGCCCTTCACAGACAAGGGCGGATTGCTTTTTCCGATGAGGTTGCGACTGGAGAAGATCGGCAGCACGTCCGGGGGGGCGTCGAAAACGGTAACCTGCCGTTTTAGGTCCACAACTGCAATTAGGTCGTCGCGCCGGGGTGCCTTAATGTATTTGCCACATGCTTCGGTTATGCCGCGGTTCCAATTGCCCGCTGGTCCCAAAGTCTGGAGAAGGCGAAGATGACGCAGGCGAGGACCGAAACTGCAGAGTCCAACGGTGAGGGCAGTGTCGTTGGGCGAGGAGTCGTCCGCCACGAGCAGTTCGAAGTCTTCAAAAGACTGAGCCAGAAAGGACCCGATGGTCATCTTCAGGCTGGCGTCTCTGCACCAAGTTCGGGTACAGACCGAAACGCGAGGGTGGTCCATAGAATATCCAACTAAATCAACGGGTTTTGTCGCCAACTGTAGCTCGCGACGGTTCGCCACGTCTTTTCAAAAGATTTACCATTTTAGATGGTAAGGATAATTGGATTGATTTTTTTCGGGGGCAGAGTATGCCTAGTGTGTGATGGATGGCATTGCCACGTCAATCCAGAGGGGCGTTGCATTTGGGTAATGTCGCGGCTGCATGCTGCTCCCTGTTTGTGCTGCCCTCCGGTATTATGATTGGATTGTATTTTCTGTGCCGCGGCAATGGAACTCATCACAACCTTTATCGACATTGTCCTGCATCTGGACGTGCATCTGGCAGACCTGGCGAACAACTATGGCACGTGGATTTACGCGATCCTGTTCCTGATCATCTTCTGTGAAACCGGCCTGGTGATCTTCCCCTTCCTGCCGGGCGATTCGCTGCTTTTCGTGGCTGGCGCGCTGGCCGCCACCGGCGGCATGGACATCGGCGTGCTGTGCGCCGTGCTGTTGGCTGCCGCGGTGCTGGGTGACAACACCAACTACTGGATCGGCCATACCATCGGACCCAAGGTGTTCCGGTGGGAGAATTCCCGCCTGTTCAACCGCCAGGCCTTCGACAAGACCCACGCCTACTTCGAATCCCACGGCGGCAAGACCATCATCATCGCCCGCTTCCTGCCGCTGCTGCGCACCTTTGCGCCCTTCGTGGCCGGTGTGGCGCGCATGACCTATGCGCGCTTCGTAGCCCTGGACTTCCTGGGCGGTGCGGTATGGATCTTCTCGCTGACCTGGCTTGGCTACGGCTTCGGCAATCTGCCGGCCGTCAAGAACAACCTGTCGGCGGTGATTCTCGGCATCATCGCCATCTCGCTGTTGCCGGTCGCCATCGGCTGGCTGCGCGGCCGTTCGGCAGCGCGCGCGGCGAGTTGAGGACTCTTCATGCAGAAAAACATCGTCATTCTGATTTCCGGCCGTGGCAGCAACATGGAGGCCATCGTCGCCGCCGCGATCCCCGGCGCGCGCATCGCGGGCGTCATTTCCAACCGGCCGGATGCGGCCGGCCTCGACTTTGCGGCTGATCGCGGCATCCCGACGCGGATCGTCGATCACAAGGCCTACCCGGACCGCGAAGCCTTCGACGCCGCGCTGGCCGAAGCCATCGATGCGCTGGCGCCCGATCTGGTGGTGCTGGCGGGCTTCATGCGCGTACTTACCGATGGGTTTGTGAGCCGCTACGCCGGCCGCCTGCTCAACATCCACCCGAGCCTGCTGCCGTCTTTCCCCGGCTTGCATACCCACCGGCGTGCGCTGGAGACCGGTGTGCGCGTGCATGGCACGACGGTCCATTTCGTGACGCCGACTCTTGACTGCGGCCCCATCGTAATCCAGGCCGTCGTACCGGTTCTGCCGGGTGACGACGAGGTGGCTCTGGCCGCCCGCGTGCTGGTGCAGGAGCACCGCATCTATCCGCAGGCGGTGCGCTGGTTCGTCGAAGGGCGCCTGGGCTTCGACGCGGAAGGCCGTGTCCGCGTCCGTGACGAACTGGCCGGCCCGACCGGCTGGACGGTGCCGCCGGTCGAGGGCTGAACCGCTAATGGCTGTGTCTCGCCGGGCTGGCGCGACCCTTGCCGTCGCGATCACCGTATCGTTGCTGGTTCATGGGATAGTGTTGATCGGCCCTGCCTGGCGCCTGCCGTTCGATCAGGCCAGCGTGTTGCCGCCCTTGGACGCCCGCCTGGCGCCGTTGCCGAAGCCCACGTTGCGGGAGGACAGGAATCCGGCCGCCGCAATCCGCAAACCGCTTCCGCGCCGGGCACCGGCACCGCATCGGGCGGTGGCCGAGAGTGGTGCTGCGATGGAGGCTGTACCGGTACCGGTACCGGAAGCGGGCCAAGGGCCCTCCGACGTCGCTCAGGAAACACCGCCCGCCGCCGACGCCGCTGGGGCACAAAAGCCGGCAACCGAGGCGCCTGCCTCCGCCTTGCCGGAAGGGGCCAGTGGCAAGGCGCCCGGAGCGGGCTACGGCGATGGCTGGCTCAAGTCTGGCCGGGTCCAATACAACGTGATCCGCGGTGAGCGCAATTTCATCATCGGGCGCACCACCCATGCGTGGACCCACGACAAGGACCATTATTCGATGGAGACGGTGGTCGAAACCGCCGGCCTCATCGGCTTGTTACGGCCGTTCCGGATGATCCAGCACAGCGAAGGGCGCATCGGCCCCAACGGCCTGATGCCGGACAAGTTCACCGTCGAGCGGGACGGCCAGTTGAAGGAAAAGGCCGACTTCGACTGGTCCGCCGGCAAGGTCGTGTTGACGGCCGGCGAGCGGCGGCGGGAGTTTCCGCTGGCCGAAGGCGACCAGGACGTGCTGACCCTGATGCACGATCTGGCGCTGCGGCCGGAGGGTTTCGAGCGCGCCGAGTTGCTGGTGGTGACTGGCAAAAGCGCGGTGCGCTCGGTGATCCAGAATCTCGGCCTCGAGGAACTCGACATCCCCGCCGGCAAGGTGTCTGCCTATCATCTGGGCAGCACCGGCCACCGCGGCGAGCTGAAGATCGACATCTGGCTGGCCCGCGACTACGCCAACCTGCCGGTGCGCCTGAAAATCACCGACAAGAATGGTGACGTACTCGACCAGGTCGCTACCGGCGTCGACCTCGGCAAACACGCTCCGCAGTAAAATCACGGGCAAATCCAACAAATAATTCGGGGCCGGCTTGCCGGCCCCGGTCCGCTCCATTGGGCGAGCACGCTCGCCCCCACAAGCAAGAGTAACGAATTCCCATGACCATCACCCCCGCCCAGATCCAGTCCGCCAGCCAGGCCTTGCGCACCGTACTGCGCTTCGAATACCCCGCCGATTCGGTGCTGTCCCGCTATTTCAAGGACCTGCGCGAACTGGGGGCACGGGACCGGGCCTTCGTCGCCGAGGCGGTCTACGGCGTGCTGCGCCGCAAGCGCACCCTCGAACGCCTGTGCGGCCCCGAGGCTTCCACCCGCCAGCTGATCCTGGCCTGGCTGGCCCGTGTCGAAGGCACCACGCTGCGCCAGCTCGGCGAAGGCCTGCACGGCCGCGACATCGACTACTTCACCGAGATCAAGGGCCGTGACGCCGGCGAGATGAGCCTGGCCGAATCCACCGATCTGCCCGACTGGCTGGCCGAGCGCCTGCTTGCCACCCTCAGCCCTGAGCAGGTCGTGGCGCTGGCCCAGAGCCTCAACCGCCCGGCACCGCTGGACCTGCGCGCCAATACCCTGAAGATCGAGCGCGACGCGCTGGTCGAGCGCCTCAAGGCTGACGGTATCGCCTGTGCGCCGGGACGCTACTCCCCCGCTGCGGTGCGCCTGGAAGGCAAGCCGGCGTTGCAGAAGCATCCGCTGTTCCTCGACGGCAGCTTCGAGGTGCAGGACGAGGGCAGCCAATTGCTCGGTTTCCTGCTGCAGCCCAAGCGCGGCGAGATGGTCGTCGACTTCTGTGCCGGCGCCGGCGGCAAGACGCTGCTGCTCGGCGCGCTGATGCGCAACACCGGCCGTCTGTACGCCTTCGACGTGTCCGACAAGCGCTTGTCCAAGCTCAAGCCGCGAATGGCCCGCTCCGGCCTGTCCAACATCCATCCGGTGGTCATCGCCAGCGAGAACGATCCGCGCGTCAAGCGCCTGGCCGGCAAGATCGACCGGGTACTGGTGGATGCCCCGTGCAGCGGCCTCGGCACGCTGCGCCGCAACCCCGACCTGAAATGGCGCCAGAGCCCCGAGGCGTTGGCCGAGCTGACCGCCAAGCAGGCCGCCATCCTGGCCAGTGCCGCACGTCTGGTGAAGCCGGGCGGCCGCCTGGTGTATGCCACTTGCAGCCTGCTGCCGGAGGAGAACGAGGCCATCGTCGCCGCCTTCCTGGCCGCCAACGAAGGCTTCCTGGCACTCAACGCGCAGGACGTGCTGGCCAAGCAGGGCGTCGCCATCGAGTGTGGCGAGCAACTCCACCTGACTCCGCAGACCCACGACACCGACGGCTTCTTCGCCGCGGTGCTGGAGCGCAAGGCCTGATGCCGCTCCGCCTGCTGCTGGCGGGCCTGATGCTGCTGTGCGCAGTACAGGCCCGCGCCCTCGAGCGGGACCCATCGACGTTGCTGGCCGCCAAGGGCAAGGTGGAGATCGCCTTCTCCCCGTGGAACGATCCGGAAGCGGTGCTGCTGAAAGCGATTGGCGAAGCCAGGGAACGCATTCTGGTCCAGGCCTATCTATTCACCAGCAAGCCGCTGGCCCGCGCGCTGATCGACGCCCATGGGCGCGGTGTGAAGGTCGAGGTGATGCTGGACGCCGAGATGAACCGGCCGGCCTCGCCGAGCGTGCTGCCCACGCTGCTGGCCGCCGGCATCCCGGTGGCCGTGGAGACCCGCTACAACATCGCCCACAACAAGGTGATGATCTTCGACCCGGATTCGCCGCGCGCTGCGCTGGCCACCGGGTCCTACAACTTTACCCGTGCGGCCAGACTGTCCAACGCGGAGAACCTGCTGGTGCTGCGCGGCAATCCGGCGCTGGTGCGCGTATATGCCGACAACTGGCAACGCCAGCGCGCCGAGGCCCAGGTGGTGCGTAGCCTGGAAGATCTGCCCGAACGGAAGAGGAGAGAGAGTGGAAGAGAATCAGATCGCGCATCTACTGACTGACCTTTGGGGAGACCTCCAGCAGCCCACCGTATTCTGGCAGGTGGGCGTGCTGGTTCTGTGCCTGGTGCTCGCCGGCCTGATTACGCGGCAGATCCGTGTGTTCCTGCATCGCCGCCTCAAGGTCAATCCCCAGCTGCAGCGCGGCGCCGGTGAGGAAAGCCTGCGCCGGGTGATCTTCCCGGTTACCGCGCTGGGCTTGGTGCTGATTGCCCGGATCATCCTCAGCAACTGGCAGCACGTGAACCTCTTCCGCCTAGCGGTCCCCTTGCTGCTGGCAATGGCGGCGATCCGCCTGACCGTGCATGCGATCAAGCGGGCCTTCCCGCAAGCTGGCTGGTTGGCCGCCTTCGAGAAATTCTTCGCTTTCACGGCGTGGATCATCGTGGCGCTGCACATCAGCGGCGTGCTGCCGACCGTCATCGACGGCCTGGAGCAGATCGACTTCACGATCGGCAAGGCCAGGCTCAACCTGTGGATGCTGCTGCAGGGCGCCCTCACGGTGCTGCTGACGGTGCTGGCGGCCCTGTGGCTGGGCGGTGTCGTCGAGACGCGGCTGATGAACACAGAGGGGCTGGATTCGAACCTCAAGCTGGTCTTTGCGCGGCTGGTGAAGGCGGTGCTGATCGTGCTGGCGGTGGCCATCGGCCTGCCGCTGGTGGGTATCGACCTCACCGCGTTGTCGGTGTTCGGCGGTGCGCTTGGCGTTGGTCTCGGCTTCGGCATGCAGAAGATCGCCGCCAACTACGTGTCGGGCTTCATCCTGCTGCTGGACCGCTCGATCCGCCTTGGCAACCTGATCTCGGTCGGTAACGAGCGCGGCGTGGTCAGCCAGATCACCACCCGCTACACGGTGCTGAAGGGCATGACTGGCATCGAGTCCATCGTGCCGAACGAGACCCTGGTCGGTTCCGTCGTGCAGAACGAGACCTTCACTGATCCGAAGGTGCGCATCGCGCTGCCGATCCAGGTCGGCTACGCGACCGATCTGGAGAAGGCGATGGCCATCCTCGTCGAGGCTGCCAAGCATCAGCCGCGGGTGATGGACGACCCGGGGCCGGGGGCCTTCGTGGAGGCCTTCGCGGACAACGGCATCAACCTGCAACTGGGCTTCTGGATCAAGGACCCCCATGAAGGCACCTTGGGCATCCGTTCGGCGATCAACCTGGAAGTGTGGCGGCGTTTCCGCGAGGAGGGCATCGAGATCCCCTTTCCCCAACGGGAGGTCCGTCTGCTCAACCCGGTAGCGCCCCAGGCGAGCGTTTGAGCGCCAGCCGGCAGGGATGCGTCCTTGCTGGCAGGAAGTAGAACCGCCAGTGGCCAAGCATATTTCACTGTTGCTGAAAAGCCCCTGATGGGGCTTTTTTGCCTTTTTGTCCCGCTTTCACCTTGGTTTGGTATGGCGACTCGACTAGAATCGGCGCACTACCCAACGAAGGATCGTAGGCCTCGATGTTCTCCGGACTGTTCGATTTACCGTGGTGGGGCTATGTGGCCATCACCCTGGCGCTGACCCACGTCACCATCGCCTCGGTGACGATCTTTTTGCATCGCCACCAGGCGCACCGCTCCCTTGAGCTGCACGCGCTGCCTTCCATGTTCTTCCGCTTCTGGCTGTGGCTGACCACCGGCATGGTCACCAAGGAGTGGGCGGCGATCCACCGCAAGCACCACGCCAAGTGCGAGACCGCGGAGGACCCGCACAGCCCGCAGATCCAGGGCATCAACAAGGTGTTGTGGACCGGCGTGCTGCTGTACGTGAAGGAGTCCCGCAATCCGGAAACCATGGCCCGCTACGGCCACGGGACACCCGACGACTGGATCGAGCGCAAGCTGTTCTCGGCCTGCCCCAAGACCGGCATCTTCATGATGCTGGGCATCGACATCGCGCTGTTCGGCGTATGGCCCGGCGTGCTGATGTGGGGCGTGCAGATGATCTGGATCCCGTTTTGGGCGGCCGGCGTCGTCAATGGCCTGGGCCACTTCTGGGGCTACCGCAACTACAACTGCGCGGATGCTTCCACCAACCTGATCCCGTGGGGCATCCTGATCGGCGGTGAGGAGCTGCACAACAACCACCACAGCTTCGCCACGTCGGCCAAGCTGTCGGCCCGCTGGTACGAGTTCGACATCGGCTGGATGTATATCCGGACCCTCGAGATCCTCGGCCTGGCCCGCGTCAAGAAGACCATCCCGACGCCGCGCTTCGGCGTTGCCAAGGCCTTGGCGGACTTCGATACGCTGCAGGCCATCATCACCTGCCGCTACGACGTGATGACCCGCTACGTGAAGTCCCTGAAAGCCATCGCCCAGGAAGAGTTCGCGGCCCTCAAGGCCCAGTCCGGCGGTACGCTGAAGGTCAGGGAGCTGCGCCGCTGGCTGGCGGCAGAAAATGGCCAGCTGTGCGCCGACGAGAGCAAGCGCCTGGCGTCCCTGCTGCAGGGCAATGCCCGGCTGCAGACCGTCGTCGCGATGCGCGAGGAACTGACCGCCCTGTGGGCGCGTTCCACGGCCAGCCGCGAACAGCTGCTGCAGCAGCTGCAGGACTGGATCGCCCGCGCCGAGCAGAGCGGTATCCAGCAGCTGGAAGAATTCTCCCGCCGCCTGCGCCGCTACGCCGTCTGATCCCCGTCCCGACCCTTGCAAGCCCGCCCATGAGGCGGGCTTGTCGTTTCTTGAGCGAGCCGTGTCCACCCTGATTCTCTTCAACAAACCCTTTGGCGTGCTGTGCCAGTTCACCGGCGAGGCCGGCAAGCAGACCCTGGCCGAGTTCATCCCGGTGCCCGGTGTCTATGCGGCTGGCCGTCTGGACGCGGACAGCGAGGGCCTGCTCGTGCTGACCGACGACGGCGGCCTGCAGAAGCGCATCGCCGATCCGCAGCACAAGCTGCCCAAGACCTATCTGGTGCAGGTGGAAGGCGTGCCCGACGAGGCGGCGCTGGCCCACCTGCGTGCCGGCGTGGACCTGGGTGATTTCGTCACCAAGCCCTGCGAAGCACGCCTGGTGGACGAGCCGGGCTGGCTGTGGCCGCGGAATCCGCCGATCCGCGAGCGCAAGTCGATTCCGACCAGCTGGGTCGAGATCGTGCTGCGCGAGGGCAAGAACCGCCAGGTGCGGCGCATGACCGCCAAGGTTGGCTTTCCGACGCTGCGCCTGATCCGCGAGCGCATCGGCGACTGGTCGCTGGCCGGGCTGACGCCGGGAGAATGGCGGCAGGCGCCGGTGCCGGCGAGCCTGCGGGGCCGCCTCGCGCCTGCGGCGGCTGCAGCGCCGCGTCCTGGCAAGCCCGGTCAACCACACCGCCGGCCCCGCGTTGCTTGAATTTTGGCGCGGTGTGTTCATCCGCTCCGTGCGTGTCGATTGGTTTCCACCGGCGAAGGCATTCGCTTCCACCCTTATTTGTTTCTATCCCTGCCATGGCCCTGATCCGTTGTTCCCTGCCTTCCGCCACTGCCGGTCTGGCCCTCGCGCTGGCGGCCCTTGTCGCTCACGCCGAGGGCGAAATGCCGCTCACCGAACTGAGTGTCGGCATGTACCGCATCGAGGCCGAGGCGGCCGTCACCATGTCGGACCGCATGCGCGGCCTGATGCAGCGCAAGAACATGCCGCAGAACCACGGCATGCTGTTCGCTTTCACCGAAAACCAGCGCCACTGCATGTGGATGAAGAACACGCTGCTGCCGCTGTCGGTGGCTTTCATGGATGAGCAGGGGCGCATCCTCAACATCGAGGACATGCAGCCGCAGACGGAGAACAATCACTGCGCGGCCGGGCCGGCGCGCTTCGCGCTGGAGATGAACCTGGGTTGGTTCAAGCAGAAGGGAATCGCGCCGGGGGCGACGATCAACGGCGTGGCCCGGCTGGCCGGGGCGGCGCGCTGAGCGTGGCCGGAGGTCGAGGAACTGTCGAGGGGCGGGGCGGCGAATGAGCTTGCTGCCGTGGATGAGCTCAGACGGGGATGGATCGAATAAAAAAAGGCGCCGGGAGGCGCCTTTTTTTATTGCGGCAGCGCGCTCAGGCGGTCAGTTCGAGCAGCTTGCCGAAGGCCGTGGCGAACTGGGCGAGGCCGTCCTGTTGCAGGCGTTCGCCGAGGACTTCGAGGTCCAGGCCGAGGGCGGCCAGCGCCGCAATGTGGGCGGCGGCGCCGTCCACGTCCTCGGTGACGGTGCCGGCACGCACCTGGCCGTGGTCGACGAAGGCGGCCAGTGTGGCGTCGGGCAGGGTGTTGACGGTTTCTGCGCCGATCAGCGGCTCGACGTACATCAGGTCGGAATAGGCCGCGTTCTTGGTGCCGGTACTGGCCCACAGCATGCTCTGCGGGCGGGCGCCCTTGGCGGCCAGGGCGGTGAAGCCCTCGCCGTGGAAGCGCGCCAGATAGCGCTGGTAAGCCTGGCGGGCCAGCGCCACACCGGCCTTACCGCGCAGCGCGAGGGCGGCGTCGCTGCCGATCTCTTCGAGCTGCTTGTCGATCAGGCTGTCCCAGCGGGACAGGAAGACGCTGGCCACGGAGCGCACGCGGGATACGTCGCCGCCGGCCGCGGCCAGTTTTTCGAGGCCGCGCTGGTAGGCACCGGCCACTGCATCCACGTGGCCCAGCGAGAACATCAGCGTGACGTTGATGCTGACGCCTTCGCCGGTGAGGGTTTCGATGGCGCGCACGCCGGCCGCGGTGGCCGGGATCTTGACCAGCAGGTTGTCGCGGGCGACGGCAGCGCGCAGGCGGCGGGCCGCGGCGACGGTGCCGGCCTCGTCATCGGCCAGCGCCGGGGAGACTTCCAGGCTCACGTAGCCGGCATCGCCCTGGCTGGCGTCGAAGACCGGGCGGATCAGGTCGCAGGCGCGCTGCACGTCCTCGATCACCAGGCGCTCGTAGCGCTGTTCGGCCGACAGGTTCTCGCCGTTCAGCGCATCCAGCGCCGGGCGGTAGTCGTGGCCGTCGGCGATGGCTTTGTGGAAGATCGCCGGATTGGTGGTCACGCCGGCCACGCCATTTTCGATGTGGCGGGCGAGCAGGCCTTCGTTGATCAGGGCGCGGGACAGATTGTCCAGCCAGACTTGCTGGCCGGCGGCACGGGCGGCTTGGATCGGATTCATGGATGCGGGCTTCGGCGTGGCGGTGGTTCGGAATGATCCCGCCATTCTGGCCGAATCCCGTGGCAGAGGAAAGTCAGCGCGGCGGCCAGTGGATCTCGAAATGCCCGGGCTGGGAAGTGGGGCGGGCCGCGCCGCCGGCGATAGCGGGCAGGCGGCTGAGGAATTCCGGTTCGCCGCTCAGCGTGCCGTCGAAGCGCGGCATGTGGCCCGACGCCGCCTCGCCGCTGCCGTTGGCGACCACGTCGCCGGCGAGGGTCTGCAAGGTGTAGCGGATGAGGCCGTCGTGGGCGTCCAGGCTGATCTCGTAATCGCCGAACTGGCGCCCGGGAAACAGCGCGCTGCGTGCTCCGCGCCACAGCAGGCGCGCCTTGCCCGAGCAGCGCCCGTCGGGTGGGCAATGCCAGGCCGGCGCCTCGATGGTCAGATCGCCCTGCCAGCCGGCGCGGGCGACCGGATTGGGGATCGGGCTGAGCGCCGCATCGGCGGGGGCGTGCAGGCTGAAGCCGCTCACATCGAGGCCGCGCAGGCCCGCTTCGATGCGGCCGATGGGCACGCCGCTGCTGGCCAGCGACCAGGCGGCGGCGCCACGGGCGAGGGCGGCGGTGTCGAAGTCCCAGCTCAGCGGCAGCCAGGGTTTCAGGCTGCGCCCGCTGGCGTCCCGGCTGGCCAGTACGCCATGGCCCCGCCACAGGCTGCCTTCGGCCTGTTGCAGGTGCAGGCCGTCCTGGGTCAGGCGGGCCACCAGCAGGTCGATGAGGCTGGCCGGCGCCTTGGCGATCAGCAGGGCCAGCGTCAGCAGTGCAAAGACGAGCAGTTTGCGCAGCATGGCTCAGGGGGCGGAGGGCCCCGCCAGCACCGCGTCGATGCTGGCCTGCGGGCCTTGCTGCTGGATCTCCATGCGCAGCACGCGCAGGCCCTGGTCGCGCTGCACGGCGGCCAGCCAGGTAACGAGTTCGTCGAAGGGCGCCTGGCCCTTTACATGCAGGCCTTCGCCGCCGGCCTGCAGCGTCAGGCCGAGGCCGCGGCTCTTGGCGGCGGCCTGGGCGGCTTCGAGCAGGGCCGGCCCGGCGGGGACCTGCAGGGGCGGCTGGGTGCGCAGGCGGGCGACTTCGGTGGCGGATTCCTGCACCAGCTCCAGCTGCGCGGCACTGCGCGGCAGGCTGCGGTCGAGGCGGCCGCGCTCGTGGCGAGCCCAGTCGAGCAGGCTCAACGTGAGGCCGATGGCGACGACAGCGCCGGCGATCGTGACCAGGCGGCGCTCCCGTGGGCTGATGCCCTGCCAGGCGGTGGTGAGGCGAGTGATGGGGCCGATGGCGGCGACGGGCTTGGTGGTGCTCATTGCAGGTTCTCCCGGCGCAGCAGCAGATGGGGGGCGCTGCCGTCCCGGCGCAGGTCGGCGAGCAGGCCACGGCTGGCGAGCAGGCCGACCACCGCTTCGGCACGGGCGGCGGCGGAGCCGCCGAGGGTCAGGTCGAGGCGGCCGTCCTCGTAGCGCAGCGCGACGATGCCGGCCGCCGCGTCGGTGCCGAGGGCTTCGGCGGCCTGGGCCAGCAGGGCCAGCGCGTCGTCGTCCCGCAGCAGGCCGTGGCGGGCCCGTTCCTGGTTGAGCTGCTGGCGCATCTGGGCGGCCGGGGCGACCACCGGGGTGTTCGGGAAGCTGGTGCGGTAGATGCGCTCGATGCGCCCGTCGATGTCGCCGACCTGATGTTTCATCCACAGCACCTCGCCCACGTCGGCCACCAGCCACAGGGCCAGTGCGCTGCCGCCGAGGATCAGCGCCGGGCGCAGGCGGCCGAGCCAGGCGCCGCCGCGGGCGCTGGGCGCGAACTCGCCGTGCAGCAGGTTGGTGGCCTTGCGGTCGGCGCCCTGCCACCAGCGGTAAGGCGCTGCAGCCACGGTCTCGAGGCCGGTTTCGGTCTGCAGGCTGGCCAGATCGGGGGCCGGTGTGCCGGCGGCCACATGGACGTCGATGCGCGACGGGGCGCTGTTGGCGGCGCGGGCCACGCCGGCCTGCTGGGCCAGCAGCGGCATCAGGATGTCTCCGTCGATGGCCAGGCCGGCATCGGGGCCGGTGCGCAGGATGGCGCCGTCGGCGGACAGGCTCAGCTGCCAGCCTTGCGGGTCGGTCGGCGCGGTCTGCAGTTCGGCGAGCACGCGCTGCGGCTGCCGGCCGATGGCGGCGAGTTGGGCCGCCACCAGGCGCAGGCGCTCGCGGGCGACCACCAGCACGCCGGCCAGGTCGCGTTCGCCGTCGTCGGCGGGGCGGCGATGGCTGACGGTGAGGTGCTGGCTGTCCGGGTCCTTCAGCAGGCGGTCCTCCAGCGCGTAGGCCAGCAGGCGCGGCAGGTCGCGTCGGGTGGCGCGCGGCAGCGGCACTTCGAGCCACAGGCACTGGGGGCCGGTGAGCACGACTTCGCATTCGTCGGCGGCCGGCCAGTGGCGGGGTTCGCTGCGGCCTTCGGAGAGCGGCTGGCCATCCGGGCCGAGGAGCGCCCACGGGCAGTCCGGCCGGGTCGGCCAGTGCTCGTCGATGGCGAGGATGAGACGGGTCATAGCAGTTTCTGCCAAACGATGGTGGGCCAGTTCTGGGCGCGGTCCAGCAAAACCTCCATGCGGACCATGGAGACGCCGAAGCGGGCGCGGCCAGTGGCAAGGAAATGCCGGCTGGTGGTGGCCAGCCGGGCGGTGTCGGGGTTGAGGTCCTGGGACGGCAGGCGGGCCTTGAAGTCGGGCAGGTCCTTGAACCACGCGCGGCTGCGCTGCACGATCAGAAGGCGGGCGGCGTCGAGGCTCAGGCCGGGAACGGCGGCGGCGAGGACTTCGGCCGGGGCGGTATTCACGTTGATCTTGCTGTCGGCGGGCAGCGCCGCCACGAAGGGGCTCAGGCGCGCCACCAGGTCGGGCGTGAAGCCGCGCACCTGGGTCAGCTCGCTGACCGCCAGCAGCGGGCCGTTGGCGGGCCGGCGGGCCGGCGTCTGGGCTTCGTACCAGGATGACTCGGCGCCGCCGGGCAGGCGCGGCGTGTCGTCGGCATCGAGCCAGTCGAGCAGGGCCGACGTAAGGTTGAGGGCATCCCCGTCGCCGACGCCGACGATGGCCAGCAGGCGGCGGAACTGCTCCACTTCGAGCAGGTTGGCGCCATCCATCTGGACCAGGTTGTTGAGGTTGACGCGCCCGGACAGGTCTTGCAGTTCGCCACTGACTTCGCCTTCCTCCACCGGCGTTGGCGGCACCTTGACGGCCCAGCTCTCGCCGAGGTGGTCCACCTGGGTCGTACGGGCGTCTTCGGCCAGCACGTTGCGCGCCCAGTCCACGGCGCCGCGGGCCAGCAGGCGGGCCTGGGCCTGGTCGTGGCGGCCCATTACCTGGTCCATGGCGACGCCCAGGTCGCCGACCGCGGCGGCGGCGATGCCGGCGACGAGGGCCACCGTCAGCAGCGCGAGGATCACTGCCGCGCCGCGTTGTGGGCCAGGCCGGCAAGTGGGGGCGGAAGTGGGGGAAAAGGGACGGCGGCTCATCAGCGGAGAGCGATCATGCGCGTGATGGTGCCCACGTCGGGCAGGTCGAGTTCGAGGATCACCGCGTCCGGCAGCGCGGCGCGGCGGTCTCCCGGCGGCCAGGCATCGAGGCGGTTGTTGTTGTACAGAAAGCGCCAGCGCAGGTCGCGGATATTGTCGAGCAGGGGCTCGACGCTCGGCTCGCCGAGGAGCTCGCGGCCGCTCCAGCGCAGCCATTCGAGGCGGCCATCCACCAGGCGGAAGCCCACCCGGCGCACGCCGCGGCTGTCATCGAGGCGCAGAAACTGGAATTCCGGGCCGCCGCCGTTGGCGCTGCGGCCGAGGATCATGGCCGGCGTGCTGGTGCTGCTCAGGGCCGGGACACCGCCGGGCATGCCGCGCTGCTCGCCCGGGGCGACGGCCTGAAGCAGGTCGGTGTCGATGCGCTGCATGCTGCGGCCGATGGCGCGCCAGCGCTCGAAATTGGCCTCCAGTCGGTCGCGGCTGGTGGCGACCTCGGACAGGGCGCGGTAGGACAGTACGCCGAGGATCGCGAAGATCGCCAGCGCCACCATCAGCTCGATCAGGGTCAGGCCGCGTTGGTGATGCGGCTTGGCCTGACGGGCGCGCGCATGAATGGGGCTCATCGCAGCGGCCTCGCCAGGTAGCCGCTCAGGCGGGCGATGGCGTGATCGTCTGACTCCTCGCTGAAGACGCTGACGTCCACGCGGCGGAACAGGGGGTTGGCGGTGTTCTTCACCTCTTCGCGCCAGCGGTAGCTGCGCCCGGCCTGATCGGCCGTGCCTTCGTTGGTGCCGGCGTTGGGCCAGGCTTGGGTGGCGCGCAGTTCGGCCAGACGGTTCTCGGCGATCCAGTCGCCGACAAGGCGTTCGCGCAGCTCAGCGGAGGACTGGGCGGTGACGCCCATTGCGCGGAAGGCGGCGGTCAGCGCAATGGCCAGGATGGCCAGCGCGACAAGGGTCTCGAGCAGCGTGAAGCCGCCCGTCCGGCGGGCACCTGCGCGCATCATGCGTTGCGACCCGGCAGAGCCAGGATCACGTCGCCGTTGGCCTTGCCGATGAGGCGGGCTTCGCCGCTCGGGGTGGCGACGCGCAGTTCGTATTCCGGTGCCTGGGTGCCGAACTGCAGGCGTGGCGTGGTGGCTTCCGGCTGGCCGTCGATGCGCAGCCCGGACCAGTACAGGCCGTCGGGTAGCGTCTTCTCGGTGAATACCGGCGGGTCGTTGAGAGGACGCCAGTTGTCGTCCGGGTCGAGGCCCGAGAAACGGTAGCCGTCCGGCAGGAATTCGATGACGATCGGGCGGCCGCGGACCGCCGCCCGGTCGGCGGTGGCCTCCAGCACCAGGCGCAGCCGCCGCAGGGCCTGATCGGCGTCGCGCCCGCGCAGGCTGTCCAGCCCCAGGCTGATGCCGGTGGCCATGACGCCCATGATGACCAGCACCACCATCACTTCGATGAGGGTGAAGCCGGCGTGGCCGCGGAGGCCCCCCAGCCGGGGCGTGGCCACGGTCGCGGGGGGCATCTTGATCACAGGCTCCAGGAGCCGATGTCCGCGTCGAAGCCTTCGCCGCCGGACACGCCGTCGGCACCGAAGCTCATCACATCCACGTCGCCCTTCAGGCCGGGGACCACGTACTGGTAGGGCTTGCCCCAGGGGTCCATCGGCAGCTTGTCGAGGTAGGCCTTCCAGTTCTCTGGCACCGGTGCAGTGGTCGGCTTGACGACGAGGGCCTGCAGGCCCTGCTCGGCGGTGGGGTAGCGGCGGTTGTCGAGCTTGTACAGCTTGAGGGCCTGCATGATCGCCGAGATGTCCTGCTTGGCGGCGACGACGCGGGCTTCGTCGGGGCGGCTCATGACCTTCGGCACCACCAGCGCGGCGAGCACGCCGAGGATGACGATGACGACCATCACTTCGATGAGGGTGAAGCCGCGGCTGCGGCGGAGGCGATTGAGCATTGGTACGTCCTTATTTCATCAGGGTGTTGATTTCGATGATCGGCTGCATCACTGCCATCACGATGAGCAGCACGAAGCCACCCATCAGCAGCAGCAGGATCGGCTCCAGCAAGGCCGTGAGCGTGGCGGTGCGGTTCTCGAGCTCGGCCTGCTGCAGGCGGGCGGCGCGGTCGAGGAGTTCGTCGATGCGGCCGGTGGCTTCACCGTTGGCCAGCATGTGGATCAAGAGCGGCGGAAACTGGCGGCTGGCGCCCAGCGCGCGGGACAGGGGCTGGCCCTCGCGGACGCGTTCGGCGGCGACGCCTACCGCGTCGGCCAGCGGCAGGCGGCTGATCACCTGGCGGCCGGCGTCCAGCGCGGCGAGCAGCGGCACGCCGCTGCCGGCGAGGATCGACAGGGTGCTGGCGAAACGGGTCGCGTCGAGGGTCCGCAGATGGCGGCCGAGCACCGGCAGGCGCAGCAGCCAGGCGTCCCAGCGGCGCTTGACGGCGGTGTCGCGCAGCGCGCCGCGGGCAGCGAGGATGGCGCCGATGATGGCCAGGATCATCAGCCAGCCCCATTCCCGCAGCACGGCGCTGACGACGATCAGGCTGCGGGTGAGCAGCGGCAGCGTCTGCTTGCTTTGCTGGAAGACGGACACCACCTGCGGCACCACGTAGGTCATCAGACCGATGATGACCATCAGCGCCACGCTGGCGACGATGGCCGGGTAGAGCAGGGCTTGCAGGGTCTTGGTACGCAGCGCGTTGCTGCGGTCCAGGTAGTCGGCCAGTTCGGTCATTACCTTGGCCAGCTCGCCGGATTTCTCGCCGGCCGCCACCGAGGCGCGATAGAGCGTCGAGAAGGCCTGCGGGAAGCGGTCCAGCGCGGCGCGCAGGCTGTAGCCGGAGAGGATCTCGGAACGCACGCCGGCCAGCAGCTGACGCGTGGTCTCGGTTTCGGCCTGCTCGATAAGAGCCGCCAGCGCCTGTTCGACGGTCAGGCCGGAGGCCAGCAGCGTGGCCCACTGGCGGGTCAGTAGCGTGAGGTCGGCATCCTTCAGCTTGCGCCGTGCGACTTTGGCGCCACCGCTGCCCTGGGCCACCGAGGCGACTTCCAGCGGAAACAGGCCGCGCTCGCGCAGCAGGCCACGGGCGGCCTTGCCGGTGTCGGCTTCGAGGACGCCGGCGGATTCCTTGCCGGCAGCGTCGAGGGCACGGTAGCGGAAAGCGGTCATTCGCGGGTCACGCGGAGCAGCTCTTCGGCCGAGGTCTGGCCGCCTGCGAGCAGGCGCAGGCCGTCATCGCGCAGGCTGCGGGTGCCGTGGGCGAGGGCGTGGGCGCGCAGCGCGGCTTCGTCGGCGCCGGTGTGGATGAGGCGCTGGAAGGCGTCGTCGACGACGATCAGCTCATAGATGCCGCTGCGCCCCGAGTAGCCAGTGCGTGAACACTCCGGGCAGCCGGGGGCGTGCCACAGCTGGGCCGGAGCATGGCTGCCGAGCAGGGCGCGGTCGGCCGCCGCGGTTGGTTCCGATGTGCGGCAGACCGGGCACAGCTTGCGTACCAGGCGCTGGGCCAGCACGCCGCGCAGCGTGGACGCCAGCAGGAAAGGCTCGACGCCCATGTCCACCAGGCGGGTGACCGCCGAGGCGGCGTCGTTGGTGTGCAGCGTGGCCAGCACCAGGTGGCCGGTGAGGCTGGCCTGCACGGCGATCTGGGCGGTCTCCAGGTCGCGGATCTCGCCGATCATGATGACATCCGGGTCCTGCCGGAGGATCGCCCGCAGGGCCCGCGCGAAGCTGAGATCGATGCGGCTGTTGACCTGGATCTGGCCGACGCCGGGCAGGTCGTATTCGACCGGGTCCTCGACGGTGACGATGTTGAGGCTGTGGGCGTCCATGCTCTGTAGCGCCGCGTACAGCGTGGTGCTCTTGCCGGAGCCGGTGGGGCCGGTGACGAGCAGGATGCCGTGGGGTTCGGCGAGCAGCTTGGCGAAGGGATCGACGGTGTCGGCGGCCATGCCGAGGCTGTCGAGGCTGCGCTGGCCGTTGCCCTTGTCGAGCAGGCGCAGCACGATGCGTTCGCCGTGGGTGGTGGGCAGCGTGGATACCCGCACGTCCACCTGGCGGCCGGCCAGGCGCAGGGCGATGCGGCCGTCCTGGGGCAGGCGCTTCTCGGCGATGTCGAGGCTGGCCATGATCTTGATACGCGAGGCCATCGCGGCGTGCAGCGCGCGGTGGGGCTGGGCCACGTCCACCAGCACGCCGTCGCGGCGGAAGCGCACCACCGAGTGGCGCTCGTAGGGTTCGATGTGGATGTCGCTGGCGGCCTGGCGCACGGCCTGGGTCAGCAGCGCGTTGATCATGCGGATGATCGGCGCGTCGTCCTGGGTTTCCAGCAGGTCCTCGACGGCCGGCAGCTCGGTCATCAGCTGGGTCAGGTCCACTTCCTGGCCCACGTCGGCGACCACTTCGGCGGCATTGTCGTCGGCGCCGGAATAGGCTTCGGCG
Organism: Zoogloea sp. GDB6; assembly: GCF_056724105.1. Taxonomy (NCBI): domain Bacteria; kingdom Pseudomonadati; phylum Pseudomonadota; class Betaproteobacteria; order Rhodocyclales; family Zoogloeaceae; genus Zoogloea; species Zoogloea sp. GDB6. The sequence continues at coordinate 3,993,059 of NZ_CM161497.1, read as the reverse complement.
AGGCGGGCCTCGAAGCCGGCGCGGGGCAGGGTCTCGATGCGCAGCGGTACGCCGAGGCTGCGGCGTACTTCGGCGACGGCGGCGAGATCGGCGCCTTCGCGGAGAATCAGGTCGGCGTGCTCGCCACCGTGGGCGGCGACGAGGATGCCGTGGGCCTTGGCGAAGGCATAGGGCAGCGACGGGGCGCTCATGGAGTTTGCGGCGCGGTCTGGGCCGGGGCGGCGGCGGCCGGTTCGGGGATGCGGTAGAAGGGCACGGTCGGTGCCGGGCTGCCCGGCGGCGGCAGCTCGGGGGCGCTCGGCTCGCTGCGCATCAGCGCGTCGCTGCGGTCGATGTTGCGCTGCTGGCCGATGATGTAGTTGTAGCGGTCCGACGAGATGCCCTGGATGCTGGCCGCGTCACGCAGGATCACCGGACGCAGGAAGACGATCAGGTTGGTCTTGCCGCGGCTGCGGGTGGTGTAGCGGAACAGGCTGCCCACGTAGGGCAGGTCGCCGAGCACGGGCACCTTCTCGACACCGCCGTTGTAGGTGTCTTCCACCAGGCCGCCGAGGGCGATCACCGCGCCGTCGTCCACCAGCACGGTGGATTCGATGGAGCGCTTGGTGGTGGACGGGCCGTTGGTGGCCGACGCGGTGGAGGCGATGATCGCCGAGGCTTCCTGGTAGATCTGCAGGCGCACGGTGCCGCCTTCGGAGATCTGCGGCTTGACCTTCAGCGTGAGGCCAACGTCCTTGCGCTCGACGGTGGTGAACGGGTTGGTGGTGGTGCCGCCGGTGGTGGCGTAGGAGCCAGTGACGAAGGGCACGTTGCTGCCGACGACGATCTTGGCTTCCTCGTTGTCGAGGGTCACCAGGTTGGGTGTGGACAGGATGTTGGCCTTGGTATCCGACTCGAGGAAGTGGGCCAGCATGTTCAGGTTGGCGATCTGCTTGCCGCCGACGGTGATTGTGCCGCCGCCAAGGACCAGGTTGAGGCCGTTGCCGGGCAGCGTCGCCGATGAACTGGAAGCCAGGCCGGCGGCCAGCGTGAGGAGGTTGTTGCCGCTCGAGCTGAAGCTGGTCCCGCCGTATGCGCCGGTGGAGCCGACCTTGCCGGCCTGCCACTGGATGCCGATCTCGGCGGCCTTGTCGGTGCTGACTTCGGTGATCAGCGCTTCCACGTAGACCTGCGCGCGGCGCTTGTCGAGTTCGTCGATGACCTTGCGGATATTGTTGTAGATGGCGTCCGGCGCAGTGATGATCAGCGAGTTGGTCATCGGGTCGGCCTGAATGAAGCCGTTGCCGGTGCCGCTGTTGTTCGTGCTGCTGTTGCTGAAGGACGGCGTCGTGCCCATCGTGCTGGTGTTGCTCGTGGACGAGCTGCCGGTCGAGCCGGTGGTGTTCGCGGTCGGGGCGAAGCTGCTGCTCTGGTTGCCGGTGCCCGTACCGGTGGTGGAGCCGGCTTCGCCGGACACCACCGCGCGCAGGGTCTGGGCGACCTTCACGGCTTCGGCGTTCTTCAGGTGCACGACGTGGATGTTGCCGGCGGCACCGGGCTGGTCCAGGTTGGCGACCAGCTGGCGTACGGCGTTGATCTTCGATGGGTTGTCGGAGCGGATCAGCAGGCTGTTGGTGCGCGGATCGCCGATCACCGTAACGCGCTGGCTGGCGTCGCCGCCGGTGCCCGGCGCGGTGGCCGCAATGCCGCTGGCGCCGTCGTTGAGCAGGCGGGTGACGGTCTGGGCCAGGTCGAGGGCCGAGGCGTGCTTGAGCGGCATCACGCGCATGTCACCCTGGGGTACATCGATGGATTCGATGATCTGCGCGATGCGGCCGATGTTCTCGGCGTAGTCGGTAACCACCAGCGAGTTGTTGCCGGGATAGGCCGTAACCGTGTTGTTCGGCGACACCAGCGGGCGGATCACCGGCACCAGCTGGGCGGCCGATTCGTTCTTCAGGTTGAAGACCTGGGTGGTCAGGCGGTCGCCACCGCCGGCACCCGCGCCCTTGCCGACCGGCACCGCGTGCAGCTTGGCGTCGGCTTCCGGCACGATCTTGGTGACGCCCTGGCCTTCGACCGCCGCATAGCCCTGCAGGCGTAGCGCGGACAGCAGGATCGAGTAGGTCAGGTTGCGGGCCACCGGACGCGCGGTGACGATGTTGAGGGTGCCCTTGACGCGCGGGTCGACGATGAAGTTGCGCCCGGAGATCTTGGAGATGGCCTGGATCACCGCGCCGATGTCGGCATTCACGAAGTTGAGGGACACCGGCTCGCCGCTGGCGGTGGTGCCGTTGTCGGCCGCGAAGGCCAGCGGTGCCGGCAGGGCCAGGGTTGTGGCGACGGTGGAGGCGAGGCAGGCGGCGAGAACGCGCCGGGTGACCCCGGAGCGACGGCGGGCTGGTTTCATTGGTTGCTGACAGGTTGCGCCGGGAAGCCGGCGGGGAATGGGGTTTGCGCGGGCGCGTCGGTGCCATTGGCCGGTGTAGGGGCCTGGAAGACCGCGGGCGGAGGCATGATTGCCGCTGGCGGTGTGGCTTGGGCATCGCTACCCGGCGCGGCCGCGCCGCGTTCGACGAGCTTGATGGTCTGGCGGGCGCCGCCGGTGGATACTTCGATGCTGTCCCGGCCGACGCTGGCCAGCGTGACTCCGGACTGGATCTCCTGGCCCTCGACGAAGCCCTGCTGGGCACCGCCGTCGATGGCGATCACCGCCCAGCCGGGGCGGCCGTCGCTGCCGGTGACGACGGCCTGCAGCGTATAGCGGCCGACCGGAGCGGCGATCACGGCCGGACCGCTGCCGGACTGGCCCATCAGGTGCCGGCTGGCGATGGCCTGGGCGGCGGCCTGCGGATCGGCCACGATGGCGACGGGCAGGGCCGGCGCGCGCGGTGCGCTGAAACGCCAGAACAGGTCGGCCGCCACCCAGGCGGACAAAGCCAGCGCGACACCCCAGACGAGGGGTGTGACGAAGCGGGCGGCGCGCGGCCAGGGCAGGCGGGACAGGTCGAGGCGTTCGGACAGGTTCATCGGGTGCGTCGCACAAAAGACCGACAATCTTAGCTGGCCTCTGTTACGGGATAAAGCGCCGCGATGACGCAGGGGTGCGATCCACACCGATCGCAACCTCCGGCAGGGAAGGTTTACGCGGATATGCCGACGGTGAGGGATGCGGAATAGCCGTTGCTCACTGAGCCGCTGATGGAGGCCATCTGGAGGCTGTAGCCGTCGCTGAAGACGTTGTCGGTGGCGAGGCTGATGGCGCTCAGGTTGCTGGCGCTGCTCGAGTAGCCGCTGGTGGCGTACACCTCTTGGCAGGTGGCGGTCGGGAAGGTCAGCTGGGAGGTCTTGAGCTTGTTGCCATAGGCGGTGGCCTTGGCGAGACTCGGATAGATCTCGAAATGGATGTGGGGGACGCGCCCGAGGTAGCAGCCGGGGAAGATCGTCAGGAAGGTGACCTTGCCGTCGCTGTCGGTTTCCTGCACGCCGCGCAGGTAGTTCTCGCCGGTGATGCCGGTGCTGTAGAGGGAATACAGGCCATCACGGGTGCAGTGCCACAGGTAGATCGCGTAGCCGGACAGGCTGGCGCAGCTGCCCGCCGTGTTCACCAACTGCAGCGTCAGGATGAGCGGAATGCCCGCCGCCACGCCGCTGGCGCCGGCAATACTGGAGCGGATGTCGCTGCGCACGATGCCCGACAGGCTGAGCGCGTTGGCAACGCCGTTGCTGTTGTAGTTGGAGCCGTCGCCGGGGTAGGGGCCGGCGGTCTCCTCGGGGATCACCGAACAACTGCTGACGCTCGACGTGATTGCGCTGCTGGAGGCCGTCGTGGTGGAGATGCTGCCGAAGCTGGCGGAGCTGCCACCGCCTCCGCCGCAGCCGGCCAGCGGCAGCGGGGCGACGGCGCCGGTCGGCGTTGGCCTTGAGCAGGGTTTCGAGGTCGTGGATGAGGTGGTGATCGTGCTTTTCCATGGTTCGCTCCGCGCGGGGGAAGGGCTTCCGGCTGGGCCGGATTGCCGCGGAGTGTAGGAAGAGCGGCCGTTAAGGCCTGTTGGAGCGGGGTAAAAACGGGTTAAGACGAGTGCATGCCGGACGGCGTCGGAAGGATCAGCGGGGCGGGCAGCGCGTCCGACCATTGCAGCGCGTTCAGCAGCGCGGCGAATTCGCCGTCGGGCGCCGCGAGCAGGTCGAGGGGCTGGCCGGAATGGGGATGCGTCAGCTGCAGGCGCGTGCACGCCAGCAGCATGCGCTGGCAGGCGAAGAGCTGCTGGAACAGCCGGTTGTGACGGCCCTTGCCGAAGGTCGAGTCGCCGATGATGGGGTGGGCGATGTGCTTCAGATGGCGGCGGATCTGGTGGCGGCGGCCGGTGTGGGGCGTCAGTTCGAGCAGCGCGTAGCGGCTGGTCGGATAGCGGTCCACCTGGTGCGGCAGCTCGCAGACGGCCAGGCGGCGGAAGTCGGTGACGGCCGGCTGGGCTTCGTCCGAGCTGCGTTCGCCGACCCATTCCTTGTCGTCGCGGCGCCGCGACAGCGGGTGGTCGATACGTCCGGCCACGGGCGGATGGCCGCGTACGACGGCCAGGTAAGTTTTGAGGACCGCCTGGCTTTCGAACTGGGTGCCGAGGGCGCGGGCGGTGTCCCTGTCCAGCGCGAACAGCAGCACGCCGGAGGTGCCGCGGTCGAGGCGGTGGGCGGGATAAACGTGGCGGCCGAGCTGGTCGCGCAGCAACTGCACGGCGAAGCGGGTTTCGTGGCGGTCCAGTTCGCTACGGTGGACCAGCAGCCCGGCGGGCTTGTGGATGGCGACGAGGTGTTCGTCCTGGAAGAGGATGGGCAGCATCGGGCGATGGTAGCCCAGGCCGGCCTCGCGGCGGCAGTGGATGTGGGCCGTGTCGGGGGCGAGCCCGTCGCCCCGCCGGCTGTGCCGGCTTCAGCCGACCTGTTTCTCGGCGCTGCTCAGGCGTTCCTGGCTTGCGCGCAGGACTTCCTCGTCGATTTCGCTGTCGAGCAGATCCCTGATGGCATCCAGCGGTGCCTGGGCGACCGCGGCGAGGCGTACCGACCAGTCGGGGTCGGCCAGCATTTTCGCCGCATCCGGCGGCAGCATGCGCCCGGCGGCGATGCGGCGGACTTCCGCCTCGCTGTCGTCGGCGTAGCAGCTCAGCGCGAAGGGCGGCAGGCGGCTGGCAACGGCCTTGCGGACTTCCCGCTCGGGGTCGTGGATCAGCGGCCGCAGCAGGCCGTGGGAGACCTTGCGGACTGCGAACATGCGCACCAGGTAGTCGATGTCTTTCAGCGCCCATTCGAGCTGTTCGGCGGGCATGCGCTGGACGGCGATGGCGCGGACGTCCCGGTCGGGATCGTGGATCAGCTCGGGCAGGCGTTCATCGGGGATGCGGCCGGCGACCACGCGGCGCACGACCTCGTCGGCGTCGTGCATCAGGTGGTCGATGGTTTCCAGTGGCGCGTAGCGGGCCGCAATGGCGCGGCGCTCCCAGAAGCCGTCGCCCAGGTAGGCCTCGGCCTCGGCCGGGTTGGCGCGGAAGAAGCGGTCGATCTGGCGGCCGCTCATCGCCACCACGCAGCGGTCGCCGGGCGTGCATTGGCCGGCGGCGAGGAGATCGGCGTGGTGGCAGCCGGCACAGTCGGCCGCCACCACGCGCAGGCCATGGGCGCCCCTGTCAGTCATCGTCGCCGGACAGCAGGGTGAACACGATGCCGCAGGCGCGATCCTCATTGGTGGTGAGGGACACGCAGTGCTCGGTGGCATCCAGCAGGTACATGGCGACGCCGTCGTGTTGGAGCCAGGTCGGCATGCGGGCCGGGATGTCGTCCTCGTTGCAGATCAGCAGGCGCAGACCCGGGTGCTCGACGCGCATGACGGCAAGCATTTCGGTGGAGCCATTGTGGGCCTTGACCCGGCCGGCCAGCTCACGGGCCAGCTCGGGGGTGATCTGCGGGCGCGGGGGCAGGGCGTTGGGGGCGTTCATGATTCGGCCTCCTCCACCTCGGTGTCCTCGGCAAAGCGTGCCAGGGATGCCGGTTCCACGCCCATCACGCGGGCCAGCCAGGGCGGCGGGGCGAGCATGGCGGTCTGCAGCTTGGCGAGGGCGTTGTCCGCCGGGCCGCCGGCCGGCCACTTGACCGGATGGACGCCGGCGCGCACGACCTTGGCCGCGGCGGGGCCGCCGATGGATTGGACGTAGACCAGCTGGCAATCGGCGATCAGCGCCGAGCGGGCGACGTTCTTGTCCTCTTCGGCGTCGGCCTCGGCGGTGCCGCGGACGGCCACCAGCCGGCTGTCGGTGGTGCTGACCTGGTAGATCAGGAAGCGCTGGCAGGAGCCGAAGTGGCCGTCGGCCAGTTCGCCATGGTTGGAGGCCATCGCGACGCGCAGGCTGTTGGGCAGGTCGCCGTCGGCGTAGGGCTGCGGTTTGGGAAGGCCGTCATCGACGCCTTCGCCCCACAGGAAGCGGACGGCGCGTTTGATGGCTTCCTTGTCGACGGTGGTCTTGCCGTCTTCGCCGGCCAGCCACAGGTTCAGGTCGGCAACGGTGACGCCGCCGAGCTTGTCGGCGGTGAGGGGCAGGCCGAGCCTTTCGGAGACCACGCCAATGAAGCCGCGCAGGTCGAGTTCGGGCATTTCGCGGACTGCCAGGGCGAGTCGCAGGGCGATCTCGCGGGTGAGGGGGGCGGTTTCACTCATGGTTGCGCTCCTTGGGCTAGGTCGTGCCGGCCGTGTTCAGGGCGCGGGCACGATGCAGCCGTCCGTCGGACACACCGAGACGCACTGGGGCTCGTCGAAATGCCCCTCGCATTCGGTGCAGCTATCCTGGTTGATCAGGACCATCCCGCCCGACGCCTGGATCGAATGGGTCGGGCAGACGGTTTCGCAGTCGGCGCAAAAGACACACAGGGCTTGTCTGATCTCCATGGCCATGGCTGCGCGATCCGTGCTGGGGAGGTTCCGTCGCGGCGAGATCAGTCGTCTTCGCCACCCACCCGCTTGGCCTTGACCGTGATCGGCAGGCGCGGCTGGGTTTCGAGAGGATCGAAGTACCAGCGGCTGCCGTCCTTCAGGACGAGCTCGCCGCCCCAGCGCTCGGGGGTGTCGAATTCGAGGGAGACGATGTCGTCTTCCAAGTCTTTCTTGGGCAGGTAGAACGACAACGAGCCGTTGTCGCTGCGCCGGATCATGATGTTCGCCATGTCGGTGTACTCCTTCTGTTCGTGCCGAAGCCCCCGTCCGGGGACGGGGGCTTGCGGGGATGCCGATTAACGAACCAGATCGTGGTTGTAGTCGGTGGTACCCATGCCGCGGGTTTCTTCGTCGAGACGCTCCATCACCGCGTTCACCAGGGTGGTGAGCATGTACATGGCACCTTCGTAACCGAGGGTGGTCATGCGATGCAGGTGGTGACGGTCGAAGATCGGGAAGCCGAGGCGGATCACCGGAACTTCGAACTCCTTGCCCTTGTGCAGGGTGTCGCGCTGGATGTACTTGGCGTAGGAGTTGCCGATCAGGAAGTCAGGCTTGTCGGTGAAGACCAGGCTGCGCATGTGCCACAGATCGCAGCCGGGGTAGGCCTTGCCGTGGATGCCGTACGGCGAGCTGGCGAGCAGCTTGTCGATGGCCTTGGCCCACTTCTTCGAGCCGTTGTTGGACAGGATGTGGGTCGGCTCGGCACCGCATTCCATCAGGAACTTGGTCAGGCCCAGGGTGAAGTCCGGATCGCCATACAGCGCGAACTTCTTGCCGTGCAGCCAGGTGTGGGAGTCGCCCATCATGTCCACCAGGCGGCCGCGCTCCAGCTCGAGGCTGGCGGGGATCGGCTTGCCGGTGACTTCCGAGATCTTCATCAGGAATTCGTCGGTCCAGTCCAGGCCCATCGGGATGTTGAGCTTGGGGACGTCGTGCTTCCAGGTGTTCTCGACGAACTTCTTGGTCTTTTCCAGCTGCATCGGCTGGAGCAGAACCGTGGTGATGGCGTTCGGCGCGGTCTTGACCTCGTCGATGGTGGTGCCGCCTTCATACATGCGGAACTTGCCGTCGGACGGGGTATCGAGCACTTCGGTGGGGTCGGACAGCAGGGTCGCGTCGACACCCATTTCACCCATCATGCGCTTGATGACACGATAGTTGCCGAGGTAGGTCTCGAAGCCCGGCACGAAGTTCACCTTCTGGCTGGAACCGACAACCTTGTCGTCCATGGCGTTGAGGGTGAAGTAACGCGCGATGCCTTCGAACATGTTGTCCCAGCCGGTGGTGTGGCTGCCGACGAAGGACGGGGTGTGCGCGAAGGGGACCGGGTATTCCTGCTCCAGGTGACCTTCCTTCTTGGCGTTGTTGATGAACGCGTTGAGGTCGTCACCGATCACCTCGGCCATGCAGGTGGTGGATACGGCGATCATGGTCGGCTTGTAGATCGCCTTGGCGTTGGCGAGACCGTCGAACATGTTCTTCTGGCCACCGAACACGGCTGCATCTTCCGTCATGGAGTCGGACACGCAGGAGACCGGCTCGCGGAAATGACGGTTGAAGTAGGTGCGGAAGTAGGCCACGCAGCCCTGCGAACCATGGACATACGGCATGGTCTTTTCGAAGCCCAGGGCACACAGCACGGCGCCGAGGGGTTGGCAGGCCTTGGCGGGGTTGACCGTCAGGGCTTCGCGCTTGAAGTTGAGTTCCTGGTATTCGGCGGTGGTGGACCACTTGAAGGCTTCGTCAACCTTGGAGGTTTCGTGGCCTTCTTCGTAGTCATCCTTCTTCCGCTTCAGGACGTCCTTGTACTCGTCGTTGCGGAACAGGGGATAGCACGGCTTGATGTCGTCGACTTCTTGCATTTCTCGTCTCCCAGCCCGGCCGCCAATCTGCGGACCCAGGCAACAGGTCGGAAAGGTGGGTGGCGACAGGGGTCGTCACCCGCATGGGGCTTGCGTCGCCCCGCCGCAAGGGCAGGGCGGATGCAGCAGACTTGCTACGGAATCAGGCGGCGGCAGCCAGCGGGGCTGCGTCGTCGTTCTTCTTCCACGGCGGGGTCTGCGTCTTCCAGCAGGGGTTGTTCAGGGTCATGTCCATGTCACGGGCGAAGATCGCGAAACCGTCGTAACCGTGGTAGGGGCCCGAGTAATCCCAGGAGTGCATCTGACGGAAGGGGATGCCCATCTTCTGGAAGATGAACTTTTCCTTGATGCCGGAGCCGACGAGGTCGGGCTTGACCTTCTTGACGAACTCTTCGAATTCGAAGCCGGTCACGTCGTCGTACAGCAGGGTCGCGTTGCCCATTTCCTTGACGGTGCGCTCGTAGTCGTCGTTGTGGGCGAATTCGTAGCCGGTGCCGACCACTTCCATGCCCAGGTCTTCGTACGCGCCGATCACGTGACGGGGACGCAGGCCGCCCACGTACAGCATGACCTTCTTGCCTTCGAGGCGCGGACGGTACTTGGCGATGACGGCGTCCATCATGGCCTTGTACTTGGCGATCACGCGCTCGGCGCCTTCTTTGATGGTGTCATCGAAGTAGGTGGCGATCTTGCGCAGGGATTCCTCGACCTTGGTCGGGCCGAAGAAGTTGTACTCGACCCAGGGAATCCCGTACTTCTCTTCCATGTGACGGCTGATGTAGTTCATCGAGCGGTAGCAGTGGAGGAGGTTCAGCTTGACCTTCGGGGTGTTCTCCATTTCGGCCAGGGTGCCGTCGCCGGACCACTGGGCGACCACGCGCAGGCCCATTTCCTCGAGGAGGATACGGGACGACCAGGCGTCACCACCGATGTTGTAGTCGCCGATGATGGCCACGTCGTACGGGGTGGAGGCGAATTCCTTGGCGTCACGGTTGCCGATCACCCAGTCACGGATCGCGTCGTTGGCGATGTGGTGGCCGAGGGACTGGGAAACACCGCGGAAGCCTTCGCAGCGCACCGGCACGACGGTCTTGCCGAACTTGGCGGTAGCCTTCTTGGAAACGGCTTCGATGTCGTCGCCGATCAGGCCGATCGGGCACTCGGACTGCACGGAGATGCCCTTGTTCAGCGGGAACAGTTCTTCGATTTCGTCGATCAGCTTGGCCAGCTTTTTGTCGCCGCCGAAGACGATGTCGCGTTCCTGGAAGTCGGAGGTGAAGTTCATTTCACCGAAGGCGTTGATCCCGGTGACACCGACGTAGTAGTTGCGACGACCGGCACGGGAGTACTGGCCGCAGCCGACGGGGCCGTGGGAGATGTGGATCATGTCCTTGATCGGACCCCACACCACGCCCTTGGAACCGGCATAGGCACAGCCGCGGATGGTCATCACGCCGGGCAGGGACTTGCGGTTGGAGGTGATGCACTTCTTGGCATTGGCCTCGTGATCGTTCACCGCGAGGTGCTTCGTACGATCCTTCTTGGCCTTTTCGGGGTAAACCTCCAGCACCTCCTGGATGAGGGCTTCGGTTTCTTCACGCGTAAGCGCAGCCATGGTGTTGCTCCTTTTGCGTCCCGCTAATCTGCGGCGACGAAATCAGGTTGGCGGAGAAGGTGCCGGCCGGGCGCAGCCGGCACCAAGGTACGGCGTAGCGCGCTGATCAGGCGGCCAGTTCGGAGGCAGTCTTGCCGACGATGGACTCGTCTTCCTGCTCCATGATGCCGAATTCCATCAGCAGCTCTTCCAGCTCTTCCATTTCGATCGGGGTCGGGATCACGAACTTCTTGTTCTCGAACACCTTGCGAGCCAGAGTGCGGTACTCGTCGGCTTGCTTGTGGGTGGGGTCGTATTCGATCACGGTCATACGACGGATTTCAGCGTGCTGCACAGCGTTGTCACGCGGCACGAAGTGGATCATCTGGGTGCCCAGGCGCTCGGCCAGGGCGATGATCAGTTCGTCTTCGCGGTCGGTGTTACGGCTGTTGCAGATCAGGCCGGCCAGACGCACGCCACCGGAGTTGGCGTACTTCACGATGCCTTTGGCGATGTTGTTGGCGGCGTACATGGCCATCATTTCGCCGGAGCAGACGATGTAGATTTCCTGGGCCTTGTTCTCGCGGATGGGCATGGCGAAGCCGCCACACACCACGTCGCCGAGCACGTCGTAGAACACGAAGTCCAGGTCTTCGTCGTAAGCGCCTTCTTCTTCCAGGAAGTTGATGGCGGTGATAACACCACGGCCAGCGCAGCCGACGCCGGGTTCCGGGCCACCGGATTCGACGCACTTGACGCCGCCGTAACCGACGGACAGGACGTCTTCGAGTTCGAGGTCTTCGACGGAGCCGGCTTCAGCAGCCAGGGCCATGACGGAGGTCTGGGCCTTCGAGTGCAGGATCAGGCGGGTGGAGTCAGCCTTCGGGTCGCAGCCGACGATCATGACCTTCTTGCCCATTTCGGCCAGAGCCGCTACCAGGTTCTGGGTGGTAGTAGACTTACCGATACCGCCCTTGCCGTAGATGGCGCATTGACGCAGTGCCATTTCGATTCTCCTTGGGTTTATCAATCCGACGAGACCCTATGCCTCGTGTGATTACCTAATCGCAAGCGCTGTGCCATGTCCTGATTGTTTATTCAAGTTATTGAATTTATTCTGTTAAATGATTTTTGTAGGGTGCTGTTGTCGCGTGTGGGATGCGACAAGACCCCACGCTTTGTAGGGAGTTTCACAGCTTGGAGGATGTCGTCGGAGTGAAAGGGGAGGAAAGCGTGCCGGCTTTGCCGAGGGGCGCGCGTCTGCCGATCAACCGCTGCAACCTGCCGGCGGCGATCATCGGTGGCCTGACCTACCAGCGGAATCCGGCGCCGCTGGTCATCGACGGGGTGTGGGAACTGCACCGCAGCCTGTTCGAGATGCTCGATGGGCTGCCCGACGTGGCCCGGCGGGCCCAGCGTTTCGTTGACTACATGGTGGTGAGCTTTCGCCTGGAGGCGCTGGAGGAGGCCGGGCTGAGTCCGGACTTCGGGCGCCTGGCGCCGTGCCGCAACCGCGCGCCGGCGCGCGGCAACAGCAATTACCAGCGCGTGGTGCGCGGCTGGGCCTTTGACGCGGATGGCCGCGAGGCGGCGGTGCTGAAGGGCTGGGTGGAGTCGCGCTTCGGGCTGACGCCGCGCTACCACCGGGGCTCGTTGGCCGACACCGGCAGCGAGGTCTACTGGCGCTACCTGGAGGCCCGCTCGGCCGGGCTGTATGGCACCAATGCTCTCGAGGCGCAGCTCGATCTCTTATATGCCTACACGCAGTACGAACTGCACCGGCCGGACCCGGACCGCACGCACCTGACGCTGTACCGCGGCGTGAACAAGCTCGACGCCCACGAGCGGATCGCCGGGCACGGGCGTTCCGACAGCATCTACCTGCTCAACAACCTCAATTCCTTCTCGACGTCCCGCGAGCGGGCCAGCGAGTTCGGCGACTACATCCTGCAGGCCGAAGTCCCGCTGACCAAGATCTTCTTCTACAACCACCTGCTGCCCGGCATGTTGAAGGGCGAGGACGAGTTCGCGGTGATCGGCGGCCTTTACGCGGTGCAGGTCACCACCTTCTAGGTGATGGCCTCCGGGGGGCGCACTGTCTTCTTGAGGAAGGTCGTGGGATGCGTGGTTTCGCACGACGGAACAATCAGCACGGAATCGTCCAGTAACGGCTTGTCGTGAATGCGACAACTGGCAGGAAGCCCGCGGGGGAGAGTCTCGCCCCGCAACCGACATAGAAGCGGCAGGCCGCACCGGGCGCGGCATTGGCGGGGCATGGGAAGCTGTTCCGGGTATGGCACGGGCTTTGCGTAAAGACTGGCATTCGAGGTCAATCTTTTCGGAGGCCATCATGGCGAGCCCTGCCAATCTGAACCTGCAACTCCTCGCTGCAGCCGGCGATCCGTCCGACGTGACCACCATCGCGCTGGCTGGCGTGATCGCCGGCGCTGCGCTGCGCCCGGCCGAGTATTCGGCGCCGATCGCCGGCTTGGGCGTGGAGGAGTTCGCGTGGCTGCTGGAGAGCGAATTCCCCTACCTGGAATGGGATGCCCACCTGGCCCTGCGTGCAATGCAGAAGTCGGCGCCGCGCCCGTCCAACTCCCTCGACGAGTTTTCCGACCTGCTGGCCCTGCTGTGGGACCACCGGGCCGAGGACGACACGCGCAGCCTGTGGCTGGCCTGTGCGGTGTCTACCGCCTGCATGTCGGCCAATCACCTGTGGCAGGACATGGGCCTGCCGTCCCGCCACATGCTTGGTGAGGTGCTGCAGAGCCACTTCCCGGTCCTGCACGGTCTGAACAGCGGCGACATGAAGTGGAAGAAGTTCTTCTACAAGCAGCTGTGCGACCGGGCCGAGGTGCATGCCTGCCGGGCGCCGAGCTGCACGGTGTGCAATGACCGCCCGACCTGCTTCGGCCCCGAGGATGGGCTGCCGCTGGCGGCCTTTGCTCCACCCGCAATGGCCCTGCATGCCTGATTTCCGTTCGCACCGGCTCGTTCGTCCGCCGGCCGTGGCAAGCGGCCGGTGCGGCGCTTGCCGCGATTTCCGCGTTTGTCCTCCTTCTTCTCCATCCCCACGGAGTCATCCATGAGTCAGACCATTCCCGCCGATCTCCTGGCCAGCTTGCATGCAGGCCTCGCTTCCGGCGACATCGTTCCCTACCTGGGCGCCGGCGCGCTGTCGCACGTCACCCATAAGGTTTCCGGCAAGCCGATCCCGGCCGACAGCAACAGCCTCATCCTGGCCATGAACAACGGCCAGCCGATGGCGCCGCGGCTGATGTACGAATTCCCGCGGGCGGCGATGAACGTCGAGCTCAAGCGCGGCCGCGCGGCGGTGAACAAATTCCTGATCGCCACCTACGGCTCGGACGAATGGACCGATTCAGCCTTCCATGGCTGGCTGACCGGCTTCAACCCCGACTACGTGATCGACATCAACCGGGACACCCAGCTGCAGCGTCTGTGGTCGAAGACGCCGCACATCCTGGTGGTGGGCATCGCCCGCATGGCTGGCACGGCCTTCCGCTACCGGCTGTATCAGCACGACGGCGAGAAGTACGCCGAGGTCAGCAACGAAGGCGTGGACAGCTCGCTGCCGGTGCTCTTCAAGCCGATGGGCACGCCGTGGCCGCAGCCGGACTTCATCGCCTCCGATGCCGACTACGTGGATTACATCACCGAGCTGATGGGGGGCTTCTCCATTCCGCCTTTCCTGAAGGCTCGCCGGGTGGGCAAGCGCTACCTGTTCCTCGGTCTGCGTCTCAACCGCGACACTGAGCGGATGGTGATGAGCGACATCATCTACGACTGTGCGACCGGTCCGGCCGCCTGGGCGATGATCGAGGAGCCCACCGCCAAGGAGCGCCGCTTCTGCGCGCGTCTCGGCATCGAGATCATTGAGGCGCCGATCTCGGCGCTCTACGGCGAGGCGCTGGCCGCCGCCTGATCCCGCGGGCAGGGCGGCTTCCAGGCCGTCCTGCCGAACCAATGATCACGGACCGGGTCCATCCGTGATATGCAGAATACCCAGACCCCCTCCATCGATGCGCTGCTGGCATACGTCCATGCGGTGCTCCCGGATCATCGCCAGGGGCCGCGCGACCTGCGCAAACTGGCCATCTACTTGCGGGCATTGCTGATCGCCGAGGATCTTCCCGACCGTATGGACGCCTGGCGGGCACTCAATGGCTGGCTGGCCGGTGGTGCCCTGTGGAACGACGTCTATATCGATTCCGCAGATGTCCACGGTTCTGCCACCCAGCGTTTTGCGGTGCTGATGGACGTGCTGGCCGCCCATCCTGAGCTTGCTGAGGCGGTCCGCCACGCCCTTTGCCTGATTCTCGATGAAACCGACGGGGCCAACCTGTTCGGCGAAGTGGGCATCCCCAGTGACCGGGGCTTTCTCTCCGAATTCGGCGATCGCCTGACCACGCGGCTGATTCCGTCACCGCGGGACGACCACGACCTGGGCCACCTGATGAGCCGCAGTTACACGCGGACGCGGGATCTGACGCTGGTCCGCGGGCTGCAGCCGTCGTCCTTCCAGCGCCTGGTGGATATCTTGTTCCCGGCCGAGGAGCCGGCGATGACGGCGGCGCTGCAGCGGGCCATGGCCGACGGCTTCCGTCTGCTGCTGGCGCGGTTGCAGGGCCAGGGCCTGTCCCAGAAGCTGCGCACGCGCAGCCAGCCGGGGCCGGTGTCCCGCTCGCCGTTCCGGCGCCTGGCCGACAGCGGCGAGAACCTGCTGTGCGCGTGGGAGCGCGGGAGTCTGCCAGGCCCGCTGCTGGAGGCCTGGTCGGCCGGCGTGGCCGCCTGCCGGGACGAGATGCATGTGATCTCCACACGGCTTGAAGCGGAAGGCATCAGCGTCGATATCGTCTATGGCCTCGATGTGCTGGAGCGCTGCCTGGTGCGCCTGGAGGCCATCGTCGCGGTGATGCAGGCCGGGCGCAGCAGCCCGGCGCCGGCGCTGGCGCTGCTGCAGCAACTGGCCTTCGCGGCCCACGAGAGCACCAGCCTGTGGCACGTGGTGCGCAGCAACCTGCGCCGCCTGCAGCGACGCATCGTGGACCGCGCCGGCGAGACCGGCGAACACTACATTGCCGAGACGCCAAAGGACTACCGGCATATCTGGGTGGCGGCAGCCGGTGGCGGATTGCTCACCGTGGCGACTGCAGCGATGAAGATGGCGATCGCCGGCGCCGGTCTGGCACTGTTCCTGGAGGGGCTGGGTTCCGGCCTCAACTATGCGCTCAGCTTCCTGCTGCTGCAGGCGCTCGGCCTGATGCTGGCGACCAAGCAGCCGGCGATGACCGCGGCGACCTTCGCGGCGATCATCCGCGACAGCAAGGGCGAGGCACGCCTGGAGCGCATCGTCGATTACGCGGCCTGCATCTGCCGCTCGCAACTGGCGGCCACCATCGCCAACGTGGTGGTGGTGGCCTGCGGTGCCTACGCCTTCGACGCCGCCTGGCAGTGGGCCACCGGCCATTCCTACCTGAGCCGCGCCGAAGCCAGTTACGTGTTCCATGCACTGAGCCCGGTGGACAGCGGCACGGTGTTCTACGCTGCGCTGACCGGCTGCATCCTGTACCTGGCGGCGCTGGCCGGCGGTTGGGTGGATAACTGGGCGGTCTATCACCGCCTGCCGCAGGCGATTGCCGAGCACCGCCTCGGTCACCGTTTCGGTCGTCTGCGCATGATCCGTCTGGCCGGCATCGTGTCGCGCAACATGTCGGGCTGGGCGACCAACATCTCCCTGGGCCTGATGCTCGGCATGACGCCGGTGCTGGGGCGCTTCTTCGGCCTGCCGCTGGATGTGCGCCACGTGACGCTGAACTCCGGCATCCTCAGCCTCGCCACGTCGGCGCTGGACGTGGAGCTCAGCACGGGCCTGCTGTCCCTGGCGGTTGCCGGGGTGGCGGTGATGTTCGTGCTCAACCTGGGGGTGAGTTTCGCGCTGTCGCTGCTGACGGCGGTGCGTGCCTACAATCTGCCTAAGTCGGATCTGAAGGAGTTGCGGCGGCGCCTGTGGCAGCGCCTGCGCCGCCAGCCGCGGGATTTCCTGATGCCGCCGCGTCTGCCGCAGCCGGCCTGACTTCGCGCCGGATTATTCCGCGACAGGCCATTGCCTGACGTGGACCGGGCGTACCACGTCGGAAACCACCAGGCTGGCTGAGTGGGTGGGGGCTAGTGCCAGGCTTTGCGGATGCCAGGTCTGCATCCTGCCCAGGTCATCGGGTAGCAAGCGGGGGGCGGTGTCGGCTTCGCTGCCGTCGAGGGGCGGTGGTGGTGACATCACGATGCCGGTTCCGCGCGCCTTGGCGAAGGCTTCGATGCGGGCCCACCAATCGAAGAAGGCGTGTCGCTGCCGGGCCGATGGATAGTGGAGAAAGGCGGTGTAGGCGGCCGGGGTGAGGTGGGGCTGAAGGATGGCGGGATCCAGCGCGTCGTCCAGCCGGCGCTCCACATCGATGCCAACCCGTCCGTGGTGGGTGACGGCGACGACGGCGAGGCCGTCGCAGTGGGAGGTGTTGAAGTCCAGTTCGATGCCGGCCAGGGACGGGCGGTCGAACGGATTGCGGGTGAAGGGCAGGGCGTGGGGCGCCAGGCCGGTGTGCCGGGCGAGGATTTCCCGCAAGGCGGCGCGGCGCAGCATGAAGCGGCGGCGGTCACGCTCCCGCATAAAGCGCTGCGCCCGTGCCTGTTCCCCTGCATCGAGCAGGGACCAGGCACGGGCGCAGTCTTGGGTGGGGCTGTCGAGATCCAGCACCCACAGGGTGATGCTCCGATCCACGTGGATCAGACGACGGCTTCCTGCTTTTCCTTCTTGGGCTGCATGAACTGCTCGCGGGACACGCCCAGCCACATGACCAGCGGGCTGGCGACCAGCACCGAGGAGTAGATGCCGAAGCAGATGCCGATGGTCAGCGCGAGGGAGAAGTAGAACAGGGTCTCGCCGCCGAAGACCAGCATCGACAGCACCATGATCTGGGTCGAACCGTGGGTGATGATGGTCCGGCTGATGGTGCTGGTGATGGCGTGGTCAAGCACCTGCGGGGTGGTGAGGCCGCGCTTCTTCTTGAAGGTTTCGCGCACCCGGTCGAAGACCACCACCGATTCGTTGACCGAGTAGCCGAGCACCGCGAGGGTGGCGGCCAGCACCGGCAGCGAGAATTCCCACTGGAACAGCGCGAAGAAGCCCAGGATGATGATGACGTCGTGCAGGTTGGCGATGATCGCGGAGACGGCGAAGCGCCATTCGAAGCGCATCGCCAAGTACAGCACGATGCCGCCGATCACCAGCAGCAGGGCCATGGCGCCGTCGGAGGCGAGTTCCTTGCCGACCTGCGGGCCGACGAATTCGACGCGGCGCAGCTCGGGCTTGGGGCCTTCGATGGCGCCGAGGCTGGCGATGACCTTCTCGCTGAGCTTGCCGGTTTCGATGCCGTCCCGGTTGGGCAGGCGGATCAGCACGTCGCGGGAGCTGCCGAAGTTCTGCACCTGGGCGTCCTGGTAGCCTTCCTTGGCCAGGGCGTCACGCAGCTTTTCGAGGGCCGGCGGTTCGCTGTAGCTGACTTCCATCAGCGTGCCGCCGGTGAATTCGACGCTGAAATGCAGCCCCTTGGTGGCGAGGAAGAACACCGCGAGCAGGAAGGTGATCAACGAAATGACGTTGAACACCAGCGCGTGCTTCATGAAGGGGATGTCTTTGTGGATCCGGAAGAATTCCATTTTGCGTGTCCGTTTCGTGTTCTGTACGCGTCAGACGCCCGGCTTCCAGACCTGGCCGATGGCCAGTTTCTCGAGCTTGCGCTTCTTGCCGTAGATCAGATTCACCAAGCCGCGGGAGACCAGGATGGCGCTGAACATGGAGGTCATGATGCCCAGGCAGTGCACCACTGCGAAGCCGCGCACCGGGCCGGAGCCGAAGATGAGCAGCGCGATGCCGGCGATCAGCGTGGTGACGTTGGAGTCGAGAATGGTGTCGAAGGCGCGGTCGTAGCCGGCGTGGATGGCCGCCTGCGGGCTGGAGCCGTTGCGCAGTTCCTCGCGGATGCGCTCGTTGATCAGCACGTTGGCGTCGATGGCCATACCTAGCGTGAGGGCGATGGCGGCGATGCCGGGCAGCGTCAGCGTCGCCTGCAGCAGGGACAGCAGGGCTACCAGCAGCAGCAGGTTGGAGGCCAGCGCGATCACCGACACGAAGCCGAACAGCATGTAGTAGAGGCACATGAAGACGGCGATGGCGATGAAACCCCACAGCGTGGAGTGGAAGCCCTTGCTGATGTTGTCGGCGCCGAGGCTCGGGCCGATGGTGCGTTCCTCGATGATCTCCATCGGGGCGGCCAGGGAGCCGGCACGCAGCAGCAGCGCGGTGTCGGTGGCCTCTTCGGAGCTCATGCGGCCGGAGATCTGCACGCGGCCGCCGCCGATTTCGCCACGGATGACCGGGGCGGTGACGACTTCGCCCTTGCCCTTTTCGATGAGCAGGATGGCCATGCGCTTGTTGACGTTCTCGCGGGTCACATCCTTGAAGATGCGTGCACCGGCGGCGTCCAGCGTGAGGTGCACGGCGGGCTCGTGGGTCTGGCCGTCGAAGCCGGGCTGGGCGTCGGTGAGGCGCTCGCCGGTCAGCACGACCTGCTTCTTGACCAGCAGCGGACGGCCGCCGCGCTCGTTGTAGAGCTCGGTGCCGGCCGGCACGGCGCCGGTCATGGCGGCCTCAAGGGCGCCCGGGGTGTCGTCCACCATGCGGATTTCGAGGGTGGCGGTGCGGCCGAGGATGTCCTTGGCCTTGGCCACGTCCTGCACGCCGGGCAACTGGACCACGATGCGGTCGAGGCCTTGCTGCTGGATCACCGGCTCGGCCACGCCGAGTTCGTTGATCCGGTTGTGCAGGGTGCTGATGTTCTGCTTGATCGCGAATTCCTGGATGGTCTTCTGGGCCAGCGGGGTGAGGTTGGCGGTGAGCTTGAAGTCGGCGCCGTCCTGGCCTTCGACCAGTTGCAGGTCGTTGGTGTTGGCAGTGATCACGGCCTTGGCGCGGGACTGGTTCTCGGTGTCGCGGAAGCGCACGACGACGCTCTGGCCTTCGCGGGTGATGCCGATATGGCGAACGTTCTTGTCGCGCAGCAGGGTGCGCAGGTCGCCGGTGGTGGCGTCGAGGCGCTTGGTGACGGCGCCCTTCATGTCGACCTGCAGCAGGAAGTGCACGCCGCCGCGCAGGTCGAGGCCCAGGTACATGGGCAGCGCGTGGATGCTGGTGAGCCACTGGGGGCTGGCCGACAGCAGGTTGAGGGCGACGACGTAGGACGGGTCGCTGGCATCGGGGTTGAAGGCCTTTTCAACGGCGTCCTTGGCCTTCAGCTGGGTGTCGGTGTCATGGAAGCGGATGCGCACGCTGTTGAGGTCGGCAAACAGGCCGTCATGCTGGAGCCCGGCTGCGGCGAGGCTTTCTTCCACGCGCTTGAGGGTGGCGGCGGTGTCCAGCTTGAGGGTGGCCTTGCCGCTGGATACCTGGACAGCGGGCACCTCGCCGTAGAAGTTCGGCAGGGTGTAGATCAGACCCCACAGCAGCACGAGGCCGATGAGGAGGTTTTTCCAGAGGGGGTAGCGGTTCATGGTCGGGCGGAAAGGGTAGATGACAGGCGCGGTGGCGCAGCGGCGCATCAGCACGGCCGGGACAGGCCCGGCCGTCAGCCGGATCAGATCGACTTCAGGGTGCCCTTCGGCAGTACGGCGCTGATGGCGCCCTTCTGCACGACGATCTGGGTGTTGGCGGCGATTTCGACGGTGACGTAGGCGTCGCTGAGTGCGACGACCTTGCCGACGATGCCGCCCTGGGTCAGGACTTCGTCGTTCTTCTGCAGACCTTCGAGCAGGGCCTTATGTTCCTTGGCGCGCTTCATCTGCGGGCGGATCATCAGGAACCACAGTACCGCGAACATGAAAATCAGCGGCAGGACGCCGGTGAGGCTGGACAGGGGATCCTGTCCGGCGGCCGGTGCGGCCTGGGCAAAGGCGTTGGAAATCAGCACATTAAACTCCGGTGGGCAGATGCAAAGCTCCGGATTATAGCAGCAGCCTGCGGCAGGCTTTCGACCGGCCACGCCCGGCATGGAGGCTGGCGGGAATGACGAAAAAAAGCGGCGTCTGCCTTGCGACAGACGCCGTCAATCTCCACGAGGGAGAGGAGGGAGAAAAACCCGGTTGGCTCGGCCTCTGGGGGGCCGTCTGACAGCGCTCAGGCTGCCTTGCTCATCTCGTCGCAAAACCGCTGCCAGTTGGCGGACATTGCAGAAAACATTTGCTCGGCAGCCAGCAAGGGCAAGAGGCCCATGCGGTGCTGGCTGCGCATGAAGGTTTCCATGTGCGGGGTGCAGAGGGTGTTCTGCTCCTCTTTCAGAAGCTCGAGGAAGCGGCCTTCGGCAGCGCCCCAGAATTCGGACGTGCCGACCCAGCCGGTATCGGCGGTGGCTTCGCGCAGCGCCTTGCGCCACAGTGCTTCTGCTCTTTCAACGGACACGCCGGCCTTGCGGGCGTGCCAGGGTAGGGTTTTGGGTGTCTTCATTTGCTGTTACTCCGGTATGGGGAGCATCAAACAACGCGGGGCTACTTCTGACAGCCGCTCGCTGGCGGCTTTGTGGTGCGCTGCAAAACGGTGTTTTACGGCGCGTTTCCCTGATTCTGTGTAGCTTTGTTAGCCCTCGATACGGCTTGTTTGCTGCATTGCACAACTCAAGTTTAGGTGCTTGCGACTCCGACCGCAAGGTATGGCAGTCTTTTTTTCATTTTCGGCGAGGTAATTTGTCACAAAAAACCTGGGCCTCGGTTGAGCTTCGGGCGGGCGGTAGAATGGCGGCCTTCGCTGCCTTACGTATCGCTCCATGTCCCAGCTGCTCGACAATCTCAATCCCGAACAACTCGCTGCCGTCACGCTCGAGCCCCAGCATGCGCTGATCCTTGCCGGCGCCGGTTCGGGCAAGACGCGGGTGCTCATCACGCGCATTGCCTGGCTGCTGCAGAATGGTTACTGCAGTCCCCAGGGCATCCTGGCCGTGACCTTCACCAACAAGGCTGCCAAGGAGATGCTGACCCGCCTGTCGGCGATGTTCCCGGTCAATACCCGCGGGATGTGGATCGGCACCTTCCATGGCCTGTGCAACCGCATGCTGCGTGCCCATTACCGCGATGCAGGCCTGCCGCAGTTGTTCCAGATCCTCGATTCCGGTGACCAGCTGGCAGCGATCAAACGCCTGCTGAAGGCCCTCAACGTGGACGACGAGAAGTTTCCGCCAAAGGAGCTGCAGCACTTCATCAACGGCCAGAAGGAGGCGGGTACCCGCCCCGCGGCGGTCGAGGCCTGGGACGACTACACCCGACGCCGTGTCGAGCTTTACATGGAGTATGAAGCACAGTGCCAGCGCGAGGGAGTTGTGGATTTCCCCGAGTTGTTGCTGCGCAGCTACGAATTGCTGGAGCGCAACGAGCCGATCCGCCGCCATTACCAGGGGCGTTTCCGCCACATCCTGGTGGATGAGTTCCAGGACACCAACGTGCTGCAGTACCGCTGGCTGAGCCTGCTCGCCGACGGCGGGCGCGAAGGCAGCGCCAGCCTGTTCTGCGTGGGGGACGACGATCAGTCGATCTACCGCTTCCGCGGTGCCGAGATCGGCAACATGCGCGACTTCGAAAAGGACTTCAAGGTCGGTAGCGTGATCCGCCTGGAGCAGAACTACCGCTCCCACGGCAACATCCTCGATGCGGCCAACGCGCTGATCGCCAACAACAGCAAGCGCCTCGGCAAGCAGCTGTGGACCGACCGCGGCGCCGGCGAGCCGATCCGCGTCTACGAGGCTTTCACCGATACCGACGAGGCACGCTGGGTCGTCGAGGAGATCCAGTCCCTGGTGCGGGACGGCATGAGCCGTGCCGACATCGCGCTGCTGTACCGCTCCAATGCCCAGTCGCGGGTGCTGGAGCACCAGCTGTTCTCCAGCGGGATCCCTTACCGCGTGTATGGGGGGCTGCGCTTCTTCGAGCGCCAGGAGGTGAAGCACGCGCTGGCCTATCTGCGCCTGATCGCCAATCCGGACGACGACACGGCCTTCACGCGGGTGGTCAATTTCCCGACCCGCGGCATCGGCGCCCGCTCGCTGGAGGTGCTCGGCGATGCGGCGCGCACCTGGAACACCCCGTTGTACCAGACGGTGCCGCATCTCAGCGGCAAGCCGGGGGCGGCGCTGGCCCAGTTCGTAGCGCTGATCGAGCGCCTGCGCCAGGAGACGGCCAGTCTGCGCCTGCACGAGATGGTCGATCACGTGATTGAGCTGTCCGGACTGCGCGCCCACTACAAGGCCGAGAAGGAAGGCCAGGAGCGTCTGGAGAACCTGGACGAACTGATCAATGCGGCGGCCAACTTCAGCGCCGAGCTGGGCGCCGGCGAGGTGCCGGGGGAGCACGGCTCGACGCTGGCCGAGTTCCTCGCCCATGCCTCGCTGGAGGCCGGCGACCACCAGGCCGACGTGGGCATGGAGGCGGTGCAGCTGATGACCGTCCATGCGGCCAAGGGGCTGGAGTTCGACGTGGTCTTCCTGTCCGGCCTGGAGGAAGGTCTGTTCCCCCATGAGAACAGCGCGCTCGAACTGGATGGGCTGGAGGAGGAGCGGCGCCTGATGTACGTGGCGGTGACGCGGGCCCGCCAGCGCCTGTACGTGAGCTTCACGCAGAGCCGCATGCTGCACGGCCAGGTGCGCTACAACCTGCGCTCGCGCTTTCTGGAGGAGATCCCCGAGGGTCTGCTGAAGTGGCTGACGCCGCCCAATCCGCGGCGCAGCTTCGTGTCCGAGCCATCCACCCGCTACTACAACCCGGGTACGTCGCGGCCGGCCGCGCCGAGCATGCCGCCCCCCCCGCCGCAGAAGTCCCGCGACCTGGGCGGGCTGGCGATCGGCCAGAGCGTGCGCCATGCGCGCTTCGGCGACGGGGTCATCGTTTCCGCCGAAGGAAGCGGTAATGATGCCCGCGTCCAGGTCAAGTTTGCCGAGGCCGGCAGCAAGTGGTTGATGCTGGCAGTGGCAAAGTTGATACCCGTGTAATGGATTTCAATGACAATATTGTTTGCATGTTGTTTGAATGAATTCATTTGGAGGCGGCGAATTGGAGTCGGAACTGGATAGCAAGTCCTTGATCGAGGTGCGCGTTGAAACCGCCGCCACCCCTGCGGCCGAACTGGTGCTCCGCCAGGATGGCGACCAGTGGGTGGGGGAATGGCAGGGGGGGCGCTTGCGCGTCCGGCGTCCGGCCGTCGTGGCAGAGCGCGACGGACTGGTCTGCATCGTGCGTGGCAGTCCGCGTAGCGTGGAGGGAGGGAATGCCCGTTCAGCAGAGCACTGGCTGGGCCTGTTCGCCAGCCGGGGCAGTGAGGCCATCGCGGACATCAGGGGGCGCTTCGCGATCGCCTTGATTGACACCCGCCGCAATGTGGTCACCTTGTTCAACGACCGTTTCGATACCGAACCGTGGTGCTACGCAGAGGAGAAGGGCGCCCTGGCCTTGTCGGACCGGGCCAATGGCGTTCCTGTCCGCAGCCGTACGGTGAGCAGCCAGGCGATCTTCAACTATCTGTATTTCCACGTCATCCCGTCGCCGGATACCGTCTTCAACGAGGTGCGCCGCCTTCTCCCCGCCTCACGGCTGGACTGGAAGGGCGGGGCGCTGCAGCTTGCGCGCTACTGGACACCGCGTTTCGATGAGCATCCCGGCCTGAGCCTCGAACAGGCCAAGGGGCGTTTCCTGGACATCGTGCAGGCATCCGTCGAGCGGGAGTACACAGGGGATGGAACGGGCGCCTTCCTGTCCGGCGGAACCGACAGCTCCTCGGTTTCCGGCATGCTCTGCCGCATCAGCGGCAAGCCGGCCAAGACCTATTCCATGGGCTTCGACGCCCAGGGCTACGACGAGATGGAATATGCGCGCATCGCAGCGCGCCATTTCAAGACCGATCACCACGAATATTACGTTACCCCCGACGATCTGCTCGATGGTATTCCGAAGGTGGCGTGTTCCTACGACCAGCCCTTCGGCAATTCTTCCGCGGTGCCTGCGTGGATCTGCGCGACTCGGGCCCGCGAGGATGGCGTCACCAAGCTGCTGGCCGGTGATGGCGGTGACGAACTGTTCGGCGGGAATTCCCGCTACGCGACGCAGCGCATTTTCGGTTGGTACAACACCATTCCCTCGTTATTGCGGGCGGCTGTCGTCGAACCCATTTCCGCGCTGCCGGGGATGAAGCGCATTCCCTTGGTACGCAAGGGCGTGAGCTACGTCGAGCAGGCGTCCATTCCGATGCCCGATCGACTCGAGATCTACAACCTGCTGATCCGCCTCGGCATGGACAAGGTGTTTACGCCGGGTTTCCTCAAGGGGATCGACGTGCATGGGCCGGGCCAGTTGCAGCGCGCTACCTGGGCCGAGGTTGGGGATGCCAGTCTGGTGAATCACATGCTCGCCTTCGACTGGAAATACACGCTGGCCGACAACGATCTGCCCAAGGTCGTCGGCACGACCCGTCTGGCGGGGTTGGATGTAGGTTTTCCGCTACTGAGTGACGAGCTGCTCGACTTTTCCCTGACCTTGCCGACGGAGTGGAAGCTCAAGGGGCTCAAGCTGCGCTGGATGTTCAAGGAGGCCCTGCGCGGTTTCCTGCCCGATGAGATCATCACCAAGAAGAAGCACGGCTTCGGCCTGCCCTTCGGCGTCTGGGCGATCAAGCATCCGGGGCTGCGCAAGCTCGCCACCGACGCTCTGGAGTCCTTCTCCGCCCGCGGTGTCATGTCTCCGGCATTCCTGCGGGAAGTGCTCGAGAAGCGTCTGCCGGAGCATCCCGGCTATTACGGCGAAATGGTGTGGATCGTCATGGTCCTGGAGTTCTGGCTGCAGGCCCATGCGCCGCAGTGGCGCTTCGACGGCGCTTGATCGGGCGCCAGGCTTACTGGCCGGGAATGCCGGCCGGCGTGATTGCAGGAGTTCGCCCTCCAGATTGATGCGGGGGCGCTTCAGGCACTGCGCAGTTCGGCGTGGAGGGCGGTGAATTCCTGGGCCAGCTTGTGCTTCGGGTCCAGGTGGATCATCGGCTTGGCCTGCTCGTGGCTTTCGCGGATCTTGATCGAACTGGACAGATAGGTCTTGAAGACCGGCAGGCCTTCGTCGATGAGTTCCTGCACCAGCTTCTGGGGCAGGCTGGCGCGGGGTTGGAACTGGTTGACGACGATGCCTTCCACTTCGAGGCCGCGGTTGTGGTCGGCCCTGATCTCCTGCACGTTCTCCATCAACGCGTAGAGCGCCCGGCGGGAGAAGTCGTCACAGTCGAAGGGGATCAGGCACAGCTGCGTCGCGATCAGCGCCGAGCGGGTGTAGAAGTTGAGCGCCGGTGGGGTGTCGATGAATACCGCGTCGAAGTCGTCGGTCAGTTCGTCGAGAGCGTCGCGCAGCTTGAAGATCTTGTAGCGGGATTCGAGCTTGCTCTGCAGCTCTTCCAGCATCGGGTGCGACGGTAGGATGGACAGCTTGTCGAAGGGCGTCGGGTGGACGAACTCGGTGGTCTTCTTGGGGCTGAACTTGAAGGACAGGGTCTGTTCGAACAGGCCGGCGAGGGTGTCGTTCACGTTGTCGGCGGCGTCGCCGAGCAGGTAGTGGGTGGAGTTGCCCTGCGGGTCCAGGTCCACCACCAGCGTGCGCAGGCCTTGCTGGGCACTGATCGCCGCCAGGTTGCAGGTGATGGTGGATTTGCCTACGCCACCTTTCTGATTGAACACCACGCGTCGCATCTTCGTTCCTCTGTTTGTCTGTCCGTGCATTTTCAGGCGGGTGCGATTGTGCCACGCAATCGGGGGGAGTCCGTATTTACCGAAGGTGCGTTATCGCGCTTGCTCGGTTAAACTCCCGGCAAACAAGACGTAGCGGGTATGCCACCTCCCGGCATGCCAGCTCCAGTCGGGCTTCCGGCGATCCCGGCGTTCGGCTGTCATATATAAGACTCGTGCCCGATCCGGGCATCCACATATTTCAGACTTCCGGCACATATCGCTTTCGCTGCCGCCGTTGCCGACCTGACGTCGGTTCCGGATACGGACGCGATATACCCGTTTTGAGAGAAGAGAGAACATGGATAAGGATTTCATTGCCGCCGCCCTCGAATACCACCGCGCACCGACCCGCGGCAAGATCGCGGTGGTGCCCACCAAGGGGCTGACCAACCAGCGCGACCTGGCGCTGGCTTATTCGCCCGGCGTGGCGGCTGCCTGCGATGCGATCGTGGCCGACCCGGCCGACGCGCAGGAATACACCTCCCGCGGCAACCTGGTGGCGGTGATCACCAACGGTACCGCAGTGCTGGGCCTCGGTAACATCGGCCCGCTGGCCGCCAAGCCGGTGATGGAGGGCAAGGGCTGTCTGTTCAAGAAGTTTGCCAACATCGACGTATTCGACATCGAGCTGGCCGAGAACGACCCGGACAAGCTGATCGACATGATCGCGGCCCTCGAGCCGACCCTCGGCGGTGTGAACCTGGAAGACATCAAGGCACCAGAGTGCTTCTACATCGAGCAGAAGCTGCGCGAGCGGATGAACATTCCGGTCTTCCACGACGACCAGCACGGTACCGCGATCATTTCCGCGTCGGCCATGCTCAATGGCCTGAAGGTGGTCGGCAAGAAGATCGACGAGGTCAAGGTCGTGGTGTCGGGCGCCGGCGCGGCGGCCATCGCCTGCCTGGAGCTGTGGTGCAGCCTCGGCATCAAGCGTGAAAACGTCTTCGTCTGCGACTCGAAGGGCGTGATCTACGTCGGTCGCGACGAGAAGATGGAGCCGACCAAGGCCCGTTTTGCCCAGAACACCGAGTACCGCACGCTGGCCGACGCGATGGTCGGCGCCGATATCTTCCTGGGCCTGTCCACTGCCGGCGTGCTGAAGCAGGACATGGTCAAGACCATGGCCGCCAAGCCGCTGATCTTCGCGCTGGCCAACCCGACGCCGGAAATCCTGCCGGAACTGGCCAAGGAAGTGCGTCCCGACGCGATCATCGCCACCGGCCGTTCGGATTACCCGAACCAGGTCAACAACGTGCTGTGCTTCCCCTTCATTTTCCGTGGCGCGCTGGATGCCGGCGCTACCAAGATCAATGAAGAAATGAAGCTGGCCTGCGTGAAGGCCATCGCCGAACTGGCTGAGGCCGAGCAATCCGACGTGGTGGCCCAGGCCTACGGCGGTGCCGATCTCAATTTCGGCCCGAACTACCTGATTCCGAAGCCCTTCGATCCGCGCCTGATCGTCAAGATCGCGCCGGCCGTCGCCCAGGCTGCCATTGATTCCGGCGTGGCGACCCGCCAGATCGACATGGACGCCTACGTCCAGAGCCTCAACGAGTTCGTGTATCAGTCCGGCATCATCATGAAGCCGGTGTTCACCACCGCCAAGGCGGTCCCCGTCGAGCAGAAGCGCGTGCTCTACGCGGAAGGCGAGAGCGAGCGCGTGCTGCGCGCCGTGCGTGCCGTGGTCGATGAGCATCTGGCCCGTCCGATCCTGATCGGCCGTCCGGCGGTCATCGACATGCGCATCGAGAAGTTCGGCCTCAACCTGCAGGCCGGCCGTGACTTCGACGTGGTGAACGTCGAGTCCGACCCGCGCTACCGCGAGCTGTGGCAGGAGTACTACCGTCTGATGGGCCGCGACGGCGTGACGCCGGATTCGGCCCGCGAGGCCCTGCGTAGCGACTCCACGCTGATCGGCTGCATGCTGCTGCGCCGTGGCGATGCCGATGCACTGGTGTGCGGCACCACCGGCTCCTACGACCACCACTACCGCCACGTGGAAAATCTGATCGGCCTGAAGCCGGGCGCCAAGCTGTTCGCGGCGATGAACATGCTGCTGCTGCCCAAGCGCATCCTGGCGATTGCCGACACCTACGTGAGCGAGCTGCCGAGCGCCGAGGACATTTCCGAGATCTCCCTGATGGCGGCCGAGGAAATGAAGCGTTTCGGCATTGAGCCGAAGGTCGCCCTGCTGTCCCACTCCAACTTCGGCAGCGCCCGCAGCACCTCGTCCCTCAAGATGCGCGCGGCCCGCGACATCCTGCGCGACAAGGCGCCGGAACTGCAGTGCGACGGCGAGATGCACGGTGACTCCGCGCTGTCCGCCGAGATCCGCGACCGCCTGCACCCGGAGTCCACCCTCACCGGTGAAGCCAACCTGCTGGTGATGCCCAACCTGGACGCTGCCAACATCGCCTTCAACCTGCTGAAGGTGGCGCATGGCGAGGGCGTGTCGGTCGGCCCGATCCTCCTCGGTGCGGCCCGTGCGGTGCACATCCTGACCCCGTCGGCCTCCGTGCGCCGCCTGGTCAACATGACGGCCCTGGCCGTTGTGGATGCCCTCGAGCAGCGCACCGAAAAAACGGTCTGAGTTAGCTTCCCGTTGCGGCGAAGGCGCTTCCGCCTCGCCGCAACGCTGGCGATGGATGCACGAACGCCCCTACAGTGGCTTGCCACGTAGGGGCGAATTCATTTGTGCTTCGGGACCACGACGCTTATGCGCCTCCGGTACAATTCAGTTACAACTGATGTCTTTGTGAGGTGCAGCATGCCCCATCTGATCCGTTTCGAGCGTATCGGCGGCCCCGAGGTCCTGCAGTGGGTCGAGGTCGATGTGCCGCCGCCCGCGGCGGGCGAGGTGCAGGTCCGCCATCATGCGGTCGGCCTCAATTACATCGATACCTATCACCGCTCCGGCCTTTATCCGCTGCCGCTGCCGTCCAGCCTGGGGCAGGAAGCCGCCGGCGTCATCGAGGCGGTGGGGGAGGGCGTCACCGAATTCCAGCCGGGAGACCGGGTTGCGTATGCGGGCGGTCCGCTCGGGGCCTATGCGGAGCTGCGCAACATTGCCGCCCAGCATCTGGTGAAGTTGCCCGACAGCCTGTCCTTCGAGCAGGGGGCGGCGATGATGATGCAAGGCCTCACCGCCCAGTATCTGCTGCGCCGCACTTACCGGGTCCAGCCCGGCGACACTGTCCTGATCCATGCCGCGGCCGGCGGTGTGGGCCTGATTGCCTGCCAGTGGGCCAAGGCCCTCGGCGCAACGGTGATCGGCACCGTCAGTTCGGACGAGAAGGCCGAACTGGCCTGTAGCCACGGTTGTGACCACGCCATCGTGTCCACGCGCGAAAAGGTTTCCGAGCGCGTGCGGGCACTGACCGGCGGTGCCGGAGTGCACGTGGTGTACGACTCCATCGGCAAGGACACCTTCCTGGATTCCCTGACCTGCCTGCGGCCCCTCGGCATGATGGTGAGCTTCGGCAACGCTTCCGGCCCGGTCGAGCCTTTCGATCTCGGGCTCCTGGCCCGGATGGGTTCCCTGTTCCTGACCCGGCCGACGCTGTTCACTTACACGGCCCGCCGTGAAGACCTCCTGGCGATGGCCGACGAGTTGTTCGGCGTCGTGGCGTCGGGCCAGGTCCGTATCAACATCAACCAGCGTTATCCGTTGCAGGACGCCGCCACGGCCCACCGTGAGCTGGAGGCGCGACGGACGACGGGCTCCACCGTTCTGATTCCGTGAAAATGACTGTTTTCTTTTTCCGTGCCGGGCTCGTCGTAGTGAGTCTGCTGGCTTGCGGGCCCGCCGTCCTTGCGGCTCCTCCTGCGCCGGCCGTAGTGTTGACGCCGGTGCAGATGGCTTACCTGCAGGCGGAGACCCGCCGTATCGACGAGACTTTCATCCAGAAGTTGATGACGATTTCAGGGGCGAGCCGTGAGCAGGTGATACGTGCAATCCCCGCCAAGGGGCGGCTGACGGAGCGTATGGCACGGATCTACAGCTCGTTGGAGTATGTTCTGAAAGTCCAGCTGACTCCGGAGCAGAAGGCCCTGATGTTTGCCGCCGACGAGGAGCGCAAGCAGGCTCTGAAGGAGCTACCGGCCTCGGCGGCCACCAAGTGAAGGGGCGCTCATCCACCGGGTGTGGTGTGCTGCAGGGGGCAGGGTTTCTGCCGGTGGAGGCAGGTTGGTCGGGGGATGTGGCGGATCCGGGCGTTCAGAACAGTTCCATGCTGCCGCTCGGTTGCTCGCGGAGGGTGATGCGTCCATCGGCCAGCAAGGTTTCGTAGCAGGCCGTCCGGTTGCGGCCGTTTTCCTTGGCGAAGTAGAGGGCTTCGTCTGCCCGCCCGACGATTTCCGGGATGGTGTCCTGGGGGCGGATGTGGGTATAGCCCATGCTGATGGTGACCTGTCCGACCTGAGGAAACGGATAGTGCTCGACCGTTTCACGCAGCCGTTCGAGGGCCTGGGCGACCTCGCTTTCGTTGCCGGCTCTCAGCACGACGACGAACTCTTCGCCGCCGAAGCGGAACAGGCGATCCTGGTGACGGAAGCTGTCCCGCATCAGGCGGGCCAGCAGCAGGAGTACCTCGTCTCCGTACAAGTGGCCGAACTGGTCGTTGATGCGCTTGAAGTGGTCCACGTCCAGCACTGCCAGCCAGTGGGTGCCGTCGTCCTGCTGACGCAGCCGCATCGGGCTGCCATTCATCGAGGCGCCACGCTGAACGGCCAGCGCATTGAGGATTTTTCCCAGGTTTTCGTCGAAGGTCTTGCGGTTGAGCAGACCGGTAAGCGTGTCCCGCTCACTGTAGTCCAGCAGGCTCATGTAGTTGCGGTACAGCCCGAGAAAGCCTTCCGCCGTGCCGAGATTCTCCTCGCTGAGCTGGGTGTTGCAGACTACTTCCAGTACGCCCAGTACCCGACGTTCGGCCAGGATGGGGAAACAGTGCAGGTATCGGTCCGTGGCTTCCAGGTGGCGAAGCACGATGTGGTTCTGTTCGACGCAGGCAGCCATTTCCGGCCGTTGGGAAACCGGCATCGTCTCCTCGACGTCGTCGAGCGCTTCCTGCACGTAGCGCACGCCTTCGGGGGCCACGTGTACGACCTGGGTCAGGAAGTTGTCGTTGCCGTGTTCGGTGACTTTGTAGAGATTGACTTCCAGCGCCTTGACCAGTTCGAACAGGGCCGATGCGACGCCCAGTTCCAGCAGGGTGCGGTCGCGATGTTGAGTGATGGATTCGACGTGTTTGAGAACGTGGATCATGGGTATCCAGAGCCAACCAGCTTGAGTCGGCATATTAGCGCAGAGCCCCGGATTGGGTGATTGCAGCGATGCCCAAACGAGGAATCTGTCGCGGATGAGCGCCAGGTCCCGGCCTCGGCGGACGAGGCGACCGGCTTGCGTATAATCGGCGGCACCGTTCTGCCAAGCCATTGCCGCGCCTTGAATTACGATACTTTCATTGACCTGCTGTTTGCACGGGTGCCGCGTGCGGCCGTCACATATGCCCTGGTGGCGGTCAACATTCTGGTGTTTGTCGGACTGGCGGCGGTGTCCATGAGCCCGCTGCACATTCCTTCCGAACTGTTGATCCGCGCCGGCGGCAATTTTGCGCTGCGGACCCAGGACGGCGAGGGCTGGCGTCTGTTGACGGCCCTGTTCCTGCATGGCGGGCTGCTCCACGTCGGGCTCAACATGTTCGCCCTTTACCAAGCCGGGCAGGTGGTCGAGCGGCTGTTCGGGCGGGCCGGGTTCGTGGTGGTGTATCTGGGGGCGGGCCTGCTCGGCAATGTGGCCAGCCTGTGGTGGCGGCAGGGGGCGGTGAGCATCGGTGCGTCGGGGGCCATTTTCGGGGTGTACGGAGCGCTGCTGGCTTACCTGACGGTCCAGCGGGGCTCGGTTCCGGTCGAGGTGTTCCGCGAGATGCGTTCGGGGACGCTCGGGTTTCTCGGCTATTCCCTGTTCGCCGGCTTTGCCATTGCGGGTATCGACAATGCAGCGCACCTGGGAGGATTGCTCGGTGGCCTGATTCTGGGAGCAGCACTGGCTGAGCCGGTGTTTTCCCAGTTGCCGGTCCGCTGGCTGACTTGGCGCGCGCTAGCGGGGATTATGGCCGTCGTGCTCATCGGGGTAAGCATGTGGCGTGCGACTCCTGACGTCGCCCATGAACGGGAGGTGGATACGCTGTACCAGCAGACCGTCCAGCGCTTTGCCATCGAAGAGCAGGACCTGCAGAGGGAGCAGACTCAGCTTCTGGAGGCCGTGCGGGCGCGCCGGATGAGCGAGGCGGCAGCGCTGGAGGTCCTCGAGCGGGAGCTGATCCCCCGTTGGGATCGGCAGGTGTTGCAGCTGTCGTGGCGCATGGCGCCGCCACCCCGTGAATGGCAACGGAATGAACTGATCCAGTACGCAACGGCCCGGCGCGATGCGCTGAAGGCCTTGATCCAGGCACTGCAGACCCGCGATGCCGAATGGATCGAGCGCTCACGCAATCTCCAGCAGGAGGCGGATTCCATTCTGTTGCAGATGCGTCTGCGCAAGTCGGTGGAGGAGCCGGGGCAGTAAAGCCGGATGGAGACCCATGAGCATGGACCTGCTTGAAAATCTTCTGCTGATCGGCGTGCTGGTGGCGATCAGCGCCTTCTTCGCTGTGTCCGAGATTTCCATTGCGGCGTCGCGCCCGGTGCGCCTGTCCGTGCTGGCAGAAGAGGGCCATGCTGCAGCTGCCCGCGTGCTGGCCTTGCAGGCCCAGCCAGGGCCTTTCTTCACGCTGGTGCAGATTGGCCTCAATGCAGTGGCGATCATGGGGGGCATCGTCGGCGAAGGGGTGTTCTCCCCGTGGCTGACGGCGGTGCTGGCGCCCTTGTTGTCGGAGACCTATCTGGAAACAGTGGCTTTCGCGCTGTCCTTCACCGGGGTGACGTCCCTGTTCATCCTGTTCGCCGACCTGATGCCCAAGCGCCTCGGCATGGCCTCGCCGGAGCGGCTGGCGATGGCCGTATCGGGGCCGATGAGCCTGCTGATCCGCTGGCTGCGGCCTTTGCTGTGGTTCTACAACTCGGCGGCGGACCTGTTGTTCCGCCTGCTGGGCGTACCGACGACGCGCAACGAGACGGTGACGCCGGACGAGATCATCGCGGTGGTGCAGGCCGGTGCCGACGCCGGGGTGCTTGCCGAGCAGGAACATGCGTTGATCGAGAACGTCTTCGGCCTGGACGCGCGTAGCGCGCCATCGGCGATGACGACCCGCGACAGCGTGGTGTTCTTCACCTTGCAGGAGAGCGAGGAGAGTATCCGCCAGAAGATCACCAGCCGCCCCTTCAATCGCTTCCCCGTGTGCGACGGCGACATCGACCACGTGGTCGGCTACGTGGATGCCAAGGACTTGCTCAACCGCGTGCTGGCTGGGCAGTCCCTGTCGATGAAGGCCGACGCGCCGATCAACCCGCTGCTGGCACTGCCCGACACGCTGACGCTGGCCGAGGTGCTGGAGCGCCTGCGCGAGGCCCGCGAGGACTTCGCGGTGATCATCAACGAGTACGCGCTGGTGGTCGGAGTGATCACCCTCAATGACATCATCCGCGCGCTGGTCGGCGACGACGTGGACCAGGTGCAGGAGGAGCAGATCCTGCGCCGGGATGAGCACTCCTGGCTTGTGGATGGGGCAACGGCTGCCAGCGACGTGATGCGCGTACTCGACATCGACGATGAGGACGGCAGCGAGCATTACGAGACCATCGCCGGCTTCATGATGTACCACCTGCGCAAGATCCCGCGCAGAACCGATCGGGTGGACTTTGCGGGCTACCGTTTCGAGGTGCTCGACGTGGACAACCATCGCATCGACCAACTGCTGGTCAGCCGACTGGGGGCCGACGGAGAAATCTCCGCCAAGGGGTGAACCCGTTTCCCCGGGGCGGGTAAAATCGCGGGATGCCTGAGACTCACTCCCCCCGCTTCATCCACCTGCGCCTCCATACCGAGTATTCGATCTCCGACGGGATCGTGCAGGTGGACCACGCCATCGCCCGCGCCGTCGCCGACGGCATGCCGGCGCTGGGCATTTCCGACCTCGCCAACCTGTTCGGCATGGTCAAGTTCTACAAGGGCGCCCGCGGCAAGGGCATCAAGCCGGTGTGTGGCGTGGATGCCTGGATCACCAACGATGTGGACCGGGACAAGCCGAGCCGCGTGCTGCTGATCTGCAAGAACCGCAAGGGCTATGGCCAGCTGTGCGAACTGCTGACCCAGGCCTACATGGAGAACAAGTACCGCGGCCGCGCCGAGATCCGCCGCGAATGGCTGACCGCCGACAGCGCCAGCGACCTCTTGTGCCTGTCCGGCGCCAAGGATGGCGACGTCGGCCATGCGCTGGCCAACGGCAACAACCGCCTCGCCGAACAGCTGGCCGCCGACTGGGCGCGCCGCTTCCCGGGCGGCTTCTACATCGAGATCCAGCGCGCCGGCCATCCGGGCACCGAGACCTACATCCGCGAGGCCCTGCAGATCGCCTCCAGCCTCGAGCTGCCGGTGGTCGCGACGCACCCGATCCAGTTCACCCGGCCCGAGGACTTCAAGGCCCACGAGGCACGGGTGTGCATCTCTCAGGGTAACGTGCTGGCCGACAAGCGGCGCCCACGGGACTTCACCGAGCAGCAGTACTTCAAGACCCAGGCGGAGATGTGCGAGCTCTTCGCCGACATCCCCGAGGCTCTCGAGAACAGCATCGAGATCGCCCGTCGCTGTTCGCTGACGGTTCAGCTCGGCAAGAACTTCCTGCCCCTGTTCCCGACGCCGGAGGGCATGACCCTCGACGACTACCTGATTGCCGAGGCCAAGGCGGGCCTGGAGGTGCGGCTGGGCGAGCTGTACCCGGACGAGACGGTCCGCGAGGGCCAGCGCCAGCGCTACGAAGAGCGCCTGAAGTTCGAGACCGACACCATCGTGCAGATGGGTTTTCCGGGCTACTTCCTGATCGTGGCGGACTTCATCAACTGGGCCAAGCAGAACGGCGTGCCGGTCGGACCCGGGCGGGGTTCCGGTGCAGGCTCGCTGGTGGCTTACAGCCTGCGCATTACCGACCTGGATCCGCTCGAATACGCATTGCTGTTCGAGCGCTTCCTGAACCCGGAGCGGGTGTCGATGCCCGACTTCGACATCGACTTCTGCCAGGACAACCGCTACCGCGTCATCGAATACGTGCGCGAACGCTACGGCAAGGATGCGGTGAGCCAGATCGCCACCTTCGGCACGATGGCCTCCAAGGCCGTGGTGCGTGATGTGGGTCGCGTGCTCGACCTGCCTTACGGCCTGTGTGACCGCCTGTCCAAGCTGATCCCGGTGGTGCAGAACAAGCCGCTGTCGCTGGCCGACGCCCGCGAGCAGGAGCCGCAGATCAACGAGCTGATGAATGATTCCAGCGACGGCGAATCGATCCAGGAGCTGTGGAGCCTTGCCGAGCCCCTCGAAGGCCTGACTCGTGGCGTCGGCATGCACGCCGGCGGCGTGCTGATCGCTCCCGGCAAGCTGACCGACTTCTGCCCGCTGTACATCGCCGACGGTGAGGACGCCACGCCGGTGTCCCAGTTCGACAAGGACGACGTGGAAGGCGTCGGCCTCGTGAAGTTCGACTTCCTCGGCCTGCGCAACCTCACCATCATCGAGCTGGCGCTGGACTACGTGGCACGCCTCACCGGCAAGCGGCTCGACCTGATGAGCCTGGGCTTCGAAGACCAGGCCGCCTACCAGATCCTGCGCGACGCCAACACCACCGCGATCTTCCAGGTGGAATCGGACGGGATGAAGAAGCTGCTCAAGAAGCTGGCACCCGACCGTTTCGAAGACATCATCGCCGTGCTGGCCCTCTACCGGCCGGGCCCGCTGGGCTCGGGGATGGTGGACGACTTCATCCTGCGTAAAAAGGGCCAACAGGAGATCGACTACTTCCACCCGGACCTGAAAGCCT
Source organism: Zoogloea sp. GDB6 (assembly GCF_056724105.1). Lineage (NCBI taxonomy): Bacteria > Pseudomonadati > Pseudomonadota > Betaproteobacteria > Rhodocyclales > Zoogloeaceae > Zoogloea > Zoogloea sp. GDB6. The sequence continues at coordinate 3,956,802 of NZ_CM161497.1, read as the reverse complement.
GCCTGGAACCGACCTACGGGGTGATCGTGTACCAGGAACAGGTGATGCAGATCTCCCAGATCATCGGCGGCTACACTCTCGGCGGCGCCGACATGCTGCGCCGGGCGATGGGCAAGAAGAAGCCCGAGGAGATGGCCAAGCACCGGGAGACGATTGCCGATGGTGCCAAGAAGCTGGGCTACGACCCGGCGCTGGCTGAGCAGCTTTTCGACTTGATGACCAAGTTCGCCGAGTACGGCTTCAACAAGTCGCACACGGCAGCCTACGCGGTGGTCACCTACCACACCGCCTGGCTCAAGGCCTACCACTGCGCGGCCTTCATGGCCGCCACCATGTCGGCCGACCTGGACAACACCGACACGATCAAGATCTTCTACGAAGACACGATCGCCAACCACATCACCGTGCTGCCGCCGGACGTCAATGCGTCCGACTACCGCTTCGTGCCCACCGACTCCAAGACCATCCGCTATGGCCTGGGGGCGGTGAAGGGCGTCGGGGAACCGGCGGTACGGGCGATCCTGGCCGCCCGCGAGTCCGGCGGCCCGTTCAAGGACCTTTTCGACTTCGCCTGCCGGGTGGACAAGCGCATGGCCAACCGGCGCGTCATCGAGGCGCTGATCCGTGCCGGTGCGTTCGACACCATTGCACCGACCCAGCCGGTGGATCGCCACACGCTGCTGGCCAGCGTCGGCATCGCCATGGAAGCCGCCGAGCAGATCGCCGCCAACGCGCTGCAGAGCGGCCTCTTCGATGTGCCCGGCGAGGCCGCCGCGCCGATGGTGGACTACGTCAAGGTGCGGCCGTGGGGCGAACGGGAAAAGCTGAAGGAAGAGAAGCTGGCGATCGGCTTCTTCCTGTCCGGCCATCCCTTCAACGCCTTCAAGGAAGAGGTGCGGCGCTTCGTGCGGCGCCCGCTGTCCCAGGTCGAGCCGAGCAAGGAACTGATCACGATGGCCGGCGTGGTGATGGAGGTGCGCGCCAAGATGACGGCCCGCGGCAAGATCGCCTTCGTGCTGCTCGACGACGGCACCACGCCGCGGGAGGTGTCGGTGTTCTCCGAGGTCTTCGACAACAACCGCCAGCGCATCGTGGTGGACGAAGTGCTGGTGGTCGAGGCCAAGGTCAGCAACGACGACTTCTCTGGCGGCCTGCGCATCGTTGCCGACAAGCTGCTGACCCTCGGCGAAGCCCGCGGCCGTTTTGCCAAGGCGCTGCAGCTCCGGCTCAACGGCGAGGTCGGCGAAGCCGGCGGGGCGGTGGCCGCCGCGGAACGCCTGGCCAGCCTGCTGCAACCGTTCCGCGAAGGGGAATGCCCGATCCGTGTGCGCTACCGCAACGCCAACGCCGAAGGCGACGTGCCCTTCGGGCCGAACTGGCGGGTGCGCCCGGACGACAGCCTGCTCGAAAGCCTGCGCAACTGGCTGCCGCCGGAGGCCGTTGAAGTGCTGTACAGCTGACCGGCATGGGCATCCGCTTCTTCGATGCAGCTCTGCTCGACGGACTGGTGGCGCAGGCGCGAACGGTGCCGCGCCGCCGTGCCCACCACAACCTGCACACCGATCTGGGCGCGCCGGCCCAGCGCCTGCTGGTGGCCATGGAGCCGGATTCCTATGTGCGTCCCCATTGCCATCTGGATCCCGACAAGGCAGAAACCCTGATCCTGCTACGCGGCAGTCTGGGCGTGCTGACTTTCGATGCCGACGGTGCCGTTACGGATACGCAGGTCATCCGGGCTGGTGGCGCGCTTCCGGGCTGTGACGTGCCGCCCGGCGTGTGGCATGCCATCGTGGCACTGGAGAGCGGAACGGTTTTTGCCGAAGCCAAGGCGGGGCCCTATGTGCCGCTGAGCGAAGCCGAATGGGGACGCTGGGCGCCGGCGGAAACGGCTCCCGCCGCCACGGCCTACCTAGCGGCGATGACCGGGCTGTTTACTCTGGCGTGAATGGCGCCGCCGGCAGCGTGCCGATGTGCAGCAGGCCGGTGACGGCCTCTGCCGGCAGGGGCGGGCTGAACAAGTAGCCCTGTGCCGCAGTGCAGCCTTCCTGGCGCAGGAACTCCATCTGCTCCGGCGTTTCGGTGCCCTCGGCGATCACTTCCAGTCGCAGGTTGCGGCCGAGCTGGATGATGGTCCTTACGAGCACGGCATCGTCCGGGTCCTCGTTGAGATCGCGCACGAAGCTCTGATCGATCTTCAGGCGGTCCACCGGAAAGCGCTTCAGGTAGGCCAGGCTGGAATAGCCGGTGCCGAAGTCATCGATGGACATGCGGATGCCCAGCCCCTTCAGGCGCGCCAGGATGTCCTCGACGGCGCTGCCGGACTGCATCAGCAGGGATTCCGTGAGTTCCAGCTCCAGCCACTGGCCGTCCAGACCACTGGCATCCAGAACGTCGCGGACAGTGGCGACGATGTCTTCGCGACGGAATTGCAGCGCCGACAGGTTAACGGCCACCGGCATGGGCGGGAAGCCGGCATCCTGCCAGCGGCGTGCCTGGCGGCAGGCTTCGTGTAGCACCCAGCGGCCGATCGGAACGATCAGGCCGCATTCCTCGGCAAGCGGGATGAAGCGGGCCGGTGGCACACCGCCCAGCGCACCGCTGAACCAGCGCAGCAGGGCCTCCATGCCGATGATGCGGCCCGTCGCTAGGTCCACCTGGGGCTGGTAATAGAGCTGAAATTCGTTGTTTTCAAGGGCGCGCCGCAGGGCGTTTTCCAGGTGCAGGCGTTCCAGCGCGTTGACGTTCATCACCTCGTCGAAGAAGCGATAGGTGTTCCGCCCGCTTTCCTTGGCGTGATACATCGCCGTGTCGGCGTTCTTCATCAGGCTCTCGACGTTGATGCCGTCTTCCGGATAAAGGGCTATGCCGATCGAGAACGAGGTGCCGAGCTGTTGGGTGTCGATCTCGAAGGGCTCGCGCAGGCGGTCGAGGATCTTCTCGGCGACGCGAGCAGCGTCGGCCGGGACCTCCACATCGGTCAGGACGATCAGGAACTCGTCGCCGCCCTGGCGACTGACCGTGTCGGTTTCGCGGACGCAGGCCGACAGGCGAAGGGCGACGCCTTGCAGCAGCTGATCTCCCATCATGTGGCCGAGGGAGTCGTTGATGGTCTTGAAGCGGTCGAGGTCGAGGAACAGCAGGGCGATCCGCTTCTGCCGCCGTACCGCGTTGGCAAGGGCCTGTTCGAGGCGGTCGTGGAGTAGCGTTCGATTGGGGAGGCCGGTCAGCGCATCGTGTTGGGCCAGGAAGGCAATGCGCGCCTCCGAGGCCTTGCGTTCAGTGATGTCGGAAAACACGGCCACGTAATGGCTGATTCGCCCGGCGTTGTCGCGCACGGCGCTGATCGATAGGGCGGAAGGGTAGAGCGTGCCGTTCTTGCGGCGGTCGTTGATTTCCCCCTGCCAGAAACCGTGCTCCTCGATCTCCGCCCACATGGCTTCGTAGAAGGCCGGATCGTGGTGGCCGGACTTGAGCAGTTTCGGCGTCTGGCCTATGGCCTCGTCAGCGCTGTAGCCGGTGACTTCGGTAAAGGCTTTGTTGACCGACAGAATGTGCTGGCTGGCGTCGGTGACGATGATCGCCTCGACGCTGTTGCGGAACACCGTCCAGGCCAGACGGAGCTGTTCCTCGCTCTCCCGTCGAGCGGTGATGTCGGCGATGGTAGTGATGACGCCGCGGGGTGTGTCGCTATCGTCCTCGTAGAGCGGGACCGAATTGACCCACACCCAGCGCAGGCTGCCGTCCCGCCTTTCGACGCCGAGGGGGCCGGCCTGGGCCTGCCCGCTAGCCAGCGCCCGCATGGATGGGATCTGGGTGAGCTCGGCAGGTCCGCCGTCCTCGTTGAGGTAACGCACCAGGCCGTTGTCCTGGTTGAGTTCCCAGGTGTGCATTTCCGCGGGGCTGAGGCCGAAGATCTTTTCGGCGCTGGTGTTGTGCAGCAGTACCTTGCCGTGGGCGTCGCGCAGGATCACGCCCTCACCCATCGAGGCGAGCAGGGTTCGCATGCTCTCTTCGCGCTCACGCAGCTCGGCCTCGGTGTTGCGGCGGTCGGTGATGTCCAGGCCGGAAGCGATATAGCCGGTGAAGTCGCCGTTCCCGTCGAAGACCGGACGGCCCGTGTTGATGATCCAGCGGTAGTTTCCATCGTGGCGGCGCAGCCGGTACTCCATCTCGAAAGGCGTTTGCACCGCAAAGTGTTCGAGATAGGTGCCTATGCTGCGGTCGAAATCCTCCGGGTGGATCCCGATGGTCCAACCGTCACCCAGCTCGTCTTCGAGCGTGCGGCCAGTGAAATCCAGCCAGGTCTGGTTGAAATAGCTGCATTTGGCATCGACGCCGGATCGCCAGATCAGGGTCGGAAAGCGCTCGAACAGGGCGGTCGAGAAGTCCAGACTGCCGGCGTCTTCTTGAGTGGAAGGCAGGGCCACGGTAGGAGGGGGCGTCTTGAGGTCGGGTGGGGGATGACGACCGACACATTCTAACGCCATTTGTCGCCAGGCACGCCGCCGGCATGGCTCAGAGCGTGTCGGCGCGCGTAAAGCCGGGGCTTTCCGGTGGTGAGCTGCTTTCCCAGACCACCTTACTGACGCGGGCTGCCGGCGGGCCACGCCGGGCCCATTCGGTGATCGTGTCGAGGGCCGCAGCCGGGCCGGCGACCAGGGCTTCGACGGTGCCGTCACTGCGATTGCGCACCCAGCCGGCAAGGCCCAGGTGTCGGGCTTGGGCGTGCAATGCGTTGCGGTAGCCGACGCCCTGTACGGTGCCGTGGATGCGCAGCAGGCGGGCGGTGGAGTCAGATGTTGTCTTCATCCATGAACCTCGGAAGGAGCTCCCTGGAGCGGGCGAGGGCGCCGTACAGGTCGCTGCAGATGTTGTTGGGGCCCACTTCGTCGGCGAAGCCGGAACGCTCGATCAGCGAACCAGGCTGCGTGTTGAGGTTACAGAGGATAAGCGCACAGCCTCTTTTGTGCAGGTTCTTGCACAAGCTCTCCAGGCCTTCCAGGCCGGTGGTGTCGAGGCTGACCAGATGCTGCATTTCGAGGATGACGATTTCCGGGTGCCGCTCGGCCGGGGCCAGCAGGGCTTCCAGCTTGTGGATCGCACCGAAGAACAGGGAGCCGTACAGGGAATAGGCGACCACCCGTGGCGTGCCGTCCGGGTAGAGGAACTGCGGCAGCATCGCCAGTTCGCCGAGGGGGCGGCGTTCGACGCGGGTCAGGTCCGACATGCGGTAGATGAAGGCCAGGCTGGCCAGCACCATGCCCAACTCGACCGCCAGCGTCAGATCGAAAACCACGGTGACGAAGAAGGTGGTGAGCAGGATCGCCCGGTAGTTCAGCGAGAAGCGCCCCAGCCCGCGGAACTCGTGCCATTCGCCCATGTTGATGGATACGACGACGACGATTGCGGACAGGGTGGCCAGCGGGATGTGCTTGGCAAACGGCGCCAGCACCAGCACGACGGCCAGCAGCACCAGCGCGTGCACCATGCCGGCCACTGGGCTGCGGCCGCCTGTGCGCACATTGGTGGCGGTGCGGGCGATGGCGCCGGTGGCGGCGAAGCCGCCGAACAGCGGCGCGGCGATGTTGGCGATGCCCTGGGCGATCAATTCCTGATTGGGGTCGTGGCGGTCGTCGATGGAGCCATCCGCGACACGGGCCGACAGCAGGGATTCGATGGCGCCGAGCAGGGCGATGGTCAGCGCCGGCGAGATCAGCTTGCCGAGAATGGGCAGCGAAAGCTCGGGCAGCGCGAAGGCAGGCAGATCCTGCGGGATGCCATTGAAGCGGCTGCCGATGGTTTCCACCGGCAGGTGCAGGAGCGCATTGGCGACGGTGGCGACCACCAGCACACCCAGCGGGCCGGGCATGCGGGCCAGCAGCGTGAAACGCCGGGCCAGCCGGTTCCACGACAGCAGCACGATCAGCGAGACGATCGACAGCGCGACGGTGGGGATGTCGATGGAGTGCAGGTTGGCGGCCAGCGCCTCGATCTTGCCGAAGAACTCGCCGGGCATGTGCTCGATGCGCAGGCCGAGGAAGTCCTTGATCTGGGCGAGGAAGATCACCACCGCGATGCCGTTGGTGAAGCCGATCACCACTGTCTTGGGGATGAAGCGGATCAGGTTGCCAAGGCGGAACACGCCCATCGCGACGAGGATCGCGCCGGCCAGCATGGTGGCGACGAGCAGGTTCTGCACGCCGTAGTCGGCGACGATGCCGTAGATGATCGGAATGAAGGCGCCGGTGGGGCCGCCGATCTGCACACGGGAGCCACCGAGGGCGGAGATCAGGAAGCCGGCGACGATGGCTGTCCAGATGCCGGCAGTGGGGGACATGCCCGAGGCGATGGCGAAGGCCATCGCGAGGGGCAGGGCGAGGACGCCGACCGTCAGGCCGGCGGACGCATCGCGACTGAACTGGCTGCCGTCATAACCCGGCAGCGTGTCGAGGAGTTTGGGGTGAAACGCAATCTTGGCCATGGGGCCTCCGCAAAAAGGAAAACATCGGGTCTGCGCTGGTGGGCGCGCTTTGCGGAGGGGTGAGACCGGGCCCCGTGCGATGTTGGACGAACCATCGTTTGCGGGCGGTCATGGGCATGGTTGCGCGTCCTTCGGGTTAGTGGGAATAGTGGCTGTCGTTGGCGGCCTGCTTGCCGCGGGAGGCGGCATGCATGACTTCCACCAGCATCTTCACTGCGGCGATGAAGACGGCGACGATGCCGCCGCCCACGCAGATCCAGGCCTGCAGACCGTTGGCGGGAAAACCGGGCAGCAGGGAGGCGCGGTCTTCCATGAGGTAGGCCGCGCCCAGCGCGAGGACCACCACGCCGATCATGTCGATGGCCGCCCAGGCCCAGAAGGCCAGGGTCAGGCGGGGCAGGGGCGAGGCGCTCATTTGACGCGCATGCCCGGGGTGGCGCCGCTGTCCGGCGACAGGATGAACAGGCCCGGTACTTCGCCGTTGCTGTCGGAGGCGGCCAGCACCATGCCTTCGGACATGCCGAACTTCATCTTGCGCGGGGCTAGGTTGGCGACCATCACGGTCAGCCGGCCGACCAGAGTCGCGGGGTCATAGGCGCTCTTGATGCCGGCGAAGACCTGGCGCGGACGCTCCTCGCCGATGTCGAGCTGCAGGCGCAGCAGCTTGGCGGCGCCTTCGACGTGCTCGGCGGAGACGATCCTGGCGATACGCAGGTCCACCTTGCCGAAGTCGTCGATGGAAATGAAGGGCTCGGTTTCCGCCGCCTGCTCGGTTTCGGTGGCGGCCACGTGGGCCTGGTGCTGTGCGTGGCGCTGCTCGGAATGGGCGTCCTTGCCGTTTTTCGCGGCTTTGGAGGGCTTGGCATGGGCCACGGCGGCGGGGGCCAGGGAGTCCCGGTTGGCTTCGAGGAGCGCGTCCACCTGCTTGCGCTCGATGCGGGTCATCAGGTGACTGTAGGCGCCGATGGCGTGGCCGGCGGGCAGGGGGGCCAGCAGGCTGTCCCAGCCCAGCGGCTCGATCGCCAGGAAGGCTTCGACCTGGGCCGCGAGTTTGGGCAGAACCGGCTTGAGCAGGCCGGTGAGGGCCTTGAAGATGTTGATGGCGGTGGTGCACACGACGTGCAGACGGGCTTCCTGGCCTTCCTGCTTGGCCAGCTCCCACGGCTTGTTGTCGTTGACGTAGCCATTGGCCAGGTCGGCGAACTCCATGATCTTGCGCAGTGCGCGGCTGAAGTCGCGGGTCTCGTAGGCGGCGGTGATTTCGGACAGGTCCCAGTCGAGGGCGGCGGCGCTGTCGTGGGCGCCGAGCTTGCCGTCGAAGCGCTTGGCGATGAAGCCGGCACAGCGGCTGGCGATGTTGACGAACTTGCCGACAAGGTCGGAATTGACCTTGGCGATCATGTCGTCAAGGTTGAGGTCCACGTCTTCCATCGTGCCGTTGGACTTGCCGGCGAAGTAGTAGCGCAGCCACTCCGGGTTGAGTTTCTGCTCGGTGTAGGAGCGGGCGGTGATGAAGGTCCCGCGGCTCTTGCTCATCTTGGCGCCGTCCACGGTCAGGAAGCCGTTTACGCACAGCTGGGTCGGCGTGCGGTAGCCGGCGAAGTGCAGCATCGCGGGCCAGAACAGCGCGTGGAAGTACAGGATGTCCTTGCCGATGAAGTGGATCAGCTCGGTGCCGGTGGCGGCCGCCGGGCCGGCCTCGGTGTAGTCGGCGACGTCGATGTCCCTGCGGCGGGAAGCCAGGTTGCGGAAGCTGGCGAAGTAGCCGATAGGAGCGTCCAGCCACACGTAGAAATATTTGCCCGGGGCGCCGGGGATCTCGAAGCCGAAGTAGGGCGCGTCGCGGGAGATGTCCCAGTCGGACAGCTTGTTCTCGCCGGCCTCGCCGAGCCATTCCTTCATCTTGTTGGCGGCTTCGGCCTGCAGGCGGCGCTCGCCGTCGGGGGTGACGCCCTGGGTCCATTCGCGCAGGAACTCGACGGCGCGCGGGTCGGACAGGCGGAAGAAGTAGTGCTCGGAGGTCTTCAGCACCGGCTTGGCGCCGGACACCGCGGAGTACGGGTTCTTCAGTTCGGTCGGGGCGTAGGCCGCGCCGCAGGCTTCACAGTTGTCGCCGTACTGGTCGGCCGCGCCACACTTGGGGCACTCGCCCTTGATGAAGCGGTCGGGCAGGAACATCTCCTTGACCGGGTCGTAGAACTGCTCGATGGCGCGGGTGTCGATGAGCTTGGCGTTGTCGCGCAGGCGGGTGTAGATGTCTTCGGCATACCAGCGGTTCTCGCCGCTGTGGGTGGAGTGGTAGTTGTCGAACTCGACGCTGAAATCGCGGAAATCGCGGGAGTGTTCGCCATGCACGCGGTCGATCAGCTGCTCGGGCGTCAGGCCTTCCTTTTCGGCGCGCAGCATGACCGGCGTGCCGTGGGTGTCGTCCGCGCAGACGTAGTGCACCAGGTTGCCGCGCATGCGCTGGTAGCGTACCCAGATGTCGGCCTGGATGTAGCCGACCAGGTGACCGAGGTGGATGTCGCCGTTGGCGTAGGGCAGGGCATTGGTGACGAGGATCTTGCGCGGGGGGGTCATGGATGGGCCTGATGCACGATTGTTCTGAATCCGGCATTCTAGCAAAGCGATTCCGCCCTCGCGGAGCCTGCCCGTTTTGGTAAACTGGACAAAATTACTCGGGTTTACCTCGCCCCGCGTGCCGTTCACCATGTTTTCATTTTTCCGCCGCTCGCCGGCCCCCGATACCATGAGCCTGACCGACCAGAGCGTCCTCGACTGCCTGAAGCAGTTCGTCGATCCCAATACCGGCAAGGACTACGTCTCATCTCGCCTGGTGAAGAACCTGCGCGTGAGCGGTGCAGACGTGTCCTTCGACATCGAGCTGGGCTACCCGGCGCAAACCCAGATCGACGCGATCCGCCAGGCGCTGATCGCCCAGGTCAAGACTTTGCCGGGCGTCGGCAACGTGAGTGCCAACGTCCACACCAAAATCGTCGCTCACGCGGTGCAGCAGGGCGTCAAGCTGTTGCCCGGCGTGAAGAACATCATCGCCGTGGCGTCTGGCAAGGGCGGCGTCGGCAAGAGCACCACCGCGGTCAACCTGGCCCTCGCGCTGGCGGCGGAAGGTGCCCGCGTCGGCATGCTGGATGCGGATATCTATGGCCCGTCCCAGCCGCAGATGCTGGGGATCGGCGGTCAGCGTCCCGAGTCCCTCGACGGCAAGACCATGCAACCGCTGCACGCCCATGGCCTGCAGGTGATGTCCATCGGCTTCCTGGTGGATGTGGAGACGCCGATGGTGTGGCGCGGCCCGATGGCCACCGGCGCGCTGCAGCAGCTGCTGAAGGAAACCAACTGGGACGAGTTGGACTACCTGGTTATCGACATGCCGCCGGGCACCGGCGACATTCAGCTGACCCTGTCCCAGACCGTGCCGGTGACCGGTGCCGTGATCGTTACCACGCCGCAGGACATCGCGCTGCTGGACGCCCGCAAGGGCCTCAAGATGTTCGAGAAGGTCGGCGTGCCGATCATCGGCATCGTCGAAAACATGAGCATCCATATCTGCTCCAACTGCGGCCACGAGGAGCACATCTTCGGCACTGGCGGTGGCCAGGCCATGTGCGCCGACTACGGTGTGCCCTTCCTCGGCGCGCTGCCCCTCGACATCCAGATCCGCCAGGAAGTGGACAGCGGCGTGCCGACGGTGGTCGCCGACCCGGACGGCCGCGTCGCCGAGATCTACAAGGGCATCGCCCGCAAGGTGGCGATCAGCATCGCCGAGCGCGCCAAGGACATGAGCCACAAGTTCCCCAACATCGTGGTGCAGAACACATGAGCGGCCTTAAGCGGATGATGGCCGGTGGCCTGCTGGCGGTCGCCTGCATGGGCCTGGGCGGCTGTGTGGTGGGCACCGTCGTCGGTGCAGCGGTGGATGTCGGCGTCGAAGTGGTGAAGGTGCCGTTCAAGGTCGGCAAGGGTATCTACGACGTGGTCAAGGACGATCCGGAAGAGGATAAGAAGAAGTAGTTGCGGCATTGCATCAACGTCTGCAATTGACGTCTCTCCGGCGGGCCTCTGCATGTAGAATGCGCGTTTTTGTGCAGGGGCCCCGCGTGAGCATCAAATCGGACAAGTGGATTCGCCGCATGGCGGAAGGCGATGCGCGCATGATCGAACCGTTTGCCCCCGAACTGGTGCGCCAGAATGAGGGCGGCAAGATCGTGTCCTACGGGACGTCGAGCTACGGCTACGACGTGCGCGTTGCCAACGAATTCAAGATCTTCACCAACATCAATTCCACGATCGTCGATCCGAAGAATTTCGACGAGCGCAACTTCGTGGATTTCACCGGCGATGTGTGCATCATTCCGCCGAACTCCTTCGCACTGGCGCGCACCGTGGAGTACTTCCGTATCCCGCGCAGCGTGCTGACCGTGTGCCTGGGCAAGTCCACTTATGCGCGCTGCGGCATCATCGTCAACGTGACGCCGCTGGAGCCAGAGTGGGAAGGCCATGTGACGCTGGAGTTCTCCAACACCACGCCGCTGCCGGCCAAGATCTACGCCAATGAAGGCGTCGCCCAGATGCTGTTCTTCGAGTCGGACGAGGTGTGCGACACGTCCTACAAGGACCGTGGCGGCAAGTATCTTGGCCAGACTGGCGTGACGCTGCCGAAGATCTGAAATATTTCTGTTGTAACGTCACCGACACCGGGCGGACTATGCGCAAGCACGCAAGTCCGCCCAACGCTTTTTGTTGATCCGCCCGGGCCGAAAGTCGGGCATCGAGGAGTCGAGAATGCGCTTCAATTTTCCGGTCATCGTCATCGACGAGGACTTCCGTTCGGAAAACACGTCCGGGCTGGGTATCCGGGCCCTGGCGGAAGCCATCGAGAAGGAAGGCCCGCACGTCCTGGGGGTGACCAGCTACGGCGACGTGGCGTCCTTCGCCCAGCAGCAGAGCCGTGGGTCGGCCTTCATCCTGTCCATCGACGATGAGGAGTTCTCGTCGCCCGAAGCCACCGAAAAGGCCATCGCCGACCTGCGCGCCTTCGTCGAGGAAGTCCGCTTTCGCAACGCGGATATCCCGATCTTCCTGTACGGCGAGACGCGCACTTCCCGCCACATCCCGAACGACGTGCTGCGTGAGCTGCATGGCTTCATCCACATGTTCGAGGACACGCCGGAGTTCGTCGCCCGCCACATCGTGCGCGAGGCTCGTGCCTACCTGGACTCCCTGCCGCCGCCATTTTTCCGCGCGCTGACCCACTATGCGGCTGATGGCTCCTACTCTTGGCACTGCCCGGGCCACTCCGGCGGTGTTGCCTTTCTGAAGAGCCCGGTGGGCCAGATGTTCCACCAGTTCTTCGGTGAGAACATGCTGCGCGCCGACGTCTGCAATGCGGTGGACGAGCTCGGCCAGCTGCTTGACCACACCGGCCCGGTGGCGGCCTCCGAGCGCAATGCGGCGCGGATCTTCCACGCCGACCACCTGTACTTCGTCACCAACGGCACGTCCACTTCCAACAAGATGGTGTGGCATTCCACCGTGGCGCCGGACGATATCGTGGTGGTGGACCGCAACTGCCACAAGTCCATCCTGCACTCGATCATCATGACCGGGGCGATCCCGGTGTTCCTGACGCCGACCCGCAACCACTTCGGCATCATCGGGCCGATCCCGCTGGACGAGTTCAAGCTCGACAACATCCGCCGCAAGATCGAGGCCAATCCCTTCGCCCGTGCGGTGAAGGACAAGAAGCCGCGGATCCTGACGATCACCCAGTCCACCTACGACGGCATCCTCTACAACGTGGAGACCATCAAGGAGATGCTGGACGGCGAGATCGATACCCTGCACTTCGACGAAGCCTGGCTGCCCCACGCGGCCTTCCACGACTTCTATGGCGACTACCACGCGATGGGCGCCGACCGTCCGCGCTGCAGCGAGTCGATGGTGTTCTCGACCCAGTCCACCCACAAGCTGCTGGCTGGCCTGTCCCAGGCCTCGCAGATCCTCGTGCAGGATTCCCAGACCCGCAGGCTGGACCGGGACATCTTCAACGAAGCCTACCTGATGCACTCGTCCACGTCGCCGCAGTATTCGATCATCGCGTCCTGCGACGTGGCGGCGGCGATGATGGAAGCGCCGGGCGGCACCGCGCTGGTGGAGGAATCCCTGGCCGAAGCCCTCGATTTCCGCCGCGCGATGCGCAAGGTGGACGAGGAGTGGGGCGTCGACTGGTGGTTCAAGGTGTGGGGCCCCGACTACCTCGCCGACGAGGGCGTGGGCGATCGCGAAGAGTGGATGCTGCGCGACTCCGAGCGCTGGCACGGCTTCGGCAATATCGCGCCGGGCTTCAACATGCTCGACCCGATCAAGGCCACCATCATCACCCCGGGCCTCGACGTGGACGGCGACTTCGCCGACGACTTCGGCATTCCGGCGGCGATCGTCACCAAGTACCTGGCCGAGCATGGCGTCATCGTCGAGAAGACCGGCCTGTACTCGTTCTTCATCATGTTCACCATCGGCATCACCAAGGGCCGCTGGAACACGCTGCTGACCGCGCTGCAGCAGTTCAAGGACGATTACGACAAAAACCAGCCCCTGTGGCGCGTGCTGCCCGAGTTCATCGCCAAGCACCCGCGCTACGAGCGCATCGGCCTGCACGATCTCTGCCAGCAGATCCACGACATCTACAAGCAGAACGACGTGGCCCGCCTGACCACCGAGATGTACCTTTCGGACATGGTTCCGGCGATGAAGCCGGCTGACGCCTTCGCCAAGATGGCCCATCGGGAAATCGAGCGGGTGCCCATCGACGAGCTGGAAGGCCGCGTCACCAGCGTGCTGCTGACCCCTTACCCGCCGGGCATTCCGCTGCTGATCCCGGGCGAGCGCTTCAACAAGACCGTGGTCCAGTACCTGCGCTTCGCGCGGGAGTTCAACGACCGCTTCCCGGGCTTCGAGACCGATGTGCATGGCCTCGTGAAGGAAGAGCGCGACGGGCGCATCCATTACTACGTGGATTGCGTGCGCGGGTGAGTCCTGTGCTTGCCTGAATGAAAAAAGCCGCGATGTGAATCGCGGCTTTTTTCATGGCGCTCCGGGTTGGCGGCGCGAGCCTGCGACCGATAGGTCGTTCAGGCTGTATCGCGTTCGTAGGTGACGAAGGCGAAGGGCAGGCCCGATTCGGCTACGCGGGGCTGGCGGGAAGCCTCGCGCCAGACGCTGCGGTCGAAGTCCGGGAAGAAGGCGTCGCCGGCATAGTCCCGCTCAATCTCCGTGAGTAGCAGGCGGTCGGCCAGCGGCAGGGCCTGGCGATAGAGCTCGGCGCCGCCGATCACGAAGGCGATCTCCGCATCGCCGGCCGCTGCCCGAGCCGCTTCCAGGCTGGTAACGACCGTGCCGCCGGCAGCCTGGAAGTCCGGGTTGCGGCTGACCACGATGTTCAGGCGGCCGGGCAGCGGGCGGAAGGCGTCGGGCAGGGATTCCCAAGTCTTGCGGCCCATGATCACCGGCTTGCCGCGGGTTGTCTCGCGGAAGAACTTCATGTCCTCCGGCAGGTGCCAGGGCAGGCGGTTTTCGATGCCGATGACGCCGCCGCGGGCACAGGCGGCGATTAGGGCAAGCAGCGGGCGCGCCATCTCAGACCGCCACCGGCGCGGAAATGTGCGGATGCGGATCGTAGCCTTCCAGCGTGAAGTCCTCTATCTTGAAATCGAAGATGCTCTTCACGTCCGGGTTGATGTGCATGGTTGGCAGCTGGCGCGGCTCGCGGGACAGCTGCAGCTGGGTCTGTTCCAGGTGATTCACGTAAAGATGGCAGTCGCCGCCGGTCCATACGAAATCGCCGAGTTCGTAGCCGCACACCTGAGCCACCATCATCGTCAGCAGCGCGTAGCTGGCGATGTTGAAGGGCACGCCGAGGAAGATGTCCGCGCTGCGCTGGTACAGCTGGCAGGACAGCTTGCCGCCCGCCACGTAGAACTGGAACAGTGCGTGGCACGGCGGCAGGGCCATGCGGTCCACTTCGGACGGGTTCCAGGCCGACACGATGTGGCGGCGGGAGTCGGGGTTCTTCTTGAGGGCTTCGATGAGCTGGGCGATCTGGTCGATGCTGCGCCCGTCGGGGGTTTCCCAGCGCCGCCACTGCTTGCCATACACCGGGCCGAGTTCACCGTTTTCATCGGCCCATTCGTCCCAGATGGAAACCTTGTTGTCCTTCAGGTACTGGATGTTGGTGTCGCCGCGCAGGAACCACAGCAGCTCGTGGATGATCGAGCGGGTGTGCAGCTTTTTGGTGGTGAGCAGCGGGAAGCCTTCGGCGAGATCGAAACGCATCTGCCAGCCGAAGACGGAGAGGGTGCCGGTGCCGGTGCGGTCGTCCTTGCGGTGGCCGCGTTCCGCCACGTGGCGCATGAGTTCGAGGTACTGTCGCATGGCGCGCCAAAAGCCTGAATCTTAACCGATACCCAGTGGGCTCGGGGATGGGGCTTTCCACGATCCGGGGACTGCGGTGCAGGATAGGCGCCAGGCCCTTTGTGCTACCATCGCCGCGCGCAAGGAACCTAATTTTTCGGCATGGCCGTAACGGGAGAGAAGGCGGTCGTCATGGTGCTTGATTCTGTTGCCGCGGAGGCGCACCCGCTCCAGCAGCCCGAGTCGCTGAAGCACGTGCTTGGCGAGATCGCGTCCAGCGCGGCACCGGCTGCACTGATCGAGCTGATCCGCTGGCTGGACTCCTTTCACTACGAAGCGCTCGTGCCGCCGGCGGAACTGGCTCGCCTTGTCGCGCAGCTCGATGAAGCTGCGCAGCCCCATCTGCGGCAGACCGCCAGTCTCTATCTATCCAATGTCCTCGGTGCGCGAAGTGTGCGCTACAAGGCGCTCGGCCAGGATTTTCACGCCAGTCTCGGGCGTGCCTATGAGCTCGTGCTGGCATCTCCCGAAGAGGAACTTGAGCCTGATCAGCGGCTCGAGATGCTGCTGCGTTCGGTGCGCTGCGCCAACGGAGAGATGAAGTGGGCGGCTTTCGATTACCAGGAGCTGTCCGAGGACTCCTGGCGGCGGGCCGGTGAGGCATACCGGACTGCTTGCGAGCAGGACCGACTGGACAGCCCGGTCCTGGTCCGCGAAGGGCGCGAGACCCGTTCGACGATCCGGCGGGAGTTCGTGCGGCTGGTGGCGATGAAGAGCGCTTGTCTCGACCAGTTGGCCCCCGAGCGTATCGAGGCGACCGACAAGCTGGTGCGACATCTACAGCACGCCCTGGACCTCCGCCAGAGGCCTGGCCGCGGCCAGTTGTTCGCGGTCGACCTGGAAGCCCTGTCGCCGCCCCGGCGTTGCCTGGTGCCGCCGACCGAGCCGTCGTCGACGATGCGTTATTTCGATCCCGCCGACGCGATGCCTGTTCTTGGGGAGCTGGGGCAAGATGCTGAGGGAGGCGGTCGTGGTTTCGATGGCATGGATGACTCGACTGTTGCGGCCACCATACGTCATCTGATCCGGCATTGGGGGGAGCAACCGCCAACCCGGCGCTTCCGGCGCCATCCGGTGGGGGGCACCCTATCGTTGGCGACGGGGCTGGGCTTCATTCGCTCACTGATTTCCGGTGAGGCACTGCTGCGGCCGGCGGCTGCGTGGGCGCTGCAGGATGCCAGCCGCAACGGTTTCGGCGTCCGCGCGACAGTGATGGACCCCGAGGTGTGCCGGGTCGGGACCTTGGTGGCCGCGCATCTGGGCGAGAACGGACGCTGGGTGCTGGGCGTTGTCCGGCGTGTGCGCGTGGATGAAAAAGGCGGAGCGTCGGTTGGCGTTCAGCGTCTGTCGGACGATCCGCAGCCCGTCATCTTTGATGATGGCGCGCGGAGCTGGAACGGCATCCTGTGCGATCCGCCGGTGAGGGGGCGGGGGGTAAGGATCGTCTGTGAGCCGGGCACCATCCGCAGTGGCGTGCTCTTCGTCAAGCTTGGCGCGCGCATGCTCAAATTGCAGAGCGGTCCGGCCTTGCTTGCAGGCCCCGGCTATCAGGTCGTTGGTTGCCAGTTGGCGTGAGGGGACTCGGCCCCCTGCTTGAAGCAGGGGGCCGGATACTGCGGGCAGGAATCAGACTGCTGCCAGTGCCTGGTCCAGGTCGGCCAGGATATCGTCGATGTGCTCGATGCCGATGGACAGGCGCACCATGTCCTCGGATACGCCGGCCTTGACCATCTCTTCGGGCGACAGTTGGCGGTGAGTGGTGGACGCCGGGTGGCAGGCCAGACTCTTGCTGTCGCCGATGTTCACCAGGCGGGTTACCAGCTTGAGAGCGTCCTGGAAGCGTCCGCCGGCGGCCTTGCCGTCACCGTCAGCACTCTTCACGCCGAAGTTGAGGATGCCCGAGGCGCGGCCGCCCATGTATTTGTGGACCAGTCCGTTGTGGGGGTGCTCCGGTAGGCCGGCGTAATTGACCCACGCAACCTTGGCGTGGGCCTTCAGGAATTCGGCGACCTTCTGGGTGTTTTCGCAGATGCGGTCCATGCGCAGGGCGAGGGTCTCGATGCCCTGCAGGATCAGGAAGGCGTTGAAGGGGCTGATCGCGGCGCCCATGTTGCGCAGCGGCACGACGCGGGCGCGGCCGATGTAGGCGGCCGGGCCGAGGGCTTCCGTATACACGACGCCGTGGTAGGACACGTCCGGCTCATTGAGGCGGCGGAAGCGCTCCTTGTGCTCCGCCCACGGGAACTTGCCGCTGTCGACGATGATGCCGCCGATGGAGTTGCCGTGACCGCCCAGGTACTTGGTGAGTGAGTGCACCACGATGTCGGCGCCGTGCTCGATCGGGCGGCACAGGTAGGGCGACGGCACGGTGTTGTCCACGATCAACGGAATGCCGTGGGCGTGGGCGATGGCAGCCAGCGGCTCGAAATCGGTGATGTTGCCCAGCGGGTTGCCGACCGATTCGCAGTAGATGGCCTTGGTACGCTCGTCGATCAAGGGCGCGAAGGACGCCGGATCGCGGTAGTCGGCAAAGCGGACATGGATGCCGATCTGCGGCAGCGTGTGGGCGAACAGGTTGTAGGTGCCGCCATACAGCGTGGAGGCCGACACGATGTTGTCGCCGGCTTCGGCGATGGTCTGGATCGCATAGCTGATGGCAGCCATGCCGGATGCCAGGGCCAGACCGGCGATACCGCCTTCCATCGCCGCCACGCGGGCTTCGAGCACCGCCTGGGTGGGGTTCATGATGCGGGTGTAGATGTTGCCCGCGACCTTCAGGTCGAACAGGTCTGCACCGTGCTGGGTGTCGTCGAAGGCGTAGGACGTGGTCTGGTAGATCGGTACCGCGACGGCCTTGGTGGTCGGGTCCGGGCTGTAGCCGCCATGGACGGCCAGTGTTTCGAGTTTCATTGTGTTTTTCTCCGTTTTTTTAGGCGCACTACATCAGGCCGCCGAATGATACGCCGTTTATCTACTCCGGGTTTTCCCGGTGGTCGTTGCGGGAATCGTCACCTCGCCGAGGCCCCTGGCATTGGTAGATAATGTTCTTTGAAGCGCCTTGCCCGGTGTGGATATTGCAGGGCCGGCGGATGCCAAATAAAAAAAGATGGAGGAGATAAACATGGACATCAAGAAACGCCACGCCACGTGGCTCGAACTGGCGGCTGCCCGCCTGTCGCTGCTGGGGCAGGTGCGGATTCGCCTGCATGCGCTGACGGGCGGTTGCCACAACTGCCTCGGCATCACGCTGAACGGTCGCTGGCTGTGCGCAAATGACGGGCGCCTGACGATTTTCGATTGTCGGGAGGCTGCCCGGCGTTTTCTCGAATTGCTGCGCATCGACAAGGTGGAGGACGGCGACGCGGTCGCTCTGCCGAGTGAGTCCGGCGTGCAGTGCATGCGGCTGGGAAATCGCGGGCTACGCGTCTGCAACGGCCGCGGGACGCCGGCGCGTGCCAGCATGGCGTCCCAGTGTCTGGTCCCGCAGGGGTGCTAGGCCAGCGCTGCGTCGAGCAATGCTTTGAGCTGCGGGTCGTAGGCGACCAGCACAATTTCTTCCAATAGCGGGTTGGCGTCTGCCATGGCGCGGCAGGCCGCGACCGCAATCCGGACGGCTTCCTGCGGCGGAAAGCCGTAGGCGCCGCAACTGATCGCCGGTAGGGCCAGTGTCTGCAGGGCGTGGGCCACGGCCAGTTGCAGGCTGTTGCGGTAGCAGGCCGCCAGGGCTTCGGCCTCGCCGTGCTGGCCTCCCTGCCACACTGGGCCGACGGTGTGGATCACATGGCGTGCCGCCAGCCGGAATCCCGGTGTGATGCGCGCCTCGCCGGTGGGGCAGCCGCCGAGGCCGGCACAGTAGGCCCTCAGTTCGGGCCCGGCGGCCCGGTGGATGGCTCCATCCACACCGCCACCACCCAGCAGCGACGAATTGGCCGCATTCACGATGGCGTCGACGGCCAGTGCGGTGATGTCGCCTTGCCAGCTCCTGATTCTCGCACTCATTCTTTCCTCCCTATCGGATGCCTGCCCAAGGCATGGTGGTGCATGGAACTGTGACGGCGTCCATCCTGCCGTTCTCAATTCGACTTGCCAAGCGATCCCGTTCGCGCAAAAATAATACGGTATTACGCAATCAGGGGGTTGAGTGGCCAAGCCAAGGGTGATTACCGTCCTGTCCCAAAAGGGAGGGGCGGGTAAGTCAACGCTTACGATGCAACTGGCGGGTGGGCTCGCACGCAGCGGGCGCAAGGTCGCCATCATCGATCTCGATCCCCAGGAGACTGCCTTGCGTTGGGCCCAGTCTGCGGTAGAGGGCTTCCCGGCCCAGGTATCGCGGCTGGATGTGCCGCCCGAGGGCTTGCGTGCCTTCGTCAAACAGACGGCGCGGAGTGTCGACATCGTGCTGCTCGACTGTCCGCCGTCCATCGAACACGCGGCCACGCTGGCGGCGCTGCAGGAAGCCGACGTGGCGCTGGTGCCGGTCGTGCCGAGTCCGGCCGATCTGTGGTCCACCAAGGGCGTCGAGCGCCTGATCCTGCAGGTGCAGGCCAGCCGCAAGGGACTCAAGGCGGCGCTGGTGCCGAACCGCGTGGTGCGCACCAATCTCGCCTGGGACGTCCTCGAGGTGATGCGTGATTTCACTCTCCCGGTGCTGGGTGCGGCCCTGTCTCAGCGGAATGCCTTCGCGCAGAGCGCGGTGATCGGCGGCACGGTGTATCAGCTCGGCCGCGCCGGTGCCGAGGCGGCCCGGGAAGTGGACAAACTGGTTTTGGAAGTCTTGAAACTCACAGGAGAGAAAGTATGAACAGCAAGGTCAAGTCTGCGCTGCGTTCCACGCTGCAGCAGGAAACGGAATCCCTCGAAACCCGTCTGCCCGAACCCGCCGTGCCCGCCAAGGTGGAAGCCGTCGCGGCGAGCGAGCCCGTCGTGGCCGCACCGGCCCCGGTGGTGGAGAGCAAGCCGGAAGTCGTGGTTGCGGCTCCCGTTGCCGTGGAGGCCCCGGCCGCCGTTGCGGTTGCAGCAGAAGCGCCGGCCAAGGCCGTTGTGAAGCCAGTACGGGCCGCGAAGCCCGCCGCGCCCAAGCGCGCGCCTGCTGCTGCCAAGGTTGCCAAGGCCCCCGCCGTGAAGGCCAGGGCCGAGGACAAGCCGGTGGCCGTGGTGGCAGAAGTGCCGGTTCCGGCCAAGAAGGCCAAGGTGGTGAAGGCCGACAAGCCCGCGAAGCTGGAGAAGGTCGAGAAGGCGCCGAAGCCTGCCAAGGTCGTGAAGGCGGAAAAGCCGGTCAAGGCGGAAAAAGCCGAGAAGCCGGTCAAGGCCAGCCGCGAGAAGGTCGTGCGCGATTCCTTCTCGATGCCGAAGAGCGAGCACGCCCAGCTCAAGACCCTCCGCGAGACGCTGGCCAAGGCCGGCCGGATCTGCACCAAGTCCGAACTGCTGCGTGCCGGCGTGCAGCTTCTGCTGAAGGAGTCCACCGCCGGTACCCGTGCGCTGGTGGAGCGGCTGTCGGTGGTGCCGAAGGGCAAGAGCGCCAAGTAAGGCGCTCTACGGCCGACCTCTGGTGAATGCCGGAGGCGGCCTGTTTGTCGGGCGGATGTGCTGTCTGCCCGCGATGGCTCAGTCGCCTGTCGGGCGATCGAGCCCGCTCTTGCAGGGGGCGAGCTGCACGCGGATGAGTCCGCGCAGGCCGTTGCCGGCGAAGATTGCGTCGGCCTGATGTAGATCGTCGACAGTCAGCCGGGCTTCCCGCGCGTGGCCTTCCCCTAGCAGCCTGCGTCGCAGGACGCCATTGAGCAGCCCCGCGTCCTGCGGCGGCGTCAGCAGTTCCCCATTCTTCTGCACGAACAGGTTGCTGCGTGCGCCTTCGGCCAGCTCCCCCCGTTCATTCAGGAACAGCGCGTCGAAGTGGCCTTCGCCCATGACCCGCGCGAGCTCCTGGTCATAGAGCCGGCGGGCGGTGGTCTTGTGGCGCAGCAGCGGATCATCGCTGCGTACCCGATGGGGGGAGAGCACCACCGTCGGCGCTTCGGCAGGCGCGCCCGCACTGAGCGGTGCGGTCTCGACGCGGAGGTCGCCCTGCTGGCCGAGAGTGACGCGTACCCGCAGTGACACGTCGCCTTGGATGCCGGCCAGTGCCCGGCGGAAGGCGTCGGCATCGAAGGGGAAGCCAAACCAACGGGCGGAGTCCGACAGGCGCTCCAGGTGTTCGGGCAGAAAGGGGAAGGCCTCTTCTTCCGCCGGCGCATAGCGCAGGGTTTCGATCAGCCGCAGCGGCGTCGGCAGGGCCGTCAGGAAGCGCGCCTTGAGATGGCATTCCGCCCATTCCCCGGCCGGGCTCGAATCGTAGACCACGCCGCTGCCTACGTTGAGTTTCGCCTGGCCGTCCGTATCCACCAGCAGCGTGCGGATCGGCACGCTCAGGCGGAAATCGCCGCCGGGACGGATGAAGCCCAGCGCGCCGCAATACACGCCGCGGGGGCTCGCCTCCAGTTCGCGGATGATCTCCATCGCGCGGATCTTCGGCGCGCCGGTGATCGAGCCGCAGGGGAACAAGGCGCGGAAGATCTCCGCCAGCCCGGTGGTGACCGGTTCGGCGACGACGCGGGAGATCATCTGCCACACCGTCGGGTAGGGTTCGACGTGGAAGAGCTCGTCCACCCGCACGCCACCGGCAGGGGCCAGCCGGCCCATGTCGTTGCGGATCAGGTCCACGATCATCACGTTCTCGGCGCGGTCCTTTTCCGATTCGCTGAGGGTGGCCGGGTCGGCATGGCGCGGCGCGGTGCCCTTCATCGGCAGGCTGCGGAGCGTCGTGCCGCTGCGCTCCAGGAACAGCTCCGGCGAGCGCGACAGGATGCTGCCGCCGGCGTGGCGGATGAAGGCGCCGTAGCGGACCGGCTGGGCGGCGCGCAAGGCCTGGTACAGGGCTGCCGGGGCGCCATAGGTCTGGCCGCTGAACGGGAAGGTGTAATTGACCTGGTAGCAGTCGCCATCGGCGATGTAGCGGCGGATGCGCTCGATGTGTTCGAGATAGGTCGTTTCGCCGACGTCCGCCTGTAGCGCGCCGACGCCACCGGGCGCGTGGCCCGCCTGGGCCGTCAGCCAGGCCTCACTGGCGGCGGCGTCCAGCCAGTTGCCACGCTCGAAGATCCAGGCCTTGAGCAGCGGGCTATTTCCAGCCGGCAGCAAGGGGCGCAGGCGGGGCTCGATGGCGTAGCCGAGTTCGTAGGCTGCGGCCACCGCGACCCAGGCGCCATTGCGGGTCGCCTCGTCGAGGCGTTGCAGGCAAGCCTGCCAGTTGTCGGGGTGATCGCAGACGACTTCCTCGATCAGGCCGGTGAGCAGCCAGGCGCCGCCGTCGGCATCGAGGTTGTTGTCGAAGAAGGCAAAAGGGGGGAGGGCGGATTCGATTGGCACGGGCCGAGTTTACTGCGCCGCGGCACGGCGTGCAGAAGCGTGAAGGACTACTCCCTGCCCCTGCAGGAGCAGGGGACAGGGTGGGGAAACCCGTTACAGCAGCGGACTGGCGTGCTCGCCGCGTTCGTACACCACGTGTGCGCGGCCGACCAGCAGCGGGTCCAGCGAGCCGATCTGATCCAGGTCTTTGTTGGTGTAGGGCAGCTTGTGGAGCACATAGCGCATGGCGTTGAGGCGCGCGCGCTTCTTGCAGTCCGACTTGATCACCGTCCACGGCGCGTCCGCGGTGTCGGTGTGGAAGAACATGGCCTCCTTGGCCTTGGTGTAGTCATCCCACTTGTCGAGGGAGGCCATGTCGATCGGGCTCAGTTTCCACTGCTTGAGCGGATGGTTCTCGCGTTCCTTGAAGCGGCGGCGTTGCTCCTTCTGGCTCACCGAGAACCAGAACTTGATGAGGTGCACGCCGCTGCGCACCAGATGGCGTTCGAATTCCGGCGTCTGGCGCATGAACTCGAGGTATTCGTCATGGCTGCAGAAGCCCATCACGCGCTCGACGCCCGCCCGGTTGTACCAGGAGCGGTCGAACAGGGCGATCTCGCCGGCGGTGGGCAGGTGTTGTACGTAGCGCTGGAAATACCACTGGCCGCGCTCGGTCTCGCTGGGTTTTTCCAGCGCCACGACGCGGGCACCCCGCGGGTTGAGGTGTTCCATGAAGCGCTTGATGGTGCCGCCCTTGCCGGCCGCGTCGCGGCCCTCGAAGAGGATCACCACGCGCTGTCCCGTCTCCTTGACCCAGGCCTGCAGCTTGAGCAGTTCCACCTGCAGGTGGTACTTCTGCTTCTCGTAGGCCTTGCGCGACATCAGGTTCTTGTAGGGGTAGCTGCCTTCGCGCCAGCCGTCGGCGAGTTCTTCGTCCGGGTGGGAGGGTAGCTTTTTGTAGACCGCTTCGTCTTCGGTCAGGAGCGCGTTGCGCAGGATCGCCGCATCGTCGGGCGACGCGCCGGCCATGATGGCCTGCAGGGTTTCGGCGATGCTGTGGGCGTCGTGCCGGGCCAGGGTGGCGACGATGTCGCTCACCGCGCTGGCCTTGGCGTCCTGAGCGGCTTCGATGGCTTCGTCGACGACGAAGCGTTGGATGCCGGCAGGGGTGCTGCGCGGGGCGATGTCGCCGCTGGCAACACGCCGGGCGCCCTTGCCGGAGGAACGGGAAGTGTCGTTGTTCTTGTCGGTCATGGCCGTATCCTCTTCGGGGGATGGAAGGCGGTGGGGAATGCGCTTGCGTTCAGCCCGCCAGGCGAGCACAGCGTTCGGCGTAGGCCTTGCAGCGCTCGATGTAGTCGGTGGTGCTCTTGGGCATCGGCGTTCGCGCACGGGTAATGTAGCTGACCAGATCGCGCCCTTGCTGGATCAGCAGGCGGCCATCGGCCACCACGTGTTGATCTTCCGTGTTGGCTGGCATGGCCGCTTCGTTGAAGTGGCTGCACAGGCGCTCGGCGGCGGTCACGAAGCTCGTCCAGATGTCGAAGATGTCCGGGTCGGTGCGCAGGGTTTCGGTCTTGACCTGTGCGGCCCGGGCGAAGGCGCGGACATGGGGCTCAATGCCCGTGAAACAGGGGAGCGGCTCAAAGGTCTCGACCATCGCGTCGGCAATCCGGTCTACGTCGCGCAGGGTCATGCCGATCTTGACGTAACGGCTTTCGTAGAAGTCTTCCAGCGGGATCGAGAAGGCCTTGAAGGGCTCGCCCCACAGCTCGTCGATGCCTTCCTCGCCGGAACGGTGCAGCACCAGCCGGCCGAGGCCGAGGGCTTCCTGCAGGCAGCGCCCGCATTCGCGCATCAGGGCGTTGTCCGACTGGATTTCGATACCGACGCTCTGAAGTTCCACCAGTTTGGTGAAGATGTCTGCGGCCCGGTTGAACAGGGCGCCGGCCAGCATGGCGCCCTTGACCCGGCGCCGGTCCTCGTTGGCCTCGTCCTCGTAGCTCTTGCGGGCCTCGGTCAGACGGCTGCCCGGAATATTGAGCCCGTGCTCGACGTGATTGAATAGGCGGCGCGTGAGGGCGCCGATCAGCTTGCGCTTGGCCTGGAGGGTGTCCTCGGGTACCTGGTAGGTCTTGACCCAGTAACCGGAGTAGAAGACCCGTTCACGTCCGTCGACGATCTGCTTGGTGCCTTCGGGAACGTTGGTGTTCATGGTCCGCTCTTGGCAGTTGTTCGGAAGCAGCCTGGAAACTGCAAAGGTGAAATTCTGCACTAGAAAATAGTGCCCAATGCAACCCCTCTGTAATTTCCCGTCAGCTGCATCACGGTCTCAGACTAATCCGTCCAGAATTTGTACAGTCACGTCGTCACCGGCCGCCACGTCGCCCTGCTCGGGGCCCAGCACGATGAAGCAATTGGCCTCTGTCATCGAGCGCAGGATGCCCGAGCCCTGCGCGCCGGTGGTCCGCACCTTCCATTCGCCGTCTTCAGCGTAAAGCACGCCGCGCAGGAACTCGGTGCGGCCGCGGCCCTTGCGGATCGACACGGTGCACAGGGCGCGCAGTTCGGGCGGCAGGCCCGGGGTGGCGACGCCGGCCAGGCGCAGCAGGGCCGGGCGCGCGAACTGGTAGAAGGTGACCATCACGGCGACGGGGTTGCCCGGCAGGCCGAACAGCCAGGCGGCATCGCCCCCCGTGCCGATGCGCCCGAAAGCCATCGGCCGGCCGGGCTTCATGGCGATCTTCCAGAACAGCACCTCGCCGAGCTTGTCCATCATGCCGCGGGTGAAGTCCGCCTCGCCGACCGATACGCCGCCGCTGGTGATGACCACGTCGGCAATCGAGGCGGCCTCGCGGAAGCTGCCTTCCAGCGCCAGCGGATCATCGCGTACCACGCCGAGGTCGATGACCTCGACGCCGAGGCGGGTGAGCATGCCGAACAGCGTGTAGCGGTTGCTGTCGAAAATCTCGCCCTCGCGGGCGATGGTGCCGAGCGGCACGACCTCGTCGCCGGTGGAGAAGATGGCGACCCGCAGGCGCCGCCGGACGCTGACTTCGCTGATGCCGAGGGAGGCGATCAGGCCCAGCTCGGCGGGGCGCAGCAGCTTGCCCGCGGCCAGCGCGGGGACGCCGGCGCGCAGGTCCTCGCCGGCCTTGCGTACGTTCTGGCCTGCACGTTGGCCAGCCGGGATCGTGAGCTGGTCGTCGAGGCAGCTGACGATTTCCTGCATCACCACGGTGTCCACGCCGTCGGGCAGCGGGGCGCCGGTCATGATGCGCACCGCCTCGCCGGGGCCCACGGCCCGCGGGAAGGGGCGGCCGGCGTAGGCGCTGCCGACGACCTGCAGCGTTGTTTCACCGGTGCTGCGCAGGTCCGTGCCGCGCAGCCCGTAACCGTCCATCGCCGAGTTGTCGTGGGCAGGGACGTCGATCGGCGAGATGACCGCTTCGGCCAGCACGCGGCCGAGGGCCTCGCGCAGCGGCAGGTGTTCGACGCCTTCGATCGGCGCTACCGCGTCGAGGATCAGCTGGCGGCCAACGGCGACCGGCAAGGCATTCGGGTCATAGGCATCGTGACAGGTGAATTGCTGGTTCAGGGACGTCACTGCGGGATATCTCCAGAATGGTGGGCGCGGAGTTCGTCCGTCGTGTTGATGTTGGTGAAGGCCTCGGCTTTGTCGTCGAAGCTGCAGGCCACCCAGCACAGGCCTTGCAGCCAGCTTTCCATGCGGCGCCCGCCGGCGTGCAGGAAGGCCTGCAGGTCGGCCAGCACGTCGCGGCGCATCAGCGCGAAGACTGGATGCAGTTGTTCACCGGTGCTGGCGACCGCCACGCTGGCCCGTCCGGCAGCTAGCGCGTCGGCCAGGCGTGGCACCAAGTCGGCGGGCAGGAAGGGCGAGTCGCACGGGGCGCAGGCCAGGTAAGGCGTCCGGCAGGCTACGAGCCCAGCTTCCAGCCCGGCCAGGGGGCCGGCGAAATTGCCCTGCAGGTCGGGGATGACGGTGGCGCCCAGGCGGGTGTACGCGTCGCCGTTGCGGTTGGCGTTGATGAGCATGCTGCCGACCTGCGGTGCGAGGCGGGCCAGCACGTGGGCGGCCAGCGGCTGTCCGTCGAGCAGGGCCAGCCCTTTGTCGATACCACCCATGCGGCGCCCCAGTCCGCCGGCGAGGAGCAGGCCGGTGATGTCGTCTCTGCTGGGCAGCGTCATGTCAGCCCCCGATGTAGGACATCTCGATCTTGCGCAGGGCGGCCGTCTCGGCGGTGCGGATCTCCGAGTAGCGGTCGCCGCGGCCCTGCCAGATGTGGCCGATGGCGGCCGACAGCTCGGCGTCGCTGCGGCCGTTGCGCAGCAGTGCGCGCAGGTCGTGGCCGCTCTGGGCGAACAGGCAGGTGTACAGGCGCCCCTCGGTGGACAGGCGGGCCCGCGTGCAGGTGGAGCAGAAGGCCTGGGTGACCGAGGAGATCACGCCGATCTCGCCGCCGCCGTCTTTGTAGCGCCAGCGTTCGGCCACCTCGCCGGTGTAGTTGGGATCGACGGGCTCCAGCGGGAATTCGGCGTGGATGCGGCGGACGACTTCGGCCGACGGCACGACGTCGTCCATGCGCCAGCCGTTGGAACTGCCCACGTCCATGAACTCGATGAAACGCAGGATGTGGCCGCTGCCGCGGAAATGGCGCGCCAGCGGCAGGATCTCGTGGTCGTTGAGGCCGCGCTTGACGACCATGTTGATCTTGATCGGCCCGAGCCCGGCGGCCGTGGCGGCATCGATGCCCTTCAGCACGTCGGCGACCGGCACGTCCATGTCGTTCATCGCGCGGAAGACCGTATCGTCGAGGGAGTCCAGGCTGACGGTGACACGCTTCAGGCCGGCCGCCTTGAGGGCCGCAGCCTTTTTGGGCAGCAGCACGCCATTGGTGGTCAGCGTGACCTCGAGGCCCGGAATGGCGGCCAGCTGGGCAATGAGCTGCTCCAGATTGCGGCGCAGCAGCGGCTCGCCGCCGGTCAGGCGGATCTTGCTGACGCCGTGGGCGGCGAACAGGCGGGCCAGGCGGGTGATCTCCTCGAAGGACAGCAGGGACTCCCGCGGCAGGAAGGCGTAGTCCTTGTCGAACACTGCCTTGGGCATGCAGTACACGCAGCGGAAGTTGCAGCGGTCGGTGACAGAGATGCGCAGATCCCGCACCGGGCGGCCCCGGCTGTCGAGCAGGTGGCCGGTCGGTGCGTTGAGTTCCCGCGGGATCTTGGGCAGTTGCCCGAGCAGGCGCTCGTCGGCGAGGGGAATGACTCTCTGGTTCATCTCTGTGCGGGACGGATACGGGCAGGCGCCGTTATACGACGCCCAGTGGCCTGTGGCCTTGTTCTGGGGCAAGACGCCAAGCGCCTTCCTGCAAAAATTATGGGGGGCGGTGCGGGGAAGGACAAGCTGGTCGACGTGTGTTCTCCACGGAGCACCATCAAAAAAAGCGCTTGCTTGCCGTTAAGGCCGAAGTGGGCGTCGTTTTGAGCGGCGTCCGACGCATCTGTCAGCAGAGGAAAATGAACCATGAACAACTTGACGATCGGCAGGCGCCTGGCCCTTGGATTCGGATTCGTGCTGGCGCTCGGCCTGTTCGTTGCGATAGCGGTCTTTTACCACCTCGTGGAACTGCGTACCCGTTTTGGTGAATTTGAAGGACGGATGGTGGCGCGGGAGCGGCTTGCTTACCAGGGGCAGGTAGCGCTCGGGAACGGCATTCATTATTTCAAGAACACGGTACTTCGGGGCGGGGACTATCCGCAGAAATTCGCCGGCAGCATGGCGGCGATCGACCGCGTCGTCGGCGATTATCGAACTCTGGGGCCGGTAAGCGGCGAGGCCCAGCGCGCCCTGGAGGAGATTGTCGCGGGCAGCCAGAAATATCGGGCGGTAATCGTGCAGGTCGTTGATATGCGGGCGAGTGGTGCGACGGTGGCAGACGTGGACAAGGCGATTGCCGGCGCCGATAAGCCCATCGGGGAGGCTTTTGCGAAACTTCTGGAGTTGCAGTCGGCGGAAACCCGGCAGGCGCAGCAGGCTTTCGATGCAGAAGTGACAGATACGCAGAGGGGGCTCGGCGTTGCCACTGCCCTGATGGTCTTGATCGGTGCGTTCGCCGCCTGGCGGATCAGTCGCAGTGTAAGTCGGCCCCTGGCCCAGGCCGTGGCGATCAGCCAAGCGGTGGCGGCCGGTAATCTGCCCGAGAGGATCGAGGTGGCAGGCCGGGATGAGACCGGGCAACTGCTGCAGTCCATGCAGCGCATGGTCGAGATGTTCAGGGGGTTTGCCGAGGCGCAGGCGGAGAACGCCCGGCAACATGAAGCGGGGATGGTCGAACATCGGATCGATGCCGGGTGTTTTCCAGGGGTCTATGGGACGATGGCCCGCTCGATCAACGGCTTGGTGCAGACCCACATCGCGGTCAGCAGGCAGGTGGTCGAGGTCGTCAAACGCTACGCTGTGGGTGATCTGTCGATGGACATGGATCGTCTGCCCGGTCATCAGGCCCGCATTACCGAAGCCATGGATGGGGTGAAGGATTCGCTGCACAGCGTGAATGCGCAGATTCAGGCGCTGGTGGATGCGGCTGCAAATGGCGACTTCCAGGCCCGCGGCGATACCGCGGCCTTCCATCACGAATTCCGGCGGATGATCGAGGGGCTCAACCGCCTGATGGAAGTAAGTGATGTCGGGCTGGGCGAGGTGTCGCGGATTCTCGAGGCGCTGGCGCGTGGCGATCTCACCCAGCGGATCGAGGGTGAATACCAAGGCGCCTTTGGCCGCTTGCGAGACGATGCCAACACGACAGTGGCGCGTCTGCGGGAGGTGATCGGTGGCTTGCAGGGGGCTGCGGTCGCGATCAACACCGCGACCAAGGAGATTGCCGCTGGTAATGCAGATCTGTCCCGAAGGACGGAAGAACAGGCCAGCAGCCTTGAGGAAACCGCCAGTTCGATGGAGGAGTTGAATGCCACGGTCAGGCAGAATGCCGACAACGCCCAGCGTGCGAACCTGTTGGCGAGCCAGTCCAACGATGCGGTGGTGCACGGCGGAGTCGCCGTGCAGCGCGTCGTGGCAACCATGGCGGACATCCGCGAGAGTTCGAGCAAGATTGCGGACATCATCGGCGTGATCGACGGTATCGCCTTTCAGACCAACATCCTAGCGCTGAACGCCGCCGTTGAGGCGGCCCGGGCTGGAGAGCAAGGGCGCGGATTTGCTGTAGTGGCGAACGAGGTCCGCGCGCTGGCGCAACGTAGCGCGGTGGCGGCGCGGGAGATCAAGGAACTGATCGCTGTGTCCGTCGACAAGGTTGCCGGCGGTGCGACGCAGGTGGATGAAGCTGGGACCGCGATGCAGGAGGTCGTGACGGCCTTCGGGCAGGTGGCCGAACTGCTGGCCGGGATCAGTGAGGCGAGCCGTGAGCAAAGCCAGGGAATCGAGCAGGTGACCCACGCCATCACCCGGATGGATGACGTGACCCAGCAGAATGCCGCATTGGTGGAACAGGCCGCCGCTGCCGCGGAAAGTCTCGAAGTTCAGGCCCAGGGATTGATGGAGGTCGTCGCCCGCTTCAAGCTGAGCGGGTTATCTGAAAGAACCCGGCGGGTGGGTTGAGTGGAAGAGCCGGAGCTTTCCGCGGAAGTTGTGGAGATTCAATCCGTACCCTCGCGTCGAGGATAGGTTCTTGGTCTTGCGAAGGGTAGCGCAGTTAATCATCGACGGCGATGGGCCGCAGGCCGACTTCGGCGGCAGACTCGCTGCCGGCCTTGCTTGAAGGTCGGCGTGGTCGCGCAGTTCCGGGCTTGCGTCTGTCTCCACGTCTAGCCGCTGGACGGGTGCAAGCTGGAGGACGGATCCGGGGGGCGTTGCGGGGTGCTCCTGGATCTCTCGGGCAATTTGCCCGACGTGCCCGACAAAATTGCCCGACCCCGTGCTCGTGTGCTCCCGCCGCTGGAGGCGGCGCCTAGAATCCGGGCGAACGACAAAAACAACTCCCAACCCGTTCGCCTTTCTGGAGACTACCGATGAAACATTCCCCTCGCCGTCAGCTTTTGCTGGGACTGGCCGCCGTCCTGCTCACCTGTCATCTGCCGGCGCACGCCGACGAACAAATGGACGCGATCCACAAGCGGGGCCGCCTGAAGGTGGCCGTGTACAACAACTTCCCGCCCTATTCCGATGCGGGCAAGGGAATTGACGTGGAGCTGGGCCAGGCCCTGGCGGCCAAGCTGGGGCTGCAGGCCGATATCATCGGTTTCAAGGCTGGCGAGGATATGGGGGACGATCTGCGCAACATGGTCTGGAAAGGCCATTATCTGCGGGGCGAGCCGGCGGACGTGATGCTGCGCGTACCGGTGGACCCGGAGTTCGCCAAGGACAACGAGCAGGCCCGCATCTTTGGCGCCTACCAGCAGGAGGTGATGGGTATGGCGCGGGTGGCCAGCCGCATCCCGGCCCCCAGCGGCTCCGCGGCGGTGGCGCTGGAAGTGTTTACCCGCGAGAAGATCGGCGTCGAGGGCGATACGCTGGCCGACTCCTTCCTGGGCGGCGTGCTGCAGGGGCGGCTGCGTTCCAACATCACCCATTTCCGTTCCATCGGCGAGGCCGTCAAAGCGCTGCAGGAAGACAGCGTGGCGGCAGTGATGGCGCCGTTGGCCGAGCTGGAGGGGGCTCTTGTCGGCGAGACCCGCTTTGCTGTCGAGGAGGCCAAGCTGGGAGAACTGAATCCCAAGCGCTGGGCCGTTGGGATGGCGGTGAAGGCCGACTCTGACGAGCTTGCCACGGCGCTCAGTGGAGCCCTGAGCGAGCTGCAGAAGGATGGCACCGTGGCGGCCATCTTCAAGCGCCACGGCGTGACACCGCGCACCAACTGAGTACGCCCTTCGAGACCCGGACCGACAAATGCGTATCCACATCCGATTGCTCCCAGCCCTCTGCGCCCTAGCACTCGCACCGGCCTTTGCTGCCGATATCGACTGGCCCACCTACGGCCTCGACTTCAGCAACCAGCGCTACGCCACGCCGAACCAGATCGACACCGGCAACGTGGGTAAGCTCACCCGGGCGTGGGCTTACCACAGCGGCGTGAAGGCCACCTTCCAGTCAACTCCGATCATGGTGGATCGCACCGTCTATCTGTCGCTGCCCTTCAACGGGGTGGTCGCGCTGGACGCGGTGACAGGCCGCCAACTGTGGCGCTACGAGCACCCGCGCAAAAAGGATTACCCGCTGTGCTGCGGGCCGGCCAACCGGGGCGTGGCGGTGGCGGACGGCAAGGTCTTCATCGGCACCGTGGATGCACGGCTGGTGGCGCTGGATGCCAAGTCCGGCAAGGTGCTGTGGGACGTGGAGGTGGCCGACGCCGACAGCGCCCGGCAGGAGTCCGTCTCCACCCTCACGGAGGCAGACCCGCTGCGCAAGGCCAACATCGCCGGGCAGTCGGGCGTGGGTATTGCGATGGCCCCAGTGGTATACAAGGGCAAGGTGCTGATCGGGGTGACCGGCGTGGGTTACGGCTTGCACCTGGATTCCGACCGGGACGGGGCGCCGCTGGGGGCGGTGGTGGGGTTTGCCGGCAACTACGGCCGACCGGGTTTTCTGGCGGCTTTCGACGCAAACACCGGCAAGCGGGTGTGGCAGTTCGACACGATTGCCCCGAGCAACTGGGAGGGTGAGTTCCGCCGTACCACGCCGGACGGTGTGGCGCTCCATAGGGACATCGAGAAGGAACGTGCCGACCTGCCCAAATATCCCGACGCGGCGCGCTATGGTGGCGGTTCGGCGTGGTCCACGCCAGCCATCGATTCCGAGAACGGGCTGCTCTATTTCGGCACCGGCAATCCGTCGCCGCAGATGGACGGCACCTCGCGGCCCGGCGATAACCTGTACACCGTGTCGCTGGTGTGCCTGGACGTGGAGACGGGCAAGATCCGCTGGCATTACCAGCAAGTGCCTCACGATCAGTGGGGCTACGACGTGGCGAGCCCGGCGGTGCTGTTCGACTATCCCCACAACGGCAAGCGGGTTCCGGCCGTGGGCCAGGCCGCCAAGATCGGCTGGTACTACATCCATAACCGCCTCACGGGCGAGCTGCTGAAGAAGTCGGACGAATTCGTCGTCCACCAGAACACCTTCACCAACCCCACGCCTGAAGGTCAGGTGATCCTGCCCGGCGTGCTGGGTGGCATCAACTGGTCGCCCACCTCGGTGGATGCCAGGCAACTGGTGGCCTACGTGCCGGCGATCCACTGGCCGGTGAAGTACACCAAGCGTGTGATCCCCGCCACCGCGGCCAAGCCCGCGGTGGAGTACACGACGCTTGAGCCGCTGATGGACGCGCCCCGCTGGGGCGTACTGTCGGCCATCGACCTCGCCACCGGCAAGATGAAATGGCAGCACAAGACGGCCCAGCCCTTGGTCGGTGGGGTGCTGGCCACGGCGGGAAACCTCGTTTTCATGGGCGAGGGCAACGGCCGCTTCAACGCCTACGACGCCGCCAACGGGAAGGCCCTGTGGAGCGACCAGCTGGATGCGGGCGTCAATGCGCCGCCCATTACCTGGCAGATCGACGGCGTGCAGTACGTGGGCGTGGCGGCGGGCGGCAACCAGATCTTCGGCTACAAGGCCGGCGACACCTTCCAGGTCTACACCCTGAAAAGGTGAGGTTTGGCCCCGGCCCTCAGCCGATCAGCTTGAGTTTCATGGCCAGCCGGGCGAGCTCGAGGTCCGTACGCACGCCCAGTTTGGTCTTGATCTGATAGTGCACGTTCTGCACTGTCTTAGGGCTGATGTTGAGGATGTTGCCGATCTCTTCGACGTCGAGCCCGTCGAGGAGCAGGCGCAGGATCTCGAATTCCCTGGGGGACAATTCCTCGGCCGGATTGCTGACCCCTTCCAGCAGGGTGAGCGCCATCTCCGGGGCGATGTCCGGGCTCAGCACTTTTTCGCGCCGGGCTACCTTGTACACCGCCTGGATCAGCACGTCCGGGCTGCTGCTCTTGGTCACGTAGCCCAGCGCCCCGGCGCGGACCGCCTGGGCCGCGAAGAGCGGGTCCCGGTGCATGCTGAAGACCAGGATGCAGGCTTCCGGCTGGCGCTGGAGAATGCGTCGGGTCAGCTCGATGCCGCCCATGCCGGGCAGGGACAGATCTAGAATGGTGAGATCAGGCTGGCCTTCACGGAGGATCTGCAGCGCTTCCTCGGCGGAGCCGGCTTCGGCCTCCACGCGCAGGTCGGCACGGCGCTCCAGAAGGCGGCGGTAGCCTTCGCGGACCACCGCGTGGTCATCGACGAGCAG
This sequence comes from Zoogloea sp. GDB6, assembly GCF_056724105.1. Classification (NCBI taxonomy): domain Bacteria; kingdom Pseudomonadati; phylum Pseudomonadota; class Betaproteobacteria; order Rhodocyclales; family Zoogloeaceae; genus Zoogloea; species Zoogloea sp. GDB6. The sequence goes on along the minus strand of NZ_CM161497.1, from coordinate 3,923,127 downwards.
AATTCGGATCACAGGGGCTCCTTGTTGGTGGTCTCTTCGGTGCTCGTGAGGGGCAGATGCACGCTCACCAGCGTACCCCGGTCCGGTGCCGGGGCGATGCGCAGGGTGCCGCCCAGCGCGAGCACCCGCTCCTCCATGCCCAGCCGGCCGAAGCCGCCGGGCTTGCCGGCTTGGCCGGCGTCCTCCCCGCTGCGGACTCCCTGGCCGTCGTCACGGATCTCGAGGATCAGCCCGGCCGGCTTCCTTCGCAGGGTCACGTCCACCCGATCGGGCAGGCCGTGGCGGACGGCGTTGGTGAGGCTTTCCTGGATGATCCTGTAGAGGCTCACGTTGATGTTGTCCGGAAGGTCCTCGAGCCCGCCGCCGGTGGTGAGGGTGAAGTGCGTTCCCCGGCTGCGCTGGTTCCAGCCGGCGATGAGCTGCTGGAGGCTGGGCACCAGCCCGAACTCCTCGAGCCCGATGGGGCGCAGGCGGTGGAGAATTTGCTGGAGGGTTTCCATCATGTGGGCGACGGTCTTGACGATGGAGTCCACACACGGGCGCAGGGTTGGCACACCTTCGTCGGCGAGTTCCCGTGCGAAGGCCGCCTCGGCATTGAGGGACGCCAGGTACTGGCCAAACTCGTCATGCAGCTCCCTGGCCAAGTGTTGGCGCTCTTCCTCGCGCGCCGACAGCAGCCGGTGGGCGAGGCGCTGCTGGCTGTGGATGGTGCGGGCCAGGCGGTCGGCCAAGTGGTTGAAGCCTTCGGCGATGCGGTTGAGCTCGATGAGCGCGAAGCTGGGCATGCGGGCCTCGAGGTCGCCTCCCTCCATCCGGCTGAGCGTGCCGAGGATTGCCTCCGAGGGGGCCAGCGCGTTGCGAACCGGCCGATACACGAAGAAGCTGAGAAACAGGATCATCACGCTCACCGCGACCAGATTGCCCAGTTTCAGCGCCAGTTCGAGCACCTCCCGTCCATAGTTGGGTGTGACCACCAGTTGCCCGCCGGTGATGCCCGGGTATTGCCCGATGCTGCCGCGGAACTCCGCATCACTGCCGACGACCCAGCGCATGAATGCCTCCACCGGCGCCGGCAGGTCGATGGCCTCGGCAAAGCACTGGCGATGGGTGGCGTGGGTGTGAAAGTCGCTCATCTCGATGCAGAAATCGAGCACTTGCCCCATCGCCTTGAGGGCAGTGAGGTCAAGATTGAGTTCGGCGAGGGTGGCATCATAGGCCGAGTAGTTGCGATTGATCTCTTCGGTAATGAGCTGGCGGATCGCCACGCCCGTACGCTGGATGTCATCATGCACGCGGTAGCGCGCCTCCAGCAGCGTCACCACCGCACCCAGCAGCAGCACGATCAGTGCGAACAGGCTGACGCGGACAAAGAGATGGCGCTTGAGGTCGAGGGGACGCAGGCGGGGGGCGGGGAACATGGCAGGGCGGTCAAATTCGATCGACCCACAGGATGCCGCAAAAGCGCCGGGGAAATTGCCCGACGTGAGACCGATGGCTACCGATCAGGCGGGTCGGCCCGCGCCCGTCGACGACGTCGTCAAGACCTGGGAGCTGGGGAAGGGCTCAAGCACTGAGCAGCCCCGGTAGCCCACGGCCGGTAAAGCCCGGGAACACCTCCGCCAGGCGTGCGTCGGCAAGGCGCATATGGCGTTCGCAGAGCGTGACCAGCACGTCCCGGAAGTCCGTGGTGACTGCCAGGTCGCGTCCTTCGTAAAGGGCTGGCGAGTCCAGGCCGGGCCAGCGGCCATGGACCTTGCCCCCCGCGACGCGGCCGCCGAGCAGCCACATCACGTTACCGTGCCCATGATCGGTCCCGCCATTGCCGTTCTGGCGCACGGTGCGTCCGAACTCGGACATCACCACGATCTGGGTTTCGTCCAGGCGCGGCCCGAGGCCCCGCGCCAATTCAGCCAAGCCTCGCGCCAGGGGTTGCAGGCGCCCGGCCAGCTGGCCCTTGGCTGCGCCCTGATTGGCGTGGGTATCCCATCCGCCGACGGCCATGAAGGCCAGCTGGACGCCTTCGTCCTGACGCATCAGGCGTGCCAGGCGGGCCGCGTCGGCGGGGAAGCCCGTGGCGGGCGGGGCACCGTTGTCGGCGGCGCTCATCTCCTGTTCGAGGCGGGCCGGATCGAGGGCCTCCATGGCTTCCTTGTGGGCGCGCTGGGACTCCCGGTAGGCCCGCGATAGCTTGTCGTCGTTGTCGTACAGGCGGTCGAAGGCCTGGGCAACTTTGGGCCGGTCGAGCAGGGTCGGGCGCGTGGCCCGGTCGCCCAGGGGCAGGTTCGCCACCGGCTGGTGCCCCGCCAGGGCACGCGGCAGCACCGCACCCATGCCGAGGGCGCGCAGCGGGGCGGGATTGGCCACCGGCGGCAAGGCCCCCAGCAGGCGATTGAGCCAGCCGTCCGGGGTCGTCTTGCGCCCCGGCGTGCCGGACTCCATGTAGTCTTGGGCGTCGAAGTGGGAGCGGCTGGGATCTGGAGATCCGGATGCATGCACGAAGGCCAGGCGCCCGCTCTGCCAGTATGGCAGCAGGGGCGCGAGGGCCGGGTGCAGGCCGAAGTGTCCATCCAGATCCAGAACCCCATCCTCGCCGCCCGGCCGGGCCAGGGCGATGGTCGACCGGACGCGATAGTATTCGGGCTCGCCGTGGGGCATCACGACGCTCAGGCCATCCACCGCCCCGCGGAGGAATACCACCACCAGCCGGCCTGCGCCGGCGTCCCCAGGCACTCCCCGGGCCGCGATGGCCGAGCGCCCGAAGGGCAGTAGCATGGCGCCACCCAGCGCCGCCATCTTGAGGAAATCCCGGCGCAGCATCGCGTGTCTCCTGGGTCAGTGATGCATGAAGTCGGGGCTGCCGAGCACCAGCGCGGCGCGCAGGGCCGGTGCCGATTGCTCTACCACCGCGCGGGTCTTGGCCGAAATGGAGCTGCCCAGCGTTGCCAGCAGAAGCGCCGCGTCCACTGGGAGCAATCCTTTAACGGACGCGTCGCGCATCTCCCGGGTGCGGCCGGCACCACCGCTCGGCACGGCTGTGGCAGGCATGGCGCCGCCGCTGTCACCGGGCGCCCCCTCCAAGGCCAGCCTGCCGCCCGCCAGGGCCGAGGCAAAGTCGATACGGCGGCTCATCGCATCGGGGCTGAGCCAGGCCTCCTCGGTATTCTTGTAGCCATCGGGGGTCAGGCAACCGTACAGCGGCATGCCCAGCTGGTTGAGTGCGCCCAGCAGCGGACGGACATTGCGTACCGGACTACCCGCCGCGCGCAGGGACGACAGCACGTACTGGTAGGGGGTCTTGAACTTGCCTCCCTGGAAGGCGGGGGCGCGGAATTCCTTGCTTGCGAACAAACTCGCCAGCACCGCGCGGATATCGCCGTCGGTCTCGATGAAGCGCCGGGACAAGCGCTCCACCAAGGCGGGTGGCGGAACATCGGCAACAAAATACTGGGCAAGCTGGTAGCTGATGTGCCTGGCGGTGGCCGGCTGGCGGGCTAACACATCGAGCGCCCATTCGCCCTCAGCCTGGCCGCGCGCCGTCACCGGGCGTCCCAGCCAGGTTTTGTCCCCGTTGTCGTGACGCCGGGGATCGAAGACGAACAGGGCGTCGCCCCGCCTGGCACGGGGATCGAAGGTCCAGCCGGTGAGCATGCGGGCCAGCTCGGTCACGTCATGCTGGCCATATCCCCCATCGACGCCGAGGGTATGCAGCTCCATCAGCTCGCGGGCGTAGTTCTCGTTGAGGCCGGATGCCTTCGCCGCCGGCCCGGCGCCGCCGCGCGGGTGGAAGTCGGGTGACACGGACAGCCAGTTGTCCAGGTAGAACAGCATGGCCGGATGGTGGGCCGTGGCACCCAGTAGATCGCGGAAGCGCCCCAGGGCGTAGGGCCGGATCGCCTCGCGCTCGTAGGACTCCACCAGGACGCGGTCGAGCCCCTTGCCAGCGAAGACGTTGAAATGATTGAACCAGAAATCGACCATGACTTCCTGTAGCTGCCGAGGGCTTTGCAGCGCCTGCAACAGGCGGGCCTCGCCGGCCTCCAGGGCCACGCGGCGCAACAGCTCCCGCTGCAGGGTCTTGGCATCCTCGCCCTCCGACCGGACGGCCCGCTGGGCCTCCCGGTACTGGTTGATGAGCTCCCGGGGAGATGCCTTGGCAGAATCGAGGCCTGCCAGTTCGCGGCTGAGCTGCTCGGGTATCGGCAAGCGTTCGGGATGCAGTTGTTCGTCGATGTAGCGGTCTATCCCCACCTGCATGACGTGGGCAAGATCGCCCGGTGCGGGGCCTAGGCTCAGGCGATTGAGGACATGCAGCGCGGCTCGCTCGCCGATGTCGTCGTCTGCCCGCAGTGCCGATGACGCGAGCAGGGTCGTCGACAACGCTAGCGCGCCGACCAGTTTCCCGACGCCTGAAGCCACGGTCGCGACCCCTTAGTGGCCGATCTGGCGGCTGACCGCGTTTTCCTGCTGGTTCAAGGTCCGCTGTTCGGTCTTGGTGATATGGCCTCCGTTCTGGCTAGCCATCAGCCGCTCCTCGCGGCGGATCTGCCGGTCTTCCTTGTGCAGGGTCGCGGCCTGCTTGCCGCTGATTTCCCCTTCCTTCACTTCCTGATTGATGCGGCGATGCTGGTTCGCCAGCCGGCCGTTCACTTCGGCGCGACGGGGATGCTCCCTGGCCCACTGGCCATCGGCCGCAAAAGCGTTGCCAACGACAACGGAAGCCATGGCGGATACGACAAGGGCGGAAAGCAGGTTCCGATGCGGCTTGGTCATGATGATCTCCTCAGCAAGAAAGGGGCTTTCAACTGGGGCAGGCGCGAATCGTCCTGCCTGCGAACACTAACGTTTTGTCCTGTCGCCTGTTTGACAGCGAAAATGTAAGCAACCGGCTTCATTTGCAAGCACGTGTTGCGCTGACTGCCTCTTATCGACGTGGAACGTGCAAATGTCACGCCCGGAGCCATCCTGGACTACGGTGTGCATGTCCCCTGGCCGTAGTTCCGTCAACCCGGGGCGCACGGACTCGAAACGGAATCTCGGACTACGGACAATTTCAAGGAAGGCACAGATGAAAGGCACAAGGACTCTGATCCGCTTGATGTCGGCTCTGGGCGCGCTGGCTTTCGGCCTGCCAGTCCAAGCGGCTGCACCGGCACCCCCCAGCCAGGCGACGCTGGCCGCCCTAGGCAAGCTGATGTTCGTCGATCTAGCGCTGTCCGCCTCGGGGGCTGTGTCCTGTGCCACCTGCCACGCTCCCCAGAACGCCGGCCTGGCACCCAACACGCAGCCTGTTCAGCCAGGTGGGGCCAGCTTGAGCACGCAGGGCTTCCGTAACGCCCCGACCACCACCTACGTCCTGTTCACGCCGCCGCCGGCAATCAGCAGCGACGGCAGGATCCATGGCGGGCAAATGCTCGACGGACGCGCCGCCGATCTCGCCGCCCAGGCCGTGCAGCCCTTCCTGTCGTCGGTCGAGATGGCCAACGCCAGCAGCGCCGACGTGCGGGCCCGTCTGCAGAAACGCCCCTACCTGCAGCAGTTCGAAGCTGCCTTTGGTGCGGCGATCCTGAGCAATGCCGATGCGACCCTGAACGCGATGGCCCAGGCCATCGCCACTTTCGAACGCAGCGACCCGTCCTTCCAGCTGTTCTCAAGCAAGTTCGACGCCTACATCAAGGGGAGAGCCAAGCTGACAGCCCAGGAGGCCAACGGACTGAGCCTCTTCAACAACGCCCAGAAGGGCAACTGCAGCGCTTGCCACGCCAGCACCAGCACCGTCAGCGGCGTGCCGCCCCTGTTCACCAATTTCAGCTACCACGCCCTCGGAGTTCCACGGAACTGGAAGATCGCCTACAACCAGGACAGCTTCGTCGCCCCCGCTTTCGTTCCCCAGAACGGCTACGGCCTCGGTGCCCCGAACCATAAGTATTACGATCTCGGTGCTTGCGGTCCCTTCCGCACCGATCTGCGCGGGGTGAGTACGGTGTGCGGCCAGTTCAAGGTGCCGACCCTGCGCAATACTGCGCTGAAGGGTGCCTATGAGCATAACGGCGTGTTTGCCAGCCTGCAGCAGGTGCTGGCCTTCTACACCACGCGGGACCTGAACCCAGGCGCAATCTACAAGCAGGCGGACGGCGTCACCGCCGACATCGCCTACAACGACCTGCCGGTTATCTACCGGGCCAACGTGGAAGACCCGCCCCCCTTCCGCCCCCTACCTGGCAAGCTGGCCCGCCTGCAGCCGTCGGAAGTTCAGGACATCATCGCCTTCCTGTGCACCCTCACCGATGGCTACGATCCCGCCAATCCGACTGCGTACCGCTATCCGACCCAGTGCAAGGCGGCGCTGCGTTGAGGCTAGACAATCCTTTTCATGAATGTGGGGTGTAATGACCGTTGTCCCCTCTACCACACACAAGCCTTCGAGGCCCCTCGACAGCGCGATAGCTATCACTTCGACGAATGGGGAACTCAGAGCGAACCGGTGGGAGCCTGGCTATGGCGGGGGGGCATGAGGCGTGAAGGAGGGCGGCTGATTCCCATTCCGCCCCGGGTTTGTCACACCGGATGATGTTCTATGTGGACCACACGATGGGGGTACGCATCGAACCCCCGGACCAGCAATCGACCAGACAACAAAAAAGCCAACCCTTGCGGATTGGCTTTTCTGCTTGCTTGTCTTGGCTCCTCGACCTGGGCTCGAACCAGGGACCTACGGATTAACAGTCCGGCGCTCTACCGACTGAGCTATCGAGGATCTGACGGGTTGGCGATCCGCATCCGATTGGGTGCAAATGACCTGAATTTTTTCTGGCTCCTCGACCTGGGCTCGAACCAGGGACCTACGGATTAACAGTCCGGCGCTCTACCGACTGAGCTATCGAGGAACAGAGGCGCGCAGTATAGGAAGACGTTGCTGAAACGTCAAGCTGATTTGCGCGGTTTTTTTGCCCTCGGCTTGGCCGAGGGCAGTGCAACGGAAGCTTAGGCCTTGATGACGGCGGCGATGGCGTCGGCGACGTAGTCGAGGTTCTTGCTGTTCAGCGCGGCCAGGCAGATGCGGCCGGTGCCGACGGCGTAGATGCCGAACTCGGTCTTCATGCGCTCGACTTGGGCGGTGCTAAGGCCGGTGTAAGAGAACATGCCGCGCTGTTTGATGACGAAGGAGAAATCCTGGTCGATGTTACGGGCCGCCAGTTTGTCGACGAGGCCGGTCCGCATGGCGCGGATGCGGTCACGCATGCCGGCCAGCTCGGACTCCCACTGGGCGCGCAGCTCAGGGGTGGACAGCACGGCAGCCACGACCGCGCCACCGTGGATCGGCGGGTTGGAGTAGTTGGTGCGGATCACGCGCTTGAGCTGGGACAGCACGCGGGCGGACTCGTCCTTGTTCTGGGTGACGATGGACAGGGCGCCGACGCGCTCGCCGTACAACGAGAAGCTCTTGGAGAAGGAGCTGGACACGAAGAAGGACAGGCCGGAGGCGGCGAACAGGTTCACCGCGACGGCGTCCGGCTCGATGCCGTCGGCAAAGCCCTGGTAGGCCATGTCGAGGAAGGGGATGAGGCCGCGGGCCGCACAGGCCTTGACCACTTCGGCCCACTGGGCTTCGGTGAGGTCGGCGCCGGTGGGGTTGTGGCAGCAGGCGTGCAGCACGATCACGGAGCCAGCCGGCAGCGTGTTGAGCTTGGCGATCATCGCCTCGGCGTTGGCGCCGCGGGTTTCCGGGTTGTAGTACGGGTAGGTTTCGACCGGGAAGCCGGCGGCCTCAAACAGGGCGCGGTGGTTTTCCCAGGACGGATCGGAGATGTAGACCGTGGCGCCGGAAACGACGCGCTGGATCAGGTCGGCGCCGATGCGCAGGGCGCCGGTGCCGCCGAGGGCCTGGGCGGTGACGACACGGCCGTCACGGATGAGGGCGCTGTCGGCGCCGAACAGCAGGTTCTGCACCGCGCTGTTGTAGGCGACGGGGCCTTCGATGGGCTGGTAGCCGCGCGGGGGGGCCGCTTCGAGGCGGGCCTTTTCAGCGGTCTTGACGGCGGCCAGCAGGGGAATCTTGCCGTTGTCGTCGAAATAGACGCCAACGCCGAGGTTGACCTTGGTGCTGCGGGTATCCGCGTTGAAGGCTTCGTTCAGGCCAAGAATCGGATCGCGGGGGGCCATTTCCACCGCAGCAAAGATCGAAGAGCTCATGGGGTCTCCAGAAGGGGCGAAGGGAGCGGGGCACGTTGTGCCGGCCGCTGGGCGATAATGCGGGCTTGTCCAACTAAGCCGGGCTTGAATCAATTTGTTGTTCAAAGCCTGACTTGAACTTGTAATTTTATCATGGCCGATCAATCCGATAGCGGGCGTGTGGCGGTTTTCGAAGGCAGCCCGTTCCGACTGCATCAACCTTTTCCGCCCGGCGGCGACCAGCCGGAGGCGATCCGACAGCTCGTCGAGGGCATCGAAGACGGCCTGATGTTCCAGACTCTGCTGGGGGTGACGGGTTCCGGCAAGACCTACACGATGGCCAATGTCATTGCCCGCTGCGGCCGGCCGGCGCTGGTGCTGGCCCACAACAAGACGCTGGCGGCGCAGTTGTATTCGGAGTTTCGCGAGTTCTTTCCGGAGAACGCGGTGGAGTACTTCGTCAGCTACTATGACTATTACCAGCCGGAAGCCTACGTACCGTCCCGCGACCTGTTCATCGAGAAGGACTCGGCGATCAACGAGCACATCGAGCAGATGCGCCTGTCGGCCACCAAGAGCTTGATGGAGCGCCGAGACGTTGTGATCGTGGCGTCGGTGTCGTGCATCTACGGTATCGGTGATCCCGGCGACTACCACAGCATGGTGCTGCACCTGCGGGAAGGAGAACGGATCGTCCATCGGGACCTCGTCCAGCGCCTGGTGGCCATGCAATACACCCGGGCGGACGTGGACTTCAAGCGCGGCACCTTCCGCGTGCGTGGCGACGTGATCGACATCTACCCGGCGGAAAACGCCGAGCACGCGCTGCGGGTGGAGATGTTCGACGACGAGATCGAGCACCTGACGCTGTTCGATCCGCTTACCGGCCACCTCAAGCAGAAGCTCAGCCGCTTCACCGTCTATCCGTCCAGCCATTACGTGACGCCGCGGGCCACGGTGTTGAAGGCGGTCGAGGCGATCAAGGAGGAACTGCGCGAGCGGATGGAAGTGTTCTACAAGGGGGGCAAGCTGGTCGAGGCTCAGCGTATCGAGCAGCGCACCCGCTTCGACCTGGAAATGCTCAACGAGCTTGGCTTCTGCAAGGGCATCGAGAACTACTCCCGCCACATGTCCGGGCGCAAGGCGGGCGATGCACCGCCGACGCTGATCGACTACCTACCGAAGGACGGCCTGATGTTCATCGACGAGTCCCACGTGTCGATCGGCCAGGTTGGGGCGATGTACAAGGGCGACCGCTCGCGCAAGGAAAACCTCGTGGAGTATGGTTTCCGCCTGCCGTCGGCGCTGGATAACCGGCCGTTGAAGTTCGAGGAGTTCGAGCGCCTGCTGCCGCAGACGGTCTTTGTGTCGGCCACGCCTGCAGCCTATGAAAAGGAGCATCAAGGGCAGGTGGTGGAGCAGGTGGTGCGCCCGACCGGGCTGGTGGATCCGACCATCGTCGTCAAGCCGGCGACTACGCAGGTGGATGATCTGCTCGGTGAGATCAAGCTGCGCCTCGCCGTGCAGGAGCGGGTGCTGGTGACGGTGCTGACCAAGCGCCTGGCCGAGGATCTGACCGAGTACCTGGCCGAGAACGGCATCCGGGTGCGCTACCTGCACTCGGACATCGATACCGTCGAGCGGGTCGAGATCATCCGCGACCTGCGCCTCGGCGAATTCGACGTGCTGGTGGGCATCAACCTGCTCCGGGAAGGTCTGGACATTCCCGAGGTGTCGCTGGTGGCCATCCTCGACGCAGACAAGGAGGGCTTCCTGCGTTCCGAACGGTCGCTGATCCAGACCATCGGCCGGGCCGCGCGCCACCTGCACGGCACGGCGATCCTCTATGCCGACCGGATCACCGACTCGATGCGTGCCGCGATCGATGAAACAGAACGCCGGCGTACCAAGCAGATAGCTTTCAACGAGGCTAACGGTATTACGCCGAAGTCCGTGACAAAGCGCATAAAGGACATCATTGACGGTGTCTATGATTCAGATAGCAGCGATAAGGTGTCCGTGGCTGCCGAGCCTCGTGCGGATTACCAGTTGCTCGACGAAAAGGCGCTCGCCAAGATGATTCGGCTACTCGAGAAGGAGATGCAGGAGCATGCCCGCAATCTGGAGTTCGAGAAGGCCGCAGCCGTCCGGGATCGTTTGTTCAAGTTGCGTCAGCAAGCTTTCGGTGCAGACGGCCACGATTCCGCTGCTTCATCCAACACCTCCGACTGAGAGAAACTGATCAACGTGGTCCTCGCTCTTGTACGTTCTGCCCGCCGCCTGCTTAAATGGCCAGTAGGAGGGGAATACAGAATGAAAATATTGTTCGTGTGCACCGGCAACATCTGCCGGTCGCCAACGGCTGAGGGCGTGGCACGTCGCTGGTTGGCAATGGCCGGGCTGGGGAATGAGGTCGGCGTGGATTCCGCCGGAACACAGGGGTATCACGTAGGGGAGGCGCCGGATCCACGCTCCCAGTCGGCGGCTTCGCGGCGTGGTTATGATCTTTCCCGTCTGCGGGCGCGGAAGGTCGAAGCCAAGGATTTCGCCGAGTTCGATCTGCTGCTGGCGATGGACCGGGACCACCTTCAATACCTGCGGGACAAGGCACCGGAAGGCTCCCGCCACAAGGTGCGCATGTTCATGAGCTATGCCCGCATGTCCCGGCGGGACGACGTGCCTGATCCCTACTACGGTGGTGCGACCGGCTTCGACGCCGTTCTCGACATGTGCGAGGACGCCGTGCAGGGGCTGATCGAAGAGATTCTTCCGGAGATCAATCGTCGCCGGCAATCGGTGAGCTGAAGCGTGGAATAACCAGAAGAGCAGCCAGGCTGCGGTGACAGTTGCTGCGTCCTGTCGCCCGCCAACAAAAAGGCCAGCCTCGAAAGGCTGGCCTTTTTGTTGATTCCGGTGTGCCCTTACTTGGCGGAGGTTTCCACCTGGATCAGGGGCTCATCAACGACCGGTGTAGTGATGCGGGTGCGGCGACGGGGTGCCGGTTGAGGCGCCTCTTCGGCCGAAGCTTCGGTCTGGAAGGCCTTGATGGCATCGGCGCGAGTTTCCACCAGCACCAGGCCGCTGCCCGACAGATCAATGGGGGCCACGATCGGCGCTTCTGGGCTGGTCTCGGCGGTAATGGCAGCCACTTCCGGCTGGGCCTCGACGATGGGAGCAACTTCGACTTGCACCGGAGCGGCTTCCTGCTCGGTGGCAACGGCCGGGGTCGGCTGTTCCACTGCGACTTCGGGCAGGGTCTCGACAGTCGTGACGAGCGGTGCCGCAACGGCCTCGCTTTCAACGAGCGCGGGGGCCACTTCGGCAGCTGCGGTTTCGACTGCAACGGCCGGAGTGGGTTCGGACGGCACCTGTTCCACTGCGGGCTGGCCGATGGCCGCGACGGCCTGTTCAATCAGATCGGGCTTCTCCTGCGCGTCGGTGGGCGCTTCTGCGGCAGGGGCCGCGACGAGCGGTGCTTCGACGACAGGTTCGGCAGCTACGACCGCCTGAGGCTCGATGACGGCTGCCGTTTCGGTCGGAGCAGCTTCGACAATGGGTTCCGCAACGGCAGTTGCAGACGCGGTTGCGACAGCCGGGCCGGCTTCCTCCGGCGCCGGAGCTTCGCTGACGACGGGCTGCGGAGCCGCGACGACGGCTTCGGCTACAGGAGCAACGGCTTCCTGCTCTGCACCAGCTGCCGGAGTCTGTTCGCCGATTGCCAGTTCGCCCTGGGCCGCGGCCTCGACGGTGCCGGCTTCCTCATTGCGGCGGCCACCACGGCGACCACGACGGCTGCGACGGCTGCGTTCGTTGCCTTCGCCTTCGGCCAGGGCCGGGTTGGCTTCGGTCGGTGCCTCAGTTGCTGCCACGGAATTGGCCGTCACCTGCTCGGCGCTGGCGACAGTGCCCTCAGCTTCGGCTGTCTTGGGGGCCGGGTTGTTGCGGTTACGACGTTCGCCGCGCTCGGCACGCTCACCCCGTTCGCTGTTGCGGCCTTCGCGTTCCCCGCGCTCACCACGTTCCTGGCGTTCGACGCGCTGGCGCTTTTCGCGCTGCTCGGTTTGCGCTTCGCCGGTGGCGGCGTTGCGTGCGTTGTCACGGGGTTCGCGCGGCTCGCGGGCTTCGCGGTTGTCGTTGCGTTCCTGGCGCTCGCCGCGCTCGCCGCGTTCGCTACGCTCGTTGCGCTCTTCGCGCTGGCCATCCCGGCGGCCGCGATTATCGCGACCGTCACGACGGTTGCGCTCATTGCGGGGGCGGGCTTCGCGGCGCGGCGTTTCGGGCTGGGCCACGACCGGTGCCGGCTCAGGCTGCTTCTCGCCACGGAAGAACGCGAAGATGCGGGCCAGCAGGCCGGGCTGGCTTTCCGGCACGGCAGCGACCGGCGCAGCCTTGGCTTCGACGACAGGCGCCGGCTGGTCGGGGGTGATGCCCTTGACGGCGGCTTCCTGGCGCACCGGGCGCTCGGGGTTGGCCGACGGCGGCGTGTAGGTTTCGCCGGCCGGCTTGGTGGCCATGCGGTAGCTCGGCAGGCCGGTGTCTTCGCTGTTGAGCTGGTCGTGGCGCAGGCGGACGATCTCGTGCTGCGGGGTTTCCAGGTGGCGATTGGGGATCAGCACCAGGTTGACCTTGTGGCGCAGCTCGATCTTGGCGATGTCGTCGCGCTTCTCGTTGAGCAGGAAGGTCGCCACATCCACCGGAACCTGGCAGTGCAGGGCGCCGGTGTTGTCCTTCATGGCTTCCTCTTCGAGGATGCGCAGGATGTGCAGGGCCGACGATTCGGTGCTGCGGGTGTGGCCTGTGCCATTACAGCGCGGGCAGGGGATGTAGCTGGTCTCGGCGAGGGCCGGGCGCAGGCGCTGGCGGGACAGCTCGAGCAGGCCGAAACGGCTGATCTTGCCGGTCTGCACACGGGCGCGGTCGTAGCGCAGGGCGTCGCGCAGGCGGTTCTCGACTTCGCGCTGGTTCTTCTGCGACTCCATGTCGATGAAGTCGATGACGATCAGGCCGCCGAGGTCGCGCAGGCGCAACTGGCGGGCCACTTCGTCGGCAGCTTCGCAGTTGGTCTTGAAGGCGGTTTCCTCGATGTCCGCACCGCGGGTGGCGCGGCCGGAGTTCACGTCCACCGACACCAGCGCTTCGGTGTGGTCGATCACGATGGCGCCGCCGGACGGCAGGCTGACCTGGCGCGAGTAGGCGGACTCGATCTGGTGTTCGATCTGGAAGCGGGAGAACAGCGGCACGTCGTCGTGATAGCGCTTCACGCGGTTCACGTTCTGCGGCATCACGTGGGCCATGAACTGGCGCGCCTGCTCGTACACGTCGTCGGTGTCGATCAGGATCTCGCCGATGTCCGGCTGGAAGTAGTCGCGGATCGCACGGATCACCAGGCTGCCTTCCTGGTAGATCAGGAAAGCGCCGGCCTGGGACTCGGCGGCGCCGTCGATGGCGCGCCACAGTTGCAGCAGGTAGTTCAAGTCCCACTGCAGTTCTTCGGCGTTGCGGCCGATGGCGGCGGTACGGGCGATCAGGCTCATGCCGCCCGGGACTTCGAGCTGGTCCATGACGTCGCGCAGTTCGGCGCGCTCGTCACCCTCGACGCGGCGGGACACGCCACCGCCACGGGGGTTGTTGGGCATCAGCACCAAGTAGCGGCCGGCAAGCGACACGAAGGTGGTGAGGGCGGCCCCCTTGTTGCCGCGCTCGTCCTTCTCGACCTGGACGATCAGCTCCTGGCCTTCCTTCAGCGCTTCCTTGATGGACGCACGGCTGGCTTCGACACCAGGCTGGAAGTAAGCGCGGGAGATTTCCTTGAACGGCAGGAAGCCGTGGCGCTCGGCGCCGTAGTCGACAAACGCGGCTTCGAGACTGGGTTCGATGCGCGTGATGACGGCTTTGTAGATGTTGCTTTTACGTTGTTCCTTGGCGGCCGACTCAATGTCGAGATCGATCAATTTCTGACCGTCGACAATGGCAACGCGGAGTTCCTCGGCCTGCGTTGCATTGAAGAGCATGCGCTTCATTCGTCTTCTTCTCCCGCGCAGCACACGGGCAGGACGAACCGCGCCACCGCTTAACTGCGGTGACTTAGTTTGGCGTTGTCGCGACTATCCTTCATCGAGGGGAATATCAAACTAATGTGGGCGGCGGGGTTCGTCTATGCACCCTGAACCGCGATTTTCCGCTGGGGACCGTGATGAACCTGGGGCACGACTGGTCTCGCAACTCCTTTGCCGTGCAGTACTCTCGGGTACGACGGCATTTCCCTTTGCGACCTCGGGCCTGCTCTCCAGAACTTCTTCACCGTCCCTGAATTCAGGGCCGTCAAACTGCGTGTGCGCTAGCGCGCAATAAGTACAAGTTTATTGTCGAATACAGTACCATCGCCCTCTTTTTGTCCGGCGATGGACCTTCCTGCGGTGTTTCGGGAGCGGGTGTGACCCTGGTTGACCAGTGTCGAGTCGCTCCGGCGTGGCACAGGCCGGTGTTGAAGTCTTCACAACACGCTTGGGCAAATGCGACGCATCAGAACCGAAAAACCGCTCGCCAGTATATTTCAAAAAGATGGCCTTGAGTAAAGCCCCCTCTGTCATGCGGGTCCAGGTGGACGACGCAAGCGCTGGGCAGCGTATCGACAATTTCCTGGTCCGCATCTGCAAGGGCGTGCCGAAGAGTCACGTGTATCGCATCCTGCGCAGTGGTGAGGTGCGAGTGAACAGTAAGCGGGTGGATCAGACCTACCGTTTGCTGCTCGGTGATGAGGTGCGTATCCCGCCGATCCGCCTGGCCGAGAAGGCGGCGGAGCCGGCCATACCGGTCGGCAAACCCTTCGACATCGTCTTCGAGGACGATGCTTTGTTGGTCCTCGACAAGCCGGCGGGTCTGGCCGTGCACGGGGGGAGCGGCGTCAGTTTCGGTGTCATCGAGCAGTTGCGCCGCCAACGACCGGAGGCGAAGTTTCTCGAGCTGGTGCATCGCCTCGACCGGGAGACCTCGGGTCTGTTGATTGTCGCCAAGAAGCGTAGCGCGCTGACCGTGCTGCACGACATGATGCGCGAAGGTAAGGTGCGCAAGCGTTATCTGACCCTGGTGGCCGGGCGCTGGCTGAATCCGATGCAGCACGTGAAGCTGGCCCTGCACAAATACCTGACCGAAGGTGGCGAGCGCCGCGTCAGTGTGAACCCCGAGGGCAAGTCGGCGCATAGCATCGTCAGGCTGCTGAAGCGCTGGCAGAGCTACAGCCTGGTCGAGGTCGAGCTGAAGACCGGCCGCACGCACCAGATCCGCGTGCATCTGAGTCATCTGGGCTTTCCCTTGTGCGGCGACGACAAGTACGGGGATTTTTCGCTCAACAAGCAACTCGAAAAGCAGGGGTTCAAGCGAATGTTCCTGCACGCGGCGAAGCTCGCCTTCCATCACCCGCTGACGGATCAGCTGATCGAGCTGGAGGCGCCGCTGCCGCTGGAGCTGGAGCGCCATGTGGTGCAGATCGAGCAAACGGAAGCGAGGGAGTATGGCTAAGCGTTTCGAACTGATCGTTTTCGACTGGGATGGCACGCTGATGGATTCGGCTGCAGCCATCGTGCGCGCGATCCAGGCGTCGGCGGCCGATCTCGGTCTGCCGGTGCCGTCGGATGCCCGGGCCCGTCACGTGATCGGTCTCGGTCTCAGCGACGCGCTGCATTACGCCGTGCCCGAGCTGGCGGAGTCGGACTATCCGCAGATGGTCGAGCGTTATCGCCATCACTACCTGTCCGGCGACCATCAGCTGACGCTGTTCGAGGGCGCCGTGGAGCTGATCGCGGCCCTGCGTGAGCGTGGGCACCTGCTGGCGGTGGCAACCGGAAAGAGCCGCAAGGGGTTGGAGCGGGCGCTGTCGTTTTCGGGCTTGGGCGAGTACTTCCATGCGACCCGCTGTGCGGATGAGTGCTTCTCCAAGCCGCATCCGGCCATGCTCGAGGAGCTGATGGACGAGCTGGGTGTGGTGCAGGCGTCCTGCCTGATGATCGGCGATACCACCCACGATCTGCAGATGGCCAAGAATGCCGGGGTGGAAGGGGTGGCGGTGAGCTTTGGTGCGCATCCGGTGGAGCAGTTGGAGGCCGAGGCGCCGCTGGCCTGCGTGCATTCGCCTGCGGAGTTGCGGGAATGGCTGGAACGCAACGCCTGATCTGTCCGTCGGACGCAGTCCGGGAGGGGGAGGATGGGGTGCGCTTCAGCGTCACCCGTGTCACGGGTGAAGAACCGGCCTTCGTCGTGCGTTTCCGTGGGCGGGTGCATGCATACCTGAATCGCTGCGCCCATGTGCCGATCGAGCTGGACTGGATGCCCGGGCGTTTCTTCGACGACGAGCGTCTTTACTTGATCTGCGCGACCCATGGTGCGCTCTATGAGCCCGAGAGCGGCCGCTGCGTGGCGGGCCCGTGCAGGGGGAAGCGCTTGTTGGTGCTGTCCGTCGAAGAGCGTGACGGCATGGTATTCCTTGTAGATGAATAACAATGGACGAGAACAGGTCTGAGCATTGGGAGCGCCGGGTGCTGGAAAAGCTGGCGCTGGAAGGGTTGGCGGAACAGAAACGGCGGCGCCGCTGGGGGGTGTTCTTCAAGCTGACGGCAGTGTTCTACGTGGGTCTCGCGCTGTGGATCCTGGGTGATTTCGGCGCGGCGGAGCCGCTCGATGGCGGGCGCTTTACCGCGTTGGTGAGTGTCGATGGTGTGATCGCTGCGAAGGGGGAGGCGAGTGCCGAGCGGATCGTGGCGGCCTTGCAATCGGCGTTCGATGACGGCGGTACCCAGGGTGTCGTGCTGCGTATCAACAGTCCAGGCGGGAGCCCGGTGCAGGCCGGCATCATCAATGACGAGATCGGCCGGCTGCGTGCGCTGCATCCGCAGGTGCCGGTCTATGCGGTGGTCGAGGATGTTTGTGCGTCGGGCGGCTACTATGTGGCGGTGGCTGCGGACCGGATCTTCGTGGACAAGGCGAGCATCGTCGGGTCGATCGGCGTGCTGATGGACGGTTTCGGTTTTGCCGGGCTGATGGACAAGCTGGGTGTCGAGCGCCGCCTGCTCACGGCGGGAGAGAACAAGGGTTTTCTCGATCCGTATTCGCCACAGAATCCGAAGCAGCTCGAGCATGCGAAATCCATGCTGGGAGATATCCACGGGCAGTTCATCGCAGCGGTGCGGAAGGGGCGGGGGACGCGCTTGCAGGAGACGCCGGACATGTTTTCCGGCTTGATGTGGACCGGTGCGAAGAGTGTCCAACTCGGTCTGGCCGATGGCTTCGGCACCGTCGCCTCCGTAGCACGGGATGTCATCAAGGCGGAGAACGTCCGCGATTTCACGCAGAAGCCCGGGCTGGCCGAGCGTTTTGCGGAGCGCTTCGGCACTGATATGGCCGAAAGCCTGATGAATACGCTGGGAAAGACGACGGTGCGCTGATCGCCGTCAGGCGGCGAGGATCAGGAAAACCGTCGGCCGTTTTGCCAGTTCCGGTGCGGCGATTTTCTTCCATTCGGCGACCGGGCGGGTGTGGATCCATTCGCTGTCGAGAGTCAGATCGCGGGCGACGCACAGGCGTGTGTCGGCCTTGCAGACGCTGCGCAGGGCTTCGAACATCCGTTCGTTGCGATATGGCGTCTCAATGAATAGCTGGGTGCGGGAAAAGCGCGCCGATTCGGCCTCCAGTTCGCGGATGCGCCGGTTGCGGGCTTCTTCGTCCACGGGCAGGTAGCCGTGGAAGGCGAAGCTCTGGCCGTTGAGCCCGGAGCCCATCAGGGCCAGCAGCAGGGATGACGGGCCGACCAGCGGTGCGACGCGGATGCCCAGTTCGTGTGCGCGGCGGACCAGCAGGGCGCCCGGGTCGGCAACGGCCGGGCAGCCGGCTTCGGACATCAGGCCGGCATCGCTGCCGGCGAGCAGTGGGGCGAGCAAAGCGTCCAGGTCGGCGGTAGACGGCTTCTCCGGCAGTTCGCGAATGTCGAGATCGCGCAGCGGTTGCGGGTGTTCGAAGCGCTTCAGCTCCGCGCGGGCCGTCTTGGCGTTTTCGACGACGAAGTAACTCAGGCCGCGCGCGCGGGTGGCGACGTCGGCCGGGGTGGTCAGTCCGGTGGATGCAGGGCCGAGGCTGACGGGGATCAGATAAAGGGTGCCGCTGCTCATGGCTCAGGGGAGGGCAATGCCTTCGTTGCGCAGCATGCGGGCCAGCGCGATCAGTGGCAGGCCGATGAGGGCGTTGGGGTCATCGCCGCTGAGGGCATCCAGTAGCGTAATGCCGAGCCCCTCCGATTTTGCGCTGCCGGCGCAGTCGAGGGGGCGCTCCTTGTTCACATAGCGCACGATCTCGTCGTCGCTCAGGTTGCGGAAGCGGACTTCGGTCGGTACGGCATCCACTTGCACGTGACCGCTGCGTGTATTGAGCAGAGCGAGGGCGGTGTGGAAGATGACCGTGCGACCGCTCATCGACTTGAGCTGGGCAATGGCCCGCTCGATGGTGCCTGGCTTGCCGAAGCGGGCATCACCCATGTAAGCGACCTGGTCGCTGCCGATGATCAGGGTGTCCGGAAACTGACCGGCAACCGCGCGGGCCTTCTCGACGGCGAGCCGTTCGGCCGTGGCTTGCGGCGCCTCGCCTGGCAGCGGGGTTTCGTCAATGTCCGGGCGGGCGACATCGAAGGGCAGATCGAAGCGCTGGAGTAGTTCGCGGCGGTAGGCCGAGGTGGATGCGAGAACGAGTTTCATCGTAGCGGAAAGCCTGTTGTCGCGATGATTGGCGCGATCAAGCAGGGTTTTGACACGGGGAGCCGAAAATAATATCATGCCCCGCTTATGTCGCAAGAAAGCTTCGTGATCGACCTGCGGGCGCTGGCCAGAGATGGACGTAGCGTGCAAGGAGCGGTGCCGGTAGAGAGTCTTGGTCGTCTGACCGATTCGCTGCTGGAGCCGGTCGGCACGGTGACGTTCGAGTTTCATGGCGAGCGTGACGACGAGGGCAAGCTCTACGTCGATCTGCGGGTCCAGGGTGACCTGGTGTTGCAGTGTCAGCGCTGTCTTGAGGCTTTGGTGTGGCCCTGTAGTGTGCGGAATCGTCTCCTGTTGCTTCGTGCCGGTGAAGAGCTGCCGGAGGATGAGTTGGAGAACGACGAGGTCGATGCCCTCGAGGTGGAGCCTCAGACCGACCTGCTGGCCTTGGTGGAAGATGAGGTTCTCCTCGCCTTGCCCTTGGTGCCACGCCACGAAAATTGCGAACCGCCGGTGAAAGCCGACGGCAATGAAGAAATTTCGCCCTTCGCCGTTCTGCGCCAGTTGCGCGGCAAGGTTTAAGTATTCCTCAAGGAGTGTTTCATGGCTGTTCAACAGAACAAAAAGTCCCCGTCCAAGCGCGGTATGCATCGTTCCCACGATTTCCTGGTTGCCCCCCCGCTGGCTGTCGAGCCGACCACCGGTGAAGTGCACCTGCGTCACCACGTGTCGCCGTCCGGCGTCTATCGTGGCAAGAAGGTTGCCAAGGCCAAGGGCGAGTAATTTCCCCCGGTCCGCGAGCGGCGCGACGCCTAAGGGCGCTCGCGCCGTTTTCATACATGCTTCTCTCTGTTTGCGCCGAATGACTGTCACCCTGGCTATTGACTGCATGGGGGGCGATCACGGCCCCTCGGTGACCGTGCCGGCTTCCCTGCATTTTCTGCGGGAAGATCGCGACACCCGGATCATACTGGTCGGGCGTCCGGAGGCCATCGAGCCCCATCTCGGAACGGCCCTGGCCGAGTTCGGAGAGCGTCTGCGCATCCATCGCGCCACTGAGGTGGTCGGCATGGATGAATCGCCGGCGCTGGCCATGCGCAATAAGAAGGATTCGTCGATGCGCGTTGCGGTTAACCTCGTCAAGGACGGGGAGGCCCAGGCGGCTGTGTCTGCCGGCAATACCGGCGCACTGATGGCGATTTCCCGTTTTGTCCTGAAAACCCTTCCCGGTATCGATCGCCCGGCGATCTGCAGCACGCTGCCGACCTTGCGTGGGCAAACCCATGTGCTCGATCTGGGGGCCAACGTGGATTGTTCGCCCGAGCATCTGCTGCAGTTCGGCATCATGGGCGCGATGCTGGTGGCGGCCGTTGAGCATAACGAACGTCCGAGCGTTGGCTTGCTGAACATCGGCGAGGAGGAGATCAAGGGTAACGAGGTCGTCAAGCAGGCCGCCGAGTTGCTGCGCGCCAGTGGGCTCAACTTCTACGGCAATGTGGAAGGCAACGACATCTACAAGGGAACCGTCGATGTGGTCGTCTGCGATGGCTTCGTCGGCAATGTGGCGCTGAAAACGTCCGAAGGTCTGGCTCAGATGATGGCCACCTTCCTGCGCGAGCAGTTCTCCCGTAACTGGCTGACCAAGCTGGCAGCGCTCTTTGCGATGTCCGCCCTGAAGGGCTTCAAGCGCAAGCTGGATCCCCGGCGCTACAACGGCGCGGCGCTGCTGGGTCTGCGCGGTGTGGTGGTGAAAAGCCACGGCTCTGCCGATGCCTTCGCTTTCGAGCAGGCGGTCTGGCGGGCCGTGGAAGCGGCGCGCAATCGCCTCATCGAACGTATCAGCGAACGAATGGAACGTGAAAGGTCCGTTGCATGATTTATGCACGAGTGGCTGGCACCGGGAGCTTTCTGCCCGGCGAACCTGTTACCAATGATGATCTGGTGGCGCGCGGCATCGATACGTCCGACGAGTGGATTGCAGAGCGCACCGGCATTCGCGCCCGCCATCTGGCCGAGCCGGATGTCACCGCCAGCCAGCTGGCCTACGAGGCATCGGTTCGGGCGATCGAGGCGGCGGGTTGTCAGCCGGCGGACATCGACCTGATCATCGTCGCAACCTCGACACCCGATTACATTTTTCCGAGTACTGCCGCGCTGCTGCAGGCCCGCCTCGGGATCGTCAACGGCGGCGCTGCCTTCGACTTGCAGGCGGTGTGCACCGGTTTCGCGTATGCGTTGGCCACCGCCGAGAAGTTCATCCGCTCGGGCAGCAACAAGCGGGCGCTTGTTGTCGGGGCCGAAGTCTTTTCGCGCATCCTCGACTGGAACGATAGGGGCACCTGCGTGCTGTTCGGCGATGGTGCCGGTGCGGTTGTGCTGGAAGCCTCCGACAAGCCCGGCATCCTGGCTACGGCGCTGCATGCCGACGGCAGTCACAACCCCATTCTGTGCGTACCCGGGCAGGTCAATCGCGGCAGCGTGACCGGCGATCCCTTTCTGCGCATGGATGGCCAGGCCGTCTTCAAGTTTGCGGTCAAGGTGCTGAGCGAAGTGGCGCGTGAAGTCACTGAGCAAGCCGGTATGCCGCTCGACGCGGTGGACTGGCTGATCCCCCATCAGGCCAACATCCGCATCATGCAGGCGACGGGCAAGCGCCTCGGCCTGCCGATGGAGAAGGTCATTGCGACGGTCGCCCAGCATGGCAATACGTCGGCGGCATCCATTCCGCTGGCGCTCGACCAGGCCGTCCGTGACGGGCGCATCCAGCGCGGGCAGCGTCTGCTGCTCGAAGGTGTGGGTGGCGGCTTCACGTGGGGCGCCGCGCTGCTCGAGTTTTAAAGAACAAGCAACAAGAACCAGTCACCATACAGGGTAGGGATCATGAATTTTGCGTTTGTGTTTCCGGGGCAGGGCTCCCAATCCGTGGGCATGATGAGTGCCTACGGCGAGTCCGCCGTGATTCGCCAGGCTTTTGCCGAAGCGTCCGATGCGCTCGGCGAGGACTTGTGGCAGATGGTGCTGGAAGGTCCGGCCGAGGTGCTGGCTCAGACCGTCAATACCCAGCCGTTGATGCTGACTGCCGGCGTTGCCGTGTATCGCGAGTGGATTGCCCGCGGTGGTGCGGTGCCGGCCCTGGTTGCCGGGCACAGTCTCGGCGAGTATTCGGCACTGGTGGCGGCCGGTTCCCTTGAGCTGGCTGAAGCGGTCAAGCTTGTGCGCCTGCGTGCGCAAGCCATGCAGGAAGCGGTTCCGCAGGGTGAGGGCGCGATGGCCGCGCTGCTCGGCCTGGATGAGGATGCGGCTGTCGAGGCCTGTGCCGAAGCGGCTCAGGGCGATGTTGTTTCCGCCGCTAACCTGAACTCCCCGGGGCAGATCGTCATTGCGGGCTCCAAGGCCGCTGTCGAGCGTGCGATCACCGTGGCCAAGGCGCGCGGCGCCAAGCGTGCCGTGCTGCTGCCGGTGAGCGCGCCTTTCCACTGTGCGCTGATGAAGCCGGCGGCCGAGCGTCTCGCTGCGCGCCTGGCGGAAATCGAGCTGAAAACGCCCGCCATTCCGGTGCTCAACAATGTGGACGTGGCCGTCGAGGATCAGCCGGTGTGCATCAAGGATGCACTGGTGCGCCAGGCCTATTCCCCGGTGCGCTGGATCGAGACGGTGCGCGAAATTGCCCGTCGTGGTTCGACGCATGTGTTCGAGTGCGGTCCCGGCAAGGTGCTGGCCGGCATGACCAAGCGTATCGAAGGCAGCCTGCTGGGCGGTGCGATCGCCGATGCGGCCAGCCTGGAAGAGATTCTGAAGACGACGGGGGCGGTATGACTCAGGTTTTGCAGGGGCAGGTTGCGCTGGTGACCGGTGCGTCCCGCGGTATCGGACGGGCCATCGCGCTCGAACTGGGGCGCATGGGTGCAACGGTGATCGGGACGGCCACGTCCGAAGCCGGTGCGGCGGACATCCAGGCTGGTCTCGAGGCTGCAGGCATCGCAGGTCGTGGTCTGGCCCTTGATGTGACCAATGCCGAGGCTTGTGAGGCAGCGCTCGGCGTGATCGAGAAGGATTTCGGTGCGGTGGTCGTGCTGGTCAACAATGCCGGCATCACCCGCGACAATCTCGCCATGCGCATGAAGGATGGCGAGTGGGATGCGGTCATCGACACCAACCTGAAGGCTGTCTTCCGCATGTCCAAACTCGTCATGCGTGGCATGATGAAGGCACGCACGGGCCGGATCATCAACATTACGTCGGTCGTCGGTAGTTCCGGCAATCCGGGGCAGGCCAACTATGCGGCCGCCAAGGCGGGCGTGGCGGGCATGACCCGGGCGCTGGCGCAGGAGCTCGGTAGCCGTAACATCACGGTCAACTGTGTTGCACCGGGCTTCATCGATACCGACATGACCAAGGAATTGCCGGAAGCGCAACGCGAGTCGCTGCAGGGCAAGATCGCGCTGGGCCGTCTGGGCAAGCCGGAAGAGATCGCCTCCGTGGTGGGCTTTCTGGCCTCGCCGGCGGCGTCCTATGTAACCGGCGCGACCTTGCACGTCAACGGCGGTATGTACATGGCCTGATCCTCGCCGCGCTGGCGGGGGGGCATGTTTTTGGTAGAATGCGAAGGTTTTTGAATTCACACCCGTAATCAGGGAAGGAGTAAACACATGGAAAATATCGAACAGCGCGTCAAGAAAATCGTTGCCGAACAACTCGGTGTCAACGAATCTGAAATCAAGAACGAATCCTCCTTCGTGGACGATCTGGGCGCCGACTCCCTCGACACCGTCGAGCTGGTGATGGCTCTGGAAGAAGAGTTCGAGTGCGAGATCCCCGACGAAGAAGCCGAGAAGATCACCAGCGTTCAGCAAGCGATCGACTACGTCACCGCCCACCTGAAGAAGTAAGTTTCCGGAGCCTGCCTTGACCCGTCGCAGAGTCGTCGTCACCGGCCTTGGCGTTATTTCGCCGGTCGGCAATACCGTGTCTGAAGCCTGGGACGCCATCCTTAATGGTCGTTCCGGCATCGGTGAAATCACCCGTTTCGATACCACGAACTTCTCGGCGAAAATCGCCGGTGAAGTGAAGGGCTTCGATATTGGTGCCTATCTTTCGCCGAAGGAAGCGCGTCGTATGGATGGTTTCATCCACTACGGCCTTGCCGCGGGCATCCAGGCTTTCCGTGACTCGGGCATCGAGGTGACCGAGGAGAATGCCCCCCGGATCGGTGTCAACATCGGTTCGGGCATCGGCGGTCTGCCGATGATTGAGGATACCCACGACGACTTCCTCGCCGGCGGTCCCCGCAAGATTTCCCCGTTCTTCATTCCCGGCACCATCATCAACATGATCTCGGGCAATTTGTCGATCATGTTTGGTCTGAAGGGGCCGAACATTGCGATCGTCACGGCCTGTACCACTGGCCTGCACGCGATCGGCACCAGTGCCCGGATGATCGAGTATGGCGACGCTGACGTCATGGTGTGCGGCGGTGCCGAGTCCACCGTCACGCCGCTGGCGGTTGGTGGCTTCGCATCTGCCAAGGCCTTGTCCACCCGCAATGACGATCCCGCCACAGCGAGTCGTCCGTGGGACAAGGATCGTGATGGCTTCGTGCTGGGCGAGGGGGCTGGCGTGCTGGTCCTCGAGGAGTACGAGCACGCGGTCAAGCGTGGTGCGCGTATCTATGCCGAGCTGGCCGGTTTCGGCATGAGCGGCGACGCTTACCACATGACCGCGCCGGACACCGATGGTCCGCGCCGCAGCATGGTTAACGCGCTGAAGAACGCCGGTGTTAACCCGGATGAAGTGCAGTACCTCAACGCGCACGGCACGTCCACGCCGCTGGGTGACAAGAACGAAACCGAGGCTATCAAGCTGGCCTTCGGTGCCGATGTCGCCAAGGGGCTGGTGGTGAATTCCACCAAGTCGATGACCGGCCACCTGCTTGGCGGTGCGGGCGGTCTCGAATCCGTGCTGACGACGCTGGCGGTATATCACCAAGTGTCGCCTCCGACGATAAATATTTTCGAGCAGGATCCGGAGTGCGATCTGGACTACTGCGCGAACGTTGCCCGCCCGATGAAGATCGACGTGGCAATGAAGAACAACTTCGGCTTCGGTGGTACCAACGGTACCCTGGTGTTCCGCAAGATCTGACCACATGGACGCACGGAAACCCGCGCGTCCATGACCGTCATTGAGTTCAGGCCGTCGCGGCTGCTCGCCATGCTTCTTGTGGCGCTGCATCTCGCGGCGGCTTTTTCGTTTCTGCTCGGTTTTGGTTTGGGAGTGGCCAGTGCAGTCGGGGGGCTGGTGCTGGCAGGATCAGGCCAGCATTGCTGGCGTCATTGCCGTCGAGTGCCGGAGCCTCTGGGACTGCTGGAGGATGGGGGGCTGCTCTTTGATCCGGATGGGCTACTGGAGCACAGGCTGAATCTGCTGCCGGCAAGCGTGGTGACGTATCCCGCCGTCTGGTTGATCTGGCGGGTTGATGGCGAGCGAGAAACCGGTGCACTGATGTTGTTGCGCGATCAGCTTACGCCGCAGGCGTGGACGGAACTACAGGTGTGGCTGCGATTACGGGCCCGCATGCGTCTGGCGGGCCCGCAGGATTTGCCGCCCTAGTCTCTCGGTAGCGGCGCGCGCACGAAGGTTCGTTTGTGCGGTGGACGAAGGATTGTATCGCGGGCCGTCGACAGGGTTTCCGGGTAGTCGCGGCTGAAATGCAGGCCACGGCTTTCCTTGCGTTTGAGGGCGCTGCGGACGATCAGTTCGGCGGTGACGACAAGGTTGCGCAGCTCGATCAGATCGTTGGAGACACGGAAGTTGCTGTAGTACTCGTCGATCTCTCGCGCCAGCAGGCGGATGCGGTGCTGGGCGCGCTCAAGGCGCTTGTTGGTCCGCACGATGCCCACGTAGTCCCACATGAAGCGGCGCAATTCGTCCCAGTTGTGGGAGATGACGATCGTCTCGTCGGCGTCCGTTACACGGCTTTCGTCCCACTGGGGCAGGTTGTCGGGCAGTGGGCGCGGGTTGGCGAGAATGTCGGCGGCGGCGGATTCACTGAAGACCAGGCATTCGAGCAGGGAGTTGCTGGCCAGGCGGTTGGCGCCATGCAGGCCCGTGCAGGCGCTTTCGCCGATCGCGTAGAGGCCTTTGACGTCGGTGCGTGCGTGCAGGTCGGTGACGATGCCGCCACAGGAGTAATGTGCCGCCGGCACGACCGGGATCGGCTGGCGGGTGATGTCGATGCCCAGTTCCAGGCAGCGTGCCAGGATGTTCGGGAAGTGGCTCTGCAGGAAATCCGCCGGCTTGTGGCTGATGTCGAGGAAGACGCAGTCCAGGCCGTGCTTCTTCATCTCGAAGTCGATGGCGCGCGCCACCACGTCCCGCGGGGCGAGTTCCAGGCGCGGATCGTGATCCTGCATGAAGCGGCTGCCGTCAGGGCGGCGAAGCACGCCGCCTTCGCCGCGTACGGCCTCGGAGATCAGAAAGGACTTGGCTTGCGGGTGGTAGAGGCAGGTCGGGTGGAACTGAATGAATTCCATGTTGGCGACCCTGCAGCCGGCGCGCCATGCCATTGCCACGCCATCGCCGGTCGCGGTGTCGGGGTTGGTCGTGTACAGGTAGACCTTGCCGGTGCCGCCGGTGGCCAGCACCGTGTGGCGCGCGGCGATGGTGCGCATCTCGTCGTTGGCGATGTCGAGCACATAGGCGCCGAGGCAGCCTTCATCCGAGCGTCCGACCTTGGTGCCGGTGATGAGGTCGATGGCGATGTGCTGCTCGAGGATCGTGATGTTCGGGTGGCGGCGGACCTGTTCGGTCAGTGTGGCCTGTACCGCGGCGCCGGTGGCATCGGCGGCATGGATGATGCGCCGGTGGCTGTGGCCGCCTTCGCGGGTCAGGTGATAGCCGATGGAGGTGCTGGAGTCGGCGGTGAAGGGGACGCCGTGTTCGATCAGCCAGTGGATTGCGCGGGGACCGTTCTCGACGACGAAGCGTGTGGCGCTGTCGGAGCACAGGCCGGCGCCAGCGGTATGGGTGTCGGACACATGGGCTTCGGTGTCGTCGGCGGGGTCGAGAACTGCGGCGATGCCGCCCTGGGCCCAGGCGCTGGCGCTGTCTTCGAGGGAGCGTTTAGTAACGAGGGCGATCTTGAGTTTGTCTGCCAGGCGCAGGGCCAGGGATTGTCCGGCCAGGCCACTGCCCAGAATGAGCACGTCAAAAGCGGTCACTTCGGTGGGATTGCCGCGGTGGGCTGTTTTGCGAAGGGCCGACTATAGCACGTGCAGTTAGTCGCAAAACAACCCTGAGGACGACTGAACTATACGGATGCAGCAGGGTCTAGGAGGTACTTTGGCCAGGTTTTGGCGGCTCTCGGGATATACTTCTGGGCCGGTGACCCTTCAGGTCACGACTACGAAGATATTTGTTTCCCGACCATGAGCGATCGCGAAATTGACCAGCAGTTGGTCGAGCGTGTGCAGCGCGGCGACAAGCAGGCGTTTGGCCTGCTGGTTTCCAAGTATCAGCGCAAGCTTGCCCGCCTGTTGTCGAGATTGATCCGAGATCCAG
This sequence comes from Zoogloea sp. GDB6, assembly GCF_056724105.1. Taxonomy (NCBI): domain Bacteria; kingdom Pseudomonadati; phylum Pseudomonadota; class Betaproteobacteria; order Rhodocyclales; family Zoogloeaceae; genus Zoogloea; species Zoogloea sp. GDB6. Next base: position 3,895,663 of record NZ_CM161497.1, on the reverse strand, counting down.
CCGAAGTAGAGGATGTCGCCCAGGAGACGTTCATCAAGGCCTATCGCGCCTTGCCATCGTTTCGTGGGGACAGCGCTTTTTACACGTGGCTTTATCGCATCGGGATCAACACGGCCAAGAATTTTCTCGTTTCACAGGGGCGGCGCGCGCCCACCACGACCGATTTCGATTCCGAAGAGGCAGAGACTTTTGAGGAAGGGGACCAGCTTCGAGACATCAATACGCCGGAACGCCTGCTGATGACCAAACAGATTGGCGACACCGTCAATGTGGCAATGGAGGCGCTGCCTGAAGAATTGAGAACGGCGATAGTCCTGCGCGAGATCGAAGGCCTGAGTTACGAGGAGATCGCCACGATCATGGAGTGCCCTATCGGCACGGTCCGTTCGCGGATTTTCCGCGCTCGGGAAGCAATTTCTGAAAAGCTCAAGCCGTTGCTCGATACGGCTCCGAATAAAAGGTGGTAAGACGATGAAAGAAAAGGTTTCTGCCCTGCTCGACGGCGCGCTCGATGAGCACGCGACGGCGCGGATGTTCGATTCCCTGAAGCGGGACGGTGCATTGCGTCAGGAGTGGGAGAACTATTGCCTGATCGGAGATCTATTGCGCGATGAGCAAGTCCTGTCGTCGGATTTCACTCGTAACGTGATGCTGTGCCTGGATGACGAACCTACCGTTCTTGCACCGGCGAAGCGTGAGATCGGTGGGGGTTGGGTCCGTCATCTGATGCCGATCGCTGCGTCGGTGATGGGGGTGGCGGCTGTTGGCTGGGTGGCGATGAACCTGAACGGTTCCGGGCAGGATGCCATGCAGATGGCCCAGGCCAAGAAGGCTCCCGTTGCGGCGGTGACGCTGGACCGGGCGCCGGCCAAGCTGGCCGCCAACAGCGAAACGTCGGAACGTGAATATCTGTTCGCCCATCAGGCAATGGCGCCGTCAGCGGCCATGCCGGGCGTGGCCCTGTATGTGCGTACCGTCTCGGATACCCAGGTGGCCAGCCAGCGATGAAGCATCTTTTCTGTTGCCTGGTGGCGCTTGGGGCATGGAGTGGCTCCGCCCTGGCCGACGTTCCGACAGATCCGCTCAGCTGGCTTGCCCGCATCTCCAATGCGGCCCACAAGCTCAATTACACGGGCACTTTCACCTACCAGAGCGGCAAGAATGTCGAGACATCGCGCATTGCCCATCTGGTGGACGGCAGCGGCGAATACGAGAAGCTCGAAGCCCTCGATGGCAGCCCGCGCGAAGTGGTGCGCAACAACGAAGAGGTGCAGTGCTTCCTGCCTGACCAGAAGCTCCTGATCATCGACCAATCGACGGCGCGCCGCAGCTTCCCGGCACGTCTGCCGCAATCTCCCAGCGCGCTGGCCGAACACTATCGCATCCGCAAGGGTGAGGTGGTCCGTATCGTCGGCATGGAGAGCCAGCAGATCATCCTTGAACCCAAGGACGACATGCGCTTCGGCCACCAGTTCTGGGCCGATGTGGGCTCGGGCCTGCTGCTGCGTGCGCGTCTGGTCGGCGAGAAGGGGGAGAACATCGAGCAGTTCGCCTTCACCGAAGTCCAGGTGGGCGCGCCTTTCGACAAGGACAAGGTCAAGCCCCGCTTCGTGCGTTCGAGCGACTGGAAAGTGGTCAATGCGCGTGGCAGCGATGTGAAGGTCGAGGATACCGGTTGGGTTTTCAAGAATTCCATCCCCGGTTTCAGGCAGGTTGTCTCGGTGGCCCGCCAGGGGCGAAAGGAGCGTGGCGAGGCTTATCACGTGGTGTTTTCCGACGGTCTCGCGGCGATTTCCGTGTTCATCGAGCCTATGCCGGCCAAGAGCAACCTGCAGAGTGGGATGAGTTCGTCCGGGGCGTTCAACATCTTCCGCAGAACGGTGTCGGATCACCTCATCACCGTGCTGGGTGAGGTTCCGCAGCAGGCGCTGGTGCGTATTGCCGATGGCGTGGAGATGCGGAAGCGCTGATGCGGGTCAATGGTGTCGTCCAGCGGCTGGATGCAGGCTATGCGTGGGTGGATGTGTCCGTGGCCCAGGGCTGCGGTCGCTGCAACGAGCCGGGTGGCTGCGGTGGCGTCAATCTGGCTCGGCCAATGGCGCCGATCAGTCGGAGCGTGAGAGTGGTCAATGACATCGAGGCGCATCCTGGTGAGTCCGTCGGTGTCGTCATCGACGATCGCGTGCCGCTGCAGGCGGCGCTGTATGTGTATGGTTGGCCGGTGCTGGGCGTCATCGCCGGGGCCATATGCGGAGCTGTTGTGGCCCCGGGTGGCAATGCCGATCTGATGGCCGCGCTGGGGGCCTTGGTCGGCGGGCTGGTGGCGGCCGCGTGGGGGCGTCAGCGGAGTCGTGGCATGCAGAAGGATTTGCCCATGCACCTGGTGCGCGGGGCGTCGGACCAGGCGGGAGCATGCGGACAATGAAGGTGATGCTCCGTTGTTGCCGTGCCTTGTTGGTGGCGGGGTGCCTGCTGGTTGGTGGTGTGCCGGTGATAGCGTTGTCGCGGGATCTGCCGGATTTCGCCGAGCTGGCCGAGCGTCAGGGCATGGCGGTCGTCAATATCAGCACCACCCAGGCGGTACGGCCGGGCAAAGGGCCGGTGCCGAGCCTGGATGAAGACGACCCGATGTTCGATTTCTTCCGGCGCTTCGTTCCCCGTCATCCGGGCGCACCGCGGATCGAGCCGGACAACCGTTCCCTCGGGTCTGGTTTCATCGTGTCTCCGGATGGCTATGTGCTGACCAATGCGCACGTTGTGGAAGGTGCAGACGAGATTGTCGTCAAGCTGACGGACAAGCGCGAGTTCAGGGCCCGCTTGATGGGGGCGGATCCGCGCAGTGATGTGGCGCTGCTGAAAATCGAAGCCACTGGCCTGCCCAAGGTGACGCTTGGTGACCCGGCTAGGTTGAGGGTTGGCGACTGGGTCGTGGCTATCGGTTCGCCTTTCGGATTTGAGAATTCGGTGACGGCCGGTATCGTCAGCGCCAAGGGGCGTGCCCTGCCGCAGGAAAGTTTCGTGCCCTTCATCCAGACGGACGTGGCGATCAATCCCGGCAACTCGGGTGGGCCGCTGTTCAACATGAAGGGCGAGGTCGTCGGGATGAATTCCCAGATCTACAGCCGCACCGGTGGTTTCATGGGCCTGTCTTTCGCGATTCCCATTGATGTGGCGATGGAGGTGCAGAGCCAGTTGCGCAGCAATGGCCGCGTGCAGCGCGGGCGCGTCGGTGTCGTCATCCAGGAAGTGTCCCGTGAGTTGGCCGACAGCTTCGGGCTGGGCAAGCCGGTCGGCGCGCTGGTGAGCTCCGTTGAAAAAGGTAGCCCGGCGGAGAAGGCCGGTATCGAGCAGGGGGATATCATCCTGCGTTTCGATAGCCGGACGATTGGCGTGTCGGGCGATCTGCCGCGGGCCGTCGGCAGCACCCGACCGGGTAGTAAGGTTCCTCTGCAGGTGTGGCGCAAGGGCGCGACGCGTGATCTCTCCGTGGTGGTGGCCGAGTTGCCCGACGACAAGGCGCGCAAGATTGCGGCCAAGGTCGCCCGGCCGGATTCCTCGCCGAACAAGCTGGGTATCCTGGTCGTCGAGCCCACTGCGGACCAGAAGCGTGATGTGCGCTTTTCCGGTGGTGGGGTGGTCGTCGACGCGCTGCGCAGTGCATCGGCGCGGGCTTCCGAGATCCAGTCCGGCGATGCGATCCTGGCGCTGGTGGTGAAGGGCGGGCGTACCGACATCCGCTCCGTGGATCATTTCAACAAGGTCGTCGCCGGCCTCGAGGCGGGGCAAACCGTGACCCTGCTGGTGTTGCGCGGCGACTTCCAGACCTTTGTGCCGGTGAGAACGATTGAGCGCTGAACGCACGCTGACTGTCCTGAGCCGGGAGTGGTGCCATTTGTGCCACGATCTCGTCGATGCGCTGGCGCCGTTGCAGCAGGAACTGGGCTTTGTCATTGAGGTGGTGGACGTGGATGCCTTTCCCGAGCTCGAGGAAGTGTGGAGCGAAAAGGTTCCGGTGGTGCTGGCGGGCGAGACCGAACTGTGCCATTACTTCCTCGACGAAGCGGCGGTCCGTGCTCATTTCCGGCGTATCGGTTAGAATCCAAGTCTTTGCCAGGCAAACAAAATTTATTCAGGGTGCCCACCGGCACCCTTTTTCATGGCCGACATGCAACACATCAGAAACTTTTCGATCATTGCCCATATCGACCACGGCAAGTCCACGCTGGCCGACCGGATCATCCAGCTTTGCGGTGGCCTCTCCTCGCGGGAGATGGAAGCCCAGGTACTCGACTCGATGGATATCGAGCGTGAGCGCGGCATCACCATCAAGGCCCAGACCGCGGCGCTCAACTACCGTGCCCGCGATGGCCAGATCTACAACCTGAACCTCATCGACACCCCGGGACACGTGGACTTCTCCTATGAAGTGTCCCGCTCGCTGGCTGCCTGCGAAGGCGGCCTGCTGGTGGTGGATGCATCCCAGGGCGTCGAGGCGCAGACCGTGGCCAACTGCTACACGGCGCTCGACCAGGGCGTCGAAGTGGTACCGGTCCTCAACAAGATGGACTTGCCCCAGGCGAACCCCGATGGCGCCAAGCAGGAGATCGAGGACGTCATCGGTATCGATGCATCCGACGCGATCCCGTGCTCGGCCAAGACCGGCATGGGCGTCGAGGACATCCTCGAAGCCGTGATCGCCCGCATTCCGCCGCCGAAGGGCGATCCCGACGCACCGCTGAAGGCCCTCATCATCGACTCGTGGTTCGACAACTACGTGGGCGTGGTGATGCTGGTGCGCGTGGTGGATGGCACCCTCCGCCCGAAGGACAAGATCCTGTTCATGTCCAACGGAGCCCAGCACCTGTGTGAGCAGGTTGGTGTGTTCACGCCCAAGTCTTTGCCGCGGGAGAGCCTGTCCGCCGGTCAAGTGGGCTTCATCATCGCCGGCATCAAGGAACTCAAGTCGGCCAAGGTCGGCGACACCATCACCCTGGCCGGACGTAAGGCCGCCGAGCCGCTGGCCGGCTTCAAGGAGATCAAGCCGCAGGTGTTCGCCGGCCTGTATCCAGTCGAGTCCAACGAATACGACCAGCTGCGCGAGTCGTTGGAAAAACTGCGCCTCAACGACGCTTCACTGCAGTTCGAGCCGGAGGTGTCCCAGGCGCTGGGCTTCGGTTTCCGCTGTGGCTTCCTCGGCCTGCTGCACATGGAAATCGTGCAGGAGCGCCTCGAGCGCGAGTTCGACATGAACCTCATCACCACGGCACCGACCGTGGTGTACGAGGTACTGATGAAGGACGGCACCGTCGAGCAGATTTCCAACCCGTCGAAGCTGCCCGATCTGTCGAAGGTTGACGAGGTGCGTGAGCCGATCATCAAGGCCGTCATCTTCCTGCCCCAGGAATACGTGGGGCCGGTGATCACGCTGTGCAACCAGAAGCGCGGCGCGCAGGTGGACATGCTCTACCACGGCCGTCAGGTGCAGCTGATCTACGACATGCCGATGAATGAAGTGGTGATGGACTTCTTCGACAAGCTGAAGTCCGTCTCCCGCGGCTATGCATCGCTCGACTACGAGTTCAAGGAGTACCGTGCGGCCGATCTGGTCAAGCTCGATGTGCTGGTGTCCAGCGAGAAGGTCGATGCGCTGTCGATCATCGTGCACCGGGCCAACTCCCAGTACCGCGGCCGTGAACTGGTGGCCAAGTTGCGCGAGCTGATCCCGCGCCAGATGTTCGACGTGGCCGTCCAGGCTGCCATCGGCTCCAACATCGTGGCCCGGGAAACCATCAAGGCCCTGCGCAAGAACGTGCTGGCCAAGTGTTACGGCGGCGACATCACGCGGAAGAAGAAGCTCCTCGAGAAGCAGAAGGAGGGCAAGAAGCGCATGAAGCAGGTCGGCAACGTGGAAATTCCGCAGGAGGCCTTCCTGGCCGTGCTGCGGGTCGATGAAGGCAAATAACCGGCTGATGGCCGGTTCGGGAGTGCAGGCGTGAATTTCGCGTTGATTCTGTTTGGTCTGTTGGTGCTCAGCGGCGCCCTGTGGGCCCTCGACTACTTCGTGGCCAGCAGGCGGCGGGCGGTCGGGGCCAAGTCGCCTTGGTGGGTGGAGTACGGGGCGAGTTTCTTCCCGGTGATCCTGGTGGTGTTCTGCCTGCGCTCTTTCGTCGTCGAGCCGTTCAAGATCCCGTCCGGCTCGATGATCCCGACGCTGCTGGTCGGCGACTTCATCCTCGTGAACAAATGGACCTACGGCATCCGCCTGCCGGTCATCAATAAGAAGGTGATTGCCGTCAATGAGCCCAAGCGCGGTGATGTGATGGTCTTCCGTTTCCCCGGCGATCCATCTCTGGACTACATCAAGCGGGTTGTCGGCCTGCCGGGTGACAAGGTGGAATACTTCGACAAGAAGCTGACCATCAATGGTGAGGCAATGCCGCAGCAGCCTGCCGGTGACTACCTGCATGCCGATCGCCTGTATTACTCGCCGCGTTTTACCGAGAAGCTCGGTGACGTAGAGCACAGTATCATCGTCGAGAACGAGGCGCCAGCCTTCGTTTCCCAGATCACCCAGTACCCGTTCCGGGAAAACTGCACCTATACTAGTCGCGGCGTGTCCTGCACCGTACCTGCTGGTCATTACTTCATGATGGGTGATAACCGGGACGGCAGCTTCGACAGCCGCGGTTGGGGCTTCGTGCCGGAGGAGAACATCGTCGGCAAGGCCTTCTTCATCTGGTTCAACTTCAGCGATCTCAAACGTATCGGTAGCTTCCATTAATGATGACGCGAACGAGACAGTCGGGCCTCAGCCTGATCGGCGTGCTTCTTGTCGGGGCCCTGTTGGGCGCCTGCTTGTTGGTGGCTTTCAAGATGGTGCCGGTGGTCAGCGAGTACTTCGGCATCAAGCGGGCCATCTCCGCAGTGGCTTCGGGTGCGGATCCGATGACCGCAACGGTGTCCCAGTTGCGTAGCGATTTCTCCAAGCGCGCCAGCGTCGACGATATTTCCAGCGTGACCGCCGCGGATCTCGACATCACCAAGGAGAACGGCCACGTCGTCATCTCCGTGGATTACTCCCGCAAGGTCCCGCTGGTTTCCAATGTCAGCTTGGTCGTCGACTTCTCTGTTCGTTCGGCCAGCAAGTAATCCGTCATGAAGCTGGATGTGTTGCAGCAGGCCATCGGCCATCGCTTTTCCCGAATTGAATTGCTGGAGCAGGCGCTGACCCACCGTAGCTTCGGCTCTCCCCATAACGAGCGGCTGGAGTTCCTCGGCGACAGCGTCCTCAACTGCGTGACTGCGGTGGCCCTGTTCGGCCGTTTCAGCGAGCTGCGCGAAGGGGACATGTCGCGCCTGCGCGCCAACCTGGTCCGCCAGGAAACCCTGCATCGCCTGGCGGATGGACTGAAGCTCGGCGACTACCTGCGCCTCGGCGAGGGGGAGCTGAAGAGCGGTGGGCACCGTCGTCCGTCCATCCTCGCTGACGCGCTTGAGGCGATCTTCGCGGCGGTCTTCCTGGATGCGGGTTTCGAGACCGCCAAGACCGTCATCGACCGTCTTTACGAAGCGTCGATCGCCGGCCTCGATCCGGCCCGCGCGCTGAAGGATCCGAAGACCGCACTGCAGGAGTGGCTGCAGGGCAAGCGCATGCCGCTGCCGCGTTATTCCCTCGCCGACACCCGCGGCGAAGCCCATCAACAGGAATTCGAGGTCGAGTGCGAAGTCGCCGGCCTCGGCCTCAAGACCCGCGGCATCGGCGTGAGTCGCCGCGCTGCCGAACAGCAGTCCGCCCAGCGGGCGCTGGAACTTTTACCCAAGTAATGACCGATATTCAATCTCCCGCCGAGTCCGCTTTCCGGACCGGCTTCGTGGCCATTGTCGGACGCCCCAACGTCGGCAAGTCCACGCTGCTCAACCGCCTGATTGGCCAAAAGATCAGCATCGTCTCGCGCAAGGCGCAGACGACCCGCCACCGGGTTACCGGCGTGCTGACCGAGGGCGCCTCGCAGTTCATTTTCGTCGATACGCCGGGTTTCCAGACCCGTCACAAAAATGCCCTCAACCGGGCCATGAACCGCACCGTCACGCAGGTGCTGTCCGACGTAGACCTGGTGCTGTTCGTCATCGAGAGCGGCCGTTACGGTGCCGAGGACGAGCAGGTCGTCAAGCTGCTGCCGGAAGGCGCGAAGGTGATCCTGGTCGTCAACAAGGTGGACATGCTGGAGGACAAGGCACGCCTGCTGCCTTTTCTGCAGAAGGTGAGCGCCATCTATCCGTTTGCCGAGATCGTGCCGGTCAGCGCCGAGAAGGGCCGCAATACTGACGAGCTGCTGAAGGCGGCGGCGCCCTATCTGCCGGAAGGCGAGCCGATCTTCGACGCGGACGACATCACCGACCGCAGCGAGCGCTTCCTGGCCGCCGAATTCCTGCGCGAGAAGCTGTTCCGACAGCTCGGCGAAGAGCTGCCCTACGGCATCGCGGTGGAGATCGAGAAGTTCGAGGCCGAGCCCGGCCTGCGCCGCATCCACGCGGCGGTGATCGTCGACAAGGCGCCCCACAAGGCGATGGTGATCGGCAAGGGCGGTGAGCGCCTCAAGCGCATCGCCACCGAAGCCCGCGTCGAGATGGAAAAGCTCTTCGAATCCAAGGTTTTCCTGGAAGTGTGGGTCAAGGTGAAGAGCGGCTGGGCCGACGACGAACGGGCTCTCAAGAGCCTCGGCTACGAATAAGCTTTCCCCGTGAGCGCCAGGCCGCGCGTCGACCAGCAGCCGGGGTTCGTGCTGCACAGCTATCCGTACCGGGAGACCAGCCTGATCGTCGAGGTGTTTAGCCGCGATTACGGCCGCGTCGGCCTCGTCGCCAAGGGCGCGCGGCGGCCGATGTCCCAGCTACGCGGTGTGCTGATGGCCTTCCAGCCGCTGTTGATCGACTGGAGCGGCGGTGGCGAGATGAAGACCCTGGTGCGTGCCGAATGGCAGGGTGGCCAGCCGCTGCTGAGCGGCCAGGCCCTGCTGTGCGCCTACTACGCCAATGAACTGCTGATGCGCCTGCTGCCGCGGGAAGACGCCCATCCGGCGCTCCACAAGGCTTACGGCGAGGCACTGCGGGCGCTGGCCGCCAACGACTCCCAGGAAGTCGTGCTGCGCCGCTTCGAGCTGGCCCTGCTGCAGGAGCTCGGCTACGGCCTCAGCCTGGACATGGAGCAGGACGGGACGCCGGTCCGGTCCGATGCTTTCTACACTTATATAATCGAACGCGGTGTGGTGCTGGTGGGTGACGAAGTCGCCGACGACGCCGTGACCGTCAGCGGGCGCACGCTGCTCGACATGACGCAGGGCAATTTCCGCAATCCGGAGACCCTTGCCCAGAGCAAGGCCCTGATGCGCCGCCTGATCCAGTATTACCTCGGCGGGCAGGTGCTGCAGTCCCGCCGCGTCTTCACCGAACTTTTGGCTTTTCCCGGAGATCCGTCTTGATCGAACTTGGCGTCAATATCGACCACGTTGCCACCCTGCGCCAGGCGCGCCGCACTTGGGAGCCCGATCCCAGCTGGGCGGCCGTCGAGGCTCACCTGGGTGGCGCGGATGGCATCACCGTGCACCTGCGCGAAGACCGCCGCCACATCCAGGACGCCGACGTGCGCAAGCTGCGCGAGCTCACGCAGATCAAGCTCAACCTGGAGATGGCAGCCACCGACGAGATGGTCGGCATCGCCTGCGACATCAAGCCGGAAATGGCGATGTTCGTGCCGGAGGGCCGCCACGAGGTGACCACCGAAGGCGGTCTCGACATCGTGTCCCAGGAAGCCCGCCTGAAGGAGGCCGTCGCGCGCCTGGCCGACCAGGGCATCATCGTAAGCGTCTTCATCGATGCCGAGCCGGCCCAGGTGGAGGCCGCCGCACGCATCGGCGCGCGGGTCTGCGAGATCCACACCGGGCCCTACGCCCACGCCTTCCATGCCGCCGGACGGGACGCGGAAAGTCCCGCCGTGCTGGCCGAGATCGCCAAGATCGCTGCGGCGGGTGAGGCAATCCGTGGCCTCGGCCTGCGCTTCAACGCCGGTCACGCCCTCAACTACTACAACATCCAGCCGATCGCCCGCCTGCCGGGTATCCGCGAACTGCACATCGGCCACTCCATCGTCAGCCGCGCGGTGTTCACCGGCCTGCGCGAGGCGGTGCGGGAAATGAAGCGCCTGATGCGGGAAGCCGCGGAGCGCGGCGCCCGGCCGTGATCTACGGCGTCGGCACGGACATCGTGCGGGTCGCCCGCATGGAGGAAGCCCTGTCGCGTCACGGAGAGCGTTTTGCCGCGCGTATCCTGGCTGAGGCCGAGCGGGAGGCCTTCACTCAGTCGCGTGCCCCGGCCCGCCTGCTGGCCAAGCGCTTCGCCGCCAAGGAGGCCTTCGGCAAGGCTCTCGGCATCGGCGTCGCCGCGCCGGCCACGCTGCATGCGCTGTGGGTTGGCCACGATGCGCTGGGCAAGCCGGTGTTCGAATATGCGCCAGCGCTGGCGGACTACCTGCAGGAACGCGGGTTGGTCGCCCATCTGAGTCTTTCCGACGAAACCGATTACGTCGTCGCCTTTGCTGTCATCGAGAAACCATGAAGCCATCCCACACCCAGCCCGGTCCGATCATGCTCGACGTGGTCGGGCACGAAGTCACCGCCGAGGAGCGGGAGATCCTGCAGCACCCGCTGGTCGGTGGGGTGATCCTGTTCGCCCGCAACTACGCCGAGCCGGAACAGCTGCGGGCGCTGACCGCGGCGATCCGCGCGGTGCGCCCCGGCCTGGTGATCTCGGTGGACCACGAAGGCGGACGGGTGCAGCGTTTCCGCGAGGGCTTCACGCGCCTGCCGGCGATGCGCCGTTTTGGCGAGTTGTGGGATAGCGACCCCGCCGCTGCCCGCGCCGCGGCGCGCCAGGCCGGCCTGGTGCTGGCCGCCGAGTTGCGCGCCCATGATGTGGACCTGAGCTACGCGCCGGTCCTCGATCTGGATTACGGCGTCAGCACGGTGATCGGCGACAGGGCCTTCCACCGCCAGCCGGAGGTGGCCACCGAGCTCGCCCGTGCCGTCGTCGGCGGTCTGGCCGCAGCGGGCATGAAGGCGGTCGGCAAGCATTTCCCGGGGCATGGCGCGGTGGAGGCGGATTCCCATGTGGCGATCCCGGTGGACGAGCGCAGCTTCGATGCCGTGTGGGCCGAGGACGTGCAGCCCTTCCTGCAACTGGCCGGTGAGTTGGGCGGTGTGATGCCGGCCCACGTGATCTACCGCAACATCGATGCACGCCCGGCCGGTTTCTCGCCTTTCTGGCTGCAGGACGTGCTGCGCCAGCGTGTCGGCTTCGGCGGCGTGATCTTCAGCGACGACCTGACGATGGAAGGCGCAAGTGTGGCGGGCGACATCGTCGCCCGCGCCGAGGCCGCCCATGGCGCCGGCTGCGACATGGTGCTGGTGTGCAACCGCCCCGAACTGGCCGTGCGTCTGCTCGATGCATGGCATCCGGTGGTAGATGCCGACAGCGCCGCCCGCATCGCCGCGCTGCGCCCGCGGGCCGGCAGCGCCCCGGCGACGCCCGCCGAACTGGCCGACTGGGCCGATTACCGCGCTGCCCGCGAGGCCGTGCTGGCGCTGGCCTGATCCGGACCCCTGCCATGAGCTTCGACGCCAAGGCCTTCCTGCGCACCCTGACCGAGGAGCCCGGGGTCTATCGCATGATCGGTGCCGACGAGGTGGTGCTCTACGTCGGCAAGGCCAAGAACCTCAAGCGGCGGGTGTCGTCCTACTTCCAGCGCACCCAGCTGAGTCCGCGCATCGCGATCATGGTGAGCCAGGTGCTGCGGGTGGACACCACCGCCACCCGTTCCGAGGCCGAGGCGCTGATCCTCGAGAACAACCTCATCAAGAGCCTCGGGCCGAAGTACAACATCCTGTTCCGGGACGACAAGTCCTATCCCTACATCGCCCTGTCCGGCGGCGACTTCCCGCAGATCTACTATCACCGCGGCGGCTTCGCGAAGGGCGTGCGCTACTTCGGGCCGTTTCCCAACAGCTGGGCAGTGCGCGAGAGCCTGCACCTGATGCAGAAGATCTTCCGTCTGCGCACCTGCGAGGACTCTACCTTCAGCAACCGCTCACGGCCCTGTCTGCTACATCAGATCCAGCGCTGCACTGGGCCCTGCGTAGGGCTGATCGACAAGGAGGCCTACGCGGCCGACGTGCAGACGGCCAGCCTGTTCCTCAATGGCCGCCACACCGAGGTGATCGACGATCTGTCGAAACGCATGCTGGACGCCTCCGACGCGCTGGCCTTCGAGAAAGCTGCGATGTACCGCGACCAGATCCGCAACCTGCAGGCGGTGCTGCACAAGCAGTTCGTCGAGAGTGCCAAGGACGAGGACGTGGACGTGATTGCTGCGGTGGAGCGGGGGGGCATGGTGTGCGTCAACCTGGCGATGATCCGCGGCGGCCGGCATCTTGGCGACCGGCCGCTGTTCCCCAGCAACGCCCAGGGCTGCACGCCGCTGGACGCGCTGGTGGCCTTCGTCGAGCAGCACTATCTGGATCAGCCGCTGCCCGGCAAGATCCTCGTCAATCTCGAGCCTGCCACCGTCAAGGAGGCTCTCGAAGAGGTGGTCGAGGGCAAGGTCGCGGTAATGGCGGCACGCTACGAGAACGAGCGGGCCTGGATGGGCATGGCCGAGAACAATGCCGGCCTCGCCTTGCTGGCAAGGGAGCAGGAGTCCGCCCGCGGCGAGCAACGTCTCGACGCCCTGCGCGATGCGCTGGGGCTGGCCGACACGCCGAACCGCATCGAGTGCTTCGACATCTCCCACACGATGGGCGAGTCCACGGTGGCTTCCTGCGTGGTGTGGGACGGCAAGGCGATGAAGAAGTCCGAATACCGCCGTTACAACATCAGCGGCATCACCCCCGGCGACGACTACGCGGCGATGCGCCAGGCCTTGACCCGGCGCTACGAGAAAGTGGCCGCTGGCGAGGGCGTGCAGCCGGACCTGATCCTCATCGACGGCGGCAAGGGGCAGATGGGCGTCGCCAAGGAAGTGCTGGCCGAACTCGGCCTGGAAGCCATCACGATGTTCGGCGTCGCCAAGGGCGAGAGCCGCAAGCCCGGCCTGGAAGAACTGGTCTTCCCGGATGGCCGCGAGCCCGTGCATCTGCGTCCCGACGCACCGGCGCTGCACCTGATCCAGGAAATCCGTGACGAGGCCCACCGCTTCGCGATCACCGGCCACCGTGCGCGGCGGGCCAAGACCCGCAATACTTCGCGCCTGGAAGACATCGCCGGGGTCGGCCCGACGCGGCGGCGCAAGCTGCTGGCGGCCTTCGGCGGCATGGACGGTGTGCGCAATGCCACGGTGGAAGACCTCTGTCGCGTCGAGGGTATCAACCGGCACTTGGCAGAACAGATATACAATTCACTGCGATAGCCAGTGAACGCCGACATGCTCTTCAATATTCCCAATTCGCTTACCTGGGCACGCATTGCCCTGATTCCGTTTTTCGTCGGCATCTATTACCTTCCCGCAAGCGTGATGTCACCGGAGGACAAGAATCTGGTCGCCACGCTGACCTTCGTCGCGGCGGCGGTCACCGACTGGTTCGACGGTTACCTGGCGCGCAGCCTGGGACAGACCTCGGCCTTCGGCGCCTTTCTCGATCCGGTGGCCGACAAGCTGATGGTAGCGGCGGCGCTGATCGTGCTGGTGCACCTCGGCCGGGTCGATTCGCTGATCGCGCTGGTCATCATCGGGCGCGAGATCACCATCTCGGCGCTGCGCGAGTGGATGGCCAAGGTCGGGGCGGCTGGCAGCGTGGCGGTGGCCTTCGTCGGCAAGCTGAAGACGGCAGCCCAGATGTCGGCGATTCCATTGCTGCTGTTCCAGGCACCCATCCTCGGTTTCGACAGCATGGGGATCGGTACGGTGTTGATCTATGTGGCGGCGGTGCTGACGTTGTGGTCCATGGGCTACTACATGCGCTGCGCCTGGCCGGAACTGAGCAAGCGCAGCCAATAAAAAGATTGCGGTTTAATTTGACAGACAAGAAATTTTGCCTATAATGGCGGTCTGTCACGCGGCAGTAGCTCAGTTGGTAGAGCGCAACCTTGCCAAGGTTGAGGTCGAGAGTTCGAGACTCTTCTGCCGCTCCAGATTTTACGGGGAAGCAAAACCTGCTTCCCCGATTGATTTAAGGCGCGATAGCAAAGCGGTTATGCACCGGATTGCAAATCCGTGTAGGTCGGTTCGACTCCGGCTCGCGCCTCCAAGTAGTATGCGGCAGTAGCTCAGTTGGTAGAGCGCAACCTTGCCAAGGTTGAGGTCGAGAGTTCGAGACTCTTCTGCCGCTCCAGAATGCAACGGGGAAAACGAGTGATCGTTTTCCCCGTTTTCGTTCGTCTCTCGTCCGTCGCGCAGCCGGCCGTGCTGCGGGTGTTGTCCGTCGCAGCGCGTTCACTCGTCCGCAGCGATTCTGCAAGCTTGCTGTCACCAGATCTGCTTACCATCGTCATCACGGGCGTTCCTTTGCCCGGATCGGCAAGATCGGTGGGAGATGAAGATGAGGCGTTTCCTGTTGGCCGCGGTGCGGCGCTGGGTGCGGTGGATCTGCGGCCCGGATGCGGAGAGTTTCCTGCTTGACGACGAATGGCGCTCGCTGCTCTTCGTTCCAGAGGTGGGCGAGGGGAGGGAGGCCTAGTCCCGAAGCTGTTATGGGCGTGTCTTCCGTCCTCGCCAACGGTGCTGAATCGATCTAGTCTTCGGACTGGAAAGAACGGCCAGGGGAGGCGCGCATGGGGCGCATACGGGTTTGGGCGGGGCTGCTGAGCGTTGTGCTGGCAGGGCCGGCTTTGGCCGTTTTCAAATGCGTCGGCAGCGACGGGCGGGTGACCTATACCGATGGACCATGTGCTGCCGATAGCCGGGCACAGACCGTCGAGGTGCCGCCGCCCTTAAGTCCCGGGGAGGAGGCGGAGGCGCGCCGGCGCGGCGAACGGCTGCTCGACGATGCCCGTGAACTGGACACCCGGCGAAGTGCCGAAGCGGTCGAGCGCCAGCGGAGTCTGGATGCGGACAGGCGGGTAGAGGCCCAGCTGCGCGAACAGGGCAAGGAGGACGCTGAGCACTGGAGCACGGTTTATCCTGCCCCCATCTATGGTCGTCGCTGGCCGCCGGTCAAGCCGGTGCAGCCCAAGCCGAAGCCCGTCCAGAAGGACTCTCTGGGAAAGATGAACGCTTATCCGTTCCGTTGATCGGGCAGGTCGCGGAAATCCCGGTAAGCGGCAGAGGCCGCGTCCTTGTGGTCGATGTCGCCGAGGATCAGGAGGCGAACCGGCTGCCGATTGCCGTTGCGGCTGATTCCCGCGTTGAGTGCATCGATGACGCGCGGTGCGAAGCCGGCTGCGGCCGCATCGAGCACGATCAACGTCGGGCGCCGCGGCCGCCAGCAGGCTAGGGCGGCGAGGCGAGCGTCATCCACGTCGGTCAGCCACGCGTCGTCCCAAGGCTCATCGTTCCGCCGTGGCAGGAACCACAGCAGCGGACGCAGTTGCACGCCGATCCGGTAGGCGATGCCGCCGAGGCGGCTGCGCGTGTCGAGCTGGTTATAGCCGGCCAGCCGGTAGCCGAAGGCAAGTACACGGCGCCGTTGCGTCAGGCTGACGGCGGCGCAGGCCAGCGGGTATGGCGCGGCGGGAAAGCGCCAGGGAAATAGCGTGGCGCCCGACCCCGCACCTTCCATGACCCAATCCTGTAAGGCCATATCCAGCGTCGCCGGGCCTTCATCGTTCGCGGGCTGGCCGGTGATCGGCTGCAGCGCGGCGGTGTCGTAGCGCTCGCGCAGGCGTGGCAGCCGCGGTGCTACGGCGACCAGCAGCGCCGCGGCCGCAGCCAGCCCGGCCGTCAGCACGCGAAGCGGCTCCGTAGCTCGTTGAGGTTGAGTTCCGCCAGGATCGCCTCGATGCGCTCCATCGCGTTCTTGCGCGGCTGGCCGGTGTGGCGGGCGATGATCAGCTCGTTCTTCATCGAGTGCTCCCAGCCGACGAGCTCGGTCACCGTGACCTGGTAGCCGTGGGCTTCCAGCTGCAGGCAGCGCAGCGCGTTGGTGAGCTGGCTGCCGAATTCCCGCGTGTGGATCGGGTGGCGCCAGATCTCCGACAGGGGCGTCATGCTGAAGCTGGCGTTCTTGTTCTGGCGCAGCACGCTGGCCACCTCGGCCTGGCAGCAGGGCACCAGCACCACGAAGCGGGCATTCTTGGCGAAGGCGAACTGGATCGCGTCGTCGGTGGCGGTGTTACAGGCGTGCAGCGCGGTGACGACATCGATGCGCTCGGGCAGCTCGGTGGAGCGGGTGGATTCCTCCACGCTCACATCCAGGAAGCGCATGCGCGGGAAGCTCAGCCGTTCGGCCAGCTCGCGGGAGCGGGCGACCAGCTCGGCGCGGGTTTCGATGCCATAGACCGTGCCGGCCTCTTTGGCCTTGAGGAACAGGTCGTAGAGGATGAAGCCCAGGTAGGACTTGCCGGCACCGTGGTCGGCGAGGCTCAGGTCGCCGTGCTGCTCTAGCACCTCGGCGAGCAGCGGCTCGATGAACTGGTACAGGTGATAAACCTGCTTGAGCTTGCGCCGGCTGTCCTGGTTGAGCTGGCCGTCGCGGGTCAGGATGTGGAGTTCCTTCAGCAGCTCGATCGACTGGCCGGGGCGGATCTCCGGATGGACTGCCGGCTTGGCCTCGGCGGCCGGGCGGGCGGTGCCCGCGGCGGGCTTATTCCTGGCCATGCTTCTTGGACTCGGCCAGGCCGAGGGCCTTCCAGCCGGCGATGCCGAGCTTGTGCAGGGTTTCCATGTTGCGCTCGTAGATCATCTCGGCCTCCGGGAAGGCTTCCACGGCGCGGTCGATGCTCGCTTCGCGGATCAGGTGCAGGGTCGGGTAGGGCGAGCGGTTGGTATAGTTGGTGATGTCGTCCGGCTCGGTGCCCTCGAACTGGAAGTCCGGGTGGAAGCTGGCGATCTGCAGCACGCCGTCCAGTTCGTGCTCGCTGACGGCCTCGTCGGCGATCTGCACCAGGTCGTTGAAGTCGAGGAAGTCGGGGAAGAGCGTCGGATGCACCAGCAGCGTGGTATCGGTGACTTCGGGATCGACGGACGCCAGATGGTCCAGTTCCTCGTCCAGTTGCTCAAGGAAGGCGTCGAGGTGGCGGGCATCGCTGACCACGATGCGGACCTGGTTCTTGACGTAGACCGACTTGGCGAACGGGCACAGGTTGAGGCCGATGACGGCCTTTTCGATCCATTCGCGGGTCGCGGCGATGATTTCTTCGTGGTTCATGGTGCGGTGTTTCCGGGGATTTCCTTCGAGGGACGCCATTTTGCCCTGATAATGGCGGGCTTTCATTGATTCAACGCACGCCCATGTCCATCCAGTGGTTTCCCGGTCACATGACGTCCGCCCGCAAGAAGGCGGCGGAGAGCATGGAGCGCATCGATGTGGTCATCGAGGTGCTCGACGCCCGCCTGCCCGAAGCGAGCAGCAACCCGATGATCCGCGAACTGCGCCTGCATCGCCAGCGGCCGTGCCTGAAGATCCTCAACAAGGCCGACCTCGCCGATCCGGCGGTGACGGCCCAATGGATTGCCCATTACAACGCCCAGAAGGGCGTCAACGCGGTGGCGCTGTCGTGCAAGAAGCCCAGCGACGTAGCCAAGGTGGTTGGCCTGTGCCGGCCGCTGGCGCCGCACCGCAACGACCGTCTGAAGCCGCTGCGCATGATGATCATGGGCATCCCCAACGTGGGTAAGTCGACGCTGATGAACGCGCTGCTGAAAAAGCGTGTGGCCAAGGTCGGCGACGAGCCGGCGGTGACCAAGAGCCAGCAGATCCTCGACCTGTCGCCGACGGCAACCCTCATCGACACGCCGGGCATGATGTGGCCGAAGATCGAGCATGACTCCGATGGTTTCATGCTTGCCGCCAGCCACGCCATCGGCCGCAACGCGGTGA
Organism: Zoogloea sp. GDB6; assembly: GCF_056724105.1. Classification (NCBI taxonomy): domain Bacteria; kingdom Pseudomonadati; phylum Pseudomonadota; class Betaproteobacteria; order Rhodocyclales; family Zoogloeaceae; genus Zoogloea; species Zoogloea sp. GDB6. The sequence goes on along the minus strand of NZ_CM161497.1, from coordinate 3,877,640 downwards.
TTGATGAGGAGGTTGCGAACTTCCTTGGTGACCTGCTGTTGGCGCGTTACCCGGCCCTGGTCGCCAAGCGCTACGGGGTGGCGGTCGACGGCCTGGACGGTCCGGCGCTCGTGGAGGCGATCGCGATGCGCCGCGGTTGCCGCCTGAAGGGCGGCGGTCTGGACATCGAGAAGGCCTCGCTGATCCTGTTGCAGGACTACCGCGATGGCGCCCTCGGCCGCGTCAGCCTGGAAACGCCGACGACCCGTGCTGCCATGATGGAGGCCCACGCCGCCATGCGGGCCGCGGCGGCTGCGGCGAAGGAAGACGAGCGGGACCCGGACGCGGACGAGTAGGTAATAAGGGCGGCAAGGAAGGGATTTGAACCCGCGACCTGCGCGGGCGAATCCGGCCGGACTCAAACCCGCAGCAGCACCGTCTTCAGCGGTGGATTGCCGTCCGTGCTCGGGAAATCCTCCTCCGGCGTGATCCATTCCAGCGCGCGTACCTCGCGTCCGGCTTTGCGGGCGCTGCGCACAAGCTGGTCGGCCCAGGCGTCGCGGTCCACCTGGGCGACGTTGTTGCAGCACACCAGGGCGCCGCTTTCGGCCGTACACAGCAGGGCCGGCTTGAGTAGCGCCGGGTAGTCGTTGACCAGGTCCACCACGCCAAAGGCGCTCTTGGCGTAGCGGGGCGGGTCAAGGAAGACCAGATCGAAGCTGTGTTTTTCCAGTTCCGGGAAAGGCGGCATGCGTTTGCCGCGCACCACCTTCGGCTGGCCGATGCCGGACAGCTGGCGCATTGCCGCGAAGGCGTCGCTCTTCACGAAGCGCAGGCGGATCGGCAGTTCGTTGAGGCGCGCATTGGCCTTGCCGACGGACAGGCTGGATTCGGCGAAGTCCACGTTCACCACGTGGCGGGCGCCGGCCTTGGCGGCAGCGACGCCGACGCCACAGGTGTAGGCGAACACATTGAGCACCGATTTGCCGGCGGCTTCCGCCATCACCTTGCGGCGTGCGGCGCGCAGGTCGAGGAACAGCCACGGGTCCTGCCCGGCGTGGCGGGCCTGCACGTTGTACTTGACCCCCAGTTCGGTGAATTCGCGCAGGGCTTCGGCCTTGGCCAGCTGGGCGGGCGGCAGCGGATTGCTGACGCGCGAGTTGGAATGGCTGCGGTCGTTGTAGACCAGGTCCAGCCCCGGACAGGCCTCGGCGTAGAAGGCCGTGACAGCTTCCTCTTCGGCCACGCTCAGCGGGCTGTGGAAGCTCTGTACGAGGATCAGGTCGCCGTAGCGGTCCACGGTGAGACCGGGGCGGCCTTCCACGGTGCCATGGAAGAGGCGGTAGGCGTTGGTCTGTTCGGCTTCCAGGCGGGCGATCAGTTCGTGGCGGGCGGTGAGGGCCTGCGCCAGGGCAGGGACGAGGGCGGCGGAGTGTTCTGGCATGGTGGCGGATCGCGTAGTGACGTTGTTATAGGGCTCAGAGACCGAAGAATTCGCGGATCTTCTTGCCCAGGGCGGCGACTTCCGAGCCCCGGTTGGCGTTCTGGCCGGTTTTATCCTCAGCATACCCCCTTTCCAGGGCATGGAAGTGGCTGAGGCGTTCTTCGAGGATGGATGACATGCCTTCTGCAAGCTCAGGCCGGCTGCGGATGATGTGCTCGAAGCCGGCCTTGTCGAGGCGGTAGGCTTCGATGTCGGTGGCGGCGATCACCGTGGCGCGACGTGGCGCACCGGTCATCAGACCGAGTTCGCCGAAGACGCTGCCCGGGCCGCGCTTTTCGAGCAGGCGCGGGGGGCTGCCATCGGTGGGCTGCCACCAGGCTTCGGCCTCTCCGCTGACGATGATGTACAGCCAGTGGGCGATGGCGCCCTGGCGGGTCATGATGTCGCCGCGGGCAAAGGGCGCGTTGACGAGGCGGCCGGCCAGTTCCAGCTGCTCCGCCTCCGACAGGCGCGAGAACAGGTCGATCTGCGCGATGGCCTGCTGGCGGCGGTTCAGCTCGCGGGCACGGACTTCTTCCCGGTGGGCTTCGCCCTCGGCGACCAGATGGATGGTCTGGTCGCTCACCGCCAGGCGCAGGCCTTCCCGCTGCAGCGCGGCGAGGATGTGGTGGCGGACCTCCGAGTCGGTGGCTTCGTCGGGCCCCGGATCGAGCAGCCAGTAGCGCACCGCGTAATGGGCGTAGCCCGGGCCGAAGTTGAGCAGCAGGCACTGGGGCGCCGGCGTGGCGCTGACGTTGGGGATACGGGCGGTGGAGATGTCCTGCAGCACGGTACTCGTCACGCGGCCCGGCGGCACCGACAGATCGACGTCGAAGCCGATGCTGCGCCGTTGCAGCGGCAGGGTCTGGCGTTTGTTGCAGATCAGCGCGTAGCGGTTCTTCATCAGATGGCTGTTGGGCACCAGCACCCGCTCGCCGCTGCGGCAGATGATGGCGGTGTAGCGCCACTGGATGTCGCTGACGCGGCCGGCGAGGTCGTCCATCTGGATCCAGTCGCCGATTTCCAGGGAGTTGTCCATCTGCAGGGCCAGCCCGCCGAGCAGGTTGCCGAGGGTTTCCTGCATCGAGATGGCGACCACGGCGGTGAGGACTGCCGAGGTGGTGAGCAGGTGGGACAACTGCATGCCAGCCAGGTTGAGGCGCAGGAAGGCCCAGGCCACGTAGCCGACGATGACCAGGATGTCGCCGAGGATGCCGGAGATGCGGATGCCGATCCGCGGCAGCACCACGTCGAACAGGGCCAGGCCCAGGTAGCGGATCACCGCCAGCCCTTCGCCGAATACTGCCATCTGGCGCAGCCAGTGCAGCGCCGCGGGTTCCATGTGCCCTTCCAGGCTGCCTGCCAGCAGGTCGCCGAGCAGGCTGGCGGTGAAAAACACGCCGGTGTTGACGAGGGAGCGCCGCCAGCTGCGCAGCGGGCCGAAGATCAGCGCACCGCTGACGATCATCAGCAGGATGGCGAAGGGGGCCTCCGGGCTCAGCAGGGGAATGTGCATGGTCTCGGGATGCCGCTCTGCCGCGGCATCATGATCGGTGGGGCAATGGGAAACAGCCCCGCGCCTCTCGCGAGGGGCGGGGCCGGCGATGTTCGGCGGAGGCTAGAGTGCGGCGCGCAGGCGGGCTGCCATCTCGTCGAGTTCGACGCGGCTCGGTGCGGTGGCTGGCCACACGCCGGGCAGCTTGTCGCCGGTGACGCGGGGCAGCACGTGGAGGTGGAAATGGAAAACTGTCTGCCCGCCGGCGACCTCGTTGGCCTGGAACAGGGACACGCCTTCGCAGCCGGCGGCTTCCCGCACCGCCTTGGCGACCCGCGTGGTGGTGCGGAACACCGCCTCGGCGAGTTCGTCTTCCAGGGTGTAGATGTTCTCCCGGTGCGGCTTGGCGATGACCAGCGTATGGCCGGGGTTGCCGGCCATGATGTTCAGGAAGGCAAGGGTGTGCTCATCCTCGTAGACCTTCGATGCCGGCAGCTCGCCGCGCACGATGCGGCAGAAAACGCAGTCGTCCATGTCTCTCTCCTCTCGATGTGTTCTTGTGCTCAGTCTTCGGCTCTGTCGGCCAGTGCCTTGCGCAGGTTGTATTCGTTTTGCCAGCTTTTGCGCAAGGGGTCGGAGTGGGCGTAGTGGCGGCTTTCTTCCGGGCTCTGGGCGTGGAAGGTCTCGACGGTGCGCTGCAGCAGGTGGTGGTGCGGCAGCATCGTACCGAAGAACAGCACGTCCTCGGCGCGCTGGATCAGCACGGTGGGGAAATTCTCGACATCGTAGTCGTCGAGCAGGTCGGCTTCGTCTTCCACGTCGAGCCACAGGAAGCGGGCGTTCGGGAAGTGTTCGGCCATGGCTTCGAAGCCGGCGCGGTAGTCGCGGCAGGTGCCGCACCAGGCGGCGCACAGGCAGGCGACGAGGAATTCGGGCGTGTCGGTCGGGGTGGTCATGGGTCGGTCTTGTCCGGAGGGGCAGGGGCGGGCGCCGCCGGGGCGCTTTCCAGGGCGATCCACTTCAGCCACTGGCCGCAGGCGTTGCGCGGGCCGCGGCGGCTGGTGCCGTGCCAGGGGCCTTCCTGGCAGGGGCCGCGGTCGTTGTCCTCATCGTATTCGACGGTGTCGGGCTCGACACCGGGCCGCCGTTCGCCACCCCAGCGGTTGCAGCTGAGGCAGCGGCGACGTTCTGCAGACTGGATGGCCAAGGCGAAGTTCCGCGCCGCTCAGTCGTCCAGCGTGGTCGAGGCGAGCAGGGTGCCGTCCTCGGCGTAGTCCATCAGCGTGGTTTCCTCGTCGATCACCTGCACGACCCTGGCCTGCTGCAGGGCGCCGCTCGGGTAGTAGCTGTAATGGTGGGCGGATTCGATCTCGCCGTAGACGACCTTCTCGCAGGTGGTCATGCGGTCGGCCGCGTCGTAGTAGGCGCGGTAGAAGGTGATGCGGTTGCGCAGGTCCGCCTCTTCGAGGGGCGAGGTGAGGTTCAGCGGCAGGCTGACGCCGCTGTAGGTGACGAAGTGGCGGACGGTGCTGGCGGATTCGGTGCTCATGGCGTCATAAGGCGGGTGTGGGTGGCGACCCGCCATTATGACGCGCTGCCGCATCAATGGGGGGCCGCGGCGTCCTTGCGCAGGGCGTAGCGGTTGGCCAGCAGCGAGCACACGAAGAGCTGGATCTGGTGGTAGAACATGATCGGCAGCACGATCAGGCCGATGGCCGGGTTGGCGCCGAACAGCAGCTTGGCCATCGGCACGCCGGAGGCGAGGGTCTTCTTCGAGCCGCAGAATACCGTGGTGATCTCGTCCTCCACCTTGAAACCGAAGCGCCGCGACAGCCAGGTGGACAGCACCAGCACCAGGGCCAGCACCAGGCCGGCGCCGAGCATCGCGGTGAGCAGCGTGCCGATGCCGTTGTTGCGCCACAGGCCCGAGGCCACCGAGTCGCAGAAGGCCGAGTACACCAGCATCAGGATCACCCAGCGGTCGAGCAGGTTGGTCAGCTTTTTGTGGCGCTGGTGCCAGGCGTGCAGCAGCGGACGCATCAGCTGGCCGAGGACGAGGGGCAGCAGCAGCAGCTTGGCGATGCTCAGCACGGTTTCGAGGAAAGGCAGGCCTTGGCCGTCCACGTTAGTGAATAGCGTGACCAGCAGCGGCGTCAGCACGATGCCCAGCACGCTCGACAGGGTGGCGTTGAAGATCGCCGCCGGCACGTTGCCGCGGGCCAGACCGGTCATCGCCACCGACGACGAGATGGTGGACGGTAGCGCGCACAGGTAGCAGAAGCCCAATGCCAGGTCGCGGGGCAGCCATTGGCCGACCAGCGCGTCGGCAATGAACCACACCAGCGGGAAGACCGCAAAGGTCATGCTCTGCACCACCGCGTGGATGCGCCAGTTCATGATGCCCTGGCGCAGGCTGGCGAAGGACAGGCCCAGGCCGTGCAGAAAGAACACGATGGCGATGCCGATGTCGGTGAGCACGTCGCCATGCAGCACACCGCCGCTGCGGCCCAGGTCGGGCAGCAGGGTGGCGAGGACGACCGCGCCGAGCATGCCGACGAGGAACCATTCCTTGTGCAGCCAGGTGCGCAGTTGCTGGAGGCCGCTTGCAGTGTTGGGGTTGGAGGGCACGTTGGGCTCCATGTCGTTATGGGTATGGTGGTGCACTCTAAGGCGTGGCAGGCTGTCTTTCTAACGACAGATCGACAACGAATAGCGATTGACGGACAAAACACCATGAACGCCCCGAACAAGCGCAGCGTGCCGAGCATGGCAAACCTGCCGCGCCCGCTCTACAACCGCCACGAAAGCCTGGCCCCCGGCTCATGGACCGAGGAGCACAGCCATCCCTGGTGTCAGCTGTCCTACGCCAGCAGCGGCGTGCTCGGGGTGCGCACGGCCGCCGGCGACTACGTGGCGCCGCCGCGCTTCGCGGTGTGGATTCCGCCAGATCTGCCGCACCAGGTGGTCAACCGCCGCCGCACCGAAATGCGCAGTCTTTACGTCACGCCGGCCGCGGCGGCGGCCCTGCCGGCGGAATGCTGCGTGCTGGAGATGAGCCCGCTGGTGCGGGAGCTGATCCGGCGCATCGGCGAATTGCCGGTGGAGTACGACGAGACCGGCCCGGCCGGGCGGCTGGTGGCGGTGCTGCTGGACGAGCTGGCCGGCCTGCCGCGGGCCGGCTTCGGCCTGCCGCTGCCGAAGGACCGGCGCCTCGGCGTGATCTGCGCGGCGCTGCAGGAGCAGCCGGACGATACGCGCAGCCTGGCCCAGTGGGCCATCGAGGCGGGCGCTTCGGAGCGCACGCTGGCGCGCCTGTTCGTGAAGGAGACCGGGCTCGGCTTCGGCGAGTGGCGGCAGCGCCTGCGCCTGCTGCTGTCCCTCGATGCGCTGGAGGCCGGCGACAGCGTGACGGACGTGGCCCTGGCCCATGGCTACGAATCCACGTCGGCCTTCATCGCAGCCTTTCGCGGCATGTTCGGCGTGACGCCGGGCGAACTGCGCGGCCGCGCCGCGTTATAGGCGCACCCAAGGCCGGGCTGCCGGGGGCGGCAGTTAAACCCGGGGCGGCCCGACGTTTCCTTGAGAGCAGTACGCGTCCTTACTGGGCGGTAGCCGCCTCGGGCTCTGCCGGGGCGTTCATCTGGCGCAGCGTGGCGACCAGGTCGGTGAAGCGCTCGCCCTGGACCACCACGTGGGCGCGCAGCAGGCTGGCGGCCTGCTCGCCGTCGCCAGCGACGATCGCCTCGACGATGCCGGCGTGCTCCGAGAACGAGGACTGCATGCGGTTGCGCACCCGCAGCTGCAGGCGTCGATAGGGGCGCAGGCGGCGGTGCAGCGCGGTGGCCTGCTCGGCGAGGAAGCCGTTGTGGCTCGCTTCGTAGATGCGGCGGTGGAAGACCTCGTTGAGCTGGTAGTACAGATCCGGCTTGCCGGCGTCCCGCGCTTCCTCGCAGGCCTGGTGGGCATCGCGCAGGCGGGCCAGCTCGGCCGGCAGGATGCGCCGCGCCGCCAGGCGGCCGCACATCGACTCCAGCTCGGCCATCACCTCGAACATTTCACATAGCCGGTCGGCGCTCATCTCCGGCACGGTGGCGCCGCGCCGCGGGCGGATATCCACAAGCCCGATCGACGCCAGCTGGATCAGCGCCTCGCGGATCGGCGTGCGTGACACGCCGAAGGCGGCGGCCAGTTCCTGTTCGTCCAGGCGCATGCCCGGCGGGTACACGCCGGTGACGATGCGTTCCTCGATTTCTTCGCCGAGTTGCTCCGAGCGCCGGACCGGCGTGGGGTTGAGTGCGTCCATGTTTTGCTCCTTTCGATTGACTATACAAAGCCCTTGACTTTGTGTCCACGGAGATTAATCTTGTATACACAAACAAAACTTATGAATACATAAGCGTCTCTAGTGAATTCATGGGTCGCGTTGAAAGCTCATCAAGAAGCTCAGGACAAACCATCACCGTGGCCTGGCCACACTAGGAGGAAACGAAATGATCATTTACGGAACGGCCATCCTGGCCGCCTGCCATCTGCTCGGCGTCTATATAGGCGACCTGCTGGGCGCCTTCATCGGCGTGAAGGCCAACGTCGGTGGCGTCGGCATCGCAATGATGCTGCTGATCTCGGCGCGGGTTTATCTGCACAAGCGTGGCCTGATGCCCGATACCACGGAAGCGGGTGTCGGTTTCTGGGCCGCCATGTACATCCCGGTGGTGGTCGCCATGGCCGCTCAGCAGAACGTGGTGGCAGCCCTCAAGGGCGGCCCGGTGGCGCTGATCTCCGCCATCGGCGCGGTACTGCTGTGCGCCTGCACGATCGCCCTGATCAACCGCACGGGACCGAAGCGCCAGGACACCGCCTGGCAGACCGGCACCGTGGCCGAAGAGTCCTGAGCCGGAGGAGACCAGCATGGAAATGATTGAACACGCCATCCGCGAAAACAGCCTCGTCGGCGCTTTCGCCTTCGTCGGCCTGATCATGTGGATCTCGGTCCACCTGTCCCGCAAGCTCACTTTTGGCCGCGTGCATGGCTCGGCCATCGCCATCGTGATCGGCCTGGCGCTGGCCTACTGGGGCGGCATCCAGACCGGTGGCAGCAAGGGCCTCGCCGACCTCAAGCTGTTCGCCGGCATCGGCCTGATGGGCGGCGCGATGATGCGCGACTTTGCGATCGTCGCCACGGCCTTCGAGGTGCAGGTGGATGAGGCGAAGAAGGCCGGCCTGGTCGGTGTGATGGCCCTGCTGCTGGGCACCATCATTCCGTTCATCGTCGGCGCCTCCGTGGCCTGGTCGATGGGTTACACCGACGCGGTGGCGATGACCACCATCGGCGCCGGCGCGGTGACCTACATCGTCGGCCCGGTGACCGGTGCGGCCATCGGCGCCAGCTCCGACCTGATGGCGCTGGCGATTGCCACCGGCCTCATCAAGGCCATCATGGTGATGGTGTTCACGCCGGTCGCCGCCCGCTTCATGGGCCTCGACAACCCGCGCTCGGCGATGGTCTTCGGCGGCCTCGCCGGTACCGTCAGCGGCGTGTCGGCGGGCCTGGCCGCCACCGACCGGCGCCTGGTCCCCTACGGCGCGCTGGTCGCCACCTTCCACACCGGCCTGGGCTGCCTGATGGGCCCGTCGGTCCTGTTCCTGGCCACCAAGGCCATCGTCGGCTGAGCCGACTCCCCAACCTGACACAACAGGAGATTCCATGAACGCTCCCCATCCTGCCGGAGCCTGGGACACCCGTCGCCGTGGCCGCCAGCTGCGCCTGGAACGGGCCGCTGCCCTCGGGCTGGCGCGCCGCGTCGAGGCGCCCCGCGTCGGCGAGCTGCTCGAAGCGGTGATCGAACCGGGCGACCGGGTCTGCCTCGAAGGCAACAACCAGAAGCAGGCCGACTTCCTTTCCGAAACCCTGGCCGACTGCAGCCCCGAACGCCTGCACGACCTGCACATGGTGCAGTCGGTGCTGGCCCTGCCCAGCCATGTGGATTTGTTCGAGCGCGGCATCGCCAGCAAGCTCGACTTCTCCTTCTCCGGACCCCAGGGCGGGCGCCTGGCCCGCCTGGTGCAGGACCGCCAGATCGAGATCGGCGCGATCCACACCTACCTGGAACTGTTCGGCCGCTACTTCGTGGACCTGACCCCGAACGTATGCCTGATCGCCGCCCACGCTGCGGACGCCGCGGGCAACCTTTACACCGGCCCCAATACCGAGGACACGCCGGCCATCGTCGAGGCGACGGCCTTCAAGGGCGGCATCGTGATCGCCCAGGTGAATGAGCTGGTGGATACGCTGCCTCGAGTGGACGTCCCCGCCGACTGGGTGGACTTCTACGTCGTTGCACCGCGGCCCAACTACATCGAACCGCTGTTCACCCGCGACCCGGCGCAGATCACCGACGTGCAGGTGCTGATGGCGATGATGGCGCTGAAGGGCATCTACGCCGAGTACGGCGTCAAGCGCCTCAATCACGGCATCGGCTTCGACACCGCGGCCATCGAGCTGCTGCTGCCGACCTACGCCACCGAGTTGGGCCTGAAGGGCAAGATCTGCACCCACTGGGCGCTCAACCCGCACCCGACGCTGATCCCGGCCATCGAGTCCGGCTGTGTCGAGTCCATCCACAGCTTCGGCTCCGAAGTGGGCATGGAGAACTACATCGCGGCCCGCTCCGACGTGTTCTTCACCGGCGCCGACGGCAGCATGCGCTCCAACCGGGCCTTCAGTCAGACCGCCGGCCTCTACGCCTGCGACATGTTCATCGGCTCGACGCTGCAGATGGACCTGGCCGGCAACAGCTCGACCGCCACGCTGGGGCGCATCACCGGCTTCGGCGGCGCGCCCAACATGGGCTCCGATCCCCACGGCCGCCGCCATGCCTCGCCGGCCTGGCTGAAGGCCGGCCGCGAGGCGGGCGGGCCCAACGCGATCCGCGGCCGCAAGCTGGTGGTGCAGATGGTCGAGACCTTCCGCGAGCACATGGCACCGGTCTTCGTCGAGGAGCTGGACGCCTGGAAGCTGCAGGAGAGCATGGGCATGGAGCTGCCGCCGATCATGATCTACGGCGACGACGTGACCCACATCGTGACCGAGGAGGGCATCGCCAACCTGCTGCTGTGCCGCACGCCGGAAGAGCGCGAACAGGCTATCCGCGGCGTTGCCGGCTTCACGCCGGTGGGCATGGCCCGCGACCGCCAGATGGTCGAGCAGCTGCGCCAGCGCGGGGTGATCCGCCGCGCCGAAGACCTGGGCATCGATCCCCGCCGGGCCAACCGCGACCTGCTCGCGGCCCGTTCCATCAAAGACCTCGTGCGCTGGTCGGGCGGCCTTTACGCCCCGCCGGCCCGTTTCCGCAACTGGTGAGCGCCATGGAAAAACTCGAATTCCGTTTCCCCGCCCAGCCCGCCACGCCGGCCGCCGGCGCGGCCCTGTGCGGCGTGGTCGGCTCCGGCAACCTGGAGATCCTGATCCGCCCGGGCGACGAGGCCGACGCCTGCGTCGTGTCGGTGAAAACGTCGGCCCGCGGCTTCGGCCGCATCTGGGAAGCCGTCATCGCCGAGTTTGCTGCCCGCCACGCGGCCGGCGGCACCCGCATCGCCATCAACGACATGGGCGCGACCCCGGCGGTCGTCAGCCTGCGCCTGGGCCAAGCCCTTGGCGAATACACCGGAGGTGTCCAATGAACGTGCCCGTGGCCAACAAGCTGGTGCTGCGCCGCAGTTACTTCGAGGCCAGCGCCCGCGCCCGCGTGGCGGCGGTGCTGGACGCCGGTAGCTTCCGCGAATTCCTGCCGCCGGAGGCCTCCGAGCCGAGCCCGCACCTGGCGGTGCTGGACATCCCCGGCGCCTTCGACGACGGCGTGATCGTCGGCTCCGCGAGCCTCGGCGGGCGGCCGGTGCTGGTGATCGCCCAGGAAGGGCAGTTCATGGGCGGTGCGGTGGGTGAGATCCACGGCGCCAAGATCGTCGGCCTGCTGCGCCGCGCGGCGCAGGACAAGCCGGCGGCGGTGATCTTCATGGCGGACTCCGGTGGCGTGCGCCTGCACGAAGCCAACGCCGGGCTGATCGCCATCTCCGAGATCATGCGGGCGGTGCTCGATACGCGGGCGGCCGGCGTGCCGGTCATCGCGCTGGTCGGCGGCAGCTGCGGCGCCTTCGGCGGCATGGGCATCGTGTCGCGCCTGTGCTCGGCGATCGTGATGTCCGAGGAGGGGCGGCTGGCCCTGTCCGGCCCGGAGGTCATCGAAACCGTCGCCGGCGTCGAGGAGTTTGACTCCAAGGACCGCGCGCTGGTGTGGCGCGTCACCGGCGGCAAGCACCGCTATCTGACCGGCGACTGCGCCGAACTGGTGGAGGACGACGCGGCCAGCTTCCGTGACGGCGCCATCGCGCTGCTCGCCGGCTGGCAGGAACCCGTACCGGCGAGCAGCACGCTGCGTGCCGAGCAGGCACGCCTGACCGAGCGCCGCCAACGTTTCGCCGGTCTGCGTGACGGCCTCGACGTGTGGCAGGCCCTCGGCGTTGCCGAACCCAGACAGATTCCGCTGATGGACCGGGACAGCCTGGTCGCCCTGAAGAAAGGATTGCCGGCATGAGCCTCCAGCACATTCTCGACGGCCTCTTCCCGGCCGGGCACGACGTGAGCGTCCACGGCCAGCTGGTTGCCGGCTGCGCGCAGACCGCCCTCGGCACGGTGGCCGTGCTCGGTACCACCGACGCCGCCGCCATTGGCCACGACATCGCCCTCGGCCTGGCCGGGCGGGTGCTCGACGTGGTCGATCAGCATCCCGGCCGGCCCATCGTCTTCCTCGTCGACACCAAGGGCCAGGCCCTGTCCCGCGCCGAGGAGCTGCTGTGCCTCAACGGCAGCCTGGCCCACCTGGCCCGCTGCGTGGACCTGGCCCGCCGCCAGGGGCATACGAGCCTCGCGCTGGTCACCGGCGAGGCGGTCAGCGGCGGCTTCCTGTCCTTCGGCCTGATGGCGGACAAGACCTACGCGCTGGCCGACGCCCAGGTGCGGGTGATGGACCTGAAGGCGATGGCGCGGGTCACCAAGATCCCGCACGAGCGTCTGCAGGAACTCGCCGCCGAGTCGCCGACCTTCGCGCCCGGCGCCGAGAACTACCTGCGCATGGGCGCCATCGAGGCGATCTGGGATGTGCCCAGTGCCGCGCTGCTGGAGGCCGCGCTGGCCGGCCAGCAGGCCGCCGGGCCAGCCGCCGACGAGCGGATGGCCCGTGGTGCGGAGCGGGGCGGGCGTCATCTCGCCGCAGCCACGGCAGCGGCCGTGGTGTCGGCCTGAGGCACGCGGCCATGCGTCGCCACGATCTGGCCACGGTGCGTGCAGGGGCGCCAGTGCGCTTCCTGTGCGATGCGCTCGACGACGCGCTGTCGGCGCGGGTTGCCGCGTGGATTGCTGCCGCCCGCCCGCTGGTGGTGGCGCGCCAGCTGGCCGGCGGCAGCGAAGCCTTGCTGGGGCTGACCCTGCCGGCCGCCGAAGGGCGCCGGCGCGTCGGCTGTCTGGTGGAGCAGGCGGATCTGCTGCAGGTCCGCCGTCCGCTGAGCATCGCCGAGTGCCTGCATCGCCTGGCCGACGACGTGGCCGCGCCGCTGGCCGCGCTGTCGGAGCGGCTGGCGGCGGCCGGCGTGAGCGTCGGCGTCTACGGTTCGCTGGCCTGGGAGGCCTTGAGTGGTGAGGCCTACCGCCACCCGGAGTCCGATGTGGACCTGATTTGCGACGTGGCCTCCGCCGCCCAGGCCGAGGCCTGCCTGCGTCTGCTCGCCGATGGGGGTGAAGAGCTGCCCTGCGGGCTCGACGGGGAGATCCGCTTCCCGGACGGCTGCGCGGTGGCCTGGCGGGAGCTGGCTGCCGCCTGGGGCAAAGCCGACGCGCGGGTGCTCGTGAAGGGCGGCGTGGACGTCGGCCTGCTGCCGCTGTCGGTGGTGCTGGAACAGTCCGAGGAGGATGCGCTGCATGTCTGATGCCCTTGCCGTGCGCCGGGAGGATCTCCGCCCGGCCGTTTTTCCCACCGCCTCCGTGGAGGGCTTCGCGGCCCGCGTCGGCAGCCTGGCCATCCGCGCCCTGTACCGGGAGGTGGAGCTGTCGCCGAAGCCCGGCCTGGTCAGCCCGGCCGATTCCGGCAGCCACACGGACATGGATTTCCGCACTTTCGTGCGCAGCCTGCAGTCCCTGCGCGATTATTTTCCCGAGATCGCCCGTGTCGGCGCCGCCAGCCCGTCCTTCGAGCCGCTGCGCCAACTCGGCGTGGCGGCGGAGGCGAAGATGTTGCAGGCGACCGGCGGCATCAACACGCACCGCGGGGCGATCTTCAACATCGGGCTGCTGTGTGCCGCGGCCGGCGCGTTGCATGCGGAGGGGCGTGACTTTGCCGCCGCCGACGTGTGCGCTGAGGTAACGCGGCGCTGGGGCGCGGCGATCCTCGGCTCGGCCAGCCCCGCGTCTCACAGCCATGGTGCCGAGGTGGCGCGGCGCTACGGCAGCGGCGGTGCCCGGCGGGAGGCGGCGGACGGATTTCCTGCTGCGCTGGAGGTGGGCTTGCCGGCTTACCGGGACGCCCTGCGGCTGACCGGCGATCCGCAGCGCGCCGCGCTGCAGTGCTTGTTCGCGCTGATCGCCCACCTGGAAGACACCAACCTGCTGTGGCGCGGCGGGCCCGAAGGGTTGGCCTTCGCCCAGTGTCGTGCGCTGGATTTCCTCGCTGCCGGCGGCGTGGCCGCGGACGGTTGGGAGGCGAGGGCGCAGCACATTCACCGGGAATTCGTCGCGCGCAACCTGAGCCCCGGCGGCAGCGCCGACCTGCTCGGGGTCACGCTGTTTCTCGACGCACTCTGAGGCTACCCATGCGCCTGGCGATTCTGTTCAGCGGGCAGGGCAACCAGCAGCCCACTCATTTCGACGCCTTGCGGCAAGGCGCATCGCCCGAACTGGGTGCGACGCTGGCTGAGGCGATCCCGGAGACATGGCAGGCGGCGGAGCCTTCCCTTGCCGAGCTGCAGGCCAACCGGGTCGCCCAGCCGCTGATCTTCGCCTACCAGATGTACCTGTGGCGCCAGTTGCAGCCTGCGCTGCCGCGGCCGGTGGCCGTGGCCGGCTATTCCCTTGGCGAAATGGCGGCCTGCTGCGCCGCCGGCGCTTTTCCGCTGGAGGCCGGCGTTGCGCTGTGCGCGCAGCGGGCGGCGCTGATGGATGCCTGCGTGGCCGGCCCGGCCGGTTTGTTGGCGGTGCTCGGCCTGCGTGCCGACGTTGTGGCGGAGTTGGCGGCGCGCTGCGATCTGCTGCTAGCGATCCGCAACGGGCCCGACCATTTCGTGCTCGGCGGGCACGCCGCTGGCCTCGTCGAAGCCGAACAGTTGGCGCAAGCGGCGGGGGCCAGCCGGGTGGTGCGCCTCGGTGTCGGCACGCCGTCCCACACGCCCTTGCTGGCGGCGGCCAGCGCCGGTTTCGCGACCTTGCTGGCGCCGCACCGCAGCGGCCGGCTGGCCTTTCCGGTCTTCAGCGCCATCGACGGACGGGCGGCCCGCACTGCGGCCGACGGCATGGATGCGCTGGCGCGCCAGATCAGCACGCCGCTGGACTGGGACGCCTGCCTCGGCGCGGTGCTGGAGATGCAGCCGGACGTGGTGCTGGAGATCGGCCCCGGCAACGCGTTGGCGCGCATGTGGGGCGAGCGGGACAGTAGCGTGCCGGTACGCGCGTCGGACGATTTCCGCAGTGCCGCCGGCATCATCGACTGGGTGAATGCGCGGGGCTGATTCCGCGCAGTGAGCCGGCCTTAGCTAGCCGGATTCAGGGCTTGGCCGGCGCGGCCGCCTGGGCCTTGAGCGGGGCGCGCAGGGCCTCGAAGCGGGCCGGCGCGACGTATTGCAGGAGTTCCTTGCCCTTGCTGTCGAGCACCAGGTCCAGGCCCTTGTCCGGGTAGAGCAGGTGTTCCAGGTGATCGTTGACGCGGATGCGCTCGGCGGGCGCGCCGAAGCGTTCCTGGATCACCGCGTCGTCCAGATTGACGCTGGGGATGAAGGCCAGGCCGCGGATCGGCGCGGCGAGGGCGGCGGCCCGGTCGGCGTCGGCCAGCGTGGCCTTGCGGGTGGTGCTCTGCATGTACTCGGTCTTCGGCGAGCGTTCGCGCATGCCTTCGATGGTGGCCTTGTCGAAGTCGGCGGTGACGATCAGTTTGCCGGCCACGAAGCCGGTGGTGACGCTCTCGTAATAGCCTTCCACGTTGCCGGTTTCGTTGGGCTCGGCGATCACCGCCAGCTGCAGTTCCTCGCCGAAGCGGGCGCGGGCGTCGGCCAGCGTGCTGCGCCCGAGGGTCAGCCCGAAGACCCGCGCTTCGCCCCCCGGCAGCACGTCGATCTGCCACGGCAGGCCGGAGGTGGGCACCGCCTTCGGGTCGAAGTGGGCGTATTGCCACGCGGCAGGGCCGACGATCAGGGCCAGGATCAACAGGACGACGGCAAGGGCGATCTTCATGGGGACGGGGACGGAGTTTGGCGGAAGCATGGAGGGCGGATGAACCCGTCCTCCACGGCGTTCAATGGGGTGCGTGGAAGCCTTCCGGCACCTTGGCGTGGAAGACCACCGGCACGGCGGGCATGTCGAGTACGGACTGACGGATCTTGCCGACCACGTGCATCTCGCAGCGCTTGCAGTCGAACCTGAGGGTCAGCTTTTCCTTGCCGTTGATCAGCGTCATCGGGTCGGGACGGATGCCCTTCACTTCCTTCGGGCACAGGTTGAAGCTGTAGCGCAGGCAGTGCTTGGTGATCATCAGGGAGGCGTCGTCCACGTGCTCGTTGGCCTCGTAGGCGGCCTCGATCAGTTGCACGCCGTGGCGCTGGTAGAAATCCCGCGCCTTCTGGTTGAGCACGTTGGCCAGGTAGCTGAGCTCGGTCTGCGGATACGGCACCGGCGGCTCGACCGCCGCCCGGCGCGGCAGCGGCGCCAGCGCGGCGAGGCGCGCGGCTTCCAGCTTGTCGACAGCCTCGCGGCGCAGCGCGTTGATGGCGCCGGCGGGCAGGAACCAGGCCTGGTCGAGCTGCAACTCGATGGCGCGGGCGCTGAAGATCGTCGCGCCGAGCTTGCCGAGGTTGTCGCGCAGGCCGGCGAGGGCGCGCTCGGCGTCCTTGGCGGGCTCCTTGGCGTGGGGCAGTTCGGCGCTGGCGGACACGCCGGTCTCGTCGGTGAGGGTCAGTGCGAAGCCGTCCGGCGTTTCGGTGAGCTGCAGATCCACTCCGATGCGGCGCTCGGCGGACTTCTTCTCGAGCATCTTCTCGAACTCGTGGTCGCGGTTGCGGAACACGCCGCTGCCGGGGAAGAGCTCGGCCGGCACGGCGTCGGCGGTATGTACGCGGAAATCGTCGCCGACGCGCTCGGCGCGGTTCACCCGCAGGCCGACCAGTTCGCCCTTGCGGTCGTAGAAGCTGAGGCCGTCGCCGTTGTGCAGCTCGACGGCGCTGGTGGTGTCGAACCAGCGGCGTTGCTTGCCGTCCAGGCGGATCACGCTGCCGACCGGTTCGCCGACGAACTTGGGCGAGTCGAAGGCGCCGATGTCGGCCGTGCGGCCATTGACGAAGTAGTCGGTGGCGCCGCGGTTGAAGGTTTTGTCGGCCAGCGGCTGGAACAGGAAGGTGCTGCGCCCGGCAGACGTGCGGCTGTATTCCGGCGTGTCCTCCATGATCTCGTCGAGCAGCAGGCGGTAGTGGGCGGTGATGTTCTTCACGTAGGCCATGTCCTTGTAGCGGCCTTCGATCTTGAAGCTGGAAATCCCCGCGTCGGCCAGCGCGCGCAGGTTGGCGCTCTGGTTGTTGTCCTTCATGGACAGCAGGTGCTGGTTGCTGGCGACC
Organism: Zoogloea sp. GDB6; assembly: GCF_056724105.1. Taxonomy (NCBI): domain Bacteria; kingdom Pseudomonadati; phylum Pseudomonadota; class Betaproteobacteria; order Rhodocyclales; family Zoogloeaceae; genus Zoogloea; species Zoogloea sp. GDB6. The sequence continues at coordinate 3,860,823 of NZ_CM161497.1, read as the reverse complement.
AGGTTGCCGTCCTTGTCGGCGAGGTCGTAGGGCAGGCGGCAGGCCTGCGAGCACTCGCCGCGGTTGGCGCTGCGGCCGGTGTGGGCGTGGCTGATGTAGCACTGGCCGGAAAAGGCCACGCACAGCGCGCCGTGTACGAAGAACTCCAGCGCGCAGTCGGTGGCGGCGGCGACCTTGCGGATCTCGGTGAGCGTCATCTCCCGCGCCAGCACGATCTGCGAGAAACCCACGTCCTGCAGGAAGCGCGCCTTGTCGGCGTGGCGGATGTCGGTCTGGGTGCTGGCGTGCAGCTGGATCGGCGGCAGGTCGAGTTCCAGCAGGCCCATGTCCTGCACGATCAGCGCGTCGGCGCCGGCTTCGTGGAGCTGGCGGATCAGGCGCTCGGCGCTGGCCACTTCCTCGTCGTGGAGGATGGTGTTGCAGGCGACGAAGATGCGCGCGCCGAAGCGGTGGGCGTGGCGGGTCAGGCGCTCGATGTCCGCGATGGTGTTCTCGGCGTTGGCGCGGGCGCCGAAGGCCGGGCCGCCGATGTACACGGCGTCGGCCCCGTGGTTGATGGCCTCGATGCCGATGTCCGCGTTCTTGGCGGGGGCGAGGAGTTCGAGCTGCTTGCGGGAATGGGTCATGGGGGTGCTCTCGGGGGTGAGTACGCTGCTCGTCCGGCAGCTCGCAACCCACCATTATCCCCGGTCCCGCGGGGGGCGTCGACCATGGCCCCAAGACCCGCGCCGGGCCTGGATTTGCGTTTGCTCAGCGGTGCACGCAGGTCTCGGTGCCGAAGTTGCCGCCCTTGAATTCGGGCTCGTAGTAGTACTTGCTGAAGCGCCACTTGCCGGCCTTGGTCTTGCTGAAGGTGGCGATGCCGGTGCCGTAGTCCTTGGTGCTGGTGTCGGTCAGCGCGAAGTGGATGGCCATCTGGCGGCCGTTGGCTGCGGCGTGGCCCGGGTAGCTGCCGTAGCCGGGGACTTCCAGTTTGAAGCTGTAGGCGCCGAGCTTGCCGGTGCTCTGGCCGGGCACCCGTTCGAGGGTCACGGTGCCGGTGTACTTGCCTTCGTGGCTGTCGTCGCCGGTGCAGTCGTAGGTGCCGCTGAAGTCCTCGCCGGTGAACGGGGTGTGGGCGTAGGCGGCACTCCAGGCGAGGCACAGGAGGAGGGTGGAAAGGCACTTCACGGTCGGGGGCTCCGGATGGGTTGGAAAGCCCTCATTGAACCACGATGCCGGCGTCCTGTTCAGCTGGCAGCCCCAGCCAGCGTTCCATTGCGTCGAGCAACACCTCGGGCTCGAAGGGCTTGATCAGGTAGTCGTCCATGCCGGCTCCCAGGCAGCGACGCCGGTCCTCCGCAAAAGCGTTGGCTGTCATCGCGAGGATCGGTACGCGGGCGTACTCAGGTAGTTGGCGGATCTGGCGGGTGGCTTCGAGGCCGTCCACCTCGGGCATCTGCATGTCCATCAGGATCAGCGCGTAACGCCTGGTGGCCGCCTTTTCCACGGCGATGCGTCCGTTCTCGGCCCAATCCACGTGCAGGCCGGCCTCTTCGAGCAGTTCGCGGGTGATTTCCAGGCTGACCGGCTCGTCTTCGACCACCAGTACTTGTGAGCCTTGCGGCAGGGGGCGCGGCTCCGGGCCGGTGGGAGAGGCGGTTTGCGCTGCGCATGTGGGCGTCGCGGCGAAGCCCACCACGCACCAGAAGGTGCTGCCGCTGCCGGGCTGGCTGTCGGCGCCGATGCTGCCGCCCATCAGGCTGACGAGGCGTCGGCTGATGGCGAGCCCCAGACCGGTGCCGCCGTATTGTCGGGTGGTGGAGTGGTCGGCTTGCTCGAAGGCCTCGAAGATCCGCTCCAGCGCTTCGGGTGGGATGCCGATGCCGGTGTCGCTGACTTCGAAACGAACCCGCACGAGACCGGTTTCGTCGTCCTCCAGTTTGTGGGCGCGGATGCTGATGCCGCCTTCGGCGGTGAACTTCAGCGCGTTGCCGGTCAGATTCAGCAGTACCTGGCCGACGCGCTGGCTGTCGCCGATGAATTGAAGACCGCCCAGCGTCGGGTCGATGTCCATCGCAAGCAGCAGTCCCTTGTCGTGCGCGGCGCCACCGATCAATCCATCCAGCGTGTGGAACAGTTCTGGCAGCGTGAAGGGCGACGGCGAGAGTTCGAGCTTGTCTGCTTCGATCCGCGACAGGTCGAGGATGTCGTTGATGACGCCGAGGAGATGGCGACCGGAGCCGATGATCTTGTCGAGCTGGTGCTGTTGCGTTGGTGTCGTAGCGCCGCGTTGGAGCAGATGGGCCATGCCCAGGATGCCGTTGAGCGGCGTGCGGATCTCGTGGCTCATGTTGGCGAGGAAGGTGCTCTTGGCGAGGCTGGCTGCTTCGGCGGCGTCCCGTGCCCGCTCCAACTCCGTACGGGCGAGGAAGTCCCGGCGGATCAGCCATTCCCGCCACCAGCCGACTCCGGCGGCGAGGATGAAGACGGTGAGGGCTTGGTAGCTCCAGTAGGCGAAGGCGTTGAGTTCGCTACTGATCCCGGCCCGGATCGCATAAATGAAGGCGGCGAGGATGGTTAGGCCTGCACCGAAGGCAATGCGGAACTGCACGCCGAGAATCACGAAGATGTAGAGCTCAAGGAAGGTGAAGTTGAGCACGCCGACCCACGACGACAGGCCGCCGGCGCCGCCCTGGTTGTCGATGCGGGCCAGAACCCAGAACAGGCTGAGTGAAATGCAGACCAGCGAACCCGCCATGACGGCCTGCCAGTTGCGCCTGGCGGCGTCGGTGAACGAATAGCCGATGGCCAGCAGCAGCAAGGGCACGCTGAGCGTCAGTCGGCCCAGGTTGGCGCTGACGTCGGGGAATACCATGAAATCCACCGCACAGTCGCCCAGCACGAGGAGCAGGCCAAGCACCAGGCTGGCCTGGGCGAAGCGGTGGTAGTAGTCGGTGTAATAGGCGCTGAAGTGTTTTTCGAGCCGCGAATCGAGAAAGCGCAGGAACAGGCCGTAGGCCAGCGTGGAGTCGGGGGCGGAGGCGGTATGGTGAGTCACGGGGGCGGCAGATCGGATCGCGGTGCTCCGATTGTCCATGCCCGCCGTGGGGAAAAGTGTTACGCGGGGTGGCGGGTGTGTACTTCGCCACACCCGTTCGATCCTGAGTTAGGGTAAGTGATAAAAATGATTTTTTTCAGTGGTTTGAATTGATTTCTCGTGGCTGACGGGGTTTCAGAACGCAGAGCCGGGCGTCTGCAGGAAGGTGATTTCTTCCGGCGACGACGATCGCCCGAGTACTGCATTGCGGTGCGGGTAGCGTCCGAAGCGGTCGATGATGGCCTTGTGGCGCAGCTCGAAGTCCAGGTTGCTTTCCAGGCCTGGCTGGCTGAACAGGCGGACGGCGTGGGTGTGGATCAGCGCCGATTCGCTGTGCATGTAGGGCATGTACAGGAAGGCGCGGCGGGCGACCGGTAGTTCTAGATCGGCGCCGGCGGCCACTGCGCCCTGGGCTAGCACCAGGGCCATGCCATCGCAGGCGAAGGCGCGCGGGTCGTCGCGGAAGAGGTTGCGGGAAAACTGGTCGAGCACGATGATCTCGGCCAGCCGGCCGTCGGCAGTGGCGCGCCAGGTGTGCAGTTCGCCGCTGGCCGCCGCCGCGTACACCGCCCTGAAGCGGGCGGCGATGAGGCGGTCGAATTCGTCCGAGCGGGCAAACCATTGCCTGGGCGTGCTTTCTTTGAACCAGAAATCGAGTACGGCTTCGGAGTCGGGCAGGGATGCGGCCATGCTGCGTTGTCCTCCTGGTTTTGCGGGGCAGGGGTGTAAAACGGAATCATGAATCATCGCGCGCGCTTCCTGGCGCTTCAATCGCTGCTACGGGAGTATCAGGCGTTCTGGCAGCCGCCACCATTCTATGTGCACCGCCCGGCCTGGTGCGAGCAATGGCCGGCGTTGGCGGAAGCGGTTCTGGGCCTGGGAGATGCCGAACTCGAAGCCCTGGTCGCATCGCCGGACGATTGCCGCGCCTGGCTGGAGGCCTATCTGCCGTTTGTCGGCGAACTGGGGCAACTCAGCGACGTGACGCCGCTACCAGCCCGCAGCCTGGCGCCGAGCGGGGCGCACTTCGACTGGTTCATCCCCGGCCGTAAGCGGGCCCAGATCGAAGCCTTCGCCAGTCATGGGCCGGCGGTGGCGGCGCCGCTGCTGGAGTGGTGCGCCGGCAAGGGCCACCTCGGCCGGCGGCTGGCCCTCAGCGACGGCCAGCCGGTGAGTTCGCTGGAGATCGACCGGGATTTGTGCGCGGACGCCGGGCGGTTGGCGGCCCGTGTCGGTGTCGACCAGCAGGTGCTGTGCGCCGATGCGCTGGAGCCGGCGTCCCGCGCCCATGTGCATAGGCGAGAGGTGCTCGCGCTGCACGCTTGTGGCGAGTTGCATCGCAGCCTTGTGCGCGGTGCCGCGGTGGACGGCGCCCGTGGCTACCGCATTGCACCCTGCTGCTATTACCGCGGCGCCCAGGATCAGGATGGTTACCGGCCGGTCAGCCACGAAGCGTCCTTGCCGCTGGACGGGCGCGCGCTGCGCCTGGCGGTAACCGAAACCGTGACCGCCCCGCCGCGCCTGCGTCAGCGCCTGGCTCGCGATCAGGCGTGGAAACTGGCTTTCATCGCGCTACGCAATGCACTCGAAGGAGAGGCGATCCGGCCCTTTCCGCCAATGCCGTCACAGCTGCTGTCCGGCGACTTTGCTGCTTATGGTGCGGCGGCCGCACGTCGCCAGGGCGTCAGCTTGCCGATGGGCGTGGACTGGGCGCATTGGCTGGCGGTTGGCGAACGGCGTCGCGGCGAAGTCCGTCGCCTGGAACTGGTCCGCCACGCCTTCCGCCGCCCGCTGGAGATGTGGCTGGTGATGGACTTGACGCGAGGCCTCGAGGAAGCCGGTTTCCAGGTCGAGGTCGGCACCTTCTGCGAGCGCAGCCTGACGCCAAGGAATCTGATGGTGCTGGCCAAAGCGCTTTGATGATACATTCTCGCATTCATCAACCTTGCGTAAAGCTTGCGATAAATTTTGTTAAGCTCGGTCTGGGGGCGGGGGATACGTCGAGGGCAGACGGGGGGATCGTTCACCGGGTTCTGCATCAGCACGGCTAGCGCTTGATCTCTTGATGGCATTTGCAACTAGTTCCATGGCACTGGATTTGTCAAACACTCGAAGGTAGTGATGTCGGAATGATTTTGCGAAATGAAGTCATTACCTTGTCGCCCGGCTTATACGCGTTGAGCCACCCGAAGGTTGGCGGGGCTCCATTCTGCGTGTCCCGAGTAGCCGATTTGGATGGGGATGCTGGAGGCGTCGAGAGCCTGACGATGCCGGGGACCTTGGACTGTCTACTTCGTGGGCCGGGTGATTGCATCGTGTGGCGGGTGACGGATCGGCCCGCTCGCATATTGTTGACTGCGTTTCTGCAGTGTGACGACGAGGAAGTGCCAGCGGTGCGGATTCAGCGTCTGGATGGTGATGATTCGATGCTGCCACCGCTCCTCAATAGTGCCCAGGATGATTCCGATGGCGGTCCCATCGCCGTGGCCCCTGAAGGAGTATCGATCATTGCTTATGTGGATGGTCGTGGTGACATGGTGGCCTCGGAGGGCGTGTGTCTCGGCAGTCCGGAAAGTTTGAGTTCGATTACCGGTTTTCAGTTGGAGTGGCCGGATAAGCCACTTGGCGTAGACATTGCCTATAGCGTGTTATTGGAAGGGCATGGTTATCTGCCAGAAGTCAATACTGGCAATTTCTGTGGTGTGCGCGAGTTGGGAATGCGTATCACCGCGGTACGCCTGGACTTGGTCGGCGAGAGGGCAGGGAACTACCGGTTGATGGGCGAGGCTTTTTTTTCCGGGGGTTTCAAGGCTTGCACCGAAGGTGGAGTAATGAGTGGGCCAAGTGGCTTCGAGCACTTAGCGGCATTGCGCCTGGAAGTCGGCGCGTGCGATTTGTAATTGCAGCATTTAGCAAAATGGAGTCTTTTTCCCATGTATGAAGCCGACCAGCAAACAGTTACGGATGCGTTGCATAACGCCAATCCGGTCGTTTTTTCCAGTTCGACGATCAATGACATTCTTGCACTGACCACCAGGACTTCGGACTCTGTGGTCCGTTTTGATTCGGTGCAGCCTGATTCCAACGGTAACGTCACGGTTCCGTCTGGTGCTGAAGTGGTCCTGATCGGTTCGTCAGACACCTCTCCGACGACCATTACGCCGCCGCACAATGCGCCGGTGGTGATTTTCCAGGGCCTTGGGGGGGTCGTTACGACATTGAATGACGGCGTCCTCGTACCGACGTCCCAGCCCGGTACCGTTGATCGTGTCGTGGTTGGCTCTGCCGGTGGCGACAAGATCGTCGTCGCTGATGCGCGCAATACCAAGGTTATTCTCGGCACGGGCGACAGTTCGGTGGTGACCGGTTCGGGCGTTGATACCGTCGAGGCTGGCCTCGGCAACAGCACGATCGTCGGCGGTAGTGGTAATTACGCCGTTGTGAAGTTGGGTGGTAGCGCAAGTAACTACACAGTGACGACTAACAACGGCCACGCGGTGGTAACGGACAACACCTCGCACAAGGTGACGGACATCTCCAAGATCCAGTATGTCCAGCTCGACCAGGGTAAGGCCCTCGTGTTTGCGAAGGATTCCGTCGAAGCAGCGGTTTCGACGCTGTATGAAACGGCTTTTGGGCGTACGGCGGATGCGGGCGGTCTGGACTACTGGTTCGACCTGGGCCGCGCTGGAGTGTCGCTGAAGCAGATTGCGGATGCCTTCACGCACTCCGCAGAATTTGTATCTCAAGCGGCGCTCAGCGATGCTGACTTTGTCAAGGGGTTGTACCAGCATACGTTTGGCCGCGATGGAGAAGCGGGGGGGCTCTCGTACTGGACCGATGCGCTGGCGCATGGTTCGACCCGTGCCGATCTGATCACGAGCTTCGCTCAGATTGCTGCCCATAACATCGACGGCAGCATTCATACCGAAGCCCAGGTTATCGGTAGCGTGACCATCGTGACCGGCATCATTTAATGCCCGACTCTGTCGGTTCGAAAGGGGCTTCGGCCCCTTTTTCTTTCGTTTGTCTGCCCACCAGGCGGGATGATTTCCTGCTTGGGCGGGCGGTTTCCGCATACAAGGCGGGCCAGTGGGCCGAGGCCGCCTTGTATGCGGAAACCGTCTGCCGAAGGACGCCGCGCAGCGACATCGCGGCGCTCCTGCGGGCCAAGGTGCTGGAGGCCTGCAGCCCGTTGCGGGCGGCCGCGGCCTGGTACGCGGCCTGGCGGGTAGCGCCGGCCAGTCCCTTACTGCAGGATGGTTTGCTGCAGGCATGGCTCGCTGCAGGAGAGCGGGACGCGGCGGTGTGCCTTGGTCCGGTATTCCTGCCCGAACGTTGCCGGAATGGGACGCAGGCGGGTCTGCTGCCGTTGTTACATGCTGCCGGGCTGGGAGCATTCGGCGCCTGCTGGAAACAGGGCGAGGACATCGAAGGCATGGTGTTCGCCGCTGCGGGGGCGGGGCCAACCCGGCGTCTGCTCGTGTCCGATGGAACGCGTCAGCAGGTTTTCGACGTGCCGGCGAACGGGCAGCGCTTCCGTATTCCGTGGGGGGCTGCGGCGGGCGTGTGGTCGCTAGCCTTGGTGCCGGATGCCGCGGGTGTTTCGGTCACCTCGGGGCAGCTCCTGCAAGGCTCGCCGCTGTCCTTCGTCCCGGCGCCAGTGACCTTCGAAGCCGGTGCCCGCGAGCGGGCCATAGGAGCAAGAAAAGCACAGGGGCATGCGGCGCTTGGCATTGTGATCCCGGTGTATGGCAAGCTCGACTTGGTCAGCCGTTGCATTGACAGCGTGCTGGCCAGCCTGCCGCACAATCGCTGCTCGGCGGAAATCATCGTTGTGGACGATGCCAGTCCCGATCCAGCCCTGCGGAAATGGCTGGACCGCAAGGCTGCGGCGGGACGCATACGTTTGCTCCGCAATCCTTTCAACCTTGGTTTCATCGGTGCTTGCAACCGCGGCATCGCAATGGTGCCTGGGGATGTACTCTTGCTCAACGCGGATGCGCTGGTCCATGGCGACTGGCTGGACCGTTTGAGCGCTGCCTTGTACAGCGCCGGCGACATCGCCTCGGTGACGCCTTGGTCCAACAATGGCGAGATCAGCAGCCTGCCCGATATTGGTGTGGCAGCGCCAGCCCTGGATGAGGCGCAATTGGCGCGAGTCGATGGCATCGTTGCGGCTGTCCGTGATGCGGGGCTGACGGCTGAGCACGAATTGCCGACCTGCTGCGGGTTTGCGATGCTGATGCGGCGCCGGGTCATTGACGAGATCGGTGGGTTGGATGACGTGGATCTGCGGCGGGGTTACAACGAAGAAGTGGATTGGTGCCTGCGCGCACGGCGCGCCGGCTATCGGCATTTGCTGGCGTCAGGCGTGTTCGTTGCCCATTCGGGTACCGCGTCCTTTGGTGACGAAAAGATTCTGCGTGTCGTCCAGAACAAGGCCGTGCTGGCGGCCCGCTATCCGGATCATGAGATGGAATACGCCCGTTTCCTGAGCGATGACCCCCTGGCCGCCATGCGGCAGGTGATTCTCGAGCGTCTGTGCGGGGAGGGGGCCGACTGGTATGCGGATCGAGATGAAGATGCCAGCCTGCTGGATGCGCCGGGGGGACCAGAAAAGTCGGACGGTGCGGAAAGCGTCCCGCCTTCTGCTGTGCGCTGGATTGCGGTACGCCTGGAAGCCGACGATGCCGTGGGTTATAGCAAGACTCTGCAATTGGCCCGCTTGATCGCCAGCCGATCCACCGAAGGTGAGCCGCCCTTCGCGCTGCTGTGCCTCGGTCTTGGGACGGAAGCCCTGTGGCGGAGCAGCGTGGTGAATGTGCTTCCGCCCGAGCCCGATGCCCCGAAGTGCGTGATCCCTGACAGCTTGCTGAGCACCTTGCTGCACTGCACGACGGTGCTGGCCAGCCCTTCCTGTCCCATAAGCGGTTGGGAGGAGATCGTCCGCCTCGACGACCGATTCGATCCAGCGGCGTGGCTGGCTGCACGCCATCCGGAGTCCTCCCTTTCTCCTGCCTGAGTTCAAACACTTCCCGATGACATCTCTGGTTCCATCTGGCGCTCAACCGTCGAGTGTTCCCGCCCCTCGCTGGCTGGGGGCAATCGAAGGTATCCACGAAGGCATCGTCCACGGTTGGGCCGTAGACCTCATGCGTCCCGATGCGCGGGTCGTGCTTGAGATCTGTATGGACGACGAGGCGGTTGGGGCGGTTATCGCCGACGTGGCGCGCAGTGATCTGTCCGATGCGTTCCTCAAACTGGGAGAGATCGCCCCCCGCCTGGACTCTTGCCACGGTTTCGTGACCGATCTGGGGGCACTCGCCCTGCGTGGCAGTCTGTCCATCCGGGTGGCCAACACCGACCATGTCTTGTCCGGCGCGCTGCCCATCGACACTTTGAAGGCACCGCCGGCCGTGGCTTTGAATCAGGTGTTCGGCGATGGGGGGCTGCGCCTGCACGGTTGGGCCATCGATCCCGTCGATCGGCGGCGCGTGGTCGGGGTCCGGGCATTTCTTGAACACCGCTGCCTGGCGCAGGCGCGGGCGGAGCGGGAGTTGCCGGTCTTGCGGTCCAGACAGGTGGGCGCGCGCGGTTTCGAGCTGGATCTTCCTCCCGATCTGGCCGATGGGCGTGTGCATCAGGTGCGTGTCGTCGATGAAAACGGGATCGCGTTGAACGGAAGCCCGGTAAGCATCTGCTGCCATGCCCAGGGCGGGCGGCAGTTGCTGACGATGGCAGAGGCCAGGGACGGGCTCTTGGGGGCCTTGGTCGACGGTTATGAACGCCACTGGCCGCGATGCATGGGGATGACCTATTACCGCGAATGGTCGGCGCTGTTCGAGGAGCTTGCCGAGCCGCCGGTTTTCGAGTCGGCGCCGTGCATCGGCGTGTTGGTGGTGTCCCGTGATCCGTCCGTGCCTGTAGATGAGACGCTTGCTTGCCTCGGCCGCCAGACAGGGAATCTTCGGGTTGTCGTGGAGCGCGTGGACGATGGCTGGACGGATGCGGTTGAGCATGCACTGGGCCGTCTGCTCGAAGCCGGCTGTCACTTCATCACGTGCGTGCGTGCCGGTGACCGCTTGCGGGATCATGCCCTTGGGAAGGCGCTGGAGGGCTTCGTCTCACCGAACGTTGCCATTGTCTACACGGACAGCGAGGCGGCAGATCTGCCCTGGTTCAAGCCGGCGTGGAACCCGGAATATGCACTAGCCAGCGATTACCCGCTGGAATTGATGTTGATGCGTCGTGCGATCGCCGAACGCGCCATTGGCGCAGGCTATGCGGCGTCCGATTCGGCGGCCCTCCGTTGGCAGGCCCTGGCCGCTGTATGGGACATCGCCGATCATGCCATTGTGCATGTGCCGCGCGCACTTTATTTATTCGAGTCTGCGCTGAGCGAGGCGGAGCAGGCGGCTCGGGCAGCGGCCGCAGCCGAGGCGCTGGGGCGGGTCGAACCGGCGGCGACGCTTGTGACACAACCCCAGCCGGGGGCGGGCTTCATGCCGCGCCGTCTGCAACGTTTGCCGCAGGCGGCCGACGGCCCCTTGAAAGTCAGCGTGATCATCCCGACCCGGGACGGCCTAGCGCTGTTGTCCCGTTGCATCGACAGCCTGTTTGCCCACGCCGGAACACTGGACGTGGAACTGATCGTGGTGGACAACGGTTCGGTCGAAGCGGAAACCCTGAGCTACTTCGAGGAGATCCGGGCTCGGGGCGTACGTGTACTGCCGATGCCAGGGCCGTTCAATTTCTCCGCGCTCAACAACCGGGCCGTGGCGGAGGCGAGCGGCAACATCCTGTGCCTGCTCAACAACGACATCGAAGTGCTGCACGAGGGCTGGCTCGAGGAACTGGTCGGTCAGCTGATGCGTCCGGGCGTCGGGGCTGTGGGCGCCAAGCTGCTGTGGCCCAATGGCATGGTGCAGCACGGCGGGGTGGTGCTGGGGATCGGTAACGTGGCCGGACATTATGGCAATCGGCTGACTGACGGCGACTGGGGCGATCAAGGCCGCAATCAGTTGCTGCAACGGGTCAGCGCAGTGACCGCCGCCTGCCTGCTGGTGCGCAAGACGGACTACCTGCGGGTCGGCGGCATGGACGAGGTGGCCTTCCCGGTTGCCTTCAACGACGTGGATCTCTGCCTGAAGATCCGACGCCTCGGCATGGCCATCGTGTGGTCGCCCTATGCACGCTTGCTGCATGCGGAGTCGGCGTCCCGTGGTCATGAAGACACACCCCAGAAAAGGGCCCGTGCGGGGCGTGAGGTGGATATGCTGCGACGTCGTTGGGGCGATGTGCTGTTCCGCGATCCGGCCTATCATCCGAGCCTCAACCTCGATGTCCTCAGCCAGGTATCTGCCGGCTTGGCGATCCCGCCACGCTCCCGGCTGCCCCGCAACGGCTGTCTCGACCTCCGGCAGAACTGAAGCTCCTGGAGCATCCGAAAGAAGCCATGAATATCCTGTTCATCCATCAGAACTTTCCGGGACAGTTCGTCCATCTGGCCGCTGATCTGGCGAAAAGTGGGGAGCACAAGGTGATTGCGCTCTCGATGTACGTCAATCCGGTCCCTGAGGGAGTGACGCTGCGCCCCTACCAAGCGCTGCGGGCGCAAAGCGAGCGCCAGCATCCCCTGCTCAAGGATCCGGAGGCCAAGATCATGCGGGCTGAAGCCTGCGCGGCTGCGGCAATCCAGTTGCGCAACGAAGGCTTCGTGCCGGATCTGGTCATTGCCCACCCGGGGTGGGGCGAGGCGCTGTTCATCAAGGATGTCTTCCCGAAAGCCAGATTGGCGGTCTATTGCGAATTCCATTACGCCGCAGAAGGGCGCGATGTCGGTTTCGATCCGGAGGAGCCACCCTTGAGTTTTCCCCAACGCTGCGCGTTGCGCGTCCGGAATATGGCCAATCTGCTAAGCCTGGAAGCGGCCGATCTGGCCTTTGCGCCGACAGAATGGCAGCGCAGCACCTATCCAGCGCCGTTTCGCGAGCGGATTGCCGTGATTCACGATGGTATCGATCTGGCCCGATTGGTCTATCGGAAGGGCGCAGTGCTTCGCATCGCCAAGGGTGATGGCTTGGGTGAATGCGTGCTGCGGCCGGGGGATGAGGTGCTGACCTACGTGGCGCGAAACCTTGAACCGGTGCGGGGCTTCCACATGTTGATGCGGGTGCTGCCCGAGGTGTTGCGGCTGCGTCCCGAGGCTCATGTGGTGATCGTTGGTGGCGATAGGGTCAGCTACGGACGGAGGCCGGAAGACGGTGGAAGCTGGAAGGATGCGCTGCTGAAGGAGGTGGGGGCCAGCCTCGACCTTGCGCGTGTGCACTTTGTCGGCAACGTGCCTGAAAGCGTGTACCTGGACCTGCTCAGCATCAGCAAGGTTCACGCGTACTGGACGACGCCCTTCGTGTTGTCCTGGTCCTTCATGGAGGCCGCGCTGGCGGGTGTGCCGGTGGTGGCGTCGGATACGCCGCCGGTGCGGGAGTTCGCCCAGGCCTTTGGTGCCCAGCTGGTGGATTTCTTTGATCGGGAAGGCTTCGTGCGGGAGATCGTGAAGCGGCTCGCGGTACCCTGTGACCTCCGCAAACCGCGGAAACTGAGCCGGTTTTCGGTGCCGCATTGTGTAGCGAAGCAAAAGAAATATCTCGGTATTGCAGACTGATGCGTGATGGCCCGAACGGGACTCCTCAGACGGATTTCTTCAACCTGAGCGTGCTTGATGAGTGACATTTCGAAGGCATCCATACAGTTGTCCGTGTGGCAGGTGCATGATATGAAGGACCGGTGCATCCATGTCGCCTGTTGTGGCGGTGACGCGATGTTGGCTGAGCTTGCGCGAGAGGGGATGGATGAGGCATCGCTGATTGACCGGAATGTCGAGATACCTGACATTCTCAGCTGGATTGTCGCGGCAGACGTGCTGCTGCTCGCGCTGAATACTGCGGATGGACTGGTCGCTCCGGCGTCTCGCCTGATTCCACTGGCCGGCATGATGGGCGCGGCTCGTGTCCTGGTGGTGCTTGCCGATGGGGGCGCGGACCCGGAAAGGGAGGGCCGTTTCCAGCGCTGTCGGGACGAGGTGCTGGAGTGGGGGCGCGTGTGGCGCATCGGTGTGCTCGACGTGCTTCCCCTTGTTTCGACGCTCGAGGGCTGGATTGTGCCGGCGTGGCATGCCGGACCAGGCCTCATCGATTGTCTGCGCGCGTATCGGCCGCCGGTCGTCGATGGGCGGGATGCGTGCGCGCAGGTCCGTTCCGGGGAGCAGAGGGGCGATGCACCGTCACCTCACTCCGATCAGTTCGAGGCCCGGCTGTTATGGCTCGTGTCTCGCGCACCGGTGCTGGGGCAGGTGTATCGTCTGCGCCTGGCTGATCAGGAGGTGGGGGCCACTGTCACGACGATCAAATTTCGGCATGACCTGCATGGTGGCGCGCGACTGGTGGCCCGAGTTCTGGGGCAGGACGAGATTGCTACGGTGAATGTCTCGACCAAAGAGTCTGTGATGTTCGATCCGTATACGGAGAATGCTCTCGAAAGAAGCTTCTGTCTGTTCGACGAGGCCTCGGGGGATTGGGTGGGCGCGGGCATTATCGATTTCGCTCTGCGCCGTGACAGCTACATCCACTGGCAGCCCCTCGAATTGAACAAATGGGCTCGTGCCCGGTTAAAGAGCCAGACGCCCTGCTGCGTGTGGCTGACCGGCCTGTCCGGTGCGGGCAAGTTGACGATCGCCAGTTCGCTGGAGCAACGCCTTCATGCCGAAGGTCGTCATACCTATGTGCTGGACGGGGACAATGTCCGCCACGGTTTGAACCGCGACCTCGGTTTTACCGAGGTTGACCGGGTCGAGAATATCCGGCGTGTGGGGGAGGTCGCCAGGCTGATGGTGGACGCGGGGCTGATTGTCATCGTCAGCTTCATTTCCCCTTTTGCCAGTGAGCGCCAAATGGTGCGCGGTCTGTTCGAGGATGGGGAATTCATCGAGGTTTTCGTCGATACGCCGCTCGAGGAATGCGAGCGCCGGGACGTCAAAGGTCTATACGCCAAGGCACGCAGCGGAGCCTTGAAGAATTTCACCGGAATCGATAGCGCTTATGAGGCACCCATCGCGCCGGAGGTGCATTTGAGGGCAGGGACGCTCGCAGTGGAGGGCTGTGTTGACATTATTCGCGAATGGCTGAAATGAGCATTGGCGGCGGAGCTTTTCGTACAGACTCTCTTTTTCTGGTTTTTCAGATTTTCGGAATGCTCTTAGGGATCGGGCAGACTCCCGATCCCTTCGTTTTGTCTAATTGAGTGTAAGGAACAGCAGAATGGCAACTCCCCGGAAGCCTCGCAACAAGCAGGGCAGTGTGACTGTCGTTGAGGCCAAGCCCCCCATGTACCAGGGCTTCCTGGAAACCATCGGTGACAACTTTCTTGCCGGCTGGTGCTGCGACATGGCGGAGCCGACGCGGCGCGTGGAAGTGGAGTTTGTCGTCGATGACGCCGTAATCGGTCGAGTCCATTGTGATCGCATGCGTGATGATCTGATCGCCAACCACATTGGCGACGGTTATCACGGTTTCATGTGGGTGGCGACGGAGGAGGCTCAAAATCTGTTTTGGCGGGCGGAGGCTAGAGTGACCGGAACGGACATCATTCTGCCCCGTATGGTTGCGGCGCCGAGTGAGGCTCCCGTGGTTCTAGGGGGGGGCAGTGAGGAAACGGCCGTACCCGAGGCTGACGTCGTGTTGCCGAATGAAGGAGTCGTGACTGGCGGTGCGATCGTGATCGACGGTGTATGGGCGGCGGGCGTTAGTGGTTGGATTGCTGAAGCAGACGCAGAGCGCACACTTAACGTCAATTTGTATCTCGATGGCCGTCTGACGAATACGGCGCAGGCCAACTTATCCCGCGATGACGTGGCAGAACTCGGGCAGTGGCCAGGCAAGCATGGTTTTCTGGTACCGGTGACGGATGCATGCTTCGACGGCGGCGGACATGTGTTGGAATTGGAAGTCGTTGAACTCTGTGAGCGGGTGACGGTCGTTGAGGGGACAGCGGGGCTTCGGGTGCTCAAACATGCTGCCTTTCAAGTCGAGTGCGGCTTGGTTAGTGGACGCATTGATGTCCGCGAGGTGCCTGAGTATCGCGGTAGACTCGCCGTATACGCGGATGGCGAACTGATTGGTAGTGTGCCAGTGACGCAGTCGGGTCAGGGGAGCTTCGATTTCAAGATTGAATTGCCGCTTGATTTGTCCGATGGTTTAGAGCATCACATCCGCGCGATCCTGACCGACTCTCCTTATTGTCTTCGCTCAGCGGATGGCCGAATTGGATTGGCTTACCGTAGCACGCTTAAAGGCAAAATGGATCGACTCGATGAGAATGGCATCGAGGGGTGGGCATACGACATCGAGCAACCTGACAGTGTGATCACGTTGGAGGTGTACGATGGTGCATCACTAATTGCGCGAGTCGACACCAACATCGTGCGTAGCGATGTCAACAAGAGTTTGGGTATCGAAGGCGCACACGGTTTTCTGTATTCCTTCCCAGCCTATCTATACGATGGTTTGGCTCATCAGATCTCGGTGCGGTTCAATGGTCAAACCCTAAATCGTCGTTTGACGCAGCCATTCCCGATATCCCTTACGCCAGCGCATCTGGCTGCCGTGCCGATGGGTAAGCGTTATGCGGGGTGCGTGGACGGTGCTACCCATAGCGTGGTGCACGGATGGGTTTGCGATACGTTGCGACCGGACGACCCCGTGACCGTCGCGATCCATGTGGACGGTGAGTGTATTGGCTACACTCGCGCCAATCGCTTCGAGGCGCGCTTGCGCAACGGGTGGCGGAGCGGTCATCACGTATTTACGATGCGTTTGCCACTGCGCTTGATGAACGGCAGGAAACGTCACATTAGTGTCGTGGTGTTGGAAAGCCAGTACGAGTTACCTAACAGGCACGCGTCCGTCCTGTTTCCGCTCGTTGATTATTTCGGTAGCCTGCCAGATCAACTGCCCGAACAGCAGTTCAGCTATACGCCGCCAGCGCGACGGTGGTTGGCCGAACCGGCTATGCAACAGCCGCTGGAAGAAGTACAGGCGGGCGATCCACTTATTTCCATCATTACACTCAATTGGAATGGCGCCAGAGTGTTGCGCGAGTTCCTGGCCTCGTTTCGCCGTGTGAGTTTCAAGCACGCCTACGAAATTATCTTGCTCGACCATGGGTCGAGTGATGACAGTCTGGCGGTGGTGGCTGAGTTTGCTGATCTGCCGCTGCGCCTGATCGAACGTGGTGCTAATTATTCGTTCTCGGCTTCGAATAACTTTGGGGCGAGGCTAGCGAAAGGCAAGTACCTGGTGTTTGCCAATAACGACCTGGTCATGCTGCACGATTGTTTGGCGCCAATGCTGTCCCACCTAGCAAGTGCTGATGTGGGAATGGTTGGTTTGAAGTTGCTTGAACCGCTCAGATTGGGGGCTGAGCAGTGGGGTTACGTCACGCATCACCAGAGTGTGCTCTTCCCTGGATTTGGCGTGCTGCCGGGAGCAAACAAGCGCTACTACGTGCCGATGGAGCAGGGGGAGCAACTCACGGCTGATCTCGCTGCCGTTTACCATGTACCGGTCGTCACGGGCGCATTGATGATGTGCCGTGCAGGGGACTTTGATGCTCTGGGCGGTTTTCATGAGGGGTATTTCTATGGAATGGAGGATGTCGACCTGTGCCTGAGCGTAACCTTGGGCTTGGGGAAGAAAGTCATCAGTGACACTTCGGCCGTTGCCCTGCATAACCGTAGTGCCACACGTGAGTCCAAGCTGCAGGTGTCTGAGCGCGAAAAGATGTATAACGCGCGGATTCATGCAGGCAATCGTAGTTTGTACATCTCGCGCTTTGCGCGCCATTTGACGCGCCGTATCCTGCGGTCGCTGGTGGCGGGTGAGGATTTCTGGCGTGCTACCCCATTACGCGTAGGCTTCGTTGTCTCAGAAGCGACTATGGCTACGTTTGCGGGTGATTTCTTTACGGCGGTCGAACTGGCTGAGGCAATGCGTCACGTATACGGTTGGGAAACCGTGTTCGTACCGAAGCGCACATACAACCTGCCCGGCGTTGATGTACTCGTCGTTATGCTCCATGACTACCAGATCGAGAAGGTGACTGAAGCCAATCCTGGACTGGTGACGGTGGCGTGGGCACGCAACCGGATGGATGAATGGGTTTCGATGCCATACTTCGATGCCTACCAGCTGATCTTCTGCTCCTCGCGTAAGGCGATTGACTACGTCAAGGAGCAGACCGGACGAGACAGCGTGTTACTGCCGATCGCCACGAATGCCCGACGCTTCCGTCCGCTCCCCCCCGCCAGCTATCACGCCAGCGACGTCACGTTTACGGGCAGTTATTGGTTGGATAAACGTGAGGCCATCGATCTGCAGGATCTGTCTGCGCTGCCCTATCAGTTCGCGATGTACGGCCATGGTTGGGGAGAGCACGAGAAGTGGCGTCATAACTGGCGCGGTGCTGTGCCCTACACACAGATGCCGGAAATCTACTCTTCGGCCAAGATCGTCCTGGATGACTCGCATCCGGTAACCCGCGAATGGAATTCATTGAATTCCCGGGTGTTCGACGCCATCGGTTGCGGACGCCTGGTTTTGACGAATTGCGGCGGTGGTGCAGCGGAATTGTTTCCTGATCTCCTGCCGACCTTCTCTACAGCCGAGGAATTGCAGCAACTCCTCCAGCGTTACCTGGACGCGCCGGAGGAGCGTGAGGCCCTGGCGACGAAACTGCATGCCGAGGTGCTGGCCCACCACACCTACGACAATCGGGCGATGACCTTCCGCGAAGAGTTGGTGCGCTTCGTCAATAGCAGCCTTCGCTTTGCCATCAAGATCGGTGTGCCGAATGCGGAAGAGCGCGAAGCATGGGGTGATTACCACTTTGCACTGGGTATCAAGCGCGCCCTTGAGCGGCAGGGGCATTTTGCTCGCATCGATATCCTGCCTGATTGGGATGGTGGCCTGACGGCGGGGGATGACGTCAATATCGTGCTGCGTGGCTTGTCGCTGTACAAGCCGCAGCCGACGGCAATCAACCTTATGTGGCTGATTAGTCATCCTGATGATATTACTCTTTCGGAATGCCAGAGCTATGATCACGTCTTCGTTGCATCCGTGCCCTATGCGGAGCGCCTGGCTGGACGGTTGGGCGAGCGCGTTTCGCCGCTTCTGCAGTGTACGGATCCAGAGTTGTTTTATCCGGACAGCGACGAGTCGCTGGATATCAAAGATGTCATTTTCGTCGGCAATTCGCGTGGTCAGCGGCGCGAGGTCGTGCAGTACGCGCTCGATAGCGGGCTGGATTTCGACGTGTATGGCGGAATGTGGGACAACATGCTGCCAACCGGCTGCCTCAAGGCCAAGCATGTACCTAATCAGGAATTGCGCCGCTATTACTCGACAGCCAAAGTGGTGCTCAACGATCACTGGCCGGATATGCGCAGCGAGGGTTTCATATCCAACCGCATTTACGATGCCGGTGCATGTGGCGCTGCTTTGGTGACGGATGACATGACGGCCTGCCGAGAGCTGTTTGGCGACGCGGTGTCGTATTACGACTCGGCGGAGAGCCTGTGTTCGACCGTTGAGGGCTTGCTGGTTGACGCAGATGCGCGTGCTCGGCGCGCCGCCGCTTTCAGTGAGTTGATCCGCCAGGAGCATACGTTCGATCACCGTGTGGCTGAAATCCTGGTTAGGGTGAGCGAATTGAATCAGCCGGGATGAATGGCGCAGACAGGGGGGCACGGTATCTCGTTGTCGGGCCCGCCAAGAGCGGTACGACCGCGCTAACCTATGCAGTGGTTGAGGCGGTCCGGGCTTCGACGGTGATGTTCGAGGAGCCGCCGGAAGCACTGGAGCGATTGCCGGCAGGTGGCGTCGCGAAGGTGCTGTACGACCATTTCGACGAGCAGCGCTTGTTGCGCGGTGCGGCGTTCGTGTCGCATCGCATGCTGCTGGTGCGCGATCCGCGCGATCTGTTCATCAGCCGTTTGCTGTACGTCGTGAGCTCGCGCCGGGAGTGGCTGGGAGACGAGGCATTGATGCATCGGCTGCTGCGCATGCTGTGGGACAAGCAGCAGTCCCCGGAGGATGTCAATCTGCTGGATGTCGGTGCCCTGCTGTTCGGGGATCGGCAGGAAGCCGTGTGCTGTTTGATGGGCCCGATCGAGCGTTACGCTGGCTTTCTGTCCGCGCAGCATCAGAACTGGTGTGTGGTGCGCTATGAAGACTTCGTGGCAGGTGAATTGGCATCGTTGGAAAGCTATCTGGACCGGCCAGTAGGCCATCGTCCGACCATCGATCCGCAGTACCGGCGTGTAGCCCGCAGTTGCAGTAGCGGTAACTGGCGGCATTGGTTGAGCAGTGACGATCTATGCCATCTGCGCCAAGATTTTGCCCCTTTGGTTGAGGTGTTCGGCTATGGGGACGACTGGGAGTCTGCATCAGCACCGCAGATTTTACCGGCTCATAGCTGGGGCTATATGACCAGTCTGATTGAGGAGCGCCGCCGCTTTTTCGGGCTGCCTTCACTCACTCTGCCCGAGTGGTTGCTTGCCGCGCGTGGGCAGCGCCCCTGCTCGATCTGTGGTGCGCTGTGCTTCGATGCCGGGCCGCGGGGCCGCCGGGCATTGAATGGCAGCTTGCCGCATTGCCGCCAGTGCGGTTCGCTGGAGCGTCATCGCGCCATGTTTGCCGTGGCTCAGGCGCTCTCCGCCAGCGGGCCGGTAAAACCGCGGATGTTGTATGTGAGCGAAGCGCCGCTTCCCGGGGCGGCGTTGTGGGGGAGCCCGAGACAGGTGGCCAGGGCCTGTGCGGTGGAGGGCGAAAGCCGTCAGGATCTGATCGTGCTGGACCATGGGCTTGAGCTGGCGCGAGATGACGTTGCCGATTTTGCGACGTTGGCGGGCTGCCTGAATGACGGAGGCGTGATCGTGGCTGACCTCGGAAACCCGCTGGGTAAGCCACGTACTGTTGAGGTCAGGCAGGCCGAGGGCGTCTATGGGGGGCCGCGTCATTATGGTCTGGATGTGGCGCAGCGTTTGCGTTGCAATGAACTCGGCTTGTCGATGCGTGTGCTTGTTGTTGCAGATCCGGGCACCGACACCGAATTAGCGCTGCACGTGTTCTCGCGGGGAAAGCATGTGCAGCATAGTCTCGGATTGAAGTTCGCTTCAATCATCGACGGTCGCATCGTGGCTGCGCCAGTGTGATTGCCAACAGGGGCAAGATAGTGGATTTTGAATTGCTTGAGCAGCATTATGCCGCGACTTATGCAGTGCAGGCCCAAAGGGTACTGTGCATCGGTACCCGCCAAAACATGGCCGTGCCCTATCAGGCGGCGAAGTCCGTGTTAGTGATCGATGCTTTGGCGTCTGCATTGCCATTGCCAGTCGAAAAAGAGTCAATTGATGCGCTGTGTGTACAGCGCGATGTCCTTCAGGTCGATCTGCTATGGTTTTTCATTCCGGAAATGTTGCGCGTGCTGTCGCCCACAGGAACGGCGTTGTTGATTGTGCCAAGCCCCCCATCTGCGATGGCGGGTGAGCAGGCGGCGGCAATGCTGGCGGACGTGCTAGCGGCCCAAGAGACGGCCTGTCGCTTGTTGGAATGGTTTGAACTGACGGGTCACTCCGGCACTGTTGTGCTGGTCATCGGCCCTCCAGGGGCGGTTGGGCGGCTCGCGCCGTATTATCCGGATGCGCATCTCGTGTGGTCGGCGCCGTTGCTGACTGTGAGGGGGGCTTCTCTGCGCTGCAACCTCTGCGGCGGCCAGCGCTTCTTGCCAGGACCAGGGGGCCGTATCGCCTCAAATGGTTGACCGCCGCGCTGCCAGGAGTGTGGTTCGCTTGAGCGGCATCGCGTGGTGCAGAAGGTGCTTGCTGCTCTGCAGGCCGGCTTCCTTGGAGAGCGGAGTCTGCTGTTGGTTGGGGATACGACCGGGGTGCCAACAGCGTGGTTTGGAAGTGTTGACCGTGTCAGCTTAGAGGACGTAGCGGCGGCGCAGATACCGCATCATTATGGTGCCGTCATTGCCTGCCACGTACTGGGGTTTGTGCGTGACGACCGCGCGGCCTTTGACCGCCTGTTGGACACGCTGCTCGCTGATGGTTGGCTGATGTGTGTATTTCCCGATGCGCTGGAGCAAGACATTAGCATCGACGTGGAGCATCCCCCTCTTTTCCACCGATATGGGCGTGATGTGATTGCACGGTTCGACTGTATGGGCAGCGAGCTGCACGTGCTGGAAATCGAGATGCGTGATCCGGGGAGTGGAGTGCAAATGGCTGCTCACATTTACACGCGGGAGCCGCGGATCGTTCGGCAGATGCAGCGCTGGCTGGGTATGGATGAGGGCTTTCGGGTTCGTGCGCAGATGCAGCCCGAACGGCGCGGGGCGACAGCAAAGGACCCGTTTGCCCCCTTGAGAGCAGAGCTCGAGCTATGGCAGGCAAGCGGACGCAGTTGCCCGTTCTGGTGGCGGGACGACGATCTGGTCTGTGCCAGTCCGGAACTCAACAAAATGGCGCTGTTGGCAGCGGAGGCTCGTGTTCCTGTACTGGCGGCCGTGATTCCGGCTCATACCGATGGCCGTCTGGGGGAGGATACGATGGGCATGGCTGAGCTGAGCTTTTGTCAGCATGGTTATGCGCACAAGAGCCATGTGGCTGCCGGTGTGCCGAGTAGCGAGTTCGGCAATGGGCGGCAGCTTTCGGAGGTGGCGCGGGAAATCGCGGAGGGCCGTCAGCGCCTGCAGGGATTGTTTGGTGAGCGTTTCATCCCGGTCTTCGTCCCTCCGTGGAATCGCATCGCCGCTAATTTTATCCCGCTACTGGAGGAATACCGGTTTCTGGGGTTATCACAACACAGGGATGAGCCGTCTCTTCCCGATTCAAAGTTGATCACCGTGCATTGCGATATAGAAATTCTGCTCTGGTCGGCTGCATCCAAGGCGACGTGCAAGCCGACTCAAACTCTCGTGCTGGAACTCGTCAAGCGGTTGGCCAAACTGCGTACCAATGCGATGGAGCCCGAGCCCTTGGGGGTGCTGACCCATCATCGCGCGATGAAGGATGACGCCTGGTTGTTTATGCATACGCTGTTTGCTGTTACCGCTGAGTTTTCCGTTGTGCGCTGGTTACCGGCTGCCGAGATATTTTCAACCGTGCGTAAGGGTGTTGCATGACGGGGCGCCATGAGGAAGTGACGGCACTGTTGCAGGCCCTGCCTATCGACATCGTGCCGCTGTTGCAATGTGGAGTGCTCAACCCGGAATGGTATGCGGCCAGATATGATGGGCCGCATGATCGTCTCGACATGCTCAGGGAGTTTTTCCTGGATCCTGAGTGCCGGGCCTATTCGCCCAGCGTGTACTTTGACTCCGATTACTATCTTGCACGGAATCCCGACGTAGAGGCTGCGCGTATCAATCCCCTCGTGCATTACGTGATGCATGGGGAGGCTGAAGGACGGTGTCCCAATCCCTTGTTCGACCCGGCCTTCTACAAACGGGCGATGAGGGAGCGGGGGCTACCCACGCAGCAGGGCACGATGCTGGCGCATTATCTGAGGGAAGGTCTGGCGCTCGGGCTGCCGACCTGTCGGGATTTCCACCCGCAGCGCTACCTTGCCGCATACTCGGACGTGGCTGTCGCGGGAGAAGAGCCGCTGGCCCATTTTCTCACGTACGGC
Organism: Zoogloea sp. GDB6; assembly: GCF_056724105.1. Lineage (NCBI taxonomy): Bacteria > Pseudomonadati > Pseudomonadota > Betaproteobacteria > Rhodocyclales > Zoogloeaceae > Zoogloea > Zoogloea sp. GDB6. The sequence goes on along the minus strand of NZ_CM161497.1, from coordinate 3,837,993 downwards.
TGGGGCGAAGGGCGTAGTGGCAACGGTGTGGTAGGCGCGGGAGTGGGTACCGCCACGCTCCAACCCCGCGCCGAAGCGCTGGGTGCATCGCTGCTGGGGCCGGCATTGCGTGCGCCGGTGGCTGCGCCCCGCCCCTATGCAAGCCAGGCATGTCCGTGGATCAGTGTCGTGGTGCCTTGCTATAACTCGCCGCCGGATCATCTGCGTGCGTGTATCGACTCGGTATTGGCGCAAAGCCATCGCAATTTCGAGCTGATAGTGGTCGATGATGCCTCGCCGAAGCAGGAACACCTGCCATTACTGGAGCAGTTCGAGAGGGAAGGCATCAGTGTGGTTCGTGCGGCCCGCAATGGCGGGATTTCACGGGCGAGCAACCTGGGGGCGGCTCGCGCCCGTGGAGAATGGCTGCTCTTCCTGGATCACGATGATCTCCTCGACCCCGGGGCGCTCACGGCTTTGGAGGAGCGCAGTCTAGCGGTTCCCCGAGCGCAGTATATTTATTCCGACTGTGCCCGGATCTCGGCCGGCGGGGAAATCCTCGACTATCACTACAAGCCGGACTGGAGTCCGGAATTGTTGCTCACCTACATGTATGCGGGCCAGGTGTTGTGTCTGCAGCGTGAGCTGTTTGAGCGCCTGGGGGGATTCGACCATCAATTCGATGGATGTCAGGATCACGATCTGGCGCTCCGGGTGGCCGAAGCGGATGTCCAGGTCGAGCATATCGCCTCTGTGCTGTACTACTGGCGGGCGATTCCGGGGTCAACGGCGCTTGCCGCGCGCTACAAGGACTATGCTCACAAGGCGGCCCGGCGTGCTATCGGTGCGTCACTGAAGCGGCGCAAGTCATCCGGACGGGCCAAGGCTGCGCCGTGGGCGGCGTCCAGTCGATCGAATTTCTTCCAGATCGGTTTCGGTGATGGCGGGCCGACAGTCACCATCCTGATCCCGACCCGGGACAACACGGCCATGCTGGCGCGCCTGCTGGATTCGATCCGGCAGCGTACCCGCTATCGCAACTATCGGGTGCTCGTGCTGGCCGACGAGGATGTAGGGCCGGACACCAAGTTGGCGCTGGAAGGGCTCGACGTACCTTTGCATTGGGGGCGCTTCCTCGACCGGAATGGGCGCTTCTCTTTTTCGCGCAAGATGAACGTCGGGGCCGCGTTGGCGGAGACGGAATTCGTTCTCTTGCTCAACGATGACATGGAGGTCGTCAGCCCGAACTGGTTGAGCGACATGGTGGGTATGGCGCGTTTGGCCGGTGTAGGCACGGTCGGGGCGCAATTGTGTTATCCGGATGGTTCGCTGCAGCATGGTGGAGTGACCGTCGGCCTCGAGGGCGGTCGTGCCGGGCATGTGCTCAAGGGGCTGCCGCCCGGTAACGAGGGGTATCTGTCTTATCGTGCAGCCACGCGCAATGTGTTCGGTGTGACCGCTGCCTGCATGCTGGTACGGCGCGCACTGTATCAGGAGGTGGGAGGCTTCGACGAGCACGATTATTCACTCGCATACAACGATGTCGATTTCTGCGCCCGCGTCTCCAAGCAAGGCTTCCGCCATGTCTACGTGGGGCACGCGGTTCTGTTGCACTATGAGGGGGCAACGCGGCAACGGCAGGACAGGCTCGATGAGGTGTTGCACTACACGGCGCAGTACGGAGCAACCCGCGACCCCTATTGGAGCCCGCACTGGGACGCATCACAGGAGGCTCCCTATCCGCTGCGTGCGATGCGGCGGTCGAACAAGGGGGGCGAGCCGGTCTTCTATTCTCACAATACCCAGTTGCAGGGTGCCACCAAGGTCCTGGCCGAGTTGGCTGTGCATTTGGCCGGCGAAACCGGCTCACGCTTTTACATACCGGAGGGGCCGGTCGCTTACCGGCGCCTGGATGAACAGTTCCGCCTGATGCGTACGGCGGGAATCGTCGCCCAGGCTGATGGCATCGCCGAATTGCAACATCGCCTGCGTGAGGTGGAGGCCGAATTGCTTGCGGCCAGTCCCAGTTGCGTCTTCTGCAATACCTTGTTGTCGGTGCTTGTGGTAGTGGCCGCGGTCCGCTTGGGCTTGCCGGTGGTGTGGATCATTCACGAATCTGAAGGGCACGATTTTTTCGATGGCTACGCGGAGCAGATCAGGCACTACCTTCTGCCTTTTGCGATGACCCAGGCCGACCGCGTCGTGTTCGTCTCTCAGGATTGCCGCAATCGCTACAGGGAATACGATCTCGCCAGCAACATGCTGGTGATTCGCAACGGTTCAGTTCCGGCCGATGTCGCGTTGCTGCGCCGTGATCGTCACATGCTGCGGCGTGAGTTGGGCTTGCCTGAGTCCGGTCGTATTGCGCTGTCGGTGGGGACCTTGTGCGAACGCAAGGCGCAGGTGAGGCTGGTGGAGCTGGCGCGCGAACTGGAATGTCGTCGCATGTTGTTGGATTTGCATTTCGTGGTGCTCGGTGCCGACAGTGGCGACTACCGTGCCCAGATGCAGGCCCAGGTGGACAAACTGGGGTATTACCGCGACCGTTTTGTCTTCCATGATGTCGTAGACAACCCCGCGCCGTTCTACTGTGCCGCCGATCTGTTCATGATGACGTCGAATCGGGAAGCTTATCCGACGGTGCTGACCGAAGCCCTTGCCCATGGCTTGCCGGTGTTGACCACCCCGGTAGAGGGCGCTGCCGATATCGTTTTCAACAAGGCGCTGGGCAGTATCGTCCCCTTCGAAGACATCGAAGGATGGATCGTCGCCCTCCAATCATGGCTTGAGGGCGCTTCGTCCGCTCAGCGGGCGAGCTCGGTGGCTGCTGCTGCTGCACTCCCGGCATGGTCCCAGGTGGCCCAGCAGTATCGAACGATGTTGTCGGGCATTCTGGATGGCTCGTGCCGAGCCCTCTGTTCCGCTCTATCTACAGTGATCATGCCTGCAGCGGATGGCGGGGAATAAAGGAATTAAGATGCTCTACAGTGAAGATCCGGTTCTCTCGGGCGACTATGTGGTGATTCAGATCCACCAGCCGCGGACTGGTGGTACGTCCTTGCGCTTGTTGCTTCGTGAAGTGTTTGGGGGCGATAAGTGTTTCATGAACTACAAGGGCGAACTGGCCGAGTCCGATGAGGCGACGCGGCAATCCCTGCGGGTGGTGGCGGGCCACGTGCCCTATGGCGATCATGTCCATTTCGACAAGCCGGCACACTACGTCACGGTGGTTCGTGACCCGGTCGAACGTTTCAAGTCCACCTATGCCGAGTTCCTGACGAACAGCAATAGCCCGTATTACGAGCTCGCACGTAGTGGAGACATCAACAGTTTCGTTCGCGTGGTGTTGAATTCGGACATTCCCGCCCTGCGTCAACAGTTGCATAACTTGCAGTGCCGTTTCGTCTGTGGCGAGGCGAGCTTCGAGAAGGCACGGCAGTTCGTCGACGACCGCTACTATCTGGTATGCGCCTTTCCCGACGTCGTAGAGATGGCGGAGGTGCTGCGTATGGCGCTTGGTGCCCCGACTGTCGTATTCCCGCATGTCCATGAAACTGATGAGAAACTGAAAGGGCTCGAGCACTTGATGCAGCTGAGCCCGGCATCCTTGACCTTGCTGCTGGAGTCCGAGTCCGAGGACATGCTGCTCTACAGCTATGTTCAAAAGGCATTTTCCGCAGTGCGCGATGGTGCGCGACGACGGGCTGGCAGAAAGTCCGTACCTGTCCAGATGCTGGCACCCGCACGCATCCCCCCCGCGGAACTGCGTTTCATGGGGGAGGATGACGCCATGTTTGTTCGCCATGCCGATTACCTCGCTGCTGGAGTCTTTGATGCATCGGGTTTGGCGGCAGGCCCGCACCGAATTCTGGATATTGGCTGCGGCTACGGGCGGCTGGCCTACGGCCTGCGGCGTAGCGGATATGCCGGTGAATATGATGGATTCGATATCCTGCCGCGCCACATCGGATGGCTCAATGAACAGTTCTCGGAAAGCAAGGACGACGCGCGCTACCGCTTCGTCCATGCAGACCTGTTCAATGAGCGCTATAACCCGGATGGCAAGCCACTCGCGACCCTCAGGCTGCCGTTTGAGCGCGCTGCTTTTGATTGTTTGGTCAGCTTGTCCGTTTTCACGCACCTGTACGAGCAGGAAGTTGTGGACTATGTGCGTTACCTGAAGCAATTTCTGGCGCCGGGTGGCGTGTGGGTCACCACTTTCTTTGCCATTCCGCCGGAATGTTCGCTCGAGCGACAACCGGGCACGGCGGTTTACCCTTTGGTCAAGCAGACCTCGGCCAATGCGTTCGTCCACGATCCGGATGAGCCTCTGCTGGTGATCGCCTATCGAGAGCAATTTCTTCTGGAGTTGTTCGCCCGTGAGGGGCTGGAGGTGGTGCGCCAGCGCAAGGGACGTTGGCTAACCGCCGATAATGCTGTCGAACTGCAGGATTGGTTCGTCCTGCGGTTGCGGGAGGGCTGTCTCGAGGCGGACCTTCCGGCCGTGGCACCGGCAACGGTTGCCAGTGTGGCTGCGGCGAGCGATGCTGTGTGCAATATCTGCGGCAATACGACGTTTGGGAGTGGTCCGGGGGGGCGGAGCGCCACAACCGGACGGGCCCCGCGTTGTCAGTATTGTGAAGCGCTGGAGCGGCATCGCATTGTCCGACGTGTTTTTGAAGCCCTGCCGGTCGGTTTCCTCAATGCGCGCAAGGGGCTGCAGTTCAGTGCCGATCCCGGCGTGCGCCCTGAATGGTTCCAGCACTATGAGGTATCGGAATATGGGGTGCGGAACAGCCTGGATGCGCAGGCCATCGATCGCCCGGACGGTAGCTATGGTTTCATCTCTCTGAACCATGTGCTCGAGAGTGTGCCGGATGACGTTCAGGCCTTCAGCGAACTGTGCCGGATCCTGCGCGACGACGGTGTGATTCAGGTCTGCTTCGGTGGAGTTATGGAGCGGGCGGCAACCCAGGAGTTAGTCGAGCCGCGTCACGAATGGGGAACCCGCCGGCTGTACGGCCGCGATGTCGTACAGCGCTTCCAGTGCGCTGAGCGCGGCATCTCGGTGCTGGCAGTCGAAGAGGAGGATCCGTGTACCGGGGTACGGGAAGTCGTGCACTTCTTCTTTAAACGCCAGGTCGACGCTCGGCGCGTGCGGAGCTGGCTCCAGCAATGGAGCGATACCGTCCGGGTGCTTGATTGATGTGAGTGCTGCGGTATCAACGAAGTGGAGAACGAATATGGAGTCTGTCGTGCCGGCATCCGGGCGTGCCGTCACCAAGGCGGATATCGTCAACCGTCTGGTGAGTCAGTTTGGTTATCGCAGTTATCTGGAATACAACAAGTTCGACGGCGCTAGCTACTATGGCGATGTTGTCTGCGAGCAGAAGGAACTGGCATACCTGCCGGAGCGTGCGTATCTCGACGGTGACAACCTGCCACGTCTGCTCGGTATGGCCCAAGCCGCGGTGGACATGGGTGTGCGTTTCGACCGGCTTCTGTCCTTGCAGCAATTGTTCGAGCATTTTGGCGAGCGCCGGTTCGATGTGATCTTCTTTGATCCGGTGCATGTCCGTCCGGATGTCGATCTGGCCTTGCGTGCGCTGCCGCGTCTGCTTACGCCTGGCGGCGTGCTTGTGGTGCATGATTGTGTGCCGGGGCATGAGCGGCAGACCAGCGTGCAACGTTGCCCGGGGTCATGGGTGGGAGAAACCTACAAGGCGTTTGCGTTGTTGCGTCGGCATAATATGCGGCAGACCGTAACCGTCTCCGAGGATTTCGGGGTCGGGTTGGTCTGGAATCACAGGCTCTGCCTCGATTATCCGGTTGAATACGATCTTGACTATGCGACCTTCCATGCCAATCAGGTGGCCTATACGGGCTTGATCGACTACGCCACCTTCCTTCAGCGCACGCGCAGTGGCCAGCTGCAACGGCTGTTTTGTGAAGACCAACCCGCTACATCACTGCAATTTCAACCCCGCCAGGGTTGGGGGCAGCCGGAAGGGCAAGTACCAAGACCGACTGCTCGCTGCCAACTGTTCTGGCGCCACTCGGGAGCTGGGTTCAGTGAGGCTGAATCTCAGGAACTGCCGCTATCCCACGCCGGTCAGCCCGAATTGATGCGTTTCGTCTTGCCGCCGGAAGTTGCTTCGGTGCATGCGTTGCGCTTTGACCCTCTGGATGGGCCGGGTAGTGTGCGCCTTCAGTCGCTGCGTCTGATGGATCAGGACGGCGTCGTTCATTGGGAGGCGGAAGGCCGTGCTACGCTGTTCGAGCGGATGCAGGGGATGTGCTGTCTGCCGGCGGCACCGGGAGCGGGTGTCTATCTGATGTCGAAAGGGGAGGATCCGCGCTGTGTTCTCGGAATCGATGCAGTCGTGCTGGCTCAGATACGGGCTGGATGGGCACTGGAGTTGCGGGTTGAGCTCCAACCCGTTGCAGCCCATGCCGTACTTGGGCTGTTGGGAAGCATGTTGGAAACGTAGCGCATACTAATAATTCTGCGCTACGTTTCCGATTTGCCGGCCCATCAGGGCCGCAACAAGACTGCGGAATTTACGGGAGTGTTCGCGATCTTCAGCCCCTGGCTGCAGAGGTCCTGGCGATGGCCCAGAGGTCATAGCCCTGGCCGGGGAGGATTCGGACTTCTTCAAAGCCAGCTTCGATGAGTTTGCAGCCTAGGCGTTTACTGGTAAAGCCTGTTCGGTGCGCCATGAATCGGTTTCCATGTGAGACAGAGGCCTGGTGCCCAAACAACATATCCAGCGGAGTAATCGGGCCGGCCGGGGATACATAAAGGACCTCGTCGATCTTCCCTTCGACGATGAGTTGAGCGATCCGTTCGAGGTTAGGGAGCGCGATCAGCGCAAAACCGCCTGCTTTGAGTGCTCGCCGGATTTCGGCCAAGGCTTGAGGGACTTGGAAATCCTCCAGGTGCTCCAGATTGTGCGAGGACCAGACGGCGTCCATGCTGCCGGTTTCGACGGCCGTCATTTCGGTGATGCTGGAAACGATGTCTGGCTGGACGGCTGGATCGATATCCAGTCTGATTTCCTGCCAGCGACTGTCTTGAAAGCATTCCGGCAGGCGTGTCCGGTCGGCTTTGCCACAGCCGATGTGAAGCAGGATCCTGGGCTGGTCCTGATTCAGGCAGGGGATGAGGCTGGCAAGGTCGTCGTAGGTGATCTTCATGTCGTGTTACGTGCAAGGGGCAGGTGCGGTTGTACGCGGTGGGGCCCTGGGGGCTGCCAATCCGCGTATCCGGGGGCGTTTGCAGCCGGCCGCCCTTGCTGGATCGTACGGCTGTTTGGGGGCGAGCCCCCGGGGGCTGCGGGGGCTTTAGGGTTTGCGGAAGACCTGCAGATTCGGGTGGTCATTCCACGGCGAGGCTGCAACGGACTTTGGGGTGATCTCGAGTTGTAGTGCCACGAGATGTTCCGTTCCAGTGGGGCCTGAAAGTACCTTGCCTGATGCAATGGCGAGCGGGGCTTCGCCGGCGAAGACTGCCTTGCCGCTCAGCTCGAAATCGGCCGAGCGTGGCCCGGTGAGGGCGAACGTGACCAGCGTGATCGGCTTGCCTTTGCCGCGGCTGCCGATGAATTGGCCGGGGACGCCCATATAGCGCTCACCGTCGGCCCCGGTACGGCATGAATAGGCCAGGGTCATGCCGCCAGGTGCGTTCGGCCAGTTGATCGAGAAGCCTTCGAGGCGCAGGCGGGTCGTCGGATCCCCCAGCCAGGTATTGTGGGAGATGACGTCACCTTGCGTTTCGATATGGCCGAGCAGTTCCAGTTGCGTCTGTGAAGTGGCGGTCGGTCCGGCTGGTGCACGGGAGGGGGCCGTTGAGATGCGGTCCATGCGCAAATGGACGTTGCTGGTATCGTCTTCGGACCTGAAGGTTGTGACCAGTATGTTTGCCGGGCCACCCTTTACTCGGGCCACGATACAGTCGCTGGGTGAGGCGAGCGTGTTGTCGCGAACGCCCTCGGACGGAAAGAAGTCGATCACTCCGTCGCCGAGTGGGGTCGGACTCAGGCTGATGCAGACCTTGGAGGTGCTTTGGGCATCGAGACTGTAGCGAAAGATGTACATTCCGGCGTCAATACGGCTGACTTGGGACGAAATCTGTAATGCGGTGATTTTTTCCGGTGCCTGCATGTTGGATCACTAGCTTGGTGGAGAATTCACCTGGATGGTACGGAGAAATTCTCCGTACATGGCCTCAGCGTGAGTCTTCATTGTTTTTACTGCATTTGAGAAATGTTCTCAAGTATGAATTTCCCCGCTGGAGGGCCCTGCAGTTCCTACGACGGCTATGCCTGAGCCGAGTGATCAAGTCTTGCGCGGTAGCATCTCGACGTTCGTCGTGATCTTCGGGGACAATCCGTCTCCGACCACAGCCCGCCGAAGGGGACGCCATGGAATCCCGACTGACCGAGATCGAGATCAAGCTCGCCCTCACCGAAGACCTGGTGGACAGTCTCAATATGACCGTCCACCGCCAGCAGGAGCAGATCGATGCGCTGCAACGCCAGATCCGCCTGCTCTACCAGCAGATGCAATCGGCTACGCCGACGGCGGAGGCTCACGACCTGCGTGACGAGATTCCGCCGCATTATTGAGTACGGGTACGGCGGCTCCGTCGTTCGCCTGTCCGACCGAGTCTGCGGCAGTTGATCGAAGGTTCGAGTCAAGACCATGCCACTACAAGGGGTTTCGATCGGTATATCATTGGCCATCAAGCCTGAATAGAAAAACTGATGAGCAAACACCCGATTCGTGTGCTGTCACTGGCTGTTTTCGTGGTGATCGGTGTGTTGCTGGTGCTGTGGTGGGTCGGCCCGCGCGGGGAGCGGCCGGAGGCGTCCAATGGTACGGCGGGCCCCGGTGCTACGGCCAGCGATGTGCGTGAGCTGCGCCTGGGATTGAATATCGCCGCCGGCAGCGCGCTGCACGCCGCGGCGCTGCGTTTTGCCGAACAGGTCGGCGAGCAGAGCAAGGGCAAGCTGAAGGTTACGGTGTTTCCCGACCAGCAGCTGGGCAGCGACGACCAAATGCTGGAAATGGCGCGCAGCGGCAAGCTCGATCTGGTGCTGACGCCCACTGCCAAGCTCAGTTCGGCCATTCCGGCCATGCAGTACGCCGACCTGCCGTTCTACTTCACGAGCCGGGAAGAACTGTACGCGATGCTCGACAGCGAACCGGGCCGCATGCTGCTGTCCAAGCTCAACAGGATCGATCTGGTCGGCCTGGCGTTCTGGGAAAACGGTTTCAAGCAATTCACCGCCAACACGCCGATCCGCCGCCCGCAGGATTTTGCGAAGCTGCGCATCCGGACGATGAAGAGCCGCATCATCGCCGACCAGTTCGAGGTGCTCGGTGCCCAGGCCATCCCGATCGATTTTCACGCTACCTACAAGGCGCTGGCCGATGGTGCGGTGGACGGCGAGGAAAACCCGCTGGTCGCCATTGTCGGAATGCGTTTCCACGAGGTGCAGAAGTACCTGACCCTCAGCAACCATGCCTATCTGGCCTACGTGTTCTCGGCCAGCAAGACGGTGTTCGAATCCCTGTCGCCAGAGATGCGTGAGGTCATCCGGCGAAATGCCCAGACGCTCACGGTGTGGGAACGCGAGGAAACGTCCCGCCGCGAGGCCCAGTTCATCGAGACTGTCCGGGCTGCTGGTGTCGAGATCCATACTCTGACTCCGGAGGAGCGCGAGGCCTTTCGCAAGGCACTGGCCCCGATTGCCGACAAGTTTGGCTTCGACGTGGGTTATGACCTGCTGGTCAAGACCGAGGAACTGCGCCACCAGCGGCAGGAGGGCGCCCAGGCGGCGGCTGGTGGGCGGCGTCCGCCGCTGGTGGTTGGCATCGATGCGGATTTCTCGATGCGCAGCGCCCAGGGCGGCGGGGCCATCTACCGGGGGGTGCAACTGGCCGTCGAGGAGATCAACGCGGACGGTGGCATCCGGAGCGTGCCGCTGCGGGTGGTCGGTCTGGATCACGCTACCAATGCGCAGGTGGGGCGGCAGAACCTCGCCCGTTTCGCAGCCATGCCGTCACTATTGGCCGTTGTCGGCGGCGTGCAGACAGCCGTCATCGCAGACGAGCTGGAGGACATCCATCGCCTGCAGATCCCTTTCCTGATTCCGTGGGGAACCGGGCGCGGCCTGGTCGAGCACGGGCATCGCCCGAACTACACCTTCCGTGTTTCGGTCAGCGACAGTTTGGCGGCTCCCTTTCTGCTGGAGCACGCACTGCGCGTTGGCGGTCGGGTGGTTGTGCTGCTCGAACGCTCTGCCTGGGGGCGCAGCAACGACGAGGTGCTCAAGCCCATCATCGAAAAGCTGCCGGCCGGCCGGGTGGAGATCGAGTGGTTCAATGTGGGCGATGCGGGGACCGAAGCGCGGGTGAGGGCCATCACTGGCCGCGAGGCTGGCGCGGTAGTACTGGTGGCCAATGCGGTGGAGAGCCAAAAGATCGTGCAGGCGATGGCACGCCAGGAAAAAACGCCGCCGGTGTTTGCCCACGTGGGGCTGACCGGTGGCGATTTCTGGCAGACGACCCAGGGGGCGTTGCAGCGGGTGGACCTGCGTTTCGTGCAATCCGTCCTGCTCGATGATGCTGCGACGAATCCTCGTTTCAGGAAGTTTCTCCAGCACTACCGGGAACGTTACGCCCTCGGGCGCGACGAGATGCTGCCGTCACTGATCGCCAGCGTGCACGCCTACGAGCTGACCCACATGCTGGCCAAGGCGGCCCGCCAGGCCGGGAGTGACGACCATGCTGCGGTGCGTAGCGCGCTGGAGTCCCTGCATGCCTATCCCGGCGTGTTGCGTGACTACAACCCGCCTTTCACCGTGGCGCGTCACGATGCACTGGAGCGCGGGCAACTGCGCCTGGCGCGTTTCGACGCCCGTGGCCGTATCGTGGCAGCAGAATGAAACTGGCTTTCATCACCCGCAGCGTACGCCGGCGGATCACCTGGGTCTTCGGCTTGTTCGTCGCGTTGTCGATGGTCACCGTGGCGACCACGGTGGGTTTCCGCTTGCATTCGGCAATTACCACCAACCTGACCCACGAACTGGAGGAGAGGGCCCGCCAGGATGCCCGGCTGCTGCTGCAGCGCTTCGATTACCTGCTCGAAAGCGCCAACGTGCTGGTCAGGAACCCGCTGGTGGTGAACGGCCTCAACGACGCCCAGGGGCGCGAGACTTACCTGCCGGAGCTGATCAAGAACTTCCGCGAGGGGCGTGACGTCTTCGCCGTGGCCTTGCTCGGCTACGACGGCAAGCCGGTGTATTCGACGCTGGATACGCTGCCAACCTACGAGGCCTCGTCCGAACTGCGCAGCACGCTGGCCAATGGTGTGGTCAGCTACCTGATCGATCGCAGCCAAGGGCACTGGGTCGTTTTCGTGCCGGTGACCTACTACAACACGACGCAAGGGGTGCTGGTGGTGGTGTACGACCTGGGTGCGCTGGCCCGCCGCGTGCTGCCCGCCGACCCGCTGCTCGGCCACCGCCTGCTCGTCGCGGACCAGACCCTGTTCGCCCATCCGGCCTCCGATGCCAGTGACCTGCTGATCGCGCGCAAGGCCGTCAATGACAACAACCGCAGTTTCCTCGACGGTCTCGGGCTGCAACTCGAAGTGTCGGCGCCGCGTCAGCACTACCTGGCACCGGCCTTCAGTGCCATCGGCGACGTGGCGCTGCTGGGCCTGATCCTGACCCTGGTGGCGATCGCGATCGCCTACTGGATCGGCTTCTCGGTGTCGCGCCCCATCGTGCTGCTGCGGGAGCGGGTGGCCGCCGCCGACGGCAGCCCGGAGCGCCATTGCGCACCGCTGGGTACCCACGACGAGCTGGAAGAGCTGGCCGGTATGTTCGACCAGCGCACCCATGAACTGCGGGACATCCAGTTGCATCTTGAGGATCTGGTGGACCAGCGCACCCGTGAACTGGCCGTGGCCAAGGAGGCTGCGGAGGAGGCAAGCCGTTTCAAGAGCAGCTTCCTCGCCAACATGAGCCACGAGATCCGCACGCCGATGAACGCGATTGTCGGCCTGACCCACCTGATCCGCCGCTCGGCGGTTGATTCGCGGCAGATCGAGCAACTCGACAAGATCTCCCAGGCGGCGCGCCATCTGCTGGGCATCATCAACGACATCCTCGATTTCTCGAAGATCGAGGCCGGCAAGCTGACCATCGAGAACGCCGATTTCGAGCTCGATCGGGTCTTCCGTAACCTCAACGATCTGATCTGCGACCGGGCTGCCGAGAAGGGGCTGGAGGTCATCAACCGCATCGATCCGGCCATCCCGGTGATGTTGCACGGTGACCAGATGCACCTCGGGCAGATCTTGGTCAATTTTGCCAGCAACGCGGTCAAGTTCACCGATGCCGGTTGCGTGATCTTCCGGGCGCGGCTGCTGGGCGAGGATTCCAGCGCGGTGATGGTGCGCTTCGAAGTCAGCGACACCGGCATCGGCCTCAGCGAAGAACAGCGTAACCGCCTGTTCCAGGCCTTCACACAGGCCGATGCGTCGACCACCCGCAAGTTCGGCGGTACCGGTCTTGGACTGGCGATCAGCAAGCGCCTGGTCGAACTGATGGGGGGCTGTGTCGGCGTCGATAGCGTATTCGGCAAGGGCAGTACTTTCTGGTTCGAGCTGCCGCTGCAGCGTGCTGCCGATGCTCCGGCCCCCCGCGGCCGGGTGAAGCTCGACGAGACCCTGCACGTGCTGGTGGTGGACGACAATGCCGATGCGCGCACTGCGCTGGAGGACATGCTCAATGCGTTCGCCGTGCGTGTGACGACTGCGGATTCCGGTGAGCATGCGGTGGCCCTGGCCCGCGAGGCGCTGCTGGGCGGCAGCCCGTTCAACCTGATCCTGATGGACTGGGCGATGCCCGGCATGGACGGCATCGAAACGAGCCGCCAGATCCAGGCCCTCGGTTCCGATGCAAAGATCATCCTGGCCACCGCGTACAGCAGCGAGTGGACCGTCGAGCAACTGCACACGATGGGTATCCAGTCCCAGTTGAGCAAACCGGTCACACCGTCGATGCTGCACGATGCCATCGTCGAGGTGTTCTCCGGCGTGACCTCGCGCCCGGCCGCGCCGGCGGCCATGGATCTGTCGCCGCTGCGCGGCCGCTACATCCTGCTGGCCGAAGACAACCCGGTGAACCAGGAAGTGGCCCTTGCGCTGCTGGAAGAAACCGGCCTGCGCGTGGATGTGGCCAACGATGGCGTGGAGGCACTGCAAAAGGCCGCCCACAATGCCTACGATCTGGTCCTGATGGATGTGCAGATGCCGAATATGGATGGCCTGGAGGCCACGCATGCGCTGCGCCAACTGCCCCAGTGCGCGTCCCTGCCGATTCTGGCGATGACGGCCAACGCTTTCGACGAGGACCGGCGTGCCTGTCTGGGTGCCGGCATGAATGACCACGTCGCCAAGCCGGTGGACCCCGACAGCCTGTTTGCCGCGTTGATCCACTGGATGCCGCCCCGGGCTCCGGCGCCCGGGGCCAGCCACGGCGAGCAGGGTGACGCAGCGGAATTGGCAGGGAAGGAGCAGGCGCTGCGGGAGGCCCTGGCCGCCATTGATGGCTTGGATCTGGCTTTCGGCCTCAGTCTTGTGCGCGGGAAGTTCGCCACCTATCGGCGTCTGCTGGCGATGTTCGTCGATACCCATGAGGGGGAGGTCGTGCGCATCCGGGGGGCTCTGGATGCCGGCGACCTGGATACTGCCCAGCGTGCCGCCCATTCCCTCAAGGGCAGTGCGGCCAGTTTGGGGCTGGTGCGCATCCAGCAGGCCGCCGCTGCGGTCGAGGCGCCGCTGAAGGGAGCTGCCGAAGGGGCCGCGGCGGCATCGCGAACAGCGCTGCTCGAGCTGGAGAATGAACTGCCGCGTCTGCTGGAACGACTGCGCCAGTTGCTGTGAGTCGATGCCTGTATTGGGCGTTCCCGCACGGATTTTGAGTGACGGAGTGCCACCGAGGCGCGGGGCGTGACGCGTATCATCCTTTGGATGAAGTTGCGTGGTGTATCCCTCCGTCTGGCGCCGCCCGTGAGGCTGGTGGTCTTCATCCTGTCCGGCGTTTTCGCTGCGGGCGCCCACGCGGCCGGCGTATTGCGCGTGCTCGCCTGGCCGGGCTATGCGGATGCGGAAGTGGTCCGCAGCTTCGAGCAGAAGAGCGGCGCGCGGGTCGAGCTGACGGTGATCGATACTGACGAGAGCCTGTGGCAGAAGGTCAGCGCCAACGGCGGGCGCGATTTCGACGTCATGGCCGTCAATACCGCCGAACTGCAACGCTACATCGCTGCCGATCTGGTCCAGCCGGTGGACCCGGCGCGGATCGCCGGCACGCGCCGCCAGTTGCCGCGTTTCCGCAAGCTGGCCGATATCCCGGGACTGGTCCATGTCCGCCAGGGCAGGGCTGAGGCCTACGCGATTCCCTACACGTATTCGACGATGGGGTTGATCTACGACCGCCGCCAGTTTGCCGAAGCTCCCGTGTCCATTGCGGCGCTGTGGGAGCCTCGCAACAAGGGCAAGGTGCTGGCCTACAGCGGTGGTGCCCACAGTTTCTCGCTGGCCGCCCAGGCGCTCGGCTTTCCATCGCCATTTCGTCTGCAGGGCGCGGAGTGGGCGCGGGCGGTGGACAAGCTGATCGAACTGCGCCGTAACGTGCTGGGCTTCTACAACCGTCCCGAGGAGTCGGTGCAGTTGTTCCTGCGCCATCGTGTCGCGCTGATGTTCGCCAACTACGGCTTGCAGCAGTTGCACATGCTGCGCGCCGCCGGCGCGGACGTGGGCTATGTGATTCCCCGCGAAGGTGCGCTGGCCTGGCTCGACTGCTGGGCTGTCACCCGCGGTGCCCGGGACGTCGATCTGGTCCACGCCTGGATCGATCACCTGCTCGGCGACACGGCCAGCGGCCTGCTGGCCCGTCGCCAGGGCCTGGCCAACACCCTGGTCGAGTCGGATGCGGGCACTTCGTCGGACCGCATCGTCTGGCTGGCGGCGGTCGAGGATGCGCCCCGGCGGGAAGCCTTGTGGGCGCGCATCCACTCGGGCGACCGGGCCACACGGGTGCTGGCGCCATGAAGGTGGGCATTGCGGTACGCCTGGGCCTTGCGCTGGCCCTCGTCGGAGTGCTGGCCGCCGGGCTGACCGGCTACTACGGCTACGCCGAGAGCCGCGCGATGCTGGTGGCCGCGGCGGAAGAGCGCCTGCTCACGTCGACGCGGGTGCTGGTACGCCAGCTGACGGTCGGCCTCGAGAACACCGCCCGTGACGTGTGCCTGATCGCCGAGCATCCCCAGGCCGCACGCCTGCTGCGGCGTGCCGACCCGGCTATGCAGATCAGCAGTGAGCGCAATGTGGCGCTGCTCTTCCAGCGTATGCTGGAAACTCACCCTGAATATTTTCAGATGCGCCTCATCGACGCTGCCGACCATGGCCTGGAAAGGATCCGTGTCGACCGGGACGTCAGCGGCGTGGTGCGTATCGAAGGGGATGAGCTGCAGGAAAAAGGGCATTACCCGTATGTCTTCGAGACGGTGAAGCTGCCGGCGGGAGCTGTGTATGTCTCGCGGGCGGAGATCAACCATGAAGTCGGCGCCCATGCGGGGCAGGGCAAGCCGTCAATACAGGTGGCTGCGCCGATCCGGGATCGGGCGGACGGGCCGGTCCTCGGCCTGGTGGTGATCAACGTGGATCTGAACGGACTGTTTGCCCAGTTGGCGGCCGACCTGCCGCCCGGTCTGCAGCTGTACCTGAGCAACGGGCGTGGCGATTTTTTGGTTCATCCCGACCCCGTCCAGGCGTTTGCCTTCGATCGTGGGCAGCGGGCCTCCGTGCAGGAGCAGTTTCCGGCGACCGAAGCTCTGCTGACAGGGCGGACAGAGCAGGCCGGGCAACTGGTGACCACGTCCCGGCCAGCGGGGCGGGAGGCCGTGGTGGCAGCTTTCGTGCGCCAGCATTTCACCAGCCTGCACAGCGAGGACGATTTCATCCTGGGCTTGTCCCAGCCGCTTGCTGTGGTGGTTGAACAGAGCGCCCGTCTGGGGGGCGCAACGCTGCGCATCGTCGTGGGTTTCAGTGCGCTTGCCGTGCTGCTGGCCTTCCTGCTGGCGCGGGCGCTGACCCGGCCGCTCCACCAGATTGTGCTGGCGGTGCGTGGCTATGCGCCCGGCCTGCCCAGTGGACGCCTGCCGAGCGCCAGGCAGGATGAGATCGGTGTGCTCGCGCGCAGCATTGAGGACATGCAGCAGCAGATCCGTGCCCAGTTCGATAGCCTGGAAGACAAGCAGCGGGCGTTGGACCGCCTGGCGAGCCATGACAGCCTGACGGGGTTGCCGAACCGGCGCCTGTTCCTCGACCGGCTCGACCAGGCCCTGGCCCATGCGCGCCGCAACGACGGGCATCTGGCGCTGTTGTTCATTGACCTGGACAACTTCAAGACTATCAACGACAGCCTTGGTCACGCGGCCGGGGATGCGGTGCTGTGCGCTGCTGCGGTGCGCCTGCAGCAACTGGTGCGGGCCAGCGATACGGTGGCCCGCCTGGGCGGTGACGAGTTCATCATGCTGCTCGACGGCGCCGACGATCCTGAAGCGATTGCGCACCTGGCCGAGAAAGCGCTGAGGGCGCTGGCTCAGCCCGTCATGCACAAGGGCCAGGCCTTGCAGTCCGGCGGCAGCATCGGTGTGTCCCGCTATCCCCATGATGCGACCGGTGCGACGGAGCTCATCGCCATGGCCGACAAGGCCATGTACCGGGCCAAGAGCGGCGGCCGCCAGCGGGCCTGCTTCGCGGAGGCGTCCTGAGCCGGGCCGCTCAGTGCAGGGTTTCGGGCTTGGCCAGCGGTTGCACGTCCACCCACACGTCGCTGCCGTCGTCGGTCTCGCGGATCTGCAGGCCGAAGCTGGCAAAGGCGGCCTGCAGGTCGCGGCGCAGCGGGATGTCGGCCAGCTCGCCGGGACCGATGGCGTGGCCGGCGGCCAGGTGCTGGGCGGTGGCGGCCCAGATCGGCGACAGGAAGGACTTGGACACCAGCTCGTGCATTTCGGCGCTGATGGCTGACAGCGGCTGGCCGAGGCCGTCCAGATAGCCCTGCACATGGGCGACGGCCTGCATCAGGTGGGCGATGCGGCCCATGCTCTTGGCGAACAGGCCGTCCAGGTCCTGGTCGGCGAAGTACAGTGTGATTTCCTCCTGCATGCCGTCCGGCAGGGCCTGCAGCAGCGCGGCCAGGTGGTTCAGCAGCAGGTCGGCGTCGGGCGGCACCGACCAGGCGCTGCGCCGGTTGATGCGGTATTCCTGCCACATGGCGCTGACGATGGGCGCCAGCGCTCTGGCCAGCGGGGTTTCGGCTACAGCTTCCAATGTGGCCTGGGCATCGTGCAGGCGCCAGCATTCCTTATGCAGGTGGTGGATCAGGCGTGCGATCTCGGCGCCGTCACCGGACAGGATCTGCCACAGCTTGCTGCCATCGAAGAGCAGGGCCAGCTTGCCCTCGTCGGCGACGATGCGCGACAGATGCTCGTCGGCGACCGGCGCGGCGCCGAAGTGCCGCTCGGCTGTGGGCAGGTCGTCGACGACGCGAATGCGTGACAGGCTGGACAGGTCGAGTTCCTCGTCCCGGTCCTGGATGCGTTCCAGCAGGGCTTCGATGACCTGGCGCAAGGTGTTCGCGTTGGCGGTGGAGACGGGACCGTCGAATTCGATGTTCATGGTCGGAGACACGATTCCTGAAATGAAAAGGCCCGGCATCCGACCGGGCCCGCATGGATTGCGGCTTATTCCTCGACGTGACGCAGGGACAGGTCGATGGCACGCACGTCCTTGGTCAGGCTGCCGATGGAGATGCGGTCCACGCCGGTTTCGGCGATGGCGCGCACGCGCTCCAGGTTGACGCCGCCAGAGGCTTCCAGTTCAGCGCGGCCCTTGTTGATGCCGACCGCGTCGCGCATCTCGTCGAGCGTCATGTTGTCGAGGAGAATCATCTTGGCGCCTGCGACGAGGGCTTCCTCGAGCTGGACCAGGTTCTCGACTTCGACTTCGATGAACACATTGGATGGGGCGATGGCGCGGGCCTGCTCGATCACCGCCTTGATGCTGCCGGCAGCGATGATGTGGTTTTCCTTGATCAGGATGCCGTCGTAGAGGCCGACGCGATGATTGGTGCCGCCGCCGACCTTGACCGCGTACTTCTGCGCCAGGCGCAGGC
The DNA here is from genome assembly GCF_056724105.1 of Zoogloea sp. GDB6. NCBI lineage: Bacteria > Pseudomonadati > Pseudomonadota > Betaproteobacteria > Rhodocyclales > Zoogloeaceae > Zoogloea > Zoogloea sp. GDB6. Next base: position 3,819,760 of record NZ_CM161497.1, on the reverse strand, counting down.
CGGGCAGGGTCTTGCGGGTGTCGACGATCTTGGCCTGGGTGCCGGCCACGGCCTGCACGAAGGTGGACGTGAGGGTCGCGGTGCCGGACAGCAGCTGAACGAAGTTCAGCGCGGTGCGCTCGGCGGTGAGCAGTGCGCGGGCGCTGGCATCCACTTCGCACAGCAGCTGGCCGGGCTTGATGCGCTCGCCATCGCGGGCATGCCAGATCACCGAGGCGTCGGGTTCCAGCGCAGTGAAGGCGGCGTCGAACCACGCGGTGCCGCACAGCACGGCATCTTCGCGGGTGATCACGCGGCCGCGGGCGGTGCGGTTGGTCGGGATAAGGCGGGCGGTGAGGTCGCCGGTGCCGATGTCTTCGGCCAGGGAGGCCGCCACGGAGCGCTGGACTTCAACGCGAAGCTGTTCTGCAAATTCCATCGGGGTTCACCTAAGATGTATCGGCCCGAATTCTAACACTTGGGGGGAGCGCGTCATGGGCACGATGATGGGGGTGCTGGAGGTCAGCCTAGGGGTGTTGATCGCCTTGATACTGGTGGGCGGTACGACCTACTGGTATGTGCAGGACATCACCCAGAAGAAGCATGCGATCCTGCGCAACTACCCGCTGGTCGGGCATCTGCGCTATTTCTTCGAGCAGCTCGGCGAATATTTCCGCCAGTACTTCTTCCTCGGTGATCGCGAGGAGATGCCTTTCAACCGGGCCACCCGCGGCTGGGTGTATCGCCTTGCCAAGGACGAGGGCGGGGTGATCGGTTTCGGTTCCACCTACGATATGCGCCACCCGGGCGCGCTGATCTTCGTGAATGCCGGCTTCCCGGTGCTGGAGGACGAGCAGGAGCCCACCGCGCCGTTGACCATCGGGGTGGGCTACGCGGCCAAGCCCTTCACCGCGCGCTCCATCGTCAACATCAGCGGTATGAGTTACGGCGCGCTGTCGAAGCCGGCGGTGCAGGCCCTGTCGCGGGGCGCGGCGGAGGCCGGCTGCTGGATCGACACCGGCGAGGGCGGATTGGCGCCGGCCCACCTGGAAGGCGGGGCGGACATCATCATGCAGATCGGCACCGCCAAGTACGGGGTGCGTGACGCGGACGGCCAGCTGTCCGACGAACGCCCGCGCGAGCTGGCTGCCCACGAGACGGTGCGGGCCTTCGAGATCAAGCTGTCCCAGGGCGCCAAGCCGGGCAAGGGCGGCGTTCTGCCGGCCGCCAAGGTGACGCCGGAGATCGCGGCGATCCGCGGCATTCCGGTGGGCGTGGACTCGATCAGCCCCAACCGTCACCGGGACGTGGCCAACGTCAATGAGCTGCTGGACATGGTCGTGCGCGTGCGGCAGGTGACCGGCAAGCCGACCGGCATCAAGACGGCCATCGGCGGGCGGCGCTTCATGCACGAGCTGTGCGAGGCCATCGTGCGGCGCGGGCTGCAGGACGCGCCGGACTTCATCACCGTGGACGGCGGCGAGGGCGGTTCGGGCGCCGCGCCGCAGGCGCTGGCCGACCACATGGCCTTGTCCATCGACGAGGCGTTGCCGCGGGTGGTGGATACGCTGATCGAGTTCGACCTGCGTGAGCGCGTCCGCGTGATTGCCTCCGGCAAGCTGGTCACCTCGGCGCGGGCCGCATGGGCGCTGGCCTGCGGGGCGGATTTCGTTAACACCGCACGGGGTTTCATGTTCTCGTTGGGTTGCGTGCAGGCCATGCGCTGCCACCAGAATACCTGTCCGACCGGCATCACGACGCACAACGCCAAGCTGCAGCGCGGGCTGGTTGTGGAGGAGAAGTACCTGCGGGTCGCTAACTACGCCCGCAACATGAACCGGGAGATCGACATGATCGCCCACGCCTGTGGCCTCCGGCAGGCCCGGGAATTCCGCCGCGAGCACGTGCGCCTGGTGCAGCCGGACGGCCGCAGCGAGGCCTTCAACATGCTTTATCCCTACCCGGAGCCGGGCTGCGAAGGGCGGGGCCATTACTGAAGTGCCCACCGGTTTGCCGGCCGGGTGGGCGACTTTTGCCGGTTGGCGGGGTTTTCCCCGAAATGGGTTCGCGGGCTGGCGGGACGTGCTGCCCTTCACGCAGCGGCTGGTGGATCCCGCCGGCAGTTTTTTCCGCTCTGCCGCGGCAGGCCTGTGTGCGGCTTCCGGTTCCGCTCCAAAGCTGCGAGAGGGGGCTGTTTTCGGGTGTTTGGCTTAACTCAACTTTACCCGTCTTAACTCCTCGCGCCGGTCAGGCAGGGGCATTCCGGCCGTTAAGTTGCTAGAGAGCAGAGCCTGGTCCGCAGTTGGCGGAGGTGGGCCCGGAAAGCGTCTCGGCTTTTCCCGGTTTCTTACGGAAAGGAATGCACCATGGTCAGCAGCGTAGGCAGTAACTACAGTGCCGTTTCGTCGTACGCGACGCGAACGCGCCCCGACCCGGCCGAGCTGGCGAGCAAGCTGTTCTCCAAACTCGACACCAAGGGCCAGGGCTACATCCAGGAAAGCGATCTGGAGTCGGCCTTCAATCAGGTCTATTCGTCCGCGTCGTCTTCATCCTCCAGCACGGCGACGGATTCGTCCTCATCCGCATCGAGCCAGGCTTCGTCGGATGCCACCCAGTTGTTTTCTGCGCTGGACAGCGACGGCAATGGACAGCTGACGGAAAGCGAGTTCTCGAGCGGTTTGCAGAAGCTCGCCGAGGCCCTCGACAGCCAGGCGTTCAGCAGCCGCATGCAAGGGGCGGGCGGCATGCCGCCGCCGCGTGGTCATCACGGGGATGGCGACGGTGACGATCAGAACGACACCGGCTTCACCAAGGACCAGCTCACCAGCCAGTTGCAGGACATCGGCTCGACCGACAGCAAGCGTGCCGGCGTGATCTCCGACATCGTCAACAACTTCGACAAGGCCGACACCGACGGCGACGGCAAGGTGACGCGGCAGGAGGCGATGGCGTACGAGCAGTCCCAGAGCACCACCTCGTCTGCCTCGGCGAGCGCGACGGCGACAGCAACGTCCTCCACCGATTCGGCGTCTGCAGTGGCGTCGAGCTCCGTGAGCACCCATCACGAGGGCAGGATGATGCACCGCCTCATGGAGTTGATGCGCACCTATGGCTCGAACAGCGGCACGTCGGACGGTACAAGCAGTGCCAGCAGCATCACGGTGTCCGCCTGAGGCTCCTTCCGATGAGGGGGGGCGTGGGGATTCCGTGTAAGGCGCACCTTGTGGGGGTGAAGGAATACACCTCCACAAGGGCCCGGGGGCTGCTGCCGCGGGCGAGCCTGGAGGAGATTCAGCGCACGTCGAAATTGGTCGCCGTCGGGGCGAAGCCGCTTTCCTGGTATTCCACGTCGCCGTCCCGCGCCCATACGTAATGGGGTTGATCGGCGGGCGCCAGGTAAACCGCGCCGGCCGGGATGGGCTGGACCCGTGTTTCGTCGAAGATAGTGCCGAAACCCACGTACAGGGTGCCGGACAGTACCGTCGTGATGCGGTCGTCCGGATGCACATGTACGCCGATGCGTCCGCCCTGGGCCAGGCGCAGGCGTAGCGCGTAGGGGCCGAGGGCTGTTTCGGTGCCGATCAGCCAGGCGGCCTGAAGGCCGGGCAGGTTGGGCGGTTCGACCCAGTTGGCCTGCGCCGGGATGATGGCCTGGGCCGTCGGGCCGGGCGGTTCCGCGGGGGCCGCCGGCATCACGGTCTCGCTGCCGGGGGCTTCGACTGGTGGGGGCTCATCGGGAGTGTCGGGTCCGCGCTCGGTATGGGCCGTGGTGCAGGTGAGGGCCACGGCAAGGGCCAGCACGGCATGCAAGGGCTGCAGGGTTCTACGCATCGGCGGAATCCACTCGTAAGGACGCCGCAGCTTACCAGCGGCTTATCGATCTGGTATCGAATTCGGTATCGCTGTCCGCCGTGGTCGGACGGTAGGCGACGAAGATCTGGTCTTCCGGGATCCCCGCATGGCGCGCGATGCCCGCGACGGCCGCGTTCAGCAGCGCGTCCGCGTGGACGGCGCCGATGCCGTCTTCCGTCACCCGCAGTTCAGCCAGCACCGGCTGGGCGTTGCCAGACATCAGCGCCATCGCCAGCCCGGCGACGGCCGGGTGCTGTTCGGCCAGGAAGGTCCAGCTCACGGAGACCTGCTCCGGCGCCAGCCCGGCGGCGTGGGCCAGATCGAGGCGGATCGCGTCGAGCAGCGGCCCGGTGTCCCGTGCGTCGGGGAAGGCCTGGGAACGGATATGCAGGAAGGGCATGGCGGGATTCCCGGCGGAGAGTCGATACCTGCGGCTCAGTATCCGGCCAAGTTGGCCGTGCTCACAAGGCCTGTTCGACGCGCGTGCAGACCTGCGTTGCCAAGTCGTCGGCGAGGCAGTCGATTTCCACCAGATCGCCCCAGTTTTCGCGGAAGTTGCGCTGCCAGGTGATCTGCCGCTTGGCGAGCTGGCGGGTGGCGAAGATGCCCTTGTCGCGCATGGTCGGCAGGTCGATGTAGCCGTCGAGGTATTCCAGCGCCTGGCGGTAGCCGACGCAGCGCATCGACGGCAGATTCGGGTCGAGCTGGTAGTGCTTGCGCAGCGCGACGACTTCATCGACGAAGCCGGCCAGCAGCATGGTGTCGAAGCGGCGCGCGATGCGGGCGTGCAGCACGGCCCGGTCGCTGGGGGTCAATGCGAGCGGGATGTAGCGGTGGCTGTCGGTCTGCTCTTCCCGGCGGGCGTAGCTGGCGGCCAGCGGCTGGCCGGTGAGGCGGACGATCTCCAGCGCGCGCTGGATGCGCTGCGCGTCGTTGGGTTCGAGGCGGGCGGCGGCATCCGGGTCCAGCCGGGCCAGTTCGGCGTGTAGTGCCGGCCAGCCGTCGCGGGCGGCGGCGTCCTCGATCTCCCGGCGCAGTTCGGCATCGGCCTCTGGCAGGTCCGACAGGCCTTCGCGCAGCGCCTTGTAATACAGCATGGTGCCGCCGACCAGCAGCGGGATGCGGCCGCGGGCGGTGATCTCGCCCATCAGGCGGCGCGCGTCTTCGCAGAAGCGGGCGGCGGAATAGGCTTCCTCGGGGCTGAGGATGTCGATCAGGTGGTGCGGGCAGACGGCCTGCTCGTCCCGGCTGGGTTTCGCGGTGCCGATGTCCATGTCGCGGTACACCAGTGCCGAGTCAACGCTGATGATTTCCACCGGCAGCCGCTGGGCGAGGGACAGCGCGCAGGCGGTCTTGCCGCTGGCGGTGGGGCCCATCAGCAGGATGGCGGGCGGGAGAGGCTGTGTTTGGGGCATGATGCGCCTTTTCTATGGACGCGCATTGTAGCGGGTGGGATGTGGGCGTGAGGATGGCGATGAGGTGGTGGAGGCAGGTCTGGCTGCTGCTGGGCCTGCTGGTGCTGGCGGGCAGCGCCGTGGCGAAGGGGCCGCTGTACCTGTGGGAGCTCAGCGACGATCAGGGCCGGCCGCGGGCCTGGCTGTACGGCACGATCCACGTCTGCGATGCGGGCTGCTTTCCGTTGCCGGGGCGGGTCCGGGCGGCGTTGGCGGAGGCGGACAGCCTCGGGCTGGAACTGGATCCGGAGGATCCGGCGCTGTCGCCGCGCTTGTTGCAGGCCAGCCTGCTGCCCGCCGGGCGGCGGCTCGACGACATGCTGTCCCCCGATCTACGCGTCCGCCTGGCCCGCGTGTTGACCCGCTATGGACTGCCTGCGGATGCCATGCAGCGCATGCAGCCCTGGATGGTCGGCACCTTGCTGACGCTGCAGTCGGCCCAGCGGGCCGGCCTGGGGACCAGCCAGGGTGTGGACCTGTGGCTGGCCCGCAGCGCGCGGGCCCGCGGCCAGTCCGTATGGGCGCTAGAGACCGTCGAGCGGCAGGTGTCGGCGATGGGAGCCGGCGGTGACGCCGCTCAGGTGGCCAGCCTGGGCGAGACGATCGGCCTGATCGAAAGGGACGAGGCGGAGCCTTATTTTCGCCGCCTGCTGACGGCCTGGCGGCGCGGCGACAGTGTGGCAGTGGACCGCATGCTGCGGGAGGAGGCCAGCGTCGAAGCCATGACGCCGATGCTCGCCGAGCTGCTCGACAGCCGTAACCGGGAGATGGCCGAGTCCATCGTGGCCCGCCTGCGCAGCGGCCGGCGGCCCTTCATTGCCGTCGGTGCCGGGCACTTCGGCGGGCCGAAGGGGCTGCTGGCGATGCTGGCTGAAAAGGGGTTCCGGGCCCGCCAGGTGAGCGACGAGTGAAGCGATGCGGCGTGACACTGTTGCTGGCCGCGCTGGCCGGCGCGGCACAGGCGGTGCCGGTAGCGGTGGATGTTGGCCATTACCTGGAGCGCCCGGGGGCGACCAGCGCCTACGGCGTTACCGAATTCGAGTACAACCAGTCCCTCGCCGCGGTGCTGGCGGCACGGCTGGCGGTGGACGGTGTGCCGGTGCGGCTGATCGGCTGGCGCGGCGAGATGGCCGAGCTGCGGGAGCGGCCGCGCCAGGCGGAGGCGGCCGGTGCGGGTTTCTTCCTGTCGGTCCATCATGATTCGGTGCAGGAGAGCCAGCTGGAAGCGTGGGAATGGAACGGGCGCGCACTGCGCCATGCGGACGGCTTCGCCGGCTTCTCGCTTTACGTGTCGCGCCTCAATCCGCGCCTGGACCAGAGCCTCGCCTGCGCCCGCCGTATCGGCGAGGCCCTGCGGGATGCCGGCCTGCCGGTCGCAACCCACCATGCCGCCCTGGCACCCGGCCTGGGGCTCGAATGGGCCGACGAGAAGCAGGGCGTGTATTACTACGACAATCTGGTGGTGCTGAAGGCGGCGACCGTGCCGGCGGTACTGCTGGAGGCAGGCGTCATCGTCAATCGCGATGAGGAGCGCCAGCTGGCCGGTGCCGCGCGGCGGGCTCTGACCGTGGATGCGGTGGCGCGCGGCCTGCGGGAGTGTGGCGTGACGGTGGGCGCCGCTAGACCATGATGTTGCGTTGCGGAACCCATCGACTGTTGCGGTGATCCATCAGAGTCGCCTCCGTGAGGCCCTGAGTTCACCATCGAGAGGATAGTCCCGAAAGCATGAAATCCGTCCTGTTGTCCTATTTCTCCGCGCTGCGCAGCCTCGGTAGGCCGGGTGTGCTGTGGCATCTGCTGTGGCCGACGCTCGCCGCGGCAGCCCTGTGGACCACCACGCTGGTCCTGAGTTGGGGCAGCATCGTGGCCATCGGCACCGACGTGATCACCCGCCTGCCGCTGGTCGGCCCCTGGCTGGCCGACTCGGAAACGGCGCTGCTGGTGGCCTTGTTCATGTTCAAGCTGGGCCTGGTGCTGCTCGCGCTGCCGATCATCTATGTGACGGCAGCCACGCTGGTGGCGGCAGTGGCCTTGCCGCTGATGACCGAAAAGGTGGCCGCCATCGACTACGCCGACGTGGCACGGCGTGCCGGCGGCAGCCAGATCGGCAGCGTGTGGAACGCGTTGACCTCGGTGTTGCAGTTCCTCGTGCTGCTGGTCCTCAGCCTGCCCCTGTGGCTGATCCCCGGCGTCGGGCTGCTGATCTCCCTGCTGCTGACCGCGTGGCTCAACCAGCGGGCCTTCCGCTACGATGCGCTGATGGCCCATGCCGACAAGTTCGAGATGAAGGACCTCCCGCGCCGTGAGGCCAGCGGCCTGTTCGGCGTCGGTCTGGTGGGGGCGGTGATGGCCCACGTGCCGGTCCTCAACCTGTTTGCGCCGGCCCTCGCGGGGCTGGCCTTCGTCCATTACCTGCTGTCGGCACTGCGCGTGGCCCGGCAGAACGAGAACATCATCGAGGTGCAGTAAATGACTCAAGCAGCCCAGCCGGCCTTCGGCGCCATCATCATCGGCGATGAAATCCTGTCCGGTCGCCGGGAGGACAAGCATCTGGCCAAGGTGCTGGAACTCCTCAAGGCCCGTGGCCTGCGCCTGGCTTCGGTGCGCTACGTCGGTGACGAGCGTCCGCGCCTGGTCCAGACCCTGAAGGAGAGCTTCGCCAGCGGCGACATCGTGTTCAGTTTCGGTGGCATCGGCGCCACGCCGGACGACCATACTCGCCAGGCGGCCGCCGAGGCGCTGGGCCTGCCGCTGGCCCTGCACCCGCAGGCCGAGGCCGAGATCCGCGCCCGCTTCGGCGACGAGACCACGCCGCAGCGCCTGCAGATGGGCGTCTATCCGCAAGGCAGTGACATCGTGCCGAATCCCTACAACCGGATTCCTGGCTTTTCGATCCGCAACCACTTCTTCGTGCCGGGCTTTCCGATCATGGCCTGGCCAATGGTCGAGTGGGTGCTCGACACGCGCTTCAAACACCTGCACCACCAGGCCGACTACGTGGAACGCTCGGTGATCGTGTGGGACGCGATGGAAGGCAAGCTCATCGACCTGATGGAGCGCATCACTGTCGACTTTCCCGATGCGACCCTGTTCAGCCTGCCCAGCGTCGGCGGGGAGGGCGGCCGGCGCCATATCGAACTGGGCATGAAGGGGCCGAGCGCCCGCGTGGACGAGGCGATGGCGCTGATCACCGCCGAGCTGGGGCGGCGTGGTTACAGCTGGGAGCCGCCGACAGCGGTTTGAGGTGAGCCGGTGAGTGCTCCGTCCCGCTACCGGGATTTTCCGGGCCGTCGCTGGCTGGGTGTGGCGCTGCGCGCGGCGCACCTCGCCGGCGTGGTAGGCGTCGGTGCCGGCCTGGTCGGCGGCGGCGTGGCGGATTCGCATTTCCCCGTGCTGCTGGTGCTGTCCGGTGTGTGCATGGCGGCGCTCGACGCGTGGTCCAACCCGCGCTGGCTGGCCGAGCCGGCGGGCTTGTCACTGCTCGTCAAGTTCGCGCTGCTCGGCTGGTTTCTCGTGGATGAGGCCAGGCGTCCGGCCTTGTTCTGGAGCGTGCTGGTTTTCTCGGTCATCTTCGCCCATGCGCCGGCGAGCTTCCGTCATCGAGGACGACGCCCGCGCCACCCTGAGCAGGTGTGACGTATGTCACGTAGTTGAAGCTTTCATACCGTATGCTCGGTGCCGATGTGGTTGCAGGCAGGGGTATGCGCAATGAATGAAGAGTGGATTCTGGAGAAGACGGCGGAGGGATTGGCGGAGATCGCCAACCGCAGCCGTCGGGTGCCGAACCGGCTGCGGACTGTGCTGATTCTGGTGGACGGTCGTAACAGCGTGGCTCAGCTCTGCGCCTCGGCGTCAGCGCTGGGCAACATTCGCGAGGCGCTGGCCGAACTGCGCGAGCTGGGGCTGATCGCACCGGCCGACGGAGGCTTGCCGCCAGCCAGCAGGGCTTCGGTGCCGCCGGCGGCGCGCCTGCAGGGGCCCCTCGCACGGCCGGAGCCCCAGCCAGGACGCCGCCGCTCCTTGGCGCTGGCGCGCCTGTACCTGCTCAACGCGATGGAGCAGAGCCTGCGCCAGGCCGACATGCCAGTGCGCGAACGCCTGCGCAACTGCACCACGCGGGCCGACCTGCTCGACGCCTTCGAGCTGTGCCGCCAGATCGCCGCCGAAGTGGGCGTCGCCCACATCGACACAATCGAGGCCCAGTTCCTCGGCATGCTGCCCGACGAGGGCTGAAGCCTGTCACCGGCCCTTGCGTTCCGCAGCGGCTGCTTCTATATTTCGAGTGTCCCAAAGGGGAGTAGCTCCACGTCGGTGGGCCGTCAAGACGGAGAATGCCGTGCGAACCCGCCGTGCCATGCACGGCGCCGCGGCTGATCTCCCGGCTACCGGGCAGTCGTTCGAGAATCAAGGGCGACTGTGAGCAAGACCTTTGCCGCGATGGCAAAGTGTCTTTCGGCAAAACCGGCTCCCCCGCCGGACCAAGCTCAATGGCCTTTCGTCATCGCCGGACGAAAGGCCTTTTTGTTTGGTTCCGTTTTGGGAGATTTCACATGGAAAGCATTGGTACCTGGTGGATGTGGGTGGGCTTCGCGGCCGTTGTGCTGGTGATGCTGGCCATCGACCTGGTGGTGGTCGGCGGCGGCAAGGAACACAAGGTGTCCCTGAAGGAAGCCGGCATTTGGTCGGTGGTGTGGGTCAGCGTCGCGCTGCTGTTTGCCGGCGCCCTGTGGTGGTATCTGGATGGCACGGCGGGGCGCGAGGTGGCCAACGCAAGGGCGCTGGAGTTCGTCACCGGCTACCTGATCGAGAAGGCGCTGGCCGTCGACAACGTGTTCGTGTGGCTGATGTTGTTCTCCTTCTTCGCGGTGCCGCCGGCGCTGCAGAAGCGGGTGCTGCTCTTCGGCGTGGCTGGCGCGATCGTGCTGCGCACCGTGATGATTTTCGCCGGTGCCTGGCTGATCACCCAGTTCAGTTGGCTGCTCTACGTGTTCGGAGCTTTCCTGCTGCTGACCGGCGTGAAGATGTTGGTCAGCGCCGAGCATGAGACCGACCTCAACCGGAATCCGGTGGTGCGCTGGCTGCGTGGCCACATGAAGATCAGCTCCGAGTTCCATGGGCAGTGCTTCTTCGTGCAGCGGGAGGAGGGTGGCCGCCTGGTCCGCTACGCGACGCCGCTGTTCCTGGCCTTGGTGCTGGTGGAGGCGTCCGACGTGATCTTCGCGGTGGATTCGATCCCGGCGATCTTTGCCATTACCACCGACCCCTTCATCGTGCTGACCTCCAACATTTTTGCGATCCTCGGCCTGCGTGCGATGTACTTCCTGCTCGCCGATTTCGCCCAGCGCTTTTCGCTGCTCAAGTTCGGCCTGGCGGCGGTGCTGGTCTTCATCGGCGGCAAGATGCTGCTGGCCGACCTTGTGCATGTGCCGGTGGGCATGTCCCTCGGCGTGGTCGCTGCGCTGATCGGCACCTCCGTGTGGCTGTCCCTGCGCAAGGAGCGCCTCGAAGCGCTGCAGGCCGAGCGGTGAGTGCCCCCAGGGCCGGGCTGTGCCCGGCCCGCCCCCCGTGGGGGAGAAGGAAACTTGGGGCGGCCCGGTGTTTCCTTGAGAGGGTGGACGCGGCCCGGCGGGACGGGCATCCTGCCGGGCTTGCCCGACTGCCTGGAGAACCTGCCGCGTGCGGATCCGCAACGAAACCCCGGCCGACGTGGCCGCCGTCCGCGAGGTGAACCTCGCCGCCTTCGACAGCCCCGCCGAGGCGGACCTGGTGGATGCCCTGCGCGGGCACACCTTCCCCTATGTGTCGCTGGTGGCCGACGACAAGGGGATCATCGCCGGCCACATCCTGCTCACGCCGGTCCATCTGCCCGGCCATCCGCGGGCGCGCCTGATGGCGCTGGCGCCGATGGCGGTACGACCGGACTACCAGCGCAGCGGCGTCGGCTCGGCATTGGTTATCGAGGGCTTGCACCAGGCTCGCGAGGCGGGCGCCGGTGCCGTCGTGGTGCTGGGCCATCCGGCTTATTACCCGCGCTTCGGCTTCGTGCCGGCATCCCGCCACGGCATCCGCTTTGCGCATGACGTGCCGGACGAGGCCTACCTGATCGTCCAGCTGCAGCCCGGCCATCTAGACGGGCTGTCCGGTACGGTCCAGTACCACGCCGCCTTCGACGCGGTCTGAGCCGTGCAGGTCCTTTCAGCCGCGGGCGCCACGTAGCCGCCCCAGGACGGGCCGCCAGGTGCTGCTCTCATGGACCACGAGACCGAGCAGGATCAGGCCTGTGCCGGCCATCACCTGCGTGCCGATCTCCTCGCGGTTGAGCAGATGCCCGAGCAGCAGCGCCATCACCGGTGTGATCAGCGTGATCAGCGCGACCTTCGAGGCCTCCAGGTGCTTGATCACGTAGTAGTACAGCGCGAAGCCGATCACCGAACCGAAGATGCCCAGGTAGCCGATGGCCGCCACCGTGCGCGAGGGCAGGGCGACAGGAAGTGCCGCTCCGTCGGCCAGCCACAGCAGTCCGAACAGCGGCAGGGACACTGCGAGGGAGCCGAAGGTGGTGGCCAGCGGCGGGCTGTCGTCGCCGATCCGCTTCAGCACGACCAGGCTCGCTGACGAGATGAACACCGCCACCAGCAGGGCGACCAGGCCGGCGGTGACGTTGGTGCCGCTGGTTGCACCGTTCGGCATGAAGATCAGCGCCAGCCCGCTGGCGCCGAGCAGCGTGCCGGCCAATCTCGTCGGTGTCAGGGAACGCTCTCCGAGCCAACAGGCGGCCAGCAGGCCGGCCATCAGCGGGGACAGTCCGAACATCACGGAGATCAGCCCCGAACTCACGTAGCGGGCGCCCCAGTAGGTCAGCGCCATGATGCCGAACAGGCCCAGCCCGCCGACTACGTAGGCCCGGCGCGCGCGGGCGTGCAGCGGTAGCCGGATTCGCCCGACGCCCAGGATCGCTGCGGCCACCAGTGCCCCGATCAGCATGCGGGCCAGCGCCGAGAAGGCGAAACCGGCGCCTTCGGTGCTCCAGCGGATGGCGAGCGGGGTGGTGGACCAGATCAGGATGATGGCGAGGTAGGCGAGGGAAACCGGCATGACGCACCTTTCGTGGCAGGGGGATAAATCCCGGAGGGACAAAGAAAAGGGCCGCGGTCTGATGATCCGCGGCCCCTGGTGATGTCGGCGAGTGCTGCTGCGAACTACCCCGATCCCGGCCCCGGACAAGCGGCAACGCGCCATGCGCGCAGGGCGCGACGGCGGATGCAAATGGTCGGGAAAGTCTTCGGGAAGTTCATGGGCCGATGATGCTGGCGATCTGCCGGGCGCGTCAAGCATGAATGCGCCTTGCATGTTCGGTTGCCGAACCCTGATGGTGTCCGGCCAAGGTGGGTGGCTGGCGGCAGCGCTGCTGCGCCGGGTCTGTCGAATCCTCCTTTGCGCCATGTCAAAGGGGCCGCCAGGCGGGCGGACTTATGATTCCTCCATTGCTGCGTCGCGTCTTGTGCCGGCCCGTTGTGGGCTGTCGGAGGGCGCCGCTTCCCGCAGGGAGTCGTCATGAGCACCTGTCTCAACCTCGACGGCAACGAAGCCGCCGCACGGATGGCCTATCTCGGCAGCGAGGTGATCGCCATCTACCCGATCACCCCGTCCTCCAGCATGGGCGAATGGGCCGACGAATGGGCGGCCCAGAGCAAGCCCAACCTGTGGGGCGTGGTGCCGAAGATCATCGAGATGCAGTCGGAAGGCGGCGCGGCAGGCGCGCTGCACGGGGCGCTGACCTCCGGTGCGCTGGCCACCAGCTTCACCGCCAGCCAGGGCCTGCTGCTGTTCATCCCCAATCTCTACAAGATGGCGGGCGAGCTGACGCCCTTCGTGCTGCACGTAGCGGCGCGGGCGGTGGCGACCCACGCGCTGTCGATCTTTGGCGACCACTCCGACGTGATGGCCTGCCGCGCCACCGGTTGCGCGCTGCTGGCCAGCAATTCGGTGCAGGAGGCCCAGGACATGGCGCTGATCGCCCAGGCGGCGACCCTCGCCGGGCGCATCCCGGTGATCCACTTCTTCGACGGCTTCCGCACCTCCCACGAGGTTGCCAAGATCGTCGCCGTCGAGCCGGACACGGTGCGGGCGATGATCGATGATGGCTTGGTAGCCGCCCACCGGGCCCGGGCGTTGTCGCCGGAGCATCCGGTGATCCGCGGCACGGCGCAGAACCCGGACGTGTTCTTCCAGTCCCGCGAGCGGGCCAATCCGTATTACGACGCCTTCCCCGGCCTCGTGCAGGACGCCATGGACCGTTTCGCCGGGCTGACCGGCCGGCGTTACAGCCTGTGCGACTACGTCGGCGCACCCGACGCCGAGCGGGTGGTGGTGGTGATGGGCTCGGCTGCGGAGACCGCCGAAGAAACCGTCGAACACCTGCTGGCCCGCGGCGAGAAGGTTGGATTGCTCAAGCTGCGCCTGTACCGGCCGTTTCCAGCGGCGGCATTGCTGGAAGCCTTGCCTGCCAGCGTGAAGGCCATCGCCGTGCTGGACCGCTGCAAGGAACCCGGTTCTGACGGCGAACCTCTGTTCAAGGACGTGATGACCGCCTGCGCGGAAGCCGCGGCCGACGGCCTGCGCCCGATGCCGCGGGTGATCGGCGGGCGCTACGGGCTGGCCAGCAAGGAGTTCACGCCGGGCATGGCCAAGGCGGTGTTCGACGAGCTCGCCGCGGCAGCGCCGAAGCGCCGCTTCACCGTCGGCATCGTGGACGACCTCACGCACCTGTCGCTGCCGTGGGACACGGATTTCCGCACCGATGCGTCGCGGCGCCTGCAGCATGCGGTGTTCTGGGGCCTGGGTGCGGACGGCACGGTGTCGGCCAACAAGAACTCGATCAAGATCGTCGGCGAGGCCACCGAACTGCAGGCTCAGGGCTATTTCGTCTACGACTCCAAGAAGTCCGGCGCGGTGACCGTGTCCCACCTGCGCTTCGGGCCGGCGGCGATCCGCTCCAGCTATCTGGTGGAGGCGGGCATGGCGGGCTTCGTGGCCTGTCACCAGACGGTTTTCGTGGAGCGTTACGACCTGCTCGCCCATGCGGCGCCGGGTGGCGTCTTCCTGCTCAACACGCCGGAGCCGGCGGACGCGGTGTGGTCTAGCCTGCCGGCGGCGATGCGTGCCGGCATTCTTGCCCGCGGCCTGCGCCTATGGGTGATCGACGCCTACCGGGTGGCCCAGGAGGCCGGGATGGGGCGGCGCATCAACACCATCATGCAGACCTGCTTCTTCGCCATTGCCGGCATCCTGCCGCGGCAGGATGCCATTGCGGCGATCAAGAAGGCGGTGGACAAGACTTATGGCCGCAAGAGCCGGCGCCTGGCCGATCTCAACCACAAGGCCATCGACGTGACCCTCGCCAACCTGCGCGAGGTGCCCTTCGCAGGTTTGACGGGCGATGGCGACACAAGCCAGCCGGTGGCTGCCGATGCGCTGCCCGACTTCGTGCGCGACATCACGCTGCCGATCTACCGTGGCGAGGGCAACGGCCTGCCGGTGTCGGCGATGCCGGCGGATGGCACTTTCCCGAGCGGCACCGCGCGCTTCGAGAAGCGCAACATCGCGCTGAAGATCCCGGTGTGGGAGGCGGACCTGTGTACCCAGTGCGGCAAGTGCGTGTTCGTTTGCCCCCACGCGGCGATCCGTGCGCGGGCCTTCCCGGCCGAGGCGGCCGTCGATGCGCCGCCGACGTTCAAGCACGTGCCGGCCAAGAGCAAGGATTTTCCGGCCGGTACCCACATCAGCTACCAGGTGGCGCCGGAGGACTGCACGGGCTGTGGCGATTGCGTCGAGGCCTGCCCGATCCACGACAAGTCCAACGTCAGCCGGCTGGCGGTGAACATGGCTCCGCAGGCGCCGCTGCGCGAACAGGAGCGGGCCAACTTCGACTTCTTTCTGAAGTTGCCGGAATTCGACCGCAGCCAGCTCAAGCAAGGCACCATCCCCGGTGCGATGCTGCTCGATCCGCTGTTTGAGTTCTCCGGGGCGTGTGCGGGTTGCGGCGAAACGCCCTATATCCGTCTTGCCACCCAGCTGTTCGGCGACCGCATGCTGGTGGCCAACGCCACCGGCTGCTCGTCGATCTACGGCGCCAACCTGCCGACCACGCCTTACACCGTGAATGGCGCCGGGCGTGGGCCGGCGTGGTCCAACTCCCTGTTCGAGGACAACGCCGAGTTCGGCCTTGGCATGCGCCTGGCGTCGGACCAACTGATGGGCTACGCGCAGAGCCTGGTGAAGGCGCTGGCGTCCGTCATCGGTGGCGACCTGGCGGAGGCGCTGGTGTCCGCCGACCAGCGCCAGGAAGCAGGTCTGCGCGCCCAGCGCGTGCGGGTTGCCCAGTTGCGCCAGGTGCTGGCGGGCAGCGCCCACCCCCGTGCGAAGGAGCTGGCCTCCCTCGCCGAATGGCTGATCCGCCGCTCGGTGTGGATCATCGGCGGTGACGGCTGGGCCTACGACATCGGCTACGGCGGCCTCGACCACGTGCTGGCGCTGAGTTACGACGTGAACGTGCTGGTCCTCGATACCGAGGTCTATTCCAACACCGGTGGCCAGACCTCCAAGGCGACGCCGATCGGCGCGGTGGCCAAGTTCTCGGCCGGCGGCAAACCCACCGCCAAGAAGGACCTGGCCCGGCTGGCTTCGGACTACGGGCACGTGTATGTGGCGACGGTGGCTTACGGCGCGAAGGACGTGCACACCCTGAGGGCCTTCCACGAGGCCGAGTCCTATGCCGGCCCGTCGCTGATCGTCGCCTACAGCCCGTGCATCGCCCATGGTGTGGACATGCTCTACAACCAGCACCAGCAGGACATGGCGGTGAAGTCCGGCCACTGGCCGCTGTTCCGCTACGACCCGCGACTGGAGGAGGCAGGCGCCAACCCCTTCAAGCTCGACTCGGCACCGCCAAGCCAGCCGATCAAGGCCTTCATGGACAGCGAAACCCGCTTCGCGATGCTCGCCCGCAGCCATCCGGAAGCGGCCGAGCGCCTGCTCGCCGAAGCCCAGAAGGAAGCCGACCGGCGCTTCAAGGCCTACCAGGAACTGGCCCAGGGCCATGCCGAGGCTCCCAAGGCGGGCACCTGAAGACGGAGACTTGTGATGATCGACCTGACTACCGAATACCTTGGCCTCAAGCTGAAGAACCCGCTGGTGCCGTCGGCGTCGCCGCTGTCGAAGCAACTCGACTCCCTGCTGCGCCTGGAGGATGCCGGTGCTGCGGCGGTGGTGCTGCATTCGCTCTACGAGGAAGAGATCCTCGCCGAGGATGCGATGACCGACCGTTTCCTGCTGCACGCGGATTTCCACGACGGCGAGTCGTCCGGCTTCCTGCCCGATCACGGTCAATTCCAGGGCGCACTGGAGCGTTACCTGGAGCATCTGAGATTGGTCAAGCTGCGGCTCTCCATCCCCGTCGTCGCCAGCCTCAACGGGGTGACGCCCTCCGGCTGGGTGGATCTCGGCCTGGCCTTGCAGGAGGCCGGCGCCGATGCGCTGGAGCTCAATGTCTATCATGTGGCGGCTGATCCGGCTGAAAGCGGCGATGCGGTCGAGGCTCGCTACCTGGCTTTGCTGGCGGAGCTGCGCAGCGTGGTGAAGCTTCCGGTGGTGATGAAGCTGCCTCCCTTCTTCTCGTCGCTACCGCATTTCGTGCGGCGGCTGGAACTGGTTGGGGCGAGCGGCGTGGCGCTGTTCAACCGCTTCTTCCAGCCGGACATCGACCTGGACAGCCTGCGCATGGTGGATCAACTACACCTGTCCAACCGTGAGGAGGCGTTGCTGCGCATCCGCTGGATCGCCATCCTGAGGGCCCAGACGCAGATGACGCTGGCCGCTACCGGTGGCGTGCACAGCGCCGACGAGGCCCTCAAGCTGCTCCTGGCCGGCGCCGACGTGGTGCATCTGGCGTCCTGCCTGCTCAACCATGGCCCCGAGCGCCTGCGCCAGATCCTGCAGGATATCGAGGCCTGGATGGTCGAGCGGGAGTACCACTCCATCGCACAACTGAAGGGCAGCATGTGCCAGTCCAACCTGCGCGATCCGGACGCGGTGGCCCGGCGTAGCTACATCAAGGTGCTGGACAGCTTCACGCCGCGTGGGGGCGTGTGGCGTTGAGCGGTGTTGCGGCTACGGCGAGGGCTTGGGTGCCGGGGGCGTAGCTCTGCTCGGGAGCGCGATGCCGGGCTGGTGCGGCATCCGTCGCCGATTTCGGTCGGCGGGTAGAACGGGCAAAAAAATGGCGGCCCAAGGGCCGCCAAAACAACGCTGCAACAGGGATCGGAACGTTGGCGTTTTACTTCTTGCGGGCAGGCGGCACGTCGGTGCAGCTGCCGTGGGCGACTTCCGCGGCCATGCCGACGGTTTCGCCAAGGGTCGGGTGCGGGTGGATGGTCTTGCCGATGTCGACCGCGTCGGCGCCCATCTCGATGGCCAGGCACACTTCGCCGATCATGTCGCCGGCCGACGGGCCGACGATGGTGCCGCCGATGACCCGGTGGGTCTCAGCGTCGAAGATCAGCTTGGTGAAGCCGTAGTCGGCACCGTTGGCGATCGCGCGGCCGCTGGCGGCCCACGGGAACTTGGCGGTTTCGACCTTCTTGCCTTCGGCCTTGGCCTGGGCTTCGGTGTAGCCGACCCATGCCACTTCCGGATGGGTGTAGGCCACGCCCGGGATCACGGTGGCGTCGAAGGCGGCCTTGTGGCCGGCAGCAACTTCCGCCGCCACGTGGGCTTCATGCACGGCCTTGTGGGCAAGCATGGGCTGGCCGACGACGTCGCCGATGGCGAAGATGTTCGGCACGTTGGTACGCATCTGCGCATCCACCGGGATGAAGCCGCGATCGGTGACGATCACACCGGCCTTCTCGGCGCTGATCTTCTTGCCGTTGGGCGCACGACCGGCGGACTGCAGGATCATGTCGTACTTGACCGGTTCCGGAGATACGCCTTCGCCCTCGAAGGTCACGTAGAGGCCGTCTTCCTTGGCATCCACGGCGACCGTCTTGGTCTTCAGCATGATTTTGTCGAAGCGGCTGGCGTTCTGCTTCTCCCACACCTTGACGGCGTCGCGGTCCGGGCCCTGCATCAGGCCGTCCATCATTTCCACCACATCGACGCGGGCGCCGAGGGTCGAATAGACGGTAGCCATTTCCAGGCCGATGATGCCGCCGCCGATGACCAGCATCTTCTTCGGCACGAAGCGCAGTTCCAGCGCGCCGGTGGAGTCGACGATGCGCGGGTCGCGGGGGATGAAGGGCAGGTGCACCGCGGCGGAGCCGGCGGCGATGATGCACTGCTTGAACTTCACGACCTTCTTGGCGCCGGTCTTGTCCTGGGCGTCGCCGGTGGTTTCCTCGACTTCGATGTGGTTCGGGTCGAGGAAGCTGCCGTAGCCGCGGATGATGTCCACCTTGCGGCCCTTGGCCATGCCGGCCAGGCCGCCGGTGAGCTTGCCGACGACCTTGTCCTTGTGGGCGCGCAGGGCATCCACATCGACGGAGGGCTTGGCGAAGCTGATGCCGGCGGTGCTCACGTGCTCGGCTTCATCGATCACCGCCGCCACGTGCAGCAGGGCCTTGGAGGGGATGCAGCCGACGTTCAGGCACACGCCGCCGAGGGTGGCGTAGCGCTCGATGATGGCGGTCTTGAGGCCCAGATCGGCGGCGCGGAAGGCGGCCGAGTAGCCGCCGGGACCGGCGCCGAGGACGACCATGTCGTACTCGACATCGGCTGCGCCGGCGTGGCTGGCGGCAGCCGGAGCGGCCACCGCGGGGGCGGCAGGCGCAGCGGCCGGAGCCGGTGCAGCGGCGGCTGCAGGAGCCGGGCTGGCGCCGGCGCCGTCGGCTTCGACGACGATCAGCACCTTGCCTTCGCCGACCCGGTCACCCAGGGCGACGCGGACTTCCTTGATCACGCCGGCGGCGGAGGACGGCACGTCCATCGTGGCCTTGTCGGATTCGAGCGTGGCGATGGCGTCGTCCACCTTGATGGTGTCGCCGACCTTCACGAACAGCTCGATGACCGGGACGTCGGAGAAATCGCCGATGTCCGGAACCTTGACTTCTACGAGGCTCATGGCGATCTCCTTAGAGCATGACCCGACGGAAGTCGGCCAGCAGTTGGGCGAGGTACACGTTGAAGCGGGTCGCCAGGGCGCCGTCGATCACGCGGTGGTCGGCGGTCAGGGACATCGGCAGGGTCAGGCGCGGCACGAACTGCTTGCCGTCCCACACCGGCTTCATCACCGACTTGTTGACACCCAGGATGGCCACTTCCGGCGCATTGACGATCGGCGCGAAGTAGGTGCCGCCGATGCCGCCGAGACTGGAGATGGTGAAGCAGGCGCCGGACATGTCGGCCGGCTTGAGCTTGCCGTCACGGGCCAGCTTGGCCAGCGAACCGGTTTCGGCGGCGATGTCGAACACGCTCTTCTTGTCGGCGTCCTTCACCACCGGCACGACCAGGCCGTTGGGGGTGTCGGCCGCGAAGGCGATGTTGAAGTACTTCTTGTAGACCAGGTTGTCGCCGTCGAGACTGGTGTTGAACTCGGGGAATTCCTGCAGCGCGCGCACCGAGGCCTTGATGATGAAGGCGAGCATGGTCAGCTTCTTGCCGGACTTCTCGTACTCCTTGTTCATCAGGACGCGGAAGGCTTCCAGGTCGGTGATGTCGGCGTCTTCGTGATAGGTCACGGCCGGGATCATCGCCCAGTTGCGGGCGAGGTTCTGGCCGGAGATCTTCTTGATGCGCGACAGCGGCTTGACCTCGACCTCGCCGAACTTGGCGAAATCGACCTTCGGCCACGGCAGCAGGTCGAGCCCGCCACCCAGGCTGCCGACGGCAGCGGCGGCGACGGCCTTGCCCGGGACGACGCCGGTGCTCATGGCGCCCTTCACGAAGGAGGTGACGTCGGCCTGCAGGATGCGGTTCTTCGGGCCGGTGGCCTTGACCTGGGCCAGATCGACACCCAGTTCGCGGGCGAAGGCACGGACGGACGGGCTGGCGTGCACTTTGCCGCCGAGCTTGACGGCGGACGGGGCGGCTGCAGCAGCGGCTGCGGCAGCAGCGACCGGGGCGGCCAGCGCCGGGGCGCCATCGACCAGCAGGGCGGCGGCCGGCGTGGCGGCCGCGGCGACGGCGGCAGGGGACGGAGCCGCAGCCGGAGCGGCTGCGCCGGCACCGGTTTCGACCTTGATCAGCACGGCGCCTTCGGAGACCCGGCTGCCGAGCTGGACCAGCACTTCCTTCACCACGCCGGTGGCGGAGGAGGGCACGTCCATCGTGGCCTTGTCGGATTCCAGCGTGGCGATGGCGTCTTCAGCCTTGATGCTGTCGCCGACCTTTACGAACAGCTCGATGACGGGCACGTCGGAGAAGTCGCCGATGTCCGGCACCTTCACCTCGACCACGCCACCACCGGCGGCCGGCGCGGCAGCCGGGGCTGCGGCGGGCGCCGCTGCAGGAGCGGGCGCCGGAGCCGGGGCGGCAGCAGCAGGAGCGGCCACCGCAGCGGCAGCGCCGACAGCTTCGATCTTGATCAGCACGGCGCCTTCGGAGACGCGGTCGCCGAGGCTGACCAGCACTTCCTTGACGATGCCGGCGGCGGAGGACGGGACGTCCATCGTGGCCTTGTCGGACTCCAGCGTGGCGATGGCGTCGTCCACCTTGATGGTGTCACCGACCTTGACGAACAGTTCGATCACCGGCACGTCGGAGAAATCGCCGATGTCGGGGACTTTGACTTCGATGAGTTGGCTCATGTTTGTACTCCTCGGCGATCAGACGGACAGGGGGTTCGGCTTGGACGGGTCAAGGTTGTACTTGACCAGTGCGGCGGCAACCTTGTCGCGGTCGATCTTGCCTTCGTCGGCCAGGCCCTTGAGGGCGGCCAGGGTGACCCAGTGGCGGTCCACTTCGAAGAAGTGGCGCAGCTTCTCGCGGGTGTCGGAGCGGCCGAAACCGTCGGTGCCCAGCGTGATGTAGGGGTTCTTGACGAAGGGACGGATCTGCTCGGCGAACAGCTTGATGTAGTCGGTGGCGGCGATGACCGGGCCGACGGCGCCTTCGAGCTTCTGCTCGACGTGGGACTTGCGCGGCGCCTCGAGCGGGTGCAGCAGGTTCCAGCGGCTGGCGTCCTGGCCGTCGCGGGCCAGTTCGTTGAAGCTCGGGCAGCCCCAGATGTCGGCCTCGACGCCCCAGTCGTTCTTGAGCAGGTCGGCAGCGGCGATGACTTCGTTGAAGATCGTGCCGGAGCCCAGCAGCTGGACGCGCAGCGCGCCTTCGCCACCTTTACGGAAGGCGTACATCCCCTTGATGATGTCGGCTTCGGCACCCACCGGCATTTCCGGGTGCTCGTAGTTCTCGTTCATCACGGTGATGTAGTAGTAGACATCTTCCTGCTCGGCGAACATGCGGCGCAGGCCGTCCTGCACGACCACGGCGACTTCGTACTGGAAGGTCGGGTCGTAGCTGATGCAGTTGGGGATCATGTTGGCGAGGAGCTGGCTGTGGCCGTCCTCGTGCTGCAGGCCTTCGCCGTTCAGCGTGGTGCGGCCGGCGGTACCGCCGATCAGGAAGCCGCGGGTGCGTTGGTCGGCAGCCGCCCAGCACAGGTCCATGGTGCGCTGCAGGCCGAACATCGAATAGAAGATGTAGAACGGGATCGTCTGCACGCCATGCACGCTGTAGGCGGTGCCGGCGGCGATCCAGTCGGCCATCGAGCCGGCTTCGTTGATGCCTTCCTGCAGAACCTGGCCGGTGACGCTTTCCTTGTAGAACATGAGCTGGTCATGGTCTTCCGGAACGTAGTTCTGGCCTTGCTGGTTCCAGATGCCGTACTGGCGGAACATGCCTTCCATGCCGAAGGTGCGGGACTCGTCGGGCACGATCGGGACGATGTTCTTGCCGATCTGCTTGTCCTTCAGCAGGGTGTTCATGATGCGCACGATGGCCATCGTGGTGGACAGCTCGCGGCCTTCGCCGGAGGCCTTCAGCAGCGCACCGAAGGTGTCGAGGGCCGGCACCGGCAGAGCGTCGGCCTTGCGGCGGCGGCTGGGCAGGAAGCCGCCCAGTTCCATGCGGCGATCGCGCATGTACTTGTATTCGGCGGAGTCTTCCGGGAACTTCAGGTAGGGCAGCTCGGCGAGCTGGTCGTCGGGCACCGGCAGGCCAAAGCGGTCGCGGAAGCGCTTGATCGACTCGATGTCGAGCTTCTTCTGCTGGTGGGAGATGTTCATCGCCTCACCGGACTGGCCCATGCCGAAGCCCTTGATGGTCTTGGCGAGTATCAGGGTCGGCTGGCCCTTGTGCTCGGAGGCGGCCTTGTAGGCGGAGAAGATCTTGAACAGATCGTGGCCGCCGCGGTTCAGTTGCCAGATGTCGTCGTCGGTCCAGTCGGCGACGAGTTCCTTCAGCTCGGGCGTGTTGAAGAAGTGCTCGCGGACGTAGGTGCCGTTCTTGGCCTTGAAGGTCTGATATTCGCCATCCACGCATTCCATCATGCGCTTCTTGAGGATGCCCTTCGTGTCGCGCTGCAGCAGGGCGTCCCAGTGGGTGCCCCAGATCAGCTTGATGACGTTCCAGCCGGCGCCGCGGAATTCGGCTTCCAGTTCCTGGATGATCTTGCCGTTGCCGCGCACCGGGCCGTCCAGGCGCTGCAGGTTGCAGTTGATCACGAAGATCAGGTTGTCCAGCTTCTCGCGGGCAGCCATGCCGATGGCACCAAGGGACTCGACCTCGTCGGTTTCGCCGTCACCCAGGAAAGCCCACACCTTGCGCTGCTCGGCCTTGGCGGCGTCGATCAGGCCGCGGCTGGCGAGGTACTTCATGAAGCGCGCGGAGTAGATCGCACACAGGGGGCCGAGGCCCATGGAGACGGTGGGGAACTGCCAGAAGTCCGGCATCAGCCAGGGGTGCGGGTAGGACGAGATGCCCTTGCCGTCGGTTTCCTGGCGGAAGTTGTCCATCTGCTCGTCGGACAGGCGGCCGAGCATGTAGGCGCGGGAGTAGACGCCCGGCACCGAGTGGCCCTGGAAGAAGATCAGGTCGCCACCGCTTTCGTGGTCGACGCTCTTCCAGAAGTGGGAGAAACCGACGTCATAGAGGGCGGCGGCCGAAGCGAACGAGGCGATGTGGCCGCCCACGTTGGTGTGCTTGTTGGCGCGCACGACCATGGCCATGGCATTCCAGCGGATGTAGGAATGGAGCTTGATCTCCATGTCCGGATCGCCCGGGTACTTGGGCTGCTGGTCGGCCGGAATGGTGTTGATGTACTGGGTGTTGGCGGAGTAGGGGATGTCGATCCCTTCCTCACGTCCGGCTTCGATCAGCTTCTCGATCAGGAAGTGAGCCCGCTCGGAGCCCTCCTGAGCGACGACTGCTTCGAGCGCGTCCAGCCATTCCTTGGTTTCCTGGGCATCGATGTCAGCCAGGATGTTTTGCGTATTCGCGGCCATGGTCTTGTCTCCTCATGACTTGCGGGTTGTGGATAGCTGCCGCGGGTGGCGGCAGCGGGGCTTCACTGCAAACCTGCGCGGACCGGATCGCGGTCCTGATTTTTCGCAATATAAAACGAACTATCGCAATGTGCAATAAGGGCGAACTTCTACTCTGAGTAAATTTTTGTTTTTTTGACCGGTGGCGGACTGCGGTGGACGGACTGCGGGCGCGACTGCGCCCGCGCGGAACGACGGTGGGGTGGATTGGCGAGGAGCGGGAACGCGGACATCGGAGGGTGTGTCCGCAAGGCTTAGCGCCGGCCGGGCCCGAAGGCCTCGGCCGGCGAAGCTTCGTTCGACGGATTGAGGAAAAAAAACGGCCGGGGGCGAGGGAGGGAGGGAGAAAACCCCCGGCCGCTTGCGGAAATGGGTGTTCCGCGTGGCGGGATCATTTGTGAAACGCGTCCCGCTTCCGGTCTTCGTCGTAGGCGAAGACCACTTGTCTGTTGCGTACTTCCCCCATGACCGGGATGCGCGTCGAGTCGATGGACTCATGGTCGGTCTTGGAGAAGGGGCGATCATATACCATGACGATGCCCTCTACATGTTCCTGCAGCGATTCCAGCGCCTCCCGCAGGCGGTGGCCTTCGGTGCTGCGCGCCTGGCGGATGGCGGCGGCGAGGAGCAGCATGGAGTCATAACCCTGGGCTGCGGCCGGCGGCACCGGGATGCGTTCCACGCCGAAGGCCTTGCGGTAACGTTCGATGAAGCGCTTGCGCCGTGGCGTCTCGCCTTCCTGGATGAAGGTCTGCGGCATGCGGGTGCCTTCCGCGTTGGGGCCGGCGTTGTCGATGAAGTTCGACATGGCCAGCGCCCAGCTGCCGACCAGCGGCACCTTCCAGCCGATCCGCACCAGGCCGTTGGCAAGGTGCGCGAGCTCCGGGCCCAGGCCGTAGGTGAGGATGCCTTCGGCGCCGGCGGCGCGGGCACGGGTCAGCTGCGGCGTCATGTCCACGTCGCGGATGTTGAAGCGCTCGATGGCGACCGGCTTGATGCCGTGGCGTTCGAGGGCCCGTTCCAGGTCCTCGCGGCCGAGCTGGCCATAATTGGTGCTGTCGTGGAAGATCGCCAGCCGGCGCAGGTGGCGCCGCTCGACCGCTTCCTCGACGATCATCGCGGCCTGGATGGAGTCCGGCGCCGACACGCGGAAGATGTAGTTGTCCGGGTACTGGGGCGGCAGGAACTGCTTGGTGATGATCGAGCCGGTGGCCACCGAGGTGATCATCGGGATGTGGGCCTGCTGGTAGAAGCGCTGGCTGGCCAGCGCAACGCCGGTATTGACGATGCCGAGGCCCGCGATCACGCGCTCCCGGTTGATCAGCTCCTGGACGACCTGGGCGCCGCGTTCGGGGAGCGCTTCGTCGTCCCGTTCGATCAGCTGTATCGGCCGGCCGAGGATGCCGCCGCCTTCGTTGATCTCCTGCGCGGCCAGACGGATGCCGTCGCGCATCGCGACGCCCATCGGATTCGAGCCACCGGTGAAGGGGCCGGACACGCCGACCTTGATCGGCTCGACGGCGCTGGCGCACAGCGCGGTCAGGCTGAAGGCGGCGATGCCGGCCAGGCGCACGATTCGAAGCAAGGGTGTCTCCGCCTGTCGTTGTAGGTGTTGTTGCAAGTCGCTGCGGATGAACGCTGCAAGCTATTCCGTCGCCTTGGGGGCGGGTATTGGTGAAAACCCGTAGCATCCGGCCTGTTGTGCCTGGAGGGGCAAGGGCTGCCCGGTTAGGGTAAGCCCGGATGCCCGGCCCTGGCGGACCCTAGCAGGATGAAAGGCAAATGCCGAACAAGTCTCGATCTTCCGCGCTGCCCCGTGCCGACTGGTACTGGACGGCACCTTACATTGCCGTGCTGGTGTTCGCGCTGGCCATGCTGGTCATCGTGTGGACGCTGCAGCACCAGGAGCGCGAGACCCAGCGCAACGCGCTGGCGCGCGACGTGCAGTGGGCCGAACAGACGATGCGCCTGCACATGCAGGGCACCGAGGAGTTCCTGTCCCAGCTGGCCCGCGAGCTGGCGGCGGGTACGCTGGATGCCGATGCCTTCCAGGTGCGGGCCAACCAGCACATCGCCAACAATCCAGAACTGGTTAACGTGGTGTGGGTCGCCGGCGAGCAGCGCGTTAAATGGACCGCACCCTTCGACACCACCGACTGGCTGGTCGGCGATGCGCTATCGGGCACCCAGGCGGCAGTGCTGGCGCGGGCCTGGGAGGTGGGACGGCCGGTGTACGGCGAGGCCTACGTGAATGGGCGCAACATGGCCGTGCTGGAAGTCTATGTGCCGGTGCAGCAGGGGCGCACTCCGCTGGGGGCGATCATCGCGGTGTACTCCATCGAGCGCATGGTCACGCACCTGGTGCCGAGCTGGTTCGGCGAGAAGTACCGCCTCGCTTTCACCGGTCCTGAAGGCGAAGTGCTGGGCATGAACTCGGCGGTCCATCCCCTCGACGAGAGCCTGGCCTTCTCGGTGGAGCTCGATCCGCCGGGCAACGGCCTGTCCCTGCAAGCGACGGCCTATCATGTGGCCAGCGATCTGCCGAAGGGTTTTCCGATCATTGTCATCGTCGGGCTGTCGGTGTTCGTGCTGTGGAGCCTGTGGCTGCTGCGCGCCCACATGCGCCGCCGCGTGCGGGTCGAGAAGGAGCGGGACCGCCTCTTCAATCTGTCCCTCGACATGCTGGCGATCCTCAGCCTCGACGGGGAGTTCCGGCGCAGCAATCCGGCCTTCGAGCGGATCCTCGGTCATCGCCCGGACGACCTGCCCGGGCGCTCCTTCCTCGACTTCATCCACGCCGAAGACGTGGCCGAGACCATCGAGCACCTGCGCAGCCTCGCCTCGGGCACGCCGGGCGCCTTCGAGAATCGCTGCCGCTGCGCTGACGGCAGCTACAAGTGGCTGGCCTGGAGCGTCAATTCGGTGCCCGAGGAAAAGCTGATGTACGCCGTCGCCCACGACATCACCGGGCGTAAGGCGGCCGAGGAGGCGCTGCGTGCCGAGTACGCCTTCCGCCAGGCGATGGAGGAATCCCTGGTCACCGGTCTGCGCGCCATCGACCTGAACGGCGAGATCATCTATGTGAACCCGGCCTTCTGCCGCATGACCGGCTGGTCGCGGGAGGAACTGGTCGGCTCGCGGGCGCCTTTCCCCTACTGGCCGAAGGACAGCTACGATCCGTTGCAGCGCAATCTGGAACTGACCCTCGCCGGCAACGCGCCGAACACCGGTTTCGAG
This sequence comes from Zoogloea sp. GDB6, assembly GCF_056724105.1. NCBI lineage: Bacteria > Pseudomonadati > Pseudomonadota > Betaproteobacteria > Rhodocyclales > Zoogloeaceae > Zoogloea > Zoogloea sp. GDB6. The sequence continues at coordinate 3,792,705 of NZ_CM161497.1, read as the reverse complement.
ATGCGCATCCGGCGCAAGAACGGACAGCGCCTGGATACGCGCTTCTACCTGTCGCCGCTGATCGACGGGGAAGGGCGGCAGACCGGCTGGATGGCCTCGATCACCGACATCACCGAGCCGAAACGGGTGCGCGCCGAACTGGAGGCGGCCCACGAGCGCTTCGTGGCCGTGCTCGACGGCCTCGATGCGGCGGTGTATGTGGCCGACGCCGCCAACGACGAAATCCTCTTCGCCAACCGGGCCTTCAAGAGCATCTACGGTTTCGACGCGGTCGGCCAGCGGGTTGGGCGCTACGGCCTGCCGACGCCGCCCGATACCCAGTGGTACGACGTCGATCCGCGCCGCCTGACGCTGGATCACGTGCCCCGGGAGCTCTACGATGGCGAGCTGCGCAATGCGCTGTCGGGCCGCTGGTACCACATCCGCGAGCGGGCCATCCGCTGGGTGGACGCCCGCGTGGTGCGCATGGCGATCGCTACCGACGTCACCGACCGCAAGCGTGTGGATGAGGAGAACCGTGCGCAGCAGGAGCGCTTGCAGCGCACCTCGCGCCTGATCACTATGGGCGAGATGGCGTCCACGCTGGCCCACGAACTCAACCAGCCGCTGGCGGCCATCGCCAATTACTCGATGGGTTGCGTCAATCGGCTGCAATCCGGCGAATACCGGCGCGAGGACATCCTCACCGCGATGCAGAAGGCCAGCGCCCAGGCAGAGCGGGCCGGCAAGATCATCCGCCGCGTGCGCGAGTTCGTGCGCAAGAGCGAGCCGCGCCGCGCGCCGGTGTCCCTGGCGGGCATCGTGGATGACGCGATCGGCTTTCTCGAGGTGGATGCCCGCCGCCATGGTGCGCAGGTCTTGAACCAGCTGCCGCACGACCTGCCGCCGGTGTTCGTCGACGCGGTAATGGTCGAGCAGGTGGTGCTCAACCTGGTCAAGAACGGCATCGAAGCGATGCGCGATACGCCGGCCGAGGAGCGCGTGCTGATCGTGTCGGCCCACTGTGTTGAGCACGACCAGGTGGAAGTGGAGATCACCGACCACGGCCCCGGGCTTTCCGACGAGGCGCGGGAGCGGCTGTTCACGCCCTTCTACACCACCAAGTCGGAAGGCATGGGCATGGGGCTCAACATCTGCCGTTCCATCGTCGAATTCCATGAAGGGCGTCTATGGGTAGACGCCAACCCCGCGGGAGGATGTATCTTCCGCTTCACTTTGCCTCTGGAGACCATCCGTGAAACCGCCAGCCTCGACGCCTGAACAGATCATCTACTTGGTGGATGACGACGAAGCCCTGCGCGATTCCCTGGTCTGGCTACTTGAATCGCAGGGGTTCAAGGTCGAGGCCTTCGCGTCTGCCGAGGACTTTCTGCGTGCCTGGCGGCCGGAGTTCAACGGCTGCTTGCTGCTCGATGTGCGCATGCCCGGCATGAGCGGGCTGGAGCTGCACGAGCGCCTGCGCGCCCAGTACTGCACGCTGCCGATCATCTTCATCACCGGCCATGGCGACGTGCCGATGGCGGTGGCCGCCCTCAAGAAAGGTGCGGTGGATTTCATCGAGAAGCCGTTCAACGATGCCGAGCTGCTGCGCCTCGTCACCCAGTGCCTGGCCAAGGAGCAGGAAAGCCGCGCCCGCCGCCGCCAGGATGCGGAGGTGGCGCGCCGCCTCGACCAACTCACCCAGCGGGAGCGCGAGGTCCTCGAGCTGATCATCGCTGGCAAGCTCAATAAACAGATCGCCGACGTGCTGGGGATCAGCATCAAGACCGTCGAAGTCCATCGCGCCCGCGTGATGGAAAAGATGGCCGCCCAGTCCCTGGCGGAGCTGGTGCAGAACGTGATGGCCATCGAGGTGAACCGGGCCTGAGTGTTGCCGGGGGCAGGGCGTCCGGCTTCTGTGGGAGCGGGGTCATCCGCCCTTGGTTCGCCGACCGGAGTCCATGGGTGAATGAAATCCTCCCTGTCGGGTGGTTCCGGGTTTGTGTGGCCCTCGTGATGCTTTACGCGGCCATTCAAAAGCCAAATTCGTCCCAGGTGCAAGCCGTGGTAAACTCACGGGTTTTTCCTGAGGGGCAGCGGCATGACGGCTCGCATTATCGATGGCAACGCGCTTTCCGCGAAACTGCGCGGAGAACTCGCCGCGAAGGCGGCTGAACTGACCGCCCAGGGCACCCAGCCCTGTCTCGCGGTGATCCTGGTGGGCGGCGATCCGGCCTCCGCCGTTTACGTCCGCAACAAGGTGGCCGGCTGCGAGAAGGCCGGCATCAAGTCCCTCAAGTTCGAATACCCGCAGGATGCTGCACCGGCCGACGTGCTCGGCAAGATCGCCGAGCTCAACGCCGATCCGTCAGTGCATGGCATCCTGGTGCAGCTGCCGCTGCCGAAGCACTTCGATGAGAAAGCGGTGCTTGAGGCCATTTCCGTCGAGAAGGACGTGGACGGTTTCCACGCCGAGAACGTCGGCCGCCTGTCCCAGGGCCAGGAAGCCTTCGTGCCGTGCACGCCGAACGGCGTGATGGAAATGCTGAAGAGCATCGACATGCCGCTGCGCGGCGCCGAGGCCGTGGTCATCGGCCGCTCCAATATCGTCGGCAAGCCGATGGCGATGCTCCTCACCGCCGCCGGCGCCACCGTCACCGTGTGCCACTCGGGCACCCGCGATCTGAACTTCCACACCCGCCGCGCCGACATCCTGGTGGCGGCCATCGGCAAGCCGAAGTTCGTCACCGGCGACATGGTCAAGCCCGGCGCGGTCGTCATCGACGTGGGCATCAACCGCCTGCCGGATGGCAAGCTGTGCGGCGACGTGGATTTCGAATCCGCCAAGGACGTGGCCGGTGCGATCACCCCGGTGCCCGGCGGTGTCGGCCCCATGACCATCACCATGCTGCTCGCCAACACCGTCGAGTCGGCAACCCGCGCAGCCCGGAAGGCCTGAACAATGAGCGAGCAACAACCCGTCATCGGCATCGTCATGGGTTCCAATTCCGATTGGCCCACCATGCAGGCCGCCGCCAAGGTGCTGAAGAATTTCGGCGTGCCCTTCGAGGCCCGCGTGGTCTCCGCCCACCGCACCCCCGACCTGATGTTCGAATACGCGGAACAAGCGCGTGCGCGGGGCCTGCGGGCGATCATCGCCGGTGCCGGCGGTGCGGCCCACCTGCCGGGCATGATCGCCGCCAAGACGACGGTGCCCGTGCTGGGCGTGCCGGTGCAATCGAAGGCACTGTCGGGCAAGGATTCGCTGCTGTCCATCGTGCAGATGCCGAAGGGCATTCCGGTCGCCACCTTCGCCATTGGCGAGGCGGGCGCCGCCAACGCGGGCCTGTTCGCGGTGGCGCTGCTGGCCGGTACCGATGCGGCGCTGGCCGACAAGCTCGAAGCCTTCCGCACCGAGCAGACCGCCAGCGTACTGGCAATGACCCTCGACCCGGTCTGATTTCGCAGGATTGAAACGATGATTCTTCCGCCCGCCACCCTCGGCATGCTCGGCGGCGGCCAGCTCGGCCGCTTCTTCGTCGCTGCGGCCCACGAGATGGGCTACAAGGTGTGGGTCCTCGACCCGGATCCCCACAGCCCGGCCGGCTTGATCGCCGACCGCCACCTGCAGGCTGGTTACGACGATTTCACGGCCCTCGACCAGCTCGCCGAAGCCTGCGCCGCGGTGACCACCGAGTTCGAGAACGTGCCGGCGGCGACCCTCGACTACCTGGCCAAGTTCGTGCCGGTGCGCCCTGGCGCGGCGGCGGTGGCGGTGTGCCAGAACCGCATCGCGGAAAAATCCTTCCTGCGCGACAACGGACTGCCCCACGGGCCGTTCGCGGTGATCCAGGCGGAAGCCGACATCGCCGCGGCGAATGCCGGCCTCTACCCGGCAATCCTCAAAGTGGCGCGTTTCGGCTACGACGGCAAGGGCCAGGCCCGCGTCGCCAATGCCGCCGAGGCGCTGGCCGCCTTCCGCCAGTTCAAGGGCGAGCCCTGCGTGCTGGAACGCATGCTGAGCCTCGATTACGAAGTGTCGGTGGTGCTGGCCCGCGACGAGCACGGCACGGTCAAATGCTTCCCGACCGTCGAGAATCAGCACAGCCGCGGCATCCTCGACGTGTCCATCGCGCCGGCGCGGACTTCCGCGTGCCAGCGGGATTCGGCCCAGGAGTACGCCGAGCGCATCGCCGAGCGGCTGGGCTTCATCGGCACGCTGGCGGTGGAGTTCTTCGTGTCCCGTGGCGAGCTGTATGTAAACGAAATGGCGCCGCGCCCTCACAACAGCGGCCACCACACCATCGACGCCTGCGTGACCAGCCAGTACGAGCAGCAGGTTCGCGCCCTGTGCGGCCTGCCCCTCGGCGAGGCGCGCCAGCACAGCGCATCGGTGATGGTGAACCTGCTCGGCGAGCTGTGGTACGAAGGCGGTTCGCCGCAGGGCCGCTACCGGGAGCCGGACTGGGCCCTGCTGCACGCCGTGCCCAGCCTGCGCCTGCATCTGTACGCAAAGCACCACGCCCGCCACGGCCGCAAGATGGGCCACTTCACGGTGATCGGCGACGATCCCGCCGAGGTGCTGGCCAAGGCCATGGCAGCCCGCGCGGCCATCGGCATCCGGGACGAGTAATCGGCAATGGCGATGGGCGACGATATCCGGCGCGCAGTCGAACTGCTGCGCCAGGGCGAGCTGGTCGCCCTGCCGACCGAGACGGTCTATGGCCTCGGCGCCGACGCGCTGAACCCCGATGCAGCGGCGCGGATCTTCGCCGCCAAGGGCCGTCCGGCCGACCATCCGCTGATCGTCCATCTGCCCGACGCGGAACAGCTCACCACCTGGGCGCGCGACATTCCGAAGGAAGCCATCGCGCTGGCCCGCGCCTTCTGGCCCGGCCCGCTGACCCTGATCCTGAAGAAGGAAGAGGGCGTGCCCGACGTGGTCACCGGCGGACAGGACACCGTCGGCCTGCGCGTGCCCAATCATCCGGTGGCGCTGGAATTGCTGCGCGCCTTCGGCTCCGGCATCGCAGCGCCGTCAGCCAACCGTTTCGGACGGATCAGCCCGACCACCGCCGAGCACGTTCGCCAGGAACTGGGCGATCGCGTCGCACTGATCCTCGACGGCGGACCCTGTGAGGTCGGCCTGGAATCCACGATCCTCGACCTGTCGCGGGACGTGCCGGTGATCCTGCGTCCGGGCGCCATCGGCGTGGACGACATCGCCCGCGTCATCGGTCGCCGTCCGCGGCTGCGCGGCGAGGAAGCTCAGCCCGATGCCGCGCCCCGCGTTTCTGGCGCTTTGGCTGCCCACTACGCGCCGCGGACGCCGCTGGAACTGGTGCCGGCCGAGAATATTCCCGCTCGCCTGCAGACCGGCGATGCCGTGCTGGCCCGCCGGCCTGCGCCGGCTGATCTGCCCGTGGACGTGATCTGGATCGCCGCGCCTGCCGACCCGACCGGTTACGGCCATGATCTGTATGCGGCGCTGCGCAGCCTCGACGAGTCCCCGGCGGTACGCATCCTGGTCGAAGCCTTGCCGGATGCGCCCGAATGGGCCGCGGTGGCCGATCGCCTAGGGCGTGCGGCAGTGGGTTCGGGCGAAGACGACGAAACCTGAACGTACGGGAAGTATTTGCATCTGCACCCAAGTTCGCTATAATGCGCGCTTCGCGTGGGCCGATAGCTCAGCTGGGAGAGCGCCGCGTTCGCAATGCGGAGGTCGTGAGTTCGATCCTCATTCGGTCCACCAGAACACTGTCTCACGAAATCTCGTGACACCTCAAAAGCCGCTCAGCTACTAGCTCAGCGGCTTTTTCTTTGTCTCGCCTTGTCTCATGTTGCCCCCTAGCATCTCGGGGCAACTGGGGGCAACATTGAGGGCAACTCAGCACAGCGTGAAGGAGTTGCCCCCAATGCCGCTCACAGACATCAAGATTAAGCAGGCCAAGCCCAAGGAAAAGCCTTATAAAATTTCGGACGAGAAGGGGCTTTACCTCGAAGTTGCACCCAGTGGGGGCAAGTGGTGGCGACTCAAGTACCGCATTGAAGGCAAGGAAAAGCGGTTTTCGCTGGGCGTGTACCCGGACGTGAGTCTCGCCCTGGCGCGTGAGCGCAGGGATGATGCCCGCAAACTTATCGCAAACGGTGTTGACCCTAGTTCGCACCGGAAGGCCACGAAGGAGGCGCGAGCTGAGTCGAGTGCGAACAGCTTCGAGGTAGTCGCGCGCGAGTGGTTCGACAGGTGGAAGACGACCAAGTCAGAAAAGCATTCTGACAAAGTTATTCGTCGCCTTGAACGTGATGTCTTTCCATGGCTTGGGCCACGGCCGATGGGGGACATCAAGCCGCCAGAGCTGCTGACCGTCTTGCGCCGCATCGAAGCCCGAGCGGTCGAAACCGCACATCGAGCTAAGCAGAACTGTAGCCAGGTCTTTCGCTATGCGGTGGCTACGGGCCGGGCCGAGCGGGATTTCACCGTCGACTTGAAAGATGCGCTGACACCCTGGAAGCCGGAGCACTTCCCGAGTATTACGGAGCCCGAGCAGATTGCTCCGCTCCTGCGGGATATGTACGGTTACCGAGGCAGTTTTGAGGTCCAGTGCGCGCTGAAGATAGCGCCCCATGTCTTCCTTCGCCCTGGCGAGCTTCGCCTCGCCGAGTGGCGCGAGTTCGACCTCGGGGCGGCGAGGTGGGAGATTCCTGCTGAGCGAATGAAGATGAAGTTGCCCCACATCGTTCCGCTGTCCCGGCAGGTTCTCGAAATCCTAGAAGAACTGCGACCGCTAACGGGGGAGGGGGTGTATGTCTTCAAGGGGCAGCGACCTGGCAAGCCGCTATCGGATGGGACCATCAACAAAGCGCTTCGTACTCTCGGATATTCCACCAAAGACGACATCACTGCCCATGGTTTCCGGGCTATGGCCCGCACGGTGCTGGATGAAGTGCTGGGGTATCGCGTCGAATGGATTGAGCATCAGCTTGCGCACGCAGTGCGAGACGCCAACGGGCGGGCGTACAACCGCACGGCCCACCTTGATGGACGTCGCCAGATGATGCAAGCGTGGTCGGACTATCTCGATAAACTTCGGGCGCCGCCGGAAGAGATTGATTGAAAATAACTATCTTACTGAGATTTATTATTTAAATATATCATCGAAAATCGTCTCGATACGGAGCTTCTCGTCTCTATACCTTAGACCGCAACTCAAGAATGGTCTTAGTGATGACGTATGAACTCCCTAATCTTCTCCAGGAAACTGCTTTTCTGAGAGAAAAGCAACTGGTCGGTGACGCCAAGAAGAACGCAGCCGGTCTTCTCCCGTTTTCCCGCGCAACGCTTTGGCGGCGCGTGAAGGACGGTACGTTCCCGCAGCCTGTCAAACTCTCCGAGCGAACCACAGCCTGGCCGACCACCGAGGTGCGCAAGTGGATGGCCGACCCGGTCGGCTATCGCGCCGCGCATGTGCACTGAGCGGGAGTATCAGATGCCCCTCCGCTCACTGGACCTGACTTGGGCGCTGACAGCCCAACTGCCACCCCTCGATTTCGTTCTACCAGGCTTGCTACCGGGCACCTTCGGCCTTGTCGTTGCGCCTGGCGCGACAGGCAAATCACAACTCGCCTTGGACGTCGCTGCCTCCCTGGCCCTCGGGCGCCCGGTGGCCGGCGGGCTTTTCCCAGCCTGCCAGCCTGGAAGAGTGGTCTTCCTGGCTGGTGAGGAATCCGACCGCCTACTTGCTGAGCGCATCCGCAGTCTGCTTCGACTGGACGAGCAGGGCGACCCCAGCCTTTACGACAATCTCGTGCTCCTGCCAATGGCCGGCGAGTCCTGCACTCTGCTTGACGGCGGCCGACCGACCGCGCTCTACGACGAGCTGCGGGCGGTGGCGCAAGGGGCGCGCCTCATCATCATCGACCCACTGCGCCGGATGCACGGTGGCGACGAGAACAACAGCTCGGATATGACCCGATTCGTCGTCGCCATGGAGCAGCTTGCCAAGGCGACGGGAGCGGCCGTGGTCGGTCTGCACCACGCCAACCGGGCATCTGCCGCGGATACGTCCTCGCAGAACGCAGCGCGTGGCTCTAGCGCCTTGGTCGATGGCGCCCGGTGGCAGCTCAATCTCTCGAGGCTGGACGAGAAGACCGCCGACCAGCACATGATTTCCGAAGCCGAGCGCCCGCAGTACGTCGCCCTCGATTTCGCCAAAACGAACTACCTGTCGCCTCGCCCCCGCTGCTGGCTCAAGCGCGGACCCGGCGGCCGGTTCTCACTCGTGCAACTGCCGATGACCGCGCCCAAGAGCAGGGCAGTCGGCGGGGCACGCCTACTTTCCACCTAACCAGGAGAGCCCCGGCCTGCGCAAGAGGACAACCATCGGGGATTTTGCAGCACAAGGACATATTTGAAGTAACGCACTGCCGGGGCGCAAGCCCCGATGGATACATCCACAATCTTTCAAACCCGGCTTCCACGCCGGCCCTACTGTTCCGACGACCTTTCCCATGGTCTGGTCATCCGCCCGACTGCCACTGCACTGCAACACCGGCACCTTCAGCCGAACGCGCCGCTCGAAGCGGCCTGGCTGGTCTTTGACCTTGACTACTCCGGTGCAGCCTTCGCCTGGGAAAAGGCCAATCTGCCGCCGCCCACACTGACTGTCAGCAACCCGGAAAACGGCCATGCGCATTTGTTCTACGGCCTGACGACCCCGGTCGGGATGAGCGATGCCGCGCGAGACGCCCCAATCCGCTACGCAGCGGCCGTCCAGGCGGCCTTCCTCGTGAAGCTCTGCGCTGACCCTGGCTACGCGGGCCTCATCGCCAAGAACCCGTTTCACGATGCTTGGCGGGCGCTCTGGGTGCAGCACCTCTACGAGCTTGGGGAACTGGCCGAGTACGTCAATCTGCCCAAACACCGACCACAGCGTGAGGCGCTGGGACTTGGCCGCAACTGCACCTTGTTCGACGAACTGCGTGCCTGGGCCTATCAGTGGCTGCGCCAGTACAAGCGGAATGACGCGACCGCAGACCAGTGGCTTCGGGCCGTAATCGGCCAAGCTGAGCGGCTCAACGCCTTCCCTGTGCCGCTTGCCTTCAACGAGGTGAAGGCTGTCGCCAAGAGCATCGCCCGGTGGACCTGGCGGAACTTCAGCGACGCGGCCTTCTCCGCCGTCCAGTCTGCACGCGGCAAGCGCGGCGGCCGCCCCGCTACCACAACCGAACACGGCGAGCCTTGGGCGGAGCAAGGCATCAGTCGGGCGACATACTACCGCCGCCGGAAAAGCGGTCTGCTTGTGCCCGAGTAGATGAGCGAGTGAGACAAAAGCCATATCAGATAACAGCGCCCACCCGCCCAAAGCGGGGGGTGCGTTAACGCATTCGGACCCATAAAAAACAAGAGGGGGCCGGCGACGCGTCCCCCTTGCCTCACGGCTTGATTTTTACCGTGATGAGAAAATAACGTGCAGAGCGGTGCCGACCCAAGCCGCTCCCCATGCCCTTGATTATGAAAATGATATGTCCTCGAATCTGTATAGCGACGTTTTGAAAGACAAGAGGGTGTCGAGGTGAATTTTTTTCCAGCCCGTAGCAGCCAGGTCGCGGGTCAGCTTCGCTTGGAACACTGGCGTGCAGATGAAAACTACCTTCCCCCAGCGCACCTTCTCGCCCAACAGCATGGGGCCGGTTGAGCGAAAGGCGTCCTGCGCCACAGTACCCAGCCATTGCAACAAGCGCGCATAGTCCTTGGCATTCTTCCGCGACCGCTCGACCTCGACCCACCAGACTGCATTGGTGGCGCGAATCAACACATCGGGCTTCTTGCCTGTGATGCCTTGCTCGCCACCAAGCCAAAGCCCTTGGGCAATCTCCCGCTCCGTGGATACCCGGAAGCCGGCCACAATACCCCCGACTGCAATCTCGTTAGCTATGCATCTGTGGCGGAAATGCGCAGAACTGAAGTTGCGCACCATGTCCTTGCCCGTGACCGCCGCGATGCCGATTTGCTGGAGCGCGCGAGCACCCGCCTCGGCTAGCGCGTAAATCACGCTGCCGTCGGGCGCGCGGCTGCTCAGCACGAGCCGCTGGTCGCGCAGGCGCTTCAGCGTCCTCTGGGCCATTCGCAGGCCCGCGGCGGTCGACGCGGGTGGCTTCAGGTCCGGCTCGCCTGCTGGACTTCTTGCCCAGCGCAGCCAGACTAGCGCCGCGATGTCACGGGTACGCAGCCAGCCGAAGCGGTGCAAGGCTCGCAGCACCTTGATGTCGTTCTCCCGAGCAATTGCTCGTCCGTCTCTCTCTGTCACGAGTTATCTCCCTGTTGTGTAGATAACTCGTATAGCGACGTCCCCCCTGTTCGTGTGCCGCTGCGACAGGGGATGAACAGGGAAACGAACAGCCGCGCTGCGGCTGAGGTCCACCGCAGCCTTTCCGCTTTCTGGACGAAAGCCCGGCTGCTCGGGCTCCTGGACGTCGCCCGTGTCCCAAACAACGGGGGCGCCCCACACCTTCCACGGTCCGCTTCGCGCACCGTTCCAGGCGCGGGAAACCCGCTCAACCCTCGTCGCTGGACGCGCCGCGGGCTCCGGCCGGGCCTTCGGTCGTTGCTTTGCACGACTTGACCAGGTTTCCCGCGCCTGCGGCTTGGGGCGCCGGGGCTACGCCCCCCTCTGCGTCACCAGCACCCTTGGGGGCGCTTCGACCTCGGCGACGGTCTGCGACCTGCCGGGCCGTGCCTTGCGGCTCCCCCCGCCTTCCGGCGGTCCGCTGGGGGCGGACGCACCTCCAGGGGCGGCGGGCAGCAGTGCCCTGGCCCCACGCCATGTCCTTCGTTCCCGTCGTGGCTCCCCTGCGTCGCTCGGCTGTTGCCCAGCGACTGCGCGCCGATGGCTTGCCGCTGTCGTGGCACGGACTGTTGCCAGACCGTGCGAGTTGTCGCAGCGGAGGAGCCGCGACCACTGGTGTCGGCGCAGGGAACTCTCCTGCATCTGCTCCCTGATGGGCTACGGCTTCGGCTACGCCCTTGCAGTCTGGTCTGTTGGCTGGGGTGTTATGCCAAGGAAGCGAACTCAGACGAAGCGCGATGGAAAGCAAACGCTCTCCCAATGCCAAGACCGGAAAGGATGAAATCGGGGGCACGGACTTCCGTGCCCCCGGTAAGCTTATTCGTAGCAGGCCTCTTCGTAAGCCATCTTTAGGCATTCTTTGACAAACTCAGCGGGGTCAAAATCTTCTGGAAACCAGTCATCCTCTGCTTCCTCATTGAAGTTTACGGTGTGAATTTCAGATAATTCCGGCCGCCAAATAAGGTTCGCCGTGCGGGGGTCCGCATCAAAAAGGCGGTCGGCGCGGAAAATAACATCATCCACATCAATACCTATTGCATCCCTCAGGGAATGGTTAATCGCGTCAAAACCGATATAAGCATCCGAGCAAACAGTGTACGAGGTCATAATAAAATCCTTTTGGAAGGCTGCAGTTAGATGCGGCAGAAGTGTGTTGAGTTAGTTGGTGCAGCTGAATTCAACGACGAGAGCAGGCTCGCCATTCTGCCTCCTCTTCTGCTTCGATAGCCGCTTGACGAGCGCCCCTGGATTCACCGGTTGTGTTGTCCATAATCCAATCGTCCTCATACCAGCGGGGGCAGCCACCTCCATCCAGCGCAGCATTAAGCAAATCTCTCGGGCTCATCCAAGTGCCGTCATGGCCGATGAAGTACTCAACGAAACCATTTTCATACACGTTAACTGCACCAAACTTGCCATTCGTTGCATCAGCGGAGAGGTTGTTCGCTACACGCCGAATGGCCTCCTCCATGTTTTCTGCGGGCTCATCGTCGAGAGTTGGGTGTGCTAACTCACGTAGCACGATATCTCGCAGAACTTCCGTCGCATCGTTATCGGGCTCTCCACTCAGCAGTAACGTTATATCGCGGTAAGCTTTGGACACAGAATCCAGGTTGTCGTTATTCATACAAGTGCTCCTATTTATATTAAAAATACAGCTCCATATGCACGGCTTAATAAACCATGCTGTACATGCTGTGCATTTCGGAGTCAGTGCAATCAGAATATCAACCCGCCAAAAATCCTGAGCATCTATATTTGCTGGTTATTGGCCGCCATAAATAGACAATTCTCAGCTCTTGTGTAATGGCACGGACTGTTGCCAGACCGTGCGAGGTGTCGCGGCTTGGTTGCCGCGACAACCGGCCTCGGCGCATGAGATGAGCCTTCCGCCTCCCGAGTCCGACGCCCATCAACGGCGACCTTCACCCAGGCCGGCCAACCCGCAAGAGCCTGCGGCACGTGTGCGCTCCTTCGCCCGTTCCCTTGCGGGCTGCGGCCTCGGCAGCGCTCTTGCTGGCTGCCCCTCTGGCCTGGGTGCAGCAGTCGCAGGGCGACGAACTCAGGAAGTACAGCGGAAAGCAGCAACTACCCCTTACGCCCAGCCGGCAAGGCCAGTACGGGGGCTCGGAATCTTGGAACCCAGCAGGTTTGAAAGGAGCAACACCATGACCACTACCGACAGACTCGAATCCCTCTTCGGCAACGTGATTTACGCGTACACAAGGGCCGACGCGATAGCCGATGGCACGTTGGTCGACGTGACAGAAACGGCCCGTGAAGCAGGTTTTTGCCTTCCGGTAGCAATGACCGCCGCCGCGTGGGCGGATTGTGTGGAGTGGAGCGAGGCGGATAGCCAGCGCCAAACTCGCCAAGACGAAACCGGCAGGCTTTGGGACGTCGCGTGGATGGCCGCGATTACCGCGCGCAAAGCCCAGGGGAACCGCGTTCCCTTTCAGCTCTACCGGATTCCGCGCGGTGGGCGTGCCACTCGGCCCCGGCTAACGACGCTTCATATGCACATTGGCCCCGGCGATGCCGGCGAGCCGGTCGTCACCATCTTGCTACCGAACGAAGACTGATTTCCCTCCACCCCGCCGACAGTCGGCGGGTCACTCTTTACCCTGAAAGGAGAAGAACCATGTCCTGCAATCCCATCAACCCGGCCACCGGCCTTCCAATGACCGGCGATGACATCGGCGGTGTCGATGTAGGCGGCAACCCTTACGGCCACAGCAACCCCTGGTCGTCGTCGGACTTGGAAAATAATCTCTAAGTTACGATGAAAAAATGGGGTCGGCATTCCTATACGTACATGTAACCCTTTCATGTAACGGAGCAGATGATGACCGACCCCATTTCCACCCCCACCCTCGATACCCTCGGTGGTGACAAGCCCCTTGACGTCGCCGACGCTGCCCGCGGACTTGGCTTGAAACCCGTCCGCGCGTGGGTGCCTGACGAGAAAAAGAAAGCCAGCACGGCTGGTGCTGAGCGAGTTCGACGCTGCCGGGAGCAGGCGGAGCAACTGGGATTCAAACAATTGAGTATCACTGCCCCCATCGAACTGCACCCGATGCTGAAAACCTTGGCTGCCAGGACGAAGGCCGGCGAGCCGGCTGATGCCGTGCTTGCTGAACTCCTGCCAAAATCCAGTGTCGCTCATCCAGATACTGCAGAAGCGCAACTGGACGTGGCCCCCGAGTGGCTGGAAATGCTGCCCGCTTGGCGCCGCTGGCTGTTGCGCTGGCTGCTGCCGTCGGGTGTCGTCAAGCTTCACTAATGTCAGGCGCGGTCTTGGGCCGGAGGCTGACCGACCCAAGGCGAGCACCTCGTCATGTTGAATGAATGACCATTCAACATCAAGGCGCTATCATTTCAGATTGTTCGAATAACAAGCCACGGAACAGGGAGCCCCGGTGAACGACTCGTCAGCCCAGCGGTACGAACACAAACAAGAAGCGGTGCAACGCCCGGATGTGGGCGTACAGGACCAGTTCAGCATAAAGAGGCCGAATCGGGTCTACAGCTACGATTCCAGTCTCGACCCGGCGCTGTCCTGGGACGAGAACCGCGAACGTGAACTCGGCGAATGGCTGATTGGCCTGGTTGCCCGTTGCGCGGATGAAGGCGAGGCGGCCGTCTTCGCGGCTCCGCAGGTTTGGCAGGGCGGCGGGGTGCAGGTGCAGTCCCTCAAGGCTGCGGCCGGGCTGCTGCAAGCGCTTTCTAAGCCCTTCCTGAACTGGGCTGGAAAGGCGGAGCGGCATCAACTCAGCGTGCCGACCACGCCGCTGTTCGTCCATGAGAACCACTCGACGAAGGCCATTCTCGATGGCATCAAGAGCCGCAAGGCCAAGGGCACAACCCTCGACCTGTTCGGCGACCCGCAACTGGACGTCACCGACCGGCTTGATGCCTACGAGCATAAGGGGCCGTGGCGCAACCGCATGATTCTGGGTGACAGCTTGCAAGTCATGAACTCAATGCTGGAGTTCGAGGGCTTGGGAGGGCAGGTTCAAATGGTTTATTTCGACCCTCCTTACGGCGTAAAATTTGGGTCAAATTTTCAACCATTTGTTCGTAGGAAAGACGTAAAGCACGGCGTTGATGATGAGATGACTCGTGAGCCTGAGATGGTAAAAGCCTATCGGGACACATGGGAGTTGGGTCTGCACTCTTATCTCACTTATCTTCGCGACCGTTTGATTCTAGCGAAAGAGTTGTTGACTGAGAGCGGCAGCATATTTGTTCAGATTTCCGACACAAATTTGCATCATGTCAAAGAGCTGCTTGATGAGGTTTTTGGCTCGGACAACTTCTTTTCTCTTATCACTTTAAAGAAGTTGTCGCCCCTCGGAACCGGTGGGATGGCGAATGTTGCTGACTATATCCTCTGGTTTGCTAAAGATATTCAGAAAATAAAATTTCGACCTATTTTTGACAAGAAAGAAAAAGGTGCGGAATCTAGATATGACTGGGTGGAGCTCCCAAACGGTGAGCGTCGCAGGCTAACCAAAGACGAACTTGATAATATCGAATCTTTGCCAGAGGATTGGAAGCTTTTCTGCCCTCAGGGAATGCTTTCCTCTGGATTTACGCCCACCTGTACTTTTCCCTTTGAACTAAATGGGAAGGCTATATCTGCTCAGCGAAGAAGTTGGCGAACAAATAGAAATGGAATTGAGAGGTTAAAAGAGAAGAATCGACTAATTCAGATGGGGCAGTTGCCGTATTTTGTGGCGTACTATGATGACAACCCTCTGATGACGATGACAAATATTTGGACGGATGGAGGGTCGGCGAGTACTTCATATGAAAAAGTATATGTCGTTCAAACTTCTACGCGGCAGGTCCAAAAGTGCTTGTTAATGTGCACTGACCCCGGGGATTTAGTTTTTGACCCGACATGTGGTTCAGGCACTACAGCTTATGTCGCCGAACAATGGGGCAGACGTTGGATTACCTGTGACACTTCGCGGGTGCCTTTGGCCTTGGCTCGTCAGCGCATGTTGACTGCGACCTTCCCTTATTACGACCTAAAAGACTCTAAGCTCGGGCCGGCCGGCGGATTCGTCTATAAGCGCCAGCAGAACCGGAGAGGCGAAGAAGTAGGCGGGCTGGTACCCCACGTCACTCTGAAGTCCATCGCCAACGATGAGCAACCTGTGATGGAAGTCCTAGTAGACCGGCCGGAAAAAAGGAAGGACGTGGTGCGGGTAGCTGGGCCCTTCGTCGTTGAGGCGACTATCGCGCCAGCCCAGACGCTTGATGAAACCGGCGTGGACGACGAACCGGCAGATTACGATTCGGTTCAGGCCGTGCGTGAGGCCCAGGCCGTCTACAGTGATGCTGCAACCCACATCGAACGCATGACCCAGGTCTTGCGCCAGTCCAAGACCCTGCGTTTGCCCGGCAATCAGGAACTGGTGCTCGAGCAGGTTCGCCGCAACAGCGACGGCGACATCCTGCACGCGGAAGCGGCCGATGCGGAGGGTAAGCGCATCGCCATCGTCTTCGGCCCCGAATCCGGCGCGGTCTCGGCCGACATGGTGTTCGAGGCGGCGCGCGAAGCCCACTTCCTGCGCTACGACCATCTGTACTTCTTCGCTTTTGCCATCCAGGCCAAGGCGCGGGAGCTCATCGAGGAGCGCAACAAGGACGGCAACCCCAAGCTGCGCATCCACTGCACCTATGTCGCCGTTACCCCGGACGTGGCCATGAGCGACCTGCTCAAGACCACCCGAGCCTCCGAAATCTTCTCGGTGACCGGCTTGCCAGATGTGAGGCTGACCAAGCTCGCCGAGAGGAACGGCGCTGGCGAGGCGCTGTATCGCGTCGAGGTGAAAGGCCTAGACGTGTTCAACCCCGCCAACATGGAACAGGAGTCCATTGAGGGGGAGAACCTGCCGTGCTGGATGCTCGACACCGATTACGACCCCACGGGCTCCTTCCAGGCTACCCAGGTGTTCTTCCCCAAGACCAGCGCCTGGGACAACTTGCAGAAGTCCCTGAAAGCCAGCTTCGATGAATCCGTGTGGTCGCATCTAGCAGGCACTACCAGCGAGCCTTTTGTGTTGGGCGAGCGGCGGCGCATTGCAGTGAAGGTAATTGATGAGCGGGGCAATGAGCTTATGCGGGTGCTGGAGGTAAGCGCGTAATGCCAAATCCTATTGTTGTTCTTCGTATTGGCTACATGGACCGCTACGATGGCCCTGCTGATATTCATAGCGATGCGAAATTTATCAAGGACCATGCTACAGGTGCTGAGGTCTTGAATTTCAAATCTTACAACGGAACATATTACGGATACGGAACCACTCCCGATTCCGCGGGGCTTGACCTGTCGAAGATTCAAGGAAGTAAGAAAAAATGGGTTATCGGAGAAAGCCTTGAAAACGTGGATGTGGTTTTCGTTGCGCCGCATCCAAAAAAAGGTGTGGTAGTTGTCGGCTGGTACAGAAACTCGACCTTATTCCATAAGCGTTATTTTGAACGAAATGATGACTCTATTCCAGGCCTTGATACAGAGTCACTTCCCTATCTTGTGAAGGGGTGTGCTGAGTCGGTGACTTTGTTGCCTGAGAATGAGCGTGACTTTGAAATAAATTATGGGAGCAAAGGCTTTATGGGCACTGCGCACGTATGGTACCCATTGATGAATTTAAAGGAAGAGAGAGTTTCCGATTTCGTTGAAAAGCTGCGTCAGTACATGGACAACAGGAGTGCTGCAGGCTCAGCAGATTTAAATCTTGGCCCAGGTTTTTCAAGCCGTTCAAACTTCTCCGACCCTGAACACAATGCGAACGTTGAACGCGCTGCTGTGGCCGAGGTGTTGGCGTACTACAAGAATAAAAATCCGAAATCCAGTATCGAGTCCGTTGAAAGCGAGAATCTCGGTTGGGATTTAATCATCGACAAGGGGACGCGCGATGAATTGTATGTGGAGGTCAAAGGAATATCATGCTCTTCGGTAAGCTTCGAGCTAACACCGAATGAATATAAGAGGCTCCGTGAGCATCACGAAAAATATCGTATTTGCGTCGTTTGTTGTGCGCTATCGACACCGATTTTGTATGATTTTTTTCCTACATTTATTGGTGGAAATGTGCTCTTACGGTCGCAAAAGCCAGCACTGACTATCGCTCTGGATGAAAAAACAGCGGCTGTAGCTCGCCCCCTTCCTAACGACAGGAGTTGATATGTCACAAATCAACGCCGTCGAAGAACCCATCATCAATTCCCCGTTTGACGAACCAAGGTTCCATTGGCACATCGAGGAAGGCCAAGCACCGCAGAAGCGCGACGGCCGTCGGCCGGCTAGCTACTTCTTCCGGGTGCCAGAACATTCTGGCCGAGGCAGGAAGGCCAAGAAGCAGACCGCACTCTTCGAACAAGACGCCAAAGGCAACGAATACCTGCTCGATACCGCCAATCTCATCCGTCAGCGGCTGAAGGAGTGGCGCGCCCGTGACTACAACGGGGCGACCAAGGTCACGAAGGAGCTGATTGCGCTGTGGCGGTCCCCCGACCGCAAGCAGCGGCTGTTCTTCGCCCAGCTGGAGGCGGTCGAAACCGTATTGTTCCTCGTGGAGGGACCGGACGACCTCAAGCAGGGTGTCCGCATCCCGACCGACGAGCCGGGCGATGAGGCCAAAAACGCTGGCTACAAGGCATTCATCCGCTACGCGGTGAAGATGTGCACCGGGTCGGGCAAGAGCACTGTGATGGGCATGCTCGCCGCCTGGTCGATACTGAACAAGGTCGCCGACTCCACGAATCCGGCTTACTCGGATACGGTGCTCATCGTCTGCCCGAACGTCACCATCCGCGACCGCCTGCGCGAACTCGACCCGAATCTGGACGAAATCAGCCTGTATCGCACCCGCGAGCTGGTGCCGCTGCATCGCATGGCTGAGCTGCGGCGAGGCGAGGTGTTCGTGACCAACTGGCACAATCTCGAACGCCGCGAGCTGTCGGACGTGAATGGGACTTCTGCCAGGGTGGTGAAGCGGGGTATCCCGGTCGAGAAGCGGAGAACGGTGAAGCTGGGCGGCCGGGACCAACTGACCGAGGCCGACATCCGCCAACAGGCGCTGACTGGAGCTTTCGACATTGTCAGCGAGGTGAAGGACCGTCACGGCACCCTGACCGCTTTCGACGTCAAGGAGACCAAATACTACGAGAGCGATACGGCCTTTCTGCGCCGCGTGCTGGGCAACCGCAAGGGGCGCAGCGCTGCCATCATGGTGATGAACGATGAGGCCCATCATGCCTACCGGCGCGGCAAGGCCGAGCCCGATGACGAATACGCGCTGGACGAGGAGACTGCCGACGCGGATGCACGCGAAGCCACTGTCTGGATTGAGGGGCTGGACCGCATCAACAAGGCATTGAACGGAAGCAGGAATGGCGTGCGTCTGTGCATCGACCTGTCTGCGACCCCGTTTTACATCCAGGGGTCGGGCAACGAGGTTGGGAGGCCGTTTCCTTGGGTGGTGTCGGATTTCAGCCTGCTGGAGGGTATCGAAGCCGGGCTGGTAAAAATCCCGCAGTTGCCGACCCAGGACGTTACTGGCAACGAGACCCCAGCCTACTTCAACGTGTGGCGCTGGGTGCAGGAGCGTATTGAGCAAGACGGCGGGGGCAAGGGGAAGCTCTCGCCGGAGATGGTGATGCGCTATGCGACCACCCCGGTCACGCAGCTTGCCGATGAGTGGCGCAAAACGCTGGATGTGTGGAAAGCCCAGTTCAAGGAGGGCTTCCGCAAGAGCGATGTGCCGCCCGTGTTCATCGTCGTGTGCCGCGATACGGCCCTGGCCAAGGAGTTGTATGAATGGCTGGCGAACGGGAACTCGGACTACGGCCAGTCACCGGCCGAGTTCCGTAACAAGCCCGGCCACGAGAACACCATCCGGGTGGACAGCAAGGTTGCCGAAGACATTGCTTCGGGTGCCAGCGGTAGCGACGAGGCACGGCGTCTGCGCTTCGTGCTGGAAACCATCGGCAAGACGGCCTGGCCGGGTGGTCACGTCCCCGAAGAATACGAGGCGCTGGTCGAGAAGCACAATCGCAAGGCGCTGGACGACGCTGACGACAGCGGCTTGATGACCATCGACGCAAGCGTTCCTCCCGGCCGGGATGTGCGCTGTATCATCAGCGTGGCGATGCTCTCGGAAGGGTGGGACTGCACGACGGTGACGCACATCGTTGGCCTGCGCCCGTTTGGTTCTCAGTTGCTGTGTGAACAGGTCGTGGGACGGGCGCTGCGCCGCACGTCCTATGCCATCGACGAGGCCACCGGCTTCTTTCGGGAGGAAACCGCCAAGGTGTTCGGCGTGCCCTTTGAGTTGATTCCGTTCAAGGTAGAAGGCGGCACGGCACCGCCACCGACGCCGCCGTCGAACCAGATTTACGCGGACCCGGCCAAGGCCGACTTTGAAATCACCTTCCCTGTAGTGGAGGGCTATGCGGACCCTGGCATTACCCGTGTCTCGCTGGATTGGTCGAAAGTGCCGACGCTGACGCTGGACCCACTCGAAGTGCCAGACTCGACGCTGATGAAGGGCTTGGCGGGAGCCGATGGCAGCCTCGCGGCTTACGGCCCCGGCGCGGCAGAGCTGGTGACGCTGGAGGCGTGGCGTGAGCGCATCCGGGTGCAGCAGGTGGCTTTCAACCTGGCGAGCACGCTGGTCAAACAGTGGCAACGCGATAAAGGCGATGGCATCCCGACCCATCGCCTCTTCCCTCAACTTCTGGCTTACGCTCAACGGTTCCTCGCCACCAAGCTCAACTGCAAGGGCAACCGCGCTACTCAGGATGTAGCCCTGAACCCTTACTTCGGTAAGGCGGTGGGCCGCATTATCGACAATCTGCAGGCTGTCGATGAGAGCGGACAGGCGCAGGAGCGACCCATCATCGCGGCAGGAACCGCAGGGATGCGCTCCACCCGCTATGTTGAGTTCGCCACCGGGCGCGACCTATGGCCGGTGACTCGCAGCCACTTGAACGCGATGGTGGCCGATACCAGGCAGTGGGAGCAGAGCGCAGCCTACTGCCTCGATACCCACAACCAAGTTCGCGCCTGGGTCAAGAACGACCATCTCGGCTTCATCGTTCCGTATCGGAAGGATGGAACCAAGCGGAGCTATCTGCCTGATTTCATCGTGGAGTTGGTATCTGGAGAAAAGCTGGTGGTGGAGCTCAAGGGGCAAGTGATAGACGATGCGCTCGTGAAGGCGGCGGCAGCCAAGCGATGGTGCGAAGCAGTGAACCGCGATGGGCGCTTCGGCAACTGGAGCTACCACCTGATGAAGCATCCTGCCGACCTGATGCAGTTGCTTGACCACGTATAAGCCGCTATAATTCGCGTCCTCAAATGCAGGGGCAAGTAGCTTTGTCCCGAGCAGCCAGTAGTCGAGGGGGCAACTCTGGGGGCAACTGGTTTTGGCGGCTCTGCAGAGCCGCTGTTTTAAAAGAGTTTTTTTAGGTGGTTCGATAGGCATTCGGCCACCAAAGTTTCAAAGAGTGCCAACAAGACTTGCTTGATGGTACTTCAAATCAGCAGCATCCCGTGGAGGGGTTCCCGAGCGGTCAAAGGGATCAGACTGTAAATCTGACGGCACTGCCTTCGAAGGTTCGAATCCTTCCCCCTCCACCACAAGAATTCGTAAAAAGGCCCAAGCGTAAGCTTGGGCCTTTTTGCTGTGCGCAGCAGGGTGCCATGCTTTGGCGCAGGGATCTGGAAAAAGGCGTGTTAACCCGAGGCTCCAGCCTTCGCCTTGCGTTCCACGCAGCGGGCGAGCACGTCCAGCGCATCCAGGCGCAGATCGCCGCGCGGAAAGACGCGGCAGGCGAGGACGACGCCTGAGTCTTCCTCGCGCTCGCTGACGAAGGCCCGGCTCATCTTCCGGATTTCATAGGGGCCGTGGGTGATGCGCACCTTGCAGATGCCGCATCCGCCGCCGCGGCAGCCAACGGGAATGCCCTTGCGGCCGAGGACTTCCATGGCCCGCAGGATGTCCTGACTCTCGGCGCAGGGGTAGCGCTCGTCGGTATTGGCGAGGTGGATGGAATGGCGTTCCGCCATGGTCTCCTCCGTATGGAGTGTTGTTTCCGGGAGGCTCTTCGGGGTGGAGCCTTGTCCCGTGCTTGTTGTCCCGGCCTTCGGGGCCTGACGCCGGATATGCCTGTGGCGGCCGGGGAGTCGGCCGCCACGTCTTCGCGCTTGGGGAGGGAAGGGTCAGCGACCCAGATCCTTCGCCGTCTGCCCGGCGATGCCCCAGTTGGTCTTGGGTACTTCCGAGATCCAGACGCGGATCGCCTCCTTCGGCGCGCCGGTGGCTTCCACCAGCGCCTGGCTGACCTTCTCGATGACGGCCCGCTTCTGTTCTTCGTTGCGGCCTTCGATCATGTAGATTTGTGCGAACGGCATTGCTGTCTTCCTTTTCTCGGTGGGGGGGATCAAACGAAGCGCAGGGTCGTGGAGCCCATACCATGGACCCGCAGCGTGACGGTGTCACCGGCAGCCACGGCCACGGCCTCGGTGATGCCGCCGGAGAGCACGACGGCGCCGGCGGGGATTTCTTCGCCGTGGTTTGCCAGGTGGTTGGCGAGCATCGCCACGGCAGAGGCCGGGTTGCCCAGCACTGCGGCGCCGACGCCCATGGCGACGGGCTCGCCGTTCTTCTCCATGACGACGCCGAGGGTGGCCAGGTCGATGCCGGTCGCTGCCGTCGGTACGCCGCCGACCACGAAGCGGCTGGCCGAGGTGTTGTCGGCGATCACGCTCTTCAGGTCGAACTTGAAGTCCTGGTAGCGGCTGTCGATGACTTCGACGCCCGGCAACAGGTATTCGGTGGCGGCCAGCACGGCGCCCACATGGCAGCCGGGGCCGCGCAGGGGGTGCTTGAGCACGAAGGCGATTTCCGGCTCGACCTTGGGGTGGATCAGCTCGGCAACCTTCACTTCGCCGCAGTCCGGCACCACGTAGTCGTCGGTCATGAAGCCGAAGACCGGGCTGGTGACGCCCATCTGCTTCATCTTGGCGTGGGAGGTGAGGCCGGCCTTCAGGCCGATCACGCGGCGGCCGCGCCCGAGCTTGCGGCGGAGGATTTCCCGCTGGATCGCGTAGGCATCGTCCCAGTCCATGTCCGGATGCTGGTCAGTGATCTTCGGTGTGTCGCGGGCTTCCAGCTGGCAGTTTTCCAGGTGTTCCGCCAGTTGGGCGATGGTCTTGGTATCGAGTTTCATGCTGCAAGCCCCCGCTCGCGCGCCATCGTGATGGCCGTGTCTTCGATCATGTCCTCCTGCCCGCCGACCATGCCACGACGGCCCAGCTCGACCAGGATGTCGCGGGCCGGCACGCCGTACTTCTTGGACGCGCGCTTGGCGAACAGCAGGAAGGAGCCATACACGCCGGCGTAGCCAAGGGTCAGTGCGTCGCGGTCGATGCGGATCGGGAAGTCCATGATCGGCACCACCAGGTCTTCGGCCACGTCGGTGATCTTCGCAACATCCACGCCGGTCTCGATGCCCATCAGGCTGCACACGGCGATCAGCACTTCCATCGGCGTGTTGCCAGCCCCGGCACCCAGGCCGGCGGCGGCCGCGTCGATGCGCGTGGCGCCCACTTCGATGGCGGCGATGCTGTTGGCCACGCCCATCGCCAGGTTGTGGTGGCCGTGGAAACCCAGCTCGGTCTCCGGCTTCAGCGCTTCACGCACCGCGCTGAGGCGGGCCTTGACGGTGTCGGGCAGCAGGTGGCCGGCCGAGTCGGTCACGTAGATGCAGTTGGCGCCGTAGCTCTCCATCAGCTTGGCCTGCTTGACCAGCCCTTCGGGGCTGTTCATGTGGGCCATCATCAGGAAGCCGACGGTGTCCATGTCGAGCTTGCGGGCCATCGTGATGTGCTGTTCGGACACATCGGCCTCGGTGCAGTGGGTCGCGACGCGGATCGTCGACACGCCCAGCTCCTTGGCCATCTTCAGGTGATCGACAGTGCCGATGCCCGGCAGCAGCAGCGCCGAGACCTTGGCCTGCTTCATCAGCGGGATGACGGTGGACAGGTATTCCTCGTCGGTGTGGGCCGGGAAGCCGTAGTTCACCGAGCTGCCCCCGAGGCCGTCGCCGTGGGTGACTTCGATCAGCGGCACGCCGGCGGCGTCGAGGCCGGTGGCGATGCTCTTCATCTGCTCGAGGCTCATCAGGTGACGCTTGGGGTGCATGCCGTCCCGCAGGGTCATGTCATGAACGCGGATCTTTTTGCCTTTGAGTTCCATGGTGCTTTCCTTAGGCGGTGACGGGTTGAAGGGTCAGGTGGCCGGCGAGGATTTCCTCGGCGAACATCTCGGCGGTACGGGCGGCGGCGGCGGTCATGATGTCGAGGTTGCCGGCGTACTTGGGCAGGTAGTCGCCGAGGCCTTCGACTTCGAGATAAACCGACACGCGGTTGCCGTCGAAGACCGGGCCGTTCACCAGGCGGTAGCCCGGCACGTACTTCTGGACTTCCTGGATCATGGCCTGAATGGATTCGCGGATCGCGTCCTGCTGCGGCTCGCCTTCGACGAGGCAATGCACGGTGTCGCGCATCATCAGCGGGGGTTCGGCCGGGTTGATGATGATGATGGCCTTGCCTTTCTTGGCGCCGCCGACCTTCTCGACCGCGCCGGCGGTGGTGCGGGTGAATTCGTCGATGTTCTTGCGGGTGCCGGGGCCAGCGCTCTTGGACGAGACGGTGGCGATGATTTCGCCGTACTCCACTGGCTGCACGCGGGAGATCGCGGCGACCATCGGGATCGTCGCCTGGCCACCACAGGTGACCATGTTGACGTTCATTTCCCGTTGGCCGACGTGCTGCTTGAGGTTCACCGGCGGCACGCAGTAGGGGCCGATGGCGGCGGGGGTCAGGTTGACCATCAGCACGCCCAGTTCGTTGAGCTTGCGGCTGTTCTCGGCATGCACGTAGGCGCTGGTGGCGTCGAAGGCGATCTGCACGCCGTCGGCGAGCACGTGGGGCAGCAGGCCGTCCACGCCGTCGGCGGTGGTCTTGAGGCCCATCTCACGGGCGCGCTTGAGGCCGTCCGATTCCGGGTCGATGCCGACCATCCACACCGGCTCCAGCACGGGGCTGCGCTGCAGCTTGGCCAGCAGGTCCGTGCCGATGTTGCCCGGGCCGATCAGGGCGCATTTGATTTTTTGGGTCATCGCAATGTCCTCGGGAAAGTGCGTCAAACGATGCTGCGCACGACGCCGCCATCCACGCGCACGGATGAACCGTTGGTCGCGGCGGCAAGGGGGCTGCATAGGTAAGTGATGGTGGCGGCCACTTCGGCCGGGTCGATGAAGCGGCCGAGCAGCGAAGCAGGGCGCTCCTCGGCGAAATAGTTGCGCTCCACCTGAGCCTCGTCGATGCCTTGTTCGCGGGCCAGGCGTTCGGTGAAGGCGCGCGAGCCCTCGGTACGGGTCGGGCCGGGGAGGACCGCATTGACGGTGACCGCGCTGCCCTTGCTCGCTTCGGCGAGGGCGCGGGCGATGGACAGCTGGGCGGCCTTGGTCATGCCGTAATGGATCATCTCGGGCGGCGGATTGAGACCGGATTCGCTGGAGACGAAGATGATCCGCCCGAAGCTGCGCCGTTTCATGGCCGGAAAGGCGACGCGGGACAGGCGCACGCCGCTCATCACATTCACGTCGAAGAAGCGCAGCCAGTCCGCATCGCTGATTTCCTCGAAAGGCTTCGGCTCGTAGATGCCGAGGTTGTTGACCAGGATGTCCACGTGTTCGCAGCGTTCCGCCAGAAGGGCGGTGCCGTCCGGGCCGGCGAGGTCGGCGGCGATGCCGTCGACCCGCGCGTCGGGGAGGAGGGCGCGCAGGCGCTGGACGGCGGCGTCGACGCCGGCCGCGGTACGTCCATTGAGCGTTACCGCCACGCCTTCGGCGGCGAGGCGCTGGGCGGTGGCGAAACCGATGCCCGCCGTCGAGCCGGTCACCAGTGCGTGTTTGCCAAGGAGTTGAAGATCCATTTGCGTTTCCAGAGGGTGAGCGGGCCCTTCGCCTCCCGCGCTGGGCGCGGGGACGTCGCTCGGTCAGACAGAGGGAAGGGCCGGACGGGTCGGGGCGTCAGCCCGTCCGCGGCGCCGTCGTCAGGTCACGACGGTCAGGAAGCGCTCGTTGAGGGCGCGGGTGTGATAGAAGATCGCCGAACCCAGTTCGTCCCAGGTCCAGGTGTAGGGCTGCATGTCGGGATAGAAGTCGTAGCCGCCGCAGAAGGTTTCCAAGCGGTTGCCGGACGGGTCGAAGGAGTAGATCGTCGTGCCGCGGGTTATGCCGTGGCGCAGCGGGCCGTTGTCGATGGAGACGCGGTACTTGCCCATCAGGTCGGCGGCGCGCAGCACCTGCTCCCAGGTTTCCAGCAGGAAGGAGGCGTGGTGCAACGTGTTGTTGCGCTCGTCGCGCACGAAGGCGATGTCGTGGGCCTTGGTGGAACAGCTCAGCCACACGGCCATGTCGGTCTTGCCGTCTTCGCCGAGGATCTTCTCCACCAGGCTGAAGCCGAGCACATTGACGAACAGGTCGCGGCTGCCATCCAGGTCGGCGCCGTGGATCTGCCAGTGGTCGAGGCGCACCGGCGAGATGCCCTTGCGGTTCTCGATGATCACGTCCGGATTCACATAGCCGAGGCCGTCGCCGACGGCGGTCTTTTCCGCGTAGAGCTCGATCAGGTGGCCGGTGGGCACCTCGAAGCGCACGCGCTCGCCGGTTTCGAGCAGTTCGCCGGCCGGAATGCGTTCGGTCGGCACGCCGTAGGCGCGCAGGTCCGAATTGAGCTTTTCCAGCGTGGCCTTGTCGCGCACCTTGAAGGCATAGAAGTCCATGCCGGCGCGGTCGGCTTCGCGGATGATGAAGCTGTGGTGGTCGCGCTCGTCATGGCATTTGAAATAGACGCGACCCGATTTGTCCCGTCCCGTTTCGACCAGGCCAAATACGTTGGTATAGAAATTGACCGACTCCTCCAGGTCCAGAACGCGCAATTGGCAGTGTCCCGGCCGCAATACTCCCGTCATTGACATTTGAATCCTCCTTTTAATGGTTCGACCAGCAGATTTATTTGTATTGAATAAATCGTCCGCGCAATGCGATGCGCATGTTTCTTATTGGCGGGCCGGGCGTGCCGACCACGTCATGCTGCAATGGTCGAAGCAAAGGAGGATGGCGTCAAATACTGATGGGGTTGCTCTCCATACCTGATAGATATAGTAGGGGCGGGCCGGTGGCGGCTCAGCTTGCGTCCGGCGAGACCAGCGCGGCCTCGATCATCGCGCGGAAGGTGGCGACGTGGGCCGAGGTGTCGCCGGTGCGGATTGTCATGATCAGCGGGGAGGTCAGGCCCTGCTCGACGAGGGGGCGGTAGGCCACGTCGTCGCGGCGCAGGCGCTGCACGGATTCCGGCACCAGCGTCACGCCCATGCCGGCTGCGACGAGGCCGATGGCGGTCTGCAGGCCGTTGGTTTCGTAGGTCTTGCCGATCTCGTAACCACGCACGCTGAACTGGTGCAGCACTTGGTCGGCGAAGCTGGGGCGCGGCGAGGCGGGGTAGAGCACCAGCACTTCGCCGGCGAGGCGTTTGAGTGGAATCGAGGCCTCGCGGGTCAGCGGGCTGTTGCTGGGGACGGCGACGACCAGCGCCTCTTCGGTGAGGACGATGTTCTCCAGCCCTTCGTCCTGAATCGCCAGGCGGCCGAAGCCCACGTCGATGCGCCCGGCCTTCAGCGCCTCGGCCTGCTGCACGGAGGTCAGCTCGGACAGGGAGATGTCGAGCTTGTCGTTCTCGGTGGTGAAGCGCTGCAGCACGTTGGGCAGGAAGCCATAGAGGATCGACGGTACGAAGCCGATGCCCATCCAGCGCGTGCTGCCGGCGCCGATCCGCCGCGTGGCCTTCTGGATCTCCTTGAGGCGGGCCAATACCTGCACGGTCTGGTCGTAGAAGAAGCTGCCGGCGTTGGTGAGCTTCAGCGGCCGGCTCGATCGGTCGAGCAGCGGGACGCCGAGTTCCTCCTCGAGCTGCTGGATCTGGCGCGACAGGGGAGGTTGCGCGATGTGCAGGCGTTCGGCAGCACGGCTGAAATTGAGGGTGCTTGCCACGGCCTCGAAATACCTTAGCTGGCGCAACTCCATTTATACCTCCCCGGTATAGTTGAAGACAAAAACGATATTGGACGTGCTATTTCGCCGGGCCGAGAATTCGCCGCAGGCATCGGGCAATTCCTGCCCATCCGCCATCAAGAAAGCGTCAATTCACTCGCAATGCCAATTACCGGCGCAGGCGGGGCGAACATTAGACACGAAAAAATATCAGGAGACAAAAATGACGGTAAACCACATTCGCCGCACCCTCCTCAAGTCCGGGGCCGCCGTGGCGGCGACGTCGCTGGCCGCGCCGTGGGTGCGTGCAGCCGGCGGGACGACCTTCAAGATCGGCTATGTGAGCCCGCAGACCGGCCCCTTGGCCGCCTTTGCGGAACCCGATGCCTTCACCCTCGAACAGGTGCGCAAGGCGGTGGCCGGCGGCATCGTGTCCGGTGGCAAGAAATACGCGGTGGAGATCGTCTATAAGGACTCCCAGTCCAATCCGAACCGCGCCGGCGCCGCCGCAGCCGAATTGATCCTGCGCGACAAGGTCGATTTGGTCATCGCGTCCTCCACGCCGGCCACCACCAACCCTGTGGCCGACCAGTGCGAGCTCAACGGCGTGCCCTGTATCACCAACGATGCCCCGTGGCAGCCGTATTTCTTTGGCCGCAAGGGCGACCCTAAGCAGGGCTTCGAGTGGACCTACCACTTCTTCTGGGGCCTGGAAGACATCATTGGCACCTTCTCCAGCCTGTGGGGCAAGATCCCCACCTCCAAGGCGGTCGGCGGCCTGTGGCCCAACGACGAGGACGGCAACGCGTGGGGCGACGGCAAGCTGGGCTTCCCGCCGGTGCTGGCCTCGAAGGGCTTCAAGGTGGTGGATCGCGGCCGCTTCCAGTCGCCGATCAACAATTTCTCGTCCTTCATCTCGGCCTTCAAGGGCGCTGGCGTGGACATCGTGACTGGCGTGGTGCCGCCGCCGGATTTCGCCAACTTCTGGAACCAGGCCGGCCAGCAGGGCTTCCGCCCGAAGATCGTCACGGTGGCCAAGGCAACCGAGTTCCCGGCGGCCGTCGCGGCCTTCGGCGACCGCGCCGAGGGGCTCACCGTCGAGCTGATGTGGAGCCCGGCGCACCCGTTCAAGTCCAGCCTCACCGGGCAGAGCGCCCGCCAGCTGGCCGACGCCTACATGGCCGCCAGCGGCAAGCCCTGGACGATGCCGCTGGGCCTCAAGCACTCCCTGTTCGAAACCGCGCTGGACGTGCTCAAGCGTTCCGGCGGCAAGGACCCGGAAGCGATCCGCAATGCGATCCGCGGCACCAGCCTCGACTCCGTCGTCGGCCATATCGACTTCCGCAAGGGGCCGGTCCCCAACATCAGCAAGACCCCGCTGGTCGCCGGCCAGTGGCAGAAGCGCGGCAAGGGCCTGGAGCTGGTGATCGTCGATAACAGCCAGGCCCCGATGATTCCCGTTCAGGCCGAGCTGCTGCCCATCAAATACGGCTGATCCCCAGCCGGCATCACCCATAACCCGTATCGAGACAATGCGGGCGACCTAGGTCACGCCCCGCAGGGGCGCGCACATCCAAAAAAAGGAGGAGTCGGACCATGAACAATAAATTGAACGCAGCCCTTGCACTTGCGCTGGCAGCCCTGGCCGGTGCGGCCGGAGCCACCGAAGGCGGCGGCACGATCTACCCGGTGGGCGCCGAGAACTACACCTGCTGCGCACTGCCGCCGCCGGGCCTGTACGGCATGGCCTGGTACCAGCACTACAGCGCCGACGCGGTGCGCGGCAACGGCGGCGAAGTGGTCACGACGTCCACCTTCAAGGTCACCGCCAACGCCATCGTGCCGCGGGTCGTGTATGTGACGCCGATGGTCGTGGCGGGCGCCTCGCTGGGCGTGCAGGCCATCCTGCCGATCGTCAATCTCGACGTGAACGTGGCCTCCGGCGTGCAGCAGAGCAAGACCGGCTTCGGTGACATGACCTTCGGCCCGGTGCTCGGCTGGCACCTCTCCGAGAAGCTGCACAGCGTGCTGGCCCTCGACATCTACGCGCCGACCGGCGCCTACAAGAAGGGCGACGTGGCCAACATCGGCCGCAACCACTGGGCGCTGCAGCCCGTGCTCGGCTTCAGCTACATCCAGCCCCACGGCTTCAACGCCGACCTGAAGACGATGTGGACCTACAACTTCAAGAACGACGACACCGACTACAAGGACGGCAAGGAGCTGATCGTCGACTACTCCGCCGGCTGGGGCGTGGGCGGCGGCTGGACGCTGGGCGTCGGCGGCTACTACTACCAGCAGCTCACCAACGATTCGCAGAACGGCGCCACTATCGACAACAACAAGGGCCGTGCCGTCGCTTTCGGTCCGTCTGTGCGCTACGACAGCGGCAAGGGCTGGTTCATCACCGCCAAGTACCAGGACGAGATGGCCGTGCGCAACCGCGCCGACGGCGCCGCGTTCTGGGTCAAGGCCGTTTTCCCGCTCTGAGCGCGGCCCGGGAGATCGACGTGCTGCTACGGGTCGACAACGTCAGCAAGAGCTACGGCACCCTCAAGGTGACCCGGGATGTCTCGTTCTCCGTCGAGGAGGGCCAGACGCTCGGCATCCTGGGGCCGAACGGCGCCGGCAAGACAACGTTGTTCAATTTGATATCCGGTGATGTGCGCGTCGATGCGGGCAGCGTCACCTTCGCGGGGCAGGACGTGTCCGCCCTGCGGCCGCACCAGCGCTGCCGGGCGGGCATCGGGCGCAGCTACCAGGTGCCTCATCCCTTCGGGAACATGACGGTCTTCGAGAACCTCGTCACCGCCGCCTGCTTCGGAGCCCGCCTCAGCGAGCGCCAGGCCTGGGACACGGCGGCCGAGATCCTCGACAAGACCGGCCTGCTGCCCCACGCCAACAAGCCGGCGGGCAGCCTCACGCTGCTCAACCGCAAGCGCCTGGAGCTGGCCCGCGCGCTGGCCACCAAGCCGAAGCTGCTGCTCCTCGACGAGATCGCCGGCGGCCTCACCGAGCACGAGGCGGCCGAGCTGGTGGCGGAACTGAAGCGCATCAAGGCCGAGGGCACGACGATGATCTGGATCGAGCACGTGGTGCACGCCCTGATGTCCATCGCCGACCGCCTGCTGGTCATCAATTTCGGCGAGAAGCTGGCGGAAGGGGAACCCGAGGCGGTGATGGGCAACCCGGACGTGCGGCGCGTTTACATGGGGCTCGAAGCATGACGGCGCCTTTCCTGCAAACGGTGGGCCTGCGGGCCCATTACGGCGATGCCCAGGCCTTGTTCGGCATCGACTTCCACATCGGCGAAGGCGAGACGGTGGCGGTGATCGGCGCCAACGGTGCCGGCAAGAGCACCTTCCTCAAGTCGGTGACCGGCCTCGTCCGCGTAGCGCCGGAAACCGTGCTGATCGACGGCAAGCCCAGCGGCGGCAGCGTGCCCGGCGACATCGTGCGCCAGGGCGTCGCGCTGGTGCCGGAAGGGCGCCGTCTGTTCCCCAGCCTGAGCGTCGAGGAGAACCTGCTGATGGGCGGCTACGCCCGCCGGCCGGGGCCGTGGAGCGTGCAGCGCCTGTACGACATGTTCCCGATCCTCAAGGAGAAGCGGAAGGTGCCCGCCACCTCGCTGTCGGGCGGCCAGCAGCAGATGGTGGCCATCGGCCGCGCGCTGATGAGCAACCCGCGCCTGCTGCTGTGCGACGAGATCTCCCTGGGCCTTGCGCCCATCGTCATCAAGGAGATCTACGACGCGCTGCCGGCCATCGCCGCCGAAGGCATGAGCGTGGTGATCGTCGAGCAGGACGTGATGGTCGCCCAGCGGGTGTCGCAACGCCTGTACTGCTTCCAGGAAGGGCGCGTGTCCCTCGAGGGGGCCAGCGACGGCTTCACCCGCGAGCAGATCAGCCAGGCCTACTTTGGAATCTAGACATGACTGAAACAATCATTCAGGGGCTGCTGCTCGGGGGGCTGTACTGCCTGTTCTCCCTCGGGTTGTCGTTGATGTTCGGCGTCATGCGCCTTACCAACATCGCCCAGGGCGACCTCATCGTGGCCGGCGGCTTTGCCGCCATCTCCGTGGCGCCGCTGGTCGGCGGCCACTTCGTGATGGCCGGCGTCGTGCTGCTGCCGGTGGCCTTCGCGGTCGGCTACGCGCTGCAGCGGACCGTCCTCAACCGCACCCTCGGCAAGGACCCGCTGCCGTCGCTGGTCGTCACCTTCGGGCTGTCGATCGTCATCCAGAACGCGCTCTTGGAAATCTACTCGGCGGACCCCCGTTCGCTGGATGCGGGCGAACTGGCCACCGGCAGCCTCAACCTCGGCGGGGACATCTACGTCGGCACGCTGCCGCTGCTGATCCTGGTCGCGGCGCTGGCCTGCACCGCCGGCCTGCAGCTGCTGTTCTCGACGACGTCCCTCGGCCGCGCCTTCCGCGCCGTGTCCGACGACCGCGAGGTGGCCGAGCTGATGGGCCTGAACTCGGCCAAGGTCTATTCGGTGGCGACGGCCCTGGCCTTCGTGCTGATCGCGCTGGCCGGCCTGTTCCAGGGCCTGCGCACGACGGTGTCGCCGGCCGACGGCCCGCTGCTGCTGCTGTTCGCCTTCGAGTCGGTGATCATCGGCGGCATGGGTTCCTTCTGGGGCACCTTCGTCGGCGCGCTGGTCCTCGGCGTCAGCCAGCAGGTGGGCTTCAAGTTCGATCCGGGCTGGGGCGTGTGGTTCGGGCACCTGGTCTTCCTGGCCGTGCTGCTCGTCCGCCCGAATGGCCTTTTTCCGAAAACGAAGGGTTGAGAGACATGAGTGCAACCGTCATTCGCAGCACCCGGGCGTCCCAGGCGACCATCGGGATCGGCGCTGCGCTGTGCGTCGCTGCCGCGACGCTGCCTTTCTGGGGCGAATCGTCGTGGATGCGGGAGTTCGTCGAGATCGCCTGCTACCTGATCTTCGCGATGATGTGGAACCTGCTGGCCGGCTATGGCGGCATGGTGTCGGTAGGCCAGCAGGCCTTCTTCGGGCTTGGCGGCTACGTGATGCTGAGCCTCGGCAACTTCCTCGGCTTCAACCCCTTCCTGGCCATCCCGCTGGCGGCGCTGGTATCGGCGCTGGCCGCGCTGCCGGTGTCGCGGCTGGCCTTCCGGCTGCAGGGTGGCTACTTCTCGATCGGCACGTGGGTCATCGCCGAGGTGTTCCGCCTTAGCATCGCCAACGTGTCGGCGGTAGGTGGCGGCTCCGGCACCAGCCTCACGGCGCTGCGCGGGATCAGCCGGGCGACCCGCGAGCACACCACCTATTGGGTCGCGCTGGGCTGCGTGGTGGCGGCCATCGCGCTGGTGTACCTGTTCCTGCGCAGCAAGCAGGGCCTGGCCCTGCAGGCCATCCGCGACAGCGAGGTGGCGGCCGAGAGCCAGGGCGTCGGCGTGGCCCGCATGAAGCTGGCGGTGTATGTAGTGGCCGCCTTCGGCTGCGGCATGGCCGGCGCGTTGTACTTCGTCAGCAACCTGCGCATCAGTCCGGACGCCGCCTTCGGGGTGAACTGGACGGCCTTCGCGATCTTCATCGTGATGATCGGCGGCATCGGCCGCATCGAGGGGCCGCTGATCGGCGCCGTGGTGTTCTGGGCCCTCAATAAGTTCTTCAGCGACTACGGTACCTGGTACCAGATGGGCCTCGGCCTGCTGGCCATCGCCATGACCCTGTTCTTCCGCGAGGGGCTTGGCGGCTTCCTGCAGCGCCGCCTGGGCTTCGAGATGCTGCCGACGCGGCGCATCCTCAAGCTCGACGTGCAGCCCGCGACGCCCGTCCCGGCCCACACGCCGGCCGCGCCTTCCCAACTGATGCCCAAGGTGAGCCTATGAGCATGCTGACGAAACAGGTCATCCGCGACGAACACGCGTCGCTGGCTGCCATGCTGCAGTCCCTCGCGATGATGGTCCGCATGGGGCCGGGGGAAGACCGCGCCGCCTACTTCGAGGTGGTCCGCGCGATGCTGTTCTACATCGACGAGATCCCCGAGAAGCAGCACCACCCCATCGAGTCCAGCCTGCTGTTCCCCCGCGTGGTGGTGCGGGCGCCGGAGATCGGCGACGTGGTGGCACGCCTCGACCGGGAGCACGCCCGCGGCGAGGAGACCGTGCGCCGCCTGCAGCACGAGCTGCTCGCCTGGGAACTGCTCGGCGACGAGCGCCGCGCTGTCTTCGAGGCCAGCGTCGGCATCTACCTGCGCTTCTATGAGGACCACATGCGCCTCGAAGAGGAGATCGTGCTGCCGGCCGCCGAGCGCAGTCTGAGCGAGGCCGACTGGGCGGAGATGGACCAGGCCTTCGCGGCCAACCACGACCCCCTCGGTCGCCTGCTGGCCGGCACCGGCGTGAGCGGTCTCGATCCGCTCTACCAGCAGCTCTTCTCGCGCATCGTCCGCCTCGCCCCGCCGCCGGTTGGGCTGGGCGGCACCTGATTCATCAGACCAGAGGTAATTCATATGGATGGCAAGACCATCGAACATTACGGGGCCGAACTCTTTGCCGCGTGGCAGCGCCGGGAGACGGTGCCGCCCTTGCTGGAGCGGGAGCCGGAACTGTCCATCGAGGACGCCTACCGCATCCAGCTGGAGTTCATCGCCCGCCGCCTCGCCGCCGGCGAGACCATCGTCGGCAAGAAGATCGGCGTCACCAGCAAGGCCGTGCAGGACATGCTCGGCGTCTTCCAGCCGGACTTCGGTCAGCTCACGTCGGGCATGGTGTTCCAGGAAGGCGACGCGATCGACCTCGGCACGCTGATCCAGCCCAAGGCCGAGGCCGAGCTGGCCTTCGTGCTGAAGGAAGACCTGATCGGGCCGGGAGTCACCGCGGCGGACGTGATCCGTGCCACCGACTACGTGGTGCCGTGCTTCGAGATCATCGATTCGCGCATCCGCGACTGGAAGATCAAGATCCAGGACACCGTAGCGGACAACGCCTCCTGCGGCGTCTTCGTGCTCGGCAAGGCCAAGGGTGACCCGCGCGAGCTCGACCTGGCTGGCGCCACCATGGTGCTCGAACGCAACGGCGAACTGCATTCCACCAGCACCGGTGCCGCGGTGCAGGGCTCGCCGGCCAATGCGGTGGCCTGGCTCGCCAACACCCTCGGCCCGCTGGGCATCCCGTTCAAGGCCGGTGAAGTGATTCTGTCCGGCTCCCAGTCCCCGCTGGTGCCGGTGAAGGACGGCGACGAGCTGGTGTGCACCATCAGCGGCCTCGGCAGCTGCCGTGTGAGCTTCTCCGGCAAGAGCGCCGTATGAACGACGGGGTGATCCCGTCCCGCAATGGCGCCGCCGTCGCGCGCTGCCAGCGGCCCGGCGCATTGCCCCTGCGCTTCACCGACTAGCCCGTCGGTGAGGCTCCCCGGCCGCAGGCTCATGCCGGGGAGGATGTTTCCCTCGACCGATTCAGTCTTTCCTCTCCTCTCAGGTCGGCCGACCTGGCCCCGGGATGTTGCGGCCATCCCGGGGCATTTTTTTATCCACGGCAGTCCGTGCCCTAAGATGGGCGGACGACAAAAAAAGACCGGGGGAGACGACCCATGAACAAGGACCATGGCATGGACGCCCGTTTCGAGCACGCGGCGATCCGCATCGAGGCGGACGGGCAGGGCACGGTGCCGCGCCTGGCGGACCTGCGCGACATCGCCGCGCGCCTGCGCTTCGCGCCGGAGGATGGGCGCATCTGGCTCGACGACGAACGCACCGTGCTGCTGCGCGCGTCGGTGTTCGCCGGCCTGCGCCGGGAGCTGCTGGAAACCCTCGGCGTGGACAAGGCGCGGGCGCTGTTCACACGCATCGGCTATTCCGCCGGCGCCCGCGACGCGACGCTGGCGATCAAGCTGCGCGGCAGCCGCCGGCTGATCGACGTGTTCGCGGTGGGGCCGCAGATGCACGCGCTGGAGGGCTTCGTCGCGGTGGAGCCGATCCGCATCGACATCGACGTGGAGCGGGGCGTGCATTACGTGGAGCAGATCTGGCACGACTCCGTCGAGGCGACCACCCACATGGAGGCCGCCGGCGTCGCCGCCGAGCCGGTGTGCTGGATGCAGGCCGGCTACGCGTCGGGCTTCAACAGTGCGCTGTTCGGCCGCCCGATCCTGTTCCGCGAGGTGGAGTGCCGCGGCGCCGGCCACGCCCATTGCCACATCATCGGCAAGCCGGTGGACGAGTGGGGCGACGTGGAGGCCGACCTGGGTTTTCTGCGCACCGAGGACTTCGTCAATGCGTCGCTGGTGCGCCGCCGTTCGCCTTTCGAGGACGCCAGCGGCGCGCCGGCCGGCCCGTCGGACTGCGATTTCATGGTCGGCGCCTCGTCCGGCTTCCTGTCCGCCTGCCACAAGCTGCGCCAGGTGGCGGGCACCAATGCGGCGACGCTGCTGCTCGGCGAGACCGGCGTCGGCAAGGAGCGCTTTGCCAAGATGCTGCACCGCCTCAGCAAGCGCGCGGAGGGGCCTTTCGTCGCGCTGAATTGCGCGGCGATTCCCGAAAACCTGCTGGAGGCCGAACTGTTCGGCGTGGAGCGGGGCGCCTACACGGGTGCCGGCGAGGCGCGCAAGGGCCGCTTCGAGCGGGCTGACAAGGGCACCTTGTTCCTCGACGAGATCGGCACCCTCAACGAGCCGGCCCAGGCCAAGCTGCTGCGCGCCCTGCAGGAGCGGGAGATCGAGCGCGTCGGCGGCTCGTCGTCACGGGCGGTGGATGTGCGCGTGGTGGCGGCGACCAACGTGGACCTGGCCGCCGCAGTACGGGAAGGGCGCTTCCGCGCCGACCTGTACTACCGCCTCAACGTCTTTCCGATCCGCATTCCGCCGCTGCGCGAGCGGCGCGACGACATCGCGCTGCTGGTCAATCACTTCATCAACAAGTTCTCGGCGGCCCACGGCAAGCGGGTGTCCGGCTTCACTCACCGGGCCATCGCGGCGCTGCTGGGCTACGACTACCCGGGCAATGTGCGCGAGCTGGAGAACCTCATCGAGCGCGGCCTGATCCTCGCCCAGGAGGACCGGGCCATCGACCGCCACCACCTGTTCCAGGCCGAGGAGGCATTGGGCGACGGGCTGCTGGCGATGGACCCCCGCGGCGCGGTACGCCCGGCCAGTCAGGTGGAGGACGTGGAGGAGCCCGACGGCGCCGAAGTGCAGGACCTCGTCGAGCGGGCGCTGGACCTGGCGATGCCGCTGAAGGCGCTGGAGCGCGGCGCGATGCGCGAGGCGGTGAAGCGCGCCAACGGCAACCTGTCCCACGCCGCACGCCTGCTCGGCATGTCCCGCGCCCAGCTGGCGTACCGGCTGGAGCGGGACAAGGAGGAGTGAGCCTCAGAGGTTTTTGAACAGCGGGCTGCGGCTTTGCTGGGCGGCGTCGGCGGCGGACAGGAACTTCTCGGTGTGGATGTCTCGTTCGAACAGGCGGCCCTTCATCAGCGTGCGGACGCCGCTCTCGATCATCGGCGGCGGGCCGCACAGATAGGCCTTGTGACCGCGGAAGTCGCCGTCGAACAGTGACCACGCCGCGTCATGCACGAAGCCGGTGGCGCCGTCCCAGGCACAGTCCGCGGTGGGCTCGCTGAGGGCCGGCAGGTAGCGGAAGTTGGGATGGCGGGCGGCCAGTTCGACGAAGTCCGCGTGGTAGTACAGCTCGGCGCGGTTGCGGGCGCCGTACACCAGCGTGATCGGGCGGGTGTCGCCGTCGCTGTGCAGCAGGTCGAGGATCATCGAGCGCGGGCTGGACAGCCCGGAGCCGCCGGCCATGAAGAGGATCGGCTGGGGATCGGACTTGCGCACGAAGAAGCGCCCGAGGGGCCCGCTGACGGTGACCGGATCGCCGACCTGCAGGCGCTCGTGGATGTAGCCGGTGGCCTCGCCGCCCGGTACGCGGCGGATGTTCAGCTCGACCAGGCGCCCGTCGGCTGGCGCGCTGGCCAGCGAGAAGGCCCGTGGCTGGGCGAGTCCGGGCCAGCCCAGGTTGACGTACTGCCCGGCCTGGAAGTCGAGGCCGTCGCCGTCGAGGGCGATGGTCACACCCTTGATGGTCGGCGTCAGGTCCTGCAGTGCGGCGACGCGGCCGCTGAAGTCGCGCAGCGGGATCGGGCGCTGGTCGGGTTCCTCGTCGATGTCCGCCTCGATGACGACGTCACCTTCCGGCGTGGCGCAGCAGGCGAGGCAGCGGCCCTCGTCCCGCTCCATGTCCATCAGCGCGAAGGGCGAGGCGTCGCCGTGACTCACTTCGCCGTCCACCACGCGGACCTTGCAGGTGCCGCACAGGCCGTGGCAGCAGGCGTGGGGCAGGTAGATGCCGTGGCGCAGCGCGCCGTCGAGGAGGGTCTGTCCCTCCTCGACGTCGAAGCTGGCGCCGAGCGGTTCGATCGTGACCGTGTAGCTCATGGCGCCACCCGGCTCACGCGCCGCTGCCGGCGATGCCGCGCAGGGCCGGCGTGCGCAGGCGCAGGTAGGCCTTGTGGCCGAGCCCCTGGGCGGCGAGCGTGGCGCTCCGCTCCGGCGTGAAGGGGCGGTCGGCGAGCAGCCACTCGACGCGGGCCCAGTCGATCTGCGGCCACTCCGGGTGCAGCGCGAAGGCGCTGGCGGGCAGCAGGTCGTCGATCACTTCGCCGAAGCGCAGCTCGGGGGAAACGAGCAGCGCGATGGGGGCGCAGATCATCGTGTGGTGGTCCCAGCCGACGTAGAGCAGTTGCTGGCCGTGGAAGTTGTCGACCCGGTCGCGGACCAGGGGCGGGACGGACGTTTGTTGAGCGTGGGTGTGCATGTGTGTCTCCATGGGCCGCGCTCGTGGGCGCGGCACCTGTCTGTATGGATGAGAAGGGGAAGGGCGGGCGCCGCTGGGGCGCCCTGGGTGTTCAGGCCGCGGCGGCCGGCGGAGTCTTGTCGAGGCCCTTCCAGCGCAGCCAGTTGGCTTCGTCGGGGGAGCCTTCGTAGTCGAGGTTGTCCTGGCCGGCGACCACGTGGAAATAGCGCAGCGCGTCGGCGCCCGGATCGCCGGCGGCCTCGGCGCCGGGCTCGACGCAGTTGCCCTGCAGGATCTGGTGGGCCGGCAGCCAGGCGCTGACGTACTTGTCGGGTTGCCCGGCAAAGATGTCCCGGCAGCCGTCGGAGCAGAAGTGGTAGGTGTCGCCGTCGTGTTCGAGCTGCCGGTGGCTGGTTCGCGTGGGGTCGTCCATCTCCGTGAAGATCAGCGGGGTCTGGCAGGTCTGGCACAGCATGGGCAGGCTGGGGTTGTAGTAGCGCTTGCCCTCGGCCTGCAGCTTCCGGTAGTGCTCGATGCGCGGGCGGTAATGCTGGTCGAAGGTGTTGGGGTACTTCCCGGCCAGCCAGGCCATGTCCTCATCCGACGGCAGCCATACGTGGAAGGCGGCGGCTCCGGAGAAGTTGTAGAAGGCGTTCCAGGTCTGGTGGGACAGGTGCTCGGCCTCGGCGACGCTCTGCTCCCAGTACTTGGGCATGCGCAGGCCGTAGCGGCTGAGGTCGTTGAACAGGGAGCCGCCGTTCTGCACGAAGTAGATCTCCCAGGCTTCCTTCCAGGACATGACCTTCTTCGGCAGCATGTAGTCGAGCATCATCGACACCAGGCCGAGCACCTTGTAGCCGCGCCAGAACCACTTGTCGAGGTAGCGCTGGATGATCGCCGCGTTGCCCGGGTCCTGCTCCAGCACGAACTTGATGCACTCCAGGCCCAGCGTCATGTGGCGGGCTTCGTCCGACTGGGACGAGAAGCCGAAGGTCACCGTGGCCATGTCGCCGTTGTAGGCGGCGCCGGACATGAAGGGCATGAAGACGAGGTTGGTGAGCAGGTATTCGAGGGCGAAGGAGATCGCGATGATCTGCTCGAAGGGGCCAGACGAGATGGCGTCCTCGAAGAAGGACTTGGGCACCGACAGGTACCACAGGCGGTCGTTCATCACCGTGTGGTCGTGCAGGCCGTTGAAGTACTTGTTGTACTGGCTGATGCTGTGGATCTGGGTCTGCACGTGGCGCAGCTCGTCCACCGCCTGCATCTGGCAGGCGATCGCCGCGCCGGGGCCGGGGAACTGGCGGCCGAGCATGGCGAACAGGCGGTGGGCGTTGTACTCGGCCGGCGTGATGCCGGTGAAGAACAGCTTCAGCGTGTTCACGTAGCGGGCGTCGGAGATGTTGAGGTGCCCGTTGTTCTGCTGGAAGGCGTCGAGCACCGCGTAGAGCTTGCGTTCCTTCTCGGCCTGGTATTTCCAGTAGGCGTCCATGGTCAGGCGGAACGGGTCTTCCCACTTGTCCCAGTCGTGGATCTTGATGCCTTCCAGGCCGAGCTGGTCGAAGGCCTTGTCCATCGGCTCGTAGCTGGTGTCCCAGCCCAGGCCGCGGGTCATCAGCGCGTATTTTTCCTTGAGGCTCAGCTTCTTGCCGGTCGGCCGGCGGGTGTCTTGGGTGTTCATGCTTGGGGGCTCCTCGTCAGCGGTTCCAGTGCAGGATCATTTCGTCCTCGCTCTCGTCCACGTTGCCGGACAGGGAGATGAGGTTGAGGTTGATGGACTGGAGGTCCCAGTCGGTGCCGAGGATCTCCTCGACGGTGCTGCGCCTGAGCACCAGGCGCCGGGGGGCGTCGATCTTGACCATCGCCGGCAGGCGGTGCACCACCGCGTCGGGGTTGTCGCGCTGCAGGGCTTCGATGATCGGGCGAGTGTCGTCATTGGTCTGCAGGGCCATGAAGACGGTGCTTTGAATGGAGCTCATCAGGTGTTCCTTTTTCAGGCGGCGTCGAAGCCGAGCTTGGCGATGCGCTGGTCCAGCGCGCGTGCAGCGGTCTCCAGGCGCGCGGGGCCGTCCAGGTGGGCGGCGCATTGGGCCAGCGGGGCGAGGGCGTCGAGGGCCAGGCCCTTCCATTCGGCGGCCCAGGCGGACAGCCGGGCGCGGTTGGCGGGCGATTCGGCGGCGGCGATCTTCAGGCAGGCATCGACCCACTTCTGGTTGTCGGCGGACCAGTCCTTGATGAACTCGGTGAGCATCGCCAGGTAGGCGCCGCCGGCGTCGCCCACGCCGCTGTGGAAGGGGGCGTACAGCAGCGGATGGACGAGGCTGTCCAGCACCAGGTTCTGGGCGACGAAGAGTTCGAACCAGTCCTTCTGCACCAGGCAGCGCTCGGCCAGCCGGCGCAGCGGCTGCCAGGTCGGGTCGCCCAGCCAGCGGGCCTTGGCGTCGGTGAGCGACTGGCCGGAGTTGCCGTCCAGCAGCAGGCCGATCCGCGACAGGTACTGGGCGATGCCGAGGCGGTCGGTGGTGGCGTACATGGCGCCCTGGGCCATGGAACTGCCGAAGCAGTAGGCGGTGACGAAGCAGTTGTTGAGGTTGGCGGCCCATTCCAGGTGGCGCAGGGGCAGCAGCAAGGTCTCGATGTCCCGCACCTGTTCGACGCTCAGCGTGGCCATCAGGCCGTGCTTGTCCACGAATTCGAAGCTCTTCTCGGCGGCTTCCTGCATGCGGGCCCGGTTGAGCACGTAGGTGGCGTAGTAGTACTGGCGCGGGTCGCGGAAGTCGTCCCAGTCGCGCATCTCGATGGCGGTGCGGCGGCGGTCGTAGATGTCCCGCTGCGGGTCCCACACCGGGCGGTAGTGGAAGTTGTCGCGGGGCTGCAGGTCGAAGCTGGCTTCCTGGTAGCGGCTGGCTGGCTTGTCGGCGCCGAAGCGGCGCGACGTGCGGGCGAAGGTCTGGCGTATCGGGTCGATGCTGGCGACCCGGATCTCGACGCTCATGGTTCAAGTCTCCTGATTGTTGTTGTGCGAGGATTCGGGCGCGCCGTCCGGCGTCCCGTAGAGGTAGGACTGCTGCCGCCGGAAGGCCCGGGCGGCGGCGTCCTCGTTCATGCGCTCCGTGCCCGGAAGGCCGGCGAAGGCCTCGAATGCCGCGCGGGGGAGGATGAGTTCGACGCTGAGCTCGGCGTCGCCGATGGCGAAGTCGAACTCGACGAAGCCGTCGTCACGCATCTGGCGGACGCGGACGAAGCGGCGGGCGGGGTTGAAGCTGCCCGCGGGGGGAAAGGTGCTGTCTTGCATGGTGTCTCCTGTCAGGCACTCTGGTGGTGCCGTGGGAAGCTCCATTGCAACGCCTGTGCCACACCGTTCAGGGCGGCTGAAAACAGGCCGGTTACGATCTCAAGTCATTGATTCTTATGATTCCGTGTGCTGGGCACGCTGGCCCGCGGAAAGCCCTCGCCAGGACGGCGCGGGCTGCGATTTTCTCAACTGCGCAAATCGGGTGGGGGCGTGCGCCGAGGTGGTTTTCAGGAAATGCGCAAGCGACTCCTGGCCGCACGACGACGCTATGGGGAAGGGCCGAGGAGGTCCGGATGCGTCTTCGGGCACCTCTGCGGCCTGCAGGGATTTACAATGCCGGCCGATCCCATTCATTCCCGAAACGGACAACGCCCGAGGCGGCGTTCACCCGACGTTTTCCGTTTCCATCCGGCTTCCAGTGCCGTTTTTTCCAAGGTCACCCATGTATCCAGTCCAAGATGTCGATGCGCTCCTGCTGTTGTCCATGCTGCTTGCCACCAAACGGAGGCCGGCCGACATGGTCGAGATCGTCGCGGCGGCGGATCTGCTCGATGGCGGTGTCGGTTCCGAGGCGCGCTGGGCCGAGGCTTTCCGCCGTTTCGCGACCCACGACCTGATCGTCGAGGTGGATGGCCGTTACACGCTGACGGAGGCCGGCCTGCAGCTCGTGCATCGCCTGCCGAAGAAGGCGGACACCGCCGAGCGGATCTTCCTGCTGCGCGAAAAGCTCTCCGAATACGAGCCGGCGGAGAAGACCCCGTCCATCGTCATGCAGGAGGAGCAGGTGGCCGAGGCGGTGCGTGCCCACCAGGCCTCCAAGTCCGTCGGCGGCAAGAACCTGCTGATGCCGAAGGCCAAGCCCGCTGAAGAGGACGCGCAACCGCGCCGTCGGCCGGGCGGCTGGCGCCGGGGCTGATCCGGTGCAGCTGGCCAACGGGCGCTGGCGCGGGCTGGCCTTCGTCGATATCGAGACCAATGGCGGTGCGGCCACCGACGAGGGAATCACTGAGGTCGGGATCGTCGAGGTGGACGAGGACGGCGTGCGGGAGTGGTCGCAGCTGATCCGCCCGGCCAGCCGCATTCCGGAGTTCATCACCCGCCTGACCGGCATCAGCAACGAGATGGTGGCGGATGCGCCGCGCTTTGCCGAGGTGGCGGCGGACATCCATGCGCGCCTCGACGGGCGATTGTTCATCGCCCACAACGCGCGTTTCGATCACGGTTATCTGCGCAACGCTTTCGAACGGGCCGGCCTAACCCTGCGGCCGCCGGTGCTGTGTACCGTCAAGCTGTCGCGGGCCCTGTATCCGGAGCACAAGCGCCACGGCCTCGACAGTCTGATCGAGCGGCACGGCCTGCGGGTCGGCGAGCGCCACCGGGCGCTGGCCGATGCCCAGCTGATCTGGCAGTTCTGGCAGCACATCCACGGGCATTTCGACGAAGGGCGGATCGACGCGGAGATCGCGCGGCTGACCGGCCGGCCGTCGGTGCCGCCGCAGCTGGACGAGTCCGTCCTCGATGAGCTGCCGGAGAAGCCCGGCGTGTATCTCTTCTTCGGCGAGAATGATCTGCCGCTGTACGTGGGCAAGAGCAAGGACATCCGCACACGGGTGCTGTCCCACTTCAGCGCCGACCACCGCAACGCCAAGGAGATGGCCCTCTCCCAGCAACTGCGGAGGGTCGAGTGGATCGAGACGGCCGGCGAAATCGAGGCGCTGCTGCTGGAGGCTTCGCTGGTGAAGACCCGCCAGCCTCTGCATAACCGCCGCCTGCGCCGCCAGTCCGACCTGTGCGCGTGGCGGCTGGCGGATGACGGGGAGGGCGGCCGGCGCCCCGAATTGGTGTACGCGCGTGACCTGACGGAGAACTGGGGTGATGACCTGTTCGGCTTCTTCGGTAGCCGGGCGACGGCGCTGCGCACGCTGCGCGGCCTGGCTGAAGAACACAACCTGTGCCAGGTCTGCCTCGGGCTCGAGAAGCAACCGCCCGGCCAGCCCTGTTTCGGCTACCAGCTGAAGCGTTGCCGCTGCGTCTGCGTCGGGGGCGAAAGCCGTGGGATGCACACTGCCCGCCTGCTGATGGCGCTGCAGAAACTGAAGGTCGAGGCCTGGCCCCATCCAGGGCCGGTCGGCATCCGTGAAGGCACGGCGGTGCACGTGGTGGACAACTGGTGCTACCTGGGCACGGCGAAGGACGAGGCGGAGGTGTTCGCGCTGCTGGAAAGCGCCCGACCGGCTTTCGACGGCGACGTCTTCAAGATCCTGCAGAAGGCGCTCAAGCGCGCCCGCATCGTGTCGCTGCAGTCGGCACGATGACGATGGAGGTGCGTTCGCACAGGCACTAGCACGGGGACCGGCGAATTCTCGCCGGCCTGGCTTCAGCGCGGCCGGAGGCTGGCCGGAATGGGCTTGGGGGCGAGTTTTTCGGCGGCGATTTCGAGGGCGTATAGCGTGCCGCCGGTGGCCAGCCAGGCATTGACCCAGTCGGGCTTGGGGCCGTCGCCGGACCAGGTGAGGGCGCGGTTGGAGGGGTGCATGAAGCGCACCAGTGGCATCTCCGTCGGAGCCGGCGGGGCGGCTTCCGCGAAGGAGATTTCCGCCTGCGCGGCTTCCTTCGCCTTTTCCGCTTCGGCCTGGGCCTTGGCTTTGGCCTTGGCTTCCGCTGCTTCGCGGCGGGCCTTTTCGGCGGCCTGCTTGCGTTCTCTGGCGGCGGTCGCGGCACGGGCCTTTTCTTCCGCTTCGGCGGCCGCCTTCGCAGCGGCTTCGGCGGCCAGGCGGGCGGCTTCTTCCTCGGCGGCCCGCGCGGCGCGCTCAGCCTCTTCGGCCTGGCGCCGGGCGGCTTCCTGTTCTTCCTGCTCCCGCTTGAGGATTGTGGCTTTGATCTGTTCCGCGAGTTCTTCGAGCTCGGGCAGCGAATACGACTTCAGTTCTGTCATGGAGGACGACGCGGCTTCTGCGGGGGCGGATCGGAGGCGGGTGGTCATGATTCGGCAAAAACG
Source organism: Zoogloea sp. GDB6 (assembly GCF_056724105.1). Lineage (NCBI taxonomy): Bacteria > Pseudomonadati > Pseudomonadota > Betaproteobacteria > Rhodocyclales > Zoogloeaceae > Zoogloea > Zoogloea sp. GDB6. The sequence continues at coordinate 3,748,192 of NZ_CM161497.1, read as the reverse complement.
GGGCAGGCCACAGTGATCCTGCCAAGTTCAGCATTATGAAACATTTATCCGATCCATTAACGCGGATTTGCGGTTGTTGACGCCCTGTTCTCAGTCCAGCGTCCGGCGGAAAGTCTTCAGGCCAATGGTGAGCACCCCGACCATGAAGGCGAGAATAGGCCAGATCTGCGCCCATAGCATGTTCATGTCGTTGCCTTTGAGAAGAATGCCACGCACCAGAATCAGGAAGTGGGTCAGCGGCAGCACGTTGCCGATGGTCTGCGCCCAGTCCGGCATGCCGCGGAAGGGGAACATGAAGCCGGACAGCAGCATCGACGGCAGAAAGAAGAAGAAGGTCATCTGCATCGCCTGCAGCTGGTTGCGGGCGATGGAGCTGAAGGTGATGCCGAGGGTCAGGTTGGCGCAGATGAAGACCAGCACCACGCCGTAGAGCAGCAGCAGGTTGCCGTGCATCGGTACGTCGAAGATCCAGCGCGCGGCGAGCAGGATCAGCGTGACCTGGATCAGGCCGATCAGGATGTAGGGCACGATCTTGCCGGTCATTACCTCCAGCGGCGTAGCCGGGGTGGCGAGCAGGTTCTCGAAGGTGCCGCGTTCCCGTTCTCGGGTCATCGCCAGGCCGGTCATCAGCACCATGGTCATCGTCAGGATCACGCCCATCAGGCCGGGCACGATGTTGTAGGCGGTGACGCCTTCCGGGTTGTAGCGGCGGTGGATGCGCAGGTCCACCAGCGGACTGGCCGGTGGCTGCAGGCCGGGCAGGTCGGCGGCGAAGACTTCGGCGCCGAGCTTGTTGAGCACCGAGATGGCGCCGCCGGTGGCCATCGGGTCGGTGGCGTCGGCCTCGACGAGCAGCGTGGGCGGCTTGCCGCGCACCAGATCGCGGTTGAAGCCGGGCGGGAAGGTGACGACGAACTGCACCTCGCTGCGGTCCAGCAGGGCCGTGGCCTGGCGTTCGTCCACGCTGCCGACGATGGTGAAGTAATCGCTGTTGCTCATGGCGGCCACCCAGGCGCGGGAGAAGGGGCCGGGATCGGCCATTACCACCGCGGTGGGCAGGTGCTTGGGGTCGGAATTGATCGCGAAGCCGAACAGCATCAACTGGATGATCGGGATGCCGACGATCATGCCGAAGGTCAGGCGGTCGCGGCGGAGCTGGATGAATTCCTTGATCAGGATGCCGAGCCAGCGGGAGAAGGAAAAGCGGGCCACGGTGTCAGTTCCCCAGCGGGTCGGCGGTGTGTTGCATCAGGTGGATGAAGGCGTCTTCGAGGGACGGGGCGACCGGCGTCGCGGCCAGCCCGGTTTCCTTCTGCAGGGCCTGCAGGCTGGCGGCCAGCAGGGGGCCGTCCGTGCCGCTGACGTGCAGCGTCGTACCGAAGCTGGCCACCAGGTCCACGCCGGGCAGCTGGCGCAGGCGTTCGGCAAGGCCGTGGATGCCCTCGCCGGCGATCTCCCAGGTGTTGAGCCGGCAATTGGCGACGACTTCGTCGGCGGTGCCGGAGGCCAGCAGGTTGCCGTAGGCGATGTAGGCCAGGCGGTGGCAGCGCTCGGCTTCGTCCATGTAGTGGGTAGACACCAGAATGGTGATGCCGGCGGCGGACAGGCGATGGATCTCCTCCCAGAAGTCGCGGCGGGCCTTCGGGTCGACGCCGGCGGTGGGTTCGTCGAGGAGCAGCAGGCGCGGTCGGTGGAGCAGGCAGCTGGCCAGGGCCAGGCGCTGCTTCCAGCCGCCCGAGAGCGTGCCGGCGAGCTGCTTGCGGCGTCCGCCAAGGCCCAACTCGTCGATGGCCCGATCCACGGCCGCGCGCCGGTCGGCCATGCCGAACATGCGGGCGACGAAGTCCAGGTTCTCGACGATGCTGAGGTCGTCCCACAGGGAGAACTTCTGGGTCATGTAGCCGACCTGGCGCTTGATCGCGGCGCTGTCCTTCAGCACATCCAGGCCCAGGCAGGTGCCGCTGCCGCTGTCCGGTGTCAGCAGGCCGCACAGCATGCGGATCGAGGTGGTCTTGCCGCTGCCGTTGGGGCCGAGGAAGCCGTAGATCTCGCCCTTGCGGACCTGCAGGCCGAGGTCGCGCACCACGTGCTTGTCGCCGAAATGCTTGTTGAGCCCGGCAACGTCGATGACCAGTTCGTTCATGTCAGTGCCCGGCCAGGCTGACGTCCACCGGCAGGCCCGGCCGCAGGCTGGCAGCCTGTTCGACGGCGGGGGCGGCCTCGACGCGGAACACCAGCTTCTCGCGGCTGCCGCGGCTGTAGATGACCGGTGGGGTGTATTCCGCTTGCGGCGCGATGAAGTCGATGGTGGCGCGGATCGGCGCCGGGCAGGCGTCACAGCGGGCTTCGACGGCCTGGCCGGGCTTCAGCGTGGCAACGGCGGTTTCCGGCACGAAGAAGCGCAGCCGGCGCCGGGCGTCGGGCAGCAGGCTGGCCACCGGCGCGCCGGCCGGCACCCATTCGCCGGGGCGGTAATAGGTTTCGGCGATCTCGCCGACGGCCGGCGCGCTGACGGTCTTGCGTTCGACAGCCCAGCGCCGCTGGGCGGCCTGGGCGGTGGCGGCCTGCAGGTCGGCCTCGGCGCCGCGCACCTCGGCCTGGCGCCCGAGGGCCAGGCGGTAGGTTTCCAGTTGCTGGCGGGCTGCATCAACGGCGGCGACGCTGCGGTCGCGGTTGGCGCGGGCCTCGTCCACACGGGCCTGGGCCACGAAGCGCTGGCGGAACAGGGCGTCTTGCTGGGCCAACTGGGTGTCGGCCAGGCGGCGGGCCGCGATGGCCGAGGCGAGCTGGGCTTCGAGGGCGGCGATCTCCGGGGCCCGGTGCGGCGCCTTGAGGTTCTCCAGCTTCTCCTTCGCGGAGCCGCTGCGGGCTTCCGCTTCGGCGAGGGCCTGACTGTCGGGATCGGTGGCGACGGCGAACAGCTGCTGCCCGGCCGTTACGCGGCTGCCCCGCGGGCTGTCGAGGGATTTCAGGTAGCCGGCCTGCGGTGCGGCCAGGTACAGGTATTCGCCTTCCACGTAGCCCTGGAAACCGACGTCGGGGGCCTTGCCGCAGGCGGACAGGAGGATTGCGAGGAGCAGGGGGCTGCGGGTGAGCTTCATTGAGTGTCTCCATCGTCCGGCCTGGGCAGAAGGGCCAGCAGTTGAGTGAGGCCGATGTCGATCTCCTGCTCCGACTCGGCGCTCTGGCGACCCAGGTTCATCATCGCCAGCCCAATCACTGCGGCATGGAAGACCAGCACCTGGGGGGCGTCCAGGCGGTAGCCCAGGCGGCTCAGAACCTGGCCGAGGGCATTGCGCATAAAGGCCACAAGACGGGCGAACTCGGGGCGGATCTCCGGATCCCGGTCGCCCGAGAGCAGCAGGCCGAGCATCATCCTGACCCGCGGCAGAAAGCGCATGGCCGTTGCCAGCGCCAGCTTGGGATCGGTGCCCTCCGTGCCACCGAGCTGGCCGAGTTCCTGTTCGACGGAGTGCTCGGCGATTGCCAGCATCAGTCGGTCGCGGGTCGGGAAGTAATAGGTCAGATGGCTCTGGCTGACGCCGGCCGCCTTGGCGATGCGCGGCTGTGTCAGCGCGAACAGGCCTTCCCCACGCAGCAGGGCAAGGCCTGCGTCGAGGATTCTGCTGCGAATGCCGGTTGGTGTGGGGCTGGAGTCCTGCATTTGGTAAGGCTACCAATTCTTGGTAAGGCTACCAAGTGCGGGACCTGCATCGGTCTTTCTTGGGAGGTTCGCCTGCGGATACGCGATCGCGCAAAGAAATACGTTAAATGAATATGCTGGTTGACTCAGAAAGACAAAATGCATGACTATGTATGCATATGAAATCGCCTGAAGACGAACAGCATGGTGACTCAAACAACGGCCGTTTCAATGGAGCCGCTTTCGGCCCGGATTCCGGGCGATCTGTATGTCTGGCTTGCCCAGCTGCAGATCGACGGCGCAACGACCAACAGCGACAAGCTGCGGATCCTGCTCGGCCAGCTCAAGCGCCAGCATGACGGCGCCCTCGACTACATGGCCGCCCATGCCTGGGCGCGCGATCTGACGACCCGCCTGCGCGAAGGGCTGGTACGCATCGAAAGCGAGACGGACACGCGCTCCGAAATCGTGAGCCTGCTCCTCGAACACCTCACCGCCCTGCTGGCCCTGCTTGTGAGCCAGTCCCCGGCCACCGAAGCGGATGCCAGGAAGTTCGAAGACGCACTGGTGCGCCGGGTCTTCGGGCTGGGCGAGACGCTGCTCCGGCAAGGAATCACGTCCGAGGCTGCCGCCTATGACCCCGCGGTCGTCCGGCGCCACCTGGGCAAAACAGTCGAGTTAGTCTCCAACCTCCAACCCCTGAAAGGACCTACCGATGTCTGATTCCCTCAAAGCCCGGGTCGGCCGGGTGATTGCCGGCGGTGCACACGCGATTCTCGATCGGATCGAAGACAAGGCGCCGGAAGCGATGATGGAGCAGGCGATTCGCGATGCCGACGCGGTGATCGACGACGTGCGCCACGAACTCGGTGTGGTGTCGGCCAACCGCCACCTTTCCCAGCAGCGACATGCCGGGCTCAACGCTCAGCACACGGCACTCACGGCGCAAAGTCACGAGGCGCTGGCGAGCGGGCGCGAGGACCTTGCGAAGGCCGCGGTGGCCCGCTTGCTGGATATCGAAGCCCAGCTGCCCGTACTTGAAGCCACCCTCGGTGACTATCTGCTGCGGGAAGGCGAACTGCAGGGCTACGTCGCCGCCTTGCTGGCCAAGAAGCGCGAGATGCAGGAGGCTTTGACCCAGTTCCGTAAGAGCCGAGCCACGGGAAGCTCGGCGGTGCCGGCTGCCGCTGGTGTCGAGACTTCCGCTGCGAAGCGTATCGACGCCGTCACCAAAGCCTTCGACCGGGTCTTTGAACGCCAGACCGGCCTTGAAGGCCTCGCCCGCAGCGAGGGCTTGGAACAGGCTGCCCAACTTGAGGCGTTGGACGAATTGATCCGGGAAAAGCGCGTCGCAGAGCGGATCGCCCAACTGAAGGCGGGCAAGGCATGAGCCTGCTCAGTGCGCCCGAGACCCTGCCTTTCGGCGTCGGATTCGCGCTGATCGTTGGCATCGCGCTACTCGAAGGCCTGGGCATGCTGCTGTCGATCAGCCCCAGCGACTGGCTGACCGACCTGCTGCCCGACATCGACGGCGACACCGGGCTGGATCGTGTACTCGGTTGGCTGCACATCGGGCAGGTGCCGGCGCTCGTGCTGCTGTTGCTCTTCCTGGCCGGCTACGCACTCTTCGGCTACAGCCTGCAGATGCTGGCCCATGGACTGCTCGGCGGTTATGTGCCGGCACTCCCGGCCGCCCTGCTGGCCGTACCGGCAGGGCTGGCGACGGTGCGTGCCCTCGGTACCCTCATTGCCCACATCGTCCCGCGGGACGAAACGAGCGCCGTGAGCGAACAAAGCCTGCTCGGACGCACCGGCGTGGTGGTCGGCGGCTCCGCACGGAAAGGCCTTGCCGCGCAGGCCCGGGTGCGGGATGCCCACGGCCGCAGCCATTACTTAATGGTGGAGCCGGACCTGGACGGCGATGTCTTCGCCGAAGGAGCCCAGGTCCTCATCGTCAGCAAGACCGGCGCCTTCTACCGCTGCATCGCCAACCCCCATCCCGATCTGATCTAGCCGCCTACGGCGGCGCTCCCGAAGCAAGTACAAGGAAAACCCCTTTATGAGTAACCTGTTCGAACTGCTAATCCTCGCAGCCATCCTGCTTGTCTCGCTACTCGCGGTCGGCATTGTCTTTGCCCGGCTGTACAAGCGCTCTACAAAGGAGACCGCCTTTGTCCGCACCGGCCTCGGCGGCCAGCGCGTCATCATGGACGGGGGGGCGATCGTGCTGCCGGTCTTCCATGAGCGGGTCCTGGTCAACATGAACACGCTCAAGCTTGAAGTCGTGCGGCGAGAGCGTGAAAGTCTGATCACCCGCGACCGGATGCGGGTGGATGTCACCGCGGCCTTCTTCGTGCGGGTCAAGCAGACGGAAGAAGCCGTCAGCATCGCGGCCCAGACCCTCGGCGCGCGGACCATGAGCCCGGACGAACTGAAGGCCTTGGTCGAGGATAAGTTCGTGGATTCCCTGCGTGCGACCGCGGCAACCATGACCATCCAGGAACTGCAGGACAAACGGCGCGACTTCGTCCAGGCCGTCCAGAATGCCGTTGCCGAAGATCTGGAGAAGAACGGGCTGGAGCTCGAATCGGTCTCGTTGACCAGCCTGGACCAGACAGACAAACAGTTCTTCAATCCGAACAACGCCTTCGATGCCGAAGGCCTCACCCGTCTGACCGAGCAGACGGAAGCCCGGCGCAAGCAGCGCAACGACGTCGAGCAGGACACCGAGGTGCAGGTCCGCACCAAGAACCTGGACGCGACCCGCCAGAAGCTCACCATCGAGAAGGACCAGGAGTTTGCCACGCTCGCCCAGCAGCGCGAGATCGAGGTGAGCCGTGCCGAGCAGGTGGCGCTGATCGCCTCCCAGCAAGCCGAACGCAGCCGCGAGGCCGAAGCGGCCAAGATCGAGGCGGAGCGCCAGGTCAGCCAGAAGCGCATCGAAGCCGCACGCGAGATCAAGGCGGCGGAGATCGAGAAGAACCTGGTGATCCAGACCCGGGAGATTGAACTCGAGCGCCAGACCGAGATGCAGCGCGCCGAGCAGCGCAAGCAGGTCGAGATCGCCCGCCAGGACACGCAGATCGCCATCGCCAACAAGTCCCGCGAGCAATCCGACGCCGACGCCGCGGCCAACTGTGCGCGGGCCGAGGCCGTCAAGGCCGAGGAGGCGGTGACCACCGCCCGTCAGGTCGCCGTTGCTGAACGGGACAAGGACATCCAACTGATCGAGGCGTCGAAGGAGGCGGAGCAGAGCGCCATCGCGGTGAAGGTATCGGCATCGGCCGAGAAGGAGGCCGCCATGGACCGGGCTGAGGCGCTCACAATCGAAGCCCGCGCCAGGCAGGCCGCCTCGCTGGCGGAGGCGGAAGGCAAGCGGGCGATCAACGAGGCGCTCAACACGCTGTCGGCGGCACAGGTGGACCTGCAGGTCCGCACCCTGCTGCTGCAACAGCTCCCGCAGATCCTCGAACAGGCCGTGCGCCCGATGGAGAAGATCGACTCGATCCGCATCTTCCAGGTCGCCGGCATGCCCGGGGCCGCAGGCGCAGGTGCCGACGGCGCCACGTCAGCTTCCGGTGGCGCAACCTTCCCCGAGCAAGTGATGAATTCGGCGCTCCAGTATCAAATCGCCAAACCCATCGTCGATGCGGTCATGAAGGACGCCGGCCTCTCCAACGACGGCATTACCGGTGTGGCCACCACCCTGTCGTCCCTGCTGAAAGCACCTGAAGTGCAGGCTTGAGCTTTCGGCGGCCCATGCCCAGGTGAGGGCTGCACGCCTGTCATCCGCTGTGCCGAAGGATAGGTCGGGACCCATCTGGACATGCGGCTCCGGAACTGCCGGCCTGGAGCGGAAGTAGAAGGGCAGAAAAATGCCCGGTTCGAGAACCGGGCATCGTTGAGGAACTGGGGGCGGTGCTTACTCCGGACGCATCTGCGGGAACAGGATCACGTCGCGGATTGCCGGGCTGTCGGTCAGCAGCATGATCAGGCGGTCGATGCCGATGCCGCAGCCGCCGGTCGGGGGCAGGCCGTACTCCAGTGCGCGGATGTAGTCGGCGTCGTAATACATGGCTTCTTCGTCGCCGGCGTCCTTGGCCTTGGCCTGGGCCTGGAAGCGGGCGGCCTGGTCTTCGGGGTCGTTGAGCTCGGAGAAGCCGTTGGCGATCTCGCGGCCGACGATGAACAGCTCGAAGCGCTCGGTGATGTCCGGGTTGCTGTCGGAGGCGCGGGCCAGCGGGCTGACTTCGACCGGGTAGTCGATGATGAATGTCGGCTCCCAGGTCTCGGCTTCGGCGCAGGCTTCGAAGAGTTGCAGCTGCAGGCTGCCGAGGCCGCCCGGTTTGACCTTCTCGCCGAAGTCCTTGATCTTCTGCTTGAGCCACTCGGCATCGCCCAATTGGGCGTCGGTGAAGCCAGGGTGGTGTTTGCGGATCGCATCGACGATGGTCAGACGATGGAAGGGCTTGGACAGGTCCAGCTGGCGGCCCTGGTAAGTGAACACCTCGGTGCCCAGCGCTTCACGGGCGGCGTGGCGCAGGAGGCCTTCGGTGAAGTCCATGAGGCTGCGGTAGTCCGCGTAGGCCTCGTAGAACTCCATCATCGTGAATTCGGGGTTGTGGCGGGGCGACAGGCCTTCGTTGCGGAAGTTGCGATTGACCTCGAAGACCTTCTCGAAGCCGCCGACCACTAGGCGCTTGAGGTAGAGCTCCGGCGCGATGCGCAGGAACTGCTGCATGTCGAGGGCGTTGTGGTGGGTGACGAAGGGTTTGGCTGCGGCGCCGCCGGGGATGGGGTGCATCATCGGCGTCTCGACTTCGAGGAAGCCGTGGCCGGTCATGTAGTTGCGGATCGACTGGATCAGGCGGCTGCGGGCCACGAAAGTGTGGCGGGATTCCTCATTCATGATGAGGTCCACGTAGCGCTGGCGGTACTTGGTCTCGACGTCGGCCAGGCCGTGGAACTTGTCGGGCAGCGGGCGCAGGCTCTTGGTCAGCAGGCGCAGCTCGGACGACTTGATGGACAGCTCGCCGGTCTTGGTGCGGAACAGGGTACCGACGGTGCCGACGATGTCGCCGATGTCCCAGTGCTTGAAGTCGGCATAGACATCTTCGCCGACGCCGTCGCGGGTGACGTAGAGCTGGATGCGGCCGGACAGGTCCTGGATGGTGATGAAGCTGGCCTTGCCCATCACGCGCTTGAGCATGATGCGGCCGGCGACCTTGACCTCGACCGGGATGGCTTCGAGTTCTTCGGCGGATTTCTCGCCGTAGACCTCGTCGAGCTTGCCGGCGGTGTTTTCCCGGGAGAAGTCGTTCGGATACGCCTTGCCGGTGGCGCGCCATTCGGCGAGTTTCTGCCGGCGCTCGGCGATCAGGTGGTTTTCATCCTGGGCGGGCGAGGAGGTCTGGTCGGACATGATGGGCTCTTCAAATCAACGAAATGGGCGCGGCGAGATGCACGAAATGCCGCAAAGCCCTGAATTTTGACATATTCCGGCCCGCCCGTCGCGGCCGGGCTCGAGATGGGTGGGTGATTACAGGAAGATCTCGTCGATGTCGGACTGGATCTCGGCCTGACCGGCCGGTATGGTGAGGCGCAGTTTGCCGCTCATCACCAGTTCGTCGTAACCATTGACCTGGTTGCGGCCGTGCTCCTTGGAGTAGTAAAGCGCCTCGTCGGCGCGGCCGAGGAGTTCGGCCGGCGACAAGCGTGGATCGATGCGCGCGAAGCCCACCGAGCAGGCCACGCGCCCGACCCGCGGAAACTCGTGCTGGGCGACGGCTTCTCGGAAGCGGTCGAAGATGCCCTGCACGTTGTCTTCGGTGACATTGCGCAGCATGACCACGAACTCCTCGCCGCCGAAGCGGAACAGCTTGTCGTGGTTGCGGAAGCTCTGGCGCATCAGGTCGGCGATGCGTAGCAGCACTTCATCGCCGAACAGGTGGCCGTAATTGTCGTTGATGCTCTTGAAATGGTCGACGTCGGCCACGGCGAGCCAGCACGGCTGGCTGACGGTGAGGCCGTACGTGCGGCGATCGCTGGCGTCGAGGCGGGCTTGTTCGGCCTGCTCGGCAGCGGCGATCAGGCGTTCGAAGTCGTCGTCGAAGGTGCGCCGGTTGAGGAGCCGCGTGAGGGTGTCGAGGTTGGCGTATTCCCAGCCGTGGTGCTGGTTGTCGAAGCAGCGCAGGAATAGGCCGAGGGCCGCGCAGTCGGCCTCGCTGGGCTCTTTGGGGCTATGGATCTCCAGCACCCAGCGGGCCTGGCCGAGGGTGCCAATGGCGAAGGCCAGGCGCCAGGTGTCGCCTTCGTGCACCGCGGAGTGCCCGAAATCGGCATGCAGGCAACTGGACAGCAGCGGATCCACCGGCAGCCAGGAGTGGCCGTCGCAGACGTCGTCCCAGTAGGTCGCGGTGCTGTCGGCGACGCAGTAACCAAGCAGTCCTACGGTGAGTTCGGGGGGCGTGAAGCGCACAGCGAAGAGCAGGCCATAACTGCCTTCGAGAAAGCGCATGGCTGTCTCGGTGGTGTGGCGGTAGATCCCGCGCAGATCCCGGATGCGCGAAAGGGCTTCGGCGCCGGCAAGCAGCGCGAGAGTGCGGGAGGGATCGGGCAGAGCCGCCGGGGGCTGGCGCATGAATGGGTCGGGTTTGGGTCTTGAGGGCCGATTAACGTCCGTCGCGGTGAATTCTGAAGCCCAAAACAGGCAGTGAGCGGGTAGCGCAGTGCTTATCGCGCGTTTTTCCCTTTGTAGCATGTTTTTGTCATTATGAGGCAGCGGATTGTTTCGCCGCCCCGCTCAGACGCTGCGCTGTATCAAGCCGATAGGTGGCGCCCAGTCGTCGCCGGGCTTCTTCTTGCGGGTGACCAGCGTGAGCTGGGCCGGTGCAAAGACGTTGGCGTTGTGGGTGACCGGCGTGGTGATCAGGTACTGGGCGCGGGTGGCGCGCAGGAAGGTCCCGACGCGGTCGATGTTGGCGATGTCCAGATGCGCGAAGGGCTCGTCGATGAATACGAAGCCGCCCGGGCGGGCCTCGTCCATCAGCAGGGCGATCAGCAGGATCAGCGACTTCATGACCTGCTGACCACCGGAGGCCTCGCCGTCGTTGAGGCCGACGGCGCCCTTGCGGTCGAAGTCGAAACGCACTTCGAGGCCGGCGGAGGCCAGCGCCCGGTCTTCGTTCTCGAGCATCGGCACCGGGCAGTCCACGTCCACGTTGGCCAGGTCGCCGAGGGCGCGCAGGTTCTTGCCGTATTGGCGGACCGTGATGCGCAGCTTGGCGATGTAGGCGGCGCGGGCGTCGGAGGTGAGGCGGCGGGTCGTCGCGAAGTAGGCTTCCCGCTCGGCGTAGTCCCGTTCGCGCTGCTGCAGGTCGGCCTTCAGGCGGCCGGCCAGGGTCAGCACTGTGTCGTCGGTGATCCAGTCGCCGTCGTTGAGGCGCTGGCGCAGGCGTTCCAGGTCGGCCCGCGCGCCGCGGGCGTCGCCGTACTTGTCCACCAGCAGCGCGGTCTGCTGCGGCTCGCGCCAGTCGGCCGGCATGCCGCGGCGCAGCTGGCGCAGGCGCTGGATGCGGCGGGCCTGCTCGCGGCGGCGCGGGGCTGCGGTCTCGGCGAGCTCCTGGGCCTTGCGGGCGAGGGCTGAAATCTCGCGCTTGCGGCGGTCAAGCTCGATGTCGATGCCGCGCAGGCGCTGGTCGATCTTGTCCACGTCGCCCTTGGATTCGGCACGGGCCGCGATGGCTGCGGTGAGGCGTGATTTGGCGCCGGGCAGTGCGGCTTCGGCCTGCTCGAAGGCTTCGGCGCGGGCGGCCAGCAGCTGGGCGGCTTCGATGCCGTGCAGGCGGGCGCGCAGGGCGTCGGCTTCTTCCTTGGCGGCGTCCAGCTCGGGGCGCAGCTCGCGCAGGCGGGCGTCGATGCTGTGCATGTCGGCATCGAGCTGCTTGAGGCGGGCGCTGCGGGCCAGCTCACCGAAATGGAATTCGGTCGGCTTGCCCAGGTGGCGGGCGCCGCGGCGTTCCCGGTGGTAGCCGTCGCGGGTGATCCACTCGGTTTCCTTGGGCAGGTGGCGGGCGGAGTCGGCATCCTCGACGCGCTGGATGCGGTTCAGCAGGTCGGCCAGCCAGCGCGGCACGTCGTCGGCGAAGCGGATGACTTCGGCCAGCGAGCCGTCGGCGGCCGGCGGGGCGGTTTCCAGCTCCGGCACGATGAAGTGGCGGAAGCGTTCCTGTTCGCCCAGCGCCCAGGCGGCGTGGCGGTCCTGTTCCCGTTCGAGCAGGATCACGTTGCGGTAGGGGCGCAGCACGGCTTCGACGGCGCCCTGCCAGTCCGGGTCGGTGACCTCGATGATTTCGGACAGGGCCCGGTGGGCGATGCCGGCGTCGCCGAGGCGCTTGCGGAAGCGGCTGACCTCGCCGTCGGGCGGCGGCCCGCGGTGTTCGCGGGTGGCGCGCAGCTGGGTGGTCTTTTCCTCGAAGGCGGCGATGGCGGCCCGCTCCTGGCGCTGCAGCGCGAGCAGGCGCGCGTCGGCCTTGGCGTAGGCGGCCTCCAGGTCCACCGCGCCGTCGCCGGCTTCGCGGGCCAGGCGGGCGCGCAGGGCCGAGCGCTCGGCGAGCAGTTTTTCGAAGTCGCGGACTTCGTCGTGGGCGGTGAGGTGAGCTTTCTCGGCCTCCAGCTCGCGGCTGCGGGCGGCCTTGCGTTCCGTTTCGGCGGCGGCCTTCTCGGCTTCCACTTCGGCGGTACGGGCCTTGTGGCCGGCCAGCTCCTCGTCGCCTTTCTGAAAGTCGAGGCGGCCGCGGGCGATGTCGGTGCGGGCCTGCTCGATGTCGCGCATCAGCTCGGCGGCTTCCAGGCGCGGCACGATCTCCGTGGCGAGGGCGCCGGCTTCGTCGTTGAGCTGCTTCCATTCGAGGAAGCGGTCGGCTTCCAGGCGCTTGGCTTCGGCCTGGGCGCGCAGGCGGTCGAGGTCGAGGCCGAGGGCTTCGAGCTCCTTCTCGGCGTTGCTCTGCTCCTCGCGGGCGGCGGCGTAGTTGTCGAGCACCTCCTTGTCGCCGAACACGTCGAAGACCAGTTCGAGCAGCGCCTTCGGCGAGTATTCGCAGAGCTTGTCGGTGTCGCCCTGCTCCAGCGCCAGCACCTTGGCGATGGCTGGCGTCAGGCCGCCCCAGGCCAGGCGGCTCTGGTAGTCCCGGTAGCCGACCCATTCGATGGCCTTGTTCTCGTTGGCTTCCAGTGCCTCGATGGGCACGTCGCCGTCGGCGATGGCGTAGTCGCGGGTCCAGTCGCCGCCAGCGCGGCGGATACGGCAGGCCAGCGTGACCTCGTCCTTCAGGCATGGGAAGAACGGCCGCTTGCCGGTGCTGCCGGGCCGGTTGGCGACCACTGCGCGGATCCACGCGAAGCTGCGGTTGGCGCGGCGCACGTAGCGGCGGAAGTCGCGCTTGCCGGAGCAGCGCAAGCCGAACAGGGTGCGCAGCGCGTCGAGCAGCGTGGTCTTGCCGGAACCGTTGGGGCCGACGATGGTGATGATCTGGGCGTCCAGCGGGAGGCTGAAGCGGCGCCAGTAGTCCCAGTGGACGAGTTCGAGTTGCTTGATGTGGAACATTAGTAGTCCTCCTCCGAGCCGGCCTCTTCGATGTTGGCGACGTCATCGTCCGCAAAGGCTTCGAGGCTGGGGAGCGGGTGTCCGGCCTGGGCGAGCACTTCGCCGAGGGTGCCGTGCACGATGCGGTCGGCGAGGGTGCGGTAGTCGAGCAGCACGTCGAGCAGCGGGCCTTCGTGGATCATGCCGGCCTTGCGTTCGATGAAGCCGAGCTGGGCCAGGCGGGACAGTAGCTTGCCCTGCACGTAGGTCTTGTGGCCGAGGGTGTTGGCGAAGTCGGCCAGCAGGGAGGCTTCGACGATGGGGCTGGAGACGGCGTCGCCGCGCTCCACCGGGGCGTCCTTGCTGAACATGTCGCCCTGGCCGTCGTCGCCGAGCTTCTGGCGATTCACCTGGCGCTCGCGCTTGGGCAGGATGATCAGCGCCCAGATGACCACCAGCAGCGCCAGCTGGTCGCGGGTCAGGCCGATGTTGCTGGCGGCGTACTCGCGGGTGGCGCCGAACACCGGCTCATGCATGTCCTCGGTGAGGGCGGTGGCGACGTGCTCGGCGTAGGGGTTGTCGATGAGCTGCAGGCCGACGGCGGTGAGGCGGGCGTCGAGTTCGACGCGGAAGGTCTCGTCCACCAGCGCGCGGCGCACCAGCGGGTCGGTGCGCGGCAGGCTGCGGCTGGCCAGCAGGCGCGCGGTGAGGGTCCGGATCTGTTGTTCCATCAGGCTGGGTCGGAAAGGGATTCGGAGGATGCGGAGGCGGCGTCTAGGACGGGCACCATTTCGCGGGCCGGCAGGCTGCCGTGGGCGCCGACAAGGCCGACCGACATGGTGGCGATCTCGTCTTCGCCGACCTTCACGGTGGCGGCCTCGAAGCGCACTTCGAGGGGCAGGCGCATGAACTCGCCGATCGGACCGTCGGCCGGCGTCGCGCCGCCTTCGCCACCGCCATCGGCGAGCAGGGCCAGCAGGGACAGGCGGTAGGAGGCCGCGGGGAAGCCGCCGCCGGTAACCACGCTGGCCAGGCTGGCCGGCGTCTGGCCGGGTTCGGTGAGGCGCGACAGGCGTTGGCTGAAGTGTTGCAGCAGGCGCAGGTCTTCCTGCTCCGGCTGGTTGCGGCTGGGGGCTTCCTCGGCGCTCGGCAGCGCGATGTCGGCCTCCATCTGGCGGGCTTCTTCCGACAGCGCCATTTCGGCCCGGTCGAGAAGCTCGTGGCCGCCAGCCAGCAAGGTGAGTTCGGGGGCTGGGGCGAGGCAGCCGACGGTCAGGCTGGCCAGCTTGCGGACGTCCAGGCTGCGCAGCCAGGCGGCCACGTCGCTGGACGAAATGCCGGAGCCGCCGAGGGTCACGCGCTGGGCTTCGATCTTGTTGACCGCCCGCTGGAATGCCGCGTCCACACGGGCCAGGCGCGATTGGGCGAGGCCGATGCGCTGGGCGATACGGGCCAGGTCGAAGGGTACGTCGGGGTCGGCCAGCAGTTCGTGCAGGACTTCGGTGCCCTTTTCGATCCAGCGGGTGTTGGCGGACAGGCGGCGGCGGGCGTCGGCGATGCGAAATTCGGAGCCGGAAGCGATGGCCTCCTCGAAATGCCAGGCCAGGTCGTTGAGCTTGCCGAGCAGGTGGCCGAGGGCTTCCGGCGTGACGCTGCCGACGGCCTGCAGGCCGGCCAGCTGGGCCGTGAGGAAACCCAGCTCCAGATCGTCTTCGGCGCTGAAGCTGACCATCATGCCGATTGCTGCGACGGCGTTGCGGCCGAGGTCGGACAAGGCGTACAGGCTGTCGTCGCCGATCTCCAGCAGGCCGTTGCTGCGCAGGCGGCGCAGTACCGTCTCGAGCTTGACGTGGTCGAGGAAGGAGAAGCGCTGGCGCAGTTGTTCGGGTTCCCAGCGCGGGGAGTCGGTCTCCCTGCCGATCTCGCGCAGCACCAGCAGGCGCATCAGCACCTCGGCCTCGCTGCCGTGGAACAGGGTGCTGAAGGCGGACAGCAGCGGGCGGGCTTGGATCAGCGGGGCGAGTTCGGGGACGTCGTCGGCGGCGACGCCGGGGGCCAGCAGTTCTTCCAGGCGGACTTCGTTCATGCGGGGCTTAGCGGAACAGGGCGAGGGCGGCGACGCGGCGTTCGACTTCGTCGGCCATGCGCTTGTAGGCCGGCGCATCGACACCGCCGAAGCGGCGCTGGAACTCGTCGGCCATCATGGATTCGGGCAGGCCGTCGATCGGTGGCAGCAGGGACGCGTCGCGCAGGCCGGCGGAGACCGCCGCGGCGAGACGCTCGGGGTCGCCGGCGGCTAGTTCGCCGAGGCGTGTGCCAGCCCGGTCGGCGGCCAGGTCCACGAAGGAGAAGCCACTGCCACCGCGGGAGTCGCTGACTTCCTTGTCGAGCCCAATGGCGTTGGCCAGCGGTTCGCCGGCCCATGCGGCCAGCGCGGCGGAGACGGTGAAATGCTGGGCGAGGTCCTCACGGCCGCGCAGTGTCAGCGTCACCGGGCGCGGGCGCGGCCACTGGCGGGCTTCGGGAATCAGCAGGGCGATGTCGTGGCCGGACAGCTGAGCGGCGGTGACCAACAGGATGTCCCGGTAAGCACTGCTGCGCTCGCCGGAGCGGCTGCGTTCGCCGGCCTCCTGCAGCAGCGGGCCGAGCACGCTGGCAAGCGGTGCGCTTGGCCGTGTGCCGAGGCTGTCGATGCGTGCCGTCAGGCGCCGCTGGGCGTCGGCCAGGCCGTCGCGTCGGGCCGGATCGATGGCCAGCGCACGGGCCGAGTCGAGCAGTTCGGGCTGCCAAGTGTAGGCGACGCGAACGCCCGCGGGTGTGACGGAGACCCGGTCGATGCTGCGCGCCAGCAAACTGAGATCGGACGCGAACTGGGTACGTTTCAGGTAGTGCTCAAGTGCAGCCTGGAACAGGGCCGGCGGCACCGGCACGCGGCCGACGCGCACCTGTTCGAACTTGAGGCCGTCGGCGCCGGCGCCGAGCTGGGTGCTGACGTTGAGGTAACGGCCGAGCGGGTTGGGTGGCAACTGGGCGGAGTAGCTGATTTCGGCGCCCCCCTGGAGCAACTCGACACGGGTGTCGGCCTGGAGGCCGCGGCGGGCGGCGAGGGCGACCAGCGCTTCCAGGTCTGGCGCGGCAATGTTGATCTCGCGCCGCTCGTCGCGGGTCAATCGGCGTGGATCGTTCTTGCGGAGGATCGCCTTGGCGCGCATCAGTGCTGCGGGTGCGGGCGCGCTGCCGGTGGTGACCAGCGGCTTGTCTTCCACCGCCTGGAATGCCAGAACGACGGCCGCCACTGCCAGCAGCACGATGCTGCCGCTCAACCAGACAAGGATTCGCAGCATGGTAGCGGTTCGATCAGGAGAGGGAAAAAAGCACGGAGGCCGGCCAGCGGCCCCCGTCCCGTGTTACACGCCTTGCTTCAGGCTGGCCTGGATGAAGCCGTCCAGGTCGCCGTCGAGCACGCCCTGGGTGTTGCCGACTTCGTAGTTGGTGCGCAGATCCTTGATGCGGCTCTGGTCGAGCACGTAGGAGCGGATCTGGTGGCCCCAGCCGATGTCGCTCTTGGCGTCCTCGAGCTTCTGCTGTTCGCTCTGGCGCTTGCGCAGCTCGGCTTCGTAGAGGCGCGCCCGCAGCATCGACCAGGCTTCGTCCTTGTTGCGGTGCTGGGAACGGTCGTTCTGGCACTGTACGACGATGCCCGTCGGGATGTGGGTCAGACGTACCGCGGAGTCGGTCTTGTTGATGTGCTGACCGCCGGCGCCGGAGGCGCGGTAGGTGTCGGTACGCACGTCGGCCGGGTTGATGTCGATCTCGATGGAGTCGTCAACCTCGGGGAAGACGAACACCGACGTGAAGCTGGTGTGGCGGCGCGCGTTGGAGTCGAAGGGGCTCTTGCGGACCAGGCGGTGGATGCCGGTCTCGGTGCGCAGGAAGCCGTAGGCGTATTCTCCGCCGACCTTGATCGTGCAGCTCTTGATGCCGGCCACTTCGCCCTCGGATTCTTCCAGCAGTTCGACCTGGAAGCCCTTGCG
This sequence comes from Zoogloea sp. GDB6, assembly GCF_056724105.1. NCBI lineage: Bacteria > Pseudomonadati > Pseudomonadota > Betaproteobacteria > Rhodocyclales > Zoogloeaceae > Zoogloea > Zoogloea sp. GDB6. The sequence goes on along the minus strand of NZ_CM161497.1, from coordinate 3,730,932 downwards.
TTCGGCGTAGCGCAGGTACATGCGTTCGAGCATGCCGGCCCAGTCCTGGGCCTCGGTGCCGCCGGCGCCGGCCTGGATTTCGATGAAGCAGGCGTTGCCGTCCATCGGATTGCTGAACATGCGGCGGAATTCGAGTTCGCCGACCCGGGCTTCGACGCTGGCCACGTCGGCTTCGACGGCCTGCATGGTGTCCTCATCCTCCTCCATGGAGGCGAGCTCGAACAGGTCCTTGCCGTCGGCGATGCCTTGCTCGATCTCCTGCAGCGTCAGCACGACGCCTTCCAGCGTCTTCTTTTCCTTGCCGAGCTCCTGGGCGTGCTTGGCGTCGTTCCAGATGTCCGGATCTTCGAGTTGTTTGCTGACCTCGATCAGCTTCTCAGCCTTGGAGTCGTAGTCAAAGATACCTCCGAAGTTCGAGCTCCCGGGCCTTCAGGTCGGCGAGCTTGTTGGAGATGGCGTTGAGACGTTCTGCTTCCATGATCGGGGCCCTGGCTGGTGCGGGAAAACCGGGCATTATACCTTCACGCAGGGGGCGCTGCAGCTTGGTACCTGTGCGGGGCGGTCAACGCGATGGCGCGGGGAGCATGCCGGCATCGGGCGGTGCGATGCTGCCGAAGCTGCGTGGAGAGGGTGTCGCCGAGAACTTTGCCTTGCAGGCCTGGTACTTGTGGCGGCACCGGTTGGAGCACAGGAACTCGGTGTTGTAATCCCCTTGCGGGCAGGCGAGCAGGCAGCGGGTGTTGGCCTTGATGCAGTCGGTGACGCTGCCGGTTGGTGGCGCAAAGGGGGAATGGGCGTTCTTGTCCTCGTCGCTGCCCTTGACATCCTTGCGCATCAGGCGAAAGGTGCCTTTGGATCTGTTGTTGTCCTTGGCTGAGGAAATTGTGTAACGCCCCTCGAACATGCTCGCTTGACAGCTGCCGGACATCCGTAGCGTGACGGAAGGGGGCAGGATGAGCCGCAGGGTGCATTGCCCATACTTGTTTTCGCCGGCCACGATGGGGGCTGATGCATTGAAGGGGGAGCCAGTGGTGACTGTACCCGTGAGCCGCCCGCCTTGCTCCTTCAGCTGAATCGTGATCGGTATGGGGGCCTCGAAGCTCTCGGGGGTCAGCAGCCCTTCATATGTCTCGTTGAGTTCCGCCAGCGCTGGGCCACAGGCCAGGCCGGCCAGAAGCAGGAAAGCTAAGCGGTACAGCAAGGACACAAGCATCGTCGGTCACGTCGCGGGTGGAGTGCTGCGCGGTATGCGGCGCCCACCACCCGCTGCGGGTGGTGGAGCCCCCTTGCGGGGCAGCCGTGGCGGGCAATTCTAACCCGGCCCCGGCGTCCCGCAGGCACCCTATGTCAGGTGCGTGCCCGCAGCAGTCTCAGAACAGCTCGTCCTGACCGAGGTAGCGCCACTGGCCCGGCGGCAGGTTGCCGAGCATCACACGGCCGATGCGTACGCGCTTGAGGCCGACGACCTTCAGGCCGACCAGCTCGCACATGCGGCGAATCTGGCGCTTCTTGCCTTCACGCAGCACGAAGCGCAGCTGGTCTTCATTGAGCCAGCTGACCTTGGCCGGGCGCAGCGCGTCACCGTCGAGGGACAGGCCGTGGTTGAGCAGCTTGAGGCCTTCGTCGGTGAGGCTGCCCTCGACGCGCACGTGGTATTCCTTCTCGATGCTTGAGTCGTCGCCGATCAGCGCACGGGCGATGCGCCCGTCCTGGGTGAACACCAGTAGGCCGATGGAGTCGATGTCGAGCCGCCCGGCAGGTGCGAGGCCACGGTGGTGGGTGCGCAGGTAGCGGTTTTCGGACGGATCTTCGGCCCAGCGGTTTTCGGCGGTGATCAGCACGCTGGCGGGTTCGTAACCGTCCTCCGCCTGGCCGGATACGTAGCCGACAGGCTTGTTGAGGAGGATGGTCACGCGGCTGTCCTGGGCGGTCTGGCCGCGGCGGTCGAGTTCCACTTTCTGGCCGGGCTTGACGCGGGAGCCCAGCTCGCTGACCACGCGGCCATCCACGCGGACCCAGCCCTTTTCGATGTACTCGTCGGCTTCCCGGCGGGAGCACAGGCCCAGTTCGGTCATCCGCTTGGACAGGCGGATCGAACCGTCGTCACGCAGCGGGGAAGGTACGGGGGCTGGACGTGCTTCGCCGCTCCATTGCTTGCGCTCGTGGCGCGGGGGGCGGGCCTCGGCGGCCTTGCCGAACTCGCCGCGCGGGCGGCTGGCCGGTTGCGGCGCGCTGCCGTCGTTGCTGCCGTCGTCGTGACGCCGCGGCGGCCGGTCGCCAAAGGGCCGGGCCGGGCGCTCTTCGCCCCACCGCGGACGTTCGCCGGCCGTACGTTCGCCGGACGAGCGTGCCGGCTTGTCGCCGAAGGGACGGGCAGGTCGGTCGCCGGTCGGGCGAGGCGGGCGGTCGTCGCGGGGGCGATCGCTACGCGGGCGTTCGTCGCGGAAGCGCTCGCCGCCCTGGCGCGGCGCGTCCCCGTCGCGGAACGGGCGCGGACTACGGCGTTCGGGTTCCGCGTTGGCCTGTTCGGGGAAGGAGGCCTTGGCGCGGTTGCGGCCGGTGCTGCCGGCAGCCGGCTTGCGCCAGTCCTTGTTGGGCTTGGGGCTGTCGGGGGCCTGCGGGGCTGCCTCGGCGGCGCCGGCCGCGCGCGGCTTGAGTTTCAGGGTGCCATCGCGGGTGGGCAGCGGGGCGCGGCGGCGGAGCGTGTCGGTCATGATCAGGCCTTTCTGGCGGCGGAATGCAGTTGCTGGAGGTCAGCCTCTTCAAGATAGACCCACTGGCCTTCGGTCAGGTCGGCTAGCAGCCCCTCACCCAGGTGGAGGCCGCCGAAGCCACTGCGATGGAGTTGTTCTACATGGTTGCCGGCGGCGGCGATCATGCGCTTGACGACGTGGTACTTGCCCAGATCGATGCTCATTTCCAGCGTCCGCTCGGCCAGCAGGCGCGCATGCAGGGCCGGCACCGGCTGGGGCTCGTCGATCAGATCGACGCCGTCGAGCAGGCGCTGCACGAGGGCATCGGTGCCGGCTTCGGCCAGTTCGGCGCGATAGACCTTGGGCACGTGCTTCTTCGGCGACGACAGGTTGTGGATGAAGGCGCCGTCGTCGGAGAACAGCAGCAGTCCGGTGGTGTCCTGGTCGAGGCGCCCGACGCTCTGCACGTTGCGGGCCACCAGTTGCTGCGGCAGCAGGGAATACACGCTGCGGTGGTGCTTGGGTTCGTGGGAGCACTCGTAGCCGGCCGGTTTGTACAGGGCGACGTAGGTCTTCTCGCGGAAGGTCCAGCTGTGGCCTTCGACTTCGAAGACCAGGCCGGCGGTGTCGATCTCGGCGCCGGGGTCGTCCACGACCTCGCCGTTGATGCGGACTTCGCCGAGTTCCACCCACTGGCGGCACTGGCGGCGGCTGCCGAAGCCCTGATTCTGGAGGATGCGTTCGAGTTTCACGGGAGTTGCGATAGTGCGAAATAACTTTTTATTGTCGTACCAGGCGGCGGCGATGGCAACTGCACCATTGTGAGGGGGGAAATATTGATGTCATAATATGACATATGAAAACCGTCGCCATCGTGTGGGAGTTAGGAAGTGATTTCGGGCATGTGGCCCGCGCCCTAGTCATGGCGGAGGGCTTGCGCGCGCGCGGCTTGCGGCCTGTTTTGGTTCTGCGCGATACATCCCGTGTCCTCGACATGTTCGGGCCTTTCGGCCTCGGTGGTGGGGTGGCAAGTTGCGCAGGGGACGATGCGGCAATCGAATTCACTCAGGCACCCCTGTGGTTGGCTCCGCGGAAGGGGCTACCCGATGCCCTCAATTTTACCGAGACCCTTTTCCTGTTTGGGTTTCTTAGTCCCGCAGGGTTGCTCTCCGTGGTTCAGGCCTGGCGCAATCTGTTCCGCCTGATCGCGCCCGACCTGCTGGTTTTCGACAGTGCCCCGACCGCAATGCTGGCAGCAAGAGGGCTTGGCATCCCGAGCCTCGTGACGGGCAACAGCTTTGCGGTTCCGCCGCAGGTCAGTCCGTTGCCACCCTATGAGCAAAGCAGCGGCGTCGCGGTGCCGGGGCCACGGGAACTTGAAACGGAGGCGCGCTGCGTGCGTAACGCGAACGAGGTGCTCATGGCGCTCGGCGCACCGCCGATCGAACATGTCTGCGAACTGTTTGCCGCAGAGGAGACGCTAATCGCCGGAACCCCGGAACTCGATGTATACGGCCGGGGAATGCCCGAACGGTTCATTGGGCCGATCGGAATTCTGGACAAGGGCTGCGCCCCGGTTTGGCCATCTGTGGGGCGCCGTCGGATCTTCGCCTACCTCAAAGCGCATTCGCCGAACCTAGATGACATGTTGGCAGCACTTGCCCGGCTTGATGCTGCGACGCTCGTCGTCGCTCCCGGTCTGTCTTCACGCCAGACCCAGTCATTTACGCGTCCGAATCTCAGGTTTGCGCAGCAAGCGTTGCGCATGGACTGCGTACGGGAAGAGTGCGATCTGGCAGTCGGGCACGGCGGTGCCGGCATGGTCGATCTGATACTTGGGGCGGGAAAGCCCTTGGTACTCCTGCCGCTCCAGATGGAACAGGTCATGACCTCCCGACGCGTGGCCGAGGCAGGTTGCGGGGCATGGGTGACCGCTACGCAGTCTTCCGTGGCGTTCGACAGGGTGTTGTCCTATGTACTAGAAGGACCTGAATTTGCGCGGCAGGCGCGTGCCTATGCCGCACGCAATGCAATGTATTCCGAACGTGATGCGCTGGAACGATTTGTGACAGCCTGCGAGCGGTTGATCGTGCCGTCCTGAACTGATTTTGACCGATGATGGAGATGAAGTTGATGCAGAAGAATCGAGTTTTGAGCCCGTGGCTGACGATGCTTGCGGGGGTTGGTGTCTTCTGGGCCACGCCTTCCTACGCAGAGCTTGTGACAACGGGCCAAGCGACCTATTCGCTGGATAATGGGTGGCAGCAGCAGGGAGACACGATCCAGTCGCCCGACGGCAGATTCGCACTGGACCGTTCTGTGGGTGTTGCGATGGTACGACTTCAGGCCGACGATTCGGGGTTTGTGGCTGGGGCAACCGCCCGTGGTTTTATGCCGGTAAGTGGCAACCTCACCGTCGACTGGAACATTTTGCTAACAAATATTTCAGGGAGCGCTCAACACTACATTTATTCCTTCGTAATCAGCAACTCCTTTCTGTCCGTTGTGAAGGGCGGCAACGCGCAGGGGAGTGGACAGGCTTCGTTTGGCGTGACGGTGAGCAGTGCGGGGGCGGGGGTGCTTTACTCGACCTATGCGAGCCTAGATGAGAGCGGAGCGCTCACTCACACGGGTGCTACCCTTTCCGATGCGAATGTGAGTCCGGTTACCAATTTCGAGGGTGTGGGCTCTTCATACTCCTGGAGCGCAACCACGGTCGTCCTCGATCTGGGAATGCTGGATCCAGCGCAGACATTGGAACTCGATTATGAACTGAGCTATGCGGCAAGTTCCGATTTCTCTGATAACGGCGATGAGTGGGCCGACAACTTCAGCCCCTATGGTGGAGCTGCCCGTGTAGGCGTGCTTGACCCGGGCGTCTTCAGCGGGACGCCTGGGACGATCGACGTCGTGGCGGCGACGGTAACGGCGGTGCCCGAGCCAACAAGTCTGGCACTGCTGGCGGCCGGGCTTCCGCTCTTGTGGGCGCGTCGCCGCCGCGTGATGCCCTTCTGACGGCTAACGGCCGAGCCAATGGGCTCGGCCGCTCCAGTCTTTTCAACATCGCAGGGGGATATAAAGCCGTTAGGGAAATGAACAAATCCCTTTTCTGCCTCTTTCAGGCATAAAGCTCGATTTTCGAGGGCATGCGTCCCCGAGTTTCCTCCCTCAGGATGCACCTCGGCCATGCATCGCCGGCATGCGCCTGTTGGCGAGCAGCAGATTGGCGAAGCCAAACAGCGAGAAGAGTTGCGCCTCGTTCTTTGCCAGCCCGTGATAGCGGGGCTTGCGATGCCGGAAGAGGTTCTTGATCACATGGAAGGGATGCTCCACCTTCGCCCGGATGCTCGCCTTGAGCTTCTCGAAGCGCTCCTGCAACCGACCCAACGCATCGGCGGGCAGGGCCTTGCGCACGCTGCGCTTCATCGCCATCAGCCATTCAACGGTCTTGCTCTGGTTCTCGGGGCGTTTCTCGACGCCTTGGTAACCCGCATCGCCGAACACGGTGTGCTCCTTGCCGTGCAGCAGGGCATGGGCCTGACCGGTGATGATTTGGGCAGAAGAGGAGTTTGGCGGGGTAGAACTGGGGACAAGCGCCTTGTGCTGCTGGCCGATCGGCTCGAGGAACAGCCTTTGGCGAGTATCCCGGAGGCGTGTCGGGGTTTGGTGAAAATGCATATGGGATATAATTTCCTGGGCCGCGAGACGCTCGACTGGCGTGAATTCATGCAGCCGCACTGGGATGCAAGCGCGCAGCGGATGCGGTCGCATCTGGTGGTGCTGCGCCTTCAGGACACAACGGAACTTGATTTCGAGGGCCAGACAACCCAGGGGCTGGGGCCCTTGAGTTATGAGGCCCAGTGCGGGATGTATGTGTATCCGATCTACGCGGTGACGCTCGCCCGGGAACCCTTTTGGGGATCGATGCGTGAATGTGGGCGCGGGCGTTCAAATAGAGCGAGGCGCCGCGGGAGGGGATGGCCGAGAGCCTGCGCGGGCTCGAAGGCTACGCTCGGGTGGCTGAGCACGCGCAGAGCCCGACGAAATCCGCGTGGCTTACGCGCTGCACGGCAAACGCCCGCAGCCCAGACCCAAGGTCAATCAGGTCCTGCGCCTGATCGCGATGCCCGGCGGCTTCATTGGGCGCAAGGGCGACGGCGGGCCCGGCGTAAAGAGTATCGGGATCGGGCTGCAGAAGGTCCGCACGGTGATTCAAGCGCCACCCCTCATTGAGGCCGGGAAGGCAGGGAAAGATGTGTGGAACGCAATGTATTAATGCCTCTCCTGCTCGTTTCACATTAATCCCATTGTCTTCTTGTCGTCACATTCGTTAAAGATTGCTTCGCCATCCCCGTAATTGCAGTGCACAATCGCCGCAATTTCTTCGAAGACATCCCGTGATTTCGCCTCGATTTCCTACCTGCCCATCTGTCGGCGCCGTTCTTTTTCGTCCCGGTCTTGCCGGCCTGTCCAGGGGCAAGTGATGGGGACGGTCGTTCATGCTGCGCCGGCGGGTTTCCGCCAGTTTCACGCCGATTTCCGTTTTACGGTTTCCCTGTTGGCCGTCCTGCGCGCGGTGCAGCGCCATCGCGCCCTGTGTGCCGGTGGCATTCGTCTCGAAGCGGAGTTGCCCGCCACGCAGGTGGCGGTTTCCCTTGCCATCGAGAGGGCGCTGAAAGCTTGTCCGCCGGAAGGGAGTAGCTCCGAAGCAAGTGGTGACCAAGCGTTTGTCGAGACGCTGGCAGAAGTTTGGCAGCAGATGCTTGCCAGCCGGCACATGGGTTCCGACGAAATGCTGTTTCTACGTCATTGCCGTCTGCTGGAGCGCGTGCTCGAACGTATCGGGCGCCTGGCGGACGAGTGGGCGGGACTGGATAGGGAGCGGGATCGGCTGGTGAGTGCGTATTCCCGTCAGCTGCCGGCGCTGACCGAGGCGCTGGGGAGGATCCGCGGCTTGTGCTGCGGGATTGCGGCGATCGGGCATTGCTCGCCCTTCAAGCGCACGCGCCTGTTCTTCCAGTGCTCGTCGGCCGAGGCCTTGCTGGTGGCGGCCAACCAGCGCTACCGGGAAACGGCCCCGCCGATCGAGGCGCTGGTGGCACGGACGGCCGCCGAGCGGCTGGTGCATGTGGTGCGGGCCGAATTCTTGCGCGAGCGGGTCGACTACCCGGTGGATGACTTTTACAGATTGGCGACAGAGGCGATTGATACGGTGTTCGTGTGGATCGACCGGGTTGGTGACGACTTGATGGGCAAGGCATGAACGGACGGGCGACAGTCAGAGCGGGCAAGGCGACGGCGCGAATGGCATTGGTCCCGGCTGCAGGGGCGGTGGACGGATCCCTGGCGGAGCGGGTGCTGGCGGCGCTTGAGGGCATGGTGATCCAGGCGCGACTGAGCGGCCTGGAGGGCGAGCGCAGCCTGACTTTCGTCAGTGAAGGCGCCGAAGCGCTGTGCGGCTGGCCGGCGGAGGCGCTGATGCGGGATGGTGCACTGTTCGGGCGCCTCATCGTAAGCGACGACAAGGCACCGCTGATGGCCCATGTGCTGGAGGCGGCCCAGGCCGAGGGGCGTTATCGGGTGGACTACCGGATTACCCATCGCAACGGCAGCGTACGTTGGGTCAGCGAGCAGGGCGCCGGGCGCTGCGGCGAGGACGGCGTGCTGTACACCGAGGCGCAGATCAAGGACATCACCGACGAGGTGGCAGCCCAGCAGCAGCTTGCGGATGCCGAGCTGCGCTACCGCAGCATCTTCGATTCGGGCAGCGAAGGCCTGTTCCAGACTTCCAAGGACGGCGTGTATCTGGCGGCCAACCCGGCACTGGCGGCGATATATGGTTACGACTCGCCGGCCCAGCTGATCGCCGAGCTGCGCAGCGTGGGGCGGCAGCTCTATGTGGACCCGGAGCGGCGGGCCGCCTTCATCGCCCAGATGCAGACCGATGGCGAGGTGCGGGATTTCGTCTCCGCGGTGCGCCGGCGCGACGGCAGCATTGTGTGGATTTCCGAGAGCGCCCACAGCGTGCGCGACGTGGATGGCAACTTCCTGTATTACGAAGGTTCGGTGCGCGACATCACCGCCCAGCGGGAGGCCGAGAACCGCCTGCGCTACCAGGCCACCCGCGACCAGCTGACCGGGCTGCTGAACCGCTTGAGCTTTGCCGAGCGCTTCGAGGAAGCCGCGCGGCGGGCCGACCGGCGCGGTGACAACCTGCTGGTGGCCTTCATCGACCTGGACAACTTCAAGGTCATCAACGACTCGCTGGGCCACCTGTTCGGCGACAAGCTGCTGCTGACGGTGGCCTACCGCCTGTCCCAGTGCCTGCGCTCGACCGACGTGCTGGCCCGCTACGGTGGCGACGAATTCGTGCTGATGCTCGAGGACGACGCCCAGAGCGGCAACGTGGAGGCCGTGCTGGCGCGGGTACAAGAGGCCATTGCGCGGCCGGTGATGCTCGGCGAGAAGGAGGTCACCGTGACCTCCAGTATCGGCGTGGCGCATTACCCCGAGGACGCCCGCAACTTGCCGCAGCTGCTGCAGCAGGCGGACGCGGCGATGTACGCCGCCAAGGCCGCCGGACGGGCGCGGGTGCATCGCTTCACGCCGGAGATCGGTGCCAATGCCACCGAGCGCCTGGCGCTGGAGATGGCGCTGCGCAGCGCCATCGAGCGCAGCGAACTGTCCCTGGTCTATCAGCCGCGCCTCGGGCGCGACGGCGAACTGCGTGCGATGGAGGCCCTGCTGCGCTGGAACAGCGCGGAATTCGGCCCGGTGTCGCCGGCGCGCTTCATCCGCATTGCCGAGGAGACCGGCCTGATCGTGCCGATCACCGATTTCGTGATCCGCAGCGTCGCCGCCCATATGGACGGCTGGCAGCGCGCCGGGCTGGCCTGCCCGCGGGTGGCCATCAACTGCTCGGTGCAGCTGTTCCGCGACAGCGGCTTTGCGGCGCGCCTGCTCAGTGTGCTTGAGCGCCACGCCCTGCCGCCCCAGTGCATCGAACTGGAGATCACCGAAACCCAGTTGATGGCGGACCCCCAGCGCATGATCAACACCCTTTCCGAGCTGAAGGCGCGCGGGCTGACGGTGGCGGTGGATGACTTCGGCACTGGCTATTCGAGCCTGGCCTACCTGAAGAGCCTGCCGATCGACGTGATCAAGATCGACAAATCCTTCGTCGATGGCCTGCAGCCGGAGTCGGAAGACCTGCAGTTCTCCCGCGCGATCATCAGCCTGGGGCACAGCCTGGGCTTGACCGTCGTCGCCGAAGGGGTCGAAACCGGCCTGCAGCACCAGCTGTTGCGCGACCTGGGCTGCGACGAGTTCCAGGGCTACCGTTTCGACCGGCCGCTGCCGGTGCCGTCGGTGCTCGGCAAGCTGCAGCGCATGAGTGGTGGCCCGCTGTGGCCGTGGGCTGGCGAGGCCGCACGCAGCGCTTGAGCCGGCCTGCTGGCGGCGGGCCGGGCGCGCTCAGCGCCCGCGCAGGAACAGCTTGTCCAGCTCGGCCATGCTCAGGGCCGTCCAGGTCGGGCGGCCGTGGTTGCACTGGTCGGCGCGTTCGGTGGCTTCCATTTCGCGCAGTAGCGCGTTCATTTCCGGGATCGTCAGGCTGCGGTTGGCCCTTACCGCGCCGTGGCAGGCCATCGTTGCCAGCAGCTCGTTGCGGCGGGCGGTGATGACCTCACTGGCCGGATAGTCGCGCAGCTCGGCCAAGAGCGCGCGGACCAGCTCGCTGACCGGCGCCCGGGCGAGCAGCGCCGGTACGCTGCGCACGGCCAGCTCCTGCGGGCCGGCCGGACCGATCTCGAAACCCATGCGGGCCAGCAGTTCGGCGTGTTCCTCGGCGCTCGCCATGTCCTTCTGGCCGACCCCGAACACCGCCGGGATCAGCAGGCGCTGCACGCCGGGCGTGCCGTCGAGCAGGGTCTTGAGACGCTCATAGAGGATGCGCTCGTGGGCGGCATGCATGTCCACCAGGATCAAGCCGCTTTCGTTCTGGGCCAGGATGTACACGCCATGCAACTGGGCCAGCGCGTAACCGAGGGGCGGCGCCAGATCGCCGGCCGGCAGCGGCGTATTGTCCCGCTCGATGGTCGCGGTCGGCTGGAGGGCGACGGACGACGGGTGGGCCTCGTCCGGCCGGGGGCTCGTCGGGATGTCCGGGCGGGCCGAGGCGGCGAAATCGTAATAAGCCCGGGACGCGGGCTCCATCGCCAGGCGGCTCTGGTAGGGCTGGGCCTGGATGCCGGGAGAGGGATAACGGACGCCACTCTGGACAGGTGCATCCTGCTGCTGGGGCGCGCTATCCACCGTGGCTGCCGCGCCGCCGGCGCCGGAGGCGGCCAGCGTCCGTGTCAGCGCGTGGTAGACGAACTGATGCACGGCCCGGGAGTCGCGGAAGCGCACCTCGATCTTGGCCGGGTGCACATTCACATCGACGCCGTAGGGATCCAGCTCCAGGAACAGCACGTAGGCTGGGTGGCGGCTGCCGTGCAGGATGTCGGCGTAGGCTTCGCGGATCGCGTGGGTGACCAGCTTGTCGCGCACGAAGCGGCCATTCACGTAGAAGAACTGGGCATCGCGGTTGCTGCGCGAATAGGCCGGCAGCGACGCATAGCCGCTGAGGCGCAGCAGGCCCGATTCGGCTTCGACGAGGCGGGCGGCGGCCAGGAAGTCATCACCAAGCAGCGAGCGCACGCGGGCTTCCTTGGTGCCGGATGGCAGCCGGTGGCTAACGCGGCCGTTGTGGGACAGCTGCAGCGCCACGTCCGGGCGGGCCAGCGCGACGCGCCGGAAGACGTCGTCGCAATGGGCGAACTCGGTGCCTTCGCTCTTCAGGAACTTGCGCCGCGCCGGGGTGTTGAAATACAGGTCGGCCACATCCACCACGCTGCCGTGGTTGAGGGCTGCCGGGGCCAGCTCGCGGGGATCGGCGTCGATGCGCCAGGCATGCGGTTCGCCGTCGGCGCGGCTGGTGATGCTCATCCGCGACACCGCGGCGATGGCTGCCAGCGCCTCGCCGCGGAAGCCCATCGTGCCCACGTGCTCCAGGTCGTCGAGGCTGCCGATCTTGCTGGTGGCGTGGCGCTCAAGCGCCAGCGGCAACTCGTCCTTGGGGATGCCGCAGCCGTCGTCGGCCACGCGGATGCGTCGTACCCCGCCTTGTTCCAGTTGCACCTCGACCACCGTGGAGCCCGCGTCCATAGCGTTTTCCAGCACCTCCTTGAGCACCGAGGCCGGCCGTTCGACGACTTCGCCGGCGGCGATCTGGTTGATGAGATGGTCGGGGAGAAGCTGGATGGCCATGCTGCGGGTCGTGCTGCGACAAGAGGGGATGCATTGTAATGCGCGGCATTCACGGCCACGAGGGGATTGATCGCCGTAAACGCGAAGACGCCCCGCTGCCGGAGGATGGGCTGCGGGGCGTCGGTCTGGTTGGGATCAGAAGGACAGGACGTCGAGACGTTTGATGGCCTGCCCGTTCTTGCTGAGCGTAGCCGGTGCCCAGGTGTAGCACAGCTGCTGCCCGCTGCGGCAGTCGTGGGGCGGTAACGAAGGTGAGCGGCGGCAGGCTGAAGAGTAGGCAGGGACGCATCGAGGGGTTGTCCTGTTTGCGTGTTGCTCTGTGAGTCGGGTGGCGGTGCAGTTTACGACGGGAAAAAGCGCCCTAATTGCCGAGCTTGTACCCCATCGGCGAGAGGTGGGATGGCTTTGCGATTTGTCAACAAAATGCGATAAATCAATGTGTAAATAGAAAAATGCTCTTCATGCATATGTCAGATGGTCGTAATTAAGGAGTACAAGTAAGAAACTGGTGGAACCTGATGTCAGAACAAAAAAACGTGGGAGAAAAAAATGAGCATTGCGAGCTCCTTGCGCGTCTCGACGCGTATCCAGGCCCTGGTTGGTCTGGCTTTGATCGGTCTGCTGGTGCTATGTGCAACCGCTCTTTATGAACTCAAGTCGAGCATGCTCGAGGAGCGGCAGGACAAGCTGAAGAGTCAGGTCGACAGTGCACTGAGCGTGGTCAAGTATTTCCACGCCCAGGCACGGGACGGGAAAATATCGGACGAGCAAGCCCGCCAGAGTGCGAAGGAAGTGTTGCGCGGTGTCCGTTACAGCGGCAACGAATATATCTTCGTATACCAGAACGATGGCCTGACTTTCCTTCATCCGATAAAACCGGAGTTCGAAGGACAGAGCAAGTGGGACATGCAGGATAGCCACGGCAAGTTTCTGATCCGCGAATTGATCGGAGCCGCAGGACACGGTGGTGATTTCGTCGAATACACATGGGAACGGGTCAAGGGGCAGCCGCCCGAGCCACGACTGGCGTACGCCGCGGCGTTCGAGCCGTGGAAGCTGACGGTCGGGACGGGTGTGTACATCGACGATCTGGACAAGTCATATGCGGCGGTCGCCCGCGTCTTCGGGGGGATCGCGATCGTGCTGCTGCTGATCTTGAGCGCCCTTGGCTGGCAATTGGGGGCGAGCATCCTGCGCCAACTCGGTGGTGAGCCCGCCGAGGTCGCCGCCGTGATGCAGCGGGTGGCGTCGGGGGACCTCAGCGCCGAAGTTCGCACTGCGCCAGCGGGCAGCCTGCTGCAAGCGACAGGGACGATGGTTGAGGCCCTGCGAAGCCTGGTTGCGGAGATCAACCGGGAGGCCGACAGTCTGGTTGATAACGCCGGCCGTATTGCCATGGCGTCGGACCAGATTGCCGGCGCCGCCGACCAGCAATCCGATGCCACGTCGGCAATGGCGGCCGCCATCGAGGAGCTGACCGTCAGTTCCAGTCATATTTCAGACAGTGCCACCGATAGCTCGCGTTACTCGACGGAGGCTGTCGAACTGGCCGGGGAGGGGTCGACGCGGGTCAGTCTGGCGGCGTCGGCGATCCGCAAGATTTCGGATACCGTCACCGATGCTTCGGGCCGCATCCGGGCTCTTGAAGAACGGGCGCGCCAAGTGTCGTCGATCGCAAATGTGATCAAGGATATCGCCGGCCAGACCAACTTGCTGGCTCTCAATGCTGCGATCGAGGCTGCGCGCGCAGGTGAGCAGGGGCGCGGCTTTGCGGTGGTGGCAGACGAAGTGCGCAAGCTCGCCGAGCGGACCTCCGCCGCGACGACCGAGATCGAGCAGATGATCTTCGGTATCCAGGGCGATACAGGCGGGGCTGTCGATGCGATGAATGCGGCGTTGCCGGAAGTGCAGGAAGGCGTGGAACTGGCTTCGTCTGCTGCCGAGTTGTTGAAGTCCATCGAGGCGGGGGCCCGGGCCACGCTGCAGCGGGTCGGTGACGTGGCGGATGCGACCCGCGAACAGAGCGCGGCGAGCACGGCCATCGCCCAGCGGGTCGAGCAGATCGCCGGCATGGTTGAGGACACCACCGGCACCATCCGCGACACCACGGCAATTGCCCACCATCTGGAGGGGATCGCCACCAACCTGAAGCAGCAGATCGGCCGCTTCCGCGTCTCCTGACGCGGGGATGGCAAGTGCGGACTGACCGCCCTACGGCGGGCAGTCCGTATAATCGCGGCCTCTCAATCGACACGGAGTCCGCCATGCACCTTGGAACCCCCCTTTCTCCCTCGGCCCTGCGCGTGATGCTGCTGGGCTCCGGCGAACTCGGCAAGGAGGTGCTGATCGCCCTGCAGCGCCTTGGGGTGGAGACGATCGCGGTTGACCGTTATCCGAATGCGCCGGGCCATCAGGTGGCGCACCGCGCCCACGTGATTCCGATGACCGATGGCGCCGCGCTGCGCGCACTGGTCGAAAAGGAGAAGCCGCACCTGATCGTGCCCGAGATCGAGGCGATCGCCACCGACACGCTGGTCGAGATCGAGGCCGAAGGGCTGGCCGAGGTGATTCCCACCGCCCGCGCCGCGCGCCTGACGATGAACCGCGAAGGTATCCGCCGCCTGGCCGCCGAGGAGCTGGGGCTGGCCACGTCGCCCTATCGCTTCGCCGACTCCCTGGCCGAACTGCAGGCAGCCATCGACGGCACCGACGGCCAGCCGGCGATCGGCTATCCGTGCATCGTCAAGCCGGTGATGTCGTCCTCCGGCAAGGGCCAGTCTCTGCTGAAGGGGCCGGATGACGTGCAGAAAGCCTGGGACTACGCTGCTGCCGGCGGGCGGGTGAACCAGGGGCGCGTCATCGTCGAAGGCTTCATCGATTTCGATTACGAGATCACCCAGCTCACCGTGCGCGCCTGCGATGCCAGCGGCACCGTGCAGACCTATTTCTGCGATCCCATCGGCCACGTGCAGGTGTCCGGCGACTACGTCGAATCCTGGCAGCCGCAGGCGATGAGCCCGGTGGCCCTCGAACGCTCGCGGCAGATCGCCGGCGCCGTCACTGCCAACCTCGGCGGGCGCGGCCTGTTTGGTGTCGAACTGTTCGTGAAGGGCGACATGGTGTGGTTCTCTGAAGTCAGTCCGCGGCCCCACGATACCGGCCTGGTCACCCTGTGTTCCCAGCGCTTCTCCGAGTTCGAGCTGCACGCCCGGGCGATCCTCGGCTTGCCGGTGGACGTGAGCCTGCGCGAGCCGGGCGCATCCGCGGTGATCTATGGTGGGATGGAGGCCGACGGCATTGTTTTCGAAGGTGTGGCCGAGGCGCTGGCCGTGCCGCGCACCGACTTGCGCCTGTTCGGCAAGCCGGAGGCCTTTGCGCGGCGCCGCATGGGCGTTGCGGTGGCCAACGGTGCCGATGTGGAAGAGGCGCGGGCGCGGGCCAAGCTTGCCGCCGGCAAGGTCAGGCCGGTGCGAAGCGCAGGCTGATCAGTCGTCCGGGGGCGGCGCGGCCAGGCGCGTCGTGGCCGCCTACCGCATCCACGTCCTTGACCAGAGTTTCGATCTGGCCGATGGCGATACCGTGTTCGGCGAAGAAGACCTGCAGGGCCCGCAGGCGCTGGCCGAACAACACTGGGTTGTACTGGGTGGCCGGGCTGTTGCCGAAGCCGGTCATGATCAGGCGGATCTCAGGCCGGGCCTGCACCAGCAGCGCGATCTCGCCGAGCAGAGAGGTGTAGGCGGGGCTTAGCTGCGCCTGCCGGTTCTCGAAGGCCTGGGTCGTGTCGACAGTCAGGTTGATGGAGCGCGCGTCGTCCTGCCAGGCGGTCTTCAGGCCAACGGCGCGAGCCAGGCGGGCGATTTCCCCGGCCAGGCTGCGCCAGCCGGTGGGCTGTACGGTTATGGCGCTCGATGCGATGGCGCTGCCCGGGTCGGGCGTGCCGGCCAGGCCGTTGTTTGTCAGCAGAAGTCCGCCCGTGGCCAGTAGGCCACAGGCAAAGGGGAAGAGGGCGGCGCGAAGGCGGCGCAGCGAGCCGGCGGCGCGGTCGGGCAGGCCGGGGGCGGTTGCGGGCATGGGTGTTTCCTGAAAATTCCGGGTGGGCGTGACAGCGTCCGGGGACGGCAATGGCGGCCGGGAACGCGGGACTTCTTGAGTAAACTGAATTGGTATAAATATAATTTCCGCAAATGAATTTAGCAAACTCCGACTCCAAGGCGCTCGCCACCGGCTCCGCAGAGGAATCTTTGGCCTTTGCGGTCCTCAAACAGTTCCGTCTCATCTATGGTTCAGTGAAGCAGCATTTCCGCGAGGTCGAGCAGACCTGCGGTGTGTCGGGCTCGCAGTTGTGGCTGCTGCACGAGATCGCCCGTACGCCGGGCATCGGCGTATCGGAACTGGCGGGCCGTTTGTCGATCCATCAGTCCACCTGCAGCCAGTTGGTGGACAAGCTGGAGACCCGCGGCCTGGTGACCAAGCGCCGCAAGCCGGAAGACCAGCGCCGGGTCGGCCTGCAGGTCAGCGACAGTGCGGCGGATGTGCTGCAGACGGCGCCCGGCCCGGCCGAGGGCATCTTGCCGGAAGCCCTGCAAGGCTTGTCCGAGGAAGAGTTGCGGCGGCTCCAGGCCGGGCTGGCCAGCGTCATCGGCCAGTTGAAGACGCGTGACGAGCGGAGCGTCGACAAGCCGCTGGCCGATCTGTAAGACGTTTGCGGGGCACCGGCCCCGGAAGGAGAGCGAGCGTGGCAAGGACCAAGACGATCCGTATCGGGCTGTCGGCCCGCCTGTTCCATCCGAAGGCCGGGGCGACGGGCCTCGAGTCGAAGACGCTGCAGGTGCTCGAGCAATCCATCGCCCAGTGGCTCATGTCGCGGGACGTGCTGGTGCTGATGGTGCCGTCAATCCTGAAGGACGGGCCGATCCACCGCAGCAGCATCCGCCTGCGCGATTACGCCGAATACCTCGACGGCCTGGTGCTGCAGGGCGGCGCGGACGTGAGCCCGGAAGCCTACGGCGAGCAGCCGCTGAAGGAGGAGTGGACCGGCGACCGGGTCCGTGATGCCTACGAGATGGAGCTGCTGCATGAGTTCGTCGAGCTCGGCAAGCCGGTGCTCGGTATCTGCCGTGGCATGCAGCTGATCAACGTGGCCTTCGGCGGCTCGCTGTACCAGGACATTCCGACCCAGTTCGGCGGTTCGGCCATGCATCAGGCCGAGGCCTATGATCTGCATCACCACTCTGTGCGCTTCGAGGAGAAGGGGCAGTTCGAGCGCTGGTTCGGGAGCGCCGAGGGTGGCCGCGTGGTGTCGATCCACCATCAGGGCGTGAAGACGGTGGGCCGTGATCTGGTCGTCGAGGCGGTGTCGTCCGAGGATGGTATGGTCGAGGCGATCCGCCACTCCGGCCGCAGCTTTCTGGTCGGCGTGCAGTGGCATCCGGAATTCCATACCCCGGGACGCACGGACCTGCTCGATTGCCTGCCGTTGCTCGACGCTTTCTCCGCGGCGGCGCGGGGGCGTTGAGCGCCTTTTGTTGCCCGCTCCGGAAACCACTCGGGGCGGGTGGGTTCAATCCAATATCCAGCTCCGTGACGGCCGCCCGGTTCGTCTCTACCTCAGGAACCATTCCATGGCCGGCTTCGAAAACTATCTGCAGGACACCCAGGACATCGAGCGTGAGATCGAGCGTAGAGGGGTGGCGCTCGGTATCGACTGGAGCAATACGGAACAGGTGCGCGCCCTTGCCAGGGAGGCAATCGAACACAATTCGGCGGATGTGCAGCGGGCGACGGTCAGGCCTATCGACTACCAGCTGCTTGCCAAGGTCGAGCTGTTCGGCCTTGCGGCGCTGATGCTGCGTACGATGCAGGAGAGTGCCAGCATTGGCTTCGAGAGCCATGGCGGGGTGATCTGGAAAACCTTCGCACGTGCCCTGTGGGCTGAGGCTCAAGCCCACGGCACCTTACCAGGTGGGAGGCTGGACAGTGGCGCTTGATATAGTCCGCTAGGGTGTCCGTGGCGGCTGCTGCTGTTGTGCGGGGCCCTGTGATGGGCTGGGCAGGAAACCGAGTGCAAGTTGCTGATAGAGCTCAGGGCTGAGGCGTGAGGCAATCGCTTTGGCGATCAAGGTGACGGCCATCAGGCTGATGACCATTCCATGTCCGTCAATCATCTCCATGACGATAATCGCTGCGGTGATGGGCGCCTGGGTGACGGCAGCCAGGAAGCCCGCCATGCAGAGGGCGATAAAGGCTGGGATGCCTTCGCCGATACCGAGCAGGGACGTCAGGGGGGACCCGATGGCAGCCCCGATCGCCAACGAAGGGGCGAAGATGCCTCCAGGAATCCCCGAATAGTAGCTGGCCAGCGTGGCCAGGAAGCGGCACGGCGCGGCATACCAGGGGAGTTCCATTTGGCCGGCGACGACTTGGGCGGTAATCGTATAGCCGCTGCCGTAGGACACTCCGCCGCTGATGAAGCCGGTCAACGCCACGAATACACCGCAGCTACCGGCAAACAGGATCGGATGTGTCTCTCGCCAGCGCCACAGCGCGTGCTCTCGAAAGCTCATCGGCAGCAGCATCAGCCGGCTGAACAGGCCGCCAAATACACCGCAGCTCACGCCAGCGGCGATAACGGGAATCAACAAGGACTGGTCGGCACGACCGTCCCTTACATGCCCGAAGTAGTTGTAGTTGCCAAGCAACGCGATGGCGACCAGACCCGACAGGATGATGGTGCTGACCAGCACGCCGCTGGTCCGGGTTTCCAGGCGTCGTCCGAGCTCTTCGACGGCGAAGACGATGCCCGCGAGTGGAGTGTTGAAGGCGGCGGCGACGCCTGCCGCTCCGCCAGCCAGGATGAGATCCGAGGCGCGTAAGGCGCGGGTATTGGGAAGCAGCTTGTGCGCAGCGTGGAGGATCGAGGCGGCTACCTGCACGGAAGGGCCTTCGCGACCAGAGGAAAAGCCGCCGATCAGCGCGAACGCGCCCAGGCTCACTTTGCCGAATGCGATGCGCAGCGAGACCAGTTGCCGGACTACCTTTCCCTGTGCGGCCAGGCGGGTTGCCGCGATCACCTGGGGGATGCCGCTGCCCTGGGTGCCGGGGAAGTAGCGCCGGGTGAGCCAGACGGTGCTCATGCCGACCAACGGGCTCAGCAGGAGGGGTAGCCAGGGCTTCCCTGAAGAGAGTTCGCCGAAGAGGGTGAGCGCCAGTTCCGCCAACTTGGCGAATCCCGCCACGATCACCCCGGCCGCCAGCGCAGCCAGCCAGAGGGTGATGCGGGTTCGCCAGCGGAGGGTGCTGAGCAGGCCGCTGCGCCGGGTGCTGATCGTCGGACGCTTCACGGCCTGTTTCCCACCGGGAGCCGGCGAATGACTTACTTGTCTTTGTGCTGGAAGTCCACGCGGCGGTTTTCAGCCCAGCAGCGCTCTTCCGCACAGCTTGCGCGCGGCTTTTCGGAACCGAAGCTGACTGCTTCGATACGGGCATCGGGCACGCCCTGCAGCACCAGCGCCTTGCGCACGGACTCGGCGCGCTTCTGGCCGAGGGCCAGGTTGTATTCGCGGCTGCCGCGTTCGTCGGCATTGCCTTCCACGGTCACGGCGTCGCTGGCGTGGCCGTTCAGGAAGTCGGCCTGCTGCTTCACCACGTCACGGTACTTGGTCTCGACGGCGTACTTGTCGAAGGCGAAGTAGACGCTCTTCTTGGCCAGTTCCTCGCGCTGGGCCTTCAGCTTCTGAGCCTCCAGCTCGGCGGCGGACAGGCCGGGGGCGGCGACCGGTGCCGGTGCGGCTTGAGCTGCGGAAACCGGTTGTTCGGTCGAGGCCGCGGGCTTTTGCGCGGTGGTCGAGCAGGCGGCCAGCACGAGGCTGCAGGCAAGGGTGGACAGCAGGGACTTGTTCACGGAGTAACTCCAGGAGTGGTGAGAGGGAAACGGTCGAGAGGATGTGCTGACGTGGCCTTCGCGCCTGGATGACAGGCTGGCCGTCCGGGCAGGCGCAGGGGCCTGGTCGGTGGGGAGGCGATCGGGGGTGGTTGGTGCTTCGTGGATGCGGGCGCATCCGTCACAACAGGGAGCCGGCGAAGGGCACACGGAAATCAGTTCTGAGCTTACAGCTATCGATTGATATCAATTGTATTTGTGTAAATGTTTTTGTGAAAGGGTGGCGTTGGTCTTTGAGGTGGGCCGGACTTCCGTCCGATTCTGGTTGAAGGCGATGGACGCCTTGCACCGACTGGGTTCGCCGGACTGGGTTGGTGCACTGCAATAGTGCATCTCCGACCCGTTCCGGGCCTGGAAATGGCTCGATTTCCGATGGCATGGAACTCGCTTTTAAAAATTGACCATATGGTCAGGTTTTCAGGAGCGAAGCATGGCGTCCCATATCGTTCTGACTTCCCATCCGCGCGCCAGCCGTGGCCGGTCGGTGTCCACCATCCACTGGGGCGCCGCCACCGCCGCCGAGCGGGGGCCGCTGGTGGCGGGCCTGGCCGAGCCGGCGCTGCGCAACGTGATCGGCACCCACTCTGGGTCCTATTCGGTGTATCGGGCGCTGGCGGTGGCCGCCGGCAACCTGCAGGCCAACCACCGGCCGGATCTCACCAACACCGTGCCGGCCACCGGCATCGGACCCCATCCCCAGTGGGCCGACGCGGGGCGCATCGTGTCCCTCGATCCATGGGGGCACCGGGTGGCCCAGGAGTTCGCCGCCGAGATCGCGGCGGGCATGGACATTCGCCCGACCATCGCGGTGACCACGGCGCACATCAACATGCCGGAGCTGCGCGATGCGATCGAGGCCGGCCGGCTGGTGCCGGATGGTGATCTCCTTGAGGCCAACGGCGACGTGCGCGTCACCAAGGCCGCCATCGACCCGGTGTGGTATCTACCTGGCGTTGCGGAGCGCTTCGGTATCACCGAGAGCGCGCTGCGGCGGGCGCTGTTCGAGCAGACGGGGGGGATGTTCCCGGAGCTCGTCACGCGCCCGGACTTGAAGGTTTTCCTGCCGCCGATCGGTGGCATGACCCTCTATTTCTTTGGCGACGTGAGCCTGCTCGGCCGTCCGGAGACGCAGGTTGCCTGTCGCGTTCACGACGAATGCAACGGCTCCGATGTGTTCGGGTCGGACATCTGCACCTGCCGGCCATACTTGGCCCACGGTATCGAGGTGTGCGTCGAGATGGCCCAGCGCGGCGGTGTCGGCCTGGTGGTGTACAACCGCAAGGAGGGCCGAGCCCTCGGCGAGGTGACCAAGTTCCTGGTCTATAACGCCCGCAAGCGCCAGTTTGGCGGCGACCGCGCCGAAACCTACTTCGAGCGCACCGAGTGCGTCGCCGGGGTGCAGGACATGCGCTTCCAGGAGCTGATGCCGGACGTCTTCCACTGGCTCGGCATCACCCGCATCGACCGCTGGGCATCGATGAGCAACATGAAGCACGGGGCGCTGACCGCCGCCGGCATCCAGGTCGTCGAGCAGGTGGCGATTCCCGACGAATTGATTCCCGCCGACGCGCGGGTGGAGATGGACGCCAAGACGGCGGCGGGCTACTTCACGCCGGTGGCGCCGCCGACCGCGGCCGAGCTGGCGGTGGCCAAGGGCAGGGGGCTGCACGCATGAACCATGGATCGGGATGGCACACGCCGGTTTCCGCCGGCCATCCGGCGGCGCCGCTGCTGAGCTCGGCGGCGGTGCGCGGGCGCTGTCGCGTCGTCACGGCGCGCGCCGAGGCCGGCCTGTCGCCTTTCTTCACCTGGCATCCTGAGCAACTGTTGCCCTGTGCCGAGTACGTCGCACAGACCATCCGCCTCAACTACCCGGATCTCGACGTGCCCTACCACAGCCGCTGGCGTCATTTCGAGGCCGGCGGACGGGACCGCTGGGGCGTGTTGGCGGCCACTCACGGCCTGGACGGCGACCGCCTGGCGCGGGCCCGCGTGGCGGTGGATCTGGTCATCCCCAGTGTGTTGCTGGACGCCGGGGCGGGCGCCGAGTGGCGTTACCGGGATGTGGCCGGTGGCATGGAGCTGGGGCGCTCCGAAGGGCTCGGCGTGGCCAGCCTCGCCTTGTTCGCCAGTGGTGCGCTGTCGGCTGATCCGGCGAACCCGCTGCGCTGCGATGCGGCTGCGCTGCAGCGGTTGACGCCGGAGGTGCTCGCCGCGGCCTTCCAGGTCGGGCCGGCCAATCCGCTGGTCGGGCTGGACGGGCGCAGTGCGCTGTTGCAACGCCTGGGCGCGGTGATGGAGGCGACGCCAGCGGTGTTCGGCACGCCGGCCCGCGCCGGTACGCTGGTGGATTACCTGCTTGCCCACGCCATCGACGGCCGGATCGCCGCGTCCTTCGTGCTCGGTACGCTGCTGCGCGCCCTCGGCCCGGTGTGGCCGGGCCGCGTGGTGCTACAGGGCGTCCCGCTCGGCGACTGCTGGGCCCATCCGGCGCTGGAGGATGGCCTGCTGCCGTTCCACAAGCTGACCCAGTGGCTCACCTATTCCCTGCTCGAACCGCTGGAAACCGCGGGGCTGACGATCACCGGGCTGGACGAACTGACCGGTCTGCCGGAGTATCGCAATGGTGGTCTACTGCTCGACTTCGGGCTGATCCGTCCGCGGGAGGAGCGCTTCTGGCGCCATGCCTGGACGGTGGATGCGCCGCCCGTCGTCGAATGGCGGGCGCTCACCGTTATCGGCCTGGACCGGCTCGCCGTCGCCGTCCGCGAGTTGCTCGGGCTGGCGCCGGAGGCTTTTCCGCTGGCCCGTGTGCTGGAAGGCGGCACTTGGTCGGCTGGCCGGCGTATCGCCGCCCAGCGCCGCCCTGGCGGCGCACCGCCGGTGAGGCTGGCCAGCGACGGCACCGTGTTCTGAAACCACTGCACGCACTGGAGGACTGTATGAGCGCACCCCTTACCGTCATCGACCACCCCCTGCTTCAGCACAAGCTGTCCATGGCGCGCAGCGCGGAGACGACCACCGACAACTTCCGCCGCCTGGTGCGGGAGATCGCCTCCATGCTGGCCTACGAGGTGACCCGCGACCTGCCCACCGAGCTGATCGATGTGACCACGCCGGTGGCGGCCTGCAAGGTGCCGGTGATCAGCGGCAAGAAGCTGTGCCTGGTGTCCATCCTGCGGGCCGGCAACGGCATGCTCGACGGCATGATCGACCTGCTGCCCGGTGCGCGGGTCGGGCACATTGGCCTGTACCGGGATCCGGAAACGCTGGAGGCCATCGAGTACTACTTCAAGCTGCCGGACGACGTGGAAGACCGCCTGGTGATCGTCGTCGATCCGATGCTGGCCACCGGCAATTCGGCCAGTGCGGCCCTGTCACGCCTGAAGGAGGCCGGCGTGACCAGCCTCAAGTTCGTGTGCCTGCTGGCCGCGCCGGAAGGCCTGGCCGCGTTGCAGGAGGCCCACCCGGACGTGCCGGTGACCACCGCCGCGGTGGACTGCCACCTCAACGAGCACGGCTACATCGTGCCCGGCCTGGGCGACGCCGGCGACCGCATCTTCGGCACCAAATGACGGTAGCACCGCCGCCCGGGGACGTGGACACGCCCGCGCGCGGCGGGCGCATCCGGCGCCAGCACGAGGCCGCCATCCTCGCCGCCGCCGAGCAGGTCTTCGCGCGGGCCGGTTTCCAGGGCGCCACGATGGCGGAGATCGCGCTGGCGGCAGGCCTGCCCAAGTCCAACCTGCATTATTACTTCGGCACCAAGGCCGAGGTGTACCGCGCCGTGCTGGCGCACATCCTGCGCCTGTGGCTGGCCGAGACCGACCGTATCAACGCCGACGCCGATCCCCGCGCGGCGCTGGCCCATTACATCGAGGCCAAGATGCGCCTCACCGCCGAGCATCCGGACGCCTCGCGGGTCTTCGCCAACGAGTTGCTGCACGGCGCGCCGGAGATCGGCGACTATCTGCGCCATGAGCTGCGTCTGCTGGTGGCTGAGAAGGCGGCGGTGATCGAAGCCTGGATCGCTGGGGGCAAGATGGCGCCGGTGGATCCGGTGCATCTGTTCATCAGCCTGTGGGCGCTGACCCAGACCTATGCCGACTTCGAGACCCAGGTCTGCGCGGTGCTGAACCGCCGCAGCCTGGGGCCGGCCGATTACCGGCGGGCCACCGCCCATGTGCTGAACCTGGTGCTGCGCGGCTGCGGCCTCGTCGCCCCCATTCCGGAAGGAGTTTCCCCGTGTTCGACCTGATCCTGCGTAACTGCAACCTGCCCGATGGGCGTCGTGGGATGGATATCGGCATCCGCGACGGGCGTATCGCCGCAGTCGAAACAGCGTTGTCCAGCGAAGCGGGGGAAGTCATCGATGCGGCCGGCCAACTCGTCACGCCGCCGTTCGTCGACGCCCACTTCCACATGGATGCGACCCTGTCCTACGGCCTGCCGCGGGTGAATCAGTCGGGCACGCTGCTGGAAGGCATCGCCCTGTGGGGCGAACTGAAGCCGCTGCTGACGCAGGAGGCGCTGGTGGAGCGGGCGCTGGCCTATTGTGACTGGGCTGTGGCCAAGGGCCTGCTGGCGATCCGTTCCCACGTGGATGTGTGCGACCCACGCCTGCTGGCGGTGGAGGCCTTGCTGCACGTGAAGGACAAGGTGCGGCCCTACCTGGACCTGCAACTGGTGGCTTTTCCACAGGATGGCGTGTTGCGTAGCCCCGGCACGCTGGACAACCTGAAGCGGGCGCTGGACATGGGCGTCGACGTGGTCGGCGGCATTCCCCATTTCGAGCGCACGATGGCCGACGGCGCCGAGTCGGTGCGCATCCTGTGCGAACTGGCCGCCGAGCGCGGCCTGCCGGTGGACATGCACTGCGACGAATCCGATGACCCGCTGTCGCGCCATGTCGAAACCCTGGCTTTCCACGCCCAGCGCCTCGGCCTGCAGGGGCGGGTGACCGGCTCCCACCTGACGTCGATGCATTCGATGGATAACTACTACGTGTCCAAGCTGCTGCCGCTGATGGCCGAGGCGGGTGTCGCGGCGGTCGCCAACCCACTTATCAACATCACGCTGCAGGGCCGCCACGACACTTACCCGAAGCGCCGCGGCATGACCCGCGTGCCGGAACTGCTCGCGGCCGGCATCCCGGTCGCCTTCGGCCACGACTGCGTGATGGACCCGTGGTACAGCCTCGGCAGCGGCGACATGCTGGAAGTGGCGGCGATGGGCCTGCACGTGGCCCAGATGACCAGCCAGGACGGTATGCGTGCCTGTTTCGCGGCGGTGACGGCGACGCCAGCGCGCATTCTGGGCCTGGATGGCTACGGCCTCGAACCGGGCTGCCGCGCCGACCTGGTGCTGCTGCAGGCTGGCAATCCCGTCGAGGCGCTGCGCCTGCGGGCGACGCGTCTGCTGGTGTTGCGTGGCGGGCGGATCGTCGCCCGCAGCCCGGCCGCCGTTGCCACGCTGAACCTGCCGGGACGGCCGTCCTGTGTGGATTTCAGCCACCGGACCTGAGTCTTATCCCCGTCCGCCGTGGTCAAACCTGTGGGTAAGTTGTGAAGCACGCCCCTAGAAGGCTGATTGGGCAGCGTTTTTAGTGTTTGCCTCAATTTTGTGCAATGCACCTTTTTGACCGGAATGCCGCGCCCTGTGGATTTTTGCCGAAGCTGTGGGTTATCCCCGCCAATCGTGGTCAACCCTGTGGATAAAGTGTGAAGGGTGTAAACAGATCTTTGAAAGATAAACGCTTTTTGTTGCTGCCTAAAAATTGGGCAGCTCTTTCCGTGCGGCGATCACGGGTTTTCGGGTCATTTCCTGTGACGGCGTGGTGTGGATATTCAGGTTTGTGAGAACCACACAAGCTGTGTGTTATCCCCGTCCAGCGTGGTCAACCCTGTGGGTAAGTTGTGAAAGGTGGGTCTAGGTCACTGATCCGGCTGTGCTTTTGATGTTTGCTTCAATTTTGTGCAATGCACATGACAGACACCCCAGGATGGGGATGTGGATTTGTGGGCATTTCCCCGCTTTTTTCCCCACCAGGCGTGGTCAACCCTGTGGATAAGGTGTGAAGGGGGCTTTCATGTCACTGATTAGTCAGCGTTTTTTAATGTTGCTGCAAAATTAGGCAGTATCTGGCTGGCGTCCAGAGCAGGGAAAATCCTTGAATCCAAGCCTTCCCAGCGTCTGTGGACAAGATCGAAATGCCCCAGTGTGGCCAGCGGGCCACCGATATCGGAGGTCGCATAGCACATCAGGCTGAGTTTAGTGGCGGTGCAGTGGACAACCTCCCGTGTGCTCGTGTTGAAGCGTTCGAGCAGCGCTTCCGTGGGCCATTCACTGCCGTACAGGCCGACCGTGACATGGGGTGTATACGGGCCGCCGGGCTCGGTGCGCGGACCGCACAGGGCGTGGCGCAGGCGGCCGATGCCGCCTTCCACGTCGCGGACGCTCAGGAAGGGGGCCGACGTGAAGCTCGCCAGACCGCCTATCTCCAAGCGGAAGGGGGCGCCGGCAATGCGCTGCAGGGCATCGAGTTGTCGTTCCAGCGCGGCCGGGCCGAAGTCGTCCGGATGCGCCGGTTGCCGACTCGGAAAGCCGCACAGGGCCAGTGTGACGTGCGGTTGGCGGCGGTAGTCGTCGAGCAGTACGTCGTCCAGTAGCCGGGCCGCGTCTTCGACCAGTTGCCTTACTGCCGGCAGGTCCACGTCGATGCCCCACAGCGCGTAGCGCGGGCGTCTGCGATGCCACTCGTGGAAATCCCGGCGTACGTTGCGCAGCGTCTGTCCGGCTGCCGCGAAATGTTCGCGGGCCAGTTCGAAGACGCTGTCAGGAATGGCGAGGTGGGAAGCAGCTTCGTCGCGTATTGGCATGGAGCGCAATGCAGAATCGTCGGCGCACCAGCATAACCGCTGGGGCGCCGACGATCATCCCGTCTTGCAGAGGGCGGACGGGCTTCCTGAATTGGCGGCCGCCTATTTTGCAGGTGCTGCTGCCGGCGTGGCAGGGGGGCCGAAGCGCATGCAGGCGTTGCTGCGCGGTGCCGGCAGCGTGATGCCCTTGGCCTTGGCCCGCTCGGCCATCTGCGCATGGTGCTCCGTCATGTAGGCCTGGCATTCTTCGGCGGTCTTCAGCGAGCGCATCTTGTCCCGGTGGGCGCGACGTTCCTCGGGCGTCATCAGCCCCATGCCCGGCGTGTTGCGGCGGTTCATGCGCCAGCCGCAGTTGGGGCCCATGTCCGTTTTCGCCGTGCCGTCGGCCTTCATGCACGGCCGGTCACTCTGCATCATGCCGGAGCCCATGCCGCCCCCGCCCATTCCACCGCCGCCCATGCCTGGGCCCGGCTGGGCCACCGCAACACCGGCCATCAACAGGCTTGCCATGCCGGCAAGGACGCATTGCCTGAACATCTTCATTGCCATCTCCCCATGTATGTGGGTCTTCATCCATCCCCAGGACCGTCCGCAGACCACGCCTCCGGGACTGGAACCATGTTTACGCCATCATATTAGGCGTCACTGATTGAGGGGCAAGAGGTGTCGCAGGATTTCCGGCCTGGACTTGCCCCAGGTCAAGAACCGCGGAGCGGGTTGCGGCAATGGCTGGCCCCGGCTGCGACATAGTGTCGCAACAACCCGTTTCCTGGCTCGTATCAAGAAACTTTCCGGGAGCGCCTTGTTACAGTCCGGGCCCAGTTCCCGACCGACGAGGCCCCCGATGATTTCCGCAAGACTGACCCCCATCGCCGTTGCCGTTTCCATGCTGGCGACGATTCCGGCCCAGGCCGCCGAAAGCGGCGACAGCGTGGCGCTGACCCTCGGCGAGGTGGTCGTCAGCGGCAGTGCCGATGGCCCGCTGCAGGCCCGGCGCGTGCTGAGTTCGGTGGATATCCTGCCGGAGGCGCGTATCGCGAATCAGCCGGTGGCCAACAACTGGCAACTGTTCGGCCAGTTGCCTGGCGTGATGCTGACCCAGTTCGGCCAGGGCACCACGTCCGGCAAGTTCTCCATGCGCGGCTTCAACGGGGAAGGGGAGATCAACGCGGTCAAGCTGCTGATCGACGGCGTGCCGTCCAACAGCAACGACGGCAACATGCCCTACATCGACCTGGCGCCGCGGCTGGACATCGAATCCATCGAGGTGGTGCGCGGCACCAACGATCCGCGCTATGGCCTGCATAACATCGCCGGCAACGCCAACATCATCACCAAGAGCGGTGGCAACTACGTGCAGGGGCGGGCCACGCTCGGCAGCTTCCAGACCCGTGAGCTGCAGGCGGCGGCGGGCATCGAGCAGGGCGCGCTGGCCCAGAACTACGCGCTGGCGGTGAACTCGAGCGACGGCTACCGGGCCCATTCCGGTGCCGAGAACGGCGCCTTCAGCGCCAAGTGGTTCATTACGCCGGAAGGCGGCGATAGCCGCTTCGGCCTGATCCTGCGCCACTCCACCGCCCGCGCCGACGAGGCGGGCTACCTGACCGCTGCCCAGCGCCGCGCCGATCCGGACCAGTCGCCGGCCCACAACGCGACCGACGCGGACCGCCGCCTGGCCACCCAGGTGGCGCTGCAGGCGGAAACCGCGCTGGGCAGCCAGCTGTTCTGGACCGGCCAGGTCTACCTGAACAATCTGGATGATCGCCGCTTCGTGACCTTCTCGGCCAATGTGTCCCAGCAGGAGCGCGTCGTCGCGGAAACCCACAGCGGCGCCTCTACGACGCTGACCTGGCGGGCCGGCAAGACGGTCCTCGGCGATCTGTCGGTGATGGGCGGCCTCGACGTGGAGCGCCAGGACAACCGCAGCACCCGCTACAACACCGTCAGCCAGGTGCGCCAGAGCCAGACCCGCGACCAGGCTTTCGAGTTCGACACCGCCGGCGCCTTCGTGCAGGCCGTGCTCAAGCCGCTGCCCGGCCTGAGCCTGACGCCGGCCTTCCGCGCCGACCGCGTGGACGGCACCTACACCAACCGTCTCAACGGCAAGACCTACGACATCAACGACTACGGCACCATCAATCAGCCCAAGATGAGCGCGGTGTACGCGCTGTCCGATGCCTACTCGGTGTACGGTAACTGGGGGCGGACCTTCCAGGTCGGCGTGGGTACCGCTTCTTATAAGGTGAACCAGACGGCCGACCTGTCGCCGTCGATCAACGAAGGCTGGGAGGCCGGCTTCAAGTTCCGTCCGCTGGCCTGGCTGGAGGGGCGCCTGGCGGCCTGGCGTCAGACGGCATCCAACGAAGCACGGCGCAAGCTCAACGACCCGGCCAACGACGCCGAGAACATCGGCCAGACCCGCCGCCAGGGCGTGGACCTGCAGCTCAACGCCCAGCCCACGCGCCAGCTCGGCCTGTGGGTCGGTGCCGCGCTGCAGCGCTCGAAGATCCTGCAGGCCGACGTGGCCTCGGCCGGAACCATCGGCAAGGAGATCGACCACGTGCCGCACCTGCTTTACAACCTCGGCGCCGATTACCAGGCCAGCGAGGCCTGGCGCCTGTCGGCATGGGTGAACGGGCAGAGCGGTTATTACCTGGAGCGCACTAACAGCACCGGCAAGTTCGGCGGCTACACGCTGGCCAACGTGGCAGCGGCCTATCGCCTGAGCCCGCGCATCAATCTCGAGGTGCAGGTGCGCAACCTGTTCGACCGTTACAACGAATACGCCTGGTGGGACGGCGCCCAGTCCCTGCACGCGCCGGGCGCGCCGCGCAGCGTGTACGGGACGGTCGCGGTCAAGTTCTGATTCCTGATGAAACGCGAACTGCGTCGCCTGTGGGTCATGCTGCACCTCTACGTCGGCCTGCTGGCCGGCGGCCTGTTCGTGCTGCTGGGGCTCACCGGCAGCGTGCTGGTGTTCTACCTGGACGTGGATAGTCTGCTCAATCCGCAGATCCGCGTCAGCGCCGCGGCACCCGCGCCGTCGCCGGAGGCGGTGTTCCGGACGCTGCGTGCCCGCTACCCGCAGCGTGACGGGCCGTGGCGCATTGAGATGCCGTTGTCGGCGGACGCGCCGGTGCTGGCTCGCTATTACAACCCGCCGGAAACGGCCGGGCGCGGCTTCGCGCCGCTGATGCTGAGCCTCGATCCGCACACGCTGGAGGTCACCAGCGCGCGCTTCTGGGGCGACTACGCGACGACCTGGCTGTTCGACTTGCATTACACGCTGCTGGCGGGCGAGGGCGGCAAGACGGCGGTCGGCGTCCTCGGCCTGGTGCTGGCGTTTTCATTGCTCAGCGGGCTCTACCTGTGGTGGCCCAGCCGCGCCCGCCTGGCCGCCGCGCTGAAGCCGGTGCTGCGCAGCGGCGCAGTCCGCCGCACCTACGATCTGCACGTGCTCGGCGGCGTCTATGGCCTGCCGGTGCTGCTGGTGCTGGCGCTGACCGGCAGCGCGCTGGCCCTGCCGGATTTCACCCGCGATCTGGTCGCCGGCGCGTCGCCGTTGCGCGAAGCCTACCGGCCACCGGCCGGCCTGCTGGACGATGGAGCTAAGCCGATCTCCCTCGACGCGGCGGTGCGCATCGCGCGCAAGTCTTTTCCCGATGCGGAGTTGCGCTGGATAGAGACCTCCGGCAGCGCGGGGCGGCCGATCTCGGTGCGCTTCCACCAGCCCGGCGAGCCCGGCCAGCGTTTTCCCCGCTCCCAGGTGTGGGTGGACCCGAGTGACGGACAGGTGCTGGCGGTGCGTGATCCGCTGCGGGAATCCGCCGGCGACGGCTTCCTGGCCTGGATGCACCCGCTGCACAACGGCGAGGCCTTCGGGCTGCCCGGCCGCATCCTTGCCTGCGTGGCTGGGTTGCTGCCGGCGCTGCTGTTCGTCACCGGCTGGCTGCGCTGGCGGCACAAGGTCCGCGCTCGTTCGGCGAGCGGACTGCGGCGGCCTTCGAGCATGCTCCCGGAGCACGCCCAGCCCGCTTCCGCGCGCTTGCAGGTGTCCGAGGTCGAGTGATCCGGCATGCGCTCGGGGAGATGCTTGTGATGTCTTTCCGCTTCTCTCCAGTGAATTTGCGCGAACAGTTTTTTCCTTACGGGGTCTTTACGCAGTCTTACGAATGCATCGTGTAGGATTGCGACCGCCTCTCGGTGGCTTCGACCTGCCGGCCTGTAGCGGGCCGGCGCCTTCCGGAAAAACGCTCCATGTCCAGCCCTGCCTCTGCTCCGTCCGACTCAGTTTCCCGTCCCCGTCGTCGTATTCTTCCCTGGCTCATCGTGCTGGCCCTGGCGGCCGGTGGCGGCTGGTATTACACCCACCGAAGTCCAGTGGATACAGACGGGGGAGGAGGGGGCAAGTCGGCCAATGGACCGCGCGGCGGCCGTGACGGGCGCGGCGAACGGCCGACTCCGGTAAGCCTCGCCACCATCGCCACCGGCGACATCCGGGTGATGGTGCCGGCTCTCGGCAGCGTGGTGCCGCGCAATCAGGTAACCGTGCGCTCGCGGGTCGACGGGCCGCTGCTGGCGGTGAAGTTCACCGAAGGCCAGACGGTCAATAGTGGCGACGTGCTCGCGCTGATCGACCCCGATCCCTTCCGTGCCGCGTTGGAGCAGGCGCGTGGCCAGCTGGCGCGGGACGCGGCGCTGCTGAAGAACGCGCAGATCGACCTCGACCGCTACAAGGGCCTGCTGCGTCAGGACTCCATCGCCGAACAGCAGGTGGCAACTCAAGAAGCGCTGGTGCGCCAGTACCAGGGCACCGTGCAGGCCGACCAGGCGGCGGTGAAGAGCGCCGAGCTGCAGCTGTCCTACACCACCATCAAGGCGCCGATCACCGGCCGGGCCGGCCTGCGGGTCGTGGACCCGGGCAACATCGTCAAGGCTTCCGATACCACCGGGCTGGTGACCATCGCCCAGGTGAGCCCGATCACCGCCGTGTTCCCGGTGCCGGAAGACCGCCTGCCGGCGGTCATGAAGCGCGTGCGTGAAGGCAAGGGCCTGATCGCCGAGGCCTGGGACCGGGAGATGAAGAACCACCTTGCCGACGGCAAGCTGCTGGCGGTGGACAGCCTGATCGACAGCACTACCGGCACCGTCAAGCTGAAGGCGGATTTCACCAACAAGGACGGCAGCCTGTTTCCGAACCAGTTCGTCAATGTGCGGCTGATCCTCGACACCCTGTCCGGCGTCGTCACGGTGCCGACCGCCGCCGTCCAGCAGGGTGCCAAGGGCAGCTATGTTTACAAGGTCGGCGAAGGCAACAAGGTCGCGTCGGTACCGGTCAAGCTGGGGCCGGTGGATGGCGACAAGGCCGTCGTAGAGGATGGCCTCGCTGCCGGTGATCGGGTCGTCGTGGACGGCCTCGACAAGCTGAAGGACGGGGCCCAGATCGAGGCCATCGACCCGAAGGCCGTGGACGCGCCTGGGCGGGAGAGGAAGCGCGGCGGTAACGGTGGCGGTCGTCCGGGGCATTAACGCATGAATCCGTCCCGTCCGTTCATCCTGCGGCCGGTGGCGACCTCCCTGCTGATGGTCGCCATCCTGCTGGTGGGCCTCGTCGCCTATCGCCTGCTGCCCATCTCGGCGCTGCCCGAGGTGGATTACCCGACCATTCAGGTCAAGACTCTCTATCCCGGCGCCAGCCCGGACGTGATGACTTCGGCCATCACCGCGCCGCTGGAGCGCCAGTTCGGCCAGATGCCGGGGTTGGACGAGATGTCGTCCACCAGCTCTGGTGGGGCCTCGGTGATCACGCTGCGCTTCAGCCTGGCGCTGAGCCTGGACGTGGCCGAGCAGCAGGTGCAGGCGGCCATCAACGCCGCGTCCAACCTGCTGCCCACCGACCTGCCGGCGCCGCCCACCTACAGCAAGGTGAACCCCGCCGACGCGCCGATCCTGAGCCTGGCAGTGAGCTCGAAGAGCCTGCCGATCACGCGCATCCACGACCTGGTGGAAAGTCGCCTGGCGATGAAGATCTCCCAGGTGCCGGGGGTCGGCCTCGTCAGCATCGCCGGCGGACGCCGCCCGGCGGTGCGGGTGCAGGTCAACCCGACCGCCGCCGCGGCCTACGGGCTGGGGCTGGAGGACATCCGTACCGCCATCGCCAACGCCAACGTGACCCAGGCCAAGGGCAGCTTCGACGGGCCCCAGCGGGCCTCCACCATCGACGCCAACGACCAGCTGCGCTCCGCCGACGAGTACCGTGGCCTGATCGTCGCCTACAAGAACGGCAACCCGGTGCGCCTGTCCGACATCGCCAACCTGGCCGACGACGCCGAGAACCTGCGCCTCGCCGCCTGGGCCGATGATCAGGCCGCGGTGATCATCAACGTGCAGCGCCAGCCGGGCGCCAACGTGATCGAGGTGGCCGACCGGGTCACCGCGCTGTTGCCGCAGATGACGGCCAGCCTGCCGGCCTCGCTGGAGGTGCGCGTGCTGTCCGACCGCACGACGACCATCCGCGCCTCGGTGCATGACGTGCAGATCGAGCTGATGATGGCCGTGGCCCTGGTGGTGATGGTGATCTTCATGTTCCTGCGCAGCGTGCCGGCGACCATCATCCCCAGCGTGGCGGTGCCGCTGTCGCTGGTCGGCACCTTTGGGGTGATGTACCTGGCGGGCTTCAGCCTCAACAACCTCACATTGATGGCGCTGACCATCTCCACCGGCTTCGTCGTGGACGACGCCATCGTGATGATCGAGAACATCGCCCGCTACGTGGAGGAGGGCGAATCGCCGATGCAGGCCGCGCTGAAGGGCGCCAAG
Organism: Zoogloea sp. GDB6; assembly: GCF_056724105.1. Classification (NCBI taxonomy): domain Bacteria; kingdom Pseudomonadati; phylum Pseudomonadota; class Betaproteobacteria; order Rhodocyclales; family Zoogloeaceae; genus Zoogloea; species Zoogloea sp. GDB6. The sequence goes on along the minus strand of NZ_CM161497.1, from coordinate 3,697,294 downwards.
CAGATCGGCTTCACGATCATCTCGCTGACCTTCTCGCTGATCGCCGTGCTGATTCCGTTGCTGTTCATGGGCGATGTGGTGGGGCGGTTGTTCCGCGAGTTCGCGATCACGCTGGCGATCGCCATCCTGATCTCCGCCTTCGTGTCCCTGACCCTCACACCGATGATGTGCGCGCGCCTCCTCAAGCACGTGCCGGAGGCCGAGCAGGGGCGCTTCTATAAGGTGATGGGCGATTTCTTCGACCGCGTCATCGCCCGCTACGGCGTGATGCTGCAGTGGGTGCTCGACCGCCAGGGGCTGACTCTGGTGGTGGCCGTCGGCACGCTGGCGCTGACCGCGTTGCTGTACGTCTTCGTTCCCAAGGGCTTCTTCCCGGTGCAGGATACCGGCGCGATCCAGGGCATCACCGAGGCTGCCCAGTCGATCTCCTTCGATGCCATGTCGCAGCGTCAGCAGGCGTTGGCCGAGGTGGTGCTGAAGGACCCGGCGGTGGCCAGCCTGTCGTCCTTCATCGGCGTGGACGGCTCCAATGCGACCCTCAACAGCGGGCGCATGATGATCAACCTCAAGCCGCTGGCCGAGCGGGACGCCAGCGCCGGCGAGGTGATCCGCCGCCTGACGCCGGAGGTGCGCAAGGTGGCCGGCATCACGCTGTACATGCAGCCGGTGCAGGATCTGTCCATCGAGGACAAAGTCAGCCGCACCCAGTACCAGTTCTCCTTGCAGTCGCCGGATTCTGCGGCGCTGACCGAATGGGTGCCGCGCCTCGTCGAGCGCCTGAAAGGCCTGCCGCAACTCGCCGACGTGGCCAGCGACCTGCAGGACAAGGGTCTGCAGGCGTGGGTGGAGATCGACCGGGCCAGCGCCAGCCGCCTCGGCGTCAGCACCGCCGCCATCGACAATGCCTTGTATAACGCCTATGGCCAGCGCCTGGTGTCCACCATCTTCACGCAGGCCACCCAGTACCGCGTGGTGCTGGAGGTGAAGCCGGAGTTCCGCAGCAGCCCGGCGGCCATCGCCAACCTCTACGTGCCGGGCACCGGCGGCGCCCAGGTGCCGCTGTCGGCGGTGGCGCGGGTCGTCGAGCGGCCGGCGATGCTGGCGGTGAACCACATCGGCCAGTTCCCGGCGGTGACCCTGTCCTTCAACCTGGCACCGGGTGCTTCCCTCGGCGAGGCGGTGGAGGCGATCCGTTCGGCCGAGGCCGACCTGGGCCTGCCGGCCAGCATCGAGACCAGCTTCCAGGGCGCGGCGCTGGCCTTCCAGGCCTCGCTGACCAACACGCTGCTGCTGATCCTCGCCGCCGTGGTGACCATGTACATCGTGCTCGGCGTGCTCTACGAGAGCTACATCCACCCGGTCACGATCCTGTCCACGCTGCCGTCGGCCGGCGTCGGCGCGCTGCTGGCGCTGCTGGTGGCGCGCAGCGAGCTGGGCATCGTCGGCATCATCGGCATCGTGCTCCTGATCGGCATCGTCAAGAAGAACGCCATCATGATGATCGACTTCGCCCTCGACGCCGAGCGGCGTGAAGGCCTCGAGCCGCGGGAGGCCATCTACCAGGCCTGCCTGCTGCGTTTCCGGCCGATCCTGATGACCACGCTGGCGGCGCTGCTCGGCGCGTTGCCGCTGATGCTGGGCTCCGGCGTCGGCTCCGAACTGCGTCATCCGCTCGGCGTGACGATGGTCGGCGGCCTGCTGGTCAGCCAGGTGCTGACGCTGTTCACCACGCCGGTGATCTACCTGGCCTTCGACCGCCTGGCGCGGCGGGGGAGGGCGGCATGACGGCCGGCACGGGGGCGAATCCCTTCGCCCTTCAGCAGTTCCGCGGCGTTTCCGCATCCGGTGACGCGTTCCGGAAGGGCGGAAGATGAACCTGTCCCGCCTGTTCATCTTCCGCCCGGTCGCCACCACGCTGCTCACGTTGGCCGTGGCGCTGGCCGGGGCGATCGCCTTCCGCCTGCTGCCGGTGTCGCCGCTGCCGCAGGTGGATTACCCGACCATCTCGGTGTCGGCCAACCTGCCCGGCGCCAGCCCGGAGACCATGGCGGCCACCGTCGCCGGGCCGCTCGAGCGCATCCTCGGGCAGATCGCCGGGGTCACCGAGCTGACCTCCTACAGCACCCTCGGCTCGACGCGGGTGACGCTGCAGTTCGAGCTGTCCCGTGACATCGACGGCGCCGCCCGCGACGTGCAGGCCGCCATCAATGCGTCCCGCGGCCAGCTGCCGACCAGCCTGCCGAACAACCCGACCTACCGCAAGGTGAACCCGGCCGAGACGCCGATCATCATTCTGGCGCTGACGTCGGACACGCTGACCAAGGGCCAGCTCTACGACGCCGCGTCCACGGTGCTGGCCCAGCGCCTGTCCCAGGTGGAGGGGGTTGGCCAGGTGTCCATCGGCGGCAGCTCGCTGCCGGCGGTGCGCGTCGAGCTGGATCCGGACCGCCTGGCGGCCAACGGCCTCAACATGGACGACGTGCGCACCGCCATCGTCGGCACCAACGCCAACCGCCCGAAGGGCGTGGTGGAGGATGGCGAGCGGGCCTGGCAGGTCGGCGCCAACGACCAGGCGCGCACCGCCGACGAGTACAAGCCGCTCATCGTGTCGTGGAAGAACGGCGCCGCAGTGCGCCTCTCCGACGTGGCCAAGGTGCGCAACGGCATCGAGAACGACCGCAACTACGGCTATTCCAACGGCCGCCCGGCGGTGCTGCTGATGGTGAACCGCCAGCCCGGCGCCAACATCATCGAGACCGTGGACCGGGTCACCGCGCTGCTGCCGCACCTGCGCGCCAGCATTTCGCCGGCCATCGACCTGGACGTGGTGATGGACCGCACGCCGACCATCCGCGGCTCCCTGCGCGAGGTGGAGCACACGCTGATGATCTCGGTGGCGCTGGTGGTGATGGTGGTCTTCCTGTTCCTGCGCAACCTGCGGGCGACGGTGATCCCCAGCGTGGTGGTGCCGGTGTCGCTGATCGGCACCTTCGCGGTGATGTACCTGGCCGGCTTCAGCCTGGACAACCTGTCGCTGATGGCGCTGACCATCGCCACCGGCTTCGTGGTGGATGACGCCATCGTCGTGCTGGAGAACATCTCGCGCCATATCGACGAAGGCCTCGCCCCGCGTCAGGCGGCCCTGCGCGGCGCGCGGGAGATCGGCTTCACGGTGGTGTCGATGAGCCTGTCGCTGATCGCCGTGTTCATCCCGATCCTGGCCATGGGCGGCATCGTCGGGCGCCTGTTCCGGGAGTTCGCGATCACCCTGTCAGCGGCGATCCTGGTGTCGATGGTGGTGTCCCTGACCGCCACGCCGATGATGTGCGCGCGCCTGTTGCAGAAGCGCCCGCCAGAAGGCGAACGCGGCCGTTTCGACTGCCTCGCCGGCGGCGTGCTGGACCGCCTGGTGGATGGCTACCGCCGCAGCTTGGGCTGGGCGCTGGCGCACCCGTGGCTGGTGCTGGGCATCCTGCTCGCCACCATCGCGGCCAACGTCCATCTCTACAACACGATCCCGAAGGGCTTCTTCCCGCAACAGGACACCGGGCGCATCCGCGGCTTCGTCGAGGCCGACCAGGCGATCTCCTTCCAGGCCATGAAGGGCAAGATGGATGTCTTCCTGGCCCTCGTCGGGGCCGACCCGGCAGTTGCCAACGTGGTCGGCTTCACCGGCGGCGGGCAGATCAACTCCGGCATGATGTTCATCACCCTCAAGCCGATCGGCGAGCGCAAGGAGTCTGCCGACGCCATCGTCACCCGCCTGCGCAAGAAGCTCGCCCATGTGCCGGGAGCCAGCCTGTACCTCAACCCGGTGCAGGACATCCGCATTGGCGGACGCTCCAGCAACTCCAGCCAACAGTTCACGCTGCAGTCCGACAACCTGGACGAGCTGCGTCTGTGGGAGCCGCGCATCCGCAACGCGCTGAGCCGCCTCGACGAGATCACCGATGTGAGCTCGGACCAGCAGGACCGCGGCCCGCAGACCACGCTGGTGATCGACCGCGACGCCGTGGCCCGCTACGGCCTGACCATGCGCGCGGTGACGACGGCGCTCAACAACGCCTACGGGCAGCGCCAGGTGTCCACCATCTACAACCCGCTCAACCAGTACCGGGTGGTGATGGAGGCGGCGTCCGACTACCTGCAGGGGCCGGAATCCCTGGCGCGGCTGACCCTGGTGTCGTCCTCCGGCGCCCAGGTGCCGCTGTCGGCGGTGGCCCGCGTGGTGTCCACGCTGGCGCCGCTGTCGGTGAGCCACCAGGGCGGCGCGGCGGCGTCCACGATCAGCTTCGCGCTGCCTGAAGGGCGCTCCATCGGCGAGGCCACCGACGCCATCCGCGCGGCGGTGGCGCGCATCGGCGTGCCAGTGAGCATCCGTACCAGCTTCGAGGGCAGCACCGGCGCCTTCCAGAAGTCCATGAGCACCCAGCCGTTGCTGATCCTGGCCGCGGTGGTGACCATCTACATCGTGCTCGGCATGCTCTATGAGAGCCTGGTGCACCCGATCACCATCCTGTCCACGCTGCCGTCGGCGGGCGTCGGGGCGCTGCTGGCGCTGATGGGCATGGACACCGAGTTCAGCCTGATCGCGATGATCGGCGTGATCCTGCTGATCGGCATCGTCAAGAAGAACGCGATCATGATGATCGACGTGGCGATCGCGCTGCAGCGCCAGGGCGCCAGCGCCCGCGATGCGATCCACCACGCCTGCCTGCTGCGTTTCCGGCCGATCCTGATGACCACGCTGGCGGCCCTGTTCGGCGCCATCCCGCTGGCCATCGGTACCGGCGACGGCGCCGAGCTGCGCCAGCCGCTGGGCATCGCCATCGTCGGTGGCCTGATCCTCAGCCAGATCCTGACCCTCTACACCACGCCGGTCGTCTTCGTGATGCTCGACCGGCTGCGCCGCCAGCCCAAGCCTGCGGCGGCATTGCAGGCGGGGAGCGCCCTTTGAAGATGAAAATGAAAACCAACGTGATCGGCATGGTGCTGCCGTGCCTCCTGCTGGCCGCGTGTACCGTCGGCCCCGACTACGTGCGGCCGACGGTGGAAACCCCCGCGGCCTTCAAGGAAGCTGCCGGGGACTGGCGCGCGGCGAGCCCGCAGGACCCGGTTTCCGGCGATACCTGGTGGACCGTGTTCGGCGATCCGGTGCTCGACGGCCTGCAGGCCAAGGTGGACATCTCCAACCAGAACCTGCGCGCCGCCGAGGCCCAGTACCGCCAGGCCAAGGCGCTGTCCGATTCGGCCCGCGCGTCCTGGTTCCCGACCATCAACGGCACTTTCGGCGCGACGCGCTCGGCCAGCGCGGCATCCACCGCCAGCGCCGGCAACGCACCGCCGGTCAACAGCTTCAGCCTCGGCGCCACCGCCAGCTGGGAGGCCGACGTGTGGGGGCGTATCGCCCGCAACGTGGAAGCCGCCGACGAGCGGGTGCAGGCCAGTGAGGCGGATCTCGCCGCGGCCCGCCTGTCGGCCCATGCGACGCTGGCCCAGACCTACTTCCAGCTGCGCGCGGCGGATCGCCAGAAGGCGCTGCTCGACGCGGCGGTGGCGGCCTACGAGCGCTCCCTCGAGCTGACCCGCAACCGCTACGCCGCCGGCGTCGCCACCAAGGCCGATGTGGCCCAGGCGGAAAGCCAGCTGCGCAGCACCCGCGCGTCGGCGCTGGATGCCGGCCTGTCGCGTAGCCAGTACGAACATGCCATTGCGGTGTTGATCGGCCAGGCGCCATCCAGCTTCGAGCTGCCGCCAGTGGCGGGCCCGCTCGCCACCGCGCCGGTCACGCTGACGCTGCCGTCCACGCTGCTCGAACGGCGCCCCGACATCGCCGCCGCCGAGCGCCGCGTCGCGGCGGCCAATGCGGCCGTCGGCGCGGCCCAGGCGGCGCGCTTCCCGGTGCTCGGCCTGTCCGCTTCCACGGGTTTCCGCCGCTCGCAGATCGAGGATCTGCTGACCGTGCCGAGTCGCTACTGGTCCCTCGGTCCGACGCTGGCGGCGACGCTGTTCGACGCGGGCGCCAAGAAGGCCGCGGTGGGCCAGGCCGTCGGCGTCTGGGAGCAGGCCGTGGCGACCTACCGGCAGACCGTGCTGGCCGCCTTCCAGGAAGTGGAGGACAACCTCGCCGCGGTGCGCGTGCTGGAGGAGGCCGGCGTCGAGCAGGCGGCCGCAGAATCTGCCGCCGCCGAGGCCGAGGCCATCGCCCTCAACCAGTATCGGGCCGGCACCGTCAGCTACCTCAATGTGGTCACCGCCCAGGCCACCCTGCTCAGCGCCCAGCGCAGCGCCAGCGACCTGGCGGCGCGCCGGCTAGTGGCGGCGGTGCTGCTGGCGAAGAACGCTGGCGGCGGGCTGGGCGGGAAAGCGCCGGAGGCCGGCAACTGAGTCTGTAGGGGCAGGCGGGAGCTGGAACGGCTGCTTGCCGTTCCCGGGATTCCATTCGGCCGGTGGGGGAGTTCTCAACTCCTGGCCGGTACATCCGGCTCCACGCGAACTTTCGTCATCGACGGACGTCCATCATGTATGCTGCGGTGCAGCAATTCAGCCTGCAGCAACTGACTGGAGGTATTCCGTCCATGTTGAAGAAGCTTTGGAAGAGTCGAGATTTTACCGCGTCCCCACCATTGAGCCTTGCGCTGCAGGGCGGCGGCGCTCACGGCGCCTATACCTGGGGCGTGCTGGACCGCCTGCTGGAAGACGACTGGCAGATCGACGGCATCAGCGGCACCAGCGCCGGCGCGATGAATGCCGTGGCGCTGGCCCAAGGCTGGACGACCGGCGGTGCCGAAGGCGCGCGGGAGAGCCTGGCGGCGTTCTGGGAGGCGGTGTCCGACACCACGCCCTTCGAGTTGGACCTGCTGCACAGCTTCAACCCGGCCGGCGACGGCTCGCTGCCGGCCCCGGTGGGGATGATGCTGGGTCTGACCAAAATGTTCTCGCCCTACCAGCTCAATCCCTTCGAGCTGAATCCCCTGCGCGACGTGGTGCGCGCCCAGTTCGATTTCGAGCGCATCCGCCGCAGCTGTCCGCTCAAGCTGTTCATCGCGGCGACCCGAGTGCGTACCGGCAAGGTCCGCTTGTTCCATACCCGCGAACTGAGCGAGGAGGCGCTGCTCGCCTCGGCCTGTTTGCCGACCCTGCACCACGCTGTCCAGATCGACGGGGAGGACTATTGGGACGGTGGCTTCACCGCCAACCCGGCGATCTATCCGCTGATGTACGAATGTGCCACGCCGGACATCCTGCTGGTGCTGCTCAATCCGTTGGTGTGCCCGGAAGCGCCGCGTACCGCTGAGGAGATCGCCGCGCGTAGCGTGGAACTGGGCTTTTCGACGACCTTCCTGCGCGAGATGCGCATGATCGCCCACGCCCGCAGCTACATCGAGGAGGGCCGCAACTGGCTGCCCCAGGGGCGGCTGGAACGCAAGCTGACCCGCCTGCGCTTCCACATGGTGGAGGCCGAGGAACTGGTGGATGCCGGTACCGCCAGCAAGCTCAACGCCACGCGAGCCTTCTTGACCGAACTGCGCGACCTCGGGCGGGCGCGGGCGGCACGCTGGATCCGTACCCATCGCCAGGACGTCGGCGTGCGTCCGTCGATCAACTTGGCCGATCTGTTCGCCTGATTGCAAGGCCAAGAGCATGCAAAAAGACCGTTTGCGTTTATTACAGCCTCAAGACAGCCCATCTTGAGCCGATATAGTCGGGCTCTTCCGTACTGTGCGGTATGTACGTCGTATCGCGGGCGGGAGAACCGATGAACGCCAACAAAAGAATAAAGAGACATGCTCAAGCACAAGCCCCTGGTCCGGCAGGTCGTCCTGCTGTGCACCCTTGGTATCGCCCTGATGGTGGTCGTTCTGGTCGCCACCGTTGCCGTTTTGTCGCGCCAGAGTGCGTTGAAGAAGGCAGAAGAGTCCCTGGCCCAGCAAGCAGACATGACCGTCGCGATGCTGGCCTATGCTCAGGACGCGCTGAAGGCGCGGGCTGCCGATGCCGTCGTGGAGTTTGCCGCCAGCGTGCCTGGAACGCCGCACCTGACTGGCCGCGATATCCAGATGGGAGGCGAGGCCCTGCCTGAGCTGGCGATCGGCGGCACCGTCGTCAGCGGCAACGCGGCGGTACTGCTGGATTACGCTCAGCGCTATGAGGACCGGGAGCCGTCCTTTCTGGTGCGCAAGGGCGACAGCTTCTATCGCGCGGTGACGCTGCTCAAAGGCAAGGACGGCAACTACCGGCACGGCGAGAAGGTCGGCTCTGCCGGCGACTACCCGTCCATTCTGCTGACCGGAAAGTCTTACCTGGGCGCCATCGAGCGCAACGGCAAGATGTTCGTGCTGGCGGCCAATCCGATCAAAGACGCCACCGGTAACGTGATCGGCGCGGTGACGATGCGCGTCGATGCGGAGAGCAACGTCAAGCTGATCAAGGAGAAGCTGGCGCAAATCCGCGTCGGCAAGACCGGCTATCCCTATATCGTGTCGGTCCCGTCCGGTGATGCCAAGGATGTGCGCTTCATCTATCACCCGAAGTTCGAGGGTAAGTCCCTGACCGACCTGGACCCGCGTACCCAGGGCATTATCAAGAGTCTGGTGGAGAAGCGTAATGGGACGTTGGTCTACAAGTGGGGCGATCCCGAAGCCGACAAGATGGTGGTCATCCGCGAGCTGCCGGATCTGCATTGGATGGTGGCCAGCGGCTCGTGGGTGGATGAGTTCGTCGAGGACGCCAACGGGCTGCGCAATGACATCGCGCTGCTCGCGGTTGCCTGCGGGACATTGCTGATCCTGGCGCTGGGCTACTTCCTGCGCTTGCGCCTAAAGCCCCTGGCGCACCTGGCCGAACTGGTGTCGCGCTTTGGTAGTGGCGATCTGACGGTGCGCGCCGATGTCGACGCCCGTAGCCGCAGCGAGATCGACCTGATCGGCAGCAGCATCAACACGGCTGCGGAGTCCATGCGCACGCTGAGCGGCAGCATCCGCCAGACCAGCGATCACCTGCAGCGCACCGCGCAGAACATGTCGGTGGCTTCCGAAGCGCTTGGCGAGGAGACCCGTCGGCAGAGCGATTCCGCCAGCGCGATGGCCAGCACCACCGAGCAGCTGACGGTCAGCGTGGGGCAAGTGGCCAGCAATGCGTCCCACGCGCTGGAACTGACGCAGGAGACCTCGCGCGCGGTGCAGGAAGGCGTCGGCTCGGTGCAAGGCAGTATCGAGCAGCTCAATGAGACGGCGCGCACCGTACAGGCTGCGGCGACCCAGGTCGAGCAGCTCGGCCAGCAGTCGGCGGAGATTCACCGGGTCCTCAATGCGATCCGCGACATTTCCGAGCAGACCAACCTGCTGGCTCTCAATGCGGCCATCGAAGCCGCGCGGGCCGGTGAGCAGGGGCGCGGTTTCGCGGTTGTCGCCGATGAGGTGCGCAAACTTGCCGAGCAGTCAGGTCAGTCCGCGTCGTTGATCGACTCCATCCTCAACAGCATCCAGGACGGCGTGTCCTCCGTGGCCAATTCGGCCCGCAAGGCGGTGGAGCAGGTGGATCGCAACGTGGTGGCATCCCGTCAGGTCGGCGAGGCCCTGCAGGCCATCCACGAGCGGGCCGAGCGCACCTCTCAGGCGGTGGCCGACATCGCCCGCGCGACGCGGGAGCAGACCCAGGCCAGCCAGACGATTGCCGGTGGCATCGACTCGGTGGCCCGTTCGGTCGCCGGAACCAGCCAGTCGGCGGCGTCCAACCGCAGCGAAGCGGCCGAGCTTCTGCGGGTCGCGCGTGATCTGGAGAACGAGGTCGGGCGGTTGCGCGTCTGATCCGGGGGCTCAGCCCGTCACCAACGGGCTGGCCAGCATCCATAGGGCGCTGAGCAGCAGCAGGGCGGAGAAGGCGCGGTGCATGGTCTTTTCGGGCAGGCGATGGGCGAAGGCCACGCCGGCCGACACGGTGAGCAGCCCGCTGGCGGCCATTGGCAGGCCCATCGCCCAGTTCACCCGGTGGGCGCCGGCGTAGACCAGCAGCGCGATCAGCGAACTGGGCGTGACTAATGCCAGTGCGAAGGCCTGGGCGACAGTCTGGCGCAGGCCGAACAGACCGGTTAGCAGTGGTGTCGCAACCAGCCCGCCACCGATGCCCAGCAGGCCCATGCTGCTGCCGCCAAGCAGGCCGACCAGCGGTACATGGCGTTCGGCCACTCGCGGAGCCGGGGCCGCCTTGCCGGAGCGGCCGGGGACGATGCGCTTGAGCGCCATCGCCAGTAGGAACAGCGCGAACAGTGCTTTCAGGGTGGCCGGATCCAGGGCGTTGGCAAAATGCGCGCTTCCCCAGGTGGTGAGCATCGCGATCAGGCCGATGGCCAGCGCGCGCCGGAAGGGCACCGGGTGGCGCTGGCTGTAGCGCCACCAGCCGACCATCAGGTTGGGCACCATCATCACCAGCGCCGTGCCTTGGGCCAGTGGCTGTTCCATGCCGTAGCCGATCACGAACAGCGGGATCGCGATGATGCCGCCGCCGATGCCGAACATGCCACCGAAGAAGCCGAGGGCAGCGCCGAGGATCAAGGCTGGAAGAAATGCTAGGAGGTCAGGGATGGGCATGGTGGTTCGGAACGGAAAATCCGGAACCCATCTTAAGGCGTGGTACCGGAGATACAATGCTTTAGAGTTAATTTGATCCGTACCTAAAACGCACGAATGCAGGATTCGTCCGATCTGGCTTTCTTTGCCGTCGTCGCGCGCCAGGATAGCCTGGCCGCCGCGGCCGCCGAACTGGGCGTGACGCCGCCGGCGGTGAGCCGTCGTCTCGCTGCGCTGGAGGCACGCTTGGGCGTGCGTCTGCTGAACCGCACGACACGGCGCCAGAGCCTGACGCCGGAAGGGGAGCGCTACCTCGACGAAGGCGCGCGGATCCTGCGCGACATCGAAACCCTTGAGCGTGGCCTGTCGGCCAGCCGCGAACAAGCCCGTGGCCTGTTGCGCGTGAATGCGACGCTGGGCTTCGGGCGTTGCCATCTGGCGCCGGCCATTGCCGATTTTGCGCTGCGCTACCCGGAGGTGGAGGTGATCCTGCAACTCACCGACCGGCCGCTGGACCTGACTGCGACGGCGACCGACGTCGGGGTACGCTTCGGCGCACCGCCGGATACCCGCGTACTGGCCCGGCGGATTGCCGCCAACCGGCGCCTGTTGTGTGCATCGCCGGTCTATCTGGCGGCGAGTGGCGAGCCGGCCGATCCGCAGGAGCTGGCCCGTCACCGTTGCATCGTGATCCGCGAGAACACCCGCGCCTATAACAGCTGGGAGCTGGCCAACGGAGAAAAGCAGATCACCGTGAAGGTGCGTGGTGGGTTGAGCAGCAACCATGGCGAAGTGGCGGTGAGTTGGGCGCTGGCCGGCCACGGCATCGTGCTGCGTTCGGAATGGGACGTGGCGCCGCATCTGCGCAGCGGCGAACTGCGGCGAGTGCTGGCGCCTTGGGTCGGGGCGGTGGCGGACATCCACGCGGTCTATCCCCAGCGCCATCTGCTCAGCGCCAAGGTGAAGGTCTTTGTGGATTTCCTGGCCGAGCGTTTTGCCGCCTATCGGCCGGAGGCGGATGAAACCGCGTCCTGGTAGGCGGCGCTTTCACGCCAACGCCGGCCCTGGGGGCACTTACGCCACGAGCAGGGTCGGCGGGATGTCCTGCAGCGTGCGGCAGCCGCACAAGGCCATGGCGATTTCCAGTTCGTCGCGCAGCAGGCGAATCACGTGGGCGACGCCGAGGGCGCCGGCATTGGCCAGTCCAAAGATGTAGGGCCGGCCGACCAGCACCGCGCTGGCTCCGAGTGCTATCGCTTTGAGCACGTCGGTGCCGCGGCGGATGCCGCCATCCACCAGCACCGGCAGGCTGTCGCCGACCGCATGCACGATGGACGGCAGTGCGGTGGCGGTGGGCAGGCTGGTGTCGAGGGTGCGTCCACCGTGGTTGGATACGATCAGGCCGCCGACCTGCAGGCGTGCCGCCTCGCGGGCGTCTTCGGGGTCGAGGATGCCTTTCAGGATCACCGGCAGGCGGGTGTTGGCCTGCAACCAGGCCACGTCATCCCAGCCCGGTGCGTCTAGCAGCAGATCATCGAAGAGGCCGCTGGCGCCGGGGGCGAGGGGGCGGGCGAGGCGGGGCGGCAGGCTGTCCAGATTCACCGCGCGGACGCCCGGCGGCAGGCGGAAGCCGACGCGGCGTTCAAGGTCACGGGCGCCGTTGCAGGGGGCGTCCACGGTCAGTACCAGGGCTTCGTAGCCGGCGGCTTCGGCGCGGTGCACCAGTTCCAGATTGAAGCCTTTGTCGTGCTGCAGGTAAAGCTGGAACCACAGGGGGCCGCGGTCGGGGTCGTCGCGTACCGCGTCGGCAATGTACTCCAGCGGCAGGCTGGCCTGAGTGCTGAGGACCAGCCCGGCCTGCTGGGCGGCGGCGGCGCAGGCCGTGGCGAGTTCTCCGTCCGGGTGGGCCATGCGCTGGTAGGCCACTGGCGCGAGGAGGATCGGGTGGGCTAGTTCGCGGCCGAGCAGCGACACGCGCGTATTGCCGCCGGCCAGCGCGCGCAGCACGCGGGGACGTAGCTGGATGCTGTTCCAGGCATGGCGGTTGGCGGCCATGCTCAGTTCGTCGGCGGCACCGCCGACGAAGTAGGCCCAGGCGTTGGCGTCGAGCACGTCGCTGGCGTGGGCTTCGTGGTCGCCGAGGCTGACCACGCCGGGCGGCAGGGTGTCGATGCGGGGCGAGTTCACGTGTCGGTCCACATGCGCAGGAGGTTGTGATAAGTGCCGGTGATGGCCACCGCTTCGTCGCATTCTCCGTGCTTTTCGCGCAGGCGCATCAGCGCCATGTCCAAGTCGAACAGCAGGCGGCGCTGTTCGTCGCTGCGCACCATGCTCTCGATCCAGAAGAAGCAGGCGATACGGTGCCCGCGGGTGACCGGCGTGACCTGATGGATGCTGGTGCCGGGATAGAGCACCGCGTGGCCGGCCGGCAGCTTGACGCCGCGGCTGCCGTAAGTGTCCTGCACTTGTAGTTCGCCGCCGTCGTATTCGTCCGGATCGGACAGGAAGACCGTGCACGAGACGTCGGTGCGTACCCGCTGGCCGTCAGCGGTGAAGCGGACGGCGTTGTCCACGTGGGCGCCGTAGAAGGGCGTGTCGCCGCCGTAGCGGTTGATTCGCGGAGTGAAGATCTTCTTCGGTAGTGCGGCGGTCAGGAACAGCGGGTGGCGCTCGACGCGGCTCTGGATCAGGCCGCGGATCGCCTGGGCGGCGCTGCAGTCGTGGGGCAGTTGCTGGTTGTTCTTGACCTGGGCGGCCTGGGAGCCGGCGCTGTCGCGGCCGTCGGTCCAAGGGGCGTCGACGAGCAACTGGCGGGCCTGGCGGACTTCGTCGGGGCTGAGAACGTCCGGTATCTGCAGGAGCATGGCGGGTTCCTGTAAGTGGAGACGGGCGGACCCGAAGTCCGCCCGTGGGTTCGACCTAGAATTTGAAGGTCGAGGTCAGCATGTACAGCCGGCCCGTTCCGGGCACGTAGAACGACGTGTAGAGAGAGTCGGCATACAGCTTGTTGGTGACGTTGGTGACGTTGGCCTTGACGATGAACTTGTCCGGGATCACCGCGTATTCCGCCATCAGGTCCGCCGTCGCATAGCCTTCCGAATACCAGCCGGGGTTGCGGTTGGGCGTCATCTTGCTGCGGAAGTTGATGCCACCGCCAGCGCGGATCTTGTCGGTGAACTGGTAGGTGGACCACAGGGAACCGGAGTGTTTGGGCACCAACGACGGGCGTGCCCCCTGGGCTTCACCATCGGTCGCACCCTTGTCGATCTCCGCATCCCAGATCCACATGTAGGAGCCCCACAGCTCCCAGCGTGGTGTGATGCGGCCAGTGAAGTCGAACTCGGCGCCGGTGGAGTGGCGCTTGCCGGACAGCACCGACAGGTTGATCAGCGGGTCGGTATTGCGCTCGTTGAGCTTGACCGTGCGGAACAGCGCGTAGCGGGTGCTGAAGCGGCGGTCGGCGGAGTCGATCTTGGCACCGAGCTCCAGGTTCATGCTCTTCTCGGGCGGCGTATTCACGTTCTGCGTGCTGTACGAATAGGTATCGCCAGACGTGTTGAATGACGTCGCGTAGGACAGGTGGAAGGACTGCAGGGGACTCGGCTGATACAGCGCGCCGACCCGTTGGCTCCACTTGTAGATGGATTGCTGGAAGTTGGTGATCGCCTTGGTGGTCAGGTTGAACTGATCGTAGCTGCCGGACATGGCGTCGTAGCGGATGCCGCCGAGCAGCTTCCAGTGATCGGCCAGCTGGACCAGGTCCTGGGCGTAGACGCCGCCGGACAGGCTTTCGAATTCGCTGCTCTTGGCGATGCTGCGGATGCTCTCGTCCACGGTGGCGCCGTCGAAGGGCGTGCCGATGGTGGTATTGGCCTTGGCCGGCACCACGCCACCCTGGGCCGCGTTGAGGGCACCGTAGACCCGCTTGCGCTCCCATGCGAAATCGACGCCGGTGAGCGCCTCGTGCTTGAAGCCGAAGGCGTCGAACTTGGAGGACAGGTCGCTCTGGGCGAAGAAGTTCTCCATGCTCTGCATCTTGAGGTTGGTGCCGCGGGTCACCACGGTGCCGTCGCTCAGGGTGGCCAGACTGGCGGCCAGGCTACCGGGCTGGAGCGCGGCCGCGGCGAAGCGCAGGGAGCTGGCCCGCTGGTCGCGCTGGAAGTCACCCTTGCGGAACTTGGTGACCAGCTCGGTATCGGCGGAGAAGCGGTGGGTGTGGATCAGCGTGGCGTAGTTGGCGGTGCCATTGTTGTAGTCGCTGGCCATCCCGTAATAGGTCTTGGGGTCGAGCGGCAGCATGCCGGTGGACGATACCGGCGACGTGGCGGTCGGGCGGATCCACGGCAGGCCGTAGTTGATGCCGTTCTTGTTGTCGAGGTGGTAGTAGCCGACCTCGATTTCGTCGGTGGTGCCGATGCCCCAGCGGTAGTCGGCGGCGAAGCCCTGCTTGTCGATGCTGGCGCCGGCGCCGTTGTTGTCGGCGATGGTGCGCATCGCGTTGAAGCGGAAGGCTTCGTTGTCGCCGGTGCGCACGTTGAGGTCGGCGACGGCGCGGCGGTAGTTGTGGCTGCCGAGAGTCACGTCCACCTGATTCTCGCCGTATAGCTGGGCCTGCTTGTTCACCTGGTTGACGGCGCCACCGGTGGAGCCGCGGCCGAACAGCATGGAGGCGGAGCCGCGCAGCACTTCGAGGCGGTCCAGGTTGAAGGTGTCGCGGTCGTAGAAGGCCGGGTCGCGCATGCCGTCGATGAACAGGTCACCGGTGGTGTTGATCGGGAAGCCGCGCAGGCGGATGTCTTCCTCGCCGCCCTCGGCTGCCAGGAAGGTGATGCCGGCGGTGGCCTTGAGGGCTTCCTTGACGGTGTCGATCTTGCGGTCGTCGATGAGCTTTTCGGTGACGACGGTGATCGACTGGGGAATGTCGCGCAGCTGTTGCTGGCCCTTCCCGATGCGGGTGGTGGTGGTACGCAGGCTGTCCTTGCCCTGTTCGGCTTCGGCGGCGGCCTTGACCACCACCGGCTTGAGGGTCTTCACATCGTCCTCGGCGGCGGGCGTCTGGGCCCAGCCGTTCATCGAGGCGGCGAACATCATCGCGCCGAGGGGCAGGATGGCGCGTTCGGCGGTGCTGCCGGCGGACTGTTCCGGGGCGGCGTTGCGGTGGGGGGGGTGAAAGCTCTGGTGACGGGTTTTCGTGCGTGCCAATTTGGCCTCCTGGGATGAATGTCGCCCGGTTGGACGGTGGAATTCAGGACCTGAGGCTGGCTGGCTTGGCTAGCGCATGGCTGGCTTGCCCATAGGATCTGCTTACAACTTTAACGTAAATGAGAGTTGTTCGCAATTATGTGCAAGCCCATCGACAGCCTGCCGACGGATTTCCGCAGGACGGGACTCAGTTCGGTGGGCTGGGAAGCGGCATCATGCGGTGGCGGGCACGGGCCTTGGCACACTGTTCGTCGCCAGCCTGGACCTCCCGGCAGGGCTCCGGGCGCTGCTCGTAGACGGTGCAGCCCACCTGATGCCCGACGTCTCCCGACAGCGCGATGCAGTGGGGATGGGCGTCATTGGTGCCGGCCATGCAGCTGAACCAGGGATTGACCTGTTCGGTCAGCTCGGCCGGCAGGCCGCGGGCTTCGGCCTCGGACCAGTAGAAAGACACGCGGAAGCTGGCGCAGCAGGCGCCGCAGTCGAGGCAGGGATTGGCGTCGGTGCTGCTCATCGGATGTCGTCGGTGGACCGGTGGAAACTAGAGGTGATCAGGCTTTCGTGAGGCGCGATTCTGGCATGTCCGGCAGACCTTGTGGACCGCCTCCAGGGCAGTCGGCAGATGGCTTCGCCGACTCCTGCTGGACGGACAGGAGATAGCGCGTCAGCATGCCGTCGCCTTCGAAATGGCTGTCGAGGGCGGCGACGCTGCGGATACGGTCGAGGCGGAAGCTGCGGAACTCCTCGCGCAGTTCGCACCAGGCTCCGAGCGTCCAGGTTTCGCCCCAGAACACCAGGCCGAGCGGCTGGATGAGCCGCTCGCTGTCCGCGCCGTCGGCCCGTGTGTAGGCGATGCGGACCTTGCGCTGGGTGGCGATGGCCTCGCGCAGCTCGGCCATCGGCGCGCGCATCGCGTCGGGGACGTGGAAGCCGGGCACGAGCAGTGCATCGCGGACCGGATCGTCGCGCAGTTTTTTCGGCAACACCGCTTCGATGCGCAGCAACGCGCGCTCCGCCGCGCGGCCGAGCCCGGGGTCGGCCCAGCTGCGCACCATACGGCTGCCGAGGGCCAGGGCGGCGAGTTCGTCGGCGTCGAACATCAGCGGCGGTAGCCGGTAGCCAGGGCGCATCAGGTAGCCGACGCCGGCTTCACCGCTGATCGGTACGCCGGAGCGGGACAGGTCGGCGATGTCCCGATAGACGGTGCGCTCGGACACCTGCAGGGCTTCGGCCAGCTCGCGGGCGGTGACGGCGCGTCCGCGGTCGAGGAGGAGGACGATCTGGAACAGGCGGTCGGCGCGGCGCATGCGGAGGACTCCGGAAGGGAAACGGCCCCGGTCCACATCACGCGCAATTCTCGAGGCGCGTCGGCCCATGGTTGGGGGCTACTGACATAAGGCTGTCAGGATACCGCGTCAACCGGCCGATTGCGCCCGGGCTACTGACGCAAGGGTGTCAGGAGCAGGTGGCCAGAATGGCGGTTCCAATCAATCCGCATGAAGGAGCACAGCATGGCCAAGACCCTGATCAACTGGTTCGAAATTCCCGTCGCCGACCTGGAGCGGGCGGTCCGTTTCTACGAGGCGACTTTCGCAGTCAGCCTGCGGCGTGAAGAGATGCACGGCATGCAGATGGCCGTCTTCCCGTACGTCGAGCCGGCCACAGGTGGAGCCTTGCTGGCCGCGCCCCAGGCCCGGCCCGGCGAGCGGGGCATCCTGATCTATCTGGACGGGGGCGACGACCTCGCGGTGCCGCTGGCCCGCGCGGTGGAGGCCGGCGGGCAGGTGCTGCTGCCGAAGACCGAGATCAGTCCGGAGATCGGCTACATCGCGATGTTCGCCGACAGCGAGGGCAACCGCATCGGGCTGCACTCGCCGGGCGCTGCCGCTCAGGGGTGATCGTGCTCGCCGTGCTCGTCGTCGTCCATGTCCAGCGCCCACAGCTGGTGGGCGTCGAGGAGCAGGCGGTAGCGGGCTTCGCTGGCGTCGAGACGGGCCAGGCTGGCGGCCAGGCGCGCTTCGTGGGCCAGGCGGCGGGCGTTGAGGGTGTCCGACAGGCTGCCCTCGCCGAGCTGCCAGGCCCGTTCGCTGAGGTCGGCGCTGCGCGCCAGCGCTTCGGCGGCGGCCTGCTGGCTCAGCCAGCCGGCCCGGGCCGCCGTTGCGCGACGGTACAGGGCGGCCGCTTCGGCCTCGATGCGGCGCTGGATACCGGCTTCCCGGTGGGCGCTGGCCTGGGCCGTGGCGACGGCGGCATCGGCATCGGCGCGGCGGCCGTCACCGGGCAGTGGCAGGCTGAGGGTCAGGCCGACCAGGCGCTCCTCGCCGTCCCGTTCGCGGGCCATGCGTACGCCGACGCTGGGGTCGGGGCGTCGTTCGGCTTCAGCCCGGCTCGCGCCGATGCGGGCGCGCAGGCTCTCCGAGCGGGCGACGCCCAGCTCGTGGTTGTGCTCTAGGATCGCGCCGACCCACTTGGCGGAATCCTGGCCGACGGCCTCTGGCGCCACTTCCGGCACGCTGTCGGGCAGGTTCAGTGCAGGGTAGAGGCGACGCAGGCTTTCCGCGGCCACCTGGGCGCGACCTTCGGCCTGGGCGAGTTGGGCCTCGGCCTGGGCCTGCGCGGCATCGGCCTGCAGCTTTTCCAGGCGCGGGGCGTCGCCCAGCTCGACGCGGCGTTTCACCACGCCGGCCTGGCGGGCCAGCACGTCGCGCTGCTTGCGCCATTGTTCGGTGCCGGCCTGCTCGCGCAACCAGTCGAACCACGCGGCCAGCAGCGCGCGGCTCGCCTCGTGCAACGCGTCGCCGCGGCCGATCTTGGCGCTGGCAATGCCCGCGGCACCGAGCTGGCGGTCCAGCTCGCCCTTGCCGGGCAGGCGCAGGGCGCGTTCGAGGCCGACGTCCCATTCGTTGAAGCGCTCGTTTGGCGTCGTGCGCACGCGGCGCTGCTGGTCGGTGAGGCGCAGCGTCCATTCGTGCTGGCCGGCGGCCAGGCGCCGGCTGCGCGCTTCCTCGGCCTCCAGCATGGCGCCGGCGGCGCTGACCATCGGGCTGCTGCGCAGCACGCTGGTCACCTGGGCCTGGGGCGGCAGATCCGGTGCATCGGCGGCCGGGCCGGCGAGGGCGGTGACGGGGAGCAGCGCCAGCAGCAGAAATCGTAGAGGCAAATTCATCCGTCCGACGAGGTCCGATCGACGTGTGAGAAGGAGTGCTTTGCTTCCCGTGGGGTAGGCCTGTGGCTTCATGCGAGTCTCCCGCTGGCCATCACCGGCACCATCCAGAAGAACACCCGGTTGGTGCCGAAACGCTCGCGCAGGATGTCGAGCAGGGTCTGGGCATCGTCGAGCGGGGCGACCAGCTCGACCCGGCAGCACGCGGCGCGGCCGCGCACATGTTCGGCGGTGCCGGTGAAGGTGACCCGCTGGCCTTGGCCCTCGACGCGCTGGGACGTGAAGCCCGGCGCCAGCGTCGGGTGTTCGAGCAGGGTTTCCAGCACGGCGTCTTCCACCTCGATGGGCAGTACCAGGGTCAGCACGACGTGGGACGGGGGATCGACGATCATTGGCTTGCAACCTCGGGAGCGACGGGGGCAACGCCGAAACGGCGGTACAGAACGGGGAGCAGCAGCAGGGTCAGGGCGGTGGCGCTGACCAGCCCGCCGATCACCACGACGGCCAGCGGACGCTGCACCTCGGAGCCTGGCCCGGTGGCGAACAGCAGCGGTACCAGGCCAAGGGCGGCGATGTTGGCGGTCATTAGCACCGGGCGCAGGCGGCGCCTGGCGCCTTCCACAACGACCTCGGCGATGGGCATGCCGCGGGCGTGGAGCTGGTTGAAGTAGCTGACCATCACCACCCCGTTGAGCACTGCGATGCCGAGCAGCGCGATGAAGCCCACCGAGGCCGGCACCGACATGTATTCGCCCGAGACCGCCAGCGCCAGCACGCCGCCGACCATCGCGAAGGGCACCATCGACAGCACCAGCAGGGCCTGGCGGACCGAACCGAAGGTGGAGAACAGCAACACGAAGATCAGCCCGAGGGCAATCGGCACCACCACGATCAGGCGGGCGGCGGCACGCTGCTGGTTCTCGAACTGGCCACCCCAGGCGAGGCGGTAGCCGTTGGGCAGCGGCACCTTGGCGGCCACCGCGGCGCGGGCTTCATCGACGAAGCCGACGAGGTCGCGCCCGCGCACATTGGACTGGATCACCGCGTAGCGCTGGGCGTTTTCCCGGTCCACCTTGACCGGGCCATCTACCCGTTCGACTTTGGCGATGCTGGACAGCGGCAGGCTGTGGCCGTCGGGCGCGGTGATGCGCAGCGCGGCGAAGGCGTCCGGATCGTTCTGCAGGCCGGCCGGGCCGCGGATCAGCAGCGGCACCCGGCGGGTGGATTCGATCACCGTGCCGGCGATGCGCCCTTCGAGCAGGCTGCGCAGGGTGTTCTGCACATCCTCCACGTTGAGGCCGAAGCGGCCGGCGGCCAGGCGATCCACCTGGATCTTCAGGTATTGCACGCCCTCGTTGCGGATCGTGACGGTGTCCTCGGCGCCCGGCACAGCCTTGACGACGCTTTCGATCTGCGCGGCGAGGTGATTGAGGGTGTTGAGATCCGGGCCGTAGAGCTTGATCGCCAGGTCGCCACGCACGCCGGTCAGCATTTCGGACACGCGCATGTCGATGGGTTGGGTGAAGGTCAGCGCGATGCCGGGGAAGTTCTCCATCACAGCCCGCAGCTGGTCGGTCAGCCAGTCCTTGTCCGGCTGGCGCCATTCCTCGCGGGGTTTGAGGACGAGAAAGGTGTCGGTCTGGTTGAGGCCCATCGGGTCGAGGCCCAACTCGTCGGAGCCCGAGCGGGCGACAATGGCTTTTACCTCAGGCACGGCTTTCATCACGGCCTGCTGCACGCGCAGGTCGGTGTCGATCGTCTGGGCCAGACTGATGGAGGGCAGCTTTTCGAGCTGCATGATGATGTCGCCTTCGTCCATCGTCGGCATGAAGGTCTTGCCTAAGGTGACGAAGGCCCCGGCGGCCACCAGCAGCGAGACGCCGGCTATTGCGGCGACCAGCTTGCCGCGGGCCAGCGCGAACTGCAGCAGCGGTGCGTAGGCCGCCTGCAGCTTGCGGATCAGCCAGGGCTCGTGAGCTTCACCGCGCTTCAGCAGGTAGGAGGCCAGCACCGGCACGACGGTCAGGGACAGCAGCAGCGAGGCCGACAGCGCGAACACGATGGTCATGGCCACCGGGCCGAACAGCTTGCCTTCCAGGCCTTCCAGCGTCAGCAGCGGCAGGAACACGATGACGATGATCAGGATGCCCGAGGCGACCGGCGCGGCCACTTCCCGCGTGGCGCGGAAGACCAGATGCAGCAGGGGCTGGCGGCTGGCGGCACCGCCTTCTCCAAAATGGGTTTCGATGTTCTCGACGACCACCACCGCTGCATCCACCAGCATGCCGATGGCGATGGCCAGGCCGCCGAGGCTCATCAGATTGGCCGACAGACCGACCTGGCGCATGGCGATGAAGGTGGCCAGCGCCGCCAGCGGCAGCATCAGCGCCACTACCAGTGCGGCGCGCAGGTTGCCGAGGAAGGCCAGCAGCAGCACCAGCACCAGCACGATGGCTTCCATCAGCGCCTTCGACACCGTGTGCACCGCGCGGCCGACCAGTTCGCTGCGGTCGTAGAAGGGCACGACCTTCACGTCCGGTGGCAGTTGCGGGGCAAGTTCGGCCAGGCGTGCCTTGACGCCATCCACCACCTGGCCGGCGTTGGCACCGCGCAGGCCGAGGACCAGGCCTTCGACGGCTTCGCCCTGGCCGCTGCGGGTGACGGCGCCGTAGCGGGTCAGCGCGCCGACGCGTACCGTCGCCACGTCGCCGACTCGGACCACGTTGCCGCCGTCGCTTTTCAGAACGATGGCACGCACGTCGTCCAGGTTGCGGATGGCGCCTTCGGCACGCACCAGCAGGGTTTCCTCGCCTTCGCTGAGACGGCCGGCGCCGTCGTTGCGGTTGTTGGCTTCCAGCGCGGCCTGCAACTGGGCCAGCGTCAGGCCGCGGGCGGCGAGGGCGGCCGGGTCGGGGGCAATCTCGAAGCTGCGGGCCTCGCCGCCGAGGCTGTTGACGTCGGCCACGCCGGGCACGGTGCGCAGGGCCGGGCGGATCGTCCAGTCGAGCAGGGTGCGCTTCTCTTCGAGGGAGATCGGCCCTTCGATGGTGAACATGAACATCTCGCCGAGGGGCGTGGTGATTGGCGCGAGGCCGCCGCCTGCGCCCGGCGGCAGGTTGCCCATCACGCCGGCCAGGCGTTCGCCGACCTGCTGGCGAGCCCAGTAGATGTCGGTGCCGTCCTCGAAATCGAGGGTCACGTCGGCCAGCGCGTACTTGGATGTCGAGCGCAGGATGCGCTGGTGCGGAATGCCGAGCATCTCCTGCTCGATGGGCACGGTGATGCGGGTCTCGACCTCTTCCGGCGTCATGCCCGGGGCCTTGATGATCAGCTTGACCTGGGTCGTCAACACGTCGGGGAAGGCGTCGATGGGCAGGCCGTTCCAGGCCTGCACGCCCGCGCCGATCAGTAGCAGCGTGGCGACCAGCACCAGCAGGCGCTGGGTCAGGGAGAACTCGATGAGGCGGGACAGCATGGGCTTATTCTTTCCCGATGCCGAGCCAGTTGGCCTTCAGCGCGGCGACGCCGGCGGTCACCACTGTGGCATCGGCCGGCAGGCCGCTGACCAGCACCGCATCGCCGACCCGGCCGTTAAGGGTAATCGGTACAGCACGGTAGCCGGTGGCCTTGCCATCGCTGGCGGCGACGAAGACCCACTGCTTGTCCTGGTGGCGCAGCACCGCAGCGGCGGGGACCTGAACTCCCGTCGCGCCGGCGTCGGCCGGCAGGTCGAGGTCCACTGCGGTGACCTGGCCGGGCCGCAGGTTCTGCGCGCCGCGGGTGATCAGGCCACGCAGCAGCACGCTCTGGCTGCTCGCATCAACGGCGCGGCCGACTGCTACCAGTTCGCCACTGGCGCCGGCGCCGGGGATGCGCAGCGGCGTGCCGACGCGGGCCCGGCCGGCTACCGTGAGGGGCGCCTGGATTTCCACCGACAGGGGATCGAGGCGGGCGATACGGTACAACGGTGCGGACTGTTCGACGCGCTGGCCGACGCTGACCTGCTGTTCCAGCACGCTGCCGGCAATCGGTGCGACGAGGCTGAGGGTCTGCCCGCCGCTGTGCTGGGCCAGGCTCAGTTCCTGGCGGCGCTCGGCGGCCTGGGCGGCGGCCTGGGTGGCATTGGCGCGGCTGGCCTGCAGGCGGGATTCGGCGATCAACCCTTCGCGGAACAGCTGCTCGTCCCGGTTGAGGCTCTGGCGGGCGAGGCTGGCCTGGGCGTCGGCCTGGATGCGGTCGCGTTGCAGTTCGAGGGCCTGCGGGCTGGCGATGCGGGCCAGCAGCTGGCCTTTCTTCACCGTCAGGCCGGGGGCTGTCTCCAGGCTTTCGACAACGCCGGCCAGGGGTGCGGCGATGACCCGGACCTGGTTGTTGGGGATGCTGACGGTGGCCGGCAGCCCACTTGCGGCCGGATTGCCGTTGCTACCCGCCTTGCGGGTGCTGATGCCAAGGGCCTGGCTCTGGGCGGCAGTCAGCGCGACGAAGTTGGTGCCGGCCGCCTGGGCGGGGCCTTGTGGCAGGGAGAGTAGCAGGACAGCGATCAGGCCTGCCGCGGTCGACTGTGACAGGGGGCAAACGGTAGAAAGGGAGGACAGCATGGGGACTCCGGCACGAGGCATCGTCCCGATTATCGCCCAGCCGTCTTAAGCGCGTCTTAAGCCTGCCCAAGCCGGGCAGGCTTGAGGCAGGGGCTACAGAAGCAGGAAGTCCTGCGCCTGCAGTGGCTCCGGCAACTTCTCCAGGCCACGGTACTCGCCCAGGTCGATTTCGATGACGCGGGTGATCGCGTCGAGGGGCAGGTCATTCTGGGCCGTGCCGAAAGGCTCCTCCAGTTCGTCGCCGAGGGCATCCAGCCCAAAGAAGGTATAGGCCACCAGGGCGGTCATCAGCGGGGTTGCCCAGCCCAGGGAGTGCACCATGCCGATGGGCAGCAACACGCAATAAAGGTGGGCGGTGCGATGCAGCAGCAGGGTGTAGGCGAAGGGCAGCGCGGTGTAGCGGATGCGTTCGCAGGCACCCTGGATGGCGGTGAGCTGGTTCACGTGTTCGGCCAGGGCTGTATAGGTGATCGAGTCCAGGCGGCCGTGCCGGTGAGCGTCGAGCAACTGCCCGGTGATGAGACGCAGGATGCCGTCGGGCACGTTGCGGCCCGCTCTGACCGTGGCGAGCTCAACGGGGCTCAACTCGGCCTGAGCGGCAGCAGCCACCGGCCGGTCGCGCAGGCGGGCGGTGAGGGCCTTGGTGAAGGCGGTGCATAGGCGCAGCACGTCGTCACGTTGGGCCCGACCGGCGGCATCGCCGTCGAGTAGCTGGCTGTCGCGTGCCAGGCTGCGCATTACCACCAGCAGGTTGCCGTAGTGCTTGCGGGCTTCCCACCAGCGGTCGTAGCAGGCGTTGTTGCGAAAGCCGAGAAACAGCGACAGGGATAGGCCGAGGAAGGTGAACGGGCCGGTCGCGAAGTCGGGAAAGCGCGGGCCGGTGAGCGCAGCGATCAGCGTCACGATGGCCGCGACGACGGTGACGAAGATCACCTGCGGGAGGATCAGCGGGATGATGGAACCCTTCCAGATGAAGAAGAGTTCCCGCAGGCGCGGGCGGGGGCGAACGATCATGGCAGGGGCTGCAGGGCGGAGAGCGTCTGTTTCGTTGGAGGGGGGCCTAACTTAATGTATGGGTGCTGCACTGCACAAGTCGTATCTGTGGCGGCTTGGTGATGTTGCTCGGTTCGCAGCCATACATCCATTTCCAAGGTTCGACTGGGATTGAGTGTGATATTTTTCACGAATATAACGATGGCATTCGTGAAATAAGAACTTGCACTAGGCATGATGCGTTGACGTTGTCTTAATGCAAATGTTCTTGATCCACTCAGGAGGTTACCTCACCATGATGCGCCGAATTGCCCCCAAGATCCTTGTTCCCCTCGCCATCAGCATGGTCGCCGGAACGGCGGGCGCCGCCTGCAACCAGGTGGCCGGCACGGTCCGGCTGTTGCCTGACGCCAGCTGCCAGATTGCGGCCAAGGTTCCCGGGCATACCTATATCGGCAGCTGTTTCAGTGTTCAGCTGTCGCTGATCGGTCTGCCGGGAGCCAGCGGTTACGCGGGGGTGACGGCGGAGCCGCTGGTCGGTGCGAACGGTGTCGGCACCGTGGCCCCGGCGGTGGTCCCGTCCGACTTCAGCCCGGTCGTTCCGCGGCAGATCGTGCAGACTGCACGCAGCGCGATCACGATCGGCAAGGGAAGCAACCAGACCACCCTCTACACCACCGATGTCATGGTGGTCCAGCCGACCTTCGACGCGACGACCGGGCAGATGGGAAACCCGGCAGCGCTGAGCGAGCAGATCCTCATCACCGGTAGCGACAACAAGGGGGCCTATGCCAAGGTGACCGGCAATCTGACGATCATCGGCAACAGCATCGGCCAGTCGGTGCCGGTGCTGGGCAAGCTCTGCCTTCCCTGAGCCCTGAGTTTCAGCCGTGTTCAGCGCCCCTCGACGAGGGGCGTTTTCGTTTACGCCGGACTTTCAGGCGGTTGCCGCTGCGCGCTGCATGGATGACGGCGACCTGTCCTTGAGGCTGCGGGCCCGGCGCTTGCGGGCCCAGATCACAACCCCGGTGACGCTGAGTACGGCCACGGCCAGCCCGCACAGGGATACCAGAATGCGCCCGGGCACTCCGGCGATGCGACCCGAATGGAGCGGGAACATGGCCTGCAGGAAGATGTCCCCGGCGCTGCCTTCGCCGGGAATGCTGCTGCCGACCAGCGTGCCGTCGCGGGCGTCGAAGTACAGCCAGGGGTTGCCGAGTCCACCGTCGCCGTGGCCGTTGCCGACCTCGAAGAAGCCCACGCCATAGACGCCGAAGGGCGACGACAGCATGACGCCGCCGGCCGGCATCTGCCAGCCCCGTCGGGCAGCTTCGGCGTTGGCAAGCCGGACGGCGTCCGCGAAGCCCAGCAGGGGTTCGACCGGCCGGTTCGGCGGCGCCGGCCTCCGGTCGGCAAAGGGCGATGGCGACAGGGATGAGAGCCGGGCCACCAGCGGGCGCATGACCTCCTCGCGCAGGTTCATGGCCACCGAAGTGACGGCGAGGATCAGCAGCAACGGAAAGAGCCATACGCCGCCCGAGCGGTGCAGGTCGAAGTTGAGGCGGTAGCCGCCGGTCTTCCAGCGGAAGGCGAAGGAGCGGCGCCAGGCGGCCCGCGACGGGAAGGACAGCACCAGCGCGATCAGGCAGTCGAGCACCCAGGCCAGGGCCAGGATACCCATCAGCAGCACTCCGAGCTGGAGTCCGAAGCCATCCGGGATGTGCATGCTGTAATGAAGCTTGTAGAGGAAGGGCAGTACGTTTTCCCGTTGCAGCGACAAGGCCCCCCATTCCCGCTGGCCCAGTACGGCTCCGCTGACCGGATCGAGGGCGACCTGGTTGAAGCCGAGCGCGAAGGGTTTGCCGCTGGCGGGGTCGATGCGCGGTTCGACGAAGACGCCGAGGCTGTGTCCAGGCTCCACGGACAGCGGCAGGTAGCGCACCCGCAGGCGCGGCTCGGCGGCCTCCAGGCGGGTCGCCAGCTCAGTGGACGGCAGCGGCTGGCCTGGAGTGGTGGAGCGGAAGAGGTGGGGATTCAGCCATTCGTCCAGTTCGTGATCCCAGGAGATCACCGCGCCAGTCAGGCCGGCGATGAACAGGAACACGGCGGCGAACAGGCCGAACCAGCGGTGCAGGCGAACCAGCAGGGAGCGCATGGGGTGATCCTCAGTAGGTCCAGGCCAGCGCGATGCTGCCGTTGCGCGGGGCGCCGTAATAGCCTTGGCCGTAGCTGCCCCAGTAGAGGCTGCTCAGGTATTTCTCGTCGGTCAGGTTGCGCAGCGTGGCGCTGACGCTGAGCTGCTTGCTGATGTCGTAGCGGGCGGTCAGGCCGATCAGCGTGTAGGCCTTCTGGCGCAGCTCGTCGCTGCCGGCCATGGCGTAGACGTCGCCCTGGTGGCTGAGGTTGGCGCCGATCTTCAGCTTGTCGACGAAGGGCAGCCGATACGTGGCGGCCAGGCGCAGCAGGCGGCGCGGCGTGTAGGTGCGCACGTCCTCGCCGTCGTCGTCGTGGAGCGACAGCTGGGTGTAGCCGAGGTTGGCCTCGAGGCGCGGCGTGAGCTGCCCGGCCATGTCGAACTGGAAGCCCCGCGAGCGGGCGTTGATGCCTCCGTAGTAGGCCTTGGTGCCGTTGTAGCCGGCGACTTCGGCGAGGTTGTCCTGCACGGTGCGGAAGACGGCCAGCGAGGCGTTGAGGCGGCGCTGGAAGAACTCGCCCTTGAGGCCGATTTCGCTGCTGCGGCCTTCCACCGGTTTCAGCACGTTGCCGCTGGCGTCCAGCTGATACTGGGGCGTGAAGATGTCGGCGTGGCTGGCGTAGGCGGACAGGTTGGGGGTGAGGTCGTACACCACGCCGAAGTAGGGCGTCACGTCGCTGGCCTTGCTGTTGCGGGCTACGCCGTAGGAGATGCCGTCGCTGTCGGCGCGGGTGGCGCGGGTGCCGCCGATCAGCTTGAGGCCGTCGGTGGGGGTGATGCGGGCGGCGGCGAAGGCGCTGCGCTGGCGGTAGGTGAAGGCGCTGCCGTCCGTCGACGCGTCGAAGAGCGGCATCGGGTAGCTGCCGTCCCAGTTGTCGAGGGCCGGCAGGGCGGTGCCGATGCCGCGCCCATAGTGGGTGGCGTCGTTGAGTTCGGACTTGGACCAGTTGGCGCCGAGCGTCAGTTCGTGCTCCTGCCCCCACAGGCGGAAGGGGCCGCTGAGCTGCACGTCGGCCTGGGTCTGCTGGTTGCTGGCGTTGTAGCGCGCCGGGTAGGCGAGCACGCCGAGGCCGGTGGCCTTGTCGGGGCGGCCATAGACGTAGAGCAGGGCGCTGTCGTTGCTGTTGTCGTTGCGGGTCAGCACGGCGCGGGCCTGCCAGCGGTTGTCGAACTCGTGGGTGAGTTCGGCGAAGCTGGTCTTGAACGTGGTGTCCCAGTAGGCCCAGTCGGCGGCGGGGCTGGTGGAGCGGCTGTAGTTGGTCCGCGTGCCGTCGGTGTAGAACATCGGCAGCGCGCCCCAGATCGGGCTGCGGGCCTTGTTGGCCTGTTCGTTGTGGCCGATGGTCAGCTGGGTGGCCGGGCCGAGATCGGCCTCGACGACGCCGTAGAAGACCGTCTTGGCCAGGCCGTAGCGGTCCAGGTAGGAGTCTCCGTCTTCGCGGGCGACCACCAGGCGTCCGCGGATCGCGCCGGATTCCACCAGTGCGCGGGACACGTCGGCGTCCAGCCGATAGGTGTTCCACGAACCGAGCGTGCCTTTCACGCTTGCCTGCAGGTCCACCGTCGGGCGCTTGCGCACGAAGTTGATGGCGGCGGCCGGGTAACCGGTGGATGTCATCAGGCCGTTGGCGCCGTAAACCGCTTCGACGCGGTCGTAGATGGCGGCGTCCATGTCGCCATAGATGTTGCCGTAGATGAAGGGCATGCCGACGCCGTCGGCCTGGAAGCTGGTGATGTCGAAGCCGCGGGCGGTGTAATAGGTGCGGCTGGTCTCGATCTTCTCGACCATCACGCCGGACGACGCGGACAGGGCGTCATTGACGCTATTGAGCTGGAAGTCGTCCATCTGCGCGCGGGTGATCACCGACACGGTCTGCGGGGTCTCGCGCAGGGACAGGTTCAGGCCGGTGGCCGAGCGGCTACGGCGCACCGTGTAAGCGCCGCTGCGTTCGGACGGCGGCTCCTGGTCGGTCTGGGCGGCGACCTTGACGGGCGCCAGGGTGACGTCTTCGGCGGCGCTGGCCGGCAGGGCGAACAGCGCGAGAAGGGCGCAGGCGAGGGGAGAACGGACGAAAGCCGCGGTCGCGGCGGGTTGGCGATGCATGGAGGCTCCTGGGCACGGGTCGCTTGCTGGCTGCCTAGGAACATGCCTCGGTGGCTGGCTATTTGATAATGGTTCTCATTATTGTAATAAATGGACGGGCCGGGATCAACGGTTCTCGAGCCGGCTGTAGTCGAGGATCGCTGCTTCGCGCGGGGCGATCTGGCGCCAGTGGGCATGGATCGCGTCGCTGACCGCCCAGAAGCGCGAGTCGGTACGGCGGACCGCGAAGCGCTGGGTGAGGTGCTGCACGTCCTCGTCGCTGGCGAGGGTCTGCACTGCGCGCACGAAACGCGGCAGCTCGTCGGCGTCGAGCTGGAAGATCGTGTTGGGGTAGGCGCCGACGATGCCGTCGAGGACGCTCAACGTGTCTTCGTCGGGCAGGCGGCGGCTGTCCTCGCGGAACAGTTCGGCGACGTTGCTGTGGGCGCTGTTGCGCAGCACCGACACCACGTGGATGGCGCCATCCGTGTTGGTCAGGACCAGCAGGCTGTGCTCGGGCAGTCGGGACGCGGGCTGGCCGGCCACCTTGCCGAGGGCGCGCAGCTGGGCGATCTGCTCGGCGTTGAAGCCATCGACCGCCAGGTCGAGCGGCTTCTCCCGCACCGGGCGCAGGTATTGGGCGACGTTGCGGTACAGCTCGCCGAGGGTGTCCGCGCTGCGGTAGCGCACGCCGGTCTCGCCCGGGTAGTAGGTGGCTGCGTCGGCGAAATCCCGGATGTGCTCGGGATTGCCGCGGTACCAGCGATCGAGCACCTTCTGGCGGTCCTTCAGGGGCAGCAGGGTCAGGAAGTTCTCTTCTCCTTCCATGCGCAGGAAGTCCATGTAGAGCCGGGTGGCCAACTGGTGGCCGGTGTTGCCATAGACGTCGAAGCCGGCGACCAGCAGGTAATGCATCCGCTCGAGCAACGGGTAGCCGAGCAGCATCGCGGTCTGCGGCCGCTCGCCGATGAGGCCGCGGACCACCGAGGCGCTGTCGAACTGGCGGAACACGGTCAGGCCGGCGGTCGGGTTGCGGCCCTCGCCGTCCCACAGTTCGCCGATTTGCGGGGGCTGGATGCGTGCGCCGCGCGCGATGAAGTCGGCCTTGCTGCGCAGGTAGGCCTTTTCGGCCTGGGCGTAGCGGCGCCAGGCCAGGATGCCGGTGCTGCTGTCGTCCTCGGCAGGCAGGCGCAGATTGGGCTGGGTGGCGTCGAGGAGGCTCTGGACCTGGTGATTCGCTTCGCTTTCCGGCGAATAGAAGAGCACCCAGAAGTGGTCGGTGATGACATTGAGGGCCACCTGGCCGCGGCACACCGGGCCCTTCATGAAGCCCATCAGCGTGAACTGGGCGTCATCGAGCATGAAGCGGTAGCGGGCGTCCACCGGCAACGCCCGGAAGGCGGCGAAGGGATTGGTGGCCGTCTTCGGCGAATAGTCGGGCAGTTTGGCCACCGCGATCGGCGCATCGAAGAACCACTTCCTCAGGCGGGCCAGACGGGCCGGGTCGAGGGCCAGCGGCATGTGGGTCTTGGCGACCAGGGTCTCCTCCAGCGGGCGCAGGCGGTAATACACACGCTCGACGCCCGGCGCGTCATAGGGGCGGCGGGTGGCGATCACGTCGATGGGCTGGCCGGGGGCGCTGCGGCTGCGCACCAGCTCGAAGCGGTAGTCGGGCTGTTCGTCGAAATACAGCTGGCCCACGTACCAGTGCTCGTAGATGTAGCGGGCGGCCAACCGGTCGCGCAGCGCGTTGCCGTTGAGCAGGTGCTCCCATTCGGCGACGCGGGCCTGCACCGCGGGCAGCGGCGCCGGGCGTGGTGTGTAGGGCGCGCCGGCCTCGATCCAGCGGGCAAGGATGTCGTGATCTTTCTGGCTGAGCGCCGGCAGGCCGTAGGGCATGCCCCATTCGGGATGCTCGGTGACGAAGCCGTCCATGCTCTCGACCTTGGCGCAGCTCTGGCTGCGGTCGAGGGCGAAGTCGAAGCGCTCGTCCGGCAGTGGGCCCGAACTCGGGCCGGGGTTCTGCTGCTTGAGGGCCAGGATGCGGTACAGCACGCTGGCCTCGCGGTTGGCGGCTGGCGTGGCGGCGCGTTCGTTGAGGATCGGGTGGAAGCCCTTGTCGCGCCATTCCACGGTGCTGTGGGCGTCGAAGCCGAGGCGGGTCGGGCTGGCGGCCCGCAGGCGGGCGTTGGCGTAGACCGGATCCGGGTTGGCGCCGCGGGTGATGCCGTCGTAGCGGGTCAGCTTGAGCTGGCAGGGCGAGTCGTAGCAGGCGTGGCAGGTCACGCAGCGGCGGTCCAGAATGGGTCGGACCTGCTGCCAGTAGTCGGGGGCCGGTGCGATGGGCACGGCGGGAGCGTCATAGCGGGCCGGGTCCGGGCGGCCTAGTTCGTGGTCGAGCTGGACCTTGGCGACAACGGTGGTGCAGCCGGCGAGGACGAGCAGGGCAAGGCCGAGGAGGGCACGCATGGGTTTCGGGAGAGATCTAGTATGGGCGCTGGATGCCGTCGGGGTGGAGCAGACGCATGTAACGGGCATCGGGGCCGTAGCCGGCCAGGCGTTCGGCGAGTATCGGCGTGGCCGTCACTGCCTCGAAACCGTGACGTGCCCACCAGCTGGCCGAGCCCTGGATGGCGATGAGGCTGGCACGCCCGAGGCGGCTGGCGGCGAGGGCCGCCATGAAGGCGTCGACGAGGGCGTCGGCGGCACCGCTGCCGCGCGCTTCGGGGGCGACGGCGAGATCGTGCAGGTGGAGCGTGTCGGCATCGGCCGGCAGCTGGCAGGCCTGGGCGTCCAGGTGCGGCGGGTCGTCGAAGCGCCAGGGCAGCGCCAGCAGGTAGGCGACCGGCACGCCGTCGGCCCGGCTGGCGACGAAACAGCTGTCGGGCGCGGCGGTCAGCTTGGCGCCCATCGAGCACGGCGATTCGGGGACGATGGCGGTGTAGCAGCGGGCCTGGATCTGCAGGATGGCGTCCAGGTCGTCATTTCGGGCAGGACGGATGCTAAGGCGGGTCAAGGCGATGGCAAACGGATCGGGAAGGCCGTCGATTATCGCCGATCCCCTTTGTCCGTGTGGTGGTGGGTGTTACCGGCTGCAACTGGCACATGCCTTGCTGTTGCCTACCCCAAAGGGAATATAAGGAGACGCAAATGGATTTGCGCTGGAGACTCTTCGGATATGTGCTGGGCTTTGCGTTGGCCTTGTCGGTCGCGGCGGTGGCGTGGGTCGGGTTGGCCCTGCAGCAGGACGTGGCCGAGGAAATGGAAGCCTCGACCCGCCTGGCGGACGTGATCTTGGCAGTCGGGACCGCACCGGGGCACCGGGCGAGCGAGCTGCGTGAGTTGCTGGCGGGTGGTCAGTTGCGGCACGTTGCGGTGTCCGTGGAGCGCTCCAATTTGGAGCAAGGGGCTGTCGCGCCTGCTCCAGCGGGCCTGCTGGCGACCCTTGCCGATTATCTGCTCGACGGGCGCGTTGCCCATGAGCGCCGTATTCCGCTCGGCGATGAAGTGTTGGTGATCCGCGCCGATCCCCGCGCCGAAATCCACGAAGTGCTGCGCGACGGCGTGCGCAATCTGGCGACGCTGGTGGTCTTCTGCCTAGGCATGGCAGTCGTTGCCTGGGTGGCGGCCCATCGCGCTCTGAAGCCGGTCCGCCTGCTCGAACAGGGGCTGGCCCGCCTTGGACGCGGGGAGGAGCAGGTGCGCCTGCCGCCATTTCAGTTGAAGGAATTCGCCAGCATCGCCCAGGCCATTGAAACCCTGTCCGGTGAACTGGCGGAGTCGCGGGCGGCGCGCCAACTGCTCGCCCGTCAGTTGCTGGAACTGCAAGAGAGCGAGCGCCGGGAACTGGCC
Organism: Zoogloea sp. GDB6; assembly: GCF_056724105.1. NCBI lineage: Bacteria > Pseudomonadati > Pseudomonadota > Betaproteobacteria > Rhodocyclales > Zoogloeaceae > Zoogloea > Zoogloea sp. GDB6. The sequence continues at coordinate 3,664,641 of NZ_CM161497.1, read as the reverse complement.
CGGGAACTCCATGATGAACTGGGACAGGCGCTGACCGCTGTCAATGTTTCCGCGGCTTACATCGAGCGTCAGGCCGGCCGTGCCGAGCCGGCACAACTCGCAATGATCGCCGGCGACATCCGCAGCCAGACCAACGGGATGCTGGCCCAGGTGCGCAACCTGCTGTCCCAGCTACGTCCCCATGGTCTCGAAGGGCTGCAGATGGTAGACGCCCTCAATGACCTCGTCAGCGGCTGGCGTGGCCGTGTGCCGGAGATCGGCATCGAGGCCGAGTTCCCGCCGTCCCTGCCACCGCTGGAGCCCCATGCCGGCCTTGCGCTTTACCGTACGCTGCAGGAGGCCCTGACCAATGTGCTGCGCCACAGTGTGGCGAGCCGTGTGCGCCTGTCCTTGCAGACCAAGGGGCAGATGCTGGAATTGACCGTCGCCGACAACGGTGTCGGCAAGGCTGAAGAGGTGGTGCCGCGTTCCCGCGGCGGCTTGCTCGGCATGCGCGAGCGCGCCGAGATGGCCGGCGGAAAATGCTGGCTCACCGATGCGCCGGGTGGCGGTCTGCAGATTCGCCTCAGTTTGCCTCTGCCGTTGGCTCAGGCTTGAGGCCCGTGTTTCCCGAAATCATTCCGGGATCCCGCCTGCGTTCTGCCAGACGGCGGACGCAGGCAACGTTTTCAGGCTGCCGAACGGGCGGCGTGGAGACTTTTTTTAGCCAAGGAGAAACAAGATGAACGCCTTACGCAAGACGGCGCTACTGGCGGGCCTGGCCCTGGTCGCCACGGTTGCCAACGCCGCGGTGGACGAGGACATGAAGGCGCTGGCCACCAAGAGCGGCTGCCTGACCTGTCACGCCATCGAGTCCGGCACGCCCGGCCCGAACGGCATGGCTCCGATCGGCCCGGCCTGGCAGGACGTGGCCAAGGCCTACAAGGGCAAGCCGGGTGCAGACACTTTCCTGACCCGCGTGGTGCTCGAGGGCTCCAACCCCTACGGTAGTCACTGGAAGGACAAGGTCAGCGGTCTGGCCATGCCCCCCAACAAGGTCGCCATCAAGGAAGCCGACGCCAAGAAACTGGTGAAGTGGATCCTGACGCTGGCACCCAAGTAAGCGGGCAACACGCACGGCTGCGGCCGTGAAGGATGCAGTACCGAGAACCCCGGACGTCCCCCCCGTCCGGGGTTCGCTATTTCCGGGCTTACAGCAGGCTGTCGATCTGCTCGAAGTGCCCGTTTACGAGCCGGCCGTCGGAGCCGAAGACCAGTTGCAGGATCACGTCGCTCTTGCCGCCGAACCAGCTGCGGGACAGGGGAATCTTGCCGAACATGCAGGGGCCGCCTTGGGGCGGCAGTTGGGAGACGTTGGGGCTGCGCTCGACGAGGGCTTGGCACTCGGCGTTGCTCTTTTCCGAGAAGGTGGTGCCGTGGGCGCTGAGCCGCTTGCGGGCGTCGTCAAGGGGCATGCCGGGCTGGAATTCGGCCGAGAGCTGATCCGGCAGCGGGCTGGGAGCCGGCGAGCAGGCAGCCAGACCGGCTGCCAGGCACAAGCCGGCTGCCAGGCGCGAGAGGATGGAGGTGGTGGAAGACACGGTGGTGGGTGGAGAGCGCAAAGCCCGAGTATCCCACGCCGGGCCCGTCGATCACGAGGCCGACAGCTGGCGCAGCTTGCGGTAGAGGGTCGTGCGGGTGATGCCCAGTTCCCGCGCGGCGGCCGAGATGTTGCCGTTGTGGCGGGCTACGGTGCTTTCCACCAGGCGCCCTTCCGCGGCACGCAGGCTCTGGGCGGCTGGGCGTTGGGCAGGGGCATCCGGGTCGTCCACCAGATCGTGGGGCAGGTGTTCGGGGCCGAGGGTGTCGTCGTCCGGCCCCAGCATCGCCACGGCCAGGCGCAGGGCGTTTTTCAGCTGGCGGATGTTGCCGGGCCACGCGTGGTGGCGGATCAGGTCGAGGGCGGTAGACGACAGGCGCACCGGCCGCCGGGGCGACTCGTCCTGCAGAATGCGCCGGGCCAGCGCCTCGATGTCGCTGCGCTCCCGCAGCGGCGGGAGGGACAGACTCATCGCCGACAGGCGGAAATACAGGTCGGGGCGGAAGTCGCCGCTTTCGCAGAGGGCTTTCAGCGAACGGTGGCTGGCGCAGACCAGGGACAGGTCGATTTCCTCTTCCGGGCCGCCGCCCAGCGGCGTGACGCGGCGGGTTTCGAGGACCCGCAACAGGACGGCCTGCAGCTTGAGGGGCATGTCGCCGATTTCGTCGAGGAATAGCGTGCCTTGGTGGGCTTCGCGCAGCTTGCCACGGGCGCCTTCCCCGCGGGCGCCGGTATAGGCGCCGGCGGTGTAGCCGAACAGTTCGGCTTCGATCAGGTTGGCCGGGATGGCGGCACAGTTGATCGCGACGAAGGGGCCGTTGCGGCGTGGCCCGCTGGTGTGGAAGGCCTGGGCGAAGACTTCCTTGCCGGAGCCGGTTTCACCCTGGATGAGCAGCGGAATGTCCAGCCCAAGGATGCGTCGGGCGCGCCGGATGGCGTGGCTGACGGTCTTGTCGCCGAGGTCCAGTTCGTCGAGGGTCGGGCCGCTCGGCGCGGTCGGCGAGAAGGTCGCTTGTACATCCCGCGCGTTCATCGGTCGCATGCGCTGCATGTTGGTCAGCAGGACGCGGGCGACCAGTTCCTGGCCTTGACGGCTGCGCAGGCGGACCGGATGGGCGCTGCTCTGCAGCGCGTGGTCGAGCACGGCATTCCAGCGGGTCTCGAAGATGTCCCAGAACGGCGGCTTCTCGTTGCGTAGGGTATCGGGCAGCCCGAGCAGACGCTCGGCGCGGCGGTTGCACGCGAGCAGCGCACCGGCTTCGTCGAAGACCGCCAGTCCTTCCAGTGGGGAGGCCAGTGCCTCGGGCTGATAATGGAAGCGGAGCAGTACCGCTGCGTCGTTGACGGTTTCGATCAGCCGGTTTTCGATGATCTCGGCGGTGGTTTGCAGCAGCGCCTGGGCGTGGGTCTGGGTGATCTGCAGGTTGCTCGATACGTCCAGGATGCCGAGCACGCCGCCGGTCGGCGCGTGGATGGGCGTGGCGACGCAGGCAAGGAACCTGTTGCGTTCAAGGTAGTGCTGGTCCCCCATCACTGCCACCGGGCGCTGTTCGGCCAGCGCCGTACCTATGGCGTTGGTGCCCATCACTGATTCGGCCCAGGAGTGCCCCGGTTTCAGGGACACGCGGGCGGCCTTTTCCAGGAAGTCCGAATCGCCGACTGAACGCAGGATGACGCCGGAGTCGTCGGCAAGCAGGATCGTGGAGGAGGAGTGGGCGATCTGCTGATGCAGGTGCTCCATGATCGGCTGGGCGTAGGCGACCAGCCGCGCATTGGCTTCCAGGCGGTCGGCCAGGTTGCTTTGCTGGCTCGTGGCAGGCAGGCGCTCGGTCGGGCGCAGGCCGTCGGCCGCACAGCGCTCCCAGGAGCGCAGGATGGCCTTGAGCGGGGAGGAGGAGGGGGGATCCTGATTATTCACAATTGCTGAATAGCACGAAGCATACCCGCCTCGAAAGCGCTTGTCGTGCGCGTCAATTGCGTTGTATTTCTCCAAAAAAATCAGTAATTAAGCGCTATATCCATGTTTTTGAACGGGTTTTTTAGGGCGCGCAGTGTGCGTGAAGTGGAGCAGGTGTTCAAGGCGACGTAACGGGATGGAGCAGGTGTTCCGCTGCGGAACATGCATATGCCCCCGTGCATGTTTGACGTTATTTGCAAGTGTTTGTTTATAAATGGTTTTCGTGGCTGTGGCCGAGGGGCGCTGATCTGCACGCTTTTTGCTGCCTATGGTGGGTGATGCGGTTCAGTGCGTAGTCGTGCCGTGTCGCGGCCCTGACCGCTGTCTTGATAACCAGTCAGTCAAAAATGACTAAAAGGAGGAGCTCATGAAACTCGCCAACCTGCTGTGCATCGTCGCCCTGGGAGCCGCCGCCGCGACCCCGGCCATGGCATCCGAGGAGATCATCAAGAAGGCCCGTTGCGTAGCCTGTCACGCCGTCGACCAGAAGCGTGTCGGCCCTGCTTACAAGGATGTGGCAGCCAAGTACAAGGGCCATCCGGAAGCCGAGGCCATGCTGATCGCCAAGGTGCGTAACGGCGGCACGGGTACCTGGGGACAGATTCCGATGCCGCCTCATGGTCCGGACAAGATCAGCGATGCGGACCTGAAGGCTGCGGTGGAGTGGATTCTGAAGCTCTGAGCCGGGAGCGCGGGAGATCTTCCCGCTACAGATGTGCAAAACACCTGCTTCAGGCTGGAGCAGGTGTTTCTTTTTGATGCGCTACAAAAGGGTGTTCTGCGGCTACCGGAGGGCGGCGCAGATAGGGGTCAGCGGACGACGACACCCCAGGGGAGCTCCCCGACGGGGATTTCCTTGATGGTTTCCAGACGTTCGGTGTCGATTACAGAGACGCTGTTGGAGCGACCGTTGGCCACGTAGAGCTTGCGGCCATCAGGGGTGATGGCCATGTTCCACGGGCGCTTGCCGACCGGCACGGTGGCTTCGATCTGGTTGTCGCTGGTGCGGATCACGCTGACCGTACCGTCCTTGCCATTGGAAACGTAAGCGCGACTGCCGTCCGGTGCCATGGCGATGCCGTTGGAGAAGTTGCCGGCCTTGATTTCGGCGATGACCTTGCGCTTGCCCATGTCGATGGCGTAGACCGTGCTGACCATCTCGCAGGCCACGTAGGCACGCTTGCCATCGGGGGTGAAGCCGATGCCGCGGGGGCGCTTGCCGACTTCGATGCTGGCAACCTGCTTGCGGGCCTTCACGTCGATCAGGTCCACCTGCTGGGCTTCTTCTGCGCTGACCAGCAGCCAGCGGCCGTCCGGGCTGAATTCCGCGTGTTCCGGGTTCTTGCCCTTTACCTTGATCTCGGCAACCTTGCGCTGCTTGGCGGTGTCCAGCAGTACCACGCTGTTGGATTCCTCGACGGCGGCGGCCACCAGCTTGTCGTCGGCGGAAACGCTGACACCCTCCGGCGACTCTCCGAGCGGAATGCTGCCGACCTGCTTGCCTTCCGCGATATTGATCACCACCAGGCCGTTGCTTGGTGCCTCGCTGACGAACAGGTTCTTGCCGTCTGTTGCAATGCCTCGTGGCCGCTGGCCGCCGGGCAGGGTTGCGACCACTTCGTCGGTGGCAGTGTCGATCACCGATACCGATGCGGATTTTTCGTTGGGAACGTAGGCGAAGGGCGCGGCGAGGGCTGCTCCCGGCAGCAGGAAGCAGCTCGCCAGGAACTGCCGCAAGGTGAAGGGCTGGGTCATGGTCTCAGAGAGTCGGCTTGACGTAGGTGACGCCGTGACGGGCGAAGATGGCAGCGACCGTGCCGTTCTTTTCAAGTTCCTTCAGCGCCTTGTCGATGGCGTTGGCGAGGCCGGTTTCGTCGGCCTTGACGGCCATGCCCAGCGGCCAGCTGTTGATCTTGAGCTCCGGCATCTGGACGACTTCGACGACGAAGCGGTTGTCCTTGCCGAGGGCGGTTTCGATCTCCGAGCGCGGCCCCATCACGGCGGCCAGTTCGCCGGCCTTGAGCTTCTCGACGGCGGCGTCCACGCTGCCGAAATGGACGACGTTTTCACGCAGGCGGCCGTTCAGCACGCCGAGCAGGAAGGCGTCGGACAGGCTGCGGCCTTCGACGCCGATCTTCTCGCGGGTGAACACTTCCAGTGCCGTGGCGGCGGAACCGCGGATCGAGCCGATGCGTTGTACTCGGGCAACGGCCACCGTTTCCAGGTGGTAGGGGCCAAAGATCTTGACCTTGTCGTTCTTGCCCTGCAGGTAGGAGTCCACCGGCACGTGCATCATCACGTCGGACGGCTGGGTGCCGAGATAGTGCCCTTTCCAGACCATGTTGCGCAGGTCGTCGTCCATGTCTTCGTCGGCGTTGTAGCCGACGACCTGGGGATTCAGACCGAGTTGTTTGCTAAGGGCTTCGGCGAGTTCCACGTCGATGCCCTTACCCTGGTTGGAGTAGGGGGCGAAGTTGTTATACACGGCAATCCTGAGACTGCCGCGTTTCTTGATCTCTTCCAGCGCGTCGGCGCGGGCCGGCAGGCTGGAGGCCAGGGCTGCCGCGCCGGCGGCCAGCAGGAAGCGTCGACGATCAGTCTTCACGAACGGTCTCCAGCCAGGAACGGATGGTCCACATGGCTTCCTGGCTCAGGATGCCTTCGAACGGGGGCATGTACACGCGGCCGTCGCGGGTGGCGCCATGGCGGATGCGGTTCAGGAAGATCTCGTCGCCTTCCTGGCCGGCCGGCAGGTAGCGCAGGTCGGGGGCGATGCCGCCGGAGATCGCGCCGAGGCCGTGGCAGCGAGCGCAGTTCTGGTTGAAGGCGGATGAGCCGATGCGGATTGCCTCCTTGTTACCCAGGAAGGGGTTCTTCGGCAGCCAGTCCTTGCCAACGGAGGGCAGCGTCGAGGTATCGACGGCCTGGGGGGTCACGTCGCCGTGGGCGATGGCGGCAGTTGCCGCCAGGGTCAGCGCAGCGGCGGAGAGGGCACGGAGGAGGGCGGAATTACGGACAGTCACCTGGGTCACCTTTGGTCATGTGTTTGGAGTTCGTCGAGCGAAGCGCCAGTGGGCGGGTCGCCGTGTGTGCAGACCTTTCAGCAAGGGGTGTGCCACTTTCCGACTGGGCTGTGCGGCGACTCGCGGATGGGCTGCGTCGTGAAATGGGACACCTTTGCCGCAGCAGGTTTTTTCCAGTTTCCTTTATAGCTCTATAAACTGGCCTGGGTTTTGCTGATTGAGCGGGCGGGTGGAGCAGTCACATTGCTGAAATGTGGTCCAGCTGCTACATTTTGGCGCAGACTAAAACGCCGGCTCGAGCTGGCAGACAATCCGTCTAAGCGGAGGAGGAGAGAGATGATGCAGGTTCCTTTCAGCGCTGAGGCTCGGGCTCTGAGCCTTCTGGAGGCGCGGTCGCTGTACTTCGGCCGAGGCGAGCTTCCGGAGGCCTTGCTCGACCAAAGCGTGTTGCGCTCCTGGGAGCGTTGCCGGCAGGCGGGGCTCGATCCCACCCGTCTCGAGTGCGGCGAGCCCAACGTGCGGGCAGTGTCGGAGGCACGGGAGCGCAACCGCACGCTGATTTCCCACGCCGAGCCGGTTCTCGAGCATCTCTTCGAGCAGATCCGCAACTCCCACAGTATGGTTATCCTTGCCGACGCTCGCGGCATGGTGTTGCAGACCTATGGTGATCCTGATTTCCTGAGCCAGGCCGAGCAGGTGTCCCTGCATCCGGGGGCCAGCTGGCACGAGTTCGACCGCGGTACCAATGCCATCGGTACCGCGCTCGCCGAGCGCGGTGCGCTCAACGTCTTCGGTTCCGAGCATTTCTATGAGGGTAACGCTTCCCTGACCTGCAGCGCGTCGCCGATCCAGGATGCCCAAGGCCGTCTGATGGGGGTGCTCGACATCTCCAGTGACTATCGTGCGTTCCAGCGTCACTCCCTCGGCTTGGTGAAAATGTCGTCCCGCATCATCGAAAAGCGCCTGTTCGAGTCCGAATTCGCCCACCAGGGCCTGCTCAGCTTCCACGCCCGCCCGGACCATGTGGGCAGCATGTGCGAGGCGCTGCTGGCGATCTCGCCGGATGGCGACATCGTCGGTGCCGATCAGGCGGCGCTCGAACTGCTCGGCTTGCGCCGCGAGGACCTGCCGCGCCGCCACTACAGCATGCTGTTCGATGTGCCGCTGGGTACGTTGATTGATCGCGCGCGGCGCGATCCTTCGTCGCTCATCGCGATCGCCGGCCGTAACGGAGAGCGCTTCTACGCGCGTCTGCGCGGCAATTTCGCGTCGATGCCGGTGTCGAGCCCGGTCGGTGGTGAGGCCCGCGAGCGGCCCGCCCGCCCGGCCCGTGTCGAGGCGGAGCCCGCTTCCCAGGTCCGCCTTACGCTACATACATTGGCCACTGGTGACGAACGCCTGCAGGCGGCCATCGACAAGGGTGTGCGGGTTCTTGGTCGAGACATCCCGATCCTCATTCAGGGCGAGTCGGGTGCCGGCAAGGAAATGTTCGCAAAAGCTTTCCACAATAGCGGACCGCGGGCTCAGGGGCCTTTCGTGGCACTCAACTGTGCGGCGATTCCCGAAACCCTGATCGAGTCCGAACTGTTCGGCTACTCCGGTGGTGCGTTCACCGGCGCCCGCAAGGAGGGTGCGGTCGGCAAGATCCAGCAGGCCCACGGCGGGACCCTGTTCCTCGACGAAATCGGTGACATGCCCCTGTCCCTGCAGGCCCGCCTGCTGCGTGTGTTGCAGGAGCGCTGCGTGACGCCGCTGGGGACCAACAAGAGCATTCCGGTGGACATCACGCTGGTCTGCGCCACCCACCGGCGACTGAAGGAAGAGGTGGCGCGCGGCGGTTTCCGCGAAGACTTGTACTACCGCCTCAATGGGTTGTGCATCAATCTGCCGTCCCTGCGCGAGCGCAGCGACATCGATCGCCTGATCGACAAGTTGATGCGCGAGGAGGCCGGCCCCGATCGCCATGTGGAGGTGTCCCACAAGGTCATGCAGGCATTCCTGAGCTACCGCTGGCCCGGCAACATCCGCCAGCTGAACAATGTCATCAAGGTGGCGATCGCGCTACTCGACGATGACGAGGATGTCATCGAGACCTGGCATCTGCCGGACGATATCTTTGAAGAGATCGGTGAGGTCGTGCCGGCGATGGCATCCGTTGCACCGGTACGCAGCATGTCGTCGGGTCTGGCCGACGGGGCTGCCGCCGCGGCCGCCTCTAGCGGGGCGGCGAGCTTCGGGCGCCTGGAGGAGATCGAGCGCGACATGATCCAGCGTACGCTCGAAGCCGAGAACGGGAATATTTCGGCTGCAGCCCGTCGGCTCGGGATCAGCCGCAATACGCTGTATCGCAAGCTCGGACGGTTTTGATCGTCGGATGGGGGCCGGGATGTCACGGAGCCTGACATTCCGCCAATCCTTTTTTTGTAAGGGCACACGGGCCTGCCCGCATTGCTGGCCCCGCTGACGCGCGTCTGAGCCCTCCTTGGGGGAATGATGAGATGGTCAGCCCGATCCCTACCCGGCGCTACGCTGAGTAGGGATTTTTTTCGCCTGGTTTCTGGTGCGCTTGATCTCCTGATGTGTTGACGCAAAATTAAACGCATGTATGATTAAAACGAACGTTTAAATAAATTTGTGGCCTGTTGATCGATATCCCATCAACGACAAGGCCGTCTTGTTCAGACGGTCGCCGTGTCGCTGCCGCGGGACGCCAAGCAAGCCTGCAAAGATGTTGGCATAAAATTGACGGTGCGCTGGTAAGACGGCGCCGAGCAAAAGGAGACAGTCGATGTCCTATTCATCCCTGCTTGCCCTGCCTCTCTTGGTGGGGGGGCTTTTCCTGTTACCGGGGGTGCGCCGGAACCTCATCAGTGCGCCGATCTTCAAGGCCTTCCGCAAGGCATTGCCGTCCATGTCGCAGACCGAAAAGGATGCGCTGGAGGCCGGTACTGTGTGGTGGGAGGGCGAGTTGTTCGCCGGCCGGCCAGACTGGCAAAAGCTGCTGGCTTACCCGGTGCCGAAGCTCACTGCCGAGGAACAGCGTTTCCTCGACGAAGACACCGCCGAGTTGTGCCGCCTGACCCGCGACTGGGAGATGACACAGCACCAGGACATGCCGGCCGAAGTGTGGAAGTACATCAAGGAGCGCGGCTTCCTCGGGATGATCATCCCCAAGGAATACGGTGGCAAGGGGTTCTCGGCCTATGCCCATTCCCAGGTGGTGACCAAGCTGTCCACCCGCTCGTCGGCGCCGGCTGTGACGGTGATGGTGCCCAACTCCCTGGGTCCGGCCGAACTGCTGCTTCACTACGGCACGCCCGAGCAGAAGCAGCACTACCTGCCGCGGCTGGCTGCTGGCCTGGAGATACCGGCCTTCGCGTTGACCAGCCCATGGGCCGGTTCGGATGCGGCGTCGATTCCGGATTCGGGTGTCGTGTGCCGCGGCCAGTACCAGGGGCGCGAAGTGCTGGGCATGCGGGTCAGCTTCGACAAGCGCTACATCACACTGGCGCCGGTGTGTACGGTGTTCGGCCTGGCTTTCCGCCTCTACGATCCGGATCGCCTGCTCGGTGATGTGGAAGACTTGGGTATCACCTGCGCGCTGGTGCCCCATGATCATCCGGGTGTGGATATCGGCCGTCGCCACTTCCCACTCAACGCGGTGTGGATGAACGGGCCGATCCGCGGACGCGATGTGTTCATGCCCCTCGACTTCATCATCGGTGGCCCGCAGATGGCGGGGCAGGGCTGGCGGATGCTCATGGAATGTCTGGCGGCGGGGCGTTCGATCTCGCTGCCCGGTTCCAACACCGGCATGCTGAAGATGACGGCCCGCACGGTCGGCGCCTATGCCCGCGTGCGTTACCAGTTTAAGACCGCCATCGGGCGTTTCGAAGGAGTAGAGGAGGCGCTGACCCGCATCGGCGCCAACGCTTACCTGTGCGACGCGGCGCGGGTGATGACCGCAGGGGCGATCGACCTCGGCGAGAAGCCGGCGGTCGTGTCGGCGATCGTCAAGTATCACGTCACTGAAAGAGCCCGTCAGGTGGTCAATGACGGCATGGACGTGATCGGCGGCAAAGGTATCTGCCTGGGGCCGCAGAACTTCCTCGGCCGCGCTTACCAGCAGGTTCCGGTGGGCATCACCGTCGAGGGTGCCAACATCCTGACCCGTAGCCTGATCCTCTTCGGCCAGGGGGCGATCCGTTGCCATCCCTATGTGCTGAAGGAGATGGACGCTGCGCGTGCCGGTGACCTGGGCGCCTTCGACAAGGCCTTCTGGGGCCATATCGGCTACACGGTAAGCAATGCTACGCGGGCATTGGTGATGGGCCTGACCGGCTCCCATTTCGTGGCTGTGCCAGCCGATGTGGCGCCGGAAACCCGCCGCTACTACCAGCAGCTCACACGCTTCTCGGCGGCCTTCGCGCTGCTGTCCGACGTGTCGATGGGCACCCTCGGTGGCGCGCTGAAGCGCAAGGAGAAGCTGTCGGCCCGCCTCGGCGACATCCTGTCCCTGATGTACCTGGCCTCCGCGACCCTCAAGCGCTATGAGGACGAAGGGCGCCAGGCTGCCGATGCGCCGCTCATGCACTGGGCGATCTGGGACTGCATGTTCAAGGCGCAGAATGCCTTCGAGGGCGTCATCGCCAATTTCCCCAACCGGCTGTTCGCGATGCTGCTGCGGCGCCTCGTGGTCTTCCCGCTCGGGCGTCCCTACGTGGTGCCGTCGGACGCGCTCGGGCATCAGGTGGCGGGTCTGCTCATCGAGCCGTCGGCGACCCGCGACCGACTGACCTCTGACGTCTATCTGCCGAAGGATGTGGAGGAGCCGGTCGGTGCGCTGGAGGCTGCGCTGCACGCCACCATTGCGGCGGAGCCGGTCGAGGCCAAGGTGCGCCGCGCGATCCGGGAGGGCCATTTCACGCCCGGTCTGCTGGTCGGCGGTGGCGTGGATGCGCTGTACGATGCGGCGGTGGCGGGTGGCATCATCTCGGGCGACGAATATGCGCTGATCAAGCGCCGCGGCGAACTGCGCGACAAGGTGATCCGCGTGGACGATTTTTCCTATGATTTCGGCCTGCGCGATGCGCTGGCGGAGATCACCGAACCCCAGCACAAGGCAGCCTGAGCGGAACGGGGCGCGCCTGAGGAGAGGGATCCGAGCGAACCATGAACGAGCCGATCTACGTCATCGACGGGGCGCGAACCCCCTTTCTGAAGGCCCGCAGCGGCCCAGGTCCGTTCGCCGCCGCCGACCTGGCCACGGCGGCTGGCAGCGCGCTGCTGCTGCGCCAGCCTTTTGCACCGGATCAGCTCGACGAGGTGATCCTCGGTTGCGCGAGCCCGTCGCCGGACGAGGTGAACATCGGCCGCGTGGTGGCGCTGCGCATGGGTTGCGGCCTCCAGGTGCCGGGCTGGACGGTGATGCGCAACTGCGCGTCGGGCATGCAGGCCCTCGATTCGGCGATCGCCAACATCCGCTGTGGCCGCTCGCAGCTGGTGCTGGCCGGTGGCGTCGACGCCTTGTCCCGCGCACCGCTGCTGTTCTCCGATGAACTGGTGCGCGTCTTCGCCGGCTGGATGGCGGCGCGCGGTTGGGGTGAGCGGCTGGCGGCCTTGAAAGGCTTCCGCCTGAAGCATCTGGCGCCGGTGATCGGCATCATGAAGGGCCTCACCGATCCCATCGTTGGCCAGCTGATGGGGCAGACTGCCGAAAATCTGGCCTGGAAATTCGGCATCACGCGGCACGACATGGACGCCTACGCGGTCGAGAGCCACCGGCGCGTCGCTGCGGCACAGGACGGCGGCCGTTTTGCCGCCGAGCTGGTGCCGCTGATCGGTGCCGACGGAACGGTTCATGCTGCCGACGATGGCCTGCGCCGGGATGCGTCGATGGCCGGCATGGCCAAGCCGAAGCCCTTCTTCGACAGGAAATACGGTCGCGTCACCGCCGCCAACAGTTCCCAGATCACCGACGGCGCCACCTGGCTGGTACTGGCTTCCGGCGCGGCGGTGGAGGGTTTTGGCTTGCAGCCGATCGGGCGGATCGTCGACAGCCAGTGGGCCGGCCTGGAGCCGGACCAGATGGGGCTCGGCCCCGTTCATGCGACAACACCGATCCTGCAGCGCCATGGTCTGGCGATTGAAGACGTGGATCTGTGGGAGATCAATGAGGCCTTCGCCGCGCAGGTGATCGCCTGCCTGCGTGCCTGGCAGGACGACGGATACTGCCGTGAGCGGCTGGGCTTGCCCGGCGCGCTGGGGGCCATCGATCCCGCCCGCCTCAATGTGGATGGCGGCGCAGTGGCCCTCGGCCATCCGGTCGGGGCAAGTGGTGCGCGCATCGTGCTGCATTTGCTGCAGGCCCTGCGCCGTAGCGGCGGCCAGCGCGGCATCGCCAGCATCTGCATTGGCGGTGGCCAGGGCGGTGCGATGCTGGTGGAGGCCCTGTGATGGAACTGGTCAACTGGAAGCTGGAACGGGACTCGGACGGCATCGCCTGGGCGACCCTCGACGTGCCGGGCGCCGCGGCCAACACGCTGAGCAGTCGGGTGATGGCCGAACTGGAGGCCATCCTCGATCAGCTCACCGTGCGTCCGTCGAGCGGATTGGTGATCCGCTCCGGCAAGGCGGCCGGTTTCGTTGCCGGGGCCGACATCGAGGAGTTCACCCGCATCGACTCCATCGACGGTGCGCGCAAGCTGGTGGCGCGGGGCTGGAGCCTGTTCGAACGCCTGGCCGCGGCGCGCTTTCCAACCTTGGCCCTGGTGCGCGGCCACTGCATGGGCGGCGGGCTGGAGCTGGCGCTGGCCTGTCACTACCGGCTGGTGGTGGACGAGCCTGGCACGCGCCTGGCCTTGCCCGAGGTGATGCTGGGCATCATGCCGGCCTGGGGCGGCATGCTGCGCCTGCCGCGGCTGATCGGCCCGGCGGCAGCCCTCGACATGATGCTGACCGGAAAGGGCGTCGATGGGCCGAAGGCGAAGCGCCTGGGCCTCGCCGACGACTGCGTGCCGCTGCGGGTGATGGAGGACGCGGCGCGGATCCTCGTGATGTCAGGCAGGCCGCCGCGCAGGCCGTCGATCGTGCAGGCGCTGATGAACGGCCCGCTGCGCGGCATTATCGCGGCCAAGGCGCGCAAGACGGTGGAAGCCAAGGTGCGCCGCGAGCATTATCCGGCACCCTTCGCGATCATTGATACTTGGGCTAATCACGGCGGTAACGCGCTGGCGGTGCCTGCGTCCTCGCCATCGTCGCTGGGGGCGATCTTCCGTTCGCCGACGGCGCGCAACCTGGTCCGCGTGTTTTTCCTGCAGGAGCGATTGAAGGGCTTTGGCAAGGATGGCGATTTCCGACCGCGCCACGTGCATGTCGTCGGTGCCGGCGTGATGGGCGGCGACATCGCGGCCGAGTGCGCGCTGCGTGGCATGACGGTGACGCTGCAGGACCAGTCGGTCGAGCGCATCGCACCGGCAATCGCCCGCGCCGTGCAGCGTTTCGGGCGCAAATTCCGCAGCAAACCGAGGGAAGCCCGCTTCGCGCTGGATCGTCTGATTCCCGATCCGGCCGGTCATGGTGTGGCGAAGGCCGACGTGATCATCGAGGCGATCTTCGAAGACCTGGAGGCCAAGCGGGCGCTGTTCGCCGACATCGAAAGGCGGGCCCGTCCGGACGCGCTGCTGGCGTCCAACACGTCCAGCCTGCGCATCGCCGATATCGCGACGGCGCTGATGCAGCCCGAACGGCTGGTCGGTATCCATTTCTTCAATCCGGTGGCGGTACTGCCGCTGGTGGAGGTGGTGCGTACGGCACAGTCCGGCGACGAGGCCTTCCGCCGCGCGGCGGCTTTCGTGCGCCGGCTCGACAAGCTGCCGCTGCCGGTGAAGGACGAGCCGGGCTTCCTCGTCAATGCGCTGCTCGGCCCGTACATGTACGAGGCGCTGCGCTGCGTGGAGGAGGGCGTCGCGCCGGAAACCATAGATGCGGCGCTGGTGGCCTTCGGCATGCCGCTGGGGCCGATCGAACTGGTGGACACCGTCGGCCTGGACATCGCCGTGGCCGCCGGCAAAGCCCTGGCTGGCGCCGGGGCGGTGATGCCGCGAGCGCTGGCCGAGCGGGTCGAGCGCGGCCAGCTGGGCAAGAAGAGCGGGCAGGGCTTCTACGCGTGGAAGGACGGCAAGGCCCGCAAGGGCAGGCCGGGGGCGGTACCGGCCGGCCTGGCGGCGCGGATCATGGCGCCCCTGCGGGCCGCCGCCGAGGCGTGCGTGGCGAAGGGCGTGGTGGAAGATGCCGATCTGGCGGACGCCGGGGTTATATTCGGGGCCGGCTTTCCGCCCTTCACCGGCGGACTCTTCCATCAATCCCGCGCGGCTGCGTCGTCCAGCGGTCAGCGCTGACAGGAGTTCCGATGAGCAACACCCCCACCCAACTGCCCGCTGGCAAGATCCCCGTGCTGCGGGTCATGCCGATGCCTCGTGACCTGAACCCCGCGGGCGACGTGTTTGGCGGCTGGATCATGTCCCAGGTGGACATCGCCGGTGCGGTGCCGGCCCACAAGCGTTCCCGCGGCCGGGTGGCGACCATCGCCGTCAATTCCTTCCTTTTCAAGCAGCCCATCTCGGTAGGCGACATGGTCAGCTTCTACGCCGAGATCGTACGCATCGGCAAGAGCTCGATCACCGTCGACGTCGAGGTCTATGCGGAACGCAACCCCGAGAACCCGGTGGTCGTGAAGGTCACGGAGGCGACGTTGACTTACGTCGCGGTAGATGCCAACGGCGTTAAGCGCGAGGTTCCGCCGGAGATTGTTGCGTGAATCCAACAGCGCTTCGATTTGCTGCGTAGCGGCAGCCCGTCGGGGCTCTAGAATCGCCGCGGGTTTGCGCTCCCCGTGGTTGCACACAATTAAAGCGCCCTAGTGAGGAGACATAGGTATGAAGATGACGACCATCGCCCGATTGATGCCCTTGCTCGCCCTTGGCCTCGCCAGCGGGCAGGCCGCTGCTGCGGGTTTCCAGCTGCTCGAGCAGAATGCCAGCGGTATCGGCAATGCCTACGCCGGCTCTGCCGCAGTGGCGGAGAACGCCAGCACGATCTTCTTCAACCCGGCGGGCATGACCCAGCTGAAGGACCGCGAGGTGTCGGTCGGCCTGACCGCTGTGCGTCCGACCTTCAAGTTCTCCGACCGGGGCTCCAGCGCCGGTGTGCTGGGCGGGGCCGGTAATGGCGGTGACGCCGGGAGCTGGGCCTTCCTGCCCAATGCCTATCTGTCCTGGGCGCTCAGCAAGGATCTGTATGCCGGCGTTGGCCTCGGCGCGCCCTTCGGCCTGATCACCAAGTACGACGACCCGTGGCTTGGTGGCGCGCAGGCGATCAAGTTCGACATCAAGACCTACAACATCAACCCGAGCCTGGCCTATCGCCTCAACGACAAGGTCTCCATCGGCGGCGGGGTTAGCATTCAGCGCATCGAGGTGGACTACCGTCGCCAGGCGACGGTGACCGCGGCGGCACTGGCGGCCACCCACGGGACTTTCTCGGCCGACGACGTGTCCCTCGGCTGGAACCTGGGCGCCCTGTTCACGCTGAGCCCGACGACCAAGGTCGGGGTGTCCTATCGTTCCGAAGTCCGCCACAAGCTCGAGGGCGACTTGAAGGTCGACGGTCCCGCCGCGGGCGCCAGCGCCGCACTGACGACGGGCTCTGCCAAGGCCAATGTGGACCTGCCGGCAACCTTCATCCTCAGCGTCACACAGAAGCTCGACGAGCGCTGGGAGATGCTGGGCGATTTGTCGTGGACCGGGTGGAGCAGCATTCCCAAGGTGGATATCGTGCGTACCTCCGGGCTGCTCAACGGCGTCGCGGTGCAGACCCTCGATACCGATTTCCGGGATACCTGGCGCTATGCGCTGGGCGCCAACTACCGTTACAGCGACACGCTGAAGTTCAAGTTTGGCGTTGCCTACGATCAGAGCCCGGTGCGCGACCCGCAGCACCGCCTGGTGTCCCTGCCGGACAACAACCGGACCTGGTTCACCACCGGCGCACAGCTCAAGGTAAACAAGGATTCGGCGGTCGACGTCGGCGTCGCTTACCTGTATGTGCCGGAATCCCACATCGACAACAACCAGACCGCTCAGGGCCGTGGCCAGGTTACCGGCGTCTATGATGCGCGGGTGTGGATCCTTGGCGCCCAGTATTCGATGGCGTTCTGATCGTCCTCCTGTTTTTCCCTTTTTCAACCGTCCCCCGGTGCGCCGGGGGCTTTGCTGCTGATTCCCGATGGGCCGTTCCGACTCCTCCCTGCCTGACGTCAAGACCCGCATTCTCGATGCCGCCGAGCGCCTGTTCATGGAGAACGGTTATGCCGCGACCTCCGTGCGGATGATCACCGGCGCCGCCGGAGCGCCGCTGGCGCTGGTCAATTACCACTTCGGCTCCAAGCAGGGGCTGATGGAGGCCGTGTATGAACGGGCGCTGGGAAGCCGTGGCGGCAGCCGCGTGAGCTACCTGGACAAGCTGGAGGCCGAGGCCGCTGGTGCGCCGATTCCGGTGGATGTGCTGGTGGATGCCTTTCTGTCGTCAGCGCTGCGTCTGACGCGCAAGGACAGCATTCCCGGCGAGGTCTTCAAGCAGCTCATCGGGCGGGCCTTCTACGAGCCCGGGCCGGGCACCGAGGCCTTCTTCCCGACGGAGTACAAGGAGGCGGTGGACCGCTACCGCCAGGCCTTCATGCGCACGCTGCCGCAGTTGTCCCAGGACGACGTGGTGTGGCGCATGTACTTCTTCGTCGGCATCGTGGCCTATGCGATGGCCGGCAAGGACGTGATGCGGATGACCGAGACCTACGCGCTGGCCGATGCGGGCGAGCCGGAAGCCATCATGGCGCGGCTGCGGCCCTTCATCGTCGCGGGTTTCCAGGCGCCTGCCGGAGTGCCGCCGATCGGGCTGGCAAGCACCTGATTTTTAATCCATGTTGTACCTGAAGGAATCATTGCGCTAAGATTTGAACGATTGTTCAAAATCAACTGCGGCGATGTCGTCCGCGGTTCATGCCAAAGGTCCGGATCACGGGCCGAGCCAAAAGGAGACGCATGTGAGCAGACTGATCATTCGCAAGGTGGCCGTGCTGGGCGCCGGCGTGATGGGGGCGCAGATTGCCGCCCATTGCGCCAACGCCGGCGTGCCGGTCGTCCTCTTCGACCTGCCCGCGAAGGAGGGCGACCCCAACGGCATCGCCAGGAAAGCCGTCGAAGGCCTCAAGAAACTGGAGCCGGCGCCGCTGGCGGCCAAAGACCGCGCCCAGTTCATCGATGTCGCCAACTACGGCAGCGATCTAAACACGTTGCGCGATTGCGACCTGATCATCGAGGCGATCGCCGAGAAGATGGAATGGAAGCTGGACCTGTACGCCAAGGTCGCGCCCTTCATCCGTGCCGATGCGATCTTTGCGTCCAACACGTCCGGCCTGTCCATCGAGACCCTGTCCGAAGGCATGCCTGTGGCACTGCGCAGCCGCTTCTGCGGCATCCATTTCTTCAATCCGCCGCGCTACATGGCACTGGTGGAACTGATCGCCACCGGCACCACCGATCCAGCCACCCTCGACGCCCTGGAAGGCTGGCTGACGACCCGCCTCGGCAAAAGCATCGTGCGCGCCAAGGACACGCCCAACTTCGTCGCCAACCGCGTCGGCGTGTTCTCGATCCTGGCTGTGATGCACCACACCGCGCGGCTGGGCCTCGGCTTCGACGAGGTGGATGCGCTGACCGGCCCGTTGATCGGCCGCCCGAAGAGCGCCACCTACCGCACCGCCGACGTGGTCGGCCTGGATACATTGGCCCACGTGATCGGCACCATGCAGGCTACCTTGCCGGACGATCCGTGGCACGCCTTCTACAAAAGCCCCGATTGGCTGTCCGCACTGATCGCTAAGGGCGCTCTTGGCCAGAAGACCAAGGGCGGCATCTTCCGCAAGGACGGCAAGGCCATCGTCGTGCTCGATCTGGCGAAGCAGGATTACCGTCCGAGCGTCGGTGAAGTGGCGCCGGAAGTGGCGGCGATCCTGAAGAACCGCAACCCGGTGGAGAAGTTTGCCCAGCTGCGCGCCAGCAGCCATCCGCAGGCGCAATTCCTGTGGGCGATCTTCCGCGACGTGTTCCATTACTGCGCCTTCCACCTGGCCGATATCGCCGACAACGCTCGCGACGTGGACTTCGCGATGCGCTGGGGCTTCGGCTGGGCGCTGGGGCCGTTCGAGACGTGGCAGGCCGCCGGCTGGCAGGCTGTTGCCGAGGCGGTGAAGGCCGACATCGAGGCCGGTGCCGCGATGAGCGCTGCACCGCTGCCGGCGTGGGTTTTCGATGGCCGCCAGGGCGTGCATGAAGCGTCGGGCTCGTGGAGCGCGACGGACGCGGTGCTCAAGCCCCGCTCCACGCTGCCGGTGTATGGCCGCCAGCTCTTTCCCGAGCAGCTTCTTGGCGAAGCCGCGCCGGATGCCGGCCAAACCCTCTGGGAGAACGAAGGCGTCCGTCTGTGGAACCTGCCGGCGAAGGATGCGCGTATCGGCATCCTGTCCTTCAAGTCGAAGATGCACAGCATCGGCGACGAGGTACTGGACGGCGTGCTGGAAGCGGTCGCCCGCGCCGAGCGCGATCTGGACGGGCTGGTGATCTGGCACGAGGCGCCGTTCGCGGTCGGCGCCAACCTGCAGCAGGTGGTGGAAGCCTGCAAGGCCGGCCAGTTCGACATGCTCGAGAAGACCGTCGCCAAGTTCCAGCGCGCCTCCATGGCGCTTAAGCATGCGATGGTGCCGACCGTCGCAGCGGTGCAGGGCATGGCTCTCGGCGGTGGCTGCGAGTTCACGATGCACGCGACCCACCGCGTGCTGGCGCTGGAGAGCTACGTCGGCCTGGTCGAAGCCGGTGTCGGCCTGATCCCGGCCGGCGGCGGCTGCAAGGAGTTCGCGCTGCAGGCTGCGAGCCTGGCCAGCCGGACGGCGGGCGGCGACGTGTTCCCCTTTATCCAGAACATGTTCCAGACCATCGCAATGGCGACGGTATCGAAGAGCGCGTTGCAGGCCATCGAGCTGGGTTTCGCGAAGGCTTCGGACGACATCGTCTTCAACGCCCGCGAGCTGTTGCACGTGGCGCTGCATCGGGCCCGTGCGCTGGCCGAGTCGGGTTACCAGCCGCCGCTGGTCCAGCGGGCGATTCCGGTGGCCGGCCGCAACGGCATCGCCACCTGCGAAATGATGCTGATCAACATGCGCGAAGGCGGCTTCATCTCGGCTTGGGACTACCGCGTCGCCAAGGCGGCGGCTACCGCCCTGTGTGGCGGCGAGGTGGATACCAACGCCAGGGTGTCCGAAGCGTGGATTCTCGACGTGGAGCGGGCCCAGTTCGTGGACCTGCTGAAGACCGAAAAGACCCAGCAGCGCATCGTGCACATGCTGGAAACCGGCAAGCCGCTGCGCAACTGAAGGACGGAGACGAAACCATGAGCAAACAGATTCAAGACGCCTATATCGTCGCCGCGACCCGTACGCCGGTGGCCAAGCGCAACGGCATGTTCCGCAACGTGCGGCCGGACGACATGCTGGCTCACGTGCTACGCGCGGTGGTGGACCAGGTGCCGGGGCTGGACGCCCACGAGATCGGCGACGTGGTTGTCGGCTGTGCGATGCCGGAAGCGGAGCAGGGCATGAACGTGGCGCGCATCGGTGTGCTGCTGGCCGGCCTGCCCAACACCGTGCCGGGCATCACCATCAACCGCTTCTGTTCGTCGGGCCTGCAGGCGGTGGCGGATGCCGCGGCGCGAATCCGCCTCGGCGAGGCCGACGTGATGATCGCTGCCGGCACCGAGAGCATGACGGTGATGCCGCAGATCATGGGCAACAAGGTGTCCCTCAACCCGGCCATCTTCGCAAAGGACGAAAATCTGGGCATCGCCTTCGGCATGGGCCTCACCGCCGAGAAGGTCGCCCAGCAGTGGCAGATCGGCCGCGATGAGCAGGATGTCTTTGCGGTGCAGTCCAACCAGCGGGCGGCCGCGGCGATTGCCGCCGGTGCGTTCAGGGACGAGATCACGCCCTACACCGTACGCACCCACGTGCCCGGCGAGGGCGGCACGGTGCGCATCGTCGAACGGATCTGCGACACCGACGAAGGGCCTCGGGCCGATGCGTCGCTGCAGAGCCTCGGCAAGCTGCGCCCGGTGTTTGCTGCAAAAGGCTCGGTGACTGCCGGCAACAGCTCCCAGATGTCGGATGGCGCCGGCGCGGTGCTGCTGATGTCCGAGGCGGCGGTGAAACGCTACGGCGTCACGCCGATCGCCCGCTTCTGCAGCTATTCGGTGGCCGGCGTGCCGCCGGAGATCATGGGCATCGGCCCGATCGAGGCGATTCCCCGCGCCCTCAAGGCGGCGGGCATCGGCAAGGACGATCTCGATTGGATCGAACTCAACGAGGCTTTCGCTGCGCAGGCGCTGGCGGTAATGAAGCAGCTCGATCTCGACCCGGCCAAGGTCAACCCGCAGGGCGGCGCCATCGCCCTCGGCCACCCGCTTGGCGCCACCGGAGCGATCCGCGCGGCGACGCTGATGAGTGCCTTCCGGCGTACCCGGGCACGCTACGGGATGATCTCCATGTGCATCGGTACCGGCATGGGCGCGGCGGGCGTCTTCGAAAAGCTCTAGGCGAGCCTGGTTGGGACGACGGGCGCACTTTCCGTCGTCTCCTTTTTGCGGACAATGATGTCGCCGAGATCCAACCAAAACCCCATCGCGAGAACGAGATCATGACTGCGCCCATCCTGCTCGACATCGATGCCGGTGTCGCGACCCTCACGCTCAATCGTCCGGCGTCCCTCAACGCCTTGTCCTTCGACATGATGGCGGCGCTGTCCGAAACGACCGGTCAGCTGGCCCGCCGCAAGGACTTGAGGGTCGTGGTGGTCGCCGGGGCCGGTGAGCATTTCATGGCCGGCGGCGATCTGAAGGATTTCGCCGGCCAACTACATCTGTCTCCCGAGAGCCGGCTGGCCAGCTTCCGGGCCACTATCGAGCAGCACATCAACCCGGCCATCGAGGCGCTGGTCAGTCTCCCGGTGCCCGTGGTTGCCCGTGTGCAGGGGGCTTGCGCCGGCTTCGGTCTGTCCCTCGCGTTGGCCTGCGATCTGGTGCTGGCGGCTGACAACGCCTACTTCACGACGGCCTACGCGAGCATCGCGCTGAGTGGAGACGGCGGTGTGTCCTGGCTGCTGCCGCGCATCGTCGGTCGGCACAAGGCCTACGAGTTGCTGCTGCTTGCCGAGCGCTTCGACGCCGCGGAGGCGTTGCGGCTCGGCGTCGTGAACAAGGTGGTCCCGCTGGCGGAGCTGGATGACAGCGTCGACAAGCTGGTGCGCCGCATCGTCGACGGACCGCGGGAAACCTATGCGGAGATGAAGCGCCTGCTCGGCCAGTCGGCCTGCCATTCCCTTGATGCCCAGCTGCAGCTGGAGGCCGAGGCTTTCGCCCGCTGTGCAGCGCGGCCGGACTTCGACGAGGGGATCAACGCTTTCCTGGGCAAACGCAAGCCACGCTTCAACGGCTGAACCGATAGGCCAGCAGGCCCAGCCACTCATGCACGGCGTACCAGCCGGCGTAGGCTGTGTTCATGCTGGGCATCTCGATCGACATGTCGTCGCTGCTGACCGGGCCGGTGAGATAAGCCGTTGGTGCTGGCATGACCTCGAAGCCGGCATGTTCGAAGGCCTCCACCGAGCGTGGCATGTGGGCCGCATGGGTGACCAGCACGATACGGCGTATACCTACGGGTAGCAGCGCTGCGGCGCAAAAGTCGGCGTTCTCGCGGGTGTCCCGCGAACGGCTTTCCATCCATTTGACGGGAATCCGGAAGTCGTCCTCCAGCGCAGCTTTCATCAGCTCTGCTTCCGACTTCTTCTGTGAAGGCTGGGGCGAGCCGCCGCTCACCATGACCGGCAGGCCGGAATGCCGGGCCAGCCGGGCACCGTAGCGCAGCCGTTCCAGCGTCAGTCTATTGATCGTCATTCCATCGAATTCAGGGGCATGGCTGCGTACGCCGCCACCGAGGATGACGATCGCTTCGGCCTGGCGCAGCTTCCCCTCGTCGAGTGGCGCATAGCGCCCTTCGAGACCACGCACCAGCGGTGCAACCGAGAGCGGTGTGACCAGCAGGAGGGCGGACAGCAGACCGATCCAGGACAGCGTTTTTCCAGTACGGGGATGGTGGCGCAGCAGCAAGAGGCCTGCAGCGATGAGCAAAAGTGGCCCAAGGGGGGGCAGAGTCAAGGCGGAAACGAGCTTTTTCAGGTAGAACATGCGGAAAAGGCGGGGGCTGGGCGGCTCTCGCATTGTCGGTGAAGGACGTCGCGGCTATTATCGCAGCGTCAATCGCCAGCCGTGCAGGCTGGCCGCCATCAGGGGAACGATCATTATCTGCATCGGGTTTGAATCAGACGGGTACGACAGGGCTGCCGGGGAGCATGCTCGATGACTGGTATCGGTGTGCGCGAGGCTGTACTGGCGCTGGTCGCCGTGTTGAGTCTTTACCTGGTGGTGGTGCTGTTCCGCCTGGCCCGCCATCGGCGCGGCACTCCGCCACCGGAGACGCCGGAGCCTGCGGTGAAGGCCGAGACGCCGGTCGGGCGCGCGCCCGTGGTGGTGCCAGAGCCTGCGCCGGACGAGGCTGAAGTCTCCCGCGAGCTCCTCAACGAGCTGGAGATCCAGCAACTGCGCCAGGACATGACGCGTCTGCGCGCCGATTGCGACTTTCTACGCCGTGAGCTGGCGGTGATGCGCCACGACGTGGACCAACTCGGCGAACAGGCGCGCAGCGAACAGCAGGCCGCCCAGACAGCACGGGAGCGGACCCAATACACCCGCCCGGTTTCTCCGCAACACTCCGAGGCCATGCTGTTGGCGGGACGAGGCATGAGTGCGGCCCAGGTTGCCGAACACTGCGGCATTTCGGTTGCCGAGGCTGAACTGGTTTGTGCGTTGGCGAAGGCGGAGAGCGGATCATGACGGAACGCAATACCGACGCAACGGAAGCCGTTGAGGGTGAAGAGGATCCGCGCAAGCAGTTGTTGATCCGCGCCGGTGTCGCCGGGGGGCTGATCGCTGCGCTGCTCGGCGGCCTTTCTGTTTTCGATTACGTATCCCGACCACCGGCACCGGCGGAAGCGCCCCTGCCGACTCGCCCCATCGCGCCCGCCCAGGTGACGCCCGAGGTGGGGAGGGATGCCCCGCCGGATGTGCTGCGGGCCGGGAATGAGGCGGTTGCGCCCGAATCGGCACCGTCCCTGGAGGAGTCCGCGCCGCCGATGCTGCCTGGCGGTGGTGTGGCGTCGGATACGGAAGCGCCATCCCGCGCAATGCGCAGCGGTCGGATCGGTGAGGTAAGCCGGGGTGTGCCGCCGCAGGCCGGGGGCGCGGCGCATGCCCCTGGGCCGGTGGCGCAGAACAATGCGGCCCCCGCAGTCCAGCCGCCGGTTCCGACGGCGCCTGCTGCAGCACCGACAGCGGCGGCTCCTGCGGCCGGCGTCGTTTCGCATCAGGCTGCGGCGCAGGAGGCTCCGCGTCCGGCGCCGGCAGCATCGCAGACCTCGCGCCCGGCCGTGCCGGTTGCGCCTGCTGTGCCAGCAGCACCGCCGCCACGCCAGCTGCCGCCTGCAGGGAATGCTGCAGCGGCGCCGGCCGCCACCACTTCTGCTCCGCCGTCGCGGCCCTATGTGCTGGAGTTCGGGGTGTTCACCAGTGTGGCCAGTGCCGAAGCGCTGCGGGCGCGCTTGGCCCAGGCCGGCATTCCGTCCCAACTGGAAACTCGCGTCGTAGTCGGCCCCTTTGCCGACCGCAAGGATGCCCTCGCCGCGCAGGCGCGCCTGCGTGAAAAGGGCATCGACCCGGGAACCCTGCAGCCCCTCGGGCGCTGAACGTCACGCGCCTGAGCGAGCAGTCCTCCGGCTCTGGGGGCTTCCTCTTATTCCGTTTCGATGGTCAGGGCATGGCCGCTGCGGCAGTGCAGTGCCAGACCATGGCGTCCGGCCGTGGCCTCCGCCGTCCACACGGCGGCGGCTTCGCCGAGGCTGCGGGCAATTTCATAGCCACGCTGCTTCAGCCAGGATGGATCCACATGGCGCGCCATCAGGCGCGGTGCATTGGGTTGGCGAGGTGAGGCGAGGACGAGGTTGTAGATTCCCATGGCAATCTCCCGAGAGGTTTGCAATGGGGCAAATCTAGCTGCGGAGTATGACGGTTGTTGGTGGAGGCGCCCGGTGGCCCGTCCATCAACCGAACTGCAGGCTGTCGGCAAAGGACAGGGCGTCGAGGTGCGCGCGGTTGACCTGCTCTGCCGACAGGTGGAGCGCTTCCGATTGGGCTGCCAGATTCTTCGCGTCGAAGCCCTCCAGCGAGCAGGCGAGCTTGAGGAAGGGCGCATATACACCGTCGCCAGTGAGCAGTGCGTCGGCAATGCCGGTCGGCAGGTGCATTTCGTCGAGGGCCGTTTGCAGGCTGGCGCCGAGCAGCAGGTGCAGCATCGAGAAGGCGCCGGTGATGAAGAGATTGTCGAGTTCGCCCTTGTCGAAGAAGGCCGCGCCGATTTTCTCCATGAAGCGACCGCGGGCGATGGCTGTCTGCATCAGTGCAGGCGCGGACGGATCGCGGCTGGCCGAGACCAGCAGCACGGACAGCCATTTGTTGAGCTTCTCGTAACCGAGGATGGTCACCGCGTGGCGGAAGGACTGGATCTCGCACATCAGCCCGAAGCCGGCCGAGTTGATGTAGCGGAGCAGCTTGTAGGACAGGGCGACGTCTTGCTTGAGGACGGTCTCGATGTCCTTCACCTCGGCATTCTTGCGTACCAGATTCATGAGCCGGACGATCTGCGCATGGGATGGGGCGAGCTTGCCGTCGGTCTTGATGCCGCGCAGGAAGAACCAGCCCGATGCCCCGTCATAGCCCTGAATGACTGCTTCCTTGAAACTGGGCACATCGGGCAGGCCCCAGGCGAGGGACAGACCGGGCGGGTCGGCAGGCAGGGGTTGGCGCTTGGCGTCGATGATCACGAAGCGCCACGGCACGTTGGGTGGGAGCATCGTGTCCGGCTGGTACCAGGTCAGGTTGAGGCTGACCCCGTTGGCCTGCAGCTGGGGCAGGAGTTGCAGCGTCAGTGGATGGCCGATGGACTGGGTCGGGATCTCGATCATCGCGTTGGACGGTGCGATCCATTCCAGCATGTCGGGCGTCGGAACCAGCTTGTACAAGCTGACGAACACCGGATGTGTGGCTGGCCACACATCGGCGAGACCATCGAGGGTTTCCACGGCCTGGGCAACTGATGCGGCATGAACAACCAGCCGGTTGGCGGTGATCTTGTACTGCTTGTTGATGACGGGTTCGCGGGTGATCAGCGCTGCATTGCTCATGGACTCGGGGCTCCGTTACGCGGGCTCAGGCCGCCTTGGCGTCGTTCGAGAAACTGAAGGCGTCCGCATAGAAAGCCTCCACCGAAAGGCCGCAGCGCTCGGTGAGATCCTTGCGGGCGGCGTCGATCATCGCCGGCGAGCCGCAGGCGTACACCTCGTGGCCCGACAGGTCCGGCAGGTCGGCCATCAGCGCTTCATGGGCGAAACCGGTGCGACCCGTCCAATTGTCGGCTGCGGGCGCATCGGAGAGCACCGGTACGAAGCGGAAGCCCGGCAGGCGCGCCTCCCAGCTGCGGGCGATGTCGAGCTGATACAGGCCGGCCGCGTCGCGGCTACCCCAGTAGAGGGTCATCGGGCGCTTGAGGCCGGTGGCGATGGCGTTCTCGACGATGCTCTTGATCGGTGCGAAGCCGGTGCCGCCGGCCAGCAGCACGACCGGCTTCGGTGAGCCTTCCTGCAGGCGGAAGCTGCCGAGCGGGCCTTCGAAGCGCAGGATGTCCTTTTCCTTGAGTTTCTCGAAGACGTGGGTAGTGAACTGGCCGCCGGGCACCAGGCGGATGTGCAGTTCGAGGAAGTCGGCACCGGTCGGTGCATTGGCGATGGAGAAGCTGCGCCGCTTGCCGTCGGCGAGCAGGAAGTCGATGTACTGACCGGCGACGAACTGGAACTTCTCACTGGCCGGCAGCTTGATCTCGAGAACGATCACATCGTCGGCTGCGCGGGTGATCTTCTGTACGCGGCACGGCAGTTTCTTGACCGGGATGTCGCCGGCACGGGTCACCTGGCGCACTTCGATGTTGAGGTCGGAGCGGGGCTGGGCGCAGCACAGCAGCGCCAGGCCGCGCTCCCGCTCGTCGGCGGTCAGCGTGGATTCCGAATAACGGCCGAGGTCTACTTCGCCGGACAGGACCTGGCTCTTGCACACCCCACAGGCGCCGTCACGGCAGCTGTAGGGGAGCAGCAGGCCGGCCGTGAGGGCGGCCTCGAGAAGGGTTTCGTCGGCGTTGGCAGAATACTGGAGTCCGCTGGGTTGGAGGGTGACCTGGAACGACATGATGGGTGGCCGTGAGATAATCGATTAATGAAACGTCGAAATATGAAGAAAGTGCTGATTGTCGGCAGCGGAGACGTGGCCCGCCGGATCATTCCGTGGCTGGCGCGGCGCTTTCGCGTGCGTGCGGTGGTCCGCCGGGCGGAGGAGGGCGCCGTGTTGCGGGCTTTGGGCGCGCAGCCCATCGTGGCTGATCTGGATCGGCCCGACAGCTTGGCACGCCTTGCCGGCATTGCCGATTACATATTGCATTGCGCGCCGCCGCCCGCCGCGGGGCGAGATGATCCGCGTACCCGACATCTGCTTGCAGCCCTTGTGCATCGCGGAAGTCTACCACGACGGCTAAGCTATATTAGTACCACCGGTGTGTACGGGGACTGTGGTGGCGCCTGGGCCGACGAGACCCGGCCGTTGCAGGCGGCGTCTCCGCGCGGCCTGCGACGTGTGGCGGCGGAAGAGCATCTGCGGGCTTTCGGGCAGCGTACTGGATGCCGGGTAAGTATCCTGCGGGCGCCGGGCATCTACGATGCCGCCGATCGTCTGCCAGTGGCCCGCCTGCAGAAGGGCGACCCGGTGCTGGCGCCGCAAGACGACGTATTCACCAACCACATCCATGCCGACGATCTGGCGCGGTTGCTGGTGCTGGCCCTGTTCCGCGGCGGGCCGAACCGGGTCTATAACGCCTGCGATGACAGCGCGCTGCGTATGGGCGATTATTTCGATCTGGTTGCCGATACGCTCGGCCTGCCGAGGCCGCCGCGTCTGCCGCGTAGCGAGCTGGCCGGACGACTGTCGGAAATGACGCTTTCCTTCATGGCCGAGTCCCGCCGTCTGAAGAACGATCGCATCAAGCGTGAGTTGCACGCACGTCTGCGTTATCCGACGGTTGCCGATGCGTTGCGGACACGTCCCGCCACTTCCTGAATACTTTCATCCTCCGAGTCGAGACCATGCTCTACCTGAGTATCAAAGCCCTGCACATCATCTTCGTCGTCAGCTGGTTTGCTGGCCTGTTCTACCTGCCGCGCCTGTTCGTCAACCATGCGATGGTCACCGACAAGGCCACCATCGAGCGTCTGACGCTGATGGAGAACAAGCTCTATCGTTTCATGACGCCGTTGGGCATCCTGGCCGTCGGTTTGGGCATGTGGCTGTGGTTCGGCTTCGGCCTGGCGGGTGGCTGGCTGCACGCCAAGACTGCGCTGGTCACGCTGCTGATCGTTTATCACCTGTATTGCGGCCGCCTGATGCGTGCCTTTGCCGAAGGGCGCAACACGCGCAGCCACGTGTGGTACCGCTTTTTCAACGAAGTGCCGGTGCTGGTGCTGTTCGTCGTGGTGTTCCTGGTCGTCCTGAAGCCCTTTTGATTTTCCGAACGGATTGCAATCTTGAATTTCTTTGCCCCTTGTCCCCGCGGCCTCGAGTCGCTCCTTGCCGATGAACTCCGCGCCCTCGGCGCCACCGACGGGAAGGTCATTCCCGGCGGCGTACAGTTTTCCGGCGACTGGGCCCTGTGCTATCGCGCCAACCTGGAGAGCCGGCTGGCGACCCGCGTGCTGTGGCAGATCAGCATGGGCCGCTACCGCAGCGAGGAGGACGTGTACCGCATCGCCTACGCGCCGACCTGGGCGCGCTGGTTCACGGCCGACCAGACCATTCGCGTCTTCGTCACCGCCCACAAGTCGCCGCTGCGCAGCCTGGAATTCACGACGCTGAAGATCAAGGACGCGGTGTGCGACCACTTCCGCACTGTCGTCGGCCGGCGCCCGGACGTGGACACCCAGACGCCGGACATCCGCATCCATGCCTTCCTGTCGGCAGATACCGTGACGCTGTATCTGGATACCTCGGGCGATCCGCTCTACAAACGTGGTTTCAAGCAGGCTGCGGTGGAGGCTCCGTTGAAGGAGAATCTGGCCGCCGGCATCCTGCGCCTGACCGGCTGGAAGCCGGGTGAGGAAGCCTTGTGCGACCCGATGTGTGGCAGCGGCACCTTCCTCATCGAAGCAGCCCAGATGGCCCTCGACGTGGCGCCGGGCCTCGGGCGACACTTCGCCTTCGAGCGTTTCAAGCACTATGAGCGCGACACCTGGCTGCCGATCCGCAAGGCCGCCGAGGCGCGCCGCAAGGCACCGCGCAAGCTGGGGATCTACGGTTCGGACATTCTCGAGTCCCAGCAGCGCAAAGCTTATGTGAATCTGCGCAGCGCCGGCCTGGAAGGCTGCGTGGAAGTCGGGCGGGCCGACCTGCTCGACCTCAAGGCGCCGGCGTCCGCCGGTGTGCTGGTCGCCAACCCACCCTACGGTGTGCGCCTGTCCGACACTGCCGAACTGGAAGCCTTCTACCCCAAGCTCGGCGATGCGCTGAAGGCCAACTGGACAGGTTGGCGCTGCTACTTCTTCACCGGCGACCCGGCCTTGCCAAAGGGCGTCCGTCTCAAGGCCAGCAAGCGCACTCCGCTGTTCAACGGTGCCATCGAATGCCGCCTGTTCGAGTACCTGATGGTCACCGGCTCGGCCCGCAAACCCAAGCCGTCAGATGAAAACACCTCGGACTAAAGGCGTCCAGAAAGCGTAGCGAGCGGCCCGAGGTCGCGGCGAGGCGCACAGCCGTACATGAGAGTACGGCGAGCACCGCAGTCGCGAGATCGGACCGCGCAGTAGCTTTACGGGCGTCTTTAGACGATGTCGAGGTTCTGGATGCCGGAGGGGGTCATGTCCCGATCGCCACGGCGGCTCTTCAGCTTGATCTGCAGGCGCAGGTCGTTCATCGAGTCGGCGTTGCGCAGGGCGTCCTCGTAGCTGATCAGGCTCCGCTCGTAGAGATCGAAGAGACTCTGGTCGAAGGTCTGCATGCCGAGCTCGCTGGAGCGCTTCATGACTTCCTTGATGCCCGGGATCTCGCCCTTGAAGATCAGGTCGGAGATCAGCGGCGAGTTGAGCATCACTTCCACTGCCGGCACGCGGCCCTTGCGGTCGCACATCGGCAGCAGGCGCTGGGAGATCAGTGCCCGCAGATTGAGGGACAGGTCCATCAGCAGCTGGTGGCGGCGCTCTTCCGGGAAGAAGTTGACGATCCGGTCGATGGCCTGGTTGGCGCTGTTGGCGTGCAGCGTGGCCAGGCACAGGTGGCCGGTTTCGGCGAAGGCGATGGCGTAGTCCATCGTCTCCCGGTCGCGGATCTCGCCCATCAGGATCACGTCCGGGGCTTGGCGCAGGGTGTTCTTCAGCGCCGGTTCCCAGGATTCGGTGTCGATACCGACTTCCCGCTGCGTGACGATGCAGTTCTTGTGGGCATGCACGAACTCGATCGGATCTTCGACGGTGATGATGTGGCCGTAGCTCTTTTCATTGCGGTAGTCCACCATCGCCGCCAGCGAAGTGGTCTTGCCGGTGCCAGTGCCGCCGACGAAGATAACCAGGCCGCGCTTGGACATGGTGATGTCCTTCAGCACCGGCGGCAGGCCGAGGTCGTCGAAGGTCGGGATCTTCTGCGGGATGGTCCGCAGCACCATGCCCACCTGGCCCTGCTGGATGAAGGCGTTGGCGCGGAAGCGGCCGATGCCCGGCGGGGAGATTGCGAAGTTGCACTCCTTGGTGGCTTCGAATTCCTGGGCCTGGCGGTCGCTCATGATCACCCGCGCCAGTTCCATGGTGTGGGTGTGGGTGAGTTGCTGGTTCGACTGCGGCACGATCTTGCCGTCGATCTTGATCGCCGGCGGGAAGGCCGCCGTGATGAAGAGGTCGGAGCCATTCTTCTGCAGCATCAGCCGCAGCAGGTCGTGCATGAACTTGAGGGCCTGATCGCGTTCCATGGTGCGTTCCTGTCACCGGCGCGGCCGGTGGTTGCGGTTGTAGGACGGGGACGAAGAGGCTTTAGGCCGGGAAACTGTCCTTGTTCTGGGCTTTCAGACGGGCTTCGGCGCCCGACACGATATTGCGCCGGACCATGTCGGCCAGGCATTGGTCGAGGGTCTGCATCCCCACGTTCTGGCTGGTCTGGATCGCCGAATACATCTGGGCGACCTTGTTCTCCCGGATCAGGTTACGAATGGCCGGGGTGCCGATCATGATCTCGTGGGCGGCGACACGGCCGGTGCCGTCCTTGGTCTTCAGCAGGGTCTGGGAGATCACCGCCCGCAGGGACTCGGACATCATCGCGCGGACCATGTCCTTCTCGGCGGCCGGGAAGACGTCCACGATACGGTCGATGGTCTTGGCGGCGGACGAGGTGTGCAGCGTGCCGAACACCAGGTGGCCGGTTTCGGCGGCGGTCAGCGCCAGGCGGATGGTTTCCAGATCGCGCATTTCACCGACCAGCACCACGTCCGGGTCTTCCCGCAGCGCCGAGCGCAGTGCAGCATTGAAGGAATGGGTGTCGCGCATGACTTCCCGCTGGTTGATCAGGCAGCGCTTGGATTCATGCACGAATTCGATCGGATCCTCGATGGTCAGGATGTGGCCGTATTCGTTCTCGTTGACGTAATCCACCATCGCCGCCAGCGTCGTGGACTTGCCCGAACCCGTCGGGCCGGTGACCAGCACGATGCCCCGCGGCTGGATGGCGATGTCCTTGAAGATCTTCGGGCAGTTCAGTTCATCGAGGGTCAGCACCTTGGACGGAATGACCCGGAACACCGCCGCGGCGCCGCGGTTCTGATTGAAGGCATTGACCCGGAAGCGCGCCAGGTTGGGGATCTCGAAGGAGAAGTCGGTTTCGAACTGTTCCTCGTACTGCTTGCGCTGGGAGTCATTCATGATGTCGTACACCATGCCATGGACATCCTTGTGCACCAGCGCGGGCAGGTTGATGCGGCGCACGTCGCCGTGCACGCGGATCATCGGTGGCAGGCCGGCCGAGATATGCAGGTCGGATGCCTTGTTCTTGACGGTGAAAGCGAGCAGTTCGGTGATGTCCATCGTGGTGACTCGTTGCGGGCAGCAGGATTACGGATAACCGGGGCAAGCGTGCAAAACGGGCAGCGCCAGAGCCGATGCTATACTCAACGGCCTCTTTAGCCCAGATTCGCGCTTTGGCAGATTATAAATCAGGCATTTCCGGCCGCCTTCAAAACCTTGTCATGCGCATCGCGTCGGCGGCGCAGGCTGCGGGGCGTCGGCCGGCCGAGGTCCGCCTGCTGGCGGTGAGCAAGACCTGGCCCGCCGACAGCGTGCGCGAGGCCGCCGCCGCGGGGCAGCAGGCCTTCGGCGAGAACTATGTGCAGGAAGGTGTCGCCAAGGTCGAGGCGCTGGCCGGCCTCGGGCTCGAATGGCATTTCATCGGTCCGCTGCAGAGCAACAAGACGCGGCTGGTGGCCAACCACTTCGCGTGGGTGCATTCCATCGACCGCCTGAAGATCGCCGAGCGCCTGTCCGAGCAGCGTGACGTGCATCTGCCGCCGCTCAATGTGTGCATCCAGGTCAATGTGAGCGGCGAGGACAGCAAGAGCGGCGTGGCGCCGGCCGAACTGGTGGAGCTGGCGAAGGCCGTGGCCGCGCTGCCGCGCCTGCGCCTGCGCGGTCTGATGGCGATCCCCGAACCGACTCCCGACGTAGCCGTGCAGAGGGCACGTTTTGCCAGCCTGCGGGCCCTGCGCGATGAACTCAATGGGGCCGGCTACGGTCTCGATACCCTGTCGATGGGCATGTCCGACGACCTGGAGGCGGCGATCGCCGAAGGTTCGACGATGGTCCGCGTGGGCACGGCGATCTTCGGATCGCGCGCCTGAAGCATTTCCCTTTGAATCCAACTGGTGGAACGAATCCGATGAAAATCACCTTCCTGGGTGGCGGCAACATGGCGGCGGCCCTGATCGGCGGCCTGGTCAAGCAAGGTTTCAAGGCGGCGGACGTGCAAGCCGTCGAGCTGTCGGCCGAAGGCCGCGCCAAACTGGAAAGCCTCTTCGGCGTGCGCGCCGTCGAATCCCTCGACGATCAGGCGCTGGCTTGCGACGTGCTGGTGCTGGCGGTCAAGCCGCAACAGCTGAAGGCCGCCGTGGCGCCGATCGCCGGCCGTCTGAGCACGCAGGTGGTGGTCAGTATCGCCGCCGGCCTGCGCCTGACCGACATCGGCCGTTGGCTGGGTGATTACCGCAAGCTGGTGCGGGCCATGCCGAACACGCCGGCCCTGATCGGCGCCGGCATCACCGGCCTGTTCGCCGATCCGTCCGTCGATGCGGAAGGGCGTGACGCCGCCGCCAAGGTGCTGGCGGCGGTCGGCAGTGTGGTGTGGGTGGCCGACGAGGCGCAGATCGACGGCGTTACCGCGGTGTCCGGCAGCGGCCCGGCTTATGTCTTCCACTTCATCGAATGCTTGCAGGCGGCCGGCGAGTCCCTCGGCTTCGACGCCGACACCGCCCGCAAGCTGGCCATCGACACGGTGCTTGGTGCGGCCAAGCTGGCGGCCAGCAGCGAGGAATCCCCGGCGGTGCTGCGCGAGCGCGTCACCTCCAAGGGCGGCACCACCGCCGCAGCGCTGGCGTCCTTCGCCGCCGACGGCTTCCCGGCCATCGTGACCCGCGCGGTGGCGGCGGCCGAGGCCCGCGGCCGCGAGCTGGGCGAACAGCTCGGCCGCGACTGAGCGCGGAGCCCGGCCATGCTCGGAAACCTGTTCCTGACCATCGTCGAAACCCTCGGAAGTCTGCTTTCCGGCGTGCTGCTGGCGCGTTTCGTGATGCAGTGGCAGCGGATTTCCTTCCGCAATCCGATCGGCAATTTCGTGCTGGCCACCACCGATTGGGTGGTGGTGCCGCTGCGCCGCTTCATTCCGGGGCTGTTCGGGCTGGATATCGCCAGCCTGCTGCCGGCCTGGATCGTGCAGACGCTGGTGGTGTTCGTCACGCTGTGGGTACGCGGCATCATCGGCATCACCGATCCCGTCAGCCTGCTGGTGGTGATGTGGGGCGTCGGCTTGCTCGAGACCATCAAGGCGGCGCTATACCTGCTGATGGGTGTCGTGCTGATGTCGGCGATCCTGTCGTGGGTCAATCCGTATGCGCCGATGGCGGGTGTCATCAATGCGCTGGCCGAGCCTTTCCTGCGTCCGTTCCGCCGCGTCATCCCGGCGATCGGTGGGGTGGACCTGACGCCGATCGCGTTGCTGCTGCTGCTCCAGGTGCTGCTCAGCGCGCTGGCGATGGGCAAGTACATGCTGATCGGGCTGGCCTGAGCCATGACCTGGTTGAGCCGGGCTGCCGACGGCAGCGTGATCCTGACGCTGCACATCCAGCCCGGCGCCAAGAAGACCGAATTCGCCGGCCTGTACGGCGAGGCTCTCAAGATCCGCCTCGCCGCGCCGCCGGTGGACGGCAAGGCCAACGCAGCCTTGATCGCCTTTCTGGCCAAGACCTGCGGAGTGCCCAAGGCATCCGTGGAACTGGTCAGCGGCGACACCTCGCGCAGCAAGCGGGTCCGCGTGAGCGGCGCCGACCCCGCGCATCTCCTCGCGCTGGAGCAGGCGGCGGCCTGAATCCCTAGCCCGCCTTCAGCATTTCGATGAAGGCGCGCAGGCCAGCTGGCGGCAGGCGGCGGCTCGGGTAATACAGGTAGAAGCCCGGTTCGGCCGGGCGCCAGTCGTCCAGTACCGTCGCCAAGCGGCCGGCCGCCACGCCGGCGGCGGCGCTTTGTTGATAGACGTAAGCCAGCCCGAGCCCATCCTCGGCGGCGCGGACCATCAGCGGCATCTCGCCCACATCCAGCGGACCGTCCACGTCCACCTCCAGTTTTTCCCCATCCTTCTCGAACTCCCAGCGGTACAGTGCGCCGCTCGGAAAGCGGATGCGCACGCAGCGGTGCGTGTGCAGTTCGCGGGGATGTTGCGGGATGCCGGAGTTGCGCAGGTAGTCCGGCGATGCGATGACCACGAAGCGCTGGCGCGGACCCAGTGAAACGGCAACCATGTCCTGCTGCAGGCTCTCGCCAAAGCGCACGCCGGCATCGAAGCCAGCCGCGACGATATCCACCAGTGCGTCGTCGGCGACGATTTCCAGGCGCATGCCCGGGTGGGCGAGCAGGAAGCGCGTGGCCAGCGGCGCCAGCACGTGTTCGGCGGCGAAGCGCGGTGCGTTGATGCGCAGGGTGCCGCGCGGCGAGTCTCGGAAGGCATTGACCTCGTCGAGCGCGCTGTCGATGTCCAGCAAGGCCGGGGTCAGGCGATCGAGCAGGTGCTGGCCGGCTTCGCTGGGTGCCACGCTGCGCGTCGTGCGGTTGAGCAGGCGGACCCCGAGGCGGGTCTCCAGCCCGCGCAGGGTATGACTCAGCGCCGATGGCGAGACGCCCAGCTCGACGGCCGCCCGGCGGAAGCTGCGCAGACGGGCGACGGTGGCGAAAGCTTGCAGGTCGGCAAGGCAGGCGCGGTTCATATTGATGAAATTGGCTCAGCAGGTCATCGAGTATTGTGCGGATTGTTGCACGATCTGTCGCCGCGTAGCCTTCTCCGTATTCCCACTGCATCGACGAAAGGATACGAAGAATGGATACGCACTCGACCGATCTGGCCGGCAAGGTGGTACTGGTAACCGGCGCTTCCTCCGGCATGGGCGCCGCCACGGCACTGGCCCTCGGCAGGGCCGGCGCACGGGTGGCGCTGGCGGCCCGGCGTAGCGAGGCCTGCGCGGCGATCGCCCGGCAGATCGAGGAGGCCGGCGGCGAGGCGCTGGTGCTGAGGCTGGATGTGGGGATCGAGGCTCAGGTGCGCGAGGCGGTGGCTGCGACCGTCGCCCGCTTCGGGCGATTGGATGGCGCTTTCAACAACGCAGGCGTCCTCGGGCCGACGGCGCCCCTGCATGAAATCGCCAACGAGGATTTCGATGCGGTGATGCGCACCAACGTATCGGGCGTATTCTGGGCCATGAAGTACGAGATTGCCGCCATGCTGCAGAGTGGCGGCGGGGCCATCGTCAACAACGCCTCGGTCGTCGCCCAGGTCGCCTTTCCCGGCCTGTCGCCCTACAACACCAGCAAGCACGCAGTGCTGGGGCTGACCCGCTCGGCGGCGCTGGACTACTACCGGCTCGGTATCCGCATCAACGCGGTGTGCCCGGGGCCGGTGGAAACGCCGATGGCGGAAAGCGGGTTCGGCAGCCTGGACAATCTGCGGGCGGCCGGCGAGGGCTTCCCGGCCGGGCGTGTTGGTCAGCCGGATGAAATTGCCCGGCCGGTGCTGTTCCTGCTCTCCGGTGCGGCGAGCTACATCAGCGGGCAGGGGCTGGCGGTGGATGGCGGCTTTACGGTCCAGTGACAGGGGAGATGCAGATGGAGCAACGCTTTCTCGGCCAGTCAGGAGCCACAGTGTCGGCGATCGGCCTGGGCTGCATGGGCATGAGCGAGTTCTACGGGGCGAGTGACGACCGCGCCTCGCTGGCGACCCTCGAGCGGGCGCTGGAACTCGGTGTCAATCTGTTCGACACGGCGGACACCTACGGCTTCGGCCACAACGAGGAACTGCTCGGGCGCTTCCTGCGCGCGGGTGGTGCAGCGCGGCGGGCGGCTGTCCGCGTGGCCACCAAGTTCGGCATCGTGCGGGAGGCGGGGCGTTACGAGCGGCGCATCGACAATTCCCCCACCTATGTGCGACAGGCCTGCGAGGCATCCTTGCGGCGCCTGGGCGTGGGTTGCATCGATCTGTACTACTGCCATCGGCGCGATCCGGCGGTGCCGATCGAGGAGGTGGCCGGCGCGATGGGCGAGCTGGTACGTGCCGGCAAGGTGCGCCAGATCGGCCTTTCGGAAGTCTCGGTGGACAGCCTGCGGCGGGCCCATGCGGTGCACCCGGTGGCAGCGGTGCAGAGCGAGTATTCCCTGTGGTCACGGGAGCCGGAGGCCGGCATGCTGGCCGCCTGCGCAGAGCTGGGGGTTGGTTTCGTGGCCTACAGTCCCCTCGGGCGGGCCTTCCTGACCGGCACCGTGGACACATCGACGCTGGCCGACGACGATTTTCGCCGCCACAACCCGCGTTTCGCTGCCGCCGCGGCGGAGGTCAACCGCCAGCTGGTGGCGGGCCTCCAGGCTTTTGCGGCAGCGCGGGGCATCAGCAGCGCCCAGCTTGCCCTGGCCTGGCTGCTCGCCAAGCATCCCCACGTGATCCCGATCCCCGGCACCCGACAGGTCCGCCGGCTCGAAGAGAACGTCGCAGCGGCGGCTGTGCGTCTCTCCGCGGCCGAGCTTGCGGAGCTGGACGTGCTGTTCGCCCCGGAGCGGGTGGCCGGTGCCCGCTATCCGGCGGCGGGCATGGCTGGGATCGAATAGGGCGCAGGGTCTCGGGGACAGGCTCAGGGATACAGCCCGCGCATCTCCCGCGCCTTGAGGATGCGCTCGCAGGCCAGGATGAAGGCCGCGGTGCGCAGGCTGACCTGCCGGGCGCGGGCGGTGTCGCGGATGTGCACGTAGGCCTCTTCCATGATGCGGTCGAGGCGGGCGTTGATCTCGTCCTCCGACCAGAAGAAGCTGGAGAAGTCCTGCACCCATTCGAAGTAGCTCACCGTCACGCCGCCGGCGTTGGCGAGCACGTCGGGCACCACCTGGATGCCGCGGGCGGCGAGGATGTCGTCGGCCTCCGGCGTGGTCGGGCCGTTGGCGCCTTCGAGCACGATGCGCGTGCGGATGCGCGGGGCGTTGTGGAGGGTGATCTGTTGCTCCAGCGCCGAGGGCACCAGGAAGTCGCTTTGCACATCCCAGAAGCTGTCGTCGGGGATGCGCTCGCCGTCGCGGAACTCCACCAGCGGGCGGCCACCTGCGACCCACGCGAGGAGGGCCGGGATGTTGAGCCCGCCCGGGTGGAACAGGGTGCCGGAGACGTCCTGCACGGCCACCACATGGGCGCCGGCCTCGTGGAAGCAGCGCGCCGCGGTGCCGCCCACGTTGCCGAAGCCCTGGATGGCGACGCGCGCGCCGTCCAGCGCGATGCCGGCATCCTTGGCCGCCGCCGCGCCGACCACGAAGACGCCGCGCCCGGTGGCGTCCCGGCGGCCGAGGCTGCCGCCCAGGCTCAGGGGTTTGCCGGTGACGACGCCGGTGGCGGTGCGCCCCTGGTTGATGGAGTAGGTGTCCATCATCCAGGCCATGATCTGCTCGTTGGTGTTCACGTCCGGCGCCGGGATGTCCTTGTCCGGCCCGATCAGCACGTTGAGTTCGCTGGTGTAGCGGCGGGTCAGACGCTCCAGCTCGCCGTGGCTGAGGGTTCGCGGGTCGACCCGGATGCCGCCCTTGGCGCCGCCGTAGGGCACGCCGACGGCGGCGTTCTTGACGGTCATCCAGCCGGCCAGCGCCATCACCTCGGAGAGGGTCACGTCCTGGTGGAAGCGGATGCCGCCCTTGCCGGGCCCGCGGGAGGTGTTGTGATGGACCCGGTAGCCCTCGAAGTGGGCCACCGTGCCGTCGTCCATTTTCACCGGCACATCCACGATGAGGACGCGCTTGGGGCGCTTGAGGGTGTCGACCCAGTAGGTCAGCTCGCCCAGGTAGGGCGTCACCCGGTCGATCTGCTGCATGTAGACGCCCCAGGGGCCGGCGTCGTTGCTGGGGCGGAGGTAGGAAGGCAAGGGGTCGAGCATGGTGTCTCCTTGGGGGGCGGAGGAGTGCGGGGCGCCGGCGGGGTGGCAGCTGCGCCGGCGCCCCGTGGGGGTTTAGAAGTTGTACTTGACGGCGCCCTGGACGCGGCTGGAGGTGCCTTCGGCGCCGCCTTCCACCTTGCGCTGGGACCACACGTATTCCATGCCCACGTCGAGCTGGGAGGCGGCCTTCCAGATCAGGTTGGCGTGCACCTGGCGGGTGTCGGTATTGAGGCCGGTGATGTCGCCGAAGCCGGTCTTGTTGTTGATGTGGGTGGCGTTGAGGGACAGCGTGGAGCGCAGCACGGTGTTCCAGAAGTGCTGCAGGGCCAGGTAGCCGCCGGCCGCCTTCTGGGCCGACAGGGTGCCGGTGCTGGCGTCGTAGGCGGCGGCGCCGTACACGTCCTGGATGTAGCGGCCGATGCCCTGGCCGCCGTTGAGCTGGTAGAGCACCGTGTCGTTGGCGCCCAGCTTGAGGGAGCCGCCGACGCCCAGCGCCCAGCCGTTGGTGGAGGCGCGGTGATCGCCGTTGCCGTCGTCGGCCTTCAGCGGGCGCACCAGCGCGCGCACGTTGAAGTGGCCGTAGTCACCGCTGTGCTGCCACTTGGCGGTGAGGTCGGCGCCGCGGTCGATGGCGGTCACGTTGCCGCCGTTGTCGCGGGCGTCGGTCTGGGGGTTCTCCACCGACACCGAGAACTGGCTGGCACTGCCGACAGCGGCGGTGTAGCGCAGCTGGGGCTGGCGGATGAAAACCTGGCCGGTGGGGCCGTTGAACTCCAGGGTCTCGGGCATGGCGTCCAGGTCCATGAAGTTGGACCAGGTCTGGCCGGCCAGCCAGTTGCCGACGGTGCCATAGGCGTGGCGCAGGCGCGGGCGGGCGGAGTTGGTGTAGGTCTCGCTGCCTTCGTCGGTGAAGAAGTCGAACTCGATCTTGGTCTTGATTTCGCCCAGCTCGCTCGGCGTGGCGGTCTGCATGTTGATCCGTGAGGTACGGGCGCTGAAGGTGGTGGTGCCCTTGCGCTTGGCGTCGGCGCTGCCGTCGAGGGCGATGTCGCCGGCGCTCACCGCGCGGCCCTGGTTGCCCTTGATGTCGTAGATGGCGTCGAGCTGCACGTAGCCGCCGAACTTGATGGAGGTCTCGGTGCCCGGCACCTTGAAGGAGCCCGGCATGGAGCCGCGGGTGACCACGTCGGCCGGGTTGAGGGCCGGTGCCGGCGCTGCGGGGGCCACGGGGGCGGCGGCGACCGGGCGGCTTTCCAGCTGCTCGATGCGCGCCTGCATCTTCAGGAGCATGGCCTTCAGGTCTTCCACTTCGCCGGCACAGGCGATGCCGGGCAGGGAAAGGACGCCGGCGGCGGTGAGGGCGAGGATCAGTTGCGGCTTCTTCATGGTGCGGACTCCCAATTTGACGGTGATGAAAACGGTTTCAGCAGGCAAGGCGCGCCCCTGCGCGGCGGGGCGCATCGAAATTCGGTCCGGGGTGGGCCCCGTGTTATCGGGTGGGGGCGCCGCAGCCCCGGGGCGGGGACTGCGGCGGGAGGGCGTTTAGCCCTGGGCGGCGAGTACCGCGCGCAAGCTGGCTTCGAGCACGTCGAAGCCTTCTTCCAGCAGCGCGTCGTCGAGGGTCAGCGGCGTCATCAGGCGGATCACGTTGCCGTAGCTGCCGCAGGACAGCAGCAGGAGCTGGCGCTTGAAGGCTTCGGCGACCAGGGCCTTGGTGATCTCCGGGGCCGGGCGGGTGCGCTCGGCGTCGTGGAAGAACTCGATCGCCACCATCGCGCCAAGGCCGCGCACGTCGCCGATGCACGGCGCCCAGCTGGCCATGTCGCGCAGGCGGGCCTGCATGCGCGCACCGATCTGCACTGCGCGCTCGCACAGCTTCTCTTCTTCCACTGCGTCGAGCACGGCCAGCGCGGCGGCGCAGGCCAGCGGGCTGCCGGAGTAGGTGCCGCCGAGGCCGCCGGGGGAGACGGCGTCCATCACGTCGGCGCGGCCGATGATGGCGGAGATCGGGAAGCCACCGCCGAGGCCCTTGGCCATGGTGATGATGTCCGGCTGCACGCCGCTGTGCTCGATGGCGAAGACCTTGCCGGTGCGCGCCATGCCGGTCTGGATCTCGTCGGCGATGATGAGGATGCCGTGCTTGTCGGCCAGCGCGCGCAGGCGCTGCAGGAACTCGGTGGGCACCGGGTAGTAGCCGCCTTCGCCCTGCACCGGCTCGATGATGAAGGCCGCCACGCGGGCCGGTTCGATGTCGTTCTTGAACAGCAGCTCGATGCCGTGGATGGCTTCGTCGATGCTGGTGCCGTGCAGCTCGCAGGGGAAGGGGGCGTGGTAGATCTCGGCCGGGAAGGGGCCCATGCGCAGCTTGTACGGATCAACCTTGCCGGTCAGCCCGAGGGTCATGCAGGTGCGGCCGTGGAAGGCGCCGTTGAAGGCGATGATGCCGGGCCGGCCGGTGTAGGCGCGGGCCACCTTGACGGCGTTCTCGACGGCTTCGGCGCCGGTGCTCATGAAGAAGCTCTTGGCCGGGCCGGCCACCGGGGCGAGGGCGTTGAGGCGCTCGGCGAGAGTCACGTAGCCGTCGTAGGCGACGACCTGGAAGCAGGTGTGGGTGAAGGCTTCCATCTGGGCGGCGGCGGCTTCGACGACCTTCGGGTGGCAGTGGCCGGTGTTGACCACCGCGATGCCGGCCACGAAGTCGATGAAGCGGCGGCCTTCCACGTCCCACAGCTCGGCGCCCTTGGCGCGGCTGGCGAACAGGGGGTGGGCCTGGCCCACGCCACGGGGCAGGGCGGCGGAGCGGCGGGCCATCATGTGGGCGTTTTGTTGTTGAAGCGCTTGGTTCATTGCTGTTCTCCGTATGAAGGTCTGAATGTCTTGATGGAAAAGGGGCTTGAAGGGATCAGCTGTCGAGGCCGCCGAGGGCCACGTACTTGATCTCCAGGTAGTCATCGAGGCCGTGGCTGGAGCCTTCGCGGCCAAGGCCGGAGGACTTGACGCCGCCGAAGGGGGCGACCTCGGTGGAGATGAGGCCGGTGTTGACGCCGACCATGCCGTACTCGAGCGCCTCGGAAACCCGCCAGATGCGGCCGATGTCGCGGCTGTAGAGGTAGGAGGCGAGGCCGAACTCGGTGTCGTTGGCCATGCGGATGGCGTCGGCTTCGGTGGCGAAGCGGAACAGCGGGGCCATCGGGCCGAAGGTCTCCTCGCGGGCCACCGCCATGTCGGCGGTGACGCCGGTCAGCACGGTGGGCTCGAAGAAGCTGCCGCCGAGGGCGTGGCGCTGGCCGCCGGTGAGGACGGTGGCGCCCTTGGCCAGCGCGTCGGCGACGTGGCGCTCGACCTTGGCGACGGCGGCTTCGTTGATCAGCGGGCCCTGGGTGGTGCCGGGCTCCAGGCCGTCGCCGACCTTGAGGGCCTTGACCGCTTCGGCGAGCTTGGCGGCGAAGGCGTCGTACACGCCGTCCTGCACCAGCAGGCGGTTGGCGCACACGCAGGTCTGGCCGGCGTTGCGGTACTTGGAGGCGAGGGCGCCCTGTACGGCGGCGTCCAGGTCGGCGTCGTCGAAGACGATGAAGGGGGCGTTGCCGCCCAGTTCCAGCGACAGCTTCTTGATCGACGGCGCGCACTGGGCCATCAGGCGGGCGCCGACGGCGGTGGAGCCGGTGAAGGACAGCTTGCGCACGATGGGGTTGGCGCACAGCTCGGCGCCGATGTCGGCGGAGCTGGCCACGTCGCCTGTGACCACGTTGAAGACGCCCTTGGGGATGCCAGCGCGCTCGGCCAGCACGGCCAGCGCCAGGGCCGAGTAAGGGGTCTGCGGAGCCGGCTTGAGGACCATCGTGCAGCCGGCGGCGAGGGCCGCGCCGGCCTTGCGGGTGATCATCGCGGCGGGGAAGTTCCACGGCGTGACGGCGGCGCACACGCCGACCGGCTCCTTGGTGACGATCAGGCGGCGGTCGGGGAAGGGCGAGGGGATGGTTTCGCCGTAGGCGCGCTTGCCTTCCTCGGCGAACCATTCCAGGTAGGAGGCGGCGTAGGCCACTTCGCCACGGGCTTCGGCGAGGGGCTTGCCCTGCTCGCAGGTCATGATGACGGCCAGGTCTTCCTGGTTTTCCAGCAGCAGTTCGTACCAGGCGCGCAGCAGCTTGCCGCGCTGGGCGGCGGGCAGGCGGCGCCAGGCCGGCAGGGCGGCGTTGGCGGCGTCGATGGCGCGGCGGGTTTCCGCCGTGCCCATCACCGGCACGGCGCCCAGGCTGGCGCCGCTGGCCGGGTTGAGGATCTCGCTGGTGGCGCCGTTGTCGGCCCCGCACCACTCGCCGTTGATGAAGGCGGCATGGCGAAGAAGGGTGGAATCACAGATTTTGGGCATGAGAAGGGCTCTCCCGACACGAGTGGGATTGAAAAAGCGGAGGTGGATCAGTGGTTTAGGTTTTTAGCGCGATTCTCAGCGCAATTCTCAGCGCGACTTTCCGGTGCGCAGCTTCTCGGAGCGCTGGCGGAGCCATTCGAGGGTCAGCAGCATGAGGGTGGAAAGTACGATCAGGATCGTCGCCACCGCGGCGATGGCCGGGCTGATGTTCTCGCGGATGCCGGCAAACATCTGGCGCGGCAGCGTGGCCTGGCCGGGGCTGGCGAGGAAGAGCGTGACCACCACTTCGTCGAAGGAGGTGGCGAAGGCGAACAGCCCGCCGGAGACGATGCCCGGTGCGACCAGCGGCAGGGTGACCCGGAAGAAGGTCAGCACCGGGTTGGCGCCCAGGCTGGCGGCGGCGCGCACCAGGTTGTAGTCGAAGCCCTGCAGCGTGGCGGTGACGGTGGTGATGACGAAGGGCACGCCGAGGGCGGCATGGGCGAGGATCAGCCCGGTGTAGCTGCCGGCCAGGCCGAGCGGAGCGAAGAACAGGTACACCGCGACGCCGACGATGACCACCGGCACCACCATCGGCGAGATGAGGATGGCGGTGAGCAGCGCCTTGCCGGGGAAGTCCGCCCGCACCAGGCCGATGGAGGCCAGCGTGCCGAGGACCACCGCCAGCAGCGTGGCGGCCGGGGAGACGATCAGGCTATTGAGCAGCGCATTGCGCCACACGTCGGAGCCGATGATCTCCTCGTACCAGCGCAGGGAGGCGCCGGCCATCGGGTACATCAGGAAGGAGTCCGAGTTGAAGGACAGCGGCACGATGACCAGGATCGGCAGGATCAGGAACAGCAGGATCAGGCCGGCGATGACCCGGTGGGCGTAGAACCAGGTCCGTTCGAGGGGCGAGGCGTAGGCTTGCAGCATGAATTTTTCCTCTCAGTTATCCCTAGCGCTGTGCGCTAGTCGTCAGGCACGGGCCTGAGGCCGGCCGCGCACGGCCGCTCCGAAGCGGCCGGCCTGCCCCCCAGTGGGGGGAGACGCCGCAGGCGTGTCGGGGGGCGTCCTTCATCTCAGCGGGCCTTGGCCGCGTTGCGGCCCTGGCCGGCGTAACGGGAATAGACGACGTAGAGCAGCAGGGTGGCGCCGAGCAGCACGGTGGAGAGCGCCGCGGCCATGCCCCAGTTGATCGTCTCGTTGGTGTAGAAGGCGATGAAGTAGCTGGCCATCTGCTCCTGCGGGCCGCCGAGCAGGGCGGGGGTGATGTAGTAGCCCATCGACAGGATGAAGACCAGCAGGGAACCGGCGAACACGCCCGGCAGGGTCTGCGGGAAGTACACCTTCCAGAAGCTCTGGAAGGGCGGGCAGCCGAGGGACTGGGCGGCGCGCAGGTAGATCGGCGAGATGCCTTTCATCACCGAGTACAGCGGCAGGATCATGAAGGGCAGCAGGATGTGGGTCATGGCGATGTACACCCCGAGGCGGTTGAACACCAGCTGCAGGGGTTCGTCGATGAGGCCGAGGGCCTGTAGGGCCTGGTTGACCAGGCCGCCGGACTGCAGCAGCACGATCCACGAGGCGACGCGGACCAGGATGGAAGTCCAGAAGGGCAGCAGCACCAGGATCATCAGCAGGTTGCTGCTGCGGGTGGGCAGGCTGGTGAGCAGGTAGGCCAGCGGGAAGCCGAGGACCAGGCAGCACAGGGTGACCACCAGGCTCATCCAGAAGGTGCGGCCGAGGACGTCCAGGTAGATGGCCTGGTCTTCGGTGGCG
Source organism: Zoogloea sp. GDB6 (assembly GCF_056724105.1). NCBI lineage: Bacteria > Pseudomonadati > Pseudomonadota > Betaproteobacteria > Rhodocyclales > Zoogloeaceae > Zoogloea > Zoogloea sp. GDB6. The sequence goes on along the minus strand of NZ_CM161497.1, from coordinate 3,619,899 downwards.
GCGACGATGGCGCCGTCGGCATCCACCGCGTGGTCGAGGGCGGCCAGCAGGTAGTAGCTGGTGTAGGGCTGGCCGGCGCGGGCCATCACCTGCCAGGTGTGCGGCTCGCTCCAGCGCGGGTCGATGGCGGCGAGGCCTTCCTGCAGGTTGTTGCCGTCGGGCAGCGGCAGGCTGCGGGCGGTCTTCATGATCAGGCTGCGGTAGCCGGTCATCTCGGTGTTGAGGCGCTTGGCGGCGGAGGCCAGTTCGGTGCTGCCGCGGGCGCCTTCCATTTCCTTCACGAAGACGGCGAGGGTCGAGGCCGGCGGCAGGCCCTGGCCGTTCCAGTGCGCCAGCGCGGCGGCGGTGGCGGGCAGGCCGCCGATCACTTCGGGGTTGTCCACGCTGCGCTTGAGCAGCGCGCCGATGGGCCACAGGAAGGTCAGCAGCAGGAACACGGCGAGGGGGGCGATCAGCGCCAGGTGCAGCAGCTTCTTGCGCCGCTCGGCCCGCTGCAGGCGGGTCTTGAGGGGCAGCGCCTGTTCGGCGGGCTCGGCGGCAGCGTCTGGAGCGCTCAGGGTGGTGGCGGTCATGGGGGCTTCATCCATGGTGGTCGTCGGGGCCGGAGCCCGGTCGGGTGACGCCCGGCCAAGATCCAGGGCAGGGGAGGGGGAGGCGCTGCTCGAGGACATGGCGGGCGTCATTCGGCGGTCTGTTTACTTGGCGGCCCAGCTGTTGAAGCGCTGTTCCAGCTCTTCGCCGTGCTCGACCCAGAACTGGGTGTTGCTGGGCAGCGCGCTGGCGATGTTGGCGGCCGAGGTGGGCAGTTCGGCGGCGATCTGCGCCGGCATGGCCTTGGCGGCCTTCAGGTTGGTCGGGCCGTAGGGGATTTCGCCGGAGAAGACTTGCTGGTTCTCGGCCTTGCTGGAGAACTGCAGGTACTTGTAGGCCAGGTCGCGGTTGGGGGCGCCCTTCGGAATGGCGTAGGACTCCACGTCATAGATGTTGCCGCCCCATACCATCTTGAGGTTCTTGCCTTCCTTCTGGGCGGTGGCGATGCGGCCGTTGTAGGCGGAGCTCATCACCACGTCGCCGGCGGCGAGCATCTGCGGCGGCTGGGCGCCGGCTTCCCACCACTGGATGGAGCCCTTGATCTGGTCGAGCTTCTTGAAGGCGCGGTCGGCGCCGTCCTTGGTGGCGAGCAGTTTGTAGACCTGGTCGGGCTTGACGCCGTCGGCGAGTAGCGCGATTTCGAGGGTGAACTTGGCGCCCTTGCGCATGCCGCGCTTGCCGGGGAATTTCTTCAGGTCCCAGAAGTCGGCCCAGCTGGTGGGGGCGGCCTTCAGCTTGTCGGCGTTGTAGGCGAGCAGCGTGGACCACACGAAGAAGCCGATGCCGCAGTCGGTGACGGCCTTGCCGATGAATTCGTCCTTGCCGCCGATCTTGCTGTAGTCGAGCTTCTCGTACAGGCCTTCCTCACAGCCGCGGGCCAGCTCGGGGGATTCGACCTCCACCACGTCCCAGGTGACCTTGCGGGCTTCGACCATGGCCTTCACGCGGGCCTGCTCGCCGTTGTATTCGCCGGGCAGGATCTTGTTGCCGCTGCTCTTCATGAAGGGCTGGTAGAAGGCCTTGTCCTGGGCCTTCTGGTTGGTGCCGCCGAAGGAGATCAGGGTCAGTTCGCTGGCCATGGCGCTGCTACAGGACAGGATGCCGCAGACGGCGAGGGCGATGGTTTTGAGGGCGTGCATGGTGGTGGTTCTCCGGGTGAGGGATGGCGTGGATTGGGAGGAGCGAAGGGTGCTGCGGATTCGTCAGGCGCTCGGCGTGGGGGCCAGGGCGCGCAGGTGGGCGGCCGGGATGCCGACCTCGATGGGCTGTTCGGGGCGCAGCTCGTGGCTCAGCTGGGAGATCGGCGCCTTGACCATCAGGCTGGACTGGTTGCCGAGGTCGAGCTGCACGCGGACGTGGTCGCCCTGGTAGATGAGTTCCTTCACCTTGGCGCTGAAGCGGTTCTCGCAGCCAGCGGAGGCACCGTTGAGGACGATGCGCTCGGGGCGCACCGAGACCACTGCGCTGCTGCCCACGGCGCCCACGTCGGCGGCCCGGGCCTGGACGACCGCGCCGCTCGGCAGGCGGATCGCACAGGCGTCGCCGTTACGTTCGAGCAGGGTGCCCTGGAAGGTGTTGCTCTCGCCGATGAAGCCGGCGACGAAGGCGTTGGCCGGTTCTTCGTAGAGGCATTCGGCGCTGTCGATCTGCTGGATCTCGCCGCGGTCGAAGACGGCGATGCGGTCGGACATGGTCAGCGCTTCGCCCTGGTCGTGGGTGACGAAGACGAAGGTGATGCCGAGGCTGTCGTGGAGGTGCTTGATCTCGATCTGCATGTGCTCGCGCAGTTGCTTGTCGAGGGCACCGAGGGGCTCGTCCATCAGCACCAGTTCGGGTTCGAAGACCAGTGCGCGGGCCAGCGCGATGCGCTGCTGCTGGCCGCCGGAGAGCTGCTGCGGATAGCGGTTGCCGAAGGCTTCGAGGCGCACCATGGCGAGGGCGCGCTTGACCTTGGCGTCGATGTCGGCGGCCGGCAGCTTGCGCACGCTGAGGGGGAAGCGCAGGTTCTCGGCCACCGTCATGTGCGGGAACAGTGCGTAGTTCTGGAACACCATGCCGATGTTGCGGCGGTGCGGCGGCACCTTGTTGATGACCGTGCCGCCGACGCGGATCTCACCGGAGGTGGGCGTCTCGAAGCCGGCCAGCATCATCAGGCAGGTGGTCTTGCCGGAGCCGGAGGGGCCGAGCAGGGTGAGGAATTCGCCGCGGCGGATCTCCAGGTTGAGATCGCGGACGATGAGGGTTTCACCGTCGTAGGTCTTCTGGACGCGGGTGAAGGTGACGTGGGCTTCCTGCTGGGTACTGCCGGATTGTGCGGCCATTGGGTATTCCTCCAGGGTGCGGTTCACAGCGGTGCCGGATCGGTCGGCGCCGTTTGTTGCGAGTTCGTTAAGGCCATAGTAGGGTGCGAAAGCGGTTCTGTAGAGAGCCACTTTTTACGCACTGGAAGGAACCACTTTGCGGGAACCTTTCCATTCGGGGCCGGTGGACTTGTCTGCCGGCCGGCGCGTATTGCGGTGCAGAACGGTGCTGCCGCTGCTCCGAAACCCCTGACTGACGCAAGATTGACGCCACTTTTGCCCTGCCATGGATAACCGTCTGATCGTCGAATTGCTGCAGCAGCACCTGGCCCGCCAGCCGGAAGGCCTGATGCTGCGCATCCGCACTTTTCTGGCCTTGCGCCAGGCCATTCTCGATGGGCAACTGCCTCCGGGAACCCGCTTGCCGGGCACCCGTTCCCTGTCCCGGGATTTGGGCATGGGCCGCAATACGGTGCTTCGGGCTTACGAGCAGCTGTTCGCCGAGGGCTATATCGAGGGCCTGATCGGCGATGGCTCCTACGTGTCGGAGGCATTGCAACGGGTCGGCCGCCATCCGCCGCCGAAGCGGCTGGTCGGGACGCGGCGGGAGGGCCTGTCGCGGCGCGGCGGGGAGATCGCGGCGGCGAGCAGCAGCAGCCGGATCCAGCGCGGGGCCTTCATGCCGGGGGTGCCGGATACCGAGAGCTTTCCGTTTGCGATCTGGCGGCGCCTGCTCAGCAAGTACTTCCAGCCGGCCCAGTCGCACCTGCTGCAGTACGCCCACGGCGGCTACGGCCCGCTCAAGGTGGCCCTCGCCGAGTACCTGCACGTGACGCGGATGATGAAGTGCTCGCCGCGCCAGATCCTGATCCTCAACGGCTCCCACCAGGCGGTGGACCTGTGCGCGCGGATGCTCACCGACCACGGCGACCGGGCCTGGATCGAGGAGCCGGGCTACTGGGGCTCGCGCAACGTGCTGCGCGCGGCGGGGCTCGACGTGCGGGCGATTCCCCTCGACGCGGGCGGCATCGCGCCGACGGCGGAAGACTGGGAGGCGCCGCCGCGCATCATGTGCCTGTCGCCGTCGAGCCAGTACCCGACCGGCGTGGTGCTGTCCCTGGAGCGGCGCCTGGAGGTGCTGGAGCAGGCTGAACGCTGCGGCGCGTGGATCATCGAGGATGACTACGACAATGAGCTGCGCTACCACAACCAGCCGCTGGCATCCCTGTTCGGCCTGTCGCGCACCCAGCGGGTGATCTACGTGGGCACCCTGAGCAAGGTAATGTTTCCCGGCCTGCGCCTGTCCTACATGGTGGTGCCGGAGGATCTGGTCGATGCGTTCTCGATCGGCAACGCGGAGCTGTTCCGTGAGGGGCGGATGGTCGATCAGGCGGCGCTGGCGGAGTTCATCGATTCAGGCCATTTCACCGCCCACATCAAGCGCATGCGCGGCATTTACCGTACGCGCCGGGACATCCTGCTCGACGAGTTGGGCGCGCGGCTGGGCAACAGCGTGCGGGTCTCGGGCGGGCATGCCGGGCTGCAACTGGTGTACCTGTTCGATGCGCCGGTGGACGACGCGGCACTGGCCGCCGATGCGTTGGCCGACGGGGTGGTGGTGCGGCCCCTGTCGCTCTACTACATGGACCGTAGCCGCAGCGAGCCGGGGCTCAACCTGGGCTTTGCAGCGGTGCCGGATGAGCTGATCCGCCCGGCGGCGATCAAGCTGGCACGGGTGGTGGAGAACCACCTGGACAAGGCCGCCCGGCGCGGCTGAGCGGCCTGCCGCCGGGCGGGTAGACGAAAAAACGGCACCCGCAGGTGCCGTTTTCGTAACGAAGCGCAGGCTCCGTTTATTCCATCGCCTCGTACAGCGGCAGGGTCAGGAATTCCGGGTATTCCGCGGTCAGCGACATCTTGTCGAAGATCACGGCGGCCTGGTCGTAGGTGGCGGTGTCCTCGCCCTGGGCGGTGACGGTGGCCTTCACCTTGGCCAGTTCCTCGGCGATCATCGGGCGGACCAGCTCTTCGGTGACCTTGCGGCCGTCGTCGAGAATGCCCTTCGGGCTGACCACCCACTGCCACACCTGGGAGCGGGAGATTTCGGCGGTGGCGGCGTCTTCCATCAGGTTGTGGATGGGCACGCAGCCGTTGCCGGCCAGCCAGGAGCCGAGGTAGTGGATGCCGACGTTGATGTTGTTGCGCAGGCCGGCTTCGGTGATCGGGGTGGTGGGACGGAAGTCCAGCCACTGGGCCGGACCGAAGGAGCCTTCGACCTGCTTCTCGAACTGGTTCGGCTTGTCGCCCAGCACCTTGACGAACTCTTCCATGGCGATGGAGACGAGGCCCGGGTGAGCCACCCAGCCGCCGTCGAAGCCGTCGTTGGCGTCGCGGGTCTTGTCGTGGCGGATGCCGGCGAGGGCCTTTTCGTTGGCTTCCGGATCACCCTTGATCGGGATCAGGGCCGACATGCCGCCCATGGCCGGCGCGCCGCGCTTGTGGCAGGCCTGCACCAGGGCCAGCGCGTAGGAGCGCATGAAGGGCACTTCCATCGTGATGGCGCTACGCTGGGCCAAGCAGAAGTCCTTGTTCTTCTTGAACTTCTTGATACAGGAGAAGATGTAGTCCCAGCGCCCGGCGTTGAGGCCGGCGGAGTGGTTGCGCAGTTCGTACAGGATCTCTTCCATCTCGAAGGTGGCGAGGATGGTTTCGACCAGCACGGTGGCCTTGATGGTGCCTTGGGGCACGCCACAGTGGTCCTGGGCCATCACGAAGATGTCGTTCCACAGGCGGGCTTCCAGGTGGCTTTCCATCTTCGGCAGGTAGAAGAAGGGGCCGGCGCCGCGGGCGATCTGTTCCTTGGCGTTGTGGAAGAAGACCAGGGCGAAGTCGAAGATGCCGCCGCCGACGCGTTGGCCGTCAACGGTGACGTGCTTCTCGTCCAGGTGCCAGCCGCGCGGACGGATCTGCAAGGTGGCGATCTTGTCGTTGAGCTTGTATTCCTTGCCGGCTTCGTTCTTGAAGGATAGTTCGCGGCGGATCGCCTTGTAGAGGTTCACCTGGCCCTGGAGCTGGTTGTCCCAGTTCGGGGAGTTGGAGTCCTCGAAGTCGGTCATGTAGGAGTCAGCGCCGGAGTTGAAGGCGTTGATGATCATCTTGGCCTCGACCGGGCCGGTGATCTCGACGCGACGGCACTGCAGCGCGGCGGGCACCGGGGCGACCTTCCAGTCGCCTTCGCGGATGTGCTTGGTTTCCGGCAGGAAGTCGGGCATTTCACCGGCGTCGATGCGGGCCTGGCGCTCGACGCGGGCCTTCAGCAGTTCCTGGCGGCGGCCTTCGAAGGCGCGGTGCAGCTTGGCGACCAGCTCGAGGGCTTCCGGGGTGAGGATGGTTTCGTAGCCCGGACGAATCGGGGCATTGATCTGCATGCCGGCGGGGAGGGTGAGGCTCATGATGACTCCTGGTTGAGAAGTTGAAAGGGTTGAAGTTGTTCAGGCGCGGTGGCGCGCCACGTAATCGACGACATCGGTCAGCAGGCGTCCCTGGACGGTGGGGGTGACATCCAGTTGCTCGAGGGGCTGGCCGCTGCGGTTGATCCAGAATGTGGTATAGCCGAACCAGGTGGCGCCGGCGGCATCCCAGCCGTTGGACGACACGAACAGGATGCGCTCGGCTGGGCAGCCGAAGGCCTGCGGGGCCAGCGCGTAGGCGTCGGCGGCGGTCTTGTACTTGCGCACCGAGTCCACCGACAGCACGTGGTTGAAGAGACCATGCATGCCGGCGCTCTTGACGGCGACCTGCAGCATCTCGGGCGTGCCGTTGGACAGGATGGCAGTGGGGACACCGGCTTCCTTCAGGGTGCGTAGCGCGCCCAGGTTCTCGGGGAAGGGTGACAGGCAGGCGTACTGGTTCATCAGCTGGGTGCGGCGCTGGGCGTCGAGTTCCAGCCCGAGCCGTGCGGCGGCGTACTGCAGGCCGTCCTGGGTAATGTCCCAGAAGGGCTTGTAGCGGCCGGACAGGGTGCGGATGAAGCTGTACTCGATCTGCTTGATGCGCCACAGCTCGGCGAGGGCGGCACCCTTGCCCGGGTAGAGCTGTTCGGCCAGCAGGCCCACCGAGTAAACGTCGAAGAGCGTGCCGAAGGCATCGAATGCAACAGCCTGGATTCGGGGCGCGTGCGCCATGCTCTTGAGGTCCTCGTCGGTAATGCATTTGGTTGTTGGTGGTGCTGTGGGGCGCTTCTGCCGGGCTTTTTCCCGGTGGCGCCGCTCGATCAGCGTCTCCTCCACCACGTTGGAGCGAAGTTTATTTAATGACTAAACAAAAAAGAAGCCATAATAAAATCAAATGATTTTTTACTTTTAGTATTAAATGAGCAGCTTCAAGGAAATCGAGACCTTTGTCAGCGTGGCGACCCGCGGCAGCCTGTCGGCGGCGGCCCGCGCCGAGGGCGTGACGCCGGCGATGATGGGGCGGCGCATCGATGCGCTGGAGGAGCGCCTGGGGGTGAAGCTGCTGGTGCGCACCACCCGCAAGCTGAGCCTCACCTTCGAGGGGAGTGCCTTCCTGGAGGATTGCCAGCGCATCCTCAACGACCTCGCCAATGCGGAGGCGTCGGTGAGCCTGGGCGGTGTGAAGGCCAGCGGGCACATCAAGGTGTCGGCGCCGGCGGGCTTCGGCCGACGCCACGTGGCGCCGCTGGTAAGGGATTTCCTCGCCGCCAATCCGGAGGTGACCTGCAGCCTCGATCTAAGCGACCGCCTGGTGGACCTGGTGAACGAAGGCGTCGATTGCGCGATCCGCATCGGCGAGCTGAGCGATTCGAGCCTGGTGTCGGTGCGCCTGGCGGACAACCGGCGGGTCGTCGTGGCAAGCCCGTCCTATCTGGCTCGCAATGGCATCCCGCAAACACCGGACGAGTTGGCCCGCCACGATTGCTTGTCCCTCGACCCGCAGCGGGGCTGGGTCTTTGCCGATCTCGACGCGCCGGGACGTACGCGTACCGTCAAGGTCTCGGGGCGTTTCGAGTGTAACGACGGCACGGTGCTGCATGAATGGGCGCTCGGCGGCATCGGCCTGGCCTGGCGCTCCATGTGGGAGGTGGAGCGCGATCTGGCGAGTGGCGCGCTGGTGTCGGTACTGGACGAATGGGCTGCGCCGGCCACCGGCATCTACGCCGTCTTTCCGCAGAACCGCCGCCTTCCGCTACGGGTGCGGCTGCTCATCGATCATCTGCGCGGGGTGTTCGGACGTCTGGACTATTGGGGGGGCTGAGGAGGTGTCAGTGGGCTGAGCTCCAGATCCCTGTCGAACGGATTCTCCAATTCGATTTCAATCGCGATGCGACTGGGGACCGGATGTCCCAGAATTTCGGCAGGTGAAAAGCTCCAGTCGTGGATAAAGCTGGCATATGTTGCAGCTGCGTGGCACGTGTATGGCGTACAAACTGGCGTGGCTCGAACCACACGGCCGTCTGCCCCGATATCCACTTGAATCAGAAGACGACCGGATGGAGCCCCCGGGTTGGACGGCCAGTCTTGTGGACCTATCTTCGTGAGTAACACTGGAGGGCGGCTCAGGGCCTCAATAGGAAAGAAAGGTACTTCGGAGCCCGCGTTGGAGTTGGAGGGGGCTTTGTCCGTACTCTGTTGATGGGAGGAGGGCGTGCGCGTCATGGCCTGTCGGTCGGATGGCCCGTCGGAGATCGGAACCCTGTCTGCGGAGCGCTGCTTGGGCAGAGCGGGAGGAAGGGATCGCGGTGGCGCAGTACGCAAGCTCGCTATCAAGGGGGGAGCCGCGGGGGACGCCTGACCGGAGTGTGGGGCGCTGTCCAAAGTGATCAGCGCCCCCCAGTGGAGGGTAATGGAAAGCACGCTCGCTACGAGCAGCGATGTGTCAGGGTAAGGCCTCATCGAATGCTGTCTCGTCTGCAGTGGCAGGGCACATCAGGATAGGGGCAGACGGACGGTTCATCGCAAACCGCTTGTCTGGATAAACGCACCTTTGATCGTCGTTGTCTCGCTTTGGACGACGGCGGGTTCCATCATGTGTGCAGGGAGAATGCTCATGAACAGAATGCGCGGATTTAGTTTGATCGAATTGATGATCGTCGTAGCCATTGTCGGCATCCTGACGGCAATTGCCGTCCCGGCTTATACCGAGCACATCGCTAGAGGAAAGATCGCGCAGGGCCTTGAGGCCCTGTCCGAGGCAAAGGTGCGGATGGAGCAGGTTTTTAATGCCAACCGGTCTTACACACTGGCAGATGGCTCCTGTCCCGATTTTAGCGCCAGTTTCAGCGGGCTGCCATTCACGATCGCCCACAGCCCGGCTTGTACCGCCAATACCTTTACACTCAAGATTACCGGAACCTCGGCGGGTGGAATGAGTGGCTACTGGTATTCGATCAATGAAAGCAATGAAAAGAAATCGGCAACACCATCCAGCACTGGAAACTGCTGGTTAATGAGCAAGGGGGGATCGTGCTGACCGGACATGCCCAACGGGGAGTGACTTTACTGGAGTTGATGGTGACGGTGGTTATCGTGGCCATTCTGCTTGCTGTTGCAATGCCTTATTTTGGGGGTTTGATAGCGCGTGGTGCGGTCGCGTCGGGTGCTCAGCTGATCCAAAATGCATTGAGGCAGGCTGAGGCCGAGGCGATTCGACGTAATAGCGATGTCGAGTTCCTGTTAACAGACGATGTGCCAAGCGTCTCGTCGGTGGCAAGCCTCGTCGCCAAGGCGAATGGCAAGAACTGGACAATCCGGGTGGTTGATGCTGCGGCCTCGAATCGTTATGTGAACGGCTACACAACAAAGGATATTTCCGGCGGCATCGCCTACCAGGGGCCTGCAAGCATTCGTTTCAGTGGGGCCGGGCGTGTATTGGATTCGACGGGAGTGGCCGTGAGCGGGAAGCAGATCTTTCGGGTGTCGCAGACGGGGGTGAATGTTGCCTACTGTGTTTTTGTGACACCTGGAGGAGGGGTGAAAACGTGCAATCCGGCGCTTGCCAGTGGAAACCCGCAGGCTTGCCAGCCGATCTTGGCCGCAACTGATTGTCCGGGGGGGTAGTCCTGTGATGAAACGTGCGATTCACGGTTACGTTTTGCTTGAAGCGCTGGTCGCGCTATTGATATTTTCCTTGGGTTTGCTCGGGATGATCGGTTTTCAAGCTGCATCCACACGAATTGTCACGGATGCCCGCTTTCGAACGGAGGCTGCCATTCTCACGGACGAATTGCTTGCCAAAATGGCTGTTGACAGGCGCGATCTCGTACTCAGCAACTATCCGTTTAATTCGGATGGAAGTGGTGCAAGTGGTGCTACTTCCAAAGTGTGGTTCGATCAGCGAGTTGTTGCTGGAAGCAAATTGCCCAACGCGAAGGCCCGGGTGGCGGTTTCCAAGGGGGATGCGGCTGATACCTTCATTGTTACAGTCGTGCTTCAATGGGATTTGCCTGGGGCGACTGATGCGACTAAGTCAAAGGTGGAGCACGGAGTATATGAAACGACAACCCTGCTTTTCTAACCGCCATTGCAGACGGCATCGCAGGCTGTGTCATGCGCGACAGTCGGGTATTAGCCTTGTCGAATTGATGGTTGGAATGGTGGTTGGGCTTTTGGCCAGTCTGGTCATCATGCAGACTTTTTCGTCGAGTGAGACGTTTCGTCGCAATTTGTCCGGGGCGGGGGATGCCACGCAGGCTGCGGCAATCGTCGCCCAGCGGTTGGATCTGGTGCTTCAGGAGGCAGGGGCTGGGCTGGCACGAGGCTCGCACGTCTGGGGGTGTCAATTGTTGGTGAATTACGCAGGGACGGCCATCCTTCCGCGCCCTGACCCGTTTCCGAGTCCTTTCGGCAGTGTTCCCCAGAAAATTCGGGCGGTTCCGTTGGCCATCGTTGACGGTGGAACAAGCGGATCCGACGTTCTTGTCGTCATGGCAGGGGATTCCGCTGCAGGTAACAGGCCCATCATGGTTTCGACGACAGGTTCATCGCTTGTGCTGAAGCCCACTCCAGCCCTTGGTATGGGGCTCAAGGCCGGTGCAGATGCCTCCTTGTTCGATGTGTTCCTGACGGTTCCCCAGGACGTTCCAGATGACCCCGGGGATTGTCGCCTGGTGCAGGCGCAGAGCACTTTTTCGCCTGCAACGCTGGCCGCGGACAGTTCTATCGGGGCCAAGGTTGTGACGGTTTCCAATGCCGATATCCCTTTGAATGGATTGTCGTATGGAAATGTTGACTCAGGAATCCTTACGAGGGCCCCGGCTGCATTCCACTTGGGGTTGCGGAATGCACCGACGTTTGCCTTGCTGGGCGTCAACGGCAACGGGGAAATCGTTCAGTTCGACATTCTCAACCGTTCTGAGCCACAGGTTCTTGGCGAAAATGTGTTTCTCATCAAGGCTAGGTATGGGCTTGACGATGGCGTTGGAGGGACGGACAACGACAACGCAGTGGATGAATGGGTTTCACCGTCGGAGAGTGGCTGGACGATAGCCAACGTATTTGATGGGAAGCTGGCAACCCAGCAAAAAATCGGATATATCAAGGCTATTCGCATCGCTGTGGTAATGCGTTCGGCTCAACCGTTCATGACCGATGCTCCCGTCACTGAATTGAATCTGTTCCAGGATTTGCCCGAGAAGAGGCGATTCAAGAGATCCCTGAGTGTAGACGAGCAGCGTTACCAATATCAGGTGTATGAGTGGGTCATTCCTTTAAGAAACATGAAGGTGCCGCCCAATGTGTGATTTTCATATTGAAGGTGCTATGTCCGTTGGGTTCAGAGGCGGCTTTGGGCGGCAGGGCGGTGCCGTTCTGGCTGTCGTACTGATTATCTTGCTTGTAATGATGCTGGGGGCGACATCCTTGCTGAGTTCGGTCGGTACGTCGGCTTTGCTGTCGGGCAATATCGGCTTCAAGCGCGATACAAATAGCCGGTCGGCACGTGGGCTTGGCGATGCGTTCAAGCAAATGACAGGTACCAATAGAACAACACTCCTGAGTATCCAGGATTCCATTGTCGGTTGTCCTCCGCCGGCGAGTACCGGAGTAAAGTGCACCGCAGCAACGGAATGGGTCAAGCAGAATTTCTATCCTCGTCTGCTTGAGTCCGATGAAAATGGGATTCCCGTTATTATCAAGGATGCAACTGCATTCGATTCGGTCTTCAAAGTGGCGGCGCAATCCTATACCGGAGGATTTGCTGCATCGGATGTGACCAAGACCAGGTTCTTGATTGAGCGTATGTGCACGACTTATGGGCCGGCATCGGCCGTCACATGCATGCTTTCAAGCAATTCTCCTCGGGGCGGGACGGGATGGGCTGGAAAGCCCGGCTCCACGGCTACCCCTCTTTATCGGGTTACGGTGCGTACTGACGGGGTGCGCAACAGCCAGACTTACGCGCAGTGGATTGTTACCTTTGCGCAAGAATAGTGTTGTTTCCGTCAAACGGGGATTGATGATGATGAACCTGCTTAAAGTACAGCGCAAATGCCCAGGTGTCGAATCCGGACGGATCGCAGCGCGACTCTTGCTTGCTACCGCCTTGTTGAGCGCTGTCTTGCCGTGTGCGCGCGCGGCTGAAACCAGCCTTGCCGACGTGCCGATTCCTGCAAGTCAGGAAGCGGTACCTGCCAATGTGATGCTTGCGCTGTCAGTGGAGTTTCCGACGGCGCAGAGTCACGCCAATTTCAGCTCGGCCTTGGCTGCCAATTCAACATCAGACAGTCTTTTCGAAAAAACACGCAAGTATCTCGGTTATTTCGATCCGACCAAGTGCTACACGTACGACACTTCAAATACCTACTTCAAGCCGTCGGGCAATACGACGGATGTAACGAACGCCTTTAAGTGTCCCGGCGAGTGGTCGGGAAACTACTTGAACTGGGCGACCATGTCGGTTCTTGATCTGTTTCGCTGGGCGTTGACGGGCGGGGCGAGAGATATCGATCTACCTCTTGATTTCTCGGCCACGACGCCCGTTGGGACGACTGTATTGAAGAAGAGTTGGTCGAGTAATCAGGGGACGCAGCAGAATTTTCCAGATAAATCGTTGTCATCTGGAGACATTACTTCCTACACTCCTTTTCCGGTGAGCGGGACCAAGAATCTTGTGGCCGTCGTTCTCAATAAGGGGCTTAACGTCGAGTTTAGTTATAGTTCGGGCACAACGGCAGGCGGAACGGTTTACAAGAGTTACCCGGTTCGTGTCCGGGTGTGCGATGGAACAGATCCAACCAAGCACGAGTATCCAGACAATTATTACTGTCAGAAATATCAAAGCCCCGATGACAAGACAAAGTTCGTCTATAAGCCGGTTGGGCTGATTCAGAAGAACATTGGTCGGATGCGTTTTGGCGCTGTCAGCTATTTAAATCTGAATAACGACACCTATGGTAACGATACGCAGTTGCAGGCCGTGGATGGCGGGGTTTTGAAGGCCCATATAAACGACTCCAAGACTTATGAGATTCTGCCTACGGGGGTTTTTCCTTCTGATCCTTATCCGGCTGACAAGGGCGGCGATGCTGATGTCACAAAGACGGGGGCAATCAATTATTTGAATAATTTCGGATATGGTGCAAAAAGCTACAAGAGATACGACAATGTCAGTGAGATGTATGCGGTGGCGTTGCGTTATCTTCTTGGTCCGAAAGGGATTGGCAATGTTCCCGGTTACTCGAGCATACCCCCTGTTCCAAATTCGGGGTCTGTGCTGTCTTTGACGGCTGCGCAAAAAAAAGCAATAAAGGATGACTTTCCTGTCATTTCGACATGGAAAGATCCGGTTTTGAGTGCAGATGCGGGAGGGATGTGTCAGAAGCAGTTTGTTATTGGCGTGGGGGATACAAATACATGCTGTGACTCCAATCTGTCCGGTGGTGTTACGCCGGTAAATGCGGTTGTCGCTGGGGAAAGGTTTGCTGGACAGACTGCCAATTACTGGGTGACGCAAATTCCGAGCTATAATCTGAGCCGCGATTACATCGCAGGCTTGGCTTTTGCCGCTAATACCCAGGCCCTTCGGAGCGATTTTCCGAGTATGCGTATCAAAACTTTTTGGCTTGATGTGCTGGAGTTCTCACAGAAGGCACCCAATAACCAGTATCAGAAGGCCGCAAAGTACGGTGCATTCAAGGATGTGAATAATAACGGCGTGCCTGATGAGGGTGAGTGGAATGCCTTGAAGCAAACGTACGCGGGTGAGGTCCTGCCAGATGCCTATTTCCCCGCGTCCGATCCTGATCGCATGTTGACGGGTCTTTCTTCCGCATTTAGCCAAATCAACGCAATGATCGGGGCCGCAGCGGGAGCTGCTTTGCAGTCGTCGGCCATTTCCACGACAGCGACTACCGATGGAGTGTACCTGACAAGCTACAATTCCCAATATTGGTCCGGAGATTTGCAGGGCTTCACAATCGATGCTTCCACGACACCCGGTTTGATCAAGACAAGTTTGGTGTGGAGTGCAGCCTCGCTGCTTGATGCCAAGGTGGCGGGGACTGGATGGGATGCTGCGCGCAAGGTGGTGACGCTGGCGCCCAATAGTTCTGGTGTGCTGGTTGGGGTGCCGTTCAGGATTGGAAGTCTTTCGACCGCACAGAAAGCCACTCTAGGGGCCACGACGACGGAGCAGAGTGACATACTGAACTATTTGCGCGGGGATACCAGTAAGCAGTCTACATTGACGACCCGAAATACTTATCGTTATCGCGCTTCGGTCCTGGGAGATATTGTCGACTCGGGGGCGTTGTACGTTGGGCCGCCTAGCGAGGTCTATAGTGATAGCTATAATCCGGGGTATTCTGCTTTTGTGGCAGCAAAGGCCTCCAGAATACCGGTCATATATGTTGGCGCCAATGACGGAATGCTCCATGCGTTTGATGCGCGCGTTTCCGGTACCGGAGGGGGGGCGGAGTTGTTTGCGGTTGTGCCAAATGCGATGTTTGCGGGCCCGGATGGAGTACCGGTGGACAGTGGTTTGAAGGCGTTGAGTGGCAATGACTACCTTCATCATTATTATGTAAATGCTACGCCATTTGCGCGGGATGTCAACTTTTCGAGAGCGGGAGGTGTCATTGAGACCAATGCTGCAAGGTCAGATTGGCGCACGCTTCTTGTTACGGGCTTGGGAAAGGGCGGGCGCAGTTATGTTGCAATGGACGTGACGGATGTCCCTACTTCATCAACGTCTGAGGCGACCATTGCCGGCAAGGTTCTCTGGGAGTTTACTCACGAGGACATGGGGTTCAGTTATGGGCGTCCTTTTATCGTGAAAACGCGGAAATGGGGATGGGTGGTTGTCATTGCTGCTGGCTACAATAACAACCTTGGCGTGTCCAGTAACAGCGTGCCGGGCAAGGGGGTGGTGTTCGTGCTCAATCCTACAAATGGCGCTCTTCTCCAGAAAATCACTACTTCTGCAGGTAGTGTGACAACACCGTCAGGTCTGGCTAATGTGTCGGGATATGTGCAGGATTATGCTGACATGACCATGGATCAACTCTATGCAGGGGATTTGCTCGGTAATGTGTGGCGTTTTGATTTCATGAGCCCGACGCTATCGGTTCCAAGCGAGACGACGCCGATCGCCATTTTGAGGGACGCTGACGGGAACCCGCAACCTGTGACGACCGAGCCGTTAATTGAAATTGCGCCCGATCTGGTGCGATATGTTTTTGTCGGAACCGGGCGTCTTCTTCATACCAATGACCGGGATAGTACGCAGCGGCAGACTTTTTATGCCGTGCGAGATGGTACGGTGACCAATCCATACTCGACGGTGGCAGGTGCGCCTAATCCCCTGCCTTCAGGAGTTACATTCCCTGTCGGGCGGAGCCAAATGGTGCAGGTGGCGAATCTCATAGAGGGCGTGACAATGGACTCGAGCAAGCCTATGGGGTGGTACTACGATCTCATTGAGACTGCGGACTCTCCGAAGGCGCCGGCAGGAGCCAGTAAAGGACCTGAGCAGATTGTGATTAATCCTCAGGCCAATGAAGGTGTCGTCTCATGGATCGGGTCTGCTATGACCCAGGATAAGTGCAATCCCGCTGGTGTCAGCTCGACATACGCCGTCAAATATGGAACCGCAAAATCGGTTTTCTCCTTGCTTGATGCTACTAGCAATGCAGTGACGGTGCAGGGGAGTGTCCCTTCGAGCGTAGGGTTGGCGGGATTGAGACTGGTCCGTTACGGATCGACTATTAGGCTTGTCGGGTCTCGCAGTGATGCATCGGCGCCCTCGTTCGTTGGGAGTCAAGTTTCGGGCTTTGGCGATCCGCGTGTTTTGAACTGGCGAATTATCGGGCAGTAAGGATGGGCCTCTCGTCACTGCATGCGTTTATATGGGATAACAGGCTTGCGTAATTTTTCTTTGTCTGTATAATGCGCAGCTCTTGGAGCCGCTGTAGCTCAGTCGGTAGAGCAGCGCATTCGTAATGCGAAGGTCACCAGTTCGATTCCGGTCAGCGGCACCATAAATGCATTCGGGCCAACTCCAAAGGGTTGGCCTTTTTGCTGAGGCTTGAAGTTGCGCAAGTGAAAGTGCTTGTCGGCTAAAGCTTTGAGATGTTTTTTGAAAGTCAGCAGTGGCGGCATTAGCTCAGTTGGTAGAGCACTGGATTGTGATTCCAGGTGTCACCGGTTCGATCCCGGTATGTCGCCCCAGAATATAAAAGAAAAAGCCCTGAGAAATCAGGGCTTTTTCTTTTTTTGCTGTGTTGGTGGTAATGCGCGGCGGGCGCATTACCAAAGCTGCTGTGGATTCTGTTATGCCTTGCGTCCAAGGCCGCCGAGCAGAAATGCGATAGGACGCTGGGCTTTGTGAATTTCACGTCCCGCGGCAGGGGTTGTTGTGCTGCCTGCCTGTTGGGAAAGATCTTTTGGCGCTTCGTAGGGTTTGCTGAAGTCGAAGCCGTCTGGTGCGATGTGGCTGGGCTTGCGGCCCCGGGGTGCGGGGCGCTCCCGTTCGCTGGGTTTGCGACGATCGCTTGGACTGCTTTCCGATTGCTGGCGAGAGGTCGCTGCCGGAGCCTTGCGCCGACGGCCTGCTTCGCCTTCGAAGAAATCGGCTTCCGGTTCATAACCGTGGACGACCTCCTGCCGGATTTCCAGTTTGATCAGTTTCTGGATGTCGGCCAGACGATGCCGCTCTTCGGCGCTGACCAACGATACTGCTTTCCCCTTCTTGCCAGCTCGACCGGTTCTGCCGATGCGGTGGACGTAGTCTTCGGCGGTGTGGGGGAGTTCGAAGTTGATCACCGAGGGCAGGTCTTCGATGTCGAGGCCGCGGGCTGCGACGTCGGTGGCCACTAGCACGCGGATCTTGCCGCTCTTGAAATTGTCGAGTGTCTCGGTGCGGGCTTGCTGGCTCTTGTCGCCGTGGATGGAGTCCGCGGAGATGTCATGCCGTTCGAGGAAGTGGGCGAGCCGACTGCAGGCGAACTTGGTGTCCACGAAAACCAGAACCTGATTCGATGGGTCTTCGTGGCGGATCAGGTGAGCCAGCAGGTTGCGCTTGAGGCCGCTGGAAACGGGATGGACGATGTGGGTGATCGTCTCGCTGACCATGTTGCGGCGGGCCACTTCGATGAGTTGCGGATTCTTCAGCATCTGGTCGGCGAGTTTCTTGATCTCGTCCGAGAAGGTGGCCGAGAACAGCAGGCTCTGGCGATTGGCTGGCAGCAGTGAGAGGATGCGGCGGATGTCCGGGATGAAGCCCATGTCGAGCATCCGGTCGGCTTCATCCAGCACCAGGAACTCGACTTGGCCGAGGGCAATGGTTTTTTGCTGGACGTGATCGAGCAGGCGGCCCGGGGTTGCCACAACGATCTCGATGCCGCGGCGGAGCTCCTGGATCTGCGGGTTCATGTCGACGCCGCCATAGATGCAGGTGCTGCGCAGGGGCAGATGCTTGGAGTACAGCTTTACGGACTCGAACACCTGCATCGCCAGTTCGCGCGTCGGTGCGAGGATCAGCGCACGTACCGGGTGGCGGGCCGGGCTGGTCGAGGTGCTGGCGTGACGGGCCAGGCGGTTCAGCAGCGGCAGCGTGAACCCGGCGGTCTTGCCCGTGCCTGTCTGGGCTCCGCCCATGACGTCGTGTCCGGCGAGGACGACGGGAATCGCCTGGCGCTGGATCGGGGTGGGTTCGGAGTAGCCGGCGTCGGTGACGGCCTGCAGGATTTCAGGGATGAGCCCGAGTTCGGAAAACGACATGGATATGATCACGATGGCGGTGCTGTTTGTTTAGTGCACCGCAGCATTTAAGTAGGCAAGCATTATACATCGGAGCGCGCTCAGCGCCGCGTCAGATAGCACGTAACCTCTTCCCGGTCGTGATAGAGGTGTTTGATTCGCAATGTATATTTGATGCCCGCCGGGCGCAGGCGCTGGTCGATGAGGGCGCGGCAGCGTTCCACTTCCTCCTGGCGGCGCTTCATCGGCAGTTTGAGGTTGAAGATCGTGTGCCGGCAGCGTCCGCTGGCGATCCATTCGGCCATCAGGGGGGCGATTCGTGATGGTTGTTCCACCATATCGCAGACCATCCATTCGACGGGTTTTTTGGGGCGCCAGGTGAAACCGTCGGCACGCTGGTGCGTGATGAGGCCGGTCGCCAGTGCCGAAGGGGCCAGGGGGCCGTTGTCGATGGCGGTGACCCGCAAGCCCCGGCTGGCCAGTTGCCAACTCCAGCCACCGGGGGAGGCCCCCAGGTCGACGGCCTGCAGACCGGCGCGTAGTGTGGCCTGTTGCTCGTCAGGCGTGAGCAGGGTGAGGATCGCCTCGGCGAGTTTGAGCGTGGAACGGCTTGGCGCCTCTTTGGGCATGCGCAGGCGTGGGATGCCCATTGGCCATGGCGAGGACTCGCTGGGTTGGCTGAGGCCGAGCCAGGCCTGCCGACTGCCGACCAGGAAAAGGTGCAGGCGCGGCAGGTGCGGTGTGTCGGGTCGCAGCAGGCCGGCTTGATCCAACGACTCCTGCAGCAAGGGGCCGAAGCGTTTCAGGAAGCCCGATTGCTCTTTCCCGTCGTTGGTGTCGGGAGTCTCCAATAGAAGTGCCGAGAAGCGCTCGCCGAAGGATGCGATGGCCTCCTTCAAGGGGGTCAGCCGGTCGCGCTCGGGCAGATCGTCGATGATCGCCAGAACCTGGAAGGCCTGGCGGGCAAAGATCAGCCGCGAGATGTCGAGGCGGCGCCGTATTTCATCGTGTGGGGCCGGGGTGTCCAGGGCGAGATAGACGAAACCGCCGTTGCTGGGGGCTTCGATCCGGCCCGCGAGGCGCCGACTTTCAGTCTGGAGCTCCTGGGCGGCATCGGCTTCGAAACCGGGCCGGCATTGGACGAGGACGCCGAGCGCCGGGTGAGGCTGGTTGACAGACGACATGACGGGCTGAAGGAGTGTCGTGGCAGGATGGATGTGTAGAATTCCGGAATATCCAGCGGCCACTGCCGTCAATTCCCGGCGCGGTGGCGGGCCGACTGGTGGCGGATGATAACCGATCGTTGTGCCGGGGCCGTCTCTTTACCGGGGTTTTGGGAGCTATTTCATGGAATATCGCCAGTTGGGGAGCAGCGACTTGCAGGTTTCGTCGGTTTGTCTCGGTACGATGACCTTTGGCCGCCAGAACACAGAGGCGGAAGGGCATGCCCAGCTCGATGCCGCCTTCGCCCATGGTGTGAATTTCATCGATGCGGCTGAGATGTATCCGGTTCCGGCCCAAGCCGAGACCTACGGCGCGACTGAGTCCATCGTCGGCTCGTGGCTGAAGGGGAGGGCGCGCGACAAGGTCGTGCTGGCCACCAAGGTGGCGGGTCCGGCGCGCGGAATGGGCTGGATTCGCGGAGGACCGCAGGCGATGGATGGGGACAATATCCGGGCAGCGCTGGAAGGAAGCCTTCGGCGGCTCGGCACCGATTACGTCGATCTGTATCAATTGCACTGGCCGGCCCGCAATCAGCCCATGTTCGGGCAGTGGCGTTTCGATCCGGCCGCCGAGCGTCCGGCGACGCCGATTCGTGAGCAGCTGGAAGTCCTCGGGGAACTCGTCAAGGAGGGCAAGATCCGCTATGTAGGGCTGTCCAACGAGCACCCCTGGGGGGTGATGGAGTTCCTGCGGATTGCCGATGAACTGGGTCTGCCGCGGGTTGCCACCATCCAGAATGCCTACAACCTGCTCAATCGGGTCTTTGAGCAAGGGCTTTCCGAGGTGTGCTTCCGCGAGAAGATCAGCTTGTTGCCCTATTCCGTGCTGGCCTTCGGCCACCTGACGGGCAAGTATCTCGACGACCCTGCAGCGGCCGGCCGGATTTCCCTGTTCCCCAGTTTCGGGCAGCGTTACGACAAGCCAAATGTCCATCCGGCGGTGGCGGCCTACGTGGAGCTGGCCCGACAGCATGGCCTGACGGCCACAGAGCTGGCGATCGCCTTCGTGGTCGCGCAGCCGCTGGTGGGGAGTACCATCCTTGGAGCAACGTCCGTTGCACAGCTTGAAGCCAATCTACGGGCCGCCGAGCGGGTCTTGCCGGAAGCCGTGCTGGCCGGGATAGATGCAATACACCTGCAGTTCACGAATCCGGCGCCCTGACTATCGGTGACGGTCGTCGTTCGGGAGAAGTGCGTTGAGGGAAATCGTAGCAGCCCGCGATCTGAGCATTGGCATGTTTGTGGACGAACTCGATCGCCCCTGGCTGGAGTCGCCGTTCCTGCTGCAGGGCTTTCTGATCGAGAATGAGGCGATGCTTGGACAGGTGCAGCGGGAATGCCGCTTCGTATACGTTGATCGGAGTCGTTCCGTCGGCGATGCCTGGCGCTCCGATCCGAAGGTGCCGGAAGGATTGCCCGGGCATCGGCAGGCTTCAAAGGGGCCGCTTGATCTGGGAGCAAGGCGGCGTCCCCTCGATTTCTTTGCGCTGTTGCGGGCTCTGCGTGCGGGGGGCCTCGAACAGCAGGGCGATGGTGAGACGATCGATCTAGGCACGTCGAGTGCGAGCACCGTTGCAACGGAAGTGCCTCTCGAAACCGAGATTGCCGCGACACTCCCGGTCATGGCCCGTGCGCAGGGTGTGCTGGAGCAGATTGCCCATGACGTGCAGAGCTGTCTGAATCCGGATCTGGAACGCGTGCGCAGTGTCGTGGCCGAAATGGTGTTGAGCGTCGCCCGCAATCCGGATGCGCTTCTGTGGTTGGTGCGCCTCAAGCAGACGGATCGTTACAGCTACGATCACTCCCTCGACGTTGCCGCGCACGTGATGATCTTCGGACGTGCGCTGGGGCTGGGGGAGGATGCTATCGCAACGCTTGGCATGGCTGGCATGTTGCAGGACGTCGGCAAGCTGCGGCTTCCTCAGCGCCTTCTGCACAAATCCGGCGGATTGACGCCCACGGAGTACGAGATTTTCAAGACTCACGTGGATTACTCGAGACAGATCCTGTCCGCATCTCCCCATGCAAGTTCGGCGATGCTCGAGATTGTCGGAAGACACCATGAGCGGGTGGACGGTAGTGGCTATCCGACCGGCTTGAGCGGGAAGGCGCTAGGCATCATGGCCGAGATCTCCGGTATCTGCGACGTCTACTGCGCGATGACCCGCGAGCGCCCGTATGGTGCGGCGGAGAGTGCCCAGACTGCGTTGGATGCGTTGCGCGCCCAGCGTGGGGGCTGCTTCTCTGCGAGTCTGATCGATCAGTTCGTGCAGTGCATCGGCCTCTATCCCGTTGGCACCTTGGTCGAGCTCAACTCGGGTGAAGTCGCGGTGGTCGTCGCGCAGAATCGCATCCGTCGCCTGAAGCCGAAGGTCATGATCCTCCTCGGGCCGGACAAGAAGCCGAACACCTATCCCCAGACTGTCGATCTCCTGTACGACCGGCCCGGTGCGGTCGGAGAACAGTATTTCATCGTGAAGGCCCTGCCACCCGGGGCCTATGGCGTGGTGCCATCCGAGTTCTATCTGAGATGAATACTCGAGCCCTGAACCCCGGTGGCCTGGTGGTGCCGACTTTCGATGGGGATGCCTTGGCGCGTCTGTTGTTGCGTTACGGTATCGGACCGGCGGAACAGGCGGCCATCAGGGCTTTCGGCCGGATGGTCGATGTGGATGTGCTGGCGGCTGGGCTTGCCGAACGCTTCGTCCATGTTGGCGAGGGGGGCGGGGCACCGCTGGATGCGTTTTGTGCCAGCCTGGCCCGTCTTGCCGAGTGGGATTTTTCCGCGACCTGGCTGCGGGAGTTGGTGAGGCGCTGGCTCGAATGCTATCTGGCAGGCGCCGTGGCCGAATTTCCTTTCCTGGCGACCGAAGCCCTCCTCGGGGAGTGCCAGGCCCAATTGCTCGGTGAGCGGAGCACGGCTCATCGCCTCGAGTTGGACATCCAGATGGCGTTGGTACGTCTTGGATTCTGTCTTGGCGGGGTGTTGGCCGAGGCGACGGTCGAGCAGGAGCAGGCCTTCCGCATCTGCGCCGAGGATGCCGATCCGGTGCTCGGCATTCCCAATCGGCGCCGCTTTCTAGGCCTGCTGACCGAGTACCTGAAGTGTGTCGGAGAGGGCGATGTGCTCGGCCTTGTGCTTGTCACCGCAGATTGGGGGTTTGCAGCCGATGTCCTCGCGCTGGATGAGCAGGATTGCTTGCGTCTGGCGCTATCCGATGCCATGAGGGCGGCGCTGCGCCCGCGGGATGTGCTCTGTGCCCTGGGAAATGCGGAGTGGGCGGTAATCTTGCCGGATCTGCGCAGTTCCGCGCAGGTATCCCTGGCGGCCTACAAGTTGGTGGATGCCTGCGATGCTGCACGCAGCAACGCGTTTCCGGCCTTGCGTGGCCGTTTTTGTGCCGGCGGCAGTTGGGCTCCGGAGCATGCCCGAAACGTTCTGGATCTCGAACGAACCGCGAGGATGGCGGTGAATGTGGCCAGGCGTTCGGGGCAGCTCTTCGATGTGTACTGTCCCGATGTGACGCGTCGGGCCGACAGGGACGCACATTTCGAGACCGAAGTGGCCCGTGCTTTCGAGGCGCGCCAGTTCCGGCTTTACCTGCAGCCACAGGTAGTGTTGCCGTCGCGCCGGCCCGTGGGGGCCGAAGCCTTGCTGCGGTGGACCGACAGTGAAGGGCGGGCGGTTTCCCCAGGGCGTGTTTTGCGTGTCTTCGAGCGCCTGGGACTCATGGCCGATCTGTCCCGCTGGGTGATCCAACAGGCCGCCCAGAGCCTCGCTGCGTTGGATGCGGCCGGTTGCGAACTGCGGATCTCGGCCAATCTGGTGGCGGAGGATCTGCAGGACCCGGAATTGCCCCTCTTCATCCGGCAGACCTGCGAAACCTGGCGGATCAGTCCGTCCAGGCTGTGTTTCGAGTTGACCGAGGGGGGGCTGGTGTCGAGCGAGGGCATGTCCGTGCGTACGCTCGAGGCCTTGAAAGGAGGCGGTGGGCGCTTGGCGCTGGACGATTTCGGCACCGGCTATTCGTCCATGGATTACCTGCGCCGTCTGCCGGTGGACGAACTGAAGATCGACAAGTCCTTCGTCGAGCGTATCGTCCAGTCGGCCAGCGACCGCTCCATCGTCGAGTTGATGGTGCGTATCGCTCACGCCTTCGGCCTGGAGGTCGTGGCCGAGGGCGTAGAGAACGAGGAAACCGAAAGCATGTTGGCCGCCATGGGCTGCGACTGCGCCCAAGGGTATCTCTACGCGTCGGCCATGCCTGTTGACGTGTTTATCGACTGGTGGCGGGACGCGGTCCGTCAGGAAGATTCTCCGCCTTCTGGCTGAATCGTCCCGCGGTGGTCATTCCTTGGCGCGGCGGCGTTTGCGTGGAGTTTCGTCTGCGGTGGCTGAGTCAGCATCGTTCTTGGTGCCGTCTTCGCTGTCCGTGGCGTCATTTTGCGTATCAGCGTCGACACTCTTGGCTTTGGCCGGCTTGGTTCCGGGTGGGGTGGGCGGTGGAGGCGGGGGAAGCTGCGGCGCGACCTCGCTGATCTTGTTCTCCGCCATGTAGTCGTTCATTTCCTTCCAGCCAGCAAACACCGAAGCCTTGGATGCCCCCTGGTTAAGTGTGAAGCAGTCTTCGATCGCCCGTCCCGCATGCCGGCAGGCGCTGCCGATTGCCTTGCCTTCGGCCTCGGTCTGAGCGGCGGCCTTGCTCGGGTCTGGTATGCCCAGGCGTTCGCAGCCGCCGAGCAGGGCGGTGGTGCCGACAATCGAAAGCATCAGGCGCAGGGAGAGTTTCGTCATGGCTCGCTGGTCGCGTTGCATTGACCTCGTAAACGGCCTCCATGCGGGGGACTTGAACGTCTTGTCACGAATCCGGGCGGGCGGAGCAGGGCGCTTCTCACTATAATTAGCGCCTGATTTGCGTCTTCCTGTCGATGGACCTCTTCCCCATGAATATCTTCAGTCGTACCGCCCTGCTGGCGGCGTTCGGCGCTGTGTGCGTCTCCCCAGTCATGGCTGCCGCAGCCAAATCGCAGCCAGCTGCCAAACCACAGGCATCCCGTGCCGCGCCGGCGGATGCCGCCGTGAAAGAAGTCGAACTGGTGCACAGCCTTGGCGCTGACAAGGGCGAGCAGTTGCAGAAACTGGTCGATCGCTACAACGCGACCAATCCGGCGGTCAAGGTGGTGGTGCGTGAGCGCCGCTGGAACGACGGCGCGTTGCCGGACATGATGATCCTTGGCGAGCGGGACCTGCCTGGCTTCCTGAGTGGCGCGACACGCTATCGCCCGCTTCATCAGGTCATGAAGGATGCCGGCGAGCGTTTCGAGACCCTGCGTGCGCCGGCGATGATGACGCCGACTCCGCTCGATAGCGCCAATCGCCTGGTTGCCCTACCGGTCGGTCTGTCGACTCCGGTGATGTTCTACAACAAGCAGGCCTTCCGTGACGCGGGTGTCGATCCGGATAACGCGCCAAAGACCTGGCAGGCGCTGCAAAAGGCCCTCGGCCAGCTGGTTGCGCACGGCGCCACCTGTCCTTACACCACCGCCCAGCCGGCCTGGATTCTGGTCGAGAACATGAGCGCCTGGCACAACGAGCCGGTCGTCTCCGAAGGCAAGAGGGCCAGCCTGACCATCAACGGCATGCTCGAGGTCAAGCACGTGGCGATGCTGTCTTCGTGGGTGAAGGCCCGCTACCTGCATCTCTTCGGCCGCGACGACGAAGCCACCGAGCATTTCGCCAAGGGCGAGTGCGCGGTGCTCACTGCACCTTCCGCCGCCTTCCCGACTTTGCAGCGCCAGGCCGGGTTCGAGGTTGGTGTGGCAACGCTGCCTTACCATGAAGACTATTACGGCGCGCCGCAGAACACCCTCGCTGACGGTCCGGCCATGTGGATTGGCGCAGGCAAGAAGCCGGCCGAGTACAAGGCCATCGCCCGTTTCGTGAGCTTCTGGCTGAGCAGCGAGAGTCAGGTGGAATGGCAGCGCACCGCGGGTTACCTGCCCCTCAACCGTGCAGGCCTGCTGGCTTCCGAAAGCCGCTTGCTGGCGGATGACCTTGCGGCCATCCGCATCGGCGTGCAGCAGCTGACCCACAAGCCGGTGAGCTCCGTGTCCCGGGCGAGCAGCTACCCGCAGCGTGCAGCGGTCCGCCGCATCATAGAGGAAGAGCTGGAGTCCGTCTGGGACGACCGCAAGCCGTCCAAGCTAGCCCTCGACAATGCCGTGTCGCGCTCGCGCGCGCTGGACTGATCGAGGTCTGAGTGACCATGGCCGGCTGGGTGTGGCCTGAGCTGCTAGCGCACCGCTGCGGCGGTGCGCTAGCGCCGGAAAATACCCTGGCTGGGCTCGAGATTGCGGCCCGGCTCGGTTGTCGGGCCGTCGAGTTCGATGTGATGTTGTCCGCGGATGGCCAGCCTTTCCTGATCCACGATGAAACGTTGGACCGCACCGCCGGTCGAGGGGGGAGGGTTGCCGAGCTGAGCGCGGCGGAGTTGTCCGCCGTCGATGTCGGTCGTTGCTTCCATCCAGCTTTTGCCGGCGAGACGATCCCCACCTTTGCCGCGGCCCTCGAAAGCTGCCGGCGTCTCGGGTTGGCTGCCAATGTGGAGATCAAGCCGGCTGCCGGCCATGACAGGCAGACCGGGCAGGTCGTCGGGCGTATGTTGAGTGCCGCTGGCGTTGCTGGCCAGCAGGTTCTGTTGTCTTCCTTTTCCGTTGATGCCCTCGTGGCTGCCATCGAGGAAGCTCCCGACCTTCCCCGAGCCTTGCTGGCGGAGCGCCATACCCGAGCGGCCCTCGATACCGTGCGGCAACTGTCCTGCGTTGCGTTGAATCTGTCACGCCACTGGGTCACTGAGGCCGATGTCACCGCCGTATGCGACGCGGGTTTTGCGGTGATGATCTATACGGTGAACTCCCGTGCGGAGGCTCGGCGCCTGCTGGATTGGGGTGTTTCCAGTGTGTTTTCAGACCGTCCCGATCGTCTGTCCGCACCTGTGACGGAGTCGTGAATTACTTGACCGGCCCGGCTTGACGCCACCGCGGTCGGCCCCCTACCATCGCGTTTTTCCTATCCTGGGCATGGTCTTGTCTCTCACGCAGCTTTACGCGCCGATCGCCGAAGACATGAAGGCGCTTGACGCCGTCATTAGGGAACGCCTCTACTCCGACGTGGTCCTCATCCGCCAGGTGGCCGAGTACATCATCGGTAGCGGCGGCAAGAGACTGCGTCCGGCCATGGTCTTGTTTACTGCTGGTGCGGCCGGTTATCAGGGCAGCTACCACCGTGAATTGGCCGCGGTCGTGGAGTTCATTCACACCGCAACGCTCCTGCACGACGATGTGGTCGACGAGTCCGAATTGCGCCGTGGCAACAAGACGGCCAATGCACTGTTCGGAAATGCGGCTTCCGTGCTGGTCGGGGATTTCCTTTATTCCCGTGCATTCCAGATGATGGTCGGCACCGACAACATGAAGGTGATGCGCGTTCTCGCGGACGCCACCAATGTGATTGCCGAAGGCGAAGTCCTGCAATTGCTCAATTGCCACAACGCCGACGTCGCAGTGGATGATTACCTGCGCGTGATCCGTTACAAGACGGCCAAGCTATTTGAAGCGGCGGCCCGGCTCGGCGGTATTCTGGGTGGCGTCGGACAGGAACTCGAGGACAGCCTCGCTGCCTTCGGCATGCATATCGGTACGGCTTTCCAATTGATCGACGACGTGCTGGATTATTCCGGCGAAGAGGCGGATACCGGCAAGCATATTGGCGACGACCTGGCCGAAGGCAAGCCGACCCTGCCGCTGATCCACGTCATGCAGCACGGCACGTCCGAGCAGGCGGCCTGTGTACGCAAGGCCATCGAGACCGGCGGACGGGACGACTTCGCAGCGGTGCTGAGTGCCATTCGTGAATCCGGTGCGATCGAAGCCACCCGTAAGGTGGCTGAAGAAGAGGCCAAGCTCGCGCTTAATGCGCTTAATCAACTTCCCTCTTCCATTTTTAAAGAATCGTTGGTAGAATTGTCGTCCTTCGCAGTTGCACGGAAATACTGAGCTTCGGCAGATTTAAAAAGTATTTAAAAAATACTTTACAAAGTCGAAATTAAGTGTAAAATGAACGTCTTCTGTTTTAGGGAATTAGCAAAACAGCGCTAATTCAGCAGTAAAGCGTCGGGGAATAGCTCAGCCTGGTAGAGCACTGCGTTCGGGACGCAGGGGCCGGAGGTTCGAATCCTCTTTCCCCGACCACCAATTCAAGTGCAAATAGAAATTTTATTTGCACTCAAATGAAAATGGAGCAAAGTCAAAATCGACTTTGCTCCATTTTCATTTCCACTGCCGAAATCGGCAAATACGGCTTACTGGCGATGCTATCGATGCCCGCTTCCCGCTGTTCCCTCCTGTCACTGTCTGTACGGGCATCCGGTCAGTCAGTTGCAAGGGGGTTCTGCTATAAGCATGTGTCGTTTTTCCTGGCACAACGCCTGCCGCATCCACATCCCGTGATTCCCTGCCGCAGTTGGAGCCCGAGCGCTTCGACTGCGTGTTGCCACGTCCGCTTTGCGGAACGTGGGCAGGGGGTCACCGACTCTGCTGATCTCCAATGATTGTCAAAGGCCCCCTCCGACCGGATTTTCTCACTGAAGAAACCCTGGCGGACCTTTTCGAGGCGACCGCAGGTCGTCATCCCGAACGCCCGGCCCTGATCTGGGGGACCGAGCGCCTGTCCTACCGCATGCTCGACGAGCGAGCGGATCTGATGGCGCATCACCTCATCGAGGCGGGTGTGACGCCCGGCGACATCGTCGGCCTGTGGCTACCCAGAGGCATGGACTTGCTGGTGGCCCAGCTGGCCATCGCCAAGACCGGCGCCGCCTGGTTGCCCTTCGACGCGGATGCGCCGGCCGAACGCGTTGCGGTGTGCCTGAAGGATGCGCAGGGTGTCGGGCTGATCACGCAGCGGGAGCGCCCCGCGATCGAATGTCCGGCGTGGTCGCCGATGGAACTGTTGCGCGATGCCGTGCTGCCCCTGCGCCGCCGGAGCGGCGCCAGCCCGGACGATCCGGCCTATGTGATCTACACCTCGGGGTCGACGGGCGTCCCAAAGGGCGTGCCGATCAGCCAGCGGGCGATCTGCCATTTCCTGCGCAGCGAGAACGAGGTGCTCGGCATTCGCGGTGACGACCGGATCTACCAGGGTTTCTCGGTCGCCTTCGACATGTCCTTCGAGGAGATCTGGATCGCCTATCTGGTCGGCGCCAGCCTGTGGATCGCGCCGCAGGAGATCACCGCCGATCCGGATGCCTTGCCGAAGGCGCTGCAGGAGCACGGCATCAGCGTGCTGCATGCGGTGCCGACGCTGCTGGCGCTTTTCGCGACCGATGTGCCCGGCCTGCGGCTCATCAACCTGGGTGGCGAGGCCTGCCCCCAGTCTGTGGCCGACCGCTGGGCGACGCCGTCGCGGCAGGTCTTCAACACCTATGGTCCGACGGAAGCCACTGTCTCGGCCAGCATCACTGCGCTTAGGCCGGGTGAGGCGGTGACCATCGGCCGGCCGCTGCCCAACTATGGTTTGCTTGTCGTCGACGCCGACATGAAACTGCTGCCGGCCGGCGAAACCGGCGAGCTGTGCATCTTCGGACCGGGGGTTGCCGCCGGCTACCTGGGCAGGCCCGAACTGACCAGCGAGAAGTTCCGGTCCAATCCGTGGGCGGAGCATCCCCACGAGGCGAGCCTGTACCGCACCGGCGACCTGGCCCGCATCGACGGGGAGGGCCGGGTGGAGTGCCTGGGGCGGGCCGACGACCAGGTCAAGGTGCGTGGTTTCCGCGTCGAACTGGGTGAGATCGAGGCAGCGCTGACCCGCCGGCTCGTCAATGCGACGGCGGCAGTGGTGCTCAAGCCGGTCGGCGAACTCGAACAACTGGTCGCCTACATCATGGCGGCGGAAAGCGGGCGGCTGGACGTGGCCGGCCTGCGCGCGCATCTGCGCGAGACCTTGCCGTCCTACATGGTGCCGAGCCACTTCGAGCTGATCGAGACGATCCCGCGCCTGACCTCGGGCAAGATCGACCGCAAGGCCTTGCGTGCGATGCCGATGAGCGCGCCGACCGCAGCGACCGAGTCGGAGGAGCCGGTTACCGAAGCGGAGGTCGTACTGTTCGCCGGCCTGGCCCGCTTCTTCCCAGGGCTTCCGATCCGCCGGGACAGCGATTTCTTCAACGACCTCGGCGGTCACTCCCTGCTTGCCGCGCGCCTGGTGTCCGCACTGCGGACGGATCCACGTTTTGCCGGCATGACCGTGCGCGACGTGTATTGCCAGCGTCGGGTGGAGGACATTGCGGCGGCGATGGAGGAGGGCGCCCGCCGCCACTCGGCGGTCAGCTCGCGCCCCTTCGTGCAGGTGCCGCCGCTGCGGCGCTTCCTGTGCGGCCTCACGCAGGCGGTGACGCTGCCGTTCATGATCGGCCTGCACATCCTCAACTGGCTGGCGCCGTTCTTCACTTATCACTTCTTCACCGGTGATCCGGGAGACAGCGTGTGGCGCGCGATGGGCGCGTCGATGCTGGTCTTCCTCGGCACCTACCTCGTCACTTTCGGCGTGGCAGTGGTCGCCAGCCGGATCCTGCTGGTCGGCATCCGCCCGGGGCGCTACCCCCTGTGGGGCGCGACCTATTTCCGCTGGTGGCTGGCCGACCGTCTGCAGCAGACCGCACCGGCCTACCTGCTGTCCGGCTCTTCCCTGTATTGCGGTTACCTGCGCGCTCTGGGCGCGCGTATCGGCGAGGACGTGGTGATCGGCTCGGTGACGATCCGCCAGCCGTGGCTGCTGTCCGTCGGCGACGGCGCCAGCATCGGCTCCCAGGTCAACCTGGAGAACGTACGCGTCGAGGGCGGGGAGCTGATCGTCGGCGCCATCGACATCGGGGCGGAGAGTAATGTCGGCTCCTACGTGGTGTTGGAGGACGACACGGCGATCGCGCCCCATGGCCGCATCGAAGGCCTGGCGGCCTTGCCGCGGGGGGGACGGATCGGCGAGCGGGAAGTCTGGGACGGTTCGCCGGCCCGTTACGTGCGCCACCTGACGGATAAGGAAAGGCTGGTTCGGCCCCCGGTCAGTGCCCTGCGCCGGAAGCTGGAAGCGCTCTTCTTCGGGCTGGGTGCCGCCATGACGGCCTTGCTGTTCTTCCTGCCGATCTTCCCGACCTTCGTGCTGATCGATGCGCTCGACGACGGTGCTTTCGATCCGTCGGCCGCCGGTGCCCACAGCTATTTGTGGGCGGTCATGCGCTATACGGTGTTGGCACTGCCGGCCAGTAGCGTGCTGGTCATCGGCACCGCGTTGATTGCTGCCGCCATCCGCTGGCTGGTGCTGCCGCGCCTGCTGCCGGGCACCTGGCCCGTGCACAGCAATGTGTATTGCCGCAAATGGCTGGCCAACCAGATCCAGGTGGCCAGCCTCAATGTGCTGCACGGGGTGTACGCGACGATTTACGCGCCGGTGTGGTATCGCCTGCTCGGCGCCAAGATCGGCCGCGATGCGGAAATCTCCACCGCGATGGGCATCGTGCCGGACATGCTGACCCTCGGCGACGAGGCCTTCATCGCTGATGCGGTGATGCTCGGCGACGAGAAGATCGACGCCGGCTGGATGTCGGTGGACAACACGGTGATCGGCCAGCGCAGCTTCGTCGGTAACGGCGCCTATGTGCCAGACGGCACCACGCTGCCGCCGGGCGTGCTGCTCGGCGTGCAGTCGAAGGCGCCCGCCACCGAGCGGATGGCCTCCGGCCAGACCTGGCTCGGTTCGCCGGCGCTGGAGCTGCCGTCCCGCGAAGAGGTGATGGGCTTCCCGGATTCGCTGACCTTCCGCCCGTCCATCTGGCGGCGCATCGGCCGCGGTATCGTCGAGGCCGCGCGCATCCTGATTCCGCTGTCGCTGATCATCGGCGTCGGCTATGTGATCGTGCTGGCCGCCATGCCGGCCGCCGCCGACGAGAACTGGTTCAAGTTGTCTTGGCAGCTGACGCTGGCAGGCATCTGCTACGGCATCGGTGGTTTCCTGCTGGTGGTGGTGCTCAAGTGGCTGCTGATCGGCCGCTACCAGCCACGTGCCGTGCCGATGTGGACGCCCTTCGTGTGGGTCAGCGAGGCGGTCACCAGCGTCTATGAATCCATCGCAGTGCCCAACTTTCTTGAATACCTGCGCGGCACGCCGATGCTGCCGGTGGTCCTGCGCCTGATCGGTGTGCGCACCGGGCGCGGCGTCTATATGGATACCACCGACATCACCGAGTTCGACTGCGTGACGATCGGCGATCAGGCCGAGCTGAATGCTTGGTCGGGGCCGCAGACCCACCTGTTCGAGGACCGCATCATGAAGATCGGCCGCATCGACATTGGCGCGCAGGTGACGGTCGGCGTACGCGGCACCGTGCTGTACGACAGCCGGATCGGCGACGGCGTGCGCCTCGGGCCGCTGACCCTGGTCATGAAGGGCGAAAGCCTGCCGGCCCAGACGGCGTGGAGCGGCTCGCCGGCCCAGCCCTGGCAGGGCTGAAAAACGGGCGATTTCAGTACTGCACCTGAAAAGCTATTCGGCATGCAGCTGCAAAGCTCATAAGAATTGCTTGGTTGGGCCCCCGGAGGGGCGGGACTAGAGTCGGGCCTTCGCGTATTTCGTTGGTCCGCATCATGTCCCGCCCCTCCGCGCCCGCCCAAAGCCATCGCCCTTTCTGGGACGAAGCCCTCGAAACCCAGTCCCGCGCTGATTGGGATGCTCTGAAGCTGCAGCTGCTGCAGAAGCACCTGCATCACGCCTATTACAACTCCCCGTTCTACCGGGCCAGCTTCGATGCGGCCGGCGTGCATCCGGAAGAGGTGCGCAGCCTCGACGACATTCGCCGCTTCCCCTTCATCAACAAGCAGACCCTGCGGGAGCGCCAGCTGGCACTGCCGCCCTTCGGCGACCTGGTGGCGGTGCCCGAGCGGGACATCGTCTATATCTCCGCCTCCAGCGGCTCGACCGGCGTGCCGACGGCCTCACCCTTCAGCGCCACCGACTTCGACGAGTGGATCGACTACGAGGCGCGCCAGTTCTGGTCGTCCGGGCTGCGTCCGGAGGACCGCTACGCCCACTCCCTGAACTTCTCCCTGTTCGTCGGCGGCCCCTGCGTGCTCGGTGCGCAGAAGCTCGGTGCCTTGTCGATCCACGCCGGCACCGTGCCGTCCGAACGCCTGCTGGCCATCCTGCGCCAGTTCCAGGTGACGGCGATCTGGACCACGCCGTCCTATGCCTGGTACCTGGGCGAGACGGCGATCAAGGAAGGCATCGACCTGCGCAAGGACCTCGCCGTGCGGCGCATCTTCGTGGCCGGCGAACCCGGCGGCTCGATCCCGGAAACCCGCCAGCGCATCGAGGACCTGTGGGGTGCCTCGGTATATGACTACTACGGGCTGTCGGACATCTTCGGCTCCTGCGCCGGCATGTGCGAGGAGAAGGACGGCCTGCACTGGGCCGAGGACCACATCCTCGTCGAGGTGCTCCACCCGGAGACCAACGAGCCGGTGGAAGAGGGCGGCCGCGGCGAACTGGTACTGACCACGTTGAAGAAGAGCGCCCGCCCGATGGTGCGCTTCCGTACCGGTGACATCGTGTCCTTCACGTCCGAGCCCTGCGGCTGCGGGCGTACGTCGATCCGTCTGCAGGGCGTGCATGGGCGCCTGGACGACATGCTGATCATCAAGGGTGCCAATCTCTTCCCCAGCGACGTGGAGGCCATCGCCCGCCGCGACCACAACCTGACTGGCGAATACCGGCTGATCGTCGAGCGGGAGAACCACCTGGACCGGCTCACCGTGGAGCTGGAGCGCAGCGCCGCATTCACTGGCAGCAACGAGGAACTGGCCCACCACTTCGGCCGCCAGCTCAAGTCGATCACCGGCGTCAGCGCGGTGGTGACCATCCTGCCGCCCGACACCTTGCCCCGCGCCACCCACAAGGCCAAGCGCGTCGAGGACCGCCGCAGCGGCGTGTGGGCCTGAGCAGGCCGGCATACGAAACGACAACAGACCGATACAGACAGACCAAGGAGCGCTTCCATGACCGACCGTAAAGCTGCCTACCGCTTCGAAACCCTGCAGGTCCATGCCGGCCAGCAGCCGGCGCCGGGCACCAATGCCCGCGCCGTGCCGATCTACCAGACCACGTCCTACACCTTCGACGACGCCGACCACGGCGCGCGCCTGTTCGCGCTGAAGGAGTTCGGCAACATCTACACCCGCATCATGAACCCCACCACCGACGTCTTCGAGCAGCGCATCGCTGCGCTCGAAGGAGGCGTTGCGGCGGTGGCCACCAGCTCGGGCCAGGCCGCCCAGTTCCTGGCGATCACCACCATCGCCCAGGCCGGCGACAACATCGTGTCCACCAGCTACGTGTATGGCGGCACCTACAACCAGTTCAAGGTCACGCTGCCGCGCCTCGGCATCGACGTGAAGTTCGTCGAGGGCGACGACCCGGAGAACTTCCGCCGGGCCATCGACGCCAACACCAAGGCCTTGTACGTGGAGACCATCGGCAACCCGCGCTTCAACATCCCGGATTTCGAGGCGTTGGCGCAGATCGCCCATGAGGCCGGCATCCCGCTGATCGTCGACAACACCTTCGGCGCCGGCGGCTACATCGCCCGGCCGATCGACCACGGTGCCGACATCGTTGTGGAATCGGCCACCAAGTGGATCGGCGGCCATGGCACGTCGATCGGCGGGGTGATCGTCGATTCCGGCAAGTTCGACTGGGGCAACGGCAAGTTCCCACTATTCACCGAGCCGGCGCCGGGCTACCACGGCCTCAATTTCTGGGAAGTGTTCGGCAGTGGCGGCCCCTTCGGCAACATCGCCTTCGCGATCCGCGCTCGCGTCGAAGGCCTGCGCGACATCGGCCCGAGCCTGTCGCCGTTCAACGCCTTTCAGCTGTTGCAGGGCGTCGAGACCCTGTCCCTGCGCGTGCAGCGTCACCTGGAAAACACCCTTGAGCTGGCCCACTGGCTGAAGGCCCATCCGCAGGTGGCGTGGGTCGAATACAACGGCCTCGAAGACAGCCCGTACCACGAACTGGCCAAAAAATACCTGCGCAACGGCTTCGGCGCGGTGCTCAACTTCGGCATCAAGGGCGGCGCCAACGCGGCGCGGACCTTCATCGACAACGTGGAACTGGCCAGTCATCTGGCCAACGTCGGCGACGCCAAGACGCTGGTGATCCACCCGGCGTCCACCACCCACCAGCAACTGTCCGAGGCCGAGCAGAAGAGTGCCGGCGTGCGGCCGGACCTGGTCCGCGTGTCGGTGGGCATCGAGCACATCGAGGACATCAAGGCCGACTTCGACCACGCGCTGCGCCGGGCTGGACTGGAAGCGGCGGCATGAGCGCTGTGCGCCTGTCCGATCAGACCCGCCTGTTCCAGATGGGGAGCGACTTCGCGCTGGAGTCGGGGGAGAGCCTGCCCGGAGCGCAGATTGCCTTCCGGACCTGGGGCCAGCTGTCGGCACGGGCCGACAACGCGGTCATCGTCTGCCACGCCCTGACCGGTTCGGCGGACGCCGACGACTGGTGGGCGCCGCTGTTCGGCAAGGGCAGGGCGCTCGACCCGACGACCCAGTTCATCGTCTGCAGCAATGTGCTCGGCGGTTGCTACGGCAGCACCGGGCCGACAACGCTGGCGCCGGACGGGCGGCCGTGGGGCGCGCGTTTTCCGCGCCTCACCATCCGCGACCAGGTGCGCGCGCAGATCGCGCTGGCCGACGCCCTCGGCATCCGCCGCATCCGCTTCGTGATCGGTGGGTCGATGGGCGGCCTGCAGGCGCTGGAGTGGGCGCTGCTCGATCCGCAGCGGGTCGGAGCGGTGGTGACGATCGCCGCCTCGGCGGCCCATTCGCCGTGGTGCGTGGCGTGGAGCGAAGCCCAGCGCCTGGCGCTGGCGGCCGACCCGAAGTACCGCGATGGTCATTACGATCCGTCCGATCCGCCGCTGGCCGGCCTCGCCGCAGCGCGGGCGATGGCGATGGTCGGTTATCGCAGCCCGGCATCGCTGGGCCGGCGCTTCGGGCGCAGCGCCGCCGAGGAAATCTTCGGCGCGCGGGCCGCCGATCCGGATGCGCTGGCCGTGCAGGGCTGGGTGCGCCATCACGGCGACAGCCTGACCCGCCGCTTCGATGCGCACAGCTACCGGGTGCTCCTCGACGCGATGGATACCCACGACATCGGGCGCGGACGGGGCGGCTGCCGGCTGGCGCTGGAGCAGATCCGCCAGCCGGTGCTGGTCGGTTCGGTGCCGTCGGATGCGCTCTACGTGCCGGAGGATCAGCTCGCGCTGGTCAGCCAGCTGGCGCGGGCCAGCCTGATCGCCATCGATTCCGAGCACGGCCACGACGGTTTCCTGATCGACGCCGGGCGCTTCGAGCCGGCGATCCGGCGCTTCCTGGCCGAATTCCACTCCGGCGAAGTGCAATCCTTGCTTACGAACAGCCGTGTGCCGAGTCATATTTCGTACATACATTAGGACGAGAATGCGGGCCCCGGCTGGTCCGGCTGTATTACAGGAAAGATCGACATGAGCAATTCTCCCGTTCCCCGCCGCGCCAGCGCGGCAACGCCTCCC
This sequence comes from Zoogloea sp. GDB6, assembly GCF_056724105.1. Classification (NCBI taxonomy): domain Bacteria; kingdom Pseudomonadati; phylum Pseudomonadota; class Betaproteobacteria; order Rhodocyclales; family Zoogloeaceae; genus Zoogloea; species Zoogloea sp. GDB6. Next base: position 3,583,912 of record NZ_CM161497.1, on the reverse strand, counting down.
CAGGTTGGTAATGCCGTGTTGCGCAGCGCGTTGCTCGGAAACCTGCACGACGCCGGCGTGGCGATCGTCCGCTGCGCCGCTGGGCGGGATCGGGAGTCCCTGTTCGCCTCGCCGTCCCTGCACGAGAAGATCGTCGAGTGCCTGGAGGTGATGCGCGTTAGCGCCCGCGACATGCCGGAGACGGACAAGGAGGAGATGGAGCACGTCAACTGGCACGCCTGGGAGACCCTAAACATCGCTGCCGTCGGTTCGCCGCGGCAGGGCCGCGAACACCTGTGGCAGATCCTCACCGATCTGGTGCCGACGACCCTCGTCGAGGTCCGTCGCTACCGCCGTGCCTTGCCGGGCTGGTTCGAGATCTGATTTGCGGTTTCCGGCGCGGCTGCCCGGAATTCCCCATTGCCTGCTGTAATTCCACCACGGGCTGCTGGATGCGAAACATCCGGCAGCCCGTAGTCCTTTCTGCAAAAGCTTGCACTCAGCTTGCAGCGTGGGCCAGAAACCCCTGAAGAAACAAAGCTCCGCCGCACCCCTCACGAGTGGCTGCCGGGCCTGGGTATGCTTCTTGCCGAAGCCTGAACATCATTCACTCGATAAGGCCCGCCTGCGGGCTCATGTTCAGGGGGTTTCATGCGCAAGGTCGTACTTCCCGTCATCGGTGTCACCGCCGCCCTGTCTCTCGCCGCCAGCATGCCGGCGGCGGCACAAAGCCTGGAAGGGGCCGTCAAGGCCCTGGGCGCGGCGGACACTCATTCCCTGTCCCTGACCGGAACGGGCCAGTGGTTCCAGTTCGGCCAGGCGCCGAATCCCACGCTGGCCTGGCCGCGTTTCGACGTCAGCCGTTACGCCGCCGACTTCAACTACGACAGCGCCAGCGCGCGGGTGCAGATCACCCGCAGCCAGACCATCGAGCCGGGCCGCCTGCGCCCGGCCCCCGTCGAGCAGAAGGTCAACCAGTACGTCAGCGGCGCCCATGCCTGGAACCTGCCCACCGGCAATGCCGCCAATCCGGCTCCGACCCCGCAGCCGACGGCGCTCGCCGAGCGGCTGGCCGAGATCTGGTCCACGCCGCAGGGCTTCCTGCGCGCGGCGCAGGCCAACAACGCCAGGAGCGTGGTCAAGGCCGGCGAGGCCGAGGTGAGCTTCACCGTCGACGGCCATTACCGTTTCGTCGGCGTCATCAACGCCGCCAACCAGGTGGTGAAGGTACGCACCTGGATCGACAGTCCGGTGCTCGGCGACACCCTCGTCGAGACCCGTTTCTTCGGCTACCGCAACTTTGGCAACCTGTATTTCCCATCCCAGATCGAGCGCGTGCAGGGCGGCTATCCGGTGCTCGACCTGCAGATCAGCGACGTGAAGGCCAACCCGGCCGTCGATCTGCCGGTGCCGGCCGAGGTGGCGGGCGCCAAGCCCGCCGTGCCGACGGTGACGGTGACCAAGCTCGCCGAAGGCGTGCTGTACCTGACCGGCGGCACCCACCACAGCGTGGCCATCGAGCAGAAGGACCACGTGGTGGTGGTCGAGGCGCCGCTTAACGAGGAGCGTTCTGTGGCCGTGATCGCCAAGGTCAAGGAGGCCATCCCCGGCAAACCGATCAAGTTCCTGGTCAACACCCACGCCCACTTCGATCACTCCGGCGGCTTACGCACCTTCGTCAATGAAGGCGCCACCATCGTCACGCCGGCTGCCAACGTGGCCTACTACCGCAAGATCTGGGGCGCGCAGCGCAGCATCAACCCCGACAGCCTGGCCAAGTCCCACAAGAACGCCCAGTTCGCTGCCGTGGAGGGCAAGCGTGTGTTGACCGACGGCAAGCGCCGCATCGAGATCCACAGCATCGCCGGCAGCGGCCACAGCGACGCTTTCGCGCTGATCTACCTGCCCGCCGAGAAGATCCTCATCGAGGCCGACGCCTATACACCGACGGCCGCCAACGTGCCGCCGCCGAGCAGTCCCAACCCGTACTCGGTGAACCTCTACGACAACATCCGCAAACTCGGGCTGGATGTGGAGCAGATCGCCGCGCTGCACGGCCCGCGTGTCGTCACGTTGAACGATCTGCGTACCGCCATCGGCCAGGCCAGCGTGTCCCGCTGAGCATATCTACTGCGTTTCCTGCTGTGGCAAATCCCTGATTAGGAATTCACCGCAGCAGGAATAAGCAAACAAATTTTTCTTGGTTCGTCATTCGAATCTTCGTCTCTAGACTCAGTTTCACTCATCGTTAATTAATAGGAAGCCCAATGAAATCGCGCTTTGCCCGCCGCTCGCTGTTGTCTCTCGCCCTCGTTCTCGGCCTTTCCAGCCTGGCTCACGCCGACGTCACGCTACTGAACGTTTCCTATGACCCGACCCGTGAGCTCTATCAGGATTACAACGCCGCCTTTGCCAAGTACTGGAAGGCCAAGACCAAGGAAGACGTGACCGTCAAGGCTTCCCATGGTGGTTCCGGCAAGCAGGCCCGCTCCGTGATCGACGGCCTCGAGGCCGACGTGGTGACCCTGGCCCTGGCCGCCGACATCGACGCCCTTTACGAAAACGGCAAGCTGGTTCCGGCCGACTGGCAGAAGCGCCTGCCGCACAACGCTTCGCCCTACACCTCCACCATCGTCTTCCTGGTCCGCAAGGGCAACCCCAAGAAGATCAAGGACTGGAACGATCTGGCCAAGCCCGGCATCGAGGTGATCACCCCGAACCCGAAGACCTCCGGCGGTGCCCGCTGGAACTACCTGGCCGCATGGGGCTACGCTCTCAAGCAGCCGGGCGGCACCGACGCCACCGCCAAGGACTTCGTGAAGAAGATCTACGGTAACGTGAAGGTGCTGGATTCCGGCGCCCGCGGCGCGACCACCACCTTCGTTGAGCGCGGCATCGGCGACGTACTGATCGCCTGGGAGAACGAAGCCTACCTGGCGGTCAAGGAGCTTGGTCCGGACAAGTTCGACATCATCACCCCGTCCCTGTCCATCCTGGCCGAGCCGCCCGTCTCTGTGGTCGACAAGGTGGTCGACAAGCGCGGCACCCGCAAGGTCGCCGAGGAGTATGTGAAGTACCTGTACTCGCCGGAAGGCCAGGACATCGCCGGCAAGAACTACTACCGCCCGACCGATGCCAAGGTCGCCGCCAAGTATTCCAAGCAGTTCGCGCCGGTCAAGCTGTTCACCATCGACTCGGTCTTCGGCGGCTGGTCCAAGGCCCAGAAGACCCACTTCGCCGACGGCGGTGTGTTCGACCAGATCAGCATCAAGTAACAGGCGAGGGCGTTCCGGCCTTAGTGCCGGACGACACCGGAACCACGCCAGGCCCCCAAAGCCTGGCGTTTTTTTCATCAAGGCGCCGCGAGGCCGCCTTTTGCAGGAGCGTTCGCGTGCTGCAAACCACCCTGATCGTTCCCGGACTCAACAACAGCGGCCCTGGCCACTGGCAGACCTGGCTGGAAGAACAATTGCCCGATGTGCGCCGGGTGCGCCACATCGACTGGGATGTCCCCGTGCTGGCCCGCTGGGCCACGGAAGTCCGACGTGAAATCGACGAGGCCGCCGGCGTGGTGTGGCTGGTCGCCCACAGCTATGGTTGCCTGGCTTCGGTCGTGGCGGCGGCAGATCGCCCGGAGCGGGTTGCCGGCCTGCTGCTGGTGGCGCCGCCGGACCCCGACCGTTTCACCGCCTTCGGCCTGCGCGATCCGCGCGACATCGCCTGTAAGAGCGGACTGGCCGAGTGGATTCCGGCTTCGCCGATCGGCGTGCCGAGCATGGTCGTGGCAAGCGGCAACGACCCCTGGGCCAGCATCGAGCAGACGGCCCACTGGGCGGACAGCTGGGGCAGCCTGTTCATCGACGTCGGCCTGGCCGGGCACATCAACATCGAATCGGGGCACGGCCCGTGGCCGCAGGGCCTGGTGTTGCTCAATGCGCTGCGCGATTCCTATACCGGCCTGCCGCTCGGCAGCATCGACGATGGAAAGGTCACCAACCGCGGCAAGCGTGGTGCGCTGGCCCGTCTGCGCCATCGCACCCGCTTCAACTGGGACGTGTTCACAGAGTTGTCCCACTGAGTACATATAGTCACAACAATGAAATGCTTATTCGATTTGGGTTGCAAACCTACTGAATTATTGTTGGTTCGCTGCCCAAGTCGGTGGGCGTAGTGTGCTCCGCAGTGCAGCAAAGACATTCACCTATTCAAACCGATTGATCCAAGGAGATTTCCCATGTCGAAATGGTACGCGGACAACGCTCAGTCCATCGGCCACACCCCGCTGATCAAGCTCAACCGCATCACTGATGGTGCTCCCGCCACGGTGCTGGCCAAGATCGAAGGGCGCAATCCGGCCTACTCCGTGAAGTGCCGCATCGGCGCAGCGCTGGTGGCGGACGCCGAAAAGCGCGGCCTGCTTGGTCCCGGCAAGGAACTGGTCGAGCCGACCAGCGGCAACACCGGCATCGCACTGGCCTTCGTCGCCGCCGCCAAGGGCATTCCGCTGACGCTGACCATGCCCGAGACCATGAGCATCGAGCGCCGCAAGCTGCTCACCGCCTATGGCGCCAAGCTGGTGCTGACCGAGGGCGCCAAGGGCATGAGCGGGGCGGTGGCGAAGGCCGAGGAGATCGCCGCCTCCGATCCGGACAAGTACGTGCTGCTGCAGCAGTTCAAGAACCCGGCCAACCCGGCTATCCATGAAAGCACCACCGGCCCCGAGATCTGGGACGACACCGACGGTGCGGTGGACATCTTCGTGTCCGGCGTCGGTACCGGCGGCACGATCACCGGCGTCAGCCGCTACATCAAGCAGGGCCGCGGCAAGGCTATCCAGTCGGTGGCCGTGGAGCCGTCGGCCAGCCCGATCCTGACCCAGGCCCGCGCCGGCGAGCCGCTCAAGCCCGGCCCGCACAAGATCCAGGGTATCGGCGCCGGCTTCGTGCCGGGCGTGCTCGACCTGTCGCTGGTGGATTCGGTGGAGCAGGTCAGCAACGAAGAGGCGGTGGAGTTCGCGCGCCGCCTGGCCCGCGAGGAAGGCATCCTGTCCGGCATTTCCAGCGGTGCTGCCGTGGCTGCTGCAGTGCGCCTGGCCAAGCTGCCTGAGAACGAGGGCAAGACCATCGTCGTGATCCTGCCCGATTCGGGAGAGCGCTACCTGAGCTCGGTGCTGTTCGAAGGCGTCTTCGACGCCGCAGGCCTGCCGGCATGAACTCGCGCGAGCCCGTGAGCACGCACGACGAATCCGTGGCGGCCGAACACTGGGACCTGGGCGCGGTGGTCGGCGGCCTGCGGGCCGTGCGTGACCGCTGGCGCGAGGCCCAGGGGCGTAGCCGCGAGGCCGGTGGCCGCGAGTTTCCGTCCCGGGATGCGCTGGCCACGGTGGTCGGACAGCTGTGCGGGGCTCTGTTCCCGATGCGCCTCGGCCCGGCCGACCTGCGCCAGGAGAGCGAGGACTTCTACGTCGGCCATACGCTGGATGCGGCGCTGAACGGGTTGCTCGAACAGGTCCGCCTCGAACTGGCCTACCAGGCCCGCCACGGCGATGTGGACGAGCAGGCGATCCGCCGCCAGGCCATCCAGGTAGTCCGCGAGTTCGCGGCGACGTTGCCGTCCACGCGGGCGCTGCTCGACACCGACGTCGAGGCCGCCTTCCTCGGCGACCCGGCGGCCCGCAGCGTGGATGAGGTGGTGCTGTGCTACCCGGGCATCCTGGCGGTCATTCACCACCGCATCGCCCATCGCCTGTATTCGCTCGGTGTGCCGCTGATCGCGCGCATCGTCGCCGAACTGGCCCACTCGGCCACCGGCATCGACATCCACCCCGGCGCCGGGATCGGCCACAGTTTCTTCATCGATCATGGCACCGGCGTGGTGATCGGCGAGACGGCGGTGATCGGCAACCGGGTCCGCCTGTACCAGGCAGTGACCCTCGGTGCCAAGCGTTTTCCGGTGGGGGCCGACGGCAGCCTGGAGAAGGGGATGCCGCGCCATCCGGTGCTCGAGGACGACGTGGTGGTCTACGCCGGCGCGACGATCCTCGGCCGCATCACCATCGGCGAAGGCTCCAGCATCGGCGGCAACGTGTGGCTGACCCACAGCGTGCCGCCGGGCAGCCATATCACCCAGGCCGGCCTGCAGCATGCGCTCGCCGGCCAGGAACGGTCTGCCCCATGGCCGCGCTGAACCGCCGCTTCGGGCTGGCCGTCCGCCAGTTGCGGGAGGCGCGGGGCTGGTCCCAGGAGGTCTTTGCCGACCGGGCCGGCCTCAGCCGCTCCTATGCCGGCGAGGTCGAGCGGGGCAACGCAGTACCGTCGCTGGCGACGGTGCTCAAGGTGGCTTTCGCCTTCGGCATCAGCGCCTCGACGTTGATCGAGCATTCCGAAAAAGCAGAAATCCGCCGCCCCTGAACCTCACTGGCAGGCGGATCGCCGGTCACCTCTACAGAAGAACAAACTCATGAACTTGCGCAAGACTCTTCTGGCTGCCAGCCTGGCGGCCGCGGCGTGGCCCTTTGCCGCGTCGGCCACCAACGGCTATTTCTCTCATGGTTACGGCGTGCGCGCCCAGGGCGTCGCCGGTGTTTCCATCGCCTTGCCGCAGGACGGCCTTGCCGCCGCGGCCAATCCGGCGGGCACGGCGCTGATCGGCGACCGCCTCGACCTCGGCGTATCCTTGTTCCGTCCCGATCGCGGTGCGTCCATTCGCGGTAACGGATACGGCGCCAACGGTGATTTCAGCGGCAACGACGCCAGCAACTTCCTGATTCCCGAGTTCGGCTACGCCCGTCAGTTGTCGCCCAACCTGGGCTGGGGCGTGGCGGTGTATGGCAATGGCGGCATGAATACCGATTACGGCAGCAACCCCTTCGGTGCCTTCGGTTCCAGCGGCCGCGCCGGTGTCGACTTGTCCCAGCTGTTCATTACCCCCTCCGTGGCCTATAGGTTGACGCCCAGCCATTCGATCGGCGCCGCGGTAACTTTTGCCTACCAGCGCTTTGCGGCCCGCGGGCTGGGGGCTTTCGACAATCCGGTGGTCTCGTCCAACCCGGGATCGGTGACCGATCGTGGCCATGACAGCTCCACCGGCGTCGGTATCAAACTGGGCTGGATCGGCGAGGTGCTGCCGACCGTCAAGCTCGGGGCGAGCTGGTCATCGCGCATTGAAACGGGCGAGCTCGGCCGCTACAAGGGGCTGTTCGAGGGCGGTGGCGGTTTCGACGTGCCAGCCAACTATGGCGTGGGTGTGGCCTGGCAGGCCTTGCCGGCGCTAACGCTGGCGGCGGACTGGCAGCGCATCGAATACAGTAGTGTGAAGGCGGTGGGCAATCCGCTATCGGTGCTGTTCAGTGGTGGCCAGCTGGGTGCCGACAATGGTGCCGGCTTCGGCTGGCGCGACGTGTCCACCGTGAAGCTCGGTGCGATCTACAAGGCGGACGAGCGCCTGACCCTGCGAGCGGGTGTCAGTCGCAACCAGCAGGCGGTGCCGAATAAGCAGACGTTCGTTAACATCCTCGCCCCCGGCGTGGTGCGTAATCATTACAGCCTCGGCGCCAGCTTCAAGAGCACGCCCGGTGGCGAGTGGAGCGTGGCTTACACTCGTGTGCCCAGGGCCACGGTGTCCGGCTCGGGATCCATCCCCGCCAGCTTCGGCGGCGGCGAGGCCGACCTGCGCATGAGCCAGGATGTGCTGACGGTGGGTTATTCCTGGGCGCTTTGAGGTTGGCTCCGACACGGAGTTGCCGGCTCGTCGATTGATGTACGTGTAGTGGGTGAGCGCGCTTCACTCTCCTGTGGGCTGTCATCGGCTCAAATAAGGAAGCGGGTCGCATGCCCAAATGTAGAAAAGGTATCCAATGAGTATTGCCTGGCAGGCCTTCACGCCATGGTCTGCATTGGGAGGCGGGGCCCTGATCGGGCTGGCTGCCACCGTCTTGTTGTCGATCAATGGTCGGATTGCCGGTATCAGCGGCATTCTGGCCGGCTTGTTGCGGGCGCCAGGCGATCGAGCCTGGCGTTTCGTTTTTGTGGCGGGTTTGTTGCTCGCGCCGCTTGTGCTGCACTTCTTTGCCCCCGGCGTCGGCGTCCCGCCGGCTGTGGTGGGGGCGCCGGACGCACGGTTCCTGATGCTGGCGGGCCTGCTGGTCGGGGTTGGTACCCGCCTTGCCAACGGCTGCACCAGCGGTCATGGGGTATGTGGCCTGGCGCGTCTGTCGCTGCGTTCGCTCGCGGCCGTGGCGGTCTTCATGGGCACGGCAATCGTGGTGGTTTTCGTGTTGCGCCACGGTCTGGCGGGAGCGGCAGCATGAGCGTTTCGCAGATGAATGAACATGCCCCGCTTGCAGCGGCAGCGGCAGCGCCGGCTGCGGCGGGCGCCCGCGCGCTTGGGCTGATTGGCGCGCTGGTGTCCGGCCTCTTGTTCGGCGTCGGTCTGTTGCTGTCCGGAATGACCGATCCGGCCAAGGTGCTGGGTTTCCTGGATATCTTCGGCGCCTGGGATCCGTCGTTGGCCTTGGTAATGGTCGGCGGTATCGCTGCGGCGCGGGTTGGCGTGATGCTCATCGCCCGTCGTGGGGCTACTTTGTCCGGGCTGCCGGTGTGCCTGCCGCCCAAGCGGGCCATCGATGTCCGCCTGATTGTCGGCAGTGCGTTGTTCGGCGCGGGTTGGGGCCTGGCCGGTTACTGTCCGGGGCCGGCCGTGGTGTCCCTGGGCTTCGGTTCTTCGTCAGCGCTGGCGCTGGTGGTCGGGATGCTGGTGGGCTTGTGGGGCGCCCCCCATTCCCGCCCACGGCGATAAGCAAAGCACTTTTAATTGGTTCGTTTTCCGATTGGCCTTGGCAACACTTGGGGCCACCTCAAGCCGGATCACGAACCCATGAACACCGAAACCGATCGTCTTGCGCACTGGCTGGTCAGTGGGCTCGAACTGGACGCCACGGTCTTCCACGTGGGCCAGTACTGCGGGCCGTGGCGGGCGTCCACGGCCGGGCGGGAAAGGGCCAGCTTCCATCTGGTGTTGCGCGGCCAGTCCTACCTCCACCTCGACGGCCAGGCGCCGATCGTTCTCGGCGAGCGGGAAGGGGTCTTCCTGCTGCGGGACATTCCCCATTGCCTGACGCCCGAGCCCGACGCGGGGCCGGCCTTCCAGCCCTGCGACATGCAGCCGATGGTGCCGGCGCTGGACGGCGCCTGCGGGCTGGCCTGCGGCTTCTTCCAGTTCCGTGGCTTGCTCGGCGAGCTGTTCCGTGGCGCCTTTCCCGACTATGTACTGATCCGCGCCGATTCCGCCGCGCTGAAGGCGGTGGCACCGCTGTTCGACCTGATCCTCGCCGAGGCGGAGCGGGGCGACGATGCGCCGTCGCCGCTGATCGAGCGGCTCACCGAGCTGCTGTTCTTCTACGTGATCCGCGAGGTCGCGCGCCGTGACGATGTGGCCGCCGGCCTGCTGGCGGTGGCGCGGCGGCCGGAGTTCGCACCGCTGCTCGACGACCTGCTGCGCGAGCCCGGCAAGCCCTGGTCCATCGAGGACATGGCCCGCGTGGCACGCATGTCGCGGGCCAGCTTCTGCCGCCACTTCGTCGAGGCCAGCGGCCAGCCGCCAGCCCAGTTCCTGCTGCAGGTGCGCATGAAGATCGCCGCGCGCCGGCTGCAGGGCGGCGACAGCGTGTTGCGCGCCGCCGAGCACGTCGGCTACTACTCCCAGGCGGCCTTCACCCGCGCCTTCAAGAAAGTGATCGGCGAGCAGCCGGGCGCCTTCCAGCGCGCGCGCCGCAATCCGTTGCCACACGCTCACCGTTAGACGAAAGAGCAAAAAGCCGCGACGTTCGTGCATAGAGGGCGGCCCGCTCGATGGGGAGAATGTGCCCATCACGAACGCTGCTGTGGAGATTTTCATGACCCGCCTGACCGTCCATACCCCCGCCACTGCACCCGAGGGCAGCCGCGCCTTCATCGACACGGTGATCACCAACAACGGCTTCCTGCCCAACCTGATCGGCGTGCTGGCCAATGCGCCGGCGGCCCTCGAAACCTACCTCACGGTGTCCGGCATCAACGCCCGCGCCAGCCTCAGCCTGGCTGAGCGGGAAGTGGTGCAGATCACCGCCGCCAGCGTGCATGGCTGCGACTTCTGCGTGGCCGGGCACACCGCCATCGCCCTCAAGAAGGCCGGCCTCGAGCGGGACCTGGTGCGTGCGCTGCAGGAACGGGCGAGCACCGGCAACGCCCGCGTCGATGCGCTGGTGGCCTTCACCCGCGCGGTGATCCTGACCCGCGGCAACGTCGGCAAGGGCGAGCTGGCCGACTTCCTGGCGGCCGGCTTCGGCGAGCAGCAGGTGCTGGAGGTGATCCTCGGCGTGAGCCTGGCGACCTTGTGCAACTTCGCCAACAACCTGGCCGGCACCGGCATCAACCCCGAGCTGCAAGCCTACCGACCGGGAGCGCTGGAAGCATGACGCAGACGATCCGCAGCCAGGACGACGCGCTGGCCTGGGTGGTCGCCCACGCGGCGTCCCTTGACCGGGACGCCAGCCACGCCGACCAAGTGGTGCCGGTGCTCGGTGCCGCCGGCTTCTTCCGCAGCGGTGTGCCGGTCGAACTCGGCGGCTGCGGCGGCTCCACCTGGGATGCCGTCGAGGCCATTGCTCGTGTCGCCGAACATTCGTTGACCGCCGCCTTCGTCTTCTGGGGCCAGCGCTGTTTCATCGGCTATCTGCTCGACAGCGACAACACGGCGCTGCGCGAACGCACGCTGCCAGCCTTGCTGAGCGGCGAGCTGGCCGGCGCGACCGGCCTGTCCAACGCCATGAAGTACCTGTCGGGCATCGAGAGCCTGTCCGTCGCCGCGACGCCGGTGGCGGACGGCTGGGCGCTCGACGGCCGCTTGCCGTGGGTCACCAACCTGCGCCGCAGCGGCTACGTGGTGGCGGCCGCGGTGGAGCCGACCGACGGCCAGCCGCCGGCGGTGGTTGCCCTGTTCCACGATACGCCCGGCGCGGTGCGCAGCGACGACCTGGAACTGCTGGCCCTGCGCGGCAGCAACACCGCGGCCATCGACATCCGTGGCGTGGCCTCGGGGGCGGGCGAGCTGATCGCCGCCGACGCGCGGGCTTTCCTGCCGCGGGTGCGGCCGGCCTTCCTGAGCCTGCAGTGCGGCATGTCCATCGGTCTGGCGCGGGCCAGCCTGGCGGCCTCGAAGGCCAGCGGCAGCGCCGCTCGGGCCGGGCTGCAGGTGCGCATCGACCGCATCGAAGCCGATCTGGCGGACGCCATCTCTGCATTGCGCAGTGGCCTTGCCGACGGAAGTTTTGCAGTTCAGGCGGCGCCGCTGTTCCGTATCCGCATCCGCCTGGCCGGCATCGTCCGTGAGGCGGCCGACCTGGAGCTGGACGCCACCGGCGGCCGCGCCTACCTGCTGGCGACCACCGGCGCTTTCGCGCGGCGTTGGCTGGAGGCCGCCTTCGTACCGGTCGTCACGCCGAGCCTGACCCAGCTGCACGGCGAGCTGGAACGCCAGGCCGCCTTGAGGGCCGCATGAACAGCCCGCAGGCGGAAGCTGCGATCACCACGGCCGGCCTGGCGCCGGCGGTGCTGGAAGGGCGTGGCCTGTCCTATGCCCACGCCGGCGTCGGCACCATCTTCGACGGCGTCTCGCTGACGGTGCGCCGGCGGGAGATCGTCGCGCTGCTGGGCAGCAGCGGCTGCGGCAAGTCCACGCTGTTGCGCGTGCTGGCCGGCCTCGAAAAGCCCGCGGCGGGGGAGGTACGCTTTCTCGGCGAGGCGCTGGCCGAACCCCATCCGCGCAGCGCGTTGGTGTTTCAGCAGCCGAGCCTGCTGCCGTGGCTGAACCTGGCCGGCAACGTCGGCTTCGGCCTCGACTTCGCGCACCAGCCGAAGGCCGCCAGGGCCGAGCTGGCCGAGCGCGTGGCCGCCGCCATCGACGCGGTGGGGCTGGCCGGCCGCGAGGCGGCCTACCCGTCCCAGCTGTCCGGCGGCATGGCCCAGCGCGCGGCGCTGGCCCGTGCGCTGGCGCGCCAGCCGGAGCTGTTGTTCGCCGACGAACCCTTCTCGGCGCTCGATGCGATCACCCGCGCCGAGATGCAGGCGCTGCTGGTGGACGTGGTGCACCGCTGGCATTCGGCGGTGCTGCTGGTTACCCACGACATCGACGAAGCCATCCTGGTGGCCGACCGCATCGTGCTGATGGGCGGCCGGCCGGGCCGGCTGGTGCAGGAATGGACGGTAGACATCCCGCGCCCGCGGGAGGATTTCCCCGAGGCCGTCTCCGCGCTGCGCCTGGCCATCCTCGCGGCGTTGCGCCACAGCAGCCAATAAAACTGCGTTCGACCGCGCATTGATCTGAAATTCCCACCGGAGACCGTCTTCATGGATTACCGACCCGATTCCCGTTCCATCCATATCTGCCAGTCGCCGGACTGCGGCTGCGGCCTGAGCCGCCGCGACTTCCTGCGCCTGTCGGCGCTCACCGCCGCCAGCGTGGCGGCGCCGCTCCTGTCGGCCGGCGACGCGCTGGCCCAGGGCGCCGGCAGCGACCTGCCGGTGAAGATCGGCTACTTGCCGATCACCGATGCCACGCCGCTGCTCGTCGCCCACGGCCGCAAGCTGTTCGAGGCGGAAGGCTTGCGTGTCGAGAAGCCGCGCCTGTTCCGCAGCTGGGCGCAGATCGTCGAGGCCTTCGTTGCCGGCCAGGTGAACGTCATCCACCTGCTGTCGCCGGCGACCCTGTGGGTGCGCTACGGCACGCGTTTCCCGGCCAAGGTGGTCGCCTGGAACCACGTGAACGGTTCGGCGCTGACGGTGGCGCCGGGCATCAACAGCGTCGCCGAGCTGGGCGGCAAGACGGTGGCGATCCCGTTCTGGTACTCGATCCACAACGTGCTGCTGCAGCAGATCCTGCAGGCCAACGGCCTGGTGCCGGTGACCAAGGCGCGGGACGCGGGCCTGGCCCGCAACGAGGTAAACCTGATCGTGCTGCCGCCGGCCGAGATGGTGTCGGCGCTGGCCGGCAAGTCCATCGCCGGCTTCATCGTCGCCGATCCCTTCAATGCATTGGCCGAGACCGCCGGCGTCGGCAAGGTGCTGCGCCTGTCCGGCGACGTGTGGAAGAACCACGCCTGCTGCGTGACCTTCCTCGCCGAGCGGGACATCGCCGAGCGCCCGGAGTGGGCCCAGCGCGTCACTAACGCCATCGTCAAGGCCCAGCTGTGGACCCGCAGCAATCAGCTCGACGCTGCCAAGCTGCTGTCGAGCGCCGACGACAACCGCTACACGCCGCACAGCCCGCAGGTGCTCGCCAAGGTGCTGGCGACCACCGACTACGCCAGCTACGAGGCCAGCGGCGCAGCGCGCAACAAGGGCTGGTACCAGCGGCGCATCGACTTCCAGCCCTATCCCTTCCCGTCCTACACCGAAGAGCTGGTGCGCGTGCTGCAAAAGACCAAGGTGGAGGGAGACAACGCCTTCCTGGCCAAGCTCGACCCGCGCTTCGCCGCCCGCGACCTGGTGGACGACCGCTTCGTGCGCAAGGCCATCGCCGCAGTCGGCGGGCCGTCCGCCTTCGGGCTGCCGGCCGACCTGCTGCGCAAGGAAGTGCTGGCGGTGTGATGGTGGCGAATCTCCTGCTTCCGCTCACCGGCCTGCTGGCGGCGGCCCTGCTGTGGGCTGTCGGCGCCGGCTGGCTGGCGTCCCAGACGCCGGTGGCGGCCAGCTTCGCGCCGCTACCGGCCTTCGAGGCGCTGCTGCAACTGCTGCAGGGGCGCGACCTGTGGACCCACGTGGGCATCAGCCTGCAGCGGGTCGGCATCGGCCTCGCCATCGCGCTGGTGCTGGGCATTCCCCTCGGTGTGCTGACCGGGCTGTCGAAGTGGTTCTCGCGCAGCACCACGCCGCTGTTCCAGTTTGCGCGGATGATCTCGCCGCTGTCGTGGATGCCGCTGGCGGTGATGGTGCTGGGCGTTGGCGATGCGCCGGTGTACTTCCTGCTGGCCTTCGCGGCGGTGTGGCCGATCCTGCTCAACACCGCGTCGGGCGTGGCCCAGCTCGACCCCAACTGGCTGCTGCTGGCGCGCAGCCTGTCGGCCACACGTAGCGAGACGATCCTGCGGGTGATCCTGCCGGGCATCACCGCCCACATCCTGACCGGCGTGCGGCTGGCCATCGGCATCATCTGGATCGTGCTGGTGCCGGCGGAGATGCTCGGCGTGTCGGCAGGGCTGGGTTACTTCATTCTCGATTCCCGCGACCGCCTGGCCTACTCGGACCTGATGGCGGCGATCCTGGTGATCGGCTTCCTCGGCTACCTGCTCGACCACGCCGCCCGCAGCCTGCACCGGCGCTGGCTGCACGCCTGAGGCGAGGAGTCTGTCCCGGGGCGGGGCGAGGTTTGGGCCTCGCCGTCCGAGCCTGACGAGGACGCGCCGCGCCCCAACGGTAGGCCTCCCAAGGATTCGCCAGATCAGCCGTTGCTCGCCTGCTGTTCCTGCGCGAATGCCGTAGCTCCCACCGGATGGCCGTAGGCGTAGCCCTGCAGCAGCACATGCTCGGTGGCCAGTTCAGGTGCGGGCTCTTCCACGTGGGTGACGATGATGTGGGCGTCCTCGCGCAGGGCGGCCAGCCACTTCAGGCGCTCGTGGGCTTCGACGCCGTAACCGAGCTTGCGCCGGTCCACCTTTACGAACTGCGGCCACACGGTGTTGGCGATGGCTTGCCACTGGGCCGCGGACTCCACGTTGACGGCCACGCGGAAGCCGTTGTTGCGGTAGTTGCGCAGCACGAAGGCCAGCAGGTCGGGCTGCGCGCTGGCTTCCGGCGGCGTCTCGATGACGATGCTGTCCGGACGTACGCCGAGGGCATCCACCACGCGGCGGAAGGCGCGACCGTGGTCGTCGCCGACGGCGGCCAGCAGGCGGCCGTGCACGTTGAGGAAGAGGGGCGCATCGTTGCCGGCGGCCAGCGCGTTGAGCAGATGCACGGTGCGCGCCAGGCGGTCGAGGGCGATCAGGCGGGCATCTTCGGCAGCGGCGGAGAACAGCGTCCACGGCGACAGCCCGTCATCGTCCGGGCCGTGGCTGCGCAGGAAGGCCTCGCGGCCGGCGACGGCGCCGGTGGTGGCATCGACGATGGGCTGGAAGGCGCTCGACAGCTCGAAGCCGAACCAGTCGCCGACCACCGTGCCGTTCTCCGTGCGGTGCAACTGCTTGCCGGGGACGGGTTCCTGCGGCAGGCGGGCGAGAAAATCCCGCGCCAGCGGGTTGAGGTGGGATGCGGTGGCTGCGGCCATGGGGAGACTCCTTGGTGGATCGGGTGCGGCCGCGCAGGGGCGGTCCGGCTGCCAAATCTATTTCCACCCGGCCGTGGGCGGAACCAAGAAATTCTGCAAAACATATGCGGACGCCCGGCCGGGCCGCCCGCGGTGGGGCAGGGCTCAGCCCAGCGAGCCGACGATGCTGACCTCGCGCTGCTCCGGGATCTCGTTGTAGGACAGCACGGACAGGCCGGGCGCGAACAGGCGCGCGTAGCGGGCAAGCAGCGGGCGGATCTGCGGCATCACCAGCAGGATCGGCGGAACGTTCTGCTGCTTCATCTGTTCGCGCACCTGGGGCATGTTGGACTGCAGCTGGGCCAGCAGGTTGGGGTCGATCGGGTAGTTGTCGAGGGCCGCCTTGCCGCCCTGGCGGGCCTGGTTCAGGGAGCCGAGCAGCATGTTCTCCAGCTCGCCACCCAGGTTGAAGACCTTCATCTCGCCGCTCGGGCCGGCCAGCGCGGCGACGAGCTGGCGGCGCAGCGTGCAGCGCACCTCGGCGGCGAGCAGGATCGGGTCACGGGTGGCTTCGGCGTTCTCGAGCAGCGTGGTGGCGATCGGCACGATGTCCTTCAGGGACACGTTCTCGGCCAGCAGCACGCGGAAGATCTTCAGCAGCAGGCTGTGGCTGTAGGCCTTTTCGAGGGCTGCGGCGAGCTTGGGGGCCACCGCGCTCAGGCGCTCCAGCAGCGCGGGCACGTCCTCGTGGGCGATCAATTCGGGCAGGTGGTCGCGCATCAGCTTGGCGACGTGGGTGGCGATCATGCTGGCCACGTCGACGACCTGGTAGCCGAGGCCCAGCGCGTGGGCCTTCTGTTCCGGCGCGATCCAGATGACCGGCATGCCGTAGGCGGGCTCGACGCCCGGTGTGCCGTCCAGCTCGCCGTAGATCTGCGGCGACGGGATGGCCATCAGCTGGTCGGGGTAGGTCAGCACCTGGGCGATCGGCGTGCCGTTGAGGAGCACCGAGTACTGGGCCGGCTTCAGCGTCAGGTCGTCGCGCACGCGGATCTTCGGCAGCAGCAGGCCCAGGCTCTCGCTGAGCCCTTGGCGCATGCCGGCCAGGCGCTTGCTGAGCGGCGCGCCCTGGGCGTTGTCGATGAGGCCGACCAGCTTGTAGCCGACGGCGATGCCGAGCGGCTCGACGAAGGGCAGGCCGGTCCAGTCCAGCTCGGGGGCGCTCTCGGTAAGCAGCGCGGCCTGGATGGCGGCGTTGTCCGCCTCGGCTGGTGCGGCGGGGCGGCGACCCAGGCGCCAGGCGACGAAGCCGAGCACGCCGGCGAAAGCCAGGAAGACCAGCCACGGCATGCCGGGGATGGCCGCCAGCGTCAGCATCAGCCCGGCGGCGCCGTACAGCACGGCCGGCGAGGCCAGCATCTGCGCCGCCACCTGCTGCTCGAAGTCCTTGCCGTCGTTGCCGACGCGGGTCACCACGATGGCCGCCGCGGAGGACAGCAGCAGCGCCGGGATCTGCGCCACCAGGCCGTCGCCGATGGTCAGCAGCGCGTACAGGCGGAAGGCGTCGGCGAGGCTCAGGTCGTGCATCAGCGCGCCGATGGCGACGCCGCCGAGCATGTTGATCAGCAGGATCAGGATGCCGGCGATGGCGTCGCCGCGCACGAACTTGGACGCGCCGTCCATCGCCCCGTAGAAGTCCGACTCGGCGGCCACTTCGCGGCGCCGCTGCTGGGCCTTCTCCTGGTTGATCAGGCCGGCATTGAGGTCGGCGTCGATGGCCATCTGCTTGCCGGGCAGGGCATCCAGCGTGAAGCGCGCCGACACCTCGGAGATCCGTTCGGCGCCCTTGGTGACCACGATGAAGTTGATGATCATCAGGATCACGAACACCACCAGGCCGACCACGAAGTTGCCGCCGATGACCACGTGGCCGAAGGCCTCGATGACCTGGCCGGCGGCGCTGGTGCCCTCGTGGCCGCGCAGCAGCACGACCCGTGTGGACGCCACGTTGAGGGTCAGGCGCAGCAGCGTGGTGGCCAGGATGATGGTCGGGAAGATCGAGAAGTCCAGCGGCCGCCGCGCATTGACGCTGACCAGGATGACGATCAGCGCCAGCACGATGTTGAAGGTGAACAACACGTCGAGCAGTACCGGCGGCAGCGGCAGGATGACCATCGACAGGATGGTCAGCACGAACAGCGGCGCGGCGACGCGGTGGCGGCTGAGGTCGGAGAGGAGTTGGCGCAGGGTGTTCATGGGCGGGGTCCGTGGTCCGTCAGGGGCGGGCTGGAATGGATTGCCGGCAGCGGCTCAGGTATCGGTTTCGGTGTCGAGGAACTGCCGCGGCACCGGTGGCGGGTCCGGCAGGTCCGGGCGTTGCGGGCGCTGGCCGTTGCGGAAGGCCTTCAGCTGCAGCACGTAGCCGAGCACCTGGGCCACCGCGCGGTACAGCGGGGCCGGGATCTGCTGGTTGACCTGGCTGGTGTTGTAGATGGCGCGGGCCAGCGGCGGCAGCGGCACGATTTCGACCTTGTGCTCGGTGGCCACCTCGCGGATGTACAAGGCCATCTCGTCCACGCCCTTGGCCACCACGAAGGGTGCCTCGGCGCGGTTTGCGTCGTACTTGAGGGCGACCGCGTAGTGCTGCGGGTTGACGATCACCACGTCGGCGCCGGGCACCGTCTTGCGCACGCCGCGGCGGGCGAGCTGCTGCTGGATCTGGCGGATGCGCTGGCGCACTTCCGGACGGCCTTCGGTGGATTTATGCTCCTCCTTCATCTCCCTCCGGCCCATGCGCTGGCCGCGCAGGTAGATGAAGTGCTGCACCGGCACATCGACCAGCGCGAAGACGACGAAGACCGCGCACAGGGCCATGACGCCGTCCACCATCAGGCCGGCGCCGCCGGCCAGGGCCTGGTCGAGGGGCAGGGCCTGCAGCTGCATGAAGGCCTCGCGGCCGCTGCTGACCACATGCCATAGCACCAGGCCGAGCGCGGTGGCCTTGACGATGGTGCTCGCCAGCTCGACCAGGTGTTTGGGCTGGGTCAGGCGTTGGGCGTAGGAGAGCGGGTTGAGGCGGTCCAGCTTGGGCTTCAGGTTTTCGCCGCTGAGCACCCAGCCGCCCGGCACCAGGGAGCCGATGGAGACGATCAGCGGCACCGCGAACAGCGGGGCGAGCATCTTGGCGAGCAGCAGCATGGTGGTCGTGAAGGCGATGGACCACAGGTTGTCCAGCGTGCCGTCGCCGTCCAGCGCTGCGAAGCCGATGCCGAACAGGGCGCGGAAGTCGGCCAGGTAGCCCGGCATCAGCAGGAGCAGCAGCTTGAGGCTGACGAGCAGGCCGAGGGCGGTGGCCCAGTCCCGTGAGCGGGCGGTCTGCCCCTGTTCGCGGGCCTTGCGCAGTTTCTGTGCGGAGGCCTTTTCGCTCTTGTCTTCGGTCGAGGTGTCGGCCATCGCTCATAGCCCCATGTCGTGGTGGAGCAGGCGCAGCACCTGGCTGGTCATGCGCACGTAGTGTTCCGGCACGAAGCCGACGATGCGCACCAGCATGTAGAGGCCGAACAGGGTGATCAGCGAGAAGCCGAGGGCATACAGGTTGAGGGCCGGTGCCACGCGGTTGAGGAAGCCGAGCCCGACCTGCACCACCAGCGTCGAGAAGATGATCGGGATGGCCAGCAGCAGCGCCGCGGCGAACACCCAGGCGATGTTGAGGGCCAGGGTCTGCAGGGCCAGGAAGTCGAAGCCGTGACCAACCGGCCAGGCGTGGAAGCTCTCGGCGAGCACGCCGGTCAGCACCAGATGGCCGTCGATGGAGAAGAACACGATGATGCCGAGCATGTACAGCAGGCTCGAGACCACGTCCGACGAGGTGCCGTTCATCGGGTCGTTCATGACCGCCATGCTGAGGCCCATCTGGGACGACACCAGGAAACCGAGGATGGCCAGGATGGCCATCAGCTGGTGAAAGGCCAGGCCGATCACGAAGCCGATCAGCACCTGCTCGCCGGTGGCCAGCAGGCCGGCCATCGAGAAGGGATCGATGTGCGCGGAAGTGCCGACGACCGGTAGCATGACCACCGCGACGAGCAGTGACAGCAGTACGCGGATCGGCACCGGCAGCATGTTCTCGCCGATCACCGGCGCCGCGCTGAACAGCGCCAGGCTGCGGCAGAAGGGCCACCACAGGGTGTGCAGCAGGGCGAGCAGCTGGCCGAAGAGTGCTTCCATGATGCGGCGGGGGGGCTCAGCCCACCAGCGTGGCGGCGCGCCGGAACACGGCGACGCAGAAGTCCATCACGTAGGACGTCATCCAGCGCCCGGCGAGGGTGATCGCCAGCAGCGTGACGACCAGGCGCGGCAGGAAGCTGAGGGTCTGCTCGTTGATCTGGGTGGCGGCCTGGAACAGCGCGACCAGCAGGCCGACCACCAGGCCGGGCACGACCAGCACGGCGACCAGCACCATGACCATCTGCAGGGCTTCGCCGACCAGGTCGGCGGCGATCTCGGGGGTCAGCATCGCGCGTCCTTCCTCACAGGCCGCGCACGCTGGTCACCAGCGTCTCGACGGTCAGGGTCCAGCCGTCCACCAGCACGAACAGCAGCAACTTGAGGGGCAGCGAGATGACCAGCGGCGACAGCATCATCATGCCCATCGCCATCAGCACCGACGACACCACCAGGTCGATGACCAGAAAGGGGATGAACAGCATGCAGCCGATCTGGAAGGCGGTCTTCAGCTCGCTGAGCACGAAGGCCGCCAGCTTGACGGTGAAGGCGTGCTGTTCGGGCTTGTCGACGGCCTTCTCGCCGGCCAGCCGGGAAACCTGGGCCAGTGCGCTCTTGCTGGTCTGGGCGAGCATGAAGCGGGACAGGGGCTGCTCGGCGATGGAGAGGGCCTCCTGCAGGCCGATCTTCTCCTGGTCGTAGGGCTGCAGCGCCTTCTCCCAGATGGTGTCGCCGACCGGACGCATGACCAGCAGCGTGAGGATCAGCGCCACGCCGGTGATGATGCGGTTCGGCAGGCCCTGCTGCAGGCCGAGGGCCTGGCGCAGCAGCGACAGTACGATGACGAAGCGCGTGAAGCTGGTCATCATCAGCACCAGCACGGGCAGGAGCCCGAGCAGGGTCATGATGATCAGCACCTGGGTCTTGACCGTCAGCTCGGTCTTGGCGCCCTGGGTGGAGCTGGTGAACAGCCCGATCTGGTCGGCCACCGCGAGGTCGGGCAGGACTAGCAGCGCAAGGGCCAGCAGGCCGAGCAGGGCCGGCGGCCCCAGGCGCGTGTGCAACAACTTCATGCGGACAGCCTCATGACGCCAGCGAGCCCAGGTCCAGGTCGCACAGCTCGACGACCTTCAGCCCGTAGTTCTCGCCGGCCAGCACGACTTCGGCGCGGCCGATGGCGGTGCCGTTCACCTTGATCAGCAGCGGCTCGCCGGCCAGCGTGTCGAGTTCGATGACGCTGTCCCGGTCGATGTTCATCAGGTCTTGCAGAGAAATGCTCGTCGATCCGACTTCCAGCGTCAGCCGGACCGGGATCTTGCGCAGCATCTGGGCCAGCGGCCGGGCAGGGCGGGGGGGCGGGGTAGGTTCGGCTGTGTCACCGAAGCCGCTGGCTTCGTCATCGAAATCACCCAGCATGTCGTCGAGGCTCGAGTTGATCGGGTCCATCCCACTCACTCCACATCTTCAAAAGCGGTTAAACAAAGCTTGCCCCGGTATTCCACGACCTGGGCCGTGAACACGCGGGAATCGTCGATCAGTACGTCGGACGGCCCCATATTCACCGGGATCACGTCGCCGACCCGCAGGTCGAGCAGGCGCCCCAGCGGGATGTCCTTTTCCAGCAGGCGCGCCGTCAGCGCGAGCTGCAGGCGGCGCGGGAAGGGTTGAGCTGCGGATGGTTCGCCGGGGCGGTCGCGCGTGGGCGCCAGTTGCTGGAGGAGGTGGCGCTGCCAGGCCTCCTCCAGCAGGAAGTACATGCCGCCGTCGATACCGTGGGCCCGTTCGCGCACGCCGACGCGCAAGGCCCACGCGCCCTGGCGGCGCAGTACCGTCGTTGCGTCGCCGAGCAGGCGCCCGGTGTGGGCGCTGCCGTCGTGGGATGGGGCACGTCCTTCCAGGCGATCCACCAGTACCCCGGCGAAGCGCCGCCCGAGCAGCGCGGCGAGGCGTTCTTCCGTTGCCGTCACGGGTGCCTCGTCCCGCGGACCGGCCTTGCTTACCGGGTGGGCTCCGTAGCGGTAGTCGAGGGCGCACAGCAGGAGTTGGCGGTCCAGCGCGAAATCGATACGGCCCCGCTCGTGCGCATAGCCGTTCCAGCGGCGGTGTTCGGGGAGGCGGTCGACGGGTACGACGCGGACGTCGTCGACTTCGAACTGCGCGCGGTAACGGCGGTTCAGGCTGCCGCGCAAGGCCTCGTCGAGATCGTCCCGCGCGAGCACGGTGAAGCGCTCCAGCAGGTGGAGCGGGCGCCCCAGCGAGAGAGGATCGAGCGTCATTCCACCGCGCGGCGCTGCGGATTTCTGCATGTCTGGATTACCAATGATTGTCCGGCAATTCGAGCCGAATGCCGGTCGCGTTTCGCCCGCGAATGGCGTTTCCGGAGTTCTTAATCCGGAAAGGATTGGGTCTAATTGTTTTTTAGTTTGCGGACTAATTCGATTTGACGCAACAGGAATTGATCGCGTGCTTGTCGATTAATTCAGTCTGGATTTGAATTGAAAAAAATGATTGCCTGGCGGGAAGCTTCTGGGCATAATCACTCCAACTCGCGACCAAAACCGCGAAAACTTAAATTTGGGCACACCCGTTCGAAAGACGGGGTCGCAAAGCCTCCGGTCTAAAGCTCTCACGGGCTACGATAGCGGGGTTGCCAGACTGGAACTGCTGACTCGGTTCCACCGGCTGTTGTCCGTGCAGGCTTTGTCTGCGCGCCGCGCCGGGTCTGTGTTGTCGCCCTTCTGGCGGCTGCGCCTCGTCTTTCCCATGTGTGTGCTCCGAGCATATCGATAAGGGAAAGCGCATGAACCGTCACCTCCTCGTCTGAATACGCACCAGGGCCGTCCGGGCATGGTGTTGTTCGCCTGCCCTCCGTGCGCCTGGATCCGGATCAGGGTTTTTCTCCTGATCCTATTCGCCCGATTCAATTCGGCGCGAGGTCATTTCGCGTTCGGTTTCAATTCCGGCCTTATTGCCTGTTCAATTCATTTCGTCGATTGATTCGTCCGTTTTTCAAATTGCCGCGTTGTGCGTGCGACGGGCTTTTCTTGCCCGAAAAAACGTAGCGCCAATTGGCTTTCGAATTCCGCTCTGCCGGCTGATGGGGGTGGGGCGGGGTTCCGGTGCATCCTGTTTCTGAAGGAGAGTGTGGTGGTGACTGAAATGCTGGCGTCGATCGGCGCCGACCTGGTGAAACTGCAGGGCAGCCTGCCGGCCACCGACCTGGCCGTGCCGACGCCTAACCCGCTGGATGCGGCCAGCCCGGAGGCCGACGGCTTCGGCGAGCACCTCAAGCAGGCCGTGCTGGGCGTCAATGAGAAGGACCGCGTCGCCGGCGAGCGCATGGCCGACGTGGATAGCGGCCGCAGCGACGACCTTGTCGGCGCGATGTTGTCCAGCCAGGAGGCCAGCCTGTCGTTCTCGATGCTGATGCAGGTCCGCAACAAGATGGTCGGCGCGATGGACGATCTCATCAAGCTGCCGCTCTAAGCGCACCCCGGGACGCCACTCGTGAATCTCTCCCTCTCTCCCGCCCTGGCCCGCCTGCGCGCCCCCGGCGGCCTGCCGAAGCTGCCGCCGGGCTTCGTCAAGGGCCTGCTGCCCATCGTGCTGCTGGCGCTGGCGATCACCGCGCTGGTGCTGATGTTCGCGTGGAACGACCAGGCCGGCTACAAGCCGGTGTTCGGCAGCCGCGAGAAGGTGGCGTCGGCCGAGATGATCGCCCTGCTGGATGCCCAGGGCATTCCCTATCGTCTGCATCCGGATTCCGGCCAGGTGCTGGTGCCGGCCAAGCGCCTCGGTGAGGTCCGCATGCTGCTGGCGGCCAAGGGCGTCGTCGCCAAGCTGCCGCAGGGGTTGGAGCTGATGGACCGCAACGACCCGCTGGGGGTCAGCCAGTTCGTGCAGGACGTGCGTTTCCGCCGCGGCCTGGAGGGGGAACTGGTGCAGAGCATCATGACCCTCGACGCGGTTGATTCGGCGCGGGTGCATCTGTCCATCGCACGCTCCTCGTCCTTCGTCGTCAATGACGGCGAGAAGAGCACCGCGTCGGTGGTGCTGGCCCTGAAGGCCGGCCGCAACCTCAGCCCCGAGCAGATCGCGGCGATCATCAACATGGTCGCCAACAGCGTCGCCAGCCTCGACCCGCAGCGGGTCAGCGTGGTCGATCAGGCCGGCAACCTGCTGTCGGCCCGCGTCGATCTCAGCGAAGGCTTTGAGGGCGCCCAGCTCAACGATGCCTCCCATCGATTCCGCGACGAGACCCAGCGCAATGCCGAGGATCTGCTGCTGCCGATGCTCGGCACGGGCAACTTCAAGGTCAGCGTCACCGCCGAGGTGGACAACGACCGCATCCAGGAAACCACCGAACGCTACGGCGAGGCGCCGAAGATCACCAACGAGGCGATGCGCACCGAGAACGGCCGCGACCCGCTGGCGGTCGGCGTGCCGGGCTCCCTCAGCAACCGCCCGGTGGCCGTCAAGGCCGATGAGGAGCCGGAGGCGGCGACCACCAAGAAGAACGCCACCACCCGCCAGTACGCCTACGACCGCAGTGTGACCCAGGTGAAGCGCAGCCGCGGCCGCCTGAAGAAGCTCTCCGTGGCGGTGGTGATGAACAACGCCGCCGCTCCCGACGGCAAGACCTGGACGCCGGAGGCGCTGGCCAATGTGGACAAGGTGCTGCGCAGCGGCCTCGGCATCGATGCAGCGCGCGGCGACAGCCTGGTCGTCACCGCCAGCGGCTTCCGCAAGCCGGTGGACGACAGCGTGGCCTGGTGGCAGCAGCGCGACAACGTCATCGAGATGGGCAGCTGGCTGGCCTATGCGGTCAGCCTGCTGCTGGCCTTCCTGTTCGTCGTCCGTCCGCTGATGAAGCTGGCCCAGCAGCGCCTGGCGCTGCCGGCCGTCGAGACCGTCGAAGAACTGGCGGAAGCACAGGCGCCCGCCAGTCCGGAACTTGCCGCGCCGGCCGCTCACGCCGCCCTGGCCGCACCCGATGCCCAGCGCATGCCGGTTGCCGGCTTGCTCGAAAACTACGACCTGCCGGCGCCGGGTTCGCCGGTGGATGTGATGGTCGAACACCTGAAGGTGCTGTCGGCGAAGGAGCCGGAGCGCGTTGCCGAAGTGGTCCGCCAATGGATGCAGAAAAATGGCCGAAGCGAATAATCTGCCCGACATGATCGTCCCCGGTGCCACACCGACGCCGGTGGAGCAGGCCGCCATCGTGCTGCTGTCGATGGGCGAGGAGCCCGCCGCCGCGGTGCTGCGCTGCCTGTCCCGCGACGAGCTGCTGGAAGTCACCCAGGTGATGTCGCGGATGAGCGGCATCAAGGTGGAGGTGGTGAAGAGCTCGTTGCAGCGCTTCTTCGACGACTACCGGGAGCAGAGCGGCGTGCATGGCGCGTCGCGCACCTACCTGCGGCGCTCCCTCGACCTGGCGCTCGGCACCGACATCGCCGGCAGCGTGCTCAACAAGATCTACGGCGACGAGATCCGCCCGAAGATGGCGCGCCTGCAGTGGGCCTCGCCGAAGTGGCTGGCCGAGCAGCTGATCAACGAACACGTGCGCATGCAGGCGGTGTTCCTGGCCTTCCTGCCGGCCGCGCTGGCCAGCGAGATCGTCGATGCGCTGCCGTCCGACAACCGCGACCAGGTGCTGCTCAATGTGGCGCGCCTCACCGAGATCGACCGCGAACTGCTGATCGAGCTGGAGGAAATGGTGCTCCGCTGCCTGGACAGCCTGGGCCTGCAGAGCGCCAGCGTGGAGGGTGTGCGCCATGCTGCCGAGATCCTCAACCGGCTGCCCGGCAATCGCCAGCAGATGGTCGAGATGCTGCGCGCCCACGATCCCGAGATGGTGTCGGAGATCGAGGTCAGCATGTATGACTTCTACATTCTGTCCCGTCAGAACGACGAGATCATCACCCGCCTCATCGAGGAAGTGGCCCTCGACCAGTGGGCCATCGCCCTCAAGGGCGTCGAGCCGGCAGTGCGCGATGCGATCCTGCGCTCGATGCCACGCCGTCAGGCGCAGAGCTTCGAGGAGCTCATCCGGCGCAGCGGCCCGGTGCCGCGCAGCCGTGTGGAGCAGGTGCGCGCCGAGATCATGGCCCAGGTCAAGGAGCTCGTCGATGCCGGCGAGATCGAGATCCAGCTGTTCGCCGAGGCGACGGTCGAATGAAAAATTTCCGGCCTTACCGTTTCCCCCCTTTGTCCCTGGTGGCTGGCGCGTCTGCCCCCAGCGCGGCGGAGGCTCAGGCTTCCCTGGCCGATGGTTTCCACCAGGGCATGGAGCGGGGTTACCGGGAAGGGCATGAACTGGGCCTGGCCCAGGGGCGTGGGGACGGACTGGCGGAGGGCCGCCGCGAAGGGCTGCGCACCGGCCGCGACGAGGCCCGCCAGGAGGTGCTGGCGCAGTTCGACACGCTGAGCGCACCGATCGACGCGTTGATCGCCGGCCTGCGTCAGCTGCAGGCCGACTACCAGGGGGCGCTGCGCCGGGAGGTGGTGGACCTGGTCGCCAAGGTGGCCCGCCAGGTCATCCGCAGCGAACTGGCCCTGCAGCCGGTGCAACTGCTCGCGCTGGTGGATGAAACCCTGGCGACGATGCCGCCGGCCCGCGAAGGGGTCGAGGTGTTCCTGAATCCGGAAGAGCGGGAACGCATCCTCGAACTGGCGCCGGACCGCGCCGCGCGCTGGACGCTGATCGCCGATCCGCGCCTGGAGCCCGGCGAGTGCCGCGTCCGCGCCGACGGGCGGGAGGCCGACGCGGGCTGCCGCCAGCGCCTCGCCGCCTGCATCGAACAGCTGGAAACCCATCTCGCCGAGGACGGCGAGGAGGTGCGTCCGTGATCGCCGCTGCGCTGCGCCAGCTCGAATTCGCCGACATCCCGGTGGCCACGCTGACCGGCCGCCTGGTGGGCGCTTCAGGTCTGCTGCTGGAGAGCACCGGCTGCGCCTTCCAGACCGGCCAGTGCTGCCGCATCGAAACTGCCAGCGGCGAGTGGATCGCCGCCCAGGTGGTCGGTTTCCGCAACGAGGTCTCCTACCTGATGCCCTTCAAGCGCCCGGAAGGCCTGGCCACCGGCGCCCGCGTGCTGCCGGCCGTCGAGCAGGGCGGGCTGACGATCGGGCCGTCGTGGCTGGGGCGCATCGTCAATGGCCTCGGCGAGCCGGTGGACGGCCGCGGCCGCCTCGGCGGCGAGCATCCGCTGGCGGCGCGGCCGCCGCATGTGCATCCGCTGCGCAGGAAACCGGTGGAGGGCGTGCTCGATGTCGGCGTGCGCTCGATCAACGGCCTGCTGACCCTCGGGCGCGGCCAGCGTGTCGGCCTGATGGCCGGCAGCGGCGTCGGCAAGAGCGTGCTGCTCGGCCTGATCACCCGCCAGACCGTCGCCGACGTGGTGGTGGTCGGCCTGATCGGCGAGCGCGGCCGCGAGGTGCGCGAGTTCATCGACATGTCCCTCGGGCCAGCCGGGCTGGCCCGCGCGGTGGTCGTCATCGCGCCGGCCGACGAATCTCCGTTGATGCGCCTGCGCGCCACCGAGCTGTGCCACGCCATCGCCGCCCATTACCGGGACCAGGGGCAGAACGTGCTGCTGCTGGTCGACTCCCTGACCCGTTACGCGATGGCCCGCCGCGAAGTGGCGCTGGCCCTCGGCGAGCCGCCGGCCACCCGCGGCTATCCGCCATCGGTGTTCGGCCTGCTGCCGCAGCTGGTGGAGAGCGCCGGCAACGGTGAGCACGAGGCGGGCAGCATGAGCGCCATCTACACCGTGCTGGCCGAAGGCGACGACCAGCAGGACCCGGTGGTGGACACCGCACGGGCCATCCTCGACGGCCACATCGTGCTGTCCCGCGAGCTGGCCGACCGCGGCCATTACCCGGCCATCGACATCGCCCAGTCCATCAGCCGCTGCATGGCGCAGGTGACGACCCCCGCCCAGCAGGCGGCGGCGCGGGAGATCAAGGCCTTGTATTCCCGCTACGTCCGCGTGCGCGACCTGCTGCCGCTGGGCGCCTATGTCGCCGGCGCCGATCCGGCCACCGACCGGGCGGTGGCCCTGTATCCGCGGATAGA
The DNA here is from genome assembly GCF_056724105.1 of Zoogloea sp. GDB6. Lineage (NCBI taxonomy): Bacteria > Pseudomonadati > Pseudomonadota > Betaproteobacteria > Rhodocyclales > Zoogloeaceae > Zoogloea > Zoogloea sp. GDB6. Next base: position 3,556,356 of record NZ_CM161497.1, on the reverse strand, counting down.
GGCCTTCCTGCACCAGGGGACGCGGGAGGCGGCGCCCTTCGGCGACACCCTGGCCCGACTGGAGAGCCTGCTGGCATGAGCGCCCATCCCAAGACCCTGCGCGGCCTCGCCGCCGTCGTCGACCAGCGCCGCCGCGAGAAGGACAGCCTGGTCGGAGAACTGGCCGCCCGCCGTACCCAGCTGGAGCGCCATCGCGCCACGCTGGCGCGCCTGGAGCAGCTGTGTGCCAGCGCCACCGTCAGCGGCGAACGTCCGGCGACCCACGTCGCCGCGTTGTCCCTGAACTGTGGCGACTACAAGCAGGCGGTACTGCATCTCGCCGACAGCCAGCGCGGCGAAGTCGAGCGCCATGACGCCGACCTGCAACTGGCCCAATTGGCGCTGACCCGCGCAGTGCAGCGCCACGAGGCTGTGAGCCAGGTGCTGGACGGCAAACTGCAGGCCCTGCAACGGGAGCAGCGACAGGGCGAGCAGAAGTGCCAGGACGAGCTGGCCACCCAGAGCTGGTGGCGGGGGCGGGCATGAAGGCCGGAATGTGCACGGAATTTCAGACGGGAGCGGATCCGGTCGCCTTTAACGAAGGCGAATTCCGACTCACTTCTTGCCCCGTAGGAGAGCTCCATGGCTAGCACGAGCATCAATCCGACCTCGATGGCCAATACCCTGGCCACGGCCTACACCCAGCCCGCTCAGGACCAACTGACCACCCAGACCAGCAAGGCCCAGGCCACAGCCACTGCGCTGAATTCCCTGCGCTCCGCACTCAACACGTTCAACAACGCGGTGACGAGCCTCAGCGCCAAGAAGGGGCTGAGCCAGAACACCGCGACCTTCAGCAATCCGGCGATCGGCAGCGCGAGCGCCACGTCCACCGCGCAGGCCGGCTCCTACTCCTTCTTCGTCGAAAAGCTGGCCACCGGCAGCCAGGTCGCCTACCAGGATCTGCCGGCCGCGGCGGCCTCCGAGGGCGGTCCGATCGTCGTGCAGATGCCTGACGGCACGACGATCAACGTCACGCTGGCCGATGCCGACAACGACGGTACGATCTCCCAGTCGGAAGTTGCACGCGCCATCAACCTGGCCCCGACCAACCAGGGCAAGGTGACGGCCACCACGGTGAGCGCCAACGGCAAGACCCAGCTGCTGCTGACGGCGGCCCAGACCGGCGGCGCTGCCGACCCGCTGACGGGCGTCGTCCCCAACATCACCATCGACGCCAGCGGCCTGCCGTCCGGCAATCTCAAGACGGCCCTGGCTGGCGGCCCCAACGTACTGGCCGCCGCCCAGAACGCGCTGGTCTGGCTGGGGGCGCAGGGCACCGGTATCAAGCTGGAACAGGCCAGCAACACCTTCACGTCGATCCCCGGCGTCAGCATCAGTTTCAACCAGGCCATGACGGCCGGCGCCGCGCCGGTGACGCTGACGGTGGCCAGCGATGCCAGCGGCACCGCGGCCAACGTGCAGACCTTCGTCGACGCCTACAACGCGCTGAACAAGACGCTCGACAGCCTCACCGCCGCGGGCAGCGCCGACGGCAAGACGAGCGCCGGCGCCTTCGCGTCCGACGCTGGCATCCGTGCGCTGCGGGGCAAGCTGAGCAGCATCCTGCGCCAGAATTTCGGTGGCCTGAGCGTGATCGATCTCGGTGTGACGAGCGACCGCAGCGGCGTGCTGAGCCTCGACAGCAGCAAGCTGAGCAAGGCCCTGGCGGCCCATCCGGATGGCTTGTCGCAGGTCTTCGGCGGCACGTCCACCACCGGCGGCAGCGGTCTGCTCGGGGCGCTCAACGACTACGCCGGGGTGTGGCTGAACAGCGCCAACGGCCTCCTCAAGAACCGCCAGGACTCGGTGCAGCGCACGCAGACCGAACTGACCGACAAGCAGACCCGCCTCGACGCCACCTTCAAGCTGTACTACGAGCGCTACCTGCAGCAATTCACGGCCCTGCAGACCCTGCAGGACCAGATGAGCCAGACCACCGACATGTTCAGCAGCCTGAGCACCAGCGGCAACTGACCGACTTCATCGAACCACCGGGACCACCACCGTGCATCACTCCGCTTATCAGAGCTATCACAGCGACAACCTGGCGGCGCAGACCGCCCAGGCCTCGCCGGTCCAACTCGTGCTGATCCTGACGGACGGCCTGATCGAGGAGCTGTTCCGCGCCCGCGCCCACATCGAGGGCGGGCGCTTCGAGCAGAAGGCCCACAGCCTCGACCGGGCCCTGGGCATGCTCAACGGGCTGGCCAGCGCCCTCGACCTCGACTCGGGCAGCGAAGTGGTGACCAGCCTGGACCAGCTCTACGCCTACTGCGGGCAGCGCCTGTACCAGGCGGGCGTGGCGCTGGATGTCGGCATCATCGACGAGGTGGTCGGGTTGTTGAACACGCTGCGCAGCGGCTGGGAAGGCATGCAGGCCCGTCATGGCTAAACGGCTGGATGCTCTGGCCTCGGCGGCAACCCGTCTGCGGGCTGCGACGGCGGCCCGCCAGTGGGTGGCCGTGGCGCGCATCGACGCCGAGATCGCCGCGCTGCTGGCCAGCTTCCGCAGCGGCTGTCCGCTCAGCAGTGCCGAGCGGCAGGCCGTGGAGGCGCTGGCCGCCGTGCATGGCCTGGCCCGCGAAGCCTGTGCCGACGAGGCGGCCCGCATCGGCCGGCGGCTGGCGGAGATGTGCACCCATCGGGACGGCTGGATGGCTTACGCATTGACCGACTACGACTTGCCGGAGCCACGCACATGAGTATCGCGATGTCTGCCGATGGTCAGCCCGTCCTGCTGCCGATGGTAGCGGTCGTAGCGGCCAATGCGGGGCTGCCAGCGACGGCCGCAATCGTTGGTGATGTCGGAAATGACACCCCTTTCGACGCTGTACTGCAAGCCTGTCTGGCCGATCGGCCGGATGCCGTCCGTGTGCCTGCGGACGACCGGGTGGAGAGCGAGGACGCCGGCCTTGATCCGTCCGCGGATGAAACCCGGTCGTCTGTGGCCCAGGGCACGCCTGCCGTGCTGATGGCGCCTATGTCGCCGTCGCAGGCCGCGCCGCTGGCGGTGCTGTCCCTGGCCACAGCGGACGCGGCTGTATCTGCGTCGACCGGAATTACGGCGACGGTCGTCGCCGTCCAGCCAATGGCACTGACGCTCGCGGTGGGGCAGGGGACGCCGCGTCCTCTCCCGTCGATGTTCCGGACCGAGTCCGCGCAAGCCGCCGCGCCGGCGGAAGCCGTCATGCCCCCGGTGCAGCCCGCACCCGAACGGTCCGGTGTCGCCACAGCACGGATTGCCGTGCCGGGGGCTGTCCTGGAGGAGACCGCGAGCCTGGCGCCGGCGGAGGGGCTGGATGGACTGCTTTCGAGTACCGCCCAGCCGGTGGTTGCAGTTGGCACGTCCGGTATCGGGCAGCCCCTACCCGCGCTGCCGGGGGGCGCCCAGGTGCGGGTTGCCAGGCCGGATGTTGCTCCAGGAGAGCCCCCGCGTTCGGTGTCGCCGGACGGACGATCGTTCATGAGCATCGCACTGCCTGCGCTTGCGCCCGGGGCATCCGGCGCGGGGCTGCCCGCGGGGGCGGATGTCGATGTGGCCGCAATGCCGGTTGCCGTCCTTGGGGCGATCGGGCGTTCGCCATCGACGGACGGGCTGGATGGATTGCGTTCGGGCATCGCACGGCCAGCGGCTGTGGCCGGCGCATCCCTCTTCGTGCAGCCCGTGCCCGAGCGGCCCGTTGCCGTGCAGGCTGTGGTGCCGGGCCTCGTTCAGGAGGAGATCGGGCATCCGTCGCGGACGGATGAGCCGGATTGGATGTCCTCGAGTCGCGCTTTGCCAGCGGCTGTGGCCGGAACGTCCTCCGATGCTACGGCGCCGGCTGCAATGCCTGGGCGAAGCGCTGCGGAGAGCGGGCGTCCGACCCTGGCGGACGGGGTGGATCGACCGCTGCCGGCTGTCATGCCGCCGATCGGCAGCGCCGACCCGGGCTCCGCGCGCAGCCCGGACGCAACGCTGCGCCTTCCCAATGGCGACGCGAACCAATGGCGCCAGCCCCTCATGCAAGCCCTTGGCGAGCGTCTGCAGTTCGTGTCCGAGCGGGGTATCGACAGTGCGGTGATCCGCCTGGAGCCGCCGCGCATGGGCAGCATCGAGATCGCCATCCGCCACCAGGACGGCGCCTTGCAGATCAATCTCAGCGCCACCCACAACGAGGTGCTGCGCCAGTTGCAGGACATCAGCGACAACCTGCGCCACAACCTCGGCCAGCGCCATGCCGGCGACGTGACGGTGCAAGTGGCCGACGCGAGCGCCTCCCGTACGGGGCAGGGCCAGGGCGACGGCGAACGCCAGCGGCAGCGTCAGGCGCAGGCCGAGCAGAACCCGGGCCGTGCCCTTGGCGATGCCGAGGCCGAGGCCGGACGTCAGTCCTTCCGTCTGGCCCGGAATGAGGAATGAATGAGATGAACAAACTGAACCGAACCCTCCTGGTGGTGGGCGCCTTGGTGCTGACCGCCGGCGTCGGCGCCGGCGCGGCCTGGTGGATGCTGCGGCCGCAGGATGGTGGCGCCAAGGCCGAAGCCGCGCCGGCCATCGATCCGCAGGAGTACCGCTACATCAACCTGGAGAAGGTGATCGTCATGCTGCGCGGGCGGCCCGGCGAGTCGATGAGCCACTACCTGGCGATGGACCTGGTCTTCAAGACCCCGTTGAAGAGCGAGAAGACCACCAAGGAGCACCTGCCGCTGCTGCGTAGCGTGGCGGTCATGGAGTTGTCCCGCTACTCCCAGGAGAAGGCCGCGGCGATGACTCTCGAGGAGTTCGCCGCCAACATCAACCGCGCCTTCAACGACCGCTATGCCCGCGAACACGGCGAAAAGCCCTTCGTCGAGGCGATGGTCAGCAAGCTGATCATCGAGTAAGCGGCCATGGACATGTATGCGGGTTACGCCGAACTGCAGGGTGGTGCCGTCGAACAGCGCTACCTGCTGCAGTACGTGCCGTTGGTGAAGCGCATCGTGCGCCAGCTGCGCTCCCAGATCGGCGCGGCGATGGAGCGCGAGGACATGGAGCAGATCGGCCTGCTCGGCCTGCTCGACTGCCTGCGCCGCTACGGCACGCCCGACGAGAAGTTCGGCGCCTACGCGTCGATGCGCGTGCGTGGCGCGGTGCTCGACGAGCTGCGCCGCCAGGACTGGCGGCCGCGCAGCGTGCGCCAGGAAAGCCATCGCCTGCGTGACGGCATCCGCGCCCTCAGCCGCCGCATCGGCCGCGAGCCGAGCGAGGCGGAGGTGATGCAGGCTCTCGGCCTGAGCCCGGATGGCTACCAGGAGTTTCTGCTCGCCGAGAACGCCGAAGTGCTGGTCAGCTTCGACGAGGTGCTGCAGGAGATGGGCAGCCTGTCCGCCGACGGTCCGTCGCCGGAAGCGCAGCTGGTGCGTCGGCGCAGCATCGAGCAGGCCCTGCGGGTCCTCGACGAGCGCGAGCAGCGGGTGATCCAGCTGTATTACGAATTCGACCTGAGCCTGAAGGAGATCGCGGCGGTGCTCGACCTCACCGAAGCGCGGGTCTGCCAGATCAACAAAGGGGCGCTGCGCAAGATGCGGGCGTGCCTGCAACACTGAGCGCCGGTCCGGCGGAGCAACGCATATGCAACAACTCATCGGCATCGCCATTGTTCTCGGCACCGTCTTCGGCGGCTTCGTACTCGGTGGCGGCATCCTGAAGGTCATCTGGCAACCGGTCGAGTTGCTGATCATCGGCGGCGCGGCCGTCGGTGCGCTGGTGCTCGGCAATCCGCGCCACGTGCTGGCCGAGACCTGGCTGCAGATCCGCCAGATCGTCACCAGCCGCAAGCAGGGGCGGGAATTCCAGCGCCAGCTCCTGCTGCTGATGTACGAGCTGCTGCAGACGGCGGCCGGCGGCCTGAAGGCCCTCGACGCCCACGTGGAGGAGCCCCACAACAGCCCCTTGTTCAGCAACTATCCGCTGATCCTCGACGAGCCCAAGCTGCTGGCCTTCATCGTGGACAACTTCCGCCTGATGGCGATGGGCAAGATCAACGCCCACGAGCTGGAAGGCGTGCTGGAGCAGGAACTGGAGTCCATCCACGACGAGCTGAATCAGCCCGCCAAGTCCCTGTCGAAGGTGGCCGAGGCGATGCCGGGCTTCGGCATCCTGGCGGCGGTGCTGGGCATCGTGATGGCCATGAACACGGTCGGCGAAGGCGCCAACTCGGCCGAGATCGCCGAGCGGGTGGCGGCGGCGATGGTCGGTACCTTCATCGGTATCTTCTTCTGCTATGGCCTGCTCGACCCCATCGCCAACATGATGAAGCAGGTCGTCACGCGGGAGCTGTCGGCCCTGGAATGCGTCAAGGTGGTGCTGGTCACCCACGTGTCGGGCAAGCCGGCGCTGCTGGCCATCGACGCCGGCCGGCGCCTGGTGCAACTCAACATCAAGCCGAGCTTTGCCGAACTGGAAAGCTGGATCAACGCCCTCAGCGGCGATCCGGATGCGGTGATGCAGCGGCGTGGCGGAGCGCGCGCGAATGCCTAGCCTGGCCGACAAGAAGCACGGCGAGGCCGTCGTCAAGCGGGTCTCCCGCAAGCACGACGAAGAGGCCCATGGCAGCGCCTGGAAAGTCGCCTTTGCCGACTTTTGCCTGGCGCTGATGTGCCTGTTCCTGGTGCTGTGGGTGATGGCCGCCCGCAATGCCGAGCAACTGGCCGACATCACCCGCACGGCCAGCGGCGAGTTCATGGAAGACGGTGCCGGCCGCAGCCCGGAGGCGGTGGGCGGGCCGCGCGGCAGTCTGATCGACCGCCTGCCGGTGCCGGATCGCGGCGACGATCCCAAAGGCAAGTTGCGCTCCAATGGCGATGGCAATGCCGGGCGTGAGCCGCAATTGTCGAAGACACGTTTGGAGAGTGCCTCCGACATGCAGGAGCTGGCCGAGGTGGTGAAGCGTCTGAGCGCCGACACCGGCCTGGCCGGCAACCTGCTCACCGAGGTGAGCGCCCAGGGCCTGCGCGTGATGCTGCACGACACCGACCAGCGCGGCATGTTCGCCCGCGGCTCGGCGCTGCCCAGCGAGCCCTTCCGCGCGTTGTTGCGCAAGATGGGGCCGCTGTTCGCGCGCATCGAGAACCAGATGCTGATCCTCGGCCACACGGACGCCATGCCGTATGCCGACGTGGGGCCGTCGGCCTATTCCAACTGGACCCTGTCCAACGAGCGCGCCATGCGCGCGCGCCTCAACCTGCTGGCCGGCGGCATGCGTCCGGACAGCGTGCTGCAGGTGGTCGGCATGGCCGACCGGGCACCCCTCGACCCGAAGAATCCCCGTGCGGCGGTGAATCGCCGCATCGAACTGCTGATCCTGAGCAGCGAGCAGGCCCGCAGCCTGTCCGCCACCTTCGGCATGCCCGCCGCGGTGGCACCGCTGATCGACGGTGTGAATGTCGGTCTGCCCCGTGCCGGCGACGCCGGCGCTGTCCGTCAGGGTGCCGACGTGCGCGGCCTGCTGGAGGGCGCCGCCCGCTAAGCCCATGCGAACCAAACCCAGAGAGTCCCGAATGAAGATTTCCGGTCCTTCCATCCCGATGACTTCCGCCGCCGCGACTTCCGAGGTCGCGCCGGTCGCCAATGTGCCCGCCATCGCCCCTGCCGCCAGCGCCGCCGAGCAGGCGCCGCTGCAGTCGGCGGCGTTGCAGCAGGCCAAGGAAGCCCTGCAGGCCATGCCCGAGATCGATCGGGCCAAGGTGGACGCCCTGCGCGACGCCCTGGCCAAGGGCGAGCTGCCCTTCGACGCCAGCAAGCTGGCCGGCCTGATCGACCGCTACCACGGCAGCCGCTCATGACTCAGCCGATGCCGCCCGCCACGCCTGCCCAGGCGCTGCTCCGCCTCGCTGCCGGTGTGCGCGCAGACGTCGCCGACTACGCGCGGTTGCAGGAACAGCTCGACGCGCAGTTCGACGCGGCCCTGCACCATGACAGCGGACGGTTGATCGGACTCGCGGAGGCGATCACCGGGCTGTGCAACACCCTCGACGCGCGGCGCCAGGAGCGCAACGGCTTGTTGCGCGTGTTCGCCGCCGCGCTGCAGGGGATGCCGCCGGCCGAGGCCGTCACCGCGCTGCTGGCCCGCCTGCCCGAGAGTCAGCGCAGCACGGCCCAGGCGGACTGGGCACAGCTGAGTACGCTGGTGCGTGAGTGCAAGGCCCTCAATGTGCGCAACGGCCGGCTGCTGATGGACCGGCACGAGATCATGCAGCGCGTGCTCAAGGACGGAGACGATGTCTATGCTCCGGCCTGATGCCGCCTTCCGTGCCGGCGCGGCCGCCTTCGACGCCGTCGCCGACGACATCGCGCTGCCCACCGGTGGCACCGGCAAGGGCGATTTCGCGGCGCTGATGCGCGACGTGAAGCAGGAAGTGACGGACTTCATCGAGAACGGCGGCGGCGACAGCGACGCCGTCATGGGCCTGGATGCGGCGGCGCGTGCCTATCTGGCCCGCCAGGGCATGGCACCGGCGGCGGCCGTCGAAGCGGCCGGCGCGGGTGTTCCCGAGGACGGGCTGCCGGCGGACGGGCGTGCCTTCCTCGACGCCATCGCCCCGCTGGCCGCCGAAACCGGGCGCCGCCTCGGCGTGTCGCCGGACATCCTGGCCGCCCAGGCGGCGCTGGAGTCGGGCTGGGGCCAGCGGCCGATCCGCCAGTCGGATGGCCGTGACACCCACAACCTGTTCGGCATCAAGGCCGGCGGGGCCTGGCAGGGCGACAGCGCGAGCATCGCCACCACCGAATACGAAGGCGGCGCGAAGCTGACCCGCAGCGAGCGCTTCCGCAGCTACGCCAATCCCGGCGAGGCTTTCCGCGACTTCGGCCGCCTGCTGCTCGACAACCCCCGATACCAGGGCGCCCTCAACACCGGCAGCGACGTCGCCGCCTATGCCCGCGGCCTGGCCCGGGGCGGCTATGCGACCGATCCCCAGTACGGGGCCAAGCTGGCGCGCATCGCCGCCCGGCTTCAGTCGGGGGAGTGAACGATGCCGACCGGCTCCACCTCGTTCGCGCCCGTCACCCGCGCCCGGATCACCCGGCCGGTGGCGCTGTTGCGCACGCCGATGACGTCGTCGCGGTGCCCGGCCTCGGTGGCTTCGCCGGTCGAGCTGACCAGGATGCCCTGGTTGCGCGCCACGATGGTCACGCTGGAGCCGCGGCGCACCAGCACCGCCGGGGCCAGCGCGCGGCGGTCCACCAGCTGCCCCGCCCGCAGCGCTCTCCGGCTGGCCATGCCGACGAGCGCCGCCGGATCGGACAGCGCGTCCTGCAGGCTCACCAGCGTGCGCCGCTCCAGCCGCAGGTCGTCGGCGACCATGGGCTGGCCGCTGTTGAGCTGGCTGGCGGCGACCACCACCTGGGCGCTGACCTCGGCGCGCACCGTGTATGTCTCGCTCCAGCCGGCCGCCGTGCAGTTTGCGACGAAGCGCATGCGCGACGGGAACTGGGTGTCGGCGGGTTCGACGCTGACGGGTCTGGCGCAGGGCTGCGCCTTTGGCGGGCTGCCGACCACCTCGACGGCGAACTGTGGCTCGACGAGCCCCAGGCGCGCCGCTTCGGCGCTGAGGAACTGGCGCGCCGCCCGCGCCACCTCGCCGGCGGTGTCGGCCCGGGCCGGCAGGGTGCCGGCGGCCAGCACGGCGGCGAGCAGGGCATTGATTACGGATCTAGTTGTGGGGGGAAAACGCATGAGTATCGATTTCGACAAGGCTCTCGGAGTCCATGCCGACACGCTGAAGCTGCGTGCCGAGCGGACGAGGATTCTGGCATCCAACATCGCCAATGAAAACACGCCGGGCTACCAGGCGCGCGACGTGGACTTCGCGGCCAGTCTCCGCGAGGCCGTCGCCGGGCAGGGGGGCGCTGTGGGTAACGACGCCGCCGAGCTGCGCTACCGGGTGCCCAACCAGGCCAGCGCCGACGGCAACACCGTCGAGCTGGGTGTCGAGCAGGCGGCGTTCTCCCAGAACGCGTCGGATTTCCAGACCAGCCTGAGCTTTATCAACATGAAACTCAAGGGCCTGGCCCGAGTCATCGAGGGGCAATAAGACATGTCGTTCAGAAGCATCGCGCAGATCGCCGGGGCGGCCATGACCGCCCAGAGCCTGCGCCTCAACACCGTGGCCAGCAACCTGGCCAATGCCCAGACCGCCGCGCCCAGCGAGGACAAGACCTACCACGCCCGCAAGCCGGTCTTCGCGACCTACTACCAGGGCAGCGCGGACGGCCAGCCGGCAGCGGCCGGCGTGCGCGTGCTCGATGTGGTGCAGAGCAGCGAGCCGGTGCGCAAAGTCTACGAGCCCGGCAACCCCCAGGCCAACGAGGACGGCATGGTGTTCTATCCCAACGTCAACTCGGTGGCCGAGATGACCGACATGATGGAAGCCTCCCGCGCCTTCGAGACCAACGTGGAAGTGCTCGGCCGCGTGAAGGGCATGCAGCAGGCGCTGCTGCGCATGGGGGAGAGCTGAGATGAGTGCCGTCTTCAACTCCTCCACCAGCGCGACCAGCACCGCCAGCGACAGCGCGGCCGTCAAGAGCAACGGCCTCGGCGTCAGCGACGACATGTTCATGACGCTGCTGGTGGCCCAGATCAAGAACCAGGATCCGCTCAATCCCCAGGACCCGTCCCAGTTCGTGACCCAGCTGAGCCAGCTCAGCCAGACCTCGGCGCTGCAGTCCCTGGTCAGCCAGGGCAAGAGCGCCGCGACGCAGATGGACGGCCTGCAGACCCTGCTGCTCGGCGCGCGCATCGGCAGCGACGTGGCGGTGCGCAGCGACAGCGTGGAACTCGGCAGCGAGGCCCTCAACGGCCGCTTCGAGCTGGCCAGCGGCAGCGGAGCGACGAGTCTCGTGCTCACCGACGCGCTGGGCCAGGCCCATAGCGTGGCCCTCGGCAGCCGCGGCGTGGGCGTGAACACCTTCAGCCTCGATCCGGCCAGCCTGGGTCTGGCGCCCGGCCGTTATAGCATTGCCGTCAAGACCGACAGCGGCGCGACGCCGGCGGTGGACATCACCGGCAAGCTGGAGAGCGTCCGTGTCTCCGGTACGTCGGGCGTGCTCCTGAAGGTCACCCATGTCGGTGAGGTCGCGTCGTCGGCGATCACCGGTTTCAACAGTCCCGCAGGTTGAGTTTTCCGACCGTGCCCAACGCATAGCCCCGTCACAAGGAATCCATCATGAGCTTCGAAATCGCCCTGTCCGGCATCAACGCAGTCAACACCCAGCTCGATACCATCAGTAACAACATTGCAAACACAGGTACTTACGGCTTCAAGTCGAGCCGTGCCGATTTTGCGTCGGAGTACGCCGGCTCTCAAGCCACGGGGGCAACCGTTGCGTCCCAGACCCAGAGCATCGCTGTCGGTGGCGGTGTGCAGAGCACCGGACGCGGCATGGACGCGGCGATCCTCGGGCGCGGCTTCTTCGTCAGCAAGGATATGTCCGGCCAGTCCCTCTACAGCCGCGTGGGGATCTTCTCGGTCAATAAGGACGGATATGTGGTCGATGGCTCCGGGCGCCACGTGCAAGGTTATGCGGCGCTGCCGGGGAGTGCCAGCCTCGGCGCGATGGGGGATCTGAAGGTGCCGGCGAGCCAGATGGCAGCCAACGCCACCGATCAATTGCAGTACGTCGCCAACATGTCGGCCGACTGGAGCACGCCGACGGTGACGCCCTTCGACGCCGCCGATCCGCAGACCTTCAACGGCTCGATGGTTTCGATGGTGTACGACTCCCTCGGCACCCAGCACAGCGTGACCCAGTATTTCGTCAAGTCGGCTACCAGTGAAGTGACCGTCCATTACAGCTTCGACGGTGCAGTGCTGCCGGCCACGACGACCACGCTGCATTTTGACGCCAATGGCCAGCTCACCACGCCGGCTGCGCCGGTCGCGTTGGCCCTGGGTACCCCCACCGGCGCTGACGCGCTGACGGTGAACATCAACTACGCCGGCTCCACCCAGTTTGCCGGCGAAGCCACCACCAGCGCCAACGCCGCCAACGGCTACGCGTCCGGCTCCCTGAGCAGCGTCCAGATCTCCGAGGACGGTGGTGTCATGGTCCAGTACAGCAATGGTCAGAAGCAGCGGGCCGGCACCATCGCGCTGGCGACCTTTCCGGACGAAGGCTCGCTGACGCCGGCCGGCGGTACCAGCTGGATCATGTCCAGCGAGTCCGGGACGCCGCTGTTCTTCACGCCAGGCAGCGGCCTGGCCGGCAAGCTGAGTGCCGGTGCGCTGGAGCAGTCCAACGTCGAGCTCACCGGCGAGCTGGTCAGCCTGATGACCGCCCAACGCAACTACCAGGCCAACACCAAGGTGATCTCGGCACAAAGCCAGATGATGCAGAACCTGATGCAGGCCATCTAAACCATGGACGCGCTGATCTACACCATCATGAGCGGCGCCGAGCGCGCGCTGCACGCCCAGCAGGTGCGTGCCAACAACCTGGCCAACGCCGACACCAGCGGCTTCCGGGCCGACCTGGAGCTGGCCACCAGCCAGGCGGTGCCCGGCTACGGCTACGACAGTCGGCACTTCAGCCAGCTGCAGGCCAACAGCCTCACCATGCGCGGTGGCGGTGTGCGCGAGACCGGCCGCGACCTGGATGTGGCGATCGGCGGCGAGGGCATGCTGGCGGTGCGCTGGCAGGGCGGCGAGGCCTACACCCGGGCCGGCAACCTGGCCGTCGACGGCGAAGGTGCGCTGACCGCCAACGGCCACCCGGTGCTCGGCGACGACGGCCCGATCGTGCTGCCGCCGCACAGCCAGGTGGAAATCGCCACCGACGGCACGATTTCCGTGCTGTCTCCCGGCCAGCGCGACATGCAGCCGGTGGACCGCCTGAAGCTGGTGCGCGCCGACGCCGCCCAGCTCACCAAGAACGAAGCCGGCCTGATCGTCGCCCGCAACGGCGCCGCCCTGCCGACCGATGAAACGGTGACGGTCAGCAGCAAGCACCTGGAAAGCAGCAACGTCTCGGCGGTGGAGGAAATGGTCGCGACCATGAGCCTCAACCGCGAATTCGAAATCCAGATGCGCCTGCTCAAGTCGGCCGACTCGATGGCCGCCAGCGGCAATCACCTGATCTCCGAATAAAGGAAAAAGACCATGAATCCCGCCATGTGGATCAGCAAGACCGGCGTGCAGGCCCAGGATGCCAAGCTGCAGGCCATCGCCAACAACATCGCCAACGTAAACACCGTCGGCTTCAAGCGCGACCGGGTGGTCATGGAAGACATGTTCTACCAGGTGGACCGCCAGCCCGGCACCCAGGGCAACAACGCTGCGGCGAGCTCGCCGGTGGGCGTGCAGCTGGGCAACGGCACGCGCCTGGTCGGCACCCAGAAGGTATTCACCACCGGCAACCTGCAGACCACCAGCCAGCCGCTGGACGTGGCCATCCTCGGCAAGGGCTTCTTCCGTGTGCTGCAGCCCAGCGGCGAGATCGGCTACACCCGCGCCGGCCAGCTGCAGGTCAATGCCGAAGGCCTGCTGGTGAATGCCCAGGGCCGTCCGCTGCAGCCGGAGATCACCATCCCCGCCGACGCCACCTCGGTGACCATCGGCGAGACCGGCGCTGTGTCGATCACCCAGTCCGGCACTTCCGCGACCAAGGAAGTCGGGCAGATCAGCCTGGCCAACTTCGTCAATCCGGCCGGCCTGCTGGCCCTCGGCGAGAACCTCTACCAGGAGACCACCGCCAGCGGCGCACCGACCGATGCCAACCCCGGCGACGATGGGCTCGGCAAGCTCAAGCAGGGTTCGCTGGAAGGCTCCAACGTGCAGGTCGTCGAGGAGATGGTGGACATGATCGCCGCCCAGCGGACCTACGAGATGAACACCAAGGTGTTGTCCGCCGCTGACAACATGATGCAGAACCTGGCCCAGGCGACCCGCTGAGATGCCCGCCGCACGCGTCCTGCCTGGTTTCCGGAGCGGCTTGGTGGCCTGCGCGGCCGGCCTGCTGGCTGCGTGCGCGGCGATCCAGCCCGCCCAGATCCCGCCCCTCGACGACGGCAGCCGTCCGAACATCCCCGTGCCGGCGACGCGCAAGGCGCGGGCCGGCGGTGTCTTCTCCGGCGAGCAGCCGTGGGCCAGCACCGCCGACAGCCGCGCCTTCCGTCCCGGCGATGTGCTGACCGTGCAGCTGGAAGAGACCACCCAGGCCAGCAAGTCGGCGGACACCGCCATCGACAAGAAGAGCGGGGCGACGCTGGCGCCGGTCACGCTGTTCGGCAAGGCGGTGAAGAGCACCGGCCTCGGCTTCGACGCCAACAGAAACTTTGCCGGCAACGCGTCGAGTCGCCAGCAGAACACCCTGCAGGGGGCGATCACCGTCATCGTGCAGGAGGTGCTGCCCAACGGCCTCCTGCGTGTCAGCGGCGAGAAGAGCCTGTACCTGAACCAGGGCGAGGAGCTGCTGCGCCTGGCCGGCTACGTGCGTGCGTCGGACATCGACACCGAGAACCGCGTCTCATCCCTGCGCATCGCCAACGCACGCATCGCCTATTCCGGGCGCGGCACGCTGGCCGACGCCAACGAGCCGGGCTGGCTGAACCGCTTCTTCAACAGCCCCTGGAGCCCTTTCTGAAAGTCCGTCCATGAACGCCTGTCTGCGCCTGCTCGGCCTTGCTGCCGCGCTGCTCCTTCCCGTCTCCGCGGTGCATGCCGCCCAGGCCCTCGGCCAGCTGGTCAGCGTCGAGGGCGTGCGCGAGAACCAGCTGCTCGGTTACGGCCTCGTCGTCGGCCTGCAGGGCAGCGGCGACAGTACCCAGGTCAAGTTCTCCAGCCAGTCGGTGAGCAACATGCTCAAGCAGTTCGGCATCAAGCCGCCGGAGGGCAACGCCTCGCGTCTGAAGAACGTGGCGACGGTGATGGTCAGTGCGGTCTTCCCACCGGGCTACCGGCGCGGCCAGCAGCTCGACATCACGGTGTCGTCGATGGGCGACGCCAAGAGCCTGCGCGGCGGCATGCTGCTGCTAACGCCGCTGCGCGCCGCCGACGGGGAGATCTATGCGCTGGCCCAGGGCCAGCTGGTGGTCGGCGGCGTCGCGGCGCAGGGGGCCAGCGGCTCCAGCGTGACGGTCAATAGCCCGACCTCGGGGCGGATTCCCAACGGCGCCACCGTCGAGCGGGAGATCGAGAGCGACTTCGACACCCAGCCGACGATCCGCCTGAGCCTCAAGCGCCCCCATTTCCGCACCGCGACCAACATCGTCGAGGCGATCAACCGCCGCTACGGCCAGCTCGCCAGCACCCGCGACGCGACCAGCGTGGACGTCATCGCGCCGCCCGACCCGACCCGCCGGGTGGCCTTCGTCGCCGACCTGGAGACGCTGCCGGTGGACATCGGCGAGAGCCGCCCGAAGGTCATCTTCAACTCGCGCACCGGCACCGTGGTGATTTCGGAAGGGGTGCGGGTGCGCGCCGCGGCGATCTCCCACGGGTCGCTGAAGGTTGTCATCTCCGAGATGCCGCAGGTCAGCCAGCCAGGCCCCTTCGGCCGCGGCCAGACGACGGTGGTGCCCCAGTCCCAGGTGAAGGTGGAGCAGAGCGGTGGACGCATGTTCAAGTGGCCGTCCGGGGTCAGCCTGCAGGCCATCATCGACACCGTGAACAGCATCGGCGCCAATCCCGACGACGTGATGGCGATCCTGCAGGCCCTCGACCAGGCCGGCGCCATCGACGGCGAACTGATCGTCATTTAGGAGAGGCCCGTGAAACTGAATCCAGCCCTGTCATCATCGGTGGCCCCGACGGCTGCCGAGCAGACCCTCGACCTGCCGCGCGGCGCCGGGGGGGACGACGCCGAGCGCGCCCGCGTGGTGGCCGCCGCCGAGAAGTTCGAGTCCTTCTTCATCGCCGACATGCTCAAGCAGATGCGCAGCGTGACGCGGGAGATGGCCGACGAGGACAGCATGTTCCAGAGCCACATCAACCAGGACATGCTGGAGCTCGCCGACGGCAAGCTGGCCGACGTGCTCGCCGGGCAGCGCGCCTTCGGCGTGGCCGACGCGATCCTCGCCCAGCTGTTGCCCGACGCACGCAGCCCGGCAGCCGGCGGTAATGCGGCGCAGCCAGCCTCCGCCGGCCCGGTTCCGGCCGCCATCCCGTTTAAGCCGCGGCCCTGAAAGGTCGCCTTTCCGCGAGAAAGGGGCTGTCGCATTCCCGCCGCCCCGACACAGGAACCGCCTGCCCATGAGCATCATCAACAACGCACTGTCCGGCAGCCTGGCCGCCCAGGTCGCCCTCAACGCGACCAGCCAGAACACCGCCAACATCATGACGCCCGGCTACACCCGGCAGGGCGTGCTGCTGACCGCCCTCAAGCCGGCCAACAGCGGCCTGTCCGCCGGCAGTGGCGTCGAGGTGTCGGCGCTGACGCGCTTTGCCGACAGCTACAAGAGCCAGCAGATGTGGCGGGCCGCGACCAGCCTCGGCCAGTACACCGTCACCCAGCCCTACCTGACCCAGCTGGAGCAGGTGATGGGCGACTCGACCGCCGGCCTCAACAGCGGCCTGGACGCCTTCTTCAGCGCGCTCAATGCGGCCAGCGTGGACCCCACGTCGAGCCCGCTGCGCCAGCAGGTGATCACCACCGGCGAGGCGATGGCCCAGCGCTTCAACAGCCTCAACCAGGTGCTGTCCAACCAGCGTGCGTCGGTGCAGCAGCAGCGCACCGCGGCGGTCAGCCAGGTCAATACGCTGTCGACGGACGTCGCGACGCTGAACAAGCAGATCTCCGCCGCCATGGCCAGTGGGGTCAATGCCTCGGGCCTGATCGACGAGCGGGATCAGAAGGTCGATTCGCTGGCCAGCCTGGTCGGCGTGCAGGTGGTGGACCAGAACGACGGCACGCGCAGCGTGTCCCTGCGTTCCGGCCAGCCGCTGGTCGTCGGCGGTATTGCCGCCACGCTGGGGGTGAGTACCAAGGTGGATGGCTCGCAGATTCTCAGCGTGAATTTCGCGAAGGAGAGCTTCAAGCTGCCGGTCAGTGGCCTGGGCGGCCAGCTCGGCGGCTTGGACGAACTGGAGCACGGCGTGCTGGTGCCGACCATGCAGTCGATCACCGATATGGCGAGCCAGATGTCGTCGGCCTTCAACACCCAGCTGCAAGCCGGCTACGGCATGGACGGCAGCCCCGGCAAGCCCTTGTTCATCTTCGATGCGAGCAGCGTGACCGGCATGCTGCGGGTCGATTCGTCCATCTCTGCCCAGGCGCTCGGCTTTTCGTCCGATCCCACCCTGCCCGGCGACAGCGCCAACCTGAAGCAGGTGATCGCCATTCAGCAGGCGCCGCTGGCCTTGGCATCGCTGGGGACGGTGAGCCTCGGCGACGCGGTGACGCAACTGGTCGGCAAGCTGGGCATGAGCAGCCAGCAGAACCAGACTTCCCTCAAGACGGCCCAGACGGTGCGCAGCCAGAGCGAGGACAGCTGGGCCTCCACCAGCGGCGTCAACCAGGATGAAGAGGCGATGAACCTGGTTCAGTACCAGCAGATGTACAAGTCGAACATGAAGGTCATCGCGGTGGCCAACGACCTGTTCGACGCCACGCTGTCGATGCTGGGCTGACGGATGCCCGGCCCATCGTCCTTGCCCATCGCCCCGGATGGCAGCCCGGAGAACGTCGAGCCGGCCTTCGTCCAGCGGCGGCGCTACACGCGGGTGCCGGCGCCGGTCGGCCTGCCCTTCATGGCCGAGTTCACCCTGGGTGGGCGGATCCGTGTGTTGGGCGTGGACGATCTCGCCCGTGGTGGCATCGGACTGCGCGCATCGCCGACGCAGGCCACGCTGCTCTACGTCGGGCGGCGTCTGCCGCGCGTATGGGTCGAACTCGGGTCGGGGCGCAGCTTCCAGACCGAACTCGAAGTCCGCTCGCGGCGGCTTCTGCAAACCTTTCTGCTCGGCCAGCAGTACGTGGTCGGGTGCCGCTTTACCGACCTGTCGGCGTCGGCGGAGACCATCGTCGAACATGCCGTGGCCGAGCTGGAACGGCACCAGAACGTAGTGGCGGCGGCACCGACCGAGTCCCTTGAAAACCAGTGAGGCCAGCGATGCGCATATCCACGACCCAGTACCACAGCACGATGAGCAGCACGCTGCAGACGGCTTCATCCCGGCTCGAGACGGTCATGCAGCAGATGTCCACGGGGCAGAAGCTGCTGCTTCCGTCCGACGATCCGATCACCGATGTGCGTCTTTCCCGCTTGAACCGGGAAGAGTCCGCGGTCAAGCAGTATCGCGACAATATCGGTGCGCTGAAGGTCCGTCTGAGCCAGAACGAGGTCAGCCTGGACAGCATGAACTCGGACATGATGAGCGCCCGCGACCTGATGGTGTGGGCCCTCGACGGGGGCAACTCGGCGGAAGACGTGGCTGCCATGACGTCGTCCCTCAAGGCGATCGGCGACAGCCTGTTCTACGGTGCCAACGCCAGGGATCAGGAAGGGCGCTACCTCTTCTCCGGCACCAAGACGTCGACGCAACCCATCGTTTATGACCCGACGCAGCCTGCCGGCTCCCGTTACAGCTACCAGGGCAATCTGGGGCAGCAGCAGGTGGCCGTCGGCAACGGCGTGACGCAGAGCGCCAACGTGACCGTCGAAGAGATGGCCGCGATGCTCAACCAGCTGGAAGCTACGGGCAGCGCACTGAGCGCCCCGGGGGCGAGCGCCAACGTGCCGGCGACGCGGGCGCAACTGACCGCCACCCTCGACACCATCGATACGACGATGGGCCAGTTCAGCAGCAAGATCGCCCATCTGGGCGGCATGCAGAACATTCTCGAAACCCTGGACGGCAATTTCGCCAACGTCAGCCTGTCCAACCAGCAGGCCTTGATCGACCTCGGACAGCTCGACTATGGCGACGCGGTGATCAAGCTCAATGGCTACACCCAGGCGGCGCAGGCCACGCAGAAGGCTTATGCGCGGGTCAGCCAGCTGTCCCTGTTCGACGTGATCTGATCGATGGCGGCATCGATGCAGATCTCCGCCATCCAGGCCCGCGGCGCGACGGCGGCCGGCGCTTCCGTCGCCGCTGCACGTGGGCCCGGTTCGGCCGCGGCAGGGCGGGAGGCGCTGGCGCAACGCGCCGCGCAGTTCGCCATGCCGGCGGGGGGCGGACTGTCCCTGAAGGAAGGCTTCAACCGGCAGACCTCGGCGCTGCAGCAGACCCGGGTCTTCACCGGCCGCGCGCAAGCGCTGCTGGTCGATCTCAAGAAGGGGCTCGGCGACGCGCTGGCCGGGCAGCCGGCGGCCGATGCACGGGCAGCGCAGCAGGTGCGGCGCTTCGCTGATCTGTGGCAGGCCCGCCCGGTGGCTACCGACGGCAGCGTGGATGGGGCGCTGCGCCTGGTGGATGCCGGTACGGCCCGTCAGGGTTTCAGGCTGCGCGGCCTCGATACGCCCAATGTCGCCGCGGGTGATGCGGAGAAACTACAGTTTTCGGTGCGTGGTCAGGCATCGGCTCCGGTGTCCGTAGAGCCGGGCCTGTCGCCGGTCACTCTCGGTCGGCGCCTTGATCTGGCTTTGGCGCCGCTCGGCGTGCGCGTGGCGGCGGATGCCGACGGCGTGCTGCAGTTCAGCGCGGCAGAAACCGACTGGCCGGCGGTGCGCGACAGCCTGCAGATCAAGGGGGAGGGCCGGCGCTACCCGACTGGTCAGTTCAGCCGCGTGCGCATCGATGCCAATGCGGCGGCAATCCGTCCCGATACCTGGCAAGCCGACAGCCCGGCGGCCCAGCGCCAGACGCTGCGTGCCGTGGTGCTGGCTGGGCAGGCGCTGGATACCCTGCAAAGCACCACCGACAGCGCGCTGGCCCACCTGGCGGCGGATGTGGGTGCGCCGGATGCCGAGGAGGCACAGCGCGCCCAAGGTCTGGCGACCCAATTCGAGACTCAGGCCCGTACGGCTTCTTTCGCCGCGCTGGCCGACGTGTTGCCGGCCACCCACGGCCTCACCCGCGAACGGGTCTCGGCCCTGCTGGGGCGGGCCTAGTCCCCGCCGCCTCAGCTCCTCCGCGTCGTCCTTCTCCCCGGTCCGTTCTCGCGTCGATGCGCTGGGAACGCGCGCATTCCTCGTCTGCTTTCCATGTCGTGCCCGGCGGGCGGCAGACCTGTCGCGCGAATGGCGGTTCACCACTCCTGGTCGGCAAATCTTCTCGAAATGATTTAAGGATTTTCGGCGGGCAGTCGCCTTTGACTGATGAGGGCGCAGGAACGGGTGCCCTGAATGAACAACCTAGATTAGGAGTCTTGCCATGCTGAGCCTCAACACCAACATCGCCTCCCTGACCTCGCAGAACTCTCTCGCTGCGACCCAGAAGAATCTGTCCACCTCGATGGCCCGTCTGGGCACCGGCTTCCGCGTGAACTCCGCGATGGACGATGCGGCCGGCCTGCAGATCGCCACCCGTCTGGACTCCCAGACCCGCGGCATGGCGGTGGCCCAGCGCAATGCGCAGAACGGCATCTCGATGATGCAGACCGCCGAAGGCTCCTTCAAGGAAGTCACCGACATCCTGCAGCGCATGAAGGATCTGGCGACCCAGTCCGCCAACGGAACCTCCTCCTCGGCCGACCAGACTTCGATGCAGGCGGAATACGATTCGCTGGGCGACGAACTGACCAACATCATGAACAACACGACCTTCGGTGGTACCAAGCTGCTGAAAGGCGGCACCATCGCCGGTTCGGTGACGTTCCAGATCGGCGCCAGCGCCAGTGAGACGATGATCGTCGACCAGACCTCCAATATGACTGCTCTGGACACCGCTCTGGGCGCCGCATCGGGTACCTACACGACCCCCGGTACCCCCGGCACCGACATCACCAGCGTTGCAGGCGCAAACGGTACGATCACCAAGCTGGAAACCGCCATTGCGGCGGTCAGCACCGTGCGCTCCGCCCTCGGTGCCGCGGCCAACCGCCTCGACCACGTCTACAACAACCTGGCCAACATGAGCACCAATACGGCTGCCGCCAAGGGCCGGATCATGGACGTGGATTACGCTTCCGAAACCGCCAACATGACCTCCAAGCAGATGCTGATGCAAGCCGGCACCTCCATGCTGAAGCAGTCCAACAGCATGTCCCAGATGGTCATGTCGCTGATGCAGTAATCATCCTCAACAGGATGACGGTTGCTCCCGCCCGGCGGGGGCAGCGTACGACCCGATGCCGCCCCCCGCGCCATCGGGTTTTTCGTTTACGGGCCGCGTTCGTCAGTCGGCCGCGGACTGCCAGCCAGGGTGCTGGAAGTAGGTGCCGTAGTCCTGCAGCGCCCGGTGCAGGCGGGCGGCGCCGGCGTGGCGCTGGGCGGGGAGCTTGCTCCGCATCATCTCCGCGCCCCCCAGCATGTCGGCGATGACGAGGTGCAGCACTTCGTCGGCCTCCGGTGCCAGCCGGCAGTGTTCGACGGCATAAGCGACCTTCCGGTTGACGGTGGCGGCGAGGGCCGCGTAGTCGCGCCTGCCGAACCGCTCGCCGTGGATGGCTGGCAGCGCACGGGCCAGCGCCCGGTTGATGTCGTCCATCACCTGGCGCAGCGGGGCGTCGGTTTCCCACTGGGCGCCGGCGTTCAGATGCAGCCCGGCGGCCGGCGCGGTGCCGTGGTGCTCGTGATGAGGGTGATGGGCGTCGGCGGCGAAGGACGCCTGGGGAGCGGCCAGCAGCGTGAATGCGCTGATCGCCAGGGTGAGCCACGGTCTGGTCTGCATGTCTTCTGTGCCATCTGTTCGGATTCCGGTCGCGCATTCTGGGCCCGGCGGCTGGAGGAGGGCTTTAACCGGGATCAAAGGGGGATGGATTCAGGGGGCGGATCCGGCCGCGCCGAGGGGGCCCGGCATTGCTATAGTTCGGGCCCGAACACGCATCAATCAGTGAGAAGACAAATGGCCAAGCAGGTGAGCAAGGTTTTCCAACACATCGACTTCGCGATCTGGCACGTGCCCCAGGCAGGCGGCTATGTGTATGAAGCGGCCGGCGTGGAACTCGACGACGACACCTACCAGGACAGTCCTTTCGAGGACAGCTATGAAGCCGCGCTAGAGGCGGCTTGCGAACTCTACGACGTGGAGATCGGCAGCCTGGCGGCCGAGCTGCCGGTGGTGTACGCCAACAGCCTGTTCAGCGTGTATGCGACGCCGGATGGGGAGTTCCTGTTCCATTTTCCCAGCGACGACAGTGACGCGCCGACGCTGGCCAGCTATGCCGGCTTGCCGGGGCCGCTGTTCGACACGCGGGAAGAGGCCATCATCGCCGCCTTCGAGCAGGATCTGGAGCGCCGCAGCGAGCGGAGGGACTGATCGTCCCGCGATCTGATTCCCACTGTGGCGGGATGATGGATTGAATGAGAGAGGGGCGGGGCGCCGTATGGTCGGCGGCCCGCCCCTTTGTCATGGTCGCGTGCTTCAGTCCGCGTACTTCACCGAGCATCCGTAGGGCTTGGTACTGGCGTGGGCTACCGGGCGGTTGGCGGCGAGGTCGGCGAGAGCCAGCTTGACGTAGTTGTCGGCCTTGGCGATGTCGTCCTTGCGGGTGGACGGGATGCTGTCGATGCCGCCCTTGTACACCAGCTTGCCGGCCGGATCGACGATGAACAGGTGCGGCGTGGTCTGCGCGCCGTAGAGCCTGCCGAGCTTGCCGTCCGGGTCGAGCACCACGCCGCTCGGCGCGGCATTGCGGAAGCCGTTGATCTTGATCGCCGAGGCGCCTTCCACGTGGCCCTGCTTGCCGGGGGCCGAGGAGATCACCTGCAGCCACACCACGCCCTTGGCGGTGGCGTCCTTCTGCAGTTGCGGGATGTTGCCGCTCTCGTAGTGCTTCACGACGAAGGGACATTCGTGGTTGGTCCATTCGAGCACCACCGTCTTGCCCTTGTAGGCGGCCAGGCTGACCGGTTTGCCGTCGGCGCCCTGGGCGGTGAAGGCCGGGGCCGGCTGGCCGATCTCGGCGTTGGCGTGGGCATTGCCGACGGCGGCCAGCGGCAGCGCGGCGACGGCAAGCTGGAGCAGGCTGCGGCGGGAGAGCTTGCGGGCGAGGGCGAAGGGCATCGTGATTACTCCTTGGCGAGTTTGGGGGAAGCGGTGGCCGGCCCGGCCGCGGCGATGGCGGACAGGACCGTGGCGGGGGTGAGCAGCTGGGGCAGCACCTGCGGCGTGGAATTGGCGCCGGCCGGGTAGAGCAGGTACAGCGGTACGCCACTGCGCCCGAATTCGGCCAGGTGCGCGGAGATCTGCGGGTCCTGGTTGGTCCAGTCGCCCTTCAGGTAGGTGATGCCGGCCTGGCGGAAGGCGTCGGCCACGCCGGCGTCGCTGAGGGCGACCTTCTCGTTGGCCAGGCAGGTGATGCACCAGGCGGCGGTGAAATTGACGAACACCGGTTTGCCGGCGGCGCGCAGTTCGTCGAAGCGGACCTTGCTGTAGGGCTCCCAGGCGTGCTTGGCGGCGCCGGCGGTGGCCGGCGTGGCAGCGTTGGCCTGCACGCCGGCGTAGCCGCCGAGCAGCGCCGTGAGCAGCGTCAGCACGGCCAGGCCGGTGCTGCCGTGGCGGGCGAACACGTGGGCGTTGCGGCTGCTGTTATACAGCCACGCGGCGAAGGCGATGGCCAGCATGCCACCCAGTGCGATGGCGATGGCGTTGGGGCCGGCCTGCTGGGCCAGCACCCACACCAGCCAAACGGCGGCGCCGTACATCGGGAAGGCCAGCGCCTGCTTGACCCGTTCCATCCACACGCCGGGGCGCGGCAGCGCGCGCTGCAGCGCCGGCCAGAAGCACAGCAGCAGATAGGGCAGGGCGAGGCCCAGGCCGAGGCTGAGGAACACCGCCAGCAGCACCGGCGCCGGCTGGCCCAGCGCGAAGCCGAGGGCGGCGCCCATGAAGGGGGCGGTACACGGTGTGGCGACCACAGTGGCCAGCACGCCGGTGAAGAAGCTGCCGGCATAACCCGGCTTGTCGGCCAGCGAGGCGCCGATGCCGGCCGCCGAAGCGCCCAGCGTGAACACGCCGGACAGGCTGAGGCCAACCGCGAACATCAGGTAGGCGACCGCCAGCACGAAGGGCGGCGACTGGAACTGGAAGCCCCAGCCGACCTGGGCGCCGCCGGCCTTGAGGGCGATCAGCACGGCGCCGAGGGCGGTGAAGCTGGCCAGCACGCCGCCGGTGTAGGCGAGGCCCTGCAGGCGTACCAGCCGGCGGTCGTGGCCAGCGTGGCGCAGCAGCGACAAGGCCTTGATCGACAGCACCGGGAAGACGCAGGGCATCAGGTTGAGGATCAGCCCGCCGGCGAGGGCCAGCAGCACCGCCATGCCGACGGAGAGATCGGAGCTTCCGGCGTTGTCGCCGGTTGGCGGCGCCACGGCGCTGGCCCCGGCGGCGACGGATACCGGCGCCGCGATGCGGTAGCCGCGGGTCTGGCCATCATCGTCGCGGATGCTCAACACGCCGGCGAGGGTTTCGCCATCCTTCGGCGGCTCGTCGCCGGGCTTGATGCGGATCTCCAGGCTGTCGCCGACGACGGTGACCGGCTGCGGCGCGTCGTGGGCGGTCTTGCCCCACTGCTCGGCGTAGAACCACAGCTCGCCCGGGGCTTGGCTGGCGAAACGGGCGGCCAGCCGCGCATCGGCGATGCGCAGCGTCAGGGCGTCTTTGCTGGCGTGAGCCTCGACGGGCCACGGGGTGCTTGCCGGGAGCTGGGCGCGGGCCGCTTCGATCAGCGGACTGCCGGGGCCGACGGCGCTGCCGGCGGCCTGCACGGGCAGCGTCAGTTCCAGCTCGACCTGCTGCGGGATGCAGGTTTCCTGGCAGACCAGCCAGTCCACCGTGGCCCTCACCGGAAAGCGTCCGCCGGCTGGCAGGGTGGCCGGCGCCGTGACGGTGGTGAGCAGCGTGACCTCGTTTTCGTAACCGTAGTTGACCACCGGGCCGAGCTTGAAGCGGCCGGGCGTCGGCCACTGGATGTCGCCGGCGCGGGCGCCGTCGGGCAACCTCCACGCGATCTGCGTGGCGAGGCCGGAGTCGCCGGGATTGACCCAGTAGGTGTGCCAGTGGGGAATGATCTTCTGGCGCACGCCGAGCTGGATCTTGTCGCCGGGGCGGATGGCGGCGGCGGAGGCGACGAGTTCGGCCTCGACCTGCGGCGTGCTGGCGCGGGACGACGCGGCGAAGCCGGCGTCTGCAGCCAGGCTCAAGGCCAGAAGGGCCAGGCCGGAGGCAATGCGTGCGGAGGAGAAGGTAGGCATGGCGGACGTTGGGTGGGGAGCTGCCCCGTGCGGGTGCCCCGGCCAAGCCGGGGCGGGGTGGATCAGTTGGTGGCGAAGCAGTAGAAGTAGCCGGCGCCGCCGGTGGCGATCAGCGCGTCCTGGCTGCAGCCGCGGCTCGGGTGCGTGGAGTTCCACGACACGTTGCCGCCGGTGGCGCCGCGGTTGGTGCGGTCGGAGTGGCCCAGCTGCACGCTGCCTTCGCCGCTGCTCGTGTAGTTCTTGCAGGTGTGGTCGGCGGCGTCGGCGTAGGCGCGGCCGTCGGGCTTGGAGCCGGTGATGATGTCGTGCTGGTTCGGGGTGTCGCCGACGCCCTTGATCGGCTCGCCCTTCTCGGTCAGCGCGGTGGTGCGGTGCAGGTTGCTGCCGAGCTGGCCGAGCTCGACGGTGTCGCCGTGCAGGTGGGCCACGTCGTTGGCGACGATGGCGTTCTTGGCGTTGGCCCACGGGCCCTTGCCGATGCGGTCGCGGGCGTTGACGGCCGGCTGGCCGTCGGTGGCCTGGGTGCTCAGGTAGGCGTGCCAAGTCCGGTTGCCGGCGCCGACGGCGGCGGCCAGCTTCTGGCAGTGGGCATCGGCGCCGGCCAGGCCACCCAGGTCGGCACCCTTGCCGACACCGACGCTGGTGACGAAGAAGCCGAGGGGCAGCTTGGGCGCCTCGGTGGCCTGCTGGGCGATGGCGGCGCCGGCGGCGAGGACGAGGCTGGCGGCGATGAGGGTGGTGCGCTTCATGCGGTGTTTCCTAGGTCGGTTGTAAAAGCGGTGTTCAGCTTGCCGGGCTGTCGGCGGCCAGGCGCGGCTGGCCGGCGCCCTGGGGCTTGCCGGGCTTGGCCTTGGGCTTCGGCTTGTCGGTTTCGAAGGTACGGCGCAGGCGCTTCCAGCCGATCACCAGGCTGCTGGCGCCGAGCACCACGCCGAGCAGCACCCACACCAGCATCCAGGCATCCCACACGGGGCGCTGGTAGAGCACGCCGAAGTCCCAGTGGTGCAGCGCGGAGTACAGCCAGCGATAGACGCGGCGGCTGTCGTCCTGGCGCAGGAGCAGGCGACCGTCCTGCGGGTCGATGTAGAGCCGGGTGGCGGCCTTGTCGTCCAGGTCCACGCGGACCACCGGCAGCGGGCGCTCGACGGCGCCCTGGTGGTGGCGCGGGTAGTAGTAGCTGTCGTAGTCGGTGAGAACGGTCTGGGCGGCGACCTTGCTGCCCGGGGCCAGGCGTTCGGCGGCCTGGGCCAGCGCGGCAGCGCCGAAGCCGCTCACGCTGGCCTCCACGTTGTGCGGCTGGCGGCTGCCGTCTGCGGACTGGGCGACCAGCACGGCCTGGTCGCCGAGACGGCGCCAGGCGAGTTCGACGACGCGGCGGCTCTCGTCGGCGGTGACGAAGGCGGACGGATGCCAGTCGCGCATCACGGCCGGCATTTCGGCGCCCTGGTAGCGGGCCAGTTCCTCCTTGCTGGGCGTTGCGGGGGAGAAGAACTGGAACGGGTTGTTGCTCAGGTAGCCGCTGAGAGCCCACAGCAGCGCGGCGCTGCCGCCGAGCAGGCCGGCCCAGAAGTGGTACTTGAACCAGAACTCCCGGTAGGGCTGCTTGCGCCCCTGGCTGTAGGTGGGGCGGCCGCCCCAGCCCGGCCGCCAGCGCTGCCAGCCGATGATGAGGCCGGTGAGGCAGGCCGCGAAGGCGATGAAGCCGAGCCAGGCCAGCACCGTGCGGCGGGTGTCGGCGCTGAGGCCGGCGGTTTCGAGGGGGCGCAGCAGGTGGATCCAGTTGCCTGTCCAGTAAAGCGCGCGGTCGAGGCGGGTCGAGTCGCGCACCACTTCGCCGGTGCGCGCGGAGATCAGCAGCTCGCGCCCGCTGTCGCCGACCGTGAAGCGGTGGAAGGGGCGCAGCGCTTCGTGGTTGCGTACGGCGCTGTCCTGGATGCCGGTGTCCAGGTAGGTCGGCACGGTGGCGACCGGCTCGCTGTCGGTGGCCAGCCACTGGGCCGCGATCTGCGTGGCCTCGTCGGCGGAGGTCTCGTGTACGCGGCCGTCCGTGGCGGACAGCGCGAAACGTCCGCCGCGGCTGTCTTCCACCAGCCACAGGGGCTGGTTGGCCTGGCGGACCAGACGCGCGTCGGTGACGACGGCCTTGCCCTGCGGGCGCCCGGCGGCGCTGCGTGTCCACGCTTCGCCGAGGCTCAGCCAGCCGAACTCGGGGTTCAGCCGCTCGCGGTGGGCCAGTTGTTCGGCCTTGCCCAGCGCCGACGGGGCGGCGTACATGATGACCAGGCCGGACAGGAACCAGACGAACATGAACAAGGCCAGGCCAATGCCGGCCCAGCGATGGATCTGATACAGGAGACGTTTCACCGGGATGCCTTTCTTGTGGCGGACGACAGGGGCCGGAAACGGGGTTCCGGAATGACGCCGGAGTGGCGATCCCGGTGAATAGGCAAGCTTGATGCCATTCCCTTTGTGCTGGAGGGGTCTTTGTTATCAAGGGCTTGGAATTCAGCAGCAAAGAGCCTGCTGGAATCGGCGCAGGGCGCTGCTGAATTCAAAGCACTCGTAGCCGAAAAAGAACCCCCGGGTTGCCCCGGGGGGAATCTCGAGAGACGAGGAGGTTCTTGCTTACAGCTTGCCGGTGAACATCACGCCGACCCAGCGGGGTACTGCGGGCACATAGCTGTTCCAGGTGGCGGACAGCGGGGTGCTGTCGTTGAAGGCGTTCTTCACCAGCAGGCTTACGTCGTAGGAGCGGTCGGCCTTGCCGATGCCCACCGACAGGTCGGTGACGCTGTAGTCCGGAATCCACGAATAGCTGGACAGGGAGACGTCGGAGTTGAAGCGGCTGTAATAGGCCGTGTTGAAGCTGGCGTGGAACAGCTTGTCGCCAAACACCGGGCGGTTGTAGTCGGCGCCGACGTTGAAGGTCCACTTCGAGGCGCCCGGCAGCGTCTGGCCGGAGACGTCCTGGTACGGCGCCGCGCCGGTGTAGCCGTTCTCGTTGGGTTGTGCCGAGTTCTTGAAGTCCTTGTAGCGGGCATCCGTGTAGGCGCCGGAGAAGCGGATCGTGGTGTTCTTGATGCCGGCATACACGCCGTCGAACTCGACGCCCTTGGACTGCACCTTCGGCACGTTGCCGGTGGCGTTGGTGTAGTAGACCGTGCCGTCGGACTTCAGGTTGGTGGTGTAGGCATCAACGATCCGCGTGGTCTGCTGGTAGTCGCGGATGTTGGTGACGTAGACGTCGGCGTTGAGGATCAGCGTCTTGTCGAGCAGCGCCGACTTGAAGCCGATCTCGAAGGAGTCGTTCTTCTCGGGCTTGACCTGGTTGGAGATGCCGTTGGTGAGCTGGGCGATACCGGCCTTCTCGCCGTGCTGCCACGAGGTGTAGGTGGTCAGGTTGTTGTTGAACTTGTAGCTCGGGCTGATCACGAAGGCCGGCAGCACCGCGCGATAGGGCTCGGCCTCGGTGCTGTTGAAGACCACGCCGATGTTGGAGGCGCGGATGTTCTTGGCATCGGCCACCTGCTGCTTCTGGGCGGCGGAGAGGGCCGAGTAGGACGCGAGGTTGAAGTACTTCTGGGCGACCAGGTCGGCGACGGCCAGTTGCGCTGCATTGTTGGTGCCCAGCACGCCCTTGGCGTCGGAGTTGAAGCCGCCGAGTTGTACGCCATTGACGGAGACCGGGTTCAGCTCACCGCCGTTGCCGTTGTCCTTGATGTAGCTGCTGCCGGTGTTGGTACGGTCTTCCTGGGTCAGGCGCAGGCCGGTGGTGATGGTGAAGGGCTCGGAAATGTGCCAGTTGGCCTGGCCGAAGATCGCCGTGCTCTTGTTGTTGATGGCCTGGTAGCCGGTCGGGCTGTTGTAGGACATGGACAGCCGGCCGAGGGAGTTCTGCATCAGCGAGCGGCCGGCGGCGTCAGCATCCAGGCGGTTGTACTGGGCCGTGCTGGCGAACCACGCGCCGGCATCGTTCCCCCACGAACGGCGGTAATCGTTGCTGTTATGAACGTTGATGAAATAGAGGCCGGTCTGGTAGTCCACGAAACCGCCCGGCTTGGAAGTCAGGCGGATTTCCTGGCTGACCTGCCGGTAGTCGTTCCAGAAGCCGCCGGAGTTGGTGTTGATGTCGAAGGGCGTGCCTTCGTCATTGACTGCATTGAAGTGATAGTCCTTGTAGGCGGAGATGGAGGTCAGCGTGTGGCTGCCCAGGTCCCAGTTGAGCTCGGCGGAAGAGCCACGGCTGCCGGTGACCAGGCCGCGGGCTGCATCCACATTGACGGCGTTCTGGCCGCCGCCATAGAGATAGTCGTTGGCATAGCTGTAGCTGCCCTGGGTGAACCAGCGGCGCCCGAGGCGGGTGGAGGCGTCGGTGCTGAGCGGGTTCTTGGAACCGTCGGCGTAGGTAGCCGGCGTCGGCGTGTAGATGGTGCGGCCGTTGGTGGTTTCGGACGAGCGGGGCTGCAACTCCAGCGCGACGCGGGCGTTGAAGTCGGAGCTCGGCGTGAGCAGGAACTGGACGCGGCCGGAGACACGCTCGATGTTCTGGTAGGTGAGGTCGGGGTTGTTCTGGTTGTAGATGTCGCCGCGGCCCTTTTCGACGACGAAGCTGCCGCGCCAGGCGAGCAGGTCGTCGATCAGCGGGCCGCCGGCGGCCAGCTTGCCGATCAGGCGGTCGCGCTGGCCGAAGGTCAGGGAGTAGTCGGCGCTGGGCGTGAACGAGGGTTTGCGGGTGACGATGTTGACTGCGCCCAGGCTGGCGTTCTTGCCGAGCAGCGTGCCTTGAGGGCCGCGGGTGACTTCCACCGCTTCCACGTCGTGGAAGTTGAAGCTGGAGGTCAGCGCGTTGTAGGCGTAGCTGACGCCGTCCACGATCACGCCGACCGGCGGGTCCTGGGCCTCGGTCTGGCCCTGCTTGCCGATGCCGCGAATCGACAGGCTGGAGGTGCGCTGGTTGCCCTGGTTCCAGGAGATGTTGCCGGCGCGCTTGGTGATCTCGGCGATGTCGCCGGCGCCGAGGCGGTCGAGCTCCTTGCCGGTGACGACGGAGACCGACAGCGGCACGTCCTGCAGGCGCTCGATGCGGTTACGGGAGCGGATCACCACGGCGTCGAGGGCGGTGGGTTCCTCCTTGGCAGGTGCGGTGGCTTCGGCGGCTGCCGGGGCGGAGGCGGCGGGCGCGCTGCTGCCTTCCTTCTTCTGCAGTTCCTGCTGGGCTTTTTCGAGGGCCTGCTTCAGGCGGGTGATTTCCGATTGCAGCTCGGCGCTGGATTTTTCCTGGGCGTGGACGGCGCCGCTGGCAAGCACTGAAACGGCGGCGATGGCGGCGGCCACGGGGGACAGGCGGAAACGGACGGCGTTGCGACGGGCGATGGAGCGCGGTCGAACCTGGGTGTGGCTGGTCATGACGGGAGTGTTCCTCTTGGAAATATTCGAGGACACATTTCGCAATAGCTATGCCACGCCTGCTAATCGGACTTATAAGAAATTAGGAAATCCATATTCCATCCAATAAGTCGTGGAAATAAAGTGATTTTTTTACCGGCTTTGGTGTGATTGATGTAATGACGGATAAGAATTGTGAAAAAGACGTAAGCAAATGAAAAACGATGGGGGTGCTGATTAGGCAGCAGTCGCGCATTCAGATTGTTTGTTGCGATGCAGCTGCGCCCGCCCGGTAGCGGGGCGGGCGCATTTCAGATCAGTCCATCCGGATCAGAGCTTGCCGCTGAACACGATGCCGTACCAGCGGGGGTAGGGGTAGGGCGTGTAGCTGGCCCAGCCCTGCTCGTGGGCGGTGTCATTGAAGGCGTTCTTGGCGATGAAGGTCACGTCGTAGTTGCCCCTGACGTGGCCGAGGCCGATGGCCAGGTCGGTGGTGGCGTGGTCGGGTACCCACGCGTAGTCGGAGATGAGCTCGTCGGTGTTGGCCTTGCCGGTGTAGGCGGTGGTGAAGCTGGCGTGGAAGACCTTGTCGCCGAACACCGGCCGGCGGTACTCGCCGCTCAGGTTGGCCTGCCAGTACGGGGCTTCGCCCAGCCGCGTGCCGCTGCGGTCGATGAAGGGGTTGGACAGGTAGGCCAGTTCGGACGGCTTGCCGGCGTTCTTGAAGTCCTTGTAGCGGGCGTCGTTGTAGGACGCCGCCAGGCGGAAGCTCGTGAAGGGAATGCCGTTGTAGGTCGCGTCCACCTCGACGCCGGAGACCTGCACCTTGTTCACATTGCCCTGCACGCTGGCATAGGCGGTCGGATTGGCGATGCCGTTCTTGATGTTGTCCTGGGTGGCAAAGTCATCCACCGCGACGACGGTCTGCTGGTAATCCTTGATGTCCATCAGGAAGACGTCGGCATTGAGCGTGAGCGTCTTGTTGAGCAGGAAGGTCTTGACGCCCAGCTCGTAGGCGTTGGTCTTCTCCGGTTTGACGGTGGTCGGGATACCGTTCACCACCAGCGCCGAGCCGGACTTCTCGCCGTACTGCCAGCTCGCGTAGGCGGTGATGTCGTCGTTGATCTTGTACTTCGGGCTCAGCACTGCGGAGTGGAGCTGGTCCTTGTAGTCGCTGCGCACGTTGTTGACCAGTGTGGCGATCTGCGAGGCGCGGATCGCCTTGGCAGCGGCCACCTGGGCCTTCTGGGCGACGCTCAGCTCGGCATAGCTGGAAACGCCGAAGTACTTCTGCGCGACGGCGTTGGCCTGGGCCAGCTGGGCCGCGCTGTTGGTGCCGGTCAGGTTGCCGGCGGTGCCGTTGGCGACGCTCGCCGTGGTGTAGGCCACCGAGCTGAAGCCGCCGAGGGACTGGGTGTTGCCGGCCCCGTCGATGCGGACGGAGACCGGGTTCAGCGCGGTGCCGTAGCCGAAGTTGTTGAGGGCGTTGAACTGCGTCGTGGAGCGGGCTTCGGTACCGATGCGCAGGCCGGCGGTGATGGTCAGCTCGTCGGTCAGGTGGATGTTGGCCTGGCCGTAGATGGCCTTGCTGAAGCTCTTGATGTACTGCTCGCCCCACTTATAGAGCCCATTCAGGGAGTCGGTGGCCAGCGATCGACCTGCGCCAACGTTGGTGCCGGCGCTGGTGATGAGGGTGCCGTACTGGGCGTTGTTGGCGAACCAGGCGCCGGCGTCGGCGCCGTAGCCGGAGCGGGATTCGACCTCGTCCTCGGTGCGCAGCAGGAAGATGCCGGTCTGGTAGTCGATGAGCTTGTTCGGCTTGCCGGTCAGGCGGAATTCCTGGCTGGTCTGGTTGTAGAACACGCTGCCGCCGCCCAGCTTGCTGATGTCGAAGGGCGTGCCTTCGTCGTTGCGGGCCTGGAAGGTGTATTGGCGGTAGCCGGTGATCGACGTGAGGGTATGGGTGTCGTTGAGGTTGTAGTTGAGTTCCGCAACGGCGCCGTTGCTGGAGGCGATCTGGCCCTGGGTTTCGTTCTGGTAGACCTTGCCTTCGCGGGTGACGCTGTTGATGAAGGTGTTGTAGTCGAAACTGCGGCCGGCGAACCAGCTGCGGTTGAGGCGCGTGCGGTTGCCGGTGCCGCTGGGATCCACCAGCGTGCCGTTGGCGTAGTTGAGCGGCGTGTCCACGAAGTTGGTCAGGCCGTTCTGCAACTGCGGCGCGCGCGGCTGGATGTCCACGCTCAGTTTGGCATTGAAGTCTGGCGATGGGGTCAGCAGGAACTGGGTGCGGGCGCTGACCCGGTTGCGGTTGTACATGGTGTCGAGCTGCTTGTTCGAGTCCTCCGCGACGGTGTAATAGCCGCGCTGGTTGTCCACGATGAAGGAGCCGCGCCAGGCCAGCAGGTCGTCGATGATCGGGCCGCCGAGGGAGCCTTTCAGCATCACGGTTTCCCTCTGGCCGTAGGTGATCTCCAGGTCGGAGCTGGGCGTGAAGGATGGTGCCTTGCTGGTGATCGTGAGTGCGCCGGCGCTGGCGCCCTTGCCCTGCAGCGTGCCTTGCGGGCCGCGCGCCACTTCCACCGACTGGATGTCGTAGAAGTCGAAGTTGCCGAGCTGAGAGAGGCCGTAGGGCACGCCGTCGACGATGATGCCGACGCTGGGGTCCTGGGTCTCGGTGAAGCCGCGCCGGCCGAGGCCGCGGATCGACAGGGACGAGCCGCGGGTGTTGTTCTGGTTGAAGGTGATGTTGCCGAGGCGCTTGGTGATGGCCTCGAAGTCGGAGGCCTGCTCGCGAGCCAACTCGCCGCCGGATACCACGGAAACCGATACCGGCACGTCGTGGAGTTTTTCCAGCTGGCGGCGGCTGCGGATCACCACCGAATCGAGGGACTGGGGTTTGACGGCTTCGGCGGCCTCCTCGGGCGTCGGCGGCACTGCCACTGCAGGCGTGGCCGCCGGCGCGGCGGCGGTGGGCGTACTGCGCGATTTTTCGAGTTCCTTCCTGAGCTGCTGGATCTCTGCATTGGCCCGGTTCAGTTCGCCCTGCAATTCAGTCGCGGTCTTCTCGTCGGCGGCGTGGAGGGAGTTTGACGAAATGGCCAGACCGGCAATCAGCAGCGCGGCAATCGGCTTGCGGCGAAAGGCGGGCGGAAACGCTGAATAGGGATCAGGTGTTCGGCGGGATCGGTCGGTCATGGTGGCAGCTTTCGTTTTCTATTGAGATGTAAATGGACGAAATGCCCTCAGCAACCGATGTGCCAATCCAAATGTTCTGTTTGACGACTTGTCGATCGGTAGCTATGTGCGACCCTTGTGCTTGTTTTAAATTGAAAAATTAAAGTCGATGTGCGTATTCATGAATATGTTTTTGCTTATTCATAAAAAATATGCTGTTTGTCTCTGTGCAATTTTGGATTTATCAATGTGATTATTTGAACAGCCCTTGTCCGGATATGAATGTGCGGTTCTTATTGGACACGTCCTATTTTTCAGGCGGATTCCCTGCCTGGCTGTGGACAGGGGCTGTGCGCTGGGCAGCAGTGCGCTGGCGGGACGTGTTGCTGCTTCAACATCGTCCGCCGCAGGGGTTTTCCGAAGCCCGCCGTCCGGGGCTTCTCCGCTATTGAAAGATCCTTATTGAACATCGACTTACCGTGGTGTGCGACGCTTTTGCAACGCTTTCCGGGCATTGGCACGCTTGATGCGACTGAAAAGGTCGCTGCGTGCGGAGCGTCCTTCGAGGTGTTGCCTTTCACCGGACTTCCGTGACGCCCTGTCTATTTCCAGGAATTGCATCGGGTGGTGGCCGGCGTGTTCGCCAGTCCGACGCTTTTCGGTTGTCGTTAAATGGCCTTTGGGAGTTGGTTGATGTCAAAAAGAAAAGGGATCTATATTGCGGTTGCCCTGGCAGTCGGCGCGTCCGCCATTCACGCGGAAGGGGATGGCAAGGCTGCGGCGGCGCCCGCGACGGTAGCTGCCAAGGCGGTACCGAATGGCTGGGCCTATCAGCCGGTGAAGGAGCAGCAGGCGCCCGCGGTGAAGCAGCAGAAGTGGGTGCGCACGCCGATCGATGCGTTCGTGCTGGCCCGTCTCGAGGAAAACGGCATCAAGCCCTCGTCGGAAGCCGACCGCGCCACCTTCATCCGCCGCGCAACGCTCGATGCCTGGGGTTTGCTGCCCACGCCGGAGGAGGTCAAGGCCTTCGTCAATGACAAGTCGCCGAACGCCTACGAAAAGCTCGTCGACCGCCTGCTGGCCTCCCATCACTTCGGCGAGCGCCAAGCCCGCCGCTGGCTCGACCTGGCCCGCTACGCCGACAGCTCCGGCTTCCAGAACGATGCGACTCGCCCGAACAACTGGCGCTATCGCGATTACGTGATCAAGGCCTTCAACGACGACAAGCCTTTCGACCGCTTCATCCGCGAACAGGTGGCCGGCGACGAGCTGTGGCCGGACAGCCAGGAGGCCAAGATCGCGACCGGCTTCATCGCCGGTTATCCGGACAACGCCAACTCCCGCGACCTGGTGCAGCGCAAGTACCAGATCACCACCGACATCACCGACACCATCGGCGAGACCTTCCTGGCGTCCACGATCGGCTGCGCCCGCTGCCACAACCACAAGTCCGACAAGGTCAGCCAGAAGGAGTACTTCCAGCTGCAGGCCTTCCTCGCCAATACGTCCTTCGACCAGCGCACGCCGCTGGCCAAAGGCACCGAAACCCCCTGGGACAAGAAGTTCGCCGAGCAGCAGGCCAAGTACCGCGAGGCCACCAAGGAGATCCGCGACAAGCAGGCAGCGATCCTCAAGCCTTACCGTGAAGCAGCCATCAAGTACCAGAAGGAGCGTTACCTCACCGACAGCCGCGAATCGATCTTCAAGCCCGAGAGCGAATGGAATGCCCTCGACCGCTGGGTGAATTTCCGCCACAAGACCGTCTTCAACCCGGATACCGATACCGCCGGCTACCTGCGCCTGACCGCCGAGAACAAGGATCACCAGGATTACTCGCCCGATCGCGTGGCGGCCTGGAAGGAGTATCAGAAGCTGCAGGCGGAGCTGCGCAAGTTCGACAACCTGCGCCCGATCAGCGGTTCGGTGAACCTCACCGCCGCGACGGAGCTGGGCCATTCCGACTCGCCGCCGACCTTCGTGCGCTTCGGTGGCATCCATGAGCGTCCGACCGAGGAAGTGCAGCCCGGCATCCCGACCCTGTGGGGCGGCGACAAGCTCGACATCAAGCCGACCGCCACCTCGTCCGGCCGCCGCACCGCCTACGCCAACTGGCTGGCCAGCCCCAACAACCCGCTGACGCCGCGGGTCTACGCGAACCGCGTGTGGAGCCAGTATTTCGACAAGGGCATCGTGCCGACCGTCGCCGACTTCGGCCGTGCCGGCGAGAAGCCGACCAATCCGGAACTGCTCGACTACCTGGCCAGCACCTTCGTGAAGAACGGCTGGAGCGTCAAGAAGCTGCACAAGGAGATCCTGCTGTCGGCGGTCTATCGCCAGTCGTCCGAAGAGCGCGCGGACGTCGCCAAGCTCGATCCGAAGAACCAGCTGCTGGCGGTCTATCCGCGCAAGCGCCTGGAAGCCGAGGAAATCCGCGATGCGCTGCTGTACGCGTCCGGCCAGCTGACCGACGTGGTCGGTGGTCCGTCCGTCTTCCCGCCGATCGCCAAGGTGCTGGAAGGCGGCCAGGCCGACTTCGACGGCAACCGCCAATGGACCGTGTCCAAGGACAAGGCCGACTGGAACCGCCGCAGCATCTACATCTTCAGCCGCCGCAGCCTGCCGTACCCGCTGCTGCAGAACTTCGACCCGGCCAACCCGTCGCAGGCCCACCACAAGCGTGACGTGACCACCACTCCGCTGCAGGCGCTGACCCTGTTCAACAGCGACATCGTGGTGAATTGGTCGCAGGCGCTGGCTGGCCGGATCATCAACGAAGCGGGCAAGGAGCAGTCCGCCCAGCTCAGCCGCCTGTACCAGATCCTGTTCTCCCGCGAGCCGAACAAGACCGAGCTGGCGGCGCTGAAGGAGTTCCTGAACAAGGAAGAGGCGATCGTCCAGAAGAAGGTCGCTGACGGCAAGTTCGAGGCCGCGGTGCCCATCGGCCTGAAGGACCCGGGTGCCATCAACCCGGTGCGCGGCGCGGCCTTCGTGGATCTGGTGCACACCGTCGCCAACTCCAACGACTTCGCCTACCGCTTCTGATCGACCCCAACATCTGACGACAAGGAAAACAACCATGAGCATCAACCGTCGCGATTTCCTGCTCAAGAGCGGCCTCGGACTGGGCGCAGCTGCTGCGACCGGCTTCATCCCCGGTATCGGCTACATCAACGCGGCCACCGCCGCCGAACTGATCGACCCGCTGGCAGCCAAGCAGCCGCACTTCCCGGGCAAGATCAAGTCGGTGATCTGGCTGCATCAGAACGGGGCGCCTTCCACCCTTGACCTCTATGACTACAAGCCTGAGCTGGAGCGCCTGGCCGGTACGCCGGTGCCGGCGTCCTTCCTGAAGGGCATCAAAACCTCCACCCAGGGTGGTGTCAGCAAGCTGTTTGCCTCCAAGGAACGGACGTGGAAGCAGTACGGCCAGAGCGGTGCGTGGTTCTCCAACCTGCTGCCCAACCTGGCCCAGCACGCCGACACGCTGACCTTCATCAAATCCAGCGTGACCGTCGGCGCTACTCACGACATCTCCATCCTCAAGCTCAACACCGGCGACCTGAATCCGGGCCGTCCGTCGCTGGGCGCATGGATCACCTACGCGCTGGGCTCCCTGAACCCGGATCTGCCGCCCTACGTGGTGCTCTACAACGGCGAGCAGGAACCCAGCGCCGGCTCGGTGAACTGGAGCTCCGGCTTCCTGCCGGCGGTCTATCAGGGCACCGCCTTCCGTCCGGGCGAGTCCCCCAT
The DNA here is from genome assembly GCF_056724105.1 of Zoogloea sp. GDB6. Lineage (NCBI taxonomy): Bacteria > Pseudomonadati > Pseudomonadota > Betaproteobacteria > Rhodocyclales > Zoogloeaceae > Zoogloea > Zoogloea sp. GDB6. The sequence continues at coordinate 3,518,755 of NZ_CM161497.1, read as the reverse complement.
CCTGTACCTGGAGCGCCCGGACCTGCGCTCCGCCGCACAGCAGCGCGCGTCGCTGGACCTGCTGAAGCAACTCAACCGCTTCGGTGGCGATCGTCGCCCGTCCGACACCGAGCTGCGCGCCCGTCTGGAGTCTTACGAGCTGGCCGACCGCATGCAGGCAGCCGCGCCGGCGGCGGTGGATCTCTCCAAGGAGTCCGAAGCCACCCTCAAGCTGTACGGCATCGACGACCCGACCAGCGAGAGCTACGGCAAGGTGCTGCTGCGTGCCCGCCGCCTGGTGGAGCGCGGTGTGCGCTTCGTGCAGGTGGTGTCCGGCTACCCCAGCAACATCTCCGACCAGGAGCGCCGCAGCTGGGACGCCCACAGCGACCTGGACGGCAACCACGCCACCCAGGCGCGCATGGTGGACAAGCCCATCGCCGGCCTGCTGACCGACCTGAAGGCCCTCGGCTTCCTCGACACCACGCTGGTGGTGTGGGCCTCCGAGTTCTCCCGCACCTCGTGGGGCGAGAGCGGCACCGGCCGCGACCACAACCCGTGGGGCTACACCCAGTGGCTGGCCGGCGGCGGCCTGAAGGCCGGCTTCACCTACGGTGAGACCGACGAGATCGGCCTGCAGGTGGCGGACAAGGAAAAGGGCGTGGATACCTACGACCTGCACGCCACCGTGCTGCACCTGATGGGCCTCGACCACCTCAAGACCACCTTCCTGAACAACGGCCGCTCCGAGCGTCCGACGGTGGTCTACGGCAAGGTCGTCAAGGAAGTGCTGGCCTAAGCGCTGGCGCTGCCGGGCGGGTGCCGGGACAACCGGCGCCCGCCATTCCTGCAGGGTGGCGCAGTGCGCCATCCGACGAACAACATAATTCCCCAATTGGATCCCGCATGAAGCGATCTCTACTGTCCGGCCTGCTGCTCGCCGGCGTGCTCGCGGCGCCCGCGTTCGCGGCCCTCAACGAGGGCGACAAGGCACCGGAATTCAGCGCCCAGGCTTCGCTGGCAGGCAAGGCCTTCAACTACTCCTTCCGCGACGCGCTCAAGAAGGGGCCGGTGGTGGTCTATTTCTACCCGTCGGCCTTCACCGGCGGCTGCAACCTGCAGGCCCACACCTTCGCCGAGAACATCGACAAGTTCAGCGCCGCCGGTGCGACGGTGATCGGCGTGTCCCTCGACAGCATCAAGCGGCTCAACGCCTTCTCGGCAGACCCGCAATATTGCGCCAGCAAGGTTGCGGTGGCATCCGATCCGGACGGCAAGATCGCCAAGTCCTTCAATCTGGCCGTGGCCGACGTGCCGGCCGGGCGCAAGGACACCCGCGGCGAGGACATCGACCACGGCCGCGTGGACCGCGTGACCTTCGTCGTTGGGTCGGATGGCCAGGTCGCCGCGACGATCGGCGGCGTGGCACCGGTGGAGAACGTCGAGAAGGCGCTCGAGACGGTGACGCGGCTGGCGTCCGCAAGGCGCTGAGGGTCATCGTTTGAGTGTGAAAGTTCGCAAGGCTCCGGGCCTGGCCTGGGGCGCGGGAGGCTGCGCCGCCGTGTTGCTGGCAGCCTTCCTGTCCGGGCCGGTGGCGGCCCAGGCAATGAAGAGCAAGGGGAAGCCGGTAACGGGGGCGGCGCCTGTCGTGGCCGCCTCCGCACCGCGTGGCGGCGATCCGCTTGCCGGCGCCCGCAAGTCGGACGACGAGCGCTGCCAGGAGTGCCACGGAGTCGACGGGCATGGCTTCGACCAGAGTGCCAGCTCCGAGGGCCGGCACCCCAAGCTCGGCGGCCTGCCTGCCGACTACATCGTCAAGCAGATTGCGGATTTCCGCAGCGGCGCGCGCAAGCACGATGTGATGACGGTGATGGCGCGGACCGTCGATCCGGCCGACATCGCGGACATCGCCGCGTACTTCGCCAGCCAGAAGGCGATGGCGGGTGACGGCAAGGGCGACGATCCGCTGGGGCGGAAGCTCTTCGAGGGGGGTGACCCGGCCCGCGGCGTGGATGCTTGCGTGGCCTGCCACGGACCGGCCGGGAAGGGCATCGCCGGCCTGGGTGCCGCCTCGCCGCCGATCGGCGGGCAGGAGTGGCGCTACCTGGAGAAGCAGCTGCTCGACTGGCGTAGCGGCGACCGCAGCAACAGCCGCGACGGGGTGATGAACCGCATCGCCAAGTCCCTCAGCGACGAGGAGGTGAGGGCGCTGGCGAACTACCTGTCCGCGCAGCGCTGACGCGACACTGCGTGGGGCGATGCAGCGCCTGTTGGCGGTGCAGCATTTGCGCTGCGCGCGGTGCTGGCCGCGCAGCAGGCCGGCGGTTCAGCCGTCGTCGCGGAGGCCGTCGGGAGGGATTTCCCCCGGGTTTTGGAGATTTTGTAAGCGATTGAAAAATTGAATTCTTGATTGCCATTCAATGACCATGGAATCCATGCCGGTATGAAGCGGCATGGATTCTGCTGAAAGCCTGCATGCCGATGCGCACGCGTCGGCTCATCCAATCTGTCATTGGAAGGTTCACGGCAATGAAGAGCCCGCACTTGGCCATGTCGCCGACGCCGGCATCGATGGCGGCCGCTCCGGCTGCCCGCTGAACCGAATGCAGGTTTTCTATGCGTCGGTTCGGTGAAGAGTTGACGCAGGCACATGGAGTTGAAACGATGAAGAGAAAAGCCGCATCCCTGGCGGTGGCCTGGAGCCTGGTCGGGGTCATGAGTCTGGAGTCGGTGGCCGTGCTGGCCGCCGACGCCGCGCCCGACGCATCCGCCGAGCCGGCACGTCCTGCCCGCTCGGCCCAGAGCCAGCAGCACTGGGCCTACCAGGCCGTCGCGCGTCCAGCCACGCCGGCCGTGAAGGACGCCAAATGGGTGCGCAGCCCGATCGACGCCCACATCCTGGCCCAACTCGAAGCCAAGGGCATCAAGCCGTCCCCCGATGCGGACCGGGCCACGCTGATCCGCCGCGTCACGCTGGATACGTGGGGCATCATCCCGACCCCCGAGGAGGTCAAGGCCTTCGTCAACGACAAGTCGCCCAACGCCTACGAGAAGCTGGTGGACCGCCTGCTCGCGTCGCCGCGCTACGGCGAGCGCTGGGGCCGCCGCTGGCTCGACCTGACCCGCCACGCCGACAGTGACGGCTACAACACCGACGGCACCCGGCCCAACATGTGGCGTTACCGGGACTACGTCATCAAGGCCTTCAACGACGACAAGCCCTACGACGTCTTCATCAAGGAGCAACTGGCCGGCGACGAGCTGTGGCCTGACCGGAAGGACGCCCTGGTGGCGACCGGCTTCCTGCGCAACTTCCCGGACGAGATCAACGCCCGCGACCTCAACCTGAAGAAGCAGGAGATCGCCAACGACCTGACCGACACGGTCAGCTCGGTGTTCCTGGCCACCACCGCCAACTGCGCCCAGTGCCACAACCACAAGTTCGACAAGTTCAGCCAGAAGGAGTACTACCAGCTTCAGGCCTACTTCGTTAACACCAGCTTCCGCGACGACGTCACGCCGCTGTCCGGCAAGGAGCTGGCCGACTACTCGGCCAAGCTCGCCAAGTGGGAAGCGGCCACCAAGGACGTCCGCGCCAAGCAGGAAACCCTGCTCAAGCCCTACATCGACAAGCTGGAGGCGGACCGCCTGCTCGGCTTCGTGCCGGAGACCCGCGAGTCCATCACCAAGCCGGAAAACGAGCGCAACGCCTACGACCGCTGGATCTACCACCGCAACCTGTGGACCATGTCCGGCCGCACCCGCAACGCGGCCAACCAGATGAAGGAGAAGGACAAGACCCAATACGCGGAGTACGAGAAGGTAGTGGCCGAGCTGAAGAAGTTCGACGAGCTCAAGCCGAAGGACCCGGGCAACATCTCTACCGCCACCGAGCTCGGCCACAGCGATTCGCCGTCCACCTTCGTGCTCTTCAAGGGCATCTACGACCGCAAGCTGGAAGAAGTCCAGCCGGCGTTGCCGGCGGCCCTGTCCGGCGGCCAGAACCCGCAGATCGTGCCGACCGGCACTTCGTCCGGCCGGCGCACCGCGCTCGCCAACTGGATCGCCAGCCCATCCAACCCGCTCACCGCACGGGTGCTGGTGAATCGGGTGTGGAACACCTACTTCGGCCGCGGCCTGGTGGATACCGTCAACGACTTCGGCAAGATGGGCCAGAAGCCGGTCAATCCGGCGCTGCTCGATTACCTGGCCGACAGCTTCGTGAAGAACGGCTGGAGCGTGAAGAAGCTGCAGAAGGAAATCCTGCTGTCCAGCGTCTATCGCCAGTCGTCCGACCACCGCGAGGAGCTGGTCAGCATCGATCCGGAGGACAGGCTGCTCGCCTACTTCCCGCGCCAGCGCCTGGACGCGGAGCAGGTGCGCGACTCCCTGCTGTACGCCGCCGGCCTGCTCGAAGAGAAGATCGGTGGTCCGTCGGTGTTCCCGCCGGTGCCGGTCAATTTCGATAACCGCAATGCGTGGAAAGTCTCTGACAGCCTGGCCGACCAGCACCGCCGCAGCGCCTACATCTTCGTGCGCCGCAATACGCCGTATCCGCTGCTCGACACCTTCGACTGGGCCAACCCGCAGCTGGTCCATGGCCGCCGCGAGGTGACCACCACCGCGCCGCAGGCGCTGGCCCTGGTCAATAGCGACCTGGTCTTCGAATGGTCGAAGGCACTGGCCGGCCGTGTGATCCGCGAAGCGGGCGAGAACGACAACGCGCGCCTCGACCGTCTGTACCAGATCGCCTTCGGCCGCAACCCGGACAAGACCGAGAAGGACTCCCTGCTGGCCTTCCTGGACAAGGAAGAGAAGGTCGTCGCCGGTCAGATCTCCGGCGGAAAGAAGGTGGTTGCCCCGGTTGGCGCCAAGGATGCCGGCGTCGTGCGCGAGAAGGTGGACGGTCTCTTCAAGACGCTGTACGGCCGCAGCCCGGACAAGTTCGAGCGCGCCACGCTGCTGTCTTACCTGGACACCCAGCAGGCCAAGCTGGCAAAGGCGTCCGATGAGGACGGCGAAAGCAGCGCCGGCGGTGCCAAGGCAACGACCAAGGACAAGGCCAGCCCGGCCCGTAGCGCCGCCTTCGTGGAGCTGGTCCACGCCGTGGTGAACTCCAACGAATTCCTCTACCGCCTGTAAGCGCCGTACCGAGAACAAGGCAGGAACACATACATCATGACTCACGATCACAACGCCCGTCGTCGCTTCCTCGTCAATGCCGGCTATGGCATCGGCGCCTTCGCCTTCAGCGGCGTGCTGCCCGGCGGCGGCCTCATCTCCTCCGTGCAGGCTGCGGAATACCTCGACCCGCTGGCCCCCAAGCAGCCCCACCACACGCCCAAGGCCAAGGCGGTGATCTGGCTGCACATGGCCGGCGCCCCGTCTACCCTCGACCTGTTCGACTACAAGCCGGAGCTGGTCAAGCTGCACGGCCAGCCGCTGCCCGATTCCTTCTCCAAGAACCTCAAGACGGCCACCGACGGCGGCGTCGGCGCCCTCTACGCCACCAAGCGCACCTGGAAGCAGTACGGCGAGAGCGGCGCCTGGTTCTCCGACCTGGTGCCCAACCTGGCCCAGCACGCCGACAAGATCTGCTTCCTGAAGGGTAGCAAGACCGAAGGTTCGACCCACGTCATCGCGTCCCTCAAGCTGCACACCAGCGGCCTGGTGCCGGGCCGTCCGGCCCTCGGCTCGTGGATCCAGTACGGCCTGGGCACCAACAACCCCGACCTGCCGGCCTTCGTCGTGCTCGCCAACGGGCGCAGCACCGGCGGCGGCGGGCGCGGCCAGGTGATCTGGAGCTCCGGCTTCCTGCCGGCGGTGTACCAGGGCACGGCCTTCCGCCAGGGCGATTCGCCGATCATGTACCTGGACCGCCCGGCCGGCGTGTCCGACGCGGAACAGCGCAACACGCTGGAGCTGCTGAAGACCCTCAACCAGCGCACCACCGCGCGCTTCCCGGCGGATACCGAGCTGGAGGCCCGCTTGCGCTCCTACGACCTGGCTTACCGCATGCAGAAATCGGCGCCGGAGGCAGTTGACCTGTCCAAGGAGACCGACGCCACCAAGAAGCTCTACGGCCTCGACGACAAGGGCACGGTGGAATATGGCACCAACCTGCTGCGGGCCCGCCGCCTGGTGGAGAAGGGCGTGCGCTTCGTGCATGTGATCTCCGGCTCGCCGGACGACAGCCTGCCGGACTGGGACGCCCACAACAACATCGAGAAGAACCACGGCACGATGGCCAAGCTGGTGGACAAGCCGATCGCCGGCCTGCTTGCCGACCTGGAGGCCCGCGGCCTGCTGAAGGACACGCTGGTGGTGTGGACCTCCGAGTTCGGCCGCACGCCTTACGGCCAGACCGGCGACGGGCGCGACCACAACCCGTGGGGCTTCACCTCGTGGATTGCCGGCGGCGGCATCAAGGCCGGCTACACCCACGGGGCCACCGATGAGATCGGCCTGCGCGCCACGTCCGGCATCGTCGACACCTACGACCTGCAGGCCACGCTGCTGCACCAGCTGGGCCTCGACCACCGCAAGCTGACCTTCCAGTACCAGGGCCGCCAGGAGAAGGCGACGACCGTCTTCGGCGACGTGGTGCCGGAAATCATCACCTGACCGGCAACGGGGGGCGAGGGCAGGGGCCCTCGCCATGCCCGCCGGCATTCACCCTGAGCTTGACCCCATGTACAAGAAAAAACTGTTCCGCCTTGCCCTGACCAGCCTGCTTGCCACGACTGCGCTCACCGCCTCCGGGGCGGTGGACGAAGACTTCATGCGCAACGTGGAAGACACCTTCAAGAGCGCCGATGCCGCCATCGGCATCAAGGACGCCAAGACCGCCACCGCGGATGCCAAGGAGCTGGAGAAGCTCTTCAAGGAAGTGGCGGACCACTACGTGAAGAAAGGCGATGCCGAGGACGGCGTGAAGATGTCCCAGAAGAGCATCGACCTGTCCACCCGCATCGTGACCACCGTCGCCGCCAAGGATTTCGACAGCGCCGCCGCCGCGTCCGCCGAGCTCGGCCGGACCTGCAAGGCCTGCCACAACGTCTACAAGCAGGACTGACCCCATGAAGAAGACCCTCGTGATCGGCGCCTTGCTCGCCGCCCTGGCCGTGCCCGCCACCGCCGCCCTCAAGGAAGGTGACGCCGCCCCGGACTTCAAGGCCCAGGCTTCGCTGGCCGGCAAGGCCTTTTCCTATTCCCTGAAGGACGCCCTCAGGAAGGGGCCGGTGGTGGTGTACTTCTATCCGTCGGCCTATACCAACGGTTGCAACCTGCAGGCCCACACCTTCGCCGAGAACATGGACAAGTTCAATGCGGCAGGCGCCACCGTGGTCGGCGTGTCCCTGGACAGCATCGGCCGCCTCAACGAGTTCTCCGCCGATCCGGAGTTCTGCGCCGGCAAGCTGCCGGTCGCCTCGGATGCCGACGGCCGCATCGCAAAGTCCTTCGACATCGCGGTGCGCGAGGCGCGCAGCGGCGCCAAGGACACCCGTGGCAAGGACATCGACCACGCCTTCTCCGAGCGCACCACCTTCGTGATCCGGCCGGACGGCCGCGTCGCCGCCACGGTGGCCGGCCTCCAGCCTGTAGCCAACGTGGACAAGGCCCTCGAAGTGGTACAGACGTTGGTGGGCAGGGCACGTTGAAGCGCGTCTTTCCCCGCCTGCTGGCGGTTGCTGCCTTGAGTGCCGGTGTGCTCTGCGTCGGCACTGCGGCGGCTGACAGCATCCTCGAGTTCGACGTGTGGATGCAGAAGATCGACCGCCACAGCCAGTCGGTGCTGCTCGCCCTCAAGCGCCAGGACGCCGCGTCGGCCACCGCCGAGGCCCGCGAGCTGGAGCACCTGTACGGTTTGATGGAGCGCTTCTACGAGGCCCGCGGCGAGCACGACGATCCGTTGCTGCTGTCCTGGGACGGGCGTCAGCGGGCAGCCCGGGCGGCGAGCCTGGCGGAGCGCGGGGATTTCGCCGCGGCCTACGAGTCGGCGCTGGGTATCGCCCGCGATTGCCGGGCCTGCCACGATCGCTTCAAGCCGATCCGGCCGCTGGGGTGAGCGCGATGCGGCTTGTGTTTTCACTTCGTCTGCTGCTGCTCGGCGCCTTGTGCGCGGCCGGTAGCGCTGCCGCCGCAGACCGTCTTGGCGATCCGCAGGCCGGCAAGGCCTGGTCCGACGAGAACGTCTGCAAGGAATGCCACAACCCGGACGGCAACAGCACGGTGGCCGAATACCCGCGCCTGGGCGGCCAGCAGGCCGCCTATCTGTACAAGCAGCTGCGCGACTTTCGCGACGGCCGGCGCCGCAACGTGATCATGCAGGCGCTGACCCAAGAACTGGGCGACGCCGAGCTCGCCAACGTGTCCGCCCATTTCGCCGCCCAGCCGGTGATGAAGGGCGCCGTGCCGAGTACCAACGTGCTGGGGCGCAGCCTCTTTGAGCAGGGCGACGGCGCCCGCGGCATCCCGGCCTGCAGTGCCTGCCACGGTGCCGACGGCAAAGGGCGGGTGGCCGGCGGCCTGGCCTATCCGGCCATCGGCGGCCAGCACCGCTTCTACCTGCGCGGGCAGTTGCAGGACTGGCGCAGCGACACCCGCCACAACAGCCCGGACGGCGTCATGAACCACATCGCCAGGTCGCTCGGCGACAAGGACATCGAAGCACTGGCCGACTATCTTTCAGGCTTGTAGGGCGCGCCTTCAACCATCCGGACCGACCCATTCCATGAGCAAATACACCTTGTCCATCAACGGCCACAGCCGCAGCGTTGAAGCGGCGCCGGAAACGCCGCTGCTGTGGGTCCTGCGCGACAGCCTGTCGCTGCTCGGCACCAAGTACGGCTGCGGCATCGGTCAGTGCGGCGCGTGTACGATCCACTTGAACGGCGTGCCGGCCCGCGCCTGCATGACGCCGGTGTCCACTGTCGGCCGCAAGCAGGTCACCACCATCGAAGGGCTCGATCCGCAGGGCGAACACCCGCTGCAGCGGGCCTGGAAAGAGCTCGACGTGCCCCAGTGCGGCTACTGCCAGGCTGGCCAGATCATGACTGCCGCAGTGTTGCTGAAGGAGAACCCCCGCCCGAGCGACGAGGACATCGACGGCGCGATGGCGGGCAATCTGTGCCGCTGTGGCACCTATCTGCGCATCCGCAAGGGCATCCACCGGGCCGCCGAACTGGCCGCCGCCGACAAGAAGGGACGCAAATGAGGTCGCCAATGAACGCCCCCGATCTCGCCAGCGCCGGCCGCCGCAACTTCCTCCGCCAGTCCGCCGCGGCCGGTGGCGGGCTGGTGCTCGGCTTCTACCTGAACGGCACGACCCAGGCCGTCGAGCGGCTTGAAAAGCCCGCCGCCGGTGGTGCCGGGTTCAAGCCCAACGCCTTCATCCGCATCGGCCACGACGGCATCGTGACGCTGGTTTCCAAGCAACCGGAGATCGGCCAGGGCATCAAGACCTCGCTGCCGACGGTGATCGCCGAGGAGCTGGAGGTCAGCTGGAAGGACGTGCGCATCGTGCAGGGTGACCTGGACCCGGCCTACGGCCGCCAGAGCGCTGGTGGTTCCACGTCCACGCCGACCAACTACGAGGACTTCCGCCGCCTCGGCGCCGCGGCCCGGCTGATGCTGGTGGAAGCGGCTGCGCGCAGCTGGAAGGTGCCGGTCGGCGAGTGCTTCGCGGCGGATTCGGCCGTGCACCACCGCCCGACCAAGCGCAAGCTGGGCTACGGCCAATTGGTGGACGTGGCGGCGGCGCTGCCGGTGCCCGATCCGAAGAACGTGCAGGTCAAGGACCCGAAGGACTTCAAGCTGCTCGGCAAGCGCATCGGCGGCGTGGACAACCACCAGGTGGTCACCGGCCAGCCGCTGTTCGGCATCGACACCCAGCTGCCGGGCATGCTCTACGCGGTCTTCGAGAAAAGCCCGGTGTTCGGTGGCAAGATCCGCTCGGCCAACCTGGACGCGATCAAGGCGCTGCCCGGCGTGAAGGACGCCTTCGTGATCGCCGGCACGGACGACCTGCGCGGCCTGCTGCCCGGCGTGGCGATCGTCGCCGAGTCCACCTGGGCGGCGTGGAGCGCCCGCAAGCAACTGCAGGTGGACTGGGACGAAGGGCGCTTCGCCGACCAGAGCTGGTCCGGTTTCGTCGCCGAGGCCCAGCGTCTGTCCAAACGGGCTGGTGCCAGCGTGCTGCGCCAGGACGGCGACGTGGGCGCCGCGCTGGCCGGCGCCGCCAAGACCGTCGAGGCCGCCTACAGCTACCCCTTCATCTCCCACGCCAGCTTCGAGCCGCAGAACTGCACGGCCCACTACAAGGACGGCACGCTCGAACTGTGGGCGCCGACCCAGAACCCGGCCGCCGGCCAGGAGCTGGTCACCGCCACGCTGGGTATTCCGAAGGACAAGGTTGTCCTGCACATCACGCGCAGCGGTGGTGGTTTCGGCCGGCGCCTGTCGGCGGACTACATCGTCGAGGCGGCGGCCATCGCCCAGCGCGTGAAGGCGCCGGTCAAGCTGACGTGGACGCGGGAGGACGACCTGCGCCACGACCATTTCCGCCCGGCCGGCTTTCACTTCCTGCGCGGTGGCGTCGATGCCAAGGGTAGGCTGATCGCCTGGCACAACCATTTCGTGACCTTCGCCAACCCGGTGAGCCGTGACGGCAAGACCAGCCTGGTGCCGGGCAGCGGCGGCAGCCTGTCGGGCGACGAATTCCCCGGCCGCTGGGTGGACAACTGTCTGCTGGAGCAATCCGCCATCGAGTGCGGCGTGCCGATGGGCCCTTGGCGCGCGCCGGGCAGCTGTGTCTTCGCGTGGGTCTTCCACAGCTTCATCGACGAACTGGCCCACGCCGCCGGGCGTGACCCGCTGGAGTTCCGCCTCGACATCCTCGGCGACAAGGCCATCGTCGCCGGCAGCGGCGAGCGCGGCACGCCCTACGACGTCAGCCGCATGCGCCGCGTGCTGCTGCACGTGGCGGACAAGGCCGGCTGGGGCAGGAAGAAATTTCCGAAAGGGCAGGGCCAGGGCATCGCCTTCCATTTCAGCCACCGGGGCTACATCGCCCACGTCGCCGAGGTGACGGTGGCGAAGGACGGTAGCCTGAAGGTGGACCGGGTGGTGGTGGCCACCGACATCGGCGCGCAGATCGTCAACCTGTCCGGCGCCGAGAACCAGGTCGAAGGCTCGGTGGTGGATGGTCTCGGCACGCTGATGTTCCCGGAGCTCACCATCGAGCGCGGGCGCATCGTGCAGGGCAATTTCAACGACTACCCGCTGATCCGCATTGCCGATGCGCCGCCGAAGATCGAGGTGCATTTCGTGAAGACCGACTACCCTGTCACCGGCCTCGGCGAGCCGGCCCTGCCGCCGCTGGCCCCAGCGGTCTGCAACGCGATCTTCGCCGCCACCGGCAAGCGCGTCCGCCAGTTCCCGCTGTCGCGGACCGACCTGCGCTGGGGTTGAACGCTTTGCGCAACATGTCCTGAAGGAGGCTTCCGATGCGCTATGTGATCCTGCTGGTGTGGCTGGCCGTCATTGGCGTGGTCATCGGCTGGCTGGGCCTTGCCGCAGCGGAAGACGAGGCCGGTAAGAGCGAGCCGACCAACCCGCCGGAGCTCTCCATCCCGGCGGTCAACGGCCGCGGCATCCGCGACTGGGTGGCCGAGGATGACAGCACGCTGCTGGTCCAGGACAACTTCCGCAAGTGGTACAAGGTCCGCCTGATGGCGCCCTCGCGGCACCTGCTCCACGCCGAGAGCATTGGCTTCGTCACTGGGCCGTCGGGCATCCTCGACAACACAGGTGCGGTGGTGGTGCGCGGGCAGAAGACGCCGGTGGTGTCGATCACCGCCAGTGAAGGGCCGAAGCGCCAGCGGCGCTGAAGGGCGCTGCCTTGAGGTGGTTCGGCCATGCCGACGGGAAATGTCGGCATGGCCGTGCCGTGAGGCGTCTTACTTCTGCAGCTTGCGGCGGGCCAGCAGCGCCAGGCCACCGAGGCCCAGCGCCAGGCTGCCGGGCTCGGGCACCGGGTTGCTACCATCCAGGCGGATGTTGGCGAGGCTCAGGGACGAGGTGCCGACGTAGTCGTTCACATCGACGATGCCGAAGGCCAGGTCCACGTTGCCGTCGGCGGCGAAGGTGGTGCTGAAGTGGCTGCCGGTGGCGCCGCCGAGCACGTCGGCCAGCGTGATCAGGGTTTGGCCGATCAGCACGAAGGCGTAGTCGTTCATGCCGGTGAGCGGGTCTTCGTGGCTGGAGAACAGCCAGTCGAAGCTCAGCGTGTCGCCGGCCTTGACCGCCAGGGTCTGCTTCAGCGCCGAACCTTCGAAGGCCCAGATACCGTTGGCTGCGTCCGGATCGAGGCCGCCCAAGGGCAGGCCGACGAAGCTCTCCACGCCACCGGGCACGCCGACCGGTGCGGCGGCGGTGCCGGAGACGTTGAAGGCCCCAGCGCCGGCCGGCACGTCATCCACGTCCAGCGATGCGGTGGTAAGGGTGGCGCCGTTGACCGCCGCCACGTCGCCGAGGGGGGCCCAGCCGGTCAGGCCGGCGCCGAAGTTGCCATTGATCACCGCGGCATGGGCGGGGGCTGCCAGCACGCCGGCGGCCAGCAGGGCGGTAGCGCAGCGGGAAATCAGGGAGTGCAGTTTCATTGACGGTTTTCCTTATTGGGGAAGCTGTTGGACGATGAAGTCGCGGCGCAGGTCGATGGCGCTGACCGGCACGCCCTTCAGCAGCACCAGCGGGCGGGGTAGGGCGCTGCCGGCATCGCCATCGCTGTCGAACTGCACGCTGGTGCCGGCGGCGGTCTGGGCCAGTTTGAGCACGCCGCGGCCCAGGTTGTCGGAGGTGACGCCGAGCTGGCTGACGTCGATGCGGTCGCTGCCCGGCGTGAAGTCGGTAATGGTGTCGCCGGCTTCGCGCAGGCTGCGATACACGAAGATGTCGGCACCGCCGCCGCCGGTCAGCGTGTCGGCGCCGTCGCCACCGACGATGATGTCGTCGCCGGGCGTCCCGACCAGGGTGTCACGGCCGGCCGTGCCGTCGAGCTTCTTCCGCAGCTGCAGGCCGATCACCACCGGGTCGTGGTCCGACGAGCGGTAGGGCGTGGCGGAGTACAGGTCCGGCTCGCAGGCCGGGCAGGCGGGCTGCTTGAACTCCAGGTTGTAGTCGAGGAAGGAGGGTTCGTCGGCATTGATGTGCCAGTGGCCCACGCCGCCCATCTGGGTAGTCAGGGACGCGGTGGTCAGCGCGTGGTCGATGTAGCCCAGCTCGCCGTCGAAGACATAGGAATACGCGTTGCTCTCGTAGGCGGCGATCTGGTTCACCAGGCCGCCGGTGGTGAGGGCGTTGATCGGGTCTTCCTTGCCGTAGGCGTTCATGTCGCCGATCAGCACCACATCATCGTCGCCGGCGTTGCTCTTGACCTGCTCGACGAAGGACAGCAGGCGCGCGGCCTGCTGCAGGCGGCGGGCGTTGTAGCAGCCCTGGCCGTCGCCCTGGTCGAGGTCGGCGCCGCTGGCGTCGGTACAGCCCTTCGACTTGAGGTGGTTGACGATCACCGAGAACTTCTCGCCGTTGAGGGCGGCGAAGGTCTGGGCCAGGGGCGGGCGGCTATTGACCGCGTCCGGATCGGACAGCGATGCGCCGACGCGGGCGACGCTGGCCGGCTTGTAGATCAGCGCGACCTTGATCTCGTCCGTGCCGGTGCCGGTGGAAGGATCGGGCACCGCCGCGTAGGTGCCGGCGCCCATCGCCGCGTTGAGGCCGTTCACCAGGTCCTGGATGGCGCTGGTGCTGCCGTAGCCGTCGTTCTCGATCTCCATCAGGCCGACCACGTCGGCGTTGATGGCCTTGATCGCGCCGATGATCTTGGTGCGCTGGCGCTCGAACTCGGCGGCGGTCGTGGCGCCGCGAGCGGTCGGGAAGCCGCCGCCGGTGCCATTGCCGTTGAAGTAGTTGAGTACGTTGAAGCTGGCCACCTTCACGTTGCCGCCGACGCTGGCCGGCGTGGTGGTGCGCGGGTTGGCGCGGGTAAAGTTCACTGCCTCGGTGGGGTGCAGGCGGTAGTCGATGGCGGCCGGGCTGCTGGCGTTGATCGGGCCCTGGTCGAGCACGCCGACCAGCGGGCCGTTCACCGCGTCGCCGGCGCGCACGGTGTTGCCGGCGCCGATGTAGGGCGTCGGGCTGGGGTTCTGCAGGGACGAGCCGTCGTCCAGCACCAGCAGGCGGCGCTGGTTCTCGTCGGCCAGCGCGATGGCTTCCGGCGTGCCGGCGGCGTAGCGGTTGGTGGCCTTCTCGATGCGGCCGTTGGCCGCCAGGGTGAGCTGGCCGTAGCGGCCGAGGAAGTAGTTCTGGGCGACGCTCAGCGGGCTGACGATGCGCACCAGCATGCCTTCGTAGCGCTCCAGGTCGCCATTCACGGCTTCCGGCAGGCTGACATCCACCGGCTGGATGCTGTTGCCGGTGGAGAGCACGGTGACTGCGCTCGGGGCCGTCAGCTCGGTCAGGCCGTTGAATTCGGCCACCGTGCCCTTGACGGTGATGCGGTTGCCTACCGCCACGCCGGCCGGCATGGTGGCGCTGTTCACATAGACGAAGATGCCGTCGGAGGTGGCCGGGTTGCCGTCGCCGCTCGGGTCCTGCAGGTAGAAGCCCTTCAGGTTGGGGAACACCGCAGTGATCACGCCACCGGTGGTGAGGGTCTCGCCGGCGCGCGGGCTGGTCGGGCCGCTGCCCTGGATCTCATAGACCGGGGTGACGGCCGGCGCGGCGCCGACGCTCACGTCCACCGTGCAGCTGGCGCTCTGGGATTCGTTGTTGCTGAACTGCACCAGCACCGGGTAGTTGCCCACGGCGAGGCCGGCAGCCGCCTGCAGGCTCACGCTGGCGGTGCCGCCATCGGCCTCCGCCGGGGTGACCGGGCCGAGGCTGATGCCGGCGACCGGTGTGCCGACGATGGCGGCGCCGGTGACGATGCTGTCCGGATCGGTGGCGGTGAGCGTCACGCTGCCGGCGCTACCGACCTGCACGGCGAGCGGGCTGCAGCTCGTCACGATGGCGGCGTTCACCGGGGCGGACACGCACTGGTTGAGGGGCGAGCTGCTGTTGCGCGGCGAGGGTGCGCCGGTCGCGAAGTCGGTGCCGTTCTGGTCGGTGTCGCTGCAACCGCCGTTGGCGCGGAACAGGGCGGTGGTGCCGTTGGCGGCCGGCGCGGCGGCCGAGCCTTCCTTGAAGTTGGCGCTGCCGTAGCCCACCAGATCGACGATCTGGGCGCTTTGCTCGGCGGAGCACGGTGTGCTGCTGCCGTTACAGGCCAGGCCGGTGCCCACGTTGGCGAGGATCACCTTGCCGGCGCTGGCCGACAGGTTGAGGCTGCCGGTGGCATCCGGTGTCGGTACGGCGGTGCCGGTGGTGGCGGTGGCAAGGCGCACCAGCAGGTACTGGCCGGGCTGCAGCGTGCCGTTCACGGCGGCGACGCCGTTGCCGCTGAAGTTACCGGTGCCGGTGGCGCTGGCGTACTGCACCGACCAGTTGGACAGGTTGACCGCCGTGGCGCCGCGGTTGAACAGCTCCACGTAGTCGGCGTTGTAGGTGTTGCCGTTGCCGCCGTAGATCTGGCTGATGACGACGTCGGACGCGGCGGCGGCCAGGCTGCTGGCGGACAGCAGGCCGACGGCGCACAGGGCCGTGGCGAGACGATGGGGTGTGGGCATGGGGGCTCCGTGTTCTTTCTTGAGAGAGCCCGCCACTTTAGGCACCGCAGGCTACAGGGGGCGCCTTGTCAAAACGGCCAAAACTGGGCTGACCGGACCAGGCCGGGCGAATGATCGTGTAATGAAAATGGTGTATGCCATAAGACAGTGCGTAGGCGAAATGGAAGCTGTCGTCCGCCTTTCAAATTCCTGTCATGGAGCGCCGCTAGCCTTCGCCGGCTATGCATACGCCCGCTTTCCGTCCTGATCGTCCCCACCGTTCCCATCGCCCGCGGGGCTTCACGCTGCTCGAACTGCTGGTGGTGATGACCATCATCGGCCTGCTGGCCGGCTACGTCGGGCCCAAGTTCTTCGCCCACATCGGCAAGTCGGAGGTGAAGGCGGCGCGGGCGCAGATCGACGGGCTGGAGAAGGCGCTCGACCAGTACCGCCTCGACGTGGGCCGCTACCCGACGACCGAGGAAGGCCTGCGCGCCCTCACCGAGAAGCCGGCCGACGCCGCCCGCTGGGCCGGGCCCTACCTTAAGAAGGCGGTGCCCGACGACCCCTGGGGCAAGCCCTACCAGTACCAGCAGCCGGGCGAGCACGGTGAGTTCGACCTGTATTCCTTCGGCCGCGACGGCCAGCCCGGCGGCAGCGGCGAGGCCGCCGACGTCGTCAACTGGTGAGCCATGCGTTTCCGTGTTCGTGCCCTCGGGGCGGCATCGTCCGTGGTGGACATCGAGGTCGATGCCGCCGATGAAGCTGCCGCCCGCGCCCTGGCTGCCGAGCGTCGCCTGGCGGTGCTGTCGGTCGCGCCGCTGGGGCGGCCGGCCCGCGGCGCGCGCTTCCCGCTGATGCTCTTCAATCAGGAGCTGGTGGCCTTGCTGCGGGCCGGCATTCCGCTGGCCGACGCGCTCGGCGCCCTCGCCGAGAAGGAAGCCCGCCCGGCCCTGCGCGCGGTGGTGGACGCCCTCGGCCACGGGCTGCGCGAAGGCCGGACGCTGTCCGCTGCGCTGGAGGCCCAGCCGGCTGCCTTCCCGCCGCTCTACGTAGCGACCGTGCGCGCCGCCGAGCACACCAGCGACCTGGAGCCAGCCCTGTCCCGCTACGTGGCTTACCTGCGCCAACTCGACGCGATCCGCGGCACGCTGGTCGCCGCAGCGGTGTACCCGGCCCTGCTGCTGGTGGTGGGCGGCGCGGTCATGCTGTTCCTGTTGCTCTTCGTGGTGCCGCGCTTCGCGCAGGTTTTCGAGAGCGTCGGCGGCGAGCTGCCGTGGATGTCGCGCCTGCTGCTCGACTGGGGGCAACTGATGGAAGCCCACGGTGGGCTGATCGGCGGCGGTGTCGTGGCCGCGCTCGGCGGACTGGCCATGCTGGCCCTCCGCGCCGACAGCCGCGCCACGCTCCTACGCCTGGCCTGGCGTCTGCCGCGGCTTGGCGAGCGGCTGCGCGTCTTCGAGCTGGCGCGCCTGTACCGCACGCTGGGCATGCTGTTGCGCGGCGGTATCCCCGCGGTGGCGGCGATGGGCATGGTCGAAGGGCTGCTATCGCCGGTGCTGCGCCCCGGTCTGCTGGCCAGCCGCGCGGCGGTGCGCGAAGGGCAGGGCTTCACCGCCACGCTGCAGGCCCACGGCCTCGCCACGCCGGTGGCGCTGCGCATGCTGGCGGTGGGGGAGAAGGCCGGCAACCTGGGCGACATGCTGGAGTGCGCCGCCGACTTCCACGACCAGGACAACGCCCGCTGGCTCGAACTGGTAGCCCGCCTGGCCGGACCGCTGCTGATGCTGGTGATCGCGGTGGGCGTCGGCGTGGTGCTGGTGATGCTCTACCTGCCGATCTTCCAGGTGGCGGAGAGCATCCAGTGATCGCCGCCATCGGCCATGCCGAACTGTTCTCGCTGCAGCCCGACTTTGCCGCGCTGCCCTTCGACGACGCGCTGCGCCGCGACGCCTTCGCCGGCCGCGGGGACGACGGGCGGCTGCTGATCGCGCTCGCCGACCCGCAGGACGCCGACCTGCTCGACGGCCTCGGCGGCCGCCTCGCCGAGCCCTTCGCGCTGCGCCTGGCCCGCCGCGATGATCTGGCCGCCTGCCTGGCCCGCCACGCGGAATCCGGCCGCGTCGTCGCCGGCGTGCTCGGGGATGCCGCCGCCGCCCGCGTGGACGACGGCGAGGACCTGTCCCTGCGGCGCATCGCCAGCGACGCCAGCCCGGTGGTCAAGCTGGTCAACTCCACCCTCTACGACGCCATCCAGCAGGGCGCGAGCGACATCCACCTGGAGAGCGTGCCCGGCGGGCTGGTCGTCAAGTACCGGGTGGACGGCGTGCTGACCCGCGCCGGCGGCGCCCAGGGCAGCGAGCTGGCCGAGCAGGTGCTGTCGCGCCTCAAGGTGCTGGCCGAGCTGGATATCGCCGAGCGGCGCGTGCCCCAGGACGGACGCTTCAAGGTCCACGCCGCCGGCCGCCCGATCGACTTCCGGGTTTCCATCATGCCCAGCATCCACGGCGAGGATGCCGTGCTGCGCCTGCTCGACAAGGAACACCTGACCCGCGAGATGGCGGCGCTGACCCTCGAAACCCTCGGTTTCGACGCCGCTACCCGCGCCACGCTGCGCCGCCTCGCCATGGAGCCCTACGGCATGCTGCTGGTCACCGGGCCGACCGGCTCGGGCAAGACCACCAGCCTCTACGCCGTGCTGTCGGAAACCCACTCGGGGCAGGAGAAGGTCGTCACCATCGAAGACCCGGTGGAGTACCAGCTGCCCGGCGTGCTGCAGATCCCGGTGAACGAGAAGAAGGGCCTGGGCTTTGCCCGCGGCCTGCGCTCCATCCTGCGCCACGACCCGGACAAGATCATGGTCGGCGAGATCCGCGACCCGGAGACCGCCGAGATCGCCGTGCAGGCTGCGCTGACCGGCCACCTGGTGTTCACCACCGTGCACGCCAACAGCGTCTTCGACGTGATCGGCCGCTTCATGCACATGGGCATCGACCCCTACAACCTGGTGGCGGCCTTGAACGGTGTGGTGGCCCAGCGCCTGATCCGCGTGAACTGCCCGGCCTGCAGCGCCGATTGCACGCCCGACGCCGCGCTGCTCGCCGACTCCGGCCTGGGAGAGAACGGGGCGGTGAGCGGCTACCGCTTCCGCACCGGCAGCGGCTGCGGCGCCTGCCGCGGCACCGGCTACCGGGGCCGGCGGGCCATTGCCGAGGTGCTGATCCTCGACGACGAGCTGCGCGACCTGATCATCGCCCGCGCGCCGCTGCGCGAGCTGAAGACGGCCGCCCGTCGGCGCGGCTTTGCCAGCCTGCGCGATGCTGGCCTGGCCCTGGTCCGCGAGGGCCTCACTACCTTGCAGGAGCTGAACCGTGTCACTTTCGTGGCCTGAGCGCGCGACGCTGCACATCGGGCCGGACGCGCTGCGCCTGGAGCGGCGGGCCGGCGTGATCGAGCGGCCCCTCGTCGACGCCGACTGGGGCGCGGCGCTGGCCGCCTTGCCGGCCTTGCCGCGCTTCTCGCGCGTGCACGTCACCGTTGCCGATCGCCACGTGCGCTATTTGCGGGTGGCCTGGCCGCCTGGTCTGTCGGCGGACGAGCGACGGGGTTTTGTCGAACATCGCTTCGTCGAGGTTTTTGGTGCCGGCCCGTGGGCGGTGATCACCGACCGCAACGCTGCCGGGCCGCAGTGCATCGCTGCGGCGCTGCCTCTATGCCTGCGCGACGCGCTGCGGGACTGGGCGCGGGAGCGCCGAGTGAACCTATGTGCGGTCGAGCCAGCTTTCCTGGCCGATTTCAACCAGAGCCGTTGCCGGTTCCGTGGCGACGGGGCGTTTGCGCGGCAGGAACGCGGGCGCGTCACCATCGGGCTGTGGGTCGCCGGCGCGTGGCGGGCCTTGCGTAGCCTGCCGGTGGGCGAGGCCGATGGCCGCGCTGCGGTGGACGGCCTGATCGCGCTGCTCGCCACGCTGCCGGACGCACCGGCCGCCGGCACCTTCTACGTGGCCGCTGTGCTGCCGACGGACGCGCCGCTGCCGGCCGGCTGGACCCACGCCGGTTGCGCGGAGGACCGTCCGTGAGTCGCGCGGTGCCGGCGGCTGTAGACCTGGACTTCAGCGGCCGCCGCCGTCCGCCCGGTGCGCTCGGCTGGTTGATGTTGGCCTGCGGGGCGCTCGCCGCGCTCGGCGTGCTGCATGAGTTCGACATGGCTGAGACCCGTCTCGCCGAGGCGCGCCATGCCGATGAACGGGCGCGCCGGCAGAGCGCCGTGGCCCATCCGGTCCGACCACCGGTGGCGCCACTCACGGACCCCGAACGCCGCGCGGCCCTCGGCGTGGTGGCCGGCCTCGGTCGCGACTGGAACGCCTTGCTGGCGGCCCTCGAGAGCGCTGCCGACGATCCGGGCCTGGCCTTGCTGGCGCTGGATCAGGACGGCGCCAAGGGGCGCCTCAAGCTCAGCGGCGAGGCCCGCAACCTGCCCGAGGTCTTCGCCTTCGTGAAGCGCCTCGAAGCCATCCCGGCGCTGCGCGACGTGCGCCTGGCGGGCTACGCCTTCCGCCAGAACGGGCCGATCCAGGTTGTCGGTTTCGACCTGCAGGCCCGCTGGGAGGCGCAGCCGTGACGGCGCCGCGCCTCGCCGCCGGTCTGGCCACGGTACGGGCGGAAGCCCAGCGGATGCTGCGCGGCGCTGGCTGGGCCGGCGTGCTCGGCGTGGCGCTGACCGTCTTCGCGCTGGCCTTCGACATCAGCGGCAACCGGCCCCTCGCCGACGAAGCCGATACGCTGGAGCGCCAGACCCGCAGCCTGCTGCGCCAGCAGCGCCACACGGCGCCGCCACCGCCGACGGAGAGGGAGCGTCTCGACGCCTACTACCGCGCCTTCCCGGCCGGCGACGGCCTGCCCGACCTGCTGGTGCGCATCCATGGCTACGCGCTGGCCCGCGGCCTCGCCGCCGACAAGGCTGACTACCGCTCCACGCCGGTCGCCGGCACGCCGCTGGAGCAGGTGGCGCTGGAGCTGCCGCTGCACGGCCGCTACGCCGCGCTGCGCCTGTGGCTCGGCGACTTGCTGGCCGAACTGCCGGAGGTCGCCATCGATGGGCTGCTGCTGAAGCGCGCCGACATCGGCGCCGAGGAACTGGACGCGCGGGTCCGGCTGGTGATCTTCCTGCGGGGACGCTCGTGAAGCGCGCCCATGGGCTGGTCCTCGCGCTGGGCGCAGTCCTCGCCGCCGCCTGGTGGGCCGCCGGGCTGGACGACGCGGGCGAGGGCGACGCACGACCTGCGCGCAAGGCCGGTCGGGCACGTCCGGCCGCCATCCCGGCCACGCCGCTCGGCGAACTGCGCCTCGGCGCGCGTCTGCCGGCCGACGGACCACCGGGCGAACTCTTCCCCGCACGCAGCTTCCTGCCGCCGCCCCCGCCGCTGGTCGAAACCAAGCCCACTGCACCGCCGCTGCCCTACCGCTACGGCGGCGCGCTGGAGGACGGTGGCCCGCTGGCGGCCTTCCTGCTCGAGCGGGACGAAGTCCGCGCAGTGCGCCCCGGCGACGTGCTCGACGGCCGTTACCGGGTGACGGCGGTGAGCCGCCAGCGCATCGACTTCCTGTACCTGCCCCTCAACGAAACCCAGAGCCTGAGCACCGGCAATCCATGAAGCCACGACGTCCGTTCCTCCGCATCCTGTTTGCCGGGGTGCTCCTTGTGTTGTTGACCGCCTGCGCCGCCAATCCGGCCCTGGAGGCGAGCCGCCAGGCCTTTGCCAGCGGAGCCCCAGACGCGGCCCTGCGCGAGCTGCAGCAGAAGATCGCTGCCGACCCCGCCAACCTGGCGCTGCGCAGCTACTACCTGCGCCAGCGCGACCGCCTGACCCTGCGCCAACTGGCGGTGGCCGAGGAGGCGCGGGCCGGCGGCCGTTTCGAGGACGCCGAGGCGGCCCTGGTGCTGGCGCGCCAGTACGACCCGAATCACCCGCGGGTGGTCGCCGGGCTGGAGACGATCGCAGCCCAGCGCCAGCGCAACCGGATGGCGGCCGAGGCCGCCAAGCGCCTCGACGCGCAGGACTTCATCGGTGCCGAGCAGGCCGCCCGCAGCGTGCTTGCCGCCGAGCCCGGCCATGCGGTGGCGCGCGGCGTGATGCGCCGGCTCGACGAGCGTACTGCCGCCCGCGATCCGCTGCCGGTGGCGCTGAAGGGACCGCTCGCCAAGCCGATCACCCTCGAATTTCGCGATGCTCCGCTGCGCGGCGTGCTGGAGGTGCTGTCGCGGGAGTCCGGCCTCAACTTCGTGCTCGACAAGGACGTGCGGCCCGACACCAAGGTGTCGATCTTCGTGCGCCGCAGCAGCATCGACGATGTGCTCAAGCTGCTGGCGGCGACCCAGCAGCTCGAACGCAAGCTCCTCAACGACAACTCGATCCTGATCTACCCCAACACGCCGGCCAAGCAGAAGGACTACCAAGAGCTGGTGACGCGCAGCTTCTACCTCGCCAACGCCTCGCCCAAGCAGGCCATGGAGCTGGTCAAGCAGATGGTCAAGACCAAGGACGTCTTTGTGGAGGAGCGTTTGAACCTGCTGGTGATGAAGGACACCCCGGACGCGGTGCGTCTCGCCGAGCGGCTGATCGCCGGCCTCGACCTGGCCGAGCCGGAGGTGATGCTGGAAGTGGAGGTGCTGGAGGTCAGCCGCAACAAGCTGCTCGAACTGGGCCTGCGCTTCCCCGACCAGATCGGCTACGGCCTGCTGCAGCCCAACACCACCAGCGCGGTGACCACCACCACCGGCACCACCATCACCGAGAACCTGGGCGGCCAGCTGCTCAGCGGCAATGTGAACCTGCGCAACACCGGCGCGATGGTGCCCTACGTGGCCAACCCCGGCTTGCTGCTCAACCTGAAGGACCAGGACGGAGACTCCAACATCCTCGCCAACCCGCGCATCCGCGTGAAGAACCGGGACAAGGCGCGCATCCACATCGGCGAGAAGCTGCCGGTGTTCACCACCACCTCGACCGCCAACGTGGGCGTGTCGGCGTCGGTGAATTACCTGGACGTGGGCCTCAAGCTGGAGGTGGAGCCGTCGGTGCACCTGGACGAGGAGGTGGCGATCAAGGTGAATCTGGAGGTCAGCAGCGTGGTCAAGGAAGTCCTCGGCCCGTCCAA
This sequence comes from Zoogloea sp. GDB6, assembly GCF_056724105.1. Taxonomy (NCBI): domain Bacteria; kingdom Pseudomonadati; phylum Pseudomonadota; class Betaproteobacteria; order Rhodocyclales; family Zoogloeaceae; genus Zoogloea; species Zoogloea sp. GDB6. Next base: position 3,495,914 of record NZ_CM161497.1, on the reverse strand, counting down.
CTCCCTGGCCTACCAGGTCGGCACGCGCAGCGCCGCCACGTCCCTGCGCCTGAAGGACGGCGAGACCCAGGTGCTGGCCGGCCTCATCAGCGACGAGGAGCGCAGTGCCGCCAACCGCCTGCCGGGCCTCGGCGATCTGCCCGGGCTCGGGCGGCTGTTCAGCAGCCAGCGTGACGTGGCCAACAAGACCGAGATCGTGCTGCTGATCACCCCGCGGGTGCTGCGCAACCTCAACCAGCCGGCGCTGGCCAGTGCCACCTTTGGCGCGGGGACGGAGTCGGCGGTCGGCGCCGCGCCGCTGCTGCTCGCGTCCGTGGCCGGGCCGGTCGGCGGAGCCCGGCGGGTCGAAGCCGCGCCTGCGCCGGCGGCGCTGCCGGTGGTGGCGACGCCGGCAGCCGTGTCGGCGGGCGAACTGCTGCTGGATGCTCCGGAGCAGGTCCGTCCTGGCGAGACCTTCGCGGTGCGCGTCAGCGGTGCGGTCGGGGAAGGGCGCCCGCTGTTGCTGGCCTACGACACGACACTGGTCGAACCCCTCGACCAGCCTGGCGAGGGCGGCGACGCGCTGGCCCTGCGCCTGCCGGCCAGCGGCAGCGTGGATGCGCGTTTCCGCGCCCGCGCCAAGGCCGTCGGCAATACCGTCTTCAGTCTGCTGGCGACCGACGCGCGCAGCGGCGGATCGGTCCAGCCGCTGAGCAGCCCCGCGCCGGCGCGAGTGCGCATCGCGCCCTGAGCCTTATATTTATGAGCAGCCGCGGCTTCACGCTGATCGAGATGGTCGTCACCGTGGCGGTGGTGGCGGTGCTGGCCGCCATCGCGGTGCCGGTCGCCCAGCTTACCGCCCAGCGTGCCAAGGAAAGCGAACTGCGCCTGGCCCTGCGCCAGCTCCGCGAAGGCATCGACACCTACAAGCGTTACAGCGACGAAGGGCGCATCGCCCGCGCCGCCGACGGCAGCGGCTACCCCGGGACGCTGGAGGATCTGGTGCGCGGCATGCCCGACGCCCGCGCCCCCGGCCAGGCGCGCATCTACATCCTGCGGCGGATCCCGCGGGACCCTTTCGACGCCAGCGGCCAGGATGCCGCGGCCGGCTGGGGCCTGCGCAGCTATGCCAGCCCGCCCGACGCGCCGCGGGAAGGGCGCGATGTGTACGACGTCTATTCCCGCGCACCGGGCAGCGGGCTCGACGGCGTGCCCTACCGGGAATGGTGACGGACATGCGGAACCGTGGCCGCCGTGGATTCACGTTGATCGAGTTGCTGGTGGTGATGGCCATTGTCGCGCTGCTCATCTCGATCGCCGCGCCGCGCTACTTCGTCCACCTGGATCGGGCGCGGGAGGCGGCTCTGGCCGAGACGCTGGCGGTCACCCGCGACGCCATCGACAAGTTCCGCGGCGACACGGGGCGCTACCCGCAGGATCTGGACGAGCTGGTGGACCGTCGTTACCTGCGCGCTGCGCCGATGGACCCGCTGACCGACCGCCGCGATGGCTGGCTGCTGGTGGCTCCGCCCGGTGGCGCCGGCGTGTGGGACCTGCACAGCAGCGCTCCCGGAACGGCCCGCGACGGTCGCCCGTTCGGCGAGCTATGAGCACACGGGCACGCCAGCGCGGCGTCACTTACCTCCTGATGCTCTTTGCGGTGGCGGCCCTGGGCTTGGGCCTGGCCCGCTTCGGCAGCCTGTGGTCGATCGGCGCCCAGCGGGCGCGGGAGGTCGAGCTGTTGTTCATCGGCGGCGAGTTTGCCCGCGCGTTGGCCAGCTACCAAGCCGCCCAGCCCGATGCGCCGGCGGTCGGTCCGGCGACGCTGGACGATCTGCTCCTCGACCCGCGCGTGCCCTTCGTGCGGCGCCATCTGCGCCGGTTGTACCGCGATCCGATGACTGGCGCGGCGGATTGGATCGTAGAGCGTCAGGAAGGACGGATCGTCGGGCTGCGCAGCCGCTCCGAGCGCGAGGCGCTGCGCAGCGACGGTCTGCCGGAGTGGGTCAGTGTCGGTGCCACGCTAGCCGGTGGCGCGCGCTACCGCGACTGGCTGTTCCGCCCCACGGACACGACGATCCCGCGACGTCCGCCACCGCAGGCCGCAGGGCGATGAGGGCGCGGCGATGATGCTCCTCACCGACCGCGACCGGGAACGCCTCCCGCTGGTGCTCGACGAGGCCATCCGCATCCGGCGCAGCCACCAGTTCTATCTGTGGGCGCAGGGTGGGTTGCAGAGCTTCCTGCCCCACGAAACCCTGATCTGCCTGAGCCGCTGGCCGGGCGGTGGGCGTGCCGAGGTGTTTTCCCGTCTGCCCTTGCCGGCGGGCGCGGAGGAGGGCGTGCGGGAGGGCTGTGAGGCCCTGTGCCAGGCGCTGTCCCTGCACTGGCATGCCGAGGATCGGCAGCCCTGCAGCATCGCCCCCGCGGCCGACTGCCTGCTCTTGAAGATGCTGGGGCCGCTGGCGGACGGCGCCGGGCTGCTCCACGCCTGCGACCAGGCCGTGGAGAGCAGGGCGAGCATCTTTGTGTTCCTGGGGCTTCCGGGCGCGGCGGGTGAACGGGAATCCTATTTTGCCCGGCTGCTGCTGCCCTATCTCACCAACGCCCTCGCCAACCTACCGCCATCCACCCCGTCGAGATCCATCGAGTCCGACTTGTCCCCACGTCAGCGCCAGGTGCTGGCCGGCATCCGCAGCGGCTTGTCCAACCGGGAAATTGCAGCGGAGCTGGGTTTGAGCCCACAGACCGTCAAGAACCATGTTCAGCAGCTGCTCGACAAACTGAAGGTGTCGAATCGCACCGAGGCTGCGCTGTGCTCGGTCATTACCAGGCCGGAATGAAGTGCAGACGGGCTGGCGCGCTACGTTGAGGTTATGTGCGTGAGTTTGTCGCTGAGCCACCGGTAGCTGACGTGCTCCTGTTCCAGGCGCAGTCCGGGTTGGAGATGATCGAAGCGGAGCGCGTCGTAGAGTGTGGCCTCCTCAGCCGTGAGGCGTGGAAGCTCGCGCTGCGTGGGGGCGGGTTCCTTGCCCCAGTGCGGGCGGTGGGCCAGCAGGGTCTCGCGGTTCATCAGGAACGAGGCCGCATGGGGAAGGTATTGGCGCAACTGATCGAGGATGGCGAAGCCGTGGGTGTCGACGTCACCCCAGTAGTACACGTTGCAGTCCTGCAGCCAGGTGGCGGGAGCTAGCGCGTCCCAGCCATAACCGGCACCGAAGACGACGATCGCCTTCGCCGCGGGTGGGAAGGCCAGAAAGTTGGTCTCGTTCTCGGTGATGAATACCCGCGCGACGGGGAGGGCGAGGCGGGCGAAGCTCGCCGCGTCCAGCGTGATGTCGGGCAAGCCATTGCAACCGGGCAGGCTCGGCAGGGCGGGGTCGAGCAGCCGGAAGCGCAGGCGCAGAGGCTTGTCCAGAAAGCCGTAACGGCGGGCGAATTGTGCCACGCCGCTTGCCGTGGCATCGATGGCCTCCGGCGGCAGCGCCAGATCCAGCCATTCGGTCAGTATCCCCCGGTGGGCTTCGATGAACTTGCTGTCCACCCCGGGGGCGTCCACCTGGCGCAGATACACACCCGGGCGAGGGTGGGCTTGCAGCCATGCGACGACGGTAAGCAGGCGCTCCCAGTCGTCAGCCAGTTCCAGCACCTGCAGCGGGCGCTTGATCAGCCATGGGAGCAGCGTCGGCTGCGCGACGGCGGTTTGCTGCCAGAGTGCCAGGTAATGCTGTGCTGCGCGGGCCTGACCGATGAAGGCCAGTGCATCCGGCGATGAGTTGACCCACACGGCGGTCGGTAGCCGCTGTCTGCCTTGCACGCGGTGCGTCCATTCGCGCCATTCGATGCGTACGTGGGGCGTGTCGGCCACTGCGCGCGCCCACTCGCGTACGGCTTCGAAGCGCTCCGTCAGGTCGGATGCCACGGGGGTTTTCAGGCTCAGGCGCCGCGGCCATTCGATGGCGCCGGATACCGATGCGCGCAACAGCTCGCCACGATCCCACAAGCGCTGGACCTGGGCGCGCAGGTCCGTGGAGGTGGTCCAGTTCATCGTGCGACCTGAACCATGCCGGCTTTCTGCGCCCGGTATTCCTCGATGCTCAGGCAGCGCAGTCGTGAATCTTGCCCACCCTCATTGTGTACAAAGCCCACGCTGGCCACGAAGGGCTCGATGATGTGGATCTTCTGCAGCGGCGTCACGATCAGCAACTGCAGGTTGAGCTGCTGGAACAGGCGCAGTCCGTACTGCGCCGATTCGTCCGATCCGCGCCCGAAGGCTTCGTCGATGACCACGAAACGGAACGAGCGGGAGCGCACCGCCCCCCATTCCAGGCCGAACTGGTAGGCCAGGCTGGCGGCGAGCACCGTGTAGGCCAGTTTTTCCTTCTGGCCACCCGACTTGCCGCCGGAGTCGGAGTAGTGCTCGTGCTCGGCGCCATCGATTCGCCAACGCTCGCTGGCCGAGAACAGGAACCAGTTGCGCACATCGGTGACTTTCGCCGTCCACCGCCGGTCCGCCTCCGACAGGCCTTCGCGGCCCCGGAAGCGGTCGATGATGGCCTTGACCTGCAGGAATTTGGCTTCGGAGTACTGTTCATCCGCTGAGCCTGTCAATGTGTCCTCGGTGCAGGCGCGAAGGTCTTGCTGGAGGTCGCGGATCTCCGCATCCGGGCTGGGCTGGGCCACCAGCTTGATGAAGCGTCCGGGGTTGTAATCGATGCCCTGCAGGGACTGGTTGATGCGGCCGACGCGCTCGGCGATCGTCTCCCGCTCACGGGCGAGCTGGCCGTTGAAGTTGGCGATCTCGCGGATGGTGTTCTCGTTGAGCAGCTCCTTGAAGCGAGCCTCGAAGCGGGGCAGGTCGTCACGCTGCAGGCCGTCGAGCAGGCGGGCGTATTCGGCCGTCGCCGCCAGGCTCGCGTCCATGTCGACGGTCTCGGCCTTGAATTCTTCCTTGAAGCCGCGCATGGCATTGACGATGCGTTCCGTCAGGCGGGAGAGGCGTTTGTCCTCCGCATCGATACGATCCTGCAGCCACTTGCGCAGCTCCTGCTCGCGGTTGTCGCAGGACTCGACCGAGAGCTGGTGCTCGCCCAGAGCCTCGGTGCGCCAGTTGTTCAGGCGCGCGAGCTGGGCATCGACGAGCGGTGCCGCTTCGCACACGGTCCTGGCCTGTTCCCGCAGATCCTGGGCCGCTTCGCGCTTGCTCCTGTTTTCGCCGCGCTTGCCCAGCACGTCGCTCAGCCTGGTTTCGGTCTCGGCCAGCCGGTCGCGTGCGGTCTGCAATTGCCGGCCGAGTTCCTGCAGGGTATCGGATGCGGACTCCAGGCGTCTGAGCTCCCCGGTGAGCAAAGCGATCTCGCGTGCCAGGCTCTGCCAGTCGATGTCCGCATAGCGTGTGAACTCCTCCAGTCTTGCCAGCGCTTCCAGCCGGCCCTCCAATTGCTTGCGTGACTGCTGGATTTCGGCGATGCGCTGGCCCACCGTGACCAGCAGTGCCTCCAGACGATCGCGCTGGTCCCGTAAGGCGCGCAGCTTGTCTGCATTGCTCCAGCCGAGTACGTAGCGGCTGCGGTCGTCGATGCGGCTGCGGTCATCCTTCTCGTGACGCCCGCTCGGGTCCTTGATCTGGCCGCTGCGTGTAATGGCGCGGGGCTCGCGACGGAATTGTTCGGCGCTGTTGCAACAGACTACGTCGAAGCGGTTGCGAAGCTCCTGCTCCAGCCATTCGTAATGCGGCGAGTCCGGCTTGATGGCGAGCTTGCGCACGAGCGACTGCGGATGCAGGCTGGCTGTTTGCGTGCTTTTCTTCGCTCGGACATGGAAGTAGACCAGGCGTGCGCCGAGATGCTGGCGGTCCACCCATTCGGCGACGTCCTTGTAGTGTGTTTCGGGTACCAACAGTGCAAGGCCAAAGCCACGTAGCAGGCGTTCGGCCGCGCCTTGCCAGTCGCGTTCGTCTTCGCGCACCTGAATGAGTTCGCCGGCGAAGGGGAGGTCGTCCTCGGGGATGGTGAGTGCTGCGCAGAGCGCTTCGCGGATGCGGATCTGAGCGGCCTCGATATTGCTCTTGCGGCGCTTCAGACTATCGATTTCATCGCTCAGTGCTGCGTGTTCTTCCCGGCCTTTGCGGAAGGCGAAGTCTTCCTCACGCTCGCGGTTGATGAGGTCGGCGATACGCTCGCGCAGGGATTCGGCACGGGCGCCGATGGAATGCCGTTGAGTCAGAAAGGCGGCTTCGTCGGCGGGCGGCACCTCTTCGACAAGAGCCAGCAAGGCGGTGTGGCGTCCAGCTTTCTGCTGGCGTCCCGCTTGCTCTGTTTCCTTGCGTCGGATCTCGCTGGCAAGCTGCTCCAGGCGGTCGCCGCCGTTGTCGCGCAAGGCATGTTCCAGGTTGCTTACCGAGGCGCGCTCACTGTCGCGCTGAGCGCCCAGGTGTTCGATCTGGGCGTCGAGCCGCGCGGCATCCTCCTCCAGCAGCGCGAGGCGGCGGTCCAGCAATTGGCCTTTGAGCCCGGCGAAGTATGGCCGCAGTGCATCACGCCCTTCGCGAAAGCCCTGAATCTCCGCCGCCAGAGTGGCGTGACGTTGGCCGTCGGCGATCAGCGGTGTGAGCAGCTCGACCTGCCGTTTGGCTCTGAGGACGGCCTGGTGGGCCCGGTCCAGGTCGTCGAAATGACGGATCAGCGCATCGATGCGGCTGACCACATCGAAAGGTTCCAGCATGTGGCTGCGCACGAAATCGGTGAGGTTGCCGACCGATTTCATCGACACCGTCTGGTGGAACAGCTCCAGTGCTTGTTCGTGCTCGATGCCGAAGCGTCGGCGGAACCAGGCGGAGTAGGGCGGAAAACTGTCGAACAGCTCGCTGCCCGCGTTGCGCAGCTTCTTGCGCAGGGACGCAATGTCGCTGCCGAAACCGGCAAAGTCTTCGGTTATCGTCATGGCACGTTCCGCTGCGACGAACAGCCGTGCCGGCTGGCCCTGGGGGTCCTTCAGCCAGAATACCTGCGCCAGGGTGACCGCCTGGTCGTAGCCCTCGTTGCGGAACACGCCGAGAATCACCGAGTAGCTCGATGCGTCGCGCAGCGCCACAGCCCGTGCACTGCCGGTCACTTCGTTGCGTTCGCTCTTGTAGTGGCCGAGCACGTATGAACGCAAGGTCCGCTCGCGCGCATCCGCGCCGGCGGCCTTGTTGTAGGCGACGCGATGGGCCGGGACCAGCAGGGTCGTGATAGCGTCCACCAGCGTGGACTTGCCGGACCCGATGTCGCCGGTGAGCAGTCCGTTGCGGCCGTCGAGCTCGTAGCGCCAGACCCGTTTGTCGAAAGTGCCCCAGTTGAGCACCTCCAGTTTTTGCAGGCGGAAGCCCACGCGGCTGTCGTCGGCCACAAAATCCAGGCCGAGAGTCGGTGCTTCAAGCATCTTTGGCCTCCGGGCCGGCGTCTCCACCGGACAATGCCTGGCGGTAGCCCTCCAGTCGCGTGTCGAACTCCGCCAGCCACTGGGCATCGATGAAGGCTTTGAGGATGCGCCGTAGCTCGTAGTGCCCGCGCTCGGGTCCGGTTGGGGGGCTGCTGCCCGCAGAGGGTTTGAGGCGGCGCAGGAAACCCAGCTCGACAACTTTCGAAATCGTGGCGTCGACGTGATCGATGAGACGGGTTTCGTTCGTGCCGTCGGGCAGGAATACCCGTATCAGTTCGGCGATCTCGTCGCGGGTGAGGATCAGGCGGGTGTCGCCGCCACCGGCATCGAACTCCGCCATGCGCTTGCGCAGCAGTGCGAGCATCAGGCTGACCGGGTAGGACAGCGGCCGGCGGGCGACGAGCCGTGGCAGGCGGGGGGCTGCTTCGGATTCGTCCGGGTCCGGGCGACTCTTGAGGAAGGCGTAGCCTTCCGCCTCGTCCATCAGCAGGTCGAGCAGCAGGATTGCCGCGTGCTCCCTCACCCGGGCCTGCAGGCGCAGCAGGCTTGCCCACTGCTGCTCGTCGTCGTCACGGTAGAGTACGCCCTTGAGCAGTTGAACCATCAGCAGGGACAGTTCGGGTACCGCCAGCGGGGCGCTGGGCGGGTATTCATCGAGGGGGGTGTCGAGTACGGTGTCGTCCATCGTCTTCCTGTTACTGCGATGTTCAGCGCGTGAAGATCACTCGGGGCAGGCATGCTTCACGCGTGACGGGCTCGCCTTGTGCATCGTTGGCCCGCCAGCGGATCGGTTCTTCCACGGTTTCGTCCACGACCGCATGCAGGCTGCCCAAGGCGTCGCTACCGGCCTCGGCGTGGGCCAGTTCCAGATAGGCCACCAGTTCGGCCAGGCCGTGCTGCAAGGGTTCGGCCTCCAACAGGTCGTGCAGGGTGATCTGCCGCGCGTGGCGTAGTGCGCGCTGTATCGCCGCACGCAGACGCGCCTTGTCCACAATGATCTGCCCGAACAGGCGTGCGGTGTCGATGTCGTCCTCTCCCGTGTCGAGCGTGAGCCCGGCGAGGCGTGGCTTGGCCTTGGGGGCGAACAGCGGCCGCTCCAGCGGCAGCTCGATGTCCGCGCCCATGGCATCGATGGTCATCGGGCTTTCGGTGGGTGGGGATTCACGGAGTGCCAGGGCCTTGCTCTCGATGCCGTGCAGGAGGTCGAGGATGCGGCGGTTTTCGAGGAAGGTGCGGTCGTCCAGGAAGCGGCGCAGTTGCTGTGATAGTTGAGCGACGGTGCGCTGCGTGTGTTCGCCGGCTTCCAGCCAGTCGTAATGGACGCGACGGGTGCGTGGTTCGGGCTGGAGCGCGGCCACTGCCGGCAAGGCCAGAACCTGGTCGAGCCGTGCGGAGAGTTCCTCCTGCCGGCGGCTGGACATGAGGAAATCCCAGAAGGCGCGGAAGCTGCGGCCCTGGTCCGAGTCGCCAATGGCATCACGCTCGCCCATGATCTCATCGAGCAGCGCGCCCTTGGCGCCTTCCCACAGGGCGATCTTCTCGCGCACCTTGCGGTCGAGTCGGCGGAAGTTGTGCTCCACTTCACGGAAGTCGGCCAGGAGCTCGCGGGCCAGTTGCTGGAACTGCTGGAAGCGGTCCTTGACGGCCGTGTCGTCCAGAAGCGGCACATCACCTGCCAGTATGCGGGCGATTTCAGCATCTATGTCGTCGCGTTTCTGGCGTAGGTCTTCGATCCGCCTGGCAGGGTCGGCTTCTGTTCCGGCGCTGATCTGTTCCAGGAGCGAGAACAGCGTCAGCAGTCGCGACTCGGTGCCGACGAAGGGTCTTTCCGTCAGTGACACGAGCCACGCGATGGCCTTCTCGGTGGCAGGCGTCAGATCGAACTGGGCCTCATCCGTGTCCGGCTTGTAGAACTTGCGCAGCCAGCCCTTGTCGGGGGCGATCCAGTCGTTCAGGTATTCCCGTGCATTCCTGGGGTAAGCATCCGGGCCGAGTTGCTCGCGCAGCGCGAAGAGTTCGTCCTCCAGCGCTTCGGCAAGATCCGCCTCGCTCATCACACGCATATTGGGTGTGACGAACACCCGGTGCAGGAAGCTCGCCACCAGCGCTGCATGGGGCGAAGCGAGCAGACGCCACGCGGGATGACGGTCGCGAAGGGTGCTGAGGGTGGCGTGGTCCATTGCTGTTCAGTCTGTCGGCAGCTCGATGGCCTACTTGAACTCGGCAAGCAGTTTCATGAAATTCCGTTTGGCCTTGTATTGCTGGCGAATGCGTTCGAGTTCTGTGTCGAACACGTCGTGTTGGCCGGCGGCAAGGCGCAGCTTGCGGATGGCCGCCACCACCGCGAAGGCGTCCTCATACTTCGCTCCGCGGCTGCCGTCCTCCACGGCATGGGGCAGCAGGCGGCCGTAGAGGGCGATGGCGTCCTCGGGATGGCTGCCGGCCCGCAGCGCTGCGACCTTGTCCCACAGCTTGATGGCGACTGCTCCGCCCTGGAAGGTGCGCCATACGGCCTCCGCATCCCGTTCGGCCATATGGATTGCCACCAGTTCGCTGCGGGTGGACCGCAGCCAGGCTGGGCTTTGTTTTCCGGTGTGCGCCTCTTCTTTGGCAACCTGTTCCCATAGGTATTGAAGCGCTCGCGCACGCAGGCTATCGCGGCGTCCGATGGTGTCGGCTTCCTGCAACAGGATTGCGTAGGACGCCTGGTCTGAACGCTGCTGGAAGCGGTTCCAGGCGAGCGCTTCGACCTGGTCGAAGGCGCCGCGTCGCCGGTATTCGTGGATGCAGAACGCGACCAGATCCCCGTCGTGCCAGCCCGGGAAGGCCGCCAGCCCTTCCTCTGCCCAGGCCAGTGCGTCGTCGAAGCGGCCATGTTCAGCCAGATAGGTCGCCAGGCGATGGAAGCGGTGGCTGCTGGAGAGGTTGTGGCGCAGCACCTGGACCATCTCGTTGACGTTGCCTGCGGCCCGCGTCAATTCTTCCATGGTGCTCTCGAGGCGGTCGCGTTTCGGGTCGAAATGGGGCGAACGATTGTTCTGCGGGGGGAGCGCGGGCAGTTGCGCCCACCGCATCAGGATCTGCGTACGGTAGCGCGCCAGGCCCACCTCACCCAGCGCATGCTCGTAGTCCGGCAGAATGGTCGAGAAGGTCTCCCATTGGCTTTCCATCTGGTAACGCACGAGACGCTCGGCCAGGGCCGCAGCATCGGGCCGGAGCCGCTCGCAGGCCCGCAGATGGACCTGCTGGAAGCGTTCAAGGCTGCCATAGACCCGTCCTTCGCCATCGTCCATGTCCCCCAGCCCGTTCTGGATCTGGCCGATGGCTTCCTCGATGAGTTCCACCAGTCTTGCATCGCCGTCGGCGATCCGGTTTTCCAGCAGCCCTGCCAGATCGTGAAGGCGGTTGGCGTAGGCTTCCGTCTCGTCGTAGTCGAGGAAGCCGCTGATCCGGGTGGCCTGGTGGATTGCGGATCGCAGGCCGGGCAGATCGTGGGCGGCCTCGGCCGCGGCGGCAAAGAGCAGCCGATCCCGCAGGTCATGGTCCTGTTCCGCGGCTTGCAGGAGCCACTGCCGCAGTTCGTCGGGAGACAGTCCACCCACGTAATCGTGGAGCCGGATGTGCTTCGAGCGGCGGGGCTTCGATTGCGGGGAGGATTCCCCTGGCTCTGCGCGGTCTTGCGCGGCCATCCAGGCCAGGCCGACCGCGACTGCATGTTTGCAGAAGATGCCGTCCTCGCCGACCGGGCAGTCGCACTCGAATTCCAGTTCTCCATCCACCCCGGCCAAGAGCACGACTTCGTAGCGTTGGGTCCCGAGAACGTCGGCAGAGACGGTGCTCTCGTCGGACTCCAGCGTCTGTACGGCGCCACGGTTGAAGTAGTCCCGCCCGCGCATGAAGGTCTTGTCGCCGGCGTACAGCTGCAAATTGTCGAGGGTAAGGGCGTCGCAGAGGAGCGTCATGCTGTTCGCGGTCTGGGCAGGGGGCGACAGATTCTACTGCGCTTGCCGACCCTGCGCGGCCATGAAAATGAGATGGCGCGGCAGTCCTGGCTGCGATGTCTTCTGAGTGGCCAATGTCCTTCCGGCTTGAACATCCGTAACCGGGACTTGAACTTGCGGGCCTCCGATCCGAGCGCTCGCCCCCCGGACTTGAACTCACTCCGCTCGGACTTAAACCATCGATGCCGCGACTTGAACGGGTTCAAACCAGAGTTAAACCGGTTCAAGTCCACGCTGAACCCGGTCAGCTCAAACTTGAACCCACGCACCTCGGAGCTTCAAAAGTTCACCTTGAGGGGGAAGCAGTTCAACCGGGAGGTGAACTCGCAATCCAACTGCCTGACGAGTAGACCAACCGGCCCCAAACAGCCCAAAAAAAAGGCCTACAAATCCGCTGATTGGATATGTAAGCCTTTGTTTTTAAAGCAATTTCTTGGTGGAGCCGGGGGGAATCGAACCCCCGTCCGCAAGCCCTCTACAGTCAGTTCTACATACTTAGCCGACTAATTTGAATTTAACCCGGAGTTTAGCCAATCGGCGGGCCGACTACAGGCGAGTCACCTAGAGTTTCGCGCGGGACCAAGTAACCCGATCCGTTGCTAGTTCCTGTAAATGACGCTGCACTGGGTTTGACCCCATCTGATCCAGGAACGAATCAGTACAGCGGCTTAGGCCTTAAGCGGCCAGAGCGAAACGCTCGTCGTTGGCGTTTGTAGTTTTCCAGTTGATTTACGAGGTGACTGGTCCTCGGTATGCACTGATCTGCTTTGCAACCCACGTCGAAGCCAGGTCGGCCCCATGTTCGTTACATGCATTGGTCCCGGCCTGAACCGGGAAGTTCCGCATCCTATCACAAACTCAAGTCGTTCCGAGCAGTTCGAGAATTTCCAGTGGGTGCTGGATGATCACATCCGCCTCCCAGGCCTGGATTGCGGTGCCGTTGCCGAGATAGCCGTAGGCGGCCGCTACGGTCTTCATGCCGGCGGCGCGGCCTGCGGTGATGTCGCGGATGTCGTCGCCGACATAAAGACAGGCGAGTGGGTTGGTGCCGGAGAGCTGGCAGGCGTGCAGTAGCGGATCGGGGTGGGGCTTGGCGCGGGCGGCAGTGTCTCCACCGACGATGCAGCGGCTGCGTTCGGCGAGGCCGAGGGTTTCGATGATGGGGCGGGCGAAGCGCTCGGCCTTGTTTGTGACGACGCCCCAGGGGATGCCGCTGGCGTCCAGCGCATCGAGGAGTTCGGCCATGCCCGCGAAGAGCTGGGTTTCGACGCAGAGGGCGTCGGCGTACAGGTCGAGAAAGCGTTTGGCCATCGGCGGGTAGTCGGCCATGTCGGGCGTCAGGCCGAAGCCGACGCCAAGCAGGCCGCGCACGCCGTTGGAGACCATCGGTCGCAACTGCTCGAAGGCCGTTCCGGGAAGCCCGTGTTCGGCCTGGAGGCGATGCAGCGTGCCGATGAGGTCCGGCGCCGTGTCGGCGAGGGTGCCGTCCAGGTCGAAAAAGACGGCTTCAGCCACGCTTGGAGGTCTGCATCAGGTAGTTGACGTCAGTGTTGGGACCGAGGGAATAGACCTGACTCAATGGGCTGTAATGCATCCCGGTCAGATCTTCCAAGTCCAGCCCGGCTTCGCGCACGTAGCGGGCGAGTTCGGAAGGTTTGATGAACTTGGCGTACTCGTGGGTGCCCTTGGGCAGCAGTTTGAGGATGTACTCCGCACCGACAACCGCCATCAGGTAGGACTTGAGGTTGCGGTTGAGGGTGGAGAAGAACACATGTCCGCCGGGCTTGACCAGGGTGGCGCAGGCCCGGATGGTGCTGGCCGGGTCTGGAACGTGCTCGAGCATTTCCATGCAGGTTACGACGTCGAAGCCTTCTGGATTTTCGCGGGCCATTTCTTCGGCGGAAATGAGCCGGTAATCGACGGTCTGGCCGCTCTCGTAGAGGTGCAGGCGGGCGACGCCGAGGGCTTTTTCCGAGAGATCCACTCCGGTGACCTGGGCGCCGCGGGCCGCCATGGATTCGGCAAGGATACCGCCGCCGCAGCCGATGTCGACGACGCGCTTGCCTGCCAGGCCGGCGGCCGCGTCGATCCAGTCGAGGCGCAGGGGGTTGATCTGGTGGAGGGGCTTGAATTCGGACTCCGGGTCCCACCAGCGGTGGGCGAGGTCACTGAATTTCTGCAGTTCGGCGGGATCGGCGTTCATGGAGTCGGACATCAGCAGTGGTCGGTAATCAGGTTGGGATTGTATGCGAGAGGCCGACCTGGGCTCAAAAACAAAAAGCCCTGCAGTGCAGGGCTTTTTGCGAACTGGCGCGGAACCAGCGATCGGCGATTACTTGGTGCCGATGACTTCGATTTCCACGCGACGGTCCGGCTGCAGGCAGTCGACCAGCTTCTTGTTCTTGCCGGATTCCTTGCCGAGGTTATGGCAGGCGTTGCCGGTAACCGGCTGCTTCTTGCCCTTGCCTTCGGTGTACACGCGGTTGGCTTCGACGCCCTTGCTGACCAGGTAGCTCTTCACAGCGGCAGCGCGCTTTTCGGAGAGCTTCTGGTTGTAGGCGTCGCCACCGATACGGTCGGTGTGGCCAACAGCCAAGATGACTTCCAGCTTGACTTCCTTGGACTTGGCGGCCAGATCGTCGAGCTTGGTCTTGCCGGCGGGCAGCAGGACAGCCTTGTCGAATTCGAAGAGGGCGTCGGCAGCCAGCTTGATCTTTTCAGCAACGGGGGCCGGGGCGGCAACCGGAGCCGGAGCGCTCTTGGCACCAGCAGCGGGGGCAGCAGCGGTCTTCACGCACTTGTCCTGGGGTACGACATCCTTGTCGCACTCGCAGCCCACCGGGAATTCGCCGGCCAGGGTGGTGGAGGCGGCAGCAGGGGTCCAGTAGCCAGTGCGCCAGCAGAGGTCGGCGCCGCTACGGGCAACAACGGAACGGGCGTCGATCACGTAGGGGACTTCGCCTTTCGTATCCACGACGACATCTTTGGCGAAGCTGGCGGAGGCGGACAGGCCGAGAGCGGCCATTGCGGCGGCAATCAGCAGTTGTTTTTTGGCTTGTTTGATCATCGTTTTCCTCGTCGCAAGGCAAAGGGGTAGAACCGGAAGTTACTTGCTCGCTGCAATCGAGTTGCCACAGGGCACTCAGGCAGCATATCCAATTCATTGGCGGAACTTATTTTGCCATAGCCGGACGGCGCTCAATAGCTCTGTGTTGGTTATTTGCAACAGTTTTCCGCTGGTCACACGCCGTTCGCCAGCAACCCATACATCCGATACGGCGCGCCGCCCGAGTACGTAGATCAGGTGCGAGATGGGGTCGAAGCAGGGAAGGTCGTCCACGTCGTCTACCCTCAGGGCGCATAAGTCGGCGGCTTTGCCGGGAAGAAGGGAGCCAATGGTCGACTCCAGCCCAAGTGCTTGGGCTCCACATAGCGTTGCCATGCGCAGGGCCTGGTGGGCGGGGAGGGTGGTGGCGTCGCCGCTGCTCAGCTTGGCGAGCAGGCTGGCCTGATGCATTTCTCGGAAAAGATCGAGCCGGTTGTTGCTGGCGGCGCCATCGCTACCCAATCCGACCGTGATGTGTCTATTCAGCAGGGCGGAGATTGGAGCCGCACCGCTGGCCAGTTTCATGTTGGACGTCGGGCAGTGGGCGACGGAGCAGTTGTGCAGGATCAAGCGTTCGACGTCTTCGTTGTCGAGGTGAACGGCGTGCACGCCAATCAGGTTGGGGCCCAGCAGCCCGAGGTCGTCAAGGCGGGCGAGGGGACGTCGCCCGTGGTCGCGCAGGCTGTCGGAGATCTCCGCGGCGGTTTCGTGGACATGAATGTGAATCGGAAGGTCGAGTTCGTCCGCCAGTGCGCCCACCCGTTCGAATGTGCGGTTGGATACGGTGTAAGGGGCGTGGGGGGCCAAGGTAAAGTGTATGCGGGGATGGTTTCGCCACTGGTCGTGGGCGGCGAGCCCCTTGTGCAGATAATCATCTGCGTCTGCTGCGTATTGTGACGGGAACTCCAGGACGGTGATGCCCAGCACGGCACGCATGCCAAGACGGTCAAATGCTTCGGCGGCCGCCTCGGGAAAGAAGTACATGTCGTTGCAGGTGGTGATGCCGCCACGCAGCATCTCCGCCCCAGCCAGCAGGCTGCCATCTCTTACGAAGGCGGGGGAGACGTGACGTGCTTCGGCGGGCCAGATGGCTTCCTGCAACCAGCGCATCAGCGGAAGGTCGTCGGCCAGGCCGCGCATCAGCGTCATGGCGGCGTGACAGTGCAGATTGACGAGGCCCGGGATCAGGATGTGCTCGGGTAGCTGAACGTATTCTCGCGCCAAGAATTTTGCTCGGGCCTCGTTGGTTGGCAGTATTTCAACAATCCTGCCGTCGCGGATGGCGACGGTGTGGCGGTCCAGCGTGGTGTCGTCGGGCTCGACCGGGATGACCCAGCGCGCTTCGATGAGCAGGTCGACCTCGATGGGCGTCATGGCTGTTCTCGTTGTATGTGTTGGGCGAAGGAGTGTCCCGCATTGCGTCTGGTCGGGGCTGATCGATTAGAGCATATGCGCTGCGGCTGTCACAATTGGCCGAGACTGCCGCTTAGCGGGCAGTTCCGGCCGGAATCGACCCCCTGCGGCGTGCTAAACTCGCGTCTTTTCGTCTTTTCGACGGACTGTCGATTCCCGCGGTGCCATGATCCCGTTCGCCAAAGAAACTCTCCCCATCAGCCTCGAAGACGAGATGCGTCACGCCTACCTGGATTACGCGATGAGCGTGATCGTAGGGCGGGCCCTGCCGGATGTGCGTGACGGCCTCAAGCCCGTGCATCGGCGCGTACTGTTCGCGATGCACGAACTGGGTAACGACTGGAACAAGGCTTACAAGAAGTCTGCCCGTATCGTCGGTGACGTGATCGGTAAGTATCACCCCCACGGCGACCAGTCCGTCTATGACACCATCGTCCGCATGGCTCAGGATTTCTCCCTGCGCTACATGCTGGTGGATGGCCAGGGCAACTTCGGTTCGGTGGATGGCGACAGCGCGGCGGCCATGCGTTACACCGAAATCCGCATGGCCAAGATCGGCCACGAGCTGCTGGCCGACATCGACAAGGAAACGGTCGACTTCGGGCCGAACTACGACGGCTCGGAGAAGGAGCCGCTGGTGCTGCCGGCGCGCATCCCGAACCTGCTGATCAACGGTTCCGGCGGTATTGCCGTCGGTATGGCGACCAACATTCCGCCGCACAACCTCAGCGAAGTCGTCGATGCCTGTCTGCGCCTGCTGCAGGAGCCGGACGTGTCGATCGAGGAGCTGATCAAGATCGTACCGGCGCCGGACTTCCCGACCGCGGGCCTGATCTACGGCCTGTCCGGCGTGCATGAAGGCTATCGCACCGGCCGTGGTCGCGTGGTGATGCGTGCACGCACCCACTTCGAAGACATCGGCAAGGGCGATCGCCAGGCGATCATCGTCGACGAGATTCCTTACCAGGTTAACAAGAAGACCCTGCTCGAGAAGATCGCCGAGCTGGTGAACGAGAAGAGGATCGAGGGCATCAGCGAGATCCGCGACGAGTCGGACAAGTCCGGCATGCGCGTGGTCATCGAGCTGAAGCGCAACGAAGTGCCTGACGTGGTGCTGAACAACCTGTTCAAGCAGACCCAGTTGCAGGACACCTTCGGCATGAACATGGTGGCGCTGGTGGACGGCAAGCCACGCCTGCTGAACCTGCGCCAGATGGTGGAGTGCTTCCTGGCGCACCGTCGCGAGGTGGTCACCCGCCGCACGATCTTCGAACTGCGCAAGGCGCGCGAACGTGGTCACATCCTCGAAGGTCTGGCTGTTGCGCTGTCCAACGTGGACGAGATCATCGCGCTGATCAAGGCTGCGCCGACGCCGCCGGAAGCCAAGAAGTCGTTGATGGGGCGCGAGTGGCGCTCGGCGCTGGTGGAGGAAATGCTGGCCCGCGCGACCTCCGACAGTTTCCGTCCCGAGGGCCTCGCGCCGGAGTTCGGTCTGTCCGCCCAGGGCTACCGCCTGTCCGACGCCCAGGCCCAGGCCATCCTCGAGCTGCGCTTGCAGCGCCTGACCGGCCTGGAGCAGGACAAGATCGTTGCCGAGTACAAGGAAGTGATGGCCAACATCGCCGACCTGCTCGACATCCTGGCCCGCCCGGAGCGGATCACCGCAATCATCGGCGACGAGCTGACGCTCATCAAGCAGCAGTTCGGCGACCCGCGGCGTTCCGAGGTGGTGATGAATACCGCCGACATCAACATCGAAGACTTGATCGCCCCGCAGGACATGGTGGTGACCCTGTCCCATACCGGCTACTTCAAGCGTCAGCCGCTCACCGACTACCGGGCCCAGAAGCGTGGCGGTCGTGGCAAGCAGGCGGCGGCGGTGAAGGATGACGATTTCGTCGACCAGCTCTTCGTCGCCAATACCCACGACCACATCCTGTGCTTCTCCAACCGCGGCCGCCTGTACTGGCTCAAGGTGTACGAAGTGCCGGAAGGCACCCGGAACTCCCGCGGCAAGCCGATCGTCAACCTTTTCCCGCTGCTCGACGGCGAGAAGATCACCGCCGTGCTGCCGGTCAAGGAGTTCGACGAAGGGCATTTCATCTTCATGGCCACCGCCGAGGGCACGGTCAAGAAGACGCCGCTCACCGACTTCTCCAACCCGCGCAAGGCCGGCATCATTGCCGTGGGCCTGGACGAGGGCGACTACCTGGTCGGGGTAGCGATCACCGACGGCAAGCATGATGTGATGCTCTTCTCCGATGCCGGCAAGGCGGTGCGCTTCAGCGAGAACGACGTGCGTCCGATGGGCCGCCAGGCCCGCGGTGTGCGCGGCATGACGCTGGAAGACGGCCAGACCGTGATCGCCATGCTGGTGGCCGAGAACGAAGAGCAGAGCGTGCTGACCGCTACCGAGAACGGTTTCGGCAAGCGGACACCGATCGGCGAGTACACCCGCCATGGCCGCGGCACCAAGGGCATGATCGCCATCCAGACCTCCGACCGTAACGGCAAGGTGGTGGCGGCAACCCTGGTGACCGAGAAGGACCAGATCATGCTGATCACCACCGGCGGCGTGCTGGTGCGGACCCGCGTGGCCGAGATCCGCGAGATGGGCCGCGCCACGCAGGGCGTCACGCTGATTTCGGTGGATGAGGGCAGCAAGCTGTCCGGTGTGCAGAAGATTCTTGAAGGCGATGAAGAAGAACAGGACGCGACGGGTGAGGCCGGGGCCGAAGGCGCCGCGCCGGAAGCCTGAGCGAACTGAGGAAGGATTCAGACGATGCGGATTTTCAATTTCTCGGCCGGGCCGGCCGTTTTGCCGACCAAGGTGCTCGAACAGGTGCGCGACGAACTGCTCGACTGGCGGGGTACCGGCATGAGCGTCATGGAGGTGAGCCACCGGGGCAAGGATTTCACCGGGGTGATCGAGTCGGCCGAGGCCGACCTGCGCACGCTGATGGGTATCCCGTCCAACTACAAGGTGCTCTTCCTGCAGGGCGGCGCGACGCAGCAGTTCGCGCAGATCCCGATGAACCTCCTGGATGGGCGTTCCGCCGACTACATCGTCACCGGCTCGTGGTCCAAGAAGGCCTACAAGGAGGCCCAGCGCTTCGGCGCCGTACGCCTGGCCGGCTCGAGCGAAGCCGACAGCTTCACGCGGGTGCCGAACGCCGACGAGCTGAAGCTCGATCCGCAGGCGGCCTACCTGCACATCTGCACCAACGAGACCATCCATGGCGTCGAGATGTTCGACCTGCCGACCGCGCCGGCGGGCGTGCCGCTGGTGGCAGACATGAGCTCGCACATCCTGTCGCGCCCGATGGACGTGTCCCGCTACGGCCTGATCTACGCCGGTGCGCAGAAGAACATCGGCCCGGCCGGGCTGGTCATCGTGATCGTTCGCGAAGACCTGCTCGGCAAGGCCTCCGCGATCACGCCGAGCGTCATGGACTACGCGACGATGGCGGAAAACGGCTCCATGCTCAACACGCCGCCCACCTTCGGCATCTACCTGGCCGGCTTGATCTTCAAGGATCTGCTTGCCCAAGGCGGCCTGGAGGCGGTGGAGCAGAGGAATATCGCCAAGGCACGGCTCGTCTACGATGCCATCGCATCCAGCGACGGCTTTTACCGTAACCCGGTTCAGGAGGCCTTCCGCTCGCGCATGAACGTGCCGTTCACGCTGGCCAATCCGGCGCTGGATGCCGCCTTCCTGGCCGAGGCCGCCGAGCGGCAGCTGTCCGGCCTGAAGGGGCACAAGTCGGTGGGCGGCATGCGTGCATCCATCTACAACGCGATGACGCTGGACGGTGTGCGGGCGCTGGTGGACCTGATGCAGGATTTCGCCGCGCGCAAGGCGTGAGCGTTACGGACGAGGAGAAGGCATGAACGACGAGATGCTGCGTGAGCTCGGCGTGGTGCGCGAGCAGATCGACACCATCGACGCGCAGATGCTGGCGTTGCTGAACCAGCGCGCCAAGTGTGCCCAGCACGTGGGCGAGATCAAGGCCAAGTATGGCGATGCCGGCTACATCTACCGGCCGGAGCGGGAGGCGCAGGTGCTGCGGCGCATCCAGTCCCTGAACGACGGGCCGCTGCCGAACGAAAGCGTGACCTTCTTCTTCCGGGAGGTGATGTCGGCCTGTCTGTCGCTGGAGAATCCGCTGGGCGTCGCCTTCCTGGGGCCGCTCGGGACGTTCTCCGAGAGCGCTGCGGTCAAGCAGTTCGGGCACGCCGCCCGCCTGGCCCCGCAGACGACCATCGACGATGTGTTCCGTGAAGTCGAAGCCGGGCATGCGGACTACGGCGTGGCGCCGGTGGAGAACTCCACCGAAGGTGCGGTCGGCCGGACCCTTGATCTGTTGCTGGGCTCACCGCTGAAGATCTGCGGCGAGGTCGTGCTGCGCATCCACCAGAACCTGCTGACCCGCGAGACGGAGCTGTCGGCGATCCGCAAGGTGTATTCCCACGCCCAGTCCCTGGCCCAGTGCCACGAGTGGCTGAATGGCAACCTGCCGGGCGTGCCGCGCATCTCAGTCGGCAGCAATGCGGAGGCCGCGCGCCTGGCTTCCCTCGAGCCCGGTGTGGCGGCGATTGCCGGCGAGGCTGCGTCCGAGCGCTACGACCTGCCACGGCTGGTCGAGAGCATCGAGGACGAGCCCAACAACACCACGCGCTTCCTGGTCCTCGGTCGCCATGACGCGGGGCGGACTGGTTCCGACAAGACTTCACTGATCATGTCGGCCACCAACCGTCCGGGTGCGGTGCACGAACTCCTCGCACCGCTGGCTGATGCCGGGGTTTCGATGACCCGTCTCGAATCGCGTCCGGCCCGTGCGGCCTTGTGGGAGTACGTGTTCTACGTGGACATCGACGGCCATCGCGATGATCCGGCAGTGAAGGCCGCCCTCGATGACCTGGCACGCAACGCCGCCTATCTGAAGATCCTGGGCTCCTACCCCCAGGCCGTGTACTGATTCCCAGGAGTTGTTCATGTCTTTGTGCGATCTGGCGCCCGCTCATATCCGGGCCATTTCTCCCTATCAGCCCGGCAAGCCGATTTCCGAGCTGGCGCGGGAAATGGGCCTGGCCGAAGAGTCCATCGTCAAACTGGCCTCCAATGAGAACCCGCTGGGTGTTGGCGAAAGGGCCCGCGAGGCCATGCTCAAGGTGGTGACGGACATCGCCCGCTATCCGGATGGCAACGGTTTCGAGTTGAAGGATGCGCTGCATCGCCGCTACGGCGTGGGCCACGACCAGATCGTGCTGGGCAACGGCTCCAACGATGTGCTCGAACTGGCGGCCCGTGCATTCTTGGGGCCGGGCGTCGATGCCGTGTATTCCCAGCACGCATTCGCAGTCTATCCGCTGGCGACGCAGGAGGCGGGCGCGCGGGGTATCGAAGTGCCGGCCAAGCACTTCGGGCATGACCTCGATGCCATGCTGGCAGCCATTACGCCGGCGACGCGGGTGCTGTTCATCGCCAACCCCAACAATCCGACCGGCACTTTCCTGCCCGGCGCGGAGCTCGAGGCCTTCCTCGCCCGTGTGCCCGAGCATGTGCTGGTGGTCCTCGACGAGGCCTATACCGAATACCTGTCGCCGGAGCAGCGTTACGACGCGATCGCGTGGCTCAAGCGCTTCCCGAACCTGCTGATCAGCCGCACCTTCTCCAAGGCCTATGGCCTGGCCGGGCTGCGCGTCGGCTACGGCCTGGCCAGTCCGGCTGTCATCGATCTGTTGAACCGGGTGCGCCAGCCTTTCAATGTGTGCAGCCTCGGTCTGGCTGCCGCGGCCGCGGCCTTGTTCGACGACGAATTCCTGGCGCGCAGCTATGAGCTCAACCGCGCCGGCATGGCTCAGCTGACCGCCGGTTTCGTAGCGCTCGGCCTCGACTGGATCCCGTCCGCCGGCAATTTCGTGACCTTCAAGGTCGGCAACGGGGCGGCGGTCAATCAGGCGCTGCTCAAGCAGGGCGTCATCGTCCGCCCGATCGGCGCCTATGGCATGCCGGAATGGCTGCGGGTTTCCATCGGCCTGGAGAGCGAGAACGCGCGCTTCCTTGAGGCCCTGCCGGTAGCGCTGGGCTAGATGGGGCCGGCTGTGAAGACGATCGACAAGCTGGTGGTTTGCGGCGTCGGTCTGATCGGCGGCTCGGTGGCCCTGGCCCTGCGCCAGGCGCGGCTGGTCAATCGCATCGTCGGCGTCGGCCGGCGGCCGGAGCCGCTGGCTGTGGCGCGCCAGTTGGGCGTGATCGACGAGATTTCCACCGATTGGGCCGAGGCCCTCGACGGTGCCGACATTGTGTTGCTGGCCATGCCGGTCGGCCAGATGGATGCGGTTGCGGCGGCAATGGCACCGCACTTGTCCGCCGGAACCATCGTGACGGATGCGGGCAGCACCAAGCGTGACGTGATCGAGGCGATCTACCGTCATCTTGGCGCCCATCTGGCCAACGTGGTGCCGGCCCATCCCATCGCCGGCGCGGAAAAGAGCGGGCCGGCGGCGGCCCGTGCGGAGCTGTATCGCGGCCGCAAGGTCGTCGTAACGCCGCTGCCGGAGAATGCCCCCGAAGCCGTGGCACGGGTCCGTGAGCTGTGGGCCGCCTGCGGCGCGGTGCTGCACGAGATGAGTCCGCAGGAGCACGACCGGGTCTTTGCGGCGGTCAGTCATCTGCCGCATCTGCTGGCCTTTGGTCTTGTGCACGATCTGGCCGGTCGGGCCAATGCCGAGCAGCTGTTCAGCTACGCGGCGAGCGGCTTCCGGGATTTCACCCGCGTGGCGGGTAGCCATCCGGAGATGTGGCGGGACATCTGTGTGGCCAACCGGCATTCGCTGCTGGCCGAACTGGATGCCTACCTGTCCGAACTGGCCTATCTGCGTGCGCTGCTGGTGGCTGGTGACGGGCCCGCTCTCGAAAAGGTTTTCGACGAGTCCAGCCGCGCCCGTAATGCATGGGCGGACAAGGCATTTCCCGCGACGCCTTCGGGCGAGTAATCAAAAGGAGTTTTCATGGAATTCATCGACCTGCCTCCGATGCAGAAGGCCGCGGGCACGGTGCGCCTGCCGGGCTCCAAGAGCATTTCCAATCGCGTGTTGTTGCTGGCGGCGCTCGCCGAAGGTGACACGCTGGTCGAAGACCTGCTGGACTCCGACGACACGCGGGTAATGCGTAATGCGATCGTTGCCCTCGGCGTCAATGTGACGGAGGAGGGGGAGGCGCTGCGCGTGCAGGGCTGTGGTGGCCGTTTCAGCAACCTGCAGGCAGACATCTTTGTCGGCAACTCGGGGCTGAGCATACGGACGCTGGTACCGGCTATCGTGACGAGCCTGTCCGGCTGCGCCGATGAGGCCGCCGAGGTGCGTCTGTCCGGCGTGCCGCGCATGCATGAGCGGCCGATCGGCGACCTCGTGGATGGTCTCAAGCAGTTGGGTGCGCAGGTCGAGTGGCTGGGGCAGGAAGGCTATCCGCCGTTGGCGCTGAAGCCTGCGGATCTTGCCGCGGAGCGGGTCAGCGTGCGCGGCAACGTGTCGAGCCAGTTCTTGACCGGTCTGCTGCAGGCCGCGCCGCTGGTGGCAAGGGACAAGCCGCTGGTCATCGAGGTTGAGGGCGAGCTGATCAGCCGTCCCTACGTGGAGATCACCCTCAACCTGATGGAGCGCTTCGGCGTCTTCGTGCAGCGCGAGGGCTGGAGCCGTTTCATCGTGCCGGCGGGCCAGCGCTATACGTCGCCCGGCCGCATCGCGGTGGAAGGCGACGCGTCTACGGCCAGCTATTTCCTGGCTGCAGGTGCGCTGGGGGCCGGTCCGGTCCGCGTGGTCGGCGCCGGGCGCCGCAGCATCCAGGGGGACGTCAAGTTTGCCGAGGCCCTGGCAAAGATGGGGGCGGAGATCGTCTGGGGTGAGGACTGGATTGAGGCGAGTGCGCCGGCATCTGGCCGCCTGAAAGCTTTCGATCTCGACCTTAATCACATCCCCGATGCGGCCATGACCCTGGCGGTCGCTGCGCTGTTCGCGGATGGGCCCAGCGTGCTGCGCAACATCGGCAGCTGGCGGGTCAAGGAGACTGATCGCATCGCCGCGATGGCTGCCGAGCTGCGCAAGCTCGGCGCCACGGTCGAGGAGTATCCGGAAAGCATCAAGGTCATTCCGCCTGCGCAGCTCAAGCCGGCGGTGATCGATACCTACGACGACCATCGCGTGGCCATGTGCTTCTCGCTGGCGACGTTGGGTGGGCCCTACGTGCGCATCAACGACCCGAAGTGCGTGAACAAGACCTTTCCGGCTTACTTCGCAACCTTCGCGGGTATCGCGACGCCGGTTCCGGTGGTGGCCATCGACGGCCCCTCGGCTTCCGGCAAGGGGACCGTGGCGGCGCGGGTGGCGGAGGCGCTGGGCTTCGATCATCTGGACAGCGGAGCGCTGTACCGTCTGGTCGCGCTGGCTGCTGAGCGACAGGGCGTGGCACTGAATGACGAACTCCGTCTGGAAAGCATCGCGGCGGCGCTGCCGGCCCGTTTCGACGGTGATCGCGTATTGCTCGACGGTGACGACGTGACCGAGGCGATCCGTAGCGAGACATGTTCGGCAGGAGCCTCCAAGGTGGCGGTGCTGCCGGCGGTGCGCAATGCGCTGTTCTGGCGTCAGCGCGCCTACCGCAAGTCGCCTGGCCTGGTGGCGGAAGGGCGTGACATGGGGTCGGTGGTTTTCCCCGACGCGGGCCTGAAGATCTTCCTGACCGCCTCTGCGGAGACGCGTGCGGAGCGGCGCTATAAGCAGTTGATCGATAAAGGAATGGCTGCTAACATGACAGATCTGCTCAAAGACTTGCATGAACGTGACGCGCGGGATTCCCAGCGCGCCGTTGCGCCTTTGACGCGGGGCGAAGACGTGGTGCTGCTCGATACTTCCGGAATGACTGCCCAGCAGGCGGTCGATTTCGTGATTGAGCGGGCCGCGTCTCACAACTGATTTTTTTGCTGTAAAGGATCTTCCCGAACCATGAGGGGCGGGAAGGTATGTTCAACCAGGAGCCGTTTCACGACGGTTGTAAGGTTCTTTTTTCCAATATGTCCACTGCCACCCCTGTTTCCTTCGAGGAAAGCTTTGCCGCCCTGTTTGAGGAATCCCTCAATCGTCAGGAAATGCGTGCCGGCGAGGTGATCACCGCTGAAGTCGTGCGGATCGATCAAAACTTCGTTGTCGTCAATGCTGGCCTCAAGTCCGAGAGCTACATCCCCATCGACGAATTCCGCAGCGATCGCGGCGAAGTGACCGCTCAGGTCGGCGACTATGTTCAAGTCGCCATCGAGCAACTCGAAGACGGCTACGGTGAAACCCGCCTGTCCCGCGACAAGGCCAAGCGTATCGCCGCCTGGAACGACCTCGACAAGGCGCTCAACGACGCCATCCTGGTCAAGGGCGTGATCACGGGCAAGGTCAAGGGTGGTCTGACCGTTATGGTCAATGGCATCCGCGCCTTCCTGCCGGGCTCCCTGGTGGACATGCGTCCTGTCAAGGACACCACGCCGTTCGAAGGCAAGGAATTCGAATTCCGCGTCATCAAGCTCGACCGCAAGCGCAACAACGTCGTTGTTTCCCGCCGCGCCGTGCTGGAAGCCTCCATGGGTGAAGAGCGTCAGAAGCTCCTCGAAACCCTCAAGGAAGGCACCGTCGTCAAGGGTATCGTCAAGAACATCACCGACTACGGCGCATTCGTGGATCTGGGTGGCATCGACGGCCTGCTGCACATTACCGACCTGGCCTGGCGCCGTGTCCGTCACCCGTCGGAAGTCCTGTCCGTCGGCGACGAGCTCGAAGCCAAGGTGCTCAAGTTCGACCAGGAGAAGAACCGCGTCTCCCTGGGCCTCAAGCAGCTGGGCGAAGATCCGTGGGTCGGCATCTCCCGTCGTTACCCGCAGGGCACCCGTCTGTTCGGCAAGGTTACCAACATCACCGACTACGGTGCATTCGTTGAAGTCGAGCAGGGCATCGAAGGCCTGGTGCACGTGTCCGAAATGGACTGGACCAACAAGAACATCCATCCGACCAAGGTTGTCCAGCTGGGCGACGAAGTCGAAGTGATGATCCTGGAAATCGACGAAGACCGTCGTCGTATCTCCCTGGGCATGAAGCAGTGCATGTCCAACCCGTGGGACGATTTCGCCATCAACCACAAGAAGGGCGACAAGGTCCGCGGCCAGATCAAGTCCCTGACCGACTTCGGCGTGTTCATCGGCCTGGAAGGCGGCATCGACGGTCTGGTTCACCTGTCCGACCTGTCCTGGTCCCTGACCGGCGAAGAAGCCGTCCGTCAGTACAAGAAGGGTGACGAAGTCGAGGCCGTGGTGCTGAACATCGACGTCGAGAAGGAGCGTATCTCCCTCGGCATCAAGCAGCTCGATGGGGATCCGTTCACCAACTTCATCGCCACCCACGACAAGAACACCCTCGTGACCGGCTCCGTGAAGTCCGTGGATGCCCGTGGCGCCGTGATCGCCCTGAACAGCGACGTGGAAGGCTACCTGCGTGCATCCGAGTTCTCCCGTGACCGCGTGGACGATCTGTCCCAGCTGCTGAAGGTCGGTGAGTCCGTCGAGGCCCTGATCGTCAACGTCGATCGCAAGACCCGCGGCATCAACCTGTCCATCCGTGCCAAGGATCAGGTCGAGCAGAACGAAGCGATGAGCAAACTGGCTTCTGACAGCGCTTCCGCCGCCAGCGGCACCACCAACCTCGGTGCGCTGCTGAAGGCCAAGCTCAACGAGCAGAAGTAAGCGGTTCGGGCATGACCAAGTCGGAGCTCATCGCCCGGCTGGCGGAGCGTTTTCCCCAGCTGGTTGCGAAGGACGCCGAGTTCGCGGTCAAGATGATTCTCGATGCGATGACCGACGCCTTGTCGCGAGGTGATCGCATCGAGATCCGCGGCTTTGGCAGCTTTGCCTTGAATTACCGCCCCCCGCGCGTTGGGCGCAATCCCAAGTCGGGTGAAAAGGTGCAAGTGCCGGAGAAGTATGTTCCGCATTTCAAGGCAGGCAAGGAGTTGCGGGAGCGCGTTGACATGATGGGTTGATCCCGTCCATGATGCGGTCTCGTCCGGTGGCCAGAAGCTCGAGCAGGAAGGCGGCGTAAGCCGCCTTCTTTTTTTGTCCACGTCGGGGATAATTTCGGCCATGCGTGCTCTCATATGGCTTGTCAGGCTCTTCCTCTTCTTGGTGCTGTTTGGCTTTGCACTGAAGAACGATGAAGTGGTGGTCCTGAATTTCTTCTTTGGCAGACAGTGGCAAGTGCCCTTGGTGCTGGTCATCCTGCTCTTTGTCGTCATTGGCGTGCTGATCGGCGTGAGCGCAACGCTCGCGACCGTGTATCGCCAGCAACGTGAGATCAGTCAACTCCGCGGCAAGGGGGGGAGGGTATGCCGGAGGTGCGTAGCGGCGCCCCAGTGGTTAGTGGCCCTGATCTTCCCGAGAGCTACTAGTCCCTATGGAATTCGAACTCTGGTGGTTGCTGGCCTTTCCCCTGTTTTTCGCGTTGGGGTGGCTGGCGGCCCGCATCGATATCAAACATCTGGTCAGGGAGTCGCGGGCATTGCCGCGGACGTATTTGACCGGGCTCAATTTTTTGCTCAACGAGCAGCCGGACAAGGCGATCGATGCCTTCATCGAGGCGGTGAAGATCGACAATCAGACCGTCGAGTTGCATTTTGCGCTTGGTAGTCTGTTTCGCCGTCGCGGAGAAACAGACCGGGCTATCCGAATGCACCAGAACCTGGTTGATCGCGATGATCTGTCCGAGGATCAGCGCCTCCAGGCTCTTTCGGAACTCGGCCTCGACTTTCTGAAGGCGGGCTTGCTCGACCGTGCCGAGGCCGTTTTCCTGCAGTTGCGTGGCAGCCGAGCCAACGATTTTGCGCTGAAGAACTTGCTGGATATCTACCAGCAGGAGAAGGACTGGCGCAAGGCGATCGATACGGCGAAGGCCTTGCCTGAGCATGAAAGCGTGCTGTGGGAAAAGGAGGTTTCGAACTTCCATTGCGAACTTGCCGCAGCAGACCTTGCCAATTCCCGCTTTGATGACGCGGAAGAGGGCCTGACGCGCGCGCTTGAAATGAGCCGGAAATCGGTGCGTGCGAGCATGTTGCTTGGCGATCTGCATGCTGCACGGGGGGATGACCGGGCGGCGCTTGATGCCTGGAAGCGGGTCGAGAGCCAGAACCCGGTTTATCTCGCGCTGGTTGCGGAGCGGATCATGGATGCCTACCGGCGTCTGGGTGAGCTGGAGCAGGGGATGCAGCTGTTGCGCAGCTACCTCGATCAATATCCATCCCTTGATTTGCTGGATGCCTTGTTTCAATGGGAGTTGCAGCAGGAAGGCCCGCAGGCTGCATATAACCTCGTACGCGATGAGCTGCGCCGTAACCCCACATTGTTGGGGCTCGACAAGTTGCTGGAGGCTGCGCTTCTTACTGCTCCGGTGGCGCAGCGGACCGACATTGAGCTGGTGAAGGGGTTGGTTCATGGTCATACGCGCCGCGTGGCGCGTTATCGCTGCGAAGCCTGCGGCTTCAAGGCCCGGCAGTTTTACTGGCGTTGTCCCGCCTGCGGTGGTTGGGAAACCTATCCTCCGAAGCGGACCGAGGAATTCGATCTGGCCCCATAGCACCACTTAAGGGGCGCAGTTGGCACGTTTTCTGGATTCTTCATTGGAAATAAGCGTATGAAAATCACTGTAGTCGGCACTGGGTACGTGGGCTTGGTGTCAGGGGCCTGTCTGGCAGAGATGGGCAACGACGTGCTGTGCCTCGATCTGGATCCCGAGAAGATCCGGATTCTTGAGGAGGGCGGGATTCCCATTCACGAGCCGGGCCTGGATCAGGTCGTTGCACGTAACGTGGCTGCGGGGCGTCTGCATTTCACGACGGATGTCCAGGCAGCGGTGCAGTTCGGCACCATCCAGTTCATCGCCGTCGGTACGCCGCCGGATGAGGACGGTTCCGCCGACCTGCAGTACGTTTTGTCTGCCGCTCGCGCAATCGGTCGGCACATGACCGACTACAAGGTGATCGTCGACAAGAGTACCGTGCCGGTGGGTACGGCGGACAAGGTCAAGGCAGCGGTGCAGGCCGAGCTCGATGCGCGTGGCGAGGCCATCCCGTACAGCATCGTGTCCAACCCGGAGTTCCTCAAGGAAGGTGCGGCGGTTGAAGATTTCATGCGCCCGGACCGCATTGTCGTCGGCGCGGAGGATGATCAGGCGATTTTCCTGATGAAGGCCTTGTATGCGCCCTTTCAGCGGAACCATGAGAAGCTGCTGATCATGGATCTGCGCAGCGCAGAGCTGACCAAGTACGCCGCCAACGCGATGCTGGCCACCCGTATCAGCTTCATGAACGAACTGGCCTTGCTGGCCGAATCCCTCGGGGCCGACATCGAGCTGGTTCGCCAGGGCATCGGCAGCGATCCGCGTATCGGCTATCACTTCCTGTATGCGGGTTGTGGCTATGGTGGTTCCTGTTTCCCAAAGGACGTCAAGGCGCTCATCCGGACCGGTGCTGACGAGGGGCATGCGCTGCGCGTGCTGAACGCGGTGGAGGATGCCAACGACGCGCAGAAGCTCGTACTGGTGAACAAGATCGTCGCCGAGTTTGGTGAGGATCTGTCAGGGCATAACTTTGCCATCTGGGGCCTGGCCTTCAAGCCGAACACCGACGATATGCGTGAGGCACCCAGCCGGGTGATCATCGCCGAGCTGTTCCGCCGCGGCGCGACGGTGACGGCTTACGATCCGGTTGCGATGCCTGAGACGCGCCGGATTTTCGGCGATGAGCCGCGTCTGCGTTACGCTGAGCGCCCGATGCAGGCCCTCGATGAGGCGGACGCGCTGCTGATCGTGACCGAGTGGAAGGAGTTCCGTAGTCCGGACTTCCAGGTCATCAAGGAAAAGCTGAAGACGCCAATCATCTTCGATGGGCGTAACATCTTCGATCCGAAGCTGCCGCGTCAGGCTGGGCTCACCTACCTGAGCATCGGCCGGCCGTAAGTCTGGCGCAAAACTGACAAATTGTTTCGGGGGCTTCCGTCGGAAGCCCCTTTTTCATCCGGCGGAGCAGGTGTAGGCGGCGCTGACCGGATGGCTCAGGGTTTGCTTGTCTGGCTTGAGGTGGCGTTCGGTATGATCGCTTCAATCCGGCATCCCATTGGACAGAATCATGGAATTCAAAACACTCGAGGACTACGTGGGGCAAACCCCCCTGGTCCGTCTCAAGCGCATCACGGCAGGGCACAACAACGTCATCCTGGCCAAGCTGGAAGGTAACAATCCGGCTGGCTCGGTGAAGGACAGGCCGGCCATGTCGATGATTCTGCGGGCCGAGTTGCGCGGTGACATTCGCCCTGGCGATACGCTGATCGAAGCAACCAGCGGCAACACCGGCATCGCATTGGCGATGGCAGCGGCGATTCGCGGCTACGGCATGGTCCTGGTCATGCCGGAGAACCAGAGCATCGAGCGCCGGCAGACGATGCGTGCCTTTGGTGCCGAACTGGTGCTGACCCCGAAGGAGGGCGGCATGGAGCTCGCCCGCGATGTGGCCGAAAAGATGCGTGACGAGGGGCGGGGCGTGATCCTCGACCAGTTCGCCAACCCGGACAATCCCCAGGCGCACATCGATGGCACCGGACCGGAGATCTGGCAACAGACCGGTGGAACGATCACCCACTTCATCAGCAGCATGGGTACCACTGGTACCATCATGGGGGTTTCCGCCTACCTGAAGGTGCAGAATCCGGCGATCCAGATCATCGGTTGCCAGCCGACCGAAGGCGCGCAGATCCCTGGGATCCGCAAGTGGCCAGAGGCTTATCTGCCGAAGATCTACGACAAGAGCAAAGTTGATCACCTGGAGTACGTGGCCCAGGCCGACGCTGAAGAAATGACCCGTCGCTTGGCGCGGGAGGAGGGCATCTTTGCCGGTATTTCTTCCGGTGGTGCCATGCATGTCGCGCTACGCCTGGCTGAACAGGTCGAGAATGCGGTTATCGTCTCCGTCGTCTGCGACCGGGGAGATCGTTACCTGTCTACCGGGGTGTTTCCTGCCTGATGGCTGCCTTGGCCACCACTCTCGTTTTCGACATCGAGACGATCCCGGATGTCGAAGGGATCCGCGTCCTGCACGGGCTGCCCGCTGAACTCCCGGACGAGGAGGTGGCCGAGTTTGCTTTTCAGCAGCGACGGGCGGCGAACGGCACAGACTTCCTGCCCCATCACCTGCAGCGGGTCGTCACGATTTCCTGCGCGTTGCGGGATGCGAGCCAGTTCCGGGTTTTTTCCCTATCGGAGCCGGAGTGCACGGAAGGGCAACTGATCCAGCGCTTCTTCGATGGCATCGAACGCTTCACGCCGCAGATCGTATCGTGGAACGGCGGCGGCTTTGATCTGCCTGTGTTGCATTATCGCGGCATGCTGCACGGAATCACGGCGCCCCGTTATTGGGACCTTGGAGATGGGGACTTCCACGATTCCCGCGATTTCAAGTGGAACAACTACATCAGCCGCTACCACACCCGCCACCTGGATCTGATGGACCTGCTTGCGCTGTATCAACCGCGTGCCAACGCTCCGCTGGATGATCTGGCCAAGCTGATGGGGTTTCCAGGCAAGCTGGGTATGGATGGTTCGGCGGTGTGGAAAGGGTACTGCGAAGGGCGCATCGGCGAGATTCGCGATTATTGCGAGACCGATGTGGTCAACACCTACCTCGTGTTCCTGCGTTTCCAGTTGATGCGCGGAGCACTCGACAAGACGCAGTACGACGCGGAGATCGCGTTCGTGCGGGAGTCTCTCAGCCGTGTGGCGGCACCCCATTGGCAGCGCTTCCTGGCGGCTTGGCCGCAGGTGGAAACGAGGGAGTGAAAATAGTGTTGACAATTTCTGTAGCTCATCTATAATGCGGGCTTCTTAGGCGCGTAGCTCAGCTGGTTAGAGCACCACCTTGACATGGTGGGGGTCGTTGGTTCGAGTCCAATCGCGCCTACCAAACACCTAAGAGGAAAACGCAATGTTTCGAGCTTGCAGCGCCCTTGACTGAATTGTGTCGAGTCAGCCTGCAAGGCGTTTTTCGGTAGAGAAAAAAGTGCGGCTCGGCCGCACTTTTTTTTTGCCCAGATTTTTCCTTTGAGCGAGCCACCATGCCCAACATCACCCTGCCCGACGGTTCTGTTCGTAGTTTTGAACAGCCTGTAACCATTGCCCAGGTTGCTGCGTCGATTGGTACCGGCCTTGCCAAGGCAGCTCTTGCCGGCAAGATTGAAGGCAATCTGGTCGATACCTCCTATTTGATCGAGTCCGATGTGGCGCTGTCGATCGTTACGGATAAGGACTCTGACGGTCTCGAGGTCATCCGCCACTCGACAGCCCACTTGCTCGCCTATGCGGTCAAAGAGCTGTTTCCGGAGGCGCAGGTGACCATCGGGCCGGTGATCGAAAACGGCTTTTACTACGACTTTTCCTACAAGCGCCCGTTTACGCCGGAAGATCTGGTGGCGATCGAGGCGCGCATGGCCGAGCTCGCCAAGCGTGATATCCCCGTCGAGCGCAGCGTGCTGCCGCGGGACGAGGCGGTGGCGTACTTCAAGTCCATTGGCGAGCACTACAAGGCCGAGATCATTGCGTCGATCCCGGAAGATCAGGATGTCTCCCTGTATCGGGAGGGTGATTTCACCGACCTGTGCCGCGGCCCTCACGTGCCGTCCACCGGCAAGCTGAAAGTCTTCAAGCTGATGAAGGTGGCTGGCGCCTACTGGCGCGGTGACTCCAAGAACGAGATGCTGCAGCGTATCTACGGTACTGCCTGGGCCAAGAAGGAGGATCAGGAGGCTTACCTGCACATGCTGGAAGAGGCTGAGAAGCGGGATCATCGCCGTCTGGGCAAGCAGCTCGATCTCTTTCATCTGCAGGAAGAGGCGCCGGGCTTGGTGTTCTGGCACCCCAATGGGTGGACGGTCTGGCAGGCGGTCGAGCAGTACATGCGTGCCGTCTACCGCGACAATGGCTATCAGGAAGTGCGCTGTCCGCAGATTCTGGATCGCTCGTTGTGGGAGAAGTCTGGCCACTGGGAGCACTACAAGGCAAACATGTTCACCACCGAATCGGAAAGTCGCGATTACGCGGTGAAGCCGATGAATTGCCCGGGGCACATTCAGATCTTCAATTCCGATCTGCGTTCCTATCGCGAACTGCCGCTCCGCTACGGCGAGTTTGGGGCTTGCCACCGCAACGAGCCTTCCGGTGCGCTGCACGGCATCATGCGGGTGCGCGGCTTCACCCAGGATGATGGGCATATCTTCTGTACCGAAGATCAGATCGAGGCCGAAGTCACCGCCTTCAATGCCTTGGTGCGCAAGGTGTATGCGGATTTCGGCTTCAAGGATGTGGCTGTCAAGCTCGCCCTGCGTCCGGATAGCCGGGTGGGTTCGGATGAGGTGTGGGACAAGGCCGAGAGCGGCCTGCGTTCCGCGTTGCGTGCCAGTGGTCTGGAGTGGGAGGAACTGCCGGGCGAGGGTGCCTTCTATGGTCCGAAGATCGAATTCCATATCAAGGACGCGATTGGTCGCTCCTGGCAGTGCGGCACCGTCCAGGTGGACTTTTCCATGCCGACCCGCCTGGGGGCCGAGTACGTGGGTGAGGATAACGGCCGTCATACGCCGGTGATGTTGCACCGCGCCATCCTGGGTTCGCTGGAGCGTTTTATCGGCATCCTGATCGAGAACTACGCAGGAGCCTTGCCCATGTGGCTGGCGCCGGTGCAGGCGGTGGTGCTGAATATCTCCGAATCCCAGGTGGATTACGTCACGGAAGTGGTCAATTCCTTGCGCGCTCGGGGCTTCCGCGTCGAGGCTGATTTGCGCAACGAGAAGATTACTTATAAAATACGCGAACATAGCGTGCGTAAGTTGCCGTACATCCTTGTCGTGGGCGATAAGGAAAAGGCAGCTAATGTAGTGGCCGTGCGCGCCCGAGGAAATCAAGACCTCGGTCAACTGACCCTAGATTCGGTTGTTGAGCGTTGGCAGCACGAGGTTTCCTCGTTTGCTGGCACGGCCTGATTTTTTGTTTTCATAGGAGACTTGAACCATCGCTCAGGAAAAGAAGCTGCGCATCAACGGCGAAATTAGTGTGCCGGAAGTGCGCTTGACGGGTGAGGACGGTGAGCAGATCGGCATCGTTTCTCTGCGTGCTGCACTCGAAGCGGCTGAAGAGGCCGGTGTGGATCTGGTAGAGATCGCGCCGATGGCCAAGCCGCCGGTGTGTCGCTTGATGGACTTCGGCAAGTACAAGTACGAAGAAGCCAAGCGCGCCCATGAGGCCAAGCAGAAGCAGAAGCAGATCCAGGTCAAGGAAGTGAAGTTGCGTCCGGGTACGGACGAGAACGACTACCAGATCAAGCTGCGTAACCTGATCAAGTTCCTGAACGATGGTGACAAGGCCAAGGTGACGCTCCGTTTCCGCGGTCGCGAAATGGCTCACCAGGAGTTCGGCATGCGCCAGCTCGAGCGCATCAAGGCCGATCTGGACGAAATCGCCCAAGTCGAGCAGATGCCGAAGATGGAAGGGCGCCAGATGATCATGGTCATCGCGCCGAAGAAGAAGCACTAAGGATTTTCGGGGCCTCCGGGCTCCGGAGTACGGCGGACAACATAGTCCGCCGGAACAAGTGGTGACGGGTTGTTGAAGCGTTTCCGAAAGTCGGAAGCCACCTGGCACCATGATATAAGTGGAGTACTTCATGCCCAAGATGAAGACCAAGAGCGGCGCCGCCAAGCGGTTCAAGATCCGCGCTTCCGGTAGCATCAAGCGTTCGCAGGCGTTCAAGCGCCACATCCTGACCAAGAAGACCACCAAGAGCAAGCGCCAGCTGCGCGGTATGACTGCCGTGCATGCTTCGGACGAAAAGTCCATCCGCGCAATGATGCCTTACGCTTGATTTAGGAGAACGCAATGCCCCGAGTTAAACGCGGTGTAACCGCTCGCGCCCGCCACAAGAAGGTCCTCGATCAAGCCAAGGGCTATCGCGGCCGTCGCAAGAACGTATATCGGATCGCCAAGCAGGCGGTGATGAAGGCCGGTCAGTACGCTTACCGTGACCGTCGTCAGCGCAAGCGTCAGTTCCGTGCCCTGTGGATCGCCCGTATCAACGCGGCCGCCCGTGAAGTTGGTCTGACCTACAGCCGCTTCATGAACGGTCTGAAGAAGGCCTCCATCGAAGTGGACCGCAAGGTTCTGGCCGACCTGGCCGTGTTCGACAAGCCCGCTTTTGCGGCGCTCGCCGAACAAGCCAAGGCCAAGCTCGCTGCGTAATCTTGCGCAGCACGAAAAAAGGAGGCCTAGCCTCCTTTTTTTTGTCCTGAACCCGGGATAAGACAGGAAAAATGGATCAACTCGATCAACTCGTCGCGCAAGCAGGCGTGGATTTCGCCGCCGCCGCGGACGGAGCAGCCCTGGAGGCCGCCAAGGCGCGCTACCTGGGCAAGGGCGGTTCCCTCACCGAACTGCTGAAAGGCCTCGGCAAACTCGATCCGGAAGCCCGCAAGACGGCCGGTGCCGAGATCAACAAGGCCAAGGCCGCCATCGAAGCGCAACTCAACGCGCGCCGCGATGCGCTGCAGCAGGCCGCACTCGAAGCGCAATTGGCTGCCGAAGCGCTGGATGTGACACTGCCTGGCCGTGGCGCCGGCATCGGTGGTCTGCACCCGGTGGTGCGTACGCTGGAGCGTGTCGAACAACTGTTCCGCTCCATCGGCTTCGATGTGGCTGAAGGGCCGGAGATCGAGACCGACTTCTACAATTTCACGGCATTGAACACCCCGGCCAACCATCCGGCCCGTTCGATGCACGACACCTTCTATCTGGAGAACGGCGAGGGCGTGCTGCTGCGCACCCATACCAGCCCGGTCCAGATCCGCGCGATGCAGGCCCACGTGGAGGCCTACAAGGATCGCGACACGATGCCCGAGCTGCGCGTGATCGCGCCGGGCCGTGTGTACCGCGTCGATTCGGATGCCACCCACTCCCCGATGTTCCACCAGGTCGAAGGTCTGTGGGTGGGCGAGAGCGTCAGCTTCGCCGACCTGAAGGGCGTGGTCGCCGACTTCCTGCGCAGCTTCTTTGAGAGCGACGATCTGCAGGTGCGTTTCCGTCCGTCCTTCTTCCCGTTCACCGAGCCGTCCGCCGAGATCGACGTGGCTTTCATGAGCGGTGCGCTGAAGGGGCGCTGGCTGGAGATCGCCGGCTGCGGAATGATGCACCCCAACGTATTGCGCTCCGGCGGCATCGACCCCGAGCGTTACACCGGCTTTGCTTTCGGCATGGGGCCCGATCGGCTGACCATGCTGCGGTATGGCGTCAATGACCTTCGCCTGTTCTTCGAAGGCGATCTTCGTTTCCTCGGTCAATTCAGGTAAGCCATGCAATTCTCAGAACTCTGGTTGCGCAGCTTCGTCAGTCCGGACCTCGATTCGGACGCGCTTGGGCATTTGCTCACGATGGCGGGGCTGGAAGTGGAAGAGCAGGACGGCGTGGCCGCCCAGTTTTCCAAGGTGGTGGTCGCGCAGATCGTCGAGGCCGAAAAGCACCCCAACGCTGACAAGCTGCGCGTCTGCAAGGTGGACGCGGGGCAGGGCGAGTTGCTGCAGATCGTCTGCGGCGCGCCGAATGCGGCCGCCGGCATCAAGATCCCGTGTGCGCTGGTGGGCGCCGACTTGGCCGGTTTTGGCATCAAGGCGGCCAAGCTGCGCGGCGTCGAATCCTTCGGCATGCTGTGTTCCGCCAAGGAGCTGGGTATCTCCGAAGAAAGCAACGGCCTGCTGGTGCTGCCGGAAGACGCGCCCGTCGGCACCGACCTGCGCGAATACCTCGATCTCAACGACACCCTGTTCACCATCAAGCTGACGCCGAACCGCGCAGACTGCCTGAGCCTCACCGGCATCGCCCGCGAAGTGGCGGCGCTGACCGGCAAGCCGCTCAGCCTGCCGGCGAGCGAGCCCGTGGCGCCCGCCCACGACGCCGTGCGTGCCATTGTGCTCGACGCGCCGGAAGCCTGCCCGCGTTACGCCGGCCGGATCATCCGCGGTGTCGACGCCAAGGCTGCGACGCCCGACTGGATGAAGCAGCGCCTGGCCCGTAGCGGCATCCGCTCGATCAGCGCGCTGGTGGACGTCACCAACTATGTGATGCTCGAACTGGGTCAGCCGCTGCATGCCTTCGATGAGGCCAAGCTGAACGGCGCCATTCACGTGCGTTTCCCGACGGCGGGCGAGCAGGTGCTGCTGCTCAACGGTCAGACCGTCACGCCGGCGGCCGACACGCTCCTGATCGCCGACGAGTCCCGCGCGCTGGCGCTGGCCGGCATCATGGGCGGCGAGGAAAGCGGTGTCACCCTGGAAACCACCGAGCTGTTCCTGGAGAGCGCGTTCTTCGCTCCCGATGCGATCGCTGGGCGCGCGCGTGCCTATGGTTTCTCGTCGGATGCGTCCTACCGCTTCGAGCGCGGTGTCGACTTCGCACTGGCCGGCCAGGCCATCGAGCGGGCGACTCGCCTGATCCTGGACATCTGCGGCGGTTCCGCCGGTCCGGTGAACGAAGTCGTCGATGCAGCCAAGCTGCCCGTTCGTGCGCCGATCCGCCTGCGCGCAGCTCGTGTGCGCCGCGTGCTGGGCATCCAGCTGACGGCCGACCATGTCGCCGAGATGTTTACCCGCCTGAATCTCCAGGTGGCCCGTGATGGTGAGGATTTTGTCGTCACGCCGCCGTCCTACCGCTTCGACTTGGAGATCGAGGAAGACCTCATCGAGGAGATCGCGCGCCTGCATGGTTACGACAACATCCCGACCGTCGCCCCGAAGGGCCCGATCAGCATGTTGCCGCGCCCTGAGGCCCGCCGCGACACGATGACCGTCCGCCGGCTGATCGCCGGCCGCGAGTACCAGGAGGTCATCAACTTCGCCTTCGTCGAAGAGGCCTGGGAGAAGGACTTCAGTGGCAACGCTGATCCGGTCCGTCTG
The DNA here is from genome assembly GCF_056724105.1 of Zoogloea sp. GDB6. Classification (NCBI taxonomy): domain Bacteria; kingdom Pseudomonadati; phylum Pseudomonadota; class Betaproteobacteria; order Rhodocyclales; family Zoogloeaceae; genus Zoogloea; species Zoogloea sp. GDB6. The sequence continues at coordinate 3,457,935 of NZ_CM161497.1, read as the reverse complement.
GCCAACCCGATCGCCAGCCAGATGAGCGTCATGCGCTCCAGTCTGATCGGCGGCCTGGTGTCCAACGTGGTGACCAACCGCAAGCGTCAGACCAACCGCGTCCGCGTCTTCGAGATCGGCCGCTGCTTCGCCAAGGATGCTGCCGGCAAGCCGGTGGAGGGCTACCATCAACCGCTACGTGTGGCCGCGTTGGCTGCTGGCCTGGCAAAGGCTGAGCAATGGGGTGAGTCCAACCGCAATGTGGACTTCTACGACGTCAAGGCGGACCTGGAAGCGCTGCTATTCCCGCGTGTCGCCGAGTTCGAGCGGGCCTCCCATTCGGCCCTGCATCCGGGCCGTTCCGCACGTGTGCTGCTCGATGGCAGCGAAATCGGTTTCATCGGCGAACTGCACCCGATCTGGGTTCAGCGCTATGAACTAGGTACGGCGCCGGTGGCCTTCGAGATCGAACTCGACGCTCTGCTCGGTACGGTGACGCCGGCCTACAAGGAACTCTCCCGCTTCCCGGCGGTGACCCGTGACCTGGCCCTGGTCGTCGAGCAGAGCGTGGCGGCGGCAAGTTTGTTGAAGGGCCTTCAGCAGGTGGCGCCGGCCATTGTGCAGCGCATCGAACTGTTCGACCAGTACCAGGGCAAGGGTATCGAGCCGAACCGGAAAAGCCTTGCTTTCCGCGTAGTTATGCAAGAAACTCAGCGGACTCTGGAGGACGCTGAAGTGGATGCCGCGATGACTGCCCTGACCCGCCATGCCGAAGAAAATCTCGGCGCGAAGTTGAGGGCCTGAGTCAACATGGGTATGACACTTACCAAGGCGGAACTCGCCGATATGCTGTTTGAGCAGGTGGGACTCAACAAGCGCGAAGCCAAGGATATGGTCGAGTGCTTCTTCGAGGAGATTCGCCTGGCGCTGGAGCGCGGGGATTGCGTCAAGCTCTCCGGCTTCGGCAACTTCCAGCTTCGTGAGAAACCGCAGCGTCCAGGTCGAAACCCCAAGACTGGCGAAGAGATCCCCATCACCGCCCGGCGTGTGGTGACTTTCCACGCCAGCCAAAAGCTCAAGGCCAATGTGGAGCAACTGAGCGATGTCGCAAAGTGAAGTTCCGGCGATAGCCGAATTGCCGCCGATTCCCGCCAAGCGTTACTTCACCATCGGTGAGGTCAGCGATCTGTGCGGGGTCAAGCCTCATGTGCTGCGTTACTGGGAGCAGGAGTTCACCCAGTTGCGGCCGGTCAAGCGGGGCGGCAATCGGCGCTATTATCAGCATCATGAAGTGCTGCTGATTCGCCGGATTCGCGAACTGTTGTACCGGGACGGCTTCACCATTTCCGGCGCACGCAATCAACTTGGCGAGTTGGGGGTGCGCAAGCTTGAGGATGTGGAAGAGGCCGCCGGTTTGCGCGGGCAGTTGAGCGACATCCGCGCCGAGATCAAGTCCATTCTCGACGATCTGCGTCGCTGACGCGACGGCGCGTTACACAGCTTCCAAAACAGCTTCCAAACTCTCCCGGCGGTCCGTCATCCGGACCGCCTTTTTCTTGGGACTTTCCCCATGACTTATTGTGTCAGCATGCTGCTCGATGCGGGTATGGTTTTCCTGTCGGATTCCCGTACCAACGCGGGCGTCGACCACATCAATACCTTCCGCAAAATGTCCATCTTTCAGCGCCCCGGTGAGCGGGTGATGGTCCTGATGAGCTCGGGCAACCTGGCGATCACCCAGCAGCTGGTGTCGATGCTGCGCGAAGCGATGGCGGCCCAGGACGGGCGGGAAAACCTGTGGTCGATGCCGAACATGTTCGAGGCGGCCCGGCACGTGGGCGACACGCTGCGCGAGGTGCATCGGCGCGATGCGGACGCGCTGCAGAGCTTCGGCATCGATTTCACCGCGGCGCTGATTCTTGGCGGGCAGATCGGCAATGAAGCGCCGCGCCTGTTCCACATCTACGCGGCCGGCAACTTCATCGAAGCCACGCCGGATACGCCGTACTTCCAGATCGGCGAGTCCAAGTACGGCAAGCCGATCATCGACCGAGTCGTGAAGAGCCAGACCAGCCTGGACGAGGCAGCCAAACTGGCATTGATCTCCATGGATTCGACGATCCGCTCGAACCTGTCGGTGGGCGTGCCCTTGGATCTGGCCATTCTCAAGACCGATGAGCTCAAGATTTCGTCCCACGTCAGCATCGACGCGAAGAACGAATACTTCGCGATGATTCGCAACCGCTGGAGCGAAGCCCTCGGTCACGCCTTCGACGAGTTGCCCAACCCGGATTGGCTCAGTGGCGAAGCGGCCCCGAAAGGCAACGCTTAAGCTCGGTTCTCACCATCCCTGGGCCATGCGCCGGCCCTGTTCGCACTCGGTGCGGAACTGCAGGAACTGGCGCAGGCGGCGGGGATCGATCTTGCCGTTGTCCGCGGCCTCGCGTAGCGCGCAGCCCGGCTCGGCGTCGTGGCGGCAGTCGCGGAAGCGGCATTCGCCGCGGTAGGGGCGAAACTCGCGGAAACTGTCTTCGAGCTCTTCGGCGCTGAGATGCACCAGGCCGAAAGTCTGCATGCCCGGGCTGTCGATGATGCCGCCGCCTTCCGGCAGCGTATAAAGACGGGCGAAGGTGGTGGTGTGCTTGCCGGTATCCAGCACTTCGGAGATCTCGCGAGTCTCGGCCCGTGCCTCGGGGATCAGGGCATTGGTCAATGTGGATTTGCCCATGCCGGATTGCCCCACCAGCAGGCTCGTCTCGCCGATCAGGCGGGCGCGCAGCAACTCCACATCACTCAATGCGGATAGTTCCAGCACCGGGTAGCCCAGGGTGACGAAGGGCGCCAGCTGGGCGCGGGCCGCTTCAAGGTTGGCGCTCAGATCGGTCTTGTTCAGTACGATCAGTACCTTGAGATGCTGGCTTTCCGCCGCGCAGAGGCAGCGTGAGAGGAACTCGTCCGAGAAGCTGGGCTCCGTCGCCACCACCAGTGCGACCTGGGTCGCGTTGGCGGCGATCAGCTTCTGGCGCCAGGCGTCCGAACGATAGAGCAGGCTGCTGCGCTCGATGAGCTTCTCGATGACGCCCTGGCCGGGGCCGGTAGTCGCGTAATGGACCCGGTCGCCGCAAGCGAACAGGCTCTTCTTGCCTCGCGGTACGCACAGCAGGATCTCGCCCGATTCGGAGCGGACTTCGTACTGCCGCCCGAAAGCGGCCACCAGGGTGCCGACGGCCTTCATCGCGCAGCCCCTTGCAGACGGGCGATGCGGATTGCCGCCGGCGGGTGGGAGTCATAGACGCTGGAGTAGAGCGGGTCCGGCGTGAGGGTCGAGGCATTGTCCCGGTACAGTTTGACCAAGGCGCTGACCAGTTCGGTGGCCGGTGCCTGGCTGGCCGCGTAGGCGTCGGCTTGGAATTCATGGTGCCGCGACCACATGCTCATCAGCGGAGTCAGCGGGAAGGTGAAGATCGGCAGCACCAGCGCGAACAGCACCAGCGTCGTTGCAGTGCCGCTTTCCTGCACGCCCAGCCCGTTGAAGAACCAGTCCTGGCCGGCGAGATGGCCCAGCAGTCCAAAGAACATCAGGCTGCCGGCGCCGATGACGGCCAAGCGTTTCCACAGATGGTGGTGGTGATAATGGCCGAGCTCGTGGGCCAGTACCGCTTCCACTTCGGTGGGGGCGAGTTTTTCCAGCAGCGTGTCGAAGAAGACGATGCGCTTGGCGGCGCCAAAGCCGGTGAAGTAAGCGTTGCCATGGGCCGAGCGCTTGGAGCCGTCCATCACGAACAGCCCGGACAGGCGGAAGCCGCAGCGTTCCATCAGGCCTTCGATCCGGGCCTTCAGTGGGCCGTCTTCCAGGGGCTGGAACTTGTTGAACAGGGGGGCGATGAAGGTCGGGTAGACCAGCAGCACGAGCAGGTTGAAGCCCAGCCAGAAGGCCCACACGTACAGCCACCACAGCGGGCCCATGGCCGCCATCAACCACAGCACGAAGCTGATCAGCGGCAGGCCGATGACGGCGGACAGCACGATGCCCTTCAGCGTGTCGGCCACGAACAGCGCAGGGGGCAACCGGTTGAAGCCGAAGCGGGCTTCCAGCCCGAAGCTGCGATAGACGGTGAGCGGCAGGTCTACCAGCCAGGAGACCGATGCCACCAACGCGATGAAGGCGACACCGTGCTGCAGCGTACCGGGTGTGAATACGGCGGCGCTCAGTGCGAACAGCGCCTGCAGGCCGCCGCCGACGGTCAGGCCCAGCAGCAGGGCGGCAGAGATCAGCAGGTCGATGATGCCCAGCCTGACCCGGGCCACCGTGTAGTCCGCTGCTTTCTGATGGGCGTCGAGGGCGATGCTCGCCGCGAAGGCGATCGGTACCGCGGCCCGATGGCCGGCCACGTGGCGGATCTGCCGCTGGGCCAGCCACAGACGGGTGAGCAGGCCGGCGCCAAGGGCGACGAGGAACAGGGCGGTGAAGCTGCTGGAGGTCATCGGTCGGGAAAAGACACCGGGGGAAAGCGCTGGAAGGCGTGACGGGAATCGGCAAGCGCGTAAAATCGCGCCTTTACCGAAAAGCGAGCCGATTATGGCACAGGACCAGAATCACCTCATCTGGCTGGATATGGAAATGACCGGCCTGAATCCCGACAGCGACCGCATCATCGAGATGGCGATGGTCGTCACCAACAGCAATCTCGACGTGGTGGCGGAAGGCCCAGTCATCGCAGTTCATCAGCCGGACGCCGTGCTCGACGGCATGGACGAGTGGAACAAGAACACCCACGGCCGTTCCGGCCTGATTGACCGGGTTAAGGCATCCACTGTCGGCGAAGCGGAAGCCGAGGCGATCTACCTGGAGTTCATGAAGCAGTACATCCCGTCGCGCACCTCGCCGATGTGTGGCAACTCCATCGGCCAGGATCGCCGCTTCATGGCGCGCTACATGCCCAAGCTGGAAGACTGGTTCCATTACCGCAACCTGGACGTGTCCACCCTCAAGGAGCTGGTCCGCCGTTGGCGTCCGGATGTCTACAAGGGTCTAGAGAAGAAGGGCGCCCACCAGGCCCTGGCCGACATCCACGAGTCGATCGCCGAACTGCGCTACTACCGGGAACACTTCCTGAAAGTGTGAGCGCCATGCTCCGAGCTCTCGCCGACTGGTGGCACCGCAACAGGCGGCGTGTCCTCGGGTTGCTGCTGCTGTGCGCGTTCTTCTTTGCGCTCGGCTATTTCACTCCGCGGGTGGCCTCGCCGCTGATGTGCAAGGTTTACGGCTGACGGAATACCCGCGGTCGTGGCCGCGGGAAATTCCATTCATCCCATTTGCTGCAGGCCCTTGCCGATCAAGGCCAGGCCGGAGGCGATCAGGAACAGGTTAAGCAGCCTGGCAAAACCCGCTCCGCTCAGGCGCTGGTCCACATGCCGACCCAGCGCCAGGCCCAGATAGGCGGCTGGAAGCAGCACCAGTGCGGTGAGGAGCAGGCGTCCGTCGATGAGGCCGGCGGCCACGCACAAGGCGATCCGCCAGCCGGTGGACAGGGCGATCATGACCGCCTGGGTGGCTCGATAGGCTTCCCGTTCGGGCAGATGGGCCTGCAGGTAAGTGGCATAGACGAAGCCGCCGCTGCCGAACAGCCCGCCCAATACTCCTCCGAACCCTCCGTACAGCCAGGCGGCTGCTTGTCCAGGCGCCGCAGATCCGCGACGCCCGCGCAGTTCCCGCAGGCCGTAGCCGGCCACGAAGACACCGAGCAGCATCGCCAGGATGCCCAGCGGCAGATGGGCCAGCAGGCTCACGCCGACCAACTGGCCGCCCAGCATGCCGGGCACCAGGCGCCCCAGGCTGCTCCGGTCTATGAGGTGGCGGGCCTGGTAGCCCCGCTGCAGCGAGCCCGCTGCGTCGAGCAGGGCCAACAGGGGCACGATGCGGCTGACTGGCATCACCCAGGCCAGCGGAGTGCTGGCGATGAGCGCGGAGCCGAAGCCGAGCAGCGCGAAGATGGCGTAGGCGACGACCAGAATCGCAAAGGCTGCTGCCAGGGCGGAAATATCGGTGGTGCTGAAGAGCAGGGTGGGCATCCAGTTTTCCATGATCGGTGTGTGCGGAGTCGACGTGCATGGAATTCTGGAATTGGCCGAGGTATAACGCCAATATCAGTTTTTTACTCAAGCCATGACTTTCTGGAATGCTTAGCCTGCGTCAGATCCGCTACTTCCTGGCCGTTGCCGAAACCGGCAATCTGTCCCAGGCCGCCGCCGGGCTCTTCGTCGCGCAACCGGCGCTCAGCCGGCAGATCGCGCTTATGGAGGAAGAGCTGGGTTTCCCGCTGTTCGTCCGCGAGGCACGTGGTGTAAGCCTCACGCCGGCTGGCACGCTGTTCCGCGAGCGTATCGGGGAGATCGCCCAGGCCATCGACGAAGCCGCGGAGGATGCGCGCTGCCTGGCCCGCGGGGAGTCGGGCGTGCTGCGGCTGCTGCATTCGAGCTCGATCCCCATCGGCGGTCCGCTGCTGGCCAGCCTGCAGGCGTTTGCGGAGGCGGCGCCGGCGGCGCGGGTGGATCTGGACAGGGTGTCGTCGGAGGTGCAGGTGGCCGAGATCGCCGCCGGCCGGGCCGACCTGGGGGTGGCGCGGATGCCGGTGCTGCGCAGGGATCCGGCCGTGCAGTTCGTTCCGCTGGCGAGGGAGCGGTTGGTCGTTGCGATCCCGGCCGTGCATCCCCTTGCAGATCGGCAGAGCCTTCGGCTCGCCGATCTGGCCGAAGTGCCCTTTGTGTCGGCGGTGCACCGGGAGCGCGGGGGGCTGGCCCGGCGAATGACGGACCTGTGCCTGCAGCGGGGCTTCGTGCCGCGGATGGGAAATGTCATTTCCCGCAAGACCTCGATGCTGAGCCTGGTGGCGGCCGGCTTCGGCATCGCGGTGATCCCGGAGTGCATGGCCGCCCTGGCGCCCGCCGGAGCCCGGGTGCGGCCGCTCGACGACAGCGATGCGACCGCCGATGCGGCGATCCTGCTGCCGCAGGTGCCGTCACCGCTCGCCCGGCGCTTTGCGGCCTTGTGCGAGGAGCGCTGGCGGTGGGCCCTGGCCTCGCCGGGATAGCTGCTCAGCTACCGCGCAGCCATTTGCGGCTGGTCTGGCTTTCGAGCAGGTCCTGCGGTGCGTTGAGTCCCTGGGCCTTGGCGCGGGCCAGCGCCACCTGGTGGAGCTGGGCCACGGCGAGAGCCTCCAGCACCGCGTCGTGGCGGTCCAGCCGTTCGATGCCGAAGGCGCCGAGCCAGGCATCCATGCTGGCCTGGCCGGCGATCCGTTCGGGGTACAGGCTGGGCATGATCACCATCAGGTCCAGCCATTCCATTGCCGGTACGTTGCCCAGGTTCTGTTCGAAACCTCGCTCGAGAATGCCCTGGTTGAATGGCGCGTTGTAGACCACCAGCGGTGCCTTCGCGATGAAGTGCAGCAGCCCCAGCAGGGCGTCGGCCGGTGCGCTGGCCAGTTCGGCCCGGAAGCTCTCGGCCGGGTGCAGCAGCCCGCGGTTGATCGCCACTGCGCCGACGCCGATGAGGCGCTGGCCGCCGCCATCCATCGGCCGGCTTTCCGCATTGACGATCACGTAGCGCGTCTCGAAATGGCTGCGGCCCAGATCGGGGCCGGGGTGACGTGTGATCGCCGCTAGACTGGCCTGCTGTTCGGGACTGAGGTCCGGTCCGCTGCCGGGCAGGAGTCGTGAGAGCCAGCTCATATCTGATAGTCCAGCTTGAGTCGCAGTTGGATCTTGCGGGCCTGGCGAAAGGCTTCTTTGAGGATGCGCCGATCCAGTTCGTTGAGGTCGTCCGGCTTCACCCGATTGTCGCCCGGTGCACCGTGGTCGGTGTCGAGGTGCTGGTGGCGCAGGCGCAGCAACTGGATGAAATGGAAGCCGTCGGCCATCGCGGCGAGCTCTTCTGCCGGCATGCCGATCCGGCCGCCGCCCTGGCGCAGGCGCTGCACGGTGCTGGTGGCCTCGACGCCGGTGCGCAGGGCCAGCACGCGGGCGGCGTCGACGAACAGGCGGGCGCCGAACTTCTTCAGGTCGATGGTGCCCGGGTACTTGGGGTCATCGTCGATGACGAAGTCGCGGATCTTGCCCAGCGGCGGCGACACGTCCAGCGCGTTGGTGGCCATCGCCTTCAGGAAGGCCGGGTTGCCACCGGTCATCGACAGCAGCCAGTGGCGCAGCTTGTAGGCCAGCTTCTCGTCGCCGAACAGCACGCGGAAGTCGAAGAAAATGGTGGCGTTGAGCAAGGCTTCGGGGTGGGGTTCGCGGATCCAGGTGCCGAAGCGCTCCCGCCATTCGTCGATGGTCAGGCACAGGTCCGGGTTGCTGGCCATGATGTTGCCGGTGCACAGCGGGAAGCCGCAGCTCGCCAGGTCGTTATTGACGTCGCGGGCGAACTCCAGCAGGCGCAGCTTGAGGGGTTCCTTGTCGGCCCATTCGGGCAGCACGTAGATGATCCCGTTGTCCTGGTCTGTCGATAGGGTTTGCTCATGACGGCCTTCGGATCCAAAGGCCAGCCACGCGTACTCCACGCCGTAAAGGTCGTGGCGGTCCAGGTTGAGTTCGATGATGCGGCGTGTCAGCGCATCGTTGAGGGCCGAGATGAACTGGGTCAGCTGCTCGGCGCCGATGCCCTGGGCCAGCAGGTTGAGGGCCAGCTGACGGATGTCCTGGCTGGCCCGCTGCAAGGCCTGTACATCAGCTGCGCTCTCTATGCTGGAACGGATCTGGCGCAGGCCGATGCGTTGCAGCGCGAACAGGTCGCGCTCGGAGATGACGCCCTTCAGCTTGTCTTCCGCATCCACAACCAGGATGTGGCGCACGCCGTGGGTGGCCATTTCGAGGGCGGCGTCGTAGGCGCTGGCATTGCTGCCCAGGGTGTGGGGCGGGGCGGTCATCACGTCGGCGATCGGCCGGGCCAGGTCGAAGCCGGGCAGCACGATGCGCTTCAGGATGTCGCTCTGGGTCAGCACGCCGACGGGCTTGTCGTCGTCTCCGGCGACGGCCATGCAGCCGACGCCGGCTTCCACCATTTTCTCCAGCGCGGTGCGCGTACTGAGCCCCGGCGGTACGAAGACCGGAGCCTTCTTGACCAGGCTGGACAGCGACGTGGTCATCGTCTGCTGCTCGGCGGCCCGCTGGGAGAACTGGATTTGCAGCTGCTCCCGCGACTGGTTGAGCAGGCTGGCGATGTAGCGCGTGCAGAACAGCTGGAAACTCGGGCTGATCTCCTGTAGGTGCAGGAAGTCGGCGGCCGGCAGCTGGAAACAGTAAGTGTCTTCCACCGCGAGGTAGCCGTTGGTGGATGGCCGTCCGGCGGAAATGGCGCCGATCGGGAAGCCTTCGCCGGGCCCCAGGGTCAGCGTGGCATATTCGGTGACCGCAACGCCCCCGACCTGACGGGCCTGCACCTTGCCGCGATACACGATGTAGAAGAAGCTCGGCGGGCCGTCTTCCGGCATCAGGATTTCCGAATCCGCCGGGTAGAAGGCGGTGGCTAGGCGTTCCCCCAGAAAATGCAGGGCTTCGGCCTCCATCCGGTCAAAGGGCGGATGGCGGCGCAGGAAGTCGAGATTGGTGCGGATCAGGGTATCGGGAGCGGTAGTGACCATAAGCGGGACGCAAGGCACGGATCAAGCCCGTGAATCTACCTTGCCCTTGCCCCCCGGTGATGATCTTGCGCAATAAATCGTTACTTTTGCACAGGTGGCGGCACCGGGCCGCCGGACGGCGGGCTGGGTGCCGGCCCGGCTACAATCGAGCCCGATTCGAGCCCGACTCCAAGGAGATGCCATGACTGTTCCGCTCTTGCCCGCCGTCGAGATCACGACGGCTCCCGAACCGACCCACGCGGTGATCTGGCTGCATGGCCTCGGTGCCGACGGCCACGACTTCGAGCCGGTGGTGGACGAGCTCGACGCCGACCGCCTGCCGCCGACCCGCTTCGTCTTCCCGCACGCACCGGAGCGCGCGGTGACGATCAACGCCGGCTACATCATGCGGGCCTGGTACGACATCGTGTCGATGGACTTTTCCGAGCGACGGGAAGATCCGGCCGGCGTGCTGGAGTCCGCCGCCCAGGTGGAGGCCTTGATCGCCCGCGAGAACGCCCGCGGCATCCCCGACGAGCGCATCGTGCTGGCTGGCTTCTCCCAGGGCGGCGCCATCGCGCTGCATACCGGCTTGCGCCATCCGCGGCGTCTGGCAGGCATCCTGGCGCTGTCTACGTATGTGCCGCTGGCCGATACGCTGACGGCGGAGGTGGCCGAAGCCAACCGGGACGTGCCGATCTTCATGGCCCATGGGCAGCATGATCCAGTGATTCCCTATGCTTTCGGCAAGAAGTCCGGCGACCTGCTGATGGCGGCTGGTTATCCGCTCGATTGGCATGGCTACCGCATGGAGCACAGCCTGTGCCTCGACGAGATCAGGGATATCGAAAGCTGGCTCGCCACCGTGCTGATGGGCTGACGGGCCTACCGCGCGCAAGGGCTCAGGGCGGCGGCGCCCAGGCGATTTTCGTGGTGTCTGTGATCCTGCCTGAGGGCGTCGATGGCACCAGCACTTCCTCGCAGACTGCCAGCCACGCGCGCGCGGCGTGGGACAGGTAGCGGCGGGGCTTCCAGATCAGCGCCACGTCCCAGTCGATGCCGGGGGCGGCGAGGGGGCGCACCGCCAGTTCGTCACCCACATTGAGGCGGGCCAGCAGCGGGGCGGGCAGGAAGGTGGTGCCGAGGCCGGCCGCGGCCATCGCGACGAGAAAATCCCATTGCCCGCTCTGGGCAGCAATGCGCGGCGTCAGGCGGGCCTCGTCGAAGGCGGCGCGCAGGCGGCGGGTCAGCGAGAAATCGTCGGGCAGCAGCACCAGCGGCTCGTCCTGCAACGCCGCGATGCGAACTTCAGCGCTCTGCGCCCAGCGGGCATGGCGCGGCCCGACGACCAGGATTGGGTAGCGCCCGTAATGGCGGCTGTCCAGCTCCAGCCCCGGGTCGGCCGGCAGGATGGTGACGCCGACTTCCAGCTCGCCGCTCGCCACCTGCTGTTCGATTACCTGGCCGCCGTTTTCCTGCAGGGTCAGGCGCAGGCCGGGATAGCGCTCGCAAAACGCTTTCACCACCGGCGAGAACAGCAGGTTGATCATCGGCGGCATGCCGACGGTAAGTTCGCCGCGGGTGAGGGCGGTCAGGTCGGCCACTTCCCGTGACAGTTCCTGCATCACGCCAAGGGCTTCCTGGCCGCGGGCGAACAGGATGCGTCCTACATCGGTGAGGCGCAACTGCCGCCCTTCGCGGCTGAGCAGCGGCTGGCCGATCTCGTCTTCCAACTGGCGGATCATCTTGCTGACCGTCGATTGGGTGACGTGGAGCTTTTCGGCGGCCAGCGTGAAGCTGTTCTGGCGGACGGTTTCGATGAAATAGCGGAGCGCGCGCAGGTCCATGAATCATGAAAAAAGCGACTTGTTTCAAGTAGTTTAAGTCATCCAGTGACTTATTTCCGACTTCTATACTTCCACGCGAACTTGCCCGTCGAGGCGAGCCCAACAAGATTAGAAGGATCGGAGAAATAAGTATGTCCATGGACCGTATTCGCCTGCAGCGCCTGCGAGAGCGCATCATGTCGCCGGAAGAGGCCGCCCTGTTGTTCAAGGACGGCATGACCGTCGGCATGAGCGGCTTCACCCGCGCCGGTGACTGCAAGGCGGTGCCCTTTGCGCTGGCCGAGCGGGCCACCCGTGAGCCGCTGAAAATCACCCTGATGACCGGTGCGTCCCTGGGCAACGATATCGACAAGGTGCTGACCGAGACCAATGTCATCGCCCGCCGCATCCCCTTCCAGTCCGATCCGACCTTGCGCCGCAAGATCAACGCCGGCGAGGTCGCCTTCATCGACCAGCACCTGTCCGAGACTGTCGAGCAACTGCGCTCCGGCCAGATCGCGCCGGTGGACATCGCCGTCGTCGAAGCGACCGCGATCACCGAGAACGGCGGCATCGTGCCGACCACCTCGGTAGGCAATTCCGCCAGCTTCGCAGTGCTGGCCAAGAAGATCATCGTCGAGATCAATGTGAAGATGCCGGAGGGCCTCGAGGGCCTGCACGACATCTACATCCCGACTTACCGTCCGCACCGCCTGCCGATCCCGCTGATCTCGCCGGAGCAGCGCATCGGCCTGCCGTACATCCCGGTCGACCCTGAGAAGATCGTCGCCATCGTGCTGACCGAGAAGGCCGACAGCCCGTCCAACGTGCTGCCGCCTGATAACGAGACCAACGCCATCGCCGGCCATCTGAACGAGTTCCTGTACCACGAGGTGAAGGCCGGCCGCCTGTCGCCGTCCCTGCAGCCGCTGCAGGCTGGTATCGGCACCATCGCCAACGCGGTGCTGCACGGCATGCTGGATTCCCCGTTCCGCGACCTCAAGATGTACTCCGAAGTGCTGCAGGACAGCACCGTCGAACTCCTTGACGACGGCCGCCTGACCTTCGCGTCGGCGTCCAGCATCACCTTGTCGAAGAGTGCCTACGAGCGCGTGCTGGGCGACATCGAGCGCTACAAGCAGCGCCTGGTGCTGCGTCCGCAGGAGATCAGCAACCATCCGGAAGTCATCCGCCGCCTGGGCCTGATCACCATCAACACGGCGCTGGAGTGTGACATCTACGGCAACGTGAACTCCACCCACGTGGGCGGCACGCACATGATGAACGGCATCGGCGGCTCCGGCGACTTTGCCCGCAACGCGCACCTGTCGGTGTTCGTCACCAAATCCATCGCTAAGGACGGCAAGATCTCCAGCATCGTGCCGATGGTGTCCCACGTGGATCACACCGAGCACGACACCGACATCATCGTCACCGAGCACGGTCTGGCCGACCTGCGTGGCCTGGCGCCCCGCGAGCGGGCCCGCCAGGTGATCGACAACTGCACCGATCCTCTGTACCGGGACGCGCTGCGCGACTATTTCCTGCGTGCCACCAAGCGCGGCGGCCACACTCCGCACCTGCTGCAGGAAGCCTTCGCCTGGCACCTTCGCTACGAGCAGAGCGGTTCTATGCTCGACAAGCAGCCGGAACCGGCTTTCGCCTGATCGTCTTACCCCAAACCGGAGCGCGCGCAGGCCGCGCTCCCGGCTCCTTCGGCCGTCGATAATGCCCTTCGATCCGAAGTCCAGGTAGTAACGCCTGCATCTCCCCCAAGGCCAGCCCGCATTCCGCGTCCCTCTCCCCGCGGAATGCGGTGTTGGTTTTTTTATGTCCACTCGGTTGTCTTGATCATAAGGATCCTTGGTGGCGTGATCCGAGAGTGGCTTCCGTGAAATTCTGCGCAGTCGGGCACGTGCAAATCGCTGCCGGGCGGAATTTGTTTCTTAAGAATTTTTTAGGGTGGTCGTTATACACAGGGAAGAAGCACTGGAGCTTTAAAAAGGTGAGGGGGCAGCGATGCTGCACTCAGCCATTCGCAAGCCAATGTGCGCATGACAAACAACCCTAAGGGGAACGATCGTGGTTTCAACCGTAACGGGCATGACGACTGCGCAGATTGGTGCGCTGACGACCATTCAAATTGTGGCGTTGACGACGGCCGACATACAGGCCTTGACGACCACTCAGGTCGCAGCGTTTACGACTGTTCAGATTCCTGCGTTTGAAACGCGGGACATCGCCGTATTGTCCACGACCCAGATCTCACAGGGGATGACGACGGATCAGGTTGTAGCCCTGACGACTTCGCAGGTGCAGGCGCTGACGACGGCGGGTGTGGCGTCGCTGACGACGACGCAGGTCGCGGCGATGGAAACTACAGATGTCGCCGCCCTCAAGACCAGCCAGATGGCAGCCCTGACGACGGCCCAAGTGCAGAGCGGCCTGACGACGGCGCAAGTGGCGGTGCTGACCTCGGCCCAAGTGGCGGCGCTGACGACGGCGCAGGTGCAGAGCGGCCTGACGACGGCGCAAGTGGTGGCGCTGACGACTTCGCAGGTGCAGGCGCTGACGACGGCGGGCGTGGCGGCGCTGACGACCACGCAGGTTGCGGCGATGGAAACCACGGACGTGGCCGCCCTTAAGACCAACCAAGTGGCGGCGCTGACGACGGCGCAGGTGCAGAGTGGTCTGACGACAGCGCAAGTAGTGGCGCTGACGACGGCGCAGGTGCAGGCACTGACGACGGCGGGTGTGGCGGCGCTGACGACCACGCAGGTTGCGGCGATGGAAACCACGGATGTGGCGGCCCTCAAGACCAGCCAGGTGGCAGTCCTGACGACGGCCCAAGTCCAAAGTGGTCTGACGACCGCTCAAGTGGCGGCCCTGACCTCGGTCCAAGTGGCGGCCCTGACGACGGCCCAGGTGCAAAGCGGCCTGACGACGGCGCAAGTGGTAGCGCTGACCACGGCGCAGGTGCAGGCGCTGACGACGGCCGGCGTGGCGGCGCTGACGACCACGCAGGTCGCGGCGATGGAGACCACAGATGTCGCCGCCCTCAAGACCAGCCAGGTGGCGGCCCTGACGACAGCGCAAGTGCAGAGCGGTCTGACGACGGCGCAAGTAGTGGCGCTGACGACCGCGCAGGTGCAGGCGCTGACGACAGCGGGCGTGGTCGCACTGACGACCACGCAGGTCGCGGCGATGGAAACCACGGACGTGGCAGCGCTCAGGACCAGCCAGGTGGCAGCCCTGACGACGGCCCAGGTGCAGAGCGGTCTGACGACGGCGCAAGTGGCGGTGCTGACCTCGGCTCAAGTGGCGGCCCTGACGACGGCCCAAGTGCAGAGCGGCCTGACGACGGCGCAAGTGGTGGCACTGACGACTTCGCAGGTACAGGCGCTGACGACGGCGGGTGTGGCGGCACTGACGACGACGCAGGTCGCGGCGATGGAAACCACGGACGTCGCCGCCCTCAAGACCAACCAAGTGGCAGCCCTGACGACGGCGCAGGTGCAGAGCGGCCTGACGACCGCGCAAGTGGCGGTGCTGACCTCGGCCCAAGTGGCGGCCCTGACGACGGCGCAGGTGCAGAGCGGCCTGACGACGGCCCAAGTGGTGGCCCTGACGACGGCGCAGGTGCAGGCGCTGACGACGGCGGGTGTGGCGGCGCTGACGACGACGCAGGTCGCGGCGATGGAAACCACGGACGTGGCGGCGCTCAAGACCAACCAAGTGGCGGCGCTGACGACGGCCCAGGTGCAGAGCGGTCTGACGACGGCTGAAGTGGTGGCCCTGACCACGGCGCAGGTGCAGGCGTTGACGACCGCGGGCGTGGTGGCGCTGACGACCACGCAGGTCGCGGCGATGGAAACCACGGACGTCGCCGCCCTCAGGACCAGCCAGGTGGCAGCCCTGACGACGGCCCAGGTGCAGAGCGGCCTGACGACGGCCCAAGTGGCGGTGCTGACCTCGGCTCAAGTGGCGGCGCTGACGACGGCGCAGGTGCAGAGCGGCCTGACGACGGCGCAAGTGGTGGCCCTGACGACGGCGCAGGTGCAGGCGTTGACGACGGCGGGTGTGGCGGCGCTGACGACGACGCAGGTCGCGGCGATGGAAACCACGGATGTGGCGGCCCTCAAGACCAGCCAGGTGGCCGCCCTGACGACGGCCCAGGTGCAGAGCGGCCTGACGACAGCTGAAGTGGTGGCCCTGACGACTGCGCAGGTGCAGGCGCTGACGACGGCGGGCGTGGCGGCGCTGACGACGACGCAGGTCGCGGCGATGGAAACCACGGACGTCGCCGCCCTCAGGACCAGCCAGGTGGCAGCCCTGACGACCGCCCAGGTGCAGAGCGGCCTGACGACGGCGCAAGTGGCGGCCCTGACTTCGGTCCAAGTGGCGGCGCTGACGACCGCCCAAGTGCAAAGTGGCCTGACGACGGCCCAAGTAGTGGCACTGACGACGGCGCAGGTGCAGGCGCTGACGACGGCGGGCGTGGCGGCGCTGACGACGACGCAGGTCGCGGCGATGGAAACCACGGATGTGGCGGCCCTCAGGACCAGCCAGGTGGCGGCCCTGACGACGGCCCAGGTGCAAAGCGGCCTGACGACGGCCCAAGTGGTGGCCCTGACCACGGCGCAGGTGCAGGCGCTGACGACGGCCGGCGTGGTGGCGCTGACGACGACGCAGGTCGCGGCGATGGAAACCACGGACGTGGCGGCCCTCAGGACCAGCCAGGTGGCGGCCCTGACGACGGCCCAGGTGCAGAGCGGTTTGACGACGGCGCAAGTGGCTGCCCTGACCTCGGTTCAAGTGGCGGCGCTGACGACGGCCCAAGTGCAGAGCGGCCTGACGACGGCTCAAGTGGTGGCCCTGACGACTTCGCAGGTGCAGGCGCTGACGACGGCCGCTGTGGTGGCGCTGACGACCACGCAGGTTGCGGCAATGGAAACCACGGATGTCGCGGCTCTCAGGACCAGCCAGGTGGCAGCCCTGACGACGGCGCAGGTGCAGAGCGGCCTGACGACGGCGCAAGTGGCGGTGCTGACCTCGGCCCAAGTGGCGGCCCTGACGACGGCGCAGGTGCAGAGCGGCCTGACGACGGCCCAAGTGGTGGCGCTGACGACTTTGCAGGTGCAGGCGCTGACGACGGCGGCTGTGGCGGCGCTGACGACCACGCAGGTTGCGGCGATGGAAACCACGGACGTCGCGGCCCTCAGGACCAGCCAGGTGGCAGCCCTGACGACAGCCCAAGTGCAGAGTGGCCTGACGACGGCTGAAGTGGTGGCCTTGACGACCGCGCAGGTGCAGGCGCTGACGACAGCGGGCGTGGTCGCACTGACGACCACGCAGGTCGCGGCGATGGAAACCACGGACGTGGCGGCGCTCAGGACCAGCCAGGTGGCAGCCCTGACGACCGCCCAGGTGCAGAGCGGTCTGACGACGGCGCAAGTGGCGGTGCTGACCTCGGCTCAAGTGGCGGCCCTGACGACGGCCCAAGTGCAGAGCGGCCTGACGACGGCCCAAGTGGTGGCACTGACGACTTCGCAGGTACAGGCGCTGACGACGGCGGGTGTGGCGGCGCTGACGACGACGCAGGTCGCGGCGATGGAAACCACGGACGTCGCCGCCCTCAAGACCAACCAAGTGGCAGCCCTGACGACGGCGCAGGTGCAGAGCGGCCTGACGACCGCGCAAGTGGCGGTGCTGACCTCGGCCCAAGTGGCGGCGCTGACGACGGCGCAGGTGCAGAGCGGCCTGACGACGGCCCAAGTGGTGGCCCTGACGACTGCGCAGGTGCAGGCGCTGACGACGGCGGCTGTGGCGGCGCTGACGACCACGCAGGTTGCGGCGATGGAAACCACGGACGTCGCGGCCCTCAGGACCAGCCAGGTGGCAGCCCTGACGACAGCCCAGGTGCAGAGTGGCCTGACGACGGCTGAAGTGGTGGCCTTGACGACCGCGCAGGTACAGGCGTTGACGACAGCGGGCGTGGTGGCGCTGACGACCACGCAGGTCGCGGCGATGGAAACCACGGACGTCGCCGCCCTCAGGACCAGCCAGGTGGCAGCCCTGACGACGGCGCAGGTGCAGAGCGGCCTGACGACGGCGCAAGTGGCGGTGCTGACCTCGGCTCAAGTGGCGGCGCTGACGACGGCGCAGGTGCAGAGCGGCCTGACGACGGCGCAAGTGGTGGCCCTGACGACGGCGCAGGTGCAGGCGCTGACGACGGCGGGTGTGGCGGCGCTGACGACGACGCAGGTCGCGGCGATGGAAACCACGGACGTCGCGGCCCTCAAGACCAGCCAGGTGGCAGCCCTGACGACGGCCCAGGTGCAGAGCGGCCTGACGACAGCTGAAGTGGTGGCGCTGACGACTGCGCAGGTGCAGGCGCTGACGACAGCGGGCGTGGCGGCGCTGACGACCACGCAGGTTGCGGCGATGGAAACCACGGACGTCGCCGCCCTCAGGACCAGCCAGGTGGCAGCCCTGACGACTTCGCAGGTGCAGAGCGGTCTGACGACCGCCCAAGTGGCGGCCCTGACCTCGGTCCAAGTGGCGGCCCTGACGACCGCCCAAGTGCAAAGCGGCCTGACGACGGCGCAAGTAGTGGCACTGACGACGGCGCAGGTGCAGGCGCTGACGACGGCGGGTGTGGCGTCGCTGACGACGACGCAGGTCGCGGCGATGGAGACCACGGATGTGGCGGCCCTCAAGACCAGCCAGGTGGCAGCCCTGACGACGGCCCAAGTGCAGAGCGGCCTGACGACGGCGCAAGTGGCGGTGCTGACTTCGGCCCAAGTGGCGGCCCTGACGACGGCGCAGGTGCAGAGCGGCCTGACGACGGCCCAAGTGGTGGCGCTGACGACGGCGCAGGTGCAGGCGCTGACGACGGCGGGTGTGGCGGCGCTGACGACCACGCAGGTCGCGGCGATGGAAACCACGGACGTGGCCGCCCTCAAGACCAACCAAGTGGCGGCCCTGACGACCGCCCAAGTGCAGAGCGGCCTGACGACGGCCCAAGTGGTGGCGCTGACGACGGCGCAGGTGCAGGCGCTGACGACGGCAGGCGTGGTGGCACTGACGACCACGCAGGTCGCGGCGATGGAAACCACGGACGTCGCCGCCCTCAAGACCAGCCAGGTGGCAGCCCTGACGACGGCCCAGGTGCAGAGTGGTCTGACGACCGCCCAAGTGGCGGTGCTGACCTCGGTCCAAGTGGCGGCGCTGACGACCACCCAGGTGCAGAGCGGCCTGACGACGGCGCAAGTGGTGGCCCTGACGACTGCGCAAGTGCAGGCGCTGACGACGGCGGGGCTGGCGGCGCTGACGACGACGCAGGTCGCGGCGATGGAAACCACAGATGTGGCTGCCCTCAAGACCAGCCAAGTGGCGGCGCTGACGACGGCCCAGGTGCAGAGCGGCCTGACGACGGCCCAAGTGGTGGCGCTGACGACCGCGCAGGTGCAGGCGCTGACGACGGCAGGGCTGGCGGCGCTGACGACCAGTCAGGTCGCGGCAATGGAGACCACGGACGTCGCCGCCCTCAAGACCAGCCAGGTGGCTGCCCTGACGACGGCGCAAGTGCAGAGTGGCCTGACGACCGCCCAAGTGGTGGCACTGACGACTTCGCAGGTACAGGCGCTGACGACCGCAAGTGTGGCGGCATTCACCACTGCTCAGCTTGTCGTCCTGGAAACGACGGATCTGGTTGCGCTGAAAACCAGCCAGATTGTCGCCCTGACGACGGCGCAGGTGCAGGGTGGTCTGACGACGACCCAGGTCGCTGCACTGACGACCACGCAGGTTGAAGCGCTGACAAGTACTCAGGTCGCGGCCTTGACCACGACTCAGATCTCCCATTTGAAGCTGGGAACGCCCTTGGTCCTTGACTTGAATGGTGATGGCGTCACGACGCAGAGCATTTCGTCCGGTGTTTCTTTCGATCTCTTCGCGACCGGCCAAAAGGTCCAGACCGGTTGGGTTGCAGGTGAAGATGGTCTGCTCGTTCTCGATCGCAATCATGACAACGTTGTCAATGATGGCAGTGAGCTTTTCGGTAGTGCGACGAAACTGGCGGACGGCAGTACTGCGGCAAACGGCTATGCAGCACTTGCGGCTCTGGATACGAATGGCGACGGATCGATCTCCAGTGCCGATACCGGCTTCTCGGATCTGAAGGTATGGGTCGATGGGAATTCGGACGGCATCAGTCAGGCGGATGAACTGCACAGTCTGGATTCGCTCGGTATCGTCAAGTTGAATCTGGATGCGACGGCCTCCTCCGACAAGAACAACGGGAACATCGTTGGTTTGATCTCCAGCTATGAAACGTCTGCCGGCGTCACTCGCGAGATGGCTGACGTCTGGTTTGTCGCTGACAAGAACGGGGTCGCTTCCAGTTCCGGAACGACCGCAGAACCTTCAACGGGCAACGATCTGCAGTCGAAGGTGGGTGGTCTGGTTGGTGCGATTGCGTCCTTCAATGCCGCGCAGGCTGGTGGGCAAAATGCCGAGTCGGGTGGTTTGGGCTTCGCGTCTGGCACGACAGCAAGTTCTGTGAGTGGAGTCGTGACCGTCTTGAACCAGTTCGATGCAAATGGGCGGCCGCTGGCCGGTCAGCCGGGAGTCCAGGGCGTGGCAACAAAGCTCGGCACTTCCGAGTTGGTTGGCGCCGGCCAGAATTCGAATGGAATTCTGACGAACGGCAAGTGATTTAACTCAAGCCAATCCGGGGCGACAAGGTCGGAAGGCCGTGTCGCCCCTTTTTTCTGTTTGGAAAATATTTCGCCGATAGCTCGGCGTGGATACCATTACAGATCAAGTCTAATTTGATGGTGAGACCCATGGTGTCAGAGTCCGGCATTCACGACGAACTGCTAAGCTTGATTTCCACTGCGCTTGAGCTTCAAAGGCAGGGCGTGCTCGACAAGGCTGAGGCTGCTTTCAGAGAGGTCTTGCGAGTCAAGCCGGATGAACCCGTTTCCCTCTATTCCCTGGGGGTGATTCTGTACGGCAGGGGGGAGTTGAAGGGAGCTCTCGAGCTGTTCGGCCGTTGCGCCAGCACTTCTCCCGGATTTGCTGACGGCTGGTTCGGCTATGCCAATGCCTTGCAATCGTCCGGTGAGCGCGAACAGGCGCTGGCCGCATATGACAAAGCAATCGAGGTGCGGCCTGAATATATCGGGGCGTT
Source organism: Zoogloea sp. GDB6 (assembly GCF_056724105.1). Lineage (NCBI taxonomy): Bacteria > Pseudomonadati > Pseudomonadota > Betaproteobacteria > Rhodocyclales > Zoogloeaceae > Zoogloea > Zoogloea sp. GDB6. The sequence goes on along the minus strand of NZ_CM161497.1, from coordinate 3,437,317 downwards.
GATCAATAGCGGCGTGCTGCTGCGTGACATGCACAGGCACCGTGATGCCCTGAGCCGCTTCAACCGGGCACTGGAAATTGAGCCTGACAACCCGAGTGCTCTGGGTAACAGTGCTATTTTATTGACCGAATTTCGGGAGAGTGCTCGAGCCATTTCCCAACTCGAGCGTCTGGTGGCACACCATCCGGACTACGATTATGCTTTCGGGCTGCTCGCCTACGAACGGCTGCATATCGGTGACTGGACTGATTTCGAGAGCCTGCGCCAGCGCATTCTCGTGGGTGTCCGGGAAGGAAAGCGGGTCTGCAAATCCCTGGCCTTCATGGCTCTCTCCGATTCGGCCAAGGATCAATTCGACTGTACGAAGATCTTTGCCAGTCACTTCTGCCAGCCAGCACAACAGCCGTTATGGAACGGAGAGGACTACAAGCACAAGAAATTGCGCATTGCTTATGTGTCCCCTGACCTCCGTGAGCATCCCGTCGGGCATTTGATGTGCGGGATTTTCGAATGCCATGACAAGACACGGGTCGAGACCATCGCCATTTCCTTGGGGGTGGATGACGGGAGCAGCCTGCGTGCGCGAATGCTGAATGCGTTCGATCATTTCATCGATGCACGGGCAATGTCCTCTCGAAAGATCGCAGAGAAGATGCGCGAGATGGAGGTCGATATCGCCATCGACCTGGCGGGCTATACGTCGGATTCGCGCATCGATATTTTCTCGTGGAGACCGGCGCCGGTTCATATCAATTTCCTCGGCTATCCGGGGACCCTGGCCGTCGACTACATGGACTACATCTTGGCGGATCGGCATGTGATCCCACAGGAGAATCAACAGTTCTTCAGCGAAAAGGTACTTTATCTCCCCGACTCTTATCTGCCGACCGACCGCAACCTGAAAGTCGCCGAGGCAACGCCCAGTCGTGAATCCTGTGGCCTGCCGCCCGAGGGCGTTGTCTATTGCTCCTTCAGTCATGATTACAAGATCTCGCCGCCCTTGTGGAAGGTCTGGATGTCCTTGCTGCAGAAGACGCCGGGAAGTGTCTTGTGGCTTGTCGCCCGTAATGAACTGACTCGAGCCAATTTCCGCCGTTCTGCCCAGGAGTTCGGGATTGAACCGGAGCGCTTGGTGTTCGCCGAGCGTGTGCCGCGTATCGAAGACCATCTTGCGCGTTATCGGCTTGCAGACCTGTTCCTCGATACATGGCCTTATAACGCACACACGACCGCGGCGGATGCTTTGTATGCCGGCCTGCCTGTGATCACCTATATGGGAGATGCGTTCCCGTCGCGGGTTGCTGGCAGCCTGTTGCATGCCATCGGTCTGCCCGAACTGGTGACGGAGTCGTGGGAAGACTATGAAGCCCTGGCGCTGAAACTCGTTTCGGACCGCGAATTGCTCTCCGGGTTGAAGGTGCGCCTGCTCGCCAACAAGGCGACTCATCCACTTTTCGATACTGAAGGCTTTTGCCGAAATCTTGAATCAACCCTGTTTTCCGTCGCACGCACCAGCATCCTCAGCGAACAGGACGAAGCTGCGCATGATGCCTGCGCCTCGTATTCCGAGCATTCCGTCAGCCGTCTGCTGCAGGACTTTGCCGGGCAGCATGTCGCCCCGCTGGAGGCCCGACTGGCCCGCAGGGAGCGCACGCTGGAGGAAATTGCACGTGTGCTTTGTGCCGACAATGTTGCGGACGACGGTCCCGCGGGCCGTGTCGCACAGCTGTTGCGCAGAGAAGGGCTCCTGCCGGGCAAGGATGCGGCTCCGACGGCCGTCGAGCGCTTGTATACGGCGCACGTGGACTTCGATCGCGTGAACACGCAAAACGAGAAGGAGTTTGAACTCTTCCAGCGCACCGATATCGTCGGGTGGTGGAGAATGAAGCGCTTTCTCGAGCCCGTATTCAAGTGTCTTTCCCATACCAAGAAGGATCGTTGGATGACGGTTGGCGATCCTTTCGGAGCAGATGCGTACCATATGACTCGAGAAGGGTTCGAGTCTGTGCTGCCGACGAGCATCGGCGATCATTTGCTGAAGCAGGCCAAGCAACGGGGGCTCATTGCCGACTACCGGGTCGAAAACGCCGAGGCCTTGACGCTTGCTGACAATTCTGTCGATTACGTGCTCTGCAAAGAGGCATACCATCACTTCCCGCGTCCAATGTTGGCTTTATATGAAATGCTGCGGGTGGCGCGTAAGGGGGTGGTGCTGATCGAGCCGCAGGATCCCGTAATCGACAGTCCGATTCATGTGGGCGATCTGCCGGCTGGCTATGAGGCTTCGGGCAATTACGTGTATACCCTGTCTCGCCGGGAACTGCACAAGGTCGCCTTGGGGCTGGATTTGCCGGCCGTCGCAACGCGAGGCCTGTACGACATGTGGTATGAAGGTGTCAGTGAAATCGCGGCCCAGGAAGACAATCCTGGTTTCGTCGAGTACCGACGGCAGGTCGAGGATGCCGAACTCCTTTGCTCCCGGCAGCAGCAGAAATATAATTATCTGCTCGCGATCGTCTATAAAGAGCGGCCGGATATCGATCTGGCGCAATTCCCGGAAGGCTGGTCGATCACTTCCTTTCCCGGCAATCCGTATATTTCAAGAAAATGATCATGAGCATACAGTCTTTTTTTCATGCTCGGAGGGGCGCGCATGACACGGTCGCTTGATCTGGGGTGTGGTCCTCAGCCGAAGAATCCATTCAATGCCGACGAGCTGTATGGGATCGACGTACTCGAGGACCTCGAATCCAACATCCGTTGTGCAGATCTCGTCGTCGAGCCAATCCCGTTCGAGGACGAGTTCTTCGAGTATGTGACTGCTCATGACTTCATCGAGCATGTGCCGCGCTTGATCTATGCGCCGGCGCGCAGAAACTCCTTCATCGAGCTGATGAATGAGGTCTATCGTGTCTTGAAGGTCGGTGGGATGTTCCTTTCGCTAACCCCTGCCTACCCGAATGGCGTGGCCTTCAGGGACCCGACTCACGTGAATATCATCACGGACGAGACTTTCCCTCTTTATTTCGACGACGTGAACCGTTGGGCTGCGACCTACGGCTTCAAGGGGGCGTTCAACATCCGTATCCAGGAGTGGAGAGGTCCGCATTTGCTGACGGTCATGCAGAAAGTGCCTCTTCCGCCTGCAGCCTGAATTTCCAGCGCATAGGCGGAGCGGACATGCTCAATTTCCGGGAGGGCGATCATGGTGAACGATGACTCATTCGTAATTCGCAAGGCCCTGAGGGTCATAGGCAAGAGCCTTGCCTTTCGGAATGCTGCCGTTGGAGATGCGGAGTTCATCCTTTCTCTGCGTACCGATGAGGACAGATCCCGGTACTTGAGCTATACGTCCCCGGATCTGCGCGCTCAGCAGGACTGGCTGGCAAAGTATGCGGAGGCGTCCGATCAGGCGTATTTCATCATCGAGAGCCTGGAAGGCGAGCCCTTTGGGACCGTAAGACTGTACGATCCCAAAGGCGACAGCTTTTGCTGGGGGAGCTGGATTCTCAAGCGTGATCGGCCTTCATGGGCGGCCATGGAGTCGGCCTTGATGGTGTACTCATATGCTGTCGATCATCTCGGCTTCCATCGTTCCCACTTCGATGTCCGCAAGGGAAACGAGAAGGTCTGGACGTTCCATGAACGCTTTGGCGCGGTTCGGGTTGCCGAGAACGAATTGGACTACTTTTACGAGCTGGGCCTGGATGCCATCCGGACTTCGCTGGCGAAGTATCGCAAGTATCTGCCTGAGTCGGTGAGCGTGGAGTGGCTGAATACCGTTTCAAATTGAGAGATTCCTCTCGCCGAAGATGGAGTTCATATGCCTTTGAATGACTGCCGGATCCTGGAGTTGCCCAAGATCCACGACCCGCGGGGTAACCTCACTTTCATCGAGGGAGATATCCACGTTCCCTTCGGTATTCAGCGGGTTTACTATCTGTACGACGTTCCGGGTGGTGCCGATCGGGGGGCACATGCTCATCGGAATCTTCATCAGTTCATCGTGGCCATGTCGGGTAGCTTCGACGTCGTGCTTGACGACGGGGTGGATCAGCGCCGCTTTCACTTGAATCGTTCGTATTTTGGACTTTATGTTTGCCCGATGATGTGGAGGTATCTGGATAATTTCTCATCCGGCGCCGTTTGCATGGTGCTTGCCTCGTCGAGGTACAGCGAGGCTGATTACATCCGGGATTACGATGAATTCATGGCTGCGGCGAAGGTGCTGCGTTCATGATTCCGTTTCTGGATCTGCAGGGACTCAACGAGTCCCTGTCAGCCGAGTTCCAGGCCGGCCTGGCGCGGGTACTGAGTTCCGGTCAGTTCATTCTCGGCCCGGAAGTGGAGGCTTTCGAATCCGAGTTCGCTACCTATTGCCAGGCCAGGTATTGTGTCGGCGTCGCGAATGGCCTGGATGCATTGCATCTGATCCTGAGGGCTTACGATATCGGGCCTGGTGACGAGGTCATCATTCCGGCCAACACCTTCATTGCGACTTGGTTGGCGGTTTCCTATTCAGGTGCGCGTCTGGTGCCGGTGGATGTCGTGGCCACGACCGGCAATATCGATCCCGCTGCCGTGGAGGCTGCAATAACCCCCCGCACGCGTGCCATCATGCCGGTCCATTTGTATGGGCAAACGGCCGAGATGGATCGGCTGATGGCCATTGCGGAGCGCCAGGGGCTGAAAGTCATCGAGGATGCGGCGCAGGCGCATGGTGCTGTCCATCATGGACGCAGGGCAGGGGCCTTGGGGCACGCCGCGGGCTTCAGCTTTTATCCCGGAAAGAATCTCGGGGCGCTGGGGGACGGTGGTGCCATTACGACGTCTGATCCCGCATTGGCGGAGCGTTTGCGTGTGCTGCGCAATTACGGGGCGCAGCGTAAGTACCACAATGAGCTCCAGGGGTTCAATTCCCGTCTGGATGAGTTGCAGGCCGCCTTCCTGCGCGTGAAGCTGGCTCGCTTGGACGAGTGGAATGCGTCGCGGGCGCATGTGGCTGAACGATATTCGGCCGGGCTTGGGGATGCGGACGTCGTGCTACCCACGGTCTTGTCCGGCAATGTGTCCAGCTGGCATCTCTTTGTTGTACGTAGTGAGCGCCGGGATCTCCTTCAGTCCAGCCTTGCCGAGGCGGGGGTGCAGACGGGCATTCATTACCCGGTTCCGCCCCATTTGCAACCGGCTTATGCTGAATTGGGATATGCCGCCGGCAGTTTTCCCGTGACCGAGATGTTGCATCGACAGGTATTGAGTCTGCCCATGGGGCCGAACCTCGGCGATGAGCAGGTGAATCGGGTCATTTCGGCGGTGTGTGCTGTCCACAATTGATGCGTTGATCCGATGACTACGTCCAAGAATCCCCACGAGCTGATCGCTGAACTGGCGGCGCTGAACAAAAGCATCCATGAAATCCTTCAGGATTCTTACTTTGACTCTTTTGCATTGCTCAAGCGTGGTCAGGTCGAGGAGAAGATTGCCGGTGGCCTGTTCGGTGATTTGAAGCGCATTTATCTCGGCGGGCATTTGAAGAAATGTCAGCCATTGGTGGCGGGGCGCGAGTACATTCCGCTGCCTCAAGACTTTCTCTCCAGCCCAGACCTGAAGTTTCCGGCCGGCAGCCTGCTGTTCCTGACGAACAATGATGTCGGGACCGACCTTGCCCGCTACATGGATTTCTATAATCGCAATCCGGACGTGCTGACAGTGATCTGGGATTGGGATTCCCAGCACTGGATCCAGATGAGTGCGATGCTGGCGATGAGTTGCGACTTTTACATACCGGCTTCGTCCGAGAATGTGTTCCTGTTGTCGCATTTCAATCCGTGCTCGATCGGGCCGGTTTTCGTCGGCGTTCACCAGTGGTCCAGGCGGTTTCTCGTCGACAACTTCGACACGCTGCTCGCTCCACGCAGTGATGAGCCTTTCGGACCTCACGCTTTCTATGGCAGCTATGAACGGCGGAACCGTGCTGTGGTCACGGTGGGCAATACATTCCCGACCGTCGGTTTCGTCACCAACGATTACAAGGGGCGTTCCGACCTGGATAACCTGCGGGAATGGTCCGCGCACAAGACGCACTGGATTGCGCCTGTGCTCGGGGGCGTTCCGATCCGTGTTTACAACGCGCTGATGGCAGGGGGCATCCCCATCGTGCCGTCTTTCTATCGCAGCCTTCCCGAGGTCGCGCTGCTTGGGGACGTTCCTCTTTTTTACGAGGTGTCGGATCTGATCAGCCCGCGCGAGGTGAACGCGCAGGCGGTCGCGAAATTCGATGCTGCGGGAGAGAGCGGCCTCATTCAACGGATTGCGTCGGCACTGGATCGGCACCATGTGGACAGCCGGTGTGAACAGATCCTGGCGACGCTGGAGCGTTTCATTGCCGCCATTGCGAGCGGTGACCGCAACTTCGAGGCGGGCTATCTTGGCCTTAAGGTTTGACGGATTCCGGTCGCTGTTCCGATGGCAATGCAAAAGACGGTCATTCTAGTCCCGATATATAAGGCTCAACTCGATCGCTTCGAGAGCTACTCCCTGGACGTCTCTCTGGCGACGCTGGGAGGACGCCACCCTGTCCTTTTCATTGGGCCGGAGGGGCTGGATATTTCTGCTTATCAGGTGCGCTATCCTGGAATGCAGTATCTGCCATTTCCTGAGGAGTCCTTTGCGTCGATTCCCGGATATAACCGCCTGTTGCTCAGTCCCGATTTCTATCGGCGCTTCCTCAACTACGAGTTCATGCTGATCCTGCAGACCGATGCGATCCTGCTGCGGGATGAACTGGACTTGTGGGCGGCCCGGCCGTTCGATTACGTTGGTGCTCCCTGGCCGGAAGGTGTCGAGCTTTGGGTGAATGCAGGTGTCTTCGAGGGGGATCGAGGCAAGCGCACCCGGGCCCATGTGGGGAATGGGGGGTTATCCTTGCGGCGGGTCAGGTCCTGTCTGGCCCTGTTGGAAGAGTTTCAGGATGTGGTCGGGGTCTTTGATCGCACGGGGTCCAGCGAGGATCTGTTTTTCTCCATCATGGGAGGATTGTCTACGGACTTCATCCTGCCCAACGAGATCATGGCTTCGCACTTCTCGCTCGAGCTGAGTCCTTCTTTTTATTACGCCGTGAATGGCGGCAAGGTGCCGATGGGGGGGCATGCGTGGTGGAAGTACGAGCCCGCGTTCTGGCATCGCTTCCTGCCGGATGCCCCGCGGTAAGCGGGTGAATGCGGTTTTAGCGCCCAATGTCTGGAGTGATTGTGATGTTTGAGCCCGTACTGTGCGCGGTTCGGGCTCCTTTTGGGCAGGTCCCGACTATATGAACGCTCCTTTTGGGCCCAGGGTCTATGTTGCGGGTCACCGCGGCATGGTGGGAGGCGCCATCGTGCGCGAATTGTTGGCTCAGGGGTGGGCGCCTGAGCAGATCGTGACCCGGACTCATGCCGAGTTGGATCTGACCGATCAGGCCGCGGTGCGTGCCTTTTTCGAGTCGGAAAGACCGGAAATGGTCTATCTGGCTGCGGCCAGGGTGGGGGGCATCCATGCCAACAATACGTATCCGGCGGAGTTCATCTACCAGAATCTCATGATCGAAGCGAACGTGATCGATTCCGCCTTCCGGAGCGGTACGAAGCGCTTGTTGTTTCTCGGGTCGAGTTGTATTTATCCCAAGCATGCATCCCAGCCGATGGCGGAGGATGCATTGCTGACGGGGACGCTGGAGCCGACCAATGAGCCTTATGCGGTTGCCAAGATCGCGGGGATCAAGTTGTGTGAGAGCTATAACCGTCAGTACGGTGTCAGCCACGGCGTGGATTACCGAAGCGTGATGCCGACCAACCTGTATGGGCCGGGCGACAATTACCACCCCGAGAACTCCCATGTGATTCCTGCGCTCATCCGCCGTTTTCATGAAGCGAAGATCGAGGGGCTTCCGGCCGTGCTCATCTGGGGAACCGGGACGCCCAGGCGTGAGTTCCTTTACGTGGACGATCTGGCCACCGCCTGCGTCCACGTCATGGAGACTTCTCCCGAGAACTATGCGCAGCATGTCCAGCCGATGTGCAGCCACCTCAACGTGGGAAGCGGTGACGAAGTGAGCATTCGCGATCTGGCTCTCACGATCGCCCGCGTTGTCGGTTACCACGGTGAAATCCGTTTTGATGCGGAGAAGCCGGATGGGGCCCCTCGCAAGCTGATGGACAGCGGCCGCTTGCAGATGCTTGGGTGGCAACCGAAGGTGGATCTGCTGTCCGGGCTTGAACTTGCCTATGAAGATTTTTTGAAGAGTTGCACATGACAAACAAGGTGGCGCTGATCTCCGGCATAACGGGGCAGGACGGTTCTTATCTGGCGGAGTTTCTCCTCGATAAGGGCTATACGGTGCATGGCATCAAGCGGCGGGCCAGCCTGTTCCACACGCAGCGGGTGGATCATATCTATCAGGATCCCCACGTCAGCAATGCCCGTTTCCGACTGCATTACGGTGACCTGAGCGATACCAGCAACCTGATCCGCATCATTCAGGAAACGCGTCCGGATGAAATCTACAACCTGGGCGCGATGAGCCATGTGGCGGTGAGCTTCGAAAGCCCGGAATACACGGCAGATGTGGATGCCATTGGCACATTGCGCATCCTTGAGGCCATTCGCATTCTGGGACTGGAAAAGAAGACCCGCTTCTATCAGGCGTCGACGAGTGAACTGTATGGCCTTGTCCAGGAGATGCCGCAGCGGGAGAGTACGCCGTTCTATCCCCGCAGCCCCTATGCGGTGGCCAAGCTTTACGCCTACTGGATTACGGTGAATTACCGGGAGGCTTACGGGATCTACGCCTGCAACGGAATCCTGTTCAACCATGAAAGCCCGCGTCGTGGCGAAACGTTCGTCACCCGGAAGATCACCCGCGGATTGGCCAACATCGCCCAAGGGCTTGAGCAATGCCTGTACATGGGCAACATGGATGCCCTTCGGGACTGGGGCCACGCCAAGGATTATGTGCGGATGCAGTGGCTGATGCTGCAGCAGGAGCAGCCAGAAGATTTCGTGATCGCGACGGGCAAGCAGTACAGCGTCCGCCAGTTCATTCAATGGAGCGCGGAGGAACTGGGGGTAAGGCTGCGTTTTGAAGGAAACGGCGTGGACGAGGTTGCCGTCGTGGAGAGTATCGAGGGTGACAAGGCGCCGGAAATGAAGCCCGGGCAGATCATTGTCAGGGTTGATCCCCGTTATTTCCGTCCGACCGAGGTGGAGACGCTGCTGGGGGATCCGACGAAAGCCAAGGAGAAACTCGGCTGGGAGCCCGAGATTACCGTGCAGGAGATGTGTGCCGAGATGGTGGCGGGAGATCTCGCCGATGCCCAGCGCAATGCCCTGTTGAAGAAGCATGGCTATCACGTGAATGTGAGTGTTGAATAAGGTGCATCGTTCGGCTGTAAGCCTGCTGATGGCGGCCGTGTTGAGTGCGTGTGCGGTCAAGCGTCCGCATTACGACCTGCCGGCGGTGCCCTTGCCGGCTGAATACCGCAATTCGATGCCGGTGACGGCGGGGGATGAGCTGCGGTCCGTGCCGGAGGCGGCTGCGCTACCGCTCGACGTGGTCAGCTGGTGGCATTCCTTCGGCAATCCGGAGCTCGATCACCTGGTGGATCGGGCGCTTGCGAACAACCCGGATATCCGCATCGCCACATTACGCATCGCGCAGGCCAAGGCCCGTGCGGATCAGGCCCGGGCTGGCCGGCTGCCGTCCGTGACGGCGCAGGCCTTGACCGCCAAGCAGGCGCCAGGAGGGACCGTGGGTTCGGTTCCGGTAGGCGGCGACGTGCATCAGTCGCAGCGCTCCTATCAGGCAGGCGTGCAGGGGCAATGGCGTGTCGACCTGTGGGGCGAGATGGGCGCCTTGGCCGATTCGGCGGAGTTTCAGCTGTGGCGTGCGGCATTCGAACGCGACAATGTGCAGCGGACGCTCGTCGCCAGTCTGGCGTCGAGCTACATCGAGTTTGTTTCGCTGAATGATCGACTGGGGCTGGCGCGGGAGACCGAGGCCGCATTGAAGTCGACGCTGGCGACGGTGGAAAAGCGCGTTGCCGTGGGGGATGCGACTCTCGGCGAACTGGAACAGCAACGCGCGGCGATCTTTTCGCTGCGGGCCACGATCCCGGCATTGGAGCAGCAGCGTGAAGAGGCGCTCAACTCGGTGGCCTTCCTGGTCGGAACGGTCCCGGCGACCCTTGCGCTGTCGTCCGGGGGGCTGGATTCGCTGGCGGTGCCCACGATCAATGCCGGTCTGCCGTCGGCGCTGCTGTTGCGGCGCCCCGATGTGAGGGTGGTGGAGGCCCGCCTGCTGTCCGCAGATGCGGATATCGATGTGGCACGCGCGCGTCTGTTCCCTACGCTCGATTTGTCGGCACAGATCGGCTATAGCAGTTTGTTCCTGTCCCAGATGTTTCAGCCGCAGACCTTGTTCTGGAACATGGTGGCCAGTACGTCCGCGAGTATTTTCGATGGGGGGCGTCGCGCCAAGGAAGAGGACTTTTCGCAGGCCATTCACGAAGAATTGGTCGAAACGTATATTCGAACGATTCACCAGGCATTGCGTGAAGTGGAAAGCGGGCTGGCGGGCATTCGATTGCTGGAGAGGCGCGTGCTTGCCCAGCGCGAGGCGGCGGAGGCAGCGCGCCGGGCATGGGAGATCAGTCTCAAGGTCTATGCCGCCGGCGGCCTGGACTATCTCGGTCTGCTGGACGCGGAACGAACCTACCACCGGCACCTGGATGAGCTCTTGCGGATGCGCATGGAGCGCTACCGGGCCTACATCAATTTGTTCCAGGCCCTGGGTGGAGGAGGTGTGTCTGAGCCGACGCCCCCGGGCAATGAGGGGGCGCTTGCGGCTCAGGCGCCACAGCAAGGGCGTTCCGCTGCAGGCCCGTCGAGCGCCCCTGCAGGAATCGTGTGGGAGAATGCCGCCGGCCGTTCCGTGGCGGCGGCGTGGCGGGTGGAGTTGCCGGCGCTCTATCTCCAGTCGACGGTCCCTGCCGTGTGGCGGGATCTGCGTTCACGTTATTCCGCGCAGCTCGAAAACCGCGAGCTGCGTCCGGTGCAGGTCGGTCGCGTCGAAATGTCGAAGGATGTCCAGGAGGCTTGGTACCGTCTGTATGTCGCACCGTTTGCGCTTGCCTCCGACGCCGAGGCATTTTGCCGTACCTTGCAGGCGGACCAGCAGCGTTGTCGCGTGCTTCCGCTCCGGACGCCGTGAGCCTTCTTCCGGCATGAGCCGCTATTCCCGATAGAACTATGTTTCCTTGTTTCCTCGAAGAGTAATGGACGCCAAATTCCCTCATGCGGCGATTCAGTGCCTGACCGCGATCGCCCAGCACCATGGCATCCAGATCCATCCTGAGCGGGTGATCCACGAGTACGCGCTGGCCGATGAAGAACCGGCTGACAGCCTGCTTCTCCATATCGCATCCGAGATCGGCCTGAAGGCGAGGTCCGACCGGCTCTCCTGGGACGGCTTGTGTGCCCAGCAGGGGGTTTTCCCGTTGCTGGCGCGTTTCCAGGATGGGGTCTCGGTCATCGTTGTCGGGGTCCAGCCGGGTGAGGGCGGGGCTCGAGTGGCGGTGGTCGATCCACTGGCGGCGACCGCCGGTGTGCAACTCTATGAGCGTGAGGCATTCTGTGCCCGCTGGCAGGGGGCCGTTGTCTTTCTCAAGCGCAGTTATGCGTTGAGTGATCCGCACCAGCCCTTCGGGCTCCGCTGGTTCATTCCCGAGATCCTCAAGCAGAAGACGGCTTTCCGGGACATGGCGCTGGCCGCCGTTGCGATGCATGTCCTTGCCTTGGCGGCCCCGATGTTCTTCCAGCTGGTCATCGACAAGGTCTTGGTGCACCGGACCATGTCCACGCTGTCGGTGCTCGCGGCCGGGGTCGTCATCGCGCTCGTCTTCGATGCCGTGTTCGGCTATGTGCGCCAACTGTTGATGTTGGCGGCGACCAACAAGATCGACATGCGTCTGACCCGACGGACTTTCGGACACTTGTTGTCGCTTCCGATCGATTATTTCGAGACGACGACGGCCGGCGTCATTACGCGGCATATGCAGCAGCTCGAGAGCATCCGGCACTTCCTGACGGGCCGCTTGTTCTTCACGGCGCTCGATACGACGGCGCTGCTGATCTTCCTGCCCCTGCTGTTTGCGTACTCGTTCAAACTGGCCTTGATCGTGCTCGGCTTTACGCTCGTGCTGGCCGGCATTATCGCGGCGCTGCTGCCGACCTATCGGCGGCGTCTGGACGCGTTGTACAGCGCGGAGGGCAAACGCCAGGCCTTGCTCGTGGAGACGATTCACGGCATGCGTACCGTGAAGGCGCTGGCCATCGAGCCGATGCAGCGCCGCATGTGGGATCAGTTGTCGGCGGAGGCCATCACGACCCATTTCAGGGTCGGCCAGATCTCCATTTCCGGCGGCACGATCACCGACTTTCTCGGCAAGTTGCTGCCGGTCACGATCATCGTCGTCGGGGCGCAGGACGTATTCGACCAGACCATCACCGCCGGTGTGTTGATCGCCTTCCAGATGCTCTCCGGGCGCGTGGTGCAGCCCTTGATCCAGATCGTCGGGCTGATCAACGAATACCAGCAGACGGCGCTGTCCGTCCGGATGCTGGGCGAGGTGATGAACCGCCCATCGGAGGGGCGGCTGGGGGCTGGCGGTGTGCGTCCGCAACTGAAGGGTGACATCGCCTTCGAAGATGTGACCTTTCGCTATCCGGGGGCCAGCATCAATGCGCTCGACCGTGCCCGCTTCCGTATTCCGGCCGGGGCCGTGGTCGGGGTGGTGGGGCGCAGCGGATCGGGCAAGACGACGCTCACCAAGCTGATCCAGGGGCTGTATCCGGTGCAGGAAGGGCTTGTGCGCTTTGATGGCCTGGATGCCCGGGAGATCGATCTGGCGCACCTTCGTGGTCAGATCGGCGTCGTGCTGCAGGAGAATTTCCTGTTCCGCGGTACGGTGCGCGACAACATTGCCATGACCAAGCCCGATGCCCCCTTCGAGGAGATCGTCGCGGCGGCCGTTGCGGCCGGTGCCGACGAGTTCATCGAACGCCTGCCGCAAGGGTATGACACGATGCTCGAGGAGAACGCCTCCAACCTCAGCGGTGGTCAGAAGCAGCGCCTCTCCATTGCCCGTTCCCTGCTGCCCAAGCCGCGCATCCTCATTCTCGACGAGGCGGCCAGCGCCCTCGATCCCGAGAGCGAGGCCATCTTCATCCGCAATCTTTCCCAGATTGTCGTCGGACGTACGGTGATCATGATCTCTCACCGTCTCTCTACCCTGGTGAACGCCGATGCCATCCTGGTGATGCACCAGGGGCGTCTGACGGATTGCGGGCGCCACGAGGAACTGCTGACGCGCTGCACGACCTATCAGCAACTTTGGAATCAACAGACAAGCCACCTATGAGCTGGATGCGCAAGAAACAGGCTGGCTCGGAAGAGGCCGCCGTCGATTTTCTGCCCGATGCGGACGAGGTCGAGCAGCGGCCGCTTCCCAGAAGCGCCCGTATCACGCTGCACGCGCTGCTCGCCGCGCTGTTGTGCTTCGTCGTGTGGGCGGTGGTTTCCGACGTCGATCTGGTGGTGGTCGCCCGCGGTCGCCTCGTGACGCCGTTGCCCAACATCGTGGTGCAACCCCTGGAGACGTCGATCATCCAGCAAATCAACGTGCGCCAAGGACAGATCGTCAGGAAGGGCGAGCCGCTGGCGACCCTGGATCCGACCTTCACCGCCGCGGACGAAGCCGAATTGCGGACCCGTCTGCACAGCCTGAACAATCAGCTGGAGCAACTGGAGGGCAGCCTCGCCGGCCGCAAGGTCGGAAAGCCCGAAGGCGCTGATGCGGACAGCCGGCTTCAGGTCGACCTCTCGGGCGAGCGGCAGGCGAGTTATGGCGCGCAGGTTCGCAAGCTGCGCGAAACGATCGAACAGACCCGCGCGGCAATGGAGACGAATCGCCGTGACCAACAGGTCCTGGCATCGCGGGTCAAGGTGCTGAAGGACATGGCCGCGATGCAGGAGCAACTCGTCGCGGAGAAGTACGCGGTGCGCTCGCGTCTGCTCGACGCTCAGGACAGGTTGCTGGAGGCGGAGCGGAGCCTCCAGCTCGCCACCAACAAAGATGCCGAGCTGAGGAGAGAGCTGGCGGCCCAGGAGGCGGAGAAGGCCTCCTTCGAAACGGGCTGGCGTCAGAAACTGATGGAGGAGGTTCTGGCCGTCTCGCGCGAGCGGGATGCCGTCGCCGAGCAGTTGCAGAAGGCCGGGAAACGCCACCGGATGGTCGTGTTGTCGTCCCCGTCGGATGCGGTGGTGCTGGAGATCGCCAAGCTGTCTCAGGGATCAGTCGCCAAGGAGGCCGAGCCGCTGTTCACCCTGGTGCCCCTAGGCGCTGCGCTGGAGGCCGAGGTGGAGGTGGACTCCATGGATGTGGGTTATCTGAAGGTGGGCGATACGGCGCATCTGAAGTTCGACGCTTATCCGTTCCAGCGCCATGGAACGGTGCCGGCGCAGTTGCGGACCATCAGCGAAGATGCCTTCCGTAAGGAAGCGGCGGGCTCTGCCACGGCGTTTTATACCAGTCGGCTGCGTCTCGACGGCGGGCAACTCAAGAGGATGCCCGAGCATGCCCGACTCCTGCCGGGCATGACGCTGAGCGCCGAAATCGTGGTCGGCAAGCGCAGCGTCATGTCCTATCTGGTGTGGCCGCTGGTCAAGGCACTCGACGAGTCGATTCGCGAACCCTGACCATGCGCCGGTTGTACATCAGGGGCGCACCGTAACCTGAGCAGCCCCTGAATGAACCTGCCCGATGATGGCGGCTTCCGTGAAGCCGCCATCACGGAAGGTCGCAAGCACCGTATCGACGGTCTCGGGCGAGCAGGCCACCAGCAGGCCGCCGCTGGTCTGCGCGTCGGCCATCACGCTACGCTGCCACTCCGCTACGCCATCGGCAAACAGCACGTCGTCGCCACAGCTCGCCAGGTTGCGGGCGATGGCGCCGGGGCCGATGCCTTGCTTCGCGAACGGGATTGCCGCCGGCATGATGGGCAGGGCGCCGGCTTCTACCGTCGCACCCAGGCCGGCGCCGCGGCACACCTCCAGCAGGTGGCCGAGCAGGCCGAAGCCGGTGACATCGGTCAACGCATGTACGCCCGGCAGCTTGGCCAGCGCCGGACCCACCTTGTTGAGGCGGGTGGTGGTGGCAACCATCTGCGCGTAGCCGTCGGTATCCAGTACGCCTTTCTTCATCGCTGAGCCGAGGATGCCGACGCCAAGGGGCTTGCCGAGGATCAGCACGTCGCCCTCGCGGGCGTCCCGGTTGCGCTTGATCACGTCCGGATGGGCGATGCCGAGGGCAACGAGGCCGTAGATCGGCTCCGGCGAGTCGATGCTGTGGCCGCCCGCTACCGGAATGCCGGCGTCCGCGCAGACCGCTGCGCCGCCTTCGAGGATACGCCCGATGGCGGCCAGCGGCAGTTTGTTCACTGGCATGCCGACGATGGCCAGCGCCATGATCGGTGTGCCGCCCATCGCGTAGACGTCCGACAGCGCGTTGGTGGCGGCGATGCGCCCGAAGTCGTAAGGATCGTCCACGATCGGCATGAAGAAGTCGGTGGTGGCGATCAAGGCCTGCTCGTCGTTGAGGCGCCACACCGCGGCGTCGTCGGCCGTTTCGGTGCCCACCAGCAGGTTGGCGAAGGGCTGGGCGGCCGGCATGTGGTCGAGCATTTCGCTCAGTACGGCGGGGGCGATTTTGCAGCCGCATCCGCCGCCGTGAGACAATTCGGTGAGTCGCAGGGGGGCTTCGGTCATCTCTGTTTCCTGTCTTTTCCAGTCGTTTCCAACGTGTCCCATCCCGCCCCATTTTCCGCCAGCCTCGACCGGCTCGAAGAGTTCGACGAGATCATCGACGTCCGTTCGCCGGCCGAATACGCCGAAGACCATATTCCGGGGGCGATCAATTGCCCGGTGCTGGATGACGAGGAGCGGGTCCGTGTCGGCACACTCTACAAGCAGGTCTCGCCCTTCGAGGCGCGGAAGGTGGGGGCGGCACTGGTGTCGCGCAATATCGCGCAGCACATCGAGACCCATTTTCTCAATAAGCCGAAGGGCTGGAAACCTCTGATTTACTGCTGGCGGGGGGGCCAGCGCAGCGGCGCGATGACGCTGGTGCTCGGGCAGGTCGGCTGGGGCGCGCGGCGCCTCGACGGTGGCTACAAGAGTTTCCGTCTGCGCGTGCTGGAAGACCTGGCAAGTCTTCCCGAAAAGTTGGGGTTCCGCATTCTGTGCGGCCCGACGGGCAGCGGCAAGACGGCGCTGCTGGAGGCGCTGGCGGCGACGGGGGAGCAGGTCATCGATCTGGAGGCGCTGGCCAACCACAAGGGTTCGGTGCTCGGTGCCGAGCCGAACAGCGAGCAGCCCGGCCAGAAGGCATTCGAAACGGCCCTGTGGACGCAGCTACGGACTTTCGATCCGGCCCGCCCGGTGTGGGCGGAGTCGGAAAGCCGGCGCGTCGGCCGGCTGCATGTTCCGCCTGAACTCTTCGAACGTCTGCGTGACGGCGATTGCGTGCGCATCGAAGCCGCGCTGCCGGCGCGGGTGGATCATCTGCTCGAGCGTTACACCAGCCTGATCGCCGATCCCGTCGATTTCAACGCCAAGCTGGAGCGCCTGGTGGGTCAGCACGGGCACAAGCAGGTCGGCGAATGGCAGGCGCTGGTGATGGCCGGTGAATGGCGGCAGCTGGCCGAAAAGCTGATCGTCGATCACTATGATCCGGCCTACCGGCGTGGTGGTGAGGGGCTGTACCGGCGGGCCGATCAGGCCCGCGTGCAACCTGTGAACAAGCTGGATCGGGCCACGCTGGCCAGCGTGGCCCGCAGTCTGAGGGACGGGGCAGTTCAGGCGGATGCCTGAACTGCGGATTCACGAGTCCAGGCGGACGGCGATTTCGGCCAATGTCGCCTCGAGGGCCGTGGCAAGCTCTTCGGCGAGCGTCAGCGCCTCGGGCTGGGACTGACGGGAGGCCTGTTCGGCGCGTAGTGCCAGGGCCATCAGCGCATTGGCCATGATGTTGCCGGACGAGCTCTTGAGCGGATGGGCAATGGGCGCGATCGCGCTGATATCACCGCTGGCTGCGGCTGCGCGCAGCGTCGCCACCGTCGGGGTCTGGCTCTGGATGAACACACCGAGCAGGCGGCGGATGAAGTCGGCCTTGCCCGGAAAGCGCGCCTCCAGCGCCTGCCAGTCTATGGTGCCGGCCGAGCGCTCCAGGGTGTGCCGGCGGATCAATGTGACCAGGGCTTCCGGGTCGATGGGTTTGCTGATCTGGGCACTCATCCCGGCGGCACGGCAGCGCGCCTGTTCTTCGGCGCCCGAATTGGCCGTCTGGCCGATGATGGGCAAGTCCGGTGAATGGGCATGGATGCGCCGGGCCGCTTCATAGCCGTCCATTTCGGGCATCTGGATGTCCATCAGCACCAACTGGAAGGTCTTGGGGCCGGCTTCGGTGACGCGGTCCACTGCGGCGCGCCCGGTGCCGACGATCTCCACCTGGGCACCCTCGTAGCGCAGGACATCGTCCAATACGATCTGGTTGATCTCGTCGTCCTCCGCGGCGAGAACCGTGATGCCCGTCAGGCGGGGCGTGGCGGAAATGTCTTGTGTTGTCTCGTTCATCGGATTTTTCTCCCCGTAGCCGGATCCGCGTTATTTTTGTGAAAACCCCGGATGGGGCATGGCGGGACGAACCGGAGCAAGCAGTCCGTCCCGCGTACAGCGTACTACTTATAGGACTTCCGCCGCGTGGTCCGCAAGCCGCGAGCGTTCCCCGCGCTGCAGCGTGATATGGCCGGAGTGCGGCCAGCCCTTGAAACGGTCCACCACATAGGTCAGGCCCGACGAACCCTCGGTGAGGTAGGGCGTGTCGATCTGCGCGATGTTGCCCAGGCACACCACCTTGGTGCCGGGGCCGGCACGGGTGATCAGCGTCTTCATCTGTTTCGGCGTCAGGTTCTGCGCCTCGTCGATGATCAGGAACTTGTTGATGAAGGTGCGCCCGCGCATGAAGTTCAGCGACTTGATCTTGATACGGCTGCGGATCAGGTCGCGGGTCGCTGCGCGGCCCCATTCGCCGCCCTCGCCGGTGGTGCCGTTGAGCACGTCCAGGTTGTCTTCCAGCGCGCCCATCCACGGGGCCATCTTCTCTTCTTCCGTGCCCGGCAGGAAGCCGATGTCCTCGCCCACCGGCACGGTGACGCGGGTCATGATGATCTCGGAGTAGCGCTTGGTCTCCAGCACCTGGGTCAGGCTGGCGGCCAGCGTCAGCAGCGTCTTGCCGGTGCCGGCCTGGCCGAGCAGGGTGACGAAATCGATCTCCGGGTTCATCAACAGGTTGAGGGCGAAGTTCTGCTCCCGGTTGCGGGCGGTGATGCCCCACACGTTGTTCTTCTGGTGGGAGTAATCGATGAGCGTCTCGAGGGTGACGGTCTTGCCGGCCTTGTCCTTGACCCAGGCCTGCAGCGGCTGCTCGCCCTCCTGGTAGACGAACTCGTTGACCAGCATGTCCGGTGCGTCCGGGCCCTTGATCTTGTAATAGGTCCGGCTTTCCTGCTTCCACGACTCCATGTCCTTGCCGTTGGCGTCCCAGAAGGCGGTATCGATCTCCTTGGTGCCGGTGTACAGCAGGTCGGTGTCTTCGAGGACCTTGTCGTTGAAGTAGTCCTGCGCCTCCAGGCCCAGCGCACGGGCCTTGATGCGCATGTTGATGTCCTTCGAGACGAGGATCACCGAACGCTTCCGGTCGAACTTCTCGAACAGGTACATCACCACCGCGAGGATCTGGTTGTCGCCCTTGGAGGTGGGCAGCGCTGCCGGCAGCTGGCTGTTGATAGCCTCGGTCTGCAGGAACAGGCGGCCGCTGGCGAGCTCGCTGGAAGGGCCGAGCAGGCTGATGCCGGCTTCGATTCCCTCCGGGCAGCTCTGCACGATCTCATCGAGGGTGCGGCTGGCCTGGCGTGCGTTGCGGGCAACCTCGGACATGCCCTTCTTGTTGGAGTCGAGCTCCTCGAGGGTCATCATCGGCACGAAGATGTCGTGCTCTTCGAAGCGATAAAGGCTCGTCGGGTCGTGCATCAGCACGTTGGTATCGAGGACGAAAAGCTTGGTAGCGGGGGTCTTGGACTTCGCAGGGCGTCGGGTAGCCATGATGTCGGTCTTCTCGTCGGTCGTGGAAGGGGATGGAGCAGTTCCTGCCTTACAAGGTTTTCACGTAGTCGAGCACCTCCTGGGCATGGCCGGGGACCTTGACGCCGCGCCATTCGCGGCGCAGCACGCCGTCGGCGTCAATGACGAAAGTGCTGCGTTCAATCCCGCGCACCTGTTTCCCATACATGTTTTTCAGCTTCATGACGCCGAACAGCGTACAGGCGGTCTCGTCCGGGTCGGAGACGAGGTCGAAGGGCAGGGCCTGCTTGGTGCGGAAGTTTTCGTGGGATTTGAGGCCGTCCCGCGACAGGCCCAGCACGATGGTGCCGGCGGCCAGGAACTCGGGGTGCAGGTCGCGGAACTGCTGGCTCTCGGTGGTGCAGCCCGGGGTGCTGTCCTTCGGGTAGAAATACAGCACCACCTTGCTGCCCTTCAGCGCGGAAAGGGTGAGCGTCTGCCCGCCGGTGGCGGGCAGGCTGAAATCGGGTGCGGCCTGGTCAAGCATGGTTTCTCCGGAAATTGACTATTCCGGCGTCAGCCTAATCCCAAGATGCAGGCCTGGCAATGCATCCAGGCATATGAAGGGTATTCACTCCGGATCGAACAGAAGTGCTGCGGCCACGTTACGATGTTCCGCTACCAGGATGTTGTAGGTCCGGCAGGCGGAGCCCAGATCCATCACCTCCAGCCCGATGCGGGCCTCGATCAGCGCGCGCATCAGGCGCGGCTGTGGAAAGCGCTGCTTCATGCCGGTGCCGAGGATCAGGATCTCGCAGCCCAGCGTGGCCAGGCGCTGGAAGGCGGCTTCGTCGAGCGCATCGAAACCGCCGGCGTGCCAGTCGGTTTCGATGCGCTCGGGCATCACGATCACGCTGGCTTCGTAACGGGTATCGGAAACCATCACGTGGCGGGCGTCGTAGCGGGCGATGGTGTTGTATTGCTCGCTCTTGTCGAGGTGGAGTTTCATGGGCGGCTTCTCTGCAGTGGGCACTCTTACTGATTGATTGGACGCGGATTTGCCCGGTCCGGGTGGCTTGGGTAACATTATAGCTTTGCGTCGCCGGGCACCCGACCGGGTTTCATCACCGATCGTCCCTGACGGGGCCATGACCATGAGCCGCCAAGCCAAATTGCGGGTTGTCAACGAGCAGCCCGCGCTCACCAGTAAGGAAACGGAAACCGCCGTGCAACCTATCCGCAAGTCCGACAAGCTCGCCAACGTCTGTTACGACATCCGCGGCCCCGTGCTGCAAAAGGCGAAGCAGATGGAGGACGAGGGCCACAAGATCATCAAGCTGAACATCGGCAACCTGGCCGCGTTCGGCTTCGACTCCCCCGAAGAAATCCAGCTCGACATGATCCGCAACCTGCCCAACGCAGCAGGCTACTCGGACTCCAAGGGGATCTTCTCGGCCCGCAAGGCGATCATGCATTACACCCAGCAGAAGCGCATCAAGGGTGTGACGCTGGAAGACATCTACGTCGGCAACGGCGTTTCCGAACTGATCGTGATGGCCATGAACGCGCTGCTCAACAGCGGCGACGAAGTGCTCGTCCCAGCCCCCGACTACCCGCTGTGGACCGCCGCGGTGAGCCTCTCCGGCGGCACCCCCGTGCACTACATCTGCGACGAGGCCAACGAGTGGCTGCCCGACCTGGCCGATATCCGCGCCAAGATCAGCCCGCACACCCGCGCCATCGTCCTGATCAATCCGAACAACCCGACCGGTGCCGTCTATCCGGACGAAACCCTCAAGGCCATCGTCCAGATCGCCCGTGAGCACGGCCTGATCATCTACGCCGACGAGGTCTACGACAAGGTGCTGTACGACGGCGTCGAGCACACCTCCATTGCCTCCCTGTCGGAAGACGTGCTGACCGTCACCTTCAACGGCCTGTCCAAGAACTATCGCTCCTGCGGCTACCGCGCCGGCTGGCTGGTGGTGTCCGGCGACAAGCGTCCGGCGGCCGACTACATCGAAGGCCTCAACATGCTGGCCTCGATGCGCCTGTGTGCCAACGTGCCCGGCCAGCATGCGATCCAGACCGCCCTCGGCGGCTACCAGAGCATCGAAGATCTGGTTTCCCCCGGCGGCCGCATGCGTCGCCAGCGCGACCTGGCCCACGAGCTGATCACCGCCATCCCGGGTGTCAGCTGCGTCAAGCCGAAGGCCACGCTGTACATGTTCCCGCGCCTCGATCCCAAGATCTATCCGATCGAGGACGACCAGCAGTTCATCGCCGAACTGCTGGAGGCCGAGCGCGTGCTGCTGGTTCAGGGCACCGGCTTCAACTGGCCGAGCCCGGACCACTTCCGTCTGGTCTTCCTGCCCCACGAGGAAGACCTCAAACTCGCCATCGCCCGCATCGCCCGCTTCCTCGAAAGCTACCGCAAACGGCACGGCACCTGATTTCACCCCTAGACCCTTACCTTCACCAGACACATGAAACCCATCAATGTTGGCCTCCTGGGCATCGGCACCGTAGGCGGTGGCACCTTTACCGTTCTCAAGCGCAACGAAGAAGAAATTACCCGCCGTGCCGGCCGGCCGATCCGAATTACTGCGGTGGCCGACAAGAACCTGGAACTGGCGAAGAGCGTGGCGGGCGCCGACGTGCGCATCACCGACGACGCCTTCTCGGTGGTCACCGACCCCGAGATCGACATCGTCGTCGAGCTGATCGGCGGTTACGGCGTCGCCAAGGAACTGGTGCTGAAGGCCATCGAGAACGGCAAGCACGTGGTCACCGCCAACAAGGCGCTGCTGGCCGTGCATGGCAACGAGATCTTTGCCGCCGCCCAGAAGAAGGGCGTGATGGTTGCGTTCGAAGCTGCCGTCGCCGGTGGCATCCCCATCATCAAGGCGCTGCGTGAAGGCCTCTCGGCCAACCGCATCCAGTGGCTGGCCGGCATCATCAACGGCACCACCAACTTCATCCTGTCCGAGATGCGCGACAAGGGCCTGCCCTTCGCCGACGTGCTCAAGGAAGCCCAGCGCCTCGGCTACGCCGAAGCCGACCCCACCTTCGACATCGAAGGCGTGGACGCTGCCCACAAGGCAACCCTGATGGCCTCCATCGCCTTCGGCGTGCCGGTCCAGTTCGACAAGGCCTACGTGGAAGGCATCACCAAGCTCGAAGCGGCCGACATCAAGTACGCCGAGCAACTGGGTTACCGCATCAAGCTGCTGGGCATCGCCCGCCGCCGTCCGCAGGGCATCGAGCTGCGCGTGCACCCCACGCTGATCCCCGAAAAGCGCCTGATCGCCAACGTGGAAGGCGCGATGAACGCCGTGCTGGTGCAGGGTGACGCCGTCGGCGCCACGCTGTATTACGGCAAGGGCGCCGGTGCCGAGCCGACCGCCAGCGCCGTGATCGCCGACCTCGTCGACGTCACCCGCCTGCACACCGCCGATCCGGAACACCGCGTGCCGCACCTGGCCTTCCAGCCGGACCAGATCACCGATGTGCCGGTGCTGCCGATCGACGAAGTCGAGACCAGCTACTACCTGCGCCTGCGCGTGCTCGACAAGCCGGGCGTGCTGGCCGACATCACCCGCATCCTGGCCGATCAGGGCATCTCCATCGACGCCATGCTGCAGCGTGAGCCGGAAGAGGGCGAGTCCCAGACCGACATCATCATCCTGACCCACCTGACCATCGAGAAGAACGTGGATACCGCCATCGCCAAGATCGAGAGCCTCGACTCCGTGGCCGGCAAGGTGATTCGTCTGCGTCTCGAGAACCTCTGATCGGGTTTCGCGTCTCACCAGAAAAAGCCACGCACTGTCGTGGCTTTTTTTTCGCCTGCACAGGGCCCCGGCACGGTGCCGATGGGTGACAGCCTTGTCGGGCAGGCTATGCTGAGTACTCGGATGGTGGCGTGGGCACTCTGCGTGCCGCCGGACGGACCAGGAGGAAAGCCGTATGGATATCAGTGCATCGGTCGGGGCGTGGGAGCGGGGCGCCCAGAACCACAAGGACGATGTGATCGTCGTCCAGACCCTGCTGACCGGAGCCGCCGGCCGGCTGGCCCAGCCGGCCATCGACCCCAGGGGCATCGACGGCGGCATTGCCCGGCCACCGAAGGACTCCGCCACGGTCGCAGCGATCAAGGCCTTCCAGCGCTTGTCCGGTCTGGCACCGACGGGGCTGATTGCTGTGCAGAGCCAGGACTGGCAGCGCCTGCTGATGGCCGCCGGCCGCGTCGATGGCGGCGGCGGTGCATCCGATGAAGCGTATTTTCCGCTGCCGATCCTGCCCAGGGCAGACTGGATCCAGCCGCCGCGTGCCTATGGCTCGAACCGCAGCAGCGGCGCCCGCGCCCACGCTGGCTGCGATCTGTATGCCCCCATTGGCACCACCGTCCATGCGGTCTGTGCCGGCGTGGTGGTGCGCGACCCCTACGCCTTCTATGCGGAAACCGACGCGCTGGAGATCGACCATGGGGATTTCCTGATCCGCTACGGCGAGATCCAGCCCGGCTCGCCGCTGCGCAAGGGCGAGCGGGTGACTGCCGGCCAGTTCATCGCCAAGGTCGGGCACCTGGTCGGCGTCAGCGTACCGAGCGCCATGCTGCACCTGGAAATGTACGCGGGTACCGCCAGCGGCCGCCTGACCGTGGGGGAGGACGAGTCCGCCCGACGCGCGGATGGCATCCCCTTCCTGCGTAGAGCCGACCTCATCGACCCGACGCCCTATCTGGACAAATGGAAGCTGCACCTGCCCAAGGCATGACATATCGAACGCTGCTGTGCGGCGGCCTGGCCGCCCTGTTGACGATCTCTGTTCCCACCCATGCCGCCACGCCGTGCAAGGCAGGTCCGCCGGACGGCACCAGCGTATTGACCGGCGACTTCGACGGCGACGGCACGCCCGACCGCCTGTGGGTGCGCCGCCAGTCCCGCGCGGCCATCCCTGCGCTGGCCTGGGACCCGTGGAATGCCCGCCTGCGCCGCAATGCCGGCGTGGCCTTCATGCTGGTGGTGGATCGCCACGCCGGCTGTACGCTGATCCAGAACCGCCGCTTCTTCTCCACCCCGATCTGGCAAGAGAGCCCCGCGCCGCTGCAGGTGCTGCCCCAGGATGCGCCGCAGGCCGAGGCGTGGCGTGCCTTTGCGCCGCGTTGGCGGGGCGACGGCATCCTGCTCGGCAGCGAGGCCGGCATCGACATGCTGCTGTACTGGGACGGGCGGCGCTTCCGCGTCGTCCATTCCAAGGACACCCCATAGCAAAACAACGCGCATATTTCTTGGCACTTCGATGCGTCTCGTCTAATTTTGGATGACGCCGGCCTAGCGTGCCGGTACCAACCGGACGAGGGCGAGATGGCGACACGATTCAAGTACGAGAACGATTTCCTGGTGGGCGGCCCGGCGGCGGGCAGCGTGACGCCGAGTTTTCAGCTGCGCGAGTACGCCCGGCCGGACGGTAGCGTGCACATCCACCGGGAGCTGGTCGGCTCCGTGCAGGTGCTGCGCGACGCCATCGGCATGCCGCTGAAGATCGCCTCGGTGCTGCCGGTGGACGGCCATGGCGAGGGGCTGGAAGGGCGCTTCGTGTGGGTCACCTGCGCCAAGCCGGAAGAACTCGCCAAGTCCGCCTCCCGCCTCGCGCAGGAAGGGCATTTCCAGCGCGTCGAGCAGGAAGGCAAGCTGGTTTACCTGGAAATGCCCGATCCCGCCGCGCTGCCGGCGGTGCGCCCGGAACTCGCCATCGCCAACGCGCTGCGCGTCACCGCCGCCTTCGAGACCAGCGGCGATCCCTTCCAGCAGGTCACCGGCAATTTCGACGGTGCCGGCCTGTCCTTCGGGCCGCTGCAGGTCAACCTCAAGACCGGCACGCTGCAGGAACTCTTCAAACGCTTCGCGGTGCGCGACGAGGCGGCGCTCAAGGCCTGTTTCGGAAAGCTGTGGCCCGAGTGGCAGGCCATGCTCAAGCTGCCCAGCCTGGCCAAGCAGGTCGCCTGGGCCGACGCCCTGTCCCGTGGTGGGCGCAAGACCGATTTCGACCCGGCCTGGAAGGCCGCGCTGCAGGCGGTGGGCCGTGTCCCGGCCTTCTACACCGAGACCCTGCAGTACGCCTATGACGTGTATGGCCGCAAGCTGATCGCCGCGCTGTCGTGGCTGCATGGCCTCAACCCGATCCGCATCGACAACGTGCGCTGCCTGGCGGCGCTGTACGACCTGTGCGTGCAGCAAGGCAGCCTCGACAAGGCGCGTGACGCCATCCGCGCCCGCGTGGACAAGGAGAAGCCCGCCGACCAGTTCCATCTCACCCGCATCGCGGTGGAGGAGCGTGGCAAGACCGCGCTGCCCCCGTGGCGGGCCGACTGCGTCAGCCGCCGCCTGTGCATCCTCGACCGGGAGCCGGTGCCGATCACCCTCAACGGCAAATCGGCGGAGCGCGTCAATCCGCAGCTCTACCTGCTGCGCAACGCGCCGGTGAGCCGCATCGAGCAATACCTGTTGTAAGCCGCCCGCGGCGGGCGGCGCCTAGTGGTGGTGCCCGCCGCTGTTCAGGCTCTTGATCACGTCCCGCGTCACCTCGCCGAAGGCCAGCACCTTGCCGCCCTGGGCCTTGGCAAAGGCTTCCGCCGCCTCGCGGGTAGCGAATGCCGGCAGGTTGGGATCGTTCATCGGCCCGGTGGCCTTCGAGCCGAGCACGAAGAAAGCTTTCTTCGCATCCACTGGCGTCTTGCGCTCGTAGTCCGCCACATAGATCGCGCCGATGTCCGCCGGCTTGTGCTGCTTGTCGAACAACACCATGTTGTTGAGGAAGCGGAACAGGTCCACCGGCGAATCGAAATGGCTGGCGCTCTGGTCATTGAAGACGATCTGCGCCGCCCACTGGGGCGTGCGTGCCGGATACATGCCGCACACCGGGCAGCGCGCCGCGCGCGGGATCGCCTGGGCGGCGAGATCGACGGCGAAGGCCGGCATCGACAGGGCCAGCGCCAGCAGCGGTGCGGCGAGGCGGGCAGGGGACAAGCGAGAAAGCATGACGAAGCTCCTTGGGGCTTAAGGGGCGGACTTGCGTTCGAGCAGCGGGTCGGCAAGCACCGCATCGAGCACCGCGCGCAGGTTGTCCCACGGGGCCGCGCCGCACACCGTCAGCGGATCGTGCTGCAGATTGCCGTCGGCGGCGTGCAGGTGGTTGGGCCAGGTGGCCAGATCCTTGTGCACCGGCGCGGTGTCGATGCGCAGCTCCGCCTCGCCCCAGGCCCACGCGATGGCATAGGCGTCGGGGGCGGCGATGCGGGCCTCCATCACCACGCCGTTGTCCAGGCGCAGGATCAGCGCATCCAGCTTGATCTCCGGCGCCGATTCCAGATGGGCGCCAAGGTCTTCTTCCACGCGGGCGGCGAGTTCCAGATGCAGGTTCATTGTTCCTGGGCCTCCTTGACGAGGGCGGCCAGCTCGGCGCGCACCTGGTTGTGCAGCCCGTTGAGGATGCGCACCGACAGATAGTGTTCGTAGCCCGGATGCTCGGGTAGCTGGCCGTCGACGATGCAAGCCAGCGCCTGCTCGGCATCCGCCGCGCCGAGGCGGGCCAGCATGTCGTCGCGGGCGGCGCGCACTTCGTACATCAGGCGCGACACGCGCTGGATCTCCAATGCGTGCTCGGCGGGAACCTTGTCGTAGAAATTGTCCATCGGGCTTACATCCTTTGATCGTGCAACGCGCCGCCGTCCAGGCGGGCCATGTCGGGGGTGACTTCGGAGAACGCGACGACCTTGCCGCCTTCGGCGGCGGCAAACTTCTGCGCCCCCTCGCGGGTGCCGAAGGAGGGCAGCGTCGGGCCCATCGCGGCGCGCTTCTTCGAACCCACCACGTAGAAGGCCGTCTTGGCGTCGATCCACGCGCCCTTCGGCTCCTCCCAGGTCGTCTTGTCGAGGTCCTGCACGTAGATCGCGGCCACCTTGCGGGCTTGCTCCGGCTTCAGGTAGATCGAGAACATCTCCATCGTGTCGCAGAAGAACTCCGGCTCCGGCTGGCCGGCGAAGTGGATCTGCGCCTTGGGACCGGGATAGTCGCCGAGCAGCATGCCGTCGAGGGCGCAGAAGGTGTCCTTGCCGATCTCCGTCGGGGCGACCTTGCTATCGACGCTCTGGCCGCAGGCCGTCAGCAGGCCGCAGGCCAGCAGCACGGCGGCCAGGCGTGGCAGGGCGCGGAAGGGGGAGGGGCGTTTCATCGTTCGAATCTCCAGATGGCCACCATCAGCGGGCCGGCGATCCACGCCAGCATCACGCCGCCCAGGGTGGCCGGATGGCTGAGGGCTTCGGGGAACACGGTGGCGAGGCCGTACAGCGTACGCACCTCGTCCAGGCTGAACACGTTGAGCACGCGGAACACGTCCGCCGGGTTGAGCAGCAGCAGATAGGGGAAGACCGTGCCGCCGTAGTCGCCGGCGGTGACCACCAGCGCACCGAGGATCAGCAGGTCGAACACCAGCACGAAGAAGAACCACGTGCCGATGGCCATGCCCGAGGCCCGCGTGCGGTCGCTGGCGAACACTGAAAGCATTACCGCCAGGCTCAGGAAGGCGAAGCCGAGCAGGATCGCCGAGGCCATGAAGCCGGCGTAGTGGAACAGCGCGTTGAGGTCCAGCTGTGGCGACAGGATCACCCCCACCGCGCCGAAGCCGGCGATGGTCGAGAAGGCCAGCGCGCCGGCCAACCCGGCGTACTTGCCGAGGATCAGCTCCTTGCGGGTGATCGGCAGCGTCAGCAGCAGGTCCAGCGAGCCCCGTTCCCGCTCGCCGACGATGGCGTCGAAACCGAGGATCAAGGCGATCAGCGGGATCAGGTAGATCACCAGGCTGACCAGCGAGGCGATGGTCACGTCGATGGAGTGGAAACCCACCGTGCCCTGCTGGGCTGCGCCGAAATAGGCGATGACCAGCGCGAACACCGTGAACACCACGGCCACGGCCAGCACCCAGCGGTTGCGGATGCGGTCCCAGAATTCCTTGCCGGCGACGATGCCGATCTGTCTGAAGTCGATGGAGAACATGGTTCAGGTCCGGTAGCCGAAGAACACGTCCTCGAGGGACGGCTCACGCACATGGAGGTCGCGCAGCGTCTCGCCCAGGGTGGCGAGGCGGGCGAGGGCGGGCATCTTGGCTTCGCGGGGCAGGCGGATGTGCAGGCTGTGGCCTGAATCGTCGATGCCGTCGATGGCGAGGCCTTCGAGCACCCGCGCCACCTGCTCGCGCAGGCCTGCGCCGCCGGCAATCTCCAGCGTCAGCGGCAGGTTCATCGCCTCGCGCAGGGACTGCACCGTGCCGGTCGCGCGGATCACGCCGCCTTCCATGATCGCCAGCCGATCCACGCGCTCCTGGATCTCGGCGAGGATGTGGGAGGTGAGCACCATCGTCACCCCCTCGTCGCGCAGCTCCCGCAGGATGCGGTAGAAGTCGCGGATCGCCCCCGGATCGAGGCCGGTGGTCGGCTCGTCGAGGAAGAGCAGGCGCGGCTTGCCGAGCAGGGCCTGGGCAAAGCCGAGGCGCTGGCGCATGCCCTTCGAGTATTCCCGCACGCGCCGGCCGGCGGCGTGGGCGAGGCCCACTTTTTCCAGCAGCGCGGCACAGCTGCTGCGCGGCACTGCCTTCAGGTCGGCGAAGAAATACAGGGTCTCGATGCCGGTCAGGTTGTCGTAGAGGACGACGTTTTCCGGCAGGTAGCCGATCTTGCGGCGCGTATCCCGAAAGCGCGGTCCGGTCACGGACTCCCCGTCCAGGCGGATCTCGCCGCGGGTGGCGGGGATCAGCCCGAGCATCATCTTGAACAACGTGCTCTTGCCGGCGCCGTTATGGCCGATCAGGCCGAACAGCTCGCCGGCGGCAATGGAAAGGTCGACCCCCTTCACCGCCTGTACGGAGCCGAAGTCCTTGGTCACACCGCGGGCTTCAACGATAGTGCTTGCCAAGCCAGTTTCTCCAGTCGGAATGTTCGGGGCGCATGCGTGGATTCTTGTCCACGATGCTGGGGGCGCGCAGCAGCGGAAACTGCTGGGCGATCAGGCGCAAAGTTTGAATAGCCGGGCTGGCGAGCAGCAGCTTGACCATCGGATGGCGCCACGACAGGCGGTCCACCATGTCGTTGGCCTCATAAGGTACGTCGCCGTGACCATCGCCGTTGCGGTCCCAGCCCACGTAGTTGCTCCAGTGGTTGCCCACCTTGCCACCCCAGGGCTCGTCCTTGGTGGCCACGTACTTGATCTGCTCCCGGTTGGAGATGAAATCGTTTCCCTCCACCGTGTTGCGCACCGAGCCCGCCCACAGGTGCACGCCCACCTGGTTATCCACCACCAGGTTGTTGCGCAGGGTGTTGTACTCGGCGTCGTAGATGAAGAAGCCGCGCGCATTGCCGGCCACCACGTTGTTCTCCACCACCGAATCCTGAATCGTCCGCAGCATGATGCCGTGGTCCGAGTTGCCCCAGGCCTTGTTGTTGCGCACAGTGAGGTTGCGCACCTCCATCAGCGCCAGGCCGCCGCGGTTCAAATAGCTCTCGTTGTCCTCCCACAGGTTGTAGTGGGAGTTCATGTAGTGGGTGCCGTAGCGGCTGTGGTGCATCTTGTTGCCACGAAAGACCGCGTGGTTGGTGATGTCCACGTAGATCGCGTCGCGCACGAAGCTGATGTGGTTGCCGATGATCTGCGCGCCGGCGCTGTTGTAGAGCTCGATGCCGTTGCCGCGCTGGGCCGAATCCACGTCCCGCTTGCCGGTGATGATGTTGTATTCCACCCGCACGTCGCGGGCCTTCTCGATCCACAGCCCGAACAGCGTGTAGCTGAAATCGCAATGCGCCACGCGGGCGCGGTCGGCGCCCGGCTGGATGTACACGCCGGCGTTCTGGGCGCCCAGGTCGGCGCCGGAATTGGAAATGATGAAGCCCTCGATATTCACATCGGTGGCCACCACGCGGATCGTGTCGCCGTGGCCTTGACCATCGAGGGTCGGGCGGCTGTCGCCGACCAGTTTCACCGGCTTGTCGATACGCAGGTTCTCCGCGTAAGTGCCGCGGGCCACGTGCACTGTGTCGCCGGCAGCTGCGCGGTTGAGCGCGGCCTGGATCGACTCGCCCGGCTTCACCAGCCAGTCGGCCCCATGGGCCGCCAGCGCTGGCACGGCCAGCAGGGTGGCAAGGCCACTGCGGACGACAGAACGAAGGGTGAAACGAGAAAGCAGCATGGATGGAATGGAAGCAGCTGACGGGAAGTGACTCTGGGCGCCAGTCTGCGGCGGAATGTCGCAGCTGGCCTTGATGTAGGTGAAGTTGGCGCCCGCGTAGTGCACGGCAGGGGCCGTCGCCGGCCTCTCCGAAGCAGGATTCCGTCGATTACGGCTTTGCCGGAGGTGCGCTATCCGCCGTGCCGGAGGTTGCTGCGTTCGTTGAGGCAACCACCACGTTGCGGGGCGCGGCCGGCGGGGCGGGGCAGCGATTGCTCGCCCCGGGTTCCAGCATCGGCAGCAGCAGCGGCCCCATCGACTTCAGGATCTGCACCGGCAGCGCCGACGTGAAGCGGTAGCGTGCAGCGTCCGGACCGATCACGTAGGCGGTCAGCGTGCCGAAATGGCGGGGGCCAAGATAGAACACGAAAGTCGCCGTCCGGTTCAGCGCAACGCCACGGGCCGCGCCGCGGCCGAGCACGATGCGGTTGTCACCCGTGCCGGTCTTGCCGCCGACCGCCAGTGTGCTGCCGTCGGCGAGCTTGAAGGCGCCGGCCAGGCGCCGCGCCGTACCGCCTTCCACCACCTCCGACAGCGCGCTGCGCAGCGCGGCGGCCACTTCCGGCGCCATCACCCGTTCGCCCTGTTCGCCACCGCTGGCGAAGCGGCTTTCGTAGGGGGTGCCGGTGGCGAAGTTCAGGCTGTCGATGCGCAGCGTGGGCTGGCGGATACCGTCGTTCTCGATGATGCCCATCAGCTCGGCCAGCGCCGCCGGGCGGTCGCCCGAGCTGCCGAGGGCGGTGGCCAGCGAGGGCACGAGATGGCCGAAGGGATAGCCGAGGCGCGCCCAGCGGCGGTGGATGTCGAGGAAGGCCTCGACCTCCAGCAGCGTGAAGATGCGCGAATCCTGGGCGCCCTTGAAGCGGGTGCGGAACAGCCAGCGATAGACGGCCTGGCGCTCGGCGGTGCTGGCCTCGACCAGCTCGCTCCAGCTGGCGTCGGGCTTGGCCATCAGATAGCCGACCAGCCACAGTTCGAGCGGGTGCACGCGGGCCACGTAGGCGCGGTCGGTCAGGTCGTAGGCTTCCGGCGCATTGCGGGTGTACAGCCGGGCGATGCGCTCGGCGTTGAGCTTTTCGCCCTCCAGGCGCTGCTGCAGGAAGGCTCCGAGGGCTTCCGGTGAAGCCTGCGGCGACAGATAGCGGAAGACGGCGGTCAGGCGGTCGGCGCCGGGGCGCAGGCCGTCGAGGAACTCGTCCTGGATGTCGGCCGCCTTCATGCCCTGGTACTTGTGCCAGAAGCGGCGCAGGAAGACCTGCCCCTCCTTGTCGGCGAAGCGGGCCAGATAGGTGGCGCGGCGCGGATCGTCGGCCTGCTGCAGCAACTGCGCCGTGCTGCCCGACACCTGGTACATGGAATAGCGGACCACGTCGCGCATCAGGCGGACGAAGGGCAGGTTGATCGAACCCTGCAGGGCCTCACGCACAGTGGGCATGCGGCCGTTGTCTTCCTTGCGGAAATTGTTGAAGGTATGCACGCCGCCGCCAGTGAAGAAGCTCTCGCCCGGGCTGGCCGAGTAGTTGCGTGCCAGGGCCGCCTGCAGCATGGCCGGCAGGTTGCGGTCGCTGGTGCGGGCCAGGTAGTCGATGGCCCACTGGCTGATGTGGTCGTGAGGGTCGATCTGCAGCTTGCGCAGCTCGGCCGGCGTCTTGTCCACGTAGCGCTGGCGCAACTCGGCGACGATCTCGAGATAGGTGGTCAGCACGCGCAGCTTGGCGGTGGAGCCGAGTTCGAGCTTGCTGCCTTCGTTGATGTCGAGGGGCTGGTCGGTGGTGTCGGTCTGCACGCGCACGCGGTTGCTGCCCGGCGTGCCCTCGACCAGATTGAAGCTGTAGCGCACCTTCCCCCAGTTGGCGGTCTCGAGCATGTGTTCACCGATCAGGCCCTGCTGGCGGGCGAACTCCTGCTCGTCGAGCCGCCCGAGGAAGGTGCTCACACGCTGCTGCAGCGTGCCGTCGAGGGTGGTGGACACGTCCGCATCGTAGCGGTCGAGCTCGTACAGCGACGCGTCGAGGAGGCCCGCCAGGCGGTTGCGGATCGCCGTTGCCCCCTTGCCCGCATCGGCCGGCAGCAGGGCCGGGTTGGCCACCATGTCGCGGAACTTCAACGGTTCGGCCAGGGCCGCATCGCGCAGCGCAGCCCCGATCATGCCGTTGTCGGCAAACAACCGGATGTAGCTCGCCGACAACTGGCCGAGGTTGTCGCGGCCCTTGGGGGCGAGATAGTAGGACGGCCGGCGGTGGGCGATCATCAACGCCACCACCTGGCGCAGCGCACGGCCCTGGGCAGCGAGGCGCGGGCCGCTATCCTCGGGCGCAGCGAGCAGTGCATTGACCTCGTTGAAATCGGCGGCGAACCACACCCACAAGCCATCACCGAGGCCGTTGACCTCGCCGAAGCCGGGCGCCGCCGACAGCGGCACCGTGTTGAGGTAGTCCACCAGCAGGTCGCGGCGCTGGGGCAGGGTCTGCTCGCCGTCCCGGTAGGCGCGCACGCTTGCCGACACCATCTGGCGCAGCTTTTCGCTGCTGTTGGGCGTCACGCCGTCCGGCGAGTGGCGGAACTTCTCGATCTGCGTGGCCAGCGTGCTGCCGCCCGGCGCATCGAAATCCTCATTGACCAGGCGGCCGACCCGGCCGAGCACGGCGCGGCCGAAGCGCACCCAGTCCACCGCCGGGTTCATCAAGGGGCGGGCGTCATCGAGCAGATCGCGGTTCTCGATGAAGGTCAGGGCCTGGGCGATGCGCGGCGGCACCGCCGCGAAGTCCGTATAGGCCCGGAAGGGATAGCGGAAACGGTACAGCGTCTCGTTGCGGCAATCGGTGACGGTGAGGCCGGCCGAGGTCTTCTCCCGGTAGGGCGGAAAGTAACCGCGGTTGGTGTAATCGAGCAGCGCGTTGGAGAAGTGCGCCTGCCGCGTCAGCCGGAAGCCGTGCGCCGCGAGGCGGGCGCCGATCTTGGGCAGTTCGCTATAGCCCATGCGCTCGTCGAAGGGGCCGTGCGCCGGTGTGCGGATGGCGTCGCTGCTGCCATCGACCACCGCATAGCTGAGGTCGGCGGCGTAGCGCGCCAGGTAATGCGCCTGCAAGCGCGACGTCTTCACCTCGTCGGCGACGAACACGCCGCCACCGAC
The DNA here is from genome assembly GCF_056724105.1 of Zoogloea sp. GDB6. NCBI lineage: Bacteria > Pseudomonadati > Pseudomonadota > Betaproteobacteria > Rhodocyclales > Zoogloeaceae > Zoogloea > Zoogloea sp. GDB6. The sequence continues at coordinate 3,403,697 of NZ_CM161497.1, read as the reverse complement.
AACAATGACCACCAGTAACCCGCCGAGGGGCCAACGCAGGCGGTGCAGCAAGCTTTTGGGCTGGTCTTCTTGCACTTGGGATCCGTTGTCTGACCTCACGGCGCCAGTATAGGGGGATCGCTCCGCGCGCGGCCAGATCGATTGAATTTGAACATCATCGATCTTCCTGGGCTTGTGTTGCGGAACGACGGTGGTGCCGGCTTAAACTTCCAGGCGGAAGTCCGGCAGCCCCACGGGCCAGTTCTAGCCCGGCAGCACGTCCGCAATGGCTGCCGGCAAATCGGCCATGCGCTCCACCAACGGATGCCGGCAATACTTCTGGAACTCCGCCGCCCGCGTAAAACCCCAGGCCACGCCCAGGAAGGCCATGCCCACCGCCGCCGCGGCTTCCGCATCGCGGATCTCGTCACCCACGTACACCACCTGCTGCGGCTTCAGCCGGCTCGACCACAACAACTCCTGCAGCTTGAAACGCTTGCCGAACAGGGACGCACCGCAATGCACCTGGGCAAACAGCGCCAGGGTCTCGGCCCCCAGCACCGCATGTACCGCCTCGCGGGAATTGGACGTCACCAGCGCCAGCGCCGTGCCCTGGCCTGCAATTGCCTGCAAGGCCTCCGCCGTGCCCGGATAGGGCCGCACCATGTCGATATGCGCCAGCACCCGCTGCCGCATGTCCACCGCAATCGCCGGCACCTTCCAGAACGGAATCCCCAGGTGATCCATCAACTGCCGCCCCGACATCTTGCGCGGCTCTTCCGTTGCATCCGGCGCAATACCCCGAAAACCATGCCGCTTGGCCGCCTCGTTGAGGCACACAAGAAAAGCATCGAAGGAATCGGCAAGCGTGCCGTCGAAATCGAAAACCGCGAGGTGCTGCGACATGATGGAGAAGGCCGGAACAGACGAAAGTGAAAGGCGCTCGGTCGATGTCGACCGAGTATGCCGAAAGGATTGGCCGCGCAGACTACGCCAAGCTGCGTGCACGGTAAAGAGTGCGGCGTGCACAAACGATGTGGCGGCCCGCTCGTAGAGCAAGGCCAGCGCAACATCTTATGTGCCCAGCGCCTTGATCGATGCGCCTGCCGCCACATTCGATACCAGCCTGCTCAAGGTGCCATGTTCACCTGACAACAAAGCATGTTCACACCGCCACATCGAATGCGACGCGGTGAACATGGAATGTGGACGCGACAACATCGACCGTGCACCGCGCAACATAAAATATGCTATTGAGTTATAAGAAATAGGTATTTAACATAAATGCAACAAGCCTCGCATTCCCTTCCAAACCACACGCAGGAGGACTCATGGCAAACCCGCTCTCGAAACGGCTCCCCAGTCAGGTGACCCTGGCTGACCTCGAAACCTACCGCGCCTTCAAGGCCATCCCCGACTACAAGCCGGCCAACACCGACTACAGCTTCGACGTCGTCTCAGCCCTGTTCAACAAACTGCAGGCCGCCCTCGACGCCGAACTGCACACCCAGAACACCTACGCCGCTGCCCGCGACGCGGCCGTCGCCATTCAGCACGAATTCCACGCCGCCATCCTCGGCGTAAAGAACCAGTTCAAGGCGCAATACGGCGTGGACTCGGACCAGGTCGCGGCGCTAGGCTTGAAGAAGAAGTCGGAGCGGAAATCGCGGGCGAGGGCAGGGAAGGCGGAGGAGGCGACAGCAACCTAGGTACGCACACTGAAGTCAGAAGTACAGGTTTGACGCCCAACTTGGCAGGCCCGGCAATCCGCCGGGCCTTGTCACATCAAGGAGGTATGGCTGTCAAAAATGAAGTTCCGCACTGCCCAACATGGACAATCCTCATAGCTTTCATGTGTTATTCCGTGGGAGCCTCAAGAGATCACGATTCAAGGGTTTAGCAGATGGGGCTACTTGGAAAGATTGCGGACCTGGGGGCTGGGTTGAAGGAGTCCATTGCGTTGACCACTGAAAAAGCGATCGGGGCTGCCAGTGAGGCACACCTGGGCGCCAAGCTTTCGGGCCTCAAGGATGGCGTGTTGGAGCGGGGAGGGGACTATCTCACTGCGGGCAAGGACAGAGCCTCCGAACTGGTAAGAGCTGCCAACAAGAAGCTTGCCGAGGTCGATGTAGAAGCGCTGAAGCGCTCCGAGACCTACGCTCACACATTCGGTAAGTACAAGGACCTCGGCGCAGAAAAGGTCACGAGCTACTTCAAGTCCACATTTGAGGTGGACAAGACCACCGCCGAGATGGTGGAAGGGATTCGCAACCGGCTTCCCTCGCGACCGCAAGACATCGACGACATCTTCGAGCAGTGCAAGCGCGAGGCTTTCCAGCGCGCCATCTCCGCATTTTGTCTGGCTCCTGTAATGGCCGGACTCGACAACAAGCTCGAAGCCCGCTACGCCAATCTGTCGGATAGCTACACGACGTTCAAATCCGAAAACAACCTGCATGACGATCCCAACTTCGCGCGCATGAACAACGAACGGGCTGCTGCTCGCGCGAACGGGATGGAGCCCCTGGAAAATGGCTACAACAGGGATTCCCCGCTTAATCCCTACGATACGGATATCGAGCACATCATCCCGAAGCAGCAGTATTACGACGACTGGCTGCTCCGCGTTGCCACAAACGACGATGAAATCATCGAACTGCTGAACAACGGGGACAACCTGACGTTTGCGGATGAGCATGTTAATGGCTCGAAGAATTCAAAAGATCTGCTCGACTACCTGGCGTACAAGAAGGAAAAAGGCGAGCTTCGTGCCGACGCAGACAACCCGGATCTGCTGCATCTCACCATCGGCGATGACGAGTATTCCATTCGCGAGTCGGACGCCATGGCACGCTACGAAAAAGCCCAGGAGCGCCTGCACCAACAGCATCGGGATGCACTGAAAGAGGTCGGTTTGACTTGCGCCAGCGCAGGCATGCGCATGGCCGCACAACAGGTCGTAGGCCTCATCGTCATTGAGACCATCGACATTTTTGTCGACGAGATCAAGGACATCGTGAAGAACGGGCGATTCTTCGACGAGAACGGCCTGCTCGCCAATATACAGGCGCGCAAGCAAAACATTTCCGACAAGCTGGCCCGCCGCTTCGATGAGCGGAAAATCTGGGCGCGAGCCAAAGAGGCGGGCATCGACGGAGGCGTGGCCGGAGCCCTCAGCGCCATCCCGCAAATACTCATCTCCCTCATCGTGAAGATGCCCGCATTCATGCTCTCGATCATTCGGGAATGCACATTGTCAGTGGTGCGCTCGGTGCGAGTGATCCTGAGCGACGACGAGAACAAATTCGAAAGCATCAAAGTCGTCATGCTCGGAACCGCATCCGCGGTGCTGGGCGTCTATGTGGCCAACGTCATCTCCAAGGCAATTCGACCCGTCCCGATGCTCAATGTCTTCAATAGCCAAGTAACTGCCGTGCTGAGCGGAATGGTAGTGACGGCAGTGCCCTTGGGCGCTATCTACATGTTTGACCGGAATAAAGCGAAGCTGACGTTTTCGTTGTTGGAGGCGAGTGATCTGTTGCATAGGGGGGATGAAGCGCGCATGCGATGATCGAAAAAACCGGTGCGTTTGTCCGAGGGGGCCGAGATTCGAAGGAGCAGGGATTTGGCCAGAGCGTCTTCGGGCGACGGCCTGCCAGGCAATCCAGTCATGCCGGCGTTCATGACTTTCTGATGGCCTCTTTCTCCACGCTTAAGTACACGATTCAGAGAGAACCGCGCATGAACGAAGAAGTGGGTCAGCTGCAAGAGGTAGCTCCAATCATCGAAACATCCTCGACCCCAGTCTCGCCGGCGCCAGGAGTTCACCTAAAGGTCGCTGTTGTTGACAAGTTAAATCTTGCCGACTTCCAAAATTCGGTCCCCGCGCTGCATGAGCTGGCAATTGTCAATGAGACACTGGCTCCTATCAGTGAATTGACTATCACCATAACCTCCGAGCCTGCATTCCTGAAGCCTCGGACTTGGAGTATTGATACGATCGGTGCCGGCGAGACCTTTCACATCGCTGATTTGGACGTTCAACTGGATGGCTCCCTGCTGTCTCGCCTTACTGAGGCTGAACCCGCAACACTGTGTTTCGAGCTTAGAAGCCGTAAGGAACCCGAGACGATTATTGCCCAGCACGATCGTGTGGTCGAACTGTTGGCCCGTAATCAGTGGGGCGGTATTGGCTATGTCCCGGAGATGGTGGCTGCCTTTGTGCAGCCCAATGATCCTGCCGTCGATCACGTACTCAAAGCTGCGGCTCAGGCTTTGCAGGCTGGTGGCAAGTCTGGTTCCATTGATGGTTATACCCACGGCGCCAAACGCGCTTGGGAATTGGCCTCCGGGATATGGACTGCCGTTCTGCAACGAAAGCTTCACTATGCTCTGCCGCCAGCCAGTTTTGAGCACCGGGGGCAGAAGGTGCGAAGCCCGGGACAGATCCTTGATGCTGGCTTGGCTACGTGTCTGGACCTTACGCTGCTGTTTGCATCGTGCTTGGAACAGGCAAACCTCAATCCGCTCTTGATCCTCACACATGGTCATGCTTTTGTGGGGCTGTGGTTGCGGGATGAAACGTTCTCTACTGTAGTCGTTGACGACATCACGGCGGTCCGCAAGCGCCTCCAGCTTCAGGAGATGCTTGTTTTTGAGACAACCTTGGCGGCTCAAGGCCACCCTGTCAGCTTCAGCCAAGCCATATCTCAAGGTGATCGTCAGCTATCCGAGGGTGAGGACGACAAGTTTGAATTGGTAGTGGATGTGAAGCGTGCCCGCATGTCGCGCATCAAGCCGCTGGCCTTGGGGCAGGTAGTGGCTGAACAAGCCCAGCCTATTCATGAAGCCGAAGCAGTAGTCACGTTCGAGGATGCTCCCGACCTGCCCGACGAGGTGGTGCAGGAAGTCCCTAGTACAGAATTGGATCCGAAGGATCGGCTGGCCCGTTGGCAGCGCAAACTACTAGACCTGTCGTTGCGTAATGCTCTGCTCAATTTCAAGGGCGGCAAGAATGCGCTACAACTCGATGCGGCGGCGCCGGCCCTTGAAGATGCGGTAGCCGAGGGGCAAACACTCAAATTACTGCCCAGTCCTGATTTGATGCAGGGCCGCGATCCACGAAGCCTCCAATTGCACGAAGCCCGTAGCTTGGAGGACTTGCGCAAGGCGCATGCGGCCGACGCTTTGAAGCGTCGCGAGGTTTTCATTCGCCTCGAAGAGCAGGAGCTTGAGAATCGCCTTGTCGATCTCTATCGTGGTGCCCGCAATGCTCTACAGGAAGGGGGGGCCAATACGCTCTTCCTTGCATTGGGTTTCCTAGTCTGGACACGGCCCGACAAGCCAGACCACCGGGTCAAGGCCCCGTTGATCCTGCTGCCCGTGACGCTGGATCGCAAGAGTGCTCGATCTGGATTTTCGTTGCATGCGCACGATGACGAGCCGCGTTTCAACCCCACGCTCGTCGAAATGCTGCGCCAGGACTTCCAGCTCGAACTTGGCGTGCCGCAGGGCGATCTCCCGCGTGATGATTCCGGGCTGGACATCGCTGACATCTGGAAGCGTGTGCGTGCCGCTATCAAGGATATTCGAGGATGGGAGGTCAGCGAGGACGTTGTGCTGTCAATGTTCTCCTTCGCCAAGTACCTGATGTGGAAGGATCTGGCAGAGCGCTCTGAAGACCTGCGCAAGTCCCCCGTGGTGGCTCACTTGATCGATACGCCACGCGAGCCCTACCAGTTGACCGTGCCCTTTCCGGATGCACACCGACTTGATGTTGACTATACGCCCCAGCAGGTATTCAGCCCTCTGCCAGCCGATTCCTCTCAGCTCTCGGCCGTGATGGCTGCAGCCAGAGGCAAAGATTTCGTGCTCATCGGCCCACCGGGTACCGGCAAGAGCCAGACCATCGCCAATCTCATCGCCCAATGCTTGGCCGAAGACAAACGCGTGCTTTTCGTGGCCGAAAAGATTGCTGCACTGGATGTTGTCTACCGCCGTCTTCGTGAAGTCGGCCTGGGTGAGTTCTGCCTCGAACTGCACTCCAACAAGACTCGCAAGCTTGATGTATTGGCTCAGTTGCAAAAATCCTGGGACTCTCGCAGCGAGGATGCAGCTGACTGGGCGGCTAAAGCCCACCAACTCAGTCGTGTGCGTGAACACCTGTTGACTTACGTCGAACGCCTGCACCACAGACACGGCAATGGCCTGACTGTGTACCGGGCCATTGGTAGTGTGGTCGGTGGTGAAGCTATTCCCGATCTCCGTTTCTCTTGGCCTTCGCCACGGGAGCACGACGAAGAGGCTCTGGCTGCATTGCGCGAGTTAGCGGGCAGATTGCAGGCCAACGCCATGGCAGTTGGGGCTCAGACACTCCATGCAGGACCACTGACCCCAGTACATTTGAGCGAATGGTCTGCGCGCTGGCAGCAGGAGATGGTGCGCGCTGCACAGATTCTGAGTGAATCCTGCGACCGTCTCATCGTTGCCTCTCGTCAGTTGTGCGAGCAACTGGGGTTTGATACTCCGGTTCTGCACCGCAACGTCCGTTCATCGCTCGGTGTCATCGCCAAGGCCTTACCGCAAGCGGCTGGTAAAGCTTGGAGTTTCAGTGTCTTGCCGCAGAGTGCCGAACTCTGCTCGGAGCTGAAGGCTGGAGCCGAGATACTCGGCCAACATCGCGAAAGCTCGAGCCGGATGCCCTCCGTCTGGCCCCCCGAGCAACAGGCCCAACTGCGTCATGCGCTGGATCTGCTGGACCAGCATCGCCGTGTGCATGCTGAGCTGGGTACGGCATGGCCCACTGCCGTGAGCGATGAGCTACAGCATGGTATTCAGCGCATCGAGGAGATCGCGCAACTGCGAGACGGTCTGTCTGTGAAGTATGGCTCGGGCGTCGCGCAACTCAATATCACGCTGCTTCAGCGCGACTGGGCCAAGGCAGAAAAGGCTCTCTGGCCGCTGGCTTGGTTAGGGAAACGTAAAGTTCGTAGCACGCTGGAGTCCGTCATTGAAAGCACTGACGAACCCCGCATCGCCGAGGATCTGGCGGCGCTGGTGCGGATCAAGAGTTTACGTGACGAAGTGGGCGAGGTGAATCCGGGGGCGGCTGTCGAGGGCCTGTGGGCGGGAGAGAAGACCCGCACCGACTATGCCCGTAGCGCTCTGCTGGCCAACGCTAGCCTGCAAGCCGCACGTGCTCAACGCCCTTACTCGCTGGATGGACTGACTCCAGCTGCCGAGGGCTACTGTGGGGAGCGTTGGGTTGCTGAGGTGCGCCGGCTAAAAGCCTTACAGGATCTAGATAGGCAGATTGCCGATTGCGCGCCGCTGATGGAAGCCAGCGACGGTCTCTGGCAGGGGCATGAAACCGATATTGAGCTACTCCGTGCTGCGCTGGCCTTCGAGCAGGAGCGCCTGTGCCTGAAGGTGCGCGGTGCCCTTCAAGCTGCTCATCCGGCTGTCGCCGAAGGCCACTGTGGTTCTCGCTTGCTCCAGGCGTATACCCAGTTGCAAGAGCGTGCCGCACTAGAGACCAGGCTAGCTGGTCTTACCGCTGTCGATATCCATTGCGCTGGTGTATGGGCAGGTCTGGATTCCGACACCGATGCCATCACCGATGCCTTGCGCTTCCATTCGTTACTGCATGCTGCGCTCTCCGGGCTTTGCCTACCCGCAATGTCACTCGATGCCATTCGCCAGGCGCTGCACCGCGTGCTGGCTGAACACGCAACTGAGCTGAGCGAAGGAGGCGCTATCAGTAATGCCTGCCAACAGATGCTTGCGAGACTTGCGGAATTGAACGCTGCCGTCACCGCTTTCAGTAGCTACGCAGGCCAGCCTGAGGAGGTGAAGCGCGCATTTGCTGACCTTACTCCTGATGAGATGGGCGGTGTCGCCCTCCAACTGGACAGCGCACACGCTGGTTTGCATGCTTGGTGTGCTTGGCGCAATGCTCAAACTGCGGCTCGTGGTGCTGGATTGGCGGCATTGGTCGATTCTATCGTTGCTGGTGATATTGAACCTGCCCGCGTACCCGCAGCTTTCGAGGTGAACTACGCTCGCTGGTGGCTGGCGGAGGCCGTCGATGAAGACGACGTACTCAAGCGCTTCGTTTCGGCTGAACACGAACGCCGCATCATCGAATTCCGGGCTCTTGACGAGGAGTTCACAAAGGTGACTCGTCAATGGATCCGCGCCAAGCTCTGCGCGGGGCTCCCGTCATCGGAAAACCTGCAGCGCAACAGCGAGTGGGGCGTGCTGCGCCACGAGATCACCAAGAAAAAACAGCACAAACCTCTACGCCAATTGCTTGAGGATATTCCCTCCGTGGTGTTGCGGCTCACACCTTGCCTGTTGATGAGCCCGCTTTCCATTGCACAATACCTCTCGGCAAATGCCAGCAGCTTCGACATCGTCATCTTCGACGAGGCCTCACAGATTCCGGTGTGGGACGCTATCGGAGCCATGGCGCGCGGCAAGCAAGTGGTGATGGTTGGTGACCCCAAGCAACTGCCTCCCACCAACTTCTTCGATCGAGCCGAAGCTCTGGACTCGGAAGACGTGGAAGGCGATCTTGAGAGCATCCTCGACGAATGCTTGGGAGCGAGCCTGCCCACACGTAACCTCTCTTGGCACTACCGCTCCCGTCACGAAAGCTTGATCGCTTTCAGTAACCATCGCTATTACAACGGTAGTCTGGTTACTTTCCCATCACCGGTCACCGAAGATCGTGCAGTGAGCTTCCATCTTGTCAATGGACAATATGAAAAGGGTGGTGCCCGCATCAACCAGCTCGAAGCACGTGCTTTGGTTGCCGACCTTGTGGCGCGCCTCAAGTCGCCGGGCTTCCGGCAGTCAGGCCTTACCATCGGCGTGGTTACCTTCAACTCTGAACAGCAAGGTCTGATCGAAGATCTTCTCGATGCGGAGCGCCGTAAGGATCCAGGCCTGGAACCCTTCTTTTCCGAGGTAGAACTCGAACCCGTGTTCGTCAAGAACCTGGAAAGCGTGCAGGGCGACGAGCGCGACATCATGTATTTCTCCATCACTTACGGGCCCGACATCAGTGGCGCGCTGTCGATGAACTTCGGCCCGCTGAATCGCGATGGTGGTGAACGCCGACTCAATGTCGCGGTGACACGCGCGCGCCATGAACTGCGCGTGTTCTCCAGCCTACAAGGGGAGCAAATGGACCTCTCCCGCACCAAGGCAATCGGTGTGCGCGATCTTAAGCACTTCCTCGAATTCGCCGAACGCGGTGCCCGTGCCCTGGCCGAAGCACATCACGGCAGTCAAGGTGATTTCGACAGCCCCTTTGAAGGCGCTGTCGCCGCGGCGCTGGGGCGCAAGGGTTGGCAAGTGCATACCCAGATCGGTGCATCTTCATTCCGCATCGACTTGGGCGTGGTTCATCCCGATCACGCTGGGCGTTACTTGGCTGGCATCGAGTGCGATGGCGCCACCTACCACCGGTCAGCCACTGCACGTGACCGCGACAAACTGCGCGAACAAGTGCTGCGTGGCTTGGGTTGGGAGATTGAACGGATCTGGTCCACCGACTGGTGGGTTAACCCAGGCGGCACGCTGGAGCGCGTGCATGCGCGCTTGAATGACTTGCTTACCCAGGACCGTGAGCGCCGGGCACTCGAAGCCAGTACGCAGGCAGCAAGTGCCGAAGCTCAAACTGTCGACGAGGGCGTGCCGGATACTGACAAGGCATTGGGGGAGGCTGCGCTGACCATCGCCAGTGCGGCGGTAAAGCCGCTGGTGTCATCGCAGGAGGCCGTGAACGAATCCCCTGAGGCGCTTGAGGTCCGTGCCGCAACTACGTCTGCTATGACTGCGTTCAGCGTCACCAACAACGCGGATCGTCAGTTCCGTGCATCGCTGCCAGAAGACGCTGTAGAGGCAGGAGTTATCTCGGTCGAACAGTTCTACGAGCCAGCTTATGACGAAGTTTTAAGACTGATGGTTGAATGGGTTGTCCGGCATGAAGGCCCTGTGCTCGACGCAGTACTCGCTCGCCGCATTGCTCGTGCGCACGGTTTTCAGCGCACCGGCAGCCGCATTCAGGAACGTGTCGCACAAATTGCTCGGCAATGCGTCGGCGCCACGGAAGAAGCCGCTGGAGTCTTTTACTGGCCCGATGGCGTTATACCCGGTACCGAAGTTGCCTTCAGATGGCCTTTTGATGAGGACAGCGCACGCGGAGTGGATGAGATCTGCGAGCAGGAATTGCTGTCGCTCGCGTTGGGGGTTGTCGATTCTGGAAAGTCAGGTGAGGAGGCGCTGATTGCGATGGCGCGGGAAATTGGTTTGATGAAGTTGAGAGCTGCAAGCAGGGGACGGTTGGAGGCGGTGCTGGCGCAGGCTTCGAGCTGAGGGTGTCGCGTATCGAAGAGGCGCTTTAGGGCTGGCAGCGAGGAGGACTTAGCTCCTTTGCCGTCAGCGCTCAGGCCGTCTTTGATTCACTCTGGTGGTGATCATGGCTATCTTGAAGGAAAAAATCCATGAGTTCGAAAAGCGATGAAGGCGCTGTCTCACGGGGCGGAAGCCTTCTTCTCCGGCATGGAGAAGAAGGCTCCTGGAAGGTGCCCCTGGGGGAGGAGTGTATTGAGGAGATTTCGAATCACATCGAGGCTCATCTAGGGCCGGTCGAGACTGTTTTTCACGAGATTGCTTCTGATACCGTACACATTGACGTTCATTTCGTGAAACCCACAGAGCACTTTCCGTTTGCTCGGCTGGTTACCTCCGGAATGAGCGATCTGCCGATGCCTGTTCCTGAGGGGGCAGACGTCCCTCGTTATACCGAGTTGCTTGTCACCCTCCCCAAGAGCTGGAGGCTTGATCAAGCCTCCTTCAAAGATGAAAGCTGGTACTGGCCAGTTCGTCTCATCAAGACTCTGGCAAGGTTTCCCCACAAACATGCCACGTGGCTTGGATGGGGGCATACCATTCCCAATGGTGATCCACCTGCGCCCTATGCGCCAGGTACGTCGTTGTGCGGAGCAATCATCTTGCCGTCGATTACTGTGCCCGACGGATTCCACGAACTGCAAATCGACAAAGACAAGAAAATAACCTTTTACTCGGTACTGCCCCTGTATGAGGAAGAGATGCAGTTAAAACTCAACGCTGGTACAGAGAAGCTACTCGACCGCCTCGATCGAGTAGGTATAAATGACATCATTGATCCAAAGCGCCGTAACGTTGCGAAGAGGCGATTTGGTTTTTTCTGACTAAATAACGTGAGGTGCCGTCCCAATGGAGCGCCCTGAATACGCGCGGTCTAATGTAACGGACCGAGGCCGATGTCGCGCATCAAGTCAATCTCCCGAAAGACTTTAGGGTGTATGAAGAATATCCAAGTTATCGATGGAGCCAATAATTCCGTTTACGACATCTTCGCGGCAACCGAAGAGGAATTCGCTCTAATTTATCCCAAAGGCGAGGATGTTGCCTTTATTAGGGAAGTCATGGCTCGCGGACCGGAAAAGGAGCTTCGCGAGGCGTTCGTTTGTATATGGAAGCGACGTATCCCCAAACGCGATGCGATGGGGATCCACGGCATATTGTTTTATGAACTGGACCACAAAATGAAGTACTACCCAACACGTCGAGATGAAGAGGCGGTCAATCCTGACGGTACTCGGCTTCGATAACATAAGCTCTAAACATGCAAGTCGATAAGGACGCCTCACGGCCGAGCCACTCATGCCCTCGGCTCCAAAATTGAGCGACTGCCTAGCTCATTCGTCACTGGCAGGATTGGGGGCCAGCCGCTGATTCGAGGGGCTCTTCCGCTGCCTGAGCCGCCGGTGAGAGTACGATCGATGTCAGGCGGCTATGCGCTGCTTTCCCGCCTATCGGAATGGCATGCAATTGGTTGAAAGATAGTCGCGGCGGATGGCAAAATCCAGCAATGCTAGGAATTAGATTTTTTGGCGCTTGGCTGCTTGACTATTTGTTGCTGCTACCCGTTGCGTAACAAAGCAGACAGCCTAGCCTAGGCTAGATTGCAGCAAAACTCAGGGAGTGCCATGGAGTTTACGAATTGCCGATGGGCAGCCACCCATAGCCAACTGGACTTGGGGCAGCGTCCATGACAGCCTTAGTCAAACATAGCGCACCTGGCCCCTATCTGGGCTTCTCGTTGCAGCCAGTCCGGCTCTGTTACCATCTTCTCAGTAGTCCGTCGGATTCGAGTGTTTCCTTAGAGCTTCTGGATGATGTCGCTATCCACTACGCCAACGGAAATGTCCTATTGGAGCAATGCAAGAGCGCTCTGTCACATAATGCACTCTCGGATTGGTCCGAGGACCTTTGGAAGACCATTGCGAACTGGCTTGTTGCTGTCGAGTCCAAAAAAGTTGATGGGAGAACAACGACATTTCGCCTGTACGTGACGCCTCCGAAATCTGGCAAGGTGAGTTCGGCCATTCATGACGCAACGTCTGTGGACGCTGTAGACCTGCTGCTCCGACAAATCGAGGGCAAGCTCAGCAAGAAGGCCGAACCGCCCAAGTGCATGCCGCACGTACAGAGATTTCTTGATGTGACGGCTGCTCTTCGCAACCAAGTCATTTGCAAGACGTCGATTCTGAGCCGCGATGTCGATCCGATACAACCGCTGCGGGATTTGCTGGCACCCACTGTTCCAGACGGCTCAATTGACATCATCTGCGAAGCCGCTGTTGGGATGGCACAGGCGAGGGCAGACCGCCTCATCCGCGACGGCATGCCAGCTCTGATAAGCGTTGCAGAGTTTCGGAAGAGTTTTCATGCATTCGTTCAGCAGAACAACATGCCTGGCTATCTAGCTTCGCTAACAGCGGCTCCAACGACGGCGGACGCCAAAGCGGTACTCACAAGCCGACCTATGTTCGTGCGGCAACTGCAGTTGATCGAAGCTACGGAGGCACTGCAACTTCGGGCAGCAAGTGATCTCATGAGAACGTCTGGCGACAAGGTGAAGTGGGCCGAAGCAGGATTCATCTACGACGACACCTTCAAGGACTGGGAGGACTCGCTATTGCGTCGGCACGAAGCGTTCGCTGGTGAGGTCAATGACCTCCATTCAGACAAGCCGAACGTCGTGCGAGGGCGCCTCATCTACGGCCGATGTTCCGTCTTGGAGGTGCCTATAGATAGCCGCACGGTACCGAGCTACTTCACCCATGGAGCATTTAACGATCTGGCAGACAGGCAAGAACTTGGCTGGCATCCGGAATACCAAGTCCTTCTTGATGAGGAGGACAAAGCATGAGTGAGGTCGTTCAGTCACGCCATCTTAGCGAGGCGGCGCTCGTTCAGAACGAGGCGCTGGGTGCCTACGCGCTGTGGAAGTTCGGCCTTGGATACCAAGATCGTGATGGCCACGCAGCGGTGCTTCCCCTCGCGTTCCTTGTCCTCCCGCTGATCCTGCACGGCCCAACTTTGACGATGGTACTGAGCACCCATAAAGCATCGGGGCTGCACCTGTTCGCCGGCAAACTCGGGAATAAGCGCGAAGACCTTCTAGCGATTCACGGTCGGGCGTTGGCGCTAAGGCGATTGACCCTGGAATCGCTCGTCCGCGCGGAGCAGTCCGGTCTCATTCGAATCGAGCCAACGATGGCCACCATCTGGTCAATTAGTCCGTACGAGGAGTTGGGCATGCCAGCGTTGCCCGAGCGAATTCGACAATTTGGACCAGCTTGCGAAAGGATCGGCTATTGGTTTGCGGGGCTCACCGATCAGCAGGTGGTGCACACGCTCAGAGTGGAGTTCTAATGTACTTTCAACTACGGCAAGTTATCTTATGGCCACGACGCGGCGGAGAGCCGCGGGTCGTGAAGTTTGAGCCCGGTTTGGTCAACGTTATTAGCGGGGCATCGAAGACTGGCAAGTCGTCAGTCATACCAATCGTTGACTACTGCTTGGGATCAGAGAAGTGCGCTATTCCAGTGGGCGTGATTCGCGATAGTTGTTCCTGGTTTGGTGTGCTACTCGATACACTTGAGGGACAGAAGCTAATTGCTCGCCGGGAGCCAGGTAACTTGAAGGCCTCTGGCGACATGCTGCTCTTGGAAGGGCCGGAAATCGAGCCGCCTCCCGTGATCCAGGAGAAGAATCAAACGGTTGACTACGTCAAGGCGGTCCTGAATCGACTTTCCGGTCTCTCGAACTTGCAGTTCGAGCCGGGGAGTGAGGACAGGTTCAAGTCTCGGCCAAGCTTTCGCGATCTGATGGCCTTCCTTTTTCAGCCTCAGAACATCGTTGCAAATCCTGACGTGATGTTTTTCAAGGCTGACACAACGGAGCATCGCGAAAAACTCAAGACCATCTTCCCTTACGTGCTTGGTGCCATCAGCCCAGAGCTTCTGCAAGCGCGTCACGAATTAGATCGCATCTCACGGCTGCTGCGCCGTAAGGAAGGCGAACTGAAGGCCCGTCAGGCCTCTGGAGCCTCCTGGCAGCGAGAAGGCTTTGCTTGGGTGCGCCTGGCGATTGAGTATGGGCTGCTGCCGGCCGATACCGTGGTACCGAACGACTGGCCATCGATCGTGGACCTACTTCGAACTGCAATGCAAAGCGATGCTCGCGCTGCCACACCGACGCTTGCGTCTATGGACGTCATCATGGCAAGGCTCACAGAACTTCGGGCAGCAGAGTCCAAGCTTGGGATGGACCTCAACCAGTCCCGCAATCGGCTGCATGAACTGCGGCGCCTAGATGAGAGCAGCAGCACCTTCCGGGACGGCCTCCACGTCCAACGTGATCGGTTGGGCTTGTCGCGATGGATTCGAGATCTGGCCATTAAACGTCCATCGGTTGTGCTTGAACCCAGTGATACCGGACGAGCACGGATTGATCAGCTCTGTGAGGCGCTTGAGGGCATAGAACTTCGACTGCGAACGCACCCGGGAGTTACTGAATCCCTAGGAAGAGAAACGCTTCGTCAACGCGAGGCAGTGGAAACCATACTTGCTGATCTCGCGGCGGTACGTCAAGAAATACGAACACTAGAAGGTCAATCGGAAGAAGCGCGCAAAGCAACCACTCGAGGCGAATACATTTCGCGCTTTCTTGGCCGACTGCAGGAAGCCCTGAGATTGTATGAAGCGGCTGATACTTCTTCAGCGCTGAACGAAGAAATTTCAGCATTGAGGGCACAAGTTGTGGATTTGAATAAGCTGATATCTGAACACGAGATAAGCCGAAAAACGGAAAATGCCCTTGACACGATCCAGTCCATTTCTTCGCGCATAGTTCCAGAGCTTGATGGAGAGTGGCCGGATGCACCCATTCGTCTGAATATCCAAGACCTCACGGTGAAAGTTATTCGTGGTACGCGCGATGATTTCCTTTGGGAGATTGGTAGCGGTGCGAATTGGCTTGCATATCACGTGGCCCTCACCCTTGCGCTGCAGGGGTACTTTCTTAGCAAGCCGAATCATCCAGTGCCGGGATTGCTAATCTACGACCAGCCAAGCCAAGTTTACTTTCCAGCTCGGAGAGCAGGAAAGCCATTGGAAGAGGATCTAGATCCGGAGTGGAGCAATGAAGACGTGTTTGCGGTGCGAAAGGTATTCGCACTTTTCGATCACATCATCTCACGGACTAGGGGCAGGCTGCAGATCATCGTGCTGGACCACGCTGATGAAGAGGTCTGGGGCGGACTGGCTAACGTCCATCGCGTTGAAGAGTGGCGTGGGAAAGGCCTCGTGCCGGCTGAATGGAACTAGGCTCCTGGGCTCATAGCAAAGCCAACATGCGTCCCCCTCCCTTGTCTACTGTGATGATTAGTTTCCATGGCAAAGCTTATACGCCGCCGACGAAAACGTTCGTTGGTCGATCTTGGGGGCTGAACGGCTGGTAAGCGGCGCTATGCGGCACGTTTTAAGCCGTCAGGCTAACGACCGCTAAGGCCGAGGAAGAGCCCCTCGGATCAGCGGCTGAACCTCGGCCATTGCGTAAGCCCCCGGCCATCCCATCTTCCCCAAGCCCCTTAGCTCGCTAAACATAGTGTCCACTAGCCAAATAGAAGTGGACACTTTGATGAGCATCACGAAGCCCCACTGTGTTTGGGGACGATTTAAGGGCTTGTGACGATGATGCACAGATCTTTGAGTCAGAGGGCGAGCGTGGCTTTGCGAATGAGGTGCTTCAGCAGATCGGCAGAGAGCTATGTCCCAGTGCTCCTTTGGGCCATGGAGACATGGGTACCTTGGTGATTTTTCATAACGCTGCTCCGAACAATACGCTCCCTATATTTTGGAGTGGAGGTTCGGTTGGCGAGCGCCCTTGGAAACCATTGTTCCCACGTGCTTAGATAAGGCGCTCAAGTTGAACGGCCATTCCTCTCAAAGTGAGTGATCAACGACACGTCTATGGATGCAACGGACTTTCGTCCACTGCTCGCCGAAATACAGCGTGTATCTATTTCACATCCAGAGCTGACGTTCATGGCTGCCAGAGCGACTGGCCGCAATCAGCCTTAACCGGCCGGATAGGTTTGACCGACGAATGATTTTTGATGGTCGATAGTACCCTCTCTGCATCCTTGCCGATAGCAGTCCTTCGCCATGAGTTCAAAAATCAGGCTCCGATCAACAGCAAGGAGTCTGTCATGAAAAACCGCGAACATTGGGAGGCTTGGAACAAGGGGAAGCTGGTTGGCCAGAAGGCACCGCTCAAACCCAAAGACATCTGGGCTATCCGCATTCACCTGCAGAACACACACGAGGTGCGAGACCTCGCCATGTTTTGGCGATCGACAGCAAACTCCGAGGCTGTGACCTCGTCAGCCTGCGGGTTCGCGATGTGACGCACGGAGGTCAGATTCTCTCGCGTGCAATGGTGGTTCAACGGAAGACGCAGCGGCCCGTCCAGTTTGAGCTGACGGAGCCGACGCGTACGGCAGTGGCAGCCTGGATCCGCGAAGGCCGGCTTGAAGCCGGAAAACTTTCTCTTCCTAGGCCGACTGCACAACTCCCCGCACGTCTCCATCTGTCAGTATGCGAGGATCGTCGAGCTCCGGGTCGTAGCGGCTGGTCTCGATCCTACCGCCTACGGCACGCACTCGATGCGGCGTGCGAAGGCGACTTTGATCTATAAGCGCACGAAGAACCTGCGGGCTGTCCAACTCCTGCTAGGCCACTCCGAGCCTGAGTCCACCGTCCGCTACCTTGGCATCGAGGTCGATGATGCCTTGGAGATCTCAGCGCAGACCGAGATCTGACCTTAAAGCGGTCTCTCGCAGAGCATCCGAGATGCGACGGGGGGCGCTTACAGTCTCGATGCCGAGAGAGTACTGTCGGCCAGAAGCTGCCGGTGACCCTTACATTTTTCTTGTAGATCGTTGGTGTTCGTCTATGCTGATCCAATGACACAGCAGTAGGCCCGTTCGGCCACATATAAGTCTGTAGACCAAATCTTTAGAACACAAATGGGAGACTGCATGGATCTCTTTCGCATTGAGCTTGATTTTGGGGGGCATCCTTTAGGCATGGTCCTATCTTCAGGGCTTGTCGGAACAGTTGAAACCGGTAGTTCTGTAGATGGCGTTGACGGAGCACGACGAAGAATTACCGCGATTATCAGCGGCAGCCCGAATGGACCGGCAGGTTGGATACAACTGGCGAAGGCCGAAGGATCCGACAAGCTCGTTCTTTCGCACGAAGGCTGGGTTCAGCTAGGTAAGCCTTCCGCTATAAGTGCGCTGAATGGATCAGAGACGATGCTCTTAGCGAAGCTTGAAGTAGTCGAAAATCCAACCGAGGAAATGTTGAAGTGCCAAGCTACAGTCCAGTTCGGCGCCACGAGTTGCTGCACTTCGTATGGGTCTGGATGCTATGTCACATGCTGCAACAGTTGCTGTTCAGACCCGGTGGGTTGCCCAGGGGCAGGCTGTTGCGGATAGTGAGTCCACGTACGGGATGGACGTTAGTGGCGGATTCGTGACCGGCAGGAGAACACATGTCGCAGACTTTCCCCTGTAAGGAGCAGGGCTGTCCCCTCATGGTGATGTACCAGCGACTCACCGCGCCGGGCGGCATAGGGTTTCAGACGCGGGAAACGCCTCTGGCGGAGGTCGTTGTGTACCTTACTTGCGAAAATCAGCACACGCACCCCTACAAAGTGTCCACTTCCAAAACGGGGGATGAACCGTGATTGGCGCCAATACGCAAGATCTTTCCGACGTTGTTGTGGGTGACCGATTTTGGCTCTCTTATGCTCAAGACGCCATTCAAGGAGCGATTGCAGGGCCCGAAGCGCGTGCAACTCAACTCGTCGGAGCAATTGCTTGGTTTTGGACTGTCTACTCTTCCGTCGGAATACTCGTTGCCGTCTTTGCGGCGGAAAATATCAGTTCATTAGCGTCAATTTTTGTCGGGGCTCCGAGCTTCATCCTGATTATCGCGTACTGGTATGCCGTACGCGTTGGACGTCCAATGTTGTTTACATTTGACCCACGGGTCCCAGTCGAGATTGCCAATGCCTATGCGCAAGCCGCGAAGGAAAAGCATGCGGCGCTGAAGAAGGCAGAGCGATGGACCGCCTCCGCCGGAGCCTGCGTGACGATCGGCTTTGGAATCGCTCTCCTATCGAACGACGGACATTCAACTTCTCTTGCGGCGCGCTTTGACCCAGTTGACTCTACCCGCATCCTGGTCAATGCAAGCGTGCCGAGGAATGTCACTGTCACTTTCGTTGCACAAGCGGCGTCCGGCGCGGCAGGGCAACCCCTTGCGGTGAGCGCTATTGAACGCGCATCCCCGGACGGCACCGCTCGTTCGACCCTACGTGTGGCTTCACGATCGGCTTACCGAGTCAGCGCTTCTTGGACCGATAAGACCGGAAATCTAGTCCATTCTGTTGCCGCTAACGTTTCAGCAGAGTGAAGGTCACGTATTTGGCGGCCAAGTCAGAACCGCAAATATATAGGAACGACAGCGTTCCAACCTGTCAGGGCTGCTGTTTAATAAGGAGTGTACCTTGAATAGTAAGATAAAGGTCGGGCCCGTTGATCCTACAAAGCACACTTCCGAGATCGCAGGGGAGTTGGCGCATGAAGATTCACCGACGGCAACCCCAACCGAGGTGGGTTGTCTTTATAACGGCATCCGCTATTCAAACAGATCGCGCATCTGCGCAGATGGAACTTATCTCTTCTGCAACGCTGATGGGACATGGTCTCCCGGAGGGTCGTGCTAACGACTTCACAATTGGCTTCGATGGCTGAGCGGCTCTTACGGGCAACCTCGTCGAGGAATACGATATGCGCGAAAGACACATTGTTCTAAAGTCATCGATGGCGTTGAGCCGCAACGCGATGCAGCCAATGGCTTTGCCCTTGGTTGCAACCCTGCCTACGGAAGTCTATCTACATGTTGAATATTTATCGAGGCCGGACGTACCGATACTTGCTCGACAGAATGATGTTCTTGCCATCGCGCCGGCGATGCCAATGAACCTGTTTGAACCCACAGATTCCCGTGAGCCGTCTGGCAGTGAGGCTTCAACGACAGCGTGGGGTGTCCGAGCCATTGGAGCGGATACATCCCCCTTCACGGGTTCCGGTATATGCGTAGCTGTACTCGATACGGGAATTGACAAATCGCATCCCGCGTTCGAAGGTATGGACCTCGTATTGAAAAACTTCACGGAGGAATCGGACGAGGATGTTCGGGGGCACGGGACCCACTGTGCAGGAACAATTTTCGGTCGGCCGGTCAATGGAACTCGTATAGGAGTGGCGCCTGGCGTTACGCGCGCGCTGGTTGGAAAGGTTCTTGGTTCAGGTGGCGGATCGAGTGAGCAGATTGCGTCAGCGATTCAATGGGCTGCTGAGAACGGCGCCACCGTTATCTCGATGTCTTTGGGAATTGATTTTCCAGCCTATGCCGCTTCGCTAGAGAAGCAAGGCTTTCCATCTCGGATGGCTGTTTCGAGAGCTTTGGAGGGATACCGTGCGAATGTTCTGCTCTTCGAAAAGCTCGCCCAATTCATAAAGGCGCGTGCACAGACATCGCTTATTGTAGCGGCAGCTGGGAATGAAAGTGATCGATACGGCAGCCCGAGCCTTGAGATAGGTGTTTCTCCTCCCGCCGTTTCCGATGGAATCGTCTCAGTTGCCGCTCTTGAAGATTCTCCGGCCGGTTTACAGGTTGCTGGATTCTCAAACACTGGAGCGAACGTGGCCGCTCCCGGCGTAAGCATTATGTCTGCCGCGCTCAAGGGCGGTCTGAGAGTAATGAGTGGTACCAGTATGGCGACGCCACACGTTGCCGGCGCAGCAGCGCTGTGGGCTGAGAGAACACTGAAATTTGGGGCGTTAAGCACCGTTGGACTTACCGCGCGGGTAATAGGAACGGCTAGTCTGAAAGGGCTCGCAACCGGATTTGATCCGTTTGATATTGGTGCTGGGCTAGTGACCGCACCACAGGAGTAGTTTGTACGCTGCAGAATCAACTTGACAGCGTCCTGGATGTGTGCTGATAGTAAGGAGGTGACGAACCCAATTGTGAAGAATAGAAGTTTGGTGCCCTTCCGTTAACTCTGCTACTAGGAGTATTGCAATGGCTAACAAGGTTCCGGTTACAGTCTTCGTCGACCCCAGCGTAGAATCAACGATAACCATCAAACCATTCGCAGGCGCGCTCGCAACGCGGATCCAACCCTTGGCGGGGGCTGCGGCCGCCGGCCCGTCAGCGCAGCCCGAGGGTTGGAGTGGAACAGGGACCGTGACCGGCGTGGGGACCCCGAACCCAGATGGCGATGCCGACGTCGACTACAACGGCTAACATGTCCCGATGCGGGTGAACGGTGAATTCGCCCGCCATAAAGGTCGGTCAAAATTTCCAAGCGTCGATTGACTATTGATGCCTACAGAACTGCAGGACACCGCAATTGACTACTGAAGACCTCTTCAGGCGGCTCTATGACACATTCTCACGGACTTCATATGGTGTGTACGAGCAGACAATCGCCAATCGACTACCCTATCACCTTCTCGTGCATGCCGGCCGAGTAAATGCATCTATTGCTGAGTTGCCACAGTACGATGCGATTCGCCACCACTTAGCCGAAGGATGTAAAGCGGCATGGCGAAACGCCGAAGTTTATCCATACCTAAACTATCTTTGCCGGCCAGACAATCTGGCGCCCGAGGTTAGTCTAAAATGTCTTCAAATTCATCTCGGACTAGAAGGGTTTGAAGGAGACTACCCTATCGATGTCGCCTTCCTACGGCTTCGCCATAAATCGCCACTTGTATATCGCAGGAATGAAAGAGGTTACGAAGTTGTAGAAGGATTAGTTAGCTCGTCTCCCGATACTCTTCCACTTATATACCGGCCGTATCCCCATCTCTTTGACGATGTTTCTGCATCACTCTATCGTGGTAATGAAGAATGGACCGTCGATAGCATGGCGCACCTTACGTCGCAAGCGCTGTCACTAATCGATTTGTTTTGCCCTGACCTCTCTGGCAGATTGCGTTCGCGAATTTCATGCGTCGCTTTTATTCCGAAACAACGATATTCATCGAAAAGCTATAGCTTTCGAAATCATTTTATCGGTGGTGTATTTGTCTCCATTGCAAGCCCGCCGGAGATTGCTGAGCAACTCATTCATGAATATTACCATCAACAGATATGGCCCTGGTGGCTATTTGAGCGCCCGGCCGACTTGCCAAGCGACGCCACCACCTTGACATCGCCTGTGACGGGCGCCACTCGCGCAGTGCCAGTTCTGTTCCAAGCATTTCTGATCTATGCAAGCGTCTGCAGATTTTATGCATACTTGTTAAAGACGCAAGAATCTCTTTCAGATGAGGAATATTCGCAGGCTTCCGGTCGCCTAGGCGTTGTCGCTCCTGCGTTGCGGAAACTTGGGGAGGCACTCTGCTGGGCATTGAGGGACGCCCCTCGAACGCGGGAGCAGTTGGAGTTCATTTCAGCGATTGACCCGTTAGAGGTTGCCTCGAGATGATTCTGCTCATTGGGGCAAAGGCGGACCCTCATATTCAGGCGGTTTCGGCCGAGATCGATCGACTCGGGGCGCAGTGCACAATTTTTGACTTATTCGACAACGCGGGCATAGGTGTTCAATCGCAGATATCGCGGCGAGCCCGATTTGCAATCGGTGACGCACAGCTCGATTTATCTTCCGTGGAGGCAGTTTGGTGGCGCCTCAAGCCCATTGGGGCCGTTCCAACAGACAGCTTACTGGCATATTACGACTGTCAGTTTAGGCATAGGGAATGGAATTATTTGTGCAATTTCCTGGCCAGCGAAACTGCGCAAGCGTTCTCAATAAATGACCGTAGGTGCGCGGCGATAGCAGATGATAAATTGCTGCAATTGCGCCTTGCAGAAGACGTCGGATTTGCAGTTCCGAGAACTCTCATCTCAAACATGCCGGACCAAATTCTTGATTTCATGAGTGAGTTAAAGGACGGTCCGTGCATCTTCAAAACACTCACCCCTTACATGCCTCCGACTGGGCAAATCGCGTTCACGAGCGTTGTTACCCGAGACGACATTCAGGGCAATGCGAGCGGTATTGCAGTCGCGCCTGGCATCTATCAGGAACTTGTCCAGCGGCAATTTGAATTGCGCATCACGGTTGTCGGTGAGGAAGTGTTTGTCGCCCGAATAACTCTGCCGCCCGATTCTGACGTTGATTGGCGTAGGCAAATATTCAATGATGAAATCTACGATGAGTACGAGATCTCAAGTGAATTCAGGCGGAGATTGCTACAATTGAACGCGAAATTGGGCCTTTTTTTCTCAGCTTATGACTTCATCGTCGACAGCCAAGGCACGCCCATTTTTTTGGAAGCAAATCCCGCTGGGCAATGGCTATGGCTGGAGCGAATACTCAAGTATCCCGTTTCAGCAAGCATTGCTTCCGCACTTGTTGCGGCTGTCGAGCCTGGACTAGCTCGCGAGCGTGCATCAGGATGCTGACGCGCAGCGTTGTTGCCACCACACATGACGTGGATGCAGACCAAAAACAGCATCGCTCTGCCAATTCAAATTGCGGCGAAGTATTTAGCATGTCGCTGAGCTGCTGTGTACGTACGATTGGACGAAAGGGCAATGGCTGCTTTTGCTCAGAGCTAGGCGACTGTTAGGTTGGCGCTTGAGAATGTCGCGCAGGTGTAAGTTGGGATCGTAGTCATTGAGGCTCAGAAAAATGGAAGAGAGATTCGGCGACGTGGCAGGACCGCAGGCCCATCGCGGCAGCACTGCGCGCCTGAATGGCGGCTTCAAAGAGGTCCGGATGGCCGGTTGGGGTCGAAAAAGCCGTCGTCAGTTCTCCACGCCACCACCGGCCGCTTTGGCCGATTATGCAAAGCCAGCGATTATGGAAAGTAGCCGGGGTGGCTGTGGCTAAGAAGCAGGCAGGAAGGGGCTTTGCAGCGACTGCCATCCCAAACCTCTACACCCGTTCCCTTCCTCCTCGATCATCCACCCCCGCGAGCCCGCGCCCCTCAATCCTCCCCATCAATTCCCTGGCTTCGTCCGCAATCATTCCGCAGGCCCACAAGTAGTGTTCCTGGTTTTCCGCATTCATGCGCCGGAACATGTCGCCGGCGTTGCCACGGGTCATGGCGAGCAGGGCTTGGAGTTGGGCGAGGCGGGCGCTGAGTTGGTCGACGAGAGCGAGCGTGTCCACGCTGTCCGCGAGCACATAGAGGGGCGCCGAGGGGGCAGGGAAGTTCATCGGGGTGTTCATGCTGCGGCCCTCCGTGCGCAGTGTGTCGTGTTCGCGGGGCGGGCTGCGGGGTGTTGCGGGGCGATGTATGTGCGTGCTTGTGCGCACGGCCGAGCGTGACGAGTCATGGCGTGTTGCTCCTTGATTGCGGTCTGAATCTCCGTCATCCACTTCTCACGGTGGGCGGCGGAACCGTGCGGGGGTGAGAAACCGGAATCAAGGAACCGGCCAGCCTTGCGGCTGCCCCGCACGGCCCGCCATTGGACAGACGCGACCATGCTCCGACAAGAAAAAGCCGCGTCAAACGCGGCCTTCATCGGCCTTGATTCAATCGGGTTCTCACGCCCGATCACCACTGTTTAGGTGACGTGGTGAGTATCGGCGCGGGCAGGGGAGGGCGTCAAGGGAATGACGTCGTATTTGGATGCAGGGCTTGCGACGGCAGCCTTTTCCGGATCTTAAGGCACCAATCCGGCGTCTCGTAGCAAAGGCTCCTCATACACGGAATCTTCTGCTGGATAGCGCAGGCCCGGAAGATTGCGCGCTTTGGCGTGCGCCCAAATGATGCTCTCTCCGGCAGGAAGGGTGTCTGGTGCTTGTGCGTACAGCGGATCTTGAAATGCGGTGTTCGCAGGGATGATGGTCCAGCCGTGAGCCGTCAGCGCCGCAACCACCTCCGGCAAGGCTTCGGCATTGATCTGGTTGGTGTGGAGGAGCATGACATGGGCCGGGCTTCTGCCGAGGACTTCGCGGGCGAGACCGTCGTAATAGGCTGCTCGGTCGAGCAGATGGCGGATATAGCGCTGTTTCACGCGTTCCGCCTTGTCGGCATCGCCCGCCTTCAGATGCGCGGCATAAACGAGGTTGTAGTACCAGTCGCTTGCGTCGATGGATACTGGGGCGCTTTTGTAGCCATTCCGGGCCATCCAGGCCCTCAAACCATCACGTTTGGTCAGGGTGTCGCCTTCCTTCAGATAGGGAAACCGCAGCATCGGAACGAAGCTGGGTAAGTCTCTGACCGTCGCGTCCGCGGCCTGGACGTCGGCAATAAACCATTCCAGCGACACTTTCGGATCAGCCAGGCTGCGGTGACTGGCTGTATGGTTCCCGACCAGATGCCCTGCCTGTGCCCAAGCCGCCACCAACTCAAGCCCTTCAACACCGCCCATGCGCGCCAGTGAAGGGAACAAGGCGGATTGGATTTTGTGTTCATGCAAGGCGCCCAGCATCTGCGCATTCCACTGCGTCGCCCTGGGCTGCGCAGTGGGATTGAAACCATCATCGAAGGTCAGCGCGAGCGTCTGCGCGGAGCCCCACGGGGCCCATAGGGAGAGAACAAAAACAAGGATTGATCGGAAGGAGGAAAAACGGGAAACCATGTTGGGAAGCAAGGCGCGTGATATACCGGGGAGCGACGGGGAGTTCGATCTGGGTTTCAGGTCCATGGAAGAAACGCTGGAGGCCGACTTACAGGGCACTGCTCTCAAGAAACGATGCCTGTGGGCTACGACTCAATGAGATGCAACGATACTTGCAAGTTTCGCGCACGCGGCATCTATGTTGTCGAGGCGCAGGTTCGTCGCGCTGAGTAGCAAACCGCGTTGCACATGAGTGCGGCGAAGATGCCAGGCCGAGAGGGCAGAAGGCGCTAGGCCGTGTGCGCGGGCAATTTCGACAATGGCGCTGTCGTCGGCAAGTTGTGGAAGCGGTGCGATCACGCCTAGGCCCGCCGCCAGCGAGCCCGGCAGAAACTCGCCGACATGCGCTAGCGCGAGGTTGCGGCGCTCGGCATAGAGAGCCTTCATCTGGCGCAGGTGCCGCAGGAAGTGCCCATCCGCCAGAAACTCTGTAACAGCCATTTGAGTGGTCCGGTTCGGGGCCGGGGCCAACACGGCGGCGACTTCGACCAGACGCTCCGCCAGCGAGCGTGGGGCGACGACGAAACCGAGGCCCAGCGCTGGGCTGAGCGTTTTGCTGAACGAGCCGATGTGAATCACGCGGTCGGCGCCTTCGCCTGCGGCAAGGGCCGGTGCCGCCCGACCGTCGAGCTGCAGTTCTCCGAGATAGTCGTCTTCGATGATCCAGGCCTCCCTTGCCGCCGCCCAGTCGAGCAGGGCGTGTCTTCGTACCGGCGACAAGGTCACGCCCAGCGGTGCGTGTTGGCCCGGGGTGACCAGCGCCAGGAAGGCGTCTGGGGCGCGGGCGATGCCATCCTTTACGCTCAGCCCCTCGGCATCGACAGGCACGGGTTCGAGCGCGGCTCCGATCAGTTCCAGCGCGCGTCTTCCCAGCGGATAACCCGGCTCCTCGATCCACGCCTTGCGCCCGTGCGCGCGCAGTGCCGTCAGCGCAAGCATCAGGCCCTGCCGGTATCCGCTCGTAACGAGGATCTGATCGGGATGACATTGAATTTGTCGGCTGACGGCTAGGTGGCTCGCGATCTGGGCCCGCAGCGCAGGTTCGCCGCGCGGGTCAGCGTAGGCCGTGTAAGTGATGGCGTTGGCGCGTACTGCACGCGCCCGCATGCGGGCCCAAAGCTTGGTGGGAAACGCGTCGTGAGCCGGTACGCCCATCTGGAACGGCAGCGGCATGCTCGAATATGGGCGCGTAAAAGCCGCCAAAGGCCCGTCGAGTGGCGCCTCGTCGTCCGCTCGGCCGACGGGCGGCCGAGCGCATACGCGTGTGCCTGCGGGGCCGGCACCGAACACCAGGTTCTCGGCGATCAGCCGATCGTAGGCCACGCGGACGGTGCCGCGTGCGACACCAAGCTGCGCGGCGAGGTCCCGGCCGGAAGGCAAGCGCTGTCCCGGCGCAAGCCGGCCGTCGAGAATCGCCTGTCGAAGGCTCGCATGGATCTGGTCGCCGATAGGCGCGTCGGTGGCACGGTCCACCTGGATGGAAAGCACATTGGGCGTATTTGGGTCAGTCATTTCGGCAGTTTTTGGGCCTGTCTCTCCAATATCCAGTGGAGTAACGTGGCGTTATGACATGGACCGCGGCTGAAGTCGATAGGCAGCCACGGGGCGCACCGACCGTGACACTACTTACCATCAACGACAGGAAGGGACTGAGATGACACGCTTGAACTGGCAAGAAATCGCACCTGACGGCGCGAAGGCTCTTTTTGGTATCCACCACTACGTCACAAAGAAGACGAACCTCCCCGAGGAGCTCGTGCACCTCGTGTTCCTCCGTGTTTCGCAAATCAACGGCTGCGCCCACTGCATTGACATGCACAGCCGCGATCTCAGGAAAACCATGTCGATCGACAAGATCACGTTGGTACCGGTGTGGGATGAGGTACACCACCTATTCTCTGACCAGGAGCGTGCCGCGCTGGCCTGGGCTGAGGAGGTGACTCGTGTCAGCGAAACGCATGCTTCGGATGAGGCGTACGCCGCTGCCTCGGCACAATTCACGCCCAAAGACCTGGTCGACCTCACGATCACGATCGCCGCAATGAACGCGTTTAATCGACTGGGCGCGCCATTTCGGCTTCCTGTCGCAGCCAAGTCGTGATCTGGCTCGAACACGCACATAGCAAGTGATGTTTCGTGGCCGCCCGACGTTTTTTCGGCCCTAGCGCCGGATCGCGCCTAATCCAGACAACGATTTCAAGCGGGGCGTCTCGGTCGAGCGAGGTAGTTCCGCGAGACGGCGCGTGGATTGATCCTGACCATCAGTAGTCTCTTTCCACCTTGCAAATCCGGATCTTGGATTCACGAAACCAGAGTTGCTCTTTCTGCTGCAGCAGTCTGTGTTCCGGATGCTCCTTCCAGGCCCGGATGGCTTCAAGGGAATCCCAGTAGGACACGGAAATCCCCATGCCCGCTCTGACTCCTTCGTATCCGAGGAAGCCCGGCTGTTTCATGGCCAAAGACAAGGCGTATTGTGCTGCTTCGGCGTACCCATCGGCTTCTTCGTGCAGAAACGACGTGAAAATTACCGCGTAGTAGGGGGGCTTTGGCGTGGAAGCAATTTGGTTCATGGGGTCTGTTCCTTTCATTGGTAATGGTCATTAACGTGTCTGACAAAGGCTCATCAGGATCGCCCAGCGCCAGACATTCATCGGGTTCAGGTAGGCGCTGAACGCCAACCCGACGCCGACTGTCAGCAAGCTGATCAAGATGAGCCGATATTTCATGCATTCGCCCCCGCCAGCGCGGGGCGCTGAATTTCGGCATCCTTGATCGGGTAATGCAGCGCGGCAGACAGCAGGCCAATGGCGATGCTCAGTTGCCAGACCAGGTCATAGGAGCGAGTTGTGTCGAAGACGTACCCGCCCAGCCAGACGCCGAGAAACGATCCGAGCTGGTGGCCGAAGAAGACAAAGCCGAACAGTGTCGTGAGATATCGGATGCCAAATATCTGGGAAAGCAGGCCGTTGGTCAGTGGCACCGTACCCAACCAGATGAAGCCCATCACGGCACAAAACGCGTACAGGGTGAATTGGCTGAGCGGCAAGAGGTAGAACGCTGCAATGGCCAGGGACCGCAGCACGTAAATCCAGAAAAGCACATATTTCCGGCGGAATCGGTTGCCCATCAATCCGCACACGTAGGTGCCGGTGACGTTGGCCAAGGCGATCACGGCGAGACCGATTACCGCCGCGGATTGGCTCATGCCCTTGTCGCGCAGATAGGATGGCAGGTGGTTGGCGATAAAGGCCAGGTGAAAGCCACAGGCAAAGAAGCCGATGATCAGCAGCCAGAACCCCTGATGGGAAAATGCTTCGCCAAGCGCGCTACGCAGGCTTTGCTGTTGCCCGCCGGTTTGGGTCGGAGCGTCGGCAAGCGGTAAGGCCAGTGGCACAACAACCAGACAGGCGATTGCCAGTGCGATGAAGGATCCACTCCAGGTAAAGGTGTCGATGAATATCTGTGAGACCGGAACCAGAAAAAACTGCCCCAGTCCGCCAGCGGCGCCGGCGAGCCCCAGCGCCCAGCCGCGGCGCTCCGGCGAGACCAGGCGACTCAAGGCGCCGTAGATGACGCCGAATGACGTGCAGGCGAGAGCAATACCGACGAGGACGCCGGCGCAGAGGGTGAAGGCCAGTGGCGTCGAGCCATACGCCATGCCGACCAGTCCGCAGGCGTAGCAAAGCATTCCGACCATGACGACACGACGCGAGCCGAAACGGTCGGCAACCATGCCGACGAACGGCTGCATGATGCCCCAGACAAGATTCTGCAACGCGATCGCAAAGCTGAACGTTTCGCGGTTCCAGCCATGATCCATGGTGATCGGCACCATGAAAATCCCGAAAGCGTGACGTATCCCCAAGGACAAGCCCATCACGATGCCGCCGGCCAGCACGAACGCCAAGGGTTCCTGCCACCAATGCCTATCCGGTTCAGTGTTGATGTGCATCACCATCCCCCATCCACAGTTCTTCTGTTCCCAAATACATGATTTATAAAGCTGCTTGGGCAGGATTAGAATCCGTCACAGTTTGGCTCTCAAGCGATATTCGGGAATTCGTTACATTCCAAAAGGGAATGAATTATGGTTACCAGCACGCAGGCACGTATTCCATCTCTTGACCTGTTAAAGGGCTTCGTAGCGGTGGGGCGGCATCTGAGCATCACGGTTGCGGCCAATGAACTGCACCTTACTCAGTCCGCCGTCAGCCGGCAGATTCTTGCCCTCGAGGACGCGCTCGAGTGCAAACTCTTCCTGCGCAGTCATCGTTCTCTCAGCTTTACGCCGGAAGGCGAGCGTCTGTTCCGGAAAGTCGATCCATCGCTCCGGCGATTGCAGGAGGCTTTCGAAACCCTAAGGCCAGCGGAGCGCCCCGTTACGGTGACAGCGAGCATTGGCGTGGCAACGCTGTGGCTGCTGCCCCGCATAGGAAGGTTTCAGGAGCGTTATCCCGACATCGATCTGCGCGTGCTGGCATTGAATCGGGTGGCGGACCTGAAGCGGGAAGGCATTGATCTGGGGATTCGCTACTGCCGTCCTGAAGATGCGCCGCCTGGGGCAACACTGCTCTTCGAAGAGTCCATCGACGTCGTAGCGAATCCTGTGCTCGAGATTCAGCGACTCAATTCAGCGGATGATTTCCAGAGGCTGGTATTGCTGGAATATGAAGATCCCCAGCGCCCCTGGCTTACCTGGAAGTCGTGGCTGGGTGAGCGTGGCTGGCTGGATGCCCGCCCTCGCAGCGTGGTGCGTTTCAATCAATACGACCAGGTAATTCTGGCAGCCATGAGCGGTCAGGGCATCGCGTTGGGGCGAGTCCCGCTCATCAGTGATCAAATCGAAAAAAATCTGCTCAGATATGTCGAAATGCCGGCGTTGTCCCACCCATGTCGATATGGCTACTGGCTGATCCAACCCGAAACGACGCCTCGCCCGGTTGTTGAGGTTGCGACCCGTTGGATAAAGGAAGAGGCCGGCCGTCGAACGGCGGTGGTGTCGTAACGGCGATAGCCATGGCGTCCTTCCTGGCCGCGCTTCGGCTTGATGAGGCCCAGGCGCTCATAGAAGCGGATGGCATCGGCAGCGATTGGCTGAATCGTCCTCGCTGTCCTGAGTAGCGCGCGAGACTCGCGCTGAGGCTCAACAGGACGGCCTTACTTCCGTCCGAACTTTTCCGCCAGTGTCGCTAATTTGCGCATGCGTTGCTGCTCGGCTTCAACAGCCTCTGCTGCAGCTTTTTCCGCTCTGCGCTTCTCGGCGCCAAGCTTGAAGTGCTCGCGCAATTGTTGTGCGGCGAGTTCCTGTTGTGCCGGAGTGACCGGGGCCGCAGACGTTCCGTCGATATTGAAGCGATGAGTGGCGTTTTGCAGGGTCTTCAGATATGAGATTGACCGCGTATGCAAGCCTATCGCAGATTTGAAGAGCTTCTTGTCAAAGTCGGGGCGAATGGCCATTGCTTGCTTGTCTATGCCAATGGCCAGCGGTTTGTACTCCGCGAACACGGGGAATGTTTCGCGCAGTGCTCTAAGCATTTCTTTTACGGTAAGGGGCTCGGTGGACGCTTTCGGCGCGGGGGACGGTGTGTGGTCTTCCATGGATCAGAGGTGCTTGGCTTTCAACGGGATGCGATGGTAGCACTGCGATGCGCCCTGGCTTCAGTTCCCAATCATCCCCATCTCCTTCAACACCTCCTGAGCCGAGTAGGTGACGCAGTGAGTGTCGGTGCGGGCGGGGGAGAGGGGGTCAAGGGAATGACGGCATGCACACGGGCCTACCCGCGAGGAGCGTGTAGTTTTGTCTTGCCCCATCGCTTCTCCAGCGCGCCTGTTGCGGCCGCCTTCAATAACTTCTGAAAGCTCGGGCACTCAGCATGGCTCGGTGCCGGGCAAGCTGCTGCGTGCCGGAGACCATTGCTCACGGCCTTCAAGCGTTTGATCAGCGTATCGATTTCTTCGGCCTTTGCGACCAGCAATTGCCTGTCGATATTTGGCTGTCCGTAAGGCGTAAGCATTGAACGGATTTCATCGAGGCTTAGCCCCGCGGCCTGGCCAAGGGCGATCAAGGCCAGTTGGTCGAGTACGGAGGGGGCGTAACGGCGTCGTTCACCTTTTTCACGAACCGAGGTGAGGAGTCCCTTTTGTTCGTAATAGCGCAATGCCGACGAGGGTATCCCGGTCTGTTTGCTGACTTCAGAAATATCCATCGAAACACCCTTGACTTGAAGTTGACTTCAACTTCTAGAGTGCACTCCAGAGTCTTCTTCGTCAACGTTCAAAGGAGTGCGTCATGGCATCAATTGCAGAAGCAACGAGGATCATCCTCATTGGGTGCGGAGCCACTTTGCTCATGGATATCTGGCTCGTGTTCCTGAAGCGGATCGGGGTACAGACCCTGAATCTTGCCTTCATAGGGCGTTGGGTCGGGCATTTGCTTCATGGCCGGTTTGCGCATCAATCAATCGGCAAGGCTTCGCCGATTGTCCATGAAACTCCGTTGGGCTGGGTCACCCATTACGTCGTGGGCATTGCCTTCGCGTTTCTATTGACCCGTATTTCGGGTGTCGCGTGGACTAGAGCGCCTTCACCCGGCATAGCGCTTCTGGTTGGCGTATGCACGGTAGTGTTTCCTCTTCTGGTCATGCAACCCGCGATGGGGCTGGGGTTTGCTGCCTCGAAGACACCCACCCCAATCAAGAACTGCGTCAGAAGCCTGATCAACCACAGCATTTTTGGCTTTGGCCTTTTTCTGTCGGCTTGCGTCATCGAATGGATCGCTCGATGAAAGCCTATTCCCCAACGAAGAAATCCAATCCTCCCGGAGTCCGTCAAATGAAAAAACTAGCCGTCATCTACCACAGCAGCCATGGCCATACCGAACATATTGCCCGGCATATTGCAGAAGGGGCGCGGAGCATCCCCGATACGGACGTTCGTCTCGTCAGGGCCGAGGAAGTGACATCGGAGCCTAACAATCTTCTCGAGTTCGATGGCTTTCTGCTGGGTTCGCCCACTTATTTGGGGGGTGTTTCAGGGACCTTCAAGAATTTCATGGATTCGACCGGCGGGCTGTGGCGCGCGCAGCAGCTCAAGGGAAAACTGGCTGCCGGCTTTACGGTGTCTTCGCTTCCTGCCGGTGACAAGCAGACGACATTGATCTCCCTGTTCACCTTCTGCATGCAGCACGGGATGCTGTGGCTCGGCAATCCCATCCTCCCGGAGCAGCATCGCGGCGTTCCATACGACGAAGCGGCCAACCGCCTGGGCTCGTGGTCCGGGTTGATGGCTCAGGCGGGACATTCGGCCGCTGCCGACGCCTTTGTCGTTGGCGATATCAAGACGGCCCGGATGTTTGGACGCAACTTTGCCGAGACCGCGCACCGCATTTCAAACGAAACGCAGCATTGATCGGGAGAGCACCCCATGATTCCCAAAAAATACGGGCCGGTGTTATTCAGCCTGCTTCTTTCCGGAACGATGTCTCTTCTGGTTTCCGGAATAGCCACGCTGCGTGCTGCCGGCTTGGCTGACGGCGTGCTCACGATCTGGATGTCAGCCTGGATTACCGCGTGGTTGATCGCATTTCCAACAGTCATGCTGGTCGCACCACTTACGCAGAAGATCGTCGGCGGACTGATAACCAAAGCTTGAGCATTGGCGTAACTTTTTTCAGTCCCCAAGCATCCCCATCTCCTTCAATACCTCCTGCGCCGAGCGGAAGGCGTCGATGGCGAGGGGGAAGCCGCAGTAAACGGTGGCGTGCAGCAGGGTCTCCTGGATTTCTTTCATGCTGGCGCCGTTATTGACTGCGCCGCGGACGTGGCCTTTGAGTTCGGTGCTCCGGCCGAGGGCGGTCAGCATGGACAGGGTGAGCAGGCTGCGGGTCTTCATGTCGAGTCCGTCGCGGCACCAGGTGCTACCCCATGCATTGCGGGTGACGAGTTCCTGGAGGGGCGCGGTGAAGGCGTCCGCATTGGCAAAGGCCTTGTCGACGAAGGCTTCGCCCATCACTTGCTTGCGTTTTTGCAGTCCCTGTTCGAATTGTGCGTCGCGGGGCATGGTGGACACTCCTGATGGAAATGGCGGTGAGCTTATCTGCTGCAATTCCAGATTGGCAATATCGGCGATGCCATGCGTGCCAATGGGTTGCAACCTTGTGATCGGATAACTGTCGAACAGCTCCAGCATCCTCATAAACCGGATCATCCTGGAGGCTGTGTGTTTCTCTCCACTAACATGCAGATACTTTGAGAGGTGGGAGCATGCCAGATCAACTCAATCTACTGGGCAAGCGGGTACTGATCACCCACTCCGATACCTTCATGGGACCGACGCTATGCGAAGTGTTCGCAGAACATGGTGCCTCGGTAATACCAAGTACAGCTACTTTGATCGGTGAGGATGAGCCTGCCGCAATCTTCGCTGCTGCTGGCCATGTCGATATTCTTGTAGCCAATTTATCGATTCCGGCGCCAAACACCCCGGCCATTGAAGCCTCCGAGGAGGAGTGGAGGGCGACGTTTGCCGCGTTGGTGGATCCGCTTCCCCGACTCTTTCGCGTTGCCCTGCCACCCATGATCGAGCGGCAAGCAGGAAAAATACTGGTCATGGGAAGCGCATCTGCTCTGCGGGGTATGAGGCGTGCATCCACCTATAGTGCTGCCAGAGGTGCGCAGCTTGCCTATGTGCAGTCAGTAGGCGCCGAGATGGCCGTACACAACATCCAGATCAACGCCATTGCCCAAAACTTCGTAGACAACCCAACCTATTTTCCTGCTGACGTGCAATCCAACCCGCGTTTTCAGGAACGACTCAAGAGAGAGGTTCCGCTCGGCCGTCTGGTCTCCGCAAGGGAGGATGCAGAGTTCGCCGCCTATCTTTGCAGCGCACAGGCCAATTGTTTCGTGGGGCAGGTATTCCCCGTCTGTGGTGGTTGGGTACAACGATAATCTCATTTCCGCTTCCATGCGCCGGAACACGTTGGCGGCGTCGCCGTTGTCTGGGCAATTTGCCCGATAAAGAAGGAGGGATTTCCACGCTCCCCGGTTTGGGCCTGGCGGACAGCTATTGACTCTCTAGAATCGAGTTCGAGCGATGTTGAGCTCATTCAAATAACCTGGAGTCACAGCATGTCTGCTTCCTTGTACTTCGGCCGCCTCCTGAGGATGTGGGCGGTAATTCCGGAATGGCTGGAGACTCCGCTCCCATGAGCCGGAAATCCACGCGTGGTGTCCTGCCCGTAAATGGCTTTCGGGTACTGCAGGCACTTTGCCTCGCGGTGCTCTGTGCCGCGTCCCCTTTGTTGCGGGCGCAAACCAGCGAGGAACTGCTCGGCGCTGCGGGTAAGGACGCCGACTGGCTCACCTATGGCCACGGGTACGCAAATCAACGCTATTCGGGATTGACCCAGATCCATCGTGGCAACGTATCTCGTCTGGTGCCGAAATGGATATACCAGACCGGCGTCGACGGCACATTTCAAACCAACCCCATCGTACTCGACGGGATGGTGTATCTGACGACGCCCCGCAATCACATCGTGGCGCTGGATGGCAGCACGGGTGAGGTGCGTTGGAAATACACGCACAAGATGGCGACCGACGTTCTGTGCTGCGGCGCCCACAACCGTGGCCTGGCGGCAGGCTACGGGCGGCTTTACGAGATCACCGCCGACGGGCGGTTGATTGCGGTCGACCGCCATAGCGGCAAGCTGGTTTGGGATGTGCCGGTGGTGGATCCCGCGACCGGTGCCCCGGATGCCCCACGGCAAGTCCGGAACATCGGCGATCTGCCCAAAGAAGAAACGTCGCAGTGGTCGCGCTTTGCGGGGAACATGGCGCCTCTTGTTTACGACGGGCTGGTCATCGTTGGCACCACCGGGGCCGGGTACTCCAATGTTTTTAGGGATGAGGATGACACGGCGAGAGCGGCCTTTGGCCGGTCCGGCCCACGCAGCGGAATGCGCGCTTTCATCTCGGCTTACGACGCAGACTCGGGGCGTCTCGTCTGGCGCTGGTATTCGACCAAGGACCATGGCTGGGAGGGGGGTTTTGTCAGTCAGACGTCGATGGGCGATGCGCTGGATCGGGATCTGGATGCCGAACGTGCGAATGCGGAGAAGTTTCGCGACGCCTGGAAACGGGGAGGCGGCTCCATCAGTTCCTCGCCCGCACTCGATCCGGCGCTGGGCTTGCTCTACTTCGGCACCGGTAACGCCGCGCCCTACGCCGACTTGTACCGACCCGGCGACAATCTCTATACCTCATCGCTGGTTGCACTGGATGTGCGGACTGGCCAACTGCGCTGGTTCCATCAGGTGACGCCGCACGATGTGTGGGGCTACGACCTGGCTTCGTCGCCGATGCTGATTGATGTCCCGACAAAGGAAGGGAAAGTACCGGGTGTGGCCTTGGTGACCAAATCGGGCTGGATGTATTTTTTCAATCGGATCACGGGTGAGGTCATCCGGCGTTCGGACGGGTTTGTGCCACAGACCAGCCTCTTCAAGCGTGCAAAGGATGCCCAGGGGGTGCTTGCCGTGCCGGGTGAGGCGGGCGGTGCGAACTGGCCTCCGATTGCTTTCAGCGGCGAGACGGGGTGGGCGTATGTCGGCGGCAGCCATTATCCAAGTCGCTTCACGCTGGAGCTCGACGAGAAGGGCAATAAGGTCAACGTGCTGAGCTTTCCAAAGGACGTGGAAGCCTACGGGACGCTCAGTGCAATCGATCCGGCGACTGGCAAGCTCGCATGGCAGGAACGCATCAGCCGGCCATTCTCCGGCGGCGTGACGACCAGCGCCGGCGGATTGGTGTTCATGGGGGAAGCGGATGGGCACTTCACTGCGCGCGATTCCCGGACCGGCAAACTGTTGTGGCGCTTCCAGACAGGCGCCGGCGTCAATGCACCGCCCGTCGTCTATGAACGCAATGGAAGGGAATATCTCGTCGTTGCGGCTGGCGGGAACAAGCTGTTCAACATCGCGTCGGGTAATGCAGTGATCGCGTTCGGACTGCCCGAAGAGCGTTGCGAGTGACGTTCTAAACGCGGTCGTGGGGTGAAGGTCGGGTACTCGGGACTTATAGTTCCCGATCAATTGGCAGCAAGGACAGGAATGTAGCCTTGATGCGCTGCCACGCATTTCTGGCGGGTTCGACGGTGTAGTCGACGCTCATCTTGTTTTCCTCCGTGTGCCAGACGAGGCTTGGGTTTCCATTGTCGTAAGGAGGCGGGCGCAAGCTCACCGTATAGGCATTGGCAGGTTGCGTCATTGCTTCGAAGCGGGCCACAACCTGTTGGGCCAGGGCGGGGCTGTCGATGATCAGGCCAATTTCAGTATTGAGATGCATGGACCGTTGATCAAAGTTCATCGAGCCAATGAACAAGCGTTGTCGGTCGAAAACGAACAATTTTGCGTGCAGGGAGTAATTGCCATTTGGTGGCGTGGCTGTCTGGCCAGTGCCTTTTGCGTTGCCGGGACGCGCGCGTATTTCGTAAAGTTGGACACCACTTGCCAGCAACGGCACCCGATAGGCCATGTAGCCAGCCTGCGCCAGCAGTACGGATGACGATTCCAATGAGTTGGTGAGGATGCGAATGTTCACGCCGCGTTTGCGCAGTGTGTTGAACAAGCGCATGCCCTCGTGTCCCGGTATCAGGTACGGCGTGACCATCAGAAGTTCCGAATCCACTGCCGCCACTTCATTGGCAACGGCTCGCTGCATCAGGCGGCCGACCATGGCTCCGCTTTCCACGCGCTTCTTGTCGGGGCTGTCGTAGACCACCCGGGCGGGCGCCCATATCAATGGCAGGCGCCCGGAAAGGATTCCGCCAAAGGGCTCGCCGGTGGCGACGCGATTTGCGTAGCCCGTGCTGGCGGATGACGGCGGGCGACGGTGTTCCCGCATGGCCTGACGCCGCTCATGCAGGCGGCGCTCGGATGCTGCTTCCGGGGACAGGGCTGCCAGCGGGATTGCGAGGGGACTATTCCAGAACTCGTCGAAGGTGGCGGAGAGTTTGCTGGAGATCGGGCCGGCGACAAATACATCGTCGTCGGCAAACTGGGTGTCTGGATCGATCTGAAAATACTGATCACCAATATTGCGCCCGCCGAGCAGGGCAATGGCGTTGTCGACGACCAGCAGCTTGTTGTGCATCCGATAGTCGAGCCGGGAGGCGTTGAACATGAATTCGAGCCCACGCAAGGACTTCATGTTTCCGCGGTAGGCGAATGGATTGAAGAGCCGGATCTGGATGGCAGGATGTTCTTCCAGTGCGGCAATCTGCTCGTCGCCGGCCTCCGTTTCGCCATCGTCAATCAGGATGCGCACCCGTACGCCGCGATCTGCCGCGCGAAGGACCGCATCGGTCAGTAATCGCCCGGTCTCATCACCCCGGAAAATGAAGTACTGCAGATCAAGCGTGCGTTCCGCCGCGTTGATCATCTGCATTCGGACCAGAAAGCCATCGGCGCCAACCGGGATGATGCGGAACCCGGAGTCTCCGTCATGTTGGTGTGCGGCAACGGAAAACTGCCTTCCCAGGTGGGTTTCCTCCGGATGAGGCAGGGCCGATGAAACGTCGCGCGGGAAGTCCGAACCCGGTGGCAGTGTCGTACACCCCGCCAGCAGAACGATGATGACGGTAAGCAGGGATTGAAAAAGGCGTGCTGCCCGGCAAGCACTCTTCATGACTGGATGGAGATCGGCCGTGATGGTTTAAGCGCGGGATCTGACCCTGTTCCGACATCCGTTGAACTGTAGCAATACACCGCACACGCATCGGTCTGCCGTCGAACAAGCGCACTGTCGTTGCTGTCGCCCGTGCCGTCGGCCGATGGCTAGATGCCTGTTCTCGTTATAGCTGAAGGAAACGTATCCGCAGGCAGCGCGTCCGGGTACAGGGCTGCCGATTGCAGCCGCTTGGCGAGGACCCGCATGACGAACGCTGCGAACTCCGGGGTGTCCCGGATGATTGCGTAAAAAGCCTGCTCGGTGATCTCGATGAACTCGCAACTGGTCCGGGCCGTCACCGTCACCGGGCGCGGTCCGGGGGTAAGGAGGCTGGCTTCGCCGATGAGGGTGCCGGGAAGAAGCACTTCGACGAGATGTTCGTGGGCGCTCACTTCTGCCCGCCCGTCGATCAGCAGGTACATCGAATTGCCCCATGCCCCTTCGCGGAAGAGGCTTTGTCCGTTGGCGATGCGGAACGAGGGGTAGGCCCTGGAAAAGCGCATGAGCTCGATGGGGCTGAGGCACACGCTGTCCCGCGAGTAGGGAACGCTGGCGGGCAGCAGATCTTCGGCCTGCTCATTTGCATGAGTGGGCGCCTGGCTGTCGGGTTTCAATAGGCTCAGGATCCACATGGCTCGAGCCTAGAACTTTTGTGTGACAGTTTTGCGTCAGGCGGTGTTGCGGGCGCCCTGAACATGTTGCCGCCTCGATCCGGGTGGCTGCCGTGCTGGTCGGTGACGTTGTCACGTGTAAACGTTGCTGGCGGTGTGCAGGCCGATGGCAGGGTTCCGTATCGGCGACTATTTGAACGTTGATCTAAATCAATCTGCTCGGTCGTATGTGCGTAGATGCTAATACATGAATTTGCTAACTTACTCAGCAATGCCGCTCATCCAGGAAAGGATAAGGCCATGGAACGACGATTCGCGCAAAGATCACTTGCATATATGAGGCAAAAGGAAAGTGGCCTCGTTGCGAGGGCCATGATACTGGCCCTGCTGACATCCATCAGCGCGGTCGAGGCCGCCGCCGATGCCGCGGTAGACCGACCGGTCGTCGACCTGCGCACCTGGCCGACACCCAACACAGACCTCTCGAAGCTGCCGGATAACGAGCAGAACCGCATGATCAAGATGGGGCAAGCCCTGTTCACTCACACCTCGGAATATCTTGGCCCCGAGGTGCCTGACCGTTCGAAGCGCTATGCCGGTACGAACATGGCATGCGGCAGCTGCCATCGTGCAGCAGCGACGATACCTTACGCCGCCCCGTTGATTGGTACATACAGCGTGTATCCCCAATTCCAGCCGCGATTTGGAAAAATGGTCTCACTCGAAAACCGGGTCAATCTCTGCTTTACCCATAGCCTGTCCGGGCGTGAGATTCCGGAAGATTCGAAAGAGATGAAGGCGATCATTGCCTATATCGAATACCTCTCGCGCGGTGTGCCCAGGGGCGCCAAGATCATTGGCGAGAAGGAAATGGTCGTTGAAGAGCCGAAAAGGGCCGCCAACCTCGTACGCGGGGAGGAGGTCTACAAGAACCAGTGCGCCGTCTGCCATGGCGCCGATGGCCGTGGTCAACGTGTCGGCAAGGTGGGTGATACGAAGGGCTACACCTTCCCGCCGCTCTGGGGGGCGGATGCAACCAGCGAATCGGCCTCGATGTTCCGCATCCTGTCGACCTACCAATATGTCTATGTGAATATGCCGCTGGGTCAGGCGACATGGGATCGCCCCGCGCTGTCGAAGGACGATGCCTATGACGTCGCCGGCTTCGTTATTTCGCACCCACGCCAGCCAAGAGAAGGCGAGGTCGCCAAGGACTTCTCGAACCCCCTCGACAAGCCTGAA
Organism: Zoogloea sp. GDB6; assembly: GCF_056724105.1. Classification (NCBI taxonomy): domain Bacteria; kingdom Pseudomonadati; phylum Pseudomonadota; class Betaproteobacteria; order Rhodocyclales; family Zoogloeaceae; genus Zoogloea; species Zoogloea sp. GDB6. The sequence continues at coordinate 3,364,007 of NZ_CM161497.1, read as the reverse complement.
GATTTTCCGTGGGGGCCTTACGTCGATTCGTTCTCCGAGATGCAGCACAAGTACGGTCCCTTCGACGCCATCCGCGCCGAAACTGCCTCGGCAAGGGAAAAGGCGAAGAGGGAGAAGGACGCGAAGGGGAACCCAGGGGCCTTATCCGCACCCAAGTGAGGCCAGGCGTTCTGGCGCCGTGGCGCGACGGGGCGTTGTCATCAACGATGCCAAATTGGCTTTTGTGGCGACGCCCTGCGGATCTGCACTACTTCAGGCCGGTGGCCGTGTTTGTTGCCGTGGATCGTTCCTGTCGCGATGCAGCGTGCTGCCGCCATCAAGCCGTCGCATGTGCATCCTCACGGATGTTGTATCAGGAGCCGCAGGACAACCACTTCAGCAAGATGGCATACAGCTTCTCCGGGACCATCGGTTTGGTGATGAAGTCATTCATGCCCGCCGCAAAACAGGCGCGACGGTCTTCAACGAAGGCATTGGCGGTCATTGAGAGGATGGGCGTGTGTGCCCTGTCAGGCAATGCGCGGATGACCTGGGTCGCTTCAAGGCCGTCCATCTCGGGCATTTGTACGTCCATCAGAATCAGGGCGTAATCCATTTGCTGTACGAGGCGCACCGCTTCCCGTCCATTGGAGGCTACATCCAGGACCAAGCCTGTATTGCGCAACAACTCCAAGGCCACCTCTTGGTTGATGGGGTCGTCCTCTACCAGCAGAAGCAGGGTTCCCGCATGTTTGCTCCGCAGAACATCTTCTGCCGTTTCCTGTCCCTCCGGAACAGCGATGGCATGGTCAGTGTGCGCTTTTTCGAGTCTGGCGGTCAGCCAGAACGTGCTTCCTTGCCCCGGCGTGCTTTCCACGCCTACTTCGCCGTCCATGAGTTCGGCGATGTGGCGTGTGATGGTAAGGCCGAGCCCGGTTCCACCGAATTTGCGTGTCATCGAGCCGTCGGCCTGCTGGAAGGGCATGAAAAGCTTGGCGCTTTGCTCCTTCGTCATACCCAAGCCTGTATCGCTGACTTCAAAGCGTAGCAGGTAGCCATGGTCCGTTGACTCCACCATGTGGGCCTTTAACGAAATGCTGCCGTGTTGCGTAAACTTGACGGCATTACCCAGGTAATTGACCAAGGCCTGACTGAGGCGGGTAGGGTCTCCGCGCAATGCCCGAGGCACATTGGTCATGTCGATATGCAAGGACAGGCCTTTGGCATTAATGGGGTTTTCCACGACGGCAATGACATCGTGCATCAGGTTGTCCAGGCTGAAGTCCGTATGCTCAATGAGCAGCTTGCCGGATTCAATTTTGGACAGGTCGAGGATGTCATTGATGATGCTCAACAGGTGCTCGCCCGAGGTCGCAATTTTGTCGAGTTGCCTTGCCTGCACTTCAGTGACGCCGCTGCGGCGCAGGACATGGGCCATACCCAGAATGCTATTCATGGGCGTCCGGATTTCATGGCTCATGTTGGCCAGGAAGGTGCTCTTGGCGCGATTGGCGGCCTCTGCGGTATCGCGTGCCGCTGCCAACTGTTCAAGGTTTCGGCGATTTTCGAGAAGTGTGGCAATGGCCTGGATGAAATTGTCGAGAAATGGCTCATATGCCTCATAAATCCGCGGGTCGGACAGGACCAAATGGACGTGTCCAAAGGAGGCACGCGGCGTGCGAATTGAAAGACTGGCATCCATCCTTCCATCCACACGGGCAAGGTCGGCACTCTTCCCTTCGGTGACGCCAGGGGTATCTGGAAAGTGGACCAGGCAATCGGCGATTCCGGGGACATCCAGGAGCGCAAGACGCAAGAAGTCCGCGATCTGCCGATCAGGTAGCATTTCCACGATTGGCTGGATGACAAGCAGGCGGCCCAGAGCTTGTGCTGTCGGATGCGGGGACGTCATGAACAGGCCACCGTCAGCATCGGGGATCGCTTTCTGCCACGATGTAGTATGGATTTTTGACGACCCGCCCATCCACGATCATCATCGGATGGACCTTGAGAAGTCGGTAGAGCGTCTCTCCGTCAAACAGGCGGGCGTCGTACTGACAGATGGCGGTTACCGGCACTTTCCTGAGGAGTTGATTGACGCGGGATTCATACTCAATCAGCAATTCTGATCCAGGATGTCCCCGAAGCGCCCAGTTCATTTCGCCTGTGACGCGTAATCCCTTGAAACCGTCATGACGGCTTCGCACCCATGCCGACTCCAAGGTACCCAGCATGCGGTCAGGGCTGAAGGTGCCGTCCGGACAGTAGGTTTCTTCGGCTGTCCGTAATATGCACTGGCGATCGTCGTGGTCAGGAAGCGCAACGCCCAGTTTCCGTAGTTGTGCCCGCAGTTCGTCCGGAGTCATCGTGTCCACGAAGTAGGCAACCTGTTCGTCGCTGTCCAGACCGCTCTGGATGTACTTGGCGAGAACTTGGCGCCGTTCATTGTCATCGTTGAAGATGAAGCACATGTGGGTGCCTTCGAGGAAGGGCCGGGGGTCGAAGCCCAGTGAGGTCATACGCCGAGCGGCACTGGAGGTTGTTGGCATCAAGGACTCCGCCCCAGTTGGGGCAATGATTGGACAAGCGCCAAACGCTATCGGGAAAACGTTGAAGGGGATGTGGAAGCGCCTGTCCTGCTGGCGAACACTATCACTATAGTAATAGATCCCCGGGGGGCTCCGAGTACGGAATCCCGGTTTTTGTGCTGGCGAATTGGCCGGTGTACCGATGGCAGGCTGCGATACGTCCCGCTATTGCGTCACCAGCATCTCATGAACCTTTTTTGACAAAGCCAAGGCACAGGGGCATTCCTCGATCCGCCGCATCGATGCCGTGGCCAGTTGGCCATCGACTTCATGGTGGCCTGAGGTTGGATGTGTGGAGAGATGGTACAGATCTGTGGGATTGTCGCTCCCTGGGGGGCGTAGTGGCCTGATAACATCCGTGGCGAGCGCGATCACACGGGAGACGGTATCCCGGTGTTTGATGGGCTCGCGTAGATTCATCGCCCACGTCCATTATTGTCTTTGCAAGGATGTCAGACGGTCTGAAAGGATGTTCATTCATTGTTGCCGATGCCAATTCGCTGATGCGATCGGTATTGACGACGATGCTGGCCCACGAGGGCGGGCGCGTCCTGGCGACCTTGCGCACGCCGACGGAGGCCCTCGCGGCGGTTGGGCGTCTCAAGCCCGACATTGCGATATTCGACCTGCTCCTGCTGGCGCCGTCGATGCCTGAAGCCCTTCGTTCCGTGATCGCCGACAACCCGGAAACGGCCATCGTGATGATGGGCATGGACGATCAAAAGGCGGCGGCAAGAGAAGCGATGGACTGTGGGGTTCTCGGTTACATGCGCAAGCCGTTGAACGAAGCCAACCTACTGACTTCGCTCCTCCAAGTAAAGACCATCATGGCGTGCCGGAAGGACCTGCGGGCGCCCGCGACGGGGGAAGGGCCGCAGCACCGGGCGGTCATCATCGACCACGATGCGCTGGCGCGGGGCCTCTTGCGTGTGATCCTCGAAGACAACGGCTTCGAGGTGGTGGCCGAGGCGGGGTCCGGCTTCGAAGGGCTGATGGCCGTCGAGCGCCACGAGGCCGATTTCGTCTGTCTGGCCGTCGATCTGCCGGAGATCGATGGCTTGAATACCGTTGCGTGCCTGCGCGCGGTTCACCCCGATCTACCCGTTCTCATGGTTACCGCCCGGGCAGACCGGGAAACGGTCAGTGCGGCCATCCGCAGCGGCGTTCAGGACTACGTCCTCAAGCCGTTCGATGCAGAGCGGGTGATTGCCTCGATCAGGAAGCTTGTGGCCTGACTGGGTTGCTTTACTCCTGTGGCACCAGACCGGCACCATCCTCCTTCGTTTTTTTGAACACAACGAAGCAGCCTTTGCCGGCCTCTTTGGCCTGATACATTGCGTCGTCGGCGCTCTTGACCAACTCAGCAGCATGCACCCCCGCCTCTGGAAAATTTGCGATTCCCACGGAGGCCCCGATTTTTACGGCACAACCGCGGATATCGTTCAGTCCAGCGATATCGGAGACGATCTGCTCCGCCAGCAGGGGAACGCTGTTCAAGGAACGGACATCCTCCAGCAGGACGAGAAATTCGTCGCCGCCGAGCCGGGCCAATGTGTCGCTTCCCCGGCGGACGCGTTTCCCGACACATCGGGCCACCTCCTGCAGGAGCAGGTCTCCGACCTCATGGCCGAACCGATCGTTCACTGCCTTGAAACCATCCAGGTCGAACAACATGACCGCTAAGGACGTTCCACTTCGTTTGGAGCGTTCCAGTGCATGCTCCAGGCGGTCCATGATCAGCGCCCGGTTCGCAAGCCCGGTGAGGGCGTCGTGAAAGGCCAGATGGCGTAGGCGCTTCTCGTTCTGGTAGCGATCCGTGACGTTCGTGAATATGCCTACGTAGCGCGTTCCCATCCCTTCGCCGGAGATAGCATTGATGGTCAGGCGCTCCAGATAGACATCGCCATTCTTATGCCGATTCCACAACTCTCCACTCCAGTGTCCGTTGTTGAGCAGGTTCTGCCATAGGCGCCGATAGAATTGGGGGCCTTGGCGATCCGACTTCAGCATGTGTGGTGTGTTGCCGATGACTTCCTTCGCGGTATAGCCCGTAATGGCTTCAAAGGCGGGATTGACTGCCAGGATCACGCAGCGGCTGTCGGTGACTATCGCCCCTTCGCTGGTATTCTCGACAATGCTCGCGGCGAGCCGTATCTTTTCGGTGCGCTCTTCGACTTGCCGCTCCAGGCTCGATGTCAACTGGTGCATCTCGTTCTGGCTCGTCTTGAGTTGCGTGGCAAGTCGCTCTATTTCCCGCCTGTCGCGTTTGCGACGCGCCCGGCTCTCCAGGGTGAGATGAACGGCAAGAAGCAGCGAACTCAGCGGGATGAGAAGCAGGAAGCCGTTATTCAGTGACCGTTCGAGCAATGTGTCGGGGGGGCCGTCGGACGACACGTCCGCGATGATGAGGAAGGGGAGTTGGTCCAGTTTGCGGGCAAGAGTCAGGCGCATGGGGCCTTCCTTGCTTAAAGGCGCGAAGAATACCTTCTGGCTCACCGACGATTCGATGAACTCGCGCAGTTCCGGCGAGATGTGCGCGTCGCCCACCTGCCCAATAGGGAGGCCGCTGGCCGGATGGCGTGCAATGAGGGCACCCGAGGATTTGTCTCTGAGGACCGCAGAGCCACGTTCGCCCAAGTTCTGGTTTGAAAGGAGCTTTTCGAGATGGCTCAGAGGAATTCCGATGGACACCACGCCTCCAAAGTTGCCGTCGGGGCGATCATATCTGCGAAGAAACGCGAGTACCCATCTCTTGGAAATCTGGTCCATATAAGGAGATGTGATCACCGTGGCACCACCACCTGTCTGCGAACGCACGCTCGAGAAGATGGGAGCGGCGATGTAAGCAGGACTTGCCTGAAATCCTGTCCCGCTGCCCCAGCGGATCATGCCTTCTGCGTCGGTGATGTGAATACTGTCCAGTTCGGGCTGGCGCTCCAAGTAAGCTTGGATAAGGGGCGACAGCGTCTCGGCGTTCAGACCCGGGGATGTGCCCATCAGCACAAGCCGCGCGACGATTGAATCCAGACTCAGGTCAACCATCCGTGCGGCGGACGAAATGCTTGCATCGATGGCGCGCACGGCGTTATCGGCTATTTGTTCACTGTGGGCCCAATGGCGCCTGGTGCTTTCCTCTGCAATATCCTTGGAAAGAAAGAGGGTGCCGGGCAAGAGCGGTAGCAGAATGAGAGCAAGGAGCAGCCCGAACGGCCCCATTTTGTGCCGTAGCATCGAGAGATTCTGCGCGGTCAAGCGACGACTTTCGGCGATTTGGATTCCGCCACTGAATCCAAATCGCCAGGCGTGAAATCAGTGCCGGAGGTCATGGCCGCTGAATTGGCAACAAGGGTTCATGGCGCGCACCTTGATACACTATTGGCATTAAGAATGTCTTTTGATGAACCAATCAATTCGGATATTGCCGAGGAGAGCTCGCCGAAATCGAGAGGCCACGCCATAGTCCTATCTATGATGTCTGCACGGTGTGATCTGCTGTCGGTATCGCCCGTCGCAAATAGAATCTTGCAGGACCATATGTCTTTCAATTCAAGGATCTGCTCGAGCAGATCGTCGGCTCCCCGTATGGCTTCAGCGCTGACGATCATGATGTCTGCCGGCCCGTCTTTGCGTATGGCCTGGATGCCTTGCAGACTATCCACGCCATATGCCCGATAGCCGAGTACTTCGAGACCCGCCACGATCGCCTCCCGTGCCAATGTCACCGGCTCGATAACAAGGAGGCGGGGCGAACGGTTTTTCGGAGAGTTCCTGCTCTGCCGATGGGTGACGGCAGTGCCATTGGCATCTGATGAAGCGCAATTTCGGGTCAAGTCTACGCAGCGCGCCAGATCCAGTACCGATGAGACGTTCATCTTCCTGAAGATCTGAGTCCGATGGGTCTTGACCGTATTAATGGTTGTACCAAGTTGCTCGGCTATCTGCTTGTTCTTGTTCCCGAGCACGATCAAATGGCAGACGTCTTTTTGGCGGGGCGTCAGTGTATTCAGGCGCGCATGTATATCGGCTATATCCACATCGGCCTTAAGGATGTTGGAGCCTGAAAAATTGAGTTTTGTCGGTCTGTGGTGAAATACGAATTCGTCCAATATCTGGACAAGTTCTCCATCGAACACGATTTCGGCCTTTTCCGCTTCCCGCAATTCCTCTGTCAGGGGAAGGTCATATTCCGTGGAATGGCCACCGAGCCACTCCGACACCACGCGTCTCAGCTGCGAGGCAGTGGCAATCGGGTCGGTACTGTCCCCTTCTTTTGTGATATGGCTCAGCCTTCTCAGAATATCGCTATGGGCCTGTTTATGGAGCTCGATATGGCGCTGACAGACCGGTGTCATCGGGAGCAGCGTCATCAAGCTCTCCTCGTAGATGGCGTGGCCAACCAGAAACGCCATCAACTCGCCTGCCATACCGGCAAGTATACTGACGCAGGGCTGGCAGGATTGTTGTGACCAGCACTCTGAGTGGCAAGGGCCTCCTTCTTTAGGACAGAAGGAGTTCAATCTATCGGCAAGGACCATAAGCAATGAGTGCTGGTGATCGATCTCGAAGTGCCCGGTAAGGAAAACAGTCATCTAATACCCGCGTGCAATGCCTTTGTCCGCATTCGAAATGAAAGAATCGATATATTGTCGCAGATAAGATCCATCCGCTCACTCACCCCAAGGGGTGAGGCCTGCGGAGTAAATGCACCTTCTCGAGTCCGTTTGAGACAAAGAAGTGCGATTGGAAAATCCTGCAAATAGAGGGGGTTTTTGAGGGCGAAAAGGTGGCCTTGGGCCACTTCCGTGCGCATCGCCCTCCTTGCAAGCCGTCACACACGCATCACGGCCGCGTACTACGCTGATAGCTCGATCCCATTATCGAGGAGTTGAGCATGAGCCTTTTTGACAAAGCCAAGGAGTTGGCCCAGAACCTGACCGACAAGGTGTCGGACGCCGGAACCGCCATCGTCCACGGCGCGGAGGAACTGGCCTCGACCGTGAACACCGAAGCGAAGGAGGTTGCCGAGGCTGCTTCGAAGCGCATCGAGTCCCTTTCAGATGCTGCCAAGGAACTGGCCGACGACGCTCTGGAAGCCGGTAAATCCGCCGTATCGTCCGCCGCTGAGCTCGCCGGCTCCGTTGCCGACCGCGCCAAGGCCGCGGGTCAGCAAGTTGTCGATGCGTCGAGCGAACTGGTGAGCAACGCGCGGCAGCGGGTGCTGGGGGCGGATGAGGACAAGGCTGAGCCGCAGTCGGGGTCGGAGTCCGCCGAGGACAAGGAGCCGGGGCAGAAGGATTCTTCGGTCTGAGTGGTTGTGGGGGCTGGCCGCGCTGCTGCGGCGGCAGCGCGGTCGGCACACAGTCATCCCTCGGTCTCGCTTCTCTCTATCCGTCCGGCGGTGTCCGGGACGGCGCTATTCTCTTTACCCGCCCACAACATCTACTGCAGCCACACCAATCAGCTCGACACCAGGCGTGACCGTCGGGCCTGCTAAAGCCAGATCGGCGGTGATGCTGCCCTGAATGTCGTGGATGACCGCTGGGAGGACCTTGGCGAGGGCGTCCACGGTGGCCGAGGCGGTGGAGTCGACGGCGGAGAGGTAGCTACGGGCGTTGCTGGCCGCGGTATTGCCGGCGTACAGCGCGCTGGCTTGGGTGTCGGCGGAGAGGATGGACGTGAACAGCGTTGCGGTGACGAGTTTGTCGGTGAGCAGGGTTTTGTCCTGGCCGGTTGCGCCCTGGAGAATGCTCAAGGCGGCGCCGGCGGGGGACACTGCGCCGGCGTTGATGAGGCCAACCCAGTAGTCGCGGCCGGGGATATCGGGTGTGCGGCCGAACAGCTGCTCGTAGATCTGCGTGACGACTTGCGTGGTGTCGCCGTTGCCGTACAGCGCCAGGGATTCGGCCGAGTTGCCGAAGGCGTTGATGATGCTGCTCAGGTTGCCGCCGCTGAGGGCCAGCTGTCCGATCCAGTAGCCTTCGCCGGCGGCATCGGCCGGGCGGCCGTAGTAGGCGAGGTAGGCTTCCTGCACGAGGTTGGCCAGCGGGTTTTCAGAGGCAATGGTGCTGGGGCCAGCATTGCCGGCGTTGCCGGTGGCTTGCGTCTTGAGGTTGAGCGCGACGGTGCCGAGTGCGGCACTGGAGGTATTCAGGTAATCGCCGGGATTGGTGATGGCCGATGCGCCTGCTCCGATGAGTTCGGCATTGAGGTGCGAGGCTTCGAGGGTGGGGGCGTTGGAGGCCCGGCTGTCGTAGAGGGCTTGAACGAAGGATTCGGTGATGGCGTTGCCCTGCTGGTCAAGGGTGTTGGCGCCGTTGGGAATCTCTGAAACCTGGACATTGTATTTTTCGGCCCAGCTGATCAGTGCGCTGGGCGTAAAGAGTCCTTCCTTGACGCCCAGGCTCCCCATGATGAGGGACATGGTGCCCAGCTTGCGGGCCGGATCGACGCCGGTTCCGCCGTTGGTCAGGCCCATGATGTTCGCCCACTGGGTCACGTCGCTGAGCACACTCGTGGCGTCGCTCGTTTCCACTTGCCAGAGCGAGCTGTTGTCCGGGAAATAGTAGTCGGTCAAGGAGCCGTCGTTATTGAGGGTGGCGCCGGTCGTGAAGGTAGTCATGGAAACCCTGGATGGATAGCAGATGTTTGGACGTCTGCCTCTATTTCAGAGGATTCTCGGTATGGCGGGTACTACAAGAACTTATAGCTTGTGAAACTTTCCGCAGGCTTAGGGGGTGATGATCCCCAAGGCCAGGGCACGCGCGACGGTCTGGCTGCGGGTGTTGGTCTGGAGTTTCTTGCCGGCGTTGCTGATATGAAAAACGACGGTGTTCTCCGACACGCCGAGGATCCGGGATATTTCCCAGGAGGTCTTCCCGGACGAAACCCAGGTCAGGCATTCCTTTTCTCGCCGGGTCAGGGCCGGACGGTCGTTCGAGGGGATCTGCGGCAGACCCAGCCGGGTGACCGCCTCGTGGATGTGGGCGAGGAGCATGTAGCCCTGGCCCAATTGCGCGACGATGTTCCTTTGATCCGCTTCGCCCTGGCTCTGGGTGGTGATGCTGAAGATGGCGAGTTCGCCGCCCTTGCCGATGACCGAGAAGGTTGCGCCGGATACGAGCCCGTGTTCGTGCGCTTCGTCGAACATCCTGCTTATATTCTTGTCGTCCGTCTTTTCCTGTTGGTGCCAGACGACGGGGAGAATGGAGCGTGAGCAGTGCTGCACCAGCGGATCGATCTCGATGTAGTTCTGTGACTGGTAGCGCTCGAACCATGATTCCGGATAGCTGGAGATCACGCCGCCGTGCTTTTGCTCGGTGCCGTCAAAGGTGAAGCGGGCACGCTCGCCGTTGGGCTTGATGGGCGCGTGGGCGCCGTAGTGAAACGATGAGAAGCCAAGGCTGTACACCGTGTCGTTGATCGCGCCGCCGAGTGCTGCGACAGATCCTGCGTTCAGGATTTGTTCAAAGGGATACAGCAGATGGCTCATCCAGGCGCGCTCCAGGTTCCGTGGCGCGCAGCATTCTAATTTATGTAGCTTTCGGCAGTTTGTCGTATGTCATGGCTTTCGCCGTGGGCAGGCCGTGGGTGAGAGGGCGCTGTTGACCGGCAAAGACCCTATCGCGGTAGCAGTTTTTTAAACGGGTGCATGGACATATCCTTGCAATGTGTCGATAGCGCTTCGGCGATTATCCGTTTTTGCTTTTTTGCCTCCTTCCAACGAGTCCGCCATGGGTTCCTTGATTTCTCCGCAAGACTTGCCGACCTGGGTGCCGGGGCGGGTGTTGTCGGCCAGCGATGGGCTGGGGTGGAAGGACGTCGGCCATCGGTCCTACCTGTATACCGGGCTCGATGTGGCGATTCCGCCGATGGATCATTTCATGGTGGTCCGTTATCGCACCGGGCAGACGCCGATGGACCGGCGGGTGGAGGGGCGGTGGACGCGGCGGCAGTGTGCGCCGGGGGAGTTCTCCTTGCTGACCCGTTCGGAGCCGTCCCATTGGCATTGGACGGAGTGCATCGAGGTGTCCCACACCTATCTGTCGGATGTGTTGATGCAGCGGGTGGCGGGGGACATCACGGAGCGGGCGGTGGCGGACATCCGGCTGCACGATGTGCTGCAGGCGCGGGACCCGGTGGTGATGGGCATCGTCGATGCGATCGCCGCGGAGGCGGAGCGAAAGGGCTTGGGCGGCAGCCTGTACGTGGAGGCGCTGTCGATCCAGTTGGCGGTGCATCTATTCCGCCATTACGCGTGCATCCAGTTTCGTGACGAGGTGCCGGCGGGGCCGTTGTCGCCGGCGCGCATGCGGCGTCTGAACGAGTTTCTGGATTCCCACCTGCAGGACGGCATTTCCATCGAGCAGATGGCGGCGACGCTGGGCCTGGGGGTGTGGACCTTCTCGAAGCACTTCCGCGCGACGACGGGCGCTTCGCCTTATGACTACGTGACGCGGCGGCGTCTGGAACGGGCGGTGCGCCTGCTCACGGCGGGGGAACTGGCGATCAAGGAGGTGGCCGTGGATTGCGGTTTCTCCGACCAGGCCCACCTGACGCGGGTGATGCGGGCACGGATGGGAACGACGCCGGCGCGCATGCGCAAAGAGGGCGGCGGCGCATAAAAAGGGGCGCAACGGCAATGCCGATGCGCCCGAAAGGCGCGTCCTGAAGAGAGGGGCGCCTGCACTTGCAGCCGGTCAGGGCCGCCTGGGCATCACCTTCCGGAGGTGATCGGTTGCGCCAGCAGTTCCTTCAGGTGGCTATCCACTTCGGCAATGCCGTTGGCGTCGGTGCCGAAGAGGGCAAGGTGGCCGTCGATGCTGTTGATCGGCCGGAACTCGCTATTGGGGATGAGCTGCTGCTCGGCCAGACAGTCGGTGGGCGGGAAGAACATGTCGTGGCTGATCGGCATCACGAAGGTTTTGGCCGTGATGCGGCCGAGGGCTTCGGTGAGATTGCCGCCGGTGTGGCGGCTCACGTCGCCGCGCTGCCATTTCCAGGCCATGCACAGCAGGTTGTTCGGGTCCATCGGGCCGAAGTAGCCGTTCATGAACTGCTCGACAAAGCTCTGCATGGAATCGAAGCCGAGTACCCGGTGGCGGCCGCAGCGGAAGAACTCGGTGCTCCAGCCCATTACCGTCCATAGCTTGGCGTGCCGCTGCAGGCCGGCAGCCACGTCGGCAGGTGATGCGTAGCTGCCGTCGCGAAAGCCGGGATCGGTGGTGATGGCGTCCATCAGTGTGTCGGCAAACACGAAGTCATGCTCGGTGTTGCGGGCAGTGCCGGCAATCGGCGCGGCACGTTCGACCATCTCGGGGTAGCGCACGGCCCATTCGTAGGTTTGCTGGGCGCCCATCGAGCCACCGACCACGAGCGCCAGCCGCTCGATGCCGAAATGCTGGACGAGCAGCCGGTGCTGGGCGCGCACGTCGTCGCCGATGCGCACGCGGGGGAAGCGCGGCCCGGCGATGTCTGCCGGCGCATTGCTGGGCGACAGGGACAGGCCGCTACCGATCTGATTGACGACGATGATGAAGTAGCGCTCGGGGTCGAGAGCGTGGCCAGGGCCGATGTAGACCTGCTCCATGATCTTGCTGGTGCCGGAGTACCAGGTCGGCACCAGGATGGCGTTGTCCCGCGCTTCGTTGAGTCGGCCGTGGGTGGCCACGGCCAGCGTGCACTCTTCGAGCACGCCGCCTTCTTCGAGTTCGAGGCGGCCGATGTCGATGAGCTTGAAGGGGCCGTGGTTTTCCTGGGTGTAGTAGGTGTTCATGGTCTTGTCTCCTCCTGGGGGTCGGTAGCTTGGCTCAGCGCATTTCGAAGCCGGGGTAGCCCTGGCTGGCGAGCTCATCGCACTGGCGGTTGTAGTGGCCGACACCGCCAATGTAGGAGATCAACCGGCGCGGCTTGCCTTCGACGTTGGAGCCCATGTACCAGGAGTCGGTCTTGACGACGAGCGTTGCAGCGGCCGTCTCGTCGTGGTGCTGCACCCAGGCGTCCTCGAAGTCCTGAGTGGCTTCGATGACCTGCTTGCCGTTCTTGCGGGCGTAGGCGATGCAATCGGTGATCCAGTCCACCTGTTGCTGCAGGCAGGTGGTCATGTTGCACAGGGCGGCGGAGGGGGCGAGGGGCGCGCCGGTGGTGAACAGGTTGGGGTAGCCGTGTACCTGCAGGCCCATGGAGGTGCGGATTTCCTGGCTCCATTGTTCCTTGAGGGCGCGCCCGCCGCGGCCGCGGATGTCGATGCGGCTAAGGGCGCCGGAGCCGGCGTCGAAACCGAGGGCCAGGATGATCACGTCCACTTCGTGCACCTTGCCGTCGGCGGTCTGGATGCCTTCCGGAACGATCCGCTCGATGGGCGCCTTGCGGCAGTCCACGCCTTCCACGTTGGGCTGCAGGAACACTTCCAGGTACTTGTTCTCAAGCGGCACGCGGTGGGTGCCGAAGCCGTAGTCCTGCGGGATCAGCAGGTCGCACAGGTCGGCCCGGTGCTGCAGGCGGTCGCGCATCTTGGCGCGCACGAATTTAGATACTTCCTCGCTGACGGCCTCGTCGAAGAACATTTCGGGGAAGGAGGCCAGCCACAGGGCGAGGGAGCCGTCGTTCCAGTTGCGTTCGAGGATGGCGGTGCGTTCTTCGGGTGTCTTCTCGTCCCATGGGCCGGCGTCGAAGTCGTAGTCGAAGCCAGCGAAAGTGGTGCGCACGCGCTGCTTGGTTTCATGGAAGCGCTCGCCCCATTTCTGCCAGTCCTGCTCGGAGTATTTGGGGTTCTGCATCGGGATGATGTACTGCGGCGTGCGCACAAAGACCTTCATCGAGCCGACTTCCGGCGCGATGGTCTGGATCACCTGGATGCCGGTGGCGCCGGTGCCGACCACGGCGACGCGCTTGCCCTTCAGATCCACCGGCTCCTTCGGCCACAGGCCGGTGATGAGCACCTCGCCCTTGAAGCTGGATTGCCCCGGGAAGCGGTCGACGATGGGGGCCGACAGCATGCCGCAGCAGGCGAGCAGGTACTGGGCAGTGATCGTTTCGCCGGCGGCGGTGGTGATGCGCCACAGGTCCTCGGCCTCGTCGAAATGGGCCGAGGCGATGCGGGTGTTGAACTGGATGTCTTTCTTCAGATCGAGCGTGTCGGCCACGTGGTTCAGCCAGCGCTCGGTCTCCGGTTGGGCGGGGAAGCGCTCGGACGGCTGCCAGGATTTGTACAGCTCTTCGGAGAACCAGTACTGGTAGATCTCGGCCTGGGAGTCGAAACGGGCTCCGGGGTAGCGATTCCAGTACCAGGTGCCGCCGACGCCGCTGCCGGTTTCATAGGCGCGCACCTTCAGACCCATCTCGCGCAGGCGATGCAGTTGGTACAGGCCGGCGACGCCGGCGCCGATCACCAGGGCGTCGAGATGTTCGGGTTTGGCCTGCTGGGTGGCAGGGCTCTGCGGGGTGTATTGCGTGCTCATTTCTTGTCTCCGTTGCCTCGTTGTTGTGTGAATGGCCACCGGCCGGTTTCCGGCGCAGTTGGCGACACGAGCTGCCTTGCCTGGGGCGTGGCTGTTGTCGTGTCGGAGACAATCTATGACCGATGGGCCAGGGTTTTCTTGTCGATCCTTGGCGAAATTTTGAATAAAACGGGAAAGGCGCTAATCGTCGGTGGGCGGGCCTGGCCTGCGGCGGGGGGATCGGGTCTTGGCGGCGTCCGAACGCAGTGCGGCCTCGAAGGCATGGCGGGCCCACTGGGCGGCTTCGTGGATGTCCTCAAGCACTGATTCAGGTGCCTGGTAGTAGGAGAGGCCGACGGTCTTGCCGTTGCGAACGTACTGGAACTGGCCCAGGCCGAGAGCTTCGAAGTCCGCTGCGCTTTGCGCATCGGCCTTGAGGTACAAGACTTCGTCATGAACGAGGCCGAACATGAGTCCGTCGTGGAAAACGCCGTAGCCTGAGAACATCCGTTTGAGATTGACCGGCCCGAAGAGCCTGAAGACGTCCGACAGGTGTTGTGCGAATTCTTTGCTCATGGTCTGGCCTGTATGGGGATAGCGGATGTTCTCATCATTCCGCCGCCTCGCCCATTCCAGAATGGTTGTGGATCTGTTTGATTTTCAAATAAAAGTTTGAAATTGATTTGTTTTTCTTTTAATCCTATTCCTCTTTTGAATGCACCAGTGTTGAGAATTTGCGCCTATTCTTGAACCAAGTTGGTGCGAATTTTCGCGTATATGGCGTTATTCATTATGTACGGTTGAGTCTATATAGCGCTATTTCCTATCATTCCCTCGTGATGTGCATTTTTCATGCACGCCTGATATGCACTGGGCACTACCTGTCGAAAGAGGTTCCGCCTGTTTCAGTCTGCTCACGCAGGGAAATTGCGGTTTCGATACGGGTGCGGCAGTGGATCGATACGATGAAAGGACTTACATGACCAACACGACGGCGGAGCTCGAAGAGCTCCTCATGCAGCGTTCGCTGACCGACGCGCAGCTTCTGGCGGCGGCGGACCAGGCGCCGGAATTCCGTATCCTGCCGGATGCCACAGTGATCAAGATCGGCGGCCAGAGCGTCATCGACCGCGGTCGTTCCGCGGTCTATCCGCTGGTGGAAGAGATCGTGGCGGCGCGCAAGGCGCACAAGCTGCTGATCGGCACTGGCGCGGGGACCCGTGCGCGGCATCTGTACTCGATCGCCGCGGGCCTCAACCTGCCGGCTGGCGTGCTGGCGCAGCTCGGCGCGTCGGTAGCCGACCAGAACGCCGCGATGCTGGGCCAGTTGCTGGCCCAGCACGGTATTTCCATGGTCGATAGCGCCGGCATGTCGGCGGTGCCGCTGTTCCTGGCCGAGGTGCATGGCGTCGTCTTCAGCGGCATGCCGCCGTACAAGCTGTGGATCCGTCCGGGGGCCGAGGGCGTGATTCCGCCTTACCGTACCGATGCGGGCTGTTTCCTGGTGGCCGAGCAGTTCGGTTGCAAGTCGATGATCTACGTGAAGGATGAGGACGGCCTGTACACCGCCAATCCGAAGACGTCGAAGGACGCCAAGTTCATTCCGAAGATCTCGGTCGATGAGATGAAGGCGGCCGGGCTGCATGATTCGATCCTCGAGTTCCCGGTGCTCGACCTGCTGAAGGACGCCCGCTACGTCCGCCAGGTGCAGGTTGTGAACGGCCTCGTCCCCGGCAATCTGACCCGCGCGCTCGCAGGCGAGCACGTCGGCACCCTCATCACCGCGAGCTGAGAACCACTGCCATGGCTGAAACTACCAATACCATCAAGCACGTTGCCTCGCCGCTGGCGCGTCAGACCCTTCTCGACGGCGATCTCGTCCGTCCCGTCGCGGGTGTTCGCCCGATCCGCCTGCTGCCCTGGCTGCAGGTCGTCAAGATCGGCGGCCGCGCGATCATGGACCGCGGCGCCGAGGCGATCCTGCCGATCGTCGACGAGCTGCGCAAGGTGCTGCCCGAACATCGCCTGCTGATCCTCACCGGCGCCGGCATCCGCGCCCGCCACCTGTACGGCGTGGGCCTCGATCTGGGTCTGCCTGTCGGTTCCCTGGCGCCGCTGGCGGCCAGCGAGGCGGGCCAGAACGGCCATATCCTGGCGTCGCTGTTGGCGCCGGAAGGGGTGTCCTACGTGGAGCATCCGACCATCGCGAGCCAGCTGGCGATCCACCTTGCCGCCGCCCGCGCGGTGGTGGGCAGCGCGTTCCCTCCGTATCACCACCACGAGTTCCCGGGTTCGCGCATTCCGGTGCACCGCGCCGACACCGGCGCCTTCCTGCTGGCCGACGCGCTCGGCGCGGCGGGGCTGACCATCGTGGAGGACGTGGATGGCGTCTACACCGCAGACCCGAACGGCGCCGCCGGAGCAAAGGCCGAACTGCTGCGCGAGACGAACGCTACCGAACTTGCCAAGCAGGAAACCCTGCCTTTCGACCGTGCGCTGCTCGACGTGATGGCCAACGCCCGCCATCTGGAGCGCGTGCAGGTCGTCAATGGCCTGGTGCCGGGCCGCATCACCGCCGCGCTGCGCGGCGAGCACGTGGGGACCATCGTCCACACCGGCCTGCGTCCGCTGTGAGCGCAGCCCTGTAGAGGTATTAAGGCGCCCCCTCCAGCCTGGTGCTGGAGGGGGCGCCTTTGTTTTCAGCGGTCGATCGGCACGAGGATGACCGGTACGTCGGCCTTCATCGTCACCTTGTGGGCGACGGAGCCGAGGATGAGCTCGCCGATGGCGCTGTGGCCGCGGGAACCCATGACGATCATGTCGGCCAGCACGTGCTTGGCCATGTCGAGGATGCAGCGGGCCGGATCGCCCTCGACGGCGCGGATGCTGGTCAGTACGTTGGCCACGTCCATTTCCGGATGGGCTTCGGTGAAGACCTCGATGCGCTGGCGCAGCAAGTCCTCGTCCTTGCTCTGGCCGGCGGCGCGCATGGCGTCGAATTTCTCTTCGGACATGAATTCCATATAGGGCAGGCCGGTGGCCGGCAGCGACACGGTCATCGCGTGCAGCCTGGCGTCGAATTTGGCCGCCAGCCCGACCGCGTGGCGGAAGACGGCCGGGGAGCGCGGGGTCAGGTCCGATGCGTAGAGGATCGATTTGATCTGGTAAGCCATGTCTGCCTCCTGGATGTTTGTTGTGTGCGCCCGAGTCTAGGGGCTTGGCGGCGCGGCGGTGTCGTCGGAAGCTGATGTGCACTATTAGCGTTGGGATATGTCCGGATATGGACTTGCGCTGGGCGGGGCACTGCGCGTCATCGAATGGCATCGAATCTGCTTGATGGCGACATGCAGGGGGCAAAGCCTCTGTTTTTGTCGCAAATCTTCCATGGAGACCCGCATCGTGCCCACATTGGCCGAGAACACGACACACATCGATCTGGCGATTGCCAAGCCCAAGGGCCTGAGCCTGACGCAACTGGGGGTGCCGCTGCTGGAGGGCACGGTGATCAAGAAGGGCAAGCTGCCCGAGTTTCTGCAGTTGTTCGAGGACGGCACCGCCGGGCGCCGTTACCAGAACATCCGCATCACGGCCGCCAAGGCACTGGAAGGGGCGGTCGAGACGGCTCGTGTGATCGTGCAGTTCGAAGTCTTCGGTGACGAGAACGTGCCGGTGGCCGACAACAGCGGCTTCGGCGTCACCCTGTGTGCCGCCGGCGAGACGGTGCTTGAGCTGCCGCAGACGGCGGCCTTCCTGCCCTACGCGGCGTGCTGGTACGAGAACCAGTTTTTCTACGAGGTGCCGCCGGCCTTGTTCGACAGCGTGGACGGGCTGCGTTTCACGCTTAAGGCGGATCAGGTCCGGCCGCTCTGAGCGACGCGGGGGCGGGCCGGTAGTGACGCGGCCCGACCGTGATTTACTGGCGTGGGCCGATACGCACGGCCAGTGCGTCGGCACTGGCGCCGATGTCCTGCACGCGCTGGCGCATCAGCGCCAGCATCTCCCACAGCAGCTGTTCCGGCGCCGCCTCGACGACGCCTTCGCCGATCAGCCAGCAGGCCAGCGTGCCTTCGTCGCGCCCCAGGGCCCGGGCGGTTTCCCGCTGCCAGTCGCTGCCGTAGAGCTTGCGGGCGCAGTCGCGGAACAGTTTGCGGGCCTGCTCGTCGGTGAGCTGGCCAGGGGCTCCGTCGGGGTCGGCTTCTGGTGCGCAGGGCGTGTCCTGCATGGCTTCGGCCAGGCGGCTGAGTTCGGGCAGTACCGAGCGGACCAGCTCCAGCCCGCTCAGCGGCACGATCCAGCAGCGTTGCCGGGCGCTCCAGCGGGCCTTGGGCACCCAGCGCAGCAGGCGCTCTATCGTGTCGGTGTATTCCGCCTTGACGATGATGGCCTCGTCCGTGGCATAGACCCAGGGGTTCGCTGGCAGGGGATGGCTGGTCAGGCGGGCGAGGGCTTCGTCCTTGCTTAACATTGTTGTTGCTCCGTTCTCTTGTTCGGGGATGAATCGATCAGAAGCGGATAGCAACGAGAATGCCAGCGCGGCCGAGAAGCCCGTCGCGCCTAGTCCGGCGAAGGTACCAGGCTCGCCTGCGGCCGCGCTTGCCGCCATTTCTGCAGGACCTGGTAGAAGTCGGCGGGGTTGAAGGGCTTGCTGAGGTAGTCGTCCATGCCGGCGTCCAGGCAGCGCTGCCGGTCTTCGGCGAAGGCATTGGCGGTGAGCGCCACGATGGGCGTACGCCGGTGCAGGGCGGATTTGCGCAGTGCCCGTGCGGTGCTCGGCCCGTCCATATTGGGCATCTGCATGTCCATCAGGATCAGGTCGTAGCGGGTGTCGCGGGCCATATCCAAGGCGATGAGGCCGTCGTCGGCGACGTCCACATGGATGCCTACATCGAGCAGCAGCTCGCGAGTGATCTCCTGGTTCACGAGGTCGTCTTCGACCAGCAGGACGCGTGCCCCGTCGAGGGGGTTGGTGGCCGGTGTTTCCTGGACATGCGGATGTTGCTGTGCGTGGCGCTGCGGGGTGGGGCCGCTGCTGGCCTGCGCGCGGGCCAGGTTCAGGGAGAAGGAGAAGCAGCTGCCCGCGCCCACCTTGCTGCTGACTTGCAATTGCCCGCCCATCAGCTGGATCAGCTGCTGGGTGATCGACAGGCCGAGGCCAGAGCCGCCGTATTTGCGCGTGGTCGACCCATCGGCCTGCTCGAAGGGAGAGAACAGGCGGGGAAGCTGGTCGGCGGCGATGCCGATGCCGCTGTCCACAACCTTGAAGCCCACCTGCACGTCCGCTGGCGTCTGCGCCTCGACCGCGATGGACAGGTGCACGGCGCCGTGTTCGGTGAATTTGATCCCATTGCCGATCAGGTTGATCAGCACCTGTTGCAGGCGCAGTGGGTCGAAGATCAAGATCAGCCCGTCGAGCTCCGGCGCGATGGACAGCTCGAAATGCAGGTCCTTTTCCGCGGCCTTGTCGGTGAGCACGTTTTCGACGGTGTGCAGGACGCTGGCCAGGTCGCCGGGCGTGGTGTCGAGAGTCAGGCGTTCGGCCTCGATCCGGGACAGGTCGAGGATGTCATTGAGCAGGCCGAGCAGATGCTTGGCGGCGCTGGAGATCCGATCGACCCGGTGACGCTGCACCGGGCTGAGATTGCTGTGCGCGAGCATGTGGGAAAAGCCGATGATGGCGTTCATCGGTGTGCGGATTTCGTGGCTCATGTTGCTCAGGAAGGTGCTCTTGGCACGGCTGGCTGTTTCGGCGGCTTCTTTGGCGATGGACAGTGCCGTGGTGCGCTCGGCGACGAGCTCTTCCAGGTGTTCGCGGTGGCGGGCCAGTTCGGCATCGCGCTGCACCTCCTCTGCGATGTCCTCGACCAGCGACCAGATGTAGCGGGCGCCATCGGCGCTCTTGATGGTGACGCCGTTGAGCCGGATGGCGGCCAGGCTGCCGTCTTTGCGCCGGTATTCCTTTTCGTAGGGGCCGTAATGGCCGGTACGTTCGAGGGATTCCAGCTGTTGCATTTCTGCCGCCTGATACTTGGTGGGCGTCAGCTCCCAGTAATCGATGGTCTTCAGCTCGGATTCCGAATAGCCGCAGATTCTCCGGAAGGATTCGTTGAACTCGATGAAGTGGCCTTCCATGTCGGTCAAGGCGATGCCGACCGGTGACATGGTGAACAAGCCGCGCAGCTTTTCGTCGGTTTCCGCCACGCGCTCCTGGGCTTGATGCCGTTCGATGGCTGCGCCGATCCAGCGGCTGAGGAGCAGCATGAACTCCTCGTCCCGCCCATCGAATTCCCGCGAGTAGGGCGATGGGGCGCTGAAATTCACCGTTCCGTAGAGGCGGCCGGCCACGTAGACGGGCGAGCCGATGTAGGCCTCAAGCTTGAAGCGCTGGTAACAGGGATGTTTGGCGTAGGCCGAGTTGCCCATGTGGGTGATGGTCAGAACGCCTTCGCCGCGGGCCAGGGTGATCGCGCAGTAGGTGTCGGCGTAGGGGAACTCTTGACCATCTTGCAGCGTATCGGGCGGGGAGACCTGGGAGACCACCTTGTAGGTTTCACCGCTGATCCGGCTGATGATGCCGATGTCGAGCCCGAACTGGGTGACGCCGATGCGCAGCACGGCCCGTAGTTCGTCCTCGAGGGCGTCGTAGTGAAGGACGCCGAGTTCGTTGAGGGCCCTCAGGCCGGCCAGCTGGCGCTGCCGTGCCTGGTCGTTGGCACGTTGCTCGTTGATGTCTTCCAGGATCCAGATGCTGTCGTGTTCGGAAGGGGCGCCCACCAGCGGCCGGCCGGACAGCCGGATCCACAGCGGCGCACCGCTCCGGTGCCGCATGCGGAGTTCCAGCGTGTGCTGCAGCCCATTGGCCAGGGCGAGGTAGGACGCGTCGCCGAGCGTGGCATGGTCGTCGTCGTTCAGGTAGAAGCGCCGCGTCGGCTGGTTTTCCATCTCGCTGCGCGTATAGCCGAAGATCTCGCCCATCTTCCGGTTGGCCCACAGGACCTTGCGATCCTTGATCAGGGAAATGCCGACGCCGGCGTTGTCGAGGATGTCGGCCAGCTCTTCGTGGCGGACAGTGGCGTTGAGCAGATCGATGTTCATGCGCTGTTCGCGCCGCTCCACCTCGATCAGGCTGGTGTGCATGTCATGGAGCTCGCGTACGAACGTCCTGGGGGCAGGAACGGCCTCGCCGCGCTGGAGCGCACGCGGAGCCTCGGCGAGCGCCGCGATCTGCCGGGTCAGCGCGCGGGCCAGCCACAAGGCGCCAAGGCCGGCCACGGCAGCGCAGCCGAGGCCGGCCAGCAGAAGGTTGCGCAGGGGGGTATAGAACGTGGCGTTGAAAGCGTCCACCGGGGCGCCGACGATGACGCGCCAGCCCCAGTCCGACACGTAGGTGAGCGAGGTGTTGACCCGTACGCCGTCGAGGGTGGAGCTCTGGAAAATGCCCCGCTTGCCCTGGTTCAAGGCTTCTTGCACGGTTGTGGAGATCTTCTTGCCGATGAACTCGTCCGGCGCCCGCGAGCGGGCCAGCACGAGGCCTTGCTCGTCGACGATGACGCCGGTCCAGTCGCCGGGAAAACGCTGGTCGAACAGGAGCCTGTTGAAGGACTCGGCTGAGAGATTCATGCGCAGGGCGTAAGCCGGCTGGCCCTGCAGTATGACCGGTACGCTGAGCGCGGTCTCGAAGCGGCCGGAGGCCGGGTTGCGTAGCGCGCCAGACACGACCGGCCGGCCGGTCGAGAAGACGCGCTTCATGTCGCCTGGGTCTTCTACCGGCGGGGTCCGGCTGCCGAAAGGCTCGGAGGTGGAGAAGAGGGGCCGGCCATCCGCGGCGAACAAGGCAATCGACACGGCGTCCGGGTTCAGGTCCAGCACCCGCCGTGCGTGCTCGTAAATGCCTTTCAGGTCTCGGCTCTGCGCCGAGGCGGAGGTGGCGATGCCATTGAGTTGCCCGAGGGCCATCTTGAGGCGCTCGTTGGCGGCGCTGGCGGCGGCTTCGGTGCGCTGCTGCAGCCCGACTTCCATGGCCGCATGCCGGGCCGTGTCGATCTCGGAGACCGTGTAGGCGGAGAACAGAAAGAAGGGGATCACGCCGAGGGAGGCCAGCACGAGCAGCCAGGCCCGCATGCCGAGGCGGGGAAAGCGAAGTCTAGACATGGTTGTCGGTGCGGCGGTTCATTCGGAGCGCAAGCTGTTGCGGGCTATCGGTTTTGGATTGCAGCGCTGCGTCAGGCTACTGCCAGCAGGCTGGTGAAGCGGAACGTGGAGCCGGCGCCGGGCTGGCTGTTCACCACAATTTCACCGTTCATCAGATGGATGAGCTTCCGACTCAGCGCCAGTCCGAGGCCGGTGCCGCCGTATCGGCGGGTGGATGAGCCGTCGCCCTGTTCGAAGAGAGAGAACAGCCGTGCCTGCTCGGCCTGGGGGATGCCGATCCCCATGTCCTGCACATCGCAGCGCAGGGTCAGCATGTCCGCTGTCTCCCGCTCGCTGTCGAAGCGGATGCCCACGTTGCCCTGGGCGGAAAACTTGACGGCATTGTCGGCGAGGTTGAGGACGACCTGGGTCAGGCGCGGTGCGTCGCCGATCAGCGTCCGCGTGGCGAGGGCCGGCGCAATGTTGATGCAGAAGGTGAGTCCTTGACGTTCCGCTGCGGGACGGACGACGCGATCCACCTCCCGGCAGATGTCGGCCAGCGTGAATGGCTGGTGTTCGAGCACGATGCGTTCGGCCTCGATATCCGCGATGTCGATCAGATCGTTGATCAGCGACAGCAGGCGCCGGGACGAAATGCGCGCCTTGCCCAGGTATTCCTGCACCTTGGGGTCGTCGCTTCTTTTCATCGCGATGTCGGTCATGCCCATGATCCCGTTGAGTGGCGTGCGCAGTTCGTGGCTGACGTTGGCGATGAACATGTTCTTGGCCCGATGGGCGCTCTCCGCGGCTTCCTTGGCGATGCGCAGGGCCATGGTGCGTTCATTGACAAGGGATTCGAGGTATTCCTGCTGCTCGGCTATGGCCAGTTCGGCGCGCTTCTTGTCGGTGATGTCCATCAGGGCGCCACACAGCGCTTCGCCGCCGCCTTCGCCGTAGACAACGCGGTCGGCGAGCTCCCGGTGCCAGCGCACCTCGCCGGATGGCAGGATGAAGCGGTATTCGGCGTTGAGAGGAGCGTGTCCATTCTTGCAGGCGATCTCGGCGGCGAGCAGCGGAGCCCGGTCGTCCGGATGCACGCGGGCGTAGAAGGCTTCCGGATTGACGTAGCGCTCGTCCTTGGGGAAGCCGCGAAGCTCGAAAACCTTGTCCGACCAGAACCACTTGTCGCTGGTGGACTCCCAGCGATAGAGGCCGATGTTGGAGACGCGCAGGGCTTTTTCGTACCAGTTGCTGAGTTGCTGCAGGCGTGCGAGTTCGGCGGTGGACGCTGTCGACTGGATTGGGGGGCCGGGTTGGTGCTCGATTGAAGCGTTCATGGTCTGTTGTCGGTTCTTGCTGGTCTGACCAGGCTTCGTATTATCACCATGTTGGCAGTGACTCTTGTCATTTACATCACGGCTTTCATTCGATCTTTAGAGATTGGTGCCGGTGATCTGCTGCAGGATGTGTCGCCTTTGCCACAGTGCCGCCATCGTCACGGCGATGGTGCAAGAATGCCGTTGTAGACAACGGGAGGAGCAAGCCATGAGTCACAAGCATCGTAACGTGCTGGAAGCGATCTTTCGCGATCCGCTCAGCAGCAATATCCAGTGGCGTGAAGTGGAATCCCTGTTGAATCACTTGGGGGCCGCCGTCGAGCCGAATCACGGCGCGCGCTTCCGCATCGTGCTCAACCGGCATGAGTTCTTCATCCATCATCCGCACCACGGCAACGAGTTCACCAAGCAGGAGGTCAAGCACTTGCGCGAGGCGCTGGCCGGCGCGGGGGTCACGCTGTCGGCCTACGATGAACTGGAGCGCAAAGCCTGAGCCGATCGTCGCGTGGCCGCGCCGGCTCACTCGTAGAGCAGGAAGGCGGCTCGGCGGACGAGATAGGCCGAGAGTGCATCCTGCCCGGCCGCCGCGATGGCTGACGGGGGTGTGTCGGCGCGGATCGCGTCGAGGCTGGCGCGGTTGCCCAGGTTGCCGAGGATCCTCTCCAGCGTGAAATGGTTGGGGTAGAGGCGGTGCAGGCTCGCCGCGAGGGCGATGCCGAGGGTCGGCGTGTCGATGGCATCCCGGTCGTCGATGAGGATGCGCACGCCCTGACAGGTTTCGCCGGCATAGGGGCCCGCCACCGGTTGGAAGCGGGTGGCTCTGAAGTGCACGCCGGCCAGTTGCAGGGTGTTCAGTTCGGTTGCCAGTTGGGAGCCGTCGATCCACGGTGCGCCAACTATCTCGAAGGGCGTCGGCGTGCCGCGGCCGACGGAGACTTCCGCGCCCTCGACGATGCCGACACCGGGATACAGCAGCGTGGCGGCGAGGTTCGTCAGGTTGGGCGAAGGTGGCAGCCAGGGCAGGCCGGTTTCGTCGTACCACATGCTGCGGCGGTAGCCCTGCATGGGGACGACCTGCAGTTGCACATCCACCTTGGCTTCGGCCTGGAACAGGCGCGCGAATTCGCCGAGGGTCAGGCCGTGGCGTACCGGTAGCGGCCAGTAGCCGGTGAAGCCGCGTCGATCCGCGTCGAGCAGCGGGCCCTGTACCCGGTCGGCGCGCAGCGGGTTGGGGCGGTCCAGTACGATGATGCGCAGGCGCTGTGCGGCGGCGGCTTCCATCAGGTAGGCGAGGGTGCTGGCGTAGGTGTAGAAGCGGGTGCCGGCGTCCTGAAGGTCCACTACGACGGCGTCGAGGCCGTCGAGCATGGCCGCCGTCGGCCGCCGGTCGTTGCCGTACAGGCTGCGCACTGGCAGGCCGCTGAGGCTGTCGCTGTCGTCGCCGATGCGGCCCTCCCGGTTGGCGGCGAGTCCGTGTTCGGGGCTGAACAGGGTGACCAGCGTGACGCCCGGCGCGTGGGCCAGCACGTCGATGTCGCGCCGGCCGCCTGAATCCACGCCGCTGCGGTTGGTCAGCAGACCGATGTGCAGGCCGCGTAGCGGCGCGAAGGCGTCCGCTTCGAGCACGTCGATGCCGGTTCTTACCGGCTGCGGGACGGCCTTCGGTATGTAAGGCGCCACGCGTTCGGACAGTTCGGGGTAGGCTGCCGCGATGCGTTCGGCCGGCAGCGCCGGCAGTGATGACGCGACGGCATCGACGATACGGGCCCGTAGCGGTGCGGCATCGCCGCCGCCATTGGGATGCACGCGATTGCTGAGGATCACGATATAGACGCCAGACAGCGGATCGATCCACAGCCCGGTGCCGGTATAGCCCAGGTGGTTGATGGCACCGAAGGGCGGCAGTGCCGCCCGGTTGGCGGCGAGCGGTGCCTGCGGCTGCCAGCCCAGGCTGCGTGGCGGGGCGGCAGGGTAGGTCTGCGGCAGGAATAGGTTGCGGACCGAGGCCGGCTTCAGCAGGGCGGGGTTGTTGTCGAGGACGGCGCGGGCCAAGCGCGCGAGATCGTCGGCACTGCCGAAGAGACCGGCATTGCCGGCCACGCCGCCGAGGCGGGCGGCGAGGGGATCGTGCACGACGCCGCGGCGCGGGCCGCCGCCGTTCCAGGTGGTTGGCGCGATGCGTGGTAGTTGTACGGCCGGTGGCAGGAAGCCGGTGTCCTGCATGTCCAGTGGCTGGAACAGCCGACGCCGGCAGTATTCGTCGAGGGGCAGGCCGGAAACCCGCCGGACGAGTTCGCCGAGCACGATGAAATTGAGGTCGCTGTACAGCGGGTCACCGCCGGCGTGCCGCTGTGCCTTGATTGACGCGATGCGGCTCAGCACTTCGCCGGGCGGGGTGCCCGGGCGTACGTCCATGCCGGCCGGCAGCCCTGAGGTGTGGGCCAGTAGCTGGCGGACCGTGATCGCGTCCTTGCCCTGGGCGGCGAACGAGGGCCAGTAGCGGGCCACTGGTGCGTCGAGGGCGAGCAGGCCCTGTTCGACGAGTTGCAGCACGGCTGGCGTGGTGGCGACGGCCTTGGTCAGGGAGGCCAGGTCGAAGATCGTGTCGACGCTCATCGGCTCGGGTGTCGGCACCACGGCACGTTGCCCAAAGGCGCGCCGATAGACGACTGCATTGCCTTCGCCAATGAGTACGACCGCGCCTGGGATATGTCCGGCAGCGATTTCCGCCTCGACGATGGGCGTGATGGCGGCGTCGAGACGGGCTTCGTCGAGCCGGCCGGCGGCGATGGCATTGGCATTGAGCGACAGGAGCACGGCAAGCAGCAGCCATAGCTGTCCGAGTTGGCCTCCACGCTTCGGGCATGGCTGGCTCCGTCGGCAATCGGGACGCAAGGCGGTGTTCATTTCTTGCCGAGTCCATCCGCCGTGTAGGCGTTGCGCGGGTTCCACAGCATCCAGCCGTTGGTGCCGATCTTTTCGGTGGCTTCGATCTGGCTGCGGATCTCCGGGCCGCCGAAGGCGCGGTGGTCGAAGGCGTAGTCGCGGAAACCCTGGATCCACGGGCGCAGGCGCAGCGGTGAGATGCCGCTGCGCTCCATGCCGTGCTTGAGGGTGAGGAAGACGATCTCGTTCGGGTTGGCCACTGGGTTGGTATAGCCCGGAATGCCGAATTTGAAGCCGGAGGGGTAGAGCATGGGAGCAAGGTAGTCGAGGCGGCTTGCCAGCACGTCGAGCTTCTGGCCGATGAAGGTGTCGTTGGTGTTCCAGAACACGTAGCCGAAGATGTCGGCGCTGAGGAAGACGTTGTACGGGAGCAGGCGGCTGCGTGCCGTCGCCAGAAAACCGGATATGGCGGCGACGCGGTTTTCCTCGGTGTTGGCGACGGAGAAGGTGAGGCCTGGCGAATCGGGGAAGCGCACGTAATCGAACTGGATTTCGTCGAAGCCGAGTCGTGCCGCCTCCACGGCCAGGTCGAGACTGTAATTCCAGGCTTCCTGTCGGGATGGATCGATCCACGCTAGCTCCTCCCGGTCATGGAAGAGGCCACCGGCGGTTGTTTTGACAGCCCATTCGGGGTGGGCATTGGCCAGTGGGGAGTCCTTGAAGACCACGATGCGTGCGATCAGGTAGATGTTCTTTGCCTTCAGCTGGGCAATCAGCTTGCCCATGTCTCCAACAGTGGTGATCTTCCGCGCACCGATGCTCTCTGCGGTGACGACGGTGGTGGGATAGGGTACGCCGCCCAGGTCGCCTTTCACGTCGATGACCAGCGCGTTGAGTTCGGTGTGTTCGATGAGTTCGAGGGCGGCTTCGCGCAGGCCCTGGTGGCCGATGCCCCAGAAGGACAGGTACAGCGCTTTCGGGCGGATGGCGGCGAGGCGCATCGTCGGTGCGGATTCGCCGTCGGGGGGCATGACCGCTGCGCGGCGGTAGCCGATGGCGCGGGCCGCGACGGTGGCGCAGCTGCCCGGGAAGGCGTAGCGGCCGTCGCCGCCGGTGGTCAGCACGTCCTTGCCGCGGGTGACCAGTGCGCCAGCCAGCGGTTTGCCGCTGGTGGCGTCGATGACCAGGCCCGTGCAGCCCTGGACTGCCGTGGCGACGAGCAGCAGCACAAGGAAGACGAATATGTACTTGGCCGCACTCGTCATGGCAGTGCTCCGGCAGCGGAGCGTTCTCCTGCCTGCAGACTGTGGATCAGTCCGCTGACGCCGCGTCCGTCCACGATCAGGTAGCGGGGCAGGGCGAAGGGTGAATCGTGGGGCGTGGCGTGGCGTTCGCCAAGGGTGAAGGCAGCACGGTAGCCGACGGTCTTGGCCGCCGCTTCCAGCTCGGCGTCGTGAATACCGAAGGGCCAGGCGAGGTAGTCGGCGTCGACGCCGAGCCGATGCCGCAGCACCTGGCGGGGTTTTTCAAGTTGGTCGTGGACAAAACGTCGGTAGGCGTCGGTGTCCAGGCGTCGCCGTTCGATGCGCAAGTCCGGGTGCCAGTAAGTGTGCGACTGGATACTTACGCTTCCGGTGGCAAGCAGTTCCTGTAGCTGTGCCCAGCTCATCGCGTAGCTGGCATTGGATATGGCAGATGGGTAGATGAACAGTGTCACCGGCAGCTTCTCGCGGCGGATGATCGGCAGCAGATCGCTGTAAACCGTGCGGTGTCCGTCGTCGACGGTGATTGCTACCGCCTTGGGTGGCAAGGGCACATGGCCGGCGAGGCCGTCCACGACGGTGGCGAGGGGGACGATGGTGTAGCCGGCGCGATGAAGTTCCGCCAGTTGGGCGACGAAGACATCAGTGCGGGTCGTCATGCTGTCGGCCACCTGCGGGCCGAAGCGGTGATAGACGAGGATGGCCGCGGATGGTGTGGCCTGACTGAGGTTGGAGGCGATGAGGGCAAGCACCACACCCACCGCCTGCAGCAGCAGGCGGGCGATCGGGAAAAAAGTGCTTGCGCGGCCAGCCATCTGACGCATCGCAGCTCCCTTTGGTGCTGCCGTGATGCTTCGGTTTCCTAAGGTGGATGGACGGCGGCGATCCGACTGGGGATGACCACCGTCCGCTTCGATTCATGCGCTGTGACGCATGCCTCCTTTTTCACCATAGCCCTTGCGGGGCGCGGGGCACAGGAGGATTGCCGCCGCCGTGATGAACGGCACGGACTAGACGATCAGCACACCCGCCGTCTTCAGTGCGATGAACAGTACGGCGCCGATCAGCAGGTTCTTGAAGCTCACGTAGCAGATCATGTCCATCACTGTTGCGCGGCGGTACAGGCGGCCCCACCAGGGGCCTTCCTTCACGTAGGGCTTGGCGTCGAGGCGGACCAGCACCTCGAAGACGCTCCAGCCGAACCACCAGCCGATGATGGCGCCGGCCTCCAGGCGGCCGAGGGCGGCCATCACCCAGGCCAGCGTGGCGGCGATGGCCAGCGCGAAGCCGGCGCCCTGGATCGCTTTGCGGGCCGGCTGGCCCTTGCCGGCCCACGGCCACAGGTGGTCGCGGAGTTCGGCGACGAGCCAGGACAGGCCGTGGGCTTCGCCATAGGCGGGCTGGCGCAGTTCGTTGCGGTCGGCGATGGTCATGCCGTGGCTCCTTTCTTCTGCGCTTCGGCTGGCACTTGGTGGATGGGGATGAAGTAGCCCTTGCCGTTGATGGGGGTGAGCGGCTGGCCGGCCTTGGTGCGGCGCTTGCGCTCCTGGGCCAGCGGCGGGCAGGCGTGGTCGTCGTAGTAGAGCACCATGCAGTCGAGGCACAGCATGCATTCGCGCTGGTCGATGTTGCCC
Source organism: Zoogloea sp. GDB6 (assembly GCF_056724105.1). Lineage (NCBI taxonomy): Bacteria > Pseudomonadati > Pseudomonadota > Betaproteobacteria > Rhodocyclales > Zoogloeaceae > Zoogloea > Zoogloea sp. GDB6. Next base: position 3,334,759 of record NZ_CM161497.1, on the reverse strand, counting down.
TTGGCGTCGATGGCCTGGGAGCCGCAGCCCTTGGCGCAGGCCTTGCACGAGGTGCATTCGTCTTTGCGCTTGAGGCCGAACCAGCGGAAGGTGGTCGGCATCGCCAGGGAGGCGCCGAGGGGGCACAGGTACTTGCAGAACGGCCGCTCGATGAAGATCGACAGGCCCAGCAGGCCGGCCGCGAACAGGCTGTAGGGCCAGCTGCGGTTGGTGATGCCGACCAGGAAGGTGGTCTTGAAGGGTTCCACCTCGGCCAGCTTCTCGGCCAGGCCCATGCTGAAGAAGGACACCGCCAGCAGGCCGAAGAAGACCACGTACTTCACCCACTTGAGTTTGTCGTGCAAGGGCTTGGGCAGCTGGAACTGGAAGCGCTTGAGACCGACCAGCCGGCCGAGGCGGAACAGCAGTTCCGACAGGGAGCCGAAGGGGCATAGCCAGCCGCAGAAGAAGCCGCGCCCCCAGATGAAGACGGTGGTGATGATGAAAACCCAGAACACGAAGATCAGCGGGTCGGACAGGAACAGCTCCCACTTCCACTGGAACAGCAGGCTGTGGAACCAGGTGAGCACCTGGGTGATGGACGGCTGGGCCATGGCCGAGAAGCCGACGAAGCCGATGGAAATCACCCAGCCGGTGTACTTGAAGGCATTGACCGGCCAGCGGCGCTGGCGGTTGGCGCGCCGCACCAGCTTGTCGCGGCTGGCGTAGGCAGCGGAGATGGCGAGCAGGAAGACGATGAAGCCGGCGATCTCGAAGGCGCGTTCCTTCCATACCTTGAGCCAGGTCGGGTCGGGCTTGACTACGACCGGACGGCCGCCTTCCAGATACTTGTCGGCCAGCCAGTATTCCTTGTCGAAGTTGGCGAAGGTCTTGGTGGCGGTTTCCTTGTCTATCTTGTTGCCGAGGAAAACGAGCTTCCACGGGTAGGCGGCGGAGAAGCCTTTGCCGCGGATGATGAAGATCGCCGATTCGCTGAAGGCCGGTGCGCCGGTGGCGGAGACGCTCCACAGGTTCACGTAGTCCAGATCGCGGAAGGTGAAGCTGTCCTTGTCCTGGCGTACCTGCACGCGGTCGTAGATGCCGCCGCGCACGAAGCCGGAACCCTTGAAGGAATCCATGCCCGCCGGTTTGATGATGAAGATGGCGTGCTCGCCTTCCTTCAGGCGGCTCATCAGGCTGGCGTAGCCGTCCTTGCCGAGGACGGCCTGGCCGACGGTGGGTTGGTTGAGGTAGCCGAACCAGAGGTCCATGTAGGGGCCGTCACCCTTGAGACCGACCTCCTCGGGCTTGACGGTGAGATGCTGGACGCTGCCGTCCTCCACCAGTTCGGCCCAGCTCGGGATCGTCGTGGCGGCCGGAAACTTGGCTTGCGGGCGGATCACCGGCTTGAGGATGCCGACCTGTTTGGCGACTTCGGTGCCGGAGGTCATCATCACCTGGTTCTGCGAGATGACGGTGACGGTGGCGCCGGTGATCGCGTCGAGGCCGATGAGGTTCTCGTCGGGGCGCGACTTGCCGATCTCGATGTTGTCGCCGACGAACTTGCCCAGATACTGGTTGTTGAACTTGATCAGCGAGGATTCGGGAATACCGAGCAGCAGGATCGGTTCGGAGTGCTTGAGGATCTTCACGCCGACGAACTTGCCGGTGGTGTCCATGCCGATCAGCGTCACCACTGGCTTGCCGGAGTAGGCCGGGGTGTCGGTGATGTCGGTGGACAGCATCACGTAGCCGAGCAGTTTCTTCTGGCCGCCGTCGTCCTTGTAGGCTTCGACGAAGGGGGGCTGGCCTTTGCGTTCCGAGAAGCTGGTGGCGCCGGGCATGACTTCAGTGCACGGTGCGTAGTCGCACATTTTCGGCGACGTGCTCAGTTCGGGGGGGAGCTTGACCTCGTAGGTGTTGGCATGAGCCGCGCTGGCGAGGACGAGTCCGGCCAGGGCGGGGAGGAGGCGGCGCAGGGCGCGCAGGGCGAACATCGGTGACTCCGATCGATCAGGATGTCGACAGATTGTGAGGATGTGTGGCGGCCGACGCCTTAAGCTGAGTCAATTTGCCGCAGTACCTTGTCTGGCGTCGCCTTGCGTGCCGACCGCAGGCACAAAAAAAAGGGAGACGCGGACGTCTCCCCAAATTACTTCGTCGATAAGGAACGGGTTGCCGAACGGGCTTACTTCTCTACGATCATCCGGCTACGCATTTCGAGGTGCAAAGCGTGGCAGAAGTTCGTGCAATAACACCAATAGACGCCCGGCTTGTCGGCCTTGAAGGTGACGGACTTGGTTTCCTGCGGGTTCACGATGAAGTTGATGTCGTACTTCGGAATCGCGAAACCGTGGGTCAAGTCTTCGACCTTGTCCAGGTTGGTGAGGATGATGGTGACTTCGTCGCCCTTCTTGACGGTGAACTCAGGCAGGCTGAAGGCCGGCGCCTGGGACACCATCTTGACCGTGACCTTGTTCCCCTTGCGCTCGACGCCGGACTCCTTCGGGTCCTTGATCGCGTTGGGGAAGTCGTCCAGGTTGTAGACCTGACGGGTCTTGATCAGCTCGCGCTTGACGATGATGGAGTCGTGGGGCTCGGAATACACGGCGTGGTCGGCTACCACCTTCATCTTGTCGCCGCTGATGTCGATGAGCTGGGCAGTTTCGGGGTGCAGCGGGCCGACGGGCAGGAAGCGATCCTTGGAGAACTTGTTGTCGGACAGGAAATACTTGCCGTCCGGCGCCTTGGTCTCGCCCATCGAAGTGAAGCCGTGGCCGGGCTGGTATTGCACGTCCACGCGGTCGAGCACGACCTTGGCATTCTTGTCGCCCTTGAAGGACTGGATGGCCGCTTCCACGTTCCACTTCACGATCTGGCTGTCGAGGAACAGCGTGGTGTAGGCGTTGCCCTTGTTGTCGAAGCCGGTGTGCAGGGGGCCGAGGCCGATTTCCGGTTCGCCGACGACAGCATCGCGCGGGTCCTTCAAGTCGCCGTCGAACCATTTCAGCACGAGGTCGAGCTGGATCACGCTGGCGGTCGGGGACAGCTTGCCGGAACACACGAAGTACTTGCCGTCCGGGCTGGCGTTGACGCCGTGGGGGTTCTTCGGGATCGGCACGTAGCAGGTAAGGGCCGTCTTCGGGTCCTGGTTGGCGGCCTTTGTGCCGTCCACCACGGGCACCTTTGAGCTGCCGTAGGTCTTGGTCTTGCCGGCCTTGACAGCCTCTTCGATACGGGCGACGTTGAAGAACAGGCAGGCATCACGCTCGGAGGACATCATGTCCTGGTAGTGGGCGCCCATTTCGGTGTTGTACTGGTTGGTGGCGGCCAGCTTGCCGTCGAAAGAGGTAGCCACCAAGTCACAGTTGCCGTCGATCAGCACTTGCCAGCGCACTTCCATGGATTCGGAATCCACGCAGGTGAACAAGGAGTGGTACTTGGTCGGGTCGTTCATGTCGTTGCCGTCATTGGGCAACGGAATGGAGAACTCGGAACCGCAGAACACGCGGGTGGTGTGGTTGATCTTCTCGTCCACCGGGTCGCGCTTGTCCGGGAAGGTGCCGTGGAAGCCCTGGACGTTCGGCAGCTCGGTGATCTTGTCCGTTTCCATCGTATCCATGCGGATACGGGCCAAGCGGCCGTGGATCTTGTCGTTCACGAACATGTATTTGCCGTCGTACATCCCATCCACATAAGACTGGTGAACGTGGTGGGTGTCGCCGGTGTGGTACTTGAGGCTGCCGTCCGGCTTGGTGCCGATGATGGCCTTGGATTCGTTGGTGATGCCCCAGCCGACCAGGCAGTCCATGTTGAAGACCGGGATGCGCTTGAACAGGCGGCCGGAGGGCATGCCGTAGATGCGCACTTCGCCGGAGTGGCCGCCGCTGGAGAAGGAATAGTATTCGTCGAGCTGGCCGGGGGGCACTTCGTACTTGCCGTATTCACCTGCGCCGTGGGCGGCCGGTGCAGCAGCCGGCGCACCGGCGGCAGGGGCGGCGGCTTCCTGCTTGCAGGCGGACAAGCCGACGGACAGGCCGGCTCCAGCCAGGCCGGCGAGGGCGGCAGAGTTCAGGAACCTGCGGCGAGCCGGAACGGGGCTGGCGTCGTCGTGCTTGATGTCTTCGATACTCATTGTAGATGGTCTCCGTATGTCCCTAAGCTGAGTGCGAGCGGGCCGCGCAATGCGGGCTGCATTTCCAGACCAGGCGGGGAGGGGCGCCGGTGATGGCGCTCTGCCCCTGCGGCAATCTGTCGCAGCGCACTGTAGGGGGGCGGACACGGAAAAAAATTGACGGCGGGCAAGAATCGCCCAATAGCTTTGAAGAAAGCGCCGAAAACCCCGAAATCTATTTAAGCGTATTAGAACTTACTGAAATAAAAGCGGAATTTCCGGAACATTGGGCGTCTCGGGCACGCAGGCAAGAGCGTCAGCTGCGTGTGGTTGTCCCGGCTTGCAGCAGCACGAGTAGCGCGCCGTCACCGCCATCGTGGGGGCGGGCCTGGCAGAAGGCGAGGATGTCTTCCCGCTGGGCCAGCCAGCCGCGGGACAGATGCTTGAGGACCGGGATGCGGCCCGGGGAACCGTGGCCCTTGCCGTGGATCACCCGCAGGCAGCGGCGGCCCTGCAGCACGGCTTGGGCGATGAAATGGGAGAGGGCAGCGCGAGCTTCGTCGCGGGTCAGGCCGTGCAGATCCAGTTCGCCCTGTACCACCCAGCGCCCGCGGCGCAGGTCGGTGAGGACCCGGCGCGGCATGCCGACGCGCAGGTAAGCGGCTTCGTCGCCCATGTCGAGGCGGTCCTCGAAGCTCAGCGGGGTTTCCAGCGCTTCGCGCAGGACTTCCCGCTCATCTTCTTCTCGCTTGCGCGGCAGGGGGGCGGGTGTCGGCTTGGTCACCGCAGCGAGGTTCTTGTCCTTCAGTGGAGCGACCTTGCCGGCGATGTGGCGGAACAGTTCTGCAGGGTCGTTCAGTGTGCGCTCGTCGACGGCGGCTGCGGGGGCCTCCCAGCTCTCGAGGGCGCGGACCTGGGGATTGGCCTGCTGGCGCTGGCCGCTCAGGTCAACGCGGTTGAAGTCCTTGATCGGGGCGATGTCGCCGAGGGCCGCGCGGAACACTGCGGACGGATCATTTTCGTCGACGCGCCGGGGCCGGCGCGGCGTTTCCGGCTCCGGCTCGATGATCTGCGGGCGGGGCCGCGGGACGGGCTTGGGCTTGCTGATCTCGGCCCGGTCCTGGCCGCGCACGGCTTGCAGCACGCCGACCTGCTTGCGGAAGAAGGTCGCGTCGTCTTCGGGGGGAGGCTCCGTTGCCGTTGGGCGTGCCGGCGCCGCCACGGGACGTGCGATGATCGTCTTCAGCGTGCTGTTCGGTACCTGGTGCCGGATAGCCTTGAGGGCGTCGAGTCCGGCGGGGCGCTTGTCCTTGGCCATGGTGGTGAAATGCGGGATCCAAATGGAAACGGACCGGGTTGCCCCGGTCCGTTAGGGGGCGTGCGGGCCGTCTTAGCCAGCCAGGCCCAGGCCGTCCAGGTAGCGCTCGGCATCGAGCGCAGCCATGCAACCGGTGCCGGCGCTGGTGACTGCCTGGCGGTAGATGTGGTCCTGCACGTCGCCAGCGGCGAACACACCCGGCACGCTGGTGGCGGTGGCGTTGCCCTCACGGCCGCCCTTGGTGACGATGTAGCCGTTCTCCATCTCGAGTTGGCCTTCGAAGATGTCGGTGTTGGGCTTGTGGCCGATGGCGATGAACACGCCCTTCAGTTCGACGTCACGGGTTTCACCGGTTTTCACGCTCTTGATGCGCATGCCGGTGACGCCGGTCTTGTCGCCGAGTACTTCGTCCAGCGTGGAGTCGAGGGCCAGCTCGATCTTGCCGGCGGCGACCTTCTCATGGACCTTGTCCACGAGGATGCGTTCGGCCTTGAACTTGTCGCGGCGATGCACGAGGGTGACCTTGCTGGCGATGTTGGCCAGGTATAGGGCTTCCTCGACGGCGGTGTTGCCACCGCCGACAACGGCGACTTCCTGGTTGCGGTAGAAGAAGCCATCACAGGTGGCGCAGGCCGACACGCCCTTGCCGGAGAACGCTTCCTCGGACGGCAGGCCCAGGTACTGGGCGCTGGCGCCGGTGGCGATGATCAGCGCGTCGCAGGTGTACTCACCCGCATCGCCGACCAGGCGGATCGGCTTTTCCGCCAGGTGGGTGGTGTGGATGTGGTCGAAGATCATCTCGGTGTTGAAGCGCAGCGCGTGCTTCTCGAAACGGGCCATCAGCTCCGGGCCCTGGACCCCATCCGCGTCGGCGGGCCAGTTATCCACTTCCGTGGTGGTCATCAGCTGGCCGCCTTGGGCAATACCGGTGATCAGCACAGGGTTCAGGTTGGCGCGGGCGGCATAGACGGCGGCACTGTAGCCAGCGGGGCCGGAGCCGAGGATCAGGAGCTTGATGTGTCGGGTAGCCATCTTCGTGGGTCTTTCTTGTCTGTGAGGCGAGGAAGACCGATTATAAGGCCCGAGGTTCCCGCACGCTTTGGGATTTGTAGAGGCGACGCGCCGTTTGGCATCACCGCCGCGCGTGATATGACGTCAGTTTGATTTATACTTAATTGCAGCAGTTGAACGACAATTTCATCACGTCGCCGAGAAATTAATCAGTGTCCCGCCGAGGAGAGGCCTTATGACCGTCACCAGCTCAGTGTCTACCATTGCCCTGAGGACCTTCCCGATCTTCCAGGGCCTGAGCGACGAGCGGCTGGCTACCGTGGCACGCGTGGCTATGATGCGGCGCGTAGCGCGGGGGGCTGCCGTCGTTCATGAGGGCGACCGTACCGATTTCGTGTATTTCGTGCTGACCGGCAACCTGAAGGTGATGGTCAGCGACGAAGACGGCCGCGAAGTGATCCTGACCATCCTGGGGCAAGGGGAAATGTTCGGCGAGATGGGCGTGCTGGACGACAGCCCCCGTTCCGCGTCGGTGGTGGCGGTGGCTCCGTCCGACCTGGTCACGATCGCCAAGTCCGACTTCAAGCGCCTGATGCAGGAGAATTTCGAGCTTTCCTGGCACGTCATGTGCAATCTCACCCGCCGTCTGCGTGATGCCGACCGCAAGATCGAGAGTCTGGCGCTGATGGATGTCTATGGCCGGGTGGCGCGCCTGCTCCTCGAAATGTCGGAGGAGATCGATGGCGTGAAGGTGGTGAAGAAGAAGATCTCCAAGCAGGACATCGCAAAAATGATCGGAGCCTCCCGGGAGATGGTCAGCCGGGTCATGAAGGATCTGGGGTTGCGCGGCCTGATCGAGGAGACCGACGGAGGCGTGATCCTGAGGGAGAAGATCTACGACTTGTGACTGGTCAGGAAATCCTTCCTTACGTATTCTCAAACGGACGGGGAAGGGACGACCAGAGACCCTGGTTTATAATCGAAGCGCGGTGACGAGCCGCGCTTTTGCTTTTTTGGTATCCGCTCCTGTAGTGCCCGACCCTCGCCGAACCATGTCAGAACTCCCCTCCACCCGCCCGCTTCCGCTGCCCGAAAAGATCGCCAGCTTGCTGCAGGAAGCCCGCTGGCTGTTCCTTGGCGTGCTGGCCCTGTATTTCTCGATGATCCTGTTCGGCTATTCCAAGGCCGACCCGGGTTGGTCCCATGCCGTGCAAGTCGAGCGCGTCATCAATCCGGGGGGGCGTTTCGGCGCCTGGCTGTCGGATTTGCTGCTCTACCTGTTCGGTGTGTCCGCTTGGTGGTGGGTGGCTTTCCTGGGTTTCGGCTTGGCGATCGGCTTCCGGCGCCTGAAGCTGATGTTCGGGGCCGACCGGCGTTCCCTGTTCATCGTCATCTTTGGTTTCCTGATGGTGTTGATCGCCAGCAGCGGGCTGGAAGCGATGCGCTTCCACTCGATCAGGGCGGCACTGCCTCTCGAGCCCGGTGGCGTGATCGGCATCGAGCTCGGCAATCTGGTGTTGCAATACCTGGGCTTCACTGGTGGAACGCTGTTGTTGCTCGGTACGATCGCGGGTGGCCTGAGCCTGTTCTCAGGGGTGAGCTGGGTCGAGGCTTCCGAACTGCTCGGCACCGGCCTGGAGCGGCTGTGGATCTTCGCCACCAACGGCTTCCAGACCTGGGAGGACCGCCGCGTTGGCCGTGAGGTGGCGCAGAAGCGCGAGGAGGTGGTCGAGGTCAAGCGCAAGAAGGAGGAGGTCGAGCCGCCGCCCCCGGTCCGTATCGAGCCGGCGGTGGTGAAGGTCGAGAAGTCGGAGCGGGTCGAGAAGGAGCGGCAGCCGCATCTCTTTACCGAACTGCCCGGTGGTACGTTGCCGCCGCTGTCCTTGCTCGATGAGCCGTCCCACGATGTGGAACCGCCTTCCGTCGAGACGCTGGAATTCACGTCCCGCCTGATCGAGCGCAAGCTGGCCGATTTCGGCGTCGAGGTGAAAGTGCTGGCGGCCTATCCTGGCCCGGTGATCACCCGTTTCGAGATTGAGCCGGCGGTCGGTGTAAAGGGTAGCCAGGTGGTCAATCTGGCCAAGGATCTGGCGCGGGCGCTCTCGCTGGTCAGCATCCGCGTCGTCGAGACGGTGCCGGGCAAGGCCTGCATGGCGCTGGAGCTGCCCAATCCGAAGCGCCAGACCGTGCGCCTGTCGGAAATCCTCGGCTCCCGCGCCTACCATGACATGACCTCGCCACTGACCGTCGCGCTGGGCAAGGACATCAGCGGCCAGCCGATGGTGGCTGACATCGCCAAGACGCCGCACCTGCTGGTGGCGGGTACCACTGGCTCCGGCAAGTCGGTGGGCATCAACGCAATGATCCTGTCGCTGCTCTACAAGTCCGAGCCAAGCGACGTGCGGCTGATCCTCGTCGATCCGAAGATGCTCGAACTGTCGATCTACGAGGGCATTCCCCATCTGCTGGCGCCGGTCGTCACCGACATGAAGCACGCCGCCAACGCGCTCAACTGGTGCGTGGCGGAGATGGAGAAGCGCTACAAGCTGATGTCGGCGGTCGGCGTGCGCAACCTGGCCGGCTACAACAAGGCGGTGGCCGAAGCCATCAAGGCCGGTGCGCCCCTGAAGAACCCGTTCTCGATCACGCCGGACAGTCCCGAGCCCCTGGAGAAGCTGCCCTACATCGTCGTGGTCATCGACGAACTTGCCGACCTGATGATGGTGGTCGGCAAGAAGATCGAAGAACTGATCGCCCGCCTGGCGCAGAAGGCCCGGGCGGCCGGCATCCACCTGATCCTCGCTACCCAGCGCCCCAGCGTGGACGTGATCACCGGCCTCATCAAGGCCAACATCCCGACCCGCATGGCCTTCCAGGTGTCCAGCAAGATCGACTCCCGCACCATCCTCGACCAGATGGGGGCGGAAAGCCTGCTGGGCATGGGCGACATGCTCTACCTGGCGCCGGGTACCGGCCTGCCGACCCGCGCCCACGGCGCTTTCGTTGCGGATGACGAAGTCCATAAGGTCGTCGAATTCCTCAAGACCACTGGGGCGCCGGACTACATCGAAGGCGTGCTGACGCCGTCCGAAGAAGAGGGCGGTGATCTGCTTGGTGGTGGCGAAGGTGGAGAGGGCAGCGAGGCCGATCCGCTCTACGACCAGGCAGTGGAGATCGTCGTCAAGACCCGCCGGCCGTCGATTTCCCTGGTCCAGCGCCACCTGCGCATTGGTTACAACCGCGCGGCACGCCTGATCGAACAGATGGAGCGCTCCGGCCTGGTTACGCCGATGGGCTCCAACGGCAACCGCGAAGTGGTTGCTCCAGCCCGCGAAGGAGAATGATGATTCGCCGTACCCACACCCTGCGTGCCCTCGGGCTTGCGTTGTTCATTGCTGCCGGTTCAGCCCACGCCGATGCGCTGGCTCAGTTGAAGCAGTTCATGGAAGGTACCCGCAGCGCGAAGGGCAGTTTCACCCAACAGGTCATGTCCAAGTCCGGCCGCAAGCCCCAACAGGCTGCCGGCACCTTCGCCTTCGCGCGCCCCGGCAAGTTCCGGTGGACCTACGAGAAGCCCTATGCCCAGTTGCTGGTGGGCGATGGCAGCAAGCTGTGGGCCTACGATCAGGAGCTCAACCAGGTCACCACCAAGAAGCTCGGCCAGGCCCTCGGCACGACGCCGGCGGCGATCCTGGCCGGCGACAACTCCCTCGACAAGAACTTCGTGCTGAAGGACGCCGGCAGCGCCGACGGCCTGGAGTGGGTCGAAGCGACGCCGAAGGCCAGCGACAGCAGCTTTGAGCGCATCCGCATGGGCTTTGCCGGCGGACAGCTGAAGGCCATGATCCTCAACGACAACTTCGGCCAGACCACGTCGCTGAACTTCGGTCACATGGAGCGCAACCCGGCGCTGGACGCCGGGTTGTTCCGCTTCGTGCCGCCGAAGGGTGCCGATCTGGTTGGCGAGTGAGTCCACAAATCCTTCATGGCTGATCTTTTCGACGCCCTCGACCCGCCACGCCTGCCGCTGGCGGAGGCCATGCGGCCCAAGACGATTACCGAGGTCATCGGCCAGAAGCACCTGCTCGGGCCGGGCAAGCCGTTGGCGCTGGCCTTCCAGTCCGGCAAGCCCCATTCGATGATCCTGTGGGGCCCGCCGGGCGTCGGCAAGACGACGCTGGCACGCCTGATGGCGAAGTCCTTCGACGCGGAGTTCACCGCGCTGTCGGCGGTATTCTCGGGGGTTAAGGACATCCGCGAGGCGATCGCCCAGGCCGAGGTGGCGCGAACCCGCGGGCGCCACACCATCCTCTTCGTCGACGAGGTGCATCGCTTCAACAAGGCCCAGCAGGACGCCTTCCTGCCCTACGTGGAGCAGGGCCTCGTCACGCTGGTCGGGGCAACCACCGAAAATCCGTCCTTCGAAGTGAATTCCGCGCTGCTGTCACGGGCGGCGGTGTATGTGCTGCAGCCTCTGGGCGCGGATGAGCTGGCTGAACTCTTCGAGCGAGCCCGGGTGTTCGCGTGCCCGGAACTGGCGTTCGAGGACGATGCCCGGGATCGCCTGACGGGCTTCGCCGATGGTGACGCGCGACGCATGCTCAACCTGCTCGAACAGGTGCAGACGGCCGCCACGACTGCGGGCGTGAATCCGGTTACGCCAGCCTTCATCGACGAAGCCCTGTCGCGCAACCTGCGCCGTTTCGACAAGGGTGGCGAAGCCTTTTACGACCAGATCTCGGCGCTGCACAAGTCGGTGCGGGGCTCTGATCCGGACGCCGCGCTGTACTGGCTGTGCCGCATGCTCGACGGCGGCGCCGAGCCGCTCTACATGGGGCGGCGCCTGGTGCGCATGGCCATCGAGGACATCGGCCTGGCCGATCCGAGGGCGCTGGAAATCTGCCTGGACGCCTGCTCCACGTATGAGCGCCTCGGCTCGCCGGAAGGCGAGCTGGCGCTTGCTCAGGCGGCTGTTTTCCTGGCCTGTGCGGCAAAATCGAACGCGGTATACAAGGCGTATAATGCGGCGCGCAAGTTTGTGGCCGACGATGTGTCGCGTCCGGTGCCGATCCACCTGCGCAATGCGCCCACCAAGCTCATGAAGGAACTGGGTTACGGCAAGGCCTACCGCTATGCCCATGACGAACCGGGCGCCTATGCGGCGGGGGAGAACTACTTTCCGGAGGGAATGGCGAAACCGGGCTGGTACGTGCCGGTCGACCGGGGCATGGAGGCGAAGATTGCCGAAAAACTGGCCCGCCTGCGCGAACTGGATCGGGACCACGAGGCCCGCGCAGGCGACGGTAGTGCTTAGTGCGAAATGGGATGGTTGGCGATGAAACGGTCGCGGGCTGCGCGGAAACGCTGCGCCCGGCTGCGATCACCGCTTTCCTCTGCTTCGTCCACCAGCTCACGCATGAACTGGGTCAGCATCAGCGTTCCCTCGCGGGTCTGGACCAGCCCGCAGGCGATCTGGGCGGCCGCTACTTCGGGAATGTCATGGTGCTCGGCGATGATGGCAACGTCTTCGTCGGTCAGGTCGCAGTAATCCAGGCAGTCTCGGATGGACAACATTGGTGTGTCTCCTTCAATGGATTTGGTCGCATGAAAACAGCGCCGTCTGCGGACGCCTCTTCTTTAATTGTGACCGGTGAGTTCGTTAAATCAAGAAGACTTTGACCCGATTCGAGCTATTAGCTTCTTGATTTCTATTGTGTCTGGTATCTCGGGCAGCGAAGAACGTGATGTTGCGCTGCAATATAACTGAAAACCGGAGGTCGTGTTCGGCATTTTCCGAAATCGGCTTCCAGATCTGCTAGCTTCTGATTTGAATAGGGATTCCCATGCTTGATGTGCAATTGCTGCGTACCCGCCTAGACTTTGTTGCAGAGCGTTTGGCAACGCGTGGACTGACGCTTGACGTGGCAGCCTTCCAGGCCCTCGAGGACGAGCGCAAGCAGCGCCAGACGCGTACCCAGGAACTCCAGGCCCGTCGCAACACCCTGTCCAAGCAGGTTGGTCAGCTGAAGGGGAAGGGTGAGGACGCCTCCGCAGTGCTCGCCGAGGTGGCGGGCATCGGTGACGAGCTGAAGGCCAACGAGGCGGCCCTCGCCGAGTTGCTGGAGCGCTTCAATGCTTTTGTTGCGGGCCTGCCCAACCTGCCCCACGAGAGCGTGCCGGTCGGCCGTTCCGAAGAGGACAACGTTGAGGTGAGCCGGTGGGGCACGGTGCCGAGTTTCGACTTCGAAGTGCGCGACCACGTGGATATCGGCACCCGCCTGGGCGGGCTGGATTTCGAAACCGCGGTGAAGATCTCCGGTGCCCGCTTCACGCTGATGAAGGGCGGCCTGGCGCGCCTGCACCGGGCGCTGGCCCAGTTCATGGTGGACACCCATTCCGGCGAGCATGGCTACACCGAGCTGTACGCGCCTTATCTGGTCAACGCGGACAGCATGTATGGTACTGGCCAGCTGCCCAAGTTCGAGGAAGAGCTGTTCTCGGTGCCGAAGGCCGACGGCAGCAAGTTCTACCTGATCCCGACCGCCGAAGTACCGGTGACCAACATCGTCCGCGATGAGATCGTGCCGGCCGATGCGCTGCCGATGAAGTTCGTCTGCCACACGCCGTGCTTCCGCTCCGAAGCCGGCAGCTACGGTCGGGACACCCGCGGCATGATCCGTCAGCACCAGTTCGACAAGGTGGAGCTTGTCCGCATCGAGAAGCCCGAGAACGCCTGGGCTGCCCTCGAGGAACTGACCGGCCACGCCGAGGCCATCCTGCAGAAGCTCGAACTGCCGTACCGCAAGATCGTGCTGTGCACCGGCGACATGGGTTTCGGTTCGGCCAAGACCTACGACCTCGAAGTGTGGCTGCCGGCCCAGAACACCTATCGCGAGATCTCGTCCTGCTCCTGCTTCGAGAGCTTCCAGGCCCGCCGCATGCAGGCCCGCTTCAAGAACGCACAAGGCAAGAACGAAACGCTGGCAACCCTCAACGGCTCCGGCCTGGCGGTTGGCCGTACCCTGGTGGCGATCCTCGAGAACTACCAGCAGGCCGACGGTTCGGTGCGCATCCCGACTGCGCTGCAGCCCTATATGGGAGGCGTGACGGTGCTGCAGGCCGCGCTGTAACGTCAAGAGCCGGGCGGACAAGAGTCCGCCCGGTTTTCAGGAAGGGCCACATCCTGTATATTAGTAGTTGTTAATATTCTAAATATTGGAGATCCGCCATGAGCAGCAAATCCTTTACCCAGATTACGGGCGATCTTTCAAAGGGACTGGCCATGCTTCGTTCCGAAGTCCCGGAAACCATGAGTGCCTTCAACATGCTTGCCAAGGAGTCGATGAAGGCGGGCGCATTGAGCGCACTTCAGAAGGAATTGATTGCCTTGGCTATTGGTGTGGCAGCCCGCTGTGACGGGTGCATCGGTTTCCACATCAAGGCCTTGATCCGGCTCGGTGTGACCCGGGAGCAGTTGATGGAGACTCTGGCCATCTGTACCTACATGGGAGGAGGGCCGAACCTGATGTATGCAGCAGAGGCGGTGCGGGCGTATGAGGAGTTCACCGCAGCACAAACAAAAGTCGCCGAATAGCTGGCTTTTTCAGAGAAGTGCTATATAATGGCGCCCTTCGAGCGGAAAGGTGGCAGAGTGGTCGAATGCGCCGGACTCGAAATCCGGTATACGGTTCTCCGTATCGAGGGTTCGAATCCCTCCCTTTCCGCCATGCATCAAAAACAACAAAGCCCCGATGATTCGGGGCTTTGTTGTTTACCGGTGTGTCATTGGGTATGTCATGGCAGATTGGTTTCGGTCGATTGTCGTTGGACCGGAATTGGGTAAAGTTCTGACTCCTGCGCTCATACCCGTTTAGGGGGCTCGCTCCGGTGTAATCCGGCGGACCTCGCGAAGCTGTGGGCACGCTGTCCGGGTTCTGTCTGTACCTGCCGTGTCGCTTCGTTTCGCTGAATTGCAGCAGGGTGATGATGAAGACAACACCGAATGAGCACTGGTCGGTCGAGTTGATCCGGATTGGAAACTCGGCGGTGCGAGAGGCTCAGCGACGCAACCGCCAACTGGGCATCCCGAACTGGTATTCGCTGAATGGCGTGCTGGTCAGCGATGTCCCACGGGAGGAGACGGCTGCCGCTGGCCCGTCTCACGGCGCAGCAGCTCCGACAACCTGTCGGTAGTCCGGGCTGCTTGGGAGGTGAAGGCTGTTGCCCGTCGTCCGATCCCCGCGGCGACGACTTGGCTGGGTTCCCCCCGCTGCGGAACATCATCCCCTCCGGTTTAAACCTGCGCAGCCCGAAGATGAAGGTCTGCCGTCGGGGTTTGAACCCGCTTCCCCCGGATCTGAACCCTCGTATTTCCGATTTGAACCCGCTGCCCGCGGATTTGAACGATTGATGCTGCGACATGAACGGGTTCGTTCCGGAATGGGGGAAGTGCCCATCCGGAATGAACCCGTTCAACGAAAATCAAAATCTGTACTGTCTCGAGCCCGAGAGGTTCAAGTCCGGGGCCCGTGCGTTCATCCGTGGGCCAGGATGATCAAGCCGGGACGGCGCCCGGTTCATCGCGACGCCGGCCTTGTCCCTTGAAACGCACCGATGCCTGAGCACGGAGTTCATCCAGTGCCGCGCCCTTGCCGGCGAGTTTGGCAAAGCGGTAGGCCTCCAGCGCTGCGCTGTAGAGGTCGCTGCCCAATGCCATCTCGGTGTCCTCCCCGCGCTGGGTCAGCGCGGTCAGCCGGGCCAGCAGCGGACGCAGGTGGTCCAGCGCCTGGATGTCCTCGGCAAAGGCCTTGAGATCGAAGGCGCCCGGCAGGATCTCTGGAGACTGGGTCATCACGTCATGAGCCTTGCGCACAAAGGTCTCGGACTTCGGGCCCATCTTGCGCAGCTCGCGGCGCTGATCCACGGACAGGGAAATCAGCCCCGACAACTGCTTTTCCAGCTCATCCAGGGCCTTTTGAACCTGATCGATCTGCTGGCTGGACAGCGTCAGGGAAATCACGTTCTGGGTCATTCTCTCGCTCCTCCGCGGTTTTCCGGATAATGACATTGGCACGAATCTGTGCGCGGGGGATTCTGCGAGAGGGGGTCCAGGAATGTCAAATGAATGATTTCGGCGCTCGCCCGGATCGATCCGCTGGAACGCCGGATCGGCAGGTCGATTGCCCTTGGGCTGCCAGTGCGTGCGGGGGCGGCAGCTATTGATATCATCCATCCCGGCAAGATTCGAGACTCATCGCGAGTCAGCCCCGAGCGCTCGGCCGGCGCCCTTCCGGCGTGGGCAGATCGTCGTCGAAGCTTTGCCGAATCCCCTCGTCCCCATTGTCAGTCCCTGTCCGATGCAAGCACTACTCGATACCATTTCCCGAATTTCCATGCCGACCGAAGCAGGCCGTGTCTTTCATGGGCGCGGCGGTCTGTTTCCCGGCTGCGAGCACTGGACGCTGGATGTCTATCCGCCGGTGTGGGTGCTGACCAGCTTTCTGCCCGCCACCGAGGCGGAGTTGGAGGCCGTCCATGCGGCCTTGTCCCGCCGTTGGGCCGAGGTGCATCCGGACTTGCCGCTGAACTGGGTCTACCAGTACCGCTTCGAGGCACGGGCCGAGACCCGCTTGATGGCTGGCAGCGTGCCGGACCCTCACGTGGTGGAAGAGCAGGGCGCACGCTTCCGTGTCCACCTCCTCAAGGGGCTCAACCATGGCTTCTTCCTGGATATGGCCGAGGGGCGGCGGTGGGTGCGCGAACATGTGGCAGCGCGGCCGGGGATCAAGGTGCTCAACCTGTTCGCCTACACCTGTGCCTTCTCGGTCGTGGCCTTGCAGGCCGGAGCGCGGGAAGTGACCAATATGGACATGAGCGACGGCGCTTTGGCGATCGGCAAGCGCAACCACCTGCTCAATGGGCTCACGGAAGGCGCACGCTTCCTGCCTCATGACATCTTCAGTTCATGGGGCAAGATTACGCGTGGTGGGCCGTACGATCTGATCGTCCTGGACCCGCCCAGTTATCAGAAAGGCAGCTTTGTTGCGGAGAAGGACTACGCGCGGCTGATGCGGCGCCTGCCGGATCTGCTCGCGCCAGGCGGGCATGCGCTGCTCTGCCTGAACTCACCGAAGCTCGGCGTGGCTTTTCTGCAGGAGGGGATGCAGGCGCTTGCGCCCGACTTGTGCTTCGAAGGTCGGGTGGCCAATCCTACCTCGTTCGCGGATGTTTCGGAGGAGCGTGCGTTGAAGGTGCTGGTTTACCGCTCACCGGACTGACTTCACGGTTGTGGGGGCGATAGTGCTGCGCCCAGCCGCAGCCGTCTTCATCGCGGGGCGATGACTGCAGGTGGAGCCCGGGTCCTGGTTGATGGAATCGTGTTCTTCAGGGGCGCAGATTCTGGTCGATGGCCCACACGGCGGCCTCGAGGCGGGAGCGGAATTTGAGTTTCTTCAACAGGTTCTTGATATGCACCTTGACGGTGCCTTCGGCGATGTTTAAGTCGCGGGCGATCAGCTTGTTGGACAGCCCGCTGGCTAGGCAGCCGAGGATGTCCTTCTCACGCTCGGTCAGCGGTGCGACGCTGCGTTCGGCGGCCTGGGCTTCCTCGCGTAGCGAGCGGGCGAGCAGGCCGTTAAGGCTGGGGCTGATGACGATGCGGCCGCGCTGGGCCTCGACGATTTGGGCAAGGAGCTCTTCCGGTTCCATGTCTTTCAGCAGGTAGCCATCGGCGCCGGCGCGTATCGCTGCAACCAGATCGTCGGCGGCGTCGGAGACGGTGAGGATCAGGATGCGGGCGGCCAGATCGGCATCCCGCAGGGCCTTGAGGGTCTCGATTCCGTTCATGCCCTTCATGTTGAGGTCGAGCAGGATCAGATCGGGTTCAAGGGCCTTGGCCAGTTCCAGCCCTTCCTCGCCGCTGGAGGCTTCGCCGATCAGGTGCAGTTCGTTGTTGAGGGCGATCAGCTGGGAGACGCCTTTGCGGAAGAGGGGGTGGTCGTCGATGATGATGACGGAGCTGAGGGCGGGGGCTGTCATGGCTGCTTTCCTTGGCTGGGCGCCGGGTTTTCGTTGGCGGGGATGGTGGCGGGGAAGCTCAGTTCGACGCGGGTGCCGCCGCCTTCACGGTGGGCGATCGTGAGTTCCCCGCCCAAGCTCTGGGCGCGGTCGCGCATGATCACCAGACCGTAGCGATGCAGGGGCAGGGCCTGCAGGTCGAAGCCGACGCCGTCGTCGTCGATGCTGACGCGCAGGAGGCTCTCGTCTGCGTGTTCCAGGCGGATGTGGACATGTGCGGCGCGGGCGTGGCGTTCGATGTTGGAGAGGGCTTCGCGGATGATCTGCAGCACATGGATCTCCCGGCTCGGTGGCAGGGCAATACCGCCGAGTCGGTTGTCGAGCAGGGGCGTGAGACCGGTACGCCGGTGGAAGTCGCGCACCGCATCGTCGATGGCGGCCGGCAGGCCGCGGCCGTCGATGCGCAGGCGGAAGGTGGTGAGTAGTTCGCGCAGTTGTCGGTAGGCCTCGCTGAGGCCATCGCGCAGTTCGCGCACCACGTCATGAACGGGTTCCGGGGTCGGGGCGCGGCCAAGCATGGTCTGCAGGCGCGTGACCTGGATCTTCAGGTAGGACAGGGATTGGGCGAGGGAGTCGTGCAGCTCGCGGGCGATCACCGAGCGTTCGTCCAACAAGGCCAGGCGATGCTGCTCCTCGTTACGCTGACTGGTGGCGAGGGCGGCACCTACGTGGCGGCCCACTGTTTCCAGCAGCTCTATCTGCCACGGCGCGAGAGTCTGGCCGGTAGGCTGGGCCAGCAGCATGGCGCCGTGGCTGACGGTGCCGTCGAAGAGCGGAACCGAGATGAGTGGCGCGTGCCCCGCCAGGTCTTCATGGGTGCGGACCTGCCCGTCGGCCTCGTTTCCCGCGGCCTGGATCAGGGCCTCAAGCATGGCCGGGGCCGTTGTGCCATCCGTCGGCACGATGTCCGTGTAATCGGCCTTCTTGAGGCACAGGGCGACGGCGCGGATGCCGATCACCTCGTCGACTTCCTGCAGCACCTGCAACAGGGTTTCCCGGGTTGCGGTCTTTTCGGACAGGGCGCGGGTGGTGCGGTACAGCAGACGCAATGACTGGTTGCTCAGGGCCAGTTCCTCGGTCTTCTCCTGTACCCGGTTCTCGAGCTGCGCATAGAGCTGGGAAAGGTCCTCCACCATGTAATTGAAGGCTTCTCCAAGCTGGCCCAGTTCGTCCGGCTCGCGGGGAGGGATTCGCACGCCGAAGTCACCGCGGCGGACGATGCGCGCCGACGTGAGCAGATGCTCCAGGGGGCGTACGACGTGCCGCTTCAACTGGAACACCGTGCTGGCCCCGACGATCAGCAGGAGGATCAGGGAAATGCCCTGGGCGATGCGCAAGAGCTGGAGCTTGGCTTCCAGACCTTCCTCCACCAGGGCGACCAGGTGGTCGATCTGCCCGACGATGTCTTCAGTGGCGGAGCGAACCTCACCGTCGTCGGAGTGACCGCCGATGGAACGTTCGACTACGGGGCGGAAACGCAGCTGCCAGGTCTCGCCGACTTTGGCGTAGGCCAGGCGCATGGGGTCGTCTGGCCGGGACGGGATCACCCGGATCAGGTCTGCGCTGCGGTAGCGGGTGTCGAACTCGGCGAGGGTGGTGGCCAGGTGTGTCGGATCGTCGTTGCGGCCGGCTGCGGCGCCGATGACGTAAGACTGCATGCGCAGCGACCCCGCCAGGTTGATCGCCCGGGCTTCACCGGACGACAGTTCGGCCACGGTGATCGAGGCGAGGATCGATACGGCGGCAAGACTGGCGATGGCGGCGATCCAGACGCCCAGGCGACGGACGACGGACGGGGTGCCCACCGGGCCGGGGCCTGCGACGGAACGGGCGAGACTCAAGACGATAACTCCTGAACAGATTGCAGCCGCGATTGTGCGTCGGCAGAGCTCTCCGGCGCGACTCCCGGCTTCGGGTTGGGTATGGAAAATGGTAGTAGGGCAGGGGGCACACTCCCTTACCCCTAAGACCGGCCGTACTGCCTCCCATGACGATCAAACTTCAAAAAAAACAATGGCGTGAAGGCTTGTTTTGTCTATCTTTGGAATACCTCTTTGGGGGTAATTTACGCGCTTGTACTGAATTGGCGACTCTGATCTAAATCAAACTTCGGGCCGGATCAGGCTTCTAGACTGCACTCCATACCAACGGCGCGTGATCGTTTTCCAGCGCCCCCGACACACGATTTGAGAGGTGAGCGATGCATACCAGTTTTGACGATCTGAGCTTGGTACTGGGTGAAATTGCACTGTTCCGTGGACTGTCTCCTGTCGTGGTGGGGGAGGTGGCACGCGCATCGCAGGTGCTCAGCCTGCCCAAGGGACGGGTAGTTTATGCAGCTGGTGACCGGCCCCGCGGCATCTACCATGTGATGTCCGGGCACCTGAAGACGGCGGTGTCCTCGCCGGACGGTGGTGAAAAGGTCATCGAGATCCTGTCGCCACGCCAGGCTTTCGGCGTTGCGGAACTGTTTGCAGATGCGGCCTGCGTGTCGACGGTGGAAACTGTTACGCCGGTAGTCCTGCTTGCGGTTGGGCGGGAAGGCATCTTCCGTGCGATGGAGCAGGAGCCCGAGGTCGCACGCCGCATGCTGAGTGCTATGGCTGAGCGGCAGTCGTCCATCGAAAGGGATATCGCCGCGGACTGTTTCCAGAGCGGTACGGCGAAGGTCGTGGATTACCTTGCCCGACTGGCTGCGGAAAGCGGTCATGGCGCCGGCCGGATCGAACTGGAACTGGAGATTCCGAAGCACGTGCTGGCTGCGCGGCTGGGCTTCACGCCGGAGACGCTGTCGCGCATCTTCCGGGAGCTCTCGGACGCCGGAATGATCCACGTTCACGGCAAGCAGGTGACGCTGCTGGAGGCCTTTTCGCGTCAGCATCTGCCCTGTCCTGCGCCCCGCCGAGGGGCGGCCGCGGCTTTGCGGCGAACGGGGCAACCGGCCGGGAACTGGTTCGAACGAGCGGCAGGCTCTGACGAGGGCAGAATGGTGGCCTGGGGTTGATCGCATTGATTTGATGGACCGGGTGGGGGCGTGCTGTTCGGCCCAGCCCATGGAGTATCCTTGCCGCCTTGTCCATGTATGAGGTGAGTGGAATGCTGGTCGAGGATTCCGATTTCAACAGCCCGGTACCGGGACTCCCCCTCAGTCGCCAGGTCTTCGTCAACGATGTACTGGCGGCTGGTTATGCACAGGCCGTTCGCCCGCGCAGCGGGCATTGCGTGATCCAGACTTCGTCTGACGGCCTGGTGGCCGGCGATATCCACATCCGTGGTATCGACAAGACGGCGATGCGTGCCTACTGGGTGCAGCCGGCAGGGAAGGGGCCGTTTCCGACGGTGCTGGTGGTGCAGGAAATCTTCGGCATCCACGAATACATCCGCGACACCTGCCGGCGCCTGGCCCGCCAGGGCTATCAGGCGATTGCGCCCAATCTGTTCCAGCGTTACGGCGACCCGATGGGCGTGCCGAACGTGCAGGAAATCATGTCCGACATCGTTGCCGAAGTGCCCGACGCCCAGGTCCTGAGTGACCTGGATGTGTGTGCGGAGTGGGCCGCCTCGAATGGTGGAGACCCGCAGCGCCTGGGCCTGACCGGCTTCTGCTGGGGAGGGCGGATCGCCTGGCTGTATGCCGCGCACAATCCGCAACTGAAGGCGGCTGTTGCCTGGTACGGCCGTCTGACTGGAAAATCCACGCCGATGACACCGCGCCACCCCACGGATATCGTCCGTGGCCTGCATGCGCCGGTGCTGGGCTTGTATGGCGGCAAGGACGCCACCATTCCGCTCGAGGATGTGGAGACGATGCGCGAAGCGCTTGCAGCTGCCGGCAAGCAGGCCGACATCGTCGTCTATCCCGAGGGCGGCCACGCCTTCCACGCCGACTATCGTCAGAGCTTCAGGGCCGCGGATGCGGCGAACGGTTGGGGACGAATGCTGGAGTGGTTCCGCGCCAACGGCCTGTGAACGTCGGCGCGGTTGCGGTGATCAGCCGCGAAGGCTGATCACCGGCCAGCAGAGCGTGTCGGCATGCTTGCGTAGCGTGTCGTCCGGATCGACCGCCACCGGATCGGTGACCTTGCCGAGCAGCGGCAGGTCGTTGTGGGAGTCACTGTAGAACCAGCTGCGCTGGAAGCTGCCCCAGCACAGGCCGAGGCTTTCCAGCCAGGCCTCCACGCGTTCGATCTTGCCACCCTTGAAGGCCGGCGTGCCGCGCGGCTTGCCAGTGAAGGCGCCGTTCTCTTGGGCCGGAATGGTGGCGACCAGGTGCGGAATGCGGAAGGCGCGGGCGATAGGGCCGGTCACGAAGCTGTTGGTGGCGGTCACGATGGCGACGATGGCGCCGGCGTCCAGGTATTTGTTCACCAGCGCCACCGACTTGGCGGTCATCATCGGCCGGATGCGCGCGTCCATGAACTCCCGGTGCCAGGCGTCCAGTTGCTCGCGACTGTGGCGGGCCAGGGGCTTCAGCTGGAAGTCGAGGAACTCGAAGATGTCCAGTGTGCCGGCCTTGTACTGGTCAAAGAACTCCTGGTTGCGGGCTTCATAGACTTCCTTGTCGAGTACGCCGCGGGAGATCAGGTATTGGGCCCACTCGAAGTCCGAGTCGCCGGCGAGCAGGGTGTTGTCCAGGTCGAAGAGTACGAGTTCCATCGGGGGCTCTGTTCAGGAAGGTTCTTATAGTGTGCTGTCCCGCTGCAGGATTTCCCGCAGCAGGGGGAGAGTGATCGGGCGCTTGCGCTCCAGCGATGCGGCGTCGAGGGCGTCGAGGGTGCGCAGCAGGCTGGCCAGGTCGCGGCGGCCGTGGCGCAGCAGGTATTGCACGATTTCCGGTTCGAGGCGCAGGCCGCGGGTGGCGGCCTGAGCGTCGAGGATCGCATGGCGGTCTTCGTCGGTGAGGGCCTTGACCTCGAAGATCAGGCACTGGCCGATGCGCGTGCGCAGGTCTTCGCGCACATGCAGGTGCATTGGCGCCGCGCAGCCGCTGGTGATCAGCGTCATGCGCAGGCCGCGGGAGGCGTTGAAGGCACGGAACAGGGCGATCTGCGCCTCGGGGCCAAGAGCTTCCACGTCATCGATGGCCAGCAGCAGGCCCGGCGCTTCCGGCAGGTAGTTGTCTACATCGCCGGCACGCAGGTAGCAGGCTGGTCGGCCGGCCTGGGCCGCCGCGCTGACGACATTGCGCAGCAGGTGGCTGCGCCCGCTGCCGGGGTCGCCCCACAGGAACAGGTGCTGGGGCACGTCCGATACGGGCACGGCCTCGTAGAGGGAGGCGAGCAGGTCGGCATTGGCCGCGGCGGCGTAGTTCTCCAGCAGCGGGGGGGTGTCGGAGTGCAGATCGAGAGTGAGTTGCTTCACAGGGCGCTCTCGCGGGAACGCACCTGAAAGGGGCGGTCGGGCGACATTTCGGCTAAAATTCGGGTTTATTTGCGTGCGCAGGGCGGGTGAAACCAGTCTTTAGCGCCGCAAGGCCTGTAATGTAGCCGGTCGCGGCGGGGCGCTCAACCCGAAGAGCGTATTCCCTCCTTGCTGGATGCCTGCCGGGCCGCCCCGCAATTTTCTTGAAAGAAGATCACAGAACCCATGAGCTCCCTTACTTATCGCGATGCCGGTGTGGATATCGATGCCGGCGATGCCCTGGTCGACCGTATCAAGCCCTTTGCCAAGCGCACCATGCGCCCGGAGGTGCTGGGCGGTATCGGCGGTTTCGGCGCCCTGTTCGAGATCTCCAAGAAGTTCAAGGAACCGGTGCTGGTGTCGGGCACCGACGGCGTCGGCACCAAGCTCAAGCTGGCTTTCCAGCTCAACAAGCACGACACCGTCGGCCAGGATCTGGTCGCGATGAGCGTCAATGACATCCTCGTGCAGGGGGCCGAGCCGCTGTTCTTCCTCGACTATTTCGCCTGCGGCAAGCTGGATGTGGACACCGCCGCCACCGTCGTCGAGGGTATCGCCCGCGGCTGCGAGCTGTCCGGCTGCGCGCTGATCGGCGGCGAGACCGCCGAGATGCCGAGCATGTACCCGGACGGCGAGTACGACCTGGCCGGTTTCGCGGTTGGCGCCGTGGACAAGTCCAAGATCATCGACGGCTCCACGATCCGTCCGGGCGACGTGGTGCTGGGCCTCGCCTCCAGCGGCGCCCACTCCAATGGCTACTCCCTGATCCGCAAGATCATCGAGGTCAGCAAGCCCGATCTGGAAGCCGATTTCCATGGCCGTACGCTGAAGGACGTGATCATGGAGCCGACCCGGCTCTACGTGAAGTCCCTGCTGGCGCTGATGGAAAAGCGTGATGGCCTGGTCAAGGGCCTGGCCCACATCACCGGCGGCGGCCTGCTCGACAACGTGCCCCGCGTGCTGGCCGAAAACCTGACCGCCGTCCTCAAGAAGGACGCCTGGACCCTGCCGCCGCTGTTCCAGTGGCTGCAGCAGGCTGGCAACGTGGACGCCCAGGAGATGTACCGCGTGTTCAACTGCGGCATCGGCATGGTCGTCATCGTCGCTCAGGAAGATGCTGCTGCGGCCGCCGAGCAGCTGCGTGCCACCGGCGAAACGGTCTACGAGCTGGGTACCATCGAAGCGCGTGTCGAAGGCCAGGCCCAGACCGTGGTGGTCTGATCCTGCGGGGGCGTGGCCCCCGGAGTATGCGTTCGATCAAAGCGGGCCCTTGTGGCCCGCTTTACATTTGCGGGGTGGAATCCACTCTCGGTGCGCCGCCTTAACGCAGCTTTACGGCGGGCTAACCGCGGCTTACCCGCAGAAAGGCAATGATCGGCCGGTCGCTGCGCAGCGTGTGCAGCCCTTCCGCTCTCCTTATGTCGATCGAATCCCTGCGCCGCGTGCCGGCGCTGCTGGCCTGCCTGCTGGCCGCCTGTGCCAGCGTCGGCCCGGACTACCGGGCCCCCCGGCCCGATGTGCCGGCCGCCTGGCAGTCTGTACCCGTGGAGGGTACGCGGCAGGCCGACCCGCAAGCCCTGGCCCGCTGGTGGACCCAACTGGCCGATCCGCAACTGAGTGCCTTGATGGACGAGGCGCTGCAGGCCAATCCGGACCTGAAGAGTGCCCGCGCCGCGCTGCGTGCTGCCCGGGCCAGCCGCGACCTGGCCTCGGCCAAGCGCTTTCCGACCCTCAATGCATCAGCCGGCGTAAGCCGCAGCACCGCCCTCGGTGCTGCCCGCACGCTTTATGAAGCCGGCTTCGACGCTGCCTGGGAGCCCGACGTATTCGGTGGCACCCGCCGGGCGCTGGAGGCCGCCGAGGCCGAGCTGGAGGCGGGCCTGGCCGACCTGCACGCCACGCAGGTGAGCCTGACCGCCGAAGTGGCCCTCAACTATGTCGAACTGCGTGCCTTCCAGGCGCGCCTGGCGATCGCCCGCGACAACCTGGCCAGCCAGTCGGAAACCCTGCAGATCACCGACTGGCGCGCCCAGGCCGGACTGGTCGGCAGCCTCGATGTAGAACAGGCGCGCAGCAACCGGGAAACCACCCGGGCAGCGATCCCGACCCTCGACACCGGTCGCGCCGAGGCCGAGCACCGCCTGGCGCTGCTCACCGGGCACACACCGGGCAGCCTGCATGAACGGCTGGTCGTAGCGGAGGGCGCCCGCAGCGGACTGCTGCCGCAACTGCCGGAAGCCACCGCGCTGCTGATCCCTGCGGATGTGCTGCGCCAGCGCCCCGATGTGCGCGCCGCCGAGCGACGCCTGGCGGCCGAGACGGCCCGCGTCGGGCAGGCGGAGGCGGCGCTGTATCCGTCCTTCAGCCTGTCCGGTTCCATCGGCCTGCAAGCCCTCGGCCTGTCCACCTTCAGTGGCGGCGGACAGGTCGCCCGCTCGCTGGCGGCGGCGGTCAGCGGGCCGCTGTTCGATGCCGGCCGCCTGCGCGCCCAGGTCGAGGTGCAGGACGCGGTGCGCGAACAGCAGCTGGCGGCCTACGAGAAAACCGTGCTGACCGCACTGGAGGACGTGCAGAATGCCCTCGTCGCGCTGGCCAACAGCCGCCTGCGGCGCGAGGCCCTGGCCAGCGCTGCCGAGGCGGCCCGCAACGCGGCGCTGCTGGCGCGCCACCAGTACGCCTCCGGCCTGATCGACTTCCAGACCGTGCTGACGACCGAGCGCAGCCTGCTCAGCATTGAAGACAGCCTGGCCTCGGCGGAGGCCGAGCGCGTGACGGCGCTGATCCAGCTCTACAAGGCCCTCGGCGGCGGCTGGTCCGCCGACCGCAGCGAGGCCGTTCCCCAATCCGGAAAAGACGCATGAACAAGCCTGAATCCCCGTCCGCGGACGCGCTCCGCGAACTCGTCCTCAGCAGCGGCCAGGGCCGTTTCGGCGGACGCCGTCGCCTGCTGGTCGGGGGCGCCGCAGCTGTGCTGGTGCTGGCCGCCGGTCTTGCCCTGTTCGGCAGTGGTGGCGACGAAGGGCCGCACTACCGCACCCAGCCGGTTCGCAAGGGCGAGCTGGTCATCAACGTGTCGGCCACCGGCAACCTGCAGCCGACCAACTCGGTGGACGTGGGCAGCGAACTGTCCGGCATCATCGAGTCGGTACTGGTGGACGTGAACGACCACGTGAAGAAGGGGCAGGTGATCGCTCGCCTCGATACTTCCAAGCTCAAGGATCAGGTGAGGCAGTCGAAGGCCGACCTGGCTGCGGCCGAGGCCAAGGTGCGCCAGGCCGAGGCGACGGTGGCAGAGACCGCGGCCAGCCTGGCCCGTCTGCGCGAGGTGGCGCGTCTGTCCGGCGGCAAGGTGCCGTCGAAGGCCGAGCTGGACAGCGGCGAGGCTGCCGCGCTGCGCGCTGTGGCCGACCAGAAGGCCGCCGAAGCCGCGGTCGCGTCGGCCAAGGCGCTGCTCAGCACCTACGAGATCAGCCTGTCAAAGGCGACGATCCTGTCGCCCATCGACGGCATCGTGCTGACCCGCAAGGTGGCACCGGGCCAGACCGTGGCGGCGGCGATGACCGCGCCGGTGCTGTACACGCTGGCCGAGGACCTGCGCCGAATGGAGCTGCAGGTGGATGTGGACGAGGCCGACGTGGGCAAGGTGAAGGAGGGGCAGGAGGCGCGTTTCCACGTGGATGCCTGGCCGGGGCGCAACTTCCCGGCGACAGTCACGCGGGTTGGCTGGGGCTCCCAGACCAAGGACCAGGTGGTGTCTTACCTGACCATCCTCTCCGTCAAGAACGACGAGCTGATGTTGCGCCCGGGCATGACCGCCACTGCCGAGATCACCACCGCCCGCCGCCAGGATGTGCTGCTGGTGCCCAATACGGCGCTCCGCTTCTCGCCGCCGGTGCAGCAGGAGGCCCAGAAGCGCAGCCTGCTCGCCAGCCTGATGCCGCGTCCGCCGGCTCCGCCGCCCAAGGCCGCGTCGGACGCCGCCAAGGACGGCACGCAGACCCTGTGGCTGCTGAAGGACGGCCAGCTGGTCGCCGTCAAAGTGAGCGTACTGGGCACCAACGGCCAGGTGTCCGAGGTCCGTCCGGTGGATGGGGATGCGGCGCTGCCGCCCGGCGCCGAGGTGATCACCGAGGCGCTGGCGGCCAAGAAATGAGTGAGGCGCTGATCGTGCTGTCCGGCGTTACCCGCAGCTTCGGCAGCGGGGCGGCGGCATTCCAGGCCCTGCGCGGCGTAGATCTGACCGTCGAGGAGGGTGATTTCGTCGCCATCATGGGCCCCAGCGGCTCGGGGAAGTCCTCGCTGATGAACATCCTCGGTTGCCTCGACACGCCCAGCGGCGGCAGCTACCGCTTCCGCGGCCTGGCGGTGGAAAGTCTGAGCCGCGACCAGCGGGCCATGTTGCGCCGCCATGCGCTGGGCTTCGTCTTCCAGGGCTTCAACCTGCTGGCGCGCACCTCGGCCCAGGAGAACGTGGAGTTGCCGCTGCTCTATCGCGGCGAGCCGGCGGTCCGGCGCCACGAACTGGCACGCGCCGCCTTGGCGTCCGTCGGCCTGTCGGGCTGGGAGCATCACACGCCGGCCGAGCTGTCCGGCGGCCAGCAGCAGCGCGTGGCGATCGCCCGTGCGCTGGTCACCGGGCCATCCCTGCTGCTCGCCGACGAGCCCACCGGCAACCTCGACACCGAGCGCAGCCGGGAGATCATGGACCTGCTCGCCGGCCTCAACCGGGAGCAGGGCATCACCGTGCTGATGGTCACCCACGAGCCGGACATGGCCGACTACGCCCACCGCATCGTGAGGCTTGTCGATGGGCGCATCGCCAGCGACACGCGCAAAGCGGCTGTGCCAGCGGAGGAGGGGGCGCGATGATCTGGAATGCGCTGCTGCTCGCCCTGCGGGAGATCCGCCGTAACCTGATGCGTTCCTTCCTGACCATCCTCGGCATCGTCATCGGCGTGTCGGCGGTGATCACCATGGTCACCCTCGGCAACGGGGCGACCCAGGCAGTGTCGGACCAGATCGCCAGCCTGGGCAGCAACCTGCTGATCATCCGCCCCGGCCAGCACCTCGGCCCGGGGCGGGATTCGGCCGGTGCAGCCCAGTTCAAGGTGGCCGACGCGGAGGCCCTGCGCAACCAGGTCAGCGGGCTGGCGGCGGTGGTGCCGGTGAGCAGCAAGAGCGTCACCCTGGTGGCGATGTCGCGCAACTGGTCGTCCGGCGTCACCGGCACCAGCCGCGACTGGTTCGCCACCGGCAAGTGGCAGATCGCGGGTGGGCGGATCTTCAACGAGGCGGAAGAACGGGCTGGTGCTGCAGTGTGCGTGATCGGCGACACCATCCGGCGCGAGCTGTTCGGCGGGCAGGATCCGGTCGGCCAGCAGATCCGCGTCAAACAGTTCTCCTGCGAGGTGATCGGCCTGCTGGCATCCAAGGGCCAGTCCACGATGGGCAACGACCAGGATGATCTGGTGGTGATGCCGCTGCGCACCGTGCAGCGCCGCCTCACCGGCTCTGTGGACGTGGCGACGCTGATGGTGTCGGTGCGCGACGATGCGTCCATGGACACCGCCAAGGACCAGGTGACCTGGCTGATGCGCGAGCGCCGCCATATCGGCCCTGGCGACAACGACGATTTCGCGGTGATGGACACCCGCCAGATCGCCGAGACCCTGTCCGGCACCACCAAGGTGATGACCGGCCTGCTCGGCGCGGTGGCGGCGGTGAGCCTGCTGGTGGGCGGCATCGGCATCATGAACATCATGCTGGTGTCGGTCACCGAGCGGACCCGCGAGATCGGTATCCGTCTGGCCATCGGCGCGCTGGAGCGGGAGGTGCTGCTGCAGTTCCTCATCGAGGCGGTAGCGCTGGCTTCCCTCGGCGGCATCGTCGGCATCGTGCTGGCCACGCTGGCGTCCATTGGCGGCGCTGCGCTGATGCACGTGCCCTACCTGTTCAATCCGGCAATCAATCTCCTGTCCTTCGGTTTTTCGGCGGCCATCGGCGTGCTGTTCGGCTATGTGCCGGCGCGTCGGGCGGCGCGCCTCGACCCCATCGAAGCCCTGCGCCACGAGTAGGCCGGACCTCGCCGTGGGGCTTGTTGCCGTTTGGCAAAGCCCATTTCGGGGCGCAGAGGTCGGAACTTACCGCGCCGCGTTGCCTCTACAAAGAACGCCCCCTGCGCTCATCCCCTGGTGGAATGGGTGCGGGGATCCATGATTCGCCGTTCTTCGATGATCCGCGCCCAGTGCTTGCTACCGGGTGTGCGATCGTCCGGTAGGAGATTGCATGGCGCCTGATCTTTCTTTTCTTCCCGGTTGGATTGCTCCCCTCGACACCAGCTTCTGGCTGGCCATGCTGCTGGTGATCGCGCCATTGGCAGGCGAAGCGGTGTTCCGCCTGTTCGGCTGGCCGCGTATCGTCGGCTATACCTTGGTCGGTCTGTTCGCATCGAATCATCTCGACGCGGGCGGGCTGGCCCTGTCGGAAGGTTTCCGCCACGGTCTCGAGGTGGCGATGGCCGTCCTCCTCTTCGAACTCGGCAGCCGGGTGCATCTGCACTGGCTGCGTGACAACCCATGGCTGATCGCCACCAGCCTCGCGGAAGCCGGCATGACTTTCGTGATGGTGTTCGGCATCGGCCACTACCTCGGGCTCGGCTTTGGTAGCTCGATCGCCGTGGGGGCCGTGTGCATGGTCAGCTCGCCGGCGGTGGTCATGCGGGTGGCCTCCGAGCTGAATGCCCGCGGCCAGGTGACCGAGCGCCTGCTGATGCTGTCGGCGCTCAACACGATCTACGCGGTGCTCGCCGTGCAGGTGCTGCTCGCGCTGCTCGGGCAGGCCCATGGGCAGCATGTGCTGCAGTCCCTGCAGGCGCCGCTGCGCTATCTGGTGAGCACCTTCGTGCTGGCGCTGCTGCTGGCTGCGGCGGTTGGCGTCGCGCGGCGGCGCCTCGACCTGGCCAACGAGAACAGTGTGCTGCTGCTTATCGGCCTGTTGTTCCTGGCGCTGGTGCTGGTCCGCCTGGCCGGTGCGTCGCCGATCCTGGTGCCGCTGCTGGCCGGCATGGTGCTGCGCAGCCGTGACCTGCGCCCGTGCCTGTGGCCGCGCCACTTCGGCACCGCAGGCGGCGCGCTGGTGGTGCTGTTGTTCGTGGTGAACGGCATGGCGGCGGACTGGCGCCTGATCGTCGCTGGTGGCCTCGCCGGCGTGACGGTGGTGGTCCTGCGGGCAGCCGCGAAGGTGGGCGGCAGCGTGTTGTTCGGGCGGTTGTCGGGCCTGTCGATGGGGCAGTCGGTGGCGCTGGGTATTGCGCTTCTCCCCATGTCGGGCACGGCCTTCCTGCTGACC
Source organism: Zoogloea sp. GDB6 (assembly GCF_056724105.1). NCBI lineage: Bacteria > Pseudomonadati > Pseudomonadota > Betaproteobacteria > Rhodocyclales > Zoogloeaceae > Zoogloea > Zoogloea sp. GDB6. The sequence continues at coordinate 3,304,514 of NZ_CM161497.1, read as the reverse complement.
GCCAGCCTGTATCTGGCCTTCCCAGACCTGGGCCGGCATGTGGCGGCGGCGCTGGCCGGGGCGGCTGCGGTCATGGAGATTGCGGGACCCATTGCGACCCAGTGGGCGCTGCGCCATTGCGGCGAGACCAATGCAGGAAGGGGGAATAATCATGCCGCTTGAAGCCTTTTCCACTTCCCGCGCGCTGACCCTTGGTGTCGAGCTGGAGCTTCAGCTGGTGGGTACCCATGACTTCGACCTTGTCGCGGCGGCGCCGGATCTGCTGCGGGTGCTCGAACAGCAGGGCTTCGTCGGCGACGTGAAGCCCGAGATCACGTCGAGCATGATCGAGATCGCCACCGGCATCTGCGAGGACTACGGCGATGTGCTTGCGCAGCTCACGGCCCTGCGCAACGGCCTGCTGGAGGGGGCCCGCCGCCTCGATATCGGCATCTGCGGCGGCGGCGCCCATCCCTTTCAGCTTTGGGGGGAGAGGCAGATCACCGATGGTGTCCGCTACAAGCACCTGAGCGAGCTGTACGGCTACCTGGCCAAGCAGTTCACGGTGTTCGGGCAACATGTGCACATCGGCTGCCCCGGGCCGGATGAGGCGCTGAGGCTGCTGCACGGCATGTCGCGTTTCATCCCGCACCTGATCGCGCTGTCGGCGTCGTCACCTTTCGTGCAGTGCCACGACACGGGTTTCGATTCGGCCCGGCTCAATTCGATCTTCGCCTTTCCGCTATCGGGCCGGGCGCCCTTCGTGCTGACCTGGTCCGATTTCGAGGCCTACTTCGAGAAGATGGCGCGGACCGGTGTCGTGAAGAGCATGAAGGACTTCTACTGGGACATTCGCCCGAAGCCGGAGTACGGCACGATCGAGGTCCGGGTGCTGGATACGCCGTTGAGTGTGGAGCGGTCGGCGCGTCTGGCTGCGCTGATCCAGACCATCGCCCGCTGGCTGATGGTGGACAAGCCTTTCATGCCGGCCGAGGACGACTACCTCGTGTATGCCTTCAACCGTTTTCAGGCCTGCCGCTTCGGCTACGAGGGGGTATGGGTCGATCCTGAAAGCGGCGAGCGCCATGTGCTCGGCGATGCGATCGTCGCGCTGGTGAACCGCATCGGCCCGCATGCGGCCGTGCTGGGTACGCAAGCGGCCTGCGCCGCACTGGCCCACGACGCGGCGACGCGTACGAACGACGCGGCGTGGCTGCGGGAGCACTATGGCGCCGATCCGCTGCTGCCCGAGCTCGTGCGCCGCCAGTGCTTGCGCTGGGCTGAGTGACGAAACCCCTGCGAGCCCGGCCTCAGCCGTGGCGGCCGATGTCGGCCACCCACTCCTCGCTGCGCCGCCACAGTTCGGCAGCCAGGCGGAAGTCGCGGGCGCGGTCGGCCGGCGTGGTCACTGCGGATTGGGCGTAGTACAGACCACTCTCGCTGGCGGGAGCGTACACCGCGCAGTGCAGCGTGGTGAGGGCGCCTTCTTCAGGTGTGAGCAGGCCGCGCAGCTTCAGGAGCGGCCGCAGCGGGCGGGGCACGGCGCGCCATACCTCGGTATCCACGACGCCCGGATGCAGCGCGTAGGTGCTGATGCCGCTGCTGCCCAGTCGGCGGGCCAGCTCGGCACTGAACAGCACGTTGGCGAGCTTGGACACCGCGTACTCGCGTACGCCGGTCAGGGAGCGGGTCGGCTTCTGCACGGCGTTCCAGTCGATGACGGCCGGGGCGCGGCGGTGGGCGCGGCTGGCGACGGTGACGATGCGGGCCGGTGCGGAGGCCTTGAGGCGCTCGAGCAGCAGGTCGGTGAGCAGGAAATGGCCCAGGTGATTGACGCCGAAAGCCATCTCGAAGCCGTCCCGGGTCAGGCCGCGGGCACCGGCTAGGCCGGCGTTGTTGATCAGCAGGTGGAGTGGCTGGCCGGTGCTCAGGAAGCGCGCGGCGCAGGCGCGGATCGAACGCGTGTCGGCGAGGTCCAGCTCCAGCCATTCGGCAGCGGCGCGGCCGGTGAGGCGCTGGATCTCTTCGATGACCGGGCGGGTGCGGGCTTCGGAACGGCAGGCCAGATAGACGTGGGCACCTTGAAGGGCGAGTTGCCGGGCGGTGACGCGGCCGATGCCGGTGCTGGCGCCCGTGACGAGGGCGATGCGGCCCGCGAGGGGCTGGGACGGACTGGAATGCATGGGCCCGATGGTGGGCCCGGCGGATTACCGTTTCATTGCATCGGGCGAGGGCTTCAGCGGGTGGCGCGCTTGCGCACCGCTTCCACGTAGGTGCGGGCGTCCAGCGGCGCCTTGTCGCGCTGGGCTTTCCAGATCGTTTCGCCGAGGCATTCGAGCACGTCGTGCAGCGCCGCGTGGCGGTCGCCGTGGCGGGCCTGGCATTGCTCGAAGGCTTCACGGATGCCCGGCGGCTGGTTGATGGAGAGCTGCTCTTCAATGGCCAGGTGCAGGGACAGGTGCAGGAAGGGATTCACTTGCCCGTCCTCGGGGCTGAAGTCCTTCATCACCGCGTCCGGATCTTCCAGTAGTGCGTGGTATTCCGGGTGATGGGCCACCAGGTCGGCAGCGATGATCTCGAGCTGGGTCAGGACCTCGCGGTTCTTGTGCTTGCTCCAGGCGCTGACGAAGAACTGGCGGGCCTGATCACGGGAGGGATCGAACATGGTCGTTGGGGGCTGTAAGGTTTTATTGGAGGTATCACGTGTTGCCACGTGGTCGGACGGCTGGCAGTGCTGTGACCGCTCAGTCCGCCTTGTCCCGGTACAGGCATAGGTCGCGGATGATGCACTCGCCGCACTTGGGTTTGCGCGCCACGCACACGTAGCGGCCGTGGAGGATCAGCCAGTGGTGGGCATCCCGCATGTATTCCTTGGGGATGCGGCGCAGCAGGCGCTTTTCCACTTCGAGCACGTCCTTGCCGGGGGCCAGGCCGGTGCGGTTGGCGAGGCGGAAGATGTGGGTGTCCACGGCCATCGTCGGTTCGCCGAAGATGGTGTTGAGGACCACGTTGGCAGTCTTGCGGCCGACGCCGGGCAGGGCTTCGAGGGCCTCCCGGTCGTTGGGCACCTCGCCGGCGTGGCGCTCCAGCAGCTGGCGGGACAGGGCCAGGGTGTTCTTGGCCTTGTTGCGGAACAGGCCGATGGTCTTGATCTGCTCGGCGATGCCTTCCTCGCCCAGGTCGGCCATGGCTTCCGGCGTCGGGGCGAGCGCGAAGAGCTTGCGGGTAGCGATGTTGACGCCTTTGTCGGTGGCCTGGGCGGACAGCACCACGGCCACCAGCAGCTGGTAGGGCGTCGCGTATTCGAGCTCGGTAGTCGGGTTGGGGTTGGCTTCGCGCAGGCGGCGGAAGGCTTCGGCCACGGCGGCCAGGCGCATGTCGGGCATCAGGCGGGCTCGGCGGAGGTGGGGTCGGGGGCAGCGGGTGCCTGCGGGGCCGGCGGATTGCTGCGTGCGCGGGCCTGGCGGCGGGCTTCCAGCCAGTTGCGCCCGGCGATCAGGCAGCCCAGTGCGAAGAAGGCGCCGGGCGGCAGGATGAAGGTCAGGAAGCCCGGGTAGTCGCCGCCGAAGACCTGGATCTCATGGGCGCCGGGGATGACCATCTCGATGCCCGAGAACAGGGTGCCGTTGCCGATCAGTTCGCGCATCGCACCGAGCACGGTGAGCACCATCGTCGCGCCGAGCCCCATCGCGGCGCCGTCCAGCGTGGAGGCCAGCGGTTCGTTCTTGGCAGCGAAGGCTTCGATGCGGGCCAGCACGATGCAGTTGGTGACGATCAGCGGAATGAAGATGCCGAGCACCAGATACAGGGAGTGCAGGTAGGCGTTCATCGCCAGATCCACCACGGTGGTCAGCGCGGCGATGATCAGGATGAACACCGGGATGCGGATCTCGTAGGGAATGAAGTTGCGCAGCAGCGAGGAGGCCAGGTTGGACATGGCCATCACCAGCACGGTGGCGAGGCCCAGGCTGACGGCGTTGACGATGCTGGTGGTGATGGCCAGCGTCGGGCACATGCCGAGGATCTGCACGACGCCGGGGTTCTGTTTCCACCAGCCGTTCCAGGCGATGTCGCGATAGGCACGCAAGTCCATGGTTGTCGCTCCTTGTCAGAGGGATGCGCCGGTGGCCGCGCCGAACAGGCGCTCCCGGTTGGTGCCGGCATAGCGGGCGGCACGGGCGACGGCGTTGGTCACCGCGCGGGCGCTGATGGTGGCGCCGGCATGGCTGTTGATCTGGCCGCCGTCCTTCTTCACCTTCCAGGCGTCGAGAGGCTGCGCGGCGGGGCTCAGGCCGGCGAACTGGCCGATCCACGGGGACTTCTTGTCCTTGTCCTTCTTCGGATCGATGTAGTCGCCGAGGCCGGGGGTTTCCCGGTGGGCTACGACGCGCACGCCATTGACGGTGCCGTCCGGGCGGATCGCAACGATCAGCTCGATGTTGCCGCTGTAGCCGTCTGGTGCGGTGGCTTCGAGCAGCAGCCCGGCGGGGGCGCCGGCCTTGCGGGCGCGATAGACGCGGCCGCCGTGGTCGAGGCCCAGCTCGCGGGTCGGACCGAGCTGCACGTAGTCGTCCAGCAGCGTGTTGTCGTAGGCGTCGGAGGCCAGCACTTCGGTGACGAGCTTCATCTTCTCGTCGTTGGCGGAGGCCGCGATCTGTTCGTGGGTGGCCTCGTAGGTGAAGGCCATCAACGCCGTGAAGGCGGCCGTGAAGGCCATCATCGCGCCGGCGGTGCGGGTGGACAGGCCCAGGATGGTCGGCTGGCTCATGCTCAATCCTTCTTGTGGCCGAAGACCGGGGCCTGGGTATTCATGTCGATCAACGGCACGCACAGGTTCATCAGCAGCGTGGCGAAGGCGACCCCGTCCGGGTAGGCGCCGAAGGCGCGGATCACGAAGGTCAGCACGCCGGCGCCAGCGGCGAACAGCAGCTTGCCGCGGGGTGTGGTGGCGCCGGACACTGGATCGGTGAGGATGAAGAAGGCGCCCAGCATGGCGCCGCCGGAGGCCAGATGGAAGACCGGCGAGGCGAAGCCCTCGGGGCGGACCGCCCACAGCAGGCCTGCCGAGGCGGCCAGCGCGAGGCAGAAGGCACCGGGTATGTGCCAGGTGATGATGCGCCGCTGCAGCAGCCACAGGCCGCCGAGCAGGAAGCCGAGGGCCACCCATTCGCCACCCTTGCCACCGAGCATGCCGTAGGCCGGGCCGTCCATCAGCTGGGAAGCGCGCAGGCCGTGAAGCTGGGAGTCGGGATTGGCGGCGGCGCGCAGCGCGGTGCGCAGGGCGTCGAGGGGCGTGGCGCCGGTGATTGCGTCCACCTGGCGGATACCGCCGAAGATCAGCTGCAGCTGGCTGGAAAAATCCAGCTGGCCGGCGGCCGGCCACTGGGACATCAGCGCCGGGTAGGCGACGATCATCAGGCAGAAGGCCGCCATCGCCGGGTTGAAGGGGTTCTGGCCGAGGCCGCCGTAGAGCTGCTTGACGACCACGATGGCCAGCAGCGTGGCGGTGACGGTGAGCCACCAGGGCACGATTGGCGGGAAGGTGAGGGCGATCAGCCAGGCGGTGACGATGGCCGACAGATCACTGAGGAACAGGGCCTTGGGCTTGCCGCGGATCGCCAGCATGGCGGCCTCGCCGGCCAGCGCGGCGGCGGAGGCGAGGGTGAGCTGCACGAGGATGCCGGCGCCGAAGAACCACACGTAGGCGGCGATGCCGGGCACGAGGGCCAGCAGCACCTGCAGCATGACTTGCTGGACGCTGGCCGGTTTGCGGACGAAGGGGGAATTGATCATCGGTGTGCGTGGCCTGGATCAGGCGTCCGGAGTCGGGGGCGTGGCTGCGGAGGCCGCCCGGCGGGCTTCGATCGCGTCGATGTCGGCCTGGGTTTCGGCACTGAGCTGTTCGGTGTTCTTCGGTGCGACCTGGGCTTTTTGCTGGCGAGCCTTCTCCATCGCGGCGGCGATCAGCGCGCGCTTGGTGTCTTCGGCGGACGGGGCGGCTGGTTTGGCTGTGTCGGGCGCTTCGGCGGCAGGGCTGGCCGTGCCGGCCTGGCTGTCGGCGGCGACCTTTTCGCGCGTCGCGGCGGCCTTGGCGGCGAGCTTCTCAGCCTTCTCCTGCTTTTCCCGTTCCTGGCGGAAGTTCTTGAACTCGAAGCGGTCGCGGGCGGCATCGGAGGAGGACTTGTCGCGCTCACGCGCCCAGATCTCGCTCTTCGAGAAGCGGAAGTAGTCCACCAGCGGAATGTGGGACGGGCAGACGAAGCTGCAGCAGCCGCATTCGATGCAGTCGAAAAGGTGGTATTCCTGGGCCTTGCCGAAGTTCTTCGAGCGCGAGAACCAGTACATCTCGAAGGGGGCGAGGTCGGCCGGGCAGGCCTTGGCGCATTCGCCGCAGCGGATGCACGGCATCTCGGGCGGCGGCGGCGGGAATAGAGCCGGGCTGCCGACCAGGATGCAGTTGGTGGCCTTGACTACCGGCACGTCGAAGGCCGGCAGGCGCACGCCCATCATCGGGCCGCCCATGATGTAGCGGTCGGTGTCCGGGCGGGCGCCGGACAGGCGCACCACGTGGTCCATCGGCGTGCCGATGAGGACTTCGTAGTTGCGCGGCTGGTCTGACGTTGCCGGCCACGGTGACGACGCGGGAGATCAGCGGACGGCCGAATTCGAGCGTTTCGTAAATGCTGTAGGCGGTGCCGACGTTGAAGCATTGCACGCCGAAGTCGGTGGAACGACGGCCGTGGGGCACCTCGATGCCGGTGAGCACGCGGATCAGCTGCTTGGCGCCGCCGGCGGGGTAGCGGGTGGGGATCGCGACGGCCTGGATGCCGCTCTGGCCGCTGGCGGCGATGGCGGCCTGCACGGCGGCGACGGCTTCCGGCTTGTTGTCCTCGATGCCGATCAGCACTTCTTCGGCCTGCAGCATGTGGCGCATGGCGACAATGCCCTTCAGCATGTCGTCGGCGCGTTCGCGCATCAGCAGGTCGTCGCAGGTGATGAAGGGCTCGCACTCGGCGCCGTTGATGACCAGGGTCTTGAGGCGGCCTTCCTTGCCGGGCTTGAGCTTGGCGTAGCTCGGGAAGACTGCGCCGCCGAGGCCGACGACGCCGGCGTCGCGCAGGAAGTCGCGCAGTTCGTCGGGGGGCGTCGTACGGTAATTGACCTTGTCCAGCTCGCCCCAGCGATCTTCGCCGTCGGGCTCGATGATCACCGATAGGGTCGTGAGGCCCGACGTGTGTGGCATCAGCGCCGGTGCCACGTCACGCACGATGCCGGACGTGGAGGCATGCACGGCGGAAGACAGGCTGCCATCGGCGCCGCCAATGCGCTGGCCCTTGAAGACCTTGTCGCCCGGAGCGACCAGCGGGCGCGGATGGCCGCCGACCGCCTGGTGCAGCGGGATCACCAGCTGCTCCGGCAGCGGTACCCGAGCGATCGGCTGAGTGGTGGATTCGGCCTTGTGGGTCTGCGGCTTGACGCCACCGTGGAACTTGAAGAGTTTGCGCAGCATCTCAGGCGGCCTGCTTGATCTGGATAACCGGGTAGCGCCACTTCCAGGTGTCGACGGTCTCGGTGATCGGTTCCATGGCGATGCAGTCCACCGGACATGGGGCGACGCACAGTTCGCAGCCGGTGCATTCGCCGGCCACGACGGTATGCAGTTGCTTGGCGGCGCCGACGATGGCATCCACCGGGCAGGCCTGGATGCACAGGGTGCAGCCGATGCAGGTGTTTTCGTCGATCACCGCGACGGACTTGGGCTTTTCGACGCCGTGCTCTTCGGACAGGGACTTGAACTCGCGGCCAAGCAGGTCGGCGAGCTTGCGGATGCCTTCCTCGCCACCCGGTGGGCACTGGTTGATGTCGGCCTCGCCGGAGGCGATGGCGGTGGCGTAGGGCCTGCAGCCGGGAAAGCCGCACTGGCCGCATTGGGTCTGCGGCAGGATGGCGTCGATCTTTTCGACCAGCGGGTCGCCTTCGACCTTGAACTTGAGCGAGGCGTAGCCGAGCAGTGCCCCGAGCACCAGGGCGACGGCGGTCATCACGAGAAGGGCGGTGAGCATGGCGGGGCCGGGAGCGGAATGACAGGGGGTTAGCGGTACTTGTCGAGGCCGGCGAAGCCCATGAAGGCCAGGCTCATCAGCCCGCCGGTGATCATCGCGATGGCCGTGCCCTTGAAAGGGGCGGGCACGTCGGCACCGTCCAGGCGCTCGCGGATGCCGGCGAACAGCACCAGCGCCAGCGAGAAGCCGACCGAGCTTCCGAAGCCGAACAGCAGGGACTCGACCAGATCGTGGCGCAGGGACACGTTGAGCAGCGGTACGCCGAGCACCGCGCAGTTGGTGGTGATCAGCGGCAGGTAGATGCCCAGCACCTGGTACATGACCGGGCTGGTCTTCTGGATGACCAGTTCGGTGACCTGCACGATGGCGGCGATGATGACGATGAAGGCCAGCGTGCGCAGGTATTCGACCCCGGCCGGGATCAGCACGTAGTGGTCAATGAGGTAGCTGGTGCCGCAGCCGAGGGTCAGCACGAAGGTGGTGGCGGCCCCCATGCCCATCGCGGCGTCCAGCTTCTTCGACACGCCCATGAAGGGGCACAGGCCGAGGATGCGGACGAGGACGACGTTATTCACCAGAACCGCGCCGAGGATCACGAAAAGGTAGCTACTCATGGCTGTCGGTGTCGGAGTGACGATAAGTTGGGATTATCCCGCGCCGGCCGTGCTGCACTCAAGCCCGGTGCGGGCGGCACGGCGGCCAGTGTGCGATTTCAGACGAAATCCTTGGTCTCCTCGACCGCTTCGCGTACGAGGGCCGGGCCGCGGTAGATCAGGCCGCTGTAGATCTGCACCAGCTTGGCACCGGCCTCCAGCTTGGCGCGGGCCTGACGGCCGTCGAAGACGCCGCCGGCGGCGATGATCGGGACTTCATTCTGCAGCGCCTTGGCGAGGGCCGCGACGACGGCAGTGGAGGCCTCGAACAGCGGCGCGCCGGACAGGCCGCCCTGCTGGTCGCCGTAGCGGATGCCCTGCACCTTGTCGCGGGCCAGCGTGGTGTTGGTGGCGATCACCGCGTCGATGCGGTGGCGTCGCAGCGCGTCGGCGATGTTGGTGATCTGGCTGTCGTCCAGGTCCGGGGCGATCTTGAGGGTGATCGGCACGTAGCGGCCGTGTTTGTCGGCCAGCTGGGCCTGGCGTGCCTTGAGCTGGCCGAGCAGCGCGTCGAGTTCGGATTCGCCCTGCAGTTGGCGCAGATTCTTGGTGTTGGGCGACGAAATGTTGACGGTGATGTAGCTCGCTAGCGGGTAGGCCTTGTCGAGGCAGATCAGGTAGTCGTCGGCGGCGCGCTCGATTGGCGTGTCGGCGTTCTTGCCGATGTTGATGCCGAGGATGCCCTTGAACTTGGCGGCTTCCACGTTGCCGATCAGGGCGTCGATGCCGTGGTTGTTGAAGCCCATCCGGTTGATGATGCCCTTCACCTCGGGCAGGCGGAACATGCGCGGCTTGGGGTTGCCGGGCTGGGCGCGCGGGGTGATGGTGCCGATTTCGATGAAACCGAAGCCCATGCGGGCCAGCCCGTCGATGATCTCGCCGTTCTTGTCGAGACCGGCGGCCATGCCGATGCGGTTCGGGAATTGCAGGCCCATGACCTCCACCGGCCTGGCGGGCAGCGGCTTGCCGGCGGGCAGCAGGCGGCCGGCAAGGTTCAGGCCGGCGAGGGCGGTTTCGTGGGCGGTCTCCGCGTCAAGGGAGAAGAAAATGGGGCGTGCGAGTTCGTAGAGCATCCTGCATTCTACCGCAGCGCGGCAAAGTCCTGTTTCTAAACCCTGTTTCGGGTTTCAGTCGAGGGCGAAGCGGAATTGCAGACCGAGGTAGCCGCTGTAGCCGGGCAGGTTGGGCAAGGCGACGAGGTTGGCGCCGACGCGGCCGAATTCCGCCGAGACGGTCGGGATGACCAGCACCGGCGACGGGTAGCCGGTGCCGACCAGGCCGAAGGCGCCGAAGCGGAACGGGCCGGCCTGCAGCGGCATCCAGCGGGCTCCGGCGTAGAAGGTGTTGCGGTCGTAGCTGTTGCGGAAGTAGCCGGCGGTGGCAACCCATGGGGTGCCGGTGAACGCCCGCTCGAAGCCCGCGCCCGGATTGAATTCCCGCCAGTCCCGGCGGTCGGGCTGGAAATGATGTGAAACGCCGGAGACGGTCAGCCAGTCCTGGTGTGGGGCGTTCTGGATATCGTCGAGGCTGGGCGCGGCTGCGGCAATACTGGCGCAGGCAAGCAGGTGTACGGCCGCGGCCGTGCGTAGCAGAAAGTGCATCGGGGGGAGCTCAGTCGAGTTTGTCGAGATCGGCGTCGGTGAGGGTTTGCCACTGACCGCCGATGCGTCCCTGGATCGGGCGGAAGCGCGCCTTGTAAGCCATTTTGCGGCTGTCGCGGATCCAGTAGCCGAGATAAAGATAGGGCAGCTTGAGCTGGCGGCACACCTCGATCTGCCACAGGATGCCGAAGGTGCCGAGGCTGCCGTGGGCCGTATCGGGGTCGTAGAAGGTGTAGACGCTGGACAGGCCGTCGGTCAGGCAGTCGATGACGCTGACCATGCGCAGGATGCCGTTCTCGCGGAATTCGAGCAGGCGGCTGTCCACGTGGCTCTGCAGCAGGAAATGGGCGTACTGCTCCCGGTTGTCCTGGTCCATGCCGCCGCCGGCGTGGCGCGTGGCCTGGTAGCGCTGGTAGAGGGTGTAGTGCTCCTCGATGAACTCCAACGGCATCTCGCGCGGATGCAGGTCGGCATGAGCCGCCCAGGCGCGGCGCTGGCTGCGATTGGGCGTGAAGCTGGCCACCGGGATGCGCACCGGAATGCACGAGCGGCAGGTGTCGCAGTAGGGGCGGTAGGTGAAGATGCCGCTGCGGCGGAAGCCGGTATGCACCAGCTCGCTGTACAGCGGCGTGTCGATCAGGTGGCTGGGGGTGGCGACCTGGGAACGGGCCTGGCGGTCCGGCAGGTAGGAGCACGCGTAGGGCGCCGTCGCGTAGAACTGCAGCAGCGAGTAGGGATAGTCCTTCAGCATGGGGCTACGTCCAGGGGGCTTGTGCTCCGTTCATTGGCCAGCGCGCCGGAGGCGGGCCTTCCTGCGTGGCTTCGTCGAGCAGTTGGACGAAGGTCGCGCGCGAAATCTCCTGACCACCCAGCGAAGCCAGGTGCGAGGTCGTCATCTGGCAATCTAGCACGCGAAATTCCCGTTGCTCAAGGAAGCGGGCCAGATGCGCGAAGGCGATCTTCGAGGCGTCGGTACGTCGGCTGAACATGGATTCGCCGTAGAAGGCGCGTCCCACTGCCATGCCGTAAAGCCCGCCGGCCAGCTCGCCGTCGATGTACGTTTCGACCGAGTGCGCATAGCCGAGTTCGTGCATGCGGATGTAGGCGTCCTGGATCTCGGGCGTAATCCACGTGCCGCCGCGGGGATCGCGTGGCGCGGCGCAGGCGCGGATCACCGCCGGAAAGTCGTGGTCCAGGCGAATCTCGTAGGCGGCGTTGCGCAGTGTCTTGCGTAGGGAGCGGGTGACGCGGACTTGATCAGGGAAGACGACCATGCGGGGATCCGGGCTCCACCACAGGATCGGTTCGCCGTCGTTGAACCACGGGAAGATGCCGTGCCGATAGGCGGCGAGCAGCCATTCGGGAGTGAGTGCGCCGCCTGCAGCCAGCAGCCCGTTGGGCTCGCGCAGCGCTCGGGTGACCGATGGAAAGGCGGGTTTGTTGCCGAGCCAGGGAATCATGTCGGATCAGGTGCGGTACGAACCGGATCCGGACAGGATATCAGGCGCAAGCCGGAATGCGGCCCGCGCCGTGCGCTCGACGGGATTGCGTGTTCAGTTGGATTGCGGCTGGCGCGACTGGCCGTTGGGCAGTACCCGGCGGGCGCCGTCGTAGCGGGCCGCCCAGTAGTCGAGACGCATGTCCTCGACGCGGACAACGCCGCCTGTCGAAGGTGCATGCACGAACTGGTAATTGCCGAGGTAGATGCCCACGTGGGAGAAAGCGCGGCGCATGGTGTTGAAGAACACCAGATCGCCCGGCTTCAGCTCGGCAAACTTGACCTGCTCGCCCATCTGGGACATTTCGGCGGCCGTGCGCGGCATGCCGAAGCCGAGGGCATCGGCGAACACTTTGCCGACGAAACCACTGCAGTCAAATCCGGTGAGCGGGCTGGTGCCACCGAAGCGGTAGGGAACGCCAAGGAAGTTCAGGCTACGGTCGACCAGATTGCGGATCGAATCGGTGTAGCGCTCGAACATGGAAGCCGGAAGGGCTTCGTCGTTGGCGGGATTGGAGGGCTCCGACGCAAGGACCGCGCCGGAACACGCGATCGCTACAAAAAAGCCGAGTATCGTCTTTTTGATAGGCATCAAATAACTATACCCAATGGACTGATCAGTGTAAAGATTTTCGACATACATTAAGTTGTGCCGTGCAGCATGTGCATTGCTGCACGGAGTTCCTGACAAACCATCGCTAGTATCGGTTTCGCACTGGTCGCGAGCAGCAACGTTCAGGAGGCCGCGCGGGAGGCAGGCCGTACCGGTCGGCATGCCTCCATCGAAGGGCCCTTCGGCTTTCTGCAGCGACGCGCTCGTGCCAGTCGCACTAATTTCGCTGTCAGGCAAACAGGTTCAGGATGCCGTCGAGGCCGCTGTGGTTCAGTGCATAGTCGGCTTTTTCTCTGACGACCGGTTTGGCGTGATAGGCAATGCCGACGCCCGCTTCCGCGAGCATTGGAAGATCATTGGCCCCGTCGCCCGCGGCAATGACGCGGTCGGCGGTGAAGCCGCGCTGCTGGCAGACCTGCAGCAGCGTCCGGCGCTTGACCTCCCCGTCCACTACCTCGCCCTTTACCCGTCCGGTCAGCCGTCCGTCCTCGATCTCCAGTTCGTTGGCCACCGCGTAGTCGAAACCCAGTTGCTGCTGCAGGCGTTCGGTGAAGTAGGTGAAGCCACCAGATACCAGCACCGTGATGATGCCTGCCTGCTTGAGGCCGGCAATCAGCGCCTCGGCGCCGGGATTGAGCTTGAGGCGCTCGCTGAAGACACGCTCAAGTGCCGCCACGGGAAGGCCGGCGAGCAGTGCGACACGGCGGGTCAGGGATTCGCGAAAATCCAGTTCGCCGCGCATCGCCGCTTCGGTGATCTCGGCGACTTCCGGCTTGAGGCCTTGCATGTCGGCGATTTCGTCGATGCACTCGATAGTGATCAGCGTCGAGTCCATGTCGGTGACGAACAGGCGGTAATCGGTCAGGCGCTGGTTGTCGGGTACGAAGGCGTAATCCAGTGCGTGCTGTTCGCAGTAGCCGGCGACCTCCGGGTGGGGCGTGGCGCCGAGCAGCCGGAAGGCGGTGTTGCTGATGCGGCCAATGCCTTCGGAGGCCGTCAGGGCGGCCAGATCCTTCAGGGCGCGGGTTTCGACCTGCGGTCCCTGTACGACGAGATTCATCAGGCAGCGCTCCGTTGGGCCAGGGCCTCCCGAAGGATGTCGCGTGTATTGCGGATCATTTCCTCGGTGGTGCTCCAGTCCACGCAGGCATCCGTCACCGAGCAGCCGTAGCGCAGTTCGCTGAGGTTGGCGGGGATCGGCTGGTTGCCAGCCTCGATGTTGCTCTCGATCATCAGGCCGACGATGGAACGGTTGCCCTCACGGATCTGGTGTGCAACGTCGCGCATGACCAGCGGCTGGTAGTCGGGGTTCTTCCACGAGTTCGCGTGGGAGCAGTCGATGACGATGTTGGCCGGCAGCTTGGCCTTGACCAGCGCCTTTTCGGCTAGGGAGACAGATACTGTGTCGTAGTTCGGACGTCCGCCACCGCCGCGTAGCACGACGTGACCGTACGGGTTCCCGCGGGTACGGATGATGGAGGACTGGCCCTGACTGTTGATACCAAGGAAGCTGTGCGGGCTGGAGGCCGACAGGATGCCGTTGACGGCGGCTTCGAGAGAGCCGTCGGTGCCGTTCTTGAAGCCGACCGGGGTGGACAGGCCGGAGGCCATTTCCCGGTGGGTCTGGGATTCGGAGGTGCGGGCGCCGATGGCGGTCCACGCGATTAGATCGCCGTAGTATTGGGGCGCGATGGGATCCAGTGCTTCGGTGCCGGCGGGCAGCCCGGCTTCATTTACGTCGAGCAGGAAGCGACGGGCCTTCTCCATGCCTTCGTCGATGCGGAAGGAGTCATCCATATGGGGGTCGTTGATGTAACCCTTCCAGCCCGTGGAGGTGCGCGGCTTCTCGAAATAGACCCGCATCACCAGTACCAGGGTGTCGGAGACTTCGTCGGCAAGCTTCTTGAGGCGGCGGGCGTAGTCCAGGCCGGCAACCGGATCATGGATGGAGCAGGGGCCGACAACGGCGAAAACCCGCGGATCCTTGCGGTCGAGAATGGCCTGCAGGGTCTGGCGGCCTTCGAGGACGACCTGCGCAGCCTTGTCGGTGAGCGGCACGCTGGCGGTGATTTCCTCGGGGGAGGGCATGCGGTCGAAGGCCGCGATGTTCAGGTTTTCGGTTTGGGCGAAGGGCATGGCGGACTCGCTGTATGAGTAGCGGAATCCGGTATTTTACCCCGAAGCGCCGGATCTCATGGTATGGCGCATCAGTCCGAGCACGCTGGGCAGCTGGACGTCCACGTGATCGGGCTGGCGCAGGCTGCGGCTGATCCATACCGTGCGCATGCCGAGGCGCTTGGCGGTGCGCAGGTTCTCGGCGCTGTCCTCGACCAGGATGCAGCGCGCCGGGTTGAGGCGGTGATCCTTGATCAGGTGCAGGAAGCCGCGCCGCTTGGGCTTGGGGTGGTAGCGCATCTGTTCGACCGCATAGACGTCGGCCAGCAGATGGCGGATGCCCATGATGTCGAGCACGGCTTCGGCGTAGTGCCGTGGGCCGTTGGAGAAGACGATCTTCTTGCCCGGCAGGCGGCGCAACAGGTGGCGCAGCGCGCTGTCGAAGACGACCATCCGCGGCAGGTCGGGAAACTGGTGGGTGTCGTGCAGGAAATGCCGCGGGTCGGTGCCGTGGTGGCGCATCAGGCCGGTGAGGGTGGCGCCGTAGCGGCGCCAGTAATCCACGCGCAGCCGGTTGGCCGCAGCCTCGTCCAGATCGAGCTGGCGCATGAGGTAGGCCGTCATGCTCCGGTTGATGTGCGGGAAGATGTGCGGACTGGCGTTGTGCAGCGTGTTGTCGAGGTCGAACAGCCAGACTGGGTGCATGTTCACGCGGATTTGCGCTCGAAACGGATGATGGCGCGGCCGTCGTCTGCGACCTTTGGGGCCGCCTTCCAGGCGTGGCCGTAGACGACTTCGACGGTGGCGGGCAGGCGGCCGTCCCGGCGCAGATTTTCGTAGTTGGCGCGCAGGGTTTCCCAGTGGCGCTTGCCGACCAGCCCGTGCGGCCGGGTGAGCGCGGCGTTGTTGGAGCCGCTGGCACGAAGATCGCGAAACAGATCGTCCAGTTTGGTATAGGTGACGGTGAGCATCTCCATATCCATCACCGGATCGGAGAAACCCGCGCCGACGAGAGCGTCGCCCAGGTCGTGCATGTCGATGAAGCGGTGCAGGTGCTCTGCATCCGACGGCGGCAGGGCAGCGCGCAGTTCTTTCAGGGTGTCCGGGCCTAGGGTGGCGAACATCAGCATGCCGCCGACCTCGAGCACTCGATGGATTTCCTTCAGGGCTGGCAGCGGATCGTGCAGCCACTGCAGCATCAGGTTGGACCAGGCCAACGAAACGCTGCCGCGGGCCAGCGGAAGTGCCGTGGCGTCAGCGCAGACGAAGTCGGGATCGGTTGGCTTGCCGAAACGCATGATGCGCTTGAGCAGGCCCCGCTCGCCGCGGGCCTGGGCGAGCATCGCCGGTGAAACATCCACCGCGACGCGCGGGATGTCGGGATAGCGCGTGGCGAAGCCCGGCAGGTCAGCGCCCGGGCCGCAGCCCAGGTCGAGGACGCGCTTCGGCTCAATGCGGATGTAGTCGAGGCGCTCGGCCATGCGCCGGGAGATTTCCCGGGCTAGGGTGTCGACACTGGCATAGCCGGCAGCCGCCCGCTCGGCCCGGCGCCGCACGAGGCGCGGGTCGAGCTGGAAGTCCGGCATGGTCATGGATGGGCGGTCGCTCAGAAGGACGTGAGGCCGAGACGGGCGAACAGCTTGTCGTCAGCGTCGGCGTCCGGGTTGTCGGTGGTCAGCAGGCGTTCGCCGTAGAAGATCGAGTTGGCGCCGGCCATGAAGCACAGGGCCTGCACTGCGTCGCCGAGCTCCTGGCGGCCGGCGGACAGGCGCACGTAGCTCTTGGGCATGGTGATGCGCGCGGCGGCGATCATGCGCACGAAGTCGAAGGGATCGATGGCTTCGTTGTTGCCGAGCGGCGTGCCTTCCACCTGCACCAGGTTGTTGATGGGCACGGAGTCCGGCGGCGGGTTCATGTTGGCCAGTTCGGCGATCAGCGCAGCGCGGCTCTTCTTGGTTTCGCCGAGGCCGACAATGCCGCCGCAGCACACGTTGATGCCGGCGTCGCGCACCTTGTCGAGGGTATCGAGGCGATCCTGCAGCGTGTGGGTGGTGATGATCTGGCCGTAGAATTCCGGCGAGGTGTCGATGTTGTGGTTGTAGTAGTCGAGGCCAGCGTCCTTCAATTGCTCGGCCTGGCCGTCCTTCAGCATGCCGAGAGTGACGCAGGTTTCGAGGCCCAGCTTTTTCACTTCACGGACCATGTCGAGCACCGGGGCGAGGTCCTTTTCCTTCGGGCCACGCCAGGCGGCGCCCATGCAGAAGCGGGACGCGCCCTTGGCCTTGGCGGCGCGGGCGTTCTCGAGCACTTCGCCCAGTGGCAGCAGGGATTCCTTCTCGAGGCCGGTGTCGTAGCGGGACGACTGGGAGCAGTAGCCGCAGTCCTCGGAGCAGCCGCCGGTCTTAATCGACAGCAGCGTGGAGCGCTGGACGGCGTTGGGCTCGAAATTCTCCCGGTGCACCTGCTGGGCGCGGAAGACCAGGTCATTGAAGGGCAGGGCGAACAGGGCCTCGACCTCGGCGACGCTCCAGCGCTTGCGCGCGGGCGTGGTGGCGTTGGAAGGAGCGCTCTCTGCGTGGGCGACGGTGGCGGTCATTGTCATGCACCCTTTTTTTGGCTGTAATTCAAAATTACGAAGCCTTTTAGTTTCCCCGAAGGGGTCAGGACTTGTCAAATCAAGTGCTTGGATGGCGGGCCTGGCTGGAGGCCGGGGCGAACATCCTTTTCCCGCAGCAATGCTTCGCCTGTGGCGCGCCGAGCGGTAGCGAGGCGTTGTGCCCGGTTTGCGCAGCCGGGTTGCCCGGCGCGGACCTTGCCCGCTGCCCGTGTTGCGCCTTGCCGGTTCCGGACGGGCTGACCTGCGGAAGTTGTCTGCGCGAGCAGCCTCCCTTCGAGCGGACCGTGGCGGCCCTCGATTACGGCTTTCCGGTGGATCGCCTAGTGCACGCGCTGAAGTATGGCCACCGCCTGGCGGTCACGCGACTATTCGTGGACCGGATGGCCGCCGCCGGGGTTCCTGAGGCGGACCTGGTCGTGCCGCTGCCACTGCATGTGTCCCGCCTGCACAGCCGGGGATTCAACCAGGCGGCCGAACTCGGCCGTGCGCTTGCGCGGCGATGGGACATTCCCTTTGTTTGCGATGGCATCGAACGGGACGTGAATACCGTGCCGCAGGCTGGTTTGCCGTGGAAGGACAGGGCGGCCAACGTGCGTGGCGCGTTCCGCGTGACGACCCGGGTCGAAGGGCTGCGCGTGGTGGTAGTGGACGACGTGATGACCACTGGCGCGACGCTGGCCGAGCTGGCGCGGACCTTGAAAGGCGTCGGCGCGCTCAGCGTGGAGAACCGGGTGCTGGCGCGTACGCCGCCGCCGGGTTGATCGGTCCGCGCCGGGCGGGCACAATCCGCGCCCATGTTCCACGTCGTCCTCCATCAGCCGGAGATTCCTCCGAATACCGGCAACATCATGCGCATGTGCGCCAATTCCGGCGCCCGTCTGCACCTCGTCAAACCGCTTGGCTTTACGCTCGAAGAGAAGCAGCTGATTCGCGCCGGTCTCGATTATCGGGACATGGCGGTGGTGACCGTCCACGAGGATTGGCCGGCCTGCAAGGCCGCACTGGCGGGGCGGCGCTTCTTTGCGCTGACCTCCCATGGTGGCCGCAACTATGCGGACGTGCCCTTCGAGGCGGAGGATGTGTTCGTCTTCGGTTCGGAGTCCCGCGGCTTGCCGCCGGAGCTGCATGCGGAGTTTGCCGATGACCGCCGTCTGCGCATTCCGATGCGTCCCGGTAACCGCAGCCTGAATCTCTCCAATGCGGCGGCCGTGGTGGTCTATGAGGCGTGGCGCCAGACGGGATTTGCCGGCGGCGCCTGAGCGCGCCGGCATTGCCACAGGTTATTCCTGCTTGGGGTCGCGGGCGAGCAACTGCTCCACTGCGTCCCGTGCCGACAGCGTGCCGCGCAGGACCTGATCGACCGCGCTGGTGATCGGCATGTCCACACCCACGCGTTCGGACAGCGCGGCAACTTCGCGGGTCGTGCTGACGCCTTCCGCCACGTGTCCGAGCGCTGCCAGGATGTCCGGCAGGCTCTTGCCCTCCGCCAACAGCAGGCCGACGCGGCGGTTGCGCGACAGGTCGCCGGTACAGGTGAGCACCAAGTCGCCGAGCCCGGCGAGGCCCATGAAGGTATCGCGGCGGCCGCCGAGGGCGATGCCCAGACGGGTGATCTCGGCCAGGCCACGGGTGATCAGGGCCGCCCGTGCGTTGAGACCGAAGCCCATGCCGTCGGCCACACCGGCGGCGATGGCCATCACGTTCTTGACCGCGCCACCCACTTCGGCGCCGACGACATCGTCGTTGGCGTACAGGCGCAGGCGGTTGTCGTGCAGCGCGTGGACCCACTGGCGGGCGAATTCGATGTCGCTGGCCGCGATGGTGACGGCGGCGGGCAGGCCCTGGGCCACTTCAGCGGCGAAGCTTGGGCCGGTGAGTACGCCGCAGGCGGCATTGGCCCCCAGCTCTTCGGCGACGATCTGGTGCGGCAGCTTGGCGGTGCCCGCCTCCAGGCCCTTGCAGGCCCACAGCAGCGGCGTGCCGGGGGCCGCGGTCTGCAGCGCGCGGGCCGTGGAGCGCAGGCCGGCGAGGGGGGTGACCACCAGGTGCAGGTCGGCTTGAGCTGCGCTCTGCAGATCATCGGATACGCGCAGATTGCCTGGCAGCGGAATGCCTGGCAGGTAGCGGCGGTTCTCGCCGTCGCTGCGCATGGCGGCGATCTCGACGGATTCGCGGCTCCACAGGACGACGTCGTGGTTGCGGGAGAAGGCGAGGGCCAGGGCGGTGCCCCAGGCGCCGGCCCCGAAGACGGCAATGCGCATGGCGCTCAGAGTCCCCAGACTTGATTGGCGCGGATGAAACCGACGGTACCGTCCCGGTGCTTGACCTTGACCCAGCCGTCGGCCGGTTTGTCGGCCAGCTCGAGGACCACGTCCTTGACGGCTTCGAAGGCCAGCGGCGCGGCGCCATCAGGCTTCTGCCGGATGTCCGCGCGGGCGGCGGTGACGATGACGGTGCGTTTTTCGGATAGCTGGCGGCGTTCCAGCCACAGCATGCTGCCGGCTGGTTCGCGCACCTTGACCCAGCGATCGATATTGACGACGGCTTCGACCGGGGTGTAGCGCTGGATGACGAACATGGGCTTGCCCTGCTTCGACGGCGCATCGTAGAGGATGGCCGGTTCGGCGAGGGAGCGGAAGTCCGAGGCGCCGGCCTGCGCCGCCGCGAGGGCGAGGGGCAGGCCGAGCAGCGCCGCGGTGATGGGGCGCCGCAGCATCATTACTGGATGGGAACGTCGGTGCCGGATTGCTGGGCGGCTTCGCGGTTCTGCTGGAACAGGGCCTCGAAGTTCACCGGAGCCAGGATCACGGGCTGGAAGCCGGCGCGGGACACGGCGTCGGACACCGCTTCGCGGGCGTACGGGAAGAGGATGTTGGCGCAGCCGATCATCATGATGGGCTCGAGGTCTTCCGCCGGCACGTTGCGGATCTGGAAGATGCCGGCCTGGGCCACTTCAACCAGGAACACGGTCTTGTCGCCGGGCAGCTGGGCGGTGACGGTAACGGTCAGTGCGACTTCGAAGATGCCTTCGTCCACGGCATTGCTTTCGGTGCGCAGCTGGACGTTGATCTGGGGGTTTTCACGCTCGAGGAAGATCTGCGGTGCGTTCGGCACTTCCAGGGACAGATCCTTGACGTAGAGCTTTTCAATGGAGAAGACGGGGTCTTGCGTGGTGTCGGCCATGTTGACTTTTTCCGGTTGTGAAATGGGTTGAACGGATGATGGTTGCGTGGTTCAGCTGGGCTCGCCGCGCAGCAGCGGGTCGAGCTTGCCTTGGTGGTCGAGGGCGAACAGATCGTCACAGCCGCCCACGTGGTAATCGCCGATATAGATCTGCGGCACGGTTCGCTGGCCGGTGCGCTCCATCATCTCGTCGCGGCGGACGGGGTCGAGGTCGATGCGGACCTTCTCGATGTCGGTCACGCCCTTGCGGCGCAGCAGGCCTTCGGCGCGGACGCAGTAGGGGCACACCGCGGTGGCATACATCAGGATTTTCGGTTGCATGGCGTCACTTCTTCTTTTTGCTGATCGGCATGCCGGCTTCGGTCCATGCGGCAATGCCGCCTTCAAGATTATGCACCTGGGTGAAGCCCGCCTTGCGCAGGACATCGCAGGCTGACGAGGAACGGCCGCCGGTCTGGCAGTTGAGGATAACAGGCTTGTCTTTGAATTTTTCGAGCTCGGCCAAGCGATTGGGCAACTCGCCGAGGGGAATGTGGCGCGCATTGAGCAGATGGCCGCCGGCGTATTCGGACGCTTCGCGGACGTCGATCACGATGGCATCTTCGCGGTTGATCAGCTGGGTGGCCTGGGCGGGCGAAATGCCGCCGCGGCCACCGCGCAGGGATGTGGCGAGAAGAAGGCTGCCGCTGACGGCGGCCAGCGCAGCCCAGTACCAGTTGTGCTGGAGGAATTCCACAGAAAGCTCCGGTTGGGATGAATGGGGCAGTTTATTCGGCGTCTTCGCCGCAGAAGACTTCGCGCATCATCGCGATCAGCTGCAAGGTGCGGGGGTCGCCGACCCGGTAGTAAACGCGGTTGGCGTCCTTGCGGGTGAGCAGCACGTCCTTGTCCCTGAGGATGGCGAGATGCTGGGAGATGTTGCTCTGGGAGGTGCCGACGGCTTCGACGATGTCCTGCACACAGACCTCTTCGCCTCCGATCACGCAAAGAATCTTGAGGCGCAAGGGGTGGGAGATCGCCTTGAGGGCACGGGCGGCCGTTTCGATGTGTTCCTGTTTGGCGATGAGGTCGATGGTCCTGGCGTTCACGAAGTCGAAGTTTTTTAAACACCTAATATTATAAAATAGCATTTTTTCGCATCTCAGTGCGGGTGCCTGGGAATCGAGACCCTGCAGGGCGGCGTGCGCTGGCGGGGAACCTTTCCGGTTTATACTCATCTCGATACGCAGAACAACCCGTTCGCGGGAGTGGATGGCGTTTGAACGGGGATAGCCCCGCGCCTGACGGAGACTTTATGCGCAGCAAACTGCAGCAAGCCGGCCTGGTATTCACGGGGCTGTGTGCCGGGATTCTCATCAGCCTCAATTTCTCGGCAAATGCGGACAAGACGGCTCTCGCGCCGCTGCCGGTCGAGGAGTTGCGCAATCTGGCGGATGTCTTCAACGCCATCAAGCAGGGTTACGTTGAGCCGGTCGAGGACAAGAAGCTGATCACCTATGCGATCAGTGGAATGCTATCCAATCTCGATCCCCATTCGGCTTACCTGGACGCAGAAGCCTTCAAGGATCTGCAGGTCGGTACGCAAGGCGAATTCGGCGGTCTCGGCATCGAGGTCGGTTCGGAGGACGGTTTCGTCAAGGTGATCTCGCCGATCGAGGATACGCCGGCATTCCGGGCCGGTATCAAGGCCGGTGACCTGATCATCAAGCTCGACGATACGTCGGTGAAAGGTTTGTCGCTCAACGAAGCGGTCAAGCGCATGCGTGGCAAGCCGAAGACCAATATCGTCCTGACCATCGCCCGCAAGGGTGAGCCGAAGCCCATCGTCGTTACGTTGACGCGGGAAGTCATCAAGGTCCAGAGCGTCAAGTCCAAGCTGGTGGAGCCGGGCTACGGCTATGTGCGTGTTGTCCAGTTCCAGGAACAGACGGCGGCATCCCTGGTCCAGCATCTTGACCGGCTGGTGAAGCAGAGCAGCCTGAAGGGCCTGGTTCTCGATCTGCGCAACGATCCGGGCGGGTTGCTGAACAGCGCCATCGGTGTATCGGCAGCCTTCCTCCCGCCGCAGGCTGTGGTGGTATCCACCGATGGCCGTACCGACGACGCCAAGCGCAAGTATCTGGCGATGCCGGACGATTACCTGCGTGGCTCCCGCGACGACTACATCAAGAACGTGCCGGCCTCCATCAAGACGGTGCCGATGGTGGTGCTGGTCAACGGCGGCTCTGCGTCGGCATCGGAAATCGTGGCCGGTGCGCTGCAGGACCACAAGCGTGCCGTGGTGATGGGTACCCAGAGCTTCGGCAAGGGTTCGGTTCAGACCATCCTGCCGCTCAACAACAATGCGGCCATCAAGCTGACCACGGCGCGCTATTTCACGCCGAGCGGCCGCTCGATCCAGGCCAAGGGGATTTCGCCGGACATCGTCGTGGAAGAAACGCCGAATGGTTCGTCCCGTGATCATCTGCGGGAGGCCGATCTGGAGCGCCATCTTTCCAATGGCAAGGAGCCGGAAGTCGTCAAGATGGATGCACCGGTAGCGCCAAAGAAGGATGTGCCAGCCAAGGGGCGTGACAAGGACAAGTCGAAGGATGACGACGAACTGAAGCCGCCGTTCGAGATCGCCGGCAAGGACGACTATCAGCTGGCTCAGGCAGTGAATTTGCTCAAGGGACTGCAGATCCTCCAGAATAGCGGCAAGTGACCATCGTGCCGGAGGTTCGATCATGCGACGTGAGACTGCCTACAAGTTGGCTGGCCGGAAGCATGGCAGTCCGGCGTATTACGCCGCCACCGGCCTCGCAAAATGCCGGGAGATCCGTTTCAAGGATCTCCCACCTGGTCAGGTAGAACAGGCGCGACGGTCGCTCGAAGTACTAGCGGGAGTGAAGGTCGAAGCGGGGCGTGATGTGCTGTCGCTGGTCGTGCATTACAACGTGCTCGACTACACCCTCGAGCGTCTCGAGAATGCGTTGTCGGATGCCGGCTTCCATCTCGATCGTCCAT
This sequence comes from Zoogloea sp. GDB6, assembly GCF_056724105.1. Lineage (NCBI taxonomy): Bacteria > Pseudomonadati > Pseudomonadota > Betaproteobacteria > Rhodocyclales > Zoogloeaceae > Zoogloea > Zoogloea sp. GDB6. The sequence continues at coordinate 3,281,186 of NZ_CM161497.1, read as the reverse complement.
TACTGGTCCGCCTGCACCGGGCGCTGATCTACTACGTGGAGGAGACCCAGGTGCATAACCTGCGCTCTCCGGAACGGCTGATCAAGCAGTCCCACGAGGTTTACATCCATGCCTACGCGGCCCATCCGCATGGCGACCACGACGACACGCCGCCTGATCTTCGCGATTTCAAATAATTCCGGGCTGCTTGCCCGGACGATCTCTTCTATCCCATTCAGTCATGAACGACGAACAGCTGCTGCGCTATTCGCGCCATATCCTGCTCCCCCAGATCGGCATCGAAGGGCAGGATGCCATCGTTGCCGCCCGCGTGCTGGTTGTCGGAGCTGGCGGGTTAGGCTCGCCGGCCGCCATGTACCTGGCGGCCGCGGGTATTGGAACGCTGGTGCTGGCGGATGGCGATACGGTCGATCTGACCAACCTGCAGCGCCAGATCTTGCACAGCCAGGAAGGGGTCGGGCGTCTCAAGGTGGAGTCGGGCCGAGATACGCTGGCGCGCCTGAATCCGGAGGTCCGCGTCCTGCCCATCGGCCGGAGGCTCGACGGAGCGGAACTGGAAGCCGAGATTGCTGCGGCCGATCTGGTGCTTGATTGCTCCGACAATTTTGCGACCCGCCATGCCATCAACCGGGCCTGTGTGGCTCTCCGCAAGCCGCTGGTGTCTGGTGCGGCGGTGCGCTTCGATGGGCAGGTGTCGGTGTTTGATCTGCGTGCCGACGACAGCCCCTGCTACCACTGCCTCTTTCCGGAAGGGGAGGACGTGGAGGAGGTGCGCTGTGCGGTGATGGGCGTGTTCGCGCCGATCACCGGTATCGTCGGTGCGGTGCAGGCGGCGGAGGCGCTCAAGCTGCTGGTGGGCTGCGGCGAAACCCTGACGGGCCGTCTGCTGCTGCTCGACGCGCTGGCGATGGACTGGCGGACGATCCGGTTGGGCCGCGATCCGGCTTGCGCGGTGTGTGCGTCACGCTGAACGCTGCGTGTCGTTCCGCTTGAAGAGGGCTTTGACGAACTGCTTCAGGCCCAATTTCTGCTGTTGCCAGAAATCGTTGCGGGCCGCGATTTCGGATGGCGTCTTTTCATGGATGCCGGTCGGCGGGATGTCGTCCTGCAGGTAGAGGGTGCCGAACAGCATGTCCCACACCGGCAGCAGGATCGCGAAGTTGCAGCCGTAGCGGAAACGTGGGTCGGCAGGCAGGTCCAGCGCGTGGTGCCAGCGGTGGTAGAGCGGCCCGACGATCAGTCTTTCGCCCACGCGCCCGAAGCGGAGGCGGGTGTTGGTGTGGGACAGATTCTCAACCAGCCGCAAGGCGATCAGCAGGCCGAGGAAGTGGCCCGGCGGAACGCCGATCAGCAGGGACAGGCAGGCGAACCAGACGCCGGCGATCAGGTCATCGAGCAGGTGATTGCGGGAGTCCGTCCAGAAGGACATCTGCCGCTGGGAATGGTGGATGCCGTGCAGAGCCCACCACCAGCGGAAGGTGTGTGACAGGCGGTGGCGCCAGTATTCGGCGAAGTCGAGAATCACCAGGTAGATCAGGAAGCTGGCCAGCGGGTGGTAGTCGAGGGCAGGCAGCCAGTCTTCCAGCTGATGCGGAATGACATTATGGAAGCGCAGCCAGCCTTCCAGTTCGCCGAACCCCGGCGCCAGCAGGATGAACACCGCGAGCGGTACGACGCCCAAGCGGTTGAGGAGGGAGTAGAGCACGTCCACGCGAACGGCACTGCGCTCGGCCCATTTCTCGGCCGGCCACAGGGCTTCCAGCGGACGCAGCAGTACAAAGGCCGCGCTGAGCTCGATGGTGCCGAGAAGGACGAATTCGACGCCATCGAAGCCCATTTCCGTGTAGCTCGCCATGCCGGCGGCGAACAGCAGCGGTTGTACCAAGGTGTCGAAAATCCAACCTTGGGCGCTGACGAAAAGGTCTACCAGCCAGTCCATCACGGCACGCTCACGGTAGCGAAGCAGAAGCCACGGGCCTTGAGTCCGGCGATCAACGGATCCAGCATTGGCGCAAAGGGATCCTTGCGCGACCAGATACCCAGGTGGGCGAGCAGGACATCCCCGTCCCTGATGTTGGCGAGCGCCCGTTTGAGCAGGACCTCGTTGGGGTAAGCGCCGGACGGCAGTTCGTCACCGAGGAAGCCGGCTGCCGACCAGCCCACATGCCGGTAGCCGCATTGCCTGGCCGCTTTCAGCGTGAGAGGCGTCGTGTGGCCGCCGGGGGCGCGCCAGATCGGGTCGAGGTGACGTCCGGTGAGTTCGGCGAAGCGCTTGTCAGGCTGCTTTATTTCCGCGCAGATCTGCGCGGTATCGAGCTTCTCGCGCTGTCCGTCCATCAACTGGTAAACCACCCGGCCGTCGTCGAGATCCTTGCGGAACGCACCGTGGCGCCAGGTGTGGCTGCCGAAGGCGTGCCCTTCCGCCACGCGGGCCCTCCAGTACGGGGCCCAGGACGGGTCAAGGGCCATGTCGCCGCGGTTGGTCTTTTCCTGGGCAACGAAGAAGGTCGCCTTGATGTGGTGCTTCTGCAGGATCTCGGCAATCGGTTCCGCGTAGCGCATGTTGCCGGTGTCGAGCGTGAGGTAGACCGTGCCCTTGCAGGACGCTTCTCCGGCGGCGGCTGTGTGAGCCGCCAAGGGCGCAACGATGAGCGCCAAGGCCAGCAGTCGGCGCCGGATATGCATCACCGCCTCGCCGCGTGCTTGAGGAAGAACACGCCGTGGGGCGAACGCCCGACGGGGATGGAGCGCGACACCGCCTTCTGCTGCAGATCCAGGACCTGTACCTTGCGGGCGAAGCGTGCCGTGGCCCACAGTTCCTTGCCGTCGGCGCGGATCTCCATGTCGTCGGGGCCGCCGGGAACGTCGTATTGTTCGACCTCGCTGAGGGTCTGCGTGTCCACCAGGGAAATGCTGCCCTTCATGCTGCGGTTCGATACGAAGACGTGGCGCCCGTCACCGCGGGCCAGAAAGTTGTGGGCGGCTTTGTCTGTGGTTATCTTCTTGACGGACTTGCGCGCTCGCCAGTCGATCACCTCCACGTAATCGGCGCCCATGATCGCCACCAGCAGGTACTTGTCGTCGGGCGTCATGTAAATGCCAGCGGGGGTCGGGCCGACGCTCATTTTCCAGACCGGCTGCTGCGTCTTGAGGTCGATGGCGAGAATCTCGTCGGATTCCTGCAGCGTGACGAAAACGTACTGGCTGGCCTTGTCGAAGGCCATATGCGAAGGTGTCTTGGCGGCGGGGACACGGGCAACCAGGGAAAAGTCGGCGGCCTTGTAGAGATCGACCCGATCCAGGCGCAGGGAGTTGGCGACGAACCACTTCTTGTCCGGCGAGAAGCCGAGCTGGTAGGGGTCGGAGATGTTCTTGACGCGTTTCTGCTCCTGGCCCGTGCGCGGGTCGAAGAAGACCAGTTCGTTGGAAATCGCACAGGCGACGATCACCGAGCTGTCGTCCGGTGTCGCCATCAGGTGGTGGGGCTCCTTGCAGGCCGGTGCGCGACCGGTTTCCTTGTAGCTGGCCGTGTCGATGAGGCTGATGTTCTCGTCCCCCGAGTTCAGGACGAGGGCCGTCTCAGCCCGGGAGGACGCCGCGAGGCAGGCGAGAATGACTGAGCCGATCAGGCGTGCAGGCTTCATGGAGCGGTCGTGTTGCGGATATAGGGAGTTAACGGCCCGAATGCTCGCACGTTGACTGCGCCGACGAGTGTCGGTGTGATGAATTTTGCGTCGGCGTGGCGTCCGTTCAGACGGGACGGGCGACGATCCGCAAATCGCGGCCGACCTGACGGACGTCGAGGAAGGCGAGTTCCCGCTTGTCGGCAAGACTGCTCAGCGTTGGCAGGTTGAACAGGCCGCGGGCATCGTCGCCGGCAAGGGAGGGTGCGAGATAGAGGATCAGCTCGTCCACACAGCCTTCCCTCAGCAGGGAGCCGTTGAGCTTGAAGCCGCTTTCGGCCAGCACTTCGTTGATGCCGCGCCGACCGAGTTCGGTCATCAGGGCCGGCAGATCCACCTTGCCGCCGTTGTTCGGCAGGATCAGTACGTCAGCGCCGCGGTGTTGCAGCGCGGCGATGCGCTCGGTGTCCTCGACGGCGCCGGCCACCAGCACCCGGCCGCCGTCGAGGATCTTGGCATCGAGCGGCGTTTCCAGGCGCGCGTCCACGACGATGCGCAGCGGCTGGCGCTCGGTGGGGACCGCGCGGACGTTGAGTTGCGGATCGTCGTCGCGGACGGTGCCGATGCCGGTGAGCACCGCGCAGGAGCGGGCGCGCCAGCGATGCGCATCGCGGCGGGCGTCGTCGCCGGTGATCCATTGGGAGACGCCATTGTTCAGGGCGGTCTTGCCGTCCAGCGTGGCAGCCGCCTTCAGACGCAGCCACGGGCGGCCGCGGGTCATGCGCGAGATGAAGCCGATGTTGAGTTCGCGGGCTTCGTTCTCCTGCACGCCAGCGATGGTGGCGATGCCGGCGTCGCGCAGGCGGGCCAGGCCGCGCCCGGCGACCAGAGGATTTGGATCTTCCATTGCCGCGACGACCCGGGCCACTCCGACCTTGATCAGCGCATCGGCGCAGGGCGGCGTGCGGCCATGGTGGGAGCAGGGTTCCAGCGTTACGTAGGCGGTAGCGCCGCGAGCCTGTTCGCCGGCCATCGCGAGGGCGTGTACTTCCGCATGGGGCTCGCCGGCGCGCACGTGCCAGCCTTCGCCGACGATGGCGCCGTCACGCACGATGACGCAGCCGACGCGGGGATTCGGGGTGGTCGTGAACAGTCCGCGCTCAGCCAGTTCGAGAGCGCGGGCCATCCACCGGTAGTCGTCGGCGGTGGCGCTCATGGCGGTGAAACCTTCAGGAAACCTTGGGGGGGCGGCCGCGGGGCCGGGAGGTGACTTCGCGGATGACTTCCGAGAATTCGTCCACGTCGGCAAAGGCGCGATAGACCGATGCGAAGCGGATGTAGGCGACCTTGTCGAGCTTCTTGAGCTCGCGCATCACCAGCTCGCCGATGCGTTCGGAGGCAATCTCGCGCTCGCCGGATGAGAGGAGCTTGGCCTCGATACGGTCGACGGCGGCTTCGACGTTTTCGGCGGTGACGGGGCGCTTGCGCAGCGCCAGCTTCAGGCTGCCGAGGAGCTTGTCGCGATTGAAGTCGGCACGACTGCCGTTCTTCTTGACCACCTGCGGCATCTTGAGGTCGATGCGCTCGTAGGTGGTGAAGCGTTTGTCGCAGGACAGGCAGCGACGGCGGCGCCGTACGGTGTCACCGTCCTCGTTTTCACGGGTGTCGGTGACCTGCGTATTGTCGGCGCCGCAGAAGGGGCAATGCATGGGCTAATGCGCGTCCCTGTCGCTGGTGCAGCTTAGGCGCCGTATACCGGGAACTTGCGGCACAGTTCGGAAACCTTGGCGCGCACGTTCTCGATGGTGGCTTCGTCCTTCGGATTGTCGAGCACGTCGGCAATCAGGTGGGCGATGCGCTCGGCTTCGATCTCGGTGAAGCCGCGGGTGGTCATGGCCGGCGAGCCGATACGGATGCCGGAGGTGACGAAGGGCTTCTGCGGATCGTTGGGGATCGAGTTCTTGTTGACAGTGATGTGGGCGCTGCCGAGGACGGCTTCGGCTTCCTTGCCGGTGATGTTCTTCGACTGAAGATCCACCAGGAAAACGTGGCTTTCGGTACGACCGGAGATGATGCGCAGGCCGCGCTCTTCACCGAGGACGCGGGCCATCACGCGGGCGTTGGCGATGACCTGTTCCTGGTACTGCTTGAACTCGGGGCTGGCGGCTTCCTTGAAGGCAACAGCCTTGGCGGCGATGACGTGCATCAGCGGACCACCCTGCAGGCCCGGGAAGATGGCGGAATTGATCGCCTTCTCGTGCTCGGCCTTCATCAGGATGATGCCGCCGCGGGGGCCGCGGAGGGTCTTGTGGGTGGTGGAGGTGACCACGTCGGCGTGGGGGACCGGGTTCGGGTAGTAGCCGGCGGCGATCAGGCCGGCGTAGTGGGCCATGTCCACCCAGAAGATGGCACCGATTTCCTTGGCAATCTTGGCGAAGCGCTCGAAGTCGATGCGCAGCGCGTAGGCGGAGGCGCCGGCGATGATGATGCGTGGCTTATGCTCGCGAGCCAGCGCTTCCATCTTGTCGTAGTCGATCTCTTCCTTCTCGTTGAGACCGTAGGCCACGACGTTGAACCACTTGCCGGACATGTTCAGCGGCATGCCGTGGGTCAGGTGGCCGCCTTCGGCGAGGCTCATGCCCATGATGGTGTCGCCGGGCTTGGCGAAGGCCATCAGGACGGCTTGGTTGGCCTGGGAGCCGGAGTTTGGCTGGACGTTGGCGGCTTCGGCGCCGAACAGGGCCTTCAGACGGTCGATGGCCAGCTGCTCGGCCACGTCCACGTGCTCACAGCCACCGTAGTAACGCTTGCCCGGATAACCTTCCGCGTACTTGTTGGTGAGCTGGGAGCCCTGGGCTTCCATGACAGCTGCACTGACGTAGTTCTCGGAAGCGATCAGTTCGATGTGATCTTCCTGACGGCGGTTTTCGGCCTCAATGGCCTGCCAGAGTTCGGGGTCGACCTTGGCGAGGGTATTTTGCTTGGAAAACATGGCGATCCAGGTGGACTTGAGTCAAAAACGGAGTTTAACACGGCACCTCGGGCTTGCCGAAAGCTGCCGTGCTCGTAAAAGCGATGAAAGGCCTCAGACGCGGAAGTGGCCGACCTTGGTTTCGAGGTCGGCGACCAGCTGTTCGAGGGTCGTCGTCTGTTCGTGGGTGCGGCGGGTGATCTGGTTGTTCTGCGCCGCCATCTGCGCGATGCGTTCGACACCTTGGGCCACGTCCTGGCTGGATGTGCTCTGGGCGCGCGTGGTGTCGGCGATGTCGTTGACTGCGGCGGTAGTGCGCACGCTCTCGCTGCGGATGGTTTCGAGCATGTCGCCCGATTCGGTGGCGAGGCCGACGCCGTCGCGCACGCCGGCTGTGACGCCCTGGATCATCGTGACGACGCGCTGCGCTTCGTTCTGCACCTCGGTCACCGTCACCGAGATCTCGCGGGTCGAGTTGGCGGTGCGCTCGGCCAGCTTGCGCACCTCGTCGGCCACCACCGCGAAGCCGCGGCCGCTCTCGCCGGCGCGTGCGGCTTCGATGGCGGCGTTGAGGGCGAGCAGGTTGGTCTGCTCGGCGATCTCGTTGATCAGCTTGCCGATGTTGGAGATCTGCGCCGAGCGCTCGGAAAGTTGTCGGACCGCCACGGCCGCCTCGTCGATTTCGCCGGCGATCCGCCCCATGCCGTCGATGACGCTGCGCACCCGGCTGCTTCCTTCATCTGCGTGGACCTGGGCCTGCTGGGTCATGTCGCGGGCGACGGCGGCGCTGTCGGAAACGTGGGTGACGCTGACGGCGAGCTCCTCGATGGCCGTGGCGAGGCCTGCTGCGGCTTCGCTCTGGGCTGCAGTGCTGTTCACTACCTCATCCGAGCCCTGGCGCACGGCGCGGGCTGCGTCGCGGACGGCATTGCCGGTGCGCATCACGTCGCCGATCAGTGTGCCGATCTGGCGCGTGGTGGTGTCCAGGGAGTGGGCGATCAGGTCCAGTTCGTTGCGGCTGTCGGCGGGGGCGTGGGGCAAGCGTACGGTCAGGTCGCCGTGGCCGATGCGTCGGGTCGCTTCGAGCACCTGGTGGATGGGGGCGAGGCGGTTGCGGGTGATGAAATACAGCACCACCGCCAGCAGCAGGGCGCCGCCGATGCACAGTGCGATCAGGGTGTTGCGCAGGCGGCGGGCTTCGATGGTGAATTCGTCGATGAAGCTGCCGGTAGCCACGATCCAGCCCCAGGACGGCGCCGTTTCGAAGACCACCATCTTGGGATCGGTCTCGGGACCGCCCGGCGTGCGCGACCACTTGTAGGTCATCGCGCCCTGCTTGCGGCGGATCTGCTCGTCGACGATGCGGGTCAGGGCCGGGTTGTTGATCTCGCCGATCTGCCGGCCGCCGAAGCTGGGGTGATAGACCAGCTCGCTCTTGGTCGTGTCCTCGGCGGGGGCCAGCACGTAAGCGTAGCCGCTGCTGCCGGACTTGACCTCGGCGAGGGCCTTGAAGAGGCGTTGCATGTCACCGCTGATGTCCACGCGGGTGGACAGGGCGCCAACGACCCTGCCGGCGCCGTCGGTCAGCGGCTCTATGGCCGAGATGTAGTACTTGCCGCTGCGCTTGACGACACCAGCATAGCCTTTGCCCGCCAGCAGGGCTGCGCTCTCCTTGCTGTTGCGGGGCAGGGTGCTGCCCTCGGCACTGCTGCCATCCTTGTTCTTGAGAAGCGTGGCTGCGCGCACGAAGTCGTCGCCGGAGCGCAGCATCAGCGCGGGATCGGCATCGATCTGCTGGCGCAAGGATTCCAGCAGCGCGGTGTTGCCGTTGAGTGTGCGCTCGCCGGCGTGGACAACGGGCACGTCGTAGCTGCCGGCCTTTACCGTCTCCGGGCCGATGCGCAGCGTACCAAGGGCTGCCTTGAGGCGACTGGCGCCCCGGCCGGCATGGGCGATCGCGTTGTCATGGCTCAGTTCGAGCATGCGGACGATACCCGTCACCTGGTGGGTGAGTTCATCCTCGGTCTTGGCCAGCGCGGCGTTCTCGGCGAAATAGGTCGTGAACCCGATCAGTGCGCCGAATATGACCAGGCCGACCAGTGCCGCGGAGAGGGACAACTGATGGACGAGGGACTGGCGGTTGAATTTAAGCATGAAGGGACTCCTGCCGGTTCGCGCCCCGGACGGGCTGCGTGCTCGTCCGGGGCATCGGCGAAGTCCGGGGAAACTTTAGGGTTTCCCGATGATGAAGTGCTAATCAGGCGTTGTTGAGCTCGTCCAGCGCGCTGTCCAGGTGGCGTTGTTCGCCCCAGGAGATCAGCGACCAGCTGTTGCCGTCGTGGCCGATCCAGTTGAGGGCGGCATTGGGGATGGTGAAGTCCCGAGGGGTTTCCAGCGGCTTGCCGGCGGCCAGGCGGTGGGCGATGTCGAGCACGCCGCCGTGGGTGACGACCAGCACCGTGCCGCCGCGGTGGGCGTCGGCGATGGCGTTCAGCCTGTCGTGGATACGCCGCGCGAACTCGCGCAAGCTCTCGCCGCCCTCGGGGAAGGCGAAGTCCGGATCGCGGGTCTCGAAGCGGTGGTATTCGGCCGGAAATTGTGCGCGGGCTTCGTCGTAGGTCAGGGCCTGGAAGACGCCGTAGTGGCGCTCGCGCAGTCCGGCATCGAGGGTCAGGTCGAGGCCGTTGCGGGTGGTGACGGCCTCGGCGGTCTGGCGGGCGCGGGTCAGGTCGGAGCTGTAGGCGGCGTCGAAGCGCTCGCCGGCCAGACTGGCGGCGGTAGCTTTGGCCTGGACCAGGCCGTGATCGTTGAGGGGGATGTCGATGTGGCCTTGAAGACGACGCTCGGTGTTCCAGGGCGTCTCGCCGTGGCGAACCAGGCAGATACGTGTAGACATTGCTGCGGTGCAGGAGAGGGTGAACGGAAACCCGAGTATCTCACGTAGCGGAGGGGTGCTGCGCCGCACACTCGCCGGTCGGGATAGGGGCAGCGTGTTGCCGGCGCGTGAGCGCAGGGCCAATCTCGCCGATAATCCGGAGCCAAAGAACATGGGCTGCGCCCTGCGGGGCGTGCCTTCCATACGTTAAAGGAGACGCGGGACGTGCACGCCCTGCTCAAGATTTCACGCCTCATCGATGCACTCACGGAGCGTGTCGGCAAGGCGGCGACCTGGCTGGTGCTGGTCGTCACCCTCATCAGCGCCGGCAACGCCTTCGTGCGCTACCTGTTCAATTTCAGTTCCAACGGGCTGCTGGAGATCCAGTGGTATCTGTTCTCGGCGGTCTTCCTGCTGTGCGGGGGCTACACGCTGCTGAAGAACGAGCATGTGCGCATCGATGTGGTGGCAGGGCGGTTTTCGCCGCGGGCGCAGGCATGGATCGACATCGTCGGCACGCTGTTCTTCATGGCGCCGATGGCCGTGGCGGTGCTCTACCTGTCGTGGCCGATCTTCGTCGAGTCCTATCGGGTCGGCGAGCAGTCGTCGAACGCCGGCGGGCTGCCGGTGTGGCCGGTACGGGCGCTGGTGCCGGCGGGCTTTGCGCTGCTGGTGCTGCAGGGTGTCTCCGAGCTCATCAAGCGGGTGGCCTTTCTGCAAGGGCTGATAGGTGATCCGAACGCCAAGTCACCAGCGGCCACGCCCGAAAGCGAACTGGCGCAGGCCATCGAGGCTGAGCGCGGGGGGCGGACCTGATGGCATTCATCGCTGCCAACATGGCGCCCTTGATGTTCGGGGCATTGATCCTGTTCCTGCTGTTCGGTTACCCGGTGGCCTTCGCGCTGGCGGCCAACGGCATCGTTTTCGGCCTGCTCGGGATCGAGCTGGGACTGCTCACGCCGTCCCTGTTCCAGGCGTTGCCGGACCGGATCTTCGGGGTGATGTCCAACGATACCCTGCTGGCGATCCCGTTCTTCACCTTCATGGGGCTGATCCTCGAGCGTTCGGGCATGGCCGAGGACCTGCTCGACACCATCGGCCAGCTGTTCGGGCCGGTACGCGGAGGCCTGGCCTTTGCGGTGATCTTCGTCGGTGCGATCCTCGCCGCGACGACCGGCGTGGTGGCGGCCTCGGTGATCTCGATGGGGCTGATCTCCCTGCCGATCATGATGCGCTACGGCTACGATGAGCGCCTTGCGTCCGGGGTGATCGCGGCCTCAGGTACGCTGGCGCAGATCATCCCGCCGTCCCTGGTGCTGATTGTGATGGCCGACCAGCTTGGTCGCCCGGTCGGCGACATGTACCAGGGCGCCCTGATTCCGGGCCTGCTGCTGACTGCCTTCTATGCGGCCTACGTGGCGCTGGTGGCAATTGTCCGACCCGGCCACGCGCCGGCTCTGCCGGCGGCGGCACGCACCCTGCACGGCAGGCGCTTGCTGCTGCGGGTGTTGACCACGCTGGTGCCGCCCCTGCTGCTGATCTTCCTGGTGCTCGGCACGATCTTCCTCGGCATTGCAACGCCGACGGAGGGCGGCGCGATGGGGGCCTTCGGGGCGCTGGTGCTGGCCGTGCTGCGGCGCCGTCTCGCATTGCCGTTGTTGCGCCAGGCCATGGAGAGCACGGCCAAGCTGACCACCTTCGTGGTCTTCATCCTGGTGGGCGCACGGGTGTTCTCGCTGACCTTCTACGGCGTGGAGGGCCACCTGTGGGTCGAGCACCTGCTCACTGCGCTGCCGGGCGGGCAGGTCGGCTTCCTGATCGCGGTGAACCTGCTGATCTTCTTCCTGGCCTTCTTCCTGGATTTCTTCGAGCTGTCCTTCATCGTCGTGCCGCTGCTGGCGCCGGTGGCGGAGAAGCTTGGCATCGACCTGATCTGGTTTGGCGTACTTCTGGGCGTGAACATGCAGACTTCATTCATGCACCCACCTTTCGGCTTTGCGCTGTTCTTCCTGCGTTCCGTCGCGCCACCGTCGATCAAGACTGCGCACATCTACTGGGGGGCGGTGCCCTTCGTGCTGATCCAGATCCTTATGGTGGCGCTGGTCATCCTGTTTCCGCAGTTGGTGACGATGGGTCTGGAGAAACACGACAAGGTCGATATCGACCGGATCGAGATCATCGTGCCGACCGACGGCATGCCAGGCGACGAACCGGTGCAGTTCGACGAGGCGCCAGTCGAGGCGGCGGGCGGGATTCCGGTGCCGGCGGATGATCAGGACGCCGTGCGGGCGGTTGAGAAGGCTTTGCGCGGCGAACTGAAGTAGGGGATGGGCGGCCGCCGGAAGCGACAGCGGCGCCCGCAGGCGCCGCTGTTTCCGTGGCTGTGTCGTTTCCGACCCGCCTCAGTTCTTGCCGTATTGACTGGCGTCGTACATCAGCGTGCCTTCGACGAAGGTATAGCGCACCTTGCCAGGCAGCTCTAGGCCGAGGAAGGGGGTGTTCTTGCCCTGGCTCTTGAGCATGCTGCGGGTGATCAGCTGGTGGGCGTCGGCGTCGAAGATGCACACGTCGGCACGGGCGCCGACCGACAGGTGGCCGCCCTTGGCGATGCCCGCGATCTTGGCGGCTTCCGAGGTGATGCGGGCAACGGCGTCGATCAGCGGCAATTGATGCTCCTGAGCCCACTTGAGGGTCAGCGGCAGCAGCAGTTCGAGGCCGGTGGTGCCGGGCTCGGATTCGCTGAATGGCGCCTGCTTGGCGTCGTCGTCCACCGGGGTGTGGTCCGAGCAGATCGCGTTGATGCGACCGTCGGCCAGCGCCTTGGACAGTGCGAGGCGGTCGCGCTGGCCGCGGAACGGCGGCACCACGTGGCAGTGCGGGTTGAAGTAGCCGATGTCCAGGTCGCTCAGGTGCAGGTGGTGGGCGGCCACGTCGCAGGTGACGTCCACGCCGTCGGTGCGGGCCTTCTCGATCAGGTCGAGGCTCTTGGCACAGGACACGCGGGTGATGTGCAGGCGGGCGCCGGTCTGGCGGGCCAGGCGCAGGTAGGTGTACAGCGCGACGATCTCGGCGCTGGCCGGGATGCCGGGCAGGCCCAGGCGGGACGCGACCTCGCCGTCGTGGGCGACGCCGCCCTTCGACAGGTAGGGGTCCATCGGCTGCAGCCACACGCGGAAGCCGAAGGTGGCGGCGTACTGCATGGCACGGCCCAGCACGCGGGTGTCGAGGATGGGCACGTTGGCCTGGCTGAAGGCCACGCAGCCGGCTTCCACCAGCTCGGCCATCTCGGACAGCTGTTCGCCCTTGAGGCCGATGGTCAGCGCGCCGACCGGGTACACGTGGGCGCGGTTGAGCTTCTTGGCGCGGTAGCACAGCATCTCGACGAGGCCGGGTTCGTCCAGCACCGGGTCGGTGTCGGGCGGGATGGCCAGACTGGTGATCCCGCCGGCCATCGCGGCGTCCATTTCGGATTCCAGCGTGGCCTTGTATTCGAAGCCGGGCTCACGCAGCCGGGCAGCCAGGTCGATGAGGCCGGGAGCAACCACGTAGCCGGTGGCGTCGATGGTGCGGGCGGCGGTGAAACCTTCAGGCGCGGTGCCGACGCCGACGATCTTGCCGTCGGCGATGAAGAGGTCCTGGAGGGCGTCGATCTTGTTGGCCGGATCGATCAGGCGGCCATTCTTGATGTGGATGGTCATCGTGCGAATCCGATTCAGTGGCTGCCGAGCATGCTCATCACGGCCATGCGGACCGCGATGCCGAAGGTGACCTGAGGCAGGATCACGGCCTGTCCGCCGTCGGCAACGGCGGAGTCGATCTCGACGCCACGGTTCATCGGGCCCGGGTGCATCACGATGGCGTCGGGCTTGGCCAGCGCCAGCTTCTCGGCGGTGAGGCCCCAGACCTTGAAGAATTCCTGCGGGCTGGGCAGCAGCGCGCCGTTCATGCGTTCGTTCTGCAGGCGCAGCATCATCACCACGTCCACGCCCTTGAGGCCTTCTTCCATGCTGTGGCAGACGCGCACGCCCATCTTCTCGACATCGGTCGGGAGCAGGGTCTTGGGGCCGATGACGCGCACTTCGGGCACGCCGAGGGTGGTCAGCGCGGCGATCTGGGAGCGGGCGACGCGGGAGTGCAACACGTCGCCGACGATGGCGACGGTGAGGTTGTGGAATTCCTTCTTGTAGTGCCGGATCGTGTACATGTCCAGCAGGCCCTGGGTCGGGTGCGCGTGGCGGCCGTCGCCGGCATTGACCACGTGGATGTGGTCGCGGCCGGTGTTCTCCAGGTGCTGGGCGATCAGGTAGGGCGCGCCGCTGGATTCGTGGCGCACCACGAACATGTCGGCCTGCATCGCACAGAGATTGTCCACGGTGTCGAGCAGGGTCTCGCCCTTTTTCGTGGACGAGGTGGACACGTTGAGGTTGATGACGTCGGCGGACAGGCGCTTGGCGGCGATCTCGAAGGTGGTGCGGGTGCGCGTGCTGTTCTCGAAGAACAGGTTGAAGACGCTCTTGCCGCGCAGCAGCGGGAGTTTCTTGACCTCGCGCTCGGCCACCTCGGTGAACGGGGCTGCGGTATCCAGGATCTGGGTGATGATGCCGCGGGGCAGGCCGTCGAGGGTCAGCAGGTGCTGCAGCTCGCCGTGCTTGTTTAGTTGGGGATTACGCATGGATCAGCCTCAGGGTGAGGGCGCCGGAGTCGTCGCGCTCAAGTTGGAGGTTTTGCCCGGCCGGCAGGGGTTCCGGCAGGGTCAGGGCACAAAAGCTCGCGGCGATGGGCAGCTCGCGTCCGCCGCGATCGACGAGCACGGCCAGGTCCACGTGGGACGGGCGGCCGTAGTCGAAGAGTTCGTTGAGGGCCGCGCGGGTGGTGCGGCCGGTGTACAGCACGTCATCGACGATGACGATGTGGGTGCCTTCCACGTCAAAGGGGATCTTGGAGCCCTGGGGCTGAGGGTGCAGTCCCTTGGCGGAGTAGTCGTCCCGGTAGAAGCTCACGTCGATGCTGCCCAGCGGTTGCGACAGGCCCAGCAGTGCGTGCAGGCGCTCGGCCAGCCACACGCCACCGGTGTGGATGCCGACCAGGCAGGTGTCGGGGGAAACATGGGGGCGCATCAATTCGGCCAGCGCGCCGATGAGCTGTTCGGCTTCAGGAAGCTGCATGTTTGGCACTTTCGAAGTACTGGAGCAGGATGATCTGGGCGGCTGCGGAATCCAGTCGCGGCTTTTGCTTGCGCCAGCCATGGTGACCGGCTTCGGAAAGGAGCTCTTCCGCTTCGGCGGAGGACAGGCGTTCGTCCACCAAGGCCACGGGCAGGCCGTAACGGCCGTGGAGCTGGTTGGCGAAACGGCGGCAGCGGGCCGTCATGGCGTGCTCGGAGCCGTCCAGATGGGTCGGCAGGCCGACCACCAGGGACGCGGGTTTCCACTCGGCCAGCAGTTTTTCGATGGCGGCAAAGCGGGCTGCGTTGGCTTCCTCGGCAATCGCGGTGAGCGGGTGGGCGTGGCTGGTTTCCGTCTCTCCCACTGCCACCCCGATGCGCGCGAGGCCGAAATCAAAGCAGAGGACAGTACTCACGCGTGACCGGCGGTGTCGGACAGTTGGGCGAAATCGATGCCGAGCAGCTGCATGGCGGCGGCCAGGCGTTCCTCGGGGGGCAGGTCGAAGACGATGCTCAGGTCGGCCGGCACGGTGAGCCAGGCGTTTTGCGTCAGTTCGTGCTCAAGCTGGCCGGCGGACCAGCCGGCGTAGCCGAGGGCGACCAGCACTTCGGCGGGCTCGCCATCGGCAGCCAGGGACTGCAGCACGTCGCGGGAGCTGGTAAGGCCGATGTCGTCACTGACCTTGAGCGTCGAGTGCCATTTGCCGGCCGGACGGTGCAGCACGAAGCCGCGGTCGGACTGCACGGGGCCGCCGAAATAGACCGGCAGATCGGCAAAGTCCGGCTGCTCGAACGGGATGTCGATGCGTTCGAACAGCGTGGACAGGCGCATGTCGGTTGGCCGGTTGACGATGACGCCCATCGCGCCGTTCTCGTTATGCTCGGCGATGTAGGTGAGCGTGCGCGTGAAGTTCGGATCGGCCATGGCAGGCATGGCGATCAGGAAATGATCGGTGAGGTTGATGGTCGTCGTAGTCACGGGCGTATTTTAAGCCGAGGTCGGGAATGTAGGGGGATTATGGCGGCAAATTTGAGGCATGCTTCGCCCTCTGTGCGTTCCCCGGTTCAAGTTTCGTCCATGTCCTCTGCTCTCGTCTGGTTCCGCCGCGATCTGCGCGACTTCGACCATGCGGCGCTCTACCACGCGCTGAAGCATCACGATCAGGTCTTCTGCGCCTTTGTCTTCGACACCGAAATTCTCGACCGTCTGCCGGGGCGATGCGATCGGCGAGTGGAGTTCATCCATGCGAGTGTCGTCGAACTGGATGGCGTGCTGCGCGCCCGTGGTAGTGGCTTGATTGTTCGGAGTGGACCGGCCCGCGAGGTGATTCCGGCACTGGCGGCCTCCCTTGGCGTGAACGCGGTGTACGTGAATCGGGATTACGAGCCGGCGGTAATCGAGCGCGACACGGAGGTTGCGGAGCGTCTGCGTGTGCTGGATATCGGCTTTGCCGACTTCAAGGACCAGGTGATCTTCGAAAAGAGCGAGGTCCTGACTCAGGGTAATTCGCCGTTCTCTGTGTTTACCCCTTATAAACGAGCTTGGTTGAAGGCGCTGACGCCCTTTCACCTCAAGTCGTATCCAGTCGAGAAATACATGGCGCGACTTGCGCCGTGGCCGGCCGGCGAGGTGATGCCCGGCCTCGCTGAACTGGGCTTCGAGGGAACCAATCTGCGCGAGCTTGGCATTGCGCCCGGCATGGGCGGTGGGCACCGCCTGTTCGACGATTTCCTGAAGCGTATCGCCCGCTACAAGGCGAAGCGCGACTTTCCGGCGCAGAAGGGCGTGTCCTACCTGTCGGTGCATCTGCGCTTCGGCACGGTGTCTATCCGTGAGTTGGCGCGGTCGGCCTTCGAGCTGGGCGGCGAGGGGGCGGAAACCTGGCTGTCGGAGCTGATCTGGCGGGACTTCTACTTCCAGATCCTGTGGCATCACCCCCATGTGGTGAACGCCAGCTTCCGGCCGGAGTATGACCAGGTGCGCTGGGACGACAGGCCGGAGTGGTTCGCGGCCTGGCGTGAAGGGCGCACCGGTTATCCGATTGTCGATGCGGCGATGCGCCAGATCCTGCATAGTGGTTTCATGCACAACCGCCTGCGGATGATCGTTGCGTCCTTCCTGACCAAGGATCTGGGCATCGACTGGCGGCGTGGCGAGGCCTTCTTCGCCGAGCATCTCAACGACTTCGACCTCGCTGCCAACAACGGCGGCTGGCAGTGGGCGGCGTCCACCGGTTGCGATGCACAGCCCTGGTTCCGCATCTTCAATCCGGTCACTCAATCGGAAAAGTTCGATCCCGACGGGGCCTTCATCCGCCGCTACCTGCCGGAGCTGGCCAAGGTGCCGGCCAAGTTCATCCATGCGCCGTGGACCATGCCGCCGATCGACCAGCAACTGGCCGGCTGCGTGATCGGCAAGGACTATCCGGCCCCCATCGTGGATCACGCCCAGGCCCGGGAGCGCACGCTGGCGCGCTTTGGCGTGCTGAAGGGAAACCCGGACGAGGCCTAGCGGTGGGCGCTGGCGACGAGGACGGTGCTCTCCAGCGTGTAGCCGTCGGCGTCGCGGTGGGGGGCGAGTTCGTCGGCGACGGCGTCCTGCAGGCGCTGTCGTGTTTCGTCGGGTAGCCGTGACAGGGCTTCCGCGGCGCCGCCGGCCAGGTCGAGGAAGGCCTGCCAATAGGCGATCGACGTGTCGAAATGGCAGGTGACGGGACAGGCTTCGATACGGATGCCGGAGAAGCCAGCGTACGCCAGCAGGGCGTTCAGCGCCTCAGGGTCACCGAAACGGAACACCGAGGGTCGTTCGACCTTCGGGGCGGGCAGAAGGCGTGCGATGCAGTCCTGGGCGCAGTGGATCAGGGGCACGTCCTGCCGTAGCCCCCACACGGACAGGGCCAGGCGTCCGCCGGGTTTCAGGACCCGCCGGATCTCCGCCAGGGCCAGCGCCGGGTCCGGGAAGATGAAAAGGCCGAGGCCCAGCAGCGTCACGTCGAAGCTGTGGTCGGCAAAGCTCAGGTGTTCGGCGTCGCAGGCTGCAGCGATCAGATCGGAAAGGCCTTCATCGGTTGCGCGGCGCAGGCCTTCGGCCAGCATGCCTTCGGCGATGTCGCTGGCCAGCACCCAGCCGTTGGGTGCGACGTGGCGCGCGGCGTCGCGGGCCAGCAGGCCGGGGCCGGCGGCCAGGTCGAGGACATGCTTGCCAGGGTGCAGTGCTGCCAGATCAAGCAGCGCCTGCTGCAGTCCGGCCCTTAGTGGCGCGCCATCGGCGTAGCGCCCAGCGATGCGGTTGAAGCCGCTGCGTTCGAGGGCTTTGAAACGGCGGGCGTCAAAACCTCCGCTCATGGCAGCAGCCCGGCGAATTGCAGGATCGGGTCCAGGTAGTCGTCCCAGCGCGTGAAGCAGTGGTCGCCGCCCTCCAGCACCGTCTGCCGGCTGCCAGCGTAGCGGGCCACCGCGTGGCGGTAGTCGAGGACTTCGTCACCGGTTTCCACCATCAGCCAGTAGCGCTCCGGGCGCGTGATCACCGGGACTTCGATGGTCCGCAGTTCGTCGATGTGGGCCTGGGTGAAATCGAAGGTCTCTCCGGTGTACATGTGCGTCTGCGGCCCCAGGTAGGCGGACAGGGACAGGGGCGCGATGACGGCTGGGTTGACCAGCACCGCCTGCAGGCCGTGCTTCTCCGCGAGGTGGGTGGCGTAGTAGCCGCCGAGGGAGCTGCCGACCAGCGTTGGAGTACTGGTGCAGCGGGCGATCTGGGCGTCGATCAGTGCGATGGCGTCATGGGCCGAAACCGGTAGCTGTTCGCACCAGAAGGCGTCGGTCAAGCCATGTTCTGCTACGCGGGCGCGCAGGCTGCGGGCCTTCCAGGATTCGGGGCCGGAACGGAAGCCGTGGAGGTAGATGATCATTTGTATTCGAAACGGTCGTCGCTGCGCAGTTGCTGCGGCAGCGCTGTGGTGAGCCAGCAGCGGGCCTCGTCGTCCCCGGCCAGGTAAGCCTGCCAGAACGCGGTAGATGCGGCGAGCAGTGCATGCTGGAACGGGGCCGGCTCGCGGCGGAGACGGAATACGGCGCCCTCTGCTGGGCTGGCTTGTCC
This sequence comes from Zoogloea sp. GDB6, assembly GCF_056724105.1. Classification (NCBI taxonomy): domain Bacteria; kingdom Pseudomonadati; phylum Pseudomonadota; class Betaproteobacteria; order Rhodocyclales; family Zoogloeaceae; genus Zoogloea; species Zoogloea sp. GDB6. The sequence continues at coordinate 3,262,454 of NZ_CM161497.1, read as the reverse complement.
GGCGAAATCCAGGTGGTTGCCACCGGCGAAGACGAGCAGGTATTTCTCGCCGGCCGGCATATGGCGGTAGGGTAGTTCGCGGTTCGCAGCGGTGATGTCGGACAAGCCCATGCCGTCGTCGCGGCTGCCGGTGATGCTGAAGAAGGGCAGGTGGATGCCGCCGAAACGGTGGTCGAGGCTGGGGCCCTGGTCCGAAAAGCGGGCGGACGGGCTGAAGGCGAGGACCGCCTGTACGCGTGGATCGAGGGTGAAGGACGGCTGCTGCGGGCGGCGCTCGCCGGCCAGCAACTGGACCGTGACAGCGCCGAAGGAGTGACCCGACAGGCCGATGCTCCGAACGTCCGCAATGGCGGCTAGCGCAGGATCACGACCGATGCGAGAGAGGACGAAACGGATGTCCTCGGCGCGGCGGGCGAGTTCTTCGGGGTTCATCGCAGCCTTGAGGGCATGGCGCAGGCCGAGGGGCGAATTGTTGCGCAGCAGGCTCGCGTCGCTGCCTGGGTGTTGCACGGCGAGAGCCGCAAAGCCCTGACTGCTCCAGTGGGCCAGCCAGCCGGCCCCGCCGTCGCGGGAGCCGCCGAGCCCGTGGGAGAACAGGATCAAACCCAGTGGCGCCCGACCTTCGGGCAGGTACAGCTTGAGCGGCAGCGTACGGGAACGACGGGTGTCGTGGAGGTCCAGCAACTGCCGGCTCGTTTGTACGGGTGCGGCAGCTTCGGGAACTGAAGCTGCCGTGGGCGCAGGCGTCAGTGGGCTGTCCATTCCACGAGGCCGAAATGCCAGGTCGCCAGCACGATGATGCCGAAGGCGATGCGGTACCACGCAAACGGCACGAAGTCATGGCTGGAGATGTAGCGCAACAGCCAGCGTACGCAGAAAAAGGCCGAGACGAAGGCTGCGATGAAACCGACGATCCACATGCCGATGTCGTCGGCATTGAGCAGGGCGCGTTCCTTGTAGAGTTCGTAGATAGTCGCGACGCCAAGGGTCGGGATGGCGAGAAAGAAGGAGAACTCGGTCGCCGCCTTGCGGGACAGGCCGAAGAGCATGCCGCCGATGATCGTCGAGCCGGAGCGGGAGGTGCCGGGGATCAGCGCGAAAGCCTGGGCGATACCCATTTTGAGGGCATCCAGGGGGCGCATGTCATCGACAGTTTCGATGCGGATGCGGTGGTCGCGCCGCTCGGCCCACAGAATCACGAAGGCTCCGACGATGAAGGCCGTGGCCACAGGCAGCGGGGCGAACAGCACAGCCTTGATCTTCTTGCCGAAAGCCAGCCCGAGGATGGCCAGCGGTAGGAAGGCGATGAACAGGTTGAGGACCAACCGGTTGGCCTCGCGCTGGCGGCCCAGGCCGGAAAAGGTGCTGATGATGCGCTCACGGAACTCCCATACGACGGCCAGGATGGCGCCGGACTGGATGACGATTTCAAACAGCTTGCCCCGGTCGTCATTGAAGTCGAGCAGATCACCGGCCAGAATCAGGTGGCCGGTGCTGGAGATCGGCAGAAACTCGGTGAGGCCTTCGACCACACCGAGGATCAGGGCCTTGAGAAGCAGGATGATGTCCATGAACGATTGACTGTAAGCGGCTTAGGGAGTTGGGATTATAGCGTTTGTATATCTTGTGCTTTGCAGCACGGGAGCATGGAATTCATCACGATCGGTTTCGAGATGCCTGAGTTGGGAAGTGACGATTTCAGCCTTTTGTGAGAACCTGAGTCTTAAATAATAAAAATGTTAAATTTGTTTAATTCGAATGCTAAAGAAAATCTCCGTCAACCGCCTTAAGGCGGGAATGTTCGTCCACGAACTGTGCGGGGACTGGATGTCCCACCCGTTCTGGCGCGCCCAGTTCATGCTCAAGGGCGAAGACTTGCGCCGCATCGTCGATGCTGGCATCCAGCATGTTTACATCGACACGGCTCGCGGCCTGGATGATATCGAGGCGGTGGCCGCGTCGGAAGTTCAGGCCGCGGTCGAGCAGGAACTCCAGGCTGTGCTCGCCACTCCCGACGATCACGTGCTGCGGGTGTCGCTGCATGAGGAGATGGCCCGTGCGCGCAAGGTGCATGAGCAGGCTCACAAGGTCGTGCGCACGATGATGCGCGATGTACGTCTGGGGCGGGCGGTATCGTTGGAGGATGCCGAACCGGTGGTCGAGGCGATCACGGGGTCCGTGCTGCGTAACAGCGGGGCGCTGCTCGGCCTCATCGGCATCAAGAACAAAGACGACTACACCTTCCTGCATTCGGTCAGCGTCTGCACGCTGATGATCGCCTTCGGCCGCTCCCTCGGCCTGTCTGGCGACGAGCTGCGCCAGGGCGGGATCGGCGGCCTGTTGCACGACATCGGCAAAATGCGGGTACCCGATGCGGTGCTGAACAAGCCTGGCCGTCTGACGGACGCCGAGTTCGAGATGATCAAGCGCCATCCCGGCGACGGCCACTCGGTGCTGCTCGAAACACCGGGCATCGGTCCGGTGCCGCTGGACATCACGCGCCATCACCACGAGCGCCTGGATGGGCATGGCTATCCCGACAAGCTGTCCGGTGATGCGATTTCAACGATGGCGCGGATGGCGGCGATCGTCGATGTTTACGACGCGATCACTGCCGACCGCTGCTATCACAAGGGACTGCCGGCTGCCGAGGCGCTGCGCAAGATGTGGGAGTGGAGCGCAGACCACTTCGATCAGAAGCTGCTGCAGGCTTTCATGCGTTGCGTCGGCATCTATCCGGTGGGTAGCCTGATACGCCTCGAGTCGGGGCGGCTCGGGGTGGTCATCGAGCAGAACGAAGGCAGCCTGCTGACCCCGCGGGTACGGATCTTCTTCTCAACCCGCTCGAACGGGTATACCAAGCCCGAGGTGATCGACCTGTCCCGGCGGCCGGGAAATGTAGACCGGATCGTTTCCGCTGAAACGCCGGAGAAGTGGGGCATCGATCCCCGGCGCTTCCTGCTGCAGAGCTAAGCTTCAGCCGACTGCCGCAACTGGACGTCGAGGGTATCGATCACTGCGCTCCAGTCGGCATCCTCGGCAATCTCGTTCTTCAGGAAGGCCGCCTGGACAGGGGACCAGAAAGGCGCCTGGCTCAAGGGAACATCGTGGGGCAGCGGCGCATGGGCGGCGATGAAGGCATCGATGGCACTGCTTTCACTGGGCAGCCCGAGCTGGGCGAACAGGTTGGCGATGTTGTGGATGTGCGATTCCATGACGATCTCCCGACGTTGGTGATGGGGGGTTAATGTTGGTCCGATAAGGAAGGTACAGGTTCCCTCCGCTGGTGCCGGCGGCATGACATCGTATATATTAGTTTTTTCTAATTAACGAGGTCCGTCATGCTCCGCTTTTCCCTTGTGACTCTTGCCTGTATCGCCGTCAACGTCCAGGCCCAGGACCTGGAGGCGCTCAAGCTCGACACCCGTACGCAGGCACTGCCGGTGCTGCCGAAGGTGGTCGCGATGATGAAGGAAACCGTTGTCGCAAAGGGCGCGGTGGACGCGATCCCCGTCTGCAAGGACAAGGCTCCGCAGTTGATCAAGGAGCAGTCCGCCAAGACTGGCTGGCAGATGCGCCGCGTGAGCCTCAAAACGCGTAACCCGGAGCGGGGCGCGCCTGATGTCTGGGAGGCGCGCCAACTGGCCGAGTTCAACATCCGTGCGGCCAATGGCGAAAAACCCGACACGCTCGAGGCTGGAGAGGTCATCAGTGAGAACGGCAAGCAGGTCTATCGTTATATCAAGGCCATCCCGGTCGGGGACGTATGCCTGGCCTGCCACGGCGCACGAGAGGGGCTGGATGCGGCGCTGAAGGAACAATTGGCGCGCAGTTACCCGCACGATCGGGCCGTGGATTACCAGTTGGGCCAGATCCGTGGTGCCCTGAGTGTCCAGCGCCCGCTGTAGGGGCCGTGTGCCTGATGGCTGAAACCCGTTGATGCTGTTTGGGACTCCCGTATCATGCGGGCGGTATTCAATTTCCCAACGAGGTTCAGCTTGAAAATCCTGGCAACCCTGATGATTCTTGCCGGCCTGACCGGCTCTGCCGAGGCCTGCGGCCGCTACCATGACGACTGGGGCGGCAGCGACAAAGCGGCGCATTTTGGCGTTTCCGCTGCGCTTGGTGTCGGTGCGTCGCGGTTGTCGTCCGATCCGTGGACGGCCTTTGGCCTGGCGCTGGCTCCCGGCGTGGCCAAGGAGATCTACGACTCCCAGCAGGATTGCAACCGCTTTTCGTGGAAGGATCTGGCCTGGGATGCGGTGGGGGCGTATGTCGGCGTGCGGGCCGGTAACTGGATGCTTGGGCCGACCGGTGCGTCTTATCGCCTGAGCTTCTGAGAGGTCGACGCGATAAGGATCCGGTGATAAGGATTTCCTAAGGGACGCGAACTAGAGTGATCACGGACTTCGCTGGAGGACGTGATCACCGGGATGTGTGCCGACTTGTGCGATCCTGTTCAGCCACAGGAGAGGGATGTCCTCTCCTGTGGCTGTTTTCATTTTCAAGTTGCCTGTCGTTTGAAGGAGCCGCTCGGATGCGTGTTCTGCTGGTTGAGGATGACCGCCTGCTGGGTGATGGCGTGAAGGCTGGGCTCACGGGCGCCGGCTTCGTGGTGGACTGGGTCCGCGACGGGGAGGCCGCACTGGCCGCACTGGGTTGTGAGAGCTTTGCCGCGGTGCTGCTCGATCTTGGCCTGCCGCGCAAGGACGGTGTCGCCGTGCTGGCAACGCTGCGTGCCGCCGGTAATCCCGTGCCCGTGCTGGTGCTGACGGCCCGCGATCAGGTGGCGGACAAGGTCCGGGCCCTCGATCAGGGGGCGGACGATTACGTCGTCAAACCCTTCGATCTGGATGAGCTGGCGGCCCGTTTGCGGGCGTTGGTCCGGCGTTCCCAGGGGCGGGCGGACAGTTGCCTGCGCCATGGTGAGCTGACGCTCGATCCGGCTGCCCGTACGGTGACGCTGAAGGGTGAGTCGGTGCTGTTGACCGGCAAAGAGTTCGAACTGCTGCGCATGCTGCTCGATGCCGCGGGGAGGGTGCTGACTCGCCGGGTGCTCGATGAACAGCTTTACGCGTGGGGTGATGCGGTGGAGAGCAATGCGCTGGAGGTACATATCCACCATCTGCGCCGCAAACTCGGTAGCGAGCTGATCCGCACCGTCCGCGGTGTGGGCTACATGGTGGACGAGGCGCCCCGGTGACGGCGGCCCGCTCCGTCTACTCCCTGCGCCGCCGTCTGGTGGCGATGTTGATCGTGGCCGTCGCGGTCTTGTGGAGCCTGTCGGCCGTGGTGGCCTTCCGGATTGCCCACGAGGAGGCCGACGAGCTCTTCGATGCCCAGCTCATGCAGGTGGCGGAAACTCTGCTGGCCATTGTGGCGGCCGGGCAGTCGCCCCAGGTCGCCCAGGAGATGGCGGAGCACCAGCATGCCTACCAGTTGCCGGTAGCCTTTCAGGCCCTGATGCACGACGATAAGGGCCACTGGCAATTGCTGGTGCGCTCTGCAGAGATGCCGGAGCAGCCGGTGACCCTGCAGACTGGCTTCGATGAACATGAGCTCGATGGTGAATTGTGGCGCTTCGTCACCATCGACCATGGCCACAGCCCCTATCGGGTGATCGTCGGCCAGAACCATAGCGCACGCTATCGCCTGGCCGGTGAGGTGGCCCTGCATCTGCTGCTGCCTATCCTGTTCGGCTTGCCGCTGATCGCCGTCGCGATCTGGGCGGTGGTGGGCCGTGCCCTGCGGCCGGTACAGGCCGTCGCCACGGCGGTAGGGGGGCTGGATGCGCGCCGGCTGGTGCCGGTGCAGGTCGATGGGGCGCTGCCGGAGGAGATTGCGCCGCTGGTCGGTTCGCTCGATGCGCTGGTGTTCCGGGTGGCTGAAGTGCTTGACCATGAGCGGCGCTTCACCGCCGATGCAGCCCATGAGCTGCGTACCCCGCTCGCGGCCGTCAAGATCCAGGCCCAGGTGGCGCGCAGGGCGGCTGACGAGGGCGTCCGTTCCCACGCGCTGGACCAGGTCCTGTCGGGTGTCGAGCGCATGACCCATCTGGTGGAGCAGCTGCTGACGTTGGCGCGCCTGGACCCGGAAGGGCGAGGTGTGGCGGACAACCCGGTGGACCTCGCCGAACTTGCGGAAACCGTGTGCTCCATTCTGACGCCCCAGGCCTTGCGCCGTGGGCAGAGTCTGGAGCTCGAGCCAGGGCGCGGCCTTGTGGTCAGTGGCAACCGCTGGTGGCTGGAGGTGTTGATACGGAACCTGGTGGACAACGCGCTGCGCTATTCACCCGAAGGGGGGCACGTCATCGTGCAGGTCGATGCCGATACGGCCACGCTGAGGGTGGCCGACAATGGCCCAGGCATTGCGCCGGAGCAGCGCGAGCAGATGCTGACCCGCTTTGCGCGGGGGGCTGGCAATGATGCGGATGGTTGCGGACTGGGCTTGTCAATCGTCGCCCGAATTGTCGAGATTGCCGGTGCCCGGCTGGACTTCGAACCTGGCCTGCCACGGGAAGGTGGATACGGGCTGGCCGTTGTGGTGCGTTTTCCTGCGACGTGGTCCTTGCTTGGCGAGGAACGAGGCGGGCCTTGAGGCGGTTACCCCGGGCCCGCGGACAGGATTTCAGGTGGCTAGATCACCCGCGATGTAACCGGCCAGGTGATTGATGGTGGCTTGCTGCTGTTCCATCACTGATTTCACCGCATCGCCGATGCTGACGATGCCGACCACTTTGCCGTGATCTACCACCGGAAGGTGTCGCACGTGATTGTTGGTGATGATGCACATGCAGTCGTCCACCGTATGGGTGGGAGAGACGGTGAGCACGTTGGGCGTCATCAGGTCGCCGACCTTGGTGTCTTTGGAAGCCAGTCCCTTGAGGACGACCTTTCGGGCGTAGTCGCGCTCCGTAAAGATACCGGCCAGCCGTTCGCCTTCCATGACCAGAACCGCGCTCACGTTATGTTCGGCCATCAGGTGGAGGGCCTGCAACACGGTCGTGTCGGGTGTCACTGCGTGGCAGGCGGAGCCCTTGGCTTGAAGAATCTGTTGAACCGTTGCAGCCATTGTCTTGAACCCTCCTTATTGTTCGCCTCCTCAGGGCCTGCAGCCCTCTGCTACAGGCTAGTCAGAGTGTATAGCTTGGGTGGAAGAGCGCAAGAGTGCAAGCCGCTGTGCGCCACTTTCGGGGAGGCGGAGTGGGTAGGTGACCCCGTGCCGTCCGGTGGGCTTTTCCACATGCCCGGAGACAGTACTGGCTGCGTTCGAGCCCCCTCGCCGGGGTGTGAGCCAATTCACGCCGGCATTGAAAAACGGTGCAGCACGTCGCGCATCGTGATTTTTTGGGCACTGCTCATTCTGGCCGCTGCTTACTCTTGAGGTGTCAGAGTAATTGAAGTCGGAGTGAGGTGCATCATGCTCATCGTATTGATTGGTGGTTTCGGCGTGTTTGCGCTGGCTGTCATCGCTGTTCAGACTTGGCGTGAACGTAAGGCAGAGCAGAGGCGCCTGGCTAAGGAATGGGAAATCCTGCTGACACGGATGTTCGCTGCCCAGGCCATGGGGCAGTATCGGCTCGTGCGCGAACAGATCCTGCACTCCTGCCGGGGGCTCGATCAGGGGTTGGTGCCACAGCCACAGGTTCCGCATCTGAAGGCCCGTCTGGCCAGTCTGCTGGTTCAGGACCCGGTTTATCCATCCGTGCTGCAGGAGATCCGGCTCGCTTGTACGGCGCAGCTCGAGGTGAGTGAATTTAGCCTGGCGGTTAGCCTGCGCGAATTTCTCATCGAGGATATCCGTCAATGCCTAGCGCTCGCTGAGGCCTTTGGGCAGGTTGAGCGCCGGGGTGAGCAAGGCGACGCCCGGGTGGCTGCGAGTTTTCACCACGCGACAACGTAAAATGAAGAAGGGCGGTCCGTTCGGGCCGCCCTTCTTCATTTGCGCTCAAATCTCCAGATTGTCGATTAGGCGGGTGGCGCCCAGTCGCGCTGCACCTAGTACCACCAGCGCTTCACCGTCCTTACCCGGGGCCTGCAGATCGCTGCGCCGCCGGACAGTGATGTAGTCGGGCCGCCAGCCGTGGGCGGCGAGTTCGGCAGTAGCTTCGGTTTCCAGTTTCAGAAAGTCCCGCTCGCCAGCGGCGATGCGTTCGCGGATCCATACCAGTTGCCGGTTGAGGCGCGGTGCCTCGGCCCGTTCGGCGGCGCTCAAGTAACCGTTGCGCGACGAAAGGGCGAGGCCGTCGGCGGCACGGATGGTCTCGCCGGCGATGATCTCGATGGGCAGGGCCAGTTCGCGGACCATGTTCCGCAACACCATCAATTGCTGGTAGTCCTTCTTGCCGAACAGCGCCACGTCAGGTTGCACGATGTTGAACAGTTTCAGGACCACTGTGGCGACGCCGCCAAAGTGACCGGCCCGCACCGCACCTTCCAGGATGTTCACGTGGGCCGGGTCGGGCTCGACGTGATAGTGCTGGGGCGCGGGGTACATCTCCTTTTCATCCGGGGCGAACAGGAAGTCCACGCCGGCTGCCTCGAGGCGTGCCGAGTCGTCGGCCAGTGTGCGCGGGTATTTGTCGAAATCCTCGCTGGGACCGAACTGCAGACGATTGACGAAGATGCTCGCCACCACCACGTCGGCCCGCGTGCGTGCTTCGCGCATCAGCGCGATGTGGCCGTCGTGGAGGTTTCCCATGGTGGGGACGAAGGCGACGCGCGCGGCCCCGGCAAGGGCCGCGCGCAGGCCGGCGATGGTGTGATGGGTCTGCATTGAAGGCTTTCAGTAGCTGTGTTCGGGGCCGGGGAAGCGGCCCGCCTTGACGTCGGTGACGTAGCGGCCGACGGCCTCGTCGATGCTCGTTGCGCCGTCCATGAAATTCTTGGCGAAACGCGGACGCTTGCCGTGGAAGACGCCCAGCAGGTCGTGCAGTACCAGCACCTGACCGTGGCAGTCCACACCGGCGCCGATACCGATGGTCGCCATCGACGTCAGACTGGCGGTGACGTCGGCGGCCAGGGTCGAGGGCACCATCTCCAGCACGACCATCGCTGCACCGGCTTGTTCAAGGGCCAGTGCGTCGGCCTTGAGGGTCGCCGCGGCTTCCTCGCTGCGACCTTGCACGCGGTAGCCGCCGAGCTGATGGACGGATTGCGGCGTGAGGCCGATATGGGCGCACACCGGCACGCCCCGCTCGACCAGGAAACGTACGGTCTCGGCCATGAAGGCGCCGCCTTCGAGCTTGACCATCTGCGCTCCGGCCGCCATCAGGCGCGCCGAGTTGCGCATGGCCTGGGCAGGGTTCTCGGTGTAGCTGCCGAAGGGCAGGTCGGTGACGATCAGCGGGCGGTTGCAGCCGCGGGCCACGCACTCGGTGTGATAGACCATGTGCTCCATGGTTACCGGCAGCGTGGTCTTCTGTCCCTGCAGCACGTTGCCGAGGGAGTCTCCGATCAGGATCACGTCCACGCCGTTGCGTTCCAGCAGTGCGGCGAAGCTGGCGTCGTAACCGGTGAGCATGGTGATCTTGCGACCCTCGGCGCGCATCTTGCCGAGCTCGAAAAGGGTCACGGGTTTGTCGTTATCTTGCAGATAGCTCATGGCAGGTCCTCCTCGCGGCGGCAGTTAACCCCAATCTTGTGCAGGGCACAAGAGGGTGCGGCAGCAAAGAAAGCAAAAGCGTAAGGCGGGAGCGGGGCGTGGGCGTCAGCCGGCGTAGCCGAAGAATTCCCGGTAGCTGCGCATGGCGAGCAGACGGGAATACAGCAGTTCGAAATCTTCCGCTTTGTCCACGGGGTTGAGGGACTCGGCATTGACGATGAACAGCGGCGCGGCATCGTAGTGATGGAAAAAATTCGCGTAGCGCTGGGCGACCCGTTCCACGTAGGGTTCGCTGAGCTTGCGCTCGGCTTCCACGCCGCGTTTGCGTACGCGCTCGACCAGGACTTCAGGCTGGGCCTGCAGGTAGATAACCAGGTCGGGTTTGCGGACCGTTGGCTTGAGGCGGGCGTAGAGTTGCCGGTAGAGATGCAGTTCGTCTTCGGCCAGCGTCAGCTCGGCGAACAGAGGGTCCTTGTCGAGCAGGAAATCGGAGACCACCCGGCGCTGGGGGTTGTGCTCGTGATCGAAGGCGGCGAGTTGCTCGCTGCGCTGGAACAGGAAGGCGATCTGCGTTGCCAGGCCCCAGCGCTCGATGTTCTGGTAGAAGCGCCCGAGAAACGGATTGGCGGCGGGGTTTTCGAGCAGCAGTTCTGCGCTCAGGCGGTCGGCCAAGCGTCGGGCGAGTGTGGTCTTGCCTGCGCCGATGGGGCCTTCGACAACAATGTAGCGCGCTTTTTCGAGCATGGCTTGCTCCGCCTTTCAGGCCCGGAATATGAAGTAGACAGCCCCTAGGATACACAGGGCAGCCCACAGATAGTCAAGCTTGAGGGGTTGCTGCATGTAGAGCAGCGCGAAGGGAACGAACACCGTGAGGGTGATCGCCTCCTGCATGATCTTCAACTGGGCGAGGTTGAGTTCCTGTGCGCCGATGCGGTTGGCGGGCACCTGCAGCAGGTATTCGAACAGCGCGATGCCCCAGCTGATGAAGGCTGCCACGTACCAGGGCGAGGTGGCCAGGTTCTTCAGGTGGCCGTACCACGCGAAGGTCATGAAGATGTTGGAGGCCGACAGCAGCAGGGCAGTCTGGATCCAGGTCGGCATTCAGAGGGGCTCGGTGCGGGTGATGGCCTGGTCGGCGACGGACGGCAGGAAATCCTGTCCAAGGCCGAGGACGGGCAGGACGATGTCCGGTGCGACTTCCAGCAACGGCAGCAGCACGAAGGCGCGCTGGTGCATGCGTGGGTGGGGCAGGGTGAGCTCGGCTTCCTGCATCTGCAACTGGCCGTACAGCAGCAGGTCGAGGTCCAGCGTGCGCGGGGCGTTGGGCACGCTGCGCACGCGGCCGTGGCGGGCCTCGATGGCGAGCAGCTGGTGCAACAGCGCCAACGCCGGTATTTCGGTGTCCACCGCCACCACGGCGTTGATGAAATCGGGCTGGTTGAGCAGGCCGACCGGCGCACTGCGGTACAGGGACGAGCGGGCCACGACCCGGGTGCCGGGGAGGGCGCCGAGGTCGTCGACGGCGGCCCGCAGATGCTTGACTGGTTCCCCGATGTTGGCGCCAAGCGCCACGTAGGCGCGGGTGACTGCTACGTCGCTCATTCTGCAGACGGCGCGGGCTTCTTGCGGCGCCGACGCTTACGGGTGGCGCCACTCTTGTCGGGGACCAGCATGCCTTCGCGGGCGTCCGGGTTGGCGTCGGCAAAGGCGTCCCACCAGTCGGGCAGCTCCATCGGGAGCTCGCCGGACTGGGCGCGCAGGCGCAGGAAGTCCCAGCCGGCCCGGTAACGCGGTTGTTCGAGCAGGCGGTACGGGGTCTTGCCGGCGCGCTTCTCGAAGCGCGGCTGCAGGGCCCAGATTTCCTTGATGTCGCCGACGATGCGGCGGGTGATGGCGAGCTTGCCGGACTGCCGATCGAGGACCGCATCCATCGCCTCGAACAGCGCGGGCTGGGAATGTTCGCCTTTTTCCTTGCGGGCTTCCCAGTCGGCCAGCACTTCGTGCCACAGCAGCGTGGCGAACAGGAAGCCAGGCGACACGGGTTTGCCCTGGCGGACCCGTTCGTCGGTGTTTTCGAGGGACAGCCAGACGAAGCGCTCACCCAGCGGCTGCTCGAGGATCACGTCGAGCAGCGGTAGCAGACCGTGGTGCAGGCCTTCTTCGCGCAGCTGGCGGAGGCACTTGACTGCGTGGCCGGACATCAGCAGCTTGAGCATCTCGTCGAAGAGACGGGCCGGCGGCACGTTCTCGAGGAGGCTGGCCATCTCGCGGATCGGTGCCCGCGCTGCAGGGTCGATGGTGAGGCCCAGCTTGGCGCCGAGGCGGGCAGCACGCAGCATGCGCACCGGGTCCTCGCGGTAGCGCACACGCGGTTCGCCGATCATGCGCAGCGTCTTCTGCTGCAGGTCAGCAACGCCGTGATGGTAGTCCACCACCGTTTCGTCGGTGGGATTGTAGTACAGCGCATTGACGGTGAAGTCGCGGCGAGTGGCGTCCTCGGCCATCGAGCCGAACACGTTGTCGCGCAGCACGCGGCCGTGTTCGTCGGTTTCGGCGGATTCAGCATCCTGCATCGCGCGGAAGGTGGACACCTCGATGGTCTCGGGGCCGCTCATCACGTGCACGATCTTGAAGCGGCGGCCGATGATGCGCGAACGGCGGAATAACGCGCGGACTTCTTCCGGCGTGGCGCTGGTGGCGACGTCGAAATCCTTCGGCGTCTGGCCGACGATGATGTCGCGGACCGCTCCGCCGACGACATAGGCCTTGTGCCCGTTTTCCTGCAGGACGGCGCAGACCTTGTTGGCGGCAGGGGAAATTTGTTCCCGGCGGACTCCGTGGCGATTGACGGGGATGACCGCGGGTTCGGGCAGGGCATTGGCAGGTGCGGCGCGGCGAAATACTCGGCGCAGCAGTTTGCGGATCATTGGCGGGGCTTGGATTATTGGGGTCAAGTCGCGCATGATAACCCATCAGGCGGCCGGGTTTGGCTTCCGCGGCGGTCCTCGCGACCGTCGAGACTTTGTCCGGACGCAATTTCCACCTGCTGGAGACTTACGCGATGCTGCGCTTCTCTGCCAATCTGTCTTTCCTGTTCCTCGACAAGCCTTTCCTGGAGCGTTTCGCGGCAGCCGCGGAAGCCGGCTTCAAGGGGGTCGAATTCCATTTTCCTTACGCCTTTCCCCTCGACGAGGTGGTGGATGCCGCCCGGCGCGCGGCGGTGGAGGTGGTGCTGTTCAATTTTCCGGCTGGCGACTGGGCGGGCGGCGAACGGGGCATCGCGTGTCTGCCGGAACGGGTCGCCGAGTTCCGCGATGGCGTGCTGGAAGCGGCGCGCTACGCGGAAGGACTGAAATGCCCGCGCATCAACTGCCTCGCCGGCCTCCGGCCGGCCGATAGCGATGAAGCACTGCTGCGCGAAACCCTGGTGGACAACCTGCGCTTTGCGGCCGATACCCTGGCCCCGGTGGAACGCCACGTATTGATGGAACCGCTCAACAGCCGCGACACGCCGGGCTTCATGGTGGATCGCACGGTACCGGCGCTGGCGCTGCTGGATGCGGCAGAACGTCCGAACCTGTTCCTGCAGTACGACATCTACCACGCCCAGGTGATGGAGGGCGATCTGGCCCGGACGCTGGGCACCCATTTGCCGCGCATCGGCCACATCCAGCTGGCGGACAATCCGGGGCGCCATCAGCCGGGCACAGGCGAGATCAACTTCCCCTTCCTGTTCAAGCACCTGCGTGGCCTGGGCTACGGCGGCTGGATCGGTTGCGAGTACGTCCCGAGCGGGGCGACGGAGGATTCCTTTGGCTGGATGGCTGCTTAGTAGCGAGGCATGCCGCCATTCAGGTGCCTGAAAATGTCGATGGAGTAAATGCTGTTCGGGTCGAAACTGTTGGGCTGCGGGTGTCCAACACAGGAGCGCACCCCATGCCTGACCCCGATTTCCACTGGACGGCGTCGTCCGCTGCTGCCGCGGTGTCGGCCGCTTCGGTGTCGGCCACGGAGCTGCTGGAGCGCTGCCTGGAGCGTATAGACCGCTTCAATCCACGCCTGAACGTGCTTGTGACGGTGGACGTTCCGGCCACGCGCAAGGCCGCGCTGGACGTGGAGGGCAGGCTTGCTGTCGGCGAGCGTCTGCCGCTGCTGGGCGTTCCGATCTCCTTCAAGGATTCCTTTGCCACCCGGGGTTGCGTACCACCGCCAGCTACAGGCCGCTGGTCGATCATGTGACCGACCGGGACGCCTGCGTGGTCGGCCGGCTGCGGGCGGCGGGGGCCGTCGTGGTCGGCAAGAGCAATCTGCCGGAGCTGGCTGGCGCGCCCCATTGCTGGAGCCCCTTGTTCGGCTTGACGCGTAACGCGTAACCTCTGGAGCCCGGCGCTGATGCCCGGCGGCAGCTCGGGTGGAGCGGCCGTTGCCGCCGGGCCTTGACCTGTTGCACCTTCACAGGCTTTTCGGAATCATCGGTGGGGTTGAGATCGGGCTCGGCATGCCAGCCTGGCAGCGGAGGCGGTTGCCGGTGGCGGCGCGGCTGGGGGGCGTTCTTGGCGGATTTGTGCTTCCGTCTCTGGATTCCTGCGCGAGCCGGAAAAGCTCCGTGACGCGCATTCGTGCCGATGTATGGTGATTATGACGAAAATGATTTCAGAAGGCTGGATGCAGTTTCTTTTCGTGGCGATACCGGCGTTGTCCCTGATCGGTACGTGGATGGGGCTTCGTACTGTAGGGCGCTTATCTGACAGACGTCGGACCGAGATGGGTACTTGTGATAGGGGCATAAAATACCCGTTCAACATCGATCGAAAAATGGTGAAAATGTCACGGATACGTTCTGAAAGATTATGTAAAGCGTAAGGGAGGGCCGGTATATCCAAAATTAACAGTTAATATTATTGAATTAGAGGTTGTCGTCGATCACGGATCGGCACGCTGGAATGCTGTATTCGCAGATGCTGGCGGCGGCCTGTTCTTACGGTTATGCCATTTATGTTGAAACCACACCCATCGTCCTTCGCTGTGCCTGAGACAACGTCAGCCAAGAAGCGCTATCAGGCGGAAGCCTGTGTGGCCAAGCATACGGGTGATCGGACCGAGCAGCAGGACAGGGCTGCCGTCTTTGCGCACCCGACCCGCAAGGGTACGTTGATGGCGGTCCTTGCCGATGGTATGGGTGGGCATTCCGGTGGTGCGATGGCGGCGGAGCAGGTCATCCTGAAGGCCCGTCAGAATTTCGAGGCTTTCGCGCCCGCCTCCGAAAGTGCAACCGACCTGCTGCGCAGCATCGTCGACGAGGCGCATATCGTCATCAAGCTCACCCGTTTCACCAGTGAGCAGGACCCGCACAGTACGGCGGTCGTCTTCATGATGCAGCCGGACCGTGCTGACTGGGCCCATTGCGGGGACTCGCGCTTTTATCATTTCCGGGCCGGCCAACTGGTGACCCGCAGTATCGACCATTCGCTGGTCGAAGAACTGGTTCGTAAGGGACGGCTCGATCCGGAAGGGGCGTTGCGCCACCCGAACCGCAACGTATTGCTGTCCTGCCTTGGGTCGGAGCGGGAGCCGCGGGTGGATTTCGGGCACGCATCGCCGCTGGTTGGAGGCGATGCTTTCCTGTTGTGCTCCGATGGCCTGTGGGCCTACATCACCGAAGAGGAAACGGGGCAGATCCTGGCCAGCATGTCGCCCCGGGATGCGGCTTCGGCGCTGATCGAACTGGCACGCCATCGGGCCAAAGGCGGCGGCGACAATATCTCCCTGGCCGTCGTCAAGCTCGTCGAAGTCGACAGCAACAAACGCACACGCTGAACTCAGCGCGTGCGCAGCCAGTTTCTGCGCCAGAACGATGCGGCCATCAGTGCCGCGGCGCCAATCATCATGCCCATCGCCATGTCAAAGCCGTCATGTGTGTCGAGCAGTGGCATGTCGTGGAAGTTCATGCCGAAGATGCCCGCGATCAGCGTGGCTGGCATGAACAGCGTGGTCAGCACGGTGAGGATGCGCACTTCGGTATTGAGCCGGTTGCTGACGCTGGACAGGTAGATGTCCAGCAAGTCGGCGAGCAGGTCGCGTACCGATTCCAGCGTTTCGAGCACATGCACCGTGTGGTCGTAGATATCCCTTAAATAAAGGCGCGTTTCGCTGGAAAAGAAGCCGTTGTCGGCCCGTCCCAGGCTGTTGAGCACTTCGCGCAGCGGCCAGACGGCGCGGCGCAGCACCAGGGCTTCATGCTTGACCCGGTTGATTTCCGCCAGCAGTTCCGGTGTCGGGCGGGTCAGCGCTTGGTCTTCCAGTTCCTCCGCCATGTCGGCCAGGTTGTCGAGCATCACGAAATAGCGATCCACCAGCGTATCCAGCAGCGCATAGGCCAGGTAGTCGACGCCATGGGTGCGCATGGCGCCGCGTTCCGAGCGCAGGCGTTCGCGCACCGCTTCGAAGGTGCCGGTTGCGCGTTCCTGGAACGTCAGCACGAAATTGTGCCCGAGCACGATGCTGACCTGATCCGAGGTCAGGCTGCGGCTTTCCGGATCGAAATCAAAGCAGCGTGCGACGATGTATAGATAATCCGCATATTCGTCGTTCTTGGGACGCTGGTGGGTGTTCAGGATGTCTTCCTGTACCAGCGGATGCAGTTTGAAGCGTCGTCCGATTTCCGTCATCACGGCCGGGTCATGCAGCCCATATACATTCAGCCACAGCTTGCCATTGCCGGGCTGATATTGGCGGGATGCTTCGAGGGAGTCGAAGCGAGTCTCCTGAACACCGTTGGAATCGAACTCGATGAGGGTGATACTGGGCTTTTCGGTCTTGATTTCACCGATATGTACCAGTGAACCTGGGGGTAACCCTAACTTCCGAGTGGGATGGGATCGTTTCTTGCTAGACTTTCGCATCGTATTTGCGATATTCGGTTCAAATAACCGGATTTTCGTGCAGGATATGGGTGAAATTCGGGTTTTCCCGGGTGGCATCCGGCAGTATCGAGTCGTCTGCGAAACCCTCTCGCGACGATATCAGATTTCCAACTACCCCTCGAAGGAGCTTCCATGCCCCTGGTCATCGGTGTGACCAAAGAGCTTACGCCGGGAGAGCGCCGCGTTGCGCTCGTTCCGGACGTAGCCAAGAAATATCAAGGGCTTGGCGCAGCTTTGCTGCTCCAGGCCGGCGCCGGCGCATCGGCTTATTACCGTGACGAAGATTACGGAGCCGCTGAATCGACCGCCGATCCGCAGTCGGTGCTGCAGAAAGCCGACGTCATCCTGCAGGTTCAGCCGTTGGGGCTCGAAGCCCTGGCCGAGCTGAAGCCCGGTACGGTACTGGTGGGTTTGCAACAACCCTGGTCCAGCAAGGAGCGAGTGGAGCTTTTGCGCCAAAAGCAGATCACCTGTTTCGCTTTGGAACTGCTGCCCCGTATCAGCCGTGCGCAAAGCATGGATGTGCTGTCCAGCCAGGCTGCAGTGGCGGGCTACGAGTGCGCGCTGATCGCCGCCGACCATTCGCCGAAGTTCTTCCCGATGCTCACCTACGCGGCCGGCACGATCCGCCCGGCCAAGGTGCTGGTGATCGGCGCCGGCGTGGCCGGCCTGCAGGCCATCGCCACGGCCAAGCGCCTGGGCGCGATGGTTTCCGGCTACGACGTGCGGCCGGAAACCAAGGAGCAGATCGAGTCGCTGGGTGCAAAGTTTGTTGACACCGGCGTCTCCGCTTCCGGCTCCGGCGGCTATGCCCGCGAGCTCACCGACGACGAAAAGCGTCAGCAGGCCGACAAGCTTGGCAAGGCCGTCGCCGATTGTGATGCGCTGATCACCACTGCCGCGATCCCGGGCAAGAAGGCGCCGGTGATCATCAGCGCCGACATGGTGGCGCGCATGAAGCCGGGCTCGGTGGTCGTCGATATGGCGGCCGAGACCGGCGGCAACGTGGCCGGTACGGTGGCCGGCGAAAAGGTGTGGGTCGGCGAGACCCTCATCGTCGGCCCGACCCACATCCCAAGCCGCATGCCGGTGCATGCCTCCGAGATGTACGCCAAGAACCTTTTCAACTTCATCAGCCCGTTCATCAAGGACGGCGCGCTGACCCTCGACTGGGACGATGAAGTGATGGCCGGTGCCTGTCTGACCCACGCGGGCGAAGTTCGCCACGCGGGCGTCAAGCAGGCCCTGGGCCTCTGACCGGGAGACGAGATCATGGACGGATTTGTTGCAATCTACATCTTCATGCTCGCCGCCTTCACCGGCTACGAGGTGATTTCCCGTGTGCCGGTGATCCTGCACACCCCGCTGATGTCCGGCTCGAACTTCGTGCACGGCGTGGTGCTGGTGGGCGGCATGATCGCCCTCGGCCAGGCGGAAACCCCGCTCGAACAGGCCATCGGCTTCGTTGCCGTGCTGCTCGGTGCCGCCAACGCGGCGGGCGGCTACGTGGTGACCGAACGCATGCTCGCCATGTTCAAGGCTAAGGAGAAGAACTGATGGCTATCAAGTGGCTGATTGACGCGAGTTACTTCGTCGCCGCAATCCTCTTCATCCTCGGCCTGAAGGGCATGAGTTCGCCGGTGACGGCGCGCAAGGGCATCGTCTGGGCTGGCGTCGGCATGGTGCTCGCCACCGTGGTGACCTTCCTTACCCCGGGCATGAACAACTTCGCGTTGATGATCATCGCTATCGCCATCGGCGGTGCGCTGGCCTGGATCTCCGGCAAGAAGGTCGCCATGACCGACATGCCGCAGATGGTGGCGATCTACAACGGCATGGGTGGCGGCGCCGCGGCGGCCATCGCGGCGGTGGAGTTCGCCCGCGGCGAGATGCACGGCGTGGTCGTGACCCTGCTGGCAACTCTCGGTGCGCTGATTGGTGCGGTGTCCTTCGCGGGCTCCGTGGTGGCCTGGGCGAAGCTGCAGGGCGTCATGAAGAAGGCCTTCCGGCTGCCGGCTCAGAACGGGGTAAACATCCTCCTCGCACTGGTTACCGTGGGTGTCGGCGCGGCCATCGTGATCGCTCCGCAGGTCGATCCGACCTTGGTCGGCGCCTTCTTCATCCTGGCGCTGGTGCTTGGCACCGTCATCACGCTGCCGATCGGCGGCGCCGACATGCCGGTGGTGATCTCCCTGTTCAACGCCTTCACCGGCCTGGCCGTGGGTTTCGAAGGCTTCGTGATGGGCATTCCGGCGCTGATCATCGCTGGCATCGTGGTCGGTGCTGCCGGCACGCTGCTGACCCAGTTGATGGCCAAGGCCATGAACCGGCCGATCAGCAACATCCTCTTCGTGCCGATGGCGGCGGCCGGCGGTGGCGAAGCGGTGGAAGGCGAGCAGAAGGAAGTCGGCGCGATGGATGCGGCGGCGATGATGCGCTACGCCTCCAAGGTCATTATCGTGCCGGGCTACGGCATGGCTGTGGCCGGTGCCCAGCACAAGGTGTGGGAGATGACCGAACTGCTGGAGGAGGCCGGGGTGGACGTCAGCTTCGCGATCCACCCGGTGGCGGGGCGGATGCCGGGCCACATGAACGTGCTGCTGGCCGAGGCGGGCGTGCCCTACGACAAGATCTTCGACCTGGAAGAGATCAATGGCGATTTCCCGCAGGCCGACGTGGCCTTGGTGATCGGTGCCAACGACGTGGTGAACCCGTCGGCGCGCACCGACAAGTCCAGCCCTATCTACGGCATGCCGATCCTCAACGCGGACATGGCGCAGAACGTCATCGTCGTGAAGCGCGGCAAGGGTACCGGCTACTCGGGCATCGAGAACGCGCTGTTCTACAAGGACAACACCCGTCTGCTGTACGGCTCGGCCCAGCAGGCGATCGGTGAAGTCATCCAGCACGTGAAGGCGCTGTCGGTGTAAGGGTGTAAAGGCGCAGTTGCAGATTTCGCGCCTCGGACAAAAGGGCCACCGGGGAAACCTGGTGGCCCTTTTGCAATCCTGTGGCCGATGTCGTTAAACCAGATCGGCCGGCATCACCGTACGCAATACCGTCTGGGTCTCATCTTCGCGGACGCGGTTGGTGAACCACCACAGCGCGCCCTTCTTGATGGTCCAGTCGGCTTCATGGCCGGACAGCAGCAGGGAGGCCAGGCGGCCGAGTTCCGGCTGATGGCCGACGACCAGCACCGAGCCACCGCCATCCGGCCAGCCGCAGGCGGCCAGAATGCCGGAAATGTCGTTTCCCGGCGCCAGGGCCTGGACGATCTCGAAATCCTTGGTGAAGGCGCTCGCCGTCTGGCGGGTGCGTGTGGTCGGGCTGACCAGCACGCGCAGCTTCTTGGGGCGGCGGCTTTCCAGCCACTCGGCTACCTTGTGAGCCTGGCGCAGGCCGCGCTCGGTCAACTCACGGGTGCTGTCCGGCAGGCCGTCCACGGCTTCGGCGTGGCGCCACAGCAGTAAATCCATTTTATGGGTCTCCTCTCTCCTCGAAAGAGGGCGGGAGTCTGCGGCCGGGACGTTACCGGAAGATGAAACCATCATCGTCTCCACGGAGCCTTGCCCCACAGGATGGGTTCGAGGGCGGGCAGCACGCTCTTGCGCAGGCGGGCGATGCGCGGAGCATGCCAGCCGGCGACGAAGGCCGCGCCGCTGCGTAGTTCGGGATCCTTGCCTGCCCAGGCTTTCAGGCGGCTGCGGGCGACGGCTTCGTCGTTGAGATAGCCGAGGATCTCCTGGACATCCGCGATATCGTTGGCGTAGCGCACGGTGGCCTTTTCCGGCAGCAGGGGCAGCAGGAATTCGATGGCGTAACGGAGGCGCTTGAGGGAGACCCGCAGCTCGTGGAGTTTTTCCGGATGCAGCTCCTGGGCGACGGTATGGCGCTTGCGCGCCCGTTTGCGCAATTGACTCAGCTGCAGGCGGGCGAAGGTGGTGAGATTGGCGGACTTCACCAGTGCGTCGCTCTCGAGCGCATAGAGGTCGGCGGCAAGGGCCAACATCTGACGGCCGTGGCTGGCGGCGAGGAGCTGTTCGCGGGCTGCGGCCTTTTCCCGGTCGCGGCGGTCCACGGCCATAGCGATCAGGCGCTGGGTTGCTTCGTCGGCGAGGCCGGATTCGGCCACCGGCGTGAGCACCTCGGCAATCATCACGTCGAGGTCGCGGGCGGCGCCGAGCCCGTCGGCAGCGTCCTTGAGCCCGTCGGACCAGCGCTGCACGAACTCGGCTGGAAGTGCTGGTCCGAACAGGCGCAGCGCGGAGCGCAGGCGGCGTAGGGCGACCCGCAACTGGTGGATGAACTCCGGATCGTCGCTTTCCCGCGCGCCGGATTCATTGGCCTGCCACAGCGCCAGGCAGTCGAAGCCGATGACGCGGAAGGCGTCCACCGGGGATTGTTCGGCGCTCAGCCGCGACGGCCTGGCCTTGGCAGGGCGCAGGGCGTGATTGGAATAGAGGCGATAGCCGCGCTCGGCCTTGCTGACGTTTTCCGGGGTGAGGGGCAGGGTTTCCGCCAGTTGCAGCGCGATGGCATACAGCTCGCGTGGATCGCCTTCCACCAGCTCCAGTTCGAGCTCGCACAGGGGCTTGCTGCGCTCGGCGGCTTCGATGGTCCCGCTGTCGATCATCGCCAGCACCTTGACGCCTTCGCGCGGCGTGAGGATGCAGGTTTCGCGTTTGAAATGGGTGGTGAATACCGGGATCAGGCGCGGGTGCAGGCTGTCGAGGCGGTTGCGCACGTCGTCCCGGTCGATGGCCGAGAAGTCGAAGCTGCCGTTGGCGTAGGGCTGCTCCCATTCCGGCCGGCTGGACAGGCCGCCGAGGGATTCGGCGGCGCACTTCACCGTCTGTAGCCAGTGGCTGCCGGCCTTGCGGGTGCGCACGGCCATGCGGCGTTCGCGCAGCTCCAGCTCGGGCGTGTCGAAATAGGTGTTTTCCAGGGTGACGCTACGACCTTCACGGGGCGCTTCGGCGATCAGCGGGTGGCGGCGCAGGGCGGCCAGGGATTTTTGCGGGAAGGTGAGCTTGAGTTCGATTTCGTTGCTCATGGCGGGCCGTTGGCAAAGAGGGAGCGCGGTGCCGGCTGAAAAAAATAATGCCGACGGAAATCGGGGCATTCTAGCCCCGTGTCGAAGGCGCTGTCTTGCTTGGGCAGATGACAAAGGCGGCCTTGGCCGGCCTTGAGAAGTCAGTTCGTGTCGAACACGGTTTCCGTGCTGCCGCGCTGTCCGCGATTGTCGAGCCACGCGACACCGACCTTGTCGCCGGCCTTGACGTCCTGCAACTGGAAGGTGAACAAGGGGTTGGCTGACACGGCGGTACCGAACCCGGCTTCAAGGATAGAACGGCCGTTGAGGCTCAACGTCATGGATGTGATGTAGTGGGCAGGGATGGTTTGCCCTGCAGGATCGTGGCGCAGGCCCGATTCCATCGGGTGGGGGATCAGCAGCCGGACTTCGCCGGTGCTGCCCTTCAGTGTTGCGCGGATCTTGATCGGATCGGCCATGGTGATGTGCTTTACTCTCCGCAGCCGCCGATGGTGACCTTCACGTCCCGGAACACGGTGTAGAACCTGCCGCCAGCCATGGCGACCAGCCGCAGGCGCGAACTCTCGGCCATCTTGATGCGGGTCTGGAAGCGCGGGAGGACTTCCGGGCCGAAGCTGAATTGCAGCACAAGTGGAAAGGGGTTCTTGTCCACGAGCACGGTCAGTTGAGTGGTGCCCGGAATGGCGCTGATGCCTTCGATCGGCACGGCGGCGCCGTTCTCGGCGATTTCCGGCGCCCGGATGATCAATGCGGCGTTCTGTTCGGCGGCGCCGGCACCGAGCAGGCGCAGCGCATCAAGGGCCGTCCGGGCTTCGAAGGCGTCTCGCCCGCTCTCCGTGCCGAGCGCCATCCCGGGCTTCAGCAGGCCGGTGCCGACAAGAGGGGCCAAGGCACCGGCGGAGCCGAAGGCCTGCAGAAAGCTCCGGCGGCGCATGCCTTAGTCTTCCGCCTTCCAGTGCCCGGACTTGCCGCCTTCCTTTTCGAGCAGGCGGATGCCTTCCATCGTCATGCCCTTGTCCACGGCCTTGCACATGTCGCTTATCCGGGGCTGGAAGCCAGTATCTACGCGGGTTTCAGGGTTCACTTTGTACCTTCTGTCCAACGTGATTTGGACAAAATTTGGACAGAAAACGGCCGGATTAGCCCGGCCTTGTCCACTGTGCTGCACCCGAGGCGCGCTGTCAAAGCACCGCCGGTTCTTCCTCGTGCCACTCGCGCACATCCGCCACACACTCAACCGTGCCGCCCAGCTTGCCCAGTTCATCGGCGCTCAGTTCAGACAGCACGTCGCACAGGGTATCCGGGGTGCCGCACAGGGCCTTCACGATCCGCACACGCTCTTCGTGCTGCAGGCGGGATGCTTCGCGCTGTGCGAGGGCTTCCGCGTTCTCGGCTTCCCCCTGGGCTACCTGCACCTTCACGGTCGCGGGTGCATCGAGGAAGGATTGATCGGGCGTGGTATTGTTTCCGAAGGTCATTTTCGTGCTCTCAGTCAGCATGGTTTGATCTAGGCGGGCGGGAGGCTGTCACCTCCTGCTTCGCCGCTCTGTCTCGTGCAAGACAGGCACCCACTATAACACCAAAATGCACCCACGTTCATCGTAAGTTATTGATTTGTATGTGCTAACACGTTACCTTGTGCGTCTATTTGAACGGGCGTTCGGGTAGGTCGTGCGGCTGGACAGGCCGGCGGGTGCCCCCCCGGGAGGGACCAACGTGTGTGACCCCTTGGCGGGGGGGTACCCGTTTCACGCATGAGGCGCCCGTATTTGCTCACTGTTAATTTGCCTACATTTATGGGTGTTGTTCGATGATCGCCTTTCTCCCCAAGACCCGCCCATATCGGGTGACTCGATTCACTGAAGGCACGGACGCACTGTCCGGCAAAACGGTGGTGGTCCCGGTCATCACCGGGGCGGTGCTCACGGGTAGTGCGCCAGGGAAATACAAGTTCGATGAACCCCAGGCTGGCTTCTGGGGTTGGCTCAAGGGGCGGTTACGCCATCTGTGCGAGTGAGGGGCGGCACGAAATGAAAAAGGCCGGGTTGCCCCGGCCAGTCCTTGGTTACACCTTCTCGCGTGGGAAGCTCTCATGCAGACGGGTCACGATCTCGTCTGCCATCTCGCGCAGCCTGAACATCATGAGCTGTGCCGCAGCAATGTCATCTTTCGTGCGGGGGTAGGCTCGGATCATCGCAGACACGGCATCGGCCCATGCCACCCACGCGCGACACTCGGCTTCAACCTTCTGGGCGAGATACGGATAGCCGTTCATCACGTCAGCCATCAGTGCCGCAGGCATGACGCGCCAGCCAAGCTGGCGGGCGATACCGCCCAGGACCGCCGCCACGCCCGTGTTCGTCACGTTGAAGCTGAACTGCTCCTGCTCGCCGCTCTCGAACTCGGCCAAGGATGCATTGCGCGCGATGGCGTGATCCTTCCACAGGACGCGGATGTGCTCCTGGCACGAGGTGATGTAGTACCGGTAATCCGGCGGGCTGTCAGAGCGCAGCTCCTGTGCGCGGCACAGTGCGTGTTCAGTGAGGCCGTGGGCGAACCACTCGGCGGGCGTGGCGTTGCTCTTGAGGCTGGGGGGGTTGGTAGTGGTCATGTCGAATTTCCTCACGGTAGTTGTTCAGTTTGATTCTGGCTCGAGCCAGAAGCGGCGGCCGGCGTCCTTGCCCGACCATTCGCGCACGTGGCGGAAGCCCAGTTGGCGCAGCGCAGTCCCCAGCGCACGAAGGCTGGGGCGGTCGCGGTACTTGCCCTTCAGGTGCGGCAGCAGCAGTTCCGCGCTGATCTTCTGGCGGTGGGTTTCGGGCCAGCCGGCTAGCACGGCGCGGACTTGATCCACGAGCTGGGGCGGTGCTGCCGGCTTCTCGTGCTTGGCCGGCTGGGGGCGCGGCGGTGCGTTACTAAGCTCGGCGCGGCGGTGCGCAAGGGCATTCAGGAAGCTGCTGGTCGAACGGGGGGTCTGATTCACAGGCGGTGATCCTTCAAATTTTGCTGTTCGGTGGCTGCTTGGGCACGAAGTAGGGGTGTCGGAACCCCAAACAGGGCAGGTAGGGCGGGTTTTATGGCTTTTTCTGTAAAGTCCTAAAGGAAATAGATATAGGGACTTTTGCCAAAACAGGACACAAACACGCCCTACCGGCCCTGATCGATTACATACCCACCTCGTGCAGACTCAGGCCGGCGTAGAAGCGGGCGCCGTTGCTCTTTGCCTCACCGTGGCCGCGCTCATTCAGCTTGCGGCTGAAGCTGGCCTTCGAGCCGGCGCGGGTGCCGTTGCCCTCGTTCCAGGTTTTCCACAGTGCGTACAGCTTCCCCTGTTCCACTCGTGCATCCGGGCCGCGCAGGGTCTTGTCCTCCAGGAACTCACCCAGCAGATCGGACTCCTTGCGGTAGGCGGCGGACTCACGGCGCACCGTCGCGGAAGGCTTCAGGCCGATGCGTTGCCACTCCAGGCAGCCATCCACCATCCAGCGCAAAATGCCGTCGCGCTCTTCGAGCAACTTCTCTTCGAGCCGGGAGTCACGTTCGTGCTCGGCGAACTGGCGGCGGAAGGGGATCAGATGCAGGCGGCGCCAGATGCCGTCATCCTCACCCGTCACGATGGGGCGGTGGTTCGTGCGCAGCCAGGGCTTGGCAGTCGGTTGGAACTCAAAGAAGTCGCCGTACATGTAGCGCGCCGCGATCGGCTCACGCCCGGCCACTGCTTTGACGAGTTGCTCATCGAGGCGATCACCCTGGCCCAGTTCGTTGATCCCCAGGTAGCGGGCACCGCACTGTCGGGCAATGTCTGGGCGCGGACCCGTGTCACCGTTGGCGCGAGTCACCAGCAGGGAACTGGGTGCGGTCTGGGCGTAGCCTCCCAGGATCGCGGAAACCACGTTGCTGAAAACGGATTTGCCGTTCGCGCCATGCCCGAAGCAGATGAACAGCACCTCCTCGGTCGTCACACCGGTCAAGCTGTAGCCCAGTGCGCGCTGGAGGTACTGCACCGTTTCAGAATCGCCTTGGGAAATGTCGTCCACGAACTTTTCCCAGAGCGGGCACTCCGCGTCATGGCGGTATGCAGCGGCGCACTGGCGCGTAATCAGCATGGCCGGACCGGGGGCCAGCAGGGTGGCGGTCTTCAAACTCACCGTGCCGTTGAGCACGCCCACCAGCCAGGGGTCGGCGTCCAACTCGGACATGTGGCCGATCGTCATACTCAGCATGCCGGCACCTCCTCGGACTTGGCGAGCTCGATCATGGCTTCCAGGCGCTTGATGCCCTGCAGCGCCAGTGCCCAGGCCATGGCCTTCCGGTTGCGCTCGGGGTCAGCTTTGTACTGCGCAGTCACGTGGTCAAGGATCTTGTCCGCCACCTTCTTGGCGGCCTGCATCTCCTCGCCTTTGTTGCACCATTCCCAGACCGTGCCGTTCCACTTTAGCCAGCAGTTACGCGGGGCCACGAAGCGCAGCTTGTCTTTCATCGCCTTGGCGAAGAGCCGGCCCGCGCGAATGTCACCCACCGGCCCGCCTTCCTCGTTACCACTCGTGCCGGCTTCGATCTGCGCGGCGCTGGCGCTGCTGTGCTTGGGCCTCCAGCCGCTCTTCTTTGCAAGGTCGAACACAGTGCCCAGCCCTGTCGGGGTACTCACCATGCCAGCCTTCATGCGTTCCATCAGGTCATCGAATGTGCGTTCGTACTTCTGCGCGTCGAACTTCAGGCAAGGGGCATTCATGCTGCACCCCCTTCCGGCTTCTGCAGCAGGCCGGCAGACCAGCGGCGCCCCAGGTCGCGCGCGCTTTCACCGAACTCGCTCACCAACCCCCCGAGCACGCGGAACCATGTGGCACGGTCGCAGTCAGGGGCAATGTGCGCCAGGGCCTGTTCCACTTCCTCGATGCTATGCTTGCGCTGCTGCGGTGCCGCTTCAAGGATGTTCCCCGCGTCCCCGCTGGCCTTGGCCCAGGCCGGCAGGGCGCCCATCCCTTCCGCAGCAGCTCCTTCACTCGTGCCATGCTTTGCGAGAGCCGCAACAACCGCCGCGTGGAACTTCCCGTGCGTGGTCGGCTTGCCCTGGTGCTTGATCTTCACCGTCTTCGGGTTGGCCGGGTCTTTGCGGTTCGTGGTGCCGGGCAGGCGCAGCACCGATGCCGCGTCCTTCGTGCGGCTGGGGTCAGCCAGGAAGCCAGCAGCCTTGCAGAGCGCGCCGAGGCCCATAGTAGTGGGCTCCCAGGTCGCGCGATCCACAGGCTCAACAAAGGCCCAGTACACGTGCAGGCCGTTGCCGCTATCCACGATCCACGTGGGCTGCGGTAGGCCGTTGGCCTTGATGAACGCATTGAAGGCCTGGGCGGCTTCCTTCTTCGTGGCGTAGCCCTGGCCCTTGGCGGCCTTGTCCGCCCCGCAGTCGATGTCCAGCCATGCGGCCTTCACCTCGCGGACGTTCTCCTTTGTGCGGAAGCGGGGCTTCCCGTCCGGGCCGGTGACTTGAGGGGTCACGTATGTCGAGCAGCCGTGATAAACGGTCTTGCCTGCTGCGTCCAACTCGGCGGCCTTGGCGAGCATTTCCTCGTCAGTGCTGAACTGGTAGTGCTGCGCGCCCGGCATCACGAACAGGGTGCGGATGCCTTCGCCCAGGATCAGGCGGCAGAAGGCCAGAGCCATCGCCAAGATACCGAACTCCAAGGGTTGGTTCTCACTCGTGCTCATGCGGCCACCTTGTCTGCCACCTTGTGGGCCGCGAGCCAGTTGTCCAACTCACTGCGCAGGTAGAACACAACCTTGGCGCCGATCTTGTAGAAGGGCACACCGTGGCGGCGGTGCGTGGCATCCTGGGCGAGGAAGGTTTTGGACACTCCCAGGTAGTGGGCGGCCTCTTCGCGCGTCATGCGTTCGGCCGGGAAGTCAGGGGTGTGTTGCGTGGTTGCGTTGTGCATCGCGGTTTCCTTTTGGGATACGGGAAAATCCCCGCGATACGTATTCTCTACACCACGATGTACAACGCAACCAGCTGATTCCTTTAGTGTTTCGATGATCAGGGCGTTTGGGGCGGGCTAAGTTCACACTGCGTCCCACTGCATCACGCTCTATCACACTGCTGCACAAATCGCCGTTTCTGAGCGCGAGAATTTACATTGTAAGTCTTTGTAATAGGCCCCGCGGGGCCTATTCGCTGCCACCCTTAGCCCAGCTTCCGGGCCAATTCCTCCGCGTCTGGGTGGAAGTAGCGTTTCAACATTTGCAAGCTCTTGTGCCCAGTCACTGCGGACAGCTCGGCCAGGTTCGGCAGTTTCTGGGCCAGCCGGGTTGTGGCCGTGTGCCGCAGATCATGGAAGTGAAGTTCCTCGATGCCCGCCCGCGCGCATGCGTCCTTAAATCTTGCGTGCAGGTTCGCCACCTCGATTTGGAACACCCGCCCGTTGATGGATCGGGGCAGGGCCCGCAGCACCTCCACGGCACGGGTTGAGAGCGGGACAATCCGCCGGGTGCCGTTCTTCGTGTCGGGCAGCAGGGCCGTGCGCCGTTCCAAGCTCACGTTTCGCCACTCCAATGCAAGCAGTTCGCCTTTCCGCATGGCCGTTTCGAGCGCAATGACGATGATCGGCTGCACCCAAGGGTTACGGCGGTTGATGGGGGCTGCGGCTTCGAGCAGGGCCTGTTCTTCGGCAGCACTCAGCACACGTTCCCGGCCTTGCGGTACGCGGGGCTTGCGGACTGCTTGCACCACGGCGGGAATGGGATAGCCCCACTCCCGCCGTGCGTGGTTGAGGATCGAAGAGAGTGCCGCCAGATCCCTGATAACGGTCGAGGCGCAGACCGATTGGAGCCGGTCGTCACGGTACTGGGCAACGGCCTTGGATGTGAGGTTCGCCAGCGCGTATTTGGCGATCCGGTGCCGGGCGAGGGCCTTCAAGCGGATAGCCTCGTCTCTCGCGCCCTTGTGGGTCGGAGTGACTTCCTCGGCGTAACGCGCAATTACCTCGCCCAGGGTCGTGCGCTCAGCCTCAATGCGGCACTGGTGCGTGCCCTTGTCGATCTCTGTTTCTATGGCCCGTGCCCAGGCTTCCGCCTCCTGTTTCGTGCGGAAGCTCTTTACCTCGGGCGGGAACCCCTGGCGCGTAACTCGGGCTTGCCAACGCTCGCCCCGTGGTCTGATTGAAGCCATCGTTCATCCCCATTTGGACAAACGTTGGACAGAAGTTGATTTGAACCCCTGGCAGTGCTCAAAGCCGTGTCGGCTTAGTGAAAGCTGCTCCGATTTTGGCTGGGTTGAATCTCCAGCAAGATCAGAAGCTTAGTCTTCCGCCTTCCAGTGCCCGGACTTGCCGCCTTCCTTTTCGAGCAGGCGGATGCCTTCCATCGTCATGCCCTTGTCCACGGCCTTGCACATGTCGTAAATGGTGAGCAGTCCGACCTGGACGGCGGTGAGGGCTTCCATTTCGACACCGGTACGGCCGACGGTTTCGGCAGTGACGGTGCAGCGGATGGTGTCCTCGCCTTCAGGCACGAAATCGGCGGCGACGCGGGTCAGCGGAATCGGGTGGCACAGGGGGATCAGGTCTGCGGTCCGCTTGGCGCCCTGGATGGCGGCGATGCGCGCGATGCCGATCACGTCGCCCTTCTTGTTGTCGCCAGCAAGGATCCTGGCCAGGGTGGCGGGCTGCATCACGATGCGCCCTTCGGCGCGGGCAACCCGGCGGGTTTCGGACTTGGCAGAGACATCCACCATGTGGGCCTGGCCGTGGGCGTCGAAATGGGTGAAGGCGTCGCTCATGGGGCGGGGAACTGGTTGCAGGGGTCGCGTATCATAGCACCGTGAAAAATCGACTGATCGCCGCCCTGTTGTGCGTGGCCATGATGCCGCGCGGCTTTGCCCAGAACCTGCCGGAGCTCGGCGACAGTTCCGCGAGCGATCTTTCTCCGGTCGCGGAACAGCGCATCGGCGCGCAGATCATGCGCGAGATCCGCTGGCGCGATCCGGCCTACCTGCAGGATGCCGAGATCGAGGACTATCTGAACAATCTCGGTGACCGGTTGGTGGCTGCAGGGGCTGGGGCGGGGCTTCCCTTCGAGTTCTTCGGCGTTAACGACCCTTCGCTCAACGCGTTCGCGATGCCGGGCGGCAAGATCGGCGTGCATACCGGGCTGATCGTCGCGGCGCAGAGCGAGTCTGAGCTGGCCGGCGTGCTGTCCCACGAAATCGCCCACGTCACCCAGCACCATATTGCGCGCATGGTCGGCAAGCAGAGCCAGACCGGTATCCTGATGCTGGCATCCCTGCTGGTGGCGGTGCTGGCCGCCAAGTCCAATTCGCAGGTCAGCCAGGCGGCGATCATGGCCGGCCAGGCGGCGGGCATCAGCAATCAGCTCGCCTACTCGCGGGACTTCGAAAGCGAGGCTGACCGGCTCGGCGTGCAGAACCTGGGCGCGGCGGGTTTCGACGTGCGCGGCATGTCGAGTTTCTTCGAACGCCTGCAGAAGAACAGTCGGCTCTACGAGAACAGCGCTCCGGCGTATCTGCGCACCCACCCGCTGACCTCCGACCGGATCAACGAGATGGAGGGGCGGGTGATGCAGATGCCGTATCGCCAGGTGCCGGACTCCCTCGATTTCCAGTTGGTGCGGGCCAAGCTGAAGATCGGCAAGCAGGTGCGCCGCGAGCAGATCGAGGAGCTGGAGCGGGCAGCGCGCAGCGCGTCCCTGTCGGCACCGACGCAATATGAGCTGACGCGAGCCTACCTGGCAGCCAAGCGGCTGGCGGATGCGGACAGGGCCATGGCTGAACTGCGCAAGCGTCACGTGGTGTCGCCGATGATTGACGGCCTGGAGGCGGATCTACGCCTTGCTCATGGAGATCCGGCCGGGGCGGCAAAGATCTTTCGTGAGGCGCGTGCGCGCTTCCCCCAGTCCCTGCGTCTGCTTTATGGGGAGCTGGGGGCGCTGGCCGATGGCGGGAAATACGCAGAGGCCCTTGATCTGGTCAAGGCCGAGGTGCAGACACGGCCGGGAAATGCCGCCTTGTGGGAGTTGCGGGCCCGTGCCGAGTCGGGCTTAGGCAGGCGTCTCGCTCAGCATCGTTCGCTGGGCGAGGTCTACGCGATCCAGGGCAACTATGCGGCGGCGGCCGAGCAGCTCACGCTGGCACAAGGCGCAGCCGATGGTGATTTCTTCGAGCACTCGGCGGTGGACTCCCGTCTACGTGAGGTGCGGGCGCTGCTGGCGGAACAGATGAAAGAGAAGCGTGAACAGCGTTGATTGACGACGTTCAGATCATCTGGCCGTAACGGGTGTACAGGGCCCATACCAGGTCGGCAAAGGCGCGTTGATTGAAGCGTGGCCGTCCGCTGACCGCCAGTACCAGCCGTGTACGCCCTACATGCATGGGCCAGAAGCTGAGGCCACTGACGCCCGCTGCGTCCACGTTTCCCCAGCCGTCGAGAAGATGGGCCCCAAGTTGCGCCAGTGGAGCCGCCTGCCGTTCGGCGACCGACAGGATGTCGGCCCCGACAGCAGCCAGCGCATCGCCGATGTCGGCCGCGTAGCCGGTAACTGCCAGGCAGAAGCCCTGGTGATCGGCAAGCAAGGCCTGGCCACTGTCGCTGAGTACCGCCAGATACTGGGGCAGGGTGGTTCCCAATGCGCCGGTCGGTGCGCTCCGGGGGGATGGCCAGGCTTCGAGGCTGGCGTCGTTCTGTAGGGACAGGAGGGTTTCCAGGGCTATTTCCGGTGATGCTTCCCCGCTCCACATGGTAGCCGTCTCCAAGTCCAGCAGCGGGCTTTCCACCTTCTGCAGGATGCTGCGCAGGATTCGCCGCCGGGGACAGCCGTCGTCGGTACGGGCAACGGCCTGCCAGGCACCGTAGGGCGTGACGGCGAGATGGTAGCCGGGGACGATTTCAAGCATCGCTCAGTCCAGGATTGAGGGTGAAGAGAAGTGCCTTCACCAGCATTGCCACGTCATCGCGGCTACGGGCGTCGACGCGGAAGACTGCGGGCACAGGGGTGTGCCCGAGTTCGGCCAGGCGGGCCCGATACGCATCCAGATCCGGAGCTGGTGCGCGATCCATGTGCGTGACGCCAATGGTGACGGCAGTGCCGGCGATGAAGTTTGAGAAGGCGCCCAGGTAGTTCTCCAGGTCGGTCAGAGGTTCAGGCTGGGCGTTGTTGATCAGCAGGATCAGGCCGATCCCGCCGTTACTGAGAATCTCCCACATGAAGCTGAAGCGTTCCTGGCCCGGTGTGCCGTAGAGCATGACCTTCTCTCCGCCGGGCAGGTTGAGTACGCCGTAGTCCATGGCGACGGTGGTGGTTTTCTTCATGCCGGCGATCTCGTCGGTGGCCAGCGCTTCGGTGCTGACCGGCAAGATGTCGCTCAAGGCATTGATGGCTGTGCTTTTGCCGGCACCCACGGTGCCGGAGAAGATGATCTTATTGTGACGGACGCGTTCAGACAGCATTGAGAAGTTTCCTCAGAATGCGGGAAAGGATGGAGGGACGTTGGGGGGGAATGGGGGGCGCTACATCGTTGGCCGCTTGTTCAGGGGGCGAGATCGTCGCAACGGGCTCCGGCTGGAACAGTCCGGCAAAGCGAGCGGATGTGTAAACCGAGAAGACGTAGCGTTGCGGAATCCCGAGCCGTCTCGCGATCTCCACCGGACTGGCCCACTCGCGGGTCCATAGGGCGACGATCCGTAGTGCATGCGGTGCCGCCCAGGTCCGCGTGAAGTTGGGCCAAGCCCGCAGGCGCACGGGCCGATAGGGATCGACGCCGATCGGGAGGCGGCCGCGGGCAGCCCATGCCGCAATGTTCCACAGGAAGTCTTCGGCGGTATGGAGCGTGTCCGTGCTGCCGGAGCCGCTGAAGGTCAGGGCATTGACGACGCGTGCCGTAGCATCCGGCAGCTGGGCCATGGAGAAAGGTCGCAATTGCGTGTCGCGGAAGCTCGTGACGCAAACGGGCTGCGGCAAGGGGTGGACGCCGATCAGGCGGGGCAGGCCCGACACGACGTGGGGGCGGCCGGTCTTGATCGCTTCATCCAGCGCCCGGGCCAGATGTCCGACCAGGTATTGGGTGGGTTCGAAAAACAGCTTGGCGGGCAGGGGGGCGCGGGGCGAGGGCGGTATGTCGTCGAGTGAGCCGCATAGATCCGGCTCCTCGTCGCTGGCCCGTGGGCGGGGCTCGCTGCTCTCCGGGATCACCCTGTTGGCCAGGGCGACCTGCTGTGGAGGGCGTCCGAGCTGTGCAGCCTGGTTCAGTACACCGGGCAGTGCATCCAGATTGAGAGGCTTGCTGACGGTGAGATGGTTGGGAAAGCGGGTCTGCAGGCTCTCGGGACGGAACGCATAGCCGACGACACCGATCCCGGGGCGGCTGGCCAACTGCCTCAGAGCTTCGTCGACGCCGGGGCGGTCATGATCCACGAGGACGACGTCGGCTTCGTCGAGGGACTGTGCGAGGCGGATGCTCTGCTTCCAGTGCCGTTCGATGGAGAGTCCGATCAAGCGGTTATCCATGCTTCCGATGTGCAACAGGAAGACTGCGGTCGGGGCCGGGACGAGGACGGGCGAAGGGCGGCTCATGGCATTGGGTGGGGCAGGGATCCACAGAAAGGACTCAGGGGGTACGGGACATGCCGGCAGGGGAGGTGTGGGTTGGCGCAGGCCGGAGGAAGATCCGCTCTCCTTCCACCGGTCTGGCCAGTACAACACCGCGCAGGGCGAGCTCGGGATCGTGGCGATCGACGCCGCGGTGCAGGCGGGCGTGCAGGTAGATGTCCAGATTGTGCTGCTCCAGCGCCGCGTGATGCTGGCGGAGCATGCGAGTCCGCAGATCGAGTCCGCATGCTCCGAGGGCGATCCACAGGTCTACGACCGCTGCTGCGGTCTGGGCGGGATTGCCGAGCGCGTGCCAGACCGAGATCCGTTGCATGTGGGCATGGAGGTTTCCCGGGTGACGTCCGATCTCACCGGCCAGCAGCGTGGCCGTTGCCGGCGACCGCCAGACCGCCGCGATGTCCAGTGTTCGGACCGGGAGGCCGAAATCCGCCGGTGGTGCAGGTTCCTGCAGCCGCTCAGGGGCGTCGGGGATCGTGATGAAGATGTTCACTGGGTCAGAGTGGAAATGATGTCGATCATGAACTCGACGTCTTCCTGCTGGATGGGTTGCCAGCGGGTGGCGCCGAGTGCCGACAGCAGATCCTGCCCCTTTTCCGTTTCGTGCATGGACAGCAGGATGCGTACGAAATCGTCGGCCCGGGAATGCAGATCGCGGCCGATCAGGAAGACATGATGGATGACCTGGATGTCGCTGGTAACCAGGACCTTGAGTTCTCGTCTGACAATGGAGGACAGGCCCCGATAGGCGCCCACCGGCATGAAGCCCACATCGACCTGGCCGCGCAGGACGTCCTTGGCGACCTGGATGTAGGTGCTGCGTTGTTGCTCGAGGGTGTTGTCCGCGTTCAGATTGGCGGGTTCGAGCAGGATGCGGCCGATCGTATTGACGCACGGATCGTTGGCGCAGGCGATGCGGGTTCCGGGTTGAAGGTCACCGATGGCTTGAGCAGGGTGACTGAGCGCCGTGACGACAACCATTTCGTCGGGCGCGCCATCCGGCTGCGCGATGGCGCGAAAGCCCTTCTCCCTTACCAGCAGGGAGGCGTCGAAGGGGTTGGCATGAATCAGGTCCACCTGTCCCGCTTCGATCGCAGCCCGTTGCGCGTCGAAACCGTCATGGAGTTCCAGGTGGATGGGAATCGACAGAGAACGCTGCAACCAGGTGTTGAAGATATACCAGTCGGAAATGCGCTCGGCTGGGAAGCTGGGGCTGACGGTGAAGTTGAAGCTCATGACCGGATCCACTCCCTGTAAGTCGCTTCGGCCTGGGCTACTTTCTCACGGGAGGGTTCCCGCCGGACCGAGGTATAACCGACGATGCGTTCGTCCCGGACGTTGGGGACCACCGTGGCGAACACCCAGTAGTGGCCGCCATCCTTGCGAAGGTTCTTCACGTAACCGTGCCATTGGCGTCCGGCCTGCACCGTTTCCCACAGATCGCGGAAGGCCGCAGCAGGCATGTCTGGATGACGCAGCAGGCAGTGGGGCTGGCCGATCAGCTCGCTGCGCTCGTAGCCCGACATGTCCACGAAGGACTGGTTGCATTGGGTGATGATGCCGCGGGTGTCGGTACGTGAAACGATCAGCCGGCCCTGCGGGTAAGGCGTTTCCACATGAGTCACGAAAACCCGGCGGCGGCTGCCGTCGGCGTAGTCCAGGCGATGCTCGATGGCGCCGCCTGCGTTGGAGGGAGGAGGCATGTCGAGCATCGTGGGCTCCTTGTCAGCCGAGAATTCCGCCGATCGCGTCAGCCGCGCGGCGTACATCGAGAAATACCAGGCCCAGCTTGGCCGTGGGCTTGGCCATGACGGTAAGTACTGCATCGGTGCCTGCCTGAACCATCAGCACGTAGCCCTTGGCGCCCTTGATCAGAACCTGTTCGAGGTTGCCGCGGGCCAGTTCCCGGGCGGTGCGGTCCCCCAGGGACAGCATGGCGGCGCTCATCGCGCCGACCCGGTCTTCGTCCACGGTATTGGGCAGCAGGGCCGCCATCATCAGCCCGTCGGAGGAAATGATGGCTGAGGCCTCTATATCCGCTGAGCTTCCGTTCAGGTCATTGAGTACGGTTTGAAGCATGTCGGATCGCATTGGCATCACTTTCAAGGTCGATTTTCTGTAGAGATCTGCTTTAGCCGGTAAGGCGGAAAGCAGGCCCGGGAATCCCATTCGTTTAGGTGTTTTGATTTGTTTCTGAATGTCATTATTCCATATGTTTTGAGGGTGTATAAGAGTGTCGTCGGGGGATTGTCGATGTCCGGCTCGATAATGGGGCCTCGCGTTAGAATCGCGGTTTGATTGCCTCAGCGCGAGATGGAGCTAGATGATGGATTTCGATAAGGAAGTGGACGCCCGGGGGCTCAATTGCCCATTGCCGATCCTGCGGGCCAAGAAGGGCTTGGCCGAACTGCAGGCCGGGCAGGTGATGCGCGTACTGGCGACGGATCCGGGGTCGGTGAAGGACTTCGCGGCCTTTGCCCGTCAGACGGGCAATGATCTGATCGGTCAGCAGGAGCTGCCGGATGGCGCTTTCGAGTTCTTCCTGAGGCGGAAGTAACAGCGGATGGGCAAAAAAATGGCCACGCAAGCGTGGCCATTTTTTTGAGCGTGGCGCCCCGGAGGCGCCACGGTGTCAGACGCCGGTCAGCTTGGCCAGCTGGGGCTTCAGCTTGTCGACGGTGGCGGTGAAGTTGGCCAGGCGCTCCTTCTCCTGGGCCACGACTGCAGCCGGGGCCCGCGCGACGAAGCTCTCGTTGGACAGCTTGGCGTTGGCCTTGGCGATCTCGCCTTCCAGGCGGGCGATTTCCTTGGACACACGCTCACGTTCGGCGGCGATGTCGATCTCCACCTTGAGCATCAGGCGCTGCTCACCCACCACGGCAACCGGGGCGAGTTCCTCGCTGCCGATCTCATCCACCACCTGCACTTCCGACAGCTTGGCGAGGCCGGCGATGTAGGGGGCGAACTTGCTCAGGCGTTCGGCGTTGCCGGTGGCCACCAGCGGCAGGCGCTGGGCGGGGGAGATGTTCATCTCGCCACGCAGGTTGCGGCAAGCGTAGATCAGGCCCTTGAGTTCGGCCACATCGGCTTCGCTCTTCTCGTCGAGCTTGCCCACGTCGGCCTCGGGGTAGCGGGCCAGGCACAGGCTGTCGCTGTCCTTGCGGCCGGCCAGCGGGGCGACGGTCTGCCACAGCTCTTCGGTGACGAAGGGGATCAGCGGATGGGCCAGGCGCAGCACAGTCTCCAGTACGCGGATCAGCGTGCGGCGGGTGCCGCGCTGGGTGGCTTCGTCGCCGGTCTGGATCTGCACCTTGGCGAGCTCCAGGTACCAGTCGCAGTATTCGTCCCAGATGAACTCATAGACGGACTTGGAAACCTGGTCGAAGCGGTATTCGCCGAAATGGTTGGCGATCTCCTGCTCCAGGCGCTGCAGGCGGCTGACGATCCAGCGGTCCACGAAGGAGAACGCTAGCGGGGCACTGCCACCGCAGCTGGGGCCGTCCTGCTTATGCTCGAGGCCCAGGTCGTGGCCCTGGACGTTCATCAGCACGAAGCGGGTGGCGTTCCACAGCTTGTTGCAGAAGTTGCGATAGCCCTCGCACCGGCTCATGTCGAACTTGATGTCGCGGCCGGGGCTCGCCAGGCTGGCGAAGGTGAAGCGTAGTGCGTCGGTACCGAAAGCCGGGATGCCTTCCGGGAATTCCTTGCGGGTCTTCTTCTCGATGCTGGCGGCCTGCTTGGGGTTCATCAGGCCGGTAGTGCGCTTGGCGACCAGCGCATCGATGCCGATGCCGTCGATCAAGTCGATCGGGTCGAGCACGTTGCCCTTCGACTTGGACATTTTCTGGCCTTCGCCGTCGCGGATCAGGCCGTGCACGTACACGTGCTTGAACGGGATCTTGCCGGTGATGTGCTTGGTCATCATGACCATGCGCGCCACCCAGAAGAAGATGATGTCGAAGCCGGTGACCAGCACCGTGGACGGCAGGTAGAGGTCCAGCGCGTCGTTGGACCTGGCGGGCCACTCGGACGTCCAGTCGAGGGTCGAGAACGGCCACAGGGCGGACGAGTACCAGGTGTCGAGCACGTCCGGATCGCGGGTCAGCGGGCCGGGGTAGCCGGCCTTGTCGGCCAGCGCGCGAGCTTCTTCCTCGCTGTGGGCGACGAAGCACTCGCCATCGATGCCGTACCAGGCCGGAATCTGGTGGCCCCACCACAGCTGGCGGGAAATACACCAGTCCTGGATGTTGTTGAGCCACTGGTTGTAGGTATTGACCCAGTTGCCGGGGACGAATTCGATCTCGCCGGAGCTGACGACTTCCAGCGCCTTCTCGGTGATCGACTTGCCGTCTTCGCCCGGCTTGGACATGGCGACGAACCACTGGTCGGTGAGCATCGGCTCGATGACCACGCCGGTACGGTCGCCGCGCGGAACCTGCAGCTTGTGGGGCTTGGTGTCCACCAGCACGCCGGCGGTTTCCAGGTCGGCCACGATGGCCTTGCGGGCGTCGAAACGGTCGAGGCCCTGGTACTTGGCCGGGGCGTGCTCGTTGATCTTGGCGTCCAGCGTGAGGATGCTGATCTGGGCGAGCTTGTGGCGCTGGCCGACGGCGTAGTCGTTGAAGTCGTGAGCCGGGGTGACCTTGACCACGCCGGTGCCGAACTCGCGGTCCACGTAGTCGTCGGCGATGATCGGGATGTCGCGCTCGCACAGCGGCAGACGCACGGTCTTGCCGATCAGGTGGGCGTAGCGCTCGTCTTCCGGATGCACCATCACGGCCACGTCGCCGAGCATGGTTTCTGGGCGGGTGGTGGCGACGGTCAGCCCGGTCAGTTCGCCGATCTGGCCTTCGCTGAACGGGTAGTGGATGTGCCACATGAAGCCGTCTTCCTCTTCCTGGACCACTTCCAGGTCGGAGACGGCGGTGTGCAGCTTGGGATCCCAGTTGACCAGGCGCTTGCCACGGTAGATCAGACCTTCGTTGTAAAGGCGCACGAAGGTTTCGGTGACGACCTTGTTGAGGCCGGCATCCATCGTGAAGCGCTCACGGCTCCAGTCCGGGCTGGTGCCCAGGCGGCGCATCTGCTTGGTGATGGTGCCGCCGGAGTATTCCTTCCACTCCCAGACCTTCTCGAGAAACTTCTCGCGACCGAGGTCGTGGCGGGACACGCCCTGGGCGTCGAGCTGGCGTTCGACGACGATCTGCGTGGCGATGCCGGCGTGGTCGGTGCCCGGCTGCCACAGGGTGTTCCAGCCGCGCATGCGGTGGTAGCGCGTCAGCGCGTCCATGATGGTCTGGTTGAAGCCGTGACCCATGTGCAGGGTGCCGGTGACGTTGGGCGGCGGCAGCAGGATGCAGAAGGATTGTTCGGCAGGCTTGCTGCGATCGAGGCCGGCGGCGAAGTAGCCGCTGGCTTCCCAGTGTTCATACCAGCGGCGTTCAATTTCCGCCGGCTCGAAACTCTTGGCCAGTTCCATGGGGTCTGTCTTTAAGGCAAAACGCGGATTATAGCGGATGCGCCGGGCTCGACTGCCGGCGACCACCGATGGGAGACGGATCAGCCGAGTTGGGTGTCGTCGTCCAGCGTGTCGGCGATCTCGGCCGACAGGAGAGGGAGGAGCGTGGCGCGAAGATGGGCGGCGGCGGCTTCGCGCAGTCGTTCGGCGAGATCGTCCAGTTCGCGGGAGACCAGTTGAGGCAGCTCGTTGTTGACCCATTCCTCGATATGGCGGCTGATGGCCGTGTCGAGGGCGACGAGGCGTTCTGCGAGATGATCGGTGGCTTGTCCGACGGCCAGTCGCGATGCAGGCTCATCTTCGGGGGCGGGCGCCTCGTTGATCGGCTCCAGGATGATCGGGCTCGAACTCTCGCCTATGTAAGGCTCGATGCGTTCATCGACAACGTCGGTAAGAACGGGTAGATCGTCGCCTTCGTCCGGCTCGTCGAGCGACGCAACGAGCTCCTCGTCATCGAGGGAGATTTCAAATTCCGGCTTGGTTTGTGTCATTCGCCGCTCCGTTGGGCGAGATCGTGGGCACTGAGGGTGTATCCCCGCTCCTTGTAGCTGCGGTAACGGCGGCGGGCGGCCTGGCGTTCCGCCTCGCTGGGGCCGACGATCTCGAGCACCAGCTGGAAGCGGTCGAAGGTGGCAGGCAGTTCGTCCCCGAGATTGACCAGCACTTCATCGTGCGGCAGCACGTCCAGCGAGTTGCCGATGACGACCGGCGTTTCCGCAGCGAGCGGCGAGCCCGCCGCCACGTGGGGAACGAAGGCGAGGGGCTGGAAGCCCCACAGCATCTGGTCGAAGTGGCGGGCGACGCCGTTGTCTGGAGCGAAGACCGAGATCCTGTGCCCGCGGGCGTGGGCCTTGGTCGTCAGCACGCAGGCTACCCGCAGCCGGTCGGGGGCGTTGTGGTAGAAGCGGATCTCGTTCGTCACGCCGGGCTCGTGGGCCGGTTCAGCGGCCACCGGCACGGCCGATCAGGAACTCGGTCAGCAGCGGTACGGGGCGGCCGGTGGCGCCCTTATCTGCCCCGGACTTCCATGCGGTGCCGGCGATGTCCAGGTGCGCCCATTTGTAGGCCTTGGTGAAGCGCGACAGGAAGCAGGCCGCGGTAATGGTTCCAGCCCCCTTGCTGCCGATGTTGGGGATGTCGGCGAAGTTGCTCTTCAGCATGTCCTGGTACTCGTCCCACAGGGGGAGCTGCCAGGCCTTGTCGCCGGCAGCCTGGCCGGAGGCCAGCAGTTCGGCGGCGAGTTCGTCGTCGTTGGCGAGCAGGCCCGAGGTCGCGTTACCCAGCGCGATGATGCAGGCGCCCGTCAGCGTGGCGATATCCACCACAGCGGCCGGCTCGTAGCGCTCGGCATAGGTGAGTGCGTCGCACAGGATCAGGCGGCCTTCGGCGTCGGTGTTGAGGATCTCGATGGTCTGGCCGGACATGGAGGTGACGATGTCGCCAGGTTTGATGGCCGAGCCGCCAGGCATGTTCTCGGTGGTGGGGATCAGGCCGACCACGTTGATCGGCAGCTCCATGCGGGCGATGGCCTTGAAGGTGCCCAGCACGCTGGCAGCACCGCACATGTCGTACTTCATCTCGTCCATGCCCTCGCCGGGCTTGAGGGAGATGCCGCCGGTGTCGAAGGTGATGCCCTTGCCGACCAGCACGACCGGCTTGTCCTTGGCCTTGCCGCCCTTGTAGTTGAGGGTGATGAATTTTGGGGGTTCGTGGGAGCCGCGGGCGACCGACAGCAGGGAGCCCATGCCGAGCTTCTCCATGTCGGCACGCTCGAGCACCTCGACCTTGATCTTGTGGTCCTTGGCGAGCTTGCGGGCGGCGGTTGCCAGGTAGCCCGGGGTGCATACGTTGCCCGGCAGGTTGCCGAGGTTCTTGGCGAGGGCCATGCCTTCGGCCACGGCTTCGCCGCGCAGCAGGGCGGCCTGGAGCTCGTCGCCGGCCTTGCCACGGACGATGAAGGCGAGTTTCTTGACGCCCTTCTTCGATTCGTCCTTCTTGGACTTCAGTGTGTCGCTGCGATAGGTGCTGTCCAGCAGGATCTGCGCCGCCTGGCTGAGTCGCCACGGCAGGTCGCGCGGTGCATCGATGTCGGCCAGAAGGAAGGCTGCATCGTCGGTGGCGAGGCCACCCAGCTGTTTGGCGGCTGCGCTGACTGCGTCACGGTAGGCCTTGTCGGACAGTTCGGCTGCCTTGCCGAGGCTGACCAGCAGGACGCGCGGGGCGGCAATGCCAGGCAGGCTGTGGAGCAGGAGAGTGGCGCCGGCCTTGTCGTCCAGATCGCCGCGCGCAACGATGGCGGCTAGGGCACCGTCACTGGCCTTGTCGAGGGCTTGCGCACCTGCGCTGAGTTCTCCCCCCGCGTATACGCCCACTACCACGCAGCCGTTCTTGAGTTTTTCCGGCGATCCGGCCTTTATGGTAAATTCCACCCGCTTCTCCTTGGAAATACGCGTCAATCGGACATTGCGCCACATTATGGCCGCCACCCCGACCCACGTCAAAACGGCCCGCAGTCGCCGCTAATACTTTTCCCGCATGATTTTTCTTCGAGCTGCCCAGCGCGAATTCACGCAGAACGCCGTGGCGGTCTTCGTGGCGCTGTTCGCAATCCTGATTTCCACGGTCCTGATCCGTCTGCTGGGTCAGGCCGCCGGCGGCCGCGTGCCGGCCGATGCAGTGCTGGCTCTGATCGGCTTTGGCGCCATTGCGCAGATGCCGGTGGTGCTGTCTCTGACCGTGTTCATTGCCATCCTGATGTCCCTGTCCCGCTGTTATCGGGATTCCGAGATGGTCGTCTGGTTCTCCAGCGGTTTGCCGCTCACTGCCTGGGTGCGGCCAGTGCTGCGTTTCACCTTGCCAGTCGTGCTGCTGATTGCGTGTTTGTCCCTGTTCGTTGCACCCTGGGCGCAAAAGAAAAGCGTGGAGTACAAGGAACAGCTGAACAACCGGGACGACGTTTCCCGAGTGGCGCCAGGCTTGTTCCGTGAATCCTCTGGCGGCGAACGGGTCTTCTTCGTCGAGGCGCTGTCCGGTGAGGAGGGGCGGGTCCGCAACGTCTTTGCCAGCAGTATGCAGCACGGGCGGCTTGGCGTTATGGTGGCCGCCCAGGGGCATGTGGAGAACGATGCCTCCGGCAATCGCTTCGTCGTGCTTGAGCATGGGCGGCGCTACGAGGGGACTCCGGGAACGCCGAGCTATCGGGTGATGGAGTTTGAGACGTACTCCATCCGGATGGAGTCCAAGGAAGCCAATACGGCCGAGCGACAGCCGAAGACGCTTGCATTGCCCGCCTTGTTGAAGAATCCCGACGCCCGAAACCAGGGTGAACTGCTTGCGCGGATCAGCACTCCGTTGCTGGCGACGATGCTGGCCCTGCTAGCCATCCCCTTGTCGTTTGTGAACCCGCGTGCCGGGCGTACCAACAACTTGGTGCTGGCGATCCTGGTCTACCTGATCTATAGCAACACCCTCAGCGTCTGCCAGGCCTGGGTCGGCCAGGGGCGGCTGCGTTTCGACGTGGGCTTGTGGGCGCCGCACCTGATCATGCTGGTCGCGTTGGGGGCTTTGTTTTATCGACGTCTCAGCGTTTTTGCGCGCTGGCGGAAACGCTGATGATCCCCGTTTATATCCGTTATCTCAGCCGCGAGATCTACGCGGCGGTTGCGCTGGTGTTGCTGGCCTTTCTCGGCTTGTTCGCTTTTTTCGATCTGGTGAACGAACTGGACGATATCGGCAAGGGGGGCTACATGCTCCATCACGCGGCGATCTACGTCGCGATGATCATGCCGGGGCGGGTGTATGAACTGATGCCCATCGCGGTGCTGATCGGGACGCTGTATGCGCTGACCACCCTGGCGCGTCATTCCGAAATCACGGTGCTGCGTGCGTCGGGCTTGTCGACCCGGCGCCTGTTGTCGGGTCTGCTGGCGATCGGAAGTGTTTTCGTAGCCTTGACCTTCGTCTTTGGAGAATACTTGGCGCCGCCGGCGGAGCGGGCGGCGCAGCAATGG
Organism: Zoogloea sp. GDB6; assembly: GCF_056724105.1. Taxonomy (NCBI): domain Bacteria; kingdom Pseudomonadati; phylum Pseudomonadota; class Betaproteobacteria; order Rhodocyclales; family Zoogloeaceae; genus Zoogloea; species Zoogloea sp. GDB6. The sequence goes on along the minus strand of NZ_CM161497.1, from coordinate 3,219,737 downwards.
AGGCTGGCTGCAACGCGCTCGATGGTGTCCCAGGAATTGCGTACGGGGCTCTGGGTCCGCGATGGCCGGCGTTTCGTCAACGTCAGTAGCGTGCTGCCGGATACCAGTCTGCAGGGCATCCGCATTTATGAGTTCGACGAGCGCGCAGTTCTGGTGTCGATCAGCGAAGCGGAGTCGGGCGCATACGACGGTAATAATGGTTGGCGTTTGCGCAAGGTGGCCCAAACGCGCTTCTCCAATAGCGGGACATCAACGGTTGAACTGCCGGAAATGGTCTGGAATTCCGAGCTGACGCCAGAGGTCTTGTCGGTGCTGATGGTGGTCCCGGAGCGTATGTCCGTGTCCACGCTGTACTCTTACATCCATCATCTGCGGGAAAATAATCAGAAAACCACTCGCTACGAGATCGCCTTGTGGAAGAAGCTGGCGTACCCGTTTGCCGCATTTGTCATGATGGGATTGGCGCTGCCCTTTGGCTACATGCAGACGCGGGCGGGCGGAGTTAGCTTGAAGGTGTTCTCCGGGATCATGCTGGGCGTGGGCTTCCACCTGCTCAACGGTCTGTTCTCCAACCTCGGTGTGATCAACGGCTGGGTGCCGGCCGTGGCCGCACTGACGCCCAGCATCTCCTTCTTCCTGGCGGCGGCCTTCATGATGTGGTGGGTTGAACGCCGCTGAGGTCGATGCTTCAGTTCTTTGGGCTGTTGAGCAGCAGCACGATGCGGGTGCCGGCCAGCCGGTCATGCAGGAACTGACGTTCCTTGTCGAGCAGAGCCCACACAATTCCGATTCCAAACAGCAGCACGGAAGGCCAGGCCAGCGCGTAGCGGATGCACCCCTGGCGTAGGGAAATCTGCTCGCCCTCGGCGTTTACGATGCGCAGTTTCCAGGTCTGCATCGCCAGCGTCTGTCCGCCAGTTCGCCAGTACCACAGGAAATAGACGCCCAGGACAAGGAAGACATAAACCCAAAGCACACTGCCGGGCGGTGTGTAGTTCAAGGCAGCGCCCACAATCAGCAGTGGGATCATGAAGGTGAGGGCCAGTACGCCGAGCAGCAGCAGGATCTCGTAAAGCATGCTTGCCAGACGGCGGCGCAGACCGGCGAGTTCGACGGCCTGCCGGGCCGGCGTGGGGCTGCCGGCGGCAGGGATGTGTTGGGGCATGGCTCGCCTAAGGCTTGGTGGGGGAGGTCTGGGGCGGGGCCGCTTCCGTGGTGGCAGCAACCGCAGCTGGAGCGGAGGATTGCAGCCCGGTGGTGCTACCGGCCTGTGCCGACGCCGCTGCGGGTTGTTCGGCAGCGGGCGGTGCAAGCTTGATCTTCGGGTAGCTAGGCCTCGGCGGTGGTGGGGCTGTCAGTGGCTTGATGGGCGGTGCGCCAATCTTGGGAATGGTCGGTTTGGCGGGCTGCTTGGCGGCGGCTTCGGTGAAGCGCTTCTTCTCGTCGCTCGGCAGTTCCTGGTAAGCGTTCCACTTTTCCCTGAGGGTCTCCCGCTTTTCGGGGGCGATGCGCTGGAGATTGCGGTATTGATCCCGGGCAATCATCCGTTGCTCCGGGGTCAGAGAAATCCACGTCTGCATGCGATGCTGCAGGCGTTCCTGCTCCTCCGGCGTATAGCCCGGAAAACGGTCGGCGATGCCAACCCACTTCCGGCGTCGCTCGTCGGGCAGATCGCGCCATTCCTTGGCCAGCGGGGCAAGGGTGCGTTGTTGCGCCGGCGTCAGATCACTCCATGCCGGGGCGTTGATCGGTGGTGCGGGCCGGGCGGAAACCGACCAGCCCAGCATGAGCGCAAGGCTCACTCGGTAGAGTCGTTTTGAACCCATGCGTCGAATCCGCGGTCGAGGTAGGCGTCGATCGGGAGGTCATCGGCGAGCAGGGCGCTATCGACTTCCTCCAGATCGGCGGTATGTTGGAACTGTCCGAGCAGGACGCTGCCGAGCGCAGCCGCGATGACCAGAACCATCGCGATGGTGGTCTTGCCCCGCGGCAGTACATGCTCGGTGAGCATTTGGCCAAATCCAGCCAGACTCAGTCCGCGCACGGCAATTTTCTGGCGGCTCAAGGCCTTCTGGCGCGCCTCGTGCAGTCGTGAAGACGCACTCGACGGAATGTTCCACGCCGATGCGTTCAAGTGTTGCCGGACCCGGCGCTGAAATTCCTGCTCGTTCATAGTGTGATGCCCTTTGCTGCAAGGGCCGCGGCCAATGTGTGCGTCGCCCGGGAGCAGTGTGTCTTCACGCTTCCCTCGGAGCACCCCATTGCCGCAGCCGTTTCGGCGATATCCATCTCTTCCCAGTAACGCATGAGGAAGGCTTCGCGTTGACGGGCGGGTAGCTTTTCGATTTCCTTTTCTATGGCCGACAAGGTCTGGTGTTGTTCTAGCTGGGCTTGGGGGGATTCGCTCTTGTGCTCGCTGTCAGCCGATTCGAGCGTTTCCAGAGGGTCGTAGTCTTCCTCGTCCGAGTTTGGCGAAAAGGCGGATAGCAGCGTCGTCCACATGCTGCGCACCTTCTGGCGGCGAAAATGGTCGCGGATCACGTTCTGCAGGATGCGCTGGAAGAGCATCGGCAGTTCTTCCAGCGGCTTGTCGCCGTATTTCTCGGCTAGCTTGAGCATTGCGTCCTGCACGATGTCGAGGGCCGACTCCTCGTTGCGGACCGCGAACAGGGCCTGCTTGAAGGCCCTTTTTTCGACGCTGGCGAGGAAGTCCGATAGTTCAAGACGGGAAGGCAGGGGAGGGATCCTCAACTGGAGCGTGGCACCCCTCTTTTTTCGAGGGCGGGGGCGGGCCAATTAAAACGATGCGCCCGGCATCCGGATTGCAATGCCGCCAGCGGCGCCTTGACCAATCGCCTGGGCGGCGGTAAGGTTCAACGTTTCACATTGCCGAAACAGCTTCGGGTGCAGCGATGGTAATTACCGGTGCGGAAATTGTAATCAGGAGTCTCCAGGAAGAAAAGGTCGATTATCTCTTCGGCTATCCGGGCGGCGCGGTACTTTACATCTACGACGAGCTGTTCAAGCAGGACAAGGTTCGCCACGTGCTCGTGCGTCACGAGCAGGCCGCCATCCATGCGGCTGACGGCTATGCGCGTTCCACCGAGAAGGTCGGCGTGGCGCTGGTGACCTCCGGTCCTGGCGCAACCAATGCGGTGACCGGCATTGCCACCGCCTACTGCGACTCGATTCCGATGGTCATCATTTCCGGTCAGGTGCCGTCTTCGGCTATCGGCCAGGACGCCTTTCAGGAAGTGGACACGGTTGGCATCACCCGTCCCTGTGTGAAGCACAATTTCCTCGTGCGCGATGTGCGTGATATCGCGCCGACTATCAAGAAGGCTTTCTTTCTCGCCAAGAGCGGGCGTCCCGGTCCGGTGCTGGTCGATATTCCGAAGGACATCACTGCGCAGAAGTGCGAGTTCGAATACCCGCAGACGGTGGCGATGCGCTCCTACAGCCCGGTCGTCAAGGGGCATCACGGCCAGATCAAGAAGGCGTTGCAACTCCTGCTCGAGGCCAAGCGTCCGATGGTCTACGCTGGTGGCGGCGTGGTGCTCGGCGACGCCGCCGACAAGCTCACTTCGCTGGTGCGCAAGCTGGGCTTCCCCTGTACCAACACTCTCATGGGGCTCGGCGCCTATCCGGCCACCGATCGTCAGTTCGTCGGCATGCTGGGCATGCACGGTAACTACGAAGCCAACATGGGGATGCACTACTGTGATGTGCTGCTCGCCGTTGGCGCCCGCTTCGATGACCGTGTGATCGGTAGCCCGGCACATTTCGCGTCGGAGCCGCGCAAGATCATCCATATCGACATCGATCCTTCGTCCATTTCCAAGCGCGTGAAGGTGGATGTGCCCATCGTCGGCGACGTGGGTGAAGTTCTCGGTGAGTTGCTGGCGCTGCTCGACAGTACCTCCGCGCGCCCCGATCAGGAGGCCCTCGGCGACTGGTGGAAGCAGGTCGAGGAGTGGCGCCGCCGCGACTGCCTGAAGTTCAATCAGGGTACCGACGTCATCAAGCCGCAGTACGTGGTGCAGAAGCTCTGGGAAGTGACTGGCGGCGACGCCTTTGTGACTTCCGACGTGGGGCAGCACCAGATGTGGGCGGCCCAGTACTACAAGTTCGACAAGCCGCGTCGCTGGGTGAATTCCGGTGGTCTGGGCACGATGGGCTTCGGCTTGCCTGCTGCAATGGGCGTTCAGCTGGCACATCCCGGCTCGCCGGTGGCCTGTATCACCGGCGAGGGTTCGGTGCAGATGAACATCCAGGAACTGTCCACCTGCAAACAGTTCCGCCTGCCGATCAAGGTCATTCTGCTCAACAACGGCTATCTCGGCATGGTGCGCCAGTGGCAGGAGCTGTTCCACGGCAACCGCTACTCGGAGTCTTACATGGATGCCTTGCCCGACTTTGCCAAGCTCGCCGAGGCCTATGGCCACGTGGCGCTGCGCGTGCAGAAGCCGGGTGACGTGGAGGATGCGCTGCGAGAGGCGTTCAAGCGCAAGAACGATCTGGTCTTCCTGGACTTCCAGGTCGATCCGACCGAGAACGTGTATCCCATGGTTCAGGGGGGCAAGGGCCTGACCGACATGATCCTGTCCGCCGAGGATCTCTGATTCGCCGGGGGTGTGCCGTGGATGATCTGCCGCGGCTCGCTCCCGAATCGTTACCGACGCTCGACGCCCATTGGCTGCGCGGGTTGATGGTCAGCAAGCAGAAAACACATATGAGACACGTCATCTCCCTTCTCATCGAGAATGAATCCGGCGCGCTGTCGCGCGTCTCCGGGCTGTTTTCCGCCCGTGGCTACAATATCGAATCCTTGACGGTGGCGCCGACCGAAGACGCCTCCCTGTCACGCATGACGATCGTGACGTCCGGTTCGGACGACATCGTCGAACAGATCACCAAGCAGCTCAACAAGCTGGTTGAAGTGGTGAAAGTGGTCGATCTCTCCGAGTCGGCCCACATCGAGCGCGAACTGATGCTCGTCAAAGTGCGTGCGACCGGCAAGGATCGCGAGGAAATGAAGCGCATGGCGGACATCTTCCGCGGGCGCATCATCGACGTGACCGATACCAGTTACATCATCGAGCTGACTGGCACCCAGGCCAAGCTCGATTCCTTTGTCGGCGCCATCGACGCCGGCCTCATTCTCGAAACCGTGCGCTCCGGCATCTGCGGCGTCGGCCGTGGTGATCGGGTATTGAAAGTGTGATGCGGGGGTGGCGCGGGCCGCACGGCCGGCGCTTCCCTGCAATTTGCTCCTCTTGTATCAGAAAGGCATGAAATGAAGGTTTATTACGATAAGGATGCGGATCTCTCCCTGATCAAGGGCAAGCAGGTCACGATCGTTGGTTACGGTTCCCAGGGCCATGCCCACGCCCAGAATCTGCGCGACTCCGGCGTCAATGTGACGGTCGGCCTGCGCAAGAGCGGCGCTTCCTGGGCCAAGGCCGAAGGCGCTGGCCTGAAGGTTGCCGAAGTGGCCGAGGCCGTTCGCGCTGCCGACGTGGTCATGATCCTGCTGCCGGACGAGAACATCCCCGAGGTCTACAAGAACGACATCGAGCCGAACATCAAGCAGGGCGGCGTGCTGGCCTTTGCCCATGGCTTCAACGTGCATTACAACCAAGTCGTGCCCCGTGCCGATCTGGACGTGATCATGGTCGCCCCGAAGGGCCCCGGCCACACCGTCCGCTCCGAATACCTGAAGGGTGGCGGTGTGCCGTCCCTGATCGCCGTTTACCAGGACAAGTCCGGTAAGGCCCGTGACATCGCCCTGTCCTACGCTGCTGCCAACGGCGGCACCAAGGGTGGCGTGATCGAAACCAACTTCCGTGAAGAAACCGAAACCGACCTGTTCGGCGAGCAAGCTGTGCTCTGTGGTGGTGCGGTTGAGCTGGTCAAGATGGGTTTCGAGACCCTGGTCGAAGCCGGCTATGCTCCGGAAATGGCCTACTTCGAGTGCCTGCACGAGCTGAAGCTGATCGTCGACCTTATGTACGAAGGCGGCATCGCCAACATGAACTACTCCATCTCCAACAACGCGGAGTATGGCGAGTACGTGACCGGCCCCGAAGTCATCAACGAAGAGTCCCGCTACGCCATGCGCGAAGCCCTCAAGCGCATCCAGACCGGTGAATACGCCAAGATGTTCATCCTGGAAGGCAAGACCAATTACCCGGCCATGACCGCCCGTCGTCGTCTCAACGCCGTGCACCCGATCGAAACCGTCGGTGCCCAGCTGCGTGACATGATGCCGTGGATCAAGGCCAACAAGCTGGTCGATCAGTCCAAGAACTAAGCGGACTGACAGGTAGCAAGATCGGGGGACGCAAGTCCCCCGAGTCGTTTATGGGCCTGTCGCATCCACCTGCGTTACAATCGCAACCGACTCCACATATCGTCCCCTCCATGGCCGATCTGCAATCCCGTAAGCCCCTGCTCAACCCGGAACGGCGTCGCAGGGGAATCTATATTCTCCCCAACCTTTTCACGACTGCAGCGCTCTTCGCCGGCTTCTATGCCATCGTGCAGGCGATGAACGGCCTGTTCGAGCAGGCGGCAGTTGCGATCTTCATCGCGATGGTGCTCGACGGGCTCGATGGGCGAGTGGCCCGCCTGACCCGTACCCAGAGTGCTTTCGGCGCCGAGTACGATTCCTTGTCCGACATGGTGTCCTTTGGGGCCGCGCCGGCGCTGATCGTGTACGAATGGGCGCTGAAAGGCATGGGCAAGCTCGGCTGGATGGCGGCCTTCATCTATTGTGCGGGCGCGGCCTTGCGGCTGGCGCGCTTCAACACCAACATCGACGTCATCGACAAACGCTATTTCCAGGGGCTGCCCAGCCCAGCAGCGGCAGCGCTGGTGAGTGGTCTGGTGTGGGTGATGCTCGACAATGGCATTGCCGGGCCGGATGTGCGCTGGTATGCCTGCGTACTGACGATCTTTGCCGGCATCTCGATGGTCAGCAACGTGCTGTTCTACAGCGGCAAGGAAATCAACCTGCGCCGCAGCGTGCCCTTTATCGTCATCATCGCGTTTGTGCTGGGCTTTCTGCTGGTGTCCAGCTATCCGCCGGGGGTCCTCTTCGGTCTGTTCCTGTGCTACGCAGTTTCCGGCTATGTGACGAGTGCCTGGGCCTGGCTCAAGGGAACACGGCGTAGCGCCGAGAAGCTGTCCGACGAGAGCACTCCCGCCGAGAACGCGGATTCCTGAATCGTGCCGACGCGGCCCTGGCGGAGCACCGGGGCCGGGCAGGTGTGTTTGCCTGTCGTGGTACGGAACGGCGCCTGAGCCGTTTGATCAAAACATCAATAATCTGGCAGGAGCCAATCATGAACGACCAGTTGATCATTTTCGATACCACCTTGCGTGACGGGGAGCAGAGCCCGGGTGCCTCGATGACGCGGGACGAAAAGCTGCGCATCGCCCGGCAACTGGAACGGATGAAGGTCAACGTGATCGAGGCGGGCTTCGCTGCGGCGTCGAATGGCGACTTCGAGGCCGTTCGCGCTGTGGCGGAGGTGATCAAGGATTCGACCATCTGCTCGCTGGCCCGCGCCAACGAGAACGACATCCGGCGGGCCGGCGAAGCGATCCGGCCGGCGGCCTCTGGACGTATTCACACCTTCATTGCGACCAGCCCTATCCACATGGAGAAGAAGCTGCGCATGAGCCCCGACCAGGTAGTCGAGCAGGCGGTGCGGGCAATTGGCTGGGCGCGGGAATACACCAGCGACATTGAGTTTTCCGCCGAGGATGCTGGTCGTTCCGAGATCGATTTCCTGTGCCGTATTTTCGAGGCGGTCATCAAGGCCGGTGCCACGACCATCAATGTGCCGGATACCGTCGGCTACAACGTGCCGGAGCAGTTCGCGGAGACGATCCGAACGCTGATCGAGCGCGTGCCGAATTCCGACCAGGTGGTGTGGTCGGTGCATTGTCATAACGACCTGGGGCTGGCGGTGGCTAATTCGCTGGCTGCGGTGCGAGCTGGCGCGCGCCAGGTGGAGTGCACCGTCAATGGCCTTGGCGAACGGGCGGGCAACGCATCGCTGGAAGAGATCGTGATGGCGGTGCGTACGCGCAAGGACGTCTTCCAGTGCGATACGCGCATTGATACGACGCAGATCGTGCCGGCGTCCAAGCTGGTGTCCGGCATCACCGGCTTTCCGGTGCAGCCGAACAAGGCGATCGTCGGTGCGAATGCCTTCGCGCATGAGTCCGGCATCCATCAGGACGGCGTGCTCAAGCACCGCGAGACCTACGAGATCATGCGTGCCGAGGATGTGGGCTGGACCACCAACAAGTTGGTGATGGGCAAGCACTCGGGGCGCAATGCGTTCCGTTCGAGGCTCATCGAGCTCGGTGTAGAGATCAAGTCCGAGGAGCTGCTGAATCACGCTTTCGCCCGTTTCAAGGAGCTTGCGGACAAGAAGCACGAGATCTTTGACGAGGATCTGCAGGCGCTGATGAGCGATGAGAGTTCGGAACCCCAGGAGCATTTCCGCCTCGTGGCGTCGTCCTTCCATTCCGAGACCGGTGAGACGCCCAGTGCGCGTCTGACCCTGTCCGTTGGTGGTAAGGAGGCCAAGGTCGAGTCCAGCGGTTCAGGGCCGGTGGATGCGGCGTTCAAGGCCATTGAGGCTGTTGCCGAGAGTGGCGCCCAACTGCTCCTCTACTCGGTGAATGCGATCACCACCGGTACCGACGCCCAGGGCGAAGTGACCGTCCGCCTCTCCAAGGAGGACAGGGTGGTCAACGGGCAGGGGGCGGACACCGATATCATCGTCGCGTCCGCCAAGGCCTACCTCAATGCGCTCAATAAACTGCACTCAAAGCTGGAGCGTCTGAATCCCCAGGTCTGACGCACATCGCATGGTTCAGGGCTTGCTGTCGGCGGCAGCCCTGGCCAACCGGGACGGCGCTGTATTGCGGGCGTAAAGCACCACCGCGATGAAGAAAACCACGCTCAACACGGCCTCGGCCAGCGCGAGGGCGCTGCCTGGGGGGGCGTCGTTGGTGCGCACCACCCCTTCGGTCAAGTAGAGAAGAATCATCATCGAGCTCCACTGATAGGTGTAGCGTTTGCCGCGCAGAATGCCGAACAGCGCCAGCATCAGCGGGAGGACTTTCAGGGTCATCCACGAGCCGCCTGGGCGTAGCGGGGCCAGGATGGCCTCCCAGGCCAGGCACAGGGCGATCAGGAGCAGCAGCGTGACGCTGGCGATGAGGGATAGGGTTTTGGGGGTCATGGGAGCGAGAGCTTTCTGGCGGTTTCCGCGAGTCGCCGGCCAAGAGCGGTGGCGAGGCGTTTTTCCTCTTCGGTTATCAGGGTGTCGTCGTCCTTGCCGGCCCAGTGGGTGGCGCCGTAAGGGGAGCCGCCACTGCGTGTGCGGGTCAGGTCTGGCTCGGAAAACGGCAGGCCGACGATCAGCATTCCGTGGTGCAGCAGCGGTGTCATCATCGACAGCAGCGTGCTTTCCTGGCCACCGTGCTGGCTTGCTGATGACGTGAATACGCAAGCCGGTTTGCCCGCCAAGGCGCCGGACAACCAGGGGCCGGCGGTGCCATCCAGAAAGTATTTGACCGGCGCAGCCATATTGCCGAAACGTGTAGGGCTGCCGAGTGCCAGACCGACGCACTCTTCGAGGTCGCGGATGTCTGCGTACGGGGCGCCGCGATCGGGAATGCCGTCTTCGACCGCCTCGCAGACGGCGGACACGCGTGGAACGGTGCGTAGGCGGGCGACCATGCCTGGAACGGACTCGACGCCGCGGGCGATCAGTTCGGCCAGCGCCCGCACCGAGCCCCGATGGCTGTAATAGAGGACAAGAACTTCTTGCATGGTAGAGCCTGCAAAACGGAAGCGCATTATACGTAAATGAACCCGAGCCCTGATTTCTCTCGTTTGCATCAGCGCCTGGCGGTGGCGTATCTGGTGTCAGCCGTGCTGCGGCGATTTCGTGACGGGCGATGCGCGCAGGTGGCGGGCAGTTTGGCCTTCACCACGCTGTTGTCGTTGGTGCCGATGGTGACCCTGGTGGTGGTGGTCTTCAGCAAGTTGCCCCAGTCGGCCCGTTTTGGTGACGCCCTGCGCGGGTTCCTCCTCGACAATCTTCTGCCTGACAAGGCTGGCAAGGTGATTGCCACCTATGCGCTGCAGTTCAGCGAGAAGGCGGCCAATCTGACTGTTGTGGGTGCTCTGGTGCTGATCGTCACGACCTTGATGTTGATGAAGACTATCGATCAGGTCATCAACCAGATCTGGATGGTCAATAGCCGCCGCCCATGGGCCACGCGCCTGGCGGCCTACTGGGCAACGCTCTCCCTTGGCCCCCTGCTGCTGGCTGGCTGTGTGTTCGTAGCGAGCGCAATACTCAGCATGTCCCTCGATGTCATGAATGAGCCGGCATGGCTCGAAGGTCTTGGGGTGCGCGTGATTGCGGTGGTGGTTTTGAGCGGAATCTTCGGCACCATTTACTTGGTGGTGCCGCACTGCAGCGTACGTGTCAGGGATGCGATGTTCGCCGGTTTATGTGCGGCAACAGGCTTCTTGGTCATGCAACGCCTGTTTGGTTTGTATCTGGTGCACTTCCCGAGTTACACGCTGGTTTATGGTGCATTTGCGGTGGTGCCAATCTTTCTACTGTGGCTTTATCTGTCGTGGATCGTGATTCTGCTCGGGGCGGTCCTTGCCGCGGTTCTGCCTGAGCGGAAGCTGGCACATGCGCTACTGCCGGCTTTTCCGGGGCGGAGTCTTTTTGTGGCGATGCTGGCACTGAGGGAACTGGTCGTTGCTCAGCGTGAAGGTGGTTCAAGGACGATGGTGCAACTCGCCGAGCTGGCCGCAGTGGGGCATGACGACATGAGGGGTACGCTGGAGGCTCTCGAGTCGGCGGGTATCGCCGCGCGCCTTGACGGAGGAGGATGGTTGCTGGTCAAGGCTGCAGATGCGGTGCTGTTGTCGGAGGTCGGAGGGCTGTTCGGCTGGGGGCAGCTGCCGGACTCGTGGCGCATGCGGGAAGGCTCTGCAGCGGAGGTGTGTGAGCGCTGGGACGAGATGCTTCTAGCCTTTGGGCGTGCAACGGCCCGGCCCATTACATCCTTGCATTCCTGATGTCACCTTAAAGAGGATAAGGGTCAATCTCGTACTGGAACAGTTCGATGGAGGATGTTTGCATGTCGAGGCTCAGTAGCCGCCCCTGCGCCACATAGAGTCGATTGGTGTCGGATACCAGCATGAAGCGCCGCGCAGAATAGGTTCCGGCGGGGGCCAGTATGGCTTGCTGGCGCCCTAGTGCGGCAATGGGGGGGAGGACTAGCGCAGGACGCATCGGGCGCGTTTGGGTTCCGCTGCGGAAGCCGACTGTCACGGGCTTGGCGGTATTGGCTATGACCTGTAGCCCTAGTTCGACCTGCTCGGGGGTTTCCGTACGGATCCAGCGTACAACACACAGGGTCCAAGGGTCGTCCTCGTTACGACGTAGCGCCAGCGCCATGCCGGCTGCTAGTTCCGACGCCGTTCCAGTGACCTGCATGATTGCATAACCTGTCGGACTCTCGTTGACTACCATCCATTCCGACGTGTGCGGCTCTTGCCGTGCTGCGCCAGTCTCGCGGAGCATCTTCCAGATTCCCTCTAGGCCAGTGCAAACCCGAACGGCGTACTGGTTGCGGCGTCGGGAGTGTTCTCGGCATGGTGGCGTGGCCCAGTATTCCCTTACTCTGCGTAACAGGGTCGCGGCTTCTGTCGCAGGAAGCCCTGTGGGAAGTCCATTGAGATCGGGAGGGCTGGCCTCCAGCGCTTCTATCCATGCGGTCGCCTTGCGAGCGAGCTCTTCCGCAGAAAAGTAGATCAGCCCCTCGACCGGAGGCGGTGGGCGCCGGTTGTCCGAAATCGGGGGGGTGTCCTGATCCGGATCGATCCAGAACCAGCCTAAGTCATTCTCGCCAGGTGGCGTGTAGCTGATGCTTGTGTCGCCAGCGACAGAATTCAGCAGCGCAGCCAGCCAGCAAGTCTCGGCACCTGTGAGGCCTTCAGGTTGGGCTGCGGAGAATGTTAGGAGGAACTTGTAGGCGGCCTCCGCATCGGCACTGTTGTTGCCGTTGCCCGTTGTCTGGCATCCCAGAAAAAGGGTGTGCGCCCGCAGCCAGAAGCCGTACGGGGCGCTATTGCCAGCCAGATGGGCAACGGCAAACTGCTCGCCCAGAATCTCGAGCCCCTTGGCGCAAATGGCCTGGGGCGATTGGTGGATGTTCTTGGCGGTTCGGTGGCGTATGTCGTTCAGGCTGTCTTCATACCCCGTGGCGAGTTTGCCGAACGCTGATACCAGACGTGTTGCCGAGCGATGGAAGCTGGCGTTCAGAGGTAGGGCGGTCGACGCCAACTTCTCCCGGAACATCCGGCTGATCTGCATGCCTCGCGCCTGCAGTAGGTCCATGCAGCGCTGCAATTGCCCCTTGCCGACTTCGGGGCGGGTCAGATCCTCGATGTGGCGTACAAAGGCCGCCAGTTCAAGCTCTGCGTCCGGAGAGAGCTCGACGGCGAGCCAGTCGAAGACGGGAGCGGTGCGGTCTGAAAGGGGGGAGTCGGCGGCGCTCATTGCCTGTCGTGTGTTTTGGCCAAGAGCATATTGTAAATAACTTCCCTGCAAACAGGTGCTGATATGGCCCCGCGCCAGTCTGATAGGGCTGCAAGAGGGATTTGGCGATAATCGTGGGGCGGGGTCGGAATTTAGTCAGCTGTTTTCTTGCGGTTTCCTTCGTCGTCATTTAATATCTAGCGTTTTTCCATTCCATCGGATCAAGCACAGTCATGGTTGTCATTCGTCTCGCCCGTAGCGGCTCCAAGAAGCGTCCTTTCTACAACATCGTTGCCGCCGATTCCCGTAATCGTCGCGATGGCCGTTTCATCGAGCGCATCGGCTACTACAACCCGGTTGCTTCCGGCAGCGCCGTTGGCCTCGTCGTGAACGCCGAGCGCCTGGCTCACTGGCAGGGTAACGGCGCTCAGCTGTCCGAGACCGTCTCCCGTCTGGTCAAGCAAGCCTCCAAGGTTGCAGCCTGAGTTGGTTGAGCAGCATCCTGGTCTTCCGGTTGCCGTGCAGATGATCGTGCTGGGGCGGATCGTCGCCCCGTTTGGCGTGGGAGGCTGGGTAAAGGTTCATCCTTTCGGGGATGATCCTTTGTCATGGAAAAAAATGCCGCAATGGTGGATCGGACCTGATCCCGATGGCAACGACTGGACCCCCTACACGCTGAAGGGCTGCAAGGCCCACGGCAAAGCAGGGGGGCTGGTGGCTGCTTTTGGAGAGGTTCCGGACCGCGATTCGGCTGAAGCCATTGACGGTTTATACATCGCCGTACCGCGGGAAGCATTGCCGAGGCCGGATAAAGATGAATATTACTGGGCCGATCTGATTGGTCTGGAAGTATTCAATGCGTCTGAGGCGCGCCTGGGTGTCGTGAAAGGGTTGCTGTCCACCGGAGCCCATGATGTGCTTCAGGTGCAGGATGGCGATCTCGAACGGTTGATCCCCTTCGTCGCCAGCTATGTGACTGAAGTGGATGCGGACGGGCGCCGCATCCGAGTGGATTGGGAGGCGGACTGGTGACGGTGTTCGGCGGCCGCAAGGCCTACGATGTCGTAAGCCTGTTTCCCCAGATGTTTGCCGCGCTGTCGGAGTTCGGCATTACAGGGCGTGCGCGGGAGCGTGGGCTTTACGAGCTGAATTGCTGGAATCCGCGGGATTTTGCTGAAGATCGCTACCGCACCGTGGATGACCGCCCCTATGGCGGTGGGCCCGGGATGGTGATGCTGCCGGGGCCTCTGGAAAAATCCATCAGGGCTGCTCAGGCGCGTCAGGTGGAGAGCGCGGGCGTCGCGGGGCGGGTGATCTATCTGTCTCCGCAAGGGCGTCCGTTGGACCACCAGCGCGTGCTGGAACTGGTGGCCGAGCCTGCCCTCGTGCTGCTTTGTGGTCGCTACGAAGGGGTCGATCAGCGTTTGATCGATCGCTGCGTGGATGAAGAGATTTCGCTGGGTGACTTTGTCCTTTCGGGGGGGGAGTTGCCGGCAATGGTTTTGCTCGACTCTATGATCCGGCAGTTGCCCGGGGCATTGAACGATGAAGACTCCGCCATCGAGGATTCCTTCGTTGACGGTCTGCTCGATTGCCCGCACTACACGCGGCCGGTCGAGTACGAAGGGATGTCAGTGCCCGGTGTCCTCATGTCCGGCAATCATGCCGAGATCCGGCGCTGGCGCTTGCAGCAGTCTTTGGGGCGCACGGAGTTGCGCCGACCGGATTTGCTTACTGAGCGCAAGTTGAGCAAGGAAGAGATTCGTTTGCTGGATGCATTCCGGCAGGCTGAAGGGAAGCTGGAGGGTTGATTTCCAGCTTCCATAACAAAGCCGTGTATCAGGTGGCGACCTGCTCTGCACGAAAGGCCACTGGCCCATATTTTTCAGGAGTTACGCATGAACCTCATTCAGCAGCTCGAACAGGAAGAAATCACCCGCCTGACCCAAGGCAAGACGATTCCGGAATTCGCCCCTGGCGACACCGTTATCGTGCAGGTCAAGGTCAAGGAAGGTAACCGTGAGCGTCTGCAGGCTTACGAAGGCGTCGTGATCGCCAAGCGCAATCGCGGCCTCAACTCCGCCTTCATCGTTCGCAAGATCTCTTCCGGCGAAGGCGTGGAGCGTACGTTCCAGACCTACTCCCCGCTGGTTGCCAGCATCGAAGTGAAGCGTCGTGGTGATGTGCGTCGCGCCAAGCTGTACTACCTGCGCAGCCGCTCCGGCAAGTCTGCCCGTATCAAGGAAAAGCTGGACTACAAGTCCTTCGCTGCCAAGGCTGCCGCCAAGGCCTAAGTTTCCGCGGTACAAAAAAACGGAACCCTCGGGTTCCGTTTTTTTTGCTCCTTGCGGCTTGTATTTGCTGCGAGTCTTCCGATCAGGCGCGCTTGTTCCGTTCGATCAGTGCGTAGGCCGAATGGTTGTGGATCGACTCGAAATTCTCGGATTCGACAACGTAGGCATCGATTCGGCCTTCCCGGTTGAGGGCGCCAGCAACGTCCCGGACCATGTCCTCGACGAACTTGGGGTTGTCGTAGGCGCGCTCGGTGACGAACTTTTCGTCGGGGCGCTTGAGCAGCCCGTAGAGTTCGCAGGAAGCCTGCTCTTCGACGAGTTGGACCAGTTCCTCGATCCACAGGTGGTTGTTGGTGGTGGCGGTCACGGTGACGTGGGAACGCTGGTTGTGGGCGCCGTACTCGGAAATCTTCTTGGAGCACGGGCAGAGACTGGTCACGGGGACGACAACCTTCATCGTGAACTCGTAATTGCCCCCCTCACTGATTTCTCCGATGAAGGTGACTTCATAGTCCATCAGGCTTTGCACGCCCGAGACAGGGGCGGCCTTGTTGACGAAATAGGGGAAGGTCATTTCCACGTGGCCGGTTTCGGCCTCGAGTTTCCTGATCATCTCCCGCAGCATCGGCTCGAAGGACTCGACGGAGATTTCCCGTTCGTGGCTGTTGAGGATCTCCACGAAGCGGGACATGTGCGTCCCCTTGAAATTGTGGGGCAGGCCCACGTACATGTTGAACACCGCGATGGTGTGCTGGATGCCGCCGCTCTTCTTGTCCTGAACCTTGATAGGGTGGCGGATCGCCTTGATGCCCACCTTATTGATGGCCAGTTGGCGTGAGTCGGCAGAGTTCTGTACGTCGGGAATGGGGGTTGCGGCTTCGCAGGTGGTCATGACTGTTCTCGGTAAATCTCGTTGGGGAATGGGGGTCTGGCGCCCCTCTATGGCTTTGATCCTATCATTCCCGACAAAAGCGCTCAACTATTCGTCTGGCCGCCGTCTTCTATGCGCTTGAGGATGCCTGCTGCGTCGAGCCCGATTTCTTCCATCAATTGCTGCTGGTCACCGTGGTCGATGAAGCGGTCGGGCAGGCCCAGTTGTAGAACCTTGACCGTTTTGCCAGCTTCCTTCAGCACCCGGATAACTTCAGATCCGGCGCCGCCGATGGTGGCGTTTTCCTCGAGCGTTACAAGGACTTCGTGGTTGTCGGCCAGTTCGAGAATGAGTTCCCGGTCGATGGGCTTCACAAAGCGCATGTTGGCAACGGTGGCGTCAAGCGTTTCTGCAACCCCCAGCGCAGTGCCGAGCAGGCTGCCAAAGGCGAGTAGGGCGTAGCGGGTTCCGCTTCGACGGATTTCGCCTTTGCCGATGGGCAGGGCCTGCATGAGCTTGGCTGGCTGGATTCCCAGGCCGCTGCCGCGCGGGTAGCGGACGGCGGTTGGACCGTCGTGCTGGTAGGCCGTGTAGAGCATCTGCCGGCATTCGTTTTCGTCTGCCGGGCAGAAAATGGTCAGGTTGGGAATGCAAGCAAGGTAGGAAATGTCGAACGCGCCGTGGTGGGTAGCACCGTCGGCACCCACCAGCCCAGCCCGATCAATGGCCAGCATGACCGGCAGATTCTGCAGGGCGATGTCGTGGATCAGCTGATCGTAGGCGCGCTGCAGGAAGGTCGAGTAGATGGCCACTACGGGCTTGAGGCCTTCGCAGGCCAGGCCTGCGCCGAAAGTCAGGGCGTGTTGCTCGGCGATCCCGACATCGTAATAACGATCCGGGTATTCATTGGCGAAGCGGACCATGCCCGACCCCTCGCGCATGGCAGGGGTAATTGCAACCAGGCGCTTGTCGATGGCTGCCATATCGCACAGCCAGTCGCCGAAAACCTGTGTGTAGGTGAGTTTGCCACCGCTCTTTCCCGCCGTGATGCCGGCGGCGTGGTCGAACTTGGAGACGCCGTGATACAGGATCGGATCGGCCTCGGCGAGCTTGTAGCCCTGCCCCTTGCGGGTGATGACGTGAAGGAACTGAGGGCCCTTGAGAGTGCGCAGGTTCTGCAGTGTCGGCAGGAGGGCTTCAAGATCGTGGCCGTCAATGGGGCCAATGTAATTGAAGCCGAACTCCTCGAACATAGTGCCGGGCATCACCATGCCCTTTACGTGTTCTTCAGTGCGCTTTGCGAACTCGAAAACCGGCGGCGGGAGGTTTTCGAGGAATCGCTTGCCGATGGTCCGCGCTCCGTTGTAGAGGCGGCCCGAGAGCAGGCGGGACAAGTGCTTGTTGAGTGCGCCGACAGGTGGTGAGATGGACATCTCGTTGTCGTTGAGAATGACCAATAGATTGGTGTCGCTGATGTCACCGGCGTTGTTCAGGGCCTCGAAAGCCATGCCAGCCGACATCGCGCCGTCGCCGATGACTGCAATGGCGCGTCGGTCCTCGCCGCGCAGGCGGGCTGCTTCGGCCATGCCGAGGGCCGCGGAGATCGAAGTTGACGAATGGGCGGTGCCGAAGGTGTCATACGGGCTCTCGCAGCGGCGCGGAAAGCCCGAGATGCCCTGATATTGGCGCAGGCCGGCCATGGCCTCACGGCGGCCCGTCAGAACCTTGTGGGCGTAGGTTTGGTGGCCGACATCCCAGACGATGCGATCGTCGGGTGTGTTGAACACGTAGTGCAGCGCAATGGTCAGCTCCACGGTTCCAAGGTTCGACGACAGGTGACCGCCGGTACGGGAGACCGAGTCGATCAGAAAGTTGCGCAGCTCGTCGGCCAGCTTGGGGAGTTCGCCGGGGTCGAGCTGGCGCAGGTCTGCAGGAGATGTGATGCTGTCCAGCAGACTGGTGCGAGGTTTGGCGGGCTGCGTTGTGAAGGGCATTCCGGGATACCGGGTCGTTAATGGGTATTCTTTGTTGTCGATCTGCTGGCCTCAGAACTGACGACGGACGATGAAGCGCGTGAGTTCCGACAGGCGCTGGGCGTCGTCGCCAAAGGCGGCTAGTCTGTTCAGGGCGCTCTGGCACATTTCTTCGGCCAGTTCGCGGGCGCGGCTCACGCCGAGCAGGCTGACGTAGGTGGGTTTGTCATTGGCGGCATCCTTGCCGGCCGTTTTGCCGAGGGTTGCAGTGTCGGCCTCGGCGTCGAGGATGTCGTCCACGATCTGGAAGAGGAGCCCGATTATCTTGCCGACATGGTCGAGCGATGCCATGGCCTCTTCCCCCAGCCGGCGGCCGCATTGGGCGCCAAGTGCAATCGATGCGCGGATGAGGGCGCCGGTCTTGTGGATGTGCATGAACTCCAGCTCGGCCAGGCTGAGCTCCAGTCCGACGGATGCCAAATCGATGGCCTGTCCGCCCGCCATTCCCCGCGAGCCGGAGGCGATCGCGAGCTGGCGGATCATGCCGATCTGTTGAGATGGATCATCACAAACGGCAGCATCTGCGATGTGCTGAAAGGCCAGCGTTTGCAGCGCATCTCCAACCAATAGGGCTGTAGCCTCGTCGTATTCCACATGAACGGTCGGTTTGCCGCGTCGCAATGCGTCGTCGTCCATGCAGGGCATGTCGTCATGAACCAGCGAGTACGCGTGGATCAGCTCCAGCGCACAGGCCACCCTGTCCAGTCGGGCCATATCCGCCTGCGCGAGTTGGCCGGCTGCGTGGACGAGCAGCGGACGGACGCGCTTGCCGCCGCCGAGGACGGCATAGCGCATCGCCTGGTGCAGGCGCTCTGGGGCAATGTTGACCGCTGGTAGTGCGTGATTGAGGGCGGTCTCGGTCCGTTGCTGGATGTTGCCCATCCACTGGCTGAAACTGCAGGTGCTCATGACTGGGGCTGCTCCGGGTTGGCTGCACCGTTTTCCACGACGCGAATGCTCTGCTCCGCCTTGTTCAATACGTCCTGGCAATGCCGGAGGAGGGCTGTGCCGCGCTCGTAGGCTGCGAGTGACTGCTCGAGGGGCAGCGCCCCGTTTTCCATTTCCTGGACGATGGATTCGAGTTCGGAAATCGTTGACTCGAAACTGCTGGGCGTTTTGGCGGGGGCGGATTTGACCATGGGCGGCCGGCTAGGCAGGAGCAAACCGTAAAAATAGCCTATGGCCGGGCTACAGGTCAAACGCGTAATACTATATAATATCGTGCTTTACGTTTCGGGCTTTCGCTTTGAATCAGGGGGTTCGGGATGTCTGACATCGCTTCTCAGGCACAGCTTTCTCCGGCGGTTTCCCAATTGCCGGTCTCGTGGTATTTCGACGAAAAGGTCTTCGAATTGGAGAAGCGTCTCCTCTTCGATGCGGGGCCCGGCTACGTCGGCCACGAGCTGATGGTGCCGGAAGTCAACCAATACCGGTCGCTGGAATGGCTCGACCATTCGAACCTGCTGATCAACCGGGAAGACGGCTTTTACCAGATGTCCAACGTCTGCCGTCACCGTCAGGCGATCATGTTGCAGGGCTCCGGTGTTGCCGACCGAAATATCGTCTGCCCGATCCATCGCTGGACCTACAACCCGGATGGCCTGTTGATCGGTGCGCCGCACTTCGCCGAGAACCCCTGCCTCAACCTGCAGCGCCAGCAGCTGGATAACTGGCATGGGCTGCTGTTCAAGGGGCCGCGTACGGCGTCGGCGGACCTTGCTGGCATGCAGGTGGCCAGTGAGCTCAACTTTGCCGGCTACAAGCTCGACAAGGTCGAGATTCACGAGTGCAACTACAACTGGAAGACCTTCATCGAGGTTTACCTCGAGGATTATCACGTCGAGCCCTATCATCCGGGGCTTGGTCAGTTCGTGACCTGCGACGATCTAACCTGGCAGTTCGGTGAATGGTACTCCGTACAGCGCGTCGGCATCACGTCGTTGAAGAAGCCGGGCTCTCCCGCCTACAAGCGCTGGCATGAGGCCGTGCTCAACTACCATGGCGGCGAGATGCCCAAGCATGGCGCCATCTGGCTGACCTATTTCCCCAACATCATGGTGGAATGGTATCCCCATGTGCTGGTGGTGAGCACGCTGATCCCTACGGATGTGAACAAGACCACCAATGTGGTCGAATTCTACTATCCGGAAGAGATTCTCGAATTCGAACGCGATTTCGTCGAGGCCGAGCAGGCAGCCTACATGGAAACTGCCATCGAAGACGACGATATTGGCGAGAGAATGGACCGTGGTCGCCTTGCGCTGTTGAAGGCCGGGCGTAGCGAGGTTGGTCCCTATCAGTCGCCTTATGAAGATGGGATGCAGCACTTCCACGAGTTCTATCGGCGGATCATGCAGCCGCACCTTTGAGGTGAGTTGGCGGCCGCGGAGTGCTGATGTGCGCCGTAGTTCTTCCGTTGCTCTGAAATAAAAAAAGCCCCCGAGTGTCATCGGGGGCTTTTTTTGTGGTTGTCGGCGCAAGCGCTGGATTTTCAGGATTGGGGGGGACTTGTCCCGGCGGACATCCTCAAGCTTCTTGTTGGCCGGTGTTGCCCTGGAGTTCCTTCGGCAGCGGGAAGGTCACTTTTTCCGGCACGCCTTCGAGCTGACGAACGGAGGCTGCGCCCAGCTCCTTCAGGCGGGCGATTACAGAGTCGACCAGCACCTCCGGTGCTGAAGCGCCGGCGGTTACGCCGACGCGCAGTTTTCCGACGATCCACGCGGGGTCGATGGCTGCGGCGTTATCAACGAGATAGGCTGGAACATTCAGCAGTTCGGCTACCTCGCGCAGGCGGTTGGAGTTGGAACTGTTCGGAGATCCGACCACCAGCACCAGATCCGACTGCGGTGCCATGAATTTCACGGCATCCTGGCGGTTTTGCGTGGCGTAGCAGATGTCGTCCTTCTTGGGGCCGACAATGCTCGGGAAGCGGGCTCTCAGGGCAGCCACGATGGCGCCGGCATCATCCACGGACAGCGTGGTCTGCGTAACGTAGGCCAGCATGTCGGGTTTGGTGACCTGAAGGTTCGCCACATCTTCGACAGACTCCACCAGATAGATCCCGTCGCGGACCTGACCCATCGTACCTTCCACCTCCGGGTGCCCCTTGTGGCCGATCATGATCAGTTCACGCCCCTGGTCGCGCATGCGGGCGACTTCCAGGTGCACCTTGGTGACGAGCGGGCAGGTGGCGTCGAAAACGCGCAGTCCGCGGGCTTCGGCTTCAGTGCGCACGGCCTGGGATACACCGTGGGCGCTGAAGATCACCGTATTGCCGGCGGGTACGTCGGCGAGTTCTTCGATGAACACCGCGCCCTTGGCGCGCAAGCCTTCCACCACGAAACGGTTGTGGACGACCTCATGGCGCACATAGATGGGGGCGCCAAACTGGGCGAGGGCGCGTTCGACGATCTCGATGGCGCGTTCGACTCCGGCACAGAAGCCGCGGGGCGTGGCGAGCAATACTTCCATCGGATACCTCGGTAATGTTCAGTTGATGCCGATCACTTCGACCTCGAAGCGGATCGACTTGCCGGCCAGTGGGTGGTTGAAGTCGATCACCGCATGGGTGTCGAGGACTTCGCGGATCAGGCCCGGATAGCGGGTGCCGTCGGGCGCGGTGAACTCCATGATGACCATCGGCGCCACTTCGGCGTCGGCGGGAAAGTCCTCCAGGCGAACCTTCTCGATCAGATCTTCACGGTGCGCGCCAAAGGCGTTTTCCGGCTCGAGCAGGAAGGTGTGGTGCTCGCCGACCGTGATCCCGGCGAGGCAGCGCTCCAGCGCCGGGGCGATGTCGCCGTGGCCCAACTGCATGGTGGCCGGCTTGGATTCGAAGGTGCTGATGAGGGACTGCCCGTTATCGAGGGAAATCCGGTAGTGGAGGGTCAGCAAGCTGTCGGGCTGGACGATCTGGGTCATGAGAGCTTCTCTTGGGCGGGGGCGTGGCGATGCTCGCGCAACTGCGCAACGATCATCAGGATCACGCCCACCGTGATGGCGGAGTCCGCCACGTTGAAGGCCGGCCAACCGTAGCGGCCGATATGGAAATACAGGAAGTCGACCACCGCGCCAAAGACGAAGCGGTCGATCACATTGCCGATGGCACCACCGATGATCAGCGAGAACGCCAGCGGCTGCAGCAACTCGTGCTGGTGGCGCGCCAGCAGGCGCAGTAACCAGCCACAGATGCCGGCTGCCAGGGCTACGAAGAACCAGCGTTGCCAGCCGGCTTGGTCAGCCAGGAAGCTGAAGGCAGCCCCCGGGTTGAAGGCGAGTACCAGATCGAAGAAGTCAGTGATGCGGATGACTTCGCCGTTGCGCAGGGCGCCGCGGACGAGATGCTTGGTCCACTGGTCGGCCAGCACGATGATGGCCGCGAGGCCGATCCAGTTGCCTAGGCGTAATTTCAAGGGCGGGCTCCTGCTGTTTTACAAGATTCAGGCGGCCGAGCGGGGCTCGCCGGTGCCGAACAGGTTGGACGTGCAGCGGCCACAAAGTTCCGGATGCTCCGCATCGTGACCCACGTCTTCCCTGTAGTGCCAGCAGCGCTCGCACTTCTTGTGCTCGGACGGGGTGACGAGGATGCTCTCATCGGCTTCGTTGTCCACTCGGACCAGCGTCGTCTTAGAGCAGATCAGCACGAAGCGCAAATCGTCGGCGAGGCTGGCCAGGGTGTCGTACTTGGCGCCGGCTGCGCGGATCTCCACTTCGGCCTGCAGCGAGGAGCCAACCTTGCCTTCGGTGCGGACCGATTCGATGACCTTCAGCACGTCGGCGCGGGCGGTGCGGATCGCGTTCCAGCGTTCCAGCAGCGCCTCTTCGGCGTTCTGGGCGGGCAGCTGGTGGAAGGTGTGCAGCATCACGCTGTCCTCCGCGTCCTGGTTCAGCAATTGCCAGATTTCTTCGGCGGTGAAGGACAGGATCGGCGCCATCAGTTTCACGACGGCCTGCAGGACGTGCCACAGGGCGCTCTGGGCGGAGCGGCGGGCCAGGGAGTCGGGCTTGGTGGTGTAGAGGCGGTCCTTCAGGATGTCCAGCCAGAAGCCGCCGAGATCCTCGGAGCAGAAGGTCTGGAGCGCCTGCACTACGCGGTGGAACTCGTAGCGGTCGTAGTCGGCCTGGGCCTGGGCCTGCAGCTGGCGGGTAAAGGCTAAGGCATAGCGGTCGATCTCGAACCATTGCTCCACCGGCAGCATGTCCATGCCGGCATTGAAGTCGGCGATATTGGCCATCAGGAAGCGCAAGGTGTTACGGATGCGGCGGTAGGATTCGACGACGCGGGCCAGGATCTCCTTCGACATGGCCAGTTCGCCCGAATAATCGGTGGCGGCAACCCACAGGCGCAGGATTTCGGCGCCCATCTTGTCGGTGACTTCCTGAGGCAGGATGGTGTTGCCCAACGACTTGCTCATCTTCCGGCCTTGCTGGTCCACGGTGAAGCCGTGGGTGAGCAGGGCCTTGTAGGGCGGGTGGCCGTCGATGGCAGCGCCGGTGAGCAGAGACGAATGGAACCAGCCGCGGTGCTGGTCCGAGCCTTCCAGGTAGAGGTCGGCGCGGGGGCCGGTGGCGTGGCCGTCGTTGTGGGAGCCGCGCAGCACGTGCCAGTGGGTCGTGCCGGAATCGAACCAGACGTCCAGGGTGTCGCTGATCTTGTCGTACTGGCTGGCTTCAGCGCCGAGCAGCTCGGCGGCGTCCAGCTTGAACCAGGCCTCGATGCCTTCCTTCTCGACGCGCTGGGCAACCTGCTCCATCAGCTCGACGGTGCGCGGATGCAACTCGCCGGTTTCCTTGTGCAGGAAGAAGGGGATGGGCACGCCCCAGTTGCGCTGGCGGGAAATGCACCAGTCGGGCCGGTTTGCGATCATGGACTGCAGGCGGGGCTTGCCCCAGGCCGGATAGAAAGCAGTGGCCTCGACACCGGCCAGGGCCTTTTCGCGCAGGGACTTGCCGTCCGTGGGCAGGCGGTCCATGCCGACGAACCACTGGGCGGTGGCCCGGTAGATCACTGGGGTCTTGTGGCGCCAGCAGTGCATGTAGCTGTGCATGACGCTACCGTGGGAGAGCAGGTTGCCGACTTCCGTGAGCTTGTCGCAGATGGCCTGGTTGGCCTTCCAGATCGACATGCCGCCAAAGAAGGGCAGATCATCCACGTAAACGCCGTCGCCCTTGACGATGGAGATGATCTCGTCGTTGCCACGACCGTAGGTGCGCCAGGCGTTGAAGTCGTCTACGCCGTGGGCCGGTGCGCAGTGCACGATGCCGGTGCCGGCGTCCAGGCCCACGTAGTCGGCCAGATAGACCGGGGCGACGCGATCGTAGAGGGGGTGGCGGAACTGCAGGCCTTCCAGGGTCTTGCCCTGGGCGGTCGCCAGGATGCCGCCTTCGCGACCCTGGCGCTTGAGGCTTTCCTCCACCAGGTCCTTGGCAAGAACCAGCAGGCGGTCGCCCGCGTCGACAAGGGCGTATTCGTGCTCGGGGTGGATGTTGAGGGCCTGGTTGGCCGGTATGGTCCACGGGGTGGTGGTCCAGATCACCGCGTAGGCAGTCTTGGGCAGGCTGGCAAGGCCGAAAGCCGCTGCCAGCTTGGGGGCGTCGGCTTCACTGATCGGGAAGGCCACGTCGACGGTCGGCGATTTCTTGTCGGCGTACTCGACTTCAGCTTCGGCCAGGGCGGAACCACAGTCGAAACACCAATTCACCGGCTTCAGGCCCTTGAACACATAGTTCTTCTTGACCATCTCGGCCAGGGCACGGATCTCGCCGGCCTCGTTGGCGAAGTTCATGGTCAGGTAGGGATTGTCCCAGTCGCCCAGGACGCCCAGACGGATGAATTCCTTCTTCTGAACTTCCACCTGTTCGGCGGCGTAGGCGCGGCACAGTTCGCGGACCTTGTCGGCGGGCAGGTTCTTGCCGTGGGTGACTTCGATCTTGTGTTCGATCGGCAGGCCGTGGCAGTCCCAGCCTGGCACGTAGGGCGCATCGAAGCCGGCCAGGGTCTTGGAGCGGACGATGATGTCCTTGAGGATCTTGTTCAGCGCATGACCCAGGTGCAGGTTGCCGTTGGCGTACGGGGGACCGTCGTGCAGAACGAACTTGGGCCGGCCGGCAGATGCCTTGCGGATCTTCTGGTAGAGCTTGCGCTGCTGCCAGTCGGCGATCCAGGCGGGCTCGCGCTTGGCGAGGTCGCCGCGCATCGGGAAGGGCGTGTCGGGCAGGTTCAGGGTCTTGCGATTGTCGGACATGGTCGGTGCGTGAATTCAGAGGGGATTCTGGACGAAGTAGGCGCGGGCCTCTTCGGCGTCGCGGGCAATCTGGGCGGTGAGGGCTTCGAGGCTGTCGTAGCGCTCCTCGTCCCGTTGCTTGCGCAGGAAATTGATCCGTAGATGGGCGTCGTAGCAGTCGGCGCTCCAGTCGAAGAGATTGACTTCGAGGGTTGCGCGGCCGGCGTCGTTGATGGTGGGCCGCACGCCGATGCTCGCCACGCCGGGCCAGGGCTTGTCGGCCAGGCCGTCGACGCTGACGGTGTAGATGCCCATCAGCGGCGGGCTGCGATGCTTGAGCTGGATGTTGGCGGTCGGGAAGCCGATCGTGCGGCCGATCTTGTCGCCGTGCATGACGCGGCCGCTGATGCTGTACGGGCGGCCGAGCAGGCGGGCCGCGTGGGGCATGTCGCCGTCGGTCAGGGCGTCGCGGATTGCCGAGCTGGAGACGCGCTCGCCGTCATGAACCAGGGTGTGCATCGCCTCGACGGTGAAGCCTGCGGTCTGGCCTGCGTGCTGCAGCATTGAAAAGTCGCCCTTGCGGCCTTTGCCGAAGCGGAAGTCGTCGCCGATCATCAGATCGCGCACACCGAGTCCGCGGATCAGGATGTCGTCGATGAACTGTTCGGCGGTGAGCGACGCGAAGCGCGCGTTGAAGCGGCCGATGTAGAGGCGGTCTACGCCCTCGGCGGCAAGGAGCTGGATTTTTTCGCGCAGGGAGGTGAGCCGGCGCGGCCGGTTCTCGTGGGCGAAATACTCGCGCGGATGGGGCTCGAAGGTGAGCACCGAAGCGGGCAGGCCGGTGGCGCGCGCCTTTGCGGTGAGTTTCGCCAGCAGCGCCTGATGGCCGCGGTGCACGCCATCGAAGTTGCCGATGGTGAGCACGCAGCCGTGTTCGGTGCGTTCGGGAATTCCGCGGAAAACCTGCATGGGGAGATGCTGGTAAAAGGCGCGATTATAGCGGCAAGGGCCGGGCGGGCGAAGCATCCCCGGCTTACAGGCCGCTTACTCTCCCTGGCCGGCCCGTTCCCGGTGGAAGCGGGCGACGTAATCGCTCAGCGTGCCGCTGGCAATAGCATCGCGCAGGTCACGCATCAGCTGCTGGTAGTAGTGCAGGTTGTGGATGGTGGCCAGCCGTGCGCCGAGGATCTCGTTGAGGCGATTGAGGTGATGCAGGTAGCCGCGGGAGAAGTTGCGGCAGGTATAGCAGTCGCAGGTTTCGTCCAGCGGCCGGGTGTCGGACTTGTGGCGGGCGTTGCGGATCTTGATGTCGCCATGACGGGTGAACAGCCAGCCGTTGCGCGCATTGCGGGTGGGCATCACGCAGTCGAACATGTCGATGCCGGCCTGCACCGAGAAGACGATGTCTTCCGGCGTGCCGACACCCATCAGGTAGCGCGGCTTGTGCTGAGGCAGACGCGGCGCGGTGTGGTGCAGGATGCGCTGCATGTCGTCCTTGGGCTCGCCGACCGACAGGCCCCCGATGGCATAGCCGTGGAAGCCGATTTCCTCAAGGCCGGCGAGGGATTCGTCACGCAGGTTTTCGTACATGCCACCCTGGACGATGCCGAACAGCGCGTTGTCGTTTTCGAGCCGGTTGAACTCGTCCTTGGAGCGCCGTGCCCAGCGCAGGGACATGCGCATGGAGTCGGCAGCCTCCGTCACCGTGGCCGGGTAGGGCGTGCATTCGTCGAAGATCATCACCACGTCGGAATTGAGCACCTTCTGGATGCGCATCGATTCCTCGGGGGTGAGGAACAGCTTGTCGCCATTCACCGGTGAGCTGAAGCGCACGCCTTCTTCGCTGATCTTGCGCAGGGCGCCGAGGGAGAAGACCTGGAAGCCGCCGGAGTCGGTGAGGATAGGGCCGTCCCAGGCCATGAACTGGTGCAGGCCGCCGAAGGCTTCCATCACCTCCAGGCCGGGGCGCAGCCACAGGTGGAAGGTGTTGCCGAGGCAGATCTGGGCGCCGATGTCGCGCAGATCCTGCGGCGAGATGCCCTTGACCGAGCCATAGGTGCCGACCGGCATGAAGGCCGGTGTGTCCACGGTGCCGTGGTTGAGGGTCAGGCGGCCGCGACGGGCGGCTCCGTCGGTGGCGAGAAGTTCGTATTTCATTGGGAATCCCGGGTCAGGAACATGGCGTCGCCGTAGCTGAAGAAGCGGTAGCGCTGCTCGATGGCGTGGGCGTAGGCGCGGCGGATGGTGTCCATGCCGGCAAGAGCGGACACGAGCATCAGCAGTGTGGATTTGGGCAGGTGGAAATTGGTGATGAGGGCATCTGCCACATTAAATTCGTAGCCGGGCAGGATGAAGAGGTCGCTTTCCGCCTCTCCCGCCTGCAGCGTGCGGCTGCGCGCGGCCGATTCGAGGGCGCGCATGCTGGTGGTGCCGACGCACACCACGCGCTTGCCGGCCGCTTTGGTGGCAGCGATGGCGTCCACCGTGGCCTGGGGTACGAAGTAGGCTTCGGTGTGCATCTGGTGTTCGGACAGGTCCTGGACACGCACCGGTTGGAATGTACCTGCGCCGACGTTGAGGGTGACGTAGGCGCTATTCACGCCCTGCTCGGCGAGGCGGGCGAGGAGAGGCTCGTCGAAGTGCAGGCCGGCGGTCGGCGCGGCGACCGAACCCGGGTTCCGTGCATAGACGGTCTGATAGCGGGATTCGTCGGCATTGCCAGCGCTGCGCTCGATGTACGGCGGCAGCGGCAGGCGGCCGTGGCGTTCGAGCAGTTCGACCAGGTCTTCGGTCGCGGGAAAGCGCAGATGGAAGAACTCGCCGGCGCGACCCAGTACTTCGACCTCCAGCGCACCTTCCAGGTGCAGGCGGGTGCCGGGCTTGGGCGACTTGCTGGCGCGTATCTGGGCGAGGGCTTCATGGGCGCCGAGAGGGCGCTCGATCATGACCTCCACCTGGCCGCCGGTATCTTTGGTGCCGAAAAGGCGGGCATGCAGCACGCGGGTGTCGTTGAAGACGAGCAGGTCACCGGGCGCCAGCAGGCTGGGCAGATCGGAGAAGCGCAGGTCGCCCAACGTGGTCGAAACCTGGAGCAGGCGACTGTCGGTGCGGCGTTCGAGAGGGGCTTGGGCAATCAGCTCCTGGGGGAGCAGGTAGTCGAAATCGTCGAGGGTTAAAGCCATGGGTTGATACGGGTAACAGTTTCGTAGATAATGCGCGGCTTCCCGTGCCGGGATGGCGGAATCGGTAGACGCAGCGGATTCAAAATCCGCCGCCGCAAGGTGTGGGGGTTCGAGTCCCCCTCCCGGCACCAGCAGTACTCTAGCAAGTCCCCCGCTTTTAGTCTATTTTGTTTGCCCAATCAACGGCTTATCGATCGATAGTCGAAGGTTTTCGGGCAGCGCCTCGTGCCCTTGATGCACACTTCGTGCTTGGTCGGTGGGCGCCAGTCGGCGATTTCTTCTTTTCATTGGTCTCATCTTTGCTTGCCTCCGGGCTCTGGGCTGGTTTGGCTCGTTGCGGCGTGGCCGTCGTTGCCTCACAAACTCGGAGAGCGGTGATGAAGGTTCTCGTTCTGGGCGACGAACGCTGGAATTCGTTGCGGACGATCTGTTCGGACAGGGCGGCGATCTTGCCGGGGCGGAATTCTGGACAGGGTTGCGACCAATGACGCCCGACGGTACTCCGGTGCTAGGTGCGATACCTCTGCCGAATCTTTATCTCAGCACCGGTCATGCCACGCTGGGGAGGACCACGACGGCTGGAATGGGGCGTGTGATGGCGAATGTGCTGTCCGGTCGCGAGCCGGAGATCGACATGTCGGCTCTTGGGCTTGAGCGCTATGACCGGCGTGAAGTCAGGTAGAATTCATCTCAAAGTGCAAGTCTTTGATTGGTTTGTCTTTGTTCTATCCGATGTGTGTCCGTGACGAAAGTTGCGGCTCGAATTTAACGAGTGAAGCGCTCGTAGCCCCTTGACGGGGTGGTTCAGCTTCGCCGCTTTTGCCCCATACAGACTCCCATGGCCCTCGATCCCCAAGCCAAAGCCTTGCTCGACATGGTTTACCGTGTCGGCGCGCCGCGCTTCCATGAACTGGATGTGCATCAGGCCCGTCATTCCTTTGAAAAGCTGCAGTTTGCGCTGAGGCCCGAGGCGCCGGCGGTGGCGTCTATCACCGATGTGCCCATCCCGCGCACCCACGTTCGTGATGGTGTGATCATGGCGCGCCTGTATCGCCCCCTTCATGCGAAGGCGGATGAGAGCCTTCCGTTGGTTTTCTATTTCCATGGCGGTGGCTGGTGCGTCGGCAATATTCCGAGTTACGACGTGCTGTGCCGAGAGCTGGCGAATTACAGCGAATGCGCCGTGCTTTCGGTGGATTACCGGTTGGCGCCGGAACACCCGTTCCCCGGTGCAGTGGAGGACGCCCATCGGGCTGTGGTCTGGGTATTGGCAAATGGCGGGATGCTCGGTATCGATCCAGCTCGTTTCGCGCTTGCGGGGGACAGTGCGGGCGGTACGCTGAGTGCTGTCACTGCGCTGCAGTTGCGTAATGAAGAAGGGCCGCGGGCGGCGCTGCAGCTGTTGATTTATCCGTGCACCGACATTCTCAGCCAGCGCCCTTCCCGTCGAGCCTACGCTAGCGGTTATTTCCTGGATACGGAGAGCCTGGCATGGTTCTTCGAGAAATACCTGCCATCCGATTCCGACTGGAACGATTGGCGTGCGTCACCGCTACTTGCATCGCGCTTTGATGACCTTCCTCCGGCAACCTTCATCGCGGCGGGTTGCGACCCTCTTACCGATGATGTGCGTGCTTACGCCGATGCCTTGCGCCAGGCTGGGGGCGTGGTGAGCTTCCACGAGTTCGAAGGTATGGTTCACGGCTTTTTCACGCTCGGGAAGTTCTTCCCGCAGGCCGGGGAGGCTGTCCGGCTGGCTGGTCGAGCTTTGGCGGGTGCGCTGCGCGCCTGATCTACATGCAGACGAAGCTGATCAACTGAGGGCTGCTGGCGCAACTGCGGCCCGGTGAGAAATGACCGCGGCCGCGTAGTACGACCTCTTCGCGGGATAGCTGAAACTCCCGTTCGCCTTCGATCAGCACGAAGGTGCCGTTGCTGCTTCGGTCGATCAGCACGAATTTGTCGCCGCGCAGTTCGATTTCTGCATGGCGCCGGGACGATTGGCTGTCACTGATCACGATGTCGGCGGCGGGGTCGCGGCCGATCCTGACGCTTGGACGCGCCGAATTCAGCACAACGGAGCTGTTGCCGAAGTACAGGTGAAGCTCGGGCTCGGTTTCCAGCAGAAAATGGTCGGATTGCACGATGGTCAGCTCGCCGACCGCTTCGCACATCAACTCACATAACTCAACCGGGCGGCTCACGCCGCGGATGACCCGGGGGGGAGGGGGTGCAGCACGGAGCGCCACTCGGGTCCCAGGCGACGGGCTGTCTCCGCCGAGATGATTGCCTTGCCGGGGGAAGCCAGTTCGGCGAGGCGGGCTGCAAAATTAACCGTATCCCCGAACACATCTGTCCCGCTGACCACGACTGCGCCAAACTGGAAGCCGATACGAACGGCAAGCCGCTGTTCCGGTAAGGAGGGGAGCTCCTTGATGCTCAGGTGGATGGCCAGTGTGGCGTCGGCGGCGCTGTCTGCGTCACGGAACACGGCCATCAGGCCGTCGCCGGTGTGTTTCACTACCCGGCCGCCCTTGGTCTCGACAGAAATGCGCATCGCGCGGATGCTACGGTCGACCACCTCGAATGCTGATTTGTCACCGACGCGCTGATATAGCTGTGTGCTGCCGACAAGGTCGGCAAACAGGACAGCGCATTCTTGGGCGGGCGGCGTCGGGTCCGGCATCTGGGTGTGACTGGCTTAGGAGGCGTGATTCTAGCGGAGTCCGTGACATTTTCCGCATGGGCAAGGTAACAAATTTGCCGCACTGCGGCGAGCCGTCTGTCGGTGAAAGGTGCTCGCAAGGCGAGTCTGAGTGACGGAGACACATTTTCCTTGATCTAAGTAGAGGCAAGGAGGCCGCGCAGTGGGATAATGATACGTTTAGCCGCGAACGGAACCGTCTCCTCGTGGCGCGTCATGTCTGTCTGGAAGGGGTTTCATGAAACGAGTTGATGATTTCCGTCTGCGCTTTGGCAAGCAGGAGCTGGTGCCTATCGTGATCGGCGGCATGGGGGTGGACATCTCCACCGCGGATCTGGCGCTGGAGGCTGCACGCCTGGGCGGAATCGGTCACATCTCGGATGCAATGATCAAGACGGTTGCCGATCGTCGTTTCAATACCAAGTATGTGAAGGACAAGCTCCGGCAGTACAAGTACAACGTGGCCAATTCAGACAAGTCGGTCGTCCAGTTCGATCTTGGGCAACTGGCCGAGGCCACGATGCTGCACGTCGGCAAGACCATGGAGGCGAAGCGTGGGCCTGGTCTGGTCTTCGTGAACTGTATGGAAAAGCTGACGATGAACGCGCCGAAGGAAACCCTACGCGTGCGTTTGACGGCGGCGCTGGATGCGGGCGCGGACGGCATCACCCTTGCTGCGGGCCTGCATCTTGGCTCCTTCGGTCTGATCGAGGATCATCCGCGCTTCCGGGATGCCAAGCTGGGCATCATCGTGTCGTCCCTTCGCGCCCTGCAGCTCTTCCTGCGCAAGAGCGCCCGTACGAACCGTCTGCCGGATTATGTCGTGGTGGAAGGGCCGCTGGCCGGCGGGCACCTGGGCTTCGGCATGGACTGGGCCAAGTATGACCTGGCTGTCATCGTGGCCGAGATCCGTGCATGGCTGATTCAGGAGAAGCTCGAGATTCCGTTGATTCCTGCGGGCGGTATTTTTACTGGCAGTGATGCTGCTGCCTTCCTCGAGAGCGGTGCGGGCGCAGTGCAGGTGGCAACGCGCTTCACTGTGACGAAAGAGTGTGGCTTGCCCGAGGATGTTCAGCAGCATTACTTCAAGGCCAGCGAAGAGGAGATCATCGTCAATCAGATTTCCCCTACCGGTTACCCGATGCGCATGCTTACCGGAAGCCCCGCGATTGGTTCGGGCATTCGCCCGAACTGTGAGGCCTATGGCTACTTGCTCGACAGCAGCGGCAATTGCTCGTACATCGATGCGTACAACAAGGAGGTGGCTCTGCATCCGGGGGTCAAGAAGGTCTCCGTGATGGACAAGACCTGTTTGTGCACCCATATGCGCAACTTCGATGTCTGGACTTGTGGACATTACACTTATCGCCTGAAGGATACGTCGTACAAAAAGGCCGACGGCAATTACGAGATCCTTTCGGCCGAACACGTCTTCCACGATTATCAGTACAGCACTGATAATTCGATCCTGTTGCCTGAAAAGATGCAGGGTGCGGAATAAGGAATAGGCCAGACTCGATTAGCCGCGGGTTTGGTGAGAATTAAAAATGGGGCGATTTTATCGCCCCATTTTTTTATTCCTGGAAGAAGCGGGCTGCTGCTTCTGCTGGAATTTCCATGCCGGTCGCGCGCGCGCGCTTCAGCAACTCCCAGTAATAGCGGTAGGAGGCCCGATCGTGCAATTTTCCGGCATGCTGGATCGGGCCCCAATGCTTGTCCTGGGCGGCGACGAGAATCTGGCATGCATCCTCGACCTCGGAGAAATTCGGGCGCATGGCTTCGACAATGGGCACGATCTGGTTGGGATGGATGCTCCACATTCTCAGGTAGCCAAATTCCTGGCGAGCCCGCTCGGCGTCGCGGCGGATGTAGTCGAGATCTTTCAGTTCTGTGGTGACGTTGTGGGCGGGGACAACGCCGTTGGCCAGGGCCGCGGCGGCGATGTCGCATTTGGCGCGTGCCACGAGGGGGTGGTCGAACTGGCCAGGGCTGCGCATCGCAGAGCCGGGGATTGCGCCGTGGTGGCCGCTGACGAAATCCATCAGGCCGAAGTCGAGGGATTCGACGCTTTCGAGTGCGGCAATCTCCCATGCGTCGCGAAGCGCGCCATGGGTCTCGATCAGCACATGGATCGGAATCTCCCGCTTGATGCCATGGCGGGCTTCCGCATCACGGATTGCGTCGATTTGCTTGGCGACATCGGCCACGCTGCGTGGCTTGGGTAGGGTTAGGAAAGCCAGGCGCAAACCGGCCTTGCCGACGAGAATATCCACGTCCGCCTCCCAGTGGGGGTGCGTGATGTCGTGGATGCGTGCGCCGACGCGGTTGAATCGATTCTCGTCGGACATCACGATGCCGGCGGCCATGGTCGCGTGCTCGGTCTCTGCGCCGGCATGGGCGCCGTCCTCGCAGTCACAGGTGATATCGAAGACAGGGCCGAGCTCCTGCTGCAGGTTCAATGCCTTGCGCATCAGCTTCTCGCTGCCGGCGTAATGATCGACTGCGGGCAGGATGGGGAAGGGGGTTTCGCCCTGAAACAGGACGAGGTCGGGATGGGGCAGGGCGGACATGACGGATGTGATTGTTTGATTTGATCGGCCGGAGGGTAGCAAAAAAAGCCGCATAAAAAAACGCGGGGACGTTTCCGTCCCCGCGTTGTCGTGAAGCTGAATTGCTGCGGCTTGAATTAGCCCAGCAGATCCTTCACGCCGTCACGCTCTTCAAGCAGTTCGTTGAGCGTGTTGTTCATGCGGTCGCGGGAGAATTCGTCGATTTCCAGGCCCTGAACGATCTTGTACTCGCCGTTCTCGGTGGTGACCGGGAAGCCGTAGATGATGCCTTCGGGGATGCCGTAGGAGCCGTCGGACGGGATGCCCATGGTGACCCATTCGCCGTTGGAGCCGAGCCACCAGTCGCGGATGTGGTCGATGGCCGCGTTGGCGGCGGAGGCGGCGGAGGAGAGGCCGCGGGCTTCGATGATTGCGGCGCCACGCTTGCCAACGGTCGGCAGGAACACGTCGCGGTTCCAGGCTTCGTCGTTGATCAGGTTCTTGACGTTGTCGCCATTGGCGGTCACCGCACGGTAGTCGGCGTACATCGTGGGGGAGTGGTTGCCCCAGACGACCAGGTTCTTCAGGCTGGAGACTTCACGGCCGGACTTGGTGGCCAGTTGGGACAGGGCGCGGTTGTGATCCAGGCGCAGCATGCCGGTGAAGTTCTTGGCCTGGACGCGGCCGTACTTGACGGCGATTTCCTTGGCAATGTAGGCGTTGGTGTTGCAGGGGTTGCCGACGACCAGCACCTTGACGTCCGGGTCGGCGTACTGGCCGATGGCGGCGCCTTGCACCGTGAAGATCTTGGCGTTCTCGGTCAGCAGGTCCTTGCGCTCCATGCCGGGGCCACGCGGGCGGGCGCCGACGAGCAGAGCAACTTGGGCGTCCTTGAAGGCGACATTCGGGTCGTCGGTGGCGATCACGCCGGCCAGCAGGGGGAATGCACAGTCTTCGAGCTCCATGATGACGCCCTTGACGGCCTTCTGGGCTTGCGGGAGGTCAAGCAGCTGGAGGATGACGGGCTGATCCTTGCCCAGCATTTCACCACTGGCGATGCGGAACAGGAGGCTGTAGCCGATCTGGCCGGCGGCGCCGGTAACTGCGACACGAACGGGGGCTTTTGCCATTTATGAAACTCCCTCTAGTAAGAAGTGATTCGACACCATGCTGCAGACTCGCGCGGCCTCCCACAGGTCGTCGCGGATGCGCAATCGAAG
This sequence comes from Zoogloea sp. GDB6, assembly GCF_056724105.1. NCBI lineage: Bacteria > Pseudomonadati > Pseudomonadota > Betaproteobacteria > Rhodocyclales > Zoogloeaceae > Zoogloea > Zoogloea sp. GDB6. Next base: position 3,185,065 of record NZ_CM161497.1, on the reverse strand, counting down.
TTGTGATCAATGGGTGATCGCTCAACACGTGAATCGTAGGTGCATTTGTGAAGACTGTCAATTCATGTCTTATGTCTTATATAAGATAGAAGATGTGCCGTGGACTGTCTTCTAAAAGTGTGCTTCAATAACCCAATGCGACCCGAATCGCCCACCTTCAGCCCTCTGTATCGTCAGATCAAGAATCTGATGATCAACGCCCTCCAGTCCGCCGAATGGCGGCCGGGGCAGGCCATTCCCAGCGAGCAGGAACTTGCACTGCGATTTAATGTAAGTCAAGGGACTGTGCGAAAAGCCATCGACGAGATGGCCGCCGAGAACCTACTTGTCCGCAAGCAGGGCAAGGGCACGTACGTCGCATCGCACAACGATCCGCGCGCGTTGTTCAGGTTCTTGCGCCTCGTCCCCATGGATGGCGATCTATCTCATCCGCACAGCATTCCGCTCGATTGCTGGAAGGCAAAGGCCGGGAATGAGGCGGCACGAATGCTCGGGATCGAGCTCGGCGCGCCCGTCACCATTCTTCGACGCCTGCTGCGCTTTTCCGGAAAGCCGGTGGTGGTGGATGAAATCTATTTGCCTGGCGAGATCTTTCATGGGCTCACCATGGAGGTGCTTCAGGCCGCTCATGGATCGCTTTATGGTTTGTTTGAGGCGCGCTTTGGTGTGCGGATGATCCGCGCCGAAGAGCGGATCCGCGCCGTGGCGGCAGACCGGATGACCAGCGAGACGCTGGGTGTTGTTGAAGGCACGCCGTTGCTGTCCGTTGAGCGAGTGACTTACACGTATGGAGACCGTCCTGTCGAATGGCGGCGTGGGTTGTATTCGACGGCAGAACACTATTATCTGAACGAACTCAGTTAGGTTAATCAGGGTGAATTGATGGGCGCGCCCGGCCTGTCAATGCTGGGTAAGGGTATATACTTATAATTTTGTGTGGGAAAAGTGCGATTTTTGATCGCAATTGTTAGAGGGAAAAATCTATGACAGAGGTGACTTTGAAAAAACAGCGCCCGAAGCATCTGGCGTTGAACGAGATCAGGCTGCCCTTGCCTGGCAAGGTCTCGATCCTGCACCGGGTTAGCGGTGCCGGTCTATTCCTGATGCTGCCGGTTTTGCTGTCGCTTTTCGGGAGCAGCGTCGGTTCGCCCGAGTCCTTTGCTTCCTTCAAGGAAGTCGTGGACAACGTTTTCGTCAAACTCATTCTGTCTGGTTTGGTCTGGGCTTACCTGCATCATTTCTGTGCCGGTATCCGTTTCCTGCTGCTGGATGTGCATGTTGGCGTCGATAAGCAGTCCGCCGTGTCCAGCGCCCGCATCGTGCTGATCGTCAGTCTCATCCTCACTGTCATTCTGGTGTCCAAGCTATGGTAAAGCCCGTCATCGTCGGCGCCCATTACGGTTTCCGTGATTGGCTCGCCCAGCGCATCACCGCGGTGGTGATGGCTATTTACACGGTTGTTCTTGCCGTTGTCGTGCTGTCCTCCTTCGATGGCTCCTATGAGAGCTGGCGCGGCGTGTTCAGTGGCGGTTTCATGCGCTTCGCGACCTTCCTGTTCTTCATGTCCCTGTTCTTTCATGCCTGGATCGGCGTGCGGGACATCTTCATGGACTACATCAAGCCGACCGGCATTCGTCTGACCCTGCATTCGGTCGTTGCTCTTCTGCTCATCGGCTATGCCGGCTGGGCTGCTCAGATTCTCTGGAGGCTGTAAGTGAAAGTCGCAAAGCGTACCTTTGATGCGGTGATCGTCGGCGCTGGTGGCGCCGGTCTGCGGGCCGCCCTGCAGCTCTCCGAAGCCGGTCTCAAGACCGCCGTTCTGACCAAGGTCTTCCCGACTCGCTCCCACACCGTGGCAGCGCAGGGCGGTGTGGCCGCTTCCCTTGGCAATTCGACCGAGGACAACTGGCACTGGCACATGTACGACACCGTCAAAGGGTCGGACTGGCTGGGCGACCAGGATGCCATCGAGTTCATGGTCAAGAAGGCCAACGAAGTGGTCGTCGAGCTCGAACACTACGGCATGCCTTTCGACCGTACCGACAACGGCAAGATCTACCAGCGTCCGTTCGGCGGTCACTCGCAGAATTACGGCCAGACCCCGGTCTCCCGTTCCTGTGCGGCGGCTGACCGTACCGGCCACGCGATGCTGCACGCGCTGTACCAGCGTAACGTGCGCGCCAACACCCAGTTCTTCGTCGAATGGATGGCGATGGACCTGATCCGCAATGCGGATGGCGATGTGCTCGGCGTGACCGCCATGGAAATGGAAACCGGCGAAGTGTCGATCTTCCATGCCAAGGCCACCATTTTCGCGACCGGTGGTTCCGGCCGTATCTACTACAGCTCCACCAATGCCTTCATCAACACCGGCGACGGTGTCGGTATGGCGGCCCGCGCCGGCATCCCGCTGGAAGACATGGAGTTCTGGCAGTTCCACCCGACCGGCGTGGCCGGTGCCGGCGTGCTGATCACCGAAGGTGTGCGTGGTGAAGGCGGCATCCTGCGTAACGCCTCCGGCGAGCGCTTCATGGAGCGCTATGCGCCGAACCTGAAGGATCTGGCCTCCCGTGACGTGGTGTCTCGCTCGATGGTCACCGAGATCAACGAAGGCCGTGGCTGCGGTTCCGAAAAGGACCACGTGCTGCTCGACATCACCCACCTGTCGCCCGAAACGATCAACAAGCGTCTGCCCGGCATCCGCGAGATCTCGATCCAGTTCGCCGGTGTGGATCCGATCAAGGCCCCGATTCCGGTCGTGCCGACCTGCCACTACCAGATGGGTGGCATTCCGACCAACTATAAGGGCCAGGTCGTGGTGCCGAAGGATGGCAACCCGAACGTTCCGGTTGCAGGCTTCTACGCCGCTGGCGAATGTGCCTGCGCGTCAGTGCACGGCGCCAACCGCCTGGGCACCAACTCGCTGCTCGACCTGCTGGTGTTCGGCAAGGCTGCCGGTGAAACCGTGGTGTCGGACTTCCAGTCCGGCCAACTGACCCTCAAGCCGCTGCCCGAAAATGCAGCCGACGTGTCGCTGGCACGGATCGCCCGTCTGGAAACCCAGACCAACGGCGAAGAGGTCCATGAAGTTCGCCTCGCCATGCAGCGCACGATGCAGAAGCACGCCGGCGTGTTCCGTTTCGCCGACATGCTGAAGGAAGGCGTCACCAAGATCCTCGAGGTCGCCGAGCGTGCCAAGCACACCCAGATCAAGGACAAGTCCAAGGTCTGGAACACCGCCCGTACCGAAGCCCTGGAACTCGACAACCTCATCGAAGTCGCCAAGGCCACGATGGTTTCCGCCGAAGCCCGGAAGGAATCCCGCGGCGCCCACGTCCGTGACGACGCGATCGATTGCGCCGAGACCCCGAACGGTCGCGACGACAAGAACTGGCTCAAGCACACGCTGTGGTACAGCGAAGGCAACCGCCTTGATTACAAGCCGGTCACCCTTCAGCCGATGTCGGCCGACGTCGAGCCGATCGCCCTTGCCAAGCGTACCTACTGAGCGTTCCGGAGAATAGAACATGAGCAGCAAGCGAACCGTACAGTTCAAGATTTACCGCTACGATCCGGACAAGGACGCCGCGCCGTACATGCAGGACATTTCCGTCGAGCTCGAAGAGTCCGACAAGAAGCTGCTGGACGCATTGGTGCGCCTGAAGGCCAAGGACGATTCCCTGTCCTTCCGCCGCTCCTGCCGCGAAGGTGTGTGTGGCTCCGACGCCATGAACATCAATGGCAAGAACGGCCTGGCCTGCCTGACCAGCATGGACGACATCGCCCAGCCGATCACGCTGCGCCCCTTGCCGGGTCTGCCGGTCATCCGCGACGTGATCGTCAACATGACCCAGTTCTTCAAGCAATACCACTCGATCAAGCCGTACCTGATCAACAACGAGCCCGCTCCCGAGCGTGAGCGCCTGCAGTCGCCGGAAGACCGTGATGAACTCAACGGTCTGTACGAGTGCATCCTGTGCGCCTGCTGCTCCACGAGCTGCCCGTCCTTCTGGTGGAACCCGGACAAGTTCGTCGGTCCCGCTGGTCTGCTCGCGGCTTACCGCTTCCTGGCGGATACCCGCGACCAGGCAACCAGCGAGCGTCTGGACAACCTGGAAGATCCGTACCGTCTGTTCCGTTGCCACTCCATCATGAACTGCGTCGATGTGTGCCCGAAGCACCTGAACCCGACGAAGGCGATCGGCAAGATCAAAGACATGATGGTTCGTCGCGCGGTATGACGCTCAATCGGGGGCGCGTGCGCTGGCAGTGCCGTCGGGCTCTCCTTGAGCTCGATCTGGTGTTCACGCGCTTCCTCGAAAGGCACTTCGATCGTCTCACCGACGATCAGCTGGCCGATCTTGATGATCTCTTGCTCGTCGAAGACCATGACCTGTGGGCCATGGTCAACGGCAGCAAGCCGGTCACCAAGGAGCGCTGGCAGGAAATGGTGGACCTGCTCCGGGCTCGATAGCCCGGCAGGTCCAGTCAATAGGGAGCTGGAGTTTCAACAGGGAAAAGGGATCAAATATGACCACGCAACGTACTGCAACACTGACCGTAGGTGACAAGGCCGTAGATTTTCCGATCATGTCGGGAACCCATGGCAATGATGTGATCGACATTCGTACCCTGGGTGGTAAGACTGGGTACTTCACGTATGACTCCGGCTTCCTGTCCACGGCCAGCTGCCAGTCCAAGGTCACGTACATCGACGGTGACAAGGGCGAGCTGCTGTACCGCGGCTACCCGATCGAGCAACTGGCCGAGAACTGCAACTTCCTGGAAGTCACCTACCTGCTGAAGAACGGCGAGCTGCCGAACGCCACGCAGAAGACCGACTTCGAAAAGACCATCAAGAACCACACGATGGTCCATGAGCAGCTGACCAAGTTCTACTCCGGCTTCCGCCGCGACGCCCACCCGATGGCCGTCATGACCGGCGTGGTCGGTGCCCTGTCCGCGTTCTACCACGACGCGATGGATTTCTCCGATTCCGAGCATCGCAACATCAGCTTCAACCGCCTTGTTGCCAAGATGCCGACCATCGTTGCGATGGCCTACAAGTACAGCACCGGCATGCCGTTCATGTATCCGGACAACGAGCTGGACTACACCGCCAACTTCATGCGCATGATGTTCGGCAACCCGTGCGAGAAGTACCAACCGAACCCGGTTCTGGTCCGCGCCCTCGACATCATCTTCACGCTGCACGCCGACCACGAGCAGAACGCGTCCACCTCCACCGTCCGTCTGGCCGGTTCCTCCGGTGCCAACCCGTTCGCCTGTATCGCTGCCGGTATCGCCTGCCTGTGGGGCCCGGCGCACGGTGGTGCGAACGAAGCCTGCCTGCAGATGCTGGAAGAAATCGGTGACGTGTCCCGCGTCGGCGAGTACATCAAGCGTGCGAAGGACAAGAACGACTCCTTCAAGCTGATGGGCTTCGGTCACCGCGTCTACAAGAACTTCGATCCGCGCGCCAAGCTGATGGGCAAGGTCTGTGCCGACGTGCTCGGCGAACTGGGCCTCGAGAACGACCGCCTGTTCAAGCTGGCCAAGGAACTCGAAAAGATCGCCCTCGAAGACGAATACTTCGTCGAGAAGAAGCTCTACCCGAACGTGGACTTCTACTCCGGTATCGTCCAGAAGGCGCTCGGCATTCCCACTGAGATGTTCACCTGCATCTTCGCGCTGGCCCGTACGGTCGGCTGGATGACCCAGTGGGAAGAAATGATTACCGATCCCGAGTACAAGATCGGTCGCCCGCGTCAGCTGTACATCGGCGCCGCTCGTCGCGACGTCGTCCCGCTGGCCCAGCGCGGCTAAGTTTGCCCGGAAGGGGAGGGGGAAACAGGGGAGCGAATGCGGGATGGTCGAAGCATCAGGCCATCCCGCTTCGTTTTTCTGAAGAAGTGAATCAAACAGGGATTTCTCCCCACCGAAAGCAAGTACCTTCAAAAAGACAAGATATAAGCCAGGTGGTCGCCCATGATGAAACAGCTTTTTGAGAGCTCCCAACTGTTCGGCAGCAATGCGCCGTTCGTTGAAGAGCTTTACGAGAACTATCTCGACAATCCGGATTCCGTCTCCGACGAATGGCGGACATATTTCGACTCGCTGCAGAATGTGCCCGGCAAGGGCCGCGACGTCGCGCACTACCCTATCATCAACGCCTTTGCCGACATGGCGAAGCGTGGCCCGGTCCGCACCGTCGTGGCGTCCGGCGTGGACCAGAAGCAGGTCAGCGTCCTGCAACTGATCAACGCCCACCGCTTCCTCGGTACCCGCTGGGCCCAGCTCGATCCGCTGAAGCGCACCGAGCGTCCCGAGATCCACGAACTCGAGCTGTCCCACTACGGTTTCACCGAGGCGGATCTCAACCAGTCCTTCAATACCGGTTCGTTCCATGGTCTGCCCGGCGATCACGCCACCCTGCGCGAGATTCTCGACGCGGTGCGCCAGACCTACTGCGGCGCCATCGGCGCCGAGTACATGTACATCACCGACATCGGTGAAAAGCGCTGGATCCAGGCCCGCCTCGAGCCCACCAAGGGCCGTCCCGGCTACCAGGCCGAGCAGCAGCGCCGCATCCTCGAGCGCCTGACCGCCGCTGAGACCCTCGAACGCTACCTGCATACCAAGTACGTTGGCCAGAAGCGCTTCTCCCTCGAAGGCGGTGAGAGCACCATCGTCGCGATGGACGAGCTGATCCGCGTCGCCGGCGGCAAGGGCGTGCAGGAAATCGTCATCGGCATGGCCCACCGTGGCCGCCTGAACGTGCTGGTGAACACCCTCGGCAAGTCGCCGAGCATGCTGTTCTCCGAATTCGAGGGCAAGGCTGCGTCCGACCTGTCGGCCGGCGACGTGAAGTACCACATGGGCTTCTCCAGCGACGTCATGACCGCCGGTGGTCCGGTGCACCTGACCCTGGCCTTCAACCCGTCCCACCTGGAAATCGTCAACCCGGTGGTCGAGGGTTCCGTGTATGCCCGTCAGACCCGTCGTGGCGCCAAGGGCAAGGCCGAGGTCATTCCGGTCCTGATCCACGGTGACGCGGCCGTTGCCGGCCAGGGCGTCAACCAGGAAATGCTGAACTTCGCGCAGACCCGCGGCTACGGCACGGGCGGCACGATCCATATCGTGGTGAACAACCAGATCGGCTTCACCACCTCCGATCCGCGCGACTACCGTTCTTCGCTGTACTGCACCGACATCTTCAAGATGGGCGAGGCGCCGATCTTCCACGTCAATGGCGACGATCCGGAAGCCGTGGCCTTCGTGATGGGCCTGGCCGTCGAATACCGCCAGGAGTTCAAGAAGGACGTCGTCGTCGACATCGTGTGCTACCGCAAGCTGGGCCACAACGAGGCCGACGAGCCGATGGTCACCCAGCCGCTGATGTACAAGAAGATCGCCAAGCACCCCGGCACCCGCAAGCTGTACGCGGACAAGCTGGCCCAGCTGGGCATCGTCAAGGCCGACGAGCCGGATCAGTTCATCAAGGACTACCGCGCTGCCCTCGACAAGGGTGAGTTGCTGTCCAACCCGGTGCTGTCCGACTTCAAGCGCCAGTTCGCGCAGGACTGGGCGCCGTACGCCGGCAAGGCTTACACCGACAAGTGCGACACCACCGTGCCGACCGCCGAGCTCGAGCGTCTGGCTACCGCACTGACCACCACGCCGGAAGGCTTCGTGCTGCACCCCCGCGTGCAGAAGATCATCGACGACCGCAAGGCGATGGGCGCCGGCAAGCTGCCCTTCGACTGGGGCATGGCCGAGAACCTGGCCTACGCCAGCCTGGTGGTACAGGGCTTCGGCATCCGCCTGTCCGGTGAAGACGTCGGCCGTGGCACCTTCTTCCACCGCCACGCCGCGCTGCACGACCAGAACCGCGACCAGTGGCACGACGGCACCTTCTACCCGCTGCAGAACATCCGCGAAGGTCAGGGCCCGTTCTACTGCTACGACTCCGTGCTGTCCGAAGAAGCCGTGCTGGCCTTCGAATACGGTTACGCCTCGGCTGAACCGAACCAGCTCGTGATCTGGGAAGCCCAGTTCGGCGACTTCGCCAACGGCGCCCAGGTGGTGATGGATCAGTTCATCAGCTCCGGCGAAGCCAAGTGGGGCCGTCAGTGCGGCCTCGTCATGATGCTGCCGCACGGCTATGAAGGTCAGGGCCCCGAGCACTCTTCCGCCCGTATCGAGCGCTACATGCAGCTGTGCGCCGAGATGAACATGGAAGTGTGCATCCCGTCCGGCCCGTCGCAGATCTTCCACCTGCTGCGTCGCCAGGCCCTGCGCAAGCTGCGCAAGCCGCTGGTGATCATCACGCCGAAGTCCCTGCTGCGCCACAAGGATGCGATCTCCTCCCTGGACGATCTCTCCAAGGGAACGTTCCAGACCGTCATCGGCGAAGTGGACGAGCTCGACGTCAACAAGGTCAAGCGCGTCGTGATCTGCTCCGGCAAGATCTACTACGAACTGCTGGCCCATCGTCGCGCCAACAACATCGACGACATCGCCCTGGTCCGCCTGGAACAGCTCTACCCGTTCCCGCGCGAAGCCTTCGCGGCCGAGGTCAACAAGTACCCCAACGCCAAGGAAGTGGTGTGGTGCCAGGAAGAGCCCCGCAACCAGGGCGTGTGGTACTGGCTGGCGTCCCGTCACCATCTGGACAGCGCCCTCGGTGACGAGCGCAAGTTCCTGCTGGTGGCCCGTCCCGCTGCCGCCTCGCCGGCGGTCGGTTACTACGCCAAGCACAATGCGCAACAAAAGGCAGTCATCGAAAATGCGTTTGGCGAAATCAACGCCTGATGCAAACGTCCACGCCGAACTGAAAACAAGGGAGAAGATATGCTGATCGAAGTCAAAGTGCCCCAACTGTCCGAGTCCGTTTCCGAAGCCACGCTGGTCAGCTGGCACAAGAAGGAAGGCGACGCCGTTTCCCGTGACGAGAACCTGATCGACATCGAGACCGACAAGGTTGTGCTCGAGACCCCGGCTCCGGCCGATGGCGTGCTGGTCAAGATCGTCAAGAACGGCGGCGACTCGGTGACTTCCGGCGAAGTGATCGCCACCATCGATACCGAAGCGAAGGCTGCCGCCGGCGCTCCGGCTGCTGCTGCGGCTCCCGCTGCGGCCGCTCCTGCTGCAGCCACGGCTGCCGGTGCCGCCAGCCCGTCCGCCCGCAAGATCCTCGACGAGAAGGGCATCGCTGCCGCTGACGTCGCCGGCTCCGGCCGCGGTGGTCGCGTGATCAAGGAAGACGCCGTCGCTGCCCAGCCGAAGGCTGCCGCACCGGCTGCTGCGGCTCCGGTCGTGGCCGTTCCGGCTGGTGATCGCGTCGAACAGCGCGTTCCGATGACCCGCCTGCGTGCCCGCATCGCCGAGCGCCTGCTGCAGTCGAAGAACGAAAACGCCATCCTGACCACGTTCAACGAAGTGAACATGGCTCCGATCATGGCGCTGCGCAAGCAGTACGGCGACAAGTTCGAGAAGGCCCACGGCGTGCGTCTGGGCTTCATGGGCTTCTTCGTGAAGGCTGCCGTTGCCGCCCTCAAGAAGTTCCCGATCCTGAACGCCTCCGTCGATGGCAACGACATCGTGTACCACGGCTACATCGACATCGGCATCGCCGTCGGTTCGCCCCGTGGCCTGGTGGTGCCCATCCTGCGTGATGTGGACAACATGTCCATCGCCGACATCGAGAAGAAGATCGCCGAGTTCGGCCAGAAGGCCAAGGACGGCAAGATCTCCATCGAAGAGCTCACCGGCGGCACGTTCTCCATCTCCAACGGTGGTGTGTTCGGTTCCATGATGTCCACCCCGATCATCAACCCGCCCCAGTCCGCGATCCTCGGCATCCACGCCACCAAGGACCGCGCCGTGGTGGAAAATGGTCAGGTCGTCGTGCGTCCGATCAACTACCTCGCCATGTCCTACGACCACCGCATCATCGACGGCCGCGAAGCCGTCCTGGGCCTGGTCACCATGAAGGAAGCCCTGGAAGATCCGGCCCGTCTGATCCTGGACGTCTGATCTCCCTAACCGCGGGCACGGTTGCACCCCCTCCGGGGGTGTTTCCGTGCCGCGTTTTCATCTGCACAAGGAAGCGACTAAATGGCGAAGCAATTTGACGTGCTGGTCATCGGCGGTGGTCCCGGTGGCTATGTGGCTGCGATCCGCGCCGCACAACTCGGTTTCAACACGGCCTGCGCCGAATCCAATCCCTACGCCGACCCGAAGGGCGAGCCCCGTCTTGGCGGCACCTGCCTGAACGTCGGCTGCATCCCGTCCAAGGCGCTGCTGCACACCTCGCACCTGTTCGAGGAAGCCGGCCACGCCTTCGAGGAGCAGGGCATCTCCGTCGGCACGCCGAAGATCGATGTGGCCAAGATGATCGGCCGCAAGTCCAAGATCGTCGAGCAACTCACCGCCGGCATCAAGGGCCTGTTCAAGAAGAACAAGGTCACCTTCCTGGCTGGCCACGGTGCCTTCATCGGCAAGACCGACGCCGGCTGGCAGGTCAAGGTCGGTGAGGAAGTCGTCGAAGCCAAGCAGGTCATCGTGGCGACCGGCTCCACCGCCCGTCACCTGCCCGGTATCCCGGTCGACAACAAGCTGGTCTGCGACAACATCGGCGCCCTCGACATCGACGCTGTGCCCAAGCGCCTCGGCCTCATCGGCTCCGGCGTGATCGGCCTGGAAATGGGCTCCGTGTGGAAGCGCCTCGGCGCCGAGGTCACCATCCTCGAAGCGATGGACAGCTTCCTCGGCGCTGCCGACCAGGACGTGGCCAAGGAAGCCCTCAAGCTGTTCACCAAGCAAGGCCTCGACATCAAGCTGTCGGTCAAGGTCGGCGCCGTCACCGTCGGCAAGAAGTCCGTCACCGTCGAATACGAAACCAAGGACGGCGCCCAGACGGCTGAATTCGACCGCCTGATCGTCTCCGTCGGTCGCGTGCCCAACACCGCCGGCCTCAACGCCGAAGCGGTCGGCCTCAAGATCGACGAGCGCGGCTTCGTCGAAGTCGACGGCCACAACCGTACCAATCTGGACGGCGTGTGGGCGGTGGGCGACGTGGTGCGTGGCCCGATGCTGGCCCACAAGGCCATGGAAGAAGGTGTCGCGGTGGCCGAGACCATCGCCGGCCAGAAGGGCCACACCAACTTCGACACCATCCCGTGGGTCATCTACACCTCGCCGGAAATCGCCTGGGTCGGCAAGACCGAACAGCAGCTCAAGGCCGAAGGCGCCGCCTACAAGGTCGGCAAGATCCCGTTCATGGCCAATGGCCGTGCGCTGGGTGCCGGCACCCCGGCCGGTTTCGTGAAGATGATCGCCGACGCCAACACCGACCGTATCCTCGGCGTGCACATCATCGGCGCCAACGCCTCCGAGCTGATCGGCGAAGCCGTGGTGACGATGGAGTTCGCCGGTGCGTCCGAAGATCTGGCGCGCATCTGCCACGCTCACCCGACCCTGTCGGAAGTGGTGCACGAAGCCGCCCTGGCGGTGGACAAGCGTCCGCTGCACTTCTGATGACGGCGGCCGGCGCTGTGTAGTCCTTTGTAGCCGGCTCCGCGCATCACCCGGGGGTGGTCAGGCAGTAAAATGCCTGACCACCCCCGTTTCCATAAGTGGCGCGACCTTAGAGCGCCCAGACAACACCTGCCACGACGATGCCCCATCGAATCCTCAAGGTTGCCGAGCACGGCATGCTCGAAGCCTACGACGCCACCCTCAAGGCCCGCGGCTTCAAGTCCGATCCCGCCCAGCGCGCCGCCGCCCAGCGCCTGCAAGGCCTGTATTCCGAGCTCATCGCCTTCAAGGCGGCCCGCAAGGGCACCCTCCGCAAGCTGCTGTCGCGGCCCAAGCAGCCGCGCAGCGTGTACTTCTGGGGCGGCGTGGGGCGCGGCAAGAGCTTCCTGATGGACTGCTTCTACGATTCGGTCCCGTACCAGCGCAAGCGCCGCGTGCACTTCCACGCCTTCATGCAGGAAGTGCAGAACGACCTAAAGAACCTCAACAACGAGGCTGATCCGCTGCAGAAGGTCGCCGACCGCATCGCGCGCCAGACCCGCCTGCTGTGCTTCGACGAGTTCCATGTGTCCGACATCGCCGACGCGATGATCCTCGGCCGCCTGCTCGACGCGCTGTTCGCCCGCGGCACCATCTTCGTGATGACCTCCAACTACCCGCCGGACGGCCTCTACCCCAACGGTCTGCAGCGCATCAACTTCCTGCCGACCATCGACATGATCAAGCGCCGCTTCGACGTGGTCGAGGTGGATCACGGCACCGATTACCGGTTGCGTACGTTGGAGCAGATGGACGCCTTCCTGGTGCCCGCCGACGAGGCTGCCGACAAGCACCTGGCGGCGGATTTCGAGAAGATCGCCTGCACCAAGGGCAAGCCCGGCGAGATCGAGGTGCTGGAGCGCAAGCTGAAGGTTCAGCGCATCGCGCCCGGCGTGATCTGGTTCGACTTCGACACCCTGTGCGGCGGCGCGCGCTCCCAGAACGACTACCTGGAGATCGCCCGCGAGTACCACACGCTGATCCTCTCCCGCGTGCCGAAGATGAGCGCCGCGATGGCCTCCGAGGCGCGCCGCTTCACGTGGCTGATCGACGTGCTCTACGACCACCGGGTCAAGCTGCTGGTCAGCGCCGAATGCCAGGCCTACGACCTCTACGTGGAAGGCCGCCAGGCCAACGAGTTCCACCGCACGGTCAGCCGCCTGATCGAGATGCGCTCCCGCGACTACCTCGCCGAAGCCCACCGGACCTCCGCGGTCTGAGCCCTGTATGAAGCGCCGCCAGGCCTGCCTCGCCCTTGCCTTGCTGGCCGTGCTCGCCACGGCCCGGGCGGAGCCGCGCCTGGAGATCGTCACGCTGCGCCACCGGCCCGCCGAGCAGATCCTGCCCGCGCTGCGGCCGCTGGTGGAGCCCGGCGGGGCCGTGTCCAGCCTGGGCGACAAGTTGTTGCTGCGCGTGTCGCCGGCCAACCTGGCCGAACTGCGTGCCGCCATCGATGCGCTGGATACGCCGCTGCGCCGCCTCGTGGTGTCCGTGCGCCAGGACCAGGACGTGGCGGGGCAGGGCGGCGGTGCCGGCGTCAATGCCCGCCTGTCGCCTGGCAACAGCCGCGTGATCGTCGAGGCCGGCGCCGGCAGCGCCCGCCGCAACGAGCAGCTCAGCCAGCAGGTCCAGGTGGTGGAGGGCGGACGCGCGCTGATCCGCGTCGGCCAGTCCCTGCCCATCGCGATGCGCGAGTGGCGCGCCGGCCCAGCCGGCTGGCAGGCCGTGGACAGCGTGCGCTTCCTGGACGTGGGCAGCGGCTTCATGGCTGCGCCGCAGCTGATCGGCGAGCAGGTCAGCATCGACATCACGCCGGCCGTCGAGCAACTTCGCCCTGACGGCAGCATCGAATCCTCCCGCCTGTCCACCCAGGTCCGCGGCCGCCTCGGCGAGTGGATCCCCCTCGGCGGCAGTCAAACCGACAGCCGCCGCTCCGACTACGGCACCGGCGGCGTCCGCCAGGGCGACAATCAGAGCCGCGGCCAGGTCTGGCTGCGGGTCGACGCCCTCGACTGAGCCGCCCCTTGCTTTTCAGTACCATGAACGTCGAACAAGCCTTCGCGCCCGATGGCCCCCTGGCCAAGGCCATTCCCGGATTCGCGCCGCGCCGCCAGCAGATGGAGATGGCCGAGCACATCGCCTTCACGCTGAAGGAGAACCGCGTGCTCGTCGCCGAGGCCGGCACCGGCACCGGCAAGACCTACGCCTACCTGGTGCCGGCGCTGCTGGGCGGCGGCAAGGTAATCATCTCCACCGGCACCAAGACGCTGCAGGACCAGCTCTTCAACCGCGACCTGCCGACCATCCGCGCCGCCCTCAAGGTGCCCGTCGCGGTGGCGCTGCTGAAGGGCCGCGCCAACTACGTGTGCCACTACCACCTGGCCCGCAACCTGGCCGACGCGCGCCTGCAGACCCCCGAGGACGCCGCCCACCTGCGCGCCATCGGGCGCTTCACGGAGATCAGCCAGACCGGTGACAAGGCCGAATGTCCCGAGGTGCCGGAAGACGCCGCCGCCTGGATGTTCGCCACCTCGTCGCGGGACAACTGCCTGGGCCAGGAATGCCCGAACATCAAGGAGTGCTTCGTCGCCGCGGCACGCCGCAACGCGATGGACGCCGACGTGGTGGTGGTCAATCACCACCTGTTCTTCGCCGACGTGAGCCTGCGCGACGCAGGCATGGGCGAGCTGCTGCCGTCGTGCAACGCGGTCATCTTCGACGAAGCCCACCAGCTGCCGGAAACCGCCAGCCTGTTCTTCGGCGAGAGCGTGTCCACGTCCCAGCTGCTCGAACTGGCCCGCGACACCCGTTCCGAAACCGTGGCTGCCGCCCGCGACTGCCTGGACCTCATCGAAGCCACCCGCAAGCTCGAAAAGGCCACCCGCGACCTGCGCCTGTCCGTGCACGCCGAGAACGCCCGCTTCGGCTTCGCGCAGATGGAAGACAACAAGCCCTTCCACGAAGCGCTGGAAGCCCTCGGCGACGAGCTGGCCGACTTTTGCGCCATCGTCGAGACCCAGGCCGAGCGCTCCGAAGGGCTGGCCAACTGCCTGCGCCGCACCCAGGAACTGCAGGAGATCCTGGCCCGCTGGATCAAGCCCGAGAACACCGACTGGGTGCGCTGGGTGGAGGTCTTCAGCCAGGCCCTGTCCCTCAACGCCACGCCGCTGTCCATCGCCAGCATCTTCAAGCGCCAGATGGACGGCCACCCGCGGGCCTGGGTGTTCACCTCGGCCACGCTGGCGGTCGGCAAGGACTTCGGCCACTACTGCCGCGAGCTGGGCCTGCACTGGGTCGAGCCGCCGATCGAAACGGCCGTGTGGGGCAGCCCCTTCGACTATCCCGCCCAGGCCGTCCTCTACGCCCCCCAGGGCATGCCCGAGCCCAACAGCCCGGACTACCCGGACGCCGTCGCCAAGGTCGCCTTCCCGCTGATCCGCGCCGCCCAGGGGCGCACCTTCGTGCTGTGCACCTCGCTGAAGGCCATGCGGCGCATCCACGAGCTGATCGGCGACTACCTGGAACGGGAAAAGCTCGACCTGCCGCTGCTGATCCAGGGGGAGGGCTCGCGCACCGAGCTCCTCGACCGCTTCCGCCGCCTCGGCAACGCCATCTTGGTGGCCAGCCAGAGCTTCTGGGAAGGCGTGGACGTGCCCGGCGACGCGCTGTCGGTGGTCGTCATCGACAAGCTGCCCTTCGCCCCGCCCGACGATCCGGTGCTCGCCGCACGCATCGAGCACATGCAGAAATCCGGCCGCAGCCCTTTCATGGAGTACCAGCTGCCGCGCGCCGTCATCAACGTCAAGCAGGGCGCCGGCCGCCTGATCCGCACCGAACGCGACAAGGGCGTCCTCGCCATCTGCGACCCGCGCATGCTCACCAAGCCCTACGGCAAACGCGTCTGGCAGAGCCTGCCGCCGATGACCCGCTCGAAGGTCGAGGCGGAAGTCGTCGCCTTCCTCGAAGACCTGCCACCGCCGGCCAGCGGGCGCTGAGATATCGCCGGGGGGGCCGCCAAAACGGCGGGCGCCGAAGCACTTTTCGATGAAATTTGCCGAAAAACGGAATTCAATCATCCGTTGATGGATGGACTCCTTCCAGTCTCGCAACCAGGAATCCGAAATTTCCATCATTTTCATCGAAATTTCGGCCTAATTCATCGAATTGCGGATGGGCGGGCTCGAAGTTTCGGTGATTGAGTTCGAACTTTCGGTGTTTAAGTCCGAATGTTCGAACTCCGAGTCCGAAGTTTCGGACTCAATCATCGAAACTTCGGACTCGGCGCTCGAAAGGTGGAAGGTTTCCTTCCGTTTTCACAGGTGTCGCGCCTCAGTCCTGATGGCGAGCCCGTCTTGTCCCGGTGTAACCTACCGGCCTTTCTCCGGCGGCGTCTGCGGTATGGCATCCGGGCTTGTCCGGGGGCTGTCATTCACCCTCCACAAACCCGTCTTCCCCGCCTGATCTCCGGCCGGCTATCCTTGTCGGACATCGCGCACGAAACAAAAACCCGCCATGCAGATTGAATCCATCGAGATCAAGAACTACCGACTTTTCCGGGATGCAAAGATGCATGCCATACCGCGCTTGTGCGTGTTGGTCGGCGCAAACGGCACTGGAAAGTCCACCCTGTTCGACGTGTTCTCCTTCCTGAAGGATGCGCTGAGCATGAACGTGGGCAAGGCGGTATCCAAGCGTGGGGGCTACAAGGAGCTGGCCAGCCGGGGTTTTGCACAGGAGCCCATCGAACTGACGATGCAGTTCCGCCTGGAGATCACCGGCTATGAACGCTTGGTGACTTACATCCTCAGGATCGAGCCAGACAAGGCGGGACGTGCCGTGGTGGCGCGGGAGATCCTGCGCTACAAGCGCGGTGCCAACGGCAAGCCCTTCCACTTTCTCGACTTCGCCTACGGCAAGGGCTACGCGATTGCCAACGAGGAAGACTTCTCAAAGGTGGATGAAGCCCTGCGGCGCGAGGAGGAGGAACTGGATGCGCCGGACATCCTGGCGGTCAAGGGGCTGGGGCAGTTCGAGCGCTTCAAGGCGGCCAGCGCGTTCCGGCTGATGATCGAGAACTGGCACGTCTCCGATTTTCACGTCTCAGAAGCCCGCCCGAGCCAGGAGGAGGGTTTTGCCGAGCATCTGTCCACGCGGGGCGACAACCTCCCGCTGGTGGCGAACTATCTGTTCGAAAACCACCCGGATCGCTTCAAGCGGGTGCTGTCGTCCATGCAGCGCCGAGTGCCGGGCGTCAGCCTGGTCGAGCCGCGGCAAACGGAAGACGGGCGGCTGGTGCTGCGTTTTCAGGACGGCAGCTTCAAGGATCCGTTCATCGCCCGGCACGTGTCGGACGGCACGATCAAGATGTTCGCGTATCTGGTGCTCTTGAACGATCCCAAGCCTTATCCGCTGCTGGCTGTCGAGGAGCCCGAGAACCAGCTCTATCCGGAACTGCTGCCTGAGTTGGCCGAGGAGTTCCGGGATTACGCCCGGCGCGGTGGGCAGGTCTTCATCTCGTCCCATTCGCCAGATTTCCTGAATGCTCTGGCGCTGGATGAAATCTATTGCCTGCGCAAGGCCCAGGGCTTCACGACGATCACCCGGGCCTGCGAATCGGAAAACCTGCGCTCCTTGTACGACGCGGGCGATCTGCCAGGCTACCTGTGGAAGCAAGGTCTGTTCGAGGGCCTCAATTGATGGCGGGGCGCCTCATCTTTTTGCTCGAAGAACCTTCGATGAAGGCCTTGCTGGATGGATTGCTGCCGCGCCTTTTACCGGGCTGGGAGGCGGAGACGCATTTCAAGTGCGTGCCCCATCAGGGCAAGAGCGATCTGGATACCAGCATTCCCCGCAAGCTAAGTAGCTGGAAGATCCCGGGTGACCGTTTCGTCATCGTGAGGGACAACGACAATGCCGACTGCGTTGATCTGAAGAAGCGCTATCTGGCGACCTGCCATGCCAGTGGGCGGCCGGAGACGCTTGTCCGCTTGGTGTGCCAGGAACTCGAGAGCTGGTATGTCGGTGATCTCGTGGCCCTGGCCGAGGCGTTTGATGATCCGAAACTCAATTCTCCTACGCTGCGAAAGCGCTTCGCCAATCCGGACGAATGGGAGAAGCCGTCCGTCGAGTTGAAGCGGCTGATTCCAAGCTTTCAGAAGACCAGTGCGGCAAGGTCGATGTCGGCATGTCTGCAGATCGAAGGAAACCGCTCAAGGAGTTTCCAGGTCTTCGTGGACGGCGTCCGCAGGCTTGCACGGGAAATGGGTTGAGACGACCGAGGCCGCGTTGAACGTTGATTGGGCCTTGTAGCCAGAATGAGATCCAATCGGGAGTTCGGGCCTTTCGCTCCGCCCCCTTGCTACAATCCCGCGCCTGTCAATCCGTTGGTGGCGCGGCTCATGAAGGTATTCGGGTTTGCCGGCTGGTCCGGTTCGGGCAAGACCACGTTGATCGAGAAGATCATTCCGGAGATCACCGCCCGGGGCTTCCGGGTGTCGGTGATCAAGCATGCGCACCATGGTTTCGACATCGACAAGCCGGGCAAGGATTCCTGGCGGCACCGGGAGGCCGGGGCCAGCGAGATCCTGCTCGTGTCCGACGAGCGCTGGGTGCTGATGCACGAATTGCGCGGGGAGACGGAACCCGATCTGGGCGCCCAACTCCAACGCCTGTCGCCCTGCGACATCGTGCTGGTGGAAGGCTTCAAGGCGGTGCCGATACCCAAGATCGAGGTCTATCGCCCGGCCCATGGCCGTCCGCTGCAGTATCCCGACAATCCGTCCGTCGTCGCGATCGCCACCGACGCGGCACTCGATGCCCCCATGACCTGTCTGAATCTCAACGATGCGGCCGCCGTGGCCGATTTCATCCTCCACCATCAGGGGCTCCTATGAATACTTCCCTGCGTCCTTTCGAAGAGGTGCGCGACGCGCTCTTGGCCGCCGCCGAGCCGGTGACGGCCGTCGAACACGGTGCCCACGTCGGCGGCCCTCGGCCGTGTGCTGGCCGCGGACCAGGTGTCCGGCCTCAACGTGCCGCCCCTCGACAATTCCCACATGGACGGCTACGCGGTGAGCAGCGCCGATCTGCCGGCCGCCGGCAAGCGCCTCGTCATCGGCCAGCGCATCCCGGCCGGCAGCGTCGGCCACACGCTGGCCCGTGGCACGGCGGCGCGCATCTTCACCGGCGCGCCGATCCCCGCTGGCGCCGATGCGGTGGTGATGCAGGAGCTGTGCGAGGCGGACGGCGACGGGGTGGTGATCAACCACCTGCCCAAGCCCGGCGAGTGGGTGCGCCGGGCCGGTGAGGACATCGCCCAGGGTAGCACCGTGCTGTCGGCCGGCGTGCGCCTCAATCCACAGATGCTCGGCCTCGCCGCGTCGGTGGGCTGCGCGACGCTGCCGGTGCTGCGGCGCCTGCGGGTGGCGCTGTTCTCCACCGGCGACGAGCTGGTGATGCCCGGCGAGCCGTTGCCGCCCGGCGCCATCTACAACTCCAACCGCTACGTGCTGCGCGGCCTGCTGGAAGCCCTCGGCTGCGAGGTCAGCGACCTGGGCATCGTGCCGGACAAGCTCGACGCGACCCGCGCCGCGCTGCGCGAGGCGGCCGGCCGGCATGACCTGATCGTCACCAGCGGCGGCGTGTCGATGGGCGAGGAAGACCACATCAAGCCGGCGGTGACGGCCGAAGGGCGGCTGGACTCCTGGCTGATCGCCATGAAGCCCGGCAAGCCGGTGGCCTACGGCCATGTGAACGATCCGGCCGGCCGCGCCGGCGCGGCCTTCATCGGCCTGCCCGGCAACCCGGTGTCGAGTTTCGTCACCTTCATCCTGCTGGTGCGGCCTTTCGTGCTGCGCGCCCAGGGCGTCAAGGACTGCCTGCCCAAGGCGATTCCGCTGGAGGCGGCCTTCGACTGGCCCAAACCCGACCGCCGCCGCGAGTTCCTGCGCGCGCGCCTGGGCGCCGACGGCCGCGTCGAGCTGTATCCCAACCAGGGGCCCGGCGTGCTCACGTCCACCGTGTGGGCCGACGGCCTCGTGGACAATCCCTCCGGGCAGGTCATCAAGGCCGGCGACCGGGTGCGTTTCATTCCTTATTCCGAACTACTGTCATGAGCGTCAAGGTTCTGTATTTCGCCAATCTGCGGGAGACCCTCGGTTATTCCCACGAAACCCTCACGCTGCCCGCCGGCATCGCCACGCTGGGCGACCTGCGCGCCCACCTGGCGCGCCGCGGCGGGGTGTGGGAAGCCCTCGGCGAAGGCCGCAACGTGCGCGCGGCGATCAACCAGGAAATGGTCGGCCCGGACGTGGCGGTGGCGGACCGGGACGAGATCGCCTTTTTCCCGCCGGTCACCGGAGGCTGACATGAGTGAAATTCAGCGGCAGTTCGATTCCGTGGCGGTCCAGGAGGCCGACTTCGACGTTGGCGCGGAGATCGCGGCGCTGTCCGCCGGCCGTGCCGACGTGGGTGCGGTGGCCAGCTTCGTCGGCCTGGTGCGCGCCGACAAGTTGAGCGGGGAAGGCAGCGAGGTATCGGCGATGACCCTCGAACACTATCCCGGCATGACCGAGAAGTCCCTTGAAGCCATCGTCACCGAGGCTTACGGCCGCTGGAGCCTGCTCGGCACGCGGGTGATCCACCGCTTCGGGCGGCTGGTGCCCGGCGAGCGCATCGTCTTCGTCGGCGTGGCGTCGTCCCACCGGGGCGACGCCTTCGCCGCCTGCGAGTTCATCATGGACTACCTGAAGACCCGCGCCCCGTTCTGGAAGAAGGAAGACACGCCGGAAGGCGGGCGCTGGGTGGATGCCCGCGAGGCGGACGACGATGCGGCGTCCCGCTGGGACGCCTGCGACTGAGCGGCCTGCACGCAGCGCAGCAGGGGGCTGTTGGCGGAGTGTTGGTTTTGCCGCAGTCCGTCGTCGTGCCGGCCCTGGGTTCCGCGTCTGGGGCGGGTCTGCGGGGGTGGCGCAATTGCTGCTATTGAATGGGCTTCGGCCCGACTGTTTGTAAGTCCGCACCTGCGCATTTCTCCGGAACTCCAATGCCCATCTTGCGTCGGAGCACCGTTCATTCCTCACTCTCCTGCCAACCGTCCCTGTCGCTTTCCGGGCGCTGACCCAACAAGCCTAGATCATGTGGATCGTCAATATCGCCCTGCGGCGCCCCTACACCTTCATCGTGATGGCGCTGCTCATCTTCCTGGCTACGCCGCTGGTGCTGCTGCGCATCGCCACCGACGTGCTGCCGGAGATCAACATCCCGGTGATCAGCATCATCTGGAGCTACAACGGGCTGTCGCCGCAGGAGATGGCCCAGCGCATCACGACGCCCAATGAGCGCCTGCTGGCCACCACGGTCAGCGACATCGAGCATTTCGAGTCCCAGTCCTACAACGGCATCGCGATCATCAAGGTGTTCCTGCAGCCCAACGCGAGTGTCGACACCGCGATGGCGCAGATCGCCTCGACGGAGGGTGGGGCACTGCGCCAGCTGCCGCCAGGAATCAACCCGCCGCTGGTGATCAAGTATTCCGCGTCGGCGATTCCGGTGGTGCAACTTGGCGTGTCGAGCAAGTCGCTGCCCGAGCAGGGGCTCTTTGACACCACCTTCAACACGCTCAGGCCCAAGCTGGTGTCCATTCCCGGCATCGCCATGCCTTATCCTTACGGCGGCAAGAGCCGGGTGGTGTCGGTGGATATCGACAGCGGCGCGCTGCAGGCCAAGGGTCTGGCGCCGCTGGACGTGGTCAACGCGATCAACGCGCAGAACCTGATCCTGCCCGGCGGCACTGCCAAGCTCGGCGAGACCGAGTTCAACGTCAAGATGAACGGCTCGACGCGCACCGTCGAGGAACTCAACGACCTGCCGGTGCGGGTCGGCAACGGCCAGGCCATCTACCTGCGCGATGTGGCGGTGGTGCGCGACGGCTTCTCGCCGCAGACCAACATCGTGCGCATGGACGGCAACCGCGGCGTCGTGCAGTCGGTGCTGAAGAGCGGCGGCGCGTCCACGCTGCAGGTCATCGACGCGCTGCGCACGGCCTTGTCGGAGGCGCTGCCGAGCCTGCCCGACGACATCCAGGTCACGCCGCTGTTCGACCAGTCGGTGTTCGTCAAGGCGGCGATCTCCGGCGTGGTCCATGAGGGCCTGATCGCCGCTTGCCTGACCGCGGCGATGATCCTGCTGTTCCTCGGCAACTGGCGCACCACCTGCATCATCGCGATCTCTATCCCGCTGTCGGTACTGTCGTCGATCATCGTGCTGTATGCGCTGGGGCAGACCATCAACATCATGACCCTCGGCGGCCTGGCGCTGGCGGTGGGGATCCTGGTGGACGACGCGACGGTGACCATCGAGAACATCGAGCGCTACCTGCACCTGGGCCACGACCTGGAAACCGCGATCCGCGAAGGCGCGGGGGAAATCGCCGTACCGGCGCTGGTGTCGACGCTGTGCATCTGTATCGTCTTCGTGCCGATGTTCTTCCTCACCGGCGTGGCGCGTTTCCTGTTCGTGCCGCTGGCCGAGGCGGTGATCTTCGCGATGATCGCCTCCTACATCCTGTCGCGGACCCTGGTGCCGACGCTGGCCCTGCTGTTCATGAAGAACATGCAGCACGGGGCCGCGGCGCCGGACAGCCTGCTGCAGCGGGTGTACCGGCGCTTCGACGCCGGCTTCGAGCGCATGCGCGGCGGCTACATCGTGATCCTCAGCGCGCTGCTGCCGCGCCGCCGCAGCTTCATCGCGATCTTCCTGGGCGGCTGCGTGCTGTCGTCGGGGCTGTATTTCTTCCTCGGGCGGGATTTCTTCCCGGCGGCCGACGCGGGCATCATCCGCCTGCATTTCCGCGCCCCGACCGGCACCCGCATCGAGGAGACGGCGCGCCTGGCCGACCGCATCGACGCGGTGATCCGCGAGCAGATCCCGGCCGACGAGCTGGACACCATCCTCGACAATCTGGGTCTGCCCTACAGCGGCATCAACTTGTCCTACAGCAACGCCGGCACCATCGGCACGTTGGACGGGGAGATCCAGATCGCCCTCAAGGAGAATCACGGCTCGTCGGCCCACTACATCGACCGCCTGCGGGAGGAGTTGCCGCGCCGCTTCCCAGGTGTGGAGTTCTTCTTCCAGCCCGCCGACGTGGTGACCCAGATCCTCAACTTCGGCCTGCCGGCGGCCATCGACGTGCAGGTGGCGGGCAGCAAGCTGCAGGACAACTACCGCTTCGCCGCCATGGTAGAGAAAGCGGTGCGCCAGGTGCCGGGGGCGGTGGATGTGCATATCCATCAGCGTCTCGACCAGCCGTCCCTGCGCCTCGACATGGACCGCAGCCGCCTGCAGCAGATGGGACTGAGCGCCGCCAACGTGGCGCAGAACGTGCTGATCCCGCTGTCCGGCAGCTCCCAGACTGCGCCGAGCTTCTGGCTCAACCCGAAGAACGGGGTGTCCTACAGCATCTCCGTGCAGGCGCCCCAGTACCGGGTGGATTCCATCGACTCGCTGCTGCAGATCCCGGTGGCGGGGGCCAGCGGGGTGCCCAACCAGTTGCTCAGCAACCTGGTCCAGGTGTCGTCGGCGCGGGAGCCGGCCATCGTGTCGAGCTACAACATCGAGCCGGTGATCGACCTCTACGTGAGCGTGCGCGGGCGTGATCTCGGTTCGGTGGTGGCCGACGTGGAGCGCATCGTCGAGGAACTCAAGCCGCAGCTGGCGAAGGGCAGCAAGGTCACGCTGCGCGGCCAGGCGCGCACGATGAACTCGTCCTTTATCGGCCTCGGCATCGGCGTGGTGATGGCCATCGTGCTGGTCTATCTGCTGATCGTCGTGAATTTCCAGTCGTGGGTGGACGCCTTCATCATCATCACCGCGCTGCCGGCGGCCCTGGCGGGCATCGCCTGGATGCTGATGCTGACCGGCACCACGCTCAGTGTGCCGGCACTGACCGGGGCGATCATGACCATCGGTGTGGCCACCGCCAACAGCATCCTGATGGTGTCCTTCGCGCGTCAGCGCCTGCTGGCCGGCGAGCCACCGCTGTCGGCGGCATTGGAGGCCGGGGCGACCCGCCTGCGCCCGGTGCTGATGACGGCGCTGGCGATGATCATGGGCATGCTGCCGATGGCCATCGGTCTCGGCGAGGGCGGGGAGCAGAACGCACCCCTCGGCCGCGCCGCGATCGGCGGCCTGCTGTTCGCGACGCTGTCCACACTGGTTTTCGTGCCGCTGGTGTTTGCCTCGGTGCATCAATATTTTGCCCGCCGGGCCGCCGCTGCCCCAAGGCGGCCTTGCCGAAGGACATTCCTGACATGACTGACAATCGCCATTCCAGTATCGGCATCCATGGCCTGCACGCCCATGAGGGCGCCCAGGGAATCCACCGCCTGCGCCTGCTCAAGCGCACCCGCAACGTGGCCCTGGTGGGGCTCGCGGTGCTCGGGGCCGGCCTTGCCGGCGTCGTCGTCCATCGCTCGGCCACCGCCCGCGATCTGGCCACGGCGGCGGACATCCACGCCGCCCGCCATGTGAGCGTGGTGTCGCCGAAGGACAGTAGTAGCGACAGCGTGCTGAGTCTGCCCGGCACGCTGCAGGGCTACACGGAGGCGCCGATCTACGCGCGGACCAGCGGCTACCTGGCCGCCTGGTACAAGGACATCGGCGACGGTGTGAAGCAGGGCGAACTGCTGGCCCGCATCGACACGCCGGAAGTGGCCCAGCAACTGGTCGAGGCCAAGCAGGCACATGCCCAGGCCGTTGCCGCGCTGGTGCTGGCCAAGAGTTCGGTCGAGCGCTGGGAAGGCCTGCGCAAGCTCGACTCCGTCTCTCAACAGGAGGTGGAAGAACGCCGCAATGCCTATGCCCAGGCGAGTGCGGCCAATGCCTTGACCGCAGCGACGGTTCAGCGCCTGCAGAAACAGCTCGATTACAACCAGGTGGTGGCGCCGTTCGCCGGGGTGATCACCAAGCGCACGGTGGATGTGGGCAACCTCATCGACGCGGGCGGCAGCAGCAAGCAGCTCTTCGTGTTGACCCGCAGCGATCCGCTGCGCATCTACGTGCAAGTGCCCCAGGGCTTCACCCGCCGCGTGCAGCCCGGCGACAAGGCCAGCGTGAGTCTGGCCGAGTGGCCAGGCAGGGTGTTCACCGGCAGCATTGTGCGTACCGCCAAGGCCATCGACACCACCAGCCGTACGCTGCAGGTGGAGATCAATCTGCCCAACCCCAAGGGGGAACTGTTGCCCGGCGCCTACGCGCGGGTCGACATCAAGGCCCCGGCGACGGCCGGCGAGCCGAGCTTCCGGGTGCCCAGCAACACCTTGCTGTTCCGCCCCGAAGGGCCGCGGGTGGCGGTGGTCGGCAGCGACGGCAAGGTGCATCTGCAGGCTGTCACCATCAAGCGCGAGCTGGGGGTGGAAGTGGAACTGGGCAGCGGCGTGAAGGCCGACGACAGGATCGTGCTGAATCCGGCCGACTCCCTGGCCGAAGGGGATGCAGTGGTCGTCGCGCCGGTGGCCGACAAGAAGCCCGAGGCCAAGAAGGCCGGTTGAGGCAGGCGCGCAGGGCTTGGCTTATTGCGGGGCGCTACGGCGCCCCGCATCACTTTCAACCGCCGCTGCCGCCGACGAGGGCCGGCAGCCCGGTGGCCAGCCACGGCAGCCAGGAGATCGCCAGTGCGCCGAGGAAGATCGCCAGCAGGGCCGGCAGCACCGACACGGCGACCTCGCGGATCGGTTTGGCGAACATTGCCGACGCGAAGAAGATGTTCATGCCGGCCGGTGGGCACAGGAAGCCCATCTCCATCACCGCCAGGAAGATCACCCCGAAGTGCACCGGGTCGATGCCGTAGCTGATCGCCACTGGCAGCAGCAGCGGCACCAGCACGACGATGGCGGCGTAGATCTCCATCAGCGCGCCGGCGAAGAACAGGAACACGTTGAGCGCCACCAGGAAGGCGAACTTGTTCGGCAGCGCCTGTTGCACCCATTCCACGGCAGCGTCCGGAATGCCGGCGTCCACCAGGTAGTTGGTGAGGCCCAGTGCCATGCCGAGGATCAGCATCACGCCGCCGATGACCTGTGCGCAGTCGGCCAGGCAGCGGCGCAGCAGCGCCCAGTCCAGCTCCCGGTGGGCGACGGCCTGGGTGAGGATCGCGTAGGCGGCGGTGAGGGCCGCGCTCTCGGTGGGCGTCGCCACGCCGCTGACCAGGGAGCCGATGGCCACCAACGGGGCGAGGATCTCCCAGCGGGCCGCCCAGGCGGCGGACAGGGCTGCGCCGGCATCGGGCCGGGGTTGCGTGGTGTTCGTGGCCGTACCCTTGCCGCGACGCAGGTAGCCGCCGACCAGCAGCAGGGAGGCGACCATCACCAGCGCCGGGACGATGCCGGCCAGGAACATGGTGTTGATCGGCACGCGGGCGATGATCGCGTACATGATCAGCGGCACCGACGGGGCCAGCAACACGCCCAGGGCGCTGGCGCTGGTCACCAGGCTGATGCCCTTGCGTTCCGGAAAGCCGGCGTCGCGCAGCAGCGGCAGCAGCAGCCCGCCAAGCGCCAGGATCGTAACGCCGCTGCCGCCGGTGAAGGCAGTGAAGAAGGAACACAACAGCGCCGCGGCGATGGCCGTGCCGGTGACGCCGCCGCCGAAGCAGGCGGTGAACAACGCGCCAAGGCGGCCAGCCGCGCCGCTGCGGGCGAAGACCAGGCCAGCCAGCGTGAACAGCGGCAGGGCCGGCAGGGACGGATTGACGGTGATCTGGTAATGGCTGAGCGGCACCGAGGCCAGGGGTTGGCCCTCCGACCAGAACAGGGCCAGCGCCAGGCCGCCAAGGATGGCGAAGATCGGCGCGCCAGCCAGCAGGGCCAGCACCAGCCACAGGGCCAGCGGCGCCAGGGGCAGGGTGGCGTCGTCGAAATGGCGGGCGAAGGCGAAGCCGCCGGCGGTCAGCGCAAGGCCGAGCAGCAGACCGGTGATCCGGTGGCGGGCGCAGCGGCTGCCCAGCTTGAGGCCCAGCAGCAGGAAGCCGGCCGGCATCAGGGCCTGCACGCCCCACACCGGAATGCCGTAGGCCAGCTCGCGGCCGGCCTCCAGTTCGCTGGCGACGAAGTTCCAGCTGGCGCTGCCGAGCATGCCGCACAGCACCGCGGCGCTGCCCTTGGCGAACGCCGTCGAGGCCGCGCGTACGAGCGGATTGCGCGACGTGGCGAAGCCGTTGCCGAGGTTGGTCAGGTGTCCGCCGCGTTCGGCGAGGAGGGCCCCGAACATGGCCAGCGCGAGGCCCAGGTGCTGGACCAGCAGCGGCGCGTTGTCGATCCCCTTGCCATGCAGTGGGCGCAGGGCGATCTCGATCAGCGGGATCAGGGTCATCAGGGCCAGCGCGGCAGAGGCGATGGCTTCGTCGAAGGAGAGCAGGCGGCGCATGGGGGATCAGTCGGGGAGGTTGCTCGTGGGGGCCAGTTCAGGCGCCCCCCGGTGAGCAGGGCCGGTTGGGGGACGTTGCCCGAGCGAAGTCGGCGGGCGGATAAGCGCGCCCGCCGCACCGTTCAGCGCTTGCCGGCGCGGTAGGCCTTCAGCAGCGCGAAGACTTCGTCGAAGGTGTCGGCCGGCACCATCTTGCCGCGGATGCGTGGGTAGAGCTTGTCGGCCAGATCGTTCCATTCCTTCATCTGCTCGGCGTTGGGCTTGTGCACCTGCAGGCCGCGCTTCTTCATGGCTTCGACGGCCTCGTCCACTTCCTGGCGGGCCTTGGTGCGCATCTGTAGGCCGGCCTTGGCGCCGGCGCTGCGCAGGGCTTCCTGGGCGGCGGGGCTCATCTCGTCCCAGCTCTTTTTGGTGACGACCAGCGCGCCGACGATGGGCGCCCAGTTGATGTCGAGCATGTGCGGCGCGGTGTTATAGACCTGGCTGGCCAGCGCGAAGTAGGGCGTGGCGGGCACCGCGTTGATCATGCCGGTCTGGATGGACGGCAGGATGTCGGAGGTTTCCAGCGGCACCGGCGTGTAGCCGAGGCTCTTCATGATCTCCTGCTGTTCCGACTCCCCCGCCCAGGCGAAGAACTTCATCTTCTTGTAGTCGTCGGGGCGCAGGGCCGGCTCCTTGGAGAAGAAGCGTACCCAGCCGGCGTCGCCCCAGGCGAGGACGACGAAGCCCTTGTCGAGGAACTTCTTTTCCATGCCGGCGCGCATCTTTTCGCGCACATAGTCCACTTCTTCCCAACTGCGGAACAGCAGCGGCATGTTCTGCAGCGCGGCGATGGACGGCTCGATCTCGCGCAGGCCGACCACCGACAGTAGGGCGCCCTGCAACTGGCCGATGCGCATGCGGCGGGCCATGTCGGTTTCGCCACCCTGGCTGCCGTCCGGGTAGATCACGTACTTGGCGCCGTCGCCCTGGGCGGCGCGCCAGGCTTCGCCGACTTCCATCAGCTGGCGGTGGTAGAGGGAGTTCTTGGGGGCGAGGGTGCCGATGCGCAGCTGGCCGGCGGCCATGGCGTTGGCGCCGAGGAGGAGTCCGACAGCGAGGGCGGCAAGGCGGCTGAACTTGAACATGGGGCGTCTTTCTGTACGTTGAGGGCGAGCGGACGGCGCCGTGGGCGGCG
Source organism: Zoogloea sp. GDB6 (assembly GCF_056724105.1). Taxonomy (NCBI): domain Bacteria; kingdom Pseudomonadati; phylum Pseudomonadota; class Betaproteobacteria; order Rhodocyclales; family Zoogloeaceae; genus Zoogloea; species Zoogloea sp. GDB6. Next base: position 3,156,885 of record NZ_CM161497.1, on the reverse strand, counting down.
GCCGACCGGGGCGGGCGTTAGAACAGGTCGTCGGCGGAGTCGAGGAGCCAGCGCGCGCGGCGGCGCATGACTTCGTTGGACAGGGCCAGCGGGCTGCCCGGTGGGTCCTGGATGGCGACGGCCTGCTGGAGCAGGTCGAGGAAGGCCGCCTTGTCGCCGGCCGGCTGGGCGATGCCTTCGGCCTTGCCGACGAAAGCGCCGGCATTGCGCCCGTTGCCGAGGCGTAGGGCTTCGTCGAAATAGGCCAGGGCCTGCTGGCGGCTGCCGCCGGGGCGGGCGGCCTCGAAGGTGCCCATCAGGCCGGCCAGGCTACCGTTGCCGAAGCCCGGTTCGGTGCGCCAAGCGAGCTGGGCCAGCGCGACGGCGAGGGGCAGGTCGGCGACGGTGTCGGGATCGTCCTTGGACAGGGAGATCAGGCCGCCCCAGGAAGCGGCGCCCCAGTAGGCGAGGGCGACCTGTTCGGGGGCGAGGCGCAGAGCCGCGAGTTGGGCCGGGTCGGCCAAGTGCTGGCGGAAGCCGGGCTGGGTCCGTTCGAGGGCGGCGAGGGCGTGGTCCCGGCCGCGCCGGTACAGGCGGGCGGCCCGCTCGCGCAGGCGCTGGGCGGCCTTGGCGTCGGTGGCTTCCAGGCGGTCGGCCTCAAAGGCGACGAAGGCGTAGGCGTACTGCGTGAAGCCACCGGCGACGGCGGCGGCCAGCGGGGCGTGTCCGGGCTGCTGGCGCAGCACCGATTCGGACAGCTTGAGGTAGAAGGCGCTGGCTTCGTGGGCCAGTTCCAGGTCATCCTCGCTGGACTGACCCTGGGCGGCCAGCTGGTCGGCGACGCCGCGCATGACCAGTTGGGTCGGGGAACAGGCGCTCAGGCCGGCAGCGAGCAGGATGGGGGCAGCGAGGCGCGCCAGACGGGCTGGCGTGGCGGTGATCGGCATGGGAGGGCGTGGGTCTGGTGGGCCGGCGTTTCGAGCCACATGCTCGAAACGCCGAGAAGATAGCCCGCCAATGTTGCGCGGGCGTGACCACCGGCCGCGCGCCGTCCCATGCCGACGGGATCAGCGGATCAGCTCGGCGAGCTTGCCCTTGGGAACGTTGAGGAAGCTGCTGATGGCGGCGAGGTGCTCGTTGTGTTCCGTGAGCTGGATGGGCCGCGGTTCGAGCACGTGCAGGTCGAAATGTCCCGGACGGTTGCCGTCCTGCTGCACCGAGTAGCCCCAGGTGATGCCGATGTTGAAGAGGCGGCCGATCGGGCCGTCGAGTTCGACCACGTAGTTGGCGAACTTGGTGTTGGTGAGGCCGGTGAACACGCCCCGTTCAAAGTTGCCGTTGATTTCCCGCGGGGTATCGATCAGCCAGCATTCGCTCTCGCCCAGCTGACGCATCTGCTGCCCGGCATAGGTGGCCGAGTGGGTGCCGATCTTCACGCCGTCGCTGCCGTACAGGCACTGTTCGAGGACGATGGCGGTGTCGTCGTCGGGGTATCGCTTGTCTACATTCCAGTCGCCGACGACGGTGTGGGCGAACAGCTGGGTCTGCGGCCGGATGAGCTGGAGCAGCCCGAGCTTGTGCTCGTGGCTGCCCTGGCGGGTGAAGCGGACCTTGAAGTCGGCACCGTACTGGACGGCAGTGCCGGCTTCATGGGGATTGAGTTCCCGGGTGACGTAAGGCGTGATGTCGAGTGCGAAGTGATCGAGCTGGTAGCTTTCGTGGTTTCCGTAATTGCTCATGGCCGTACCTTTCATGCTTGGGTAGGGGCAGGAATGCCCCGCGCGGCACCCGGGTCTTCATGCGAATGTTCTCCCTCCGCAGTCCGGGTGTCTGTTTATATAAATAGCATTTTTCGGTGCGGCCGGGGGACTCAGTCGAGCAGATCGGAATATTCCTTTTGAACATAGCCGTCGAGACGCGTCCATGGCAGCTTGGTGGGCATCGCCTCGCGGGTGGCGATCATCGTGCTGCGGTTGGTGCCGGCCTGGTTGGCCGATTCGATGCGGCGCGGGTACTGCTCCTTCTCGTCCCACAGTACCTGCACGCGGGCCTGGGCGGTGCCGCCTTCGTACCAGCGGGTGCCGGCTGGTGCGCTGCGGCTGCTGGCCTTCATGCGCTTGATCTGCTCCGGGTCGAGCAACTGGTTGGCGGTGGTCCATTTGCCGTCGAAGCCGATGTTGGTGTAATCCACCGGGGCGATATCCACGACCATCTTTTCGTGTTCATTGACGATGCGCACGCGCAGCTTGCCGTCATTGCCGCGCTGAACCCAGCGGGCAGCGGCGGAGGTGTCCATGTGCTTGTGGTTCTTGTCGCCGGCCCTGTGGTCCTCGGCTTCGTGGGCGTGGGCCGGCAGGATGCGCTCGACCCAGCTCTGGTTGTCGCGGCGGACCAGGCGCTCACCGAAGCGCACGATGCGGGTTACGCCGTCGGCGCCAAGGGTGGTGATGTCGTGCTCGACCTTGAGGGCCAGATCGTCGGCGAAGGCCGGGGCGGCGAGGAGGGTACCCAGTAGTGCGGGAAGCAGTCGTTTCATGATGTCGCGGGAAAAGAAAAAAGCCCGACCTGGGAAGGTCGGGCGAAAAAGGGGCCAGTCTTTCAAGCTAGGGCAGCCCCCCTGGATGGCTCGGTAGGGATCAGAGACCGAGGGCGGACTTCACCAGACCGAAGACCTTGGTGTTGACCATGGTGCCCTTGAAGCCGGCGTTGCCGGCGCCGGTGGAGAACAGCATCACGTCGCCGCCGCCGTGGGTTTCGTTGCCGACGGCGCCGAGATTCACGCCGACTTCCTGGATGTAGTCGTCGGCGGTGGTGTCCACACTGGTCAGGTCGTCACGGACGGCCTTGCGCGGGCCGCCGCCGTTGCCGAAGACCAGGGTGCCGTAGGGCTTGCCGTCGGCGGCGTTGGCGAGCACCGGCTTGCCCTGGACGGTGGTCTGGGTGATGTCGGTGACCTTGCCGAGGATCGGGTTGCCCTTGTGGGAGTAACCGTTGATGGTCATCGTGTGGTCGTGGTCGGCGGTGACGACGATCAGCGTGTTCTTGAGATCCACCAGGCTCAGGGCGCGCTTGATGGCGTCGTCGAAGGCGATGGTGTCTTCCAGCGCGCGCTTGGCGTTGGTGCCGTGCAGGGCGTGGTCGATACGGCCGCCTTCGACCATCAGGAAGTAACCCTTGCTGTTCTTCTGCAGGATCTTGATGGCCTTTTCGGTCATGTCGGCGAGGCTGGGCTCGTCGATGTTGTTGGCCGCCTTGGCGCGGTCCAGCTCGTAGTTGAGGTGATCCGCGTTGAACAGGCCGACCAGCTTGCTGGTGGACGCCGGATCAATGGCCTTGAAGGCAGTCCCGGTGTTCACGTAAGTGTAGCCGGCAGTCTGCAGCAGGGCGGTGAGGTCCTTGCCGTCGGTACGCTTGCCGCCGGCAGACGTGGGCCGGAAGAACTTGGAACCGCCGCCGAGCAGCACATCCACGCCGGCGCCGAGGGCCGCATTGAACTTGCCGGAGCCGGGCACGAACTGCGCGGCGATGTCGTTCTCGCCGTCGCGGTGGCAGATGTGGGAGTAGGTGACGGCCGGGGTGGCGTGGGTCACGCGGGTTGTCGTCACCGCGCCGACGGACTTGCCGGCGGCCTTGGACAGTTCCAGCAGGGTCGGCACGGCGGTGCCGTTGCCGGCGGTCGGGCAGGTGCTGTCGCCGGTGGCGCTGTTCACGTACGGGGTGGTGCCGTTGTAGGCCTTGGTGTCCGCACTCATGGACACCACCTCGTTGTTCATCTTCACGCCGGTCATGTAGGCGGCCATCGACGGGGCGGAGTCGGTGGTCTGGGCGTCGTTGGAGTAGGTCTTGATGCGCGCGGTGCGCTTCAGGCTCTCCATCGTCAGCTGGCCGGCTTCGCCGTACTTGTAGATGCGGCTGGCGGTGACGGTGGTGGGGCCCATGCCGTCGCCGAGGAAGAAGATGACGTTGGTGGCTTCGCCGGCGGCGAAGGCGGAGGAGGTGGCGCCGATCAGGGCGATGGCGGCCGCGCAGGTCTTGAAGTGGGTTTTCATCGTGGGTGAGCTCCGCTTACAGGCCGACCGACTGGCGGATCAGGTTGAAGACTTCGGTGTTGGTGATGACGCCGGTGAACTTGTCCGCACCGCGGCCGATGGCGCCGAGGAAGACGTCCGTACCGCCGTGGGTTTCGCTGCCGGCAGCCATCGGGATGGCGGCTTCCTGGTGGTAGTTCTTGTCGGCGACCTGGGCATCGGTCAGGGCGGTGCGGGTGGCCGGACGGTTTTCGCCGTTGCCGAAGCCAATGATCGTGAAAGGATTGCCGGAGCTGTCGAGGTTGAGGGCGCCGGTGACGAAGTTCTTCAGCAGGCCGAGCACGCCGGGGTTGCTGTCGGTGGTGGCGCCGGTGCGGGCAGCGTAGCCGTTCAGCACGATGGTGTGGTCGTGGTCGGCGGTGACGACGATCAGCGTGTTGGACAGGTCCGCGTCGATGGTCTTCATCTTGGCGATGGCGGTCTTGATGGCGTCATCGAAGGCCACGGTGTCCTGCAGCGCCTTCCTGGCGGTGGTCTCGTGCAGGGCGTGGTCGATGCGGCCACCTTCGACCATCAGGAAGAAGCCCTTGTTGTTCTTCGACAGGATGTCGATGGCCTTGGTGGTCATCTCGGCCAGGCTGGGCTCGACGGCCGGGTCGCGGTCGATGTCATAGCTCATGTGGCTGCTGGTGAACAGGCCGACGAGCTTCTTGGTGGAACTGGCCGAAGCGGCGTCGAACTCGGTCTTGTTCTTGACGTAGGTGTAGCCCTTGTTCACGAACTCCGCGGTCAGGTCGCGGCCGTCGGTGCGTTTGCCGCCGGCAGTGGTGGGCAGGAAGAACTGGCGGCCGCCGCCGAGGAGGACGTCCACGCCGTCGCCGAGGGCGCTGTTGTAGCCGGCGCCGCCAGGCACGGCCTGGGCGGCGATGTTGTTCTCGGCGTCGCGGTGGCAGATGTGGGAGTAGGTGACGGCCGGGGTGGCGTGGGTGATGCGGGTGGTGGTCACTGCGCCGGTACCCCAGCCGGCGGACTTGGCCAGTTCGAGCAGGGTGGTGACGGCCTTGCCATTGCCGGTGGTCGGACAGGTGCTGTCGGTGCCGTTGAGGTAGTTCTTGCCGGTGGCGTCGAAGGCGGAGGTCTCCGGGGTCATGGAGATGACCTCGTTGTTCATCTTCACGCCGGTCATGTAGGCGGCCATCGACGGGGCGGAGTCGGTGACCTGGGCATTGTTCGAGTAGGTGCGGACGAAGGCGGTCTCCGGCAGGGTATCGATGGTCAGGTCGCCGTCTTCGCCCACCTTGTAGATGCGCGCCGCGGTCAGGGTGTTGATGCCCATACCGTCGCCGAGGAAGAAGATGACGTTCTTGGGCGCGTCATGGCTGCTGCTGTTGCCGCCGCAGCCGGCGAGGAGTGCCGTTGCTGCAGCGACGGCGAGGAAGACGGGTTTCAACATGCTTCGGAAGCCTCCGAGGGAAAGGGAATTTGCAACGAGGATTTATCAAAGACGGCAAATATGGCAGCGATGTATTTCGATTACATGAAAGCCCGGTGAAAGCTTTGAAAGGTGCCACTGCCGAGATCCCCTTCCGTGGGGGCGAATCCACTCGCCTCCACGGGAAAATCGGGGAAAGTCGCCGGATGGCGCCCGTCTGTCGGGGCGGGGTGTCAGCGGCCCATTTCCTTCAGATAGGCCTTGCGGGCGGCCAGCGCGGTGTCGGCGAAGTCTGAGAACACGCCGTCCACGCCGAGGCGGTAGTAGGCGAGGTACTCGTTCTGCGGGTCGCCCTTGTAGTCGCTGGCGAGGCGGCGCTGTTCGTTGCGGAAGGTGTAGGGATGGACGAACAGGCCAGCCTTGTGGGCGTCGGCGATCAGTGTGGTGGCGGGTTGGCTGACGGTGTCGGCTTCGTTGATCTTGCCGTCGCCGTTGATGTCCGTCAGGTTGCCGCTGGCGTCCAGCGTGCCCTTGACGGTGATGATGTAGCGCTTCCACGGGCCGATGCCGTCGGCGTAGGTCTTGATCTCGGCGAGGCCGGCCGGGGTGACCATGGCGCTGAACAGACGGCTGTCGCCGGCCTTGGCCCAGTCGTAGGGCTTGTCATAGGGGGCGGCGTAGGTGAGGGCGCCGGTCTTGAGGTTCACATCGTCGGCATCGATGAGCTGCACCATCTTCGTGTTCAGGCCCTTGCTGCGCATGTACTTGAGGCTGCCCGGCTCGAAGGACTGCACGAAGATCGGGGCGGTCTTGCTGTTCCAGCCGGCCTTGTTGATCAGGTCGATGAGCTTGTCTTCCAGCGGCAGGCCGAGATCCCGGTGGTAGGTGGGGTTCTTGGTCTCCGGGTAGACGGCGATCGTGCGGCCGGTGGCGGCACTCCTGGTCTTCACCAGGTCGATGAGCTCCTGGAAGGTGATGACCTTGTAGAGGCCGTTGTACTGCTGCGGGCGTTCGGCATCGGTGGAGATGCCACCGAGGGTCTTGATCTCGGCCAGCGTGAAGTCGCTGGCGAACCAGCCGGTCTGGGTTTCGCCGTCCACCTGGGTGGTCTTCTTGCGGGCCGCGAACTCGGGGTGGTTGGCCACGTCGGTGCTGTAGGCCAGGTTGGGGTCGTGGCGGGCGATCAGCACCCCGTCCTTGGTGGAGATCAGGTCCGGCTCGACCACGTCGGCGCCCATGTCGATCGCCATGCTGTAGGCCTCGAGGGTTTCTTCCGGCAGATAGCCCGAGGCGCCGCGGTGGGCGACGACGAGGGGCGTGTCGCCGCTGAGCGTCGGCAGGCTGTTGTCGTCGTTGGAGCCGCCGCAGGCGGACAGCAGCAGTACGCTGCAACAGGCCAGCGCGATGGGCGTGAGGCCGAGGGAGGTGGACGGGGTGCGGGTCGGCTTGTACATGGGAATCTCCTGGTAAAAGCCGGAAAAGATGCCATTTTCCTATGACGAATTCGTTATTTCATGGTGGTGTTGAAGGTTTTTCTGTTTGCTTGTTGCCGTGCAATAAGCGTGTAACCGCTACGCCCTAGGCTCGCGGGCTTTCCCTTCCCCGGAGCATCTCCATGGATCGCCGCAGCTTTCTCCGCAACAGTGGTTTTCTGACCATCTCGGTCGCCCTTGGCGGGTTGGCCGGCTGTGGCAGCAGCGGTTCGGGCCTGCCGCCGCGGGCACTCGGCAGTGACTGGAAGTTTCCGCAGAGCGTCGGTTCGGGGGATCCCTCGCCGGACGGGGCGGTGCTGTGGACCCGCGTCGTGCCCATCGGTGTCGACGATGTGGCGAGCGCGTCGGGGACCGCCGACATGACGATCCGCCTGATCGTCACCGATGCCGACAACGGTGCGGCGCTCGGCAGCAATGCGGCGCTGGCCGGCCGCCTGCTGGTGGACAGCCTGGTGCCGGTGTATGCGAGCTACGACGCCACGGTACGCAACAAGGTCACCGGCCTGGCGCCGGGCGGCCTCCACTACTACCAGTTCATCGCCGGTGAGGTGCGCTCCCGCGTCGGCCGTTTCCGCACCGCGCCGGCCCGCGGCGCCAACGTGGACCAACTGCGCCTGGCCTTCATGACCTGCCAGGACTGGAGCGTGAATCACTGGGCGGCCTTCGACTACATCGCCCGCAACGAGGAGGTGGACCTGATCGTCCACCTCGGTGACTACATCTACGAGACCGTCGGCGAGGCTTTCCAGACCGGTTCGGTGGAGAGCCGCCACGACCGCCTGGTGCTGCCCGACGGTGTCGCCACCAGCAGCGGCGGCGGCGCGAAGTACGCCAATACGCTGGCCGACTACCGCTATCTGTACAAGAAATACCGCACCGATCCGCGCCTGCAGGCGGTGCATGAGCGCTTCGCTTTCGTCGCCACCTGGGACGATCACGAGTTTTCCGACGACTGCTGGGGCGACGCCGAAACGTACGACAACGGCAGCTACGACGCGGCTACGCAGCGCGGTGACAACACCCACCAGAGCACCCGCCGCCGGGCCGCCAACCGGGCCTGGTTCGAGTTCATGCCGGCCGACGTGAAGCTGGACGAGAGCATCGCCAGCTTCGATACGGTGCACCTGTACCGGGATATCCAGTGGGGCAACCTGGCCCACCTGGTGGTGACAGACGAGCGCATGTTCCGCTCCGACCACATCATTCCCGAAGCGCTGCCGAACCCGGCCACGGGGGCTCAGCTTGGCCAGATCGGCGCCCGCTACGTGGTGTCGCAGACGACGCGGGACAGCTTCGAGACGCTCAAGATGGCGGCCGCACCGGCGGACGATCCGCTCGCCAACGTGTCCATCCTCGGCCGCGCGCAGCGGGACTGGTGGAAGAGCACGATGAGCAACTCGACGGCCACCTGGAAGCTGTGGTGCAACGAGGTGTCCCTGCTGCGCATGCAGCTCGACGGCACCGACGCGATCGCCACGCTGTTCGCGCTGCAGGCGGTGAGCACGCTGGCGACCAGCGTCCAGGGCGCGCTGTCGGCCACCGGCGGCAATGTGCCGGTGGCGTCGGCGCTGGTGGCGGCGATGACCGCCGGCGCCAGCCAGGCCGTTGCGGTTGCGGCGGCAACGGCCATTGCAGCAGCGGCGGCCAGCGGCGGCAACACCAGCGCTGCGGCGACCGGTGCCGGGCTGACGGCTGCGCAGGCGGCCATCGCAGTCGCCGCCTTCGGTGCCGCCAGTGCGGCCAGCGGTACGGCGCCCCAGGTGTCGGCGGCGGCGCAGACCATCGCCTTCGGCTACATCAAGCCCGACATCCAGGCCAAGGGTGTCGCCTCGTCCTTCATCCAGTCGTCTGGCAAGGCTGCGGCGCTGGGCAGTTACTTCACCCGCTTCCTGTTCAACTGCGATCAATGGGACGGCTACAATGCCGAGCGCAAGGCGCTGATGGCCCACCTCAAGGCCGGTGGCATCCGCAACGTGGTGGCGCTGACCGGTGACCTGCACTGCTTCGACGCCGGTGTGGTGATGGACGATTTTGACGCGGCCAGCCCGCAGCCGGTGATGGTGGATTTCGTCACCGCCGGCATCAGCTCCGAGTCCCTGTTCACCTTCTACGCCGACGCGGTCGGGTCGGTCAGCCCGGACCTGGCGACGTTGATCTATTACCCGCTGTCGGTGCCGGTCAGCGGCGTGGGGACGCTGGAGCTGCGCTTCAACCTGTTCGACTTCACGATGGCCGCTGCGGCGCCGAGCCTCGACCAGTTCGCCGAGCAGGCGCGCGTGCGGGTGCGTTCGGCGCTGGCGGCGCAGGGCGTGCCGGAGGCGTCCCTGGATGCGACGACGACGGCGGTGCTGAACGGCCTGAAGGCCGACCCGACGTTCTCGACCCAGTTGCTGGGCCTTGCGCAGCAACTGGCCGGGATATCGAGGAACCCGTGGATCAAGTGGGTCAGCACTGACGCCCAGGGCTATGGGGTGGTGACGGTGACGCCGAGCGGCCTCACCTGTGTCTTCAAGCAGGTCAATCGGCTGGTGGGGACCGCCGCTCCCAGCGTGAATCCGATCGCCCGCACGCTCACTGCCCGCGTGGTGGCGGGCAGCGCGGCGCTGAGCATGGTCTGATTCAGCGGGTCTGGCCGGACACGCAGGCCCAGGTGGCCAGCGCGTCCAGCCAGGCATCCGGGCGCTCGCGTTCGATGCGCCCGGCACCGGCGAAAACCAGCCCGTTCTCGCTATCCACGGTCAGGGCGTCGCCTTCCTGCAGGCGCCGTTCGCCAAAGCTGATGGTGCGCTGCTGCAGGTCGATGGCCAGCTCGCCGCAGCCCACGAGGCAGGGCTTGCCGAGCTGACGGGCGATTACCGCCGCGTGGGCTGTGCGGTTGCCACGGGCTGTCAATATGCCGGCGGCGGCCTTGATGCCGGGCAGGTCGGTGGTGCTGAAGTCGTTGCGTACGAGGATGCAGGCCTGGCCGGCGGCGGCATATTGGCCGGCACGGGCCGCGTCGAGGGCGATTGCGCCCGCGGCGACGCCGACGCTGGCCGGGATCGCGGCGGCCAGGCGTTCGAGGGGCGGATCGGCGACGAGGTGAGTGCGGGCGATCTGGGCGACGTCTACGCCGGCGAGCCGCTCTAGAGCGGTGGCCGGCGACCACGCGCCGCTGTTCACCTGATCGACGGCGATGCGCAGCGCCGCCCACGGCGTGCGCTTGGCGTCGCGGGTCTGCAGGAGGTAGAGCACGCCGTCCTGGACCGTGAATTCGAATTCCTGCACGTCGCCGAACTGTCGCTCCAGCAGTGTGCCGAGGGCCTGCAGGTGGGCATGCACGTGGGGCAGTACGCTGGCCAGGCGGGCGGCGTCGGAGGCCGAGTGCTGGCCCGACACCACGTCCTCGCCCTGGCTGTTGAAGCGGAAGTCAAGGTAGGGCGCGGGATCGCCGTTGGCCGGATTGCGGGTGAAACCGACGCCGCTGCCGGAGGTGCCGCCGGCGTTGCCGAACACCATCCGTTGCACGGTGACGGCGGTTCCCATACGGTCATCGATATCGTGCAGTTGGCGGTATGTGGTGGCGCGGGGGGACTGCCAGGAGTCGAACACGGCTTCGCTGGCGGCAAGGAGCTGCTCCAGCGGGTCCTGGAGAAAGGGCCGGCCGACCACGCTTTCGTAGACGTCGAGGTAGCTGCGGGCCAGGCTGGCCAGCGCGCGGAAGTCCAGTTCGGCGGGGCGGCTGACGCGGGCATGCTCAAGGGCCAGCCGCAGTGCCGCGTTGAAGGGCTCCGGCGGGGCGTGGTGCACCACTTCGGCAAACTGGTGGATCAGGCGCCGATACGAATCCCAGGCCAGGCGCGGGTTGCCGGTGAGGCGCAGGAGGCCGCGCAGGGTGGCGTCGGTGAGGCCGACGTTGAGCACGGTGTCCATCATGCCGGGCATCGAGATCGGGGCGCCGGAACGGACCGAGACCAGCAGCGGCTTGCGGCCCGAGCCGAGTTCCAGCCCGCAGGCTGCCTCCAGCCGCTCGACCTGGCTTTCGAGCAGGGCGCGGAGCGGGGCACGGAAGCCGGCGGGGTCGGCGCACCGTGCCCGCTGTACGGCGGTTCCGAGGATGAAGGCCTGCGGTACCGGCAGGCCGATGGAGGCCATGCGGACCAGGTTGAAGGCCTTGAAGCCCATCCCGTCGACCGTGCCGTCGATGCGCGGACCGGGCAGGCCAATGGCGTAGATGTGTGCCTGGAGATCCATGGTCTACTCGCTCAGCATGGCGGCCAGCAGGTGGTCGCGGAGTTTGAGGGCGGTGTGCAGGAGGGCGTCCGCCGCGGCTTCGAGGTTGCGCGCGCATTCGGTGCTGGCGAAACGCTGGGGAAAGGCGTCGCCGGCGACGATCAGCGCGCGCTTGAAGCTGCGATGGGCGTCGTCGCTCCGTCGTTCGGCGGCCATGATCTGGTGCACCGCTTCGAGGAAGTCCTGCAGCTCTTCCCGCGGGCAGCCGCGGCGCACGTTGCGGGCACACTCCAGTGCCTTGAGGAATTCCTGCGTGCTGCCGACCACCATGCCGGCCAGGTTTTCCAGCGCGTCGAGCAGCGCGGTGCAAGGCGGGGTGGAGGGGATCAGGCTGAGGTGGAAGGCCGCTTCTTCCAGTTCGTCAGTGATGTCATCGGCGCTTTCGAGCAGCGTGCAGTAGAAGTCGTTCTGGCCGCCGCCGCTGTGGCGCAGCTCGCGGGCGAGGTTGACCAGCTCGTCGGCCCGGTGCTCCCACGCCTTGGCGCGTTCGGCGTTGAAGGCGATACGCGCGCTGCCGTCCGCAGTGCGCAGCTCAAGGAGACTGTCGCGCACGCCGCTGGCGAGCTCGACGGCCAGCGCGGCATGCTCGGCGGCGATGTCGATGAGCTGGTGGCGGGTGCTGCGGAAGCAGCTCACCAGTTCGGCGTGGATGCGGTCGCGCAGCATGTCGTCCGGCTCGCCCTGCTGCTGGCTCTCCGAGGATGCGCGCAGCACGAACTGCATGAAGGCGGTGGCGCGGCTGCGTTCCAGCATGTCGTCGAGGCGCGAGCCGAAGGCGGGCGGCGTCTGCGCCGCGAAGGCGAGGGCGTCGAAGACCAACTGCTCTCCGCCCGCCCGCAGCCAGCCCATGTGGCCGAGGTTCTCGTCGGCCGCCCACTTGAGCAAGGCCAGGCTTTCCTTCTTCGGTAGCAGCAGGCGGAGGCGCTTGCGGGCGCGGTTCCAGTCGATCAGGAAGACCAGCCGGGAGCCGAGGAACTGCAGGTAGTCGCACAGCCCGGCTTCGTTGTTGGCGGTGAAGCGGCCGGTGCCCATGTGGTAGACGCCGTCTTCCAGATCCCGGTCGGTGCGGGAGCGGGTGTCGTCCCAGCTCACTGCCCAGTGCTCGAAGAGGCTCTGGAAGAACACCAGGCGCTGCATGTGGATGTCGGTGTAGGTCAGCGTTACGCAGCGCTTTTCCACGTGCACCACGAGGACGTGGGCGTCCGTCGTGCCGATGTCGTTCTGCAGGATCAGCCGGCCGCCGTTGCGGGTGGCGGTGGTGCCGAGACCGGGGTGGTCGAACTTGAGGGGGCGGGTGGCGTTGACCCCGCGCATGAAGGCGGCGATCAGCGGGCGGTCGTCCGGTGCGGTGTCGTAAGTGGCTGCACCGTCGATGTCTTCGCTGGCGATGCGGGTCTGCAGTCGGTTGAGAACCTTGTGCATGTCCATCACCAGCAGGTGGGCACTGTCACCGCGTTCCCGGTCGCCGGAGGTCAGGCGGTGAATCTGGGCCGCGCTGAGGGTGTCGGCGCTGTCGCACCAGGCCTGGGCATGAAGAGCCGCCAGACGGGCCGCCAACAGCACCGAGACGTCCTCGCCGCTGTTGCGGATGGGCTCGAACATGCTCTCCAGCTCGGCGGAGATACGTCCGCACAGGGCGTCGGCCGATGGAATGTGGAATAGATCGGTATCGAGCTGGCAGCTGTTGCCGGGAATGTCGTCCAGGCTTTCGTCGCCGATACCGGCGGCGATGCGCTCCAGACCGAGGGAGGCGAGGGGCCGTTCCGGATTGAAGGCATGGGCCCGTGCCGTCTGGATCAGGCTGAGGTAGTACTTGGCGCGGTCGTTGGCGCCCAGTGCCTCGGCCAGCAGCGCCGGCAGGAGCAGGCTGGGCTCTCCCAGCGCGTCGATGATGCGGGTCTTTTCCGTCATGATCCTCTTCCGCTGGGGATGGAGGGGAAAGACTGCGCTGCTAGGGTGACAGGCGTATTGCTGTAGGGGCTCCCAAAAAAGAAAACGGCGCCCGGAGGCGCCGTTCGGCAATGCGTGCAGCGGACCGCTTACTTCTTGGGGGTCAGCTTGGTGAAGGCCTGGAAGGCTTCGGTGGAGGCCTTGGTCATCTGCTCGTAGGCGGCACGAGCGGTGTCCATGGCGCTCTGGATGGAGCCCAGGGCATTGTGGTCGCCGATAGGCAGGCCCTTGAAGAGCTTCTGGAAGGAGTCGACGACGTCCTGGCCGCCGCCGGTCAGCTGTTCGGTGACCATCTTGCCGACTTCGGCTTGGGTCTTGGCGGTGATCTCGGCGATTTCGCGCGCACAGGTCAGCATCTTCTCGGTGGTGCTCTGGGCGTAGGCGGTACGCAGGTTCAGGGCTTCGGCCGGATCCTTGACGCCGGACAGGGCCTTGGCATTGGCGACGCCTTCTTCGAACAGGGACTTGGCGGTGCCGACCTGCAGTTCCATGATGCGCTGGGAGTTCTCGATGGAGAGCTGGGCCAGACGCATGGCGGCTTCCAGGTTCTTCTTCTGAATCTCGTTGAATTGCTGTTCTTGCTTTGTAGCCATAGATTTTCTCCACACGTTGTTATTGAACAGTAAGAGCCCCAGACTGAATCCCTCCCGTGGCCTCCTGTGAAAAACGATAGCACAGGCTCTTATGAGGGCGATGGCAGGAGGGCAAAAAAACGGTGTGCAATAGTGCATTATGTTGCACTGCAGCAACAGCTGTGGCGTAGAACCCTCACTGTCCGTCCGTCAGCCCGGCCCGGGCCTCTTCGGCCGAATCGAAAATCCCGGGCGAAAGGTGCCGGGCGCTGAGTGCATCGCCGAGCTTCGTACGCAGGAAGGGGTTGGTGGCGTAGCGGGTGACCTGGGAATAATGGGTTTCCATCAAGCCCTTGATCATGTTTGCGTAGGGTTCGATCAGCTCGTCGAGAATGTCGAAGCCGTGGTAGTTCACCACCACCGGCACCTTGTGGCCGACCGGGTCGAGAATGCCGGTGACCAGGCGGCGGATCCGGTCCACGTCGTCGGCGTGGCGCAGGCGCAGGTTGTCGAAGTCGATGAAGAACAGGTTCTGTCCGGCGTCGTAGTGGAAGCGCGATTCCAGCGGTGTGGCGAGGATGGTCTGGCGCAGCTCCATCGGCGCGTCGCGGAAGATGCGTTCGTCCATCACGCACGGCGTGCCGCGGATGATCGGCTTGAAGGCCATGTGGGCGAGGATGTCCCGTTCCACGTCGATGCCCGGGGCAACCTCGATCAACTCCACGCCGGCGGGGGTCAGCTCGAAGACGCAGCGTTCGGTGATGTAGAGCACCGGTTGCTTGCGCCGCACGGCCTCGGCGCCGCTGAAGGTGCGGTGCTCCACTTCCTTGACGAACTTGACCGCCTTGCCTTCGACGAGGATCTTCAGCCGGCCGTCCTGCAGCGCCACTTCGAGGCCACCGGCGGTGAAGGTGCCGACGAAGACGACTTTCTTGGCATTCTGGCTGATGTTGATGAAGCCGCCGGCGCCGGTCAGCTTGGGGCCGAACTTGGAGACGTTGAGGTTGCCCTGCTCGTCGGCCTGGGCGAGGCCCAGGAAGGCGAGGTCAAGGCCGCCGCCGTCGTAGAAGTCGAACTGGCTCGGCTGGTCCACGATAGCCGCGGTGTTTACCGCCGCCCCGAAGTTGAGCCCGCCCTGGGGAATGCCGCCGATCACGCCGGGTTCGGCGGTGAGGGTCAGCAGGTCGATGACCCGTTCCTCCGCCGCCACCGCGGCGACGCCTTCGGGCATGCCGATGCCGAGGTTCACCACCGCGTTGGGGATCAGCTCCATTGCTGCGCGGCGGGCGATGATCTTGCGCTCGCTCATCTCCATCGGCTCGAGGGATGTGACCGGGATGCGGATCTCGCCCGAGAAGGCCGGGCTGTACTGCTCCATGAAGGTCTGCATGTGCCACTCGGGGCGCTCGGCCACCACCACGCAGTCCACCAGGATGCCGGGGATCTTTACCTGCCGCGGGTTTAAGGAGCCCGATTCGGCGATGCGCTCCACTTGTGCGATGACGATGCCGCCGCTGTTGCGTACCGCCATCGCGATGGCCTGGCCTTCGAGCGTGAGGGCTTCCTTCTCCATCGTGATGTTGCCGTCCTGGTCGGCGGTGGTGCCGCGTACGATGCCGACGCTGATCGGGAAGGCCTTGTAGAACAGGTATTCCTCGCCGTCGATCTCCATGATGCGCACCAGGTCTTCGGTGGTGCAGCTGTTCACCTTGCCGCCGCCGAAGCGGGGATCGACGAAGGTGCCGAGGCCGACACGGGTCAGCGTGCCTGGCTTGCCGGCGGCGATGTCCCGGTACAGGTGGGTGATGACGCCCTGGGGCAGGTTGTAGCCCTCGATGCGGTTGGCGACGGCCAGTTCCTGCAGGCGCGGCACCAGGCCCCAGTGGCCGCCGACCACGCGCTTGATGAGGCCCTCGTGGCCGAGGTGGTTGAGGCCGCGGTCCTTGCCGTCGCCCTGGCCGGCGCCGTAGACGAGGGTCAGCCCCTCGGGCTTGCCGCGGCCGTCGCTGCTCTGGTCGCGGGTTTCGAGGAAGCGCTGTTCGAGGGCGATGGCGATGTTCTCGGGAAAGCCGATGCCGACGAAGCCGGTGGTGGCGAGGGTGTCGCCCGAGCGGATCAGCTTGACCGCGTCGGCGGCGCTGACCACCTTGCCGGTGTTGCGGCCTTGCGGCGGGGAGAGTTTAGGTTTTGTCGGGTTCATTTTCGGGTCTCCTTTGGCGGTCGGGGCGTGGCTCAAACGATACCGAAAAGATAGTAGGCGGTGATCACCACGAAGACCGCGGAAGTCTTGATGACCGTGATCGCGAAGATGTCGCCGTAGGACTGCCGATGGGTCAGGCCGGTGACCGCCAGCAGCGTGATCACGGCGCCGTTGTGGGGCAGGGTGTCCATACCGCCGGAGGCCATCGAGGCGACCCGGTGGAAGACTTCCAGCGGAATGCCGGCCGCCTGGGCGTTGGCGATGAAGGTCTCGGCCATCGCCGCCAGCGCGATGCTCATGCCGCCGGACGCCGAGCCGGTAATGCCGGCCAGCGTGGTGATGCTGATGGCTTCGTTGATGAGCGGGTTGGGGATCGCCTTGAGGGCGTCGGCGATGTAGATGAAGCCCGGCAGCGCGGCGATGATGGCGCCGAAGCCATACTCGGAAGCGGTGTTCATCGACGCCAGCAGGGCGCCGCCGACGGCGGCCTTGGAGCCTTCGGCGAATTTCTCCATCACCGGCTTGAAGGCGAAGGCCAGTACGCACAGGATGCCCAGCAGCAGCGCTGCCTCCACGGCCCAGATCGCGGCGATCTTGGTGACGTCGGTGGAGATCGGCTTGGCCAGGCCGGGCAGAACGAGGTCATGCATCTTGCCGTAGAGGTCGGGGATCACATTGGTAAACACCTTGTTGAAGATACCGACGACGAACAGCGGCAGGATTGCGACGACCGGGTTGGCGAGCTTCTCGTGGGTGAAGGGTTCCGGTTCGTTGAGCAGCTTGTCGCCGTAGCCCTCGCCGGCGTTCTGGGCTGTGCGGCGGCGCCAGTTGAGGAAGGTCAGGCCGACGATCAGGATGAACACCGCGCCGATCACGCCGAGGGACGGGGCGGCCCAGGTGTTGGTCTTGAAGAAGGTGGTCGGGATGATGTTCTGGATCTGCGGCGTGCCGGGCAGGGAGTCCATCGTGAAGGTGAAGGCGCCCAGTGCGATGGTGCCGGGGATCAGGCGCTTGGGAATGTTGCCCTGGCGGAACATCTCGGCGGCGAAGGGGTAGACCGCGAAGACCACCACGAACAGGGACACGCCGCCGTAGGTGAGTAGCGCGCAGACCAGCACGATGGACAGCATCGCCCGCTCGCGTCCGACCATGTTGATCACCGATGAGACGATGGCCTTCGAGAAGCCCGACAGCTCAATGACCTTGCCGAATACGGCGCCGAGCATGAAGACCGGGAAATACAGCTTCACGAAGCCGACCATCTTGTCCATGAAGAGACCGGTGAAGGCGGGGGCCACCAGGCCGGGGTCAGTGAACAGGACGGCCCCAAGGGCCGCCACCGGAGCAAACAGAATCACGCTGTAACCCCGGTAGGCGATGAACATCAGAAATACCAGGGCTGCGATGACTATCAGGAAATCCATGGTCCTTACCTTTCTGTAACAACGACGAGACGGAATCGAAGCGGAAACGGGAACGGAAATGCTGATGTTGCGGAACTGCGTGGCGACGGAATAAATGGAAAAAATGGTCATCAAAGATTACGCCATATGGGTGATGCGTATGGCGTTGTTTTGTTAGGGGTATTCCCTTAGGCATAAGGACCTAGGGGAATACCCGGAAGGTTCTGCGGCGGGAGGCGAAAGGGAAATGGATACCGGGGCGGTGGAATACACTCTCGATTAGAAAGACTGATTCTCCCGGGCTGAATGGCGGAGGTCGGGCCGATGGCGGGCAGTCACTGTCAGCCACGATTGGAAGCACAGATAAGCTTGCGGTGTCGGGAAACTTTACGGACGTCGCCCAGGCCGGACTTGGAGAGCAGGTAAGCGATTGAATCGATTTTTATTCTTTTCCCTGGCGTATAAATTGCTGTTTCCAGGCACCGGGGAATGTTTGCATTACCCATGCGAATAGGAGGGGTAATGCAAACAATAAAGAAATATTGTTGGTTCTCCGCGAGGTAATCCGGGCACACGCAGGGCTGGCAGGCGCGAGTCAGTGCTGCTGTATCGTATGTCGCGTTTTTTGGCTTTGGGCATGTTCCGCATGCGGGGCCAGCGTGAGCTTCTAGCATTGCACTGGTCTGTTCCGGGTTCTCTTGCGGTATCAAGCACAAGCCGGGGAGGAGCAGAATCATGAGCCCGCTGAGTTGGTGGTTCGATTACTGGGCCGGCGCTTTCGACGCGTACCTGTCGCACGTGGGTGGGGGGCGGTACTTGTGGTCGTCGGAGGAACGTCTCCCGGACTGCGGCTGGAGGTGATCCGTTAGCCTGCCGCCCAACGGCGTTGCCGGGGGCGACGGTGGAATGGTGCACGTATAAGAAATGCCTTTCGTCGGTCGACGAAGGGCATTTCTTTTTTTGAACTCGGCGGGATTGTGTGTGGAATACGGCACGCTGGTCCTCCTGCCGTGTTCAAGTCCGCGGAGCTTGAGTCGTTAAGGGCAAGTTTGTCCGGCCCGGGAAAGGGCCGGGCAAGGTCGGGACGCACATTGGCCTGCGTGCCGGCTGTAGTCTTGTCCGAGATGCATCCGAATGGAAAACGAAAACCGCCACGATCAGTTGTTACGCTGGTCCCTGATCGAAAACGCCTTCGCCCAGGGGCAAGGGGGGGCCTTGCTCAATGGCCTCGCGGTGCTCTGCGTTGCCTGGCTGCACAAGTCCATGACGGGGGACTGGCTGGCGATTCCGTGGCTGCTGGCGATGCTGGCCGCGGTCGTTGTCCGGGTTGCCACGTTGCGGCTGGGTGAGCGGACGTTTGCCGCACGGTCGCTGAATTTCATGGAGCGCCTGTTCTGGATGCCGCTGGCGGCGGTGTCTGTCCTGTGGGCGCTGTTGCCGTTCCAACTTCGGCCGGATATCAGTACCGGGGAGGTGCTGGTGCTGGCGCTCATCCATTTCGGTCTGGCCGGCCGGGCGGCATCGGTGCTGGCGCCGGTGTTGTGGTCGGCACGCTTCTACATCGCCTGCCTGCTGTTGCCGGGTGCCTTGCTGTTCGTTGCGCTGCCGTTGCCCGGCTCCGCGGTGCTCGGTGGGCTGACGATGTGCTACCTGGCGACCATGCTGTCGGCCCACTGCTGGGCGCGGAAAACCTTGCTGGCGGCCCGGCGCAGCCTGATCGAGAACCAGGGGCTGCTGGGTGAGGCGCGTCGGCAGCAGGAGGTCGTCGAGTCGCTGAACCGGGATCTGGTGGCTGCGCGTGATGCGCTGACCTCGCAGAACGCCGGGCTGGAGCGCATGGTGGCAGAGCGTACCGCCAAGGTCCGGTTGGCCTCGGCAGCCATCGAGAACATTGCGGCGGGCGTCATTGTCACGGACGCGGAAGGCCTGATCGTCGAGGCCAATCCGGCCTTTTGTGCGATGACCGGAATGTCGCCGGTGTCCATCGTGGGGCAACCCATCGGAACCCTGAATCCTGCCGACCACGATCCGCTGGCGGTCGAGGCCATGTGGGGCGAACTGCGCCGCCTCGGCCACTGGTCCGGTGAAGTGTGGAGCCGCAAGGCGGACGGCGGTTTGTTCCTTGAGCGTCGTTCCATCGATGCGGTACGTGACGCGGACGGGAAGGTTACGCACTACGTGTTTGCAGTCACCGACATCACGGAGTCCCAGGAGAAAGATGAGCGGATCCGCTTCCTGGCCTTCCATGATGCGCTGACCGGCCTGCCCAACCGCTTCCTGCTGGAGGATCGCCTGCGCCATGGCATCGAGATGGCGCGCCGGGATCGGGAGCAACTGGGCTTGATGTTCCTCGACCTGGACCAATTCAAGAGTGTCAATGACAGCCTCGGTCATCAGGTTGGCGACATGCTGCTGGTGGAGGTCGCCCAGCGGGTGAAGAGCCTGGTGCGCCAGTCCGACACCGTGGCGCGGCTGGGCGGCGACGAGTTCGTGGTGCTGGTGCGCGGCCTGCAGAATGGTCGGGTCTGCGCCACACTGGCTCGCAAGATCATCGAGGCGATCAGTGAGCCCATTCAGGTCCTGTCCCATCGTATCAATATCGGCACATCGGTCGGTGTGGCCGTGTTTCCGGACGACGGCAGCGATGGCACCACCTTGATGAAGAACGCCGACGTGGCGATGTATGCGGCGAAGGCTGCGGGGCGAGGCGTCTATCGCTTCTTCGAGCCTGCCATGTCGGAGGCCGCACGCTTGCGGCTGGAACTGGAAACCGCCTTGCGCCACGCATTGGCTCACGGGGAGCTGAGTCTGCACTACCAGCCCAAGGTGGGGGCCACTAACGGTGAGATCGTCGGCTACGAGGCGCTGCTGCGCTGGCACAACGCCGAGCGGGGCGCCATCCAGCCGTCTCAGTTCATTCCGGTGGCGGAGGATTGCGGCCTGATCGGCGAGTTGGGGCGGTGGACCCTGCGTGAGGCCTGCCGGCAGATTGCTGCCTGGCATCGTGCGGGCTACGGATGGCAGCGGGTGGCGGTGAATATCTCGGCGCGCCAGTTCGTCGAGGGCGACCTGGTCGGCGAGATCCTGTGCCAGGCCGAGGCCGCCGAGATCCCGCCGACCCTGCTGGAGATCGAACTGACCGAGAGCATGGTGATGAACCGTCCGGAAGAGGCGGCCCAAACCCTGCAGGCACTCAAGGAGCTGGGTGTGACGGTGGCCATCGACGACTTCGGCACCGGCTATTCGAGCCTCGCCTACCTGCGCCGTCTGCCAATCGATGTGCTGAAGATCGACCGCTCCTTCGTCGGTGAGGCCGACCTGGACGAACACGGTGTTGCAATCATCCATACCATCCTGGCGTTGGCGCGCACCCTTGGATTGGCGGTGGTTGCCGAAGGTGTTGAGACGGAAAGCCAGGCAGATCTGTTGCGGCGCGGCGGCTGCGATTTCCTGCAGGGCTACCTGTTCAGTCGGCCGGTGCCGGCCGGGCTCATCGAGGAGCGCTGGCGGGCTGCGTCCGGTACGGTGGCGGCGGTCTCCTGACCCCCGCCGCCGCCACGGGCCGCCACCCGTCGCTCACACCGAGGCTTCCTTCTTCTTCAGGCGGTAATTGAGTTGGGGGCGGGTAATGCCGAGCAGGCGCGCCGCGCCTGACAGATTGCCCTTTGCCTCCTTGACCGCGTGCTGGATCAACGCCTGCTCAAGGCTGTCCAGCCCGATGCCGGCAGCGATGACCTGGCTGCACAGGGTATTGGTGGCGTCTTCTGCATTCGTTGAACTCAGGCTGCCGGCGTCATTGATGCCTTCCTGACGAGCCTCGAAGTCCTGCGGACCGGCGAACAGGTGTTCGACCTCGATCCATTCGTCCTGCGGAGCGAGGATCACGCCGCGCTCGATGGTGTTCTCCAACTCGCGGATGTTGCCGGGCCAGGCATGACCCTTTAGTGCGCGCAAGGCCTTGTCGGTGACGCCGGCAATGCGCTTGCCGTGCAATGCGCCGAAGCGCTTCAGCATGGCTTCCACCAGCAGAGGAATGTCGGCGACCCGTTCGCGCAGCGGCGGGATCACCACCGGATAGACGTTGAGCCGGTAGAACAGGTCACTGCGGAAACGCCCGGCCTTGACCGCGGCGTGCAGGTCCACGTTGGTGGCGGCCACCAGGCGCACGTTGATCTTGCGCGTGCGGTCATCGCCGAGGCGCTCGATCTCGCCTTCCTGCAGCACGCGCAGCAGCTTGGCCTGGGCGGCCAGCGGCAGTTCGCCGACCTCGTCGAGGAACAGGGTGCCGCCGTCGGCGCGCTCGAACTTGCCCATCCGCGATACCTGGGCGCCGGTGAAGGCGCCGCGCTCGACGCCAAAGAGCTCTGACTCGATCAGATCATGGGGAAGGGCCGCACAGTTGATCGCTACGAAGGGGCCGGCGGCGCGGGGGCTCATCTCATGCAGCGCGCGGGCGAAGCGCTCCTTGCCGACGCCGGTTTCACCGAGCAGCAGCACCGTGACCTGGGTGGCGGCGGCCTTGTCGATCAGCGTGTAGGCGTGGCGGAAGCCGGCCGACGAGCCAATCAGGCTGGGTGGCGGCAGGCGGCGTTCCAGCGTGGCGCGCAGCGCATCGACCTCGCTGCGCAGTTCGAGCATGCGGCTGACGATGGAGTCAGCCTCGTAGTAGGGCGTGTAGTCGGCGGCGTCCGGCCATTCCTCCACGGGCTTGCCAACGATGCGGCAACGGTTGCGGCCGGTGGCGACGCACTCGGTTTCCTTGAAGAGGATGAAGCGCCCCATGAAGGCTGAGGTGTAGCCCGACGCGTAGCCGATCTGCATCCAGCACACCGGATGTTCCGCGTGGCCGAATTCCCGTACATGAACTTCCGCCTCGACGGAGTTCTCCCACAGGAAGTCGCCGTAGAAGTGGCTGGCGTCCTTGTCGAAGTCGAGCTTGAATGGGGTTACGTGCACCATGCCCTCCAGCATGTGCAGCTGGGGGCCGACCACGAAGGCGTCCTGAAGACTGTGGTCGCCGCGGATCTTCTTGGCCAGCTCGGCGTCGCGGGCACCTGCAGCATAGCCCATGCGGGTCAGGATGCGGCGGGCCTGGTCGATGCCGACCGAGTTGATGAGCTCCTTGCGCAGTTCGGACAGTGCCGCCGCATGCATCAGGATCATGCGGCTTTCGTGGAGCCATATCAGGCCCTTTTCGGAACAGAAGCGCACGAGGCTGCGCAGATCGGCGTTCTGCGGGTAATGGATGTCGCTCACGATGTCTCCTCCAGCGTCTTCCGCCGCTTGATAGGAATAATGATGGCCGGCGCAATGCCGGGCGGCGGGAGACAGGGTCTTATACCACGTGGCCGATATGGGCTCGCGGACGCTCCGCACAGCGGAGCGC
Organism: Zoogloea sp. GDB6; assembly: GCF_056724105.1. Taxonomy (NCBI): domain Bacteria; kingdom Pseudomonadati; phylum Pseudomonadota; class Betaproteobacteria; order Rhodocyclales; family Zoogloeaceae; genus Zoogloea; species Zoogloea sp. GDB6. The sequence continues at coordinate 3,134,170 of NZ_CM161497.1, read as the reverse complement.
CGATTCCTCATCAGCTTGCGTTATAAGTTTATTGGCGATAATAATACATAATCTCGAGAAAAATGAAGCCGGACCGATTCGCCATCCAGAGCGAGCAATCCGGATCGATGATGTGCCAGGAGGAGACCATGGCCCAGAAGTACCTGATCCATATCGGAAACAGCGGTGAGGATTACACCTGCGATGCCGAGCTGAACCTGTTGCGTGGCATGGAAGTGCTGGGACGGCGGGGCATTCCCGTTGGTTGCCGCGGCGGTGGCTGCGGGATCTGCAAGGTGGCGATCCAGTCCGGCAGCTACGAGGCCCGCAAGATGAGCCGCGACTGCGTGAGCGCGGAGGAGGAGGCGAGTGGAGTGGTGCTGGCCTGTCGTGTCTTCCCCCGTGGCGAAATGTCCCTGACCGTGGTCGGCAAGATGGTCAAGGCGTTGGAGCGGGGCGTCGAAAAGAAGGGGGCATCCTTGGATGCCCCCGTGCCGGCGATGCCGGCCAGGCCAGCGAACTAGACAGTTAGCTTCAGAACGGCTGCGGCCGTGGCGTGGCGTCGGTGGACGGCGGCAGCACCGGCAGCTTGAAGGACGGTTGCTGACCGGTCAGCGTTTTCAGGAAGGCCACGATCTTGGCGTTTTCCTCGGCGCTGAACTTGCGGCCCAGCTGCAGGCGGCCCATGGTGTCCACCGCTTCGCCAAGGGTTGCCGCACCGCCGTCGTGGAAGTACGGATAGGTGAGCTCCACGTTGCGCAGCGTGGGCACCTTGAACAGGAAGCGGTCGGCGTCCTTGCCGGTTACCGCGATGCGCCCTTCAGCCGGGCTGTTCGCCTTGTAGGCCTCCACCACCCCCATCTTCTGGAAGGAATTGCCACCCACGGCTGGGCCGTTGTGGCAGGCCACGCAGCCGCTGTCCTTGAACAGCTTGTAACCGGCCAGTTCTTCCGTATTCAGCGCTTTCTTGTTGCCCTTCAACCATTGGTCGAAGCGCGAGTTGGGCGTCACCAGTGTCTCCTCGAAAGCAGCGATCGCGCCAGTGATGCGGTCCACGTTGATCTCGTCCGAACCGAAGGACTTGCGGAAGGCTGCTACGTATCCTGGGATCGTTTTCAAGGTATCAACCGCGAGTTCGTGGCTGAAGGCCATTTCGCCAGGGTTGGCGATCGGCCCGCCGGCCTGCGCCTTCAGGTCGGCCGCGCGGCCGTCCCAGAACTGGGCCAGGTTGTAGCGGGCATTGAGTACCGTCGGTGAGTTGATCGGCCCTTTCTGCCAGCCGTGGCCGATGGAGCTTTTGAGGTTGTCGCTGCCGCCCATCGACAGGTTGTGGCAGGAGTTGCAGGAGATGAAGCCCGACTTGGACAGGCGTGGGTCGAAGAACAGGGCTTTGCCCAGTTCGACGGCTGCGGGGTTGGTGATCTTGGGTGGAGCGATCGGCTGGATAGGTTCGGCGGCCGAGGCTGCATGGGCGCTGCCGATGGTGCCCAGTGCCAGAGTGACGAGTACGACGGTACGACGGATGGTCATCAGGGACTCCTTGCGGTTGGGGAGGTTTTGGGGCGCAGCCGGGAGGGCGGTCGTGCCTCGGGCGGCCCGGTAGGAATATTCCGTGAAGAGCTTTAAGGAATCCTTAAAGAATATGCGTTTGGATATTGTTGATGTCAAATGCCTATTTTGGGCGCATTTTTATCCCCGTTCAGGACACCGTTGGATGACCCGAATTCAAGCCGATTTGATGACGTTGTGTTGAGGTGCAAACACCTGTAAGAAAAAGGGGGGTGATTCCGGCCATCCATGGCGGGTGCGGTCGGATGCTATTTCACTGGAATATCATCCATTTGAAATTGTGCGGAAGGTCTTCTGGCGGGATATGACCGGTCGAATTTCATTGGCATGATTGCTGCCATGGCATGCGCTTTCCAATCAGGAGGTGATGTCGATGAAGTCTTCTTCCACTCAAGCCGGCTTTGTTTGCCGGGTGCGGGCTGACAATCCCGTTCCGCGCCGATCCGTATTGGCTGTTGCGATTGCAGGCGCTTTGTTGGGCGGTGCACCCTTGCAGGCTGCGGAAGGTGGCGGCGACAAGCCCGCCGCAGCCGAGAGCACTGGCAGCTCGCTGGACACCGTCATCGTCACCGGGGTGCGCGGCGGCCGGCGAACGGTGGTCGAAAGCCCGGCGCCGATCGACATCATCAGCGCGGACCAACTGGCGCGCAGCAGTGGCCGGGCCGAGCTGGGAGAGGCGCTCACCAGGCTGCTGCCGTCCTTCAATTTCGGTTACCACGTGGCCGGCGTGAACTCTATCGTGCGGCCGGTCTCAAACCGCGGTCTCGGCCCGGCCTATACGCTGGTGCTGGTCAACGGCAAGCGCCGCCACAACAGCGCCTTGCTGACCAACGGCGGCGGCGACAGCAGCGGCGTCAATCCGGTGGATCTGGACCTGATCCCCCTCAGCGCGGTGCATCACATCGAGGTGCTGAAGGACAGCGCGGCAGCGCAATACGGCACGGACGCGGTGGCCGGCGTGGTGAACATCGTGCTCAAGCGCAACTTCGGTGGTCACGTGGGTCTGTCCAGCGGCCGCCTCTACGAAGGCGACGGGGATCTGACGACCACCAAGGGTGAGGCGGATTTCGGAACCGAGCTGGGGACGGATGGCTTCATCCATTTCAGCGTCGATGCGCGCAAGCGCGGCCAGTCGTGGAACAATTTCCCTGCCACCAACACCGTCAATTGGTCGCCGGCCTCCAACCCGAAGAACGCCACCTGGAACCGGGACGGCGCCCACAACGGGGATCCGCAGATCGAGGCCTGGAACCTGTCCTACAACGCAGAGCTGCCGGTCAATAGCGAGGTGTCCCTGTACTCATTCGGTACTGGCGGGCAGCGCGATACAGTGGCCGGCAACAACTTCCGCCGTGCCAATGGCCTGGCGACGATCACCCAGCTGTTTCCCGACGGCTACTTCGCCCTCAACAATTCCCACGAGATCGACTTCCAGTTCGTGTTCGGCGCGAAGGGGAGGAGCAACGACTGGGACTGGGATCTGAGTACGTCTTACGGCAAGAGCCGCAATCGCCAGTTCAGCGACCTGACCATCAACCCGTCCCTCGGCCCGGCCTCGCCGACGCGCTTCGACAACCTGGCCACCTACCAGTTTTCCCAGTGGGTGAACAACCTGGATGTGACCCGTGCCTTCGACATCGGCCTGAAGAAGCCGCTGCAAGTGTCCTTCGGCGGGGAGTTCCGCCAGGACGGTTTCGACACCTTCGCCGGCGACCCCCTCGGCTATACCAATGGCGGCTACGTCTTCAAGGCGGGCGACCAGGAGGGGGACCCCAATGTGGGCAAGCCGGCCAATGTTGGCGCTCAGGCAGCGGTGGTACTGGCGCCGATTGACGAGGCGCACCTCAAGCGCAACGTGGCGGCGGCCTATGTGGACCTGGGCTTCCACCCGCGGGAAAACTGGTTCGTCGGTACGGCGGTACGCGCCGAACGTTATGGCGACAGCTCCGGCAATACGGTGAGCGGCAAGCTCAATTCCCGCTATGACCTCACGCCGCAGTTCGCAGTGCGCGGCACCGTGGGCTCGGGCTTCCGTGCGCCGTCCCTGTCCCAGATCGGCTATGCGCAGACGGACAACCGCACTAACACCGACATCAATGGCAACCTCGTGCCCAGCTTGTCCAAGCTGCTGCGCAACACCTCGTCGCTGGCGCGGGAACTGGGTGCCGAGGACCTGAAGCCGGAAAAGTCCACCAATTTCGGGCTCGGCGTGACCTTCCAGCCAAACCGCCAGACCAGCATCACGCTTGATGCGTACCGGGTGGACATCCGCGACCGCATCATCCGTACCGGCTATCTGTATGGCCCGGCCTTCGCACCGCTGTTGCAGAAGTACGGCTACGCCGGCAGCGAGTGGGTGCAGTATTTCGCAAACGCAGCGGATACCAGGACCACCGGCGTGGATCTGGTGGCGGAAACCACGCGGGACTACGCCCGCTTGGGTACGGTGCGCTGGAGCGCCGCCTTCAACTGGAACAAGACCGAGGTGGAGAGGATCAAGAACACGCCGTCGGCGATTGCCAAACTGGGTGCCAACCCCGGCGGCAACACGATCTGGTTCCCGCGCTCGTCGGTGGGCGGGCTCACCGACGGCTATCCGCAAACCAAGCTGATCCTCGGCGCGCGCTGGTTCATCGACCGTTTCGACATCAATCTTGCCGCTACCCGCTATGACAAGCTGACCTGGTTCCGTTCCGAGAGATCGGCCCAGGACGTGAACTTCGGCGCCAAGTGGATCACTGACCTGGATGTTAACTACGCATTGACGAAGTCGTGGAGGCTCACCGTGGGAGCGGCCAACCTGTTCAACGTGCGTCCCGACAAGAATGGGCCTGGCGAACCGACCACTGGGACGTCGAGCGCCGTCTACGGCACCCAGCCTTACGCCACTGGTGGCGGCTTCTACTACGGCAAGATCGCTTACGACTTCTGACCCGAAAGAAGTCGAAGCCGGCGTGGCCGGGGTCGCCTGGCCGCTTCACCAGATCATCAAGCTGCACTGCAGCATTTGATCAATTGATTCATCAATAAAATCCGCTTTTTCTCGTAATCTCGAGAAAAAGCGGATTTTGTCTTTCTGGATCAGTGGTTTGCCAGATCTGGTACGGGGCTTGATAAGGAGAAGCCTGTTGCAGACCAGACCGAGGACACGATGATCGATCCGACCACCCCGCTGCCCGTGGATGTGAACCGCAAGTACGTACGCCTGGTGGAGCGGCGCCCCGACGGCCTGGTGGAGTTCGAGTTCTCCATTTCCGATCCCGCGCTCTTCGTCGAGATGCTGCTGCCCGAGGCGGCTTACGAGGAGTTCTGCCAGACCAACCGGGTGATCCTCCTTGAGGGTTCCCGGCCGGAGGCGGAGGAGGACGGCGACTTCAACTGGAGCCTCCACGAGGCCACGCACCAACGCTTCAGATGAACCGGCCGGGCTGAGCGCCCGGAATTTGAATAGAAGAAGGAGGAGAGACACCATGCAGATGGATCTGCGCACCGTCACCATCAAGCCGCAGCGGCAGACGTTCGACCACATCGCCCGCCGTATCGGCGCCGACAAGGCGGCGACCCGCTACCAGGAAGGCACGCTGGAAGTTCAGGCGACCCACAACTTTCACTACCGTCCGACCTGGGATCCGGACCACGAGATCTTCGATGCGTCCCGCAGTGCGATCAAGATGGCCGACTGGTACGCCTTCAAGGACCCGCGCCAGTTCTATTACGGCGCCTACACGCTGGCCCGTGCCAAGCAGCAGGAAACCGCCGAGTCGAACTTCGACTTCGTCGAAGGCCGCGGCCTGGCCGACACCCTGCCGGCCGAGCTGAAAGAGACCGTGCTCAAGCTGCTGTTGCCGCTGCGCCACGCAGCCTGGGGCGGCAACATGAACGCTGCTTTCATCACCGCCTACGGCTACGGCACCGCGCTGACCCAGCCGTGCATCTTCCACTCCATGGACATGCTGGGCATCGCCCAGTACATCACCCGTGTCGGCCTGCTGCTCGGCGATGACGTGGAGGTGCTCGACACCGCCAAGCAGAGCTGGATGGAAGACAGCGCCTGGCAGGGACTGCGCCGCTACGTGGAAGACTGTTTCGTGCTGAAGGACCCGCTGGAAGTTTTCGTAGCCCAGATGGTGGCGCTGGACGGCCTGCTGTACCCGCTGGTGTACGAAACCATCATCGACAACGTGCTCTCGTCGAAGGGCGGCACGCCGATTGCGATGCTCACCCAGTTCATGACCGACTGGTACGCCGAAACCAGGAAGTGGGTGGACGCCACGGTGAAGACCGCGGCCGCCGAATCCGCCGAGAACAAGGCCCAGATGGAAACCTGGATCACCCACTGGCGCGACCGCGCCGCCGCCGCGCTGATGCCGATCGCCCAGATCGCCCTCGGTGCCGAAGCCGACGCCATCACCAGCGAGGTGGTGGACCAGTTCAACGCGCGCATGGCCAAGGCCGGCGTCAGCCTCTGAGAGGAAGCACTATGTCCAAGGTATTCATCGCGCTGCAGACCAACGACGACACCCGCCAGATCATCCAGGCCATCCTCGCCGACAACCCCCACGCCATCTGCAACGAGCAGCCGGCGATGGTGAAGATCGACGCCGAAGGCTCGCTGGTCGTGCGCCGCTCGACCATCGAAGAGCTGATCGGCCGCGATTTCGACCTGCAGGAACTGCACATCAACCTGATTTCCCTCACGGGCAACGTCGACGAGACCGACGACGAGCTGACCCTGAGCTGGAACGCCTGAACCCCTCGAGGAGACACGCAAGATGGACATGAAAGTCGGCAAGAAGAAGCTGGGCCTCAAGGAGAAGTACCAGCACATGACCCGCGGCCTGGGCTGGGAAACCACCTACCAGTCGATGGACGACGTGTTCCCCTTCGTCAAGTACGAAGGCATCAAGATCCATGATTGGGACAAGTGGGAAGACCCGTTCCGCCTGACCATGGACGCCTACTGGAAGTACCAGGCCGAGAAGGAACGCAAGCTGTACGCGATCATCGACGCCTATGCCCAGAACAACGGCCACCTCAACGTCACCGATGCGCGCTATCTCAACGCCATCAAGCTGTTCCTGAACGGCATCAGCCCGCTGGAGTACATGGCCCACCGCGGCTTCGCGATGACCGGCCGCCAGTTCCCCGGCGTCGGCGCACGGGTCGCCTGCCTGATGCAGTCCCTGGACGAGATCCGCCACGCCCAGACGCAGATCCATTCCCTGTCCAACTACAACAAGTACTACAACGGCTTCCACGAATACCGGCACATGCTGGAGCGCGTGTGGTACCTGTCGGTGCCGCGTTCCTTCTTCGACGATGCCGTCACTGCCGGCCCCTTCGAGTTCATGGTGGCGATCGGCTTCAGCTTCGAGTACGTGCTGACCAACCTGCTGTTCGTGCCCTTCGTGTCCGGCGCCGCCTACAACGGCGACATGGGCACCATGACCTTCGGCTTCTCGGCCCAGTCCGACGAAGCCCGCCACATGACGCTGGGCCTGGAAGTCATCAAGTTCGTGCTGGAGCAGGACCCGGACAACCTGCCTATCGTGCAGCAGTGGATCGACAAGTGGACCTGGCGCGGCTACCGCGTGCTGACCCTGGTCGGCATGATGATGGACTACATGCTGCCCAAGCGCATCATGAGCTGGAAGGAGGCCTGGGAGGTTTACTTCGAGGAGAACGGCGGCGCGCTGTTCAAGGACCTGGCCCGCTATGGCATCCGTCCGCCGAAGTGGCTCGACCAGATCGAGCAGGACAAGGATCACATCTCCCACCAGGCCTGGGCGACTTTCTACAACTACGCGGCGGCGTGCAACTTCCACACCTGGATTCCCACCGACGACGAGTTGGACTGGCTGTCGCAGAAGTACCCGAACAGCTTCGACAAGTACTACCGGCCGCGCCTGGAGCACTGGCGCGAGGAGGCCAAGAAGGGCAACCGCTTCTACAACAAGACGCTGCCCATGCTGTGCCAGACCTGCCAGATTCCGATGATCTTTACCGAGCCGGGCGACCCGACGCAGATCTGCTACCGCGAGGTCGATTACAAGGACAACAAGTACCACTTCTGCTCCGACGGCTGCAAAGAGATCTTCGAGCACGAGCCGGAGAAGTACATCCAGGCCTGGCTGCCGGTGCATCAGATCTACCAGGGCAACTGCTTCGAGGAAGGCGTCGATCCGACCGCCGAGGGCTTCGACCCGCTGTCGGCCGTGCTCGACTACTACCACCTGGCCCAGGGGCGCGACAACCTGGACTTCGAAGGTTCCGAAGATCAGAAGAACTTCGAGGCCTGGCGCGGCATGGCGACCAAGAACGCCGCCTGACAGACAGGAGTGAATCCGGCCCGGCGCAGGGCGCCGGCCGGATTCCGCATCGGAAAAATACAAGGAGACAAAACCATGGGCGTAGCCGCCATCAAGGAATATTCCTTCGAGTCCGCCGACCGGCTCGAGAACTTTCACGGCAACCAGCTGCTGTACATCGGCTGGGATCAGCACCTGCTGTTCTGCTCGCCGTTCTGCCTGCCGGTCCCGCCGAACATGCGTTTCGGCGACATCATCGACAAGGTGCTGCCGGGCGTTTTCGGTTATCACCCCGACTTCGCGAAGATCGACTGGAGCAAGGTCGAATGGCTGAAGTCCAGCCAGCCGTGGCAACCGGACTTCAACAAGACGCTGGCCGAACTGGGGCTCAAGCACAAGGACGTGCTGCGCTTCCGCACCCCCGGACTTACCGGTATCAAGGGTTCTGCGAGCTGAATCATGTCCTACGAGCTGACCATCGAACCCCTCGGCCAGACCATCGAGGTCGAGGAGGGGCAGACCATTTTGGATGCCTCCCTGCGCGCCGGCATCTGGCTGCCCCATGCGTGCTGCCATGGCCTGTGCGCCACCTGCAAGGTGCAGGTGCTGGACGGGGAGGTGGACCACGGTGAAGCCTCGAGCTTCGCGCTGATGGACTTCGAGCGCACCGAGGGCAAGACCCTGGCCTGCTGTGCGCGCCTCGAAAGCGACGTGACCATCGAAGCGGAAATCGAGGAAGAGCCGGACGCCGAATCGATCCCGGTGAAGGACTTCCCCGGAACCGTGAAGCGTATCGAACAGCTCACGCCGACCATCAAGGGCATCTTCGTCGAGCTCGATGAGCCCATCCATTTCCAGGCTGGGCAATACATCAACCTGGACATCCCTGGCCTCGGCATCAGCCGTGCCTTCTCGCTGGCCAACGTGCCGTCGACGGGGCGGGAGATCGAGCTCAACGTGCGCATCGTGCCCGGCGGCACCGGCACCGGCTATCTCCACGAGAAGCTGGCGGAAGGGGATAGCGTCAAGCTGTCCGGCCCCTACGGCCGTTTCTTCGTGCGTAAGTCGGCCAATGTGCCGCTGCTGTTCATGGCCGGCGGGTCGGGGTTGTCCAGCCCACGCAGCATGATCCTCGACCTGCTGGCCGAGGGCAGCACGCTGCCGATCACCCTGGTGTACGGCCAGCGCAGCCGCGCCGAGCTTTACTACCACGACGAATTCCTGGCGCTGGCGGAGAAGTATCCCAACTTCACCTACGTGCCGGCGCTGTCGGACGAGCCAGCGGATTCAGCGTGGCAGGGCTTCCGGGGCTATGTGCACGAGGCGGCCAAGGCCCACTTCGACAACGATTTCCGCGGTCGCAAGGCCTACCTGTGCGGACCGCCGATGATGATCGATGCCTGTATCTCGACGCTGATGCAGGGGCGCCTGTTCGAGAACGACATCTACACCGAGAAGTTCTTCTCGGCGGCGGATGCGCAGCAGGTGCGCAGCCCGTTGTTCAAGCGGGTTTGATCATTAAATCGATATAAAAATAAAATCTCGAGAATAGTTTGACTTATCGAGATGAGAGTTTAAGATAAACACAGTGCTCGCCGGGTCGGGAAACCGCGCCGCAATGCGGTCTCCCGGGCGATGCCGGCATCCACAAGGACAAGAGGAGATTACAAATGGCAATGACCGGAGTTCTGCGTCCCGGCCACATGCAGCTGCGCGTGCTGGATCTGGAAGAGGGCGTCAATCACTACAAGAATGTGCTGGGCCTCATCGAAACCGGCCGCGACGCTCAGGGCCGGGTGTACTTCAAGGCTTGGGACGAGCGCGACCACAACAGCCTGATCCTGCGCGAGGCGGAATCCGCCGGCATGGACTTCTTCGCCTTCAAGGTGGCCGACAAGGCCACGCTGGAAAAGCTCAACGCCGACCTGCGGGCCTACGGCGTCCAGACCGAGCGCATTCCCGCCGGCGAGCTGCTGGAAACCGGCGAGCGCGTGCGCTTCGAGATCCCGTCCGGCCACCAGATCGAGCTCTACGCCGAGAAGACCGACGTCGGCAACGGCATGAAGTACGTCAATCCGGACCCCTGGACCCCCGATGCCGAGCGCGGCATCGCGCCGGTGCGCCTCGATCACTGTCTGCTCTACGGGCCGGACATCGAGAAGGTGCAGAAGCTGTTCGAGGACGTGCTGGGCTTCTACCTCGTCGAGCGCGTGCTGATGGAAGACGGCGAGACCAATCTGGCGATCTGGCTCTCGTGCTCCCATAAAGCCCACGACATCGCTTTTGTGCGCCACCCGGAGCCGGGCAAGCTGCACCACGTGTCCTTCCTGCTGGATACCTGGGAGAAGGTCCTGCGCGCCGCCGACATCATGTCCATGAACAAGGTGTCCATCGATATCGGCCCGACCCGCCACGGCGTGACCCGCGGCACCACGATCTACGCCTTCGATCCGTCCGGCAACCGCTTCGAGACGTTCTGCGGAGGCTATCAGCCTTACCCCGACTACGCGCCCATCACCTGGACCTGGGAAGAGGTCGGCACCGGTGTGTTCTACCACGACCGCAAGCTCAACGAGCGCTTCCTGACGGTCGTCTCCTGAGCGCCTCTCGGGGTGGGCTGTGTCTGGCTCGCCCCGGGAGAGACAAGGAAACCCGGGGTGGCCCGGCGTTTCCTTGGGATCTTTTAGTGATGTCGGCCGGCCGCGGTGCCCGTGGTCAGGCCGGCCCCCAGCGCGGCCGCCTCGACAGGGCGGCCCAGCAGGTAGCCCTGCACCTCGTGGCAGCCGATGCCCGCCAGGAAATCCAGCTGTTCGCGGGTTTCCACCCCTTCGGCAATCACCCTCAGCCTCAGTGACTGGCCCATGCGTACGATGGCTTCGGCGATGGCCCGGTCTTCCTCGTCGTCGGGGATGTCCTTGACGAAGGAGCGGTCCACCTTCAGTTTGCTGACCTGGAAGCGCTTCAGGTAGGCCAGGCTCGAATAGCCGGTACCGAAATCGTCGATGGCCACCGACATACCCAGGTTGCGCACATAGGCGATCAGCTCGATGAAACGGGCGGCATCGCTCATCAGTGCCGATTCGGTCAGCTCCAGCTCGATCAGCTGCGGCGCCACGCCGGTGTCTCGCAGCACGGCGGCCAGCGTGGCGGAGAAGTCGTCCCGGTGCAATTGCACCGCCGACACATTGACGGCGATCTTGATGGGCTGGCCGCTATCGGCCCACTCCCGGGCCTGCCGGCAGGATTCGTGCAGCGCCCATTCTCCGATCGGCAGGATCAGGCCGGTGTCCTCGGCCAGCGGAATGAAGCGCGCAGGGCTGATCTCGCCGTATTGGGGCGAGCGCCAGCGCATCAGGGCTTCGGCGCCGATCATGTGGCTGTCGCCGATGGCGAACTGGGGCTGATAGACCAGGCGCAGTTCGCCGGCCCCGAGGGCGCGGCGCAGATGCGTGGTGAGCGACAAGCGCTCGGCCGAGTCCTGGTTCATGCGCTCGTCGAAGAAGCTGAAGGTGGCGCGGCCGCGGGCCTTGGCGTGATACATGGCCATGTCGGCCTTCTTCAGCAGGGTGTCGAAGTCCTGGCCGTCGCCTGGCGCCACGGCGACGCCCAGCGTGCCGGTGGCGGTCAGCGCGTGGCCGCCGAGCTCGAAGGGCTTCTCCAGCGCGCGGCAGATCTTCTCTGCCACCGCCGCGTAGAAGCGCGTCGACTCGTCCCCCTCGACAAGGATGATGAACTCGTCGCCGCCGAGGCGGCTGATCGTGTCGCTGTGCCGCAGGCAGCCGGCCAGGCGGTTGGTGACGGCCAGCAGAAGGTCGTCGCCGATGGCGTGGCCGAGGGTGTCGTTGATGTGCTTGAACTGGTCCAGGTCGAGGAAGAACATCCCCAGCGTGCCGTTGTTGCGCAGGCTGCGCTGGGAGGCGTGTTCGAAGCGGTCGCGCAGCAGGATGCGGTTGGGCAGACCGGTCAGCGCGTCATGGTGGGCCATGTACTGGATCTGGGCCTCGGCGGCCTTGCGGGCGCTGATGTCGCTGAATGCCGCCACGTAATGGGCGACGCTGCCGTCAGGGTTGCGAACGACGCGGATCGTCAGCCACTTGGGGTAGAGGCGACCGCTCTTGTGGCGGTCCACGATCTCGCCTTCCCAGCGGTCGTCCTGCTCCAGGGCATCCCAAAGCGCCTTGTAGAAGCCGGGATCGTGCTGGCCGGACTTGAGCACGGACGGACTCTTGCCCAGCACTTCGGCGGCGCCGTAGCCGGTGATGGCGGTGAAGGCCGAATTGACGCTCTCGATGCGGTTGTCCGCGTCGGTCACCATCAGCGCTTCGTTGCTGTGGTTGAAGACCAGCTGGGCCAGTTCGAGCTGGGCGTGTTGCTCGCGCTGGCGGGTGATGTCGCTGAAGACCCAGATCGAGCCTTCGCCGCCGCTGCGTGCATCCAGAGGGCGGCCCGACAGGCGGATCCACAAGGGGCTGCCGTCCTTGCGGACCATGCGGATGTCGCCTTCACTGTAACCCCGGCTGGCCAGATCACGGTAGATGCGTCCGCCTACCTCCAGATAGTCGGCGTGGCTCGGATAGAGGATCTCGGTACGCTGGCCGATCAGGTCGGATGGGGAATGGAAGCCGAAGATCGCCGCCATGTGCTGGTTGGCGTCGAGGATCAGGCGGTCGCGGCAGAAGATGATGCCAACGTGGGCGTTGTCGAAGATCGCCCGTTGCTGGACCAGCAGCCGGCCGATGCGGGCTTCGCCTTCCTTCAGGGAGGTGACGTCGCTGACGGTGAGCACGAAGCCTTCGTCGGGCATCGGGAAGCGCCCCAGCTCCAGTTCCGCGCCGTCGTCGGCGTGCTGCTCAAAGCGTGTGGCGCGGGTCTGCGGGCCGAGGCCGGGTGGGCACAGGCGGGAGACTGCAGCGCTGTGGCGACGCATCGCTTCGAGGGTGCTGCCCGTTTCGGCGAGGCGGGCCGGCAGGGTGAGCAGCGTGAAGAAGCGCTGGTTGCAGGCCACCAGATGTTCGTCCTGGCCGAACACCGCGATGCCCTGATCGATGCTGTCCAGCGTGGACTGCAGCAACTGGGACTTGCGGGCCAGGGCCTGCTGGCGCAGCAGGGCCTCCTCGGCCTTCAGGTCGGTCACGTCTGAATAGATGCCGACCAGGCCGCCGTCGTCCATGCGTCGTTCACGGATCTGCAGGATCTGGCCCGACGGGAGCTTCAGCTCGCTGCGCTCGCGTCGGCTCCGGCAGGCCTGCAGGCGGTGGGGCAGGGTGGGGTCGGTGGCGCAGGCGGCGAGCAGCTCGCGGAAGGGGCGCCCGCCGAGGTGGCCGTCGAGCCCCCACAGGCGGCGGAAAGCCTCATTGCACAGCAGAATGCGGTCGTCGGCATCGAACAGGGCAAAGCCGTCGGACATGTTGTCCATCGCCGCCTCCAGCTGGTGGCGGGCCGCGCTGGCTTCGGAGGACATCTCGCGCAGGGCCTTCAGCGTGGCGACCAGCTCCTCGGTGCGGTGGCGGATCTGCTCCTCCAGCATGAAGGTGGTCTGCAGCAGGCCGTAGTCCTGCCCGGGGGCGGAGGGGTTGCTTTCGGCCTGGTAAACCAGGGCTTCGATGATGCGGTCCCGGCGCGCGATCTCGGCGCGCAGGCCGGCCGTATCGTCCGGGGCGCAGCGCAGGTCTTCGGTACGGCTCATCGTCCGGACTCCTTGCCAAAGGCGATGCCGGTGAAGGTCTGGTTGAGGTGCAGGCCGCGGAACTGTTCGCCGAAGGTGTTGAAGCCGATGACCCGGCCCTTGGCGAAGCAGCGGCTGACCGCGTCGGCCAGGCCTGTCTCGGTGGCTGCCAGGCGCCGCAGGATGCAGTCGCAGCCGAGGATCAGCTCCGCCTCGCCGACTGCCGCGGAAGCGCTGTCGAGGGCTTTGTCCAGATTGCTCAGCAGGTCTTCGCCGTGGGCGATCTTGAAGACGATGCCGCGGTCGATGGCGCAGAAGAAGTCCAGGCTGCCGTCCGGGTTGGCGCGCTGGATGGAGCGCACGAAATCGGCGCCGCCGATGCGTACGAGCAACGGATTGGCGGCGAAGACGGCTGGCGTCAATTGCGCGACGCCGACGCCGAGAGCGCGGGCGTATTCATCCGCAGCGGGGCAGCCGTTCAGTTCGGTGACCCGGCGCTCGGCGGGAATGGCACCAGTGACGATCAGCCGTTCGTTCGTGGGAGTGAAGTGCTGGGTCTGGAACACATCCAGCCGGCGGTGGCTCACGCCCACCAGCAGCACGGCCGCGTTATCCACCAGGCGCCCCTTGTAGATCACCCGGGTATCGACGAAGTGCAGATCGTCCCCGGCCGAACCGCCCGACAGGGGGATGCCGCCGAGGCCGTCGTGGAAGGCACGGGCGACGCTTTCCTCAAGACCGCACAGGCCATCCACCAGCATGAAGGCGAAGCAGGACAGGCTGTCGAGGCGGCTGTGGCGGGTCTGCAGCGCGTTGCGCAGGTCGCGGGCGAAGGCCGCCATGCGGTGCGGATCGAGGCGATCGAGGCTGTCGAGTAGGCCGATCTCGAAATCGATCACATCGTCGCTGAGGGAGGCACCGGCCAGGCTGGCCTGCTGGTAGCCCTGCGGTCCAATCTCGCCGGCGGTGGTGCAGCCGATCAGCGGCGTTTTTCCGAAGGCGTCGGCAAGGCCGGCTTCGAGCTGTTCCGGCGCGTAATTGCTGGATGCGAACACCAGGGACAGGCGATCGGGGGCAGGAAGTAGCTTTTCGGCGAGTTGGTGAGCGGCCGCTATCGCGTCCGTGTGGTGGCTTTCGCCGACGCGGATGCCTTTTGCCGGGTCTCCGTTGGCAGAGTGGGGCGTCATTGTAGTTGTGTCTCCTCGGCGTGGCGCGTCTGTGCGCGGCCTCTACGCGCCTGCGTGGGCACGTTGCGAGGAGATTAACGGAGCCGCTGGCGTATGTCTTTAGTCATATCTCACGAAAGCCGGTGGATAAGCCGGTCTTTCACTAGTTGATGAAGTCTGCCGGAAGCTGACGCACTGCATCCAGTGTGCGCAGGATGTGATCGGAGAGGATGCGCGTGGCTTCGGCGCTGTTGCGGGCCAGGGCCGCATCGACGATGGCCTGGTGCTCGGCATGCACGTCCCGCGGGATCGGCTGACGGAACAGGGACAGGCGGCGGTAGCGCTCCGACTGGTGGTACAGGATGTTCTGGAAGTGGCGGATCCACCGCGAAGGGCAGGCCGAGATCAGCACCTCGTGGAAGGCCCGGTTGCGCAGTTCCCATTCCTCGCGGGTGCCCTTGGCGCCTTCGACGAGCTTTTCCTCGGCGCGGGACAGCATGTGGAAGGCCGCCACCACATTGGCTTCCCAGGTGTCGTCGCCGAGCTCGATGGACTGCTGCAGTGCGGAGGTTTCGAGCAGCACGCGGGTGCGCGTGATGTCCTCGAAGTCGTCGAGGGAGATCGGTGCGACGCGGAAACCGCGCTGTCCCTGGGCCACCACCAGAGCGTCGGTGACGAGTAGCTGCAGCGCTTCGCGCAGCGTGCCAGCGCCCACTTCATATTGGTCCTTCAGGTGCTCGACCCGCAGCTTTTCGCCGGGGCGGTGCACGCCTTCGATGATGTCCCGGCGCAGCTGGCGGTAGGCCGCCTCGGCCAGGGTCTTGGGTTCATCGGCCTCGCTGGCGAGGTCGGTACTGCTGACTAGGTCGTTCATGGTGTGGATTTCCGGTGTTTCTGGCGGGGCCTCGAGGGCGCCTGTCGATTGTTGTGAATTCTAGCCGAACCGGCCTGGAGCGATCATAATCAAAAATCTCGAGAAAAACTGTTGACGTCGAGATAAGAAGGAAATATCGTTTCATCAACGACACTGATTCAGGACCGACCCCAATGAGCCAGCTTTCCGCCGCCCCGCTTTCCGTTCCTCAAGCCGTGATTTCCGCCGAGGCAGCCAGCCTCGCGCTGCAGGCGGCTGTGGAGCACGCCAGGAAGATCGGCGTGCGCATCAACGTGGCGGTAGCCGACAGCGGCGGCAACCTGGCCGGCTTTCTGCGCATGCCGGGCGCCTTCGTGCAGTCCATCGACATCGCCATCGACAAGGCCTACACGGCGGCCGGTTTCGGCTTTTCCACCAAGGACTGGATGTCCGTCATCGGCCACGACGAGGGCATGAAGCTGGGCTTCTCCGCGCGGCCGCGTCTGGTGGTGTTCGGCGGCGGCCTGCCGATCCGCGGCGCGGACGGCCTGATCGGCGGCATCGGCGTGTCCGGTGCGTCCGAAGCCCAGGATGAGGAATGTGCGCGGGCGGCCCTCAAGGCCATCGGCGCCGAGTGAACAAGACAAGCTCTTCACCAAGAAGGACGAACAGCAGATGAAACTGATCAAGAACTTCATCAACGGAGAATTCGTCGAGGCCGCCGGCGGCCGCCTCTTCGATAAGCGTTCTCCGCTGGATAACAGCGTCATCGCCCAGGTCAGCGAAGCCGGCCTGCCCGAGGTGAACGCGGCGGTCGCTGCCGGCCACGCGGCGCTGGAAGGCGAGTGGGGCCGCATCACCGTCGCCGACCGTGTCGAGCTGCTGTACGGCGTGGCCAACGAGATCAACCGTCGCTTCGAGGACTTCCTGGCCGCTGAAGTGGCCGACACCGGCAAGCCACGCAGCCTGGCCAGCCACCTGGACATTCCCCGTGGCGCAGCCAACTTCAAGATCTTCGCCGATGTGGTGAAGAACGTACCCAGCGAGTTCTTCGAGATGGCCACGCCGGATGGCCGCGGTGCGATCAACTATGCGGTGCGTCGCCCGGTCGGTGTGGTCGGTGTGGTGTGCCCGTGGAACCTGCCGTTGCTGCTGATGACCTGGAAGGTCGGTCCGGCGCTGGCCTGCGGCAACGCGGTGGTGGTCAAGCCCTCCGAGGAAACCCCGCAGACCGCCACGCTGCTCGGCGAGGTGATGAACGCGGTCGGCATCCCGAAGGGTGTCTATAACGTCGTGCATGGTTTCGGTCCGAATTCCGCCGGCGAATTCCTGACCCGCCACCAAGGCGTCAATGCGATCACCTTCACCGGCGAAACCCGTACCGGCGCGGCGATCATGAAGGCCGCCTCCGATGGCGCCCGTCCGGTGTCCCTGGAAATGGGCGGCAAGAACCCGGCCATCGTCTTCGCCGACGCCGACCTGGATGCGGCCATCGAAGGCACGCTGCGTTCCTGCTTTGCCAACTGCGGCCAGGTCTGCCTCGGCACCGAGCGCGTGTATGTGGAGCGCCCGCTGTTCGACACCTTCGTCGCCCGCCTGAAGGAAGGCGCCGAGAAGCTGGTCGTCGGCCTGCCCGACAACCCGGAAACCGGCATGGGCCCGCTGATCTCCCAGGAGCACAAGCAGAAGGTCCTGTCCTACTACCGCAAGGCGGTGGAGGAGGGCGCCACGGTCGTGACCGGTGGTGGCGTGCCCGACATGCCTGGTGCCCTGAGCGAAGGCGCCTGGGTCCAGCCGACCATCTGGACCGGCCTCGGCGACGACGCAGCCATTGCCCGCGAGGAGATCTTCGGGCCCTGCACGCTGGTGATGCCCTTCGACAGCGAAGAGGAAGTCGTCCGCCGCGCCAACAACACCACCTACGGCCTCGCCGCCTCGGTGTGGACCAAGGACGTGACCCGCGCCCACCGCGTCGCCGGCCGTCTGGAAGTGGGCCTGGTGTGGGTCAACTCCTGGTTCCTGCGCGACCTGCGGACGCCCTTCGGCGGCGCCAAGCAGTCCGGTATCGGCCGCGAAGGTGGCGTGCATTCCCTCGAGTTCTACACCGAGCTCAAGAACGTCTGCGTCAAGCTTTGAAAGGGATTTGAAGATCATGAGCAGCAGTCCGTCCTCCCCGGAAATCGGCCGCTTCCTCCCGGCGGCCGGCCGGCAGACCAACGTCCATGACCTGGGCTCTGGCGAGCCGGTGCTGCTCATCCACGGCTCAGGGCCGGGTGTCACCGCATGGGCCAACTGGCGGTTGGTGATGCCGGCCCTGGCCGAGGCCCGTCGCGTCATTGCGCCGGACATGCTCGGTTTCGGCTACACCGAACGCTTGCCAGGCGATGTCTATTCGATGGACCGTCAGGTTGCCCATGCGATCGCCGTACTCGACGCCCTCGACATCGAACGCACCGACCTGGTCGGCAACTCCTTCGGCGGTGCCATCGCGCTGGCCCTGGCGATCCGCCACCCTGAGCGGGTCCGCCGGCTGGTGCTGATGGGCAGCGTCGGTGTGCCTTTCGAGATCACCCCGGCGCTGGACGCCGTGTGGGGCTACCAGCCGTCCTTCGAGGCGATGCGCGGTCTGCTCGACCTGTTCGCCCACGACCGCAACCTGGTTAACGACGAGCTCGCCCAGCTGCGCTACGAGGCCAGCATCCGCCCCGGCTTCCAGGAGTCCTTCGGCGCCATGTTCCCGGCTCCACGTCAGCGCTGGGTGGATGCGATGGTCAGCCGTGAGGCCGACATCCGCGCGCTGCCCAACCAGACCCTGGTGATCCACGGCCGCGAGGACAAGGTGATCCCGCTGCAGACCTCCCTGACCCTGGCCAGCTGGATCCTCCGCGCCCAGCTCCACGTGTTCGGTCAGTGCGGCCACTGGACCCAGATCGAGCACGCCAACCGTTTCGCCCGTCTCGTCGCCGACTTCCTCGCCGAAGCCACCGACGCCGAACCCCAACCGCTTTCCTGAGAGAAATCCATGGACAAGGCCCTGATCACCCAGCTTGGCGATGAGCTCTACAACGCTCTCGTCAATCGTGAAACCCTGACTCCGCTCACCGAGCGCCATCCCGAGATCACCATCGAGGACGCTTACCAGATCCAGCAGCAGATGATCGCCCGCCGCCTGGCGGCCGGCGAGCGCGTGGTCGGCAAGAAGATCGGCGTGACCTCCAAGGTCGTCATGAACATGCTCGGCGTGCATCAGCCCGACTTCGGCTGGCTGCTCGACGGCATGGTGTACAACGAAGGCGAGGCGATTCCCGCCAACACCCTGATCCAGCCCCGCGCCGAAGGCGAGATCGCCTTCCTCATGAAGAAGGACCTGATGGGCCCGGGGCTCACCGCCGCCGACGTGCTGGCTGCCACCGAGGGCGTGATGGCCTGTTTCGAGATCGTCGACAGCCGCATCAAGGACTGGAAGATCAAGATCCAGGACACCGTCGCCGACAACGCCTCCTGTGGCGTGCTGGTGCTGGGCGACCGCATGGTCGACCCGCGCAAGGTGGACCTCGCCACCTGCGGCATGGTCCTCGAGAAGAACGGCGAGATCGTCGGCACCGGCTCCGGCGCGGCAGCCCTCGGCCACCCGTGCAATGCCGTGGCCTGGCTGGCCAACACCCTCGGCCGTCTGGGCATCGGCCTCAAGGCCGGCGACATCGTGCTGTCCGGCTCCCTGGCCGCGCTGATCCCGGTGCAGGCTGGCGACAGCCTGCGCGTCACCATCGGTGGCATCGGCGGCTGTTCGGTTCGTTTCAGCTGAGGCCGCCATGGATCTGCAACTGACCGGCAAGCGCGCTCTCGTTACCGGCTCCACGTCGGGCATCGGCTTCGCCATCGCCCGCCAGCTGGCTGCTGAAGGCGCCGAGGTGATCATCAACGGACGCAGCCGCTCCGGCGTGTCCGCCACCATCGCCCGCCTGCTCGAAGCGCTGCCGGAAGCCAAAGTCACCGGTATCGCCGCCGATCTGGGAAGCGCTACCGGCTGCGAAGCGTTGGTCACCACCTGTCCGGACGTGGACATCCTGGTCAACAACCTCGGCATCTTCGATCCGCGCCCCTTCGAGGAGATCGACGACACCGAGTGGTTCCATTTCTTCGAAACCAACGTGATGAGCGGCGTGCGCCTGTCCCGCCACTACCTGCCGGCCATGAAGGCCCGCAACTGGGGCCGCATCGTGTTCATCTCCAGCGAGTCCGGCATCTGCCCGCCGGCCGAGATGGTGCATTACGGCATGAGCAAGTCGGCCCAGCTGTCGGTGGCCCGCGGCATCGCTGAAACCTGCACCGGCTCCGGCGTGACGGTCAATTCGGTGCTGCCCGGCCCGACCCGCACCGAAGGCGTCGCCACCTTCTTCGGCCGCCTGGCAGACGAGCAGGGCGTGTCCTTGGAGCAGGCGGAGAAGGACTTCTTCGCCAATGCCCGGCCGACCTCGCTGCTCAAGCGCTTCATCGACCCGGCGGAGGTGGCGAACCTCGTCGCCTACGTCTGCAGTCCCCTTTCGTCTGCCACCCACGGCGCGGCCCTGCGGGTCGAAGGCGGTGTGGTGCGCAGCATGGTTTAACCCTTCGCGACCCCAAAAGGAAACACAGCGATGACCAAGAAAATCAAATGCGCCCTGATCGGCCCGGGCAACATCGGCACGGACCTGCTGGCCAAGCTGCAGCGTAGCCCGGTGCTGGAGCCGGTGTGGATGGTCGGCATCGACCCGGAATCGGACGGCCTCAAGCGGGCCCGTGAGATGGGCCTGAAGACCACCGCCGACGGCGTGGACGGCCTCCTGCCCCACGTGCTCGCCGACGGCGTGCAGATCGCCTTCGACGCCACCAGCGCCTACGTGCATGCCGAGAACAGTCGCAAGCTCAACGAGCTCGGCGTGCTGATGGTCAACCTCACCCCGGCTGCGATCGGCCCCTACTGCGTGCCACCGGTGAACCTCAAGCAGCACGTCGGCCAGCGGGAAATGAACGTCAACATGGTCACCTGTGGCGGCCAGGCGACGATCCCGATGGTCGCCGCGATCTCCCGCGTGCAGCCGGTGGAATACGGCGAAATCATCGCCACGGTATCCAGCAAGAGCGCCGGCCCCGGCACCCGCAAGAACATCGACGAATTCACCCGCACCACCGCCGGAGCGGTCGAGAAGGTCGGCGGCGCCAGGAAGGGCAAGGCCATCATCATCATCAACCCGGCCGAACCCTCGCTGATGATGCGCGACACCGTGCATTGCCTCGTTGAAGGCGAACCGCAGCAGGACGCGATCCGCGAATCCATCGCCGCGATGATCCAGGAAGTCCAGAAGTACGTGCCGGGCTACCGCCTGGTGAACGGCCCGGTCTTCGACGGCAACCGCGTGTCCGTCTATCTCGAAGTCGAAGGCCTCGGCGACTACCTGCCCAAGTACGCCGGCAACCTCGACATCATGACCGCCGCCGCCGCCCGTACCGCCGAGATGTTCGCCGAGGAAATCCTCGCCGGCCACCTGACCCTTCAACCCGTCACCGCCTAAGGAAAGCACCATGGAACTCAAAGGCAAAAAGATCCGCGTTCATGACATGACCCTGCGGGACGGCATGCACCCCAAGCGTCACCTGATGAGCCTCGAGCAGATGAAGAGCATCGCCACCGGCCTCGACGCCGCCGGCGTGCCGCTGATCGAAGTCACCCACGGCGACGGCCTCGGGGGCAGCTCGGTGAACTACGGCTTCCCGGCCCACACCGACGAGGAATACCTGTCCACCGTCATCCCGCTGATGAAGCAGGCCAAGGTCTCGGCGCTGCTGCTGCCGGGCATCGGCACTGTCGATCACCTGAAGATGGCCAAGGAGCTGGGCGTGTCGACGATCCGCGTCGCGACCCACTGCACCGAGGCCGATGTGTCCGAACAGCACATCACGATGGCCCGCAAGCTCGACATGGACACCGTCGGCTTCCTGATGATGGCCCACATGAACAGCCCCGAAGGGCTGGTCAAGCAGGCCAAGCTGATGGAGAGCTACGGCGCCAACTGCATCTACGTGACCGACTCGGCCGGCCACCTGCTGCCCGACACCGTCAAGGCCCGCCTCAGCGCGGTGCGTGAAGCGCTGAAGCCGGAGACCGAGCTGGGTTTCCACGGCCACCACAACCTGGCGATGGGCGTGGCCAACAGCATCGCCGCCATCGAAGTGGGCGCCACGCGCATCGACGCGGCCGCCGCCGGCCTGGGTGCCGGGGCTGGCAACACGCCGATGGAAGTGCTGATCGCCGTGTGCAGCCTGATGGGCATCGAGACCGGCGTGGATGTTGCGAAGATCACCGACGTGGCCGAAGACCTGGTGGTGCCGATCATGGACTTCCCGATCCGCATCGACCGCGACGCACTGACCCTTGGCTACGCCGGCGTGTATGGCTCCTTCCTGCTGTTCGCCAAGCGCGCGTCCAAGAAGTACGGCGTGCCGGCCCGCGACATCCTGGTCGAACTGGGCCGTCGTGGCATGGTCGGCGGGCAGGAGGACATGATCGAAGACACGGCCATCACGATGGCGCGCGAGCGGGGGCTGACGGTATGAAGCTCGATCAAGCCACCATCGCCCGTCTCGCCGAGCACCTGGAAAACTGCGAGCTCGAGGCCAAGGACACCGTCAAGATCACCGACGAGTTCCCGGACATGGACTGGGACGACGCCTACGCGATCCAGGACACCATCAAGGCCCGCAAGGTCGCCCGTGGCACCCGCATCGTCGGCCTGAAGGCTGGCCTGACGTCCTTCGCCAAGATGAAGCAGATGGGCGTCGAGACGCCGGTCTTCGGCTTCATCACCGATTACGGCACGGTGCCGGACGGCGGCGAAGTGAAGGTGTCCGAGCTGATCCACCCGAAGGTGGAGCCGGAGATCGCCTTCGTGATGAAGCACGCGCTGAAGGGGCCCGGCTGCCATATCGGCGCCGTGCTGGCGGCGACCGACTTCGTGATCCCCGGTATCGAGGTCATCGACAGCCGCTACCGCGACTTCAAGTTCGACCTGAAGAGCGTGATCGCCGACAACACCTCGTCGGCCCGCTTCGTGGTTGGCGGCCAGCCGCTGCCGGTCAGCGAAGTGGACCTGCGCACGGTCGGCATCGTGATGGAGAAGAACGGCGAGCCGGTGGCCTTTGGTGCCGGTGCTGCAGTGCTCGGCCATCCGGCAGCGGCCATCGCGGCTCTCGCCAACCACCTCGGTGCCCGCGGCGAGGAGATCCCCGCCGGTGCGCTGATCCTGTCCGGCGGCATCACCGAAGCCGTCGCGGTGAATGCCGGTGACAACGTGACTCTGCGGGTCCAGGGCATGGGTTCCGTGTCCATCCGTTTCAAGTAATCAAGTAAGCAAGGGAGAGAAGCATGCCTTTCGCGCAGATCTACATGATTGAAGGCCGTACCGAAGAACAGAAGCGGGCGGTCATCGAGAAGGTCACCCAGGCCCTCGTCGAAGCCGTTGGCGCCCCACAGGAGAACGTCCGGGTGTGGATCCACGACGTTCCCAAAGCCAACTGGGGTATCGCCGGCGTCAGCGCGAAGGATCTGGGGCGCTGATCTTCCCCCGGGGCCGGCGGCGAAGCCCGCCGTCGGTCTCTGACAATTCGGGCGAGTGACTTCGCACAACAACAAGAACTCCAGGCTTTTGCCATGGAGCGGGGCCGTTTTGCGCCCAAAAAACGAAATAGCTGGAGGAGACCCAGTGAAAGTCAGAATCGAATGCCGCGCCCGCGGCATGGTCGCGCTCGCCAGTGCGACCACTCTTCTCGCCGCTTGCCATGCCGCGCCCGATCTCTCCGGGGTCGCCAGCGAGTCGGCCAAGCCCGTTCAACGTTACGACACCACCCAGGCCCTGGCCAGCAACGGCAAGGTCGTCGTCGCCGGCACCCAGAGTGGGGCTCTGTTGGTTTCTGCTGACCAGGGCCGTACCTGGAAGCGCCAGCCCCTCGCCGGCGCCTCGGTGATCGGCATCGCCACCTGCCCGGATGGGCGCTTCGTGGCGGTGGATTTCTTCCGCAAGGTGTGGAGCGCCGATGCCTCGGGTAGCGGCTGGAAGTCTGTGCCTCTCGACAAGCCGCGCACGCCGCTGGCCATCAGCTGCGACGGGGAAGGTCGCTGGTGGGTCGCCGGCACCGGCGCGACGCTGGCGGTCAGCGCCGACGCCGGCGCCAACTGGAAGGTCACCGACCTGCAGGAGGATGCCCAGCTAACCGGCATCCAGATGGTGGACAAGGAGGTTGGCTACGCCACCGGTGAGTTCGGCCTGGTCGCGACGACCACGGACGGCGGTGCGACCTGGGCACGCCAGGGCAAGATGCCCGACGAGTTCTATCCCTACGCCAGCCTGTTCGCCAGCCGGAGTGAAGGCTGGGTCAGCGGTATCGCCGGCCAGGTCCTGCACACCACCGACGGTGGCAAGAGCTGGGCCAAGCAGACCAACGCGAGCCGCGCCCCGCTGTACCGGCTGTTCATGCACGAAGGCGTGCCCTACGGCGTCGGCGCTGGTGGCGTCGTTGCCCGCCTGGAAGGCGATACCTGGCGCAACGTGGCCTATCCGGACGCTGTGCCGGTCTTCCTGGCCGCCGCCGTGTCCCTGCCCGAACAACACGCCATCGTCGCCGGCGGACCGGGAGGCCTGCTGCGCCTCATCGGTACCCAGGCCCAACCGCTCGTCGCTTCTGCGGCCCACTGAGGCGCATCATGGTCAGCCAATCCCGTCACCGCATCACCCACGCCCTGCACAAGGGTGAAGAGTGGATCTTCGCCAACCCGAAGATCGTCCTGTCCCTCATTTTCTTCGTCACGCTGATCTTCGGCGCGCTGGTGCCGAAGCTGCGGATCTATTCCGACTTCGCCGACCTGCTGCCGCAGAACCACCCGTACATCCAGACCTACAACCGCCTGAAGGAGAATTTCGGCGGTGCGAACATGATCGTGATGTCGATCGAGGTGGAGAAGGGCACGATCTTCAACGACGAAACCCTGGCCCTGATCCACAAGGCCACCCAGGGCCTCGACAGCCTGCCCGGCGTCAACCACAACCTGGTCAATAGCCTGACCCACCGCACCGCCCGCAAGATCTTCCTCGACGAGCAGGGCGGCTTCGCGTCCGAGTCCTATTACGACCCGATGAAGAGCGGCCGCACGGTGGCCGAGCTGGAGCAGCTCAAGAAGGACGTGATCGCCAACCCGACGATCTACGGCCTGCTGGTGTCCCCCGACCTGAAGGCGGCCCTCATCAAGGCCCAGCTCAACGAGGCGGACATCGACTACCCCAAGACCTTCGCGGCCCTGCAGCAGGTGCGTGAGTCCCTCGCCACCGCCGGCCACAAGATCTACGTGACCGGCAACCCGGTGCTGACCGGCTGGGTGTACACCTACCTCAACCAGATCGTCGAGATCCTGGCGTGGACGCTGGCGCTGCTGACCTTCCTGCTGGTGATCTACTTCCGCCGCCTGTACGGCATCGCGCTGCCGCTCTTGGGCATTGCGCTGTCGTCCATCTGGGGCCTCGGTTTCATGGCGCTGATGGGCATCAACCTGGAGCCGCTGTCGCTGCCGATCCCCTTCCTGATTGCCGCTCGTGCCACGTCCCACGGCGTGCAGCTGGTGGTGCGCTACTACGAGGAACTGGCCATCGTCAAGAACGGCCAGAAGGCGGCCCGCAACGCGCTGGATGCGCTGTTCCGGCCGGGTTCGCTAGCGATCATCGTGGACGCGGTGGGCATCGCCGTGCTGGTGCTCGGCGCCGCGCCGTTCAACCACAAGCTCGGCCTTGCCGCCGGTTTCTGGGGCTTCTCGGTGATCTTCACGGTGCACTTCATGGTGCCGCTGGCCCTCACGGTGCTGCCCGCGCCGAAGAACACCGTCAATGCCAACGAAGGCGTGCGCAACTTTCTGGCCGCGGCGATGGCCCGTACCGGCGGCACCGATGGCGGCGCCCGCAGCATCCTGCTGCTGACGCTGATCGGCGCCGTCGGCGGCCTGTACTTCGTCGGCAAGGTCCAGCTCGGCGAGTCGGAGCCCGGCTCCCCGCTGCTCCATGTCAATCACGACTTCAACGTGTCCACCAAGGCCATCAACACGCGCTTCCCAGGCTCCGAGGAACTGCACGTGCTGATGCGCACCGATGAGAAGGGCGGCATCAAGCGTCCGGAAGTGATGGCGGCCATCGAGCGCTTCCAGGCCCACATGCTGTCCGACCCGACCCTCGGCGGCGCGAAGGCGATCCCCGGCGTGCTGCGGGTGGTGAACAAGCTGACTCACAACGACGACCCGCGCTGGATGCAGGTGCCGGACACCGCCGATGAAGTCGGCGGCCTGATGTTTGCGTACATGGCGGCCAGCCCGATCCCCGGCGCGCTGAAGGAGTTCGTCAACGCCGACGAGAACGAAGCCGACATGGTCTTTTATTACAAGGACCACCAGGCCGACACCATCAACCGCGTCGTCGCGCTGGCCGAGGAGGGCAAGCGCCTGATCGAGGCCGACGTGAAGGGCATCCACATCGAGCTCGGCGGCGGCATCGTCGGCGTGACCGCGGCCGGCAACCAGGCCCTGCACACCGACCACATGATCATCATCCCGACCGTGATGCTGATCGCCTTCGTGATCGTGATGGTGTACTACAGCTCGCTGCACGCCGGCTGGCTGATGGTCCTGCCGATGCTGTTCGCCACGCTGATGACCTACGCCTACATGGGCGCCGCCGGTATCGGCATCAATGTGAACACCGTGCCGGTGATCGCCGTCGGCGTCGGGGTCGGCATCGACTACGCGGTGTACTTCATGGACCGCATCCGCGAGGAGTTCGCGGTGCTGCAGGACATCAAGCAGGCCGTGATCCGCGCCGTCGCCACCACCGGCTACGCGGTCAGCTTCACCGCCGCCACGCTGATCGCCGGGGTCGTGATGTGGATCTTCATGTCGGACCTGCGCTTCCAGTCGGATGCCGCCGTGCTCCTGTCCTTCATGCTCATCGTCAATGCCATCGCCGCGGTGCTGATCGTGCCGTCCTGGTGCGTGGTGTTCAAACCCAAGTTCGTCACCGCCGCCCACTACGACGCGGATGGCGTGCTCGAGAACGACTAGGAGGAAAGCCCGCCACAGCCAAGCCTATCGATTCCAGGGAGGGCGGCCGGCTTTGCTCCGGCCGCAATCGAAAATTCAAGGAGGAGACACCATGAAGAACAGATCAAACCGGGTACAACCGGCTCTCACCCTCTGCGCACTGGCGGTTGCGTCCGCCTGTGCATCCCAGGCCTTTGCCGAGGACAACCTGCCCGACATGGGCAGCAGCTCCGAGCCGTGGAAGGTCGACACCTTCTACGAGAACCACACCGCCTTCCGCGGCCGCGACGACACCGGCAAGGTCGTCGGCCTGTCCAAGTTCCGCAACACCATGCAGGTCGAGGCGGACAAGAAGCTCTCCAGCGGCTGGGCCTTCCATGGCGTGTTCCGTGGCAGCTGGGACGGCGTGTACCGCATGAACAAGGGCCAGTACGGCGAGGACGCCGGCGGCGCGATCACCTCCCAGAGCACCCTCGGCGGCGTGCAGACCACCGTGCCGTGGGGCACCACGTCGCCGGCCGGCCCCCTCGGTTACACCGCGGTGGCGGGGCTCGGCTATCCCGGTTCGACGAACAACGCGTTTCTGGATTCCTACGCCAACAATCCCAATGCAGGCCTGCGTGTCCTTGGTGATCGCTGGCACAAGACCAACGGCGGTGTCGGTTTTGCCACGCCGGTGCGTCCGTGCAACGTGGATAGCCGCGGCTGTGCCGATTTCGGCGGCTACGGTGACAAGAACCTGAACGAGCTGGAGTTCCCCGAGTTCAACAGCCGCCTGGACTTCATCCGTGAAGCCTACGTGAAGAACAGCATCGACATCGGCGGCGGCCAGGAGCTGTTCCTCAAGCTCGGCAAGCAGCAGGTGGTGTGGGGCCGGACCGACCTGTTCCGCGTCCTCGATGTGGTGAACCCGGTCGATTTCTCCCGCAACAACATCTACGACGAGCTTCAGGACATCCGCATTCCGATGTGGATCGCCCAGGCCGAGTGGCGTATGGGCGCCAGCGAGTCCATGCAGGACCGCAACCTGCAGCTGATCTGGAACGTGGATCAGTTCCGCGCCAACAACCTGGGCCAGTGCGGTACGCCCAACGTGGCGCTGGATGCGGGCTGCTTCTTCCGCGGCATGAAGAACCTGTGGGACAACGGCGGCACGGTGGCCAACTTTGCCAACGTCGGGCCCAACACCTACCTGGCGACCAACTTCGGTCCCGGCCAGATCGGCCTCGCCAACATCAACATGCCCAAGTGGAGCTTGGCCAACACGCAGATCGGCGGCAAGTTCGAAGGTGTGACGATGGGCGGCCTGTCCTTCTCGGTCAATGCGCTGCACTACCTCTCCCAACTACCGTCCCTGCATGGCGGCAAGCGCGCCACCAACTCCTTCACCGGCGCTTATCAGAATGCCTGGCCCTACCTGATCTCCTTCGACATGAACTTCCCGCGGGTCAACCTGCTGGGCGGTTCGCTGGACTTCCAGTCGGAGACGCTGGGTGCCGCTTTCCGTTTCGAAGGCGCGATGACCTGGGGCGAGGAATTCGCCAACACCATCAAGCCTGAGCTGTATTCCAAGAACCGCGTGTGGCGTAGCGTAATCGGCGTTGATCGGCCGACCTTCGTGCCCTTCATCAACCCGCACCGCACCACGCTGTTTTCCGGCCAGCTGTTCTGGCAGCACATCTTCGACCATGAGCTGGAGAGCACATCCCTCGGCATGCGCGGCATTCCGGACTTCAAGGACAACGTGATCGGCACCCTGCTGATGAAGGGCTTCATGGCGGGTGACCGCATCAGCCCGCAGCTGATCATTGCCCGCGACTTCCGTGCCCGCTCCCACGCCATCGCCCCGGCGGTGGAGTGGAGCACCACCGACAACCTGAAGTTCACCTTCGGCGCCAACTTCAAGGGCGGCTCCAACGGCCGCAACGAGTTCGACGACTGCCGCTCGTGCAACCCGTTTGCGCCGTATACGGCCGGTACCTATCCGGGTGATCCGATGACCGCCTATTCCCGCGGTCTGGCCGGCATGGAGCCCCTCGGCCGCTTCCGCGCTGGCCCGATTGGCACCGCGATGCGCGAAGACGAGATCTACCTGACCATGCGTTACAAGTTCTGATCGAGGAGACACCCATATGAAAAAGACCTTCATCGCCGCGGCCCTGGCCGTGCTCGCCTCCGGCCTGGCCCACGCCGCCACCGAAGCCGATGTGGAAAACACCTTCAACCCCTACAAGGGTGGCTTCCCCAAGGCGGCTGGCCTGAGCGCCGGCACGGTGATCAACAAAGGCAACGCCGACCAGTTCAAGGACGTGCTGCCGGCCGGTGTGTTCAAGCTGCTGAAGGACGGCCTGTTCGAGATCAAGGTCGGCCCGACGACCCAGTTCGAACTCTCCAAGCCCTATATCGAGGCGACCCGCAAGAACCTCGGCAAGGCCAAGCTCGGCGCCAAGAACGGTGACATCGAAGGCTACGTGGCCGGCCGTCCGTTCCCCGAAGAGCCGGACGCCAAGGACCCGCGCGCCGGCGAGAAGCTGGCCTGGAACTACAAGTACGGCGTGAACTGGGGCGACAACGCGGCGATCTACCCGTTCTACTGGAAGTACCGCAACATGCAGACCGGGCAGGTCGAGAAGACCCTCAAGCTCAACATGCACTTCCTCAACTTCAAGCACCGCGTGAAGGATGCGCCGATGCCGGAAGTGACGCCGAACCCGTCCGAGCTGTTCCGCGCCATCTACATGAAGGTGCTCGAGCCCCAGGATCTGAAGAACACCCAGCTCCTGATCCAGCGCTACGAGGATGACCAGAAGCTCGACGATGCCTACCTGTACCTGGGCTTCCAGCGCCGCGTGCGCCGCCTGGCCACCGGTCAGACGACCGATGCCTTCCTCGGCTCCGACCTGATGATCGAAGACTTCGAGGGCTACAACGGCCGCATCTCCGACATGAAATGGACCTACAAGGGCACCAAGAACGTGATCCTGCCCATGTGGAACCACAGCGACCTCAAGCTCGCCGGCGACATGCCGGCCGAGGGTGACGGCTACAAGTACGTGAACTTCGGCGGGCAGGGCGGCTGCTTCCACGAGGGCAGCTGGCAGCTGCGCAAGGTCTATGTGCTCGAAGCCGCGCCGGTCAACCCGAACCATCCGGTCTCCAAGCGCGTGTTCTACATGGACGCCCAGCTCGGCAACCTGAACGGCGCCAACGAGATCTACGACCGCAAGGGCGAACTGTGGAAGGTCTTCATGGTCGGCAAGTCCCATCCGGACCACCACCTGCCGCTCAACAAGGGCTCCGGCATCGGCATCGACGACGCCTTCTCGATGGTGGACGTGCAGAGCAAGCACTGCACGACCGGCCAGTTCAAGGGCCAGGTGGACGCCAAGCTGAACCCGCCGTCCATGTTCCAGGTGCAGTACATGCGCGGTGGCGATTGATTCGCTGAAAGCATGACTTTGGGCCAGCCCGCGGAGCTTCCGCCGGCTGGCCCTTTTTCCCTCAAGACGGGGCTTTTCATGACGACTGAGATTCTCGCTTCCGGGATCGGCCTGATCCTGCTGTTGGCCATCTGCGCGTTGGTATTCGTGCTGGCGCGTCGCCCGCTGCGCCAGGTGCAGCGCCAGCTGGACGACATCCGCGGCCTGCTCGACGACCCGAGCGCGTCGGCCAGCGCCGCCGACTCGGTGCACAAGCTCGAAGGCCTCCTGCAACAGAAGGTTGCCGCTGCCCGCCGCATGGGCGAGCTGGCCCGCAATCTGATGGTGTCCTCCGGCACGCTGGTGTCGTCCTTCACCGACGTGGTGCAGACCGCCGACCAGCAGTCGGAACTGGCGATTGCCGCCTCGTCGGCGGTGGATGGCATGGCGGCGGGCATCGGCGCCGTGTCGACGGAGGCTGGACAACTGCTCGGCATCGCCGCCGACGCCCACGCCCGGGCTTCGTCCGGCGGTGGCCGGGTGGCCGAGATGTCGGACAGCGTGCGCGAGCTGGCGGGTGTCGTGGGCGCGGTGGGCAGCGAGTTTGCCGGCGTGCATGCGCACATCGAGCAGATCGGCAAGATCGTGCAGATCATCCAGGGTATCGCCAGCCAGACCAACCTGCTGGCCCTCAACGCGGCCATCGAGGCGGCGCGGGCCGGCGAGCAGGGGCGCGGCTTCGCGGTGGTGGCCGACGAGGTGCGCAAGCTCGCCGAGCGGACCAGCGAGGCGACGGTTAGCGTCGGTGAGATCATCGCCGCCATCGAGAGCGGCAGCGAGGGGCTCAATGTGCTGCTCGCGAGGGTGAAGGAGCAGGCCGGCGCCAGTGCCGACAGCACCGGCGAGGCGGCCCAGACCCTGGCGGCGATCGCCGACGGGGCCAGCCAGACGATGGCGGCGGTGGAGAACATCGTCAGCCGCGCTAACGGTGAAGCGGCTTCCGGCGGCCGCCTGGTGGACGAGATGGGCGGCGTGGCCGGCCTGGCGCGTGCCCTCGACGAGCGGGTCAATGGTTGTGATGAGGGCCTGCGCCAGCTGATGACCGGGCTGGTGGAACTGAACGGCCTCAGCGTAGCCATCGACGTGCGCCGCGATGCGCTGGTGGCGCTGCTCGACGCCATCGAGGAGACGCGCACCAACAGCATCCTGGTGGTCAATTCGCGCAACCGCGAGCAGGCGCTGCCGCACGTGGAGCGCATCGAGGCGCTGGATGGGGTCGTCGATGCGCAGCTGGTGCAGATCGAGCGGGCCGTGCAGGACGCAGCGGGGCGCCAGATGCTCCAGGGCTTCAAAGACGCGCTGCGGCAGTACCGCCAGGTTCGCAGCCGCATGTTGCAGCAGGCGCGGGCCGGCGATCTGGCGTGGGTGCGGACGATCGGCATTGGCGAGGTTCGGCCGGCCTACAAGGGGCTGAAGGACGCCTACGGGGCGTTGGCCCGCGTGCGTCCCACCGTCAGCGCCTGATCCCCCGGCATGCGGGGGTGGATTCCGGCTGCGGGCTGTGGACGTGCTATGGTCCGCTCCCAACGAGAAACGGAGTCCGTCGCATGAGCAGTCTGGAAAAAGGCCTGCGTTCGGCGGTGACGGAGCGGGGGCTGCGCGTGGCGCTGATCTTCGCCCTCACCGCTGAGCGCCTGTCAGCGCATTACGAGCATGGCCAGTGGTTGACCGAGGCCCAGGGCGCGACGCTGGTTGCCGACTGGCTGGGGCGCAGCAAGCGCAGCCTGCCGCTGGACGAACGCCGCCACTTGTCGGACCTCAGCGATCAGCTGGCGCGCCAGGTGGCTGGTTCAGTGTCCCGCGAGGTCGGCCTGCACATCACCCACGAGATGATGGAGGCGCTGGACCCCAACCATCAATCCGACGTCGGCCAGACGATGATGGTGGAGTGCGAGCGCATGCTCGATATGCGGACCGACGGCTGAGGCCGACGCGGGTCTTCAGTCCGGCAGGTGGCGCAGGTCGCCGTCCACCACGTCGCCGAAGTTCGGCCCCAGCAAATAGTTCACGAGGCGTTGCGCCGCCTGCTCCGGCGCGGTCAGCTGGCCGCTGCTCTTCAGCGCCTCGAAACGCTCTTTCTGCGGAAACTGCTCAACGCTGCTGGCCCGGATCTCTGCCTGCATGCCGGTATCCACGACACCCGGCGCCAGGCTGGCGACGCGCAGGCCGGGCAGGTGCTCGGCAGCCATCGATCGGGCCTGGTGATCCAGTGCCGCCTTGGTGGCGCAATACACGCTCCAGCCCGCATAGGGGCTGCGCGCCGCGCCGCTGGAAATATGCACGACACGCCGGTCGGCGCAGTGGCGCGTGGCGGCGACGAAGGCGTTGGTGAGCAGCAGCGGGGCGGTCACATTCACCGCCACTGCACGGGTGATCGCGCTTGCGTCGGCGTCGCCGACCAGCCCGACCGGCTGCAGCAGGCCGGCGTTGTTGATCAGCAGCGCGCGGTCCGCATCGGCGAGGAAGTCGCGCAGGGCGGGCGTCTGCAGCCAGGCTTCCAGCGCGGCGTTGTCCGACAGGTCGATTTGCGTTTCGTGCACAAGGTCCGGATGTGCGGCGAACAACGCAGGATTGTCGCTCCGGGCCAGCGCGAGTAGCGGAATGCCACGGGCCAGCAGTGCCTCGGCAACGGCGGCGCCGAGGCCGCGGCTGTGGCCGGTGAGGATGGCTTTGATCATGGATGTATGAGAGGCGTGGCGAAAACGTCATGCTAACGCCGACGGATTACACCCGGTGATGACCGGCGTCACGGCCCGGGGTCGCCTGCCATGTGCCAGGGCACCGGATGCCCGTGGCCCGATGGCAGGGCGAGTACCTCTCAATCGACGATCGAATCCGCTCCGGCCGGAAGCGCACTGATCAGTTTGCCCATCTGCTCCGCGACGATCGGGCGCGAGAAGTGGTAGCCCTGGCCGATCGTGCAACCCAGATCGTGCAGGATGCGCTGCTGCTCTTCCGATTCGATGCCTTCGGCGACGGTGACCAGCGACATGTCGCGGGCGATGCTGACGATGGCACGGATCAGCGTGATGTCGTCCTGGTTGCATTGCAGCTCAGACACAAAGGACTTGTCGATCTTCAGCACGTCGAAGCGGAAGTTGCGCAGGTAGGACAGGCTGGAGTAGCCGGTGCCGAAGTCGTCGAGGGACAGCTGCACACCCAGGTCGGCAAGGCCCTGCAGGGTCTCGCGGATCTGTTCGTCGTGGTTCAGGAACACGCTCTCCGTCACCTCGATCTCCAGACGCTGGGGATTGAGGCCGTGGCGTTGCAGGGTGTCGCGCACGAGGCCGACGAAGTTGCGCTGGCGCAGCTGCGGCACGGCCACATTGACTGCCATGTCGATGGGGCGGGCGCCCTCTGTGTCCCAGGCGCGCAGCTGGCGGCAGGCTTCATCGAGGACCCAGGTGCCCATGCTGTGGATCAGGCCGGTTTCCTCGGCGATCGGGATGAAGCGGTCCGGCGGAACCAGCGCGCCGCCGGTCGGTAACCAGCGCAGCAGCGCCTCGCAACCGACGATGTTGCCGCTGGCGAGATCGACTTGGGGCTGATAGTGGAGAATCAACTCCTGGCGGGCCAGCGCGTGGCGCAGCCCGTTTTCGACCTGCAGGCGTTCCATGACCCACTCGTTGAACTCCGGCGTGAAGAACTGGAAGTTGTTCCGCCCGTTGTTCTTGGCGTGATACATCGCCGTATCGGCATTCTTCAGCAGGGTTTCACTGTCCTGGCCGTTGTCCGGAAAGAGCGTGATACCGATGCTGGGGGTCAGCTGCAGTTCGTGCTCGTCGATGTAATAGGGCTGGCTCAGCGCGGAGAGGATCTTGCGCGCCGCCGGCAGCACGCGGGATGGGCCATCCAGGTGGGTCAACACCACCGCAAATTCGTCGCCGCCCAGGCGGCTCACCGTATCGCTTTCCTGTACCAGATGGCGCAGGCGGTCGGCGACGGCCTGCAGCACCCGGTCGCCGATGGGGTGGCCGAGGGAGTCGTTGATGTTCTTGAAGCGGTCGAGATCGATGAACAGCACGCCCAGTTGCCGTGCTTCCCGACGGGCCTGCGCCACCGCGTCGGTGAGGCGCTCGCTGAGCAGGCTGCGGTTGGGCAGCTGGGTCAGCGGGTCGTACTCGGCCAGCTGGCGGATCTGCTCCTCGGCTTCCTTGCGTTCCGTGATGTCGAGGAAGGTGCCCACGTAGTGCAGCACCTTGCCGGTCTGGTCGCGAACCGAGCTGATGCTGATCAGTTCGGGGTAGACGGCGCCATCCTTGCGGCGGTTGCGGATCTCGCCCGTCCACGAGCCGGTTTCCCGAATGGACTTCCACATGTTGCGGTAGAAGGCGGCGTCGTGCTCGCCGGAGGCCAGGATGCTAGGCCGCTGCCCGACGACTTCGTTCGGTGTACGGCCGGTGATCGCACAGAAGGCCGGATTGACGGCAAGAATGCGGCTGTCCGGGTCGGTGATGACGATGCCTTCCTTGCTGCTCTCGAAGACATGGCCGGCCAGCCGAAGCTGCTGGGCCTGCTTTTCCAGGGCCTGGGCGTGTTCGTCCAGCTCCCGCCGGTAGTTGCCCAGCAGTCCACTCATCCAGCGGGAGAACAGCACCGACGCGCCGATGGCCAGCATGATGGCTGTTAGCGCAGCGGCGGAAAGGAAAGGTATCTGCCGCGACAGTGCCTGCAGGGTGGCTTCCCGTTCGGCGTTGAAGGTGCCTTGCATCTCCTCTTCGAAGACCGAGGCGATGACGATCATCTTCCATGGCCGATAGACCTGCACGTAGGCGGTGCGCAGGCTCTGCGTGTTCTTGACCCGGTTGGGCCACGGATATTCGAGGAAGCCACCGCCCTCGCTGGCCACCTTGATCAGTGCCGCGCGGACCTTCTGTTCCTCCTGCGTACCGACCTCCATGAAGTGCTTGCCTTCGAGCTCCGGCCACTGGGGCTGGAGCAGCAACCGGCCGTTCTGGCTGATCGCGATGAAGCTGCCGGTATCCCCGAATTTCCACGCACGCAGTCGCTCCAGGCCCTCACGCATGCGCATGTCCTGCCATTTGTAGAGGTAGTCGCCAGTGCCGATGACCCAGCCAAAGGGCTTGAACTGCCGCACATAGGCCAGCTTGTCGGACATTTCCCTGGGGTTGTCGGGCGAATACCAGCGGTAGGCCGAATAGCCGCCTTCCGGCTTGCTGCGGGCGGTGTCGGCCAGTCCGCGCATGATGTAGTGGCCGGTGTCGTCCTGGTTGTTCCACAGGGAGCCGCCTTCGCGCTCCGGAGCGATCGGCAGCAGGATGCACTCGCCGTCCAGGCCGTCGATGAAGAAGTAGCCGCGCCCGTCATAGAAGCGCTGGGGACGCAGCGCCTCGACGATGAGGCGCTTGACCTCGGCCTCGGGGCGGCGCCCGTGTTCCCGGTCGTAGATTGCCTGCGCGGTCTGCATGGCCATGTCGACGCGGTCGCGTAGCGCTTCCTGCAGGACCATCTCGGTGCGCGAATGGACGAAGTCCAGGTAGCCGATGGCAGCCGCCATCTCGCTGCGCAGGCGTTCCTGCTTCTGCGTCGAGAAGCTGTGTTCCAGGCGGTCGATACTCTGCCGATGCTGATTGACACCGATCCACAGGAAGCTTGCGCCAAGCATGAGCGCCAGGGTGACGACCACGATCAGTGTGCCGAGCAGGTGGTAGCGGGGCAGGTTGCGGTCTGTCAGGTGAAATTTCATTACGGACTGTCGGGGGCTGGCTGCCGTCTTTTTCAGGGCGTCAAAACGCCAAATTATGTGAACAGCGTCGCAATATATATCTAAAGTAGTATTTTACCTGCAGACTGCGAATTCCGCGTGTCGGTAGCATGGCGGCTTACGTGCTTTCCTTTGAAGCCCGCAACGCTCAAAATCCACAAAGGGTGCCGATTTTTCGGTTTTTCCGGTGGTGCAGGGCATATCGACGTGCAGCAGGCGCCCTGTTTGACTCTCCGATTCGATGCCTTCTTCCTACGCTCCGCTTACTGCCGGCCGTCGTGTGCGCCTGTTTGCGCCCATCCTGATTCTCGTCCTGGCCCTGCTCGGACTTATCTGGGGGGCCGTCCTCTACAAGGCTGCGGCCGAAGAAAAACTGGTCATCCGTTCCGTGAATACGGAAAACCTGAACCTCGCGCGAGCCTTCGAGGAACACACCATCCGCACGATCAAGAGCGTCGATCAGGCGGTGCTCTTCCTGAAGTTCCAGTACGAGAAATACGGCGACAAGGTGAACATCGCAGAGTATGTGCGGGAAGGGATGATCATCAGCAGCATCTTCAACCAGCTGGGGGTGATCGACGAACACGGCATGTACATCCTCAGCAATCTGCCCGACCACAAGGTCATGGATTTGTCGGACCGGGAGCACTTCCGCGTCCATAAGGAGAAGGACACCAACCAGCTGTTCATCAGCAAGCCGGTGCTGGGGCGGGCGTCGGGCAAGTGGTCGATCCAGATGACGCGGCGCATCAACAAGCCGGACGGCAGCTTCGGCGGCGTCGTGGTGATCTCCGTCGATCCTTACTATTTCTCTGATTTCTACAGCGGCGTCGATCTGGGCCACAACGGCGTGGTGTCGCTGGTGGGGCGTGACGGTATCGTCCGGGCACGGCGTGTGGGTGACAACAACGATGTCGGCCAGAACCTCAGCGGCAGTCCGCTGATGACGGTGTGGGACAAGGCCGCGAGCGGTAGCTACCGCACCACCAGCGTCGCGGACGGCGTCAAGCGCTTCTACAGCTATCGTGCGCTCAAGGAATATCCGCTGGCCGTGGCCGTCGGTGTGGACGAAGAGGAGGCGCTGGCCGAGTTCCACGAGCGCCGCCGCGGCTACATGATCTACGCGGGAGGGATGACCCTGGTGGTCCTGCTGTTCGGCGGCCTGTCGATCCATCTGCTCAACCGTCAGCACCGCATCTCCGACGCCTTGCGCGAAAGCCAGGTCAAGGCCGAAGCGGCCAACCGCATGAAGTCCGAGTTCCTGGCGTCCATGTCCCACGAGTTGCGCACGCCGCTGAACGGCATCATGGGTTACGCCGAGTTCCTGCGTGACACCTTGGAGGACACCAACAAGGAGTTCGCCGGGATCATTCTCGACAGCAGCCATCACCTGCTGGATCTGGTCAACTCCATCCTCGACCTGGCCAAGATCGAATCCGGCAAGATGGAACTGGACCTGCGTCAGGAGGCGCTGCAGCCGCTCTTCGAGCGCATCGTACGTACCCATTACCCGTCGGCCGAGGAGAAGGGGCTCGAACTGCGCCTCGAAATCGCCACCGATGCACCCGCCGATTTCGTCTGCGATGGGACCCGGCTGGCACAGATACTCAACAACCTGTTGCACAACGCGATCAAGTTCACCGACCGGGGAAGCGTTGGCGTACAGGTGGGCCGCGATGGGGACATGCTGCGCATCGCGGTCACGGATACGGGCTGCGGTATTCCTGAAGAGATGCTGCCCCACGTGTTTGAACGCTTCCGCCAGGTGGATGGCTTCCTGACCCGGCGCCACCAGGGTACCGGCCTCGGGCTGGCCTTGGTGCAGGAACTGGTTACACTGATGGGAGGAGAC
Source organism: Zoogloea sp. GDB6 (assembly GCF_056724105.1). NCBI lineage: Bacteria > Pseudomonadati > Pseudomonadota > Betaproteobacteria > Rhodocyclales > Zoogloeaceae > Zoogloea > Zoogloea sp. GDB6. The sequence goes on along the minus strand of NZ_CM161497.1, from coordinate 3,096,467 downwards.
GTGAGTCTTGTGTCCCGCGTGGAGGAAGGCAGCGAATTCGTTATTCGCTTGCCCCTCGTGAGCCATCCGATGCCGGAGCAGATGTGAGCCAATGAAAGTCCTGATCGTCGATGACCAGAAAATCAACCGCATGCTGCCCAGCGTGTTGCTGAAGCAGGCGGGGTGTGAGGTGTTCGAGCTGGACAATGGAGAGGCTGTACCGGCTTTGCTGCAGGCCAATCCGGTGGACGCGGTGCTGCTGGATATCAGCATGCCGGGCGTCAGCGGCATGGAGGTGTGCGCAAAGCTGCGCAAGGAGCCGGCCTGGGCAGGGTTGCTGATCGTGGCCTATACGGCCCACGCGTTGCCCAGCGAGCGCAACGAAATTCTCGCCGCGGGCTTCGACGAACTGCTGATCAAGCCGATCAACCGCCAAAGCCTGCTGAGTGCCCTGAAGCTCCTGTAAGGACAAGCCTCCTCAGGCGCCATCCCAAATGAACACCGCCCCAGGGCGGGGCGGTGTGAGTCAGTACCTAATCAGTCGCCACGCAGCGCGCTGGCCTGGGAGCGTCCCGGCGCCTGCTTGCCCTTGCGGGCGCGCTTGCCGATCCAGTTCTCCCATTCCTTCTTCGGCAGCGTGCTTTCCACCGCCTTGCCGCCGCGCGTGCTGGCGAGCAGCGTGATCGACTGGCCCGCCACGCAGACAGAGGCCAGCGTCTGGCCGTCGTTGATGCCCATGATGATGACGCCGCGGCCGCCGCCGGACAGCTCCTTCATCTGGTCGAGGCCGAAGATCAGCAGGTGGTCGTCCGACGACAGCGCAGCCAGGTGCAGATCGGCGGCATCGTCGAAGAGCACCGGTGCCAGCAGCTTGGCCTTGTCGTCTATCGTCACGAACTGCTTGCCGGCGCGCTTGGTGGCGGTCATGTCGGCGAGGCGGCACATGAAGCCGTAGCCGTCGGTGCTGGCCAGCAGCACGCGCTTGTCGGCCGGGCCGGCCAGCACGTGGGCGATCTTGCTGCCGGTGGGCAGTTCGATCAGCGACGCCAGCGGCGAGCCGTTGCCGCGCCCGTCGGGCAGCGTCGACACCGCCACCGTCAATGCGCGGCCGCCATCGGTGATGGCGATCAGCGCATCCACGCTGCGGCACTCGAAGGCTGCGCCGAGGCGGTCGCCGTCCTTGAAGCTGACGTTGGCCAGATCCACGCCGTGGCCGTTGCGGCAGCGCACCCAGCCCTTTTCGGAGACGATCACCGTCACCGGTTCGTCGAGCACCGTTTGCGTCACGCCGGCGCGGGCCGCTTCTTCCACCAGCGTGCGGCGCGCGTCGCCGTACTTGGCGGCGTCGGCGCGGATTTCCTTGATGACCAGCTTGCGCAGCTTGTGCTCGTCGGCGAGCAGGGCTTCCAGCTCGGATTTCTCGCCGCGCAGCTCGGCCAGCTCGCGCTCGATCTTGATGCCTTCGAGGCGGGCCAGCTGGCGCAGGCGGATTTCCAGGATGTCCTCGGCCTGACGGTCGGACAGATCGAAGCGGGCGATCAGTGCCGGCTTTGGCTCGTCCGACTCGCGGATGATGCGGATCACCTCGTCGATGTTCAGGAAGACGATGTGGCGGCCTTCCAGGATGTGGATGCGGTCGTTCACCTGGCCGAGGCGATGCACCGAGCGGCGGCGCACCGTGGTGACGCGGAAGCGGCCCCACTCGTGCAGGATGTCGGCCAGGTTCTTCTGCCCCGGCCGGCCGTCCAGGCCGATCATTACCAGGTTGATCGAGGCGGAGGTTTCCAGGCTGGTGTGGGACAGCAGCAGGTTGGAGAATTCGGCCACGTCCTGGTTGCGGCTCTTCGGCTCGAAGACCAGACGCACCGGCGCATCCTTGCCCGACTCGTCGCGCACCCGGTCGAGGGCGCCGAGCATCAGCGCCTTGAGCTGGGCCTGGTCGGCGTCGATGGACTTCTTGCCGGTCTTGGGCTGTGGGTTGGTCAGCGTCTCGATCTCGAACAACACCTTCTGCGCCGACACGCCCGGCGGCAGCTCGGTGACGACCAGCTGCCACTGGCCGCGGGCCAGATCCTCGATCACCCAGCGCGCACGCAGCTTGAGGCTGCCGCGGCCCGTCTCGTAAGCCTGACGGATGTCTGCCGCCGGCGAGATGAGCTGGCCGCCGCCGGGGAAGTCCGGGCCCTTGATGTGCTGCATCAGGTCGGCCACGTTCGCGGCGGGATGCTCGATGGCGTGGATCGCCGCGTCGGCCACTTCCCGCAGGTTGTGGGACGGAATCTCGGTGGCCATGCCGACCGCAATGCCGGACGCGCCGTTGAGCAGCACGAAGGGCAGGCGGGCTGGCAGCAGCTGCGGTTCTTCAAACGCGCCGTCGTAGTTGGGGCGGAAATCCACCGTGCCGCGGTCGATCTCCGACAGCAGCAGCTCGGCAATCGGCGTCAGGCGGCATTCGGTATACCGCATCGCCGCTGCGGAATCGCCGTCGCGGGAGCCGAAGTTGCCCTGGCCATCCACCAGCGGATAGCGCAGCGAGAAATCCTGGGCCACCCGCACCATCGCGTCGTAGACGCTGCTGTCGCCATGGGGGTGGTACTTACCGATCACGTCGCCGACCACGCGGGCCGACTTCACGTGCTTGGAAGCCGGCGACAGGCGCATCTCGTTCATCGCGAACAGGATGCGGCGCTGCACCGGTTTGAGGCCATCTTCGACCTGCGGCAGCGCGCGGGCCTTCACCACGCTCATCGCGTAGGCGAGGTAAGCACGCTCGGCATATTGATCGAGGGGCAGGGCGTCGTCGCTGCCCTGCAAGGGGGCCGCGGGGGGCGGCGGCGGTGCCGGCGGCTCGTTGGCCTCCGGCAGAAGGGAATCGAAAAGATCCGGAGTTTCGTTCATGGTGCTGTGTGTTGCGGCAGGCGGCGCAGGGGCCGCCGGAGTTGCGCGCGCCGGGCTTGGCGCGACGAAGGCCGCAAAAATACCACAGGCACCGCGCTTCGCCTGCTGTATAGGGCCTGTGACAGGCACATCCGCGCTGCGGATGGCCTGCGCACACGCTACTCAGCGCGGTTTGAGATGCGCGACGGCGTCCTTCACGAAGCCCAACAGCGCCGCGTCGATCAGACTACCTGCCATCAGCTCCGGCTCCTTCTCATGGGCCAGGCGGATCCTGGCGTGAGTTTCCGGGTTGTCACCTGCGTAGGAGCGGAACAAGGACAGCCAGCGCAGGGCCAGCTGCTGCACTGCCGGGGCGTCGGGCGCGCTGCCTTGCTCCAGGTGCTCGCGCAGCGCCCCGATCAGCTCGGGCCACTCGTAAGTGTGCTGGCCGTAATGCTCGCGCATGAAGGCGAACTCTTCGGGCGACAGATACTTGGCGTAGATGCGCAGCTTCGTCTCCGCGTTGGCCTGCAGCACAAAGGCCAGCACGTCCGGCGTGATGCCGGTCTGGGCCTGCACCGAAGGCTCCTTGAGATGCATCGCGTTCAGCTTGGCCAGCAGACGCGGATCCCGGTCCGTATCGCGCTCGACCCTCGCCATCCAGCGCTTCGACACCGCCTGTGCTTCTTCACTCTGCGGCGTGAGCCCGCGCTCCATCAGGGCACGCACCTCATCCACCAAGGCCCGCCATTCCATCTCCGCCGTTGTGCCACCCTGATAGAGGGGCAGCCGGGCGAGTTCGTCCTGCGAAAAATACTTGTCGTACATGGTCATCCTTTCCAGCGTTGTCAGCCATTCGGCAAGCTCCGGCTCATCGCCCCGCAGCAACTGGCCCTGCAAGCGGGACAGACGATCACGCAGCTCCATCGCCTGCTCGATCTGCTTGTCGAGCATGTCGATCTGCTGCCGCACGATGGACGCAAGCGACGAGTCGGGCCTTGCCAGTACAGCCCCGATGTCGGCCAGGGACAGGCCGAAACGACGCAAGGCCTGGATCTGATGCAGCCTGGCAATGTCGTCCCGGTCATACAAGCGATAACCGGCCTCGGAGCGCGCAGACGGAGCAAGCAGGCCGATGGCGTCGTAGTGATGCAGCGTCCGGACCGTCAGCCCGCAACGCCTGGCGAGATCGCCCACTTTAAGCAACATCGAATGCTCTCCGGTTCATGCGTGCGACAAGGCTGAGGGCTTACGTGGCGTGAGGGTCAAGCCTCACTGTGCGGACCATAGCGCCATGACGCCGTAGGCGTGCACGAGCCCAATGACAAGACGAATACCAGACGACACAAGCCAGAAACCGAAGGCGATGCAGGCGAGGTGCACCAATGCAGTTGTCGCGTTGAACAAACCACCTACGAGGAGGGCTTGTTTTCCGAATGTTGACATAGTGTGTCCTGGCGCCTCTTGCGGGATGAGCTTGATTGACAAGCACGCGGTGCAACCGTTTCAGCTTGCCCTCGCCACTCTTTATCGTGTCTTATCGTGGCATCAGCGCGAACACACCCCAGCCCAGGAATTCGCGCGTATAAGTTGTGTAGCGTTCGGGTTCCGATGTCAGTTTGGCCCGAACCTCATTTGTAAGCTCGTCGCCGGGATTGGCGTCAAGCCATCGGCGCATGGTGAGCCACTTGGCGGCCTCGTACCTGTCCCAGCCATCTTGGTCTGCCAGAACCATTTCAACGACGTCGTAGCCAAGACGGCCAAAAGACGCGAGGAGTTCGGGGAGCATCAGAAAGTCAGAGATCGAGTTGGCAAGACACCCCTTGGCGACGTCTTCCGTCGGCGGCAAATACCGCCAATAGGGCTCGCCGATGAGGATGACTCCTCCGGTGCGCAGGCTCCGCGCCAGAAGCTCAAGGGTGCCGACAACGCCCCCGGCGATCCAGGTGGCACCGACACAGGCAGCCACGCTGACCTTCTCCTCAGACACATAGCCGGCGGCATCGCCATGGATGAACTTGAGCTTATCGGCGACACCGAGTTCGACCGCACGGTGTTTCGCTTGCTCTGTGAACAGCACACTCATGTCGATGCCAGTGCCGACAATGCCGTGATCGCGCGCCCAAGTGCACAGCATCTCCCCCGAACCACTGCCGAGGTCAAGCACTCGAGCCCCTGACTCCAGATGCAAGGCTGCACCGAGCGTGGCAAGCTTTTCGGGTGTGATCGGGTTATGGATGCGGTGAGCGCTCTCAGCGATGTTGAATATCCGTGGAATGTCCATCTCGGGAAATTTCCTCATGAGAGTGAATGGATTCGGTCAGGAGCTTACGATGGCGCGGCCCATGCAGGACATCGCCTCAACCAGTGGGAAGCATTTTGATCCGGATGTTGGACCGCCAGACTCCAGGGGCAGATTGAGGAGCCAGCGAAACAGCAGGTTGTAATCGAGCTGTTCGCAGAACTGCCGATCCGAGCGCACCGAGTAAAATGCGATCAGCAATTGCGCCGTGAGCAACCGCTCCGGCGGAATCGACGGTCGGCCGCCATCGGCGTACAGCCGATCGAGCTTCGCCGAAACGGCCTGTTTCTTCACTGGCCGCAGGGATGATTGGCCGGAATCCTGGATTCGACCGACGCCTGCTAAAGTCCGGATACGCGTTCCAGACTCTCAAGCAATTCAGGACGGCATGTAATCTCAGGAGGTTCATTCATCGCCCTCGTATTCGCAGTCACAGCACATGGCCTGGCCGCCACAAACGGGGCAACGCTCAACGTCACAACCTGGGACATGTAATTGACCTTTAATAACTGCACAGTCATGACAAGGTCCGTTGTCAGCTCCCCAGTCCTCTTCTTCGCTGCCGTACGCAACTCTGGGATAGTTTTTGCGACCAATAATGTAGGTGGTTTCCCTTTGCGCAGACTCAACTTTCTCGGGCCAGCCTTCAATTACCGCCATTCCGTTATATTTGACAAATTTGTTTTCCATTTTCTAAGTGTGATATGAATTAAGAGTTGGCAGGGATTGTCTCAACAGGTTGTGTGGAGTTATGAGTTGGCCCGGGTGTCAATCATTTTTCCAAAGGAAGTGTGGCTATGTTATTCCTGCCTTCTCTGTTTGACGTTGTATCGCCACTTGCCAGATTGAAGACTGTCCAAGGGATTGTCACAGGTAATAGTGCGGTGTCGGCAATCAGCGAAAATGGAAAGTCAAAACAAGTGCCGTGGCCGCATTTCAGGTCAGCTTGTCTTATTGTGCCGGAGTAAATCTTGTTCTTTGTCTCGGCTTCGCTGAGTGTGATTAATGTGGTGCAGCCTGTGATGAGAACTGGAAGGGCCAAAAAAAGGATGACTACCTTGCGCATGATGGTTCTCTCGGTTCATGAGGACAATGTTGAATTTGAGCAGGGGGCCGCAAATTGGCGAGGCTTCACCAAGCCCAGCTAAAATGGCCGAAATCCCATCAGTGCTTGGGATCGATTTCAACGAGCGGGATTCCGTCTTTGTCGATGAAGCTCCTGTCAATTTGATCGTCTTCAGGATACTTTCCAGCTTCACAGCCGTTTGCATGCGGAATAAGAAGTGGCATGGCACAAAACGCCAGCCTGCTCCCTTGACCCCTTGCCTCGATGTTCACAAGAACATCGTTGCGGAAGTCGATCGCCAAGTGGTCATGTCCAACCGGAACGAGCAGTGGAATAGGTACGATCACGGCAAATAGAAGCACGCCGGTCCAGGCCACATCCTTGTTGTAGATCCAACGCTCCAACTCACCGCGGGGTTCGATGCGATCAGGCTCGCCCCAGCCTTTCCTTACGGCAGTCTTGTCCGTGGTAGGGGCACTTGTATTGGGCGCCAGAAGGATGATGTTGCCGCGACTCTTCGCCAGCGTTGCGCGCTTTGGTGTTTCTGTCTGACTTGAGATCACCCCAGCACCGACGCAGGCGGTAAGCAAAGGCGTTAATGCGGCGAGGAGAAGCAGTCGTTTCATTATGGGTTGGGCACCATGGAGATGGTGCAATGTCGCTCGCATGATCTTGAAGGCTGACATTGCCTGAGTACTGTGAGGACGGAGGAGGATGTCACTTGGCAGCTCCTCTCCTGTCCAGCGTGAAGAAGCCCAGCGGCCATGAGCCGCCGATGCTAAAGCCGTAATAGTCGCCACGAGCCGATTCGCCATTCAGAGGGCCTTGCAGCCTCAGATAGTTGTCGCATATCTGGTTGCGTCCGATCGTCAGCTGGCCGTCCTTGATGCGAAAGGACTGTGGATCCGACACAGGATAGAAATCCGCATCCTTCGTGCTGGCGGACACGACGTTTACACGTCGCCAGCCTCCGGCGATGCAGGACCGCGCCGTCTCGTTTGTAAATTCGATGACAAGCGTGGTGATGACGCGGTGGTCTTTATCTTCGATTTTCAAGTCCCACTGTCCCGTCAAGTCAGCGGACCAGGTCGAGGTCGAGACGGCCAGCGCAAACGCAAGAGCGGCCAGGCGACGTATGGCAATCATCATGATTTCACCTCGTGGCAGATCATCAGGCAGCGCTGCTGCATCACAGGAACCGTGCTCCACGCATCCAGCTGAATTTGCGGCCGAACCGGCTGTTATTGCCTTCGAGGTTGATGAGGATCGTCTCTCCGGGGAAGCTGACGGACTCCTGGATTAGCCGCAAGACCTCTCTGGCCCGGCGCTCATTGTCAAGTTGATACCACCGGGACGTCTTGAAGCCGAAGACGAAGCAAGGGGAATGCGGGAGGTGTTTGACCCGTTTCCTGACCAGGTAGGCCTTGCGAAGGCCCGGGATGTTTCGTAGCGCGTTGCGCAGGGCGGTCAGATCATCTTCGGCAAGGCCGTGGCGTTCGAAGCGGTCGCCGATCGCGACCCCATTGCGTTCCTTGGCGGCGGCCTCCTGCAGGGTGACGCGTTCGACCAGACGTTGATGCCACGCATGGGCTTCGTCCTGGCGGTCATTGCGCCAGTGGTAGTCACGCAGCAACTCGCAGCAGTCTGCGGTTGCGTTTTCATCCAGATGCATGACGTGCTCGATCAACGCGCAGCCACTGGCATCGTTCCGGCTCAGGAGGCGGGCGCCGAGGGAGAAGCAGACCAATGCATCGTCCGGCACGCGTTCGTGCAGGGCCTGAAACTGGGTCAGCGCGTCATCGGGGTTGTGGCCAATGGTCTCGGTGAGGTTCGCGCGATCATAGGCCTCCTGCACAGTCAGCTCGGCGCCTGCGTCGGCACGGGCATCGAGTTCGGCCAGTTGACGGCGACCGTCCTGCACTTCCCGATGGCGTTCCTCCCAGGATGGCGCAACAGCGTCCCGCCAGCGCTGGTCGAAGTTCTCCGTCACGATCTCCAGCATGCTGCCCAGCAGCCGGTCCGCGGTGTGCCCCGCATGCGGCAGTTGCAGGCGTGGGGATTCTCCCAGGGCGTTGAGGCGGTCGGTCAGTGCCGGGTGTGTATCGGCAGAGCCCGTCTGCTGAACCATGGCCCGCTCCAGCCACGCTTTGGCCGACGCCTCGTCGAGTTCGGTGGAGACTCCGTGGTCCATTCCGGAATACGGTGCAAAGCTGGGTTGCGGATGCTCGTCGGCGTGTCGGTGAATCCCGGGCCAGTACTTTTCTGCGAGGAAACTGCCCACCACATTGACGCTCGTGAGTGCCTCAGCCGCTGTCCGTGAAGAGGTGAGCTTTGCCGCAGTGGCATCCGCCTGATACTCGTTGGCCCGCGCCATCGGAAAGGTATAGGCGCTGAAGAAGGGGGCAAACCACTTCAGGAAGGGCTTGAACAGGAGGCTGCCCCAACTGTCGTCGGCGTCCAGCGCATGCAGCAGGCGGCTCCAGCGCAAGCGCTGGCGGTAGATCCAGTTCGACACGCGTCCGTGTCCCTTGGCCAGATGGCCGAACTCGTGGGCGAGCACGGCCTTGAACTGGTCGGGCGTCAGCGTCTTCATCAAGGGCAGGCCGAGCAGGAGGTAGTTGCGTGACCAACCGAAGACGCCCAGGCGCGGCGACTGCACAACCCCGGCATTGAAATCGTCGGTGATCAGCACGTGATGGAAGGGCGGGGCGCCCAACTGCCGGCGCAATCCATTCACCATGGCAAACAGCTCGGGCGCCTGCGCCGCATCGACCGGCGTACCCCTGGGAGGTTCGATCTTGACCCATAGCGCCTTGAGCACCATCCACAGAAAGAACCCGGCGATGATGATCAGCTTCACGCCGATGGCCTTGAGCACCATGATGTAAGCGCACAGCCCCACCAACACCGCGACGATCGCCAGCAGCATCACGGCAATGTAGGCATTACCCAGCGTGGCGAGCAGCAATACCTTGAGCTTGTAGAGGCCGGGACTCTGCTGGGCCTGCCCCTCCAGTCTGCCGACCAGGGCATCGAACTGTCTGTCGTTCATGAGTGCAATAAAGCTTGAATGGATATGTTTTTGGAATTATTCGGCGTCCATTCAAATTCGGCTATGCACTGCGTCACTTGTCTCCTTGATCACCGATCCGCTGATTAGACGGCATTGCACCACCGCAGCCCGAAGGGCAATGAACGAGGGGCGAACAGAAAATGCAGAACCCTGCGCCGGCTTTGACCTGTGGCCTTTGAGGAAGAGTGCAGCAGCAACGGACTCATGAGCAAAGCCCCGCCGCGGGCAACGGGGCAGACTACCTCGCCGAGGGTATCGCGCAGGGCGAGGGCGGTGTCGTGGCTGGTTCGCCCATGGGTGTGGGAGCCTGGCACGACTTTGAGCGGCCCATCATTGGAAGAGCACTCATCAACGTGCAAGCGAACAGCAACAATTTCCCGCAAGACCTCTGCGGGCGGTTGCACGAAGATATTCCCCTCTTTCTCGGACCAGCCCGTGAGGGCCGGGTGATCGATTCTCTCGGCAACCGGAATGCTCAAATCCTGATGAAGCGATACCAGCCAGTTTCGATCAACTGATTTCTCGAAAAAGGTGCACTGCACGGCCACACAATCCTGGGGCAGAAAGGGCGAAAGAGACGAGTGGTTCTTGAGATCACCTGCCAGCGAACAGCACCAATCTGCTTCAAGCAGGGAGCGGCTACCGGCCATGGAGATTGCAATCGAGGCCACGTTGGTTTCGAGCGTTTGGCAATCGTGCTCACTCAGCAATGGTGAGGTCATGAGGTAACCGTTTTGTTCGAATGTATTGGAGATCATGATCTTGCCGTCCAAATTCCGAGTTCTGCAGCGTGGCGTTTTTGCGTCCCATTGATGAGTTCGTTAAGGCTCGCGGTGATGGAAGTCAAGGTAGAGTCTTTGAAGGGGCGATGGGAGTTGTCGCCAATATGGCGCACATTTGACGTGTGGAATCTGCCAAAACAAGTTCTCGACAAATGCAACGTCGATGCAATTGCGAACGGACGGACTCGCGGTCGCAAACAAGCTGCTGACGTAGTTGAAGAGCGGAGCATGGATGCGAGCCTCAGCCTCTCTACTCATTTCTGCGTTGAGTGCATTCGCCAAGCTTTCAAACCACGAATAAGCGAACTCTGGATCAACGTCGCCAAAAAGACGGACGTGAAATTCATCAGCCTGTTCGTAAATGCTTGGGAACTCACCCCTGATGGCGTTGAATAGATCAATCACCGTTTCCACGTACAAAAGCCCTGACAGGTCGATGAAAATTCCTCGGAGCACATGGATTGGTTTTTACGTAGTTCCAGGTTTCGCTTCATGCTCTGCGTCATGGGCCAAGCGGCGGGAAGCGGCTAGCGAAATGTAGAAGTAGAACCAGAGGGAGCCAGGAATGGCATACCAGTACTGGCCGGTGGCAGCGGATAGCGCCACAAACACTGCGGCTACCACGGCGACAGCCAACAACCACCAATTGGCTTGTCGCGACCATGCGCGAGACAGCAGTTCGGCACGGTGAGGGCGGCGAAGAAACGCCAGGTGCGCGCCAGACCAAACCAGCAAGATCATAAGCAGAGCAGGTACGCCCATCAATGGAATGGCCATTGAGTCTGCCCAGTAAGGAAATTCGCCTCTGGCATACCCCTGCAATAGATCGAAGACGTAGGCGCTGACCGTTAGCAATGGTGCAGCGACGGCGAGCCCAAAGAATCCGGCGCGGGATTTAGGCGACTTGAGTTGTCGCCAACCGTGACGGAAAACAAGGAGAACACTGATCGATAGTCCAACCAAGGTGCCACCGTAATCCTGGAGTTGATACTTTGGCGTGAGCATTTCATCTCGGAGTGCCGAATACTCGTTGCTCTGGCCATCTGATAGAGCCATGTAGCGTTCCGTGAAGAGCGCTGCATCTTTGTATGGTGCAAGGGAACATGCGTAGCCGAGGAGGGCAGCGCCGACGAGCAGAAGGATGGCTGCGAGTTTCATGGTGACGAACGTGCTAGGGAATCCCTGATCAAGCCAGAAGCATAGCCTGGGCTTGGTAAAATTGCCGGCATTGCCGACAGACGAATTCACTGACACCCATGAGGCAAATCTCCTTTGCCAGGCTGGCCGAAGCCGGGAAGAAGCGGAAGACGAAACGCGAACGCTTCCTGGAAGAGATGGAAACGGTGGTGCCGTGGCCGGCGCTTGTGGCGCTGATCGAGCCGCACTACCCGAAGGCGGGCAAGGGGCGCCGACCGAGGGGCCTGGAGACCATGCTGCGCATCTACTTCATGCAGCAGTGGTTCAACCTCTCCGATCCCGGCATGGAAGACGCCCTCTACGACGTCGCCTGCATGCGGGCCTTCGCCCGGCTCGACCTGTTCGACGAGTCGATGCCGGACGAGACGACGATTCTGAAGTTCCGCCGGCTGCTGGAGAAGCATCAATTGACGGCGGCGATCATGAACGCCATCAACGACATCCTGGAACAGAAGGGCTTGCTGCTCAAGGGCAGCACCATGGTCGACGCCACCATCATCCATGCTCCGCCCTCGACCAAGAACGAGGCGAAGCAGCGCGATCCGGAAATACGCCAGACCAAGAAGGGCAACCAGTGGTATTTCGGCATGAAGGTTCATGTCGGCGCCCATGTGAACAGCGGCCTGGTCCATACCGTAGCGGTCACGGCTGCCAATGAAGCCGATGTGAGCCTGTTGCCGAACCTGCTGCGCGAAGATGACCGAGCCGTGTTCGGGGACAAGGGCTACGTCGACAACAGCCTGAAGCGGGCGGCCCGGAAGGCGGGTGTCTTCTGGGGCGTGGCGCTGAAATCCACTACCAAGCACCCGCTGACCGAAGCGAATAAGCGGTTCAACCACAAGATGTCCTCGGTCCGCAGCCGCGTGGAGCATCTCTTTCGGGTGATCAAGCGGCAATTCGGTTATACCAAGGTGCGCTACAAGGGCCTGGCGAAGAACGCGGCCCAGGTCTTCACCCTGGTTGGGCTGACCAATCTTTATCTGGCGAGGCGAGCCATGCTGACGTAAGCGGGATAGGTGCGCCCGCCGCGCTCCCAAAGGGCACCACCGGGAATCGAAAGCCCGGAAATCGGCGGGAAATTGGCACTTTCGTTGTCGCATCATGAAAAATCTGGCTTCGGCCGGACAAGTCGCCTCGTTTATTGAGGCTTGTTCAGAGATTCCTTAATGGGCCGCCCAACGTGACGATTAACCGGCGCGCGTCAGCGCGTCCGTGTTGAATTAATGGCTAGGGCATATGTAGAATGGATTTTGCAACACCCGCTATGACTCCGGCAGTCAGGCCAAAGGCACAAAGGGTTGCTCCAATAGCAGCAGCCCGCTTGCTACCAACCGCATTCCCATCTTGATCCAGCGCGCGACTTCCGAGGTAGGCGCTCGCCATCAGCGCTTCCAAAAGAATTGAAATTCCGACGTTGACCACGATTGGCAAATCCAATGGAAGTATCTTCCTAAGAACTCCGAGTATCACTGTTCCGGGAAGGAGCAACGCCGCAAAGATAAAACTGTGCTTCCAAGAGATCTTCGATCTTTTCACAAGATACCCAGCAGATTTCACCAGGGCACCGACAAGGAAGACTACCAGGATCAAGACAACTAAAAGGATTACGATATTCACATTGTTCCTAACGTTGGACGTAATGGGCGCCGGAGCGCAGCGGAGGGAACCAAACTGCGCGGCAGTTTGGCGTCCCGTTGACGGACTTGTTAGAGGGCACGCGCGGCCTCAGCAAAGACCTCATGGCAACCAGTTTCGTCCAGGAAAATTCGGTAGTGATGAAGCTCGCCATACGGTTTTACAGCCGAGGTGTCGGCCACCACGTATTGCGCAAGGGCTTCCTGAGGCGGAATTTCGACAAGGCGAAAATATGCTTGTTGAACCCACGATGCAGGGCAGTTGTGCAGCTGCGTGTAACGATGCCAGCGGACTCGGCGAAACGCGATTGCGAAAGCCGGTGACTCCGCAACGAGTATTTTGAGCGTCGCATCGCCTCCGGCCATGTTGAACTCACAGCTTTCGTACTGACCCGTATCGAAAGGTGGCAATTCCAGAACGGGTTTCGGTGTCACGACCTTGCCCTCTAACGTTTGACGTGAGGGGACGCCGTAGCGGCGAAGCCGCGAAGGGAACCTGCAAGGCGGTCCCTTACGACGGAATTGTTAGGCGGAAATTTCATTGGTTTCTTTGCCCGACTTCTAGCTCTTCTTCGTGACAGTAAAACAGGACTGTTCGTTCTAAATTGTGGAAGACAACGGCATCATCTCTACTAGGGACGAACAGATCTTTCCAGTTTTGGAGAAATTTCTCAGCTTCTACGACGCAAGCTTCTGTGTCGCTGTACACGATCTGAATCGTGCCTTCGCTATTGATACGATTCTTTAGCCACTGATCTGCTACTGAGTAGCTCTCGATAACAATGCGGTCAATGGCAGAGACGGTTTCTTCGTTGAGCCCATACCTCTTTGTGCTGCTGAAACTCAGGGCGTATTCGTAGGCATGCTTTGCATGCTTTGCATGCTCTGCGCTCAGCCAACGAGCCTGCATGCCGAGAGCCTCATATTCTTGCTGGCGCATATGCACGGACATAAGCCTAACGTTTGAATTCACCGGCCTGCGCTGCTTTTCGCGCAGGTCCGGTGGAATGATGGGTTGGGCGTCGCGGGTTCATTCGGCGATGGCTGCAGACACATCGACGGCGACGATCTCTCGTTCGAGAAATATAGCAACTGCAACATCGTGCTTTGGTGGTGTTGAGTGACCTAGGGAGCCGTGCAGCACTGACAGCCGGTTACCATGGAGCGTGACGGTAAAGCCCCCAGTACCATCGAAATATGCCTGGGCCTTGACCAAGTATGGGTGAAGCTCAGGCGACAACGCCCGTGTGTAGCGGGCAAGGTCGCGATGTGCTGTTGCGTCTTTGAGCATCCAACCGCGGCTGCTCACAAAAAACGGCATAGCTGCCTCGGTTTCACGCCTTTTCGCGTAAGCATCCGCAGCTGATGCCTGAGCGGACAGCATTTGCTGCATATCGAGCTTCGCTTGCGGCAGAAGCGCCTTAAGAGATGTACCGGACAGGGGGACGAAATCCTTTTTTCCAAGTAAGCCAAGCGCATGGGCTTGACCTTCGTCCGGGACTCGGAAGATCCTCGACTGGAAGATTGGTACTTCTGCTGAATCGAAGCTATTTCCGCCGAACATAACTGGCCCCGCCTGACTGAACGCGGAACGCGCGAATGCCACGAGGATGAGCAGCAATAGAGCTTGACCGAAACGTGGCGGAAATTTCATAGGAGCGACGCCCAACGTTTAAATTCAGCGGCCGCCGAATGCCATGTTAGGTTTTTGATTGCTTACGGAGATCATTGAAGTAAGACTTTCTCATGTGCCTAGGATAGCTTGGATGGGTAGCGAAGATGCTTTCCGAGAATTTTTGTTCGACGTAGATTTTGTCGATTTCTTGTTTGGAAATATTTGTCTTTCCCGCTCTGCGAGCGTGGACGGCCATTCTGTGTAGCCCACAGAAAATGGCCCAAACCATTACTTGGTGCCATTCGCTCCAATGACGAGCGTGATCTTCAGCTTCGTTCCAACACTTGGACAAGGTGGGGAAATACCCGCCATTGCCTTCTCGTAGCTCACCGTCCGAGATATAAATAGTAGATGGCCAAAACCGAGAAGCCTCCCGAAAAGCCTTGCTGAACCTCATTGGTACATTTGGTGAAACCTAACGTGAAGTCGACGACAAATGTCGCCAAGAGCAGCTTATACGACAGTCGTCTAAGCTGCCGAACCCATTCAAGTCCCTGTTTTCAAAAACATCGATCACTGAAAATCCTCACGTGTTGTCGTCTTCGTCTTTCCACATATGTAGAGCTGGATTGAGCCATGGGGCGTTGCTGGCGCTCCGTCTTCATAAAGGCGTCAGTAACAAGGACTACAACCCGTCATCATCCGCCCTATCTCACGTCTGCTGATTGTCAGCATAATGGCATATAGCTCTCCGGCGTCACTATGCACTGCGTCACTCGCGTGCTTCTCCACGGACTGCTTTGCCGCTCCATCAATCGTTCTACTTGACGGTCATCCAGCACTGCTTTGCCCGGTATTCCTACCCCCGCACGGTTCCGCCGCCCACCGTGAGAAGTGGGTTGTGGAGATGCAAATCGCAGCAAAGGAGCAACACCTCATGACCATTCACGCCGAAGGGCGCGCAGACGTGCGCGTGCCGATTGCATCTGTTTCTTTCGCTTCACATTCAGCTCATTCGTCGCACGTGACGAGGAGGGCCAGGGCATGAGCACGCCGATGCGCTTTCCCGCCCCCGCGAGCCCGATTTATGTTCTTGCCAGCACGGCTGACGCGCTCGCCCTCACTGATCAACTCACCGCACGACAGGCTCAACTACAAGCGCTCCTTGCGATGACCCATGGCAACGCGGGGGATGTCTTCCGGCGTATGGATGTAGATTGCCAGGAGAACTACCTGTGGGCCTGCGCGATGAGTGCGGGGGAGCTGCGGGAACTGATGGAGGCGATTCAGACGAGGTGGCGTGAAGAGAGGGCCGTGCACATCAAGGAGTGATGGCGGAAATTCATGTTGCCGCCCCCTTGAACATCGAGCGCTCGGCAACTTCTTGATAGCAGCCGGCAACATGCTGCGTTCACCCGGCAGGCAAGCATGTTGCCGGGTGAACACTCAATACGCTGATACTTGAAGCTCCGTGGTGAACATCGAATCTTGAAACTGCCGTATAACAAGTTGACGTCGTAATGATTAATGTTGCGACGTCAACTTGTTTCGTGGACGGCGGTATGTGACAGGAAGGTCCTTGGAGATTTGTTAAGTTTCGATGCGCTAGCCATTGCAGCCTCCGGCCTCAGCGCGGTTGGCAAGTTGTCCCTGAGGGTCTTCGTTGCCGCATGATGAGCGAGGGACGTAGGTCACGATCACAACTGCGGCCACGACGGGAACAAACAAGACCTTCCAAGCGGGGCCGACCCTGCTAACCAGAACAAGGTAGACGGCGGGGAGTCCCGCGGCAATTCGGCCGAGCCACCAAACATACTCGGCATTAAGAACTTGCGCGATAGCAAGGCCACCGATCGAGACGGCTGGAGCCAAGACCAGCAAGGCGCCCGCGAAAGCGAACCATCATTCCCATCGATTTTTGGGGCGCCAGATTTTCATTGAAACCTAACGTGGAGGTGAGCGGCGCGGCGCCGCGCCGCCTTTTGGCGAAGCGCCCGGCGACCCGCAGGGACAGGGGTTCGCTCGCGCATGAGTTGCCAGCTTTAGCACAAGGAGAGGGAGCAGAAAGCCGAGTATCGGGAAGACAAGAAATGAGAGCGTCACCAACGCTTGATACTCATTGAGCGGGAGATTGCCCATAGCAATCCATGAGACCACAGCACCACCAATGGCACCTAAAAATGCAGCGATCCTCCCCATGAGAGCAATACGACGAACAGCGAAAATTGCCGAGCTGAGAATGACAATTGCGCCCTGCCCAAAAAACAGGATTACAGCTTCCTCACCATGGGCATAGGCCACAGAAGGAAAAGCCACAAGGACCAGCAGTAGATGCAAATGGCCGGGAGTCATTGGCAAGCCCTCACCTAAGTTAGCAGGCCGATGCAAAGAGCCCAGACCCCACGTCCAGCCTGATGTCCGTTGTTTGATCTCTCATGGTCTCATTTTCGAGATTGGATTCTACATTCCACGCAATTCATAGCGCATGCCTCCGGCGCATCTGCTTCTGCTCGAACACGGCACTGGCGGGGAGCTCGGGGTGGATGCGTCCCAGCCGCATCAGACGGGCATCGCCTACGTCCGCCCCAGCAAACTCATCCATCGCCCAACTCCCCTCAAGAATCATTGCCATGCCATCGTCGATGAAATGGTATGGCGGAAGAGCAAGGTATACCAGACTGAAGTGAAGGCTTGCTTCTGGTGTGCTGCAGGTCTCGGGGGAATGTCAATGGAGTTGTGTGGAACGGTATGGGGACTGGCGCGGCTTTATGCGCCAGGTCCCCTGCAACGAAGGGTTGGGCATCACGGCTTGACTCTCGGCACTTGAAGAATCCTCAACGCAGAAAACATAGCTTCGCGTGCAGCAAAGTAGAAGCCATTGCCACACGAATTAATTTCGTGCCAGCCAATGCTCTTGAGTGTGACCGAAAGACCAACCGGTACGCCTGCAAATTGATACATGGCATCCGTAATGCCCTCGACAACATACTCTTCAAGGTTTTCCTGGGGCCATTGCGCTTCAGATTGGAACGATGCGGACTCGCACCCGCCACTGACGTTAAGCACAACTTCCCCGGCCACAATACGACCACCGAAACCTTGCCAATATGAAAAATTGACCGCGAGCACCCCTCGCACTTGTGCCGGAGTGGCAACCGGATATCTTCTTGCCCAAGCCTCAGAGAGTGAGATTTTCATGACGCCCAACGTTTGAATTCAGTGGACGCCGAGGGCGGTCCGCTGGAATGACGGGTTGGGCGGCTTTACGCTAGAGAATTTCATAGCTCGCATGAGATTCGGTCCAGACACCTTGCCTCCGATCTTTCCAGGATTTGTTTTCTGGCACGAAGTCGCAGAGTTCAACATGCACTGTCTCTCTGCTAGCCCAAGAAGCCCCAACGTACCTGAGTTCAAGGACGACAATCTTTCCTGTGACGTTCTCGCACGAGATCGGCTCATTAAGCTCGATTACGGCAGCAGGCTGTTTGTTTTGTCCCTTGATGAACGTGACGCACGTTCCCGTTAACTCTTCCTTGCCATTTAGCCAACGGGGCTCCATGTCGTAGCCTCCGAAAAGCCGAACCCGATCCCCGGCTTGAAGGTTTCGACTAAAGACTGACGAGAGAAACAAGATCATTGTGCCGCCCAGCGACCGAAGGGAGCGGCTTTGACCGCAATGTTAGGTGGCATTGCTTGCCCCCTTGTTGGCAATGCCAAAGGCGTATGCCTGTAATGGCACCTCGGTTCCGTCTTCAAACAGGATGCGGCCGCCATCATCTATAAAGCCCTGCAATAAATCGAGTGCTAAAGAACTCGCTAAACAAAGCGAATGAAATGAGTCGATGCCCGTTGCATCAGCTAATTTCTGGTGCAGCGGAGTGAGTGAAACGGGGCAAGCCCAATCGTCTTGGCTGTATTTTGCTCGGAGAAATGGTGTGCCGATTTCAAGGTGAATAACAATTTCTTCCCCATCGGAGCGAATGCCGCGAAATTTGGTACTTGCTGTAATGGAGTCCATGATGTTCTCGCCACCTAACGTTATCTATGGACTCCCCCAATTTTGCAAGATGAACGTGCCGTTGATTTGGTGGACAAGCCTGCAGGAATCTATCCGGCCTACTATGGCACCCGTCGGCGCTGGCTCTGATGACATACGCACCACGGAAGCCTCATTAGGTTAACGGCCTGGCTTCAGCCAACAACGTTATCAGGCTCTTTTCGTGTCGGTTTGATCCGTCATCCCATCAACACTTTCGCTCGCAAACCTACGGTAGGGAAATCACGGGTACTGCAGTTGAAGATCCGCAGCCTGCCTTGTTCAGGCGGCTACCCGGTACTCGGTTCCCCGAGCCAGCATCGCCCAGATGATACGGGCATTCTTGGCCGCCAAGGCAACAGCAGCCACGTTGTTGCATGCTCTCGATTTCAAGGCTTCGGCCCAGCGGCTTTTCTTGTCTTCCTTGCCAGCCGTTAAGCGCAAGATCGATCTCGTGCCGTGAATCAGCAAGGTCCGCAGCACCACATCCCCTCGCTTGCTGATGGCGCCAAGCCGGGTTTTGCCGCCGCTGGAGTGTTGCCGGGGCGTGAGCCCCAACCAGGCGGCAAACTGCCGCCCGTTCTTGAAGGCTTGCGCGTTGCCTACGCTGGCGACCAGAGCCGTTGCCGAAATAGGGCCAATCCCCTCGATGGCCATCAGCCGTTGGGCGGCTTCGCTTTGCCGGGCCAAGGCCGCGCACCTGATTGATGAGGGCGGTGCGTTCCGAAACAGTCAGTGCACGGGCGCGATGAACCGCCAGGACGGCTTGTGCTTCTTCGCTCTTGACCGGAACGAAACGCATGTTGGGCCGACCCACGGCTTCGCAGATCGCTTCGGCATCGTTGGCGTCGTTCTTGCCGCTTTTGCGGTAGGGGCTGACGAATTGCGCCGCCATGAGCCGAGCATCGTGCCTCAGCTTAATCAGTTCCCAGGCCCAGTAGTGGGACCCGGCGCAGGCTTCGATGCCGACCAGACATGACGGCAGGCTGGCGAAGAAAGTCAGGACTTCACCGCGGGATAAGGTCTTCCTGCAGACCGCCTTGCCGTGACTATCTACTCCGTGGAGCTGGAAGACGGATTTGGCAATGTCGAGACCGATACAGACAATCTGTTTCATGTCACATCCTCCTGATGATCTCAGTCCCATGGCTACCTGGGCGTCAGTGTCATGCTATCGAGCGGGGGAGACCATTTCATTAGGTAACCGGCCTGCACGGCTTTTCGCGCGAGGTCCGGTTGACTGTAGGGTTGGGCCACATGCGCTACTCACACTGACCGCCTATTGCCGGAGCGAAGACAGCGACCACAAGGTTTCCCGCAACGGGCAGAAAGATAAGCGCAAGCGAAAACACTGTGCCAAGCAAGAAAGCCTGACGCCGGAACCCAAGGATATTCTTGGGATGCAGCCAACGTTCCGATAACGGGCCAAGAAAATAGCAGAGATTGGCCAAGCCAAGTCCGACAAGAAGCAGGATGCCGCCAACTGCAATGGAGAAGAGCGTGATTTCGAGGCACGGCAGACGGGCCGCGAATACCCAGCCGACGGCGACAAGACTCAGGAAGGAAGCGACGGCGCCAACCAGCAGCGCCAAGTTGTAACGCAAACGGCGTGCGGCCCACCACTGTGAGGCGGAGAGACCGACTTCGGTAGCGGTGCTGTTCATGGGGGCCAACGTTTGACATGAGCGGCCTTTGAACCGCCGCTCGATGGAAGTGTTAGGCCACACACTCACACCGCCAGCTAAGCAAGACGGATTTCACTTTCACGCCAGCGCTTAATATCTCCGGCCGCAGCAACCCGACCTGCGCGCACCAGAGCATATATACGCTTGGCGACTCTGTCGAATTCGTCGTCTCGCTCTGGCGACGCGATAGCTTTGCCAACGACCCCGATGACCATTGCAACCTTCTGCCACCTGTTACTGAGGCACGCAAGGATCGCGTCGTCAATCTCGGCACTGGTCATGTGGGGCCTAACGTACATGAGAGGCGCTTGGAGGCCGTAGGTCGGAAAGCGTCCTCTCGATGGACTACAAAAGGACTTCCCCCACCCACTTGGTGGGCTTGCCACCCGGCATCCAAGTGCCAAGATCGAATTGCTGAAGCTCAATCTGAACGGCGAGGAGGGAAGTCAAAATGGATACTACGACGGTTGGTGTGGATCTGGCAAAGAACGTCTTCGTGGCCTGTGTTGCGGATTGCGCCGGTCGGATCGTGGAGCGGCGGGAATTCAACCGGGTGGGTTTTCTGACCTGGCTCGGCACCTTGCCTGCGGGCACGATGATCGGCATGGAAGCGTGTGGCAGCGCCCACCACTGGGGCCGCACAGCATAACGTCTGGGCCTGGCACAGTCTGCGCGTGGGGTGGGTGGAGGAACGATCTGCCCGGCGTCGGGCTCATCACCGCCGACGCAGGTCAGACCGACCAGCAGAGCGCCTGGCTAACCTGATGGCGGATCAAAGAGGGAAACGGCTGATCCCTGTTTCCCTGATCCCGCCGATGAACGATTGAGGCCTGCTGGTGCGGTTAGTCGCATGGCCCCGGGGGTGAGACCCGATCAAGGCCGATTAGAGAGAGGCAGTCTGTCTGTCCGATCCGTCGCGTGTGTGCAGGCGTCAGGAAACAAGAGCAGGTAGGCAGGAAAGGAAAACCGGCCTGGCGGCCGGTCATTGGAAAATGGTGCTTGACGGGGAAGTCCTTAGAAAGGGTTAGGCGCCGATCGCTTCATTTGGCCTTGCATCGTGTACCGCAACTCAGCCACCGCTTCTTCACCCTTGTGCCCGCCGATCCTCCGCCGAAACTCGGGATGCAATTTGCAGGATGACCTGATCACCTTCATGGCACTGTGCCAGAAGGTAGTTTCCTGACCAATTGTCAAAGCCCGCGGCAATGCAGACGCCTTCCCGAACGAAAGACGGAAGGATGGCTTCATCAGCACCAAACACTGGCTTTCCAGCCTCAGCGAACCGGTGCCGCTTTAGCCACTCAACGGCGCTGAACCATTGCGCCGTATCGTAGGCCTCGAAAGTGAGCCAGTTGTGGCCATTTGCGGCGAGCGTGAGCAGAGGCGTTGTCATGAGGCGCCTAACGTTGGGTAGCCGGCCGCCGGAGCCACGCAGTGGCGGAGGGGATCGGCAAGCGCAGATTGACGACGGTCCGGTTGATCGCAGGGTTGGGCATCAGGCCGAAGATTACTGGAGTAGAGTCTTGAACTCCGGAGAGCGAACGATCTTACCGATGAGATTCTGAACAGTCGGCATATACGCTTCGGCAGTCTGCTTGCAGGCGGTATCGGCAACGAAGCCACTTTCAAATTCATAGTGCTCCATCGCAGCCATACTCTTTCCGTTTGAGGACTTCAAAGTTACATCGATGTCCCAAGAGCCGCCGGTGAGCCCGCGGGCGGATGAAAACTCCAGTCTATTGACGGTGCCACTCAGGATAACCCTTGGGTCTGCTGGAGCATGTGCCCCAGCAACCTTGAGCTCATCCTCAAGAGCCTTCTTGAGATACGCGGTGTGTGACATACCATCCGGCGGAGCGAGGGGCCCAGCAGCACGGCAATTCGTATTGAACGCGCCTGGGCCGGAAAATGACCCAACGGCTACGTTCGACGCACCAATCGATTTCAATGCCACATTGGTGTCAGCGTTTATTGCATATCTGGGTGTTGTGTAGGTAGAGCAGGCGGAGACGAAAATAGCGAACGGTAATACAGCTACCAACTTCTTAGACATATATCCTCCCGAAAGATACTACTGGTCAAAGAAATGAGGACAACGCTGATGATGCCCAGAGCGTGAAGTTGACGACTCCAAGCGTCAGCAACAGGTGGTCACAACCCTTCATCATCTGCCCTATCTCACGTCTGCTGATTGTCAGCATAATGGCATATGGCTCTCCGGCGTCACTATGCACTGCGTCACTCGCGTGCATCTCCACGGACTGCTTTGCCGCCCCTTCAATCGTTCCACTTGACGGTCGTCCAGCACTGGTTCGATACTCCACCGCATCACCTAGACAATGGTGATCGGGCGTGAGAACCCGGATTGCAAAGGCCGATGAAGGCCGCGTTTCGACGCGGCTTTTTCTTGTCGGAGCATGGCTGCGCCTGTCCAATGGCGGGCCGTGCGGGGCAGCCGCAAGGCTGGCCGGTTCCTTTGCCCGGTATTCTCACCCCCGCACGGTTCCGCCGCCCACCGTGAGAAGTGGGTTGTGGATATGCAAATCGCAGCAAAGGAGCAACACCTCATGACCATTCACGCCGAAGGGCGCGCAGACGTGCGCGTGCCGATTGCATCTGTTTCTTTCGCTTCACATTCAGCTCATTCGTCGCACGTGACGAGGAGGGCCAGGGCATGAGCACGCCGATGCGCTTTCCCGCCCCCGCGAGCCCGATTTATGTTCTTGCCAGCACGGCCGACGCGCTCGCCCTCACCGATCAACTCACCGCGCGACAGGCTCAACTACAAGCGCTCCTTGCGATGACCCATGGCAACGCGGGGGATGTCTTCCGGCGCATGGATATAGATTGTCAGGAGAACTACCTGTGGGCCTGCGCGATGATTGCGGGGGAGCTGCGGGAACTGATGGAGGCGATTCAGACGAGGTGGCGTGAAGAGAGGGCCGTGCACATCAAGGAGTGATGGCGGAAATGTTCATATTGCCGCCCCCTTGATCATCGAGCGCTCGGCAACTTCTTGATAGCAGCCGGCAACATGCTGCGTTCACCCGGCAGGCAAGCATGTTGCCGGGTGAACACTCAATACGCTGATACTTGAAGCTCCGTGGTGAACATCGAATCTTGAAACTGCCGTATAACAAGTTGACGTCGTAATGATTAATGTTGCGACGTCAACTTGTTTCGTGGACGGCGGTATGTGACAGGAAGGTCCTTGGCGATTTGTTAAGTTTCGATGCGCTAGCCATTGCAGCCTCCGGCCTCAGCGCGGTTGGCAAGTTGTCCCTGAGGCAACCGATCGAGACGGCTGGAGCCAAGACCAGCAAGGCGCCCGCGAAAGCGAACCATCATTCCCATCGATTTTTGGGGCGCCAGATTTTCATTGAAACCTAACGTGGAGGTGAGCGGCGCCGCGCCGCCTTTTTGAGCGGGAGATTGCTCATAGCAATCCATGAGGCCACAGCACCACCAATGGAACCCAAAATCGATCCAGCGCTCGCAAAAACTCTCGATTGCGTAGATATCCATTGGAAGCGCTCTAGCGTTTGACATAACTGGCGTCCGAGGGGCAAAGCCCGTTGGACGTCTGGTTGATTGAAGGGCTAGACCGCATCTCTACGACGATGCTTGGAAACTCGAGCTGCGCCGCGTCGCGTCTAGCAGCGACAGATTGATATGCAGGTATGCGGCGAAGCCACTGCACCCCGAAGTAGCCAATCAGAAAGGCCCCGCCGGCTTCTAAGAACCGCTGTGAAACCGCAAGCGACACGCCTATAGCGATAGTTGACAGGACTAGGAGCACTGGTGATCGCGAAAGCCAAAGTTCTCCTGGTGTTTTCTCTACTTGAAGCGCATGCGTGACCATTTCGTCGGGAAACTCTGTGTGGAAGGCGGTGTAGCTGTAGTTGCCTGGCGTGATTGTTCCGTCGGATCTGATATTGCGATTTGGTTTGAAGCCGGAGGACGTGGATTCGATTCCGCCGAAAGCGATATTTCCCTTCTCCGTGGTAAAGGTCCCGACCAGTTTGTCTTCGGCAAGACAATAACGCTGTACCTCTTGGGGGACCGACTCGTCTACGAACAAATGCAGCAAATACGCACCATCAGCGCCCGTCGGGAAACGAATCAGATGCTTGGACTCAGCAAGAGTGGCGACTGTCGACTCATTCGGCTTGTTGGACTGCGGCAACGCGTCAACATCAAATAGCGCCATCTCGGCTACGTCGGTTCCGGCAGGAAGGCGAAGGTGGGTCATGCGGTCTAACGTTGGAAATAGCCTGCCGCCGGAGCGCAGCTTTGGGCTGTTGGGTTGATTGAGATGTTAAATGTCATGGCCGAATAAAATGCCAAGAACATCAATCACCACCTTAGCCAAACCATATATGCAACCGAGAGCCATGCTCGAGAAAAGGACAGCCAAGGCCCAATAAGTGAATGGATTTTTACGGCGCTCACAAAACGACGAGCTATTAGTGTGGGCGATACGGCCTGTGCGCAATCCTGACACAACGGTGCCACCAAGCAGATAGACAAGCCCACCGCAAATCACGGTCACGATAAGCATTCGAAGTGCGTCCATTTGTTGACACCTAACGTCCTATCTTGACTGCAGCGCCGGCAGGCGGTCCCCTCGAAGCGATGGTTAAGGCGCATTTCTTTGCTCTCTCAATGCCGTTTTCACTTGTTGGAGCGCGGCGCGACCGTTCGCCAGCGACGATGAGTTGCCGCAGCTGTTCACAGAATAGAACCCTTTCTCTTTGGTAAGAAACAGCAAGTGTTCCTCCCCGGCGGACATGAGATAGCGCCCCGAGTCATTCTCGACTCTGACGATGATGATGTTCCGAGGTGCGCGGCCTTTCAGTTGTCGGGTTAGCTTGACGCCCCAGAGATGGGCCGTGACACCATCAGGGTCGCTTGCGTCTTCTTGAATTGGCTTTGCGCCGATGACCGTGCCAACGGCAATGAACATGGCAGAGCGGACTTCCGCATTAAGCGGAACGTGATACCCAGAAACAAATGTGTCGGGATTGAGGCAAACCGCCGAAGCCGAATGAGCAAGCGCCAATGCCATTAGAGCGAGGAAGCCGCGAGTGGTAGTCATTGACATCTACGTTCTAGGAGGCCGATGCAAGAAGCCCAGACCCCACGTCCAGCCTGCAGGTCCCGGAGGAATTTCAATGGAGTTGTGTGGAATGGAATGGAATGGAATGGAATGGAATAGAATAGGATGGGATGGTGTAAAGCATCTCCCCCGGATGTGCTCACACTATTTGTAGAAGCTGACAGAGCCGTCGGACTGCACAAACTGAGCTTTGCCAAAATTGCGTTTAATGATGTCGATTTGGGTGGATCTCATGTCGAGAAGTGCTCCTTGCTCTGTGCCAATTCTCATTTCCATCAGCACCTCGGCGCTCGCCGACTTCTTGTCAGGAGCGACAGAGATAGATTTGATGGTGTATTCGATGTTGGTGTAGAGCTCGTGTCCGACGGCGTCCTCCATTTGCTTCTTTGAGCGATAGAAGTCATCGACTGATGTGCAGGCGGCCGCTTTGCTGACGACCTCATTTACGGGCATTGCGCGGAATGTACTGCGGAACCTTCCATGCACATTATCGCTGAACATGTCGCACACGGCTTTGCCATCACCGCGATCGAAAGCGGATGCATAGTCTCTGTACAAGGCTTCAACATGCTCTGAGGTAACCTGTTTTCCTCCAATAGCTGCAAACCAGATGCCGTAGCCAGTACACGCTGCGATTGCAATGAATTTGATGTTCATATTTTTTGTCATCTTGTTCGAATGAGTTTGAGATCAAGAGTTGAGCGACCTGCGCGAATTGTCGCGTAGGTCGCCTCGAACTCAGGGTTATATTTTTTCCTCCGTGCGAATTAGAACCAACCGAAAACTCCCAAGACGGGAGGATAGGAGCCAGCATAGGAGAAGGTATAGAAAATAAGCACCACAGATCAGGCCCAAGGCTCCGCCAATAATGGGCGCAGCCTTGACGGCACCGATGAGGCCAAGAAAGAAACCGACAATCCCGCCAAGTAGACCACCGCATAGTGACGACGCGAGAGTGGCGAGGGTGCCTCGCCAAAAGAAGCTCCAGCAGATGCTCGCCTTGGATGAAAAGGAAAGTTCTTTGATGTTAATTGGATTCATATGAGGCCTGGAGTGATGAAAGTAAAAAATAGCCCGCGCGCAAACCTGGATTTATCCGTGGTAGTTGCCGGTACGTCACGGTATAGGCATCACCAGCAGGGAGTCACAACTTGTTGTCATTCCTTCGACTCTCGCTTTAGCGTGTTTTTTTAGCAGAATGGCATACCGCTCTCCGGTCTCACTATGCACTGCGTCACTCGCGTGCTTCTCTGCAGATTGCTCCGCCACCCGATCAGGCTCAGCTCCAGGCGCTTCTCGCGATGACGTATGGCAACGCAGGCGACGTCTTCCGGCGCATGGATGCGGATTGTCAGGAGAACTACCTGTGGGCTTGCGCGATGATCGCGGGGGAAATGTGTGAGTTGACCGAGGCGATCCATGCTCGGCGAGCTGAGAGACGTGAAGAGCGGGCAGGGCGGTCAAGCAATGATGACTGAAAGGTCTATGTTGCAGTCCTATTGATCGTTGTGCACTCGGCAACTGCTTGATAGCCTCCGGCAACACGCTCCGTTCACCTGGCAACCCAGCATGTTGTCAGGTGAACGGAGCGTGTTGCCGGGGGAACATTCGATCTCGTTGCCACAGCACTGAATGCGCGCGCCATGGCATGAGTGGTCCAGATTGGTGTGTTTGATGTGCGGCCGCGAACATTGAATGTAGACACCGTTGTGTTGAGTGGGGGTGTCGCAATGCTCGATGTGGCGGAGACAACCTGTGCTGTTGACGGCGGCACGTGACATATCCAGCCGCCAATATTGAATGTTGTGGCGTCAACATCGATGAATGCGCCGGCAACACTTAATGTTGCGCCCGCAACGATTCAGCCGCGGGTTTCATCGTTGATCAATGTTGATGGAATATACATCCCTTGTCATGATGCGTGCTCTGATTGAGTGGGCTCGAGGGAGAAGTCGATGTTGCGTCATCTATCGCGTCGCGGTTTCGGGCTGGTGCCCTTGCTGCTGGTTCTTGCCGCGCTCGCTGCGGCGGGTGTGTTTGTCGCCAAGACGCAGCAATCCGATGAGGCGGAGTCTGTGGACGGGCCGTTCCAGATTGCGGATTTCGCCAATCGTGACTTCGAGGGCTCGCCGGCGCTGGCGCTGAGCTTCACGCATCCGATGGATGCGCGGCGGGATTACGACGGGGCGATCCAGGTGTTCGAGATGCCGCCCCGCACGGGTGAGGCCAAGCCGGACACTCAAGACGACGAGGACGCCGACAATCAGGGCGAGGGCACGCCCGGCAGCGGCAATCCGCAGGTCAGTACGGCCCCGGCGGATGTGGCGATCGACGGCGGCAAGCTGGTGAAGGGCGCCTGGGTGGTGGGGGACAACCCGCGCATCCTGTATTTCCCGCACATCAAGCCGCAAACCCGTTACGTGGTGCGCGTGGCGGCGGGGCTGCCGTCGAAGGCCGGCCAGACGCTGGCGGAAGCCAGCAGTTACTCGGTGCTTACCGCCGTCGTCTCGCCGGCCTATTACTTCGCCAGCCGTGGCATGGTGCTGCCGGCCAAGCAGAATGGCGGCCTGCCGGTGGTTACGGTCAACGTGCCGGAGGTGGATGTCCAGTTCCTTCGCGTCAAGCCGGACCAGTTGCCACGCTTCCTCGACAAGGTGATCAGCGGGCCGCGTCCGCAGCGGGGCAAGCGCCAGCAGAACAACGACGGCTACGATTACGATGAAGAATACGACGGCGACGAGGACTGGCGCGCGACCGATCTCAAGGGGGCTATCGACAACTGGTCGCTCGACAATCTGCACAGCCTGACGGAGAGCGTGTTCACCGGCCGCTTCCTGACCGAGCAGAAGCCCAACAAGCGCAACGTCACTTTCCTTCCCGTCGAGGACATCAAGGAGCTTCGCGAGCCCGGCATCTACATCGCGGTGATGAGCCAGCCGAACCGTTTCCGCTACGACTATCAGGTCACCTATTTCTATGTCAGCGATCTCGGCTTGAGTACCCGGCTGTTCGCCAAGGGGGCCGATGCCTACGTCAGCTCGCTGACCACCGGCAAGGCGATGGCGGGGGTCGAGGTGGCCTGGATGGATGAGAACGCCAAGGTCCTGGCGCGTGCCGAGACCGACAGCAACGGCAGAGCCCCCTTTGCCGAACGACCGGCTGCCGCCAAGCTCATTCTGGCGCGTAACGGCCAGCAGATCTCGTTGATCGCGCTGAAGGAGCCGGCGCTGGATCTTTCGGAATACGACATCGCGGGCCTACCCGGTCGGCCGGTGCGCCTGTTTGCGTACTCGGGTCGCAACCTGTATCGACCGGGCGAGAGCTTCGATCTGTCCGTATTGGCGCGGGATGCGGACGGCCGCGCGGTGCCACCGCAGCCGATCCAGGCCATCCTCAGGCGCCCGGACGGCAAGAGCCAGTTCACTGCCACCTGGCAGCCGGACGGTAAGCTGGGCGGCTATTACCAGAACCGCATCGTGCTGCCGGTGGATGCGCCGACAGGGTCATGGACGCTGGAGCTGCGTGCCGACCCGGCCGACAAGCTGGCCATCACCAGCTTCCGTTTCGGCGTCGAGGAGTTTTTGCCGGAGCGCATGAAGCTCGATCTGGCCAGCAAGCAGGCCACGGTGTCGCCCAATGACACGCTGACCATCGCCGTCAAGGGTGCTTATCTCTACGGCGCGCCGGCGGCTGGCAACCAGTTGCTCGGGGTTGCCGTCTTCGAGCGCCAGAAGAATCCGCTGGCTCAGAAGCTGCCCGGTTTCGAGTTTGGCGACACCAATGAGGAGAGCCAGCGCCAGCGCGTGGAACTGGACCAGAGCCAGCTCGACGAGAACGGTGAGCTGGCGCTCGACGTGGATCTCGCGCCGGCCAAGGACAAGCGGTCGCCCTACACCGTGCGGACCACGCTGAGCCTGCTGGAGAGCGGCGGCCGGCCGGTGGTGCGCAATTTCGAGCGGGTGATCTGGCCGGCGCCGGTGCTGGTGGGTGTCCGCCCGCTGTTCACCGGCGACTACGCCCGCGAAGGCAGCATCGCGCAGTTCGAGGTGGTGCGCGCCAATGCGGAGGGCAAGTTGAGCGCGGGCAGTGGGTTGCCGGTCCGCCTGTTCCGCGAGAACCGCGATTACTACTGGCGCTTCGACGACCAACGGGGCTGGCATTCGGGTTTCACGGAGACCGACGAGCTGGTGAACACCGCGAGCGTCAGCATTCCCGATGGCGGACGCGGCAAGCTCGGCGTGCCGGTCAAATACGGGCGTTACCGCCTGGAGATCACCGATCCAGCTACGCAGCAGACGACGAAATACCGCTTCTACGCCGGCTGGAGCGCCCGTGGTGACGAGACCCAGGGCGTCCGCCCCGACCGCGTCGCGCTGAAGTTCGACAAGCCGGCCTACCAGGATGGCGAAACCGCCAAGCTGAGCATCACGCCGCCGCACGCCGGCGAGGCGCTGATCACCGTCGAAGCGGACAAGACCTTGTGGGTCAGGCGCATCCCGGTGGCCCTTGATGGCACGACGGTCGAGATTCCGGTGGACAAGGCGTGGAAGCGCCACGACCTGTATGTGTCGGTCAGCGTGCTGCGGCCGGGCAGTGCCGGCGAGAAGGTCACCCCGGCGCGGGCCCTGGGCCTGGCGCACCTGCCGCTTGAACGGGGCGAGCGCAAGCTGGCGGTGAGTCTCGATGCGCCGAAGAAGATGCTGCCGGACACGCGCCTGAAGGTGAAGGTCAAGGCGCCCGGCGCCGCCGGCCAGCAGGCGGTGGTCACGCTGTCCGCTGTCGATGTGGGCATCCTCAACATCACGCGCTACACGACGCCCGACCCGCACGGCCACTTCTTCGGCAAGCTGCGTTACGGCGCCGACCAGTACGACGTGTACGGCCGTCTGATCGAGAAGATGGGTGGCCAGAAGGGCAAGCTCAAGTTCGGTGGCGATGCCGCGCCGAAGGCGACCAAGAGCCTGCCCAAGAAGGTGCGCCTGGTGGATCTGTTCTCCGGGCCGGTGCTGCTCAACGCACAGGGCGAAGCCGAGATCGCCCTCGACGTGCCTGATTTCAACGGCACGCTGCGCCTGATGGCGGTGGTCGCGGCACCCGAGAAGTTCGGCAATGCCGAGGCGGAGACGGTTGTTGCCGCGCCGCTGGTGGCCGAGCTGATGACGCCGCGTTTCCTGACGGTGGGCGACAACGCCACCATCGCCCTCGATCTGCACAACCTGTCCGGCGCGGCGCAGAAGCTCAAGGTGCGCATCGAGAATGCGGACGGCCTGAAGATCCAGAACGCCGAGCGCGAGCTGGACCTCAAGGATCAGCAGAAGCAGACGCTGCGCTTCCCGCTCGAAGCCGGCAACGCCTTCGGCCTGACCGATGTGCAGGTCCACGTCAGCAGCGTTGCCGGCCTCAAGCTGGAGCGCAGCTTCGGCCTGCAGGTCCAGGCGGCGACGCCGCAACAGCAGGTGCTCAAGCTGCTTGCCGTCGGGCCGGGCGAGACGGTGGAGGTGAAGGACGCGGAACTGGGCGGCTTCATCCGGAGCACCGTGCAATCGCATCTGGTGCTCTCCAACAAGGCGCCGATCGACGTGCGCAGCGCGATCCAGGGGCTGCTGACCTATCCCTACGGCTGCGCAGAGCAGACGACCAGCACCGCCTACCCGCATGTGCTGATCGACGAGGAGGGCGCCCGGCTGTTCGGGCTCAAGGCCTACACCCGCGCGCAGCGGGAAGACATGCTGGAGAAGGCCATCGCCCGGCTTGGCGCGATGCAGGCGCCGAACGGCGGCTTCAGCCTGTGGGGCAATGTGTCCGAGTACCAGTACTGGCTGTCGGCCTATGTCGGCAACTTCCTGCTCGATGCCCGCGAACAGGGCTTCCAGGTGCCGGAGGCGATGCAGAAGAAGACCCAGGAATTCCTGCTCAAGTACCTGCAGGAAGGCGTGGCCGGCCTGCCGGCCGGCAAGCTGAGCTACAACGAGAACGGCTGGCAGGATTACCGCTTCGGCGGTTCCGGCCGCTTCGGCGTGCTTGCCTACGGCGCCTATGTGCTGGCCCGTGAATCCAAGGCGCCGCTGTCCACGCTGCGCCAGATGTTCGAGGTCCGCAGCCAGGCGCACTCGGGGCTGGCCCTGGTGCAGCTCGGCCTGGCGCTCAAGCTGATGGGCGATGAAACCCGCGCCCAGACGGCGCTGGCTGAAGGTGTGAAAAAGAGCCGTGACAATGGCTACTGGTGGGGTGACTACGGCAGCCCGTTGCGGGATGCGGCGCTGTCCTACGCGTTGCTCGACCGCCACAAGGTGAAGGTGGACGGGCGTGACAATCTGGTTGCCGTCGCTGCCGCCGAGCTGGGCAAGAACCGTTACACCAGCACCCAGGAGAAGCTCGCGCTGTTCCTGCTTGGCCGCAATTTCACCAAGGCCGGCGAAGGTGAGGGCGGGTGGACGGCGGAAGTGCTCGGCAAGGACACGCCGGAAGTCATCAACGGTGCCGGCACGCTGATCCGGCCGCTGTCGGCAACGGCCTTGCAGGGCGGCGTTCGTATCCGGAACACCTACAAGGACAAGCTCTACCTGCAGCTCAGCCTGAGCGGCAATCCGGTGAAGATGCCGGCCAACCGCGACGACGCCATCGCATTGAGCCGCGACCTGTTCGAAGCCGACGGCACGCCGCTGAAGAGCCGCACGCTGAAGGTTGGTGAATCGGTCATCGTGCGCATCAAGGTCAATCCGCACAGCTGGGTCAATACCGGCATGGTGGTGGACCATATCCCGGCCGGCCTGGAGATCGAGAACCTCAATATCGTCCAGGGCGAAGGCATGGGCAGCACGACGATCGAGGGCATCAACCCGGCCGAGGCGATGCAGGACCCGCGCATCCAGCACGTCGAGTTCCGCGATGACCGCTTCGTGGTGGCCGCCCGGCTGCACGGCAAGCTCAGCCTGTTCTACCGCGCACGGGTCGTCACCCCCGGCAAGTTCGTCTTCCCGCCGCTGTATGCCGAGGACATGTACCGCCCGGACGTCTATGGCCTTGCTACTGGCGATGCGACCCTGACGGTGAGCGACGGCAAGGACAAGCCGGCTGCCGCAGCGCCGGCCAAGCCGTAAGGCATGACGCAACGCGCAGCATGGCTGGTTGCCGGGCGCGGATGGCTGATGAGCCGTCCGCGCTGGCAGTGGGGTGTGCTGCTCGCGCTGCTCGTATTGGCTGGGCTGGACCATGCTTTTCCACCGCCGGTGCCCGGCCGTGATGCGCCGAACGCGCTGCTCATCGTCGCCCGCGACGGTACGCCGCTGCGGGCCTTTCCGGACCGCGACCATGTGTGGCGCCATCCGGTGGCGCTGGCAGATGTCTCGCCGCTCTATCTTGAGGCGCTGGAGCGCTACGAGGACCGCTGGTTCCGCTGGCATCCCGGCGTCAATCCGCTGGCCCTGACGCGGGCGGCGTGGCAGTGGCTGCGCCATGGGCGCATCGTCTCCGGCGGTTCGACGCTGACCATGCAGGTCGCCCGCATCATCGAGCCGACGTCGCGGACGCTGCTTGGCAAGGGCCGGCAGATCCTGCGCGCGCTGCAGCTCGAGCTGCACTATTCGAAGGACGAGATCCTCGCCCTCTACGTCAATTACGCGCCGATGGGCGGCGTGCTCGAAGGGGTCGAGGCGGCCAGCCGGGCTTATCTCGGCAAGCCGGCCAAACGCTTGAGCCATGCGGATGCGGCGCTGCTGACCGTGCTGCCGCAGATGCCGTCGCGCCTGCGGCCGGATCGTCAGCCGGCCCGGGCGCGGGTGGCGCGCGACAAGGTTGTGCACCGCATGGCCGGCGTGTGGCCGGACGGCGACATCCGCGATGCGCTGCAGGAGCCGATCATCGCCCAGACGGCGCGCGATCCGCTGCTTGCGCCCTTGCTCGCCGAGCGGCTGCGCAAGGAGGCGCGTGGCCGGCAGCGCATCGATACGACCATCGACGCCCAGACCCAGCAGACCGTCGAGCTGCTGCTCACCAGCCGGCTCGCCGCCTTGCCGCCGCGGGTGTCGATGGCTGCGCTGGTGGTGGACAACGCAACGCTGGAGGTCCGCGCTTATGCGGGCTCGGCCGATTTCGGCGATACCGACCGCTTCGCCTTCGTGGACATGGTGCGCGCGTCGCGCTCGCCCGGTTCGACGCTCAAGCCCTTCCTGTACGGGCTGGCGCTCGATGAAGGGCTGATCCATTCGGAGTCCCTGCTCGCCGATGTGCCGCAATCCTTCGGCGGCTATCAGCCGGGCAATTTCCAGCAGTCCTTCCACGGGGCGGTCAGCGTTTCCGAAGCCTTGAGCAAGTCCCTCAATGTGCCGGCGGTCGAGGTGCTCGATCGGCTGGAGCCGGGTCGTTTCGTTGCCGCCCTGCGGCGGGGTGGCCTGAAGCTGGATTTTCCCAAAGGAGAAACGCCGAATCTATCGGTGATCCTCGGTGGCGCCGGTACGACGCTTGAACAACTGGTCGGCGCCTACACGGCTTTCGCCCGCGAGGGCGTCTCGGGCAAGCCGCGCTACCGAACGGATGAGCCGCTGGTCGAGCAGCGCATGCTGTCGCCCGGCGCGGCCTTCATCATTCGTGACGTGCTCGAATCCGGCGGACCGGTGGGCCGCGCGGTGGAGCAGGGGCCGGGCATCCGCCGCGGCATTGCGTGGAAGACCGGGACCAGCTTCGGCTTCCGCGATGCGTGGTCGATCGGCGTGTCGGACCGCTATACCGTCGGTGTGTGGATCGGCCGCCCGGACGGCACGCCGAACCCCGGTTTCTTCGGCGCCAATATCGCGGCGCCGCTGTTGGTCGATATCTTCTCGGCGGTGGATAGCCAGCCGGCCACGACCCGAACGCCGCCGCCGTCAGTGCATCAGGAGAAGATCTGCTGGCCGCTCGGCACGCGTTTTCAGCCGGAGGACGAGGCGCTTTGCCATCGCCAGGCCATCGCCTGGGTGCTCAATGACACCGCGCCGCCGACCTTTCCCGACCGGCTGCGCAGCGGCGAAATGCGCTACACCTATGAGGTCGATGCGGTCAGCGGCCTGCGCGTCACGCCGGCGTGCAGTACCCGCCCGCGCCGCCAGGTCGAGGCCGTGCATTGGCCGACCGCGCTGGACCCGTGGTTGACCGCCGATCTGCGCGCCAAGGCGCAGCCGCCGGCGTGGGATGCCGGTTGTCAGAAGCAGGCCGAGCCGGACGCTGGTCTGAGCATCGTCGGTCTGAGCAGCGGTGAGGTGATCAAGCGTCCGCGCCCTGATCAGGCGCCGGTGATCCGCCTCGAACTGCGCGGTCAGCGTGGGCAGGTTTATTGGCTGATCAACGGCCGGCTGGTCGCTCACCGGCCCGCCACCCAGCCCTTGATTCAAACTCTGACCGAAACCGGCCGTGTCAACATCACCGCGATGGATGAGCAGGGCCGTTACGACCGGATCAGCGTCAGCGTGCGCTGAGGGCGCCGCCTCCGCGTGTCAGCCCTGTTGTTCAGTCGATAGCGGGTGGGTTTCCTGTTTGGGCGGGAAGATGGCCTTGTGCGCCAGATGGTAGGCCAGCAGCAGCGGTGGCATGCGCAGCCAGTGGGCGCGGATGTAGAGGCTGCGGCGTGCCAGCGGGGTGAAGCGATCGGCGGTGCTCGGGTGTTGCGGGCACAGTACGCGGGCGTAGATGCCGTCGAGCATGCGCTGGACGATGCCCGTGCCGGCGAGGCAGCGGCTGCGGGCCGCGATGCGCTCGGGGAGCGGTGTGCCGAGCAGGCGGTGGCAATAGCGCAGCGCAAGGCGCAGCGGGCCGGATAGCTGAAGTTGTGCGGCCCGTTCGAGGAGCCCGTCCCAGGCGGTGTCGTCACGGGCCAGGTGGCGCAGCAGCAGATCGAGGTCGGTGAGGTCGCGCAGCAGGTTGTCCGGTTCGCCTTCGTGGAACAGATGCGAGGCGCTGTGCAGGATCAGGTCGGGCAGCGACAGGGTGTGCACGCCGGGCAGATCGGGTAGGGCGACGCTGGCTTCGATCAGCAGGCGGGCATCGGGTTTGAGGCGGGCGGTCGGCGGCAGGATGGTGTGGTGCACGTCGAGCGCGGAGCCGCGGAAGACATGGCGCATCGCAGGCAGTTCGTGCATCCAGCGGCGGTAGTAGCGCTGGTCGTAGTCGTCGGTGGCGGTGCTGGCCCAGCCCTTGAGCATCAGTGCGGATTCGGCATCGCCGAGGCGCTCCTTCGGCAGCAGGATGTCCACGTCGGAGAACAGCCGGCCCTGGGCGGCGGGCAGGCCGGCGGCGACGTAGGCGGCGCCCTTCAGCAGGATCACCGTGATGCCGGCCGGTTTGAGCGCCTCGCGGAGGAAGCAGGCTTCCCGCCGGATCGCGTGGCGCTGTTCGCTCGCCATCACTGCGCCGGACAGCAGGTGGTTGTGAGGCTGCTCCGGAATGTCGGCTTCGACGCCAGCGCTCTGCAGGCGCAGGAACAGCCGGCCGACCAGGTTGGCATGGCGCGCCTGGCGGACGAGCAGGTCCCAGTCGGCGGTGCCGAGACGGCGGATCGATTCGGGTTCGCGGTAGGTCTCGATGAGGAGGTTCATTCGGCCATGCCCTCCGCGGCGAGGCGGTCGAACACTGCAATGGCGTCGTCGAGGCGGCTGTATTCGAAGCTGTAGTTGCGCGTTCGGTCGATGATGTCGCCGACCGCCTTGAAGCCGCGTGCGCCGAGCACGTGGTAGTTCATGGCGTTGTCGGCGAGTTGCATGAAGGCGGTGCCGCTGCCCATCGGGGCCAGCGTCGCGTCGGCGCCGGCGCGGTAGCGCGGAAGCACCATCCAGGCGGGATCGGCCCATTCGCCGACGGCCTCGACGCTGGCCTGGGTCGGCGCCATCAGCGCGACGGTGCCCTTGGTGGTGTCGAGTATCGGCCGGGTGAGGAAGGCATCGGGCGCGTAGGCGCGAATGATGTCGATGGACGCGTTCTTCAGGTTCACCGGCCGGGCGAGGCCCATGATCTGGCCGGTGTCGAGGCGGATCAGCGTGAGTTCATCGGATAACAGGCGCCAGCCCCGGTTGACCAGTGCGGCGCACAGGGTGCTCTTGCCCGACCCCGGCGGTGCCGGGAGGATGGCCGCGTGCTTGCCGCGTGCGACCGAGGCTGCGTGGATGACCAGGATGTGGTGGCAGTAGGCCGTCACGCACCAGTTCAGGCCCCATTCGAGCATCGGCAAGGCCTGGCCGCGCGGTAGCGGCGTGAACGGCTCGACGGCATCGACGATGAAACGTGCCTGCGGTGCAATCCATCGACGCAGGCCATGGCCGGGCTGGACACCGACATGGAAGTCGATGAAGGGCTTGTCGTCGATCAGCGGATGATGGGCGTAGAGCCGGGCGAGTTCATCGGCGAGCTCGGGAATTCCGCTCTGCAGGCGGCAGTTGAACGGTCCGGTGGCCAGTCGGATACCGTCTCCACCTAGCCGCGCGCGGAATTCAGCCAGGGAAAGATCACGAATTTTCAAGGGAATGGCTCGGAGCGGCCTGAATCAGGCGGGCGCCGATCAGCGCGTCGAGGGCAGCCACAACGAGTTGCCGGCAATCCTCCGGGGCTGCATCGGGCTCTTCCTGGCAGATGGCGTGGATCAATTCGTCTTCGGAGCGCTGCCGGCCGGGAACCGACAGCTGATCAAGCACGAATCGGGTGACCGGGGCGAGCAGAAGGGTTGCACCGGCTTGTGGGTCGTAGCGGACCCACCCTTCATCTACGTCTTTCCAGAGTACATCCGCCAAGCCTTCGAACAGGGTCTCGCTGGCGGAGTACCGGATGCCGGCCGGGACCAAAAGTCAGCGTCGCTATCAGGGGAGCAGCACGTAGTCGAGGTAGGTTTCCACCTGAGCTGCATTCCACGTGACGCCCAGCGTAGGCTGGTAGGCATTGGCCACAACACCGGTGTCCCACATCTTCTTGACTTCGTCCGCGCTGAAGAGCGAGGTGCTGCCGACATTGGCGCTCAGCCAGGCGGCAACGATCTTGCGTTGAATCGACGAGCCGGAGGAGAGAATCTCGCGGAATGATTTGGTAACTGTGGAGCTGAAGACTTCGTTGAACAGCTTGTCGAGAGTGGTGTCAGTGGGATTCTGGGTGGCGTAGGTGGTCCAGAAGCTGACGCCGTTCACTTTGGTAGAGCAGGGCGTGGTGCCGTTGCGGCTGAGATTGCCGGAAGCAGAGAAGCCCGAAGGCCGCTTGCATTCTGCGGCAAGCGCCGGAACGCTCTTGAGTGCCATCAGAACAGGAGCGCCGGCCAGACCGGTTTTTATCAGCTTGCGGCGGGACAACAAGGGCGCTGCGGCGCTGCTGCCTTGTTGTGCGACCGATTTTTCCGAGTGCTCCAGTTTCATCCTAAACCTCTTCGTTCTGGCACCGTATGTCGGCGCGGTTGAACGTAATATAAGTACACCTGATTTACAGGGGCGTGACATTTGCACGCTTATGTTCAAAATAGATTAAGCAAATTTTGTTCCGCGAATTTTATAGCATACAGGATGCTGATTCAAAACGAATTTTTATGAGGTGCCGAAGAGCGTCGGAAAAAAAGGCCGGTTTGTGTAAAAAAAGTCGACGAACTTTGGCGCCAATATCTGCGGGCGTCGGGCCCCTTTGAGTTGATGATCTGCGCATGCTTCGCATGCTTCCGATGATTCATCCGCCGGTTTGCAACAGACGTCAACGACGTGTGTAGGAGGGAGCGCTCGCGGGTTTTGTTGCTGCCGGCGGGGTGAAGATGTGTGTTATCCGTCGATGGGGCCGTCGTGCGCGGAGGCGCTCACCCTGCCACGGCCGCCGGCGACAGTGCTGTCGCGAGTTGGCCGACCGCACTCCAGTCGAGGGCTTGCGGCCCGCCCGGCGTCTCTACCGAAATGCCGTCCGCGCCCACCGGCGCGACGAAGATCGCGTCGCTGGCGATGGGGGACATGAAGAGTTCGGTCTCGGCGCTCTTGCCGTCCCGCACTGCGACCATCGCGAGGGCGAGGGTGTGGGCCTCGTGGGGCGTGAGGCGCACCGTGAGGGTGCTACCGACCCTCAGGGTGAGCAGGCGGCCAAGGGCACGATGTGTCGTTTCCGAGACCGAGAACGGGGGTTTGTCGGCTTCCCGACTGCCATGCGTGTCGCTCATGCGCCGTCCCCGTGGGCGAGGAGGGCTGCGATCACCGAGCCGCCGGCACCGTCTTCGGGGTCGAGTTCCTGCAGTTTGGCGAGGGCCTTGGCCGAGGCGTCCTGGTTGTCGCGGCGCAGTTCGATGAAGGCGACAGCCTTCAGGAACTGCAGCAGGAAGCGGCGCGGTGCGGCCGGGGCGGCGGAGACGTCGGCAAGGCTCCAGCCGGTCCAGGTGCGCGGCAGGGCGGCTTGGTCGGCAGCCCGGGCGAGGGCCGTGACGGCGGTCTCGAAGGCGGAGTCGAAATCGCGCAGCTTGTTCTGCAGCTTGAACAGGCAACGGTAGGACGGCAGTACGTCCGGCGCCACCTCGATGGCCGTGCGGAAGAAGGCGCGGGCGCGGGCCGGGTCGCTGGAATGGATGGCGACGCCCTGTTGCAGCAGGGCGTTGATGTTGTCGGGTACGTCGCCGAAATCGACGGTGTCCTCGCTGAGGGCGGTAACGCTCATTGAACTCTCCGGGGTTTTCTGTTGTTGTCGGAGAGGTTTAGCAATTATGGGGCCAGCATCGGCGGGCCCCATCCGTCAGCGACAGGCGAGGCGGAAGCCGGCCTCGATGGCGGCGGCGTCGAGGCGCCGGCCGATGATGACGATGGTGGTCTCGCGGGCTTCGCCTGCCTGCCACGGGCGGCCGTAGTCGAAGCCGGTGATGCGGTGGACGCCCTGAAAGACCAGGCGCCGCTCCTCGCCCCGTACGGCCAGGATGCCCTTGTAGCGCAGCATGTCGTTGCCGCTCTTGAGCAGCAGCTCTTCGACGAAATTACCCATCAGGCCCACATCCACGTCGCCGGCGTGATGCAGCACCAGCGAGGCGATATCGTCGTTGTGGCGCACGAAGGGCTGGCGCTCTGCACCACCGCGGCGCAGGCCGCTGGGGGCGGCGTCGGATAGGAAACCCGGGGTGTGCTCCAGCACGTCGGTGAGCACGAAGGCGTCGAGGGTGAACAGCGCGGCGACGGCATCCGCGTCGGCGGGGACGGTGGTGATCGGCACGCGCAGGTTGATGCGGCGCAGGCGGGCTTCCAGCGCTTCCAGCTCGGCGGGTTCGACGAGTTCGGTCTTGCTCAGCAGGATGCGGTCGGCGAAGCCGATCTGCGCGGCGGCGACGCGGTTCTCGTCGAGCTGCTTGCCGGCATGGACGGCGTCCACGATGGCGAGGATGCCGTCCAGCTCGTAACGGTCGCGCACGCCTTCATCGACGAAGAAGGCCTGGGCGACGGGCGCCGGGTCGGCGAGGCCGGTGGTCTCGATGACCAGATGTTCGAAGTCCAGCTCGCCGCGGTCGCGGCGGTCGGCCAGCGCGGCGAGGGACAGGCTCAGTTCGCCGCGCACGCTGCAGCAGATGCAGCCATTGGCGAGCTCGACGACTTCGACGGCCGGCGAACCGGCGATCAGCCCACCGTCGATACCGACGGCGCCGAATTCGTTTTCGAGTACGGCGATCTTCTTGTGGCCGGCCGTGTTCAGGTAGCGGTTGAGCAGCGTGGTCTTGCCGGCGCCGAGGAAGCCGGTGAGGATGGTGGCGCGGATCGGCGGGCGGGGAATGGCGAGGGGATTGGTCATGGTCCGGATTCAATGAAAAATCGGCCGGAAACCCGCCAGAAGCGGGCTTGCCGGCCGAAGAATACGCGTGCCTTGCTCAGCAGCAGCGCCCCGGGCGTCCGTCGGCGCCGCCGTAGCGGGCTTCCTGGCGTTCCCGGAAGAACTCTTCATAGCTCATGATGGGCTTGTCCGGGTGGTTGAGGCGCATGTGCTGCACGTAGGTATCGTAGTCGGGCATGCCCACCATCAGGCGGGCGGCCTGACCGAGGTACTTGCCTACGCGGGCGAGGTCAGAGAACACACTGTGCTCCTTACTTGGCCGGAAGCGGCTCGAAAGGCGTTTCGAGCGTGGTCGGCTTGTTGGCGTTGAGGGCGCGCAGGCAGGCCGGGATGGCATAGACGACGATCGCGACCACCAGCAGGATGAAGAGGCCGGACATGGTGGCATCCACATAGTTGTTGGTGATGATCTGGTGCATCTGGTCCATGTTCTTTGCCGGCGCCAGGATCTCGCCCTTGTCGAGCGCAGCCTGGTACTTGTGGGCGTTGGCGAGGAAGCCGATCTTCGGGTTCTCGTGGAACATCTTCTGCCAGCCGGCGGTCAGCGTGCAGGTCAGCAGCCAGGCTGTGGGCACGATCGTCACCCACGCGAACTGCTGGCGCTTCATCTTGAACAGCACTACGGTGGCGAGGGTCAGCGCGACGCCAGCCAGCATCTGGTTGGCGATGCCGAACAGCGGCCACAGGGTGTTGATGCCACCTAGCGGGTTGACCACGCCTTGGTACAGGAAGTAGCCCCAGGCCGCCACGCATAGCGCGGTGGCGACGAGGCTGGCGAAGATGGAGTCCATCTTGCGCATGGACGGCACGAAGGTGCCCATCAGATCCTGCAGCATGAAGCGGCCCGCACGGGTGCCCGCATCGACGGCGGTGAGGATGAACAGGGCCTCGAAGAGGATCGCGAAGTGGTACCAGAAAGCCATCATCGCCTTGCCGCCGAGGGCATTGGAGAGGATGTGGGCCATGCCGACAGCCAGCGTGGGTGCGCCGCCGGCGCGGGAGATGATGGTCTTTTCGCCGACGTCCTGGGCGGTCTGCAGCAGCATGTCGGGGGTCAGTACGAAGCCCCATTGGGAGATCGCCTGGGCGGCGCTTTCGGCCGTCTTGCCGATCACCGCGGCCGGGCTGTTCATCGCGAAGTAGATGCCCGGTTCGATGACCGAGGCGGCGACCAGCGCCATCATGGCGACGAAGGACTCCATCAACATGCCGCCGTAGCCGATGAAGCGGGCGTTCTTCTCGTTGTCGAGCAGTTTGGGGGTGGTGCCCGACGAGATCAGTGCGTGGAAGCCGGACACGGCGCCGCAGGCGATGGTGATGAAGAGGAAGGGGAACAGGCTGCCGGACCACACCGGGCCGCTGCCGTCGATGAACTTGGTGAGGGCCGGCATCTGCAGGTTCGGCGCGACGATG
Source organism: Zoogloea sp. GDB6 (assembly GCF_056724105.1). Taxonomy (NCBI): domain Bacteria; kingdom Pseudomonadati; phylum Pseudomonadota; class Betaproteobacteria; order Rhodocyclales; family Zoogloeaceae; genus Zoogloea; species Zoogloea sp. GDB6. The sequence continues at coordinate 3,054,914 of NZ_CM161497.1, read as the reverse complement.
GCGATGCCGATGGCCAGGCCGACGATGGTGCCGATCTTCAGGAAGGTGGACAGGTAGTCCCGCGGCGCCAGCAGCAGCCATACGGGCAGCACGGAAGCGATGAAGCCGTAGCCGACCAGCAGCCAGGTGAGCTGCTTGCCGTCGAAGGTGAACAGCGGGCCCCACGTTGGGCTGGCAGCGATGTCACCGCCGAAGACGATCGCGGCCATCAGGAGCACGAAGCCGATCAGGGACATTTCACCGATGCGGCCCGGGCGGATGAAGCGGGTATACACGCCCATCAGCAGCGCGATGGGGATGGTGGCGCCGACGGTGAACATGCCCCACGGGGATTCGGCCAGCGCCTTCACGACGATCAGCGCCAGCACCGCGAGGATGATGACCATGATCATGAAGGTGCCGAACAGCGCGATCACGCCGGGCACCGGGCCGAGTTCGGTCTTGACCAGATCGCCGAGGGAGCGGCCATCGCGGCGTGTGGAGATGAAGAGCACCATGAAATCCTGCACAGCCCCGGCGAAGACCACGCCGGCGAGGATCCACAGCATGCCCGGCAGGTAGCCCATCTGTGCGGCCAGAACGGGGCCAACCAGTGGGCCGGCGCCGGCGATGGCGGCGAAGTGGTGGCCGAACAGCACGTACTTGTCAGTGGGAACGTAGTCGAGGCCGTCGTTATGGCGGACAGCCGGGGTCATGCGGTTGGGGTCGAGCTCCATCACCTTCTCGGCGATGAACAGGCTGTAGTAGCGGTAGGCGATGAGATAGGTACACACCGCGGCGATGACCAACCACAGGGCGTTGATGGTCTCGCCGCGGTGCAGGGCTACGGTGCCGAACGCGGCTGCGCCGAGCACGGCAACGGCCCCCCAGCCGAGGTGACGCTGTATGGATGACATGGTTTTCCTCACTGTCTGTTTCGTGGAGACGCACGAACCTTCGCCCGACCAGTGAGGAGGAAATGGTGCCGTCCCCGGTTGGGCGTGAGCACCGGATCGACCGTGGGGCCGGGAGAAAGCCCGCCAGCGGCCCATTGTGTGTCTTATAACTTTAGTTGCAATTCGGGCCGCTTGCCCATTCTTTGCATGCGGCCCGGTATGGTCAATCAGGGTTATCACACATTGCGTCTCCCCTTGACGCAGATCAGATGTCGGCCTCCACCGAGTCGCCTTTTTCCTCCATCCAGGCCCGTCGGCCGGAGGCTTCGCCCTTGCCCATCAGCAGCGTGAACATGCGCAGGGTGTCGTCGAAGGCGTCGGGGCGCACGTGCACCGGCAGCACGCGGCGGGTGGCCGGGTCCATGGTGGTTTCGCGCAGCTGGTCGGGGTTCATCTCGCCGAGGCCCTTGAAGCGGCCGACTTCGATGTGCTCGGCCTTGACGCCTTCGTGAGCCAGACGGTCGCGCAGGGAGGCGAGCTCCTGGTCGTCCAGTGCATACAGGCGGCGCGGCGGCCGTTTCTTGCCCTGGGCGGGCACGTCGAGGCGGTACAGCGGCGGTTGGGCGACATAGATATGGCCGTTCTCGATGAGCTTGGGGAAGTGGCGGAAGAACAGGGTCAGCAACAGAGTCTGGATGTGGGAGCCGTCCACGTCCGCGTCGGACATGATGATGACTTTGCCATAGCGCAGTTCGGATAGATCCGGATCGTCCTTCGGGGTGTGGGCGTCCACGCCGAGGGCTACCGCGATGTCATGGATTTCGGCGTTGGCGAACAGGCGCTCCCGGTCCACTTCCCAGGCGTTCTGCACCTTGCCGCGCAGCGGCAGGATGGCCTGGGTGTCCTTGTCGCGGGCCATCTTGGCGCTGCCGCCGGCGGAGTCGCCTTCGACGAGGAAGAGTTCGTTGCGTTCGATGTCCTCGGATTCGCAGTCGGACAGTTTGCCGGGCAGCACGGCGACGCCGGAGGACTTGCGTTTCTCGACCTTCTGGGCGGCGCGGGCGCGGGCCTGGGCGGCCTTGATGGCCAGCTCGGCGAGCTTCTTGCCGTATTCCACGTGCTCGTTGAGCCACAGCTCGAAGGGGTCGCGGACCATCCGCGAGACGAGTTGTACGGCGTCGCGGCTGTTGAGGCGTTCCTTGGTTTGGCCCTGGAAGCTGGGGTCGAGGACGCGTGCCGAGAGCACGAAGGAGGCGCGCCCGAAGGCGTCGTCGGCGGTCAGCTTGACGCCCTTGGGCAGCAGCGCGTGGTGGTCGATGAAGTTCTTGACGGCGGTGAACACGCCGTCGCGCAGGCCGGCCTCATGGGTGCCGCCGGCCGGGGTGGGGATCAGGTTGACATAGGACTCGCGCACCGGCGTGCCTTCGGCGGTCCATGCCACGGCCCACGACGCGCCTTCGCCGGTGGCGAAGGTGTCGTCGCCCTTGGCGGCGTACTTCTCGCCGCTGAACAGTGGAATCAGCGGTTCGTCGGGCAGGGCTTCGGACAGGTAGCCACGCATGCCGTGCTCGAATAGCCACGTGCGGGTGTCGCCGCCCTCGATGCTCAGGCTGACTTCCAGGCCGGGCATCAGCACCGCCTTGGAGCGCAGCAGGCGTTCCAGCTCGGCGCGGGGCAGGTCGGCGGCGTCGAAATACTTGGCGTCCGGCCAGGCGCGCACGGTGGTGCCGCTGGCCTTCTTGGGCGCGTCGCCGACGCGGGCGAGGGGCTCGATCACATCGCCGGCGGCGAACACCAGGCGATGGCGGCCGCCGTCGCGGACGACTTCCACTTCCAGCCGGTGGGACAGGGCGTTGGTGACGGACACGCCGACGCCGTGTAGGCCGCCGGAGAAGCGGTAGGCGGATTCCTCATCGGTCTTGTTGAACTTGCCGCCAGCGTGCAGGCGGGTGAACACCACTTCGACCGTCGAGACGCCCTCGACCGGGTGGATTTCCACCGGGATGCCGCGGCCGTCGTCGGACACGCTCACCGAGCCGTCTGCATGCAGGGTCACGCCGATCTTTTTGCAGAAGCCGGCCATCGCCTCGTCGGCGGCGTTGTCGATGACTTCCTGGATGACGTGCAGCGGGTTTTCGGTGCGGGTGTACATGCCCGGCCGCTGCTTGACGGGTTCGAGGCCCTTGAGGACGGTGATGGAATCGGCGTTGTAGGTTTTCTGCGACATGCTGGGGGGAATACGGATGGATTTGAAGCGGAGCGGACTATACCGCGCCGGCCGCCGCCCCGCGAGAGGCGTAGGCGACATGGAAGGGGTGTTCAGCGGCCGAGGCTGCTGCGCCCGGCGTTGTCGGCGGTCTGTTGGGCGATGCGTTCGAGCAGCGCGTTGGCGGCGCGGCTGGCCGGGCTGTCGCCGTGGGCTTCGCGCCAGGCCAGATGCACGGTGGCGGCTTCCGCAGGGAGCGTGTAGATGGCCATCGATAGCGGGCACTGGGCGACGTTGAGCGGATTCTCGCGGGCGAAGGTCCAGGCAATGCGGGCACTGCAGAAATGCAGCACTTCGGCGTCTTGATACACCCGCGTGGTCTGCTCCAGCGCCGGTCCGGTGCGCGCCAGCATGTCGCCGAAACGGCTCGGCGGTGCCGGCACCAGGCCTTCGGCCTCGATGGCGTCTACCAGTGCTTCGCGGGCGTCGGCATAGCGGCCGGGCGTGATCGCCTGGTGGCGGATCCCATCGGCGAGGCTGGCGCTGCTGCCGGCGAGGAGCAGGGCGATGACGAAGACGGCACGCAGCATGGGCTTGGAGCTCCGGTAAAGGCGGGGATACAGGCAAAAAGGCCAGGCCGTGAGCAGGCCGTGGCACGCGAGGGGCCGACGATAGCATTGCCGACGGGCCGGATTGAAGCACCGCGGCGGGGCGCGCCAAATACTGACGCGCATATCGTAGATCAAGGCCTGTTGTCGGGCGGCGCCTTAGGGTGGCGGACATCTGATCTCAGCGGAGTCACACCGGGTGTCGTCATGAGTTACCCCAGTTTTTTCGATGAAATTTCCCCGCTGCGGGTGCGCGACCCGCTGGCTGAATTCCTGGGCGCCGCCGAGGGCGGCCTGATCGAATACCGCTATCTCGACGCGGTGCGGCTGGCCGGGCACTCCTGCCCGACGGTGGCGAGCGCCTACCGGCTGACTTGCCTGGCGCTGGCGGCCCTCTACGGCGCGGAATTACCCGAGCGCGGCGGTGTGCACGTGAGCTTCCGCGACAGCCGGACGGCGGGCGTGACCGGTGTGATCGCCAACGTGGTGTCGCTGCTCACCGGGGTGACGGTGGACACCGGCTTCAAGGGACTCGCGGGGCGTTTCGACCGCCGCGACCTGCTTGCCTTCGACGCCGAACAGCCTCTCGATCTGCGTTTCCGCCGCGTGGATACCGGTGCGGCTGTCGACGCGATGAGCACGCTGCGCGAGGTGCCGGCCAATCCGCGCATGATCCCTTTGATGCAGTTGAGCTTGGCCGGCCAGGCCAGCGACGATGAAGTGCAGGAGTTCCGGCTGCTGTGGCAGGACCGCGTCCGGCGGGTGTTGCTGGACCATGGCGACGACCCCGCGGTGTTCGTCGTCCGCCAAGCCAATTGAATCCAGGAGATGGTCATGAGCCGCAAGTCAGGTTGACAACCCGCTGCCCCTAGCGACGCGGAGCGAAGCTACAGCTCTCCGCCCTGTTACGCCGGCGACTTCCCCGGCCATTTCGGCGAGGAGGTGCCGAGCGCCGAGGCGCTGCGCATCGAGCGCCTCAATGCGTTGCTGGAAGCCGAGCGCGCCGGCGCCAAGGTGCTGGCCATCCTGCGCGATGAACTGGATGCCCGTGCGCCCTTGCGCGGCTTGCTGGAGCGCCTGCAGAAGGACGAAGGCAGCAACGCGGTGGTGCTGTACAAGACCATCCAGCGCCTGGGCGGCGCGGCGTCCCACGAGACCGGCGCCTTCGTGCACAAGACCCTGGCCATCGACGGGCTGGACGCTCGCCTGCGCTTCCTGAACAAGGGGCAGGCCTGGGTGGTGCGCAAGATCGATGAAGTGCTGACCGACATCGACGATCCCGATGCCCGGCGCATGCTGGAGGAGATGCGCCGCTCCCACGTGGACAACATTGCTGTCTGCGAGGCGGCCCTTGGCGATCCGCCGATGTCCCTGTGAGATGGATCAGGAACTGGGCTCCGCCTCCCGCAGCGTATTACGGCCCGCGCTCTTGGCTGCATACATTGCGACGTCCGCGCGTTTGAGTATTCCGTCGATGCCGTCGTCCTTGCCGGAGAACAGTGTCAGGCCGATACTGGGCGTGCTGGTGTAGGAAAGCTCGCCCAGTCGATAGGGGCCGTTGAGCGCTTGAAGGATCTTGTTGCCGACGGCGCGGGCATTGACGATGGCCTCGTCGAAAGGACCAGACAAGTTTTCCAGCATCACCACGAATTCGTCGCCTCCGAGGCGCGCGACAGTGTCCTGCTCCCGCACGCAGCCGCGCAGGCGGCTGGCGACCTCGATCAACAACTCGTCGCCCTTGGCGTGGCCGTGGGTGTCGTTGAGATGCTTGAAACGGTCCATGTCGAGGAACATCAGCGCGCCGAACTGCTTGTTGCGCTGGTTGCGCAGTACTGCCTGCTGCAGGCGCTCGATCAGCAGGCGTCGATTGGGGAGTTCGGTGAGCACGTCGAAGTAGGCGAGATGATGGATCTCTGCCTCATGGCGCTTGCGTTCGGTGATATTGGCGATGCTGCCGACCATTCGGGTCGGCTCGCCGGAGGCGGCCCGTTCGACGATGCGGCCACGGTCGGCCACCCACACGTAGTGTCCGCAGGTATGGCGCAGGCGGTGTTCGCTGGCGTAGACGCCGTCGCCGGCCAGGCAGGCGCCGAGCACGCGCTGTACCCCGGCGCGGTCGTCCGGATGGATGAGGTTCATGAAGGTATCCACCGGGTGGGTCAGGAAGGACATGTCCAGGCCCAGGATCCGGCACCAGGATGCGTTGTGATGGACCACGCCGTCAGGCATGCGCCAGTCCCATACTCCTTCGCCGGTGGCTTCCATCACGTAGCGCAGGCATTCCTCGCTGGCCTTCAGCTCCTGGGACAGGCTGCTGATGCGCAGGATGTTGCGGATGCGCAGCTTGACCAGCTCCACCTTGAATGGCTTGATGATGTAGTCGGCGACACCGAGGCTGAGCCCTGAGAGTTCCGATTCCAGGTCCGAGAGGGCGGTCACGAAGATGATGGGCGTCTTTGCCAACGCAGGTTCGGCCTTGAAGCGACGGCAGGTCTCGAAGCCGTCCATGCCCGGCATCATTACGTCGAGCAGGATCAAGTCGGGCGGAGACTCGCGGGCCATGACCAGGCCTTCCGGCCCCGAACTGGCGATCTGCAGGTCGAATTCCCCGGCCAGGGCCATGCCCAGGGTGTACAAATTGGTGGGCGTATCGTCGATCGCCAGGATGCGGGGTTTGCCGTTCATGATGCTTGTCGTGCGCTTGTTGAAGCCGCGAGGGTTCGTAGCCGTTCCAGGGCCGGGCCGAAGCGGAAACTGGCCAGCAAGGTACCGATCTCGCTGATTTCGGCGGCAAGATCGGTGCCGCTGACGAGGGCTTGAAGTTCCTTGAAACGGATCAGGGCGTCGAACTTCTGGCCTGCCAGCAAGGGTTCCAGTTCGCCGACGAGGGCCAGCAGGAGCCCGTTATCCAACGGTGGTGCTGTCGGGCCGGCGCCAGGGGCGCCTCGCAGCCACTTGGCCAGAACTGTTCGCAGGGTGTCGATGGGCACCGGTTTGGAGAGGAAATCGTTCATGCCGGCGCGGATGCTGCGCTGCAGGTCTTCATCGAAAGCCGAGGCAGTGAGGGCGATGATCGGCAGCGGCGGTCGGGCGTTGAGGCGCTCCCACGTGCGGATGCGCTCGGTGGCGGTGTAGCCGTCCACGTCCGGCATCTGGCAGTCCATCAGCACGAGATCCGGTGGCGTGCCGAGGGTGACGGCGTCCACCGCTTCGCGGCCGTCGCAGGCGAGCGTGGCGCTCAGGCCGAGCTTGCCGAGCAGGGCGGCGATGACCTTGCGTTCGGTGCCGTTGTCGTCCACCACCAGCACCTTGCCGCTCAGGGCGCAGGTGGTCGCGGGCTCGCCGTCGGCAGCGACCTTGGCATTTTCGGTTCCTAGGCGCTCCGCGCGGATCCGGAACCAGAAGTGGGAGCCTTGTCCGGGAGTGCTGCTGACCCCGACCGTGCCGTCCATCAATTCAGCTAGGCTGCGCACGATGGACAGACCGAGCCCGGAGCCCCCGTATTCGCGGGTCGTGGAGCTGTCGGCTTGGTTGAAGGGCTGGAAGAGTCGGGGCAACTTGTCTGCGTGAATGCCGATGCCGGTGTCCGACACGGAGAACTCCAGGGTGGAGTGGTTGCCGCCACGCTCCACCTCATGGGCATCGATGTGGATTTCTCCGCGTGATGTGAACTTGATGGCGTTGCCGATCAGGTTGGACAGCATTTGGCGCAGTCGGTGGGCGTCGATCCGGAAGCATGCCCCGGCCTTGCCATGCCAGTGTGTTTCGATGACGAGCCCCTTGCGCCACGCGCTCTCTTCGAACAAGGACTTGAGTTCTTGAAGGCACTGGGCGGGATCGACGGGGGCTGGCTCGATGAGGAGCTTGCCGGCTTCGATCTTGGACAGGTCCAGCATGTCGTTGAGCAGCGTGAGCAGAGTCTGGCCGGCCTTGATGATGATGTGGGCGTATTCCTGGCGCTGGGGGTCGGTAATGCCCGGGGACAGGAGGATCTGGGCCATGCCGAGAATGCCGTTCATCGGTGTCCGGATTTCGTGGCTCATCGTGGCCAGGAACTGGCTCTTGGCGAGGCTGGCTGTTTCCGCCGCCTGTCTGGCCCGCACCAGCTCGGTGATGTCCACGCGGAAGCCGACGGTATACCCATTGGCGGTGCGTCGCTCACGGATCTTCAGCCAGCGGCCGTCGTCGAGTCGCTGTATGACCTCGGAGTTTCCGTCTTGATGCCAGGCCAGGCGCTCGGCCAGCCACGCCTCCTCGCGTCCCAGCGCATCCGGATAAATGGCGTGCTGCAGGCCGGCGTGCAGGATCTCCTCGAAGCTGCGGCCCACTTCGATGGGAACGGTGCCCCGGTAGATCTGGCGGTATTCCTCGTTGAAAAAGGCCAGCCGGTCGTCGGTGTCGTAAATCACGAAACCTTCGCCGATGGTATCGATGGCCGAATGGAGTAGCTGCTCGCTCTCGATGCGCTTGGCCTCCGCTTCCTTGCGCGCGGCAATGTCCATTTGAGTGCCGTACATCATGAGGGGACGTCCGTCCGGCGAGCGGCTGATGACTCGGCCGCGATTGAGCATCCAGGCCCAGCGGCCCTCCTTGGTGCGGATGCGGGTTTCGTACTCGTATTGATCGATCTTGCCGGCGAAGTGCTGACGCAGGATGTCTATGGAGTGGGCGAGGTCATCCGGATGGATGAGCTGTGTCCAGGTGTCAATGGTGAGCGGCTGCAGTTCGTCGAGCCGATAGCCGAGCATCTCGGCCCAGCGTTCGTTGAATTGCACTTCGCCGCTCTGGATGTTCCATTCCCAGGTTCCGGCCCCGGTACCGTTGAGTACATTGACGAGGCGCTGGCGTTCGTCGCGCAGGTCTTGCTCGGCCTGTTTGCGGTCGGTGATGTCGCGGGACATCACGATGAAGCGGCACGGCTGGTTTGGCGGCGCCGGCTTACGGGCGACCGAGAGTTCGAACCAGCGATTGCCGTCGGCGAGCTGGAGCAGAATGACGCGGCCGTAATCGGCGCCGTGCTTGCAGGCCGCGTGCAGTGCATCGCGCAGCGTTGCCGCGGCGCCTTCGGGGAGAATGTCGAAGGCGCTGCGCCCGAGCAGTTCATTCCTTGGAGCCGCGAGTAGAGCCTCGCGTCTGGCGCGGACATCCAGGTAGATGCCTTCTTCATCGAGTTCGAACAGCAGGTCGGGAACCGCTTCGAGGGTCGCGGCCAACTGAGCCTGGCTGCGCCGGAGGCGTTGGTTGACCCGAACGGTGTACACCGTCACCGAGCCGGCACAGGCGGCAATGGCCAGGGCCAGTACGAGGTAGCGGAGCAGTTCGTTGTAGGTGGTCTTGCCCTTTTCGGGGTCGTAAAGAAAACCGTCCAGAGAGTAGTCCTCGGGGAGCAGGCCGATTTCTGCATAGCTGTCGGCGATGTGTCGCCAGCGTCCTGGGTTCATGTAGCCGATGGTGACCATGTCGGCATGAATCAGAGCCTCGGTGCGCTCCGCTTCGTACTGGATCTGCACGCGGGATTCTTGCGGAGCGTATTTTTCGAGGATCAGGTCGATGGTTTCTGTCGGATGGGCGAGTGCGTGCTCCCATCCGCGCAGGCTGGCTTCGATGAATGCCTTGACCTGTCCCGGATTGGCCCGGAGTTGTTGTTCGGAGGTGAACAGGTTGTCGCCATAGAAGTCGATGCCTGCAGCCCGCGGTGTGTAGATGTGATGGGGGAAGTGGATCTGGTCGAGACGGAAAGCCTGATCGGTGACATGCGCGCTTGTTGCATCCGTCTTGCCGGAGGTCAGGTCGGTGATATCGAAGCTCTGAGGTTGGCGCTGGATGGCGTCGATGGGCACGCCTTCTCGCTTGAGATACACCAGTAGCTCGTCCGCCATGGGGTCCAGCATGACCCGTTTGCCGAGCAGGTTCTGAATGCTGTCGGTGGCGCTGAAGGTCCCTGTGATAAGCACATAGGGGGAATGTTGCTGGATGACGGCCAGGGCGACTACCGGCTTGCCGGCTTTGCGGGCCAGCAGCAGACTGCTGGAGCCGACGCCGAATGTGGCACGACCGGATACGACTTCCTCTACGCTATCTGTTCCCGGCCCGGCTTCACGGATTTGTACGTCGAGCCCTGCCTCCTCGTAGTAACCGCGTTCCTTGGCGACGTAATATCCGGCGAACTCGAAACCGTGCCGCCATTTGAGCTGAACGACGGTGCTCCCGGCCGCATGAGCAAGGGACAGAGGGAGCATCAGCTGCAGTGCGAACAGCGCAGAGAGCAAGAGCCGGGAGGCAGGGATGTCCATTGCAATGTATTGATAATTTTGTCAAAAATATCAATACACCCTGCTCTTGTAAATCAATTTTATTGAATTTATTGTTTATGTGCGGTGTGTCTGCCGTATGTGTGAACCAGCGCACAAATCAGAGGCTTTGAATATCGCCGGCGCCTCCCGCGGGGGCTGATGGTTTCAGGGACAGGGTTCGGCCAGTCCTGACCGGTTGAGTCAATGCCTGCCGCGTTCAAGCCAGTGAAGCAGGCAGGCATGGAGCCGGGCCGGGTCCACCGGTTTGGAGAGAAAGTCGTCCATGCCCGCTGCGAGGCAGCGTTCCCGGTCTTCACGGAAGGCGTTGGCGGTGAGCGCGACGATCGGCGTGTTGCTGTATTCGGGCAGCTTGCGGATCTCATGGCAGGCGGCGAGCCCATCCATCACCGGCATTTGCATGTCGAGCAGGATCAGTGCGTAGGGTGTCTGCTTGGCGAAGGCCAGCGCCTCGGCGCCGTTGTTTGCGGTGTCCACGGCCAGGCCGGCATCGGTGAGCATCTCGCTGGCGACGAGCTGATTGATCTGTTCGTCCTCCGCCAGGAGGATTCTTGCGCCGGCGTGGCAGGTGCGCAGGGCGTCGAGGGCGTCCACATCGTTGGCCTTGTCTGCCGTCCGAAGGGGGGCATCGCTGATTCCCAAGCGGACGGTGAACCAGAAGGTGCTGCCGGCGCCAGCGGTGCTCGATACGCCGGTCTCGCCACCCATCAGCCGGGCCAGGTGGCGATTGATGGCGAGCCCGAGGCCGGTGCCGCCGTACTTGCGCGTCGTCGAGCCGTCAGCCTGTTCGAAGGCGTTGAACAGGCGGGTCTGCTGTGCGGGCGTCAGCCCGATGCCGGTGTCGCTGACCGAGAAGCGGAGCAGCACTTGGCCATCCCGCTCTTCCTCGCGCCGGACGGTGAGGCGCACATGGCCGCGCTCGGTGAACTTGATGGCGTTGCTGAGGTAGTTGAGCAGCATCTGGGTGAGCCGCGTCATGTCCCCATGCAGGGTTTCGGGCAGCGGGTCGATATCGACGCCGTAGTCGAGGCCCTTGGTGCGCGCCTTCTCGCCAATCTGGCTGGATACGGAGGCCAGGAGGTCGGCCAGACGGAAGCCCACTTGTTCGATGACGAGCTTGCCGGCTTCGACTTTCGACAGGTCGAGGATGTCGTTGATGATCTCCAGCAGGTGGGCCGCAGCGTGGCCGATGCGGTCCAGCAACTCGTGCTGGCGCGGGCTGGCGGGTTCCTTCCGGAGGATGTGGGTGAGTCCGACGATCGCGTTCATCGGAGTGCGGATCTCGTGGCTCATCGTCGCCAGGAAAGTGCTCTTGGCCTGGTTGGTAGCCTCCGCCTGGGCGCTGCGGCGTTCGAGTTGGCGGTTGAGTTCCTCGATCTGGGTGGTCCGTGCCTCTACCAGTTCCTGCAGATGATGGCGATGGCGGTCCAGTTCGGAGACGAGGCGTTTGTGCTCGTTGATGTCAGTGTGGGTGCCGGACATGATCAGCGGCTGACCTGTCGGGTCGCGTTCGACCACTTTTCCGCGGGACAGTATCCAGTGCCATTCGCCATTCTTTGTGAGGCAGCGCAGCTCAGCCTCGTGGAGTGGGCGAAGCCCTTGCAGGTGCGCTTCGATCGAGCGCGCATTGGCGGCCAGATCGTCGGGGTGGACGTAGCGGGGCCAGTTCTTCTCGCTGAGATCGCGCTCGCCCGGCGTGTAGCCAAGCATGGTCTCGAACCGGTCGCTGACGTCGAACGCATGTGTCTGGAGGTTCCAGTCCCAGAAGCCTTGATCGGAGCCTTCGATCACCCGCTCGTAGCGGGCGCGGGCGGCTGCTTCCAGTTGTTCGGCCTGGTGCCGGGCGCGCATCGACAGATAGGCCAGGCTGATGATGCCGGTGATGAAGAGCAGGGCGGCAGCACTGGCCAGCTGGAAGTTGCGCTCGAAGCGTGCAGCGAGCAGGCGTCCGCGCTCGCGTATCACGCCGTCCGCGCGGGCGGCCTGGCGTTCGAGATCGTGGTAGGCGATCAGCAGGCCGACTTCGCGCTGGGGCTCGCGGCTGCCCCGATGGCGCCAGTCGGCGAGCAGGGCCTCGAAATGCCGGACCTTGCGCTGCAATTCATCGGCGGGCGTCGGTGTCCGGGTCTCCAGGTCCGATACCGTTGCGGCCAGCGAGCCGGCGGCCTGACGCAGCAACGCGAGGCCCTGTTCGCTGCGGAAAGGGGAGCCGTCTGCGTCGCCCAGGCTGGCGTAGAGAAAACCTTTGGCCAGCTCGGTTCGGGCCAGCCGGACGGTTTCCAGGCGCCGGTTCACGTCGGTAAGATCCCGTTGCTGCTCGGCGTACAGCCAGACGAGGGCGGTGGCGATCAGTACCGCCAGGGCCATGGTGATGGCCAGCAGCAGGTGGGGGCGGCGGGTGAGGCGGGTGCGTAAGGTACTCACCGGGCGAGTACCTCCCGGGTCCGGACGGTGCCGGGCAGCTCCCCATCATCGAAACCGAAGGCCGAGACCAGCGTCCGGTGTTCGAGGCTACCGACGTAGCCAGCTTGTGCGGCGTTCCAGGCGGCTTGCAGGTGGGTGTCGTCCTTGCGGAAGGCGAAAGCCCCGTAGCCAATCCGCCCTTGCGGTATGTCCGGCTGGGTGAACGGCGCGGCGATCTCAGTGTGGCCAAGTTCGTGCAGCAAGGCCAGCCAGCGCAGGGAGGGGAGGGACAGGGCGAACCCCTGGACTGCGCCGGTTTCGACGGCGATCCGGCCGGTGCGGGCATCCGGTACGTGTGTGAGCTGTGCCGGGTCACGGACCAGTGCGGCGAGCTGGGCCTCTTCGATGGAGCCGGAGAGTACGGCGATCTTCACCAGCCTGTTGTGGACGGCGTCGGCATACGAGTGCAGTGCATGGGGATTGCCGGGATTGACCAGCAGCCCTTCACGAACGTGGAAGGTGGGTTCCGAGAAGGCGACGCGGTGGGCGCGTTCCGGCGTGATGAACATGCCCGCGGCGATCACGTCGATGCGGCCGTCCTCGAGATCGGAGATCAGTTCGGAGAACTCGGCGAGGCGCCATTCGATATGTGGAATGCCGAGCCGGGCGACGATACGGCGGGCGACCTCGGGGGATTCGCCGGTTACGTCGCCATTGGCCCGCAGATAGGCGTAGGGGGCTTCGATGGCGTAGCCGATGCGGATCACGCCGGGTTCGCGCAGCCCGAGGGGCGAGTCCGGATGTTCCGTGCGGGGCCACACGGCGACGGCAAGGCCGAGTATGAGCGCAGCCACCAGCAGTAAACCAACAAAGGAAGCCCGGTTCATCGGCACGGATTCAGGGAGTCGCGATCTGCGGCTAATTTAGCCCATATCTACGTGGGGCTTGTGGTTCAACAGTGAGCTGGTCGTGATCTCCGTCCTCGCTGTCGTCTTCGGCCTTGCAGCGGGCGATGGCGGCCAGTGCGGCTCCGACCCGTAGCAGCACGCCCTGGCGGCGCAGGTAGGCGTTCTGGACCCGGTAGGCGAGTGCCTCATGGCGCAGAGTGTCCTCGCAGCGGGCGAACAGGCCAGGGCCGTAGCGCCGGAATTGCAGGACATGGACGAATTCGTGCAGCAGATAGGAATGGTCGGCAGGCTGGCTCAGGTCCAGGCGCGCGTCGATCAGGATGCGGTAGTGGGGGATATCGAAGTAGGCGGCGATGCCGACGCATTCGGCCGGGCGTTCGGGGCAGACCTGCTGGCGCAGATCGGCCGGGGTCAGCCGGACGATCGGCGGCAGGTCTTCCGGTGCCTGGGCCGGCAGGCCGCTGACAGATGAGGCGAAGGCCAGCAGCCAGGCGATGAGTTCCGTGTCCATGACGTCGCTCCCAGAGGGCGGGGCCCTTCGGGAGGTGGACTGCGGCGGCACGGATCGGTTTCGCCGGGATGATCGCCGGCCCGGCGGGGGGCTTTCCGCTATGCGGCGTCGGGCCACATCAGCGTGCGCAGTTCGGCGCCGATGCGTTCGCCGCGTCCCCAGGCCGTGGTGGCTTCGATGAACAGGCGGGCATCTGCCGGGTTGTTGACCAGCACATCGTATTCGGCGAAGAAGCTGCCGTCGGCGTTGATGATCAGGTTGCCCTTGCGTCCGGCCTCGTCGGCCGGCCAGGTAGCGATCAGCGCGGCTTCCCCGGTGTAGGGGTCGTCGCGCAGGCTGTAGGCGGCCCGCGCCGGATCGATGTCCGGCGCGGGAAGGCCGTGGCGCTCCACCTCCTGGGCGAGACGGGCGCAGATCCGTTCGAGCAGCGGGCGCTCCTGCGCCAGCCGCTCGTCCGTGCTGCCGCTCACGGCCTGTCCGGTGCTCACAGCGAGGCCGGCGAGTGGGTGTGACAGTCCTTCGGACAGACCCGGCCACAGGAACCGCAGCCGATGCAGTCCATCGCGTCGGCGATGGCCATCACCATCGTGTTGTCGTCGTCGCCTTCGTCATCATCGTCGAATTCGCGTTCGACGAGTTCGAAGACGTTGCGCGGACAAACCTTGTAGCAGCGGCCGCAGCCGATGCAGGTTTCCTGGTTGAGGTCGGTGACGAAGGTCGGGGTGTAGGCTTTGCCGCCCCGGGTCAAGCCGGTAATCGTTTCCATGATCGTGCCTTGATTGCGTGGTGCTGCTTACTGACCGCCGGCGGCGGCCAGCTTGCGGTTGGCCTCGGCCCATGCCTGGCAGGCCTCGTAGGTGGATTTGGCGATGCCGGGAATCTCCTCGTAGGCGGCCGGCAGGCGGTCTTCCACCAGGTCGTGCATCTGCGATGCCCATTCGGAGGCGATGCGCTTGAGCTTGCGCACCTCCTTGTCGAGGGCCTTGATTTCCTCTTCGGTCATGGCGCTCACCTTACAGACCGGCGACTTCCGGGTACTTGCCGACGATCGCCAGGGCGACGGACAGCAGCTTGTCGGCCTCGTCCTTCATCTTGCCGATGCTGTCGAAGCCGAAGCGATGGACGTCGCGCAGGGTGCGGTCGAGGACGATCAGTTTGCCCACCGAGATCAGCGCGCGGCCAAAGCCTTCGTGGGTGATGTTGATGATCGAGCTGGCCATCAGGCCGCTTTCCTTTTCGATCAGCACGGCCAGGCCGTTGTAGAAGGCCTTCACGCGGGACAGAATGACTTCGTCCGGATCGCCGATCACCGGGATCTCGCGGCGCTGGTCCTTGGTGACGATGAAGGGGGCCAGCACCCGTTCGTTGGGCCAGCCGTCGTAGGTGCCATAGGAGTCAAGCGCGCGCATCTGCTTGACCATCTCTTTGACGTAATCGGAACTCCACAGGCCTTCGTCAGCGGTGGCGGTAGTCATTGTTGTCACTCCTTGGATAAAGCGGCTTGAAAATAGATCGGCAGGGCGGAGCCCGATGCCGGCGCGGTATTTGCGATGGCGAGGATGCGCACCCCGCTCGGGATGCGGGCGGCGGCGAGGCGGGCACCGACGAAGCCGGACAGCGCGCCGAGCAGCGCGCCGAGGGCTTCGCCGCTGCTGCCGAACAGGCCGTGCGCCAGCGCCATGCCGGCGATCAGCCCGACGGTCGGCAGCCCGTAGGCGACGCCGACTGCGGTGGTCATGGATTCGGAGCTGACGGAGAGGTCGACGATGTCGCCCGCCTTGGCGCCCACCGTGTTGGCGAGGCGCAGCACCATGCGTCCGTGCAGCCCGACCTTGCCCTCCTTGGGCACGCCGCAGGCGCTGGCAGTGCCGCAGCTGGAGCAGCCGCTGCCGCCGGCTTCGACTTCAGCCCATGCGGCGTCTGCCGCGATGACGCGGCCTTGTTCGATCATCATTCGCTCCACCCTTCCTCTTCCATGTCCGCGAAACGCTCAGCGGCCTTGGGCGTGCCACGGTTGACCGCCTTGGCCAACCAGCCGGTGGGGCCTTCCTTGAGTTCGCCCTGCAGCATCGCGATGACGGAGTCGATGGTGGTGCCGTTCTCCACCTTGACCGGTTGCACACCCTTGGAGAGCAGGCGCTGGATCGCCGAGGCGCCGACCGCTTCGCTGAACACCGCGGCGCAGCCGTCGAGGAGGGCGATCTTGGCGTCCAGCTTGCCCTCGTGGCCGTCCATCGCTGTTTCGATGAACTGGGCGACCTCGATGAGGCGCGAGCTCTCGGGGCCGATCTCGTGGATGGCGAAGGCGCTGGCGGCACCGAAGTGCTGATCGATGATCACTCGGTCACTGCTGGCAAAGGCAACGAGTAGCTGCATGGCGGATTCCTCAGTGGAGTGGGAGACCACCAGCCGCAGGCGCCGTGGCGGCCGTGCCGAGCTCGGCGAAGGCTTCTGCGGGCCGGAAGATGGACCGGTACGGGGCGATGAGGTGGTGTTCTTCATGATGTTCGAGCAGCAGGTTGGCGAGGTCGAACAAGGCTTGCCGGCTACCGCGGTAGCCGATCCAGGTGCGGGTGTAGCCACCCACGAGGTCGTACTGGGGGAAACCGATGCGCAGGATCGGCACGCCGAGGCGCTCGGCGCTGGAAACCGCGTGGGAGTTACCGATGACGAGCTGGCACTGGCCCTCACGCCCGGCGATCTCCAGGTCTTCCAGGTCGCCGATGTGCACCTTGTCGGCGGGCACGTCGTCGAGAGACGGCGCGCGGACCGGTGCGATGGCGGCGACGATTTCCGAGCCGACGGACTTGAGGAACTGGCTCATGCCGAGCAGTAGGTCGGGGTCCGCGGCAATTGCAACGCGCGCCATGCCGAGCATGAAGTGGCAATCGACGAGAGCGTCCTGGTACTGGGCGCGCTGGCGTTCGATACGCTCCGGCACCGGATGGCCGGACACTTCTGCCAGCACGCCGATCAGGCGGTCGTTGGCGTCCAGGCCCATCAGGTGGTCGAAGCGATGGTCGGGCACGCCGGTGCGCTCGGCCAGCACGTCGGCAGCGGCGTCCAGCGAACGGCCGATGACGATCGTCGCGGCGGCTTCGCCAAGGGTGGCGAATTCGCTGACCGGCGTGCCGCCGAGGGTCAGCGGCGTGTAGTCCTCGGGCATCAGGTGACCGTCGAGGGAGTCGCCCACGTCGGGCACCATCACCGGGCGCAGGCCGAAGGCTTCGATGAGTTCCTTCAGCGCCTCGGTGTCGCCGGGCGTCAGGGAGGCGTGGGGAACCACGTTGATCTGGCGCGGGCGCAGGCCGACGCGGGTACGATCTTCCGGCACCAGCGCTTCGAACATGCCTTTGACGGCCAGCGCGTAGCCGGTTTCCAGGCAGCCGGTGAAGTCCGGCGTATTGACCGGGATCACCGCCACGTGGGCGTATTCCGGGTGCTGGCGGTAGAAGTCCTTGACCAGCCGGGCGATGTCGGTGCCCTGGGTTTCCGACAGGCCGGTGGTCGGCAGGCCGATCATCGCTGGCTTTTGCTTGGCGCAGATGGTGGCGAGGCCCTGGATCACGTTGTCGTCGGCGCCCATCACGCTGCTGGCCTGGTCCATCGCGGTGGTCTGCAGCGGAATCGGCTCGCGGAAGTGCCGTACGAAATAAACCTTGGCGAAGGCCGTGCAGCCCTGGCTGCCGTGCAGCATCGGAATGGCGTGGTGGATGCCCAGAAAGGCCAGGGCGGCGCCGGTCGGCGAGCTGGCCTTGAGGGGGCTCACCGACATGGCCTTGCTGCGCTTGATGATCTCGCTCATGGCTGGGCTCCTCAGGCGGCGGCGTGGTGGTGGTCGTGCACGTCGTCCATGTCGAAGCCATCATCGAGAGGCATCGGCAGGTCGTCGGCATCCAGCGGCAGTTCGGGTGCGGCAGGGCGCAGCGCGGCCCACGGTGCGGCGCTGCGGGCCTGCGTCCACACGGGGGATTCGAGGGTCAGGGCGAGTTGCTTGACCAGTTCGAGCATGCCGGTGTAGCCGGCGTAGCCGAATTCCCGTTCCTGGTTGATGTCGAGGAAGGGCAGGCGGGCCTTGAGGGCGGTGTAGAGGTTGCGGCCGCCGGCGATGAGGATGTCGGCGCGCAGTTCCTTCACCATGTTGAGCAGCGCGCGCGGCGAGCCATCCTCGACCATCTTGGCTTCCGGGCCCATGAGCTCGCGGATGCGCGCCTTGTCTTCCTCGGTGGATTTCTTGGTGGCGGTGGCGACGACCACCAGGCCGAGATCCTGCAGCGCGGAGACGATGGACCAGCTCTTCACGCCGCCGGTGTTGAGCAGCACCCGCTTGCCTTCGAGGCGCGCGCGCCAGGGCTTGAGGGCGGCGAAGATCTTGGCTTCTTCGCGGGCGATGAGGGCTTCGGTGCGCTCGGTGAGGTCCGGATCGCCGATCAGGCGGGCGAAGTCGCGCAGGGCCTGGGTGGTGTCGGTGATGCCGTAGAAGCTGCCCTCGAACCACGGTGTGCCGAAGCGGTCTTCGAGCTTGCGGGCGACGTTGAGCATCGCCTTGGAGCACACCATCATGTTCACTTCGGCCCGGTGCATGGACTGCACCTCGTGGAAGCGGCCGTCGCCGGACAGGGTGCAGATCACGCGGATGCCCAGCTCGTCGAGCAGCGGCGCGATGAACCAGAACTCGCCAGCGATGTTGTATTCGCCGATGAGGTTCACATTGTGGATCTTGATGCCGCGCTTCTCCGCGTATTCGATGGCTGCGGCTGGCGGCGGCAGGGGCTCGGCAGTACCGGCCACGTACTTGACCATCGCCTCGCCGGCAATCCGGTTACCGAGGTTCTTGGTGCCGTAGAAACCGGCGGAATCGACCGGGACCACCGGCGTGCCCCAGCGTTCGGTGGCGGCCTTGCAGACGGCGTCGATGTCGTCGCCGACCAGGGCTGGTACACAGGTGTTGTAGACGAAAACGGCCTTCGGGTTGTGGGTCTCGATGGCCTGCTTGATTGAGTGGAACAGCCGCTTTTCGCTGCGACCCATGATCACGTCCTGCTCGGTGAGGTCGGTGGTCATGCCGATGCGGTACAGCGTGGGACCGGTGGAGCGGGTGCCCCGGTTGTCCCAGGAGCTGCCGGCGCAGGCGATCGGACCGTGGACGATGTGGGCTACGTCGGCGATCGGCAGCAGCGCGATCTGGGCGCCGTCGAAGGCGCAACCACCGGCGGAGGCACCCGGCGTCGGCTTGGAGCAGCCGGATTTCGCCTTCTTGTTGTGGGTGCAGGCGGGTTCGTCGAGAAGGACTGCTACTTCAGATGGTTTCACCGCGAATCTCCCGGTTGGTCTCGGGTATCGATCCGCAAGCTCCGTGCCATCTGGCGGAAGATGCTAAGGCATTGAAATTACAGCAGTGTGGCGAAATGTGGTGGATGTGGGCTTGTGATGAACCCTACAAGCACCGCGGTCCATTGTCAGGGGCTCCACAATGGCCGTGCGTCATGCCGAAGGAATGCGGTAATACGCCTTGCCTTTTAAGTACAAAAACATTCGACGTCCGCGGAATGCCTTGCTATTGTGTGAGGGCGGACTGTCTCTCGTGGCCGCCATTCTTTTCGAAATGGAGCGCGTCAATTGGGTACTAAGCTTTACGTGGGCAATCTGGCCTACACAGTGGATAAGAGTCGTCTGGAAGAGATTTTTCACGAGTTCGGCACCGTGGCTTCGGCCCAGGTGATCATGGATCGTGAAACCGGCCGCTCCAAGGGGTTTGGCTTTGTCGAGATGGGTTCGGATGACGAGGCCCAGGCAGCGATCGCAGGCGCCAATGGTAAAAATTACGATGGCCGCAACCTCACGGTGAATGAGGCACGCCCGCAGGAGCCGCGTAGCGGTTTCGGCGGACCCCGTCGGGGTCCGGGGGGCGGAGGCGGTGGTGGCGGTTTCGGAGGCGGCGGTGGCCGACGAGGTCCGGGCGGTGGCTCTGGCTTCGGCGGTGGCGGCGGACGTTACTGAACCGTATTCCGAGCAGGCATTTCTTCATGCCGGGTTTCCCGCCCGAGCGTCATAAGGCGGGCGGGAAACTTTCGCGAAGCGCGTAGTACACGTATGGTGCTGTACGCGTTTGGTCTGTGCTGAGAGTCCCCCGATAATGCATTTTCTTCTGTCGGAGGCATCCTTCAGGCGGCTTCGAAATGTTCCAGCATCAGCTGGATGTTCGCGGCACCGTTGTATTCATTGACTGCCAGCCGGAAGGCCGCGTGAATCTGCGGTCCCGCCGAGGTGGTGCAGTTGAACTGGATGGCATCGATCCGCGTGTTGCCCTTGCGCAGCTGGAGCTTGAGGTGCTTGTCTTTCAGGATGCGCTGGTTCTCGACGCGGAAGGTATCGTCGAAGATCGGGGCGGCAAAGCCTTGGCCCCAGATTTCCCGTTCCAGTAGCCTCGCCGTTTCCAGGTTGTAGAGGCTGTCTTCCAGTGCGCCGTCGGTTTCCAGGCTGCGGGTCAGGTCGGCCGGGTCGATCAGCGACTGCACGGCGGCTTCGAACAGACTTTCAAAACGTGCCAGATCGCTCTCGCGGATGGTGAGGCCTGCGGCCATCGCGTGTCCGCCGAACTTCAGGACCAGATCCGGTGCCTGCTTGGTCACCAGATCGAGCGCGTCGCGCAAGTGGAGGCCGGGAATCGAACGCCCAGAGCCTTTCAGCTGTCCTTCGTCGCCACGGGCAAAGGCCACCGTGGGGCGGTGGAACTTCTCCTTGATGCGTCCGGCCAGGATGCCGATTACGCCCTGGTGCCACTCGGGCTGGAACAAGGTCAGCGTGGCCCGGCTGCCCGGGTCGATTCCGTCCAGTTCGAGCATCGCGCCTTCCTGCATCTCCGCTTCTATGCTGCGCCGTTCCCGGTTGAGGCGGTCGAGTTCCTGGGCGATGTTGAGGGCGCGGCCCATGTCATCGGTGATCAGGCATTCGATGCCGAGGGACATGTCGGCCAGGCGGCCGGCGGCGTTGAGGCGCGGGCCCAGCGCAAAGCCCATGTCGAAGGTGGTGGCGCGGGTCGCATCGCGTCCGGCTGCTGCAAAAAGCGCCCGGATGCCCGGTTGCATGCGGTCGGCCCGCATGCGCTGCAGGCCCTGGGACACCAGGATGCGGTTGTTGTGGTCGAGCTTTACCACGTCAGCGACGGTGCCGAGCGCCACCAGGTCGAGCAGTTCGGCCAGATTCGGCTCTGCACGCCCTTGGAAGAGGCCACGGTCGCGCAGTTCGGCACGCAGGGCCAGCATCGTGTAGAACATGACGCCGACGCCGGCCAATGCCTTGCTCGGGAATAGGCAGCCGGGCTGGTTGGGGTTCACGATCACATCGGCTTCGGGCAGCGTGTCGCCCGGCAGGTGGTGGTCGGTGATGACGGTAGCAATACCGTGCTCCCGGGCTGCCGCGACGCCTTCGACGCTGGCGATGCCGTTGTCTACTGTGATCAGCAGGTCGGGCTCCATCTTGGCTGCCAGCTCGACGATGGCGGGCGTCAGCCCGTAGCCGTATTCGAAGCGGTTGGGCACCAGGTAGCCGACTTCGGCGCCAAAGGCGCGTAGCGCACGAATACCGACCGCGCAGGCGGTGGCGCCGTCGCAGTCGTAGTCGGCGACGATAAGCATGCGGGCGCCGGCTTCTATGGCGTCGGCGAGGATCTGCGCCGCATCCTGAACACCTTTCAGCTGCTGGGGCGGAATCAGGGCCTTGAGGCTGTAGTCGAGCTCTTCCCGGTTCTCGATGCCGCGGGCTGCGTAGATGCGGGCCAGCAGCGGATGAGTGCCGGCCTCCAGCAGGTGGGTGATCGCGCGGGTGGGAACAGGGCGGGGGAGAATACGGGTCATGGCGTTTGGGCGGCGGGTTGAGGGGCTGCGGCGAGCACGCTGCCAAGCGTGCGTGGCTTGCGCCAGAACTTCCAGAGTCCGCTCGAGCCGACGTCGAGTTGCAAGGTGTGGCGGTCGTTGGGCACGCTGATGCGGATCGCTTCCAGCTTGCGCGTCTTGAGGTCTGACAGCAACGGGGCGAACCAGTTGGTTTCCAGGGCCTGCAGCGCCCGGCACCAGCCTTCCCGGTCCATATGGAGAAGGGGGCGCTGGAGGTCGTCGATCAGCGCGAGGCCGTTGCCGTCCGGACGGTGGTAATGGTCAGTCGCCGCAGGGCTCAGGCCCGCGTGGCTGGCGAGGCCGCGGGCGAAGGGCTGGTCGGCCTGCAGAGCGTCGAACGGCCGAGAGCCGGAGGCGGCTGCCGTGCCATTGCCCCACAGCCAGACGCCATTGATGGTGCGCTGGCCCCGTTCCTCCCGCGCCGCATTGACTGGGTGGCTGAACAACCAGACTTCAATCTCGTTGGAAAGGCGCGCCCAGCGCGGGACGTCTTCACCTTCGGGGAGGAAGAGTTGCACCGGGCGGCCATTGACGTCGGCAAGGGGATGGAACTCCGGCTGCGGCTCGGCAGCCAGACGGACGTACCAGCGGTCTGGAGCCGGTGCTTCGAAGTGCCCGATGTCCGCGAAAGTCTCGTTCAGCCCATCCATCAGCGCATCGGCTTCCTCGCGTGTGATGTCGAGCCCGCCAGCGTCGTTGAGCAGCAGCGTGTCGCGGGAGAAGTGCAGGTGGACCGGGTCGCAGCACAGCCAGTGACCCTCGGTCGGGGCTGGTGTGCGTTCCCCGAAGCGCCGGAAGCGCGCGTGGGGCAGGCGATCCGTGAGTCCGAAACGTTCAGCCAGTAAGGTTTCCGGCGTGCTGTGCGGCGTCCAGATTGCCTCGGAGAAGCCAAGCAGCTTGGACAGGGTGGGCAGTGCCAGATCGTCGGCGGGATGATGGCCGGGCCCGGTGGGCCAGTCCAGTCCGGGCAGGATCAACTCGAAGTGCATCGGAACATTCGCTGAAAGCTTACCAGCAGCAGGATGCTGCCGCAGGTTTTGCCGCAAGCCGTGGAGGACCGGCATCACGACGGGAGTCCAAAAGTACAAAGCCGGGCGCGAGGCCCGGCTCTCTGGACGCGAAGAGTGCCTTATTTCTTCTTCTTCGTCGACTTGGACTTGGTCGTCGTTGCGTCGTTGCTGCCACCCGTGCTGCCGCCCTGTACGCCGAGCTGGCCGCCGGTGCCGAGGCCGCCCTTCACTTCCTGGGCCTTGTAGTTCTTCACGGCCTTGACCACGTTGTTGTAGGCGTCGGTGAACGCGGCAACGATGACCTTGCCTTCCGCGGTGTTGGTGTAGCCGCCGAGGCCACCACCGAGGCCGCCGCCAAACAGCGCGCCCATGCCGCCGAAGTCCATGTTGCGGGCGCTGCCTTCGGCCGCCACGAGTTGGACGCTGGAGCGGTTGTCGACCATCGTCAGCATGGTGCTGGCTTCCTTGACGTTGATGCTGCCAACGACCGCACCGAGCACGCCGCCACCGATGCCGCCCAGGCCCCCGGTCATGCCGCCCGCGTTGTTGTTGCTGAAGGTGATCGACGGGCTCATGGAGTAGTCGGCGGAGGCCATCTGGCCCTTGCCGAAATTGGAGTTGGAGCGCAGTTCGCCCGACTGCTGCAGGGCGCGTTCCTGCATCATGTTGTTCATCGCGCGGCCGCGCTCGACCACCACGAAACAGTTGGACTGCTGGATCAGCAGCTTGAGCACGGGGACGGTCGAGCCGAGCTTCATCTGCCCGGTGAGCACGCCATACCAGGGGGCTCCGGTGTCTTCCACCACGGCGATCGTGCCGAGGGGCGCTGTACACTTCTCGAGGGTGGAGTTGGCGTTCTGGGAATTGGCGCCGCCGGCCGAACCGGTGGCGGTAGTCTTGGCTTCCTGTGAGCCCATTTGCATGTTTGCACAGCCAGACAAGGCTAGCAGCCCGGCGAGAAGGGCGATTTTGTGACGGTATCCTGCCGAGGTTGAAAGGGCTTTCATGATTTCCCCTGGAGTTTGATGGGTTGAGAACGGGTGCTGAACGTTTTTGTCGTTTCTGCCGAGTATTTTAGCGACTGTGCATGGGCTTATCGAGAATCATTTTGAATGCGCGGCACCAAGCATGGCTGCGCCAAAACGGCTTGAGCAGGCGAGAGCCTGACTCGGACCGAGGTTGCGCGTTTCACTGAATAGACAAGTGCGGCTGCCATCTCCGGACAGGAACTCCTGGGTGAGTTCGTGAATGCCAACTGCATCGGTTCGCAGCAGCGCGGACGGGCCGTCCGAGACAAAGCCCGCGCGCGCCGGTCTACGGATGGCGTCAGCGACAATGACGAGCCATTCGCCATCCTTTTCTGCTGCCAGCGGGATTTCGATGTCGGCGCTGCGTTGAATCGGAGCTTGCTGACTGTTCCCTGCGGGGTAGAGCAGGCGGACGTCGCTGCGGCCGGCCGATAGCACATACACGTAACCCGCTTCGCTGCTGCTCACGCGCAGGCGCGTCGAGCCTGTTGCCGCGGACAGTCGGGTCACGTCGACGCGCCGTTGTTGATCGCGCTGGGCGTGGATGATGCGTAGAAACTGGCGGGCGTCGCGGCTTGGTTGGTCGGAGGGCTGCAGCGCGAGGACGAGATCGCCATTGCCTGCCAAGCCGGGATGCTGAGTGCCAGGGCTGGCGGCGATGCGTTGTCGACTGCAAGAGATCAAGGCATCGCCAGTGAGCAGGCCCGATGGGCTGTCGAAGGCGGGCTCACCGGACAGGCAGGCATGGAGGGCCTGGCTGAAGAGGCCACCAGCCGGTGTGCCACCCGCGTTCTCGTTCGGGCGGCTGGCTGTCAGGATGGCCACGTTGGCTGGGAGGCGGCTGAACTCGCTGCTGGATGGCGTTGCCTTGCAGCCTGGATCAGACAAGGCTCGGGCAAAGCGGGTCGAGATTGTGGTTGCGTTGGGACCGTCACCGCGGCCAGCATCGAGGATCAGGAAGATCTTGTCGGCTTTGCTGGCGAGCAGTTGCAGATGGTGAGCCAGCTCCTCGAAGGAAAAGGCGCTGCCGTCATGGGTCAGGATCGCCTCGCCGCATCGTCCGGATACCTGGCGATGAATGCCGAAGGCAGAAAGGTAGATGAAGGCGCGGTCGCCGTTGCCCATGTGGGCGTCGAGTTCTGCAAAGGCCTGGTGCAATCCGTCCCGGTCGAGTTCGCTATCGGTGCGATAGCGGATGTTGGCGTCGGGCACTCCGCTGAGGCGCGCCATCCCTGCGCCGAGACGGGCGTCGGCTGCACTGCCATCGAGCACGGTGGACGGAGTTCCGGGAGGCTGGCCTATCGTGAGGATCAGCGCATGCTGGCTGGCGCGGGGGAGCGGACGCCATGCGTTGCCACCGGCGCCCGAGGTGGCGAATGTCTGGCTGCGGCCTGGTTCCGCCGCGGCGGTGCGGCTGCGGTCCAGGCTGGTATCCCGGAGCCAACCCGTCCGTCCGCCGGCTGCTTCGACGCGCGTCCAGCCGTTTTGGGCTTCGAGTACCTGAACTTCGGTGCGGCGCGTGACGTCCATAATGCTGTGCGCCGAGATGGAAGGCTGCGTACGCAGGGGCTCGGAGCGGATCAGCTGCGCGCTTTCCGCGTGCCCGGCAAGCGGATGAAGGACGAGGGCTGCGGCGGCCAGCAGGGCAGCAAGGTTGGAAGGTGGCATCACGCGGTGACGGTCGAAGCTCGGGTTGCCGGATTATCGGGGCGAGACGATGACAAATGTAAGGAGATAATTCTCACGCCACGCGCGGGATACCCAGCATCGGCCAACTCCGGCACAATGCGCCCCTGATCCGCTATCCGGTTATCCGGTTGCCCATCCCGATGTCTTACGAATTCCTCGTCGGCCTGCGTTACACCCGCTCCAAACGGCGTGCGCAGGGCCGCAATCGTTTCATTTCCTTCATTTCGCTCGTTTCCATGCTGGGCATCGCCCTCGGCGTGGCGGCGCTCATCGTCGTGCTGTCGGTGATGAACGGCTTCCAGCGTGAACTGCGTACGCGCATCCTGGGGGTTGCGTCCCATGTGCAGGTGACGGGTTTCGACGGCGAGCTGGCCAGTTGGCAGCGGGTTGCCGACGAGGCCACCAAGCATCCGCGGGTCAAGGCGGCGGCGCCCTTCGTGCAGGCCCAGGGCATGCTGTCCTTCGACCAGACCGTGCAGGGCACGCTGGTCCGCGGGGTGTTACCGGATGCCGAGGACAAGGTGGCCGATTTCGCGCAGCACATGCGCGCCGGGCGGCTCGACGACCTGCAGCCCGGCGGCTTCGGCATCGTGCTCGGTGCCGATCTGGCGCGGGCGCTGCGGGTGTCGGTCGGCGACAAGGTCACGCTGATCGCGCCGCAGGGGCTGGTCACGCCGGCGGCGATCCTGCCGCGCCTGAAGCAATTCCGGGTGGTGGGGATTTTCGAGGTCGGCATGTACGAGTACGACTCCAGTCTGGCTTTGATTCACCTGCAGGACGCCCAGACCTTGTATCGCATGGACGACAGGGTGTCGGGCGTGCGCTTGAAGGTCGATGATCTCTTCGAGGCACCGCGGGTGGCACGTGAATTGGTCAAGTATGTGGATGCGGACCTGCTGGTGTCCGACTGGACCCGCAGCCACGCCAATTTCTTCCGTGCGGTGCAGATCGAGAAGAACGTGATGTTCATCATCCTGTTGCTGATCGTCGCGGTGGCGGCTTTCAATATCGTGTCCACGCTGGTGATGGCGGTGCAGGACAAGCAGGCCGACATTGCCATTCTGCGCACGCTGGGGGCGAGCCCGGGCTCGATCATGAGCATCTTCGTGATCCAGGGGGCGTTGATCGGCTTCATCGGGCTGGCCATCGGTGTGATCGGTGGGGTCACCCTGGCGCTCAACATTGATGTGGTTGTACCGGCCATCGAACGGACCTTCGGTATCCAGTTCCTTGCGAAAGACGTGTATTACATTTCCGACCTGCCGTCCGAGCTACTGTGGTCGGACGTGATCGCCATCACCGTGGTGTCCTTCGTGCTGACGCTGGTGGCGACGCTCTACCCGAGCTGGCGTGCATCGCGCCTCAACCCTGCGGAGGCCCTGCGCTATGAATGACGTGACCAAGCCGCGCACGGTGCTGGAGTGCAAGGGGCTGTCCAAGTCCTTCCGGGAAGGCGCCGATGCGCTGGAGGTGCTGCGGGACGTGAGCCTGTCGGTGGAGCGCAGCGAGCGCTTGGCCATTGTCGGCTCCTCGGGCTCGGGCAAGAGCACACTGCTGCACCTGCTGGGCGGGTTGGATGTGCCGTCGGCTGGCGAAGTGCGCTTGCTCGGCAGGAATTTCTCGACCATTTCCGATGCGGAGCGGGGGCGCCTGCGCAACCAATCCCTTGGTTTCGTGTATCAGTTTCACCACCTGCTGGCGGAGTTCTCTGCGGTGGAGAACGTTGCCATGCCCTTGTTCGTGCGGCGCATGGACAAGGAAGAAGCTATGGCACAGGCGATGGAAACCCTCAAGGCGGTGGGCCTTGGGCATCGCCTTGACCACACGCCCGGCGAACTGTCGGGCGGCGAGCGCCAGCGCGCCGCTATTGCCCGGGCGCTGGTGACGCGGCCGGCCTGCGTGCTGGCCGACGAGCCGACCGGTAATCTCGACCGCCAGACTGCAGAGAAGGTCTTCGGCCTGATGCTCGAACTGGCCGAGGAGCAGGGAACTAGCTTCGTCATCGTCACGCATGACACACAGCTGGCTGCCAGGGCCAGCCGCGTCCTGCAACTGCGCGACGGGATTCTCGGCGCCTCCGACTGAGCGCTGTCGGACTGCCCGCAGGGCCGATCGAAGCCGGGTTGCCTCTCGCAGCCCGGATATCGCTTCAATCTGTTCAAGTCTTTTCTAGACTGAATAACCCATTGCGTTATCTGTAGTCCCGTAATTCAAGGGCTGCAGGGTTCTGGCCGATAAAAGGGGCGTGGCAGGCGGCACTCCGGCTGCCAACCAGATTTCCAGGAGTCAGCATGAAAGCTTTTTTTTCACCAGCCGTGAGCATGCTCAACCGCATGCGCTATCCGGCCAAGTTCACGCTGTTGGGCCTGATCGCCTTTCTGGTGGTCGGTTTCCTGCTGGCTCAGTTGACCGTTTCCCTGCGTGCCGACATCGTCTTCACGGAAAAGGAACTGGGTTCGATGGACGGGGTGCCGCGGGTGCTCAAGCTCATCGAGCTGGTGCAGCAGCATCGCGGCCTGTCTTCCGGCGTGCTGAATGGCAACGAGGAGTTACGGCCGCGTCTGCAGAAGAAGACGGAGGAGGTCGTGGCGGCAGTCGTGGCGGCAGAGAGCGTGCTTGCCGCTGATGCGGCGCCGTCGGCCAGCAAGCGCTGGACGGAGGTCAAGACGGCCTGGGAGGTGATCCGTGGCGGCGGCCTGCAGATGCCCCCGCGGGAGAACCTGCAGGCCCATACCGCGATGATCCGCAAGATCGTGCTGACGCTGCATGACCTGGGTGACGACGGCAACCTGGCCCTTGATCCGTCCCCGGACACCTACTACCTGATCGATAACATGCTGCGGCGGGTGCCGGATGTTTCCGAGCGTCTCGGCCGGTTGCGTGCACTGGGTACTGGCGCGCTGGCGGCGAAGAGCGTGGATGAACAGCGGCGTTTCGACATCAGCTCCCAGTTGGGCGAGCTGAACATGGCGGTGACCGACCTGAACGAGAACTTCGACCGTTCGGGCATTGCTAATCGTCATATCCAGGGCGCGCTGGATGCGTTGCGCAAGGAACTCAACGCGGGAACCTCCGACGTGATCGACCAACTTCAGAACCATCTTCTGAAAGGGGATTACGAGATGGCCGCGCCGGCCTATTTCGACATGGTCACCAAGAGCATCGACATCGTGTTTGCCAAGACCTACCAGGACCTGATTCCCGAGGCGAGGGGCTTGCTGGTCGCTCGCTTGGCTGCGTCGGAGAAGAAATTCATGCTGGCGGCGGTCCTGTCGTGCACATCGCTGCTGGTCTTGCTCTATTTGTCGATGGCCTTCTGCCTGTCGGTGATGCAGTCGGTGAGCGAGTTGCGGGCCGGCGCCAGGGAATTGGCTGCGGGTAACCTGCGTGAGCGCATCACGCTGTCGGCTCGGGATGAACTGCACCTGGTGGCGGACCAGTTCAACGAGATGGCCCAGGCCTTCTCGGACGTGATCACCAAGGTCCAGCGCGGCGCCAACGATGTGGCTGCGTCCGCGGTATCGCTGGCCAGTTCTGCATCCCAGGTATCGAACGGTTCGGATCAGCAGAGCGCGGCCGCCTCCAATATGGCGGCGGCGGTCGAGGAGATGACCGTCGGCATCGAGGAGATCGCCAGCAGTGCATCGTCGGCGGAGGGTATTTCTGCGGAGTCCGGGCGCCTGTCTGCGGAAGGGGGCGCCGTCGTGGCCAGAACGGTGGCCGAGATGGAGCGGATTTCCGTGTCGGTGCGCGAGTCCGCTGACGTGATCCAGGACCTCGGCGACCAGTCGGCGAAGATTTCCGCCATCGTCAATTCCATCAAGGAGATTGCCGATCAGACCAATCTGCTGGCCCTCAATGCGGCGATCGAGGCGGCGCGTGCCGGCGAGACCGGCCGGGGCTTCGCGGTGGTGGCCGATGAGGTGCGGAAGCTGGCTGAGCGGACGGCCAAGGCCACCGATGAGATTACCGGCATGGTCGCGGCCATTCAGCAGGGCACCAGCCGTGCAGTGGACACCATGCAGGGCGGTGTCGTGCGGGTGCAGGAGGGGGTGGAGCTGGCGGGCCAGGCCGGAGCGTCGATGGACCAGATCCGCGCCGGTGCTAATCAGGTGGTGGCCGCGGTGACGGATATTTCGTCGGCCTTGCGGGAGCAGGGTGCGGCAAGTACCGACATCGCCCGCAACGTGGAACAGATCGCCCAGATGGCCGAGCAGAATTCGGCTGCGGTGCGGGAAACGGCCAATACGGCGCGTCGTCTTGAAAACCTGGCCCAGCAGCTACGGGCCGAGGTCTCCCACTTCCATATCTGAAACCTGCTGCAGCGGCAGGGTGTGTGCGCCGCTGCAGCCGTCCTTGAGGGTTCTTACTCCGGCAGCAGCGCGCCCTCCAGTTCTTGTCGTCCGAGAGGGGAGGCCATCGCGATCACGTATTGCCCCGGTTCGAGCATGAATTCCTTCGGTGGATTGAAGACGAAATCGCTGCCGCGGCGAACGGCAAGCATTACGTAGTTGGGGCTGCGCAGGCGTAGGGTCTCCAGCGCACGGGGTTCGAACCGCTCCGGCACCTCGACCTCCTCGAGGCGCAGCTTGTGCTCGGAGCGCAGCATTTCGTCCAGAAACGACACCACGTGCGGGCGGATCATGCTGGACGCGATCCGCATGCCGCCCGTGAAGTCCGGCGAGATCACGCTGTCTGCACCTGCCTTGCGCAGTTTTTCGGCATTGCGCACCTCGTGGCAGCGCGCCACGATCCGGATACCCGGATTGAGCTGCTTGGCGGTGAACACGATCATCAGGTTGCGGCTGTCGTCGCCGGTGACGGCGAACAGACCGCGGGCATCCTGGATGCCCGCTGCCAGCAGTAGGTCGTCGTCGGAGGCGTCGCCTCCCAGGTAGATCAGGCCAGGCAGGCGTTCCCGCTGGGCTTCCAGGGCGGCTTCGTCGGCGTCGATGGCGACGTAGTGCCGGTGGGTTGTGGTCAGCTCGTTGGCCACGTTGCGCCCCACGCGACCGAAGCCGCAGATGATGAAATGCTGATGCAGTTTGTGGACCTGCTTTTCCATGCGTCGTCTCCGCAGGGTGTAGTCGAGATCGCTCTCGAGGAAAAAGACGGTGAGGCTGGTGAACAGGAAGGTCACAGCGCCAAAGCCGGCCAGGGCGATGAGGCCGGCAAAGAGCCGCGCGGCAAAGCCGTCGATCGGTACAACCTCGCCATAGCCGACAGTCGTGACCGTAATCAGCGTCATGTAGATGGCGTCGGACAAGTTCGCCTTGTCGCCGCCGGCCCAGTAGAAGCCCACGGTGCCGAGGAGGATCAGCCCGATCAGCACACCTGCCGCGTAGTAGATGCGCAGCAGGATGCGCGGCAACTGGCTGGTTCGGCTGGACGGTTTCTTGGGATGGTGTCGTCGCCGCAGATGGAGGTGCTGGCGCAATCGCCGCAGCAGCGCGAGAACGATGGACATCTTCATGGCCGGTGTGCCCGCCGCTTGTGCCACTGGTGGATCAGGTAGGTCCGCCAGGCAAGACGAGTCAGCAGGTAGCCCGAAAAGGCCAGCACGAAGGCCAGTACGATGAGTCCGATCGCCAGCGGACGGCCAAGGCCGATGAGCCAGTGGGTCAGATCGATCATCCAGGCGATCAGGCCGGCTGAGCCCCATTCTGGCGGCTGGGTGAATTGGCCCACTCCAGGGCCAAGAACCCATTCACCGATCGAGAACGCGGCAATGTAGATCGGGACGATGGTGAAGGGGTTGGTGTACAGCGTGGTGAACAGGGCAAGGGGCAGGTTGACCCTGAACAGCAGGCAGCAGATCGCTGCGCCGAGCATCTGGAACGGCCCCGGGATCAGGCCGCAGAACAGCCCGACGGCAATTGCGCCGGCCGCCGAGTGACGGTTGAGGTGCCACAAGCGTGGGTGGAACAGGGTCGAGCCAAAGGGGGCAAGCCAGCGGTTGGCGGCCAGCGACGCGTGGTCCGGCAGATGGCGCTTCAGCAGTCGTCGCATTTTCTTGTTATTCGTCTCGGGCCGGGCCCTTCTCCTCAGGACTGAATTCTAGCTGACGTCAGCCCCCTTGGTGTTTGCTCCGCTTCTCGCTAAATTGCGGCTCATGCGGATTATGTCTATTGGATTTTTTGCGGGAATTCTCGGTTGCCAGATGGCAGCCGTGCTGCCGTCGTCGGAGGGTGTCCAGGGGCTTCTCCTCGGTGCGGCCGCCGGTTTTCTCCTCGCTGCGGTCGTCGCGTGGTTGCGAATGCCGGCGGTCGCCAAAGCGCTACTGTTGCTGGCGACCGTTCTGGCCGGATGGGGCTTTGCGGCCTGGCGTGCAGAACTGCGCCTGGCCGACTCCCTGCCGATGGCGCTCGAAGGGCAGGACGTGACGGTGACGGGGGTGGTCGCCGGCCTGCCGCAGGACTTCGAGCGGGGGCTGCGCTTCACGTTTCGTGTCGAGAGTGGCGTGGAGGGTGTGCCGGAAATGCTGTCGCTGGCCTGGTACAAGGGCTTTCGTGACGACGAATGGCACACGCTGCCGGCCCTTCACGCCGGCGAGCGATGGCGGCTGACCGTCCGTCTCAAGCGCCCCCACGGCAACGTCAACCCCCACGGTTTCGATTACGAAGGCTGGTTGCTGGAGCAGGGGATCCGGGCCACCGGCTATGTGCGCCCGGATAGGGCGAATCTACGTTTGGATGCCTTCGTGCCGGGGATCATGAACCTCGTCGAGCGCTCTCGGGAGCACATCCGGGCGCGTTTCCAGGAGGCCTTGCCCGACGCTGAGTACAGGGGCGTGCTGCTCGCGCTGGCGATCGGTGATCAGCGGGCGATCAGTCAGGAGCAATGGCAGATCTTTGCCCGCACGGGGATAGCGCACCTGGTGGCCATTAGCGGTGCCCACGTCACGATGCTGGCGGCCTTGGTGGCCGGGGCATTGGGGTGGGCCTGGCGGCGCTGCCCGTGGCTGGCATTGCGCTGGCCGGCCCAGCAGGCCGCGGTGCTGGCCGGTTTTTTGGCGGCCTTTGGGTATTGTCTGCTGGCCGGTTGGGGCGTACCGGCCCAGCGTACGCTGTACATGCTCGGCTGCGTTGCGCTGGCCCTGTTGCTGCGTCGGGAGACCGAGCCGAGCCGAGTGCTGGCTTTCGCGTTGCTGGTCGTCCTGCTCATCGATCCCTGGGCGATTCTGGCGGCGGGCTTCTGGCTGTCCTTCGGCGCGGTGGCCCTGCTGTTGCTGGTCGGCAGCGGGCGTCTGCGTACCGCCGGTTGGCTGCACGAGGGGCTGCGCGCCCAGTGGGCGGTGACGCTGGGGTTGGTCCCGGCTTTGCTGGTGTTGTTCCAGCAGTTCTCGTTGGTATCACCGCTGGCGAACGGCATTGCCATTCCGCTGATCAGTTTCATCGTCACACCGCTGGCCATTGCCTATGCACTTGTGCCGCTGCAGATGTTCGCTGACTTGGCGCACATGGCGCTGGCGGCGACGATGGTGCCGATCGAGTGGCTGGCGGAATTTCCGATGGCCCGGTGGCAACAGGCAGCTCCACCCCCGGAGTTGGCCGTTCTCGCCACTCTGGGTTGCCTGTGGGCGCTGCTGCCGCGAGGAACGCCCGTGCGTTGGCTGGGTCTGGCGATGTTGGTGCCCATGGTGATGTGGACACCACCGCGGCCACCGCCGGGCGAGGCCTGGGTTGCCGTGCTGGACGTGGGGCAGGGCCTGGCGGTGCATGTGCAGACGGCCAACAGCGACCTGATCTATGACACCGGCCCGGCTTTTTCCGCAGATGCGAACAGCGGGGAGCGGATCCTGTTGCCCTATCTGCGCGCAATGGGCGTGCGCCGGCTCGATACGTTGGTGGTGACGCATCAGGACAACGACCATGCCGGCGGCGCGGAGGCCGTGCTGGCGGGTATCCCGGTCGGAGCGGTGCTGTTCTCCCTACCGGAGAATCACCCCGTACGCCTGATCGCCGACCACAGGGGCCGCGCCTGCGCGGCGGGGCAGGGATGGGAGCAGGATGGCGTGCGCTTCTCGGTGCTGCATCCCGTTGGCGGTAGTGTCCCGCGGAAGAGCAATGACGCGTCCTGCGTGCTGCAGGTGGAGGCGGGGGGACGCCGAGTGCTGCTGAGCTCCGACATCGAGGCAGTCTCCGAAGCTGGGTTGCTCGGACGCAACCCAGCCGCGCTGGCCAGCGATGTGGTGGTGGCGCCCCATCATGGAAGCCGGACTTCCTCCACGCCGGCCTTCATCGCAGCCACTTCCCCGCATTGGGTGATCTTCCCGGTGGGCTATCGCAACCGCTTCCGCCATCCGAATCCTGAAGTCTGGGCGCGCTGGGCAGCCAGCGGCGCCCGCCTGTTGCGGACGGATGCCAGCGGCGCCGTCCGGATCCGGCTGGGGGCCGGAGAGGTGCAGGTGGACGCGGCCCGTGAGGCCTTTCCACGCTATTGGCACGGGCGATGAGGGTCGATGGCCGATGGTGAATGTTATCCTTGGGCCATTCCCAGTCAGTGAGCGAAGCGGGTTTTACCATGAGCATTTTCGAGCCTTATCGCCGCCTGCTTGCCCCCTTGCAGGTCGTACCTTCCGATTCCGCCACCACGCTCTCCCTCGAGCCCCGGCTCCGCAGCGTGCAGTGCGCCTCGCCCCATGGGCTGCACCGGATGGCCTATACCGAATGGGGCGATCCGGACAATCCCCGTGTGGTGTTGTGCGTGCATGGCCTGACCCGTAATGGACGCGATTTCGATGATCTGGCCCGTGCATTGGCCACCCACTATCGGGTCGTGTGTCCGGACGTGGTCGGGCGCGGGCAGAGCAGTTGGTTGCCGGTGAAGGCCGATTACCAGTTGCCGACCTATGTGGCGGACATGGTGACGCTGATCGCCCGCCTCGACGTCGAGACCGTGCATTGGGTCGGGACGTCCATGGGGGGGCTGATTGGCATGGTGCTGGCCAGTCTGCCGGATAATCCGATCCGACGCTTGGTGCTGAATGATGTGGGGCCGGTTCTGCCCGCGGAGTCCCTGCTCCGCATCGGGCAATATGTGGGGCAGGCACCGGTCTTCCCCAGCTACGAGACAGCCGAGGCCTACGTGCGGGCGGTCAGTGCGCCCTTCGGACACCTCAGCGACGCTCAGTGGCGTCATCTGACCGAACCGTCCGTCAAACAGGTGGATGGGGGCTGGGCCATGCGTTACGACCCGGCGATCGGAGATGCTTTCCGCGACCCGCAGATGGCGGATGTGAATCTGTGGCCGATCTATGAAGCCATCGGCTGCCCCACGCTGGTCCTGCGCGGGGCGGATTCCGACCTGTTGTTGCCGGATACTGCACGCCAGATGGGCGTACGGGGCCCGCGGGCGCGGGTTGTCGAGATTCCGGATGTGGGCCATGCGCCGACCCTGATGGATTCGGCCCAGATCGCGCCGATCCGTGACTTCCTGCTGAAGGCGTGTTGATGCAGGGCGCGTGGTTGACGGCCTTCAGCGTCGTGGATTGGATCGCGGTGAGCTGGTTCATCTTCTGCTGGACCGGTTACGGCTGGCTCGTCGAGCACGGCCCTGGCGGCACGATGCGCGGCCTGATGGGGGCCAGCCACGCCTTCCGTCTGGAATGGGGCCGGCAGATGTTGCGCCGCGAGGTGCGTGTGGCGGACTCCGGGCTGGTCGGCAACCTGATGCAGAACGTGTCCTTCTACGCCAACACCACGATCTACGTGATCGCCGGATTGCTAGCGCTGCTCGGCACGATGGACAAGCTGATCGATGCTGCGTCCGACCTGCCGTTTGCCCGGCATGTGTCGCGGGAGGTGTGGGAGGTCAAGCTATTGCTGCTGCTGATGGTCTTCGTGGTGGCCTACTTCAAGTTCACCTGGTCGCTGCGGCAGTTCAACATGCTGTCCATCCTGATCGGTGCGGCGCCGCCGCCGGGGGAGGGCACGGAAGAGGACGTGCAGCGCTTCGCCAAGGTGAACTCCCTGGCGGGGGATGAGTTCAACCGCGGCATCCGGGCCTATTACTTCGGCCTGGCCGCGGTGTTCTGGTTCGTACACCCATGGCTGTTCTTCGCGGTGACGAGCTTCATCGTGCTGGTCTTGTACCGGCGCGATTTCCTGTCCCACACCTACTCGGCGATGCGTGCCTGATCAGCTGTCCTGCTCGAGCTTTACCGAGACGGAGTTGATGCAGTAGCGCAGCCCGGTGGGGGCCGGGCCATCTTCGAATACATGCCCGAGGTGCGCCCCGCAGTTGTGGCACAACACTTCGGTGCGCAGCATGAAGTGGCTGCGGTCCTCGGCCTCTTCGACGTTCTCCGGGGCTGCCGCGGTATGGAAGCTCGGCCAGCCGCAGCCGGAGTCGTACTTGTGCTCGGACGAGAACAGGTCGGCGCCGCAGCAGGTGCACACGTACTTGCCCTGTTCGTGGCAGTCCCAGTAACGGCCTGTAAAGGCGCGCTCGGTGCCCTTCTGGCGAGTGACGACGTATTCCTCGGGGGACAACTGGGCGCGCCATTCGGCGTCGGTCTTTTCGATCTTGTGGCTCATGGATGTCTCCGGTGGGGGATGCCGGATGGAGCGTCCGACGAGCGGGAAGGCTCCCACCCGTCGGGTGGGCGGTCAGTGCAGGTGCTTGGGCATCTGCTCGGCCTGCTCCTCTGGCAGTTCGGCATGTACGGCTTCGCCTTCGGGCGAGGGGTACATGGGGGCGCCGCAGTCGTCGCAGTATTCCATCGGGAACTCGTTGTCGAGGGTCAGGATGTCGGTGATGCCGCAGGCACGCAGTGTGGCCTCGATCTGGCCCAGGGTTTCGACGCTCTCGTCCTCGGCGCCGAGAAGTGGCCACACCACGCCGTGCACCACGTCGCTTTGCCCGCGCAGGGTGAAGCCGATGCGGAACTCCTCCACCTGGCGCTCGAAGAAGGGCGCTACGACAGCCCGCAGACTGGCGGCCGGCGCGTCCATCGTAGTGCTGAGAAAGGCGACCGAAGCCTGGATGGAGTAGGGGCGGGACATCTTGTCCGCCTCGCGGCTGGCGGCGAAGTAGGCGTCCGGCAGGACGACTTCGAAGGCGCAGCCGGTGAGCAGCGGGGTGATGCAGGCGCCGCCCTGGGCGCGCCACTGTTCCAGGGCCTGGTCGCGGGTGCAGTCCTCTTCCTGCCAGCGGAAGATCGGGGCGCCCTTCGGGACGATGACCGCGCCGAGTATGTAGCGATTGTCGGACAGGAACTGGGCGGTTTCCGGCAGGTTGTCGGTCTTGATGTGCAGGTCGCTGTCGCTCTCAGCGGCCCGGCCGATATGGGTGGCCAGATCGGCGGTGGCGCAGTAGCCCTGCGGCAGCTGGTCGGGGCTGAACAGGAAGTCGGCGAGGGCCAGCTTGACGCCGTTGGCCAGCACGTGGGCCTTGAGCTGTACGCGCAGGTTGGCCATCACGGCGGCTGCGATCGGCGCTGCCGGAATACGGTAGCGGGACCAGGCCATCACCGGCACGGCGATCAGCAGCACGTCCTGCTGGTCGTCGGACTTGAGGGCGCCTTCGGCCCGCGACTCGATCATGTCGGCGAGTTCGTCGTAGGCATGGACGCTGGCCGTGCTGAGGTGGTCGAGGGCCGTCGTCAGGGTGTCCTCGTCTTCGGCGCTCAAAAAATGATCCACCGCGGCGGCCAGGCGCAGGTCCCAGAAGTGGTCTTCGGCGCGGCTGCTCGAATCGGCAAGACCGTTGGCGAGCCACAGCAATTGTTCGGCGTCCCGCGGCAGTCCGCCGCGACGCCCGAGTCGATTACGTTTCATCGGGGGCTCTCCGTGTAGTTATGGATTGGACAGTGGACGTCCGTTGGGGATTCCCGGTCTCAATAGGTGAGGGGATCGATGCGCACTTCCTGCAGGATGATGGTGGAGATTTCTTCGATGGACTTGGTGGTCGAGTCGAGCCACTTGATGCCTTCGCGCTTCATCATGCGCTGGGCTGCTTCGATTTCCGCCAGACAGTTGTCGATCGATGCGTAGCGGCTGTTGGGGCGGCGCTCCTGGCGGATCTGGGACAGGCGATCCGGGCCGATGGTGAGGCCGAACAGCTTGTGGCGGAAGCGGGAAAGCTCGCCGGGCAGCTTGTTGCGTTCGAAATCTTCGGGAATCAGCGGATAGTTGGCCGCCTTGATGCCGAACTGCATCGCGAGGTAAAGGCTGGTCGGCGTCTTGCCGGAGCGGGAGACGCCAACGAGGATCACATCGGCCTCGGCGAGGTCCGTATTGGAGACGCCGTCGTCGTGGGCCAGCGTGAAGTTGATGGCCTCGATGCGTTTCTTGTAGTCCTGGCTGTCGGCAATGCCATGGAAGCGCCCGGCCGCGTGGGTGGAGCGCTGTCCGAGTTCGTTCTCGAGAGGCTCGATGAACTTCTCGAACAGGTCGAGGAACAGCGCGTCGGCTTCGCGCAGCGCGGCAACGGCTTCCGGATCCACCAGCGTGTTGAAGACAATGGGCCGCAGGCCGCTCTCGATGGCCGCATCCCGAATCTTGAGTGCGCAGTCGCGGGCCTTCTCCGGGGAGTCGATGAAGGGCATGCGGTGATTACGGAAACGGGATTCCGGAAACTGCGCGAGAAGACTGTGGCCAAGGGTCTCGGCCGTGATGCCTGTTCCGTCGGAAATGAAGAATACGGGGCGGGTCTGAGTCATGAACGTGCCAACAGGGAAAAGGACATGTTTGTCGGCCGGGAGGCCGAGGGCAGGTCTGCATCTTATCCCATTCTGACCGTTGGGCTCCGTTTGAGCCCCGGATGCGCCGGCCCCCCCGATTGCCCTGGTATGCATTCCGCCTGAAGTGGGTATGGTTAGGATAAACCCTGCATGCGGCAGGGCAACAAAACGACTTACAATACGGCCCGACGACGTGAGTCGCCCAGATTTACTTTCTTCATTACCTCCCCAGGATGAGTCCTTTTATGGCCCGTAACGTCATTCCTTTCCAAGAGCTGCGCATGTCCGATGTCGAGCAGGTCGGCGGCAAGAACGCCTCCCTCGGCGAAATGATCAGCCAGCTGCCGTCCAGCGTACGCGTTCCCGGTGGCTTTGCCACCACGGCAGCCGCCTACCGCGAGTTCCTGTCCCATCAGGGCCTGGCGGAGCGCATCAGCGGCGCACTCGAAAGCCTGGACGTGGATGACGTGGTTGCTCTGGCAAAGACCGGCGCCCAGATCCGCGAGTGGATCGTCGATACCCCGTTCCCGCCGGCCCTCGAGGCCGAGATCAAGGCCGCCTACGAGCAGCTCACCGCTGAAGGCGACGGCAGCTTCGCTGTGCGTTCCTCCGCGACCGCCGAAGATTTGCCCGATGCGTCTTTCGCCGGCCAGCAGGAATCCTTCCTGAACATCCACGGCTACGAAAACATCCTGCACGCCATCAAGGAAGTGTTCGCGTCGCTCTATAACGACCGCGCCATCGCCTACCGCGTGCACAAGGGCTTCACCCACGCTGAAGTTGCCCTGTCTGCTGGCGTGCAGCGCATGGTGCGCTCCGACATCGGTGCTTCTGGCGTGATGTTCACGATGGATACCGAATCCGGCTTCGACGGCGTGGTGTTCATCACCGCCTCCTACGGCCTCGGCGAAACCGTCGTGCAAGGTGCCGTGAATCCGGACGAGTTCTATGTTCACAAGGCCACCCTGGCTGAAGGCAAGCCGGCGATCATCCGCCGCAACCTGGGCTCCAAGCTGATCAAGATGGTCTTCGCCGACAAGAAGGAAGCCGGCAAGTCCACCCGCACCATCGACGTTGCCGAAGCCGAGCGCAATGTTTACTCGCTGACCGACGAAGACGTGCTGGAACTTGGCCGCTACGCGTCCATCATCGAAAAGCACTACGGTCGTCCGATGGACATCGAGTGGGGCAAGAGCGGTGACGACGGCAAGCTGTACATCCTGCAGGCTCGTCCGGAAACCGTGAAGAGCCAGCAGTCCGGCCACGTGATGGAAAAGTATCGCCTCAAGCAATACAGCAAGTCCATCACCCATGGTCGCGCCATCGGCCAAAAGATCGGTGCCGGCCACGTCCGCATCGTCAAGGACGCCTCCGAGATGGATCGTGTGAAGGCTGGCGACATCCTCGTCACCGACATGACCGATCCGAACTGGGAGCCGGTGATGAAGCGCGCTTCCGCCATCGTGACCAACCGCGGCGGCCGTACCTGTCACGCGGCGATCATCGCCCGTGAGCTGGGCATCCCGGCCATCGTTGGTTGCGGCAACGCCACCGAAGTGCTGGAAGAGAACGACGAAGTCACCGTGTCCTGCGCCGAAGGCGATACTGGCTATGTGTACCGCGGCAAGCTGGACTTCGAAGTGGTCACCACCGACATGGGCAACCTGCCCGACATCCCGGTGAAGATCATGATGAACGTCGGCAACCCGGAGCTGGCCTTCGAGTTCGCGCAGATCCCGAACGGCGGTGTCGGCCTGGCCCGTCTCGAGTTCGTGATCAACAACATGATCGGTATCCACCCAAAGGCGATCCTCGAGATCAACCAGGTGCCGGCCAGCCTGCGTACGGAAATCACCCGCCGCTCCCGCGGCTATGCCACGCCGAAGCAGTTCTTCATCGAGAAGCTGGTGGAAGGCGTCGCCACCATCGCCGCGGCCTTCTATCCGAAGCCCGTGATCGTCCGCCTGTCCGACTTCAAGTCGAACGAGTACCGCAAGCTGCTGGGCGGCGAGATCTACGAGCCGGAAGAAGAAAACCCCATGCTGGGCTTCCGTGGCGCGTCCCGCTACATCGCCCACAGCTTCCGTGACTGCTTCGAGCTCGAGTGCGCAGCGATGAAGAAGGTGCGCAACGAACTTGGCCTGACCAACGTTCAGCTGATGGTGCCCTTCGTGCGCAATCTGGACGAAGCCAGGGGCGTCGTCGAGCTGCTGGCCGAACACGGCCTGAAGCAGGGCGAGAACGATCTCAAGCTGATCATGATGTGTGAGATCCCGTCCAACGCGCTGCTGGCTGACCAGTTCCTGGAGATCTTCGATGGTTTTTCCATCGGCTCCAACGACCTGACCCAGCTGACTCTCGGTCTGGACCGCGACTCCGGTCTGGTGGCGCACTCCTTCGACGAGCGCGATCCTGCGGTCAAGCAACTGCTCTCGATGGCCATCCAGAGCGCTAACAAGCTCGGCAAGTATGTCGGCATCTGCGGCCAGGGCCCGTCCGACCACGCCGACTTTGCGGAATGGCTGATGGACGAAGGTATCCAGACCATCTCTCTCAACCCGGATACGGTTGTGGATACGTGGCTGAAGCTGGCTGCCCACAGCCAGGCTTGATGCCGACTTCCTGTCGTGTTTGACCGAAAAGGCCGGGGTAACCCGGCCTTTTTGCATTCTGGGGCTGCTCCCTGTGGTCAGGAGTCATGCGCCTCTGATAGTGTCGCGATACGGACGTCATCGTTACGGCAGGCGAGGAGGGGGCATGGGGTTCGAGTGGTGGCACTGGATCGTGTTGGGAATTGCGCTGGTGATCGCCGAGCTGGTGGTGCCGGCATTCTTTGTCATCTGGTTCGGCCTCGGTGCGCTGCTTGTCGGGCTGGTCCTGACGCTGCTGCCAGCCTTGGGAATGACGGTCCAGCTGGCCCTGTGGATTCTCGCGTCGCTGGCAATGGTGGTGTTGTGGTTCCGCGTCTTCAAACGGAGCGATCACAAGACCCGTATCGGGCAGTCGGATGGGGACTCCATCGGTGAGGTGGGAATGATGTCGAAGCCGGCTGCGCCCTTCGAGCGCGGCCGCGTGCGCTTCCAGAAACCCTTGCTGGGTTCGGATGAGTGGGAGTGCGTGGTGGATGAGCCCGTCGCGGCAGGCGAGCGTGTCAGGGTCATGGCGGTGGAGGGGAGTTTCCTCAGGGTAGAGAAGGCGAATTCGCTTCAGGAGAGAAGTCAATGAGTGCAGCTTTTGTCGTGGTCCTGGCCGTTCTGGTCTTTGTCGTCGTTACCATCGCCAAGGGGGTTCGCATCGTGCCGCAGGGCGAAGAGTGGATCGTCGAGCGTCTCGGGAAGTACTTCGGGACACTGAAGCCCGGCCTCAACATCATCATTCCCTACCTGGATCAGGTGGCCTACAAGTTGGTGACCAAGGACATCATCCTCGACGTCCAGGAGCAGGAGGTCATCACCCGGGACAACGCCGTCATCCTTACCAATGCGATCGCCTTCATGAAGGTGACCGACCCCGTGAAGGCAGTCTATGGCGTCACGGATTTCTCCGAGGCGATCCGCAACATGATCATGACGACCCTGCGATCGATCATCGGCGAGATGGAGCTCGACGAAGCCCTGTCCAGTCGGGACAAGATCAAGGCGCGGCTGCGCGAGAGCATTGCCGATGAAGCGGTGGATTGGGGGCTGACCGTCAAGTCGGTGGAGATTCAGGACATCAAGCCGTCGCCCTCGATGCAGAAAGCCATGGAGCAGCAGGCGTCCGCCGAACGGGAGCGCAAGGCCGTCGTGACCCGCGCCGAGGGGGCGAAGCAGGCCGCGATTCTTGAGGCAGAAGCGCGTCTCGAGGCATCCAAGCGCGATGCAAATGCGCAGGTGATGCTCGCGGAGGCATCGGCTGAGGCGATCCGCCGTGTGAGTGCGGCCGTGGGGGCCGAGACTGCACCGATGCTTTTCCTGCTCGGCGAGAAGTACATTGCGTCCCTGGAGCGCCTTGGCTCTTCCGAAAGCGCCCGGGTCGTCGTCCTGCCGGCCGATTTGCAGGAGGCGGTACGTGGCTTGATCGGCGGTGTGATCCGGCACTGATGGCGCCGATGATTTGCATTGGGGGAATTTTCCAAGGGCGGCCACCCCTGTAGGATAGGCGCCCATGTTTGCATACATCGTTCGACGGCTGCTGTACGCGCCCCTGATCCTCATCGGGGTCAATCTGTTCACCTTCGCGCTGTTCTTCGTCGTGAATACGCCTGATGACATGGCCCGGATGCAACTGGGGGGCAAGCGGGTGACGCCGGAGGCGATTGAGCGCTGGAAAGTGGAGCGCGGCTACGACAAGCCGTTGTTCGTGAACAACGCTGCAGCTGGAGTGGGGCGTTTCATCGAGACGGTCTTCTTCGAGAAGTCGCTGCGGATGTTCGTTTTCGACTTCGGCCGCGCGGATGACGGGCGCGATATCGCGAAGGAGATCCAGGATCGAATGGGGCCGTCGCTTGCGATTGCGCTGCCGACGTTCGTGCTGGGATTGTTCGTGACGGTCGCGTTGGCGCTGCTGCTCGTGTTCTTCCGTGCCTCTTACCTGGATTTCTGGGGTGTCGTGTTGTGTGTCGGCATGATGTCGATATCCGGCTTGTTCTACATCATCGGCGGGCAGTGGCTCGTTTCGAAGGTCTGGCATCTCGTGCCGATTTCCGGCTATGGGGCGGGGGTGGATGTAGCGCGCTTCTTGGTGCTGCCCGTCGTGATCGGCGTGGTTGCCGGTGTCGGCGGCAGTGCCCGTTGGTACCGGACCATCTTCCTTGAGGAGGCGGGGAAGGACTATGTGCGTACCGCGCGCGCCAAGGGGCTGTCGGAATTGCAGGCTCTTTTCAGACATGTCCTGAAGAATGGGATGATTCCGATCCTGACAGGTGTTGTGGTGGTCATTCCGTCTTTGTTCATGGGCAGTCTGCTTTATGAGTCCTTCTTCGGGATTCCGGGGTTGGGGAGCTACACGATCGATGCGATCAATGCGCAGGATTTCCTTGTGGTTCGGGCAATGGTTTTCATCGGTGCCCTGCTGTACATCATGGGGCTGATCCTGACGGATCTTTCCTATACGCTGGTTGATCCGCGGGTGAGGCTCGAATGATGTCTTTTCAGCCCATCTTGCTGTGGACCGATGCGCTTTTGTTTGTCTTGTTTGTCGGCGTGTTGTTGGCACTGATGCGGGCTCGAGGCAGTGAGCAGATGTGTGCCGCATGGCGCAGAGTGGGAGAGAGCAATGCTGGCATGGTGTCTCTCACTCTGCTGATGCTGTTTCTGATGGTGGGTTTGGCTGACAGCCTGCATTACCGTTCCCGCCTTGCCCCGGTGGGGGATGCGGCTGGGGTGACGAACAAGCGGGTGCTGTCGACGGAAGTATTGAGCCTCTTCGACGCGATGGCGGCGCCTTTGCGCGCGCGGGTGGAGAAGACTTATTCCGCACCCTTGGCCTATATCCTGTTCGCCAAGGAAACGCAGGAGGGCGCAGACGGAGTGCAGCGAAGGGATTTCCCCCGCTTGAAGTTCGGTGGTGCGGACCTGCAATATCCTGAGGATGATTACGCAGGTGACGTATTTGGGCGGATCGGGATTGGGGTGGCGATAGCGGCCGGTGCTTGGGCAGCCTTTGCTGCAGTGCTAGTCGCAATCGTGGCGCGCTCGCGCAAGGTGCCTGTGGGAGCTGCCTGGCGGGCCATCTGGAGAGGAAAGGGTGGTCTGGCGTGGCGCTCCGTGCTAGCAACAATGGGTGTCGTGCTGTTCGTGGTGGGGCCGTTGCTGGCTTTGGCCATGGAATACCATGTCTTCGGTACGGACAAGGTGGGGCGGGATGTCTTCTATCTGGCCTTGAAGAGTATTCGGACAGCGTTGGTCATCGGAACGCTGACAACGCTGGTTACGCTGCCCTTGGCTGTAGTCCTTGGCATCATGGCGGGCTATCTCGGCGGATGGGTTGATGACGCAATTCAGTATGTCTACACCGTCCTTAATTCGATTCCGGGAGTGTTGCTGATCGCAGCTGCCGTACTGATGATGCAGGTGGTCATAGATACCCATCCGAATTGGTTCGAGACCGCAGCAGATCGCTCCGATGCACGGCTCCTCGCTCTGTGCGTCATTCTTGGAATGACGAACTGGACAGGCCTTTGTCGGCTACTGCGTGGTGAGACCCTGAAATTGCGTGAGTCGGAGTATGTGCAGGCTGCTCGGGCATTCGGTGTGTCGGCAGCGAGAATCCTCTATCGCCACCTCCTGCCCAACCTGCTTCATCTGGTCTTGATCTCTCTGGTCATGGACTTCTCCGGTCTGGTGCTTGCCGAGGCAGTTCTTTCCTACGTTGGGATTGGCGTGGATCCGGAAACGATCAGCTTCGGCACGATGATCAACGCCGCGCGGATGGAATTGGCTCGAGAGCCCATGGTCTGGTGGAGCTTGATTGCAGCGTTTTGCTTCATGTTTGTGCTGGTACTCGTCGCCAATCTATTCGCGGATTGCGTAAGAGATGCGTTCGCCCCCCGTGCGAGCTGACGTTCTGTCATCTCCTGACCGATAGCGAGTGCTGGACTGGTACGGGATGATCGCAGCTTTGGAATTAAGCTTGGCTGAGTGAAGCTGCCATGATGAGCGGAGTCCGCTCATGAGCTAGCTGCCTGTGGTCTCGCAAAGTGAGATCCAGCTGCCTTTCGACGCGCGCTGTTGTGCGGTTTGCAGCCAGATGAGCTCCTTTGATGTATGTGAAGTGGCAGTCGGTGAGGCGTCCATTGGCGTCCC
>NZ_CM161497.1:1657500-3007500 GCF_056724105.1 Zoogloea sp. GDB6 | reverse complement strand
ACAGGCGATGAAGGACGTGCAAGCCTG
Source organism: Zoogloea sp. GDB6 (assembly GCF_056724105.1). NCBI lineage: Bacteria > Pseudomonadati > Pseudomonadota > Betaproteobacteria > Rhodocyclales > Zoogloeaceae > Zoogloea > Zoogloea sp. GDB6. The sequence continues at coordinate 3,007,473 of NZ_CM161497.1, read as the reverse complement.
CGAAAAGCGGGGGGGAGCTGGCAATGGAGCTTTGATCCCCCGATATCCGAATGGGGAAACCCACCTCTTTTGAGGTATCCCTGACTGAATTCATAGGTCAGTGGAAGCGAACCGGGAGAACTGAAACATCTAAGTACCCCGAGGAAAAGAAATCAACCGAGATTCCCCAAGTAGTGGCGAGCGAACGGGGATGAGCCTGCACGACTAAACCGGTTACTTAACAGAACAAGCTGGAAAGCTTGGCCATAGTGGGTGATAGCCCCGTATGTGAAAAGTAGCCGGCGGGTCTGAGCGTGCGACAAGTAGGGCGGGACACGTGAAATCCTGTCTGAAGATGGGGGGACCATCCTCCAAGGCTAAATACTCGTGATCGACCGATAGTGAACCAGTACCGTGAGGGAAAGGCGAAAAGAACCCCGGGAGGGGAGTGAAATAGATCCTGAAACCGCATGCATACAAACAGTGGGAGCCTCGCAAGGGGTGACTGCGTACCTTTTGTATAATGGGTCAGCGACTTACGTTCAGTAGCAAGCTTAACCGGATAGGGGAGGCGTAGCGAAAGCGAGTCTGATAAGGGCGATTTTAGTTGCTGGGCGTAGACCCGAAACCAAGTGATCTATCCATGGCCAGGATGAAGGTGCGGTAACACGCACTGGAGGTCCGAACCCACTAATGTTGAAAAATTAGGGGATGAGCTGTGGATAGGGGTGAAAGGCTAAACAAACTTGGAAATAGCTGGTTCTCCCCGAAAACTATTTAGGTAGTGCCTCGTGCGGACACTTCCGGGGGTAGAGCACTGTAATCGTTGGGGGGGTCATTGCGATCTACCCCGCGATAGCAAACTCCGAATACCGGAAAGTGATACACGGGAGACAGACGGTGGGTGCTAACGTCCATCGTCAAGAGGGAAACAACCCAGACCGCCAGCTAAGGTCCCAAATACATGGCTAAGTGGAAAACGAGGTGGGAAGGCATAGACAGCTAGGAGGTTGGCTTAGAAGCAGCCACCCTTTAAAGAAAGCGTAATAGCTCACTAGTCGAGTCGTCCTGCGCGGAAGATGTAACGGGGCTCAAGCCATGAACCGAAGCTGCGGATCTCGTAAGAGATGGTAGGGGAGCGTTCTGTAAGTCTGTGAAGGTGTCTTGTAAAGGATGCTGGAGATATCAGAAGTGCGAATGCTGACATGAGTAGCGATAAAGGGTGTGAAAAGCACCCTCGCCGAAAGCCCAAGGTTTCCTGCGCAACGTTCATCGACGCAGGGTGAGTCGGCCCCTAAGGCGAGGCAGAAATGCGTAGTCGATGGGAAACAGGTCAATATTCCTGTACCGCTCTATGATGCGATGGGGGGACGGAGAAGGTTAGGTCAGCCGGGTGTTGGACGTCCCGGTTTAAGCGTGTAGGCGTGCTCTTTAGGCAAATCCGGAGAGCTTAGCTGAGGCGTGACGACGAGGTCTCTTTGAGACCGAAGTGATTGATACCCTGCTTCCAGGAAAAGCCTCTAAGCTTCAGTCATAGAGTGACCGTACCGCAAACCGACACAGGTGGGCAGGTAGAAGATACTAAGGCGCTTGAGAGAACTCAGGAGAAGGAACTCGGCAAATTGATACCGTAACTTCGGGAGAAGGTATGCCTCGGTAGCTTGTAGGAGTACATCCGAAGGGCGAAGAGGCCGCAGAGAATCGGTGGCTGCGACTGTTTATTAAAAACACAGCACTCTGCAAACACGAAAGTGGACGTATAGGGTGTGACGCCTGCCCGGTGCCGGAAGGTTAAGTGATGGGGTGCAAGCTCTTGATCGAAGCCCCGGTAAACGGCGGCCGTAACTATAACGGTCCTAAGGTAGCGAAATTCCTTGTCGGGTAAGTTCCGACCTGCACGAATGGCGTAACGATGGCCACACTGTCTCCTCCTGAGACTCAGCGAAGTTGAAGTGTTTGTGAAGATGCAATCTCCCCGCGGCTAGACGGAAAGACCCCATGAACCTTTACTGTAGCTTTGCATTGGACTTTGACGGGACTTGTGTAGGATAGGTGGGAGGCGATGAGACTGGGACGCTAGTTCCAGAGGAGCCGTCCTTGAAATACCACCCTGGTGTCGTTGAGGTTCTAACCTAGGTCTGTGAATCCAGATCGGGGACCGTGCATGGTAGGCAGTTTGACTGGGGCGGTCTCCTCCCAAAAGGTAACGGAGGAGTACGAAGGTCACCTAGGTACGGTCGGACATCGTACTGATAGTGCAATGGCAAAAGGTGGCTTGACTGCGAGACCGACAAGTCGAGCAGGTGCGAAAGCAGGTCATAGTGATCCGGTGGTTCTGTATGGAAGGGCCATCGCTCAACGGATAAAAGGTACTCTGGGGATAACAGGCTGATTCCGCCCAAGAGTTCACATCGACGGCGGAGTTTGGCACCTCGATGTCGGCTCATCACATCCTGGGGCTGTAGCCGGTCCCAAGGGTATGGCTGTTCGCCATTTAAAGTGGTACGTGAGCTGGGTTTAAAACGTCGTGAGACAGTTTGGTCCCTATCTGCCGTGGGCGCTGGATATTTGAGGGGGCCTGCTCCTAGTACGAGAGGACCGGAGTGGACGGATCTCTGGTGTACCGGTTGTGACGCCAGTCGCATCGCCGGGTAGCTAAATCCGGAAGAGATAACCGCTGAAAGCATCTAAGCGGGAAACTCGCCTCAAGATGAGATATCCCTGGGAACTCGATTCCCCTGAAGGGTCGTTGAAGACCACGACGTTGATAGGCTGGGTGTGGAAGCGCAGTAATGCGTTAAGCTAACCAGTACTAATTGCCCGTGAGGCTTGATCCTATAACCTTGCAAAAATGCAAGACGAATAAAGCGCAACGCGCAGTCATACATCCCAAAGAACACTTCTTCCCTTTGACGCTTCAACCGCGAAAACGCGGAAAGCGGTACAAGTTATAGTCTGACGACCATAGCGTCTTGGAACCACCCCTTCCCATCCCGAACAGGACCGTGAAACAAGACCGCGCCGATGATAGTGCACAACCGTGCGTGAAAGTAGGTCATCGTCAGACTTACCCCATCAAAGCCCTCGCACTCCATCGTGCGGGGGCTTTGCGCTTTAAAGCTCCGAAACAAAGCAAGCCCCCGGAAAAACCATTCGCTCTTCACGCCGAAGGTATGTATTGACGCTTTTGATGGGGACAAAGCGCATGTTCGGCCTGGAGATCGCTTCGCCGACACGGCGGCAAGGTGGCCATGAATACACTCAACTGCTCGCGCTTGAGCTGCTTGCGTAAGCACCATGCTGCCCTGCTTATCGACGCCATGAATCTGAAAAAACGCTCTTGGCTAGGTCGATTCCAACTGTCGTAATCTTCATGATAGACGCCTTCTTCGACTTGAGTGGTTGATCAGCGATTCCGCTCCGGCACATCAATGCCGTATCGGGTGCGGGCGTCCATTCCATTGATTCCGATAACTACTAATCTACAAAGTTGGCGTTTGCACTTACGAATACCTTCGGATATACTGCCCGCCCTGAATGTGCGGGGTTGGCGGAATTGGTAGACGCACTGGATTTAGGTTCCAGCGCCGTAAGGCGTGAGGGTTCGAGTCCCTTGCCCCGCACCAATTAGGAGTGAAGTTGCCCACAACCCGTGGGCAGGTTGCGGCTTTAAAGTCAAGCGCTCTGATCGTACGCGATTGTCGTGACGAGGGCATTCTCCTTATCTGTACTACCCCAGCAAATCCTGCAGAGGTCATGCTGCTAAAGCGAGTGCTACAGCCTGGGTCTTCATCTCCAGCGCCTGATGGGGCTGCTGGTGGTTGTAGAACTGCATCCAGTCGCCGATGACGCGAATGTCATACTTCAGGGTTTCAAAGCGGTGGCGGTGGATGCACTGCGCCTTGAGGTTGCGGATCATCCGCTCCACTAGCCCATTCTTCTGCGGGGTGTAGGGCGTAATAAACGCCTACTTCAGGCCGTAGCGTTTGACCGGCGCGGTGTCGCTGCGGCTGGTGAAGTACCAGGCCGTTGTCCGAACACAGCATAAAGGGCCCGCTCCAATGCAGCTTCAGCGGTACGCGATTTGCCGCTGCGCGAAACATGCCCCCCCAAGAGCTCCCGGCTGTAGCCGTCGATCAACAGCGCCAGCGTGGTCCAACCATCTCGACCTGCCCAGACCCGGCATAGATCCGCCACGCAACGCTCGTTGGGTTGGGATGCTGGAGCGCAGCGCCTCAATCCGCGCTGAAACCCGAACGGGCGTTCTGACCTGCCCGCCATAAAGCTGTAAGACGCGCTGCACCGTGTTCTTGTTTTCCCCCTAGCAGATGGGCCACGGTCAGATAGCCAAAGGACGGGTTGTCCTCGATCATCGCCTTGACCGGTTCTGCAAAGCGGGACTGCACCTTCGGCGAAGCTTTCACCAACGGATAGTAGAACGTCCGACGGGGTACTTCAAACGTAAGCGTCCAGCCAAGTCATCTTCTCAGTCGCTCGTGATCCCCTGACTATCATGTCTTCCAACAACAGCCTTTGGAGGACACATGGACGCTTCAACAATCAATCTCCCCTCCGCCGGTCGGCGTCGTGGTCGGTACAGCGATGCCTTCAAGGCAGAGATCGCGGCCACCTGCAAGGCTTCTGGCGTTTCAACGGCTGCGGTTGCGCTGGCCAACGGTCTCAACGCCAACCTCGTTCGGCGCTGGGTGCTCGAGAGCAATCCGGCCCATAAGAGCGACACTCGGGCTGAATCCTTACCCGCCATGAGTGCGCCTTCGCCCTAGCCCCCGCCGCAGGGGGCCTCAGCGTCTCCAGGCTTTGTTCCTCTGGCACTGAACGCGCGGAGCGCCGACATTCGCATCGAACTGCCCCCTGCGCCAGAATAGTTGTCGCCTCGATAAAATCCTAAAGAACTCGGGGGCGATGATGAGAGAACGACGTGGCACGATACGGACAGGAATTCAAGGATAGAGCGGTGGCGCGATTGCTGCCGCCGGAGAGCGCGACGGTGGAGGCCGTCGCACGCGAGGTCGGTGTGGGTGTGGCGACGCTGGAGCGGTGGAGGAGCGATGCGCTGTCCAGGCCCGCTCGCGAGCGGGCCTGGACAGCGGCGGCGCGGTTCGAGGCGGTGCTCACCACGGCCGCGCTGGATGAAGCGGCCCGAAGTGCCTGGTGCCGGGAGCACGGGGTTTATCCGCAGGACCTGGCCCAATGGCGCCAGGCGGCCACGCAAGCGCTGGCAACACCCGAAGAAGCCCGTGCCAGCCCATCGAGCAGCAAACGGTGCTCTCGCTGCATCGGGTTCGCCAGGGCTTCGTGGCCGCACCCACGACCCAAGCCAACCAGATCCGGGGATTGCTCGCAGAGTTCGGTCTGGTGCTTCCAACAGGATTCTGCGCGTTACGCAAACAGCTGCTGGTGCTTCTGGGCGGTGTCGGTGATCAGGTGCCAGAAGTGTTCCGGCGTCTGGCGCGGCACCTGCACGAACATCTGGTGGAACTGGACCGACAGCGACAGGTTGGCGAATTCGAGGAGCAGATCAGGCAATGTCGGCTTGCACGCCACTGGAGTGCTGCCGCGGGACGCGCCCCGGCCATGCGGCCAGTTGCCGACCATTCTTGAAACTGTGGGCATCCGCAATCGAGGTCGCCAGCGCCGTGGCGGTGAGCGGTCCAACGCCCGGGATCGTCTCTAGGCACTGGCTCTGAATGCAGCTGCGGTGCCATTGCTGGGCATCAGCAAGCGCGACGATGTGTATCTGCGAACCTTGCTGATCCACGGTGCCCAGGCCGCCCTGTCGGCTGCGAAGCGACACGCAAAGTCGAATCCCTGGCTCGGCAAGTTACTTGAGCGACTAAATCCGAATGTAGCCGCCGTCTGCCCTGGCGAACAAGAATGCGAGAACCGTCTGGGCCTTGTTTGCCCACGATCGGGAGTTTCGGGGGGCGATTACACGTCGAGACTGACAACCGTATAACCCGCATCAATCACATACAAAGAACGGACAGGTACGCCAATCGATTGCGCTGACAATCACGTAGTGATGGTGAAACAGGTAAGGCCGCGGTTGGCCAAACCTATTCGTGGGGACGCACTTCGAGTGCATTGAATCGATCGGGACCCAACCAGCGTATTTCATTAGGGACAGTAGCATCGCTACAACGAAAGTCCGAACCTGCGGGCTGGGCAAGCCGGGGGCGATTCACTATATATGTTCTTAAGTGCTGTTGCAGCCGTGTTGGTGAGCGAGAAGATATGTCGGCCATTGGGCTTCGGCTTAGAATTCTGTTTGTTCAGACGGGGCCGCGCCTCAAGGCAGAATCCGGGTGTGTGGCGCAATAAAAAACCCCCGGCAAGGGGAGCGCCGGGGGTCGAAAAATGCCTTGCTTGCTCAAGGCACCCGCTCAGGGAGGTATAGCGGGAGACGGTTCAGCACCATCTGTTCATTAGTGTAGAGGCCGGGGGAGAAAGTTCCTGCGGCATTTCGTTTCTGGATGTAAGTACTTGAGATCTTTATGAGCCCAGTTCAGTCTGTATTTCCGGCAATCCGGATGCGTCGCATGCGCAGGGATGAGTTCTCCCGCCGGCTCATGCGCGAGCATCGCTTGTCCGCCAACGATTTGATCTACCCGGTTTTTGTTCTGGAGGGGCAGGGCATCACGCAGCAGGTGGCATCGATGCCTGGTGTGGCACGTATGTCGCTCGACAATCTCCTGCGCGTTGCTGAAGAGGCCGTTCAGCTGGGCGTGCCGGCGCTGGCATTGTTCCCCGTGATCGAGGACGGCAAGAAGAGCCTTGGCGCGGAGGAGGCCTTTAACCCCGATGGTCTGGTGCCCCGTGTTGTCAGCGAGCTGAAGAGGCGTTTTCCCGAACTGGGCGTGATCACCGACGTGGCCCTTGATCCGTATACGGTTCATGGTCAGGACGGCCTCATCGATGCGAACGGCTATGTGCTCAACGACGAGACGCTGGAGGTCCTTGCTCGCCAGGCGTTGTGCCACGCCCAGGCGGGCGCAGACGTGGTCGCGCCGTCGGACATGATGGACGGCCGTATCGCCCGTATCCGTGCCGAGCTGGACGGCGCGCAGCAGATCTACACGCGCATCCTGGCTTACTCGGCCAAATACGCGTCGAGCTTCTACGGCCCGTTCCGCGATGCGGTCGGCTCGGCGGGCAATCTGGGCAAAGGCAACAAATACACTTACCAGATGGATCCGGCCAATTCCGACGAAGCCATCCGTGAAGTGGCCCTCGATATCGCCGAAGGCGCGGACATGTTCATGGTCAAGCCCGGCATGCCTTATCTGGATATCGTGCGGCGTGTGAAGACCGAATTGAAGGTGCCGACCTACGCTTACCAGGTGAGTGGTGAGTACGCGATGCTGAAGGCGGCGGCGGCTAATGGCTGGCTGGACGAGAAGGCTTGCGCGATGGAAGCCCTGCTGGCGTTCAAGCGGGCCGGAGCTGATGGCATCCTGACCTATTACGCACTGGATGCGGCGCGCTGGTTGAAAGAGAACCAGTAAGTGCTGTCCCCGGAGGGCGTCAGCCCTCCGGTATCAGGGTCCGGGCGCCTTCGAAGCGTTCCGCGAAGTAGCGGTTGTCGAGACGATCGACCCGGACCTTCCCCTTGCTGCTGGGGGCATGGATGAACCTGCCGTCGCCGAGGTAGATGCCCATGTGGGAATAAGAGCGACCAAGGGTGTTGAAGAACACCAGGTCGCCCGGCTGGATTGCGCCGGATGAAATGGGGCGCGTACGTTCGGCGATACCTGCCGCGTTGTATGGCAGTTTGCGTCCGCTGACCTGTTCGACGATGTAGCTGACCATGCCGCTGCAGTCGAGCCCGGCAGACGGGTTCTTGCCCCCGAAGCGGTAGCCGGTGTCGAGCAGCCCCAGCGCGTAGAGCACGACCTCCTGGGCATCGGCAGACTGGGATAGGGTGATCCAGTTGCGGTTTGTGGGGGACGACGGCCGGGAGTAAGGCGTGGATGAATCCCGCGGCCGCGGAGGCGTCTGGCTGCAGCCCGCGAGCATGGCCAGTGCGAGGAGCAAGGCGGGGTATGCCCGTTCAGGCGGTGAGGCGGAAGGTAACCGGGCCATTGTTGACGAGGGATACACGCATGTCGGCCCCGAACTCGCCCGTTTCCACACAAGAATGGCGGCTGCGGGCAAGGGTTACGGCAGCATTGAAAAGTTCTTCGGCGAGGTCAGGGGCTGCCGCGGGCGTGAAGCTAGGGCGGGTTCCCTTGGCCGTATCGGCGGCCAGCGTGAACTGGGATACGAGCAGCAGGCCGCCCCCGGTGTCCACCAGCGAGCGGTTCATCCGCCCTTCGTCGTCGGGAAAAACGCGGTAGCTCAGCAGGCGTTCCACCATCCGATTGACGTTGGTCGACGTATCGGCTTTCTCCACGGCGACCAGGGCAAGGAGCCCCGGACCGATCGCCCCGACGGTACGCTCCTCCACCGTCACGCGGGCTTCCAGAACGCGTTGAATCAGCGCAATCATTCCAGAAGTTCGATCTGCCCGTTGACGGACACGCTGACAGAGCTATCGCCGGCTTCGATGGGGGCGGGCACGGCTTCGGCGGCCATCATGCTGGCGCTACGGGCGAGCGGCATGATGGACTTCTGTTGGATGCCGCCGGTGTTGACGGAGACGTGCTTGATCTTCCATTTCTTGTTGAGGCTGGCGGCGACCAGTTTTGCGCGGGCTTCGAATGCTGTGAGGGCATCCACGATGGCCTGCTCCTCGATCTTCTTCCAGGTCTCGGCCGAAGGGGCTGCATTCAGCCCGCCGATGACCATGCTTTGCTGGAGCTTGCCGAGGAGTTCCGACAAGGCAGCGGAGTCGTTGGCCTCGAGAAGCAGCGTTGAGCGCATCCGCCAGGCCTCGATATTGCGCACGTTCTTGCCATAGACCGGGTAGGTCATGTTGCCGCCGGTGCGAACTTTCACCGCCGGATAATTGCGGGACGTTTGCAAGGCTTGGGCGACGACCGAATTCACCTTGCGGGCCAGTTCGGCGGGGCTGGTTTCGGTGGTTTCGTAATAGACCTGTGCCCGGAACTGGTCGTTAGGGGCGGGGCGACTCGCTTCGACCGAGATATCTGCCGTCGGCAATGCGGGGGGCGTTGCTCCGTCGGCCGCTTGCGCCGTAGCAGTAGTCAGGAACAGGGCCAGGCCTGCAGAAAGGAAGGAGGCTATGCGCACGGGAATATTCTCCGGCCATGACTGGATGGTATGAAATCCCGCCTATTTCGCCACAGGTCGAAGCAATTGGCAAAGCCCATGTGCTTGTTCAGTGCTGCCTGCGGCGCAGAGTGTCGCTGAAAAGCACAGGGCCCGGTGTCAGTTGTTCGGCAGCGGTGCCACCAGTTGCCGGTAGGCGTGCCAGGTGGCGTGCCCGACGATGGGCATCAGGACGACGAGGCCGAGGTGAAAGCTCAGGAAGCCCAGAATGGTCAGGCTGACGATCAACGCGGCCCAGATGAGCAGCGGGAGCGGATTGAGGGCCAGGGCCCGGATGCTGGCGATCATCGATGTGACGGCATCCTGATTGCGGTCGAGCATCAGCGGAATGGACACCACGCTGACCGCGAACACCAGTAGCGCGAAGATGAAGCCGACGCCAAAGTAGACCAGCAGGAAGTCGAGGTTCTCGAAGGACAGCACCTGTCCGAGAAAGCCAGACAGGTTGGGGAGCTCCCGCGTGTAGAAGATGGCGAAGATGACGAGGGAGGCGCGCGCCCAGATCAGGAAGATGACGGTCAGTACCGCGGCGAAAACGGCGAGATTGCCGGCATTGCGGCGCCACACCATCAGGGTCGGGGTCAGCGCGCATTGCTCGCCGAGTTCCCGGCGCCGCGAGAGCTCATAGAGCCCCATGGCAAAGAACGGGGCGAGGAGCAGAAAGCCGGTGGAAACCGCGGAGGTGTATTGGTAGGCGTGCTCGAAGACGAAGGTCAGCAGCAAGCCCATGGCCGCGAAGCAGAATCCGTAGAACAGGCTGGCGACAGGGCAGGCCTTGAGATCGTTGAAGCCCTGCGCGATCCACTGGAACGGTGCGCCTGCGCCGATTGTGCGTAAGGTTGGAAATGGCAGCGCTGCGGCGGCCTGTTCGTCGTCCGGGGGGATGTCATGCTGAGCCATGCTTTGTCTCCGTTATGGTTATTGGAACTCAATGGCCTGCAGCAACCGGATCAGTTCATGTTGGGGGCTGTCCGGTTGCGTGGGAAGAATTGACGAAGGCCCACAAGGCGTCGAGCACCTCGCCGGGGGATTCGGACATCATCGCGTGGCCGGCGTCCGGCAGCACGATTCTGGTGAGCGCAATGCTCTTGTCGAAGGCCGCGGCGAGCGGTGCGATTGCCTTGGGAGGCGTCATCCGGTCCTGAGCCGAACTCAGCAGCAGGGTTGGACAGCGAACCCGTGCGGCGGCGTCGAAGCCAGCGGTATAGGCATTGCACGCAGCCATGTCGGTATGCAGCACACCTGGCGCCTGGCGCTGCATCAGGCGCTCATTGAGCGCGGTGAGGTTCATGCCCGGAATGCTGCTGGCGCCAGTCTGGCTGTGTGGCGCGAAGGACCACTGGTTGATCAGTGCATGGGCCTTGTCCCGGTTCGACAGCGTGGCATCGAGCAGGGCGGGTGCCACCGGCATCGGGGCAACGGCGCCGACAAGAACCAGTCGGCTCACCAGTTCGGGAGCCGTGGCGGCTAGCTGCAGCGCGATCAATGCCCCCATGCTGTGGCCTATTACAACTGGACGCTCGGTGCCGAGCTTGTGCGCCAGGGCAAGGATCCACTGGGCCAGGCCCTCGATACTTTCCAGTGCGGGGCCGTTGGAGCGGCCATGGCCGGGGAGGTCCGGGGCAATGACATTCCAGCCGTGGTGGGCAAAGTAGCGGGTCTGTAGCGTCCACACACTGTGGTCGTGCCCGGCGCCATGGATGAACAGGGCGGTGGGGCGGTCGCGTTCCAGGCGCTGGCCGCCGGTGTAGCAGTAGGTGATGTGGTCGGTCAGGTGACCGGACAGGTTGAGTCTCATGCGTGCTTCCGGAGTCAGGCCAGGGCTTTCTGGACGGCGTACAGCGCACGGTCCACATCTTCGATCAGGTCGGACACACTTTCCAGACCGACCGAGAGGCGGATCGTTCCTTCGGTGATGCCCGCCGACAGCAGTGCATTGCGCGACATGCGGAAATGCGTGGTGCTGGCCGGATGAATGGCAAGTGATTTTGCGTCGCCGACATTGGCCAGGTGGGAAAACACCCGGAGCGTCTCGATGAACGCTGCGCCCGCCTTGCGCCCGCCCTTGAGGCTGAAGCTGAACACGCCGCCACAGCCCTTCGGCAGCAGTCGTGCCGCCAATTGATGATCGGGATGGCTATCGAGTTCGGGCCAGGAGACGGACTCCACCAGCGGCTGGGCCACGAGATGGGACACCAGCGCCCGTGCGTTGGCCACGTGGCGTTCCATCCGCAAGCCCAGGGTTTCCATGCCCTGCAGGATCTGGAAGGCGTTCATCGGCGACAGGCAGGCGCCGAAGTCGCGCAGGCCCTCGCGCCGGGCACGCAGCAGGAAGGCGGCAACGGGGGACTCCTCGGCGAAGTCCATGCCGTGGAAGCCTTCATAGGGTTCGGTGAGCGTCGGGAAATGGCCGTCGGAGGCCTCCCAGTCGAAGTTGCCGCCATCGACCAGTAGGCCGCCGATGGCAACTCCGTGGCCGCCGAGGAATTTGGTGGCGGAGTGCACGACCAGGTTGGCGCCGAGATCCAGCGGACACTGCAGCATCGGCGTGACCAGCGTGGCATCCACCAACAGCGGAATGCGTGCGTCACGGGCGATCTGCGCCAGCTCCGGAATGTCGAGCACTTCCAGGCCCGGGTTGCCGATCGCTTCGCCGAACAGCAGGCGGGTTTCCGGACGGATGGCTGCCCGCCAGCCCTGGTGATCGCCGGGGGCGACGAAGGTAGTTTCAATGCCGAAGCGGGGCAGCGTGTAGGCAAGCAGGTTGTTGGAGCCGCCATACAGCGCGCGGGACGCAACGATGTGGCCACCGCTGCCCATCAGCGTCGTGATGGCCAGCAGCAACGCGGCCTGGCCACTCGCGCAGGCAATCGCGCCGATGCCGCCGTCGAGGGCGGCGATGCGCTCCTCCAGCACCGCATTGGTGGGATTGGAGATACGCGAGTAGACATGCCCGGCCCGTTCCTGATTGAACAGCGATGCGGCGTGCTCGCTGTCCTCGAAGACGTAGCTGGTGGTGAAGTGGATCGGGGTGGCCCGGGAATGATGAACGGGGTCGGGCGTCTGGCCAGCGTGCAGGGCGAGTGTGTCGGCCCCGGCATTGCGGTGGATGGACATGCGGTATCTATTCTGGGATGGGGAGGGCTGGTCTCAGGCCGGTTCGTCCGGGTCGATGAGGCGCTGGATGATGGCAATCCGGTCCTTGACCAGCAGTTTGCGTTTCTTTAGGCGGCGCAGCAGTAGTTCGTCGCCCGGCGGGGGCGCCGACGAAATCTGGGAGATGACGGCGTCGAGGTCTCGATGCTCGGTGGTCAGGGTCGCCAGCCGGGATGCGAGGCTGGTGACGTCGGCGCTGGGTTCGTTGCTGTCGTTCATGCCTGGTCTGAATGAGGTAAGCGCACGGCTGCGAGCGGGTTCGGTGGAATCTTAGGCGCGGGGGGCGGGAATTACAACGGCGTTGGGGAACTTGAAGTGTCGGAATGTGTTCCCATCTTCAGTAGCACAATGCCCAAAAGGCAAAACCTAGCTATCGGGAGGCCTGTCATGAACGTGGTGCTCAACAATCCTGTCCTGTATGTGGTCGATTACCCCAACCTCGATGCGGTCGAGGTGATCGACAAACGGCGCGGCGTCGGCGCCCTGTTTCGTGACGAGGCAGCCCAGCGCTTCCGCCGCGAACTGCGCGACGTGGCCTCGTCGGCCACCGAGATGGACGATTTCGAAGCCTGGATCGCCGACTACGGTTCGCTGATGACCCAGCCGGCGATCTACCACTGACGCGTTCCTGATGCGGGATGGGGCGGTAGGAGCCGCTTGCCAGTCGGGCAGGCGGCTCCTACTATTGCCCACCGTTTTGTTTCCGGAGTGTTTCAGGGTGAATAAGGCCTTCGTCAAGGAAAGCGACCAGGACGAGGACGACGAGTCCGCGCCGGGTGTGCCCAGCCTGCCGCCCGGTACCCGCAACTACATGACCCGCAACGGTTTCGAGCGGCTCAAGGCCGAACTCGATGAGCTCGTTCGCGATGAGCGCCCCAAGCTGGTCGAGACGGTGCGTTGGGCTGCGTCGAACGGTGATCGTTCGGAGAACGGCGACTACATCTACGGCAAGAAGCGCCTGCGGGAGATCGACCGCCGCATCCGCTTCCTGATCAAGCGCCTGGAGGGCGCCACTGTGGTCACGCCTTCCGAGCAGGAGAATACCGAGCAGGTCTTCTTCGGCGCGACGGTCACCGTCTGCGATGTGGACGGGGACGACGAGCAGACCTATCAGATCGTCGGTGTGGACGAGGCAAACGCCTCTGAAGGCCGGATCAGCTGGATTGCACCGCTATCCCGTGCCTTGCTGAAGGCCAGGGAAGGGGATGTGGTGCGTTTCGCCAGCCCAGCGGGTCTCCGCGAAATCGAAGTCGTGGAAATCCGTTACGAGTGAGGCGAGGCGCTGCAGCTGTCTGCGTGAAGGAGATCGCCGCAGCGCTGCTCACCCCATCTGCTTGATACGTGGGCGGCGGACGATGGCCGGACTGCGCGGGAGCGTGAAGAAGACCGTCGTGCCGGCGCCCGGCGCCGACTCGACCCAGATCGTCCCGCCATGGCGTTCGATGATGCGGCGTACGCTGGCCAGGCCGATCCCCGAACCCTCGAAGCCGCCCCGCGCGTGCAGTTGCTGGAAGGGCTCGAAGAGTTTGCCTGCGTGGGCCATATCGAAGCCGATCCCGTTGTCGGTCACATAAAAGAGTTGTTCCTCCCCGTGGGGGCGGCCACCGACCTGGATGAGCGCCGGGTGGCTGTCGCGGGAAAACTTCCAGGCGTTGCCCAGCAGGTTCTGCAAAGCACTGCGGATCAGCGTCGGATCGGCGTCGATGCTGAGCGCGTCTTGTACATGGAACTGCACCGGGCGCTCCGGTGTTGTGGTGGCCAGTTCATCGAGAATCTCCCGCGCAATGGTGCTCACGTCGGTGGGGGCGATCTTCAGCGCCTGCCGCGACACGCTGGCGAGTTTCAGCAGGGCGTCGATGAGTTCTCCCATCCGCAGGCTGGCCCGGCCGAGGCGGGCAATGTAGTCGCGGCCGCTCGCGTCGAGGCGTTCGCCGTAGTCGTCGGCCAGCGCGTGGGCAAAGCCGTTGATGGCGCGCAGTGGCGCACGCAGGTCATGGGAGATCGAGTAGCTGAAGCTCAGCAGCTCCCGGTTGGACTGCTCCAGTTCTTCGGTGCGCTGGCGCACCCGTTCCTCCAGCGATGCGTTCACTTCGGCAAGGGCTTCGCGTTCGGCGTCGCGCAGGCTGGCCACGCGGTGCAGGCTGAAGGCCAGCGCGCCGAGGAGGCCCAGCATCAGTCCGGCCGCGGCCACGATGTAGCGCCGATGGACATAGAAGTCGGCCAGGGCGACTTCGACCGGCCGGCTCGCTGCGATGATCAACGGGCGGTCGGCCAGGCGTCGGTAGGCGCGGATGCTGTCTACCGGGTCCGCGTCGCTGGCGCCGGTCAGCACCAGGCTGCGGGCGTCGGCGGGCGTGCCGGGTACCGATGGCCACGAGGCGGCGGTGCCGATCAGGGCGTCGTTTTGGGGGTGGTGGATCAGCACGACCTTCCGGCTGGCGTGGATAACGAGGATCGTGTCCCGGTCGGACAGCCCGAGCTCCCGGTATACAGCCCCGAAATAGGCATGGCTGATGGCTGCACCGGCGGTTCCGAGGTATTTGCCGGCCGCATCGAAGATCTGGCGGGTCAGCGGGGTGCTGACGCGGCTGCCGACCTGGTGATGTCCGGGGCTGCCGATATCGAAGCCGTCCTTCAGGACGGGCGGCATGCTCGGCTTGCCCGGCGCCGCGTCATCCTGTTCGGTGGGTTCCGGCTCGAGGGCATCGGCGGCAAGGCGTCCGTCCTCGCGCTCGACGAACAGGGTCTCTGCTTCCGGCAGGTGGGGGGCGCGCTGCCGCAGCAAGGCCTGCAGTTCACCTTGGTCGAAGGCGTCTATGCCGCCGCGTAGTGCAACCAGGCCCGCAATTTCGTTGATGGCACCCTCTGCCTCGCCGAAGGTGCGTGCGATGTGTTCCTCGAGTACGCGAGTCAGGTTCAGCAGCTCGGACTCCGAGCGCCGCAGCACCTGGTCGTGGTCATATCGGATGAGTGAAGTGGTGACGCCGACGATGAGGGCCGCGAGCAGCGCGAAGGCGATCCAGATGGCCAGCCGCAGCCAGCGCAGCGAACTCGCTGCGACGGGGGGATCCGCCCGGGAAGCTGCGGGCTGCGACGACGGAAGCGCTGAGGCGGGCAGTCGGGAGTGTTCCATCCGTTGGCAGGGGCTTGAAAGTCAGAGGGGCATACCCATATGGGGATCGTTAACGGTTCTTATGGAGCAAGCTTTATGACTGTCGATACGTCCGCGCAAACCTTGAACTTCCAGGCTGAGGTCAAGCAACTGCTGCACCTCATGATCCATTCGCTGTATTCGAACCGGGAGATCTTCCTGCGGGAGCTGGTTTCGAATGCCTCTGACGCCTGTGACAAACTTCGTTTCGAAGCCCTGGAGAACGGTGGGCTGTTCGAGAACGACGCCGAGTTGAAGATCCGCGTGGGCTACGATAAGGCGGCCCGCACGCTGACCATCGCCGACAACGGCATCGGCATGAGCCGTGACGAAGTGGTGACCAACCTGGGCACCATCGCCAAGTCCGGCACCAAGGAATTCTTCGGCAAGCTGACCGGCGATCAGAAGAAGGACGCCCACCTGATCGGCCAGTTCGGTGTTGGTTTCTACTCTGCCTTCATCGTGGCCGACAAGGTCACCGTGCGCACCCGCCGTGCTGGCCTGGGCGCTGATGCCGCGGTGCAATGGACCTGTTCGATGACCGGCGATACTGCCGGCGAATACACCGTCGAAGCCGTCGAGAAGGCCGACCGCGGTACCGAGATCACCCTGCACCTGCGCGATGACCAGGACGATCTGCTATCCAGCTGGAAGCTGCGTTCGATCATCCAGAAGTACTCCGACCATATCCTGCAGCCCATCGTGATGAAGAAGGAACAGTGGGACGAGGAGAAGAAGGAGCAGGTTCTCACCGACGAGGACGAGACCGTCAACAAGGCCAACGCCCTGTGGGCGCGCGCCAAGTCGGACATCACCGACGAGGAATACACCGAGTTCTACAAGCACGTCGGCCACGACTACGAAGAGCCGCTGGCGTGGACCCACGCCAAGGTTGAAGGCCGCCACGAGTACACCCAGCTGCTCTACGTGCCCGGCCATGCCCCCTTCGACATGTGGGACCGCCAGGCCCGCCACGGCGTCAAGCTCTACGTGCGCCGCGTCTTCATCATGGACGACGCCGAGAAGCTGATGCCCATGTACCTGCGCTTCGTGCGCGGGGTGGTGGATTCCAACGACCTGCCGCTCAACGTGTCTCGCGAGATCCTGCAGGAATCCAAGGACATCGACACCCTGCGCGCCGGCTGTACCAAGAAGGTGCTGAGCCTGCTCGAAGACCTCGCCGAGAACCAGAAGGACAAGTACGTCACCTTCTGGAAGGAGTTCGGCCAGGTGCTGAAGGAAGGCGTCGGTGAAGATCACGCGAACAAGGAGAAGATCGCCGGCCTGCTGCGCTTCGCCTCGACGAACGCCGATACCGCCGAGGAAGTCGTATCGCTGGCCGACTACATCGGCCGCATGAAGGAAGGCCAGGACAAGATCTATTACGTCACCGCCGACAGCTTCAATGCCGCCAAGAACAGCCCGCATCTGGAAATCTTCCGCAAGAAGGGCATCGAGGTGCTGCTGCTGTCCAACCGTGTGGACGAATGGGTGGTTGGCAACCTGACCGAGTTCGACGGCAAGCAACTGGCGTCCGTCGCCAAGGGTGGCCTCGACCTGGGCAAGCTGGAGGACGAAGCCGAGAAGGCTGCAGTCGAGAAGGAAACCGGCGAGCTGAAGGACCTGCTCGACAAGATGAAGAGCAGCCTCGGCGACAAGGTGAAGGAAGTCCGCGTCACCCACCGTCTGACCGACTCTCCCGCCTGCCTGGTGGCCGACGAGCACGACATGGGGATGAACCTGGCCCGCCTGATGAAGGCTGCCGGCCAGAACATGCCGCTGTCCAAGCCGATCCTCGAGATCAACCCGGCCCACCCGGTGGTGCTACGCCTCAAGTACGAGGACAAGCAGTTCGAGGACTGGGCCGCGGTGCTGTTCGACCAGGCCCTGCTGGCCGAAGGTGGCACGCTGGACGACCCGGCGAGCTTCGTGAAGCGCATCAACCAGCTGATGCTGGCGATGAACGCGGCCTGAGTGCCGTGGGCGGGGGCGAGTGAGTTCGCCCCCGCTATGGAGCTCCTGGTGGCTTCGTCGGTAACTCAGCAATGAAAATGGCGGGCCATTCCTGGCCCGCCATTTTTTTGCCTCGAGTCCCTAAAGGACTTAGCGCACCAGCAGCAGTGAAGTCTTCGCCAGCCGAGTAAGGTTCTCGGCGACGCTGCCAACCAGCAGGCGGTCCATGCCATGGCGGCCATGGGTGCCGGCGATGATCAGATCGGCGCTCCAGTTCTGGGCCGCGTCGACGATCTGCTCGGCGGTGCGCTTGTTTTCCGACTCGATCAGCAGGCGTTCGGCCGTGACGCCGGCAGCGCTGGCCTTGGCAACTGCCTCGTCCAGCACCGGGCGGGCGACCTGGCGCATCTCATCCTTGATCTTGTCGGCGTCGATAAAGGTGCCGATGCCCATCGCGTGCTGAACCAGTGGCGCCTCGTCGAGGGCGTGGGCCACGCACAGGGCGGCACCGGAAAGCTTGGCCAGTTGCACGGCTTCGTCGAGGGCCTTGCGGGCGGTGTCGCTGCTGTCGATGGCAACCAGAATGCGCTTGTACATGAGGACTCTCCCGATTACTTGATGACGAGGGCGCTGAACGGCCAGACGTAGGCCTGCAGCGTCACAAAGATACCCACCAGGCAAGCCAGCGCGATGGAGTGGAAGAACACGTAGCGCAGGATGTCACCCTCGTGGTTGAACCAACGCGTCGCGGTGGAGGCCACCACGATGGACTGGGCGTCCACCATCTTGCCCATCACGCCGCCGGCGCTGTTGGCTGCGCCCATCAGGTTGGGGCTCAGGCCGAGCTGTTCCGCCGCAACCTTCTGCATGCCGCCGAAGAGCACGTTGGAGGCCGTATCGGAGCCGGTCAGCGCGACGCCGAGCCAGCCCATCAGGGTGCCGAAGAAGGGATACAGCACGCCGGTGGAGGCGAAGGCCAGGCCCAGCGTGGTGTCGAGGCCGGAGTAGCGGGTCAGGGTGCCGAGGGCCAGCATCAGCACGATGGTGATCAGCGAGTAGCGGACCAGCCAGATCGTCTTGCCGTAGGTGCGCAGCAGCGTCAGCGGGTTGTACTTCATCGCCAGGCCACCGACGATGGCGGCCACGAAGATACCGGTGCCAGTCGCCGACAGCAGGCCGAACACGTACTCGGCGCCTTCCTTGGTCGGTGTGGTGACAACCGGCGGCACCTTCTCGACCAGCTTGTGCAGGCCCTCGATCGGGAACTTCGGCGCGTAGATGCCGTTGAAGTAGGCCTTCACGGCGGGCAGGCCCCAGATGAAGACAAACACCGTCAGGATGAACCAGGGCATCCAGGCGCGCACCACGTCGCCGCTGGCATGGCGGGCGATGGCGGTGACCGGGGCGGCCTTGCCGCCATCTTCCTCATGGCCGCGCAGGGAGGTGGAGCGCCAGATCTCGGCGGGCTGCCAGACCTTCATGAACAACACCAGGCAGATCATCGAGCACATCGCAGCGATGACGTCCACCAGCTCAGGGCCAAAGAAGTTGGAGACGATGAACTGCGGGATCGCGAAGGTAACGCCGGCGACCAGGATGGCTGGCCAGATCTGCAGCATGCCCTTACGTCCGGCGAAGGCCCAGATCAGCCAGAACGGCACCAGCACCGAGAAGAACGGCAACTGGCGGCCGACCATCGCCGACACGGCCATCACGTCATAGTTGTGGACCTTGGCCAGCGTGATGATAGGCGTGCCGAGAGCACCGTACGCCACGGGGGCGGTGTTGGCGATCAGGGACAGGCCGGAGGCGGCCAGCGGCGAGAAGCCGAGACCGATCAGGATCGCCGCAGTCACCGCCACCGGCGTGCCGAAGCCTGCCGCGCCTTCGAAGAAGGCGCCGAAGGCGAAGGCGATCAACAGCAGTTGCAGGCGCCGGTCTTCGGTGATGCCGGCGATGGAGTCCTGCAGGATCTTGAATGACCCGTTCTGCTCGGTGAGTTGGTGCAGGAAGATGATGTTGAGCACGATCCAGCCGATCGGCAGCAGGCCAGTGAGGCCGCCCAGGAAAGCCGCCTTGCCGGCCATTTCGGCCGGCATGCCGTACGCAAAGATCGCGATCAGCAGTGCGCTAGCCAGGCCGGCCGCCGCTGCAATGTGGGCCTTCAGGTGCAAGAAGCCGAGGCCAATCAGCATGACCGCCACGGGGATTGCCGCGACCAGCGTACTCAGCAGCATGCTGCCGAGCGGGTCGTAGGTCTGTTGCCATACCATCGTTTTGTCTCCTCTTATATTTGGTGTGGTGCTGAGGTGTGGTGCTGCGCTTGCGGCTTGTCAGGCCGCGGCTACGCCGGCGCGGGCCACCTGGGAGTCCTGGTCGGGTTTGACCCCGGACACCCCGACGGCACCGACGACGTGGCCATCTACCGTGATGGGCACGCCGCCTTCCAGCATAGCGTTCAGGCCGGGCGCGGAAAGGAAGGCATTGCGCCCGGCGTTGATCATTTCCTCATAGAGGCGCGACTCCCGGCGACCGAGGGCGGCGGTACGGGCTTTTTCGGTGGCGATGTAGGCGCCGATCGCCGCGCAGCCGTCGAGGCGTTCGAAGATCAGTGGATGGCCGCCATCGTCCACCACCGAGATGGCGACGGCCCAGTTATGGTCCCGGGCTTCGCTACGAGCGGCGTCGAGTATGCGGATGGCGTCGTCACGGGTCAGGAAGGACTTGGTTTGCATGGTGGTTTCCCTTTTATGGTCTCTGTTGGGGTTGGGATTGGTCTTATTGGGAGGGCAGGGCGTCTTCGACGATCTCGATCCAGTGGCGGACCTCGGTGCGTCCGGCGCCGTCCAGATGCATCTGGCAGCCGATATTGGCGGTGGCGATCAGCTGGGGCTTGCCGCTTTCCAGTGCGTCCATCTTGCGGTCGCGCAGTTGGCGGGACAGTTCGGGCTGGGTGATCGAATAGGTGCCGGCGGAGCCGCAACACAGGTGGCCGTCGGGCACCGCGGTGAGCGCGAAGCCGACGCGCCGCAGTACAGCCTCCACGGCGCCGCCGAGCTTCTGGGCATGTTGCAACGTGCACGGGCAGTGGAAGGCGAGCCGCTTGTCGGCGCGGACGCCGAGCTTTTCCAGCGGTTCGCGGGCGAGCACTTCGACGAGATCCTTGGCCAGCGCGCTGATCCGCGCAGCCTTGTCCCGGTAGGCAGGATCGTCGCGCAGCAGGAAGCCGTATTCCTTGACGAAGGCGCCGCAGCCACTGGCGGTCTGCACGATCGCCTCGGCACCGCCTTCGATGGCCGGCCACCAGGCGTCGATGTTGCGGCGGGCACGGTCGAGGCCGGCTTCCTGAGCGTTGAGGTGGTAATCCACGGCGCCGCAGCAGCCCGCTTCCGGCGCGGGCTGGATGGAGATGCCCAGGCGGTCGAGGATGCGCGCCGCGGCGGCGTTGGTGTTGGGCGATACGCCGGGCTGCACGCAGCCTTCCAGCATCAGCACGACGCGGCTCTGCCGCGCGGCGGGGCGGGGCTTGGGGGCGTACTGATGGCGCGGCAGCTTGTCTGCCAGCGAGGCTGGCAGGAAGGCGCGTAGCGCCGAGCCGATACCGAGGGCGGTCTTGACGCGCCCCGGGTTGGGAACGATCGCACGCAACGCCAGATTGCGCAGGCGTTCGCCGGTGCTGCGCGGCACCAGTTCCTCGACGGCGGCACGGCCGATGTCGAGCAGCTTGTGGTACTGCACGCCCGACGGGCAGGTGGTTTCGCAGTTGCGGCAGGTGAGGCAGCGGTCCAGGTGGGTGCGGGTGCTCTCGCTGACCTCGCCGGTCTCGAACATCTGCTTCATCAGGTAGATGCGGCCGCGGGGGCCGTCCAGCTCGTTGCCGAGGAGCTGGTAGGTGGGGCAGGTGGCATTGCAGAAACCGCAGTGCACGCAGCTCCGCAGCACGCTTTCGGCCACTTCGGCCCCGTAGCGATGACGGGCCGCTTCGCTCAGGTTGGTTTGCATGGCGTATCTGGTCCGGAAATGGGGAAGGCGCGGTGGCGCTTACAGCCCGGTGTACATGCGGCCGGGGTTGAAGATGCCCTGTGGGTCGAGCTGGGCCTTGAGCTGACGGTGGTAGCGCATCAGCGCGTCGGGCAGCGGCGGCAGCGGGCCGTCGGTGACGCCGGGGGTGTAGCAATCAGCGTGGCCGCCGGCTGACTCAGCGAGGGCCCGCAGCTTCACGGCTTCGGCCGTCGACTTGAGCCACACCTGGGCGCCGCCCCAGTCGATCAGCGCGTCGCCCGGCAGATCGGCCGGCGTGCGGTTGTTGCCCACCGCCAAGCGCCACAGAGGGCGCGGGTCCTTGAAGAAGCCGAGCTGGTGGTTGCGCAGACTGTCCCAGAAATCCGCCGATACTTCTTCGCCGCCGAGCAGCGCGCGGGCGGCTTTCACGGAACTCTCGCCGCCTTCCAGACGCAGTAGCGTAGTGCCCCCGTCCTGGCAGGCGCCGCTGATCGGCAGGGACTGCTGGCCCCATTCGGCGAATTTGCGCAGGGCCCGCGGGCGATCCATCTCGAGGCGCAGCGTGAGGCTGGCGCGGGGCTTGGGCAGGACCTTGAAGGAGACTTCGGTGATCAGGCCCAGGCAGCCGAGGGTGCCGGTCATCAGGCGGGAAACATCGTAGCCGGCCACGTTCTTGATGACCTCGCCACCGAAGCGCAGGTGCTTGCCGTGGCCGGTGATGATGCGGCAGCCGAGCACGAAATCACGTACCGAGCCGACCCACGGACGGCGCGGGCCGGACAGGCCGGCTGCGACCATGCCGCCGACGGTGGCGCTGCCGGTGAAATCCGGCGCCTCGCAGGGGAGCATCTGGCCGGCGGCGTCGAGGGTGGCGTTGAGTTCGGCCAGCGGCGTGCCGGCGCGGGCGGTGATGACCAGTTCGGCGGGGTCGTAATTGACGATGCCCCGGTGGGCGCGAACGTCCAGCGGTACGCCATCAACCTTGCGGCCGTAGAAGGCCTTGCTGCCACCTCCAGTGATGGAGAGCGGCGTGCCGGCCGCCAGCGCCGCCTGGACTTGGGACAGCAGCGCGTCGCCCTGGTCGGCGTCGTGGGTGTGCTCGCTCATCAGAAACGCTCCAGTTCGGGGAAGGGCAGCTGGCCGTGGTGGATGTGCATCGCACCGAACTCGGCGCAGCGGTGCAGGGTCGGGATGTTCTTGCCGGGATTGAGGAGGCCGGCCGGATCGAAGGCGGCCTTCACGGCGTGGAAGAAGGTCAGCTCGTCGCTGTTGAATTGCACGCACATTTGGTTGATCTTCTCGCGGCCAACGCCGTGCTCGCCGGTGATGGTGCCGCCCACCGCCACGCACAGTTCGAGGATCTTGCCGCCGAGGGCTTCGGCCCGCTCGAATTCGCCAGGCTGGTTGGCATCGAAGAGGATCAGCGGGTGCATGTTGCCGTCGCCGGCATGGAACACGTTGGCGACCCGCAGGCCGTATTCGACGGACAGCTCGGCGGTGCCCTTCAGCACGGCCGGCAGCTGCTTGCGTGGGATGGTGCCGTCCATGCAGTAGTAGTCCGGCGACATGCGGCCGACGGCCGGGAAGGCGTTCTTGCGGCCTGCCCAGAACTTGATGCGCTCGGCTTCGTCCCGTGCCAGCTGCACGTCGGTGGCGCCGGCAGCGGTGAGCACCGTGCGCACGCGCTCGATATCGTCCTGCACGTCGGCCTCGACGCCGTCGAGTTCGCACAGCAGGATGGCTTCGGCATCCACCGGGTAGCCGGCGTGGATGAAGTCCTCGGCGGCCCGGATGGCCAGCTTGTCCATCATTTCGAGGCCGCCGGGGATGATGCCGGCGGAGATGATGTCAGCCACCGCCTTGCCGGCCTTTTCGATGGAATCGAAGCTGGCCATCAGCACACGGGCCACCTGCGGCTTGGGCAGCAGCTTGACGGTGACTTCGGTGACCACGCCGAGCAGGCCTTCGGAACCGGTGAATAGCGCCAGCAGGTCGAAGCCGGCGGCGTCCAGCGCGTCGGCGCCGAGGGTCACGCGTTCGCCTTCGATGGTCAGGGCTTCGACCTTCAGCAGGTTGTGCACGGTCAGCCCGTACTTGAGGCAGTGCACGCCGCCGGCGTTCTCGGCCACGTTGCCACCGATGGAGCAGGCGATCTGCGATGACGGATCCGGCGCGTAGTAGAGGCCGAAAGGCTCTGCGGCCTGGGAGATGGCCAGGTTGCGTACGCCGGGCTGGACGCGGGCGAAGCGGCCTTCAGGATTGACTTCTAGGATGCGGTTGAAGCGCGCCATCACCAGCAGCACGCCCTGTTCCAGCGGCAGCGCGCCGCCAGACAGGCCGGTGCCGGCACCGCGGGCGACCACCGGCACGTGCATACGGTGGCACAGCTTGAGCAGGGTTTCGACCTGGTCGAGGCGCTCGGGTAGTACGACCAGCAGCGGCGTGGTGCGATAAGCCGACAGGCCGTCGCACTCAAAGGGCTTGAGGTCTTCGCGGGTGTGCAGGATTTCCAGATCGGGCATGGCTGCGCGCATCGCGGCCATCAGTTCGGCGCGGTCCACGTGGTGGAGTTCGCCGTCGATCTTTTCGTCGTAGAGGATGTTCATGGCAGGTGGCCCTGAAGGTTCCGGTTCGGTTTTTGAGCACATTCGGGGCCGCGATATGGCCCGGCCTGGTGCTCGGGATGGGCGATACTAGGTTTCGAAGACACTGAAAACAAAGCACTTTTAAAGTGGTCGTACCAGTTTTTTCGAGTACATGTTTTCCCTTATTGAAAGATAAATTCTTTGAATTCAATGTGATCGGACAATCAGAGGAGACATGTAGCAGTGCCCGAATCAACTGGTCCGACCACTTTGAAAAAGCCCGCCAAGGACCCTTTTGAGGCGACCGAACGCAAGCAAGTAGCCGATGTGGTCGCCGAGCGGATCGAGCGGCTGATCATCGATGGGATTCTGAAAGTGGGAGAGGCGCTGCCGTCCGAGCGGCGCCTGTGCGAGAAGCTGGGTACGTCGCGGACGGCCCTGCGGGAGGGGCTGCGCGTGCTGCGCGGGCTGGGCATCATCGACACACAGCACGGGCGTGGGTCCTACGTGGCGCGCCTGTCCGCCGATCGGGACATGACGCCATTGATGCATCTGTTCAATTCCCAGCCGCGGACCTTGTATGACTTGCTGGAGGTGCGGGCGATCCTGGAGAGTGAGGCGGCGCGCCTGGCTGCCCAACGCGGGACGCCGGCGGATTTCCTGCGGATCCGGCGGCGCTACGAGGAGCTACAGAGCTTGCAGGCGCAGGGCGAAGGGGTGACGCTGGAGGAGCATGCCCGCGCCGACCACGCCTTCCATCGGGCGATCAACGATGCGTCGCACAATCCTGTGCTGGTGCACACGCTGCAGTCCTTGTCGGACCTGATGCTCAGCAGCGTGCTGGCGTCGGTGAGCAACCTTTACCACCGGCCCGCCCACAAGCGGGTGCTGGATCGCCACCACGAGCGGATCTACAGGGCGGTGATCGACAGGGATTCCGACAAGGCTTACCGGGTTGCCTGCGAGCACATCAACAGCTTGCGCGATACGTTTCTGGAGATCGAGCAGGAGGAGCAGCGCCTCGTACGGGCTTCGCTGCGGCTGGGGGCTGATCGTTAAGGATGCCTGTCCGCCGCTGTGCGTAGGACGCTTGCCGGCGCGGTAGTCAGGCTGCCTGTGGGGTCAGCAGTTCGCACAGCATGTCCACGTGGGTGTTTCGCGCCTCGCGGATCTGGATGGGGACTACGGCGGCTGAGGAGAGTTGCTGGAACAGTTGGTGAATGACTGGCGACACGATCAGCCAAGGGTGATGGACTACCGTGCTGTCCCGGCACAGGCCGCGTTCGACGCAGCGGCGCAGCAGGCTGCCCAGTTGCACGTGCAGGTTGTCCACGGTGTTCTGCCGCCACAGGGTCACGATGTCGGGCAGACGGTGGCCTTCGGTCAGCAGGAGGCGGGCGGTGGCGCGCAGTGTGGGGTCACCCAGATGGGTGTGAAGTTGGTCCACCAGTTGTTCGACCAGACTGCGGATGTCCGTGGAGGACTCGAGCAGCGCTTCGACGTCCAGGGCCGGGGCCGTCAGCGAGCGGCGCAGCAGCGCTTCGAAGACTGCGTCCTTGCCGGAAAAGTGGGCATAGAAGCCGCCCTTGGAAAGGCCCGCCCGGTTGGCGATGTCGTCGACGCGCGTAGCGCTATAGCCGTGAGCGGAAAACTCCGCCAAGGCTGCATCGAGGATCAGGGGGATTCGGGTGGCTGGGGTGAGGCGCTTGCGCGGTTGGCTGGCGCCGGTGTCGGTACTGGGTGTGATGCCGGTGGGCATGTCGCTGGGCCCGGATAAAATTTGATGGGCCCATAAAGATAACCGATGTCTCCCCTCGCGGCTACCCGATTTATGGATTCTGCCTAAAAACTTTTTGGTCGGCAGTGGGCGGAGGGAGGCGCCGAATGCAAATTGGCGCCTCTGGCCGGATAAACCAGACCGTGCGGCGAAACCGGGCTCAAGCGGCGATCAGCAATTGCGGGTAGGCTGAATCGGCAACACTGCTGCACACGGAGGCGCAGGCCTGTTCCACGGCGCCGTCAAGACACTGCTTGGCGCACTGGGCGCAACGTCCGCATTCCTCGGTCACGCCAAGTTGCTGCCGCAGGTCGCGCAGACGCCGCGCGCCGCCCTGGACAGCGGTTTCGATGTGCTTTTCAGTCACGGCACGACAGATGCAAACGTACATTGTCTTGTTTCCTTCACACCCGGATTGGGAACTGCTCAGACGATCGGATAAAGGCGCAGCACGAGGCTGGCTGCCGCGACACAGCCCGCGAGCCCGACGCAAAGGAGGGCTGCAAGGCCAGTGGCAGACAGCGGACGCTGGCCAGTGGGTTCGGTCCAGTGGCCGGGTAGGCCATCATGGTGGCGGAGTCGGGCGGAGGTCGTCATTTCGTCAGTATCAGTTTGCCGGCACGTGTGGCTCGAAGTGCATAAATCATGCCTTCGTGCTCGATGAACACGCAGTTGCGGTCGTTGAAGAGATCCTTGCTCCGGATCGGCACCTCGAACTGGCCTACATCGGCTTCGAGGGCTGCGTCGCAGGACGGATGCTGGGCCGGAGCGTTAAGGTTTTCCACTTGGATACGAATGCTAATGAGAACGGTTCCTATTAAATAGCTGAGAATTGTTTTCGTCAACAGGCTTGTGAAGAAAATCTGCATCACGCTGTTTCGGTGTTGCATCGTGGGCAGTGAACTTGGGGGCCGTGTGTCGTGGGCGTCGGCTGTTTCGGCGGCGGAAGGCGGCGGCGGGGTAGAATCCAGCCCCTTCCGCAGTCTTGATTACTTATTTGCACCATGCCGCTGATCACCCTCGATGATGCCTGCCTCGCCTTCGGCCACGTCGCCTTGCTCGACAAGGCCAGTTTCCAGCTCGACCCCGGCGAGCGGGTTGCGCTGATCGGACGCAACGGTAGCGGCAAGTCAAGCTTGCTGAAGGCGCTGGCCGGACAGGCCATGCTCGACGATGGTCGCTTGTGGCGGCAGCCGGGGGCTCGGATCGCCTATGTGCCGCAGGAAGCGGACTTTTCGCTCGAGCGCACGGTATTCGAGACGGTGGCGGATGGTCTCGGCGATGTGGCCCGCCTGCTGGTGGACTATCACGAGGCCATGCTGGCAGTGGCCGACGATGCCAGCGCAGCCAGGCTGGCGCGGCTGGAAGAGCTCCAGCACCGCGTCGAGGACGCCCAGGCCTGGCGCCTGGAGCAGCGCGTCGAACAGATCCTGGCCCAGCTCAAGCTGTCGGGCGAGGCGGTCGTCGGCAGCCTGTCCGGCGGCGGCATCAAGCGCGTGGCGCTGGCCCGCGCGCTGGTTGGCGAGCCGGAAATGCTGCTGCTCGACGAACCGACCAACCACCTGGATATCGACGGCATCCTGTGGCTCGAAGAGCTGATCCGCGATTTTCCGGGGGCGGTGGTGGTCATCACCCACGACCGGGTCTTCCTGAACCACGTGGCGACGCGCATCGTCGAGCTGGATCGCGGCATCCTGAGCAGCTTTCCCGGCCGCTTCAGCGATTACCAGGCGCGGAAGGCCGATCAGCT
This sequence comes from Zoogloea sp. GDB6, assembly GCF_056724105.1. Lineage (NCBI taxonomy): Bacteria > Pseudomonadati > Pseudomonadota > Betaproteobacteria > Rhodocyclales > Zoogloeaceae > Zoogloea > Zoogloea sp. GDB6. Next base: position 2,979,868 of record NZ_CM161497.1, on the reverse strand, counting down.
GGATGCGGAAGACAAGGCCAATGCCCGCTTCGACAAGCTGCTGGCGCAGGAAGAGGTGTGGATCCGCAAGGGCGTCGAGGCGCGACGGACCCGCAACGAAGGCCGTGTGCGGCGCCTGGAAGCCCTGCGCCGCGAGCGCAGTGCCCGCCGTGACCGTTTTGGCAACGTCAAGCTGGCGCTGGACCGTGGCGACAGCAGCGGCCAACTGGTGGCCGAGCTGACCCATGTGAACAAGCGTTTCGGCGAGCGGCAGATCGTCCGCGATTTCTCGACGCGCATCCTGCGCGGCGACCGCATCGGCCTGATCGGCCCCAACGGCGCCGGCAAGACCACGCTGCTGAAGTTGATCCTCGGCGAGCTCGAAGCGGACGAAGGCACGATCAAGCGCGGTACGCGCCAGACGGTGGCCTACTTCGATCAGCTGCGTGCGCAGCTCGACCCGGAGGCGCCGCTGACCGAAGTCATCAGCCCGGGCTCCGACTACGTGGAAATCGCCGGTCACCGGACCCACGTCATCGGTTACCTGGAGGACTTCCTGTTCTCGCCGCAGCGGGCCCGTTCGCCGGTCAAGTCCCTGTCCGGCGGTGAGCGCAACCGCCTGCTGCTGGCCCGCCTGTTCGCCCGTCCGGCCAACGTGCTGGTGCTCGACGAGCCGACCAACGACCTGGACATCGAAACCCTCGATCTGCTCGAAGACCTGCTGGCCCAGTATGACGGCACCGTCTTCCTGGTCAGCCACGACCGGGCCTTCCTCGACAACGTGGTGACGCAGGTGATCGCCGCGGAGGGCAATGGCAACTGGAAGGAATACGCCGGTGGTTATGAGGACTGGCTGCGCGTGCGCCCCGCGCCCGAAGTGGTCAAGCCCGCCGCCGCGCCCAAGCCTGTTCAGGCGAAGAAGGAAGAACCCAAGCCGCAGGCAGCGAAGCCGGTCAAACTGAGCTGGAAGGAACAGCGGGAACTGGAAGCCTTGCCGGACCGCATCGCGGCGCTGGAGGAGGAGCAGGGCACCATCCAGGCCCGCCTCAACGACCCCGCCACCTACCGGGACGCCCCGCAGGAAGTGCCGGCCCTCAACACCCGCCTGCAGGCGCTGGAAGGGGAGATCGAGGCGGCGATGTTGCGCTGGGAAGAACTGGAGTCGCGCGGCACCGGCAAGTAAGTCTGTTTAGAGGGGCGGCGGCATCGCCCCGAGAGGATCTCCGCCCGCGGCGAGCAGCGCTTCGACCGCTTCGTGGGGCACGGACAGCCGGCTGAGGAGTGTCTCGCGCTTGATGTGCAATAGCTCGGTGATCGCGCTGAGGTCGTCAGGAATAGCCGGGTCGTCCCAGCCTAGCGCAGTATGCCGGGCCAGGCTGTTGGCCAGTTGAACGGTACGCACGCGCGGATTCTCGATCTGCCGCTCGTCCAGCATGGACACCAGCAGTTCCGGCAGCCGCCAGTGATGGACCAGGGCCAGCTGCAGCTCCCGCGCAGAGAAGTTGAAGATCGACTTCTGGGCGGATGCGGAGCGCAGGCTCCGGTCGATGTGCTGCATCTCGTACACCTGATAGGTCAGCTTTGGCGCCAGACACCAGCACAGGATTTCGGTGCCCTCGGCGAGCAGCGCGGCGACGGTGATCTCGTCCACGTCCAGGTCGTGACGGACGATGGCCCAGTCGCGGGCGTAGCGGGCGGCCCGGCGGGCCCGGCTGATCACCTTGAGCACGCCGACGAGGGCCTTCGGATACGCCGCGAGCTGGTCCTCGATGGTCGGCAGATCGGAGAACTGGCGCAGGAAGGGCGAGATGCCCATCATCATGATCGCCCGCTCGACGGTGGTGATGTCGTGATTCTGCCGGGCGCGCCGGTTTTCCTCGAGGTGGATCAGGACGCGCAGCGTCATCATCGGATCGCTCAGCACCAGCGCGGCGACCGTGCGGCCGTTGATGTGATCCTCCCGGTCGCGCATCGTCTGCAGTTCCTTGACGGTGTGCTTGAGGACAGGCAGGGGCTGCTGGCTGAAGAACGCGATGTAGGCGTCCAGGGTCTCGAAAGGGACGTTGATCAGGGCCATGTCGGTGTTCCTGCGGGCGATGAATCCATTTACGGCATTTTGCGTGCGGTATTGAGGTGTGGCGCGGCTGGGCGTCAAGTTGGCAAGGCTATAATCGACCGATAACCAACATGAGGCGCCAGTCCGGTGTCCGGCAACGAGGAGAAACGCATGACCGCCACCCTTTCCCCCTTCAAAGCTTACGTGATCCGCCAGGACGAGAACCGCAAGGTTTCCGCCGCGATGGAGACGCTCGCCGCCGATGCGCTCGATGCAGGCGAGGTTCTAATCAAGGTGGCTTATTCCAGTGTTAACTACAAGGACGCTCTGGCCGCGACGGGCGCCGGCAAGATTATCCGTCGCTTCCCTTGCGTCGGCGGTATCGACCTGTCGGGTACGGTAGTGGAAAGCAGCGATCCACGCTTCAAGGCGGGTGACGAGGTCATTGCCACCAGTTTCGACATCGGTGTGGCCCACCACGGCGGCTACGCGGAATACGCGCGGATCCCGGCCGGCTGGGTCGTGCCGCTGCCCGCCGGCCTGAGCCTCTTCGAGGCGATGGCCCTCGGCACCGCCGGCTTCACGGCCGCGCTGGGCATCGTGCGCATGGAGGACAACGGTCTGCGTCCCGACAGCGGCCCGGTGATCGTTACCGGCGCCAGCGGCGGCGTCGGCGGCCTGGCCATCGACATGCTGGCCGGGCTCGGCTATCACGTGGTCGCGCTGACCGGCAAGGCGCATGAAGAGGCCTACCTCAAGGACCTCGGCGCCGCCGAGATCCGCCTGCGCGACACCATCGACCCGGCCAAGACGCGCTCCCTCGACGCTGGCCTGTGGGCTGGCGCGGTGGATAACGTGGGCGGTGACATCCTCACCTGGGTGCTGTCCACGATGAAGCAGGCCGGCACGGTGGCGAGCATCGGCAACGCCCAGAGCATCGCCCTCAACGCCACGGTGTTTCCGTTCATCCTGCGTGGGGTCAGCCTGCTCGGCGTGGATTCCGGCTACATCGGCTTCCCGACCCGCAGCACCGTCTGGCAGCGCCTGGCCTCCGACCTCAAGCCCCGCCACCTGGCCGGCATGACGCGCACGGTGCCTTTCGGCGACTTGCCCGGTGTCTTCGACGACTTCATCGCCGGACGGGTCAAGGGGCGCACGGTGATTGCCGTTAACCCCTGAAGATTCATTTACCCAGCGAGTCCCAGCATGAGCGACGACAGCGAGCAGACCCTGCCACGGGTCTTGATCATCGACGATTCCCGGATGGTGCGGGCTTCCATCATCCGGCACATAAGGGACCGCTTCGAGGTGCGCGAGGAGGTCGACGGGGAGGCTGGCTGGCAGACCCTGATGGTGGACCCGACCATTCAGGCCGTCATCACCGACATCGGCATGCCCAATCTTGACGGCTACGGCCTGCTCGAACGCATCCGCGGCTCGCGCATCTCGCGCATCAACACCTTGCCGGTAGTGGTGATCTCCGGCGACGACGAGCCCGACGTGCGCGTCCGCGCCAAGAGCGCGGGCGCCACCGACTTCATCTCCAAGAGTATCGGCAACGTGGAGCTGCTGGCCCGCCTGGAGGCACTGACCCAGCTCGCCCGTACCCAGCGGGACCTGGAAGAGAGCAGGGCGGCGCTGGCCAGCGCGAGCCCGGTGGATCCCAACTCCGGCCTGGCCACGCCGTCCTACCTCCATTACCACGCGGCGCAGGAGCTTTCGCTGGCCCAGCGCCGCCACGCCGACGTGTCGGTGATGGTCATCGAGATCGACCATTTCGATGCGCTGGTAGCCCGTTATGGCGCCCATGTGGCGCAGCTGGTCAATCGCAAGCTGTCGAAGATCCTCGCCACCAAGCTGCGCCAGGAAGACACCGTGGCCGAATTGGCGCCGGCGCGCTTCGCGGTGGTATCGCCGAGTACCAACATGGATGGGGCCTGTGCCTTCGCGATGCGTCTGCGGACGGCCTTCGACCATATCGTGATGACCTATCGGGAGGAGCGCATCCGCATCCAGATCACCATCGGTCTGGCCGCGACGACCCCCGGCGCAGTGCAGACTGTCAGCCATCTGATCGGCGTGGCGATGGAGCGCATCGCCAGCGGCCGTGCCGCCGGCGGCAACCGGGTGATCGGCGCCGACGGTGAAGTCACGCAGGACATGGTCGAGCAGTCCGTGCGTGCGCCGGTCAGCATCGACCAGCTCCTGGCACGCCTGCGCACCACCGGACTGGACGCCAGCCTGCGCAAACAACTTCCCGATGCCATACGGACGCTCTTACCGCTGCTGGAATTGATAGAATCCGAGCTTCCTTCCGGTCTGCCGCTGGCAGCCCTCGCCCGCGCCGCAGAAACCGGATCGAACGTGGAACAGAAAAACGACTAAGGGACAGACGCTGCAACAGGCGGACGTACTGCTCCCACAAATATGAAAATGGTTTGGACTATTCAAGAATAGGGAGAGGATCCGATGGCTACATACAAGGAATTTCACAAGCGCTCGATCGAAGACCGCAATGGCTTCTGGGGCGAACAGGCCGAGCTGGTGCACTGGAACAAGCAGCCCAGCCAGATCTACGATTTTTCCAACCCGCCGTTCGTCAAGTGGTTCGTCGGCGGTGAAACCAACCTCTGCTACAACGCCGTAGACCGTCACGCCGAGACCCATCCGGATCGCAAGGCGCTGGTCTTCATCTCCACCGAGACCGACCAGGAAAAGGTTTACACCTTCTCCGAGCTGCGCACCGAAGTCATGCGCATGGCGGCGATCTACCAGAGCCTCGGCGTCAAGAAGGGCGATCGCGTCCTGATCTACATGCCGATGATCGCCGAAGCCTGCTTCGCGATGCTGGCGTGCGCGCGTATCGGCGCGATCCATTCTGTGGTGTTCGGCGGCTTCGCCTCCCACTCCCTGGCAACCCGTATCGACGACGCCAAGCCGACCGTCATCGTGTCCGCCGACGCCGGCATGCGCGGTGGCCGCCCGGTTCCCTACAAGCACCTGCTCGACGAAGCCATCAGCCTGGCCGAGCACAAGCCCGCCAGCGTGCTGATGGTCAACCGTGGCCTCGACAAGGACATGGCCATCGTCGAAGGCCGTGACGTCGATTACGCCACCCTGCGCGAGCAGCACCTCAATGCCGAAGTGCCGGTGACCTGGCTGGAATCCTCCGAGCCCAGCTACATCCTGTATACCTCCGGCACCACCGGCAAGCCGAAGGGCGTGCAGCGCGACACCGGCGGCTACGCCGTGGCGCTGGCTGCGTCGATGAAGCACATCTACTGCGGCAACGCGGGCGAGACCTTCTTCTCCACCTCCGACATCGGCTGGGTGGTCGGCCACAGCTACATCATCTACGGCCCGCTGATCGCCGGTATGGCCACCGTGATGTACGAAGGCACGCCGCTGCGCCCCGACGCCGGCATCTGGTGGAAGATCTGCCAGGACCACGAAGTCACCGTGATGTTCAGCGCGCCAACCGCGATCCGCGTGCTCAAGAAGCAGGACCCGGCCTTCCTCAAGAAGTACGACCTCTCCAAGCTGCGCACCCTGTACTGCGCCGGCGAGCCGATGGACGAAACCTCCCACCAGTGGATGATGGACGAGCTGGGCATCCAGGTCATCGACCACTACTGGCAAACCGAAACCGGCTGGGCGATGCTGTCCCTGATGCCCGGCGTCGAGCACCACGAAGTGCAGCTCGGCTCCCCCGGCTTCCCGGTGTATGGCTACGACGTGCGCCTGTTCCGTGACGACGGTTCCGAGTGTGGCCCCAACGAAAAGGGCATCGTCGGTGTCGTGCCGCCGCTGCCGCCGGGCTGCCTGTCCACCGTGTGGGGTGACGACAAGCGTTTCGTGTCCACCTACTTCACGCTGTTCCAGGAGCCGCTGGTCTACTCCAGCTTCGACTGGGGCATCAAGGACGACGCCGGCTACTACAAGATCCTCGGTCGTACCGATGACGTGATCAACGTCGCCGGCCACCGCCTGGGTACCCGCGAGATCGAGGAAGCGGTGCAGTCCCATCCCGCCATCGCCGAAGTGGCGGTGGTTGGCGTGGCCGACCAGCTCAAGGGCCAGATGCCGATGGCCTTCGCGGTGGTCAAGGACCCGGCCTCCGTCGACACTCCGGAAAAGGTTGCCGAGCTCGAGAAGGCCGTCATGAAGATCGTCGACGGCAGCCTCGGCGCGATCGCCCGTCCGGCCCGTGTGCACTTCATCTCCGGTCTGCCCAAGACCCGTTCCGGCAAGATGCTGCGCCGTTCCATCCAGGCGCTGGCGGAAGGCCGCGATCCGGGTGATCTGACCACCATCGAGGATCCTTCCACCCTCGAACAGATCAAGGCGGCCCTGGGCGCGAAGTAAGCCTGGCCTGCAGTTGATCCATGAAGCCGACCGGTCATCAGCCGGTCGGCTTTTTTTCATCCACGGGTGCCCCATGCGTTTTCCGCTCATCCTGATGTTCGCTGCCGTGCCACAGCTGGCCCTCGCGGCGCCGCGCATCGTTTGCCATGCCGACTACGACGGCACGCCCCAGAACGTGTCATTCGAAGCTGCGAGCACGCCCTACAGCGTCGCACCGCGGCCGATCGACGACGATTTCCAGCTGCGCGTAGTCCTGCGTAACGAACCCGCCGACCTGGCCGGCGTGCGCATCCAGGTGTTCTGGAATCGCCAGAACGAGCCGGTGATGATCCAGGAAGCCCGCTATCCGTGGCCGCCGCGGTCGTTGGGGCGTCGCTACGGCTTCACCGGGCTGCAACGCATCTACGAGCCCTATCGTGACGGGGAACTGAGCTACTGGTGCGAAGTGACGAAGGAGAGCACGCGATGAGAACGTGGTTTGCATCCGCCGCCGTGCTGGCGGGCCTGTGCGGTGCGGCGCAGGGCGTGCAGGCGGAAGAGCTGCGCCTGCTGTTCGCCGGCGACATCATGCTCGCCGACGGCCCGGGCAAAGCCATCGCGGCGGGGCGCGATCCGCTCGCTGCGGTGGCGCCGCTGCTGGCCGGCGCGGACTACCGCATCGGCAACCTGGAATGTGCGGTGGCGAAGAGTGGCACTCCGATCGCCAACAAGCCCTACGTCTTCCGTGCCGAGCCGGACGTCGTGAAGGTGCTGAAAGGGCGCTTCGACGCCGTGGCGGTGGCCAACAACCACGCCGGCGATTTTGGCAAGGCGGCCTTCGTCGAGACGATGGATCACGTCGCGGCGGCGGGCATCGGCGTGGTCGGCGGCGGCCGCAATCTCGCCGAGGCGCACACGCCGCTGTGGATCGAGGCCAAGGGCCTGCGCATCGCGATCCTCGCCTACAACGAATTCAAGCCGCGCTCCTTCGAAGCCGGCGCCACCACGCCCGGCATCGCCTGGAGCGAGGACAGCGAGGTGATCTCGGACATCCGCGCCGCGAAGCGGGCCGGTGCCGATCTGGTGATCCCCTTCATGCACTGGGGCTGGGAATACGAGCCGGAGCCCGGCGAACGGCAACGCCGGCTTGCGCACAAGATGATCGACGCCGGCGCGGCGGCGGTCGTCGGCGGCCATCCGCATGTCACGCAGGGGGCGGAGATCTACAAGGGGCGGCCGATCATCTACAGCCTCGGCAACTTTGTCTTCGACGGCTTCGATTTCCCGGAAGCCCAGACCGGCTGGCTGCTGCAGTTCAGCGTGGATCGCCGCGGGGTACGGCGTTGGCACACGGTGGAGGCGCACATGGACGGCGAAGGCCTGCCCACGCTGGCGCCCGAGGCGCTGACCCCCTGCGGCGCGCGGGGCGACCGGCACGTGCGCCGCCAGTGCCGCAGCGGCGCAGAGCTGGCGGGAAAACTCTAAACGAGGCCGTCGAACAGCTGGACGTGGACCGCGTCGCCCGCCGCGACGTCGCCCTGGTTCTCGTCCAGCACGATGAAGCAGTTGGCCTCCGACATGGAGCGCAGGATGCCCGAGCCCTGCTTGCCGGCCGGGCGGACCTTCCACTCGCCGGCTTCCTCGAACAGGCGGCCGCGCAGGAACTCCCGGCGGTTCGCCAGCTTGCGGATCGCCTCGCTGCAGATCACGCGGGTCAGCGGGCGTTCGGGCAGCGGGTCGAGGCCGGCGATCTTCAGCAGCGCATCGACGACGAACTGGTAATAGGTGACCAGTACCGCCACCGGGTTGCCCGGCAAGCCGAACATCCAGGTGTCGCCGATGCGCCCGAAGGCCAGCGGGCGGCCGGGCTTGATGTCGATCTTCCAGAAGCTCACCTCGCCGAGGCGCTGCATCAGCGCGCGGATGAAGTCCGCCTCGCCGACCGACACGCCGCCGGTGGTCAGCACCACGTCGGCACAGGCGGCTGCGTTGCGGAAGGCGGTTTCGAGGGCCTCCGGCTGGTCCGGGACGACGCCCATGTCCACGATGTCGCAGCCCAGCTTGGCGAGGGCGCCGTACAGCGTGTAGCGGTTGGAGTCGTAGACCTCGCCCGGCGCCAGCGGCCGGCCGATGCTGGCCAACTCGTCGCCGGTGGAGAAGAAAGCCACCCGCAGGCGCCGATGGACGCTGACCTCGGCCAGCCCGAGGGACGCCACCAGCCCCAGCTCGGCCGGGCCGATGAGCTTGCCGCGGGGGAGGGCGACGGCGCCTTCGGCCAGATCCTCGCCAGCCCGCCGCACGTTCTGGCCGCAACGGATGCCGGGCGGTACGACGATCACGCTGCCGTCCCTCCGCGCGACCTCCTGCACGACGATGGTGTCGGCGCCGGCGGGCATCACGCCGCCGGTCATGATGCGCACCGCCTGGCCGGGGCCGACCAGGCCGGAAAACCCCCGCCCGGCCAGCGCGGTGCCGACCACCTGCAGCGTCACATCACCATCGGCCTCTAGATCGTCGGCGCGCACCGCGTAGCCGTCCATCGCCGAGTTGTCGTGGGCCGGCACATTGCACGGCGCTACCACGTCCTCGGCGAGGATGCGCCCGAGGGCGGCGCGGATCGCCACGCGCTCCCAGCCGGCCAGCGGCCCGATGCGACCGAGGATGATCCGCCGCGCCTCCGCGGCGCTGATCGACTTGCGGCCGTCGGCGCCGCTACAGCCTGCATCCATGTCCATCGCGCGTCTCCTGCTGGGGGCGGAGCGGGATTAATAGCACATCGGGTGGCTGCTTGACCATGAGGCGGCGCGCAGGGATTTTTTCATACGAAAAAAGCTCTTTTTCGTATGAAGGAAACGATTTTTCAGGTGACAAAAAGACCAAGCGGCGCCGCTGGACCGTTTTGTCACGTCACGAAATCTGTTGGTGGCGTGAAAAAATCATTATTCCGTGCCGCTGGAGAGTTCTTTGGCGTGAAGGATGATTTATGTCGTATGAAAATTTGAATATTTCATATGAAAAATAATTTTTTTCAGCCGGAGAAATGAATGGACGGCGCCACCGGGCCTCACTGTCGTGTGCCGGCCCAATCAGTCTGGCGCTCTCCGACACGGGCATTTGAGTTGGCTGCGAGCACTTTGGATTCGCCGGGCTTCCATCCTCCTCCAAGTGCCTTGAATGCAGCGACCGCTGCGCGTGCAGATTCTGTTTGCGCCTGTACTCGCGCATCGGAGGCTCGAAGGAGAACTTCGTCGGCCTGCAGCACTTCAATCAGACTGACCACCCCTTTCTTATAGGCTGCAAACGAAGCCGCGCGTGCGCGGGCGAGTGAGTCCACGCCTTTGGCAAGTGCTGTCGCCTGATCTTCCCGCTTTACCAAAGCTGAAAAGGCGTTTTCTACGTCCTCCGCGGCATGTAGCACGGCCAGACGATACGCAGCCAACATCTCGGCTTCCTGCCCCTTGGCCTGCTCGATCTGCGCATTGATGCGACCGAAATCGAACAGGCGCCAGCGCAGCCCGAGTACGCCAGCGGTTTGACTGGCGCCGCCAGTGAACAGATTGCCGCTGGACACCGATGTCGCGCTGCCAAGCAGTCCGCTCAGGGAGACCTTGGGGTAGTACTCGGCGATGGCGATACCTATACGGGCGTTCGTCGCGGCTAGGCGACGCTCCGCCACGATCAGATCAGGCCGCTGCCTGAGTAACTCGCTGGGCGATCCGGTGTCTGCGATTCTCGGTGCGACCGGGATGACGCCTGTTTCAACCAGTTCTCCTCCATGCGTCCCAGGCGGTGAACCCAACATGACATCGAGCGCATTCGTGGCTGCGTCCAGGCCCGTCTCAAGGGCAGGGACCGACGCCTGGACCTGGGCCAGCGCTCCTTCAGCCTGTCTGACTTGAAGTTCAGCCGCCAAGCCTTTCTCATGGAGGCGGTTGATCATGGAGAGCAGTTCCTGCTGTGTCAGAACCTGCTGTCGGGCAACCGCCAGGCGGGTCTGCAATCCACGTATGCTGATGTAGATGTCGGCGGTTTGCGCTGCCACTGCCAAGCGCGTAGCAACTGCTCCAGCTTCGGATGCCTGGTACTCGGCGAGTGCAGCTTCCTGTCCGCGGCGTAGCCCTCCGAACACATCCAGTTCCCAGCTTGCACCAAGATTGGTTTCGTAAGCGGTGCCATAGCGGTCGAACCCAGGGGTGGAGTTCAAAACCCGTCCCAACGGAGTTTCGACGGATTGATAGGCTCTGGAAGCCTGACTGGTAACGGTGCCGGACGGTACTAACGCAGCATTGGCGGCACCTAGCCCTGCGCGCGCCTGAGCGACCCGCGCCGTTGCCTGCGCCAGATCGAGGTTTTGCGCCAGCGCCAGCGTCACGAATCGGGTCAGTTGTGGATCGCCGAAGCCCGTCCACCACGCGGCAAGATCCGCATTGGCTGCAGCGGCTCTCTGTTCTACGGCGTGCTGTCCTTGGAAGCGCTCCAGCAAGGGCACATCAGGGCGAACGTAATCCGGGCCGACAGCACAGCCCGTCGATAAGCCGGCAACCAGGAGCGCTGCGAAGCTACGTTTCGGCAACATAGAGAATCATCCTCGAAAGATATTTGTGACTATATTACGAAGTGGTCACAAATTGTCCAGTGCTTTCAACCGGCGTAAGCTGCATGCTATGAAGAAAACAAGCTCATCCACTTATCCTGCTGCAACCCGAGGGCCAGCCGACCACGAGGTGCGAAACCAGATTGTTGCCGCGGCGACGGAGCATTTCAGCCGCTATGGTTACGAGAAAACGACGGTTTCTGACCTCGCCAAGGCTATCGGTTTCTCCAAGGCCTACATCTACAAGTTCTTCGAATCCAAGCAAGCCATCGGCGAGATGATCTGCGCAAACTGCTTGTGTCAGATCGAGACTGAGGTCAGTGCAGCAATTGCCGAGGCCGATCATCCGCCTGAGAAGCTGCGGCGGATGTTCAAGGCGGTTGTCGAAGCCAGTCTTCGCCTGTTTTTCCAGGATCGTAAGCTCTATGAGATCGCTGCATCGGCCGCTACCGAGCGATGGCAGGCCACGCGCGCTTACGAAGAACGCATCCAGAAGTTGCTCCAGGATATTTTGCTGGCGGGCCGTCAGAGCGGGGACTTCGAGCGCAAGACACCGTTGGACGAAACGACGATGGCGATTTACCTGGTCATGCGCCCCTACCTTAACCCGCTGCTCCTGCAATACAGCTTCGATTACACCGACCAGGCACCGGGCCAGTTATCCAGTCTGGTGCTGCGCAGTCTGTCGCCCTGAGCGCATGTTAGATTTGTGACTGTTGACGTAATTGGTCACTGGTACCAGAATGAAAGTCCTGAACATTTCACGAGGGGACTTTCATGCTCCGGCGTCGCATCGCTACAACTTCTGCCATTTGCGCATTGCCGTTTGCGTTGGTCGCTTGCGGTGAAACGACGCCAGCCGATCCGCGTACCGAAGCCCCCTTGGTGCGTGCCGCAATCGTCCAAGGGGCCACGTCTGCATCACGTTCATTCACGGGAACCGTAGCCGCTCGGGTACAAAGCGACCTCGGCTTTCGCGTCTCCGGCAAGGTGCTGGAGCGGCTCGTGGATGCAGGGCAAACCGTCAAGCGCGGCCAGCCCCTGATGCGCATCGATCCCGTCGATCTCAAGCTTGCTGCGCAGGCGCAGCAGGAGGCCGTCGTCGCCGCGCGGGCTCGGGCGCAACAGACCGCTGAAGATGAAGCACGCTACCGCGACCTGCGTGGAACCGGCGCCATATCCTCTTCGGCCTACGATCAGATCAAGGCCGCAGCAGATGCCGCCAAAGCCCAGCTCAGTGCCGCTGAGGCGCAGGCTGAAGTCGCCCGTAATGCGAGCCGCTATGCTGAATTGGTCGCAGACGGCGACGGGGTGGTCGTGGAAACGCTGGTCGAACCGGGCCAGGTCGTCAATGCGGGACAAGTCGTGGTGCGCCTGGCCCGCGCCGGACAGCGCGAGGCCGTTATCCAACTGCCAGAAACGCTTCGTCCTGCCCTTGGCTCGGTCGGACAAGCCTGCCTCTTCAGCAAGGAAGACCTTCGCGTTCCGGCCAGGCTCCGGCAACTCGCCAACTCCGCAGATCGACTTACGCGCACCTTCGAGGCGCGGTATGTGCTGGATGGCGAACTGTCAAACGCACCCCTGGGCACCACGGTCGTAATCCAGATACCGGACGGACATTCTTCAGGACAGGACAGTCTGTACGTGCCGATTGGTGCTTTGTTCGACGCGGGCAAAGGACCCGGGGTGTGGACCATCAATGGCGAGCCGGCAAAGGTGTCCTGGCGACCGGTCGCTGTTCAGCGCATGGATGACACCGGCGCCTACGTTGCGGGTCAGATCAAGCAGGGGGAACGGATCGTTGCGCTCGGCGCGCATCTGCTACGCGAAGGCGAGCAGGTTAGGGTGGCGGGTCTCGCCGTCGCCACTGGGGCTGAAGGAGCACGTCCGTGAGCGAGGGGCGTTTCAACCTGTCGGCGCTCGCGGTACGCGAACGCGCCATTACCCTGTTCCTGATCGTCCTGATCTCGGCCGCTGGCATTCTCGCGTTCTTCAAGCTTGGGCGTGCGGAAGACCCGCCATTCACGATCAAGCAGATGACGATCGTCACCGCCTGGCCGGGTGCGACGGCCAAGGAGATGCAGGACCAGATCGCCGAACCGCTGGAAAAGCGCATGCAGGAATTGCGCTGGTATGACCGCACGGAAACCTTCACCCGCCCCGGCCTGGCCTTCACCATGGTTTCGCTGCGTGACAGCGCACCGCCTGCGGAGGTCCAGGAGGAGTTCTACCAGGCCCGCAAGAAGATCAGCGACGAGGCCAAGAAGTTGCCTGCAGGCGTCATCGGTCCGATGGTCAACGACGAATATGCGGACGTGACCTTTGCGCTCTTCGCCCTCAAGGCCAAGGGCGAAGAGCAGAGACTGCTGGCGCGCGACGCGGAAGCGCTGCGCCAGCAACTACTGCATGTCGCCGGCGTCAAGAAGGTCAACATCATCGGCGAGCAGCCCGAACGCATCTTCGTGTCCTTCTCGCACGACCGCCTGGCGACGCTGGGGGTTGCGCCGCAGGATATCTTCGCCGCGCTCAACAGCCAGAACGTGCTGACGCCCGCCGGCTCGATCGAAACCAAGGGGCCGCAGGTCTTCGTGCGCGTCGATGGCGCTTTCGACACGCTGGAGAAGATCCGCCAGACCCCGATCGTTGCGCAGGGCCGCACGCTGAAGCTGTCGGATGTGGCGAGCGTCGAGCGGGGGTATGAAGATCCCGCCACCTTCCTGGTTCGCAACGGCGGCGAGCCGGCGCTGTTGCTCGGCGTCGTGATGCGCGACGACTGGAACGGGCTCGACCTGGGCAAGGCACTGGGGGCGGAAGTCACCAAGATCAACGCGGAACTCCCGCTGGGCATGACACTGACCAAGGTCACCGATCAGTCCGTCAACATCAGCTCGGCGGTGGACGAGTTCATGGTCAAGTTCTTCGTCGCCCTGCTGGTGGTGATGGTGGTGTGTTTCGTCAGCATGGGTTGGCACGTCGGGATTGTGGTGGCGGCAGCCGTACCGCTGACGCTGGCGGCGGTGTTCGTCATCATGGCGGCTACCGGCAAGAACTTCGACCGCATCACGCTGGGCTCGCTGATCCTGGCGCTGGGGCTGCTGGTGGATGACGCAATCATCGCCATCGAAATGATGGTGGTGAAGATGGAAGAAGGCTATGACCGCATCGCGGCCTCGGCCTATGCCTGGAGTCATACGGCGGCGCCCATGCTGTCCGGCACGCTGGTCACGGCCGTCGGCTTCATGCCCAATGGCTTCGCACGCTCCACGGCAGGCGAATACACCAGCAACATGTTCTGGATCGTCGGTATCGCACTCATCGCCTCCTGGGTGGTGGCGGTGATGTTTACGCCTTACCTCGGTGTGAAGCTCTTGCCCGAGTTCAAGAAAGTCGAGGGCGGTCACGAGGCGATCTACGACACGCCGCGCTACAACCGCTTCCGTCAGATATTGGTGCGCGTCATCGCCCGCAAGTGGATTGTTGCCGGTACCGTGATCGGCCTGTTCGTGACGGCGGTGCTGGGTATGGCCGTGGTCAAGAAGCAGTTCTTCCCGACCTCCGACCGGCCGGAAGTGCTGGTCGAGGTACAGATGCCCTACGGCAGCTCGATCGAGCAGACCAGCGCCGCGACGGCGAAGGTCGAAGCCTGGCTGGCCAAGCAGGAGGAAGCCAGGATCGTCACCGCCTACATCGGCCAGGGCGCACCGCGCTTCTTCCTGGCGATGGCACCTGAGCTGCCCGATCCGTCCTTCGCCAAGATCGTGGTGCTCGCCGGCAACGACAAGGAACGGGAAGCCCTCAAGTTCAGACTGCGTCAGGTGATAGCCGACGGCTTGGCGCCCGAGGCGCGGGTGCGTGTCACCCAGATCGTGTTCGGGCCTCCTTCGCCGTTTCCTGTGGCTTACCGCGTCATGGGGCCGGATCCGGACAAGTTGCGCGAGATCTCCGCTGAGGTCGAGGCCGTCCTGCACGCCAGCCCGATGATGCGCACCGTCAATACGGACTGGGGACCGCGTGTCCCGACCCTGCACTTCACCCTCGACCAGGATCGGCTCCAGGCGGTTGGGTTGAGTTCCAGTTCGGTAGCCTTGCAGTTGCAGTTCCTGCTGAGCGGGGCACCGCTGACGGAGGTGCGGGAGGATATCCGCTCGGTACAGGTCGTCGGTCGCTCTGCGGGCGATGCCCGTCTCGATCCCGCGAAGATCGCAGGCTTCACGCTGGTCGGTTCGGCGGGGCAACGCATCCCGCTGTCGCAGGTGGGCAAGGTCGAGGTGCGCATGGAAGACCCCATCCTGCGGCGGCGTGACCGCACGCCGACGATCACCGTGCGCGGCGACATCGCCGAAGGCTTGCAGCCGCCGGACGTGTTGACGGCCATGACCAAGCAGCTCCAGCCCGTCATGGACAAGCTGCCGAGCGGCTACCGCATCGTGGAGGCCGGCTCCATCGAAGAGTCGGGCAAGGCTTCGGTCGCCATGCTGCCGATCTTTCCCATCATGCTGGCCGCCACGCTGCTGATCATCATCCTGCAGGTCCGCTCGATCGCCGGAATGGTCATGGTCTTCCTGACCAGTCCGTTGGGACTGATCGGTGTGGTACCGACGCTGATCCTGTTCCAGCAGCCCTTCGGCATCAATGCGTTGGTTGGCTTGATCGCGCTGTCGGGCATCCTGATGCGCAACACGCTGATCCTGATCGGACAGATTCGTGAAAACGAGCGGGCGGGGCTGGACCCTTTCCGTGCGCTTGTCGAAGCGACCGTGCAGCGCGCGCGTCCGGTGATCCTGACTGCACTGGCGGCAATCCTCGCCTTCATCCCGCTGACCCATTCGGTGTTCTGGGGAACGCTGGCCTACACACTGATTGGCGGCACCTTTGCCGGGACGATCCTGACGCTCGTGTTCCTGCCGGCCGTGTATTCCATCTGGTTCAAGATCAGGCCCGCTCACTCGCACCACTGATCAGCGGTTGCCCCAGGCTCACTCCTCAATCCTCTATTGCTGAAAAGGAATTGCCATGTCGAATGCTCAAGTTGTACTGGTTACCGGTGTGTCGTCCGGCATTGGACGCGCCACCGCAGAGAGGTTTGCCAAACGTGGTTGCCGAGTATTCGGTACCGTACGCAAGACCAGCAAAGCAATGCCAATTCCCGGTGTTGTACTGATTGAGATGGATATCCGTGACGATGCATCAGTTCAACACGGAATCCAGACAATCATTGCTCATGCCAAGCGGATCGACGTACTGGTCAATAGCGCAGGCGTGACCCTGCTGGGCGCAACGGAAGAAACGTCGATTGCCGAAGCCCAAACGCTGTTCGACACTAACCTCTTCGGGCTTTTGCGCGTGATCAAGGCCGTGCTGCCGCAGATGCGCGAGCAGCGCTCCGGCCGCATCGTCAACGTCAGCTCGGTGCTGGGCTTTCTGCCCGCGCCGTACATGGCACTCTATTCGGCCTCCAAGCACGCCGTTGAAGGGCTGTCCGAGACCCTGGATCATGAGGTGCGCCAATTCGGGATTCGAGTCTCACTGGTCGAGCCCTCGTTCACCAAGACTAACCTGGATCTCAACGCACCGCAGACCATTCGCAAGATAGCGGATTACAGCGAACAGTTCGGCGTCGTATCCCAGGCAATTCAGAAGAATGTCCAGAAGGCGCCCGACCCTGACGGCGTAGCCGGCACGATCATCGATGCAGCGTTGGGGGGCTGGACGATGCGACGCACGCCCAAAGGGGAGGCATCGCTTCTGGCCAAACTCCGTCGCTTCTTGCCTGCTGGGCCTGTCGAGCAAGGTCTAAGAAAAACGTTCGGACTTATCTGAATTGATCAATTCCGCCAGCCTCCGGTAACGCAAGATTGTAAATCGCCAGGCATTCGCTTTTTGATCGTTATTAACTAGGAG
This sequence comes from Zoogloea sp. GDB6, assembly GCF_056724105.1. Classification (NCBI taxonomy): domain Bacteria; kingdom Pseudomonadati; phylum Pseudomonadota; class Betaproteobacteria; order Rhodocyclales; family Zoogloeaceae; genus Zoogloea; species Zoogloea sp. GDB6. The sequence goes on along the minus strand of NZ_CM161497.1, from coordinate 2,962,994 downwards.
ATACCAATGTCGACGCCCATGTTTGTCCTTGTGCAATTCAATGTAAAAGACTTTCCGAAATACTTTGAGCAATATGGCTCGCTGATGAGCACGGAGGTCGAGAAGTTCGGCGGCAAGTTTATTGCGGCCACACGCGATGTCGAGGTCAAAGAAGGTCAGTCCAGCGGAAATCTAACTGCCATAATCCGCTTCCCTTCCAAAGAAGCAGCCACTGCAATGTATGAGTCTGCGGGGTACGCGCCGTTGAAGGCCAAACGCATTGAAGAGCTGACAGATGGCGGAAATCTGATTTTCATACCAGGCCTTTAATAAATTCACTCACCATAGAATCTGCGGAGTAGGGCAAACGTGCAGCGTAGCTCAACTGTCTCGCCCTGGCCGTTATCCAGGGTCATTAGCCTAGCCGTGTTCCTTGGCTGGTCGGGGGCTGCCTGATCTACGCCGTCAGCGCCTTGTGGTTTTTACTGGTGCCCGGCACTGAGCCCGCGTATCTGATGCACTGGCTACCGGGCATGCTGTTGGGTGGCGTCGGCGTGGGAATGGTGTTGCCTTCGCGATCGGGCGCAGCTGTCAGCCACTTGCCTTCAGACCATTACGCCGTCGGCGGCGCCATCAATCAGGCGATACGCCAAATCGGCTCCGTCATGGGGGTTGCCCTCACTGTGTTACTTCTAGGCAGTGCCCATTTGCAGCGTGCCGACTTCGATGCTGTCTACCTGTGCCACATGACTTTGGCGTTTTTGAGCGCTGCCCTGTACCTGCCCGTCAACACGTTGTCCGTGACTCTTGCCAAAGCCCGTGGCTCCAACTCAATTTCATAAAACACAGGGGCACCGAGAGCCTGCCTTGCGGCAGCGAAGTTGCTTGGCCAACCAGCGGTCTGCCATGCGTGCAGGTGATCGGCCGAAGCGGACGTCCAGTGCAAGGGACGTGACAGGTCGCCACCGATTCATTGCGGGCGGTCGCAAAATTCGAAAGCAGTCAGATCGCTCAACGTTCGTTGTGACGCAAGCTGCCGTTCAGCAGGCGCGTGGCTTCAGCTGAACTGCTCAGCCGCCTCCATTCAGCCGACAAAAGATACGGAAGCCGACGGGGGCCAGAAGCGTCAGGATGGCCGTGCGGACGACGTGCGACGCGACCACCAGGGGAACACCGAGGTTCAGGTGGCTCGCCGTGAGCGACATCTCGGCAATGCCCCCGGGGGCGAAACTGAGCACGAGGCCGGGGAAGGGCAGGCCCATTGGTGCAGCCAGCAGGAACGCCAGGGAGGCCGTCACGGCCAGAAACACCAGGCTGACAGCAACGACGCACGCGATGAATGCCGGCGCCTTGCGCAGGAATCCGGGCCCGAACCGGCAGCCCAGGGAAATGCCGATCAGCATTTGCCCACCGGCCGTCAGCCAGTCCGGCAGCCCGGACAGGGGGACACCAAGGACCGACAGTGCAGCGACGGCCGAAAGCGTGCCAAGCACCCAGGAATTGGGCAGGCGCAACAATTTGAACAAACCGACGCCCCCCAGGCTTGCGGCCACCATCAGCGGAAAGTGCTGCCACTGGACGCTCCTGGAATGGAGTAATGCACTGCTGTCCCCGTGGCGGCCAAACAGTGTCAAGGCGAGGGGAACGATCAGCACGACCAACATGACCCGGGTTGCGTGGGCCGCTGCCACCTTGTCCACGGAGGCGTTCCACAGATCGGAAAGGTTGGCCATCTCCGAGGCCCCGCCGGGCATGGACGAAAAAAATGCGGTGGGTCGGTCGGCCAAACGCCAGCGGACGATCAGCATGGCGCCGGCCACGCCCATCATCATGGAAACGAACGCCATCCCGACGATGAGGGAGGCGTGGGAGACCAGTTCCACCAGAACGGCTGAGGTGAAATACAAGCCCATGTTGCTGCCGATGATCCACTGCCCCCCTTGCCTGGCCCACGGGGGCGCGAGCAAGGGCAGGCCGGTGATGCGTGCCAGGGCTATGGCGTACAGGGACCCCACCAGCCACGGCAGCGGCAGATTGCCGAATCGCCACAAAAGCGCCCCCGCTCCGGCGACCACGATGCTGCCGGCCATCGCTGGAAGCTGACGCAAGAGGCCAGCCCATGCGGTAGCCGGTTCGGAGGCTTTGTTCATCACTGCATGACCCCGGGACTAGGCTTGTCCCTGCGGCGCCAGCACGGAAGCGCCACGCTCGGCGATCCCGCCACGGTGGTAAAGGATCACGGTGGCGATCAGGCCGCAGACTGCCGCGAACGTCATCCAGTATCCCGGGGCCGCCTTGTCGCCGCTGGTTTCGATGAGCCAGGTCGAAATCATCGGCGTAAATCCGCCGAAAACCGCTGTCGCCAGGCTATAGGCCAGGGAAAAGCCAACCGTGCGGACATGCTTGGGCATCACTTCCGTCAGGGCCACCACCGCCGCGCCGTTGTAACTGGCGTACATGAAGGACAGCCAGAGTTCGGTCACCAGCAGGTTCTCGAAGCTGACGTTCGCTACCAGCCAGGACAGGATCGGATAGGCGGTGAGAATCGGCAGGACCGTGAAGGTCAGCAATACCGGCCGACGTCCGAACCGGTCGGATACCGCACCCATGACGGGTAGCCAGAAGAAGTTGGACATGCCGACGCAGAACGTGGTCAGCAAGCTGTCCGCGGAACTCAGCTGGAGTACGCTCTTGCCGAAGGTCGGCGTATAGACGGTGATCAGGTAGAAGGACACTGTCGTCATGACGACCATCATCATGCCGGCAATCACGATGCGCCAGTTGTGCGCGATGGAACTGACGATCTCCTTGAAGGTGGGGTGGTGCTTGCGCGCCAGGAATTCCTCGGTCTCCTGCAGGGAGCGGCGGATCATGAAGATCACCGGGATGATCATGCAGCCGATGAAGAAGGGAATGCGCCATCCCCAGGCGTTGATGTCGGCCGGGAGCAGCCATTGGCTGAGCAGGTAGCCGATGACCGACGACGCCATGATGGCCACCTGCTGGCTGGCCGACTGCCAGCTGACGTAGAAGCCCTTGTGGCCGGGTGTTGCCATTTCAGCCAGGTAAACCGACACCCCGCCCAGCTCCACCCCCGCCGAGAAGCCCTGCAGCAGGCGGCCGATCAGGACGAGGATGGGGGCGGCGATGCCGATGGTGGCGTAACCCGGCACGAAGGCAATGAGGATGGTGCCGAAGGCCATGATGCCCAGCGTCACGATCAGCCCCTGGCGGCGACCGATGCGGTCGATATAGCTGCCCAAGAGGACTGCCCCCAGGGGACGCATCAGGAAGCCCGCGCCGAAGGTGGCAAAGGTCAGGATCAGAGATGCGTATTCGTTGTCGCTCGGGAAAAACGTCTTGGAAATGTACGTGGCGTAGAAGCCGTACAGAAAGAAGTCGAACATCTCCAGGAAGTTGCCGCTGGTAACGCGCAAGACCGTAGAGATCTTCGAGGCGCGGGCTGCTTTGGTGTTTTGCATGGTGGGCTCCAAAGGCTAGTGAGCGTTGTCGTTGGCCGGATCGAGCCCGGTCTGCCGGATCAGCGGGGCCGCGGTGGGGGAGGCGAGGTAGTTGATCAGCGCCTTGGCCGCTTCCCGGGCCTTGCTGTCTGCGACGATGCCGGCGGAGAAGGGCGTGATCTGCTGGGCGGCGTCAGGCAAGGCACCGACAAGATCGATCCCTGGGATCGGCAACAACTCGCTGATCTGCTGCAGCCCGATTTCCGCCTCCCCCCGGGCGACCACCTGCCCCACCGGCTCCGCGGGAATCATCCGGCTCTTGCCCTGGATCTGCTCGGCAATGCCCATGCGCGGGATAAGCACCGTCGACAGGAAGACGCCGCTGGCGCTGTCGGAGTAGGCAATGCTCTTGGCCGCCAGCAGGGCTTTCCTCAGGCCCTCCATGCTTGAGATATCCGGCCGGGCCGCTCCGGCCTTGACCGCCAGACCGATCCTGGAGCGGGCCAAAACCTGGTGCTGGGCGTCCAGTACCTTGCCATGGCTGATCAGTTCATCCAGGGAAGTGCCGACCATGATGACGACGTCGATGTCTTCCCCCCGGGCCAGGCGATTCGGAATTGCTTGCGGGGTCTCACCCATGGAAGGTCCCCAAGCGATCACCAGATGGTGGCCGGTCTGCTTTTCGAAGCCGGGCGCCAGTGCCCGGTAGGCGGCAGCAAAGCCGCCGGAACTGACGACGTGGATGTCATCGGCAGCGGCGATTGAAACCATGAGGCCGAGGCTGGCTGCGATGATTCCCCGCAGCATGCTCCGGCCCGGCGTCCAGCACGTCATCATTTGTCTCCTTTGTGTTTATGGTGGGCCGCTGCAATAATGCATTCCACGGATTAAAAGGTTAATTGCATTTATTTAATGGATTAATGAGCCGTGCGCATCAACTTCGAGATCAGCGAACTCCAGGCCTTCATTGCCGTGGCGGAGAAATCAAGCTTTAAGGCGGCGGCCGAGAGCCTGTTCATTTCCCAGCCCGCATTGAGCCGGCGTATCGAGAAACTGGAGGCCAGCTTGCAGATTCGATTGCTGGAGCGGACGACGCGGCGTGTCTCCCTGACGGATGAAGGCCGGCAGTTTCTGGGTCACGCCGAGGCGGTGATTGAAGAGCTGGAGATGGCCATGCAGGGCATGGCGGAACGGACGGTGCTACGCCGGGAGAGCCTTACGATCGCCTGCGTGCCCTCGGTGGCGAATTACCTCTTGCCGACGGTGCTGAAGGAATTTGCCTCAACCCACCCGGGCGTCCGGGTCAAGGTCATCGACGAGAGTGCACGGGATGTCCTGGATTGCGTGGTGGCCGGACAGGCGGATTTCGGGGTGAATTTCATCGGCACCCAGGAGGCCGACATCGATTTCAAGGCCATTTATACCGAGCACTACGTCCTGATGGCACGCAAGGACCATCGCTTGGCGGGGGAGAAAACGGTGGTGTGGGCGGACCTGGCCGGTGAAAAGCTCGTATCCGTCTCGCAAAGCAGCGGCAATCGGATGCTGATCGATAACGCCCTGGCCAAGGTCGCAAGACGGCCGAGCATCCAGTACGAGATCAACCATGTGACTGGTGCCATCAGCATGGTGGCCGCCGGGCTCGGTGTGGCCGTATTGCCGGGGCTGGCGCTCGGCGACAATGTGTATCCCAATCTGGTGAGCATTCCCCTGACGGATCCGGACATCACCCGGACGCTGGGACTGATCACCCGCAAGGGCGGACGGCTTCAGCCGGCGGCGCAGGCACTGTCTGAACTTCTGGAACAGGCCGTCCGGGCCTTATGAGTGGCCGGCGCTAGGTTGTGAGGGCATCTGCCGATGGCTTCTTGCGGTAAAGCATCAGCGTGGAAACGAGCCCGCAGCCGGCTGCGAAGCTCATCCAGTAGCCCGGTGCGGCCTTGTCACCGGTCTCATTGATCAAGAAAGTGGACATCGCCAGGGTCACGCCCCCGAACAAGGCTGCGGCCAGGCTGAAGGCCAGCGAGAACCCCATGACGCGAATCCTGGATGGAATGAGCTCGATGAGCGCCGGGATCATGGCGCCGTTGTAGAGGCCGTAGTAGATGGAGAAGAGCAGCTGCACGCCCAGCAGTCGGGGCAGGCTCGGGCTACCAGCCAGCCAGGCGAACGCGGGATAGGCGCTCGCCAGCGCGAGCGTGGCGACCGTCATCAGGACCGCCTGCCGGCCGACCCGGTCGGAAAGCGCACCGCCGATCGGCAGCCAGAGAAAATTCGAGACCCCGATGCAAAGCGTGACCAACAGACTGTCAGTGGCTGACAGATTGAGGACGGTGCGGCCGAAGGTCGGGGTGTAGACCGTGATCAAGTTGAACGTGACGGTCGTCATCGCCCCCAGCAGCATTCCGTAAAACACCGTCGCCCAGTGGGCACGCAGGGTCGCGAACAGCTCCCGGGTATCCGGCGGGTGTTTGCAGGCATGAAACGCGGTTGTCTCTTCCAGGTTTCTTCGCAGCATGAAGATGCAGGGAATGATGGAACAGCCGATCAGGAAGGGAATGCGCCAGCCCCATTCGTCAATCTCCTGGGGGGAAAGCCAGTGGTGCAACCCGTAGCCGAGAGCGGCAGCAAGGACGATAGACACCTGCTGGCTTGCCGATTGCCATGCCGTGTAGAGGCCCCGGTGTCCAGGGGGAGACATCTCGGCGAGATAGACGGACACCCCGCCCATCTCCGCCCCGGCCGAAAAGCCCTGCAACAGACGGCCGACGACGACGAGTATCGGAGCCAGAATGCCCAGGCTTGCGTAGGAGGGCACGAGGGCGATGAGACCGGTGCCGCAGGCCATGATGGACAACGTCACGATCAATCCACGGCGCCGCCCGACCTCATCGATATAGCCGCCCAGCACGACAGCCCCGAGGGGACGCATCAGGAATCCGGCACCGAAAACGCTCAGCGCCAGCATCAGGGAGGCGAACTCACTGCCCGATGGGAAAAAGGTCCGGGAAATATTGACGGCGAAGAAGCCGAAAAGGAAGAAGTCAAACTGCTCGAGGAAGTTGCCGCTGGTCACCCGCAAAATCGCCCTGACACGGGACTGGCGAGCGGACCCGGATTCTTCGGCATTTTTCTCCTGGCTTTCCGGGTCCATCTCTTCTCATGGCGGGCGACGAGGTCAGTGCTCGGGATGATATCGCCGGGTTGGCGCCGATGGCAGCTTCCGGGAAACGCGGTGGACCGGTGATGACTTTGGAAACAGGCTTTGGACCGTCCGCTTCGGGCCGAAGGCAAACGTTCTCAGCTTTCGGTGCTACCGCCTTCCGCTCCCTCGCATCACGTTTCAAGCCCACCCCTCCAGCCTTGCCGCGCCGCGCATTGACATCACGATGCGGCGGCGTATTCTCAAAAGACACGCGGCCCATTTCGGGTGGGCCATGGCGGGAGATAGAGTCCGGCGGATGTTCGAGGCGCTCCACGGAGTGACCCTTCGGCCCAGCAGTGGCCGCACCGGCCGGTTCGCGATCCATCTGGAGGAGGAATCGTTCGATGTGGAAATCCCTGCACATTGATCCCAAGAAGTGCACCGGCTGCCTGCAGTGCGAGATGGCATGTTCGGTCGAGCACACCGGGGTCATCAATCCTTCCAAGTCGCGCATCAAGGTCTTCAGTTTCGAGACCGAGGGGCGCAAGGTTCCCTACACCTGTACCCAGTGCACCGAGGCCTGGTGCATGAACGCCTGTCCGGTGGATGCGATCCGCCTCGATGCGGCGACGGGCGCCAAGCAGGTCTTCGACGACGTTTGCGTCGGCTGCAAGGTCTGCACGATCGCTTGCCCCTTCGGCACCGTCAATTACAACCAGGACACCGGCAAGGTCCAGAAATGCGACCTGTGCGGCGGCGATCCGGCCTGCGCTGCAGCCTGTCCGACCGCGGCGATCACCTATGTGGACGCCGACTGGACCGGCTTCGACCGCATGCGGGCGTGGGCGGCCAAGGCCAACACGGCCGTCACGGAATAAGGAGGCGACCATGGGCTGGAACAGGAAAGTGCTGCGTGTCGACCTCACTGCCGGCACCTGCAAGGAAGAGCCGCTCAACATGGAGTGGGCCGACGAATACCTCGGTTCCCGTGGGCTGGCGACCAAGTACCTGGTGTCGGAGATCGACCCGAAGGTGGATCCGCTGTCGCCGGACAACAAGATGATCATGTCCACCGGGCCGCTGACCGGCACGATGGCGTCCACCGGCGGGCGCTACACGGTGGTCACCAAGGGGCCGCTGACGGGGGCCGTGGCGTGCTCCAACTCCGGTGGTTTCTTCGGCGCCGAGATGAAGTTCGCCGGCTGGGACATGATCATCTTCGAAGGCCGCTCGCCGAAGCCGGTGTATCTGTACGTCGAGAACGACAAGGCCGAACTGGTCGATGCCGCCGACCTGTGGGGCAAGAGCTGCTGGGAGACCGAGGAGGCGATCAAGCATCACCACCAGGACCCGCTGATCCGCGTGTCGTCCATCGGCCTGGCCGGCGAGAACCAGGTGCTGTTCGCGTGCATCGTCAATGACCTGCACCGGGCGGCGGGGCGCTCCGGTGTCGGCGCGGTGATGGGCTCGAAGAACCTGAAGGCGGTGGCCCTGCGCGGCACCAAGGGCGTGTCCGGCATCAAGGACATGAAGGCCTTCATGAAGATCACCAACGAGAAGAAGAAGATCCTCGCCGACAACGCGGTGACCGGCCAGGGGCTGCCGAAGTACGGCACTCAGGTGCTGATGAACGTGATCAACGAGATCGGTGCGCTGCCGACCCGCAACCACAAGGACGTGCAGTTCGAGGACGCCGGCAAGATCTCCGCCGAGGCCATGCACGAGAAGCGGCCCACCGACGGCAAGCCGCAACTGGTCACCAACGCGGCCTGCTTCGGCTGCACCATCGCCTGCGGGCGCATCGCCGAGATCGACAAGGGTCACTTCACGGTGGTGAACAATCCCAAGTACTGGGGCGCGTCCGGCGGCCTGGAGTACGAAGCGGCCTGGGCGCTGGGCGCCGCCAACGGCGTCGGCGATCTGGAGGCGCTGCAGTACGCCAACCTGCTGTGCAACGAGCAGGGCATGGACCCGATCTCCTTCGGCGCCACCATCGGTGCGGTGATGGAGCTCTACGAGATGGGCGTGCTGACCAAGGAGCAGCTCGGCACCGAGGCGCCTTTCGGCTCCGCCGCCGCGCTGGCGAGCCTGGCTGAGATGACCGCCCGCGGCGAGGGCTTCGGCAAGGAGATTGGCGAGGGTTCCCGGCGCCTGTGCGCCAAGTACGGCCATCCTGAACTGTCGATGACCGTCAAGGGCCAGGAATTCCCGGCCTACGACGCCCGCGGCATCCAGGGCATGGGCCTGGCCTATGCCACGTCCAACCGCGGCGCCTGCCATCTGCGCGGCTACACGGTGGCGTCGGAAGTGCTGGGCATTCCGGTCAAGACCGATCCGCTCACCACCGAGGGCAAGCCGGAGCTGGTGAAGGCCTTCCAGGATGCGACGGCGGTGTTCGACGCGGCAGGGATCTGCGTGTTCACGTCCTTCGCGTGGACCGTGGCCGATGTGCAGCCGCAGATCGAAGCGGCCTGCGAAGGCGACTGGTCGATGGAGAAGCTCAACGCGATGGGCGAGCGGATCTGGAACATGGAGCGCTTGTTCAACAATGCGGCGGGCCTGACCAGCAAGGACGACAACCTGCCGCCGCGCCTGACCACCGAACCGGCCAAGACCGGTCCGGCCAAGGGGCTGGTGAACGGCCTCGCGACGATGCTGCCGGAGTACTACAAGCTGCGCGGGTGGACGCCGGACGGGGTGCCGACGGCCGAAACCCTGGAGCGCCTGGGGCTCTGAAGAGCGGGATGGCGGGGCAGGTGTCCCGCCATTCTCTTTCAGCTTCCTGTTTCCTGCGCCGATGCAGCCATACGGTACGCGTCGGCGCGATCCTGATCCGAGGATTTCCCGATGAAACACCTCATCCTGGGCAACGGGCCGGCGGGCGTGGTGGCCGTTGAGGCCCTGCGCCGCGCTGCGCCGTGTGACGAGATCGTGATGGTCGGCTGCGAGAGCGAGCCATCCTATTCGCGGATGGCGATTCCCTACCTGCTGGAAGGCAACATCGACGAGTCCGGCACCTGGCTGCGCAAGACGCCGGATCATTTCGACAAGCTCGGCGTGCGCCAGCTCAATGCCCGGGCGGTGGCGCTGGATGCCGCGCAGCAGCGCGTGCTGTTCGCCGACGGCCATTTCGAGAACTACGACCGCCTGCTGGTGGCGACCGGCTCCCACCCGGTGCGCCCGCCGATCCCCGGTGTGGATCTGCCGGAGGTGCAGACCTGCTGGACGCTGGCCGATGCGCGGGCCATCGCCGCCCACGCCAAGCCCGGCGCGCGGGTGATCCAGCTCGGTGCCGGCTTCATCGGCTGCATCATCATGGAGGCGCTGGCCAAGCGCGGCGTCGAGCTGACCGTCGTCGAGATGGGCGACCGCATGGTGCCGCGCATGATGACGCCCAAGGCCGGCGGCATGATCAAGCGCTGGGTGCAGGAGAAGGGCATCCGCGTCGTCACGTCGGCGGGGGTTGAGCGCATCGAACGGGGCGATGCCGGCGGCGCGCCGTTGACGGTCAAGCTGTCCACTGGTGATCTGCTGCCCTGCGACCTGCTGATCGTCGCGGCCGGCGTGGCGCCCAACATTGCCTTCCTCGACGCGACGCCGGTGCATGTGGCCAAGGGCGTGCTGGTGGATGCGCGCATGGAGACCTCGGTGCCGGGCATCTTCGCCGCCGGCGACGTGGCCGAGGCGCCGGACCTGTTCACTGGCGCCCATCTGGTGTCGGCCATCCAGCCCAACGCGGCCGACCAGGCCCGCGTGGCGGCGATCAACATGGCCGGCGGCAATGCGCGCATGCCGGGCGTGCTGGCGATCAACGTGCTGGATACCCTGGGGCTGATCTCCACGTCCTTCGGGCAATGGTGGGGCGAACCGGACGGGCAGGGCGTCGAGCAGGTGGACGAGGCGGCCTACCGCTACCTCAGCCTGCAGTTCAAGGATGACGTGTTGATCGGCGCCACCTCCATCGGTATGACTCAGCACGTTGGTGCGCTGCGTGGGCTGATCCAGGGCAAGCTCAAGCTCGGCCCGTGGAAGGACGTGCTGCTGCAGGCGCCGCAACGTTTCTTCGAGGCCTACCTGGCGGCCACGCAGCCGGACTCGGTGGCCCGTCATCACCCGGTGGCCGCCTTCGCATGAGAGTCGTCTTCAAGCTGTTCGCGTCGCTCTCCGACTATCTACCGGCCGAGCGGCGCGGCAACCGCATCGAGCTCGACGTGCAGCCCGGCACGACGGTCGGCGACCTGATCGCGCGCTACCAACTGCCGGAGAGGAGCGCGCACCTCGTGCTGGTGAACGGCCATTACATCGCGCCCGCCGGACGCCCCGAACATGCGCTGCAGGAGGGCGACGAACTCGCCATCTGGCCGCCGATTGCCGGAGGCTGATGCTTGCTGCGGGGGGAAGATGTGTGCGCGCCGGGCGGCTTCGTGCGGGAAGTCGGCGCGACATTGGCGGAGTTTGAACGGGGCCTGCGGCTGGCGCTGCCGCATGGCATCACCACGCTGGAGCCGGGCCGGCTGCGGGCCGATGACGGCTGCGCGGTACTGGAGGTTGAACTCAGCGAGATGCCGGAGCGTTGCATCGGCCTGTTCCGCCTGCCAGTGCTGCAGGCGCGCCTGCGCTTCACTGCGGGCGACCGCGCCGCGCGCAGGGCGCTGCTGGCCCGCATCGATCTCGCGATGCAGCGCGGCGGCGGCTGAGCCGGGTTTTTTTACAAATAAGTTCCGCGCATGAACGGACTCACGCAGGCTTTTTCCGACGCCTTTGCCTTGCTAACCGGTTTCGACCAGCAGGTCGCCGGGATCGTGCTGCTGTCCCTGCGGGTCAGCGGCCTGGCGGTGCTGTTCGGTACGCTGCTCGGGCTGCCGCTGGGGGCTTGCCTGGGCGTCGGGCGCTTTCCCGGCCGGACGGCGCTGGTGGTGATTCTCAACGGCTGCATGGGCCTGCCTTCGGTGGTGGTGGGGGTGGTGGTCTATCTGCTGCTGTCGCGCTCCGGGCCGCTGGGTGAGTTGGGCCTGCTGTATTCGCCCACGGCGATGGTCGTCGCCCAGAGCCTGCTGGTGGTGCCGCTGATGGCGGCCATCGCCCGGCAGGTCGTCGAGGATGCCTGGCGGGAATACGAGGAAGAGCTGACGGCGATGCGTTTCGGCTGGTTCGACAGCGTGCGCGTGCTGCTCCATGACTGCCGCCATTCCCTGCTGGTGGCGGTACTGGCCGGGCTGGGGCGGGCCATGTCCGAGGTGGGGGCGGTGATGATCGTCGGTGGCAACATCGACCGCTCCACCCGCACGATGACCACCGCGATTGCGCTGGAAACCAGCAAGGGCGACTTGCCGTTGGCCATCGCGCTGGGCCTGGTGCTGCTGTCGGTGATCCTGCTGCTCAACGGTTTCGCCCACGCGCTGCGCCAGTGGGCGCTGAGGCGCTACGCATGAGGGCGGACGACGTGGTGCCGGCGCCATCCCTGTTTCCGCTGCGCGTCCATGAGCTGCGCTGGCAGGCCGGCGGGCACGCGGTGCTCGACGGGCTCAGTATGGAACTGGGCGGCGAGGGCATCACCATCCTGCTCGGCCCCAACGGGGCGGGCAAGAGCGTGTTGCTGCGTACTTTGTGCGGCCTGCTCGAAGCGGACAGCGGCGAGATCCATTGGGGAGGCGATGGCGGTCGTCCCGAGTTCGGCGTGGCGATGGTTTTCCAGCAGCCGAAGATGCTGCGCGATTCGGTGCTTGCCAACGTGGAGCTGGCGTTGTGGCCGCAGCGCGTGCCGGCGGCGGAGCGGCGCCAGCGGGCCCGTGCGGTGCTCGAACGTGTCGGCCTGGTCCATCGGGCCGATGACGGCGCCCGCGGGCTGTCCGGCGGCGAGCGTCAGCGCCTGGCGCTGGCACGGGCCTGGGTGACGCGGCCGCGCCTGCTGCTCCTCGACGAGCCGACCGCCAGCCTCGATCCATCGTCGGTGGAGGCCATCGAGCGCATCGTGCGGGAGATCCGTACCGAGGGCACACGTATCCTGATGACCACCCACAACCTCGGCCAGGCCACCCGGCTCGCCGACGACGTGGTGTTCATGGACGGCGGGCGTGTCTGCGAACACGCCCCGGTCCAGCGTTTTTTCGCCCGTCCGGCCTCCCAGGCCGCGCGGCTCTACATCCAGGGAGAACTACCATGGCGTATGGCGTTTTGAAGTTCATCAAATCGGCTGTGCTGGGCCTGGCGGTGCTGGTTTCGGCGGCCCAGGCCGGCGAGACCATCGTGGTCGCGTCCACCACGTCCACCGAGCAGTCGGGGCTGTTCAATTTCATCCTGCCGATCTTCGAGAAGGAAAGCGGCATTGCCGTGAAGGTGGTGGCCCTGGGCACCGGCCAGGCGCTGGACGTGGGGCGGCGTGGCGATGCGGACGTGGTGCTGGTGCATGACCGGCCCGCCGAGGACAAGTTTGTCGCCGATGGTTACGGCGTCGAGCGCAAGGATGTGATGTACAACGATTTTGTGCTGGTCGGCCCCGTGGCCGACGCGGCGGGCGTGAAGGGGGCGAAGGATGCGACGGATGCCTTCGCGCGCATCGCCCGCAAGGGCAGCCCATGGGTGTCCCGCGGCGACCGTAGCGGCACCCACGCGGCGGAGCTGCGTTTCTGGCAAGCGGCGGGCGTCGAGCCGAAGGGGCAGGGCTGGTACAAGGAGGCCGGCTCCGGCATGGGGCCGACGCTGAACATGGCGGCCGGCATGGGCGCCTACACGCTGGCCGACCGGGGCACCTGGGCCAGCTTCAAGAACCGCCAGGATCTGGCCATCCTGTATGCGGGCGATCCCAAGCTCTACAACCCCTATGGCGTGATGCTGGTGAACCCCGCCAAACATCCGCACGTCAAGAAGGCCGCTGGCGAGAAGTTCATCGCCTGGCTCACGTCGGCGGACGGCCGGCGGGCGATCTCGGCCTATCGCATCGGCAACGAGCAGCTGTTCTACCCCTTGCCGAAGTAGCGGGGCTTACTCGGCCTTCGGCTGCGACAGAATGGCGTGGCCGTGCTCCAGGCGCTCCACCTGGGCCAGCGTCGACACCGGGACGCCGAGCGCCTCGATGTGCTCGCGGCCCTGCTTGAAGCGCTTTTCCACCACGAAGCCGGCGCCCAGCACCTCGGCACCGGCTTCCCGCACCATGTCGATCAGGGCGGTGGCGGTGCGGCCGTTGGCAAGGAAGTCGTCGACGATGACAATCCGCTGGCCGGCCTTGATGTAGCGCTGGGAGATCACCAGCTGGGTATGGCCGCCCTTGGTCGGCGACGGGATGATCCGCGAGATCGCTGGCGCTTCCACCTGCGGCGAGTACTTCTTGGCATACACCAGCGGCACGCTGAGGGTCTGGGCGACGATCAGCGCCGGCGCGATGCCGCTCGCCTCGGCGGTGAGGATCACGTTGGGCTGGAAGAAGGACAGGCGCCGCGCCAGTTCATGGGCCAGCTCGAAGATGAAGGCCGGCTCGATGCGGTGGTTCAGGAAATGGTCGATGCGCAGGATCTGGCCGTTCTCGACGGTGGCTTCCTTTTCGATGCGATGGACCAGCGGGGCGTAAGGGGCGGTGAGATCGAGATGGGGACTCATGGTGTGGCTCGGTTTGCGTAGCGCCGGCGGTCGGATGGCCGCCTGCACGACGAGTTTATCAATTGGACTTTGCTGAGCCTGTGGCAGTTTCCGCAAGACGTTGCAGGTGGCCGCGCACCAGCGCGATGTGCTCGCGCAGGGTGTACAGCTCGGTGCTGAAGGCCAGCGGCAGCTTGCGATGCAGCGCGCGCTGCTCGATGCGGTCGACGCGCAGGATGAAGGCGTCGATGGCCTCTGCGTTGTGGGCGGCGGCGGGGCTCTGGTCGAGCTCGTTCTCCAGGTATTTCAGCTCCCCGTACCAGCGGTAGATGCGGGAACGGATGCGCCAGTTGTAGATGCCCGGCAGCACCTTGGAGAGGGGGATCACCACCGCCACCAGCGGTAGCAGCATGACGATCAGGCGGTCGATCAGCACCGCCAGCCAGAACGGCAGGTAGCGCTGCAGCAAGGGCGGGCCGCTTTCGTAGAAGCGGCGTGCCGACGGGTGCAACGGCAGCGCATGGTCCTGCGGCGCCGGGAAGGCGCCGGCCGCCTGCAGCAGGCCCGGCGCGCTGTGGATCTCGCGGGCGTGCTTGAGGAGCAGGGTGACGATGGCCGGATGGATGTCGGCCTTGACCACCAGGTTGGCGGTGGCGGCGAGCAGGTGGATGTCCTTGGCCGGCCGGTCGTCGGCGATGTCGATGGCGCCGCGGGGCAGGGTGACCGTCAGCAGGTGCGGAAAGTGGCGCACGTAGCCTTCCGCCTGGACGAAGTCGAGCAGCTTGATGCCCTCCGTGTGGAGCAGCGCATCCACCACCGGCGCCTGCGGCGCGCCGACCACGAAGAAGGCATCCACGTCGCCGCGCTTGAGGGCGTCCACCGCGTCCATGCCGCCGATGGCCACCAGCGTCGGGTCGTGGGTGGCGAAGCCGTTGGCGGACAGCAGCTGCAGCGCGAAAAGCTGGGCACCGCTGCCCTGCACGCCGACGGCGATCTGCTTGCCTTTCAGCTGGGTCAGGCGCTCGTAATCATCTTTGCCCCGGTAGAAGACCCACACCGGCTCCAGATACATGCTGCCGAGGGTGGCCAGGTCTTCCGAATCGGGCTCGTTGGCGATGCCGCCTTGCACGAAGCCGGCGTCCACGCTGTCGTCGGTCTTCAGGCGCATCAGGTTCTCGACCGCACCGGTGGACGGGCGCAGTTCGACCTCGATGCCCTCCTGGGCCAGCTTGGCTTTGTAGCGCTCGCCGAAGAACTGGTAGGCGCCACCGGCAGCCCCCGTACTGATGACGATCTTTTTCGGCGGCGCGGGCCGCACGAACTGCCAGGCCAGCACAAAGGCGGCGATGACCAGCGCGATGGCCGGCAGAGCGAGGACGAGGAGGTCGCGACGGCTGCTGGTGGCGGTCAGGCGGCGCATGGGGAGCTCCTGTGACGGCGGGTGGATTCAGGGGGGCGAATGTTACGCCTGTCCGGCGTGCTGCGGCGGCCGGCGGCTGGCCGAAATGCACCGGGAGCGTGCCTCGTTCCAGGATTTTCCCGTTGATGGTGCGCTGCCGCATGAGATGCCGTTTTGCGCGTATTCGTAAGCCCATGATTTTTATGGGAAGGCGGCGCATGATTTAACTGGCATACATGCTGCTAACTTGGATTCTGTCTTGTATCCAAGTTTGGGTGCTAACTGTGAATGCCAGCCTGCCACGTGTATTGACGATCGCCTCCCTGCTCGAAGGCTACCGGAGCGGGCGTTTCCTTCCCGGCGACCTGGTGCGTGCGTTGCTGGCACGGATCGCCGCCGCCGATGATCCGGCGGTGTGGATCAGCGTGGCGTCCCACGCCGATCTGCGCGAGCGGCTGGCGGAAATGGATGCCAGCCTGCTGGCCGACCCGGTGGCCGCTCTGGCCCGCCGGCCGCTGCTCGGCGTGCCCTTCGCGGTGAAGGACAACATCGACGTGGCGGGCTTCAGGACGACCGCCGCCTGCCGCGAATTCGCCTACCTGGCCGAGCGCTCGGCTGACGCGGTGCGGCGCCTGGAGGAGGCCGGTGCCGTCGCGCTGGGCAAGACCAACCTCGACCAGTTCGCCACCGGCCTGGTCGGCACCCGCTCACCCTACGGCGCGGTGTGCAATCCCTTTCACCCGGATTACATCTCCGGCGGTTCGAGTTCCGGTTCGGCGGCGGCGACGGCGCTCGGGCACGTGGCCTTCGCGCTCGGCACCGATACGGCCGGGTCGGGCCGGGTGCCGGCGGGCTTCTGCAACCTGGTCGGGCTCAAGCCGACGCCGGGCCTGATCGGCACCGGCGGCGTGGTGCCGGCCTGCCGTAGCCTGGACTGCGTGTCGATCTTCGCCCACACCGTCACCGATGCCTGGCAGGTGCTGGCGGTCACCGCGGACGGGGCGGTTCCCGCCCACGGGCTCAAGCCCCGCGGCATCGTCGTGGGCGTGCCGACCGGGCTGCAGGGTGAGCTCGATACGCAGGCCTGCAAGGCTTTCGAGGCGGCCCTTGCCGCGGTGCACGGTCTGCCCGGCGTGACGCTGACAGACGTCGACCTCGAGCCTTTCCACGCAGTGGCGGCGCTGCTCTATGACGGACCATGGGTTGCCGAGCGACGGGCCGCGCTGGGCAGCTTTCTCGATACCCCGCACGCCAGCCTCGACCCGGTTGTCGCATCGATCATCGGCCGTGCGGACACCCATTCCGCCGCCGACGCCTTCCGCGGACGCTATCGGCTGGAAGCGCTGGCGCCTGCCTGCCACCAGGTCTTCGAGCAGGTGGACGTGCTGCTGGTGCCGACTGCGCCAGCCCACTTCACGCGGCGCGAGATCGTCCAGCAGCCCATCGAGCGCAACGCCTGGCTGGGGCGCTATACCAACTTCGTCAATCTCCTCGGCCTGTCGGCGCTGGCGATGCCAGGACCGTTCCGCAGTGATGGCCTGCCGGCGGGCGTGACCCTGATCGGCCCGTCCGGCGCCGATCATCTGCTGGCGGAAACCGCGCGTTGCTGGGAGCACGTCCTGCATCGGCGGCTGGGCCTGACCGAAGGGGAGCCGCCGCGCCGGGAGCAGCCGCTGCCAGCCCTGCCGCTGCGGGAGGCCACCGTGCAGGTGGCCGTGGTTGGCGCTCATCTGAGTGGTCTGCCGCTCAACTGGCAGCTCCTTGAACGGGCCGCCCGTCTGGTGGAGACCATGCGTACCGCGCCGCTGTACCGCCTGTACGCCTTGCCCGGAACCGTGCCGCCCAAGCCCGGGCTCGAACGGGTGAGCGGCGGGGGGTACGCCATCGAGGTGGAAGTGTGGGAGATGCCGCTGCGCCTGTTCGGCAGCTTCGTCGCCGAGGTTCCGCCGCCGCTGGGCATCGGCACGCTGATCCTCGCCGACGGTCGGCAGGTGAAGGGCTTCATCTGCGAGGGTGCCGCCCTGGCCGGCGCCCAGGATATTTCCGCCACCGGTGGCTGGCGTGCGCATCTGCGCGCTGCGGCGCCGCCTTCCGACCCGACCTTGTCCTGAACCCCCCAACGAAAGAGAGAACAACCATGGCTCAAACCCGTTTCTCCGCCGGCCGTCGCGACATCCTCCGCATTCTCGGCAGCGGTGCCGCCGTCAGCGCCTTGCCCTTCGGCATCGGCCTGGCCGGCGCGGCCGACAAGCTGGTGGTCGGTGTGATCTACGTCGGCCCGCGGGACGACTTCGGCTACAACCAGGCCCAGGCCCAGGCGGTGGCGGCGCTCAAGAAGATGCCGGGCGTGAAGGTAGTAGAGGAAGAGAAGGTGCCGGAGACGGTGGCCGTGCAGAAGACCATGGAGGCGATGATCAACCAGGACAAGGCCAGCTTGATCTTCGCGACGTCCTTCGGCTACTTCGACCCCCACGTGCTGAAGATGGCCGAGAAATACCCGAACGTGCGTTTCGCCCACTGCGGCGGGCTGTGGACGGCGGGCAAGCATCCGAAGAACGTCGGCAGCTTCTTCGGCTACATCGACGAATGCCAGTACCTCGACGGCATCGCCGCGGCCTCGGCGAGCAAGAGCAAGAAACTCGGCTTCATCGCCGCCAAGCCGATTCCGCAGGTGCTGCGCAACATCAACGCCTTCCTGCTCGGCGCGCGCTCGGTAGACCCAAAGGCGACGGTGAAGGTGATCTTCACCGGCGACTGGTCGCTGCCGGTCAAGGAGGCCGAGGCCGCCAACAGCCTCATCGACCAAGGCGTGGATGTGCTGACCTGTCACGTGGACAGCCCCAAGGTCATCGTCGAAACCGCCGAGCGCCGTGGCGTGTACAGCTGCGGCTACCACGCCAGCCAGGCCAAGCTGGCACCCAAGGGCTACCTGACCGGCGCGGAGTGGGACTGGCAGACACCGTATACGCAGATCGTCAAGGCGACCCTCGACGGCAAGCCGATGGTCAATTTCCTGCGCGGCGGGCTGAAGGACGGCTTCGTCAAGCCATCGCCCTTCGGGCCGGCGGTGTCGGCGGAGGCGAAGAAAAAGTCCGAGGCGGTCAAGGCGGCGATGCTGAAGGGCGATTTCCCGATCTTCAAGGGGCCGTTGCTGGACAACACCGGCAAGACGGTGATCGCCGCCGGTAAGGTGCTCGGCCAGCAGGATCCCTTGCTGGAGAGCATGAACTATCTGGTCGATGGCGTGATCGGGCAGGTCTGAGCCATGGACGCCGCCATGAACCGGGCCATGCGCGCTGTCGCGCCGCTGGCGCCCTTTACCGCCGCGGCGCTGGCTGCCGCGCTGCTGTTCGCGGCCTTCCTGGCGGCCCAGGGCTTCGAGGCGCCGGAGGCGCTGGGGCTGGTGGTGGAGGGCGCTTTCGGCTCGGCCTTCGCGTGGCAGAACACCCTGGCGCGTGCCGCGCCGCTGATGCTCACCGCGCTCTGTGTGGCCCTGCCGGCCCGCGCCGGGCTGGTGATCATCGGTGGGGAAGGGGCGTTGGCGCTGGGCGCGCTGGCCGCGGCGATGGTGCCGTCCCTGACCGCCGGCTGGCCGGCCCTGCCGGTGCAGCTGCTGATGGCGCTGGCGGGCTTCGTGGCCGGCGGGGCGTGGATCGCCGCGTCCGCCTGGCTGCGCCACGTGAGGGGTATCAACGAGACCATCTCCAGCCTGCTGCTCTCCTACATCGGCATCGCGCTGTTCAATTTCCTGGTCGAAGGCGTCTTGCGTGATCCGGCCAGCCTCAACAAGCCTTCGACGCCGCCGCTGCCCGACGCGGTGCTGATTGGTCCGCTGCCGGGGCTGGAAGTGCATTGGGGCCTCGTTTGGGGCGTGCTGGCCTGCGCGGCGGCGTGGTTCCTGCTGCGGCGTACGGTGTTCGGCTTTTCGGTGGCGGTTGTCGGCGGCAATCCGCGGGCGGCGCTGATGGCCGGCCTGCCGGTCGGCACTCTGCTGCTCGCGGCCTGTTTCCTCGGCGGCGGCGCGGCCGGGGTGGCGGGGATGCTGGAGGTGGCCGCGGTGCACGGCAGCGCCAACGCCTCGCTGCTGGCGGGCTACGGCTACGCCGGCATCCTGGTGTCCTTCGCAGCCCGCCACAACCCGCTGGGCATCGTCGCCGGCGCCATCCTGGTGGGCGGTATCGGTGCGTCAGGCAGCCTGCTGCAGCGGCGCCTGGATCTGCCCGACGCTGCCGTGCTGGTCTTGCAGGGCGCGCTGTTCGTGGCCCTGCTGGCCTTCGAAACCCTCAACCGGAAAGGAGCCCGCCGTGTCTGAAACCACTGACGGCCTGGCCTTCGGCAGTCTTGCGCTGGCCCTGCTGGGCGGTGCCCTGCGGGTCAGCACCCCCTTCCTGTTCGTCAGCCTCGGGGAGTGCATCACCGAAAAATCCGGCCGCATCAACCTGGGCCTGGAGGGCACGCTGGTGCTGGGCGCGATGGGCGGCTATGGGGTCTCGCTGCTCACCGGCTCGCCATGGCTGGGCGTGCTGGCCGCTGGGCTGTGCGGGGTGCTGATGGGGCTGCTGCACGGAGGCCTGTGTTCACTGCCCAAGGTGAACGACATCGCCGTCGGCATCGCGCTGATGCTGTTCGGCACCGGACTGGCCTTCTTCCTCGGCAAGCCGCTGATCCAGCCCCAGGCACCGATGCTGCCGTCCGTGGAACTAGGGGCGTGGAGCGACAATGAACAGATCCGCTCCGCGCTGCGCATCAACGTGCTGCTGCCCGTCGGGCTGGCGTTGGCGGGCCTGCTGCACTGGGCCTTCCGGGCCAGCCGCTGGGGCCTGGCGCTGCGCCTGGTCGGCGACAACGCGGCGGCGGCTCGGGCGCTGGGCTACCCGGTGGTGCCGATCCGTATTGGGGCGACAGCGGCCGGTGGCTTCCTGGCCGGCGTCGGCGGTGCCTTTCTGTCCCTCTATTACCCGGGCAGCTGGAACGAAGGTCTGTCCAGCGGGCAGGGGCTGATGGCGGTGGCGCTGGTCATCTTCGCTCGCTGGAGCCCCTTGCGCTGCGCGCTGGCGGCGCTGCTGTTCGGGGCGGCCGGCGCGCTCGGCCCGGCCTTGCAGTCGCAGGGCATCACGGCCGGCTACTACCTCTTCAACGCGGCGCCCTATGTGCTGACCCTGGCCCTGATGGCGGCCAGCTGGACGCCGGGGCAGACCCTGGCCGGCGCGCCCGGCGAGCTGTCCTTCACCCAGCGCTGAATCCACGACAACCCTGGCAGGAGCTTCAAGCATGACCGCTTTCCACCTCGAAGCCGATCCCTATCCCTGGCCCTGGAACGGCGACCTGACGCCGGCCAACACCGCGCTGATCATCATCGACATGCAGACCGACTTCTGCGGCGTCGGCGGCTACGTGGACAAGATGGGCTACGACCTGTCCCTGACCCGCGCGCCGATCGGGCCGATCAAGGCGGTGCTGGCGCGCCTGCGCAGCCTGGGCTTCTTCATCATCCACACCCGCGAGGGGCACCGTCCTGACCTGGCCGACCTGCCGCCCAACAAACGCTGGCGCTCCCAGCGCATCGGTGCCGGCATCGGCGATGCCGGGCCTTGCGGGCGCATCCTGGTACGCGGCGAGCCGGGCTGGGAGATCATCCCCGAACTGGCGCCGCTACCCGGCGAGGTGGTCATCGACAAGCCGGGCAAGGGCTCGTTCTACGCCACCGATCTGGAGCTGGTCCTGCGCACTTGCGGCATCCGCAACATCATCCTGACCGGCATCACCACCGACGTGTGCGTGCACACCACCATGCGCGACGCCAACGACATGGGCTTCGAGTGCCTGCTGCTGGAGGACTGCTGCGGCGCCACCGACCATGGCAACCACCTGGCGGCGCTCAAGATGATCAAGATGCAGGGCGGGGTATTCGGCGCGGTGTCGGATTCCAGCACCTTGCTGGCGGCGCTGGAGTAGGGCCATGGACGCGCTCACCCACACCCTGCTGGCGGCCGACGTGCAGAACCGCGGCGCGGCCGTCGAGGCTTACCGGGTCACCAAGCGCTTCGGCGCGCTGACGGCCCTCGACGAGGTGTCCCTCAAGGTGGAGTCCGGCAGCTTCCACTGCCTGCTCGGCGAGAACGGCGCCGGCAAGAGCACGCTGGTGAAATGCTTGGTCGGCTACCACCCGCCGGAGGAAGGCAGCTTTCTGGTGGATGGTCGTGAGCAGGCCATCCGCAGCCCGCGGGACGCCCAGCGCCTGCGCATCGGCATGGTCTACCAGCACTTCACGCTGGCGCCGGGCATGACGGTGGCCGAGAACCTGCTGCTGGCCCGCGGCGACCTGCCGCTGCGCATCGACTGGCGGCGGGAGAAGGCGGCGCTGGCGGCCTTTCTGGACAGTACGCCGTTCCGCCTCGACCTGAACGCGCGGGTGGCCGACCTGGCTGCCGGCGAGAAGCAGAAGCTGGAGATCCTCAAGCAGCTTTACCTGGGCCAGCGCCTGCTGATCCTCGACGAGCCGACCTCGGTGCTGACCCCAGCCGAGGCCGACGAGGTGCTCGGCCTGCTGCACGGCATGACGCGGGACGGCCGCCTGACGGTGATGATGATCACCCACAAGTTCCGCGAGGTGAGCGCCTACGGCGACAGCGTCACGGTGCTGCGGCGCGGCAAGCTGGCGGGGAGCGGCAAGGTTGGGGAGCTGACGACCCAGGACATGGCCGAGATGATGGTCGGCAGTGCGGTGTCGGTGGCCACCGCGCCGCGGCGGCGGGCTGCCGATGCCTGGCGAACGGCTGGGGACATCCGCCTGGCGGTGGATGGCCTGTGCGCCGACAACGACCGGGGCATGCCGGCGGTGCGCGAGCTGGACTTGGTGGTGCGCGCCGGTGAGATCGTCGGCATTGCCGGGGTGGCCGGCAACGGGCAGAAGGAGCTGGTCGAGGTGCTGCTCGGCCAGCGCAGCGCGCGCGGCGGGGCGGTGCACGTGGATGGTGAGAGCTACGGCGCGACGCGGGCCGAGCTGCGCCGCCACGGTGTCTTCAGCCTGCCCGAGGAGCCCCTGCGCAATGCCTGTGTACCCAACATGAGCGTGGCGGAGAACATGGGGCTGCGGGATTTCGACATCGCGCCGTTCTCCGGCAGCTGGTTCAGTCTGCGCTTCCTGCGCCGCGGCGCGCTGACACGCCGGGCGAGGGAATGGATTGAGGCCTTCGGCGTGCGTCCGCCGGATCCGTCGGCGGCCATCGAGAACCTGTCCGGCGGCAACGTCCAGCGGGCCGTGCTGGCCCGCGAGCTGTCCGGCGCGGTACGCCTGTTGATCGTCGCCAACCCGGTGTTCGGGCTGGACTTCGCTGCGACGGAGGCGATCCACCGCCGGCTCGACCAGGCCCGCAACGACGGCGCGGCAATCCTGCTGGTCAGCGAAGACCTGGACGAGCTGCTGGAGCTGTCCGACCGCATCCTGGTGATGTCGGAAGGGCGCATCGCCCATCAGGCGCTGGCCGGTTACGTGGATGTGGCGGAGGTCGGCCGCCACATGGCGGGCGGTGCCGGGCATGGGGCGGGGCACTGAGGAGATGAGCGCCATGATCCGCGTCGACGCACAGCCTTACGGCTTCACCTTCGCGCCGGCCAGCACGGCGCTGATCGTCATCGACATGCAGCGCGACTTCATCGAGCCGGGCGGCTTCGGCGAAAGCCTGGGCAACGACGTGTCGCGGCTGACCGCGATCGTTCCGACGGTGGCCGCGTTGCTCGACACCTGCCGCCGCCACGGCATCGCCGTGATCCACACCCGCGAAGCGCACCGGCCCGACCTTTCCGATTGTCCGCCGGCCAAGCAGGGGCGGGGCGACGCAGCGCTGCGCATTGGCGACACGGGGCCGATGGGGCGCATCCTGGTGGCCGGCGAGCCGGGCAACGACATCCTTCCGGCGGTGGCGCCGCTGCCTGGCGAGATCGTCATCGACAAGCCGGGGAAGGGGGCCTTCTACGCCACCGCCTTGGGCGAGATCCTGCGGCTGAAAGGGATCACCCATCTGCTGTTCGCCGGCGTGACCACCGAGGTCTGCGTGCAGACGACGATGCGCGAGGCCAACGACCGGGGCTACGAATGCCTGCTGGTCGAGGACGCCACCGCGAGCTACTTTCCGGCCTTCAAGGCCGCCGCCATCGACATGATCGTCGCCCAGGGCGGCATCGTCGGCTGGAGCGCCCCGCTGGCCGCGCTGATGGCCGCCCTCGAACCCTCGAAAGCGAATCCATGAGCGCACCCGCCATCAATCTTCCCCATGTGCTGGCCGAACTGGGCGCCGTGTTCGAGCGCTACGAGGCCGCGCTGATCGCCAACGACGTGGCGGTGCTCAACGCGCTTTTCTGGGACAATCCGCTCACGGTGCGCTTCGGCATCGCCGAGATCCACTACGGCGCTGCCGCTATCCGCAAGTATCGGGAGCACTTCGTTCCCCCCGCCAACATGCCGCGACAACTGCGTAACCTAGTGATCACCACCTTCGACGAGAACTTCGCCACCGCCGACGTGGAATTCCTGCGCGACGGCGATCCGGTCGGCCGCCAGAGCCAGACCTGGGTGCGCTTCCCGGAAGGCTGGCGGGTCGTCTCGGCCCACGTGAGCATGCAGACCTGAGCCCATGGGCAACTCCAGCCGACCCAAAGAAAATGCCCTCGCCAACCGGATCTACCAGCAACTGAAGGACGAGATCTTCTCCTTCCAGCTGCTGCCGGGGGACCGCTTCACCGAGACCGAGGTGGCCGAGCGCTACGGGGTATCGCGCACGCCGGTGCGTGGTGCGCTGTACCGCCTGGAGCGGGAAGGCTTCCTGCAGGTGTATTTCCGCAGCGGCTGGTCCGTGCGCAGCATCGACTTCGAACGCCTGGACCAGCTCTACGACTTGCGTGTCGTGCTCGAGGAGGCGGCGGTGAGCCGCATCTGCGAAGCGCCGCAGACCGCGGACCTGGCGGCGTTGACCGAGGTGTGGCTGGTGGACCCGGCGGAGCGCCTGACCGACGGCAACCGCGTCGCCGCGCTGGACGAAGCCTTCCACCAGGGCCTGGTGCTGGCCACCGGCAACCGGGAAATGGCCGCCGTGCACCAGGACGTCACCGAGAAGATCCGCATCGTGCGCCGCCTGGACTTCACCAACCCGGCGCGCATCCAGGCGACCTACGACGAGCATGCCCAGTTGTTGCGCTTGCTGATCCAGCGCAAGGCGGCGCAGGCGAGCATTCTGCTGCGCTCCCACATCGAGGCCAGCAAGGCCGAGGTGCGCAAGATCACGCTGCACAACCTGCACGCGGCGCGGCAGCTGAATCTTGCACAGGGGCAGCTCAGCGCAGCGGCGGCGGAGCAGGGCGCAGGACACTGACCGGGCGGCTGCCTTTTCTCCGGCAAGGGCTTGAAAAACCTGGGATCGGCTCGCCGATTCGCCGTAGAATCGCGCCCTTCGACCGTGAGCGGTGTGTGTGGATTAGATGGGAATACTGTTGCTTGCGCCCATGGAGGGGCTGGCCGATTACCTGCTGCGCGACGTGCTGACCCAGGTGGGCGGCTACGACGGCGCGGTGACGGAGTTCGTCCGCGTCTCCGGCAGCCTGCTGCCCCATCGCACCTACCGCCGCATCAGCCCCGAAATCGACAACGGTGGGCGCACGTCCGGCGGCACGCCGGTGGTGGTCCAGCTGCTCGGCAGCGATCCGGCCGCGCTGGCCGAGAATGCCGCCCGTCTGTGCGAGCTGTCGCCGCCGGGCGTCGACCTCAACTTCGGCTGTCCGGCCAAGACCGTCAATTCCCACGGCGGCGGCGCCATGCTGCTGGCCGATCCCGAATGCCTGTACCGCATCGCCGGTGCGGTGCGCCGCGCGGTACCGCGGCACATTCCCTTCACCGCCAAGATGCGACTCGGCGTGGAGGACACCTCTCTCGCGCTGGACTGCGCGCGGGCGCTGGAAGCCGGCGGCGCCGAAGGCCTGGTGGTGCATGCCCGCACCAAGCGCGACGGCTACCGTCCGCCGGCCCACTGGGAATGGATAGCCCGCATCCGCGATGTGGTCAAGCTGCCGGTGGTGGCCAACGGCGAGGTGTGGAGCGAGGACGACTGGCGGCGTTGCCGTTCGGTGAGCGGCGCGGACGACGTGATGCTCGGCCGCGGCGCGGTGTCCGATCCCTTCCTGGCGCGGCGCATCGCCGCCGGTGCCGAAGTGCCGGCCGACCGGGACGCGGAGTGGGGCGAGCTGCTGCACCTCATCGGCGACTTCTGGGAGCGCGTGCAGCTGAAGGTCGAGCCGCGCCACGCGCCGGGCCGCCTGAAACAATGGATCAACATGCTGCGGCGCAATTTCCCGGCCGCCGAACTTCTTTATCAGGACCTGCGCGCCCAGCCCGAATGCCGGGCCATCGACCACGTCCTGCGCCGCCATGGCGTGCCGCTGCTGCAGGCCGCTGCCTGACCCAAACCGATGTACGCCAATTCAAAGATTCCGGAGAGCGCCCAGCAGGGCGTCCATGAACATCTCGTCGAGCGGGTGGCCAAGCACGCCAGCTGCGAGTTCCGCAAACCCGTCCTCGACCACAACAAGGCGGCCTTCGAGGCCAGCCTGGCCGGCTGGGACGGTAAGGCACCGCTGATCCTCGATTCCGGCTGCGGCGTGGGCCACAGTACCATCCAGCTGGCGCGGGCCTTTCCCGACCACTGGGTGATCGGAGTGGACCAGTCGGAAGACCGCCTGAGCCGCAAGAAACCCTACCCGGATGCGCTGCTGCCGAAGAACATGATCTTCGTGCGCGCTGACCTGGTGGACTACTGGCGTCTGATGGCCGACGCCGGTATCCGCCTGGCGCGCCATTACATCCTCTATCCGAACCCGTGGCCGAAGATCGGCCACCTGGCGCGGCGCTGGCATGCGCACCCGGTCTTCCCCTTCGTGCCGCGCCTCGGCGGCCGGCTGGAGTGCCGCAGTAACTGGAACATTTATGTGGAAGAATTCGCCATTGCGCTGGGGCTGCTGATCGGCCGCCAGCTGCCGTGGGAGTCCTTCGAGGCGCCGTCGCCGCTGACCCCATTCGAACGCAAATACCGGGATTCCGGCCAGACCCTTTACCGGTGTGTGGTGGAGCTCGATCGCCAACCGACCGTGGAGGAAACCCCGCAATGACCACCGCTCAATCCATTCCGCTGACCGAAGAAGAACTCGAGCAGCTCGAAGAACTGCTGGTGTCGGACGAAGTGCCGGCCGACTGCATGAACATGGAGATGCTGGACGGCTACCTCGCCGCCATCGTCGCCTCGCCGCTGCCGATTCCGGTGGAGGAGTGGCTCCCCGCCGTGTGGACCGCCGAAGAGGGCGAGGTGGGCTTCGGCTCCGGCGCGTCCCTGCAGAAGGCCATCGAGCTGGTGCTGCGCTACTACAACGACCTGATCGAGATGATCGGCGACGAAGAGGGCGATGAGGAAGGCGAGGCCGAAGGCTGGCAGCCGTTCTGCTACGCCCAGGGTGGCGACGACGATCCTGCCATCGGTGAGGAGTGGAGTAACGGCTTCGAGCAGGGCTTCGAGATGTGGCCGTCCGAGTGGCCGGACAAGGTGGGCGACACGTCCATCGCCGAGGCACTGCTGGAGACCATCCTCGGGCCCGAAGAGGAAGTGGCGGTTCAACCCGACACGGAGGCGCAGCTGGCCGAGCTGGAAGAGAAGGGCTTCGCCGTCCAGCATCTGTACCAGAACTGGCGTGCGCTGGGCCTGCCGGCTCCGGAGCCGGTGGCTGTCAGCGCTGCGGCGGGGGCTACCAAGAGCGGCCCGGGCCGTAACGAGCCTTGCCCCTGCGGCAGCGGCAAGAAGTACAAGAAGTGTTGTGGGGCCGACTGAGCCGTGGCTGACCCCTGCCTGAGCTGTGGCGCCTGCTGCGCCAGCTTCCGGGTGGATTTCCATATCGCCGATCTGGAAACCACGCCCGGCGGCTGCGTGCCGGTGGCGCTGACGGTGCCGCTCACCGCGACGCTGGTGCGGATGCGCGGCACCGATGCAGCGGAGCCGCGCTGCATTGCGCTAGCCGGCGAGGTAGGGCGCGAAGTGAAGTGCACGATCTACGAAAAGCGCCCCGGCCCGTGCCGGGATTTCTCGCCCTACGCGGCGCTGAACATCGGAGAGGAAGGCTGTGCGCGGGCCCGGCGGCGGCATGGAATGGCGCCTCTCGGTGAGTGAGTTCGAGTCCGTTCAAGCCGCTTGGCGGCGCGATCGGGCTCTGACACAATCCCTGCCGACAGCAACATTTCCTTAACACACGCAAGGGGTGTCACCATGACCATTCGTTTCTCCGTTGAAGGCGAATTCATTCAGCTCGACCAACTCCTGAAGGCCGTGGGCCTGTGCGGTTCCGGCGGCGAGGCCAAGCAGCGCGTGGCGGACGGCGACGTATTCGTGGACGGGGATATCGAGAACCGCAAGCGGGCCAAGCTGAGGCCAGGCCAGCGTGTGGACTTTGCCGGTGAAACCATCGAGCTGATTGCCGCTGACGTTGTAGCAGCCGTGTAAAGGCCAGGGTTTCCGGTCTGACAAAGGGGGCGAGTGAATCGCCCTCTTGTCTTTTGTGCCTGCCGAATCTTGAGGGCTGATCCGGTGAAGCGTCTTGCCTCATGGCGTCAGCGTTCTGGACGTTGACTCGATGTGAATCTGAGGCCGTAAGGCACAGGAAAAGGGGGCTCCATCCTGCTGATTTCAGCGCGGATGGATGTCGCCGTTCGTATAAAGCCAACATCCGTCGATGTGCACGAAACGGCTGGTTTCGTGCAGGCGGTGGGCTCGCCCTCCGATCTTGTAGCGCGCCACGAATTCGACGATGGCGTGCTCCGCATCCTGCTGCTGGTGGCGCTTAACCTCCAGCCCCAGCCATTTGGTGGGAGGCTCGTCGGCGAGGCGCAGGTCGGTGGGCAGGAAGTCCGGATGCCAGGTGGCGCGCAGGTAGGCTTCGTTGCCGAGCGTGAAGGCGGTGTAGCGGGAGCGCATCAGGGCTTCGGCAGTGGGTGCAACTGCACCGCCATCGATGTAAGGGCCACAGCACGCGGTATAGGAGGTTTGGGAGCCGCAGGGGCAGGAGGACATGGGCGTGCAAGCTTCATGGGCAGGGCCCGGTATTCTCGGCGGGATTCCGCATCTGCGGCAAGGCGTATGGCAAGCTGCGTTCCTGTTTGAGATTTCCGGTGCCGGGCCGATAAGTCCCGAGGAACAAGAAACATCCGATCGATGACGGGGGGCCGGCGGTCCTGGAGCGACACGCCGGCAATGGGGAGAGGTATGGCGTTCGGGGCATGGATGAAGGGGATCCGCGCCAAGTTGATCGCGATTTTCGTGGTCATCAAGGTGGTTCCATTGGTGTTGTTGGCCTTGCTGGCGTGGAGCATGGCGCAGAGGCTGGGCCAGAGCGTCAGTGGCCAGGCGGAGTCCATGGCGGAAGTGATGCTGGCAACCGTCAAGCAGGTGGGAGACGCCGCGACTGGCGATGCCATCCGCGCCCTCGACGATCGGGCCCGGGAAGGCATGGAGCGGCTGACCACCGACACCGCGCGGGCGGTGGCGGCGTTTCTCTATGACCGGGATTCCGATCTGCGCCAGGCCGCCGAGTTGACGCCCGATGCGGAGGCCTATCGGCGTTTCCTGGCTCACCGCAGCCGTACGCTCTATGGGCACGGCCGCTGGCAGCTGTCCGCCGACAAGAAGCGCTGGGAACCCGTCGAGCCCGAAACTCCCGACACGAAGCTGGCCGCCGATCCGCGCCAGGCGCTGGGCGACAATGCGAAGGCCTTCAGTGCGCGGGCGCCCGAATTCCTCGGTATTCCCGAGCAGCGTCCGCTGTTCGTGGAGATGAGCTTTGTCGATCTGCAGGGGCGGGAGCGCGTCAAAGTCACGACGGGAACCTTGACCCAGCCCGGCCTGCGGGACGTGAGCCGTCCGGAAGGCACTTTCCTCAGGGCCGAGCGTTACTGGCCGGAGCTCAAGCGCCTGAAGCCCGGCGAGATCTACGTTTCGGATGTCATCGGTGCTTACGTTGGCAGCCGGGTGATCGGTGCCTACCTGCCGGAGAGCGCCCGCAAGGCCGGTGTCGACTTCAGGCCTGAGGAGTCCGCCTACGCGGGCACCGAGAACCCGGTCGGCAGGCACTTTCGCGCCATCGTGCGGTGGGCCATGCCGGTGGTGCAGGGCGGCAAGGTAACGGGTTACGTGACGCTGGCGCTGGATCACGACCACATCCGCCAGTTCACCGACCGCATCAGCCCGACGGAGCGGCGTTACACGCAGATCAGCGATGCCATCGTCGGCAACTACGCCTTCATGTGGGATCACAACAGCCGGGCGATCTCCCATCCGCGGGACTATTTCATCCCCGGCTACAATCCCGCCACCGGCAAGCCGGTGGTGCCGTGGCTGGACCAATCCCTGTATGAAGCCTGGCAGGCGTCCGGCCAGTCAGCGCAGGAATTCCTCGCCGGAGTGAAGCCTTTCGATGGACAGTCCCTGAAGAAGAAGCCGGCCGCAGCGCAGATCAAGGCCGGCACGGTAGCGCTGGATTGCCGTTACCTGAACTTCTCGCCCCAGTGCGCGGGTTGGAACCAGCTGACGGAGAAGGGTGGTTCGGGCTCTTTCGAGATCTTCTTTTCGGGCTTGTGGAAACTCACCACCGCGGCGGCCATTCCCTATTACACCGGCCAGTATGGCCGGACGCCGCAGGGCTTCGGGTTTGTGACCATCGGCGCCAACGTGGATGATTTCCACCGCGCGGCGACCGAGTCGGCGAAGCGCATCGGCGCCACCATCGCCGAGCGGGACCGGGACTTCCAGACCCGCCGTCAGGGCCTGCTCGAATCCATCGGGCGCAATCTGGCCGAAACGGCGACGGCCCTGGGCTTGTCTACGCTGATGATGGGAGGTGTGGTGATCGTCGTGGCGATCTGGATGGCCCAGTTCATCACCCGGCGCATCACCGACATGGTCCAGGGGCTCGGCCGTTTCGAGAAAGGGGAGATGTCTCACCGGCTGGACGTGCGTTCGGATGACGAAATGGGGCAACTGGCCCGCTCCTTCAACCGCATGGCCGACACCGTGCAGGAATCCTTCCAGCGCTCGGAGGAGGCGCGCAGCAAGGCGGAAGAGGCCTACCGACTGAAGTCGGAATTCCTGGCCAGCATGTCCCACGAACTGCGCACGCCACTGAATGGGATACTCGGCTATTCTGAACTACTGAGCCTGGATCTGACGGAACCTGACCAGCGGGAGTTCGCGGCCACCATCCACAGTTCCGGCGAACATCTGCTCAATATCGTCAATGACATTCTGGACCTGGCCAAGATCGAGGCCGGTGGAATCGAGCTCAAGCCGTCGGACGTGGACGTGGCCCGTCTGGCCGGCGAACTGGTGGCTGCACACCGGGCTCATGCGCGGGCAAAGGGGCTGGAGATGGAACTGGATCTGGCCCCCGATTTGCCGGAAACGGTCCATATCGACGTGCTGCGGGTGCGTCAGGTGCTGAACAACCTGTTGAACAATGCGGTGAAATTCACCGAAAATGGCAAAATCGGCCTGCGGGTCAGTCGGGACGGTAGCCGGCTGGCCTTTGCGGTCTTCGATACCGGTCGCGGTATCCCACCCGAAGCGCTGGAGCTCATCTTCGAAAGGTTCCGGCAACTGGATCATTTCGTGACCCGCGATCACGGTGGATCGGGCCTCGGCCTTGCGTTGGCGCGGGAGCTGGCCCAGCTTCTGGGAGGCAGCCTGTCCGTGGCGTCGAAGCTCGGCGAGGGCTCGACCTTCATCCTTCATCTTCCTGTACAGGAGCCCGGCTCCTGATTCATCCATGAGCGAGCAGTCTCCTGAGCAAAAGAAAGTCCTCGTTGTCGACGACAACGCCATCAACCGGCGCCTTGCGGTTGCCTTCCTGACACGGCTGGGTTTGCAGACCCAGGAGGCGGCGGATGGTCCCATGGCGCTCGAGCGCCTCAACTCGGGAAGTTTCGACGTCGTGCTGCTCGACATCAGCATGCCTGGCATGTCCGGGGAGGAAGTGCTGGCGGTGCTGCGGGCAGACCCCCGCCTCAGCGGGCTTCCCGTGATTGCCTATACTGCCCATGCCTTGCCCGACGAAAAGCAGCGCCTGCTGGATGCCGGCTTCGACGAACTGCTGATCAAACCAATCACCTTCAAGGCCGTCGAGGACGCGTTGGCCGCTTGTTTCAGTCGGTAAGTGCATTCGATGCGGAAAGTGTAACCGGCCTGCAAAATTGGATTGGTGCAACCGCACAATCCTCAGAGAAATAAAATATAATATATATAAGACTTGGCCCTGGTCATTTATAACAATGGTGCCAGTCCATTAGGGAGAGGCGCTCCGGGCCTGTACCGGCCGGTCGCACGCGTCAGCACCACAGTCACGTAACCACCGTCTAGGAAGGATGTATCCATGCTTGAAGCCTACCGCCAGCATGTTGCCGAGCGCGCAGCCCTCGGTATCCCGCCGCTGCCCCTGTCGAAGCAGCAAACCCAAGCTCTGGTCGAGCTGCTGCAGAACCCGCCGGCCGGCGAAGAAGCTTTCCTGGTGGAATTGCTGACCTACCGTGTCCCCGCCGGCGTGGACGACGCCGCCAAGGTGAAGGCCGAGTTCCTGGCCAAGGTTGCCAAGGGCGAGCTGTCCGTCGGCCTCGTGTCCCGCGCCAAGGCCACCGAACTGCTGGGCACCATGCTTGGCGGTTACAACGTCAAGCCGCTGATCGACCTGCTGGGCGATGCCGAAGTCGGCACCGTGGCCGCCGAAGGCCTCAAGAAGACCCTGCTGGTCTTCGACTTCTTCCACGACGTTGCCGAACTGGCCAAGGGCGGCAACGCCAACGCCAAGGCCGTGATCCAGTCCTGGGCCGACGCCGAGTGGTTCACCTCCCGCCCTGAAGTTCCGGCCAGCCAGAAGCTGACCGTCTTCAAGGTCACCGGCGAAACCAACACCGACGACCTGTCGCCCGCTCCCGATGCCTGGTCCCGTCCGGACATCCCGCTGCACGCGCTGGCCATGCTGAAGAACCCCCGTCCGGGCATCGAAGCCGACGAGCCGGGCAACCGCGGCCCGCTGAAGCAGCTCGAAGGCCTAGCCGCCAAGGGCAACCTGATCGCCTACGTCGGTGACGTGGTTGGCACCGGTTCTTCCCGCAAGTCCGCCACCAACTCCGTGCTGTGGTTCACCGGCGAAGACATCCCCTACGTTCCGAACAAGCGTTTCGGCGGCGTCTGCCTGGGCTCCAAGATCGCCCCGATCTTCTTCAACACGATGGAAGATGCCGGCGCGCTGCCGATCGAAATCGACGCCGGCCAGATGGACATGGGCGACGAGATCGAACTGAAGGTCGACGGCGCCACCGGCAAGGTCACCGCGCTCAAGAACGGTGCCACCATCGCCGAATCCCAGCTCAAGACCCTCGTCATCCTCGACGAAGTCCGCGCTGGCGGCCGTATCCCGCTGATCATCGGCCGTGGCCTGACCGCCAAGGCGCGTGAAGCCCTGGGCCTGGCCCCGTCTACCCTGTTCCGTCTGCCGCAGCAGCCGAATGATCCGGGTACCGGTTATTCCCTGGCCCAGAAGATGGTCGGCCGTGCCTGTGGCCTGCCTGAAGGCAAGGGCATCCTGCCGGGCACCTACTGCGAGCCCAAGATGACCACCGTCGGCTCCCAGGACACCACCGGCCCGATGACCCGCGACGAACTGAAGGATCTGGCCTGCCTCGG
The DNA here is from genome assembly GCF_056724105.1 of Zoogloea sp. GDB6. Taxonomy (NCBI): domain Bacteria; kingdom Pseudomonadati; phylum Pseudomonadota; class Betaproteobacteria; order Rhodocyclales; family Zoogloeaceae; genus Zoogloea; species Zoogloea sp. GDB6. Next base: position 2,929,682 of record NZ_CM161497.1, on the reverse strand, counting down.
CTTCTCCGCCGATCTGGTCATGCAGTCCTTCTGCCACACCGCGGCCTACCCGAAGCTGGTGGACGTCAAGATGCACCGCGAGCTGCCGACCTTCATCTCCACCCGTGGCGGCGTTGCGCTGCGTCCGGGCGACGGCGTGATCCACTCCTGGCTGAACCGCCTGCTGCTGCCGGATACCGTCGGCACCGGTGGCGACTCCCACACCCGCTTCCCGATCGGCATCTCCTTCCCGGCCGGTTCCGGCCTGGTCGCCTTTGCCGCTGCCACCGGTGTGATGCCGCTGGACATGCCGGAATCGGTGCTGGTCCGCTTCAAGGGCACGATGGCTGACGCCACCGCCCGCGGCATCACCCTGCGCGACCTGGTCAATGCGATCCCGCTGTACGCCATCAAGGCCGGCCTGCTGACCGTCGAGAAGAAGGGCAAGAAGAACATCTTCTCCGGCCGCATCCTCGAAATCGAAGGTCTGCCGGATCTGAAGGTCGAACAGGCCTTCGAGCTGTCCGATGCTGCTGCCGAGCGCTCTGCCGCTGCCTGCGCCGTGGCCCTGAACAAGGAGCCGATCGTCGAGTACATGCGTTCCAACATCACCCTGATGAAGTGGATGATCGCGGAAGGCTACGAAGATGCCCGCACCCTGAAGCGCCGCATCAAGTCCATGGAAGAGTGGATCGCCAACGGCACGCTGCTGCAGGCCGATGCCGCCGCCCAGTACGCCGCGGTGATCGAGATCGATCTGGCCGACGTGACCGAGCCGATCCTGGCCTGCCCGAACGATCCGGACGACGTCAAGGTGCTGTCCGAAGTCGCCGGCGACAAGATCGACGAAGTGTTCATCGGTTCCTGCATGACCAACATCGGCCACTTCCGCGCTGCGGGCAAGGTGCTGGATGGCAAGTCCGACATCCCGACTCGCCTGTGGATCGCTCCGCCGACCAAGATGGACGCCCTGATCCTGACCGAAGAAGGCTACTACAGCGTCCTCGGCAAGGCCGGCGCCCGCATGGAAATGCCGGGTTGCTCCCTGTGCATGGGTAACCAGGCACAGATCCGCAAGGGCTCCACCGCCGTGTCCACCTCGACCCGTAACTTCCCGAACCGTCTGGGTATCGACACCCGCGTTTACCTGGCTTCCGCCGAACTGTCGGCCATCGCTGCCCTGCTGGGCCGCCTGCCGACCGTCGCCGAATACCAGGAAAAGGTCCAGGCGGTTAACGCCAAGGCGGCCGATGTCTACCGCTACATGAACTTCGACCAGATCCCGGCCTTCGTTGAAGTCGCCGATACCGTCGAGGTTTGATGTTCAGCAGATAGGCCTCGTTAGGTCCTTGAAAACCCGCATCGTTACCGATGCGGGTTTTTTTTTGATTGCTTGTCGTGAATTGTTAGCGCCTTTGAGAGCTAACTCATTGATGAAATAAGAAAATTCTGCCAGAGTAAAAATCCATAAATCATTACCTCAAAAGCATGCTTTCGAGCCTGAAAATCCGCTACCGACTGGCCTTGCTCGTCGTCGGAGCGTTGTTGTTGATGCTTGCAACCGCTGGCTATGGGCTGACAATCCTGCGCGGCTCGATCCTCGAAGACAAGCGCATCGAAACGCGAGAAATCGTTGACCTCGCTTACAGCATCGCTGAGCACTACGGCAAAGAGGCGGAGAGCGGCAAACTTACCCAGGACGAAGCGAAGGAGCGGGCTCAGGTCGAAATTGCCGCGCTACGCTACGGGGGAGGCAATTACTTCAGCCAGTACGACACGACGTACCGAATGGTCCGACATCCCTTCAAGCCGGAACTGAATGGGAAGGATCAGAGCCAGCTGAAGGACAGTACTGGCAAGCGTATCGTCTATGAACTGGTCGAGGCCGCCAAGCGCGGCCAGGGCGAATTTGTCGAATACCTGTGGCCGCGTGGGGCTGACAAGACCCCGCTGCCCAAACTGGCAACGGCCCGCTTGTATGCGCCGTGGGGCTTGGTTGTAACTTCCGGCATCTACATCGACGACGTCGATACCCAGTTCCTCCGGGCTGCCGGGGTGATCGGCATCGGTATCGCCTGCGGGATCCTGCTGCTGGTGACCCTTTCCTGGTTTATCGCAATGAGCATCGCCAAGCCTTTGACCCAGTTGAGCGACGGTATGCACCAGGCTGCCGCCAGCGGCGATCTGAGCCGGGCGATCGACGTAGGCAGCGGTGCCGAGATTGGTGCCATCGCCCGAGCCTTCAATGCGCTTCAGCAGAAATTTGGCGAGATCATCCGCGATATTTCCTCCAGTTCACAACAGGTTCTTGCCGCCTCAGAGCAATTGACCAACAGCATCCAGCGCATCGAGCAAAGCAGCACGCGGCAAAGCGATGCCGCGGCCTCGACGGCCAGCACCATCGAAGAGGTTAGTCAGAGCATCGCCAGCACCACCAACAGCCTGCAGCAATTGACCGGGATTGCCGGCTCCTCGCAGCAATTGACGCTGGAAGGGCGCAGTGTCGTTGCCCAGGCCTCCGGCGAAATGAGCCGCATTGCCCAATCTATCTCCGGCACGGCCCAGGCAGTCGACCAACTCGGCGAGGAGTCCCTCCGTATTTCGGACATTGTCGCCGTCATCCGCGAGATCGCCGATCAGACCAACCTGCTGGCGCTCAATGCCGCCATTGAAGCGGCCCGGGCGGGCGAGTCCGGCCGTGGCTTTGCCGTCGTCGCCGACGAAGTGCGCAAGTTGGCTGAAAGAACCGCTCAGTCAACCGGCCAGATCACCAGCATGATCGGCTCGATCCAATCGCGTACCGAACAGGCGGTGAAGGAAATCGGTCTGGTCTCGAGCATGGCGCTGAACGGAGTGACGCTGGCGGAAAAGGCCGGCGACTCTGTCCGCAGCATCAACGGCAGCGTCGGCGAAGTCAGCCAGATCGTCGCCGACATCGCCCGTGCCGCCGAGGAGCAGCACGCCGCCAGCGCCTCGATCTCGGGCCATATCGAAGACATCTCCCGGCAGGCCTTCGAGAACACCTCAGCGATCCGTGACGTTGCCCATGCCGCGCAAAGCCTGGAGGCCATGGCGGTAAACATGCGCGAGCGCATCGCCCGCTTCCACGTCTGATCGTCCGGCTCAAGACCAGAGTCGCGATCTTGTCAGTCTGTTCGATAGGCACAACCCGGTCTGCGGCAGATCTTCAGGCCGGGCTGCGTGCGAAAGGGGTCGCGTCCTCCTGCCTGGTAGAGGCCGCCATCTGCCCTGAGCGTCTAGCCTTCCAGTTGTAGTGCTTCGGCGAGCAATGCCTCGGCCATCGGGGAGCGCGGCTGGCGGTTGAGCAGGATGAGGCCGGTGGCCCATTCCACGACGGGTTCGCGCAGATCGTAGGCGCGGATGCCGTTGGGGATGCCGATCAGGTCGAGTACGGCACGCGGCACGATGCTCGACCAGTGGCCGGCGCCCACGTGGGCCAGGATGCTGACGATGGAGTCCGTCTCCAGCGTCGGCTGAGGCTTGTGGCCGATGGTCGCGAAGACGCCGTCGATGGTCTGCCGGTTGTGCATGTTGGGGGGCAGCAGGCACAGGGGCAATTCGGCGGCTTCCTGCCAGGTCACCCATTCGCGACGCTCGAAGGGACCGCCAGCGGGAGTGATCAGCACGTGGTTCTCGCACCATAGCGGCGTGGCCGACAGGTCACTGGTCGCCGCTTCCAGATAGGTGATTCCCCCATGCAGCTCGAAGCTGCGCAGCCCGGCGAGGATCTGCTGGGTGCTCATGGACAGTACTTCGATATCCACGTGCGGATGGTGGCGTGCAAAGGGTGCAGTGAGCGCGGCGACGGCAGTGAGGGCGGTAGGTATGACACCCAGCCGGAGCTTGCCCGACAGGCCGTCCTGCAACTGGGCGAGCTCCTGGCGCAGCCCCTCGGCCCGGGCGGCCATCTGGCGTGCACATTCGAGCACCCGTTCGCCTTCCGGCGTCAGCCCGGAGAATTGCTGTCCCCGCTCGACGATGGTGACGCCCAGCTCGTGCTCCATGTCACGGATGGCGGCCGACAGCGTGGACGTCGAGACGTGGCAGGCTTCGGCGGCGCGGCCGAAGTGCCGTTCCCGGGCGAGGGCGATGAGGTAGAGGTACTTGCGGGCGATCATGGGGCGGGGTTGGCTGCGGGATGGGTCGATTATCGCCCAGTGTGGGGGAGCGCGACTGCAGTGGAGTGCGCGTAATACGCCCTTCCCAAGACCCGCTGTTTTCGGCAGAGTGCCGCGACGGGGAGTGCAAGACCCCCCACCGTCGAGAGAGAGCCCTCATGGACGTCGTTCACGCCTGTCGTTCTGCCCAGTCCTGTGCCGTTGATGCCGCTGCAGCCGTGCGTGAGTTTCACGCCGGTGTCGTGCAGCCGGACATGTCGGTCGTGATCTTCTTCTGTTCGAGCCATTACGATCTGGATGTGCTGGCGTCGGAGATGTGTGCCTGTTTTCCGGGCGTCACCGTGGTGGGCTGTACGACTGCGGGAGAGATCGGTCCGGTTGGATACCGGGACTGGAGTCTTTCCGGCACGAGCTTTGCGCGGGCACACTTCTCCGTGCAGGCAGGTTTGCTGAGCGGTCTTGCTAATTTCGACCTGGATGCTGGGCGACGCTTTGCCTATGCCTTGTACGATGCGCCGGAGGTTTATGACGGCCGCCGCCGCAACGGCTTTGCGCTGATGCTGGTGGATGGGCTGTCGGTGCGCGAGGAGCTGGTTGCTCGGGCTTTTCAGGATGGCCTCGGCAATTTGCCGCTGGTGGGCGGTTCGGCCGGCGATGATCTGCGCTTTGCGAAGACGCAGGTTTATTTCGATGGTGCCTTTCACGAGGACGCTGCGGCGTTGGTGGTGGCCCATACCGATTGCCCGGTCCGTGTGTTCAAGACCCAGCATTTCGAATGTCTGGATGAGCGCCTGGTGGTCACGGCCGCCGATGCGGGGCAGCGGATCGTCAAGGAGATCAACGGCCTGCCAGCGGCCAGCGAGTATGCGCGGATCTCCGGAGTCAGTGTCGAGGACCTGCGTCCCGATGCCTTTGCGGCCGTGCCGGTGGTGGTGGTCATCAATGGTTCGGACTATGTACGCTCGATCCGCAGCGTCAATCCGGACGGCAGCCTGACCTTCTACTGCGCGATCGAGGAGGGGTTGGTCTTTCGTGTGGCGCAGGCCACCGATCTGCTGGCCAATGTGCAGGAGACCTTTCAGGGTATTCGCGATGCGCTGGGAGAGCCACAGCTGACCCTGGGTTTCGACTGCGTGCTGCGCAACCTGGAAATGGGGCAGCGCGGGCTCAAATCCGCGGTGGATGAGATTTACCGGCAGGCGAACAGTGTCGGCTTTTGCACGTATGGCGAGCAGTTCTGGGGCGTGCATGTGAATCAGACCCTGACCGGGCTGGCGATCGGCGAATATCGGGAGCTGGGCCATGACTGAACGCATCGAGATGCAGGGGGAAGATGCCCTGAAGGCGGAAGTCGTCCGCCTCAACAAGGTGGTGGCGGCATTGATCAAGCGTGCCGAGCAGTCGATGAATTCCCAGTCCTCCAGCTTCGGCATGTTCCAGAACACCTTGCTGCTCGAGCAGCAGGTCCGCCGGCGGACGCAGGAACTCGAGATCGCCTTGCGCAAGAACGAGGCGATGAACCGGGAGCTGCAGCAGGCCAAGGCTCGGATGGAGCGGGAGATCGAGGAGCACAAGCTGACCCAGGCGGCGCTGGAGGGTGAGAAGGAGGAGCAGAAGGTGCTGATCCGTCAGCTCGAGGATGCCCACGGCCAGCTGTTGCAGTCGGAAAAGCTGGCCTCCATCGGCCAGCTGGCGGCGGGTGTGGCCCATGAGATCAACAATCCGATCTGCTTCGTCAATTCCAATCTCGGCACCCTCAAGGATTACGCAGCCAAGCTGCTGGACGTGCTGGCGGTCTATGAGTCCTGTGACGTGCGCCTGGATCCGGAGATGGCGGCCCGCCTGCAGCAGGCTAGACGTGCTGCGGATATCGATTTCCTGCGCGAGGACATGGCACCGCTGATCGAGGAGTCGCTGGAGGGCACCGAGCGGGTACGCGTGATCGTGCAGGATCTGCGCGATTTCTCGCGGGCCGGGGAGAGTGTTCGTGAGTGGACCAACCTCCATGGCTGTATCGACAGCACACTCAACGTGGTCCGCAACGAGATCAAGTACAAGGCCGATGTGGTGCGTGATTACGGCGAGCTGCCGTTGGTGGAGTGCCTGCCGTCCCAGCTCAACCAGGTGTTCATGAATCTGCTGGTCAATGCAGCCCAGGCCATCGCGACCCACGGCACGATCACCATCCGGACCTATGTCGATGGCGACACGGTGCGGGTTGCCATCAGCGATACCGGCGCCGGTATCGCCCCCGAGATCCGGGCCCGGATCTTCGATCCCTTTTTCACGACCAAGCCGGTGGGCAAGGGGACCGGCCTCGGTCTGTCCTTGTGCTACGGAATCGTCGAGCGCCATGCCGGACGCATCGAGGTCGACAGCGTGCCGGGCTGCGGCTCCACCTTTACCGTTGTGTTGCCGGTGAGTCGTCCGGCCCCCGCGCCTTGATCACTGCGGGAGTGAGGGCAGGGCGGATCTAGGCCAGCTGCCAGGTTCCGCGCCCGGCCTGCTTGGCGCTGTACATCGCGGCATCGGCAGCGGCGATCAGCTTGTCGGGGGTGTCGCCGTCGGTGGGGAAGAGGCTGAGCCCGACGCTGCATGACACATTGACGACATGGGCGCCCAGACGATGGGGCTCGTTCAGCACCGAGACGATCTTTTCGGCCAGCCGGTTGGGGATGTCCGCAGTCTGCAGATCGGGCAGCACGGCGATGAATTCGTCTCCGCCCAGACGAGCCACGGTGTCTTCGTCCCGCAGGCAGTTCTCCAGGCGGCGGGCCACCTGGTACAGCAGCTCGTCGCCGGCGGCATGTCCGTACGTGTCGTTGATCGGCTTGAAGCGATCCAGGTCGATGAACAGCACCGCCACCGACGTCTGGTTACGGTGGGCGCGGGTGATGGCCTGGTGGAGGCGGTCTTCGAGGCGCTTGCGGTTGGCCAGGCCGGTGAGGGCATCGAAATTGGCTTGCCGCCACACTGCGTCGGCCTCGCGCTTGCGGTCGGTGACGTCGCTGAACAGGCCGACGTAGCGTTTGCCGTGGCCGAGCCGTTCCGGTACGACGTTGATGCGCAGCCACGAGATGTAAAGGCGGCCATCCTTGCGGCGGTTGCTGATCTCGCCCTCCCAGCGTCCGTCCCGTTCGAGGTGCTGCCACAGGCTGGTGTAGAAGGCCGCGTCATGGATGCCTGACGCGAGTATGGACGGTCGCTTGCCGACCACCTCGGCCTGCGTGTAGCCGGTGAGGACCGTGAAGGCCGGGTTGACCGCGATGATGCGGTTTTCGGTGTCGGTAACGATGATGCCTTCGCTGGCCACCTCGAAAACGGATTCGGCGACGCGCAGCGACTCTTCGGCATCAACCAGCTTGGTGATGTCTGAGAAGGAGAGCACCGCCGCGGCCCCCTGCGTGGCACTGCCGACATGCAGGGGGCGGCTGCTGACGGTGATCCACACGCGCTTGCCGTCCAGGTGCTGCACGCTGTAGAGCTGATGGTCGACGAACTCGCCGCGGGCCGCGCGCGACGATGGATAGTCGGCGAGCGCCAGTTGCGTGCCCTCCGCGTCGTACATCAGGTAGCCGCGCGAGTGCATGTCTGCTGTGCCGACGCCGAGGATGGCGAGGGCGGCCTCGTTCCACGCCGCGACCCTGCCGTCCCTGTTCATGACGGTGATGCCGTCGGCGACCGTCATGAACAGGCTGCGATGCAGATCCTCGCTCTCGGCGAGGCGATACTCCAGTTCGCGGCGGGCCGTGACGTCATGGACGATGGCGTACAACATCGTCCCGCCATCCACGTCCACCGGCCCCGAATACACCTCCACGTCCCGTGCGCTGCCGTTTGCCAGGCGATGGCGGGCGGTGAAGAAGGTACGCTCCTCGCGCAGGGCCCGGAGCATTTCGAGGCGATCCTGCTCCGGCGCCAACTGGTTGAGATCGCTCATGCGCAGCTCGAGCAGCGTCTCCCGCGGGTAGCCGTAATAGCGTATCGCAGCAGGGTTGGCGTCGACGATGCGGCCGTCCTGCGGATCGATGACCAGCTTGACCGACGCGTTCTTCTCGAAAAAGGAGCGATGGCGCCGCTCGCTGGCCACCAGGGCTTCCTGCTGGCGGGCTGCGCGGTGGAGCAGGTGCGAGACGATTCCCGCCAGCAGCAGGACGATGGCGCTGCCAACGGCGGTCCGGAAATGGGAGCGGTCGATGTCGGCATTCAGGCGTGCCAGCGACACATCCTCGTCGAGGCCCACATTGACGACTACCGGGTAGTTGTTCAGGCGATGCCAGGCATAGGTGCGGGCGATCGTGTCGAATGCGGCCGTCGTCCGGAAAGTGCCTTGTGCCGGCGCGTCGCTGCGGAGGAAGGGGCGGTCGGCCGGCAGGCGCTTGCCCATCGCCTCGAGCAACCGCGGGGTGCGGACAAGATAGCTTCCATCGGTACGGAACAGGGAGACCACGTTGCGGCCGCCCTGTTCGATCTGCTGATGGCTGTCGGCGAGGTATTGGGGGGCGAGCGACAGGACCATGACACCGGAGAATTCGCCGTTGTGGCGGATGGGGCGGGTGAACTGGATGGACCACACCCCCGAAGCGCGCCCCAGGACCGGGTGGCTGATGAACAGGCGATCGTCCGGTGTATCCAGGTGGGCGCGGAAATGTTCCCGGTCGCCCAGGTAGGTCCGTTCGGAGTGGCCGACGCTGGTTTTCCGGAGGTAGCCGTCGGGGGCGATCACGGCGACCTGCACGATGGCGTTGGGGGGAAGCTCTCGCGAATCGTCCGGATGGTTTCGTCGATGTCGCGCCCGGCCGCGTATTCATCGCGCAGGTGGCGCAGCGCCAGGTCGACGCTGCGGATGGTGGTTTCCGTATGGGCGGCGACGGAGTCCGCGAGTTCGACCGCGCGCAGGTTGATTTGCGCCAGTGCCTCATCATGCAACTGCTGGTAGAAGGCTTCCACGCGCCACCAATAGATGCCGACCGCCCCGGAGGCCAGCGCCAGCGTGAGCCATGCGAGTATCGGCAAGCGCCTGGCCCGCAGACGCGGGATACGGAGATTCAGCACGGAGCACTCCGGGCGCCGGGCACTGGGCGGGGCATCGAATGGGAAGGGGCGGCTGGCACGGAGTCAGGGCGTCAGAGTTCGGCCCCTGATTATAAATAGGCTCTATTCCTAAGCCTTAAGTTATACGCGTCCGCCGTGAGTAATTTCCGGCCCGGCGTGTTCCGGACCGTCCTGTGGTGCAAGGGGCGCCACGCCGTCGCGGATCATATCGAGCATCGCCGACGCAATCTGGGCTGGCGTGCGTTGCCCCGGGCGGTACCAAAGATAGACCCAGTTCATGCTGCCCAGCAGGGTCAGGCGCAGCAGGCTGGGGTCGACGCCGGGGCGCAGGGGCAGAGCGTCGATCAGTTCGCGGAAGACCAGTTCGTACTCGTCGCGGAAGGGCTGGATGCGCGCCTGCAGGCTCTCGTTGCCGATGAGGGCCAGGTTGGTGCCGGTGATGCGGTCCACCGGGGATCCGTCGGTCATCCCGTGTACGTGGACTTCGCAAGCCCGCCGCAGGCGTTCCCATGGATCGGTGATCCCCTGGCCGGCGGCCTTGGCGCGCTTCAGCACGCGGCGGAAGCCTTCCCGATGGACCGCGATGTAGAGCTCTTCCTTCGACGGGAAGTGGTGGTAGATCGAACCCGGCAGCAGGCCGACGCGGCTGGCGATGTCGCGGATCGACGTACGGTCGTAGCCCGCGGTGCTGAACAGCTCGGCTGCCGCGTTGATGATGATCTCGCTGCGCTCCAGCGGCTCGTCCGTCGCTGTGCCGTCGTTGCCGCCCGGGTGGAGCAGCCGGGCGGTGACGGAGTTGCGTTCGAGCAGCTCGCGCTGGCTGTCGGTCAGCGCCTCCACACCTTCGGCGGAATCGGCGGCCAGCGCGTTGAGGCGCTTCACCGTGGTTTCCAGATCGTGCTTCTGCCAGATGTAGCGGACCCCGGACGGGGAGATGCGGTAGCCCTGATCCTGCAGCCGTCGGGCGACGGCTGCCTGACCGAGTTCGGGTTCGTTGCGTGCCAGTTCGAGAATCGCCGCCTCGCTGTCCTGCACGGTGGCGGTGGGTGTTGCCTGCTGTGTTGCCATGTGTCCTGCCTTTCCTGTCCCCGTCAGTCTAAACCAGCCGCCGGCGGCCCTGCCGCGGGCCGATTTACCCGTCACCGAAATTTTAACTAATTAGTTATCCAAGTGTTTGACAGGGTAGTTAGTGAACGATAGAGTGGCATCACGCTGCAGGCATAAGGCAGCGCCTACCGGAAAAGAGCGACACAAGCCGCCGTCCGGTTCCACTTACAGGAATGTGAGGAGACAACAGATGTGCCCGAGACCGAGCTCTCAAGCTCCGGTTTCATCGGTTCCCCTGCGGGTTTGGGCGTGGCGCGGCATGATCCGCGGCGCCGGCAGGTCGGGGAGGCTTTGATGGAACTGGATATTGCGCTGATCCTGACTCAGGACGGCATTACCTCCGGCGCGGTGTACGCGCTGCTGGCCCTGGCGCTGGTACTGGTGTTCGCCGTGACCCGCGTCATCTTCATTCCCCAGGGCGAGTACGTGGCCTACGGGGCGCTCACCATGGCCATGCTGCAGCAGGGCAAGGTGCCCGCCACCCTGTGGCTGCTGGTCGTCCTCGGCGCGCTGGCTGCCGGGCTGGATGCGTGGAAGGCGCTGCGCGGCGGCAGCCGGGCGGGGCTGGCAGCCAGCTTCGCTTGGTGTCTCGGCTACCCGCTGACACTGGCCGCGCTGATGTACGCGCTGCCGGCCAGTCAGTCGGTACTCGTGCAGTCGGTGCTCACACTGGCGATCCTCGTGCCGCTGGGGCCGCTGGTGTATCGGCTCGCCTATCAGCCGGTGGCGGAAGCGCCGGTGCTGATCCTGCTGATCGTCTCGGTGGCGATCCACGTGGCGATGGTCGGCCTCGGCCTGCTGTTCTTCGGCGCCGAAGGGGCGCGCACATCGGCCTTCTCCGATGCCCAGTTTGCGTTGGGTAGCCTGACTGTCAGCGGACAGCAGGTGTGGGTGGTCGCCGTGTCGGCGGCGCTGATCGGCGGGCTGTGGCTGTTCTTCGAGCGCAGTCTGTACGGCAAGGCCCTGCGCGCCACCGCCATCAACCGCAACGGCGCGCGCCTGATGGGCTTCTCGCCGGTCTTCGCAGGGAAGCTCACCTTCCTGCTGGCGGCTTTCATCGGCGTGCTGTCGGGCATCCTGATCGCGCCGCTGACCACCATCTACTACGACACCGGCTTCCTGATCGGGCTCAAGGGCTTCGTCGCGGCCATCGTCGGCGGCCTCGCCAGCTATCCCATCGCCGCCGCCGGTGCGCTGCTGGTCGGCGTGCTGGAGTCCTTCTCGTCCTTCTGGGCCAGCGCCTACAAGGAAGTCTTCGTTTTCACGCTGATCATCCCGGTGCTGATGTGGCGCTCCTTCACCAGCCACCACGTGGAGGAAGAAGAATGAACGCTCCCATCCGCAACGCAGCCGTGACGCTGCTGCCCACCGCCGGCTCGGCCCCGGCCACCCGTTTCGCCCTCAGCCTGCCGCTCGCGCTGCTGGCCCTGCTGGCGGTGGCGCCGGCGGTGCTGCCCGAGTTCTACGTGACGCTGCTCAACTACATCGGCCTGGCAGCGATGGTGGCCCTCGGCCTGGTGCTGCTGACCGGCGTCGGCGGGCTGACCAGCTTCGGCCAGGCGGCCTTCGTTGGCCTCGGTGCCTACACCACGGCGGTGCTCACCACCAGCCCGGATCTGCCGGCCTGGCTGGCCTGGGCGGCCTCACCGTGGGCCGCGCTGGTGGTCGGCCTGCTGCTCACCGCCACCGTGGCGCTGGTCCTCGGCTCCCTGACGCTGCGCCTGTCGGGCCACTACTTGCCGCTCGGCACCATCGCCTGGGGCATGAGCCTGTACTTCCTGTTCGGCACCATGGACACCCTGGGCGGCCACACCGGCCTCACCGGCATCCCGCCGATCAGCCTGTTCGGCTGGGAGCTGGACGAGGGGCGCGAGCTGTTCTACCTGATCTGGGCCTTCCTGCTGGTGGCCGTGCTGACCACCCGCAACCTGCTGGATTCCCGCGAAGGGCGGGCGATCCGCGCGCTGAAGGGCGGCATGGTGATGGCCGAGGCGATGGGCGTGAATACCTCCCGCTCGCGGATGATCATCTTCGTCATCGCCGCGCTGCACGCCGCCGCGTCCGGCTGGCTGTACGCCCACCTGCAGCGCTTCGTCAATCCGTCGCCCTTCGGCGTGCATGTGGGCATCGAGTACCTCTTCATGGCGGTGGTCGGTGGGGCGGGGCAGGTGTGGGGCGCCATCGTCGGCGCCGGCGTGATCACCCTGCTCAAGCAGTGGCTGCAGGACTGGCTGCCGAGCCTGCTCGGCGCGTCCGGCAACTTCGAGACGATCATCTTCGGCCTGCTGATGGTGGTGCTCCTACAGCGGGCGCGGGAAGGCCTGTGGCCGCTGATCGCCCGCCTGGCGCCGAGCCGCGGCACGGTGCGCCACGTGGATGCCGCCGCCGAGCCGTTGCCGCGCAAGACCATGCCGACCGCCGGCGAGGTGATCCTCGAAGCGAAGAACGTGACCCGGCGCTTCGGCGGTCTCGTCGCCAACAACGACATGAACCTGCATGTGAAGGCCGGCGAGATCCTCGCGCTGATCGGCCCCAACGGCGCCGGCAAGAGCACCATGTTCAACCAGCTGTCTGGCGTCGACACGCCGACCTCCGGCGAGGTGCTGTTCCGCGGCAAATCCATCGCCGGCCACGGTTCGCGGGAGATCGCCCGCCTTGGCATGAGCCGCAGCTTCCAGCACGTACGCCTGTTGCCGCGCATGACGGTGCTGGAGAACGTTGCCCTCGGTGCCCACCTGCGCGGCAGCCGCGGCGTGCTGCCGGCTGCCTGGCGTATGGACCGGGACGAGGAAGCCCGCTTGCTGCGCGAGGCCGCCTACCAGATCGAGCGCGTCGGCCTCGGCGAATTCATGCACGCCGAAGCCGGCAGCCTGGCCCTCGGCCAGCAGCGCATCCTCGAGATCGCCCGGGCGCTGGCTTCCGACCCCTGCCTGCTGCTGCTCGACGAGCCAGCCGCCGGCTTGCGCCTGAAAGAGAAGCAGGCCCTCGGCGAGCTGCTGGTCAAGCTGCGCGGCGAAGGCATGGCGATCCTGCTGGTGGAGCACGACATGGACTTCGTGATGGGTCTGGTGGATCGCGTGGTGGTGATGGAGTTCGGCCAGAAGATCGCCGAAGGCCTGCCCGACGAGGTGCAGCAGAACCCGCGCGTACTGGAAGCCTATCTGGGGGGAGTGGAGTGATGAACACGACGACCCGCAACGTGCTGGAAGTCAGCAAGCTGTGCGTGGCCTACGGCAAGGTCGAGGCGCTCACCAACGCCAGCCTGCGCGTTGGCGAAGGGCAGATCGTCACGGTGATCGGGCCCAATGGCGCCGGCAAGACGACGATGTTGTCGGCGATCATCGGCCTGCTCGAATCGAAGGGCCAGGTGCGCTTCGACGGCCAGCTGGAAGTGGCGCCCGACGTGGAGCGCCTGGTGGCCGGCGGCATGAGCCTGGTGCCCGAGAAGCGCGAGCTGTTCGGCGAGATGAGCGTGGAGGACAACCTGGAGCTGGGCGCCTTCCACCGCTACCGCAGCGGCGACCGCAAATACCGGGACACCATGGAAGAGGTCTTCGGCCTTTTCCCGCGCCTCAAGGAGCGCCGCAGCCAGGCCGCCGGCACGCTGTCCGGCGGCGAGCGGCAGATGCTGGCGGTGGGCCGCGCGCTGATGGCCAAGCCCAAGCTGCTGATGCTCGACGAGCCGAGCCTGGGGCTGGCGCCGCTGATCACCCGCGAGATCTTCCGCATCATCGCCGAGCTGCGCCGCCGCGGCGTGTCGATCCTGCTCGTCGAGCAGAACGCCCGCGCCGCGCTGGCGGTGGCCGACTACGCCTACGTGCTGGAAACCGGCGCGGTGGCGATGGAAGGCCCGGCCGACCAGCTGCGTGACGACCCGCGAGTCATCGAGGCCTACCTGGGCCTCGGCGGCAAGCACCAGGACATGCTGGCGACGTGACCAGCAAGTAAAAGGACAACAGCAAACCAGAACGAAGCCGGGCAGCAAGACCCGCTCATTCAAAAACCACGCCCCAACAAAGGGGCGCATGAGACCAAAGGAGCAACAATGAGGATGAAGAAACTCGCCGTCGTGTTTTCCGGTGCCGCGCTGCTGGCCAGCCAGGCCGCGCTGGCCGACATCACCGTCGGCGTCTCCCTGTCTTCCACCGGGCCGGCGGCCTCCCTCGGCATTCCGGAGAAGAACGTCTTCGCGATCCTGCCGACCAAGATCGCCGGCGAGAACGTGAAGTACATCGTCCTCGACGACGCCACCGACCCGTCGGCGGCGTCGAAGAACGCCCGCAAGCTGGTCTCCGAGGACAAGGTGGACGTGCTGGTCGGCTCGGCCAGCACGCCGGCCTCGGTGGCCATCGCCGAGGTGGCCTTCGAGAGCAAGACGCCGCAGATCGCCATCTCGCCGGTCAATGTGCCGGCCGACAAGAACGCCTGGGTCTTCCGCACGCCGCAGAACAACGCGCTGATGGCCGGTGCGCTGGTGGACAACATGAAGGCCCGCGGCGTGAAGAGCGTCGGCTTCATCGGCTTCTCCGACGTGTATGGCGAAGACTGGCTCAACGTCGTCACGCCGCTGCTGGCCCAGGCCGGCATCAAGCTGGCGGCGGTCGAGCGCTACGCCCGCAACGACACCTCGGTCAGCGGCCAGGTGCTCAAGCTGGTGTCGGCGCGGCCCGACGCGGTGCTCGTCGCCGCCTCGGGCAGCCCGGCGGCGCTGCCGCAGACGGCGCTCGTGGAGCGCGGCTACAAGGGCCAGATCTACCAGACCCACGCGGCGGTGAACCAGACCTTCCTCAACGTTGCCGGCAAGGCCGCCGAAGGCGTGATCATGCCGGTCGGCCCGGTGGTCGCCGCCAAGCAGATTCCCGACAGCCATCCGTCCAAGAAGCTCGGTATGGAGTTCGTGCAGAAGTACGAGGAGAAGTACGGCGCCGGCAGTTTCGTGTCCTTCGCCGGCCATGCCTTCGATGCCTACCGCCTGATCGAGGCGGCGGTGCCGGTGGCCCTCAAGAAGGCCAAGCCCGGCACGCCGGAATTCCGCAAGGCCCTGCGCGACGCGCTGGAGAGCAACAAGGAGGTGGTCGCCACCCATGGCGTTTACAACATGAGCCCGACCGACCACTTCGGCCTCGACCAGCGCGGCCGGGTGCTGATCCATGTGGTCGGCGGCGCCTATACGCTGCTCACCAAGTAAGGATGGGGCGATGAACATGCTCAATGAAATCACCGAACTCAGCCGGCCGATGTTCACCGAGCCGCTGGTGCTGATCGAGGCCCGCGCCGACGGCACCCGCATCCTGCGCTCCGGTATCCCGCTGCCCGACACCTACGCGCGCTGCGTCGGCGAGTGGCTGGAGCACTGGGCCCGCGTCACGCCGGAGCGGATGTTCCTCGCCCAGCGCGGCGCGGACGGGGCGTGGATCGAGGTGAGCTACGGCGAGGCGCGCCAGCGCGTGGTCCGCATCGCCAGCTGGCTGCTCGGCCAGAACCTGTCGCCGGAGCGGCCGGTGGTGATGCTGTCGGACAACTCCATCGAGCACGCGCTGCTGATGCTTGCCGCGATGCACATTGGCGTGCCGTCCTGCGCGATCTCGTCCGGCAACTCGCTGTTGTCGAAGGACCACGCCAAGCTCAAGGGCAACATCGAGCTGCTGCGCCCCGGCGTGATCTATGCCGACCCGGTGGAGCGCTTCCTGCCGGCCATCGAGGCGATCCGCCACCTGCACAACGGCGTGGTGGTGGCCGGCGGCGGCAGCGCGCGGGCGGACGGCACGATTCCCTTCGCCGAACTGGAAGGGGAGGCCAACGAGGCGGCGGTGCTGTCGGCCTTCGCACGCATCACGCCGGACACCATCGGCAAGTTCCTGTTCACCTCCGGCTCGGTCGGCACGCCGAAGGCGGTCATCAACACCCAGCGCATGATGTGCTCCAACCAGAAGGCCAAGGAGCTGATGTGGCCGGTGCTGGCCGAGGAGCCGCCGGTGCTGATGGAGTGGCTGCCGTGGAGCCACACCTTCGGCAGCAACCACAACTTCAACATGGTGCTGCGCTGGGGCGGCTCGCTCTATATCGACGAGGGCAAGCCGACGCCGGCCCAGATCGCCAGGACCGTCGCCAACCTGAAGGAAGTCTCGCCGACGGTGTACTTCAACGTGCCGCGCGCCTACGACATGCTGGTGCCGCTGCTGCGCGAGGACAAGACGCTGCGCGACAACTTCTTCCGCCGCCTGAAGTTCATCTTCTACGCCGGTGCCGCGCTGCCCAACCACCTGTGGAGCGCGCTGGAAGACCTGTCGGAGGAATCCACCGGCAAGCGCATCCTGATGGTGTCGTCCTGGGGCGCCACCGAGACCGGGCCGATGGCCACCGACTGCCACTTCCGCGCGGTGCGCTCCGGCGTGATCGGCGTGCCGGTGCCGGGCACCGCGCTGAAGCTGGTGCCCGCCGCCGACAAGATGGAGGTACGGGTCAAGGGCCCCAACGTCTTCCCCGGCTACTGGCGCCAGCCGGACGTCACCGCCAAGGCCTTCGACGACGAGGGCTACTACATGATCGGCGACGCGGTGGAGTTCGTCGATGTGGTGCGCCCGGCCCTCGGGCTGGTCTTCGACGGCCGCGTCGGTGAGGACTTCAAGCTCCTCACCGGCACCTGGGTGCACGTAGGTTCCCTGCGGGTGGCCGGCATCGACGCGCTGAAGCCGGTGGCCCAGGACATCGTCGTCACCGGCCACGACCGGGACGAGATCGGTTTCCTGGTTTTCCCGAACATCCCCGAGTGCCGGACCCTGTGCCCGAACCTGCCGCCGGATGCGCCGGTGGAGCAGGTGCTCACCAACCCGGCGGTGCTGTCCCGCGTGCGCCAGGGCATGGCGATGATGAAGAACCTGGGCGGCGGCACCTCAACCTATCCGGCGCGGGCGCTGCTCGTTGCCGAACCGCCGTCGGTGGAGGCCGGCGAGATCACCGACAAGGGTTACATCAACCAGCGTGCGGTGCTCAACCGCCGCGCCGACCTGGTGGCCTACCTGTACGCCGACGTGCCCGACAAGACCGTCATCACGGTGCACGGCGCGGTGTAGGCCGCGACAAGACGGACAAGAACGACAAAAGGAAACAGCAATGAGTGAACAACTCGTCAAGACGTCGCAGGATGGCGTCATCTACACGATCACCCTGGCTCGGCCGGCCAAGCGCAACGCGGTGTCCGACCGCCTGCTGCGGGCGCTGGACGAAGCCCTGACGGCGACGCCCGAAGGCACCCGGGCGATCATCCTGGCCGGGGAGGGCGACCACTTCTGCGCCGGCCTCGACCTTTCCGAGCACCAGCACCGGGAGCCCTTTGGCGTGATGCAGCACTCCCAGTGGTGGCACCGCATCTTCCACCGCATCCAGCACGGCGGCATCCCGGTGATCGCCGCGCTGCACGGGGCGGTGATCGGCGGCGGGCTGGAGCTGGCGACCGCGACGCACATCCGCGTCGCCGAGCCGACCACGATCTACCAGCTGCCCGAAGGCCGCCACGGCATCTTCGTCGGCGGCGGCGCGTCGGTGCGGGTGGCCAAGATCATCGGGCCGGGCCGCATGTGCGAAATGATGCTGACTGGCCGCATCCTCGACGCGGAGGAGGGGCAGCGCCTGGGCCTGTCCCACTACGTGGTGGGCAAGGGCGAGGCGCTGGCCAAGGCCCAGCAGCTCGCCGCCCGCGTCGCCGAGAACGCCCCGATGGCCAACTGGGCGATGTGCTCGGCCATCGCCCGCATCGACAACATGGCCACCGACGACGGCTTCTTCGTCGAATCCCTCACCGCCGCACTCACGCAAACCAGCCCCGAAGTGGCCGGCCGCATCGGCGAATTCCTCCAGCGCAAAGGACAAGGACCCCGCACATGAGCACCCACGCTTTCGCCGCCTCCGAAGCGGCCGCCCTCGGCACCACCTACGACGACATCTGGCTGGTGGCCGGCCAGCGCACACCGTTCGCCGACTACGCCGGCCCGCTGCGCGACGCCTCCGCCACCGATCTGGGCATCTGCGCCGCCCGCGCGCTGTTCGCGAAGAGCGGCATCCCGGCCAGCGAGGTGAATGCCATCATCGCCGGCAACATGGCCCAGTCGAGCTTCGACGCCTACTTCCTGCCGCGCCACATCGGGCTGTATTCGGGCGTCAATCCGCTGGCCCCGGCGCTGTTGGTGCAGCGCCTGTGCTGCACTGGCTTCGAGACCATCCTGAGCGCCGCCGACCAGATCACCCTCGGCAAGGCCAGCGTGGTGCTGGCGGTGGGCACCGAGTCCATGTCGCGCAACCCGGTGGCGGCCTACACCCACCGCGCCGGCTTCCGCATGGGCCAGGTGGATTTCCGCGACTTCCTGTGGGAAGCGACCAAGGACACCGCGCCCGGCATCGGCATGGGCGACACCGCCGAGAACCTGGCGCGCCGCTACGGCATCGGCCGCGAGGAGGTGGACCGCTTCGCCGAGCAGAGCTTCGCCCGCGCCTGCGCCGGCTGGGAGAGCGGCTGGTTCGCCGACGAGGTGACGGCTGTCGAGAACGCCACCTGGGAGCTGGACGGCTACAAGCCCCGCAGTATCAAGCTGGCCGACCGGCTGGCCCGCTTCGAGCGCGACGGCCACGTGCGCCCGACCTCCTTCGAAACCCTCAACAAGCTCAAGCCGGCCTTCGGCGGCGTGCAGACCGGCGGCAACAGCTCGGCCATCGTCGATGGCGCGGCGGCGGTGATCGTCGCCCGTGGCGACTGGGTGCGCGCCCACGGCCTCAAGCCGCTGGCCCGCATCGTTGGCGGCGCGGTGGTGGCGGTGCCACCGGAGATCATGGGCATCGGCCCGGCGCCGGCCATCCGCGCGGCGGCGGCCAAGGCCGGTATCAGCGTCGGCGACATCGGCCGCGTGGAGATTAACGAGGCCTTCGGCGCCCAGTACCTGGCCTGCGAGCGGGAGCTCGGGCTGGACCGGGACAAGGCCAATGTGCACGGCGGCGCCATCGCCATCGGCCACCCGCTCGGCGCCTCCGGCGTACGCCTGACCCTCACCGTCGCCCGCGAACTGCAGGAGGCCGGCCAGCAGTACGGCGTGTCCTCAGCCTGCGCCGGCGGTGGGCAGGGCGCGGCGGTGCTGCTGGAAAGCGCCTGATTGCCGCCGCAGGAAGACAAAGCCACAAAAACATACGGAGACACAGCCAATGCAGCTTCACAACCATAGCTTCATCGTCACCGGCGGGGCCTCGGGCCTCGGCGAGGCCACCGTGCGGGCCTTCCACGCCGCCGGCGCCAATGTCGTGATCGCCGACCTCAACGCCGAACTCGGCGACCGGCTGGTCACCGAACTGGGTGAGCGCGCCGCGTTCCAGCGCACCAACGTGGCCGACGAGGCCGATGCCCAGGCCTGCGTGGCGCTGGCGTTGAGCCGCTTCGGCGGCCTGCACGGGCTGGTCAATTGCGCCGGCATCGGCAACGCCGCCAAGGTGCTGGGTAAAGAGGGGCCGCTGGCACTGGACGCCTTCGCCAGGGTGGTCAACGTGAACCTGGTGGGCAGCTTCAACATGATCCGCCTGGCCGCCGACGCGATGAGCAAGGGCGAGGCCGGCCCTGATGGCGAGCGCGGCGTGATCATCAACACCGCCTCCGTCGCCGCCTACGAGGGGCAGATCGGCCAGGCTGCCTATGCGGCGTCGAAGGGCGGCATCGTGGCGATGACGCTGCCGATCGCCCGCGAGCTGGCGCGCCACGGCATCCGCGTGATGACCATCGCGCCGGGCCTGTTCATCACGCCGATGATGCACACGCTACCGGCCGAGGTGCAGGCCTCGCTGGGCGCGTCGGTGCCGTTCCCGCCGCGCCTCGGCCAGCCGGCGGAATACGCGGCGCTGGCGAAGCACATCGTCGAGAACGTGATGCTCAACGGCGAGACGATCCGCCTCGACGGGGCGACCCGTCTGGCGGCAAAGTAAGGAGGCGAAGATGGCCCGCAGCCACACCCACCGCCTGCGCATCGCCTTCAGCGACTGCGATCCGGCGCAGATCGTCTTCTTCGCCAATTACTTCAAGTGGTTCGACACGGCCAGCCGGGAGTTCTTCACCGCTTGCGGCGTGCCGAGCTGGCGCGACACCACCGCCGAGCGGGGCATCATCGGCACGCCGCTGGTGGATGCCCAGGCTAAGTTCATGAACTCGGCCACCTACGGCGAGGACATCGAGATCGAGTCGTCGGTGGAGGCCTGGAACACCAAGAGCTTCGTGATGCGCCACGTCGCCCGCCGCGGCGACACGGTGCTGTGCGAAGGCCGCGAGGTGCGCGTGTTCGCCCGCCAGGACCCGGAGGATCCGCTGCGCATCCGTGCGGTGCCGATCCCCGAGGACTACCGCGCGCTATGCGAATAGCCCGCTGACCCAACGCCGGGCAAGCCCGGCCTGCTCCCTATCTGACGCGCCCACTGGGGCCGCGCCGCCGACCTGACCCGTCGCGGACCGGCCCGGGGCCCGTGCGTCCCAAGGATTCATGGAATGGCGACTGACGCTCCGTGAAGGCGCCCGTACGGGCAAAACCATTCCGGCCTCGATGCCGGACCAAGGAGGAGACCACGCATGAAAACAACAAACCGTCACACCGCACAAACCTTCAACACCTGGCAGCGCCCGCTGGCTGTCGCCGTATTGGCCGCCTGCGGCCTCGGTGCCGCGCTGCCGGCCTTTGCCGACGCGGAGAACGATGCGCTGAAGCGCGAAGTAGCCGAGCAGAAGGTGCTGATCCAGAAGATCTTCGCTGAACTGCAAAGCCTGCGCGCCGCACAGGCTGCCGCGCCCGCCGCGGCTCCGGCTGCGGCCCCCGCGACGAGCGTCGGCGCGAAGGTCGCCAGCCTGGTGCCGGGTGCGCCGCAGCTCAGCTTCTACGGGGTGCTCGACGGCGGTTACGAGCATATCGGCAACGTGCAGCAGGGCACCAGCAAGGGCAGCCTCAACCGGCTGCCGAGCGTCACCGGCACCATCGCGTCGCGGGTTGGCGTGAAGGCGGTGAAGGACCTGACGGACGGTTACAAGGCGATTGGCGTCGCCGAGGCCGGCTTCAACATGGACGATGGCTCCCTGGGCCAGGGCGGGCGCCTGTTCGGCCGCCAGCTGTACGCCGGCATCGACACGCCGATCGGTACCTTCACCTTCGGCCGCCAGTATTCGATGCTGCTGTTCGGCATGGACAGCTCGGACCTGCTGGGCCCCAACATCTACGGCCTGGGTTCCTTCGACTACTACCTGCCGAGCGCCCGCTTCGACAACAGCATTGCGTGGCGCGGCACCTTCTCCAAGCTGTCGATGGGCATCAACTACAGCGCCGGCCGCGACACCAAGGGCGGTACGCCGTCGTCCGGCACCTGTGCTGGCGAGATCGCCGGCAACGCGGATTCCTGCAAGGGCTGGTCGGCGATGATCCGCTATGACGACGAGCGCTTTGGCCTGGCGGCGGCCACCGACGTGCAGCACGGCGGCACCGGCGCCACCGCGTCCTTCTTCAATGGCACGTCGGCGATTGCCTTCACCAACTCCGGCGATACCGACACCCGCACCGCGCTGGGCGGCTACGTGAAGCTGGGCCAGGGCAAGATCGGCGTCGGCTGGCTGGGCCGCAAGGTGGATGCCGCCGCGGCACAGGTGAAGTCCGACATCTACTACGTGGAAGGCGCCCATCCGATCACCACCCGCATCTCGGTGGACGGCAGCTTCCAGCGCATCCTCAACAAGGACCAGGAGCGGGACGGCAGCCTGATCGTGCTGCGCGGCTTCTATTCCTTCGACAAGGACTTCTCGACCTACCTGCAACTGGCCCACATCGACAACAGCTCCAAGGCCCAGTACGCGGCATCGGTCGGCGCCGGCATTTCGCCGCCCGCCGGCGGCTCGCAGAATGCCAGCATGATCGGCCTGCGCTACCGCTTCTGATCCCTTCAACCGAAACCCGGGCCCACGGGCCCGGCTGTGGAGACGCCACCATGACCGACTATCAAGCTCCCCTGCGGGACATGCAATTCCTGATGAAGGCGCTGGCCGGACTCGATGACATCGCCCGCCTGCCGGGTTGCGAGGAGGCCAGCGAGGACCTGGTGAACGCTGTGCTGGAAGAGGCCGGCAAGTTTGCCGCCGGCGTGCTGGCGCCGATCAACCGCCAGGGCGACATGCAGGGTTGCCGGCTCACCGACGACGGCCGGGTGATCACCCCGGATGGCTGGGCCGAGGCCTACAAGCAGTTCGCCGAGGCCGGCTGGATCGGCCTGTCACTGCCCGTCGAGCATGGCGGCCAGGGCCTGCCCAAGCTGCTGTCCACGGCGGTCTGGGAGATGTGGTTCTCCACCAACATGGCTTTCACGATGCTGCCGCAGCTCAACGTGGGGCAGGCCGAGGCGCTGGAGATCGCCGCATCCGACGAGCAGAAGGCGGTGTGGCTCGGCAAGGTGGTGAGCGGCGAATGGGCGGCGACGATGAACCTCACCGAGCCCCAGGCGGGCTCCGACCTGGCGGCCACCCGCTGCCGCGCCGAGCCGGGCGCGGACGGCAGCTACCGGCTGTTCGGGCAGAAGATCTTCATCTCTTACGGTGAGCACGAGCTGACGCCCAACATCGTGCACCTGGTGCTGGCCCGCTTGCCGGACGCGCCGGCCGGTGTGAAGGGGCTGTCCCTGTTCATCGTGCCCAAGTATCTGCTCGATCCGGACGGCCAGCCGGGCGCGAAGAACGACGTGCGCTGCATCTCCATCGAGCACAAGATGGGCATCCACGGCAGCCCGACCTGCACGCTGAGCTTCGGTGACGCCGGGGGCGCGGTCGGCTGGCTGGTCGGCCAGCCGAACCGGGGCCTGGAAACCATGTTCATCATGATGAACGAAGCCCGCTTCGGCGTCGGCGTGCAGGGCCTCGGCCTCGGCGAGCGGGCCTACCAGTACGCGCTGGCCTATGCCCGCGAGCGCGTGCAGGGGCGCGATGCGGTGAGCGGCGAAGCAGGGCGGCCCATCATCCACCACCCCGACGTGAAGCGCATGCTGCTCGGCATGCGTGCCCGCGTGATGGCGATGCGCGGCCTGCTGTATACCGCGGCCGGCTGGTTCGACATCGCCCACCACAGCCCTGACGCGGCGGCAGCCGGCAAGGCCCGGCGCTACGTGGACCTGCTGATGCCGGTGGCCAAGGGCTGGTGCACCGAGGTCGGCAACGACGTCTGCGACGAGGCGATCCAGGTTTTCGGCGGCATGGGCTTCGTCGAGGAGACCGGCATCGCCCAGTTCTTCCGCGACGCCCGCATCATCACCATTTACGAAGGCACCACCGGCATCCAGGCCAACGACCTGATCGGCCGCAAGATCCTGCGCGAGAACGGCGAAACCCTGTGCGAGCTGATCGCCGAACTCCGCGATGGCGCGGCCTTGCTGCGCGGCGATGACTTCGCAGCGCTGGCCGACGGGCTGGACGCAGCCGTCGCTGCGCTGGAAGGCACGACGGACTGGATCCTCGCCAACGGCAAGACCCGTCTGGCCGACGTGCTGGCTGGGGCGGTGCCTTTCCTGCACCTGCTCGGCAGCGTGGTCGGCGCATGGCAGATGGGGCGCATGGCCCAGGCCGCGCGGCACCAACTGGCCGCCGGTGAGGGCGACGCGACCTATCTGCGCAGCCTGGTGGAGCTGGCCCACTTCTACTTTGCCACCGTGCTGCCCGAAGTGGCTGCCCGCGCGCAGACCGTTCAGACGGCCGGTCCCGCACTGTCTGCCTTCAGCGAAGTCGCTTTCTGACTCTGTTCGTCTTGTCTGCGGGGGCGAATTCACTCGCCTTCCGAGCGTTGAATGATGTCCGTGGGCGAGCGAACTCGCCCCTACAGGAGAAATCCATGACCACCCGTTTCATCGAGGCGGGCGACGTCGCTCGCCTGATTCCGAATGGCGCCACCGTGTTCTGCACCGGTATGGGCCTGGCCGGTTTCCCGGAGGAAGTGGCCAAGGCCATCGAGGCGGCCTTCCTCGCCACCGGCCATCCGCGTGACCTGACGCTGTATCACTCCACCGGCGTCGGCAACGGCAAGGACCGGGGCATGCACCATTTCGCCCACGAAGGGCTGATCAAACGGCTGGTCGGCGGGCACTTCGGCGTCGGTGGGCCGAACCTCATGAAGCTGATCATGGAGGAGCGCATCGAGGCCTACAACCTGCCGCAGGGCGTGCTGGCGTTATTGCCGCGCCAGGTGGCGGGGCGCAGGCCGGGCTTCATCACCAAGGTTGGGTTGGGCACTTTCGTCGATCCGCGCATCGAAGGCGGCAAGGTCAATCGCCGGACCGAGGAAGACCTGGTGAAGCTCATCGAGATGGATGGCGAGGAGTGGCTGCAGTTCAAGGCACCCAAGGTGGATGTGGCGCTGATCCGCGGTTCGGTGGCCGACGAGAAAGGTAACATCACGATGGATCGGGAAGGCGTGCTGTTGGAGAGCCTGTCGGTGGCCCAGGCGGCGCGGGCCAGCGGCGGCATCGTGATCGCCCAGGTGGAGCACGTGGTGCGCGCCGGTTCGCTACACCCCAAGCAGGTCAAGATCCCAGGTGTGGTGGTGGATTATGTGGTGGTCGGCAAGGCGGAAAACCACCTGCAGACCATGGCGACCTACTTCAATCCGGCCTACGCGGGCGACATCAAGGTGCTGCGCGGCTCCACGCCGCCGCTGCCGCTCGACCCGCGCAAGATCATCGCGCGGCGGGCGGCGATGGAGCTGAAGGCTGGCGCGGTGGTGAACCTGGGCATCGGCATGCCGGAAGGTGTCGCCGCGGTGGCCGCCGAGGAGCACGTGGATCAGCTGATGTCCCTGACGCTGGAGACCGGTCCGATCGGCGGCGTGCCGGCCGGCGGTTTCGACTTCGGCCACGCGCTCAACGCGGAGGCGGTCATCGAGCAGCCGGCCCAGTTCGATTTCTACGACGGCGGCGGCATCGACGTGGCTTTCCTCGGCCTCGCGCAGACCGATGCGGCCGGCAATGTGAACGTCAGCAAGTTCAACGGGCGGCCGGTGGGCTGCGGCGGCTTCATCAACATCACGCAGAATGCCCGCAAGGTGGTGTTCTGCGGCACCTTCACGGCGGGCGATCTGCAGGTGGACATCGACGACGGCCGGGTGACGGTGGTTCAGGAAGGCGGGTACAGCAAGTTTCTCGAAGAGGTCGAGCAGATCACTTTCAGCGGCCGCTACGCCCAGGGCATCCGCCAGCCGGTGCTGTACGTGACCGAGAGGGCGGTGTTCCGGCTGACCGAGGAAGGCATGGAGCTGACCGAGATCGCACCGGGCATCGACCTGGAGCGGGATGTGCTCGCCCACATGCGCTTCCGGCCGATCATCCGCGATCTGACGCTGATGGACGCGGAGATTTTCAAGCCGGAGTGGGGCGGGCTGGCCGCATTGCTTGGAGAGCGCGGCTAGCGGCGGCGCGACAGGTAGTAGCGGATGATCCCGAACACGACGCCGGCGATCCCCAGTAGCAGCAGGGTTCCCGGCTCGGGGGCGCCGTTGGAGCGGTCGGGGACGCCGACGTTGAGTTTGTAGAAAGTCGAGCCGAGAGCGCCCGGTTGCCCGAGGCCGCTGAAGCCGTCACCTAGGCTACCGATGCCCGCATTCTCGGCAATCGACATGTTGGCGAAGCTGCCGAGGGTCAGCGTGTAGTCGCCGGGGGCGAGGACAAAGCTGAAGGCGAAATCGCCCCCCGTCGAAAAGGCTTGTACGTAGTTCGAACCAATGAAATTGGCCGCGTTGCCGCTGCCACTGAACAGGCTGAAATAAGGATCGACGCCACCACCGGCGAAGCCGAGGCTCGTGAAGTTGACGGCCCCGCCGGTCGTCACGTTGAAGGTATAAAGCGCGACGTTGTTTGCAGCCGCAGCATCATCGGTGAACTGCGGCGCGCCCAGATCGCTGCCCATCAGCGCGGCATTGCCTGAATCATCGAGATGCCCGGAAAAGCTGTAATTCGCGGCGAAGGCTTGCGGAGTGACGCAGAGCAACGCGAGGGCAAGGCAGGTAGGCAGGCCGGAGTATTGCATGGGTGTCTCCGTGAAACCGGACCGGCACAAGGTGGATCATGTGCGATTGGTCACACCATGCATCATACGTGCCTTGAAATTAACCCTCTTTCATATCAAAGGCTTGGCGTTCCGCAAAAAACGGCGGGGCGCTTTGTGTAAGAAAAATCGACAACGATTCAGCGTGTTACCGCCAGTTTGATGCCGAAGGCGATCAACACGCTGCCCGCCAGTTTCTCCAGAGCACGAGACAGGATCGGGTTGCTCCGCAGCCGCTCGGCAAGGACATGGGTCAGCAGCACCGCAATAAGGCCGTACACGAAGGTCAGCACTGCGATACTCAAGGCCATGATGCCGTAGGTGACCAGGCCCGGATTGCGGGCCGGATCGATGAAGAGCGGGAAGAAGGCCATGTAGAAGACGATGGCCTTCGGATTGAGCAGCGTGATCAGCAGCGCCTGGCGCAGGTAATGCCGCGGGCGGATGTTGAGCACCGGCGCCTGCCCGGGCTTGGCGCGCAGCATCCGCAGCCCCAGCCAGCCCAGGTAGGCGGCGCCCAGCCACTGCACGGCCTGGAAGGCCAGCGGATTCATCGCCAGCAGCGCCGCCACGCCGCCCACCGCCAGCCACATCAATACCTGGTCGCCGAGGATCACACCGCAGGTTGCAGCCAGACCACCGCGAATGCCACCCTTGCCGGTGGACGTCATCAGCGCCAGATTGCCGGGGCCGGGAATCAGCAGGAAAAGGATGATGGCGAAGACGAAAGCAGGGTAGTCGGTGATGCCGGACATGGCGGTCGAGTTTGCGAGCGATGCGGAGCCGCCATTTTACGGACGCCGGGCGGGATCAGGCGCGTCCGCTGCTGCTCAGCGTGGAAATCAGCGTCGCCCCGCAACTGGTCCTGTGACCGTCGAAGGCCACCGGGATGCCGTCGCTCAGTACTTTCGGGTCGCCTTCCGCGATCACGCAGTTCTCGTGGCCGCGCATCGGGCAGATGCAGCGGTCGCCCACGCGGGCCACGCCTCGGTGCATCACATGGTGAGACGAACTGGCCTGCACCACGCTGCCGCCGTGGCTGGTGGGATCACCGAGTCGGATGACGCCTTTCATTGCTGCCTCCAGGAATGGCTGATGTTCAATCGGAAAACCCCTGCGGATAAGTCGCCCAGTCTGCGTCCTTGCGCAGCCCCCACCAGGGCAGGTAGGCATTGCCCTCGCCGCGGGCGCGAAACCAGTCGCGGTTGGGATCGAAGAGACGCGGGCGGGACGGTGGCGTGACGACGACGGCGCTGAGGCGGTCGGGCTCGGTGGTGCCGAGCACCAGCACCGGCTTGCCTTTCTGGTGCGTCCAGGCGATGGCCAGGGCGACGTTGGTCAATGCGGTGCCGGCGCGCATGTCGCCGAGCAGCTTGGGCGTGTTGAAGGTCTGGGTGGCGAAGTCGAATTCGGGGTTGAGCGTGCCAAGGGCATGGCCGACTTGCGCCAAGCGGCGTCCGGCGGCATCGGAGCCGAAGCCAGCGTCGTGGATGACGTGGCCGAGGGTGGGGACCGTCGTGTCGGCCTGGGTGGCCGCATCGCGGATGGTGGCTTGCCAGGCCTGCAACTGGCGGGAGGCGTCGGGTTGGGTTTCGAATTCCTCGCTCTTGCGGACGGCGGGATAGCCGATCCACGCGAGGGGTTCG
The DNA here is from genome assembly GCF_056724105.1 of Zoogloea sp. GDB6. Lineage (NCBI taxonomy): Bacteria > Pseudomonadati > Pseudomonadota > Betaproteobacteria > Rhodocyclales > Zoogloeaceae > Zoogloea > Zoogloea sp. GDB6. The sequence goes on along the minus strand of NZ_CM161497.1, from coordinate 2,901,681 downwards.
CGCTTGGTGTCGAAGTCGGGGCCGGCGAGGACGAGGAGGACGCAGTTCTCGGTCATCTGCTCGTCCTTCGGGTGGTCCGGGGAATCCCAGGTCATGGCCCAGACGGATTCCTTGGGGTGGGTCTTGAGGTAGTCGAGGGCGGCCGTGAGGGAGGTGAAACCGACGCTGGCGCCGCCGACGGAGACGTGTACGTCGGCGGGGACGTTGCGGGTGGAGAGTCTTGGGTTGTGAAACTGGAATTCGGATTTCATCTCCGCCTGGACAATCTGGACAGCTTCGTCCGGGGGGAGGAGAGGAGTGTTGGGAAGCGCGAACTCAATGTGGATTCCGGCAAGCTCCCGCCAGTCTTTCGAGGAGCGTGGCTGGATGGTGTAGAAATAGTCGGCGTTCATCACATAGCGATTGCCGAATGGACGCAGAATTTCGTCTACGTAGCCGCCAAAGAAGCGTGGAAAAGTGACTCTGCCGTTTATGTTCCAGACAATGGCTGCCACAGGTTGAATGGTGCTAAATGAAGCAGGGTCCGTCCGGACCATGTCATCCTTTTTATTTGGTTTTGCTAATCCCTGAGTCCATAGCAATTGCCACTCGGTAGGGTAGTCCCTCCGGACCAAGGGATTAATCCACTGTACACCGACAACTTGCGCTTTGAATGGGGCAAGTGATATGGCTTCTACTAATGAGCCGTGTGACGTTGCCCTTGCGACATTTGAGGCCCCAAACAGTGTCCAAGTAACGACTAGCGCAGTAATTAGCACTGGAAAAGCTAGTAGACGCGTCATGATTTCCTCGATTGTCCAGATATGGGGCCGGGCCTGAGTGTCGAAGTGCCAAGCTATGAGTAGAGCGAGAAAAAAACTGACTAAGAAAACGGTGGTAACTAAGGCAGTCAAATGCGCCTTGCCGTTGAGAGAAAGACTCATAACGGCCCCGCCAATTCGGGGGCACGAGTTGTACGCTCGTCGTTTATTGTTATAGGCATATTGGCACGGGGATCGGTGTTGGCCCATGTGTGAATGTCGAGATCGTTCATTAATCCATCCTCAAAGTACTCGGCTAGCTTCCCGTGAGGGTGACCTTCGCGCTCTAGGCTTTGTAAGTAACGCCAGTCTGCTTCTACTCGTAATTCCCGTAGTTCGTTATCACTCAGGCGGCAGACACCAATTGCAACGTCGTAAGCCATTGCCTTCTCCGCGTGCATTGGGTTGGTGACAATCGTTGAATGGTCCGTTGCATTCTGATCAACCGACTCGGACAGAAACGTCTTGATCTTTGCATTGCGCCATTGCTTGTGGGATTCGCTGGCCTGCGCTGGATCGTCCTCGCCAACGACTCGGTTGTTTTCATCGGCCAGTCCTTCGCGCCGGGCCCGCATGCGCAGGCGGGCCCGGTCTTCGTAGCGCATCTGAGCTTCGGAATTGGCGTCGCCCATCGGACGGTCCTCCATCGAGCCATCCTTTGTCTTCAGGGTAGTGTGGGAGTCATAGGGATCGTCAGCGGCCTTCTCTGCCTTGGGCTTTTGCGCATTCCGTGAATTGCCACCCGGGTCGTAGCCCTCGTCGAACTGGTCGCTGACCTGGCCGAAGCGGCGGGCCTGGGGGGTGAAGGGCTCGGGCAGTGGGGGCGCATTGATCGGAATGACCCAGTTCTCCTTAGGGTTGGCATTGACTGGGAGTTTGAAGAGATCGACGGCGCTGAGGAGCCAGCAGGTCGCGACGGTCATCGTCTTGCCGAGCAGGCTGGTGTTGGCATCCAGGCCGTGGCGCAGGGAGAAGCGGGCGGTGGGGGAGGGGGGATGCCAGAAACCATCCTTGCCGTCTTTCCGGTCTTTGTTCCAGCGGTCGTTCAGATAGTGGTAGGCGGAGGATTTGCCGGGCGGTGCGCCGACTGGATAGCCTTGGGCGAAGACTCGTTGGCTGAATACGTCTTTCCCGTTGCATGCCTCGATTTCGTCTGCGTGCATGCCGAGCCAGCCGATACCCTGTACCGGTGTTGCCGAGATGACCTGATCGTGGGGGCAGCAATACAGGGTGACGCGGCCATAGGTTCGCTCCTTGAAGCCGTGGGTCTTGCGGTCCGTTCCTGCCTTGTATGGGCTTCCGACCGGGCAGTTCTCGTTGGCCATGGCCTTGTCGATGCTGGCCGCATCCTGCTCCTTGCTGGCGCGTGCATGCAGAATCCCGAAGTAGTGGGCCAGCGTTGCGTTCCGGGCTGCAGAAGTCTGGCGTCCGCTCGTCTGGTTGGTGGTGCTGATGGTGTAGCGCTGAGTCCACTGCTCGGCGAGGTTATCGCGCCGCAGGCTCAGTGGCGGATTGCACAGGATGTAGTTGTCGGCAACGGCGTCGCCCAGGCGTTCGCCGAGAAATGCTGCGGCGATGCCAACCATGTTTCCCTGGCTGTGGCAGACGATGGTGACCGGGCAGTCCGCCTGCTTGGCGCGGATCGATGCGACCAGTTTGGCGAGCCTGAGCGCAGCGAAGACGTAGTAGCCGCGCGGCGGGCAGGCAAAGACATCGCGGCCCGGAACCGGGTTCACGTGTTGGGCGGTGAGCCATAGGAACAGGCGGTCGTTCGTTCCCTCGCTCCAAAGGTCGGGCAGGCTGGTGCAGCCGTTGGCGAAGGGGCCGCCGCCCCAGTAATCCTGCTCGTTGAGCCAGATGTTGGAGCCGTAGACCTTGAGATCGTCCTTGCTGGCCTTATAGCCCCAACGGAAGCGGATGACGGGGGACCAGTGCGTTTGCGAAGTCTCGATGAAGTTCTTGGCACTGCGCTTGGGGCTGATAAACCCGTCTGGAGTCAGTTCAGCGGTGTATCGGACTTCCGTCAACTGCCCAGCCACCGGCCCTTGACACGCCAGCTGCTCCGATTGCCGGGCCAGCCGTTTGTTGAGCCCTTTGCACAAGCCTTCTTCGCTGGCGTCGAACCATTCGCCGTCCGAATTCACGCCGTGCACGAAGATCACCACGCCGGGCAGCGGGAGGGGGTTAGGGATCTTCTTGTGGCTGTGGCTGGGGTTGGTGAAGAACTGGCCGGTGGCCAGGGGCTGGGGTGTGTTGAGTCCGGGGGCAATCATGGCGAAGGACAGGGTCGGTTATTGGTCGGGGGCGAAGAACTGCACGCTGATTTGCTCGAAGGTGCTGCCTTCGAGGGCGGAGGTCTTGCCGGCGGCATCCGTGTGGCCGGACAGGGTGCTGCCGTCGGGGCGGGTGATCGAGTAGGGGATGCCGCTGACGGGTTGGCCGTCGGTGGCGCGGACCAGCACGGGCGTGCGGCCGAGGTCGCCGGCGGAGAACTTGGGCAGGTCGGTCTGGCCTGAGGCGCTGCCGGACCATTGGTGGCTGGTGGCCTTGACGGTGAAAGCGCCGGGGCAGCCCAGTTCGATACGGCCGCCGGCCAGCTTGATGTAGGCACCGCCGGATTCGGCGAGGAGGATCTCCTCCGCGGCCATGACCTGGACCTTGCCTTCGCTGGCGGAGAGTTTCAGGTTCTGGCTGGCATTGACCTGGGTATCGCCGTGTTGGGACTGGAGTTCCAGCTTGCCGTGGTGGGCGAGGATCTTGATGCCTTCCGACTGGGCGAACAGCGCGATGCCCTTGCCGGTGTTGAGGGTATGGCGGCCGGCGCAGGCCGATTGCAGGTGCTGGCCGGCGACGATGTCTACGTTCTTGCCGGCATGGGTTACCACGGCCTCGGGGCTGTTGAGGTAGACGCCGGCCGGGGCGCTGACGGCGACCAGCGGCTCGCCGCCTCCGGCCCCGCCCTTGGTGGTGTTGGAACCGTTTTCCCAGCTCTTCAGATCATTGTGGAGCTGGCTATGGGGTGCGTTGTCGTTGGCCTTGCCGCCGTGCTGGGCGGCGTAGTCACCGATCTGCTTGAAGAAATCGAGCTGCTCTTCCATCAGGCCCAGCAGTTCCTGTCGGTCCAACTGGGCGCCGGAGGCCTTGAAGCGGGACCAGGCGGTCAGCAGCAGGCCCTTGGCGGCACGGAGGGCGCCGGCTGCGTCGGAGGCCAATTCGAAGCCTTCTCCGCGGGCTTCGGACTGTCCCTCCTGGCGGGGCTTGCCGAGCCAGCCGAGGTTGAGCTGGCTGGCCGTGTAATCGGATGCAAGCTGGGTGCTGATCTGCGCCGAGGTGTCGTCGAAGCGCAACTGGTTGTAGCCGCTGCCCTTGATCTCCTTGCTGCGCAGCCCGTACAACGCGCTGTTGGCGGGCAGGCTGCCGTAGCCTGAGAAGCGTGGCGGCTCGTGGGTGCCGTTGTAGGCGGCGCCGAGGACGATCGGCCTGGATGGATCGCCTTGCAGAAAGCCGACCAGTACTTCCGAGCCAACGCGAGGCCAGAAGGCGGCGCCGTAGGCATTGTCGGCCCACGGGTGCATCACGCGGATGCGTGCCGAATCGCGCGGCGTGTCTGAGGTGCCGTAGCCGTTGGGATGGTCTTCCGGGCGTGCGAAAGGGAAGCGCACGGCGACCCGCCCGCGGTCGTCCACATCGATTTCGCTGCCTTCTGCGCCGACCACGATGGCGCTGAGGATATCGATACGAGGTCCATCGGAGACTGAGAAAAAGGGAACGACCGGGGTGTCCTGCTGGACGCATTCGAAACGGTTGTAGTAGATCGGCGCATCCGCCCGTGCTTCCGCGTTGCCGTCATTGCCGGGAATGTCCCAGCCTTCGATGAGGCGGCGCTCCAGTAGCGGGTCAAGCGGAATGTTGTTGCGGGCGTAGAGCTGAAGCCGGGTCAGCGTGAATTTCCGTTTGTCGTCGGGCCAGGCGTCGATCTCCGGGTGCTCTCGGAGGCCGAAGACCGTCGCGTGGGCGAACTGGCGGACCACCGATTCGCCGCGCCAGCCTGAAGCTGCGAACTCGTGGGCCAGGATGCGGGCGCGGCCCATTTCATCGTAGTGGGCGTTACCGGCGGCGTGCTGTGGTGCATCGTAGTGGTAGTTGGTCAGTGTGCTGGCCAGCGCATTGCCGGCCTTGCCTTGCTTGAGCACGGTGGGTTGGATGTTCTCCGTGGCGCGGACTGCCTTGTAGTCGAAGCAGGCGCGGGCGACGGAGGAGGGCGCCTGCGTCTGCCAGGCACGCCAGGCGACGACGGTGTCGTGCTCTTCGGTCGCGTCGGCGCGGTGGAAGTGCACGGTGCCGGCGGGGTTGTCGGGAAAGGCGCCGGGTCGGTCGGTGAGCAGCAGCGTGTGTTGCGGGACATCCTTGTCCAGCGCGAACTGGAAGCTCCAGGTGATGCCTTCCTGGCGCCACAGACGGGTGAGGAAGGCCTGGTCGCTCTCGCCGGCCTGCAGCGTGAAGGCGCGCTTCGGGTAACTCTTCTGGAGGCCGGTGATGACGAACTTGAAGGCCTGGGCGAAGACTGTGTTGCCGCGGATGTGTTCGGCAAGGATCTGCTCTGTGATCTCGATGACCGAGGTTTCGCAGAACACCCGCCAGGTGCTGCGCTGGCGGAGTATGGAGAGGGCATCCTCGAAGACGATTTCGAGGGCGGTTGCTGCGCCGTCGGACAGGCGTTGTTCGGCGGAGGTGACGATGCCGCTGATCAGCCGGCGTCCGCCGCGGTCGTCACCGATGGTTACCGCCACGGGAAGGCCCAGCAGCTCGGTCAGATGGATCCGGTTGTCATCGGCCAGGCATTGCAGGCGATAGCGGACGCCGTCGCAGATGGCCTCCTCGCCGGCGAGCTGGTAAGGCACCAGGCGCGTAACAGCTGCTGCTGCGTCGTCAGGAAACCGCAGCCTCAGGATGGAGTTTGCCTGGCTGAGAGCGTTGAGGAGGCTGGACAGGGCCGATGCGAGAGGAGAGGTCATGAGCGCTCGATGCCATTAGTGCCGTAAAGCCTGTCTTTCTAAGTTAATGTCATTTTCATGTCAACATGACATTTGTGTTTTCCTGGTCTCCCGCGGATGGTGTGATGGTCGGGCGTGACGGCACTGCAGTAAGATGGACGTTCCCCGCCGAGAACTAGGTCACCACTCATGAACCCCCTCGACGTCCGCCTGCTCAGCGTCTTCGATGAAGTCTTCAAGTCCCGCAGCGTGAGCCGTACGGCGGAGACGCTGAACATGGGGCAGCCGGCGGTGAGCATTGCGCTGGGCAAGCTGCGGGAGCTGTTCGGCGATCCGCTGTTCGTGCGCACCGCCGGGGGTATGGAGCCGACGCCGCTGGCCGAATCCCTGATCGAGTCGGTGCGTGAGGCGCTGCAGGCGCTGGACCGGGTGCTGGGACAGCGCACCGAGTTCGACCCTTCGGAGTCGAGCCGCTGTTTCCGCATCTGCATGACCGACATCAGCCAGCTGGTGATCATGCCGGGCCTGTGGCGGCGCCTGCGCGAGGTGGCGCCGCGGATCCAGATCGAGGTGCTGCCGCTGTCGCCGGACACCTCCGAACTGCTCGAGAGCGGGCGGGCCGATCTGGCCATTGGCTTCATCCCGCAGCTGGAGGCGGGCTTCTACCAGCAGGCGCTGTTCCGCCAGCACTATGTGTGCATGGTGAGCGCCGACCATCCGCGTATTCGCGATGGCCTGACCCGCGAGCAGTTCGAGGCGGAAGAGCACGCGCTGGTCAGCACCCAGGGCACCGGGCACCTGATCGTGGACCAGGAGCTGGCCCGCCAGGGCATCCGCCGGCGGGTGGCCTTGCGGATCCCCAATTTCGTCGGCGTGGCCTTTTTCATCGAGCAGACTGAGCTGTTGCTGACCATTCCCAAGCGCCTCGGCGAGGTACTGGCCGGGCGCGGGCGCTTCCGCTGCTTCCCGGTGCCGTATCCCTTGCCGGAATACTCGGTACGCCAGCACTGGCACGAGCGTTTCCACAACGATCCGGCCAACCGCTGGCTGCGTGGCCTGGTCGCCGATCTGATGTGCGAAGCCGGGCCGGTTTGAGCTGGCTTTCGCAGGGGCGATGGTTGCCGGCCGCAGTCGTTCCAAAAGTGCAATTCGTACCGCTGATTCGTCCATTCAAGCGGTCTATGTCTGTCCGTAACCTGCGTCCTGTCGAACACAACAACTCTGACAGGAGACAAGGACATGACGAAGACCCAGGTTGGCATCATCGGCGCGGGCCCGGCGGGGCTGCTGCTTTCCCACATGCTGCATCTGCAGGGCATCGAATCGGTGATCGTCGAGCAGCGCTCGCGGGAAGACATCGAGGCGACCATCAAGGCCGGCGTGCTGGAACACCCCACCGTCGAGCTGCTCAAGGAATTGGGCGTCGGTGAGCGCATGGTGCGCGAAGGCTATGTACACAACGGCATCGAACTGTCCTTCGGCGGCAAGCGCCACCGCATCGACCTGCCCGAGCTGACCGGCGGCAAGTCGATCATCGTCTATCCGCAGCACGAGGTAATCAAGGATCTGGTGGCGGCGGTGCTCGCCAACGGCACGACCATCGAGTTTGGCGTATCGGACGTGAGCCTGCACGGCATCGACGGCACGCAGCCGTCCATCCGCTACAGCAAGGACGGTGCGCCGCAGGAGATCCAGTGCGACTTCATCGGCGGTTGCGATGGCTTCCACGGCCCGTCCCGCCAGGCGATCCCGGCATCTATCCGCCAGGAGCACCTGAAGGTCTATCCGGCGGGCTGGTTCGGCATCCTGTGCGAGGCGCCGCCGTCCAGCGACGAGCTGATCTACGCGCAGAGCGACCGCGGCTTTGTGCTGGTCAGCACGCGCACGCCGGATGTGCAGCGCATGTATTTTCAGTGCGATCCCAACGACAGCGCGGACAACTGGTCCGACGACCGCATCTGGGCCGAATTCCGCGCCCGCCTGGCCAACGACGATGGCTGGCAGCTGAAGGAGGGGCGCATCTTCCAGAAGGGCATCATCGCGATGCGCAGCTTTGTCTGCGAGACGATGCAGCACGGCCGCCTGTTCCTGGCCGGCGACTCCGCCCACATCGTGCCGCCGACCGGTGCCAAGGGCCTCAACCTGGCGGCGGGGGACGTGGTCCTGCTCAGCAAGGCGATCGTCGATTTCTACCGCCGCGACGACCGTGCCGGACTCGACAGCTACAGCACCCGCGCCGTCAAGCGGGTGTGGCGCGGCGAGCACTTCAGCTGGTGGATGACCAACATGCTGCACGACTTCGACGGCGAGGACACCATTACCCGGCGCTTCCGCCGGTCGCAGCTGGAATACACGGTCAGCTCCCGCGCCGCGGCGGCATCGCTGGCGGAGAACTACGTTGGCCTGCCGTTCGAAGGCTGGCAGGGCTGATCGGTAACTGATCCACGACAAGCGGGCCATAGCGGAATTGTCTAGCTGCTAGTGGGCCCGCGTACTGTCTGCGGGATGGAGGCGGCGTCATAATCGGCGCCAGTGCTGGCGTCGTGCCGCTTCCGGAGTTCCGTGATGCATCTCTTCCCGCATTTCCCCGTGTGGCATTCGGGTTTCGTGCTGTATGGCGAGGCCGGCCGGATACCGGCGGACTTTCTTTCCTGAGGCGCTACGCATGGACATGCGCGTCAGGTCCCGCTTCGTCGCCCCCAAGCCGCTCATCCCGAGCTTCACCTTATATGGTGAAGCGGCTGAGCCAGTGCGCGAGCTTCTCCATATTGAAGAAATCCAGTCCCGCAGCCGCATCCACGACTGGGAAATCCAGCCTCACCTGCACCACGGCCTGTACCAGGTGGTGTGGATTACGGAGGGAACGGCGAGCGTCGCGCTGGATGCCGGCCGCCAGGAGGTGACGGGGCCGGCGGCGGTGATCATTCCGCCGGGCACGGTGCATGGCTTCCGCTTTGCGCCGGAGACCCAGGGGCGCGTGCTCACGCTGGGCGGCCACTTCCTTGTAGAGGGCGAGCTGGAAACGGTCGGGAAAGCCCTGCGCGAGCTGTTCGCCGGGCCGCGCGTATTGCGCTTCGATGCGGAAGATCCGACGGCAGGGCGGCTGGACGCGCTGCTGCGCGAACTCAGCGCGGAATTCATGAGCCCGGGCATGGCCGGCTCGCCGCCCTTGCGCTGGTTGTCCCAGACCATCGTCTGGCACCTGGCCCAGGCCGGCGCCCGCTTGCAGGCGCTGGGGGAGGGGAGCCCGGTAGCGTTGCATCAGGCGCTGTTCACCCGTTTCGTGCTGCAGGTCGAAGCCCACTACCTGGAGCACTGGCCGGTGGCCCGCTACGCCAGCCAGCTGGGGGTGAGCACGCCGCGGCTCAACCGCCTGACCCGCGCGGAGTGCGGCGGCAGTGCGCTGGACGTGATCCACGAACGCCTGACCCGCGAGGCCTGCCGGTTGCTGCTATATACAACCGAACCGGTCACCGGCATCGCGGCCAGCCTGGGCTTCGACGATCCGGCCTATTTCTGCCGCTTCGTCAAACGCCGCACGGGGCTCAGTCCGTCCCGCTACCGCCAGTCCCACACTGGGCGCTGAGCGCGCTGGCGTCGGTGTCCACCCACACCATGCCGTCCTCGACTTTCATCGCGTATTCCGGAATCTGGCAGCCGGTCGGCGACAGGCCGTGCCCGTTGCGGGCATCGAAGACCCAGTTGTGGGACGGGCACACCAGCGTCCGGCCATTGAACATGCCCTTCGACAGCGGAAAGGTGCCGTGCGGGCAGATGCCGTCGAAGGCGCGCGGCTGGCCGCCGTCGGCCCAGACGATCAGGACTTCCTTGGTGCCGGCCATGCACGGCACCATTTCACCTTCGTAGAGATAGTTCTGCTTGCAGACGGGGACGAACATCTTGCGCTCCTTGGGGCGTGGGATCATCGACAAGGGCTGGCGCAAAAACGGGGCGTGGTGTCGCAAACCCTCCGTTTTGATCGTCTAAAAGCCCTGATTCAGACAGGTACGCAAGAAGGGCGCCAAAGGGCGAATTTCGGGGCGCTGAAGAGAAAGACATCAAACTGCAACGAAAGGCTTCCAATTTCTCCGAAGCTATGTATAATGCCGGTCTTTCGCAGCGCGCCCGTAGCTCAGTTGGATAGAGTACTTGGCTACGAACCAAGGGGTCGTGGGTTCGAATCCTGCCGGGCGCGCCAGTTTTACCAGAATCGCTTCATAGCGGTTCTGTTCAGTCGGGAAGCAAATTGCTTTCGCCGGGTTTCCGGTTGGCTGAATGTGAAGTGTGCGCCCGTAGCTCAGTTGGATAGAGTACTTGGCTACGAACCAAGGGGTCGTGGGTTCGAATCCTGCCGGGCGCGCCAGTTTTGCCAGAGTCGCTTAAGTGCGGCTCTTTTCAACCGCAGAGGCAATGGTTTCACCGGGTTTCCGGTCGGTTGAGCATGTGAGTGTTGCGCCCGTAGCTCAGTTGGATAGAGTACTTGGCTACGAACCAAGGGGTCGTGGGTTCGAATCCTGCCGGGCGCGCCAAAAATGAAAAGGGACTGCAGAAATGCAGTCCCTTTTTGCATTGCACATACGATTTTGCATATCTATTTTGCGGATGTATGTGTTCTAAATAATCCATTTTATCTAATGTATTAGTTGACGCTAATGTCTCGGCTCCACATCGAGGACGGCGTCAATGAATCTCTCTGCATATTTCCACGCGCGCATGTCATGGCTGATTGGTCTTGGCCTGTGCACGCTCCTGGCTGCGATGGCTTACACGGTCAGTCGGCTGGGTTTCATCGGCCATCTTGGCATCGGGCCACTGACGCTGGCGATCCTGTTCGGCGCACTGCTCGGCAACGGCTTGCCGGAGCGTCTTCGGCAGCGCTTCACTCCTGGCGTACTGCTGGCGCAAGGGAGGGGGCTGCGGACGGGTGTTGCCCTTTATGGGTTCAACTTGAGCGTTCAGCAGATCGTCGGTGTCGGTTCGCACGCGCTGCTGACCGATCTGCTGATGATGGTGAGCACGCTGCTCGTTGGCTGGTTGGTGGGAACCCGCTGGCTCAAGCTCGATCCGCATACCGTGATCCTTACCTCCGCCGGAAGCGCGATCTGCGGTGCGGCGGCGATTCTGGCTACCGAGCCGGTTGTCGGCGCGCAGCCCCACCGGACCAGCGCCGCGGTCGGCACGGTCGTCCTGTTCGGCACCCTGGCGATGGTGCTCTACCCCTGTCTTCAGCGCCTCATCGACTGGCCGGCGCAGATGTTTGGTGTTTACGCAGGTGCGACGGTGCATGAGGTAGCCCAGGTGGTGGCCATCGGCAACGCGGTGGGGGGCGGCGCGGAAGACACTGCGGTGATCGTGAAGATGCTGCGGGTGATGATGCTGGCCCCGTTCCTGTTTGGCGTGAGCCTGTTTCTGCGGTTACGCGGGGAGGTGGGCTCCGGAGGCGTGCGTGTGCCGTGGTTTGCGCTGGGCTTCGTGGCCGTCGTGGGCCTTAATTCCTTGCATCTGTGCTCTCCGGCGCAGATCGAGACGCTACGTGCTGTCGATACGTTGCTGTTGACTGTTGCGATGGCTGCGCTCGGCCTGGAAACCCGCCTGGCGCGCATCCGCCAGGCGGGCAGTGGGGCGCTGCTGCTCGGTGCGATCCTGTTCCTGCAGTTGGTGGTCGGCGGGGCTGCCGTGGTCTGGCTGCTGGGGTGACGTTCGTGGAACCGCAGCAGCAGCTTGAGTCTCGAAGGAAGTGCGCCCGGGGTGTTCCGGGGCGCAACGACTACGTCCGTGTCATGGTGGTTTGACCTGCCGTCAAAACGCTGCCAGATACTGCCATTGCGCAATTTATGACTGCCAGTGACTGTCGTGACAGCCTCCAGGTGGGCTCCGGCCTGCGACTAATGGTCGCGAAAAGTCGAATTCAAGCCTTTGTTGTAAAAAGACTTTGTCGAAATTCGGCAGAATGGCACGACGCTTGATAAGCAAAGTCTGATTTTCCAACAAGGCAGTCGAACCATGACCCCAACTGACTCATTCCTGTTACGCCACCTGGGCTGGATCCTCCTCGCCAAGGCCATTGCGCTGGGCGCCCTGTGGTGGTTCTTCGTTCACGACGCAAAGGTGCCGGTCGATCCGGCGGCCATGTCTGCGCATCTTGCCGGCCCCATGGCTGGTCAGGGAGGCAGCCATGGTCACTGAGCAAGTGGTCGATCTTTCCCGCCTTCAGTTTGCCGCCACCGCGCTCTATCACTTCCTGTTCGTGCCGCTGACCATCGGCATGGTGTGGCTGCTGGTAATCATGGAGTCGGTCTATGTCATGACCGGAAAGCAGCTCTACAAGGACATGACCCGCTTCTGGGGCAAGCTGTTCGGCATCAACTTCGCGCTGGGCGTCACCACCGGCATCACGATGGAGTTCCAGTTCGGTACCAACTGGGCCTATTACTCCCACTACGTCGGCGACATCTTCGGTGCGCCGCTGGCCATCGAAGGGCTGATGGCCTTCTTCCTCGAGTCGACGATGATCGGCCTGTTCTTCTTCGCATGGGACAGGCTGTCCCGCAAGCAGCATTTGCTGGTAACGATCCTGATGGCGGTGGGCACCAACCTGTCGGCGCTGTGGATCCTCATCGCTAACGGCTGGATGCAGAACCCGGTGGGGGCGGAATTCAGTTACGTGACGATGCGCATGGAGATGACCGACTTCTGGGCGCTGCTGTTCAACCCGGATGCCCAGGCCAAGTTCGTGCATACCGTGTCGGCCGGCTACGTGACCGGTGCGATGTTCGTGCTGTCGATCTCGTCCTGGTATCTGCTCAAGGGGCGCGACGTGGAGTTTGCCAAGCGCAGCTTCGGCATCGCGGCGGCCTTCGGCTTTGCGTCGGTGTGCTCGGTGATCGTGCTCGGTGACGAGTCGGGCTACACCGTTGGTGAGGCCCAGCAGACCAAGCTGGCGGCCATTGAGGCGATGTGGGAGACCGAGCCGGCGCCAGCCGCGTTCAATCTCGTCGCCATCCCCAATGAGGCGGAGATGAAGAACGACTTCGCCATCGAAATCCCGTGGGTGATGGGCATCATCGGTACGCGTTCCCTGAGCAAGGAGATTCCCGGCATCAAGGAGATCAAGGCCAGGAACCGGGAACGCATCGTGGCCGGCATCGGCGCGGTGACAGCCCTCGAAGCCCTGCGCCGCAATCCGGACGACGCGCACGCCCGCGAGGCCTTCGAGCGGCACAAAGCCGACCTGGGTTTCGGGCTGCTGCTGAAGAAGTACACCGCCGACGTGAGCCAGGCGACGCCGGCGATGATCGATCGCGCGATGAACGACACGGTGCCGCGCGTGACGCCGATGTTCTGGAGCTTCCGCCTGATGGTGGCTTTCGGCTTCGGCATGCTGGCCCTGTTCAGCCTGGCCCTGTGGTACTCGGTGAAAGGGACCTTTGCCGACAAGCCCTGGCTGCTGCGCTGGGCCGTGTATTTCCTGCCGGTGCCATGGCTGGCCTGCGAAGTGGGCTGGTTCGTCGCCGAATACGGGCGCCAACCGTGGACGATCTACGGCGTGCTGCCGACCCATCTTTCCGTTTCGACCCTCAGCGTGGAAAGTCTGTACGGCTCGCTGGCCGGCTTCGTTGGCTTCTACACGGTGCTGCTGGTCGTCGAGATGTACCTGATGACCCGCTTCGCGAAGCAGGGCCCCGGTAGCCTGGGGACCGGCCGTTACGCCAACGAGGCCCACGCCTGAAGGAGATGCACATGTTGCTCGATTACACGACTCTCAAACTGATCTGGTGGCTGCTCGTCGGCGTGCTGCTGGTGGGCTTCGCGATTATGGACGGCCACGACATGGGCGTCGGCACGCTGCTGCCTTTCGTCGGCCGCGACGATGTGGAACGGCGGGTCATCATCAATACCGTCGGGCCCCACTGGGACGGCAACCAGGTGTGGTTCATCACCGGCGGCGGGGCGATCTTCGCGGCCTGGCCGCTGGTCTATGCGACGGCCTTTTCCGGATTCTACTGGGCCATGCTGGCGGTGCTGTGGGCGCTGTTCTTCCGGCCGGTGGGCTTCGATTACCGCAGCAAGATCGACAACCCGATCTGGCGGCGCACCTGGGACTGGGGCTTGTTCGTCGGTGGGGCGGTGCCGCCGCTGATCTTCGGCGTGGCCTTCGGTAATCTTTTTCTCGGCGTGCCGTTCAGCTTCGATACGCAGCTGGTGTCCACCTATTCGGGCTCGTTCTGGGAATTGCTCAGCCCGTTCGCGCTGCTGTGCGGCGTGGTGTCGTCGGCGATGATCAGCTTCCATGGCGCGATCTACCTGGCCCATCGCACGCAGGGCGAGCTCCAGTGGCGCGCGCTGAGGGCTGCCGGTTTCTTCGGCGGATTGATGCTGCTGGCCTTTGCAGCGGCCGGCGTGTGGTTATGGATGGGGATTCCGGGCTATGTGATCCGCTCTGCGCTGGATACGGCGGCCCAGCCGAATCCCCTCGCCAAGACCGTCGTGCGCGAAGCCGGCGCTTGGTTCGCCAATTACCGGCATTACCCGCTGACCTTGGCGTTGCCTGCCGTGGCCTTCGTAGCCGTGCCGGCAGCCCAGGCACTGGCGCGCTCCGGGCGCACGATGGCGGCCTTCTGGGCCTCGGCGCTGGCCATCGTCGGTGTCATCGGCACGGCGGGGGCGGCATTGTTTCCGTTCATCCTGCCGTCGTCCATCGACCCCAACGCCAGCCTCACGGTATGGGACAGCGTCTCCAGCCAGCTCACGCTGACCATCATGCTGGTGGCGACGCTGCTGTTCATGCCGATCATCATCACCTACACCGCCTGGGCCTACCGCGTCATGGGCGGCAAGGTGACCGCCGCCTACGTGCGGGAAAACAGCCATTCGGCTTATTGAGGAGAACGACAGATGTGGTATTTCGCCTGGATTCTGGGAATCGGCTTCGCGGTGTTGCTGGCCATCCTCAATGCCCTGTGGGCCGAGCATGAGGAGAGCCGGCGTGCCGGGAGGGATCCCTCCCGGTAATCGACAGTTTTTTCTCAATCAAGCCAGGGCGCGCTCGAAGTCGGCGATCAAGTCGGCTTCGTCTTCGAGACCGATCGAGAGACGGATCAGGCCTTCGGCGATACCCATCGCGGCGCGTGCTTCCTGACCCGCTTCCCAGAAAATGGTGGGGGCGACCGGGATGATCAGCGTGCGCGTGTCGCCCAGGCCGGTGGCCTTGATCGGCAGGCTGAGGCGGTTGAGCACCTCGACCAGCGTCGTCGGGTCGCTCAGTTCGAAGCTGAGCAGCCACGAGCCGGCCGCGAAGAGGGACTTGGCGCGTTCGTGCTGGGCGTGCGACGGCAGGAAGGGGTAGTGGACCGCATCGATCTTCGGATGGCGTTCGAGCCACTGGGCCAGCGCCAGCGCCGTGCTGCTGGCCCGCTGCACGCGTAGGGCGAGGGTTTCGCTGCCGACGCTGATGCGGTGCGCCTGCTCGGACGACAGGGTGGCGCCGGTGTCGCGCAGGCCTTTCTTGCGGATCTGCACGAGGCCCCAGGCTTTGGGATCGCCCTTGCGGTAGGGGGCGAAGATGTTCGGATAGGGCGCCCAGTCGAACAGGCCGGTATCGGTGACGGCGCCGCCGAGGGCTTCGCCGTGGCCGGCGATGGTCTTGGTCAGCGAGTTGATCACTAGGCTGGCGCCGACGGCGCGGGGCCGGAACAGCGCCGGCGAGGTGATCGTGTTGTCGACAACGAAGATAAGCCCGCGCTGGCGGCACAACTCACCGATGCCTGCCAGATCGGCGATCTGGGTGCGCGGATTGGCGATCGTCTCGACGAAAACCATGCGCGTTTCCGGCCGGATGGCCGCGGCAACGGCTTCGACGGAACAGGCGTCGACCTTGTCCACCGCGATGCCCAGGCCTTCCATCGTGCCGAGGAGACTGTTGGTGTTGCCGAAGATGTAACGGCTGGCAACGAGATGATCGCCGGCGCGCAGCAGCGTCAGGAAGACCGCCGAGATGGCGCCCATGCCCGTCGCGAAGCACACGGTGCCCACGCCGTTCTCCAGCGCGGTGATCTTGGCTTCGAGGGCGGCCGTGGTCGGTGTGCCCTGGCGGGCGTACTGGTAGCCGCCCTTGTAGGTGCCCTGGAACGCGCCGATCAGATCCTCGACCCGGTCGAAACCGTATTGCACCGAAGTGTGGATCGGTTTGTGGATGCCGCCATGCTCGACGCCGAAGCGGCGGTCGGAATGGACGTTGTCGGTGGTCAGCGCGTGATTATCAGGGGACGATTTCATTTCTTGAAGCTCAATGGGGTTGTGGCAGGTGAACACCCATAAGAATGCCTGATCGCCACTCCTTCGTCGCCTGGAATGTGAAAAATCCATGCCTGCGGCGGCCGCGCCGCGTCGAGCTGCCGGCCGCCGCGTCCAGTCAGGCCGTCGTCGGCTGGACGGCTTGTTGCCGGCTGCGTTGCAGCCCGAACATCAGCATCGTGAGGCCGGCGACCACCGCCGGTAGACCGACGATCATGAACACCGACGACAGCGGCAGGTTCATCGTCAGCATTGCGCCGCCACCCACCGAACCGAGCACCGAGCCCATCCGGCCGACGCCGTTGGCCCAGCTGACGCCGGTAGCACGGCAGTCCGTCGGGTAGAAGCTGGCGGACAGGGCGTTGGCGCCGACCTGGGAGCCGGACACGCAGAAGCCGGCGCAGAACACCGCCAGGCCGGCCAGAACGGGGTTGCCAGAGAGGCTGCCGATTGCAGCAATGAACAGGCCAGCGAGCATGTAGCTGGTGGCCAGGACCCGGTGCGGCGTGACGCGATCCATCAGCCAGCCGAGCACGATGGCGCCGACCGTGCCGCCGACCTGGAACATCGTCGTCACCAGCGAGGCGGTCTTCAGGGACACGCCGGTGCTCTTGATGAAGGTCGGCAGCCAGCTCGACAGCAGGTAGATGACCAGCAGGCTCATGAAGAAGGTCAGCCACAGCAGCAGGGTGCCGCGCAGCAGGTCGGGGCGGAACAGGTGGCCAACCGGCATGCCGACGGGTTTGTGGTGGCTGGCGATGAAGCGCGCCCCGTCGAAGTTCTGGGTGGGATCGATGCGGCGCAGCGTGGCGGCGACCCGGTGGAAGCCCTTGTTCTCCATCACCAGATAGCGCACCGATTCCGGCAGGCGCCAGACCAGCACTGGCAGCAGCGCCAGCGGCAGCACGCCGCCAAGCATCAGCACCGAGCGCCAGCCGTAGGCTTCGACGAGATGGGCCGAGGCCAGCCCGCCCAGCGCGGAGCCGACCGTGAAGCCGCAGAACATCGCCGTGACGAGGAAGGCGCGGCGTTTGTCCGGGCAGAACTCGGAGGTCAGCGTCACCGAGTTGGGCATCGCGCCGCCCAGGCCGAGGCCGGTCAGGAAGCGCCACATCACCAGTTCGGAGGCCGAGTTGGAGTAGGCCGATAGCAGGCTGGCTAGGCCGAAGAACAGCACGCAGGTAATGAGGACGCTCTTGCGCCCGAAGCGGTCGGCGAGGGGGCCGAACAGGAAGGCGCCCGCCATCAGGCCGGCCAGGCCGGCACCGAACAGCGGCGCGATGTCGCCCGGCGTCAGCTGCCATTCGGCGCGGATGGCGGGTGCCAGAAAGCCGATGGCGGCGGTGTCGAAGCCGTCGATGGCGACGATCAGGAAGCACAGCACGATGATCAGTACCTGGTAGGGGCTGAGGGCGTGCTGGGCGATGAAGTCCGTGACGTTCACGGTGCGCGGGGTGGGCATTGTTTGTCTCCGTCTCGTTTGGATGGACGTACCGGGGCATCCGCGATACCGGGCGGTATCGCGGTGCGCGCTCTAGATGTTGTGGTGGCTGGGTTTAGCCGGCGTCGGGCTGCACGGCCGGCGCCGCGCGGCGGAAAGCGTCGAGCTGCTGGCAGGCGCTGTCGACGGCCTGGATCAGCGGCCAGCGGGCCATATCCACCTTGAAGCGGCGGGCGCTTTCCACCTGGGGCACCAGGTACACGTCGGCCAGCGTCGGCGTGTTGCCGTAGCAGAAGGGGCCGCGTTGCGGGTCGGCGGCCAGCAGGGCTTCGAGGGCGTCGAAGCCGGCGCTGATCCAGGTGGCGCACCAGGCGTTGATGGCCGCCTCGTCGCAGTGCAGCGTGTGGCGCAGGTATTCCAGGATGCGCCGGTTGTTGATCGGGTGGATGTCGCAGCCGACGATGGCCGCCAGGGCCCGCACGCGGGCGCGGGCGTCGGCATCCTTCGGCAGCAGCGGCGGTTCGGGGTGGCGCTCCTCCAGCCATTCGATGATGGCCGGCGACTGGATCAGCACCTGCCCACCGGTTTCCAGCGCCGGCACCAGCCCTTGCGGGTTGAGCGCCTTGAAGGCCGGGTCCAGGTGCTGCTCGGTGCGCAGGTCCACCGGCAGGTACTCGTAGTCCAGCCCCTTCAGGTTCAGCGCGATGCGCAGCCGGTGCGAGGTGCCGCTGCGGAAGAAGTTGTGCAGCTTCATGGCTTACTCGGGGGCGCCGACGGTCAGGCGGACGTCGCCGACGCCATCCACGTGGCCGATGATGGTGTCGCCCGGCTTCACCGCGCCGACGCCTTCCGGCGTGCCGGTGTAGATCAGGTCGCCCGGTTCCAGGTGGTAGAACTGGGACAGGTCGACGATCAGCTCGCGGATGTTCCAGATCAGCTTGGAGAGGTCGGAGGACTGCTTGGTCTGGCCATTGACGGTCAGGTTGATGGCGCCCGTTTCCAGCACGCCGTGCTCGCCGGCCGGGATGATCTCGCTGCACACCGCGGACTTCTCGAAGTTCTTGCCCAGGTCCCACGGACGGCCCTGTTCGCGGGCCACCAGCTGCAGGTCGCGGCGGGTCATGTCGAGGCCGGCGGCGTAGCCGTAGATCAGTTCGCCGGCTTCGGCCTCGGTGACGCGGAAGCCGCTGCGGCCGATGGCCACCACCAGTTCCATCTCGTAGTGGTAGTTCTGAGTGCCGGCCGGGTAGGGCACGGTGGCGCCGGATTCGACGAGGGTGGACGAGTCCTTGATGAAGTAGAAGGGCCGCATCGTGGCCTTGTCCACCGGGCGCTCCATCTCGATGGCGTGGGCGTGGTAGTTGCGGCCGACGCAGAAGATGCGCTTGACGGGGAGGCGCGCCTCGCTGCCCTGCACGGGCAGGGAGAAGACGGGTTGCGGGTTCCACAGGTAGGTCTGTTGGGTCATGTCTGTTGTCCTTGGTATGGGGTGTGTGAGGTGGTTCAGCCGCGGTTTTCGAAGACGCCGAGCTTGCGGTGCAGCGGCGTTTCGTCGGCGATGAAGACGAAGGCCGGGGTGTTGGCGGAGCGGTTGCGCAGGCGCACCGGGGTGTAGCCGGGCGCGCAGCAGGTGTCGGCTTCGGCAAGGGCGAAGCTGTTGTCGCCGATGCTCACGTCGATGCCGCCCTCGATCAGGTGGAAGACCATCGCCGGCGAGCGCACGGGCAGGTCGAGCGTCTGGCCGGGGCGCAGCATCAGTGCGTAGAAGCCGAGAATGTTCTGCGCGTCGCTGCCGGTTTCCGGATTGGTGTAAGTGACCTGCACGGCATCCAGTTCCGGCTGGTCGGCGGCCAGGGCTTCCAGTGCGGCGCGGGCTTCGACCCACGGGTAACGCAGCATCGGGTAAGCCTTGTTGGAACGCTGGAACACCTGGGTCGGCACCACGCCGGCGCGGGCGTAGGCACGGTCGCCACGGCCGGGCTTGACGGTCTGGGGCTCGCCGTCGATGTGGTAGGAGGCCTCCATGTAATACACCAGCGGCAGGTCGAGTACGTCCAGCCACACCACCGGGCCGTCGCCGTCGTGGCCATGCTCGTGCCACAGGCCGGTTGGGGTGAGGATCAGGTCGCCGCGGCTCATCGGGCACTTCTCGCCATCGACGGTGGTGTAGGCGCCTTCGCCTTCGACGATCATCCGCACCGCATTCGGGGTGTGGCGGTGGGCCGGTGCCCATTCGCCGGGCAGCAGCAGCTGCATGCCCAGGTACATCGCAGCGCTGGCCTGCATCTTCTCGAGGCCGTGGCCGGGGTTGGCGAGCACCAGCACGCGGCGCTCGGCCTTCTCGATGGGGGTCAGCTCGCCGGCCTGCATCAGCAGCGGACGCAGGGTTTCGTAGGGCCAGTGGATCGGCCGGGTGTTGGGCTGCGGCTTGCCGGCGGGCAGTACCGCGCGCAGGCTCGGCCACAGGGGTACGAGGTTCTGGCGGGTGAGCGCCTCGCGGTAGTCGAGGGGCAGGTCTTCCAGGCGCCCCAGGGTGTCGAAACGGCTTTGGTCTTGCATGGTCGGCTTCCTGTTCGGGTTCGGATGGATGGGGCTCAGTCTTTGGCCAGGCAGTTGTCGGCGTTCCAGCCGTACAGCCATTCCATCGCGTCGTAGAAGCGCTCCGCGCTGCGGCCCTTCCACAGGTCGTTGCGTACCAGGCGCTCGACGCCCTTGGCGTGGTAGATGCGGCCCATCTCGCGGGACGACAGCACGATGCGGGCGGTGCGGGCCACGCGGGAGCGCTGGTAGAGGTCGAAGGCCTTGACGAAGTCGTTGTCGTGGACGCGCAGGGCTTCGCCGAGGGTGACGGCGTCTTCCATCGCCATGCAGGCGCCCTGGGCCATGTACTGGGTGGTCGGGTGGGCGGCGTCGCCGAGCAGGGTCACGCGGCCGAAGGTCCATTGGCCGATGGGTTCGCGGTCGGCGGTGGCCCAGCGCTTCCAGCTCTTGGGCAGTTCGATCAGTTGGCGGGCCTTCGGGCAGATGCCCTGGAAGTAACTCTGCACTTCCTCGGCGCTGCCTTCGGTGACGCCCCATTCCTCCTGCTGGCGGCTGTGGAAGGTGACCACCACGTTGTATTGCTCGCCGCCGCGCAGCGGGTAGTGAACCAGGTGGCAGTTGGGGCCGACCCAGATGCTGGCGGCGTTCCACTGCAGGTCTTCCGGGAAGTCCTTCTTGTCCACCACGGCGCGATACACCACGTGGCCGGTGACGCGGGCCGGATCGCCTACGAACTGCTCGCGCACCACCGAGCGCACGCCGTCGGCGCCGATCAGCGCGATGCCCTTGTGGGCATTGCCGTGCTGGTCGTACACCGTCACGCTGTCGGCGTCCTGCTCGATGCGGCTGACGTGGGTGGAGGTCAGGAACTCGACGCGGCCGGTTTCCTGGGCGCCTTCGAGGAGGGACAGGTGCACGTCGACCCGGTGGATCACCGCGTAGGGATTGCCGAAGCGCTTGCGGAAGGCCTCGCCGGTGGGGATGCGGCCGACGACGGTTTCGTCGAGGGCGTCGTGCATGACCATGTAGTCGGTGTATACGGCGCGGCTGCGGGCCTTGTCGCCGACACCGAGGGCGTCGAAGGCGTGGAAGGCGTTGGGGCCGAGCTGGATGCCGGCGCCGATCTCGCCGATCTGCGCGGCCTGTTCGAGCACCTTGACGGAGAAGCCCCGGCGGGTCAGGGCGAGGGCGGCGGCGAGGCCGCCGATGCCGCCACCGGCGATGATGACCGGCAGCGCGTTGGGGGTGGTGTTCATGGCGTCTCCTGATTTGATTTGATGTAGATCAAGTGTGGAAGACGCTAACTATTTTGAAAACGCAATCTATCGAATAGGCTGATTTCTGTTATCGAATAGTTATTGGGGCCGGATTTGTGCCCTACGTGCTCAAGCGGCGTCCGGTCGGCGCAGCAGCGGCTCGCCCATGCGGATCGGGCTGCCTTCGCCGATGCCGGCACACAGGCTGAAGCCCTTTGGCGCGAAGACGATGATCGTCGACCCGTGCTGGAACCAGCCCATCTCCTGGCCCTTGGCGAAGCGGGCGGTGCCCGGGATCTCGTTGGGGCCCCGGTAGCGGATGTGCAGCAGCACGTCCAGCCAGTGCAGGCGGATGCTGGCGACGAGAATTGCCGCCACCGGCACCAGGGTCAGCGGGGTGCCGTCGGCGAGACGGGTGCGAATCACTGCCCGCTCGTTCTTGCAGTACAGGCGCTCGACCCGCTTGAGAGCCGGCGGATTGACGTTCCACACGTCGCCGGAGATGTAGGTGACGTGCTCCACCTGCAGCTCCGCCGGGGAATGGAAGCGGTGGTACATGCTCGACTTGAGGCGCAGGGTCACGTAGCTGCCGTCCCGGTAGGTGTCCACCTGCGCCGGGTCGCCGAGCAGGTCGATGAGCGGGTAGGGCGCGCCCTTGGCTTGCAGGGCGGTGACGCCGTCGAGCGTGCCGCAGGCGCCGACGATGGCATCGCAAGGGCTGCTGAGCACCATCGGGTCGCCATCGATGTTGCGCGCGCCGTCCTTCAGCTCCCGCGTGAAGCAGTCGTGCATGCTGCGGAATTCCTGCTTCTTGGCTTCCGACAGGTCCAGGTCGGCGAAGGCTTTCCATATGGCGATGGAGAGGCGTGCAACGAGGGGATGTTCAATCTTGCTGAACCAGCCGACGAAACGGGTCAGCAGCGCACGCGGCAGGCGGTTGGTGAGCAGGAAGTTGAGGTCTTCCTGATCGGTGAGGCGGGCAAGCAGGCGGGGACTTTTCATGGTTCTGTAACTGGGGTCGGTTAAATCGTTCATCTTTCAGTTGCGGAGTGCTCTACGTGGAAGATGCATTGGTATTGGCCGGACTCGGGGCGCTGGCGCTGCCGGGCCTGGTGATGAAGGCGAAGCGCCGGCTGGAGCTGTCGAAGGGCAAGCACCCGTCGCTGGCGGGGCACGCCAAGATGTCGCGCCGGGTGGCAAAGCTGCTGCCGTTCTACGAATACGACGAGGCGACCTTCTTTCGCAGCGACGATGCGCCGGCGGAGGTGGCGGCCAGGCGCAAGGAAGCCTTCTTCCGCCTGGCCGAGCTGCACCGCACGCGTTTCGCGGCCAGCGCGGCCATGAGCGCCGAGACCCAGGAAGGCGTGTCGGACATGCAGTTCACCGGCGCCTACCGGGTGCCTTTCCAGTACAGCCGGCTGGTGCGCCAGCACCTCAAGGGCGGTTCCTTCGTGAAGGCGTCGAGCGGTGTGACGGTCACCGACCTGGACGGCAACGTCTTCTACGACCTGACCGGCTCCTACGGTGTCAATGTGTTCGGCTACGACTTCTACAAGGACTGCATGGCCCGTGGTGCGGCGCGCGTGGAGGCCCTCGGCCCGGTGCTCGGCGCCTACCATCCGCTGCTGGCCTACAACGTGCAGCGCCTGAAGGCGATCTCCGGGCTGGACGAGGTGTCCTTCCACATGTCCGGCACCGAGGCAGTGATGCAGGCCGTGGGCCTGGCCCGCTACCACACCGGCCGGACCCACCTGGTGCGCTTCTGCGGCGCCTACCACGGCTGGTGGGGCGACGTGCAGCCGGGGGTCGGCAACCCGGTGGCGGCCAACCAGACCTACACGCTGAAGGACATGCACGAGGATGCGTTGCGCGTGCTGCGCCGACGCAAGGACATCGCCTGCGTGCTGATCAACCCGCTGCAGGCGCTGCATCCCAACGGCGCGGCGCCGGGGGATTCGTCGCTGGTGGACAGTTCGCGCAAGGCGGGCTTCGACCGGGCGGCCTACACCGCATGGCTGAAGGCGCTGCGCCAGGTGTGTACCGAGCGCGGCATCGTGCTGATCTTCGACGAGGTCTTCGTCGGCTTCCGGCTGGCGCAGCGCGGCGCGCAGGAGTACTTCGGCGTGCAGGCCGACATGGTCACCTACGGCAAGACCCTCGGCGGCGGCATGCCGATCGGCGTGGTGTGTGGCCAGCGCGAGCTGATGAAGCGCTTCCGCGACGAGCGCCCGGCGGACATCTGCTTTGCACGCGGCACCTTCAACTCCCATCCCTACGTGATGGGCGCGATGGCCGAGTTCCTGGAGCGCATCGAGACGCCCGAGGTGCAGGCCCTTTACGCCGGGCTGGATGATCGCTGGAACAGCCGCGCGGAGCGCCTCAACCTGCGCCTCAAGACCGAGGGCCTGCCGGTGCAGGTGGCTAACGTGTCGTCGATCTGGACGGTCTTCTACACCCGCCCGAGCCGCTACAACTGGATGCTGCAGTACTACCTGCGAGCCGAAGGGCTGGCCCTCAGCTGGGTCGGCACGGGCCGCTTCATCTTCAGCCTCAACTACACCGACGCGGACTTCGAGGCGGTCGCCGAACGCTTCGTCGCCGCCGCGCGCCGGATGGAGGCGGACGGCTGGTGGTGGAACGACGGCAGCGTGACCAACAAGGGCATCCGCCGGCGCATCCTGAAGGAGATGCTGAGCCATCGCTTCCTCGGGAAGTAGACGTGAAAACGCCGCTCCGCCCATGGGGCTGGAGCGGCGCCGGAAGGGCTTACGCCGCCTGGCGGGCGCGCAGGTCGCGCAGCAGGTACAGCGGTGCTTTGTGATACAGCTTGATGTCGTGGTACGGGTCGGTGAGGATCTTGGTGATCCACACCAGGCCGGTCTGCACGTCCTTCAGGAAGAACAGGTGGACCGTGCGGAACAGCAGGCCGGCGACGCCGAGGCCCAGCCACATCAGGCCCAGGTGGTCGATGAAGCCACCGACGCCGGTGTGGGCCTCGAACAGGCCGAACATCGTCGGGTTGAGCCACAGGGCGACCGGAATGAAGGCCCAGATCGACAGCAGCACGACCTTGCGCTTGAGGTTGTAGCCGACCTTCACGGCTTCCTTGTAATCATTGGTGACCTGGTTCTCCTCGTCGTAGCCGAGAGGCTCGAAGAAGAAATGGCCGGACTGACGGGTGACCATCGAGATCAGCCAGCCGATCAGCGCCGCCTTCACCGGATCGACGAAGAGCAGCGAATAGGCCACCAGAAAGCTCACTGCGCTGATGAAGTGCAGGGTCTGGTTCATCCGGCTGTGGTGGTAGAAGCGATGATCGTCCCACCGCTGGATTTCAAGGGCGCGCAAAAAGTTCTTCATGGACTCTCCTGGAGGGCGAACGACCCGGAATTGATTGGAATAGCTCGGAATGGGGTCTTCAAGGCAAGACTAAGAAGCGTGGGTTACGGGGCGGCTGCGGTTTTGTTAAGGAACGGTGATGAAGGCTATGGATATGGCATCTAAAACGGGCTGGCAACCGATAAAATCTGCCGCGGTGCATTGGGAGGCGCGCGGCGATGGATGCGGTGAAAGAGAACAGGCTCGGCGGGATGCTCGTGGTGGCGCTGCTGGTGGGGATCGCCCTGATGACGGGCGGCGAGGCGTGGCGCCATTGGCTGCCCAAGCTGCTGCTGGCCGGGGCCTTGTTCGGAGCGCTGGCGTTCATCTGGCGTAAGTGGCGCCTCAAGGCGCGGGAGCGTTTCCTGGGCGCCTTCCAGTTTCCGGCCAGCCTGGGTCGCAAGCTCAGGCAGACCTATCCCCATCTCAGCGCCGAGCAGGTAGACCTGGTCACCGGCGAGCTGCGTACCTTCTTTCGTGCAGCCAATGCGGCCCAGGGGCGCATGGTGTCCATGCCGAGCCAGGCGGTGGACGTGGCCTGGCACGAGTTCATTCTTTTTACACGGGGTTACCGGCAGTTCTGCGTCCGCGGGCTGGGGCGTTTCCTCGACCACACGCCGGCCGAGCACATGGCGACGCCGGTGTCGGCCCGCCAAGGCCTGCGGCGTACATGGCTGCATGCCTGCCGTTTCGAAGGCATCAATCCCAACAAGCCGGACCGGCTACCGATGCTCTTCGCGCTGGATGCGCTGCTGGAGATTCCGGACGGCTTCCGCTACGTACTCGATTGTTCCGGCGTGGAGGACGCGCAGGGCGTCCCGGCCTATTGCGCCAGTGACATCGGCTGCGGCGGTTCCTGCGCGGCGGATGGAATCGGAGATTGCAGCTCTGGACATGGCGGTAGCCATGGAGATGGCGACGGCACCGCCGATGGTGGTTCGGGTGGAGATGGGGGAAGTGCTTGCAGCGGCTGCGGAGGAGGGGGCGGCGACTGACTGGGTCGGCCGCCGGTCGGCCTCCGTTTGATACGGGCTGGCGCAGTCCGGTGCATGAGCCAGACTGCGCCGGATGGAGCGGATTACAGGAAGCGGTCCAGCAGCCGCTTGCTGTGGGCGTCCAGCCCGTAGCGGTCGCGGATCAGGAAGTGGATGCCGCGGCTGTCGGCGATGAGCAGGGCCGGTGGGGTGAGGCGGCGGATGTCTTCTTCCCCCTTCAGCACCATGCTGGTCGGGCCGCGGTCGGTCTCGAGCTCCCAGGTGCTGGGGGTGGCGAAGCTGGACACGCTGTGGATGCGCTGGATCACCGGCATGAACTCGCGGCTGGCCATCTCGTCTTCGAGCAGCTTGCGCGGCGCATCGGGCAGATCGGCGAGGCGGTCGATCCAGGCGACTTCCTCACCGTCGCCGTTGATGAGGCCGATGCTCTCGGCCGGGGCGGCGATCGGGAAGGCGCGTACCGGGGTGATCAGCTGGGCCTGGCCGGTGGCGTCGATGAAGACGAGCTGGCCGAAGGCATTGCGTTCCAGCTGGATGTTTTGCGTAGGCATGACGTGGTCTTCAGGCAGGGGTATGGGCGCGGTGGAAGGGCACGCGGGGCTTGTCGCCGTTGCCCAGTGCGTCGTCATCCAGCTTGCGGGTCTGGGCTTCGTAGAGGCGGAAGTAGGCGCCTTGTTTTTCCATCAGCGTGTCGTGGTTGCCGATCTCGACGATCTGGCCGCGGTCCAGCACCACCAGGCGGTCAGCCTTGCGCAGCGTGGACAGGCGGTGGGCGATGGCGATGGTGGTCCGGCCGCGGATGAGGTTTTCCAGGGCGGCCTGGATTTCCATTTCGGTCTCGGTATCCACCGCCGAGGTGGCTTCGTCGAGGATCAGGATGCGCGGGTCGATCAGCAGCGCGCGGGCGATGGAGATGCGCTGGCGCTCGCCGCCCGACAGGGCCTGGCCGCGCTCGCCGACCAGGGAATCGTAGCCCTGCGGCAGGCGCAGGATGAAGTCGTGGGCGTGGGCGGCGCGGGCGGCGGCGATGATCTCCTCGCGGGTCGCATCGGGCTTGCCGTAGGCGATGTTCTCGGCAATGGTGCCGAAGAACAGGAAGGGCTCCTGCAGCACCAGGCCAATGTTGCGGCGGTACTCGGACACCGGCACCGAGCGGATGTCCATGCCTTCGATGCGGATCGAACCGTCGGTCACGTCGTAGAAACGGCAGATCAGGTTGACCAGCGTGCTCTTGCCGGAACCCGAGTGGCCAACCAGGCCGATCATCTCGCCCGGCGCGATGTTGAGATCCACGCCGCGCAGGATGGTGCGGTTGCCGTAGCGGAAGCCGACGCGCTTGACCTCGATGGCGCCGGTCACCTTGGGCAGGTGCTGGGGATTGACCGGATCGGGCACGCTCGAGACATGGTCGAGGATGTCGAAGATGCGCTTGGCGCCGGCGGCGGCCTTCTGCGTCACCGAGACGATCCGGCTCATGGAGTCCAGCCGGGTGTAGAAGCGCGAGATGTAGGCGATGAAGGCGGCCAGCGTACCGACCGTCACCGACTTCTCGGACACCAGCCAGATGCCGAAGCCCCACACGATCAGCAGGCCGATCTCGGTCATCAGCGTGACGGTGGGGGAGAACACAGACCAGATCTTGTTCACGCGGTCGTTCACCGCCAGGTTGCGGGCGTTGGCTTCGCGGAAGCGGCCGACCTCGCGCTTCTCCTGCGCGAAGGCCTTGACCACGCGGATGCCGGGGATGGTGTCGGCGAGCACGCTGGTGACTTCGGACCACACCCGGTCCACCTGCTCGAAGCCGTAGCGCAGCTTGTCGCGCACGGTGTGGATCAGCCAGGCGATGAAGGGCAGCGGCACCAGCGTGACCAGGGCCAGCCACGGGTTGATGGACACCAGGATCACCGCGGTCATCGCGATCATCAGGCAGTCGGTGGCGAAGTCGAGCAGGTTCATCGACAGGAACAGGCAGATCCGGTCGGTCTCCGAGCCGATCCGCGACATCAGGTCGCCAGTGCGCTTGCCGCCAAAGTACTCCAGCGATAGGCCTTGCAGGTGCTCGTAGGTGGTAGTGCGCAGATCGGCGCCGATGCGTTCGCTGACCAGCGCCAGGATGTAGGTCTTGGCCCAGCCGAGGCCCCAGGCGAAGGACGCGGCGACGAGCAGGCCGCCGAGCAGCATCATGACCTTCATGCGGTCGATGGGCTGGCCGTTCTGGAAGGGGATCAGCACCTCGTCCATCAGCGGCATGGTGAGGTAGGGCGGCACCAGCGTTGCGGCGGTGGCCACCAGGGTCAGGATGAAGCCGGCCAGCAGCTGCTTCTTGTAGGGCTGTGCAAAGCGCCACAGGCGGAACAGGGTCCAGGTGGACGGCGGCGTGTGGATCTCGCGGGCACAGGTCGGGCACTCATCGGTGCCCGGCGGCAGCGGCGCGTCGCAGGTCGGGCAGGTCAGCGGCTCGGGTGGCGTCGGCTGGCGGCCGGCCAGCACGCATTCGAGCTGGGCGTGGAAACGGTCGGCCAGGTTGCGGGCGGCCGGGTCCTGGGCCAGCGTGAAGCGCCAGCCGGCCAGCTTGCCGTCGCCGTCCACCAGGTCGAGGCTGGCCACGCCGGCGTGGTCGCGGTGGCGCAGGGCCATGCCACTACGGAAGGTCCACACCTGCCAGTCCTTGGCCTGCAGGTCCCAGGCCAGCAGGCGGCGGTCGGTCAGGGCCACCAGGCCGCTGCGGAACTGCAGCGCGGCATCGAGATCGAGATTGAGGCTGGCCAGGACCTTTTCGCCGGCCTGCAGGGCCTTGTCGAGGAGGGGGCGCCAGCTGTCGGGCACGGCCGGTCCGAGGTAGTCGGAATAGGCGGAAGGAAGGGCGGAGGACTCTGAATTCATCTCGGCGACGCGATTAGGCCCCAGAAAAGGGCCAGCGTAGGGCAAAATTGCGCCCGAAGTTTACTGACTCGTTACATGCGCGTATACCCGGCGGGTGGCCAGACGCATCGCCGACCCGTTAATTTTTCCTTCAGGTAATCCTGGCGGCCCCGTCCGCGTTAAGGGGAGATCGAGTTTCCGTTGCTGAGTGCCGTAAACAGGCCCGTTACTTCCGAAGTGTCTCGTCCATGACCAATAAAACGATCGAATTCCTCAATGTGCTCCACCTGCGGGGACCGAACATCTGGACCTATCGCTCAGTCCTCGAAGCCTGGGTCGACATCCATGACCTGGAAGACTGTCCGTCGAATGTGATCCCGGGTTTCTATGAGCGGCTGACGGCGATGCTGCCGACCCTCATCGAGCACCGTTGCAGCATTGGCGAGCGGGGCGGCTTCCTCAAGCGCCTGCGGGACGGGACCTGGCCGGGACACATCCTCGAGCACGTGACGCTCGAACTGCAGAACCTCGCCGGCATGTCGGGCGGTTTCGGCAAGGCGCGCGAGACCTCGCTGCGCGGCGTTTACAAGGTGGTGATCCGCGCGTGGCAGAAGGACGTGTCGATGGCCGCCCTCAACATGGGCCACGACCTGCTGATGGCCGCCATCGAGGAGCGCCCCTACGACGTGGACGCCGCCGTGGCCCGCCTGCGCGACCTGGTGGACAAGCACATGCTCGGCCCGAGCACCCGCTGCATCGTCGAGGCTGCAGCCGACAAGCAGCGCCGTATCCCTTACATCCGCCTGCTGAACGAGGGCAATCTCGTGCAGCTCGGCTACGGCGCCCGCCAGCGCCGCATCTGGACCGCCGAGACCGACCGCACGCCGGCCATCGCCGAGAGCATCTCCCGCGAGAAGGACCTGACCAAGACGCTGCTGGAGTCCTGCGGCGTGCCGGTGCCGGAAGGCCGCATCGTCACCAGCGTGGAGGACGCCATCGAGGCCGCCGAGGACATCGGCTTCCCGGTGGTCGTGAAGCCCAGCGATGGCAACCACGCCCGTGGCGTGTTCACCAACATCCGTACCCCGCAGGAGGTGGCGGACGTGTTCCCGCTGTCGGCCGCGGAAGGCTCCGAGGTGATGGTCGAGCGCTTCGTGAAGGGCGCCGAGCATCGCCTGCTGGTGGTCGGCGGCAAGATGGTCGCCGCCAACAAGGGCGACATGGTGTCGGTGATCGGCGACGGCACGCACACCATCGACGAACTGATCGAGACCCAGATCAACTCCGACCCGCGCCGCGGCGTCGAGCATGAGTTCCCGCTGTACCTGATCAAGCTGGACAACTATCCCGCCGCCCAGATGGAAGTGGCGCGCCAGGGCTTTACCGGCGCCTCGGTGCCGCCGGAAGGCCAGGAGGTGATGATCGTCCGCACCAGCAACATGGCCTTCGACGTGACCGACGAAGTGCATCCGGACACCGCCGAGCTGGCCTGCCTGGCGGCGCGCATCGTCGGCCTCGATATCGCCGGCGTGGATCTGGTCTGCGAGGACATCTCCAAGCCCTTGAGCGAGCAGCAGGGCGCCATCGTCGAAGTGAATGCCGGTCCGGGCCTGCTGATGCACATCAAGCCGGGCGTCGGTCAGCCGCGCCCGGTGGGCGAAGCGATCGTCGATCACCTGTTCGAGAAGGACGCAGACGCGCGCATTCCCATCGTCGGCGTCACCGGCAGCCGCGGCAAGACGCCGGTGGCCCGCCTGATCGCCCACCTGTCCCGCCTGTCCGGCCAGTACACCGGCCTGGCCTGCTCCGAGGGCGTGTTCCTCGACGGCCGCCAGGTGGAAACTGCCGAAGGCACCAACTGGGATGCCGCCGAGCGGGTGCTGATGAACCGCTCCGTCGAGACCGCGGTGTTCGAGAACGGCTGCCGCAGCATCCTCGGCGACGGCACCGTGTACGACCGCTGCTCGGTGGGCGTGGTCACCAACGTCGACCCGGAACTGCACTACGGCGAGTTCTACATCGACTCCCCGGAAAAGGTCTGGAACGTCTTCCGCACCCAGGTGGACCTGGTGCTGTCCAGCGGTGCGGCGGTGCTCAACGCCGAAGATCCGGCGGTCGTCGAGATGGCGTCCCTGTCCGACGGCGAAGTGATCTTCTATGCCGTCGATCCCAACGCCGAGGCCGTCGTACAGGCCCGCAGCGAAGGCCGCCGCACGGTCTTCGTGAAGGATGGTGCCATCGTGCTGGCCACCGGCGAGCAGGAAGATCCGGTCGCCCGCCTGGCCAAGATCAAGCTGCTGGCAAACGGCGCCGGGGAGGAGCCGGGCGTACTGTCCAACCTGCTGGCTGCCGTGGCGGGTGCCTGGGCGCTGGGCGTGTCGCCGGCGATGATCCGTGCCGGCGTCAAGCCCTACGATCCCAAGGCGCCGCTGCGCAACGACTGAGCCGCCACTGAACAATGATGGAGGGCCGCCCGACGTTGGTGGCCCCTGAGAAAAACGACAAGGACTGTTATCCATGGAAGTCTCACGCATCCGGGCTCTGCGAGGCCCCAATCTGTGGAGCCGGCACACCGCGATCGAAGCCATCGTGACCTGCACCGAAGCGGAGTGCGACATCGACTCCATTCCGGGTTACGAGACGCGACTGCGCAACCTCTTCCCTGAAATGGGCTTCCTCGAGGCCGATGGCCACATGGGCGCCAGTTCCGTGGCCCAGGCGCTGGAACTCGCCGCTCTCGGCCTGCAGGCCTGTGCCGGTTGTCCGGTGACCTTCAGCCGCACCGCCAAGACCATCGAGAAGGGCGTCTTCCAGGTGGTGGTGGAATACACCGAAGAAAAGGTTGGCCGCCTGGCCTTCGAGCTGGCCACCGAACTGTGCCGTGCCGCCGAGACCGATGGCCCCTTCGACCTGGCCGGTGCGCTGGCCCGCCTGCGTGAGCTGGACGAGGACGTGCGCCTCGGGCCTTCCACCGGTTCCATCGTGCAGGCTGCCGTGGCCCGCGGCATTCCCTATCGCCGCCTCACTGAAGGCAGCCTCGTGCAGTTCGGCTGGGGCAGCCAGCAGCGCCGCATCCAGGCCGCCGAGACCGACCTGACCAGCGCCGTGGCCGAGGCCATCGCCCAGGATAAGGAGCTCACCAAGAACCTGTTGCGCGCCGCCGGCGTGCCGGTGCCGCTGGGTCGTTCCGTGACCAGTGCCGAGGATGCCTGGCAGGCGGCCAAGGAACTCGGCGGCCTCGTCGTCGTGAAGCCCCGTGACGGGAATCAGGGCAAGGGCGTGGCGGTCAAGCTGCGCACCAAGGAAGAGGTGATGAAGGCTTTCCGCGTCGCCGAGGAAATCAGCGACGACGTGCTGGTGGAGCGCTACCTGCCGGGCCACGATTACCGCCTGCTGGTGGTCGGCGACAAGCTGATCGCCGCTGCCCGCCGCGAGCCTCCGCTGGTCATCGGCGATGGCCAGCGCACCATCCGCGAGCTGGTGGACCACGTTAACAGCGATCCGCGCCGCGGTGTCGGCCACGCCACCTCGCTGACCAAGATCCGCTTCGACGAGATCGCCATCGCTACCCTCGCCAAGCAGGGCTACGAGGCCGGCTCCGTGCCGCCGAAAGGCAAGCGCGTGATCCTGCGCAACAACGCCAACCTGTCCACCGGCGGTACCGCCACCGACGTGACGGACGACGTGCACCCCGAAGTCGCCGAGCGCGCGATTGCTGCGGCCAAGAACATCGGCCTCGACATCTGCGGCGTGGATGTGGTCTGCGAGAGCGTGCTGGAACCGTTGGAAGCCCAGAGCGGCGGCATCGTCGAAGCCAACGCGGCGCCCGGCCTGCGCATGCACCTGCAGCCGTCCTACGGCAAGGGCCGCCCGGTCGGCGAGGCCATCGTCGCCAACATGTTCAAGCCCGGTG
This sequence comes from Zoogloea sp. GDB6, assembly GCF_056724105.1. Taxonomy (NCBI): domain Bacteria; kingdom Pseudomonadati; phylum Pseudomonadota; class Betaproteobacteria; order Rhodocyclales; family Zoogloeaceae; genus Zoogloea; species Zoogloea sp. GDB6. Next base: position 2,869,208 of record NZ_CM161497.1, on the reverse strand, counting down.
AAGACGGCCGCATCCCGGTCATCGCGGTGGCCGGCACCAACGGCAAGACGACCACCGTGCGCCTGTCGGCTCACATCCTCGGCGTGGCCGGCAACTGCGTCGGCATGACCAACTCCGACGGCGTCTATGTGGGCAAGCGCCGCATCGACACCGGCGACTGCAGCGGCCCGCGCAGCGCCCGCAACATCCTGCTGCACCCGGACGTGGACGCCGCGGTGTTCGAGACCGCCCGCGGCGGCGTGCTGCGCGAAGGCCTGGCCTTTGACCGCTGCGACGTGGCGGTGGTCACCAACATCGGTATGGGCGACCACCTGGGCCTGTCCTATATCAGCACCGTCGAAGACCTGGCCGTGGTGAAGCGGGTCATCGTGCAGAACGTGAAGTCCAGCGGTACGGCGGTGCTCAATGCTGCCGACCCGATGGTCGTCAAGATGGCCGGCGCCTGCCCGGGCTCGGTGCTGTTCTTCGCTGCCGACCAGTACAACCACGTGCTGGTCACCCACCGCGTGCAGGGCCACCGGGTGGTCTTCGTGGACGACGATGCGATCGTCGCGGCCCAGGGCAGCGAGGAGTTCCGCGTGCCGCTGGCCGGCATCCCGATCACCCGCAACGGCGCGATCTCCTTCCAGGTCGAGAACGCGATGGCCGCCATCGCCGCCACCTGGGCGCTGGGCATTCCGCCGGAAACCATCATCGCCGGCGCCGCCAGCTTCGTGAACGATGCCGCCAACGCGCCGGGCCGCTTCAATGTGTTCGATTACAAGGGCGCTACGCTGATCGCCGACTACGGCCACAATCCGGATGCGATCCTGGCGCTGGTGCAGGCCGTCGAGAGCATGCCGGCCAAGCGCCGCTCGGTGGTCATCAGCGGTGCCGGCGACCGCCGTGACGAGGACATCCGCGAGCAGACCCGCATCCTCGGCAAGGTCTTCGACGACGTGGTGCTGTACCAGGACGACTGCCAGCGCGGCCGCGCCGATGGCGAAGTGCTGGCGTTGCTGCAGGAGGGCCTGGTAGGTGCGCCGCGCACCAAGAGCATCTGCGAGATCCGCGGCGAGTTCGCGGCCATCGACAGCGCGCTGCAAAAGCTGGAAACCGGTGACCTGTGCCTGATCCTCATCGACCAGGTCGAGGAGGCGCTGGAACACATCGCCAAGCGCATCGCCGAAACCACGGCTTGATCGACGCGGCCTGAGTCCGCTCAGGCCCGACCTTCAGCGGAAGCCTTCTGCCAGCCGGTGGAAGGCTTCCGTCATTTCGTGGGTGCGTTCCGTATCCCAGTCCAGTTCGTCGGCGAGGATCGCGGCGACTGCCGGGGCGGCTTCGCTGGCGGCAGTGGCATCGACGAACAGCGCCCGATGGCGGCGGGCCAGCACGTCCTCGACGTCGCGGGCCTGTTCCTCGCGGGCGGCGAAGCGCACTTCCGCCTCGCTGAGTGAGAGTGCAGGGTGCAGCTGGCGTCCCGCGCCGGGCAGCGCGTCCACCGCGGCGCGGTCGGTGCCGAACACGTCGTCGGACGGTGACGGCGGGCTGCCGTGCAGAATCAGGCTGCGCGTCCGGCAGGGGCGGGCCGGCAGGCCGGCGACGGTCGCGGCCTGGTCGATGATCTCCTCGCCCATGCGCCGGTAGGTGGTCCATTTGCCGCCGGCCACCGATACCAGTCCGCTAGGCGCAATCTGAATCACGTGCTCCCGCGACAGGCTCGAGGTGTTGCCGCTGCCGCCGATCAGCGGGCGCAGGCCGGCGAACTGGCTGCGGATGTCGCTGCGTTGCGGCCTGCGACGCAGATAGCGGGCGGCCGTGGCGAGGATGAAGTCCACCTCGCCGTCCAGCGGCTGGGGCTCCAGCGGAATATCCGGCCGCGGCGTGTCGGTGGTGCCGAGTAGTAGCTTGTGCTGCCAGGGGATGATGAACAGCACGCGGCCGTCGTCGGTGCGTGGCACCAGCAGCGCCGTGTCGCCGGGCAGGAAATCCCGGTCGAGCACGATGTGTACGCCCTGGCTGGGGTTCAACTGGGCCGTACTCGTCGGGTCGTCGAGGCGCCGGATGGCGTCGGCCCACACGCCGGCCGCATTGACGACGACCCGCGCCGACAGCGCGAAGGATTCGCCGCTTTCCGCGTCCTGCGCGTCGACGCCGACGACGTGCCCGCCCTCATGGCGCAGCCCCGTAACGGGCAGCCAGTTGAGGGCCAGGCCGCCCAGGTCCAGCACCGTGCGCATCAGCGTGATGGCCAGCCGGGCGTCGTCGAAGCGGGCGTCCATGTAGGCGATACCGCCGACCAGCCCGTCCTCGCGCACGCCGGGCAGCGCGCGGCGGGTTTCCTCCACCGACAGCGGGCGGCTGGCGCCGAGGCTGTGGTTGCCGGCCAGCCAGTCGTAGGCGGCCAGCCCGACGCCGAGCTGCAGGCGGTCCCACTGGCGGTAGAGCGGTACGACGAAGCGTTGTGGATGCACCAGATGCGGCGCGTTGGCGAGCAGGAGCGCCCGCTCGGCCAAGGCTTCATGGACCAGCCCGATGCGCCCCTGGGCGAGGTAGCGGACGCCGCCGTGCACCAGCTTGGTGGACCGGGAGCTGGTGCCCTTGGCGAAATCGTGGGCTTCGAGCAGCAGCGTCGAATAGCCCCGCGATGCGGCATCCACCGCGCAGCCGAGGCCGGTGGCGCCGCCGCCGATGACCAGCACGTCCCAGCGCGGCGTGTGGCGCAGGCGCTCGAGCAGGACCGCGCGCCTCATGCCGCCGCCCATCCGCGGGCACGCTCCACGGCGCGGTGCCATTCGGCGAGGCGGGCCTCGCGCTCGTCCTGGCAGCAGGTCGGCGCGAAGACACGCTCCGCTCGCCAGTGGGCGGACAATTCTTCAGGGCTGCGCCACAGGCCGACCGCCAGGCCGGCGAGATAGGCCGCGCCGAGGGCCGTTGTTTCGGTCTGCTGCGGGCGGATCACCGGCACGCCGAGCAGGTCGGCCTGGATCTGCATCAGCAGGTCGTTGCGCGCGGCGCCACCGTCCACCCGCAGTTCGGTCAGCGGGCCAGCGCCGTCCCGGTTCATGGCATCCACCAGGTCGACGGTCTGCAGCGCAATGGCTTCCAGCGCCGCGCGGGCGATGTGGGCCTTGCCGCTGCCGCGGGTCAGGCCGAGCAGCGTGCCGCGGGCGTAGCCGTCCCAGTAGGGGGCGCCGAGGCCGGCGAAGGCCGGCACCAGCACCACGCCGCCGGTATCCGGCACCGAGGCGGCGAGGGCTTCGATGTCGGCGGCGCGCTGGATCAGCCCCAGCCCATCGCGCAGCCACTGCACCACCGCGCCGCCGATGAAGACGCTGCCTTCCAGCATGTAGGTGGTCTGCCCGCCGATGCGCCAGCCGAGGGTGCTGAGCAGGCGATGCTTCGATTCGACAGGTTGCTCACCTGTATTGAGCATCAGGAAGCAGCCGGTGCCATAGGTATTCTTCGCCGAGCCGGGCTGCAGGCAGGCCTGGCCGAAGGTGGCAGCCTGCTGGTCGCCGGCCAGCCCGCCGATCGGGATCGCAGTGCCGAACAGCCCGGCATCCGTCGCGCCGAGCACGCCGCTGCTGTCCACGACCTCCGGCAGCAGCGCGGCGGGAAGGTCGAACAGGGCCAGCAATTCCTCGTCCCAGCATTGGCGGTGGATGTCGAAGAGCATCGTGCGCGACGCGTTGCTCGGGTCGGTGACGTGCAGCCGGCCACCGGTGAGCTGCCACACCAGCCAGCTGTCGATGGTGCCGAAGGCCAGCTCGCCGGCAACAGCGCGGCGGCGTGCATCCGGTATGTGGTCGAGCAGCCAGGCCAGCTTGGTGGCCGAGAAATAGGCATCCACCTCCAGGCCGGTCCTGGCGCGGATCTGCGCCGCATGTCCGTTTGCGCGCAGGGCTTCGCAGGCGGCCACGGTGCGGCGGTCCTGCCAGACGATGGCCGGCGCCAGCGGCTGGCCGCTGCTTCGCTCCCACAGCACTGTGGTTTCCCGCTGGTTGGTGATGCCGATGGCTGCCACGTCGGCGCCGGTCAGCCCGGCCTTGCTCAGGGCCTGGCGGGCGCAGTCGAGTTGGGTCTGCCAGATCTCCAGCGGATCATGCTCGACCCAGCCTGGCTGCGGGTAGGACTGGCGGAATTCGAGCTGGGCGCTGCCGAGGGCCTGACCTTCGGCGTCGAAGACGATGGCGCGGCTGCTGCTGGTGCCCTGGTCGAGGGCGAGGAGGCAAGACATGGCGCGGGCCTTTGCAGGAGGCGGAGGCTCCCAATCTAGCCCACTCGGTGCCGAAGTTGAACGGGCGCGTATGCCGTTGTGCAGGCCAGCTCAGGAAACCTGGCAGAAATGGGCATCGCGCAGCTGGGCTTCGCCGTCCCAGCGATACGCCACCAATGGGCCGCCGTTGCCGGCCGAGTAATCGACGCAGGCGGCATGCGGGGCGAGTACGCGCGGTTGCCCGGTGAACCAGTAATGGCCGAAGAATACCGGCCGCGGGTCCTGGTCATCGATGCGGGCATAGGCGGGGAGCGGCGTGTCCGGCAGCCGGCTGCGCAGCTGCTCCTGGACGAGGGCGGCGCGCCGGCAGGTGGTGGCGTCGCGGTCCCACCAGCGGATACGCACTCGGTGGCGTGCGATGCCGTCCTTGTCCTGGTAGGAGACGCCGTCTGGCAGCGGAATCTCCAGTCCCTTGGTGAGGGTCTCGGCGGCGCGGAACAGGCTGGGTTCGGGTGTGTCCGTCACGGAGTCGTCGTCGGGCTCGCGGGTGGCGTCCGGCAGAGCGGCCGGGCGCAAGCGATTTTCCTCGACGTAGCCCGTGCTGGTCAGCCAGTCCATCAACCCCTGATGCCAGCAGGCGTGCACGACGCGGATGCCCGGCAGTTCCAGCCACAGGGGGAGGGAGCGGAACCATGCGATGAGGTCGGCGTGCTGCGTCGGATCGCCCGCCACTTCGTCGAGGAAGCGCTGGTGCTGGATGCGGTTCTTGTGCCCCCAGTGGGTGCTGTAATGGCGGCGTAGGTATTCGCCGGTATGCATGGGGTCCGGCGTGTGCCAGGCAATCGCATTGAGCTCGTGGTTGCCCATCACCGCCAGCGCCGCGCCGCTTTCCACCATGTTGCGGGCGATGCGGACGGTGCGCAGCTGGTGGGGACCGCGGTCGATGAAGTCGCCGACGAACACTGCCGTACGGGACGGGTGGCGCCACGCGTCGTCATGCGGGCGGTAGCCCATGTGCTGCAGCAGGGCTTCGAGCTTGTCGGCCTGGCCGTGGATGTCGCCGATGACGTCGTACCCCACGGTGGCTCCTCGAACGTTGTGCTGGCTTCAGCAGCCGCTGCCGTCCGGCCGGCGCGTGAAGCCAAAGCTGCCGCCGCCCAGGCTGGGCGGCTGGATGCAGATCATCAGTGCCAGGGATTTGGCGGATTTCACGATGTCGGGCGGGAAGGCCGAGAAGGGAATCGCCCGCTCGACGACCGACTTCACGAAGGCGATCTCGTCCTGCTGGTCGCCGGCATTGACGACCTTGAAGCTCTTCAGCGAGCCGTCCGGGTTCAGGCGCACCTCGATGGACGCGTTGCGGATGCCGCGGGTGCGCGGGTCGTTCTTCACGAAGGCAGCGCTGCGGTTGAGCTTCTTGACCAGCGCGTCCATGTAGAACTCGAGGCTGAAGGGATCCACCGGCGGGCTGTTGGGGATGCGCTCGACCAGGTCTTCCAGGCTGCTCGAACTGCGCCCGCGGGACTCACGCATCTGCTCGCGGCCGATCTCGCGGGCCATCGCCATGGAGCGCTCGGCGAGGGTCGGCGGTGGCGGGGGCGGTTTCTTCGCGTCGCGGGCCAGATCGTTGAGGAAGTTGTCCATCTCCTCCTTCTGGGCCACGCTCCACGTGGGGGCGGGTTCGGCGCTGCGCACGGCGGGCGCGTTGGACTTGCGGGCGGTGAGGATGCGCGGACGGCTTTCGGGCGCCTTGGCTTTAGGCTTCTGTGCCTGCTGCGGTTTGCGCGGAGGCGCCTCGGCGATCTTGACAGGCTTCTTCGGACGCGGCCGTATATCCGCGCGGGGTGCCGGCGGCGGGGCGAGGCGGGCTTCCAGGTGGGGGCTGGCGTGTTCCTGTTCCGGCGGGTTCAGCTTGACCAGCAACAAGAGGCCATGGACGAGCAGAGACGTCGCGATCGCCAGCTGGAGGGCGCGCGAAGACCTGGATTGGGGCGAGTCGAACATTGGCCGGATTTTAGTCCGGCCGGCGCCGGGGCGGGCTGCTTTTTACACAAACCGCCCCGTTTGCAAGGCTGGCGTCAGGCACTCGTGCGGGCGCGCTCCCGGTCCACCTCCAGCCCGTAGCGCTTGAGCTTGAGGTACAGCGTGCTCTTGGCGATGTTGAGCTGGCGCGCTGCCCAGGTGAGGTTGCCGCCGGTGGCGGCGATGGCACGGCGGATAAGCTCCAGCTCGCCGTCGGCGATGCTGCAGATCCGGGAGCCGCCAGTGGCAGTCGGTGGCGGCACCTCGATGTCCGACAGCTCGGCGGGCAGGGCGCCGGCGTCGATCTCCGCGCCGTCGCTCATCAGCACCATGCTCTCCACCGCGTTGCGCAGTTCGCGCACGTTGCCCGGCCATGGGTAGGCCTGCAGACGTTCCAGGATGCCCATGCCGAGCGGGCGCTCGGGCAGGCCGTGCTGGGCGGCGAAGCGGGTCAGGAACAGGTCTACCAGCAGCGGGATGTCCTCCCGCCGTTCGCGCAGCGGCGGCAGATGCAGCGTCGTGACGGCGATGCGGTAGTAGAGGTCCATACGGAAGCGGCCGGCCGCGACTTCCTCGCGCAGGTTGCGGTGGGTGGCGGCGACAAGGCGGAAATTCACCTTGCGCGGTGCGTTCTCGCCGAGGCGGTGGATCTCGCCTTCCTCCAGCACCCGCAGCAGATGGGGCTGCAGGTCGATGGGCATCTCGCCGATCTCGTCGAGGAACAGCGTGCCGCCGTCGGCCGCCTCGATCTTGCCCATCATGCCGCCCTTGCGGGCGCCGGTGAATGCGCCCTCCGCGTAGCCGAACAGCTCGCTGGCCAACAGTTCCCGCGACAGCCCGCCGCAGTTGAGGGCCACGTAGGCACCACTGGCGCGCTGGCTGGCCTCGTGGATGCCGCGGGCGAACTCCTCCTTGCCGACGCCGGTCTCGCCGAGCAGCAGCACCGGCACCTTCGAGCGGGCCAGCTGGCGCGCCTTGTCGATGGCCGACAACAGCGTGGGATTGCGGCTGACCAGCGACGCGAAATTGCGCACCTTGGCCGGGCTGTCGGGCGGCGTACAGTTCGGCGCCGCCTGCTGGATGGACGCCGGGCGGGCGCCGCGGGCGAGGGGCATGATCAGCAGCGTGCCGAGGCGCAGGCCGTGGCTCGTCACCGGCACCAGCCAGTCGTTGTTCATCCACTCGGGCAGCGGGCCGACCGGACCGTCCGCGCCGAGGGCCATCTCCGGCAGGCGTGCGGGGACGGACAGATCCATGTCGCCGCCCCGCGCTGCAACGGCACTCGTGGCGTGCTCGTTGATCTTGACCGGCACGCCGCGCCGGTCGAAGAGGATCAGGCCGTCGGTGGCGCTGGAGCCCCAGCGGCCCATCGCCCCTTCCAGCAGGCGGCAGCGCAGCTCCATTTCCCGCGCGGCCAGGCGGCTCTCGATGCGGCTGGCGGTGGTGACGGCGAGGGCCAGGCTCTGGCGGTTATAGGTTTCGGACAGGCCGGAGACGTCGATCACGCCGACGATCTCGCCGCCCTGGGGATGGCGGATCACCGCCGCCGAACAGGTCCACAGCTTGATGCCGGCACAGAAGTGCTCGGCCGAGTGGATCTGCACCGGCTGGCCGACGGCCAGCGCCGTACCGATGGCGTTGGTGCCGCAGATGTGCTCGCTCCAGGTGACGCCGGGAATCAGGCGGATCGACTCGGCGGTGTCCACCGTCGGGGTGTCGCCTTCCATCGTGAGGATGGTGCATTGGGTGTCGGCCAGCAGCATCATCGTGCCGCTCTCGGCGAGGAAATCCCGTGCGTAGGCCATCACCGGCGCACCGGCCTCCAGCAGTTCGCTGTTGCTCTCCCGCAGCGCATAGAGCGCGTGCTCGGGCAGGGGATCGGGGGCGTAGCGGCGATCCGGGTCCACGCGGGCGTCCTGGCAGCGCCGCCACGAGCGGTCCACCAGGGTGCGCAGGGTGTCGTTGCGGGCGGCATCACCGCTCAGGAAGGATTCCCAGGCGGCCATCACGGCGGCGTTATTGCGTGGATTGGAGAACACTGGTCCCTCCGTGCTGTGCTTTTCTCACGTCTTCCTCCTTTGGCTTGCGTCCCGGCCGCGGCGGGCCGCGATCGAGGCGGCCGATATGAATGGTTTCTGCGCGCAGGCGGAACGGTGGATCGATCGGGTGGTGCTGTGCCTCCTGTTGGGTCTGGTCGGCCGAAGAGCCGGATTGCCATCCTCAAGATTAGCAAAGGTGATGCCATCCGGCAGCGGTGTGCGCAGTCCGCATGTCGCGCGGGCTCCGCTACGCTGCGTGGGGTACCTGCCGGGATGGAGCGTCCGAAAATCGGACGTTCGGGATGGCGTCCGACTCGTTTTCGGACGTTTGCCGATGGCGCGGGATGGCGCTCCAGCGGCAACAAAAAAGCGGGGCCGGCCGTCACGGCCGAGCCCCGCAAAGCGCTTGCAACCCTGTTTAAGCGCGTTCCGGCACCGGCAGGCCCATCCAGTCCTTGTAGAAGGCCTCGATGTCCGGTTCGAAGTCATGGATCACCGGATACCACGGGGTCGGCGCCTCCACGTCGTGCATGGTGCCGCAGGTCGGGCAGTAGTACTCGCGATACACCTGCCACTGGGTGTCCGGCGCCATCAGCTTGGGATAGACCTCGGTCATCGCTTCTTCGGTGTCGCGCACGTAGATGGCGGCATGGAGCTTCCAGTTTTCACGGTAGTCGGCGAAGACGTGGCCGCAGTCGCACTGGGTGACCCATTCCTTGGTCTTGGCGGACTGCACGATGTACAGGTGCGGGCCGAGGGGCAGGACGATCTTGTCCTTGAACGTGACCTTGGCCTGCAGGGCCGCCACGTACTGCTCGAAGCGGCTTTGGTCCTTGGGCATGGACAGCATGCGGAAGGTGGTTTCCCAGTCGAGAGTGCCTTCGACGAGGTGGGCGACCTGCTCGTTGGTGTAAGTAGACATGTTCGAACTCCTTGATTCGGTGATTACTCTTCGACCTGGACGACGGTGGTGACGTCGGGCAGCAAGGACAGGTCCATGCGGTGCTTGGCGCCGTAGGACGGCACGCCCAGCTCTTCCTCGCGCACCAGCCAGTCGGCCGGCAGGTTCCAGAAGTCCTTGAACTGCTGGGTGAACTTCTCGGACAGCGCGAAGCTGGTGGCGAACATGTGCTGGACCTGGATGGAGGCGTGCTTGTTGAGGATGCGTTCGCGCTCTTCCTTCATCCATTCGCGGGTCGGCAGCGCGCGGGCCAGGCGTTCCTTGCGGATCTCGGCGCGGCGGGCCTGGGTCTTGGCCGGATCGACGGTGAACACGCCCTTGGCGTCCTGGGTCAGCACCGCGCCATAGACCTTCTCGGCGTACTCGGGCAGCAGGAACTTCTGGTTGAGGTCCGCCTCGATGGCCTTCGGCTCGCGATCGATGGGGTCGCCGAAGCCAGGGCCGCCACGCAGGTAGTTGAGGTAGAGGTCGTGGTTGGCGTAGCAGTCCTCGGTGGTGATGCACTGCTTGTCGCGCTTGACCGTGGCCGTGGCGTCCAGGTGGCGCTCGTAGTCCGGGTTGGACGGATCGAGGTCGCCGCCCAGCGGCAGGCTGTCGCCGATAGCGATGCGGTTTTCCAGCCCGGTCTTGTGGGCCTCGAAACGGTAGCCGGTGGCGGACGGATAACCGCCCATCAGGCCCCAGTCGCTGTTCATGAAGCCGTTGCCCATGAAGAACATGGTCCAGTCCTGGGCGTTCCACACCATGCGCAGCGTCTCGAAGCCACAACCGCCGCGGTACTTGCCGTAGCCGCCGGAGTTGGCCTTGACGTTGCGGCCGAGGTACAGGAGCGGCTCGGCCATCTCCCAGATCTCGATATCACCCATGTCGCCTTCCGGGTTCCAGATGGCGGCGGCGTGGTTGAGGCCGTCCTTGACCGCGCAGGCGCCGGTGCCGCAGGAGCTGGCCTCGAAGCTGTTCACCGCGTGGATCTCGCCGTCCTGGTTGATGCCGCCGCCCTGCAGCCAGTTGGAGGTGTTGGCGTTGCCGGCGTTGACCTCCTCCAGATAGCCGCGGCTGAAGTAGGACTGGCCGAGGCCGCGCCACAGGGCTGCCCAGCCGGACACCAGGAAGTGCCAGGCGTAGGCGTGGCCGGTGCGGCGGTCGTCCGGGTTGCACCAGGTGCCCTTGGGCAGGCGGAACTCGGTGGCGTAATAGGCGCCGTCGTTGATGCGCTGGGTCGGCACCAGGGTCTGGCACATCATCACCCAGATGCCGGAGGTGAAGGCCACCTGGTGGGCGTTGAAGGTATGCCAGCCCCAGCGGCTCGCGCCCTCGAAGTCGAGGCGCCACTTGCCGTCCGGCTTGATCGTCATCTCGCACGGCGAGTGCATGATGGAGTCGAGCTTGGCGAAGGCGTTGGAAACCTGCACATCCTCGTGCTTGTAGGGCACATCGACGAAGGACACCTTGCGGTACTTGCCGGGCAGGGTCATGGCCTTGATGCGGCTCATCAGGCCGCGGCGGCCTTCCTCGATGACCTCGAAGGCGAACTTCTCGTAGGCCTCGATGCCGTCGGCGCGGATCACGTCCTCCACCAGCTCGCGGATCATGTGGCAGCCAGCGATGCGGGTCTTCTCGTCGAGGATCCAGTACTTGGGCGTGCGCACCGAGCGCTGCGACTCGTGCAGCCAGTCGCGCAGCGGCTCGTCGTTGATGCCGGTCTTGCGGCAGGTGATCATGTAGCCGTCGCCGAAGCGCTGGGTCTGGCCGGTGGACATCGAACCCGGCGTCACCGAGCCGGTGTCGATCACGTGGGTCACGCCACCGACCCAGCCGATCAGCTTGCCTTCCCAGAAGATCGGCACGATGGTGGCGATGTCGCAGGGGTGCACGTTGCCGATGGCGCAGTCATTGGTGGTGAACATGTCGCCGGGGTTGATGCCGGGGTTGCCCTCCCAGTTGTTCTCGATCATGTACTTGATCGCTGCGCCCATCGTGCCGACGTGGATGATGATGCCGGTGGAGGTCAGCACGCAGTCGCCGGCGGCGTTGTAGAGCGTGAAGCACAGCTCGCCTTCCTGCTCGACGATGGGGCTGGCGGCGATCTTCTTGGCCGTTTCGCGGGCATGCACCAGGCCGCCGCGCAGCTTGGAGAACAGTTTTTCGTAGCCGATCGGGTCGCTGTCGCGGAAGGCCAGCTTCTCGATACCGTTGTAGTGGCCGCTGGCCTTGGTGCGCTCGATGATGCCGTCGCGGAACTGCTTCAGGGTCTGGCCGTTTTTCAGCAGGTCGGCAAAGCCGAGCTCATTCTTGTTCATCATGTTCATGACGATGTCTCCTCAATGGGGTGGGTGGCCTAGCGGACTTCCTTGAGATGGAACAGGCGGTGCTTGTCGATCGTGGTCGCGAAGCCATCCGGCACCACAAAGGTGGTCGCGTCGGATTCGATGATCGCGGGGCCCACGATGTGATTGCCGGCCTTCAGGCTTTCCATCTTCCACAGCGCGGCGTCGACCCAGCGCTTGTGGCGGTAGAACGGGCGGGTGCCCAGGTAGGCGCTCTGCGGCGGCGTCGGGCCGGCGTCCTCGTCTTCCGGCAGCACCGGCTTCTGGGTCACTACCGTGCCGCGCAGGATCGCGCCGGTGATCGAGAAGCCCAGTTCCGGCGAGCGCGCCGAGCTGGCATACACACGGCCGTAGGTGTTCTCGAAGGCATCGACGATCTGGTTCCAGTCGGCGGCGCTGGCGGCGCTGGTCACCGGCGAGACGATCTCCAGGTCGTTGAGCTGGCCCATGTACTGCATCTTGTAGCCGGGGATCAGCAGCACGTCCTCGGCCTTGTAGCCGTTGAGCACGAACTCGTCGATGACCTTCAGCGCCAACTCGGACCAGGCGTCCTGCAGCGTGCGGCAGGCCGCTTCCTTGTCCGCGTCGGGAGCGAGCTGGGCGACGCCCAGGTCTACCGATTTGTCGTAGCGGTACTCGAAGTCGGCGCAGGCGCAGCCGAAGGCCGAGAAGCCCGCCGCCCAGGCCGGCACCACCACGTCCTTGAAGCCGACGCCCTCGGTGTAGCCGTAGGTGTGCACCGGGCCGGCGCCGCCGTAGGAGAAGCAGGTGAATTCGGCCGGGTTGTAGCCCTTGGCGCTGATGTTGGCGCGCAGGTACTCGGACAGGGTCAGGTCGAGCAGCTCGATGACGCCGGCCGCGGCATCTTCCACCGACAGGCCGAGCGGGTCGGCGATCTGCGCCTTGATGTGGTCGCGGGCGCGCTGCACGTCGAGCTTGATCGCCCCACCCAGGAAGTTGTCCGGGTTCAGGTAGCCGAGCACCACGTGGCAGTCGGACACCGACACCGTATCCAGGCCGCTCTCCGGCCAGCAGGTGCCGACCCGGTAGCCGGCGCTGTCCGGGCCGAGCTTGATCGACTTGCTGTAGGGGTCGAGGCGCACGAAGCTGCCGGCGCCGGCGCCCACCGAGTCCATCGCCACCAGCGGCAGGGACAGCACCAGGCGGGCCATGTCCGGATCGGACTTGATCGCGAAGTTGCCCTTGGTGATCAGCGCCACGTCGAAGCTGGTGCCGCCGATGTCGGAGCAGGCGATGTTCTCGTCGCCGAGGTATTCGCCGAGCAGCTTGGAGCCGATGACGCCGCCGATCGGGCCGGAGACGATGGTGCGGGCCAGCTCCTTGGCCTTCCAGCTGATCGTGCCGCCGTGGGTGGCCATCACGCGCAGGTCGAACTTGGCGCCGTGCTTCTTGAAGCGGTCGCTGACCTTCTTCAGGGTCTGGCGCGACGGTTCGGCACCGTAGGCTTCCAGGATGGTCGTGTTCATCCGGTGGCTTTCCTTGCGCGACGGGTAGTAATCCACCGACGCGAAGACCGGGATGTCCACCTTCAGCTTGGCCAGCTCCTCACGCGCAATGTCGCGGGCACGGGTTTCGCTGGACTCGTTCTTGTGGGACTGCAGCAGGCAGATCACGATGGCCTGCGCGCCGGCGGCGATCAGCTCGCGGGTGGCCTGGCGGACTTCCTCCTCGCGCAGCGGAATGACCACCTTGCCCTGCACGTCGGTGCGCTCGGTCACGCCGCGGGTGCGGGAAACGGGCACCAGCGGCTCGTCGTAGCGGTGGGTGTTGAGGTGGATGCGGTCTTCCAGTGCGTAGCCCAGATAGCTCTGCAGGGCGCGGCCCATCGAATGGATCTGCTCGAAACCCTTGTTGCAGATCAGGCCCACGTCGAGGCCCTTGCGCATCAGGATGCGGTTGAGCATGGCGGTGCCGGAATAGACGCAGGTCGCCAGTTCCGGGTAGACGTCGTCCACCGTACGGTTCCAGTGGGCGAGGGCGTCTTCCGACGAGTTGAAGATGGCCAGCGATTCGTCGGCCGGGTTGCTCTGCGCCTTGCCGACGACGAAGCGTCCGTCGGCTCGTACGAAGAAGGTGTCGGTCATCGTGCCGCCGGCATCGATGCCCATCACCTGCACCTGTGATTGTTGGACTTCCATGGTTGTCTCCATTTCTCCTTGGTTTGGACTGGTGCCGCGTTCCGCCGCACCCCGGGGCGAGCCGCTGACCCCGCAAGACATAGCGCAACCGCTGTGCCAGGCCACGGATAAAGGAGCTAAGAGACTGAAATGGAATTGATTTTTTAATTAATGCCGCTGGAGCGGAGGCTGGGCAGGCGGATCAATCGGCGACCGAGAATCGGACGTTCGTGCAGGAGTCGAACGTCCGGCTCACAGCCGTGGAGGGGGTATTACTGGCTGCACCACTCGCTGCGTTCGCCGCTGCCATCGCGAGATTGGCGTTCGGTGAGGCTCATCGTCGAACGGACCTTGCCGGTGCTGGCGTCGAACAGCACATCGAAGCGTGCTGGTTCGTTCCATACATCGCAGTAGCGCCATTCCCACACGCGCTCGTTGCGTGCCGGGTAGCTTACCGTCCAGGGCAGGTAGGGCGGCCCGATCTCGCGCATTACCATGTCCTCGTCCATGCCCGGCTGTACGCGAGCAAAGTGCGGCATGTCGAGCACATTCCCGACGCTGCGCACCCGGCCGCCCGCATCGGTGACAGCCATCCAGGTCTGGGTGCCCAGCGGCGACGTGGTGAAGGCCAGGCGCTCGCCACCGTTTTCCATCCGCCAGCGCCTGGCGGGTGGCCCCAGGCGAGCGACGAGTTCATCGACCGTCGCGGCGTTTGCCGGGAAGCGCGGGCCAGCGCAGGCGGACAGCAGGGCGGCGAGGGAAGCGCCCAGCAGAGCGGCAGGCAGGGGTTTCATGGTGGGGGTACGATCGTCGGTGGACAGGGCCGTTAATGTCTGTGATGCCTGCCACTGGTGACATGTTCCCCTGAGTTGATCGATGGTGACCGCTGACACATAGCACGCGCCAGACCGCTCGGTGACCATGTCGGTGTCTACAGGTGAGTGCGCGCGATCAACATTCGATGCTGTTGCAGCCGCATCGATTGATGCGGCTGCAACATACGATGCTGCGAGGGGCTATTGCGATGTGGGAGAGGCGAGATTTGATAGTGCGGATGCAATATGAAATGTCGTAGCGTCCACAAAGGATGTGTACCGCACGGTATCGAACGGAGCTTGGCGGAACATTCGATGTTCACGCTGCGAGATTTGAAGTTCACTCAGAAACATCGAGTCAGCAGCGTGATTAACGACCCGGGTAGCCCGGCGGCGGAGGCGGCGGGTAATAGCCGGGTTGTGGCGCCGACGGCGGGGCGGAATAGCGCTGTTGCGGCGCCACGGCCATTGGCACCTGCTCGCCCTTTGCGTACATGCACTGGATGTAGGCGTGGTCATAGCTGCGTTGGGTGCCGTAGGCGGAGCTCTGGGCCGCACCTGAGCCGGCCGCGCTGCCAAGCAGCAATCCTGCGCCGGCGCCTGCACCCGCTCCGTTGTGACCACCGATCGCTGCGCCGGCGAGCGCCCCGACGGCTGTCCCGACAACTGCGCTTTTCACGCCCGCATCTGTGGCTGCCTGATTGGCATCGCGGCCGCCGATCTGGTAACTCGCATATTGACGACACTCGGCGTCGTCAGCCCGGAATTGATCGAAAGTCTTCCCGTAACCCGGGAGCGCCATGATGCTCGGCCCATTGGGCATCGTCACGCATCCGGCAAGCAATAGCAGCGGGAGTGCGATCGAGAGTGTGGTTCTGGATGTTTTCATGATGATCACCCGATCCGGTCAGGGTTGCGCGGGCGGTTGAGGCTGAACCTGCTGCCAACCACCGGGGCAATCTTTGACATAAGGGTAATAAGCGTTGGCCGCCGCACAGAAATACCAGACATTGGCGGCAGGTGCCTGTGCCGGTGCCACTTGTTGCTGGATATACACCGGGGGCGCCGTGCGCTCGATGACGACTGGTGGTGAATAAGGTGGATAGTAGTAATAGGGTGGGTAATAGGCCGGTGAGTACAGCGGGACACCGATCATTACGCCCACGTGGGCACGACCACGGTCTGCCCAGGCCGGGTTAGCGCTGGCGGCGCCAAGCACAACCAGTGCGGCAAGCAGTTTGAGAGCTTTCATTTGGAGCTACCCGCTGGCGTTGAACAGCTAAACACCCCATCAAGAACACGTATGGCATGGGGCAAGCGTAAAAAGAGATTCAGTCTTTTGTCTTGGCCGGAGCGCGAGTCTTTGGTGCCGCTGCGGCAGATCCCGGCGTAACACCAGAGTCATGCCTGGATTCCTCGACGTCACGCCAATGTTCTCGAATGAAATTCTAGGCCTGTGCCTCTACAGGATGCTCTTTACAATCATGAGTAATTGTAATTGCGCGGTTTTGAGCTCTTGTGGATTGAGGCCGAGCAGTAGATGGACGTGCTTGTCCCATCGCCACGGAGAACGGATATGGCGTTGGGGCTGTGTCTGGGAATGAAGTCGTGAGAGATCAAATTGCCAGCAGGCGACATCTCCTGGGAGGTGCTCTCCCAGGAGATGTGCTGTGGGGCGTGCGGAGAGCTGCAAGCGCAGCCCCTGCGTTTTACGGCAGGAAGCGGTCGTGGTACTCGGTTGTCTGCGTGAATAGGCCGATGACGTCCACGGCGGCCATGCCGTTATGCAGGTTCGTCATCCAGTAGTCGAAGCCGGCCTGGTCGGGGGTACGTCCCAGCAGACCGACGTAATCCAGCGTGACGCCCACGGCTTGAGCAGTCTGGGCCTGGGCTTCGACGGACTGGGTGATCTCCAGCATAACCTCGCTGCGGCTGGTCCCGCCCGCCAGGCGATCCTGCCAGTAGGCCTGGCCGGCTGTGTCCGGGGCCCGCTCCAGAACGTGCTGGTAGAGTTGTGCCACGAAGCCGGCGTTGTCGAGCCCGTCATACAGGCTCTTGAACTCGGTACTTCCGGAATAGTCCGCACTGATCGTCGCGAGGCTGTGGTCGGCCAGACGTTCTGCCATCCAGTAGTCCATCCCCGCCTTGTCGGGCAGGCGACCGAAGGCTCCGAGGTAAAGCCGCGTGATGGCGCCCGCACCGCTCTGGAACTCGGGCGACTCAAGAAAGCGGAAAGCGACCTCTTCGCGGGTCTGCGCCCCTGAGCCGATCTGATCCATCCAGTAGTTCAGGCCGCCGCTTTCCGCTTCACGGAACAGGGTGTCGCGATAGAGCTGCATCACGAAGAACTTCGTGCTGCCGAAGACATCGTTGTCCTTGGTGCCGACGGTCAGGCCATTGGCGGCTTCCAGTGCGTCGGGGAATTGATCGTGGTCGCTGTCGCTACCGTTGGCCCGATAGCCGGGGGCGCCCGGATCGCTGATCACGCCGTTCTTGATTCCGTCACTGTCGAACTCGCTGCCGTCGGTGATCTGGAAGTCCAGGCGCGTCTTGCCGCCCTCGGTGACGACCTGGCCACCGTATTGGGCGCTGGCCAGGTTGACCCAGTCACCGGCCGCGTTCTGCTTCCAGTAGCCGTTGATGGGGATGCTGCCATCCACATACAGGCTGAAGTGCTCCGTCCCGCCAACGGTGGCGATGTCGGCCTGGAAGCCGATCATCCCCAGCGGCATGGCCAGGTCGGCCGGCTTGTCGGTTGGGGCGTCCAGTTGTTGAACGGCCTTGAGGACCGCCGGGGTCGCCTGGGTCGTATCGGTCTTGCCGTCGATGGAGTCGCTGACGAGGGTCACGAAGACCGGAGGGGCATCGCCTGGATGGCTCTGGGCGGTGTCGGTATTGAGGAACTGTATCGACGTGACATTGGCCTGCAGGCCATCGGCAACACCATCACCGTTGCCATCCCCCGTGACACCGCCGGCTTCGAGCACCGGGACGAGTTGTTCCGTGGATGACGGAACGTTGTCGCCGTCGTCCCCGGTGTCGATGGTGATGGACAGGCCGGGAGAGGCGGGGCTGAAGTTGCCCGCTGTGTCGACGGCTTTGGCGGTCAGCGTATGGACTCCGTTGCCAAGGACGCTGGCGGTAATGCTCCAGAGGCCGCTGTCATCGGCCAGGGTCGAGCCGAGCAAGGTGCTGCCGTCGGTATCGTAGAGGACGACGGCCATGCCGGCTTGAGCGGAGCCAATGAAGGTCGGAGCCGTGACAGTGGTCAGGTTGTCGGTGGAGGAGCCGCCGGTATCACTGCCGGAGGTCAGGTCCGGCGCAGAGGGGGTATTCGGTGCCAGCGTATCGACCGTGATGTTGCGTGTTGCGGTGCTGCCGACATTGCCGGCCGCATCGGTCTGGGTTGCGCTGATCGTCTTGGTGCCCTCTCCCATGGCCGTGATGTCGCCAGCGACCAGCGTGTAACTCCAGCTCGTTCCGGTGACGGTGGCTTGGCGCGTGTTGCCCCCCAGGTTCAGCGCGACGGTGGCGCCGGATTCGTTGCTGCCGGTGAGGGTGGTGCCGACTTCCATGGCGTTGATGATGTCGTCCGCGGCAATGACATCGATGCCAGGGGCTGCGGGCGCACTGGTATCCACGACATAGTTGCTGCTGCTGGTGGTACCGGTGCCGGCGTTGCCGGCCACATCGGTGATGCCGGTGTTATCCAGCGTGATGAGGTTGGTGGCGTCCTCGATGCTGGCCGTCAGTGTGTAGGTGGCCGTCCAGGTGGTGCCCCCATCGCTGGAGCTGACCGCGGACAGGGCGCCGTTGGCGACGCTCAGGTCGGCATTGGTGAAGCCCGTGACGGCTTCGCTGAAGGTGACGGTGACGGTGGCCGTGTCACCGATCTTCAGGGCCGTGTCGGATATCACGATCGTCGCCGTCGGGCGCTGCGTGTCGACGGCGTAGTTGCCACTGTTGACCGTGCCGCTGCCGGCGTTGCCGGCCAGATCGGTGACGCCGCTGTAGTCCAGCGTGAGGACGTTGGTGGCGTCGGTGGTGCTGGCGTCCGGGGTGAGCGTGGCGGTCCAGGTAAGCCCGCCGTCGGCACTGCTCAGCTTGGACAGGCTGCCATTGGTGACCGTTACATCCGCGGTGGTGAAACCGGAGACGGCTTCGGTGAAGGCGAAGGTGACCGTGGCGGCGTCGCCGATCTTGAGCGCCGTGTCCGAAATCGCGATGCTCGACGCGAGGCTCGGGCGGACCGTGTCGACGGCGTAGTTGCCGCTGTCGGCGGAGCCCGTGCCGGCGTTGCCGGCGGCATCGGTAAGACCGCTGTAGTCCAGGGTGAGCAGGTTGGTAGCGTCGGTGATGCTGGCGTCCGGGGTGAGCGTGGCGGTCCAGGTGAGGCCGCCGTCGGCACTGCTCAGATTCGACAGGCTGCCATTGGCAACCGTCACGTCCGCGGTGGTGAAACCGGAGACGGCTTCGGTGAAGGCGAAGGTGACAGTGGCGGTGTCGCTGATCTTGAGCGCGCTGTCGGAGATCGTGATGTCGCTGGCCAGGCTCGGGCGGACCGTGTCGACGGCGTAGTTGCTGCTGTCGACCGTGCCCGTGCCGGCGTTGCCCGCCAGGTCGGCGATGCCGCTGTAGTCGAGGGTGAGGACGTTGGTGGCGTCAGTGGTGCTGGCGCTGGAGGTGAGCGTGGCGGTCCAGGTAAGCCCGCCGTCGGCACTGCTCAGCTTGGACAGGCTGCCATTGGCGACCGTTACATCCGCGGTGGTGAAACCGGTGACGGCTTCGGTGAAGGCGAAGGTGACCGTGGCGGTGTCGCTGATCTTGAGCGCGGTGTCGGAGATCGTGATGTCGCTGGCCAGGCTCGGGCGCACCGTGTCGACGGCGTAGTTGCCGCTGTCGGCAGAGCCCGTGCCGGCGTTGCCGGCGGCATCGGTAAGACCGCTGTAGTCCAGGGTGAGCAGGTTGGTAGCGTCGCTGATGCTGGCGTCCGGGGTGAGCGTGGCGGTCCAGGTAAGTCCGCCGTCGGCACTGCTCAGCTTGGTCAGGCTGCCATTGGCGACCGTTACGTCGGCGGTGGTGAAACCGGTGACGGCCTCGGTGAAGGCGAAAGTGACGGTGGCCGTGTCACCGATCTTGAGCGCCGTATCCGAAATCGTGATGTCCGACTCGAGGCTCGGGCGGACGGTGTCGACCGTGTAGTTGCCGCTGTCGGCGGTGCTCGTGCCGGCGTTGCCCGCCAGGTCGGCGATGCCCGTGTAGTCCAGCGTGAGGACATTGGTGGCGTCAGTGGTGCTGGCGCTGGGGGTGAGCGTGGCGGTCCAGGTGAGGCCGCCGTCGCTGCTGCTCAGGTTGGACAGGCTGCCATTGGCAACCGTCACGTCCGCGGTGGTGAAACCGGTGACGGCTTCGGTGAAGGCGAAGGTGACGGTGGCGGTATCACCGATCTTGAGGGCGGTGTCGGAGAGTGTGATGCTCGACGCGAGGGTGGGGCGCGCCGTGTCGATCGCGTAGTTCGGCGAATCGACGCTGCCGCTCCCCGCGTTGCCGGCCGCATTGGTGACGCCGCTGTAGTCGAGGGTGAGGACGTTGGTGGCCTCGGTGGTGCTGGCGCTCGGGGTCAGCGTGGCCGTCCAGGTGATGCCGCCGTCGCTGCTGCTCAGCTTGGACAGGCTGCCATTGGCGACCGTTACATCGCCGGTGGTGAAACCGGAGACGGCTTCGGTGAAGGCGAAGGTGACGGTCGCGGTGTCGCCGATCTTGAGGGCGGTGTCTGAGATCGTGATGTCGCTGGCCAGGCTCGGGCGGACGGTGTCGACGGCGTAGTTGCCGCTGTCGGCGGAGCCCGTGCCGGCGTTGCCGGCCAGATCACTGATACCCGTGTAGTCCAGCGTAAGGACGTTGGTGGCGTCGGCGGTGCTGGCGTCCGGGGTGAGCGTGGCGGTCCAGGTAAGCCCGCCGTCGGCACTGCTCAACTTGGACAGGCTGCCATTGGCGACCGTTACGTCGCCGGTGGTGAAACCGCTGATGGCCTCGGTGAAGGTGAAGGTAACCGTGGCGGTGTCGCCGATCTTGAGCGCCGTGTCCGAAATCGCGATGCTCGACGCGAGGCTCGGGCGGACCGTGTCGACGGCGTAGTTGCCGCTGTCGGCGGAGCCCGTGCCGGCGTTGCCGGCCAGATCACTGATACCCGTGTAGTCGAGAGTGAGAACGTTGGTGGCGTCGGTGGTGCTGGCGCTCGGGGTCAGCGTGGCGGTCCAGGTAAGCCCGCCGTCGGCACTGCTCAACTTGGACAGGCTGCCATTGGCGACCGTTACATCCGCGGTGGTGAAACCGGTGACGGCTTCGGTGAAGGCGAAGGTGACGGTCGCGGTATCACCGATCTTGAGCGCCGTGTCCGAAATCGCGATGCTCGACGCGAGGCTCGGGCGGACGGTGTCGACGGCGTAGTTGCCGCTGTCGGCGGAGCCCGTGCCGGCGTTGCCGGCCAGATCACTGATACCCGTGTAGTCCAGCGTGAGGAGGTTAGTGGCGTCGGTGATGCCGGCGTCGGGGGTCAGCGTAGCGGTCCAGGTGAGGCCACCGTCGCTGCTGCTGAGGCTGGAGAGGGTACCGTTGGGCACCGTCACGTCGGCAATCGTGAAGCCGCTGACGGCTTCAGTGAAGGTGAAGGTGACGGTGGCCGTGTCACCGATCTTGAGCGCCGTATCCGAAATCGTGATGTCCGATTCGAGGCTCGGGCGGACGGTGTCGACCGTGTAGTTGCCGCTGTCGACCGTGCCGGTGCCGGCGTTGCCAGCCAGGTCGGTGATACCCGTGTAGTCCAGCGTGAGGACGTTAGTGGCGTCGGTGGTGCTGGCGTCCGGGGTCAGCGTGGCGGTCCAGGTAAGCCCGCCGTCGCTGCTGCTCAGCTTGGTCAGGCTGCCATTGGCGACCGTCACATCCGCGATGGTGAAGCCGGAGACGGCTTCGGTGAAGGTGAAGGTGACGGTGGCCGTGTCGCCGATCTTGAGCGCGCTGTCGGACAGCGTGATGTCCGACTCGAGGCTCGGGCGGACCGTGTCGACGGCGTAGTTGCCGCTGTCGGCGGAGCCCGTGCCGGCGTTGCCCGCCAGGTCGGCGATGCCGCTGTAGTCGAGGGTAAGGACGTTGGTGGCGTCGGTGGTGCTGGCGTCCGGGGTGAGCGTGGCGGTCCAGGTAAGCCCGCCGTCGGCACTGCTCAGCTTGGACAGGCTGCCATTGGCAACCGTCACATCCGCGGTGGTGAAACCGGTGACGGCTTCGGTGAAGGCGAAGGTGACGGTCGCGGTGTCGCCGACCTTGAGGGCGGTGTCGGAGATCGTGATGTCGCTGGCCAGGCTCGGGCGGACGGTGTCGACCGCGTAGTTGCCGCTGTCGGCAGAGCCCGTGCCGGCGTTGCCCGCGGCATCGGTAAGACCGCTGTAGTCCAGGGTGAGCAGGTTGGTAACGTCGCTGATGCTGGCGT
Source organism: Zoogloea sp. GDB6 (assembly GCF_056724105.1). NCBI lineage: Bacteria > Pseudomonadati > Pseudomonadota > Betaproteobacteria > Rhodocyclales > Zoogloeaceae > Zoogloea > Zoogloea sp. GDB6. The sequence continues at coordinate 2,847,219 of NZ_CM161497.1, read as the reverse complement.
CCGGGGTCAGCGTGGCGGTCCAGGTAAGTCCGCCGTCGGCACTGCTCAGCTTGGTCAGGCTGCCATTGGCGACCGTTACGTCGGCGGTGGTGAAACCGGTGACGGCCTCGGTGAAGGCGAAAGTGACGGTGGCGGTGTCGCCGATCTTGAGCGCCGTATCCGAAATCGTGATGTCCGACTCGAGGCTCGGGCGGACGGTGTCGACCGTGTAGTTGCCGCTGTCGGCGGAGCCCGTGCCGGCGTTGCCGGCCAGATCGCTGATACCGCTGTAGTCGAGGGTGAGGACGTTGCTGGCGGCGGTGCTGGCGGCGTCGGGGGTCAGGGTGGCCGTCCAGGTCACACCGCCATCCGATGAGCTCAAGCCGCTGAGCGTGGCGTTGTCCACAAGCAGATCGGCCGTGGTAAAGCCGCTGACGGCCTCCGTGAATGTAAAGGTAACGGTGGCCGTGTCGCCGATTTTGAGGGCGGTGTCGGAGAGTGTGATGCTCGACGCGAGGGTGGGGCGCGCCGTGTCGATCGCGTAGTTCGGCGAATCGACGCTGCCGCTCCCCGCGTTGCCGGCCGCATCGGTGACGCCGCTGTAGTCGAGGGTGAGGACGTTGGTGGCGTCGGTGGTGCTGGCGCTCGGGGTCAGCGTGGCGGTCCAGGTAAGCCCGCCGTCGGCACTGCTCAGCTTGGACAGGCTGCCATTGGCGACCGTCACGTCGGCGGTGGTGAAACCGGTGACGGCTTCGGTGAAGGCGAAGGTGACGGTCGCGGTGTCGCCGATCTTGAGGGCGGTGTCTGAGATCGTGATGTCGCTGGCCAGGCTCGGGCGGACCGTGTCGACGGCGTAGTTGCCGCTGTCGGCGGAGCCCGTGCCGGCGTTGCCGGCCAGATCACTGATACCCGTGTAGTCCAGCGTAAGGACGTTGGTGGCGTCGGCGGTGCTGGCGTCCGGGGTCAGCGTGGCGGTCCAGGTAAGCCCGCCGTCGCTGCTGCTCAGCTTGGACAGGCTGCCATTGGCGACCGTTACATCCGCAGTGGTGAAGCCGGTGACGGCCTCGGTGAAGGCGAAAGTGACGGTGGCGGTGTCGCCGATCTTGAGCGCCGTATCCGAAATCGTGATGTCCGACTCGAGGCTCGGGCGGACGGTGTCGACCGTGTAGTTGCCGCTGTCGGCGGAGCCCGTGCCGGCGTTGCCGGCCAGATCGGTGACACCGCTGTAGTCGAGGGTGAGGACGTTGCTGGCGGCGGTGCTGGCGGCGTCGGGGGTCAGGGTGGCGGTCCAGGTCACACCGCCATCCGATGAGCTCAAGCCGCTGAGCGTGGCGTTGTCCACAAGCAGATCGGCCGTGGTAAAGCCGCTGACGGCCTCCGTGAATGTAAAGGTAACGGTGGCGGTGTCGCCGATTTTGAGGGCGGTGTCGGAGAGTGTGATGCTCGACGCAAGGGTGGGGCGCGCCGTGTCGATCGCGTAGTTCGGCGAATCGACGCTGCCGCTCCCCGCGTTGCCGGCCGCATCGGTGACGCCGCTGTAGTCGAGGGTGAGGACGTTGGTGGCGTCGGTGGTGCTGGCGCTCGGGGTGAGGGTGGCGGTCCAGGTAAGCCCGCCGTCGGCACTGCTCAGCTTGGACAGGCTGCCATTGGCGACCGTTACGTCGCCGGTGGTGAAACCGCTGATGGCCTCGGTGAAGGTGAAGGTAACCGTGGCGGTGTCGCCGATCTTGAGCGCCGTGTCCGAAATCGCGATGCTCGACGCGAGGCTCGGGCGGACCGTGTCGACGGCGTAGTTGCCGCTGTCGGCGGAGCCCATGCCGGCGTTGCCGGCCAGATCACTGATACCCGTGTAGTCCAGCGTGAGGACGTTGGTGGCGTCGGTGGTGCTGGCGTCCGGGGTCAGCGTGGCGGTCCAGGTAAGCCCGCCGTCGCTGCTGCTCAGCTTGGACAGGCTGCCATTGGCGACCGTTACATCCGCGGTGGTGAAGCCGGAGACGGCTTCGGTGAAGCTGAAGGTGACAGTGGCGGTGTCGCCGATCTTGAGGGCGCTGTCAGAGATCGTGATGTCGCTGGCCAGGGTCGGCGCAGTGTTGTCGATCACCACCGACGTGGCTGCCGAAGCCTTACTTACATTGCCGGCCAGGTCGGTTACGTCGAGGGTGATGCTGTGCGTAGCCTCACTGAGGCTGGAGGTCGTGACAGACCAATGGCCCAAAGCGTCGGCGGTGGTGGTGCCGATGACCGTCTTGCCGTCAGTGTCGAAAAGGCTAACGCTAGCAAAGGCCTCCGTGGTACCGGAGAAATCCAGGGTTGTGTGCTTGGTAATGCCATCCGAACTGGAAACCCCGGAGTCCGTACTGACGGACAGGGTGGGTGCGGCCGGTGTGCTGGGGACCGTGGTGTCGATGGTCACACTGAGCGTCGAGGACGTAGAGCTGCTGTTGCCGGCGGCATCAGAAGACTTGGCGCTGATGTCGTGTGCGCCTTCGGCCAGCTTGGAACTGGTGACGGACCAGTTGCCGCTGCCGTCGGCGGTGGCTGTGCCCAGCACGGTGGTGCCGTCGGTGTCGTAAAGGGTGACGGTGGCGTTGGCTTCGGTGGTGCCGGTGAAGGTGGGCGTGCTGTTGCTGGTGATGTGGTCGGAGCTGGAACTGCCGGTGTCGTCCGCGCTGCCCAGGTTCGGGGTACTGGGGGTGCTGGGCGCGGTGGTGTTGACAATGATGGCGCTGAGCTCAGCCAATGAGTTGCCACTGGTGAGGTCGGGCAGAGTCAGAGTGGCATCGACCGAGCTGTCGCTGGCTGCCATGATGGCGCCGCCGTTGAGGTCCAGGGCATTTGTTCCGATGTACTGCAGATCGGTGCTGCTATCGTTTGCCTGGACCGTATAAGAGAACGTAAGTACCTTGCTGCCGGTACCGGATGTGTAGACCGCGTATTCGTCGATACTGCCGGTTTCCAGTTGTAGGCGCGGAATCCCTCCGCCGATATCGACATCGACGTTTTGGTCGAAATACACGGCGACCGTAATCGTGTCGCCTGCCTTGTAAGAACCATCGCCGGAAGTCTGCTTGACTTGGGTGACGCTGGGTGCGGGGATGCTTACGGATACGGGGCTGACCGCGTCCGATATGTCCACGCTCGTGGTGATGCTGTCCCAACTGTCTGCCGCAGCCAGGTTGTAAACGGTGCTATCCGCGGCAGTTGTACCGGATTTGGTAAATAGCGCAGCCAGACCTGCTTGGTCTGTGGCATTCAAAGTGATGGAGAAGCTGGTGGCGCTGGTGATGTCCACATCGCCGGATGTCAGGGTGTAGGTGGCGCTGCCTTCACCCGTGAAGGTCAGTTTGCTGGTGCTGATGTCATTGTTACTGCCAGCTATGGAGACCAGGTCGGTGCCGGTGACGACCAGGGTGCCGGTGCTGGCATCGTAGGTGGCGCTGGTGATTGTGGGCGGGGTGCTGACGTCCAGGCTTACGGTGTCGCTGGTGCTGGAGAACGCGCTGTTGGGCGGATCCACATGGAGGATCTTCAGGCCTTTGGTGAAATCGGCGACGTAGACGTAACCGCCGCTGAACGTCGCGCTCCGGGCCCCGCCATCGGTGTCGTAGCTGGTGAGCAGGCTGGGATGGGCCGGGTCGCTGACATCGAAGACCTGGATCCCGTTGGAGTCGAGGGTGACGTAAGCGGTGTTGCCGGCGACAGTCAGGCCGTAGGGAGTCGCGCTGGCCGTGATGCTGCCCACCTTGCTCGGGTGGAGCGGGTCGGTGATATCGACGATATCGACGGAGTGGTTGCCATCGGTAACGTAGGCATAGTGGCCGCTGATCGCGAGGTTAACGCGATAGCCTCCCAGATTGAGCCCGCTGACGACGTGGGCGTTGGCCGGGTCGCTGATGTCAACGACCATCAGCGAGTCGTTGCCGTTGTTGTTGGCAACGTAGGCGTAGTTGCCATTGATGGCTACTTCATAGGCGCTGCCGGAGCTGGGGTAACCGTTGGGGGTTGCGTCAACGAGATCGACCTTCTTGGTGACAACAGGGTTGGCCGGGGTGCTGATATCGATGATCTGCAAGCCGCCACCGTTCGCCCCGATATAGGCGTAATGCCCGCTCACCGTGATGGAAGAGATGGTCGCGGAGGTGGTGTTGTCGAGATTGGTCAGTCCGAGCGTGTGCGTCAGAACGGGCGCGGCCGGATTGCTGATGTCGATGACGCGCAGGCCGTAATTGTTGTCCGCAACGTAGGCATAGTTGCCGCTGATCGCCACGCCCAGGAACGAGGCACCGGAGTCCGTCGCGGTCAGGATGCCCGTTTGGCTGGGGCTGGCGGGGTTGCTGATATCGATGACATGCAGCACGCCGCCGCCGTCGGTGACGTAGGCATGGTTACCGTTGAGGGCCACCTTGTTGGCGGTCCAGTTGGTGTTGACGGTGGAGAAGTCGTAGCTGCCGGTCAGCTGCGTAGTGTAGCTGGCGCTGGTGTCCACGCCGCTCTGGCCGTTGGTGTAGCCGCCAGTCTGGTCCCACGCCTTGAAGGTGAGGGCGTCGCTCAGCGTGCCGCTATAGCCAGTGTTGGGCTTGAAGTACAGACGGGTGTTGGCGTCGACCGCCAGCAGCAGGGCGCTGCTTGCAGAGAGGGCCCCAGCCAGTGTCCAGTGGGCGCCGGCATCGGTCGAGTAGTAGAGCGTGCCATGGGTGCTGACGCCGGTGATCGCGATGCCGAGTGAACTGCCGTCTACATCGGAGAAATTGGACAGCGTACCGCCGGCATCGATCAGGGCCGACACCAGCGTACTGCCGAGCGTGCTGCCGTTGGTCGGGGCGCCGGAATCCTGCAGGATCGTGCTCAGGCCCGGGGACTTGGATGCATCCAATACCGGCGCGTCGTTGACGGCGCTCACCGTGATGGTCTGGGTGGTGGCGCTGGAACCCGAGTGATTGTCGGTGGCGGTCAGCGTGACGGTGCGGTTGCTGGTGCCCGGGGTGTCGCTGGTGTTGTTGAAAAGCAGCGCCTGGCCCGCAGCCTGGACCAGCGCATTGGTGGCACTGGCGTTGAAGCTCAGCGTCAGGGTGCTGCCGTTGGTGACGGCGGCGGCGCTGGCGGTGCCGATCTGGGTGCTGCCGGCCATCAGCTTGTTGCCAGTGGTATCCACCCAGATGCCGTTGTTGCCGGGGTTGCTGGTGGGCAGGTAGAGCGTGTCAGCAGCCTCGTTGTGGGCGGTGATCTGGGCCTGGAGGGTGCCGCCGTTCCAGTCGGCGTTGCCGTCGGCGTCGTTGAGGATGAGGCTGTCTGCCACCGCGATGGGGGTTTGCTCGGTGAAGGCGGTCGTCGTGCCGGCGGTGATGCTGGGCAGGGTGTTGACCTTGACGCCAGAGACGGTGATGCCGTTGCCGGTGAGGTCATCGCTGGCGAGCGCCGAATCCCAGCCGGCGGCCCCCGCGATGTTGAATGTTGTCGAGTCGAGCGCGGTGGTGCCGTTTTTGTTCAGCAGGGCATTGACCGCGATCTGATCGGTTGCGTTCAGGGTTACGGAAAAGCCGGTGGTGCTGCTGGCCTCGACATTGCTGGAGGTCAGAGTGTAGGTGCTGCCGCCTTGGCCTTTGAGGGTGAGGTTGCCGACGGTGATGTCACTGCCTGAGGCATTGCCGACCAGTCCAGAGCCATTGACGACCAGGACGCCGGTGGAGGCATCGTAGGTGGCCGAGGTGATGGAGGGCGAAGAGACGCTGCTGACGGTGATGGCGTTGGTTGTATCAGCGGGGGCGGATGCCGCCGTGGAGTCCCAGCCGGACGCGGCTGATAGGTTATATGTCGTGGAACTGGCGAACGAGGCCGCGCCGGTCTTGTTCAGCAAGCCTTCCACCGCAAGTTGATCCGCTGCATTCAGCGTGATCGAGAACGCGCTGGCGCTGCTGGCGGTAACGTTGCCCGAGGTCAGCGTATAGGTCTGTCCGTTGTCACCGGTCAGCGTCAGTTTGTTGGCGACGATGGTGTCGCCTTTTGTCAGGCCCGTTGCAGTGACCGCCAGGGTGTTGGTGCTGGCGTCATAGGTGGCGTCGGTGATGGTGGACGCCGCAAGTGTGCTGATCGTGCCGAGTGTCTGGTTCGAACCTCTGTTCGCACCCGATACGCCGCCGCCGCCCTTGGCGTAACCCCCGGACCCACCTGCACCGACGTTGGTTACGCCTGAGATCGATGTCTTGGTTGCCGCGTCGGCGCTTACCGTGCCTGACTTGTTCCATATGGCGGCAACGCCGTAACCGCCGTCTCCGCCATTGCCAGGAAAGTTTGCATAGACAGAACCGCCGCCGCCACCACCGCCTGCGGCGATGTTGTTGGTGAAGGTACTGCCCGAAATCGTGATGATGCCGCCATTGTTGTAGATTGCTCCCACTGCATTGCCGCCGCGGGCACCGGATGCGTAATTGCCGCCGCCGCCGCCGCCGCCGCCGATCGAAATCCCTGCGCCGGCATTCGCATTTCCACCCATGCCACCGGTGGACCCTCCAGAGAGCGAGCCTGCTGCGCCGCCATTGCTGCTCCCGCCGCTAGAACCTCCTCCGCCGCCGATTCCGGGGTCGCTATTGGTTCCTGCGCCGTGTCCGCCCGTTCCGGCTGATGCAGAGCCGGCGGAATAACCATCATTGCTGCCGCCAGCGCCGCCGTTGGTGGTGCCAAAGCCGCCGCCGCCGCCACCACCACCGCTTTGCCCACCAGGCCCCGCCGCTCCGCCGCCACCACCAGCTGCCTTATTGCCGGAAAAAGTGACACCGCTGATGTTCAACGTACCCGTATTGGAAATGCCCGCACCTAGTGCATCTCCTCCGGCAACGGCTCCCGATGAGAGCGCGTTGCCACCGGCTCCCGATACCAATCCATTGGCAATGGTCAGGTTCTGCAGGGAAATGGTTGAGCCACTGTTGGTGGTGCTGGTGCTCAGCACCCGTGTCGCATTGCCGCCACTGAGCATATGACCACCCCCGACAATGCTCAGCGTGTGGCCATCGGTGACAGCGATGCTTATTGTTTGTGCCGATGCCAAAGTGATATCGCCGGTCAAGGTGATCGTGTCGTCCTGACCATCGCCGACAGCGGCGGCGATCGCACTCACCAATTCAGCGCGGGTGCTGACACTGGCCGTGCTGGCGAGGTGATCCCATTGCTCCAGCTTCTGTATATCAAGGACGGGAGTGGAAAGCACACTCCCGGTTGTGATTTCCAGGTTCCAGTCGCCCCCGAGGCTGGTTGCGCCAGTGTCATTGCTGGAGGCTGCTACATCCGCCCCGGTGGCTGCAGCCAGGGCCTGAATGAATGCCTGTCCGTCGGCGCCGGCGCCTGCATCGCAACCGTACAGTGAGATATCGCCGTCGGCGCTCAAGGCTTGACCGATGCTGTGCAACTCATCCGCATATTGCGCGAGGTTGCCGCCATGCAGGGGCCCGTTGCCCAGCAGCACCATGCCGTGATCGCCGTGCGACACGATGCTGAGCGAGTCGATGCCACTCATGCCCTTGAGGGCGTCGGCGATCTGCTTGACCCCATCCTGGTCCTTGTCGAGCACGATCACCGTTACACCAGGCTCAGCGGCAGCGATGATGCTCTGGTAGTCGGGCAAGCGGCTGTCGACTACCAGCACCTTCTTCGGGACATGGTTGGTGTCATCTGCGGCTGCATTGATGTCTTGGGCATTGCTCGTCGCTGGGGCATTCATTACTGGGGGCCTTTTATTCGGTGGCGGATTTGATGGTGATGACGTTGCTGCGACTACCCGAGGGGTCTTTCCAGAAGGACAGTTTGCTGTATTGCTCGAACAGGTCCGGCGGGAGAATCGTGGTGCGCGTTTCAATTCCTACTTGCGGACGGATCTTGTGTAGCCCGTGCACACCCAGCGGAGCATCAAACTCCGGGGCGTCATATTGCACGTTGTTGAAATCGTGGTCGAACGATGGCTCTTCCAGGAATTGGTAGACGAGGGGGATGACTTTGTGGGGGGCTGCCGCCAGCAGATCGTAGTCCACCAACAGCAGCGATTCCGCGTGTTCGCCGTAAAACGCCTCTTTCAGAGCCGCCCAGGCATAACCGACCAGACGGTTGCGTTGGGCCAGGGTATCGACACGGCTATAAACCGTGTTGCGCTCCACATCGTCATTGAACAGGCGAGTCAGTTCGTAGGGGTTGGCGCGATAGCGTCGCTCCAGGCTGTCCATGATCCAGGCGACGTTGCGTACGCAAGCGATGATCTTGCAGCCCGGAAACTGGTCCTGCAGTGCCGGCAATTTGGCGCACCACATGCGGTTGGTATCGAAGATCACCTCCTTGTCGGAGTGATCTTCGTAATAGGACTGGAATAAACCCTTTACCAGACTCCTGCGCTGACTTTGCGTAATCACCGGACCAAATTCGCTGCCGGCTGAGAACTGATAGAGCATTCCCGAGAACAGAGCGCCAACCGGGCTGGTCATTCCAGCATGGAAGCGCGGATTCTGTTTGAGAATGGCCGCCAGCAAGGTTGAGCCCGAGCGTGGCAGGCCGGAGATGAAATGAAAAGTCTTCGACATTAAGTGGACTGTGGCGTTAACGGAGCGAGTCTAACCGTGACCAGGCTGTGGCTGGGCGTGCGTGATTCTGAATCTATGCAATCTTTAATGCTTGAAGTATGGGAAGGTGCGCCTCCATGAATTCCCGTGCTTGCTTGGTAAGGACGGCGATATTCTCCTCGGCGCTCTCCAGGGTCTTTCCTTCGTGCGTCAGTTTCTGCCCCTGCGCCTGCAGGGTCTGCCAAATCTCGTGAGCCCATTCGGCCGGCTGGGTGAGCCCCTTCTGCCTGGCCAGCAGGAAAAGCTGCTGAATTCGATTCATTGCGATCCCGCCGCCGGTGACTGGGCTGGCCAGGAAATGGATGCTGTCGCTGTCGCGGGCCTTGTTGATCAAGAGCGCGTTCAGGCGGCTGGTGTGAGTCTGGGCTACAGAAATCTGCTCGTCATCCTGGACGGCCGCCAGGCTGCCGGCGCCGGTCAGGATCATCACGGCTTCCGTTAGTTGAGCGAAGAGGACGCCCTGTTTTTTGATGATGTCTTCAATCTGGCCGATTGTCTTCGGGGCGTGATCCGACAAGACATCGAGAATTGGATTGAATACTGCCGCCTGCATTCCGACCTCACCGATTGGGCCGGCTATCCGTAGCGGCACATCCGCTCGCTTTCGTAGCAGCATGACCTTTTGGGCTCGTAAGGCATCTTCTCTTTCCAGTTGGCCCAACTTGCGCTCTCCTTTTACCCAGTAGTCCTTGCGAAACGCCTGGTTGACCATGAAGTCCCGCACCGTCTGCCGAAAGATCGGGTCTTTGATGCTTACCATGAGTGCTATTTGATCGGCCGTGAGATTCAGCGGCGCGACGTGATCGGTATAGACGGCGGAGCAGGCAAAGTTCAGCTTGGCGGGTGACAGCCATTGCGCCATGCGCGAGAAGGACATGGGCAGCCAGTCACGATTGAAATATTCGTGGGCGACGTAATGGAGGTCGTGTTCCTTGATCTTATTGAGGCGGTCGGCAATCTGGGGGTTGGCTTGAGCGAAGTGCGGGTTGGTGGCCAGCAGTTTGTCGGCAAATGCCAATGCCTCTTCGATGCGCGAGCCAACGCCCTGGCCTGCGCTGCCGATGACCTGGGCGTGCTCGGAAAGCAGGTCCCGCATGGGCACCATTGCAGCCCAGCCTGGCTGAGTGTTGTAGCTGTTGTAGAGAACGCCGCCGACTTTGAGCTTGCGCCGGACGAAATCGACGATCACCGCGCGGTTTTGGTCGCTGACCCAACTCCAGATTCCGTGCAGGCCGATACTGTCAAAATCCGGCAGGTCTGATCGGGTACAGAAATCCGCAAATGCCTGATCGGTCAGGTGAGCGTCCGCGCCGGACGCCTGTGCGAGAGATTGCGCGAGGCTGGCCTGTGCAGGGTTGAAGTCGCAACCGTGCCAGGTGCTGGCAGAAGCGGCGGCGTGGATATTGACACTCAAGCCCTGACCGAAGCCGAGTTCGCAGTGGGTGCCCAGAGACGGAGGAACAAGTCCGGCATACAAGAAGGCGAGCCGCGCGCGCAGCGGATGCAACTCCGCGTAATAGCCGTGGGTGTAGTTGATGTCGGCCATGTAGCCATCGGTCCAGTCTGCGGCATCGTAGGTCATTTCGGGGTTATGGCGTGTCCGCTAGAAAAAGTTGCAGCGTGGAAAGATGCTGTTTTGGTGGAAGCGCTGTGTTTCTTGTTGTGGCACGTGCCGGTTATGGCCGACTGCAGACTGGGCCAAGCAAGACGCCGAACGATGGTGGACTGCACGCCGTTTACGGATTGAGAACTGGGTTCTGAAGGGGAGGTGAATCCCTGCGAGTGCTCAGAATTGCTACTTTGTGTCACATCCTGTGGGGGGATGCTCGCTTATAACGCACAAATCTGTTCGATATCCCTCCATTGCACTCCAAGGAATATACAAAGCCATTTTTATTGGTTTGGTGCATCGCGACTCCTCCCTAGACTCGGGTCCTGACTCGATAAACAGGAGAATTCCATGTCCCCGACCCGTGCCGCGCTGCGTCCTGTACTGGCCTTTCTGGCTGGCCTGATGGTCTTGCCGGCGGCGCCGGCCTTGGCCGATGCCACGCTTCTCAATGTCTCCTACGATGTGTCGCGGGAGCTCTACAAGGACATCAACCCGGCCTTCATCGCCCAGTGGCAGCGCACGGCGAAGGAGAAGCTGACGATCAACCAGTCCCACGGTGGTTCGAGCAAGCAGGTCCAGGCGGTGGCGTCGGGCCTGGAGGCGGACGTGGTGACGATGAACCAGACGCCGGACATCAATGTGCTGGCCAAGCAGGGCCTGGTTGTGGCCGATTGGCAGAAGGCCTTCCCGCACGGCGCGGCGCCTTACACGACGAACACCATCTTCCTGGTACGCAAGGGCAATCCGAAGGGCATCAAGGATTGGTCCGATCTGGTCCGTCCCGGCCTGCAGGTGATCGTGCCGAACCCCAAGACATCCGGCAACGGCCGCTACACCTATCTGGCGGCGTGGGGCTATGCGCTGCAGAAGACCGGCAGCGACGCCGGTGCGCGGGACTTCGTGACCAAGCTGTTCGCCAACGTGCCGGTGCTCGACGGCGGCGGCCGCGGGGCGACGACGACCTTCACGCAGCGTGACATCGGGGACGTGCTGATCACCTTCGAGAACGAGGCGGTGCTGATCGACCAGGAAGTGGGTGGCGACAAGTTCGACGTGGTCTATCCGTCCCTGTCCATCGAGGCTGCCGCGCCGGTGGCTGTGGTGAGCAAGGTGGTGGACAAGCGCGGCACGCGCAAGCAGGCCACCGCCTACCTGAACTTCCTGTTCTCGCCGGAGGGCCAGGAGATCATCGCCAAGCACCATTTCCGTCCGGTCGATCCGGCAATCCTGAAGAAGTACGCCAGCCGTTTCCCGGCCGTGAAGACCTTTACGGTGGAAGGCAAGCTGGGCGGTTGGGATGCGGTGCAGAAGACCCATTTCGCCGACGGCGGCGTGTATGACCAGATCGTGGTGAAACGCTGATGGCTGCGACGAATTCGACCCGGGTGCTGCCGGGCTTCGGCCTCAGCCTCGGTTACACGCTGACCTGGCTGTCGCTGATCGTGCTGATCCCGCTGGTGGCGGTGTTCCTGAAGGCCGGCTCCCTCGGTGCAGATCACTTCATCGCCGCGGTGTCGTCGCCGCGGGTGCTGGCGTCCTATCGCCTGACCTTCGGTGCGTCGCTGATCGCCGCGCTGATCAACACCGTCTTCGGTCTGATGCTGGCGTGGGCGCTGGTGCGTTATTCCTTCCCCGGCAAGCGCCTGGTGGATGCGCTGGTGGATCTGCCGTTCGCGCTGCCGACGGCGGTGGCGGGTATCGCGCTGACCGCGCTGTACGCCAAGAACGGCTGGGTCGGCAAGCTGCTGGAGCCGCTGGGCATCCAGGTGGCCTTCACGCCGCTGGGCGTGCTGGTGGCGCTGATCTTCATCGGCCTGCCGTTTGTGGTGCGCACGGTGCAGCCGATCCTGGAGGATCTGGATACCGAGTATGAAGAAGCTGCTGTGAGCCTTGGTGCCAACCGCTGGCAGGCTTTCCGCCACGTGGTCTTCCCGACCGTGCTGCCGGCGTTGATGACCGGCTTCGCGATGGCCTTTGCCCGCGCGGTGGGGGAATACGGTTCGGTGATCTTCATCGCCGGCAACATTCCGCTGGTGTCCGAGATCACCCCGCTGATGATCATTACCAAGCTTGAGCAATACGACTACGCCGGCGCGACTGCGATCGCCGTGGTCATGCTGCTGATTTCGTTCGTGCTGCTGCTGATCATCAACGGCCTGCAGGCATGGACTGCCAAACGTACCGGGAGGGAACGCTGATGTCCGGCGCTGCTGCTGTATTGCATGGGTCGGCGGATCACGCCGCCCGATTCGAATCGAAGGCCGCCACGCGCGAACCGGCGCTGGTGAAGTGGGGCATCCTGGCGCTGTCGCTGACCTTCTTCAGCATCTTTCTGCTGCTGCCGCTGATCACGGTGTTCGTGGAGGCGCTGCGCAAGGGCTGGGATGTGTATTTCGCTGCGCTGATCGAGCCCGATGCGTGGGCGGCGATCAAGCTGACGCTGATCGCCGCGGCGATCTCGGTGCCGCTCAACCTGGCGTTCGGCGTGGCCGCGGCGTGGGCGATCACCAAGTTCGAGTTCCGCGGCAAGCACCTGCTGATCACGCTGATCGACCTGCCGTTCTCGGTGTCGCCGGTGGTGTCGGGCCTGATCTACGTGCTGGTTTTCGGTGCCCAGGGCTGGTTCGGCCCGTGGCTGTCGGAGCACGACATGAAGGTGATCTTCGCGGTGCCGGGCATCGTGCTGGCGACAGTCTTCGTGACCTTCCCCTTCGTGGCCCGCGAGCTGATCCCGCTGATGGAAGCCCAGGGGCGCGACGAGGAAGAAGCCGCCGTGGTGCTGGGTGCGCGGGGCTGGCAGACCTTCTGGTATGTGACCCTGCCCAACGTGAAGTGGGGCCTGCTGTACGGCGTGATCCTGTGTAATGCCCGTGCGATGGGCGAGTTCGGCGCGGTGAGCGTGGTGTCCGGCCACATCCGCGGCCAGACCAACACGATGCCGCTGCACGTGGAAATTCTTTACAACGAATACCAGTTTGCCGCCGCCTTTGCGGTGGCCTCCCTGCTGGCGCTGCTGGCGCTCGTGACCCTGGTCATCAAGACCTGGGTGGAGCATCAGGCCGGCAAGTCGAGCCAGCAATCCGAGGAATGAGATCATGAGTATCCAGGTTCACAACATCCGCAAGGAATTCGGCAGTTTCACCGCCCTCAACGACGTGTCGCTGGATTTCCCCACCGGCGAACTGGTGGCGCTGCTCGGCCCGTCCGGCTGCGGCAAGACCACGCTGTTGCGCATCATCGCCGGCCTGGAGTCGGCGGACAGCGGCAAGGTGCTGCTGGATGGCGCCGACGCCTCCGACACCCATGTGCGCGAACGCCAGGTGGGTTTCGTGTTCCAGCATTACGCGCTGTTCCGCCACATGACGGTGTTCGACAATGTGGCCTTCGGCATGCGCATGAAGCCGCGCAGCCAGCGCCCGTCGGAAAGCGCCATCAAGGCCAAGGTGACCGAGCTGCTCAAGCTGGTGCAGCTCGACTGGGTGGCGGATCGTTTCCCGTCCCAGCTGTCCGGCGGCCAGCGTCAGCGCATCGCGCTGGCCCGCGCGCTGGCGGTTGAGCCCCGCGTGCTGCTGCTCGACGAGCCTTTCGGCGCGCTGGATGCAAAGGTGCGCAAGGAGCTGCGCCGCTGGCTGCGCCGCCTGCACGACGAACTGCACATCACCTCCATCTTCGTGACCCACGACCAGGAAGAGGCGCTGGAAGTGGCCGACCGGGTGGTGCTGATGGACCACGGCAAGGTGGAGCAGGTGGGCACGCCGGAAGAGGTGTACCGCCACCCGGCGTCGCCCTTCGTATATGGCTTCCTCGGTTCGGTGAACCTGTTCCACGGCCGCGTGGATGGCCAGAAAGTGCATGTGGGCGACGACGTGCTGGCGCCGGGCAAGGTGGATCTGGCGACCGGCTCCGAGGTGTTCGCCTTTGCCCGTCCGCACGAGCTGAACATCGTCGTCAATCCGCAGGAAGCCGGTGGTGTGTCGGCGAAGATCAGCCGCATCCTGGCTTTCGGCGTGACGGCCCGTGTGGAGCTCGACGGGCTCAACGGCTCGACCGGCCAGCTGTTCGAAGTCGAGGTGACCCGTGACGAGGTGCAGCGCCTCGGCCTGGAGGAAGGGCAGACGGTTCGTCTGGTACCCTCGCGCCTGCGGGTTTTTGAACGCAATGCAGACAAGAATGGCGCCGAGCAGGCGCCCAACTGGGTGATCTGATGAATTTTCAGCAACTGCGCATCATTCATGAAACGGTGCGCCGCAATTTCAACCTGACGGAGGTGGCCAATGCGCTGTTCACCTCCCAGTCAGGGGTCTCCAAGCACATCAAGGACCTGGAAGACGAGCTGGGCCTCGAGCTGTTCATCCGCAAGGGGAAACGCCTGCTCGGGCTGACCGAGCCGGGGCAGGAGCTGGTCCATATCGTGGACCGCATGCTGATGGACGCCCGCAACATCAAGAGCATCGCCGACCAGTTCAGCAACAAGGATCACGGCCAGCTGACCATCGTCACTACCCACACCCAGGCGCGTTATGCGTTGCCGCGGGTGGTGACCCAGTTCAAGCAGGCCTTCCCGAAGGTGCATCTGGTGCTGCACCAGGCCAGCCCGACGGAGATCGTCACGATGCTGCAGGACGGCCGTGCCGACATCGGCATCGCCACCGAGTCGCTGGCCGGCGTGGCGGACTTCGTGTCCTTTCCGTACTACGGCTGGCATCACTCGGTGATCGTGCCGGCCGGCCATCCGCTGGAGTCGGTCGAGCCGCTGACGCTGGAGGCGATCGCCGAATACCCGGTGATCACCTACCACGAGGGCTTTACCGGTCGAACCAAGATCGACGAGACCTTCGCCAAGGCCGGGCTGACGCCGGACGTGGTGATGTCGGCCCTCGATGCGGACGTGATTAAGGCGTACGTGGAATTGGGGCTGGGTGTCGGCATCGTGGCTTCGATGGCCTATGACGGGCACCGCGACCAGGGCCTCAAGATGCTGCCGAGCAGCCATCTGTTCGAGGAGAACGTGACGCGCATCGCGGTGCGTCGCGGTCACTTCCTGCGCGGTTTCGCCTATCGCTTCATCGAGCTGTGCTCGGAGGAGCTGACCGAGAGCGTAGTGCGTTCGGCGCTGCGCCCCGAGAAGGATGGCTACGCCGGCGAGTTCTGATCCTGCCAGGCTCGCAGGATTGTCGGCATAAGGAAACAGCCCCGCTTTGTGCGGGGCTGTTGCGTTTCCAGGCTAGGGGCGTCCGCGCGTGCCGTGGCGCAGGCGGGCGAGGGCGCCATGGCGGCCCCGACGCACGAGGGTGATGTCGTCGATGCTGCCGAGAGGCAGGTCCTCGGCGGAGGCCTTCAGGGCGTGCAGTAGTTCCAGGCCGCGCGGCCACGGGCCGTGACCGGAGTCCACATTGATGTGACCGGCGGCGCCGATCTCCACCAGGTGGCTGCCCCAGCTGTCGGCCCAGTAGGCGGCGGAGGACAGGCGTACCCACGGATCGTTGGTGCTGGCGACGACGATGCTCGGTGCGCCGATGGCATCACGGGGAATCCAGCGGCTCAGGCCCTCATCCTCCGGATGGGAGTCCTCGTCGCGCAGGCCGAAGGGCGTGAAGCGTTCAGGATCGGCCGGCGCGACGAGCAGCAGGCCGGCCACCCGGTTGAGGCGGTCGCTGGCGGCGACGACGGAGGCGAGGCAGCCGAAGCTGTGGGCGACGAGCCAGACCGGGCCGGGCGAGGCGTCGATCTCGTCGCGGACGGTTTGTGCCCAGCGGGCCAGAACCGGGTTTTCCCAGTCGATGCCACGGACCCGGCGGGCGTCGGGAAGCTGGGTTTCCAGCCAGGTCTGCCAGTGGGCGGGGCCGCTGCCGTGGAAGCCGGGAACGATGAGGGTGGTGTGGTGCATGGGGCGCTTTCCGGTGCAGAACGGCGCGGGCGGAGCGGCGTGGTTGCCGCTTCGCCCGCATTCTGCTGCCTGTGTCACGTTTTATGGGATGGGGGCAGTCTAGGCAGCGGCGGCGGCAGACTGAACCAAGAAAAACGTGGAAGCTTATTCGGCGCGCAGGATTGTGCTTACAGCAGCAGGAAGGCGCTGCCCGCCACCAGCGTCGGCAGCAGCGCGGCGACGAACAGCCCGCCGGCGTTGATCGACTCGTCGTCGAAACTGCCGCGCAGGATGGCGCTGCCCGCGGGGTTGGGGGCGTTGGCGATGATGGTGAGGCCGCCGCCGGTCACGGCGCCGCTGACCAGTGCGTACTTGAAGGCATCGCTGAGCCCTTCGACGAGGGAGCCCAGGTAGGTCAGCGCGGCGTTGTCGGTAACGGCGGTGAGGAGGGTCGCGCCGACGAAGACCGCATCGCTGCTCATGCTCATCAGCAGCGGCTGCAGCCACCATTGCTGCTGCCCGCCGAGCACGACCAGGCCGGCCAGGAAGAAGGCCACCAGCAGGCCTTCGCGCAGGATCAGGCGGTCTTGGTGGCGGGCGTAGGCGTCGGCGACGCCCAGGAAAAACAGGAACAGGCCCAGGAAGATTGCCGGATGGTGGGCGGACACCACGACGCCGCACAGGAACAGCAGGTGCACCAGTGTCAGCGCCAGCGGAACACGCTGCGTGTCGGCTTCGCTGGCCGCGGGGCGAAGGGCTGCGAGTTCACGGCGGAAGGCCAGCGTGGCGCCGAGAGCGTTGATGCCGACGGCGAGCGCGGCCTTCCAGCCGAACTGGCTCAGCATGAAGTGGGTGTCCCAGCCCCACTTGCCGGCGACCATCAGCACCGGCGGTGCGGCGAAGGGGGTCAGCGTGCCACCGATGGAGATGTTGACGAACAGCACGCCGAGGGTCGCGTACTTCAGGCGCGTGGACAGGCCGCGGCTGAAGAACTCGTCGCGCAGCATCAGCGCCGCCAGCGTCATGGCTGCCGGTTCGGTGATAAAGGAGCCGAGCAGCGGTACCAGCGCGAGCACCGTGAAGTAGCCGGCCGCTGGGCCGGGCAGCGGCACAGCACGTGCCGTCAGACGGACGAGTCCGCTGGCAGCGTGGAGGATCGGGCGCGTGCCGGCGATGACCATGATCGCAAAGACGAACATCGGCTCGGTGAAATTGCGCGATTCGATATAGGCGGTGGCCGGCTGGGCGCCGTCGATGGAGAACATCGCCACGAGCAGGACCATCGCCCAGAAGCCGAACACCACCTCCACCTCGCCGAGCAGGTGCCAGATGCCCGCATGTGTGGGGCGCGTATGGGCGAGGTGCTCGAAGAAGCGGGTGGAGAAGGTATGCAGGATGGCGACCGCGAAGAGGGTCGCGCCGATGAGCTGGATGGCACTGGGCGTCATGGAATCAGGGCAAGGTGTCGGGTGTCGTTTTCATGCAGAGCCCATGCCCATGCACTTGGTTCCCGCATCCGTCAGCGGCGTGCGCGACCGCGGGGGGGCGTGAAGGGCTTGGCGGCGGCCGGCTTGCTGTATTCCTTGAAAACGCGCTTGGCATCCTGCTCGGCGCGCAGTTGGGTGCAGATCGAGGGATCGTCGTCGTGGCCGCTGAAGTAGCCGTCGGCCTGAGCCTTCATGACGAGCTGGATGGCGGCCTGTTCGGTGAGCTTGTAGCGCTCGAAGAGGAGGGTGGCGACTTCGTCCAGGTGTTCTTCGTAGGTCATGGGAGGCAGGGCCGCCGGGCGGCAATCGGTTACGGGCCGCTATTTTAAAGCGCCCGGGCGATCCGTGTCCGATTGCCGCTGCCGGAGGGCTGCCGGGATAATCAGTGTGTTCGCCGGCAGGCTGCTTCGACGGCCTGCCATTTCATCCCGTAATCCGGGTATCCAAGCCCAACAGAGAGAGAACATCATGTCCGACAACCCGCTGATCCTTTCCGCCCTCTATCGTTACCCGGTCAAGTCCATGCGCGGCGAGCGCCTTGATGCCAGCCCGGTGAGCCCGATCGGCCTGCCTTTCGACCGCCACTGGATGGTCGGCGACCCCAATGGGCGCCTGATGACCGGCCGGGAATATCCCGAACTGGTGTTGATCGACGCCGCTCCCGCGGCGGACGGCGTCCGTCTGTCGGCGCCGGGGCGTGAGCCACTGTTCGTGCCCAACACGGCCTTCACCAAGCCGCATCCGGCGACGGTGTGGAGCGACACGTTTTCGGCATGGCACGGTGCGGACGAGGCCGACGACTGGATCTCGGCCTACGTGGGCGCGCGGCTGAAGTTCCTGTGGATCGGTGCCGAGACGTCCCGGCATTTAAGAAATGACGCTGCCGTGCCGCTTTCTTTTGCTGACGGCTTTCCGTTGCTGCTGGCCACTCAGGCCTCGCTGGACGATCTGTCCGCACGGGTCGGGCGTCCGCTGGAGATGGAGCGCTTCCGGCCCAACCTGGTGGTAACGGGGTGCGATGCCTTTGCGGAGGACGGCTGGACGCGCCTGCGCATCGGCGGGGCCGTGTTCCGCATTGCCAAGCCCTGTGAGCGCTGTGTGTTCACCACCGTCGATCCGCACACCGGGCGCAAGGGGTTGGACCAGGAACCCCTGCGCACGCTGGCCCAGTATCGGCGGACGCCTGCCGGGGTGATCTTCGGGCAGAACGTGATCGCCGAGGGGCGCTCCGATCTGCATGTCGGCATGCCGGTCGAGATTCTCGAGTGACGGATGTCATGGAGAAAACTTGACAAGGGGGTGGGGAAACACCTATTCCGGAGAGCATGCCGGTGTCGCATAAATGCTTACAGAGTCGCGCCAGACCTTGATCTTGATCAACAGGGGTGCATTTCATGTGTATCGAAATGTTCTGGCAAAACGGGACGCACTGATAATTCGACGGTCGGAATTCAGAGGAAATCACGTGTTTGCCAATTTCAAGAACAAGCTGTGCGGCGCCCTGGCCTTGCTGGTCATGCTGACTGCCACGGCATTTGCCGACGATCCCCCCCCAACGCCGGAAGAGCTGGCCAAGATCAAGACGGCCAATGTCGAGTGTCTGACCTGTCACTCGGAGGCAGGGCTCAAGAAGCCGCCCAAGGAAGGGCTGGATCTCAAGAAACTGCGTAATTACCTCGTCGATGTGGATACCTATACGGCGTCCGATCACGGGCAGATGGCATGCTCCAAATGCCATGGCGACGGCTACGACAAGCATCCTCATGCAGCCAAGGCGAAGGAAGGCCTGAGCGAATGCCAGGACTGCCACGCCCGCAAGGCGATGCGCATCGAGCGCCAGTTCGACAAGTCGGTGCATGCCGAGCATCTCAGCGACAGCTTCACCTGCTCGACCTGCCACGATCCGCACGTGATGACGCTGGCCTCCAAGCTGCGCGACCCGCACAAGATCGTGGCCCAGGACAACAAGATCTGCCTGGACTGCCACGACTCCGACCTGGCCTTCGCCAAGATCGCGCCGGAGAAGAAGAAGCGTCCGCCCATCGACGATATCCACAGCTGGCTGCCCAACACCCGCCTGCACTGGCAGGCTGTGCGCTGCATCGAGTGTCACACGCCGACGGAGGACAAGCTGTCCCTGTCCCACGAGATCCTGAACAAGGACAAGGCCGAGAAGAAGTGCGCCACCTGCCACAGCGCCAACACGTCGCTGAATGCGCGCCTCTACCGTCACCTGGCCAAGGAAGAGCAGAACAAGTACGGCTTCCTCAACAGCGTGATCCTCAGCAATTCGTACGTGGTGGGGGCGACCCGCAACCCGTCCATCGACTGGATCGTGATCGGCCTGTTCGTCGCCACCGTCGTCGGCGTGATCGGCCACGGCCTGGTCCGCATCATCACCACCCGCATGCGCCGGAGCAAGAACCATGACTAATCGCGTTTTCATGCTGCCCCTGTGGATCCGCCTGTGGCACTGGAGCAATGCGCTGGCGATCATCGTGCTGGCGGTGACCGGCGTCAGCCTGCACTTTTCCAATCCCGACCTGCCACTGGTGGAGTTCTCGCTGGCCGCCCGCATCCACAACGTGGCCGGTGTGTGCCTGGCCGGTTTGTACGTGGTCTTCGTGGTCGGCAACATCGTCACCGGCAACTGGTGGCAGTATGTGCCGAAGCCGCCCGGCATCATCGGGCGCTGCCTCAAGCAGATGCAGTTCTATGGCTCGGGCATCTTCAAGGGCGAGAAGGAACCCTTTCCGCCGACTCCCGAGGTCAATTTCAACGCGCTGCAGGCGGTCACCTACTGGTCGATCATGTACCTGGTGCTGCCGGTGGTCATCGCCACCGGGCTGATCTTCCTATACCCGCAGTTCGCCCCCGACCGCCTTTTCGGCCTCGACGGCCTGCTGCCGATCGCCCTGGTCCATTACCTCGGCGCCGCGGCGATCGTGCTGTTCGCAGTCAGCCACATCTACCTGGGCACCATGGGGCCCAAGGTTTCCAGCCTGTTCAAGATGATGATCAGCGGCTGGTACGAGCATTGATTTCCCGTTCCAACTCAAGCAATAAACATCCTCGAGGAGAGTCGCACATGAAATCCAAATTGACCGCAGTGGTGGTGTCCGGCCTTTGCGCATCCGGCCTGATGCTGTCCGCCCAAGCCTTCGCCTTCGATGCCGATGCCGCCCAGGCCCTGGCCAAGAAGGAAGGCTGTACCAAGTGCCACGCGGTAGACAAGAAGAAGGAGGCCAAGTCCCTGACCGAGATTTCCAAGTCCTTCAAGGGCAAGCCGGATGCGGAAGCCAAGCTGCTGCATCACCTCACCTCCGGCGAGATGGTCAAGTTCGATGACGGCAAGGAAGAGGAGCACAAGATCCTCAAGACCAAGGACAAGGCCGAGATCAAGAATCTGACCGACTGGATTCTGTCCCTCGGCAAGTAAGCCGTTCGGGTGGGATGCCCGACTTGCAGGGCATCCCGGACAACGCAGGTAGTACCAGGGAGAAACAACATGAAATTTCTGCGACAGCTGATCGCCTCATGCATGGTGCTTGGGGCATTGGCGGGCAGCACCGCCGTGCTGGCGGCCGATGCCCCGACGAGCGGCGGCAAACCGCCTGCCAAGGATCTCGTGCTGAAGGGCGACGCCAAGTGCACGTCCTGCCATGACGAGAGCGACGAACCCAAACTGCTCCATATTGGCAAGACCAAGCACGGCAGCCTGGCCGACGGCCGCACACCGAGTTGCACCAGCTGTCACGGCGACAGCGACAAGCACGTCAACAACCCCGAAAAGCTGAAGGAACGCCCGGCCGTCGACCGCAGCTTCGGCAAGTCGTCGAAGCTCAGCGCCGATGAGAAGAGCGCCGCCTGTACGACCTGCCACCAGGGCGGCAAGCACATCAACTGGAACACCAGCGCCCACGCCAACCGGGATGTCTCGTGTACCTCCTGCCACCAGGTCCATGCCGGCAAGGACAAGGTCCGCGACAAGCGTACCCAGGCGGAAGTCTGCTACACCTGCCACAAGCAGCAGCGCGCCGAGGCCAACAAGCCGTCGCACCACCCGATCCCCGAAGGCAAGATGACCTGCTCGGATTGCCACAACGCGCATGGCTCGGCCGGTCCGAAGATGTTGGTCAAGGACTCCACCAACGCCACCTGCTACACCTGCCACGCCGAGAAGCGCGGCCCCTTCGTGCATAACCACCAGCCGGTCGTCGAGGATTGCGGCAACTGCCACAACCCCCACGGCACCACGGCGGACGCGATGCTCAAGGCGCGCCAGCCCTTCCTGTGCCAGCAGTGTCATGGCGACTCCTCGCACCCGGGCAACATCCCGGCGACCCGCGGCAACCTGCCCAATGCGGTCAGCACCAACATCGGCCCGGGCATGGCCCAGGCGCGCGGCTGCATGAACTGCCATACCAACATCCATGGCAGCAACAGCCCCAGCAATGCGACGTCCAGCGGCCCGTTCCGCTTCTTCCGCTGAGCGAGGAGGATGATCATGAGCAAGCATCTGAATTTCCGGCAGACTGCCATTGTCATGGCCTTGTCAGCGGTGTTTCCGGTCGCCAGCGTGTGGGCGGATGAAGTCGAGGAGCTGACCAGCCCCAACAAGACCGAGGCGGCGCTCAACCTGCCGTACTACAGCGCGGTGAATCCGCTGTACCGCCAGTACAGCGGCGTCAACAACGAAGGCTTCAACGGCAACGTGGACATCGACGTGGTGCGCCGCGACGAGGAGGCCAAGTGGTTCAAGCTGAACGCCCGCAATCTCGGCCTGCGCACCCAGGAGCTGAGCATCCGCTACGAGAAGCAGGGCGACTGGTCACTGGGCCTCAGCTATGACCAGATCCCGCGCTACGCTCCCTATGACGTGACGACGGCGGTGCAGGGCGTTGGCCGCAACACGATCGTGCAGCCCAATATCGCCAGCACGGCGGGGGCTGCCAACAATCCGAACGCCTACGACGTCACCCTCAAGACCGAGCGCGACATCACCACGCTGACCGCCAGCAAGTTCGTTGCCGAGGGGCTCAAGCTGGGCTTCTCGTTCAAGAACGAGGACAAGACCGGTACGCGCATGGACGGCGTGCGCGGCGTGGCCGGTACCGGAACGCCCAACCTGTACAGCGGCTTCCTGTTCTCGCCGGAGCCCATCGACCAGAACCACAAGCAGTTCGAGGCCACGGTCGATTACACCACCGAGAAGTACCAGCTCACCGGTGGTTATTACGGGAGCTTCCTGAGCACCAAGTACAACGCGCTGACCGTCGTGCCGGGCACCAACACGGCGCTGGTTGCCACCGGTCTGTCGCCGATCGCGCTGGCGCCGGACAACTCGGTGCAGCAGTTCTACGTGAATGGCGCCTACAACTTCACGAAGGATACGCGGGCGAGCCTGAAAGTGTCCTACTCCGAAGGCCGCCAGGACGACACCTTCCTGACAGGGCAGGCGACTCTGCCGGGCATCGGCGCAAACCTGATGGGCGTGGTGCGGACTACCGAAGTTTTCTCGTCGATCACTTCGCGGATCAACAAGGACCTCAAACTGCTGGCCTCCTGGCGTTACGAGGATCGGCAGGACAAGACGCCGATCCGTCTGTTCGCCACCACGACCAGCGCCGGCGTAACGACCAATTACTACAACAACCCCGAATCCCATGTGGCCAACTGGGGCAAGCTCGAAGCGGATTACCGCATCGGTGGTGGCTACAGCCTGACCGCCGGTCTCGATTATTCCGACAAGAGCAGCCTCGAGTGGGAGCGCCACCGGGTTTCCGAAACCACCTCCCGCGTGGCCTTGCGCAAGACCATGAGCGAGACGGTGAATGGCACCCTGTCGCTGGCCCACTCGGAGCGCACGGGTTCGGACTGGTTCGGCGCCAGCGCGCCGCCGATCTATCCGGTGTATCTGGCCGACCGCAATCGCGACAAGGTCCGCGGCATGCTCGACTGGAGCGCGACCGAGAGCCTGAACCTGCAGGTCGCGTACGAAGCCTATTTCGACGACTACCGCAAGAGTACCTACGGCCTCGACAAGGGCAAAGGGCAGGTGCTGTCCCTGGACGGTACCTATGCAGTCAGCGATATCTGGAAGCTGAACGCCTGGTATTCAAAGCAGTTGGGCGAATCGTCCCAGAACATGCAGGGCGCGGCGTGTACGACCGGCAGTAACAGCAACTGCACGGTCAATACCTTCCGCACCGGCGCGCTCATTCAGTGGGATGCGACGCTCAAGCAGAACTCCGACCAGTTCGGTCTGGGTGTGAATGGCAAGGTGAAGATGGTGGATGTGGGTGCCCAGTTCCTGTACTCCCAGGACACCAACAAGCAGCTGATCGGCAACCTGCCGGCTACCACCTGCACCAATGCGACCTGCACCACGACGGGAGCCCTGGCATCCGGAATGGGGGTCTTGCCGGACACCAAGTACACGCAGAACACCCTAAAGCTGAACGCGACCTATCCGGTCAGCAAGCAAACCCGCGTGCGCCTGGATTACATCTACGACCTGCGCAAGATGGACGACTACACCTGGTCGCAGTGGGTGTATGCGGACGGCACCAAGGTCTTTGTGAAGCCGGATCAGGTTACGCAGATCATCGGCCTGTCGCTGCTGCATTCGTTCTAAGCGTTTCCTGAGGCACCAAACAGAGAAGCCCCGGCGAGCGCCGGGGCTTCTTGTTTTTGTGGGGCCGAATTCTCGTGCCCCACGCGTCATGCAAGGTTCAGCGGCTGATCGGCTTGTAGCGGATCCGCTTCGGCTTGGCACCTTCCTCACCCAGGCGCTTGCGCTTGTCTTCCTCGTACTCCTGGTAGTTGCCGGCGAAGAAGGTCCATTGGGAATCGCCTTCGGCGGCCAGGATGTGGGTACAGATCCGGTCGAGGAACCAGCGGTCGTGGGAGATGATCAGCGCGCAGCCGGCGAATTCCAGCAGCGCGTCTTCCAGGGCCCGCAGGGTTTCCACGTCAAGGTCGTTGGACGGTTCATCGAGGAGCAGCACGTTGCCGCCGCTCATCAGGGTCTTGGCCAGGTGCAGGCGACCGCGCTCGCCGCCGGACAGGTTGCCGACCAGCTTCTGCTGGTCGCCGCCCTTGAAGTTGAAGCGGCCGATGTAGGCCCGGCTGGGCATCTCGAACTTGCCGATGGTCAGGATGTCGGCGCCGCCGGCCAACTCGTCGAAGACCGTCTTGCTGCCGTCCAGGCAGTCGCGGGACTGGTCCACGTAGGCGATCTTGACCGTGGGGCCGATCACCACGTCGCCGGAGTCGGGCGTGTCCTGGCCGGTGATCATCTTGAACAGGGTGGACTTACCGGCACCGTTGGGGCCGATGATGCCGACGATGGCACCTGCGGGGATGCTGAAGTTCACCTTGTCCATCAGCAGCTTGTCGCCGAAGCCCTTGGACACGTCGGTGAATTCGATGACCTTGTCGCCGAGGCGCTCGCCGACCGGGATGAAGATTTCCTGGGTCTCGTTGCGCTTCTGGTATTCGACCGAGGACATCTCTTCGTAGCGGGCGATACGGGCCTTGCTCTTGGCCTGGCGCGCCTTGGGGTTGGAACGCACCCACTCCAGTTCCTGCTTCATGGCCTTCATGCGGGCGCCTTCCTGCTTGGCTTCCTGCTCCAGGCGGGCTTCCTTCTGTTCCAGCCAGCTGGAGTAGTTGCCCTTCCAGGGGATGCCCTGGCCGCGGTCGAGTTCAAGGATCCACTCGGCGGCGTTGTCGAGGAAGTAGCGGTCGTGGGTGACGGCCACCACGGTGCCCGGGAAGCGCACCAGGAACTGTTCCAGCCACTCGACGGATTCGGCGTCCAGGTGGTTGGTCGGCTCGTCCAGCAGCAGCATGTCGGGGCGCGACAGCAGCAGCTTGCACAGGGCCACGCGGCGTTTCTCACCGCCGGACAGGGGGCCGACCTTGGCATCCCAGGGCGGCAGGCGCAGGGCGTCGGCGGCGATCTCGAGCTGGGTTTCCACGTCGGCGCCGCTGGTGGCGATGATGTTCTCGTACTTGGCCTGCAGTTCAGCCAGCTTGTCGAAGTCGGCGTCCGGTTCGGCGTAGGCGGCGTACACCTCTTCGAGCTTCTGCTTGGCTTCCATCACCTCGCCGAGGCCCGACTCCACTTCCTCGCGGACGGTCTTGGTGGGGTCCAGCTGTGGCTCCTGGGGCAGGTAACCGATGGACATGTTGGGTTGCCACTGGACCTCGCCGTCGTATTCCTTCTCGACGCCGGCCATGATCTTCAGCACGGTGGACTTGCCGGCGCCATTGAGGCCGAGCAGGCCGATCTTGGCACCGGGGAAGAAGGACAGGGAGATGTCCTTGATGATCTGACGCTTGGGCGGGACGACCTTGCTGACGCGCAGCATGGACATGACGTATTGGGCCATCGGGGTACTTTCCGGAGATGCAAAAAATCAAAGGCGAGACTTTACCCGATGCAGACGCGGGGCGCTGCCCTCAGGCGACGAATTGCAGCTTGGCAAGGTGGGCATAGAGGCCGTCCAGGGCGATGAGCTCGGCGTGGCTGCCCTGCTGCACGATGCGGCCGTTGTCCATCACGACGATGCGGTCGGCCTTCTGCACGGTGGCAAGGCGGTGGGCGATGACGATGGTGGTGCGCTGGTGCATCAAGCCATCGAGCGCCGACTGGACCATGCGCTCGCTCTCCGCATCAAGCGCCGAGGTGGCTTCGTCGAGGAGCAGGATGGGGCGGTCGGCCAGGATCGCGCGGGCGATGGCGATGCGCTGGCGTTGCCCGCCGGACAGGCGCACGCCGCGCTCGCCGAGGTCGGTGTCGTAGCCTTCGGGCAGTTCGGCGATGAAGTCGTGGGCGAAGGCTGCCACGCAGGCGGCTTTCACGTCGTCCAGGCTGGCGTCCGGGCGGGCGTAGCGCACGTTGTCGGCTACGCTGGCGGCGAAGATCACCGCCTCCTGGGAGACCAGCGCGATGCGCTGACGCAGGGCCAGTGGGTCGGCGGTCGTGAGGTCGATGCCGTCGATGCTGACGCGGCCGCGCTCCGGATCGTAGAAGCGCAGCAGGAGCTGGAAGACGGTGCTCTTGCCGGAACCGGACGGGCCGACCAGCGCGACCGTCTCGCCGGGCTGTACCTGCAGGTTGAAGTCGTCGAGGGCCGGTGCATCCGGTCGGGTCGGGTAATGGAAGCGCACTTCATCCAGCGCGATGTGCCCTTCAGCAGGGCTGGGCAGCGCAAGCGGGGTCCTGGGTGCCTGGATGGCCGGTGTGGAGGAGAGGATTTCCATCAGTCTCTCGGTGGCGCCGGCGGCCCGCTGCAAATCGCCCCACACTTCGGACAGCGCGCCGACACTACCAGCGACGATGGCGGCGTAGAACACGAAGGCCGACAGCTCGCCGGCGCTGAGGCGGCCGGCCAGCACATCGTGGCCGCCAATCCACAGGATGAAGGCGATCGCGCCGAAGACCAGCACCAGTACCGCCGCCACCAGGCGGGCCCGGTTGGCGATGCGCTGGCGGGCGGTGCCGAAACTGGCTTCCACCAGCCGGCCGAAGTCGCGCCGGTCGGCGTCCTCGTGGCTGTAGGCCTGGACGATGCGGATCTCGTGGATGGTCTCGTCGATGCGGTTGCCGAGCTCGGCCACGCGGTCCTGGCTTTCCCGCGCCAGGCGGCGCACCCTGCGCCCGAACAGGATGATGGGGGTGACCACCAGCGGTACGCCGGCGAGGGTCAGCAGCGTGAGCTTGAGGCTGGTGGTGAACAGCATGGCCAGCCCGCCGATCAGCAATAGCGCGTTGCGCAGCGCGATGGACAGGCTGGAGCCGACGACGTTCTCGATCTGGGTTGTGTCCGACGTGAGGCGGGAGATCACTTCGCCGGTACGGCCGGCCTCGAACCACGACGGCGGCAGGCTCAGCAGGTGGTCGAAGACGCGCCGGCGCAGGTCGGCGGTGACTCGCTCGCCCAGCCACGACACGTTATAGAAGCGCAGGTAGGTGGCGGTGGCGAGGAAGGCGATGACGCCGAACATCGATGCCAGCGTACGGTCCAGCCAGGCCGGGTCGCCGGCCGAGAAGCCCTTGTCGATGACCGCTCGCAGGCCCTGGCCGACGGCCAGCATGGCGCCGGCAGCAACCACCAGCGCGATGGCGGCAACGACCACCCGGGAACGGTAAGGGGAGAGCAGTTGTAGCAGGGCGCGAGCGGGGTGGAGCGGCATGGGCTTGGGTGCGGGCATGGCGAAGGTCAGCGACGGGATTGTAGGTGGCAGCGTGATTGCCCGGTAAGCTAAGGCACTTCGTCCATCAAAAATGTTCCTGCCATGTTGTCTGCCTCGCCTCTGACCGCCGGTGTCACCTTATTGATCGTGTTGTTGATGTTCGGGACGGGCTTCGCCGTCGGCAAGGGGCGCCACAAGTACGGCATCCAGGCGCCGGCGGTGACCGGCCATCCGGTGTTCGAGCGACTGTACCGTGTGCAGATGAACACTCTCGAGTGGGCGGTGATGACGCTGCCGTGCCTGTGGATCTGTGCCGCCTATGTGAGTGACGCGTTGGCGGCGGGCCTCGGTGGCGTGTGGATCGTCGGGCGCATCTGGTACGCGGTGGGCTATGCGCGGGCGCCGGAGAAGCGCGCCGGCGGCTTCACCATCGGCGCGTTGGCCTTCGGCGCGTTGGGGCTGGCGGCCGGCGGTGGTGTGTTGCGGCATCTGATCGGTGCGTAAGTCGATGCGCGCTGCATTGGCTTTCTGGTCCGGACTGGTACTGCCGGCTGCGGTAATGGCAGCGCCGCCATTGCCCGCCGTCGGTGCGAAGGCGGACGCGGTCACGGTGTCGGGCATTTCATCCGGCGGCTACATGGCGGTGCAGTTCCAGGTAGCCTGGTCGCGGCTCGTCAAGGGGGCCGGCGTCCTGGCGGCGGGGCCGTACGACTGCGCGGAGGGCAGCATCCGGCGCGCCCTCGTCAATTGCATGGCGCCGCAGGCCTGGGCCAAGTTGCCGACGCCGGACGAGATGCGTGCTCGCGTCGAGGCCCGTGCCCGTAGCGGCCTGATCGATCCGCCGGCGGGGCTGGCCGACGACAGGGTGTGGGTTTTCAGTGGCGGTGGAGACAAGACCGTCGCCCGCCCGGTGGTGGACGCGCTGCTGGCTTTCTATCGCCAGTGGGTGCCGGCCTCGGCGCTGCAGGTGGTGAGCTTGCCGAACGCGGGGCACGCGATGATCTCCGTCGCCGACGCACATCCGAATGCCTGTGCGACGTCTGAGCCGCCTTACATCAACCGCTGTGGCGATTTCGATGCGCCGGGCGAATTGCTGCGCAGCCTGTTGGGGCCGCTGCAGCCGCGTGTCCGGGTCGATGCAGCGGCGCTGCAGGCTTTCGATCAGCGTCCCTTCATTGACGGTGCGGCTGCGGATGCGGGGTTGGCCGAGCAGGGTTATGCCTATGTGCCGCGCAGTTGCCGTGCCGGCGGCTGTGCGGTGCATGTGGCCTTCCACGGTTGCCTGCAGGGTGAAGACCAGATCGGCCAGCGTTTCGTCGAGGGGGCGGGCTACAACGAGTGGGCCGAGGCGAACCGGCTGATCGTGCTGTATCCGCAGGTGGCGGCGCGTAGTGGCCTGGCCTCGGGTTCCTGGCGCTGGCTCTACAACCCGAAGGGCTGCTGGGACTGGTGGGGCTATGGGTCGCCGGACTACGCGACGCAGAAGGGGCCGCAGATGATTGCAGTGCGGCGCATGCTCACCCGCCTGGCGGAGCCGGCGGGGCGGTAAACGACAAAGTCCGGCCGGAGCCGGACTTTGCTGGGGTTGGGGGCGTTTTGTATTATTTTTCGACGAAAGCGCGTTCGATCACGTAGTCGCCGGGGGCACCGATGTGCTCGGAGATCTTGAAGCCGAGGCCGTCGAGCATCTTGCAGCAGTCGTCGAGCATGGCCGGGCTGCCGCAGATCATGGCGCGGTCCTGGGCCGGGTCGATGGTCGGCAGGCCGGTGTCTTCGAACAGCTTGCCGGTGGTGATCACTTCGGTCACACGGCCCTGGTTGCGGAACTCTTCGCGGGTTACGGTGGGGTAGTACACCAGCTTGTTGCGCACTTCCTCGCCGAAGAATTCATTCTGCGGCAGCTCCTGTTCGATGAACTCGCTGTAGGCCAGCTCGGACACATAGCGCACGCCGTGCAGCAGGATGACCTTTTCGAAGCGCTCGTAGGTTTCCGGATCCTGGATCACGCTCATGAACGGGGCGAGGCCGGTGCCGGTGGAGAACAGGTACAGGTTGCGGCCGGGCAGCAGGTCGGACAGCACCAGGGTGCCGGTGGGCTTCTTGCTGATCACGATCGGGTCGCCCGGCTGGAGGTGCTGCAGGCGGGAGGTCAGCGGGCCGTTGGGGACCTTGATGCTGAAGAACTCCAGATGCTCCTCGTAGTTGGGGCTGGCGATGCTGTAGGCGCGGGTGAGCGGGCGACCTTCCACTTCCAGGCCGATCATCACGAACTGGCCGTTGTCGAAGCGCAGGCCGGCGTCACGGGTAACCTTGAAGCTGAACAGGGATTCGTTCCAGTGATGAACGGACAGGACGGTCTGGGTGCTCAGTTTGCTCATGGCGGCGAAGGAGTGGATTGCGGTAGTGCAGCAATTTTAACCTGCCTGTAAGATCGGTAAAATGGATTGTATCTATATACATATTCTGTTTTGCAGATATGAAATACACCTTACGCCAGCTGGAAATCTTCGTCGCCGTGGCCCGCCAGGAGAGTGTGTCGCGGGCGGCGGACGAACTGGCCCTGTCCCAGTCAGCAACCAGCACCGCGCTGGGAGAGTTCGAGCGCCAGTTCGACACCCAGCTGTTCGACCGCATCGGCAAGTCTCTGCGCCTCAACGAGCTGGGGCAGGTACTACTGCCCCACGCGGTGCAACTGCTCGAACACGCGGTGGAGATCGAGTCCCTGTTGGCCCGGCAGACCGATTTCGGGCCCTTGCAGATCGGTGCAACGCTGACCGTCGGCAACTACCTGGCGACATTGATCGCTGCCGATTTCCTGCGCCGCCACCCTAGCGCGCAGGTGAAGCTGAGAGTGCACAACTCGACCACCATCGTCGATCAGCTCCTTCATTACGAGCTCGACCTGGGGCTGATCGAAGGCACCTGCCGGCACGCCGACCTGCTGGTGGAGCCGTGGGTGGAGGACGAGCTGGTGGTCTTCTGTGCGCCGTCGCACCCGCTGGCGAAGGCGGGGCGGATCAGCCTCGACGAGATGGCCGGCCAGGACTGGATCCTGCGCGAGAGCGGCTCGGGAACGCGGGAGACCTTCGACCAGGCGCTGCGCCATTTCAATGGCGAGCTCAAGGTGCGCCTTGAGCTGGAGCATACCGAGGCGATCAAACGGGCGGTGGAGAGCGGCGTGGGCATCGGGTGCATCTCCCGCCTGGCGCTGCGCGAGGCCTTCCGGCGCGGCAGCCTGGTTCCGGTGGAGACGCCGGAGCTGGACCTGCGCCGCCAGTTCCAGTTCGTGACCCACAAGCGCAAGTACGTGACCGCCGGCATGCGTGAGTTCATCGCCCTGTGCCGGCAGATGACGGCCGGCGCGGCGCGCAGCGACCTGATCGATCTGCCTTTCATTCCCTGATGACGAGTGCGTTGAAAGCGTGCCCGGTGCCGCGTGGCGAGTAGAATCACGGCTCCGTCACATTTTCGCACCGATCGATTCCATGCCTTGCTCCGTCCGGTTCACCATCCAGGCCGCACAGCCGGCCGCCCATCTGTTCGACATCACCCTGCGCATCGAGCGCCCCGACCCGGCAGGGCAGGTTCTCAGCCTGCCGGCCTGGATTCCCGGCAGCTACATGATCCGCGAGTTCGCCAAGAACATCGTGAGCCTGAGCGCGAAGGCCGGCACCCGCCATCTGGAGGTGGTCAAGCAGGACAAGCACACCTGGGTGTTGCCGGCGGGGCTGGATGAGCCGGTGACTGTGAACTACACGGTGTATGCGTGGGATCTGTCGGTGCGCACGGCGCATCTGGATCAGACCCATGGCTTCTTCAACGGCACCAGCGTCTTTCTGAAGGTCCATGGCTGCGAGCAGCTGCCCCATTTCGTGGACATCCGGCCGCCGCGCGGCCTGAAGGATGCGGGCTGGCGCGTGGCCACCAGCCTGCCGGAAGCGGCCGGAGAGGCCGGCGCGGCAGAGCGCTACGGCTTCGGCCTGTACCGGGCGGACGATTACGACGAGCTGATCGACCATCCGGTCGAGATGGGCACTTTCGCCCTGGCCGAGTTCGACGCCTGCGGCGTGCCCCACGCGGTAGCCATCACCGGGCGCCACGATTGCGACATGACGCGCCTGGTCGCCGACCTCAAGCCGATCTGCGAGGCGCAGATCCGCCTGTTCGGCGAGCCGGCGCCGATGGACCGCTATGTGTTCCTGACCATGGCGGTGGGCGATGGCTACGGCGGCCTTGAGCACCGGGCGTCCACCGCGCTGCTGTGCAGCCGCAACGATCTCCCGTATGCGGGCATGGACGAGGCGACCGAGGGCTACCGGCAGTTCCTCGGCCTGTGCAGCCACGAGTATTTTCACACCTGGAACGTCAAGCGCATCAAGCCGGCGGCCTTCGTGCCCTACGACCTGACGCAGGAAGGGTACACGCGCCTGCTGTGGGCCTTCGAAGGCTTCACGTCCTACTACGACGACCTGATGCTGGTGCGCAGCGGGCAGATCACCGACAAGGACTACCTGGCGCTGCTGTCCAAGACCATCACGCAGGTGCATAAGGGCAGCGGCCGCCGCAAGCAGAGCGTGGCGGAGTCGTCCTTCGAGGCGTGGACCAAGTATTACCGCCAGGACGAGAACAGCCCCAACGCCATCGTCAGCTACTACACCAAGGGTTCGCTGGTGGCCTTGCTGCTCGACCTGCGCCTGCGCGCGGACAGCAAGGGCGCCCGCAGCCTGGACGATCTGATGCGCGCCCTGTGGCAGCGCCATGGGCTCACCGGCGTCGGTGTGGACGAGGATGGCATCTTCGCGCTGGCTGCGGAGCTCGGCGGTCCGGCGCTGGGGCGCTGGCTGCGGGAGCTGGTCGAGGGGACCGAAGAACTCCCGCTGGATGTCTGGCTCAAGCGGCTTGGTCTGAGCCTGACGTGGGAGGCACCGAACAGCAGCCCGGGCCTTGGCGTGCGTACGGCGGCCGATGGCGACGCGGTCAAGCTGGCCAACGTCTACGACGGCGGTGCGGCCCAGGCGGCCGGCCTGTCGGCGGGGGACGTGCTGGTCGCGCTGGATGGCATCCGCGTCACCAACGCCAACCTGGACAAGCTGCTGTCCCGCCGGCTGGCGGGCGAAACCTTGCATGTGCACGCCTTCCGGCGCGATGAGCTGATGGAGTTCGAGGTGGAGCTTCAGGCCGCGCCGGCGGATACCGCCAAGCTGGCCTTGGCAGAGCGCAGCTCGGGCCAGGCCAAGGCCTTGCGCGAGGCCTGGCTGACGGCCGCTGCCTGAGCGCGCGGCGCGTCTCTTCTGCTTAGAAGCGCCGCGCCACGCGATACAGGTAGGCGCTGAACAGCCCGGCTGCGGCGATGTTGCTGAGCACCGTGGCCTGCCAGAAGCCGGCCACGCCCTGGGGTGGCAGCAGGTCGCCGACCCCGTGGAAGGCCAGGCCGTAGCCACCGGCCAGGCCGATGCCCCAGAAACACAGGGTATGCACGAGCATCGGGCCGAAGGTGATCTTGTAGCCGCGCAGCGCATGGGCGGCCACCGTCTGGATGGCATCGAAGAGCTGGTAAAGCCAGATGTAGATCAGCAGGGAAATGCCGAGTTGCTGGACCTGCGGATCGGCGGTGTAGGCGGCGAAGATCGGCTCGCGGGCCAGCCAGATGACGGTGGCCACCGTGGTCGACAGTCCTGCCGCCAGGATCACGCCGACCTTGGCCGCATGTCGGGCACCCTTGCCATCCCGGGCACCGACCGATTGGCCGACCAGCACGAGGGTGGCGATGGCAAGGGCCAGCGGCAGCATGTAGATCAGCGCCCCCAGGTTGCCGACGATGCGGTGGCCAGCGACCACCGAGGCGCCCAGCTTGGCGACGAGCAGGGCGATCAGCGTGAAGGCGGTGATCTCCACAAAACTCGAGAAGCCCATCGGCAGGCCCAGCCGCAGCAGGTCCGAGAGTACCCGCGGATGCGGCGCCTGCCAGTGGGAGAACAGCTGGTAGCGGGCATAGGCCGGTGATCGGGCCATGTGGAAGAGCGCGCTGAGGAGCGCCAGCCAGCCGACGACCGCGCTGGACACCGCACAGCCGGTGCCGCCGAGGGCCGCCATGCCGAGGTGGCCATTGACCAGCGCCCACGACAGCGGGATGTGTACTGCGGTGGTGACCAGGCTGATCACCATCAGCACCCGGCTATGCCCCAGCGCATTGGTGAAGGCATAGAAGGTACGGTACAGCAGTACCGCCGGCAGGCCCCAGGCGATGGTGCCCAGGTAATCGCGGGCGCGGGCTTCGATCTCGGGGCTCATCTCGCTGAACTGCATCAGCCAGTCCGGCCGGGTGAGCAGCACTACGCCGGGAACGGCCAGCAGCAGGGCCAGCCAGAAGCCCTGCTGGAGGGTCGGGGCGATGTCCTGGTGGCGCGCCGCGCCGACATGATGGGCGACGGTCGGTGAGACGGCCTGCAGGATGCCGACCAGCAGCATCACGATGGAGATGTAGATGCCGCTGCCGACTGCGACAGCGGCCAGGTCGGTGGTGCCATAGTGACCGCTCAGGACGGTATCGCTGACCATCTGGGTCATGGACGACAGCTGGGCGACGAGTACCGGCCAGGCGAGTTCGAGGATGCGCCGGACGAGGGAGGATGAGGAGGGCGATTTCATGAGCCGCGTAGTCTAGCCCAGCCGTGTCGACGGCTCTCAGGCGAAGTGGCCGTGGAGATACCAGCAATGGGGGGCGACACCGTCCCGGAAGACCCAGGCCAGGCCGCCGTCCTGGCTGCGGGCGACGAAATAGTCCCGGCGTACCGTGGCCTCAGGCCCGTCCCACCAGCCGGATTCAATGCGTTCCGGACCGGCGAGGAGCGACCACGGCGGCGGGGCCGGAATCGGACGGGGCTCCGGCAGCAGCCATAAGGGGCGCGGTGAAGCCGGCAGTGTCGGCGGCTCTTGTCGGCTACGGCTGCGCTCCCGGGGCTGGGGTTCGACCCAGCGCCAGGCCTTTTCGGGGCGATGATCGGGGTGGGGGGCGAGGCAGCGCACGGCCTGGTCGCCGAGGCGTGCCCGCAGGGTGGCCAGCAACAGGCCCGCGTCGCCCGGTTGGCCGTCATCGCCCTGAAAGAGTTCGCCAGCGGGCGGCGCCAGCGGACGGGGCTCGTCGGCAGTGAGCCGCAAGGCGTCGACGGCGGCCGGCAGGGGCAGGCGGTTCAGGTGCTCGCGGGCCAGCAGCTGGCAGCGCTGCATGTCCTGGGAGAGGGTGCCCAGCACGATTTCGAGCGGCGCTTCCGGCGCCTGGCTGTTGCGCTCGAACTCCAGGACCAACGTGAAACGCTCGATGCCGGCCTGACGGGCGTCCAGCCAGCCGGCCAGGCCGGCGAGTAGGCGGCGGGTGGCGAACAGCAGGGTGTCCACCTGGTCGGACGGGGTCGGCAGCGGCAGGCGGGACGCATAGCGTTCGGGCGGCTTGAACCACGGACGTGGATCGGGGATGCGCCCATAAGCCCGATCGAGGGCGTCGGTGACCGCCTGGGCATGGCGCCGGGCCAGACCGTGGCGCGGCAGGTGGCGCACTTCTCCCAGGGTGACGTGGCCGGTGCCGGTGAGCAGGTCCAGGCTGTCGGGGCCGACCGGTGTGCCGTCGGCGAGGGCGATCAGCGGCAGTGGGTCGAGCCTGCTGGCAAGCGGTGCGCCCACGTCATCAGCGCTGTCGAAGCGGGCCAGCCAGCGGGCGGCCAGCGGTGTCTGCGCGATGGCCAGGTGGGCGTGGAAGCCCAGGTCTTCGATTCCCTGGGTGATCTGCTGGCCCAGCGGAACGAGTCCGCCGAACAGGCGCAGACAGGTTTCCACTTCCAGCAGGATGGCGTGGGGCGGGTCGAGGCTGATGGCGGGAGTGAAACGTCCGGCCCAGGTGGCGATGTCGATCAGCGCCGCGTGTTCGAGGGCCGGCTGCCGGTCGACCAGGCACAGCGCCGGCACTATGGCCAGTGCGCTGGCCCGCCCAAGCCCTGGCTCCACGCCGCGCGCCACTGCCGCTGGATCCGCGGCCACCACCCGCCGGCGAGGGTGGCCATCGAGGACCGCAAGCGGGGCGGCCTCACTGCGCCCCCGCGTGAAGACCTGGAGGGGCAGATCGGGGAGGTAAAGGGCGCACCAGAGCATGCTTGCCGGAGGGGGAGGAGGGCTGCGGATCGATCGTTGCCGTCGAAGGATGTTCGAGGCCGCAGTCGGGCCGTGTGCCACCGCCTGGCCACGGGAGTTCGAGCGCCAGGGGGGCGGCCAGTTGCGGCCCGCGGCGCTTGAGGATGCGGATCCCGAGGCCGCCGCGGCAGGGGCTGAGCGCCAACCGCAGGACGGCCGGGGAAGGTTGGTGGGCCGCGCTTTCGGGGCGGAGCAGGATCAGCGGCGTGCCGCTTTCCTCGGCGGCCAGTTGCAGGCGGCGCAGCGCGCCCATGTCGGCGTCGGCCAGCCATAGCAGGACCACCTCGCAGCTGCGGGAGTCGAGGGCCTGACGGGCCGCCCAGCGGGCGTGGGCCGGGCTCTCGGCCTGTACGATGAGCAGGCGCTCGAGGGGCACGCCAGCGGCGGCGAGGGCTGGCGCATAGGGCAGGCCGGGCGGGGCGATGCAGGCCGCCCAGCGGCCGGCTGGCACATTGGCGAGCTGGGGTAGCAGCAAACCCAGTTCGCCGATGCCATTACGGGGCAGCAGCAGTTCGCTCAGCGCGGCGAGGGGCCAACCACCGCCCGGCAGGACTGCGTCGAGTGCGGCATGACCGGTCGGCCGCCCCGGCAAGGCTGGCGTGGCCAGCCGGTCGCCGCGCCAGACCAGGTGATTTAGGGATAAGGCGGGGGCGGCCATGGCGTGGTTCAGGCGATGCCGGTGGGTCAGAAGCTGTCGTTGCGGATCAGGCCGACGGCGATGCCTTCGATTTCCAGCTGGTCGTTGCGGGTGTCCACGACGATGGGCTCGAAGTCCGGGTTGGCCGGCAGCAGCTCGACGATGGGGCCTTTGCGGGCCAGGCGCTTGACGGTGACTTCGTCCTCCACGCGGGCGACGACGATCTGCCCGTCCCGGACCTCGGTGGTGCGATGGACGGCCAGCAGGTCGCCGTCGAGGATGCCGGCGTCGCGCATGCTGAGACCGCGCACCATCAGCAGGTAATCGGCGCGCGGGGAGAACAGGCCCGGGTCCACCTGGTAGCGGCCCTGCACATGCTCGGCGGCGAGGATGGGGCTGCCGGCGGCGACCCGCCCGATCAGCGGCAGGCCGAGGCCTTCCTTCAGGCGGATGCCGCGGGCGCGGCCTTCTTCCAGGGAGATGGCGCCCTTGGCGGCCAGGGCGCGCAGATGGGTTTCCGCCGCGTTGGGGGAGCGGAAGCCGAAGGCGGTGCAGATCTCGGCCCGGGTCGGCGGACGCCCTTCCTGCTCCACGGTGTCGCGGATCAGCTGGAGGATTTCCTGTTGGCGGGGGGTGAGATTGTCGGACATTGGAGGGCTCCTGTGAGTCTTGTGTAATTTTATACAGGTTTCGACGGATGACAAGCCGGGCGAGCCTTTGTCAGCCGGGAGCCGGGCTTCGGGAGGCGTGACAAACTGCAGGCTCCGGGCATAAATGACTTGAGCCCCCGCCCTCGGTGGACTATCCATTCAAGAGCATGCCTTCTCCTGATTGATGCAGGTGTGGCAAGCTGGCATCCGGAACACCAGCCAACAGATTTCGCAGACAAGGCACGCCACATAGATAGATTTCACCCCAACCCGCACGGGTTCGCGAGAGCCCAGCCCCCGGAGGAGAGATGCCCATGTTCGTCAGTCCGCAACACGCTTCGGGTAGAGTTCTCGGCGCTGCTCGGTTAGAATCCTCCGACTCGCCCGCGTCGCCTTCTGAAGGCTCGCCCGCTCCGCTCTTTTCCCTGCCCGATGCCGACATGGAGATGTTCGATCTGGCGTCGGTACTGGGTTCCAGACACGTAGTCCTGTACTTCTATCCCCGTGACAACACTCCCGGCTGCACGCGCCAGGCCATCGACTTCAGCGACCACGATGCCGACTTCGAGCAGGAACGCTGCATGGTGATCGGCATCAGTCCCGACGACTGCCTGACCCATGCCGATTTCCGCGACCAGCACGGCCTGTCGGTGGGATTACTGTCCGACGAGGACGGCGAGGTCTGCCGCCTGTACGGTGTGTGGCTGTCGGCCGTGGTCGATGGGGTTGCCAAGCGCAGCGTGCGCCGCTCGACCTTCATCATCTCCAGCGACGGGGTGGTGCAGCATGTGCTGCACGATGTGAATCCGCGCGGCCATGCCGCCGAAGTCTTCCAGCTGATAAAGCAACTCAACTCAAGGAATGTAAATGGAAATCGCCAAGAACACGGTCGTCACGCTTGACTACAAGGTTACCGACCCGGATGGCAACGTGATCGACGACGGCCAGCACCCGCTGGTGTACATGCATGGCGGTTACGACGGCATCTTCACCGTGATCGAGGAAGCCCTGCACGGCAAGAACAGCGGTGACAGCCTGAAGGTCAAGCTGCAGCCGGAAGACGCCTTTGGCGAATACGACGAGGAACTGGTGCTGGTGGAAGACGCCAGCCTGTTCCCCGACAACATCGAAGTCGGTATGTCTTTCGAGCGCGTCGGTGAAGATGGCGAGGACGAAATGGTCTACCGCATCACCGACATCGCCGACGGCAAGGTCGTGGTGGATGGCAACCATCCCCTCGCCGGCACCGCGCTGATCTTCGACATCACCGTCAAGAGCGTGCGTGCAGCCAGCGCCGAAGAAATCGGCCACGGCCACGTCCATGGCGAAGGCGGCCATCACCACTGATGAGCCCGGTGGTCGGCGCGCCGGGTGCATTCCGGTGCCGGCCAAACCGTACTCGCTGAACGGGCCGCTTTGCGGTCCGTTTTTTTTGGAATGAATGGATTGGACTCGGACAATCAGGCGCTGTTGCAGGTGGATGGCCTGCAGGTCGAACTGGGGAACGCCGGCAAGCGCGTCCGCCCGGTGGATGGCATCAGCTTCGAGGTGGCGGCGGGGCGTACGCTGGCGCTGGTCGGCGAATCCGGCTGCGGCAAGTCGATGACCGCGCTGGCCTGCATGCGGCTATTGCCGAGCGGCGGCCGGATCTCGAACGGCAGCGTCAGGCTCGGCGGCGAAGCGCTGCAGAGCCTGCCTGAAGTGCGGATGCGCGACATCCGGGGCCGCCGGCTGGCGATGATCTTCCAGGAGCCGGCCAGCAGCCTCAATCCTGTGATGACGGTCGGCGACCAGATCGGCGAAGTGCTGGTCCGTCACCGCGGCATGCACGGCAAGCCGGCCTGGGACGAGGCGGAGCGCCTGCTCGACGCGGTCGGCATCCCCGACGCGCGCCGGCGTCTCGCCGAATACCCCTTCCAGCTGTCCGGCGGCATGAAGCAGCGCGTCATGATCGCCATTGCGCTGGCGGGCGACCCGGAGGTGCTGATCGCCGACGAGCCCACCACCGCGCTGGACGTGACCATCCAGGCCCAGGTGCTGGAGCTGCTCGCCGACCTGCAGGCGCGGCGTGGCATGGGCATGCTGCTGATCACCCATGATCTGGGCGTGGTGGCGCGCATGGCTCACCGGGTCGGCGTGATGTACGCCGGCGAACTGGTGGAAACCGGCGAACGGGAGGACTTCTTCCGCGCGCCACTGCACCCGTATTCCCGCAAGCTCTTCGCGGCCCTGCCCACCCAGGCCCAGCGGGGCAGGGCGCTGGAGACCATCCGCGGCCAGGTGCCCCGTCTCGGCGCCCATCGGCAGGGCTGCCGCTTTGCCGACCGCTGCCCCCAGGCGCAGGACCTGTGCCGCCAGGTGGAGCCGGCCATGTACACGGTCGGCCATCAGACCGTGCGCTGCCACCTGTACGATCCGGCCGCGCCGATTGGCTGGCTGCCGGAGTTGCCGGCCGGCCTTGAGTCCGGCGCCGCGGGCCCGGCCACGGCCGGCGGGGCGCTGGAGGTGGAAGGCCTGCAAGTCCATTTCCCGGTCCGCAAGGGCTTGTTCCGCCGGGTCGTCGGCCACGTCAAGGCCGTGGACGGGGTGTCGCTGAAGGTGCCGGCCGGGGAAACCCTGGCCCTCGTCGGCGAGTCCGGCTGCGGCAAGACCACCGCGGGCAAGGCGCTGCTAAGCCTGCTGCCAGCCACCGGGGGTTCAGCCCGTTACGGCGACCACGAGCTGCTCGGCCTCAGTCCCCGCGAGTGGCAGCCCCTGCGGCGGGATCTGCAGATGATCTTCCAGGACCCCTTCAGCTCCCTCAACCCGCGCATGCGGGTCGGCGAGATCCTGGAGGAGGGGATGGAGGCTCTCAAGGTGGAGAAGACCGCCGAAGCGCGCGCGGCCCGGATCGACGCCCTGCTCAAGCGGGTGGGGCTGGACCCGGCAATGCGCGATCGTTTTCCCCATGAGTTCTCGGGCGGGCAGCGGCAACGCATCGCCATCGCCCGCGCGCTGGCCGTAGCGCCGAAGCTGATCGTCTGCGACGAACCGACCAGCGCCCTCGATGTGTCCGTGCAGGCGCAGATCCTCAACTTGCTGCGGGAGCTGCAGGCCGAATACGGCCTGTCCTATCTGTTCATCACCCACAACCTGGCCGTGGTGGATTATCTCGCCCACCATGTGGCGGTGATGTACCTGGGGCGGATCGTCGAGCAGGGGAGCGTGGAGGAAGTGCTGCGAGCGCCCAGCCACCCCTACACGCGCATGCTGCTGGCCGCCGTGCCGCGGGTGGATGGCCGCGAAGTGGCCGTGCTGCCCGCAACCGGAGAGAACCGCGGAGATCTGCCGTCCCCGCTGGCCCCGCCGGCCGGCTGCCATTTCCATCCCCGCTGCAGCCAGGCCATGGACGTGTGTCGCCAGACTTATCCGGGGGAGACCCGACAGTCACCGACCCGGGTCGTACGCTGTCATTTGTACTGAAAAGAGGGACTGAGGTACCGAGACGCGGGACGGCGCAGCCCCCGAACCCGTCCCGACCATCCGGAAGCTCCTCACGAGGAGCCCGGCGAATGTCCTGCCCTGTCCGCGAAGCTCTC
The DNA here is from genome assembly GCF_056724105.1 of Zoogloea sp. GDB6. Taxonomy (NCBI): domain Bacteria; kingdom Pseudomonadati; phylum Pseudomonadota; class Betaproteobacteria; order Rhodocyclales; family Zoogloeaceae; genus Zoogloea; species Zoogloea sp. GDB6. The sequence goes on along the minus strand of NZ_CM161497.1, from coordinate 2,806,426 downwards.
GCGAGCCCCTCCGGGACAGGCCGGCCCTATCCCGCTGACAGACCCACCCTATCCGAAAGCCCCTCGCGAGGAGCTCAAAGTTGCTCGCGAGGCCCACCGGGATAGAGGCCGACCATCCCGGAGCTCCTCGCGAGCAGCCCGGAGACAGTCCCGTCCTATCCTCTGCACCCAAGCGAGGGCTTCCGATACAGGACGGACTACCTCGGCGGAGGTCGCGAGTACCTCCGGGATAGTCGCGAGTACCTCGGAGGAGGTCGCGAGTACCTCCGAGGGGGGCGCGGACCCATGCGGCGGGGAGACGAGTGAAGGCAAGCATGCCCGGCGTGCAGGTCTTCGCCGCGCGATGGGCACAAAGACGAGGAAGCGATCAATCCGGCTGGCTCGCGGCTTCGATAGGATGGCGTGGCCCGTCCGATACGTGAGCCTGTCACCAAGTTGGAGTGACTTGGCTGCGACGAAATTCAGCATCGAGGCTTCAAACGCAAATCGGGAAGGCGACGAGATCTACGCGCCGCCCTCCCACCGATCAAGCCCCTCTTTCAGCAGCCCTCAGCGCCTCGAACAGATCCCGCATCTCCTGGGCCAGCATCGAGCACGCCCACAGGTAATTGTCCTGCAGCGTCGGATTCATGCGCCGGAAGGCATCCCCCGCATCGCCATAGGTCATGGCGAGCAAGGACAGCAACTGCACCTGTCGGGCGGAAAGCTGATCGACGATGGCCAGCGCATTGGCCTCCTCGGCCAGCCGATAGAACGGCCCCGCCGGGGCGGGGAAACTGAGCGGCGTATTCATCGCAGCCCCCTCCGTGCCTGGCGTGGAAGAGGCAAGGCAATTACGAGGGCATTGCGAATGGACGCGTGCGAACCGGCGCACGCCAGGGTGGAAACAACCATGGTGCGGACTCCTTGTTGATGGACTGATCCGCCAACCGCTGCTAAACGGGGGGCGGGCCAAAGCAGGGTTAGCAGACCGGCAACAAGGAACCGGCAGGGCCGAAGCCCTCCCCACCCGGCCCGCCATTGATCGTGGACGCACCAAGGGTGTACGGACAAAAAAATAGCCGCGGCGCGGCTGTTGTCCGCCTTGCTGAACAGGCTGCTAAACCCGGTCGCTGTTGTTTCAGCGACGGGCGGGAGTATCGGTCGGGTGTTGCGGGGGCGTCAAGAGACGGTGTTGATGGCATGAATGACGAAATCGTCAAGCTCTCGCACTGTCTGCCAGATCAGAAAATTGTGAACTGCTCCGCTGCGAGGATGTTCCTGCATGGCCAACAATGGACAATAGTTCTCGGCCAGCAGCGGAGGGTTGCGTCCCGATCCAGATAGCAGCCATTAGGGCAAGGAAGTAGGCTGTTGCTTTTTTTGCTGTTTTAATTTGCGTTTAGCATAGCCTTAAATTTTGAAAAATAACTTCCCGGTCGTGTTGTCCGGCAGAGCTGTCGCCAGAAAAAGTTGGGCGTCATTATTCACGCAGCTCATCTTGCCGCCGCTGTCTGCAATATACAAAGGAGTCTACAAGTGAAATACAAAGGTAGCTGTCACTGCGGTCAAGTAGCCTTCGATGTCGAGGGCGAACTTACGCAGGTAATAGCGTGCAACTGTTCAATTTGTTCAAAGAAGGGCGCGTTTCAGTGGGGCGTTTCACCGACAAATTTTCACCTACTCACATCTGCGGAAAATGTAGCCACCTACACATTCGGTGGTCAAACCATTAAGCATCGCTTCTGCCCAACCTGCGGGATTCATACATTTGCCGAAGGTGTTCTCTCTGGCAGGTTAATGGTCATGGTCAACGCCCGTTGTCTTGAAGATGTCGACTTGTCGTCGCTTCCCGTTAAGCAATTCGACGGTCGCTCGCTGTAGTTCGTCATGATGCCCACCCCTGCAATCCACCGGACCTGTGCGCAAAGCGGCGCAGGCCATTTCCTCGAGCCTCAGGGGCGGCTCCGGGTCGGCACCTGTCCTTCGATACCGCAAGCAGGCGGCATCAGGCTGTTGTCGGCCAACTGCTGACGGTTGCCGGTTCAGCATAGCTGCCACTCAAGCGACGGCTTTACTCAGAAACCCGACGGACAGCCAATGCAAACTCGTCGGCCTTTGCAGCCGTTGGCAGCCTCTATAAATAATGGCTGCTCTGCAATATAGAGCAGCCATTTGAAATTTGAGGTTTGGAACGCCTGCTCGCCAGTTCCTTCAGGGTCCTTTTTTCAAAACGCTATCCCCTTCGGGGAGGCTGCATTACAGATCTGAGTCAGTCGCAACCCCAGCTTTGGCATATTTCGCTGCCTCTTCAATCAGCCACTGCTTTACGCGCATGGCTGCCTGACTGGGTGTTGTCTTGCTGGGGTGAACCACGTAGTAGCCATTCTCAAGTTTGAGGCAACAGTCAAACGGTTTAATCAAAGCCCGACTGGCAACTTCTGCTTCGGTTAGGTAAGGACTGGCCAGAACTACCCCATTCCCTCGTTTTGCGGCTTCTATAGCCAGCAGAGACTGGTCGAAGTGCATGCGAGGAATCCTGGCGATGGCTTCGCCATCCAGTTGACTGAACTGTTTGAACCATTGCTCCCAATAGGGCTGCGTGGTAGTTACCAGCAAGTTTGCTCTCACTAAATCCTCCGGCACGCTTAAACACATTGCAGCAGCGTATTCCTGTGTGCAGTACGCCTGAGCCTCATCCTTAAAGAGCAAGCTTGCATCCAAATTTGCGCCTTTTCCGTTGAAATGGCGAATCGCCAAATCAACCACCTCGCGCTCGAAATCGACTGTTTCAACCGATGCTTTGAGATGAAGTTCGATGTCCGGGTGCTGGGTCACCAAGTTAGCCATTCTGCTTGTGAACCACTTGGCAGCAAAGCTGGGTGTCATGGACAGCGACACGGCCATGCTGCGACTGCGCTTGAGTCGGCTACTGGCATCCGCAATCTGGGCGAGTGGCTGTTGGATCTTCTGCCAGTAACCGGTAGCTGCATCCGTGGGGTGCACTTGTCGCACCTGCCGGATGAAAAGCGACATGCCCAGCCATTCCTCAAGTTTCTGGATTTGCTGGCCAATTGCGCCCGGCGTCACGCACAGTTCATCCGCAGCAAGAGAAAAACTCTTGTTTCGCATGACAGCATCGAAGGCGACTAGCGCCTTGAGGGGTGGGTACGAAGCCATGGCATAGATTTTCTATCTCATAAAGCATGATAACTGGTTTGTCGCAGTAGCGTTAATTGAACACAATCCAACCATTGCTTGATGTGTTGGAAATGATGTTTAACTCAATTCGACGCCCCGAAGCACTGTCCGTAACCCTGGCTGCGGCCGGCATTCTCATGGTGACCATGGGTACCCGGCAATCCTTCGGACTCTTTGTCAGCCCCATCAACAGTTCGACCGGCATGGGCGTCGCCACCATTAGCCTGGCGCTAGCCATCGGACAATTCACTTGGGGAGCGATCCAGCCGATTGCAGGGGCTGTGGCAGACCGCTACGGACCCAGGCTGGTGTTGCAAGCTGCCTTGCTAACGCTCGCCATCGGTTGTGCCATTACGCCTTTCATCGACAACGGTTTCGGTCTGGCGATTGCCTTGGGCATCATGGCCTCCATGGGCTCGGGCGCCGGCAGTTTCTCCGTACTGATTGGTGCTGCCGCCCAACGCTTGCCATTCGAGTCACGCGGAACAGCCTCCGGGGTTATCAACGCGGGCGGCTCCTTCGGCCAATTCATCTTTGCACCGCTCCTGCAAAAGCTGATTCAGAGCATGGGCTGGATGGGCGCGATGTGGGCGATGGCCGTGGCGACCTTGGCTGCGTTTCCGTTGGTCGGAAAACTGACAGGACCAACGACGGCAGCGTCCCAGCACGCCGACGATTCGAAACTGGGGCCAGCAATCCTGGTGGCGCTCAAGAACCCGAGCTACGGGCTGCTACATGTTGGTTTTTTCACCTGTGGGTTTCACATTGCCTTCCTGGTGACCCACCTGCCCGGCGAAGTGAATCTGTGCGGCCTGCCGCCCAGTGTGGCTAGCTGGTCACTGGCCATCATCGGCCTAGCGAATGTATTCGGCAGCCTGTATGCCGGTTCGTGCGTAGCCCGTTATCGCAGCAAGTATGTCCTGGCAGTCATGTACGCCTCGCGGGCCTTGCTGATCGCCTGGTATCTGTGGATGCCGCGCACCGAATGGACTTACTACCTGTTTGCTGCCGGATTGGGTTTCACATGGTTGGCGACCGTTCCTCCCACCGCAGCCATTGTTGGGAAACTTTTTGGGACGCGCTATCTGGCGACCTTGTTCGGGCTAACGCTGCTATCGCATCAGATTGGCGGTTTCCTTGGTGCCTGGTTGGGCGGCCTCACGATTTCGCGGTTCGGTGACTTCTCTTGGATGTGGTATGCCGATATGGCCCTTGCCTCCCTCGCCGCCCTGGTCAATTTGCCCGTCAAGGAAGCCCCGATCGGCAAATCTCTCATACCCCCCCAATCGTCATTGGCGACAGATAAAGGAAGATCATGAGCATTTTGCGCGAGGAGGTAAGCCCGAAGTCCCTGAACCGGGATAGCAGGGAATGCCTGCCGGGGTTTCTGGGTGTCGAAATGGTGGAAGTAAAGCAGGGCGTGATGACCAGTCGCATGGCGGTCAAGCCTTTGCACGGCGCCATCAACGGTTTCCTGCACGCAGCCAGCGTCGTGGCATTGGCCGATACCACCTGCGGCAATGCCACGATTGCGCACCTGCCTGCCGGTGCCCAGTCCTTTACGACGGTCGAACTGAAGAGTAACCACCTCAGCACGGTGAGAGACGGCGTAATTGCCTGTACCGCGACCGCTCAGCATCTTGGCAAGACAACGCAGGTCTGGGATGCCGTCGTGACGGATGAAGTGACGGGCAGGAAACTGGCGCTGTTTCGTTGCACCCAGATGATTCTCTGGCCGAAAGCTTGATTGGCGGGAAACGACATGAAAGAGATTTACCACCTCGACGACCTGCGTGTCGGTCAAGGCTTTGGTTCCGGAAGCCACGTGATGGATGAGGAAGCAATCAAGCAGTTTGCTGCCGAGTATGACCCACAACCTTTCCATCTGAACAATGAGGCTGCGTCCAAATCCTTCTTTCAAGGACTGGCAGCGAGCGGCTGGCATACGGCGGCTGTGACGATGCGTCTGTTCGTTGAAGGTGAATTCAAGCCGGCTGGTGGCGTCATAGGCGCCGGTTTGGATGCTCTCCAATGGCACCAGCCTGTGCGCCCCGGTGATGAGCTTTCTGTTGAAACAGAGATTATCGAGGTTCGCCCATCGAAATCCAGACCGGAACAAGGCATGGTTAAGAATCGCGTGACGACATATAACCAGCGTAACGAACCGGTTCAAACCTTTGTGGCAAACCTTTTGGTCAAGCGATTCGTGCCTTGACGCAAGGACGAGGTATCGGCATGCAGCAGGCGGTATAGGCCAGCAAGCCGACGCCACGATTCCCTGAAATGCCCCCCAGCAGGTCCCTATTTAAGAACTTTAAAGGAGAGATAGATGCCCCTCGTTCGTATAGACATCAAAAGAAACACTGACGCTTCCTACGCCAAAAGGCTGGGCAAGGTTGTTTACGATGCAATGAAGGCTGCAATTAATGTCCCTGACCAAGATAACTTTCAGATTCTGACGGAGCACGACGACGACCATTTCGTCTACGACCCCACCTATCTCGGGATAAAACGAAGTGATGGGCTGGTGTTTATCCAAATAACGCTCAATGAGGGACGGTCGACGGACCAGAAAAAACTGCTCTACAAGACAATTGCGGAAGGGCTAAATCGAGAAGCGGGTGTTCGGCCGGATGACGTCTTCATCAATCTGATCGAAGTTAAAAAAGAGAATTGGTCTTTCGGTAGTGGAGTCGCCCAGTACGCAACCTGATTTTCAGGCTGGCTGAAGGCAATAAATCTTTGTTGCTGGCGCGTGGGCGGAGATATTGCTTCTCTCACCGCTGGCCGACGAAACCCTCGCGGTATGCCGCGACAAGATATTGGCCTCACTGAATAAGTCCACATCAGAAATCGCGCCGGTGTGCGAACCCGGCGCTTGAAGACTACGGCAGCCGTCGCAGTCGATCCCAAACACATACGTTACCAACGGAGCAGAACATGGAATACACCGCATTCGGCAAGACCGGCCTGCGTGTGTCGCAAGTCGCATTGGGTACGGGCAACTTCGGCACTGGCTGGGGGTATGGGGCCGACCCGGATGTTGCGGAAGCTGTTTTCAACGCCTATGCCGAGGCAGGCGGCAACTTCATCGACACGGCGGATGCCTATCAGTTCGGCCAGGCCGAGGAACTGCTCGGGACGCTCCTGAAAGGACGACGCGAGGATTTCGTCCTGGCCACCAAGTTCACCAATGGCGCCGCGCCCAACGCCAACCGGCTGGTAACCGGCAATAGCCGCAAGGCACTGGTCGCGTCCGTGGAGGCCAGCCTCGAGCGCCTCAAAACCGACCGGATCGATATCTACTGGGCACATCGTCCCGATGGCGTGACACCTATCGAAGAGATCGTCCGCGGTTTCGAGGACCTGGCACGTGCGGGCAAGATCCTCTATGCGGGCCTGTCGAATTTCCCCGCCTGGCGCCTTGCCCGTGCAGTCACCCTGGCCGAATTGACCCACGCGGTGCCCATCGTGGCGGCGCAGTTCGAACACAGTCTGGTCTGCCGCGAGCCGGAGGCCGATCTGTTCCCCGCAGCGCTCGCCCTGGGTCTTGGCATCGTGACCTGGTCGCCACTGGGCGGCGGCATGCTGACCGGCAAGTATCGGCAGGGAGAAAAGGGTCGGGCCGAAGGCTTCGGCGGGCGGGTCTTCCAGCCCGAGAATTCGGCGCAGCGTACGCAGATCCTGGACACCGTGCTCGCCATTGCAGGCGAACTTGGCGTCAGCGCCAGTCAAGTCGCCATTGCCTGGGCCGGGACGCACGGCGCCGTACCGATCATCGGGCCACGTTCGCAGACCCAGCTCAGTGACAACCTCGGTGCGCTGACGCTCACGCTGTCGGCCGAGCAGCTCGCTCGCCTCGACAGCGTGAGCAGCTTGAAGTCTTCGGCACAGGCAAGAAGCCCCATTCCTTGGGCTGCAGGCAACGCCGCCCAGACCGTAGCGTGAGTCTTCTGTATTTTGAAATCGCTCTGATATGCACAGTCGTCCATATGCGGCGGTTGGCTAAGTCAGCCTGCAATGAGGGCCTGACTGACGACTATTAAGGATGGGCAGGCGGTCGCTACCCGCTTGCCCACAGGGAGCCAAGTCACCGACTTGCTGGTGTCGATGACCGTACCGGTCACTTCGGGACCTAGCAAGGAGGGCGTCGGAGACGGGGCGGAATGGTCGTCGCCGCATCGGCGCCTTGTATTGACCCAGTAAAACCCTGCTTAGGGTGTTAACCAGCCGACCGAGTTAGCCGGATGCTCTAGTAATGACGATCATGATTGAATTTCATTGGTTTCTTTGAATTGGGAAGTGTGCGGACTCAGGCTTGCGGCCGATAGCGCTCGGCGGCGCGGGCTTGCCGGAGGTCCGCCATCAGACCCTGGCGGGCGCCATCCAGCGCGTCCCAGCGCTCGGCGACGTGCAGCGGCGGGATGGTGACCAGCTCACGACGGTCGAAGCCGACCAGCGCCGCATCGACCAGTTCCTCCACTTCCATCACCTCGGGCAGGGTGTTGACGTCCACGCCGCCCTTTTCCCAGATCTCGGTACGGGTCGCCGCCGGCAGTACGGCCTGCACGTAAACGCCCTTGGGCGCCAGTTCGACATTGAGGCCCTGCGACAGGAAGAGCACGAAGGCCTTGCTGGCACCGTAGATCGACATGCCGAATTCGGGCGCGAAACCGATCACCGAGCCGATATTGACGATGGCGCCGCTACCGGATTGCGCCAGGCGCGGCGCGACCGCCGCCGCGAGCCGCGTCACCGCGGTGGTGTTGAGGGCGATCAGGCTTTCGATGCCCTCGGCGGTCTGCTCGAGGAAGCCCTTGGGTTGAGGCATGCCGGCGTTGTTGATCAGGATGCCGATCCGGGCGTCGTTGCGCAGGCGGGTTTCGAGCACGGACAGATCGTCGGACTTGGTCAGGTCCGCCGGCAACACGTTGACAGCCACCTTGCATTCCGCGCGCAGGCGGGCGGCCAGGGCCTCCAGGCGCGCCTTGTCGCGCGCCACGAGGACGAGGTCGTGGCCACGGCGGGCGAAGCGTTCGGCGTAGGTAGCTCCGATGCCGCTGGAGGCGCCGGTGATCAGGACGGTGGGAAGGGTTTGCATGGTTGTTTTCCTTGCTGGGGTTGTTGGGGGGGTTAAATATGGAGGGGCGGTTGATTCATCCTGACGACGACCTTGCCCTTGGCGCGGCCCTGGGCCAGGTAGTCGAGGGCTTCCTTGGCCTGCTCGAAAGGAAACACCTTGTCGATCACGGGCCGGATGCGCTCCGTTTCGAGCAGCTTGCCGATCTCGGCGAGTTGGGCGCCATCGGGGCGCACGAAGAGGAAGGAGTAGGCGACGTCCTGCTTCTTCGCCAGGCGCATGATCTTGCGGCTCATCAAGCCGAAGACGAACTTGATGACGAAGTTCAGGCGTCGCGCCCGGGCGAACGAGGCGTCGAGCGGCCCGACAAGCGAGACGATCCGGCCGCCCGGCTTGAGGATGCCGACGGATTTCTCGATCGCATCGCCCCTGAGGGTGCCCAGCACCGCATCGTAGCCGCGCAGCACTTGCGCGAATTCCTGCCGCTTGTAATCGACCACCTCGTCCGCACCCAGCGCGCGGACCAGTGCGACATTGCCGGTGCTGGTGGTGGTTCCGACCTTGGCGCCAAGTTGCTTGGCCAACTGGATCGCAAAGCTGCCAATGCCGCCGGAACCGGCCGGAATGAACAGCTTCTGGCCAAAACGAAGGTCAAGACGTTCCTTCAGCGCCTGCCAGGAGGTCAGGCCGACCATGGGAATCGAGGCTGCCTGAACGAAGTCCAGATTGGCCGGCTTCGGCGCGGCAGCGTGCTCCGGCACGACGGCGAATTCGGCGATGGAACCGATGCCGAGATCGAAAATGTTGGCGAAGATGGCATCGCCCGGCTTGAAGCGCGTTACGCGGCTGCCGACTTCAACCACCACGCCGGCCAGATCGCTCCCGAGCGTGGCCGGCAACTGGAAATGCAGGACCGGCTTGAACATCCCGGTCGGGATCATGTTGTCGACCGGGTTCACGCCGGCGGCGTGGACTTGCACCAACAGTTCGTCGGCCTTCGGCGTAGGCCGGGGCACATCGGCAAAGCCGATGTCGGGCGACTTGCCATAGCGTTTGAAGGTGAGGGCTTTCATGGTTTGGCTTTTCATCAGAGGGCTTTCGTTCTTGTTCGATCAGTTAGCAAGGAAATCCAGAACCTCTGACACAAAGGCCTGGTGGTGCTGAAAGACGCCACCGTGTCCAGAATCCGGATAGATCGTCAGCCTGGCATTGGGCAGACGGCGAGCCATTTCGGCCGATAGGCTGCTGGCGACCATCAGGTCGTGGTCACCATTGGCGACAAGAACCGGTTGGGTGATGCGCGAGAGATCATCGGGCTCGCTCAGTCCCGCGGTCTTGATGGCTTCCAGTTGGGCACGCCGGGCCTGCAAGGAAATGGGCTGGTCACGGTCCCTGGTCCGCTCCTTAAGTGCGGCGAAGTAATCTCGCGCGGAGCGCTTGCCTTCCGGCGTGCGGGGGAAGAACAGGAAATTCCTGGCGTCACTCCAGGTCAAGGCCGCCTTGATGTAGGCAAGGACAGCGACCTTGGTGACCTCTTCGATCCCGCCACCACCCTTTGGCCCCGTTCCGGCGAGAATCATCCGGCGCACGAGTTTGGGCGCCTGCAGCGCAACCATTTGTGCCACGCCCCCGCCCAAAGAGAAGCCGAACAGGTCGACCTGCTGGTGCCCCAGGGCCCGAATGAAGGCGATGGCGTCCCGCCCCATCTCTTCGATTGTGTGCGGTACCGAACCGCCCGAGGCACCGACACCGCGGTTGTCGAAAGCGATGACCCGACGTTGCGCGGCGATACCGTCGATCACCCGCGGATCCCAATCATCGAGTACGGCCATCAGATGGTGAAGAAAGACCACCGGCACACCGGTGCTCGGGCCGAGTTCCCGATAGACGAAAGACGCGCCACCCACGTCAATGCCGCGAGTCGGTACATCCTTCCACTTCACGCTACTCATCTTTCGCTCCTCAACGTCGGCGGAGAAATCGTTCATCAATCACGGCGCCAGATAGGCTGGATCACCGGCTGCCAAAGTGTTACTATCAAATTGAAACTAACAATACTATCAATTTGAAAGCAAGTCACTACCAAAACGGTATGAACGACGAAAATATTTCCAAAGACGCATGCCCGATCGCTCGCAGCCTGACTTTTGCAGGTGACGCGTGGAGCCTGCTGATTCTGCGCGACGCCCACGCCGGCCTGACGCGCTTCGACCAGTTCCGGAAAAGCCTAGGCATCGCCCCGACCATGCTGACCCGACGGCTGGCGACGTTGACAGAGGAGGGATTACTGGAAAAGCGACGCTACTCGGAGCACCCACCGCGCGAGGAATATCTGCTGACCGCGGCCGGTCGCGATTTTCTGCCGGTGCTGTTCATGATTGGTGCCTGGGGGCGTCAATATCGGGGAGGTGGCAAGCTGGTTCGGTTTTTCGACGCTGAAAACGGAACAGAGATCAAAGCCGTAGCGGTGGATGAAGTCACCGGGGCCAAGATCGGGACTCGACCGATACGCACGGTCATGCCAGATGAAAGCTAATAGATGATTTGACAGGTCAGATGTCGACTGACAGGTCCGGTTCATCTTGCCAAGCTTGCCACCAAGAACATCCAATGGCAGAAGAGGCGACGTATCGGCGGTTGGGAGCGGCCGCTGCATTTTCTTACCTGCCTTTCAGCAGGCGAAGGCCTGAAGGTTTGTAACGGGCACGGAGTACGCGTTCGCTGGAAGGTAATGCTGCCGTTTAGGACTGGACGGCAGGTAAGCGACAGGTTGCTGCCTGATTCTGGGCATTCGGCCAATGACCGGATTGGCCGAGGACTTGTCGGTGAGCAGTTGTCACGGACGGCTGCTCAACTCAGTTACCGGCCCTTGAAACATCGAATGGACGAAGGTCCGGGTTGGGTCGGAACTTGTCAGTCGGATAGGCAGTATCGGCTAGTCGCTGCCTGATCGAGATAACGGCCATTAAGGCATGGCGGCATGCCAACCAAATTCTACGGGACTAACTTTGGAGATTCATCGAAAATGAATTCGCCAAATTCTGTGATTGATCAGGACAGATTGAGCCGATCACTAAATTCTTTTGCAACGCAGTCTTTTCGAGATCAGGCAGACCGAGACTATATCGCGGCGCGCCTAGCATGCCGATTCGAACTTATCCCTCAGTTTCTATGGTCATCACAGCAGGCAATAGAAAAATATCTAAGAAGCCCTAACAAAAAGACCCATTTCCCCCTGTTCACGATAGTCGAATTTCGTTAACCTCAGCCTTGTTTCTTTGAATAGAGGACATGGCCAAAGCACTTCTCGACGACGATCTGTGGGCCTTGATCGAACCGTTGCTCCCTCCCGCCAAGCCCCGTCGGAGCAAGTATCCAGGGCGCAAGCCGCTCGATGATCGAGCGGTTCTGACCGGCATCCTGTTCGTCCTGCAAAGCGGCATCCCTTGGGAGATGCTGCCCCAGGAAATGGGCTGCGGCTCGGGCATGAGTTGCTGGCGGCGCCTGCGTGCCTGGCAGGAAGCGGGTGCCTAGGACCGGCTGCATGAGGTGCTGCTAGCTCGCTTACGCACGGCCGACAGGATCGATTGGTCCCGTTGCATCGTCGATTCTTCCTCCATTCGTGCTGTGGGTGCGGGTCAAAAACAGGACCCAATCCCACCGATCGCGCACGCCCCGGCTCCAAGCACCACCTGATCACCGAAGCGCAGGGCATTCCGTTGGCAGTCATCCTGACCGGCGCCAATCGCAACGACGTAACCCAACTTTTGCCCTTGGTCGAAGCCATTCCACCTATTCGTGGCAAGCGGGGGCGCCCACTCTCCAAGCCCCGCATCATCCAGGCCGACCGTGGCTACGATCACGACAAATACCGCCGGCCCCTTCACGCTCAAGGCATCAAAACCGAGATCGCCCGGCGCAACACGCCGCACGGCAGCGGCTTGGGCAAAACCCGCTGGGTGGTCGAGCGAACCATCGGCTGGCTCCACAATTACCGACGCCTGCGGGTCCGATTCGAGCGATTGGCCGTCATTCACGAAGCCTTTATCAAGATCGCCTGCAGCCTTATTTGCTGGCGAAAACTGAACTGCGCGGAAAGCTCTTTTTGTTAGAGCTTCTTACTGGTTGATCTTGATCTCACAGTGTGGGAGATACGACGATATTGCCAAGTGCTTGATGTATTTGGAAAAGCACTGCCGCCAGAGGAGGAGGCTTTACTGAAGAAATCTCAAGCGGAACTCTCGCAAAGCTTGGCAGAGCCGCGCTATAAATTTCGATTGCTTGGCGGATTTCTTGAAAATGTGTTGGACGACCGTAAGCACCCCTGTCGCGCGGCATTGCTTTGGCAAAACGCTGTATATGGGGTACGGAAGCGTTCTACTGTGCGAGTCAAAAATCATTTTCATGGACAGAACCCAATGCTGTATTTGTACCCAGAGATGCTCGACGAGCTCTTGAAGTTCGTTCTCATTCCAAGGAAACTGGAGAGAGCATATCGAGAGCACCTTGCGAAGATTGAAGCAGACCCCAGTTCAAGGCCTTAGCAATGGATTGCCTGTTAAACCCTTGAGTATGAAAGATTTACGTGCAGCTAACGTCCGCTTCGGGTCGGTAGCGGGCAGCGAGAGTCGGGGGCTGGCTGCAACACACAACCGGTTGCCCCAGGTTTCCTTCAGCCGTGCCTTTACTGGGCATTCCACTGCTTGGAAGATATGCAGGAATCCAGTCATGGATCTCCGGCTCTCCTGCCAGGGCGGGTGCGTCCCCTTTTGAGGCAGACGTCGCCAAGCTTTGGTGGGCGCGAGTTGCTAGCACCCGATATGCATTCCTGAGGCACCCGGCGGGCGCCCGTCTTCAGTGATGCTTTTTGTCCTTGCCGGCGCTGTCCTTCGCGTCCTTGGACTTGCTGCCACCGTCCTTCTTGTCGGCCTTGTGGCCACCTTCCGCCTTGCTGTCCGCGGACTTGTCCTTCCCGGCGGCTTTTTCCTTGCCTTGGGATTTTTCGTGGGTGGCTGGCTTCTCCTTGGCGGAGGGCTTGTCCTTGCCGGAGTCCTTTTCCTTTGCAGACGAAGCGGATTGGTCTCTTGCGGAGGATTTTTCGGAGGCGGCCTTTTCGTCCTGGCTGTCGGAGCCCTTGCCCTTCGTGTGCTTGCCGCGCGGGGCTTCCTTTTCCTGCTCCCTGTCCTTGGCGGACGGTGCCTCGCCCTTGCCGTGGGCGAACGGCTTGATCGTCGAGCCGCCGACCGCCACCTTGCGCTCGACCACCACCGGCCTGCCGTTGCGGCCGCGCACGACGGTGCGCTGGACGATGAAGCTGGGGGGCTCGACGGCACCGGCCTGGGGTCGGGTCGGCAGCATGTTGGCGAGGGTGATGCGCTCGCCGTCGCTTTCCGACGGCACGATCAGCGTGTAGCCGGTGCCGATGCGCGCCCGCGGCGACAGGCCATTGACCTGGCGCAGGCGGCTGGCCGAGATGCCCAGCCGGTCGGCGACGCCTTCGAGGGCCTCGCCTTCCTGCAGTTCGTAGGTCTTCCAACTGGCGCTGGCCGGGTCGTGCTTCTCGAGGTTGCTGAGGAAGACGTCGACCTTGTTGGCCGGGATGATCAGCGATTGGGTGCCGTTGGTCGGCAGCACCGGGCGCTTGTAGCCGGGGTTGAGGGCGAGGATTTCCTCCACCGGTGTTTCGGCCAGGCGGGCCGCCGTTGCCAGATCGAGGGGCACGCGGCTCTCGACGGTGGCGAAATAGGGCCGGTTGGGAATCGACGGCAGGGTGATGCCGAACAGCTCGGGCTGGGCCACGATGTTCTTCAGCGCCTGCAGCTTGGGCACGTAGTAGCGTGTCTCGCCCGGCATGTTCAGGTACTGGTATTCCGTCGGCTGGCCGGCGGCCCGGTTCTTGGCTACCGCCCGGCCCACCGCGCCTTCGCCCCAGTTGTAGGAGGCGAGGGCCAGCTGCCAGTCACCGTGCATCTCGTAGATGTACTGCAGGTAGTCCAGCGCGGCGTTGGTGGAGGCGATCACGTCGCGCCGCTCGTCCACCCACCAGTTCTGTTCCAGCCGGTAGGTCTTCCCCGTGGACGGCACGAACTGCCACAGGCCGGACGCCTGGGCCGAGGACAGGGCCATCGGGTTGAAGGCGCTTTCCACCATCGGCAGCAGGGCCAGTTCGGTGGGCATGCCGCGGCGTTCGAGTTCCTCGACGATGTAGTAGAGGTAGCGCTGGCCGCGGCTGAAGATCTGGCGCAGGGCGGCAGGGCGGTTGATGTAATAGATCTGCCGGTCGGTCACCAGGTCGGTGTTGAGGTCCGGCATCGAGAAGCCGCGGCGGATGCGTTCCCACAGGTCGTCGGGCTCCACCGTCAGGTCGATGGTGGGCACCCTGACATGCTGATCCCGGATCTCGAAGGTCTGCATCGTGGGTGATGCGCCGTTCACATCGAGCAGCGACGGGGCTTGGGCCAGTTGCTGCGGAGTCTGACCGTTTTCAACGGCAAGCGAGGGCGCAACCCAGGCTAGAGAAAGGAGCAGCGCGATAACTCTTGGGGACATCAGGATTCGTCGCGCAAAAAACAAAGGCGGGATTCTATCTGTCGGTGCGTAAGGGGGTCAAACCGCGTGCCGCGCCATTCCGCAACAAATCCTTGCGCTCCGTAGGGTTGGGGGAGCGCCATTGCCAGCCCATTTAGGGCACAATCCGCCTGCAAGGGGCCGTGTCCGGCTCCTTTTCGACTTGATTCCCAACTTACAGTCCGAGAGCGTTCAGTGAAAGCGTTGTTGATCGAGGATACCCTGACCAGTGCGACGCTGGTGTCCCATCAACTGCGCAAGATCGGGATCGAGCCCATCGTCGCACGCAACGGCGAGAAGGGCATCGAGATGTTCAAGCAGGAACGTCCGGACCTCGTTCTGCTCGATATCATCATGCCGGGCATGGACGGCTTCGAGGTGGCGCGGCGTATCCGCCAACTGGAGCAGGCCGGAGAATGGACGCCGATCCTGTTCCTGACCGCTCGCACCAGCGACGAAGACCTGGAAAAGGGGATTGCCGTCGGCGGTGACGACTACCTGATCAAACCGGTATCGGAAACCGTGCTGGCTGCCAAGGTGCGGGCCATGCAGCGCATCGCGCAGATGCGTTATTCGCTGTTGGTGCTGACCCGCAAGCTGGACGAGGCCAACCAGGAGCTCACCCGCTTGTCGTCCCTCGATGGCCTCACCGCCATTCCGAACCGCCGCCAGTTCGACGACACACTGCAGTCCGAATGGCGCCGTGCCAGCCGGCAGGGGCGTCAGCTGGCGCTGCTGTTCTGTGACGTGGATTTCTTCAAGCAGTTCAACGACGGTTACGGGCATCAGGTGGGCGATGAATGCCTGAAGGCGGTGGCCCGCATCCTGAAAGGCAGCCTGCGCCGCCCGGCCGATCTGGTGGCACGTTATGGCGGCGAGGAGTTCGCGGTGATCCTGCCGGACACCGACATTGCCGGTGCGCTGCAGGTTGCCGAAGCCATGCGGTCTTCGGTGGAAGGCTTGGCCATCACCCACCGCTATTCCCGTGCGAACAAGGTGGTGACCATCAGCATCGGCGCCGCGTCGGTGGTGCCCGGGCGCGGCGACATCAATTCGGCAACGCTGGTCAAGGCGGCCGACGATGCCCTTTACCAGGCCAAGCAGGGCGGGCGGAATCGTATCGCCGCGGCGGCAGCCGTCACACTACCGGCGGCTGACGCCTAGAAGCGGTTCTTCCATTCGCGGATCGCGGCAAACACCTCGACCGGCGTCGTGAGGGCGTGTCCAGCCTGGGCTTCGGCCTGCCGGATGACTGCCGGTGTGTCGCTGCGCAGGAAGGGGTTGGTGTCGAACTCGCCGGCCAGCAGGAAAGGAACAGTAGGCTGATCTGCTGCACGCAGCGCCTGACTGGTGGCGATGCGTGCGATGACGGCCGTATTGTCCGGCTCGACGGCCGCTGCAAAAGCCAGGTTCGACAGCGTGTACTCGTGGGTGCAATAGACCCGCGTGTCGCCCGGCAAGGCGGCCAGCTTGTTGAGGGAAGCGTACATCTGGGCCGGCGTGCCTTCGAAGAGCCGCCCGCAACCCGCCGCGAACAGCGTGTCGCCGCAGAACAGCACGCCTTCGCCGTAATAACCCACGTGACCGGCAGTGTGGCCCGGAATGTCCAGCACCTTGAAGCAGGCTCCGATGCCCGGCAGGCGGACTTCACCGCCCTCTGCCACCGGATGGCTGATGCCGGCGATGTTCTCCCGCGCCGGCCCATACACCGGCACCGGCGAAGCGGCGAGCAGCGCCGGCAGGCCGCCGACGTGGTCGGAATGGTGGTGGGTAACGAGGACAGCCTCCAGGCTCAGGCCTTCGTCGGCCAGGTAGCGGAGCACCGGCTCGGCGTCGCCCGGGTCCACGACGACGGCGTGACTCTCGGTGCGAAGGACCCAGATATAGTTATCGCGGAACGCGGGAAGAGGGATAATCTGCATCCGGTCATTGTAGTCGCTCCAGGTTCGCATCCGATAATGTCCCCTCCCGAATCCTTCCCCGGCCTGCACGCGTGGCTCGAAACCCCGCTGGGACGCTACGTGATGGCGTGGGAGAAGGCGCGTTTCGACATGCTGGTGGCGGACATCTTCGGTTACCACGCGGTGCAGTTGGGACTGCCGGAACTCGATCTGCTGCAGGCCAACCGGATGCCCTTCCGTTTCCGTGCCGGGGCTGGCGAGGTCCAGGTGGAGCTCGATTATGCGGCGCTGCCCTTTGCCGCCGGCAGCCTGGATCTGGTCGTGCTCCCGCATGTATTGGAGTTCGCCGCCAACCCGCACCAGGTGCTGCGGGAGGTGGAGCGGGTGCTGGTGCCGGAGGGGCACGTGGTGATCGCCGGTTTCAATCCGCTCAGCCTGTTCGGCATGAAGCGCCTGCTGGTTCGGGAGACCTGTGCCTACCCATGGCATGGGCAGTACCTCTCCCTGCGGCGCATCAAGGACTGGCTGGCCTTGCTCAGTTTCGAGGCCAATTGCCAGGCTTCGGGCTGCTTCGTGCCGGCGATGGAGCAGGAGAAATGGATCGAGCGCCTGGCCTTCATGGATGGCGCTGGCGATCGCTGGTGGCCGATCGGTGGTGGGGTGTACATCATCCACGCCATCAAGCGGGTGCAGGGCATGCGGCTGATCATGCCGAAATGGGAGCGCAAGGCGGCGTCGCGTGCGCTGGCGCCCCTCATTCAGAAAACGGGCCCTCGTCGGGAGGGCTCGCAGAAAACCCTGGTCGAGAAAGATTTTGGACGAGATTGATATTTATACGGACGGCGCCTGTTCGGGCAATCCGGGCCCGGGCGGCTGGGGCGCGATCCTGCGCGCCGGCCCCCACGAGAAGGAACTGTGGGGCGGCGAGCCCGCTACCACCAACAACCGGATGGAGCTGCTGGCGGTGATTCGCGCGCTGCAGGCCCTCAAGCGTCCGGTTGCAGCGAAGATCTATACGGACTCCCAGTATGTGCAGAAGGGCATTTCCGAGTGGATCCACGGCTGGAAGGCGCGGGGCTGGAAGACTGCCTCCAAGGAGCCGGTGAAGAATGAAGACCTGTGGCGCGCCCTCGACAGCGAGGCCGCCCGTCATCAGCTGCGCTGGCTATGGGTCAAGGGCCACGCCGGCCACCCCGAGAACGAGCGGGCCGATGCGCTGGCCCGGCGCGGCGTCGAGGCCGTGCGCAAGACCGGAAAGATCGTGGATACAGGAGCAGCAGCATGAGGCAGATCGTTCTCGATACGGAAACCACCGGCCTGGACTGGAAGAACGGCGACCGGGTGATCGAAATCGGATGCGTGGAGCTGATCGACCGCAAGCTGACCGGCCGCCACTATCACGTGTTCATCAACCCCCAGCGGGAGATCGATGCGGGCGCGATCGCGGTGCACGGCATCACCAACGAGTTCCTCGTGGACAAGCCGCTGTTCAAGGATATCGTCGCCGAGTTCGAGGAATTCGTTGCGGATGGCGAACTGGTCATTCACAACGCGTCCTTCGACGTGGGCTTCCTGAACCACGAGCTGAGCCTGCTGCGCCGGCCGCTGCTCACCGCCATCTGCCCGAGCGTGATCGACACCCTCAAGCTGGCGAAGGAGCAGAACCCCGGCAAGAAGGCGTCGCTGAACGCCCTGTGCAGCCTCTACGAGATCGACAACACGCACCGGACGCTGCACGGCGCCTTGCTCGATGCGGAGTTGCTCGCCGACGTGTACCTGGCCATGACCCGTGGTCAGGAAAGCCTGATCATGATGCTCGACGAGCCGGCCGCGCAGCTGGACGACGGCGAGGCCGGAGGCCCCATCGAGCGCCCGCCGCTGCGGGTGTTGCGGGCAACGCCGGAAGAGCTGGAAGGCCACGACAAGGTGCTTGGCGAGATTGCCAAGGCCAACAAGGGCAAATGCCTGTGGTTGCCGCCTGAGCCGGCCGAGGCGCCTGCGGCCTGAAACGTTCAAGGAAACATCGGGTCGCCCCAGGTTTCCTTGCCCCCCGCGGGGAGGGCTGAGTTGAGTGCAGCCCGACCCTGGATTCGCTCAGGCCTGGCCCAGCGCGGCCAGCACCGCATCCGCCAGCGCCAGGCAACTCGTGAGGCCCGGCGATTCGATACCGAACAGTTCGACGAGGCCGGGCGCGCCGTGCTCCCGCGGGCCAAGCAGCATGAAATCGGCGGCAGCCTCTTCGGGGCCGTGGATCTTCGGTCGCACGCCTGCATAAGCGGGTAGCAGCGCGCCGTCCGGCAAGCCGGGCCAGTAGCGGCGCACGGCCGGGTAGAAGGACTCGGCGCGCGTCGGCGTGACGCTGTAGTCCGGCGCATCGATCCATTCCACGTCAGGGCCGAAGCGGGCTTGGCCACCCAGGTCCAGCGTCAGGTGTACGCCCAGCCCGGCGGTTTCCGGGATCGGGTAAATCAGGTGGCTGAATGGGGCCTTGCCCTGCAGCGAAAAATAATTGCCCTTGGCGAAATGGGCCTTCGGCAGGCGTGCCGCGGCCAGACCGTCAAAACGGCGGGCCAGCGGCACCGCGCCGAGGCCAGCAGCGTTGATCACACTGTGGGCTCGCAGCTTCATCCCCGCATTGCCACCTATCTCAAGCGCAAAGCCATCCCCGATGCGCTCGCCGCGCAGCACCCTGCTGTGGGTGACGAGCGTGGCGCCGGCCGCTTCCGCGTCGCCGAGCAGGGACAGCATCAGCGCGTGGCTGTCGATGATGCCGGTGTCCGGCGACAGCAATGCGCCGACGCAGCGCAGTTGCGGCTCCAGGGCGGTGGTTTCGTCGGCGTGCAGGCGGCGCAGACCAGTCACGCCGTTGGCTGCGGCACGGCTCGCAATGGCGTCCAGCTGCGGCAGCTGGGCGTCGTCCGTTGCCACCAGCAGCTTGCCGGTGCGGCGATGGGGGATGGGGCGCTCGGCGCAATAGGCGTACAAGGCCTGGCGGCCCGCCACGCACAGACGCGCGCGCCAGGAGTTCGTCGGGTAGTAGAGGCCGGCGTGGATCACCTCGCTGGAGCGGCTTGAGATGCCGCTGCCGAAACGTTCCGTGGCTTCGAGGATCAGCACTTCACGGCCGGCCTGGGCAAGAGCGCGGGCGCAGGCCAGGCCGACGACCCCGGCACCGATCACCACGCAGTCCACGCGCTCCATCAGAAGGCGATCCGGCCGTCCGGCAATTGCCCCGACTTTTCCAGTCGCTTGAGGGTCGGCTTGAGGTCGAGGCCCGTCGCTGCCTTGACCCCGGCGATGCGTTCGCCGAGCGCGGCCAGCGTGGTGTCCACCGGATTGCCGCCGTGGGCGAAGGCCACCACGTTGCCGCTGGGGCAGGGCGGCAGCGCGAACACGCGATCGTCGAAGGCCTCGCCCAGGCGCTTGAGTTGCGTCTTGAAGCCGCGGATCTGCCCGAACAGGTTGACGCTCAACAGGCCGTTGGGCGACAGCCGCGCCTTGCAGGCCTCGTAGAAAGCCTGGCTGGCGAGTTCCCCGGCGCGGGCATTGCGATCGAAGCCGTCCACGACGATCAGGTCCCACTGGCTGTCGTCGTTGGCGACGAAATGGGCGCCGTCGCCGATCAGCACTTGCAGCCGCTCGTCCTCGGGCGGCAGTCGGAAATACTGGCTGGCCACCGCATGCACTTCAGGCGCGATCTCGACGACCGTCGTACGGGCCTGGGGCAGGTGACGATGGATGAACTTGGCGATGGAGCCGGCGCCGAGGCCGATCAACAGCACCCGCTCGGGCCACGGCTCGGCCCGCAGCAGCAGGCCGGCCATCATCTCGCGGGTGTATTCGAGTTCGAGTGCGGCTGGCTTGCGGATGCGCATGGCGCCCTGCACCCACACCGAGCCGAAATGCAGGTAGCGGACGCCGGATTCTTCGCTGATATCGATGGGTACGGTCATGACGATTTGTTTGTTGCGCTGCGGTAATATGGGCTGGTAATCATTGCGGAGCCTCACCCCATGGCCACTTTCGAAAACCACGACGCGGAACTCCTGTCCATCGACCTGGAAATCGCCCGTCTGGCCCAGCTGTGCGACATCAGCCTGCTGGAGCCCGGCATCGCCGAGGCTGTACTACGCGGCGACCAGAGCCTGTGCCCGTCGGAGAACCCGGTTGCCTGGGGCAAGCTGCGCGGTCTGTTGGTGCTGCATTATCACGTGGTCAGTGAAGTTGCGGCGACCGATGGCGTCAACGCGGCGGCCAACAGCGTGCGGCGGGCGCTGGAGCAGGTCATGGGGCGCATGAACCCACAGCAGCGCTGAGCACCTTATCTAGAGTTGTCGGCCCGGGCCGGGGTGTAAGGAAGCACGGTGTAGCGGAACAGGGGCAGCCTCCCGGGCTCCACGTCCACCTTCACCCAGCCCATGAAGGGCGAGCCGAAGGTTTCGAGGCGGGTGAAGTTCTTCACCACGTCCCCGTTGGCTGGATCGCGAAGGGGCTTGTCGACGCGTTGAAAGTGCGTGTCGCCATGCACCAGCAGGACCTCCCCGGGAAAGCGCTTCGTCTCGGCGAGGATTTGTTCCAGCAGGGCCCGGTAACCTTTGTTGGCTTTGCCCTGGCTGAAGTCCTCGATATCCGGATTGGCCTGCATGGCCAGCATCACGCCTTCCAGGCCGCGGCTGCGGGCCAGCGCAAAGCCGTCGGCAATCCATGCTTTCAGCGCGGCGCTGCGTTGCATGAACTCATCACTGGGCTGGTTGCCGCGGCCGTAGTTGTTGTCGCTGCCCGGTACGTTAAGGGATAGGAACAGTACGGGGCCGATCTGCCAGCGCAGGTTCTCGCGGTAGGCGGCATGCTCGGGCATGCTCGCCTGGGATTCCACCTTCATCGGGTTCTGCCCCAGCGTCCGGCCCGGCTCGGCAAAGAACAGCCGGCGCAGCGTGGCGAGCCGCTCCAGCGGATCGTAGCCGCCGTTGTTGCTGCGGTGGCAGTCGGTCCATTCGTTGTCGCCAAAAGCGAAGACGAGGGGGTGGAAGCTGGTCTGGAACAGCTGCAGCCGGTCCTCGAACAGAGCATCGTCGCAGCGCTCGCCGCCGTTCTTGATGTCCCCGTCGTGGAGCACGAACTTGAGCGGTTCGGCGTTCATTTCGGCGATCAGGCCGGGCAGGGCGAGGCGCTCGAAGCGGTTGTACGGCGTATCGCCGAACAGGCCGAAGCTGAAAGGCTCGGCAGCGGACGCCGATAGCGCGAGCAGCGCGCCGGAGCAGACGAGGGCGAGGGGGGCGAGCGTCTTCATGCGGTCAGGCGCTTGAGTTCGTACAAGGCTTCCAGGGCTTCCCGGGGCGACAGGGCATCCGGGTCGATGGTCGCCAACGCGCCGAGAACCGGGTGGCCGGTGGTTTCGGGTTCTTCCGGCGGCAGGCTGGCAAACAGGTCGGCTTGCGGACCGGCGCTGATCTCGCGGTTTTCCAGCGCGCGCAGGCGGCGCTTGGCGTCGCGTACTACCGCCGACGGAATGCCGGCCAGTGCGGCCACCTCGATCCCGTAGCTCTGGCTGGCGGGCCCTTCTTCCAGGGCGTGCAGGAAAACGATGCCGTGGTTGTGCTCGACGGCGTCCAGGTGCACATTGGCGCACTCCGGGTAGTCCTGGGCCAGGCGGGTGAGCTCGAAATAGTGGGTGGCGAACAGCGTCCAGCAGCGGTTCTTGTCGAGCAGGTGGCGGGCGATGGCGACCGCCAGCGCGACGCCGTCGAAGGTGGAGGTGCCACGGCCGATCTCGTCCATCAGCACCAGGCTCTGGTCGGTGGCGCCATGCAGGATGGCCGCCGCCTCGGTCATCTCGACCATGAAGGTGGAGCGCCCGGAAGCCAGGTCGTCCGAGGCGCCGATGCGCGTGAAGATCGCATCGATGGGCCCGATGCGCGCCGCGCTCGCCGGCACGAAGCAGCCGACGTGGGCGAGCAGCACGATCAGCGCGACCTGGCGCATGGTGGTCGATTTACCGCCCATGTTGGGGCCGGTGATCAGCAGCATGCGGCGGGTTGGGTCGAGGCGGGTGTCGTTGGCGATGAAGTTCTCCACCTGCCGTTCGACCACCGGATGGCGCCCGCCGACGATCTCGATGCCCGGCTGTTCGCTGAACGCCGGCATCGCGTAGTTGTAGCGCGCCGCCGCTTCGGCGAAGGCCGACAGGCCATCGAGCAGCGCACAGGCGCGGGCGATACGCTGGAAGCGCGGAATGTCGCCGGCGAGCTGGTCCAGCACGCCTTCGTACAGCAGCTTCTCGCGGGCCAGCGCGCGTTCCTGCGCCGACAAGGCCTTGTCCTCGAAGGCCTTCAGCTCCGGCGTGATGAAGCGCTCGGCGTTCTTCAGGGTCTGGCGGCGGCGGTAGTCTTCCGGCAGTTCGCCCTTGGCGGCGTTGGCCGCGGAGATCTCGATGTAGAAACCATGCACCCGGTTGAACTCGACCTTCAGGTTGGCGATGCCGGTGCGCTCGCGCTCACGGGCTTCGAGTTCCAGCAGGAAGGCGCCGCAATTGGTCTGAATGCCGCGCAGCTCGTCCAGGTCGGCGTCGAATCCGGTCGCGATCACGCCGCCGTCGCGCAGCACGGTGGAGGGTTCCGGTGCGATCGCGCGGCTGAGCAGGTCGAGGGCGTCGTCCGGTGTGGCCAGCTCGTCGAGCATATGCACCAGCAGCGGCGCCTGCGGCGTGCCGAGGGCCGCGCGCAGTTCGGCGAGGCGGCCGAGGCTGTCGCGCAGCGCCGACAGATCCCGCGGACGGGCGCTGCGCAGCGCGACGCGGGCGGTGATCCGCTCCACGTCCGACACGCCGCGCAGGATGCGACGCACTGGCTCCACCGGACCTTCGCCCAGCTCGCCGACGGCCACGTGGCGGTGGGCCGCCGCGGCGCGATCCCGCAGCGGGTGGTGCAGCGCGTGGCGCAGCCAGCGGGAACCCATGCTGGTCGCGCAGGTGTCGAGCAGCGACAGCAGCGTCGGTGCCGCCTCGCCGCGCAGGGTTTCGGTGAGTTCCAGGTTGCGCCGCGTGGCAGCGTCCAGGCGCAGGTAGGCGCTGTCGCGCTCGGCAGTGAGGGCGGTGATGTGGGCCAGGGCCTGGCGTTGGGTGGCGCGGGCGTAGTCGAACAGCGCGGCGGCGGCGGCCAGGGCCACCGGCATCTCGTCGGCGCCGAAGCCGGCCAGGTCGCGGGTGCCGAAATGGGCGGTGAGCAGGCGGCGGGCGGTTTCCGCGTCGAACTGCCAGTCGGCCAGGCGGCGCAGGCTGGGAGCCAGGTGCTCCAGAAGCGGCAGGCGCAGGCCGTCGGGGATCAGCACCTCGGCTGGGCGCAGGCGCTCGAACTGGGCGGCCAGTTGCGGCGCATCGCATTCGAGCACGCGAAAATCCCCGTTGGCGAGATTGAGCCAGGCCAGGCCCAGCACGCCCCGGTGCAGATTGACGGCCAGCAGCGGTGCGTCGGCCTTGTCGTCCAGGAGGGCCGCGTCGGTGAGTGTGCCCGGCGTGACGATGCGCGACACGGCGCGCTCCATCGGTCCCTTGGTGGCGCCCGGGTCGCCGACCTGTTCGGCGATGACCACCGACTCCCCCATCTTCACCAGCCGTGCCAAGTATTGCTCGACCGCGTGGTGCGGTACGCCGGCCATCTTGATCGGCTGGCCGGCGGAGCTGCCGCGGGTGGTCAGCGTGATGTCCATCAGGCGGGCGGCTTTCTCTGCGTCTTCAAAGAAGAGCTCGTAGAAATCGCCCATCCGGTAGAAGAGGAGGGTGTTGGGGTGTTCGTGCTTGATGCGCAAGTACTGCTGCATCATCGGCGTATGGCCCTGCAGGAGCTCGTCGAGCGACTTCTGGCTGCCCGTTTGTTCTTTTGTAGTCAATCTGTTACCCAGCTCTTCGTAAAACGCGCCCGGCCTGCGGGCGACGGAAAATCGTGCCGGTTGCGCCGTTCGGCGTAACTTTTGGCGTAGCCCGACAGTCTACCGGGGCAGGCAGTGCTGATCCACGGCGGCATTGCATCTTTTCCACATACGGGTAGGAGGTGCGGCGGATGCCCAGGTTTCCGGATGACTACGGCAAGGGTGGCCGGGCGCGGATGCTGGCGGACATTGCCGATGAGCTGGCGGCCACCCGCTGGGAGACCGGGCTGGATATGCTGGACCCACGCGTGCTGGCTGCCATGGCGACAGTGCCACGGGAAGCCTTCGTGCCGGAGGACGTGCGTTACCTGGCATTTCGAAACGGGCCGGTGGGCATCGGCCACAGCCAGACGATCTCGCAGCCCTTCATCGTGGCGTTGATGACCCAACTACTCGCGCCGCGTGCTGGGCAGACGATCCTGGAGGTCGGCACCGGCTCGGGTTACCAGAGCGCCGTGCTGGCCGAATTGGCAGGGCAGGTGTTCAGCGTGGAGATCATTGCGGCGCTGGCGCAGGAGGCGGGGCCTCGCCTCGCCGGTCTCGGCTACGCCAACGTGGAGGTCCGCCATGGTGATGGCTATGACGGTTGGCCTGAGCACGCACCTTACGACGGGATCGTCGTCACCGCGGCGGCACCGACCGTGCCGCCACCTCTTGTCGAGCAACTCAAGCCTGGTGCGCGGTTGGTCATTCCGGTGGGTTTGAACCATGCCTTCCAGACGTTGAAACTCATTGAGAAACACATGGATGGCGGCATCTCCAGCCGCAACGTGCTGACCGTCACTTTCGTCCCGCTGACCCGGGATCTGCGGGACGACTGAACCATCATGCTTGTCCGCTTCCATTTTCTCGGTGTGCTGGATGACTTTCTGCCGAGGCCGCAGCGGGGGTGCCCGCGGGATGTCGAGCTGGTTACGACGGTGACGCTCAAGCATGCCATCGAGGCGCTTGGCGTGCCGCATACGGAAATCGGCATGGTGCGGGTTAATGGCAAGCCAGCCGGGCTGGAAGACAGGTTGGAGGAGGGCGCGGACGTCCGGGTGCATCCGGTGGATGCCTCGACGATGCCGCCGGGTGAGCTGCGCTTCATCGCCGATGCCCACCTCGGTGCGCTGGCCCACCGCTTGCGCATGGCGGGCTTCGACACTCTGTTCCGCAACGATTATGCGGACCCCGAAATTGCCGCCATCGCCAAGCACGAACAACGCATCGTCTTGACCCGCGACCGGGCGCTGTTGATGCACAAGGCGATCGCCCGCGGCTGCTACGTGCGTGCGCTCAAGCCGGATGCGCAGTTCCATGAGCTGGCCGCCCGGCTGCCGCTGGCGCCCGCTTGTCGGCCCTTTTCCCGCTGCCTGGAATGCAATGCGCCGCTGCTGCCGGAGCAGAAGGCCGACGTGCTGGAACGCCTGCCCGAATCGGTTCGTCGCTGCCACGAACGCTTCACCCGCTGCGAGGGCTGCGGGCGGGTGTTCTGGGAAGGCTCCCACTGGCGACGCATGCGCGGCTTGCTGAGCGCCGTACTCGATTGCGCAGGCGGCAGCGTTCAAGCAGGGCGTCCTGGCGCCTCAGACGCTATAATTCGCGATTACTCGTTTTCATCCAACGGAACCGCTGTGCACAAGAAAATCCTGATCCTCGATTTCGGCTCCCAGGTCACCCAGCTCATCGCCCGCCGCGTGCGCGAGCAGCAGGTGTACTGCGAAATCCACCCGTACGACGTGTCGGACGACTTCATCCGTAACTTCGCGCCCCAGGGGATCATCCTGTCTGGCGGTCCGAACTCGGTCTACGAGGCCACGGAATGGAAGGCGCCGCAGGCCGTCTTCGAGATCGGTGTGCCGGTGTTCGGCATTTGCTACGGCATGCAGACCATGGCCAGCCAGCTTGGCGGTAAGGTCGAGAGCTCCGGCAAGCGCGAGTTCGGCTACGCCGAGATCCGCGCCCGCGGCCATTCCGAGCTGTTCCGCGGCGTGCAGGACCGGACCAACGACGAAGGCCACGGCTTGCTGGACGTGTGGATGAGCCACGGCGACAAGGTCACCGGGCTGCCGCCGGGCTTCAAGGTCATCGCCTCCAACGAATCCACGCCTATCGCCGCAATGGCCGACGAGTCGCGTAAGTTCTACGCCGTGCAGTTCCACCCGGAGGTCACGCACACCATCAAGGGCAAGGACATGATTGCCCGCTTCGTGCATGAGATCTGCGGCTGTGAGCACGACTGGAACATGCCGGACTACGTGAACGAAGCCATCGAGAAGGTCCGCGCCCAGGTTGGCAGCGACGAGGTGATCCTCGGCTTGTCCGGCGGCGTCGACTCCTCCGTGGTTGCCGCGCTGCTGCATCGCGCGATTGGCGACCAGCTCACCTGCGTGTTCGTGGACAACGGCCTGCTGCGCCTCAACGAAGGCGAGATGGTCATGCAGATGTTCGCCCGCAACCTGGGCGTCAAGGTCATCCACGTGGACGCCACCGAGCAGTTCATGGGCCACCTGAAGGGCGTCTCCGACCCCGAAGCCAAGCGCAAGATCATCGGCCGCGAGTTCGTCGAAGTCTTCCAGGCCGAGGCCGCCAAGCTGCCCAGCGCCAAGTGGCTGGCCCAGGGCACCATCTACCCGGACGTGATCGAATCCGCCGGCGCCAAGACCGGCAAGGCCCACGCGATCAAGAGCCACCACAACGTCGGCGGCCTGCCCGAAACCCTCAATCTCAAGCTGCTCGAACCGCTGCGCGAGCTGTTCAAGGATGAAGTCCGCGAGCTGGGCATTGCCCTCGGCCTGCCGCACGAGATGGTCTACCGCCACCCGTTCCCCGGCCCCGGCTTGGGCGTGCGCATCCTCGGCGAAGTGAAGAAGGACTACGCCGACCTGCTGCGCCGCGCCGACGCGATCTTCATCGACGAACTGCGCGCCGCCGACTGGTACGACAAGACCAGCCAGGCCTTCGCCGTCTTCCTGCCGGTGAAGAGCGTCGGGGTGATGGGCGACGGCCGCACCTACGAATACGTCGTCGCGCTGCGCGCCGTGCAGACCCAGGACTTCATGACCGCCCACTGGGCCGAACTGCCCCACAGCCTGCTCGGCAAGGTCAGCAACCGCATCATCAACGAAGTCCGCGGCATCAACCGCGTCGTGTACGACATCAGCGGCAAGCCGCCTGCAACGATTGAGTGGGAATAGTCCTGACGCTGCCGATGGCTGTCGGCAGTCGTGAGTCGATTGGTAGAAACCCCGGCGCTTGCCGGGGTTTTTGCTTTCTGGAACCACATGGAGATCATGTGGATCTCTCGTTGCAGATCTGCCGGATCATTTCGGTCAGAGGCCCGCCCACTCTTGATCCAGCCCAATATTTGCGTCGATCCGACGGTGGTAGACTACCCACCTCGGGCTTGATACTTGAATACGATGAGTTCATATCCGATCGACGTGATCAATCAGGCGTTGCACGCCCACGACCCTGACTGCGCTTACTGGCTGGAGCGCGTCAATGCCTTGTTGAGGGATCCGGCCAACGGCCTGCACCGCAAAGCGCTGGAGCATACGCGGGACTATCTCGAGGATGCTTCCGGATTGATCGATGGTGTCAGCGGCCATCCTCCCAGCGACGATTGCCAATAGCCCCATCGGCTGGAGGGTGCTGGCCATGGACAAGGATGTCGAGCGTTATTACCGGAACTGGCGCGACGAGCAGGATGGCGCGGCGCTGTATGCCGGACTGGCCCGGGCCGAGACGGATCCGGTGCGCCAGGATCTCTTCCAGCAACTCTCCCAGGCCGAGTTGAGCCATGCAGCCCATTGGCGCGGCAAGCTCGATGAAGCAGGAGTCGGCGTCGAAGCCCATGCGCCAGGGCTGCGCACGCGGATGCTGGTGTGGCTGGCCCGGCACTTCGGGCCGCACTTCGTGTTGCCGGCCCTGGCGACGGCGGAATTTGCCGACCGCGACAAGTATGCCGGCCAGCCCGATGCGGAGGCCTTGTCCGGGGAGGAACGCTCCCACGCGGCGATCATCGAGGCGGTGAATCGGAGGGGCGGGCATGTCGGCGCCGATATCGCGCGGGCCGAGCGTTGGCATGGGCGTGGCTCGGGCAACGAGTTGCGTGCAGCAGTGCTCGGTGCCAACGACGGCTTGGTGTCCAGTCTGTGCCTGGTGATGGGGGTTGCCGGCGCGGGAGCGTCCCCCAACACCATTCTGCTGACCGGTCTGGCCGGCCTCATCGCGGGGGCTGTCTCGATGGCGCTGGGGGAATGGTTGTCGGTGACGAATGCCCGCGAATTCGCGTCCACCCGTGTGGCGCAAGAGCGTCAGGAGCTGGAGGAAAACCCGGAGGCCGAGCGCAAGGAACTGGCGCTGATCTTCCAGGCCAAGGGTCTGGCCCGTGACGATGCCCAGCGGGTGGCACGAGACATGATGCGTGACCGGGATACTGCGCTCGATACGCTGGTGCGGGAGGAGCTCGGTATCGATCCCGCCGAGATGGGCGGCAACCCGTGGAGCGCCGCGGCGGTGTCGTTTGCGTTGTTTGCGGCCGGTGCGATCTTTCCGGTGTTGCCGTATTTCTTTACCGGCGGCCCGCCGGGCTTGGCCTGGAGCCTGTCTCTCAGTACGGCTGGCCTGGGCGGGATAGGGCTGGCGACATCTCTATTCAGCGGGCGAAGCCCCGGGTATTCGGCGGCGCGGCAGATCCTGATCGGTGCGGCGGCGGCCGGCGTCACCTATGGCAGCGGGGCGCTGATCGGCGTGTCCATCGGCTGAAAGGCCCGTCCAGCCTTGCGTTCGGATGGACGGAGGTTCATGCTGAACGCGAAAGGAGGCGGTCAAAAATGCGTATCAGTTTCTTTGGCGCGGCCGGTGAAGTGACCGGCTCGTGCTCCCTGGTAGAAACCGGCGACGTACGTTTCCTCGTCGATTGCGGAATGTTCCAGGGTGGTGGCGAGGCCCGCTTGAAGAACCAGCGTGCGCTGGATTTCGGCTTTGATGTCCGCAAGATCGACTTCGTGCTGTTGACCCATGCCCATATCGACCACTCCGGGCTGTTGCCGCGCCTGGCAGTGCTGGGTTTCCGTGGCCCGATCTATGCGACACCGGCGACCATAGACCTGCTCGAAGTGCTGCTGCTCGACAGCGCCCATATCCAGGAAAAGGAATCCGAGTGGCAGCTGCGTCACCAGCGACGCAGCGGCAAGAACGGGCGAGGCGTGCATCCGCCGCTGTATACCGTGGCCCAGGCCCAGGCGACCTTGCCGCTGCTGCGACCAGCGGCTTACGGCAAGCCCATCCAGCCGGCCGAAAGCATACAGGTGTGTTTCCATGATGCGGGCCATATCCTCGGTTCGGCCTGGCTGGAAGTCACCGTTGGAGGAGAGGGCAAGCCGCGCAAGCTGGTGTTCTCGGGCGACCTGGGCATGCGCGACCGGCCGGTCCTGAACGATCCCGAGCCCGTTGTGCCGACCGCCGATGTGCTGCTCATCGAATCGACCTATGGCGACCGTCTGCACCGGCCCCTGCAGGAAACGGAAGACGAGATCGTCGCGGCCTTCGGCCGGACCCACGCCTGTCATGGCAACCTGATCATTCCGTCTTTCGCGGTCGGGCGTACCCAGGAGATCATCTACATCCTGGCGGATCTGGTGCGCCGGGAACGGTTGCCGCCACAAAAGGTGTATGTGGATTCGCCGATGGCCAACGAGGCTACCCGCATCACGTTGGCCCATCCCGCGCTGCTCGACGATGAGACCCATGAACTGACCGCCTGGCTGCGGGAGCACCCGGACAGGATGAAGGTGGAGTTCGTCGCGGACGTCGAGGCGTCCCGCGCCCTCAACGAAGTCCGCAGCGGTGCGGTGATCATCTCTGCCAGCGGCATGTGCGAGGCAGGGCGTATCAAGTACCACCTGCGCGAGAACCTGCCGCGCAGCGAGTGCAGCGTGCTGATCGCCGGCTTTCAGGCCGCCGGAACGCTGGGCCGACGATTGGTGGATGGGGCACGGCTGGTGCATATCTTTGGTGAGGCTGTGCCGGTGCGGGCGCGTATCTACACGGTGGGTGGCCTCTCGGCCCATGCGGACCAGGCCGGGCTCATCGGCTGGCTGAAGGGCTTCCATGCGCCGCCGCGCCACACCTTCGTGGTTCATGGCGAGGCCGATGCGGCTGCCCATTTTGCCGAGGCGATCGGGGCGCAGCTGGGGTGGCGCGATGTGCATGTGGCGCAGCAAGGGGAAAGCGTAAACCTTTGAGTGGAGGAGAGTGGCGGTGCCATCGCTCGTCTTCTTGCTCAGGATCAAAGTTAGCAAGAAATAGCCGAGTAAACTGCTCAACAATATGTATGAGGAGCAGTGATGGCGAAGAAATTTCCGCTGCACCCGGCCCATCCGGAGCGCATCTGCTGGGGCTGCGACAAATACTGCCCGGCGGACTCCCTGGCCTGCGGTAATGGATCGGGGCGCACCCTGCATCCGGCCGAGATGCTCGGCGACGACTGGTATTGCCATGGGGACTGGGGTTTGGATGATCCCGATGACGCCATCGCCGTGAAGAAGGCCGACTAGGAACCGCGCATCTATACGTGCAGCGCCGTCTCGCCGGTGGGGGAGGTCGTCGCTGGGGATAGCCTCGGGGCTATTCCGCGAGGGCCTGCAGTAGATCGAGCGCGGGTTTGAAACGCAGGCCTTCCACCGCTGTTGCGACGGGTTCGATCGCGGCAGCGCCAAAACGTGCCACCAGTCCGGCATGCAGGGCTTCGAA
This sequence comes from Zoogloea sp. GDB6, assembly GCF_056724105.1. NCBI lineage: Bacteria > Pseudomonadati > Pseudomonadota > Betaproteobacteria > Rhodocyclales > Zoogloeaceae > Zoogloea > Zoogloea sp. GDB6. The sequence continues at coordinate 2,775,034 of NZ_CM161497.1, read as the reverse complement.
CTCGCTGAGTGCGGCGAAGTCGTTGCTTCGGAGGGATGCCGTCAGGTGGGACAGGGCATCATCAGTAATCGGCGCGACGTTGTCAGCGGCCGCCGTCGCGGGAGGCGGTGATAGCCAGGGTTTGGCTGAGCGGAACAGGTGCGTCAGGGCGGCGTCAAGCTGAAGCAGGTCTGCCTCGCCAGCCGCTGCGTTACCGCCCTCGTAAGCGGTTTCGAGCCGCGCGGCGAACTCCGCGACTGCCACGGCCGACAGGTTGCCGGCGCCGCCTCGCAGCTTGTGCATGCGTTGCCGTGCCGTATCGAGATCGTGGTGTGCGAGCATCGTGCGGATTTCATCGACGACGTTGAAGAACTCGTCGCGCAGTCGCGTCAGCGCCGACAGGAACAGCGCACGGTCCCCGAGCAGGCGTCGACTGACTGCTGCGGTATCGATGCCAGCGATGTCCGGAAACGAGTTCGTCGCTTTCACCGGTGCTTGAAGTACAGCGGCTGAGCCGGTCTTGATTGCGTGGCTTGCCCAGCGATGGGCGGTGGCGACCAGGGTGTCGAGTTCGAAGGGTTTGGTGAGGAAGTCGTTCATGCCTGCGTGTATGGCGCGTTCCCGCTGGCTCGGCAGGGCGCCGGCCGTCAGCGCGATGATGGGGAGCGCAGCCAGTGCGGGTATGGACCGGATCGCCTGCGTCGCGTCGATGCCGTTCAGCTCGGGCATCTGCACGTCCATCAGGACCAGATCGAAGGCATCCGGCGCCGCACTGAGCTTGGCGATGGCCGCCCGGCCGCTTTCCGCGACCGTGCAGTGGGCCCCCTCCAGTTCAAGCAGACGGCGGGCAATGTCCAGGTTGACGGGGCTGTCGTCCACGACCAGCACCCGCAGGCAGGCGAGCCGCGGACCTTCGCTGTCGGTCAGCTTGGCCGGCAATTCCTGAACCGTTGTACCGTCTATTTCGAAAGGCACGGTAAACCAGAACTCGCTTCCTTCCCCCAGACGACTGTCCACACCCATCTGTCCGCCCATCAATGTCACCAGCCGCTGGCAGATCGCCAGCCCGAGGCCGGTGCCGCCGTAACGGCGCTGGGTCGACTCGTCGGCCTGCACAAAGGCGTCGAAGACCCGCTCCCGTTGCTCGGGGGCAAGGCCGATGCCGGTATCGCGAACCGCGAAACGCAGGGTGATCCAGCCGGCTTCCTCGCTGAGTGCCTGCACGGAGACCGCCACATGGCCTTCCGACGTGAATTTGAGCGCATTGCCGGTAAGGTTGTAGAGCACCTGGCTAACCCGCTGGGCATCGCCGATCAGTGTGGCGGCGACTTCCGGCAGGGGCGCCCACTCCAATGCGATGCCCTTGGCGGCCGCCACCGGGGAGAGCACGTCCACCAGATTGCTGATCACGTTGTGGAGCACGAAGGGGCTGTGCTCCAGCTCGAAGTGACCGGCTTCGATCTTCGACAGATCGAGTACATCGTTGATCTGCTCCAGCAGTCCACGCCCGGCTGTGCGCAGATTGCGGACCAGATAGCGCTGATCGTCGTCGAGGGTGCCGCGCTCGAGGATCTGCACGGTACCCAGAATGGCATTGAGCGGCGTGCGGATCTCGTGACTCATGGTGGCCAGAAAGGCGCTCTTGGCGGCACTGGCCTGTTCGGCGGTCTCCTTGGCGGCCTGCAGCTCGCGCTGGCGCTCGGACAGCTCCGCAGTGCGTGCCTCGACTTCCCGCGCCAGGTCCTGGTTGTAGTTGATCAGGCGCTGCCGGCTGTCCTCCAGCGCCGTCTCGGCGGCCTTGCGGGCCGTGATGTCCTCGATCGCGCCGGTCACATAGCTGACGGAGCCGTCGGCATCAAGGACGGTGGATGCGGTGATGTGTACCCAGGCGATCTGTCCATCCTTGCGGATGAAGCGCTTCTCTGCGTCGTAGAGATGTCTGCCAGCCAGCAGGCGGGCGATCCGCTCGCGGTCTGCCGGTAGATCATCCGGATGAGTGATGTCCATGGGCCCCATACCGTTGAGCAGCTCATCCCGGCTGTAGCCGGTGATCTGGCAGTAGCGTTCGTTGACATCCAGATAGCGGCCGCGGGCGTCGAGCTGGCCGGCCCCGACTGCCATGTTCTCGAAGAAGCTGCGGAATCGCGCTTCGCTTTCCCGCAATTCCTCTTCGTGCAGCCTCCGTTCCGTGACGTCGAGCACGACACCGCTGATGCGAAGCGGGGCATGCCCCAGTTCTTCTCGCGAGGCGTGCCCGGAAGCTGCCAGCCAGTGCAGCGAACCGTCAGGCCACACGACCCGGTATTCGCATCGGTATACCGTGCCGTTCGAGATGGCGTCGCCCAGGGCGGCCTGCATGATCTCCCTGTCCTCGGGATGGATGCGGCGGACGACATCCTCTAGCGGCATGCTGTTGCGGGGTTCGATGCCGAAGAGCTCCAGACAACGGGCCGACGCCACCACCATATTGGTCCCTATTTCAAGGCTCCAGGTACCGAGGTCGGCGCCGGCAATGGCCAGCGTCAGTGCGTTATCCCGTTCGATGACCAGCTCTTCAAGTTGCGCGCGGTGTTCGCGCAATGCGGCCTGGCTGGCCTGCCGGCGGCTGTTCTCGCGCCACAGCAGCAAGAAGATCGCGAGTAAGGTGAGGATGCCGAAGATGCCCCCTCGGATCAGGGGTGTGAGGGCGTGGCCGGCGGTCTGCTCCTTGGCTTCCTGGCGTTGCCGGAGCAGGCGTTTTTCTTCGTCCAGGATGTCACTGACAGCCAGCTGTATGTCGTCCATGTGGCCTTCGCGCCAGAAATCCCGGAGAGATGCCTGGCCGGCTTCGGTACCCAGTTTCTGGCGCTGGGCGATGGTGAGGTCCATGCCCGCCAGCTTTTCTGTAAGCGGGATTTCCAGTTCCTGCAGCCGCCGTTGCTGGGCTGGATTGTCGACGGTGAGGCGCCGCACCTCGTTGAGGTGGGCGCGCAGATCGGCAAGCGCCGCCCGGTGTGCCGTCAGAAAATGCTCATCGCCGATGCCCGTATATCCCCGCTCGGCCGATTCTGCGGCGAGCAGGCTGGTCATGAACTGCTCCACCCCTAGCATGACCTGCCAAGTGTGGTTTTCAAGGCGGTCGGCTGCGTTAACACTGCGCAAGCGGTCGGTGACGATCCAGCCGACGATCAACAACGCCGCAATGGCGGTGCCTACCGCAATCCGCGAAAGCCAGCCGAAACCGCCGGAGGGAAGGCGGTCGAGGACGATGCCGAGGGCGAGCAGCACGAATCCGAGCGCTGTGTGGCCCGCCATATTGCTGTACGGCCCGAGGCGATAAAAGGATTCGACATCGAAGAGGTAGCCGAAAACCGCCGTCAGCCCGAGGAAGCCGGCAAGCCCGGCGGCGTAACGGCACAAGCGGTCGCCCAGCGGATTGCGGCCGGTCGCCAGGGCCAGGCCGCTCAGGGTCAGGCACATCGCCGATGCGGCGGACATCCGCCCCGACGTTTCACCGGGGGCACGCCGGAAATCGACGAAAAGGTTGTCCAGCCCCAGGTCGAGCTTGAAGAGCTCCTGCACGCCAAGGGCAAGCCCCAACAGCGCCAGCACAAGACCTATTCCGCGGGCGAACTGCTGCGTGCCGGGGCGGGTAAGGCAGAACAGGGCGATTCCGGCCAGTATGAAACTCGCCGCGGTGTTGGCCTTCATCGACGCCAGCCCCGGGCTCAGCGAGCGAACGGTGGGGATGTCCGCATACCAACCGGCGAGAACCACGATGCCGAGGAACGTGATGCACCCGGCAAGAATGCGGATGACGCGCGCGAGCCGGCGCGAGTCGACAGGCTCGACGAAACCGGTCAGTGATGCATGTTGGCTTGCGGTCTGTTGCATCGGCTCGCCCTGACGGAAGAAAACCTTATCTGGCGTACCGCCTTCCGGTTGATCCTCAGGCCGTGGAGCGCTCAGCCGTATCGACCCGCTTCGCGGAGGGCGACAGCAACACCTTGTCCACCCGGTTACGGTCCATGTCCATGACCTCGAAACGCCAGCCGGCGGCTTCGAAATGATCGGTTGGCGCAGGCACCCGGCCCAGCGCATACATCAGGAACCCGCCCAGGGTGTGGAAGGAGCGTTCTTCCTCGCCCGGCAGATCGTCAGCAATGTCGAGTTCCGATTTCAGGCGCTCGATGCCCACGTCGCCATCCACCAGCCAGGAGCCGTCTTCCCGCTGCAGCATGTCCCTGTCCTCCGGCGCGTCCGGCACCGACAGCTCGCCGACGATCGCGGCCAGCACGTCGGTGAGGGTGACCAGGCCCTGTACGTCGCCATATTCATCGATGATCAATGCAAACTGCAGTTTGGCTCGCCGGAAGCTCTCGAGCAGCTGGGTTGTCGTCACTGATTCGGGCACGAACAGCGGCGGATGCAGCACGGACTCCACGTCCGCCACCGAGATCCCGTGGCCCGGCAGCGCCTTTTTTAGCAGATCCCCGGTCTGCAGCACGCCAGCGACGTGCTCCAGGCCGCCTCGACACACCACGAGGCGGGAGAATTCAGTATCGACGATGTTTTGGCGGATCGTGGCTTCGTCTTCCTCCAGGTCGATGAGCGACATGTCCCGGCGCGGTGTCATGATCGACGAGATGCGCTGTTCGTCCAGCCGCAGCACGTTGGAGACGATTTCCTGCTCGCTTTCGTGGAAGACCCCGGCTTCGGCGCCTTGTTCCATCAAAACCTTGATTTCATCGTCGGTGACAGGCGGTTCCTCCTTGCGGCGGGCGCCGACGATGCGCAGGATGGCCGAGCAGGAGCCGGACAGGATCACCACCAGCGGGTGGGTGACACGGGCCAGCAGCATCATCGGCCGGGCGATCAGCGAGGCGATGCCTTCCGGTGCCAGCAGGGCCAGGCGCTTGGGTACCAGTTCGCCGACCACGACGGAAAAGTAGGTCAGGCCGATTACGGTGATGGTCAGCGCGATCCCCTTGGCGTAAGGGGCGAGGAGGGGGACACCGGTAAGCATTGCGGCCAGCGGATCGGCTACCGCGGCTTCGCCGATCGCGCCGTTGAGAATGCCGACCAGCGTGATGCCGACCTGGATGGTGGACAGGAAGCTGGACGGTTCCTGGTTCAGGGCCAGGGCCGCTTCGGCCCCCAGGCTGCCGTCGTCGGCAAGGTTTTGCAGGCGGGCCTTACGGGACGAGACCACGGCGATTTCGGACATGGCGAAAACGCCGTTGAGAAGAATAAGCAACAGGACGAGGACTAAATCCATCAGGTAAGCCGCCCTGCGGGACTGCAGGCGGCTTGTGTGTTGGGACGGCCTGCATTCTAACGGGATGGCCTGCAGTTTGGGCCGTCCTGGTGCTGAGGGCGCAGGCGGGCGGGCGCCGCGCATGACTGAATTCTCTGTAACCTACGCACCGTTGGGTGAATGGCACGAACCAAGGCTGCGAGAAGGATGAAGATACTGATCGTCGAAGACGAGGCGAAGACCGGGAATTACCTCCGGCAAGGGCTGGCTGAGGCAGGCTTTGCCGTCGATCTTGTGCGGGATGGCATGGACGGCGTGCATGCGGGACTGACCGAGGACTATGACCTGATCGTGCTGGATGTGATGCTGCCTGGGCTCGACGGCTGGCATGTGCTGCAGACCCTGCGCCGCGCCGGCAAGGAGCTGCCGGTGCTGTTCCTCACCGCGCGGGACAGCGTGGACGACCGGGTCAAGGGCCTCGAGCTGGGCGCCGACGATTACCTGGTCAAACCTTTTGCCTTTTCCGAATTGCTGGCCCGCGTGCGCACGCTGTTGCGGCGGGGTGTCCGCAGCAAGGAGGCCGATGTGCTGCAGGTGGCGGATCTGGAACTGGACCTGCCGCGCCGCCGGGTGTCCCGGGCCGGCCGACGCATCGATCTGACCGCCAAGGAGTTTGCGCTGCTCGAACTGCTGCTGCGCCGCCGCGGCGAGGTCCTGCCCCGCTCCTTGATCGCCTCCCAGGTTTGGGACATGAATTTCGATAGCGACACCAATGTGATCGAGGTGGCGGTGCGCCGCCTGCGCGCCAAGATCGACGACGATTTCGAGCCCAAGCTGATCCGTACCGTGCGCGGCATGGGCTATGTGCTGGAAGAGCAGGACGCGCCGTGATCCGCCGCCATTCCCTGACCTTCCGCCTGACCCTGCTGTTCGCGCTAGCGTCCACCACGGTGCTGTTGGTGCTGGGTTTCATCGTCAAGGCTTCCGTCGAGCAGCATTTTCAGGAGCAGGACATGACGCTGCTGGAAGGCAAGCTGGAGTTGATCCGCCATGCGCTGGAGAGGGTGCATAGCCCGGACGACCTGGACACGTTGGTGCAGCAGATGGACGATGCGCTGATCGGCCATCATGGGCTGGCGGTGGTAGTGACCGGTACCGACGGCCGCACCCTCTTTGCGACCCGCGACAGCCCCTTCCCGCAAGTGCTGCTGGAACGGGGTGACAAGCCGGATGCCGGCCATCCTTTCGTGTGGGAGACGGTGGACGGGGTGCCGTTCCGCGGTATCGTCGGCACGTTGCCCAGCGGCATCGAAGGCGCGCCGCCGGTCGTCGTCGCGGTGGCTACGGACATTTCCCATCACCGTCATTTCATGGATGGTTTCCTGCACAGCCTGTGGCTGGTGGTGCTCGGTGGCAGCGTCGCTACGGGGCTGCTTGGTTGGGTGGTAGCCCGCCGTGGCCTGGCGCCGTTGCGGAAAATGGGCGCGCTCGCCGCCCAGGTCAGTGCCCGCAGCCTGGACCGGAGGCTGTCGGCGGAGGCGGTGCCCGTCGAACTGGCGGAGCTCGCCCGTTCCCTCAATGCCATGCTGGGTCGGCTGGAGGAGTCCTTCCGGCGCCTGTCGGATTTCTCTTCCGACCTGGCCCACGAGCTGCGCACGCCGATCAGCAACCTGATGACCCAGACCCAGGTGGCCCTGAGTCGGACGCGCACGGCCGACGAGTATCGTGAGGTGCTCGAGTCCAACGCCGAGGAGTTCGAGCGCCTGTCGCGGATGATCGGCGACATGTTGTTCCTGGCCAAGGCGGACAACGGCCTGATTGTGCCGGCCCACGAAATCTTCGAACTGGCCGACGAGGTCGCAGCGCTGTTTGAGTTCTATGGGCCGGTTGCCGATGAACTGCGCGTGGTGCTGCGTCTACAAGGGCGGGGCACGGCGGGCGGCGATCGTCTGATGTTGCGCCGGGCGGTGGGTAACCTGTTGTCCAACGCCTTGCGTCATACGCCTGAGGGCGGACGTGTCGATGTGACGATCGACATCGCTCCGGACGGCATGACCCGCCTCGCGGTGGAGAACAGTGGAGAGCCGATTCCAGCCGAGCATCTGCCACGCCTGTTCGACCGCTTCTACCGTGTTGACGCGTCCCGCCACAATGAGGGCGACGGAGCCGGCCTGGGCTTGGCGATCACCCGCTCCATCATCCAGGCCCATGGCGGCACGATCGGGGCTCGAAGTGTCCCTCAGGGAAATGTCTTCGAGTTCGTTCTCCCACCGGATTGAGTGGAAGCAAGCGCCTGTCGGAGGCACTTTGCGCGCCTTGAAAATTTTTTTGAAATCCTGTCATCCAGCTTGCTGACGTTTGCGTTAAGGGAGTACAGGTGAGCGATCACCGGATTTAACAGGAGAAGTCGATGGGCAGTTATTGCAACGAGTCCTACGCAGAGTTTCTGGATTCCCTCAAGGCCGCGGGCGTCGTGATCCGCAACGAAAGCGAAGTTCGCGAACGTCTGGCAGAGTCCCAGCGCTGGCGTAGTGCGTTCATGACCTTGGCCGCCAATGGTCGTACGATCGGTATCGAGTTTTCGGTGGATAACAACAGCGCACCGACGGCTGTTCAGCGCATCATGGCAGCACATGCTTTCCCGGCCGAAAAGGAAGCTGCGTTCCTCGCCCAGCTCACCGCCGACCGTTAAGTCGTAACGCACCATCTGCATCGCAAGCGTCTCGCGGTGCATGGAAAAAGCCTCCTACCCGCGCAAAGCGGGCGGAGGTTTTTTATTGTCCGAAACTCTTGAGTTCGGACGAAAAACGGGGGTGATCTGCTCACCCCCGTTTGTGGGATTGTTGCTTGTATCAGCAGTCTTCAATGGGCTCCGGGCTCGGTCACGAAGGCGATCTTGCCCAGTCCCAGGCGGCTGGCCGAGGACAACAGTTGGGCAACGTGGTCGTACTCGGCGCGCTTGTCCACCTGCAGATGGAGTTCCGGCTGCGGCTGGCGGGTCGCAACGCCTTCGAGGCGGCTCTGCAACTCGTCGGCGGCGACGTTTTCCCCATTCCAGGACAGGCTGCCGTCCGCCTTGATGGACAGGTTGATCTTGTCCGGTTTTACGTCCTCCTGCTGGCTGCTGGCCTTGGGGAGATCAAGCTTGACCGCATGGTTGATCACCGGGACGGTGATGATGAAGATGATCAGCAGAACCAGCATCACGTCCACCAGGGGCGTCATGTTGATCTCCGACATCACCTCGCCATCGTCGTCGAAGTGGCTGCTGAAACTCATTGTGCTTCCTTCCGGGTCGGCAGGGGATGGATGCTGGCCGGGTTCTTGCGGACTTTGCCGCCGGTCACCAGGAAGGCGTGGAGGTCATGGGCGAAGTGCTTGAGGCGGGCCAGGATTTCCTTGTTGCCGCGCACCAGGGCGTTGTAGCCCAGCACGGCAGGAATCGCGACGGCCAGGCCGCCGGCGGTCATCACCAGGGACTCGCCCACCGGGCCGGCAACCTTGTCGAGGGTGGCCTGGCCGGCGGCGCCGATACCCATCAGTGCGTGATAGATGCCCCACACTGTACCAAACAGGCCGATGAACGGAGCCGTAGCGCCGACCGAGGCCAGGATGGACAGCCCGCCTTGCATGCGGCCGGTGGAGTCGTCGATGGACTGGCGCATGGTGCTGGTCAGCCAGTCGTTCAGGTTGAGTACGCCATGCAGTTCGTTCTGGTGCGTGACGTGATGGGCGACGGCTTCGGTACTGCGGCTGGCCAGATCGTGGAAAGGGTTCTCGGCCGAGTTCGGGGCCAGCGCGGCCATGCCGGCGTCCATGCTGGTGGCGTGCCAGAACTGCTTGGCGGCGGTGCTCATGCGGCGCAGGCGCACGAGGCTCCAGGCCTTGATGAGGATCACCGACCAGGAGGCCAGGGACATCAGCACCAGGATGATGGCGACACCGTGGGAGACACTGTCACCCTGGGCCCAGATATGGCCGAAACTGAAAGTGGATTCGTTCATGGGAATTCCTTCTTAGGACGCGGGGTTAAGTGTGAAATCGATGGGCACCTTGACGGTGCCGGCAACCGTCTGGTCGCCCTGGCGGGCCGGTACGAAGCGCCAACTGCGAAGGACGGTGTCGCGGGCGCTTTCGTCCAGGCGCGTGAAGCCGCTGCTCTTGAAGATGCTGACGTCGGTCGGACGTCCGTCGGCACCCACCTGCACCTTGAGCAGCACCCGTCCTTCTTCGCCCATGCGACGGGACAGGCGCGGGTACTCCGGTGCGGGATTGGATAGATAGGCGGCGTCGAAGCGCGGCGGAACGATCGCCACCGGTGCCTCCTTGGCCGGAGCCTGGACGGGCGGCGCCGGAGGTGCCGGCTGGGCGGCAGGAGTCGTGGCTTCGACGGCGTTGGTAGCAGTCGCAGCGGAGGTCAGCGTTGGTTTGCTGGGCGCCACGGTCGGCGGGGCGGGGCGCTGTTTGGCAACGGGTTGCTGCTTGCTGACGGCAGGCTGCTGCGGGTGCGGCTGAGGCGGTGTCGGCTTCGGGGTGTCGGGGGACACGAGGCTGACCGTCATGTACGGCTGCGGCGGCGTGATCGGCGGGGTCGAACTTTCGAACTGGTAGGCGAACAGCCCCAGCAGCGCCAGGTGCAGAACGACCGCGACGCCGGTGCCCACCATGCTGCGACGCACGGGCAGGGGATTGTCCTGGCGCGAGAGCATCAGGACGGGGGCGGGTAGGGCTTGTTGCGGGGGAGCCGCCAAGGGCATGGCTGCGTTCATGTCAGTCTCCAGTCGGGCTTGCTTCCTGGCTGGCTTGCGACATGCTTTGGGGCAGGTAGCTGGCTGGCTGAGATTTGATGCATCAGCGCACTTCGGACGGTCGGCGAAATCGCCCGACCCAGGATCCCGGAATGCAAATGCGAACGATTCCTATTATATTGACGCTAAATTCCAACGTCAACGCTTTACCCGTGCGGTCCTTGTTGTCTTCTCCCGCACCATCGGGAATTTTTCCCATGGCGCACAGACCGACCCTTGCGTAACCTGCGCCCAATCATAAAAGGGAGACAAGCCTCATCATGCAACACGCCCGTCGTCAGCCAGCCCCATTTACTTCCGTGGTTCGCCGTCCTCGTCTTCACCCCCTTGCACTCGCTGTTCTGGCAACGTTTGCTGCCGGCGCGCAGGCGGACGACGACGCCATCGCCCCCACTGTCGTGGTGGTTGGCCAGACTCCGCTTCCGGGGCTGGAGCTGCCGCTCGCTAAGATCGCTGCCCCGGTGCAGACAGCCACCGACAAGGACATCGAGAAGCGGCGAGCCCTCGATGTGGCCCAGTTCATGAATCGCCAGCTCAGCGGCGTGCATGTCAATGAGGTGCAGGGCAACCCCTTTCAGGTCGATGTCAATTACCGGGGCTACACCGCCTCGCCGCTGCTCGGAACGCCGCAGGGCTTGTCGGTCTATCTCGACGGAGTGCGCATCAACCAGCCCTTTGGCGACGTGGTCAGCTGGGATCTGATCCCGAAGGCGGCAATTGCCTCGATGAACATGATGCCGGGCTCCAACCCGCTGTTCGGCCTCAATACCCTGGGCGGCGCGCTGGCGATCCAGACCAAGGAAGGGCGCACCCATCCTGGTACCTCGGTGCAGGTGACCGCGGGCTCCTACGGCCGTCGCTCGGTCGAGTTCGAGCACGGTGGTTTCAACGACAAGGGGCTGGAGTGGTATGTCACCGCGAACCAGTTCCACGAGAACGGCTGGCGTACCAACTCGCCGTCCGATGTGCGCCAGGCCTTCGGGAAATTTGGCTGGCAAAACGCCAGGACCGACCTGGACCTGACCGTGTCCTATGCTGACAACCGCCTCACCGGCAATGGTCTGCAGGAAACGCGTTTCCTCGACCAGGATTACAGCAGCGTCTACACCCAGCCGGACATCACCAAGAACCGGTCCCTGTTCGTCAACCTGACCGGCAAGCACAGCCTGGACGACACGACGCTACTGTCCGGCAATGTGTATTACCGGAAGATCAATGCCTCCACCTACAACGGGGACATCAACGAGGGTTCGCTGGATCAGTCGATCTACCAGCCCAGCGCATCGGAACGTGCCGCGCTGGCAGCAGCCGGCTACTCGGGTTTCCCCACCAGTGGCGCCAACGCCAGCAATACGCCTTTCCCGTCCTGGCGTTGCATCGCCAATGCACTGGCCAACGAAGAGCCCAACGAGAAATGTACCGGGCTGATCAACCGGACCCGCAGCGATCAGGAGAATCTCGGCTTCTCCGGCCAGGCCTCCTTCTCATCCGATCTGCTCGGGCGCCGCAACCTGTTCATCGCCGGTGCCGGTTACGATCAGAGCAATGTGAGCTTCCAGCAGGGCGCCCAGTTCGGATACATAAACCCGGATCGCACGATCACGCCGGTCAATGCCTTTGCCGACGGTACGCAGAACTCCGAAGATGCCTTCGACTCCCGCGTCAGCCTGAACGGCCACACCCGCACATGGAGCCTGTTCGCCACGGACACCCTGTCCATCAACGACTACTGGCATGCGACCGTTTCCGGCCGCTACAACCGGACGACGGTTAAGAATCGGGACAACCTCAATCCGGGCGGCGGCGCCGACTCCCTGGACGGCAATCACGTCTTCGACCGTTTCAATCCCGCGGTGGGGCTGAGCTTCGCGCCGTCTCGCGCGTGGAACGCCTATGCCGGTTACACCGAGGGCAGCCGCACGCCTACGGCGATCGAATTGGGCTGCGCCAATCCGGACAACCCTTGCAAGCTCCCGAATGCAATGGCGGGTGACCCGCCCCTCAAGCAGGTCGTGACCAAGACCTGGGATGTGGGCATGCGCGGCCAGATCGGTTCCACCAGCCGCTGGAACGTCGGCCTGTTCCGCTCCGACAACCACGACGACATCCTGTTCGTCGCCGACCAGCAGGCGGGCTATGGCTACTTCAAGAACTTTGGCGAGACCCGCCGGCAGGGTGTGGAGGCCGGCGGCAGCACCCGCATCGGGCCGCTCAGCCTGGCCCTCAACTACACCTACCTGGATGCCACCTACCGTACGGCCGAGACCGTCGGCGCCGCGGGCAACAGCACCAACAGCGCCGGCCCGGGCCTTGAAGGCACGGTGGATATCAAGCCGGGTGACCGCATTCCGCTGATCCCCAAGCACATGGTCAAGGCGTCGGCCGATTACGAGTTTGGCGAGGCGCTGTCGTTGGGCGTGGACCTGATCGGCGTGTCCGGCTCTTATGCGCGGGGCAACGAGAATAATCAACATCAGCCGGATGGCGTCTATTACTTGGGAAGCGGCAAGTCCGGCGGCTATACGGTGACCAACCTGACTGCCAACTACAAGGTCAATCGCCAGGTGCAGCTGTTCGGGCAGATCAACAATCTGTTCGACCGGGAGTACAGCACTGCGGCCCAACTCGGCGCTACGGGGTTCTCGAGCACAGGCGGCATCGTTGCGCGGCCCTTCCCGGCGGTGGGCGGCGAGTACCCGCTGGTGAGCTCCACTTTCCTGGCCCCAGGCGCACCCCGCACTCTGTGGGTCGGCATCCGCTACAGCCTGTAATCACCAGTCCTGGTTTGCGGCAGACGGGTCATAAGACGGCCCGTCTGCCGCTTTGCCATGGTGGATGGGGTGGTCTGTACGTCAGCTCAGGGGAGGGGGCGCGATACCACGCTTCCCCGAATGCCCCAAAAGCTGGCAGGATTCGGCCGACTCATGCAGCCGCCGACAATGCGCTCGTCTGACCGCAACTGCCGTGGCTGTGTCGTGAACCCGGCTGAACTTTCATTGCATGATCTTCGAAGCATCCCCTCTCTCCACCCGGCTTCGCGGGCAGGAAACACCATGAGCGCGCGCCTGCGCGTGGTCCTCGCGGATGATCATTCCGTCGTCCGCACCGGCTACCGGCGCCTGCTGGAGCTTGAGCCCGACATGGAGGTCGTGGCCGATTTCGGCGATGCGGATTCCGTCTGCCAATGGTTCGCCGACCACTCGGCCGACGTCCTGGTCCTTGACCTGTCGATGCCCGGACGTGGCGGCCTGGAGACGCTGGCCCGGGTCAAGGCACGCCAGCCCGGGCTCAGGGTGCTGATCTTCTCGATGCACGATAGCGCCTCTATGGTCGGCCAGGCCTTGCGCGCCGGCGCCGATGGCTATCTCACCAAGAGTAGCGAACCCGATGCACTCATCGACGCGGTGCGGCGGGTATCCCGTGGTGAGCAGGCCCTGGCGCCAGAGATTGCCGACGCGCTATCGTCAGATGGCGGGCATGCGCCAGATCTGGCCCTGTCGCCGCGGGAGTTCGAAATCTTCAGGTTGCTGGCTGCGGGGCGTACGGTGGAGGAGATCGCTGCCCGGCTCTTCCTCAGCGTCAAGACGGTTGCCAATTACCAGACCGCCATCCGCCAGAAAACCGGGCTTAATACCGCGCTCGATATGTACCGGCACGCCGAGGCTCACAGGCTGCTTGGCGATACGGAGTAAGGCGAAAGAGGGTCCCGGAAGGGGGCTGGCGGGAGGGCATTCTTGGGCCGCCCCGCATCGATTCCCCTTAGTGGTGGATGTCTTCCAGGCTGGAGACGGAGTCGAACTCGCGCTGGTTGGCTTCGTGACGGAGCTTCACGAGGTACATGGTTCCCGCCACGAACAGGCCGAAAGCCACGACGACCGTGCTGATCGAGAAGCCGGTACGGATCAGGAAGGCATAAAGCCCAGTCATCACCAGGATCGATAGGTTCTCGTTGAAGTTCTGAACGGCGATGGAGTGGCCCGCTCCCATCAGGATGTGGCCGCGATGCTGGAGCAGGGCGTTCATCGGCACAACGAAGAAGCCGGACAGCGCGCCGATCAGGACCATCAGCGCCATGGCCAGGTTCATGTCGGTCACGAAGATCATCACATTGACGATGATCCCCATGATGATGCCGAGCGGGATCACGCGCACCGAGGCCTTCATCGTGACCATCTTGGCGGCCATTACGGCGCCGATCGCCACGCCGACGGCTACGACGCCCTGCAGCATAGAGGCCCGGGACAGATCCAGGTGCAGCGCCTGTTCCGCCCACTTGATCACGATGAACTGCAGCGTGGCGCCAGCGCCCCAGAATAGTGTCGTGGTGGCCAGGGAGATCTGCCCCAGCTTGTCGCGCCACAGCAGCTTCAGGCAATGATTGAAATCGTGCAGCAGGTAGATGGGATTCTTGCGCAGGACCTTGTGGTCAACGCCCGTATCAGGCACCTTGAGGTTGAACAGGGCGGCGGTCAGGTAGAGCAGGCCGACGATGGTCAACGCCATCTCGGGGACGGTGTCGATGCCGGTGTCCACATAGGGGAGGTCGATGCCCAGCAGCGTTTGGGAGATGGCAGGCTTGATCAGCATGCCGCCGACCAGGGTACCGAGAATGATCGCGCCAACCGTGAGCCCTTCGATCCAGCCATTGGCGACCACCAACAGCCTGTGGGGCAGGTACTCGGTGAGAATCCCGTACTTGGCGGGTGAGTAGGCCGCCGCGCCCAGGCCGACGATGGCGTACGCCGCCAGCGGATGCAGCCCAAAGAACATCGATGCACACCCGAGTATCTTGATGGTGTTACTGATCAGCATCACCCGCCACTTGGGCATGGAGTCGGCAAAGGCGCCGACGAAGGCAGCCAGCAACACATAGGACAGCGTGAAGAAAAGCTTGAGGAGCGGCTCGTATTCCTGCGGGGCTTGCATCTCCCGCAGTACGTAGATCGAGGCGATCAACAAGGCATTGTCGGCCAGCGCAGAGAAGAACTGCGCCGCCATGATCATGTAGAAACCGAAAGGCATCGCTGGGATACGAGAGCGCGGTGATTTATTTTTTGGACCGCGCTTTATACCACGAAGGTTGTGACCTCTTCTGGCGACTGGATCAATGTTGTGATCCAATAGGGTATACATAAACCGGATTTATGAGTCATGGCTGATCGTCGACTTCAGGTGTTCCACGCGGTTGCCCGCCACGGATCCTTCACGCGCGCTGCAGAAGCGCTGTTCATGACGCAACCAGCCGTCACCTTCCAGATCAAGCAACTGGAAGAGCAGTTCAATACACGCCTGTTCGACCGTGGCCATGGCCGGGTGGTCCTGACCGCCGCGGGCGAGTTGGTGATGGCCTACGCCGAACGGATCCTCGGCCTCACCGAAGAGCTGGAGTCGCGGGTGTCTGAACTGACCGACGAGTTGTCGGGGGTGCTGCACCTGGGTACCAGCACCACCATCGCCGGCTACTGGCTGCCTTTTCTGCTCGAAGGCTTCAAGCGGCGCTACCCGCGGGTGATCCCTCGGGTGTCGGTGGGCAATTCCCAGCTCATCGAGTCCCGCGTGATGGATCGTAACCTCGACGTGGGCCTTATCGAGATCGTCACCGAGCAGCCGACGCTCGATCGGCGCGGCGCCGGGCAGGACGAACTGCAGCTGATCGTCGCGCCGGATCACATGCTGGCGCGGGAACTCAGCGTGCGTGCCGAGCAGATCGCACCGCATCCGCTGATTCACCGGGAGCCGGGCAATGCAATAAGGGATCTGGTGGACCAGTTCTTTGCGTCCGCCGGGATTCCCTACGAGGATCTCAACGTTGCGGCAGAACTTGGCAGCCTTTCGTCGGTCAAGCACCTGGTTGCCCAGGGCTTTGGCGTCGCTATCGCATCGAAGGCAGCGATCCAGAGCGCAGTGAAGGCCGGGCGGCTGGTCGGCATTCCGCTCGAACCCCGTTTGCACACGCCGCTGGAAGTGATCCTGTTGAAGGACAAGTTCCGCTCCCGTCTGGTCAATACCTTTGCCGATTTCGTCACCGAGGAGATCGGCCGCCTCGCATCGTCAAGAAACTGAAAAACCACCATGCCCCGTCCGATACGTGCCTCGATCAATCTCGAGGCCTTGCGTCACAACTATCAGCTCGCAAAGAATCGTTCCGGTAACGCCAAGGCGTTCGCCGTCATCAAGGCCAACGCCTACGGGCACGGACTGGCCAATGCGCTTGCCGCCTTCGGCGACGTCGCCGACGGGTTTGCCTTGCTGGATATTGAAGAGGCACGCAAGCTGAGGGAGGCGGGGCTGCAGCAGCCGATCGCCCTGCTGGAGGGGTTTTTCGAGCCGGCCGATCTGGCCGAGGTGGTGGCGCTGGGGTTGACCCCGGCGATCCACGGCGAGGCCCAGCTCAAGATGCTGGAGCGGGCCCGCCTGGATGCGCCTCTCGACGTACTGCTGAAGATCAATTCCGGGATGAACCGCCTCGGCTTCACCGCTGACAACTTCGCCGCGGCGCTGGCCCGGCTGCGGGCTCTGCCGTGTATCCGCTCGATCACACCGATGACCCACTTTGCCCGCGCCGATGACGAGGTGGGCATCGCCGGCCAGCTCGGCGTGTTCCGTTCCCTGACTGCCGGCCTCGATCTGCCGGTCAGCCTGGCCAATTCGGCTGCGCTACTGAGGTTTCCGGAGGCCGCCGGGCAGATCACGCGCCCGGGCATCATTCTGTACGGTGGCTCGCCAATGCCGGATCTACAGAGCGCCGAGGCCATCGGTCTGCGCCCGGTGATGACGCTGAGCAGCGAGGTCATCGGTACGCAAAGCATCCAGACCGGGGACAAGGTCGGCTACGGCGGCACCTTTACAGCCGATGGGCCGATGCGCATCGGCACCGTCGCCTGCGGTTACGCGGACGGCTATCCGCGTCATGCGCCGACCGGCACTCCGATCCTGGTCGGGGGGCGGCGGACTCGCGTGCTCGGCCGTGTGTCGATGGACATGCTGGCCTGCGACCTGACCCATCTCGAGGAGGCCGGCGTCGGTACGCCGGTCACCTTGTGGGGCGAAGGTTTGGCGGCGGATGAAGTGGCCACGGCCGCCGGCACCATCAGCTACGAGTTGTTCTGTGCCCTGGCGCCGCGCGTGCCGGTGCAGGTGAAGGGCCTGGATCGCTGATGGCCAAGGTCAAGACGGTGCACGTGTGCACCGAGTGCGGCGGCAAGTCCCCGCGCTGGCAGGGGCAGTGCCCGCACTGCAGCGCGTGGAACACGCTGGTCGAATCCATCGTCGAGCCGGAGGCGCCGGTCGCCAAACGCTTCTCGGCGCTGGCCGGGGATTCCGGCAGACTGCAGACGCTGGCCGACATCCAGCCGAAGGAATCAGCGCGGGTCCCGACCGGTATCGAGGAATTCGACCGTGTGCTGGGCGGCGGCCTGGTGCCCGGCGGTGTGGTGCTGATCGGTGGCGATCCCGGCATCGGCAAGTCCACGTTGCTGCTGCAGGCTTTGGCCCTGTTGTCCGGCCATCTGCGCGCGTTGTATGTGAGCGGTGAAGAGTCTGCCGAGCAGGTGGCGCTGCGGGCCGCCCGCTTGCAGCTCGATGCGCGTGGTCTGCAACTGCTGCCGGAGATCAATCTCGAACGAATTCTCGGCAGTCTGCGGGACGTCAAGCCCGACGTGGCGGTGATTGACTCGATCCAAACCGTCTACTCGGAAACCCTGGGCTCGGCGCCCGGTTCTGTGGCTCAGGTGCGCGAATGCGCCGCCCAGCTGACCCGCTTCGCCAAGCAGGGCGGCAGCACCCTGATCATGGTCGGTCACGTGACCAAGGACGGCACGCTGGCCGGGCCGCGGGTGCTCGAGCACATCGTCGATACCGTGCTGTATTTCGAAGGCGACACCCACTCCAGCTTCCGCCTGGTGCGGGCCTTCAAGAACCGCTTCGGCGCAGTCAATGAGCTGGGTGTTTTCGCGATGACCGAGAAGGGGCTGAAGGGGGTTTCCAACCCGTCGGCGATCTTTCTGTCCCAGCACGGGCAGCAGGTGCCGGGCTCCTGCGTGCTGGTCACCCAGGAGGGCACGCGGCCGCTGCTGGTGGAGATCCAGGCGCTGGTGGATAGCGCCCACAGCCCCAGTCCGCGGCGGTTGTCCGTCGGTCTGGAGCAGAACCGGCTGGCCATGCTGCTGGCTGTGCTCCATCGCCATGCCGGCGTGGTGTGTTTCGACCAGGACGTGTTCGTCAATGCGGTAGGCGGCGTCAAGATCACCGAGCCGGCGGCAGATCTGGCAGTATTGCTAGCCATCGTCTCCTCGCTGACCAACCGGCCGCTGCCGGCGCAGCTGGTGGTGTTCGGCGAAGTGGGTCTGGCTGGCGAAATCCGGCCGGCACCGCGGGGTCAGGAGCGCCTGAAGGAGTCGGCCAAGCTTGGCTTCACGATGGCGTTGGTGCCCAAGGCCAACGCCCCGAAGCAGGACATCCCGGGCATGCAGGTGATCGCCGTGGACCGCATCGACGAGGCCCTTGAGCGCCTGAAGGAGCTCGCGGACGCCTGATGGGCCCGCCGCAGCCCCCGAAATCTGCTGAAAAGCGCGTAAAACCTTGAGATTCGTGCCACAGGCGGAAAAGAGCAGGGTAAGCTACCGCCCGCGGGTGTGTAGAGCGCTGCAGGCGCAAAGCGTCACCTGTCGCAGCTCCTGTATCCACCCATTTCTTTCACTACAAAAGACGAGCTATGAACAAGACTGAACTGATCGATGCACTGGCTGGCAAGAGTGGTCTCACCAAGGCCGACGCTGGCCGCGCGGTGGACAGCCTCACCGAAATCATCACCGAAACCCTGGCCAAGGGTGAGAGCGTGACCCTCGTCGGTTTCGGCACTTTCGCCGTTGGCGAGCGCGCCGCCCGTGTGGGCCGCAACCCCCAAACCGGTGCCGAGATCCAGATCGCTGCTTCCAAGCAGCCGAAGTTCTCTGCCGGTTCGAAGCTGAAGGACGCGGTCAACAAGTAAGCCGTCCATCGCGTGCCCGGGCACGCAAGGCAGTACCCAAGTGGCGACTCCGATGGAGCCGCCACTTTGCGTTTCAGGGCGTAAAAAAAGCGCCACCCGCGGGTGGCGCTTTGCTATGGGCGGAGGCGTGATCAGCGGGTCACGATAGGTGCAGCGCCGGTGCGATTGCGCATGGCAACCTGGGCGTTGCCGGAGAGGAGGTTGACTTCGTCAGCGACGATGCGTGCCGCCTCGTCGAGCAGCAAGTCCTTCACGTCTTTGCGCGCCTTCTCGGCCGCCAGATCGGCCGCCAGGCTGCGTTCGCCGGACTGCAGGCCATCGTCCCGCAGCGCAGCCAGCTTGCCCTTCAGATCGCCTTTCTCACGCTGTTTGAGGCGATTTTCCCGGATCTCCTTTTCCTTCCGGCGCTCGGTTTCGTTGAGCGAGATCGACTTGCTTTCCCGTTGCCGGCGGACGTCGGCGATATCGTCCAGCAGGCTCTGGAAATCCTTGTCAGCGGCGGTGCGAGCCTGGTAACGGGTCTGCAGTGCCGGGATCACGTCCTTCAGATTGCCGGCCGGCTTGAAGCTGGCGGCGTCGATCTGCACCCAGGGCAGGGCGTTGTCGTAGCTCGACTCACCGTAGTTGTCCGTGTCGGACGCGGACGGGAAACGGATGTCGGGGGTCACGCCCTTGAGCTGCGTCGTCCCGCCGTTGATGCGGAAGAACTGGGCGACGGTCATCTTCAGCTCACCGAACTTCGGCTTGCTGTTCTTGGCGATCTCGTCGAGGTTGACCAGTGTCTGCACCGTACCCTTACCGAAGCTCGGCTCGCCGATGATCGGTGCGCGGCCGTAGTCCTGCAGCGCCGCAGCGAAGATCTCGGATGCCGACGCCGACGCCCGGTTGATCAGCACGGCCATCGGACCGTCCCATGCCGTACCGGCATTCTCGTCACTCTCGACGCCGATCTTGCCGTCCGTGCGGCGCTGCTGCACGACCGGCCCCTTGTCGATGAACAGGCCGGTCAGTTCCACCGCCTCACGCAGCGAGCCGCCGCCATTGTTGCGCAGATCGATCAATAGTCCGTCCACCTTGTCCTTCTTGAGCTCCTCGATCAGGCGGACGACGTCGCGGCTGGCGCTGCGGTAGTCCTTGTCGCCCTTGCGGCGGCCTTCGAAGTCCTCATAAAAGGTCGGCAGCGTGATGACGCCGATGCGGCGCGCGTTGGCACCGTCGCCGGACTTGATCACGGTTTTCTTGGCGGCCTGCTCCTCCAGCTTGATCTTGTCCCGCACCAGCGAAACCAGCTTGTGCTTGCCGTCCTGACCGGCGTCGGCAGGCAGGATGTCCAGCGTGACCTTGGTGTCCTTGGTGCCGCGGATCAGCTTGACTACCTCGTCCACCCGCGACCCGACCACATCCGCCGGTGCGCCCTCCGCCTGGCCGACACCGACGATGCGGTCGCCGACGGAGAGCTTGCCGGAGCGGGCGGCCGGGCCGCCGGGCACCAGCTCGCGGATCGTGATGTAGTCGTCCCGTTCCTGCAGCACGGCGCCGATCCCTACCAGTGACAGGCGCATGGAGATGTCGAAATCGTCCGATGCGCTGCGCCCCAGGTAGTTGGTATGGGGTTCGATGGACATCGCGAAGGCGTTCATGAAGATCTGGAACACGTCGTCGCTCTTGTTCTTCGACGCACGGGCCAGATAATTGTCGTAACGCTTGATGAGGGTTTCGCGGATCGACTTATCGTCCTTGCCGGCTAGCTTGAGGCGCAGCCAGTCGTTTTTGACCCGCTTGCGCCACAAGTCCTGAACCTCGGCCTCGTCCTTCGGCCAGGGCGCCTTGTCGCGCATGTAGGGGTAGCTCTCGTTGACGCTGAAATCGAAGTTCTGGTTGAGCAGTTCGCGGGCCTTCTTCAGGCGCTCGGCGGAGCGCTGTTCGTAGCGCTGGAAGATCGCGAAGGGGATGGCCAAGTTGCCGCGCTGGATCGCGTCGTCGAGTAGTGTCCGCGCATCGGCGAAGGAGTCGATGTCGGCTTGGGTGAAATACAGGCGCTCGGGATCCAAAGCCTTCAGATAGCGGTTAAAGATTTTTTCCGACAGCGCGTCATCGAGGGGTTGCGCCTTGTAGTGATAGCGCCCGAGCAATTGGGCGCTCAGATACGCGGTCTGGGCCTGCTCGGTGGTCGGGGCGAGGCGCTGCGCAGCCGGAGCCTCCAGGGCTGTCGCCGGTGCCGAAAGCAGGACTGGCGTGGCGAAGGCGAGGGCCAGCAAGGACCGGATCAGGCTGATTTTCACTGTATTACTCCAGGAATGCGGGTGTTGCGAAAGGGGACAAAGCTACATGCTTCCATAAGCTCCGTCGACAGGTGAAAGCGGAAGATGTTCGTAAAGTTAGGCCAATTTTGGCGAGAATCTGTGTCGCGTGAACTTCTGCGACGCCACGCACTCACTTCGAATGGGTATGCACTGAGGCCCTTAGATATGAAGCCACTCATTTCCCTGGAGGAAAGTCCGATGAATCAAGAAAGCTTCTGGAGCAAGCGTTATCAGGACGCCGGCGACGATTATCTGTTCGGCACCGAACCCAACCGCTTTCTGGCCCGACGGGCTGAGCGCCTGCAGGATGGCAGCCGGGCCTTGTCGGTTGCCGATGGGGAAGGGCGGAATTCGGTTTGGCTGGCCGAGCAGGGGTTGGACGTGACGGCCATCGAGATCTCTGCCGTCGCGGTGGAAAAGGCTCGCCGCCTGGCTGCCGGGAAGAATCTGGATGTACGTTTCCTGCAGGCCGACATGCTTGCACCGGGGTGGTCGCCAGCCGAATTCCAGGCGCACTTCGACTGGGTTGTCGGCATTTTCATCCAGTTCGTCGGCCCCGAGTGGCGGGAGCGGCAGTTCGAAGTCATGAAACAGATGACCCGGCCCGGTGGGCGGATCCTGCTCCAGGGCTATACGCCGAAGCAGCTCGAATACGGTACGGGAGGCCCGTCGGCGGTGGAAAACCTCTATACCGAAGAGGTCCTGCGGGAGGCCTTCAGCGGCTGGGAGATCGAGGAGCTCGTCGAGTATGAAGAGGAGATCACCGAAGGTAGCGGGCACCGTGGACGTTCGGCCTTGATAGGCCTGATTGCCCGCAGGCCCGCAGCAGAAGCCTGAATAAAAACCCGGAGTGGGTATTTCATGCCGAAAGTGTGAAATACCCTACGCAAGATGCGTCTAGTATTTCACTCGGTTCATGTCTGCCCAAAGTGTAGCCTGCTGGAGTTCGATCGGCTGTTGAATGTTCTGCGGCCGCTTTGCCAAAGTGTGACGCGAGCAGGGGTATGTCATGGACGCGAGCGAACACGTCGCGAAGAACAATCCTGATTTCCGGCGACTTTTCAATGCCGCACCAGGTCTTTATCTGGTTCTGGACCGGGATCTCAAGATCGTCGCGGTCAACGAAGCCTACGTCAGAGCGACGAAGACACACCGGGAAGGCATTCTCGGAAAGCACATCTTCGATGTCTTCCCCGATAACCCTGAGGATCCGGGGGCAGAAGGCGTGCGCAATCTCCGGGCATCGCTGCTGCGCGTGCTGCAAACAGGCCTTGCGGATGCCATGCCGGTCCAGAAATACGATATCCGCCGCCCGGCGGAGGAGGGGGGCGGCTTCGAGGCGCGCTACTGGAGTCCGCTGAACACCCCGGTAGCAGGCGAGGATGGACGACTCGCCTACATCATCCATCGCGTCGAGGACGTCACCGAGTTCGTCCTCCTCAAGCAGCAGGGGGTCGAGGAGAGTCGGCTCAATGACAACCTGCGTCAGCAGGCCCTGCGCATGGAGACCGAGGTTTTCGCGCGCTCGCGGGAGGTGGCCGAAGCCAGTGCGCAGCTGAAGAGTGCGAACGAGGAGCTCGACCGGCTCTATCAGAAGACGCTGGAGCTCGACGAACTGAAGACCCAGTTCTTTTCAAACGTCAGCCACGAGTTGCGCACACCGCTGACGCTCATTCTCGGGCCGCTGGCAGATCTGCTGGCGTCTCCCCGCCTTCACGACGACGAGCGGAACAGGCTCAGCGTTGCACTGCGCAATGCACGGTTGTTGCACCGCCAGGTGGACAATCTGCTCGATATCGCGCGGCTCGACGCCGGTCGCATGGTGCTGCGCTATGCGCGCTTCGATCTGGCCGGCCTCGTCCGCGTGGTGGCCTCCCATTTCGATACAGTGGCCGCTGATCGTCGAATAACCTATCGGGTCGAGGGGCCTCAGAAACTCGAGGTGGACGCCGATGTGGAAAAGTGCGAAAGGATATTGCTGAATCTGCTGTCGAACGCTTTCAAGTTCACATCGAATGGAGGGCGCATTACGGTCAGCCTGACGCTGCAAGACGGTTGGCCGGTGATTCAGGTTGCGGATAGCGGTCCGGGTGTGCCCGAGCCCATGCGCCTGCTGGTCTTTGAACGCTATCGGCAAATTGGAGATGGCTCAGGGAAGTATCGAGGTGGTTCCGGTCTCGGCCTGGCAATCTCGAAGGAATTCGTCCTGCTGCACGGAGGGAGCATCGAGGTGAGCGGTGCGCCCCAGGGCGGCGCCCTGTTCTCGGTGCGACTTCCGCCATCCGCACCCTCGGGAGTGGTGGTCATGCCACATGGGCCGGATGTCTCGGACCTGGTGGCTGCTTATGTCGACGATCACGTGCAGGGCGCAGTGCCGGCGGATATCCCGGCTGCCGTAGCTACGGCGCCCCTGATCCTCGTGGTCGAGGACAACCCGGACATGCATGCCTTCATCGTTGGCGCCCTGCGGGAACATTACCGCATTGCCAGTGCCTTCGACGGCAAGGCGGGGCTGGACATGGCTCTGGATCAGCTCCCCGCGCTGATCCTGTCCGACGTGATGATGCCCCGCCTGAGTGGTGATGGCATGGTGGAGGCCATCCGGCGCTATCCGCAGTTTGACGATACGCCGATCGTGATGCTGACCGCCAAGGCCGATGATGCGTTGCGCAGCAAACTCTTGCAGCACGGGGTCCAGGATTACATCCACAAACCGTTCTCCACGAGCGAGCTGCTGGCCCGGCTCGCAGGCCTGATCAGCGAGCGCCAGCGGGTTGGCCGCAGGATGCGTAGTCTGGAGGAGCGTTTCCGGGCGACCTTCGAACAGGCGGCCGTCGGTATCGCCCACGTGGCACCAGACGGTCAATGGCTGCGTGTCAATCAGAAGCTCTGCGATATCGTGGCTTACTCGCGGGACGAGTTGCTGCAGCTGAACTTCCAGCGCATCACCCATCCCGATGATCTGGACGAGGACGAGGCGCTGGTACGGTGCGTGTTGGCCGGGGAGATCGACAACTACGATCTCGAAAAGCGCTACATCCGCAAGGACGGACAGGAAATCTGGGTCCACCTGACCGTTGCGCTGGTTTGCGATGCAGCCGGCGAACCTGAGTACTTCATTGCGGTCATTGAGGACATCACTAAGCGTAAGGCCACGGAAGCCGCCCTGATGGAGCGGGAGGCGAGATTGCGTCAAGCGGCAAGCGTGTTCGAGAGTGCCCGTGAAGGAGTGATGATCACCGATGCTGCAGGTGTGCTGGTGGCTGTGAATCGGGCTTTCATCGATATCACGGGCTATGGCGAGGCGGAAGTACTCGGCCGCAATCCCAGCCTGCTCCGTTCGGGCCGCCACGGGCCGGAGTTCTTCCAGGCAATGTGGTCGAGCCTTGACCGGAGCGGACAGTGGCAGGGCGAACTCTGGAACAGGCGCAAGAACGGCGAACTCTATCCCTGCTGGATGACGGTGTCGCGGGTCCTCGACGATCAAGAGCAAACCGCCAATTACGTGGCACTCCTGACCGACATCAGCCAGGTCCGGCGCAGCGAGGAACAACTCGCGCATCTGGCCCATTACGACCCGCTGACCGAGTTGCCCAATCGCCTGCTGCTGCAGTCGCGGCTGGAGCACGCCCTGGACCACGCGCGTCGCAGCGGCAACCGGGTGGCGGTACTGTTCATCAACCTTGATCATTTCCAGACCGTCAACGACAGCCTCGGCCACCGGGCAGGTGACCTGCTGTTGCTTGAGACATCCCGACGCCTGCGTGCGCGGGTACGCAACGAGGACACCCTCGGTCGCCTGGGTGGCGATGAATTCCTGCTGATCCTCGAATCAGTGACAAGCCCCGATACCGCCGCGGAAGCCGCCCAGTTCATCCTGTCCGCGCTGGAGACGCCTTTCCACTTCGGGGACGGGACGGAGCTGTATATCGCCGCCAGCATCGGGATCAGCATGTTCCCGGACAATGGGCAGACCGCGAACGAGCTGTTGCGGGATGCCGATACGGCCCTGCATCAGGCAAAGGCCCAAGGGCGCAACCGCTTCTGCTTCTATACCGCGGCCATGAACGCCGATGCGATTGCACGACTGGAACTGGATGCGGCATTGCGCAGAGCGGTGGGGCGCAAGGAGTTCAGGCTGTATTACCAGCCCAAGGTCGATCTCCAGACCGGACGGATCACGGGGGCGGAGGCGCTCATCCGCTGGCAGCGGGGCGACCGGGTGGAAGGGCCGGGCAGCTTCATCCCGCTGGCGGAGGCCACCGGACTCATCGTCGCCATCGGAACCTGGGTCATCGATGAGGCCTGCCGGCAACAACAAGCTTGGGAGGCGCGCTTCGGCGCCTGGGGACGGCTGGCCGTCAATGTCTCGGCCCGCCAGTTCCACTCCGGCAAACTGCCGGACATCGTCGGCGACGCGCTGGCCCGGCATTGCATCTCGGCAGGCAGTATTGAACTCGAACTGACCGAGAGCATGCTGATGGACGATCCGTTGCAGACCATCGAGATCCTGCACGAACTGAAAGGGCTTGGCGTCGATCTGTCCCTGGACGACTTCGGGACCGGTTATTCCAGCTTCGGCTACCTGAGTCGCTTTCCCATCGACGCACTGAAGATCGACCAGTCCTTCGTCCGTGGCATTACGACCGACCCGGAGTCAGGCCTGATCGCCGTTTCCATCGTGGAGCTGGCCCACCGCATGAAGCTGAAGGTCGTAGCCGAAGGGATTGAAACGGTCGTGCAGCGCGACTATCTCCGGGGCTGCCATTGCGATGAAATGCAGGGCTACCTGTTCTCCAGGCCCTTGCCGGTGGCGGATTTTGAAGACCTGTTGGTGCGACAGATCTCCGCAGCCGCGAAGCCGCTCCTTCAATGAAGCGATGGCCACGTACGCAGCACGGGCAATAATGGCGGCCTGATCCACCTTCATCACGACAGGGAGAGCAAGCATCATGAGCGCGAACCTTACACGCCGCCGCTTTATCCGCTTGAGCGTCGCATGCGCGACCTGCGTTCCGTTGGTCAGCCTGACCGGCGAGGCCACGGCGGCTACCAATCAGACTCTCAGGGCCCAGTACAAGTACCAGGACAGCCCGCTTGACGGCAAAAACTGTACGTCGTGCCTGGAATTCATCCCGGGCAGTTCCGCCACGGCGCCGGGGCGCTGCAAGCTCATTCCCGGCGACGATGAGATTTCGCCGAATGGTTACTGCACGCTGTGGAACACGATGTAGGCACGGTCAGCCTAGGCCGGTAGAGGTTTGCCGGCCACCTCGGCTGCGTCGCGGACCTGGGCTCGGCGCGCCTCGACGGCCAGGGCGCTCTGCCCAGCCGCTTCAGGTAGAAGCGTTGGCAGGGCAACCCCTCCAGTGAGGGGCCGAGCAGTAGCTCGTGGGGCCGCCAGTCGATGTGGGCCGGTGTGCCGGGATACTGCTCGCCAAACTCGACGAGCGCCTGCTATACATGTTCGTGATGATGAACGAGGCCCGCTTCGGCGTTGGGCTGGAAGGGCTGGCCATCGGCGAGCGGGCCTACCAGCAGGCGCTGGCTTATGCCCGCGAGCGGGTGCAGGGCAAGGACATGACGTCCCGTTCGCCGGAATCGGTGGCGATCATCCGGCATCCGGACGTGCGCCGCATGCTGATGCTGATGAAAGCCAAGATCGAGGCGATGCGGGCGCTGGCCTACGTGGTGGCCTCTTCGCTGGATCACGCCCACCAGGCGTCGGCTACCGATGAGCGGAACAAGCATCAGGCTTTCGCGGACCTTCTGATCCCGGTGGTCAAGGGCTGGCTCACCGAAACGGCCAACGAGCTGGCCTCGATCGGCGTGCAGGTGCATGGCGGCATGGGCTTCATCGAGGAAACCGGTGCCTCCCAGCATTTCCGCGACGCCCGCATCATCAACATCTACGAGGGCACCACCGGCATCCAGGCGCTGGACCTGATCGGCCGCAAGACCGCACGTGACGGTGGTGCCGCGGCCAAGGCATTGGTCGCGGAGATGCTCGCCCTCGACGGCCAGCTGGCGGAGCAGGCCGATGCCGACTTCACGGTGATCCGCCAGGCGCTGGTGGAAGGCGCAGCGGAGATGGACGACTGCGTCGATTACATCGTCGAGAAATTCGCGGCGAACGTTGCGGAGGTGGCGGCGGGCGCGGTGCCGTATCTGATGCTGGTCGGCATCGTCGCTGGTGGCTGGCAGATGGCCCGTGCGGCCTTGGCGGCGCGTCGACGGCTGGATGAAGGTAGCGGCGACGCGAGTTTCTATCGCGCGAAGATCGCGACCGCCCGTTTCTACGCCGAGCACGTGATGACCCAGGTGGCCGGGTTGTCGCGTACGGTGCGCGAAGGTGGAAAGTCGGTGCTGATGCTGGACGACGAGCAGTTCTGATCGCCGATCGCGTTATTGCATTTCCTCCCCTCCCGGTTTGGCCGGGGCAGGGAGGGGTGCCGAGGCCAGTTGCGTCACGAGTTCCTGCGTGCGCATCTCGGCGTCCCTTGCCCGCGTGGCTTCACGCGTAACTTGCTGTTCAAGCATCTCGATGCGGGCCGCCTGCGCACTGCTCATGGCGGCCTGCTCCTGCAGGCTGAGGTTCATGGTCGCAAGGTCTGCCTTGAGTGCTGAAATATCGCCGTCCCGTGCATTGACGATCGCAGTCAGCTCCCTGGCGTGGGAGGTCTGTGCCGCTGCGCGCTCCTCCGCTTCGTCCGTCTTCTTCCGCTGGGCGACAAGGGCGCTATCCAGCGCCGCTGCGCGTTGCCGCCATTCCTGCACCGCAGCGGCGTGATCCTGGCGCAGCTGGTCGGTCTGTCGCATCAGATGCTCCCGCTCGCCGGCGGCGCGTTCCCGTTCGATACGTAGCTCGTCGATCAGGCGGTTGCGTTCTGCGGCGGCCTGTACGCCGAGTTCCATGACCTGCATCCGGTGTTCGTCGCGCAGGTTTTCCAGTTGTCGCTGATTCTCAGCGATCGTCGCCACCTGCTGCTCGCGCTGGGCCAGCAGGTCCGCGATCATCGCTTCGCGGGCCAACTCGGCTTCCTTCAGGCTGTCGAGTTCGGTCTGCAGGCGTGCGGTTTCCGCGCGTTCGTCACGTAGCCTGTCCTGGGCTTCGGCGCTTTCCCGGCGCGCCTGATCCGTAGCCTGCCGGAGTTCCCCGGCCTGCTTGTCGAACTCGGCCTTTAGCGTCTGCTCGGCTGCGGCTGCGCCTTCCGCCGACAGGGCGAGGAGGGCGTCGAACAGGCTCTTCGCCTTGAGCTGCAGGCTTTCCGGCCAGCTGCCAAAAAGCGGGTGACGGTTCAACGCTGTGGCCTGTACCTGACGTTCCCGCCATTCGCGGATATGGGCCGAGACGATGCGCGTGGCGCCCTTGCCTAGTTGTTCGTGGACCTTCAGGTAGGTCGGGTTCTCTCCGGCGGCGGCGAGGTCATTGCACACCGCTTCAACCATCTCGTAGCTCACTGCGCTGGCCATTGGCGCGTTTCCTCTTCTTGTGGGCAGGTCTGCCAGTCTTGTCGAGTGTTATGTTGCGATAGTTTCATAAATTGCGCAATTGCGCAATTTATGACTAACGCCGAGAATAATAATGTCGAGTTCTGTAATTATCGTTACTATATGCATGTAATCGGCCCCGACGAGCTGCAGTACGTCAGAAGAATCGATAGGCACCCATGATGAGCAAGATCAGACCTCCGCAGGACGGTGAAGCAAGCTTCGATCTCGTGGTGCCAGACGCTGGTCTGCGCGTGGGCGTAAGCTTCCTGGCGCCGAACATCGCAAACTCGCTTGGCGTCACCAACGACAGGGACGCCGTGCTGGTGTGGCTCAACACCCGCGCCAAGAACGCCAATACCCGCAAGGCCTATCTTCAGGAGCTTCGTCGTTTTGCCACTTTCCTGGCGTGCCTGCGCGGCGCCTCCCTGGCGCAGGCGACGGTGGCCGATCTGGAAGCCTTCCGAGCATGGCTGGCGGTGCCGTACCTGCCGGAGCAAGGCTGGCCGGCGGGCTACCTGCCGTTCCGGACCGATGGGGCCGGCAAGCTGCTGGGCTTGTCCATCGGCAGCCGCCGGCGGGCCGACATCACGGTTCGCGGCCTGTACCGTTTCCTTCATGAGGGCGGTTACCTGCCCACCAACCCCTTCTTGCAGCTCGGCAAGCTGACCGGAGAGGAAATCTCCATCGAAGAGCTGTCGCGCCTTGGCATGTCGCCCCAGCAGTACGCGCGCAAGCTGCGTCAGGATGCGATACGGGAAGACAACCTGGCGGCCGACAAGGCTTTTTCCTTCGACCTGTGGCGATGGTTGCGCGCCTTTCTGGACGCGCCGGAAAACACCTGGAAGATCCCGTCCGCGGATGACGAGCCAGAGCAGGGGGCTGATGCGCCTGAGCCGTGGCCGATGGAGCGCCGCGCCCGCCTGTGCTGCATCCTGCTGTTCAGCTACGCAGCCGCGAGCCGGCGTGCCGAGCTGGCCGAGGCGACGATGAGCGCGGTCGTCAAGAGTGGTACGCGCTGGGTCTGGAAGGTCGTAGGCAAGGGGCGCAGCGCCACCGATGGCCCCGATCGGGTGACGCTGGACGAGGATGCCGTCGCGGCCTTGCAGCATTACCGCCAGGCGCGTGGTCTCGGCAGCTATCCGGACAGCAGCGAATACGACATCCCGCTGATCGCCAAGCTGAGCCCCAAACGGGCCCGCCGGGTCGAACTCAAGACGGGCGAGGGCGTCACTCCCGGCTATCTGAACTCGGAGCTACGCCGCTTCTTCAATTTTGTCGCCCCCTTTGCCGCCCAGGTTGAACCTCACTGGGAGATCGATCTCCGGAGCGCCGCGTCCCATTGGTTGCGCCATACCCGTGGCAGCCATTTCGCGCTGGGGCATGTGTCTTTGGCGAGGACCGCCGAGCAGCTCAGACACAAGGACCCGCGCACCACCAGCCGCTACTACGTGCATATGAAGGACGAGGAGCGCGGCGAGGCGGTGGATGCGGTCGCGAGGCTGCTGAACGGCGCTTAGCAGGTGTGGGTTTCCGTCATGGGCGGTGGTGGTGGCGTCTTGTCGCTTGCCCGTCGGAGTCGAGGTCCGTGCCCGCCCGGAGGCTTCACGATTGGCGACGGGGTGGGTAATGTTCGCCTCAATGAGCAATGAAGAGCACGCAATCATTGGACATGAAGACTTGAGTCGTCTGTTGCCGGAGCCCACCGTCACGCGCTTTGCCGGGTTGCTCATGTGGCTGCTTGTGGCCGCAGTGCTGACCGGCTCGCCATGCGTTCGGGCCGAGGAGGTGCCGCTGCGTTATTTTCCTGCGGGTCCGATTTATGAATATCGCTGGAAGCTCCTTGAATTGGCGTTGGCCCATGGGGTTCCGGCAGGCACGCCGCGGGTCCGACTCGCCCCATATCCGGAGGAGGTGACCCAGAACAGGGGGGTGGCCTTGCTGCAGTCCGGCGCGATCGACGTTGTCGCCCTTGGTACCAATGCCGAGCGGGAAGCTCAGATGCGGCCTATCCGGATCGACATCCTGCGGGGCATTGTCGGTTACCGGCTGCTTGTCATTCGTGCGGCGGACCAGGCGCGCATCGCCGGCATGGACGACCGGGCATTGCGTGCGCAACTCATTTTCGGCCTCAACAGCCAGTGGGCCGATCTGCCCATCTTGCGGGCCAACGGTTTTACGGTCGTTACCTCGAGCCGTTACGAAAATCTCTTCGGCATGCTCGCAGCGGGGCGCTTCGACGCCTTCACGCGGGGGCTCAACGAAGCCACAAGGGAACTGGGCGAGCGCCGGGCGAGATATCCCGGCCTTGCGGTCGAGAATACGCGAGCACTGTATTTTCCTTTTCCGGTGTACTTCTGGGTCCGTAACGATAACCAGGCGCTGGCTGAGCGGATCGAACGGGGCCTGCGACTGGCTCTGGCCGATGGCTCCTTTCGGGCCCTGTTCGAGAGCTACCATGCTGCGGAGATCGCCAGGCTCGCCCACGAACGGCGCCATGTGATCCGCCTCGCCAATCCGATCCTGCGCAGTCCGGCTGACGAGCCGGACACGCGCTGGTGGTGGCGGGATGACGGTGCCTCCCTGGCGGGGCGGTGAAAAATGGCGACACCTCAGACTCTTTCCAAACGGCTGCTCCGTACCATGTTGCCGGGCTATCTGATCATCGCACTGACGATGACGGCGGCCCAACTGGCGATCCAGTACGCGAACATCAGCCGCAGTGTTGACGATGACCTGATCTCGCTGGCGCGAACAGTAGAACCCGGCATAACCACCGCGGTGTGGGAACTCGATGCTGTACAGCTTGCGTCCATCGCCAAGGGCGTGCGGCAGAACGCCATCGTCACCGGCGTCCGCGTCGACTCCGTGGAAGACCAGCAACTGGTCGAGGACGGCGATGTGCCGAGGCCGGGCGACGCGGCGGGCCGGGCCATACTGAAGCGCTACAAGAGCGCAACGCTGCCGCTGGTTTATCAGACCAAGGGTGTGGCGCCACGCAGGATCGGGCAGCTCACCTTGTATTCGAATCGGGATGTGGTTCTGGACCGGGTGGCGTATGGATTCGGCGTCGTGCTGCTCGACTCCGTGCTGTTCACTCTCGGTTTGTGGTTGATCTTTCAATGGACAGTCCGCTTTCGCCTGTCGCAGGCGGTCACCCGCGTTGCCAAGGCAGTGAAAAGCTGGCGCTTTCGTCCGGACGACGCACCCGTGGACAACATCGACTATCCCTACCGGGACGAGCTGGGTGAGTTGGTGAGCGCCTTCAACGACAGTCGCCGGCGGCTCTTCGATTCCCTGCGCGAACTCGACGCCCTCAACCGTAACCTCGAGACGATGGTTGACGCGCGCACGGCTGAGCTGACCAAAGCCAAGGAAGACGCCGAAGCGGCGACCCGCACGAAGTCGGAATTCCTTTCCAACATGAGCCATGAGATCAGAACGCCGATGAATGCCGTCCTCGGCATGCTCTACCTTGCACAGCAGGCCGAGCTGACGCCGGACTTGCGCAGCAAGCTCGGCAAGGCGCAGGGGGCTGCCCGCTCCTTGCTCGGCATCATCAACGATGTTCTCGATTTCTCGAAGATCGAGGCCGGCAAGCTGGAGGTGGAGGAGGTCGAGTTCGCCCTCGATGGCGTACTTGAGCAAGTCACCGATGCGATTGGCTACGAGGCGGCCCGCAAGGGCATCGAATTCCTTATCCGCTACGACCCGGCGATTCCCGCCCGCCTGCTGGGAGACCCCCTCCGCTTGGGGCAGATCCTTCTCAACCTGTGTGGTAATGCGGTGAAATTCACGGAGCAGGGCGAAGTGGAGCTGGCCCTTCACGCGCTCAGTATCCGCAACGATGCGCTCAGCCTGCAGGTGTGCGTGCGCGACTCCGGCATTGGCATGTCGGAGGAGGTGCAAGCGCGCATGTTCGAGCAGTTTTCCCAGGCCGACCAATCCACCACGCGCCGTTTCGGCGGGACCGGCTTGGGCCTGGCCATCAGCCGGCGTCTGGTTGAATTGATGGACGGGCGAATCTGGGTCGAGGAGTCCCGCCCGGGCAAGGGCACCTCGATCTGCTTCACGGTGCATCTGCGGGTCGCGCCGCAAGCCGGAGCCGCTGCGCGGGGGCTGGCCGAACGGGCCGGACCACTGCTGAAGGGCGTGCGTGTGCTACTGGTCGAAGACAACCACGCCGCCCGGGAGATCCTCGGCGAAATGCTGCACTTCCTCCATGTGGAAGCCACAGCGGTCGGCACGGGGATCGAGGCGCTAGCCGCGCTGCGCAACCCTGGTGCTACGCCTTACGATCTGGTCCTCATGGACTGGCACCTGCCGGGCGTGCACGGCGACGAGGTCGCCCGGTTGATTGGCAGCGATCCGTCCATTGCCCAGCGTCCGAAGGTAGTCATGGTCACTTCCTACGGCCGCGACGACGTCATGCGTCTGGCCGAGCGGGCCGGGGTCGAGGGTTTCCTGGTCAAGCCGGTTTCCCCGTCCATGCTGCTCGATACGTTACTCTCGGTCCTGGGGCGAGTCCGCCTCCTGCCCCCGGCATCGGACGGCTTGCCGACGGAGGCCGGCGGCGGACATGGCGGAACGGCCCGTCTGGCTGGCGCACGGGTGTTGCTGGTGGAAGACAACGACATGAATCGGGACTTCGCGTCGGAGCTGCTGCGCAGCGAAGGGATCGAGGTGGATGAGGCGCACAATGGTCAGGAGGCCGTGTTCAAGGTCGGCGAGCACGACTACGATGCTGTGCTGATGGACATTCAGATGCCGGTCATGGACGGACTCGAAGCGGCCACGCGGATCCGTGCGCTCGCCTCCAGCCCCGCGCGCCAGCGTTTAGCCGAGGTGCCCATCATCGCGATGACGGCACTGGCCATGGAGCAGGATGCAGCACGTTGCCTGGCTGCTGGCATGAACGATCATATCGCCAAGCCCATTGACCCGCAGAGGCTGTTCGAGGTCCTGCTCGCCTGCGTGTCCCCGAAGCTGGCGCAGCGTAATGCCCTCCGGGCCACGGAGGCGGGGTCGATGGCGACCGATGCTTGTCCGTCGGACCTGCAGGCGCTCACTTGTTTCGATGCCGAAAGGGGGATCCGCCGTATCGGCGGACGGCCCGAAGCCTACCGGCGGCAATTGAAGCGCTTTCGGGAGCACTACAGCAACGCGATCAGCGAGTTGCGCCGTCTGCTCCGAGAACGGGGCACAGCGGCGGCGGAGGCCTATTGCCATGCATTGCGGGGCGTGACCGGCAATCTTGGCGCCGGCCCGCTGTATGCTCAGCTCATGCTCGTCGATGAAGCCCTCAGGAATGATGTCCTGCCCGACGAAGTCGTGCTGCTCCGGGCAGAAGTGCAGTTCGTCGAGGCCATCGGCGAAATTGATGCGCTGATGTCTGCCAACAGCCGACTGGCCCAAGGAAAAGCGCAGCGGCTGGCGCCTGACGCGCTGCAGGAATTGCTGAAGCGCTTGGGAGATGCGCTGGAGTACGATCTAGGGGCCGTGGAAGGTTTGCTCGGCGAACTGCGAGCCGGGGTTGCAGATACGCCGCTGGCGGCCGATATCGATGTACTGGCGGCCGAGCTCGATATTTTCGATCTCGATGCGGCGCGGCACCGACTGGGTGAGCTGAAGGCCGACGAGCGGATACCGAAAAATGACTCAGCAGACAAGCAATAGTAGACCCGTGGAAGAGCGCCCGCGCGTGCTGATCGTGGATGATGTCCACGAGAACCTGCATATATTGGTCGGTATCCTGCGCGACGAGTACGCCATTTCCGCCGCGACCGGCGGAGAAAAGGCCCTCGCGCTGGCCCATCGCCATCCGCAGCCCGACCTGATCCTGCTCGATGTCCGGATGCCCGGCATCGACGGCTATGAAGCACTCGCCCGGCTGAAAGCCGACCCTGCCACCATGGGAATCCCGGTGATCTTCGTGTCGGCCCTATCGGATCCGGAGGACGAAACCCGCGGGCTGGCAATGGGCGCCGCCGATTTCGTCACCAAGCCGGTCAGCCCGGCCCTCCTCAAGGCGCGCATCCGCAGCCAGCTCGAATTGAAGCGCTACCGCATCCCGCAGCCACTGGTGAGCATCGTGCCCCACGACGGCGGCGACCGCCAGAAGGCGATTCTGATCGTGGACGATGTGCCCGAGCACATCCACGAGCTGCTCGAAGCGTTGAAGGACGAATACCGCATCCTCGTGGCCTGTAACGGCAGCCAGGCGCTCGAAATCATGCAAGGCACATCGCCCCCCGACCTGGTCCTGCTTGATGTGGTCATGCCTAGCATGGACGGCTACGAGGTGTGCCGCCGCATCAAGGCGAGCGCGGTTGGTAGCCGTATTCCGGTCATCTTCGTGACGGTCGTTGACGAAATCCGTGACAAGGTGAGGGGCTTTGAACTGGGCGCCGCAGACTACATCACCAAGCCCTTCGATATCGACGAGGTGCGCGCACGCGTCCGTACCCATCTCGAGCTGGCGCGACTGCGGCACGTGCTTGAAGACGTGGTCAGCCAGCGCACGGCCATGCTGCAGCTCAGCGAGGAACGCTACCGTCACCTGGCCCATCGAGACGCGCTCACGGGCTTGCCCAACCGGATGCTGTTTGCCGAACAACTGGCTCACGCCATTTTGTCAGCGGAGCGGAGCGCTACGCCCTTCGCGCTGCTCTTCATCGATCTGGACAACTTCGCAAGCATCAATGAAAGCCTCGGCCATGGCGTCGGCGATCAGGTGCTGCTGGAAGTTGCCAACCGCCTGCGGACACTCTTTCCCGACAACGATGCTATCGCCCGCATCGGTAGCGACGAATTCAACGTGGTGATGGACATGGCCATCTGCCATTCGCCGGTGGACCTCACGGCCCAGCGCGTGATCGATGCCCTGGCCAGGCCGTTCCAGCTGAACGGTGACAGCGTATATGTGGGCGCCAGCCTCGGTATCGCCCTTTATCCCAGTGACGGCACCACCGCCGAAGCCCTGCAGAGCAACGCCGACGCCGCGCTGCACCAGGCCAAGGCTCAGGGCAGGGGAAGCCTGCGCTTCTTCTCCCCTGAGATGACCAACCGTGCCCGCCGGCGCCTGACGCTGGAAGCCGAACTGCGCCGTGCCCTCGACAGGGGTGAATTCCGCCTGCACTACCAGCCGCAGATCGACCTCGCCGACAATCGCCTCATCGGCCTCGAAGCCTTGGTGCGCTGGATCCATCCCGAGCGCGGCATCATCTCGCCCGCCGAATTCATTCCCCTCGCCGAAGAAAACGGCCTCATCGTCCGCCTCGGTGACTGGGTGTTGGACGAAGCCTGCCGGCAGATTCGTGCCTGGTGCGACGCAGGACACGCGCCGCGCCGCACGGCAGTTAACGTTTCTGCGGTGCAGCTGAGCCGCGGACGCCTCGTGGACTCCGTCAAGGGTGCTTTGCAGCGCAGCGGTATCGCCCCGCAGCAGTTGGAACTGGAAATCACCGAGAGCTTCGTGATGGCCAATGAAGACGAGGCTTTCCGCTCCCTCGCCGAGATCAAGGCGCTTGGCGTGCACCTCTCAATCGACGACTTTGGTACCGGCTATTCGTCCCTCGCACGTCTGCAGCGGCTGCAGGTCCATAAGCTCAAGATCGACATGTCCTTCGTGCGGGATATGACTACCAACAGCGGCAACGCTTCCATCGTCAAATCCATCATCGCCCTCGGCCATGGGCTGGGCCTCGAGGTCGTGGCCGAAGGCGTTGAAACCACTGCCCACGCCGACCGACTGCGTGCGCTGCGTTGCGATGCCGCCCAAGGCTACTGGTTCAGTCGTCCCCTGGCCGCCGATGCCGTGCCCGGCTTCATGAACAGCCACAAGGACGCACATCCTATTGCTCAGCCAGAGGCCCCAGGTGCGTTGCTGATCGTAAACCGGGAGCCCAGCGTCCGGTCGGCCCTCAGGCGCGCTCTGCGCCGGGAAAGCCGTCGCACGCTGACTGCGGCCAACGGGGAGGCTGCGTTGGCGCTGCTCGCGGAACATCAGATTGGCGTACTGATCGCCGATCAGCGCACGCCGGGGACAGGCGGGGCAGACCTGCTATACCAAGTCAGGCAAGACTACCCGGAGGTCGTGTGCATTGCCCTTTCCGCCGCCGAGGACGAGGACGCGGCCCGCGACGCTGTCCTGCGTGGGGATATCTTCCGTTTTCTTGCCAAGCCCTGGTCGGATGCCGAGTTACTGCAGGTCGTGGGAGCAGGGCTGCGGCAATGCGTTGCGCGGAGCGCTGTGTCAAAGAAGTGCTGAACACACGCTTTAACGCATTCCTGTAACTGGCGTATGCATATCTGGCTAATGTGAACACGTCCTAGCCCTTGCGTCTGGGGATGGCTGACGTCGGTTCAGTGCCGAAGCAGGCCGAAGCCCGTAGCTTGATCGAGCTTCATGCTGCAAGCCCCCGTTCGCGCGCCATCGTGATGGCCGTGTCTTCGATCATGTCCTCCTGCCCGCCGACCATGCCACGACGGCCCAGTTCGACCAGGATGTCGCGGGCCGGCACGCCGTACTTCTTGGAGGCGCGCTTGGCGAACAGCAGGAAGGAGCCATACACGCCGGCGTAGCCGAGGGTCAGCGCGTCGCGGTCGATGCGGATCGGGAAGTCCATGATCGGCACCACCAGGTCTTCGGCCACGTCGGTGATCTTCGCAACATCCACGCCGGTCTCGATGCCCATCAGGCTGCACACGGCGATCAGCACTTCCATCGGCGTGTTGCCAGCCCCGGCACCCAGGCCGGCGGCGGCCGCGTCGATGCGCGTGGCGCCCACTTCGATGGCGGCGATGCTGTTGGCCACGCCCATCGCCAGGTTGTGGTGGCCGTGGAAACCCAGCTCGGTCTCCGGCTTCAGCGCTTCACGCACCGCGCTGAGGCGGGCTTTGACGGTGTCGGGCAGCAGGTGGCCGGCCGAGTCGGTCACGTGCATCTTCGCGCGCGGCGAGAACGCCACCGGACCGGAAGCGCTGGTCTACAAGTACGCCTGGTCGAACTGGCACCGGGATCTGGGCCAGCTGGCGATGGACGTGATGGGAACCGCGGGGGATGTGCCGGCCAGCGAAGACCCGTGGCGCCGGCTGCAGCAGGTGTTCTTCTTCTCCCGCGCCGACACGATCTACGCCGGGACCAACGAGATCCAGCTCAACATCATCGCCGAGCGAGGGCTGGGGATGCCCAAGACTTAGCGAGACGAAGCAGCTCCGCTGCGCATATGCCACGCCCCATCCTGGGCGTGGCGCACATCTGCAAGAAAAAGAAAATCTCCGGTGCCGCCGGAGGTTTTCTTTTTTGCGGTGAATCACGATGCGTTTGCGGGTGAATTGATGCTGTGCTGCAGCATCTTTCCTGGAATTTATTGGGACCGAATTGGGCTCTGATGTCAGGATTACGAAAGGTGATATGAAAAAAACGATATCCGTTGTAAAGAAATTCTGACAAAATCGCGCCCGAACATTTTATCAGGCAGATTCGGGCAGGAACAACGTCATTATTTTGAAATGTTTATCGATAAAACCTGAATAGGTGCGATTTGCATGTTGCATGCGCCACATTGGTGCGTGCAATTTGTCACTTTTGATACGCGGTAGGAGAAAGCGTATTCAGGCTAGAAATTGCCGAAGGCCGGCTTCCGCAGCATTCGGATGTATACCGGGCTGCGAAAGAATTAGCATTTCATAATAGTCTTAACTTCCTCTTTTCAGTGCTCGATGTCTGCTGATGGATGGCGCCGTATATGGCTGCCAATTGGCAAGGCGTGCGATCCATTTTGCCGTGGGCAAGCATCGTTACGGGCTGGAATGTCGTACAGGGACCGATCGGGCCCGTGCCACCGGAGGCTTGTTCGGGTGAAGTCATGTGCGTGCCGGCTGTGGCTTTCTGCACCTGAATACTGAGTACTCGAAAACTGCTGCATTTGCCGAATAAATGCAAAATGCATAAATAAATTCGTATTTGAACCCTGGAAGAGGAATTGAAAATGCTCGGCGCACAGGATGATCAGCAGGATGGTGGGGAAACCGCATCCGAACCCTATCCCCTCACCGAATTACAGCACGCCTATTGGGTGGGGGAGCAGGAGGTGTACAGGTTTCATACCGTGCCTTTCCTGTATCTCTGCTACTTCAGTGCGGAACTCGATATCCCGCGGCTCGAGGCCGCCCTTGGCACAGTGCTGCAGGCCACGCCGGAGCTGTCCATCGAGTTCCTGCCGGACGCCAGCCAGCGCATGGTGGAGCCGCCGGCCGGCGCCATTTCCCTGTCGGTGACCGATTGGCGGGATCGCCCGCCCGTCAGTGCGCTTGAGCTGCAGGAATTCAACAAGCGGCAGATGGAAGAAAAGCTGGAATTGCTCGGCAAGCACGTCCAGCTGACGGCCTTTCTCGACCGCGTGGCGGAAGGCTATTACCTCAATTTCGCGTTCCGCCTGATTTCCTTCGACGCTTATTCGGTCCGCCTCTTCTTCGACGCCCTGGCCCGGGTGTACAACGGGATGGGGTTGCCGACGCACCCGCGCGCGCCGTTCCCGGAGTTCATCGACAAGCGCCGCAACGTGAAGGAAAGCGCGGCCTTCGAGCGCTCCTTCAAGTACTGGCAGGACCGCGTCGAGTCCCTGCGCCATGCGCCCGAACTGCCGGTGGTGGAACACGAGCGCATGCCCGAGCGGTCGAGCTTCAAGCGCGTGCGTTTCCTGCTCCCGCCCGAGCGCGTCGCGCACATCAACGCGCAGGCACGCCGGCTGGGCGTCAGTCTGAGCGCCGTGTTCTGCACCGCCTACGCAGACGTCCTGCGCCTGTGGTCGCGCAATCCGTCCTTCGCCATCAACATGTTGATGAGCCACCGGCCGTCGAACGATCCACGCTACCAGCGCGCCTACGGCAACTTCGGCAGCACGCTGCTGCTGGAGGCGGCGGACACCCGCGGCAGTTTCCTGGAGCGGGCCAAGGCGCTGCAGATGCAGCTGGCGCGGGATATCCGCCATGCGCGGGTGGCCGGAGTTGACGTGATCCAGGCCATGGGCCGCGTCGGGGCGGGGCTGCCGGTGATGCCGGTGGTGTTCGCCAGCTCGCTGGGGCTCGACATGCCCGAGGATATCCTGCTGCCGAGCGCGGCGGGCTGGGCGAGCTGTGGCGGCGGGCTGCACACGCCGCAGGTGTGGCTCGACTGCCAGGTCTACATGTACGGCGACGAGCTGGTGATGAACTGGGACTACGTCGAGGGCCTGTTCCTGCCGGGCGTCGTCGAGGAGATGTTCGAGACCTTCCAGCGCCACGTCGAGGCCATCATGGCGGCGGAGGTGCCGGAGGAGGCGATGCTGCTGCCGCAGTTGCCGGCGGCGGCGCTGAAGGCTCGCGAGACAGCCAACCGTACCGACAAGGCGCTGCCGACCGGGTGCCTGCAGGATTTCTTCGCCGAGGCCTGTACGCGCCACGGCGACCGGCCGGCGATCATCGCCGCCGACCGGACCGTCGCCTACCAGGACCTGTGGCGCTGGACCACCAATCTGGCGGCGCGGCTGCGTGGCGCCGGTGTCGGCCCCAACGACCTGGTGGCGATCGTGTCGCGGCGCAGCTGGCGTCAGGTGGCGGCGACGATGGCGGTGGTGCAGTCCGGTGGCGCCTATCTGCCGATCACCGCCGACCAGCCGGTGGCGCGCAAGGAATGGCTGATCGCCCGTCCGGGCGTGAAGGTCGTGCTGGTCGAGCGCGATCTGGCGGACGGCCTCAGCGTGCCGGCGGGCGTCACTGCCATGCTGCTCGACGAGGTGCTGCCGGACGCAGTGCCGGAGGCTGTCGCCATCGAGCCCGTGCAGCGCGAACAGGACCTGGCCTACGTGATCTTCACGTCCGGCTCGACTGGACAGCCGAAGGGCGTCGCCATCGACCACCGGGGCGCCGTCAACACCATCCAGGACGTCATTGCACGCTTCGGCCTCGATTGCGAAGACCGCCTGATCGGCCTGTCCAGCTTCAACTTCGACCTTTCGGTGTTCGACATCTTCGGCGGTCTCGGCGTCGGTGCGGCGCTGGTGCTGCCGCCCCACAGCGAGACGCCCGCGCCGGACGAATGGGCGGCCGTCGTGCGTAATCATGGCGTAACCGTCTGGAACACCGTGCCGGCGTCCCTGGAGATGCTGATCGAGTTCCTCGGGCCGTTGGCCACCAGCGAGCTGCAGTCGCTGCGCCTGGTGATGCTGAGTGGCGACTGGATCCCGGTGACGTTGCCGGAGCGCCTCAAGCACACCGTGCCGGGCGCCACGCTGATCAGTCTGGGCGGGGCGACCGAGGCGTCGATCTGGTCCAACTATTTCCCGGTGGATGGCGTGCCGGCCAACTGGAAGAGCATTCCCTACGGCTGGCCGTTGGCCAACCAGAGCTTCCACGTGCTGAACCGCGACCTGCAGCCGGCGCCGGACTGGGTGCCGGGTGACCTGTACATCGGCGGTATCGGCCTGGCGCGGGAGTATTACGACGACCCGCTGCGTACCGCCGAGAGCTTCATCAATCATCCGCAGACCGGCGAGCGCCTGTACCGCACCGGCGACGTGGGCCGTTACCACGAGGACGGCTGTCTGGAATTCCTCGGCCGCCTGGACGGCCAGGTGAAGATCCGCGGCTTCCGCATCGAGCTGGAGGAGATCGACGCGACGCTGGTGCGTTGTCCGGGCATTCGCGCCGCGGCGACGGTGGTCGTGCGCAAGGGCGGCGACAGCCGCCTGGTGGCCTTCTACCAGCCTGCCGGCCCGCGCCTGCCGGTCGTCGACGAGATCCGCGGCCACCTGGCTGCCAGCCTGTCTCCATACATGGTGCCATCCCAGTTCATGGGGCTGGATGCGCTGCCGGTGACGCCCAACGGCAAGGTCGACCGTAAGGCTCTCACGGCATTGGCTGAATCGCTAAACCACGAAGCCGGCCCACGGCGCATGCCGGAGAGCGCCACGGAGCAGCGTCTGGCGACGCTTTGGTGTCAGCTCCTGGGCGTCGAATCCATCGGGGCCGAAGAAGAGTTCTTCGATCTGGGGGGCACCTCGCTGCTGGCTGTCCGTCTGATCAACGCGATCACCGCCGAGTTCGGTCGCAGCCTGCCGCTGGTGTCCCTGCTGCGCCACGGCACCATCGCCGCGCAGGCCCTCATGCTGGACAAGGACGCGACCCGCAGCGAGCAGCGCAGTGCGCTGGCCGTGCTGCGCGAAGGGGAGCAGGGCATCCTGGCCGTCGTGCATCCGGTGGGCGGCAACATCCTGTGTTACCGGGAACTCCTCGAAATGCTGCCGCCGGGAATGGCGGTGCTCGGGCTGCAATCGCCGGGCGACGGCAGTAAGCGGGAGCTGCCGGGCCTGGCCGCGGGTTACGTGGATGCCCTGGCGGCGTGGACCAAGGGCCGGCGCATCCACCTGCTCGGCTGGTCAATGGGTGGCGTGATTGCCCAGGAGATGGCCCGCCAGCTGGAGATGAGCGGACAGGCGCCGGCCAGCGTGACGATGATCGACAGCTGGATGGGCGCGCGCCAGGGCGGCGAGCAGCGCCTCGAAGGCGAAGTGCTGATGCGCAACTTCCTGCGCGACCTGATCGGCGGCGAACTGCCGCGCGACTTCGATGCGCTGGCAGAGCTGTCCGAAGCAGACCGGCCGGCCTTCGTCGTCCATACCCTGCAGCGCATCGGTGGGGCAGCCGTCTCCGAAGACGAGTTCCGCACGCTGCTCGCCGAGTACCAGGCCAACTACAACGCGCTGATCAATCACCAGGCGCGGGTGACCGCGACGCCGGTGCGGTTGTACCGGGCCAGCCGCAGCATGGACTTCCCGCTGCTGGCGCCTTTTGCGGTGCCGGAAATGGCCAACCTGCAGGTGATCGACTGGGAAGGCGACCACTTCTCGGTGGTCAGCCGCGCCTCCCTGGAACGGATCGTGGTGCAGTCCCTCGGCCTTGCCGACGATGCCCGCTGCGCACTGCCGGAGGGCGGCGACCCGCTGCCCGCCGGCAAACGGGTCTCCGACTCGGACAACTCTCAAATGGAATCGACCCTTCAATGAGCGAACACTTCGATACCCTCGTCATCGGCGGCGGACAAGCCGGGCTGGCGACGAGCTACCACCTTTCCCTCCAGCAGTGTGCGCACCTGGTGCTCGAACGGGGCGACATCCCCGCGCCGGTGTGGCGTGACGACCGCTGGGATTCCTTCACGCTGGTGACGCCCAATTGGGACTTCCGCCTGCCCGGCGCGCCCTATGCGGGTGAAGCGCCGGAAGGCTTCATGCCCCGTGTCGACATCGTCAGCACCTTCAAGGACTACGTGGAGCGTTTCCAGCTGCCGCTGCGCTGCAACACCGAGGTGACGGCGGTCGAGGCCGATCCGCTCGGCTTCCGCGTGAAAACCGCCGAGGGCCGCAGCTACACCGCGCGCAACGTGGTGATGGCCACGGGCCTGTTCCAGTTTCCGCGCCGCCACGGGATGGCCGCCAAGCTGGCGTCGTCGGTCGTGCAGATGCACTCCGGCGCCTACCGCAATCCGGACGCTCTGGCGCCGGGCGGTGTGCTGGTGGTCGGCAGCTCCCAGTCGGGTTGCCAGATCGCCGACGAGCTCAACCGCGCCGGCCGCAAGGTCTTCCT
The DNA here is from genome assembly GCF_056724105.1 of Zoogloea sp. GDB6. Classification (NCBI taxonomy): domain Bacteria; kingdom Pseudomonadati; phylum Pseudomonadota; class Betaproteobacteria; order Rhodocyclales; family Zoogloeaceae; genus Zoogloea; species Zoogloea sp. GDB6. The sequence goes on along the minus strand of NZ_CM161497.1, from coordinate 2,731,606 downwards.
GTGCGTCGGGCCGCACACCCGGGCGCCGCGGCGCTACCGGGGCAAGGATATCTTCGAGTGGATGAAGCTGTCCGGCCTGGCCGACCAGACCGTCGACACCCTCAGCTCGCCGAAGCTGAAGTTCGCACCCAACCCGATCATGGCCGGCCGGCCCGACGGCAGCATGAACCTGCACCACTTCGCCAAGGCCGGCATCCGCCTGCTCGGCTCCCTGCAGGACATGGACGGGACGGAGATCCGCCTGGCGTCCGACCTGCACGACAACCTGACCGTCGCCGACCGCTTCGAGGCCGGCCTGCTGCGCCAGATCGACCAACTGGTGGCAATGCGCCAGCTCGATCTGCCGGAGGAGGGCTTGCCCGCTGGCGACGAGGGCTTTGCGCAATCCCAGCCGGACCGCGTCGACCTCGCCGCGGAAGGCATCTCCACGGTGATCTGGGCCACCGGCTATGGCTTCGACTTCGGCCTGGTGCGCTTCCCGGTCTTCGACGAGGACGGCTATCCGCAGCAGACGCGCGGCGTCACGGCCCAGGAAGGCCTGTATTTCATCGGCCTGCCGTGGCTGCACAACAAGCGCTCCGGCCTGCTGAGCGGAGTCGGCGAGGATGCCGCCTACGTGGCGGAACACATTTGCGCACGCGACCTACAAGAGGAGGCTGCGAGTGAGTGAGGCTACCCCGGCTCCGGCCGTTCCGCCCGCGTCCGGCCCGACCCCGAAGTCGGCCAGGAAGGTCAAGCTGATCCTCCTCGTGCTGCTGCTCGCCGCGCTGGCCGCCGCCGGTCGCATGTGGTGGCGCAGCACCTACTTCGAGGAGACCAACAACGCCTACGTGGATGGGCACATCAGCGCAATCGCCCCGCGGGTCGAGGGCGTGGTCACCAAGGTGATGGTTACCGACAACCAGCTGGTGAAGGCGGGCGACGTGCTGGCCGAGCTCGACCCGGCCGACTTTGCGGTGCGTTCGGACAAGATCAAGGCGCAGTTGCAGGAAGTGGAGGGCGAGCTGCTGAAGCTCGACGCGCAGATCGAGCAGGGCGAAGCCCACGCCCGCGCGCTCGACGCCCAGTCGGCCCGCAACCTGGCGCAGATCGCGCGCTTCAAGCGTGACGCCGAGCGCCAGATCGCCCTCAACAACAAGGAGATCAAGGCCGTCACCGAGACCGAGCTGAACGCTGCCGTCGCGGCGCGTGACAGCGCCTACGCCGACGAGGCCGCCCAGAAGGAAGAGATCAAGGCGGCCAAGGCCGGCGTGCGGGCGCTGCAGTCCGGCCGCGAGGCGCTGCTGGCGCGCAAGAAGGCGCTGGAGGCGGAGGTCCGCAACGCCGGCCTGCAGCTCGGCTACGCCACCATCAAGGCGCCGGTCGATGGCCGCATCGGCAACAAGGCGGTCGAAGTGGGCGCCCACGTGGCGGTCGGGCAGCGTCTGTTCGTGATCATCCAGGACGGCGTGTGGATCAACGCCAACTTCAAGGAGACCCAGCTGCATGACCTGGCGCCGGGCCAGAAGGTGAAGGTCGTCCTCGACAGCCTGCCGGGGCAGGACATCGAAGGCCGCGTGGACAGCTTCGCACCGGCTTCCGGCGCGAAGTTCGCGCTGCTGCCGCCGGACAACGCGACCGGTAACTTCACCAAGATAGTCCAGCGCGTGCCGGTCAAGGTCACCTTCGCGCCGGAGACGCCGAAGGCGCTGCTGGACAAGGTGGTGCCGGGAATGTCCGCGCAGATCGAGATCGACCTGCGCCAGGGGCAGCCCGAGGCGGGCGCCCGATGAGCACTGCGCAGGCGGCCGGGGCGGCCGAGGTTCCGGCCCGCACCTGGCTCGCCATCGGCGCGGCGATCCTCGGCGTCTTTATGGCGGTGCTGGATACGCAGATCACCAACGCGTCGCTGCCGGAAATCCTCGGCTCCCTGTCCGCGTCGATGGAGGAGGGGTCGTGGATGAGCACGACCTACCTGGCGGCCGAGGTCGTGGTGATCCCGCTGACAGGCTTCTTCCTGCGGGTCTTCGGCGCGCGTGCCTACATCCTGGTCAATACGGTCCTGTTCCTGGTGCTGTCCACCCTGTGCGGCTTTGCCTGGAACCTGGAATCGATGATCGTCTTCCGGGCGCTGCAGGGTTTCTTCGGCGGGGCGCTGATCCCCACCGCGATGACTCTCGTCATCACCCGGCTGCCGCCCGGCAAACGCCCCATCGCGCTGGCCTGGCTGATGCTGGCCAGCACACTCGCCCCAACGCTGGGGCCGACAGTCGGCGGCATCCTCACCGAGAGCTACGGCTGGCCGTCGATCTTCTTCATCAACTGGGCGCCGGGCATCCTGATGTTCGCCGGCGTCGCCATCGGCCTCGATCCTCAGAAGCACCACCTCGACCTGCTGCGCAAGCTGGACTGGGCGGGCATCGGCGGGATGATCCTCGGCCTCGGCGCACTGATCGTCTTCCTGGAAGAGGGCAACCGCAAGGACTGGTTCGATTCCGACTTCATCCGCAGCATGGCCTTCATGGCCTTCGGCGGCATCACGGTGTGGATCGGCACCCAGCTGCTGCGGACGGAGCCCTTCGTCAATGTGTGGCTGTTCGGGCGGCGCAACTTCACGGTGTCGTCGGCCGTCGGCGCGGTGGTCGGCATGGGGCTGTACGGCTCGACCTTCGTGCTGCCGCTGTTCCTCGCCCAGATCGCCGGCTACAACTCGCGGCAGATCGGCGAAGTCATCATGTGGATGGGCCTGCCGCAGATCCTGGTCACGCCCTTCGCTGCGGTGTTCGCCAAGAAGTTCGACAACCGCATCATCTGCTCCGTCGGCCTGGTGCTGTTCTCGGTGTCATGCTTCATGAACTCGACGATGACGGCCAGCACCGGCTACGACCAGCTCGTCACGTCGCAGGTGTTCCGCGCCCTCGGCCAGCCGCTGATCATCATCACACTGTCGAACATCGCGATCCACCGGGTCGAAGCCCTCAACTTGTCGTCCGCGTCCAGCCTGTACAACATGAGCCGTGTGCTCGGCGGCGCGGTGGGCACGGCCATCCTGTCCACGGCGATCACGATGCGCGAGCATTTCCATTCGGAGCGGCTGGTCGATTCGGTCACGCTGTTTTCGACCACCACGCGGGAATACCTCGCCGCCTTCACGAAAGTGCACCTTCAGGCCGGCGGCGACCCGGTGCACGCGAGCCATCAGGCCCTCGCCAACCTGAACGGGATCGTGCAGCGGGAAGCCTACGTGATGGCCTTCAACGACAGCTTTTTCATCCTTGGTTGTGTCTTGCTGGCTGCGGTGGGTCTGGTCTGGATGGCCGATCGCATCGTCGCACCGAAGGACAAATAGGAGTGCCCATGAACAAGACACGTCCGCTGATCATTGCGTTGATGTCCCTGCTGGGCGGCTGCGCCGCCCAGGGTACTTTCGCGCCGGCGCCCGAACCGGTGACGCCGCCGAGCTACCGCAACGCACCGGCCGAGGTTCCGAACACGCTGCAGGCCAACTGGTGGCGGATCTACCAGGACCCGGTGCTGAACCACCTGGTCGAGACCGTGCAGGCACGCAACCCGTACACTGAGGTGGCCCTGCTGCGCGTGGCGGAGGCCCAGGCCGGGGTGCAGGCGACGTCCGCCGATCTCCTTCCCAACGTGGGCTTCGGCGCGAGCGCTGACAAGAGCCACACCTCCGTCAATACGCCGCTGGGCAAGCTGCTGGGCGGGCGCACCATCGCCGGAAAAACCTACAAGCTCGGCGTCAGCGCGTCCTGGCAGCTCGACCTGTGGGGGCGCGTGGCCCAGGCTGTCGAGGCGGCCAAGGCGCAGGCCGGCGCGGCCGAGGCCGTCAAGCGGCAGATCGCGCTGGTGCTGGCCAGCGAGGTGGCGGTGGCCTACTGGCAGTTCCGCGCGGCGGACGCCGATCACGCGCTGCTCACCAAGATCCGCGACGAGCGGGCGGAGGCGGTCAGGCTGGGCGCGCTGCGCCTCGAGGCTGGGCTGGGCACCGAGCAGGACTGGCTCGACGCCAAGGTCGAGCTGGCCAAGGTCGAAGCCGAGATGAGCGAAGTTCGCGTCAAGCGGGCGATGGCCGAGCAGGAACTGGCCACGCTGATGGTCGAGCCGGTCAAGGACTTCCGCGTGCCATCCGACCCCGCCTACCGCCTGCCGGCGATTCCGCAGGTGGCGCCTGGGCTGCCGGCCGTCATCCTCGCGCGGCGGCCGGACCTGATGGAGTCGACGCAGAACATCCGCGCCCTGCTGGCCGTGGAGCGCATTGCCGAAACTGCCTTCTACCCGTCGATCAGCCTGACCGGCGCCTATGGTTTCGCGTCGTCCCAGTTGAAGAGTGCGGTCAATCACAGCTCCCGGGAGTTCTCCATCGGGCCGCTGGCGCTGTATCTGCCGCTGTTCGACGCCGGCCGCAACCAGGCCAATCTCGACGCGGCCCGATCCCGCTACCGGCAGGCGGTGGATGTGCACCAGGTCAGCGTGCTGATCGCGCTGCGCGAGGTGGATGATGCGCTGGTGCAGGTGGAGGCGGCCAACGAGCAGATGCGCACCCTCGGCCTGTCGCTGGCGGCCAGCCAGCGGGCGTCGGCAGTGGCCAGGGCGCGCTTCGAGCACGGCCAGAACACCTACCAGAAGGTCGCGTCGGCGCGGGCCGGCGCGCTGGCCGTCGAGCGCAGCCTGGTGCGCAGCCAGTCGGAAGGGCTGCTCGCCACGGTCCGCCTGGTCGCCGCGCTGGGCGGTGGTTGGGAGGGCGTGGAAGGAAAGGACGGCGCGAAGCCGGCCAAGGACGTCATGGCCCGCTCCGAGTAACGGCCAACCGGCATCGGCCCGTTGCTGGCCGGTGCCGGAGCAGGTTCAGCGGCGGACGATGATGGCAGTTGCTCAGCGCCTTGCCGCTGAATCACCGGCCGCCCGAAGATCTCGTTGTCTACCAGCAGCCAGGCCCGGCCGCCCGGCTGGCGCAGCACATAGTGGCCGACACGGCCGTGGTAGGCGTCCTCGTTGACGAAGATCCCCTTCATCAGCGACTCGGGCGGAAAGAAGAGCACCGTCGCAAAGAACTGGTCCATGTGGATCGCCGCCGCACCGATGTCTTCGGCGGCAACGCGTTGAATCGCGTGCGCTCTCCAGCTCGCCCTTGAAATGCTCCCCCGGGGCCTGCGCGCTGGAGGTGGGAATACTTCACTGCCCATAGGGAGTGGATGACTTAGAGTATGAATTAATAATAACTATAAAAATGAAAAAAACAATACTCGGAGGCATTCATGTCTGGTGCAACGCTAAACTGGGTGCCAGGACGGGGCAGGATCGCATTGATCCTGTTACTCCTTGTCCTGCTTACCAGTGCCTCCTGGATCATGGCGTCGGTCGTGACCGACCGCATGATGGACGTGGCTTACCGACAGCAGCTTCAGTTGGCCCAGCAGCAACTCGACAGCCTGGACGGAAGCATCGAGGACGCGCTGTCATCTCTGGCTGGTATCCCTGCCGTGCTGGGGCGGGCGGATTTCATCGGCGCCGAGCTCGTGCGCCAAGCGCGCCACGCCGACGAGGCGACCCTGCCCCTGGCAGCGCGCAAGCAGCGCTGGGAGGATGACCCCGCGTTGCAGCAGGTTGGCAGGCGCCTTGATTTTGCTGCGACGAAACTGAAAGCAGACGCGCTATGGGTGCTGAATGCGCGGGGCGATTGCGTGGCATCCAGCAATTTCGACAAGTCGCTGAGCTTCGTGGGGCCCAACTATGCGGACCGGGCATACGTCCGCGACGCGATGGAGGGCCGTCTGGGCCGCCAGTATGTGGTTGGCAAGTTGAGCCGGGTTCCTGGCCTGTATTTTTCTTCGCCCGTCATCGTGGGCGACAGGATCGTCGGGGTGATTGCCGCCAAGCGGGATCTGACGCACCTTGACGGGTGGACACGTTACATCGATGCGTTCATCACCGATGCCTATGGCGTCGTGGTGCTGGCTCGCAACAAGTCCCTGGAATTCCGCACGCTACCAGGCGTTGATCTGTCAGCAATGCCCGAACGGGAACGGCAGGACGTCTACTCTCGAAGCGTCTTCAAGCCCCTCGCTCTCACGCGTTTCGATGCCAAGACCTACCCGCATCTGATGCTGCTGGATGGCGAACGGAGCATCCCGTACCTCTTTCTCAGCGCAAAGGAGGCCAGCAGCGGCTTTACCGTTCATCTGTTGCAGCCGGTGCCCGAACTGCGTCGCCTGGAGACCCAGCGCGAGTCCCTCTTTGCGTTGCTGGCGGTGTCGGCCAATCTGCTGGTGGTGACGGTGATCTCCGTGGCCATGTATTTCTCGTCATTGAAGAAGGCCCGCCAGGAAACCTTGCGGGTCAATCAGGAGCTGGAAGGGTTGGTGGTTCAGCGGACTACCGAACTGCGACAGGCGAAGGAAATGGCGGAAGCGGCCAATGAGGCGAAGAGCCGCTTCATCGCCAATATGAGCCATGAAATCCGCACGCCGATGAATGCCATCCTCGGCCTGTCCGGCATCCTGAGGCGCCGCTATGAGAACGATGAGGCGGCCGACAAACTCGGCAAGATCGAGACGGCCGGCAGGCATCTGCTGTGTATCGTCAATGACATCCTGGATATCTCCAAGATCGAAGCCAACCAGCTGGTGCTGGCCGAGGAGCGTTTCGACATTCGTTTGCTGGCGTCCTCCGTTATCGCCATGCAGGCCGATCTGGCGCACAGCAAAAACATCCGCATCGAGATTGCGTCGGACCCGCTGCCCGACGTTGTCCTCGGCGACCGCACGCGTCTGGTCCAGGCCCTGCTGAACCTCGTCAGTAACGCGGTGAAGTTCACCGCTAAGGGCTCGGTGACGGTAAGGGTGCTGCGGGAAGAGGAAGACGCGACCCGGATAAGGCTTCGTTTCGAGGTGGCCGACACCGGCATCGGTATCGCCGCAGACAAGTTGTCGACGCTGTTCAGTCCCTTCAGCCAGGCCGACAACTCCATATCCCGACGATACGGCGGTACCGGCCTGGGGCTCGCCATCACCAAGCGCCTGGCGCAGTTGATGGGTGGCGATGCTGGGGCCGAGAGCCAGCCTGGCGTAGGTAGCACATTCTGGTTTACCGTGAGCCTCGCCAAGCCCGTGGCGGACTGCCACGCGCCGAAGCTGGAGGTACCGGAGAACGCGGCGGACTGTCTGCGACTCAGGTTTGCCGGCAGCCGGGTGTTGCTGGTCGAGGACGAACCGGTCAATCAGCTCGTCGCCGAGGAGAATCTGCGTGACTTCGGCTTGGTGGTTGATATTGCCCCGGATGGTGTCGAGGCGCTGGAAATGCTGGTGCGGGCTGCCCCCGATACCTATGCGCTGATCCTGATGGACATGCAGATGCCGCGTATGGATGGCCTGACGGCCACCCGGGCACTCAGGCAGCTACCGGCATTCCAGAACATTCCGGTGGTTGCGATGACGGCCAATGCCTTCATGGAAGACCGGCAGCGTTGCCATGAGGTAGGGATGAACGATTTCCTGGCCAAACCCGTCGATCCGGCACTGATGAGCAGAGTCCTGCTCCAGTGGCTGGCCCATGATCGGGCCAACTGGAAGCAGCCCTAGCCACTCCTAAGTGGTTCATCGTCGCGAGGAACAGGGCGTTCATCGCCCCCCTGTGCCCCGTCTCAACGCCCCTCGAAGCGGGGCTGCAGTTTTTCGATGAAGGCTTGCATGCCTTCCTTTTGGCCGTGGGATCCGGCGAGCATCGCGGGCGGCCTCGACCTGGCCGGGTCGGTGTGCATGCTCACAAGGGTTACGCACAAGCGGCCGTGAGTCGGCGCGGCTACCAACGCAGGATCGAATTTCCGAGCACGGCCCCGACGCCGGCTGGAATGAGCGTACCCAACAGATACCAGAAGCCGATGAACGGCGCGCCCATCTCCGGACAGTGCAGGCAATAGACCACTGCGGCAACGGACCCTGAAAGCAGGCCGGCGGCGAATCCGGCCAGTCGCGGCCGGGTCGGTGCCAGACCCTTCATGGTGTGCAGCACCGCGGCGAACACCGGCACCGAGAGCATGGCGATCAGCAGGGGGCAGGATTTCCAGGTGTCGCCGAAGAATAGCCTCGAGCGCTCCAGCGGCTCCGCCTCGATCAGCGTGAAAGCGGCGATGGCCCAGATACCCAGCACGGGAAGGCCGAGCGCGACCGGCACCCGGTCGAGCGCCGCGCCTGGCCGCGACAGGCGGAGCGCAGCAAACAGGCTCGCCGCGGCCAGACTGGCGACGAATCCGACCTTGACCCAGAACATCGGCAGCAGCAAGGCCTGCGCGAGATCGTGGCGCACCTGCAGGACAAGGAGCATCAGCAGGCTGGCGCCCGCCGCGCCCCAGCCGATGGCCAGCGCGTAGCGCTGTGCGGCGGGCGGCGCCTCGACGGCTCCGGCGCCGGTGGCCAGCATGGTGATCAGATCATCCGTTTTCATAATGCACCTCGAATCTTCGCGGCGAGCGCTTTCAAGCCGCGATGGACGCCGATCTTGATCGCCGATTCCGACATCCCGCTCACATCGGCCGCCTCCTTGACCGACAGGCCTTCCAGCTTGGTATGTACGATCGGCAGGCGGAACCGGTCGGGCAGATCCGCCAGCAGCTTGTTCAGATCCCGACGCGCCTCGGCGGCATCCGAATCCGCCGTGCTGAACAGTTCCATTTCCTCATCCAGCGGATCGTTCAACATCTCATGTGCCGCCCGCCGCCGGAGCAGATCGACCAGCTTGTAGCGGGCGATGGCCTGTACCCAGGCCGACAAGGGTTGATCCGCCTCATAGGTGTGACGCAGGTTATGGATGGCCAGCAGGGATTCCTGCACCAGATCCTCGACCTCGTCCGGCAAGCGGGCCAGGCGTCGTCGCAGGAAAGCACGCAGATGCGCGCTCAATTCCGTCAGGAACATCCGATAGGCGGCATCGTCGCCGGCAAGACCCCGCGTCAGCAGATCCCGCAGGCGCTCTTCCCTCGAACGAAATCCGGCTTCCCTATTCATTCGTTGCACCGGTGCGTTTGGTTACAGCGGTCAGCGGAAATTTTTGCCGATGCCTTGGCAGAAAAAATTCTGCCTGAGCCTGTAACCATTTACCACCCGTCAGCGAATTAACTGTCAGGCAGGACAACAAGCGGGCACCCGTTGGAAAGGGGCACCATGGTCAACGATACCGCTCTTATTCATCCGCGCTGGGTTCGTATCACCCACTGGGTCAACGCGGCTGCAGTCATTACGCTGGCCACCAGCGGCTGGCGTATTTACGATGCCTCGCCGTTCTTCCCCTTTGCCATTCCCACGCAATTCACTTTGGGAGGTTGGTTGGGCGGCGCCATTCAGTGGCACTTTGCGGCCATGTGGGTGCTGGCCGGCAACGGCGTGATTTACCTGGCGGGCAACCTCATCAGCGGGCGGCTAGGGCGCAAGTTCTTCCCGTGGTCGCCGCGCGCCTTTCTGGCGGATGTATTGGCGGCACTGAAAGGCAAGCTGTCGCACGCCGATCTGAGCCACTACAACATGGTGCAGAGGGCGGCCTATCTTTTCGTGATGCTCGATTCCGTGCTGCTCGTCCTGTCCGGCCTGGTGCTCTGGAAATCCGTGCAGTTTCCGTTGCTGCGCACGCTGCTCGGCGGCTACGAGGCGGTGCGGCGGGAGCATTTCCTGGCCATGGCGGCGCTGGTGGCATTCGTCGGCGTCCATCTGGTCATGGTGGCCCTGGTTCCCCGTACGTTGCTGGCCATGATCCGCGGCCGCTAGGGAGAGTGACATGCGCAAGAACGCTTCCCACCAGCTCATCGTCAATGGTGAGCGCCTGCTCGAGGACGCACTGAAGGACATGGGGCGTCATCTCGAACAACCGACCCGGCGTGCATTCCTGCAACGCTCCCTGAGCCTCGGTGGGCTTTCGCTGCTCAGCGGCTGTTCGATTGTCGATGAGAGCAGCGTCGAAGAGGCGCTGATGAAAGTGTCGCGCTTCAACGACAAGGCCCAGGCCTGGCTCTTCGACCCCCAGCGGCTGGCCCCGACCTATCCGGATTCGATGATCACCCGGCCTTTTCCCTTCAATGCCTACTACGACGAGGACGAGATCCGGGAAGTGGACGAAGCGGCTTATCGCCTGGAAGTCACCGGCCTCGTCGCCGACAAGCGTGCCTGGACGCTGGCCGAGCTGCGGGCCATGCCGCAGACCGACCAGATCACCCGCCATATCTGCGTCGAAGGCTGGAGCGCCATCGGCAAATGGGGCGGCGTGCCGTTTGCCAGCTTCCTGCGCCGGATCGGCGCGGACCTCAGCGCCAAGTACGTCGGTTTCAAATGCGTCGATGACTATTACACCAGTATCGACATGCCGACAGCGCTGCACCCGCAAACGCTGCTGACCTTGACCTACGACGGCCAACCGCTACCGCCGCGCTACGGTTTTCCAATGAAGCTGCGCATGCCGACCAAACTCGGCTACAAGAACCCGAAATACATCCAGGCCATTTTCGTCACCAACACCTACCCCGGAGGCTATTGGGAAGATCAGGGGTACAACTGGTTCGGCGGCAGTTGAGTAATCCCGTTCAATTGCCCTGAATACCCGGCATTTCTGCCGTTCATTCATCACCTCAATGGAGTCCGCCATGAAAACGATCATCTCCAGCATTTTCGCCGCATGTTTGATGCTCGCCGGCAGCACCGCTTTTGCCGACGACATGATGAAGAAGGACGCGATGGCCACCGACAGCATGGCCAAGGACGGAATGAAGAAGGACATGAAGGCCAAGGACCACATGGCCAAAGACCATATGGCCAAGGAGGGCATGAAGAAGGACGCCATGAAGAAAGATGGCATGACCAAAGATGCGATGGGCAAGGACGAAATGAAGAAGTAGGTTCGGAAGGCGGTGGGGGTCAGCTGATTTTGCCAGTCGCCACTGCAAATGGCGCCCCCACCAACGCGCCGTGCCGTGCCATGGCTTGCTGCGCTGGGTCGTTATCGACGCTTCGCCCTGCCGACGAGTGGGATCTTCTTTCCCGTGTATGCTTGGTGCAGGCGTCGCAAACGCCGTGACGCCTCATCTGAATTCACACGCTCAGTGAAAGGAGCAATCATGGGTCTGTTCGATCAAGTCGTAGGGGCTGTCATGTCCGGCCAAACTACCGATGGCGCGGCCAATCCGCTGCTCGCCGGCATCATGCAACTCATCAACGACCCGCAGACCGGCGGCCTGGCCGGTCTTGTCCAGGCCTTCCAGAACGGCGGCCTCGGCGAGATCGCCAAGTCGTGGGTGTCGACGGGCCAGAACCTGCCGATCTCTGCCGAACAGATCCAGAGCGTGCTCGGCAGCAGCGGCATTCTGCAAAACCTCGCCAGCCAATTCGGCCTCAGCAGCGAGCAGGTTTCCGGGCAACTCGCCGAACTGCTCCCGCAGATCGTGGACAAGCTGACCCCCAATGGCGCCCTTCCCGAGAGCAACGACCTGATGGCAGAGGGCATTGAACTGCTGAAGGGCAAGCTCTTTGGCTGATCGCCGGCGCGGGCATCGTCTTGCGAATGCACCGCCCGTGATGGCGGTGCCGTAAATGACTGAGGCAAAGCGAAATTGCGTTCCCTTTTCCACGGAGATTACGAAGGGTTCCCGCAAGAGGACATACGCTATAGTGAGTGGAGTATCGCCGATTGGATGCCCAGGATAAATTCCAAGAGGGTGTCCAAGCGATCTGTTCCTCGAAAGCTAAAGACTGATGTCTATCGAAGACTCTGCCCCGGTGCCTGCGCACGCAGTTCCTTCTTTGTTGCCCTGCTCGACACGGGAGGCCAATAAGGCACCGTCGGCATTCGAGCCGCTCCACACCGCCTTGTTCGATCACATGCTCAATGGCCTGGCGTACTGCCGGATGCTGTATGAGGGAGATCAACCGGTCGATTTCATCTATCTGAGTGTCAACGACGCCTTCGGTGCACAGACGGGCCTGAGGAACGTCGAGGGCCGCCGGGTGAGCGAGGTCGTCCCCGGCATCCGGGAGGCCGATCCGGAACTGTTCGCAATCTATGGCCGCGTTGCGCGTGGCGGGCCTCCCGAGACCTTCGAGACCTACGTCGAAGCCCTCCAGATGTGGTTCGAGATATCGGTCTATAGTCCAAAATCCGAACACTTCGTGGCCGTTTTCGACGTCATTACTGAACGCAAGCTCGCAGAGTTGGCACTGCGCAGCAGCGAGGAGCAGTTCGCGACGGTTTTTCAGGCTAGCCCGGTCGGCATCGTGATCAGCAAGCGCGATACGGGAGAGATCGTGGATGCCAACCCGAGCTTTCTGGACATTTTCGGCTATTGGAAAGAGGAGGTGATCGGTCGGAATTCCACTGAATTGCATATGTTTGCAGATCCCGAGGAACGTGGCCGAATGACCGCCATCCTGGCAAAGGATGGCTGCCTGAAGCACTACGAGGGCGCTTTTCTGAAAAAGAACGGCGAGCGGGGTGTGTTCCTGGTGTCGATCCGCCCCATTGAGATTGGCGGGCAAGCCTTTTTCCTCAGTCTCCTCTCGGACTATACGGAACGCCGGGCTGCAGAAGATCGGTTGCGCCAGGCCGCCACCGTCTTCGACAGCACGATGGAGGGGATCGTCGTGACCGATGCCAATGCACGCATCACTGCGGTCAACGCCGCCTTCTGCCGCATCACCGGGTTCGAGGAAGCGGAGGTGATCGGCAGGAACGCCAACGTCTCGAGGTCGGCGCGCCACGATGCGAGCTTTTTCCGGGGCATGTGGGACGCGCTGAAACAGACCGGCTCATGGCAAGGGGAGCTCTGGAACCGTCGCAAGAACGGAGAGCTTTATCCGGTGCGGATGCATATCAATGCGGTCAAGGATCAAGGCGGAAACACCCTGCACTATGTCGGCGTCTTCTCCGACATCACGTCAATCAGGCGATACGAGGAACGTCTCGAGTTTCTGGCTAACCACGACCCGCTCACGGACCTGCCGAACCGCCTGTTGCTGAGCGACCGTATCGATCAAGGCATCGCACGTGCCTGTCGGACAGGTACGCAATTGGCCGTGTTGTTCATTGATCTCGACCATTTCAAAACCATTAATGACAGTCGGGGCCACGCCGTGGGGGATCAACTGCTGATCGACGTCACCCAGCGATTGCGTGGGCGGGTACGTGGCGAAGATACGCTGGCCCGTTTCGGCGGGGATGAGTTTGTGCTCGTTCTCGATCCAGTTCTCGATTCCGAGGCGGCGGCCCGCATTGCGCTCGACCTGCTCGCCCAACTGGCCGCGCCATTTCCGCTCTCCGGGGGGAGCGAGCTGTATGTCGGAGCCAGTATCGGAATCAGCATCTACCCGGACGATGCTCGAACGGCTGCCGATCTGATCCGAGATGCCGATGCCGCCATGTATCAAGCCAAGGAGCAAGGCCGTAACCGTTTCTGTTTCTACACGGCCGACATGAACACTCGGGCAATCGCGCAACTTGAACTCGAAGTGGCTCTGCGCCGTGCAGTGGAGCGTGATGAATTCGTCCTGTATTTTCAGCCCAAAGCCGATCTCCGGACGGGGCTGGTCTACGGGGCGGAAGCTCTGATCAGATGGCAGCCTGAGGGGCGCGACCTCGTACCGCCGGCCGACTTCATCCCCCAGGCCGAACGAAGTGGATTGATCATTCAAATCGGAAACTGGGTCATCGATGCGGCATGTCGTCAGATCAAACTCTGGCGGGACGCCGGATTCCGTGACTTGCGGCTGGCCGTCAATGTTTCCGCACGCCAGTTTCATGCCAGCGATCTTGCCAAGGTCGTCACGCAAGCCTTGGCGCGCCATGCTGTGCCCGCAAGCAGCCTTGAACTGGAGCTGACGGAGAGCGCGCTGATGGCGGATCCGGAAGCGGCGGTCGCCGTTCTGGCAGGTCTCAAGCGGATCGGCGTCCAGCTCTCGCTTGACGACTTCGGCACTGGCTATTCGAGCTTTACCTATTTGAGCCGCTTTCCCATCGATACCCTCAAGATCGACCAGTCATTCGTGCGCGATATTGTCACGGAACCACGGGCCGCGATGATCGCCCTGTCCATCATCGACCTTGCCCACCGCATGCATCTGAAAGTCGTGGCGGAGGGCGTTGAGACTGAAGCGCAAGCGAACTATTTGAGAACGCGCGATTGCGATGAAATGCAGGGCTACTATTTCTCCCCACCATTGCCGGCCGCGGATTTCAGCGCGCTGATTCGTGACGGAAAAAGGCTGCCGTTGCGTTCCGTGTCGAACAGCCCCGAAGGCCGAACCATCCTGTTCGTCGATGACGAACCCGATATTCTGGCCGCGTTGCGTCGCCTGCTGCAACGGGAGGGAATCCGGGTCCTGACCGCTGAAAGCGGCAACCGTGCTCTTGAGTTGCTGGCGACCGAAGGGGTTCAGGTGATCATTTCCGACCAGCGCATGCCTCAGATGACAGGAACGGAGTTCATGAGTCGTGTCAAGGAGCTGCATCCGGACACCGTACGCATGGTGCTGACCGCCTACGTGGACCTGGACTCCGTGACTCAGGCCGTCAATGGCGGCGCGATCTACAAGTTCCTGCATAAACCCTGGAACGATGCACAGTTGCGAGAGCAGATCCGCGAGGCCTTTCGTTATTACGAGGATGTCATCCGGCGGAGGTGCGCCAAACCGACCGGCCCCCAGGCCTAATTTGGCGCGCGAGTTCGAAATGGCGGGAGGGCGCTCGCAGATTCACACGACGAATCGGCTAGGTGCCGCTGTTTTCCGGGGGCAGACTGAATGAGTTCTCCAGCATCCGCAATTCGGGTTGGTGCAGAACCGCCAGACGCTCCAGCACTTTTTCTCCCTCGGGCAGGAGATGAATTTCCACCTGACGCCGGTCCTCCTGGTTGATGCGTCGCTGGATCAGACCCAGCTTCTCGCAGCGATCCAGCAGGGCCACAACGCCGTGGTGCTTGGCCTGCAGCTTCTCGGCGAGTTCGCCGACGCTGGCCCAGTCTTTTCCGCGCATGGCCTTCACGTGCAGGAGCAGCTGATACTGCAGGGACGTCAGGCCTTCCGCATGGCAGATATCTTCACTGAATCGCAAAAAACGGCGCAATTGGTGGCGGACATGGGATAGCCGCCGGTAGTCCTCTTGGGAGAGCGTGGCCGGAAGGTCGGAGGGGCTTTCCGATGAGGGCGAATTCGTGGGGTTGCGGGGATCCAAATTCGGCATTCGTATCGTGTGCAGCTGAGTGAATCCCCGGATTCTAAAACGCCGCCGCCTAGGATTTCACATGATCCGCGGCGCCCATTGGAACCGGGTCGTCCCCCAGGAGCCGCCGTAAATCCCCGCTCCACCAAAGATCGAAACACCACGCGAGAAATGCCAGCAGCGCGGCGACCACCAGCCAGAATCCGGCGTTGATCTGTTCGTCGGCCAGATAGACGGCGCACAGGCGGGTTGGCGCGTCCTGATAAAGCAGGCCGACGACAGCCGCCATCCAGCACCAGTTGCCTAGAAAGAATGCCTGCACGATGCGACCGGCCAGCGGCCACGAGTATCGAAATGCGGCGCCGGCGGCGAGCAGCGAGCCGAACTTGGCAGCCTCCGCCCAAGGCAGGAGACGGGCGGCATCGATGGCACGGGGAATCATCCAGAACGACGTTGCCAACACGCCGAGCAATAGCCCGGTGAGGCCGTAGGCATTCCACGCGTGGAGAGGTGAGGCTCGCGCTGGTCCACGGCCGCCGGCCAGCAACCATCCCGTAGCGGTGATCAGCGGCAACTGGACCAGCATGTGCCGCGTCATATGGCTCTCGAACCAGCCGCGCACCACGGGCATCGCCAGGAACAACAGCAGGCCAAGGGCGATAAGGACACCACGGCGGTTCTTCATGAGCCGGCCCGCGCTTTCGTCGCGTTGTCCGCCTCAATCCTCGCAAGCGCCTCCGCCAGCGCTGCGGCCGGATTGGCGAGATCCATGATCCGCACCAGGCGGCCACGCTGGTCCACCACGTGTATGGCGGCATTGTGCTCAAAACCGCCCAGCCCATCGGGGATGACGACGATCCCGAAGTTGCCGAGCAGCTTTGGCTGCTCTGCGGCGTTGGCGAGTGCCGCGAATTGCCACACGGCGCCGTCGGCGCGCTGGTGGCGCGCATAGGCAGCAAGCTCGGCTGGCGTGTCATGCTCAGGATCGAAGCTGATGCTGAGCAGGCGAACCCGGTCCTGCAAGCCGCGCGCACGGATTTCGGTCTGCAGTTGCTGGAACTCGCTTCCGAGCGCGCGGCATACCGTTTCACAACGGGTATAGACGAAGTCGAGAAGGGTCACGTGGTCCGGATCGCTCAGGGACACCGGCCTGCCGTCCGTGCCCAGCACCTCCAGAACGGGCAGCTGAACCGGGGCCTCCGAGACTTCAAGCCGACGCGCATCTTCACTGGTGAAGGCGCGCAGCCCATCGGTGGTCTGCACGAGGGCGGAGCCGCCGGCCAGCGCAACACACAGCACGGCGAGCAGGGTCCGCATCTCGTCCCGTCCCGACTTCCGGCTAGCGGAATTGCGCCAGTTCGTCGCCACCCGTCCAGGGCTTGCTACGCGCCTTGGTGGCGTCACGCTCGGTCGCAACCGTAGCCGGGCTGATCGGGCTGGCCGTATTGCCCCACTGTTTCCGGACGTAGCTCGTCACAGCAGCGATTTCGGCGTCGTTGAGCTTCTCGCCGAAATTCGGCATCGCGCCCTGATAGCTCGCGCCTTTCACCGTGATCGGACCATCGATGCCGTGCAGCAGGATTTGCACGATCAGGCGCTCCTTTCCCGTCGCCCATTCCGACCCGGCCAGCGGGGGGAATACGCCAGGAATCCCTTGCCCGGTGGCCTGGTGACAGGCCGAGCACTGCGCTGAAAAGATCTGCGCGCCGTCCACTGCCGCGCCAGGTGCGGCCGCTACGCTGGCGGAAAGGTCCGACAGGGTGCGCCGGTCACCGAATTGCGGCGGAGTACGTGGATTCGCAGTCGCAATGTAATAGATGGCCCAGCCCAGCAAAATGGCGACCAAGCCCAGCAGGAGCACGGGAATCGGCGTCGACGACTCGTGGGGTTCGGGGTTTTCGCGCAAATGGGCGTCATGAATGGCCTGCCCACGTTTTGAATGTAAGGTCATGGCTCTGAATTCCTATTTAGCCTGTGCGGCGTCTGGAATGGGGTAGGTGTGGTCAAGCGACAGGAGGTACTTGGCCAACCTGATGGCCTCAGGCTTGGCGACGATCACGCCCTTGGCCGGCGCGAACGCCGGGGGAAGCGTCACTACCTTGTCGCCTTCTGCGGCCTGCGCCTTCAATTCGAACAGATACGGGAAGCCCGGCATGATGCTGTTCGGGGTATAGGCCCGGGGCTGGTACAGGTGGCCGAGCTGCCAGTCGATGCTCGGCTGGCGGGCGCCGATGTTGAACAGATCGGGGCCTGTCCGCATGGTGCCCAGCAGGTGGGGCTTGTCGTAGTAGTAGTCGCCCGGCACGGGGGCTCTGCCCCAGCCGCGCTTGGCATCCGGAGCCTGGCTGGCATCGCGCGGTTGCTGGGAATGGCAGTACACGCAGCCTTCGCTGATGTATTGCTGACGCCCCTGAGCTTCTTCCGGGCTGTAATCCTTGAGCTTTTCGGGAGGCTGGACCGACTGCAGCTGGAAATAGGGCAGGACGACCAGGGCGCTGGCGGAAACGGCGAGGGTGACCAGGGCGCCGGAGATGAGCTTGAATTCGTTTTCCATGATTCAGGCCGCAAAAGGGTTGCCGAGAATGACCGAGCCGGTACGCTTGGGACCATAACGCAAGGCCATGGCCGCGAAATGGAAGGCAAACACCAGATGGCCGGCCGTCATCAGCGCGCCGCCGACTGAACGTGCCTCCAGATAGGGCAGGGTCACCGTCACCGAATCCATGAACGGACGCGTGGCATCGACCATGGCGAGACCTTGCAGTACGCCGCCGATGGTCAGGCCGACGAAATAGATCGCGAAGCCGACAACGACCAGCCAGAAATGCCATTCAATCAGGCGCGGATAGGGCCACTCCCAGGCCATGATGCGCGGCATCACGAAGTAGATCGCGCCGAACATCACCATCGTCACGAATCCGTAGAGCCCCAGGTGGGCATGGGCAACGGTGAAGTGCGTGAAATGCGTGATGGTGTTGACGCTGCGCAGCGCCTCAAAAGAGCCCTGGATCGAGCTGAGCGTGTACATCAAGCCCCCCAGCGCGATGAAGCGCAGCGTGGGGGAATGGGGAATGGCGGCCAGAACGCCACGGAGCGTCAGGAACTGATTGGTCGTGAAGGCCAGCACCGGCACGATCATCATCACGCTCTGGACGATCGACAGAGTCACCATCCATTCCGGCACCGGGCCGCCGATCAGGTGGTGGCCGCCGACCTGGCCGTAAAAGAAGGCCAGCGCCCAGAAGCCAAGCAACGAAAGGTTGTAGGACTGGATGGGGCGGCCGAGCACCTTCGGCAAAAAGTAATAGGTGGTCGCCAAGGCCATCGGCGTATAGAAAAGCCCCAGCACGTTGTGGCCAAACCACCAGTTCATGGTGGCCTGTTCAACCCCGAAATGCAGCCCGGGGAACTTGGCGACGACGAACAGGATGGGGAACCAGAAAAGGGCCGCGCCCATGTACCAGATCGACACGTACAGGTGCTTTTCGGTGCGTCGATGCAGGGTCAGGATCAGCGGCAACCCGATCATCGCCCCACCGGCCACAATGAACAGCCCCAGTTGCCAGGGGATCTCGAGCCACTCCATGCCGTCGTTGATGCCGTTGCCGATACAGACCAGGCCGGCGATCAAGGCCGCGTTCCACAACACGGCCCCGAGCATGGCATAGCGTCCTCCGGCCAGCTTCGTCTTGAGAAGGCGCGGCAGCATCCAGATGGCGATGCCGAATGAAGCCATGGGCGCCCAACCGTAGGCGACGACATTGAGGTGCAGCGTTCGGATTCGACCGAAGGTTAGCCAGGGCGTATTGGTCAGCCAGTCCGGGTTATGCAGCTTGAGCGAGCTGGTCAGCCCCGCAAACGAGGCCAGCACCAACCAGACGACAGCGCAGCACAGGAAGATGAACGCCGGTTTGGCGCTCGAGCGATCCGCTTCGAGCCGGGCGCGGAGCGCGCCCTGATCCGGCTGTGTGGTATCGGCACCACCATGCGCCACCACGCGTTGCAGGGCCGAGATGCCGGCCTGCGTGGCGCCCGGATCCTCGACATGACCAATTTCCCCGGCAGCGAAGATCGTGCGGGCGCCTTTGGCGTTGCGCTCGAACAGATTCCTGCGCAAAGACCAGATGAAAACGAACAATCCTGTGACTGACAGGATGAATGAAGAAAGCAAGATAGTGACGGTATCCATGGCTCTTCCGTTGGGGTTCGGGGGTGACGACTCGCGGAGCTTTGGCTCCTGCTGATAGTTATTTGCGTACTGCCAGCGGTGAAGAGCGTCGCCTCTACGGCCTGCATGGATAGAGAGATGCCCTCGCGCTGCCGATAATTAGATCATAACGTGATATAAATACAACCGCGCTGGCCATATGGGTAAGGTGTCATCGAGTGGATGCTTGGCGGCAACGTGATGTGCCGCCTCGTGATCGACCGCGCATCGCTGGCAGGGCCGTACCCCTGCAGCAAACAGACCTGGCCCGGCCGCACGCCTTGCGCCGCCGGGCCAGTGCTTCCCTACACGCGTTCGCGTTCCCGCCGGTCATCGGCGCCGGCAAAACTGCGCCCCTCGACCAGCCTCATCAAGTCCCGGGCCTCGTCCGCGATCATCCCGCAGGCCCACAGGTAGTGCTCCTGGTACTCCACATCCATGCGCCGGAACATCTCGCCGGCGTTGCTGCGCGTCATCGCGAGCATGGCCTGCAGCTGCGCGAGGCGGGCGCTGAGCTGATCGACGAGAGTGAGGGTGTCCACGTTGTTCGCCAGCACATAGAGCGGCGCAGCGGGGGCAGGGAAGTTCAAGGGTGTATTCATGCCGTCGCCCTCCGTGCGCTGTATATCGAACGGGAAGAGGGGCAAGCAGGGAAAGCAGATGCAATCGGCACGCGCGGACGCGCACGCCTTTGGACTTGAATGGTCATGGTTAATGCTCCTTTGCGGTTGAGTCTCCGCAGCCCCCGTTCCAATGAGGGCGGCGGAACCGTGCAGGGTTGGAACTACCGGGCAAAGGAACCGGCCAGCCTTGCGGCTGCCCTGCACGGCCCGCCATTGGACAGGCGTAACCATGCAGCCGAAGTAAAAAGCCGCGAAAAACGCGGCCCTATCGGCCTTTGCTTGTCCGGGGTTCCAATCCCGGTCACCACTGTCTAGGTGACGGCGGCGAGTATCAGGCTTGCATCAAGAGTGCGTCAAGCGGGGGATTGCGCAAATTAGGCGGGCAGGAGAGGTATCACAACCACCCATCGGCGATGAACTCCATCACCGGATAAACCCGATTCTCCAGCTGATGGGCGGACGTCGGGGGGAGTTCGGCTTTCCGGTGGTGCTGTGCCCCAACACGAACATCCTGATGGTCAAGCTCATGGCGATGTTGGAGGCGTCGGGGTCGCTGTTCCAGGGCTACAAGATCGAATTGGTGGAATCCCATCGTGCGTCGAAGACGTCAATATCGGGCACGGCGGGATACGCCGTACGCCAGCGGTCTGGCGCGCATCGTCGAGGCGGTGCATGCCCCCGTGGGCAGCTGGATCAGCGGCGATCCAGATTCCTCGCAGAACGCACTTACCGCCGCCAACTCCCGCCCCGACCCCGCATGGATCAAAATGGCCTGCCCATCGTCCGCAGTCCGTTTTTCCCACGAAACGACTTGAAGCCGCGTATCCAGTTCCAGCGAGCCGAGCAATTCCTTCGCCAATTTTCCGGCTCCAACGATGATGACTTTTATGTATATGGCGTTGAGATTGAAAACGAGGGGTGTGAGGGAAGGGGATCTGTGCTTCTTGGCTCCTCTAGTGATGGTGTAAGTCAGAAAAATTAGGTCTTAGGTTATAAATTTATAAGAATCAAAGAAGTTTTTCTTGGGCTCTTGTGTCTTCGTGTGCATTGCTAATTGAACCGTTGGAAACAACTTCGAGGTAAAGAGATTTTTCTTTTAGAAACTGGTTTGTAAGCAACCCTCTCTTGTAGAGAGAAACGTACAGGGCGGCGGCATACGCTTGGCAATTAACTGATTTATCTGGATTGAAGGCTATGTCGGAAAACGCCTTGTAATCCAAAATCTTCTCAGCGAAATTTGGGTGTTTGTGCAGTGCGTTAATATAAAGCCAGTCATAAAACGCGGTTCGTGGCTCCAGATCCCAATCTACGCCATAAAAATTAAAACCAATTAAACGCCCAGACGAGTGCAGTCTTGGGTCTCGCTTTGCTTCAATAGATTTCTTATTGAGCAAATCAACAAAAGGTCCGCCGTTCTCAAAGACTTTGCTGGCTTGATAGGCGCATTCAAGACTAAAATGTCGGCCTTGTTTTACCGTTTTAATCATAAGATTAAATGCGCTTAGTTGCACTCCTAGCTCATCAGGAGATTTGCTAGATATTTCAAGGATTGGACTAATTTTGAAATTATTTTTTGCTGCTTCGTGCAGTGAAGCTATTGATTTTTGGGACTGACTTATCGCCATCCCTGGGTGCCACTTAAAATCTACATAATAGGTTTGAACTAATAGCCCCCCCTCTAGTGTAGGAGCAAAGATTGGCCTTGATGCCATGATTAAAAATCACTTCCAGTTCGCATAGTCCGTACGAGGATAGAAGAAGTCGTTGTTGTGGAAGAATTTTACATCTGGATTTTGCTTCTGCAACTCACTTCTTAGTGCTTCATTGTTCACTATTACTGAATAGATGAATTTGTTCGGTACGCCGTTGAGTAAGAGCACTTCGGCTTGCGGATTTGTAGGATAAAAGTCCGGGATTTGTAATGCATCCCGAGATTTGTTTTCCCAGTCATTGTACATCCCCTCAAAAGCTTTGGCCGTTTTTCGAGACTCCAACGATTCTTGGGTTACGTCGCTAGATGCTGCGTTTGTCCTACAAAACGCACATGGCAACTGCCAAAGAACATGGGGGTAAATCACCAGAATTACCCAACTTACACCTGGGTTCTCTATCCGAAGGCGGTAAAACATTTTGTAGTTTGGAAATCCAATCGACAAACAAACTGCATTTGTACCATCAAGGCGAAGAAGGTCGTTGAAGACTATACCTGTCTCTCCAGTCAAGATGTCGCGCGTTACAAGGCCACGTTGCAAAATTGAAGCCAGATTATCGACACGAGTAAAATGCAGCAGGTATTTAACCCCGCGTTTCTGTGCAAACTCCTTTATTGCGTCGCTCATGCCAAATTTCTCAATTTTTTCCTGTTTAAAAAACAAAACATAAGAAAATGAAGTCCGTTCTCCATTGCGAATGGAGATGAATCTTTAAAAGTGGATAAAGCTATTTTCATTTGACGCACTTGTGCTTTTAATGCAGAAGACTAAACGCTGCTCCAGCGTGCAAAAATCTCTTCACCAGCTGCGGTTAAGTCATTTAATCTTTTCTTATTTGACTTAGGTGCTGTACAGACCGTTCCTGTAGGGACGTCAACAACGTAGCACTTTCCGGGATCGACACTTTGGGGGTTAGATAGGTTGGTCTCTAGGTGCGCGCGAAGTGCTGTGGCCACATACTCAGCCGATTTGCTTTGTAGTGGGGATGATTTTGAGAAATTGAGCTTCACGCAGCCGACAACGTTTCCAGTTTCTTTGTCTTTCAAGAGGGCATCGGGTCTCATTGAGACCTTTGTGCCTCCGAAATCCATAACTTCCATGGAAAAGGCGTTGCCGCCATGAACAGATAGATCGTTGAGCTCAATTTCTTCCGAAAGAGGCAAAAAATCTTCAATAGCTTCAGCTGATAGTTGGCGATCTTGTATGGCAAAGTCAGTTCCCGATTGGTCGTTTCTTAGTTCAAATGCAATGGAAAGAGCCTTTTCTTCATCGGTCATTCCTTTCTCCAAGAATTCTACAATTGTCTCTCGGGCATCCTTGTAGCGGGCAACCTTGAATGTCGAAGGGCTTTTTTGATCTCTGAGAATTTGCTTTCGACGCGACGCTGTTGCCGTCATGTATTCACCAAGCTTGTTGATGGAGATTTTCGGTTCCATGAGAGCTCCTGTGGCTATAGCGTTTTTTTGAACTATTGCACTGCCGTGTGATAATGTCTGCCTTAAATAAAAGTGTTGGTTTTTTTGAGTATTGCTTTCACTCTCAACAAAACGCAGGCAAATATAGTCAGTCGATGAATCTTTCGGCATGTTGTGCGAGCAGTTAATATGTGCTTCGCTGAATGTGGATGGCGGTTGTTTCTTCAGCAATCCTCCACTTCAGGTCAATATCTGTCATTTACCTACTTCCCATCAATCCGAGAGATGTCGCCCTATAGCATTTCATCCCAATGTGGGTACTCGCTATGAATTTCGTCACTTCCGCATAGGCTGAGTGTGAGCGTGATTCACGCGCAAAGCCTTGACACCTTGCCCGTTCAAAGCCGTCCTCCATCCCAACCGCATCCAAAGTCCCTCAGCTGCACCTGACGGTGCACTCACCAGCCAAGACCTTCACCACCCCAAACTTCTCCGTGCACCGGTGCACGAAGACCTCACACCGGTGCACGCTCAACGTGCACGCGCCAACATTAAGCGTGCACGAAGAGGTAACACGCCTGAAAGTTCTTCTCACGCGCGCCAATGTTGATCTCACGGCCGTGCACGTTGATCTCGCACGCGCCGTATCTCTTGTTCACGCCGCCATACATCAACTTCGCAGCGCTGTAGCACACCCCTAGTCCCATCGGACGATGGTTGCGCCGTCCATCCCTAATAGGCTGCGTCTCCTCGCAGGCTGGGCCGGGGTGGGCTGGACTTGTGCCGTCCGGGCGCGGCTTGAACTTCCAATTACGCACCGTCCGTCGTCCGGGGCGGGTGGGCCGGTCCAGGAGACAGACAATGGCTTTTCGCTTGCAGGACAAGGTCGCTTTCGTTACCGGGGGTGGTACGGGCATTGGCGTGGCAACCGCGATCCGCTTTGCGCAGGAGGTGGCGACGGTGGTGATCTGTGGTCGCCGCCGCGAGCCGCTGGATGCGGTGGTGGCGTCCATCGTGGCGGCGGAGGGCGCGCCCCACGGCATCCGCGTCAATGTGGTGATTCCGGCGGTGGATGGCGGGTGTTCGTCGGTGCTGGTGACGGCGCTGCAAACGGGGAGCCGGCAGATGGAACGTGCCAGCGGCTCCGTGCCGAGGCACGCCTTACCGAAGCGGCTCCAGCCTGATCTGCCGGTAGGGCAGGTCGTCCGTCAGCGCGCCATCGCGCAGCCAGTCCAGCGGGATGCGCCACAGGGAGTCGGCGAAACGGGCGTTGAAGAAGGCGAAGTGGCCGATAGACTCGAGCCCGAGGTCCTCCGGCTCGATGCGCAGGTGGGTGGATGGGCTGCGCTCGTAGTAGCGGAGCAGCCGGTGGATGGCTGGCACGGTGCCGAACTCGTCGTCGCTGGTCGATAGGGCCAGCGTGGGCGCGGTGACGCGGGCAAAGGATTCGACCAGTTGCGTGCGCGCTTCGGTCGAACAGGGCCTGCGGGCCGGAGCGGTAGATGTCCTCGAAGCGGGGGTGGGGCGCGACCCAGTCGCGCACGACGCCCCGCGGCGTATCCTCCAGCCAGCCGAGCCGCTTGCCGGGAAAGTAGCCGAATAGGGCGGTCAGGGCCGGCATCACCACGTGCCAGCGCAGGTACATCGCCAGCCGTTTGTGCTCGGCGTAGTCCCGCCAGTAGGCAAACTGCGAGCCCATCGTGAAAACACGCTCGATCAGGTGGTTCGACGGTGCCATGCCGACCAGGAAGCCGCCGACGCTATGGGCCACGACGTGGATGGGATGTCCCGCGAAGCGCTGGCTGGCGAAGCGGAGCACGCCCTCGAAGTCCTTGCTGCCCCAGTCCAGCCAGCTGGCTTCGAAGCCGCGCATCCTGTGCGGCCGCGAGCCGCCGATGCCGCGGTAGTCGTAGGTGATGACGTTGAATCCCCAGCCATGCAGAAAATCCGCAAAGCGGCTGTAGTAGCGGCTATGGACGGAGGTGGCCGGGTTGATGACGACGACCGGCGCGGGACCGTGGCCATCGTTGGGGCTGCGCGCCCAGATGTGGGCCTGGAGACGGAAGCCATCCACCGCGGGGATGCGCACCTTTTCAGGAGTGATGGGTGTTGCTTGCATGATTGGGGCAGGGGGTATCGGGATGGCCTTGAGCCTACGACCGCCGATGCGTGGGCTCAACCGAGTTTTTGGTCAGCATGCATTCCTCTCCGGAATGCATGACCGCCGCCCGCCGCGCCGATCATGCATACGTTATTGCCAGCCGAAGCGCCGGCTGTAGAAGGCCTTCATGGCCTGGGTCAGCACCATGTAGCCGGCCAGGATCGCCGCCAGGATGGGGAAGTAGGACCACGGCAGCGCCTGCAGCTTGAAGTAGTGCGCGACCGGCCCCATCGGGATGAAGACACCGACAGCCATGATCAGGCCGGTGGCGATCATCAGCAGGCCGCCGGGACGGCTCTGCACGAAGGGGATCTTGCGGGTGCGGATCATGTGCACGACGAGGGTCTGGGTCATCAGCCCTTCGACGAACCAGCCGGACTGGAACAGGGTCTGGTGTTCCGGTGTGTTGGCGCCGTAGACGAACCACATGACCAGGTAGGTGGTGATGTCGAACACCGAGCTGACCGGCCCGAAGAACAGCATGAAGCGGCCGATGTCGGCCGGGTTCCAGCGCTGGGGATCGCGCACCAGCTCCTCATCCACGTTGTCGAAGGGAATCGCCACCTGCGAGAAATCGTAGAGGAGGTTCTGCACCAGCAGGTGCATCGGCAGCATCGGCAGGAAGGGGATGAAGGCGCTCGCCACGAGTACCGAGAAGACGTTGCCGAAGTTGGAGCTGGCGGTCATCTTGATGTACTTGAGCATGTTGGCGAAGGTCTTGCGCCCCTCGACGACGCCTTCCTCCAGCACCATCAGGCTCTTTTCGAGCAGGATGATGTCGGCGGCTTCCTTTGCGATGTCCACCGCAGTGTCCACCGAGATGCCGATGTCGGCGGTGCGCAGAGCCGGCGCGTCGTTGATGCCGTCGCCCATGAAGCCGACCACGTGGCCGTTGCCCTTGAGCACGCGGACGACCCGTTCCTTGTGGGCGGGGGTGAGCTTGGCAAAGATGTCGTGGGTCTCCACGGCTTCGGCGAGCTGGGCGTCGTCCATGCGCTCCAGGTCGGAGCCGAGCAGCACCTGCTGGGTCGGCAGGCCGACCTCGCGGCAGATCTTGGCGGTGACCAGCTCGTTGTCCCCGGTCAGCACCTTGACCTTCACGCCGTGGGCGAACAGGGCGTTGAGGGCCGGCTCGGTGGATTCCTTGGGTGGGTCGAGGAAGGCCACGTAGCCGATCAGGGTCAAGCCGGCCTCGTCGGCGACGCCGTAGGATTCCTTATTGGGCGGCAGCTCCCGCGCGGCGACGGCCACGACCCGCAGGCCGTCCTCATTGAGGTCGGCGGTCACCTCGCGCACGCGGGCCAGCAGCTCGGGCGTCAGTGCCTCGTCGGCCTCGCCGTGGCGGACCCGGGCGCACACTGCCAGGATCTCCTCGACGGCACCCTTGCAGATCAAGAGGTGATGATCTTCATGCTCGGCGACGACCACCGACATGCGGCGGCGCTGGAAGTCGAAGGGGATCTCGTCCACCTTGCGGAAGTTGCTGGCCGGGTTGAGTTCCCGGTGCACCTCGGTGTGCTCCAGCACCGCCACGTCGAGAAGGTTCTTGAGGCCGGTCTGGTAGTAGCTGTTGAGATAGGCCGCTTCCAGCACGTCGTCCGACTCCTCGCCCCACACGTCGGTGTGGCGGGCCAGGAAGATCTTGTCCTGGGTCAGGGTGCCGGTCTTGTCGGTGCACAGCACGTCCATCGCGCCGAAGTTCTGGATCGCGTCCAGACGTTTCACGATGACCTTCTGGCGGGACAAGATCACCGCGCCCTTGGCGAGGGTCGAGGTGACGATCATCGGCAGCATCTCCGGGGTCAGGCCGACGGCGATGGACATGGCGAACAGGAAGGCCTCGGTCCAGTCGCCCTTGGTGAAACCGTTGATGAACAGCACCAGCGGCGACATCACGAACATGAAGCGGATCAGCAGCCAGGCGACCTTGTTGACGCCGGCCTGGAACTGGGTCGGCGCGCGGTCGGTGGCGGTCACCCGCTGGGCGAGGGCGCCGAAGTAGGTGCGCGCGCCGGTGCCGACGACCACCGCTGTGGCCGAGCCGGACACCACGTTGGTGCCCATGAAGACGATGTTGTCCAGCTCCAGCGGATTGGTTGCCGACAGGTCGCGCAGGCGCGCGAACTTCTCCACCGGCAGGGATTCGCCGGTCATCGCGGCCTGGCTGACGAACAGGTCCTTGGCCGACAGCACGCGGCAGTCGCCGGGAATCATGTCGCCGGCCGACAGGGCGACCAGGTCGCCGGGCACCAGCTGGGCGATCGGCACTTCCTCCCGGTGGGCCGGGTGGACGTGCAGCTGGATGTCGAAGTAGCGGCGGGCGTCCTCGGCCGCGTCCTCGCTGAGGTCGCGGCGGATCACCGTGGCGGTGTTGCTGACCATCGCCTTCAGCTTGTCGGCGGCGATGTTCGACTTGTGTTCCTGCCAGAAGCGGATCGCCACCGACAGCACGACCATGGTGCCGATCACCAGGGTGGCCTTCATGTCCTCGGTGACGTAGGAAATGACGGCCAGCAGGGTCAGGAGCAGGTCGAAGGGCGTCTTGTAGCAGTGCCACAGGTGCAGCCACCAGGGCAGCGGCTTCTCCTGCTCGACCTGATTGAGGCCGACCTGGGCACGGATCAGCTCGGCCTGGGCGGTGCTGAGGCCGTCGGGATGGCTGTCGAGCTGCTTGAGCAGCTTGTCCGGTGTGCTGCGGGCCGCCGCCGCCAGGGTCTGGGCCAGCGATGGCGGGACTTCGCGGCTGACCGTGGTACGCGACAGGCTGTCGAGCAGCGCGAGACGACGGAAGTGACGGCCGAAGCCGCGGCTGCGGACGAATGCCGCAAAGAGTTCCTTGAGAAACGTGAGACGCATGGAAACCTCCCCCCGTGTTCCTTCCTTCCAGGAACGCGGAATGGCAGCACGCCTGCCGGCGATGGGCATGGCGTGGTACTGACGACTGGGAAGCGGTGGGGAAAGGCCGAGGACTCGACTTTCCGGCGCCACTACCCGCCTTGTTCAGGCAAGGTAGCGGCAGGATGTGACTCTGCGGTTACCTTGCCGGTTCGTTCAAGCTGATGGACGACGGGCTACTGGGGCTGTCCACAGGGACACTCCTGAAATGAAGACGGGCGAATCTTGCGCCGATGGATGCGGCGCCGCAACGTGAGAATGTAACGAAATAAAGACGATTTCCGGCCGGGCGCAATGCCTCGTCAAGCGGGCGGGCGATGGCTGCGGACGGTCACGCCTGCCCGCCAAGATTGCGCAGCAGGCGGGTATCGGTCTGTAGTGACTGGGGGTCGCCCACCGTGATACGGCTGAAATCCCGATGGCGGGGGTTGAGCAGGTAGTTACGCTCTGTCGGAAGCACCGAGCTGGGAACGCTCAGAACCGCGCTTTGCATGCTCTGCAGCCAGGCCTGCCCCAGGGCCTGCAGGACGTCGCGGGCGCCGATGGTGCGCCAGTCGTCCGGCAGCTGCTTGGCGTCGATGCGTGTTTCCGGCAGGTCCGCAGGCTGGTGGGCGGGGATCAGCACGTAATGGGCGCGCAGCGGGCCGTCCTGCACCATCAGCTCGAGCAGGGCCAGGGATTGGGATTCGGCGGTGTAAACCACCTCCCAGCCTTTCGGATTCCAGCGTCCGCCGTAGAGCCGGGCGCCTTCACCGCTGAATGCCGTCTGCGCAAACCGGGCGGTGGTGATGCGCCAGACGGTTCGGGTCAAGCAAACACTCCGTGCTCGATGCGCCCGAGGGTGTCCATGACGCTGTCGGCCCCGATGTCGGTGTCCAGCAGCGACAGCGGGGTGACGCCGCCCAGCGCTGCATTGGCGCTCTGGAGCCAGTCCAGCGCGCCATCGGCATCCTCGAAGACGACCTCGGTGCGCTCTACCACGCGGGCAAAGCGCACGAGCTTGGCCGACTCTTCGGGGGACAGGGCGCCTTCGCGTTTGCGCCTGGCCAGCGTGCGTTCGGGGATGGCCAGGGCATGGGCCAGATCGCTCTGCGTGATGCGCGTGATGCGCACCACCGCGTCCACACAGGCCGAGGGTAGGCCCCGGCGCACCAAGGGGATCCAGTCCATGGTGACCCGGGGCCGGGCGTGCAGCACGCCTTCGCCGCCGAGCAGCGTTACGGCTGAGAC
Organism: Zoogloea sp. GDB6; assembly: GCF_056724105.1. Taxonomy (NCBI): domain Bacteria; kingdom Pseudomonadati; phylum Pseudomonadota; class Betaproteobacteria; order Rhodocyclales; family Zoogloeaceae; genus Zoogloea; species Zoogloea sp. GDB6. Next base: position 2,702,183 of record NZ_CM161497.1, on the reverse strand, counting down.
GGGAGAGACATTCAGGCTGGCGGTCGTCATCAGTGGCTCCTGCGGCATAAGCGCCATTTGGCAGTCATTCTGGTCAAAATTGACTGCAAAGTCCATCCCCCCAAGCCCTGTGTTGAGCCCGGGCCCTACGAAGTGCGGGCCTGGTCCGGCTCCTGCAGCCAGAACAGGAGCTTGGCGTAGAACAGCTCCGGCACCACCGGCTTCGACAGGAAGTCGTTCATGCCGGCATCGAGACAGTTGGTGCGGTCTTCGCTGAAGGCATTGGCGGTCATCGCCAGGATGGGGACGTCCTGCCATCCGGGGATCCGGCGGATGCGGCGGGTTGCCTCAATACCGTCCATGCGGGGCATCTGCATATCCATCAGGATCAGGTCGTAGGCTTTCATTTCTGCCTTCTCGACAGCCTGCTGTCCGTCGTCCGCGGTCTCCACCATCAGTCCGGTCGTGGCGAGGAGGTCGACGACCACCAGCCGGTTGATCGGCTCGTCCTCCACCAGTAGCGCGGTCTTGCCTTTGCAAGTTTCGGCCAGCTGGGCCTCGACCTCGCCGGGGGCCAGCCTGGGCTGGGCGGCATCCGGCTGGGTGCTCTTCTCCAGCCGGGCGGTGAACCAGAAGGTGCTGCCGCCCCCGAGGCTGCTCGTCACGCCGACCTCGCCCCCCATCAACTCCGCCAGATGTCTGGTGATGGCGAGGCCCAGACCGGTGCCTCCATATTGACGGGTGGTCGAACTGTCGGCCTGTTCGAAGGCGACGAAGAGGCGTGCGCAGGCCTCCGGCGCAATACCCACCCCTGTGTCCTGAACCTCGAAACGCAGGAGCACCGATTCCGCATCCTCTTCGACCAGGCTGGTACGTATCGTGATGCTGCCGGCCGTCGTGAATTTGAGGGCGTTGTTGGCGTAATTGAGCAGCGCCTGGGTCAGCCGGGTTGGGTCTCCAAGCAGGTGCTTGGGGAGGCTCTCGGTGTCCAGCCTGAACCTCAGCCCCTTGGCCTGCACCCGTGGCGCGATGATGGACGCGATATTGCCCAGCAGGGCCTCAATCATGACGTCGGTTCTTTCCAGCGTCAGCTTGCCGGCCTCGATCTTGGACAGGTCGAGAATGTCATTGATGACACTCAGCAGGTGATCCGCCGCCGCGTTGATCGTCTTCAGGCGGTTGCCCTGTTTTTCGGTGACACCTTCCCGCATCAGCAGATGCCCCATTCCCAGGATGGCGTTGAGCGGGGTCCGGATTTCGTGGCTCATGTTGGCCAGGAACGCACTCTTGGCACTGGTCGCGGCGTTGGCCGAATCCCTTTCCTTCTGGGTGCGGAGGCTATGGATGCCGAATGCCAGGTTCCGGGCGACTTCTTCGAGCAGCTCCACTTCCTGCGCGGCAAAAGCATTGGGCGCGGCGGAATAGAGCGCCAGCGCACCAATGATCTTTTGCTGGCAGACCAGGGGGAGCGCAATCACCGACTGGTAGCCGCGTTTCAGCACGGCCTCACGCCAGGGCGCCAGGGCCGGATTGACCTCGGCATTCTGCACGACCTGCGTCAGCCCCGTCCGGATGGCTACGCCGGTGGGGCCCTGAAACGGGCTTGCTTCATCCCAGGAAATGTAGAGACCGTTCAGGTAGCCGTTCTCATGACCGGATACGGCGACCGGCCGGACCGACTTGCCTTCGTCCTGTTCCGCGAATCCGACCCACGCCATCATGTAGCCGCCGGTGGCGACCATCAGCTGGCAGATCGCGTTGAGCAGGGTCGGTTCGTCGGCCGTGTGGGCCAGCAGCAGATTGCAGTCGCTCAGCAGGCGCAGGGAGCGATTGAGGCGCCGCTGCTCCCGCTCCGCCTGCTTGCGCTCGGTAATGTCACGCGACGAGGCGTAGAGCAGTTCGACCCCGTCGATCAGCAGCGGCTGGGTGCTCACTTCCACATCGACGCAGATACCATCCTTGCGCCGGTACTCCATCTCGAAGGGCATGGATGCCTGGCGAAGGAAGAGCGCGTCGATCCGCCTTTGCGCACCGTCTTCGGCATGGACATCCCATCGCGCGATGCTCATGCCGAGCATTTCCTCGGGGGTGTATCCGAGTAGCCTGCAGAAGGAGTCGCTGGCCTCGAGCACGCAGCCCTGGCGGTTCAGGATATGCACGCCGTCGCTGGCGTTCCTCAGCAGCACCTTGGCACGCAGCCCTTCGCGCTGGGACTCGATGAGCATGCGCCGGGAAAACAGCGTGAAGAAGGTTGTAACGCAGGCAAAGGCGATCAGCGCAGCGAGCATCTGCCAGACCTGCTGATGCCAGCCTTGCAGGTAATCGTCGTGGGCCATGCCGACGATCAGATGGAAGGGGCCGGACGACATGCGACGGTAGGTGATCAGGCGTTCGACGCCGTCGGCCGTCTTGTCCGTGTGGTAGGTGACGGGGCTTTTTCCGGAGGCAATCGCTGCCATCAGGGTCTTGTTGTAGATGGGCGCACCGAGCCGTCCGATGGGGGCGTCGAGCACGGGATAGCGGGTGATCAGGTCGAGGCGCGCATCGCGCAGCACGGCAAGCCCGTGGGCGCCGTAGTCGATCTTGCTCAACTGCTCGTAGAAATACTGGACTGGAATGGCAATCGCCACCACGCCGCCAAAGCGGCCGTCCGGATGGTTGTAGCGCAATACCACGGGGATCACCGGCATCCGGGTAACCCGCCCGATGACCGGATTGCCGATGAGGACACCCGCGTCCGGTGCCTTGCGGAAAAGGGAGAAGAAATCCCGATCCGCCCAGGAAACCTCCTTCGGCCTGACCTGGTCGCCCAGGATGACGTTGCCGGCTTCATCGCTGATGCGGATCTTCGCGCCTGACGCGAGCCGGGCCTCCAGCCGTTTGAGAAAGCGATTGATTTCCTGGGGCTCGAGTTTTCCGTGGACACGCAAATCGTCTTCCAGCTTGTCCACCACGGTGCTCAGGCTGAGCCGGATGCCGCCGATGCTTACTGCCAGACTCTCGTCGAGGGCTTTGGCGATGTTCTCGTTGATGATTTCGGCGCGCTTGTCGTACTGCTCGCGACTTTGATGGAGGACGCCCGCCGTAACGAGCACGGCGACCGCATTCAGTCCAAGCCAGAAGGCCAGGAGACTCCGTCCGATCCTCGAATTGCCGCTGATCGGAAGTACACGTAACAACCCCGGCAAGGTCATGATTGTGTGCAGATTCTCCAGCGCGTATGCGACCAACTATACGCCGAAAAAAATGAACGCCGATCAATCGGCGCCTACCAGGGCATCAAGCACAAGCTGGCCGACATCTACACCCGCAACGAGATGGCCCGCGCCCGGGGCCCGAGTCGGGTTTTTCGGACTCGGCCCTGGATGATCGGATGATTGCCTGCCAGTAATGGAATGCAAACATCCGTTTTTCGGTGATCGAGCCCGAAGTTTCGGTGGCAATCATCGAAACTTCGGCGGTGCAATCCGAAGTTTCGGTCTCGTCGGTCGAAACTTCGGACTCCGGGACCGAAGTTTCGGATTCAAAGTCCGAAACTTCGAGGTCCGGGTCCGAAACTTCGGTGTGCCGGGCCGAAGCTTCGAACCCGGCGTCCGAAAAATGGATAGTGAGTATCCATCTGTGGCGCGGCGCCATTCGATTTCATCCCGCCGGCGCGGGAAAACCGTGCTGTCTGGCCGACCATGCCACCAGCAGCGTGGCCAGCAGCAGCGTCAGCAGGGCAGGGGAGAAGGCCCCGACGCCGAGGCGCTCCAGCAGCACGCCACCCACGATGCCGCCACCGGCAATGGCCGTGTTCCAGGCCGTGACCAGCATCGACTGTGCGACATCCGCGGCAGCGCCGGCGGTCTTGGCCAGTGCGGTCTGGAACAAGGTTGCGGCACCACCAAAAGCCAGTCCCCAGGCCCCCACCGCGGCATAGACGACGATCGCCGCATCGCCTGCGATGCCCAGCGCTAACGCCGAAAGTCCGAACAGGCCGCTGCTCGCGAGGGTCAGCGTGCGCAGATGCCGGTCGATCAGCATGCCGATGATCCAGATACCGAGCAGCGACGTGACGCCGAAAACCAGCAGCACCCGATCCGTGCGCTCCACCATGCCGGCCATCGCCAGAAACGGCGCGATGTAGGTGTAGAGGATGTTGTGCGCGAGGACGAAGGCCAGCACCACGAACAACACCGGGCGAATACCCGGCAGGGTGAAGACTTGCCGCAGCGACAGGCGTTGGTCCGCAGCCTGCCCCGCGAAGTCCGGCACTTTCAGGTAGATCCAGACCATCAGGGCCAGCGCCAGCAGGCTCATGGCGCCGAAGCACATGCGCCACCCCATCGCGGTGCCGAGGAAGGTGCCGGCCGGCACCCCCAGGGACAGGGCCAGCGGCGTGCCCGCCATGGCAATGGCGATGGCGCGGCCCTGCTGGTGTTCGGGCACCATCCGCGCCGCGTAGCCCGCCAGCAGCGCCCACAGCAATCCCGCCGAGACGCCTGCCAGGAAGCGCGCCAGCAGCATCAGCGCGAAGTTGGCGGACAGGGTCGTCACCGTATTGGCGATGGCGAAGCCGGCCATGGCGGCCAGCAGCAGCGGCCGCCGCCGCATCCCCTGGGTGATGGCCGTAAGCGGAATGGCGGCGACCAGGGAGCCGATGGCGTAGAGGGTGACGGTCTGGCCGGCCCATGCCTCGGAGACGGCCAGGCCTTGTGCCATCCGGGGCAGCAAGCCGGCCGGCAGCGCTTCGGTCAGGATGGTGATGAAAGCCGCCATGGCAAGGGCCAGCAGCGCTCCGACAGGCAGGCGCGCGTGCTCCGCCGGGCTCATCGCCCGGCCTCCAGGGCGCCGTAGACCGCATCGCGCAGATCGGTGACAAAACGCCCCGACATGCCTTCGTACAAGGTGTTGGTGAAGGCGACGACGCTGAGTCCCCGCGCCCGATCCACGAACCAGGCATGGCCGTAGGCGCCACCCCAGCGCCAGGTGCCTTCCGACTCGGGGGAAGCGGCCAGGGCCGGGTCGCGCAAGACCGAGAATCCCAGCCCGAAGCCGAAGCCCGGCGCATTGGGCAGCTCCTGTCCGCCGGTCTGATCGCGCGCCATCTCGGCGATCAGCTCGTCGGGCAGGAGCGCGCCGCCACCCTGGCGCAAGGCTTCCAGCAGACGCAGGAAGTCTCCGGCCGTTCCCGCCATGCCCGCACCGCCGGACGGGAAGGCGTGGGGATCGAAGATGCGCGCGGGGCTGTAGGGGATGCCGATGGCCCCTTCGAAGGGGGAAACGGTTTCGCCTTCCGCCAGGGGGTGTGGCCGGGGGGCGTCATTCACATAGGCGGTCGCCACGCGTTGCGCGTCCAGGGCCACAAAGCCGGTATCGGCCATGCCCAGCGGAGCGGTCACGAGTTGGCGGACGGCGGCCTCCAGGGGCTCGCCGTGCACCTGTTCGATCACGGCGCCCAGTACGTCGGTGGCCAGCGAGTAGCCCCAGGCTGTGCCCGGCGCGTACAGCAGCGGCGCGCTGGCGATGCGGCGCAGGTTCTCTTCCAGGCTGATAGCGGACGCATCCATGCCGTCGGAGACGCCGGCCCGCGCATAAGGACCGTCCGCATCCGCTTCGAAGAAGCGGTAGCCCAGCCCCGCCGTGTGGCTGAGCAGTTGCCGCACGGTGATCTGCGCCGGCCGTCCATTGGCCAATTGTGGTCGGAAACCGGGTAGCCAGCGATCGATGCCGTCGTCCAGGCCGAGCCGGCCTTGCGCCACCAGCACCAGCGCGGCCGTCGACACGATGGGCTTGCTGACCGATGCCAGGCGGAAGATTGCGTCGACGGTCATTTTTCGCTGGCTTTCGCGGTCGGCCCAGCCGGCCGCCTGGCGGTCGATCAATACGCCGTCGCGGGCCACCAGGACCACGGCACCGACCAGACGCTGTTCGTCCAGCGCCCGCTGAAGCGCAGCCTGGATGCGGGCGGACAGATCGGTGGGCGGCAGGCCTGAAGACTGCGGAAATACGGGCGTCGTCACGGGGAAATTCCTTTCGTCAATGAACATGCCCGTCACGATAGGAAATCGGTGATTAGAGAAAAAGCAGGGTACAGTTCCATTTTGAGCGGAACTATTTGTCCGCAATGGGGGCGCGGTGGACAGCCTGAACGGCTTCATGGTGTTTGTGCAGGTCGCCGAGACACGCAGCTTCGTCGCGGCCGGCCGCTTGCTGGGCGTATCGGCCTCCGCCGTCGGCAAGAGCGTGTCGCGGCTGGAAGAAAAGCTCGGCGTGCGCCTGTTCCACCGCAGCACGCGCAGCGTCTCGCTGACGGCCGAAGGCACGCTGTTCCTGGAGCGCAGCCGCCGCATCCTCGCCGAGATCGAGGCGGCGGAACTGGAGCTGTCGCAGGCGACGTCGGCGCCGCGCGGCCGGCTGCGGGTCAGCCTGCCCCTGGTCAGTTCGCTGGTGCTGCCGGTGCTCGGCGAGTTCATGCGCGACTACCCGGCCATCGAGCTGGACCTGGACTTCACCGACCGGTTGGTCGATGTGATCGAGGAGGGTTTCGATGCCGTTGTCCGGACCGGCGACCCGGCGGACTCGCGCCTGTCGGCGCGCCGGCTGGGCGTTTTCCGCTCGATGCTGGTCGCCTCGCCCGACTACCTGGCGCGGCGGGGCACGCCGCAGGTGCCTGCCGACCTGCTGCAACACGCCTGCCTGCACTACCGCTTTCCCAACAGCGGCAAGCTGGAAACATGGGCGCTGCGACAGGCGCCCGGCGAGCCCGAGCTGCCGTTGCCCACCTCGATGATCTGCAACAACATCGAGACGCGGGTGTGCTTTGCGCTGCAGGGATTGGGGATCGCCTACCTGCCGGAATTTGCGATCAGGGAGCCGTTGGCGGATGGGCGCTTGCGTGCTGTTCTGACAGCGCACGTGGAACGCACCGGCGTCTTCCATGTGCTCTGGCCGGCCAGCAAACATCCCTCGCCCAAGGTCCGCGCCTTCGTCGATTTCCTGTGTGCCCGGGTGTTTCCGTCCTCGTAGACCAGACAACCCCCGCAGCCGCTGGACCTTTGGGCGTCCTCGGCGCTCTCCGTGTCCTATCTCCGTGCAAGCCCCTCCAGGCTCTCCCGAGAGCCTGGAGCGTGGGCCGCGTCCCAGCTACGCCCGACGGCCCTCAGTTTCCAGGATCAACGCGCACCCAGCCCTCCATCAGGATGCGGGCGCTACGGCGGATGTCGCGCAGGCTCGGCGAGCCGATGTGGCCGACGTAGGTGAGGCCCAGCTGCAGGTTGCCGAGGTACTTGAAGTCGGGCGCCGCTCGTCGCGGCCCATGCCGGAGAAGCTGCTGCCGGCCAGGTTCTGGGTCCAGATCACCTTGGTGCTGAGGTCCCAGCCGCTGAACAGGTTGGGGTAGTCGAACAGTGCGCCGAAGCCGCCGACGGTGGTGCTGCGGGTCTGGCCGTCGTAGACGAAACGGTTGAAGTCGCCGTTCTGGGTGGGCAGGTCGCCGCTGATTCCCGACTTCCGACAAATCCTTCTTCAACACCAACCATGGCCTGGCGCTGTCCGGCACGCTGGCCCTGAGCTACCCCGGCGTCTTCGAGGGCTGGGATCTGTCGGTGCCGATCAGCCTGTCGCGCCAGCTGCAGGGCCGCACGCTGACCGGCGGCGTTGGTGGGGAAGGGGATACGCGTGGCAGCATCGGCGCCAACTTCACCTACAACCGCAACTTCCAGATCGGCCTGACCTACCTGGGCTACTTCGGTAAGGCGGAGACGGTGGACCAGAAGAAGATCAACCTGCTCACCGATCGGGACAAGCTGTCCCTGGTCATGAAGTACTCCTTCTGATCCTGCTGTCGCAGTTCGCTCATTTGGGCACTACGTCAGGCGCTGGCGGCCCAGTGCTTCTGCAGGACTTCGAAGAGCTCCCTTTCCTCGAAGCGGACATGGTCCGCGAGCATGCGCCCCAGGCTCGTCAGTGCCGCCGGATCCTGGTCGCGCGTCATCAGGTCTTCCATATCCCGGTGCTCTTTAACGAGCCGTTCGGCCAGCGCCACCTCACCAAATTCGCGTAGCTGCGGAAGCAGATCCCGCTCCTCGTCGCCGAAATGGCGCAGCAGGGTGGGCTTTTCCTGGCGCAGGAAGCTCGTGACAGCGGGCAGGCCATCCGCGGTACCCGCGCCTGCAAGTCGCTTGGCCAGGCGCAGCGCAATGTGGTGTTCGCGGGACAGTTCGATGAGGCGGGGATCGCGCAACATGGTTCGGCTCCAGCATTAGGGTGAATGAAAGGCCCCGGCGACGGATGAGGGCGCGGCCCTGTAGCTTGCCGACCGTTCTACCTGAAAAGAACGGTGCGTTGCTACTGCGCTTCAATTCAAGCGCCACTTTGCCTACCTGAAGGAAACGCAACTTCAAGCCCTACATGAAGAAGGGCCTGTGGCTCGGCTCCTTCCTGTTCGGCGCCGAGCAGAAGCTCTTCGGCGGCAACGTGCCCTGGATGCTGCACAACCACGCCGACCACACAGCAGCAGTAACCAAGCGAAACAGTGTGGTGGATGCAGCCGCGGCAGTTTGATGAGAGAATCGCCTCATTCTGATACTTCTGAAAATTACTGTTTTCAGAAGTTCAGTCATCAGGAAACTCAAGGCCCTGCTGTCGCGGCTCTTCCCTGTCTCCAACCAGATCCGACACGGTTACGCCTAACACCTGGGCGTACCGAAACAGCGCAAAGGCCGGCATTCGCCGGCCTTCTCGTATGTACCGAGCTGTCAGCGTGTATTGGACGCCCGACAGATGGGACAGCCGGTACATCGTGACGTTCTGCGCCGACATCTCGGCCAGCACGCGCCGGGCCAGCCCGGCGTACCAGTCTTCTTGCACTTCCCAGGGTTTCGGTTTGGCAGCCATGGCAGCGGCACGCTATCAGGCCCGCGTGCCGCGCCGCTGCGTGATAGTTCATTGCGGGCGGAACCCCTTTTCTGTTCGGCAGCGCGCGAGCCGCTGAGCGGCTCGGCAGCTTGCCGATGCCTGGCGCTGGGCTGAGTTTGATTTTCGTCACTGCGACGGATTATGTACGGTAGGCAGGAAGAGCGAGAGGAGGAAAGGCGAGAGACTGGAACAGAGGGCAAGGCGAAAGGCAGGCGAGGCAAAGGCGGGAGAAACGGAAGGGACTGAAACAGAGGCAGGAACAACGGCGAGGGGTCAAGGCAGGGAGGGCAGAAACGGCGGAGACGAGAAACGACAGAGGCGGAAAGGCGGCAAGGCAGAGGCGGGAAAGGCAAAAGCAACGGCGAGGGTGAAAAGCAGGGGTAGGCGGCGGAAAGTACAGCAGAACAAGGAGATGCGGCGCCACGCTCGAGCTCGGCGCCCTCCTCTACATCACGGCAAGGCGAACCTGGCTCGAGGCCAGGCCTTTTTCGTCACAGTTAAGGAAATTCAGAGCAGTTTGACCAGGGCCGCGATCAACGCCGCCTGGCCGAGCAGCAGGCCGGCCACCCACTTGATGATGTCGGCCTTCGTTTCCGCGATCGACGTATGGACATCGGCACGCAGAGCCGTGATGTCTTCCTTCGTCGCAAGGCTACGCAGCTCGACGAGTTCGCCCAGGGCATCGCGCAAGGCTTCGGCCTCGGCTTTCGCGTGGGCCTCGGGCATGCCGGCATCCTTCAGGCGTTCCACGTACTTCAGGGTGTCGAAAGTGATCGCGCTCATGGGGTTCCCTTTTCCGTCACTGCGACGGGTTTTGCGTCATCCGGCTACGCAGCTCGGAAACGATGTCCTCGAACGTCATCCTTTGGCCCAGACGATGGGCATCGGCAAGCCGCTCGTAAAGCATCGATGTCGGAATGGACTTCTCGTCATTGCTACGGAACGCCGTCTGACGGGCCTTGCGCATACGCTCAGCCCCGGTTTTGGCGTTGCCCATCGACGGACGGCCGCGGCGCCTCGGTGCATCGCCGATCAGGTCCGCCGTTGCCTTGTCGTTTTGATCGACCATTTTCGTCACCGTTGCGCTAATTCGATGAAGTGATTTTACGTCACTGCAACGCAAATTAAAACTATCGAAAGTTTGTAATTAAATAGCATGAGGCGATTCAATTCCGTTTCAAATAAAACGATTCAAATGAAACGTTTTATTTGTAATGAAATCAACCAGTTAAGCGCCCTACTCTACACGAATCGACTAGACGACGCCGGAGAGAACCAGGCGCCGGGCCTGGGCGAACGCCTCATCCGGCGGCAACGCGGCCAGGGTGGCCACCGCCGGCAGTTTGGGCTTGAGAGCGGGTTTCGACGGTGCCTTGCGGCGCAGGAAGGCCACCAGGGACGCGAGGAAGGACCGGGGAGGCTTCGGTGCCCAGTAGCCAGGCGGAAGGACGGTGTGGACGCCGTGAGGGTAGTCAGAGCGGAACACCTGCTCGGTGTCGTATGCGTCGAACAGGTCATTGCCCCGGTACATCCACCGATCCGACAGCAAGGCATGCTGATCGACCCCGTAGCGGACGTAAGCGATATGAACCCGGGGAGGCTTGAGACCGAGGATCGGGATGCGAATTCGGTCGGCACGGCGGCAGATGACGTGGAACTCAGCCAGGGCTTCCCGCACCTGCTTGTCGATCTGATTCGGATGCTGGGCGATCAAGTACGTGTCCCAATGCAGTTTCCGGGAGTGCGCCAGCCACTCCAGCACGCCCTGGCGATCCTTGTCCTGAAACGTGCGGGCGTTGAGCCAGGTCGCCAGCTCATCAAGCACGAGGACGCCAAACTTGCCCTCATCGTACTTACCTTCGTACGCCGCGCCGATCGCCTCGAGATCGGCCCGGGTCGGCTTGTCAGGCAGGCGGATGACACGGGCGGATCGGTTGTCCAGGGGTAGCAGCTTGTCGAGGTGCAAGTCGAGGTTGGTGGCGACGCGAGCGCCCCGCCGGAGCGCTGCACGAATCCGAGCCACGCAAACCAGGCTCTTGCCGTTGCCCTTCTTTCCGGTAACAAGGTAGTCCGCCATGGTCAGGTGCTCTGCACGATGTAGCCGATATTCTTGAGGGACCAACGATACAGCGCGACGGTGGTGTCGCAGGACAGGATCGCCGCGAAGCACGCCGGGAGATTGTCCGGGCAGGCAACCCACATGCCGATTTGCGCACCAGGCATATCCGGCACGTGCGACGCAATGCCATTGAGCAGCAGCGACATCGATCCGTAAAAGGTGGCAGTCAGCGCCCCGAGGGTCGCCACCGCCGACATGGCCACGGCCAGCTTCTTGCCGACGAACTGGGCCAACCAGCCGGCGAGCGATCCGAAAAGATTGGCAAGCAGTGTTGCGAGCAATGGCATGGTGATTTCCTCAAACGATGTTCATGGCGTCGCGAGCCGAGCGCCAGATATAAAGACCTGTCATCACATACATGACGTAACTCCACAGGTCCCGGATATAGCCGAGGGGCTTGCAGACATTGATCGAAAATTGATGAGCCGTAACGCCATATTGCAATGCGGAGCACGCACCGGCCGGCGGGCTATAGACCCACGTAACCCCCCAGTTCTTCGGACGCGTGACCTCTTCCAGCTTCGCAGTCACTTCGTCATACGCCGAGATGATTTTCTGCTTGGCACTCTGATCGACCGTTGTGACATCACTCGATACACCGGTCTCATCGACCTTCACGCCGCACGGCGGCTTGCCGGCAATACCGCATTCGGCGCCCTGCTGTTGCTGACCATTCCCAGCGCCGCCCGTGCCCAGACCAGAATTCGGGTCGGCCTTGGTGGTGGTCTCAGAGGTAATAGACGTTCCCGTTGCGGTTCCTGAGCTGTTGTATTGCGTCGTGGTCGTGGTCGTGGTGGTCGTGCAAACGCCCGATGCGCACACCGTGCTATCCGTCTTATTAACGGTAGTGCGAGTGCCATCGGCATTGGTCGTTTGAGTCGATTTTGTTTCAGTTTCTTTCGACGACGTTTTGGCGACACATTTCACCGTCGAGCCGACATAGCCATAGCCCATGCCACTGGCAACGCAATCGTATTCGGCAGTGTTTTTCGGAATTAAAGCAGGCGTCGTTTTAGGCGACGCAGCCGCTTGACCCGTCGGGCAGCTCTGCCCGGAATACTTGGCGGAAAATTGACCGTAATACGTACCATCCACAGTCATGCCAGCCGATCCAACTTCTTTATCCACTGCAGCCAAACAACCGCCGGAGCAAAAGGTCTGGCCAACGTAATTATCATCGGATCGCACCGGGAAAGACATCGATAGTTTCTTATTCGCACCGTCACCAAAATCAATAGAGCCATCATCGAGAGCTTGTCCAGACCTAGACGAACACGGATCAGGAACAGTACAAGCAGTCCCATTCCAAGTTTTTCCGTCCGGACAATAATAAGCGACCGCATTTGCGAAACAATCATCAGTTGTAGCAGTAGATCCTTTTGTATCAACTAAATAGGTCTGGGACTGAACACAATATTGAGAATTGCAATTAGGTCCAACCGGAGACCCAAATGTACGCATATTAGTAGTGTTGCCACACTGATTTGCCACTTGAGCCGAAGCCGATGAAAAACAACCAGACGTAAAACTAGACGTATTGCAATAACCTATTAAACCACCCGCCGCAAAAGCAGATACCGAAACCGACGCAAGAAAAGCACCGAGAACAAACCACAGGATTAACCGTAACTCGCGGATCATTTAGCAATCCAATCAGCGAACACGGACACGCCGCACGCAATCAAAGCCAGGACGCAGAAACGACCGGCACTCCAGCACATAGGTCTCAGGGAAAAGCACCGACACATCACGTGGCGGACCAGCATCGGCTTTGAGGCAATTGTCTGAATAGACGCCCCGAGCACAACGAAAAACTGCAGGAGTGCGCGAGGCTGAGAGATTGGAATCAGAAGCAGGCTTGCGAGCATTGATGCCCCCTGGTGAAGCCGCTTTGGCCGGTGCAGGAGCCGGCAGCGGCGGATTGTCTTCTTGAGCCGCCGCCGACTGGCTCAAGAAGAAAGCGGCCACGAGGGCCGCGATCCTGCATGACGAGGACGTCATGCGCACAGCATTACACCTTGGAGGCGCCGCGCTTGAAGAGCGAGATCAGCACGAAGCCAACGGTGATGGCGCCGACGACAGGCCACACCAGGTCGATGAGCGACAGCGCATCGGTCTTGAGATTGGTGAAGGCTTCGGTAGCCGCAGTCGGCAGTGCGGCGTGCGCCTGAACGGCGACCACCGAGGCGCCAGCCGCAACGGCCTGAGCGATACGACGACGGATGGAGCCCTTCTGGGCGGCTTGGGTGGTTTGCATCATGGTTCTCCTAAGTGTTGCCCTATCGGGCGGGTTATCGGCTGTCTGCTCCCGTCACGGCCGGCCCGGCGGGCCGTCCATTCCGGGATCACACAGCCTGATCGGCAAGACGCCGAAAAAGCCTCACCAAGTAGCCGGCGCAGAAGCCAACGGCCCATGCGCCCAGGTACAGGCCTATCAGTTCGGGGGTGTCGGTGATGTCGGTCACGACCAGAGCCCCGAGAGGTAGCCGGCAGCGAACGCCAGCACCAGAAATCCAGCGTGGAGGTAGGCTTCCATCAGGCCGCTCTCAGTTCTGCCCAGGAGCGAACGGGCGAGGCAATGCAGATCTCGCGGCGGCGGAACGGGAGGACGTTGCCGGCGCCGATGTCGGCGTCGGAGAGGCCGGCGGAACGCAGCATGGCGATATGGCGGAACCACGTCGTGCGGGGAATCGACTCGCGGGCCAGTTCGAAGCCCACGGCCTTGATGAGCGCCCAGGTGCGATGCGCAGCAAGGGCCTGTGACTTGGTCACCTGCACTTGAACGCCTTTCTTCGTGACCGTGACCTTTTCAAGTTCTTCCAAGAGCATGCCCATGTCCGTGACCTCCTGCTTTCCGATGAAGCGTTCGAAATACTGTTCGTGCTGTTTCTGCAGTTCTTCGGTGGTGAGATCCCACCAATTGCGACCCTCTTCAGCCAGCCGGCGAAACCAGCGAGCGCCGAGGGTGAGTTCCAACCGTGCGAGACGGTCGGCAAGTTCAAGCAACTCGTCCGAGATTTCGGCTTTGCGATCCTTGACCAGCTTGCGAAGCTGATCGCCTTTGCCGTAGCCCTTGCCTTTGCGCAGGTCCGAGCCCTTGTTCCAATAGACGCTATCCCCTCCCCCGCTGGTCGCTTTGGCACGGCCCGCATCAGCGGTGATCAGCTGGCGAAGGAACTGCTTCACCTCGCGCTTGCTGGAGAGCGCGTAGTTCTCGGTGACGTCGATCCGGCGGCATTCCCACTCGTGAGCCGGCGGCAGGATCGAGGCGAGGCACTTCGAGGCGAAGCGCGTCAGGACGCCAGCGCACTCGCGAACCTCCGAAGAGCCGAAGACATTGTTGCCGTAAGTGATGAAGGCCGGTGAGGCGCCGATGGTGAGGCGCATCTCACCGTCAGCACCGCCGGTGACGGTCCAGCACAGGCCCGGGGTGTCCGAGCGCAGGGCGTCGAGGTCAAGGACAGGCTTTTCCCAACGGATTTCGCCATCGGGAGAGACGCAGGTAATGCGGCCGAGGGCGGAAAGCACGCGGTCCTGTATCGCCGGCGGCAGCTTCGCCAAGGGGTAACGGAGGGTCATCCAGTCGATCACGTCAGACCCCCTCGGCCAGCTCGAAAGTGCCACCGATGGCACTAAGTCCGACCCCCTCTTGAACCGTCGAAAACTGGTCAAGAGTCCCACCCATGGGACTAAGTCCGGGTGTTACAACGGACCCGGACTTTTTTTCCGTGCCTTCGAAGACCGGCCGAGAGGACCGAACAACGGGCGGCAACGGATCGATACGCGCCTCCAGATCGCCGCGACCATTGACGATCATCTGCGCGAACTGAAAGCCGCTACGCACACGCGTAGCCGCTTCCGTCCGGGCGTCGATGAACGACGAGAACGACGCATCCGCGAATGCGCCGCTCTTGGTTAGGGTGTAGAGAGTGAAGGCCATTTTCGTCACAGAGACAGAAATCAGTCCTCGATACGGACACCGAAGTCACGAAGGACCATGGCTCTCACCAAGGACGACAGCCAGAACTCGAACTCTTCAACGGGTCGGCCAAGCGCAAGAAAATCGTCGTCGAGAATCTGCGAGAGGTTCGAGACAAATGCCGGGTGCTTATCCTCGGCCTTCGAAAAATTGCGAAGGTCTTCGACCACGCGAGCGGGTTGCATAGCCGTTACTCCTCGACGGCGAAGAGGCGGTTATCGGCGGTATGGACTTTGGTGATTTCGCCCGTGTCCTTGTCGCGGCTCTCGTAGCTGCGGCGGAAACCGGCGATGCGGACACGGACGCGGATGTCGTCTTCAACGGCGCCAAGACGGGACTTGGCAACCACCTCGACGGTGGACGGCGCGCTGTACTGGTCGGGAGCGGGAAGGATGATGAGGTGCGAGAAGCCGATGTTGCCGGCTTTGCGGACCAGCGAAAGACGGCCCTGCAGGACCGCTTCGCCGAGACCGAGGGGGCGACCTTTGGATTGCGTGCTATCGACGGGGGCTACGTTGGACATGGCGAGGGCTCCAGATCAATGAAAAGTAAATGACGTTTGGGATTGGTTCGGGGTGGCGCAATTCATTGCAGCCGAGACACATCAAGGACAAGTTCGAGAGCGACAAAGAAACCAGCCGCCCAACCCGCAAGGAAGAGGCACAGCTGAAACAAGAACTCCCCGAAATCCATTAAGGAGTAGAGATGGGAATGCCGATTTACGCGGATTACGCGTTCGATGCCCTCAAGGGTCCGGGTGTACTGCTGACCCTCGAAGTCGCGGTCACCATCGGATTGGCTAGGCTGGCAATCGTCGGTCTTAAAAAGCTGAACCTGAATGACGGCATATGGGGGACGGCCATCCGTGGTGTCGCCGTGATAGTCATCTTTGGGTTTCTGGCGCATGCGATGCATGAAAGATGACCAGATGCTCGGCGGATGGCCGCAGCGGAGATCTTCGGTGGGGAGGCTCACGGATGCACCCCCGAAGCGATCCATTCCTGAAGCTGCATGCCAAACAAAACGCCATAGAACAGGCCGACCAAGAGCAAACCAAATTCACTAAAGAACGACCGAAAAAAATCAAGGACTTCAAAAGATTTATGCCTATTGACTTTGAGAACTTCCTCAAACCCCTCCAGCACATCGCGTATCTCTTCGCGCTGGGCGTTCCGGTTCTGGGCGGCATTGCCTACATCAGATACCGGGGCTTCACTGAAGAAACAGACGTGGACAGCGGCAAACGGAGCGGGCTGAAAGCAACTTTCGTTAACCTGATCGCCGTTTGGTTTCTGATCTGCTTGGGGCTCGCGTACTTGGCGAGCCAGGGACGCGGGATCTGATCGGGATACGGGAGACGTCATCGCTTACCACTCCCCTGCCAGGCCGCCGAGCATGGACAGGTTGTGGCGCGCAGAATCCTGCAACGACCACTTCGCATTCCAGGCAAGCCGCCACTGCTGACCGAAATCAGCGTGCTTAACCATCAAACGACGGGATTCACGAATGTCGCCAAGCGCTTCAAGCAGCTCCTGGCGGTAAATGGACGATTTGGACGCGGGATCTGAGTGGGATACGGGGGACATGACGAGGGGCTCCGGAATACCTCGGAATCCGAGGCAGCCGAAACCTATCTCGGAATCCGAGGTATTGTCAATCTCGGAATCCGAACTACACTGAGCCCACTAGCACAAGGACCGCCGTCATGGATATGTCAAAAGTTATAGACGAAGCAAAGAAAGCGCTTGGCGTAGAAAGCGATTACGCGCTTGCAAAGAAATTAGATATACCCAATCCGCGTATCAGCGAATACCGAAACGGAAAGGCGCGGCCCGACGCCTACGCATGTGCGCGGCTGGCCGAAGTGCTGAAGATGGACCCGTTTGAACTGCTCGCCCAGGTCGAGGCGGCAACCGAGAAGAACGAAGGCCGGCGGGCCTACTGGAAGAAGGTGGCGGAGAGGATGGCCGGGGCGAGCTTGGCGGCTTTTTTCGTGCTCGTAGCACTACCCGAAACAAGTAAGGCGGAGCAAAATACCGTTAAATATCAGGAACTTACTGTTTTCAGAAGTATGAAGCATGCCCTAGTTCCGAAAGCGGCATCTGCGCCCATGTGCCGACCCTGTTGACATCCGCATAGTCTTTGCTGAGAATCTCTCTTCACTTTCCCTGCCACCCCTTTCAAAGGAGACATCAATGCCTGCTGCAGCCAACTTGAAGGAAACAACGCGCTGAGAGCGTAGGCATTGTGCTGCCCGGAACTCGCGCAAGGCGAATCCGGGCTGGGAAAAAGCAAAACCCCTGGCCGTTGCCGGGGGTTTTTGTTTTGGGCTTCCCTTTCCGTCCCGGATTCCATGAAGAGCGGCAAAGCAAAGCCGCTGTAAGAAATTCAGGAATCACCATGGGCATACAAATTGAGTTGAACAAAGGTCGCGTGCCGGTCAAGGTCTGGACGCGCGACATCGAGCCGGAAGCAATCCAGCAACTGCTGAACGTCGCATCATTGCCGATCGTGCATGGCCATGTTGCCGCCATGCCGGACGTACATGCAGGCATCGGCGCCACCGTCGGTAGCGTCATTCCCACGCTGCGCGCCATCATCCCTGCCGCAGTCGGTGTCGATATCGGCTGTGGCATGAACGCCGTGCGTACCTCACTGATCGCCAGTGAGCTTCCGGACAACCTGCGCAGTCTGCGGATGGGTATCGAAAGCGCGGTACCGGTTGGTTTCAACCAGCACGCAGCCAGCCGCATGCGAGGCAGCGCCCTGCAGCGCGTCGGGCGGGTGCTGAACGACCGGCTGGACGTGGTCGTCGGCAAGCATCCGGGACTGATGAAGATGCAGCGTCGCTTCAACGAGACCTGGCTCTGCCAGATCGGTACGCTGGGTGGCGGCAATCACTTCATCGAGTTGTGCCTCGACGAGGCGGACCGGGTGTGGATCATGCTGCACTCGGGCTCGCGCGGCATTGGCAATGTGCTGGGGCGCTATTTCATCGCCGCGGCACAGAAGGACATGCGGCGGAATCAGATTCACCTGCCCGACCAGGACCTCGCCTATTTTTCGGAAGGCTCGGACCTGTTCGACGACTACGTCGAGGCGGTTGAATGGGCTCAGGACTATGCGTTCCTGAACCGCAGCCGGATGATGGCGGCGGTCATCGAGGCCGTGAAGCCGCTTCTGCCACCTTTCAGGCTCGAAGACGAAGCGATCAACTGCCACCACAATTACGTGGCGCGGGAGGAGCACCTCGGGGAGCGCCTGTTCATGGGGTATGACCGGGATGAAGGGAAAATCTGTACACATCCCCTAGAAGTCAATGTTTTAAAAGGATAAAAAATCAGCCGTTTTATATTCCAAAGGCATAAATTAAAACATCCAGAGTCCCCCACCCACCTCACAAGCCTCGCTTTAGCGGCGGCGCGCACAAATCCTGCCACGGCAGAATCACCGATCTCAGTAAGCTGATGGTCCGTCGCAACGGGCTTTGCGATGCCCGCAATGCCTAGCAGTCGATGAATACGGGAACGAGGGAATGTGGTGCAGTGGCGGAAGGGTTACGCATCACTTGTTCGGCTCAAACTGACCGACAAGTCCACGCCCAGCACGACAGAAATCCGATGAAGAATCAGCAGAGAGGGATTGGCGACCCCGCGCTCCAGTTGCGAGACGTAGGTCCGATCCACCTCGGCCTGCAAGGCCAGCGCCTCTTGAGACAGCCCAAGCCGCTTGCGAGATTGCTTGATCTCGGCGGCAAGGTCGGCACGAAGTTCGTCGAAAGATTTGACCACCGACGAACGATGCCGGTGGCGGGATTATCAATCCACGGAATATAATCTACATTCCATTCGATGGTTCCCCCTCGTTTGCTCCAATCCCCTCGCCCAGCCATTCGAGCCGTATAACCGGTTCGAATGGCTCTTCGCTGCCATGAGAGAGTCTGATGTTTCTTACCGATAACGCCGCCCGTCATCCATTTGCCTCCCAGTTTTATGGTGATGGAATGAATGTCTGGAGAGCGGCCACTTTGGTTACGCTGGATGAATGGTTCTACTTGAATTGCTTGGTCAAATCTCCGGAAGGCGAATTCCCGGAGATCATCCTGATCTCCCATCCCTCGCACGATCTGCTGTCGTTTCTCGATCAACGAAAAGATGACGTCACCGTTATCGACGTCCAACTCGTCAGCCCGCCGCACTTGAATGGCACACGGCGTTGGAAAATGGAACCACTGGTTCGGATTTGGAGAGATCCGTCGAACTCCTGGTCTCACCGATACGATGTCGCAAATGGAAACCGGTACTACTCCATCCAAAATGATCGGGACAACACCGAATTCGAGCTTTGTCGGGAATTCACTTTAAGTGACGCGGCCGAGTCTGCGGCTGCATAGATGACCCGATCGACTCGGACTCTGGAAGACGGCCAGTGAAATCTTCCAGGCCGGGTCGCATCTGCACTGGTCCATTCACTTTGCGTCACGAGCCGTGCGCTTGTGGCCCTTGCATTTTCTTGCGCCGCTCGGTGACCAGCTCGGCAACATCTCCCTGAATGCGCACAATGATCGCCTCCTGAGCCGCTGCGGTAGCCTTGGAGGTCGCCAGATCCAGACTCATTTGCTGCAGACGCTCTTCCAGTGCAGTGCGACTGGCTTCGAGGCCCTGATTTCGTTCGACGAGCTCGCCGATGCGCGCTTCGCGCTCAAGAGCCTGCTGCTCGACCTCATGCAGGCGTTGCTGGGCAAAGATGAGTTCATCCCGCTCCTTCTTGAGCGACTGATTCTCTGCCTTTGCCTGACGCAAGCTGGTGCTGGATCCCGCCAATTCGTTCGCCAAGCGCGAGCATTCCTGGTGAGCGTGAATGAGCTCATGCTGCTTTTTGTTGCCGGCCTCCTGCTGGACACGAAGCTCTCCCTGCAGGTAGGCCACCTGCTGTTCATGTTGGCGTAACTCCTGATCCCGCTGCTCTTTCACTGACTGCCTGAAATGCGCCAGGGCTTCACGGGAATTCTGGTGCTTCTCCTCCAGCGATTGCCGATGCTCTTCCTCGGCCGCCAGACGCTCTTGAAAATCCGCCACCTGTTGAACGAGCTGCGTGCGGATTAAGGTCTCATCGCGCAGCACCTTTTGCGTGTCTTTGTGTGCCTCCCGCTCACGCACAAGCGCGAGCTGACACTCCTCCAGTTGCTGGCGAAAGGACTCCGCTTCATCAGAGGCGGCCTTTGATTGCGCTTGGGCGTCTTGAAGGCGTTTGCTGTACTGTGTCTCGGTCTCGGACACTCTGGCATTTGCCTCTCCATGGAGGCGTTCAGCCAGTCGTCCCACCAGATCCAGCAAGGATTCGCTGACGGCCACCTTGCTGCCCGTGACCGGACCTTCCTCCTCCTCGATCTCCTTCAGGTGGCGACTGATGGTGGTCCGTGACCCCGTATTTCCCAGCTCTACCCGAATGGCATCAATCGACGGGTGCTTACCGAGGGCGATCAGCTTGTCCCGTGCTCGCACCACCTCGGATTTGTAGATGCCTGCCCTGGCCATGGTCTGCCTCTAATTTCGTACTGTATTACGTATCATGATAGTACATACTAAAAGTGGCGCCTGAATTTTCACTTTTACGTTAAATATAATATTCAATAATAGGGTGTTATTCAATGTTGAATCCCTCAGTGAGGCAAACGGACTCGCCTCTGGCGTACAGAGGGCTCTGGCCCTATGGACGCAGAGCGTTCACGCAGCATCTTCGTCACTGACTCTTTGGCTTTTTCGGCTGCAGGCAAGCGCAGCCTGGACGGACCCGGAGCGTTGCCTCATCGGAGCTATACTAAAAGCTCAAATGAGCGGGTTTGATCATGGAATTCAGTGTGAAGACACCACATCCCAAGAGGGTTCAGACGGCTCAAGCCAAGGCGCGCGCGACCTCTGGCGTCAAGGTGATCAACCCCATGAAGAAATTCCAAGGTAGGGTGATCAAGAAGCTTGCAGGTATCACTGATGCTCGCACCGGCGTGCTCGCTTACGCTAAGAGTCTCTACCAAGCCTCCCCGGCCGAATTTGTCGGCGCGATTCGGGGACAGGTTCCGGCCACCCGCGTGGTCCTGATCGTTGAAGTGACGTCCGTTCCGAAGGAGCGTCTTGTTCGTATCCTTGACCTGCGGCGAGCCACCATTGCGCGAAAAATACGTGAAGGCGAGATGCTTTCGACTGATCAGTCGGAACGCGTGCTGGGACTGGAGCGCTTGATCGGTCAAGTCGCAATCATGGTAGGAGACTCAGGTGATTCGACAGGCTTCGATGCGGCTAGGTGGGTCGGTGATTGGCTTGAACAGCCCATTCCTGCACTGGGAGGGGCGAAGCCGGCGGACTACATGGGCACGACAGAAGGGCAAGAACTGGTCTCTCGTCTACTTGTGCAGACCCAGGCTGGGGTTTTTGCCTGATGCGCGCATGGCGGATTGCACGCGACACTCCGGACTATACGGCAGATGACCTGACGGGTGCCGGAGCGGAGATCGTAGGCGGCCGTTGGAATCGCAAAGGGTTGCCGATGCTCCATTGCGCATCGTCCGTGTTGCTTGCGTGCCTGGAAACGATGGTCCACTTAGGTGTAGGAGGCCTGCCCCTCAATCGTTAGCAGGCCGATGCAAAAAGCTCAGAACCCACGTCCAGCCTGACGCTCATCATTCGGTGTCTCATGACTTCATTCCCCGAAATGGATTTTCAATTCCGTTTTGATGCCCGCCGAGCGGGCCGAGGAATGAGTTTTCGCCCAACTCCGGGTTCCGCTTCATGCTGCGTTTCCCACGTCCTGCAATTTCGCAATCCGCAGCAGATTGTATGCCGCTGCCGACAAGTAAGCCGCGATCTGGGTTCGGGCTTCTCCGATGAAACGGGTCTTTCTCATTCCGCCCACCGTCTTCA
Organism: Zoogloea sp. GDB6; assembly: GCF_056724105.1. NCBI lineage: Bacteria > Pseudomonadati > Pseudomonadota > Betaproteobacteria > Rhodocyclales > Zoogloeaceae > Zoogloea > Zoogloea sp. GDB6. The sequence continues at coordinate 2,680,288 of NZ_CM161497.1, read as the reverse complement.
GCCAGCCGAAGATCTCTTCCACACGCTTTCGTTTGCGCTGGCTGACCTTGTAGCCCTCGGTGCAGGTCGTCCGTCCATCGAGGCCCGGTGTCTTGCGCCCTTCAATGCGGGCGATATGCGGCTTGATCTTGTGCTCACGCAAATGCTGAACGAAGTCCTTCACGTGGTAGCCCTTGTCGGCCCCCAACGTCTTGGGATGAATCCGGCGACGCCGGGCACGGGTGAGCAGCTGGCGAGCCGCTTTGTGTTCGGCCATCGTCGCATCGGTGATGAGCAGATCGACGCACAGGCCGCTACGGTTCTCCATCAGCGCGTGGCCGCCGTAGCTGAGCTTGGCCGGCTGGCCATTGCCTTTCCTCATGAGCTTCGCGTCAGGATCGGTGGTGCTCTGGTGAGTGGCGTTGGAGCGTTTCTCGCCCTTGAAGTCCACCATGCCGGTGCCGTCGCCGGGCTTGGGCGGTTCGTTGTCGTCCTTGCGTTTGAAGCTCTTGAAGGACGCCCAGGCGTCGATCAAGGTGCCATCCACGGTGAAGTGATCGGACGACAGCAGCTTGTCCTTGCGGGCCAGGCGCACCACCTCATCAAAGAAACGACGGGCAATGTCTGTTTCCACCAATCGCTCGCGCAGGCGACTGAAATTGGACTGATCCAATCCGCCCGATTCCAGGTCCAGATCGAGAAACCAGCGAAAGAGCAGGTTGTAATCGAGTTGCTCGCAGAACTGCCGATCCGAGCGCACCGAGTAGAAAGCGATCAGCAATTGCGCCTTGAGCAGTCGCTCCGGTGGAATCGATGGTCGGCCGCCCTTGGCGTAGAGCCCATCGAGCTCCGCCGAAATGGCCGACAGCGCCGAATCGGCCAGTTTCTTCACCGGCCGCAGCGGATGATCGGCCGGAATCCGGGACTCGACCGAGAAATAGTGGAACATCGAGGACTGGGGATCGACTTCGCCGCGCATCGGTGCTGTGCCTGGGGTTTGAGGGATACGGCTAGGACAGATGGGTGGTCGGATCGTTCACTTGGTTCTGCATCACCCTGTTAGCTCGTTGAGATCGAGAGCCCGGACCAAGTCTGGGGCCGGCGAGAGGAGCAGCTCATACTCATGCGAAGCCATCTTTGGCATCGCCACCCGCTGCAATGGTGGCATGTATTGCGCCGACGGCGAGCCCGAAGTACACTACCGGTTAGGTCAAGAGCGCTGTCGATCACGGTGCGTTGGACGATTGTTCCACTTGGCTTACCAATTCTCAACGGGTCGCGACTGTGCGGCCCATTTTCTATTATGAGGCCGACAGTCCATCTCTTATACCTCGACGAGTCGGGTCACCCGCACGACTCCAGCACCTAGTTCTTCGTCTTAGCCGGGTTTGCCGTGTTCGAGCGATCGACACACTTCGAGACCAGCCTGTGGGCGGAAGAGATGGCCAAGAACCGAACCAAGAAGCGTGCTCGGCCCGCGACGATCAAGATGCACCGGGACGTCTTCAAGGGCCTCTGAGCCGAAGAACGGTGCCCCGATGTCCGGCTTGTGGACAATGACCGTCGGGTCATCAAGTGCATCCTGCTCCCAATCGGCCAAAAACAGGTGGGGCGCCACCGCATAGAGTTCGTGGGCCGACGTGCCGTCTCCGTGTTTGATGGTATTGACCAACAGGCGGAGTTCATCTAGGCCAGAACACTGGTCCGTGGTCAGGACCGGACCCGGTAGCGTCTTGTTCCACGCTTTGAGCACATCGGGCCCGAACTTGAGCGGCTTTTGACGTAGGACTCGAACGTGGAATGCCCGGACTTGCTGCTCAAATAGGTGATAGAGACTGACCACGAACATGTTCTGAAGCCCTTGGCGCAGATCGAGCACGATGTCGAAATGCGCTAACGACGCCTCGAAAGCAGCCTCATGGGCCATTTGCGGATCGAGCCAGTTACCATCGTTGGCACACTCACGGCTCGCTCGGTAGGCCTCCTGTTGAATCGACTCGACTTCCGCGTGCACGGAATCGAAGGTCGGCAGGAGGCGCACCGTCAAGGTCTCGACAAGCCGGTCGATCTGATTGCGGTACAGTTGTCGATAATGCTCCAGTTCCCAGTGGGTCAGCATCGCCGACATGTCCTTTCCATCATCAGGAAAAGGACATACTAGCGCTTTCGGCCGATCGCCGATCATCTCGGCTCCAGGGCCTGGAGCTGTTTGTTCCGCAGTGGATTTGTCATACCCTTTCCCTGGATGAACCGTCTCGACCAATACCTTGAGGCCGCCCAGCGGGAAAACACCCGTCTGAGCTACGAGTCAGCCTTGCGACACTTCGAGGTCGAATGGGGAGGTTTTTTGCCGACCACCACCGACTCGGTCGCCCGCTATCTGGCCGACTACGGAGGTAAGCTCGCGTCCAGCACGCTGCGCCAGCGTTTGGCGGCGCTGGCACGGTGGCATGCCGATCACGGTTTCGTTGATCCGACCAAAGCCCCCCTGATTCGCCAGGTTCTCAAGGGCATCCGTGCGCTCCATCCCAGCCAGGAGAAGCAGGCCAAAGCCCTCGAACTTGACCGTCTGCAGCATATTGTTGATTGGCTTGACCGAGGGATAACCCTTGCCCAAGAATCGGACGATCGAAGGGCGCTCCTGCGGTATACCCGTGATCGAGCGCTGGTCCTGATCGGCTTCTGGCGGGGCTTCAGAGCGGACGAACTCTCCAGTCTGCGCATTGAGTATATCGACGTGGTCCCTGGCGAAGGCCTGACCTGTTATCTCCCGCGGAGCAAAGGCGATCGGGAATTTGCAGGACGACACTTTCAATGTCCGGCCTTGTCGAGACTCTGTCCCGTGACCGCATACTCGACATGGATCGCAACCTCGGGACTCGTCGAAGGTGAGGTCTTTCGGAAGATTGGGCGATGGGGAAACCTCGCGCCGACGGGACTGCATCCGGGAAGCCTGATCCCGCTGCTGCGGGAGATCTTTGCTGCTGCTGGGATCGAAGAATCGGAAGACTACAGCAGTCACTCACTGCGCCGAGGCTTTGCAGGTTGGGCCCGGGCCAGCGGTTGGGACGTGAAGGACTTGATGGCCTATGTCGGCTGGAAGGACATCAAGTCCGCCATGCGTTACATCGATGCGGTGGATTCCGGGCTGCAGGCGCGCTTTGAGAAGGGGTTGATCTTGCGGGAGGCGCCTGCTGAAAATAAAGCCGCACCGGCGGAGTCACGCCTTGCGTCCGAGACTGCCACTGTCCGCGTAAAACTCACGCTGATCCGTCTGAGCGAGTCAGCGCGCGGCATGAGCCGCGCCTGCAAAGCCATTGAACAGCACTGCTTCGAACCCTTGAACATGCGCCGTCTCGACGCGGACGGCTCCGAGTACGAACTGGCGATTCCCCTTGTATCCAGAGAGGTACTCGATGAAACGATCTACGGGCTGATCGACGCGATGTACCAGATCGCGGATGACAATCACTGTGGACTCGAAACACGCTTCCACGAACCTGCGACCAACACCACCTGGGATTGATTCACATGGATAACGATTTGGGCTCCTTCCTCGTTTTTCGGGAACTGACGGTGCGCGGCCTCTCTCCCGCCCTTGAACGCTTGGGAGATGTGATCAAGGAGCACTTACCTGCACACTGGCTACGCGACAAGGCCAATGAGCAGGAAATACCCGCATGTTCGGCGATAGATCGCTGCTTGTTTTCGAGAGGGATGGTTCTGGAGGGTTACCCGCTTCCGGGGTAGCCATACTGACTGACGGCGAGAAAGCGGAGGTCGTCAATATCGTCCCGCTCGAAAAAAGTCAGTAGTCCGTCCAGGAGTACAACGCAGTCCTTGTTGAACTGACCACGAGCGCGATACAACCTGCTGCTGTGGCATTGGGCATCAAATGTGAGCTCACTTATGATCAGAAGCCTTTTACGGCATGGGTCAGCCCCGCGGCAGGGGACGCCTTGCGGCGCTTCAGCATTCTGGCCAACCATGGAACAGGCTCAGCCCACCCGCTGGACAGGGAGCGCTGGTTTGCTTTTCTTCTGCACTGCAATCAAGACCGATGCGAACTGGACACGGACATGCTGCAGCGATGGCTGATAGAGCAAGGAGGCTGGACCTTCGAGCGTGCAAGTGATCTGGCCATTGAATATGAGTTCGGACGAGGCCTGTTGAAATTTGCCGAGCAGAACGGATGAGCACCGACGATGAGGACGTTAGTCGGCCGTGGGTCTTCATTCTCGATACCTGTGTACTGTTGGACATTGTTCGAGCACCAGTCCGGCGCGAATTCTCCCGAGAGAGCGCACGAGCACTCGTCGATGTCTCCAGCTGGGTACGCGCTCAAGCTCAGAAATTCCGTATCGTCATCCCTTCGTTGGTTCGTGAAGAGTTCGAACTGAACCTTTCAAAGGTCCAGGATGACGCGGTTCAAGAGCTTTCCCGGATGCTGTCGAATTGAATTGCCCCGGGTTTCCTAGACGGTCCCGTTCCTCAAAAGATACCGCTGTTCAAACTCGACTGGCGAGAGCTGGTCGTTGTGACTGTGCCTGCGTTTCGGGTTGTAGAACAACTCGATGTAATCGAACACGTCAGCCCGCGCCTCTGCCCGGGTCAGGTAAATCCGGCGCTTGATCCGTTCGCGCTTGAGAAGTTGGAAGAAGCTCTCCACCACGGCGTTGTCGTGGCAGTTCCCACGCCGGCTCATGCTGGGCTTGAGTCGATAGGCCTTGAGGAAGTCCTGCCAATCGTGGCTGCTGAACTGGCTGCCCTGGTCGGAATGCACCAGCACCTCCTGCACGGGCTTTCGGCGCCAGACAGCCATCAGCAAGGCGCCGATGGCCAGATCACGGGTCATCCGCTCGCCCATCGACCAGCCGACGATCTGCCGTGAGAACAGATCCAGCACCACCGACAGATACAACCAACCCTCGTGGGTGCGAATGTAGGTGATGTCGGTCACCCAGACCGTGTTGGGCGCGGCCACGTCGAACGCCCGCTTCAGGTGGCGCCACCACGGCCGGCTTTCCACCGCGAAACCCGGGCCTGCGCGTATAACCCGTCTGGGACTTCCAACCGGCCTGGCGCATCAGTCGGGCAACCCGATGCTTGCCGCAGCGCTCGCCCAAGTCACGCAGGTCGTTGCAGACCTTGCGGTAGCCATAGACCCGTCCGCTCTCGAGCCAGGATTGATGTACGAGGGCGCTCACGCGTCGGTCGTCTTGGCTACGTCGTGAAAGGGGCTGGCGCCGCCATGCGTAGTAACCGCTGTGATGGACGGCCAGTACTGCGCACAGGCGTCGCACCGGGTGATGATCCTCATTGGCCTGAATGAACGCGTACTTCACCCGGACTGCCTGGCAAAGTACGCGGCGGCCTTTTTTAAGATATCTCGCTCCTCAGTCACCCGGCGCAGCTCCGCCTTCAGGCGCCGAATCTCCTCGCTCTGGCTGTCCTGTTGGGCGCGCTGCGCCGGCGGAACACCGTAGCGTTTGATCCAGGCGTACAGGCTGTGGCTGCTGACGCCCAGTCGGGCCGCCACTTCAGCGACCGGATGCCCCCGCTCCGTTACCTGACGGACCGCCTCGGTCTTGAACTCTTCAGTAAAGCGTTGCTGCGACTTCTTCGTTTCCATGAACACCTCCGAATTGCCTCAGTTGTGAGGCTACAGGGTGTCTAGGAAACCCGGGGCAATTCACTGTTCACGATCGAATACCACTGGCTGATGGGAAACGGCATGCTCCCGGAGGGGGTCCAGCCTGGTCAATACTATGTAGCAACCATCGAAGGTCGCCCGTCGATGCGGATGACCCTCGACATCAAGGTCTCAAACAGAAGCGACGAGCGGACCTTCAAACTCGGAAATATGAACATTGAGCCGAGTTATGTCGCTACGCTGATCCCCTGCCTGCAGGCCATCCCTCACATGCTCGTGACTGAGCCCGGCATCCTTCCCTCTTTTGGTCCCAGCCTGCACTGGATGCAGGATCTCCGCAACAGCGTCCATCAGCCCTGACTTTCCGCTACACGGCGGGCCCTGCCTGTTTTCAAGGTGGCTCGCCGTTACTCCTAGATGCCAGCAGAGGTTTGCTCATTTCTGCTCGTCTCATAGTCTCCGAACAACTTCAAGGCTCTTTGACTTAAGTCAAATCAACCCTGATTGAGGGAGGGGATACTCGCAATAAGTTAAACACTAATGCAAAAAGTGTTTACTTTAACAAGGCAGATTCCCAAAGGAGGACAAAGCAATGCAGAAAAACTCAGAGCGCACGCTGGCTGACGGAACCCGGATTTCCGACTTAATCAATCTGGAAACCCGGGAAGTCGCCATGCGGACCTTGTCGGACCCGGAGCTTTATGAACTGGAAATGGAGCGGATCTTCGCCAAGACCTGGGTCTTCCTCGGTCATGAAACCGAGATCCCCAAGTCTGGGGACTTTATGATCCGTGACCTCGGCTCGGACTCCGTACTGGTGGCCAGGGACAAGGACGGGGTACATGTATCCCTGAACGTCTGCCCGCACCGGGGCATGAAGATCTCGACCCTCGATTGCGGTAACACCCCGGCACATGTGTGCATCTACCATGGTTGGGCCTTCAAGCCGAACGGCGACTTCATCGGCGCCCCTGTCGAGAAGGAGTCCATGCACGGCAAACTGCTGAGCAAGGAGCAACTGGGTCTCAAGAAAGCCCGCGTGGCCATTTATGGTGGCCTCATCTTCGCCACCTGGAACATCGAAGGCCCGAGCTTCGAGGAGTTCCTTGGCGATGCCAAATGGTATTTCGACACACTCTGGTGTCGCACCGACAAAGGCATGGAAGTCCTTGGTCCTCCCCAGCGCTTCACAATTCGGGCCAACTGGAAGACCGCTTGCGAGCAGTCCGCCTCCGACGGCTTCCATGTTCTGACCCTGCACCGCTGGTTGTCCGAAGTTGGCCCCTACCGCAAGCCGGGCAGCGAAGGTGGTGGTGGCGATCTGACCCCGGAAATGTACGGATCCGAGGTCTACACGGCCCACGCCCACACCATGCGATGCATTGAGTTGGACAGGAAAATCCGCCGCCTTACTGGCAAGGACCCGTCCGAACTGTCGGTCAAGGAGAAGCTTGAAGCCCTCCCGCCGCCGGGCGTCACCCAGGAAATGATCCCGGAACTGCTCCGCAACCTGAGCGAAGACCAGTTGAAGATAATCACCTGGCGTCCGCCCCAGGTCGGCAACTTCTTTCCCAACGGGCTGTTCGAGTTCGTCTACATCCCGACGCCAGACGGTGTGGTCGGTGTAATGGCGCTGCATGCCTACGTACCCAAGGGGCCGGACAAGTTAGAGTTTGTAAATTGGATCCTCGCCGAGAAGGATACCCCGCCTCAACTTAAGGCAACCATGTTGCGTCTCGGCGTTCAGCTGCTGGGCACCTCCGGAATGGTCGAGCAGGACGACTCCGATACCTGGCCGCACCAGACCATTGCAGCGAAGGGCGCGATGAGCAAGCACATCACCCTCAAGTACCAGGCCATGTACGAAACCGGCAAGCCCGAAGGCTGGCCCGGCCCTGGCGACGTGGGCGATGGCTTCACCAAGGACGATACCCAGTGGCGCTGGTGGCAGTACTGGCACGAACTGATGACGGCCGAAAGCTGATCGACACGCCAATCCAACCTGACCACATTCGGGAGACATCCATGCTGCAGAACCTTCTTGAACCTACCCCGCTGCCCCCGTCCGTGCGCGCCAATCGCCTTGCCATCGGTAGCCCGGAGTACAACGAGATCCTCGACTTTCTCTATGACGAAGCCGAGATGCTTGACAACCTCCGCCTCGCTGAATGGGGCGAACTGCTAACCCAGGATCTGGAATACAACGCCCCGCTGCGTCACACCCGGTCAACCGCCCAGTTCGACCAGACCTACATTCGCACCGTTCAGCACCTCCATGAGAGCTACGGCTCGATGATGATGCGGGTCAAGCGCATCACCGACACCAAGAGCGCCTGGGGCGAAGACCCCCCATCCCGTGTCAAGCGCATGGTCAGCAATGTTCGCGTCTACAAGACCGACAAGGCCGACGAATTCAAGGTGGAAAGCTACCTGCTTGTCACCCGCAGCCGCTTCGACTTCGACTATTTCGACCTGATCCCCTGCGTGCGCTACGACATCCTGCGCCGGGTCGAGGGCAGCCTGAAGCTGGCCCGCCGGGAAATCCTGCTTGACCAGGTAGTCATTGGCACTCCCAATCTGGGCATCATTCTCTGATCGCTGGATCAACAAGAAAACTACATACGCCGTCCATCCCCTGCATTAGGGGCGACGGTCAGGAGACAAGATATGAAACTCGAAGACCTCATCCTCGTCAGTATTGACGATCACGCCATCGAACCCCCAAACGCCTTTGCCCGCCACATGCCGGCTAAGTTCAAGGGCCGGGAACCGCATATCGAAAGCCGCGGTGGCCGGGACGTCTGGGTGTTTGAAGGACGCGCCACTGGCTACATGGGTCTCAATTCGGTGGTCGGCAGGCCCAAGGAAGAGTACGGCATGGAGCCTCTGGGCTACGAGCACATGCGCCGCGGCACCTGGGACATCCAGGCCCGCGTGGACGACATGAACGCTAACGGCGTGCTCGGCTCCATCTGCTTCCCGACCTTCCCCGGCTTTGCTGGCCAGCGCTTCCAGACCCACCCGGACCGGGAAGTTGCCCTCGCCGCGATCCAGGCTTATAACGACTGGCATCTGCATGACTGGTGCAACGCGGCCCCCGGCCGCTTCATACCACTAGCGATCGTACCCTGGTGGGACCCGGTCGCCGCTGCTGCCGAAATCAACCGCATGGCCAAGCTCGGCGTGCACGCCATCACCTTCTCCGACAACCCTGCCCTGCACGGTTTTCCGTCCATCCACGACCTGTACTGGGATCCGATGTGGAAGGCATGCGCCGACAACAGTGTGGTGATCAACTGCCACATCGGCACAGGCGCCAAGGCCGACCACGCCTCTGATCTGTCGCCCATCGACGCCTGGATCACCTCGATGCCGATTTCCATCGCCAATTCGGCGGCCGACTGGATCTGGGCCCCCATGTGGAAGAAGTACCCGAACCTGAAGATGGCCCTGTCGGAGGGCGGAATCGGCTGGATCCCCTACTTGCTCGAGCGCGCCGACTTCACCCACCGCCATCACAAGGCCTGGACCAACGCTGACTTCGGCGGTCTAAAGCCTAGCGAGGTCTTCAAGAAACACATCATCACCTGCTTCATCGAAGACGACTTCGGCCTGCAGAACCTCAAGCACATCGGCGAGGACATGGTCGGCTGGGAATGCGACTATCCCCACTCGGACTGCACTTGGCCCAACTCCCCGGAAGTGGTGTGGGAGAGCTTCAAGCACCTGTCGGACGAGACCATCAACAAGGTCACTCACCTGAACGTGATGCGCGAATTCAACTACAACCCCTTCCAGTTGCTCGGCCGCGAAAACTGCACCGTCGGTGCTCTGCGCGCCCAGGCCCAGGCTAAGGGAGTGAACACAGCCCCTGCCCTCGGCATGGGCGGTGCCGCGCCGAAGCGTGAAACCGGCAAGCCGGTCACCTCGGGCGATATCAACGCCATGTTCAAGCAGGCCGACGCCGAAACGGCGCTCTAAGCCCCACCTCCGCAAGCCGCAGGCCCCTTCATGCCATCGGCGTCCAGCCGTGGCAGGGGCCGGCTTGCGCCAACGAATTGACTCGGGAGATTCCCCATCATGAGCGAAAAATTCGACATCGTCGTGGCCGGTGGCGGCCACAACGGGCTGGTGGCGGCCTGCTACCTGCAAAAGGCAGGCCTCAAGGTGTGCGTTGTAGAGAAGAACGACAAGGTCGGTGGCGGCGTGATGACCCGCGAACTGACCGTGCCGGGCTTCAAACACGACGTCTGCTCGGTGGCTCACACCCTGCTGCAGGCCAACCCGCTGCTGCGCAACGACGAACTGGAACTCAAATCGAAGTTCGGGCTGAAATACATCAACCCGGACAAGATGACCGCCATCTTTTACGACGACGGCACCACCCTCGAGTTCTATACTGACCTGGAACGTACCTGCCAGGCCATCGCCAAGTTCTCGGCCAAGGATGCCGAAGCCTATCGGCGCTTCAACCATCAGGTGTTCCAGAACCTCGACATGATGGTGATGGGCATGTTCCATTCGCCCCCCAGCGCCAGTACCCAGGCCGTGATGATGGAGCAGAGTGTCGTCGGCCAAGAGCTAATGCGCACCCAGGCCATGAGTGCATGGGACTTCATCTGCGAATGGTTCGAAAACGACAAGGTCAAGATCGCCCTCGCCCGCTACGCCTCTGAAGCCATGATGAACCCGTTCAACAACGGGACCGGCTTCGGGTTTTACATCATCCTGCCCTTCATGCACCGCTATGGCGTGGGCATTCCGGTCGGCGGCTCAGGCGCCTTCGCTGATGCCCTGCGTGCATGCTTCGAATCCCATGGCGGCGTGGTGCGTACGTCGGCCCCGGTGAAGCAGATGCGCATGGAAGGTGGCAAGGCCACCGGCGTGGTGCTGGAATCCGGCGAGGAGATCATTGCCAGTCGTGCGGTCATCTCGACGATGCACGTCAAGCAGGTCTTTCCCCATATGGTGCCCGGCGCTAGCCTGCCGGAGGGCTTCGAGCCACGTATCCGCGGTCTCAAGCACAACAGCTTCCAGCCCTTCAACCTCCACCTGGCGTTGCACGAGGCACCCCAGTACAAGGTTGGCCCGGCGGTAGATGACTTCTTCTGGGTCGAGCGTTCCCACTCCAATTGGGAAGACTTCGCCCGCGCCTTCTCCGACCTCGAGTACGGAATCCCCCGCCGCGACTTCATCGCCTACGTCATGCAGGACGTATACGACAAAACCCGTGCTCCGGACGGTAAGCGTGTGCTCAACATGTACGCCTTCGCCCCCTACAACGTCAAGGGTGGCCCGCAGAAGTGGGACGAGATCGGCAAGGAGGTTGCCCACGGCTTCCTCGATGACCTGCGCAAGCTCACCACCAATATGGACGACGACAACATCATCGGCTTCTCGTGGATGACTCCGTTGGACATCGAACGCCACAACAATGCCATGATTGGTGCCGACATCCTGCACTTCGGATCCTACAACTGGCAGATCGGCGGCAACCGCCCAGCCCCAGGCTACGGCCAGTACAAGTCGCCGGTGGATGGACTCTACATGGCCGGCGCCAGTACCCACCCCGGAGGAGGCGTCACCGCATCATCGGGCCGTAACGTGGCCCGAGTGCTGATGGAGGAGTTCAACATGGACTTCGACAAGCTGGTCGACGCCTAACCAGCAAGGAGCAGCCAGACCATGAAGATGTTCAGCAGGGAGGGGGTCGAGATGATGGAAGTCAAATCGATCCAGCGGGATGGCGACAATCTCGTCATGAAAGGCAAGGTCATGGGCTCGATGTCCACAGTGATCCTCATCAAGCCGGAGGACTGCTGGCAGGCCATCAAGCTGCTCAGCTGGCGAACGCTGCTACGCATGCCGCTGATTCTGTTCAAAGGCTATTGGCAGGCGAAAAGGTTAGCTGAGGGCAAGATTGCCAAGGCCTGATTCGATTCATCCAGCGCTGCTGGCGAAACGCCCCTCATCTGGAGAGTCGCGCTGCCAGCAGCACACCGAGCCCGGCACACAGGCATAAACCGGCGGCTCCAAGTGCGAGGTTCAGCAGTGAGCCCCACAACAAAGGCGCAAGCACGGCAGCGATGAGTGCATTGAAGGCCGTCTGTACGAATAACTGCACCGATGACGCCATGCCCCGACGCTCCGGCACGCAATCAAGCCCCCGTACGGTCAGCGTCGGGATGGCCAGTGACATGCCCAGATTGAATACGAAGATGTGGATCACGTACCAGGCGACACCGGCAGGGGCAAAGAGGCACACCACGATGTCGTAGCACATAGCGCACGCCATGATCAAAAAAGCGCACTTGAGAGTCGTGGGCAGCGACCACCGCTGGGCAACCCGTCCGGCCAGGGCCGAACCCAGCATCAGCCCCCCGGTAGCCGGGCCGAACAGCCACAGGAAGTCCGTCTCGCCGAGGCCCAGGTGCTGCATCAGGAACACCGGCGCCGACAGCACATACAAGAAAAAGCCACCGAACATGCACGCGTAGGCCAGTGCCCAGGTCATGAAAGACAGGCTACCGAAGACCCCCACGTAGCCCCGCGCCAGCGCAGAAGGATTGAAAGGCTGGCGTTTATTCGGTGGTAGCGTCTCGGGCAGCCGCACGGCCACTGCCATAAAGAGGCTGAGGGCCAGCAGGCACAAAAAAACAAACACCGAACGCCAGCCAAAGGCCGCCTGCAGCCAGCCCCCTACCAGCGGTGCGATCGCCGGCGCCAACCCGAACATCATCACCACATGCGACATCATGCGCTGGGCGCGCGGCCCCTCGTGCAGATCACGCACTACGGCACGGCCGATCACAATGCCGGCCCCCGCCGAGAAGCCCTGGAAGGCGCGCAACACCCACAACTGCTCGACACAGGTGGCCAGAGCGCAGCCGACGGAGGCCAGTGCATACACGGCGAGCCCCACCAGCACCACCCGGCGGCGCCCCAGCGAATCGGAAATCGATCCGTGCCACAGAGCCATGAAGGCGAAAGACGCAAAGTAGATCGACACCGTCTGCTGAAGGGCGGTCCGGTCGGTGCCCAGCACCACCGCCATCTCGCCAAAGGACGGCAGATAGGTATTGATCGAGAACGGTCCGACCATGGCCAACCCGGCCAGAATCACCGTGGTACCGAGATAGCCCGCCCGGGAAGGATGCCGCGGCGACAGAAGCTCAGCCATTCATGCCGAGCACAACAGAAATATCGGCACTCGGGTTGGCGTCGGCCGCGTAGCTGAAATCCCCCTGACGCTGCCGTTCGGCAAGGCGCCTCATCAGTAGCCGATAGCGGTTACCGGGGGCATCGAAGCGGGAGCTCAAGTCCCGCCGCCCGTCGGCGTCGAAGTAGCGCTCGTTCTGCGGGCGCAGCACGGCGTTATCCTGAGGCTGGATCACGTAGGAAATACGCGGCATCAGCCAACGGAACGGGGCTGGTGCGGCTACCGTATAGTTGGTCTGGTCCACCCGCGAACGGTGACGCCCGACCGGCACGAAGGGCTGCACGTTAGGAATTGCGTAACCAGAACTGAAGCTGGGATAGGAGATGGCCAGATTATTGCGCAAATGCACGTGCAGTACCGCCCGCAGGTCCTGGTACTTGGCGCGCACCCCACCGATCCAGCGCATCACCGGCGCCACCGACTTGCGGGTGACGATACGGGTACGGGTAACTGTCTCCGAGGTCGATTGCACCTCGACGATGTCCGACTCGCAGCGTCCGTCACCGATGGCGTTGGCGTGCAGGAAGTCCGCATGGGTCAGGTCGATCAGGTTTTCCACCGACAGCGGCGAGGCCGCATCGAAGCGCACTGTGCGCTGGGTGTAACGGGGAATCTTGCTCCCATCAACCGGCAGGAAGGGGATGCAGGGATTCAGCGCCAGGTCGGCGTTGTCCGAGTTGCCATACCAAGCCCACACGTAGCCGTAACGCTCGGTGACCGGATAGTGGCCGGTGCCGCCGGTAAAAGCGGTGGCCGAACGGCGTAACGGTTCAAGCTGGTCCGGGCGAAACTCGGCGGCACGGAGCCGGCCCCTGTCCCGCCACAGGTAATAGGGCTGGGCATGGACGATGCGACGCACAGCCTGAGTGCCGATATCGGCGCTGAAGGCCACTGGAAACCAGGTGTCGCGCAGGTCGAAATGGATTGGTACCCAGTCGGCTTGGCGCGAGTTTTCGCTACCGTCGGCGGCACCCACTTCGGCAATCGCAATGTCACTCATTGTGCTCTCCTCTGCATTCTGCTCCCTGCCGCATTCGACTTGTGGCCAGTTCAAGGGACGGGGCAACCCGCAGGGCAGCTATCGACTTGCCCTTTACCTCCGGCAAGACTTCAAATGGCGCCCGTCCGGCAGTTCTCCGAAGCCGCCAAGCAAAGGGCGCGCCGGGGGCATGATGAGCGTGCCGGAAGCCTCGCCAGTTGAGGCTGGTGGTTCCACGCCGGTTGGCCGTCGAAGCAATAAATATCGTAACCAGGGGCACCTCGGCAGCCGTCAGTAGCTCGACGAAAATCGCGCCACCGGCCAACGGCACCCGGGTCCGCAGCACCAGCGGATGATCCCGCACAAACGCCGGGCCGATACCCTTACCTTTCCACACGCCGCCGCGATCGAGGACTAGATGCTCGCCCTCTCGCCGGGGGTCGCCGAGGAAGAAGTCGGTGATTGTCACGCCAGGAAACGCCAACAGGCACTCCGGGCCGTCGAGCATGGTTTCCAGATAGGTGCCGTGGACTATGTTGACCACCGCAGAACCGCTGTACTCGCGGCCAATCGGCCGGTAGGCCGCGCTCGGCAGCACACCAGTGGGTGCGCCGCTCCCACGCCAGACGTGGATGAAGCCGTCGGCCTCGGCCACCAGAAAAGCCCTGGCCGCATGGCGGCTCGGCACACGCTCGTCCGCATGGAGGTTCGGGATCTCCCTGCATACCCCGCTGGCACCGTCGAAGGTCCACCCGTGATACGGACACTGCAGCCCGCCCGGCGTGAGTACGCCGGGCGACAACGGCACTCGCCGATGAGGGCAGCGATCCTCCAGCGCAAAAGCCCTGCCGGCTGCGTTGCGGAACAGCACCAGCTCCTCTCCTTCGCACACCACCGAGAGGGGCTTGTTATTGCCCACTGCTTCTGTAAGTGAGACCGCCCACCACTGACCATCACCCATCTCCCTGCGCCCTGGGATTGTGTTGATCAACCGTGGATGCGGGCCGTGATCTTGGCGTGCGGACCATCTACCTGAGCGGCCCAGGCATCAGCGGCCTGGTCGAGGCTATAATCCACGTAGTCGACGACGATGTTCTCTTCAAGGGCAATGCGCAGCAGACGCTCCCAAATTGCACGGCGATCGGCCGGTGGACGTTGGCCGGTACCCACGCAAGACAGCGTTCGGAACAACAAATCGGCGATATCGAGATTCACCTGTCGGCCCGCGCCTGTCCCAATAGTCAGAATGCGTGCTCCCCAGCGGGTGGCCTTGAGAGCGTTCAGCATGGGCTGGCCACACACCAGATCGAGCACCACGTCGAAGCCATCACCGGAGGCAGCCTTGAGGGCCGCCACGTCGTTGCCACCACCAAGCTGAACCGTCGCATCGGCGATGCCGCGTTCGGCCAGTCGGGCCAGCGCCGCGCCGTTGCGGGCCGCAGCCACTACCCGGCCGGCGCCCAGGTGGCGAGCCAGTTGCAGGGCGATTTGACCGAGGGTGCCGGTGGCCCCGAGGATCAATACACTCTCGCCTGGCTTCATGTTGGCCTGTTCCAGCGGAACCAGCGCGCCGGTGGCAGCGATGCCCATCGAAATTGCTGTCCGGTCGTCCACGTCGTTGGGTACATCCCATACCTCGTCGGCCGGGACCAGCGTTTGCTCGGCCCAGGCTCCGTAGGGCAGCACCGAGCGTTCGCCGAAGTACACCCGACGTCCGTCCGGCGCCCGGCCGACACCTTCACCACGAATCACGCAGGGGTATTCCACTCCCAAGCGATAGGCTCCGAGCACGTCCCAGCCGCCCAGACCAGCGGTGTCCACGTCTATCAGAATGCACCCCTCACGAGCCGAGGGGGCCGGAAAATCGCGGATGACCGGGGCCGCACCCCGTTCTGTAATCACAGCTGCACGCATGGCTCCCCCTTACATCTTGTTGCTGCCGGATTGGGCGAACAACGCTTTCATGCCCACCATCGACGGCGTATGGCTCCCAAACCCCCCATCGGCGACGATAGTCGTACCGGTAATGAAGGACGACTCATCCGAAGCCAGAAAGGCCACCACGTCAGCTATCTGCCGCGGGGTGCCCAGCTCTGGTGTCAGGTGGTTCTCGCGGATGATGTCGAGTAGCGCGGCGGGCATCGTCTCGTGGGCGTTTTCTGCCGGTGCGAGGCCGATCTGCAGCGCGTTGGAACGCACGCCCTGCTTGCCATACTGGGCTGCAATGGACTTGGCCAGCATCATCAGCCCTGCCTTGGAAGCAGCGTAGGCCGACAGGGTCACGTCGCCCTGGGCACCGAGGCCGGAGGTTGCGAAAATCACCGATCCGCGACCGATCTTGAGCATCTCAGGAATGGCGTGCTTGCAGCACAACATGGCGCCGCGCAGATTCACCGCCATTGCCCGGTCCCAGGCGTCCACGTCCATATTGATGACATCCCGATCCTTTTGGCGTTGCTCGACGTTGAGGATGGCCGCGTTGTTGTGCAGCACGTCGATGCGCCCGAAGTGGGCCACAACGGCCTCGACCATCGCCTTGACGTCGGCCTCCTGCGACACGTCGGTGCTGATGCCAATCGCTTTGCCTCCGCTCTCCCGGATATTCTCGGCCATGGCTGCGGCTGCTGCACCGTTGACGTCCACCACCGCGACCCCGGCTCCGTGGGAAGCCAGCACGCGAGCGCACTCAGCGCCGAGCCCACCGCCTGCACCGGTAATGATTGCTATACGCCCCTCAAGTTTTCTTGTCATGGCTGCTCTCCGTCCAATCCTGTTGTGATAAATACGCTCGGGCCTTAGCGGCCGGAGAAACGGGGTTCGCGTTTTTCGCGGAAGGCCTGGGCGGCCTCCTTGACGTCCGATGTCGGGGCCAGCATCGCAAACAGATCCAGTTCCAGGTCGAGGCCTTTCTTCAGGTCCAAATCCAGCGCCGCCCGGGCCGCCCGCTTCGCGTAGAGAGTGGCTAGCGGCGGCTTCACGGCGATGCGCTTGGCGAACTCGGCGACTTCCTCCAGCAGCGTTTCGTCGCTGCTCGCGATACGTGTTATCAGGCCAATGGTTCGCGCTTGTTCGGCGGTATAGCGCTCGCCGGTGAGCAGTGCATCCATCGCCCTCCCCGGCCCGATCACCCGGACCAAACGCTGTGTGCCACCGCCGCCCGGAATCAGGCCAAGGCCGGTCTCGGGTAGCGCAAAAATGGCTTGCGGTGCGGCGAAGCGGATGTCGCACGCCAGTGCCAACTCCATCCCGCCGCCCATGCAGTAGCCGTGGAGCGCGGCAATGACAGGTTTCTCGATCCTGTCGAGGGCCTCGATCCAGCGCGCCCGCTCCATACGCCGGCGCACCTCGATTGATGACTCAGGGCCCCGTGACTCCTTGATGTCGGCCCCGGCGCAAAAGCCACGCGAGCCTTCGCCGCGCAAGACGATCACTCGGATCTGCGGATCAGCATCGAGGGTCGCCAGGGCCGTCGGCACCCCACAGCGGATGTCGTCGTTGATGGCATTGATCTGCCCCGGCCGGTTAAGCACCACCCAGCCAATCCCGCCTTCCCGCACCAGAGTGACGGCGGGGTTGATCACCTCCGTCACGGCTGTAACCACTGGAGTTGCTTTGCCCATTTCAGCACTCCTCGAATTCGAAGACTTGGCCGTTCAGTTCGGCAGGGTCGATCTTGATCAGCGAACCGCCGCCAACCGCTTCCGACTCCTGCACCCAGGTGAATTTCACACCGCGGGCACGCAGGTCTTCTGCCTTCGCGGCGAGGCCGTTCACCGCAATCCGGATGTAGTACGGGCCAGGACCCCAGCTGTTCAGATAGAGTCCAGCCTCGCTATCCCAGCGGGTCGCCTCGATCACATCGAGGGAAGCACTGTTCTGCAGGGTCAGGCCCATGGTGGCGCGGCGATAGCCCTCCCGGTGCAAAGCCTCGACTTCGCCGACGGGCTCCCAGTCGAGGTTGCTAGAGCAGCAGCGCAGGGTGTGGTCCAGATCGCGTACCAGAAAGCCGCGGGCAGTCACGCGAACCATGTCACCCGGCTTCTGATCGCGCGGCTGCGGCGCCGGTGTCGCAAAGGTGTCGGCGGGCATCTGCAGGGGTTCCATCGGCATCACCTCGATGCATAAGCCGCCGTCTACCACAGGGCGGTAGTGCGGATCTTCCGGCGTTACGCCAAGCCACAGGCGGTCGAAGGGCATCTCCGGGGTGCGCTGGGCCATGCGGAACGGCAGGCGGCGGCGCATCAGCTTGTCGACCAAGGCATCAAACTTGGGGCCTTGGCAGGCCAGCACAATGGAGTGCGTCAGCATCGGGCGATGCGGGCCCTGGTACGCCATCAGGCTTTCGAGGAAGTCGTGGAACAGCGGGTCGCCGGGGTTCGGGCGATCCAGGTGCCACTGGGGTTCGACCCGTGTCGGCGACACCGCCAGGGATTTGTGCACCCGCAGGAAGTGGGCGATGTAGGGGTGATTGTCGAAGGCCTGGCGCCAGTTCGGGTGGGAATGGATGCCCAGCTTCTTGACCAGCAGATCCGCCATTGCATCGGGATCCGGAACCATCATGTCGGCGCTCATCAACAGGTCGAACATTGCTTTTGTCTCCTTCAAATTGCGCGCACCGGTCCCTGGCCGGAACGAATCCGGCCGGTCGGCGTGCTTATCGGTAATTGGGTTGTGAGGTCTGGGCGACGCGCCTCAGGCAGTGGCCAGGGCGGCGACCCGGGGCTTCGGGTTGAGCAGGAAATGCGACAGGGCCGGGATCAGGACCAAGGCACCGAGCATGTTCCACAGGAACATGAAGGTCAGCAGGATGCCCATGTCGGCCTGGAACTTGATTGGCGACCAGGCCCAGGTGATCACCCCCGCGGCCATCGTCATGCCCACCAGGGCGACGACCTTGCCGGTGAAATCCAGCGAGCGTCGGTAAGCCATGCGCAGGGTGTCACCGCGGCGCTGCACGGCGATCTGCACTGATAGCAGGTAGAGGGCGTAATCGACCCCTACCCCGACACCGACGGCGATCACCGGCAGGGTGGCAACCTTCAGGCCGATACCCAGCCACACCATCAGCGCCTTGCAGATGATAGTGGTCATCACCAGTGGAATCAGCGCGACGATGGTGGCGCGAATGCTCCTGAAGGTGATCAGGCACAACAGCGCCGTGGCCCCGTACACCGCCAGATACATGGTGACGATGCTCTTCTGAACTTCGATGTTGGTGGCGGCCTCGATGCCAGCGCTACCCGCTGCGAGCAGGAATTCGACGGGCTGCCCGGAACTGCCCGGAGCGGCCTGCTGCAGCTTGAAGTCCTCGGCGATCTTCAGCACCCGGCTCAGGGTGTCGGCCTTGTGGTCGGCCAGGTAGGCCACCAGCGGCGTCACGGAGCAGCCTTGGTTGGTGATGTCCGGGGTCGCAATCATCGCGGCTGACACCGATGCATCGATGATTGCCTGGTTGCGGCTCAGGGCCAGCCACTTTGGGCTACCTTCGAACATTGCCGACGATACCGAACGGACGGATTCGGCCAGCGAGGTAGTGGTCTGCACGCCCGGATCCTGGCGCAATGCCCAGGCCAGATCGTCCATCTGGCGTAGCGAGTCATACAGTCGGCAGCCCTCTGCCCCTGTCTTCATGATGACCACGAACTGGTCGCTGGACAGGCCGTAGTTGGCGGTGATGTAGGCGTTGTCCTGATTGTAGCGGGACTCGGGGCGCAATTCGGGGGCGCCGGAATCCAGGTCGCCGATGCGCAGATCCTTCATCACCACGGTGCTGACGGCAGTGATCAAAACGGCCACGGCGATCATGCCGATAGCCCACCTGTGCTCTGTCAGCACGTCGAGCCGCGCCCACAGGCGGCCGATCACGGTGCGCGGCGCCTGCGTGCCCGACTCTTCCTCCACGGCCCGACGAGCGGCCGATTCGCTGACGCCGATGTAGGACAGGGTCACGGGGATCAGAACCAGCTTGGTGAACACCAGCACCGAGACGCCGACGCAGGTGGTGATCGCCAGATCACGAATCACGGGAATGTCAATGATGACCAGCACCGCAAAGCCGACGATGTTGGCCAGCAGCGCAGTCAGGCCGGCCATGAACAGGCGCCGGAAGGTGTAGCGGGCCGCCACGTATTTATGGGTGCCACGGCCGATGTCCTGGATAATGCCGTTCATCTTCTGGGCACCGTGGGACAGGCCGATTGCGAAGATCAGGAAAGGCACCAGTATTGAATACGGGTCGAGTTCGTAGCCCAGCAACTGCATGAGGCCGAGCAACCATACCACGCCGATGACAGCCACCGTCACCAGCAGCACGGTGCTGCGTAGGCAGCGGGTGTAGAGGTAGACAAAGACAGCCGCCACGGCAACCGACACGGCGAAGAACATCATCACCTCGCGCAGCCCGGCGATCAGGTCGCCGACTACCTTGGCAAAACCGACGATGTGAATGCCGACCTTGTCGCTCTCGAAGGCACGAATCTTCTGCTCCAGGTCATCGGCAAAGGCGCCGTAGCTCAGTGGCTCGCCGGTCTGGGGATTCACATCCAGCATGGGGGTGACGATCATGCTCGAGCGCAGATCGTTGGACACCAACTTTCCGACGATGCCGGCACGGGCCACGTTAGTACGCAGGGCCTCGACTGTCGCCGGCGTGCCATCGTAGTTGGCGGGCATCACGGCCCCGCCGGTAATCCCGTCTTCGGTTACCTCCCGCCAGCGGACGATGGGCATCCACAGGGATTTCATCCACGAACGATCAACGCCGGGGATCAGGTAGAGGGTGTCATTGACCTTGCGCAGTACCTCCAGGTACGCGGGGTCGTAGATGTCGCCAGTCTTGTTCTCCACGACGATACGAATCGTGTTGCCCAGCCCCGGCAGCTCCTTCTTGTTCTCCAGATAGTTCAGGATGTAGGGACTGCCGATCGGGATCATCCGTTCGAAACTGGCGTTGACGTGGATGCGGGTAGCCGCAAACCCGAGCAGCAGGGTGGCAATCAGGCAGGCCACCAGAAAGATCACCCGGTTATTGAAAATGAAACGCTCGAGGATGTTCCCGGACCGCCGATCAAAATCGGCCACATCCCGGACCACGGGCATTGCGCTGTTCTCTTTATGGCCGGCCATGGTTGTCTCTTGTCGTTGTTGTTGGCTGGAAAATCACTGAGCGGCGGGCAGCGTAAGCACGCTGACACCGCCATGACGCGTCAGCGCCAGCTGCTTGTCGCCCACCAGCGCGGCGGCAAGCACTTCGCCTTGACGGGGCACCTGCAATGCCGCCAGGGTCCGGCCGCCATCCGTGGTGGAAAATACGTGCCCGGCCTGGGAGACCAGGATCAAACGTGCACCGCCTGCAGGCAATGCGGCAATGATGCTGGCCTCGACGCCAGTCTCGATCTTGCGCCAGGTCGCGCCGTCGTCTTCACTTGCCCACGCATTGCCACGCAGGCCATGGGCGACGAGCAGCCCGCGGGCAGCATATACGCCGAAGAAGGTGCCGTTGTAAGGCGTCGGAATTGCCGTGAAGCGCTCGGCGCCCTTGTCCAGGCGACACAGCAGGCCCTGTTCGCCAGCGAAGAAAAACGTGCTGCCATTGCTGGCGGCAGCGTAGAAGTGCAGGCGGCGATCGTTGTCGGCCCGCTCTATCCACGGCTCCCAGCTCTTGCCTCCATCGCGGGTACGCAGGACTAGCCCGAAGGCCCCCACCACGAAACCTTCACGGGCGTCGCTGAAGATGACATCGAGAAAGGGGTTGGGCATCACGTTAGAGCTGGCCGACTGGGCCATTAGACGATCGATCTCGCCCTTGATGCGAACCGCCTCCGCATCGCCTGCTTCAGCACGCGCTTGGTAGCTCTGTTCCAGAAGGGGGCGCACGGAACGTCCGTCCAGCACCTTAATCCAGTCGGCACCGCCGTTTTCGGTTCGCAGGACCACCCCATCGTGCCCTACGGCCCATCCTTGGCGTGCGTCAAGCATCCGTACGGCGGTGAGATCGGCACGAACCGGCACGTTCGCCTGACGCCACAGCTTGCCGCCATCAGCAGAGATCAGAATGTGCCCGCGCGGGCCCACGCCGACGATACGTGGGCCGACGCTGGTGATGTTAACCAGCGGACTACGCAAGGCCAGCGGCGTGACCCGGGCAGCACTGGTAAGGACGTCAGCTTGAAGGCCTGCGGCCGCAGCACCCGCTGCAAGTAGTGCCGCAAGAGAGATCAAACCTACCCGAATCGATCGAATGTTCACAGCAGAATCCCCGTTTTCCGTTGATCGCGACCCTGGCCGAGACGCCGTCCGTCATCACGGCGGAAGGCACCGGCCAGGGACAAGCGCCCCGGATGACCGCACGCCACGCAGCATGGGCGCCCGGAGCCTGGCGCAATCAGCGTGCTGTTTCCCGCGCCACGACTGCCTCAGGGTTCATATCCCGATTGAGCATGGGCTTTTCGAGCACACCATAACCGCCTTCCAGGCCATCATTGACGAGGGCGTACATCCCCTTATTGAAGTCATAGATGACATTTTTGACCGTGTAGGGCGCGGTCACGTCATAGAGTTGAACCATGGAATTGAACAGGGAGCGGTACAGCTTGCCACTCTGGTCGTAGGCATCGAACATGCCTGCGCCGTAGGTGTCCTCGTCAAGGTAGTAGGTCCGTTTCGTATAGACGTGACGGTTGCCCGGCTTGAGTGTGGCTTCCACCACCCACACCCGGTGCAGCTCCCAGCGCCAGCATTGGGGATTGGCGTGGTTGGGCATGAATTGCTCATCGGTCTTGCAACCGAAGTACAGCTTGTAGGCGTTGTAAGGGATGTACATCTCCTTCTTGCCGACCAGTTTGAAGTCGAAACGATCCTGCATGCCGGAGAACACGAACAGCTCGTCAAACAGGGTGACGCCGCCCATGCTCGACACCGGGGTGTCGTATGAGAACTCCGGTGCCAGCTTCACGCGGCGCTGGCCGGGGGTATATCCCCAGGCACGGCGTGGCTTCTCGGTGGGGTCGAGGAAGTCCACGAGACCGGTCAGTTCGCCCGCCTTGCGCACCGGCGCCTGGGTGAGCGAATGGGTACGCCAGTACATCTGCGGGTCACGACCATCTAGGTCGGCGTGGTAGTACGGTGTCTCTTCCAGGGTCTGCTGCTGGGCCGTCATCACGGCCTTGCCGGAAGAGTCCACCACCCACGAACGGGATGACTTGGTTGTGGTGTCGGCCTTGTAACGCAACAACAGGTTCCACATGACTTCGTTGCCGGTCTTGGGAATCGGGAAAGGCAGTCCGCCACGGCAGGCCGCATCAACTGCCAGGCCGTTCTTCAGCGTCTTGCAGGTCGTCGCGTTGCGGACTGTGGCGTCCAGGACCTTAGCCGGAACGGCTGCAGTACGATGACTGGTATAGACATCCATGTAGTACGTAGGGAATTTCTTCAGCAGTGTCTTCTGGCCTTCGCTGAGTTTGTCAGCGTATTGGTCCATATTCTTGCCGTCGATACGCAGGATCGCCTTTTCATCCTTGAAGGGATCGGCCCAGAAACCACTCTTAGGTTTGAAGTCGGCGGGCGCCTTGGTCAGGCCGCCGGTGTACTCGGGAATCGTGCCTTCCTTATTGCCGGCCTTGATCGCGCCGTACTTGGTTAGCGACTTGCCCAACTCCTTGGCCTCGTCGGCAGTAACGGCCGCCAGGCTATGCGCCGAGACGATGGCCAGACTCAACAGTGCAACTGCTGTGTGCTTCTTCATGTTCCTAGTCTCCTGATTGCAGCCTTTAGAAGGCCGTCTTGAAGGTGAAGGTCAGCCAACCCCGATCCGTGGCGCCAACCGCACTGCTCAAACCGTTACCGCCAAGCACCGTCGTCCCGGTGCTGTTGTAGATCGTGGCGGCCGCCATGTCGGCATAGCGCAGGGTGAACTCATAGCGCGACGCGTATGTCATCTTGACACCGGCAGACCAACTCATCAGGCGCTCAAAGCCGCCACCGCCGCTCGGAGCGTTGCCGCTCAGACCATAGTTGATCGTCAGAGGGACATCCATGTCCCAAGACGGGAAAATGTTGAGGTACTGGGGCGTGAAATTGATTGCGATCTGCGCGAAATCGTCCGTGGAACAGCCGTCCAGCTTGTTGCCGAGCTTGTTCCCTGCAGCCCCCCCAACCTTCGCGCAGTTATAGCCCACGGCCTTGTACAGTTCGGGGTTCTTGGTCACTCTGTCGAGACGGCTATAGGCCAGTTCGGCGACGAGGTTGGCGACATCCCAGAAAGATGTCTTGGGGAGTGAATACACGCCATTGACGATGGCGTGCCACGTATCTCCACGGGCTCCGGTGTTGTTCAACGAGCTGACACCGGTCGAGTTGAGGTGACCATTCTTGCGCAGGGACAGCTCGGAGCCGAAGCTGACAGGACCTATCACCCGAGCAAAGCTCAGGCCGATCAAGCGTACGTCTTCCGGGTAAACAAAGCGGAAGGGGCCCGCCGCGCCGAGGTACTGAACGCCGGTCTCCGGTGCGTAGTCGTTGAACTCCCGGTAGTAGGCACCGAAGGTCGATTCGATCTCCTCGATGTTCAACTTTGCCGCAACGCCCCAGTTGCCGGTACCGCCAGGCTTCTTCGACTCGGCGCGGGCCCAGCCGTTGGGCAGACGATCCACGGTCGGTGCGGTGTCTGCGCCCATCAGGTAGGTGCCGGAGTGGGGAACACGGGTGGGTTCCCATTCGTAGAAATATTGGCCGGCGATAGACAGGCGATCCGTCACCTGGGCCTTGGCGGATACCTGGCCGATGGGCAGGAAAACCTCCTTGGTCTCAATACCTGGGCTGGTCACGGCCTTGACACCATCGACCGGCGACTGGGAATAGGAAATAGCATGGGCGCCGATCAGCAGTCCCTCACCCCAGATATTGGTGTGGCGGCCGACCTTGACGTTCAGCGGCACCGCGCCGATGTCCATGTTGGCCCATACGAATGCGTCGAGCAGTTCACCGGACGGACCATTCACATAACGTTTGACGGTCGAGTTGTACTCGTTGTTGTAATAGCTGGTGAAGGCGCCGCCGGGGGCCGTCGTATGCACAGAGTGGTTGTCGTAGGCATTGTCGTACCAGGCTGCACCAGTGACACGCGCACCAAACTGCCCCTTGTAACTCAGGTCCAGCTCACTCAGCAGGTCAAGCCGGTTGGTCACCACGCTACCTTTGCCGAACTTGCTATCCGATTCATCAAAGTTCGGACTGTTCAAGAGTCGACGGTCCTGCCCCTCAGCCCGCATACCGAGGTTATAACGCACGGTATTGTCCCAGCGGATCCTCAGATCCGGGTTGTCGGTCTCAATCTCGACGGCCATCGCACCACCACCCCAGCCGATTGCAAGGGCTGCAGCCACACCGTGCAGGGGGAACCGTGCACGACCCAAACCTTTGTTTCTGATCATTTATTGTGTCTCCTCAGATACGACGATGATGATCACGGCTGCCCGCGACCCCGATGTCCCGGTCCCTGTCTAGCGGGATTCCGTAACACCATCGACTCCTCATCCTTCGAAGCACCGCAGGACTTTTCCATCCCGTCGACGCTCACTGCATTGTACTGAGCATTTTTCTAAAATTCTATAGTCCGATTTTAATTCTAATTTCAGAATACAAAATTTCTGTACTTCCTTTCTCAACATGCGACCTAATCGCCGCCTTCTGGACTGATGGGGCTCTTACGCATCCTTAGCGCAGGAACCACTGCAAGGAGAAAAGCGATTCCAACAACTGCAAAGCAGGCATCGAAGGCCTCCTCCAAGGACGCAGAGGCGATAAGTCCGGCACGCAGCCCCCGTTCATTGAGCCAACTGAAGAGGATGGTCAGTGCATTCACGCCCATTGCACCGCCCAACTGACGGATGAAATTGAGCGTTCCCGACGCCTGAGCCAGTTGGGGCGACTCGATGAGCTGAAGTGCGCCAAGATTGAGAGACGGGATCGTCATGCCCAAGCCAACTCGCCCCAGAGCAAGCAACACCGCCAGCACCACAAAGGAGTCCGCTACACCCACCAGCGCAATCAGTAGAAGCGAAGCTGCAAAACATAGGAGTCCCATCACGATCAACTGATGAGCAGCCAAGTGATCGAGCAGGCGACCTGTCAGAATGATGCTCAGAGCCATTGCCAGCCCACCTGGCATCAGAAGCAGGCCCGACAACCAGGCGTCGTAATGGAGGACCGACTGGACGTAGAGCGGCACCAGATAGGTGGAACCATATAAACCCAGCCCATAAGCGAAGGCGACTAGCGCCGAAGCGACAAAATGGGGATTGTGGAACAGGCGGAACTGGAGTAATGGATGTTGGAAATGCATCTCCCAGCCGAAAGATGCCATCGCCACAATGAAGCAGAGCCCTAGACGAAACTGGAAGGTCAGTGATGTCCAGCCATCTACATGCCCCAACGTAAAGGCGGTCAACAGAAAGAATATGAACAATCCGATCAGAGCGAGGCCGACCACGTCGAAGCGCTCGGATAAGGTATTGGGCTCCCGCCCGGGCAGATGACGCAGACTCAGAAAGACTCCGCACATGCAAAGGGGCAGGGTCACGAAGAAAATCGCCCGCCAGCTCACCATGTCCACCAGGTAGCCACCCAGGGCTGGCCCCAGCGCCGGCGCCAGCACAACGCCCAGGCCGAAGGCGGACATCGCCCGCCCCCGTTCGGAAGGCACGAAGACCCGGAATATCACCACCAGTCCCAAGGGCTGGACCAGACCCGAGATGGCTCCCTGAGCGACCCGTGCCGCGATCAGCAGGGGAATGCTCTTGGCGAGACCTCCAGCCAAGGAAGCGAGGCTGAATAGCACCAGAGCCCCCGTGTAAGTCGTCCGGGGCCCAAAGCGGCGCTCGAACCACGAGGCTAGTAACATCGTGGTGACCATTGCGCCGAGAAAACCGGTGGACAGCCACTGGGCCTCGTCCGGCCCAATGGCGAACTCGCGCATGATCGTCGGGATAGCCACGTTGATGATGGTCGCCTCGACCACCATCGCGCCGGTCGCCAGTACGACGGTCAGGATCACTAGCAGGCGATGACGAGCAGAGAACGCCTCCGCCCCGGAAAAATGGGCTTGAGTACTCACGTGTGTCAGGCTGCAGGGCGGCGTATAGGGGCCCTTCCCTGCTCATGCCCGTCTCCCTGTCGTCTCAGGCAGCTGCGCCGGATTCGGTGGGACTGGTGACCCGGGCCCGGACGGAGGCCTCAAAATCACGTTTCAGTGTGGGGTAGTAGGCGATCTGCCCCCCCATACCACCGGCGATGTCGATGGAGGCTGCGCTGATGAAGCTGGCGTAATCGCTGGCGAGGAACAGGGCCATCCCTGCAACGTCCTCCGGCTTGCCGTAGCGACCGACCGGGACCACCTTCATTACCATGGCGTCAAACTCCTCGCGGGTACACCCCGGCCCCATTTCCTTGTAGTGACGGTCCCACTGGCCGGTGTCGATCCAGCCCATGTTGAGGGTGTTGACCAGGATGTTCTCCTTGGCCAGCGACATGCCCAAGGACTTGGCTAGCGCGATGCACGAAGCCCGGTTGATTACCGAAGGGATGCCGTCCGGCGTCGGAATGGTGCCAGCCAGCGCATTAATCTCGATGATCCGCCCCCAGTGCTGCTTGCGCATGTGAGGCACCACCGCCTGAATGAAGCGGAAGTGGCCCATCTGCAGGATGTTGGCGTGCTCCAGAATAGCTTCTGGGGTCAGGGTATCCAGGTTGCCGCCTTTTCCCTGTCCGGCGTTGTTCACCAACACGTCCACCCCGCCCCATTCGGCCGCGACTTCGTCAACGAACTGGCGCACACCTGCAGTGTCGGTCACGTCAACCGCACGGGCAATCACAGCCTGCGCAGTCTTTGCCAGCTCTGCACCTGTTTCCTCCACCGCAGCGGCGGTACGAGCACAGATGGCGACACGCGCCCCCTCGTCTGCAAAAGCCCGGGCAATCGCTCTGCCAATTCCCCGGGACGCCCCGGTAACGATCACGCGCTTGCTACTCAGATCAATATTCATAGTCTTTCGCTTTCTCCGAGGGTGGTGCTTTTTGTCTAGAGTCGTTCAATGATGGTTGCGGTGCCCATTCCCCCGGCACAGCAGATCGCCTGCAAGCCGTAACGCGCCTGCCGACGCTCCAGCTCATGCAGCAACGAGGTCATGATCCGCGCGCCACTGGCCCCCAGCGGATGGCCCAGCGCAATCGCACCACCATTCACATTCAGCTTCTCCAGGTCCGCCCCCAGCTCGCGCTGCCACATCAGCGGCACCGGCGCAAAGGCTTCGTTCACCTCGTACAGATCGATATCCCCCAGGCTCAGCCCGGCTTGTCCCAGTACCTTGCGGGTGGCCGCGATCGGGCCCGTCAGCATCAGCGTCGGGTCCGAACCCACGGTGGTAAAGGCGCGGATCCGCGCCTTGGGGTTGACCCCCAACCGCTTGACCGCGGCCTCCGACATGAGCAGCAGTACCGCAGCCCCGTCAGAGATCTGTGACGAGTTGCCGGCCGTCATCCTGCCTTCGGGACGGAAGCTGCTCTTCAGCGTGGCCAGCTTCTCGGCGGTCGTGCCCGGGCGGATGGTTTCATCCGCCCCGAACTGCTCAAGGGTGGGTTCGGCCCAGGTCTTGTCCTTCAGGGCATTGACCGGCACCGGGGCGATTTCCGACTTGAAATAGCCCGCTTCGGCCGCCGCGGCCGCTCTCTGATGGCTCCTGAGCGCGAAGGCGTCAAGCGCTTCACGGCTCAGCTGCCATTTCTCGGCGACCCGTTCAGCCGCTTCGCCCTGGCTGGTCAGCTCGTACCTGTCGGCGGCCAGCCAGCCGAAGGCTTCGCCGTAAAGTTCCCGGTTGCCCCCCATGCGTACCCGGCTCATGTTCTCGGCGCCCCCCGCCACCACGACATCGGCGCTGCCCGATGCGATGAGGCCTGCGGCCACATGCACGGCCACTTCCCCGGAGCCGCACTTGCGGTCGAGCGTGAGACCGGGAATCGTCACCGGCCAGCCAGCCCCGAGCAGGGCTGTGCGGGCGATATTGGCGGACTGCTCCCCGACCTGCGTCACGCAACCGAAGATGACATCATCCACGGCTTCGGCAGCAATTCCAGCCCGCTCAAGCAGGGCGTTCAGGACATGGGCACCCAGATGGTCGGCGCGCACGCCGGCCAAGCTGCCCTTGTACTTGCCGACCGGGGTACGGACTGCTTCGACGATGTAAAGGGCGCTCATAGCGCGCTCGCCTTGAGACCGGAGTTCGGAACACGCTGGCCTGCTTCGTCGTACTGGTACACCCCATGTCCCGTCTTCCGTCCATAGCGGCCAGCGGCCACCATCTTGATGATCAGTGGACAGGGGCGGAATTTCT
Organism: Zoogloea sp. GDB6; assembly: GCF_056724105.1. Classification (NCBI taxonomy): domain Bacteria; kingdom Pseudomonadati; phylum Pseudomonadota; class Betaproteobacteria; order Rhodocyclales; family Zoogloeaceae; genus Zoogloea; species Zoogloea sp. GDB6. The sequence continues at coordinate 2,651,075 of NZ_CM161497.1, read as the reverse complement.
CTCCCAGCGTGCTGTGCAGGTAACGCAGCACCGACAGCCGGGTGTCCCACCCCGTCAGATCCCCCAACTCCAGCGGACCCATCGGGTGGTTGAAACCCATGCGCAGCGCGGTGTCGATGTCCTCGGCACTGGCCGTGCCTTCCTGCAGCATCCACATGGCTTCGTTGCCGAGCATCGCCGACATGCGGCTGGTGGTCAGGCCCGGTGATTCGTTGACCAGGATCGAGGTCTTGCCGATCGCTTCGCACCACGCCCGGCTGACCGCCACGGTGGTGACGTCGGTGGCGATGCCCAGCACCAGTTCCACCAACTTCATCTTGTGCACCGGGTTGAAGAAGTGCATGCCGATGACCCGCTCGGGCGATGGCACCGCGGTGGCGATCTCGGTGACCGACAAGGCCGACGTGTTGGTGGCGATGACGGCCCCCGGTGCCAGCACGGCGGCACCCTCGGACAGGACGGCCTTCTTGACGGCCAGGTTCTCAGAGACGGTCTCAACGAGGAGCATGGCGCCTTCGGCGGCGTCCTTCAGACTCACGTTGGTACTGAGACGTCCCTTGGCCGCTTCGGCCCGCTCGGGCGCCAGCTTGCCCAGCTTCACACCACCGTCAAGAATCCCGTGAATCGATTTCTCTGCCTTGGACAGAGCTTCGACGTTGCTGTCCACCAGCGACGTAGCAAAGCCGCTGCTGGCAAACGCATGCGCAATGCCCGTCCCCATCAGGCCTGCTCCCACCACGACTACACGCTGCTCTTGGCTGATCATGTCCGACCTCCTATTTACGCGACCACCGTGGCCGGTTTGTTGAGCTCGACGAGCTTGCTCGGGTCCAGATGCAGCAGCTCCACCGCATTCTTCCAGCGGATCTTCTGCAGATCCTCCTCCGATAAGCGCAGCCCGTCCGTCAGGTCATGGCGCACCGCGTCGCTGCCCCCGAAGTTCGACCCGTACAGGATCCGCTCCGCCCCGATCACGTCGATCAGCGCCTGGCGCATCGGCAACTCGTGCAGTTCCACATCGAAGTAGAAGTTCTTCAGGTACTCCAGCACCGGCTTCTGGTTGTGATAGACATCCAGGTTCGGGTTGGTCTGCGCCAGGCGACCCAGTTGGTAGGGCACGAAGCCGCCACCGTGGGTGATGTACACCTTGAGATCGGGGAAACGGTCGAGCACCCCGCCATTGACCAGGTACCAGAAGGCCTTGGTTTCGTCGTAGTTCATGCCGACGATGGCGGTGGTTTCAAAACGGTCGCTGTTGGCGTTCTTGCCCCAGGTCACCGACTGGTTGTAACCGTGCACGAACATCGGCAGATCCAGATCGCACAGGGTCTCCCACACCACATCCATCTCGGGAGAATCAAATTCCAGCCCCCCAAAGTTGGAACCCCCGGCCCCCAGGCCCTTGGCACCCAACTCGGTGCAAGCACGACGGAGCTCCTTTGCCGCTTCCTGCGGGTTCTGCAGCGGCGCCTGGGCCCAGAACATCAGACGATCCGGCGCTCCCGAGCAGTAGTCGGCCAACACATCATTGACCTTGCGGGAGAACGGCAAGGCGTACTCCAGCGGAGTCCAGTACATGTAGCAGTGAGAAGGCACCGACACCACCTGCGCGCTCTGTCCTGCCGCATCCATACCAACCAGACGCGTCTTCGGATCGCGCCAGCGGGCCATGTATTCCTGAACATTGAGCGCATGCCCTTCCGCCTTGGCCTTGCGCAGCGCCGCCTTCCGTTCCGGGGCTCCCAGGCTGAGGATCCAGTCCCCCACGCGCAGCTTGATGTCGCCGTCGGGTTGCGATTCGAAGGCCGGACCCCAGTAAGGGTCCTGGTCGTAGTAGTCCGGGTGCGGGGCGTGGGCGTGCAGGTCGATCAGCATGGTCGGCGGTCCTCTTTCTCAGGGATGGGCGCTCTCGGATTGAGCGGCTTGGCAACCCGAACCCGACCACCGGAGCGCGCGCACCGACCCCACGGAAACAACCTTTCCGTCAGACCTGTTGCACTTTGTCTCCTGCCGCCGGGCACTCGTCGTTGCCTCGATTCACTGGAAATATCATGCACAAATTAAACATAAAACGCAACTCTGTATAAGTTTAATACTAAGGAGTGCACAAAAACTATCTTGCTTTTGGCTATACCCTCTAGAAAAAAGCCAAAAATTTAGCTAACAGAATTGATACTTATGTTCTAAAGTTTGGTTCCGGCTAAGATATTGTTGCCGCCAAACTAAAACCTGCCAGTCAGAGATCCGGGACAGGGCTGAGCCGCCGAGTCACAAGGCCCAGAACGAGGTTCTCGATCCGCGCAGAGCGCTCTCGCGGACTTGCGCCCTGCGGCGCCAGCAGCTCGCTCAGGACATATCTAATCATCATCTCGCAAACTAATTCGCGATCGATGCGAATGCCTAAGCGCAGATCCCAAGCATCGAAAACAACGCAAAGTACATCCTGCAAGCGTAGAACCGAGTCGTGAAAAATTCGCAGAAAAAAACCAAGCGCATATTCTGGCGCAACCTTGAGCAGCCGCCGTGCCTGCCCACTTTCTAGATAGGCCTCTAAGTAGTCCACCACAGCGCGGAAGCGCACGTCGGGATCGTCACTGACCTGTGCCGCGCAAAGCATCGCGGCATGGAACCTATCCCGCTTGTGGCGGGAAAAGGCGTCAAGCAGATCACCTTGCGAAGAAAAGTAGCGATAGAAGGTTCCGCGAGACACCTCCGCCCTCTCACACACTTCGAGAATGGAAACTCGCTCCGAGCCGGAGCGAAGGATGATGTCCTCCGTCGCGGCTAGAATCGCCGCAATGGTCTCCTCGGAGCGCCGATTGCGGCGCCCCACGCCCCCCTCCGATCCCACCGCACCACGTCCCGTGATGGCAGCCACCCTCAGTACTCGCGCACCGCCACGTCGCGTGGGCGTGAGTTATAGCCGGGTAAATGGAGTCCTCCATCAACATGGATGGCCTCGCCGGTCATATAACAGGACAACTCGCTGGCCAGAAAGACTACCGCCGGGGCGATGTCCGCTTCAGGATCTCCGCTGCGTCCGAGAGGGCGGAGCGCGGCGGAGGCTTCGGCGAAGCCGGGGTTCTCTGCCGCCAACTTATGGAAGGTAGCGCCCATGGCTGTGGGGGCGATCGCATTGACGGTGATATTGAAGCGCCCCCACTCGGACGCAGCGCTGCGGGTCAGTCCCAGAATGCCGGCTTTGGCCGTGTTGTAGTCGGCGTGCAACCATGCCCCTGTCTCCACGTCGATGGAGTAGAAGTTGACGATCTTGCCGCCACCCCGCTGTTTCATGTGTGGAAGTGCCGCCTGCATCGCCCACCAAGATGCCCAAATAGTGGATTTGAGCGTCCGCTCCAACACCTCGTCAGTCTTGTCCTCGAGGAGCACGTTGGGCGATGGGACAAAGGCGTTATTTACAAGGATATCCAGCCCACCGAAATGACTGGCCGCGGTGTCAACGGCGGCAATCACACTGACCTTCGACGTCACATCGGTATGCACAAAAAGCGCCTCACCCCCGAGCTCCACTAGCTCACGGGCAACCTGCTCGCCACTGGACACATCGATCTCAGCGATGACGACCTTCGCCCCTTCACGGACGAAGCGTCGTGCTACGCCTTTGCCTATGCCTCCTCCTGCGCCTGTGATCAGCGCGACCTTGCCTTCAAGTAGCCCCATGTCCCATCCTTAATTATGAACATAATATGTGTTACTGTTCATATATTGGCAAGACAATCCCGCGCTGTCTATAGCACGCAAGAAATTCTCCTCACCGAACACAGAGAAAAGAGAGCCCACCCATGAAAGTCTTCAGACGCAGGGTAGAAATCCGCTCGCGGAGCACGACCGAAGAGGGTGAGGTACGTGCCGCCCTAGAAGACGACTTCCATCACTTCCGCGCCGTCGCGCACCATCGGCACGGCATCGTCACAGCCGTAGAAGGCAGTTCGCCACGCCATCCGTTTACCGCCTGTCCCGCAGCAGCCGGCCAGTTGGAGGCATTAGTGGGAATGCCCCTGACCGTCGTCGCAAACAGCGTGATTCGTTACGTGGATGCCAGTCTGCAGTGCACCCATCTGCTTGATTTGGCGGGCCTGGCCATTGCCACGATGGCATCCGGACTGGCCCGGCGCGGCTATCAGATCGAGGTCCCGCGCAGCGAACTCGGTGTCACTTCAGCCCACCTTGTGCGGGATGACGGCTATCACCTCGACTGGCAGCTGGACGGACAGATGATCGTTGCCCCAGAGCCCTTTAGCGGCCTCAGTCTGCGGGAGGGCTTCGCCCGCCAGATCCTCTCCATCCTATCCACTGAGGAGGCAGAGGCGGCTCTTGTGCTGCGACGCTGCGCGGTGATCGGAGCCGGCCGCCTCAAGGACATCGACCTGGAGCCCCATGCCAAGCCGACCGGCCGCTGTTACTCCCAGCAACCGGAACGGGCTCCACTGGCGATCCGCATCGTCGGATCAACCCAGGACTTTACCGACAGTCCGACCGCCCTATGCCGGGAAGACACCTATTGGCTGGCCTTCGGCGCCGACGCCTGAGCTGGCGCTTTCATCTGCAGGGCCGATGAAAATGCCCTGCAAATATAGAAAACGCCTCCACGACCGCAGGTAGTGAAGGCATCACAACCGTGAAGGTTCGTGCTTACTGGGCGAGCACCCAGCGGACCAGGACGCGTGCCTCATCCTCCGTCACCGCCACCCGGGCGCCGGGCGACGGCATCTTCTTGGTGCCCCAATGGAAACCACCTGTATCCGGCGACCCCTTGACCACGGTCCGGACCAGCAGGTCTTCAGCACTGGCCTTACCCTTGTACTTCCTGGCCACGCTCTTGAATGCAGGCCCGACGACCTCCTTGTCCACAGCGTGACAACTCAGGCACTCCTTGGCCTTGGCCAGATCAGCCCCCTCATCGGCCCAAGTTGCACCCGAGGCCATCAACAATCCGGCCATCACTCCGATCCACAGCGTCTTCATCGTCTCGACTCCTCTCTTCTTTTCCGAAATGCGGTATGCCGGGCAAGCCGGCACTCCAACTCCGAAAGCCCGTGGGCTTCTGGACCCTTCCCGGCCACCGGATCCGGCGGCCGGTCAATCTGTACCGGGGTCAATCCCGGTTGGCCGCCTCCCAGGCCTTCAATTCGAAGCCCGGCACCTGGGCTTCCGCCGGGGTCAGACGCGGCGGGCGGGCCAGGATCTTGCGCGCCGCCATGTGGTCGCCTGGCCGGTTGCAGGACTCCACGGCAACCAGCTGGTCGTCACGGAAGCACAGCACGGAGAGCTGGCCGCTCTCCGGCGTACCGAGGGCAACAGTGTTGTCGTACCCCATCGACATGCCGGCAATCTGCAGCTTGAGATTGCCCTGGTCGGTCCAGAACCACGGCAGCGCGGTGTAGGGTGCCGGCTTACCAACCAGCCGGGCGGCGATGGCGCGCCCCTGGTCCACTGCGTTCTGCACCGACTCCAGGCGTAGCGGCTTCTGGCCGTTCTGGATGCACGGGAAGGACGCCACGTCGCCCAACGACGATATGTGGGCGTCACTGGTCAGTAGGTTACTGTCCACCTTGATGCCATTGTCAATGTCGAGTCCAGCCTCAAGGGCCAACTGGACATTCGGAATCACCCCAATGCCGTACACCACCAGATCGGCCGGCAGAGTCTTACCTTCGGCGGTCACCACGCCACTCACTTTCCCCCCCTCGCTCAGGATCTGCCCGATGCCCTGACGGAACTCAAAGTGGACGCCCCAGGCTTCGTGGGCCGCGCGGAACAGATCCGACATTTCCCGCGATATGGCCCTGGCCATCGGCCGATCGCCCAGTTCAAGTACATGGACAGTCGCGCCATTGGCAGCTGCAACCGCGGCAAATTCGAGGCCGACAAAGCCTGCGCCGACCACCACCACATGGCGCGCCTCCTTCGCCAGTGGCGCCAGTTCATCGGCGTCAGCCTTGGTCTTGATGCCGAATACCCCGTGGGCGTCGGCACCGGGCACCGACAGGGGCCGGTTGTGAGCCCCCATCGCCAATACCAGATGGTCGTAGGGCACCGCACGCCCGGAGGCGAGACGGACCTGGCGGTTGTTGCGGTCCACGGCCACCGCCTGGTCGTGCACCAGTTCTATGTTCTGCTGAGTGTAGAAATCCATCGGCCGGAACAGCAGCGCCGTGGCGCTGATCTTGCCCAGCAGGTAGGCCTTCGAAAGGGGCGGTCGCTGGTAAGGCAATCCAGGTTCGTCTCCGATCAGGGTGATGGCGCCCTGATAGCCCTCCTGGCGCAGGGAAGCCGCGACCTGGAAGCCACCCTGCCCCGCTCCGACGATCACAACCGAGTTGAGCGTCATGCTGTTTGTCTCCGTTCTTTCTTGTAGTAGGGTCTGATCAGTACTGGGAGGCCGGCAAATGGACCATCAGGCCGTCCATACCCTCCTCGATCACCAACTGACAGCTCAAGCGGCTGTTGGCACGACGCTCCGAAACGTTGTCGAGCATTTCATCCTCGGTCCCGGCTACCGGTGGAAAGCGGTCCACCCAGGCTTCATCCACATAGGCGTGACAGGTGGCGCAACTGCAGGCGCCGCCGCAGTCACCCTGAATCCCGGGAAGCATCGCGAAGGTCGCGGCCTGCATGACGGACTGCCCCACTTCGCCGTGGACCTGGTGGAGGGTACCGTTGTGTTCGATAAAAGTAAGGGTAGGCATGGTTTCGACTCCAGATAAGGAAGGGCTCAGGTTCGGCCAGCAAGGGCTACAACCCCGCTGAATCCCGGGTGACGTCCCAGGGTCAACAGAAGCGCCGGACCGACGAGGGAACATACGAGGCAGTAGACCAACATCGCGGCGTAGGACCCGGTATGGCTGAACAGCGCAGCAAACAGCAGGGGCGCCAGAGCGGAGGCGACCGTGTTGAGGCCCTGATGAACACCGAACAGGCGGCCGTATTCCCGTAAGCCGAAATAGCGGGCAATCAGGAAGGCCGCAATGTCGAACTCGGCGCCGGCGCCAAAGCCGACCAGTACCGCGGCAAGGCCGAGCAGCGCCAGATCGTTGTTGCCGCTCATGTAGATCAGACACCCCAGGGCAGGCAGGAACAGGCTGACCGCCGCGACGCCGGGCGGCCACAAGCGGTCCAGCAAATAGCCCACCACCACCCGCCCAAAGACCAGGGAAACCCCAAAACCACTAAAGATAAGGCTCGCATCGCCCCCCGACAGACCACGATCGCGAAGCATCGGTATGGTGTTGGTAACCATTCCAACGATGGCTGAGATCACCAACGCCAGTGCTGCATTGCAGATCCAGAAGCGCCGGGATACCAGACCTTCCCTCAGGGACATGCCCTCAAGCCACACATGGGGCGCGGGCTTGCCGTCATCAGCAGCGCGAGCCGGGGCATCCTCGATGGGCAGGCGGAACCAGATCAGCACCAGCGGAAGCAACAGGCCAATATTGAGCACCGCCAGGATCACGAAGGCTGCCCGCCAGTCCCACCGTTCGATCCCCCAGGCCAGAAGGCGCGGCACTACGGCCGCGGTGATGCCTGTCCCGGACAGGCCGATCGCCAGTGCCAGGCCTCGATTACGGACGAACCACAGGTTGAGTAGCTGGGTCCAGGTGACCGCCAAAGAGCCCATACCGATGATGGGCAGCAGAGCAAAGGCAGCATAGAGGGACCACACCGAGCCCCTGATCAGTGTCGTCGCCAGATAACCGAGGGAAATCAGCACCAGCGACGCCACCACCACCCGACGCATGCCGAAGCGCAAGTTGATCCAGCCGACTGCCTGCAGGGAGAGCACCGCGCCGCCGAACAGGAAGGTAACTGCCACCTGTAGCTCGCTGCGGCTCCAGCCGAAGGCCTGCTCAAGCGGAATCACCAACGTCCCGAAACCGTATAAAAGTGCGGCATTGATACTGACTGCCACACCGACGATGGACAGGATCAGGACCCGCCAGCTGTTCTTGAACTCGGTGAAATCGATGCTCGTCAAGCCGATAGGACTACCCATGGACAAGCCCTCCGTCAAGATCTTTGATTTATGGAAATAGAATCTATGCAATTCCCCGCCACGGCCCGTCAGCCTGTGGCGGGGATGCTCCGCGGAATGTGCCTAGAGGAAGATCGCCAGGTTGGGAGTGCCAAGGACGGCCTGGTCAAGAATCACTTCGCGCCGGGCCAGTTTCAACTCACCCGCTACGTAGCGCAGCACGTCGCGGCGCTCGCCGCTGATCAGGTCGAGGTCGGGGCTGTCGAAACGGCTGCGGGTCAACAACAGGTAGCTCACCACGGCCAGTTCACCCTCGACACCAGTGGTGCTCACCTGAACATTGGTGACCAGCCGGCGGGTCCGTGACGGGGGATCTTCCGCCCAGGCGCTCTTGGTGCCGGTCAGTCGCATGACCCGCCCCATGATCGAACGGTAGTCGTCGTGGTAGTGCTGCACCGTGCGGATGATCGATGCGGCCTGTTGTGCCATCGGCCGGGTCTGGCGCAAAGGCACGCTGTAAACCAGGTCGGTGGCCAGCAATGCGCTCCACTCCTTGAGGCTGATGGCGTCAAGGAGACTGGCCTCCCGGTACAGGAAGCCGAGAACCTGGTTGTAGGTATCGGAGCCGATGGCGACGACTTCGCCTTGCTGGACGTCGGCGCTGGAGAGGTGTTGGGTAGCAGTCATGAATTCACTCCTAATGGATGGACAGGGGGCTGTGGGTCACACGTTGGCGAGCATCAGCTCGTGCCAGTGCAACCACCAATGCCACTGGGTGTCATCCTTGGTGAAGCCTTCATTGACAATGCCGGGCCCGGGCCAACCTGCCGGCTTGCTGGTCTCGTAGATAGCCTGGTACTTGAGGGTCGATTTGCGGCCACGGGCACCTCTGGCGGCAACCGTCATGTGCGGCCAGGTGTCGGAGTCGTCCTGCTCGACCATGCCTGAGGTGCCGAAGAGCTGGATGCTCTGGCGCAGCATCTTTTCCTTCAGTTCGGGAGGGGTGTCCTTTTCGGCGAGGATCCAGTTCACGAACTCCAGCTGATCCGGGCCCTTGGGCACGTAGGCATGCAGCAAGGTCAGTCCGAGCACGCTGCCGTCGGCCTGCGGGATATACACGAAAGCAAACAGCACGTTGGGGAAGATTCCCCCGACCTGGGGCGGCATGGAAACCAGTACCTTGAGCTGGTCTTCACTCAGGTTGCGCTTCAGTTGAGGCAGCATCTCGCGCGTCACACCCGGCGGCGGCAGGGCTTCCAGCTTCTGATCGACACTCAGTTCATCCGGATCGAGGCCGGTAAGCTTACGGATCTTGCGACCCAGGTCGATGCAGCGCAGCGCGTGGCCGTGGGGCGAGCTGACCTCGACGCCATACATTTCGGGGCTGAGGTCGGCTCCGCCCTCCTCGCCACTCTTGGCATAGTTGCCCACTTCGCCCAACCAGCGGTGCAGGGTCAGGGTGTGAAAGCCGTCAGCAGCAGATTGCTCCCCGGCGGTCTTCCAGTTGGCACGGACGATAAACCGCTGGGGCGGGCCGAGCACCTCCAGGCCCTTGTCGGAACGCTGAAAGAGAATGTCAAAATACCACTTGGCATCGCCGAGGAACTCCTCGAAGGACGGGCCTTCGTGATCCCAGGTGGCGAAGATAATGCCGCCGTAGAGCGTGACCCGGGCCTGCTCCAGGCCTAGCTCCGTCTTGCTCATCATCTTGCCGTGCATGCACTCCTTCTCCACCGGGGAGGCGAGGAAGTCGCCGTTCGGGCGGAAGGCCCAACCGTGATAGATGCACTTGTGGATCGGCGTATTGCCCGCATCCAGGGTCGAGACCTTCATGCCCCGGTGCGGACACACGTTGAGGGATACATGAATCTGGCCGTTCTTGCCACGGGCCACGATCACCGAGTCGGAACCCATGTCGCGCACGACAAAGTCGTTCTCGTCGGGGATTTCGCTCTCGTGACCGAGGAGCAGCCAGCTGTGCCCGAAGACACGATCCATCTCCAGGTTGTAGATCTCGTGGTCCGACAGGGCCCGCATCTGGATTTCGCGGGTATCGACCTTGACCAGGTCTTCGATGCTTGTGCCGTCGGCCAGCACGTTTCTTGTCTGCTTCAAAATTCTCTCCTTTGGGTTTGGATTCGCTCGGGGTGCGAAGGGGCTAACGAATGTGGCTTGTTTTTTTGTCGGACTACAGCGGCCACCCTGGTCGGGAAGTTGGCGCTCACACGCCGGACTTGCGTACGCGGGTGCGCAAGATGCCGATGCCATCGACCTCCAGTTCGACCACGTCGTCAGGCTTGAGGAAGCGCAACTGCTCCAGCCCGCAGCCGTTGCCGACGGTGCCGGAACCCAGGACCTCGCCCGGATACAGGGTTTCAGAGCGGGAAATATGGGCAATCACGTCCTCGAACTGCCAGCGCATCTCGCGGGTATTACCCCGGCCCCACTCCTCGCCATTGACGCGGGCGATCATGTTCAGGTCGTAGGGGTCGCCGAGTTCATCAGCAGTGACCAGGCACGGGCCCATCACGTTGCCTGTGTCGAAGTCCTTGCTCTTGGCCGGGCCAAGCATCCCAACCATCTCGATGGCCTGGGCGTCGCGGGCACTCATGTCGTTGAAAATGGTGAAGCCGACGATGTGCTCACGCGCCTTGTCGCGGGGAATATCCTTCCCCTTCCTGCCGATGTAGCAGGCCAGTTCCAGCTCAAAATCCATGACCTTGCTGTAGGTTGGCCAGATCACGTCGTCGTCAGCACCGATCACCGCAAAGCGGTTGCCCTTGTAGTAGATAGGTTGGCGGTTGAAGGTGCCGATAACCCGGTCGTCGGCGCGTGTGTTCATGGCCTTCAGCGCAGCTTCCGGGTCGGGCTCGCGGGCCACTCGCATTCGGCGAGCCGCAGCAAAACTCTGGCGCAGATGCAACTCGAAACAGGAACAGTCGCGGATTTGCGGCGGCGGCTGGATCGGGGCACACAGGTGCACGTCGGCACGGGCAAGTACTGCACTGGCAGGAGCCGCCGCCACCAGGGCCCGAGCTGCATCGAGGGCGCCCTCGCCCGCCTCCACCAGTGCCAGGACGCTGGCAAACGCAGTCCGGACGCTGCCATTGCGGGCTTCGTTGGCAACCTGAAGGTCGAGTACCAACTGGTCCTTTTCGATCAGGGCTCCCGCTCGCTGGAAGCCGCGAGCATCAAGATAAGTAACGAGTCTCATGGGTGCTCCGTCAGGGGCGTTTTATCGTTCTCGGGAAATGAGCGCCGATTTTCAGACGCGGCCGCTAACCGGAATTAGCGCGCCGCTGACCGCAGAGGCCTCTTCCGACAGCAGGAACACGATCACAGAAGCAAGCGCATCGGCACTGACCCAGCGGGTGGGGTCGGCATCAGGCATATCTGCGCGGTTGGCAGGGGTATCGATGATGCTCGGCAAAACCGCATTGACGGTTACACCCTTGTCCTTAAGTTCTTCGGCGAGGGCTTCGGTGAGTCGTGCGACCCCGGCCTTCGAGGCGGCATAGGCGCCCATCCCCGCAGCAGCCTTGACAGCGCCGAGAGCGCCCACGTTCACCAGTCGTCCGGAGCCCCTGGCCAGCAGGTAAGGCAACGCGGCCTGGGAGGCGATCACGGCGGTGCGCAGGTTCATGCCATACATGCGATCCCAGGATTCGACGCAGCCGCTCGCCAGCGTTTCCCAAAGGAAGCCGCCCGCCACGTTGACCAGCGCATCGATGCTGCCCAGAGTCTCGGCTATACGGCCAAAGGCCTTGCTGGCTGACTCGGGACTCCCCAGATCCACTTCGCCAAGCGCCAGTTCAACACACGGTAATGAGCTAGCCGGAACGGGAGCACGATCAATGAGGGCCACCCGGGCGCCCTCCTTCACCAGCCTCGTCGCCAGCGCACTCCCGAGGAAGCCGAAGCCTCCGGTAACGACGATCGTACGGCCGGTAAGGGTTTGAGTCATGGTTGATCCTTGGTATGCGGTTACGGGGAAATCGCTTCTGGAATACCGAAAAATCCGGCTTCAATGGAAAACTTTAGACAGATTTTGAAGTTCTGTCTATATGCTAGTGCTAGAATCTAATTCCGTAGCCAGAAAACAACTTCCGGATTCCAAGAACCATGGCCCGCAAGCTTCCAGCACTGAACCCCGACAACATTGCGTTCTGGCAGGGTGGAAAGACCGGCTCGCTAAACATCCACCATTGCAGCTGCTGCCGGCGCTACTTCCATCCGCCGGCCCCGATCTGCCCCCACTGTTTGAGCCAGGATGTGGCACCCCGCCCGGTCAGCGGACGGGGAAGGGTGATCAGCTACACGATCAACCATCAGCGCTGGCAGGCCGCGCTCGAGGTGCCCTATGTGGTGGCCATCGTGGAACTGGAAGAGCAGATGGGCCTACGCCTCGTGAGCAACATCGTCGGGATGCCGGCTGACGAAGTCCGCATCGACCTGCCAGTGAGAGTCACCTTCAGCCAGATCGAGGATGTCTGGCTACCATTTTTCGAGAGGGACGCATGATGTTCGACCGCCTGTTTGAGAAGGACGTGGCGATCAGTGGCGTCGGCCAGTCGGAAGTCGGCCGCCCGTCCAGCCTGTCTGCTATGAAGCTGACCCTCGATGCCACCCTGGAAGCCATCGCCGATGCCGGCCTGACCCGTGACGACATCGACGGCGTGGCCTGCTGGCCTGGCGATAACAACAATGGTGACGCCTTCTCGCCGGTGGGGCCGAATGCGCTGATCAGTACCCTGGGTCTCAAGGTCAACTGGTTTGGTGGTGGCTACGAGGGCCCCGGCCCCCTGGCCGGCCTGATCAATGGTGCGATGGCCATCGCTACTGGCCTGTGCAAGCATGTGCTGGTTTTCCGGACTATCACGGAAGCCAGCCGGCGCCAGACCGACAAGACCGCCAGCGCCCTTTCCAACAAGACCATTGGCCGCGACAGCAGCTTCTTCTGGCAGTGGTACACGCCATTCAACGTACTGTCGGGCATCAACCTGATGGCCATGTACGCTCAGCGCCACTTCCACGACTACGGCACGCGGCCAGAACAGCTGGCCCAGATTGCCATGACCTGCCGCGCCAACGCAGCCCTCAACCCAAAGGCGGTTTACCGCACGCCCATGGGGCTCGACGACTACATGGCCTCGCGGATGATCTCGACGCCTCTGCGCATGCTCGACTGTGATGTGCACTGCGATGCATCGACGGCCATCGTGCTGTCGCGCATCGATGCGGCCCGGGGAGGCCCAAATCCGCCAATCCGCCTCGAGGCGATTGGCGCAGCCCTTCACCAGCCCTGGTCCTGGGATCAGATCGATCTGACCGCCATGGTCACCGGCGAGGTCGCCCACATGATGTGGTCGCGCACCGACCTGAAGCCCTCCGATCTGGGCTCCGCGCAGCTCTACGACGGCTTTTCCATTCTGACCATGATCTGGCTCGAAGCCCTTGGCCTCTGCCCGGTGGGCGAAGGCGGACGCTTCATCGAAGGTGGTGGGAACATCGCCCGCGACGGCCTCATCCCCATCAACACCAACGGTGGCCAGTTGTCCGGTGGGCGCACCCACGGGCTCGGCTACGTCCACGAAGCCTGCAACCAGTTGTGGGGCCGCGCCGGCGAGCGCCAGCTCAAACCCCACCACGCCTCAGTGGTGGCCGCTGGCGGCGGCCCCTTGGGGGGAGCGTGCTGCTGGTCCGGGAGTAAGCTCCGCGCCCCTTATGCCTTGAAAGGAAAGCCCATGGAAAAGTTGCTTGTCCACCTGTTTGCCCTGGTGCTCGGCTGCACCCTCGTCTCCGGCTCTGGCGCGGCTCCGCCGCCAGCAACCCGCAGCGAGATCGATGCGGGACGCGCCCGGGCCTTGCTGACCCGTGCCGTAGAGCATTACCGAAGCGCCGGCGACACGGCCCTCGCCGAGTTCGGCCGCCAGGGGCGATACATTGACAAGGAACTCTACGTCTATGTTCTCGACGCCGACGGCACCATGCTCACAAGCGGAGGATCATCGGCATCCCTGATCGGCCGTAATGTGAGCGCCATGCGCGATGCGACCGGAAAACCCTTTTTTGCAGAGATCCTGGAAATTGCCAAGACCCGCGGCAGCGGCCAGGTGGAATATCGCTGGCTGAACTGGGTGGACAACTCCCTTCAGCGAAAGCAGGCTTTTTTCCAGCGGGTAGATGAACGCATTCTGGCTGTCGGTTATTACCTGCCCCGTACCAGCCCTGCTCAGGCCCGAGCCTTCCTGGATCAGGCGGCGGCAGCCCTGAAGGCAGCGCCGGACGAAGCCATCAAGGAGTTTAACCGCCTCGGCGGACGTTTCGTGCAGGACGATCTCTACGTCTTCGTGATCAACATGAAGAACGGCCACTTTATCGCCCACGGCGCCCAGCCGCGCCTGATCGGCACCGACGGCCTGGAGCTGAAGGATACCTCCGGCCAGCCCATCATCCGCAACATCCTGGCGATGGCTAAAACCCAGAAGCAGGGCGAACTCGACTACCAGTGGCCGAACCCGGTGACCAGACGTACCGAGCAAAAAAGAACCCTTTTCCAGGTCGTTGGCCCCCACATCGTCGCGGTGGGTTACTACAACCAGTAAACCACCCCAACCACCTCCCTCAGCCCGAGCCCGCTTCCAGCAGCACGGGCGGCCAGCCCCCTCGGTCGCCCATCTCGGGCCCTTCAACCCGCTTCGGCGGGTTTCTTTTTTGACGCGCTCCGTATCCAGTTCGAAGTGAAGAAACTCTTGCTGCGAGAATATAAATTCTCCATATAGAATGCATGGGCAATTCAGATCGGATCCTCCAACCTGCTCACCCAGTCCATCACCATGAAAACAGATCCAAGCGACAGCATCGCCGACAAGCCTGCTCCGGAGGATGACGGTAGCAATCCGGAGAACAACAACCGGGTGGGGAACAGCGTGATGGTCAAGCCCATCATCAACGCCATCCGTATACTTCGTCACCTCACCGAAACCGGAACGCCGGAGCGAGCCGCGGATCTTGCCAGGCTCCTGTCCATCAACCCAAGCACCTGTTTCAATATCCTGCGCACTCTGGTCGCCGAGGACATCGTGGACTTCGACCGGCGCGCCAAGACATACACGGCCGGACTGGGACTGGCCAAACTGGTGGGCAACATGGTGACCGAAGGTCAGCGCCTTGAAGCGGCCCGCCCCCTGATGCAAGAGTTCGCCGCCCGCTTCGGTGTGACTGTGACCCTCTGGCGACGCATGGGCACCGACCGCATCGTCCTCGTCAATTCGGAAACCAGCCCTGCCGACCTGCGCATTGACATGGCCACAGGCCAGCGCCTGCCCATGCTGATGGGGGCCAGCGGACGCCTGTTCGCGTCTCGGCTCGACCTCGACGACCCCGAACTCCGAGCCGTTTTCGACAAGATCCGCTGGGCCCGCCCCCTCTCCTTCGAGACCTACCTGCAGGAAGTGGAACAGTGCCGCCAGCAGGGCTGGTCCCTGGACGACGGCTATTTCTCGGCCGGCATCATGGTTATCGCCGCCCCCGTGTGCGACCGTAATGACAATATCGCCTACACCGTATCGGCTGTGATGTTCCGCGGGCAGTACGACGAAGCGGGTATCGAAACCGTCGGCCGGGAGATCAAGGAGTTGGGTCAGAAACTTGCAGCCATGCTGTTCTGAGCCATTCAGGCCAGGATCAAAACATCCTGCAAAATAGTGACACTTTTTTGTTTTCTGTGCATAATAAGTGTGGCGGCTTCAAGCTGCATTCGAATGTGAGGAGACAAAAAATGAACACCCCCGAAACCACTGGCAAGGCTCTCCACCGCGTCTTTGCCGAACGCAGCAAATGTTGCGGCTACGGGCTCTGCGCCGCGATTTGCCCGGAAGTCTATAAGCTCGACGCCGACGGCCTTGTGTACCTTGAAAGCGAGTTCGTCCCGGCCGGAATGGAAGAGTCTGCGTCTGAGGGGGCAGTTGCCTGCCCAGCCGAAGCTCTGCGTGTCGAAGCCCCCACAGGTACCTGACTCCCCTCCCATCACCAGTAAGCGTTCCGGCAGACTCGGCCAAGCGGGCGCGCACGCGCCAGCTCTGTTCGTCGAGGGACCATTGACTGTCCGGACAACCGCACATTGGTATCCATTCAGGGGACTCCCCATGGCACGACTTGCAGGCAAGCTTGCGCTTATCACCGGCACGGGCGGCGGACAGGGGCGCGAAGCGGCTCTGCGCTTCGCCCGAGAAGGGGCTACCGTCGTCGGTTGCGACGTGGACGCCCAAGGTCATCAGGCCACCCGTGAACTGCTCCGAGCCGAAGGCTTCGAGCTCCACGGCCTGGCGCCCGTCGACCTCGGCAATCCGGAACAGGCCCGTCAGTGGGTGGAAGTCGCCGTCGCCGCCCACGGCCGCATCGACATTCTCTATAACAACGCTTCAGCCGCCCGTTTCGGCTTGGTCGGCGAGTTCTCCATCGAGGACTGGCACTACACCATCCGCAATGAACTTGACCTGATTTTCTTCACCACCAAGTACGCCTGGCCGCATCTCGCAAAAAGCAGGGGCGTGGTGATCAACATCGCGTCGACGGCCGCCTGGGGCGGGTCGCGAGTAGCCGGCATCTCGGCCCATTCGGCGGCCAAGGGCGGCGTGGTTTCCTTCACCCGCCAGCTCGCCATCGAAGGCGCCCCCCTCGGCATCCGCGCGGTCAGCATTAGCCCAGGCTTTGTGATCACTCCGGGTACCGCAGCTTTCGTCGAAGACCCGAAGATTCGTGCCGCGCTGCTCGACGGCGTGCCGATGGATCGTCCGGGCCAGCCCGAAGAGGTCGTTGCACTGGCCCTTTTCGTAGCCTCCAGCGAAGCGTCCTTCATGACCGGCTCGGATCTGGTCATCGACGGCGGCTTGCTGGCTCATTGACGACACACGCAGAAGGCCCTCCCAGAGGGGCCTCTTAATAAAGACGACCCAACGGTTGATTCCACACCAAACGCACACAAGGGGAAACGCACATGGACATCATCGGCATCGGCTATCTCGGCTTCGAAACCACCCGGCTAGACGAATGGCGCGAGTATGGCTCCCAGGTCATGGGCTTCGGCATCACGCAGTCGCCCACCTCCGACCCCGACTCCCTCTACTTCAAGATGGACGACCGCCGTCACCGGCTTGCCTTCCACCCGGGCCGGATCGACCGCATCGCCTACATTGGCTGGGAGGCCCGTGGCCGTCTGGCCTTCAACGCAGCCGTGGAGAAATTCCGGAGTGCCGGCGTGGAGATAATCGTCGGTGACGCCGAGCTCTGTGAAACCCGCGGTGTAAAGGAGCTAATTCGCTTCCGCGACCCGGTGGGCTACCAGCACGAGCTGTTCTATGCCCAGAAATGGACGCCCCGCTCCTTCACTCCCGGCCGTAACCACGGCGGCTTCGTCTGTGACGAACGGGGTGTCGGACATGTGGTCCTGATCACACCGGAATACACCCCCGAGCTGGAGCACTTCCTTATCGAGGTCATGGGCTTTCACTGGTATGGCTCCGGGGCAGGCAAGGGCAAGACCGGTTTTTTCCGCTCGAAGCTCAACGACTTCACCAGCCACGATATCGCCTACGGCTTTGGCCCGGGCCGCATGGGTGTTCAGCACGTGGGCATCTTCGTGAAAAGCCTCCGCGACGTGGGCGAGACCCTGGACATCGTCAACGCCCGCAAACTGCAATTGCAAATGACCCTCGGACAGCACACTCAGGACCCCCACGCGTCCTTCTACCACTTCACCCCGTCGGGCTTCGCCTTCGAGACCATCACCGAACTCGAGCCGTGGCAGGGCGATGCCTTCGAGCTGAATCCGGAAAAACTCAGCACCTGGGGCCACGAGATCGTCGGCCCCATCCTGGGTCCGAGCGTACGCACGCCAGAGGAACTACTTGAGCCCGAATTCCTGGCGGCGAAGAAGAGCCAGGCATGAAGATCGCGCGCGTCGCCGATGCATTCGGCGAACGCTTTTGGGCGCAGGTGGACGAAGATGCCGGGCTCGCCTGGCGGATCGGTTCGGCCTTCCGCAACTGGGCCCCCGCCGCTGCCGGGGGCGACACAAGCGGCATGGGCCTTGCGGCCTGCCCCCTTGCTCTGACGACCCTTCGTCTTCTCGCTCCGGTCGAGCCCGGCGCCCGTATCTTCGGCGTCGGCCTCAATTATCTCGAGCACCTGACACGCCTCGGTCGAAAGGAAGCGCCGCCCCACACGATCGCTTACATAAAACCTGAATCAGCTGTGGTTGATCCCGGTGGTGAGATTACCTACCCAGCGGTTACCCGCCAACTAGACTTCGAAATAGAGCTGGTGGCAGTGGTCGCCCGCGAGCTCGGCGAAACACCCCGTGCCAGCGACTGCCTACTGGGTTACACCATCGGCAACGATGTCAGCGCGCGCGATGCGGGCAAGCGTCTCGGCACCCTCGATCTGTTTTCCCAGAAGGCCCTTGACCGGACCGCACCAATCGGGCCGTGGATCGCCACGCGCGACGCCTACAGCCACGCCGGCCAACCCAACCTGCAGATGCGCCTCTCAATCAACGGCGAATTACGTCAGCAGGATTGCACTTCAAACATGATTTTCAGCATCGACGAACTGCTCGACTTTGTCGATGCCCGGGTCACCCTGCACCCTGGTGATCTCCTGTTTACCGGCTCGACCTGTGGTGTCGGCCTGGAAGATGGGCGCTTCCTCCAGCCAGGAGACCGGATCGAGGCGGAAATCGCAGGTATCGGCGTACTCACCCATCGGGTTGGACTGCCCCGCGTACTGCTCCCCGACCGCCGCCGTGGCCGCCTCGGCCTGCCCGACTGATGCCCCCACCCTGCACGCAGAGACTCTCAAGGAGGCCCCGATGTACAGCCATATTCTTGTACCCACCGACGGCACGGCCCTTTCCGTGCACACCATAACTAAGGCCGTGGAGTTTGCCCGCACTGTCGGCGCCCGCATCACCTTCTTCTACGCCGACCCAGACGCATCGGCCTCGCTCACCGATGATGCGGCCCTGCTCCAGCTGATTGCCCCTGACACGTACCGTGACGATTACAGCGGACGAGCCCGAGAGATCCTCTCCAAGGCGGCCGTCACGGCGGCTGCAGCGGGCATCGAATGCGAGACGATCAGCCGCACAAGCACCCGCCCCCATGCCGCGATCCTTGAGGTGGTTGAAGAACTCGGATGCGACCTGGTTTTCATGTCTTCCCATGGTCCGCGCAGCTTCGGCGGTGTCATGCTGGGGTCAGAAACACTCAAGGTGCTTGTCGGCGCCAAAGTACCGGTACTCGTCTCCTCTGTGGAAAAAAACGATCCTGCGCCGGCTATGAACATGGTCACCTCGACCATGAAGGACGAGCACCGCAGCATCGCTGTGGTGGCCTACGGCCTACGCACTTTCTCCCGTGCCCTGCAGGAAAACCGCACAGTGGACTTTGAACTGCTCAAATCCATGCTGGGTTACCTCCGGACCTTTCCTGCCAAGTTACATCACCCCAAAGAAGAGGCTTATCTCTTCAAGAAACTGCAGGAACGCACAAGCGAGTTCGATCCGCTGATTGCAGAGCTCCAGCGTCAGCACCGTGAGGGAGACAACGAACTACAGCGCCTCATCGAGGATGTCGAAACTCTGGGGATCGCTCCTCCCGCCGAACGAATCGACTTCGTCACCCGACTCGAGCTCTTTGCCGGCGAACAACTCAAGCACATCGGCATGGAGGAGAACCGTATCATGCCGGCAGCCGCACGCTGCCTCCTTCCAGAAGACTGGGCCATCGTCGCACGAGCTTTCGGCGAGAACGGCGACATGCGTTTCGCCGAGGAAACTCGCGAAGGCTTCCGTCGCCTCTTCTCCCGAATCGCCAATCTCCAGTAGGGCCTCCATGAGAAGTCCCTCAGCCTGGGCGCCTTTGCGCCATCCACCCTTTCGCGCTCTTTGGTTGGCCACGGTGATGGCCAACCTGGCGGTATGGATGCAGAACATTGGTGCAGCCTGGATGATGACCGAGCTGGTGGGCTCCCCGCTGATGGTGGCCCTGGTCCAGACCGCCATGGCCTTGCCGGCCTTCCTGCTAGGCCTGCCCAGCGGAGTGATAGCCGACCTGATGGACAAGCGCCGGCTGCTGCTTGTTACCCAGTGGCTGGCCCTGTTCGCCATGATTCTGCTATGCGTGCCGGCGCTCACCGGCCGGCTCGGCCCCTGGTCCCTGCTGCTTTACACCTTTGCCCTGGGCACCACCAGCGCCCTTAGCATGTCCGCCTGGCTGGCCTGCACCATAGATCGTGCTCCTGAAGGACAGGTGGCTGCAGCGATCGCCCTCGGGACCGTCTCTCCTAACATCGCACGGGTAGTAGGGCCCGCGCTGGCTGGTGCGCTCATTGCCAAGGCTGGCGCACCGATACTCTTTGTCGTCGTGTGTGGCGGCTTCGCCGTAGTGCTCGCCCTGCTTGGACGGCTACACGCCGACCCACGAAGCGATGGACTTCCGACGGAGCGCTTTCTGCCAGCGATCTTGAGTGGTCTGCGCTACGTACGCCATTCTTGTGCGCTCCGTCGTACCCTTGCCAAAGTCACCGTTTTCTCGACTGCCGGCAGCGCCCTGTGGGCCCTTCTGCCATTAATCGCTCGCGAACATCTGCAACTCGGCGCCGATGGCTATGGCGTTCTCCTAGGTTGCCTGGGTGCCGGTGCCGTCATCTCAGCGCTGAGTCTGCCCGGTCTGTACAAACGTCACCCACTCCAGCGTCTCGTCCTGCGAGGCGGCCTCATCTTCGGCCTCATCACGCTGTTGAGCGGTGTCCTGAGCAGCCTCCCGGTACTGTGTCTGCTCTACGTCTTTGGCGGCATGGCCTGGATGGCGGTCAATACCACCCTGACCACCGTTATCCAAACCTCGAGCGCCATGTGGGTAAAAGCACGGGTTGGGTCGATCTACCTGATGGTAATAATGGGTGGGATGGCACTAGGAGGTGTCTTCTGGGGACTGCTCGCGGCCCGACTGGGCCTAGTCGGTACTCTGACCCTGGCTGGTCTGCTCATCGCGACGGGCAGCATGCTCTCTTTCCGCCACCCCCTTGAATTGGGTCAGGAGAGGGAATTCAGCCCACACCCGGGAGGACTCCCGACCCTCCTTCCGACCGCCGTCGACAGTAACTGTGGGCCGGTGTGCGTGGAAATCAGCTACATCGCCCTTCCCGAATTGCGGGAGGATTTCCTGGAACTCACCCAGGCCATCGAAAGCGTCCGGCGCCGCAATGGGGCCAGCGATTGGCGCCTGCTGCGCGACTTGGCTTGTCCTGAGCGCTATACCGAGCGCTTCGTAGTCGCCTCATGGATGGACTATCTTCGTCAGCACGATCGCAGCACCCATGCGGACGCTATCCGGGAAAGTCGGCTGGCGGCGTTCCACTCCGCACCGGGCATGCTGCCCCGCTGTTATCTGATCGAACGCTGAAACAGAATCGGGCGGCATTCGCCGCCCGACAGACAGTTACCTGCAGCGCCAACCTCAGTGGGGGTGGGATAGGGCTGCCATCAGCGAACCCGCGGTGTATCCCCGCGCCATCACTAGGCTGTGATGCGAGGCATAAGACTCTGCAAAGTAAGCGTCGCAGGAAAACTCAGCGACGCTGCGCACGGGGACAGAGTTGGTGGGTGCAAAAGTGATTCCGGCACAGCCGATAACAAGTGCAACGGCGCTGGTGGGCTTGATGATCATCTTGTCTCCTCCTTGACCCTAATGGGTTCTTTGGGTAAAGGCAGCGCGGATACATGCTGCCTTGCTCTGACTTAAGAATAGCCCATCGAACAATAAATACAAAAAATAAAATACTGTCCAATTTAACAATCCTCAGATTTATCACGAGCCCTGCGATGTGACACCGAAAAAAAAAGCCCATCGGGGGAGACCGATGGGCTGAAAACTCTCCGGTGGCACGATGGGGAGGAGAGGTACTACATAACCACCAGAGAGGCGTTGAGCGTCAAGCGGCCACTGTCAGGGCCGGAACAACCTCAAACAGATCTGCCACCAGACCGTAGTCGGCCACCTGCAAAATGGGTGCTTCCGGATCCTTGTTGATCGCCACGATCACCTTGGAATCTTTCATACCGGCCAGGTGCTGAATAGCACCAGAGATGCCCACTGCGATATAGAGTTGCGGAGCAACGATCTTGCCGGTCTGGCCGACCTGGTAATCGTTGGGGACGAAACCCGCATCCACGGCAGCACGGCTGGCACCCAGGGCGGCACCCAGCTTGTCGGCAAGTGGCTCGAGCATGGCGCGGTAGTTCTCGCCACAGCCCAGGCCCCGGCCACCGGAAACGATGATCTTGGCCGCGCCCAGCTCGGGACGCGCGGATTGTGTCAGTTCCCGCCTGACCCGTTGGGTCAGACCGAGATCGGGTCCGGCGGCCACGGTCTCAACGGTGGCCGAACCTCCCAGCCCCGGTGCAGCGAAGGCCGTAGTACGAATAGTCAGAAACTTGATCGGGTCGGTACTCTTTACCGTAGCTAGCGCATTGCCCGCGTAAATCGGCCGTACAAAGATATCGGCTGATTCGATGCCGACCACATCCGACACCTGCGCCGCGTCGCAAAGAGCGGCGACCCGTGGCAACACGTTCTTGCCTTCCGCAGTCGCGGGCGCCAGCACGTGGCTATAGCGGCCTGCCAGCCTCTTTACCAGCTCTGCCAAGTTCTCAGCACTGCCCCCGGCGTAATGAGCGGCATCGCAAAGCAGCACGCGGGCAACACCCTCCACCTGGACCGCTGCGTTGGCGGCCGAGCTGCAGTCTGAACCAGCTACCAACACGTGGATGTCGCCTTCCAAAGCGCGGGCCGCGCCAATCGTACTCAGGGTTGCCGCCTTCAGGGTTTGGTTGTCGTGCTCAGCAATAACCAAGATCGTCATTTCAGATTACCTTTGCTTCCGTCTTCAGTTTCTCGATCAACTGGGCTACGTCGGACACGAGGATCCCACCACTGCGTTTAGGAGGCTCCACGACTTTCAGTGTGGAGAGTCTTGGGGTCACATCAACGCCCAATACCGCCGGCTCAAGGGTATCGAGAGGCTTTTTCTTGGCCTTCATGATGTTCGGCAGGGTCGCATAGCGCGGCTCGTTAAGACGCAGATCTGTGGTGATCACTGCCGGCAGGCGCACTTCCAGAGTTTCCAGGCCGCCGTCCACTTCGCGCACCACGGTAGCTTGGCCGTTGGTAATCGATACCTTCGAAGCGAAAGTCGCCTGCGACCAATCCAGTAGCGCTGCCAGCATTTGGCCGGTCTGGTTGGCGTCGTCGTCGATGGCCTGCTTGCCGCAAATCACCAGCGCGGGGTCTTCCCTGTCGCATACGGCCTTGAGTAGCTTGGCTACGGCCAGTGGCTGCAGATCGACATCCGACTGCACTAGGATGCCCCGATCAGCTCCGATGGCCATTGCCGTGCGCAGCACCTCTGCCGAGGCGGTCACACCACAGCTTACAGCTACCACTTCGCTGACCATGCCGGCTTCCTTCAGGCGCACCGCCTCCTCCACAGCGATCTCATCGAAGGGGTTCATGCCCATCTTCACGTTGGCCAGGTCGACCCCAGAACCATCAGCCCTGACGCGCACCTTGACGTTGTAATCAAGCACGCGCTTGATTGGAACCAATACCTTCATTGCTGTCGCTCCTTGTGTTGTTATAAGTTCAGCCGGCCAGCTCGGACCGGTCGGCAAACTGAGCCAGGGCTTCGGGGTTGGCCAGCGCGTCAACGTTTTTCACCGGCTGGCCGTGCACCACATTGCGCACGGCCAACTCGACCACTTTGCCGCTCTTTGTACGCGGAATTTCGCGCACCTGGACGATGCAAGCCGGCACGTGGCGTGGAGAGGCGTTGTTACGGATCTGCTGGCGAATGCGGGCACTAAGCGCCTCGTCGATAACCAGGCCATCTGCCAGGCGCACGAAAAGCACAACGCGCACGTCGGTTGGATCAGCCGGCGGCCAGTCCTGACCGATCACTACGGCTTCAAGAACTTCGGGCAGCGTCTCAAGCTGACGATAGATCTCCGCGGTTCCGATACGCACACCGCCCGGATTGAGCGTGGCATCGGAGCGGCCGTGGATGATGAAGCCGCCATGTTCCGTGATTTCGCAGAAATCGCCGTGGCACCACACGCCCGGGAAGCGCTCGAAATAGGCGGACTTGTACTTAACCCCGCCCGGGTCATTCCAGAAGCCAACCGGCATGCTTGGGAAAGGCTGCCGGCACACCAACTCGCCCTTTTCGCCGGTCACCGGTTGAGCGTTGTCGTCCCACACCTCGACAGCCAGACCGAGACCCGCACCCTGGATCTCGCCACGCCACACGGGCAGTGTTGGGTTACCCAGCACAAAGCACGAGACGATATCGGTGCCGCCCGAAATGGAAGCCAGCAGCACATCCTTCTTGATGGATTCATAGACAAAATCAAAGCTCGCCGGCGCCAGCGGGCTGCCAGTGGACATCACCATGCGGAGGTCGGGCAGGCGGTAAACATCGGCCGGACGCAGGCTGCTCTTGGCGAGGGTCTCGATGTACTTGGCCGAGGTGCCGAAATGAGTGAAACGCTCAGCCTCGGCGTAGTCCCACAGGATCCGGCCATCGTCCACGAAGGGGTTCCCGTCGTAGAGCATCAGCGTCGCCCCTGCGGCCAGACCGGACACCAGCCAGTTCCACATCATCCAGCCACAGGTGGTGAAGTAAAACAGACGGTCGCCGTCTTTCACGTCGCTGTGCAGACGGTGCTCCTTGAGGTGCTGCAGTAGCGTGCCCCCGGCGCCGTGCACGATGCACTTGGGTACGCCGGTGGTGCCTGACGAGTACATCACGTAGAGCGGATGGTCGAAAGGCAGGCGCACGTAGCGTGGCTCTGTGACATGCTGGAAAGGTGCAATGAAGGTCTTGTAGGACACTGCCCGCGGCAGCTGTGCCAGGTCCGGTTCCGCACCGGCAGCCAGATAGGGCACCACCACCAGCTGACGCACGCTGGGTAGACGCGGCATCAATTCGGCGAGTTTGCCCGTGATGTCGATCGCTTTGCCGTTGTACCAGTAGCCGTCACAGCTCAGCAGCACTTTTGGCTCGGTCTGGCCGAAGCGGTCCACTACGCCCTGCACGCCAAAATCCGGCGAAGCACTGGTGAACACCGCGCCGATGCTCGAAGCAGCGAGCATCGCGATGAGCGTTGCCGGTACATTTGGCAGATAGGCAGCCACGCGGTCGCCCTGCTCCACACCAGCGGCGCTCAACGCAGCGGCAAAGCGGGCCACCTCGGTGCGCAGCACCTGCCGCGACAGGCTCTGCTTGATCTTGTCTTCGCCCCAGAACACTAGTGCCTGAGGGTTGTCACTGTCACGCAGGAGATTCTCGGCAAAGTTGAGGCGGGCATCGGGGAACCAGCAGGAATCCTGCATGCTGCCCGAGCTAATCAGACCGCGCACGCCCTGCTCGCCGATCACTTCGCAGAATTCCCACACCAGGCGCCAGAACTGAACCGGCGAGTGCAGTGACCATTCGTGCAGGGCCATGTGGCTCTCCAGCGACTGGCCGGAAAGAATCCGAGCGCGGGCGGTAAAGGCTGCCATGTTGCTGGCGGCAGCCCGCGTTTCGGCGGGGCGCCACAGTGGCTGCTCACGATTGCTATCCATATTGCGTCTCCTCATTTTTTATATGCGGCAAGGCCGGAGCCATGCAGTCGAGGCACAAACACTGGCCTGAGCCAGCTCAAGCGGCGGCTTGATCGTGGAATTCGCCCCGGTAACGGGCAAGCAGGGCAGCACGACGGGCATCCGCCTTTTTCATGCTGCTTTCCTTTACGTGCCCGTAGCCGCGGATGGCTTCCGGCAGGCTGGCCAGCTCAAAGGCCAGTTGCAGGCGTTCGCCGTCGAGAGTGCGAGCGAACTCATCCACCAGAGCCAGGTAGTCGCGCACCATCTGCCGTTCGGCGCGGCGTTCGGCAGTCTTGCCAAAGGGATCGAGGAGCGTGCCGCGCAGGCCCTTGAAGCTGGAGAGCAGCGGGAACAGCTTCATCAACCACTGACCGTAGCGACGCTTGACCAGATGACCGTCAGCGTCCTTTCGCGCCAGCAGCGGCGGGGCCAGGTGGAAGCCCAGCTGATAGTCCTTGCCCGGCTCGCCCTCGAACTGGTCCCGCAGGCGCGCCAGGAAGGCCGGCGAAGTGTGCAGCCGAGCAACTTCGTATTCGTCCTTGTAGGCCATCAGCTTCGCAAGATTACGAGCCACAGTCTCTGTGAGTCTTAGCTGGCCGTCGCGCACACGCTGTTCTTCGACCGCCCGGATCTTGGATACAGCCTGGAGGTAAAGATCGGCATAGGCGCGGTTCTGGTATGACGTGAGATGAGAAGCCTGACGCTTGATAAGCATATCCAGACCTTCGCGCAGTTCGAGCACCTGACCAGCGTTCGTCACGTTGCCAGCTACAAGCAACATTGCCTTGAGCCGGGGCAGATCGTGGGCGGCTACACGCCCACACTCAAAAGCTAAACGGTTCTTTTCCACTGCGACGCCATTGAGCTCGATGGCTTTGAGCAGCGACGCACGGGACAGTGGTACCCATCCCATCTGCCATGCAAAACCGAGTACCAGTGGATTGGCGTAAAGGGTGTCACCGAGAAGGGCCAGAGCCAGCGCGTTTGCATCGAGAAATTCGCAGACCTCGCCGACGCTGTTGCGCACATCCGCCTCGGTGGATAAGGTTGGGAACTTCCAGTCCCGATTGCCGATGAATTCGGCCGTCGGTGTGCGGGCACGGTTTACAACAGCCCGGGTTACCCCGTAGCGCATCTTCGACAAGGCTTCGGACGAGGCCGATACGATGGCGTCGCAGCCGATCAGTAATTGGGCTTCCCCGGTCGCAATGCGGGTGGCGTGGATCTCGTTCGGCGCGTTGGCGATCTGCACGTGACTCAGTACCGCCCCCCCCTTTTGGGCCAGGCCGGTCATGTCGAGCACTGTGACACCCTTGTTTTCCAGGTGGGCTGCCATGCCCAGCAACGCCCCGACGGTGACGACTCCAGTGCCGCCGACGCCAGTGACGACGATACCGTACGGACGCTTGAGCGCCGGCAGGGTCGGCTCGGGCAGCGTAAAGTCAGCCAGCACGGCGCCAGGATCACGGCCACCGGCAGCTTTCTTCAACTTGGCACCCTCAGCGGTGACGAAACTTGGGCAAAAACCCTTCAGGCAGGAAAAATCCTTGTTGCAGGAGGATTGGTTGATCTTCCGCTTCGTGCCGAATGGCGTCTCTAGCGGTTCCACCGACAGACAATTGGACGCAGTTGAGCAGTCGCCACACGCTTCGCAGACGTCCTCGTTGATGAACACGCGACGGTCCGGGTCGGGATAGTCGCCACGCTTCCGGCGGCGGCGCTTTTCGGTGGCGCAGGTCTGATCGTAAATCAGGATCGTGACGCCCGAGGTATCGCGTAGTTCCTTCTGCAGGCGGTCGAACTCATCCCGGTGATGTACTTCCACCTCGTTTGGCAGGCCTTCACGCGAGGCGAATTTTTTTGGCTCATCGGTGACGATGAGGATCTTGCTGGCACCCTCGGCAGCCAACTGACGGGCAATCTGCGGCACGGTCAGGATGCCGTCTACCGGCTGGCCGCCTGTCATTGCCACCGCGTCGTTGAAGAGAATCTTGTATGTGATGTTGGCCTTGCCAGCCACTGCGGCCCGGATGGCCAGCAGGCCGGAGTGAAAGTAGGTGCCGTCGCCCAAGTTTACAAAGACGTGCTTATCCCCCGAAAAGTGCATCTGACCAAGCCAGGACACACCTTCCCCCCCCATCTGGGTGAAGGTCTCTGTACGGCGGTCCATCCACATAGCCATGTAGTGGCAACCGATACCGGCCAGTGCGCGGGAGCCTTCCGGCACCCGGGTCGAGGTGTTGTGCGGGCAACCCGAACAGAACCAGGGCTTGCGCTCGGCAGTCAGGCGCGGGCGGGCCGCCTCGCGCTCCTTGGCCTCGATGATGGCGATGCGATACAGGACCTTGGCGCGCACGTCTTCCGGCAGCCCAACCCGCTCCAGGCGACTGGCAATGGCCTTGGCAATCAGCGCCGGCGACAGTTCGTAACGGGCAGGGAGCAACCACTGGCCACGGGGCTGCGACCATTCACCGCCGGCGTTGTCGCGCTCGTCGAACTTGCCGTAAATGCGCGGACGCACGTCGTCGCGCCAGTTGTAGAGCTCTTCCTTGAGGGCATACTCCAGGATTTGGCGCTTCTCCTCGACGACGAGGATTTCTTCAAGCCCGGTGGCGAAGTCGCGCGCATCGTGGGCGTCCAGCGGCCACACGCAGCCCACCTTGAAAACCCGGATACCGATCTTCTGGCAGGTTTCCTCGTCGAGACCAAGGTCAGTCAGGGCCTGACGCACATCGAGGTAAGCCTTGCCGGCAGCCATGATGCCGAACCGGGCCTTAGGTGAATCGATGACCACACGGTTGAGACGGTTGGCACGGATATAGGCCAGCGCAGCGTACCACTTATGGTCGAGCATTCGCGCTTCCTGGTCCAGGGGAGGATCAGGCCAGCGGATATTTAGCCCATCTGGCGGCACCTCGAAGTCTTCGGGTAACACCACCTGTACCCGCTCCGGATCCATGTCCACAGAGGCAGTCGACTCAACTACGTCTGTAACACACTTCATCGACACCCACAGGCCCGAATAGCGGCTCATGGCCCAAGCGTGGATGCCATAGTCGAGATATTCCTGCACATTGGACGGGTACAGCATCGGAATGCCACAGGCAATCAGCAAGTGCTCCGATTGATGGGCCACCGACGAGGATTTGGCGGCGTGGTCGTCGCCGGCCAGCATCAACACCCCGCCGTGCTTCGAAGTCCCGGCTGCATTGGCATGCTTGAGCACATCGGCCGAGCGATCCACGCCTGGCCCCTTGCCATACCACATGCCGAACACCCCATCGACTTTGGCGTTTTCGTACAGATTGACTTGCTGGGTACCCCACACGGCAGTGGCTGCCAGATCCTCGTTGAGCCCCGGCATGAAAACTACGTCGTGGTTTTCCAGGTGCTTCCTGGCCTTCCACAGGGCTAGGTCGAGCCCCCCCAACGGCGAACCGCGGTAGCCGGAAATGTAGCCGGCAGTGTTCAAACCAGCCAGCCGGTCGCGCTCCTTCTGGAGCATCGGCAAACGGGCCAAAGCCTGGGTGCCGCTGATGTATACGCGCCCTTTCTCAAGGGTGTATTTGTCCTCAAGGGACACCGCACGCAGGGCGTCGGTGGTGGTCACCGTCAAGGGGGAATTCATGCGCTGTCTCCTGCTACTCGTTTTATTTGAACAAATAATACGAAACTGTATTGTTATCGTAAAATCACAAATACTGAGTTCAGGTATCTGAAAAACGCATGGACGCCGATAGCAACATCACCCTGCGCCAGCTGCGCTATTTTGTGGCCGCCGCCGAAACCAGGCAGTTCTCCATGGCTGCCACCCGGGCCCACGTATCCCAGTCAGCCATCACCAATGCGGTATTGCTGCTTGAGCAGACCCTCGGCGTGCGCCTGTTCGACCGCCTGCCGCACGGTGTTGCACTCACCGCGGAAGGACACCGCTTCCACCAGCACGCCAACCACATCCTTAATGCTCTGCGCGATGCGGTGCGCGAACCCTGCTTTCCAGCCCATCAGCAAGCAGGGGTGCTGCGCATCGCCGCGTCGTACACCGTGCTCGGGTACTTCCTACCTTCCCTTCTGGCACGTTTCCGCATGCGCCACCCGGATGTGGAGATCGACCTCCATGATATGAATCGGGAGAACATCGAACAGGCGGTGGTGGACGGTCAGATCGACATGGGTGTCGTAATCCTCACCAATATCGTCGATCGGAATCGCTTCGCTCATCAAGTGCTGGTGCGCTCCCGCCGCCAGTTGTGGGCCTCGGCAGCCCACCCTTTGCTGGGCAAGGATTTCGCCTCTCTGCAGGATATTGCTGCCTATCCCTATATCCAGCTGACCGTGGACGAAGGCGAGGCGTCCACCCGCACTTACTGGACGGCCAGGGGTATTGAACCCTCGATCGCTTTTCGCACAAGCTCAATGGAGTCCCTGCGTGGGCTGATCGCCCATGGTTTCGGGGTGACCATCCTGTCGGATATGGTCTATCGCCCCTGGTCCCTGGAGGGGAAAAGGATCGAGGCACGACCGGTCCTCGATGCAGTCCCCCACATGGAGGTGGGACTAATCTGGCGACCGGACGTGCCGCTGCCTGCGGCGACCGAGGCCTTCCGGGAGTTCCTGATCCACACCTGTGGCAGCTGACCGGGATCTAATCCCCTCAGCATCTGCTTCCACTAGCGATTGATGGCGCCGCGCCCCTCGCCCAGCCCGAGCATGCCGAGGAACTCCCGGCGGGTCGCTGGGTTTTCGCGGAAGGCTCCGAGCATGCGGCTGGTTACCAGACAGGCCCCCGGCTTATGGACGCCGCGGGTCGTCATGCATTGGTGGGAAGCCTCGATGACCACGGCCACACCGCGGGGCTGGAGTACCCGCTGAAGGGTGTCCGCGATATCGGCGGTCATCTTTTCCTGGATCTGCAAGCGCTTCGCGTACACATCGACCAACCTTGCCAGCTTGGAGATGCCGACTACCCGCAGGTCAGGCAGGTAGCCGATATGCACCTTGCCGATGATCGGCGCCATGTGGTGTTCGCAATGGCTCTCGAAGCGGATGTCGTTCATCACGATCATCTCGTCGTAGCCCCCCACCTCGCCAAAGGTACGGGCGAGGATTTCGGCCGGGTCGACCTGATAGCCGGCGAAAAACTCTTCATAAGAACGCACTACTCGCGACGGCGTGTCCACCAGACCTTCCCGCGCCGGATCATCCCCGGCCCAGCGGATTAGGGTGCGGACGGCCTCCTCAGCCTCTTCCCGAGTCGGACGGGCAACCGGCAGCCCTGCTGCGCCCTCTCTGCTTTTCGACATCCTTATATCCTTTCTATTATCCTTGCTCACACCCTGAAGTGGCACACCGCCCGGTCCAGCTCACCGGCCGACTCCCGCAGGAGAGCCACTGCCCGAGACACGTCACGGGTGAGCTGATGGCTTTCGCCGGCCAGCTGCGAGAAGCGGTCTACACCCGCAACGATGTCCTGACTGCCTTCGTGCTGAGTGATAACCGCTCCGGCAATCTGGTCCATGCCCCGGTGGGACGCATCCACCAGGACACTTGCCTTCTGTAGAACGCCCTCCAACTCCCCCGTCAGGCGGTGGCTATCGTTAAGGGCCTGAGTGCCTTCCCGCAGGGAGCGCTCGACTGCGTCCGACTGACGGCCAAGCTCCAGCGTCAATCCGTTGATGGAATTGGCAGCTAGCGCTGAACGTTCGGCAAGCTGACGGACTTCGTCGGCCACCACACTGAAACTGCGTCCCTGCTCGCCAGCCCGCGCCGCCTCGATGGCTGCATTCAGGGCTAACAAATTGGTTTGCCCGGACAGCTCCTTGACCTGCGCAATGCTCTCGGTGATGGATGAAGTGCTACGGACGAAGTCACCCACCGAGGCGCGAATCTGGTCAAAAGCACCACGCATGTGCACGATCTCGTCGAGCAGGCGTTGCAGCGCAGTGCGTCCGGCCTCTGCGCCCTGCAGGCTGGCAGACGCCGATTCACGCACATCATTGGCGCTGGCAGCGATTGACTCGACGCTGCGGATCATCTGTTGCACCGTTTCCCCAACCGATGCCGCAGCCTGCACCTGATCGTTGGCCCCGCTCGCCACCCGTCCGGATGCGCCGTAGAGTTCCTCGGCGGAAGCCACCACCACGGTCGAAACTTGCCCAACCTGCTTCACCGCCTTCTGGAATCCGTCCACCAACTCGTTAAAGGCCCGCGCAGTACGCGCCACCTCGTCATTGCCGACGACCGCAACCCGACGCGTCAAGTCACCCGAGCGCAAATCTATGGATGCCTCCTCGATAGCACGGATGGCACCCACGATCTGACTGCGAACCAGCAGGCTCACTCCCAAGGCCAGCAAAATCGCCAGTACGGACACACCGGACACCACAGCCACGACCTCACTCGCCATCCGGTGGGCACTGGTAAAATCCTCCTTGGCCAGGGAGTCCTGCAGGCGGACGAGGGCCGAGATCTGCCCGAAGACGCGGTCATATTCCTTGCGGACCAGGCTGAGTCGGCGGAGGCTACCTTCCGGATCCGCCGCCGCTGCGGACGTCAGCTCGCCAACCGCCTCAGCAAAGACCTGGACCTGCCCCTGCAATTCATCATAGAGGACCTTCTCCTCCTTGTTCAGACCAGGGCGGTTCGCGCTTGCCCCGATGACTCCAGTGAGCTCTGCAACACTGGCCTTGAGATCGTCAGCGTATTGGACGATCTCCTCCTTACGCTCCTCAGCACCCGGTTCCATCAAACGCACCACCATCGCGTATGTACTGACCATCGTGTCCTGGGCCGCTGACGAAGCCACTAGGGTCTTGCGGTATTGCTCGAAGCGAACCTGTTCGAAGGAACGCAGTACGTCCTGCTGACCGTCCATGCCATACCAGGCAACACCAGCCACTCCGAGCAACAGAAAGACAATCAGAACCGGTGCAACGAGAAGCTTGGTACCGATGGAATAGCGTCCCAGGAAGGACGCGGCGGGGCGCCAAGAGGAGCCGCCAAGGGACAGCGCAATAGCTTTCATCATTCCTCCACGCAATAGCGCGAAAAAAGAGGCCCGTGAAAACGGGCCTTCAAGTGGAGATGAATCGTTGAGCGACGGACGACAATGCCTACACGACCGCCCAGACTGGCTCGCCTCAAAGGCTGCGGCCGATGATCTCCTTCATGATTTCGGAGGTACCTCCGTAAATCCTCGCTACGCGGGCATCAACCCACGCGCGGCTGATCTTGTATTCGCTCATGAAGCCATAGCCGCCGTGGAGTTGCAGAAATTCGTCGAGGAGCTTGCCCTGCATCTCGGAACCGACCAATTTGGCCATGGCGGCCACGTCAGCCGAGAGTTCTCCGGTGAGAGCCTGCGCCAGACAATGGTCCACGAAAACGCGCAGCATGGTGGACTGCGCCTTGGCTTCGGCCAGCTTGAAACGGGTGTTCTGGTAGTCAAACACCGGCTTGCCGAAGGCCTTGCGCTCACGCGTGTAGGCGATGGTTTCCTCGAGCAGGGTGTCGATGGACTGGGCCGCACGGATGGCGATGATCAGTCGTTCCCAAGCGAGCTGATGGAACAAGTAATTGAAACCCTTGTTCTCCTCACCCAGGCGGTTTTCCACCGGCACACGCACCTCGTCGAAGAACAGCTCGGCCGTGTCCTGCCCTTTCAAGCCGATCTTTTCCAGCAGGCGTCCCTTGGAGAAGCCGGGCCGGTCGGTCTCGACGCAAATCAGGGTGAGGTTCTTGCTGGCAGGATCGAGCTTGACCGCTGCCACCACCAGATCGGCATTGCCACCGTTGGTGATGAAGGTCTTCTGGCCGGAGATCACATATTCGTCGCCGTCGCGGCGGGCTGCCGTGCGCATTGAGCGCAGGTCGCTGCCAATACCAGGCTCGCTCATGGCGATCACGCCGATGATCTCGCCGCTGACCATGCCGGGCAGCCACTTCTGCTTTTGCTCCTCGCTGCCATAAGCCACCAGATAGTTGGCGACGATCTCGGAATGAGTGGTGAAGCCCACCGCCGTCGCATTGACCCGGGCCAACTCCTCGATCATCACTGCCGAATGTCCATAGTCACCGCCGGCGCCACCGTACTCCTCGGGTACGCAGGAACACAACAGCCCGGCTGCACCGGCCTTCCGCCAGACATCCTTCGGTACGATGCCTGCCGTCTCCCATTCGTGGAGATGGGGCACAATTTCCTTGTCGATGAAGCGGCGGGCCATGTCCCGGAACATTTCGTGGTCTTCACGGAAGACGGTTCGCATTCTGTTGCTCCTCCAGATTGGATCTTGTAGTTGTTCCGGCTCAGCGGCCGGTGTACTGCGGGGTACGCTTCTCAAGGAAAGCGCGGACGGCTTCCTGGTGGTCGTCCGTGTGGTGGGCCAGCGACTGGAAGGCTGCCGACAGCTCCAGCAGGGAATCTAGGCGCATGTGCTGACCTTCCCGGAGCAGACGCTTGGTGAGGCGCAGGCCGTGGGAGGGGTTGGCCGCCATCCGGCGGGCAATATCCTGGGCTGCGCCCTCTAGTTCGGCCGCAGGCACCACCTCGGTCACCAGGCCCCACTCCAGGGCCTTGATCGCGTCAATGGTGTCCCCGGTCAAGGCCATCAGGCTTGCCTTCGGCATGCCGACGATACGCGGCAGCAGCCAGGCGCCACCATCGCCGGGCACGATGCCCAACTTGACGAAACTCTCGGCAAACTTAGCCGTGTCGGCCGAGATACGCACGTCGCACATGCAGGCCAGATCAAGGCCGGCACCGATGGCTGGACCGTTGATGGCAGCCACCACCGGCACATCCAGGTCATATAGGGCCAGCGGAATTCGCTGGATGCCGTTGCGATAGCTGTCGCGCAGCTCGTAGGGTGAGCCGGCGAAGATGCCGCCACGCTCCCGCATGTCCTTGACGTTGCCGCCTGCACAAAAGGCCGGGCCGTTTCCGGTAAGAACGACGACCTTGACCGAACGGTCAGCTTTGACGGCAGAGCACAGGTCCACGAACTCCTGCATCTGGGCCGGCTCGGACAGGGCGTTACGGGTTTCAGGGCTGTCCATACGCACGGTGAGGATCGCGTCCTCCCGCTCGACAATCAGAAAGGGCTTCATGCGGAGGCTCCGGCCTGGGTTTCGAGATTACCGGCGACGAGGGTCGGCCAGAAGAGCGCTGCCCCGCCCTGACACAGGGCCCTGCCGAGCTCACCGGACCAATGGGTAAGGGTTCCAAACTCGCTACGCCAACTCCACAGGCGGCGGGTTGTCAGGTGCAGCGCGTGCTCGTGGGTAAAGCCGATGGCCCCATGCACCGCGTGGGCAGCCGAGGCACCGATACCGGCAGCCTCCGAAGCGCACACTTTGGCACTCGCTACCGCCAGGCGGGAAAGGCTAACGGCAGACTGGGCGAAGGCCGCTTCGGCGCCCATCGCCGAGGCCGCCGTGTGCTCGGAGAGCACGGCGATCTGGTGCTGAATGGCCTGGAAGCTGCCAATGGGCTTGCCGAACTGGACCCGCTCGTTGGCGTAGGTGATGGTCATCTCGAGCATCCCCTGCAGGGCACCGGCGATCTGGGCAGAACGCAGCATGGCCCCGCCAAGGAGGAGCACATCGGCGGGAATACCCGCCGGCAGCGGTACGGAAAGCAGTGGTTGGACGGTTTCGAAACGGAAGCTGTCTCGAGGTTCAGCCGCAGTGTTGCTGCACGCCGTGCGGGCAGCTGCGGCCTCGACTGGCAGCAGCACCAGAGTCGGCGCTTCGCCAGCGGTAATGGCCACCAGCACCGGCACGTCGCGGCCCCAGGGCACGTCGGCCGCCACGCCGCTGACCTTGCCATCCGCGAGGGTCAGGTGGCCGCCGGCAGCGAAGGACAGCGGACCGGCTTGGGCTTCCTGCCCGCACACGCCGAGCAGCCAGTTAGCAAGCAGCGTTTCGGGCAGCGGCAGCGGCAGCCCGAAACGGCCACACAGGCGTACCACGCCACCCAAGTCGGCCCAGGTGGCCCCGGCTCCGCCCTGCTCTTCCGGGACCGCAGCCAGACCGAAGCCGGACGCCTCCATGGCGGCCCAAAGTTCGGCATTCCAGCCCGAGGTTTCGGCGGCCAGTACCTTTTCGGTGCTAACCAGGTCGACGAACAGACGCTCGACGGTCGAGTCGAAGATTTCCCGCATGGTTAACGCAACCCCAATCCGCGCGCGATGATGCCGCGGAGAATCTCCCGCGTACCACCACGCAATGAAAACGAAGGCGCCATCTGGGTCAGATAGGCCAGTACCCGGGCGTGATCCCCCCCGCCCTCCGCCGTCGGCGGAATCTCGACCAACAGCTGGGCCAGCTCGGGGATTTCCTGCTCGAAGACAGCGCCCAGATCCTTCACGCAGGACGCCGCCCAGGTCGGGTTTTCGCCAGCCGCAAGCTGGGCAGTGACCGACAAGGACATGTTGCGCAGGGTGACGAGACGTGCCGCTAGCCGACCGACCTCCTTGGCCTGCAGGGCGTCGGGCGATCTGCCCACCGCATCCATGAGAGTGTGGATCAGTGCGATGGAACTCAGGAAACGCTCCGGACCGCTCCGCTCGAAAGCCAGTTCGGCCGTCACCTGGGACCAGCCCTGCCCTTCGGTGCCGATCAGAGCGTCGGCGTCCAGCACCACCTCATCAAGGAACACTTCATTGAAATGCTCGCTGCCAGTCAGATCCTTGATGGGACGGATGGTGATGCCTGGCAGGGACAGATCGATGATGAACTGGGACAGACCTTCCTGGCGTTTGCTGTTCTCGCCAGTGCGCACCAGCGCAATCATGTAGTGGGAACGGTGGGCGTTGGTGGTCCACACTTTCTGGCCGTTAACCACCCATTTGTCACCCTCGCGGCGGGCTCGGGTCTTGATCGAGGCCAGGTCGGAGCCGGAGTTGGGCTCGCTCATCCCGATGCAGAAATACTGCTCGCCGCGACAGATTGCCGGCAGGTGCCGATCTCTCTGGGCATCGGTGCCGAAATGCAGAATCTGGGGGCCGCTCTGGCGGTCGGAAAACCAGTGGGCCGAGACGGGAGCGCCGGCGGCCAGTAGTTCCTCGATCACCACGTAACGAGCGAACGGACTCGCATCGGAGCCGCCGTAGCGTTTCGGCAGCGCCATGCCGACCCATCCGCGGGCACCAAGGCGACGACTGAATTCGGCATCGAAGCCCATCCAGGAATCAGCCCGGCGAATGGCGGGGTAGTCCTTTAGCGCATCGGCGAGGAATTCGCGTACCTCACCTCGCAAGGCTTCGGCCTCGGGTGGGATACGACTGTATTTGAACTGATCGATGGACATGGAGCGGTCTTAATTAAGTAAGAGGGGCCCGTATGGCGGACGATGTTCGGGGTGAGAGCTGCCCTGCCTCTCCCTTCAGGGGTCGGCAACCACCCCGGGGCCACAGCCCCGGGAGCAGGCGTGACTCGGGTCTTACAGCGCGGTTTGCGCGTCGGCAGCGGCGAACATCCTGTTGATGTCGCCAGATGTCACCGGCTTGGTCGGATCACGCTCGGGAGCGGCGCCACCCAGCCCGAGGGCCGGCTCGATATTCACGTGGCCGGCCTGGGCACGCAGGGCGCCGACCGTGCAGTTCTCACGACCGAGAATGGCGAACGGATCGTAAGAGAACTCGCGCATGGCGTTGAGGTGGGAGATCTTGTTGATGATCTCGGCCGGCAGGTGCTGCGCCTGTTTCCAGAATACGTCGGCGGAATTCGGCCAGGTGCAGTCAGAGTGGGGGTAGTCGCACTCCCAGGTGACCATGTCCACGTTGATGGCATCCAGATTTTTCAGACCAAAGGCATCCTCGATGAAGCAGGTAATGATGTGCTCATTGAAGATGTCGCTGGGCTTCTTGCCGCCGAAGTTGGAGTTGGTCCACGCGTTGTGATGGTTGTGGGTGAAGTCCGCCCGCTCCAGCAGGTAGGGAATCCAGCCGATACCGCCTTCCGACAGGGCCATGCGCAGCTTGGGGTACTTCTTCCACATCGGAGCCCAGATCCAGTCCGCGGCCGAGTTGGAGATGGAGATCGGCATGGAGGTGATCCAGGCGTCGATCGGTGACTCATCGGAAGCGTGGGCGGCCTTCACTCCGGTGCCGATGTGGCAGCAAATCACCACGTTGTTGTCCGCGCAGGCTTTCCACAGGGGATCCCAGTGTTCATTGTGGATGGACGGATAGCCATGCACCGTGGGATTGTCGGACAGGGTCAGGGCATGTACGCCCTGAGCGGCCAGGCGCTTCACTTCCGCGGCGGCGGCCTGCATGTCCCACCAGGGCACCATCATCAGGGGGATGAAACGGCCAGGGGCCGCGTTGCACCAATCATGTAGGTGCCAGTCGTTGTAGGCCTGGATAGCGGCAAGGCTGACGGCCTTGTCAGGCATGACCTGAAAGCGCTGACCGGCAAAGCCGGGGAAGGTCGGAAAGCACAGGGAGCCGAGCACACCGTTGGCGTTCATGTCATCGACACGGGCCTTGATGTCCCAAGTACCGCGACGCATCTGCTCGTAGGAGAGCGGCTCCATGCCGTACTCCTCCTTCGGGCGGCCGACGACCGAGTTGAGGCCCATGTAACCGGTGGCCTGCTCTTCGAACACCCAGATGTCTCGCCCTCCCCGCTGCTCGACCTTCGGCTCGCGCCCCTTGAATTTGGCCGGCATGTGGCGATCGAAGGCTCCCCGCGGCTCGATTGCGTGGTCATCGACGCTGACGAGAATCAGATCTTCCAGTTTCATTTTTGTCCCCTGTTGGAATGGTCCACGCCGGGCGTGGATCGATATTGGAGTTTCAGTTTAGTCCAACATCCATATTTTGTTAAACACTTTTTTGATAAGTGTTCAGTTTTGTTTTTGCTTCAGCCATCAGTCCCAAATTACCGGAACCGCGTGGGGGCCGCGCAGCTGGGCACCGGTGATGCGCGGTCGAGGCTGGTCCGGGTCGAGGCGGATGTTTGGGAAAATGTCGAGAATGGCGTTGAGCGCAACCTGGAGTTCGGTCTTGGCAATGAACTGGCCAATACACATGTGCGGGCCGAACCCGAAGCCGAAGGACGGTTTGGCCTTGCGGTCGATATCGAACTCTTCGCTGTTGTCGAAAACGTCCTCGTCCCGATTGGCGGAGGTAACGATGCATTGGATCATCGCGCCCTTAGGGATCTGCATGCCGGCCAGTTCCAGATCCTGGGCGGCCTGGCGCACCTTGAACGTGGCCACCGGCTCCAGACGGATCGCCTCGTCAATGGCCTTGGGTACCAGAGAACGGTCCTTGCGCACGCGATCGAGCACCTCCGGCCGTTCGAGCAACAGGACCATCAGCGAGCCAAAGGTACGGGTAGTGGTTTCGCCGGCTGCGGGCAGCAAGGAACGAACGAAGGTGGTGATCTCGTGGTCGTCGAGAGAACGTCCCTCGTAGGTGGCGCGGATCAGACGGCTGATCAGGTCGTTGCCTTCGGCGCCGTTCCTGCGCACCTCGACGACGGCCTCCTTGACCGCGTCATAGAGGGACTGAGCGGCCTCCATCGCAGCCTTGCGAGCAACGGCGGCCTTTTCCGGATCAACCTGTGGACCGGCCAGTATGGCCAGTGCCCAGGCAGCATACTGCTCGACTTTCTCCGGCTGGTCGTCAGGAAAGCCGATCAGCGCATAGATCAGGCGGATCGGAAAGTGAAGACCGAAGTCCATCAAATCCGCCTTCTTTTTCGGTACTAGTGGTAACAGGTATTCGTTGCGAACGATGGGATCCATCTTGGTATCGCGCCATGTATTCACCACGTCAGGCATGAAGATAGGCTGCAGCAATGCACGGGCCCGCCGGTGAGCTTCTCCGTCCATGCCGGTCAGGATCAGGCCGTCGAAGAAGGCACCGAGGCCTTCTGCAATGAAACCACTGGTGTAGTTGGCTGCATCGCGCAGCACGGCCATCACATCCTTGTGTTTGAAAACCGTGAAGGTCTTGCGCTCGGCGTCGTAACGGGCAATGTTCGGAACGCCGATCTTGCTCATGAAGTCTTCGGCGATAATCGGTGAGTTCCTACGCATCTCCCGATAGATCGGGTAGAGATCCACATCGTCACCACCGTAGTTGTTGGCGACGCCGGCAAAGGCGCGCTCCAGTGCAGATTCAGTCTTGTCGGTCATTGCTACTCTCTCCTCCTAGTGTATTCATTGGGCTGCACGCATCTAGGAACGGCGTCCATTGGTCAGACGCCTGCCGTCGGCACGTCGCTAAAGCCAGTCCTGCTGTGAGACCCATCGCAAAAAGGCTTATTTGCGGATGCGCCACAGCGACACAGGAAGGCCGTTGTGCCCTGCAAAGCCAATGGGGAACCATCCTGCAACAGTTCAATGGCGCCCTCGACTTTCAGGGGGCCGTTCTTCAACACAGAAACCTTCACCTCCGACATAGGCTCTCTCCTCTCGAAAGACATCTGATCCTCAAACAACTCAGCCCAGCAGGGCCTCGATAGCCGCTACCAGGGCCGGGTGATCCGGTGCCATGTCTGGGGCGAAACGCCCCGCAACACTCCCATCCCGACCAACCAGAAACTTCTCGAAATTCCACATCACATCGCTCCCGCGGACGGGCAGCAGTCCGTGCTCGGCCAGTACCCTGCGCAACTGGTCATCGCCTGACGGCGTGGCTGCTGGCATGGCCGCTATCAGTGCGTCGTAGAGCGGATGACGCTTACTGTTGATGCCGAGTTTGGCAAACAGTGGAAAGCTCACCTGAAAGCGGCTCTCACAAAAGCTCTGAATCTCGGCCTCGCTGCCAGGCTCCTGAGCACCAAAGTCATTGCAAGGGAAGCCAAGGACTACCAGCCCTTGCGAGCGGTACTTCTGCTGCAGGGCTTCGAGCCCGGCGTACTGAGGGGTCAGGCCGCAGGCCGAGGCGACGTTGACGATCAGAAGCACCTTGCCCCGGTAGTCCTCAAGGGTTGCCGGAGTCCCGTCGATACGTGGCACCGGAATTTGGTAAATGCTCATATGGGGATCTCCTAATAGGCTTGCTGCACGTAAGTCATGCGACCGCCAGCCAACATCAGTGCGCAAAACAGGTTGAGCTCGACGATCTGAGGTGTGGAGAACCAGCGCGCCAGATCGATATAAACAGCGTCGTCGATAGACAGATAGTCACCGGCGAACAGTTCGGCATAACGCAGCGCTGCCCGCTCGGGACCGGAAAAACGTTCGTGGTCGGCCGACAAGCAGGCGATATCCAGCTCGCTGACACGGTCGTCCTTGCGGGCAACCTGGCAGGCACGGCAGCTTGTTATGGATGCGATCTTCAGACGCACCAATTCCTTCAGCCGGCCATTCAGTACTCCGTTCAAGTGCATTTCCTCGAGGACTACCAGCCAGGCTTGGGCCACCTGCGGACAGTGGGCCCACACCTGCACGGGCAGGCTCGAGCTCAGCATGCGGCTGGCACGCCCACGGGCCACCGTTTCGGCAAGTGACGGCGGCAGGGCGTTGAGGGGGACGGGATCGATACGGGGCATACGTTCTCCTGCGGGGCCCCACCAGCAGGAGACTATGCTGCCTGCTGGTGGGGCCATCGTTCACAGTCGTTCGATGATGGTTGCGGTGCCCATTCCCCCGGCACAGCAGATCGCCTGCAAGCCGTAACGCGCCTGCCGACGCTCCAGCTCATGCAGCAACGAGGTCATGATCCGCGCGCCACTGGCCCCCAGCGGATGGCCCAGCGCAATCGCACCACCATTCACATTCAGCTTCTCCAGGTCCGCCCCCAGCTCGCGCTGCCACATCAGCGGCACCGGCGCAAAGGCTTCGTTCACCTCGTACAGATCGATATCCCCCAGGCTCAGCCCGGCTTGTCCCAGTACCTTGCGGGTGGCCGCGATCGGGCCCGTCAGCATCAGCGTCGGGTCCGAACCCACGGTGGTAAAGGCGCGGATCCGCGCCTTGGGGTTGACCCCCAACCGCTTGACCGCGGCCTCCGACATGAGCAGCAGTACCGCAGCCCCGTCAGAGATCTGTGACGAGTTGCCGGCCGTCATCCTGCCTTCGGGACGGAAGCTGCTCTTCAGCGTGGCCAGCTTCTCGGCGGTCGTGCCCGGGCGGATGGTTTCATCCGCCCCGAACTGCTCAAGGGTGGGTTCGGCCCAGGTCTTGTCCTTCAGGGCATTGACCGGCACCGGGGCGATTTCCGACTTGAAATAGCCCGCTTCGGCCGCCGCGGCCGCTCTCTGATGGCTCCTGAGCGCGAAGGCGTCAAGCGCTTCACGGCTCAGCTGCCATTTCTCGGCGACCCGTTCAGCCGCTTCGCCCTGGCTGGTCAGCTCGTACCTGTCGGCGGCCAGCCAGCCGAAGGCTTCGCCGTAAAGTTCCCGGTTGCCCCCCATGCGTACCCGGCTCATGTTCTCGGCGCCCCCCGCCACCACGACATCGGCGCTGCCCGATGCGATGAGGCCTGCGGCCACATGCACGGCCACTTCCCCGGAGCCGCACTTGCGGTCGAGCGTGAGACCGGGAATCGTCACCGGCCAGCCAGCCCCGAGCAGGGCTGTGCGGGCGATATTGGCGGACTGCTCCCCGACCTGCGTCACGCAACCGAAGATGACATCATCCACGGCTTCGGCAGCAATTCCAGCCCGCTCAAGCAGGGCGTTCAGGACATGGGCACCCAGATGGTCGGCGCGCACGCCGGCCAAGCTGCCCTTGTACTTGCCGACCGGGGTACGGACTGCTTCGACGATGTAAAGGGCGCTCATAGCGCGCTCGCCTTGAGACCGGAGTTCGGAACACGCTGGCCTGCTTCGTCGTACTGGTACACCCCATGTCCCGTCTTCCGTCCATAGCGGCCAGCGGCCACCATCTTGATGATCAGTGGACAGGGGCGGAATTTCTCTCCCAGCGTGCTGTGCAGGTAACGCAGCACCGACAGCCGGGTGTCCCACCCCGTCAGATCCCCCAACTCCAGCGGACCCATCGGGTGGTTGAAACCCATGCGCAGCGCGGTGTCGATGTCCTCGGCACTGGCCGTGCCTTCCTGCAGCATCCACATGGCTTCGTTGCCGAGCATCGCCGACATGCGGCTGGTGGTCAGGCCCGGTGATTCGTTGACCAGGATCGAGGTCTTGCCGATCGCTTCGCACCACGCCCGGCTGACCGCCACGGTGGTGACGTCGGTGGCGATGCCCAGCACCAGTTCCACCAACTTCATCTTGTGCACCGGGTTGAAGAAGTGCATGCCGATGACCCGCTCGGGCGATGGCACCGCGGTGGCGATCTCGGTGACCGACAAGGCCGACGTGTTGGTGGCGATGACGGCCCCCGGTGCCAGCACGGCGGCACCCTCGGACAGGACGGCCTTCTTGACGGCCAGGTTCTCAGAGACGGTCTCAACGAGGAGCATGGCGCCTTCGGCGGCGTCCTTCAGACTCACGTTGGTACTGAGACGTCCCTTGGCCGCTTCGGCCCGCTCGGGCGCCAGCTTGCCCAGCTTCACACCACCG
This sequence comes from Zoogloea sp. GDB6, assembly GCF_056724105.1. Lineage (NCBI taxonomy): Bacteria > Pseudomonadati > Pseudomonadota > Betaproteobacteria > Rhodocyclales > Zoogloeaceae > Zoogloea > Zoogloea sp. GDB6. The sequence goes on along the minus strand of NZ_CM161497.1, from coordinate 2,607,884 downwards.
TCAAGAATCCCGTGAATCGATTTCTCTGCCTTGGACAGAGCTTCGACGTTGCTGTCCACCAGCGACGTAGCAAAGCCGCTGCTGGCAAACGCATGCGCAATGCCCGTCCCCATCAGGCCTGCTCCCACCACGACTACACGCTGCTCTTGGCTGATCATGTCCGACCTCCTATTTACGCGGCGGCCTTGGAGCCGACGACGTTACTGATCGTGCCGATCCCTTCGACGCTGGCTTCGACCACATCGCCTGGGTTCAGGAAACGCCCGGTCCCCTGCCCTACGCCAGCTGGCGAGCCGGTAAACATCACGTCGCCACTGGCAAAGCTCGAACGAGCCTGGACGAAAGCCACCAGCTGGGCTACGTCCCAGGTCATCTCTGCGGTGTTGCCGTCCTGCCGAGTCTCGCCATTGACCTTGAGAGTGAGGCGTAGCTTCGGACTTCCGCCCGGAAACTCGTCGCGAGTAACAATCCAGGGGCCGAGGCCAGTACTACGGTCCTGGCTCTTGGCGGCGAACAGGTCCATGCCGATGCCCGCCGGGCCGCTACGCTGCAAGTCGCGGGCGCTCACGTCGTTGCCAACGGTGTAACCCAGCACGCTGGCAAGCGGATCCACCCCATCCTCGGGTGTGGAGCCAATTACAACCACGAGTTCAACTTCATGGTCGAGTTCATTGGTCAAGGGCGGATAGCGGATCGGGTCGTTGGCGCCGATCAGAGCCCCATAGGCCTTCAGGAAGGCAATTGGCTGGGGCGGCGCCTTGAGGCCAAAGTCATCGGCCAAATGTTTGGCGTAGTTTGCCCCGGCCACCACCACCCGATTGATTGGCTCAATCGGAGGGAGCAGGCGCACCGTGTCCAACGGCCGGGTTTCGCCGGCGAGCGGCAGAGCAGCCCGGCCGGCCTCGGCCTGACCGGCAGCGATCGCCCGGGTCAAGGTCGGGCCCCAGTCGGCGAAGGCACCGGCGAGGGGCTGGATGCTACGGGTATCCGTATCGACCAGCGCCCAGAAGGGGGCACCGCCTTCCATGCAGCGGGCGATCTTCACGCGACCACCGTGGCCGGTTTGTTGAGCTCGACGAGCTTGCTCGGGTCCAGATGCAGCAGCTCCACCGCATTCTTCCAGCGGATCTTCTGCAGATCCTCCTCCGATAAGCGCAGCCCGTCCGTCAGGTCATGGCGCACCGCGTCGCTGCCCCCGAAGTTCGACCCGTACAGGATCCGCTCCGCCCCGATCACGTCGATCAGCGCCTGGCGCATCGGCAACTCGTGCAGTTCCACATCGAAGTAGAAGTTCTTCAGGTACTCCAGCACCGGCTTCTGGTTGTGATAGACATCCAGGTTCGGGTTGGTCTGCGCCAGGCGACCCAGTTGGTAGGGCACGAAGCCGCCACCGTGGGTGATGTACACCTTGAGATCGGGGAAACGGTCGAGCACCCCGCCATTGACCAGGTACCAGAAGGCCTTGGTTTCGTCGTAGTTCATGCCGACGATGGCGGTGGTTTCAAAACGGTCGCTGTTGGCGTTCTTGCCCCAGGTCACCGACTGGTTGTAACCGTGCACGAACATCGGCAGATCCAGATCGCACAGGGTCTCCCACACCACATCCATCTCGGGAGAATCAAATTCCAGCCCCCCAAAGTTGGAACCCCCGGCCCCCAGGCCCTTGGCACCCAACTCGGTGCAAGCACGACGGAGCTCCTTTGCCGCTTCCTGCGGGTTCTGCAGCGGCGCCTGGGCCCAGAACATCAGACGATCCGGCGCTCCCGAGCAGTAGTCGGCCAACACATCATTGACCTTGCGGGAGAACGGCAAGGCGTACTCCAGCGGAGTCCAGTACATGTAGCAGTGAGAAGGCACCGACACCACCTGCGCGCTCTGTCCTGCCGCATCCATACCAACCAGACGCGTCTTCGGATCGCGCCAGCGGGCCATGTATTCCTGAACATTGAGCGCATGCCCTTCCGCCTTGGCCTTGCGCAGCGCCGCCTTCCGTTCCGGGGCTCCCAGGCTGAGGATCCAGTCCCCCACGCGCAGCTTGATGTCGCCGTCGGGTTGCGATTCGAAGGCCGGACCCCAGTAAGGGTCCTGGTCGTAGTAGTCCGGGTGCGGGGCGTGGGCGTGCAGGTCGATCAGCATGGTCGGCGGTCCTCTTTCTCAGGGATGGGCGCTCTCGGATTGAGCGGCTTGGCAACCCGAACCCGACCACCGGAGCGCGCGCACCGACCCCACGGAAACAACCTTTCCGTCAGACCTGTTGCACTTTGTCTCCTGCCGCCGGGCACTCGTCGTTGCCTCGATTCACTGGAAATATCATGCACAAATTAAACATAAAACGCAACTCTGTTCATATTTAAATTTTGGATAAAAAAGGCGGCGCTCAAGCACCGCCCTTCTTTGGCAAGAGCCCTAGCCCATCACGGCTCACTAGAAAATCCCCGGAACTGTCCCACGTTCACTGCCGCCAAAGGCGGCTTGAGGAAGTAACGGACGGCCAGACGGCCTGGGGTGAAAGTATAGGTTTCGATGCTCTCGATGACCTGATCCGTACCAGCAATACAGTTGTGATGATGTACCGCAGCTACACTACCGTTGATGATGGTCGTCACTACCTTGAGCTGGATCTGACCGTTGTGCTTGTCCCACATCTCCTCGATGACAAACCAGCCGTCCCTCTGCTTGGACCGACCGACGTATTCGATGTCGAGGCCGTCCGGTGCTACCTTCCGGTAAAGCCCCATGAATGTGGTCTTGTCCCCGGCGTTCCAGGCGGCCACCTGTCCGCGCGTGAAATGCTCAACGAATGGTCTGTCGATTTGCACCACCGTGGTCCTTTCTGGCATGTTCACGGCTGGCGAATGAAATAGCGAACGGTGACGCAGCCGTCATCATCGAAGCGATACAACTCGATGGTGTCGATAGCCAGGGCGCTACCCTTGACCTTGTTGCGGTTGTGACACGCAACCTCATTGCCATTGATGATGACGGCCACTTCCTCGATCTCGATCTTCGCGTTTTGCTGCTGCCACATCCTTTCCAGCACCAACCAGCCATCGCTTGGCGGGTGACCGACATATTCGATGGTGAGGCCACCGGGAGCGGCAGCACGGTAATGGGCCAGAAAGCTGTCCTTGTCATTGTCATTCCAGGCAGCCACTTGGCCATGGAGGAAGGCCTCGATGGCCTCGCGGGTAATTGAGCTCATGGGGCTTTCTCCTGTTCGGGCTACAGATCGGAACCACGCACATTGCGGGCAGTACCGTTACGGCGGTCGGATTCGCCCCAGCCGAACCAGCGGTCCGGCTCGCGGGTATCGCCGACACGGCGCCAGCGTCCTTCCTGCTGGGCGGTAATCGGGAAGCCGCCGACAAAGTCACGCATCTCCCCCTTTGGATCAGGCAGAAACTCCCAGACCTCATCGCCTTCCAGCACAATGTGCGCGCTTTCCACGAAGTAGCTGCCAGGCTTATGCACGACCTCACCCTCAATGGCAGTTGTGCAGCGCACCTCACCCTTCTCATTCTGAAGAATGGCGTAGCCCAGGTTGTCGTGGCCGACCATGAAGGAGCCCGCATCCCAGGTGCCATCCTTGTAGATGGTCGCGAAGGACCACCAGATGACATGCATCTTGTTTTCCACCACCAGATCCTTATGGAAGTGGATGGCACCGCCTTCAGCCAGCCAGGCTTGATCAAGGGCAATGATGCCCTTCACCGCCCTACCCTCGCAGGTGCCGGCAACGTCGTAGAGCTGTGACACATAGAAAGTGCCCCAATCGAGCCCCGGCAGGTACCACTGCATGCCGCAGCCGATCAGCGCGCCCTTTAGTTCGAACAGACCTTCCTCTTTCCAGGTGAAACCCTTTTCCGAAGCGGTGATCATCCATGGATTGCCCGGCTCGCCCTCCAGGCTGGACCACACAGCTGTGCCACCTCTCAGTGCCCGGTCGGGAAAGAGGGTCATGGCCTGAGCGGTCATGTGCACCCGGTCAATGCGAATGCTTTCGCCGTCGAGACGTGACGACTGGTAGATGAACTTGGTCGGGTTAGGGCTGCTGCCAGGCGCATTCACCGCCCGCACTACGGCATAGATGTGGCCCTCATCGTCACGCACGCAACCGAAAGGCATGTGCTTGGTGAGCTTGAGACCGAAGTGTTCCCGCAGATCAGCCAGACTCTCGCCGCTGACTCGCTGCGGGCCGACCAGGCACTGCCAGGCAAAGTCACCCCGTTCAGGAATCGTGTTGAAGGTTCTCATCGCGTCTTACCCGCTCAGTCCCAGATTACCGGGATCGACGATGCACCCCGCAACTGCCCCCCCTGGATCTCGGGGGCGGGCCGGTCCGGGTCCAGGCGGACATTGGGAAAAAGATCAAGGACGGCATTCACCGCGGCCACCAGTTCCAGCTTGGCAACGAACTGCCCGATGCACGTGTGCGGCCCGTAACCGAAGGTGAAAGAAGGTTTGAGCTTGCGATCGATATCAAAGACATCCGCATTCTCAAAAATGTCTTCGTCCCGATTGGCGGATGCGATAACGCACTGCACCAGCGCCCCCTTGGGAATCATCACGCCACCCACTTCAACATCACGGGCCGCCTGTCGGACCTTGACGGTTGACGTGGGTTCATACCGAATAGCTTCGTCGATCAACTTGGGGACAAGATTACGATCAGCACGGACGCGCTCCACGAGTTCGGGACGCTGCAGCAACAGGGTCATGACCGAGCTGAATGTACGGGTCGTCGTTTCCCCACCAGCAGCTACGAGCGAGCGCACGAAGGTGGCGATCTCCTTGTCATCAAGGCGGCGATCCTCAAACGCTGCCCGAATCAAGCGACTGATAAGGTCCTCGCCGGTCGCACCTTCCGCGCGCCGCTGGGCTACCAATTGAATTACGGCGTCATACAGCCCCTGGCTGGCAGCCACCGCACTCATGCGGGCGGCCTCCTCCTCGGCCGGGTCGTTCTTGGGGCCGGCAAGTATGGTCAGGCCCATGGCTGCGTATTCGTAAAAATCGCCAATGCTCTCCTGTGGAAAACCGATCAGGGCGTAGATAACCCGGATTGGAAAATACAGGGCAAAGTCCATCAAGTCAGCGTGCTTGTTAGGCACAAGCGGCGCAATGAATTCCTCTCGGATCGATCGCTCGATCTCGGCACGCCAGGGGTTGACGCTCTGAGGGGTAAAGACTGGCTGCAACAAGCCTCGAGCTTTCCGATGCTGATCACCATCCATGGCAATGATGATGAGGCCATCACCACCAAAGAAGGTACCCAAGCCCTTGGCAATGAAGCCACTGGTGAAGGTGGCCGCGTCCTGAAGGATCGCCTTGATATCGTTGTACTTGAAGACCGCATAGGTCGGATTGCCGTGACGCTGACCGGCATGGGTGGGTACCGACAGGCTGGCCATGAAGTCCCCCTCCATGACCGGTGCGGTCTTGCGTCTCTGCTGGCACAAGGCATAGATGTCCACGTCCAAGCCGCGGTAATTTCTGGACAGGGCCGCAAACGCAGCTTCAAGCTTTTCGGAACGGTGCAGGCTTGCCATTTCTTGTCTCCTTATCGCGTGATGTCGATGCCACCGATTCTCCGGCCTTACAGCAGGCCGCTCGTGGCTTTTAAGTACACAAAAATATAAAGTGTGCACATAAGGAGATGGTAGCTCTTGCACAGAAAATGGATCCCGGCCTCGTTTGACCCTGAGTCAAGTGGCGGGAATCCCTCACCGGACGGGAAGGAAGACAATGAAACAGGATCACCTCGTTACACAGGCAGCAAGGACAGCCCCGGCCAAGCGCGAGACTATCCGGCGTATTGTCAGTGCTGCACGGCAGGAGTTTGCCATCAAGGGGCTTGCCGATGCCCGCATCGAAGTGATTGCCCAAAACGCAGGCGTGACCAAACAACTCATCTATCACTACTTCAAGGGCAAAACAGAATTGTTCGCGTGCGTACTCGACGAGTCGTCTGACGACACAATGTCGCGGCTCGTGGCTCTGGACTTGGATCACCTGTCTCCCATTGAAGCCGTGCGCGCTTTTTTGGGCCACATGTTCGACCAGTTTCACGTAAATCCCAGCCTCGGAGCCCTGGCCCAGGAAGGCATCCGCTTTCATGGCAGCCACGCCACGCCACACGCCAGGTTCCCCGATCTGGCCCCCTTGCTCGAACGAAAACTGAAAGTAATCCTGGCGCGTGGTGCCGAGAACGGTGATTTCAAACCCGGCGTGGATGCAAGCCTGCTCTTCACTGCAGCGGGCTTGCTGACTACCGGCGTATTTACTAGCCCTTACCTCGTGTCAGTGCTTTCCGGCCTCAACCCAGACGCACCTGCCGACGTGGAAACCTGGCGAAACTACGCTGTGGACTTCGTCATCTCGGCAATCAGCCCGCGTGCCGCCGGCCACACAAGTCAGTGTCCGTTACCCACCAGACGCATGGACCTGGCCGACGAGCCGCGTTTGCAGTACAAACTCGCCTAACCCTGGTGGCGCCTTGCGGCGCCACCAGGTCTTCGGCCGTCCCGTCTCCCTGCACTGCCCGGAAGGCCGTCTATAGTCCCGCCCGACTCGTCCCTGATGAGTTGTACGTTAAACGCCATAGAGTCCAGTTTCATATCCCTCTCCTGATGTGAAACCGCCGCCTTTCGGCGGCGGCAGACTATACGACGAGGCGGGAAATCAGCGCTTGGCGACTTTGATATCGGTTTCTTCCCAGTCCCAGGTATCGGGCGTGCGGCCCTCATCCCGTAGCTGGTACTTGAGCACCCGCCCTTGAGGATTCTTTGGCATGCTGGTGCGAAACTCGATGTAACGTGGCAGAGCATAATAAGGCACTACGTCGGTAGCCCAGAGGAACAAGTCTTCGGCCTTGAGGGTTACACCCTCGCGCAGGATAGCTGTCACCTTCACATCGTCCTCGCCTTTGTCAGATGGCACTGCATGGACTGCAACTTCAAGGATGGCAGGGTGTTTGGCAAAGGCTGACTCCATCTCGAAGCTGGAGATGTTCTCCCCGCGGCGGCGCAAATAGTCCTTCTTGCGATCGACGAAATAGAAGAAGCCCTCGTCGTCGAACTTGCCTATGTCACCGGTGTGGAACCACATGTTTCGCATCACCTTGAGGGTGTCCTCAGGGCGGCGCCAGTAGCCTTGGAACATGATGTCCGGGCGTAGAGGCCGGACCACCACCTCCCCAGGAGTATTCGCGGGAAGCTCCCGATCCATCTCATCCACAATGCGCACATCAAAGTCGGGAACACGCTTGCCGGACGATCCGGGGGCAGCATATTCGCCCCCTGGCAGGGACGTCACAACACAAGCTTCGGTCAGTCCATAGCCATTGCCACCCACCTGGCGGGCACCGAAGCGCTCACGCCAAATGGCTTTGGTCGGCTCGGTGAAGGGATTGCCACGAACGGTGTGAATCTGCCCGAAGCAGCGCCTCATGGCATCACTGTCCGGAGCCTGGGCCAGTAGCCCACCCATACTGCCGAGAATAGACGCAATGGTGGCACCCGAGCGCTCCACTTCAGGCCAGAAGTTCGACACCGAAAAGCGCTCGACGATCGCCACGCGGGCACCCACCATAATGTTGGAGATGATACCCACACACAGCGCGTTCATATGAAACAGGGGCAGCGGCGTGATGGTCACATCGTCTGCCGTTGCCGGCCCGGCGCGCAATTGAAGGCGGGCAAGATTGCACATAAAATTGTAGCTCAGCATGCACCCCTTGGACGGGCCAGTGGTTCCAGACGTGTAGACCAGGCAGGCAAGATCCGCGGGATCCGGCTTAGTCAGGATCGGAGTGTCGTCGTGACCACGGAACTCATCCAAAGGCGCTACAGGTACGGCGCATCTAACGGTACCGACAGGCGCCTCCCCTCGGTACAGCACGCGCTTCATTTCAGGTAACTCGGCCGAAACAGCCGCAATACGCGGCAAGAAATCAGCTTCGCAGATCACCAAAGCAGCACCGGCGTCTGCGATCTGATGACGCAGAAACTCTCCCCGTAACGCGGTATTGACCGGCACACTGACCGCACGCAACTTATTGACGGCAAGCCAACACACTACAGCGTCGATGTTGTTGCCCAGCATGGTGAGGACGGTCGCACCGGGACGTACACCTAGGGCCTCCAATGAGTGGGCCAGACGCGTGGACAGTCGGTCTACATCGGCATATGTGTAGAGATCGCCCGCGAAATCAAGCAGAATCCTGTCCGGATGTGACGCAACCGCCCGATCCAGGGCCGCAATGACAGTATCGCGCTCGCCAATGGTCCAAGTCTCCGGATTTCCCATACCCGCCATGCCCGTGTCTCCTTGTTGTGATCAGCGCCAGAGCCGACGCCTAGTCAGTATTTGTATGTTGCTGCACGAATAAAATATAAACACAAAACAGAGAAGTGTCAAAATTTAGCATGCTGGCTTCGCACGTCCCTTTCGTGGCGTATGCATGCGCCGAAACAGGAAAATGCCTGGGGAGAACCCAATGAAACACACAGAAAAGGCTGGCTTCCCGGCCGTCGAAGAAGATCAGGTTGATGACGCTAGCGCACCGATTCGGAAGACGCGTCGCAATCGGCGCTCGGAAGGAACGATCCAGACCATCTTGGAAGTAACGGAAGCGATTATTCTGGAGTCAGGCGCCGATCGCATCTCGATCCTGGATGTATGCAAAGCTGCCGACATATCCCGGGGCACCTTCTACCGCTATTTCGCCTCTCAAGACGAATTGCTGGATGCCTTTTCACGACACAAGCGCGATCGTTTCTACGCTGCTCTGATCGAGACAACCTCGCCCCACAAGGATCCGGATGCCCGTCTCAACGCAATGATCAAGTTCATCAGCGACTACATCAGCAATAACCGCGCCCGACGCCTACTGATCGTTGCACCGGAATACGCAATGAACTGGTTCCAACGTATATTCCAAGACTCCATCGTGCGCTTTCAAGACGTGCTATGCATCGTTTTCGATGCATGGGACGAGCGCCTCGGCGTGAAGCTAGACCGAGAGTTAATCTGCGAATTGATCATCCGTTACGTGCTAAGCGAGCAACTAGTCCCCGCGGGACCCGATCAGCACAACCTTCCTCGACGCATCGAGCGCTTGATTAGCGCTCTCATCACCGGCAAGACAGCCCGTCGCTAGAACACATCAGCAGACCTTATCCACGACAGGAATGCACAGCCGGGGATAGTAAGCGATGGGCCTCCTCCGGCCCTTCCTTCCCAGCCTCCCCATCTCGGCAAACTTAACTAAAAGCACCATTGCCTTGGCAGCGTCAAGTCGGATCGATGCGGAGGTGCGGCAGTCGCCCTCTGCAACTTTGAGCCCGAACGCAGCCCCCTCCGACATCATCGACAAGCTCACCCTAGCTTGCGACACGATGCGACGATCTTGTGGCCATCCAGATCGCGCACGTAGGCCGCATATGCGTCGGGGGCAAAAGTACGCGGCCCTGGCATCCCCTCGTCGACGGCGCCAAGCGCCAAGGCACGACGGTGAAATTCTGCGACGGCAGCCCGATTGGGTGCGCTAAGCCCCACGGTCACACCATTACCCGCAGTCGCAATCTCACCATTCCGGGGATAAAGGACCATCAACTGGGGAACATCAGTCCCCCAGCCCAGCACCTTTTCCAGTGTCACTAGCCGCTTTAACCCAAGGGGCTCAAGTACAAAATCGTAGAAGTCCCCGGCTCGCTCCAGATTGGTTGTCCCCAGGGTGACATGGGTCAGCATCATTCTTTCTCCTTGAGCGCTGTCCGTTATACACAATCAAATCGATTAATTGCACATTAATTATAAATGTGTTCACCATTGCAATCACCCCTGCTAGGCACAACGCTGCATCTTGAAGTGAAGATTTTTTTAACTGAAGGTAAAACTAAATTTATGAACACAAATCAAGATTGTGATCAAATAAAATCAGGCTGATACTAGCTGTTACCCAACAAGAGAACTGCCAAGAAGAGGAGATAGAGTGAAGGCACACAAAGAATATGACGTCGTGATTGTTGGCGGCGGTCATAATGGCCTGTCCGCGGCGTGCTATCTGGCTGGAGCTGGCAGGAAGGTGCTCGTCATCGAAGGACGGGAGAAAATCGGAGGCATGGCCTCGTCAGGCTATCTGATTCCGGAAGCCCCCCAACACCTGATTCACCCGTGTGCTCTGGACCTAATGTCCCTGCGGGTGCATCCCATGATGCCTCAGGAGTTACAGCTGGAACGCCACGGCTTCCGTCAGATAGAAATGGCCCCAGGCTATGTTTACCTCCATCCGGACGGCCACTCCCTTGTCTTCTGGCGCGACCCGGCCAAGACAGCTGCAGAAATCCGGCGATTCTCCGAACATGATGCAAAGGAATTTCTCGCACTAATGAAGCTGATCGACGCTTTCATGGATATGGCCATCCCCATGATGCGGGTCGATCCTTCCCAGCGGAACCTAGGTGCCAAGTGGGAGACTGTCAAAGCCGTGCTGCGCAATCGCCACCTCAAACCAGAGATCATGGCGTTGATCGGCAGCCCAGCCTACGTGTCGATCATGGAACGCTTCGAACATCCGATTACCCAGTCTGCCATGTGCGCGTTGCTTGGTGCAGCTGGACCAATCACGAACGAAGCAACCGGAATTTACTTCGCCTTGCTGGGCTTCATCCACCGCTTCGGGCTTGGTCGAGCCGTAGGCGGGATGCAGACGCTTTCCAATGCCCTCGCAGCTCGCCTTGAAGAGCTTGGCGGAGAAATCCGCCTTGCCACTCCCGTCAAGGAAATCGTTGCTGAGGGGGGGCGGGCAACGGGTGTCCGTCTGCCCGACGGCAGCCTAATCAAGGCAAAAGCAGTTGTCGCATCCATCCACCCCAAGATGGCCCTCGAGATGGTTACTCCCGGAGCGTTGGAGCGTCGTGTGCTGACACGCATTGCCTTGGCGCCCGCGAACGGGCACGGTGCATCTCCCCTCAAAGTAGACGTAGCATTACGAGGTCAGGTCCAATACCGGCGCCACGAGGCATTGCGCCCAGACGGGCTGAGTCTGCGCAAGTGTGTACTCCTGATAGGTACAGTCGAGGCTGTACTGGAGAACTTTCGTAGTTCCGCCCGGGGCGAAGTGCCCAAACTGCCATATATGTGGATCACCGCGCCCAGCGCCGTCGATCCTGGTCAAGCGCCAGAAGGACAGGATGTAGCCTACCTCTATCCGGTTGCGATGCCGGTGGAGCCACGTGATGGCTGGGGTGCGATCCGTAGCCAAGTGGGGCAGCAGGTCATCGAACAGGCAGGCCAATACATGGATGGCCTTACGGAGTTCGAGATCGGTCGCCGAGTCGAGGCTGCCCCCGACTTGGCCGCAAGGCTCAACGTACATCGAGGTTGCGTAGTACATGTGGACACCTGCACTACACGATCGGCACTGATGCGCCCAGCCCCCGGACTCGGCGGGGACACGCTACCGCTCTCAGGTCTTTTTCTTGGTGGTGCAGGCATTCATCCAGGCGGGGGCATAAATGGCCTCCCCGGACGCATCGCCGCGGGGCGTGTGAATCGATATCTCGGCAAATAACATTGTCCGAGATGTTTACTCGATGCTCGTAGCCTCCCGTGGTTGGGGAACACTACCTGTCTCTGACCAGCCAAGGGGCTGGTCAGAGACAAAACACAGTCTTCGATCGAGGCACTCCAAATATACGAATCCGTTCAAGCCATTTGTGCGATGGCCTTGCGAAAGCGGGCCAGCGACAGGGAAAAAAGCACCGCGCCGATCACCACCAGCCACAGGAAGGGTTTCCAGACAATGTCGAGCCCCGCCCCGCGGAACAGGATGGCCTGACTGAGCTCGGTAAAATGGGTGGTCGGTGCCAGCAACATCAGGTTCTGCACCAGCACCGGCATGCTCTCCCGCGGGGTCAGGCTGCCCGACAGGATCTGCAGCGGCATCAGGGTCAGCATCAGCAGCAGGCCGAACTGGGGCATGCTGCGGGCGATCGTCGCCATGAAGATGCCCATCGAGGTGGTGGCGAACAGATGCAGCGTCGTCCCAACCAGAAACAACGCCAGCGAGCCCTCGATCGGCACATGCAGCGCGCCGCGGATCACCAGATTCAGGGATACCGTGGCCGCGACCACCACCACCAGGGCGCAGGCCCACACCTTGGCGAACATGATTTCCGTCGGGGTCACCGGCATCACCAGCAGGTGCTCGATGGTGCCGTGCTCCCGCTCACGGATCAGGGCTGCGCCGGTGAGGATGATCGACAGCATGGTCACGTTGTTGACCACCTCCATCAGCCCACCGAACCAGGACTGTTCGAGGGACGGGTTGAAGCGTGCCCGCAGGGCCAGGTCCACCGGCGGCGTGGCGCTGTCCCGGTATCGCTGCACGAACTCGCCCACCTCTCCCATGACGATCTGCTGCACGTAGGCGTTGCCGCTGAAGGCCTGACTCATGCGGGTGGCGTCCACGTTGAGCTGCATGCCTGGCGAGCGGCCGGCCAGCACGTCGCGCTGGAAGTTGGGTGGAATGTCCAGCACGAAGGTGAAGCGCCCGGCATCCAGCGCCGGGTCCACCTCGTTCACCGCAATTTGGGCCGGCGGCGTGAAGCGCGGCAGATAGAAGGCGGCGGCGATGCGCTGCGACAGGGCCGACTGGTCTTCGTCCACGATGGCGATGGGGGCCTTGTGGAGTGTCTCCGGCACGGTCGTGGCCGCCATGTAGATGGCCACCGTGAAGGTCCAGCCGATCAGGAACAGCATCATCGGGTCACGGCGCAGGCTCCACAGCTCCTTCACGCCAAGACGGTAAATGTTCATCAGATGATCGCGCATTCAGCGCTCCTGCTTCTTGAGCAAGGCGATGGCCACGCCGATGATCACCGGCACGGCAATCAGCAGCGGCCAGAACTCGCCGTGCAGGTCGGCGAAACCCAGTGCCTTGCTGAACACCCCGCGGCTGATCGTGAACATGTGGGACGCCGGGTATATCTCGCCCAAAACGCGCCCCCCACCCTCCAGCGCAGCCACCGGATTGATCAGCCCGGCAAACTGGATCGCCGGGATCATGGTGCCGATGGCCGCCAGGAACATCGCCGCGGTCTGGCTGCGGGTCACGGTGGACGCCAGCAAGCCCATGCCGGTCGCGCAGAGACAGAACAGGAAGGCCGCGGCCAGCAGGGTCGGGAAGCTGCCGGTTACCGGCACGTCGAAAACGGCGACGGCCATGAGGCACATCAGCACAAAGTTCAGCATCGCCAGCATCACGTAGGGTGCCTGCTTGCCGAGCAGGAATTCGCTGCGGGTCACCGGCGTGACGTACAGGTTGATGATCGAGCCCAGTTCCTTCTCGCGCACCACCGCCAGCGCCGTCAGCATGGCGGGCAGCATCAGCAGCAATAGCGGGATCACCGCCGGCACCATCGCCGGCAGGCTTTTCACATCCGGGTTGTAGCGGTAGCGCGTCTCGATGCGGGCCAGGCCGGCAGCGCTGCCCCGGCCCTGCTCCCGCGCCTGCTCGAGCAGCCATTGCTGGTGCATGCCCTGCACGTAGCCGCCGACCGTCTCGGCGCGCTGGGGCATCGCCCCGTCGATCCACGCACCGATCTGCACCGGCTTACCGCGGGCCACGTCGCGGGCGAAGCCCGGCGGAATCTCGATGGCCAGCGACAATTCCCCACTGCGCATGCGCCGGTCGAGCCCGGCGTAGTCGGCCAGCGGCGGGCGCTCGCTGAAATAGCGCGAGCCGGCCAGATTGAGCACGTAGTTGCGGCTCAGCTGGGTCTGGTCCCGGTCGAGCACCGCATAGCGCAGATTCTCCACGTCCATGCTGATGCCGAAACCCATCACGAACATCAGCACCAGCGACCCGACCAAGGCCAGCGCGGCGCGCAGCGGGTCGCGCTGCAGCTCCAGGCTTTCGCGCCATACGTAGCTGTAGATGCGTCCCAGACTGCGGCGCACCCGCCCGGCGAGACTCGAACCGGCGACAGGCACCGGCGGGGGCGCTACCGTCGCGACCGTGGCGTCATCGGCTGCACTGCCGCCGCCAGCCTCGACGAGGTAGTCGATGAAGGCCTCTTCCAGCGTCGCCTTGCCGCGCTTGGCGATCAGCGCGGCCGGTGCATCACTGTCGAGCACCCGCCCGGCGTGCATCATCGACATGCGGTCGCAGCGCTCGGCCTCGTTCATGAAATGGGTGGAGATGAAGATCGTCACCCTGTCACGGCGGGCCAACTCGATCATCAGGCGCCAGAAGTTGTCGCGGGCGATCGGGTCAACTCCGGAAGTGGGTTCGTCGAGGATCAGCAGTTCCGGCTTGTGCACCATCGCCACCGCCAGGGACAGGCGCTGGCGGATGCCCAGCGGCAGGTTCTCGGGCAGGGTGTCGAGCACTTCCGCAAGGCCGAAGCGCGCCACCATCTCGTCCACCCGGGCCGGCACCTCAGCCTCCGGCACGTGGAACAGGCGGGCGTGCAGCACGAGGTTCTGGCGTACCGTCAGCTCCCCGTACAGGGAGAACGCCTGGGACATGTAGCCGACCCGGCGGCGGGTCGCAACGTCCTTCGGATCCACCGGCTGACCGAACAACCAGGCCTCACCCTCGCTGGCCGCCAGCAGGCCGGTGAGCATCTTCATGGTGGTGGATTTGCCACAGCCGTTGGAGCCCAGAAAGCCGAAGATCTCGCCGCGCCGGATGCGGAAGCTGACATGGTCCACCGCCACAAAATCGTCGAAGCGCATGGTCAGGCCGCGGGCCTCGATGGCGATATCCTCTTCCCCGCCGTCTTCCAGCGGAGGAATCTCCACCGCCCGGTGGCCGCGCCGCTTGCCCTCGGGCAGCAGGCCGATGAAGGCTTCCTCCAGGGTCGCGGCACCGCTCCTGGCCATCAACTCCGCCGGCGTACCGGTGGCCAGCACCCGGCCGGCATCCATCGCCACCAACCAGTCGAAGCGCTGGGCTTCGTCCATGTAGGCGGTGGCGACCATCACGCTCATGGCGGGCCGGCTCCGGCGGATACGCGCGATCAACGCCCAGAACTGGGCGCGGGCCAGCGGATCGACGCCGGTAGTGGGCTCGTCGAGGATCAGTAGATCCGGGTCGTGGATCAGCGCACAACACAGGCCGAGCTTCTGTTTCATGCCGCCGGACAACTTGCCGGCCGGACGATCCAGAAAGGAATACAGCCCGGTGCTGCGGGTCAACTCGTCGATGCGCCGCCGCCGCTCGGCATGCCCGTGGCCAAACAGGCGGGCGAAGAACTGCAGGTTCTCCTCCACCGACAGGGTCGGATAGAGGTTCTTGCCGAGGCCCTGGGGCATATAGGCGATGCGCGGGCACACCGCGTCGCGGTGGCCCTTGCCGCCCATGTCGCCGCCCAATGCCTCGACCCTCCCCTGCTGCACGGCGCGGGCGCCGGCCGCAAGGGACAACAGGCTGGACTTGCCGACCCCGTCGGGACCGATCAGGCCGACCATGCAGCCGGCCGGCACGTCCAGCGTCACCGCGTCGAGCGCGAGGGCGCCACGATAGCTCAGCGTGACGGCGGCCAGGCGGACCACCGGGGGCAACGCATTCATGGCGTGGCTCTCTTCTCCAGCTGGGCAGGCCATTGCGCCTGCGGATCGGTCTTGACCCACGCCACGCCGGGCAGGCCAGTCTTCACCTGGTCCTTGTACCTGTTGAGCAGTTCACGGTCGATGTGCGCCTTCACGCGGAACATCAGCTTCTGGCGCTCGCTGGCGGTTTCCACCGTCTTCGGCGTGAACTGCGCCGTGCTGGCCACGAAGGAGACCTTGGCCGGAATCACGAAATTGGGCGCCACATCGAGCACGATGCGCACCTCGCTGCCCAGGGCCACCTTGCCGGCAACCGTTTCGGGCAGGAAGAAGCTCATATATACATCCGACAGATCCACCAGGTTGAGGACCTTGCCCCCCGCCCCCAGCACCTCGCCGGGCTGGGCGACCCGGTATTGCACGCGGCCGTCACGGGGCGCCGTAAGCACGTTGTCGGCGAGGTCGGCATCAATGCGCGCAACGGTCGCCTTGACCGCTACGACGGTGGACTTGGCCCCGGTCACCTGGCTGCGGGCCGCCACGGTGGCAGCCCGGGCCGCATCCACCTGGGCCTTGGTGGCCGCAACGGCAGCCTGGGCACTGCGGAAACGGGCGCGATCGTCATCGAGCTCCTGGCCCGACGAGGCGCCCTCGCCGGCCAGGGTTTCGGAACGGGCCAGGCGGCGCCTGGCGGCGTCAAGCTCGCTCTCCCGCTGGACCACCAGCGCCTGGGCCGCCTGCTGGTCACTGTCCCGCGCGGCCACCGCCGCCTCGGCGCCGGCGACCGCCTGCAGGGCCTGCTGGTAGCGCGCCTCGGCCTCATCCCGCTGGGCCTGCAGGCTTCGTACCTGCATGTGCGCCAGCGGCTGGCCGGCAGTGACAAAGTCGCCCTCGCGCACGAGGATGTCGTCGATGCGGCCGGCCAGCTTGGTGGCGACATCCACTTCAGTGGCCTCGATGCGGCCGTTGCCGCTGCTCAGCCCTTCCGTGTGGCCGTCCCCACGCCAGGTACTCCAGGCGAAATAGGTCCCGGCCGCGGCGGCCGCGAGCACGATGACGGGGATGAATTTCCTGATAGTGGCGTTCATGGCGTAGCCCACATTCTCGTCTTGGTCATTCGGCGCAGCCCTCGGCCGCGTTGCCCCCCGCTTGGGAGCCACCACCCAGCGCGGCATACAGGGCGACCTGGGCGCTCAGCAGAGCCCGCCGGGTCTGCACCAACTGCTGCTCGACGACCAGCAGTTCGCGCTCGGCGTCGAGCACCTCCAGGTAGCGGGCCGCGCCGCTGTCATAGCGCAGCTTGGCCAGGCGGGCGCGCTCGCTCTGCACGGCCTGGGAGGCACTGAGGGTATGCACCTGCTCGTCGAGCCAGTGGCGCGCCGACAAGGCATCGGACACGTCGCGGAACGCCGCCTGGATGGCCTGCTGGTAGCGCGCCAGGGCCTGCTCACGACGCAGCCGGGTGACTTCGAGGGCGGCCTCCCGACGCCCGCTGTCGAAGATCGGCAGGGAAACGCTCGGCGCCAGGGTCCATGCACGGCTGCCGCCCTGGAACAGGCCGTCCAGCTCCGCGCTGGCGGTGCCGGCCGAGGCGGTCAGCGCAATGCGCGGGAAGAACGCGGCACGGGCCGCGCCGATGTTGGCATTGGCCGCTTTCAGGGCATGCTCGGCGGCGACGATGTCGGGCCGGGAAATCAGCAGTTCGGACGGCAGGCCGGGCTGCAACTCGCGAAACACCGCCAGGCCGTCGAGCCGGTCAGCGGTGCGCAGGCTGCCTGCCTCCTGGCCGACCAGCAAGGCCAGCGCCTGGGACTGAGCCGCCCGGGCCTGCTCCAGCTGGGCCACCAGGGTGCTGGCCTGCTGCCACAGTACCTCCACCTGGGTCAGCTCCAGTTTGGACGTGGCGCCCAGTTCCACCCGGCGCCGGAAGATGCGCAGCGTCTCGGCCCGACTGGACGCACTGCGCCGGGCCAGGGCCAGGCGTTCATCCAGTTCGCCAAGGCCCAGATAGCCGTTGGCTACCTGAGTCACGAGACTCAGCACGGCAGCCCGGTGGGCCGCCTCGGTGGCCAGGTAATTCTCGAGGGCAGCCGTTTCGAGACTGCGTACGCGGCCCCAGAAATCCACCTCCCAACTGGTGAAGCCGACGCCAACCTGGTATTGCCCACCGACGACCGGTTGTCCGCTGACACTCAGGTCGCCGGGCACCCGCGAACGCGCCATGTCGACGCCGGCGGCGAGGGTCGGCAATCGGTCGGCGCGCTGGATGCCATAGGTGGCACGGGCCTCCTCGACGCGTAGCAGCGCAACCTTCACGTCCCGGTTGGTAGCCAGTGCCTGGGCAAGCAGCTGGCGCAGGCGGCCATCGGCAAAGTAATCCCGCCAGCAGATTTCCATCGCCGGGTTTTCGGCCTCGGTGGCGGGAACGTCAGCATAGGTGGCGGAAACGGGAAGCGGGCCGCGCTGGTGTGGTGGGGCGAGATTTACGCAGCCCGCCAACAGCACTGTTACCAGCGGCAAAGCTTGGAAGTACGAGCGCATGTCAAAACGTGCCATTGTTGTAACGCCTTAGCACAGCCGGTCTAGATCCTAGCTCCTTAGCACTACCCTATCCAAGTATTTCAAATGTAACCACATGGATTTACCGACGCATTGGTCATTAGCTTACTCCAACATCAGTGGTGTGAATCGCCCCGGGTTTCGCGGAGGCCATTTGGTTTAAGTCAGGCCATGACAGCCTGAGCGGTTTGACTGCGGTAATAGTTTGCCTCAGCTTCAGCCGGCGGCATGTAGCCAATAGGGGCGAGCAGCCGATGATGGTTGAACCAGGCCACCCACTCGAGGGTTGCCAGTTCCACCGCTTCAGCACTTTTCCATGGGCCACGGCGATGGATCAACTCTGCTTTGTAGAGTCCGTTGATCGTCTCGGCCAAGGCGTTATCGTAGCTGTCCCCCTTGCTGCCAACCGACGTCTCAATGCCCGCCTCGGCGAGTCGCTCGGTGTAGCGGATGGACACGTATTGCGACCCTCTATCCGAATGATGGATCAGGGCGTCCCGCTGGGGCTGGCGTGCCCACAAGGCTTGCTCCAGTGCGTCCAGCACGAACTCGGTGTGCATGGAGCGGCTGACGCGCCAGCCGACGATGTAGCGGGCAAACACATCCACGACGAAGGCAACGTACACGAACCCCTGCCAGGTCGAGACATACGTGAAGTCGGAGACCCAGAGCTGATTCGGGCGCTCGGCCACGCACTGCCGATTGACCCGGTCCAGCGGACAAGGCACAGCGGGATCCGCGCGAGTCGTGCGGACGGCGCTTCCACGCTGGGCGCCGACAAGTCCCTCGGCCCGCATCAGACGTCCGACGGTGCAGCGAGCCACCTCGATGCCTTCCTGTATTGACCCAGTAAAACCCTGCTCAGGTGTTAACCTTGAAAGGAAGGACACATGAGTACGGTGATGGAAGACGAAATCAAGCGTTGGACGGCCAAGCGCAAGAGCGCGTTGGTGATGGAGATCCTGCAGGGCAAGACGACGGTGGCGGAGGCCAGTCGCTCGTACGATCTGCCCCCGTCCGAGATCGAGACCTGGATCGAAGAAGCCAGGCGGGGGATGGAAAACGCGCTGGACATCCGGGAGCAGTACGAGAAGCAGATCAAGCAACTGCAGGAAGCCTATGGGGAAGCGATGCTGGAGTTGCGCGCCCGAAAAAAATTGCAGTCCCTGCTGGGCGAGGACGAGAAGTGATCGAGACGATCCGCCAGGGACTGCAGGAAGAAGGTGTCGTCGTCTCGATCAGTCAGCTGTGCCGGTGGTTTGAAGTGCCCCGTCGGACGTTCTACTACCAGTCGGTGAAGTCCCCGCCGAAAGTGCAGCCCCGTTTTGCCGAACCGATCAAGGCGATGATCGAGGACAACCCGTCCTTTGGCTACCGGACGGTTGCGCACCTGCTCGGCTTCAACAAGAACACGGTGCAGCGGGTGTTCCAACTCCATGGTTGGCAGGTCAGGAAGCGTCCGGTCGGGTTTCGGCCAAGGATCGAGGCGCGGCGTTCTCGGGCTTCGCGACCCAACGAGCGCTGGGCGACAGATCTATGCCGTGTCTGGGCAGGCCGTGACGGCTGGGCCACGCTGGCGCTGGTGATCGACTGCTTTAGCCGGGAATTGCTGGGCTGGCACGTCTCGCGCAGCGGCAAGTCGCGTACCGCCGAAAGTGCGCTGGAGCAGGCACTGATTGCTCGCTTCGGTACGCTGGGGCGCGTAAAAGAGTCGTTCCTGCTGCGTTCCGACAACGGCCTGGTCTTCACCAGCCGCAGCTACACGGCCTTGGTCAAAAGCTACGGCCTGAAGCAGGAGTTCATCACGCCCTACACCCCACAGCAGAATGGGCTGGTGGAACGGATGATTCGCACGCTGAAGGAGCAGTGCATCCACCGTCACCGCTTCGAAACCCTGCAACACGCCAGCAGAGTGATCGGCGACTGGATCCAGTTCTACAACCACCAGCGGCCCCATCAGGCCCTGGAGATGAAGACCCCCGCTGAGGCATTCGCATTAGCGGCGTGACCTGTGCAGGATTTGCTGGGTCAATACATCCACGCCATTTGGCGTGGACACGAATACGCTATTTGGGCTGCCAGGGGAAGGTGGGATGGCTGAACGCTTACTAAGAACGACACTTACTCCCTGAATTGCCCCGGGTTTCCTAGACGGTCCCGTTCCTCAAAAGATACCGCTGTTCAAACTCGACTGGCGAGAGCTGGTCGTTGTGACTGTGCCTGCGTTTCGGGTTGTAGAACAACTCGATGTAATCGAACACGTCAGCCCGCGCCTCTGCCCGGGTCAGGTAAATCCGGCGCTTGATCCGTTCGCGCTTGAGAAGTTGGAAGAAGCTCTCCACCACGGCGTTGTCGTGGCAGTTCCCACGCCGGCTCATGCTGGGCTTGAGTCGATAGGCCTTGAGGAAGTCCTGCCAATCGTGGCTGCTGAACTGGCTGCCCTGGTCGGAATGCACCAGCACCTCCTGCACGGGCTTTCGGCGCCAGACAGCCATCAGCAAGGCGCCGATGGCCAGATCACGGGTCATCCGCTCGCCCATCGACCAGCCGACGATCTGCCGTGAGAACAGATCCAGCACCACCGACAGATACAACCAACCCTCGTGGGTGCGAATGTAGGTGATGTCGGTCACCCAGACCGTGTTGGGCGCGGCCACGTCGAACGCCCGCTTCAGGTGGCGCCACCACGGCCGGCTTTCCACCGCGAAACCCGGGCCTGCGCGTATAACCCGTCTGGGACTTCCAACCGGCCTGGCGCATCAGTCGGGCAACCCGATGCTTGCCGCAGCGCTCGCCCAAGTCACGCAGGTCGTTGCAGACCTTGCGGTAGCCATAGACCCGTCCGCTCTCGAGCCAGGATTGATGTACGAGGGCGCTCACGCGTCGGTCGTCTTGGCTACGTCGTGAAAGGGGCTGGCGCCGCCATGCGTAGTAACCGCTGTGATGGACGGCCAGTACTGCGCACAGGCGTCGCACCGGGTGATGATCCTCATTGGCCTGAATGAACGCGTACTTCACCCGGACTGCCTGGCAAAGTACGCGGCGGCCTTTTTTAAGATATCTCGCTCCTCAGTCACCCGGCGCAGCTCCGCCTTCAGGCGCCGAATCTCCTCGCTCTGGCTGTCCTGTTGGGCGCGCTGCGCCGGCGGAACACCGTAGCGTTTGATCCAGGCGTACAGGCTGTGGCTGCTGACGCCCAGTCGGGCCGCCACTTCAGCGACCGGATGCCCCCGCTCCGTTACCTGACGGACCGCCTCGGTCTTGAACTCTTCAGTAAAGCGTTGCTGCGACTTCTTCGTTTCCATGAACACCTCCGAATTGCCTCAGTTGTGAGGCTACAGGGTGTCTAGGAAACCCGGGGCAATTCACCCGTCCTATTTCCCGATGTACGTATAAGCTATTGCACTGGAGCTTAGCCTTTAGTTCCTAACGCAACTAAATGTGATAATTCCTTCCAAAACATGGAAGTAATCATTATTACATCGGGGCCGAAATTGATATTTTTCGTTGAAAAATCATCAACATTGATAATATGAAGACAGCTAGAGATTAGTTCTGAGAGCTCCACGCGCATTGAAAAAGCACTCGCAAAGCTGCCGGACGTCCAGGCAGTCAGCGTCAATCTCGCCACTGAAGAGGCCATCGTCAGCACTGCGGCGACACTCCAGCCTGCTGTTCTCGCCGAGGCCGTGCGTGCCGCGGGCTATGATGTGGAAACACGTACGACCGAACTGCAGATCGGCGGCATGAGCTGCGCCTCCTGCGTGTCCCGTCTCGAAAAGGCGCTCCTGAAAGTGCCCGGCGTGCTCAGCGCAACAGTCAACCTCGCCACTGAGAAAGCCCGGATCGAGAGCGTCACCTCCATTTCCTATGCCACGCTTGCCGCAGCCGTTGAGGCGGCCGGCTACACTGCATCTCCCGTCGCGCAGGCTCAGCCATCCGCACCACCGCTTCATCGGCGGCCTGAATGGTGGCCGGTCCTTGTCAGCGCCCTGATGACGCTTCCTCTCGTCGCGCCCATGGTGCTTCAGGTCTTGGGATACCACTGGATGCTCAGCGGTGAGTGGCAACTCGCCTTGGCCACACCGGTGCAGTTCTGGCTCGGTTGGCGCTTCTACGTTGCCGGCTGGAAGGCGCTGAAGGCCCGCGCCGGCAACATGGATCTTCTGGTGGCACTCGGGACCTCCGCGGCGTACGGGCTGTCCTTGTATATGCTGGTCCGGCAGGCCGGCGCGGGGATGCCCCACCTCTACTTCGAAGCCTCCACCGCGGTCATCACGCTGGTGCTGCTGGGCAAGTGGCTGGAGCACCGGGCCAAACGGCAAACCGCCGATGCGATCCGTGCGCTGAATGCACTTCGCCCGACGATCGCCCGCGTCTGGATCGATGGTCAAGAGATCGATACGCCGGTCGAGCAACTGTCGCTGTCGGACGTCATGGTGGTTCGACCTGGCGAGCGGATTCCCGTCGATGGGGAGGTGCTGGAAGGCCAGAGCGATGTCGATGAATCACTGATTACCGGCGAGAGCCGCCCAGTGCCCAAGTCACCCGGCCAGACGGTCACCGGGGGTGCCATGAATGGCGCCGGCCTCCTGCGCGTCCGCACGACTGCGATCGGCACCGAAACCACCTTGGCGCGCATCATCCGGATGGTCGAATCGGCCCAGGCCGCGAAAGCCCCCATTCAGCGGATCGTGGATCGTGTCAGTGCGGTGTTCGTGCCCGTCGTCCTGCTGATTGCGGCGGCAACCTTCGCGGGTTGGATGCTGGTGTCGGGTAGCTGGGAGACGGCGATCCTCAACGCGGTCGCAGTCCTGGTGATTGCCTGTCCCTGCGCCCTGGGGCTCGCAACCCCCACGTCGATCATGGCTGGGACAGGGGTTGCCGCCCGACATGGCATTCTGATCAAGGATGCCACCGCTCTTGAGATCGCCCATGCAGTCACTGCCGTCGCATTTGACAAGACCGGCACCCTGACCGAAGGCAAACCGTCTCTGACGACCCTCATCGCCGCCGAAGGCATCGACGAGGCCGAGGTGCTCAAGTTGGCTGCAGCGCTCCAGCAAACCAGCGAACATCCCCTTGCTCATGCGGTTCTGGAACGGGCCGATGCGCTCAGTCTGGATGTTCCCGGGGTCCGCGATGCGACCGCCCTGCCAGGACGAGGTATCCAGGGTGTTGTCGGGAACGAAGTGTTCGCGCTCGGCAGTGCCCGCCTGATGACGGAACGCGGGGCCGATGGTGGCCTTCTTCAGTCACACGCCCAACAGTTGGAGGCTGAAGGACAGACCGTATCGTGGTTGTTGCGCGGCCAGGGCAATGAATGGGAAGTTCTGGGGGTATTGGCTTTCGGTGATTCGATCAAGAAAGCGTCCTTTGCCGCCATCAAACGGTTGCAAGCCCTAGGCATCAAGACCGTGATGCTCACCGGGGACAATCGGGGCAGTGCGCAAGCCGTGGCCAGATCGCTGGGCATCGACGACGTGAGGGCCGAGTTGCTGCCTGGGGACAAGGCCTCCATCGTGCAATCCCTGCGCGACCAGGGCCACGTCGTAGCCATGGTGGGCGACGGCTTGAATGATGCGCCCAGCCTCGTGGCTGCAGACGTCGGGCTCGGTATGTCCACGGGAACAGATGTGGCAATGGAAGCCGCTGGAATCACGCTCATGCGTGGCGATCCGCGCCTGGTTGCGGACGCCTTCGACGTGTCCCGGAGAACCTACTCGAAGATCAAGCAAGGCTTGTTCTGGGCCTTTGCCTACAATGCGCTAGGGATTCCGTTGGCGGCCTTTGGCATGTTGAATCCCGTTGTTGCGGGGGCCGCCATGGCATTCAGCAGTGTCAGCGTCGTGGCCAATGCATTGCTCCTGCGCCGTTGGCGCGGGGCATCCGCCGTGCAATGACCCACTCCATAATCCAGAAGGAACGCCATCATGAACATTGGTGAGGCCGCCAGGCTCTCTGGAATCTCGGCCAAGATGATTCGTCACTATGAGGGGGTTCAACTGCTTTCCCCGGCACAACGAACCGACTCAGGGTATCGGCAGTACACGGAGAACGACGTACGTGCCCTCCAGTTCATCCGTCGTGCGCGCGACCTCGGCTTCTCCATCGACGAGATCCGCGATCTGCTCAGTCTCTGGCAAGACCGCAACCGTCCAAGTCGCGAGGTCAAGGCGCTGGCTGCGGTGCATCTGGAAACACTCGACAAACGCTTGAAAGAACTGCATTCCATGAAATCCGCACTGGAACATCTGGTCCACGGCTGCCAGGGAAATGATCGCCCTGACTGTCCGATCCTGGAGACCTTGGCAGGAAGCGGCGACGAGGCCACGTCGGAAGCCAACGCGGCGTCGCTCAAGCGCCATCGCCGCGGCCACCAAATCACGGGCTGAGCGGCTTGGTGTGCGGCCCTCGCCACCTCGACGAAATGCTTCTTGGTCCAAGCAAGAGAATTCCAAAGTCATGTATGCTGTTGGCGCGTTCCTTCACCAATTATGAGGAGAATTCGTAATGCCGAACACGAAGACGACGGGGGGCAAGGCTGCGACGGCGGCGTCCAAGACCCTGCAAAGCAAGGCGACGGGCAACAATTCCAAGACTGCTGCCGGAAGTGCCCTCTCACAAAAAGACGCACCTAAGAAACAGACCTCGCCGAAAGCCGCGACAGCGGCATCGAAGGTCCTGAACGATGGTCGAACCAGCGCCCAGTCGAAATCAGCAGCAGGCAGTGCCCTGGCACAGTCCAAGGGCAAGAAATGAGGCCCCGTCGAGGGCGGCGAAGCGGGTCAGGACATCCTGACAATTTGATGACCGAGTTGTAACCGCCCGGTTCGGGAACGGTAAGGGTCGAAGTCGCATGATGTGTCTGCCAGTTAGTTCATAACAACGGAACCGAAGGAGATACATCATGAAACTGATTTCGACCCTGTTTGCCTCTTTGATGGTCGCCGCCGCAAGTGCCTACGCCGACCCGGGCATCGACAACCATGAAGAAGCCAACGGCCACATGTTGAATGAGGTCCAGAAGCAGAAGCCCACGGCGGCAGACGTCAAACTGGAGCGCGAGCGCCAGAAGAACCTGGACCGTGACAAGGGCAATCACGAGGAAGGCGTCGGAGGTCACGCCCTTCACGAAGTGAAGAAGATGGCCCCGGCCACCAAGGAGAGCCAAGCCAAGAAGCGGGCGGCCGAGAAGTCGCTCGACCGTGGCAAGGACAACCACGAAGAAGGCGTCGGCGGGCACGGCCTCTACGAGGCCACCAAGGGTAAATAAGAGGAATAACGCGGCGGTCCTCCTTGGGCCGCCGCTTCACCTTCAGCCGCGCCCGTCAGAATGCACGGGCGATGGCTTCCACAGGTTTGATTCCGCTCCCGAAGCGCGAGATGGCTTCCCGGTGCTGTCGTAGCTCGCCATACGGCAGATAGCGAATATTCAGTTCCCGAACCTGAGAAAACGCGGGACGCAGCACCTGCTGCCGAACATCGGCTTCCCGATCATCGGGAGCAACGAGGAACAGGTGAAGACGCTGTGCCGTTCCACCTGACAGCGCCAGATCCAGGAGCCGAACGATGCCGGAATAGATCGACGTCGTGTGCTCCACCTCGAAGGCCGCCACGACGGCACCGGAATCCCGTTCGGACCAGATCACATCGATGAGTCGCACGGCCTCAGCTCCTTCGCTCTGCAAAACCGGCGGCAAGACCGTGATACAGCCATCCCCGAGGCGACCCTCTCGATACGGGCGCGTCTGATCGTTGCTGGCGATCCACACCGAGAACCCCAAGGCCAGCCCGAGATCTCTCAGCCACCCTTGCACTTCCGTGTGCCCCTCGTCGGAGACCCGGTTCTTGTCCAGTTGCTTGGCAAAGGCAGCCGTTTCCTCCCGCACGGCCGCCAGGTCCTTTTCCCAGGCGTCGGTCGCCTTGGCATCCCCCGCCGCAGGCGGTAAAGGGTAGCGCTCCATGCCCAGATCGAACATGAGCCCAGCCACGGCACCCAAGTCATTGGACAGGCGATCCCGGTGACGCTGGTTGAACTCGATAAGCCCTTGCCGCATCGCCAGATAGTGATCCCAACGCCCGAGCTTGACCCCCGCACCGGTCAGGGCGTTGTAGCCCTTCACGATGGCGGTATTGAACGGAACAACGATCGTCGGATGGATGAAATACAGCAGGTTGGCCGCGGCGGGGCCAAGGCCCTTGATGCCCTTGGCCTCAAGCGTGCGGATCGCCTGGAGCACGTCGGCCTCCTTGGTGCAGCAATCACATGCATGCAGCAGGCGGCCAAAGGCGCGCTGATTGTCCCTGTCCTCGTAGATGTCCGGGATGCGCAGCTTGGGCTTCCACAGGAAGGCATGGTCAGCCCCCTTGAAGATCTGGCGCTGCTCGGCAATCGAGGCGACAACGGTTTCGAGCGATGAACCTCGATAGAGATTGCCGAATGTGTCCTCGTCGATCTCTTTGATGACCTGGCCGATTCCACGTCGGATCGAACGAAAATTCTTCAGGCGTTCGGGCCACAAGAACCACGACTGGTACGTTCCATTGGGGTCTTGCTTCCAACGATCAATCAGCACCCCAGTTGTATCCGACATAACTATGAATTTGAATGAGGGAATCGAAAAGCATAACACCGACGACATCAGGCCGATATGAAGCACTTGGGATTCGAGTGGGCGCGGTGTTGTCGTAGCCGGCATCGCATGACAACATAACTCTTCCATCCAAACGGAATGCAGTCATGGACGTCTACGAAGTTGGCGGTAAGCAGTATCAAATCGAGATCACGCAAAAGGGGCACCGGTTTGACTGGTACTTCATCGATCCCGAGATGCGGATGCATCGCAACATGGATGAAACGGCACCGACCTACGAGATTGCCCTTGCCGAAGCCAAGTTCGCCATTCAACGGCACGGTCGCAGCTAAGTGGGCCCTGTGTGACCAAGGTGCTCCGATCTCGTCCGGCCCACACCGCCGATTGCACGCGACTGTGCTCACTTGAAATACTTCAACAGGGCACCTTGCAAATGATTGCGCAAGATCTCGGGATGGGCTTGGGCGATCGCGGCATACAGATCCGGCGCAATGGCCTGGAATGAGGAGACGATGCGCGGATCAAAATGACTTCCCGATTCGCGGACAATGATCTGCATCGCCTCCTCGAACCCCATCGGGGATTTGTAGGAACGCTCGGAGGTCAGTGCGTCGAATACATCGACGACGGCAAAGATCCGGGCAATCAGCGGAATCTCGTCACCGCGCAAACCATCCGGATAGCCCTTCCCATCCAGGCGTTCATGATGGTGCCGGATGATCACCGCAGCCTCCTGCAACCAGGAGTTCCCGGTGACGATTTCTGTACCGAGGACCGGATGGGTCTGCATGATCTGAAGTTCAGCGGGCGTCAAGGCGCCCCCCTTCAGGAGAATGTGGTCGGGAATGCCTATCTTGCCTACGTCGTGCAGAAAAGCGCCGGCGACCAGATGCGAGATCTCCTCCACCGAGACCTTCATTGCCTCCGCCAAACCGATCGCGTAGAGGGTGACCCGATAGTTATGGGCATCCGTGCCGGAATCCTTCTTGGCCACAGCATTACCCAGGGAGCGGATCAGTGACAGGTTCGAGTCGAGCAAGGAACGGGACAGTCCCATGGAGCGCCGCAGCATGGCGAGCATCAGCGGGTACAGCACGAAGGCGGTTGCCAGCACGGCCCCGACAGCAGTGAGCGCGCCGGTGCGCACCTGATCCCGCTGGGCCCGGACGGTTTCCGCATCGAGCCGGCTGATCGTTCGCACGTAGCCCACAAGGCGGTCATTGCTGTCCACGATTGGAACAACCACGTGAATGAGGTGTTCGGCACTGACGTCAAGCCAGGTGCGGTGGATCTGATCGCGTTCGGGGCGTTTCAGCGCCTGGGGACGAAGCGTGTCGATGAGCGAGGGGTCGCTCGCGCCCCAGTTCTCGTAAACCTGGCGGCCGTCCCGGTCAAACACCTGCAGGCCGACAAAGCGGGTTTTGTCGAGCAGGCGCTCAAGCCCGTCGTGACCGTCGGACCGACCAGAGCTGACAATCATCTGCATCGCCGGAGTCGCAAAATGACGGGCACTGCGCGTGGCTTGCTCCAAAGCAGCCCGCTCGGCGCGGTAAGTTCCAATCCAGTAGGCAACACCGCCGGCGATGAGCGCCACCACGAGCGCCGCCAGCGCCAGCCGGATACCCAGCATCCAGCGCAACTGACGGGGCGTCTCCGGCAAGGGTTTGCTCACGGCCGCATGCCACTGCATGTTCTGAAGAAATTCGCTCTCATGCTTGACGGGTCAGGCGCCCCTGAGGCTCGGCTCGGCCCTTTACTCCTGTTCGTTCATGATCAGGATGGCCTTCACCGGGTCGATCGGTCCGGTCTCATGCCATTTGCTGCTGAGCTTTGGCGCTGGTGCCTTGTCCATGCAGCCATGGTTGCACTCCACGATCCAGCGTTTCATCAACACCGCCTGGCAGAACGAAAAGGCGATGGCTTCGGGCTTGCAGCCGACCGCTTCGGCCAGGATGCGGCACGAACACCGGCTCCCGTGTTCATCGTGGACGTGCGATTTCATTTTGGAAACACCGAGGCCCCTAAAGAGGGGCCTCTGAACGATTAACTTACTTAGCGTCTCGCTGGTGGTTGTGACGCTTCGCATCCTTCGCCGGAGCCGGCTTGTCCGCCGTGGCTTCGGGCGCCGGAGCCGGCACGCCGGTCTTCTCGGTCATGTGGGAATGGGGCTTCACCTTCTTCGGTGCAGCCTTTTCGGTTTGTTCGGCCGGCGCCTTGTCGGCTTCTGCCGCCTGCGCGCCAAAGGACAGGGCTGCGACGGTGGCGATCAGGGCGGTCGAAAGGAAGGTATTGAGTTTCATGACAGCATCTCCAAAAGTGGGTATCCAAAAAATTCGTGAAGCCGGTGGGCGAGTCCGACATGCCCAGTGTGTGCTTTTCTAGCCGTCAGAGACATGACCCAACGATTACATTCTTGTCAGGTTGCCAGACCGCCACATGCTCACTCGTGCTTTGGAAGTGCCGCCAGAACGGCTTTCTGAAACTCCAGCGTGCAGGACAGCAGCGCCGTCCAGTGATCCACGGCAATCCGACCCTTTTCCGGGAATACGGAGAAGTCCCCGCGTATCAGCGCCTCGGCATCGTGATCCGCCTGGCGCACCCACTTCTGCACGGCCTCAGTGGATAACGTGGCGACTTGCTCGCCGTAAGTAAAACCCAGCCGGCACAAACCCGCGGCTAGGTCCAACTGGGCCTGCAGGCGCTCCCGCAGGTCTTCGTTCGATTCTTGCATGGTCTTCCCCCTCGCTTTCGATGACCCCGCCGCACCTCCCGCCGGGGCACCATGCCCTCATTGGCTCAGACTGGCCGCTGCGTCGCGATGTGCCTTTTCCAGCACTCGGGCCTCCTGGGCCGCTTCCTTGAGCTTCAGCCTCAAGGCACTGCAGTGAGAGGCCCACAGCCCGGCGTCGCCCTTGGGACGCCCCGAATACGCGACAGCCATCCTGTCGTGTTGCTTCGCTTCGGCGTCGTAGCCCGCCGCCTTCTTCGCAAAGTAATCGGCGATGCGTTGATGATCCGCCGGCGTGGACGCGTTCGAGATGAACTCGGGCAGCTCCGCGACAGGGGGCGTGATCGGCGTCGAAGAACAGGCGCCCAGTGACAGGACCAGTGCGACACCCGCGAGTGTCATGCCAAGACTGCGTTTCATGATGTCACCTCCGTATGAATGTGCAGGATCAGTATGCGACTGGCCGGCTGACGCTGGCGTGACCCAAGCATTACATCGCTGTCCTCGAAATGTCAGGAAGACTGCGGGCCTGTCTCCGCGCTCCGGAGGCGCAAGGCATTCCCCACTACGCTGGCCGACGACAAGCTCATCGCCAGCGCCGCGATCATCGGCGAGAGCACCAGCCCATAGGCCGGATAGAGCACGCCCGCGGCGATGGGAACACCCAGGGCGTTGTAAAGAAATGCGAAGGCGAGGTTCTGCCGCATGTTGCGGACCGTGGCCGCGGATAGCGCACGCGCACGGGCAATGCCTCTCAGGTCACCTTTGACGAGGGTCAGCTGCGCACTGTTCATGGCCACATCCGTGCCGGTCCCCATGGCGATGCCGACATCCGCCTTGGCGAGGGCTGGTGCGTCGTTGATACCGTCGCCGGCCATCGCCACGACATGTCCTTCCTGCTGCAGTCTTTCCACCAGGGCGAGCTTGTCGGCCGGCTTGACCTCTCCGTAGACTTCGTCGATCCCAAGCTGCTGCCCCACTGCGCGTGCGGTGGTGAAACCGTCACCGGTCGCCATCACCACGCGCAGTCCGGCGGCCCGCAGGCTCGTCAGTGCTTCCGGCGTGCTCGCCTTGATCGGGTCGGAAACGGCGAGCAGGCCAATAAGGAGCCCGTCACGGGCGAGATGGATCACGCTGGCACCGCTGTGGCGAAGGGCGTCGAGCTCGGCGGTGGAGTCGAGCGCCACGCCCTCCTGTGCCATCAACGCCGCATTGCCAAGCGCCAGGCGCCGGCCTCCCACGATGCCATGGACGCCGATGCCGCTCGATGACTCGAACGCATCGACCTTATCGAGAGTCAGTCCCCGCTCGCGGGCCGCTCGCACGATGGCATCGGCAAGGGGATGCTCGCTGCCCTGGTCGAGACTCGCCGCAAGACGCAGGATCTCGTCCTCGCCCATGCCTTGCAAAGCGATGGCCCGCTCGAAGGCGGGACGCCCTTCGGTCAGCGTGCCGGTCTTATCGACGATCAGGGTGTCAATCCGGCGCAGGTGTTCGATGGCCGCCGCATCGCGGAACAGGATGCCCTGGGTGGCGGCTTTGCCCGTGGCCACCATGATCGACATCGGCGTCGCCAGCCCGAGGGCGCAGGGACACGCGATGATCAGTACCGACACCGCACTGATGAGCCCGAAGACCCAGCCTTGCTGCCCCCCGAACAGCCCCCAGGCAAAAAAGCTGGCGACGGCGATGGTGACGACGGCCAGCACAAAGTAGCCGGCCACGCTGTCAGCCAGGCGCTGCATCGGCGCCCTGGAGCGCTGGGCCTGCGCCACCATCTGGACAATCTGTGCCAGCATGGTCTGGGCGCCAACCTTTTCCGAGCGGATGACGAGGCTGCCCGAGGTGTTCAGCGTCGCACCAATCACCGTGTCCGCCACGCGTTTGCTGACCGGCAGCGGTTCACCGGTGAGCATTGACTCATCGACGGCACTGCTACCTTCCACCACCACGCCATCGACCGGGACTTTCTCGCCCGGTCGGACTCTCAACAGATCCCCCACATGAACGTGGTTGAGGGGAATGTCCTCCTCGCTGCCGTCGGCCCGGATGCGTCTGGCAGTCTTCGGAGCCAGGCCCAGCAGGGACTTGATCGCCGCCGAGGTCTGCGAGCGGGCGCGCAGCTCCAGCATCTGCCCCAGCAGCGTCAGCGAGATGATGACGGCGGCCGCTTCGAAGTACACGCCGATCCGACCATGGACCATGAAGGACTCCGGAAAGAGCCCAGGCGCCAGCGTGGCGACAACACTGTAAAGAAAGGCTGCGCCGGTACCGAGACTGATCAGCGTCCACATGTTTGGACTGCGATGCAGCACCGACCGCGCTCCCCGCACGAAGAAGGGCCAACCGGCCCACAGGACGACAGGAATGCTCAACCCCATCTCCACGCTGCTACGCACCGCGGGCGATACGCCGCTCAGCTGATGTCCCGCCATCGCGAGCACGACCACCACCAGGGTGAGCGGTAAGCTGAACCAGAAGCGGCGCCGGAAATCCTGGTACTCACCCGTGTCGTCTTCTGCCGACAGGTCCGGCATCACCGGTTCGAGCGCCATCCCGCATTTCGGACAATTGCCGGGCCCGATCTGGCGGACTTCCGGGTGCATCGGGCAGGTGTATTCCGTCTCGGGATCCGCCTTCGGCGCCGAAACCTGCGGCTGGACGTAGCGCGGTGGATCGGAATCGAACTGGGCTTTGCAGTGACTGCCGCAGAACCGGTAGGTCGCGCCCGCGAATTCGCTCTGAAAGGCCGACTCGGGTTTGACCTTCATTCCGCAGACGGGATCTGTCGCTGTCTCCGGCCCCGTAGCGTGGGGACCGGAGGGGGAATGAGAGTGGGCATGGTCGTGACGATGCCCGGAAGCGGCGGAGGTCATGGCAGCTCCTTGTGGGTGCGCGTCTGGCTCAGTTGGGCGACCGACGCGGCTTGAAAGCCGGCCACCACCCGGGTGTCCGGCGCATGTAGTCGCGATACGTATCGCCGAAAGTCTCCAGCGCCTGTGATTCCTCCCGCTTGGCAAGACGGACATAGGTCACGAGCAAGACGGGAAAGAGAATCAGCGTCAGCAAGGTCGGCCACTGAAACAGGAAGCCGATCATGATCAGGATGAAGGCGACGTACTGAGGATGGCGGATGCGCCCATAAGGCCCGGTACAAGCCAGCCTCCCCGTCTTTTGTGCCTCGTAGAGCACCGGCCAGGCGTCCGCAAGCAGCCAGAAACCGCCGATGACGAAGAGACTGGATAGGATGTGGAAAGGACCGAAGTGGGGATTGGCCTTCCACCCGAAGATCATTTCCGGCAAATGCCCCGCATCATGGGAGAGCCAGTTGATCCCTGGAAAATGCTCAGTGAGCCACCCTGAGAGCAGATAGATGGTCAGCGGAAAGCCATACATCTCGGTAAACAGCGCAACCACAAACGCCGAGAACAGGCCCAGCGTGCGCCAGTCCTGTTTGCTCTTCGGCTTGAAGTAGCTTGCGGCAAACAGGATGAAGAAAAGCGAATTGATGACGACCAGCGTCCA
Source organism: Zoogloea sp. GDB6 (assembly GCF_056724105.1). NCBI lineage: Bacteria > Pseudomonadati > Pseudomonadota > Betaproteobacteria > Rhodocyclales > Zoogloeaceae > Zoogloea > Zoogloea sp. GDB6. Next base: position 2,574,914 of record NZ_CM161497.1, on the reverse strand, counting down.
CAATCCGTAATCACCGTCATGGCTGCTCATGGTGATCCTCCTTGTCTTCGGCCGCATGGTCATGCTTGTGGCCATGATGCCCATGCATGAAGCGGTGCATCAGGGGACAGGCCAGCACCAGCAGGTAGGGCAGAACGCCGAACAGATGGGCACGGTGCTCCGCCAACAGGTAGAACAGGGCCATCGCGGCAAACAGCCACCACATCCATCGACCGCGGCGGTGATGGACGTGGGCCTGGGCATCCGTTCCAGTTTGAGACGATTCACGGGAGTCGATCATCACGGCCTCCTAAAGTGAAGGACTCACTCAGCGCGGCGTGGGCGGCCGGTTGCAGCAAGCCTGGGGCCCGCTGCGGGCCGCGTTCTGCAGTTCATTGTGTTCGGTGAAGCGCCACAGGCTACGGCGCAGTGCGTGTAGGCCACCTCTCAGGACGATGCCCGCCGCCTGTATTTCGGCTTCGATCTGGGAAAGGGACACTTGGCGCAGGTCGTAGTCGACATGCAGTCGATTTGCTTCCGCCTGCACCGACGTCACGCCCATCATCGCCCGCAGGCGGCGGCAGGCCTCGTCAAGCGCCGCACCCGTCGCGATCCTCAGCACACGGCGTTTGGGCATGGCCTTGACGTCCTCTCGGCGGACTGCTCCGGCATATAAGGCCGGCGCCTCCAGAAAGTGATCCCGGCACTGTGCCGAACAGAAGTGAAAAGTCATTTGATGATAGATCGCCGGATAGCGAGACTCAGCAATGATCACATCCATGCCACAGACCGGATCCTGGCAGATCGAGGGAGGATGACGGATCACGTGTAACCTTTCCTTGGATAGCCATAAAAAACGTAATACATCTTGCAACAAGAACCCAAAGAGGCATTCGTAGACAAGATGCACAACTCTAAAGATACGCCGCGCCGGGACCGCACAGATAGCTTTCGGGTAATGGCTCAGCGCTGTAGTCTAGAAAAAGTTCCTCACCGGCATGAATCGCCCTTGCTGTCCTGACCTCAAGAGGAAGTCCGGTCAGCACCAAATTCGGATTTCTGGAATGATTAATGAAGCTGTACTTTGTGCGAAACATTCTCGCCAATATTCGCCCCTCTCCAAGGCAGTTCCACTCCATAAATAGATAGCCATTCACCCTCTCTGATAGCTGAACGGCTCGCTTGATCTGATGATAGAAATCATATTCCACAATCTGTCCATCTAGCACTGCCAGCACGACTCCTGCCTCAATATTTCTTGAAGCAAACAGTCCTTTTCCATGAGTATGGCTCGGCAGAACATCAGCCAGTTCGATATTATTGACAATGAAGTCGCAGCAAAACGCATCGAGCGGCGTTGCGATCCTATTTTCCCGCATTTGAAGTTCTGAATCTTCGCGGAAGGCTTCCCCAGAGCGCATCTTCTTTGAACGTTTTTCGGGCTCTGTCTCTTTGTCGCTCTTTCTCATTTCACAAACCAGAGCCCTATGCCTACACCCAGACCAATTCCCGCCATTCCCGGCAAGCAGCGTCGCAGAAAGCCATGTCCCGCAATCCAAGCTAAAAGCGCGGTTTTAAACACGAGATTCGATAGTATCGCGATACCTATGGCGCGAGCTGCCTGTACGGCCTCCAGTTTCTGTGTTTCAAACAATCGAAGTGTGGAAAGAACGATGGCATCCAGTTCAGTTAAACCAGAGATGAATGAAACGAGATAGAGCCCTCGATTCCCAGCCAGATCTGAAAGCCAGGACGCCAGCAGCAGGATCGCTGCGTACATCGTGCCGAATGTGAGTGCAGCTCTAATTTCGGTGGGATTCGTTACCGCAGGTAGCGGTAATTGCTCGCCCTGTCCAATCTCGCGCCATAGAAGAAACACCGCCACCCCTCCTGCCACGAAATTCCCGATCAATACCGGCCAAAGCGTCGCCATCATCTGAGGCGATACGGTTGAAGTAATCACTCCGAGGCGTAAAGGCACGATCACGTTGGCCATTAAAATGACGAATGTTGATAGTGGAGCCAAGTTGGGGGACCGCTGCGCATGGCGCGCATACGCAAGTGTTGTCGCGGTACTCGAAACAAGTCCACCGAGGACACCCAGCAAGGGGGCCCCCATATTTCCAACAATCCGCATTGCAAGATAGCCGGTGAGACTTAAGCCCGAGATCAGGACGACCATAATCCAGACATGGTGTGGATTGAAGGCGCCATAGGGCCCAAAGCCCGTCTTCGGTAGTAGCGGCAGGACAATGAAGCTTAAAGCTGAAAACTGAAGGATTGACGCCAGATCCTGAGGGCTGATCCGCTTGCCCAGGCTTCGCAATTGCGCCTTGAAATGGAGAAGCGTGGCCGAGACGATCGCCACCATGACTGCGTATTGGCCGTGCCCCAGCCAAACCATCGCACCCAAACTAAAGCAAAGAACCACGGCAATACGGGTCGTGTACCCGCCGCCGGAGCCCCCGCTATGCCCCGCCTCTGTGGGCTGGATGGTGACAATCCAAGTGACCGACAATAACGCAATCGGAAGAAAAAATGGGATACCAGCACTTTGACTGACCAAGGCTGCAACGGATCCAAACAGGGCTACCAACGCGGTGGTTCGTAAACCAACCGATGAGCCCGTTCTTTCCCGTTCAATCCCGATCAAAAGACCGATTGCAAGGCTGGTGAGAAATGAGACCAAGTGATCACTGACAGCGGGGGGCACGATGCGCCACCTTTCTACCCATGGCAATCCTGCATCTGTTAGCTTACTGAGATGGGAACGTGATGGTGTCAATACTTGGGAGAGACGATCAATGTAGCTGACACGCCCCGCCGCATTTCATCAATATCCGTCAGAATGATCTTTCTTCAGCAGAGACTCAAGGCGCATGACTTCATCGCCATGCATCATGATCTTCTGACCCTCTCGCGTTTCCATTACAGTATCCGGCTTCATCCTTGTGGCGCGGCCATAGTGGTCCTCCATGGCCATTTTCCCATCCTTGAAAATGTAAAGGGTTGAGCCATCCTTGAGATTAAAGACCTGTTTCGCTTCTGCCCGGGCGGCATCATTCGCGAGCGCCGCGGCACTGATCGCACTCGTCAATACGAATACCAGAATGTATTTGAACATAACTTCCTCCATTGATTATGTCTCGCATTGATCCTTGGGCGCGCCATCATCTCTTCGCCGCGCGATCGGAACGGCCCTCATTCGTTACTATCCCGATACTCCCTGGGCAGTTTGTGTGCAATGCCTTTGTGGCAATCTATACAGGTCTGCCCCTCCGCATCGGCCTTCTGATGCTTTACGAAGACCGTTTGTTTCTGAAACTCGCTACTCATACCGTCATAGCTGTGGCAATTTTTACACTCACGGGAATTTGACGTCTTCATCCTTTCCCATTCGTGCGTCGCGAGCGTCATGCGTTTTGCTTCGAATTTCTCCTTCGTGCCTATAGTGCCAGTTATCTTCCCCCAAACTTCCAGACTGGCCCTGGCCTTGCGGATCATCTTGTGAGTCCAATCCTTTGGAACGTGGCAATCCGAACAAATAGCGCGAACACCTGTTCGATTGCTGTAGTGGATGGTTTGTTTATACTCCTGGAAGACGGTATCCCGCATTTCGTGACATGTCGTGCAGAACTCAAGCGTGTTCGTTGCCTCCAAGGCTGTATGAAAGCCTCCCCAGAAGAAAATCCCCGAAAAAAACCAATCACCAGCACGTGCTAGTGAGAATCACCGCCTCTGCTTTGACTCGGGGATTGATGGGTATTCGCCACGCTCCTAGCTAACTGCCGATGTGCGTCTTCGAGAGCCCTGGCCTCCCGAGCCGAATTCGTGAATTGCAGAGAAAGGGAACGGCAGTGCGCAGCCATCGCCGCGGGATCGCCCTTCGGCCGTCCCAGGTACGAATGTGCCATTTTCTCGTGCCAAGCCGCTTCGGCATCGTAGCTTGCGGCTTTTCGCGAATAGTAATCGGCAATCTGCAGATGCTCTGCCGACGTCTCTGCGCGGGAAATCGTTTCGGGAACGAGGCCTGCTGGGGGTACGGAGGTACATCCAGCAAGCGCAATGAGTACGACTGCGTTGATAGCATGTGCGATTTTCATCATCGCTCCTCATCCGGAATGCTGCTCAACGGTACCATTCGCAGACTGACGGAGAGATATCCACTTAATTACATTTACGTCACCTTTTTGAAAGGATTAAAAATCAAGGAGCGGCATTTAATTTCAAGCAAGGAAGAAGGCTGACTACCTGCTGGCATCAAAGGCAATCAGCCTTCCCTTCAGGTAACGCCCCGGGAGCGGCTTCGGCCTTGCCTAACGCAAGGCGCTGCATGCCCGCTTCTCCGAGGAATCCTACGGTCGTTTTGCGTGGCAGGAGTTCTGGGTGGTTGGCAATGCAGGAGAAGTGGATACCAAGCGCTTGCAAGGGGCACGATGTTGGGCGTGGTCGAGTCACTGAGGATGGTCGGCGACAAGGCTTGCGGTTGGCTTACAGCAATGTAATGCACTTGCTCCGTGAAAGTCAGCTTAGATCGGGCATACTGCCGGCATACAAATGCGGATTGGATTGTTTCAATAACTCTGGTCGGGAGCTCGGATTGGGATTCCTCGCCGAGGATTACCGAAGCGATTCAAGAGGCGCGGATCTCACAGTAGCCACTCGCATTGAATGAGAGAACCTATCCGTGCTTGGCTGGCAGTACGCTGGCTGGCCCTAGATTCAACTGTATTTCCAATAAAAGGAGAGTGACGCTATGTCCAACTGGTTTGCCGACAATTCGCTGTCCATCGGGCACACGCCCCTTATTCGCCTCAACCGCATCGCCGACGGCGCGCCCGCCACAGTGCTGGCCAAGATCGAGGGGCGCAATCCCGCCTACTCGGTGAAGTGTCGGATCGGCGCCGCCATGATCTGGGACGCCGAGAAGCGCGGCCTGCTCGGGCCGGGCAAGGAACTGGTCGAGCCGACCAGCGGCAATACTGGCATTGCGTTGGCCTTTGTCGCCGCCGCCCGCGGCATCCCCTTGACCCTGACCATGCCCGAAACCATGAGTCTGGAGCGCCGGAAGCTCCTCACCGCCTACGGCGCCAAGTTAATTCTGACCGAAGGCGCCAAGGGCATGTGCGGGGCGATTGCCAAGGCCGAGGAGATCGCCGCTTCCGACCCGAACAAGTACGTGCTGCTGCAGCAGTTCAAGAATCCGGCCAATCCGGCCATCCATGAATCGACCACTGGGCCGGAGATATGGAACGACACCGACGGCAAGGTTGATATCTTCGTCTCGGGCGTCGGCACCGGCGGCACCATTACCGGCGTTTCCCGCTACTTCAAGCAGACACGGGGCGCCAAACTGCAGTCGGTGGCAGTCGAACCATCAGCCAGCCCTGTGCTGAGCCAGACCCGCGCCGACGAGCCGGTCAAGCCGGGGGCGCACAAGATCCAAGGCATCGGCGCCGGCTTCGTGCCGCAGGTACTAGACCTCGCGCTGATCGACGCCATCGAGCAGGTCAGCAACGAGGAGGCTGTCGCCTACGCCCGCCGCCTTGCACGCGAGGAGGGCATCATCTCCGGCATCTCGAGCGGCGCGGCAGCGGCCGTGGCCAGCCGCTTGGCGCAACGTCCTGAGAACAAGGGCAAGACCCTCGTCGTCGTTCTGCTGGATTCGGGCGAGCGCTATCTGAGCTCGGTACTGTTCGAGGGCCTGTTCAATGAGTCCGGACTGCCTACGTAATCCAGGATGACCGAGCTTTTGCGGTCGATTCGACGGCGTGACCTTCAAGCCCTGTGAAGACGACTTTCGAGCGAGGTCGGCGGCGAAGGCACTGACCCTGTGCAAGGGGCTCCCTGTAGCCTTGGTCGTGCTGCGCCGCCTGCTCTTGCCATTGATGGGCAGCACCGCGTCTTACCTCATATCAACGATTGCCATCATTTGGTACGCCGGGCAAGCCGGCCAGGCGGTGTTCTTCGAGTTCGCTCGGCTCTGCCTCCGGGCTAAGTCGGCAGACGCGTGAGGACGGATCAAGCTCGCGATGGTCGCGGCCCGTTTGCCGGCGCGCAGCGAGCCGGCAAACGGGCCAGTTCTGGCGCACGATGGCAATCGGCCGGATCTGGTTCTCGATCCAATTGTTATGTGTGCCTTGCAAAAGCACGATCTCATACGACTGCGCTGTTGGTGGGAATTGACTGTGTTGAACGAAATGGATCCCGCGACACGGTTGATGTGCACGAGCAATCAGCCGGTCGCGTCTATTGAGTAGTTTAGTGCGAGTGCGCCGAGTGGACGTGCCCTCCGCTGTCATCAGGGGCGAAGCCAGAGCTTGCGCACCCCCCCAAGATTAGCAGCATGGTCGCAGCCATGGCGATTGCGATTTTCTTCATCAACACCTCCTATCTTTGCGTTAAGTTGACAACAAAATCTGCGCTTATTCTCCCTGCGGTCTGGATCAAGAAGGACGCGAAGCCAAAGTCTTTTGGTATAGCGCAAAGTTCGACGCAACCATCTTTTCAATGGAGAACCTCTCCCGGACAATAACCTGTCCGAGGTGACCCATTACGGAGCATTTCACTGGATTGGAGAGTAAGGAGGCCACCGCATGAGCCATGGCTTCGGAATCCCCCGGATGGACGATAAGGCCGGTGAGTTCATGCTGAACGATTTCAGGCATTCCACCCAAGTTGGTCGTGACAACCGGAATACCGCTCGCCATCGCTTGAAGGCCGACATTGGCAGCCCACTCTTGGAGCACGGGGTGAATCAACAAATCGGAGGCTCGAAGAATGGTCGAAATATCGGACCTAAAGCCTATAAATTGGACATTCTCCCTGAGGCCCAGCGTCTCAACCTGATTCTCCAGCTGTGCACGCATGACACCGCCTCCAACAACCAGTAGAAGAACATTCTTGAAGTGATTTTTCAGACGGAGAAGTGCGTTTAACAGTACAGCATGACCTTTTCCTGGCGCGAGTTGTTCAATCACAGCCAGGATGGGTACATTGGGCGGTAACCGGAGCACCGCTCTTGCCTCAAGCTTGGTCATGGCAGAGTTGTACTCGTTCGCGTCGATCGCACTATGTATAACGCTGATTTTTTCCGAAGGGAATCCTGAAGCTTGCATCTCGCGTGAAATCCAATCTGAGACGCAGGTGATTGCCCTTGGAATCCTTCCGATGCAAAATCTGTTCAAAACACCTGATGAAATCCGCCTATCACTTCTACAAGTAATGATTACGTTGCGATGTCCCGCCCATTTCGCAGCGAGCGCTCCTAGCGTGTCCGCACCCTCGCCGCCATGCAGGTGCACGATATCCGGCTTTACCGCGCGAATGATCCTTATCAGCTTAAAAACGAGCACCAAATCGAGATTTCCGCCGTAGCGTACCCCTTGAACATCAAGCCCCTCACGCCTTGCAACGTGATAAAGCTCACTGCCGTCAGGGCACACAAGCAGCGCAGGCATCCCGTGCCCTTTCAATCCTCGCACTAGGTGCTTGGTTTGCATGACACCGCCGAATAGATGTCGCCCTGTCTCAATGTGTAGGGTTCTGATTGTCATGTCACCTTTTCCATGCCTCCGCTCTACTGTCTCCACATGTACGGCGGTGACAAGAGTTTGCGACCTTGTGACTGACAATCAGATGAGGCAGGAATTACATTTCGGACATGGTCAAGACAGGAATCTTGTTCAAGGTCTCAATAGCTCGTGAGCTTATTCGTATCAGTGGCCGAGCCACTTTGGACCGCTCATGTTTCGCTTGAGACGGGTTGTAGTGGCTGGCATGAACAGAACGGACGTGTGCCGTCACTGCGATCTCGATCACAATGCTGCTATTTGTTTGGCCTTACCTCAGGAAGCGCTCTATTGTTCGATACCTCGGTTAAGGCGCCACTGCTTGACCAGCGCGTAGATCGCGGGGATCACGGCGAGGGTCAGAATGGTCGAGGAGATCATCCCGCCGACCATCGGCGCGGCGATACGGCTCATCACTTCCGAGCCGGTGCCAGTGCCCCACATGATCGGCAAGAGGCCGGCCATGATCGCGACGACCGTCATCATCTTCGGGCGGACGCGCTCGACGGCGCCTTCCATCACCGCCTCGTACAGGTCGCCCACGTGGGGTGCGCGGCCTTCCTCGCGGCAGCGGGCCTTGAGCGCTTCCCAGGCGTGATCCAGGTAGATCAGCATCACCACACCGGTCTCCGCCGCCACGCCAGCCAACGCGATGAAGCCGACCGCCACCGCGACGGACAGGTTGTAGCCGAGCAGCCACATCAGCCACACGCCACCGACCAGCGCAAAGGGCACCGACAGCATGACGATCAAGGTTTCGGTGATGCGCCGGAAGTTGAGGTAGAGCAGCAGGAAGATCGTCAGCAGCGTGATCGGGATGACGATCTTCATCTTCTCGATCGCGCGCTCCATGAACTCGAACTGGCCGCTCCAGGTCACGTAGTAGCCCGGCGGGAACTTGATTTGCGCGGCGACGGCCTTCTTTGCATCCGCCACGTAACCGCCGATGTCCCGATCCCGGATGTCCACAAAGATATAGGCCGACAACAAGGCATTCTCGGTGCGGATGCCCGGGGTGCCTTTCGCCACCATGACCTTCGCCAACTGTCCCAGCGGCACCATCGTGCCCCCCATGGTCGGCACCAGCACTTCGCGGGCGATCTGCTGCGGGTCGGAACGCAGCTCACGCGGGTAGCGCACCGTCACGCCGAAGCGCTCGCGCCCTTCGACGGTGGTGGTCACCATCTCGCCGCCCAGCGCGCTGCCGATCACGTCCTGCAGGTCGCCGACGGCCAGGCCGTAGCGGGCCAGTTGCTCCCGGTCGGGCTCGATGTTGAGGTAGAAGCCGCCGGTGATGCGCTCGGCGAAGGCGCTGGTGGTGCCCGGCACCGTTTTGACGACCGCCTCGATCTCTTTGGCCAGTTTCTCCATTTCAGCGAGATCCTTGCCGAAGACCTTGATGCCGATCGGCGTGCGGATGCCGGTGGACAGCATGTCGGTGCGGGCCTTGATCGGCATCGTCCAGGCATTGGCGACGCCGGGGAACTGCAGGGCCTTGTCCATTTCTGAGATCAGCTTGTCGGTGGTCATGCCCGGCCGCCATTCGGATTGCGGCTTGAGGTTGATGACGGTCTCGAACATCTCCGTCGGCGCCGGATCGGTCGCCGTGTTGGCGCGGCCAGCCTTGCCGAACACCGACTCGACCTCGGGGAAGCTCTTGATGATCTTGTCCTGGGTCTGCATCAGCTCGGCCGCCTTGGTGATCGACATGCCCGGCAGGGAGGCCGGCATGTAGAGCAAGGTGCCTTCGTTCAAGGTCGGCATGAACTCCGAGCCAAGACGCGAAGCCGGATAGATCGACACGCCCAAGGCGAGCATTGCCAGTACGATGGTCAGCTTCTTCCAGCGCATCACTGCTGCGATGATGGGCCGGTACAGCCAGATCAACACGCGATTCACCGGGTTCTTGGCCTCCGGCATGATCTTGCCGCGGATGAACAGCAGCATCAGCACCGGCACCAAGGTGACGGACAGGAACGCGGCGCCAGCCATCGAGAAGGTCTTGGTGTAAGCCAGCGGCGAGAACAGGCGGCCTTCCTGGCCTTCCAGCGTGAACACCGGCAGGAAGGAGACGGTGATGATGAGCAGCGAGAAGAACAGCGCCGGGCCGACCTCCTTGCAGGCGGCCAGCATGGCTTCGAAACGCTCCGCGGTGGAGTGCCCTTCCGGCAGGCGTTCCAGGTGCTTGTGGGCGTTCTCGATCATCACGATGGCGGCGTCGATCATCGCGCCGATTGCAATGGCGATGCCGCCCAGGCTCATCAGGTTGGAGTTCATGCCCAACAGGCGCATCGCGATGAAAGCCATCAGCACGCCCACCGGCAGCATCAGGATCGCCACCAGCGCACTGCGCACATGGAGCAGGAAGACCACGCACACCAGCGCGACGATCAGCGACTCCTCGATCAGCGTGCCCTTGAGGGTCTCGATGGCCCGGTGGATCAGTTCGGAGCGGTCATAGACGGTCTGCACCGACACGCCTTCCGGCAGGCCGGGGCCGATCTCGGCGATCTTGTCCTTCAGGTTGTGGATGACCTCCAGCGCATTCTGGCCGTAGCGGGCCATGGCGATGCCGGCTACCACCTCGCCGTCGCCGTTGAGTTCGGTGAGCCCGCGGCGCTCGTCCGGCGCCAGTTCGACGCGGGCGATGTCGCGCACCAGCACCGGCGTGCCGCCCTCGGCCTTGACCACCAGTGCCCCGATGTCGTCCTTGCCGCGCAGGTAGCCCTTGCCGCGCACCATGTACTCTGTCTCGGCCATCTCCACGACGCGGCCGCCCACGTCCCGGTTGGAGTCGCGGATCACTTGAGCGACCTTCATCAGCGGAATGCCGTAGGCGCGCAGCTTCACCGGATCGACAGTGACCTGGTAGGTTTGCACGAAGCCGCCGATGGAGGCCACCTCGGCGACGCCGTGGGCCTTGGCCAGCTGGTAGCGCAGATACCAGTCCTGGATCGTGCGCAGCTCGGCGAGCGTCTTCTCCTTGGCGATCAGCGCGTACTGGTACACCCAGCCGACGCCGGTGGCGTCCGGCCCGATCTGCGGTGTCACGCCCTTGGGCATGCGGCCAGCGGCGAAGTTGAGGTATTCGAGGACCCGCGAGCGGGCCCAGTAGATGTCGGTGCCGTCTTCGAAAATGATGTAGACGAAGGACGCACCGAAGAACGAGAAGCCGCGCACGACCTTCGATTTGGGCACCGACAGCATGGCCGTGGTGAGCGGGTAGGTCACCTGGTCCTCGACCACCTGCGGCGCCTGGCCGGGGTATTCGGTGTAGACGATGACCTGCACGTCGGAGAGGTCGGGCAGCGCGTCGATGGGCGTACGCAGCACCGCAAACACCCCAGCCGCGAGAATGAACAGTGTGGCGAGCAGAACCAGGAAGCGGTTCCGGCCCGACCAGTCAATGATTTTGGCCAACATGATGGATCCCGTGTCAGTGGCCGGCGTGAGGATTGGCTGCCGGCGCCGAGGCGGCCGCCTTGCCGGCCGGGGCCGCCGAGGTGATGACCCATTCGCCGGGCTGGCGCTCGACGAATTCAACCTCCACCTTGGCCCCTGGCTTAAGGGCCTGGAGCAGCGAGGGATTGGCCACCTTGAACTCCATGGTCATCGCCGGCCACTTGAGGCTGGCGACCGGGCCGTGACTCAGGCTGACCGTCCCGTCCTTGGCATCGACACTGTCCACCGTCCCTTCGGCCCGGTGCCCGGCCGCTTGGGGCGCCGCCGCAGGCTTCTCGCCGTCCTTTCCGGACTTCGGTGCTCCACCATGGCCCGAATGACCAAAGCCACCGACCGCCGCTTTCAGGTTGCTTTCCGCATCGATCAGGAAGTTGGCGGCGACAACCACCTTTTCGCCGGCCTTGACGCCATCCATCACTTCGATATGGTTCTCGCTACGACCGCCCAGCTTCACGTCCCGTGGCTCGAAACGGCCTTCGCCGTGCGCGACAAGGACGATCTGGCGGGTGCCACTGTCGATGACCGCCGAGCTCGGCACAGTCACGACCTGGCCCTTGCCCTCCACCGGTACCTCTACCTGCGCAAACATTGCGGGTTTCAACAGCTGCCCCGGGTTTGGCAACTCCACCCGAACCGCGACCGTTCGCGTTTCCGCATTCAAGGTCGGATAGACATAGCTCACCTTGCCCTCGAAGACCTTGTCCGGATAGGCATTGATGCGCACCTTGGCGAGGCTGCCGCTACGCACCAGGCCGATGTCCTGCTCGAACACGTCAGCGATGACCCACACGGACGACAGGTCGGCCACTTGATACAAGGTGTCGCCCGGCATGAAGCGCATCCCTTGCAAAGCCTTCTTCTCGGTGACGACACCGGCCACCGGGGAGCGGAAGGTCAGCGTGCGCTTGGTGGCACCCGACTTGGCAAGAGCACGGATCTGCTCTTCTGAAATGTCCCAGTTGCGCAGGCGCAGCAAGCTCGATTCGGCCAGTTGCTTCATGCCGCTCTGTGCTTCGCTGCCGGCATCCTTCAGCGCGTCGACGCCCTGGGCGGCAATGGCGTATTCCCGCTGGGCCGACACCAACTCGGGGCTGTACACCTCGAAGAGCGGCTGGCCTTGGGCGACCGGCTGGCCGGTGACATTCACATGCAGGCGCTCGACGTAGCCCTCGAACTTCGGCGAGATCGCGAAGCTGCGCCGCTCGTCGATCTCCACGCGGCCGGCGGCGCGCACCGTGCGGTCCAGGCTGCGCAACTCGGCCGCCTCGGTGCGCACGCCGAGCTTCTGGACCTTGTCGGTGCTGATCTTGATCGCGTTGGCTGCCGCGGGTTCGTCATCCGCTTCGCCTTCATAGACCGGGATGTAGTCCATCCCCATCGGATCCTTCTTGGGCGTCGGCGACGTATCCGGCAGGCCCATCGGGTTGCGGTAATACAGCAGCTTGCGCTCCTTCTTCGCGCCATCCATCGGTGCCGCCGCAACCGGACTGGCAGCGGGTTCATGGCCTGACGAAGGGCGTTGCCCGAGCCAGTAGCCGCCACCGGCAGCCAACGCAACAGCAAGGCCGACCGCAATGCCTGCGCCTGTTTTCATAGGTCTTCTCCGAGAATGCGTTCGATGTCGGCCAGGCGGATCTGTGCCTCGGCCTGGGCCTTGATTTGGGATTGCCGGGCTTGGCGAATCTGCCGCTGGGCGTCGAGCAGCGTGGCGAAGTCCACCTTGCCGGTCTCATAGCCGGCCAAGGCCGCCTTGAAAGTAAGTTCGGATTGCGGCAAGAGGCTCGTTGAGGCCAGGCTCTCGGTCCGGCGAGCCGCATCGAAACCGGACAGGTTTTCGGCCAGATCGCCCAGAACCTGATTGGCGGTCGCATCCCGGCGCGCTTTGGCGGCGGACAGCATGGCCTCGGACTCCCGCTCCTGGGCCCGGCGGCTGCCCTGCTGTAGCGGCAGGTTCAGTTCCACCATCAATTCCCATTCACGCACCGCGCCCTGGTACTGGATCGGCGAAATGCCCAGCGTGAAATCCGGGTAACGGTTCTTGTAAGTGAGTTCGCGACTCTTCTCCGCCGAGCGAATGCGGGCTTCGTCCGCGAAGATCTGCGGGTTCCTTGTCCTGGCCCGCTCTTCCAGGGTCGTCGGATCGAGCTGAGCGGGCGCGGGTAGTGTCCGCAGGCGTTCCGGGGCTGCCAAGGGCGAAGACGTCGGCCTTGCAAGAAGCGCGTTCAGGCGCGCCTGCAGTTGCCGACGTTCGTTCTGCAGGGCGACCAACTCATTTTTCATGCCGGTCTGTTCGACCTGGGCGCGGATCACGTCCTGCTGAGCAGCCAGACCGCCGGCGTAGCGCACCTGGGCGATCTTTTCGAGACGGACCATCAGGTCGAGGATTTCGCGGGTCAGCTGCTCGTTGCGATAGACGTACTGGAGCTGCGAATAGGCGGTCTTGATGCGGGCGGCCAGTTCCGCCCAGGTGCCGCTGGCACGCCCTTCGGCGCCGCGGGCATCGAGTTCAGCGATCTCCCGCTTCAGATCCCGCTTGCCGAGCCAGGGCACGTCCTGCATCAGCAGGTAGCGCGTGCTGCCGACCTGGGCCGGCAGCAGCGCCGGATTCTGTTCGCCCATGCGCGTGATGTCGCGCAGTTCGGTACGGAACTTCGGGTCGGGCAGCGCACCGGCGGGCACGATGCGCTCTGTGGCGGCGTCAGCTTCAAACCGCATCGCCGCGTAGTCGGGGTTGCGACTGCGGGCATAGTTCAGCAGCGAATCCACGTCGGCGCCGATCGGGGCCTCCTGTGCCTGAGCTACCCAACTGAATGCGCCCAACAACGCGATGGCGGCCCACCGCATCCGCCTGCCTCGTATTCTCATGTTCCACTCCCTGGACGGTGACGCCTGGAAGGCGGGTGCTTCCCCGCGCTTCCGACATCGCGAAGCAACTTAGTCGCGCTGCAAGTGCACGACGGTCATGGCGCCGTTGATCTGCTCTGCCATGAAATGGATTGTGTCCCCGGCCTTCACCTGATCCAGCCAGGCCGGATCCTTCACGCGGAACACCATGGTCATCCCCGGCATGCCGTTCGGCAGCGGGCCGTGGGACAGTGTGAGTTTGCCGGCCGACTTATCGACCTTCTTCACCAGACCTTCGGTCATTTGAGATGCAGCCATACCGTGGCCCGCATGGTTGTGGGCCGCCGCGTCGGGCGTTTCATTATCCGCAAAGGCCGGCAGACTGACGGTGCCGACAAGGACGGCAAAGACGATTCCAAGGGTCGTTTTCATGATTTGATCCAGATGAACGCAATTGAATGATCAGTGGCGGGCAAACACGCGGCTGGAGCCATCGGTACGCACGAGCAGCGTCTCGTAGGGCATTGGCCGGTCGCTCTCCATCCCTGGGGAGCCCGGCGGCATCGACGGCACGGCAAGACCAATGGCTTGCGGCTTCTCTTTCAGCAAGCGCTCGACGTCAGCAGCCGGGACATGCCCTTCGATGAGGTAGTTGCCGACTTTAGCCGTATGGCACGAGCCGTAGGCTTCCGGCATGCCGAGCTTCTTGCGCTGCCCCGGAACGTCGGTCACATCGTGCGTCCTGACCTCGAAGCCCCGGGCGCGCAGGTGCTCTACCCATTTCCCGCAGCAACCGCAGTACGGACTTTTGTACACATCGACCGGCGCTCCAGCCAGTACCGAGCCTGCCATCAAGCTCAGGACGGAGGACACGATCAGTGTCTGCAGTTTCATGGCGATTCCTTGGGTGATGGGATGACTCATTTTGGCAAGCGCTCCCCGACGGGAAGCTGTCCCAAAAATTACATTTCGGTAATCTTGGCGCGGCGTCAGTGGTTATGCTTGAAGCCGGGCGGATGGGTGTGGCCCTTCTTCTCGGTGGGCGGCGCCGATGTCGGCGCTTCCGCGTGAGGGTCAGGGTCGTCGTCATGCGCGTGCCCATCGTGATGCCCATCGAGCCCGCTATGGCTGTGTCCCTCGCTGGAGACGACCAAGGCTCGATAGTCGGCAGCGGTCAGCCCGGGGAGCTTCTGAACAAACGCGACCAGATCCCAGATCGCCTCGTCCTCCATCCCGCCCTTGGACCAGGCCGGCATCCCGGACGCTTTGATCCCGTGCTTGATGATCCAGAACTGGCGCGCCTCGGCAAATTGCGGATCGAGCACCGACACCGGCTTGTCGGCCAGTTTGGGGGGCGTCGGATATAGCCCCTTGCGAATCTCCGAGTCTTCCGCACCCGGAGACAAATGGCAGCCCACGCACATCGCATCGTAGTTGCCGGAACCGCGGCGCACGCGCTCGGGATTGGCCAGGTCGATGGGCGGCTTGATATCTCCTGCCCGAACGGCGATGGAGCGCTCCCGGGCGAACTCCAGCAAACGGTAGGTCAGCGGGTGATGCGGCTCATCGGCCGCGATATTGATGGCGCCGGCGTACAGGGCGACGGCGCCCGAGGCCGCGCCCACGGCAGCCAGCGCCGCAACGGTGATCAGGGTCTTGTTCATGATGATGTTCCTCGGTTCTCGTTATCGTGCGTGACCGCAACTTAGTGTCCGGCGTGCGGACCCGGTTTTCGGACCTGAACTTCCGTTGCTGCAGGCTTGCCCTGTGCCGGCATGGACTGTCCTCCCTGGCTGCTTGCACGTGGGGGCTCGGCAGCGGGCCCAGTCCATTCGTAAGCACGCGTTCCAGGCGGTTGCTTGTACCAGCCGGGGTCGGCGTAATCGCCGGCTTTCTGCTCGGCACGGACCTTCAGGACGGTGAACATGCCGCCCATCTCGACGGCGCCATGCGGGCCTTGGCCCGTCATCATCGGAAGCGTGTTGTCCGGCAGCGGCATTTCCATTTCCCCCATGTCAGCCATACCGCGCTCACCCATCACCATGTAGTCGGGGATGAGATCGGTGATCTGCTTGGCGGCCTCCCGGTGATCGACACCGATCATCGTCGGCACGTCATGCCCCATCGCATTCATCGTGTGGTGGCTCTTGTGACAATGGAACGCCCAGTCCCCCGGTTCGTTGGCAATGAATTCGACCTGGCGCATTTGCCCGACAGCAATGTCGGTCGTCACCTCCGGCCAGCGGCCGCCCTTGGGTGTCGGGCCACCATCCGTGCCGGTCACCGTGAATTCATGGCCATGCAGGTGAATCGGATGATTCGTCATCGTCAGGTTGCCCACGCGGATCCGCACGCGATCGTTCTGGCGCACGTTGAGGGAATCGATGCCCGGGAAGGCCCGGCTGTTGAAGGTCCACAAGTTGAAGTCGAGCATCGTATTCACCTTTGGCGTATAGCTACCCGGATCGATGTCGTAGGCGTTCAAGAGGAAGCAGAAGTCCCGGTCCACCTCGTCGATGAGCGGATTTCGCTCCTTCGGATGGGTGACCCAGAAGCCCATCATGCCCATCGCCATCTGGGTCATCTCATCCGCGTGGGGGTGATACATGAAGGTACCCGGGCGGCGTGCCACGAACTCGTAGACGAAGGTCTTGCCCGGTGGGATCTGAGGCTGGGTGAGCCCACCGACACCATCCATTCCATTGGGCAGGCGCTGTCCGTGCCAATGGATGGTGGTGTGCTCGGGCAGGCGGTTGGTGACGAAAATGCGGACCCGATCGCCTTCGACCACTTCAATGGTGGGGCCGGGGCTTTGTCCGTTGTAACCCCACAGGTGGGCATTCATCCCGGGCGCGATTTCGCGCACAACCGGTTCAGCCACCAGGTGAAACTCCTTGACCCCCTTGTTCATGCGCCATGGCAGGGTCCAACCATTGAGGGTGACCACCGGGTTGTAGGGCCGGCCTGCGCCAGTGACGCCGCGGGGAAGATGTGGCGGTGCCGTGTTCGGATCATTCTTCGTGATCAGTTCCGGCAAGGCGGCCATGGCCACCGGACTTACCGAAGCCGCGGCAACGGCACCTCCGGTCAGTCCCAGACTTTGGATGAATGCGCGACGTGATGTCATCGGATGTCCTTTTGGTTCAGTGATCCGGACGGCCGGTGCTGGCCGGTGCGGTGCGTGCGGGAGGAGCCAGGGACGGCTTACCGATCAGGGCCATCTGCAGATCGCTTTGGGCGATCCAGTAGTCACGCAAGGACTCGATGTAGCTGTTCACGCTGGTGATCTGGGAACGGGCGTCGGCCAGCAGATCGAACACCCCGATCAGCATGCCGTTGTAGCGCAGCAGGTTCTCTTCGGCGATCCGTTTGTTGAGCGGTACGATTTCGTCCCGGTAGTGCTTGGCGATATCGAAGCTGCTGCGGTATGCCGAGTAGGCTTCGCGTACTTCCGAACGGGCATTGATTGCCGCCTCGGCCGCGCGTTCGATTGCTTGCCCATAGATGGCTTCGGCCTTGGCGACCTTGCTGCCGCCAAAATCGAAGAGCGGGAGCTCGAAACTCACTTCGTAGCCGCGTTTGTAGCCACTGTCCCGCGTCCCCTCCAGGACGCGCGCCGGACCGAACTCCAGCACGTTGATGAAGCGCGTGGCCTGGGTAAGGCCAAGGTTCTTGGCCAGCGCTTCCGTTTCGAGACGGACGGCCTGGAGATCCAGCCGCTGATCAAGCGCGGTCTGTTCAACGGCCGGCTGTTCGTCGGGTGCCTTGGGCAGATCCGGCAGGCGCTCGGGGAGCTGAATCGACTGTGGCGACGGCAGACCGAGCAGCTTGGTCAAGCGTTCCCGCGCCGCGATATGGACTTGCTCTGCGCGAGCCAGATCGAGAGCGGCTGAGGCATAGAAGCCTTGCTCACGCGCCTGCTGCAAGCGATTGAAATTACCGACCTCGGCCATCTTGCGAGCCAGTCCGGCACCCGCTTCTGCAGCTTGCCTGACTTTCCGGAGGTAACGCACCGACTCCTCCGCGGCGATCGCACCGAAGTAGGCTTTGCGCGTCTCCGAGGCCACCCGGGCAACCTCCAGCGCCGTCATGCGCTGGGTCTGGGCGAAATTCCGCTTCTCGACCTCAACGGCCATGGGCATCGTGATCAGCGCAAACAGGTTGAAGGTCAGTACCTGTTCGATCTTGAACTCGCGCACACCATTCTCGGCTCGACTGGCACGCAGCATGGAGAAATGGGGGTTGGGCAGCCGCCCGGCCTGGACCATTTCAGCTTCGCTGATGCCAAGCTCGTAGAACGACGCGCGCAGCCCGCGGTTGTTATAGATGGCGACCTGAACCGCGTCCTCCACCGTCAGCGGCTTGGTCAGCAATTCGGCGACGCGGGCATCGACCTCCTTGCGGTCCGCATCGTCTCTGGCCCAGCGGGCATCGGCGCCGATTCGGGCACGGGTCGTATCCCGGACCGTGCCGAAGCCTCCGTCCGCAGAAAAGCTGGCACAGCCGCTGAGGGTCAGCGTGCCGAGCACCAGCACGGTCAGGGTCTTGATCAGCCCCAGGGGGCGTACGGATAGGTATGAGCGCATGGCGGCCTCCTAATGATGATGGCCGGCAGGCGGCATGGCCGGCGGCGTCGGCGCCGCATCGCCCTTTTTCTGCAAAGCCTCACGGGCTTCACGAGCCTCAGCGGGCTGGTCAGGCGTAGAGGGGGCTGCATGTGCATCCATTCCGCGCTGGACCGATTCATTGGCGGCGCGCCACGGCCCGACCGGCGGTTCCGACCAGGCGTGGTAATCCGACAGGGAGGACACATACGGGGACGGGCTGGAGCTCGTCTCCAGCAAAGGCGGCGTAGCCGCCCAGACGCTGTTCATCATGGCCAGCGCCGATAGCCCGAGCAAATAGGATCGCATCGGTCTTCTCCATGGGGTCAAAAGGTAGGCTGGGAATCTGGCGTTCCCATGGCGAGCAGTGTGCGGCGCAAAAACCGACAGGAGACTGACCCACGAATTACATCTTTGTAATCTTGGGAAAAACGGAAGTGCGTTGCGCCACACTAGCGCCAGCCGTATGAGCAGGAAGCGAGGAAGACCATGAAAATACTGATCGTCGAGGACGAACCCAAAACCGGGGACTACCTCAAGCAAGGGCTGGTCGAGGCCGGCTTCAATGTGGATTTGGTCCGGGATGGCATGGACGGACTGCATTGTGGAATGAACGAAGCCTACGATCTCATCGTGCTCGACGTGATGTTGCCGGGACTCGATGGCTGGCGCGTCCTGCAGGCCCTGCGCAAGGCTGGCAAGGAGATGCCGATCTTGTTTCTGACCGCCAAAGACAGCGTTGATGACCGGGTCAAGGGGCTGGAGCTGGGCGCTGACGATTACCTCGTGAAGCCCTTCGCCTTCTCGGAGCTCCTGGCCCGGGTGCGCACACTGCTACGCCGTGGTGTGAAGAACAAGGAAGTCGATGCCTTGCGAGCAGCCGACCTCGAACTGGACCTCCCGCGTCGGCGTGTCACCCGAGCAGGTCGGCGGATTGATCTGACCGCCAAGGAGTTTGCCCTCCTTGAACTGTTGCTACGACGACGTGGCGAAGTGCTCCCGCGCTCGTTGATCGCATCGCAGGTATGGGACATGAACTTTGACAGCGACACCAACGTGATCGAAGTGGCCGTGCGCCGCCTTCGCGCCAAGATCGACGACGGCTTCGAGCCCAAGCTGATTCGCACTGTGCGGGGCATGGGCTATGTGCTGGAAGAACAGGAGAGCGAATAGTGCGCACGAGCGTCCGCCGCAAGTCCCTGACCTTCCGCCTGACCCTGCTTTTTGCGGCAGCCTCGACGGCCGTGTTGCTGGTTCTGGGGTTGATCGTGGCCCAGTCCGTCGAACACCACTTCGAAGAACAGGACATGGAGGCCTTGACCGGCAAACTTGAACTGATTCGCCATGCCATGGCGAAGGTCCGCTCACCCACGGACCTGGCGGCCATTCCCCAGCAGATGGATGACTCACTGATCGGACATCACGGCCTGGTCGTCGCACTCAAGGGACCGGATGGGCGCACCCTGTTTGCGACCGAAGGCGCGCCTTTCCCTCAACCGCTGCTGGATCGTGTCAAGACGGCCGGGGTCAATCACCCCTACGTCTGGCAAGTGGATGGACAAATGCCTTTCCGGGGCATTGCGGCCGAGGTGCCGACCGGGGTGCCGTCGTGGCCGCCGGCCGTTGTCGCAGTGGCGACAGATATCTCCCATCACCGCAATTTCATGGACTCGTTCATGAGGACACTGTGGCTCGTCATCGTGGGCGGCACGGCCGCAACCGGTCTGCTCGGCTGGTTCGTCGCCCGCCGAGGCTTGGCACCTCTGCGCGAGATGAGACGGAGGGCAACGGAAGTGAGCGCCCAGCATCTTGACCAGCGCCTGCCAGTGGACACCGTGCCGGTCGAACTGGCCGAGTTGGCCGAATCCCTCAACGACATGCTGGCCCGGCTGGAGGAGTCCTTCACGCGTCTCTCGGACTTCTCGTCCGATCTGGCCCACGAACTCCGCACGCCAGTCAGCAACCTGATGACGCAAACCCAGGTGGCACTCTCGAAGACCCGCACATCAGGCGAGTACCGGGAAGTGCTGGAATCCAACGCCGAGGAGTACGAACGCCTGTCGCGCATGATCTCGGACATGCTGTTCCTGGCCAAGTCGGAAAATGGTCTCATCGTGCCAGGTCAGGAAACCTTTGATCTGGCGGACGAGGTCATGGCCCTGTTCGATTTTTACGGGGCCCTGGCCGAAGAGAACGGCGTGGCCCTCAAGCTAGAAGGTTCAGGATGGGTGACCGGAGACCGGCTGATGCTCCGACGCGCCATCGGCAACCTGCTGTCCAACGCACTTCGCTACACGCCATCGGGTGGGCACATCACCGTAACGGTCAGCGTCATATGCGACAACACCGACACCGAAACCGAAACCGTCCACCTCGCCGTCGAGAACACCGGGGAGCCTATCCCGACAGAACACCTGTCCCGTCTCTTTGATCGCTTCTACCGTGTGGACGCATCGCGCCGCCATTCGGGCGATGGCGCCGGACTGGGCCTTGCGATCACCCGTTCCATCCTCCGCGCGCACCAAGGCGACATCGAGGGTCGGACGGGGGAAGACAGCAACATTTTCGAGATGTGGATACCGACATCGATCGTCACGCCCCACGGCACGGACTGATCCGTTTGCAGGCTCACGGCCATGATCTGCTCAGATGAATTCTCTTCGTCAAACGACCTTTTGCTTGAAGCGACGAGTCGTCGCCTGAAGGCCCTCGGACTGCAAACGCTCCAGGCGACGGATTCGGGAGACGCCGAGACGGTCACGGCCTTGTTTGCCCAGTTCATCGACTGCGCGTATCGCAGCTACGCGTTAGAGGAGCGCTGGCTCAAGGCCTGTGCGAGCCCTGATCGGGAAGCCCATCTTCGGGAACACACCTACCTGATCGAACTGACCGCCGAGCTCTACATGAACCTCATGGACGATGACCGACAGACCTGCGCTTCAATACGTCAGGTACTGCAGGAGGCCTTCCTGCCGCACATTACTGTCCGGGACCGCGGCTCATACTGAACCACCACACTGTGGCTTCATGAGCAGAGTGCGCTATCTGCCGGATATATCCAGTGGATACATTCTCTTTTTTGATCTAGTATCCGAGTGCCTTCCCGCCGCGTGGAAGGCGTTCTTACGTACTGTGCCCTTACCATGAAACACTCTGCCCGCAGCCTTCTTATGAAGAAACACGCTTCGTCCCTCAAGGCGAAGAAGCGGCTTGTCGTGTCCGTGGAGTCTGTCCGGCCGACTCAGGCTGTTCAGGAGCGCGCGGTACATCTGGCCGCTGCGGCTCGGCGCGCCAAAGAAGCCCACTTCCTCGACAAGTACCGGATCGCGCTGCCCCCGGCTGATGCTGCCTGAAGAGGGGTATGGCTACCTCCCGATCACGGAGGTGGAGCCCGCGACCCTTGGGGCATTCACCTGCGGAAAGCCTCGGCTGGACGAGTTCCTGACCACACAGGCGCGGGCCTTGCATGAAGCCAGACTGGGCTTCACCAACGTGGTCTTCCATCAGCAGTTCGAAGGTCCAGTCGGCTACTTCACGCTCGCCAACGACGCGATCAAGCTCAACGACTCCGAGAAGTTCGAATTGGGGTTCGGTGAGCACATCGAACTTGCTGCCTTTCCCGCCGTCAAGATCGGGCGACTTGCGGTCCATCAGGATCTGCAACGCAGGGGAGTGGGCGGCGCCTTGATGGCACTCCTCCTCGGTGACATTCTCAATACGGCGGGCTTGTCTGCTGCGCGATTGATCGTCGTCGATGCGGACAACGACGACGCGGTTCTCTGCTTCTACGAAAAGCTCGGTTTCGAGACCAGCCTGTGGGCGGAAGACATGGCCAAGAACCACACTAAGAAGCGCGCTCCCGCCGCCACGATCAAGATGCACCGGGACGTCTTCAAGGGCCTCTGAACGCGAGTTGAAGCGAATGGTCCGAAGACCATCCGCCACCACCTCAGAACTTCGGGTTCAGCGTTCCCTTTTCGGTGATTGTCTTCCACAGGGCATCGTTCTTCATCACGTACTTGGCTCCGTCCTTGGCTTCCATCGTCACACCGTTCCGCATCTTGACGCGATTGCCGGCGGCGTCGATATGAACCATCGTCCCGTCCTTTTTCACAAAGACTTTGCCACCATCCTTGAGCTCAATGGTCTGTGCCGTGACCCGCTCGCCGGCGGCCAAAGCGGACAGTGAGACAGCCAGTAACAAGGGTATCAACAGCTTGCGCATGATCATTCTCCTTCGCATGGATTAGATTGATTGCATTTGCTTTTCTGGGTCGATCTACCACATCTGAATCACCTCCATTTCCGATTCAGGGTTGAGGTGACACCGCCGCCGCAGGTCGGCCGAGATCACGAACAGTGATCGGAGCGGCACGGTGATCATGTCGCCAAACCTTGGAACAGGCCGGCAGCCATCGCCATCTCGCAGAGGCAGCGGGGATGACCAGCGTTCGGAGCCAGCAAGAGGAGGCCTGAGCCAAGCTCAGGGCCTTGGCCGACATCCAGCATATGTCGAGCCTCGGTACTGGGGACCGCGGTGCCTAAGGCCAGTGCAAGAGCGAAACAAACGAAGCCAATGGACAGCGCGGAGCGAGTCGGCGAACACGGAGCCTCCAGACATGGAAACGAATCAGCTCGGGCGAATCCCCATGCGAGCGAGCCTAAAGGTCACAAGCACGGGGGAGCAGAACCGTTGTGCTGTATCGACCGCTCAGGTCGTCAGCACAGTGTCGTCGGGAGGCCTAAATGCGGAAGCAGCAGTGCAAGATGGCGTGCGGTGGGAACGACTCAGCGAGGAAGTTGGCTAAGGCGGCAGGCGGGAACCGGAAATTCAGCTCGGATGCTGTGGAAACGACATAGAGGCTGGTCAGCAGAATTGCAGGCAGCGTCGGGATCTGCGTCTGATCATTCAGCTGACCAAAATGGGCATGTTCGGTGCAAAGATTGGGATTAGCCATGTCCGGTCGCTCCATCCCGTCACAACAGGCGGGTATGTCCATGGATGGGTTGTCGTCCGAGGACATGATGGATACCGATACTTGATTCAATCCAACCGGAGAGGACTGAGGACAGGCATACGACACAACCGCCATTTGCGCGAACAGAAATACCCCAATCAACAGATGACAGATTAGTTGTTTGAAGTGGCGGGTCATGGTTAACACGCCACAGCGTCAGGCTGACGACGTCCGTTGGCATCGGGCTCACTTTGATCGAGGTCTGCGCCTCCCAAACGGAACCTGCTGCAAGTGCTGCGATGATCGGATGAGACCATGGCATTAGTGCGCCAACACAACGCTCGGCAAGGTTTTCCAGCGTGGCGACTATCGCCCTCCACTGATTGATTGGCTCGAGAATTTCGGCGTCGCCGGGTCATTTCACACCACACATGAAAGCACAACTCATTTTCACTTAATGAAGTCTAGTTCAGACAATGTCGGGGGACCACCACCGAATCCAGCTAAGATTGTTTGCAAACGCGTCAACTGGGTATTTGCCTTCGGTCCGATAGGGCGGGCATCCGGCGCGTCCAGCGCCCGGCACTACCGCGTCAGCGGGGCCAGGCGGATCCCCGCATGAGAAGGCCGCCGGCACGAAACACAGCCGCGGCAGAGCATCCACATCGAACACCCCAGTTCTCACCCGGCGCAACAGGACAGTTGCTTCACGTCCTTACTGAAGGTCTGCGCCGCGAGCTTGAGTCCCTCAACCATGGTCAGATAGGGAAACAACTGGTCGGCCAGCGCCTGCACGGTCATCCGGTGGCAGATCGCCAGCGCCGCCGTCTGGATCAGCTCGCCCGCTTCTGGGGCTACCGCCTGTACGCCGATCAGCCGCCCCGTGCCGACCTCGGCGATCAGCTTGATGAAGCCGCGCGTATCAAAGTTTGCGAGCGCCCTTGGCACATTGTCGAGCGAGAGCGTTCGGCTGTCGGTCTCAATGCCGTCGTGCTGTGCCTCCGCTTCGCTGTAACCCACTGTCGCTACTTGTGGATCGGTGAATACCACCGCCGGCATCGTTGTTAGGTCCAGCACCGCGTCGCCGCCGGTCATGTTGATCGCGGCGCGTGTGCCGGCCGCCGCTGCCACATAGACGAATTGTGGCTGGGCGGTGCAGTCACCGGCTGCGTAGATGTGCGGCGCGCTGGTGCACATGGCGCGGTCGATGACGATGGCCCCTTGCGCATTGACCTCGACGCCTGCCGTATCGAGATTGAGGCTGCGGGTGTTCGGTGCGCGGCCGGTGGCGATCAGCAGCTTGTCGGCGCGCACGTCCCCGTGTCCGGTGGTGAGCATGAATTCCCCGTCAGCATAGACGACCTTGCTCGCCTGGGTGTGCTCTAGAACCTCGATGCCCTCGGCGCGGAAGGTGGCCGTAATGGCTTCGCCAATGGCCGGGTCTTCACGGAAGAACAGCGTGCTGCGCGCCAGGATCGTGACCTGGCTGCCCAGGCGGGCGAAGGCTTGCGCCAGCTCGACCGCGACCACGGACGAGCCAATTACGACCAGCCGCTCGGGAATGCGGTCGCTTGTCAGCGCCTCGGTGGAGGTCCAGTAAGGCGTGTCCTTCAAGCCGGGGATTGGCGGGGTCGCGGGGTTGGCCCCGGTAGCGATGAGGCAGCGTTCGAAGCTCACCTCGTGCGTGCCACCGTCACCAGTCGCTACGATCAGCGTACGCACGTCCTTGAAACGGGCTTCGCCACGCAGCATGGTGATGGCCGGGGTGCTCGCCAGGATGCCCTCGTACTTGGCGTGGCGCAGTTCTTCTACTCGGCCATGCTGCTGGGCCAGCAGCCGCTCGCGCAGCACGATCGGCGCTGCGGTAGGCAGACCTTCATCGAACGGGCTTTCGCGGCGCAGATGCGCAATGTGTGCGGCGCGGATCATGATCTTGGAGGGCACACAACCGACATTGACGCAGGTGCCACCGATAGTGCCGCGTTCGATGAGCGTAACGCGCGCTCCACGTTCCACGGCCTTCAAGGCCGCCGCCATCGCCGCACCGCCGCTGCCGATCACGGCGACATGCAGCATCTGCTCGCTGCCACCGCGCTTCGTATCGCCGCCCAGCCAACCCATCGCCTTGTCCAACAGTCCGCCGGTCAGTTTGCCTGCCGAGTCGGCAATCCGTGCGCGGTAGCCAAGCTCTGTCACGGTCGCGACCAACGGGTCCAAGCTCATGTCCGCGTCCATGTCGATCTCGGCCCGTCCTTGCGGATAGGACACTGAGGCCGAGCGCACACCGGGCACGTTCCCCAGAGCCTCCTGGATATGCTCGGCGCACGACGTGCACGTCATGCCATCGATGTGGAAGGCGATTGTTTCGGCCATGATGGCGTCCTCACTGCTTGACGGTAGCGGGGTAGCCCGCGTTTGCCATGGTCTTGGTCAAGGCTTCGGCGTTGGTCTTTGCGTCGTCGAAGGTGACGATGGCTATCCGATTTTCGTAGCGCACTTCGGCCTTTTTCACGCCGTCCACCTTGGTAAGTACTTTCTTGACCGTGATTGGGCACGCGGCGCAGGTCATACCGGGCACAGACAGGGTGATGGTTTGGGATGCAGCCCAGGCAGGGGGGCTCAGGGTGGCGGCCAGGGTGATCAGGATTGCGAGTTTTTTCATGACAATATTCTTTCAGTAGAACAGCGGCAGGACATAGGGAAAAACGAGGGCAACCAAGACCAAGGTGGCCACGATCCAGAAGATCGCCCTGTAGGCCTTCGCCACCCGCGGCACGGCACACACCTCACCCGGCGTGCAGGCCTGAACCGGGCGGAAGATGCTGCGCCAGGCGGAAAACAGTGCGATGAGCGCCGCACCGATGAAGAACGGTCGGTACGGTTCCAGCACGGTCAGATTGCCGATCCAGGCACCCGAGAAGCCGAGCGCGACCAGCACGAGCGGGCCGAGGCAGCAGGTCGAGGCGAGGACGGCCGCTACGCCGCCGGTCGCCAGTGCGCCACGGCCGTTCTTGGGTTCCAACATCAGGTTCTCCTTCCGGGATTTCGCTTGATGTTGTAACGTTATTTCCGTAGTCAACTACGGAGTCAAGCGCCATGGAGAACGCTTCGGAGAACCTGACCATCGGGGCCTTCGCCAAAGCAGGCGGGGTCAATGTGGAGACGATCCGCTTCTATCAACGCAAGGGCCTGCTGCCGGAGCCGGAGCGGCCGTATGGACGCATCCGCCGCTATGGGCAGACGGACGTGGCGCGGGTGAAGTTTGTGAAATCAGCCCAGCGCTTGGGGTTCAGCCTGGAGGAAATCAGCCAACTCCTGAGGCTGGAGGACGGCACGCATTGCGGCGAGGCGGCTGAATTGGCTGCTCTACGCCTGGCTGATGTACGTGCCCGCCTAGCAGACCTCAAGCAAATGGAGGTGGCGCTGTCGAAGTTGGTGAGCGAGTGCAACGCGCACCACGGCAATGTCTCCTGCCCACTGATCGCGGCTTTGCACTGCTGCTAGGTCAAAAGCCGTCGCGCGCCTTAGCGTACGATTTTTCCGTTTCGTGAGCTGCGTGGGTCAGGTGATCGCGGACTAGAGACTCCACGGCCCCCATGTACGTCATCAAGGACCTCTACACGCGTCAGCTGCGACTGACAGGCTACCCCCTCCCGTGAAACGCCTCCAAGTAGGTCGACCATACGCCGTTGAGGAGTTGCCGGTAGCGATGTATGTCGCCCGGACGAACGAAAAGGTCCTGCCCGAAGAGCGGCGTCCCGATGTCCGGTTTATGGACAATGACCGTCGGGTCATCGAGCGCATCCTGCTCCCAATTAGCCAGAAAAAGATGGGGCGCAGCCGCATAGAGTTCTTGAGCCGACGTGCCATCTCCGTGTTTGACGGTATTGGCCAGCAGACGGAGTTCATCCAGGCCAGAACGCTGGTCCATGCTCAGGACCGGATCCGGGAGCGTCTTGTCCCACGCTTTGAGCACATCGGGCCCGAACTTGAGCGGCTTTTGGTGTAGGACTCGAACGTGGAACGCCCGGACTTGCTGCTCAAACAGGTGGTAGAGACTGACCGCGAACATGTTCTGAAGCCCCTGGCGCAAATCGAGAACGATGTCGAAATGCGCTAACGACGCTTCGAAAGCAGCCTCATGAGCCATTTGCGGATCGAGCCAGTTGCCATCGTTGGCACACTCACGGCTCGCTCGGTACGCCTCCTGTTGAAGCGCCTCGACTTCCGCGTGTACGGAGTCAAAGGTCGGCAGGAGGCGCACCGTCAAGGTCTCGACAAGTCGGTCAATCTGATTGCGGTACAGCTGTCGGTAATGTTCCAGTTCCCAGTGAGTCAGCATCGCCGTCCTGTCCTCGCCAAAGGCCGGGGGACAACGACGTTATCACGATTGCGTGGCGGCCCGTTGCGACCTCAGATTGTAGGCGACGCTTGCCACAATAATGAGCAGGATCAGGACCTGTGCGGTAACGGTCTGGATCGACGGGTAAACACCCAGCACATCAATGCGCGGTATGGAGAGGGGCGTGATCTGCAGGACGCCGACCTTTTGCAGTGCGGCCACACCTTTGCCCATCAGAACGACGGCGAGCGCCCCGACCAGGGCTGAACTGAAGGCAAAGAACTGGCTGATCGGCAGACGTGCCGCGGAACGCAGGAGTACCGCTGCGACCGCCGCCAGGATGACGATGCCGGAGGCGAGGCCGGCCAGCAGATAGACGCCATTGTCCTGGGTCCAGAGCGCTGCATAGAAGAGGACCGTTTCGAAGACTTCACGATAGACGGTGACGAAGGACAACACGAACAGCATCAGCGCCGATTTCTTGCTCAGCGCGGACGACAGCTTTTCCTTCACATAGGTCTGCCAACGACCCGCAAGACTCTTCTGGTGCATCCACATGCCCACCGCCAGGAGTACAACGGCGGCAAACACGGCGGAAACCCCCTCCGTCATCTCGCGGCTGGCGCCGCTCACATCCACGACATAGGTCGCCACTAGCCAGGTCAGGCCCCCGGCGGTGAGCGCTGTCATCCATCCCGCATGCACGTAGGGCAGCACATCGGTGCGATCCGCTTTTTTCAGGAATGCCATCATTGCGACGACCACCAGCAAGGCTTCCAGGCCTTCCCGCAGCAGGATGGTCAATGCGCCAAGGAAGGTCGAGAGGGCGTCTTTGGTGCCCCCCAAGGCCTCCTGCGCTTCATCGAGCTGGGCTTGCAGTTGCTGGGCAATGTCGTGGGCACGCTCGACCTGCCCGGCAGTCAGTGCATTGCGGTAGAGTCCCATCGTCTTTTCGATGTCGTGGAAAAGCGCTTGATTCTTGGCGGCCAGCGCCGGCTCGACGGGCTCGAAGCCATCCAGATAGGCCGACAATGCCAGCTGCGAGGCCAAGCGTTCGTTTCCGTTGTCCAGCGCGACAACGCTCTCCCTCAGCTTGTCTTTCGCGATCTGTATGCTGCCCGTGTTTGACGTTGCGAGTAACTGGGGCGTGCTCCGTAGGTAGGCGGTGAGCTGGCGAGCGGCATCGGCACCGACGGTCTTGGCGAGCGCTGCCTCGGAATGCTGGCTCAGCGTCGCCAGGGTCGGCACGGCCTCACGGAGGGCAGGTTGCGCGGCCCACAATTTGGCCCCTGCCTGCTGATCGGCCTCGGAGTACGACAGCGTCGAGGCGAAGTAGGCCAGTGCCCAGCGGTCTTCGTCCGAGAGCTGTACGAATCCCGGCATGGACGTTCCCGCCACCCCCCGCGTGATGATCTGCTGAAGCGCAAACACACTGCGCTCCCGGGCGCGTTCGTGGTCGGCCAGCGCGATGGGAGGTGGGTTCAGCTTGGCAGCGAGTGGGCCGTCCGCATGCCCCGAGACGCCGTGGCACGACGCGCATTGGCTCTGATAGAGCGTGGCGCCCCGTTGTAGATCGGGCAACTTGCCGGGGGCCATCGAGACCGGGTAGGCCGCGATGAGTCCACCCGCCAATTTACGGGCTTGCTCGCCGACGGATGCGGCCAAAGCCTTCTGTGCGATGAGCGCACGTAGCTCGGCAGCATCGCTCGCGAGGGCTGGTGCAGCCGCCACCGCCGGCAATTCGGCCAACTGTCGTTCGGCGGCCTGCGCAAATTCCTGCATCTCGGCATATTCGGCTTCGTTGGCGACCTGTCCCTCATTAACGGAACGGCCATAGTCGACGGCAAGGTAATCCAGCAGCTGCCAGATCTGCTTGGTCTTGTCTTGCGTCGCTTGAGGCGCAACTTGGGCGATCGAGACCGTCGCAACCAAAGAAAACAGAACGATTGAAAGGAGACGCAGGGCTTGCATGAGGGGTCTTACCGTTGAATGTCTTTTTTTGATTCTGCGTGCAAATGAGAATGAGTGCAATTCCTTTTCTCACGCACAATCCCATCCCAATGCGTCTCGCACCTTTTCACGGCGACTCACGCCCCAAGTGCAGAAAGCGATAGAGCGGTGTTGCGAGAAGCCTCTTCAGCTATCGCGCGTCGCTTGTTTCCGTGGGGTCACATGCGGTCTCCCGCCGGCATGCGTTGCAGCGAGGTGGCTCTCCGATGCGGAGGGCGTGGGGACCTCGGTCACCCCGTGCGACAGCTCATTCAAGATTCCACATGCGGCTGCTTGCCGGCCTTCCTCACAACATGCGCGCAACACCTGAAGCTGCGTTTCCAGTTGCTGCAACTCCCGTATCCGCTCGGCAACGTGGCCGATGTGGGCATCGAGCAACGCGTTGACGTCCTCGCAACTTTCCGACGGGGTGTCCCTGAAACGCAGGAGCACCCGGATTTCGTCCTGTGTCATGTCGAGGGAGCGACATCGCCGAATGAAGGCGAGGCGTTCGAGATGAACGGCATCGTAGATCCGATAGTTGCCTTCCGTCCGCGCTGCACGCGGGAGCAGCCCTTCGCGCTCGTAGTAACGAATGGTGTCCACCGGCGTCCCTGTCTGCTGGGCGAGCTGACCGATTTTCATTGCAAGGCCTGAAGCCCGGCGTGGGCTCAATGGTGAATCGAGGAAGGTCATCACCTTACCCGCTTGACTCTGGAGTTACTACAGGGTTTCCAATGGCGGCAACCGGAGATCACCATGAAACCCCTGCCCATCAGCCTGCGATCCGAGACGCAGCCCTCATCCTGCGGGTGTAGCGGCGCGTGTCACGCCCCCGAAGCGTCTTCCACGAATACGAATGCGCCTGCGCAAGCCGACAGTACGGAAGGCGGTTTGCTGCTCCGCATTCCGGCAATGGACTGTCCCACTGAAGAGAGCGAGATCCGTCGGGCGGTCGAGCCTATCCGTGCGATCAGCGGGCTTCGCTTTGATTTATCGGCCCGCACTCTGCGCATCGATGCGCCAGATGAAGCGCTGTCCAGCATTATCGATGCTATCCGCAAGGCGGGCTTTGCCTCATCTCTCGTCAAGCCGGACTCGCCAGCGGACACGGGGCACGATGGTTTTTTTGGCGGCACCGCGTTTCTTGCAATTGCACTCGTTCTGGCGCTGGGGGCAGAACTCCTGGCCTCTGTGATGCCCAACGACCTGCTGGCCAAGGTTGCTGGGATGGGCTTGGCCTCCATGGCGATCGCGATGGCGGGGTTTTCAACCTATCGCAAGGGACTGGCTGCCCTGTCCCAGGGCCGTCTGAACATCAATGCCTTGATGTCGGTTGCGGTGACCGGTGCCTTTGCCATTGGGCAATGGCCCGAGGCAGCCATGGTGATGGCCCTGTATGCCATTGCAGAACTGATCGAAGCCAGGTCGGTCGATCGGGCACGGAATGCGATCAAGGGCCTGCTCGCGCTTACGCCCGAAACCGCCGAGGCAAAGCAGCCCGATGGCAGCTGGCGTGCGCAGGACTCCCGCGATGTCGCGCTCGCTACCGTCATCAGGGTCAAGCCCGGGGTCCGTATCCCTCTGGATGGCGTCGTGACGGCGGGGAACAGCGCGGTCAATCAGGCACCCATCACCGGTGAGAGCCTGCCTGTGGACAAGACCGTCGGCGACCCCGTCTTTGCGGGCACGATCAACGAATCGGGGCTATTGGAATTCAAGGTGACGGCGCGCTCCAGCGATACCACGCTGGCCCGGATCATCCATGCGGTTGAAACGGCGCAAGGCAGCAAGGCGCCCATGCAGCGCTTTGTCGATCGTTTCGCGACAGTCTACACGCCGGCCGTCTTCGTGATCGCACTGGCCGTGGCGCTGCTCACTCCATGGCTATTGGGATGGAGCTGGACTCAATCCTTTTACAAGGCCTTGGTTCTCCTTGTGATCGCTTGCCCCTGCGCCTTGGTGATTGCAACCCCCGTCACGGTCGTGAGCGGACTCGCCGCTGCAGCGCGCCGGGGGATCTTGATCAAAGGCGGCGTCTTCCTTGAAGAAGCGCGCAAGCTCAAAGTCATCGCCCTCGACAAGACAGGGACGATCACCGAAGGCAAACCGAAACTGGTTGCCACCGAAATCGTGGACCCGACCGTGCCCGAAAAACTGATTTTGGAGTGGGCCGGTAGCCTGGCCGCCCACTCCGATCATCCCGTCTCGAAAGCTATTTCAAGCGCACTGGCGCCAAGCTCAAACACGACCGACCATTTCACAGCGTTGCCAGGGCGCGGTGTCCAAGGGCGTATCGATGACCAAGACCTGATTCTCGGCAACCACCGTTTGATCGAAGAGCGGAAGCTGTGCAATCCCGCTGTCGAGGCCCGACTCTTTGCGCACGAGGCGCAAGGTCGCACGATGACACTCCTGGCCAACGAACGGGGGGTGCTGGCGATGTTTGCCGTCGCCGACACGATCAAACCCCACGCCCAGGAGGCCATCTCGGCTTTGCACGCCTTGGGCGTGAAGTCGATCATGCTGTCCGGCGACAACCAGGCGACGGCCAAAGCGGTCGCCATGCAGGCCGGTGTGGACGACGCACGCGGCAACCTGTTGCCTGATGACAAACTCAATGCCATTGAGGCTTTGCAGAAAGAACGTGGCCCCACGGCGATGACCGGTGACGGGATCAACGATGCGCCGGCCTTGGCGCGCGCCGATATCGGTATAGCGATGGGGGCTGCTGGCACGGACACCGCATTGGAAGCTGCCGACGTCGTGATCATGAACGATGATCTGCGCCGGATTCCTGAAGCCATTTGGCTCTCGCGCACGACACACCGGGTGCTCTGGCAGAACATCGTTCTGGCGCTGGGAATCAAGACGGCTTTTTTTGTCCTGGCCTTGCTGGGCAGCGCGACCATGTGGATGGCGGTGTTCGCCGATATGGGGGCGAGCCTGCTTGTCGTCGGCAACGGGCTGCGACTACTGCGCCTTCAGCATCCCGCCGATAAACTCACCAAGGCTCATCTTTGAGTTGGAGCGTCTTCCGGTATACTTCTGATGATGCGTTTTTGGGTTGCCGTCCTTCTGGCTGTATTCATGCCGCTCCAGCTTAGCTGGTCAGCGGTAGGCGCCTATTGCCAGCATGAGGCAGGCAAAAAAGCCCACCATTTCGGACATCATAGTCACGAGCACAAAGCATCGAAGGCGGAGGCCTCCAAGCCATCTGATTCTGGCGAAGGTGTCTCCATCGACGGAGACTGTGGGCTGTGCCACTACAGCGCTCTCAAAATTCTCGGGCAGGACACACTCTGCCTGCCTCGGTGTCCGGTGCCCTCTACACCGGAATCAACGCCAGCCTTCTTTCGCACCCACATTCCCCCAGGCCCCGAACGGCCCAACTGGATCGCTGCGCTCTGATTCGGCGCAGCGACCTGCTTTAGTTTCCACTTAGGTTCCACTTAGAGCCCGCCGTCAGGCTGCGCTCGCGCCGGATCTCATCTGTTTCGTCGTCCTGTCGGTTTCTGCCGACGACTGCACAACAAGGAGATTTCAATGCGCACCCCCGTGCCATTCAGAACCGCTTTTCCGCTGCTCGCGGTCCTTTTTGCGACCGCATTCGGTGCCCATGCTCAGGCTCAGGCTCAGGCGCCGGCATCGCTTTCCTCCCAGACTGTCGTCCTCAATCAACTTCCCATCGAAGCCGGTGGTCCGCTGACGCTTGCCGTAGCGCTCGATCTGGCCCTTCGGGCCAACCCTGACATCACCGTAGCCCTTCGCGAACGCGAAGCCAGCGAAGGCGCTGAGATCCAGGGACGCGCACGGCCCAATCCATCCATCGAGTATCTTGTGGAGGACACCCGCGCCACGACGCGCACCACAACCGTACAGCTCAACCAGCCCATTGAGCTCGCAGGCAAGCGGAGCGCCCGGATTGCGATCGCCGAGCGCGGCCGCGACCTCGCTGACATCGAACTGGCCACTCGCCGTGCCGAGATCCGTGCCTTGGTCATCAGCACTTTCTTTGACGTACTTTCGGCACAAGAGCGAACCCGGCTCGCAAAAGAGACCGTCACCCTCGCGGAGCGAGCCACAGCTGCGGTTTCCAAGCGTGTCATCGCCGGAAAAGTCTCTCCCGTCGAGGAGACCAAGGCGCGTGTCGCGGAAGCCGGGGTCCGGGTCGAACTGGCTCAGGCTCAAGGTGAGCTGCGGGTTGCCCGTCAGCGGCTGACAGGGCTCTGGGGCAATCCGATCCCGCGATTCGAACGTGCAGAAGGTGACGTTGACACGCTTCCGCCAATACCGTCTTCCAACACGGTCGAGCAGCGTATCGAGGCATCACCCGTCCTAAAGCGGGCCTCAGTCGAGATCACGCGGCGCACCTCTGTCACGGCGCTGGAGCGTGCCCGGCGCATTCCTGACCCAACAATCAGCGTCGGGGTAAAACGTGCCGAGGAGCTTGGTCGAGATCAACTCCTCGTGGGCGTGTCCATCCCAATTCCCGTCTTCGACAGCAACCGCGGCAACCTCCTCGAAGCCCTCAAGCGGGAAGACAAGGCGCGGGACGAACATACCGCCCTGCGGGTCCGGCTTACCGGTGATGTCCTGCAGGCCCGTGAGCGGCTGAGCAACAGCCGACTTGAGCTCGAATCCCTACAACGCGACGTGCTGCCCGGGGCGCAACTGGCCTACGAGAACGCAGCGAAGGGTTTTGAGCTGGGCAAATTCAGCTTTCTCGATGTCCTCGATGCCCAGCGGACGCTATTCCAGGCACGTAACCAATACCTGCGCGCCGTAACCGACACCCATCGGGCCTCGGCCGAAATCGATCGCCTTCTGGCTGATCGTATCTCTGAATAACGCAAGGAGGATTCCAAGATGAATCTGAAGAACATGACGACCCGGATCAGCCGAAAGCACCTGATCGCCGTAGCCCTGATCATCGCCTTTGGCGGAGTAGCAGGAGGGTTCATTCTGCACAGCGGACAGGCAGCCAAGGCAGACGGCACCCACGCCAACGATGCTGCACATGATGACGCGGAACACCATAACAAGCCCGCGACGGAGATTCCACCGGACCGAGAGGAAGGCAAGGTCGAGCTCAGCGACGAGCAGATCAAGACCGCAGGAATTGAGATCGACAAAGCCGGCCCAGCCCGGATTCGATCATCTCTGCAACTCCCCGGGGAAATTCGCTTCAATGAGGATCGCACAGCGCACGTCGTTCCGCGTGTTGCCGGGGTCGTGCAGAGTGTGTCGGCCAATCTGGGACAGATCGTCAAGAAAGGGCAAGTGCTGGCCGTACTGGCAAGCCCGGCGCTTTCTGAACAACGTAGCGAGTTGATGGCGGCTCAGAAGCGGTTGAGCTTTGCCAGAACAGCCTATGAGCGGGAGCAGAAGCTGTGGGAGCAAAAAATCTCCGCCGAGCAGGACTACCTGCAGGCACAACAGGTGTTGCGTGAGGCCGAAATTGCCGTTGCCAACGTGCAGCAGAAGCTCACCGCCATCGGTGCCAGTGTGGATGCGGATGGCGGCCTCAACCGCTATGTGCTGCGTGCTCCCTTTGATGGAATGGTCGTTGAAAAGCACATAGCCCTGGGTGAGGCGGTCAAGGAGGACGGCCAAGTGTTCACGGTCTCCGATCTGACCACTGTCTGGGCGGAAATCAGTGTGCCGGCCAAGGATCTGGCCCGGGTCAGGGTTGGAGAAAAGGTCTCCATCAAGGCTTCGTCCTTCGACTCTACGGCGACCGGCACCGTGGCCTATGTGGGCGCGCTCATCGGTGAGCAAACCCGTACGGCACGGGCTCGGGTGCTCCTCTCGAATCCCCAGGGAAGCTGGCGTCCTGGCCTCTTCGTCAACGTGGAAGTGATCTCGAACGAAACCAAAGTGCCGGTCGCCGTGCTTTCGGAAGCGATCCAAAGCATGGACGGAAAGAGCGTTATGTTCGTCCGAGTCGATGATGGTTTTGTGACGCAGCCCGTCAAGATCGGGCGTAGCGATGGAGCACGCACCGAAATCCTGTCCGGACTCAAGACAGGCACCCCCTATGCCACTGCCGGCAGCTTCGTGCTCAAGGCGGAAATCGGCAAAGGCTCGGCTGAACACGAGCACTGAGGGAAAGGTGAACGATCATGTTTGAACGCATCATTCGCTTTTCCATTGAACAGCGCTGGCTCATCCTTCTGGCGGTTTTCGGGATGGCTGCGCTGGGGGTCTTCAGTTACCAGAAGCTTCCCATCGACGCCGTGCCCGACATCACCAATGTCCAGGTCCAGATCAATACCCTGGCCCCGGGCTACTCCCCGCTTGAAACGGAGCAGCGGGTGACCTACCCCATCGAAACGGTGATGGCCGGTCTGCCCAACCTGGTCCAGACACGCTCCTTGTCTCGCTACGGTCTGTCCCAGGTGACGGTGATCTTCAAGGATGGGACCGACATCTACTTCGCACGACAACTGGTGAACGAACGGATCCAAGGCGCGCGGGACAAGCTGCCCGCCGGCATATCGCCAGCCCTGGGGCCGATATCGACCGGGCTCGGCGAAATCTACCTATGGACGGTGGAAGCAAAGGAAGACGCCAGGAAACCGGATGGCAGCCCCTACACCCCCATCGACCTGCGGGAGATACAGGATTGGATCATCAAGCCACAACTGCGCAATGTGCCGGGCGTGACGGAAATCAATTCCATTGGCGGCTATGCCAAGGAATATCAGGTCGCTCCCTTGCCGGAACGCCTGGCGGCCTACGGCATGACGCTCCAAGAGATCGTCACCGCGCTGGAACGTAACAATGGCAATGTCGGGGCCGGCTACATCGAAAAACGAGGGGAGCAATACCTGGTTCGCGCGCCCGGGCAGGTGAAGACCGAAGAGGACATTCGCAACGTCATCATCGGCACCGCGCAGGGTCTCCCGATCCGCATCCGTGACGTGGCCGAGGTAGGCATTGGCCGGGAGCTTCGCACTGGGGCTGCCACCGATAATGGTCGTGAGGTGGTGCTCGGCACCGTCTTCATGCTGATCGGCCAGAATAGCCGCACAGTTTCCCAGGCCGTGGTCAAGAAAATGGAGGAGATCAACCGCAACCTGCCTGCCGGGGTGGAGGCAGTCACCGTCTATGACCGCACCACGCTGGTGGACAAGGCGATTGCCACGGTGAAAAAGAACCTCCTCGAAGGTGCCATTCTCGTTATCGCCATTCTGTTCCTGTTCCTGGGCAACATCCGGGCAGCGCTGATCACCGCCTGCATCATCCCGTTGGCGATGCTGTTTACCTTCTCGGGCATGGTGGCCAACAAGGTGAGCGCGAACCTGATGAGTCTCGGGGCACTCGATTTCGGCATCATCATCGACGGCGCCGTGGTGATCGTCGAGAACTGTGTCCGCCGGCTATCCCATGCGCGGGCATCCCTGGGCCGTCCCCTGAACCGGACGGAGCGCTTCCACGAGGTTTTCAAAGCCTCGCGCGAGTCGCGTCGAGCATTGCTTTTTGGGCAACTGATCATCATGGTGGTTTACCTGCCGATCTTTGCCCTGACCGGCGTCGAGGGCAAGATGTTCCATCCGATGGCCTTTACCGTCGTCATTGCACTCCTGGGCGCGATGATCCTGTCGGTGACCTTCATCCCAGCCGCGGTGGCTCTCTTCATCGGTGACAAGGTGTCCGAGAAGGAGAACCGCCTGATGCACTTGGCCAAGGAGGCCTACGCACCTGCACTCCAGTGGGCCATGAGCGCCAAGCCCGTCGTGCTCACGTTTGCCCTCGTGACAGTGATGCTCAGTGGTCTGATCGCCATGCGGATGGGCAGCGAGTTCATTCCGAATCTCAATGAAGGTGATTTCGCCATCCAGGCCCTGCGCATCCCGGGTACCAGCCTGACGCAGTCGGTAGCCATGCAGCGGCAGCTGGAGAGCCGACTGAAAGAGAAATTCCCAGAGGTCGAGCGTGTCTTTGCACGGACGGGGACGGCCGAAATCGCTTCGGACCCGATGCCGCCTAACATCTCGGATGGCTACATCATGCTCAAGCCCGAGAAGGACTGGCCCGAGCCCAGGCGAGCGCGTGACACCTTGCTGGAAGCCATTCAGGCCGAAGTGGCCACCTTGCCTGGAAACAATTATGAGTTCTCTCAACCCATCCAGCTTCGTTTTAACGAGTTGATCTCCGGTGTCCGAAGTGATGTGGCCATCAAGATCTTTGGCGACGACATGGACGTTCTGAATGGAACGGCCACGGAGATTGCCGCCATGCTGGAAAAAATCAATGG
Source organism: Zoogloea sp. GDB6 (assembly GCF_056724105.1). Lineage (NCBI taxonomy): Bacteria > Pseudomonadati > Pseudomonadota > Betaproteobacteria > Rhodocyclales > Zoogloeaceae > Zoogloea > Zoogloea sp. GDB6. The sequence continues at coordinate 2,536,902 of NZ_CM161497.1, read as the reverse complement.
AGCCTCCGAAGTGAAGGTGGAGCAAACCACGGGCTTGCCAGTGTTGACCGTTCAAATCGACAGGGACAAGAGTTCCCGCTACGGGCTGAATGTCGGGGATGTGCAGGATGCTGTGGCGACTGCGGTCGGTGGTCGTGAAGCCGGGACCGTCTTCGAAGGCGATCGTCGTTTTGACATCCAGGTCCGGCTGCCCGACAACCTGAGGAGTGATCTGGAGGCGATCAGGCGGCTCCCGATTCCATTGCCACGCGGCGGTGCCGCAGGAGAGACCCGGGCGAATTTCATTCCACTGGCCGAGATCGCCACCCTGGACCTGGCCCCCGGCCCCAACCAGGTGAGCCGGGAAAACGGCAAACGACGAATCGTGGTGAGTGCCAATGTACGAGGTCGGGATATCGGTTCCTTCGTTGGGGAGGCCGAACGGGGTCTCTCACAAATCAAGGTACCCGCAGGATACTGGACAACGTGGGGAGGCACCTTTGAGAACCTGCAGTCCGCCACGGCACGCCTGCAAGTCGTCGTGCCCGTTGCGCTGCTTCTCGTTTTTGTGTTGCTCTTTGCGATGTTCGGCAACATAAAGGATGGCCTCCTGGTGTTTTCGGGCATCCCGTTCGCACTGACCGGAGGCATCATTGCCCTGTGGCTACGTGACATTCCCCTTTCCATCTCGGCGGCAGTGGGCTTCATTGCCTTGTGCGGCGTTGCGGTACTGAATGGCCTGGTGATGATTGCTTATATCCGCAGCCTGCGCGAGGAAGGCCAGGCGCTTGATCCCGCGATCCGCGAAGGGGCTTTGACCCGTCTGCGCCCCGTTCTCATGACGGCGCTGGTGGCATCCCTGGGTTTTGTGCCGATGGCGATCGCAACAGGGACGGGTGCGGAAGTTCAGCGCCCCCTGGCCACTGTCGTGATTGGTGGCATCCTCTCATCGACCATCCTTACTCTGCTTGTGCTGCCACTGCTATATCGCTTGGCACACGGCTCAGATGAAGACATTGAAGGCGAGGATTCACCTGGGACTAATTGATGTTTCCCTGAGCGCTCATCCACACAAGCCTGCCGGCAGCCCCATTCAACGGCGGCCGACAGGCTTGCGAGTCCGCTCATTCACCCATAGCCTTTTACGGGATTTGGCTTGTTTCCCCTGTGGTGGTTTTGTCATACCCTTGATGCTTCATGAACCGCCTTGACCAATACCTTGAAGCTGCCCAGCGGGAAAACACCCGACTGAGCTACGAGTCGGCCTTGCGACACTTCGAGGTCGAATGGGGAGGCTTCTTGCCGGCCACCACTGACTCAGTTGCCCGCTATCTGGCCGACTACGGCAGCAAGCTTGCGTCCAGCACGCTGCGCCAGCGTTTGGCAGCGCTGGCACGGTGGCATGCCGATCACGGTTTCGTTGATCCGACCAAAGCCCCCCTGATTCGCCAGGTTCTCAAGGGCATCCGTGCGCTCCATCCCAGTCAGGAGAAGCAGGCCAAACCCCTCGAACTTGACCGTCTGCAGCATATTGTCGATTGGCTTAACCGAGGGATTGCCCTTGCTCAAGAATCTGACGATCGACGGGCGCTCCTCCGGTATACCCGCGATCGGGCACTTGTCCTCGTTGGTTTCTGGCGGGGCTTTAGAGCGGACGAACTTTCCAGTCTGCGCATTGAATACATCGAGGTCGTCCCGGGCGAAGGCTTGACCTGCTATCTCCCGCGAAGCAAAGGAGACAGGGAATTTGCGGGACGGCGCTTCCAATGTCCGGCCTTGTCGAGACTCTGTCCCGTGACCGCATATTCGACATGGATCGCAACCGCGGGACTCGTCGAAGGTGAGGTTTTTCGGAAGATTGGGCGATGGGGAAGCCTCGCGCCGACGGGACTGCATCCGGGAAGCCTGATCCCGCTGCTGCGGGAGATCTTTGCTGCTGCGGGGATCGAGGAATCGGGAGACTACAGCAGTCACTCACTGCGCCGAGGCTTTGCAGGGTGGGCCCGGGCCAGCGGTTGGGACGTGAAGGACTTGATGGCCTATGTCGGCTGGAAGGACATCAAGTCGGCCATGCGTTACATCGATGCAGTGGATTCCGGGCTGCAGGCGCGATTCGAGAAGGGGTTGATCTTGCGGGAGGTGCCTGCTGAAGATAAAACCGCGCCGGCGGAGTCACGCCTTGCGTCCGAGACTGCCACTGTCCGCGTAAAACTCACGTTGATCCGTCTGAGCGAGTCAGCGCGCGGCATGAACCGGGCCCGCCAAGCCATTGAACAGCACTGTTTCGAACCCTTGAACATGCGCCGTATCAACGCGGACGGCTCCGAGTACGAACTGGCGATTCCCCTTGTATCCAGAGATGCGCTGGACGAAACGATCTATGAGTTGATCGACACGATGTATCAGCTTGCGGATGACAATCACTGCGGACTCGAAACACGCTTCCACGAACCTGCGACCAACACCACCTGGGATTGATTCACATGGATAACGATTTGGGCTCCTTCCTCGTTTTTCGGGAACTGACGGTTCGCGGCCCTTCTCCGGCCCTTGAGCGCTTGGGAGATGTGATCCAGGAGAACTTGCCCGCGCACTGGTTACGCGACAAGACCAAGGAGCAGGAAAATACCCGCATGTTCGGCGATAGATCGCTGCTTGTTTTCGAGAGGGATGGTTCTGGAGGGTTACCCGCTTCCGGGGTAGCCATGCTGACTGACGGCGAGAAGGCGGAGGTCGTCAATATCGTCCCGCTCGAAAAAAGTCAGTTGTCCGTCCAGGAGTACAACGCAGTTCTGGTTGAACTGACCACGAGCGCGATACAACCTGCTGCTGTGGCATTGGGGCTCAAATGCGAACTCACCGACGACTTGAAGCCTTTTACGGCATGGGTCAGCCCCGCGGCAGGGGACGCCTTGCGGCGCTTCAGCATTCTGGCCAACCATGGAACAGGCTCGGCCCACCCGCTGGACAGGGAGCGCTGGTTTGCTTTTCTTCTGCACTGCCATCAGGACCGATGTGAACTGGACACGGACATGCTGCAGCGATGGCTGATGGAGCAAGGCGGCTGGACCTTCGAGCGTGCAAGTGATCTGGCCATCGAATATGAGTTCGGACGAGGCCTGTTGAAATTTGCCGAGCAGAACGCATGAGCACCGACGATGAGGACGTTCGTCAGCCGTGGGTCCTCATTCTCGATACCTGTGTCCTACTCGATATCGTTCGATCGCCAGTCCGACGCGAATTCTCCCCAGAGAGTGCACGAGCACTCGTCGATGTCTCCAGCCGGGTACGTGCTCAAGCTCAGGAATTCCGTATCGTCATCCCTTCGCTAGTTCGCGAAGAGTTTGAACTGAACCTACCAAAGGTCCAGGATGACGCGGTTCAAGAGCTTTCCCGGACGCTGTCGAATCTCTCCCATGCACACCAGACACTGGACATTCTGTTAGCCCGAACGTCGAGCCCTTTGACTCATGACGCGGCCCAATGGATCGCGGATTGCGTAAGCTTTGCGCGAGACCTGATCAATGCCGCCCAAGAGCTCCCGACCTCCGACGAAGATGTCCGACGTGCGGGCATGCGCTCCTTGAAAGGCGTTGCGCCTGCGAAGCGGGGCAAATCCAGCTTGCCGGATTGTGTGATTACCGAATTCGCACTGCGTATCGCCCGGGAAAACCTCCAGAATGCCGGCGCGCCCTCAGTCCTTTTCATCAGTTCCAACGATACTGACTACTGTGACGGCCGACGCCTGATTGCATCGCTACAAAGTGAATTCGATGCAGCAGGACTGGATTTCTGCAGGAACTGGGCGGAGTCTCGCGGAAGCATCATACGCAGGTAGGTGAAGACCCATGCCGATCAATCCTCTAAGTGGGGTTCAAGATCTGCGAGGGGCTGAATCGCGCCTGCAATGTCGCAGCACGCCCTGGCCACCGACTGAAGCTCTTCTACCAGCGCAGCTGCCGCCTCCCACAAATCCTCCTTGTATGGCTCACTAAGCGGAGCACCGTTGATCACCGTGTGGGCCATACGGTGAAGGCGCAGGATGTCGTCTCGAATCCCATTGTTCTGTTTGAGGCGCCGCATGATCGGCTCTAGGTGTTCAACCTGCCTCAGCAACTCAGTTGTGTCATAGCCGTCTTGCAGATCGACCAGTTTGGCCGCGTTCACGTCGCCGTACGGCGTTGTTAAAAAGTTCGGAGGCGGTATTTTCATTTTGATTCAACCTTGGTTTTTGCCTGCCGCGCATATTGGACGGAGGCCGCAGCCTCTTTGAACGTGGTATCGCCAATCCAGGCTTCGGGCTTGCGATTGAGTTTGAGGCTGTAAACCCCGAAACGCTTCACGTGCGCCACCTGGTAGGGACTCAGGAAGGACACTTCCTCGTCCGAAATCTTCCATCCCTCCCGCTTCATGCGTTGAAGCGTCCGGATCATGTCGACAGTGTTATGGAGAATCAGGGCTGAAGCCACGAGATCGTTGTAGCGCAACCGCTTCTGCTGCTCGTCCGGCTCATTGACGGCGATGACGTCTCCACCGAATGAGACCCATTTTGCAAAGCCGTTATAGGACTCGACCTTGTTGGTGTTGGCCGTGATCTCCTGACGCATCTCCCGGTTGCCGATCCACTCCAACAGGAACATGGTCCGAACGACATTCCCCAACTCTTGAGCAGCGAAGAAAAGACGGTTCTTGCGACTGCTGGAGCCCAGCTTACGGAGCAGCGTGGCGGAAGAGATCCGGCCCGCGTAGATGGAAAGCGCAACCTGCATCAGGTCTTTCCAGTGGCGCTCGATCAACCCCCAGTTCACCACACCGGAGAACAGGCGGTTGATGTGTTCGTATTTCGCGGCCTTTTCAGGTCGGTAGAGCGTCAGATTCTTCCAGTTCCGGATTCTGGGCATCAGCTTGATGCCCAGAAGATGGGTAAAGGCGAAAACCGTCGAAGACTGCCCCTGAGTGTCGGAATGCACCGTATCGGATTCGACAGACAGGCCCGCCTTGAGCAACCCTTCGATGACGTAGATAGCCTCCCAGACACCGGGTGCAATGAAGTGCCGGAACACCGCAATGTAGTTGTTGGCAACGTGGCGGTAAGCAACGGCGCCCATCTTGCGATACCGAAAATGGTATCCGGCCAGCAGATTCTCGTCGAAAAAGTCGTATTGCGTACCGTCGGCGGCAACGGTCTTGCCGTCCCCCCAGATCTTGGGCAGATCCAGCCGAAGATAGACCTCGTTGAGTTCGCGCTGCGCGGCTTCGAGGCTCTCGATCGACAAGTGGCGGCGATTAACGAACGAGAGCATGTGCTGCGTGATGCCGTTGTTGCTGAGATGCCTCGCGGCCTGACTAGGACCCAGGTTGCAACCCATGGCAAAGATAGTCAGCAGATAGCGTTCGGCAGGCTGCTTGATCTTGGCCATGTTGCCGGAAAGCGGGCCGAAATGTCGGGTGAATCCCACCCATTGCTCGATGTTTCCCAGCACGTCAAGGATGTGCCGTGCGGGCATGCGTTCCGTCAACGCATTCTGCAGTGCCACCGCGGATTGCGGGATTTCGCGGGCAGTCGTCTTACGCAGCACCGGCTCTCCGAAGGCATTCAGAACCACGTCACCATGGCATTCGGGAAACCTCTCGTCCAACGTCAGCGCTGTCTTGCTGAGTGCGTCGCGTAGTCCCTTCACAAAGTCGTCGGCCTTGAGCGGAAGTCCGATTTTCTCGCAGTAGGCGGGAAGGAGTGCCTGGCATTCTTCCCAAGGTATCAACTGATCACGGTAATCCGCGAACTCCTCGGAGCCGGCGATGCTGAGATCCCCCGCACGCAAATCCTCTGCCAGGTGTGAGAACACGCAGATTTCCAGGTGACGACGGCTGATTCCAGCATGGACACCGGTCGTATCACCGGTGCGCAGAAGCTTGCGCCAGCGCTCCGCAGCGAACGAGAGGTTAACACTGTCCCCGATCCAGTCAATGCGATGCTTGTCCTGATACAGCTTGATGACTTCAAGCGCGTCGATCAATGTTCGATCTTGGCTGCTCGGACGAATATCGAGAAGATGTGCGAGCCTGAAGAGCAACGAGCGATGAGGCCGGAAGTGCTTCCAGATCAGCGGCAGATAATTATTGCCGCTACTGGCCTGTATCTGAGCACAGCGCTCTCGAATCTGTTCGACGCCTCCCGCAGGCTCAAGATACTCTCGAATTTGGGCGCCGGCAGCGGCATTGTCTGGCTCGTCCGCCAGAATCGACAACACACCGTCCAATGTTCCGACAAGGCGCTCAACCTGGCCTCGCTGGTCGATCTGTATCCTTTCCAACTCTTCCTTCGCGCGTTTGTGGATGGTGGCCACGCGGCGAAGGAACATTTCAGCCAGCTGATCCCGGGCGCGAACCTGCATGCGGTGGATCAGAGCAACCATCAGCGTGTAACGCTTGGCTTCGCCACACTCCTTCAGTTCCGATACATCGTAGACCATCGCCTGTCCGGCAAAATAACGCACCTTGGTGTCCGGGATTCCCTCGAAGACCCTCTCCAACCCAGGGATCGACTCCAGCCACTCCAGGTGATCAACCAGTGTTTCCAAGTGCTTGCGGGTCGGGCGTTTCGCTGATTTCTTGAGCCGGTTGTATTCACTTTGGCGCTGCTCGAACTTGTCCGTCTGCAGGAGCGCTTTTAGGTTTTCACGGTGCGCGTCGCCGATGCGCCCAGAAACCGATTCGAAAATCCGCGTCTGCACCGCGACATGGGCTCTCTCAGCCAGATTCTCCAGCGTCGAGAAAGCTGGGAGTTCGTAGCGCACCATGATCAACCCCTCGATCATGGCATTGATGATGTCGGATCGTTGATCTAGCAGCTCAGCAGCTTCGAGAGCAAGGCGTTCGGTCCTGGCAACAGCATCCGCGCCGTAAAACGACTGAACACGCAGGTACTCCAGCACCTTTGCCTTATGGCGCAACAGAGTGACACCGGATACATGTTGAGCACGGATTGACTTGCCGAGCCCTAAAGCTTCACGGATATGATCGATGACTTCGGGAGGAGCTGCGTCGACAGAGGAAGGAAAGTACCACAGGTGCTGAAAGCACTTCAGCAGCACCCCCAACCCGAGTCTCGTTGAAGCCGATCGCGCTTGGCTTTTCAACCATTCAAGGTCTTCGGCCTCAACCGTAAAAAACTGCTTCAGATCCTCTGTCGAATAAAAGCTGAGGAACTGGGGATACGCCGTGCTCTCCAGTGAAGCCATCAATGTCTCCGCAAGGCAGATTTGATCGGCACGAGTCTAACGGCTTGGGAAGGAAGGCGCGGGAATTTTGCGGAAGTGAAAATTGCACTCTTTTAAATCATAGAGTTACGAGGGATGTGTACAGATTTTCCCTTCATCCCGGTCATACCCCTTCATCACCCGCAAGGGCGCCATCTCAGCCCAGACTGGTGAATTGGGAATCATCCCCGGCAGCATGGGGACGAGGTCCTACATCGTCCGTGGGCTGGGCAATGCCGAGTCGTTCTGCTCCTGCTCCCACGGGGCGGGACGGCGGATGAGCCGCAGCGCCGCCAAGCGCCGGTTCAGCCGCTTCGACCTCGAGGCGCAGACCGCCGGTATCGAGTGCCGCAAGGATGGCGGCGTGGTCGATGAGATTCCGGCCGCGTACAAGGATATCGATCAGGTGATGGACAACCAGCGTGATCTGGTGGAAGTCGTCCATAGTCTGAAACAGATCCTTTGCGTGAAGGGGTAAATGATGGCGACCAAGAAGACTCTCCTCGTCCTGCCCCGGACCAAGCCGCGCAATCCCTTGCTGGTGCCCGGCCTGACGCGCCGCGCTGGCCCGCACGGCAAGACTCGCAAAGCCGTTCGCCAACAGATGCGGCAACGTACCCAGCAAGCCATCGCAGCCCTGTTGAACGGCGACAAAACGGAATTCGAAATCGACTGACCCCGCCCGCTCCACCGCGGAGCGGGCTCATTTTTCAAGGAGAAAACCATGAAACCACCGATTGCCCGAACTTTTGCGCATGCAAGCACGAACGCTGACCCATTCATGGAAACCCGACATGGAACACCACACTATCGACGAAATCCTCGCTTGCCTTCGCGGTGAGCGCACCGTCTATCCGTACTACCGCGATCGCTACAGCATCGGGCTGCTGCGCCAGTTGAGCCGTCACAGTCGGCGAGGCGAGCCGCTCAGCGTCGCATCCCTCAAGAGGTCCCCGTATGCGTCGCTCCTGCAGAAGCCGCGGATCAAATCCGCTCTGGCCAAACTCGGCCACGACCGGATCGACGATCTGTTCCTCGCTGCACACGACCATGACCCGGACCAGGAGTATTTCGTCCTGACCCTCGACACGTGGGGAAATGAGCAACGCGCCGGAAGGCAGCGCCGGCAGACCTCGCGGCCTGGTCTGAATCTCGTCCTGCAACTCAATTTCAGCAGCGATCACGATCGTCGCTACCAGAGACTGGGCTGCCGGAGTTCATTGTTCAACTACAACGGCCATCCTGTTTCGGGTAGCCGCAACACGCTGGCGTGGGCGCGCATTGATCTTGATTGGAACAGCAATTGCGCGCTGATCGAAGAAATCCAGTCAGACTGGATACGCAGCGTCGCCTGGCTGGCGCGACGGGTCGAAAGAAAACTGCTGTCCGGTTGTCCGGCGACCGACGTCATCCTGTATCGCGGCCTACGTTTGCCTCTGGCTGTTGCGCAGACTTATTGCGCCTACATCCAGGAACGCTACGCTGCGATCTGGGCCGAGGCCATATTGTGGGCGAGCGTCCAGTTCATTCGGGAAGAGCTTGGCTTGAGTCAGGTCTTCTACCACAGCGAACAGGGCGGCCGGCTGCTGAAGGGCATTCGCGGGTCGGCGCCGCCACGCTCGCTCTACACCGACCTGCCCCGGCGTTTCTGCTTTGCGTCCACGCGCGATGTGCCGGACTTCCTCGCTGAAGACAGGGAAGTCCGGCAGCTTCTGCGGCAGTACCCAGAAATCGAGTTCTTTTGCTTGCGCCCTGACAGCGCTGAGTCGGTCAGTAGCCTGCGATTGACTTGGCCGGTGTCCTGACAATTACGCGTTTTGTTTCTTGAGCTGGCCGATTTCGGCCAGCGCTTCGGCCAGCAGGGTTTCTGCACGTTGGGCGCGTGCGGTTTCTGCGAGGCGGACTTCGTCGATGACACGTGCCCTGGTCTCGGCAGCGGCCACCGCGGACTCCTTGCCGTGCGCGGCTTCGGTTGCAACCTTGAGCTGCGCTTGCAGGCGTTCGATTCGCCCTTCAGCGGCGGCGAGTGATGTTTCGATCTGGCGCGTCTTGGACAAGGCTTCGCGCAGCGCCGCCTTGGCTTCCTCGGTCTGCTCACGCAGCTTGCTTTCGCGCTCTTCGCGGTTGGCCAGTTGCTGACGCATGGCCGTGATGTCGCCGAGCTTTTCCTGACGGACCTGATCGATCTGCTTGACCAGCAGTTCGCGCTCGAGTGCGCTGCGATCCTGTTCATCCTTCAAGGACGTGCTGTAACGATCACGATCGGTCTGCAGCATCTTGGTCAGCCGCTCGGACTCCGCGGCAAACTTCTGCTCCCGGACTTCTGCCGCATCCTCAAGCTGCTTGATCCGGCCATCCTGCACATCCTTCTGGCGCTGGGACTCCTGCACCTGCTGCCGCAGTTCCGCGATCGTTGCATCGCGGACGCGTTGCGCCTCGTTCAGCGCTTCGAGTTGTGCGGCTGCCTGCACCGCGGCGGCATCCTGTTGTTCGATCCGCTGCTCAGCGGCCTGCAGACGTACACGGTAAGCGTCTTGCTCCTGCTCCAGCGCCTGGCGCTGGGCGGCAAAGAGTTGTTCCGCGTGATTGAGCGCCAGAGACCAGATCCGGGACATGAAGCCATCCGCCGACGAAACCAGTTCATCCGGCATGCCTGGGACGCTGCGCTTCCGGAAGAAGGTCGCGCCCGTTTCACGACGCCACTGGTCTATATAACGCTGAACAACCTCGCTGGACCCCTTGTTGCCAAGCTCCGCATAGACGAGATTGAAAGACGGATTTTCACCTTGAGCCAGCAATTGAAAACAAATTTGCTCGACGGCTTCGAAGTTGACGCTGCTGCTGCGTGCCATGGACTGTTCCCCTCCGCACAAACACGACTGAATATAGAAATGGTCTGAAAGATAACATACGTTTAAATCCGGTTACCGTTATATTTATAACGGTATGAGTGTGCGAAATTAAAGTCCCACCTGGTACGCAATCCACTGTGACTGTTCGCCATCGTACGCTGTCGTGTCTTTGGTCATACCTTGCCGCGGCGCGGGATGAGGCTGGCAGCCATATTGCGAGGTCATAGAAGGCTTGGCTCGCCTCTTGCATGCGCGTTGGGTAAATCCTCATCCCGGTATGCCATGAATCAGACCACGCCTGCGCCCTCCCTCTGCTCCCGGCATCGACTTCCCGACAACGCCGACGGAACTTCGGCCCACATCTTTCGGCTGGAGCCGTATCACTTCACGCGAAATCTCCCTCCGGACATTCGTGACAAACTGAAGGATATCTTTGCCAACTGGTCCGATGACGCTTATACGGAAGCCCGTGTTCAGGAGATCATCGATCAGGCGCCGGACTCCCTCGGAATCCGGATCGTGGCCTATCGCTTTTATTTCTATCGCCGTCGCTCGGGCGATGCAGCACGATGGGCATTGGCCTGTCTCGATTGGCTGTCGGCGCGCCTGGAATTACCTGCCGATTGGCGTCATGTCACTCCGGACATGGCGGATTTCACTGAATGGCATGCGTTTCCACGCCTGTGGCTACAGTCCTTGACCGCTTACGCCTATAACCTCGCGCGCCTGCAGCGCATGGATGAATCCCTGGCTGCCCTGGCTAAGGTCGAGGAACTGGATCCCAGCGGCCGCCTCGGCGCTGCCAGCCTGCGCGAAGTCTTCATCGCCCCCGATCCCAGCGCAGGTATGGTTTTTCCAAAGCCCTTCGAGGCGTGATCATCCGCAACGCCGGGGCAAGCCCGGCAGCACCACAACGCTGAACCGGGCGCCAGGCTGATAGCACAGGCACGAATGATCCGGGGCTTAGCGGAAATCCTTGTGGTTCAGCTTGTACTTGCTCAGGCGCAACCCCAGGATACGGCGGGTCAGACCTAGTTGGGTGGCGGCTTCCGTCGTATTGCCATGACTCGCTTTCAACGCGTCGACGATCATTTCGTACTCGATCGCATTGAGCTTGGCATCCAGGGAGCCGAGCATCGAGGACTCGGAAACCACCGGCGTCTGCAGCGACGGGGGCAAGTTATAGCCATGAATCACGCCGTCCTCGGCGAGGATGATCGCCCTCTCGACGACGTTTTCCAGTTCGCGCACGTTGCCTGGCCAGTGGTAACTCAGCAACATGTTGATCGCCGGCGTTGAAATGCGCTGGATGTCGACGCCCATTTCACGGGAGAACTTCGATACGAAATGGTCGGCCAGGGCGACCACGTCGTTGCCCCGTTCGCGCAGGGGCGGAATGGTGATCGGGAAGACATTGAGCCGGTAATACAGATCCTCGCGGAACGTACCCTTCGTGACCATATCCACGAGATCCCGGTTGGTGGCCGCCAGGATCCGGATGTCCACGCTGATCGGCATATTTCCGCCGACCCGTTCAAAGGTCTTCTCCTGAAGAACTCGCAGCAGCTTGGCCTGCATCGGCAAGGACAGTTCGCCGACTTCGTCCAGGAAGATCGTGCCGCCGTCGGCCTCCTCGAAGCGCCCTTTGCGCTGGTTCGCCGCGCCGGTGAACGAGCCTTTCTCGTGGCCGAACAGTTCGCTTTCGATGACACTTTCCGGCAGCGCCGCGCAATTGAATTTGATGAAGGGGCCGGATGAGTTCGGGCTGTTGTAATGGATTGCGCTGGCCACCAACTCCTTGCCAACGCCACTTTCCCCGAGGATCAGGACCGTCGTCTTGGAGCGCGTGATACGCTCGATCATCCGGTAGACCTCTTCCATCGGCTTGGAATTGCCAATGATGTTGGCCGGCTTGAATTTCTCCTTGAGGGCGGTGCGGAGCCGTTGGTTCTCGTCCTCGAGCGCCACCTTCTTGACGTTCTCGAGCAGGTACAGCTCCACGGCCTGGGCCGTGGTGGCAGCCAGGATGGACAGGACTTCCACGTCAAGCTTCAACAGCCGGCGGTTATCGTAGATCCTCTCCGCGCTGATTGTGCCCATGACCTTCCTGCCACGCAGGATCGGCACGCAGAGGAAAGACAGGCGAGTGTCGCCGATGTTGCTGCGGCTGCCGGTACGGTTCAGGAAATTCGGTTCGTCGCTGATCTTCGGGACCACGATGGGCTGGCCGGTCTCCACCACCCGGCCGGTGATCCCCTCCCCGAGGCGATAAATCCCCCTCGCCTCCTCCTCCTCCGTCAGGCCGAAGCTCTCGTGGATGAAGATCTTGCCCGAGTCCGTGTCGTAGAGGCTCACCATGCCGCGGATCACCTTCATGTGGCGCTTCATCAACTGCAGCAGGATGTTGAGGATCTGCGAGAGATTGCCCGTTTCGGTGACGATCCGGCTGATCTCGTACAACAGCGGCAGCAAGTCGGTACGGCATTCCCCGAGGTTGCATTCACACAGATGGGGCAGTACGTCCCGTTCCGCAAAGTCCGGGATGCCAGGCGACTGCTTTGCCGTGCCGCTGGCCGGCTTCACTTCGGCCCCACGGCCGAATTCCTCGTCGACCACACGATCACTCATTTCCATGCTCCTTCACCGTCCGCTCGTGAGCAGGACGAAAACGCCACCGCAGCATTCGGTGCTCCGGCATTACGGGCCGTCGGGCTGCACCAAAATATATACAAGTATATAGCGATGGCCGTTCATCATTCATAGATAACCATTATTCCAGAATGGCTTTCAGTCGATGGGGACAGGCACGATTCGGACCGGCTCGTTCAGGGCTGCCATCAATTCGCGCCGCACCCCACCCAGGGTTTGGCCGGCCAGTGTGCAACTGACACAGGCGCCGGACAGGCGGACGCGGACGAACAAGCCGTCCACCGCAATCAGTTCGATGTCGCCGCCGTCCTTCTGCAGGCGGGGACGAACGTTCTGGATGGTCTCGGCAATCAGTTTCAGGCGCGCTTCGTCGCTGGCAGCAGTAGAAGGTGCATCTGTGGAAAATTCAGTAGTCATGGCAGTGGTGCCCGGAATGTGGTGCCTTCCGTGGCAGCAAGCCGCGTGCCGGAAACTGATCGGCGTGTCCATGGACCACGGCGCTACGGCCTGAGCGTAAGTCGTTCCCCTGGCTGCCGGGGATATCCAATCAGGACAGGGATAAGAAAGCGTACCGCGGCGTACGCGATGATGTTGCGTTGCACAAAAAAGAACGGTCACCCCCGCCGCGAGTGGAGCGCCAAACGGCGTCGAAACGTCCCTTTCCGTTCATCCAGCCCGGAACGTACTTTCTGGAACCCACTGCCACGCCTCCCCAACCTGATCCCGTTTCGCGTCGTATCCGGCGTGCCGCAAGGCCTGAGGGCCTGTGGCAACCGCAATCCTGGGCCGGTCGTCGCAACGTGAGGCCGGACCCGCTGCACCCTTTGGCATAGCGCTTGCCATTTCCTCCCCATACGGCAGCCGCACTGTGCTGGCTGCCGAGCCCAGCGGGAGCCCCACCATGACCAGTCTCATTCTCGGATCCGCCTTCATCTCGCGCCTGTGTTCGGCGCTGTCTTCACGGTCCGCGCCCCTCCTCCCTGCCCGTGCCGTGGTTGCCGACGGGGCCACGGTGGGTGGACTGTGCCTGGAGCGTGTCACCGTCCAGCGTGGGCAGCGGCAAGTCCTCACCGACGTTTCCATGCCGATCCTGGAAGGTGGTGTGACCGCCATTGTCGGTCCGTCCGGCGCCGGCAAGACGACCCTGCTCGGCGTGCTCAACGGCCTCATCCGGCCGGCGGCCGGGCAGCTCACGCTGAACGGAATGGGTTGCCTGTCGTCGCCGGAAACCCTGCAGATCCACAGACGGCGGACTGCCACGGTGTTCCAGGAACACGCCCTGATCGACCGCCTCAGCGCGCTGAACAACGTATTGCTCGGCCTGGCCGATCGCCGTCATCCCCTCAGCCCCCTGCCCTGGCCTGCCGAGCTTCAGGAACAGGCTGCAGCCGCACTAAGGGAGGTCGGCCTGCTGCGCCACGCCCATGCACGCGTGGCAAATCTCAGCGGCGGCGAACGCCAGCGAATCGGCATTGCGCGTGCAATGGTGCGGCAGCCGCGCCTGCTGCTCGGCGACGAACCCTTTTCGGCACTGGACTCCGGGCTCGCGGCGTCGCTCGGCAATCTGCTCAAGGGGTATGCGCAGGCATCGGGCGTCACCGTCGTGCTCGTCCTGCACCAACTGGACATGGCCCGCCGCCTGGCCGATCGCATCGTCGGATTGCGGGATGGCCGGATCTGCTTCGACGGTCCAGCAACGGACTTCGATCTCGCGGTACAGCAACAGCTCTTTACATCCACGCCTTCCCTCTCTGGAGAACCGAAATGATCAAGCTCATTCACGGGGCACGTCTTCTGTGCGCCCTCATCCTCCTGTGCATCGGCATTTCCGCCGGTGCTGCCGATACCGCCGCGCGCCCCGACAAACTGGTGCTCGGCCTGCTGCCGGGGGAATCCGCGCCCACGGTGATGCGCCTGAACGAAGCCCTGCGGGCCCATCTTGAAAAGCGCCTGGGCCTACCCGTGGAGCTGATGGTCGGTGCGAGCTACGCCGCTACCGGCGAAGCCCTGCGTTTCGGGCGCATCGACATCGCCTATCTCGGGCCAGTCACCTACATCCTGCAAAGCCGGCGGGCCAGGCTGGAGCCGTTCGCCCGACCGTCCCATCCGCAGGTCGGCCCGTCCTTCCAGGCTGTGATCATCGTCCCGCAGGACAGCCCCGCGCATGCGCTCGCCGACCTCAAGGGCAAGGACGTCGCCTTCGGCGACCCGGCCTCGACCTCAGGCACCTGGGTGCCGCGCTACCAGTTGCTCGATGCCGGCCTGGTAGCCGGCCGCGATTACACGCTGCGCGTCCTTGGCGCCCACGATGCGGTCGCGCTGGCGGTGGCCAACAAACAGGTTGCCGCCGGTGGCCTGTCCCTGCCGATCTACCAGCGTCTGCTGAAGGAAGGGCGCATCGATGCGTCGCGCGTGCGCATCCTGGCCGAGTCCCCGGCTATCCCGGAATACATGTGGACCTTCCGCGAAGGACTCCCCCCGGCGCTGAAGGACGAGATCCGCCAGGCCTTCCTCGACATGCGGGATAGCGCGGCCCTGGCAGTGTTCCGTGCCGAGGCCTTCGTGCCGGCCGCCGACGGTGATGTGGACAAGGTCCGCGGCTGGATCGAGGCGATCCGGAAGAGCTCCCCCGACGCCGTTCCGTCCCCCCGCTGACATCATGCAAGCCCAACGCTCAATCCCGCTCCGGGATATCGATCCTGCCATCGACGCCGTGCTGCGCAGTGCCCACCAGCAACGCCGGCGCACGCGGGCCGTCGTCAGCCTGCTGGCTTGCGCCGTCGTACTCCTGGCGGCCATCGGCGGCGCCTTCGACCTGCCCCGTTACCGCAACACGCTGTCCACCATCGCTCAGCTGCTGGGGGATGCCTGCCCGCCGGACTTCAGCCGCTGGCCCCGATGGGGGCAACCGCTGCTGGACACGCTGAGCATGAGCGTCGCCGGCACCTGCTTCGGGCTGCTCGCGGCCATTCCGCTGGGCGCGCTGGCCGCCCGCAACATCGCGCCGGGCTGGCTTGGTGGCCCTGTACGCCTGGCCCTCAACGCCATTCGCTCCATCCCCGGGTTGGTGTGGGGAATCATGTTCGTCGCGGCAGTGGGCTTCGGCCCGCTACCGGGCATCCTGGCTCTTGCCAGCCATTCCACGGGCATGCTCGGCAAGTTCTGCGCTGAGATCCTCGAACATGTGGACGCCGCGCCCGGCAATGCGCTGCGCGCCCAGGGCGTTTCACCGCTGGGCGTGTTGCGCTTCTCGGTGCTGCCGCAAATCCTGCCGCGCCTGGTGGACGTCACCCTGTACCGCTGGGAGCACAACCTGCGCGCTGCTACGACCCTGGGTGTCGTCGGCGCCGGCGGGATCGGGCTGGAGATCGTCACCGCCTTCCATCTCTTTGAATACCGGGAGGCCAGCGCGCTGATCCTGCTGCTGCTCGGCCTGGTTTCGGTGATCAACATCCTCGGTGGCCGCCTGCGCCGCCACTTTCTCGACGGACTCGCACAGCCATGAGCACGCCCTTGCGCTGCGGCCTGCTGCCCGGCGAGTCGCCTCCTGTCGTACTGGCGCGCAATGCGCCATTGCAAGCCTATCTCGAGGAGCAGTTAGCGATGCCCGTCGAGCTGATCGTCGGCGAAACCTATGCCGCCACCGGTGAGGCACTTCGCGCCGGCCGGCTCGATATCGCCTACCTGGGGCCCGTCACTTACATCCTGCAGAGCCGTAAGGCCGAGCTGGAGCCCTTTGCGCGGCCGACTCACGCCGGCAGTACCGGTCCCACCTTCCAGGCCGTCATCGTCGTCCCCCACGCCAGCCCGGCTACCAGCCTCCACGACCTGCGGGGCAAGGAGATCGCGCTGGGCGACCTGGCCTCCACGTCGGGTAGCTGGGTGCCCCGCCACCTGCTACTGGAGGCGGGACTGGTCGCCGAGCGGGACTACCGCCGGCGGCATTTCGGCGGCCACGACCGGGTGGCCAGCGCCGTGGCCGAAATGCGCGTCCCGGCTGGTGGCATGAGCAAGGAGGTCTACACGCGGCTGCTCGGCGAGGGGCTCATTCTGCCGAACAGCTTGCGGGTGCTGGCCACATCCCGGTCGATCCCTGAATACATGTGGACCTTCCGCGCCGGGCTCGACCCTTACCTGAAGGAAGACCTGCGCCAGGCCTTCGTCCGTCTGCGCCTGCCCGCGCCTTTGCACGCCTATCGCGCTGACGCCTTCATCCCGGCTGTGGATGCGGACGTAGACCGGGTTCGCCAGTGGATGGAGGACATCCTGCAGGCGCGCCTCGTCCCCGGCGGCGCGCCGCTGGCCTTCGGCGAGCCCGGCCTGGATGCGCGGACGGCCTCCCCTTTCAGCTGTCCCTTCACCAACGCTTCACAACCGGAGATCCATCCATGTCCGTAGATTCCGCCGTGTCCTATATCCGCCGCATGCGTTCCGACGCCGATTTCCGCGAGGCCGTGCAAGCCCTGTCCGAGGATGAACCGGCCTCCTGGGCTTTCCTCAAGGAAAGCGGCTACGCGTTCTCCATGGACGAGTTCCGCCTCGCCCAGGATGAGATTTACAAGGAGTACGGCATCACGCCGATGTAGTCGTTGTCGTTGCGCCCATGCTGGGTGCAGCAAAGCGAAGGGCCCGCTCCGGGAGGAACGGGCCCTTCGCTTACTGGACTTCGCCGGAAAAGGAGGCGGACCTCAGCGCGGCGGCGTGCCGAACAGGGTCACTTCCAGTTCCAGCACCGCCTTCACCACTTCGCCATGGCGTTCGTCGGCGGTCGAGGCATCGCCCAGGCCGGCACGCTCCATCCAGACGCGTGCCTGCTCCAGGGTTTGCCGGGCCTCCCTTTCCGCCTGGGCCAGCAGCGTCATGCTGCCGAACTTGCGGGCGCCCTTCAGGCGATTAATCGCATTCTGCAGACCACGGGTCTTCATCGTCGTCTCCTCAGCAGGTTTCGGCGTATTCGGCCGGAGCCTCCACGCCCAGAGCGCGACGCATCCACAAGGGCGGACGCTCCAGCATGCGCTGCACGTATTCGACGACCTCGGTGATGTCCCGGCTGTTCTCCATTTTCACCGGATAGACGCCCATGTTCTTGACCGTCACTGCGTGCAGATCGGACAAGCCCTTGCTGAACAGGATCGCGCAGCCGCGCACCGCCTCGATGCGGGCCGTCATGTGCTCCGCGCTGGCGCCGCCGCTCGGGTCGCCCATCGAACAGCCCATGCCGCCGCCGGGCCCCTTGCCACCATTGCCCTTCCCAGCCGCCGTACCGCGGAACTGGACGCTGTCGACGAACTCGCCGCGCTGCAGGCCGACTTCGTAGATGACGAGCTGGCGTGCGGCAGCGAAGTTGGCATTGACCTGCAGCAGGTCGTTGGTGGCGATGGCGATCCTGAGCAAACCGTTCTTTTCCATGATGGGCTCCTAGAGGTTGGGGACGATGTGAGGGACGGGTCAGGTCATCGGCAGGCCGACGACATTCACTTCGCGTCCGAAGCGGGCCCGGAAGCGTTCCGGCAGGTGCACGCCGTCGGCAGTGCGGGCGCGCCACAGGGGCAGCCGGTTCAGGGGCAGGCGACCGTCCTTGAGCGCCTCCACGGGGATGATGTGCAGCACGTTGTCGAAGACGAGGTAGAAGTCCACCGGGTAGCGCGCCGGATCGGCAAAGCGCTTGCCGATCTCGATGCACAGCAGCTCCCCATCGATGCGGAAGGCCGGATTGTCGTTGTCGAAACGGAAATGCCGGTTCATCGGCAGGGTCTGGTTGAACTGGTAGAGAATGCGGTCCTCGTCGTTGAAACCCTTGATCTCGGTGACGATGTCGGTGAAGTACTGGACCAGCATGGCCTCGACGTAGGCCTGCCCATGGGGCTGGTTGAAGGAATCCAGATAGAACAGCACGAAGGATTCGAGCAGTTCCAGCCCCATCGTGGACAGGGTGATGAACTGGGCGCAGCGTCCATGCACGCAGCGGATGCGCACCAGGCCGTCGTCCAGCTCGATGTGACCGTCCGGCAAGGCCCACGCCAGATGGCAGATGCGCAGGATGCGGTAGACCTCCGCCACAATCTTCTCCAGCGTGCTGTGCCTGGGCAGGGCCTGGTATTTCTTCCAGCTGGGCAGGTCCTCGATGTGCGGATGGGCCGAGGTCAGCAACCCTTCGAGCAACGAAAAGGCCATTTCCGTGGCCAGCAGCCCCGGAAGCTGCGGGTGGCTGTCGGCCTCCGTGGAGCCGAAGGAGAGTTTCTTCTTCTTGCTGCAGAACTCCACCTGGCGATACTCGGGCAGGTGGTGGCGGCGGCCGAAACAGGCGGCGAAGTCCTTCGCCAGATCGTCGTGCGAGAGCATCGGGGCGTCTCCGCGGTGGGTTGAGGGCGGAAACGGGGCCGGGCCCCGTTCCATTCCAGCCGGTTCCGCCTGCGCAGAACCGGCGCCTGACTAAGCCGTGGCCGGATTACCAGGTGTTCAGGATCCACTCACGATCCCTGGTGTACTCCATGTGCGCAAACATCGCGTTGGCAATGGACTCCGCCAGCTCCATCGCGCCCTTGTAGCCCACCGTGGGCTTGCGGTAGAGGCCCGCCCGATCGAAGGTCGGGAAGCCGACCCGGACCATCGGGATGTTGGCGTCGATGGCGATGTAGCGGCCCTTCGAGTGCCCCATGATCAGATCGAGCTTCACCTCGCCCTTGGCGATCTTCTTCTCCAGATCCCACAGGTCGGCGTTATGGATGATCTCCATGTCGAAGTGGGCGGAGGCCTTGAGCTCGGCGATGCGCGGGTCCTTCTTGTACTTGCTGCCCTGGTCGTCGCCGATCAGCAGCAGCACCGGCTCCAGCTCCACTTCCATGCAGAACTGGGCGAGGCCCAGCACCAGATCGGGGTGGCCGAAGATGGCAACCTTCTTGTTGGCGAAGAACATGTGGGCCAGGTCGGCCAGCGCATCGAGGGCGATACCGCGCTCGCGCACCAGCGATTCGGGGATGTCCTTACCGGTGATCTCGCTGATCTTGCGCAGCATGTCATCGGTGTTTTTGATGCCGTAGGGCGTGTTCACCAGGTTGTGCGGGACCTCGAAGGCATCCTTCAGGTATTCGCCGGTGGTCGCACCTTCGTAGCGAGCCAGGGACACCGTCGCAACGGCATTGGCGCTTTCCTGGATGTCCTCGACGGTGGTGCGGCCGTGGGTGTCGATGACCTTGTTGGGCATCATCGGCGAATCGAAGTCTTCGGTATCCACCAGCATGTTGGCGTCGACGCCCATCTCCTTCATGTAGTACTTGAGGAGCGTGATGTCGCCCGGATTGACCCAGCCGGGGATCAGATTGAGCTTGCCGTTCGGCGTGCCCTTGGTCTTGGCGATGGTCTTCACCATCGACTTCAGGCACTCCGCGTAGCCGCTCACGTGGCTACCCTTGAAGCTGGGCGTATGCACCGGCGCCAGGTAGATGTGGCGATCCGGGAACTCGGCCTTGAGGGCCCGGTTGCAGTTGTTGATGGTGCCTTCGATGTCGTCGCCGATCACTTCCGTCGAGCAGGTGGTGATGATCGGGATGACGCGCAGGTTCGGGTAGCGTTTGGCCAGCACCATCACGCCCTCCTCCACCCGCTTGGTGCCGCCGAACACTGCCGACTCTTCGTGCAGCGAGGTGGAAGCGATGTCGAAGTTCTCCTTGAAATGCTGGGCGAACAGCAGGCGCACGAACATCGTGCAGCCCTGGCCACCATGGACCAGCGGGATGCAGTCCTTGACGCCGATTCCGGCGAACTGGGCGCCGGCCGGCTGGCAGTCGTACATCGGGTTGATGATGCCGCCCCGGTCCTTCGGGACGAGTTTCACTTCGGCCGGCTTCACGGCGGCCGTATCACATGCACTCATGAGAATTCCCCTTGGCTGCGGGCAGGTGCCGAGGCCCCCGCCCGGTGATGCTCAATAAAGGTGGTGATTGAGTTCGCGGTTGGTGGAACGGGCGATCGTGGTGTCGAGCAGGCGGGCCTTGAGGCTCTCCATCACCTGGGTGATCTCGGCCTCGCCGGCTTCGCGCACCCACGGATAGCGCTCCCGCAGGTCGTCGGCCATGATCCGGCCGTCGGCGTAGTGCAGGCGCTCCATCGGCGTGTCGCGCTTGGGCGGCTTGCCGGTGAGCAAGGCCGTGGCCTGATCGACGACGCCGTGGATGTTTTCGGTGCGGTCCCAGGTACGGGAGAAGAACTGCCACAGGCAGCGCTCTTCCGTGTAGCTGAAGACGTCCTCGAGCTTGTCGTCCAACATCACGCAGCCTCCCGCAGGATCACCGGCGTGCTCTGGGCCTTGTCGCGGATATCGACGCCAGCCAGGTGACGCAGGGGGTTGTAGACCGCGTTGTAGGTGTCGCGGGCCAGATTCACGAAGCCCTCGAAACCCATGTACGGGCCGTTGTGGTAGCCGTGGCCATTCACGTACGGGATGTGCAGTTTCTTGACCAGCTCGCCAACCCGCGGGCCGGTGAAGATCACGTCCGGCTTGACCAAGTCGATGATCTCGAAGAATTCCAGCTCGTTGCCATCGTCGATGTAATAGGTGCCTTCGCGGCCGCGGGCGATGACCTTCTCGAAATCCTCCTCATGGCCGAACTTGGACGACATGGCCACCACCTGGATGCCTAGATCGTCCTCCACCGACTTGGTCCAGTGCCACAGGCGCGGCCCGCCGGTCCAGATCGCCATCTTCTTGCCCTGCAGGCGTTCCTTGTACCAGTCGAGCTTGGGCTTCCACTTGGCTTCCTCCTCGGCGATCAGCGCCTCGCCGCGTTCCTCGATGCCGAAGAAGGCGCAGATCTTGCGGATGCCCTCGGCCATGTAGCTGAAGCCCCAGGAGTCGATGTCGAGGCGCGGAATGCCGTAGCGCTTCTTCAGCTCGTTGGCGATGTAGCCGGACGAGCGGGCGCAGTTCACCACGTTGAGCTTGGCCTGGTGCATGCAGCGCAGGTCGTCGTAGGTGCCGTTGCCGGTGAAGTGGGCGACCACCTGGATGCCGAGCTTGTCCCAGTAGGTCTGCAGCAGCTGGGTGTCGCCCTGGATGTTGAAGTCGCCGATGAAGTTCATCGTGTATTCGCTGGTGATCTCCTTCTCCAGCGTCTCGACCTTCTCGTTGATCCAGCCGATATTGAGCACATGGTGGCCCTTGGACTGGGACACGCCGGAGAAGCCCGGACATTCAACGGTGAAGATGTCCACGTCCGGCCGCTCCTTCATGACCTTCTTGGCCACCGCCTTGATGTCGTCGCCGATCAGCGCCGTCGGGCAGGTGGTGTAGACGATCATCCGCTTGATGTCCGGCATCTCGTCGAAGGCCTCGTTCATGCTCTGCTCGAGGCGCTTTTCGCCGCCGAACACGATGTGGCTTTCCTTCATGTCGGTGGACCACACGTACTTCATGTTGAAGTGGCCGTTGTCTGTCGGGTAGCGCTTGGTGTGCCAGGTGTCGTAGGCGCAGCCGAGCGGGCCGTGGATCATCTGGATGGTGTCCTTCAGCACACCGCCGATCACCAGCTTGGCGCCGCAGAAGGCGCAACCGCGCTCGGACAGGGTGCCGGGAATCGTCGCCGCGTTGGCAATCGGCAGGTATTCACGGGTGTCCTCATCGGGCGCCTTGAGGTAGATGTGTTTCTGGCGCTCGGGAATGTCCTTGTCGCATTCGAGCAGGACCATGGGCATGGCATTTCTCCTTGCAATTGATTCCGGGCTGGCCGGAGTGGAAACGAAAAAGCATTTCGATCGGGAAGGCAATTCCATTTAGCATCGAGCGTGCCATGCACGCCTTAATCAATTTCATGAAATTGGATTTGCAATAAAATCAATGCATTGGGTGGTTATATAGTGAGTCTTCATTTCCAATTCCGCCTTTTGTGACCTCAAATCCGTTCGCCCGCGTACCATGCGCAATTCGATGTTCGCGATTGTGCGTGGGCGCCTCTGGCCCTGAATAAGAAAGACCCGTCGCGCCAATTCCGGCGGGACGGGTCTTCGATATGAGCTATAGGGAAATCGCTATTGCAGGCTCGATCCGCAATGGAGGACCAGCGGTCTTGGCCTTTCAAGCCTTCCGGCTTTGACGAGCCAGGGCGGCGGCGTGCCCTGCAGAACTTCCTGGATCCGATCCAAGGCCCAGCGCGCGGCCATCGGGCTTCCGTAACCCAGTGGATGAACACCGAGGCGCATGAGGCGCGCCACATTGGATGTACCCACGCCGACGGTCAGCAGCAGGTGGCAATCGGCAATGCACTCCGCCCGCCATCGATTGCCGTCGTCGGTTGCCTTCGCGGCCGCTGTGCCGCGCACGTCGATCAGCCGCGTTTCCGTCGCGCTCAGCTGGAAGACAAGAAAGCGCAGACAAGTGTTGAAGAAGCCGTCCAGTTGCAGCCCCGAATCGGACGCAACGGCGATGCGGACGGAGCCCGGCATGTCGCCGTCCTCATAACGCTGGATCGGCGGGATCGTGGTGTCGATGATGTTCACGGACGCCCGGTCCGTCAGGAATGCGAGGGCTTCCCGCAACTGCGGGCGCGGCACCTGCAGCAGTACGCCGCCGGGTGCGGCCCGCAATTGCGCCACCGTCAGCGAGCGGAGCTTGCGGTCGGTCAGCGGAAACCCCAGCAGCGCAATCAGTGCCTGCACCACGTCGGCCACCGCCACGCCGGGTAGCACCCTTGCAGCCAGGCCGATACGCAGCGCGAGGTCCGCCGAGAGTCTGGACGTCATGCTGCGGTCCCTACACCGGAGTGATGGCGCCGGACGCGCATTCGGCAAGACAGGCTGGATCGCCATCGCATTCGGTACAGGTTTCGGGGTTGATGGAATAGATGCCGCTCTTCTTCAGTACCGAGCGGGTCGGGCAGACCGGCTTGCAGTCGCCGCACAGGCTGCACGCATCCGGAT
The DNA here is from genome assembly GCF_056724105.1 of Zoogloea sp. GDB6. Lineage (NCBI taxonomy): Bacteria > Pseudomonadati > Pseudomonadota > Betaproteobacteria > Rhodocyclales > Zoogloeaceae > Zoogloea > Zoogloea sp. GDB6. The sequence continues at coordinate 2,513,252 of NZ_CM161497.1, read as the reverse complement.
CGATCATCATGGCCATGGCGAACTCCAGGCGGAGGTCCGGCAGGTGTCGGGGCCGAGAGGCCGCGCACCTGCCGGACCCGGTGAATGAAACGTCGTCGTCAGGCGACGGCCAGTTCTGCGGCGGTCTTGCCAACGATGGACTCGTCCTCCTGCTCCATGATGCCGAACTCCATCAGCAGCTCTTCGAGGCCGTCCATTTCCAACGGCGTCGGGATCACCAGCTTGGTGTTGTCGATCACCTTGCGGGCCAGCGCGCGATACTCGTCGGCCTGCTTCGCGCTCGGGTCGTACTCGATGACGGTCATGCGGCGGATTTCGGCGTGCTGCACGACGTTGTCGCGCGGCACGAAGTGGATCATCTGGGTGCCCAGGCGCTCGGCCAGGGCCATGATCAGCTCGTCTTCGCGGTCGGTCTTGCGGCTGTTGCAGATCAGGCCGCCCAGGCGAACGCTGCCGGAATTGGCGTATTTCACGATGCCCTTGGCGATGTTGTTGGCGGCGTACATGGCCATCATTTCGCCGGAGCAGACGATGTAGATTTCCTGGGCCTTGTTCTCGCGGATGGGCATGGCAAAGCCGCCACACACCACGTCGCCGAGCACGTCGTAGAACACGAAGTCCAGGTCTTCGTCGTAAGCGCCCTCTTCTTCCAGGAAGTTGATGGCGGTGATGACGCCACGGCCAGCGCAGCCGACGCCAGGTTCCGGGCCACCGGATTCGACGCACTTCACATCACCGAAACCGGTCTGCAGCACGTCGTCGAGCTCCAGGTCCTCCACCGAGCCGGCTTCGGCGGCCAGGTGCATGACCGTTGTCTGGGCCTTGGAGTGCAGAATCAGGCGGGTCGAGTCAGCCTTGGGATCGCAGCCGACGATCAGCACCCGCTTGCCGGCTTCGGCGAGCGCCGCAACCAGATTCTGGGTGGTGGTGGATTTGCCGATGCCACCCTTGCCGTAGATGGCGCATTGACGCAGTTTCTTGCTCATTTCTATTACCCCGTTTGATTGAATGAAGACTGGCGGCAATTGATCAGCAAGGGGCATGCCATTATTCTTTGATGGCGAATTTCCTTTTGTTTTCACGTCATTCGGAATTGGAAAGTCAATTTCCGTAAATAAAGCCGTTCGTTTGAGTACGAAGCCATCCGGCCGCGTTCGCCTCCGTGCGAGCCGCGCGCAACATACCAGACCCTGAAATGCAAAAAGGCCGGATAAATGGACAACCCAAGAGTCCATTTATCCGGCAAGGCTCCGAGCACTCCCCGCTGCGGTGGATGGCACGCCCCCCGCGGGAAGATCGGTCAGGCTAAATCGTCCACCGAGGTAATCAGTTGATGGATCACGGTGGGATTCAGGGCGGTCGATTCCGCGTCCCAATCCTCTTCCGCAAGAGTGTCGAAACGGCCGGGCGATTTCTCCAGCCTCGCCACGGCGCGGTCCACCCAGGCCAGTCCGCCGTAGTGCAGCGCAAAGCTGACCTCATTCAGCAAGTCCATGATCTCGTGGCCGTTATCCACGATGATCGGTTGCACGTCGAGAGCCATCAGGCGGCGGATCGACGATGCGCCGATGGACGCGGCATAGACCGCCGCACAGCCCTTCAGAAAGTCCAGCTTGGCGATCACCTTGTCCTCCGGCGGTTTGTCCGGCGGAGGCAACACGTCTTCTGGTGCGGGGGCGTAGGGCTGCGACGGCAGATGGGCCACGCCCTGCAATTCCCGCGGCAGACCCTTGTCCTTGTTGCTACCCTTCATTTCCACCTTGATGAACTCTCCGATGCCGACGAGGCTGGCCCGCCCGGGCTCCACGTCGAACAGGACCAGGCGATCGGCCGCACCGAAATGCAGGTCGACCTTTTGCTGGTCCGTTGAGGCAAATGCAATGCGTAACATGGGATTTCCTTCAGCCGAGAAGTGTTGATGCGCCGGACACGGCGGGTACGCTCCCGTCCATTTCCGGAGGGCGCTCCTTTCCATAGAAGGAGTGATACGGCGCGATTTCCGGGCGGGCCGTGCTGGCGAGATTGGCCAGATCGAATAGCGCCTGGCGGCTCCCGGCGTAGCCGACCCATTTGCGGGCTGCGCCGCCGAAGATGTCGTACAGCGGAAAGCCGGCTCGCAGCAGCGGAATGCGCAGCCTCTCCGCGATGTCCGCGCCATGGGAGTTGGCGATCAGCACCTGGGCCTTGCCCGCCTGGGCCTGCGCCTCCAGGTCTTCCAGATCACCGACGACGACCGCCTCGATCGGCAGATCGACCAGCCCTTCCGCGCGGCTCGACGCCACCGCGGCGACCACCTGGATGCCGACGCCGGTCAGGAAGTGCGCCAGCATGCCCAGGTGGTCAGGGTCGGCAGCCACACCAAGGCGCAAGGCACCCAGCACGAAATGGGTATCGACCATCGCGTCAAGCAGTTGCTCGCGTAGCCTGTCGATCCCGTCGGGTACGGAGCGCCCGGAAAGCCCGGCCAGCACCTCGGTGAAGGCATCGCATGCCGCCAGCCCCATCAGCCCGTCGAAGCGGTGATCCGGCACACCGGTGCGGGCTTTCAGCCGATCCGCAGCGGTGAAGACGGACGGACCGACGGCCAGCGTGGCGATGGATTTGCCCATCGTCGCCACGTCGATGCGCGACACGCCGCCGCGCGACAGGGTCGAGAAGCCCGCCGGGTCGAAATGCCCATCCAGGCTGCCACCCAGGTCCGGCAGCATCACCGGGCGCAGGCCGAAAGCCTCGATCCAGGCCCGCACGGCTTCGGCGTCGCCCGGCGTCAGCATCGACGACAGCAGCACGTTCACCTGCCGGGGCCGGTAGCCAGCCACCCGGCCCTCCGGCACCAGGTGCTCGATGACGGCTTCCAGCGCGCGCGCATAGCCGCTCTCCAGGCTGCCGAGCGTATCCGGTGTGTTGATCGGAATCACGCTGATGTCCATGAATTCCGGACTGCTGCGCTGGAACTCCTTGACCGTCCGCGCGATGTCGGCACCCTGGGTCTCGGTCAGGCCGGTGGTCATCAGGCCGATGACCTCCGGGTTGTTGAGTTCGGCCACCGTCCGCAGGGCTTCGATCACGCTGTTGTCGGCGCCCATCACCGTCACCACCTGGTCCATCGCGGTGGTCTGCAGCGGCACGGGTTCGCGGAAGTGGCGGGTGAAGAAGACCTTGCTGAAGGCTGTGCAGCCCTGGGCGCCGTGCTGCAGCGGCACCGCCTGGTCCAGCCCCAGCACGGCCAGGGTGGCGCCCATCGGCTGGCTGACCTTGAGCGGATTGACGGTCAGCGGCTTGTTCGAGATATGCACCATTGCCATGTCGGCCTCCGTCAGGCGCAGGCCAGGGCCATGGCGCGCCGCTGGTGCCACGCCGGCTTGAGAACGAGCTGCGCCCAGATCGGGTTGTCGATCACGTCGGCGATGTGCTGCGCCAGTTCGACGAGGCCGTCGTAGCCGGCGTAACCGAAGTCCCGCTCGTGGTTGATGTCGAGGAAGGGGATGCCGGATTTGAGCGCCGGATACAGGTAGCGCCCGCCGGCAAACAGGATGTCGACACCGTAGTCGCGACAGGTCTCCATCAGTGCGCTCTGGTCGTTGTTGCCGATCATGCGGGCTTCGGGGCCCATCAGTGCGCGGATGCGGGCACGGTCCTCCTCGGTGGACTTCTCGGTGCCGGTCGCCACGACGTCCATGCCCAGGTCCTGCAAGGCCGATACGATGGACCAGGATTTGACGCCGCCCGAGAAGATCAGCGCCCGCCGTCCGGCCAGACGCTCGCGGAACGGCGCGAGACGCTGGGCCACCCGGCCCTCCTCCCGGCCGATCACGACCTCGGTACGCACACGGAAGTCCGCGTCGCCGACAAGCCCGGCGAGATCCCGCAGGGCCTGGGAGGTGTCCTCCACACCGTAAAAGCTGCCTTCGAAGAACGGGGTGCCGTAGTCCTCCTGCAGCTTGCGCGCCACGTTGAGCATCGCCTTGGAACAGACCACCATGTTGGCTTTCGCCCGGTGCATGGTCTGCACTTCATGGAAGCGCGCATCGCCGGACAGCGTGCACAGGATGCGCAGGCCCAGTTCGTCGAACAGGGGCGCGACGCGCCAGAACTCGCCGGCGATGTTGTATTCACCGATCAGGTTGATGTCGTGGGTCGGCAGACCATCCGGGCGCGGCCGGGCCGGCTCGGGCTCACGGGTGCCGATCACGTGGCGGTACAGCGTTTCGCCGGCGATCCGGTTTCCGAGGCTTTTGCTGCCATAGAAGCCGGCGCAGTCCACCGGAACCACCGGAATCTGCCAACGCTCGGCCGCAACCTTTGCCACGGCAGCCACGTCGTCGCCGTGCAGCGCCGGCACGCAGGTCGTGTAGACGAAGACCGCCGCGGGACGGTAGCGGGAAGCCGCCTGGCCGATGGCATGGAACAGCTTTTTCTCGCCGCGCCCCATCACCACGTCAATATCCGAGAGGTCGGTGGTCATCCCCAGCCGATAGGTGTCGGGCCCCGACGAGCGCGTTCCCCGCGCATCCCAGGAACTACCGGCACAGCCGATGGGGCCGTGGACAATGTGGGCCGCATCGGCGATCGGCAGCAGCGCGATCTGCGCGCCGTCGAAGGCACAGCCGCCCTGGGTCGCACCTGGTTTCGATTTGGCACAGCCGGTTTTACCCTTGTTGTTGTGGGCGCAGGCGGGCTCGTCGAGCAGGGCCTGGATTTCATCTGCGTTCATGGTCGTATCCCTTCAGCCATTCAGAGCCGGTTGGTCGATATCAGTTGAAATCGGGGTCCGCCGCCCGCTGGGCAAGCTGGCGGGCGTGCTCCTTTTCCTGCTCCGTCAGCAAGGAATCCCGCACCCGATTGAAAAAGGGGTTCAAATAGGCATCCAGCCAATTGAACAGCGCGGAGCGTTCCTTTATGGCGTTCTTCCTGAATCGCAGGCAGCGGTAGCACATCGGGGAGCGTGCCGGATGATCCTCGGCACGGATCGCGTAGGCGTAGGCAAATAGCCGGATGCCGGTGGCCAGTACTTCCCGAAATGCGCGAAACCACCAGGCGCGCCGATAACACAATTGCTCGAGGCGAATTGTGCAAATACGGCACGACACGCTGCTTTGCGCCTGAAATACGGGCAGTGCATCGGATGGCATTTTGAACTCCCGGATGAATCGGCCTATTGCGATGAATGCAATTCAGCAAGCTCCGGGCCACCCGAGGACAATCAGGGGAAATGAATCTGAAATTGAAAAGCAGGACGCCGCAAATCCGCGCCAATAGGCGGATTGCGGCGTAAGGCGGGATGACTCTCGAAGCTGCGCAGCAGAAAGCGCGCTATGAATCCAGGTACATTCCGGAACGCTTCAAAGGGCGGACGCACATCCGCGTTCCGCCCGGAACAACCCCCCGGTCTATTTCTTCCCGGCCCAGGGCAGGCGCTGCTTCTGCGCCTCGTCGTGCCAACGCTCTTCTTCCTCGTGGATATAGCGCTGTGTCGTGCGGGCATCGGTATGGCGGGCATCCTTCTGCACGAAGCGCTCGTTGATGCCACTGTCGAGCTTGGCGGTGATGCCGGTGTGGCGCCCCCAGTGGGCCGACGCGGCGCGCAGCTTTTCCTTCTTGTGCTCGGCGTCGGGTGGCAGCCGTTCCGCCGCGGCACTGAAGATCTGCTTGAGAATCTGGTTCAGGCGGCGGGCGGTGATCGGGCTGCCGTCCTTCACCGATACCAGCAGCGGCGTGGTGTCGTCTCGGCGCGGCACGGCGGTGAGTCCCAGGTGCTTGCGGTAGCGGATCAGCGCCTGCAGCATGTCGTCGGCCACCGGCACCTTGGCTTTCTTGCCGCCCTTTCCCACCACATGCCACCACCACAGCCCACGTTCCTCGCGAAAGCTGTTCATTCGGTGGGATTCCAGTTCGCCGGCACGGGGCGCCAGCATGTACAGAATGGCAGCGATGAAACGGGCCCGCTCGTATTCGTCGCGGCCCCGTTCGGCGTCCCGCGGCATCGCCTCGATGGCCGACGTCACCGCATCCCACATCTGCTGGTCGAGAAAGCGCTCGACCTTCTCCATCTCCTCGGTCTGCGCCACGGCCCGCAGCGGACCGGTGACCTCGCCGGACATCTTGCGGCGACGCTGGCGGATCAGGCCCAGCGGATTGCCCTGCAGGTAGCCGGCATCTACGAGATAGGTCATCAATGAATTGATGGCTGCCATCGCCGTGAGCACGGCGCTCTCGCTGAGCGGGCCGACAAAGGGGCGCCATTTCTCCGAGGTCCGGTTGACCTTGGCGCCGCACCACAGCGCGGACGGTTGTGGATCGGCGAGGAAGTTGAGGTAGCCCTCGAAATCCTGCCGGTTGAGGCTGGACAAAGGCCGGCCGCAGTCCACCAGCGACCACAGCAGCAGCCGCTCGCACTCCCGCTGGTAAATCCGGTAGGTGCCCGGCGAACGGTCGTACTCGGACAGGAAGCAGCGGATCGCATCCGCATCCGTCTCGGCCTGAATCTGCAGGCGTGCCGGGTCGGCGCGGTTGGCGCCATCGCGGCCATCGAGGTCAGCAGGAACGGTGATCTCGTCCAGCGGACGCAGTGGCACCACGGTGGTATGGGTGATGGACATGGACAGTGATGTATCCGGCTGGATGCGAACCAGCTCGACAGGACGGACGAAATCAGACCACTGAACTTGCGTACAGCAGTTTACTGTATATAATTACAGCTATCGAGAACGCGGGGCCATCGAGCAGCTGATCAGCTTCACGTGCATCCGCTCATTCGCCCAGCCGGGCTTCAATATCGTGTTGAGGAGTCGATGATGGAAACCTTGATTTGCCGCATTCTGATGGTCACGGGTGTTCTTGTTGGTGTGCTTCTGGCCGGGGGCTACGGCATGCAGGCCGCCGTTCCTGCGCTGCTGGCGCTGGTTGGGGTCGGTGTGCTGCGCCAGGTGGCACCGTCCCTCCCCTGGCGCCTGGGCCACGGCCGGCGTTACCGTTACCGTGTCAATTGATCTCGAGCTGCAGCTTGCCAGCCCGGGCCTTCCGTTCGGCCTGAATCAGTTCGACGATGTCCGTGTTGCGGTTTTTGCCGGCCCAGCTTTCGGCGTTTTCGTTCTGGTCGTTCTTCCAGTCGATGTTTGCGTCGGCCTTCAACAACGCGCGCACGACGTCCTCGTGTCCGTTGCGGGCGGCAAACATCAGCGGCGTCGATTGATTCGGTGCCAGAACATTGGGGTTGGCACCCTTTTCGAGCAGCAGATTGACGACTGCCAGACGACCTTCGAAGGCGGCATATAGCAAGGGATTCCAGCCCGGATGGTCGAAAGCGGCGCCGGCCTCCAGCAGTTGCTGCGCGATTTCGGTGAAGCCTCGCAGGCTGGCCAGCATCAACGCGCTATCGCCGGCGCTGTTGCGCGCATCCAGCTTGACGCCGCGCTGCTTGAGCAGTTCAGCAACGACCTTGGGTTGTTCTTCACGGGTGGCGAGGATCAGCAGGGTGTTGCCACTGGGATCGCTCGAATTCACGTCCATGCCCTTCTTCACCAGCTGCGCCACTTCGGCTGCATCGCCGAGTTTGGCGGCGTTGAAGAGGTCGTCCAGAGAGGCCGCGGCGGCCGGGGCGCACAGTTGAACGCTGATCAGGCAGGCGCCCAGCAGGCGCAAGGCGCGAAGCTTGAAAACGGATTTCATGACAGTCGTGCGTCCTTGAAGAGCCTGAAGAAATTCCGGGTTGTCAGTTCCGCGATCTGCTCCAGGCTTTCGCCGCGGGCCTTGGCAACAGCTTCAGCAACGTGCCGGACATAGGCTGGCTGGTTGGTCTTGCCGCGGTACGGCATCGGCGCTAGGTAGGGTGAGTCGGTTTCCACCAGCAGCCGGTCGGCCGGCACGTAGCGGGCCACGTCCCGCAGGGCTTCGGCATTCTTGAAGCTGACGATGCCGGAAAAGGAAATATGGAAGCCCAGGTCGAGGGCCTGCTCGGCGACTTCGCGGGTTTCCGTGAAGCAGTGCATCACGCCACCGGCAGCACCTGCATCCTCCTCGCGCATCAGGCGGATCGTATCGGCCGCCGAATCGCGGGTATGGATGATCAGCGGTTTGGCGCTGCGGCGGGCGGCGCGAATGTGGGTACGGAAACGCACCCGCTGCCATTCGGGCGCGTCCTTGTGCCAGTAGTAGTCGAGGCCGGTCTCGCCGATCGCCACCACCTTCGGGTGGGCGGCCAGGGCCAGCAGGCGCTCTTCGTCCGGCTCCTCGCAGTCGGCGTTGTCCGGATGCACGCCAACGGACGCAAACACGTTGGCGTGGCGCTCCGCCAGGGCAAGGATGCCCGGCAGGGTTTCCAGCTTCACGCTGACGCACAGGGCGTGGGTGACACCGTTGTCGGCCATGCGGGCCAGCACCCCGGCTTCGTCTTCGATCAGATCGGGGAAATCGATATGGCAGTGGGAATCAACAAGCATTGCAGCACAATCGGAAATAAGGCGATCGGATCAGATCGTATGGGTGGGACGCGACGAACCCAGGTGCCCGGCCAGGATCTGCTCGATCCGGTTGCGCAGCACCTGTCCGGCCTCATCCTCACTGAACTTGACCCCGATGCCCTGGGTCTTGTTCCCCTGGGCGCCTGCCGGGGTCTGCCAGACCACCGTGCCGGCCACCGGATGCTTGGTCGGGTCGTCCATGATCTGCAGCAGCATGAAGATCTCGTCGCCGAGCTTGTATTCACGGGCCGTGGGCACAAAGATCCCGCCGTTCTTGATGAAAGGCATGTAGGCGGCGTAGAGCGCCGACTTGGAGCTGATGTTAAGGGACAGGACGCTGGGCCGGGCCTGGGCCGGCCGCCTAACGGGTTCATTCATCGGCGCACCGTCGTCGCGGTTGCCTGGATACTCCGGGCGTACCGCAGAAGCATGTCTTCGAGAAAGAGCCGCGCGTTGAGCGGATGCTGGGCCACGCGGCGCGACTGGGTGATGTCATTGTAACAGCCGAGGGCCGTATCCACGGACAGCCTGTCCGCGATGGCCTGCAGCGCGCTCAACCGGGTCGGGAAGAAACGCACCGGACCACCAAGGCGGAGGCTGACCAGATCGGCGATCCAGCGCTGCAGCCAGCTGGTGAGGGTCGCCATGTCGAGTCCGCTGGCCTGGGCATCCTTGCTCTTCAGCCAGCTGTCCCACTCCCCGGCCAGGCGCAGCGGCGCCTTGGCCGGCACTGCGCTCACATCGGAGATGAAACGCCGCAGTGCCGCCGCACCACCGCCCTCTGCCAGCTCCGACGCGGCCAGTGGCATGCCGCCGGCAAAGGCGAGCAAGGCTTCGGCGTCGGCAACCCGACGCTCGGCCAGCCAGCGGGTGGCCGTGTCGGCCGGCGGGCGGGAGAAGGCCCAGGTCTGGCAGCGGCTACGGATGGTCGGCAGCAGGCGCTTGGGCGACGACGAGATGAGCAGGAACTGCACGTTGGTGGTCGGCTCTTCCAGCAGCTTGAGCAGCGCGTTGGCGGTGAAGATATTCATCGCCTCGGCCGGATCGACGATGACGACCCGCTGGCTGCCCCGGTGCCCGCCGGTGGTCAGCGACTGCTGCAGATCGCGGATCTGCTCGATGACGATCTGACGGCTGGCCGCCTTGCCACCCTCAGGCTTCTCGGCGGCGCCTTCGCCGCGCTCTTCCTGGTCGGCCTCCGGCACCACGCGCAGCAGGTCGGGGTGATTGCCGGCCTGACGCCACAGACAGTCCTCGCAGACGCCGCAGGCGTGGCCGTCGGGCCCGGGACTGGCGCACAGCACGCGGGCCGCCAGCGCCTCGGCAAAGACGCGTTTGCCGCCGCCGGCCGGGCCGGCAAACAGCAGCGCATGGGGCATGCGCTCAGCCCGATCCAATGCCCGCTGCCATAGAGGCGCCTGCCATTCGAAAATCATTGGAAGCAGTTCCGCAGGAGGATGTCGGCCACCTCAGTCCGGATGGCTTCCGGATCATTGCCGGCGTCCACCACCTTGACGCGCTGCGGCGCCGCCGCGGCGCGCTTGAGATAGGCATTGCGCACGCGGGCAAAGAAATCGGCCTGTTCCCGCTCGAAACGGTCGGGTGCATTGCCGGTGCCCGCGAGGCGCTGGGCGGCCACTTTCGGGTCGAGGTCGAAGATCAGCGTGAGGTCCGGCTGCAGGTGGGGATGCACCCATTGTTCCAGTGCTGCAAAGCGGCCCTCGTCCAGCCCGCGCCCGCCAACCTGGTAGGCGTAGGTTGCATCGGTGAAACGGTCCGACACCACCCACTTGCCTTCCGCCAGGGCCGGCTCGATGCGCTGTGCCAGGTGTTCCCGGCGCGATGCGAACATCAGCAGGGCTTCCGTCTCCAGATGCATCGGCTCGTGCAGCACGATCTCGCGCAGCTTCTCGCCGAGCGGGGTGCCGCCCGGCTCGCGGGTCTGTACGACCTCGATGCCGCGGGACTCGATCAACGCGACAGCCGCGGCGATCTGGCTGCTCTTGCCGGCACCGTCGATGCCTTCGAAAGTAATGAAGCGGGATTTCACGGGTTGCGTTTCCGGATGTACTGGGCCACGGCCCGGTTGTGTTCGTCGAGGGTGCGCGAGAAGGCGCTCGATCCGTCGCCACGGGCGACAAAATACAGGTATTGGGTGTGTGGCGGGTGGAGCGCGGCCTGCAGCGCAGCCACGCCGGGCATCGCGATCGGCGTCGGCGGCAGCCCGGGCCGCGTGTAGGTGTTGTAGGGGGTGTCGTTCTGCAGGTGTTGCTTGCGCAGGTTGCCGTCAAAGTCCGTCCCGAGGCCGTAGATCACCGTCGGGTCGGTCTGCAGCAGCATGCCGGCCTGCAGGCGATTGAGGAAGACCGAGGCCACCAGCGGACGGTCCTTGGCCTGCCCGGTTTCCTTCTCGACGAGGGAGGCCATGATCAGCGCCTGGTAGGGATTCCTGTAGGGCAGCCCACCGTCCCGCTGCGCCCACTCCCGCAGCAAGACCTTCTGCTGCTGCCGGTAGGCGCGGCGCAGAATGTCCAGGTCGCTGCTGTGCTTGGAGAACAGGTAGGTGTCGGGAAAGAACAGGCCTTCCGGATGTGTCGCGGTGGCGCCGATGCGGCGTAGGATCTCCGCGTCGGCGAGGCCCGCGCTGTCGTGGCGCAGGTCGGGATGGCGATCCAGCGCGGCCCGGAACTGGCGGAAATTCCAGCCTTCGATCAGCGGCAGCTCGGCCTGCGTGACGTCCCCACGGGTCAGCTTGTCGAGCAACCCCAGCGGTGTGACGCCCGTCTCGACCTCGTAGCTTCCGGCCTTGATCCCGTTGGCCTGGCGGGTCATTCTGGAAAGGAGGACAAGGGCGAAGGGCTCCACATCGACGCCCGCATCGACGACCTGGCGGGCCACCTGCTTCATCGGCGAGCCGGGTTCGATGGTGAAATCAAGGGGGCTTTGGTGCAAATGCACCGGCGTGTGTGCGAACCATGCCAATAGTCCGACGGCGCCGGCAGCGCACAGCAGGACCAGGGTCAGCAAGCGAAAAAACAGGCGCTTCATCAGGGAACTTGGCGCGTCGGGAACGAACGAATGCAGTGAAGAAAGGAGGATGTCCTGGCAGATTCACGAGGGCTTGATTATTGCTTCAAAAGCGCTGGCAACCCCCGTGCGGCAGCGCCCATAATAGCGCAAACCGCTTTGAGACTCGTTTTTGCGACAGGACAAGACTGATGAACGCAACTTGGCAAAATTATCTGGGCGCGAAAGGCGCAAGCTTTTCCGACTTCTCCGTCAAGTTCCATGAAGACGAACGGCAGGATGTGATCCTGGCTGCGCAGGGTACCGTGGTGGTGCCGCTACAGCACCTCGGCGCGATCCGCGCCAGTGGTGAAGACGCCAGCGTGCTGCTCCACAACCTCTTCTCCAACGACGTGAAGAAGCTCGGCTCCAACGAGGCCCAATTCACCAGCTTCAACAGTCCGAAGGGCCGCATCCTCGCCAACCTCCTGCTGTGGCGGGAAGGCAGCGACTACCTGCTGACCCTGTCGGCGGACATCCACGCCGCGATCCTGAAGAAGCTGTCCATGTACATCTTGCGTTCCAAGGTGCGCCTGATGGACGACAGCGGCGACAGCGTACTGATCGGCCTGGCCGGCCCGCAGGCGGGTGCAGCGCTCGAGGCCGCCGGGCTGCACATCCCCGGCGCACCACGGGCCACCGCGTCCGGCATCGCGACCGTCGTGCGCCTCGATGGGGCACGCTTCATCGTTTCTGCACCGTTGTCCGAAGCCGCTGGGCTGTGGGAAAAATTCGTCGCCTCCGGCGCCATGCCGGCGGGGTCGGCCGCCTGGCAGTGGATCGACATCTCCGAAGGCCTGCCGGTCGTCACCCAGCCCATCCAGGAAGAGTTCGTCGCCCAGATGCTCAACTACGAGCTGATCGGTGGCGTGAGCTTCAACAAGGGCTGCTACCCGGGCCAGGAAATCGTCGCCCGCACCCATTACCTGGGCAAGCTCAAGAAGCGCATGTTCCGCGTGCATGCGGACATCGAAGCCGCGCCGCTGGCCGGTACGGACGTGTACTCCCCCGAGTTCGGCGAACAGTCCGCCGGCAAGGTGGTCAGCGCAGCGCCGGCACCCGAGGGTGGTTTCGACGTGCTGGTGGTGCTGCAGACGTCCAGTGCCGAATCGACCGAGGTCCATCTGGGTTCGCCGGCTGGCCCGACCGTCCAGTTCCTCCCCCTGCCCTACGCCCTGCCCTGAGTCTGCCCCTTGGCCCCGTCCCATTACTACATCTACTACCCGGTACGGATCGGCGTTGAAGCCGATCTGGCCCGGGTACTCCATCTGTTGCAGGCCGACATCCAGCGGGAAACCGGTGTTGCCGGACGCTTCCTGCGCAAGGCCGACGATCCCTGGACGTGGATGGAGATCTACGAGAACGTCGGCACCCCTTCCGAGTTCGAGCGCAGCCTCGAGCAGGCGGTCGAGCGCCAAGGGCTGGCCCGCTTCATCGCCGACGACGGCCGCCGCCACGTCGAACGCTTTGTCCCATGTGCCTGATCCTGCTGGCCTGGCAGGCACATCCGGACTTTCCATTGGTGGTGGCTGCGAATCGCGACGAATTCTTCACCCGCCCGGCGGCTGCGGCCGCCTGGTGGTCTGAACACCCATCGATCTTTGCTGGGCGCGATCTCGAAGCGGGCGGTACCTGGCTCGGCGTTTCCCGCAGCGGGCGTTTCGCCGGCCTGACGAACTTCCGCGATCCGCAGCGCCAGCGGGATGGCCGACCGTCCCGCGGCCAGCTGGTCACGGACTTTCTCGCCAGCGACGAAAGCACCGCATCCGCCCTCGAACGGCTGCGCCACGAAGGCCCGCGCTACAACGCCTTCAACCTGCTGGTGTCCGACGGTAAATCCCTCGGCATCTACGAGAGCGAGAGCGGCGCGGCGCACATTCTGCCGCCCGGCCTGTACGCACTGTCCAATCATCTGCTCGACACGCCCTGGCCGAAGGCCGTGGCCGGCAAGTCCCGTCTCGCCAAGGCGCTGGGCGCGCTGCCGGACACGGCGCCGCTGGAAGCGCTATTGCGCGACGACCGCCCCGCCGCCGATGCCAGCCTGCCCCGTACCGGCGTCAGCCTGGCCTGGGAGCGCATGCTGTCGAGCGCCTTCATCCGCGCGCCGGGCTACGGCACCCGCTGCTCGACGCTGATCCGCCAGGATCGTCACGATGCCGTACAGGTCGTCGAGATCACCTGGAACGACGTGGGCATCGAGACAGGTCGGCTTGCCGAGACCTTCCGGATCGCACGGGCCTGAGCCCCGCGCCTATAATTCGGCCCTTGTTTCCGCTGCAGCACCATTCCGCATGACTGCCTCACCCTCCTTCCGCGACCTCCTGCCCGCTTTCGATGCCCATGCCAAGGCCAAGCCCGGCCAGCGCCTGGACCTGCCGGCCTGTACCGGCTCTTCCGACGCACTGGCGATCGCCCGTCTGGCGGGCGGTGGGCGGATGCTGGTGGTGGTGACGGCCAATCCGCTGGATGCCCAGCGCCTGTCCGACGAGATCGCCTGGCTGGCGCCTGGCCTGCGTACCCACCTGCTGCCGGACTGGGAAACCCTGCCCTACGACAGCTTCTCGCCGCACCAGGACCTCATCTCCGAACGCCTATCCACGCTCTACGCGATCAGCCGCGGCGAGGCCGACATCGCGCTGGTGCCGGCCTCCACCGCCCTCTACCGGCTGGCACCGCCGGCCTTCCTGGCCGCCTATACCTTCTTCCTGAAGCAGGGCGAGAAGCTCGACGTGGAGCGCCTGCGCATGCAGATGACGGTGGCCGGCTACGCCCACGTCACCCAGGTCATGTCGCCCGGCGAATACAGCGTGCGCGGCGGCCTGGTGGACCTCTACCCGATGGGCGCGGCCCTGCCCTATCGCATCGACCTGTTCGACGAGGAAGTGGAGAGCATCAAAACCTTCGATCCGGACACCCAGCGCACGGTGTTCCCGGTGAAGGAAGTCCGCCTGCTGCCGGCTCGCGAGTTCCCGATGGACGAGACCGGCCGCACGCGCTTCCGCGGCCGCTTCCGCGAAGCCTTCGAGGGCGACCCGTCGCGCAGCCCGATCTACAAGGACGTCTCCCACGGCATCGCGCCGGCGGGCATCGAGTACTACCTGCCGCTGTTCTTCGACGAGACGGCGACGCTCTTCGACTACCTGCCCGACAACGCACCGGTGCTGCTCCACCGCAACGTGCCGGGTGCGATCGAGGCCTTCTGGAAGGACGCCCGCAGCCGCCACCAGCTGCTCGGCGGCGACAAGACCCGGCCGATCCTGCCGCCGGACCAGCTGTTCCTGTCGGAAGAAGCCTTTTTCGTCGCGCTCAAGGAGCGCACCCGCCTGGCCCTGCCGGAATCCGGCGGCGATGGGCCGACCCAGGCGTTGCCGGACGTGTCCGTGGAGCGCAAGGCCACCGATCCGCTGCATCGCCTGAAGGCATTCACCGACGGTTTCCCCGGCCGCGTGCTGATCCTCGCCGAATCGGCCGGCCGCCAGCAGACCATTGCCGAGTTCTTTACCGAGTACGGCCTGAAGCCGGCAGCGACGGCGGATTTCGACGCCTTCCTCGGCGGCGACGCCGGCCTTGCCCTCGGCACCGGGCCGCTGGCGTCCGGCTTCATCCTGCCGGACGCGAAGCTGGCAGTCGTCACCGAATCGGAGCTCTACGCCGCCACCGCCCGCACCCGGACCCGCCGCGACAGCCGCAAGGCGGCCACCGTCGAAGGCTGGCTGCGCGACCTGTCCGAGCTGAAGGAGGGCGACCCGGTCGTCCATTCCAGCCATGGCATCGGTCGTTACATGGGGCTGATACACATGGACCTCGGTGAAGGCCAGACCGAGTTCCTGCACCTGGAATACGCCAACGGCGACAAGCTCTACGTACCGGTGTCCCAGCTGCACGTGATCACCCGCTATGCCGGCGCCGATCCCGAGGCAGTCAGCCTGCACACCCTCGGCTCCGGCCAATGGGAAAAGGCCAAGAAGAAGGCCGCCCAGCAGGTCCGCGACACGGCGGCCGAACTGCTCGCGCTGTACGCCCAGCGGGCGGCGCGCAAGGGCCACAAGTTCGACTTCAAGCAGCACGATCTGGAAGCCTTTTCCGAAGGCTTCGGCTTCGAGGAAACGCCGGACCAGCTGGCCGCCATCGAAGCCGTCATCGCCGACATGAAGTCCGGCAAGCCGATGGATCGCCTCGTGTGCGGCGACGTGGGCTTCGGCAAGACCGAAGTTGCGCTGCGTGCCGCCTTCATCGCGGTGGCCGATGGCAAACAGGTCGTTGTGCTGTGCCCAACAACCCTGCTGGCCGAGCAACACTACCAGACCTTCGCCGACCGCTTCGCCGACTGGCCGATCCGGGTTGCCGAGCTGTCCCGTTTCAAGAGCGCCAAAGAACAGGCCGAAGCCATCAAGCAACTCGGCGAGGGCAAGGTGGACATCCTCATCGGCACCCACCGGCTGCTGCAGAAGGACGTCACCTTCAAGCGCCTGGGCCTCGTCATCATCGACGAGGAACACCGGTTCGGCGTGCGCCAGAAAGAAGGCCTCAAGGCCCTGCGCAGCGAGGTGGACATCCTGACCCTCACCGCCACGCCGATCCCGCGTACGCTGGGCCTGGCGCTGGAAGGACTGCGGGAGTTCTCGGTGATTGCCACCGCGCCGCAGAAGCGCCTCGCCATCAAGACCTTCGTGCAACGCCACAGCAAGGGCATCGTCCGCGAGGCGGTGATCCGCGAGTTCAAGCGCGGCGGGCAGGTGTACTTCCTGCACAACGAGGTCGAGACCATCGAGAACATGCGCGAATCCCTCGAGGAGCTGCTGCCCGAGGCGCGCATCGTGATCGGCCACGGCCAGTTACCTGAGCGCGAACTGGAGCGCGTGATGCGCGACTTCACGACGCAGAAGGCCAACCTGCTGCTGTGTACGACCATCATCGAGACCGGCATCAACATCCCGACCGCCAACACCATCATCATCAACCGGGCCGACCGCTTCGGCCTGGCCCAGCTGCACCAGCTGCGCGGCCGCGTCGGCCGTTCGCACCACCAGGCCTACGCCTACCTGCTCACCGACGCCCATGCCAAGCCGACTGCCCAGGCCCAGAAGCGCCTGGAGGCGATCACGATGATGGAAGAACTGGGTTCCGGCTTCTATCTGGCGATGCAGGATCTGGAGATCCGCGGCGCCGGCGAGGTGCTCGGCGAGAACCAGTCCGGCGAGATGCAGCAGGTCGGTGTCAGCCTGTACACCGAAATGCTCAAGCGCGCGGTGCGCGACCTGCAGCAGGGCAAGGAGCCGGACCTCAGCCAGCCGCTGGAAGTGGTGTCGGAGATCAACCTGCACGCCCCCGCCCTGCTGCCCAACGACTACTGCAGCGACGTGCAGGAGCGCCTGACCCTCTACAAGCGTCTCGCCAACTGCGAGGCGGAAGACGACCTGCAGGCCCTGCAGGAAGAGCTTATCGACCGCTTCGGCGAGATGCCGCCACAGGCCCGTGCGCTGCTCGAAACCCACCGCCTGCGCATGCTGGTCAAGCCTTTCGGCGTGGCCAAGCTCGACGCGTCCGAATCCCAGCTGTCGGTGCAGTTCGACGCCACCGCGCCGATCGACCCGACCAAGGTCATCCTGCTCATGCAGAAGGACCGCAGCGTCCGTATGTCCGGACCCGATAAGCTGCTGCGCAAGCTGTCGATGCCGGACATCAAGGCGCGGGTCAAGGCTGCGCGCGACCTGTTGGAGGCCGTGAAAGCCTGATTCGTCTCCGGATCAGTTTTGATCGCGCTGGAGCATGGTAGTGAGCAGGTCGAGCAGCATGTCCGTCTCCAGCGGCTTGTCGCAGATGCCGGACACGCCGGCCTGCTCCACGGCGGCCAGACGGCTGGCATCCGACTCACTGGTCACCATCAGGATCGGTACCGCCTGCTGCCAGCTGCGGGTCCGCACGTATTCGACGAGTTCCCGCCCATCCATCTCCGGCATGTTGTAGTCGGTGACGATCAGGTCGACCATCGTGTCACCGAGCAGCACCACGGCCTCCCGCCCGTTGTCCGCCTCGATGAAGTGCTGCAGGCCCAGGTTGGACAGGATGCGCCGGACGAATTTGCGCGCATTGGGGCTGTCGTCCACCAGCAGCACGCGCACCTCCTCCAGGTCGACCTCGTTCTCCAGATCGCGTCGAGTGCCGAGCAGATCCATCGTGCGGCTGATCGCCCTGGCCAGCTGGGAGGCATCGAAGGGCTTGGGCAGGATGCCGCACAGGCCGGCTTGCCGTACGGGGTCGAGGGCCTGCGGACGGGTTTCGCTGGAAATCAGGATGAAGGCCACGTCCTCAAGACGCGGATCGGTGCGCATCGCCGCCACCAGCTCGGTGCCGGGCAGATCCGGCAGATAGAGAGCGCTGAGCACCACATCCGGCCGCTCCACGCGCATGGCCTCCAGCGCTTCCGCGGAGCTGCCGACAGTGCGGACGCGAGTCAGACCGATTTCCTCGCATTCCCGCTGGATGATCTTGGCCTGCAGGGCCGACGGCTCGACGAGAAGGAGCCGGGTGTTTTCGAATCGGGAAGCGGTGTTCGTCATTGTTCTTGTGCCTAACCAGTTTGGACGGCACTGTTAGCGAACAAAAATGAAAAAAATTGAGGTCGATCCGCTAAAAAATGGTGAAAACGGCACTCACGGATCGATCGCCCCCCGGAGCGCGGACGGCACGAAGAGCAAGGGCAGAAGGCAAAAAAAAGCCGGCCAGGGGGGTGGCCGGACTAAAGCTGGGAGTCATCTACAGAACGACACCCGGATGGAGATGACTCATCAAGATGTCGTGCGGTGAATTCTAGCCATTCCGCATTTATATGCAAGTAAGATAGTCACTGAAACGGGCAGCGCCAGGCCGCTAGAAGAACTCCAGCTCGCCACTCGACTCCACTTGCTGCTCCTCATGCCGGTCGAGGCGGAAATCCAGCGTCTCGTTGCTCGCCACCTGCACGCACAGGGTCAGCCTGAAGCGGGCGGTGTCGTTGATTGTGGCCGTCAGCGCGATGATCCCGGTCGGCTGCAGGATCGCCACATGATCCACGCAGGCGCTCTCCAGGAAGAAGGGCGTCGACATGCCGGCATGAAAACGCGCGGAGAGCCCGCGATTGACCGCGCCGCACACCATGTTCACAAATTCCGCGTAGGCATCGAACAGTACCGTTTCGTCCAGCGTCCGTTCATCGAGACCCGCGAGTCCGGCCAGGTGGCTCCTCATCCCGCCCTCCCGCTCGAACTCGAACAGTGCGACGATCCGGAACAGGTAGGACGAAATGTTGAGCACCACCAGATCGGCGGTGGAGCCGCTTCCCGCTTCATCCCGGCTCGCTTGCGGATGGATCTCGCACCTGTCCGACGCAGCATTCACGCTGTGCTCGCGGATGGCCTTGTTGAACAGCCATTCGATGGACTCCCGCGCATCCCGGCTAATCATGCGATCCGTCCTGCCCGGCGACGATCTGGGCGATGCGCTCCGTCGTCGCACCGAGCCCGAACAGCGCAGTGCGGATCATGTTGCCGCTGGCCTGCATGTCCTGGAAGGTGGTCGTGGTGATCAGGTCGTTCTTGTCCAGGTTGGTCTTGTAGTCCTGGGCCAGGCGCGTGGACGTCAGGGCCAGATCGCGCACGCCATCGGCAACGACCGAGAAGCCCCGCCCTTGCTCACCGGCCCGCGCTGCCTCGATGGACGCGTTGAGGGCGAGCATCACCACGCTCTTGTTGATGTTCTGGAACTGCTCGTTCTGCTTCTTGAGCTCCTGATTGTTGCGCAGGATGGCCTGCATCTCGCCATGCCAGCGCTCCAGGCTGCGGATCATGCCCTGCAGGGACGCCACGTTCCCCTGCCAGGCACCCTGCTCCGTGGCCAGCGCGCTGCGTTGCTCGGCCAGCTTCTGCCGGTGCGCCGCATCCAGCGCCGCGAGGGAGGCCGCGTTTGCGGCCTCGGCCTCCTCGCGGCCACGGGCAAGCGCCGCCTGGTGGCTGCTCTGCTGGGCCGCAAGGCACTGCTCCAGCGCATCGATGCGCGCCTGCAGCGAGGCCCGCGTCGCCTCCGCCTCGGCCGGCGGGATGCGCGGCCCGAGCTCGTCGATGAGCCGGTCCCGCTCGGCCAGCGCCGAACGATGGCTCTTGCGGACCCGCGTCCATTTCGACCACCACACGGAGGTGGCGAGGCTGCCGCCGAGCAGCGCGACCAGGAAGGCGTTCAATCCCGTTTCCATCGATGTTTCCGCGTGCCCGCGCTCCTCAGCCGACCAGTTTCTTCAGCGAGCCGACCACCGCCGGGCCGTTGAAGGGCTTGACGATCCAGCCCTTCACGCCGGCCGCCTTGCCGCGCTCCTTCATCGCCGGGCTGTTCTCGGTGGTCAGCATGATGATGTTGACGCTGGCGTTGCGCTGCTCGCCGCGGATCTTCTCGGCCATCGTCAGGCCATCCATGTTGGGCATGTTCACGTCGCTGACAACCAGCTTGATGCCCGGGTCCGCCTTCAGCTTGTCCAGCCCGTCGCGGCCATCCACCGCCGCGCTGACCGTCAGGCCGTTGGCCTTCAGAAAATCGCAGACTTCGTTGCGGACCGTGCTGGAATCATCGACGACCAAAACCTGTGCCATGGGAAATACTCCTCAAAAATTGAAAAACGGATGTTCAGAACAGTTCGAGCTCGCCGGATTCGACCAGCGCCTCGACCGACGGATTTTCGTGAAAGGCTTCCGGCGACCAGCTCAGGTTGAACACGAAGCGCTGGTAAACCGGCACCGCCACGTCCTCCCGCCCCTGCGGACGCAGCGTGTACTTGAAGCACAGCTGCGGATCCTCCGAGCCGAAGGAGATGTAGTTGCGGTGATGGTTGATGATGATCGGCACCTGGGTCTGGCCGTGGAGCCCTTTGTCGGTCGTCCCGACATAGCGGTTCTTGAACGAACCCCAGATCAGGTTGGTGGCCTCGCCGAGCACGTTGTTCAGCTCGCGGAAGCCCATCGGCTCGCGCGCTTCGCAGTCCTCGCCCAGCAGGCGCAGCAAGGCGCTCTCCGAGGCCTGCAGCATCATGTAGCCGCGGCACCAGTTGCTCTCGATGGCGATCATCGTGAACACCTCGCCGTGGATGATCCGGTCTTTCACCAGGTAGGGCGTCTCCATGTCCACCTCGCAGCCGCGGAACAGGCTTTCCAGCGAAGTCCGCGTCATCTCCGCGATGCCGCGCACCAACTCGTTGGGATAGACCCTGCTGAAGATCGAGGCGTCGAGGGAGGCGCGCAGGTGCTGCAGGTCCTGCAGCGTGTAGGCGCAGCGGAACATCGCCGCGTCCCGCTCGGCCAGACCGGCCACACTGGCAACCGCGTCGCGGCGCAGGAAGATCGGCAACTCGGGGCGCAGCGCGTGGATCTCCCGGGCGAGGGCCAGCCCTTCGCCGGCCGGACCGCCGTAGTTCTCGTAAAGCATGATGCCGCCCAGGTCCACGTTGGACCGCAGGATGCCCATCACGCTGCCGGCATCGCCCTGCTGAGGACGGATGCCGAGCAGGCCGGCATCACCGCAGAAGGCCTTCAGCCCATCGAAATGCCCGACCGCGTCGTCGAGGATCAGCACCTTGCTGACGACCAGTTTGTTGCTGTTCATGTCCATGCTCGTCCCCTCAAACCGCTGCCTGCCGGGCCTTTTCGGCTACCGGAAGGTCCGCGTCGCGGGCGTCCGGCCCGATGTCCACACGTACCGCAAAGCTGTCGGGCAGGCAGACGACGATCTGGAACTGGCGGAAGTCAGCGCCTTCGGCATCGTCCAGGAACATGATCTCGATGCGCCCGTGCTCGCGCTTCACGAAGTCGAGCACCGCATCCATGCCAACGCCGCGGCCGGACACCTCGGTCACGTGGCTGGCCGTCGAGAAACCTGCCTGGAAGATCAACCTGGCCGTCGTCACGTCGTCGAGCTGCGCATCCTCGCCGATCAGACCCTTGTTGACCGCGATGCGGCGGATGCGCGCCAGCGCCAGGCCGCGCCCGTCATCGCGCAGCGCCAACTGGAACTGCCCGTCACGCACGTTGGCATCCAGGGAGATGAGCCCGGCCAGCGGCTTGCCGGCGGCCATCCGCTCGTCCACCGTTTCCAGACCGTGATCCACCGCGTTGCGGATCAGGTGCATGAAAACGTTCTTCAGCAGGCTGCCGGCCTGGCTGCGCACCACGTAGCCGTTGTCGTCGATGGTGACCATCGGCGCCACCTTGCCCAGCTCCCGGGCCAGCGACGGCAGGGAATCGAAGATGCCGGACAGCACGTGGCTGATGGATTCGGTGCCGAGCAGGCGCAGCACGCGATGTACCTCGTCGCGGGCGGCGACCAGTTCCCGCATGTTGCCGGTGTTCACCGTTTCCAGGCGCTGCAGGGTGTGCTGGATCTGCTCCCGGTCCACCATCAGGTAGCGCTCGACGCCACCGCGGCGGCCGGGCCCCTTGCGGCCCAGGCTGACCTCGTTGATGCGGGCGTAACGCTCCACCTCGGCGCGCACGCCGTTGAGTTCCCCGAGCAGTTGTTCCTGATCCCAGGCGATGTCGGGACGCGGGCGGCGCAGGGCCTCGTAGGTCTGCTCCGCCTCGTGCACCAGGTTGGTCAGGTGCAGCAGACCGTAGGTGCGGGCGTTGCCCTTGATGGTGTGCATGTTGCGGAACAGGCGATCAATGGTCCCGGTCTGCAATTCGTCGCGCTGGCGGATCAGGGCTTCGTTCTCGTCCACGAACTTGAGGGCGCCGGCGATGAACTCATGGAACTTCTCCTGGCTGACCGCCAGGATCTCGCCGATGATCTCCAGCTCGCGCTTCTGCTCGTTGGCCTCGGCGGCCAGCTTGCGCAGCTCGGTCACGTCACGCACGCACAGCAGCAGGCGCACCGTGTTGCCGTCCGCATCGGTGATCGGCGACCAGTTGAGGTCGAGGATCTTCACGCGGCCGTCGGCCAGGGTCTTCTCGATCTCACCGGGCAGAAGGTGGGCGTTGAACTCGAAGTTCATCGCGTCCTCGCCGATGCAGGCGCCACCAACGGCTCCGATCTGCGACAGCAGGTCGGAGCCCAGATTGGTGCCGGAGAACACCAGCTCCATCATGTCGCGCCCGGCGATGGCCTGCGTCTCGAAGATGCTCTCGAGGAACACCGAATACTCCGGATGCACACGGTTGCCGTCGGCGATGGTCAGGATGCCCTGGGGCATGTTCTGCAGCATGGTCTGGATGTCGGCAGTCTTCTGGCGCAGCTGGGCCGAGCTTTCCTCGATCTTGGCGAGCATCGTGTTGAAGGCGACGATGGAGCGGCCGATCTCGTCCTCCCGCTCGACCGGCAGGCGGCGGCTGAAGTCCTGGTTCGACGCGATCTCGGTCATCATCGACTGCATGCGGCCGATGGGACGTACCACCTGGCGGTACAGCATGCCGCCGACTGCCGCGAGGATGGCCAGCGCGGTCAGCGCCGCCGCCGAGATGCCGGTCACGGTCTGTGCCAGGCTGTCGTTGAGGGCGGTGATGGCGCCGTCCTTGCTGCGGTTCTTCTCGATGCGCAGCGTCTCGACGACGGACTGAATCTCGCGCTGGTACTCGCCCACCGCGCCGAACAGGGCGGCCTCGGCCATCTCCTTCTGGCCGGACAGCTTGAAGCGGGTCGCGTCATCGATGGCCGCGAAGTAGTTGTCGAGACTCTCCTTTGCCTGTACCACGAGGCCACGCTGGGTGTCGCTGGTAGCCTGCGACGCCTGCTGTTCGATGGCCGCCTTCAGGGCCGCCTTGTCGGTCTTCAGCTTGTCTTCGGTCTGCAGCGCCAGCTTGGCGTCCGGTGCCGAAACCAGTTCCATCGTCGTCAGCTGGACGTCCTTCAGGTGGGCGACCAGGTCGGCCGATGCCAGCGCGCTGGGCACGATGCCCTCGGTGACGATGCGCACTTCGGAAGCGTTCCAGCGGGACTGCAGGACCGCATAGCCGCCAATGGACAGCATCGCCGTCAGGCTCAGGACGACCAGCAGGATGATGCGATGTCGGATATTCATGCTCGGTATCGATAGGAATGGACAAAGCCGCGTCGCGCCTTCGTTTCCAACCGAAACCAGACCACCGGCACGGCGAAACAGAAAGCAACAATCTGCGGGAGGCCGGAGTATGTATATCTTTAGTTATATTCTTGTGACGGTCGCTGCATTCAGTAGGCAGGGCCCTTCGGAGGCACCGAACAGCCGTTCGACTTTTCTCGATGCCGATTCACGGCAAGCCCGGCTACCATTCCTCGCAAATTGAATACGGCGCCCCGCCGCATCACACCTTGAGGAATGCCATGTCCGTGACACCCGCTTCGGTCGCACCGCCCGAACACCGCCTCGCAGCGATCCATGCCGCGGTGGACACCCATCGTCCCCGGCCCGGCGCCCTGCTGCCGATGCTGCACGCGATACAGGACGCCCTCGGCTGGGTGCCGCCCGAGGCGATTCCCGTCATCGCCGCCGCACTCAACCAGAGCCGCGCCGAGATCCACGGAGTCGTCAGCTTCTATCACCACTTCCGCACGACGCCGCCCGGACGCCATGTAATCCAGGTGTGCCGCGCCGAGTCCTGCCAAGCGAAGGGCGGCGTGGCGCTGGAAGAGCACGCCAAGCGCAGCCTCGGCATCGACTGGCACCAGACCACGCAGGACGGCGCAGTGAGCCTCGAGCCGGTCTATTGCCTCGGCAACTGCGCCTGTTCGCCGGCCATCCGCGTCGGCGACGAGATCCTCGGCCGGGTCAGCTGCGCCCGCTTCGACCGAGTCATCGAGGGGCTGCGCGAGGAGGTCCTGGCATGAGCATCCGCATCTTCGTTCCCATCGATTCCGGTGCCCTGTCGGTCGGCGCCGAGGACGTGGCCCAGGCCATCGCCGCCGAGGCTGCAGCCCGCGGCCTCGACATCGAAGTCGTGCGCAACGGCTCCCGTGGCATGTACTGGCTGGAACCCCTCGTCGAGGTGGATAGCCACGCCGGGCGGCTGGCCTTCGGCCCGGTGGTGCCTGAGGACGTGCCGGCCCTGTTCGATGCCGGTTTTCACGAAGGCGGCATGCATCGCCTGGGCCACGGGCTGACCGAGCACATTCCCTTCCTCGCCGGGCAGGAACGCCTGACTTTCCGCCGCGTCGGCATCACCGATCCGCTGTCCCTTGCCGACTACGAAGCCCACGGCGGCTTCGAGGGCCTGCTGAAGGCGGTCGGCCTGGACGGCGCCACGATCGTCAAGGAAGTCACCGACTCCGGCCTGCGCGGGCGCGGTGGTGCGGCCTTCCCGACCGGCATCAAGTGGAACACCGTGCTGCATGCAGCCGGCCCGGACAAATACGTGGTATGCAACGCCGACGAAGGCGATTCAGGCACCTTCTCCGACCGCATGCTGATGGAAGGCGATCCCTACTGCCTTATCGAGGGCATGACCATCGCCGGCCTGGCGGTGGGCGCCCGCCACGGCTACATCTACCTGCGCTCCGAATACCCGCACGCCTTCCACACCCTGCAGCAGGCCATCGCCAAGGCCCGCGAGGCCGGCTGGCTGGGCAGCGACGTGGCCGGCTCCGGCCGCAGCTTCGAGCTGGAAGTGCGCCTCGGCGCTGGCGCCTACGTATGCGGCGAGGAAACCGCGATGCTCGAGAGCCTGGAGGGCAAGCGCGGCATCGTGCGCTTCAAGCCGCCACTGCCGGCCATCCAGGGCCTGTTCGGCAAGCCGACGGTGATCAACAACGTGATGAGCCTCGCCGCGGTGCCGCTGATCCTCGCCCGTGGCGCCGCCTTCTATCGGGATTACGGCATGGGCCGCTCCCACGGCACGCTGCCCTTCCAGCTGGCCGGCAACCTGCGCCATCCCGGCCTCGTCGAAAAGGCCTTCGGGATCACATTGCGCGAACTGCTGCTCGACTACGGCGGCGGCTCGGCCAGCGGCCGACCCATCCGCGCCGTGCAGGTCGGCGGCCCGCTGGGCGCCTACGTGCCGGAATCCCAGTTCGACGTGCCCCTCGACTACGAGGCTTATGCGGCGATGGGGGCGATGATCGGCCACGGCGGGCTGGTCGCCTTCGACGACACGGCCGACATGGCAAAGCTGGCCCGTTATGCGATGGAGTTCTGCGCCACGGAATCCTGCGGCAAATGCACGCCGTGCCGCATCGGCTCGACGCGCGGCGTGGAGGTCATCGACCGCATCATCGCCGACGAGAACAGGGACGCCAACCTGGCCCTCCTCGACAGCCTGTGCGACACCATGCTCAACGGCTCCCTGTGCGCGCTGGGCGGCATGGCCCCCTACCCCGTCAAATCCGCCCTCACCCATTTCCCGCAGGATTTCGGCATCGCGCCGGTCACTGCCGAGTAAGGAACGCCCCATGTCCCTGCCCCGCGAAACCGACTTCGGCACGCCAGCCCGCGAATCCGACACCCCGGTCAGCCTGCTCATCGACGGCCAGCCGGTCTGCGTGCCCGCCGGCACCAGCATCATGCGCGCCGCCGGCCAGTCCGGCTGCTCCATCCCCAAGCTGTGCGCCACCGACAGCCTGGAACCCTTCGGCTCCTGCCGCCTGTGCCTGGTGGAGGTCGAGGGCCGCAAGGGCTTCCCAGCCTCGTGCACCACCCCCGTCGAAGCGGGCATGGTCGTCCGCACCCAGACGCCCAAGCTTGCCGAGCTGCGCCGCAACGTGATGGAGCTCTACATCTCCGACCACCCTCTGGACTGCCTGACCTGCTCCGCCAACGGCAACTGCGAGCTGCAGGACATGGCCGGCGTCGTCGGCCTGCGCGAGGTGCGCTACGGCTTCAAGGGCGAGAACCACTTCAGCGAGCCCTGCAAGGACGAGTCCAACCCCTACTTCAGCTACGACCCGGCCAAGTGCATCGTCTGCAACCGCTGCGTGCGGGCCTGCGAGGAAACCCAGGGGACCTTCGCGCTGACCATCTCCGGCCGCGGCTTCGACTCCCGCGTGTCGCCGGGCCAGGACCAAGCCTTCATGGACTCCGAATGCGTGTCCTGCGGCGCCTGCGTGAATGCCTGCCCGACCGCCACGCTGATGGAGAAATCGGTGATCGAACTCGGCCAGGCCGAGCGCAGCGTCACCACCACTTGCGCCTATTGCGGCGTCGGCTGCGCCTTCAAGGCTGAGGTCAAGGGCAATCAGGTGGTGCGCATGGTGCCGGCCAAGGACGGCGGTGCCAACCAGGGCCACGCCTGCGTGAAGGGCCGCTTCGCCTGGGGCTACGCGACCCACACCGACCGCATCACCACGCCGATGATCCGGCCCAGCATCGACGCACCGTGGCAGAAGGTCAGCTGGGACGAGGCGCTGACCTACGCCGCCGGCGAGTTCAAGCGCATCCAGGCCAAGTATGGCCGCGGTGCGGTGGGCGGCATCACGTCCAGCCGCTGCACCAACGAAGAGACCTACCTGGTCCAGAAGCTGGTCCGTACCGCCTTCGGCAACAACAACGTGGACACCTGCGCCCGCGTCTGCCATTCGCCGACCGGTTACGGCCTCAAGCAGACCTTGGGCGAATCCGCCGGCACCCAGGACTTCGCGTCGGTGCTGAAGGCCGACGTGGTGATGGTGATCGGCGCCAACCCCACCGACGGCCACCCGGTATTCGGTTCCCTGCTCAAGAAGCGCATCCGCCAGGGCGCCCAGCTGATCGTCGTCGATCCGCGCGCCATCGACCTGGTGCGCACGCCCCACGTGGCCGCCGCCCATCACCTCAAGCTGCGCCCCGGCACCAACGTGGCGATGGTGAACGCGCTGGCCCACACCATCGTCACCGAAGGCCTGGTGGACAACGCCTACGTGGCCGAGCGCTGCGAACAGGAAGCCTTCGAGGCCTGGCGCGAGTTCGTATCCCAGCCGGAGAACTCCCCCGAAGCGGCGGAGCCCGTCACCGGCGTGCCGGCGGCCGACGTCCGCGCCGCCGCCCGCCTGTACGCCCAGGCTGGCAACGGGGCGATCTACTACGGCCTCGGCGTCACCGAACACAGCCAGGGCTCGACGACCGTGATGGGTATCGCCAACCTGGCGATGGCCACCGGCAACGTCGGCCGGCCCGGCGTCGGCGTCAATCCGCTGCGCGGCCAGAACAACGTGCAGGGCAGCTGCGACATGGGCTCTTTCCCACATGAGCTGCCCGGCTACCGCCACGTGTCGGATGCCACCACCCGCGCCCTCTTCGAGGACGCCTGGCAGGTCAGCATCGATCCGGAACCGGGCCTGCGCATTCCCAACATGTTCAACGCGGCGCTGGATGGCAGCTTCAAGGGCATGTACATCCAGGGCGAGGACATCGTGCAGTCCGACCCCAACACCCAGCACGTGGAAGCCGCCATGGCGCAGATGGAGTGCGTGGTGGTGCAGGACCTGTTCCTCAACGAAACCGCCAAGTGGGCCCACGTCTTCCTGCCCGGCTCCAGCTTCCTCGAAAAGGACGGTACCTTCACCAATGCCGAGCGGCGCATCTCCCGCGTGCGCAAGGTGATGCCGCCGCTGGCCGGCAAGGCGGACTGGGAGGCCACGCTGGCGCTCGCCGCGGCACTGGGCTACCCGATGCACTACGCCCACCCGTCCGAGATCATGGACGAGATCGCCCGCCTGACGCCCAGCTTCCACGGCGTCAGCTACGACCTGCTGGAACGCAAGGGCAGCATCCAGTGGCCGTGCAACGAGGCTGCGCCTGACGGCACGCCGACGATGCACGTGGGCGGTTTCATCCGCGGCAAGGGGCGCTTCATGCTGACCGCCTTCGTGCCGACCACCGAGAAGGTCACTCGGCGCTTCCCGCTGATCCTCACCACCGGCCGCATCCTCAGCCAGTACAACGTCGGCGCCCAGACCCGGCGCACCGCCAACGTGGCCTGGCACGACGAGGACCGGCTGGAGATCCATCCGGTGGACGCGGAAGACCGGGGCATCCGGGATGGCGACTGGGTCGGCATCGCCAGCCGGGCCGGCGAGACGGTGCTGCGTGCCACCATTACCGAGCGCATGCAGCCAGGCGTGGTCTACACCACCTTCCACTTCCCAGAGTCCGGCGCCAACGTGATCACCACCGACAACTCGGACTGGGCCACCAACTGCCCGGAGTACAAGGTCACCGCCGTGCAGGTCAGCCTGTGCGCGCAGCCTTCCGAGTGGCAGCAGCGCTTCGCCCGCCGCCGCGACGAGCAGCTCGAACTGCTGCGCCGCGCCACCTCCACGACCGGCTGACGCACGCAGCAACGCATCGCCGGCCTTAAAAACCACGAGGCCCGCAGACGCCCTCCTTTCGGAAGGGTTCTGCGGGCCTCGCCACGCCACCGGCCGGAACGCGAGGTCCGGCCGGTTCAGTTCAGGACTGAAGCGGCAGGACGCGGATTACTTGTCCTTGTGGTTGAAGTCCACGCGACGGTTCTCGGCGTAGCACTTCTCTTCGTGACAGTCGGCGCGGGGCTTCTCGGAACCGAAGCTGACGGCCTCCAGGCGGGCGTCGGAGACACCCATCGTGACCAGCGCCTTGCGCACGGCTTCGGCACGCTTCTGGCCCAGGGCCAGGTTGTACTCGCGGCTGCCGCGTTCGTCGGCGTTGCCTTCGATGCTGATCGCGTCGTTGGCGTGGGCATTGGTGAAGGCGGCCTGGTTCTTCAGCACGTCGGCGTACTTGGCTTCGATGTTGAACTTGTCGAAAGCAAAATAAACGCTCTGCTTGCCCAGCGCAGCGCGCTCTTCAGCAATCTTGCGGGCTTCGAGTTCAGCGGCGGACAGACCTTGCGCGGGGGCCGGAGCCGGAACAGCCTTGGACGCCTCAGCCACCGGTTGCTCGGTGGTAGCGGCGGTCTTCGGCGCGTTCGACGAGCAGGCGGCCAGCACGGCGGCGGCCAGTACGGTCAACAGGGCGGACTTTTTCATGAACTACAGGCTCCTCTGGGGTGGGTGGGTTTCAAGGTCGCTGAATATAGTGAGGCCGCGATGCTTGCGCAAGTTGGGGCGCCCACTTATAGGGATCAGCTGCAGCAAAAGTGATGTTTTTACGCACGATATGGACCATATTCAACAGATGCGGCAACATCGGCGCCCCGTCCATGGTCGCCCGACAATTCCTTCATGAGCCTGACAGTCTCGTCCGTTCTGCGTCTACGGTTGTTGTCCCTTCTCGCTACCGCCAGCCTGATCGGCTGCCAGGCCATTGCTGCAACGCCAGACGATGTCGTACCCGTGCCGCCGGAAAGCACCGACAAGCCTCATCCGCAGTCACGGCATTCCGGTTGGTCGAACATCGTGGCTACGCTCGGAGAGCGTGCGCGCGTCCTGAACATTCCATTCCGTACCAGCGAGAGTCCCGACAGCATCGACTTGTTCCTGGACACCCGGAGCACCTTCCTCGACGATGGACGGGAGCTCTCGCCGGAATTCACGGCCCTGCTGGTGGAGACCGTCAGCCTGCTGCAGACCATACCGGCGGCCCAGATCCGGATCGCCGGCTTCGGCGAATTTCCGGCCGTCCGCTACAACCCCGTCACACTTGGGCTGCGGGTTCGCCGCCTGCGAAGCGTACTGGCCAATGAAGGTTTTCCCGTCCGTCAGATCCGCGCCCTGGTCAAGGACCATCAGACCTTCACCGGCCCGGACTTTCTCGCTGGTCTGACACGGACCGGGCGCATCATCGAACTTCGGATTTCTCCCCGTTGAGCGGTTTGCCTTCCAGCCGCAGGATGCCCAGCGCCTTGAGGATGTACTTCTCGTAGATCGGCTCGGACGTACCGGCCTTCACCTTGTGCAGGAAGTACTTCTCGAAGGCGACCTTGGCCAGATGGACCCACTTGCCCTTGCGGAACCAGTTGACGTTGCGCGGCGGCAGCTGCGGCAAGGCGACGAAGGCCGCACCGCTGTCGCCCATGTCCGCAAGGCAGATCGCGTTCCACGTACCCTTGGCGGTCGCTTCCTTCCCTTCCAGATCGGCGGCGATGTTGTCCACGATCGCCGTGACCATCGTCTCGATCATGTAGCCGGTCTTCGGCGCACCGGTTGCCACTGGGGTCACCTCCACCGGCGGAATGGCCACGCACACGCCCGCCGCGAAGATGTTGCGGTACGCGCGGCTGCGCTGATGCTCGTCGATCAACACGAAGCCCCGCGGATTGCACAGCCCTTCCACGCCGGCCACCGCATCCACGCCCTTGAAGGCCGGCAACATCATCGCGTAGCGGAACGGCAGCTCATGATCCCGCAGCGGGTTGCCCAGACCGTCGAGCTCCGTCGTATGCAACAGGCCCGGCTCCACGCGGCTCGTCTTCGCGTTCGTCACCCACTTGATGTCATGGTTACGGAACTCGCTTTCCAGCATGGACTTGGAATCGCCGACGCCGCCCAGGCCCAGGTGACCGATGTAGGGCTCGCTGGTCACGAAGGTGATCGGCACCTTGTGGCGCAGCTTGCGGCGGCGCAGGTCGGCGTCGAGGATGAAGGCGAACTCGTAGGCCGGCCCGAAGCAGCTGGCGCCAGGCATCGCACCGACGATCACCGGGCCGGGGTTGTGCAGGAAGTCCTGGTAGGCCACGTGGGCCCGCTCGGCGTGGTCGGTCGTACAGATCGAGTGGGTGTGTCCGTCGACCGGCCCGGCACCAGGCACCTCCTCGAAGGCCAGCCTGGGGCCGGTCGTCAGCACGAGGTAGTCGTATTCGAGCGTGCTGCCATCGACGAGTTGCAGTGTATTTTGCGCGGGCAACACGGTGGCGGCGGCTTGCGCCACGAAAGCAACCCCCTTCTTCTCGAGATGGGGACGCAGCGGCACGGTGATCGCGTCCCGCGTGCGTGTGCCCACCGCGACCCACGGGTTGGAGGGAACGAACTGGAAGTAGTCGCTCGCATTGACGAGCGTGACTTCATGCCCCTTGCCCAGCCGGGCTTTCAGTTCATAAGCCGCGGGTACTCCACCGATGCCCGCACCGACGACAACGATCCTGGCCATGTGTCTCCTCCTCGTGGGATGGGTTACAATTAAAATATTAGTATTTTCTAATATTAAACCCAAACCAAAAGCGAAAACCACGTTCACGCACTTCAGGCGCGAACGTCAGTCACGCAAGCCTTTGCGAGGAAACCATGAAATCAGCCCACGACCTGGTTGCTGCCGCCAAGCAGCGGATCACGGAAATCGAGATGAGCAAGGCCGACGCGGCCATCCGCGACGCCAACATCCTGCTGGATGTGCGCGAGCCCGACGAATACGCCGGCGGGCACATTCCCGGCGCCATCAACATCCCGCGCGGCATGCTGGAATTCCGCATGAGCGCAGCGCCGGAGCTCACCGCCCGCGACCTGCAGATCATGCTGTACTGCAAGACCGGCGGACGCGCCGCGTTGGCCGCCGCCACGCTGCTCGACATGGGCTACCTGAAGGTCGAATCGCTCGCCGGGGGCTTCGATTCCTGGGCCGCCGCCGGCCACCCGGTGGCGCGGCCCCAATTGCCGGATTTCGAATAGGCGACGCAGTGGCCCGGCTGTCCGGGCCACTTCCATCAGGCAGCCGCCGCGCAGCCGCGCCGGGCCAATGACACCTTTGAGCCGCAGGCCCGGCCGATTTCGCTGCAGATCCACCAGGCGGTGTCCACCAGCGCATCGAGCTGGATGCCGGTCTCGATACCGAGGCCGTCGAGCATGTACACCACGTCCTCGGTCGCCACGTTGCCGGACGCGCCCACTGCGTACGGACAGCCGCCGAGGCCGGCAATCGAGGTGTCGAAGGTCGCCACGCCCGCTTCCAGCGACGCGTAGATGTTGGCCAGCGCCTGCCCGTAGGTGTCGTGGTAGTGGCCGGCGAGCTTGTCCATCGGCACCCGGCGGGCCACCGCGTCAAGCATGCGGCGCGTCTTGCCCGGCGTACCGGTGCCGATGGTGTCGCCGAGGCTGACCTCGTAGCAGCCCATTTCATAGAGCCGCACCGCCACGTCGGCCACCGCCTCCGGCGCCACCTCGCCCTCGTAGGGGCAGCCCAGCACGCAGGACACGTAGCCGCGCACCCGAACCTCGGCGGCGCGGGCTTCTTCCAGCACCGGCACGAAGCGCTCCAGCGACTCGTCCACCGAGCAGTTGATGTTCTTGCGGCTGAAGGACTCCGACGCCGCGGCGAACACCGCGACCTCCTTCACCCCCGCCACCAGCGCCGCCTCGAAACCCTTCAGGTTGGGCGTCAGCACCGGGTAATCGACGCCAGGCAGGCGCACGATGCGCGCCATCACCTCGGCGTTGTCGCCCATCTGCGGCACCCACTTGGGCGACACGAAGGCCGTCGCCTCGATGGCCTTCAGTCCGGCGGCGCCAAGGCGAGCGATCAGCTCGACCTTGGTGTCGGTACTGACGAGCTTCTTCTCGTTCTGCAGGCCGTCGCGGGGGCCGACTTCGACGATGCGTACGCGCTGGGGCAGGTTCATGGCTTCCTTTCTTCTTCAGGCTGTCGCGGCCTCATCGAGGCCGAGGGTCTGCTTCATTTTCTCGCGGATCTGGAATTTCTGGATCTTTCCGGTCACCGTCATCGGAAAACTGTCCACGAAGCAGATATAGCGCGGGATCTTGTAATGAGCGATCTGCCCCTGACAGAAGGCGCGCACGTCCTCTTCCGTCAGGCGCTCCCCTTCCCGCACGATGATCCACGCGCACAGCTCCTCGCCGTACTTCTTGTCCGGCACGCCGACCACCTGCACATCCAGCACCTTCGGGTGGCGGTACAGAAACTCCTCGATCTCCCGCGGGTAGATGTTCTCGCCGCCGCGGATCACCATGTCCTTGCTGCGGCCGACGATGTTGCAGAAGCCCTCGTCGTCCAGCGTCGCGATGTCGCCGGTGTGCATCCAGCCGGCCGTGTCGATGGCTTCGGCGGTCTTCGCGTCGTCGCCCCAGTAACCGAGCATCACCGAATAGCCGCGGGTGCACAGCTCGCCCGGCGTGCCGCTGGGCACGATGCGGCCGTCGCTGTCGACGATCTTCACCTCGCAATGAGGCTGTACGCGGCCCACCGTAGAAACGCGC
The DNA here is from genome assembly GCF_056724105.1 of Zoogloea sp. GDB6. NCBI lineage: Bacteria > Pseudomonadati > Pseudomonadota > Betaproteobacteria > Rhodocyclales > Zoogloeaceae > Zoogloea > Zoogloea sp. GDB6. Next base: position 2,479,707 of record NZ_CM161497.1, on the reverse strand, counting down.
CGCTCGATGCTGTCGTCGGTGGCGCTCTGGAAGCTGACCGGCGAGGTCTCGGTCATGCCGTAGGCGATAGTCACCTGGCTCATGTTCATGCGCTCGATGACCCGCTTCATCACCTCGATCGGGCACGGGCTGCCGGCCATGATGCCGGTGCGCAGGCTGGACAGGTCGAAGCGCGCGAACTCCGGGTGGTCGAGCTGGGCGATGAACATCGTCGGCACGCCGTAGCTGGCGGTGCATTTCTCTTCCGCCACCGCCTGCAGCACCGCCAGCGGCTCGAAAGCCTCGGCCGGATAGACCATCGTCGCGCCGTGGGTCAGGCAGCCCAGGTTGCCCATCACCATGCCGAAGCAGTGGTACAGCGGCACCGGGATACACACCCGGTCGCCCGGCACCAGGCGGATCGCCTCGCCGACGAAATAGCCGTTGTTGAGGATGTTGTGATGGGACAGCGTGGCGCCCTTGGGATTGCCGGTCGTCCCCGACGTGAACTGGATGTTGATCGGATCGTCGAACTGCAGGCGCTCGCCCAGTTCTTCCAGTTCCGCCAGTTCGTCGCGGCTCGGCGTCGCGCACAGGCTGTCGAAGTTGAGCATGCCCGGCGTGTGCTCGGCGCCCAGGCGGACGACGATCTCCAGGCTCGGCAGCTTGTGGGCGCGCAGCAGGCCAGGTTCGCAATGGCCCAGCTCCGGCGCCAGATCGGCCAGCATTTCCAGGTAGCTGCTGCTCTTGAAGGACGGCGACAGGATCAGCGCCCGGCAGCCGACCTTGTTCAGCGCGTACTCCAACTCGCTGCGCCGGTAGGCCGGGTTGATGTTCACCAGCACCAGGCCGGCCTTGGCAGTGGCGAACTGGGTCAGCGTCCATTCCAGCCGGTTCTGGGACCAGATACCGATCCGCTCCCCAGGTTGCAGGCCCAGGCGATGCAGGCCGCAGGCCAGCGCATCGACCTTCAGGCGCAGCTCCGCATAACTGAGGCGTACGTTCTGGTGGCGTACCACCAGTGCCTCCCGCTCCGCGTGCAGGGCGCAGGCCAGGTCGAAATGGTGGCCAATCGTCTGGCCGATCAGGGCTTTGTTCGATGCTCCGTGGACGTAGCTCAGCGCGTTCATGGGTCTCCTCACATCTTGGTTGTGGATTGCTGCGTTCCGCTCCCGTCTGCGCGGGCTGGCGGATTGGATCTGTCGGGGGCGCAGGAACGCGCCCCGGGGGAATGATGCCCAGCGGGCGGGGGCGATCTATGTCGCCCCTCGCCGTGTTGCCTTACTCCGTAGCCGCCTCAAACTCCACCAGCTCGGCGCCGTCACCCACCTGGTCGCCGACGGCGAAGCGGAAGGCCTTGACGAGGCCGGCGGACGGCGCGGTGATGGTGTGCTCCATCTTCATCGCCTCGAGGATCAGCAGCGGTGCGCCCTTGGCCACCGTGGTGCCGGCCTCGGCCAGTAGCGCGATGACCTTGCCGGGCATCGGCGCCAGCAGGCCGCCTTCGGCACCGCCGCCTTCGCCGCTGTGATGCAGCGGGTCCACCGCGGCAAACTGCCAGGTGTGGCCGTGCCCGAAGACGTGGCGACGCTCGCCAGCCACCACCACCGTCGCGGTGGTGCGCAGGCCGTCGAATTCGGCCCGCAGCAGGCCGCGCGGGTTGAGGCTGCCGCTCACCGTGCTCGTCACGCCGTCCTGCGTAATGTCGAAGCGCTCGCCATGGGCCGCCACGCGCAGGGTCTTCTGCACGTCGCCGAAGCGGAACATCAGGTTGCGGGCCGCCGGGGCGTTCATGCGCCAGCCGTCGCGCTGGTGCCACGGCGAGGCCGGCTCGGGATGCCGCGCCGCCATCGCCGCAGCACGCTGGCGTTCGCGCAGCAACTCGGCCAGCGCCACGGCCAGCCAGGCTTCGCGGGTCGGCTGCTGCTGGGCCGGGAAGAGATAGTCCTTCTCGCGCTCGATCAGGCCGGTGTCCAGGTCCGCGTTGGCGAAGGCCGGGCAGGCCGTCAGGCGGGACAGGAACTCGATGTTGTTGGCCACGCCGACGACGCGATACTCGGCCAGCGCCTGCAGCATGCGCGCCAGCGCCCGGTCGCGGTTCACGTCCCAGACGATCAGCTTGGCGATCATCGGATCGTAGAAGGGCGAGATCTCGTCGCCCTCCTCCACGCCGGTATCCACGCGCACATGCATGCCCTCTTCCGGCGGCGCCAGATGCAGCAGCTTGCCGGTGGAGGGCAGGAAGCCCTTGGCCGGATCTTCCGCGTAGATGCGCGCCTCCAGCGCATGGCCGTTGATCGCCAGCTGCTCCTGGGCCAGCGGCAAGGGCTCGCCGGACGCCACGCGGAGCTGCCACTCGATCAGGTCCAGGCCGGTGATCATCTCGGTCACCGGATGCTCCACCTGCAGGCGGGTGTTCATCTCCATGAAGTAGAAGGTGCCGTCCTGGTTGGCGATGAATTCCACCGTGCCGGCGCCCACGTAGCCCACCGCCCGCGCCGCATCGACGGCAGCCTTGCCCATCGCCGCGCGGCGCTCCGCCGGCATGCCCGGCGCCGGCGCTTCTTCGAGCACCTTCTGGTGGCGGCGCTGCACGGAGCAGTCGCGCTCGAACAGATAGACGTAGTTGCCCAGCGTGTCCCCGAAAACCTGGATCTCGATGTGGCGCGGCCGGGTCAGGTATTTCTCGACCAGCACATGGTCGCTGCCGAAGCTGGACGCCGCCTCGCGCTTGCAGGACGCCAGCGCGTCGAGGAAGTCCTCGCTGCGCTCCACCAGCCGCATGCCCTTGCCGCCGCCGCCGGCTGCCGCCTTGATCAGCACCGGGTAGCCGATGGCGTCCGCCTGCACATTGAGGAAACCCGGCTCCTGGTTGTCGCCGTGGTAGCCGGGGGTCAGCGGCACCTGGGCCTTTTCCATCAGCTTCTTGGCTTCCGACTTGGAGCCCATCGCGCGGATCGCCGACACCGGTGGCCCGATGAAGACGATGCCGGCCTGCTCGCAGGCATGGCAGAAGTCCTCGTTCTCCGACAGGAAACCATAGCCCGGATGGATCGCCTGGGCGCCGGTCTGCTTGGCGGCGTCGATGATCCGCTCGATCACCAGATAGCTCTCCCGCGCAGCCGCCGGCCCGATCAGCACCGCCTCGTCGGCCAGGCGCACATGGCGCGCGCCGGCATCCGCCTCGGAATACACCGCCACCGTCTTGATACCGAGCCGCCGCGCCGTCTTGATGACGCGACAGGCGATTTCCCCGCGGTTGGCGATGAGGATCTTGTTGAACATGCTGTCTCCCTTCTTATTGTTTATCCGCGATCCACGCCGCCGGGCGCTTGTCGAGGAAGGCGGCGAGGCCTTCGTGGGCTTCCGGCGTGGCGCGCAGGCTGGCGATGCGGCGGGCGGTGTCTTCGACCAAGGCGTCATCGACGGGCTGGTCGGCCACCGCACGGATCAGATCCTTGGCGGCGCCCTGGGACAGCGGCCCGCCCTGCAGCAGCGCGGTGACGATCTCACCGACTTTGGCGTCCAGCCCATCGGCCGGCACTGCCTCGTGGGCGAGGCCCAGTTCATAAGCCCGTGTCGCGGAGATCCGCTCGGCGCTCTGGAAATAGCGGTAAGCCTGGCGCGCACCGATGGCGCGCAGCACATAGGGGCTGATGGCCGACGGGATGATCCCGAACTTCACTTCAGACGTGGCGAACACCGCCCCCTCGCCAGCCACGCAGATGTCGCAGGCGGCAGCCAGCCCCATGCCGCCGCCGAGGGCCGCGCCATGCACGCGGGCCAGCGTGGGTTTGCGCAGCTCGGCAAGCACCCGCAGCATGCCGGCCAGGCGCCGCGCGTCGGCGAGGTTCTCGTCGACCGTGGCCGCGCCGGCGCGCTTCATCCAGTTGAGGTCGGCGCCCGCCGAGAAGCTCTTGCCACGCCCGGCGAGCATCACCACGCGCACGCTGGCGTCCGCGTCGAGGGCCTGGCAGGCGGCGGTGAGTTCAGCAATGAGCTGCTCGTTGAAGGCGTTATGCACCTCCGGGCGGTTCATCCAGATCGTCGCGACGGGGCCGTCACGGAGGATTTCCAGCGTCTCGTACATGGCGGCCCCTTACATCCGGAACACGCCGAAGCGGGTCGGCTGGATCGGCGCGTTGAGGCTGGCCGACAGGGACAGGCCGAGCACGCGGCGGGTCTGGGCCGGATCGACGACGCCGTCGTCCCACAGGCGGGCGGTGGCGTAGTACGGATGGCCCTGGTCCTCATACTGCTGGCGGATCGGCGACTTGAAGGCTTCCTCCTCGTCGCGGCTCCAGCTGCCGCCCTTGGCCTCGATGCCCTCGCGGCGCACGGTGGACAGCACGCTGGCGGCCTGCTCGCCGCCCATCACCGAGATGCGGCTGTTCGGCCACATCCACAGGAAGCGCGGGCTGTAGGCGCGGCCGCACATGCCGTAGTTGCCGGCGCCGAAGCTGCCGCCGATCAGCACCGTCAGCTTGGGCACCTGCGCCGTGGCGACCGCGGTGACCATCTTGGCGCCGTCCTTGGCGATGCCGCCGTTTTCGTATTTGCGGCCGACCATGAAGCCGGTGATGTTCTGCAGGAAGACCAGCGGCACGCCGCGCTGGGCGCACAGCTCGATGAAGTGGGCGCCCTTCTGGGCCGACTCGCCGAACAGGATGCCGTTGTTGGCGACAATACCCACCGGCATGCCGTAGAGGTGCGCGAAGCCGGTGACCAGCGTGGTGCCGTAGCGCGCCTTGAACTCGTCGAAGCGCGAGCCATCGACGATGCGGGCGATCACCTCGCGCACGTCGTAGGGCTTGCGGGTGTCGGTGGGGATGATTCCGTAGATCTCGGCCGGGTCGTACAGCGGCTCTTCCGCGTCGGCGAGCTTGAGGTCGGTCGGCTTGGTGCGGTTCAGCGTGCCGACGATGCGCCGCGCGATGTGCAGCGCATGGGTGTCGTTCTCGGCCAGGTGGTCGGCCACGCCGGAGATGCGCGTATGCACGTCGCCGCCACCCAGATCCTCGGCCGTCACCACCTCGCCGGTGGCCGCCTTCACCAGCGGCGGACCGCCGAGGAAGATGGTGCCCTGGTTCTTGACGATGATGGTCTCGTCGCTCATCGCCGGCACATAGGCGCCGCCGGCGGTGCATGAGCCCATCACCACCGCGATCTGCGGAATGCCCTCGGCGGACATGTTGGCCTGGTTGAAGAAGATCCGCCCGAAGTGGTCCCGGTCCGGAAACACCTCGTCCTGCTTGGGCAGGAAGGCGCCGCCGGAATCCACCAGGTAGAGGCACGGCAGCTTGTTCTGCTGGGCGATCTCCTGGGCCCGCAGGTGCTTCTTCACCGTCATCGGGTAATAGGTGCCACCCTTCACGGTGGCGTCGTTGGCGACGATCATGCACTCCACGCCGCTGACCCGGCCGATGCCGGCAATCACCCCGGCCGACGGCGCGTCGCCGCCGTACATGCCGTAGGCGGCCAGCTGGCCGATTTCGAGGAAGGCCGTGCCCGGATCGAGGAGGTGGTCCACCCGGTCGCGGGGCAGCAGCTTGCCGCGGGCCACATGCTTGGCGCGGGCCGCTTCGCCGCCGCCGAGGGACACCTGGCCGGCCTTGTCGCGCAAGTCGGCGACGATGCGCCCCATGGCTTCCGCGTTGGCCTGGAATTCCGGCGAGCGGGGATTGATGCTGGATTTGATGACGGTCATCGCTGCGGCTCCGCTCAGGCCGTTTCGGAGAACAGTTCGCGACCGATCAGCATGCGGCGGATCTCGCTGGTACCGGCGCCGATCTCGTACAGCTTGGCGTCGCGCCACAGGCGGCCGGTGGCGTAGTCGTTGGTGTAGCCGACACCGCCGAGGGTCTGGATCGCCTCGCCGGCCATCCAGGTGGCCTTCTCTGCCGAGTACAGGATCGCCCCGGCCGCGTCCTTGCGCAGCGTGCGCGCGTGGTCGGCCTTGTCGCAGGCCTGGCCCACCGCATACACGTAGGCGCGGGTCGCCATCCAGGTGGAGTACATGTCGGCCAGCTTGCCCTGCATCAGCTGGAACTCGCCGATGCTCTGGCCGAACTGCTTGCGCTCGTGCAGATAGGGCACCACTTCGTCCATACAAGCCGCCATGATCCCCAGCGGGCCGCCGCACAGCACCGCGCGCTCGTAGTCGAGGCCGCTCATCAGCACCTTGGTGCCGTTGCCCACGCCGCCGAGCACGTTTTCTGCCGGCACTTCCACGTCGTCGAAGAACAGCGGGAAGGTGTTGGAGCCGCGCATGCCCAGCTTGTCCAGGTGGGTGCCGTGGCTGAAGCCCTGCATGCCCTTCTCGATGATGAAGGCAGTCATGCCCCTGGCGCCGGCCTCGATGTCGGTCTTGGCATACACCACCAGCGTGTCGGCGTCGCCGCCGTTGGTGATCCACATCTTGGAACCGTTGAGGACGTAGCGGTCGCCCTTCTTGTCGGCGCGCAGCTTCATGCTCACCACGTCGGAGCCGGCGTTCGGCTCGCTCATCGCCAGTGCGCCCACGTGGTCGCCGGAGATCAGCTTGGGCAGGTATTTCTGCTTCTGTGCTTCGCTGCCGTTGCGGCGGATCTGGTTGATGCACAGGTTGGAATGCGCGCCGTAGGACAGACCCACCGAGGCCGACGCGCGGGACACCTCTTCCAGCGCGATGATGTGGGCCAGGTAGCCCATGTTGGTGCCACCGTATTCCTCCGGCGCGGTCATGCCGTGCAGGCCCAGGTCGCCGAGCTTCTTCCACAGGTCGGCCGGAAAGAGGTTGTCCCGGTCCACGTCCGCGGCGCGCGGGGCGATCTCCTTGGCCGCAAAGGCCTGCACGGTGTCGCGCAGGGCTTCGATGGTTTCGCCGAGATGGAAGTTGAGGCTGGGGATGTTCATGGGCGGGTCTCCTCCACTGATCGTTGTCTGGCAGCACGGCGCGCGCTTGCAGCGCCGATGCCGAATGCTCGCCAGCGTACGCCGGAACGCGGTGCCGCAGGCGCCATCGAGGTTGCAAATCGTGCCACCGGCGTCGAGAATCCGCGCCATGCCCGCCAAGATCGCCCTGCCCGCTTCCCTCAGCGGTGGCCGCGCCGCCACGCCGATTGCCTTCATCCGCGCCATCGTGCTCGCCTACCACCGTTATGGACGAGATCCGGCCAATGCGCTGGCCCGCGCCGAGATCGACCCACGCCTCCTCGACGACCCAACGGCGCGCGTCACCGCCGCCCAGATGGAGGTCATTTCCGGCCACGCGATGCAGGAACTCGACGATGAAGCCCTGGGCTGGTTTTTGCGCCGCCTGCCGTGGGGCAGCTACGGCATGCTGTGCCGCGCGTCGATCACCTCGCCGGACCTGGGCGTCGCCCTCAAGCGCTGGTGCCGCCACCACCGCCTGCTCACCGACGACATCGCGCTGGAACTGGAAATAACACCCACCTCGGCCCGCCTGAGCATCACGCCCCAGCGCGACCTCGGCCCCATGCACGAGTTCTGCCTCGTCACCCTGCTGCGCTACGTGCTCGGCTACGCCTGCTGGGCCATCGACTCGCGCATCCCGCTGCAGGAAAGCAGCTTCCCCTTCCCCGCCCCGCCCCACGCCGACGCCTACGAACTCCTCTTCCCCGGCCCGGTACGCTTCGACGCCCCGCAAGCCGCCATCCGCTTCGAACCCCGCTACCTGGATCTGCCCATCCGCCGCGACGAACACGCCCTGCGCGCCATGCTCCAGCGCGCCCTGCCGCTGACCGTGCTGCAATACCGCCGCGACCGCCTCCTCGTCCAGGGCGTCCGCCAGTTCCTGCAAAGCGCCGGCAACCGCAGCGCCACCGCCGAACAAGTCGCCGGGCACCTGCACATCTCCGTGCGCACCCTGCACCGCCAACTGCAAGACGAAGGCGCCTCCCTGCAACAACTCAAAGACGAAACCCGCCGCGACCAAGCCATCGAGCTCCTCGACCGCAGCTCCCGCTCCATCAAGCAGATCTCGGCATTGGTGGGGTTCAGCAACGAGAAGAGCTTTTCCCGCGCATTCAGGGGGTGGACGGGGCTTTCACCGCAGGCGTTTCGCGGGCGGGGGGAGCGGGGTCAAGGTTCAGCTGAGCCGGGTGGGCTTTCGGCTTGATGAGCTTCCCTCCGAGGGGAGCTGGCTTAACTCGGAGGTGAACTTTTGATGCTCTGAGGGAGGTGGGTTCAAGTTTTAGTTGAACTGGCTCAGCGTGGACTTGAACTGGCTTCCCTCTGAGGGGAACTTCCGATGCTCGGAGGGAAGTGGGCTCAAGTTTTAGTTGAACTTGTTCAGCTTGGATTTGAACTGGCTTCGCTCCGGGGGAAGCTGGCTTAAGTCGCGGCTTCGATGGTTCAAGTCTGAGCGAAGTGAGTTCAAGTCGGCGGAGAAAAAGTTCAGGTCCGAGGGACGAGCGGTTAAGAAGCTCTAACAAAATGAGTTTTCCGCGCAGTTCAGCTTTCGCCAGCAAATGAGGCTGCAGGCGATCTTGATAAAGGCTTCGTGAATGACGGCCAATCGCTCGAATCGAACCCGCAGGCGTCGGTAATTGTGGAGCCAGCCAATGGTTCGCTCGACCACCCAGCGGGTTTTGCCCAAGCCGCTGCCGTGCGGCGTGTTGCGCCGGGCGATCTCGGTTTTGATGCCTTGAGCGTGAAGGGGCCGGCGGTACTTGTCGTGATCGTAGCCACGGTCGGCCTGGATGATGCGGGGCTTGGAGAGTGGGCGCCCCCGCTTGCCACGAATAGGTGGAATGGCTTCGACCAAGGGCAAAAGTTGGGTTACGTCGTTGCGATTGGCGCCGGTCAGGATGACTGCCAACGGAATGCCCTGCGCTTCGGTGATCAGGTGGTGCTTGGAGCCGGGGCGTGCGCGATCGGTGGGATTGGGTCCTGTTTTTGACCCGCACCCACAGCACGAATGGAGGAAGAATCGACGATGCAACGGGACCAATCGATCCTGTCGGCCGTGCGTAAGCGAGCCAGCAGCACCTCATGCAGCCGGTCCCAGACACCGGCCTCTTGCCAGGCACGCAGGCGCCGCCAGCAACTCATGCCCGAGCCGCAGCCCATTTCCTGGGGCAGCATCTCCCAAGGGATGCCGCTTTGCAGGACGAACAGGATGCCGGTCAGAACCGCTCGATCATCGAGCGGCTTGCGCCCTGGATACTTGCTCCGACGGGGCTTGGCGGGAGGGAGCAACGGTTCGATCAAGGCCCACAGATCGTCGTCGAGAAGTGCTTTGGCCATGTCCTCTATTCAAAGAAACAAGGCTGAGGTTAACGAAATTCGACCATCGTGAACAGGGGGAAATGGGTCTTTTTGTTAGGGCTTCTAAGTCGGAGGTGAACGAGTTCAAGTTTGGGCGGTGAATGTTCAAGTCGGAGGGGCGTGGGCTGGGTCTAGCACGCGGAAAGATGACGAAAACGCCGAACTCTGATCTTGTCTGCAAAATCTGAGAAATGTGAACTGTTCCGTATCGGCCCCACTGGTTGCTGTGCGATATCTCTGTCCATCGCCATGCCATAACCAGATGCAATGAAGAACCAGCTGTTCGTGCTTGCTCTACCGCCTCTAGCCGCACCGCGTTCGAATGTACTGCCACTGCAGGCCCATAGCCAAACCTCTGAACGGTTGGTAGCTCAGGATCGTTGGGCGCAGTTGCTTGACGATGGTTTGACAAGGGGGAGCAGGATGTCCGTCAAGTGGCGTTGGTCACAACCCATCAATCACACGAGTGCAGATGCACTTTCTTGTTTTTCAGTAGAAGTATTTTAAGTTCTAATTTCACAGGAGGAGTTATGGCCAACAATACAATAATAACCACCGATACTGTCTGGCATGCAGGTCAAACAATAGATTTGACAGCGAATGTTCAAATTGCGCATGGCGTGACGTTGACAATTGAGTCCGGCGCGGTGGTAAATGGAAATGGCTATCAGATACAGACTTTCGGAGCTTTAAAGGCTATTGGTACGACAAGCCAGACCATCAACTTTAATAACACTAGTTTTACTTTTAGCTCTGATAACTCTCAGCCTGGCAACATTGACATCGAGCATGCCCACATCAACGGTGGGGCTTTTTTGCCTGCCACAGGGAATGCTAGTTATGGCAGCTTTGATGTAACCGACTCTTTGTTTACGTCGGTAACGGGTTTCTATATTTGGTATCCGGTTTCCGAAAGCCACTTTGAGCGCAACGTCTTCTTGCGCTCAAGCGGCTTGAGCATTGGCACCAGTGGAGTCAAGGTTTACGTTACCAATAACGTATTTTCCGGACAAACTGTTAACGTTGATTATAGCCTAGGAAATCCGGCGATCGAGAATTGGGCCAGTTATGGCGGCGTTAATTTGATTGTTCAATATAACAGCTTTCTGAGCACCGACAAGTTGGCGCTGATGTTGCCGGACGGCTATAGCAGTGCCGCCATGTTTGCCGAAAACAATTATTTCGGAACGACAAACACGGCCAATATTGCCGACCGGATTTATGATAAATCCGATTCATTGTCCTCCGCCTCAATCATAGATTACCAACCCTTCCTGACCCAGCCGGATAAGAACACCCCGATACTGCCCAACTCACCGCCCAGTGGCACAATTGAAATTCTTGGCGCAGCCCAAACGGGGGGAACATTGATAGCGTTCAGCACGCTGTCAGATGTCAACGGAATGGGTCCCCTCTCGTATCAATGGCTGGCCGATGGCAAAGCCATCAGTGATGCCACAAGTAATAACCTGCTCCTTACCAAGGCACTTATCGGAAAGATCATCACCGTCAAGGCCAGCTACACCGACGGTTTTGGTACGGTGGAGAGCGTGGTCAGCGCGGCTACCACCGCCGTGTCAAATGTCAACAGCGCTCCAACAGGCAGCGTCAGCATCGCAGGCACAGCCCAGCAGGACCAAGTGCTGAGTGCCAGCAACACCTTGGCCGACGCCGACGGCCTGGGCGCCATCGCTTACCAGTGGCTGGCTGATGGTAAGGCCATTACTGGTGCGACCGGCAGCAGCCTGCCCCTCAGCCATGCCCTGGTCGGCAAGGCCATCAGCGTAGTGGCCAGCTACATCGATGGCGGCGGTGCCGCCGAGAGCGTAAGCAGCGCGGCCACAGCCACCGTGCTCGACCATGTCCAGACCCTCACCGGGAGTGGCGGCAACGATCACCTGACCGTCAATCCGGGCAGTGCCATGGTAGACGCCGGCGCGGGTAACGACAGCGTCTACCTGCCGCTGTTCCCAAATACCTATCAACTGAGCAGCACAGCCGAGGGTGCGGCCGGCAGCTATGGCGGCGGCTACAGCCTGGAGTTGTATGGCGTGGAGTCGGTCGAGTTCGGCAGCCAGTTTAAGACCAGCATTGCGCTGGTCGATCTGGTGTCGGGCAAGGCGCAGGATCAACTCAGCAAGTTGACCGACCTGTATCTGGCCTTCTTCGGCCGGGCGCCGGACGTGGGCGGGCTGGAATACTGGCAGCAGCAGAGCTTGCAAGGCGGCCAGGATTTCACCGTCATCGCCCAACAATTCGCCAAGAGCACCGAGGCGCAAGCGCTGTTCCCTGCAGGCAGTTCCAACCGCGATTTTGTGAAGCTGATCTACGAGAACTGTTTCAACCGCGAGCCCGATGCCGCCGGCTGGGACTACTGGACTCAAGATCTGGACAGCCGCGGTTCGACCGATCTGAGCGGGCGCGGCGTGTTCATCGCTAATGTGATTCTGGGCGCCTACTCCAGCGGCAGCGGCCCGGAAGACCGCGGCCTGCTCGGCAACAAGCACGATGTGGCGATGTATTACGCCAATCAACTGTCGCAGCAACCCTCGGAAGGCTTCGATGCCGCAGTCAACGATCTATTGGGCAAGGTGAATGGTGACGCCACCACCGCCAAGAAGGCCGAGGCGGTCATCGATTACGCCTTCCTGCACCCGGTAACGCTGTCCGGCGTGATGGGTGACGCGGCACTGCTGGATTCGATCTGGAACGGCTGATGACGCCTTCCCCCTGCGGGTCGTGGGAAGGCTGAAACGCAATTCACTCAATTAAGCCCCCCGCCTGAAGGCGGGAGAGGGGTGGGGGTGCAGATTCTGGCGGATATGATCACTCGTTCTACTGACTCGTGATCACCTCGCTACTGATTCATGAGCAGTCTACTGATTACCTGATCAGCAAAATTAGTCTGCTGTTCGGCCTTGGACCAAACCGCGCACGGGCAAGGAAGGCGCCCGCAACCTGCTCTTGCCGGAGGGCTATTGCGTGGATCTCAATGGGATGGCCTCAACGAGGTCGGGGCGGTCCTGGCTCAGGGTTCATCAGGCGTCTGAGGAAGCTTTTCTCCACAGCACAAAGTTGAGTTGCGTCGTTGCGATTGGCGCCCGTCAGGATAACGGCCAGCGGAATGCCCTGCGCTTCGGTGATAAGGTGGTGCTTGGAGCCGGGGCGTGCGCAATCTGTTGGATTGGGTCCTGTTTTTGACCTGCACCCACTGCGCGAATGGAGGAAGAATCGGCGCTGTAACGGGACCAATCGAGCTTGTCAACCGTGCGCAAGCGAGCCAATAGCACCTCATGCAGCCTGTCCCAGAAATCCGCCTCCTACTAGGCGACGCACGTCAAGATAGCTGTCGCCTGAGTCATGCAACCATGTGCTGTTTATTCCCGATGGCAACGACAGCCTCTCGTTCGGGATTGAGGGTCACGGTAGTGACGGGTGACCAGTCCCGAGTATTTCCTCTCCAGCGGGCCGGATGGCGCTCTCGGGCGTTGGCATAGATTGCATGGCGAGCAGCCAAAATCTCCCCGTCCCGGATGATCGATGGGGACAGGACTCAATTTTTCACATAAATGCCGGCCTTCCGTGGAGATTGCATCACGCCTGCCCAAGCTTGTCGTGGTAGAACGTCCGCTACAAAGAGAATCCTTACACCTACCAATGAGCTTGGTTTCCGCAAGCCAAGAGCACAGGCTGCCATCGAAGCATTTTGGATGTCATGAATCGACTCGTGAAGATGCTGGCAGTTGTTCTTGCCCAGTGTGGAACATCACTACTGGCGATAGCCGCTGACGTTAGCACGCCGGCTAAAACCATATCCGTCGTCAGTGACGACAACTATCCGCCCTATATTTTTCTTGACGCTGACGGTCACCCCGAAGGTTACCTCGTCGACTTCTGGAAGCTGTGGGAGAAAAAGACGGGCATACACGTCAGATTTGTCGCGACCAACTGGAGCGACGCCCAGCGGTTGATGCGTGCTGGCGAGTTCGACGTCATCGATGCGATTTTCAAAATACCCGAACGCGAGGCTATTTACAGTTTCTCCAAACCGTACGCAACGCTGCCTGTTGCAATTTATGCGCATCGGTCCATCAGCGGAATTCACAACCCGAATTCGCTGCGCGGCTTTCAGATTGGCGTCGAGACAGGAGACGCCTGCGTCGACGAGTTACAGAGAAGGGGCATCACCTCGCTGGTAACTCGACGGAGCTACATGGCCCTGATTGAAGAAGCGAGCAAAAGCGACATCAAGCTCTTCTGTATGGATGAAGGTCCTGCGAATTATTACCTGTACCGGGCAGGCATCCACAATGAGTTCGTCAAGGCGTTCGAACTCTATAAGGGCCAGTTTCACCGTGCCGTCAGAAAGGGCGATGAAGCCATCCTGGAGCAGATTGAACGGGGTACTGCAGCGATCGGCGAGGACGAACTCCAGGCACTAAACAAGAAATGGATGGGCACCCCCATTCGTTGGGAGCCATACTCGAAAATAGTCGGCATTGCCTTTGCCTCCCTGCTTCTATTGGGCGCAGCCATGGCATTCTGGGTCCGCCTGCTCAAAGTTGCCGTTGCCCGAAAGACACGGGAGCTGGAGGCCAAGACCGTCCATCTGGAAGAAAGCGAAGAGCGTTTCCGTGCCCTTTTTGAAAATACCGTTCAGCCGATAGCGCTGACCGATGAGGCACGCTTCATCGCAGCCAATGAGGCAACCTTGACCATGCTTCGCATGGAGAGGCCTGAAGAGTTGATCGGACGCGTCCCATGGGAAATTTCACCGCCAACCCAGCCAGACGGTCGGCCCTCTGTCGAAAAAGCAACGGAGCTGATTGAAGAGACGTTCGCCAAGGGCTCGAACTGCTTTGAATGGACGCATCAACGCGCTGACGGAACGACTTTCGAAGCACGGATTTTGCTGACCACCATTTATCGTGACAATCGGCGGCTCCTGCACGTCATCTGGAACGACATCTCAAAGCAGAAAAGCGATGAGCGGGAACTGGCCGCTTACCGCTCAGAGCTCGAAGCGCGCGTTGCCGAGCGCACCGCAGCGCTTGCGGCAACCGCGGAATCGCTACGCGTTGCGAATGTCGAGCAGCAAGCCATCTTCGAGGCGACAACCGTCGGCATCGTATTCGTTCAGGACCGGAAAATCCTGCGCTGCAATCGCGCCGTGGAAGAACTTTTCGGCTATGGGCGTGGCGAACTGGAACACCAATCCACGCGCCTTCTCTACAGCACTGAGTCGGATTTCGACTCCATGGGAGCACACGTCGATGCTCACGTCGATGACGACGAGACGTTCAGCGTGGATATCGAAATGATGCGCAAGAATGGGAGCCGTTTCTGGGCGCATCTATCGATAAAGGCCATCGAGCCCGGCAATCCGAAGGGGGGGCTTGTCAGCATCATCGAGGACATCACGCCGGAGCGGGAAGCGTTCAATGCCCTCGCACACGCAAAAGCGCTGGCGGAGGAAGCGGCACAGACCAAAGCGGACTTCGTGGCAAACATGAGCCATGAAATACGTACACCCATGACCGCCATACTGGGCTTTACCCATCGTCTTCAACAAAGTGAGCTCAATCTTCGGCAGCGCGATTACCTCCGGAAGGTGCGGGTTGCCGCCGAGCATCTGCTGACCATCATCAACGACGTCCTGGACTTTTCCAAGATTGAAGCGGGGAAAATGCGCCTCGAACATGTGCGCTTCGAACTGCCCACGGTATTGAGTAATGTGTCGTCCATGGTGCAGGAGCGCTGTGCGGAAAAAGGCCTGGGCCTCCTCGTCGACATTGCTCCCGATGTGCCCACTCACCTGATCGGCGATCCCGCTCGTCTCACCCAAGTGCTCGCCAACTATGTCAGCAATGCGGTGAAGTTTTCGGAGTGCGGCAACATCGTCATCCGTGTCGAGAAATTGGGCCACGAAGACCCGGAGGCACTGCTCCGCTTTTCGGTTAGTGACTCCGGGATTGGCTTGAGCGAAGACCAAAAGCAGCGACTCTTCGAGAGTTTCCAGCAGGCTGATGGGTCCATCTCGCGCAAATACGGCGGTACGGGGCTGGGGCTGGTCATCTCCAAACGCATTGCAACGCTGCTGGGGGGAGAGGTCGGCGTGGAGAGTACCCCGGGACAGGGCTCGACGTTCTGGTTTACGGCGCGACTCAGGGTTCTGGATACCGAGGCATTGCCACTTGCCTCGATATCAACAGCACCGGCAGACCTTTCAAGCATCGCAGGGGTTCGTGTCCTTTTAGCTGAAGACAATGAAGTCAATCAGGAGGTCACCAAAGAGTTCCTTCATGATGTCGGCGTAAGCGTGACGATTGTGGAGAATGGCGCTCAAGCCCTTGATATCGTCAGGAGCGCGCCCTTTGACCTGGTGTTGATGGACATGCAGATGCCCGTCATGGACGGCCTGACCGCAACGCGCGAAATCCGGAAGCTGCCAGGGCTCACTGACCTTCCCATCATTGCGATAACGGCCAATGCGATGGTTGAAGATCAGATACGTTGTCTCGAAGCGGGGATGAATGACCACCTCGGCAAACCTTATCAGCCAGAGGATCTCTACGCGATACTCCGGAAATGGCGGCCTCATCCGAAAACGGAGTAAGCGCCGCTTCCGATCAGACCGCTCAGCAGATCTTCAGCAGCGCATCCAATCAGGGCACTGATCGCCCCATCGACTGATTGCACTCGAAGTTGCCATCCGGGGTCGATATACAGGCGGGCTTCGAGCATACCGAGTTCCCCTAGCTGTAGCGTGATGTTTCTCGGAATGCAGGTACGCTTTCTGCATGAATGTCGCTGTATTCCTCCTGCACTTCAGGAAGCCGGCAGGCGATTCCGCCAACCGGCAATTCTTACCGATACCGAGGCAGAAAATGGACATTCGGGCCGTAGGTCAGCCAATCACCGCGTCTCAGCGCCACAGCTACGCCGAGACGCCCGACAGCAGTTTCTACCAGACCTTCCAGTCGGCCTTTGCGGCGGCCAAGGTTGGTGCCGACGGGGGCACGACCGGGCCGCAGGCGGCTGGCCAGGCGGGCCCCACGTCGTCCGAGGCCCTGGAGGCTATTCTCGGGCGGACCCACGCGGAGCTGTCCGCGCTGCGGGGCGTGGGCGCCGATAGCCAGGCCGTGTATGCGGGGGTGCTGAACAAGGCTTACGGCAGCGGCGCGATGGGCAACGCCCGCCAGTTCCTGGGAAGCCTGTCGGCCGAGGAGCTGGAGGCCGTCCGCAGGAACCACTGCCTGGCCGAGCCGATCAACGTGGCGGCGATCAGCGAGGAAGGCGCCCGCAACCTGCTGTTGCCGGAGGGCTTCAGCGTGGATCTCAATGGCGATGGCTTCGAGGAGGTCGGGGCGGCCCTCACCGCCCATTTCCCGCCCGACGACGCGCCTGCTTCGGTTCGGGAGGCGTGGTTCCAAGCCACCGCAGCCATGCCCGATGGCGATGCGATGACCTATGGCCTGATGATGCACGACGCCGTGTATGGCCTGCGCATCGACGGCCAGAACACGCCTTCGCCCTACAAGGCCGACGACATGGACAGCTACCGCCAGATCGTCAGCAACTTCCTGGCGGCGCTGGAGAACCAGCGAGGGCTGATCTCCAGCGAGCAGTACGCGCGGGACAAGGATTTCTTCACTCGGCTGGGGGCGCTGCTGGCGCAGGCTTAGCCAGCAGCCGCTCGTCAAAAGGATAACGGGCGGCCGAGACAATCCGGCAGCCCGCTATCTCTGGATGGAGGGGGTTGAGCAGGAGATTGTGGGTACGTCCGACCACGGCCGAAGGAACACGCAGCAGCAGGGATGCACCCTTGGCCAGCCAGGCGTCTCCGCAGCGACGCGTTGTGATGAGATCCGCCTGCCAGCCTTCGGCAAGCGGAGCACCGTCCGGCAGGGCCACGTTGGTGATCGACACGCCGTCCGGGACGGCGATTTCAAGCAGCTGGTACTGGGCCGGGAGTTCGCCGGGATGGGCGGCTTCCACGTGGACCAGCACTTCCAGCAGCGCCGCTGCCGCACTTTCAGCAAGATAGATGACCGGTCGCCCCCGGTTGTGCCAGCGGCCGTGATGGGCGAGCCCTCCGGCGCCGGAGAGGTCGGCGTAATTGCTGATCCGCCACAGGATCAAGCGAAATACCCCTGGTCGATCTCGTGAAGCCAGTTCTCGACGGCTTCGAAGCCCAGGACGTCGCTTGCAAAATCCATCGGCGCCATGCCGTCGAGGCGTTTCTTGGGGGTATGAAGCCAGTCGTGAGCACGTTGGGCATCCCCAAAAACCAGCTCGGCCAGCAATTGCAGGCGGAGCATCCGGTACAGGCCATCGAACTCGCTATTGGTGAGCAAGCCTTCGGTTTTGCGCCGGATCCAGGTTCGGCGCGGGACGATCCGATAAACGTCGGTCGGCGCCAGGAGGTGTTCGCCCACCAGCGTGCGCAACAACATTCCGCCGAGCTGCTTGCGATCCGTCCGGGCGAGGCTCATCTCATCGATGGCCGTGGGCATGCCGAGGGCGCCTCCCAAGCGGCTCGCCAGACGGTCCTGCAAGGATGAACTCATGTCACTTTCCGGTGAGCCACAATGAGAGTGATGGTGCGCCAAGTGGCGCAAAGATTCAACGATTGCGGCCGAGGGCGGCACTGGAGGGGCCGGGCATCGCACCCGACGCCCTCAGCGCCCTGCTTCTGTGTGTCCCCGCGTTACTGCAGGAATGCCGGCCGCGCATACCCCTGGAAGTGCTTGTCCAGCGCCGCCCGGTATTCCGGCGTGCGGAAGGCTGCGGCCAGGTCCTTGGCCCACGGCTTGTCCTTGTCTTCGGTCTTCACCGCGACCACGTTGAGGTAGTGGTCCGGGGTCTTTTCAAGCACCACCGCTTCGGTGAGCTTGAGGCCGGAGGAGATGGCGAAGTTGCCGTTGATCACCACGAAGTCGGCGTCGTCCAGCGTGCGCGGCAGCTGGGCGGCTTCGATGGGGGTCAGCACGAGTTTGTGGGGGTTCTCGGCGACGTCCTTCTCGGTGGCTTTCAGCGGGTCGACGCCCTGCTTCACCTTGATGAGCTTGTTCTGCTCCAGGAAAACCAGCGCGCGGGCTAGGTTGCTGGGGTCGTTGGGCAGCGTGATGCGGTCGCCGCTCTTCAGCTCGGCCAGGCTCTTGCGCTTCTTGGAGTACAGCCCGAGGGGCGCGATGGGGGCCTTGGTGATGTCCGTCAGGTTGAGGCCTTTGTCCGCCGAGAATTTCTTGAGGTAGATGATGTGCTGGAACAGGTTGGCGTCGAGGGAGCCCTGGGCCAGTGCGAGGTTGGGCTGCACGTAGTCGTTGAATTCGACGAGCTTGACGGTGTAGCCCTTCTTTTCGAGCACGGGCTTGATGCCGAGTTTGAGCTGGTCGAAGTTGGAGCCGGCGGTGGCGCCGAGGGTCAGGGTCTTCTTTTCCTGGGCGTAAGCCGCGCTGTGGCCGAGGCCCAGGCTGGCGGCCACGCCGAGGACGGCGGCAATGTGCAGCGCCCGCAGGCCGAACTGACGTCGAGAGGTATTCATGCTGTGTTCTCCTGTTTTGTCTGGATCGAATTCTTGAGGGGTCAGCGCTTGTCCACGCGCCGGGCCAGCCACTGGCCGAGAAACTGGATGCTCTGCACGAGGACCACGAGCAGGACGATGGTGATCAGCATCACGTCGGTCTGGAAGCGGTAGTAGCCGTAGCGGATGGCCAGGTCGCCGATACCGCCGCCGCCCACCACGCCGGCCACCGCCGAGTAGGACAGGAAGCTCACCGCGAGCACGGTGACGGCCAGCACCAGGCCGGAACGGGCTTCCACCAGCAGCACGTGGCGCACGATCTGCAGCGGCGAGGCGCCCATCGCTTCGGCCGCTTCGATGACGCCCCGCGGCACATCACGCAGGGTCTGCTCGATGAGGCGCGCGAAATAGAAGATCGCGGCTATGGACAGCGGCACGCTGGCGGCCAGCGGCCCGATGGAGGTGCCCGCGACGACCCGCGTGAAGGGCGAGATCGCCACCAGCAGGATGATGAAGGGGAAGGAACGCACGACGTTGATGACGCCGTTGGCCAGCAGGTTGAAGGCCCGATAGCGCTCCAGCGCCTGGCCCCGGCTGGTGAGGAAGACCAGCAGCCCGAGGGCGCCGCCCAGCACGAGGGCCGCCGACAGGCAGATGCCCATCATCAGCAGGGTTTCGCCGGTGGCCTTGAGGATCTCCGGCAGCAGTTCTTCGAGGGTCTCAAGCATGGGCGCTCTCCTGGGCGAGGTGATGGGGCGCGGGCTCAATCGGCGCGGACGAAGCACCACCCGCCGCACCGCCGAACTCCGCCAGCCAGCCGCCCAGGCGCGAGCCTTCCGGGATGCGTCCGTCGGCGATGTCGAGCTGTTCGACGATCTGGCCGCCTTCCATCACCGAAACCCGGTGACACAGGCGGCGGATGACTTCCATCTCGTGGCTGACCAGCAGGATCGTCACGCCGAAGCGCCGATTGGCGTCGGCCAGCACGCCGAGCAAGTCCAGCGTGGTGCGTGGGTCGAGGGCGGAGGTCGGCTCATCGGCGAGCAGCACGTGGGGCTCGGGCGCCAGCGCGCGGGCGATTGCGACGCGCTGTTTCTGTCCCCCCGAGAGGCGGCCTGGATGCACGTCGGCCTTGGCGGCGAGGCCGACGAAGTCGAGGCAGGCCGCCACGCGTTCGCGGATGCGCGCCGCCGGCTCGCCGGACAGGCGCATCGGCAGTGCGACGTTCTCGGCCACCGTGAGGTTATGCAGCAGGTTGAAGTGCTGGAAGATCATGCCGATGCGGTGGCGCGCTTGGCGCAACGCCGGCGCGGACAGGCGGGTGAGGTCCTGGCCGTGCACGATCACCTCGCCGGCATCGGGCCGTTCGAGCAGATTGACCAGGCGCAGCAGCGTGGACTTGCCGGCGCCCGAGAAGCCGATGATGCCGTGGATCTCGCCGGCGGGCACCGCCAGACTGGTCGGCTGGACGCCGACGCTCTGCCCGCCCGGATCGGTGAAGCGGCGGGAGACGCCGCGCAATTCGATGGCCGGTGAGGCTGGCAAAGGCTCGCTGGTTCGGGACATGGCTGTATGCAAAATGAAGCGATGGGGCGACTCTAGCGCCGCCCCGCCCGCCCCCGAACCAAGTAATCCTGCTGAGCTTTACAGCGCCACTGTGGATAGCTTTCCACGCCCGGCGGGCATTTGCTTACTGTTTGCGATGCGTGCAACGAGCACAGCTCAGGTCGTCGAGCCTTTCGCGCACTTCGGTGGCCGAGTGCCGGCAGAACACCATGGGAATGCCCAGGTCTTCAGCCTGCTTGCGCACATTGCGCATCAGCATGTGATTGGCGCGGTCGCACATGAAAACCACCAGCCCGGTACGGCGCGACAGCTGGCGCCGGTTCTCGGAAGCCTTGCGGCCGGTCCAATGGTCGATCTGCTTGATGCCGAACTGGTCGGCCACCCGCAGGATTTCACTGCGGATACCTTCGATGCGGTCCGCTCCCACGATCACTGCCTGCATATCGGCGACTCCTTCAAAGCGTGCCGCAGCACGAATGACGTGAGTGTGTCGTGGCCCCGCAGCGCACCAAACCAAATTCTTTCGATATGCATTGCAGCCGGACAGGGCATAAGCGCTATTCCAGCCGCACAGCTAAGCTATTGAATATTTTGAATTCATGCTTGTTCATGAAGGCGCAAAAGTGCTGCCATCGGGGCACTCTGGGAGCATTGTTGCTGGAATTTCAACAGCCCTGAATGTAGCCTCCGGGAGATTTTTGTTAGCAATCAAAGGCGTCGAGTGCTGGCATTGCCCTTGCGATAGGCAATCCAAGGCCGCAGCCCTGCCATCGCAGGCCGGCCGGATTGTTCAAATCACGCAACGGAGAACTCAGAAAAATGGCCATTCGTCCGCTCTACGACCGCGTCATCGTCAAGCGCCTCGATCCGGAGCGCACCACCGCCAGCGGCATCGTCATCCCCGATAGCGCCGGTGAAAAGCCCGATCAGGGTGAAGTGCTGGCTGTCGGCAACGGCAAGCTGCTTAACAGCGGCGAGCTGCGTCCGCTGGCCGTCAAGGTCGGCGACCGCGTGCTGTTCGGCAAATATGCCGGCCAGGCCGTCAAGATCGACGGCAGCGACGCCCTCGTGCTGCGCGAGGAAGACGTCATCGCGATCATCGAAGGCTGATTCTTCAGCCTCGCACCCGACAACACCACAAGACATCAAGAATCAGGAGCTCTCCACTCATGGCATCCAAGAAAGTCCTCTTCGGCGACGACGCCCGTGCCCGCATCGTCGTCGGCGTCAACATCCTGGCCGATGCGGTCAAGGTCACCCTCGGCCCCAAGGGCCGCAATGTGGTCCTGGAGCGCGCCTTCGGTGCCCCGACCGTGACCAAGGACGGCGTGTCCGTCGCCAAGGAAATCGAGCTGAAGGACAAGTACGAGAACATCGGCGCCCAGCTGGTGAAGGAAGTCGCGTCCAAGACCTCCGACAACGCCGGCGACGGCACCACCACCGCCACCGTGCTGGCCCAGGCCATCGTACGTGAAGGCTTCAAATACGTGGCCGCCGGCTACAACCCCACCGACCTCAAGCGCGGCATCGACAAGGCCGTCGTCGCCATCGTCGAAGAGATCAAGAACATCGCCCGCCCGACCACCACCAGCAAGGAAATCGCCCAGGTCGGCGCCATCTCCGCCAACTCCGACGCCGACATCGGCCAGATCATCGCCGACGCCATCGACCGCGTCGGCAAGTCCGGCGTGATCACCGTGGAAGACGGCAAGTCCCTGGCCAACGAGCTGGACGTGGTGGAAGGCCTGCAGTTCGACCGCGGCTACCTGTCGCCCTACTTCATCAACAATCCGGACAAGCAGATCGCCGCGCTGGACGAGCCGTTCATCCTGCTGTTCGACAAGAAGATCTCCAACATCCGCGACCTGCTGCCGGTGCTGGAGCAAGTAGCCAAGGCCGGCCGGCCGCTGCTGATCATCGCCGAGGACGTGGAAGGCGAAGCCCTGGCAACGCTGGTGGTCAACACCATCCGCGGCATCCTGAAGGTTGTCGCCGTCAAGGCGCCGGGCTTCGGCGACCGCCGCAAGGCCATCCTCGAAGACATCGCCATCCTGACCGGCGGCCGCGTGATCGCCGAGGAAGTCGGCCTGACGCTGGACAAGGCCACGCTGGACGACCTCGGCCAGGCCAAGCGCATCGAAGTGGGCAAGGAAAACACCACCGTGGTGGACGGCCTCGGCAGCGCCGACGCCATCAAGGCCCGCGTGGGCATCATCGACGCGCAGATCGCCGAAGCCACCTCCGACTACGACAAGGAGAAGCTGCAAGAGCGCAAGGCCAAGCTGGCCGGCGGCGTGGCGGTGATCAAGGTCGGCGCGGCCACTGAAGTCGAGCTGAAGGAAAAGAAGGCCCGCGTGGAAGACGCGCTGCACGCCACCCGTGCGGCAGTGGAAGAAGGCGTGGTGCCCGGCGGCGGCGTTGCGCTTCTGCGCGCCCGCAAGGCCATCTCCGAACTCAAGGGCGACAACCACGACCAGGATGCGGGCATCAAGATCGTGCTGCGCGCCGTCGAGGAACCCCTGCGCCAGATCGTTGCCAACGCCGGCGACGAAGCTTCGGTGGTGGTCAACAAGGTCATCGAGGGCGACGGCAACTTCGGCTACAACGCCGGCAACGGCACCTACGGCGACCTGGTCGAGCAAGGCGTGCTCGATCCGGCCAAGGTGACCCGCTCTGCGCTGCAGAACGCCGCGTCCGTGGCGGCGCTGATCCTCACCACCGACGCCATCGTCGCCGAACTGCCGGACGACAAGGCGGCCGTACCTCCCGGCCACCATCCGGAAGGCTTCGGCGGCGGCTTCTGATCCACTGATCACCTCACGGCAGCCCCCCTGCTCGTGACGGCCGGCCCTTCGGGGCCGGCTTTTTTGTGGCCATCAGCCGCGGGGCAATCAAGCCGTGCGCCGGTGGTGCCGCCGGAGCAGCACGGCGAAGACGGCCCCCAGCGGCACCATCACGCTGGCCGCCAGGCCAAAGACCATTAGCGCACCGCGGGTTTCGTAGAGCAGCCCGCCTGCTGAGACGCCGAGCGCCTGGCCGAGGAAGAAGCAGGATGCGAACAGGGACACCGCGGTGCCCCGCACCTGCGGCGCCATCTGGGTTGCGTGGGTCTGCAGGGTGTTGTGGAACATGTAGTAACCCAACCCCAGCAGCGCGCAGGCCGGCACGGCCCAGCCCCACGCCGGACCGCTGGCGATCAGCAGCCAGGCCAGCGCGATCAGGGCCGCACCGCCAATGGCCAGGCCCAATTCCCCCAGCCACTTCACCAGGCGCCGGGCAAACAGGATGTAGGACAGCCCGCCCAACCCGAACATGCCCATAAGCAAGCCCGCCTGCGACATGCTCAGCGCAAAGCGGTCATGCAGGTAGAGCGGCACGAAGGCCAGGCCGCCGAACACGAGCATGCCCTCGACGAAGACCACCGCCAGAATCACCCGTGCCCACGGCACGCCGAACAAACTCCCCATCTGGGCCACCAACCCGCCCTGCCCGCCCGTGGCGCCAGGCTGCGGGTAGGTCAGCGGATTGCGCCGCGACTCCGTCAGGACGCGCAGGCCAATCACCAGATAGAGCAGACAGACGAAGCCGAAGGCCCAGCGCCAGCCCACCGTATCGGTGAGCACCCCGCCGATCAGCTGGCCGGCAATCACTCCGGCGATCTGTCCGCCGATGAAGCGGGCCAGGGTGTGCTGGCGCTCCGCATAGGAGACCTTGTCGCCAATCCAGGCCATCGAGAGCGGAATGATGCCCGCCGCAGCCACCCCGGTGAATACGCGCGCCAGGATCAGCAGGTCGAGGGACGCGGCCAGCGCTGCGCCGAGGGTACCGAGGGTGCACAGCAGGGTGGTCAGCGCGATCAAACGGTACTTGCCGAGGCGGTCGCCCAGGGGCCCGAAGAAAGCCTGCACCAGCCCGTAGGCCACCGCGAAGCCCGACACCACGTGGGCCACCTCGGCCGGCGAGGCGGCGAACTGCCGCGCCAGATCGGGCAACATCGGGTCGCACAGGCGCGCGGAAACAGCGCTGGCGAAAGCCGCCGCAGAGAGCAGCAAGATGGGCCGGCGGAGCTCACGGTCGGGGGGAGCGGTCATGATGGGGGTCTTTCTTATCTGGAAGCGAGCGCCAGCCACACGACGGCGAGACAGTAGGCTTGCAGGCAATAGCGCATGTTGCCGCGCGCCAAGGTGCCGGCCGGGACGCCGAAGCGCCCCTGGATGGCGATGTGGATGCCGGACATCGACCCTGCGGCAAGTCCAATGGCCCACGACTCGACGAAGACCAGGGCAAGCAGGTCGGGTTCCGGGTGAAGCGGCGCCAGCCAGGACGCCATGATGGTGATCGAGATCACCACGTGGATACCGAGAATGGACAGCAGGATCATCAAGGCGAGGATGATCGCCGCCTCGAAGGTGCCGAATGCACTGAAAGGCATCCACACGCCGCCGAGGCTGATCAGCGACTGCAAGCCGCTGGCAAAGACCCCGGCCGCCAGAAACAGGATGAGCTCGCCGGACATGCCGGGCAGGCGATCCCTGGCATGGCGGTAGATCGACCGTGCGGCGGCCCTGGGGCCCCGCTCAACGGAGGTCACCGCGCAGACGATCGCCAGCGCAGACAGGCTGACGATGGACAGCGCCGCCCACTGCGGAAGCAGCCAATGCCCGGCCGCAACCAGCACGGAGAGCAAGGCCGGCACACGCAGCGCCCGCAGATGCATGGGGTAGCCGACAAAGGTCGCGCTGCTGTTGCCCAGCGCTCTTTTTTCGATATCGCGCACTGCCAGCACCAGCAGCACGGCAGCGAGCGCCGCGCCGATGCCGGCCAGCCGGATTGGATTGGCGCCCGGCGCATTGGTCAGCGCAACCGCGGTGGCCGCAAAGAAGGGCGACCACAGGGCCGCCGCCAAAAAGGCCCGCCCGAGAATCATCGCCTGCTCGGGACGGAGCTTGCCCGTCGCCCTGATCCGCTCGGCCATGATGAAGACCGCGGACAGGTTGATGACCGCCCCCAGCAGATGCACGCCAAGGGCCGTGCGCCACAAGGCCTTTCGCCCCTGCGGCAGCGTCTCGCGGGCGTCTTCCGCCGTATTGAGCAACTGCAGGAAGCTGACCGCCCCGAGCATGCCCAGCAGCGCCGTATTCTGCGTCAGCACACTGAGCCACGCCGGACGCTGGCCATTGAACAGGCTCACCCCGAAGGCCAGCAGCCCGCAACCCGCCAGCAACACGGCCTGGCGTTTCTGCGCAGCCGGCAGGCGCGGCCACAGGAGCGCTGCGGCCAGCCAGGCGCTGGCGCCGGCCCACCCGCTTGGCGGCCCGTGTCCAGTCCCTGTCAATGCAGCCAGCACGATCATCACGGCCAGCAAGGCCGAGGCCAAGGGCTGGCGCCTGAGCAACGTGTGCCGTGTATCCGATTCACGCATCGTCTTGAATTAATACCGACAAGCCTTCCACCCGCGGGAGCCAGGCTGCCGCGGGTGGACCACTCTGCATGCCTTAACTGGCGTGGGAGATCAAATTGCCGAGTCCGCCCGGAGCGGGTGTGCCGACCGAGCCGATCAGGCCCTTGCCCAGCTCCCGGTCGGCGGCGGCCGGATCGAGCAGGCGCACGGCCACACCGACGGCCAGGATGTCGATCATCAGCAGGTGCAGGATGCGCGACACCATCGAGATGTAGCTGGTGCCGTCTTCCGCGTGGTCCACCGCCAGCGCCACGGTGGCCTTGGCGGCCAGCGGCGAATTGCTGGTGGTGATGGCGATGACGCTGGCGCCGGCGGCCAGCGCCAGGTCCACCGCCTGCAGGATGTCGGCCATCGCGCCGGAGCGGGACACCGCCACCACCACGTCGTCCTTGCCGAGCAGCTCCGCCGCCATCATCTGCAGGCGCGAGTCGGAATAGGCCACCGTCGGGATGCGGAAGCGGAAGAACTTGTGCTGGCCATCGATGGCCACCACCGCCGAGTTGCCCATGCCGTAGAACTCGATGCGCCGCGCCTTCTGCAGCAGCGCGATGGCCTTCTCGACGGCTTCCGGGTCGAGGCTGTCGCGGAAGCGCAGGATCGCCGACACCGTGTTGTCGAGGACCTTCACCGACAGATCCGGCGCCGAATCGCCGAGCCGCACCTGGCTGTGGCGCACCGGCACCGTGCCGCTGATTCCCGACGCCAGCTTGCGCTTGAACTCGGCCAAGCCCTGGAAGCCCAGCGAACGGCAGAAGCGGATCACCGTCGGCTGGCTGACCTCCGAATGGCGGGCGATCTCGACGATCGGCTCGTTGAGGAACATGCGCGGCTGATTGAGCAGGAACTGGGCGACGCGCTGCTCCGCCGGGCTCAGGCTGGCCTTGGCGCGGCGGATGTTGCCGAGCATCGGACTCTCCGACTCGCCGCGCTGCAGGTGGGCACCGAGGATCGCCGCCACGCCGAGGAAGGCCGGGTTGGCAGCGGTGATCACATAGGTCGGGATCTGCGCCAGGTAGTCGGCAAAACGGCCCTTGCTCTCGAAGCGCTGGCGGAAGGCCGAACGGTCGAATACCTCGCCGAGGCGCGGCACGATGCCCGCACCGATATAGATGCCGCCCACCGCGCCGAGCGTCACCGCCACGTCGGCGGCCACCGTGCCGAGCATCGCGCAGAAGCACTCCACGGTCTCGGCGCACAGGCCGGTGTCGCCGGACAGCACCGCCTGCACGATGTCCGGCGCGCTGCGGCTGCGGGCCTCGACTCCATTGCGGGCTGCCAGCGCCCGGTAGATCAGTTCCAGGCCCGGGCCGGACACCAGGCGCTCGGCGGACACGTGGGGCAGCTCTTTCCACGCGTACTGCAGGATGAACACCTCCCGCTCGTCGGCCGGCGCAAAGCTGACGTGACCACCTTCGGAGCCCAGCGTGATCCAGCGATCCTCGGCGGGAATCAGGCCGGAGACGCCCAGGCCAGTGCCGGGGCCGATCAGGCCGATCACCGCGTTCTGGCGCGCCTCGCCACCGCCGACCTGGCGCCGCTGCGGGTTGCCCAGATACGGCAGGGACATGGCCAGCGCGGTGAAATCGTTGACGACCAGCAAAGTGTCCAGCTCCAGGCCGCGGCGCGCCTCCTCGATGGAGAACTGCCAGTCCCGGTTGGTCATCTTCACAAAGTCGCCGTCGATGGGGTTGGCGATGGCCACCGCCGCATGGCGCGGCCGCGGCCCGCGCAGGCCGGCAAAGTAAGCCTGCACCACCGCAACGAAGCCGGGATAGTCCGCACAGGTCAGCACCGCCAGCTGCTCCAGCCGGCCCGGTGCGGTCTCCAGCGCGAAGCGCGCATTGGTTGCCCCCACGTCGGCCAGCAGGCGCGGGCCGCTGTCATACAGCACCCCACCCGCGTCGTTGCCCTGCATGTCCCAGCCGGCGGCCATTGCTCCTCCCACGTGCTTCTCCTGTTCGCTGATGCTTTTCAGATCTGGCCCCAAGCATAACGCAAGCGGGCGCCAATACCGTCCGGGCGGGCCATTGCGGTGAGTTTTTCACAAAACCGTATACATATGCACAAAACCGCAAATAAAATTGCTGAAATTCCAGCCTTTCTTCGGACTCCATGCTGCCTGCCGCCCGTCACCGCGCCCTCCTCCAGCACCTGGCCAACAGCGGCCAGGCCGGCATCCTCGAACTCGCCGCCGCTCTCGGCGTGTCCGACGACACTGTCCGCCGCGACCTGAAACACCTGGAAGCCCAGGGCCTGCTGACCCGCAGCCACGGCGGCGCGGTGCTGGCCGACATGCACGCGCTGCCCCGCACGGCCCGCGACGCAGTGCTGCCGGAAGTGAAGGACGCCCTCGGCCGCGCCGTCGCCGACGCGATTCCGCCCGGCGCATCCCTGATGCTCGACGCCGGCTCCACGCTGCTGGCCGTCGCGCGGGCGCTGCGTGGGCCGCACCGGGTCGTCACCCACTCGCTGGATGTCGCGCAGGCGCTGAGCGCCCGGCCCGAGATCACGCTGGTGCTGGCCGGCGGCGAGTGGGACGCGCGCCAGCGCCTGTTCCGCGGCCCCGCTACGGTGGACACCGTGCGCCGCTACCGCGTCGACCTGGCCATTCTCGGCGCCTGCGCGCTGCACCCGCGCCACGGGCTGACCGCCACCGAAGCCGGCGACGCCGAGGTCAAGCGCGCCATGCTGGCCTGCAGCGACGTCCACTGGCTGGCGACCGACCACCTCAAGTTCGACACCCTCGCCCCCCACGCGGTCGCCCCGCTGGACGACTTCACACGGCTGTTCTGCGACCAGCCCTTCAAAGCCGACTCATCTGCCAACTTGCCTGCCAGCCTCACGCAAACCGCCCTCGACAGCACCGGAGAGCCGACCCAATGACGACACCCGCCCAAGCCATCCCGGTCGCGCTGATCGGCTACGGCAATGCCGGCAAGACCTTCCACGCCCCGCTGATCGCCACCACGCCCGGCCTGCGCCTCGCCTGCATCGCCTCCAGCCAGGGCCAGGCCGTCGCCGCCAACTGGCCGGACACCTGCGTCGTGGCCGATCCACTGGCCGCCATCCACGCGCCGGACATCGAGCTGGTGGTCATCGCCAGCCCCAACGACACCCACGCACCGCTTGCGGCCGCGGCACTGGCCGCCGGCAAGCACGTGGTCGTGGACAAGCCCTTCACCGTCGAGCTGGCCGAAGCCCGCGAGCTGATCCGCCTCGCCGAACAGCATGGTCGCCTGTTGTCGGTATTCCATAACCGCCGCTGGGATGCGGATTTCCTGGCCCTGCGCGGGCTGCTCGCCGATGGCCGTCTCGGCCGGCCGACGCAGCTGGAATCCCGCTTCGAGCGCTTCCGCCCGGAAGTCCGCGCCCGCTGGCGCGAGCAGGCGGTGGCCGGTGGCGGCGTGTGGTACGACCTCGGGCCGCACCTGGTGGATCAGGGGTTGCAGCTCTTCGGCCTGCCCGACAGCGTGTCGGCGCGCTTTGCCATCCAGCGGGACGGCGCCGAGACGGACGACTGGGCCCAGGTGGACCTGGACTACGGGCGCCTGCAGGTCACGCTGCGCGCGTCGATGCTGGTGGCCGGCGGCATGCCGCGCTTTGCGGCCCACGGCACAGCGGGCAGCTGGGTCAAATACGGGCTGGACTGCCAGGAGGATCAGCTCAAGGCCGGCCTGCGCCCCGGCGCGCCCGACTGGGGGCTCGACCCACAAGCGCCCACGCTGTACGCCGCCGACGGTTCGACCACCACACCGCCGTTGCCGCGCGGCGACTACGCGGCCTACTACACCGCCATCCATGCGGCACTACGGGAAGGCGCGCCCAACCCGGTGCCGGCCCACGAAGCCCTGGCCGTGATGGCCGTCATCGACGCCGCCCGGCGCAGCGCCTCCAGCGGCCAGTGCACCGGCCTGGAACTGACCGAACAGGAGCGCGCCGCATGGAACTGAACGAAGAGCTTGCCCGCGTCGCTGCCCAGGAAGCCGCCCTGCGCCTGACCCGCTTCGACGAGGACATTGCGTGGCGTCTCGGCACCCGCCTGCGCAGCATGGCCGTGGAGCGCGGGCTGGCCATCGCCATCGAGATCCGCCGCTGCGGCCAGCTGCTGTTTTACGCCGCACAGCCCGGCACGACGCCGGACAACGCCGACTGGATCCGCCGCAAGGGCAACGTGGTGACACGCTTCCTGCGCAGCTCCTACGCCGTCGGCCTGAGCCTGCAGCAGAAAGGCGGTGACCTGACGAGCCGTTACGGCCTGCCGGCCGCCGACTATGCAAGCCACGGCGGCGCCTTTCCACTCTGCGTGGAAGGCGCCGGCATCATTGGTTTCGTGGCGGTATCAGGCCTGGCCCAGCGCCTCGACCACGAACTGGTGGTCGAGGCGCTGAGTGCCGAGCTGGGTTTGAGTTATTCACCGCCGCCTGCCTGAGTCCAAGCAAGGCCGGCGGGAGCTCAGGCGATGCGCTGCTCGCTGGCCGGGTCGAAGAACACCGACTTGGACAGATCGAACATCAGCTCCATCGACTCGCCCGGCTGGCCAGCGTGGGCCGGATGCACGCGGCACACCACGTCCTTGCCGTTGATCGGCACCAGCACCATGGTGTCCGGGCCGGTCGGCTCGGTCAGGCGGATCGGCATCTCGGCGGTCTGGAACTGGGGCAGGCCGAGGCGGGATTCGCTCTTGTGGGTGATCTGCTCCGGGCGGATGCCGAACAGCACTTCCCTGCCCTCCCAGGCCTTCAGCTTGCCGTCGCCACCCGGCACCGGGAAAACGTGGGTGCGCTGGCCACTTTCCAGCTTCACGCCGTAACCACCGCCCACCGCCTCCACCTTGGCCGGAATAAAGTTCATCGACGGCGAACCCATGAAGCCGGCCACGAAAAGATTGGCCGGGTTGTCGTAGATCTCCTGCGGCGTGCCGAACTGCTGCACCTCGCCGGCCTTCATCACGGCGATCTTGTCGCCGAGGGTCATCGCCTCGATCTGGTCGTGGGTCACGTAAACGATGCTGGTGCCCATGCGCTGGTGCAGCAGCTTGATCTCGGTACGCATCTCGACGCGCAGCTTGGCGTCCAGGTTCGACAGCGGCTCGTCGAACAGGAACAGGGACGGCTCGCGGGAGATCGCCCGGCCCATCGCCACCCGCTGGCGCTGGCCGCCGGACAGCTGGGACGGCTTGCGGTCGAGCAGATGGCCGATCTGCAGCGTGTTGGCGACGCGCTCGACGATGCGCGCCTGCTCGGCGGCCGGCACCTTGCGGATCTGCAGGCCGAAGGAGATGTTCTCGCGCACCGTCATGTTGGGATATAGCGCGTAGGACTGGAAGACCATCGCGATGTCCCGGTCCTTCGGGCTGAGGTCGTTGACGACCCGGTCGCCGATGCGGATCTCGCCGGAGGTCACGCTGTCCAGGCCGGCGATCATCGACAGCAGCGTCGACTTGCCGCAGCCGGACGGGCCGACCAGGATCAGGAACTCGCCCTTGTCGATCTCGAGGTCGATGCCCTTCAGGATCTCGTTGCCGTGATAGGACTTGCGCACGTTGCGGATGGATAAAGCGCCCATTTTCGTCTCACTCCTGTATTTGTCTTGTCAGCCCTTGACCGCACCGGCGGTCAGGCCACGTACGAAGTACTTGCCGGCAACGATGTACACCAGCAGGGTCGGCAGCGCCGCGATGATGGCGGCAGCCATGTCCACGTTGTATTCCTTGACCCCGGTGGAGGTATTCACCAGGTTGTTCAGCGCCACGGTGATCGGCTGGCGGTCGCCGGACGAGAACACCACGCCGAACAGGAAGTCGTTCCACACCTGGGTGAATTGCCAGATCACGCTGACCACGATGATCGGCACCGACAGCGGCAGGATGATGCTGAAGAAGATGCGCAGGAAACCGGCGCCGTCGATTTTGGCCGCCTTCACCAGTTCGTCCGGAATCGTCACGTAGTAGTTGCGGAAGAACAGCGTCGTGAAGGCCGCGCCATACACCACATGCACGAAGACCAGGCCGAGGGTCGAGTTGGCGATGCCCAGCGCGCCGAGGGTCTGGGCCATCGGCAGCAGCACCACCTGGAAGGGGATGAAGCAGCCGATCATCAGCATGCCGAACACCAGGTCGCTGCCACGGAAGCGATACATCGTCAGCGCGTAGCCGTTGAAGGCGCCGATCATCGTCGAGATCACCACCGCCGGCACCACGAAGGACACCGAGTTCCAGAAAAAGCCCTTGAGGCCCTCGCACTGCACGCCGGTACAGGCCGAATCCCAGGCCTTCACCCAGGCGTCGGTGCGCAACTCACCGGGCAGCGACAGCAGGTTGCCGGCACGGATCTCGTCGAGGCTCTTCAGCGAGGTGGACACCATCACGAACAGCGGCATCAGGTAGTACAGGCACACCAGCGCCAGCAGCCCGTAGATGATGAAGCGGCCAAGCTTCGAGGCGCCCGCGGTGTGAGCAACAGACATGTCAGCCATGGCGGGACCTCCGCATTTCCGAGTACATGAAGGGGACGATGACGGCCACGACGATCATCAGCATCATCATCGCGCTGGCGGCGCCGAGGCCGATCTGGTTGCGCGTGAAGGCGAAGGAGTACATGAAAGTCGCCGGCAGGTCGCTGGAGAAGCCCGGGCCGCCGTTGGTCAGGGCCATCACCAGGTCGAAGCTCTTGACCGCGATGTGGGCCAGGATCATGAAGCTGGAGAAGAACACCGGGCGCAGGCTCGGGATGATGATGCGGCGGTAGATCGTCGGCATCGAGGCGCCATCCACCTGGGCCGCCTTGATGATCGAGTCGTCGATGCCGCGCAGGCCGGCCAGGAACAGCGCCATCACGAAGCCCGACGACTGCCACACGGCGGCGACGATCACGGTGTAGATGGACCATTCCGGATCGATCAGCCAGTCGAAGGTGAAGTTCGTGAAGCCCCAGTCGTGCACCAGCTTCTCGATGCCGAACTCCGGGTTGAGGATCCACTTCCAGGCCGTGCCGGTGACGATGAAGGACAGCGCCATCGGGTACAGGTAGATCGAGCGGATGAAGCCCTCGGCGCGGATCTTCTGGTCCAGCAGCACGGCCAGCAGCAGGCCGACGGCCAGGCAGATGACGATGAAGCCGCCGCCGAAGACGGCCAGGTTGGACAGGGCCTGCCACCAGCGCTCGTTGTCGAACAGGGCCTCGTACTGGGCCAGGCCGGCGAACTCGTAGTTCGGCAGCAGGCGCGAGGGGGTCAGGGAGAGCACCGCGGTCCACAGGATGTAGCCATATACGAAGACCAGGGAGCACACGAAGGTAGGCGCCACCACCAGCTTCGGCAGCCACGCATCCAGGGTGTCGCACCATCGGCAGCGCCGGACAGGCCGGGCCGCCGGAGCGGTGGTTGAAGAAAGCACCGTCGCGTTCATTTGTCGTCCTCCACCCCGTCCGCGGCGCTGCCGCGGCGGGATCTGTTATCACGGGCCCGGCTCGTTCGTGGCCGGGCCGTTCTTGCTGCGCTGTTACCGGACCTTCGCGGCCAGGGCCAGCTTGTCGGCGGCGGCCTTGGGCGTCATCGTGTGGCTGTTGAAGAACTGGGTTACCACGTCCTGGATCGCCCCGGCGGTCGCTGCCGGCACCGCCATCTGGTGGGCGATGCTGGGCACCAGCCCGCCGCTCTTGGCGCTGGCGGTGAAGTCGGCGGCGGACTGCTTGGCACAATCGTCGAACTTGGCGAGGTCCATGCCCTGGCGGGCCGGGATCGAACCCTTGTTGAGGTTGAAGACTTCCTGGAACTCGGGGCTCATCACCGCGGTGGCGAGGTCCTGCTGACCCTTCTTCGCGTCGGCCGACTTCTGCGTGAACATCACCAGGCTGTCGATGTTGAAGGTGAAGGCGTTGGCGGTGCCCGGCGCCGGCAGGCACACGTAGTCCTTGCCGGGCTTCTTACCGGCGGCGCTGAATTCGCCCTTGGCCCAGTCACCCATGAACTGCATCGCCGCCTTGCCGTTGATGACCATCGCGGTGGCCAGGTTCCAGTCCCGGTTGGCGGCGTCCTTGTCGATGTACTTGCGCACCATCTGCAGGGTTTCCAGCGCCTTGATCATCGTCGGGCCCTTCAGCGAGGCCTGGTCCAGGTCCACCAGCGCCTTCTTGTAGAAGGCCGGGCCGCCGACGCCCATCACCACCGATTCGAACACCGTGAAGTCCTGCCAGGGCTGGCCGCCGTGGGCCACCGGGATGAAGCCGGCCTTCTGCAGCTTTTCGGCGGCAGCGGGGAATTCGTCCCAGGTCTTGGGAATCGCCACGCCGGCCTTCTTGAAGACTTCCGGGTTGGCCCAC
The DNA here is from genome assembly GCF_056724105.1 of Zoogloea sp. GDB6. Taxonomy (NCBI): domain Bacteria; kingdom Pseudomonadati; phylum Pseudomonadota; class Betaproteobacteria; order Rhodocyclales; family Zoogloeaceae; genus Zoogloea; species Zoogloea sp. GDB6. The sequence goes on along the minus strand of NZ_CM161497.1, from coordinate 2,445,587 downwards.
ATCCAGTTCACCCGGTGCACATTCACCGGCACCGCCACGTAGTTGCCCTTGTACTTCATCACATTGGCCACGACGGGCGGCAGCAGGCCGTCCCAGTTGCCGGCCTTGGCCACGTCGTTCATGTTGGCCAGCACGCCTTCGGCGCCCCACTCCTGGATGCTCGGCCCCTTGATCTGCGCGGCGGTCGGCGGATTGCCGGACACCACGCGGGACTTCAGCACGGTCATGGCGTTCTCGCCGCCGCCGCCGGCCACCGCGAAGTCCTTCCACTTGTGGCCCTTGGCCTCGAGCATCTTCTTCAGCTCGGCCACCGAGCGGGCCTCGCCGCCGGCGGTCCACCAGTGCAGCACTTCCACGTCGGCGGCCTGGGCGCCGGCCGCGGCCAGCAGGGAGGTGGACAACAGCGCGGCGTGCAGGGTCTTGGTCAGGGTCTTCATCGCTCTTCCTCCTGAGGAAGCAGATTCATTCTTGAGTATGGCCCGGCGGGCAGTGGCGACAAGCTGCGCCACACCGGCCGGGATTTTCGCGATCACATCACAAAACGGTGTCCGGATCTGCCGGGGATAACACGGAGGGCGCACTAGGGAGAGGGGAAGACACCCTCCGCGCCATCCCCGGCGAGCCGGACCCGATCACCACCAGGCTTCGGCCTGGATGCCGAAGGTGCTGCCGTTGGTGGAAGAACCGAACACACCCGTCGCCGACAGCGTATCCCCGGCCGGCGCAGCGGCCTGGGCGGCGTCGTTCCACTTGGCGTAGGTGTAAAAAGCCCGCAACGCAGGGCGGGAGAAAAACTGGCGCCCCGCCGAGATCTGCGGTGCGATGGTGATCTTGTTCAGCGTACGGCGGTCGCCGCCGTCCGGTTTCACTTCGTCGTGGCCGAAATCCACCGCCAGGCTCCACTTGTCGTTGAAGTGATACTGGGGACGGGCGCCGTAGGAAATCCACTTCTGCTTGCCGATCTGGTCTTCGTAGACAAAGGTGCCCATGCCGGTCCAGTTGGTGCCTTCCGGCTGCACCATCAGCTGCTCGACGACGCGCCAGGCCTTGTCGCTGCTGCTCGCGCCGAAGGCCGGCGCGCCCGGCGACAGGTTGGCCACCACGCCACGGCCGTACTGCAGTGCGATCCGGTTGAAGCCGCCGAGCACGTTGTTCTGGGTGTGCATCAGGTTGTACAGCTGGCCGTTGCTGTTACTGATGCCGGCGGCCTTGGCGGCGTCGGAGTTGTCGGCGAAGCGGAAGTCGACGCCGATGGTCAGCTCGCCGCCCGGATTGACCTGAATGCCGCCAAGCCGGAAATCGTGGCCGCTGATCGCCGAGGTGCTGTTCACATCCACCAGACGGGTCTTGGTGAGGCCGTCGTTCGGGTCCAGGTAGAACTCGGTCTTCGAACCGGTCTTCACGGCGCCGCTGTTGCGGCGGTAGGCGTAGCTCAGCTTGCCGACGCCCACATCGACGTTCTCGATGCCGCCGCCGTTGCCGCTGTTGTTCCAGAAATAGAAGTCGGTGATGTGTACATCGTTACGCTGGTAGAAGCGCTTGCCGGCCCACAGGCGGGCGTTGGCGAAGGCGCCGCTGCCGATCTTGTCGGCCTCGGCCCAGGCTTCCGCCCAGCTGGTGGTCGTGCTGCCCGAGTCCAGGTCCTGCGGCGCATTGATCGCCAGGCGGGTATGCACGCGGAAGGTGGTGTCGCTGTCCGGCATCTTGTAGAGCTGGGCACCCAGTGCCAGCTCGCCGTAGGTCTCGCATTCGTTGCCGAGACGGTATTTGGATGCGGCGCCGGCCAGCTTGAAGCAGGTCTGCTGCCCGCCCTTCGACGTTCCACCCGTGCCGGCGCGGAAGTAGCCGTTGAAATCAATCGGTACCGAACCGTCTGCCAGCGCGCTGCCGCTGAGGGCCGCCAGCACGCTGGCTGCCAGCAGGGACGGGTTGATCATTTTCTGCTTCATGTCTCCTCCAGTTTTCTCACTTGGTTTTCAAGGCCATCAATTACATCCACCGCGGGCCGCCCCGACTTCAGGCCACCGGCCGGAACCCCTCTTTTCCGACCACCCGTGAAACGAATGTAGTTTTGTTTAACTGGATTCGAGTGTAGTTAAGCTACAAATAAAACACAAGCGTGATTCCGGAAAATCTTTTCACAGCACAGGCCAGTCTTATTTAAATCCCGCCAAACAAAGGGACAAAGGCCCATTCCATATAGGCCACAGCACTCGTTCGCTTGTATCCAGATCTGCAGATTCACAGCTACAAATTTATCTACAAATAAAATTATCTTGCCTTTTAGTACTTTTACTACATACTAGATAAAACAACGCGACGCTCTCATGCATCGCACGCACATGAAGGAACGGAGATGCGGGATATCAAGGAACTCGACCTGGTGCTGTTTGGCGGCACCGGCGACCTGGTGATGCGCAAGCTGCTGCCGGCGCTCTATCACCTGCAGAAAGACGGCCTGCTGCCCGCCGGCGCACGGCTCATCGCGGTGGCGCGGGAAACGCTCGACACGCCGGCCTACCTGGAGATCGCCACGCGCAACTGTGAGCAGTATCTGGGCACGGATTTCGACACGACGGAATGGACCCGCTTCTGCGAGCGGATCGACTACCTGGCCATCGACGCCCTCGAGCCGGCCAGCTACGCCGCCCTTGCCGAGCGCCTCGGCGAAGCGGCGTCCCGCGAGCGGGTGTACTACCTGTCCACCGCGCCGAGCTTGTTTTCCGCCACCTGCCGCAACCTGGCCGGCGCCGGGCTGATCCACGGGCGCAGCCGCGTGGTGCTCGAAAAGCCCCTCGGCCACGACCTCGCCTCGTCCCGCCAGATCAACGACGAGGTGGGCCGCTATTTCGGCGAAGACCAGATCTACCGCATCGACCACTACCTGGGTAAGGAGCCGGTGCAGAATCTGCTGGCCCTGCGTTTCGGCAACGCGCTGTTCGAGCCCCTGTGGCGGCGCGAGTGGGTGCGCGACGTGCAGATCACCGTCGCCGAGCAGCTTGGCGTGGAATCCCGCGGCGATTTTTACGACAAGGCCGGCGCGATGCGCGACATGGTGCAGAACCACCTGCTGCAGCTGTTGTGCATCGTCGCCATGGAACCGCCCGCCTCCATCGCCGCCGACGCGGTGCGCGACGAGAAGCTGAAAATCCTGCGCGCGCTGCGCCCGATCAGCGGCCCGGCGGTGTCCACCCGCACCGTGCGCGGCCAGTACCGCGCCGGCGCCAGCGGCGGCCAGCCGGTGCCCGGCTACCTGCAGGAAGCTGGCATTCCATCCGACAGCCGTACCGAAACCTTCGTCGCCATCAAGGCCGAGGTGGACACCTGGCGCTGGGCCGGCGTGCCCTTCTACCTGCGCACCGGCAAGCGCATGCAGGAGAAGGTCGCCGAGATCGTCATCAACTTCCGCGCGGTGCCCCACTCGATCTTCGGCGCACCGGCCGACACCGCCCACACCAACCGGATGGTGATCCAGATGCAGCCCGAGGAGACCGTGCAGTTGCACCTCTTCGCCAAGCAGCCCGGCGACGTGATCCAGCTGCGTCCGGTGCACCTCAACCTGGATTTCGCCGAAACCTTCCGCACGCGCCGGCTGGAGGCCTACGAGCGCCTGCTGATGGACGTGATGCGCGGCAACCTGACCCTGTTCGTGCGCCGCGACGAGCAGGAAGCCGCCTGGTCGTGGGTAGAGCCGATCATGGACGCCTGGCGCGACGGCGGCGAAGCGCCCAAGCCTTATACCGCCGGCACCTGGGGCCCGGCGGCGGCGAGCGCCCTGCTCGGCCGCGACGGCTTCAACTGGCACGAAGAACTGTAAGCCCCGGAGCCCGACACCATGACGACTCCCGCTCCCGACCTGATCGGCGACATCGGCGGCACCAACGCCCGCTTCGCGCTGGTGCGCACGCCCGGCGCCCCGTTCAGCGACGTGCTGACCCTGCCCTGCGCCGATCACGACACGCCCGCCGCGGCGATCCGCCACTACATGGCGCAGGTCGGCGTGGCCCGCCTGCGGCGCGCCGCCATCGGCATCGCCAACCCGGTGACCGGTGACGAAGTGAGCATGACCAACCATCACTGGTCCTTCTCCATCGAAGCCCTGCGCGCCGCGCTCGACCTGCAGCAGCTGCGCGTGCTCAACGACTTCACGGTACTGGCCCTGGCCCTGCCGACGCTGGCGGCGGACGAGCTGGAGCAGATCGGCGAAGGTACACCGGACCTCCATGCCCCGCGCGCCTTGATCGGTGCCGGCACCGGCCTGGGCATCTCAGGCCTGGTGCCCTGTGGCGACGACTTCATCCCGCTCAACGGCGAGGGTGGCCACGTCACGCTGGCCGCCAGCGACAGCCGCGAGGCCGAGATCGTGGCCCTGCTTGGGCAGCGTTTCCCGCATGTGTCGGCCGAGCGCGTGCTGTCCGGCCCCGGTCTGGAGGCGCTGTACGAGGCGGTGACGCGCCGCCACGGCGCAGCAACCGAGGCGCTCACGGCAGCAGAGATCAGCACCCGCGGCCTCGACGGCAGCTGCGCCTACTGCGCCGAGAGCCTGGAAATCTTCTGCGCGATGCTCGGCACCGTCGCCGCCAACCTGGCCCTGGTGCTCGGCGCCCGCGGCGGGGTGTACATCGGCGGCGGCATCGTGCCCAAGCTCGGCAGCTACTTCGCCCATTCGCCCTTCCGCGCCCGCTTCGAGCAGAAGGGACGCTTCAGCGACTACCTGGCGCGGATTCCCACCTATGTGATCCGCGCACCCTACCCCGGCCTCGCCGGCGCCGCCCGTGCGCTGGAGCGCGACGCACCGGGCTTCGTCGCCACGGCGCCCTGATCCAGCCGCCGCGCAGCCCGACGGGGGCTGCGCGGCCTTGAAGCCCACGGGGCCCTACGCCACCTCCGGCCGATTAATTAAACCAGCCTGATTTAACAAACAGCGGGACGAGGAGACCACCATGCACAACCCCCGCGCCGGCCGCGGCCGCAACTCGATCCGCCTGCGGCGCTATAACGAACGCCTGCTGCTGCAGGCCCTGCGCCGCGGCGGCCAGGCCTCCAAGGCCGACCTGGCCCGTGCCACCGGCCTCACCAGCACGGCCGTCGGCACCATCATCCAGGCCCTCGAGGAAGCCGGCCTGATCGAATTCACCGGGCGCCGGGCGGAAGGCCAGCGCGGCCAGCCGGCTTCGCTGATCCGCCTCAACCCGAAGGGCGCCTTCGCCATCGGCGTGCGCCTCGATCGGGACAGCATCGAGACCGCCCTGCTCGACTTCGGCGGCCACATCCTGGCCCGCCGCGTCCATCACCGGGTGCTGCCGCCGCCGCAGGAAGCGCTGGCCATCGTCGCCGCCGACGTGGACGCCGTGCTCGCCACCCTCGGTGACAGCGAACGGCGCCGCCTCACCGGCATCGGTGTCGCCCAGCCCTACAACCTGGGTGCCTGGCTGCGCGAGCTGGACATGGCAGAAGCGCACTTCCATGACTGGGACGACTACGACTTCGCCTACGAACTCGGCGAAACCAGCGGCCTGCCGGTCTTCAGCGAGAACGACGGCAACGCCGCCGCCATCGCCGAGCTGTTCCACGGCTGCGGCCAGGATCACGACGACTTCCTGTACGTCTTCCTCGGCCCGGTCATCGGCTGCGGCATCGCGCTGGACGGCGACTGTCTGCGTGGCACCCAGGGCAACGCCGGCGACATCGCGGTGATGCCCGTGCCCCCCGGCCGCCTGGCCTCCAGCCCGCGCCCGGCCGGCGCCTGGGACCTGCTGCTGTCCCGCGCCTCGCTGCATGCGCTGGCCCGCCACCTGCGCCACTGGGGCGCCGCCGCCGAATCCCTCGACGATCTGGCCGAATGCGTGCGCCAGCGGCACCCGGCCGTCGAGGAATGGCTGGACGACTGTGTCGATGCACTGGCGCCGGTGCTGCGCGCCAGCCTGTGCCTGCTCGACCTGCCTGCCGTGGTGGTGGATGCCGACATCGACGCCGGCCTGGTGGACGCGCTGATCCAGCGCCTGCACCGCGCCCTCGCCGCCAACGCGCCGGAAGCCCGCGGCGTGCCCGAGCTGGTGCGCGGCAGCTTCGGCTCCGACGCCGGCGCCATCGGCGCCGCCAGCCTGCCCCTGTTCTTCAACTTCTCCCCGCGCACCGAAATCCTGCGCCGGGACGCCCACCGTTCGGAGGAGATGCACCATGAGCAATGACCCCTGCCCCATCCTCGAGATGCGGCATATCTCGAAGACCTTCCCCGGGGTCAAGGCCCTCAAGGACGTGCAGTTGTCGATCCGCGCCGGCGAAATCCACTCGCTGATGGGCGAGAACGGCGCCGGCAAGTCCACGCTGATGAAGATTCTGTCCGGCGCCTACGTGCCCGACGCGGGCGCCGAGATCCGGGTCGACGGCAAGGCCGTAACCATCGAAGGCCCGCTCTCCGCCAAGGCTCTCGGCATCGCGGTGATCTACCAGGAACTGAGCCTGTGCCCCAACCTCAGCGTTGCCGAGAACATCTACCTGGGCCGTGAGCTGCGCCGCCACGGGCTGGTGGACCGCAAGGCGATGCAGGCCGCCTGCGCCGGCATCCTGCGTCGCCTCGGCGCCAGCTTCGGGCCCGCCACCGAAGTGGCCAGCCTGTCCATCGCCGAGCGCCAGCTGGTGGAGATCGCCCGCGCGCTGCACGCCGAGGCACGCATCCTGGTCATGGACGAGCCGACCACGCCGCTGTCCTCGCGGGAGACCGACCGCCTGTTCGCGCTGATCCGCCAGCTTCGCGCCGACGGCCTGGCGATCATCTACATCAGCCACCGCATGTCGGAAATCTACGACCTGTCCGACCGGGTCTCGGTGCTGCGCGACGGCACCTACGTCGGCACGCTGGAACGCGCGGCCCTCTCCGCCGAGAGCCTGGTGCAGATGATGGTCGGCCGCGACCTGTCCGGCTTCTACACCAAGGAGCACGCCGCCTACGACCCGGGCCGCGTGGTGCTGGCCGCCCGCCACATCGGCGACGGCAAGCGCGTGCGCGACTGCAGCTTCGACGTGCACGCCGGCGAGGTGCTCGGCATCGCCGGGCTGGTGGGCGCCGGCCGCACCGAGCTGGCCCGCATGGTGTTCGGCGCCGATCCGCGTAGCAGCGGCGAGATCCACATCGACGGCCTGCCGGTGGACGTCCGCACGCCCCTCGACGCGATCCGCGCCGGGCTGGTGTACCTCACCGAGGACCGCAAGGCCCAGGGGCTGTTCCTCGACATGAGCGTGCGCGACAACATCAACGTGTGCGCCTGCAGCCTCGACGCCCACCCCGGCGGCCTGCTCGACCGGGCCCGCGGCAAGGCCCGCGCCACAGCGGCCATCGCTTCGCTGGGCATCCGCGTCGGCGATGCGCGGCGCAATGTGGGCGCCCTGTCCGGCGGCAACCAGCAGAAGGTGCTGCTGTCGCGCCTGCTGGAGATCAAGCCCCGCGTGCTGATCCTCGACGAGCCGACCCGCGGCGTGGACATCGGCGCCAAGTCGGAGATCTACCGGATCATCAACGAGCTTGCCCGGAGCGGCGTGGCCATCGTCGTCATCTCCAGCGAACTGCCCGAGATCGTCGGCACCGCCGACCGGGTGCTGGTGATGCGCGAAGGCGAGCTGGTCGCCGAACTGGGCGGCCACTCCGGCGAACCCATCGAGCAGGCCACCATCATCGAATACGCCACCGGCGCCCGCCAGACCCTGCTGGCCGCCGCCTGAGCCCAAAAAAACACCACAACACCACAACAGATCCACCTCGACCGAGGAGACATCCATGAGCACCCAAGTCAGCGGCGTTGTCGCCAACCTCCCGCAAACCCCGGCCCCGTCCGCCACGGAACGCCTGCGCCAGCTGATGCGCAGCGTCGGCATGCTGCCTGTGCTGATCCTGCTGTGCATCGGCTTCGGCACCCTGGCCGACGGCTTCTTCAGCCTGCAGAACGCCTCCATCGTGGCCCAGCAGGCGTCCATCAATGTGGTCCTCGCCGCCGGCATGACCTTCGTGATCCTCACTGGCGGCATCGACCTGTCGGTCGGCTCCATCCTCGCCGCCGCCGCGGTGGTCACCATGCTGGCCTCCAACATCCCCGGCGCCGGTATGCTCGGCGTGGCGGCGGGCCTGCTGGCCGGCCTCGCCTGCGGTCTGGTGAATGGCAGCCTGATCGCCTTCGTGCGGCTGCCGCCCTTCATCGTCACCCTCGGCGCGCTGACTGCCATGCGCGGCGTGGCCCGTCTGCTCGGCGACGACAAGACCATCTTCAACCCCGACCTGCCCTTCGCCTTCATCGGCAACGGCGCGGTGCTCGGTGTGCCCTGGCTGGTCATCATCGCCGCCGCGGTGGTGGTGCTGTCCTGGTTCATCCTGCGCCGCACCGTGCTGGGCGTGCAGATCTACTCGGTCGGCGGCAATCCGGAAGCGGCGCGCCTGTCCGGCATCAAGGTGTGGAAGGTGCTGCTCTTCGTGTATGCGATGTCCGGCCTGCTCTCCGGCCTCGGCGCGGTGATGACCTCGGCCCGCCTGTTCGCCGCCAACGGCCTGCAGCTCGGCCAGTCCTACGAGCTCGACGCCATCGCCGCGGTGATCCTCGGCGGCACCAGCTTCGTCGGCGGCGTCGGCTCCATCGTCGGCACGCTGATCGGCGCGCTGATCATCGCGGTCCTCTCCAACGGCCTGGTGCTGCTCGGCGTGTCCGACATCTGGCAGTACATCGTGAAGGGCCTGGTGATCATCGGCGCCGTCGCCCTCGATCGCTACCGCCAGTCCGGCGCCCGCACTTGATCATCGGGCTGCAGGCCTACTGCGCGTCCCGATCTCGCGACGGCCTTCACCCAAACGATCCCTCCAATACACATCACGTTTCGCCCCGCCGGGATGCCGGCACCGCGCGGGGATTTTCGACAAAGCCGGCACGGAGACACGCATCATGTTCAAGTCCAAGACCCTCGCTACCGCGCTGATCCTCGCCCTCGCCGCCGGCAGCGCCGCCGCCAAGGAGATCAAGTCGGTGGGGATCACCCTCGGCTCCCTCGGCAACCCCTTCTTCGTGACCATCGCGAAGGGCGCCGAAGCCCGCGCCAAGCAGCTCAACCCCAACGCCAAGGTCACCACCCTGTCGGCCGACTACGACCTCAACAAGCAATTCACGCAGATCGACAACTTCATCGCCGCCGGTGTGGACATGATCCTGCTCAACGCCGCCGATCCGAAGGCCATCGAGCCGGCGGTGAAGAAGGCCCAGAAGGCCGGCATCGTGGTGGTGGCGGTGGATGTGGCCGCAGTCGGCGCCGACGCGACGGTGCAGACCGACAACGTACAGGCCGGCCGCATCGCCTGCGAGTACATCGTCCAGAAGCTCGGCGGCAAGGGCAACGTGATCATCCAGAACGGCCCGCAGGTGTCCGCGGTGGTGGACCGGGTGAACGGCTGCAAGGGCGTGCTGACCAAGACGGCCGGCATCAAGCTGCTGTCCGACGACCAGGACGGCAAGGGTTCCCGCGAGGGCGGCATGAACGTGATGCAGGGCCACCTGACCCGCTTCCCGAAGATCGACGCGGTGTTCACCATCAACGATCCGCAGGCCATCGGCACCGACCTGGCGGCCCGCCAGTTCAAGCGCAACAACCTGGTGATCACCTCGGTGGACGGCGCGCCCGACATTGAAGGCGCCCTCAAGGGCAACACCCAGGTGGAAGCCTCCGCCAGCCAGGACCCGTGGGCCATGGCCCAGAAGGCGGTGGACATCGCCCAGGACATCGTCAACGGCAAGCGTCCGGCCAGCCCGATGGTGCTGATGCCGTCCACGCTGGTGACCCGCGCCAACATCGCCGCCTACAAGGGCTGGTCGTCCCCGCGCTGAGCCCCGTCCGTCCCGTCCAACGCCGGCGCGGTGCCCTTTTGGAGCCGCGCCGCCCAGTCCGGAGTGCCACCATGTTCCTCGTCTGCGGCGAAGCCCTCTTCGACGTCTTCATCAACGGCAATGCTGCCGCCGGCTCCGATGTGCTCAAGCTGGAAGCCCACCCCGGCGGCTCGCCCTTCAACGTGGCCATCGGTCTGGCCCGCCTCGGCCAGCCGGTGTCCTTCCTGGCCGGCATCTCCCGCGACATGCTCGGCGAGCGCCTCGTCGCCAAGCTGCGCTCGGAAGGCGTCGACACCGCCACCGTGCAGCGTCTGGCGGCGCCCACCACCCTCGGTCTGGTCGGCCTCGACGACCAGGGCGTGCCGGCCTACGCCTTCTACGGCGATGGCGCGGCCGATCGGCGCCTCGACATCGCCGCCTTGCCCAGCCTTGATCCGGCGATCCGCGCGATCCACCTGGGCTCCTATGCGACGGTCGTCGAGCCCACCGCCGGCGCGCTGGAAACCCTGGTCCAGCGCGAATGCGGCCAGCGCCTGATCGCCTACGACCCCAACGTGCGCCTCAACGTGGAGCCGTCCCTGGCCCGCTGGCACGCCCGTGTGGACACCCTGTCCACCCTCGCTCACCTGATCAAGATCAGCGACGAGGACGTGCGCCTGCTCTACGACGATCTGCCGCCCGAGGATTTCGCCCGCCGCATGCTGGCCCGCGGTGCCCGGCTGGTGGTGGTGACCCGCGGTGCCGACGGCGCCGTGGCGTGGACCGCCCGCGCCGACGCCCAGGTGCCCGGCGTGCCGGTGGACCTGCAGGACACCGTCGGCGCCGGCGACACCTTCCAGGCCGCGATGCTGACCTGGCTGGCCGACGGCGGACGCCTGTCGCCGGATGCGCTGGAAACGCTCCGCACCGACGAGCTCGCGGCGATGCTCGGCTACGCGGCGCGGGCCGCGGCGCTGACCTGCTCGCGCCGGGGGGCCGACCTGCCCCGCAAAGCGGAAGTCGGCCCGGCCTGCGTCGCCGCCTGAAAGCGTGAAAGGCCGCCCGGATCCAGGCGGCCTTTCACGTCGAAGCGAGACTGTACGGCTCAGTCGGCCTTGGTCAGCGTCCCCGTCGGCGGCTGGTAGTCCGGCACCTTGTTGCGGATGGCCGGCTGGGCCTTCAGGTACGCGAACACCGCGCGCAGGTCCTGGTCGGAAAGCTTGGCCAGCGCCGGCCACGGCATCGGCGGCATGATCGGCCGCGCCCCGCTAACGTGCTTGCCGCTGCGCATGTTCTGGATGAACTGCTTTTCGGTCCAGACGCCGATGCCGGTCTCCTTGTCCGGCGTCAGATTGGCCGAATAGCTGGTGCCCCATGGGCCGACAAAGGCCGTCATGGTCGCTGCACCAGCCCAGTTCCAGGCGGCGGCCAGTTGCGGCGGCGGCGGCAGGAGCACCTCCTCAGGATGGCCCGACAAGCCGCGGGAAAGATCCTTCTCTGGGCCCTTGGGGCCCATCTTGAAGGGCGTGTGGCAGTCCATGCAGCCGCCAATGCTGACGAGGGCGGCACCGCGTTTGACCTGGCTGCTGTCTCCCGCGAAGCTCGGGGACGCCAGCATGCCGCAGGCAATGGCGAGAATGGCAAGGGTGGCTTTGTTCTTGGTATCGGGGCACATGATGGAAACTCCTGTCCTGGGTTGAAAGTGATCAGACGCGCTGTCGGCCACACAGGCGGACCGCAGCCGCGGCAATGGCATCCGCCTGGGGCACAAAGGCCTGTTCGAGCGGATAGCTGGACGCCACCGGGGCGTCGGGGCCGCCGAGGCGCACGATGGGCGCCTTCAACGCGGTAAAGGCTTGCTCGGCAACCAGCGCGGCAATCTCCGCTCCGACGCCGCACCGCTTGTTGGCTTCATGCACCACGACGAGCCGGCCGGTCTTGCGGACCGACGCCAGGATCGCGTCCTCGTCCAGCGGCTTGAGGCTGCGCAGGTCGACGACCTCCGCCGAGATGCCCTGCCCCGCCAGCGTCTCGGCGGCCTGCAGGCAGTGATGCACCGTCTTGCCGTAGGACACCAGGCTCACGTCCGCGCCCGCGCGGGCCACCGCGGCCTTGCCAAGCGGAACGAGTACGTCACCCGCCGGCACCTCGCCAGGCACGTAGAGCAGGCCGATATCCATGAAGAACATCACCGGGTTGTCGTCGCGGATGGCCGCTTTCAAGAGGCCCTTGGCGTCGGCCGGATTGCTCGGCATCACCACCTTGAGGCCGGGGCTGTGCACGAACCACGCCTCCACGTTGTGGTTGTGCTGGGCGCCCACGCCCCAGCCGGCGCCGGTCTGCGCCAGCGTGACAAGGGGAAAAGAGAACTGCCCGCCGGACATGAAGCGCAGCTTGCCGGCGCTGTTCACGATCTCGTCCATCGCGTAGCACATGAAGGGCGCGAACAGCAGGTCGATGACCGGGCGCAGGCCAGTGCCGGCGGCACCCACGGCCGTGCCGGCGATGATGCCCTCGGCCAGCGGCGTGTTGCGCACCCGCAGGGCACCGAACTCCTGCACCAGATCGTGGCGCTTGGTGGCGATGCCTTCGCCGAAGGCAATGACGGTCTGGTCGCGGCGCATTTCCTCGGTGAGGGCTGCGCCGACGGCGTCAAGCAAAGTCAGGGTGGTCATGGAAATTCCTCAGGCGTAGACGAAGCGGGTCAGCGCGTCGGTGGAAGGGAAAGGCGACGCATCGGCGAAAGCCTGGGCGGCGGCGATGCGGGTCGCCACCTTGTCGATGAGCCCGTCGGCCTGGGCGGCGCTGAGCTGGCCGTCGGCGATCAGCCGTTCACGGCACAGCTTGATCGGGTCGCGGGCCACCCACGCTTTCCGCTCGGCCGGGTCCACGTAGGCCTGGTCGTCCGGCTCGAAGTGGCCGCGGGTGCGGTAGGTATAGGTTTCCAGCAGGTAGGGCCGGCCGCTCTCGCGCACCTGGGCCGCCGCCTCCTGGGCCGCAGCCAGCACCGCCGCCACGTCGTTGCCGTCTGACTGTGCGGGACGGAATGCCGTAGGACGCGCCCCACTCCGACACGTGGTCCTTGCACATTGCATCGCGGCGGTGCACGAAGGCCTGCCAGTGGTTGTTCTCGCAGACGTAGAGCACCGGCAGGTTCCACAAGGCCGCCAGGTTGATGGATTCGTGGAAGCTACCTTCGCATGCGGCACCATCGCCGAAGAAACAGGTCACGATGCCGGGCCGGCCGAGCATCTTCTGGGACAGGGCCACGCCCGGCGCCAGGGACAGCTCCGCGCCGACGATGGTGGAGGTGAGCACCACGCCCAGCTCCTTCACCGAGATGTGCAGCGAGCCGCTGTGGCCACCGCAATAGCCGCCGCTGCGCCCCATCACCTCGGCCAGCATGCGGCCGGGGTCGGCGCCACGGGCCAGCAGATGGCCCGCGCTGCGGTGGTTGGTGAGGATCAGATCGTCCGGCGCCAGCGCATTGACGACGCCCACTGCGGCGGCCTCCTGGCCGACCGAGGTGCAGGTGCCCGGCACCTTGCCGGCCTGGCTGCCGGCGATGATTGCTTCTTCATAGGCGCGCACCAGCATCATCTGCTCGAGCAGCCGGCGCGCATCGGGGGTTTGGGTTGCCATGACGTCTCCCGTCGTTGATCGATGGAGTCAGTCTAGGTCGCCCGAAACCCCCTGCAAATCGGGTAAAAGCCGCTTACGGATCTTTTAAGAAACGCTGAGTGAATATTTAAGGAAACCCGTTCAAGGCGAGTCTGAGTCTGTTGCGGGCAGTGACCGCGTACCGCTCAATGCTCTTCCCGATGCCCGAGAGGCGGCTCCGTACCAAGCAAGCAGCTCCGGGGGCGAAAAAATCGTTTATGTAAAATTTATTAAATACGACAAATTTCACATAAACGATTTTTCTTTGTGAATAATATCTTTATATTGAACGCCCATCCCGGTCGTCCATCTGGAGTGATCATGAAGCTGACGCAACGCCTCATCCTGACCTTGGGCACAGCCCTGTTCGCGCTGGTTCTCGTTGGCATCCTGGGCATTTGGCAATTACAACAGGCCAACGCTCGCTTCAACTACGTGCAAATCAATACCTTTCCTAGCCTGCAAGTACTCCTCGAAGCACGCAACAGCCTCACAGCCAGCCGCTTTGGCACCTACCAGCTGGCTCTCGCAGTCGATGCCGCGCATCGCAACGAAATTGCCAAAGAAGTCCAGGCCGCCGACCAGCAGCTCGACGCCCAGTTGCAGAAGTACGGCCGCGAGCTGATATCCGACGAAACCGACAAGCAATTGCTGGACAAGGCCATTCAAGCCATCGCCGATTACCGGACGACCCGGGAGGAGTATTACCGCAAGCTCGACGCCAACGATGCGGGCGCGGTACGGGATTTTCTGCGTGGCACCTTGCGTCAGAAGGCCCGCGCCGCCGGAGATGCGCTCCAGAAAGACGTCGAACACAACTACGAACTCGCCAACAAGCTGAACAAAGAAAACGCCGCAGATGCAGCGACCGCGCGCTGGTTGACCTCCGGAGCCCTGATTGTTGCCTGCCTGATCGTCGGCGTCCTGGCCTATCTGTTGATCGGCTCGCTCCGCACGAGTCTCAACGGCATGCGCGACACCATCGTGCACGTCAACGACAGCCAGGATTTCACGATCCGTGCGCCTGTCCTGCGCAAGGATGAGATCGGGGAAACCGCAACGGCCTTCAATCAGATGTTGTCCAAACTTCAGGACAATTTCCGCAGCCTCGCGGAAGGTGCAAGGTCGGTCGCCGATGCAAGCCGTGAAATGGCCGTCGCATCCGATCAGGTCGCAAATGCGGCGGGCACCCAGAGCGAAGCCTCCTCCGCCATCGCCGCAACCGTCGAGGAAATGACGGTCAGCGTTAATCACGTAGGCGACCGCGCCAACGAGGCCCACTCCCTGGCCGATCAATCCGGCACCATGGCCAAGACCGGCTCAACGACCATCGATCGAACCATCGGTGATATCCGCAGCATTTCCGCCTCGGTCAGTGCCGCAGCCACGTCCCTTCGCGAACTGGGCTCACAAGGAGAACGGGTTGGCTCGGTCGTGCAGGTCATCAAGGACGTCGCCGACCAGACCAACCTGCTGGCCTTGAATGCAGCAATCGAAGCAGCCCGGGCAGGCGAACAGGGGCGCGGCTTCGCGGTGGTGGCTGACGAAGTGCGCAAACTGGCCGAACGTACGTCCAGTTCGACTCAGGAGATTTCCTCCACCATCGAGGCCATGCGCCGATACTCTGAACAGGCCGCACGAGAAATGGAAGCCGCGGAAACGCTCGTCGTGCAGAGCGTTTCCCGCGCCGACGACGCGGACAAGGCGATCAAGGAAATCGGTACGGCGGCCAACGGCACCGCCCACGTCGTATCCGAGATTTCGGATGCAATCCGCGAGCAAGGTGCGGCCAGCAACAACATCGCCGTGCAGATCGAGCGCATCGCACAGATGGCCGAAGAGGCCGCCGCCGCAGCGGAGCAATCGTCCGTCACCGCCCGCGGCCTCGACGAACAGGCCCAGCGTCAGATCGCCACACTGCAGTTGTACAAGGTCTGAAATCCCGGCAGCCCGGACGCCTTGGCCCAAACCATACGAATCTCATATCGACAGAGTTTTTCAACAAGGCATAGAATGCGCGGCGTTCGTTGAATTCACTTCGAAATTCAGCGACCCCATGCAGCAGGTGCCCGAAATGCCATGGCATTCCGGGTTAAACGGGAACAAGGTGCGTAGTTTTTCTGCAAAGCCTTGGCTGCCCCCGCAACGGTAAGCAAGTTCAGGTGTATCCCGGTCGTCCTCGCCGACGGCCAGCCACTGATCTCCTACGTGACGTCGAACGCGGCGTGCGCGAAGAGTTTGGGAAGGCGATGCACTCGACATCGGTCCGATGTCACTTGCGAGCCCGGAGACCGGCCTGTTGCTCGATGTCCCTGGATCAGACCAGGGGCGCTTGCAACAGACCGTCTGCGGGGTGCAGAGGGCGGCAAAAGCACACTGCCTCTGGCACTGCCTGTCGTCTTCGCTGTGCGGACGGTCCATCAGGACGTTCGACACCATGCCAGACGCGCAACGCAAGTTCCGCCCTCCCCCGCTTCGCCCCCTCTCCTGTAGCGCCGCCAACCCGCATTGCCGATACCGGGCTGCGACATGAGCCACGCCCGTACCGGCTTTCCCGTCTCCCGACGCGGCAGCCTGTTGGGCATCGTGCTCGGCGCGCATGCGTTCTTCACGCTCGGCAAGCGCATTGCATCGCCCGGGACCCAGGCCAACTCGACACTCTCCCGCGTCAAGCCCAACACCGCAAAGGCTGCGCAATCATGGCGATGGGAAGCTTCAACACGCAGGGCAGCCAGATGCCAACGGCGGAAATCAACATGACACCGCTGGTCGATGTCATGTTGGTCCTGCTGATAATCTTCATCATCACCACGCCGCTGATGACGCACGCGGTCAAGGTCGATCTGCCACGGGCGGCCAGCACCCCCACACCGCAGAAACCCATGACCTTGCAGGTCTCGATCACGGCCGAGAACCAGGTCTTTGTCGGCGCCAAGGTCGTTGACCGTGGCCAGCTCGAACAGAGTTTCCACGAAGCCGTTGCCCAGCACGCCAATGTGGAGATGCACCTCTCGGCAGACCGGGCCACCCGCTACGAAGTGGTTGCCGAAACCATGAGCGCAGCCCGGCGCGCCGGCCTGACCAAGATCGGCTTCGTCACTCAACCCAATCAATAATCCGAAGAACAAGACTCATGATGAACTTGCGCATGCGGCCCATTATGCTGGCCGTCCTCTCCACGTGCTCGGTCCCTGCTTTCTCAGCCGGTATTCCTACGCTGCAGGAAGTCACCGTTAGCAGCAGTAGCAGGGATTTGATCGGAGTCGCCGATTCCGCGAGCGAAGGAACCGTCACGGCGAAGCAGCTGGCCAACCGGCCGCTGCTTCGCCCTGCCGAAGTGATGGAAGTCGTGCCCGGGATGATCGTCACCCAGCACTCCGGCGACGGGAAGGCCAACCAGTATTTCCTGCGCGGCTTCAACCTCGACCACGGCAGTGACTTTTCCACCCACGTCATGGGCATGCCCATCAACATGGTCAGCCATGCCCACGGCCAGGGCTACATGGATCTGAATTTCCTGATCCCCGAGCTGGTCGGCACCGTGAAGTACAAGAAGGGCGTGTACGGTGCGGAGGACGGTGATTTCGCGACCAGCGGCAGCGCCCGCATCGACTATCAACGGAAACTGGCCGCTCCCTTCATCGATTTGACCGTCGGCGAACACAACTACCGCCGCTTGCTGACTGCCGGCAGCACTGAAATCAACGGTTTCAACCTGCTGGCTGGCATCGAGTTGGCCGGCAACGATGGCCCCTGGGTTCAACCGGAAAACCTGGAGAAGCAGAACGCCGTCTTCCGGCTGTCGTCAGGAACCGCCGCCAACGGCTTTGCCCTGACGGCCATGCTCTACAAGGCCGACTGGACCGCCTCCGAGCATGTACCCGCGAGGGCCATCAGCAGCGGAGAAATCGGCCGCTACGGCACTCTGGTTCCGAACGACGGCGGGCACACACATCGCTACAGCCTGTCCGGCGAGTGGGCGCTGACCGGCGAGAACAGTGTCACCCGTGCCAACGCCTATGTGATCGATTACGGGCTGAATCTGTTTTCCGCACCCTCCGGCTACATCGGCGGCCTCGCCGGCGACCAGCACGAGCAGGCGGACGCGCGCGTGGTATGGGGTGGCGATGTCCACCGCACCTGGCTCCTCGGCCCCGAACTGCGGGATACCGAGCTCACCGCCGGTGTACAACTGCGTCAGGATCGCATCAGCAAAGTCGGTCTCTACAACACGGTCAACCGCCAGCGGATCAATACCGTTCGCGAGGACAGGATCACAGAAACCGCGTCAGGACTCTTCATTGACGCCAGGACGCAATGGCTGCCCTGGTTCCGCACCAACGTCGGTGCGCGCTATGACGCCATCCGGGCCGAATCGACAGCACTGGGCGGCGCCAACAACATGACGAACGGCGGCAACGCCTCCGCCAGTCAGGCCAGCCCGAAACTGGGCGCCGTCTTCGGCCCCTTCAATCTGGTGGGCCCTACCGAGTTCTACGCCAACTGGGGCCACGGGTTCCACAGCAACGATGCGCGCGGAGCCAGCGCGAGGGTGAATCCGCAAGACGGCAGCGCTGTCGACGCGATCCCCCTGATCGTCAAGGCCAAAGGCAGCGAACTCGGGGTGCGCATGGTTCCGCTGCCCGGCTGGAACAGCAGCCTGTCGGTGTGGCAGATGGACCTGGCCTCCGAGCTCGTCTTCATCGGCGACGAAGGGGTCACCGAGCCCAAGGGCGCATCGAAGCGCAGCGGTATCGAATGGTCCAACTACTTCACCCCGTTCGCCGGCGTCATCGTCGATGCCGACCTGGCGCTTTCCAAAGCCCGGTTCCGGAATGAAATCAATGGCGGACGGCGTGTCCCGAACGCAATCCCCCTGGCCGCCTCGCTCGGCATCACCTACGACGACGGCGGCCCCTGGTTCGGCGGGGTCCGCATGCGCTACCTGGGCTCCTACGATCTGGAAGAAACCGGATCCGAGAAATCCGAGGCCTTCTGGATGACCAACCTCAAGCTCGGCTATCGCTTCAACAAGCAATGGCAGGCGACGTTCGATGTGCTGAACCTCTTTAACAAGAAGGCCAACGACATCGAATACTGGGGGGGCGCATGCACGCGCAGTGAAGCGCTCGCCGGCACCGGCGACTGCGGTACGGGGTCGGCCATCGACGGGCGCCTGGTGCACCCGCTGGAGCCGCGTACGGTTCGACTTGGCGTGCGCATCAGCTTCTGATTGGTGACACCAGAAGGGCCCAAGGCAAGTCGCTGGGCCCTTCCGTTCTGAAATGGAAGCCTGATCGCGCACGAAGGGCTAGTTGAGATTAGTTTTGTTCACGCTCAATGCTGGAGCGAATTCACCTGCCCATCGTGGCGGAAGTCGAGAGGCGCGGCTCGCTGACTGCAGCCGCCGAAGTGCTGTGCGTTACCCAGTCGGTCCTCAGCCACAGCATGAAGAAACTCGAACAGCAGCTCGGCACCGACATCTGGCTGCGGGAAGGCCGCAGCCAGCGCCTCACGCAGGCCGGCCAGAAGAGATAGCGCAGGAAATCCTCATCACCTATCCAGTCGCTCCAGAGCGGCTGGATATCTACACCCAGTTCCTGCAACCCGCGGGCGTGGCCCCCAAGCGCCATAAGACCATCGACATCATGTTGCAGATGGTCGCCAGCCAGCGCGGCGTGGCCGCGCAGCCCCGCTGGCCGGTGCAGGAATATGCCGCCAAGGTCAACGTCGTCCCGGTGCGCCTGGGACCGGACGGAATCGCCAATAAAAAAGCCGACCGGGCCCCAGTCCTGGAGAGACCGGCTAGGGAGAGAAGAGATGGCCCGGTGGCGAAAAAAGACTCAAATCATTGCGGCACAGCCTCCTGTGCCAAACCGTCAGGCGTAGCGCTTTTCGAGCGCATCCCACTCCGGCTTGCCGACCAGGCGCTGGCGCTCGGCGAAGGGCGTCACCAGCCCGCTGGACTCCTTCACCTCCTTCTCGTCGCGCAGCGCGGTCAGCGCCTTCTGCATACCCATCACCGCGCCCTGCAACGCCGCGTTGGCGTAGAGCACGATGCCGAAGCCCAACTGGCCCAGCTCGTCGGCATTGAAGATTGGCGTCTTGCCGCCGATGACCATGTTCATCAACTGCGGCGTGGCCAGGCGCTGCGGCAAGGCGCGGATTTCCTCGGCGGTGGTCACGGCCTCGACGAACAGGATGTCGGCGCCGGCCTCGGCGAACTTCTGCGCCCGCTCGACGGCCGCCTCGAAGCCCTGCACGGCAGCGGCGTCAGTGCGGGCCATGATCAGGAAGTCCGGATCACGACGTGCATCCACCGCGGCCTTGATCTTGCTCACAGCCTCTTCGGTGGAGATGACGTCCTTGCCAGCAAAATGGCCGCAGCGCTTGGGTGCCACCTGGTCTTCGAGCTGGATGCAGTCGGCGCCGGCACGTTCGAGCGTGCGTACCGTGTGATAAACGTTGAGGGCGTTGCCGAAGCCGGTGTCGGCATCGACCAGCAGTGGCACCTCGACGGCGTCACGGATGCGCGCGGTGTGCTCGGCGATCTCGGAGAGCCCCATGAAGCCCTGGTCAGGCATGCCGAACCACATGTTGGTGACACCGGCGCCGGTGACGTAGATGGCCTCGAAGCCGAGGTCGGCGATGACCCTGGCGGACAGCGCATTGAAGGCGCCAGGAACGATGACGCCGCGCTTGGCGGCCACCAGTTCCTTCAGTTTCTTGCGGGTAGACATGTCGGATTCCTTGCTCAGAATGCATCGCCGGGCACGCGGACCCAGCCTTCCATCAAAATGCGGGCGCTGCGGCTCATGAGGGCCTTGGTGACCGTCCATTGGCCATCGACCCGCCGGGCTTCGGCGCCGACGCGCAGCGTGCCGGACGGGTGCCCGAAGCGGACGGCACTGCGCTCTCCTCCGCCCGCAGCCAGATTGACCAGCGTGCCGGGCACCGCCGCCGCGGTACCGATGGCCACCGCCGCGGTGCCCATCATCGCGTGGTGCAGCTTGCCCATCGACAGCGCGCGCACCAGCAGGTCCACTTCGGAGGCGCCAATCGCCTTGCCGCTGGAAGAAATGTAGTCCTTGGGCGGCGCGACGAAGGCGATCTTCGGGGTGTGCTGGCGCGTGGCGGCTTCTTCGGGGCGCGCGATGAGGCCCATCCGCAAGGCACCAGCGATGCGGATGGCTTCGAAGCGGGCCAATGCCGCAGGGTCGGAATTGATCGCTTCGCGCAGTTCGGAGCCGGTGTAGCCGATGTCTGCGGCATTGACGAAGATGGTCGGGATGCCAGCCGAAATCATCGTCGCCTTGAGGATGCCGATGCCCGGTACGTCCAGATCGTCCACCAGATTGCCGGTGGGGAACATCGAGCTGCCCGCCTCGCCGTCGTCCGACGGATCGAGGAATTCCAGCACGATCTCGGCGGCCGGGAAGGTGACCCCGTCAAGCTCGAAATCGCCGGTCTCCTGCACCTGGCCGTTGCTGACCGGCACGTGAGCAATGATGGTCTTCTGGATGTTGGCCTGCCAGATGCGCACGGTGCAGATACCGCTCTGCGGCAGGCGCGAAGCATCCACGTAGCCCGCGTGGATCGCGAAGGCGCCGGCGGCGGTCGTCAGGTTGCCGCAGTTGCCGCTCCAGTCCACGAAGTCCTTGTCGATGGCGACCTGACCGTAGAGATAGTCCACGTCGTGGCCCGGCTGCGTGCTCCGGGAGAGGATCACGCACTTGCTGGTGCTGGAGGTGGCGCCCCCCATGCCGTCGATATGGGCGGCGTAAGGATCCGGGCTACCGATGACGCGCTGGAACAGCATGTTGCGCGCCGCGCCCGGCACCTGGCACGAGGCCGGCAGGTCTTCCAGACGGAAGAACACGCCCTTGCTGGTACCGCCACGCATGTAGGTGGCAGGGATACGGACTTGCGGGGCCGAGTTCATCGGCAGTTCTCCTTTTCCGAGGCCAGGAAGTCCTGGGCAAAACGTTGCAATACGCCGCCCGCTTCGTAGATCGACACATCCTCGGCGGTATCCAGGCGGCAGGTGACCGGCACTTCGAGGGTTTCGCCGTTCCGGCGATGGATCGCCAGCGTCAGCGTGCAACGGGGCGCACGGTCGCCGACCACGTCGTAAGTCTCGGTCCCGTCGAGGCCCAGCGTGAGGCGCGTAGTGCCCGGCTGGAACTCCAGCGGCAGCACGCCCATGCCGACCAGGTTGGTACGGTGGATGCGTTCGAAGCCTTCGGCGACGATGGCTTCCACACCGGCCAGGCGCACGCCCTTGGCGGCCCAGTCGCGGGACGAGCCCTGACCGTAGTCGGCGCCGGCGATGATGATCAGTGGCTGCAGGCGCAGCATATAGGTCTCGATGGCTTCCCACATGCGCATCACCTGCCCTTCCGGCTCGACGCGCGCCAGCGAACCCGGCCGCACGCTGCCGTCGGCATTGCGCACCATCTCGTTGCGCAGCGTCGGATTGGCGAAGGTGGCGCGCTGGGCCGTCACGTGATCCCCCCGATGAGTCGCGTAGGAGTTGAAGTCCTCCTCCGGCAAGCCCATCTTCGCGAGGTATTCCCCCGCCGCCGAGTCCGGCAGGATGGCATTCGACGGCGACAGGTGGTCGGTCGTGATGTTGTCCGGCAGCAAGGCCAGCGGACGCATGCCCTTCAGCGTGCGCTCATCGGCCAGCACCCCCTCCCAGTACGGCGGACGGCGGATGTAGGTGGACTTCGGGCGCCACTTGTAGAGCGAGCTGATTGCCTCCCCGTCGTCGCGCTGGATGGCGAACATCGGTTCGTAGATCTGGCGGAACTGCTCCGGCTTGACGCTGGCCGAGACGATGGCGTCGATCTCCTCGTCGGACGGCCACAGGTCCTTCAGACGGATCTCCCTGCCATCGACGACGGCCAGCACATCCTGCTCGATATCGAAGCGCACGGTACCTGCCAGCGCGTAGGCGACAACGAGTGGCGGCGAAGCCAGGAAGGCCTGCCTGGCGTAGGGATGGATGCGCCCATCGAAGTTGCGGTTGCCGGACAGCACGGCGGTGGCATACAGATCGCGGTCGATGATCTCCTGCTGGATCTGCGGATCGAGGGCGCCGGACATGCCATTGCAGGTGGTGCAGGCGTAGGCGACGATGCCGAAGCCGAGCTTTTCCAGTTCCGGCAGCAGGCCGGCCTCTTCCAGGTACAGCTTCGCAACTTTGGAGCCAGGCGCGAAGGAGGTCTTGACCCACGGCTTGCGGACCAGTCCCAGCGCGTTGGCCTTCCGGGCCAACAGGCCGGCGGCGACCACGTTGCGCGGATTGGAGGTGTTGGTGCAGCTGGTGATGGCGGCGATGATCACCGCGCCGTCGGGCAGCAGGCCTTGCGCCTCCTCGGCCTTCGCGGCTGCCAGCTTGTCCGCGTCGGCGATGCCGCGCTCGTGCAGCGCCGATGTCGGCAGGCGCTTGTGCGGGTTGGACGGGCCGGCCATGTTGCGCACGACGGCGGACAGATCGAACTCGAGGACCCGCTCGTACTCGGCGGTCGCCAGCGCCTCGGCCCACAGCCCAGTCGTCCGGGCGTAGTGCTCCACCAGCGCCACCTGTTCCGGCGTGCGGCCGGTGAGCTTCAGGTAATCGATGGTCTGCGGGTCAATATGGAACATCGCCGCCGTCGCACCGTATTCCGGGCACATGTTGGAGATGGTCGCCCGGTCGCCGATGGACAGGCTGTCCGCGCCTTCGCCGAAGAACTCCACCCAGGCGCCGACGACTCGCTCCTTACGCAGGAACTCGGTCAGCGCCAGCACGATGTCGGTGGCGGTGATGCCGGGCTGACGCTTGCCGGTGAGCCGGACGCCGACGATGTCGGGCAGGCGCATCATCGACGCGCGGCCGAGCATCACGGTCTCGGCCTCCAGGCCGCCGACGCCGATGGCGATGACGCCCAGCGCATCCACGTGCGGCGTGTGGCTGTCGGTGCCCACGCAGGTGTCGGGGAAGGCGACCCCGCGGCCGTTTTCGTCATTTCTGACCTGGATAACCGGTGACATCTTCTCCAGGTTGATCTGATGCATGATGCCGTTGCCGGCCGGGATCACATCCACATTCTCGAAGGCGCGTTTGGTCCATTCGATGAAGTGGAAGCGGTCCTCATTGCGCCGATCTTCAATAGCGCGATTCTTGGCGAAGGCGTCGGGGTCGAAGCCGCCGAATTCGACGGCCAGCGAATGGTCGACGATCAGCTGCGTCGGCACCACCGGGTTCACCTTGGCCGGGTCGCCGCCCTGATCGGCAATCGCGTCGCGCAGACCGGCCAGATCCACCAGCGCGGTCTGGCCGAGGATGTCGTGGCAGACCACGCGGGCCGGATACCACGGGAAGTCCAGGTCGCGCCTGCGCTCGACGATCTGCGTCAGCGCATCGCTCAGCAGCGCCGGATCGCAGCGGCGCACCAGTTGCTCGGCCAGCACGCGGGACACATAGGGCAGGCCGGCATAGGCGCCCGGCCGGATGGCATCGACCGCGGCCCGGGTGTCGAAGTAATCGACCTGCGTGCCGGGCAGCCGCTTGCGGAATTGGCTGTTCATGTTCATCAGCCCTTTACTGGCGCTGGTCGATGGGCAGGAACGTGCGGTCGTCCGGCCCGATGTAGTTGGCGCTCGGGCGGATGATCTTGTTGTCGATGCGCTGCTCGATGATGTGCGCGGCCCAACCGGAAGTACGGGCGATCACGAAGAGCGGCGTGAACATCGCGGTCGGCACGCCCATCATGTGGTAGCTGACAGCGCTGAACCAGTCCAGGTTGGGGAACATCTGCTTCACGTCCCACATCACGGCCTCCAGGCGGGCAGCGATGTCGAACATCTTGGTGGAGCCGGCATCGACGGAAAGCTGATGGGCCACGCCCTTGATCACCTGGTTGCGCGGGTCGGACACGGTATAGACCGGGTGGCCGAAGCCGATGACGACCTCCTTGGCCTCGACGCGGCGGCGGATGTCCGCCTCGGCCTCGTCCGGGTTGTCGTAGCGCTTCTGGATCTCGAAGGCCACTTCATTGGCGCCGCCGTGCTTGGGCCCGCGCAGCGCGCCGATGGCGCCGGTGATGGCCGAGTACATGTCCGAGCCCGTCCCGGCGATGACCCGGCCGGTGAAGGTCGAGGCGTTGAATTCATGCTCGGCGTAGAGGATCAGCGAAGTGTGCATCGCACGCTCCCACAGGGCCGACGGCTTGCGACCGTGCAGCAGATGCAGGAAGTGGGCGCCGATGGAGTCGTCGTCGGTGTCCACATCGATGCGCTTGCCGTTGGTGGACCAGTGGTACCAGTAGAGCAGCATCGAGCCGAGGGAAGCCATCAGGCGGTCGGCGATATCGCGGGCGCCGGGTATGTTGTGATCGTCCTTCTCCGGCAGCGCACAGCCGAGCGCCGACACGCCGGTCCGCATGACGTCCATCGGATGCGCCGAAGCCGGCAAGCATTCCAGCGCTTCCTTGACGTTGGTCGGCAGGCCGCGCATGGACTTCAGCCGGGCCTTGTAAGCCTTCAGCTCGGCGGTGGTCGGCAGTTTGCCGTGTACCAGCAGGTGGGCGACCTCTTCGAATTCGCAGCGTTCGGCGATATCGAGGATGTCGTAACCGCGGTAGTGCAGATCATTGCCGCTTTTGCCGACGGTACACAGGGCCGTATTGCCGGCCGTCACACCCGAAAGGGCAACCGACTTCTTGGGCTTGAAAGTGGATTCTTGCGTGGTGTTCATCCGAGTCTCCATTGCATTTGTGATCACTGAATTCCAGAAAGCGCGTCTGGCGCCTCCCTCTCCACCTGAATGGCTTGAGGACGCCCCATGTCGTCCACCGCCACCATTTCGAAGCGCCCGCGCAAAGCTGGAACCCGCTCGCCACCCGGCAGGGTTTCGGCCACGCCCTCCACCTCTACGCTCATGGAGCTTCTCCCCACACGCACAACCCGCCCAGTCAGTTCGAGCATCTGCCCCAGGCGAACCGGGGTATGAAACTCGACCCGTTCGGATGCAGCCATCACCACTGACCGCCGGGCAAAGCGCGTTGCAGTGACGAAGGCCACCTTGCCAAGAATCCCCAACGCATTGCCACCGTAGAGGGTGCCGTAGTGGTTGGCTTGGTCAGGAAAGACCATTTCCACGAAGGTGGTGACCCGACACCTGCCTTCAGGAATTTCACTGGATTTTTCGTTCAGGGGGTTCATTCTGGCTTGCGTTCGACATAAGGTATTCGCAATATACGCATCTCAGAAAACCTGTGAATCACTGAAAAAGCGAAGGAATGCGAATGAAAATTTGCACGTTTGTAAATCTTGCGAATTTTCGCCAAAGGCATCCAAGATGAAAAAGACCTTCATGGGCATCCGCCTGCGGCGCTTCCGGGAGGAGCGCGGCCTGACCCAGGTGGCGCTGGCGCGGGCGCTGGAGCTGTCCCCGAGTTACCTGAACCAGCTGGAGCAGAACCAGCGCCCCCTCAGCGTGCCGGTGCTGCTCAAGTTGAATGCGGTGTTCGGCGTCGATGTGCAGCAGTTCTCCGAGGACGACGAAGCCCGCCTCACCGCCGATCTGCGCGAGGTGTTCCTGTCCGCTCAGGGGGAGACGCCGGTGTCGACCGCCGAGATCCGCGAACTCGCTGCCAACATGCCGGCGGTGGCACGCACGTTGATCGCCCTGGACCGCAGCCTGCGCGACCAGCGGGAGCGTGCGGAGGTGCTGGCCGCCCGCCTGGGGGACGACCGTAGCGGCGTGGCAAGCCCGGCACCGATGCCCTACGAGGAAGTGCGGGACTTCTTCTACGCCCGCCACAACCACATCGACGAACTCGACCAACTGGCGGAGACGATCTTCGAATCCTGCGGCGACGGCATGGATCTGGCCGCCTCGCTCACCCGGCGCCTGGAGGACATCCACGGCGTTCGGGTCACGCTCGACCGGGAGGATACCGGCGTACAGCGCAGCTACGAACCAGCCGCGCGGCTGCTGCGTCTGTCCTCGCGCCTGGAGCGGGGTCAGCAGGCCTTCCAGCTCGCCACCCAGCTCGCCTTTCTGGAGGCCGGCGACATCATCGACGGGATGGCGGCCTCGGGGCGCTTTGCGCTGGACGAATCGCGGGCCCTCACGCGCATCGGGCTGGCCAGCTACTTCGCCGGCGCGCTGGTGCTGCCCTACGGCCGCTTCCTGGAGACGGCCGAAGCCCTGCGTTACGACATCGGCCTGCTCGAGCAGCGCTTCGGTGTCGGCTTCGAAACGGTCTGCCACCGGCTGTCCACGCTGCAGCGGCCGGCCGCCCGCGGCGTGCCTTTCTTCTTCATCCGCGTCGACCGGGCCGGCAACATCTCCAAACGGCAGTCGGCCACCGACTTCCATTTCTCGCGCATCGGTGGCACCTGTCCGTTGTGGAACGTCTATGAAGCCTTCACGGTGCCCGGCCGCATCCTGACCCAGCTGGCCGCCATGCCCGACGGGCGCCGCTATCTGTGGATCGCCCGCAGCGTGGCACGGGATTCCGGCGCCTACGGCGCACCGGGCAAGACCTTTTCCATCGGCCTCGGCTGCGACCTGCGCCACGCCGACCGCCTGGTCTATTCCCGCGGCCTGGACCTCGGCGACCCCGACGTGGCGACACCCATCGGCGCCGGCTGCAAGGTCTGTGATCGGCAGGACTGCCCGCAACGGGCCTTCCCACCGATCGGACGCAACCTTGCCATCGATGCCGACCGACGCTACTTCGAGCCCTACCGGCATGGTTCGCGGGAGCCTGCCGGTGCGGGCATGCCGGATTAGATATCAGTCCGTCGCCAGCTCCAGCGGCCGATCCACCGTCAGCGCATAGCGGCCGCGGCCGCTCTTGGCCAGGTGGATGCCGGCGCTTCTTTCTTCAAGGCGCCGCTGCAGCAGCACCAGGCGCGCCTCCAGGTTGTCGCTGACGCCGGGCAGGCGGATGCGCGGGTCCACCCGCAGCCCCTTGTTGGTGAACTCCGTGCGGCCACGCTCGGCGAAATCCTGCAGCAAGGCCCACAGGATGGCACCCGCCACACCCTTGATGAGGTAGTCATCGCCCAGAAACACGCTGTCGTTGGCCCCGTAGTGGCGGACCCGCAGCGGCGGGCCAGCCGGGACCGGCGGCGCGGTGTCGGACGACTGCGCCTCCTCTTCCACCTCGTCCACCTGCTGGTGATGCAGGATCGCCTGCCCCAACTGGGCGGCGAAGGCCACCAGCGCGTCCTCGTCGTCGTAGCCGAAGTGCAGGTCGGCCACGCTCTCCACGTACAGCACGCCGAGCACCCGCTCGCAGGCCAGGATGGGCACCGCCATCTGGCTGCACGCCTCGGGCAGGCCCGGCAGCGGGATCGCCGTCTCCAGCGTGTCCGCATAGCCTTCCGCGGCGATGCTGTCGCGCACCGTACACCCGTAGGTGTACTCACTGGTCATGAACCCGATGCGGATCGGCGAGCGTTCCCGCGCGCTGATGCCGATCAGCCCGACGCCCATCGGAATCTCGGAGCCCACGCCGGACTCGGGATAGCCGCGGCTGGCCAGCGTGTACAGCCGCCCGCGCCCCTCGTCGTGCATCAGCAACATCACGTGGCCGATGCCGAACTCCGACTGCAGGCTGTCGAGGGCGGTCTCCAGCAGGCATTCCAGGTTGGCGCAGCCGGCCAGCTTCTGGGCGGCCCGGCGCAGCGCGGTGAGGTAATTGACCGGCGGCGGTGGCGGCGCCACCGTCGGGCCGACAACCTGCTCGATGGACAGCACCCGGTAGATGTCCGAACCGAGCAGCTTGAACACTCCGCTCATGCCCGTGTGGGCGGCGATGCCGGCCAGCTTGGCCTTCATCTGCTCGAACAGCGGGCCGGCGGTCTCGGTGCGCAGGAACTGCAACTCCAACCGGTACTGGGCGCCGGTGAGATGGCTGGTGAGCAGCAGGCGCACCGGGGAGCCGGCCAGCACGTTCTGCCGCGTGCGGTTGAAGAACTGGTAGGACAGCGCGACATGCTCGTTGTCGATGAACTCCACCTGGGACAGGTAGGCCAGGTTCGGCATGCCCTCCGCGTCGCAGGTGCCGATGTGGCCGGGGATGATGCCCTCCAGGCACTCGCGGATGGTTTCGAGGCGCACATTCATGATGCCGATGCCCCGCTAACCGGCTCACCGGCCTTCGGGCCGGGCGTCTGGGAGAACACCGCGGACGGCGAATAGACCACCGTCACCAGGTCATCCGCCGTGCAGGCAAACACCGCGCGCACCACCTGCTCCGCCATGCCAAGGGGTACGACCTCCTGCACGAACTCGTCGATATGGTGATTCACGACCGCCATGTCCGCCGGATCGAAGGGCTGCACGACGGCATCCGCGCCCTTCAGCTGGAAAGTACGGTTGCTGCTCGGCAGGCTGAACACGCAGGCCACCTTGCCGGTGGCGGCAACGTTGTCGAGCAGCTCCAGCGACTGGGAGCGCTTGAGGAAGATCGCCATCCGTCGGCCGCCATCGAGCACCTTGCAGCCCATGCCGCGACTCATGCAGGCCAGCCGCGCTGCATTGCAGGCGGCCAGGCTGATGCTGACGCCGGTCTGCAGGAACGCCTGGGTATCACTGTCGAGCATCGGTCATCGTGGAGGAATAAATGTCACCGCCACTATAGGCAGGCATTACCCAAAATGACATGAAGGAATACCAGCACGGGTGAGGAGCGTGTCGCAGAAGCGCCCGCGAGTGATGTGCGGCGCACAAGACGCGGATCGCCGCCACGGCTCCGCCCCTCAGGCGTTCAATCCTTCAGCGACGCCCTCACCCGCCCGATCAGCTCCCGCGTGGATGCATCGTGGGTGCCGAGGCCGTCGCCGCGCAGCTCGGCGACGATGTCCACCGCCAGCCGCTTGCCCAGCTCCACGCCCCACTGGTCGAAGGAATTGATGTTCCAGATGATGCCCTGCACGAAGACCTTGTGCTCGTAGAGGGCGATCAGCGCGCCGAGGGAGTGCGGCGACAGGTCGGGCAGCAGCAGCGTGTTGCTCGGCCGGTTGCCGGGGAAGACCTTGTGGGGCACCAGTTCCTCCAGCTCGTCGCCGGCCATGCCGGCCGCGGTGAGTTCGGCGCGTACCTCGTCGGCGCTCTTGCCGCGCATCAACGCCTCGCTCTGGGCCAGGCAATTGGCGAGCAGCAGCAGCTGGTGGTCGTCGAGGGCTTGGTCGGCCTTCAACGGCGCGATGAAGTCCACCGGCACCACGTCCGTTCCCTGGTGCAGCAGCTGGAAGAAGGCGTGCTGGCCGTTGGTGCCCACCTCACCCCAGATCACCGGGCCGGTGGCGCCGGACACCGGCCGGCCGTCGCGGGTCACCGACTTGCCGTTACTCTCCATGTCCAGCTGCTGCAGGTAGGCCGGAAAGCGGTTGAGGCGGTGCGCATACGGTGCGATGCAATGGCTGCCGGCATTGAAGAACTGCCGGTACCACACCCCCAGCATGCCGAGGATCACCGGCATGCTGCGCTCCAGCGGCGCCGACGCGAAGTGCTCGTCCATCTCCCGTGCACCGTCGAGCAGCGCGGCAAAAGCCGGCATGCCGATGTACAGCGCGATCGACAGGCCCACCGCCGACCACAGGGAATAGCGCCCGCCGACCCAGTCCCAGAAGCCGAACATGTGCTCGGGGTCGATGCCGAACTCGGCCACCCGGCGGGCGTCGGTGGACACCGCCACGAAGTGCCGCGCGATGTCCTCCTGCTCGCCGCCGTTCTCCAGGAACCAACTCCGCGCGCTGGTCGCGTTGCGCAGGGTCTCCTGGGTCGTGAAGGTCTTGGACACCACGACGAACAGCGTCGTCTCCGGATTGACGCGGTTCAGCACGTCGGCCAGCGGCGCACCATCCACGTTGGACACGAAGTGCATCGACAGGCGTTGGTGGCCGATCGGCCGCAGGGCTTCGCAGACCATCTGCGGGCCGAGGTCGGAGCCGCCGATGCCGATGTTCACGATGTCGGTGATCGGCTGGCCGCGGTAGCCCTTCCAGCTGCCGCCGCGCACCCGGTCGGTGAAGCGGCGCATCTGGTCGAGCACGTTGCGCACGCCCGGCACCACGTTCTCGCCGCCAACCAGGATGGTCTCGTCGCTGCGCGCACGCAGCGCCCGGTGCAGCACCGCCCGGTGCTCGGTGATGTTCACCGGCGCGCCGGAGAACATCTCGTCGCGCGCCTCCTCCAGCCCGCGGGCGCGGGCCAGGGCCATCAGCGCGTCCATCGTGGCGGCGGTGACGCGGTTCTTCGAGTAGTCGAGGAACACCCCGGCGGCCTCGATGGAGAAGCGCGCGGCGCGCGCCGGATCATCGGCGAACAGGCGGCGCAGGTGGGCGGTCTGGAGTTCTTCCCGGTGGGCCTGCAGGGCAAGCCATTCCTGACTGGTGGTCAGCGTGTTCATGTCGGCCTCAATATCCTCGGATGCGTTTGTCGCGAAGGGTCTGCTTGGTTCTTTCCAGGCGCTTCACCAGCTCCGGCCCGGCCACCAGGGCCACGCCGACGGCGAGCACGTCGATGATCGCCAGGTGGGCGATGCGCGAAGTCATCGGTGAATAGACGTCCGGGTCTTCCGGCACGTCGGCGGCCAGCGTCACGCTGGCGGCGCGGGCCAGCGGCGACCCACTGGCGGTGATCGCCACCACCTCGGCGCCGGCATCGCGGGCCAGCTCCACGCTGCGGATCAGGTCCGTCGTGCGCCCGCTGGCGGAGATCGCCACCACTGCATCGCCGGCCCGCAGCAGCGTGGCCGCCATGCCCTGGATGTGCGGATCGCCGTAGGCCACGCTGGGCGTGCCGTAGCGGAAGAACTTGTGCTGCGCATCCTGGGCCACGATGCCCGAGTTGCCGATGCCGTAGAACTCGAGGCGCCGCGCTTCGGCCAGGATATCCACGGCCCGCGCCACACGCGCCGGGTCCAGGTGGTTACGCACGTTGAGCAAAGCGCCGATGCTGCGGTCGAAGACCTTGAGCACCGCCTGGTTGAGGCTGTCCTCGGGCCCCACGTCGCGATGCACGAAGGGCGTGCCGCTGGCCATGCTCTGGGCCAGGCGCAGCTTGAACTCCTTGAAGCCGGAGAAGCCCAGCGCGTTGGCGAAGCGCGCCACGGTCGGCTGGCTGACGCCGACCCGGTAGGCCAGCTCGGCGATGGAAATGTTGAGCACCTCGCTGGGTTGCTCCAGCACGAAGTCGGCCACCGCGCTCTCGGACTTGCGCAGCTCGCCCTTCATGGCGCCGATGCGCGTCAGCAGCGAGGCGCCACCCGCCGGCTCAGCAAGGGCTTCGCTGCGGTCGTTTTCGGGGGAATCCATGGTCGCCATGGTTGTTGTCACCTTGTCTTCACTCTTGGTTCAGGCGCAGAAGAACAGCTCCGGCACCACCTTGCGCTGCTGCAGCACCGCAGCGATGGGAAGCAGCAGCGGATCGCCCTGTATCGCCGCACGCTCCAGCACTTCACGCTTCTTAGCACCGCCAGCCTGCACGAACAGGCGCTGCGTCGCCAGCAGGCCCGACAGCGTCAGCGTGATGCGCGCATGGGGCGCCCGCGGCGGATGGATGCAGGCCAGTTCGGCGTCACCCTCCATATCGAGCGCGGCGGCCAGGCCGGCCGCGTCCGGGAACAGGCTGGCGGTGTGGCCGTCCTCGCCCATCCCCAGCACCACCGCATCGAAGGGCTGCGGCAATTCCGCGCGCAGGGCCAGCGCTGCGGCGACACCGGCCTCCGGCGATTCGGCCGGCGTTTTCAGCGGCACAAAGCGCGCCGCCGCCGCACGGCCCTGCAACAGATGGCGGCGCACCAGCGCCTCGTTGCTGTCGGCGCTGTCCGGCGCCACCCAGCGCTCGTCCACCAGCGTCACGGTCACCCGCGCCCAGTCCAGCGTCTCCGCCGAAAGCGCTTCGAGAAACGGAATCGGGCTGCGCCCGCCGGACACCGCCAGCGACGCGCATCCGCGCCCGGCCAGCCCGCTGCGCAGCGCATCAGCCACGGCGGCGGCCAGCGCGCAGGCCATCGCCACGTCGGCATCGAACAGGCGCTGGCGGACAAAGCCCGGCAGGGCCAGCGGGGAAATCGTCTCGTTCATTGCACGAATACTCCGGAGGAAGCGAATCACGTCTATAAATGTACTTTTGTTACACAACATTAAAGCGGTAGCTTTGTAGAAAGTCAACATGAAAAACTACACGCCGAAAAATTGCCGCTGCTTTAAATATTACTGTTTTTATTGTGTTTTATAGGCAATCACAACAGCGCATCCGATGTAAACAAACAAAAATTTCAAAACCTTTCTTGTATTTCTTTTTGGAGTAATGCTACATTTATTTCAACAAACTACACAGAACAGGCCTCAACAGGCCAAGGAGACATGATGAACATCCATCCCGTCCTCGCCCGCGTCACCGAGCGCATCCGCCAGCGCAGCGCCGCCACCCGCCAGGCTTACCTGGAACGCATCCGCAATGCCCGCCAGTCCGGCACGGTGCGCGGCCACGCCTCGTGTACCAACCTCGCCCACGCCTTTGCCGCCGCGCCCGGCAACGACAAGCTGGTGCTGCGCGAGATCCGCCAGCCCAACCTGGCGATCGTCTCCGCCTATAACGACATGCTGTCCGCCCACCAGCCGCTGGAGCGCTTTCCGGCGCTGATCAAGGAAGCGGCCCGCGCCGCCGGCGCGGTGGCCCAGTTCGCCGGCGGCGTGCCGGCCATGTGCGACGGCGTCACCCAGGGCCAGCCGGGCATGGAGCTGTCCCTGTTCTCCCGCGACGTGATCGCCATGGCCACGGCGGTGGCCCTGTCCCACAACGTCTTCGACGGCGGCCTGTACCTGGGCGTGTGCGACAAGATCGTGCCGGGCCTGGTCATCGGCGCGCTGCAGTTCGGCCACCTGCCTGCCGTCTTCGTGCCCGCCGGGCCGATGACCAGCGGCCTGTCCAACGACGAGAAGGCCAAGATCCGCCAGCTCCACGCCCAGGGCAAACTCGACCGCGAAGCGCTGCTGGAAGCGGAGATGAAGGCCTACCACGGCCCCGGCACCTGCACCTTCTACGGCACCGCCAACAGCAACCAGATGCTGATGGAAGTGCTCGGCCTGCACCTGCCCGGCGCCGCCTTCGTCACCCCCAACACGCCGCTGCGCGACGCGCTGACCCGCGCCGCCGCCGAGCGCGCCGCCTGCATCACCGCCGCCGGCCCCGAATACACGCCGATGGCCGAGGTCGTCGACGAGAAGGCCATCGCCAACGCCATCGTCGGCCTGCTCGCCACCGGCGGCTCCACCAACCACACCATCCACCTGGTGGCCATGGCCTGGGCGGCCGGCATCCTCATCGACTGGGACGACTTCAACGCCCTGTCCGACGTGGTGCCGCTGCTGGCGCGCATCTACCCGAACGGCAGCGCCGACGTGAACCACTTCCACGCCGCCGGCGGCATGGGCTTCCTGATCCGCGAGCTGCTCGGCCTCGGCCTGCTCCATGAAGACGTGAAGACCGTCGCCGGCCAGGGCCTGTCCCACTACACCCGCGAGCCCTTCCTCGACGGCGACACCCTCGTGTGGCGCGACGCCCCGGCAAACAGCCTCGACACCGACGTGCTGCGCAGCGGCGGCGAACCTTTCAGCGCCGACGGCGGCCTCAAGCTCCTCACCGGCAACCTGGGCCGCGCGGTCATCAAGGTGTCGGCCGTCAAGCCCGCCAACCGCGTGGTCGAGGCCCCGGCCATCATCTTCGACAGCCAGGACGACATGCTCGCCGCCTTCTCGCGCGGCGAACTGCACCGGGACTTCGTCGCCGTGGTGCGCTTCCAGGGCCCCAAGGCCAACGGCATGCCCGAGCTGCACAAGCTCACACCGGCCCTCGGCGTGCTGCAGGACGAAGGCTTCAAGGTCGCGCTGGTCACCGACGGCCGCATGTCCGGCGCGTCCGGCAAGGTGCCGGCGGCCATCCACGTCACGCCCGAATGCATTGCCGGCGGCCCCCTCGGCCGCGTGCGCGATGGCGATGTGCTCCGTCTCGACGCCGAAACCGGCGTGCTGGAAGCCCTGGTCAGCCCCGTCGAATGGGATGCCCGCGTGGGCGCCGTCGCCGACCTGTCCGCCCACCAGCATGGCATCGGCCGTGACCTGTTCGTGAATGCCCGTGCCCATGCCGCCGGCGCCGAACAGGGCGGCATCACCTTCGCCCCCTACCCCACCCCCGCCGCCTGAGCCGGCACCGCAGAGAGAGCCAACATGCAGACCCGAGAAATCCTCGCCGCCAGCCCCGTCATGCCGGTCATCGTCATCGACGAACTGGCCTCCGCCGTGCCCCTCGCCCGCGCCCTTGTCGCGGGCGGTATCCGGGTGCTGGAAGTCACCCTACGCACCGCCGCCGCGCTGGACAGCATCCGCGCCATCGTCGCCGAAGTGCCGGAAGCCCTGGTCGGCGTCGGCACCATCGTCAGCCCCGCCGATCTCGAAGCCGCCCGCGCCGCCGGTGCCCGCTTCGGCGTCAGCCCCGGCGCCAATGCCGAGCTGCTGGCCGCCGCGCGGGACAGCGGCCTGCCCTTCCTGCCCGGTGTGATGACACCCTCCGACGTCATCAACGCGCTCGCCGCCGGCTTCGACACCCTCAAGCTGTTCCCCGCCAAGCAGGCCGGCGGCGTCGGCATGCTCAAGGCCCTCGGCGGCCCCTTCCCGCAGCTGCGCTTCTGCCCCACCGGCGGCATCGACCTGGCCAGCGCGCCGGAATTCCTGGCCCTGCCCAACGTGGCCTGCGTCGGCGGCTCCTGGCTGACGCCCGCCGACAAGGTGCAGGCCGGCGACTGGGCCGCGATCACCCGCCTCGCCGCCGACGCCGCCGCGCTGCGCCGCCCGGCCCACGCCGCCTGAGCCCACGCCCATGCCGCGCTACCGCATCGTCCACGAGCACTTCGACGGCCTGCCCACGGTGGCCCTGGAGGACAGCCACGCCCGCGCCCGCGCCGTGCTGTGCACCACCGGCGCCACGCTGCTGAGCTGGCAGCAGGCCACCGCGGACGGCACGCTCGACCTGATCGACGGCTACGCCAGCGCCGCCGAGCTGCACAGCCAGGCCGGCGTACGCAGCGGCATCATGGCCCCCTTCAGCAACCGCGTGGCGGATGCCCGCTACCGCTTCGACGGCGCCCTCCACGACCTGCAACCGGGCGTGCCGGACGCCGAGCGGCTGATCTACCACGGCTTCCTGCGCAGCCTCGAACTGCCCATCGCCGAGGCCTGGGCCGACGACGAAGCGGCCAGCGTGGAGTTCGCCTGCACGGCCATCCGGCCCGGCGCGTTTGCCGGCTACCCCTTCGCCCTCGACCTGCGCATCCTGTTCTCCCTGTCCGACCAGGGCATCGCGCTGGAACTAGAAGCCCACAACGTCGGCGACGTGGCGGCCCCCTACAGCTGCGGCTGGCATCCCTACTTCCGCCTCGGCGACGAGGGCATCGAACACCTCAAGCTGCACCTGCCGGCTCGCCACGGCATCGCCACCGACGCCGAACTGATCCCGCTCGTCGACGGCGCCGCCTACCAGCCGCTGCACGCGCTGCCGGCCCTCGACTTCCGCCTGCCCTGGGCGATCGGCCACACGGTCATCGACGGCTGCGTCGCCGACCCGATCGCCGACGCCCACGGCATCGTGCTGACGCGCCTGCGCGACCCGCTCAACCGGCGCGCGCTGGAGGTCTGGCAGCACGGCGGGCTGGTGCATCTGTTCACCGGCGACACGCTGGCCCGCGACGGCCGCCGTGCGATGGCCATCGAGCCGGTCTCGGCGATGACCGACGCCTTCAACCGCCCCGACTGCGCCGCCGCGATCCGCCTGCCGCCGGGCGGCAGCCACCGCTTCCGCTGCGGCGCCCGCTTCGCGCAGGGCTGAGACGCAACCCACACCTATAAATACCAGGAGACAAGCGTGCCCCATCGCAACACCAAGATCATCGCCACCCTAGGGCCGGCCAGCGCCGACGAGGCGAGCATCCGCACCCTCGCCGAAGCCGGCGCCGACGTGTTCCGCCTCAACTTCAGCCACGGCAGCCACGACAACCACCGCGCCGTGCACGCCGCCATCCGTCGCGTCGAGGCCGCCCTCGGCCGCCCGCTCGGCATCCTCATGGATCTGCAGGGGCCCAAGCTGCGCCTCGGCACCTTCGCCAGCGGCAAGCCGCGCCTGGCCCGTGGCGACCTCATCCGCTTCGACCTGGACATCACGCCGGGCGACGCCCATCGCGTGTGCATTCCCCACCCGGAGATCATCGCCGCCGTGCGCCCCGGCGACACGCTGCTGATCGACGACGGCAAGATGCGCTTCCGCGTCGTCGACAAAACCGGCGACGTCGTCACCGCCGAAGCCCTCACCGACGGCCTGCTGTCCGACCGCAAGGGCGTCAACGTGCCGTCCGTGGCGCTGCCCCTGTCGGCGATGACCGCCAAGGACCAGGCCGACCTGGCCTTCGGCCTCGAACTGGGCGTCGACTGGGTGGCCCTGTCCTTCGTGCAGCGCCCCGAGGATCTCCATGAAGCCCGCGCCATCATCGGCAAGAGTGCCTGGCTGATGGCCAAGATCGAGAAACCCGCCGCGCTGGCCCATCTCGACGCCATCATCGCCGCCGCCGACGGGGTGATGGTGGCCCGCGGCGACCTCGGCGTCGAACTGCCGCCCGAGGAAGTGCCGGGCCTGCAGAAGCGCATCGTGCGGCGCTGCCGGGAAGCCGGCAAACCGGTGGTGGTAGCGACGCAGATGCTCGAATCGATGATCGAGGCCCCCGCGCCGACCCGCGCCGAAGCCTCCGACGTGGCCACCGCCGTGTATGACGGGGTGGACTGCGTGATGCTGTCCGCCGAATCGGCCTCCGGCAAATACCCGCGGGAAGCCGTCGAGATGATGACCCGCATCATCGCCTGCACCGAGTCCGACCCGCTGCAGCGCCAGCTGATGGACGCCGTGCATGGCCGACTGGAGCACAGCAGCACCGACGCCATCGGCGCTGCGATGCGCACCGTGGCCGGCGTGCTGCCGCTGGGCGCGACGGTGGCCTACACCTCCTCCGGCGCCACCACCCTGCGCCTCGCCAACCAACGCCCGCGCGCACCGATCCTTTCGCTGACGCCCGACGAGCGCGTCGCGCGCCGCCTGGCCCTGGTGTGGGGCGTGCGCTCGCGCCTGTCGCGCCGCGTCGCGCCGACCACCACCGACCACGACGCCGCCATGCTCGCCGAGGCGGCCGAAGCCTGCCGCGACGAAGGCCTCACCCAGCCCAGCGACGCCTTCGTGCTGGCCGCCGGCGTGCCCTTCGGTACCCCCGGCAGCACCAACTTGCTGCGCGTGGTGCTGCCCGGCAGCGCCACGCAAACCCAATCCCTATAAGACGACAGCCCACCAAAGGACACGACCATGACCCACACCGACGCCCGCGGCAATCTCAAGGAAAGCCTGCTCGCCCTCTTCCCCGAGGAACACCAGATCGCCGAGGACTGCCGCATCCTCTCCCCGCTGCACCAGCGCAGCATCCTGCTCGACGGCGAAATGCACGTGTGGAAGGGCGAGACCCGCCCGGTGCATTCCCCCATGTGCGTGCGCGGCGCCGATGGCAGCCTGGCCCACGTGGAGCTCGGCAGCTACCCGATGACCGGCACCGCCGAGGCCGACGCCGCACTGGCCGCCGCCGAGCGCGCCTATGACCACGGCCGCGGCCAGTGGCCGACCATGTCGGTGGCCGAGCGTATCGCCTGCGTACAGAACTTCACCAACCAGATCATCGCCCGCCGCCGCGAGATCGTTAACCTGATCATGTGGGAGATCGGCAAGAGCCTGGCCGATTCCGAGAAGGAGTTCGACCGCACCATCGACTACATCAAGGCCACCATCGCCGAGCTCAAGCAGCTCGACAACGGCAACTCGCGCTTCCAGATCGTGGACGGCACCATCGCCCAGATCCGCCGCTCGCCGCTGGGCATCGTGCTGTGCATGGGCCCCTACAACTACCCGATGAACGAGACCTTCACGACCCTGATCCCGGCGCTGATCATGGGCAACGTGGTGGTCTTCAAGCCGCCGCGCTTCGGCGTGCTGCTCTACTACCCGATGCTGGAAGCCTTCCGCAGCGCCTTCCCGCGCGGCGTCATCAACATTGTGTACGGCCAGGGCAACGTGGTGGTGCCGCACGTGATGGCCTCCGGCAAGGTCAACGTGCTGGCCCTGATCGGTACCAGCAAGGTCGCCGACCAGCTCAAGAAGGCCCACCCCAAGTCCAACCGCCTGCGCGCCGTGCTGGGCCTGGAGGCCAAGAACGCGGCCATCATCCTGCCCGACGCCGACGTGGAGCTGACCGTCAAGGAGTGCATCGCCGGCACCCTGTCCTTCAACGGCCAGCGCTGCACCGCGATCAAGATGATCCTGGTGCACCAGGCCATCGCCGAACGCTTCCTGCGCCGCTTCTGCGAGGAGATCGGCAAGCTCAAGATCGGCATGCCGTGGGAAAAGGGCGTCACCCTCACCCCGCTGCCCGAGATGAACAAGGTCGCCTACATGAACGACTGCATCGCCGACGCCGTCGGCCAGGGCGCCCGCGTGCTCAACGAAGGCGGCGGCACGTCGGTGGAGACCCTGTTCTACCCGGCCGTGGTGTACCCGGTGAAGGAAGGCATGAAGCTCTACCGCGAAGAGCAGTTCGGCCCGCTGATCCCGGTGGCACCCTTCGAGGACATCGAGACCGCGCTGGAATACGTGATCAGCTCCGACCACGGCCAGCAGGTGTCCATCTTCGGCACCGACCCGGACCAGATCGCCAGCCTCGTCGACCCGCTGGTGAACCAGGTGTGCCGCGTCAACATCAACTGCCAGTGCCAGCGCAGCCCGGACATCTTCCCCTTCACCGGCCGCAAGGACTCCGCCGAGGGCACCCTGTCGGTGCACGACGCGCTGCGCGCCTTCTCGATCCGCACCATGGTCGCCGCCAAGCAGACCGACGCCACCAAGACGCTGCTGGACGCCATCGTGCTCGGCCACAAGTCCAACTTCCTCAACACCCACTTCATCCTCTGAGCCGCAGGAGCCCATCACCGTGAGCAAGATCATCGACCTCATCGGCCGCGAAATCATCGACTCCCGCGGCAACCCCACCGTCGAATGCGACGTGATCCTCGACTGCGGCGCGGTCGGCCGCGCGGCGGTGCCCTCCGGCGCCTCCACCGGCAGCCGCGAGGCCATCGAGCTGCGCGACAAGGACCCGGCCCGCTACGGCGGCAAGGGCACCCGCCAGGCCGTCGCCCACCTGGACGGCGAGATCCGCCGCGCGCTGGTGGGCCTGCCGGCCAGCGAACAGGTACGCATCGACCAGACCCTGATCGCCCTCGACGGCACCGACAACAAGTCGCGCCTGGGTGCCAACGCGCTGCTCGCCGCGTCGATGGCCACCGCCCACGCAGCGGCGGCCGCCACCGGCCTGCCGCTGTACCGCTACCTGGGTGGGGCCGGCCCCATGCTGCTGCCGGTGCCGATGATCAACGTCATCAACGGCGGCGCCCACGCCAACAACAGCCTGGACCTGCAGGAGTTCATGATCGTCCCCACCGGCGCACCGACGTTCTCGGAAGCGGTGCGCTACGGCGCCGAGGTCTTCCACAGCCTCAAGCGGGTGATCGGCGAGCGCGGCATGAGCACCGCCGTCGGCGACGAAGGGGGCTTCGCCCCGTCGGTGGCCAGCAACGAGGCGGCGCTGGAGCTGATCCTCGAAGCCATCGACAAGGCCGGCTTCGTCGCCGGCAAGGACATCCACCTGGGCCTCGACTGCGCCGCTTCCGAGTTCCACCGGGACGGCCGCTACCAGCTGGCCGGCGAAGGCCGCAGCCTGAGCTCGGACGAGCTGGTGGACATGCTCGCCGGCTGGTGCGCCAAGTATCCGATCATCACCATCGAGGACGGCATGGCCGAGGACGACTGGGACGGCTGGGCCAGCCTCACCCGCGCCCTCGGCGACAAGGTGCAGCTGGTGGGCGACGACCTCTTCGTCACCAACACCAACATCCTGCGCGAAGGCATCCGCAAGGGCATCGCCAACTCGATCCTGATCAAGGTGAACCAGATCGGCACCCTCACCGAGACCATCGCCGCCATCGACCTGGCCCGCCGCCACGGCTACACCTCCATCGCCTCCCACCGCTCCGGCGAGACCGGCGACACCACCATCGCCGACCTGGCCGTGGGCCTGTCCACCGGGCAGATCAAGACCGGCTCCATGAGCCGCTCCGACCGCGTGGAGAAGTACAACCAACTGCTGCGCATCGAACAGCAGCTCGGCGCCGCCGCCCGCTACCCCGGCCGCGACGCCTTCCCCCTCGCCGACCACTGAGACGGGCCCGCCATGAACGCCATCGATCCCCTCAAGGCGGCGGAGGGTCGCCTGCGCCGCGACATCCGCCAGCTCGGCCAGCTCCTCGGCGACACCGTGCGCGCCCAGCACGGCGAGGCCGCCTTCGAACTCATCGAACGCATCCGCCGCCTGTCCACGGGTTTTCACCGGCTGGACGACGAGGCCCTGCGCCAGGAGCTGGCGGCCACGCTGGACGGCCTCAGCCCCGAGCAGACCACCCAGGTGGTGCGCGCCTTCAGCTACTTCTCGCAACTGGTGAACATCGCCGAGGACCAGGACCAGCTGCGCCGCCGCCGGGCCGCCCAGCTGGCCGGCGAGGCGCCCGCGCCGGGCAGCCTGGACGTCGCACTCCAGCGCGCCTTCGACTCGGGCCTCGGCACCGAGGCGCTGCGTGAGGTGTTCCACAGCGCCGAGATCTCGCCGGTGCTCACCGCCCACCCGACCGAAGTGCAGCGCAAGAGCATCCTCAACTGCCAGCAGGCCATCGCCCGCCTGCTCGACGAGCGGGACCGCATGCAGCTCACGCCGGACGAGCAGGAGGCCAACGCAGACGCCCTGCGCCGCGCCGTGCTGACCCTGTGGCAGACGCGCATGCTGCGCTTCAGCAAGCTGTCGGTGATGGACGAGGTCAGCAACGGCCTGTCCTACTTCGACGCCACCTTCCTGACGGAACTGCCGCGCGTCTACGCCCGCCTGGAAGACCGCCTGGCCCGCGCGGAAGGCAAGGACGATGACGCGGACACGCCCGAGCTGCCCAGCTTCCTGAAAGTGGGCAGCTGGATCGGCGGCGACCGGGACGGCAACCCCTTCGTCACCGCCGAGGTGCTCGAAGAAGCCCTCGCCACCCAGGCCCACCGCCTGTTCGCCTGGTATCGGGAGGAAGTCTCCACCCTCGCCTCGCAGCTGTCCGTCGCCGAGCTGCTGGCTGGCGCGTCCGACGCACTGCTGGCCCTCGCCGCCGCGTCACCGGACCGCTCGCCCCACCGCATGGACGAGCCCTACCGGCGCGCGCTGTCCGGCATCCTGGCGCGCCTCGCCGCCACCGAAGCGCATCTGCGCGACCAGCCGGTCGATGGAGAAGCCACGCCCTACGCCAGCCCCGCCGCGCTGGCCGCCGACCTGCGCACCGTCCGCGACTCCCTCTGCGCCCACGGCTGCGCACCGCTGGCCCGGGGCCGCCTGCGGCGCTTGCGCCGGGCGGTGGATGTGTTCGGCTTCCACCTCGCGCCCATCGACCTGCGCCAGAACTCGGACGTGCACGAACGCGTCGTCGCCGAGCTGCTGGAAGCCGCCCATCCGGGCACAGGCTACCTGCGCCTGCGCGAAGGCGCCCGCATCGAGCTGCTGCTCGCCGAGATCGCCTCGCCGCGCCCGCTGGCCTCGCCCTACCGGACCTTCTCCGCCGAAACGGAAGGCGAGCTGGCGATCTTCCGCGCCGCCCGCCACGCCCACCTGCGCTACGGCCCGGCGGCGGTGCCCAACTGCATCATCTCCAAGACCGACGGCGTGTCGGACCTGCTGGAAGTGGCCCTGCTGCTGAAGGAATGTGGCCTGCTGCACCCGGAGGACGGGCGGCTCGACGTGAACATCATCCCGCTGTTCGAGACCATCGCCGACCTGCAGCACAGCGGCCCGGTGATGGACCGCCTGCTGTCCCTGCATCCCTACCGGCGCCTGCTGGCGTCGCGCAACGACACCCAGGAGGTGATGCTCGGCTACTCCGACAGCAACAAGGACGGCGGCTTCCTCACCTCCGGCTGGGAGCTTTTCAAGGCCGAGACCGAGCTGGTTTCCATGTTCGCCCGCCGCAACGTGCGTCTGCGCCTGTTCCACGGCCGCGGCGGCTCCGTCGGGCGTGGCGGCGGCCCCAGCTACCAGGCCATCCTGGCGCAGCCCAAGGGCGCCGTGCAGGGGCAGATCCGCCTCACCGAACAGGGCGAGGTGATCGCCGCCAAGTACGGCCGCCCGGAAGCCGGCCTCGCCAACCTGGAGGTGCTGGTCGCCGCCACCTTGGAAGCGAGCCTGCCCGGCGGCGGTGGCGACGCCCCGCGCGCCGACTTCGTCGAAGCGATGGACGAACTCTCCACCGCCGCCTTCGCCGCCTACCGGGCGCTGGTGTACGAGACCGACGGCTTCGAGCGCTACTTCCGCGAATCCACCGTGCTGGCCGAGATCGCCGACCTCAACATCGGCAGCCGCCCGGCGTCGCGCAAACCCTCCACCGCCATCGAAGACCTGCGCGCCATCCCGTGGGTGTTCAGCTGGGCCCAGTGCCGCCTGATGCTGCCCGGCTGGTTCGGCTTCGGCAGCGCGGTGAGCGCCTACCTCGCTGCCCACGGCGACGCCGGCCTCACGCGCCTGCAAGCCATGCAGCGGGACTGGCCCTTCTTCGCCAGCCTGCTCGGCAACATGGAGATGGTCCTCGCCAAGAGCGACATCGCCATCGCCGGCCGCTACGCCGGGCTGGTGGAAGATGCGGCCCTCGCCGCCGCGATCTTCCCGCGCATCCAGGCCGAACACGCGGCCACCGTGGACGCCGTGCTGCGTATCACTGGCCAGGCCGAGCTTCTCGACGCCAGCCCGCAGCTCAAGGACGCGCTGCGCAACCGCTTCCCCTACCTGGACCCGCTCAACCACGTGCAGGTGGAACTCCTGCGGCGCTACCGCCAGGGCGAGGGAAATGGCGACGAACGCATCCGCCGCGCCATCCGGCTGTCCATCAACGGCATCGCCGCCGGCCTGCGCAACTCGGGGTGAGTCATGAACTTATATGACTACAAGGATTTCATCGGCTACATCGCCGCCGTCCTCACCACCGTCGCCTTCGTGCCCCAGGTGCTGCACACCTGGCGTACCCGCTCGGTGGATGACGTCTCCTTCGGCATGTACCTCGCCTTCACCACCGGCATCGGCCTGTGGCTGATCTACGGCATCCTAGAGAACTCCTGGCCGCTGATCCTCGCCAACACGCCGACCTTCGCGCTGGCGCTGAGCATCCTGGCGATGAAGGTCCGCTACGGCAACCAGCGCACGGACCCGAACTGACGCCGTAGTCCCTTTTTCCCTCCCTCGTTACCCCGGTCCGCGTCAGTGGATCGGGGATTTTTTTGGACTCAGGCGTTAGCCTGCGGGCGGGACAGCCAGCGCAGGATCGTCTCATAGAGGGCTTCGGGGACCACGGGCTTGGCGACGAAGTCGTTCATGCCCACATCGAAACAGCTTTGCCGGTCCTCCTCAAAGGCATTCGCCGTCATGGCCAGAATGGGTGTGTCGACGTTGAGCGAGTCGGCCCGAATCGCCAGGGTGGCATCGAGGCCGTTGAGGTTGGGCATCTGCATGTCCATCATGATCAGCGCGTAACGCTGCTGCCTGGCCATGGCCACCGCCACGTGGCCATCCTCCGCCAGATCGACGTCCAGTCCGGCGTCTTCGAGGAGGCTCCGCGACACCTCCTGATTGACTGGCTCGTCTTCCACAACCAACACCTTTGCACCGCCATGCACATCGAGCACCCGTTGCTCGGCAGGGGGCAGCGCGGCGAGGGCCGGCACCCCCAGTGCGTCAGTGCCGCTTTTCTTCAAGCTCACCGTAAACCAGAAATCGCAGCCCCTGCCCACCTCACTCTCGACGCCAATCTCCCCACCCATCATGTGCACGAGCCGCTTGCTGATCGCCAGCCCAAGGCCCGTCCCCCCGTACCGGCGGGTGATCGACGTGTCCGCCTGTTCAAAAGCGGTAAACAGCTTCTCCTGGTTCTCCGCCGCGATGCCGATCCCGGTGTCGATGACATCCCAGCGCAGGAGAAGGCTGTCGGGATCGTCCGCGACGACCTGACAGCGCAGGGTGACGGAGCCCTCGGCGGTAAACTTGACCGCATTACCGGCCAGGT
Source organism: Zoogloea sp. GDB6 (assembly GCF_056724105.1). Classification (NCBI taxonomy): domain Bacteria; kingdom Pseudomonadati; phylum Pseudomonadota; class Betaproteobacteria; order Rhodocyclales; family Zoogloeaceae; genus Zoogloea; species Zoogloea sp. GDB6. Next base: position 2,400,816 of record NZ_CM161497.1, on the reverse strand, counting down.
TGAGGAGGATCTGCTCCAGGCGCATCGGATCGCCGATCACAGCGAGATTCGGCAGGCCGGCAGCGAAGTCGATGTTGAGCTGGAGCCCCTTCTCCGCCGCCTTCTGGCCGATCAGGCTCGCCACGTTCTCGACGGCCTCCCCCAGGCGGAAGCCGGCGTTTTCAAGCGTGAGGCAGCCGGCCTCGATCTTGGAGATGTCCAGGATGTCGTTGATGACGCTCAACAGGTGGCGGGAGGCCACATCCACCTTCCCGAGCTGCTCCTTCAGCGTCGGATCGGCGGTATTGCGCTGGGCCAGTCGGGTCATGCCCATGATGGCGCTCATCGGCGTGCGCAGCTCATGGGACATGTTCGCCAGGAAACTGCTCTTGGCCCGGCTGGCCTCCTCCGCCCGCTGCTTGGCCAACAGCAAGGTCGCCTCGGATCGCTTGCGCACCAGCAGGTTCTGAATCCGCGCCTTCAGTTCCAGCGGAAGAATCGGCTTGGCCACGTAATCATCGATACCGAGATGGAACAGTTCGATCCGCCGGGCTGCATTGTCGAATGCCGTTGTCGCCAGGATCAGGATGTTTCCCAGCGGTGCCGGTTGCCGCCTGATGCGGTTGATGAAGCGCGATCCCGTCATGTGCCCGCCGAGCACGATGTCGCAGATCAGGATGTCGTAGTTCTCCTGGCGGATGGCGTTCCAAGCGTCGTCGGCGGAATCGAAGGCGTCGATCTCCATCCCCCATTCCCGCATCTGGGCGCACAGATGCAGTTGCTGGTCGTGCGCATCCTCGACATAAAGCGCACGACACGGCATCTGGCCATGCACTTTCAGGAAACGACGCAGGAAGGTGACCAACTCCTCCACGTCCTGTTTTCTGAACAGCTCGGTGGCACCAGCTTGACTCGCAGCTTCGGCCAGCCCCGATGACGGGCTGGCGGTGAGGATCACGATGGGCTCGTAAGGCGCCACATGCGGATCGCGCAGCTTGCGCGACAGCTCGGTGCCTTCCCCGTCGGCCAGCTGCCACGCCACCACGTAGCAGTGGAAATACTCTTTCGCGGCCGCGTCCATGGCCTCGGCAATGCTCCTGACCAGCACGATCCGAACACTCTCGTCGGCCAGGGCGTTCTCGAGGATATCCCGGTACAAATGTCCACTGTCGGCCAACAGGATGTTGATTGCCATATATGCCGTGCGTAAGCGCAGTGCCCTAAATGGGTATCAAGGATATACTCTATTCCCCATCGCCGTGCAGGCGGTGGGCGGAAGCAGGGACGACCTTGCTTCTCGCACTTCATCGGGGACGGCCCCATTCCCTGGGGAAACTCTGATGAACTGGATCGCACTCTTCGTTGCCGGCCTGCTTGAAGTGATATGGGCCATCGGCCTCAAGTACACCGAAGGCTTCACCCGCCTGTGGCCGTCGGTCGGCACTGCGCTGGCCTTTCTCATGAGCCTCGGTCTGCTCGGCTGGGCGATGCGGGATCTCCCCGTCGGCACCGCCTACGCGGTATGGGTCGGCATCGGCGCCGTCGGCACCGCCATTGTCGGCATGGCCTTGCTGGGCGAACCGGCTTCCCTCCCGCGCATCCTGAGCCTCGGCCTCGTCGTTGCCGGCATCGTCGGCCTCAAGCTGTCGTCCCCGGCCTGACATCGGGCGCTGCCTGGGAGCACAAAGCCACCACTGAACTCTCTGGCAAAATAGTGATCAGTGTCCCGCAGGAAACACGTGGGTTGAGACCTCCCCTCAAGCCGACAGCTGTTTCCGCACGCTGCAGCTTGAAAACTGATCATAAATAGAGGAGTCCTGCATGTTGAAGTTGAAAGGCGCGTTCGGCCTGCTGGCCGCGAGCGTTCTCGTCTCGATGAGCCCGCTCGCCATGGCCCACGGCGACGTCACGCCCCACCCCATCGATACCTCGTCGCTCAAGCAGCTCGGCACCACCTGGGCCGACGCCAACCCGTACCGGGGTGACAAGCAGGCGGTGGCCGTTGGCGCCGAAGGCTATATGCACAACTGCGCCGGCTGCCACGGCCTCAATGTCATCACCGGCGGCGTCGCCCCCGACCTGCTCAAGCTCGACGCGGACTGTCTGGACATGGACTCCAAGGAACAACAGGAAGCCTGCCTGAAGGACACCGACGCCTACTTCAAGGAAGTCACCCTGTCCGGCAAGAAGAACAGCGAAGGCCGCTACACCATGCCCGGCTACAGCGCCGTCTTCACCCAGGAAGCCGTCTGGGCCCTCAAGGCCTACGTGGACGCCCGCACCCACGAGGAACTGCACAAGTAAACCCTCGGCAACACCGCTCGCCCCGGCACGGACACCCCGGCCGCGGCGAACCCTTGCGACGGACGGTGCACGAAGACCTCCCCACCCCGCAAGTGCTTCATGCAATCCCCAAGGCCTTGATCAGGCCAGCCTGATCAAGGCCTTTTCACATCCAAAGAAGACCTTGCACGCGTGCGAGATCAACGTGCACGCGTGCACGTTGAGATAACAGCCGTGCACGAAGACCTTGCAGCCGTGCACGTTGAACATTGGCGCGTGCACGTTGAGCGTGCACGGCTGTGAGGTCTTCGTGCACGCCGCGAAGTTGATGTATCGGCCGCTGAAGTTCTTCGTGCACGCGCTGAAGGTCTTCGTGCACCGGTGTGAGAAGAACTTTGGGGGGGTGGAGGTCTTCGTTGCGCCGATAGGGATGGGAGTGTCAGAAATTTTGTGTTTGAGGGATGCTGGCCTAGTGACGTAATTCATAGAATCTACCCATGTTGGGTGGGACTCTTCAAGAAATGCTATGGCGTTTAGGCAAGCCTGACTGACCGTTCTCGGCTATAGATTCAACCGGTCGATGCAACACACTATGGAAGCGCTGATTAAATCGACTTCTGCCGAATCGACTGCTTGTAACTTGTTGAGTTTCCGTGGCGCGCCCGAGCGGAGATGGATGGATACCTGCCTACTTTAGGGCGGGGTGATTTTTCTAGCAATGGAGTAATGACATGCCTTCGTACAACGATGTAAAGATAGCGACCATTAATCTATTGAGCACATACAGCTACGATCACGATATCAAAGCTGGATATGGAATCCCCGCTAGCAAACCAAAATACTCAGCGAGTACGACACTAGCATCTGTAGGCATCAATGCCTACGTTCGCAGGGCCATGATGAAACCGACAAACTCTTTTATGCGGGAAAAATTTGGCACTGCATGGCAGGCAGTCGGTGCAAACGACCTAAACGAGTCGGCGAGCATTGGTGACTTCATCAAGTTGATGTGTGCTTGCACAAGCATTGCCGTTCCAAATGGAGAGCCAACATGAATCGAAATAGATTGTTTAATTTGACTGTTATGGCCTATTGTTTCCCGACTTTGACGATAGCCCAAACGATAACGGATGCGGAAGAGTGCTTGAATCTAGATAAATCAGATACTCGTTTAGCGTGCTACGATAGGAGTCACAATTATCAGCCTAAACAACCTCCTAAGCCAGAAGAGCGCCCCCTAGTTAAGGTAAAGATTCGTGATTCTGGCACGATCAGCCCCGTAGGTGCCGCAGATGCAGGATCAAAACCCGCTCTATTTCAACTTGGGCGTACCGATGGGAAAGATTCCTCGACGGCAAAAATTGCGGTTATCGGGGTCGTTCGCGCCATTAACCAACCTGATGGTTTTTTTGATGGATGGGAACCATTCATAGGCGTATCTTGGGATAGAGACACCGCTGCAAAAACACCGAAAGATCTTCGACAGATATTGATCGGCATTACAGGTCAGATTGGCACACCAAGCCCAAATGGTATATCAGCGCTGCCAACATTGCGCTTAGGTTATAAAGATGAAATTAAGGGGAGCACACAAGGTGCTTTCGCAAACCTACACTTTGATGTGATCTATCTGCCTTGGGTAAATACTCCGGACGTTTCTGGTTCGAATTCATGGACATTGGTGCCTTACATCGGCCTCTATTCCACAGCCTCGCATGCTCAACCCTCAACGCCTCATGATGGGACCTATACGGGGCAATACGCTGGCGCAAAGCTAGAGCTAAAGCTTGGGGCTATCGCTGACCGGTTATCTTTAACTGGCCAGTACCAGTACTACGGCGATGCAAGTGTGCCAAGTGGTGCTGACAAGCGGACATTGCATTTTGAGAGTGCTGGATTTAAGTACGACTTAGTTGATCCAAAGGCCAAGAAAGGTTGGGTTCCGTCACTTAGCTTATCATGGCAGCACGGCTCTGAACCGGTGACAGGTGAAGGGCCGAGCCAGAAAACAGTCCTAGGGTTCGGGGTCAAATTTGACTAAAAGAACTCTCCAGAGAGACGATGCTGATCGGGTTGACACTCACACTTCATATGGCGCGGGTGGTGCACAGAGAACATTAAGCGTGATGACGACAACCTCATCAGAAAAGCAGGGCACAAGTGACATATCACATATCCATTTTTGGTGAAAAACTTCAAAGTGCATTACAGCTATGGCCTCACATCCCATTTGACGCTATAGCTAGAACGAAAGACTTATTCGACTTCGATAACTAAAAAGTCAAATCCAGGTCGCCGATGGTAACCGCTCACCTAGAATTTTAGGCATCACCAAATCATTTCATCTGCCACATGAATACACTCGAAGCAAAACACAGACTGAGCTCAATAGCAAAGCGTCTAAGCGCCGGCGAATCCGTTGAAACAGTTACTGTAAGAGAGTTTCTCTCATGGTTCGGAGTGAAACGACGAGGCATGTGGGTCGTTGAGGAGATTCGGTCCGTCTTAAAGGAGGAGAGACTGACCAGCGAACCGGATTTTGAGTCCACCTATATCGATGGGCCTATTCAAATTAAGGTGGATACGCCGCCACCTGCAGCGGAAGAAATCATCGAAGGAGAGTTGTCAGGTTCCGCGACCTCTAATGCTAACGCAACAGGCATTCTGACTCTTGCGACAGAACGTATCGACCCCACGCACCGCATAAGCAAACTAGCAGCAGCGAACAATGTTCCTGTCTACGTAAGTCCCGACTCGCCTATCCGTGAGGCACTGACAATCATGCTTGCACGCGGATTCTCCCAGTTACCCGTTATGACTTCCCCGCGAGAGGTAAAGGGAGTTGTAAGTTGGCAATCCATCGGCGCAAGACTCGGCATGGGACAGCCTGCTGAACGAGCGCGCGATATGATGGAGCTCCATCACGAAGTTAGATATGACTCATCGATTTTTCAAGTCATTCCCCTCATAGTCGCGAATGACTATGTCTTGGTTCGAGGCTCAACCAATACGATTACCGGCATAGTCACAGCGAGTGACCTGAGCCTTCAGTTTCTTCAACTGTCGGAACCTTTTCTGCTCCTCAGCGAGATCGAGAATCAGATCCGTGAGTTCATTGCAAACAGCTTCACACTTGACGATCTAGCTGCCACCAAAGACCCGCAGGATACTACGCGAAGTATTGAGCACGTGTCGGACCTGACTTTTGGTGAGTACATTAGATTGCTCGAGAACCCCGAAAACTGGACTAAAGCCGGTCTTCCTCTCGATCGGACAGTCTTTTGCACTCAACTTGGTAAGGTTCGGGACATTAGAAACGACGTGATGCACTTTGATCCAGACGGAATATCTCCTGCCGACCTGGAGACACTACGTGAGTTTGCTCGATTCCTTCAGAAACTATCATCCTTGGGCGTCGCTTAACTCGATAAACCGCGGACTCAAACACCCCAAATCCCCAGAGCTATTCGCGCACGTCACCTCTGTGCGCCGCGTGCTTCCCCCTTGACCCCACCAACCTCCCCCGCCCATACTCCCACCGTCGCCTAAACAGTGGCGACCGGGTTTGGAAGCCCGACCAATCCAGGCGGATATCCGGCCGCATTGCGGCCGTTTTTATTCGTCACGCCCTTGGTACGCCCTGATTTCACGATCAATGGCGGGCCGGGCGGGGAGGCTTCGGCCTGCCGGTTCCCTGGATTCCGGTCTTCCAACCCTGCTTTGGCCCGCCCCCCGTTTGGAAGCGGAGGGTGGAACAGTCCATCCAATCCAGGAGCATCCATCATGGCCGTTCAAGCCTTGGCGTGCGCGTTTCCGCGCGCGTCTGCTTCACTCCCTTGCCCTTCACCCACGTCGCGCTGCGCTTGCCACTCCGCATGGAGGGCTGCGCGATGAACACGCCGATGCAGTTTCCCTCGCCGTCCGACACGCTTTACGAGTTGACCGACAGCGCGAGCGCGATGGTCCTTACCGATCCGCCTTGCGCAGTTGCATGCGATGTTGTCGGCCACCCACGGCAACGCCGGCGACGCGTTCCGCCACCTCTGCCATGAGCATCAGGAGCACTACATGTGGGCCTGCTACATGCTGACCGGCGAGACGCGGGAGTTGATGACGGCGCGGGTGGAGAGGCAGCGGGTTGCGGCACTTCCGCTCCGCTAGCCCCTTCAGGAGTGAGCCGGATGTTCAGGCTGCCAAGCCTGCTACATCCGGTTTGCGGACGGAACGGTTATGGATACATTGCGCCGGCAGGCTGCGGCTCAGTTGATGGCCAGAAAACGCCGCACCACCGGCGCCTGCTCTCCCCGATGGAAGCGCAGCACGGAAAAAGGCGGGAAATTGATCCATCACTTCAGTGGCACAGTCAGATTAACGGCCCTCCCCGTTAACAAACAAGCTCAGCAAAGTTCCGTCCTCGCTGAATTCGACGATTACTTCCTGACGCAGCAGCGCATCCTCATGCATATACCTGATTCGGCTATTCCCCCGGGGATGGGTCGGGGTCTTAAATATCTTGCCGCTTGGTGGTGGAAAGTAGGGATGGTTCTCCCATCCGTCTCCAAGGGCGTCCACGACGTTGTCGAAAGATAGTTGCTCGTACGACTGCTGACAATTTAGGTCGGCCATGAATTGGCCGCGCCCGGTTGGATTGATGCGAATAAAGATGCTTACCTCGGCTACAGCTTGTTCCGCAACGTCAAAGAAATCTAAAACATCAATGGTCCTCCACGGTATCGAAGGGTCTGGAGGATACCGTGAGATCTTGCTGCCACCGAACCATGCTTTCAGCTGCTCGTCTGAAGCCGTATGCATTTCCAGAAGGGCGTCTTGGTCGACGGCAGCCTTGATGTTTCGTACTAGATCAAGCAGGGTTGTCGGCGCTTGAATCACAGTTATCTCCTTGCTGTGACCGGCTGAGGATCGACTTCGCCGTGCATCGGTGCTGTACCTGGGGTCCGAGGGATACGGCTGGGAAAGGGGGTGGCCGGATCGTTCTCTGGGTTCTGCATTAACCGTGATAACGGCCCTCTCCACGAACAGACAACAAGTACAAACTTCCGTCCTCGCTGAACTCTAGGATTATTTCCTGCCGCAGCAGCACATCCTCGTGCGTATACCTGATTCGGCTATTCCCCTGGAGATGGGTCGGGGTCTTAAATATCCTGCCGCTCGGTGGCGGAAAATAGGGATGGCTCTCCCACCGTTCTCCAAGGGCGGCCACGACGTTGTCGAAAGATAGTTGCTCGTAAGACTGCCGACACACTAGGTCGGCCATAAATTGGCCACGCCCGATTGGGTTAATACGAATATAAAAACTTGCATCAGCTACGGCTTTTTCCGTAGCGTCAAAGAAATCTAAAACATAAATGGTCTTCCACGGTATCGAAGGATCGGGAGGATCCCGTGATATCTTGCTGCCACCGAACCACTCCTTCAGCTGCTCGTCTGAAGCCGTATTCATTTCCGGAAGGGCGTCTTGGTCGACGGCCGCCTTGATGTTTCGTACTAGATCAAGCAGGGTTGTCGGCGCCTGAATCACAGTTATCTCCTTGCTGTGGCTGACTTTCATTTTGTCACTGCCGGGATGAAACGCTCGTTGTATAGAACATACACCCAGACACATTGCACATTATGCCGATTAGTTCATAGCAAATACCCATATCAGGTTAAATATTCCAAATAAGACACTTCGAAACTCGAACGGGTGGCCCGACAAACCCAGCAGTCTGTTTTTGTCGAGCGCCTGCACCGTGCTGCCGCAGAGGGGACATCCAAGGGATGCAGCGCCTGGTCGAATGCGACTATTCGTTAGAGTTCTTCGATGACCTTGGTCGAGCCCCACTCCACTACGCTGGCGACGCGTTCCGCCACCTCTGCCATGAGCATCAGGAGCACTACATGTGGGCCTGCTACATGCTGGCCGGCGAGACGCGGGAGTTGATGACGGCGCTGGCGGAGAGGCAGCGGGTTGCGGCACTTCCGCTTCGCTAGCCCCTTTAGGAGTGAGCCGGATGTTCAGGCTGCCAAGCCTGTTACATCCGGCTTGCGGACGGAACGGTTATGGAGACATTGCGCCGGCAGTCGGCGGCTCAGTTGACTGACAGAAAGTGCCGCACCACCGGCGCCTGCTCTCCCCGGTGGAAGCGCAGCACTCCTTCCTGCAGGTCTGCCGCGGCCTTGGATACCCGGCGGTGTTGCCGCAGGTGTTCCGCCCAGGATTCGACCATGAACCATTCGAGGATCAGGCTGGGATCGGCGGCGTCTTCGGTGATGCCCCAGTCGTAGGCGCCGTCGCGGCGGCGGTCGGCGGACAGGCCAATGAGTGCATCCAGGAAGGCCTGACGGTCGGTTGCGTCGATCCTGTATTCGATGAGGATCAGCACGGGGCCGCGGTCGTACTCCACGGGTGCGGCGGTGAGCGGTTCGGGCCAGTGGTTCGAGGGCACCAGATCCGCCTCGCCATTGGGGAGTTTGAGTCGGTGGAACGCGACGCCGACAATCGCCAGGCCGCCTGCGCCGGCGATCAGGGTCATGGGTACGCCGATCAGCGTGGCGATGCCGCCCCAGGCGAGGCTGCCGGCGGTCATTGCGCCGTTGAAGACGGTGAGATAGACAGCCAGCGAGCGGCCCCGCACCCAGTTGGGCAGGATGGCCTGGGCGATGCTGCTGAGGGTGGTGAGTGCGGCGATCCACGCGGCGCCGAGGGCGAGCAGCGCAAGCAGCGCTGCCCACTGCGCGGGCGCAAACGACAGGAAGACCATCACCGCGGCGGTGACGATGGCTGACATCAGCACGATGCCGTCCGTGCTGAGGCGTGCGCGCAGTTTCGGCATGAGCATGGCGCCGCCGATGGCGCCTAGGCCGACAGAGCCGAGCAGGACGCCATAGAAGCCGGCGCCACCGCCGAGCAGCTTCTTCGCCACCAGGGGCAGGAGCGCCCACACCGAACTCGCGAGCAGGAAGAAGACGAAGGCGCGGATCAGCACCACATGCAGCTCCCGATGGGCGCGGGCGTAGCGCAGACCGGCGCGAAATGCCCCCGGGAAGCGCTCGGACAGGACATCGTCGGCTTTTTCCGGGCGCCGCCACCACAGCAGTGCAGCAATCACGAAGACGTAGCTGATGACATCGGCCCCGTAGGTGACCGCGGCGCCCAGGTTGGCGAGGATCAAGCCGCCCAGCGCGGGGCCGACGGCCCGCGCGATGTTGATGCCGAGGGAGTTGAGGGCAACGGCGCTCTTGAGGTCTTTCTTGTCGACCAGCTCGGGGACGATGGCTTGCCAGGTGGGGCCCATCAACGCCGCGCCGATGCCGCCCAGAAAGGTGAGCCCGATCAGCGAAGCCACGGTTTGCTGGCCGAAGGCGGACAGCAGCATCAGGCAGATGCTGACCGTGGCGAGCAGCCCCTGGATGCCGATGAGGAATTTGCGCCGGTCGAGAATGTCCGACAGCACGCCGGCGGGGATGGCGAGCAGGAAGACGGGCAAGGTTGCCGCGGCCTGGACCATGGCCACGGCGGCCGGCGACACCGACAGGTCGGTCATCAGCCACGCGCTGGCAACATCACGGATGAAGCTGCCGGTGTTGCCGATCACCGTGGCCACCCACAGCACGGCGAAGAGTTGTTGCCGGAGCGGCGCAAAGCTGCCGGCCGGGGCTGTGGTGGTCTGTGCTGTCATGGAGCCTGTCTTTCCCTCATAGATTTACACCGCCCAGCAGGAACAGCCCAGGGCGCCGAAGAAGCCTTTCAGGTCGGCCACTGGCACCTTCGATCCCCAGGCCTTGGCGTGCGCGTGGCCATGCAGGCCGCAGGCGCTGCTGCATCCGCAGGCGGCGATGGCCTGGCGATGCAGCGAATGCCGCCCTGCCCCATCCGGCTCGCCCCAGGCTGCGTAGCCCTTGAAGCTACGCACCGGCGACCACTCGGGCATGGCCGGAGGCACCGGGTTGTCGTCCTCCGGGGCGAAGTCGCCCGCGCCATAGACGACGCGGCCGCCCACCATGGTGAGCTCGGAGGTGAGGAAGGAGATTTCATCCTCGGCGCAGCTGAAGAAATCCTTGTCCGGCACGATCAGGTCGGCAAACTGGCCTACCGCGATGCGGCCGCGCCGGCCCTCCTCGTTGGAGAACCAGGCGACCTTCTCGGTCCACATGCGCAGGGCCGTCTCGCGGTCCAGGCAGTTGCGGCGCGGATAGATCTGCAGGCCGCCGACGGTCTTGCCGGTGATCATCCAGGCCAGGGACACCCACGGGTTGTAGGAAGCGACGCGGGTGGCGTCGGTGCCGGCCGAGACGTTCACGCCCTTGGCCAGCATGCGGGCGATGGGGGGCGTGGCTTCGGCCGCGGCGGGGCCGTAGCGTTCGACGAAATACTCGCCCTGGTAGGCCATACGGTGCTGCACGGCGATGCCTCCGCCCAGCGCGGCGATACGGTCGATGGATTCGTCTGAGATGGTTTCGGCGTGGTCGAAGAACCAGTTGAGGCCCTTGAGGGGAATGTCCCGATCCACTTTCTCGAACACGTCGAGGGCGCGGGAGATCGTTTCGTCGTAGGTGGCGTGCAAGCGCCAGGGCCAGCGGTTGTGGGCGAGGATGCGCACCACCTCCTCCAGCTCCCCTTCCATTTCCTGCGGCATGTCCGGCCGGGGCTGGCGGAAGTCTTCGAAATCCGCTGCTGAAAACACCAGCATTTCGCCGGCGCCGTTGTGGCGGAAGTAGTCGTTGCCCTGCTTGTACTTGACGCTGGCCGTCCAGTTGAGGAAATCCTCCTTCTCCTGCTTGGGCTTCTGGGTGAACAGGTTGTAGGCCAGCCGAACCGTCATCTGCCCGTCGTCGGCCAGCTTCTGGATCACCGCATAGTCGTCCGGGTAGTTCTGGAAGCCGCCGCCGGCATCGATGACCCCGGTGACGCCCAGGCGGTTGAGCTCGCGCATGAAATGCCGCGTCGAGTTGAGCTGGTAGTCGAAGGGGAGCTTGGGGCCCTTGGCCAGGGTGGCGTAAAGAATCGCGGCGTTGGGCTTGGCGAGGAGCAGGCCCGTCGGGTTGCCGCTGGCGTCGCGGGTGATCTCGCCGCCAGGGGGCTCCGGCGTGTCCCTGGTGTAGCCGACGGCACGCAGCGCCGCCCCGTTGAGCAGCGCACGATCGTAGAGGTGCAGCAGGAAGACCGGCGTATCGGGCGCGATGGCGTTGATCTCGTCGATGCTGGGCAGCCGTTTCTCGATGAACTGGTGCTCGGTAAAGCCGCCCACCACCCGCACCCACTGCGGCGCGGGCGTGATCGCCACCTGCCGCCGCAGCATGTCCATGGCGTCGGCCAGCGAGCGCACGCCATCCCAGCGCAGCTCCATGTTGTAGTTGAGGCCACCGCGGACGACGTGGGTATGGTTGTCGACCAAGCCGGGCAGCACGCTGCGCCCCTTGAGGTCGATGACGCGCGTCCCCGACTCCGCAAAGGGCAGGATTTCCGCGTCGTCGCCCACCGCCAGGAACTTGCCGTCCTTGATGGCTACGGCACTGGCGGTGGGCTTGCTGGTGTCCAGCGTGGTGAACCGGCCGTTGCGCAGGATGACGTCGGCCGTCGTGGGTGCTGTCATGATCGCTTCTCCTCGGGCGCCTTGGTCTGCTGCATGGCCTGGCGGCCTGGTAACTGGCCGAACACATGGTCCGTGGCTTGCGATCTGTCGCAAGCGGCCGTGAAGGCCGAACCGCTCAACAGCTGTTTGCCGACCGGCACGAGTTGCTCTCCGATGAGCATCCCGAGCAGCCCGACGATGGCGACGACCGGCGGCGCTGGTGAGCGCACGTTCAACAGGCTGTAGATCACGCCCACCAGCACACCGACCGCCAATGAAATCAGATAGGGTTTCATTGGCGTAAGCTCTTTCAGCCCTCGTGGGCGCCGAACATCGTCTTGGCGTAGGTGATCCCCAGGCCATAGCCGCCACCGAGCTTTTTGGCGATGCCGGTGGTCAGCTCGTAGGTGTCCGTGCGGGCCCAGTCGCGCTGGAGTTCGAGCAGGTATTGCAACGCAGTCATCGGGCGGGCACCGGCTTGCACCATGCGTTGTACCGCACGTTCGTGCGCTTCGGTGGAGACGTCTCCGCAGACGTCGGTGATCACATAGACCTCGAAGCCTTGCGAGAGTGCCGACAAGGTCGGGCCGACGATACAGACGCTGGTCCACAAGCCGCCGAAGACGATGCGCCCCTTGCCGATCTTGTTGACCTGGGCGATCACGGCGGCGTCTTCCCAGGTGTTCATCGAGGTGCGATCCAGCAGGGCCTGGCCCGGGAACGGCGCGGTCACCTCCTCGAACATCGGCCCGGAAAAGCTCTTCTCGGCGACGGTCGTCAGGATGGTCGACACGCCAAAGCCGGCCGCCGCACTGGCTACCAGACCGGCGTTGTTGCGCAGCGAGGGGATGTCGATGGAGTGCGTGGCAAAGGCCATCTGCGACTGGTAGTCGATGAGGATCAGCGTATGGTCGGTCGGGGTCAGCAGCAGCGGGCTGGGCGTGGGGGTGGCGACGATGGTCATCTTGGGGCTCCTCTGATTTCGTACAACGAACGGGGTTGGGAAACTGGGGCAGACGAAGCGCTGCCTTGATGCAGGCACTATAGACAAGGCCTAACCCATTTAGAATGAGATGAACGGCATGGCATCCATTCCATTTTTGATGTCATGCAACGCCTCGTACGCCCAACGGAGGAGTAAGGTCGCATGAAAAAATTACCGGATCTCGAGGCTTGGGCGCTCTTCGCCAAGGTCGCGGAAACGGGGTCCTTCGCCCGCACCGCCGCCGAGTTCGATCTTTCCCAGGCCACGGTATCCAAAGCCATACTCCGCCTGGAAAAGCGCATGGGAACGGTCCTCTTCCATCGGAACTCCCGGCGCCTGTCCCTGACGGAAAGCGGCGATGCCGCGCTGGAACGGGCAACACGCATCCTGTCGGAGGGACAGGCGATCGAAGCCGAAGTCACGGAGCAATCGGTCAATCTGCGCGGGCCGATCCGCATCACGGTGCCGATGTCCTTCGGGATCTCCTACCTGGCGCCCCTCCTTCCGGATTTCATGGCGCGGCTTCCCGACGTCAGTCTGGATTTCCACTTCACCGACGAGATCGTCGATCTGGTCGCCAACCGCTTCGACCTCGGGCTGCGCATATCGACGCTGGCAGATTCGAGCCTGCTGGCCCGCCGCCTCTACGCGGTAAAGATCCTTCTGGTCGGTGCCCCCGCCTATTTCAAGCGCTACGGCAAACCGGATCACCCGCGCGATCTCGCGCAGCACCGCGGGCTGATGTACTCGAACTCACGCACTGGCGGATGCTGGCGCTTTCGCCACGACGAACAAGGCGAATTCACCCAGGCCATGCAGGCCCCCTTATGCGCCAACAACGCCGAAGCCATGATGCCCGCCCTCAAGGCGGGCCTCGGGCTGGCACTTCAGCCTGAATTCCTGGTGTGGAATGAATTGCAGTCGGGGCAACTGGAAACGGTCATGTGCGACTGGAAAGTCGATTCGATCGCGCTGCACATCGTCACCCCACCGGGCCGCAGCCGCCCTGCCCGGGTTCAGGCCTTCATCGATTTCCTGTCGGAGCGGCTGGCGGCAGCGCCCTGGCTACGGGAAATCGAGTGTAATGATGGTTAGCTTCAGTCCGTCGTGAAAGACATACGCAGGCTGGGCTGCAGCGCTTGTCGCGGCGGCCATGGTTGCCCACGGGCACGGGCGGCCCCTAACTAATTCGCGCTCCTTGACTATTCCTATGAGCACTATGGGTACACAGGATGGCGGCGACACAGCGCCAGCACCTGCTCCCTCACTGAGTGAAGCACCTTGGGCAATGCGCCGTCGCCATGTTCCAGCGCGTCCAGCACATCGCACAGCCAGCCCGCCACGTGTTGGCATTCGGCCACACCGAACCCGCGTGTGGTTACGGCGGGCGTGCCGATACGCAGCCCCGAGGTGACGAAGGGCGAGCGCCGGTCGTTGGGCACTGAGTTCTTGTTGGTCGTGATCCAGGCTTCGGCCAGCGCGGCGTCTGCGTCCTTGCCGGAATACGGTCTGGCGGAGAGGTCTATCAGCATCAAGTGGTTGTCGGTGCCGCCGGAAACGATCTTGTAGCCGCGCTGCTGGAGCACGACGGCCATCGCGCGGGCGTTGGTCACGACCTGGCGCTGGTAGGTTTTGAACTCGGGGCGCAGCGCTTCCTTGAAGGCCACGGCTTTGGCGGCGATCACGTGCATCAGAGGGCCGCCCTGGATACCAGGAAACACCGCTGAATCGAGCTTCTTGTAAAACGCATCATCCTGCCCTTTGGCAAGGATGATGCCGCCGCGCGGGCCGCGCAGGGTCTTGTGGGTGGTGCTCGTCACCACGTGGGCGTGGGGCAGCGGATCGGGGTATTCGCCCGCCGCGACCAGACCTGCAACGTGGGCCATGTCCACCCAGAACACGGCGCCCACCTTGTCGGCGATGGTGCGCATCCGCGCCCAGTCCTTGTGCCGCGAATAGGCGGAGAAGCCGCCGATCAGCATCTTCGGACGGGTCTCCAGCGCGATGCGCTCCATCTCGTCGTAGTCGATGAGCCCTGTCTCGGCATCGAGCCCATAAGGAACGATGTGGTAGTGGCGCCCGGAGAAATTGGATGGATTGCCGTGGGTCAGGTGACCGCCCTGGGCCAGGTTCATGCCCATCACGGTGTCGCCGGGGCGAGTCAGCGCCAGGAACACGGCGGCGTTGGCCTGCGCGCCGGCATGGGGCTGGACGTTGGCGTAGTTGCAGTCGAACAGCGTCTTGAGACGTTCGATGGCCAGGCGCTCGGCCACATCCACATTCTCACAGCCGCTGTAGTAGCGCTTGCCCGGGTAGCCCTCGGCATATTTGTTGGCGAAGACGGAGTTCTGGATGGCCATCACCTGCGGGCTGGCGTAGTTCTCGGAGGCGATGAGCTCGATGTGGTCTTCCTGGCGACATTCTTCGCGTCGGATGGCTTGGGCCAGTTCGGGATCGAAGTCGGTCAGGGTCATTGATGCGTCGTACATGGGTGTGTGTCCTTTGTGTCTGGAATTCAGGGTCTTGAGGGCGTGTTCGTTGATCGCGGGCCGGCGTGGGCGTCATGCCGCCGGTTCGGCCAGCGCGGCGGACTTCAATATGCCCGGGCCATTCCCCTCAGTCGTGGCCAGCAGGCGCGTAAGGCGACCGACGATGGCGTCGATCTGGGCTTCGTCACAGACCAGCGGCGGCAGCAATCTGATGACGTTGTCGCGGGTCACGGTGATGAGCAAACGCTGCTCGGCGAGCGCACGCCCAACCAGTTCCTTGCATGGCCTGTCCAGTTCGACACCCACCATCAAGCCCTGCCCGCGGATCGACACGACGTGCGGATGCGTGGCGAGCGCTTTCTGCAGCCCATCCCGCAAGCGCTCGCCCAGCACCGCAGCGCGCTCCGGCAGCCTGTCACGCGCCATGATGTCGAGGACGGTGCACGCCACCCGGCAGGCCAGTGGATTGCCGCCGAAAGTGGAGCCGTGCTGGCCGGGCGAGAACAGGTCGGCCGCCGCACCACGCGCCAGACAGGCACCGATGGGAAAACCGTTTCCCAGCGCCTTCGCCAGCGTCATCACATCGGGAGCGATGTCCGCGTGCTGGTGCCCGAACCAGGCTCCGGTGCGTCCCAGGCCCGTCTGGATCTCGTCGAGCATCAGCAACCAGCCGCGCTGGTCGCACAAGGCGCGCAGCGCACGCAGATAGTCGGCGCTGGCGACATGTATGCCGCCTTCGCCCTGCACCACCTCGACCAGCACCGCCACGATGTCGGGCGAATGCCCGGCCATTCGGTGCACCGCGTCCATGTCGTTATAAGGCACCCGCAAGAAGCCGGGCAGCAGCGGCTCGAAGCCTTGCTGCTTGGCCCGATTGCCCGAGGCAGAAAGCGTAGCGATGCTGCGGCCGTGAAAACCATTCTCCATGACGAGGATCTTGGGTTCCGCGATCTGTCTGCGCTGGCCATGCAGTCTTGCCAGCTTGAGCGCCGCTTCGTTGGCCTCGGCGCCCGAATTACAGAAGAAGGTTTTCTGCATCCCCGTCAGCGTGCACAAGCGCTCGCCCAGCCGTTCCTGCCAGTCGATGCGGAAGACGTTGGAGGTGTGCAACAGCAGCGCCGCCTGATCGGCAATCACGGCCGCGATCTCCGGGTGGGCGTGGCCCAGGCTGGTGACCGCGACACCGGCAATGGCATCGAGGTACTCAACGCCGCGCTCGTCCCAGAGCTGCACGCCGCGCCCGCGCACGAAGGAAACGGGTTGGCGGGCATAGGCTCGCATCAGGTGGGAGGGGGTAGCTTGCATCTAAGACTCCTCAAGTTTGGGTTCATTCGGCCAGTAATGGCTGTCCGGCATGGCGCGCGCGCCGAAGATGGCTTGTCCGACACGCACCACGGTGGCGCCTTCCTCGATGGCGATCTCGAAGTCGCCGGACATGCCCATCGACAGTTCATCCAGCTCAATTCCGGCAGGTGCGCATTGACGCAAGCGGTCGCGCAGGCCACGTAGTTGTACGAAGCACTGGCGCACCCGCTCGGCTTCGCTGGAGAACAGCGCCAGCGTCATCAGCCCACGCACGCGCAGCGCGCTGAATGCAGGCAGCGCCTGGAGAAAGGCCGGAACATCCGCGGGAACCAGGCCGTATTTGCTCGCCTCGCCAGAGGTGTTGACCTGCACGAACACGTCCAGCCCGCGCCCTTCAACCTGCAAGCGGCGATCCAGCGCTTCGGCGACACGCAGGCTGTCCAGTGCCTGGAACTCGGTGGCGAAACGCGCCACCAGCCTGGCCTTGTTGGTCTGCAGGTGACCGATGACCGACCAGCGCAGGTCGGTCAGATCTTGCATGGCTTCCCATTTGCGGCAGGCCTCCTGGGGCTTGTTTTCTCCCAACATCCTGCAACCCGCCGCGTAAGCGAGGCGCAGGCTGGGCTCGGGCTTGGTCTTGCTTACCGGCAGCAGACGCACGGATGCGGGATCGCGGCCGGCGCGGAGGCATGCGGCCTCGATCCGCATGCGCACGGCGGCCAGATTGCGTTGAAAGTCCTCGACCGAGCGGGCCTCGGGATAGCGACCATGCTGGTCGTGACGGGTTTGCGTTGTGGATGGCATCAGTTGGGCCCCGTGCCGGACGCGCCGAACGCAACGGCAGGTTTCGGAGCCCTCTGCGGCAGGCGACCGTTGAGCGTCGCGTAGGCCACGAGCCCGATCACCAATCCCCAGAAGGCGCCACCGATGCCCAGCAGGCTGATGTTGGCGGCGGCGGCCAGAAAGGTGATCAGCGAGGCTTCACGGGTCCGGGCCTCACTCAACGCGCTGGCGAGGCTGCCGCCGATGGTGCCCAGCAGCGCCAGACCGGCCAGCGTGGTGATGAAGGTGGTCGGGAACGCCATGAAGACTGCGGCCAGCGTGACTCCGAACACACCGACAAGGATGTAGAGCACGCCGGCAGCGATGCCGGCAATCCAGCGCTTGGACGGATCTTCGTGCGCTTCGCGGCCCGTGCAGATCGCCGCGGTGATGGCAGCGATATTGAAGGCATGCGAACCGAACGGTGCCATCAACAATGAGCCCAGCCCGGTGATGGTGACGATGGGGTTGGCACTGGTTCGGAATCCGTCGTTGCGTAGCACCAGCATGCCGGGCATGTATTGGCCGGTCAGCGTGATCAGGAACAAGGGCAGCGCCACACTCAGCAAGGCATTGAGTGAAAACACCGGCATGGTGAACAGCGGCGTGGCCAGTGTCAGGGTCAGTCTCGACAGATCGACGCGATCTTGCAGCAGCAGGAAGGCCAGCCCCAGCACCAGGATGCCCACCACCGCATAGCGCGCGCAGAGTCGTTTGAGCACCACATAGGTGGCGACCAACAACCCGGCCAGCAAAGGATCGACGCTCATGCCACCAAAAGCCTTGATGCCGAACTGAAGCAGGATGCCCGCCAGCAGCCCGGCCGCCACGCCCGGCGGAATCAGGCGGATGACCCGCTCGAACCAGCCCGACAGCCCCAGCACTACGAAGGCGGCAGCCGACATGAGATAGGCCCCGACCGCTTCTGCGTAGGGTGTGGTCGCCAGTGCCGTGACCAGAAACGCCGCGGCCGGCGTGGACCACGCGGTGATGACGGGCTCGCGGGTGGTCCAGCTCAGAATGATCCCGGTCACGCCCACGCCGATGGAAATCGACCACACCCACGAGGCCGTCAGTTCCGGGCCAAGCCCCGCGGCCTTGGCGGCGTGAAAGACCAGAATGAAGGTGCCGCCATAATTGACGATGACCGAGATCAGACCCGCCACGACGGGGTGAGCGAGATCGTTCCAACGAACGGATGAAGGCAATAGGACGGATGACATGGCCTGACGGACCCCCGATCAAAGGGTTAAGTGAGTTGTGAAACGTGTTTATAGATTTAAAATGGATGGATATTCCCCTCCAATTTCTTGAAGAGACACCGGCCAATTGTTCAGACACGCGCAACTCGAATCCGTCAAGGCCTGGATCGGCAATCCAGCCCACGGCACCCTGCCCTTGCATGTGCGCATTCAGCGCGCCATTCGTCAGCTCATCCTGGATGGCGCCCTCGATGTCGGCAAACCATTGCCCGCGTCGCGTACCTTGGCGAAGTCCCTGGGCGTTTCGCGCGATACGGTCGAGTTGTCCTACGGCCAGTTGCATGCGGAAGGCTTCATTGAGCGGCGCGTGGGAAGCGGTAGCTTCGTGTCGGAGCGGGCCCAGCGTTTGCCGGAACGCGGCACCCTTCTGCCGAAGGGTGAGGAGCGCAAGGCGGCACTGCGTCTCAGCTCGCGTGGCAAGGCCATGTTTCAGGGCGGCGGCGTGCGCGACTTTCTGGCGCCGCGACCGTTCGTACCCGGAGTGCCAGAGACGCGCAGCTTTCCGCTTCAGACCTGGGAGCGCCTGCAGCGGCAAGTACTGAAGGAATACGGCGCGCTGGCATTGCTGCACAGCCCTCCACAGGGTGTGGAACCCCTGCGGAGGGCCATCGCCGATTACATCAATCTTGAACGGGGAGCTCAGGCCACGGCCGAGCGCGTGCTGGTGCTGACCAGTTCGCAGCAAGCCCTGACCTTGTGCGCGAACGTGCTGCTTGATACGGGCGACCGGATCTTTATCGAAGACCCTGTTTATCACGGCGCCCGCAAGGCATTCGATGCCGCTGGATTGGAATGCGTGCCTATCCCACTGGATGCCGATGGCCTGCAGGTGGAACACCTGCATGACGCTTCGCAGGGATCTGACGAAATGGCAAGGGCGGTATTCCTCACCCCGTCGCACCAGTTTCCCACCGGAGCTGCGCTGGCTTTGAACCGGCGCTTGGCGATCATCGAATGGGCCAGGCAACACCAGAGCTGGATCATCGAAGACGACTATGACAGCGAGTTCCACTACGAAGGCAAACCCACCGCCTGTGTGCAGGGGCTAGATCCGTATGAGCGGACGATTTATATCGGCACCTTCACCAAATCGCTTTTTCCGGGCTTGCGCATCGGCTACATGGTGCTGCCGCCACCGTTGGTGGCGCCCATGACCGTGGCCCGTACGCTGCTGGACGGACACAGCGCACCGATTCCGCAACTGACGCTGGCGCGTTTCATCGAAGGCGGCCACTTCGGGGCCCATGTACGCACCATGCGCGCCGTCTATGCGGAACGCCGCAATGTACTGGCGCGGCTGGTTCGCCAGCATCTGGCTGACTTCGTGGAACCTCGGGTTCCTGCCGGCGGCATGCAAATGCCTTGCGTGTTCATCCGCGACATCCCTGAGCACGAAGCGGTGGAATCTGCACGCCGGGCAGGTATCGACCTGTTAGGACTGACGGCACTGCATGCTTCGAATCGGCACGATGCGGGCTTTCTGATGGGCTTCGCGGCGCATGCCCCTTACGAACTGGAAAGTGCCGTCGAGAAGCTGGCCGATGTGCTGCGGGCGCTATGTTAGTCAGCCGAAGCAGGCATCTTCGAGCAGCAGGTCTTCGAAGAAGGCGCCGTATCCTTCCGTCGGGTGACGGATATGAATTTCCAGTACCCACAGCAGTCGGGAGGGGGTGAAGTCCACCTCGGCCAGCGGGCCTTCGTGGATGGCCGCGTGAGGAAAGTCGGCCAGGCGGTGTCCCGACAGATCCATGTTCAGTACCCACCCACGGGCTTCCGCGCACGCCATGGCGTAAGCGTAGAGGGCCCGGCCGGTGGCGCCTTCGTCCCGCCACCTGCGACGTACTTCGTGGAAGATCGCGCGGGCGTCGTCAGCGCAGCGCTGTTTGTCGGGATCGATTCCCGTAACGAAGCTATCGCCGCCGTCGCCCTCCCAGTCTTTCCAGACCGGGCCGATGTCGATGAAGAAGATATCGTCCTCACCCAGCACAACGCCCGGATCGGAGGCCGCCCCGAAGGTCTTGGTGGTGTTGCTGCCAAAGCGGACGTAAACATCGTGCCAGCCGCGCACCATTCCCTCTGCCGCCAGAATGTCACGCGCCATCTCAACGGCGTCCTCTTCCACCATCCCGGGTTTGACAGCCGCCGCGATGGTCCGGATGGCCGCCCTGGTCTTGTCGCGGACTGCCAGCAGGCGTTCCGGGTCGTAGGCCGATCCAACGGCTTCCAGGCGGGATTGATCTTGGGTGCTCATGGAATTCCTTTCGTCAGAAAAGGTAGGAAAAAATGGATTAGTTACAGTCGAGCTGAATACCGTTGAGATCTGTGTTCATGGCGATCTGGCAGGCAAGGCGGTGCTCAGGCAGGCTATCCAGGGCACGGAGAAGGCGGGCCTCCTGGCGCCCCGGTGGCGCAAGTCGTTCAAGCCATGGAGGACGGACCCGTACGCGGCATGTGCCGCACGCGCCCTGCCCTCCACAGACACCGGCCAGCAAACCAGCTTGTGCCAACGCCGGCATCAGAGGGCTTCCTGCAGTGACCGCCAGCGGGCGCGCCTTTCCGTTGAGGTGTGCTCGGATCGTCAGCGCCAGAGGCTCGCAGGTAGGTGCAGCCGTCACGACCGCGGGTATGAAGGCATCAGCCAGGAAGCGGGATGGCGCCAACCCTAGTTCATCGACCAGTCGTGCGCGGGCACCGGCCACCATCAGCGGGGATCCGCAGGCGTACACCATGGCCTGGGCCAGGGATGGGCGCTCGGCGACAATGGCATCCTGAACAAACCCGCGCTGGCCCTGCCATGTCTCCGTGGGCTCAGCGAGCACGGGAACAAAACGGAAGTGAGCGTGCTGCCGAGCCAGGGCGTCGAAATGCGCGCGGAGGTACAGGTCGTCCAGCGTTCGACCACCCCAGTAAAGGGTGATCGGCTGCAGCCAGTCCGCCGACAGCGCTTTTTCCAGCAACGCCTTGAGGGGGGCGATACCCGTTCCGGTACCCAACATGAAAACAGGGGCCTGGGTCGGGATGGACGTCTGCCAGACGCACTCTCCATAAGGTCCGCTGAGCGTCACCAGGCTACCGGTACGATCGGCGCCACTGAGCCAGGCCGAGAAGTGTCCGCCACGGAGGAGACGGATATGCAATTCGATGCGCCCCTCGGCGCCACACGCATTGGCTGGGGAATAGCTACGCTGCACGCCGTCGGGCAGACGGACGCTGACGAACTGCCCTTCCCGATAGAAGAACGCAGCACCGTCAGCTGTATTCAGTACCACACGCCGTACGTCGGTCGAGAGCGAAGTGATTTCGGTCAGGCGGAAGACCCGTTCGCCAGGAGAAGGGACGACAGTCATTGCAGAGGCTCCAGATCAAATGATGTGGCGCATGCTAGGCTTACCCTGGACCCTTAAAAACATCCAGCTTTATAAACTTTACTGGTCCAGGTCACTCCTTTTCTCAGTTACGGCGAGACTCGTCCGACCATCATGCTGCGCCCCTGGAAACTCAATCTGTCCATCAGTCGCCAAGAGGGGCTGCCCGTACATGTGCAGATTGCCCAGTACTTCGTCGATGAGATCAGCCGGGGCCGCCTCACCCCTGGAACGCCCTTACCCGGCAGCCGAGCCTTGGCCGAGGAGCTCGGCATCAACCGCAAGACGGCGCTGCTGGCTTATGAGGAGCTGATTGCGCAAGGTTGGCTGCGCACCGAAGGACGCCAGGCCACTTTCGTGGCATCCGAGTTGCCGCACACTCCGGCCATGGACACATCGCGTCAGTCTGACGAGACGCCGGAACCCAACTATTCGCTGTACGGAGCGCCCTATGAAGACGCGCCACCGGCAAGCGGCTACGTGTCATTCTCCGATGGCGTACCGGATACTCGGCTGATTCCTTTCGAGGTCCTCGGCCGCGCTTACCGGAGAGCCTTGATTACAACCGCACGTGCCAATCGCCTGGCCTATGGGGATCCCCGCGGCGAGCCGGTATTGCGCCAGGAATTGGCGGCGATGCTGAGTGCCGAACGGGGATTGAGGGTTGGCCTGGATAACATTTGCGTCGTGCGCGGCAGCCAGATGGGAATCTACCTGGCGGCACGCCTGCTCGCCCGCAGCGGCGACCACGTGGCGGTGGATGACTTGAGCTACCCACCGGCTCGTGAGGCCTTTCGTGCGGCGGGCGCCCAGGTGCATGGGGTGGAGATGGATGCCTCCGGGATGCGACCCGAGGCCCTCGAACGCCTGTGCCGGCAGCACCGCATCCGGGCCATCTACATCACGCCCCATCACCAGTTTCCAACCACGGTGCTGATGCCGGCCGAGCGGCGCATGCATATCATGGCCCTGGCCGAACAGTTCGGCTTTGCGATCATCGAGGACGATTACGATCACGAGTTCCATTTCGCCCGACGTCCCATGTTTCCGATGGCCAGCGGCGATCGCACGGGGCGGATCATCTATGTCGGCTCCTTGTCCAAGGTGCTGGCGCCTGGTCTGCGGATAGGCTATGTCGTTGGCTCACGGGAGGTGGTGGACCGCTGCGCCAACGAAATTCAGTGGATCGACCGTCAAGGTAATGCGGTGACCGAGCTCGCCGTTGCAGATCTGATGCAGACCGGAGAACTACGCAGGCATATTCGCCGTGCACTCAAGATCTATCAGCAGCGCCGACTGGCGTTCGCTGCATACGTTTCCGGACTCAAGCCCTGGGCGGATTTCAGCCTGCCGGACGGAGGCCTGGCGCTCTGGCTGCAGCTGGATCCGCTCCTCAACGGAGACCAGCTCGTGAGCAAAGCCCATGAGGAAGGCGTCATGATTGCATCCAGCCGCTCTTTCGCCATCGACGGGCGAGCCGTGCCAGGGCTGCGTCTGGGCTTTGGCAACCTGACGCCCGAAGCAATGGAAACTGGCGTGCGCGGTCTTAAGCGCGCGTTGGCCGCCACGGCAAGTAATCGGCGCTAAAGCGCAAAGGGAGCCTCAGCCCTCTTCTGCTTCATTCAATCCGGATGTGTAAGCCTAGCTGGATACCCCTCCCACCCTGGCCCGCGCCGCATGCATCTTCTTGTAGCCGTCGATCAGGCGCTGGTGCCTGTCCCGGCATATTGGCGATGGTTTGTTCCAGCGGCAGATCCTGGCCCGCAATATAGGTGCTGGCTTGCGAATCCGGATTCAGGGTCAGCAAGGCATCGGCATCCAGGTTCTTCACTTCCTCGGCGACGAATCAAGCCCCCGTCGCCTAGACGAACTCGTTCACGTTGGTACCGAGTGTGCCGCTTGTCGCCTTCGCGGAAGACGGGGTAGCCGTCGCCTTGCTCGTGTCTTCCGACTCCTGCTTCTTCTGGGCCTGAAGCTGGGCGATACGCGCTTCGAGCTCGACAACTTGTTGTTGCAGCAGCTTGATCTTCTCCGCGCTCTTTCCCGAAGTATCCTTCTGTGCGTTCTCCAGCTTTTTCTGTACGGTCTGAAGTTGCTTTTGCAGTGCCGCGATCTGCGCGTCACCGCTCCCACTCGTGGCGGTGGAGCCGGATGCGGTCGATGTGCTGGGGATGGAGACGTTGGTAACGGATGCCATTTCAGGGCCTCATTCTTTATGATTTTCCTGTTTTGCTATCGGCATCAAGCCGGACAAGTTTAATAGGCGTAACGGGTAAAAGGATGTAAAGACCTGTATCGCGCGGCGGAAAGATCGCCGGCGACGCGGATCACGATAGTTCCAGTGACCCGGTTCGTGGCTCATCTCTTGATGAACGGAGCGATGACATCCATCGGGAGCGGGAAGACGATGGTGGTGTTCTTGTCGGCGCCGATCACGGTGAGCGTTTCGAGGTAGCGCAGCTGGATGGCCTGCGGTTCCTGGGCCAGGATCTTGGCTGCCTGGAAGAGCTTTTCGGAGGCCTGCAGTTCGCCTTCGGCGTGGATCACCTTTGCACGCCGCTCGCGTTCCGCCTCGGCCTGCCGGGCAATCGCACGGATCATGGATTCGGTGAGGTCCACCTGCTTGATCTCGACATTGGAGACCTTGATGCCCCAGGCGTCGGTTTGCGTGTCGAGTGCTTGCTGGATGTCCAGGTTAAGCCTTTCGCGCTCTGACAGCATGTCGTCGAGAAGATGCTTGCCCAGCACGGAGCGCAGCATGGTCTGCGCCAGCTGGCTGGTGGCGTTCATGAAATCGACGACCTGGATGATCGCCTTCTGCGGGTCCACCACACGGAAATAGACGACGGCGCTGACCTTGACCGATACGTTGTCCTTCGAGATCACGTCCTGCGTAGGCACTTCCAGCACGACGGTACGCAGATCGACCCGCACGACTTGTTGAATACCGGGGATGATGATCACCAGCCCCGGCCCTTTGACATTCTGGAATCGGCCGAGGATGAAGACGACACCCCGCTCGTACTCGCGGAAGATGCGGATGGCCGAGCCGAGGAAGAGAATGGCGGCCAGAATAAGAAGCGGCGTGAAAAGTCCGACGCCGAGTGCATCCCAGAGCATTTGGTGCCTCCTGTTCTTGAGGACGGTAAGCGTCGGATGCAGCTGCATCACATGACGTTACGTCAATTAACCGGACACTGATAAAAATGAAATCCCTTCTGCTCATTCAGACTAGGCCAGTCCGCACGTCAGCGATACGATCGTGAGGAAGGTCACGAATGGTCCATTCCAGAAGCTGCCAAATATTCAACGTTTCCCTTAGCTTGGATCAATGTACTGCTATTTGGTGCGTTATATTTTTTTGAATGGCAGAAATCCAAATGGAAAAAAGCGAAACGCTTGGACTCCATTCTTGGCCTCGAAAGCGAGCCCTCCGGAAGTCGGTGGACTTCAGCCGTGAAGTTGCCGCGTACTGAAAGAAAAGGGGACCAAAACGTTTCGGTCTAGTTTCGAATCCAAAGTGGCGCTCGCATTTGTTGCGGCAATCCTGGTCGTGATCGGATTGGCTACTGCTACGTGGAAGATCGCCGACGATGCCGAAAAAACGGCGGAAATGGTGGCACGCAGCCAGGCTGTCCTTCACGATCTGGCCCGTGTCAGAGGTTATTCGCTACAGATTGAGCTGACGACGCAGAGCTTCCGCTTGAGCGGGGATTCGGCAATTCTCACCGAACGGGACGATGCCATAGCGGCCCGGGAGGCGAGCCTCGCAAGCATCCGGCAATTGACGATCGATAACGTGGCGCAACAGCAGCGCTGGCTGGAGCTCCGGAAGATACTCGATCAACGGCTCGCCATCGCGCGGCAGGTGGAGTGGCTGCGCAAGGAGCACGGGCCGGAAGCGGCCAACGTCTTTGTGACCAACGCCCCGCTTCGCGCTACACGTGCCCTCACCTATCAGTTGTTGTCGGAGATGGATGCGAACGCGCGCCTTCACCTGACTCAGCGCGAAGCCGCCCATGCCCGGGCACGCGAGACATTGGTGGCAGCAGGGGCGCTGGTCTCGACGATGCTGGCGAGCCTCCTCGCCGCGACCTACCTGTTGATCCGTCGCCAGTTGCGCACCACTGAAGCCGGCCAGCAGGCCTTGGCCGACAGCGAGGAGAGCCTTCGCACGACCCTGCATTCGATCGGCGACGCCG
Organism: Zoogloea sp. GDB6; assembly: GCF_056724105.1. Classification (NCBI taxonomy): domain Bacteria; kingdom Pseudomonadati; phylum Pseudomonadota; class Betaproteobacteria; order Rhodocyclales; family Zoogloeaceae; genus Zoogloea; species Zoogloea sp. GDB6. The sequence goes on along the minus strand of NZ_CM161497.1, from coordinate 2,374,552 downwards.
TGCTGGCAACCGATGCCGATGGACGGATCACGCGCATGAACCCAGTGGCTGAACGACTTACCGGCTGGTCGCTGGAGGAAGCCAAGGGGCGCATGGTGGATGCGGTCTTCCGCATCATCAACGAGGAAACCCGTGAGCCGGCACCGATCCCGGTGGCGACGGTGCTTGCCACGGGCGAAATCGAGGGACTGGCCAACCACACCGCATTGATCGCTCTCGACGGCTCCGAATGCCCCATTGCCGACAGCGCAGCCCCGATCCGCGACACACACGGTCGGCTGTGCGGCGTCGTGTTGGTGTTTCGGGATGTCAGTGCGGAGCGCGAGGCGGAACGGATCATCCGCGAGCAAAATGCCCTGCTGGCCGCCGATGTGCGTCAACGCACCGAGCAATGGCGCGAGAGCGAGAGCCATCTACGCAGCGTGATCAGCGCAGTGCCCGCCCTCATCGCCTATGTGAGCACCGAACGGCGGTATGTCTATGTCAATGACCAGTATCGCCAGCGCTTCGCGCCGGATCGCGAGGACATCAGGGATTGCACGGTGCAGGAGATTCTCGGCGCAGATCGCTACGCCGTGGCCTGCCCCTTGATCGACAAGGTCCTGGCCGGGGAGCCCCAGTCCTACGACTGGCAACCTTTTGCAGGCGTGTGGCAAACCATCCAGTACGTCCCGCGGTTTCATGCCGACGGCAGCGTCGCCGGCTACTATGTGCTTGGAACAGACATCACCGAGCGCAAACGCTTTGAAGAGCGGATCCAGTCCCTCAACATCGAGCTCGAACTGCGCGTGCGGGAGCTGGAGCACGTCAGCCGCGCCCTGCGCACCTTGAGCGCCGGCAACCGCGCGATGTTGCGGGCCTCCGAAGAACAAGGGCTGCTCGACAGCATGTGCCGGGCCATCGTCACCGAGGGTGGCTACGGAATCGCCGTGGTCTGGTTCAAGGGAGAAGGCCCCGACCAGGCCCTACGCCCCATGGCGGAGTGCGGCTATCCGGGCGGGATGGCCGCACTCAATGCGCTCGGCCTCAATCTCTCGGATGCGGCGCAAGGACAGGGGGTTACGTCAACGGCCATCCGCAACGGCCTGGTGGGGCGCGTTCGCAACATGCAGACCGACCCGAACCATGCCGTCTGGCGGGACCGGCTTTTCGGTGCGACATCCGGGCTGGCCTGCCCCTTGCGGGTGGACGGCGAGATCATCGGTGCCCTCTCCATCTACGATCCGGAGCCCGATACCTTCGGCGAGGACGAGATCAAGCTGCTCACCGAGTCCGCCGACGATCTGGCCTTCGGTATTTCCACGCTGCGCGTGCGGACCGAACAGGAGGGTGTGCGGGCGGCGATGCATCATCTGATGCGCCACGACGCCCTCACCGGGCTCCCGAATGCCATCGAGTTCACGGAAGCCCTCGCGGCGGCGATCGACAGCGCCGCTTCGGCTGAACCCTTTGCCGTCCTCCAGCTCAATGTCGAGCGGCTCGGGGAAATCAATGACGTACTCGGCTCCAGTCGCGGGGATGAAATCCTGCAGGCCTTCGGACAGAGGCTGCGCGAAAGCGTGCCGCCTGCTGCGCTGGTGGCTCGCCTGCGTGGCGACGAGTTCGCCATTCTGACGCCCGCCAGGGACGGCACGGCCGCGATGACTCTGGCCGATGCGCTGGAGGCGAGCCTGTCCAGGCCCTTCCCCATCGCCGACATCGAACTGGACGTGTCGGCCAAGATCGGCATCGCCCTGTACCCGGAGCACGGAACGACGGCCCAGGATCTGCTGCGCCGAATGGGCAAGGCCCTTTATCAGGCGAAGGCCAGAGGGCTGGATCGGTGCATCTTCGAGGCGGCTCAACAGCAGGATCAAACGGGGCGGCTGCACATGGCCGGCGAACTTCGTCGAGCCATCGGCTGCGGGGAGTTGCGCCTGTTCCTGCAGCCCAAGGTGGTCTTCTCTTCCGGGCGCGTCTGTGGGGCCGAAGCGCTGGTGCGTTGGCAGCATCCCCGCCTTGGCTTGGTCCCGCCTGGCGTGTTCATCGGCCTGGCCGAGCAGACCGGGCTGATCAAGCCCCTGACGGAATGGGTGATCCTTGCGGCGCTCGACCTGCTGCGCGACTGGCAGGCGCAGGGATGTGCATTGCCGATTGCCATCAATCTTTCTGCACGTAACTTCCGCGACGACCAGTTGTTCAGCAAATGCCGCGGCTGGCTGGCGGAACGTGGCGTCGCACGCGGGTTGCTCGAAGCTGAGATCACCGAAAGCACCGTGATGGAAGATGCCGAGTATGCATTGCGTGTCTTGCACGACCTGCGTAACGAAGGCATCCCGCTTTATGTGGATGATTTCGGCACGGGCTACTCGTCGCTGAGCTACATGCAGAAGCTCCCGGTCGACTACATCAAGATCGACCAGTCCTTCGTGGCAAGCATGCCGGGCAATCGGGATTCCGCGGCAATCGTGCGCTCCACCATTGATCTGGTCCATGACCTCGGCTGCGAGACCGTTGCCGAAGGCGTGGAAACCCGGGAGCACTGGGACATGCTGGCAGCACTCGGCTGCGATATCGCCCAGGGCTATTTCATCGCCAAGCCCATGCCCGCGGAGGAGTTTCCCAAGTGGGTTGCGGAATATCGGGCACCGCCACCCGTTGTGCCAAATCGATCTGCCGAGTGAGCTGACGCGCCGTCAACGCAATTTCTGCAGCTGGCCGTGTTCGAGTGAAGGCAGCGTACCGAACAAGGCGCGGTAATCCCGCGCGAAGTTGCCGAAGTGCCAGAAGCCCCAGTGGGATGCGGCTTCCGAGACAGTGGCGCAATGGCGGAGCATGGCGCGGACGCCGTTGAGGCGGACGATCTTGATGAAATCCAGCGGTGTGCAGTTGAGGCCGACCTGAAAGCAGTTCTGCAGCGTGCGGCGGCTCACGTTCAGCGCGTCGCAGAGCTCCTGGATGCTCGGCGGCGTGTCGGGTGTGCCGACAACGATGTCGCGCACGTTCTTGATCAGCTTGAGGCGCTGGGCGTTGCTCATGCGCACCGTCTCGGTGTCGATGCGCGTCAGCATCGTGTCGATGAAGGCGTTGGCGACGGACTGTCCGAGGGAGTGCAGCAGATATTCACTCTCCAGCGTCTGGGGCGCGCGCTCGGCCATCAGCGAAATGCCGGTGATGAAGCTGCGCAGGGAGGCGATGCTCTTTTCGTCCACCTTGACCAGCTGCGGTCTTTCGAGCACCTGGGCGACTTTTTCTGCTTCGGTGCGGCTGAGTTGATCGAGCAGGTCGGAAGCCCGGATGACGATGCCCGACATGACCAGGCCTTCCGGCGACAAATATTCGAATCCGCCCTGCCCCGCAAAACAATGCAATGCCGCGGTGGACATGGATTCACCGCAGAAATGGCCGTCACCGTCATACGCCAATGGCAAGCCGATGGCGACGATATCCGGCGGCATTGCACCGGTCTGGAAAAGCGTGCTGCTGGTCGTCTCGAAAAACAATTGGAGACCGGGGAATTCAAGCTCCTTGAATTCCCCTTTGAAGGCCCCTGCGGAAAGCTGCGAGTAATGCTGCTGCCAGCCCTTCAACTGGGCGGCCTGCTCTTCCAGATCCGACGTGCGGACGGAGCGGATGTGGTTCTCACTTTCCGCCGATTTCTCTGAAAGGGGTAGCCGCGTAAGGGACGAATCGTTCATCTCGAATTCCTGGAAGCGGGAATACAGTATCACGATAAATAGCCGCTGCAAGAGGTGTCACCGTCGATCGCGCACTTGCCGATTTTGGACAGCACGCACTGCCTTGCGCTTGACGACGAACCGGAAGATGTACGCCCAACAACAAAGATACCCATTCAAATCAGCATCTTGAGTCTCACCTTCAGGTCTGCCGATTTGCGATAGCGGCGCTTTGGGCGCTGACTTAACGTTACGGAAGGGACGCAGAAAGCGGTACGCAGTCCCCTATATCCATAACGAGGAGACAATGGTGATCAAGTTTCAAGGCTGCGGCCTGCGCGTTGCGCGCTTTGCCGCATTAGGGGTGGCGTCCGGCTTCCTTCTGAGTGCTCCGTGTCAGGCTGCCGAGCAATCCATCAGTACATCGGAAGCGCCGCCCTATTCGATGACAGGTAATGTTTCCTTCAGCAACGATTACGTCTGGCGCGGCCTGAGCCAGACCTTCGGCGGGCCGGCACTGCAATTTGGCGTCGATCTCAAGCATGCCTCGGGCGTATATGCCGGCTTCTGGGCTTCCAATGTTTCGGAGAAATGGGTTCCGGGAGCCAATCTCGAAACGGACTATTACGTCGGCTACAAGACCGGGCTGGGCTCGCTGTTCACCGTCGACCTCAATATGCTCTACGTCTATTACCCGGGCGGCGATTATCGCAAGGCGCTGGACGGAAAGACCTTCACGCATTCGAAGCCGAATACGCTGGAGCCGTCGATTGGAATCAGCTACGACTGGCTGTCGGTGAAATACGGCCGCACGCTGACGCGCTTCTACGGCTGGAACGTCAACAATTCGGCGCCGGGCGTATTCTCGGCGGAAGACCCCCGCGCAGGCGTGACGGGTTCCACCCGCGGCTCCCAATACACCGAACTGGGCGCGTCCTACGATGTGATGGAGTCGGTCAATGTGTCGCTGCAACTCGGGCGGGAATGGATCGCCCACAGCACCGGCCTCAACTGGTCCTACGCGCGGATCGGCGTGAACAAGACGCTGGCCGACAACTGGAGCCTGGGGCTGTCCGTCTGGGCGACGACCCGGCCGGATGCGTTCAAGAATTACGCGGCGCTGACCGGCAGCGGTGACACCGACAGCGTCGCCCAGACCCGCGCGGTCGTCTCGATCGCCCGTGCGTTCTGACCCGAGGAGGAATGGCATCCATGGAACTTGAAAAGCACGGCAAGCACGTCGGCAGCGTGACGCACCATGAGCTCAGCAAGACCCTCGGCACCTGGCAGTTGTGGGGCATCGCGGTCGGGCTGGTGATCTCCGGCGAGTATTTCGGGTGGAGCTACGGCTGGGCTGCGGCCGGCACGCTGGGCTTCTTCGTGACGGCGATCTTCATCGCCGCCATGTACACTACCTTCATCTTCAGCTTTACCGAGCTGACCACCTCCATCCCCCACGCGGGCGGACCCTTTGCGTATGCGCGCCATGCCTTCGGGCCCTTCGGCGGCTACCTGGCCGGGACGGCGACCCTGGTCGAGTTCCTGTTCGCGCCGCCGGCCATCGCACTGGCGATCGGTGCCTACATGAACGTGCAGTTCCCAGGGCTCGATCCCAAGCATGTGGCGGTTGGCGCCTACCTGGTCTTCATGGGGCTCAACATCGTCGGCGTGCAGATCGCCGCCACCTTCGAGCTGGTCGTGACGCTGATGGCGATCTTCGAGCTGCTGGTGTTCATGGGCGTCGTCGCGCCGGGCTTCTCGATCAGCAACCTGATGAAGGGCGGCTGGGCCGGCCACGACAGCTTCAGCATGGACGCCGTTCCGGGCATCTTCGCGGCGGTGCCGTTCGCGATCTGGTTTTTCCTGGCCATCGAGGGCGTCGCCATGGCGGCGGAAGAGGCGAAGGACCCGAAGCGTTCGATCCCCATCGCCTACACCACCGGGATCCTCACCCTCCTCGTGCTGGCCATCGGTGTGATGATCTTTGCGGGCGCCGCCGGCGACTGGACCCAGCTGTCGAACATCAACGATCCGCTGCCGAAGGCCATGAAGTACATCGTCGGCGAGAACAGCGGCTGGACCCACATGCTGGTGTGGCTGGGCATGTTCGGCCTGATCGCGTCCTTCCACGGCATCATCCTCGGCTATTCGCGGCAGATCTTCGCGCTGGCCCGCGCCAGTTACCTGCCGCAATGGTTCGCCGAGGTGCATCCGCGCTTCAAGACGCCGCACCGGGCGATCCTGTCCGGCGGCGTGGTGGGCATCGCGGCGATCTACAGCGACGAGCTGATCCAGTTCGGCGGCCAGACGCTGACCGCCAACATCGTGACCATGTCGGTGTTCGGCGCGATCGTGATGTACATCGTCAGCATGCTGTCCCTGTTCAAGCTGCGCAAATCCGAGCCGGGCATGGAGCGGCCTTTCAAGGCGCCCTTCTACCCCTACTTCCCGCTGTTCGCGCTGCTCGGCGCAGTGGTCTGCCTCGCCACGATGATCTACTACAACGGCGCGGTGGCGGCGGTCTTCTTCGGCCTGCTGGTGGTCGGCTACGTCGTCTTCATCGCCGTCAAGGGACGGCGGGAGACCGCGCCGCTGGACGACATCCTCGAATCCGCAGAAGAGATGCAACTGGAGCAGCAGCTCACTTCGAAGGCCAAGGCCTAACCGTGCGGGGGCCGGGCATCGCCCCGGCCCCCGCGGCAGAGAAGCAAGGAACACCCCATGCCGATGTACTCCCATACTGTCGACCACAAGGTCTACCGGTTCCAGGACCTGCGGGATCTGCTGGCCAAGGCATCGCCGGCCCGCTCCGGCGACTACCTAGCCGGCGTCGCGGCGGCCGACTACGAGGAGCGGGTCGCCGCCCAGATGGCGCTCGCCGAAGTCCCTCTGGCGCAGTTTCTGTCGGAAACCGTCATTCCCTACGAGCAGGACGAGGTCACCCGCCTCATCATCGACCGCCATGACGCGGAGGCCTTCCAGCCGGTGGCCCACCTGACGGTCGGCGATTTCCGCAACTGGCTGCTGTCCGACCTGGCGACGGAAGCGACGCTGGCCCGCCTCGCGCCGGGCCTGACGCCCGAGATGGCAGCGGCGGTGTCGAAGATCATGCGCATCCAGGACCTGATCCTTGTAGCCAAGAAATGCCGCGTCGTCACCGCCTTCCGCACCACGGTCGGCCTGCCCGGCCGCCTGTCCACGCGCCTGCAGCCCAATCATCCCACGGATGACCCGGCGGGCGTGTCGGCGAGCGTCGTCGACGGGCTGATGTACGGCAACGGCGACGCGGTGATCGGCATCAACCCGGCCACCGACAACGTGAATGCGGTCATCACGCTGATCCAGATGCTCGACGCGGTGATCCGCCGCTACGAGATCCCGACCCAGTCCTGCGTGCTGACCCACGTGACGACCAGCATCGAGGCGATCAACCGCGGCGCGCCACTCGACCTGGTATTCCAGTCGATCGCCGGCACCGAGGCGGCGAACAGGAGCTTCGGCATCAACCTGGGGATTCTCCGCGAGGGCTACGAGGCGGCCCGTGCCCTCGGGCGCGGCACCGTCGGCCAGAACGTGATGTATTTCGAGACCGGCCAAGGCAGCGCGCTGTCAGCCAACGCCCACCACGGCGTCAACCAGCAGACCTGCGAAGCGCGCGCCTACGCGGTGGCGCGGGAATTCTCGCCCTTCCTCGTGAATACCGTGGTCGGCTTCATCGGGCCGGAGTATCTGTACGACGGCAAGCAGATCATCCGCGCAGGCCTCGAGGACCATTTCTGCGGCAAGCTGCTCGGCGTACCGATGGGCTGCGACGTGTGCTACACAAACCACGCCGAGGCCGACCAGAACGACATGGACATGCTGCTGACGCTGCTCGCCGTGGCGGGGATCAACTTCGTGATGGGCATCCCCGGCTCGGACGACGTGATGCTGAACTACCAGACCACGTCCTTCCACGACGCGCTCTACGTGCGGAAGGTGCTCGGCTCTCGGCCGGCGCCCGAGTTCGAGGCCTGGCTGCAGCGGGTCGGCATCTTCTCCGGCGACGCGAAGATCCTCGCCGACAAGACGCCAGGGATCTTCCTCGACAGCATCCGCAAGCTGGGAGTCTGACATGAGCGACATCCTCACCCCGAACCTCTGGCATGTGCTGACGCGCTTTACCCAGGCCCGCATCGGGCTCGGGCGGGCCGGCACCAGCCTGCCGACTCGCCCCCATCTCGAATTCCAGTTCGCCCACGCGCGGGCCCGCAATGCAGTACATCACCCGCTCGACGAGCAGGCGCTGCGCATGGCGCTGGACACGCGCGGTTGGCGCAGCTTCATGATGCACAGCGCGGCCCAGGACCGGGCGACCTATCTGCAGCGGCCGGACCTCGGGCGGATTCCGTCCGATGCGTCGAAGGCGCAACTGCAAGCCTTCTCCGATGCGCGAGCCGAATGCGACATCTCCATCGTGATCGTGGACGGACTGTCCGCCTTCGCCATCGAGCAGAACGCCCTGCCCTTCCTGGACCTGCTGATGCCCGAGCTCACGAAGCAGGCCTTCACGGTGGCGCCGATCAGCATCGTGCGTCAGGGCCGGGTCGCCATCGGAGACCCGATCGCCAAGGCACTCGGCGCCAGGCTGGCGGTCGTGCTGATCGGCGAACGGCCAGGGCTGAGCTCGCCCGACAGCATGGGCATCTACATCACCTGGGCCCCGCAGCCGGGAACGAACGACGCCCAGCGCAACTGCATCTCCAACGTGCGCAAGGACGGCCTGGAGTATGGCGAGGCGATCCACAAGCTGATGTACCTGATCACCGAAGCCTTCCGGCGGGAGCTCTCCGGCGTGATGCTGAAGGACGAAACCGCGGCCGCGCCCCAGCGCCTTGGCCGGGTTGGGCAGAACTTTCTTCTGGAGTAGTCCCTTTGTAGTTGATGTCACCTGTTTGGGTTGAGGACCTCCCCCTCAACCCATTTTTTGCGTCTACGGCATTGGCTGTCTTTGCATGGCCTGGCGCAATTCAATCATCCCCGCCAAATTGATTGACGAAAGTTGGCAGGGGCAGTTCATGACGGGTGATAGCCTTGCCGGCATCGAAATCCCCCGAGCCGATCATGGAAAATCCACAGGTTGTCGAATCCGTCCGGGACCGCTTGATCAAGGCGGCGCTGGCGTGCTTTCTCGCCGACGACTACCACCGCGTCAGCACCCGGCGCATTGCCGAGCAAGCGGGCGCCAACGTGTCGATGATCCGTTACTACTTCGGCAGCAAGGAGGGCCTCTACGAGGAGATGATCCGCGAGACCCTCAGCCCGCTGCTGGACGTGCTCGACGGGCCGATGCTCGCCTCGACCGATGGCTTCCGGGACTTCCTGAACCTGTATTACCAGACCATCTCGGCGCACCCCGAATTCCCGAAGCTGATCCTCAAGGTGCTGGCCCTTCACCAGGGGCCGGGCCGCCGCTTCATCCAGCAATTGCTCGAACGCGGACGCACCCGCGGCGCGCGCAAGGTGGAAGATCTCAAGAGCCACGGCCAGATCGCGCCGGGCATCGACCCGGACATCCTGCGCCTGTCCTTCGTCAGCCTGGCCATGACGCCGATGCTGCTCAAGGACATCTTCGAGGAGCAGATGGAGCGCCCCATGGACGCGGCCTTCCTGAGCCACCTCGCCGACTTCAACGGCCGCCTGTTCGCCGCCGGCCTGGCCCCGGCCGGGGCCGGCAGCACAGGAGAACAAGCATGAGCTTCCAGATGAACGCCGGCGCGGTGCGCCGCTTTGCCAAGGCCATGAAGTTCGGTGCCTGGCTCCAGGCCATCCCCAACAAGCTGACACCCGCCCCTTTCCGGCTGGTGCAGATGGGCAGCGCCTTCTGGCAATCTCGGGCCTTATACGTTGCAGCACAGCTGGATGTGGCCACCGTGCTGGGCACACAGGCCTTGAGCGCCGGCGGGATTGCCGACCAGGTCGGCGCCGACGGTGACGCCCTCGGGCGCCTGATGCGCCTGCTGGCGGCCATGGGCGTGTTCGAGGAGACCGCGCCCATGGTCTTCCGCAACAACGCGCTGTCCGACTGCCTGCGCCGTGACAGCGCCCGCAGCGTGCGCGCGATGATCCTGATGCACAACTCGGAGACCATGAGCCGCCCCTGGTTCGAGCAACTGGAAGCCGGCATTCGCAGCGGCACACCGCCGTTCCGGTTGAGCCACGGTGAGGATCTGTTCGACTACCTGGATCACCACGCGGACTTCGACCGCGGCTTCGCGGCCGCCATGGACAGCGTCGAAGCCCTGGCCGGCGATGGCTTCGCCACCGACATGGACTGGGACCGCTTCGAGCGCATCATCGATATCGGCGGTGCCCGCGGCAGCAAGGCCCTCGCGATCCTGAAACGCCATCCCAAGCTGTCGGCACTGGTCGTGGATCGCCGCCAGGTCGTTGAGGAAGCCCAGCGCTACTGGACGCAACATCGCACCGACGGCGTCGAACGCCTGCACTTCCAGGCCGGCGATCTCTTCGGCGCCCTGCCCACCGCCAACGGCCCGCAAGACATCTACCTGCTGTCCGCCGTCCTCCACGGTTTCGGCGATGAGGAGTGTATCCGGGCGCTGGGCCGCCTCCGCGAAGCCATCGGCAGCAGCGGCGCCCGTGTCGCCGTGCTGGAAATGATCGTGCCGGACAGCAAGGCCGACCTGGCCAGCGCAGCCTTCGACATGCAGATGTTCGTCGGCTCGCGCGGGCGGGAGCGCACTCTGGCGGAATGGAAAACCGTTGTTCGAGGTGCAGGAATGGCGCTCGAAGAGGTCGTCAGCCTTCGCTCACTCGGCAGCATCCTGCTCCTGAATTCCAGCGAACGCTGACTACGCATCCCAGACCGGTGCCAGGCCCTCCGGGTCGACCAGGCGGCCTCCCCGTTCAAGGGCGTCGATGGCCGCGAGCGCATCCTCCGGCAAGTGCAGCTGGATGGCCCGCAGGTTGCCGGCCAGATTCTCCCGCTTCGTCGATGAAGGGATGACGGAATAGCCCTTGGCCAGCGCCCAGGCCAGCACCACCTGGGCCGCCGTACTGCCGAGGCGTTCGGCAATCCCCTGCACCACCGGATCCTCCAGCACCTTGCCGTAGCCAAGGGTCATGTAGGAGGTGACGTGGATACCGGCCTCGGCGAGATATGCGGTCAGCCTGCGGTTCTGCAGATGCGGACTCAGCTCGATCTGGTTGGTGGCGATCTCGCCGGGGCCAAGGATCTCGATGGCTCGCCGGGTCAGCGCAATATTGAAATTGGAGACGCCGATCTGTCGGGTCAGCCCAAGCGCTTTCGCCTCGGCCAGCGCCGCCAGGTATTCCTCTGGCGGCACCGGATTGCCCGGCGCCGGCCAGTGGATCAGCGTCAGGTTGACGGCGTCGGTGCCCAGCTTGTCGAGGCTCTCGCGCAGGCTCGGCAGCAGCCTGTCGCGGGTGTAGTTCTCGGTCCAGATCTTGGTGGTCAGGAACAACGCATCGCGGGGCACGCCCGACTGCGCGATGGCCTGGCCGACCTCGGCTTCATTGGCGTAGATCTGCGCAGTGTCGATCGCACGGTAGCCGAGTTCGAGTGCCTGTGTGACGGAGTCGATGACGGTCTGGCCCTGCAGGCGGAAAGTGCCGAGGCCGAAGGCGGGAATGCGCATGGAAGTTCCTTTCATGGTGCGAACTGAGATTGGATTCGGTCAGACGGCGGCTTGCGGTGACACGCTGTCGAGCCGGTCGAGGGAGCCTGACCAGGTGGTCAGGCCGAGGGCAACGAGCACGATCAGCGCGCCGATCCACGGGGTCGCCATGAGCCCGAGCTGGGCGACGATGTGGCCGCCGGCCCAGGCGCCGAACGCGATGCCGACATTGAACGCGGCGATGTTCAACCCGGACGCCACATCGACTGCATGGGGCGTTGCGCGCTCCGCCTGCTGCACCACGTAGAGCTGCAGCCCGGCGACGTTGCCGAAGGCGACCGCGCCCCACAGCAGCACGGTGAGCACGACCAGCCACTTCGATGCGGCAGTGACGGCGAGCAGCAGCAGGACGGCGGCCAGCCCGGCGAAGATGATCTGCAGCGCGCGCACCGGGCCCTTGCGGTCGGCCAGCTTGCCGCCCCAGACGTTGCCGACCGCCACCGACAGGCCGTAGATGAGCATCAGCACGCCGGTCGCCGAGGCCTGGAAACCGCTGATCTGTTCGAGCATCGGCGCCAGGTAGGTGAAGGCGGTGAACGAGCCGCCGTAGCCGAGCGCGGTCATCGCATAGACGAGCAGCAGGCGCGGCTTGCCGAGTACGGCAAACTGGCTGAGCAGCGATGCGGGCGTCGAGCGCGCGATATCCGCCGGCACCAGCAGCAGGCTGCCGACGAAGGCGATCACCCCGAGTCCGGAGACGGCGAGGAAGGTCGCCTGCCAACCAAAGGTCTGGCCGATGAAGGTGCCGAGCGGCACGCCGGTAACGAGGGCGACAGTGAGGCCGGAGAACATCTGCGCAATCGCCGTGGCCGCCTTTTCCTTGGGGACCAGACCGGTGGCGATGGTCGAACCGATGGAGAAGAAGACGCCGTGCGCCAGCCCGGTCAGGACGCGGGCAATGATCAGCGCCTCGTAACCGGGCGCCCGCCAGGCCACCAGGTTGCCGATGGTGAACAGGGCCATCAGGCCGAGCAGCAGCATCTTGCGCGGCACGCGGCCGGTCAGAGCGGTCAGCACCGGTGCGCCGACGGCGACACCGAGCGCATACAGACTGACCAGCAGGCCGGCGGAGGGGAGCGATACGTCGAGGCTCGCGGCGATGGTCGGAATCAGGCCGACGATGACGAATTCGGTGGTGCCGATGGCGAAAGCGCTCAGCGTGAGCGCCCAGAGGGCAAGAGGCATGGCGGACTCCTGAAGCAGTTTCGGATTGGGGAGCCCGCATTGTCTTTGCTTGCAAAGCCGGGAAAAATGCGTCAAAAAAGCAATATCTTTTGACTTTAAATCAACAATGCTCACCACTGAAACCTTGCAAGCCTTCGTTGCCGTCATCGACGAAGGCTCCTTCTCCGCCGCCGCCGAGCGCCTGCAGCTGACGCCCTCCGGCATCAGCCGCAGCATCGGCAAGCTGGAAAAGCAGCTCGGCGTGCGCCTGATCACCCGCACAACGCGGCGTCTCGATCTCACCGACGAGGGCCGCTGGTTCCTCGACAACGCGCGTGACATCCTCGGCCGCCTGGAAGCCACGGTGCTGACGCTGCAATCGGCCGCCGAGCATCCTTCCGGGCTGTTGCGCGTCAATGCCGCCACGCCGGTGTTCAACCATGTGCTGGCGCCGTTGTTGCCCGAGTTCTGCCGCCGCTATCCGCGCATCCAGCTCGAGCTGACGTCCGGCGAAACCATCGTCGATCTGATCGAGCAGCGCGCCGATGTAGCGCTGCGCGTCGGCCAGTTGCAGGATTCGACACTCAACGCCCGCCTGCTGCTGGAGAGCCGCCTGCGCCTCGTGGCGGCGCCCGATTACCTGGCACGCCGCGGGCGACCGCAGAACGCAGACGAACTCGCGACACACACGCTGCTCGGCTTCACCCAGCCCTCGTCCCTGAACCTGTGGCCGCTGCAGCACGCCGGCGCCGACGGCTACCCGATCGAACCGACCATCGCCGCCTCCAACGGCGAGACGCTGGCCTTTCTGGCACGCACCGGCAACGGCATCGCCTGCCTGTCGGATTTCCTGGTCCGCGACGATCTCAGCGCGGGCAGCCTCGTCGAAGTCCTGCCCGACGTCGTGCTGCCCTGGAAGCAGCCCATGTGGGCGGTGTTCTACCGCCAGGGCTTCCTGGCGGCACGTGTCGCGCATTTCGTGGACTATCTGGCTACGCAGTTGCGCGGAGAAACCCGCTAGCCTGATACACGGGTTCCTCCGTTACCTGAGAGCCTCAGATCGGCGTGGAGAATTGCACCCAGAACGAATTGCCCTTGGGCCCGTTCTCCACGTCCACCTCATGCAAGGCCTTGAAGACGATGCCGCTCGCCTTGTCGAAGGCGTAGAAGACCTGCGGACCAAGCCCGAGCTTCTTCAAACGGTTGCCGCCGGCAACGGCACCGGCCTCGGCGCGGTCGTCGGAGAACTGGTAGGTGTGGTAGCCGGCCAGGGACAGCTGCAGTTGAGGCATGGATGCAGGCCGGTAGCCGACGCTGAAATCGGTGTTCAGCACATTGCCAGAGCGATAGCCGGTCGCCTTGTTGCGCTCGTTGAAGGACAACGTCGGCGACAGGGAAAGCTCCCACGCTGGCGTAATGAACCACGTGAGGCCGAACTCCTGCACATAGGATCGGTAATTGCTGGTGGTATTGGCCAGGCCATTGCGGTCGAAATTGCCGAGCGGGACAAATCCGCTGAAACCGGTGAGCAGATGCAGCGACGGCGACGGGGAATAGGTCAGGTACAGGGGCGTGAGATAAACCTGATTGAATCCGGTGGCGTCGTCCTGCATGCCGCCGATCCGCAATTTGGTGTAATCCGCCGAGGGAATCATGCCGCTGCTGAAACGCACGCCGCTTTCGGTCTGGTAATCCCAAGTATGGACGAAGCGGAAGGCTTGTGCGTATTGTGTCAGCTTGAAGCCGGGAATGATCGACTTTCCGCCGGCATCCACGAAACGGTTCGCGCTGTAACGCACCGTATAGCTGTAGAACTGCGTATTGCCGGGCGGCGGCAATAACGCGGGGAGAATGGTATTGACGCCGAGGGGCCAGTTCGTTGCGCCGTTTTCGGTGGCGGCCGCGTCGCGCGAACCGCTGCTCAATCCCAGCGCAAGTGCGGCGCTGCAAAGCACGAGCTTCTTCATTCTGTTGTCTCCGGTATTCTTTTGGGTCGTACGGGGCCACGGCAAACGCCCGAAGCTGGCGCGTGCCGCCCTGCCCTTCTCGATTGATGGGGCTACTCTTATGTGTGCGCCAGGGTGGTCGCGAGGACGCGGTCGATTTCGTCGGCGATCAGGCGGATGGCCTCGGCACTGGCCGGCAGCACGTTGATCATGGTGGCGAAGATGTGCATCTGGCCTTCAAAACGACAGTGGACCACCGGCACACCGGCCGCTTCCAGCTTGGCCGCATAGGCATCGGCATCGCTGTTCAGCACGTCCATTTCCGCACCGACGATCAGCGTGGGCGGCAGCCTGGAGACGTCCGCCTCGTGGAGCGGCGAGGCATCCGGCAGGTCGCGCCGGAGCGCGTCGGGCAAGTAATGGCTCCAGAACCAGGCCATGTCTTCCCGCGACAGCAGCAATTGAAAATCGGGATTGAGATAGCTGTCGGTATCGAACCGGGCCTGGGTTACCGGATACAGCAGAACCTGCATCGCGAGCTCGGGGCCCTGCCCCCGCGCAGCACGATTGGCGAGCACCGCGGCGAGATTGCCACCGGCACTGTCGCCGGACACGATGAGCGGCAGGGATGCCTGGCCAAACAGTCGGCCGCGGGAATCGGCAAGCCAGTTCAATGCGACCTGGCAATCATCCAGCGCGGCGGGAAATGGATGCTCCGGGGCAAGACGGTATTCGACGAGCACGACGGCACAACGCGAGTGGGCTGCCAGCGTTCGCCCGAAGGCATCGTAATCGTCGATGGACAACGTGACCCAGCCGCCGCCGTGGCAATGGAGAATCACACCGCAGATATCGTCCGACGGAATCAGCGCGCGCACGGCGCAATGGCCGCCCGGTATCGGCAGCATTTCCTCCACGACCCGGTTCATTGACGGCCCGCTGCCATAGGCGGGCCGGAATGCGGCCAGGAAGTGCCTGGCTTCGTCCGGGCTCATCTGGTGAAACGGCTTGGCGCCCATTTCTGTCAGTTGTTGCAGCATCTGTGTCGATGCCTGATCGAGTGGCATTGTTCTTGTCTCCTTTGGTGATGTGCAAAGCACCCACGCACATCAGCAACGGCCATGCCACTGGACCCAAATGAAAGCAAAAAGCTATATTGATCATGTAATAACGAAGTTTGATGCGGCGCATCGAGAAGGGCTTTCCCTTGCGCAGGCACGGTGGGGGTTTTGAGAATTTGATGAAGTCGATTCATGAATTGATGAAACGGGCCTCGGCAGAAAGGCGTGATCAGTGAGCAAGAGTTGTAGCCCCCAGTACCCGTCGGATGCTGACCTGTTGTCCCAGGTCCGCTTCGACCCGGCCCACGGCAAAGTGTGGCTCAACGAACAGCGCATGCTCCTGTTTCATGCCTCAGGCATGAGCCTGCTGCGCAAGGAGCTGATCGAAACGCTGGGCCTGGAGCGGGCCAGCGGGCTGTTGATGCGTTTCGGCTTTCATGCCGGCTTCAAGGATGCGGCGCTCGCCCGCAAGCTGCGGCCGGAGATCACGACGGCAGATGCCTTCCTGGTCGGCCCCCAGCTGGCCTGCATCAAGGGGCTGGTGCAGGTGGAGCCGCTGGAGCTGTCTTTCGACCTGTCCACCGGCGCCTTCATCGGCCGCTTCGAATGGACGGACTCCTACGAGGCCGAGGCCCATCAGCAGCAGTTCGGCCTGGCGGCAGAGCCGGTGTGCTGGACCTTGATCGGCTATTCCAGCGGCTTCACCAGCTATTACATGGGCCGCAAGATCCTGTTCAAGGAGGAGACCTGCGCGGGCTGTGGCGCCGCCCATTGCCGCATCATCGGCAAACCTGCGGAGGAATGGGACGACCGCGCGGAGCTGGAGAAATTCTACGAGCCCGATTCGGTGGCGGAGGAGTTGCTCGCCCTGCGCACCCAGGTCTCCGAGCTGCAGGAAACGGTCCGCGCGGCGCGCTCCTCGCCGACGGACTCGGTCAGCTTCATCGGGCGTTCAGCCGGCTTCCTGAAAGCAAAGAATCTCATCGAGCGGGGTGCGAAAAGCCGCGCGTCGGTCCTGTTGCTTGGCGAAACCGGCGTTGGCAAGGAAGTCTTTGCCCGCAGCCTGCACGCGCTGTCGGATCGGTCCGCCCAGCCCTTCGTGGCGGTGAACTGTGCGTCGATTCCGTCGGACCTGATCGCCTCGGAACTCTTCGGTGTGGAACGGGGGGCGTTCACCGGCGCCAACGTCAGCCGTGAGGGCAAGTTCGAACGCGCCGATGGCGGCACGATCTTCCTCGACGAAGTGGTCGAGCTGACGCCCGGCGCCCAGGCCGCCTTGTTGCGTGTGTTGCAGGAGGGGGAACTGGAACGAGTTGGCGGCACCTTCGTGCGCAAGATCGACGTGCGGGTCGTCGCAGCCACCAACGAAGACCTTCAGGAAGCAGTGAAGAAGGGGAAATTCCGCGCCGATCTGTTCTACCGGCTCAATGTCTATCCGGTGTCGATCCCGCCACTGCGGGAGCGCGCGGAGGATATCCCGCTCCTGGCCCGGCATTTCCTCGGCAAGTTCCATGCGTTGTACAAGAAGACCACGCTGGGCATTTCGGACCGGGCCCTGCGCGCGCTGAAGAACTACGGCTGGCCCGGCAACATCCGGGAACTCGAGAACATGATCGAGCGCGGCGTGATCCTGACCGATCATAACCGCAGCATCGACATCGACTCGCTGTTCGCCTCCCCGCCCGATGAAGACGCGGGCCATACCCTCGTTTCGCAGACCGGTGCCCTCAAACTGGACAGCGAACGCCCCCCTGCCCGCTCGCCCTACGACGAGCTGAGCGTCAGATTGCTGAACGAGGGCTTTTCCATCTCTGATTTCGAGTCCGCGATCACCCGCAACGCAATGGCCCTGGCCAACGACAATGTGACGCAAGCGGCCCGCCTGATCGGCATGACCCGGGCCCAGCTCGCCTATCGGCTGGAAAAAATCAAAGGGGAATAGGACGCGCCAGGGGCTCGCCCGTCCCACACACCAATCCGCCAACCATCGCGCCCCCGGAAACGCAGCATTTGCCCTGCGCGTCCGGGGGCGCGTCGCGTCCAGCTCCCACGATAAATTCCTCCCTGATTGGCGACTTCAGAATTTCATGAAATCGCTTGATGATTTTATGAATCGATACGCGGCCAGCCTGTTGATCCTTATTCGGCCATTTTGACTCAAGCCCCTGTTTTGTCTTGTCTATTTTTCTTTGGCACAGGCTTTGCTGATTAGCCCGTACGGGCGCCTGATGCCCCGAATGCAGGCAGCGGATCGAAACTCGGGCATTCCGCTCCATTTCGATCCGGCAATTCCGAGTGCCTGCATAAATACATATCGACAAGACAGGAGACAAAACCATGACGCAAGCCCTCCCTGAAAACCGGGCCCCTTCCTTTACCGACGCGGTTGTCGTGGGCGCCGGCTTCGCCGGGCTTTACATGCTGCATCTGCTCAGGGACACCCTGAAGCTGAAGGCGCGGGTATTCGAAAGTGCAGATGGTGTTGGAGGGACCTGGTATTGGAATCGTTATCCGGGCGCGCGTTGCGACATACCCAGCCACCACTATTCCTTCTCGTTCTCTCCGGAGCTCGAGCAGGAATGGACGTGGTCCGAGAAATACGCCGCACAGCCGGAAATTCTCGAGTATCTGGAATTCGTGGCACGGAAATTCGACCTCAATAAAGACATCACTTTCAACACCCGTGTCAAATCCGCTCATTTCGACGATGAAAAGCAGCGCTGGATCGTCACGACGGATAGCGGCGAAACCGTGATTGCACGCTTCTTCATCCCCGCCGTCGGGACTTTGTCGGACGCGAACATTCCCCAATTCAAGGGTCACGGCAGCTTCGAGGGACAGGTGCTGTTCACCGGCAAATGGCCCAGGGAGGGTGTCAATTTCGCAGGCAAGCGCGTCGGCATCATCGGGACCGGTGCCACCGCCATGCAAGCCATTCCGGTGATCGCCGAACAAGCCGCGCATCTGACCGTCTTTCAGCGGACGCCCAACTACGGCACGCCGCTGCGTAACGAGCCGATGAATCCTGCGGTGGACCGTGAAGTCAAACAGCGCTATCGCACACTCCGGCAGCAAGCGTGGGATTCCTTCGCCGGCGTACCCTTCGAGCGCCTGAAGCCCTCTGCCCTCGCCGACAGCCCCGAGGCGCGCCGACAGCAGTACGAGGCGTGCTGGGAAGACGGCGGCTTCAGCCTGTGGATCGGCTGCTACGGAGACACCCTGTTCGACCCGACGGCCAACAAATATGCGGCCGACTTCGTGCGTGAAAAGATCCGCTCTCGGGTCAAGGACCCGGCGGTGGCCGAGCTGCTCTGCCCGCCCGAAAGCCAGGCCTACGGCACCAAGCGCCAGCCTTGCGAAACCAATTACTTCGAGACCTACAACCGGGACAATGTGCAACTGGTCGACATCCGGAAGAACGCCATCGAGGAGATCCTCCCCACCGGGCTGCGGACCACTGGCGCCGAATACCAGTTCGACATCCTGATCTACGCCACCGGCTTCGATGCCTTCACCGGCGCGATGTTCAAGATGGATATCCGCGGCGAAGGCGGCAAGCCCCTGAAGGATTACTGGTCGGCCGGCCCGCGCACCTTGTATGGCCTGGGCGCCCACGGCTTCCCCAACATGTTCTTCATCACCGGGCCGCAAAGCCCATCAGTGCTGTTCAACATGCCGCTGGGCATCGAGATGCACTGCGAATGGATCGCCAACTGCATCACCTACATGGACAGGAACGGCTACGGCACCATCAGCGCCGACACGGCGGAGGAAGATCGCTGGATCCAGCACACCAAGGAGTTGGCGGACGCGACCCTGCTGCCCGAGGCCACCTCCTGGTACCTGGGCGCCAACATTCCCGGCAAACCGCGGGTCTTCATGGTGTATCTGGGTGGCGGCAAGCACTACAAAGAGGTCATCGGCCGCAGCGCGACCGAAGGCTATGCGGGCTTCACACTGACGCGCACCCGCTGATCGGCATCACCATCGAAGGCGCAGATGTCTTCCTCAACGTCGCGGGGTGATCTCCCGCGGTAACACGCGGCCCGCGACCATTTCGCCGTGGCACCTTGGGTGTCACGGCGTCCTTTTCACCGACACCTCAGCGTGAGCCCGGATTCAGGAAGCCACGCATCGCCCTGGTCAGCCGCGGCATCACCACCCAGGTCATCGTCACGACGATGAGCCCGGTGAGCAAGGCGACCTTGGGCAGGAAAGGTAGATAGGGTCGCAGCAGCGGTTCGATCAGCCACAGGACCAGCGACACTGTGGGGAAGATGCCCATCCACGTCACCAGCGCCATGCGCGCCCGTGGCGGATGCATCGTGGCGGGCACGACGGCCGGCGTGAACCAGGCCTCAAGCCCCGAGAGGCGCCGATACTCCGGGTCGGTGTCGGCCAGCTTGCGCATCCGCGCCAGCAGATCGGAGCGTGCCGCGCTGGCATCCCAACTGGCGAGCGCTTCTTCCGATGCAAAGCGGATGATGACCTGGTGCTCACCGTCCGGCTCGGCGGCCGGGATCAATTCCGCACCAAGGAAGCCCTGGCAGGCCTGCATCTGCTGGAACATCTCACCGACGAGGGCTTCATACGCGGCCTCATTTCCCGCGCGGATGTGGCGGCGGGCGACGCGGATAACGGGGTTCGCGGTACCTGGCGGGGTCTTGATGGCGCTGTTTTCCATGATCTTCCTCACAATGTTTGATGGCTTTGCGCTGCTTGATTGGAGTATGGCGATCATCGATATATAGTTGAAATCGATTGTTGATATTCGACCAATCCAGTAAACGGATACCCCATCGTGGATCTACGCCAGATCGACCTGAACCTACTCGTTTCCCTCGATGCACTTCTGGCCGAATGCAACGTAACCCGCGCCGCGCGGCGCCTGCATATCAGCCAGCCGGCGCTGTCAGCCCAACTGGCCCGCCTGCGCCATATCTTCGACGACCCGCTTTTGCTGCCTGCCGAGGCCGGCCGCGGCATGACGCCGACTGCCCGCGCCCTGGCACTGGGGCCAGTCCTGCATTCCGTGCTGAAGGACCTGGAAGCGGTCGTGCAATATCGGCCAAGCTTCGACCCGCTCACGGACGAACGCACCTTCCAGATCGCCGCCAACGATACCGCGATGGTCGTGCTGGGGTTGCCGCTGATCGAGAAGCTCGCGTCCTGCGCCGGGCCCGGCGTGCGTATTGCATTCCGAAATCCGGACGCCGGCCTGATCGCGGCGCAGATGGAAGGCGGGGAGGTTGACCTGCTCATCGCGTCCGAGCGGCTCTTGCCCGTATCGATGAAGGTCAGGCCGCTGCTTCACGGCTCCTTCGTGATGGCCCAGCGCAAGGGCCATCCGCGCGGCACGGCGCCTCTCGACATGGACGCTTACTGTGCTTTGCAACACGTACTGGTGACGGAGTTCGGCGGGCACTTCAGCGGCTACATCGACGAGACGCTGGCCGAAAGCGGACGCCACCGCCGAGTGGTGGTGTCCGTCGAGAAATTCATGCTGGTGCCGGAGATCCTGCGCAACTCGGATTACGTGTGCACACTGCCATCGATGCTGAGGAGCCGCTTCGCCAGCGTGCTCGACATGTTCGACCTTCCCTTCGACGACCGGGGCTTCGGCCTTCGATTGGCCTGGCACCCGCGCAATCACGCCGACCCTGCGGTGAGTTGGTTGCGCGACACTCTCGTCGGGCTGCTGGACAGCAGCGCCGCTCCAGAGCCGGACGTCACAGAGGAATAAAAGCGGCCTGTGCTATCCCGCGTGTTCGCTCCGCCATGCAGCCAGCGCCTCAACGCCCTGCTCCAGGGTCGAGAAACAGCGGATTCCAGCAGAAGGCGTAAAACGCAGGACACCGCTGCCGCCCACCCACAGCTCCACGTCGGTGGGGAGCGCGCGGCGCAATTGCTCAAGTATCTTCGGGAGTTGCCGCGACGGAAATGCGACGGAGAACGAAAGCGCCACGATATCCGCGCGATGGGCTGTTGCCGCCCGACTGATTTCCAGCAGCGGCATTTGCGTGCCGAGAGGAATGCACTCCGCGCCTTCCAGCGCCAGCAAGGCTTCGACCATCAACAGGCCGAGCATGTGTTGCTCATCCGGTACGCTGGTCAGCAGCACGCGCGGTGACCCGCTGCCTTGCGGCAGCGTGGCAATGGCCTGACGCAACACCCGCTTGGTCAGCTCGGTAAACAGGTGTTCTTCAAACACCTCAAGGCGCCCGTCCTCCCAGGCATCGCCAACCTGCCGTGTCAGCGGTGCGACGATGTCCTGAACAAAATGCTGCAAGCCCTGACGGGCCAGCGCCTGCTGGAGAGCGTGCACGAAGCCGTTCGCATCGTGCTGCCTGAGCAAGTCGAGCAATTCGGTGTATCCGGAATTGTCCGCTTCATTCCCCATCTCGGGAGCAAGCCGCCCACGACGCGGCGTCAGCAGGCTCAGATCCTCAACCGGTGTGGCAATCAGCTTTCCAGGCCTATACCCCTGATCCATCAGGCGTTTTATAACGCGCAAGCGCTCTACTTGCGCGACCGGGTAAACGCGCTCGCCGTGAGCATCCCGCTCTGGCACTGGGAAACCATAACGTCGCTCCCACATGCGGAGGACATCTTTGGAGAGCCCGGTGTCGCGTTCGACAGCCGCAATGGTGAAGCCCAGGGTATTCATAATTTGTCCTGAACAAATATTAGACAAACCGTTGACATAAGTTCGTTGGGTCACTACCTTACGAACAAAATGCATCTTTGTCTAGGACAAACAAAGTCCAGATGCCGACACCCGTGAGAAGCCGCCCTGCTGTCTTCCTTTGGGGAAGACACAGTCCAGACAACGACCAGCGCGGATCATCAGGAGAAAAGGATGAATGCCAGAATCAACCCGCGGCAGCGTATAGCGGTGGTCGGTGCCGGAGTTTCCGGTCTGGCTGCAGCCTGGTTGCTGTCGCGCAAATATGATGTGACCGTGTTCGAGGCCGGCGCCTATCTCGGCGGCCACACCAATACGGTCGATGTGACACTCGAGGGCAAGACCTATCCGGTCGACACGGGCTTTCTGGTCTTCAACGAAAAAACCTATCCCAACCTCATCGCATTGTTCGAGTTACTTGGCGTCGATAGCGTCGAGACCGAGATGTCCTTCTCGGTCAGCCTGGAGACACCCGATCTGGAATGGGCGGGCAGCAGCCTGGCGACCCTTTTCGCGCAGAAACGGAACCTGGTGCGGCGCCGGTTCTGGTCGATGCTTTACGACATACTCAGGTTCAACCACGAGAGCAGAGCCTGGCTGGCGAACCATCCGGACACCACGCAAAGCCTGCGCGGTTTCCTGCGCGACGGCCGGTATTCGGATGCCTTCTCCAATTGGTACCTGTTGCCCATGGCTGCGGCGATCTGGTCCTGCCCGACCGGGCAGATGCTCGACATGCCGCTCGCCACCTTCATCCGTTTCTGCCAGAACCACGGCCTGCTGCAGACTTTCGACCGACCGCTGTGGCGCACCGTGAAGGGCGGCGGGCGCGAGTACGTCAGGAAGATCGCCACCCAGTTGCACGACGTGCGCATCGCTTGCCCCGTCCACGCCGTTACGCGCACGACAGACGGTCTGCGCGTGGTGCATGCAGGGGGCAGCGAAGGGTTCGATCAGGTGGTGCTGGCCTGCCACAGCGACCAGGCGCTTTCCATCCTCGGCATGATGGCCAGCGATGGGCAGCGTGACGTGCTGTCCGCTATCGGCTACCAGCCGAACCGAGCAGTCCTGCACACCGACCCAGCCCTGCTGCCCCGCGACCATAGGCTGTGGTCGGCATGGAACTACTTCGGCGGCAAGACGGCGCCGGGCGCAGACGCACAGCCGGTGGGCGTGTCCTACTTGATCAACAAGCTGCAGCCACTCCCTTTCTCCACACCGGTGGTGGTGACACTGAACCCGGCACGCGAGCCTGACCCGACCAAGGTGATTGCCGAATTCGACTATGCCCACCCGATCTTCGATGGGCCTGCCATTGCAGCCCAGCGACGGCTGAGCAGGATTCAGGGCGAAGGCGGCATCTGGCTGGCCGGCGCCTGGGGCGGTTACGGCTTCCACGAAGACGGCCTGAGATCCGCACTGCGGGTCGCCAATGGCCTGGGCGTCAGGGCTCCCTGGCAGGACGCTTCGATATGCCCGCCGCGCGAGGCGGAAACCGCCTAGCAGAAGCCGTCGGAATCAATTCTATGAACGCACGCCCGCACATCTGTCTCGGTCACGTGATGCATCGCCGCCTGCGACCGGCGCGCAATGCCTTCGTATATCCGGTGTTCTACGTACAGTTGCCGGTACGTGACCTGGCTGCGGCAAAGTGCGGCATCTTCTCTGTGGACAGGCCCAACCTGCTGAGCTTCCACAGCAAGGACCACGGGCCCCGCGACGGCAGCCCCCTGCTGCCATGGATCGAAAGCGTGCTGGCTGAACATGGCTTGCCTAGCGATGGCGAGATCACGCTACAGACCTTCCCACGGGTGCTGGGCTATGTGTTCAACCCGGTCAGCTTCTGGTTTTGCCACGATCGCGGCGGCCTGCTGATCGCCGTCCTGGCCGAGGTCAATAACACCTTCGGCGGCACGCACAGCTATCTGCTGCATCGGGACGGCGCAGCACTGCGCGACGGCGAAGAATTGCACGCAATCAAGAGCTTCCATGTGTCGCCCTTCAATGGGATCGAGGGTGGCTATCGCTTCCGCTTCCTGCGACAACCCGCGATTCAAGTGGCGCGCATCGACTACGACGACACGGAGGGCGAACTGCTGCTCACCGCCCTTTCCGGCAAACCCGCCCCCTGGTCGGCCTGCGCACTCCTCAAGACCCTGCTGTGCATGCCTTTCCTGACCCTCGGCGTCATCGCGCGCATCCATTGGCAGGCGCTCAGGCTGTGGCTCAAGGGGGTGCCATTCCGCGGTGCGAATCCCGCTCCCCGATCCGTACAGGAATAATCCAAATGACCCAGACCCTCGACTACGCCCTCCCGCTGCGCGGCACCCGCCCCCTGGCCCGCGATACCCGCACTGTCTTCAAGCTGCTGGAAAAGCTGGCAGGCGGCTTCCTCGAAGTCCGCCTGCCGGACGGCTCCAGGGCCCTGTTCGGCGAGGGTGACAGCAGCCTGAGCCTGCAGGTGCACGACGAAGCGATGTTCGGGCGGGTTATCGCCCGTGGTGACATCGGGCTCGCGGAAGCCTACCTGGACGGACAGTGGGACTCGCCGGACGTCACTGCTCTGCTCACGCTGCTGGCGCGCAACCGGGGGGCACTCGCCAAGGCCATCTACGGATCCTGGCGGCAACTCCTGGCCGCACGCATGCGCCACTGGTTCAACCGCAATAGCCGCACCGGCAGCAAGCGCAACATCATGGCCCACTACGACCTGGGCAACGACTTCTACCGCCTGTGGCTCGATCCGAGCATGAGCTACTCCTCCGCCCTCTACCGGCCGGAAGACGATGGCTCCCTGCTGGCCGCCCAGCAGGCCAAGTACCGCCGCATTCTCGACCGCCTGCGGGCCAGGCCGGACGACAGCGTGCTGGAAATCGGCTGCGGCTGGGGTGGCTTCGCGGAGATGGCCATGGGTGGCGGTCTGCACGTCACCGGCCTGACCCTATCGCCGGCCCAGCTCGACTGGGCAAAAAAGCGCGTTCCCCGCGCCGATCTGCGTCTGCAGGACTATCGCGACACCCGGGAGCGTTTCGATCACATCGTCTCCATCGAGATGTTCGAAGCCGTCGGCGAACAATGGTGGCCGAGCTACTTCGCCACGGTCGCCCGCGCGCTCAAACCGGGTGGCCGCGCCATGATCCAGAGCATCACGATTCGCGACGACCTGTTCGCCACCTACAGGCGCGGCACCGACTTCATCCAGCAGTACATATTTCCCGGCGGCATGCTGCCCTCGCGCAGCGTCTTCCGGAAGTCCGCCGAAGGGCAGGGACTTCAGGTCACCGACGAGTTCGCCTTCGGCCTCGATTACGCCCGTACGCTGGCCGCCTGGCGTGCTGCCTTCGAAACAAACTGGACGCAGATCGCCACCCTCGGTTTCGACGAGGACTTCCGCCGGCTGTGGCGCTTCTACCTTCACTACTGCGAGGCCGGCTTCCTGGCGGGAAACATCGATGTCGTCCAGTTTGAACTCGCCCACCGTTGATCGCGACACGCAACGCCATCGGCTGCAGCTCACGCTGGCGCGATTCACTGGAGATTCGATGATGAAACTGCTGACTGGCGCCCTGCTCTCCGTCGGCCTGACCGCGTGCGCATCAAACGGTGTCGAGCAATATAAGGCAGAACAACCGGCGCTCGATTTGCAGCACTACCTGAACGGCACGCTGGACGCCTGGGGCATCTTCCAGGGACGCTCCGGTGAAGTGCAAAGACACTTCCACGCCGTCATCGAAGCCAGCTGGGAAGGCGAAACCGGCATTCTGGACGAACATTTCCAATGGTCCGACGGCACCACATCACGGCGGGTGTGGACGCTCAAGCGCCAGCCCGATGGCAGCTATCGCGGCACCGCCGACGACGTGATCGGCGAGGCGGTCGGCGAAGTGGCCGGCAACGCACTGCGCTGGCGCTACGTGCTGGCGCTGCCAGTAGACGGCAGGACCTACCACGTCGATTTCGACGACTGGATGTTCCTGATGGACGACAAGGTGATGCTCAACCGCTCCTACATGTCGAAGTGGGGCTTCAGGCTCGGCGAGGTTACGTTGAGCTTTGCCAAACGTTAAAGCCGAAGGAACGAGGATCACGATGAACCCGGCAATCTCGGACTGGCGGGGTCGGCGCGTGTGGCTGGTCGGAGCCTCGAGCGGCATCGGCGCTGCGATGGCCAGGGAACTCGCCCGTAGGGGCGCACGGCTGGCATTGTCGGCACGTTCGGCAGACGGACTACGGGCAGTCGGGATCGACGCGGCCCTGCTGCTGCCCTGCGACGCTACCGATACGACCAGTCTGGCCGCCACACATAGGACGCTGATGGCTGCCTGGGGAGGTATCGACCTGGTGGTCTATCTGGCTGGCGACTATGTACCGATGCGCGCAGACGATTTCGATCTGGCACTCGCCGAGCAAGTCGTCGCCGTCAATTTCAATGGGGCGATGCGCCTCGCCGCCTGCGTGCTTCCCACCCTGCAAGCCGGCCGCGGCATCGCCTTCGTGGCCAGCGTCGCGGGCTACCGCGGCCTGCCCAAGGCCTTGTGCTACGGTCCGGGCAAAGCGGCGCTGATCCACTTTGCCGAGTGCCTGCATCTCGACCTGACGCCGCGAGGTATTGGCGTCTGGCTCATCAATCCAGGCTTCGTGCAAACCCGCCTGACTGCGCGCAACGATTTCGCCATGCCGGCGCTCCTGACGCCAGAGCAAGCAGCTACTGCGGCAGTGGATGGTTTCAGCTCCGGAAACTTCGAAATCCATTTCCCCAAGCGCTTCACCCGCATGCTGAAGCTCCTGTCTTTGCTGCCGTATCGCTGGTACTTCCCGTTGATCCGCCGTCTCACCGGGGCCTGACATGGATCTCGAGCGCCTTATCGCCTTCTACCACGCGCTGACACCGGACAGTGTCGAGCGCTTTCCCGAGTTCTACAGCACCGATGCCTATTTCAAGGATCCGTTCAACGAAGTGCGTGGTACCAGGGCCATCCAGCGCATATTCACCCACATGTTCCAACAAGTGGATAAGCCACGCTTCGTCGTCACCGAACAGATACACGGCCCTCACGGCGCCACGCTGCTCTGGGAATTCTCCTACCGTACTCGCCTCTGGGGCCGAGGCGAAGTGCAGGTCATTCGCGGCGTCTCACATCTCAAGTTCGGCGGCGACGGCAAGATCAACTACCACCGGGACTACTGGGATGCGGCCGAGGAGTTGTACATGAAGCTGCCGCTCATCGGCCGCTTCATGAGGTGGCTTAAAAGTGCGCTGTCGGCCGGGTGAGCTTGGATCTAAGACACCCCGCGCCGCCCGACAACGCCACATGGATCAACTGCTTCGTGGCAGCACCGTCAGCACCCGCACGATGAAGGCGTGGAATTCCTTCATGTAGTTGCTCAGGAACTGCTCCGTAGACGGGTCCGTCACCTGCCCGTCTTCGGTGATGAGGCCAGGCTTGAACTGGATGTAGGCTTCGACGGTATTCATCAGCGGCGCATTGCAGAAGCACAGCACGCCGCGCAGGCTCTGCTGCGCCACCGCAGTGCCGATGGCGCCGGGCGAGGTGCCAATCACTGCAGCCGGCTTATGGGCGAAGGAGTTGTTGCCCCACGGACGGCTCGCCCAGTCGATGGCGTTCTTGAGACCGCCGGGAATGGAGCGGTTGAATTCCGGCGTCACGAAGAGGATGGCGTCGGAATCAGTGATGGCCTTTTTGAAACCGCAGGCCACCGGCGGAAAATCCGCGTCGTAGTCCTGGCTGTAAAGCGGTAGGTCGCGGATCGGGATTTCGGTCAACTCCAGTTCCGGCGGAGCCAGCCGCACCAGCGCCTTGGCCAGCAATCGATTGATCGAAGTGCTCGACAGACTGCCGACGAAATAGCCGACCTTGTACGTGCTCATGGGGATCTCCTTGCAGCGTAGAACAGGTTCATGTTCTGCCTGCAGCCGATGAGGCTGGGCGCGGGCGGGAGCGTCGGCAACGATACATGCTGTCCGACAAGATCACCATAGGTGCCACAGTCCGCGTTGGCAACGCTCAGCCCGGCAGGAGAAGAGGGCAAAAAAAACCCAGGCTCATTGGGGCCTGGGCTTAATTCCACACCAAAGGAGGAGGGGTGGAGGAGACGGGTTCAGAATACTGCGACTACGTTGCCGGGTGTTTTGATTGTTCTTATGTATCTATAAAATTTTATTCTTGCATGATGTTTTCATGCGACAAAACCCGCACTGGAAAATGGGGCGCCTCTGAGGTGGGCCGTCTTCCACTTATTTAAAAGCGGGGATTGATTTTTTGAGACGATCGGTCTAATTTATCTCCATGGACCTTCAGCCCACTGCCCCTGCCATCTCCCCGCGCCGCCGCGGCCGCCCGCCAAAGAGCGCCAACGGCTTCAGCGAAACCCGCGAGGCGCTGCTGCGCGCTGGCGTAGAGGTGCTCACCGAAAAAGGCTTTTCCGCCACCGGCATCGACCAGATCCTGTCCCGCGTGGGCGTGCCCAAAGGGTCCTTCTACCATTTCTTTCCCAGCAAGGAAGCCTTCGGCAGTGCGCTGATCGAGCGCTACGCTGGCTACTTCGCCCGCAAGCTCGACCGCTTCCTGCTCGACGAAAGCCAGCCGCCGCTGCAGCGCCTGCGCAATTTCGTCGCCGATGCCGCCGACGGCATGGCGCGCTTCGAATTCCGCCGTGGCTGTCTTGTCGGCAATCTGGGCCAGGAAACCGCCAGCCTGCCGAACGCCCTGCGTGTGCAACTCTCGGCGGTCTTCGCCGACTGGGAAGACCGTGTGGCCAGATGCCTGGAAGCGGCGCGGGCCAATGGCGCAATCTCCGCCGACGCCGATTGCCAACGCCTGGGGAACTGCTTCTGGATTGGTTGGGAGGGCGCAGTGCTACGCGCCAAGCTGGAAGCATCGAGCCGGCCGCTGGAAGTCTTCGCCGATTTTTTCTTCGCCGGGCTGCCCCGGTGAGTTTTTTTGTCTATTAATAGACGATCAGTCTAATTAAACGGAGGGGGAACATGTTCAAGGGAATCCTGATCGAGAAGGACGACACCGGTTACCGCGCCACGCTGCGCGACATCGACGAAGCCGGTCTGCCCGACGGCGACGTGACGGTGCGGGTCCAGTACTCCACGCTCAACTACAAGGACGCGCTGGCGATCACCGGCAAGAGCCCGGTGGTGCGGCGTTTTCCGATGGTGCCGGGCATCGACCTGGTCGGCACCGTCGAGGAAAGCCGCCATCCGGGTTACCGCACCGGTGACCTCGTGGTGCTGAATGGCTGGGGCGTCGGTGAAGTGCATTGGGGCGGCCTCGCCGAGAAGGCCCGCCTCAACGGCGACTGGCTGGTACCGCTGCCAGCCGCCTTCACACCCAGCCAGGCGATGGCCATCGGCACGGCCGGCTACACCGCGATGCTCTGCGTGATGGCCCTGGAGCGCCATGGCGTGACGCCGGACCAGGGCGACATCCTGGTCACCGGTGCGGGTGGCGGCGTCGGAAGCGTCGCGGTCGCCCTGCTGTCCAAACTGGGCTACCGGGTCGTCGCCGTCACCGGCCGCATGGAGGAAGAGCCTTACCTACGCCAGCTCGGCGCCAGCGAAGTGCTGTCCCGCGACGAATTCAGCGCCCCAGGCAAACCTCTCGCCAAGGAACGCTGGGCCGGTGCGGTGGATGTGGTCGGCTCCCATGTGCTGGCCAATGTCTGCGCCGGCATGAGATACGGCGGCACCGTCGCCGCCTGCGGCCTGGCCGGCGGCATGGATCTGCCGGCCAGCGTCGCGCCCTTCATCCTGCGCGGCGTGACCCTGGCCGGCGTGGACAGCGTGATGTGCCCTCGTCCGCGCCGCCTCGAAGCCTGGCAGCGCCTCGGCCGCGACCTGGACATCGACAAACTGGGCCTGATCGCCCACGAGATCGGCCTGAGCGAAGCCATCGAACAGGCTCCGGCGATCCTTGCCGGCAAGCTGCGCGGCCGCGTCATCGTCGATATCAGCCGCTGATTCCGCTCCGCAGCGCGCACCGCTCCGCTGAAGCAGGCTGTCTGCCATGGCGGACAGCCTGCCAAACCAGCCGGCCTACGCGAACAGCTCATCCCCCACGTCCGCAAGCGCAGCGTCGCCGTTCATCACGATCTCGGCGTAAGCAGCAGCCTGGGGCAGTAGTTGATTGGCGTAGAAGCGGGCCGTGGCGATCTTGTTGCGGTAGAAGACCAGATCGCCGTCGCCGCGGAACAGATGGCCGGCAGCGGCAAGCGCGGCCTTGCCCATCATCCACCCACCGCTGACAGTGACGGCCAGATGCAGGTAAGGCACGGCGGCGGTGAGCACGCCACCGAGGTTGTGTTTCGCACTACCGGCCAGCCATTCGCTGGCAACCGTCCATGCCTTCAACGCATTGCCGAGCTTGTGGCCGATGGCCTGCAGTTCCGGCTGGCCACTTGCGCCCAGTGCCTTGGCGGTGGCGTGGATCTCGCCGAACACAAGCCTGACCGTAGCGCCCTGATCGCGCATCAGCTTGCGGAACAGCAGGTCGTTGGCCTGAATGCCGGTGGTGCCCTCGTAGATCGTGGTGATGCGCGAGTCGCGCCAGTGCTGAGCAGCGCCTGTTTCCTCGATGAAGCCCATGCCACCATGGATCTGCACGCCGAGGGAGGTCACCTCGATACCCATTTCGGTGCCGCCGCCCTTGACGATGGGAATCATCAGCTCGGCCAGATAAAGCTTCTGCTTGCGCACCTCGGCGTCCGGGTGCTTGTGGGCCAGATCGAGCAGCCCGGCGGTGTAGTAGGTCAGGGCACGGCTGGCTTCGACGCGGGACTTCATCAGCATCAGCATGCGGCGGACGTCCGGGTGCCTGTCGATGCTCACCAGCGCCTCGCCGGTCAGCGCATCGCGGCCCTGCTTGCGGTCGCGGGCATAGGCCAGCGCCTGCTGGTAGGCGCGCTCGCCAAGGGCGATGCCCTGCAGGCCTACACCGAGCCGGGCCTGGTTCATCATGATGAACATGTACTCGAGGCCCCGATTGGCTTCGCCGAGCAGGTGGCCGACAGCACCCTCCTTGTCGCCGAAGGCCATCACGCAGGTCGGGCTGGCGTGGATACCGAGCTTGTGCTCGATCGACACGCAATGGGCGTCGTTGCGTGGGCCCAGCGACCCGTCGGCATTCACCAGGAACTTCGGCACCAGGAACATCGAGATCCCCTTCACGCCAGCCGGCGCATCCGGCAGGCGGGCGAGAACGAGATGCACGATGTTGTCGGTCATGTCGTGGTCGCCGTAGGTGATGAAGATCTTCTGGCCGAAGACCCGGTACGTGCCGTCTGCCTGCGGCTCGGCCCGCGAGCGGATCAGGGCCAGATCGGAACCGGCCTGGGGCTCGGTGAGATTCATCGTGCCGGTCCATTCGCCGGACACCATCTTCTCCAGATAGGTCGTCTTCAGTTCGTCGCTGGCACAGGTCAGCAGGGCTTCGACGGCGCCGGTGGTCAGCAGCGGGCCGAGGGAGAAGGCCATGTTCGCCGAGCAGATCATCTCCTTGACGGCGATGCCGAGCAGGTCGGGCAATCCCTGGCCGCCGAACTCGGTAGGCAGCGTAATGCCGTTCCAGCCGGCATCGCGATACTGCTGATAGGCCGCCTTCCAGCCTGTCGGCGTCGTCACACCGTTGGCGCCGAGGATGCAGCCCTGCCTATCGCCGACGCGGTTGAGCGGTGCCAGCACCTCGCCGGCAAACTTGGCGGCTTCGTCGAGAATGGCGTCGGCCAGATCCGGCGTCGCCTCTTCGCAACCGGGCAGGCAAGCTATCTCGTTGGAAGCGGCCAGTTCGTCCATGACGAAGCGCATGTCCTTGATCGGGGCGCGGTAATCACTCATTTCGTTCTCCTTGGTCAATCGTTCGTTTTAATTTGAAGGCGTAATCGGTTCAGCCCTGCGCCGCCATACGGCGGTCAGGAACAAGACATGAAGTGCGTGGGGCTTGCTGAATCCCGACCGCCACGCCGACCCGCTCCGGGGCCGGCTCAGCAAATCGGGCGATGGGTCAGAAGGATTTGGCCAACAGGTCAGCCTTGGCAGCCAGGTACTCGCGCTTCATCCGGGCAATGACGTCGGCGGCCGGCAGTACGTCGTCGATGGTGCCAACACCCTGCCCTGCGCCCCAGATGTCGCGCCAGGCCTTGGCGTCGTTGTCTTTGCCGAAGCTCATGGCGCTCTTGTCGCGAACCGGCAGATCTTCCGGGTTGAGCCCGGCGGCGAGGATGCTCTTCTTGAGATAGTTGCCATGCACGCCGGTGAAGTAAGGCGTGTAGACCACGTCCTGGGCCGTGGACTCGAGCAGCGCCTGTTTGTAGGCCTCGGCGGCGTTGGCCTCCTCCGTCGCGATGAAGCGCGAGCCGATATAGGCGAAGTCGGCCCCCAAGGCCTGTGCGGCCAGGATGCTGGGGCCGTTGGTGATAGCGCCGGACAGGGCGATCGGGCCGTCGTAGAACTTGCGGATCTCACCGACCAGTGCGAAGGGGCTGAGGGTGCCGGCGTGACCTCCCGCGCCGGCGCAGACCAGGATCAAGCCGTCCACACCAGCTTCCAGCGCCTTCTCCGCATGGCGGACGCTGATCACGTCATGAAAGACCAGGCCGCCGTAGGCATGCACCTGCGGCACGATGCGGGTCGGCGCCGACAGGCTGGTGATGACCAGCGGCACCTCGTGCTTCACGCACAAGGCCATGTCGTGCTCCAACCGCGTGTTCGAAGGATGGATGATCTGGTTCACCGCGAAGGGCGCAGCCGCCGGGCTCTCCGCCAGCGTGGCGCGGATGCGTGTCAGCCAGTCGTCGAGCAGTTCCTGCGGACGCGCGTTCAACGCCGGAAAGGAACCGATGACGCCGCTGCGGCACTGGGCGATGACCAGGTCAGGGTTGGAAACGATGAACATCGGCGCGCAGATCACCGGCAGCGCGAGGTTCTTGTTCAACGAAGCGGGAATCGACATTCAGGCAGCCTCCTTCAATGCGCGACGCAGGATCTTGCCGACGTTGGTGCGCGGCAGGTCATCGCGAAACTCTACGTGTTTGGGTACTTTGTAGCCGGTCAGCACGGTACGGCAGTGCTCAATCAGCGCTTTCTCGGTCAATGCCGGGTCCTTTCGGACAACGAAGATCTTCACCGCCTCGCCGGAATGCTCGTCGGTGATTCCAATTGCCGCCACGTCGCCAACGCCCGGATGCATCGCCACCGCCTCTTCGACCTCGTTGGGATACACGTTGAAGCCAGACACCAGGATCATGTCCTTCTTGCGGTCCACCAGGAAGACGAAACCCTGCTTGTCCACGTAGCCCATGTCGCCGGTGCGCAGGAAGCCGTCCGGATGAAAGGCGTTGGCGGTTTCCTCGGGGCGCTGCCAGTAGCCCTTCATCACCTGCGGGCCGCGAATGCAGATCTCGCCGACCTGGGTGATCGGCACCTCGGTCCCGATGTCGTCGCGGATCGAGATCTCGGTGGACGAAATCGGCAGGCCGATCGCCCCGTTGAAAGCATCCATGTCGAGGGGGTTGATGGTCGCCGCCGGCGAGGTCTCGGTCAGCCCGTAGGCCTGCAGCAGCGGCGTGCCGGCGACCTGGCTCCAGCGCTCCGCCACCGGGGCCTGGACGGCCATGCCGCCGCCAAGGGTGACGCGCATCGTCGAGAAATCCAGCTTGGCAAAATCCGGGTTGTTGAGCAGCGCGTTGAACAGCGTATTGACGCCGGTGAACACGCTCACCGGATATTTCGACCACTCCTTCACGAAACCCGGGATGTCGCGGGGATTGGCGATCAGCAGGTTCGTCGCGCCGATCATCAGGAAGGTCAGGCAGTTCGCCGTCAGCGCGAAGACGTGATACAGCGGCAAGGCAGTGACGATGATCTCCCGCCCTTCGCGCACCGCCGGGCGGATCCAGTTGTAGGCCTGGGTAACGTTCGACGCGATATTCGCGTGGGTCAGCATCGCGCCCTTGGAGACCCCGGTCGTACCGCCGGTGTATTGCAGGAAGGCCAGATCCTGCTGGCCGAGCGGCACCGGCTTGAAGCGCTGGCGCTGGCCCACGGCGAGGGCGGTGCCGAAGCTGATCGCCGTCGGAATGTTCCAAGCCGGCACCATCTTCTTCACGCGCCGGACGACCAGATTGACCAGCGCCCCTTTCACCGCGCCCAGCATCTCGCCCATCGGCGTGACGATGACGTGGCGCAGCGCAGTCGTTCTGGGCAGCACCTGCTCCAGCGTATGGGCGAAGTTCTCGACGATGACGATGGCCGCCGCGCCCGAGTCCTTGAGCTGATGCTCCAGTTCCCGCGGGGTGTACAGCGGGTTGCAATTGACCACCACGCAGCCGGCCCGCAAGGTGCCGAACAGAGCTACCGGGTATTGCAGCAGGTTCGGCATCATCAGCGCGACGCGGTCGCCCTTCTGCAGCCCCCGCGACTGCAGCCAGCCAGCAAAGGCAAGGGACGCCTCGTCGAGCTGGCGGTAAGTCATCTCCCTGCCCATGCTGATGTAGGCGACCTTGTCCGCGTAGGTCTTGCAGGCGTTCTCGAGCAGCGCGACCAGCGACGGGATGTGTTCGATGTCGATGTCCGCCGGGATACCCGCCGGATAGCTTTGCAGCCAGATTCTGTCCATGTCTGTCTCCTCGGCTGGCCGGTCAGTTGCCGAGCAGCGCTTTCTTGAGCCCGGCATCCGCCGGCTTGTCGCCGAGCCAGACCTTCAACAAGGCCTTGGCGAAGGCTCCGCCGGCAACCTTGCCGCGGGCTTCGCCGTTGACGCTCAGCGCCACGCCATCGCCGCTGAAATCGAGGGCCACGCTATCGCCCTCGTGCACCTTGCCGAGGCCGCGCATCAGGCTGCCGAACTGTTCGGACTGGGGCTTCACGGCTTCCAGCTCGGCAGGTGTGTTGTTGTGGGCCAGCCCCTCCTCCAGCGCCGAATGCAGCGTGTCGGCGCTGATGTCGCGCAGCAGGCGCAGACTCATCCGCCGCGGCGCGGCGGCGTCGATCAGTGCAGCGGCCGTGCCGCTCTTCTGCGGCACATACAGCGCACCGACATAGAGCTTGATGAACAGTTTGCTGCGCAGGCCAGCGCCGTTCAGCACCAGCTCGCTGTTGCCGACGCGGGCCCGCTCGTCGATCTTGACGCCGGCGACTTCCGCGGCGTGTAGCCCGGGCGAAGCCAGCAGGGCCGCCAGCAAGGCGGCCCCGGCGAAACGATGAAATTGACTCATTGCTCTCCTCCAGCGGATTTCTTCCGGTAGAAATTCTTCTCGGCGATATAAACGGTGCGCTCCACCACCGTATGCACAACGCCCTGCGCGTCCTTCAGCTCGACCTGGAAGGTCCGCTCCAGCTCCGGCTGCTGCGCCAGCGCGGCGCGGATGTCGGCCAGCTCTTCGGGGCTCAGCACGAAGTCGGCGTACAGCGTCGTGTAGCCCGGCTTGCGGTAGCGGATGCTCGCCGCCTTGTCCCACACGATGTAACCGTCGCCTAATGCCGCCATCAGCATCATCGGGTGCGCCCCGTCGGTGATCGCGAACAGCGAACCGCCGTACAGCGAACCGACGATGTTGCGGGTCTTCCACGACAGGGGCAGCGCTATACGGATGTGGCGCAGGTCACGCCCCACATGCACGACCCGCCCGCCCGTACCGCGGAAAGCCGGGTGCAGGTTGAAGCCCAGGCGCACCATGCGGGCACGCCACGCGGGCGGAAGTTTGGCGAGCCAGGCGGGCTTCATGGTCTGTTCTTCTTTTATGGTCGTGAATGGAGGTGGTAAAGCCCCGCGCCCCCAGATGCAGGCGCACGGGACGCATCGTCACACGCGCTCGAAGATGCCGGCGGCGCCCATGCCTGTGCCGATGCACATCGTCACCATGCCATAGCGGCCGCCGGTACGCTGCAGGCCGTGCACCACGGTGGCGGTGCGGATCGCACCAGTCGCGCCGAGAGGATGGCCGAGGGCGATGGCGCCACCGAGCGGATTGACCTTGTCCGGATCGAGGCCGAGTTCCTGCATCACCGCCAGCGACTGGGCGGCGAAAGCTTCGTTCAGTTCGATCCAGTCCAGCGCGTCCTGGCGGATGCCGGCCTGGGCCAGCGCCTTCGGAATCGCCGCCACCGGACCGATGCCCATGATGTCCGGCGCCACACCGGCCACCGCATAGCCGGCGAAGCGGGCCAGCGGCGTCAGATTGTGTTCCCGCAGGATCTTTTCCGACACCAGCATCACCGCCCCAGCGCCGTCCGACATCTGCGACGAGTTGCCAGCGGTAACCGAGCCGCGCACGTTGAACACCGGCTTCAATTTGCCGAGTTTCTCCAGAGAGGCATCCTGGCGCGGCCCTTCGTCCACCTCGACGGTGCGCTGACGGGCGCGGACCTGGCCGCTCGCCAGGTCGGGGATGTGCTCGGTGAAGCCGTAAGGCGTCGTCTCGGCGTTGAAATGGCCGGCCAGGATCGCCGCGCAGGCCTTCTGGTTGGAAGCCAGCGCGAACTGGTCCTGGGCCTCGCGGCCGATCTTCCATTGCTGGGCGACCTTTTCGGCGGTGAGGCCCATGCCGTAGGCGATGCCCAGATTCTCCTCGTGGGCGAAGATCGCCGGGTTCATCGACATCTTGTTGCCCATCATCTGCGGCATCACCGTCATCGACTCGGTGCCGGCGGCGAGCATCACATCGGCCAGGCCAAGGCGGATCTGGTTGGCCGCGTCGGCCACTGCCTGCACGCCGGACGAGCAGAAGCGGTTGATCGTCAGCCCTGGCACGCTGGTCGGTAGCCCAGCCAGCAGCAGGCCGATGCGGGCCACGTTCATGCCCTGCTCCGCCTCCGGCATCGCGCAGCCGACAATGACGTCGCCGATCAGGGCCGGGTCGACGCCCGGCACCTGGGCCACGACGGATCTGAGAACCGCCGCCAACATGTCGTCCGGGCGGACATTGCGGAATGCGCCGTTGCGCTTGGCCACCGGCAGACGGGTCGCGGCGACGATGTAGGCGTCTTGAATCTGTTTGCTCATGTTTTTGTCTCCTTGGCCCGATCAGTTGCGCAGCGGCTTGCCGGTTTCCAGCATGTGCTGGATGCGGGCCTGCGTGAGGGGATCTTTCAGCAGTTCGACGAACAGGCGGCGCTCGACGGTGAGCAGCCATTCCTCGTCCACCAGGCTGCCGGTTTCCACCTCGCCGCCGCACAGGGCGGTGGCAGCCGCCTTGGCCACCTTGTAATCGTGGGCGGAGATCATCCCGCCTTCCTTCATGTTCACCAGCATCATCTCGAAGGTGGCGATGCCGTTCTTGCCGGCGACCGGAATGCCTCGGGCCAGCTGCGGCGGGGTGTGGCCGGCATCGGCCATGGCGCGTGCTTCGCGGATGGCAACCCACAGCAGTTCGTGGGCATTGAAGAGGATGGTGTCTGACGGCCGGGCGAAGCCGTAGTCGATGGCCTCCTGCGCGCTTTTGGCGACCTTCGCCATCGCAATCGTCTGGAACACCGGCTGCAGGAAGTTGAACACCTCGGTCGGCGTTGCGGACTGGGCGGCCAGTTCAGCCGCACGCACCGCGAATTCCTTGCAGCCGCCACCCGCCGGGATCAGGCCGACACCGGCTTCCACCAGGCCCACGTAGCTCTCCAGCGCCAGCACGCGCTTGCCCGCATGCATGACGAACTCGCAACCGCCGCCGAGCGCCATGCCCTGCACCGCGGCAACGACCGGAACCTGCGCATACTTCAACGCCTGCGAGGCGCGCTGGAACTTCTCGACGGTCGCCTCCAGCACGTCGAAGCGGCCGGCGCTGATGGCTTCCGCCACCTGCTGCAGATTGGCCCCGACAGCGAACGGCGCCTCGTGCCAGACAACGAGACCGTCGAGCGTGCGCTCCACCTGGCGCACCGCGGCGATGACACCGTCGAGCACCTCGTTGCCGATGGTATGCATCTTCGACTTGATCGACACGATGCCGATGCCGGCATCGACCGCAGGCAGACGCCACAAGCGGACGCCGTCGTTCTCGTACAGGGTCTCGCCGGACTGTTCCGGTGACGCCACGTTCTCGCCGAGCACCCGCTCAGGGAAGAGCTGGCGGCGGTAAACCGGCAAGTCGGAACGCGGCACGTAGGTATTGCGGCGGGCCGACCAGGAGCCCTCTGGCGTATGCACGCCAGTGCGGCCGGCTTCCAGCGCCCAAGCCGGCAGCGGCACATCGCTCATGGCTTTACCGGCCGCAATGTCGGCGGCCACCGCATCGGCAATGGCGGACCAACCGGCAGCCTGCCAGGTTTCGAACGGCCCTTGCGCCCAGCCGAAGCCCCAGCGCATGGCCAGGTCGAGGTCGCGGGCGTTATCGGCCACGTTCTCGAGCTGCACCGCAGCGTAGTGGAAGATATCGCGGAAGATCGCCCACAGGAATTGCGCGTGGGGATGTTGCGAGGCCCGCAGTGCGGCGAATTTCTCTGCCGGGTTCCGGATCTTGAGGATTGCAGCGACCTCGTCGGCGATTTCAGCGGAGGATGGCCGATAACCCTGCTCGGCCAGGTCGAGCACCTGGATCTCCTTACCCTGCTTGCGGAAGATGCCGCAGCGGGTCTTTTGCCCGAGAGCGCCCTGCTCGATCAGCAACTTCAGCCAGGCTGGCGTCGTGAAGTGCGCATGCCAAGGGTCGTCGGGCAGGGTGTCCTGCATCGTCTTGATGACGTGAGCCAGCGTATCCAGGCCGACCACATCGGCGGTGCGGTAGGTGGCGCTCTTCGGCCGGCCGATCTTCGGGCCGGTCAGCGCATCGACCTCATCGAAACCGAGGCCGAAGGCCTGGGTATGGTGCATCACCGCCAGGATGGAGAAGACGCCGATGCGGTTAGCGACGAAGTTCGGTGTGTCCAGCGCGCGGATCACGCCTTTGCCGAGGCGGGACGTAAGCCAGGTTTCCAATGCGTCGAGCAGCGTGGCATCGGTGCGCTGCGTGGCAATGAGCTCCACCAGATGCATGTAGCGTGGCGGGTTGAAGAAGTGCACACCGCAGAAACGCGGGCGCAACACCTCCGGCAGGCCCTGCTCCAGCGCGTTCATCGACAGGCCGGAGGTGTTCGACGCGATCACCGCGTCCGGTGCCAGGAAGGGGCTGATCTTCGCGTAGAGATCGTGTTTCCAGTCCATGCGCTCGGCAATCGCCTCGATGATCAGGTCGCAGTCGGCGAGCAGCGGTAGGTGTACCTC
Source organism: Zoogloea sp. GDB6 (assembly GCF_056724105.1). Lineage (NCBI taxonomy): Bacteria > Pseudomonadati > Pseudomonadota > Betaproteobacteria > Rhodocyclales > Zoogloeaceae > Zoogloea > Zoogloea sp. GDB6. The sequence goes on along the minus strand of NZ_CM161497.1, from coordinate 2,335,127 downwards.
ATAGTTGGCGGCGTCGATGAAGCGCAGCGTGTCCTTGCTCGCCAGCGGCGCCGGGTCGAGCTTCTTGAGGCCGTCGAGGGCTTTCCTTACAACCGCGTTCTTGTCGCCGTCCTTGGAAGGCAGGTCGAACAGCACGACGGGCACGTCGGCATTGGCCAGGTGGGCGGCGATCTGCGCACCCATCACGCCGGCGCCGAGGACCGCGGCCTTTCTTACGATCAATTTGTTCAAGGGCTGTCTCCTTCAGCAATCAGGATTATGCATTAAGGGTATAGAAAAATCGTGGCGACGCATCAGAAGGCGTAGTTCAGCTGGACGGATAGCAGATCGACGCTGTTCTCGAACTTGCCTCGTACGGTCTGCAGGGTCACCGTCTCGGCGGTGTTCGTGACCGCCCGCGCTGTGTGGGTGTCCTTGAGGAACAGGTGGGCGTAGCCGAAATCCAGGCTGGTATTGGGCGCGACGGCCCACTTGGCGCCGAAGGCCAACCAGATGCGGTCCGCGTCGGGCACGGTCATCGTGCGACTGGCATCGTCGGGAATCGGGTTCTTGTCGAAGGCGGTACCGGCGCGCAGTTTCCAGTCCTGGTTGTACTGCCAGGTTGCGCCGACGCCCACGCGCCAGGTGTCCTTGAAGTTGTAGCGCAGCGGTGCCGTGGCAGCCGCACCGTTGGCAGCTACTTTGGGCGCCAACGTCTGTAGGCTGCTCCAGCCGGTCCAGGAGTAGTCGCCGAGCAGCGTCCAGCGCTCGTTGAGCTTGTGCTGGAGCGCGACGGACAAGGTGTCGGGCGTCTCGATGGAGGCGGTGATCGACCGATCGACCAGGCCCGGCACGGTCTGCGTGCCGTCGAGATCGACCTTCACCTTGGAGCGGTAGCTCACGCCCAGCCGGGTGGCCTCGTCCAGCTGATACATCAGGCCGGCGTTGTAGCCCCAGGCCCGACCATCGCCCTTGAGCCGCCCGACCGGTGCGCCGACGTAGGGCGTGGCCTGTGTGAATTCGATCTTGCTGACGACGTAGTCGACGCCGACGCCAAGCGACAGCCGCTCATTGACACGGTAGGCGACGGACGGATTGACGTTGATATGGCGGATGCGGGTTTTCTGGCCAGAGAAGCGTCCGACGAAGGTGCTGTCGTATTCCGTCTCGTCGGCGAAGGTCGGCCCTATTCCCAGGCCCAGCCGCCAGTCTGGCGCCAAGGCGTAGGCGTAGTAGATCGCCGGTACCGCATGCACGCCACCCCCATTGCCTCCCGAGTCACCGAGCGGATGGAATGCCCCGGTGGGCGCGCCGGTCAGCGGATTGATGACCGGCATGGGCGTGGTTCCTTGATCGGTGAAGCGGCTACTCCGACTGATCAGCGTGCCTACTGCGCTGATGTTGTGAGTACCGGACAGCAGCGTCATTCCGGCCGGATTGAAATAGATCGTGCTCGCGTCCTCGGCAACGGCAGCCTGGCCGGCATAGGCCGTTCCAAGCCCTGAACCGTTCTGCTCCATGAGCTGGAAGCCGGCGGCGCCTGCCGAGCCGGAAAATGCCAGCGCCGATATGAGCAACGGGATAACGCGGGGCTGCAGCATGTTTCGCATCAAGTCGTCTCCTTTTGTACTTTTGTAATAAGCAAGAACATCGAAACTGGAATGCACAAACGTTCGTTTTAACCGAGAGGCAAAAAAACAGCCCTGCTACTCCAAGGCCTCCTGGAATCACTATATTCAAACGTTCGTTTGATAATAAGGAGCTTGCAACGAGCCGGCAAGTCTTTTTTTGCGTGCCGGCGATGCGAATCGTCAGATACAGGTGGTGGAACGCACGTCCCGGCGCTCCAGATGCGGCCCCTGCTGCCCGAAGCCTCGGGCAGCCAGCCGGGCGGCGCGTCAGTCCGCGGCGCCCTCGAACTGCGGCAGCGGTGCCCGCAGGCCGCCGAGCAGGAAGGACATCAGCCGCGGCAGCAGGCGATCGAAGCGGTCCATCTCCGTTTCATCCTCGATCTGCCAGTCGGTCACCACACGCAGCGCGTCGATGCCGGCGATCGCGAACGAGGTGGCGCCGAGCATGAAGTGGAAGCGCCAGACGATCTCGGACTTGGGCACATCCGGCAGCGCCTTGAACAGTGCGTCCTTGTAGCGCTCGACGACGGCGCGGTATTCCCGGGCGAGAAAGGTGTGGATGAACTCTGTGGGCTCGGTGAGGGTCCGCCCGAGCAGGCGCAGAAAGGTCATGCCGCCGCGGGCCTCGTTGTCGGCCAGGCGCAGCAGCGTCCCGAAAAAGCCGTCCACGATCTGCGACGGCTTCAGCGGCTTGCCCGCCGACTCACGCTCCAGCGCGTCGAGGATGCGCATGCGCTCATCGTTCAGCCAGTCGAGCCGTCGGCGGAAGACCTCCTGCATCAGGGATTCCTTGGAGCCGAAGTGGTAGTTCACCGCCGCCAGGTTGACGCCTGCTCCGCTGGTGATCTGGCGCATAGACGTCCCGTCGTAGCCGTTGGCCATGAAGAGGCGCTCGGCCGCATCAAGAATTCGTTCGCGGGTATCCGCATTGGGGGTCTCGCCAGCTTTCGGTGCAGCCACTTCTGATACTCCGTCCTCGTACAGTCGTTTGAACATAAATTGATCCGTACGTGGATGCAAGCGCCGAGCCCAAGGCGGCAAACAGCCGCCGGGTATCCCCCACGCATCCATGGGCCATTGCACGCCCATCCCCGCGGCAGGCCGAATGCGCACGCATAACGATATGCTCCGCCCTCAGCCTACTATTGGTTGATCAATTGACAGCCTCAATCACTAAATAGCCGATCAACGCGTTGACAGCCCGCCCGGCCGCCGCCTAAACTCCGCCCCGTCATTGGTTCCCCGCCAGGGGATGAAAAGGGAAGCCGGTGCGAGACCAAGGTCTCAATGCCGGCACTGCCCCCGCAACTGTAATCGGCGAGTTTCGTGCCCCCACAGCCACTGGATGCGCTCCGGGAAGGCCGGCACGACACGCGGACCCGAGAGTCAGGAGACCTGCCATGGCCCAATCCTTTTGCGCTTTTGGGGCGGGGTGTCCCTGAAACGAGGAGTCTTGCCGCCGTCGTGCGGCGGGCCGCCCTGCCGGGTTCCCGCTGCCGCGCTCCAATCGCTCCCTCGGCTCTCCGCCCCCCGGACACGGAGAACCCGCTTGCAGACCGCCATCCTGAAATCCTCGCCGAGCCACGCCGGCAGCCATGAAACCGCCGTTGCCGCGTTGCAGGTCATCCGCCGCAACGGAGCCGTCGTCGCCTTCAACGCCGACAAGATCGCCGTGGCCATGACCAAGGCCTTCCTCGCCGTCGAGGGCAACGCCAGCGCCGCCTCGTCCCGCGTCCGCGAGATCGTCGGCCGCCTCACCGACACCGTGCTGCGCGCCCTCACCCGCCGCCTGCCCGACGGCGGCACGGTGTCCATCGAGGACATCCAGGACCAGGTCGAACTGGCCCTGATGCGCTCCGGCGAACACGACGTGGCCCGCGCCTACGTGCTGTACCGGGAACGCCGCTCGGCGGAACGGGCCGCCGTGCCGGTCGACGCCGCCACCGCGCCTATCCTCCACGTCCAGGACGGCGAGCGCCGGATCCCCCTCGACACCGTCCGCCTGCTCGCCAACTGCCGGACCGCCTGCGCCGGCCTGGGCGACGGCGTCAGCCCCCAGGCCATCCTCGACCACGCCCTCCGCAACCTCTACGACGGCGTTCCCCTCGCCGACGTGGACCAGGCGCTGATCCTCGCCGCCCGCGGGCTGATCGAGCGCGAACCCGGCTACAACCAGGCCAGCGCACGCCTGCTGCTGGTCAGCCTGGCGCGGGAAGTGCTGGGCCACGGCGTGCAGCTCGATGCGCTGGCCGGGCAGTACGCCGAGCAGCTGCCGGAATTCGTCGGCCGCGGGATTGCCGCCGGACTGCTCGACCCGCGCCTGGCCGACTTCGACCTGGCCCGCCTCGCCGCCGCCCTGCGCCCCGAACGCGACCTGCAGTTCGGCTACCTCGGCCTGCAAACCCTTTACGACCGCTACTTCCTGCACGTGGACGGGCGCCGCATCGAGCTGCCGCAGATCTTCTTCATGCGCGTCGCGATGGGCCTCGCCCTCAACGAGATCGACCGGGAAGCCCGCGCCATCGAGTTCTACGCGCTGATCTCGAGCTTCGACTTCATGTGCTCGACACCGACCCTGTTCAACAGCGGCACGCGCCACTCCCAGCTGTCCTCGTGCTACCTCACCACCGTCTCGGACGACCTGGAGGGTATCTACCAGGCCGTCAAGGAGAACGCGCTGCTGCAGAAATACGCCGGCGGCCTCGGCAACGACTGGACCCCGGTGCGCGCCCTCGGCAGCCGCATCAATGGCACCAACGGCCAGAGCCAGGGCGTGATCCCCTTCCTCAAGGTGGTCAACGACACCGCCGTCGCCGTGAACCAGGGCGGCAAGCGCAAGGGCGCGGTGTGCGCCTACCTGGAGACCTGGCACCTGGACATCGAGGAATTCCTCGACCTGCGCAAGAACACCGGCGACGAGCGGCGGCGCACCCACGACATGAACACCGCCAACTGGATTCCCGACCTGTTCATGAAGCGGGTGCATGAGAACGCCGAATGGACCCTGTTCTCCCCGTCGGACGTGCCCGACCTGCACGAGCGCTACGGCGCCGACTTCGAAGCCGCCTACGTGGCCTACGAGGCCCGCGCCGACGCCGGCGGGCTGCGCCTCTTCAAGCGCCTGCCGGCCGTCCAGCTGTGGCGCAAGATGCTCACCATGCTGTTCGAGACCGGCCACCCGTGGATCACCTTCAAGGACGCCTGCAACCTGCGCTCGCCGCAGCAGCACGTGGGCGTCGTGCACAGCTCCAACCTGTGCACCGAGATCACCCTCAACACTTCCGGCAGCGAAACCGCGGTGTGCAACCTGGGTTCGGTCAACCTGCCCGCCCACCTCAAGGACGGCCAGCTCGACACCGACAAGCTGGCCCGGACCATCCGCACCGCGCTGCGCATGCTCGACAACGTGGTGGACATCAACTTCTACGCCACCCCCAAGGCCCGCCGCGCCAACCTGCAGCACCGTCCGGTGGGGCTCGGCATCATGGGTTTTGCCGACTGCCTGTACGCCCTCGGCCTGCCCTACGCCTCCGCCGAAGCGGTGGAGTTTGCCGACCGCAGCATGGAGGCCGTGTGCTACCAGGCCTACTGGGCCTCCACCGAACTGGCCCGCGAGCGCGGCCGCTACGCCAGCTTCGACGGCAGCCTGTGGGACAAGGGCATCCTGCCGCTGGACAGCCTGGACCTGCTCGCCGCAGCGCGCGCCGGCCACCTGGACGTGAACCGGGACAGCCGCCTGGACTGGGCCGCGCTGCGCGAGCGCATCGCCCGCCACGGCATGCGTAACTCCAACTGCGTCGCCATCGCCCCGACCGCCACCATCTCCAACATCGTCGGCGTGTCGGCCAGCATCGAGCCGGCCTACCAGAACCTCTACGTCAAATCCAACCTGTCCGGCGAATTCACGGTGGTCAACGAAGCGCTGGTCCACGACCTGAAGGCGCTGGACCTGTGGGACGAAGTGATGGTCGCCGACCTCAAGTACTTCGACGGTTCGCTGGCCCGCATCGACCGGGTGCCGGACGAGCTCAAGGCCCGCTACGCCACCGCCTTCGAGATCGACCCCGCGTGGCTGATCGAAGCGGCGGCCCGCCGCCAGAAGTGGATCGACCAGGCCCAGTCCCTCAACCTCTACCTCGCCACGCCGTCCGGCCGCAAGCTGGACGAAACCTACAAGCTGGCCTGGCTGCGCGGCCTCAAGACCACCTATTACCTGCGCACGCTGGGCGCCAGCCAGATGGAAAAGGCCGGCGAACGGGAGCACACCGCCCCCGCCAGCGACGACGCCCCGCGCTTCTGCTCCATCGACAACCCGGAATGCGAGGCCTGCCAATGAACGCCCCGTTCAACGACTGGGACGCCCCCATGCGCCCGGCCGGCGCGCCGCAGTCCGCCGCGCTGGCCCCGGTGAATGCCGCCGACAAGCGCATCGTCGGCGGCCACACCGACATCAACCAGCTCGCGCCCTTCAAGTATCCGTGGGCCTGGGAGTTCTTCCTCAAGGCCAACCGCAACCACTGGACGCCGCTGGAAATCTCCATGGCCCAGGACGTGCACGACTACCACCACAAGCTTACGTCCGCCGAGCGCCACGTCTTCGAGAACGTGCTGGCCTACCTCACCACCTCCGACATCCTGGCCATGCGCAACATCGGCCTGGCGGTGATGGAGAAGATGAGCGCGCCCGAGCTGCAGATCTATCAGGCCCGCCAGGTGTACGAGGAAGCCCTGCACACCTGGACCTACCAGCACTGCATCGAATCCATCGGCCTCGACCAGCAGGAAATCTACAACCGCTACCGGGTCGTGCCAGCCATCCACGGCAAGATCGCCCTCGCCAACCGGCGCCTGGAGCGGGTGATGCGCCCGGACTTCGACCTGCGCGAGCGGGACAACCTGCACGAGTTCGCGCTGTCCTACTTCTTCTTCGCGGCGATCTTCGAGGGCTGCTGGTTCTACAACGGCTTCTCGCCGATCTTCGCGCTGCAGCGCCGCGGCCTCATGAAGGGCGCCGCCGAACAGCTCCAGTACATCATGCGCGACGAAGTCCTGCACTGCGCCTTCGGCATCCGCGTGGTGCGCGAACTGCTCAAGGAAGAACAACTCACCCTCGACCCCGCCGCCCTGCGCACCCTCTGGGACGAAGCCGAGGCCGCCGAGCGCGCCTACGCCGACTACATCCTGCGCGACCCGATCCTCGGCTACAACGCGGAGCTGCATACCACCCAGTTCCGCTTCATGGCCAACCGCCGCGCCCGCCAGGTCGGCCTCGCGGAGCCGTTCCCCGGCGCCGAGAGCGTGCTGCCGTGGCTCGACGAGCAAGCCAACCTGCGCAAGGAGAAGAACTTCTTCGAGACCCGTGTCACGGAGTACCAGACGGGCGGTGCGCTGAGCTGGGATTGAGCGCCTGCGTCGGGCGACAGATAATTTTTCATTTACGACACATAATTTTTCATTCTGCGACACATAATTTTTCATCGACCAGCGAACAGGGCCAGATTAACGCTTCCTTGCTCTGTCATCGACCTGGCAAGCTGGGCAAGCTTTTCTGGGCTTCCACCTGCATTCAGAACGCGGCCTTCAAAGAGGCTCCAAAGAAATGTGAAATAGGCAATCCCTTCGTGCTCTTCTCACGATAGCTTGGCGTGTGCTTGGTCAACCAGTCGTTGGCTTCTATGCATCACCTCTGGAATATAATCATCGGACTAACAAAAAAAGGGGGCGTTGGTCTATGGGTGTGCTCGATCTGTTTTCCAAGCGTCAGAAACGTGCACGCGGAGAAATACCTGATGTGTACCGCTACGACGATCTACCGAACACTCTTCGGGTGCAGATCATTCACATCGTTAGGGATGCTTTTGGGATTGACAACCACGGCTCTGACCACGCGCAGAAGGCGTATGAGGTTGTAAATGAAATCCTCTGCAGAGAACTTGGGGTGTTTGAACTGGTTAAGTACCCCAAGTCTGATCAAGAATCCGTCTTCAATTTCTTCCTGCAGGAAGAATCTGTCGAGCTGGCACTAGACGTTGTGGAACTGTGCTTCCAATTCATCCAGGGGCACATCGGACAAAACCAATCTTACCGATACTACACCAACAGGAAGATTGAGCCGGACGATGCCGTTGCTGAGTTGAACGAGCGCTTTAAGGAGCATGGTGTCGGCTACCAGTTCGAGTCCGGTGAAATCATCCGCGTCGATTCTGAGTTCCTTCATGTGGAGGCAGTTAAGCCAACGCTAGCGGTGCTGCGAGACAAGAGCTTCAAGGGTGCGAACGAAGAGTTCCTGAAAGCCCACGAGCACTATCGGCGCGGGCGCTACAAAGAAAGCCTTGTTGACGCGCTGAAGGCATTCGAGAGCACCATGAAGACCATTTGCAATCTGCGGGGTTGGCGGACGCAACCAACGGATACGGCAAAGAATCTTATCTCCACCTGCATGAGCAATGGTTTGTTTCCTGCGTACTTCGACTCGCAGTTCTCGTCCATTCGCTCGCTGCTCGAAAGCGGCGTCCCGACTGTACGAAACAAGAATGGTGGCCACGGGCAAGGTACCGACCCTTTTGCTGTGCCCGAATACTTGGCACGGTACACGTTGAACCTCACGGCGACGACCATCCTATTCATGGTAGAAGCGCATCAGGCGACCAAGTAAGCTGGCTGCGATGATAGTCGCTACAGCTTTCGCGCCACCTTAGTAAGTGTATTGCCTCGCTGGAGCTGCAGCTATCATGTTCATACCTGTTCCTTCTTATTCAAGGGACTGGCCACTCGCCCGGGAGTGCTCACAGCACTCCCGGGCGCAACTGTTTTTACGGGTCCAGAAGCTGTGGACGCGGTAGTGTAAGCTATGGCAACCATAGGCGGGCAACAGCAAATGTAGTTACATTTCCGTTCAAACCATTGATTTGTATAAATATAAATACTTGCACATAGGCAAGCAGAGAGGGGTAGATAGCCATTGCGACTAATTCATAATACGTCGCTGCCGAGTTCGACTCTCAGAGGGCCTACCAAAATTGAAAAAGCCGACCTTTCGGGGTTGGCTTTTTCGTTAGTGTCGCCAAGCTCATTGGCCGCGCTCGGCGCCCTCTTAAAACGACCCAATACGACTATTGGCGAGACGTTGGTCAAGGCCAGCGTCAACAGCAACAACTATGTCTCGCAACTCGTCGCAGGCTAGGTCGTATTGTTCGGCGTCGAGTACCCCGAAAGGAGTTTTCAGCTCAATTAGCTCTCCATCAAACGAGAATCCGCTGGGCATATCCTCAACGGCCAATATCAGCTGTTGATCCGACGGAGTTCTCTTTACTATAAAGCAGAGCATCTGACGGAGGTGATCAGCATCCTGGCCTTGCTGATTTGGGGAGTCTATAACGACGGGAAAGCGCTTTGCGTCGCCCTTCTCCCTTGCGGTGTGAAGTACAGCAAACTGGTAAGCGAGCAGTGACCTTGGCAACGCACTCCCGCTGGCTGATATGCCAGCGTCAGGACGCTTCTTTACATCCTCCCGCAAATCACGGACTCCGAGCTCACTTGCAAACAGCTCCATTCGCTCGGAGTAGAAATCGTTAATGGCTTTTGTTCTTTCGGGAAGATCAAATTGACCAACTTTGAATTTTGCCTCAGCGGCAGTTTTTTCCTGGTTGGTCAACTGGCGCTTTAAGGAGTCAATATCCTTGAAAAAAGCGGTTCGGATTACTTCAGAGCTTTGACTATCCACGACGTCTTGAAGGCGGAGCATTCCTTTTTTGGTTTGCAATGTCTTCTCGATATCCAGTGTCTTTCGCTTAATCCGATTGATCTTCCCATGAATATCTGCCAACTGTTCTTCGCTTTTACGATGCTCTACCCCAAGCTCAGATATAACCTTCCGTAGTGTGACTGCGTCATCAATCAGCTCCAAGCGAACGGGGAAGCCGCTTTCATGATTCGTCCCACAGGTTGGACAAGTGATTGCCAGTTCAGTCATGGATTCTGTGAGGTACTTCAGATCTCCTTCAAGCTCACGCAGAGCGTCACGCGCCATCGAAATTTGGCTGGATAAGGACTCCCTCTGAGCTGCGCAGTCAAAGGCCTTCTTTCGCAGCGATTCCTGCTCAGTTTTAAGAAGCGTGGAAGTGCGTAGCAGATCGTTAATTTCTTGCTTGAACGCTGCTGCATCGAGTCGGATCGCAGGACGTGGCAGGGTTTTGCGAACTCTTGAAAGTGCTGACTGAACAACCCCCAATTCCTGATTGAGTTGTGTCAGCGACGCCTTGGCCTTCGATTCCTCGAATTTTGCGAGGTAGTAACCGTTAGGGCGTTGCCCTGTAACGTAAGCAGCAAGCGGCTTTTTCCAACTCGCAAACTGTGTCAGCTTATCGAACGAATTCCATTGATGAAGCCAGCTCCCATCCTGATCCAGATAGTAAGGCAGGAAAAGATAGGGCGGAGTTGCTTGTGCCAGAGTCTCCTGATGGGTAGGAAGCATGAGCCGGAAATCAAATAGTCCTGCCATGATTTCGGTCCATTCGGGGTAACTTGTCGTCACGCGAACACGCAAACTCTCATCGTCGCGTAAAGCGTAAACGTTGGCTTTCCGGTATGCCGTGTATGGCTTACCGTCTAGCTCAAATTCCAAAACAGAAATTGCGAGACTATCCCATCGATCGCTAGTTCCCCTTGTCTGGCACCCCAAGGTTCGGAAGAGATGCTTGACCACAGTGGATTTGCCCGTGTGGTTCCTGCCTACTAACAGCGTCCTGTTCTGATGGAACTCGATGTTCCGTGCTGCTCGCGCTGTTTCGGATACGAGCCAGAGTTTTTTGAATCGCAAACGAGTCATGTTTGCCCTTCCTTAAATTTCTTACCAGTTGGATCGTCTTTGCCAGAGGTTTCATTGGTTCATCCAGTAGAGCGTCGCGGCAATCATGTAATCACGATCTAGGATTGAAAAATCAGTACCTGCTGCCTGAGCGCGCACTTGTTCAACAATCCAATTGGCAACCTCCCAAGAGGTAACCAAATCACTTGGAATTTCCCGAAGTAATTTCTCAACCTGGTTTTGCAGCAGGTGCAGCAGACTACTGCCTCTGCCTGCTTTTTCCACGATAAACTGGCGCGCTGCTCGTTTTATTGCCTCGCGCTGAACGTAGGGGACACGTTCCTGAGCTAGGCCTATCAAAAATCCATCGATTACATCGCTGTCGGACTTACGTGATAACGTGAGCGCAACCATCGCGGAAAACTGTTGCTTCGATATTCCTCGGATTCTTTTCAGTTCCCCAAAACTGGCAGCTTCTTCTGTTGAGGTAGCCTTTACCTTGATTTCGCTATAGATGGCTTTGCAGAGCACGTCAGCACGAGATGAGTGGTCAGGAAACTTGGTTGCAAGAAAGGTTGAAACCCTACCTGTTGAATGACTTTCTAAATCATCCATTGCTAGCGAGCTCCGGATGAACTTTAAGTTATCAAAGTCAATTTCGCTGACATCGCAGCCCAGTTCTTTTGCTACCAAAGATTTGAGATCAGTGAGTAACCCCGTATCAATCTGACTTGCTGAAAACTCAGATAGCCCTGTTGGATTGTCCCCACTACCCAGCTTTAGCTCCACAGGTGCGTTGCTTACAAAAGCAATGGCTACTGTTTCTTCTTTTGCGATTGATTTTGAGTCATGGAGTTTTGCAAGTATCGACTTCCCTTCCTTGGGAGGTTTGGCTAGGGTGGCCTTCGTCCATTTGCTAGAACTCCCTTCCTTCTTTTTTAACTGAAAGAGTTCCATTTGGTCGGGAGCGATTTCGCTGTTCATCACAGCGACGTCTTCGATAAATTCCAGAAGAAGTAGATAGTCGTCCTTTTCAAGATCAACTTGTAAGAGGTGGCAAAGCGCCCAGTAGCGCTGAAATTCGTGGCCCTTGCCGCCATGCCTTCCACCTCGCTCCTTGGTGAGTGAGTCGTTCAGTATGTCTAGAAAGGCCATAGATTTACCGCCGCGAAGTGTTACGGATATGGTGAGGCATTACGCAGCCCCCTCCTCAGTTGAGAACAGTTGAGAACCAATGACATAGCGGTACTTACCCCGCACGAGAACATCCCTGAGGCAGTCATCCGCGATTGACCAGATGAGGCTAACGATCTTGTTCTGTGCTGAGCGATCCATTTTTACTTCAGTTCTTTTCTGGGCAACCCCTGTCCTCACACGCTGTTCAGAATGAAAACCTCTATCACGGACGCGATAGAACAGCGCTCCCGTTGGCCACCGTTTGCTGACGATACGGAGGTACAGGTCAGCAGGTTTCGTCCATCGAACGGGAAATTATCAAGTTGTCATTTATTCTTACGGCAAATACACGGAGTTTTATCAAATTCATCGAATGATGGAAATCGATGATCACCGAATTTTCACAACTCATAACCTTTTTTGACTAACAGTCAGAAGTGCATGACAACAAAAAACTAACAACATCAACAACTTGAGATTGTTCTTACGTTCAGGTAGGTTTGTGTATGAATTTCGTAAATTGGAGGTCACGCACATGACTCGGACCGCAGTGGACGTGCTTCAAGAGTTCCATCTGCGCGGCATTTCGGTCGCGCAATGGGCGAAACACAACGGCTTCAATCCCACCTTGGTGTACCAGGTTCTACGGTCACGGCATGTCCCCACACGGGGGCAGAGCCACCGCATTGCCGTTGCCTTGGGAATGAAGAAGGGGTTTTTAGAACAGGACCTGAGCCTGATGAACCAGGTTGCTCAGTAGGGGGAAGCGACAAGACACAGATCAAACACTGAACTGAGCCCACAAACACAAACGGACCCTTTCGGGTCCGTCTGCGGTTGCGGTATCTGAAGACACCATCAACGGTTAGCACCTGAAGTGTCTTCCGAACGCAGCCCGTCGTCAAGTCACGCCCGTACTTTGGGCGGGGCGCGCCGATGCACGCACGCCAGAGGCCTTGTCTGGCCGTGCGTTGGTGCGCTTTCTTCGGGAGACACCATGCTTTTTCAGCGCGGTGCTGGCGCATATTGCCAGCAGCTACCTCACGCCTCGGATGAGGCGGCCCGGCCGATTCTGGCCCAAATTGATGCCGCATTCCGGCTTCCCCCTACCGTCGCCCATACCCTGCACGGGGTGCGGCGTATCCATCAAGGCGCGCGAGGGCGAAGCACCTCGCTGTTCCCCAGCCGCAAGTCCGGCGGTGCGATTCCGTTGGAGAGCAAGCTGGAGCTGGCCTACGCGGTCTTGCTGGAACGGTCTCCAGCTGTACTGCGGTATCGCACCCAGGCAGTTCGCATCCCATTGCCGGCAGGCCAATCGGCGTTTCCCGATTTTCTGGTTGAGTTGGTGGATCGGGGCTTCGAGCTGCACGAGGTGAAGCCGTCGATAGCCCACCTTTCCCGAGAGTATCTGGCCCGCTGCGAACTGATCAGCAACTTGCTGCACCCCATCCGGGTTCCTTTTCGCTTGGTAGATGCAAAGCAACTACCGAATCGGAGGCACCTCGACTGGCTGCAGCAGCGCTATGTACGCGGGCACGTGCAGGCATGGACGAGGGCCCAAGTTCAATTGGGCGCTGAAGTGCTGGCGGAATCTAAACCGACTTCGCTCGCGCAGGCTCATCTCCATCTGATCGAGGCCGGCTTCCCGGCACACTTGGCCGACTACTTGGCCTTCCACCGCCACTGGAATGCGCCTGAGGAAGTCGAGCTGGGGGAAGTTCTATGACCGAAACCGTCATTGCTCCTCAGGTCGGCATGCGATTCGCGCTACACGGTGTGGAGTTTGAAGTTGCGTTCGTGGCCCGAGGCGTGGTGCGTTACGCTGCCACGGCGGGTGGCCGCCAGCACAAGATGGCCTTGACTGACTTCGACGAGCTTATGCGCAGTAACAAGATGGAGGTGAAGAGCGATTCGGTGCGCCGTACCGTCCATTCGGGGAATGTCTCGGCGCTGACTCGCAAGCACAGCTATGTGGAAGCAGTAATACGCGAGCTACCTCACCCAACTGCGCGAAGAGCACTCAATGCTGTCATTCAGAAGGTTGCTGCAGCACTAAGCGACCCATCCCCACCGACCGACCGAGCAGTCATTTACTGGCTGTACTCCTATGAATTGAAGGGCGAGCAAGGCCTAGTCAGGAAAGACGGCTCGGGCAATAGAGCATTGCGGTTCGACCCGGAGGTTGAGCAACTTATCAATCAAGCCATACAGGAGATCTACCTCAAACCCGAACGCTCCTCCGCGGTGGACATTCGCAGCTATGTGGTCGGCAAACTGGCTGAGTCGGGTTTGTGTTCGGCATTTCACACCGACATTCACTTACCGACGTTGCGCACGATTCAACGCCGCCTCAAACGGCTCGACCCCTATCTCGTTGTTCGCGCCCAGCGTGGCGAGCTTTCCGCCAGCCGGGTTGCCCGTGCCGCAGGCCGAACAAGACGCGCCGACGCACTACTCTCAATGGTCGAGATGGATACGCACTATCTGGATATCCAGGTGGTTGACCCCGATACGGGAGAGGTTTTGGGGCGGCCATACCTGACGTGCCTGTTTGATGTCTGCACCCGCGCAGTGGTGGGAATGTACATTAGCTTGTATCCACCCAGCGCCGCCACTGCACTTGCAGCGCTGAGGGATATGCTAACTCGGCCGAATCGAGGGCTACCCGGCGGCGTCGCAGTAGTAATCGTCCCCGATAACGGTGTGGAGTTCAAAAACTCTGCTTTCAACCGAGTGTGTGAGGCGCTCACCACCGTCATTTCGCCTGCACAGGTCCGGGACCCAAACGGCAAAGCCCATATCGAGCGCTTCTTCTACACCCTGACGCGAGGGCTGGTTCAGAAACTGTCCGGTACGACGCTTTCCAACCCGCTAGCACGAGGTGACTACGACTCAGCCAAGCACGCCAGCCTTACTGTGAGTCAGCTGACTGGCCTGATCGAGCAATGGGTCAACGAGGTCTATCACCAGACCGTCCATAGCCGCACCGGCCGCGCGCCGATTCTGGCCTGGGAAGAGCAGGCCAAGGTGGTCGCGCCGCTGTCGCTTTCGGCTGAAGATGTCGATGCGCTAGCCCGTCAACCGGTGATGCGGACCATTCAGCATGGGCGGGTGCAGGTCGATGGCATCGAGTACTTTTCACATTCACTTGCGGCGTTGCAAGCTCAAGGTACGGACCGGGTGACGGTGCTAGTCAACGATCTGAACCTGCACTCGGTGTTGATTCAGCACCCCGCCGAAAAAGACACTTTCATCCTGGCTGAATCGACCGATCCCGAATACACGGTCGGGCTCGACTGCTACATGCACGCTGAGTCAATGCGAATCAAAAAGACATGGTCGCAGGCTGATCAGAGAAAGCTCGGGCAGAACGCAAATGCACTGGCCCGGGCCCAACTGCTGGACGACATCCGCAGCGCCAGCCAAATCGGCAAAAAACGCTTACGCAAGCTCACCAATGGTCAGGGACGTGAGACCCATGCGCTGCAACAGCAGGCCCGAATGGCGGAAGCAAAACCGCGCCATACAGCTGTGGCGGCACCCAGTCCAACCATGCTGATGCCCGAACAGCCCAGTCCCGAAGCCGCCCATGTCGGGGCAGCGGCGGCAACCAATGGGCCGTACACCGCGTTCGAGCTGGAGTGGTGAACATGCAAACGATCACCACACTGCAACGTGTTGCGCTGCTCGATAAAGTGGTCATCCCGCATCCTGCGTGGGCGCAGGCCATGCAGGGCATTCAGGACTGTGTCGCAAAATCTGAGGTCTATCGTGAGCCGGTCGGCAGCCTACTGCTGGCGGACGGCGGCATGGGCAAAACCACGGTCTGCAGGGCCCTTCTGGCACGGATGCCGCACACTACGAAAGTTGAGCAGCATGTCGAAAAAACCCTTATCCCGGCCTTTTACGCGGAGGTGCCATCCCCCGCGACGGTCAAGACCGTCGCAGCTAGTTTATTGGCCAAACTGAATGATCCGAGTCCATTGGCGGGGAATACGGCACAGATGACCCAGCGGCTCTGCAAGCTGCTGGCCGTGTGTGAAACCAAGTTGGTGCTCCTGGATGAATTTCACCATCTGTTCGATATCCGTAAAACTAGCACGCGGGTGAACAACAACGTCTGCAACTGGATTAAATCGCTGAGCAACGAGACCAAGGTCACTTTCTGCTTGGTCGGCCTTCCCCAGTTCGCGCCCATCCTCGCCGTCGACACCCAGCTTGCTCGACGTTTTCCGCTGGAATTTGCGTTGCCTCCCTTGCGGGTAGGGACTGCCACTGAGCCTGGGACACTGCTGCTATTCCTCGCCCAGATCAAGCAGACGCTGCTGCGCAAACTGCAATTCCGGGCCGTACCGCATCTGGATCGGTTCGATATTGCCCTACAAATCTATGCCGCAACCGGTGGTTCTCCGGCGTTCGTCATGGCGTTGATCAAGGAGGCAGCGCGCTTTGCGCTGGATGCCCAGTCCAACCAACTGACGCTGGAAGATTTTGCCCTGGCTTGGAATGTCGGCATTACAGCGAAGGCCAGCCTGAGCAGGGATAACCCGTTTAAGAGTTCGCCAGCTGCGCTTGCCGCCGTGCTGCGGGAGGGCCGATGAAAACCCATCCCCTTCCCGTCCGGCCCATTCCCTATGAAGATGAGTCCCCGGCCAGCCTGCTGATCCGCGCGGCCGAAGCCAACGGCCATGCTTCGGTCTTTCAACTGCTCTCGAAGGTACGTGCCATCAGCAGCGAGGAGTCGCTGATTGCGCATTGGACCCGTCCCGAACGATATCGGGAACTGACGCTGGCACTGGGGCTTGGCGAGGGCGCCGCCAATCTGGCGTGGTCCCGTGCTGGACCGACGTCACACAGCCCGCGCCTTTATGGGGGATTACCCGTGCCGGAGTCGCTGTTTACACCGGATGGCACACGATTCTGCCCACGGTGTTTGAGAGAAGAGCCGTATTGGCGGCGGCATTGGTCAATCTTGCCATTCGCCGGTTGTGTTGAGCATGACTGCCTGCTACTGGACCGCTGTAGCGCATGTGGCAGGATATTGACTCCCGGTCGTGGCTGTC
Organism: Zoogloea sp. GDB6; assembly: GCF_056724105.1. Lineage (NCBI taxonomy): Bacteria > Pseudomonadati > Pseudomonadota > Betaproteobacteria > Rhodocyclales > Zoogloeaceae > Zoogloea > Zoogloea sp. GDB6. The sequence goes on along the minus strand of NZ_CM161497.1, from coordinate 2,318,472 downwards.
TGGTGAGATGCAACCACTGCTATGCCGCTTTGACCACGATGAAGTCTCCCCAGATTAAGTCTGCCCCACTGTTCGTACTAGAGTCGCTCTTTGAACAGAAAAATGGCGTAGCAGTATCGGAAATGTTGAGCTTTTGGGAGGCCTTGGCCCGATTTGACGGCCTGGGCAACGCACCACAGGCGGCCTTCGACCGGCTCGCCCTTGCGACTTATTGGTTTGCGGGTAGTCCATTTGCCGTGGACCAGGTCGCAAATCAACTGGCACGACAAGAAATGACCTACCCACGAGTCTCACTGCTGCCATTTCTCACTGCGGAGCAACCTCTTGTTGATTTCGCCGAGCAGGTATTGGAAAAGGTTCCACCGTTGCCGGTCGGGAGATACGGCTATGGCAAATCGACGCCTGTTGCGCTGACCAAGCGCGAGACCTGCGTGGTACTGGGAATTTCTTCGGCTGAATTGTCGACGCTGATTCGAACTAAGCAACTGATCTGGCCAGACGGAGGTGGACGTCAGCCCAAGATCCCGTTCAGCCAGATCGAATCCTACTTGGCACGTCAGTCGTTGGAGTGTGATTCGCCGAGGTTCAATAGCGATGAGAATAAACAGGCCTCTAATGATAGCTGGCTAGATGTGAAGACAATCGCACTGCGTTTGCAGGTACATCCAGAGGTGGTCCGCTCTCTCATTGCAGCCGAGTGGCTGCCTGGGCGTAATCGCGCCGTGAATCAGTGCCGCAAGATGATGGTCTCACAGGATGAGATCCGCGCATTCGAGGGGCAGTTTGCGTTGATAGGCACGTTAGCGCGCGAATGGGGCGTCAATTCGACCAACTTGGGTGAGAAACTGAAAAGCCTGGGCATAAAAGCCATTGGTGGCCCTGGCATTGACCGCGTACTGACCTCTGTGTTCAAACGCGTGGATGTTGCATCCGTCGACACCGAGGTTCTACAGGCCATTGAGCACTACCCCACCCGCACAGGTCGGAAACGTAAAGGAGAACCTCAGAACACAGCCAATCGCGAGGGGATCGCAACATCGGAAGTCGCTGAGCTACTTGGGATCAGCACTCAGCAGGTTGCAGTGCTGCTGCGTCGGGGAGTGTTACAGCGTACCGCACAGCTGTATCGTCCTACGCGGGTTGATCGCCAATCCTACTGGGCGCTCTCGCGCACACTGCTGCGTGACGACTTGCTGTCCATTGAGGCTGCGGCCGAGCAGCTCGGAGTAAAAGTGCCGTTGTTTCGTTCGAACTGGGTCATCACGGGTATCGTCAAGGTGATCGACTTGGGAATATGGCGATTCGTCACCCGCGACGATATAGAGACAGTGAAGCAGCTGCGCGGCCAGTATTGCACGGCAACGGAGGCCGGGCGGATGCTGGGCATGCATCGCACGCACATGCCAAACTTAGAGAAGCAGGGTCTGGTGCAGCCGCTGCGGTTCGGCAAGAACAAACAGCTCCGGCTCTACGAGCGCGACGCGGTGCGGAACTTGGTGCGGCAACAGCGCATGGCTCCAGATGGCTGGACAGCCGAGGCCCCACAGGAAAAACCCACTGCACTCAGGCAAAACCGGCCCCCCTTGCAACGACCCGAAGCGGAAGCGGCAAACGGCGGACCACCGCGTTTGACGTGGGAATCATTCTGGGAGGGGAAGCTGGAGGGTTGGGACGAAGCCGAAGCTAAGCATGACACCAAGCCAACTGGGTCATGAGCGACATATTCAGCGCATACAGCCCGTCGGCCAGCTCAACCACGTCCAGACTGCGGTCGAGGCTCTCCCCACCTTGGCGACCTAAGACTGCGGCTTGCCGAGGAGTCGGTAAGCCGCAGCTATCGCATACTGCAGTCTCAACCTGGTTTTGCCTACATCCCCGACCCATCCCATGAATACCCCGCCGACGTACAAGATTGGATATCCATGATTCTTTTCCTTGATTACGACGGCGTACTTCACCCGGATGCCGTCTACCTCGTCCGTGGTCGCCCAGAGTTGCGTTCAGATGGGAAGCTATTCATGTGGGCCGGAAAGCTAGTTGAGGCACTGGCCTGCCATCCGGACATTCAGATTGTATTGAGCACCAGCTGGGTGCGAGAACTACGCTTTAATCGGGCTCGCAATTATCTACCTCTTGAACTGCGAGCGCGGGTCATTGGAGCTACGTGGCACAGCGCAATGGCGGTAGACGCTGAGCTCCGTCCTCTTGGCCGTGATAGCTGGTGGGACCGCGCAACACGCTATCAGCAAATCGCTCGCTATGTGCAGCGCGCTGACCTGAAAGACTGGATCGCATTGGACGATGACGATTTCGGTTGGGCAGATACCGATAACGCAAGACTGATCAAGACAGCGCCTGAACTCGGCCTTGGCAGTCCGGTTGCCTTCGCCCGCTTACGAGAAGTACTTAGCGGCCAAACGGAGTGAGCGAGCACTTCTACATTTGCGCCCCGATATCAGTCCTGTCTATTTGTTAATAGAGCGCGATATCTGTGAAGGGGCCATCATGCATGAGCCCCAAGTTCAGCATGAAAGCGTGAGCCTCCCGGGTACTCGCCGATCACGAACTTCGGTCGTCTGACGTCCAACCCTCTGATTGCCAGTGCCAACAGGGACAACCCTATCCAGCGCAGACTACCTGAGGATGCGATGGAAGCGGCTCAATCACACACACGATGAATCCTCAACCTAGGCGCTGATTGAGTGGGCACGCTGCCTCAAAGGGGCTCAGTTCTCCACCCCGGATCGACGCACACAACAGGCAAATGAAGACCTACGTCGAAAACCCGACCAGGGGTCTCAGCAGCTTCAAGTGGAAGTCTTAGCGCTTGAACTGGAGCACTTGCTGCATGTATGCCTGTTCAGTCGGGATCGAGGATCTCTCGGCCCACCGCGGGCATCACATCCCAGAGTGCCCAGTTTACCGGGAGAGGAGCCTCCAGATCGCATTGATGGATCAACTCGGCCATGACGTAGCGCGGTCTAGCAGCAGAAGCGAGAACCGCAGGCGCCGCGTCAGACGGCTCGGCAGCGGGTGATGTAGGCATTGCGAAATCTCATCAGAAACGCATGTATTGGAAGCGTAGCTTAAGCACGAATAGCAGGCAAACCACACCTATTTCGAGAAGTTCTCTTGATCGAAGCCTGCGGTAAGCCGGGCTCCTCGGTGGCTAGTGTCGCGATGAGCAATGGCGTCATGTCGAGATGAAACCGCTGCGTTACTGGATGCGCGATTGGGGCATGAGCAGCCTGAGTCTGCCCCCGTTCCAAAGAAGCGGTGAAAAATTATGCGTCGTATTCTGCCCAAAATGAAAGGTTATGCGTCGCAAGAGCATGTGGTTATGTGTCGTTTCTGATCGCAAGCTGTTGATTCTATTAAGGCGTAAATGAAAAATTATCTGTCGTCCGACGGCCTGCGTCGGGCCGGGCCACTCCGCCCAGGCAATCCGCTCGGCCAGACCGCTTCCGGAACCGTCGCGACTATCCGGATGCTCCTCGTGAGGAGCTCGGCGAATGTCGTGCCCTGTCCGCGCGCTCCTCGCGAGTACCTCCGGGACAGCCCCGTCTATCCCACCGACAGGCGGCCCCTGTCCGAAAGCTCCTCGCGAGGAGCCCGGAGCTACTCGCGAGAGACTCCGGGATAGGGGCCGCCTGTCCGGGAGCTCCTCGCGAGGCCCCCGAAGACAGACCCGCCCTATCCCCCGCACCCAATCGAGGCCCTCTGATACAGGACGGACCCCCTCGGCGGGGGGCGCGGGTACCTCCGGGGTACTCGCGACTATCCCGAAGGGGGTCATGACTATCCCGGAGGTACTCGCGAGCCCCTGTGCCGGGACGGCGAGCACCTCGGGGCACGCTCAGGCCGCTTCGCGGCTCGCGGCTTTCACTGCCTCGATATCCCGATAACGGGCCGCCGGGTGGCTGTCCGGCAGCCGGGGCCCCTCACCGAACAGCTTCTCGCGCAAGCTGCCTGGCTTGTACGCCGTGGGATAGACGCCGCGGCGCTGCAGTTCCGGCACGAGGTACTCGACGACGTCCTCGAAGGTCTCGTGGGACAGCGCATAGGCCAGGTTGAAACCGTCCACGTCGGTCTCCTCGACCCATTGCTGGAGGGTGTCCGCCACGGTGGACGGCGAGCCGACAAAAACCGGCCCCAGCCCGCCGATGCCGGCCCAGCGCGCCAGTTCGTCGATGGTCCATTCCTTGTCGCCCTTGGCCAGGTGTTCGACCACCGACACGATGGCGTTGGTCTCCACCGCACGCACCGGGTCCTGCGGCGCGTACTTGCCGAAATCGATGCCGCTCCAGCCCGACAGCAACACCAGCGCCCCGTCGTAGGACACGTGCTGCTTGTATTCCTCGAACTTGGCCCAGGCCTTCTCGTCGGTCTCGTCCACGATCACCGTCACCAGCGCATAGACCAGCACCTTGGACGGGTCGCGGCCGGCCGCGGCGGCCTGCTGACGGATGTCCGCCACGTATTGCTGCAGCGTGGACCGCGCCGGCGTGGACACGAACACGCACTCGGCGTGGTTCGCCGCAAAGGCCTTGCCGGCCCCCGATGCACCGGCCTGGAAGAGCACCGGGGTCCGCTGGGGCGACGGCTCGCACAGATGGTAGCCGGGCACGTCGAAATAGCGCCCCTTGTGGCCGATCTCATGGACCTTGTCCGGATCGATGAAGACGCGGCTGGCCTTGTCACGCCGCACCGCCCCGTCCTCCCAGCTGCCCTCGAGCAGCTTGTAGAGCACCTCGACATACTCCGCCGCCACCTCGTAGCGATTGTCGTGACGCCGCAGGCCGCCCTCACCCACGTTACGGGCGCCACTCTCCAGGTAGGACGTGACGATGTTCCAGCCGACCCGCCCCTTGGTGTGATGGTCCGCGGTGGCCAGGCGACGGGCGAACGTGTAAGGGTGTTCGAAGGAGGTGGACGCGGTGATGCCGATGCCCAGGTGCTCGGTGACCATCGCGATCGGCGCCGCCAGCTGCAGCGGATCGCTGACCGGGATCTGCACCCCCTGGTGGAGGGCATGGTAGTTGTCGCCCTTGTACACGTCGTAGTAACCCACCACGTCGGCGATGAACACCGCATCGAAAAAGCCGCGCTCGAGGATCTTGGCCAGGTCGGTCCAGTATTCCAGGTCCTTGTACTGCCAGGAGCGGTCGCGGGGATGCGTCCACAACCCCGGCGACTGATGGCCGACGCAGTTCATTTCAAAGGCGTTGAAGCGGATGGTCTTGCTCATTTGATGATATCCAAGTGGGTGTTCGGGAAGAGGCGGAGGCCTGGCGGCAGGTATGCATGCACCACGGAATACCGATGTTTCGCAGAAAACATGCCATCCGCCGCAACCTCCTGCCGCCGCGCTTTTCCGGGCGTGCGCGACGCTGCCCTGCTGAGGGGGCAGCGTGCTTGCTGCTCGGGCGCTGCCTCAGCAGCAAGCTGGCTAAGCGCCCAGGTAGTGGTGGTGGATGTCCTCCCGCGCGGCAAGGACAGCGGCGAGCCCTTCAGCGGCCACGCGTCCGTTCTCCAGCACGTAGCCGTAATGGGCATGGCGCAGGGCGACGTTGATGTTCTGCTCGGCGATCAGGAAGCCGATGCCTTCGCTGGTGTTCAGCTGGCTGACGATCTCGAAGATCTCCTCGACGACCATCGGCGCAAGCCCCATCGACGGTTCGTCGAGCAGCACCAAGCGTGGCTGCGTCATCAGCGCACGGCCCACCGCCAGCATCTGCTGCTCGCCGCCGGAGGTGAGCCCGGCAGTTGTGCTGCGCTTGGCCTTGAGGCGCGGGAACCACGCGTAGATGCGCTCCAGCGCGGCCTCCATCTCCCGCCGCCGCAGCCCGCGCAGGAAGCCACCGCTCCGCAGGTTTTCCTCGACGCTGAGTTGCGGGAAGACATGCCGCCCTTCAAGCACATGGACAATGCCCTCGCGGGCCAGCAGATGGGGCGCGACGCCGGCGACCGGCCGCCCCTGGAAGCGGATATGGCCGCGACTGACGCGGGCGCGGTCGGCCTGGACAAGGCCGGAGACGGCCTTCAAGGTCGTGCTCTTGCCGGCCCCGTTGGCGCCGAGCAGGGCGACCACCGTGCCGTAGCCGACGGTCAGCGACACGCCGGCCACGGCGAGAATGGCGCCGTCGTACACGACCTCGATGTCGTCGACCTCCAGCAAGGCCTGGGTCGGAGTGTCGGGGACTGGTTGACTCATGGAAAGGCTCCACGCTGGGGTGAAAGGCGGGGCCCCGCCGGGCCCCGGCGGAATCACGATTCCTTGCTGCAATCGCGTGGCTTGATGTTCTTTTCCTTGGCGTAAGCCGCCGCCTTGGCGTCGATCAGCGTGCGCAGCGTCTGGCGGTCGGCCTGCACCCAGTCAGTCACCAGCACCCACTTCTTGCCGTCCCATTGCTGGACGCGCGCGGCGCCACCGCCCTCGTGCTCGTTGCACGACAGCTTGAGTTTCTGCAGCAGGCCGACGAAACCGATCTCCTTCAGGCGCGCGTCGGTCACGTCGAGGTGCTCAAAGGCCCAGCGCCCTTCCTCGCCGTTGAGCGGACGGTTGCCGAATTTCTTGTGGCCGGCACGCAGCGCCTCGACGGCCATCGCAGCGTTGATGAGGCCGATGTTGTAGTACACGCTGCCGAAGAACTTGGGATCCTTCAGGTCGCTCTTGCCCGCGTCGAGGATGAATTTCTTAAGGCGCTTGTGGATCTCGAAGCCCGCCCCGCCGGGGAAGGGTGCGATAGCCTGGTAGCCCTTGGCCGCCGGCCCGGCCGGCAGTACGTCGGCCTCGGAACCGGCCCACACGTCGCCGATGAGACGGTCCACCGGAATGCCGAAGCGCGCCGCCGTCTTGATGCCCACCGGCGTCGACACCCCCCAGGTGCGCAGGAAGACCCAGTCCGGCTTGATCTGGCGAACCTGACGCCATTGGGCGGATTGCTCGTTGCCCGGATCGGCGACCGGGATCTGGATGTTCTCGAAACCGTACTTCTTGGCGAGCAGCGCCATCGGCGCCTGGGTTTCGCGGCCGTAGGCGGAATCGTGGAAGACAGTGACGATCTTCTTGCCCTTCAGCTTGTCGAATCCGCCCTCCTTCTGCGCGATGTAGTTGATGCCCACCGAGGCCTGGCTGTAGTAGTTGAGCAGCAGCGGAAAGGCGTACGGGAAGACGCTGCCGTCGGTGGATTCGGTGCGCCCGCCAGCCGGGTCCACCAACGGAATTCTGTCCGCCACGCCCTTGTCCATCAGGGCATATGAGGCCGGCGTGCTGTGGGTGAAGAAGAAAGCCGTGGGTGCGCCGTTGTCGCCCTTCTTGTAGCGCTCGTAGCACTCGACGATGCGATCGGTGCTCCATTCGGTCTCACACTCCTTCCAGACCAGTTTGACGCCGTCGACGCCGCCCTCGACTTCATTCACGTAGCGCAGGTAGTCGATCACCCCCGCCCACCAGGGAATGCCGCTCGATGCGTAGGGCCCGACCCGGTAGGTGGGCAGCGGGATGAACTGTTCGTTGGCGGCGGCACTGGCCGCATTGACGCCGAGGACGGAGGCCGCCAGCGTGGCGGCGATGAGGGTGCGCTTCAGGATGTTGGACATCGTCGTTTCTCTGTTGCTGGAAATGGATCGTTGGTATCGGAAGATGGACAGCCGGATCAGGACTCGCGGGCGCAATTGCGTGGCACGAGGCCCTTCTCCCTGGCATACGCCACGGACTTGGCGTCGATCAATGGACGCAGGGTCTTGCGGTCGGACGACACCCAGTCGGTGATGAGCTTCCAGCTCTTGCCATCCCACTGCTGGACGCGTACCGAACCGCCGCCCTCGTGGTCTGAGCACGACAGCTGCAGGCGCTGCATCAGGCCCAGGAAGCCGATCTCCTTCAGGCGCGCGTCATCGAGATTGAGGTGTTCGAGGCCCCAGCGGCCCTCGTCGCCGGTGAGTGGCCGGTTGCCGAACTTCTTCTGGCCGGCGCGGATTGCCTCCACGGCGATGGCCGCGTTCACAAGGCCGGAGTTGTAATAAACGCTGCCGAAGCTCTTCGGGTCCTTCAGGTCGCTCCTGCCCTTGTCGAGGATGTGGGTCTTGATGCGCTTGTGGATGTCGAAGTCGGCGCCGCCGGGGTAAGGCGTCAGTGCCAGGTAGCCCTTGCCGGCATCGCCGGCCGGCAGCACGTCCTCGTTGGAGCTGGCCCAGATGTCACCGATGATGTGGTCCGCCGGAAAGCCGAAGCGCGCCGCCGTCTTGATCGCCACCGGCGTCGACACGCCCCAGGTGCGCAGGAAGACCCAGTCCGGCTTGGCCTGGCGTACCTGGCGCCACTGGCTGGACTGCTCGTTGCCCGGATCGGCCACCGGAATCTGGATGTTCTCGAAGCCGTACTTCTCCGCCAGCAGCTTGAGCGGTCCCTGGGTCTCGCGACCGTAGGCGGAGTCGTGATAGACCGTGGCGATCTTCTTGCCCTTCAGCTTGGCGAAGCCGCCTTCGCGCTGGGCGATGTAGTTGATGACCGCCGAGGCCTCGCTGTAAAAAGTCAGCATCACCGGAAAGTTGTGCGGAAACACGGCACCGTCCGTGGCCTCGGTACGGCCATAACCGAGGGTGATGAGGGGAATCCGGTCGGCAGCAGCCTTGTCCGAAAGCGCGTAGGCGGCAGGCGCGCCGTTGGGGTGGTAGACCGCCACCGGGGCGCCGTTGAGGCCCTTCTTGAAGCGCTCGTAACACTCGATGCCCTTTTCGGCCGTCCATTCGGTCTCGCATTCCTGCCAGACCAGCTTGACGCCGTTGATACCGCCCTCCACCTCGTTGATGTAGCGCAGGTAGTCGATCATCCCGGCCCAGACCGGAATGCCGCTGGAGGCATAGGCGCCGACGCGATAGGTGGCGAGGGGGAAGAACTGCTCGCTGGGCGCAGCATCGGCGTGGCCGCAGAAAGCCGCGGCGAGCGCGGCCGCAACGGCCACGCGCCGGAGGAAAGTGGTCATGATGGGGTTCTCTCTATCGGGTTTGGAAGGTGTGCGGAGGCGGACCGCACTCAGAAGCGCAGCGGCCACACCGCGAGACGTTCACGCAGACTGGCCAGCAGACGCACCAGCCCTTCCGGCTCCTTGACCAGAAAGGTGATGATCAGGGCCCCGAAGATGATCTTCTGGAGATTCTGGATCTGGCCGGGATCGACGTTGCCGCCCAGCAAGGCCTGGCCGGCCTGGCTCAGGAAAATCGGCAACAGGCTGATGAAGGCCGCGCCGATGAAGTTGCCGGCGACACTGCCCATGCCGCCGATGATGATGATGAACAGGATCTGGAACGACCGGTTGATGTCGAAGCTGCTTGCGCTGGCCGTGCCCAGGTAGGCGAAAGCCCACAACGCACCGGCGATGCCCAGGTAGAAGGAACTCACGGCGAAGGCGAGGCGCTTGTGGTGGTCCACATCGATGCCGATCACCGCCGCAGCGGTATCCATGTCGCGGATCGCCATCCAGTTGCGGCCCAGGCGGCTGCCCACCAGGTTACGGGCGACCCACGTCAGCAGCGTCACCACCGACAAGGTCAGCAAGTAGCGTCCGACCGGGCCGGAGATGTCGTGGCCGAACAACGCCAGGCGCGGCGCCGCGATGGTGCCGGACGAGGCATGGTTGTAGAACCACGGGAACTTGGTGAATACCCACTCCAGGAAGAACTGCGCCGCCAGCGTCGTCGCCATCAGGTAGAAGCCCTTGATGCGGTTGCTCGGGATACCGAACACGAAGCCGACCGCTGCCGCGACCGCCCCGCCCGCCAGCAGGGCCACCGGCAGCGGCAGTACCGGCACGCGCAAGAGGAACGCATACGTCGCAAATGCCCCGACGGCCATGAAGCCGGCCGAGCCGACCGAGGTCTGGCCGGCATAGCCGGTCAGCAGGTTGAGACCCAGCCCGGCCAGGGACAGCACCAGGAAGGGGATCAGGATAGCGTTGAGCCAGTAGTCGCCGGCCAGCCACGGCACACCGGCGAACGCCACGATGAGAAGTGCCGCCGCTCCCCATGGGATGGCACGCGGGACCAGCGCCAGCGGCGCGTGCTCAAAGGGTGCGGGAAGCTGATGGGAGAGATTCGACATGTTCTCAGACTCGTTCGATGGCCCGCTCGCCGAACAGGCCGGCGGGACGGACATACAGGAAGGCCAGGGCCAGGAAGTAGGCGAACCACGACGTGATGCCGCCACCCACCAGGGGGCCGACATAAACCTCGGCAAGGTTTTCGGCGGCGCCGACGATGAGCCCGCCGACGATGGCCCCGCCGATCGACGTGAAGCCGCCGATGATCAGCACCGGCAGCGCCTTCAGGACCACCAGCGAAAGGGAGAACTGCACGCCCTGGCGGGCGCCCCACAGCAGGCCGGCGACCAGCCCGACCACGCCGGCCACGGCCCATACGATCTGCCAGATGCGGTTGAGGTTGATGCCGATCGACAAGGCCGCGCGGGTGTCGTCGGCCACCGCGCGCAGCGACACCCCGACCCGTGTCTTGTTGAAGAGCAGTGCCAGCACGAGGACCAGCACCGCGGCGGTCGCTGCCGCGAAGAGATCGAACTGGCTGAGCATCACATCGCCGACGAACACCGGCACATCGTCGATGCCCAGGTCGAGGGCGCGCACCTCGGCCCCCATCAGGCCCTGAGCGAGCCCCTCGATGATGAAGCTGAGGCCCAGCGTGGCCATGAACAGGGTGATCTGCGAGCGTGCGACCAGCGGACGCATCACCGCCCGTTCGATGGCAAGGGCCAGCAGACCCATCACCACCACGCTGGCCGCCACCGCGGCGGCGAACGGCAGGCCGGCCTCCTGCAGGCTGACGCAGGTCAGCGCGGCGAACAGCAACATGGCACCCTGGGCGAAATTGAAGACGCCGCTGGCCTTGTAGATCAGCACGAAACCGATCGCCACCAGCGAATACATGGTGCCGGCGAGCAGGCCGCCGAACAGGGTTTCCAGAAAGAAATTCATCGTCTGCGCCTCCTCATTGCACGGTGCCGAGATAGGCGGCAATCACCTCGGGATTGGCCCTGACTTCGGCTGGGGTGCCATCGCCGACCTTGCGCCCGTAGTCGAGCACCACCACATGGCTCGACAAGCTCATCACCACCCCGATGTCGTGCTCGATCAGCACCACCGTCGTGCCGAGGCCTCGGTTCACCTCGGTGACGAAACGGCTCATCTCGCGCTTCTCGTCCGCGTTCATCCCGGCCATCGGCTCGTCGAGCAGCAGCAGGCTCGGCCCGGCGATCAGCGCCCGCCCCAGTTCGACCCGCTTCTGCAGGCCGTAGGCCAGGTTGCCGACGGGGGTGTCGCGATGGGCCTGGAGCTCCAGAAACGCCAGCGTGCGCTCGGCCAGTTCGCGATGTTCACGAGCCTCCCGCCGAGCCGGGGGCAAGCCCAGCGCTTGCGCGAAGAAGCCTGCGCGGGCGTGCCGGGACAGCCCGCTCAAGATGTTGTCGATGACGCTCATGCGCTTGAACAGCGCATTGTTCTGGAAAGTACGGCCGATACCGCGGCGGGCGGCTTCCAACGGCGTGATGCGGCGATAGTGGATGTCCTCGAAGATCACCTCGCCGGCATCCGGCCGGTACACCCCGTTCAGCACATTGAGCAGCGAGCTCTTGCCGGCGCCATTGGGGCCGATCAACGCGCAGATTTCGCCGCGCTGCACGGAAAAAGACAGGCCCGAGATCGCCTTGACCCCCTTGAACGACAGGGAGATATCGCGCACGTCGAGGATCTGGCCGGAAGGCATGGGTACGCTCATCGGCCGCTCTCCCGCAACGGGCGCAACCATGCTGAATCGATCGCGGCCGGGGCCACAGCGCGCAGCCGGTGCAGGCCGACGATGCGTCGTACCCTTGAGTAAACATGGCGATGCAGGCCGGTCCGCCCGACGCCGCGCCGAGCCCAGTCCCATACCCGGCGGCGCAGGCTGCCGGGTGCCGCCACGCGATCCTCCAGTTCGGCATGCAGCGCGTGAGCGCGGGACGATGACAGCAGCAGCGTTGCCGGAGCGATGTCGCACCGATCCCGTGAGGCCGACGCCATCCCCTCCGGAAAAGCCAGGGATTCGCCGTGGATCACCAGCCGTTCGCACAGCAATTCAAGCCCTTCGGCCCACTCGGTCCCCTCCTCCGCCCACACCGGCGCAGCGGCGCGGAGGTGGTGCCAGGCACGCCGGCCTTGCACCGGCAACGGCTGCCCGGCGTAGAGCTCGGCGACACCTTCGGCCACGACATCGGCGCAGCGCCATGTCGGCCGATGCGCCAGATACAGGCGCTGCAATCGGACGCCCCCCTCGACAGCGGCCTGCAGGCGTGCGGCACTGTCGCGCTCGGCAATGAAAAGGTGTGCCTCCCCCGGGGCGCCCAGTGCCTCGACAAGCGCGGCCCCGGCCAGCGTCCGAGGTAGCGGAACCACCTGCCCGCCGGTCGCGCGGGCTGCCAGGGCCAGCACCAACAGCGTCGGCTCGTAGGCGCCCACCACGGCGAGGCGTGCGCCGGGACCGAAACCCCGATGCTGCAGGGCCTCGCGCAGCTGCGTCACCTCGCGGTGAACATCCGCCCAGCACCATCCTTTCCACTGGCCACAGCGCTTGTGTACCAATGCCAGCTCCCGGGGCCGCACCGCTGCCCAGCGGTGAAGATGGTCAAGCAATTCGACGGCCCGCGGCACCGGGGGGGCCACGGCGGACTCTCGCGCGTTCATGACGGTCCTCCCGGCTGGCTCAGAAGTTATGACGGATGCCGGCCGCAGCACTGCGCTGGTAGCCGTTGCCCGGGTTGTAGCCGGCGCCCACCGAGCTGATGAAGCCGGCGTCACGCCCGGCTGCGTTGTTATTGACGCTGGAATAGGTGGTGTACAGCGCGGTGCGCTTGGACAAGGCGTACTCGTACCCCACGGCCCACTGGTCGGCCTTGGCGTCGCCGGCGCCGTCCGCCAGTTCGGTGCTGCGTCGGACGTAGGACGTGAGCACGGTGCCATGGCTGCCGACCGGGAGCGTGGCGCCGACCAGCCACTGGCGGCTGTTCTTGCCGGCCAGCGCGCCCGTGTCGGGGCTGAAATCGGCGGTCCCGGCACGACGCACGCCATACAGCGCGGCCAGCTTGGCCACCCCCAGGTCGAGGGTCCCGCCGGCCTCATAGACGCGCACCTTCTTGCCGTCATACGAAACCGCCACCGGGGTGCCGCTCGCATCGAGCCCCGAGGTACGCGAGTTCAGTTCCTGCAGGTGCACGCCGAGGAGGAGCGGACCGTTCCGGTACTGGGGCACCACCGACAGCCCCCGCACGTCGCCGACCGCCCCGCTGCCGCGGTTGGCAATGGACTCCTGGCCGTAGCCGTTGGCCGTATAGGCCGCCGATACGGAGAAGCCCTGCCAGTCCGGCGAGAAATAGGTGGCCTGGTTGTCCCAGCGGTATTCGGTCAGGTACACGTTGTTGTACTGGCCGACCGTAACGCTGCTGAACGGATCGATCTCCGAAGTCAGCAGGTAGCCCGGCGTGTATTGGCGCCCAAGCGCGATGCGCCCGAACCGGCCTCCCAGGGCCACGAAGGCCTGGCGGCTGAAGCCGCCCCCGCCGGTCAATTCCCCCGTGCCCGCATCGACTGCGGCCTCCAGCACGAAACTCGCCTTGAGGCCGTTGCCGATGTCCTCGGAGCCCTGGAAGCCCAGACGGCTCGGCACGCTGGTGCCGGAGTCGATGCGCGACTGGCTGCCGACCGTCGGATCGATGTTCTTGCCACTCCATCGATAGCCCATATCGACGGTGCCGAAAATGGTGACATTGTCCAGGGCCAGCGCGGAGGTGCTGAAAACAGTGAGCAGCAGGGCAGCAATAGTGGTGTTTCTCATTTTTTTCCTATCGGGGTTTATTTATATTTCCTACGCCCCTCTATTAGCAGAAGGCATGCCAATAAAATTCCACGAAAAACCCTTGGAAATAACAGGCAAAATGGCAAACATGCTCCCCGAGAAACATCCACTGCTATTTCCATGCCTCCCCTCCAGCATTTATTTAATGCCGATATTGTTTTTCAGGGACAAGAGGCGAGTGCAAAATAAAACAAAAAGGCCGTGCACTTTCGATGCACGGCCTATTCAAAGTCTGACGCGTTCAATTCGAAGATCTATTCCCGGGCGCGCCTGCTGTGATAATGCTTGGCCTCACGGAAGCTGCGCCGGCCTTCCGTGTTCATGCCCAGGTAAAAGGAACGGATGTCATCCCGCGCGGCCAGATCGGCCGACGGCCCATCGCTGACCACACGCCCGCTCTCCATCACATAGGCGTGATCCGAATAGCGCAGCGCAATGGCGGCGTTCTGCTCGGCCAGCAGGAAGCTGACGCCCTCCTCCCGGTTGAGGCGCCGGACGATCTCGAAGATCTCGGTGACGATCTGCGGGGCCAGCCCCATCGAAGGTTCATCCAGCAACACCAGGCGGGGCCGGCCGATCAGCGCCCGCCCGATGGCCACCATCTGCTGCTCGCCGCCGGAGAGATAGCCGGCCTGGCTGCGCCGACGCTCCCTGAGCCGTGGAAAGTAACGGTAGATGCGCTCGATGCCTTCCTGCAGATCGGCGCGGGACGGTGCATGGGCAAAGGCTCCGACGCGGAGGTTTTCTTCCACGTCCAGATGGGGAAAGCAGTGGCGCCCTTCGAGCACCTGCACCAGCCCTCCTTCGACCAAAGCCTCCGGCACGGACCGCAGCACGTCGTGCCCGGCAAAGTCGATCCGCCCGCCGACCACCTCGCCCCGCTCCGCGCCGATCAGGCCCGAGATGGCCTTCAGCGTCGTGGTCTTGCCGGCGCCGTTGGCCCCCAGCAAGGCGACGACACCGCCTGCCGGCACGACCAGGCTCACGCCGCGGGCGCCGAGGATCACTTTGTCGTAGATCACGTGGATGTCCTCCACGCTGAGAATTGGAGCGTTTGTCATGGCCATGTCCAGTCAGTCAGCGCCCCGCTGCGAATGCCTCCCGGCGCTTGCAGCGGGGCGGCACGATCAGCTTTCCTTCGCGCAATTACGCGGCGTGATGCCCTTTTCCTTGGCGTAGGCGGCGGCCGATTTCTCGATGATCGGGCGCAGCAGCGCACGGTCGGCCTGCACCCAGTCGCTGATCACCTTCCAGCGGGTGCCATCCCATTGCTGGAAGCGCACCGCTCCGCCGCCTTCGTGATCGGCGCACGACAGCTTGAGGTTCTGCACCAGTCCGACCGCGCCGAGTTCCTGCAGGCGCTTGTTGTCGATGTTGAGGTGTTCGAAGCCCCAGCGCACTTCCTCGCCGCTGAGCGGACGCTTGCCGAACTTGGCCTGCGCGATGCGGACGGCCTCCACGTTGAGGATGCCGTTCACCACCCCGAGGTTGTAATACACGTTGCCGAAACGCTTCGGATCCTGCAGGTTGCCCTTGCCGGCCTTCACCACCTGCTTGTCGATGTCCTTGAGAACCGGAAAGTCGGTGCCGGCCGGATGGGTGGTGATGGAGATGAATCCCTTGGCGGCGTCGCCGGCCGGAGCCGCATCGTCCTCCGAATTGCTCCAGATGTTGCCGATCACGTGGTCCGCCGGAAAGCCGGTCTTCGCGGCGGTCTTCAGGGCCACCGGGTTCATCACCCCCCAACCGCGCAGGATCACCCACTCCGGCTTGATGCGGCGGATGTTGAGCCACTGGGACTGCTGCTCCGTGCCCGGATGGGGCACTTCGATGTGAGTCACGCTGAAGCCGTATTTCTTGGCCAAGATGTCGAGGATCGGGATGGTTTCCTTGCCATAGGGCGAGCCGTGGTAGAGCGTGACGATCTTCTTGCCCTTCAGCTTGTCGAGGCCGCCCGCCTTCTGGCCGATGTAGTTCACGATCGCCGACACCTCGCTGTAGGGGTTCAGCTGCAGCGGGAAGACGTAGGGGAACACGCTGCCATCGGTAGAATCGGTGCGCCCGTGGTTGATGGTGATCAGCGGAATCTTGTCGGCGGTGGAGCGCTCCAGCGTGGCATAGGCGATGCCGACACTGAGGGGATTGGTGGCCGCCGCAGGTGCACCGTTGAGGCCCTTCTTCAGGCGCTCGTAGCATTCGACCCCCTTCTCGACGACGTATTCCGTCTCGCATTCGGACCAGGTCAGCTTGACCCCATTGATGCCCCCGTCGCGGGCGTTGATCAGCTGCATGTAGTCGATGAAGCCGCCGAAAAAGCCGGTGCCACCGGCCGCGTAGGGCCCTACCCGATAGCTCTGCAAGGGGAAATACTGCTCGTTGGCAGCGAAGGCAGCGCCGCTGGCCAAGGCCAGGCCGAGGCTGAATGCGGCCGCCAGGCGGCGTGGGGAAAAACGTGATGCGGTCATAGATCGACTCCAGTGGAAAATGATGGGCGCGCCAGGCACACCCGTGACGCGTCCCGGGGCAGCTGGCCAGGCCGCTCCGTGATGCACGGTTTCAGGTGAAAGGGAAAAGGGGGTGCGTTCAGTCCCGCAAGGGCCACACCCGGGCTCGGGCGCACAGCCCTCGCCACAGGCTCGCCAGCCCTTCGGGCTCACGGATCAGGAACAGGATGATCAATACGCCGAACAGGATCTTCTGCAGGTTCTCGGTATCCCCGGGGTCGATGATGCCCCCGAGCAGGGAGCCTCCGAGGTTGCTCAGCAACAGCGGCAGCAACACGATGAACGCAGCCCCCAGGAAGTTGCCGAGGATGCTCCCCAGCCCGCCGATGATGACGATGAACAGGACCTGGAACGAGCGGTTGAGGTCGAACCCGTGGGGCTCCACCGTTCCCAGGTAGGCGAAGGCCCACAGGGAGCCCGCCACACCGCAATAGAAGGCGCCGATCGCGAAGGCCAGCAGCTTGGTGCGGGCCACCGGGATGCCGATCACCGCCGCCGCCGTATCCATGTCACGGACGGCCATCCAGCTGCGCCCGAGATCGGAACGCACGATGCGCACGGCCACGACGAACAGCACCGTGACCACCGCCAGCGTCAGCAGGTAGCGCCCCGCCGGAGAGGACAGATCCACGCCGAGGACGGACAGCGGCGGCGCGGTGATCACGCCGGATGGATTGAAGTTGGAGAACCAGCCGAACTTGGTCAGCGCCCACTCCACCAGGAACTGGGCCGCCAGCGTCGACACGATCAGGTAGAAGCCCTTGATGCGCAGGCTGGGCAGGCCGAAGACGACACCTGCGGCAGCCGCCACCAACCCGCCGAGCAGGAAGCTGGCGAGAAAGGGTAGCCCCTCGACGCGCAGTTGGAAGTTGTAGGCGGCGAACGCCCCCACCGCCATGAAGGCTGCAGTCCCCAGGGACAGTTGCCCCGCGTAGCCGGTGAGCAGGTTGAGCCCCAGCCCCGCGAGGGACAGCACCAGGAACGGGATCAGGATGGCGCTCAACCAGTAGTCGCTGGCCCACAGCGGGACTGCCAGATAGGCGAAAGCCAGCAGGGCGACGATTCCCAGGCGTGCTTGGCGCAGGCGGAATACCCGGCGGTCGTCCGCATAACGGGTGCTGAACTGGCCGGTTTCGGACAAGAACATGATCAGACCCTCTCGATGGCGCGTTCGCCGAACAAGCCCGCGGGGCGCACCAGCAGGAACAACAACGCAAGCACGTAGGGAAACCAGTTCTCCAGGCCGTCACCGATCAACGGCCCGATATACACCTCGGCCAGCTTCTCGCTCGCGCCGACGATCAGGCCACCGACGATGGCACCGCCGATCGACGAGAAGCCGCCGATGATGAGAACCGGCAAGGCTTTCAGCACCACCAGCGACAGGGAGAACTGGACGCCCAGACGTGCCCCCCACAGCAGCCCGGCGATCAGGCTGACGAAGCCCGCCACCGCCCACACCACACCCCAGATCCTTTGCAGGCGGACCCCCACCGCCAGCGCCGCCAGCGGGTCGTCGGCCACCGCGCGCAGCGACAGGCCGATGCGGGTCCGGCTGAACAGCAGCGACAAGGCCAGCACCAGGGCCGCCGCCGTGCCTGCCGCGAAGAGGTCGAAACTGCTGAGCAGGACGCCGCCGAACTCCAGCGGCTCATCCTTGATGCCGAGGTCGAGGCCGTGCACCTGGGCACCCCACAGGAGCTGGGCCAGCCCCTCGATGATGAAGCTGACCCCCAGGGTCGCCATGAACAACGTGATCGGCGGCCGGTTCACCAGATGCCGCAGGACGCCGCGCTCGATGGCCCAGGCCAGCACCAGCATGGATGCCAGCGTTGCCGCAAAGGCGCTCCAGAATGCGAACCCCCGCTCCAGCAGGCTGACGAAGGTCAGCGCCGCGAACAGCACCATCGAGCCCTGGGCGAAATTGAAGACGCCCGAGGCCTTGAAGATCAGCACGAAGCCGATCGCCACCATCGAATACATGACGCCGGCGAGGAGCCCGCCGATCAGCACTTCCAGAAAGAAATCCATCTCGCCTTTCCCTTCCGCCTAATGCGCGCTGCCGATGTAGGCGGCGATCACATCCGGGTTGTCGCGCACCTCGGCCGGAGCGCCGTCAGCGATCTTGCGGCCATAGTCGAGCACCACCACGTGGTCGGAAATGTCCATCACCACGCCCAGGTCATGCTCGATGAGCACCACCGTCGTCCCGAAGTCCCGATTGATGTCGAGGATGAAGCAGCTCATGTCCATCTTCTCCTCCAGGTTCATGCCCGCCATCGGCTCGTCGAGCAACAGCAGGCGCGGCTCCGCAGCCAGCGCCCGGGCCAGTTCGACGCGTTTCTGCAAGCCGTAGGGCAGCTTGCCGACCGGCGTGTCGCGATAGGCCTGGATGTGCAGGAAGGCCAAAATCTCCTCGGCCTTGCGGCGGTGGCCATCGGCCTCGTCACGGGCTGCGCGCAGCCCCAGCACCTGCCGGAACCAGCCGGCACGCACATGCAGGTTCCGGCCGGTGAGAACGTTGTCGAGCACGCTCATGCCCTTGAACAAGGCCACGTTCTGGAAGGTCCGCGCAATCCCGCTCCGCGCGGCCCGGCGCGGCGTGATGCGCGCCGCTGCCACTCCGTCGTACACCACCCGCCCTCGCTGGGGGCGGTACACCCCATTGATTACGTTGAGCAGCGAGCTCTTACCCGCTCCATTCGGCCCGATCAGCGAGCAGATCTCGCCGGAGCGGACCGCAAAGGAGATGTCGGTGACGGCCTTCACGCCACCGAAGGACAACGAGATGCCGTCAACCGCCAGCAACGGCACGTCGGCGCCCGGCGCCAGCGGGCGGGCCACCGTGCTCACGTGGCCCCCCAGACGGTCAGTTCGAAAGGAACCCGGGGCGACGGCGTGCCCGCCTCCCGCCCCTCCGGTGCGAGGTCGGGCCCGTGCTGGAGTTCGATGCCGAGGCGACGGAAGAAAGCGACGGTGGCCTCGTCCGGCTGCGGACCAACGACGATTGCCACTCGCACCCGTGCCAATCCGGCCACCTCGCGCAGGGGTGACAGGACGAGCAGGCGCACCAACCAGCCGCCACCGGCCGGGGTCAAGGCGCGCGCCAGCCAGTTGCCCCAGCGGCTTCCCACGGCCGGCAGCCGCGCCTCGATCCGGGCACGCAGCCTGGCGTAGGTGTGGGCGGCGCCGACCACCAGGGTCGGCCCGATCTCCCGCCGATCCCGGTCTCGACTTTCCAGACCTTCGGCCACGTTGATCGAAAGCCCGCCGATCAACCAGGGCGCGAGCAGATAGCGCACCAGGCCCGCCGGTGCAAAACGGCGGCCGGCGAAGGCTGCATCCCTCTCGCTCAGCCCGGTGGTACGTAGCAGGCCCACAGCACCTGCCACCAGGTCATCGTGGTGCAGCACGTCCGCATCGGCGCCATCCCAGGCGCTGGGGCCCGCGTAGCGGACGGCGACACCGGCTGCGCTTGCCGACACAGGTGGAACCCTCCGGCCCACCCCACCGGCCAACCAGGCCGGATAGGCGGCCAGCCCAGCCCCACCATATGTGTGCAGCCCGCGTGCATCCGCGAATACCAGCCGTGGGCCGTCAAAGCCCGCCGCGAGCAGGCGGTCGACCTGCTCCTGATCCTCACCGTGGGCCACCTTCGGCGCAAGGATTCGCAACATCTCCGCCAGCGCCTCTTCTTCCGCCTCGACCGGCAAGGGTGCTGCGACGCCACCCAGCCATTGGGCCGCCAGCATGAGGATCAGCGCCTCCGCGCAAGGATGTCCGAGCAAGGCCAGCACATCACCGGAGCCGAATCCATCCGCCTCGAGGGCCGCCGCAGCCTGGGCCACTTCGCCGGCCAACGCCGACCACGTACGTTCGTGCCAGATTCCGAGCCGTTTCTGGCGCAGCGCAACGGTACTTGCCCGACGCCGGGCCTGTTCGAGCAGCCATCCCGGCAAGGTCGCCGGGGCGTCCCCGAGCCTGTCCGCATCCGTCCTGGAGCTTTGCATTGCGACAATTCCTGGATCAATTCACTTTCGACACGAACTGCAATTCGTGCCACCGCCTGTTTCTATTTCGGCCACCCCCGAATTGATTCCGGGTTGCGCCGCTTTCCTAGTAAGCAGTTTCCGTTCCAGGAAAATAGCCCCTTTGAAGCCCGTAAATACCCTGCACATTTTCCGCCCTGCCATGAATCGAATCACGCATGCTGATGAGGTGCTTCCAGGAAAGCAGTCTGAATAGGGAAATGAGGGAAATGGATTGATGAGGGGAGAAAAGAAAAAAGCCCCTCGCGGGGCCGGAATTGACTTGAAACGCTCATTCACTCGAATGGCAGGTCATGTCCCATTCTGACTTTCTTCGTCCGCAGATAGCGGATATTGTCATTGGTGCTCGGCGGCACGACAGGGATGACCCGATGAACCGGAATGCCGGCGCGCACCAGTTCGTCCCGCTTCTTCGGATTATTGCTGAGCAGGTGCACCGAGCGCACCTGCAGATCCCGCAGGATATCGGCCGCACAGACAAAGCTGCGCGCATCCACCGGCAAGCCCAGCGCCACATTCGCATCGACGGTGTCGAGCCCCTCGTCCTGCAAGGCGTAGGCACGCACCTTGTGGCCGAGGCCGATGCCACGCCCCTCATGTCCGCGCAGATAGATCAACACTCCACGGCGCCCTGCGGCAATGCGGGCGAGGGACATGTCGAGCTGGGGGCCGCAATCGCAGCGCAGGGAGCCGAACGCATCGCCCGTCAGGCATTCCGAGTGCAGACGGACCGGAACTCCGTCCTGTTCCGCCACATCCCCCCAAACGAGGACCGCATGCTCCACCCCGTCGAGTGCGGAACGATAGGCATGCAGGATGAACTCGCCATGACGGGTCGGCAGCCGTGACGACGCCACATGGGTGACGCGCGGCCCGGCCTCCACCATCGAAGCGTCCAGATCCTCGGCATGAATCACCGGAACCCCGTGGGCAATGGCGAAGGCCTCCACCTCAGAGCCCTGGAGACAGCGCCCCCGATCGTCGAACAGGGAACAGATCAGCGCCGCATCGACGAGCCCACAGCGACCGGCCAGACAGGAGACGACCGGGTCGCTGTCCGGCCAGCTGAGCGTTCCCGCGCCGCTCATGGCGACGAACGGATCCCCGAAGTCCACCGCGATGCGCCCGGCGTCCTCAGGATTGCCGGCCAGTGCGTGAAGCACCGGCAGCAGTCCGGCTTGCGCGCGCCCCTGCTCCAGATCCTCGCCGGGCAGTCCCTTCAAACGCTCCACGAGCGCCGCGCCTTCGGGATCGTTGATGCTCGACAGGAACAGTCGGATACCGTGCTGCTGGCGATCGGGCAGCAACACACTGACCACACCCCGGGTGTGACGGCGCAGAAAGGACAGCGTGCTCTCCCCCACGCTCTCCAGGGCGGCGACCAGGCACGCCCCACCCTGCCGGGAGGACGGCGCGAGAATCACCACGCCCCCCCGCCGAAACGCTGCCAGCGCGACCGAGGGGTCGTGCATACCATGCCTTAGGGATTTCATCTTGCTATCCATCGGGAACCCCCCGTGTTGTTGGATCTCCCGGCTGCGGCGACCGCCCGGCCGCCGCTCCGGGCCTATTTCAGGGCCGAGATGGCCCCGATCTTGATCAGGCGCGCCCGGATGACATTGCGGCTGACCCCCAGCAGGCGTGCGGCCTGCACCTGATTGCAATGGCAATACTGGTAGGCCGTGCGCATCACCACTTCTTCGATCTTGTCGAACAAATCCTCATGGCACTCCTCGAAAAGCGCCAGCAAGGCTTTTTCCAGTTGATCGACGGCCTGCTCCGCCGCCGCCTCCACCACCGGCTCGACGTCCCGGTCGAGCTTGAGCGTGGACAGATACAGGTCTTCCGGCCGCAACACCGCGTTCTTGGCAATCAGCAAGCCGTGGTGAATGACGTTCTCGAGCTCACGGATATTGCCCGGCCAGTCGTGCTGACACAGCTTCTGCTCGGTGTCGGCACGGATCGTCACCTCACCGTAGCCGAGCCGGCGCCGGTATTTATTGACGAAGTGGCGGGCCAGCGGAAGGATGTCGCCAGGGCGCTCGCGTAGCGGATGCAATTCCAGATGAACGACGCGCAGGCGGTAGAACAGATCCTCCCGGAAATGCCCGGCCTTGACCGCCTCTTCCAGCCTGACGTTGGTTGCCGCAATGAGGCGCACATTGATCGGCACCGGCCTGCGCGCCCCCAGGCGGACAACCTCGCGCTCCTGCAGGACCCGCAGCAGCTTGACCTGGATGCTCAGGGGCAGGTCGCCGATCTCGTCAAGAAACAAGGTGCCTTCGTTGGCGGCCTCGAACCAGCCGGCCTTCGATGAGAAAGCCCCGGTGAAGGCCCCCTTCTCATGTCCGAACAACTCGCTTTCCACCAGGGTTTCGGAGAACGCGCCGCAATTGACGGCCACAAACGGACCATTGCGACGCGCACTCAGTGCATGAACGTGCCGCGCGATAAGCTCTTTGCCGGTTCCCGTGTCGCCGATGATCAGGACATTGGCCTCGCTGGGAGCGACGAGTTCGATACGTGCCAGCAGGGCCTTGGATTTCGGATCCTCGAAAACCTGGGCGGTGGCGCGGATCGACTTGGACAGAACCTCAGGATTCGGCATGGTCAACAGCCGGCTATCCACACGCCCCTCGCCCCCACCCGCGAACGACACCAGCTCGGGATGGTCGCCTGCCCGGGCCATCCGCTCGGAATAGGAAGGAATATCGTCGTTCACGAGTAAAACGTCGGCTTCGGGTATTGCTGCTTCAACGCCCATTCACCTAGCTCCAGGAGTTTGTAATCGATGGGATCGTGCATGGTGTGGGTGCGCAGATTGCGCCAGTAGCGATCCAGCCCCAGCCCGGCGTGGGTAGCCCGGGCACCGGTCACCTCGAACATGCGGGTGCATAGATCCAGCCCGGTACGCGTGGCCAGCACCTTGGCCGAGGCAATCGCCAGCGCGATCTCGCCCCGCTCCCCGTCCGTCAGACGGTCGCCCTTCTGCCAACCCGCATCCAGCATGTCCGCGGCCCGCTCGGCCATCACCCGCACGGCATCGAGGCTCGCCCAGAATTCACCGTAGTGATGCAAGACGTACGGGTCGTCCTCGAAGCGTTCCGCCGGCGAACGGTGCCACGGCCGGGCCTCGTTCAGGCTGTACTTGCGGGCGTCCGCATAGGCGCCTTCGGCGATGCCGGCATAGATATTGGTCAGGATCAGCTGGGCGATCAGCGGACGCAGGCACGCAAACGGCGTACTGAGCGGCCCCGGATCGGCGAGCACCTCCTTCTCCTCGATACGGACCCGTTCGAAATTGACGCTGCCGCTGTCGGTCTGGCGCTGACCGAAGTTGTCCCAGTCCTGGATCACGTTCACGCCGCTGCGCGCCGTGGGAATCGCCGCGATGATCAGCTTGCGTGCCTCTTCCTGCTCATACGCCGAGACGATCAGCATTTCGGAATCGAAGGCTCCCGAGCAAAAGCTCTTCTTGCCGGAAAACTCGTACCAGCCATCCAGGCGCCGGCTGGTCGTGCGCCGATCCAGCGGATTCAGCGCATTGCCCCAGAACCAGTTGTGGCGCGCAGTCTGCTCGAACCAGGCACCCCATTGGTCCGGCCTGGAGAACAGGCGGACCGTGGCCAGCATGAGGTGCTGAAACGCAAAGACATGGCCGATCGAACTGTCCGCCCGGGACAGCACCCGGATCACGTCCATGGTCTGGCGCCAGTTGGCACCGAGGCCGCCGTATTCGGTGGGAATCGACAATGCCAGCAGTCCGCTGGCGCGCAGCGCATCGCGTTCCGCCTTTGGCGTTCCACCCAGGGAATCCCGCTCGGGGGCCGTGATGGAGAATTGCGCGGCAAGCCGCTCGGCGATCCTGATGGGGGTATCCAGCGCAATGATCTCGCTGGCGTCGCCGCAGGGACCCGTCAACACAGAAGTCAAATCGGAAACTCCGGAATTCAGAAGACCGGGAAGGCTTCGCAGGAAACGTGCCACGAGGTTTTCCGCGAAACCCCGACGGAATTGCTGATCATCCAGCACCCGCACTGCACAACCGTCAGCAGATCAACGGCAGCAATGCCCCGAAATCAGCACCGCCGCTGCGAGCACCTCCGGATCCCGGCGGATCGTGCCGACTTCGCCCCCCATCTTCGTCAACTGCTTCTGTAGCAGCACAAGATCCGCACGAGTGCTCCCCTTCACGCATCCATGACACGAAAACCGGCCATTCCGCCGCCCGGATGAATGGCACGTTCCCTGCTGTTCTGCCTGCGCCAATCACTGGGGATTCCGTGTCCCCCGTCTTCCATCGATCATGAGAGAACAGAAAGAAACCATGCACACCCTGCTCGAAGCACCGGAGACGAAAGCCCTCCGGGCGTCCACCAGCGCCCCCCTGGCCGTTGCCCGCGCCCTGGCCGAGGAGTTCGCCCGTACCGCAGTCCACCGCGACCAGACGGGCGGCACGCCCAAGGAGGAACGGGATGCGCTCAGACGCAGCGGCTTGCTCGGCCTGATCGTTCCCGTCGAGTACGGTGGCCACGGCGCCACCTGGACCGAAACCCTGCAGATCGTCCGGGAGATTGCCCGTGTGGACAGCTCGGTCGCCCACGTCTTCGCCTTCCAGCACCTCCTGCTGGCCACTGTCCGCCTGTTCGGCAGCCCCGCTCAGTGGCGCCCCCTGTTCGAGAAGACCGTCAGCCACGACTGGTTCTGGGGCAATGCACTGAATCCCCTGGATACCCGTACGGTCTGTACGCCACGTGACGGCAGACTCGAGTTCAACGGGCAGAAGAGCTTCTGCTCCGGCGCACTCGATTCCGACATGCTGATCGCCTCGGCCATCGATGAGGGCAGCGGCAAGCTGCTGATCGCCGCGCTGCCGAGCGACCGCGAGGGCATCCACCTCTTCCCCGACTGGGACAACATGGGCCAGCGCCAGACCGACAGCGGCAGCGCCCGCTTCGACCGGGTCCGCATCGAGCACCACGAGGTGCTGGCTGTGCCGGGCCCGCTGAGCTCGCCGTTCGCCTGTCTGCGTCCGCTGATCGCCCAGTTGATCCTCTCCAACATCTACCTCGGTATCGCCGAAGGTGCCCTCGCAGAGGCCCGGCGCTACACCAGCGGACAAAGCCGCGCCTGGCCGGCGGCGCAGGTTGCCGCCGCTACCGAGGACCCCTATGTGCTGGGCACCTACGGCGAATTCTGGGTGGGTCTCGAAGGTGCCCGCCTGCTCACCGACCGGGCAGCCCATTCCCTGGACGCCGCCTGGGTCCGCGACCTCGACCTGAGCGAAACGGAACGCGGCGAGGTGGCGGTCAACGTGGCCACCGCCAAGGTTGCGACCACCCGTGCCGGACTGGATCTGACCAGCCGCATGTTCGAAGTGGCCGGCGCCCGCTCAACCACCGCGGCGCTGCGCTTCGACCGCTTCTGGCGCAATCTGCGCACCCACACCCTGCACGATCCGGTGGCCTACAAGATCCGCGAACTCGGCGACTGGAGCCTCAACGGCAGCTACCCCACGCCTTCCTTCTACTCCTGAGCCGTTCCTCCAGACCATCATGAATGCAACAACGACCACACCCGCCTTTGATTCTGTCGAAGATGCCGTCTCGGCGATCCGCAACGGCGAATTCGTCATCGTCGTGGACGACGCCGATCGCGAGAACGAAGGCGACCTGATCATCGCCGCCGAAAAGATCACGCCTAAAAAAATGGCGTTTCTGGTCCGCTACAGCAGCGGCGTCGTCTGTATCGCGCTCCCTGGCGCCCGCCTGGACCAGCTTGCCCTGCCCCTGATGGTGAGGGAAAACACCGACCCTCACCGCACGGCCTTCACCGTGACCGTCGATTACCGGCACGGCACCACCACCGGCATCTCGGCGAGCGATCGGGCGGCAACGCTACGCGCGCTCGCCGACCCGGACACGATGCCGGGCGACCTCGCCCGTCCGGGGCACATCTTTCCCCTCCGCGTGCGCGAAGGCGGCGTGCTCAGTCGCCCCGGACACACCGAAGCCGCCCATGATCTGGTCACGCTGGCCGGCCTGCGGCCGGGTGGCGTGCTGTGCGAGATCGTGCGGGACGACGGCCAGATGGCCCGCCGCCCGGATCTGCTGCGCTTTGCCCGCCAGCACGATCTGCGGATCATCTCAATTGCCCAGCTGATCGCATATCAACACCGCAACACGGGTCTCCAGCAGTTCAGACGCGATCATTCGCCAGCCCGCCTTCTACTTGAAGCCGCCGCCTGATCCCCGGCGTACCCGCCCCGCACCTCAACGGCCACCCTCATCAGGTGGCCGTTGCTGCTTTGGAGTCATCACCGCCTTTCCTCCCGGCCCAGGCTCAGCCGCCTCCGTCTCTACCTTGCTCTGCCACCGCCCCAACTTCAGAAATAGCGTCCCTGGCAGCACGGGGTGCTCATGAAGTGCTTCTCCAGCAGCATTTCCAAATCAGGAAATAAGCTTTTCTTGATTTCCTATTCCGGATGCCTGCAGAGAGCAAGAGTTTTCAAGGCCAAAAACTGAAAAAAGCACCAATCGACTCCATTTTCACAGCCTCATTCACCGCAGATTTCATTAATACCCAGCTTTATTTCATCTGGCATGGATGCTGCTATTTCCCTTCCACACCGCAAATAGCGGACGAACCATCCAATCACACGAATTTAATACTGGAGAAATTGCATGAGCACCAAGCCGAAGATCGTCGCCGTATCCGGCGGACTGTACAAGCCGTCACGGACGCGCGTCCTGGTGGACGAGATCGTCAATGGACTCGCCCGCCACCAACCGGCGGACATTCGCATCGTCGACCTGTCCGCGAT
Organism: Zoogloea sp. GDB6; assembly: GCF_056724105.1. Classification (NCBI taxonomy): domain Bacteria; kingdom Pseudomonadati; phylum Pseudomonadota; class Betaproteobacteria; order Rhodocyclales; family Zoogloeaceae; genus Zoogloea; species Zoogloea sp. GDB6. Next base: position 2,291,197 of record NZ_CM161497.1, on the reverse strand, counting down.
CGCCGCAGAACTGGGCGCAGTCGTCACCCCCACCGATCTTCCGCGCCACATCCTGGATGACATCCACGCGATCGAACAGGCGGACCTGCTGGTCGTCGCCAGCCCCGTATACCGCGCTTCTTTCACCGGTCTTTTCAAGCACTTGTTCGACTTCATCCATCACGAGGCGCTGGTCGATGTACCGGTCCTGCTGGCAGCCACCGGCGGCAGCGAGCGCCATGCGCTGGTCATCGATCACCAACTGCGGCCGCTGTTCAGCTTCTTCCAGGCGCACACCCTGCCCATCGGCGTCTATGGCTCGGAAGCGGACTTCCACAATTACCGCGTCACCAGCGAAAGCCTTCAGGCACGCATCGATCTGGCCGTCACCCGCGCCCTGCCCTTCCTGAAAAAACGCCGCCAGCCCCAAGCGGACCTTGCGGCCGCCTGAATCCAGCCATTTCACCCTTTTGCCATCCAGGAGATAGTTTCATGAGCCAATCGAATACGCCGGTCAAGTTTGCCTACTGGGTTCCCAATGTCAGCGGCGGCCTCGTCGTCAGCAAGATCGAACAGCGCACCAGCTGGGATATCGATTACAACCGCCGCCTTGCACAAATCGCCGAAGACGCCGGTTTCGAATACGCCCTTTCGCAAATCCGCTTTACCGCCGGATATGGCGCCGAATACCAGCACGAATCGGTGGCCATTTCCCACGCCCTGCTGGCCGCAACCACGAAACTCCGGGTCATTGCCGCCATCCTGCCCGGCCCGTGGCACCCTGCCGTGCTGGCCAAGCAGATTGCGACCATCGACCACCTCACCAAGGGCCGTATCGCCGTCAATATCGTCAGCGGCTGGTTCAAGGGCGAATTCACCGCAATCGGCGAGCCGTGGCTGGAGCACGACGAGCGCTATCGCCGCTCCGAGGAGTTCATTCAGGCCCTCAAGGGCATCTGGACACAGGACGACTTCACCCTGAAGGGCGACTTCTATCGTTTCCACAACTACAGCCTCAAGCCGAAGCCCCTGCAGCAGCCCCACCCCGAGATCTTCCAGGGCGGCAGCTCCCGCGCCGCGCGTGACATGGCCGCCCGCGTTTCCGACTGGTACTTCACCAATGGCAATACGGTCGAGGGTATCAAGGCCCAGGTGGATGACATCCGCGCCAAGGCGGCGGCCAACAACCACAAGGTGAAGGTCGGCGTGAATGCCTTCGTCGTCGTCCGCGACACCGAGGAAGAGGCGCGCGCCGTCGTCCAGGAGATCATCGACAAGGCCGACCCGGTTGCCGTGCGCGCCTTCGGCGACGCCGTGACCCAGGCCGGCAAGGCCAGCCCCGAGGGCGAAGGCAACTGGGCCAAGTCCACGTTCGAAGACCTCGTCCAATACAACGACGGCTTCAAGACCAACCTCATCGGCACCCCGCGCCAGGTGGCCGAACGCATCGTCGCCCTCAAGGCGGTCGGCGTGGATCTCGTGCTGACCGGCTTCCTGCATTTCCAGGAAGAGGTGGAGTACTTCGGCAAGCACGTGCTGCCGCTGGTCCGCGAACTCGAAGCACAACGGGAAACCGAACTGGCCGCCGCCTGACGGCCGGCTCCGCAGAGCAAGGACAATCCACATGAGCGACACCCGAAACGACAATCCGCTGTCCACCGGTACGGACTACGAGGCCCTGGCGGCCCGTTTCCGCCCGATCTTCGCGCGCATCGCCGAAGGCGCGCTGGAGCGGGAGCGCCAGCGCCAGCTGCCCTACGAACCCATCGAATGGCTGAAGAAGGCAGGCTTCGGCGCGGTCCGCGTGCCGAAGGAATTCGGCGGCGGCGGTGCCTCCCTGCCCCAACTGGTCCGCCTGCTGATCGAGCTGGCCGAAGCGGACTCCAACCTGCCGCAAGCCCTGCGCGGCCACTTCGCCTTCGTCGAGGACCGTCTCAACGCCGCCCCCTCGCCCCAGCGCGCCCTGTGGTTCCAGCGTTTCGTCGAAGGCGACATCGTCGGCAACGCCTGGACCGAGGTCGGCACCGTCAAGCTCGGCGAAGTGATCACCCGGGTTTCTCCGGACGGCAGCAAATGGCGCCTCAACGGGGAGAAGTACTACAGCACCGGCAGCATCTTCGCCGACTGGATCGACGTGTACGCCAAGCGAACGGACAACGACGGCGACGTGATCGCCGCGGTCAGCACGCACCAGGCCGGCATCACCCAGAAAGACGACTGGGACGGGTTCGGCCAGCGCACCACCGGCAGCGGCACCTCCCGCTTCGACAACGCGCTGGTCGAGGCAGACAACGTCATCGACTTCGCAACCCGCTTCAAGTACCAGACTGCGCTTTATCAGCTCGTGCTGCTGGCGGTCCAGGCCGGCATCGGCCGTGCCGTCGAACGGGACGCGGCCCGCGCAGTCCGGGAGCGGCATCGCGTGTTCAGCACCGGCAACGCCCCGCAGGTTGCCCAGGACGTGCAGGTGCAGCAGGTGATCGGGCAGATCTCGGCGCTGGTCTATGCCGCCGAGGCCGCCGCAATCCGTTCCGCCGAGCCGGCCCAGCGGGCCTACGAGGCACGCTTCGGCGGTGATGAAGAGCGCGAGAAAGCCGCCAACATCGACGCGGAGATCGAGTCCGCCAAGGCCCAGATCATCGTCTCCGAGCTGATCATCCGGGCCTCCAGCGATCTCTTCAACGCGCTGGGCGCATCCGCGGCGAGCGAAAGCCGCGCCCTCGACCGCCACTGGCGCAACGCACGCACCGTCGCCACCCACAACCCGCTGATCTACAAGGCGCGCATCGTCGGCGACTGGAGCATCAACGGCACCGAGCCGCCGTACATCTGGCAGATCGGCAGCGGCAAGTAAGCCCCGGGGCGGGTGCCCTTGCCGGCCCCGCCCGTCCCGCATTCGACCACAGGATCCCCCATGAGCACTTCAAACACCGCCATCGCTGAACGCCCGCGCGTCAACTCGCCCCTTCCCTTCGCGCCCAGACCACGCCCGGCAAAACCTGCCCACGTGATCCGCGACGACGCGGAAGCCGTCGCTGTCGCCCATCAGCTGGCACGGGAATTCGCCCAGGAAGCAGCCCTGCGCGACCGTGAAGGCTTCCTGCCCATCAGCGAGATCGACACCTATTCCCAATCGGGCCTGTGGGGCATCACAGTCCCCAAGGCCTACGGCGGCGCCGGTGTCTCCTACGCCACCGTGGCCGAGGTCATCGAGATCATCGCCGCAGCCGATTCCAGCATCGCCCAGATCACCCAGAACCACCTGGTGCTGGTCGCCCACATTGGCCTGGACGCAACTGAAGAGCAGAAGCGCGAGCTTTTCGGGCTGGCGCTGCAAGGCTACCGCTTCGGCAACGCCTTCTCGGAGCTGAACAGCCGCAACGTGGCGACCTTCGAAACCAAGGTGCTCGACAAGGGCGATCACGTGATCGTCCATGGCCAGAAGTTCTATACCACTGGCGCGCTGCTCGCCCACGTCGTTCCCATCGTCGCCGTGGATGATGACGGCAAGGGCTACCTGGTCTTCGCCGACCGGGATGCGCCGGGCCTGACGGTGATCAACGACTGGTCCAGCTTCGGTCAGCGCACCACCGCCTCGGGCTCGGTGAAGATCGAGCAGGTGAGCGTGCCGAAAAGCCGCGTGGTGCCGATCCTGGCTTTCGACACCCCCACCGCGGCGGGCGCAATCTCGCAGATCATCCAGGCCGCCATCGACGCCGGCATCGCCCGCGGCACCCTGGACGACACCATCCGCTTCGTGCGCGAGAAGAGCCGTCCGTGGATCGACAGCGGGAAGGAGACCGCGGCCGAAGATCCGCTGACCATCTCGGCCGTCGGTCAGCTGGCAATCCGCCTGCACGCCGCCGAAGCCCTGCTCGAGCGGGCCGGACGTCGCATCGATGCAGCCCTGGCCACGCCGAGCGAAGAGAGCGTGAACGAGGCCACCCTCACCACCGCGGAATCCAAGGTGCTGACGACGGAGATCGCCCTCGAAGCGAGCAATCGCCTCTTCGAACTGGCCGGCACCCGCGCCACGCTGGCCGCCCACGGCTTCGATAGGCACTGGCGCAACGCCCGCGTCCATACCCTGCACGACCCGGTGCGCTGGAAGTACTTCCATATCGGCAACTACCACCTGAACGGCGTCAATCCTCCGCGCCATCCGTGGAACTGATCCGGTGCTCACGGGGAACGTGGGCGATAGCGCCACGTTCCCCCCATCCCATCGTCGACCTGCCATGAGCCCAACGCCCGTCCGTCCGCCCGCCGTCAGCCCCGAAACCGCCGCCGCCCAGGCACTCGGCCAGCTTGCCCCGCCCTTCCAGGAGGTGGTCGCCCCCATCCACATGGCGACCACCTACGCCCGGGATGCAAACGGCCAGTTGAGCGGCGGCCGGCTGTACGCCCGCGACGCATCGCCCGCTTACGATCCGGCCGAAGCCCTGTTGTGCCAGCTGGAAAACGGCCACGCCGCGCGGCTGTTCGCCTCCGGCATGGCCGCCAGCACCGCGGTGCTGCAGATCCTGAAGCCGGGCGACAAACTCGTCGTACCGCGCAACATGTACTGGGCGCTGCGCAACTGGGCCCGGCGTTTTGCGGCGCAATGGAACATTGTGCTGGCCGAATACGAGAACAGCAGCCTGAGCAGCCTGCAGGAGGCACTCTCCGGCCCGCCCCCGCGTCTGCTGTGGATCGAGTCGCCGGCCAACCCGACCTGGGAGGTCACCGACATCGAGGCCGCCAGCACGCTGGGGCGTGCCCACGGCGCGCGGGTGGCCGTAGACTCCACTGTAGCGACGCCGGTGCATACCCGCCCGCTGGATCTCGGAGCCGACTTCGTGGTCCATTCGGCAACCAAGTACCTGAACGGCCACTCCGATGTGGTCGCCGGCGCGGTGGTCGCCCGCGCCGACTCGGACGACTGGCAGACCATCTGCCAGTACCGCGGCCAGGCCGGCGCGATACTCGGCCCCTTCGAAGCCTGGCTTCTGCTACGGGGCATGCGGACCTTGTTTCCGCGCGTACGGACCGCGAGCCGCTCCGCCCTTCACGTTGCCCAGCGCCTTGCGAAGCACTCGGCGGTGATCGAAGTCCGCTACCCCGGCCTGCCCGGCGATCCAAACCACCCGATCGCCGCACGCCAGATGCGTGACGGCTTCGGCGGCATGCTGTCCTTCCGCGTCAAGGGCGGCGCCATCGGCGCCCGCCGCGTGGCCGGCAGGCTGCGCCTCTTCAAGGAGGCCACGTCCCTCGGCGCGGTGGAGAGCCTGGTCGAGCACCGCGCCCCCGTCGAAGGCCCCGACAGCCTGTGCCCCGACGACCTGTTGCGCCTGTCCATCGGGATAGAGGCCGTAGACGACCTGATCGCCGACCTGGAGCAGGCCCTCGCCGGGATACCGGCATGACACCGCGCCTCCCGATATCAACCCATTAGGACCGTCATGAGTCTCGACATCTTCTGGTTCCTGCCCACCTCGGGCGACACCCGCTATCTGGGCAAATCCAACACCGGTCGCCCGGTCACCCAGGAATACCTGCAGCAGATCGCCGTCGCCGCCGACAACCTCGGCTACGACGGCATCCTGATTCCCACCGGCAGCGGCTGCCTCGACCCCTGGGTGACCGCAGCCAGCATCGCCGGCGCAACCCGGCGCCTGAAGCTGCTGGTCGCCCTGCGCACGGCCCTCACCCGCCCGACCGCCGCCGCGCGCATGGCGGCCACCCTCGACCAAGCCACCCACGGCCGCCTGCTCCTCAACGTGGTGGCGGGCGGTGACTCCACCGAGCTGGCGGCGGACGGCATCTTCCTCGATCACGACGCGCGCTACGCCGAGGCCTCGGAATTCCTGGCAATCTGGCGGCGGCTGCTGCAGGGGGAAACCGTTGACTTCCATGGCGAGCACCACCGCGTGGAAGGCGCCCGGAATTTCTTCGAGGCCGTCCAGCGCCCCTATCCGCCCCTGTATTTCGGGGGATCGTCACCGGCCGCCCACGAGCTGGCCGCCGAGCATGTCGACACCTATCTGACCTGGGGCGAGCCCCCCACCGCCGTCGCTGAAAAGATCGCCGATGTCCGCGCCAGGGCCGCCAGGCATGGCCGGACGGTCAGGTTCGGCGTACGCCTGCATGTGATCGTGCGGGAAACCAACGACGAAGCATGGGCTGCCGCGGAGCGCCTGATCAGCCGCCTAGACGATGAGACAATCGCCAAGTCCCAGGCCCGCTACGCGGCGATGGATTCGGTCGGCCAGCAACGCATGGCCGCCCTGCATGGCGGCCGCCGCGACAAGCTGGAAGTGAGTCCCAACCTGTGGGCCGGCGTCGGCCTGGTGCGTGGCGGCGCCGGCACCGCGCTGGTCGGCGATCCGCAGACCGTGGCCACCCGCCTGAAGGAATACGCCGACCTCGGCGTGAGCAGTTTCGTGCTGTCCGGCTATCCGCACCTGGAAGAAGCCTATCGCTTTGCAGAACTGGTCTTCCCGCTGCTGCCGGGCAAGAAGCCGGTCACCATCCAGGACCACGTGATGACCGGCGGCCCCTTCGATGCCCGGACCGTCAATTCCAACAACACCGAAAAGGTAACCGCATGACCCGCGTCATCGACCTGCGCTGTCGCCCCGCCTACCTGCACGACTTCTTCGGCGCCACGCCGGGAAGCGCCGCCAATGAAACCGCCCGCTGGCTGAACCGCCGCGTCGGCACCCGGGGCGACGACGAACATTACGCCCGTTCCCGGACACCCGCAGGCTTCCTCGCCGAAGTACGGGAAGCCGGCCTCAGCAAGGCCGTGGTCGTCGGCCGCCACACGCCTGGCCAACACCTGCCGATCGACCTGATCCACCGGATCACCGACGGGCACGACGAACTCCTCGGCATCGCCGGCGTGGATCCGCAGTTGCAAGGCCAAGCCGCCGTGGACGAAGCCGAGCGGGCGATCCGCGACCTCGGGCTGGCCGGCATCGACATCGAGCCCGGCTTCGGCGAACCGGCCCGCCACGCCGACGACCCGGTTTACTTCCCGATCTACGAGCTGTGCGCCCACCTCAAGGTGCCGGTCTTCCTGATGAGCGGCCCGACCACGCCGGACCCGCGCTTCAACGATCCGGCCGCCCTGGCCCGCGTGGCGCAAGCCTTCCCCAGCCTGCCCATCGTCTGCTACCACGGCTATTGGCCGAACGTGCAGCAGGCGCTGGGCGTGGCCTTCCGCTACGAGAACATCCACCTCGTACCGGACATGTATCTCTTCGTCGCCGGCAGCCAGGCTTACGTGGACGCGGCCAACGGCTTCCTTGGCGATCAGCTGCTGTTCGGTTCGTCCTATCCCTTCCGGCCCATCCGGCAGAGCATCGACGACTTCCAGCAACTGGGCTTCAAGGAGTCGTTGCTGGACAAACTCCTGTACGGCAACGCCGCCCGCCTGTTCGCCATCGACTGACGCCCAGGCTCCCCGGGCTCGACAGCTGCACCGCCTCGGCCGCTGTCGGGCTCGTCGTCTGCTACAGGCCGAGCAAGCGCGCGGCGTTGTCGTGGAGCAGCTTGGGCAGCACCTCTTCGCGCCAACCGAGGGCCAGGAAATCGTCCACCGTCTGCCGCATCGCACGGAACGGATACGAGGTCGCAAACAGGAACTGGTCCTGCAGTACCCCGTTGGCGGCTTCCACGTAGCGCCGGCCGCCGGGTGCGAACAGATACATGTCCGGCACCAGATAGACGTTCTCGTAGCGGAAGGCCACGCCGACGATTTCATCGGCGCGCGGATAGAAGCCGTGGTAGCAGACGATGGGCAAGTGCGGGAAAGCCCGGGCCACACGCCCCACCGCCGCCGGATCGTTGAAGTCCAGATCCGGCGTGGTCGGGCCGCTCATCAGGCACACCGGCACGCCGAGGCTCTGGCACGCCTCATACAAGGGGAAATACAGGCGGTCGTCCGGCAGCAGGGCCGGGACACCGAAGCCGGGCTCGATATTGACGGCCTTCTGGCCGAGGACGTTCACCGCCCGTTCCACCTCCCGGATGGCCGCCTCGACGCCCGTCGTCTGCGGGTCCACCGACGCCAGGCCGATCAGCTCGGGATGAGGCGACGTCAATGCATGGATGCGGTCGTTGGAGATCCGCAGCCCCGGCGTATCCCGACCGACCACCACCGCACGGTGGATCCCGCTTTCGCGGACCTCCGCCACGTAACCGTCCACCGTCAGGGAGCGGACGAAATGGTCGTCCTGCGTCGAGCCCGTGCGGCGGTTCAGCCATCTGGCGGACTCGAAACTGGCCGTGCCTGGCGTGGCGCCATAAAAATCGTCCAGCAGGGCCGGACGACTGCGGAAATCAATGATCTTCTGGGTCATGGTTCGATAGTCAAACAGGCAAACATGCGCACATCGGCCGGCGCGCTTGCGAACAGGCAGCGGCCTGTCCCACGCGAAGCTGAATGCGCTGATACAGGGTTACGTCGACGAGCCGGTGCTCACCGGCTCGTCGACGACCGATACGTTGGGAGGCGCTTCAGGCTGCGCGGGCGTTCTCCGGCGAAGCGGCAGGGCGCCGGCTGATGCCCTCGAACGGACCACCGGTCACCGCCTCCCCGGCCTGTGCCAGATGGGCCTTGCCGGGCAACAGCGGGAAGACGAGCTCGGCGAAGCGATAGGCTTCTTCCAGATGCGGATAGCCCGACAGCACGAAACTCTCGATCCCGAGATCCGCATATTCGAGCAGGCGCGCCGCCACGGTCTGCGGATCGCCAACCAAGGCCGTACCTGCACCACCGCGCACCAGCCCGACGCCGGCCCACAGGTTGGGACTCACCTCGAGCTTGTCCCGGTTGCCGCCGTGCAGGGCCGTCATGCGCTGCTGGCCGACGGAATCGTAGGCCGAGTAATCCTTCAAGCTGGCCGCGATGGTTTCGTCGTCCACATGGCTGATCAGCTGCTCGGCCGCCGCCCAGGCCTCCTCGTTGGTTTCCCGCACGATCACGTGCAGGCGCACACCGAACTTGACGGTCCGGCCATGCCTGGCCGCCTTGGCGCGGACGTCGGCGATCTTCTCGGCCACCGCTGCAGGCGGCTCGCCCCAGCTCAGATAGGCATCGACGTGCTTGCCCGCCAGCTCATGGGCAGCCGGTGACGAGCCGCCGAAATACACGGGCGGCGTGGGCTTCTGGACCGGCAGGAACTTCTGGCGGGCGTTCTCGACCTTGTGGTACTTGCCCTCGAAATCCACGGTTTCGCCGGACAACAGCTTGCGCCAGATGGTGAGGAACTCGTCGGCCTCCTCGTAGCGCTGGTCGTGATCGAGAAAGATGCCGTCACCGGCCAGCTCGGCTGCGTTACCGCCCGCCACCACGTTGATCATCAGGCGACCATTGGTCGCCCGATCCAGGCTTGCGGCAATCCGTGCGGTGGTGGTCGGCAGGGCCGCCGCGGTCCGCACGGCGACCAGGAACTTCAGGCGCTCGGTCAGCGGCGCCAGCGTGGCTGCCGTGATCCACGGATCTTCGCAGCCGCTGCCGACGGGAATCAGGATGCCGTCGTAGCCGAGGTTGTCGGCCGCGACCGCCACCTGCTGCAGATATTTGTGGGTCACCGGGCGGGCGCCCTTTGTCGTGCCCAGATAGCGTGTGTCGCCGCCCGAAGGCAGGAACCAGAGAAAGTCGAGGCTCAAGGTCGTACTCCAGGAAATAGGTCGTTGTCGGTGCTGCGCAGTGCCGCCAAGTTATCCGCGGCCCTATTTCCGGGGAACCAATTTATTTTAATTAGCTTAGTCAGAACCGGATATAACAGGTTCTGACACGTCACAACTAAATCTAATAAGCTAATTCGGAAAAATTGGTTCGGATGCAATGAGGCCATCCCGATAATGAATGAAAGCCGAATCGCCATTGCCGGTGATTCTTCAATTGATTCATTTCGAGGACTGCACGATGAACCGTTTCAAATCTGCCCGTCGTCACGCTCTGGGTCTCCTTCTGGGCCTGGGCCTGCTGCCCGCCTTCCATGGCGCACAAGCCGCCGAACCCGAGGTGCTGCGCCTCGGCTACCAGAAATACGGCACCCTCGTGCTGCTCAAGGCCCAGGCTTCCCTGGAAAAGCGCCTGGCCCCGCTGGGCGTTTCCGTGAAATGGGTCGAATTCCCCTCCGGGCCGGCTCTGCTCGAAGCCCTGAATGTCGGTGCCATCGATTTCGGCCAGGCCGGCGAAACCCCGCCGATCTTTGCGCAGGCGGCCGGCGCCAATCTCGTCTATGTGGGTAACGAACCGCCCGAACCCGCCGGCGAAGCCATCGTGGTGACGAAGGATTCTCCGCTCAAGACCGTTGCCGAACTGAAGGGCAAGAAGATTGCGCTCAACAAGGGCTCCAATGTCCATTACCTGCTGGTCAGGGTGCTCGAAAAAGCCGGGCTGCAATACAAGGACGTGGAAACCGTCTTTCTGCCCCCGGCCGACGCCCGTGCCGCCTTCGAGCGCGGCAGTGTCGATGCGTGGGTGATCTGGGATCCCTTCCTCGCCGCCGCCGAAAAGCAGATCGGTGCGCGGGTACTGGCCGACGGCAAGGGCGCGGTGAACAACCACGCCTTCTTCCTGGCTTCCCGCCCCTACGCCGAAAAGCACGGCCCGATCCTCACCGCACTACTGGACGAACTGGCCAAGAGCGACCAGTGGGCCAGCCAGAACCGCAAGGAAGTCGCCCGCCAGATTGCCCCCCTGCTCGGCCTGGACCTGGCCACCACCGAACTTGCCGTCAATCGCCAGAACTTCGGCGTCAAACCGATCAGCGATACGGTCGCCGCCGAACAGCAGCGCATTGCCGACACCTTCCATCAGCTGAAGCTGATTCCCAAGCCCGTCCTGGTGAAGGACGCGCTGCTGCCCAAGCGCTGAGGCGCACGGCCGCGGATCGACGATCATGAGCACGCACACCGAAAACCGGCTCTTCAGCCGCGCCGTGCCCTGGATCCTGCCCATCCTGCTGCTCGCCGCCTGGCAGACGGCGAGCAGCCTGGGATGGCTGTCCACCCGCATCCTGCCCGCACCGTGGGATGTGTTGAAGGCCTTCGTCACGCTGGCGGAGTCGGGCGAGCTGTGGAACCACATGCGGATCAGCACCTTGCGGGCCCTGTCCGGCTTCGCGCTCGGCGGCGGCCTGGGCTTGCTGCTCGGGCTGCTCACCGGCAGCCTGCGCAGCGCCGAAACGCTGCTCGACTCCACCTTGCAGATGGTCCGCAACATTCCGCCGCTGGCATTGATCCCGCTGGTGATCCTGTGGTTCGGCATCGACGAGGCGGCCAAGCTGTTCCTGGTTTCCCTGGGCGTGTTCTTCCCGATCTACACCAACACCTTCCACGGCATCCACTCGGTGGACAAGGGGCTCATCGAGATGGGGCGCAGCTACGGCCTGTCCCGCTGGCAGCTGTATCGGGAGGTCATCCTGCCCGGCGCCCTCCCGTCGATCCTGGTCGGTGTGCGCTTTTCCCTCGGCTTCATGTGGGTGATCCTGATCGTCGCCGAAACCATCTCGGCCCAGTCCGGCATCGGCTACATGACGATGAATGCCCGCGAGTTCCTGCAGACCGACGTGGTGCTGGTCGGCATCCTGCTCTACGCCCTGCTCGGCAAGCTCGCCGACATGCTCGCCCGCGGGCTGGAACGCACCAGCCTGCGCTGGCACCCCCGCTATCAGCCCCAACACTGAGTGAGCGCCATGACCTCTCAAACCCCGACACCTCCCACCTTGAAGGCGGTTTCCCACAAGGGCGGCCAGTCCGTCGCCGTCCGCGGCCTGGAAAAGACCTATGGCGTGCGCAAGGTGCTGCAACACCTCGATCTGAGCATCGCCGCCGGCGAGTTCGTGGCCATCGTCGGCCGCAGCGGCTGCGGCAAGAGCACGCTGCTGCGCATCCTCTCCGGCCTGGAATCGCCCACCGCCGGCAGCGTGAGCCTGAACGACGACCAGGCCAATGCCCATGGCGACGTGCGCTTCATGTTCCAGGAGCCCCGGCTGCTGCCGTGGAAATCCGTCATCGCCAACGTGGCCCTCGGGCTCGACAGGCACGCCCGCCCCCAGGCAGAAGAAGCCCTGCGCCACGTCGGCCTTGGAGAACGTGCCGGCGACTGGCCGTCCTCCTTGTCCGGCGGCCAGAAACAGCGGGTGGCGCTGGCCCGCGCCCTGGTCCATGAACCCTCGCTGCTGCTGCTCGACGAGCCCCTCGGAGCCCTCGACGCATTGACGCGCATCGAAATGCAACGCCTCATCGAATCCCTGTGGCAACGCCAGCGCTTCACCGCCGTGCTGGTCACCCACGACGTGGCCGAAGCCGTGGCGCTGGCCGACCGGGTCATCCTGCTCGAAGACGGCCGGGTCGCCCTGGACGAACGAATCGACCTGCCACGCCCCCGCCACCGGGGCAACCCGGCCTTCGCGGCGCAGGAGGAGCTCATCCTCGAGCGGGTACTCAGTTCGGACCCCCTGCAGCAGGACACCGCCAGCAGACAGGCCGACGCGGCCGAGCCCCCCAAACGCCACCTGAGCAGGGTTGCCTGATGAACGGATCCGCACTGAATCCCCGCACACCGCTCGCTCCGCCCGTACCACTCTACGAACAGGTGCGCGAAAGTGTACGCGGCGACATCCTCAACGGCACGCTGCAGCACCACGCCCGCATCCCGTCCGAGAAGGAGTTGATGACCCTCTTCGGCGTGAGCCGGATCACCGTCCGCCAGGCGCTGGGCGACCTGGAGCGGGACGGCATGATCTTCCGCATTCCGGGCAAGGGCTCCTATGTCGCCAAGCCCGAGGAGAAGGCGACCCAGGAACTGGCCCGCCTGCAGGGCTTCGCCGAAGCCATGGCGGAACAAGGCTACTCGGCGCGCAACCGGGTCGTGGGCCTGGCCAAGCTGCCGGCCGACGCACACATTGCCGAGCGCCTGCGCATCCCCGTCGGCGCCCCCGTCACCGAGATCCGCCGCGTGCGCTACCTGGACGACAAGCCGATCTCCTTCGACATCACCTACGTCAGGGAAGAGCTCGGCCGCAGCCTGGCCCGCGAGGACCTCGCCGGCCGCGACCTGTTCCTGATCCTGGAAAAGGACTACGGCCTCCCCCTCGGCCATGCGGACCAGTCCATCCAGGCGCTGATCGCCGACGACACGCTGGCGGCCTATCTGGACGTGCAAACGGGCTCGCCGGTCCTGCACATTGAACGGCTGGCGTTCACGCGGGACGGAACGCCTGTCGAATTCGACTATGTGTATTACCGCGGCGACGCCTTCCGCTACCGGCTCCGCATCGACCGGGAACGGCGCTAGATCAAGCGCAGTCCCGCCGGCAAGGCCTCGCCGAAACTGAGGCGGCTTTCGGCCTCGTCCAGCCGGACGACTTCCCGCAGCATCGTGATCCAGCCCTGGGGCGCACGGATCGCGGTGAGGCGGCGGATCACCTCTTCGCGCAACGCGTCGGGCAGATCCCGACTGCGGTCGCCGGTCAGGCGGGCGATCTGCGCGGCCGCAAAGCCGGCTGCCGGCAGTGCCTTCCAGTCGAGAGCCAGCACGGCCGCCAGCCACTCGGCGCCAATCTCGGGGGGCACGACCTGATGCGCGCTGCCGTACAGCGACGCGCGCGCGCCGACGCGGCCGAGCGCCCAACATGCCTGCGCCCTTTCGGCCGGGCGCTGCAGGCGCTCCACCAGCCATTTGCCGACCTCGATGCGGTGCATTACCGGCACGCCCTCCAGCACCGCGGCCAGCCGCAGCATGTCATCGTAGCTGGCTTGCAGCGGCGCACGGGCGCGCCCTTCGGCGGCGGGCTCCAGATGGCCGGCCAGCACCTCCAGCACCTGCAGTTGCGCGGCTTCGGGAAGGCCTCCCGCCACGCGGCGCCACAAGGTCCACCAGGCGCTCCAGTTGCGGCCCTCGTTGGCATATTGGATGCCTTCCCCAAACAGCGCCCACAGCCGCTCGATACGCCACTCGTCGAGGGCCGCGCCGAGCCCCGGGCGCAGGCAGTAGCCAGCCAGGTTCAACCACACCCGCTCGTGCTCTGCAGAACGGCGCCGACGCCGGGCCCGCTCGAGGAGGGCGTCGAAGAGCGGGCGCAGCAGCGCCGTGTCCCACTCGTCCCGCGGGCCGAGCAGCTGTTCGAGGCGGGTACGCAGCTGGCGCCCCCCTTTTGGGTCTACGTCCTTGCCCTGGCTGCCGAAGACCCCGTCGATGAGCCCGATGGCCTCGACAAGACCGGGAGCAGCCGGCGGCGGGACTTCGGCGGCCTCGCCGCGCAACGCAAAATCCAGCTTCCAGCGGGGGCGGTCCTCGCCGGTGCCGACGCAGTTCATCTCCAGGGTGCCGACTTCCGTCATCGTGGCGCTCAGGCTCACGACCACGCTGCTGCGCCCGCCATGCGATGCAGGCAGCAATGCGGCGACAGGCGGCAGGTGAATGAAATCCGCCTGGTCCGGATCGACCAGATCGCCGGCCTGCCAGGGACTGTCACCACTGGTCGAGACAAGGTGGAAACGCACCGGCCGGCCCAGTTGCAGCGCAAAGCGGCGCTCCGGCAATACCACTTCGCGGCAGGATTCCGTGCCCCGTGGCAGCACGCAGATCGCGCTCCGCCGCCCGTCCTCCTCCAGCACCAGGAAATAGCTGCGCGCCGAGCCGCCGCCGATCGCCGGGCCCAGGCCAGCGCGCGCCTCCCGCACCAGGGCGAAGGCGACAGCACCGCGCGCGACGGCCACATCGGGGGCGTCGTTGTGCAACACGCGCGGCGCACTGCCACGCCAGGCGGTAAGCACGTCCACCAGCCGCCGGCTCAGGGCATCTGCGCGGAACACACCGCCATTGAGCAATACGGTATCCGGCACCGCGAGCCCACCGGCGGGCGGCGCGTCGGGCCCCAGGGCCTCTCTCGCAGCACTCGCATGGCGCTGCAGGAAGGCCGCCAGATGACGGGTGATCGCCGGATCGGCCGGATAAGGCAGGCCGAACTCGACGATCGCCGCCCGGCGCCGCTGCGGCGTTTCATCAGAGCCGCCGACGGGCAGAAAGCCATCGACGACAAGCGCCTCGACTTCGGCGCGGGTCAGCACGACGGAACGCGCCGCGCCGATCAGCCGGGCGCCCTCGCCGAGCAAGGTCACGCTGAGCTGCTCCGGCCCGTCGGCCGCCAGCAGCTGTTCCTTGGCTGCCCGACAGCGCTGCACCAGTTGTGCAAAACGCGCCGCCGACAGGCGCTCGGTGCTCCCTAGGCGGCGCTCGGCAAGATGGGCGAGCGCCATGTCCATGTTGTCGCCGCCGAGCATCAGATGGTCGCCGACGCCGATGCGGGTCAGGCGCGGTACGCCGCCCTCACCCGCCTCCACCTGGACCAGGGTGAGGTCGGTGGTGCCGCCACCCACGTCGCAGACCAGCACCAGACGCGACCCGGCGAGTTCGCTGGCGAGCTGCTCCCGATGGCGGAACAGCCAGTCATGAAAGGCCGCCTGAGGCTCTTCGACAAGGCGTAGCTGCGGCAGGCCGGCCAGCCGCGCGGCTTCAACGGTAAAGGCGCGAGCGCCTTCGTCGAAGGATGCCGGCACCGTGAGCACGATGTCCTGGGCCGCCAGCGGGGCATCCGGAAAACGCGCGTCCCACGCGGCCCGCACATGGGCGAGGTAGCTGGCGCTGGCAGCCACCGGCGATACGCGGGGCACATCATCAGCGGCCCCCCAAGGCAGGATGGGCGCGCTGCGGTCAACGCCCGCGTGGGACAGCCAGCTCTTGGCGCTGGCCACCAGGCGCCCCGGCACCTGGGCACCCAGATCGCGGGCGTAACTACCGATGATCGCCGGCGGGCCTTCATCCCCGTTCGACGCCGCCTGCCACGGCAGGCTCAACGAAGCCGTATCCAGCTCGCCAGGCGCCGGGTGGTAGCGCAGCGAAGGCAGCAGCGGCCGGGCCGCAACCTCGCCGCGGCCGACCAACTGCTCGATGGCCAGCAACTCGATGCGCGCATCGCCCGGCGCCGCGTAGGCGACGACCGTGTTGCTGGTGCCGAGGTCGATGCCTACGGTGTAGCGGCTCACGACTTCCCGCTCAGACGCCACCTTCACCGCGCACGTCGAACTGCACCTTCCAGCGCTCATGGCCGCCGACCGGCAGCGCCTCGAGCTCCAGCGTGCCGGTTTCGGTAATACGGGCATGCAGCTTCACGCGCACGACCTCGCCGGGCACGCGGCCTTCGGCGGGCAGCGTGGCCTCGATCTCCTCCAGCTCCTGCAATTCATCCGGCGCCCAGAAATCCAGCGTGCTGCCGACCTGGTCCTGGCGGCGCACCGACGAGCCGAAGAAGCGGAAGCGCACCGGCTCGCCGACGACCAGGCCGAACTCCTGCTCCGGCAGCGCCGCGTCGGTGCCCTCCTCCATGCCGAAGGGGGCCAGGCACAGGGCCTGCACCGGCGGCTCCATGCCGGGGATCGCCGGCATCGCCGACTCCACCGCCACATAGTAGGCCCGCGCCGTGCCGCCGCGGATCCGCACGCCACGCCCGCGCCGGACATAGCCGTAATAGGCGGCACCGCGCGCCACGGCCAGATCCAGGTCGGCCCCGCCGAGCAGGCGGGCCGGCGCTGCGCCTTCAGACGCCAGCCAGCCGTTGAGGATGTCCAGCACGCGGCCGGCGATGAGCTCGGACTTGAGCACGCCGCCATTGAAGAGCACCGCGGTCGGGTGCAGGAAGCTCGCGTTGGCTCCCGGCGCATCGGCAAAACCTTCCAGTTCTGCCGTCGCGTCGAGCTGACGGCCGAGGAAGGCGGCCAGATGGCGCGTGATCGCCGCGTCCTGCGCATAGGGCAGGCCCAGCTGGGTCAAGGCGCCGCGCGCCCGCGTCTGCGGCCGATCGGTGGCCGCGACCTGCGGGAAGAAGCCGTTGACCAGGCTGGCCGTCAGTTCGTCACGGGTAAGCTCGGTGCGGATCGAACCGCCGATCAGCCTCGAACCGCGGCTCGGCACGACAATGGGCACACTCACCACCGTGGCGTCGGACAGCAGCGTCTCCTTCGCCCCGCGACAGGCATGGGCCAGCGCCCGCGTCTGCCACGGATCGAGCTGGGAGCCCTGGGCGGCGAGCTTGCGTGCGACACCGTAGGCCAGCGCCAGGTCCATGTTGTCGCCGCCGAGCAAGATGTGTTCGCCAACCGCGACCCGGTGCAGTTCCAGGTTGCCTTCCTGCTCCAGCACCGCGATCAGCGACAAGTCGGTGGTGCCACCGCCCACGTCCACCACCAGGATCAGATCGCCTTTGCGCACTTCCTTGCGCCATTGCCCGCCGCTCTTCTGAATCCAACTGTAGAGCGCGGCCTGCGGTTCCTCGAGGAGCGTCATCGGGCCGTAGCCAGCGGCCTGGGCCGCCTCGGCGGTGAGCTCGCGGGCCGCCGGATCGAAGGACGCCGGGATCGTGACGGTCACGTCCTGCTCGGCGAAGGGCGCCTCCGGGTGGGCCAGGTTCCAGGCGTCGCGCAGATGGGACAGGTAGCGGATCGACGCGGTGAGCGGCGAGATGCGCGGCACGTCGGCAGAGGCCTCGGCCGGCAGGATCGCCGCGCGGCGGTCCACGCCCGCGTGGCACAGCCAGCTCTTCGCGCTCGACACCAGACGGATCGGGGTGGCGGCGCCACGGCTGCGTGCAAACTCGCCGACCGCGAAGTCCTGGGTACGCGACCACGGCAGATGGAGATCGCCATCGGCGAGCTCGTCGGCGTGGGGCAGATACAGGAAGGACGGCAGCAGCGGGCGTTCATCCACGGTGCCCGGGCCGCTGAGCTGCGGAATCGCCAGCACCTGCTGGACGGCCTTCTCGCCGTCACTGGCCTCGATGTCCACGTAGGACAGGGCGCAGTGGGTCGTACCGAGATCGATGCCGATCGTGTAGCGGGCGCTCACAGCTCCACCTCGGCCTGGGCAATGATGGACGTATCGTGGCCGTCGGCCAGGCTGGGGAGGCGGCTCTCGGTGACCCGCCAGCCCCGGTGGCTGAGGCTGCCGGTAAAGGGCGGGCTACCCACGACATTGCCGGTCAGGCGCACCGCCGCGGCATCGAAACCTTCGGCCAGCGTGACGCGGCTGCCCTCGCTCTCCTTGCGCACCGGCTCGATGCGGAAGTGCTCGTTCAGTACCTTGCGGCAGCCTTCATGCACGACCCGCGCGGCGGCACCGATATCGGCGTCGGAATACGCGGCGATATCCTCCTGCACGAAGTCGATGAGGCGCGCATCCCTTTGCAACAGCCCCAGGAGCTGCTGTGCCGCCTCATGAGGGGCACGCTGCAACACCGCGGGCGCCACCGGCGCAGCGGGCGCAGCCGGAGCTACAGGTGCTACCGGGGCAACCGGAGCCGGCTGTGGGGCGTGATCAGCGCCGTCCCGCAGGCCCGCGACCCGGGCGGCAAAACCGGAGTCGGTCAGTATGGACAGGAAGCTGCCGCAGGCCAGCGCGATGCGACGCGGGAAGGAAAGCGGAGTTTGAGACATGGGAACACCAAGCTGTTGATTTTGTCGCGTCGCAATATAACCCACTCGGGGCCGACGAACGATTCTTCCGCACTACCTGGCGCTTCCGCCCCGGCTTGGCTAGCTTTACAGCAGCACCCTGCTTTCGCCGTGGTGCCCCCGCAAGGAGCCCCGCATGTCCCCCTCCCGCCCATCCCCGACCGTCGTCGCGGTGCGCCCCGACAGCGAAGTCCTGACCAGCCAGCGGCTACCCTATTTTGTCGGTATTTCCGGCGCCACGGCCGGCAGTGGCGGCTTGTCCATGCATCTGGTGGTGATTCCGCCGGGCGGCATGTTGACGCCCCACCTGCACCGCGGCCACGAGACGGCGATCTACGTCCTCGCCGGACGTGTCGAAACACGCTACGGCCCGGGGCTGCGCGACAGCGTGATCAGCTGCGCCGGCGACTTCCTGTTCATTCCGCCGGAGGTGCCCCATCAGGCCATCAACCTCAGCAACGACGAACCGGCCCGCGCGATCGTCGCCCGCAACGATCCGGCCGAGCAGGACAAGGTCGTGCCTTACGACCCGGCAGACGCGCGCTGAGAGGCCGTGGCGAGGGGCCACAGCCGGTCGTCGTAATCGGAGAGGCTCGGAAACTGCAGCGGCACGTCGCCCTCGATCGTCTGGAGGCGCGTCTTCCAGTCGTCCATGATCCCGTTGCGCGCCTCTTCGCTGATGTAGGGAATGTGCCAGCCGACGAAGGGTGGCAGCACGTCCAGCCCCGCATAGCCCAGCGTACCCTGCAGCAGGTGGCGCAGCATGCCGTCCAGCGGGCCGTGGATGCCTTCCGGCCCGAACATGTGCTCCTGGCCGCCCAGCGTGAGGCCGACCAGCGCACGACGGCCAACCAACCCACCGCGGTCGTAGACGCGCTTGCCGCCATAGACCTGGCCGGACACGAAGACCCGGTCGATCCAGCCCTTCAGCATGGCCGGCGTCGAGAACCAGAAAACCGGGAAGACCAGCACCAGCAGGTCGCACCACAGCAGCTTGTCGAGCTCGGCCTGGATGTCCGCGCTGAGGGTGCCGCTGCCGGCGCCGTGGCGCTGCTCGAGGGCATAGACGCAGTAGTCGGGGTTGGCGCGCGCGCCAAAGTCCGCCGCCGAGGCCACAGGCTGGAAACCCATCGCGTAAAGGTCCGACACCTGCACCTCGTGGCCCTGCCGCTGGAATTCCTCCACCGCCGTCGACTTCATCGCCGTGCAGAAGGACTTCGGCTCGGGGTGGGCGTGGACGATGAACACTTTCATGAACGGGCTCCGTTTCGTCTCTGATGAGTAGGCGGTGATGAATACGGGCACAGTTTAGAAACCGGGCTCCGCTGTGTAGAGTGGCGAAACTGACTATTTCTGTGCGATATCCGCCACTCCATGATCCGCGCCGCGATCCTCGCCTTCGACGAATGCCACGCCTCCAGCGTCGGCGGCTTTGCCGACATCCTGCAGGTCGCCAACGCCCATCTGGCACACCGGCAAGGCGCAGCGGCGGGACAGTTCGAGTGGCAGTTCGTGTCGATCTCGGGGCAGCCCGCCATGGCCAGCAACGGGCTGCCATTGGCGACTCGCCGGCTGGAGCCCAGCGAGCGCTACGACCTCGTCTTCGTTCCCAGCCTGCACTACGGCGGGCGGCAAGCGTTCGAACAGATCCTCGCCGCCCAGGCCGACACCTGCGCCTGGCTGGTGGACCAGTGGCAGGCCGGCGCATGGATCGCCGCCAACTGCACCGGTACCTTCATCCTCGCCCAGACCGGCCTGCTCGACGGCAAGGCGGCGACCACCACCTGGTGGCTGGAGCAGCAATTCCGTGCCCGCTACCCGCAGGTGGACCTGCAACTGCGCTCGGTGATCACCGAGGCGGAGCGGCTGGTCTGCGCCGGCGCGTCAGCCTCCTACCTGCTGCAGGCGATCCGCGTCATCGAGCGCTTCGTCGGGCAGGCCATCGCCTCGCAGGTGGCCCGCAGCATGCTGATCGACGTCAGCCAGACCAGCCAGGTGCCCTACCTGCCGCTGCTAGCCGAACGCGCCCACACCGACGCCCTGGTGGAACGCGCCCAGCAGTGGCTGCAGCGCCACATGACGCAGGAGCTGCGCATCTCGGAGCTGGCTGCCGCGCTGGCCGTCAGCGACCGCACACTGATCCGGCGCTTCAAGGCGGCCCTGCAGCAGACGCCGCTCACCTACCTGCAAGACCTCCGCCTCGAAGCCGCCCGTGCCCTGCTCGAAACCGGCAACCTGAGCGTGGACCTCATCGCCGGCGAAGTCGGCTACACCGACACCAGTTCGTTCTCGCGCCTCTTCCGGCAACGCATCGGCATGAGCCCCGGCGCCTATCGCAACCGCTTCCAGATCAACGCGTTCCCATGATGGCCGCGGCCAAGCCTGCGCGACGGCCACGGTCCATGCTGCCAGGTGTGCGATAGGACACACTTCAGAAAGGTCTGCACATACCCGTTTCGGTGATAATGGTTTCCCGCTTACCCAGCCCGATCCGTCGCACACGCCGCCACCCGTATGCCGTCAGCCCAAGGCGCTCTGCCCAGGTTTTCCAGCCACATCTGGCTGACGCTCGGCCTGTTCTTCGTGATGGTGATGACCTTCGTGGTCTATGTGCGCGCCGAAAAGCAGATCGACCGCGCCAACGAACTGCGCCACCAGTCCTTCCTGCTCGCCGAAGAACTCCGCCAATCGTCCGACGACCTGACGCGCATGGTGCGGACCTACATCGTCACCGGCAATCCGCTGTACAAGGCCCGCTACCAGGAGATCCTCGACATCCGCGACGGCCGGCGTGCCCGTCCGGTGAACTACCAGCACATCTACTGGGATCTGGTCCTCGCCGACGACCACCGCCCACGCCCTGCCGATGCCGCGATGCCGCTGCTGACGCTGATGCAGCAGGCCGGCTTCACCGCGGAAGAGTTCGCCAGACTGCGCAAGGCCAAGGCCAATTCCGACGCGCTGACGCGCACCGAGTTTGCCGCCATGGCCCTCGTCGAGGCCGGTGGTCCCGGAATGACAGCCCAGCGCGAACAAGCCATCCTCATGCTGCACGATGCCGCCTACCACCACGCCAAGGCCGACATCATGGCGCCCATCGGCGAATTCGAAACCATGATGGACCGGCGCACGCTGGAAAGCGTGCACGCTGCTGAAGCCGAGGCCATCCACATCCGCTCCGCCTTCGGGCTGATGTTCGTGCTGCTCGTCGCGCTGGCCTACAGCGTCCATCGCCGCCAGAAGAAGATCCTGGGTGGATCGGTGCTCGACATCTATACCGCCATCGCCGACCTGGGCCGGAAGGATCGGTCTGCAGCCATTCCTCGCGTGAAAGGGATCGAAGGCAGCGTTCTCGACCGCCTCGCCGACACGCAGGATCGCCTGCGCCAACTCAGCACGGAGCGCGCCGATTCGGTTCGCGAACAACTGCGCCTCAACCGGGCCCTGCGCCTGCTGAGTGACTGCAATCTGGCCCTGTTCTCTGCAGAAGACGAAACCCAGCTCCTGTCAGACGTCTGCCGCCAGATCGTCGAGACCGGCGGCTACCAGATGGCCTGGGTCGGCCTCGGCGCAGACGACGCGGACTGCGGCGTGTATCCGGTCGCCCGCTTCGGCAGCCAGGCCGACGAATACTTGTCGAACATCCGCGTATCGTGGAACGAAGAGCTCGCCACCGGGCGCGGCCCCACCGGCACCGCCGTGCGCACCGGGACCACTCAGATCATCCAGCATTTCCAGACCAATCCGCGCATGGCGCCGTGGCGCAGCCACGGTAGCCAATCCGGCTTTCGCTCCAGCATCGCCTTGCCCCTCAACGTCTCCCGCAGAACGATTGGTGCGCTCACCCTGTACGCGGCCGACTGGGACGTGTTCAATCCTGAAGAGGTCGTGCTGCTCGAAGAACTGGCACGCAACCTCGGCTTCGGCATCGAAACCCTGCGTACCCGCGACCAGCGAAAAGCCGCCGAAGCGGCCAGCCGCGCCAAGAGCATGTTCCTCGCCAACATGAGCCACGAGCTGCGCACGCCGATGAACGCCATCCTCGGCATGACCAGCCTCGCCCTGCGTAATGCCGGCACCCCGCGCATGCGTGACCGTCTGGAAAAGATCGGCCAGGCCTCCCGGCACCTGCTGCAGGTCATCAACGACATCCTTGATCTTTCGAAGATCGAGGCGGAGCGCCTGGTGCTGGAGCAGATGCCCTTCACGGTACGCGATGTGATCGGCAACCTGGTGTCACTGATCGGCCACCAGGCCACGGACAAGGGACTGCAGGTCCGCATCGACATGCCGCCGCCGGTTGGCGCGCTGCGCTGCCAGGGCGACCCGCTGCGCATCGGCCAGATCCTCCTCAACCTGACCAGCAACGCGATCAAGTTCACCGAAGAAGGCACCGTCACGATCAGCGTGCGCAGCGTCGAAGAAACGGCGGATCACGTCCACCTGCGTTTTTCGGTCATCGACACCGGTATCGGCATCGCCCCGCAGGACCACGAGCGCCTCTTCAACGCCTTCGAGCAGGCCGACGGCTCGATGACCCGCAAGTACGGCGGCACCGGGCTCGGACTGGCCATCAGCCGGCGGCTCACGCTCCTCATGGGCGGGCAGCTCGGCGTCGACAGCCAGCAGGGCAAAGGCAGCACCTTCTGGCTCGTACTGCCCCTCGACAGGCTGACCGGCAGCGACGACGCGACCGCAACGCCAGCCCATGACGCCGAAACGCAGATACGGGCCAAACACGCCGGTACCCGTGTGCTGCTGGTGGAAGACGAACCCGTCACCCGGGAAGTCGCCCGCGAGATGCTGGAAGAAACCGGCCTCTGCGTCGACGTGGCCGCCGACGGCGAGGAGGCCGTGACCATGGCTGCCCGAAACGCCTACGCACTGATCCTGATGGACATGCAGATGCCGCGCCTGAACGGCCTCGACGCGACCCGCGCGATCCGCAACCAACCCGGCCACGCGACGACGCCTATCCTCGCCATGACCGCCAACGCCTTCGACGAAGACCGTCAGCGCTGCCTCGAAGCCGGCATGAACGACCACCTCGGCAAACCCGTCGAACCCACCGCCCTGTTCGCCACCGTGCTCCGCTGGTTGTCGACGCCGCGGGGCTGACGCGGCGAGCCCTGCCTTTTCGGCGGCAGACATCAGGACGCCCTGCGCGGGCCGCCCCATAAGCCCCTGGAGCACTCCACGGCTCCCCTCGATATTGTCGATCCGCTGGCCCGGCAGTTCGACCATTTCGGCGACGTGATCCTTGGTCGATGCAAACCCTTTGTCAGCGCCTACGACGGACTGCAGAACCTCCGTGTAATCGATGTGCTTCTCCAGGCTGCGCGAACGGGGCGCATCATCGAGGTCCTTTGAACTCCGTCAGTTCGAAGCGACGGCGCGACTTGCAGGCGATGTCTCTCGACCTGCAAGTCAGCCCTGGTGGTTGCCGAGAACATAGCGCACGACGGCCATGGCGAAAGCAAAGCAGAAACCGTAGGTGAAGGTCTCCAGGCGCAAGACTTCCTTCTCTCGGCGCTCCCGCCAAGCACCAACGACTTCCATGATGAGGCCCGCAGCCACGGGCGTAAGCAAAAGGTTAGCAACCCGAAGCCACTGCGCTTCGATAAATAGATTGGGAACCAACCAGATACTGAGGCCGCCGCCGGCTGCGCCAAAGATGAGGTAGCCAACTGCAGCAAGCCATGGCCGAACAGGACGTGGGCGGCGAAAGGGCTCTTTGATCGAGTGGCCGATCAACTCGGCGATGGCCTCCAGGACCAGCTGAAGTAGTAATTCGCCAAAGACCTGAAGGATCCATCCCAGCAGTTGGAGAACGATCTCAACAATGAATTCCACGTGATCTTGGAGGGCAGATGTTTCAGGTAAGGGATAAAGGGGAGCGCCTGGGCTGGATTATTGATCTTCAAGTATGGCTACGAAGCGTGACGCCGGCCAATTCTTTCGGTCTGAAACCTGGCCATCGCCGAGTTCGATCAATCGCGGCCTTCCCTTTGAAGAAAGCACGACATCAACGGAGAAAAATGGGCTATCGATGCGTGCAGCAATGCACTCCACGATTTCGGGAACAACTCCGCTATAGGAAAAGACTTTGCGCTTGAATTCCCCAAGCTCGAAATCCTCTGCGGAGTACAGCGAACAGACCAGTCCCGCCGCTTGAGCAGCACTGAACTCCTCTTCGTACGTCTCATCAGGCCTCTTCTTTTCGAACGGATCACACGGGTAGAGTAGGCGCATGGCTTTTCGGAGTAAGTTGAAGACGACTAACTATCTATTTATCTGGACGGCCAGCTTCGCGAGTGCGCTCGATACCTTCATGGCAGTCTACGAACGAAGGAAGTCTATGTCCATTGGATGAAGATGTTGATCCACCCATGGCTCGCACCACCAATCCAGTAACGGAGCTACTGAAGTTGAGCAATTTCAGAGCTGCCTAGCGGTCTAGCTAGCCGCAGGTCCGCAACCTCAAGGACGGAAACTTGCCCAAGACTTCGGGCTGCCTCCATGGCTCAAGCCCGCCCCCATCACCCGTCGGAGAACGAAAATGGCCAGCAAGAACACGATCTGCCTCTGGTACAACGGCGCCGCGGAGGAAGCCGCCCGGTTCTATGCAGCAACGTTTCCGGACAGTGCGGTGGGCGCGATCCACCGCGCCCCCGGCGACTATCCTTCGGGCACGGAGGGCGATGTCCTGGTGGTCGAGTTCACGGTGATGGGCATCCCGTGTATCGGCCTGAACGGTGGTCCGGGATTTTCGCATAGCGAGGCTTTTTCTTTCCAGGTAGCGACCGACGACCAGGCCGAAACGGATCGCTTGTGGAATGCGATCATCGACAACGGCGGCCAGGAAAGTGCTTGCGGCTGGTGCAAGGACAAGTGGGGCCTGTCGTGGCAGATCACGCCGCGCGCCCTCACGGCCGCCATCGCCGATCCAGATCGCGCGGCGGCCAAGCGGGCTTTCGAGGCGATGATGCAGATGGGCAAGATCGACATCGCGGCAATCGAAGCGGCACGGCGCGGCTGACACGCCTGCTTGCCGGGAGAGCTCCACGCCGCCTCGCCTAGGCGGCTATCGAGCTGCCGAGCGCACGCACTCCATGATCCACGCACAGTGAATCCCGTGGAACCAGACGTAGTCAGCGCAGGCAAAGGCGCCGATCCACGACGCAGCCACGACGAGCAGGTCGCAGCGCCCGCTCTTCCACCAATTGAGGGAATGACGGCAACACAGCCACGGTACGCCGAGGGGGTTGGGCCAGTCCGCCAGCAAATGCATCAACCCGCCGATGGCAAAACCCACTCCCGGCGCTGCCAGCGAAGTTTTACCGAGCTGCTCGTAGGAATAGAAAAGAAGCGCGATCCAGGCCAGGCCCCAATGCGTCAGGGTCCGGTGGGTGATCCATAAACGGCGTGACCTGGACCACCAGGCCACTTCCAGCCAGTCTGGCGCGGTGCTGCCAATAAAGCCCATCACAAAGCTCAACGCGCTCCACATCTGATAAGGGCCACCCGCGCCGGCGTGGGCGACCACCGCTGCCGCGATGACCGCTGCGGCCCAGCCTGTGGCGTGATGCGCTCTGTTTGAAGCCATTGCTCGACGACGTGCATTTCCCGCAAGGGAAAATCGGGGGGTCGTATATTGGCAGAGTATTGAATGAAAATACAGTCCCATACAGTATCGGCGTGTTGTTGCCATGCCGAACCAGGGCCCGCCCGTCATGCCTTGCAACCAAGGGGCAGGACGACGGGAACCGGCGCCAGCACTCACTCTCTGGACATGTACGGACCCGATTCGTATGCTATACAGCTATCAGTCGGGTTTGGAGCAGGCTTTGAACTACATCTCGCTCAACATCGTTTCGGGCAACGGGAGTCACTTTTGACGAAGCAAATCACATTGACCCTGTTTGGGCTGCTCTTTTCGGTCAGTGCGTACTCTCAGGTTGGCAGTTCAACGCTGTGCAATTCCCTTTGCGCCTCCGACAAAAGGGAATGCCGCGCCAATGCCAAGAAAGAGACAGCTTTCGATACCGACCCACCCATTCGATACAAGCCCAATACGCGAGGGACTTTTCCTCAAAACGAAACAGGCTCCCCCCAATTTGACGAAAACCAGGAATTGAGGGGCAGCAGTTTCGCCAGCAGGCTGTCAGAACGGCAGTCCAAGTGCGACCTTACCTATTCCACCTGCATCAAGACCTGCCTTCAGTGAAGAGCATTGGTCCATTTCGTGATCGGTAGCCAGGGTTCCGACACGCGGGATCGGCACGTTATTGACTAATGACCATGCCGACCCCAGGCACATCAAGGCGTGAGCCTTGCGCAAGCAGCATGGCTCCACTATAAGAAATGCATGAGCGTCCTGGGGAGGTTGCCATGAACTCGTGCAAGGTGCGGCGTTGGACGCTGACAGCACTATACAAGGCCACGCTGAGCGCAACCATCGGTATGGTCGGCATATCTGCGGTGCATGCACAGCAGCAGACGCCACCGAGGGCAACGGAGTTGCGGATATATAAGCCCATCGATGCCAGCAAATTGACGGTCGAGAAGCATGAGGCCTTCAAGGCCGATGTGTTCAAGGGCGTCGCACTGTCGCCCGAGCAACAGATGACCGTGCTCGGTAATCTGGGAACCCTGGGGTGTACCCCGACGAAAGTCATGCAGCAGACCTTGCCGACGCCGCCGGGTCTAGCCTCCGGGGAAGCATGCAGAAGCAACTATGCCGGTACGCCGCAGGAATTGCGGGCGCTGCGCAAGGTGCTCACGGAACTGATCCGCAGGAACAATGCCGCCGACATTGCACCTTTCGAGGCGGGCATTCCAAAGGACTGCCCTTACAAGGAACTGTATTACTACCTGGATCTGCTGGCCCAGGTCACGGGAGGGGCGTGAGCATGTCGGTGGCGATACGAGTGCTTGCAGGAGCATGCCTGTGCTCGATACTGCTCGGCAACCCGACGACTACATTTGGGGTGGTCATCGACGTCAGTGGCACGGCAAAGAAATATGAGGTCAGCGCTCAGGAAACGGGCACACCGAACCTGCCTCTGACCCTGGTCGAACTGGACCAGAAGGACCAGGCCGCCCACATCCAGTGGCAACGGGACTACGAGAGACGCGGCTGGGAGTGGCATCTGTTCTCCACGCAACTCCTGTTCTGCATCGTGATGGGAATCGTCGCTTTCGGACTGTGGATCACCTACCTGCAATTCAAGCGCGACTACATGGGCCGGGGCCGGGGCCGGGCCCGCGCCCAAAAGACGGAAGCGGCCCATGCACAGGCCGGGCAGGCGCCGGCCGCCGAGTCCGCCAGCGAGGAGCCCGCACCACCGGCAACAACTAACTCGACGATCAAGATCGGGCCCGCAGGCATGGAGATGACATCGCAGATAGTAGGTCTACTGGTGCTGGCGCTATCGGTGGCTTTCTTTTACTTCTATGTGAAAGAGGTTTACCCCATGCGCGAGATCGAACGCGCCAAGGTGACGCCTTCCGCATCCACCAGCGCGGAACAGTAGAAGGCATCGGCAAGTCCCCAAATCCCCCCAACACAAGCTCACGCCCTTCCCTCACAATCCTCTGCTTTCAATCTCAAGCGGTAGTCATGCAAGTCATCATCGTAGGGGCCGGCAAGCTGGCGAAGGAGCTGCTCGGCTCACTTGAGCTGGACACGCGGCATCAGGTCGTTTCGTGGGAAGAACGGGCACCGGTCGGTGGGCAGGCCATCGTGGTCCATGCGGGGTCGGGACGGGAGTTGGCGGCGGTGGGTGCGTTTTGCGAGGAGACGGCCTCGCCGCTCATCGAGCTGTCTACCGGGTCGGCCGTCGAGGATGGCGAGTTCGCCTTTCCGGTGGTGTTGTGCCCCAACACCAACATCCTGATGCTCAAGTTCATGGCCATGCTGGAGGCCTCCGGGCCGCTCTTCCGGGGTTACGAAATCGAGCTGGTGGAATCCCATCAGGCGTCGAAAACGTCGGTGCCGGGCACAGCCGTGAGCATCGCCCACGCGCTCGGGCTGGCACCGGAGGCGATCCAATCCGTCCGCAAGCCGTCGGTGCAGCACGACACACTGCATATCCCGGAGAACCAGTTGGCCCGCCATGCTTTCCATCGCATCCGCATCGAGGATGGCGCCTGCAGCGTACAGATGGAAACACGCGTCTATGGGGACACGCCCTACGCCAGCGGCGTGGCGCGCATCGTTGAGGCGGTGTACGCCCATCCGCTGGAGAACCGGGTTTATCCAGTGATGGAGTTCATCACCAGGGGCTGGTTATAGGCGTTGGCCCGCTCGCCATGAAAAGTGCCGGCACCGGTTCAGGCTAAACCAGTGCAGCACTTCATAGCGATCGCCGATCCTGGGATGAGTCGCTCCCCGACAACGCAGGACGCCTGCGGTCAGGAAGGGGAACGTCATGTGGAAAGCACTGCCGGCCATCACCGCCACGCTGATCATTGGGGGTTGTGACGGCTCCGCGCGGTCACTCCTGCCCGCGCGGCGATGGAAGCCTCCCAGAAGAGAAGGGTTGCCTACACCTATCAACCACAAAGCACGTTGATCCATGTGGCAGTCGCTCAGCGCTACTTAAATGCAGCCCTCTCGCCCGCAGAGCCGGCTGGGTCGCGGGCCCGAAGCCCCGGGACTCCCAGCCGGACAAGGTTCAATGCGCGTTACCGATCGGCATCCGCAGCAGCAGCGTCGCCGGTAAAGAAGGACTCATTCTTGCGGGACACCACCTTGTAGGTTTCATCCTGGAACAAGCCCTGGACCGTGCTCATCGTCCCCGCCTGGAGGTTATAGATGGTCACCGGCTTGGCCAGAACCGCCGGTACGGCCGGAACGAAGAAGGTGGGAACGACGGAGCTTCGCCACAGCTTGCCCTCCGAGTCATAGCCATCCATCAGCACCAGCAGCCAGGTGTCCTCGTCGAAGTAGTACTTGCGCTTGGGCACCGCGTGGCGCTTGCCGGAAACGACGGTGGCCTCCACTTCCCAGACGCGGTGCAGCTCCCACCGGAGCTTGTTCGAATTGAGGTGGAATTTGTCGAAGGCCTCGGATTCCTTTGCCGTGACGAGTTCGTTGTTGTTGTACGGGATATACATCTCCCGCTTGCCTACGAGCTTCCACTCGAAACGGTCCGGGTGCCCCATGAAGCCCATGACCTCGTCGAAGTAATTGGCGCCCGACGAGACGAAGTCGGGTGTGTCATAGGCTACCGTGGGTGCCCGACGGACGCGGCGTTGCCCGACGAGATACTGCCAGGCCTGGCGCGGGAGCTTGGCATTGATGCTGTCGCGCAGGACCAGGGACTCGCCGGCCTTGAACGGGGGCGCGGTAGTGTTGAAACGCTGCAGGAAATACTCCCCCGTCCAGCCCTTTGCCGAGCCGTCCTTGTAGTAGTAAGGGTGCTGGAAGAAATTGTCGGTGCGCGTCGCCATCGTCCGTGCGCCGTTGGAGGTCCCGACGATGTTCTTGGAGCCGAATTCGACTGACTCGGGTTCGATGCGGAGGATGTAGTTCCAGATCACCTCGATACCGGTCTTGGGGATCGGGAACGGAATACCACCGAAGCAGCCCTCCACCGACATTCCGGCATCCACGGTTTTGCAGCCGGTGGCATTGCGGGCCGTTCCGTCATAGACGTACTGCGGCGCGACGGCCGTGCGATGGGTCGGGAAGACGTTGACGTGATAGCTGTCCGGATATTTCTTCAGCAGCGCCATGGTGCCTTCGGAGAGCTTGCCCGCGTACTGGGCCATGTTCGATGCCGAGATCTGTACGGTGGGCTTTTCTCCCGGAAACAGATTGACCGGAATGTCGCCAACCCGGGGGCCGCTGACTTTGCTGCTCCCGCCGCCGCTCCAGGCAGGGATGCTGCCATCCTTGTTGCCGGCCTTTTCGCCGCCGAGGGGGGTCAGGACCGTCTTGAGCTGGGACGCCTCGTCCGCCGAAACGGAGGCTACGGCCAGCTGGAACGGGAACAGTGTGCTGGCTACGGCCAGACAGATCATTGTTTTGCTCTTCATGTTGGGATTCCTTGTTTGGCGGAATGGGTTCAGAAGCTGCGCTGAACCGACAGCGACACGAAATCGCGGTCGCCATGGAAGTTCTGATAGGAGTTGAGGCCGGTCGTCGTGGCGACGGAGCCCGCGGAGCCCACGTAATGGGTGTAGTTGAGCCCCAGCTGCCAGGCCTTCTGGTACACCGCCTTGGCGCCGACGCTCACGCTGCCGCCATGCTCTGCCGGGAACAACACGCCATTGACCGACGAGCGCCCCCACAGGCCGTAACTCACGCCGACCGGCAATTGCAGATCCGTCTCAGGCAGGACCTGGAAATACTCCGGCGTGAAGACGAACTGCAACGCCCCCGCATCGCGCGTCGCATTGGGGTCGAGCGCCTCGGGGTTGTCGGTGACCCGCAGCCGGCGATTGAAGGCGAATTCGCCGATGAAGGACGCCCCGTCCCACAAGGCATTGGCGCCCAGCACGCTGATGGCCGACAGATTCAGATGCAGCGTGTCGCCCTTGGGGAAACGGGCATTCCGGTCACCATCCGCGGCGGGATCATTGATCGGAAAGACAAAGCTGCCCGCGGCAACCAGCGGCATGTTGGTCCGGTAAGACATTTCCCCCGCGACGTTGGTCTCGCCGACGAGGGTGCTGAAGCTCCCGCCCACCGTGCGGATGTTGCGCCCATAGACCATCACGTAATCCTGCGGCACAACGCCGCCGGCCCCGGCATTGAAGCGGGCATAGAACTGGGGCAGCTTCTCGTGGAAGGTTGCCGCGTAGAGCCCGAACTCGCTGTCGCCGGCCTTGAAGCGAAGCTGCATGCCGCCCTGCCCCGAATTGCCGGGCTCGATGTCCTTGCCGCGCTTCGCCAGCCCGTAGGGGGTGTAGAGGATTTCTCCACCGTCATCCACGAAGTCGGCAAAGCTGAAATAACTGCCTGCCGCCGGCAGGCGGGACTTGCGCCATTCGGGCTGGACGTAGGCGCCAAAGATCACGTCCGGCGTAATCTGCAACTGCACCGAGACCTGGCCGACTGGCCGGGCCACCTCCTTGAACTGGGAGTTCGGCACGGACAGCGCACGTGCCAGATCCAGCGGCGTCTGGGCCCCGGCGATGGCGTTGTTGCCGAAGAACAGGCTCTCCCCATAAAGCTGTGTGAAACGCCCCGCCTTGACGTTGAGGTTCATCTCCCCCAGCGATTTCTTCGTATAGACGAAGGCGTCCAGCAGTTCGGCGTTACGTCCCTGGGCGATACGGGTGTGCTTGTTGAATTCGTCGTAGGGCCCGGTCTGGTTCAGGCCGGCCGCATCGGCGGCACTACGGTCGTTGTGGTGTTGATAAACGTCGTCGTACCACCCCGCCGCGCTGATCCGGAAGCCGCTGTCGCGCTTATAGCGCACACCGAGTTCGGTGAGGATATCGACCCGGTTCGAGATGAGCCCCCGACCGAAATTGCGGTCACCATCATTCGTATTGACCTGCGGCGTCAATCCGGCGGTGCCCGCCGGCGCGACACTCGAATTGACGCTGCGCGCGCGCCAGGCCGTGCTGTATTTGAATGTGTTGTCCCAGGAAATGGCCAGGTCCGGGGAGTCCGTCTCGACGTTGAAGGACAATGCGGGGC
This sequence comes from Zoogloea sp. GDB6, assembly GCF_056724105.1. Taxonomy (NCBI): domain Bacteria; kingdom Pseudomonadati; phylum Pseudomonadota; class Betaproteobacteria; order Rhodocyclales; family Zoogloeaceae; genus Zoogloea; species Zoogloea sp. GDB6. The sequence goes on along the minus strand of NZ_CM161497.1, from coordinate 2,259,054 downwards.
CGGACAGGGCCATGCCCGCAGCGGCACAGGCGACCGCCCTTGCCATGAGCTTCATTTGCATGATCACCCTCCCCGCTCAGGCGTGCTCGAGGGCCTGGGAGCTGGACGCGCCCCCTTCGAGAGACACAAGCTCATTGGCGATCACGCTGCGCAAGATCCGACGGGCCCTTACCGCTCCCACATCGCTGGTGAGCAGAACCGGGTTCAGGCTCATCAGATCGGCGTTGCCGATCGCCACGTACTGCGCATCGACATAAGGGCCGTCCTCATCCACGAAGGCGTCGTGCATGCCCTTGACCTTGGCGGCGTTGTACTCGGCGTCCTCGACGAGGTGATTTCTGCGGGTCGCGAAGAAGTAATGGGTCGTGCCGTCCGTTTCCGGCGTCGTGGTGTGCAGGTCGTACTGCCCCACGCAATGCTCGAGATCCAGCGCCCCATCGTCCTGGGTGGCGCCGATCTGCAACTGGACCGTAGAGGGCGCCATGAAGATCACTTCGACAAAATGCCGCGCCTCGGCCATCGGCTCCGGCAGGAACTGGTTCAGGATGAAGATCGGTGGGGTCTGCTTCCATTCCCAGCGGGTGGAAACGGTACTGTTCGTTTCCTTGATCTGCGGCACCTGCGGCGTGAGCTGCCCGCGGGTTGAGATGATTTCCCCGTGCAGGTGGTCGACGTGACTGAGATCCATCACATTGTCGGTGATCAGCTCGTAATAGGTCTTCCGGTGCATGTAGGTGTAACCCACGCCGTTGGGATGCCCTTCGGTCAGCGGGCCGACGTCCGGCAGCCTGGATTCGTCGGCGGGCTCGTCGCCCATCCAGATCCAGATGAAGCCGTAACGCTCGCTCAAGGGAAAGGTGCGGACCCGTGCTGCGCGGGGAATGTGGCCGTTACCGTGAGGATTGCGATTGCAGGCGCCGCTGCAGTCGAACTTCAGGCCGTGGTATTTGCAGACCACGTCGTCACCGCTGCGCACGCCCATGCTGAGCGGCACGAAGCGATGGGGGCAGCGATCGAGCAGCGCCACCGGGCTTCCGTCCTGCGTGCGGTAGATCAGCACGGGGGTGTTGAGAAGCTTGCGGGCAAACAAGTCTTCCGGCCCGACCTCCGATGACAGGGCTGCGACGTACCACGCGTTCTTCAGATACGTGACGCTTCGTGTTGTCTCCATTTTTTTCTCCAGGTGTGAATCCCGGGCGATCGCCCGGTAATGAGATGTGGCGATGCGGCCGCCACGTTTACAAATCGATGAGCAGGCTCGGCGTGCGCGCGCGTGAGCAGCACGGGGTGAAGCAGCGGTTGGCGTCCCGTTCGGCCGCGCTGAGGAAGACGTCCCGATGGTCCGGAACACCATCCAGAACCGGCAGGACGCAGGACCCACAGATGCCCTGCTCGCAGGACAGGGGAACATCGACGCCGTGATCGAGCAGCGCCTGCGCGGCCGTCGTCTGCGCGCCGACCCGGACGGTGATGCCGCGACGGGCCAGCACGAGCTCGAACTCGCCGCCCTCCGTCAGCGGCGCGGCGGATGCCGAGAAATGTTCGAAATGGACGCGGGCATCGCTCCAGCCCGCCTGATCGGCCGCATCGCGGACGTGGCGGATGAAGCCCTCCGGGCCGCAGACATACAGATGCGCCCCGTCGTCACACCCGGAGAGAATCTGCCCGGCGTCGAAGCGGGCTTGATCCGGCTCGCTGTCGTAATAGCAGCGAACCTGCCCAGACCAGGGTGCCTGCGCCAGCAACTCCCGGTACGCGGCACGCTCGGGGCTGCGGGCGCAGTAGTGGAGCTCGAAGTCGCGCCCCTGGCGGTGTAGTTCCTCCGCCATCGCCAGGATCGGGGTAATGCCGATGCCGCCTGCAAGCAGGATCGAGACGGGCGCCGGCACCAGTGGGAACAGGTTGCGGGGGTGGCTGATGGTCAGCGTATCGCCGGGTTTGATGTCCCGGTGCGCGCACGCCGACCCGCCCCGCCCTGCCGGATCGCGGAGAATCGCCACCTCATAGGTGCCGCCGCCGGCATCGGCTCGGCAAAGGGAATATTGACGGACCATGCCATTGGGCAGCGCGATGTCGATGTGCGCCCCTGCGGAATAAGGCGGCAGCGATCCGCCATCTACAGACGTCAGAACAAGACTCAGAACATCAACTGCGGCTTCGCGCTTCTCGAGCACGCGCGCAGCGAGCATGGGTTGAGGACTCAACACAGCCGGGGTCTCCTTTGGGATGAAAGTACGTCGGCCACTTCGGGCTCTTGCCTCTCACTTCGCAAACCCCATGCCACAGCATGAAAATCACTTTAATCTATTGATTGATAGATATTTTTTACACATACATCGATACATGGCTAAAATCTGATTTACTGAAAACAAAAATATCTAGTTTTCTGAAACAGGAATTTTCTGTTTTCAGAAAACAGGAGACCCCGTTACATGCCCCATCCAGCAGCTGCCCACCTGCGCTTCATCCCCCGCGAGATCGATGACAAGGAGATCGCCAGGCACGTCAAGTTCGACCCGGACAGCGGCCAGATCCTGGTGCTGGATCAGCGCATGCTGCTGATCCACGGCTTCACCCTGGCGGCCTTGCGACGGGAATTGATGGAGCGCCTCGGAGGCGAGAGCACCCGTGAGCTGTTCACCCGCCTGGGCTACCAGCAAGGTGCAGAGGACGCCCGCCGACTCCACGCAGCGGAGGGCGGACAAATGGAAAGGACACTCGCCTACGGCCCCCGCTTGCGGGAGATGGAAGGCTTCGTGCGGAACCAGGCCGTCGACCGGGTCCAGTTCAACCAGGAAACCGGGGACTTCTGGAGCGACTATTACTGGGAGTCATCCTGGGAGGCCGAGATACACCGCGCCCAGTTCGGCATCAGCGGCGCGCCGGCGTGCTGGATGATGGTCGGCTACGCCACCGGCTTCACAACGGCGCTGATGGGGCGTCCGATCCTGTGGCGCGAGGTCGAGTGCGTGGCGATGGGACACGCCCGCTGCCGGGTGGTGGGGCAGCCCCTGGAGGAATGCGAAGACGCGGAATCCCACCTGAGCTTCCTGCAGGTCGAACACTTCATCTCCACCCCCAGGCGGCGCAGCGCCAAGCCCGTGTCTTCCGCCGCGCAGAAGGAAGCCCCACAGCAACTGCCCGATCTGATCGGTGCGTCGCACAGCTTCAACGAGGTGGCCTACCTGATAAAACGCGTCGCCCCGACCGACGCCACCGTCCTGCTGACAGGCGAGAGCGGCGTCGGCAAGGAACGCTTCTCGAAGGCGCTGCACGCCCTCGGCCCGAGAGCGGAGAACCCCTTCATCTCCATCAACTGCGCGGCGATTCCTCAGGAGCTGGTGGAGGCCGAACTGTTCGGCGTGGAAAAGGGCGCCTTCACCGGCGCCACGGCCTCACGCCCGGGGCGCTTCGAACGGGCAAGCGGCGGAACGCTGTTTCTCGACGAGATCAGCAGCCTGCCCCTGCATGCCCAGGGGAAATTGCTGCGCGTGATCCAGGAAGGCGAACTCGAACGGGTCGGCGACACGCAGGTCCGCCGGATCGACGTGCGCATCATCGCCGCAACCAACCGCGATCTGCGTAGTGAAGTGGAGGCGGGCCGATTCCGCGAAGACCTCTTTTTCCGGCTGAACGTATTCCCGGTCAAGATTCCCCCGCTGCGGGAACGCCGCGAGGACATTCCACTGCTGGTGGATACCTTCGTCAAACGCTATTCGGCCCGGTTTGGCAAAACCATTGCCGGCCTCACCCAGAGCGCTGGCGAAAAGCTGTGGGCCTACCACTGGCCGGGCAATATCCGCGAACTGGAGAACATCATCGAGCGCGCAGTGATCCTCGCGGAGAACAACGGGAGCATCGACGTGGAGCATCTCTTTTCCGGCGGCGAGCAGGTGCCGGAGACCGCCCCACTCTCCTCGTCCAGCATTCACTCGCCAGCAGGCATCGCACCTCCGCAAGCCGGCATAGAGGCGTCCTTTTCGGTCCGCCAAGCCATCGAACGGATTCTGGACGGGAACATGTCCCTCGAAGAAATCGAGTCCCTGACGATTGCCGAGGCGCTGCGTCGTACCGACGGAAACCTGTCCGCAGCAGCTCGCCTGCTGAAATTGCGGCGTGGCCAGCTGCAGTACCGGGTGGATAAGAGGGCTGGCGAAGTGTGAAGACTCAGGCGTGCTCAGCCAGGAATCATCCCGGCGTAAACATTCTGAGTGTGGGTAACGGACGCCGGTGCGGCTTCGCTGCGCGGCGCGATAGCCGCCCTGGTCTGCATGAGGTCTCCCGCGGTGAACGCGCGTTCGACCAGCGTTGCCAGATGCGCCGAGAAATCCTGAACGCTGGTCTTGCCCTTGACGTGCAGCAGCAGTTGCGTGGCCCCGTCCGTTGTCAGGCCGGCAACGACACCCTCGGCATTGATGCGGTAGCTCACAGAGATGCAACGCTGCCCGGGGATGAGGACTTCGACGCAGGCCACGCCGTCTCGCTCCCCCACCGGAAAATGGAATGCCACGGACTTTGCCTGAAAGACGTATCCCGATGCGGGCGTAATGGCCCCGCCACGTACATAAGCCGGCAATTCCCTGGCCGCAGCGTGACACCGGCACGAAACCACCACAGGCGCCGGCGTCGGCAACTGGCGCACGGCACGCTGCGCGGCTTCGAACGCATCATATGCGTGCGCCAGGCGGGCGGGCCGGTCAAGACACGGAGCGGAGACAGAAAAGACTTGCAGGGTGAGTACCTTTTTCGCGTTTGATATGTGAGCCTAACTCAGAAACATTTCAGCAAGATGTTCGCGGCTATGCCGCTAGGCTTGCCTGACGGCGTCGTAAAGGCAGTCAGGCAATGCTCATCGCACAAAGTTCCAAATCCGGATTCAGGCATTCCGCTGTTTGTCCCCGTGCCTTCGTGTTCGTCACCCGCCAGTGCCAGGACCTGAACCTCCGCGCGAAATCGTCGGGCGGTCCGCTCCCCAATGTCGACCGCCTCCGGAGGCAGCGTTCTGGCCAGGTGGCCGGCATCGTCGTGCCCCGAGGCAACGGCGTACATGAACTGGCCGGCCAGCTGTGCGGCGTCGAGGGGCAGTGTGGGACCTACAGCGATGGCGTCATCCCATTCGCCACGCCGCAAGGCCGCACGCAGCCACGCTGGCGTGAGCGGCAGGCCTTGCTGCAGTTCTCCTTGCGCTTCTTCCGTCGCACTCCGCTCATAAAGGGCGATGAGACAGGCCGTTTCGCCCTCGGGAAGAGGAGGCAGCGAGTGCCCAACGGGCAGGCCGCCCCCGCAGGGAAGCCAGGCGACCGGCGCGTCCGGAAAATCCGACGCGAGGGGAAGCTGGAGCGAGGCGCGCAGGTTCAAGAGCACCGGGACCGCCAGATACTCGGTCGGCTCCTGCGTCAATGAGCAGGTCTGAAGCGTAGCGGCGGACAACGAAGGCACCCCCAACACGGTGTTTTTGTTGGGATCAGATGTTGTGCCGATTGGAAGCCGACGAAAATGAAGCAATTACTTGACTTCGCCAAATTCAGCAAAATCAAGACAGAAGCAAGCTCAGGGCGGAAGGCCGTTCAGATCCTCCCGCCCGAAACACGCGTATCCGGTGACACGCGTGCGGGGAATGATCAACTCCGGATACGGAAGCGCCCAACCAGACCGACCAGATTCGTTGCCTGTTGACGCAGCACCACCGACGCCCGGGAGCAGGTTTCGGCGTCGCCGCTGTTGCGGTTGGTCACGCGATCGATCTCACCGAGGCCGATCGACACTTCGGAAAAGCCGGAAGCCTGCTCCTGCGAAGCCCTGGAAATTTCGGACAGCAGGTTGGAAACCTGGGTCGTCGCGTCCACGATCTCGCCCAGCGCAGTGGCCGTCGTATCGGCGATGGTGGCGCCACGGCGGGTTTTCTCGGCGGAGCCGGAGATCAGGCTGGATGCGCGCTTTGCCGCTTCGGCGCTGCGTGTCGCCAGGTTGCGCACCTCATCGGCGACAACCGCAAAGCCACGCCCGTGCTCCCCGGCGCGGGCGGCTTCAATGGCCGCATTCAGCGCCAGCAGGTTGGTCTGGGTGGTGATCTCGTCGATGACGCGGATGATTTCGTTGATGCTGACGCCGGCCTGTTCGATCTCGCCCATCGCCAAGATCATTTCGCTCATGTGCGTGCTCGCACTCACCGCCGAGCTCTGCGCCGCCTTGGACAGGCCGTCCGCCTGGCTTGCATTGTCGGCGTTGTCCCGCGTCGTGGAGGTCAGCTGCTGCATCGCGGCACCGATCTCCGTCACCGACGACGCGGACCGGGCTGCCCCCGTTGACAGTTCATTGCTGAGATCCGAAACCTGCTCGGCATTGGCGGTGATCTCCCGGGCCCCGTTCTGCAATTGCCCAACGACATCGTTCAGGTTGTCCAGCATCCGCTGCAGCGCCATGCCCAGCTGGTCCCGGTCGGAAGCAAGGTCGATCCGGAGATTCAGATCGCCCTGAGAGATTCGTTCGGCGATATCGGCTCGGGCCTGCAAACGGGCCGCCATATCGTTGAGGGCCACGCCCAGACGGCCGACTTCGTCGTCGGAACGGCTCTCGACGCGACTGGAAAAATCGCCCTGACAGATAGTGTTGGCCAGTTGTTCGGCCTCACGCACAGGACGGGCCAGGGAAGCGGCGGCAAACCACAGGAAGGTCGTGCCACCCACCGCCGCCAGCAAGCCGACCAGCACCTGCCAGCCCGTATACGCCCGGGCCTGGGCCGCGAGGTTGTTGTCCAGCGCGTAGGCTTCCGCCCGCACCACGTCCTTGCTGACCCGGATCAACACCGCCCACGGCTTGCCGGTGCGCCCGAGCTGGATCGGCGCCATTGCCGTGATCAGACCCGTGCTCTCATCGAGGCGCGCATCCGCTTTGCCGGCCTTGATGTCGGCCACCACAGCCGAAACATCCTTGCCGGGCAACAGTTCCTGCAGGGGCTTGCCGATCATCTCGGGCTTTTCGCTGTCGGCGACGATCAGGCCCATGTTGCTGACGATCAGCACTTCGCCCTTGCCGCCGAACAGGCCACGATCCGCCTGCAGGGACAATTCCTGTACGAAGTTCAGGTTGTAGTCGGTTCCGGCCACGCCGACGAACTTGCCGTTGACCATGATCGGCACCGACAGCGTGGTCAGCCAGACCTGGGTTCCCTGGACGATATACGGAAAGGGATCGAGCACGCTTTCCGTATTGGTGTCCCGCGGACCGATATACCAGCCGCCTTTCAGGACACCATTCGGATGCTTGTCCATGGTGTCGTATTCGACCAGTGGCTGAACGGCGATATTGCCTTTGGCGTCCCGATTCCAATAGGGCGTGAAACGCCCGGTCCTTTCGTTATTGCCGGCCTGGCCGGTACGGAATTGCTCGTCGTGGCCGTCCAGCGCGTTCGGCTCCCAGCAGGAATACGTGCCGTTGAAATCCGGATTGTTCTTCAGCACGTTCAAGAGCACGGCGTTGATCTGATTACGCCCCAGGCTCAAGCCGTTTTCTTTTTTTCCTAATTCGAAAACGTGGGCCATGGTCCGCGCCGCATCCAGCGCCACATCGAACTTCGCCTGGATGACGCCAGCCTGGGTTCCGGCAAGTCCTTTCAGGCTGGCGAGCGTGTTCTCCTTCACCAGTCCGCTGACCCGCTCGCTGACGAGTTGCTGCGTGTCGCGCGAGGAATACACGCCGAAACCGACCGTGGATATTACCGAAACGACCAGACACGCCCCGGCAACCGCAGAAATACGATGCTGAATAGATTTGAACTTGATGGCCATACTTTCCCCTTTGACACTCCCCTGTACAACGCCATTTCGAAAGTGCTATGGATTTCAGCGGCACTGCTCCATAACTAGACATTTCTTATGCTTTTGAGCTATTTCGAATAGCCTCGGGCTTATTGCGCAAAATTGATGCCATGTCAGGCCAGCATTTCCCAGCGTCAATGGCGGTGCCCCCGATGGTGCGCATCGGGGAAATGGGCGTGGCTATGGACCATCGGTTCATGGCGATGCCAATGGATATGTCGGATACCAGGGGGAACCGGCGTATCGTGCGCGTGCTGATGGTGCGCATCGTGGATGTGTTCGTGGCTATGCTCCAGCGCCTCGTGGGCGTGGGTGTGTTCATGCCTTTCGGTCAGATGCAGCCAGATTCCCAACGCCATCAGGGCACCAGCGGCCAGCAGCGGGGTCGTGACCGCCTCCCCGCTCGCCACGCCCAGAAGGGCACCGAAAAACGGCGCAACCGAGAAATACGCCCCGGTCCGGGCGGCTCCGAGATGACGCATGCCGACCACGAACAGCACGAGGCTCAGCCCATAGGCCAGCAGACCAACGACCATGGCGGCCTGTGCCAGCCACCAACCCGGCAGCTCGGCCCCCAGCAGCAAGCCCAGGGCCAGATTGACGCTACCGGCCGCCAACCCTTTGACCGCGGCAATCCAGGTCGCATCGGCCAGCGCGAGCTTGCGCGTCAGGTTGTTGTCGATGGCCCAGCACAAACAGGCGCCCAGAATCGCCAGTGCCGGCAGCATTCCGGCGAACCGCGCTTCTCCCGGCCAGCTCAGGATCACCGCACCGCCCGCAATGGCGAGCATCCCGACGGCGATACGCCGATCGACATTCTCCTTGAAGCCCCCCCATGCCAGCAGCGCGGACAACACACCTTCCGCATTCAGCAGGAGCGCGGCGCCGGATGCCGGCATTCCGGACAGCCCGAACATCAGCAGGACCGGTCCGGCGACTCCGCCCGACAGCACGGCGCCCGCCAACCAACCGGCTTCGCCCTTCTGCAGCGAAACTGACTGGGCCCGGGTCACCAGGCGATAGAAACCCAGACCGATTCCGGAGCCCAGATAGAACAGGCCGGCAAGCACCCAGGGACTGACGGCGTGGAGGAACCATTTGGCAATCGGAGCGCTGGCGCCAAACAGCAACGCAGCGACAAGCGCGGCCACCACGCCTGGGTTGAAAGCATGACTCTGCGAACTCATGACGGCAAGAACGGAGACCGGGCTTGAATTGTGGCACGCCAGTCAGGCTGCTTCGTTACGCGCAACTCAAGAACAAATTTGTAGATTTATCTCCCAAAGCGTGGAGTACATTCACGACCATCTGGATTGCACTCATCACCAACCTGCCCATGGAGAACACCACCGTTCGCGACAACATCCGCGATGACGGTCAGCTCCTGGAGCTCGCTAGCCACATCTTTGACGCTGTCATGGCCTCCTTCGAGAAAGATCCGAAACCATGAACACCCCCCTGGCAGCCAAACCCGCATCCTTCGACGGCGCCCCCATCGAAGTCAGCTTCTGGCAGGCCTTCCTGTTCTGGCTGAAGCTCGGCTTCATCAGCTTCGGCGGCCCCGCGGGGCAGATTGCCATCATGCACCAGGAGCTGGTGGAGCGCCGGCGCTGGATTTCGGAACGGCGCTTCCTGCATGCGCTCAATTACTGCATGGTGCTCCCCGGCCCGGAAGCGCAGCAGTTGGCCACCTACATCGGCTGGCTGCTGCACCGAACCTGGGGCGGCGTCGTGGCCGGCGGGCTGTTCGTGCTGCCGTCCCTGTTCATCCTAATCGGCCTGTCGTGGGTCTATGTCGCGTACGGCGATGTGCCGCTGATCGCCGGCCTGTTCTACGGCATCAAACCGGCGGTCACCGCCATCGTCATGCACGCGGCGCACCGCATCGGCTCCCGCGCACTCAAGAACAAAGTGCTGTGGTCGATTGCCGCCGCTTCGTTCGCGGCCATCTTCGCGCTCAACGTGCCGTTCCCAGCCATCGTGGCCGCGGCGGCAGTACTCGGCTACTTTGGCGGCCGAATCGCGCCGGACAAGTTCACGGCCGGCGGCGCGCACGGCAAGACCGACAAATCCTTCGGCCGGGCACTCATCGACGACGACACGCCGACGCCCGAACATGCACGCTTCAGCTGGAAGAAGCTGACGAACGTCGCCATGGCGGGCGGCCTGTTGTGGCTGCTGCCGATGGGCCTTCTCACCGCCGCTTACGGCTGGAGCCATACGCTGACGCAGATGGGCTGGTTCTTCACCAAGGCCGCCATGCTGACCTTCGGTGGTGCCTACGCCGTACTGCCCTACGTGTATCAGGGCGCCGTCGGCCACTACGGCTGGCTGACGCCGACGCAGATGATCGACGGCCTCGCCCTCGGTGAAACGACGCCGGGGCCGCTGATCATGGTCGTCACTTTCGTCGGTTTCGTCGGCGGCTACGTGAAGGCGGTGTTCGGTCCGGGCAGCCTGTTCCTGGCCGGCGCCGTGGCCGCCACGCTGGTCACCTGGTTCACCTTCCTGCCGTCCTTCGTGTTCATCCTGATGGGCGGCCCCTTCATCGAGACGACCCACAACGACCTTAAATTCACGGCGCCGCTGACGGCGATCACTGCCGCGGTGGTGGGCGTCATCCTCAATCTGGCGCTGTTCTTCGGCTACCACGTACTGTGGCCAAAGGGCTTCGGGGGCACCTTCGAGTGGATGTCGGCACTCATCGCCCTCGGGGCCGCCATCGCCCTGTTCCGCTTCAAGGCCAACGTGATTCATGTCATTGCGGGGTGCGCGCTCGTCGGCCTCCTACTGAAGACGCTGCAGTGATCGGCTGGCCGCCGTTGCCGAACGGTGACGCCCTGTTTGCAGCCGGAGGGCTTGGCGCCCCGCGGGTGGCGTGCGGGAAGATGCCTTCAAGCCGGCAATTCCCCACACGCTCCACCCAGCATCAGGATGGAAGCCATCTCCCGGCCTTGGAGCCTGGGTGGCACGGCGCTCAAGCGAGATCGAAACGATCCAGGTTCATCACCTTGTCCCAGGCCGCCACGAAGTCACGCACGAACTTGCCCTGCGCATCACTCTGGGCATACACCTCGGCCAAGGCGCGCAGCTGCGAGTTGGAACCAAAGACGAGGTCGACACGCGTGCCGGTCCATTTGACCTCCCCGCTCTTGCGGTCACGCCCCTCGAAAATATCGGCGGCGTCGGACGTCGGCTTCCACTCGGTCCCCATATCCACCAGATTGACGAAAAAGTCGTTCGTCAGTTGCCCTGCCCGTGCGGTGAACACACCGTGCTTCGATCCGCCCACATTGCCCCCCAGCACGCGCAGGCCACCGACCAGCACGGTCATTTCCGGCGCGCTGAGCTTCAGCAACTGGGCCTTGTCCACCAGCAGGGTTTCAGCCGGCACGCGGAAGGCCTGCTTCTGGTAGTTGCGGAAACCGTCGGCCTGGGGCTCCAGCACGGCGAAGGATTCCGCGTCGGTCTGTTCCGCCAGCGCGTCGCCGCGGCCCGGCGTGAATGGCACTTCGATGGAATGTCCGGCGGCCTTGGCGGCGCTCTCGACGGCCGCACAACCACCCAGCACGATCAGGTCGGCGAGGGACACCTTCTTGCCGCCGCCCTGCGCACTGTTGAAGCCCTGCTGGATCTCTCCCAGCGTTGCCAGCACCTTGGCCAGCTTCGCCGGCTCGTTGGCCTCCCAATCCTTCTGCGGGGCCAGACGGATGCGGGCGCCGTTGGCTCCACCGCGCTTGTCGGAGCCCCGGAAGGTGGACGCGGAAGCCCAGGCCGTCGACACGAGCTCGGAAATGGACAAGCCCGATGCGAGTATCTTCGCCTTCAGCGCGGCGATATCGGCCGCATCGACGAGCGGGTGATCGACCGCCGGGATCGGGTCCTGCCAGATCAGGTCTTCGGCCGGCACTTCCGGGCCGAGATAGCGCACCTTCGGCCCCATATCACGGTGCGTGAGCTTGAACCAAGCGCGTGCAAAGGCTTCGGCAAAAGCCTGCGGGTCCTTGTGGTAGCGGCGGGCAATCGGCTCGTAGATCGGGTCGAAGCGCAAGGACAGGTCGGCGGTGGTCATCATCGGCCGGTGCTTGATGGACGGGTCGTGGGCGTCCGGGATCAGATCCTCATCCTTGACGTCCTTGGCCAGCCATTGCGAGGCACCCGCCGGGCTCTTGACGAGCTCCCACTCATAGCCGAACAGCGTATCGAAATAGCCGTTGTCCCAGGTGGTGGGATTGGGCTTCCAGGCGCCCTCGATGCCGCTGGTGGTCGTGTCGATGCCCTTGCCGCTGCCAAGGCTGTTCTTCCATCCAAGGCCCATCTGTTCGAGCGGAGCGCCTTCCGGCTCAGGCCCGACGAGTTTCGGGTCACCAGCGCCATGGGCCTTGCCGAAAGTGTGGCCGCCGGCCACCAGCGCAACGGTTTCCTCGTCGTTCATGGCCATGCGGGCGAAGGTCTCGCGTACGTCGCGGCCGGAGCCGACCGGGTCCGGATTGCCGTTGGGGCCTTCCGGGTTCACGTAGATGAGGCCCATCTGGACCGCAGCCAGCGGGTTGGCGAGATCGCGCTCGCCACTGTAGCGCTTGTCACCCAGCCATTCGGTCTCCGGCCCCCAATAGATGTCTTCCTCCGGCTGCCAGATATCGACGCGGCCTCCACCGAAGCCGAAGGTCTTGAAGCCCATGGACTCCAGCGCCACGTTGCCGGCCAGGATGATCAGGTCAGCCCACGACAGCGCGTTGCCGTACTTCTGCTTGACCGGCCACAGCAGGCGGCGGGCCTTGTCCAGGTTGCCGTTGTCGGGCCAGCTATTGACCGGCGCGAAGCGCTGGTTGCCGGTACCGCCGCCGCCCCGCCCGTCGGCGGTTCGGTAGGTGCCGGCGCTGTGCCAGGCCATGCGGATGAACAGGCCGCCGTAATGGCCCCAGTCCGCCGGCCACCAGTCCTGCGAGTCGGTCATCAGCGCAGTCAGATCCTGCTTGACCGCCTTCAGGTCGAGCTTGCCGAAGGCTTCGGCATAGTTGAAGCCCGGATCCATCGGGTTCGAGGCCGGGGCATGCTGGTGCAGGATCCCCAGGTTGAGTTGCTTCGGCCACCAGTCCCGGTTGGAGCGCACGCCGGCCGTCGCCGGAGCGCCGTGCATGCCGGAAAACGGGCACTTTTGTTGTTCGCTCATGGTCGTCTCCTCCTCGTCTAAACACACCAAGGACTTGCGGAACGAGAAACAAGTTCCACCTGATGGACAGCTTAGCAGCGGCCCATGGAGATACCATTTGCTTTGCCTTATCCCGGTGATATGCGGCGCCTATCCTCACCGTGACAGCCGCTGAAGCCTGCTCTGCGGTGCCTCAGCAGTACGCCGCACCGGCTTCGGGTCGGATGCCCTCGCCTTCGGGGTCGCCGTACAGGCGCTGGATATCATCGATGCTCGACAGGCAGGCCAGGAAACTACGCACCACGTCGGGATCGAAGTGGGTGCCGCTGCTGGCCACGATGTGGCCGATGGCCTCTTCCTTGGACCAGGCCTGCTTGTAAGGACGCTTCGAGATCAGGGCGTCGTAAACGTCGCAGATTGCCGCAATGCGCCCCTCGAGCGGAATCTCACTGCCGCGCAGGCCAACGGGATAGCCCGATCCGTCCCACTTCTCATGATGTGTGAGTGCGATCCGCCGCGCCATCCCGATCACCTCGGCGGGATGTTCGGGGATGATGTCACCACCGATCTCCGGGTGCTGGCGCATCACGTTCATCTCGTCGGAAGTCAGCCGACCCGGCTTCAGCAGGATGCTGTCGGGGACGCCGATCTTGCCCACGTCGTGCAGCGGACTCGCCACGCGCAGCATCTCGGCCCAACGTTCATCCTTGCCGTAGGACAGCGCAACGGCCTCGCACATCCGGCTCATACGGACGATGTGCTCGCCTGTTTCGTTATCCCGATACTCCCCCGCACGGGCGAGGCTCATGTTCAATTGGTGAGCCATTTCCTCCACGTGGGAGAGCATGGTGTCGTAATAGACATAAGTGGCAAGCCCCATGTCCATGAACACCACATTGGTCACCGCGTTCATGTAACGCAGGCGTGTCTCGCGGCTATCGGGAATCGCTGCCTGCACAATGCAGGTCAGTTCATTGAGCACGATGGCGTAAGCGCCCATGTAGAGCCGCAGATCCACACCGAGCTGATGATGGGTGCGACCGATGCGCCGGGCAGCGGATAAATAATCGTCGTCGAAATTACCGGCGAAGACATGCTTTAGCCAGTGATCCTTCTGGCTGCGCCGCGCCCTGACGAGTGTCTCCTCATTGCCGAAAGCCCGCGCCGACACGCTGCTGGCTTTCAGCCTCGCGTACAGCACATCCAGGATTTGATCGATACTGGCCTCGATAAGCGGGAGAAATTCCTTGAGGGTATCCAACACATCCCCGTCGATCGACAGGAATTCGCACCACTGATCCAACTTCATTTGCATCGATCAAGCCCAAGCAGACCCGGTTATCAAAAAAAGCGAAAAAATGAAAATTTTTATATTGTCAGGGACAGATTCTAATCGCCGTCAGAACACCGGTCGGTTGATAAAAATCAACCGGCGCGGCCCCCAAATCCACTACCGAGCCCCATCCCGTTAAATAATTCTCGCTGTACCTTTCTCTCCAGCGAAATGCATCAAGCCGGAAGATCCGCACCAGACAATGTTCGCGGGCTTGTCATTATGACGAGAAATACTCCCTGGCGACGCCCGGCATGCAGAAAGATCCACCTATTATGAATACGCTCACCCAATAGCCATGGATGCGGCTTCCCCAACAGCAGATCAGCAAGCACCGAAATGCACGAACCACGGCCCGTCCAGGCGGATCTCCATGCTAATCTCGCACCGGCTGAAGTAAGGTAAGCGCATGCTCGCGCCCCGACCGAAAACCACATCAAGGCGTGAGAGGCCAGGAATTACCATGGGTGAAAAGGTTCGTATTGCGATCGTCGATGACAATTCTCCGCAACGCTTCATTCTGAGCAAACTGTTGGGCAATGACTATGCGGTCGAGACCTTCGAAAACGGCGATGCCTTTCTCGCCAGCACTGACGCTTTCGCGGTCGTGCTGCTCGACATCGGCATGCCCGGCCTGGATGGCTACGACACCTGCAGGGCGTTGCGCAAACGGCCCGGCGGCGACGCAACGACCGTCATCTTCGTATCCGCCCACGACACCGCGGACGACCGGATTGCAGCCTACGAGGCGGGCGGCGACGATTACATACTGAAGCCGGTTGCGGCCCATGAGTTGCGCCACAAGCTGCACAGCATCGCCGCCCACCGGACAGCGATCCATGCCCTCACCCGCCAATCGAGCACCGCCCAGGTCCTGGTCCAGAAAGCCTTCAGCCGGGTCGGGGATCTGAGCACGGTAGTGGACGCCCTGCGCAAGCTCGCAACCCTGGGCAGCCATGAAGCCATTGCCGAGTTGTTCATCGGTATTCTCGGGGCTTGGGATCTGAACGGCGCGGTACGGGTGATCAGCCACGACGGCCCGCTGGATCGCACGACCGATGGCCCACTGTCACCGCTGGCTGCCTCCGTACTCGCCACCCGGCGCGACTCGGAACACCTCTTCGAGTTCGGTAGCCGTGCGCTCGTCACCTACCCGCACATCGCTATCCTGATTCATAACCTGCCGACCGACGAGCCTGAACGACGATCAAGCCTGCGCGAGCATCTATCGACGCTGACGGAATGCGCCGATCTGCGCCTGCATGACATCGAGGCCCTGAATGGTCAGCCCATCGAGGCCAACGATGGACTCCCCCAACTGGCCGAATTCGGCCGGATATTGGCGCAGATCGCGGAGCAAAGTCGCGACAATCTGTCCCAAGGGCAGCACCTGCTTGTCGAACCACTGGAAAATCTCGAACGCGCGCTGGACAGCATGAGCCTGACGGACATCCAGCGGACCTATCTGGACGATTTGTTCCGGGCTGCCCAGGATGATTTTCATCGATATTTCGATCGGGCCACCGACATTGACCTGGAATTCCGGGAAGTCGTGGGGCGCCTGCTGAAGCAGGCAGCCAACAGGCGCTGACCAGCACCTCGAAGGCCGCACGCCCGGCGGAAGAAAATCGCAGCGGGCATGGCGTCGTACTCCTGACTGCAGCCGCCAAAATACAGGAAGAACATCCTCCCGTGACACCCGGCAGGGAAACCCTTATCCCGTATCGGGTATATTCATCGTGCTCCGGGCCTGCAGGGACAAGCCGGGCTCGCCCGTGCATTCCCAGCAAGGCATATCCCGAATTGTGTCCCATTGCACTACCTCCCAGCATTCACCGGGAATACTATTGGCAGAAAGAAAAAGCCGGTCGATTTTTCTCGGATGAATCCAGGAGTCCAGAATCAGTTCCATTTATTTCATTTCGAAAGACCCCGAAAGCATTGGTGAAATAGACAGGCGCTATCTTCTCATCCAGTTCCTGTCCATTTTTCTGCCGGTAGCGCTGATCGTCATCGGGGGCGCCTGGCTGTTGGGACGTTCTTCGGAGCAGGCCGCGGTCACGCCGATCCTTGCGCACGAACAAGAGCATGTATCGGCAGCCCGTCGTCGCCTGGAGGAAGACCTCGCCTTTCCCCTAGACCATATCCGCAGTCTGGTGACGGAGCCCCCGATCCGCAATGCCTACCTGTCCCCGTCCAGGGAGACGCTCGCGGCAATGCAGGAGGCTTTCATCACGCTACTGTCGCGCAACCCGGGCTACAGCTCGGTTCGCTGGATTGACCAGGATGGCCAGGAGCGGGTTCGCGTCGACTGGAACGGCGTCGACGGAAGACCCCTGCCGCGTACCCAACTCCAGAACAAGCGCGACCGCTACTTCTTCAAGGACATCATGGGGATGCGGGACAACCTGGCCTACATCTCCCCCCTCGATCTGTTGATGGAAGGCACTCACATCGTCGAGCCCTACACGCCGACGCTCAGGGTCGGGCAGCGCGTGTTCGACGAGCACGGCAAGGTCCGTGGCTTCCTGCTGATCAATCTTGCCGCACGCAATAACATCGAGACGTTCATCAAGAGCGCTGCACCGCTCGCCTCCCGCTTGCAGTTGCTCAATGAAGACGGCTATTGGCTGCGAAGCACCGATCCGACAGAGGAATGGGGGTTCATGCTGAAGCGCCCCCACACCTTCGGTACTCGCTATCCCGAGGCCTGGCGGGCCGTCACGGCTACAGACAAAGGGCAGCAACGGATCGCGGACGATATCTGGACGTGGTCCACCATCGCGTTGTCGAAAAGCTATGAGGGCCGCGTCGAAACCCGCAATATCTGGACAGTGATCAGCCGCCTGCCGGAGGAGAGCCTCGCTGAGGTGCGCTGGAACGTCTGGTCGCACATCTCGGTCGGCACACTCCTCCTCCTGACCCTGTTTGCAGTCGGATGTCGCAGACTGGTCATCTCGAACGCTCAGCGTAACGCGTTTCACAACGCCGAGCAGATCGCCCGTGAGGAAGCCCGGGCCACCCAACTACTCTATCAGGCTCAGCAGAACTTCCAGGTCGTCTTCGAAGCCAACTCCAACGGCCTCGCGGTGGTGGATGCGAACGGCAGGATCGTCATGGCCAACCGGGAGTTGAGCCGGATATTCGGCTATGCCCATGAGGAGTTGATCGGGCACCCTCTCAATCTCCTGCTACCGGATGAAAGCCGTGACGTGCATACGTCCTTTCTTGCCGCCTATTTCCGCCAACCGTTCAACCGCAAGATGGGCAAGGGCGATGCCCTTTACGGCAAGCGCAAGAATGCCAGCCTGTTTCCGATTGAAGTCGGTCTGAGCCACTTCCGCGACAACAACCAGGATTTCGCACTGGCCAATGTGGCCGACTTCACAGAACGCAACCGCGCGGACGAACTCGAGAAATTCCGCGGCAGCGCACTGCAGCTCATTGTCGAGGGGGCGCCCTTGGAGCAGATCCTCAATACCATCGTACACGGCATCGAAAAAATAGACCCGACTGCCCTGTGCAGCATCCTGCTGATCGGCCCAGGCGGTGGACAGCGCCTGCACACCGCGGCCTCCAGTCTGCCCACCTTCTACATGAAGGCCATCGACGGACTCCCCATAGCCCCGGGCGAAGGAGCCTGCGGCACAGCAGCCCACACCGGCGAGCGGGTGATCGTCGAGGACGTCCAGACCCACCCCTACTGGACGAAGTATCGGGACGTCGCAGCGCAGGCCGGGCTCGCCTCATGCTGGTCCGAACCCATAAGGGATTCAAGCCAGCACGTGCTGGGGACCTTTGCCATCTACCACCGCACGCCATGCATCCCAACCCATAACGACATCCAGCTTGTCTGCCATGTGTCGACGCTGGTCTCCCTAGCCATCGAGCGCAAGTATGCCGAGGTCACGCTGGCCGACTACCGGGACCACCTGGAGAATCTGGTAGAGGAACGTTCGCGCACCATCAAGAAACTCAACAAGCAGCTCGAAAGACGGGTCGAGGAAGCCGAGGACGCCAACCGGGCGAAAAGCACCTTCCTCGCCAACATGTCCCACGAGATTCGCACCCCGCTGAATGTGATCATCGGCTTCTCCCAACTGCTCAAGAAGCCCATGGCGGGAACTAAACACGCAATCCGGCTCGACGAGATCGTCTCCGCGGGACATCACCTGCTGGCGATCATCAATGACATCCTCGACCTGTCCAAGATCGATGCTGAGCAGATACACCTGCAGAATCTGCCATTCCGCGTTCCGACGGTTATTGATAGCGCCTACAGCATGCTCACCATTCAGGCGGAGGAAAAAGGCCTCAAGCTGCGCCGGGAAATTGACGATCGCCTTAACGACACGGTCGTCATCGGCGACGCCATTAGACTCGGGCAGATCCTCATCAATTTCATCAACAACGCAGTCAAGTTCAGCGACCGGGGAAATATCGTCATTCGTGCCCGGCTTGGAGCGCTTCACGATGGCGTGGTTGAAGTAAGTTTCGAGGTGGAGGACGAGGGTATCGGCATTTCCGATGAACAGCAGACCCGCCTCTTCCAGGCCTTCAGCCAGGCAGACACATCCACATCACGAAAATATGGTGGAACCGGACTGGGGCTGGTCATCTCACGCAAACTCGCCATGCTGATGGGGGGGGACGCTGGTGTACGCAGCCAGCCTGGGGTAGGCAGCACGTTCTGGTTTAAGGTCCGGCTATCCCTCGGAACCCCGGACATGTTGCGCCAGACTTCCGGGCCGGAGACGGACGACGCGCCAATACGCACCAACGCCCGGGTTCTCCTCGTGGAAGACAACGAACTCAACCAGGATGTGGCACAGGAAATCCTCGCCGAGTCCGGACTCACTGCGGACATTGCCAACCATGGAGCGGAAGCGCTTGAAATGGTCCGACTCAAGACCTACGACCTCATCCTGATGGACATGCAAATGCCTGTCATGGACGGGCTGGAGGCCACCCGGCGTATCCGGGCTCTGCCGGGTTGCGAGACCATCCCGATCATCGCGATGACGGCCAACGCCTTCGAAGAAGACCGCAATCGCTGCAGGGACGCCGGCATGAGCGACTTCGTATCCAAACCTGTCGAACCCCCCTCACTTTACCGAACCCTGCTCCATTGGCTGGGCACAGACACAACCATGTCCCCTTCTCTAGACGCATCACGCACTGCAACACCCCCCCCCCCTGAGCCCCCGGCCCCGCCCACAGCAACCGACAAGCCATCGGCGGCCCAGGGACTGGCCGTCATTGCTGTCGAGCGTGGCGTCTTGATGTGGGGAAGCACGGAAAAACACCACCGCTTCCTGCAGAAATTCGTCGACCAGTTCGGCGACTTTGCAACGCGACTGGACGCGGCGGCGAGCGACGCCGACCGAGCCGCCCTCGTGCATAAGCTCCGGGGGGCCGCAGCCAACATCGGCCTGGAATGGCTGGCGGATACAGCCCGCACCCTCGAACTGCAGCTCAAGCAGGAGCAGGACTGCAGCGCCGCCCTCGAAGCGTTCAGGCTGGCACTGTCCGCCACCCTGGCGCACATCGCCGCCACGGTAACCGGCGATGAAGCCGTGCCGAGTCATCCACAGCCAACGCCTGCAGTCCTGCAGCCCCTCTTCGAACAAATACGCGTGGCGCTGCAGAAGGACACGCCGGACGATGTGGAACCCCTCCTCGCGCAACTCAGGTCTCAAGTCCCCGAGGAGCCATTGAAGACACTGACCGACACTGTGTCCCGCTACGACTTCCGCGGCGCCGAACGCGCACTTTCCGCACTGGCCCAAGCTTGCGGCCTAATCGACGGAGGCCGGTGATGGCAGTCGGCCCGATCCTCGTCGTCGACGACGAACCCCTGAACCTGGATGCCATTCGCGAGGCCCTCAAGGCCAGCTATCGGCTGGTGTTTGCCACCAGCGGCAGCGACGCCCTTGCTGCCACGCGGCGGCACAAGCCGTCCCTGATCCTGCTCGACATCCAGATGCCTGGCATGGACGGCTACGAGGTCTGCCGGCAGCTGAAGGCCGATCCGCGTACCGCCGCGATCCCGGTCGTCTTCGTGACCAGCCTGTCGGAAACCCCGGACGAGACCTACGGCTTCCAGGTCGGCGCGGTGGACTACATCACCAAGCCCATCCACCCGGCGATCGTCCAGGCGCGTGTCGCAAACCAGCTCAACCTGGTGCGAGCCTCCGAACTCGAGCAGAGCCACCGGGACGCCATCAGCATGCTCGGCGAAGCCGGGCACTTCAACGATACCGACACCGGCCTGCACATCTGGCGGATGGCGGCCTACGCTCGCGCCATCGCCGCAGCCGCGGGCTGGAGCGATGAGGCCTGCGCGCTGCTGGAACTGGCCGCCCCAATGCACGACACCGGCAAGATCGGCATCCCCGGAACTGTACTGCGCAAACCCGGCAAACTCGATGCGGAGGAATGGGTCGTCATGCGCACCCACACCACCATCGGTCACGAGATCCTCAGCAAGAGCAAGGCGCCGGTTTTCCAGCTGGCGGCCGAGCTTGCTCTACGCCACCACGAGAAATGGGATGGTAGCGGCTACCCGGACGGCCTCTCCGGCAGCGCCATTCCCGAATCGGCGCGCATCGTCGCGCTGGCGGACGTTTTCGATGCGCTGACGATGAAACGGCCATACAAGGATGCCTGGCCCTTGGAACGCGTGATAACGTTCGTCGAAGAAAACTCGGGAACCCATTTCGAGCCACGTCTGATAGAGATATTTACCGCAATCCTCCCGCAGCTTCTGCAAATCAAGGAGACCTGGGACGCACGGGAGAACGCCACGGAAACGCAAACATGAGTGAGGACCTGTTTGACACCGACAGCACGCCCCGGGCGCGAGTGATGATCGTCGACGACGACGAAATTTCCGCCAGCCTGCTCGAGAGCCTGCTGGAGGACGAATTCGAGACCTGTACCCTTCCATCAGGTGAAGCCTGCCTCGACCATGTGATCCGCTTCAGCCCCGATGTGGTGCTACTGGACATCCAGATGGACGGCATCGACGGCTACGAGACCTGCCGCCGCCTGCACACACTGGAAGAGTGGTCATCACCCACCGATCAGCCGGTGGTCATCTTCTTCTCCGGTCACGACACCCTGGAAGAGCGTCTCAAGGCCTACGAATCGGGTGGCGACGACTTCATCGCCAAGCCGCCGGCACCGGAGGAAGTATTGAGCAAGGTCCGCGCACTGGTCACGCTGGTGGCCGAGCGCAAGCGCGTGCAGTCCGAAAAAGATTCCATGCAGAAGATGGCCATGTCCTTTCTCACCAATCTGGGGGAGAGCGGCGTGGCGCTGCAGTTCCTGCGCAGCGGCCTGGCCTGCACGGATATGGCCGATCTGGCGCGCCTGACGATTGCCGCCCTGCGCGACTACGACCTGGATGCCAACGTGCAACTCGGCGCCCCTGGCCGGACCAAGACTTTCGTCCCGTCAGGGACCGCGACACCGCTGGAGGAATCGGTGTTCGAGCAGGTTCGCAAGATGGAACGCATCTTCCAGTTCCGCCGCAAGATCGTCATCAACTATCCCCATGTCTCCATCCTCGTCAATAACTTCCCGATTGAGGACGAAGAGCGCTGCGGGCGTCTGCGCGATCACCTGGCAATCATTGCCGAGGGCTGTGAGGCGAGCATGCTGGCGCTGCTACGCGATACCGAGATACGAACCCGGACGGCCCTGCTGCAGGACACTGCAGCCGGCGTGGAACACGCCATCGTCACCCTGCGCGAGCAGTACCGGGCCTTGCAGGCGGAAACCCGCCTGAGCCTGCATGACCTCAACCAGTTCTTCGCCAAGGAACTGATGTATCTCGGCCTGTCGGACGTCCAGGAAGAGCAGATGCTGGCCATGCTGTCCCGTGGGATCGAACAGACGATGACGGCCTTCGACAAGGGGCTGGATTTCGACTCCCAGTTGGGCGGTCTGCTGGCCAACATCCGCGGAGGCGGTCCCGCCTCGGACCCGTCCCGCGTTTGAAACTGGGCCCTGCGGACGATTCGTCCGCAGGGCTTGGCCCACCTTAGAACACGTGGTTCACGCCGAGCATGTAGCCGCTCGGATCGTAGCCCGGCTTGGCCACCGTGC
Organism: Zoogloea sp. GDB6; assembly: GCF_056724105.1. NCBI lineage: Bacteria > Pseudomonadati > Pseudomonadota > Betaproteobacteria > Rhodocyclales > Zoogloeaceae > Zoogloea > Zoogloea sp. GDB6. The sequence continues at coordinate 2,236,640 of NZ_CM161497.1, read as the reverse complement.
CGACCAGGTTGCCGCCGTCAGTGAGGCTATAGGTACCGTTGGTCTTGTTGAGCACCTTGCCCCAGGTACCGTACAGCGTGGTCGAATCCTGCAGCTTGTAGGCGTAGCCCAGGCCCAGCAGATTGGCATCCCGGTTCTTGATCGACTTGTCGTCGAGCTGGCTGTAGCTCACCAGCGCCTTGCCGCGCCACAGCGGGATGCCGGCGCTGACGCTCCAGCCGTCAGCCTTGGACAGGGTGCCCGTGACGTTCTCGTAGTTGCCGCCGCTGATGCGGCCAGCCACATAGTTTCCGTACAGGGTCGCAAAACCCAGGTTGTAGCTGCCGCCGACCTGCCAGCCGCGGCGCTTGGCGAGGCCGGTTTCCTGCGGGCCGGTCGCCGGGGCGACGTAGCTGGCGTTGTCCACGTTCCACGCCGTCGCCGTGGCGTTGAGCGGGCCGGCGCTGTAGTACAGCGCCAAATCGCCGCCGCGGCCAGCCTTGTCGGTGGTGACGGTCGTTGAACCGGCCGCCACCGGGGTGACCATGTTCACGTTGTTCTCGCTGCCGCTGCTCAGGGTGAGCTGGCCGGAGAAGCCGGCGACCTTGGGCGAGGCGTAGACGAGGGAGTTGTTGAGGCGCGTCGGCATGCCGCCGATCACCGGCAGCAGGCCGGCGGAGGAACCGAAGAAACCGGCCCCCATCGCTGCCGACATCACCGACGAAGTGTAGGAACCGGCGTACTGGCGACCGGCCGTGACGGTACCGAAGCGGGTCGCGAGGCCCGCGTAGATCTGCCGCGAGAAGATCTGGCTGCCGTTGCTGGTCTGGCCGCCGCTGGAGACGGCCGTGTTGTTGATGCCCGGGGTGATCGCGCCGGTACCGACCGAGCCGGTATCAAACAGGATGCCGGCTTCCATCAGGTAGACGGCCTTGATCTCGTCACCCAGTTCCTTCTCCCCCTTGAAGCCGATCCGCGACGAGGACATGCCGCCGGAGCCGATGGTGGACTTCTGGCCGTAGCCGCTGTTGACGGTGGAGGCGCTGACGTCGGCGACACCATAGATCGTCAGCGTGCCGGACGGGCCGGTCGGCACGCCCATCTGCAGGCCGGCACCGCGGGCCGGGCCGCCGGTCTGGATCTCGGTCTTCTTCTGTTCTTCCTGGTTCTTCATGAGCTGCTGGATCAGCTGGCGCTGTTCGGCCAGCTCGCGCTTGAGCGCATCGATCTCGGTCTCGGCGAAGGCCGGTGCAGCGGCGCTGCCGAAGGCGGCCAGCAAGAGCAGGCTCAGCGGGCGACGGAGGGTGGCGGGCTTGTTGTTCTGCATGGTCAGTCTCTTCCTTGGTCCGGTGGTTAGCCGGGATGGGTTGGCCCCTCTGTGGGGGCTGTATGTCGGGCTGGTGGCGGCGAGCCCCCAGCCCGGTGTTGCTCGGTGGCGCGTGGCTCAGGCCCGCATCTGCAGCGGCTGGACGTTGCGGAAAGCCTCCAGGCGCTCGGCCAGCAGGGCCTTGGCGGCGGCTACGTTCTTCTCCTTCACGTGGCCGTAGCCGCGGATCTCGTCGGGCACGCTGGCCAGGTCCACCGCCGCGGCGTGATTGGCGGCGTCGAGCCGGGCGAGGATGTCGTCGAGCAGCACGATGTAGTCCTCGATGGCCTGGCGTTCCTCACGGCGCTCTTCGCTCTTGCCGAAAACATCCAGGCTGCCGCCACGCAGGGTCTTGAAGCGGGACAACAGGCGGAACGCCTTCTGCACCCACGGTCCATAAACCTTCTTCTGCAGCTCGCCGGTCTTCGGGTCGCGGTCGGCCAGCAGCGGCGGCGCCAGGTGGTACTTCAGCGTGTAGCCGTGCTTGAACTGGGCATCGAGCTGGGCCAGGAAGGCCGGATCGCTGTGCAGGCGGGCCACCTCGTACTCGTCCTTGTAGGCCATCAGCTTGTAGAGGTAGCGGGCGGCCGCCTCGGCGAGCGCGGTCTGGCCGGGGACGAGGCGGGATTCGGCGCCGTGCACCTTCTTCACCACCTCGGCGTAGCGCTTGGCGTAGGCCTCGTCCTGGTAGGCGATCAGCTCGGGGATGCGCACTTCGAGCAGGCGCTTGAGCTCGCCCTGGGCGCCCACCGTGTCGAGGATCGCGCGGGCCGCCGGCGTCAGGGTCGGCACAGCGCGCAGGGCGATCACCGGCGCATTGCCGCGGGCCACTTCGGCCTCGACAAAGGCCCGATCCACCACCGCCATGCGGCCCCACTTGAAGGCGGCCAGGCTCATCTCCACGCCGACGCCGGACTGGCGGATGGCGGTTTCGATGGACTCGGCGGCCAGCGGCAGCGTGCCGGCCTGGTAGGCCACGCCGACCATGAACAGGTTGGTTGCCATGCTGTCGCCGAACAGCCCCTCGGCCAGCGCCTGGCCGTCGAGGAAGACGTTGTCGGCCTTGCGGGTAACGCGGTTGAGGCCGGCGGTCAGCCCGGTCACCGCCGGGAAATGCACGTGGCGGTCAGACACCATGTGGCCAGTCGGCGTCTCGGTGGTGGACACGATGGCGATGGTGCGTTCCGGGTGGCACTTGTCCAGGTTCTTCGGGTCCGTCGCGTTGAGGATGTCGAAGCCCAGGTAGAGGTCGGCACTACCGTCGGAAATCTTGTTGGCGCCGACAAAGGGCTGCGCGCTGATCTTGATGTCCGAGATCACCGCCCCGCCCTTCTGGGCCAGGCCGGTCTGGTCGAGGCCGACCACATGCTTGCCTTCCATCCGAGCGGCGTTGGCGAGGGTCGCCACGACGGTCACCGAGCCGGTGCCGCCGATGCCCATCACGTGCACGCCGAAGTCGCCCTTGATCTTGAACTCGGGCTGCGGGATGTCCCGCTCCAGGGCCGGGATGCGGCCCTTCTTCTTTTTCTTCGGCGCGTCGCCGGCAGCCGGCTCGGGGTTCGGCGTGACCGTCACGAAGGACGGGCAGAAGCCCTTCACGCAGGAGAAATCCTTGTTGCAGGACGACTGGTGGATGCGCGTCTTGCGGCCAAATTCGGTCTCGACCGGCTCCACGCTCATGCAGTTGGATTTCTCGCCGCAATCGCCGCAGCCTTCGCAGACGCGCTCGTTGATGACGGTCACTTCCACCGGTTCGGCGGCCTTGCCACGGCTGCGGGCGCGGCGCAGCTCGGCGGCGCATTCCTGGTCGTGCAGCAGCACGGTGGTGCCCGGCGTGGCGGCCAGCTCGCGCTGGGCCTCGTCGAGGCGGTCGCGGTGCCACACTTCGGTGTGGCCCGCCAACTGGATGCCAGAGTAGTCGGACAGGTCGTCGGTGGTCACGATGACGCGGCGCACGCCGTTGGCGAGCAGGTCGGAGACCATCGCCGCCACCGGGTGGGCGCCCATGATGTCCTGGCCGCCGGTCATCGAGGTGTGCGCATTGACCAGCAGCTTGAAGGTGATGTTGGCGCCGGTGGAGGCCGCGTAGCGCACCGCCAGGCTGCCCGAGTGAGCGTAGGTACCGTCGCCCATGTTCTGGAAGATGTGCTGGGTGTCGGTGAAGGGCGCCATGCCGATCCACTGGGCGCCTTCGCCGCCCATATGGGTGCCCATCACCACGTTGCGGTCCATCCACATGGCCATCGTGTGGCAGCCGATGCCGGCCGACACGATGCTGCCTTCCGGCGCCACCGTCGAACTGTTGTGCGGGCAGCCGGAGCAGTACCAGGCGGTACGGTTCATGGTCGGCAGCTTGTTGCGCGCGTGGATGTCGTCGAGGCGCTTGATCCAGGCTTCCGCCGATTCGATGCGGGCCTTGCGCGACAGGCGCTTGAGCAGCGCGCGGGCGATCACGTCGGACTCGAACTCGCCGTAGTGCGGCAGCAGCTCCTGGCCCTCGTCGTCGAACTTGCCGACGATGCGCGGCGCGTTGGCGCGGCCGTAGAGCACCTCCTTGGCGAACATTTCCAGGAAGGGACGCTTCTCCTCGATGACGAAGATCTCTTCCAGCCCCTCGGCGAACTCGCGCACGATGGTCGGCTCCATCGGGAACAGCATGCCCATTTTGAGGATGCGGATGCCGTAGCGGCGCAGCGCCTCGTCATCCAGCCCCATCTCGAGGAAGGCCTGGCGCACGTCGTTGTAGGTCTTGCCGGCGGTGACGATGCCGAGCCAGGCGTCCTTGTTGTCGAAGACGATGTTGTTGAGCTTGTTGGCGCGGGCGTAGCGGCGCGCCACTTCGAGGCGCCGGGTGTACAGGGACTGCTCCATCTCCAGCGCCTCGACGCGCACGTTCATCCCCAGGTTCATGTTGGGGAAGAAGGGCTTGCCGTCGAAGCTGAGGTCGGGCGTCACGAAGTCGAGGCGCGCCGGGTCCACGTTGGCCGTGCCGCTGCCGTCCGCCACGTTGGTGACGATCTTCATGCCGATCCACAGGCCGGACAGGCGCGACATGTTGTAGCCGTGCAGGCCCAGGTCGAGGATCTCCTGCACATTGCCGGGGAACAGGGACGGGATGCCCACGTGGTAAAGCATCGGCTCCGACTGGCTGCACAGGGACGAGCTCTTGCAACTCGGGTCGTCGCCGGCAATCGCCAGCACGCCGCCGTTCTTGCCGATGCCCGTGTAGTTGGCGTGCTTCAGCGCGTCGCCGCTGCGGTCCACACCGGGCGCCTTGCCGTACCACATGCCGGTCACGCCATCGAACTTGGGCTTGCCGACGGTGTGCATCATCTGCGTGCCCCACACGGCGGTGGCGGCCAGGTCCTCGTTGAGGCCGTCGACGAAGTGGATGTGGTTTTCGAGGAGCAGCTTCTGCTGCTTGATCAGCGCGGCGTCGAGCATGCCGACCGGCGAACCCCGGTAGCCCGAGATGAACATGCCGGTCTTGAGGCCACGGCGGGCGTCGGTGCGCACCTGGTCCAGGCTGAGGCGCACCAGCGCGTCGATGCCGCCCAGGTTGATGCTGCCCTGCTCCTGCGTGAAGATATTCGAAAGGTCTTGCTTGGATGACATGAAAAAGTCCTCTTCCGGTCGCCCCGCCCTGCTCCTTCCATTTCTTCAGGCCGAACGGGAGCCGGCCTCGCTCGCGGGGAGCGTCGCCAGGCACCGGCACGGGCCGGAAATCAGGAGCGGAGAGTCAGCGGCGGGAATTCACGCCCGGCGGACTGCATGCCGCCGGGCCGTGCTTTAAACGAAGCGCATCGAGACGGAGCCGAGATCCTGGAAGCGCACGTTGACGTGGTCACCCGGATTCACCGTGATGGCTTCGGTGACGCCGCCGGTCATGATGAAAGTACCGGCCGGGATCTCCTGGCCGCGGGCGCCCAGGTGGTTGGCGAGCATCGCCACGGCAGTCAGCGGGTGGCCGAGCACGGCGGCGCCGGCGGCCATCGCCTTGATCTCGCCGTTGATCTCCATCACCACACCGAGGGTGCGCAGGTCCAGCCCTTCCAGGTCGCGCATGGTGTTGCCGACCACGAAGCGGGACGACGAGGTGTTGTCGGCGATAACGCTCTTCAGGTCGAACTTGAAGTCGCGGTAACGGGAGTCGATGACTTCCACGGCGGGCAGAACGAAGTCCACCGCCGCCATCACGGCGCCGACGTGGCAGCCGGGGCCCTTCAGCGGGGCCTTGGTGACGATGCAGATCTCGGCCTCGACCTTCGGGTGGATCAGCTCGGCGTGCTTGATGTCGCCGCCGTCCGGGCGGGCCATGTAGTCGGCGACGAAGCCGAACACCGGGGTTTCGACGCCCATCTGCTTCATCTTGGCGAAGGACGTGAGGCCGCACTTGAGGCCGGCGACCTTGTTGCCGCGGGCTTCCTTGCGGCGGCGGATCTCGTCCTGGATCGCGTAGGCGTCGTCCCAGTCCATGTCCGGATGATCGTCGGTGATCTTGGTGACGTCGCGGGCCTGCAGCTCGGCGCTTTCCAGATGCTCGGCGAGGGAGAGGATGGTGGCTTGATCGAGTTTCATGGGAATGCCCTTGCTGGAATCAGATGAAGCGCACCGACGTGCCGCCCAGGCCGCCGACGCTGCAGGTGAGGCTGTCACCGGCCTTGACCGGGACGAGCGGGGATTGGGAGCCGGACAGGATCACCTCGCCGGCCTTCAGCGCGATACCCAGGCGGCCGAGGGTGTTGGCCAGCCATACCACCGCATTGACGGGCGAGCCCTGCACGGCGGCGCCGGTGGAGGTGCTGATGATCTCGCCGTTCTTCTCGAGGACCATGCCGGCCAGCGCCAGGTCGAGGTCGCGCGGGCTCTTGCGCACGCCGCCGAGCACCAGCACGCCGCAGGAGGCGTTGTCGGCGACGGTGTCCTGGATCTTGATCTTCCAGTCGCGGATGCGGGAATCGACGATCTCGAAGCACGGCACCACGCATTCGGTGGCGCGCAGCACGTCGGCGGCGGTGACGCCGGGGCCCTGCAGGTCGCGCTTGAGGATGAAGGCCACTTCGGCTTCGGCCTTGGGGGCGATCATGGAATCGACAGGGATCGCTTCGCCCTCGTTGTAGATCATGCCGGAGGTCATCTGGCCGAAGTCCGGCTGATTCACCTTGAGCATGTCCATCACCACCTTGCTGGTGACGCCGATCTTCTTGCCGATGATGGTCTCGCCGGCGTCCAGGCGGCGCTGGATCATGCGCAGCTGGATCTGGTAGGCGTCCTCGATGGTGATCTCGGGTTCGCGGTCGGTGAGCGGGTCCACCGCGGTGCGGGTGATCAGCGCGTTGTAGAGCTCGTCACCGTATTGCTCGATCTTGTTCTGGTTCATGGAAGGCTTCCGTCAGTCTGTTGGGTGTAGGTGCCGGCCCCGGAGGGAGGGAGCCAGGGCCGGCGGGCGCACCATGGGGGCAGTGCGCCGTGGGAGCGGAGTCAGGTCAGTACTTGATCATCACGTTGCGCAGCTCGGTGTAGAACTCCAGCGAGTGCAGGCCACCTTCACGGCCGATTCCGGACTGCTTGGAGCCACCGAAGGGCGTGCGCAGGTCGCGCAGGAACCAGCTGTTGATCCAGCACAGGCCCACTTCGATCTGCGTGGCCAGGCGGCTGGCGCGGCTGATGTCCTGGGTGTAGATGGAGGTGGCGAGGCCGTACTTGGTGTCGTTGGCCATGCGCACCGCCTCTTCTTCAGTATCGAAGGGCTGGATGTGGCAGCACGGTCCGAAGATTTCCTCGCGCACGACGGAGGCGGTTTCCGGCAGGCCGGTCCAGATGGTCGGCTCGACCCAGCAGCCGTCCTTCAGCGCGTCCGGCATGTTGGGCACGCCACCGCCGGTGACGATGGTGGCGCCTTCAGCCTTGGCCTTCTCGTAGTAGGACAGCACCTTCTTCTGGTGCACCTTGCTGACCAGCGGGCCAATCTTGGTGTCCGCATCGAAGGGAAGGCCCGGCTTCATCGCCTCGGCCTTGGCCTTCAGTGCATTCACGAACTTGTCGAAGATCGGGCGCTCGACATACACGCGCTCGGTGCCCAGGCAGACCTGGCCGCAGTTTTCGAAGACCGAACGGGTGACGGTATTGACCGCGTTCTCGAAGTCGCAGTCGGCGAACACCACGGCGGCGTTCTTTCCGCCCAGTTCCAGCGACACCGGGCGGATGCCGTCGGCGCCGGCCTTCATGATGGCGGTGCCGGTCTTGGTCTCGCCGGTGAAGGTAATGCCGTCCACGTCCGGGTGGGCGGTCAGCAACGCGCCGGCGGAATCCACGCCATAGCCGTTGACCACGTTGTACACACCAGCGGGCACACCGACCTTGTTCATCACTTCGCCGAGCAGGGTCGCGGTGGCCGGGGTGACCTCGGAAGGCTTGACGACCACGGTATTGCCGCAGGCCAGCGCCGGGCCGACCTTCCAGGTCATCAGCAGCAGCGGCAGGTTCCACGGGCTGATCACCGCGATCACGCCGCGCGGCGTGCGCACGCCGTAGCTGCGCGCGGTCTTGCCGTCGGGGGTACGCATCTCGAAGGACTCGGTGGAGACGTTCTTGATGGTGTCGGTGAAGATCTGGAAGTTGGCCGCGCCGCGGGGAATATCAATGTGGGACGCCAGGTGGGCTGGCTTGCCGGTGTCGGCGATTTCGGCCTGCAGGAAGTCATCGAAGCGGTTGTTGATCTCGGCGACGATGCCATCGAGCATCTTGCAGCGCTCGACCACCGACAGCTTGCCCCAAGGGCCATGCAGCGCAGCCTTCGCGGCAGCCACGGCGGCATCCACTTCAGCCTTGCCGGCCTCATGGACCAGGCCGATCAGGGAGTTGTCCACCGGGTTGCGGTTTTCGTAGGTCTTGCCGCTGACGTTGGTGACGTACTCACCGTTTATGAAGTTCTTGAATTCTTTCATGTCTTTCTCACTGTCTGAGGTCTCGTAGGCCCGGCTGGTCACGGCACCTGGGCGGGCACGGCCCGACGGGAGCTGGACACTTCTTCCGGAGTGATCGCTCGGCGGGGCGCTGTTCTCGGCCTCGGTCGATCGACTGAATCTAGTTTAGCGAGATTTAATTAAAATCTCGATATTTTTTTATTCTGTTGTTATCCCATGACGACGCCCTTGCGGGCGTCGCCGTGGATGCTGCAAGAATCAGGTGAACACGCTCAGGAAAGCCTCGTTGAGCTTGCGGTCGTGATAGAAGATCGCGGGCCCGAGGGTTTCGTCGTACCACGTGATGACAGGCTTGTCCGGATAGGCGATGTAGCCGCCGGAGAACACCTCGTTGCGGTTGCCGGACGGGTCGAAGAAGTAGATCGTCTCGCCGCGGGTGATGCCGTGGCGGGTCGGCCCGATGTCGATCGACGTGTGGGTGCGGGACAGCACGTCACCGGCGTGCAGTACCTTTTCCCAGCTGCCCAGTTCGAAGGACACGTGGTGCAGCTTGCCCTTCACCGGCTGGCGAATGAAGGCCACGTCGTGGGCCTTGTTGGCGCAGGTCAGGAAGGTGCCAATCATGAAGTCCGGCTGGTTCTTCAGCACCACCTTCTCGGTGATGTAGAAGCCGAGGACCTCGGTGAAGACCTTCACCGAGCCGTCCAGATCATCGCCGTACAGCAGGCAGTGATCGAAGCGCGACGGGGAGATGCCGACCAGGCCGTCCGGCCACGGGTTCGGATTGACGTCCGGGCCGTCGGTGCCGCAGTTGTTGCCGATCTGCTCCTTCTCGGCAAACAGCTCCATCACGTGGCCGGTGGGCACCGTGAAGCGGAAGCGCTTGCCGGTCTTGGGATGCTCGCCGGCCTCGACCCAGCCGAGGTCGGAACACAGGCCGCAGGCTTCCAGGTCGGCCGCCAGCTTGTGGAGGGTCTCGACGGAGTCGACCTTCCAGCCCATGTAGTCCATGCCCGCGCTGTCGGCTTCATGCAGCACGATGCTGTGGTGGTCGTGCTCATCCCAGGCCTTGAGGAACACGCGGCCCTGGGCGTCGCGTTCCACTTCGATCAGCCCCAGCACGTCCTTGTAGTGCTTGAGCGCGGGTTCCAGCTCCAGCACACGCAGGGAAATGTGGCCGGGGCGCAATACGCCGGTGATTGCCATTTGATTTGTCTCCTGGTTGGGTTGTGGGTTCGGCCCTGCTCCGCTCAGTGGTGGGCGGATGCGGAACGACCGTGGTTGATCATGGAAACGGCCAGGGTGGCGATCACTGCGGGGATCGCGATGGCCATGAAGTTGTGCTGCAGCGGGAGGGACATGCCGACCAGGGTGCCGATGACGATCGGTGCCAGGATCGCGCCACTGCGGCCGACTCCGGACGCCCAGCCGATGCCGGTGGAGCGCACCGCCATCGGGTAGTACTGGCCGACATAGGCGTAGGTGAGGATCTGCGTGCCGATGGTCGAGGCACCGGCCAGGCCGACCAGCACGTACAGCACTTCGGTCGGGACCTTGTAGCCGAGCAGCGTGATCGACACCGCCGCCAGCGCGTAGAAACCAACCAGCACGTACTTGATGTGGAAGCGGTCGGCCAGCCAGCCGCCGCCGATGGCCCCGATCATCGCGCCGAAGTTGAGCACCAGCACGAAGGTCAGCGCCGAGCCGAGGCTGTAGCCGGCACCAGCCATCAGCTTGGTGAGCCAGGAGCTGAGGGCGTACACCATGAACAGGCACATGAAGAAGGCGACCCAGAACATCGTGGTGCTGAAGCCGCGGCCATCCTGGAACAGCTTGCCGATCGGCGCGCCGTGGGCGTGGTGGGCATGGGGCAGGACAAACTCGTCACCGGCGGCCGGCACGTAGGACGGATCGATGCACGGCAGGATGCGCTTCACTTCTTCGGCACGGCCGTGCTTGATCAGGAAGGCCATCGATTCCGGCAGCGACTTGAGGATCAGCGGGATCAGCAGCACCGGCAGGCCGGCAGCGACGAACACCGACTGCCAGCCGTAGCTCTCGATCAGCCCCTTGCCGAGCAGCGCCGCCAGCATGCCGCCCACCGAGTAACCGCTGAACATCAGCGTCACCAGCGTGCTGCGCATCTTGCGCGGCGAGTACTCGGTCATCTGGGCGACCACGTTCGGCATCACGCCGCCGATGCCCAGCCCCGCCAGGAAGCGGGTGACGCTGAAGCTCACCGGATCGGAGGTGAAGCCGGCGGCGGCCGTGAACACGCTGAACAACAGCATGCAGATCGCGATGGCCCAACGGCGACCGATCCTGTCGGCGATGGTGCCGAGGAAGATGGCGCCGAACATCATGCCGAACAATGCCGAGCTGACCATGAAGCCGGCGTTGGTCGGGGAAACGCCCATCTCCTTCATGATCGACGGCAGCGCGATGCCGGCTACCGCCAGGTCGTAGCCGTCGAAGATGATGATGAGGGCGCACCAGAACAGCACGAGGCCATGAAAACCGCCAAAACGTGCGTGATCGGTGAGCTTGTGTACGTCGATCTGTGCCATGTTGTCTCGCTTATTTAATTGTTATGAAAAATGGGGAGGGACGAAGCTCCGGGCGTCAGCCGAGGTCGCCGCCACCGACCGGCACGATCGAGCCGGTGATGTAGGAGGACTCGTCAGAAGCCAGGAAAAGGATCGGGGCCACCTGCTCGTCGATCGTGCCGTAGCGGTGCATCAGGCTCGAATCGATGGTCTGGTCGATGACGCCCTGGTACCAGGCCTGCTCCTGCTCGGTCGGCTGGGCCTGGTTGCGCGGGATGCGGCGCGGCGGCGCCTCGGTGCCGCCGGGCGCGGTGGCGTTGATGCGGATGCCGTCCTTGGTGTGCTCCATGGCGATGGAGGCCGTCAGCGCATTGACACCGCCCTTGGCCGCCGAGTACGGCACGCGATGCACGCCGCGGGTGGCGATGGACGACACATTGACGATGACGCCCTTCTTCTGCGCCAGCATCGACGGGAGCACGGCGCGGCAGCACCACAGGGTCGGGAACAGGGAGCGGCGGATCTCCGCCTCGATCTGTGCCTCTTCGTAATGCTCGAAGGGCTTGGCCCAAATCGTGCCGCCGACGTTGTTGATCAGCACATCGACGCGCCCGAAACGGGCCAGCGCCTCGGCCACCACCGACTCGGCGCCGGCGAAGGTTTCCAGGTCGGCCTGGAAGGCTGCGGCCTTGCCGCCAGCCTGGGTGATTTCGGCAACCACTTCCTCCACCAGCGGCGAGCGATCCACGGCCAGCACCGCGCCGCCCTCGGCGGCCACGTTGAGTGCTACGCCGCGGCCGATGCCCTGAGCGGCACCGGTGACGATGACGATCTTGTCGGTAAAGCGATTTGCACGGCTCATGCTGCGGCTCCTTCGCTGGAGGCGGAGAACTTCTCGAAGTAGAAGTTGGCCGGGGTCACAGCAGCGACCGCCATCCATTTACGGACACCTTCGACCATCGGAGGGGGGCCGCAGACGTAAACATCGACGTTGCCGTCGTTCAGATTGGCGGGCGTCAGGTGATCGGTGACGTAGCCGAGGCGCGGATGGCCGCTGGCGGCGTCCACCACACAGGTGACGTAGTCGAAATTGGGCATCGCCGCCTTCAGAGCCTCGAGCGTGTCCAGTTCGACGAGGTCATCGTTGGTATTCACGCCATAGGCCAGCAAAATAGGCTGGGTGGTCGGGTTCTCCTGCAGCCAGCGCAGCATGGACAGGAACGGTGCAAGGCCGGTGCCGCCGGCGAGCATCAGGATCGGGCGCTGGGCCGGGCGCAGGTAGAAGCTGCCGTAGGGGCCGGTGAAAGTCATCGCGTCGCCAGTGTTGGCCTTGCTGCGCATGAAGGTGCTCATCAAGCCGTTGGGGACGTCGCGGATCAGGAAGGACAGCTCGTTGCGGTTGGGCGCGGAGCTGAAGGAATAGGCGCGGGTTTCCTGGGTGCCCGGCACGTTCAGGTTGACGTACTGGCCGGGCAGGAAGGACAGCGGCTTGTCGGCCTGCAGGGAGAAAGACACGGTGGTCGCGGAGTCGCGGTCGATCTTCGACAGCTTGCCGCCATGGGTCGCCACCTCGGTCTTGCAGGCGGCGGACGAAGCCGGCACGCGGATCACGCAGTCGGATTCCGGGCGCATCTGGCAGGTCAGGATGAAGCCTTGCGCGGCTTCGTCATCGGTCAGGGCATCTTCGATGTACACGCCCTGGTTGTAGCGGCCACTTTCGCAGTGACACTTGCAGGTGCCGCAGGCGCCGTCGCGGCAGTCCAGCGGAATGTTGATCTTGGCCCGGTAGGCGGCATCCGCCACCAGCTCGTCGGCTTCGCAGGGAATGATGCGGGTAACCCCGTCTTCGAACTGCAGCGCAATGTTGTAGGTCATGGTGAGCGCCCCTCTGTCGTGGAGTAAAACAAGGGCCCGCCCTCCGGCGGGCCCGATACATCAGATGTGGTAGATGTCCAGCACGTGATGGATGTGGTCGTTCTTCAGGACCACGTACTTGCGCTTGATCAGCGGCTTCGGACCGGTGACGTCGAGGGTGTATTCGGACGTGCCGAAGTAGGTGTCGACGATCTGGTAACGGTAGCTATGGGTAGTCCAGTTGAAGCGCAGCCGGATCGTGCTGTCGTCCTGGGAGAGGATCTCCAGGTTGTTGATCGCGTGGCCGGTGCGGGTGTCCGGAATGGTGGCGCTCGAGCGTTCGGTCTCGATGCGGAACACGCGGTCTTCCAGGCCCTGCTTGTTGGCGTAGTAGATCAGCGAGACTTCGTTCTGCGGATTGGTGGTCAGCGTGCCGTCGTCATCCCAGGACGGCATCCAGAACTCGGCGTCTTCGGCGTAGAAGGCCAGCCAGTCGTTCCAGCGGCGTTCGTCGAGGGCACGGGCTTCCTGGTACAGGTAGGTTTGAATGGCTTCGTAGGACAGCATCACTTGTCTCCGTTGTTTTCTTCAGCGTGGATGGCTTTCTTCATGGCTTCGACCCAGTACTTGTGCTGCACGGTGTACAGGCCTTCGTCTTCGGTCTTGACGCCGGACAGCTCGGGCTTGAGGCCGATCGCCTTGGCGTTGTCGTCGGCGCCTTCAACCCAGTGCACCGAGCCGCGGGTCATGTCGTTCCACTTCACGGCGCGGGCGTTGAAGCCCTGCTGGCAGGAGCGGAACTCTTCCAGGTCGTCCGGGGTGGCCATGCCGGTGGCGTTGAAGAAGTCCTCGTACTGACGCAGGCGGCGGGCACGGGCTTCCGGGGCTTCGCCCTTGGGGGCGATGCAGTAGATGGTGGCTTCGGTCTTATCGACGGAGATCGGGCGCAGCACGCGGATCTGCGAGCTGAACTGGTCCATCAGATACACGTTGGGGTACAGGCACAGGTTGCGGGACTTGCTGAGCATCCAGTCGGCCTTGGCCTCGCCGAACTTCTCGACCCACTCGTCGCGCTTGGCCCACAGCGGGCGGTCTTCCGGGTTGGCCCAGTTGGTCCACAACACCAGGTGGCCATTCTTGAAGGAGTAGGAGCCGCCGCCCTTGCGCGCCCAGCCGCCGGCGCTCATGGCCTTGATGGTGTCGACCTTGCCGTCGGTGGTACGGCGCCCTTGCGTGGCGGCGTAGTTCCAGTGGGTGGCGGTGACATGGTAGCCATCGGCGCCGTTCTCGGCCTGCAGCTTCCAGTTGGCGTCGAAGACGTAGGAACCGGAGCCGCGCAGCACCTCGATGCCTTCCGGTGCCTGGTCCACGATCATGTCGATGATCTTGGCGGCTTCACCCAGATGCTCGACCAGCGGCTTGACGTCCGGGTTGATGCTGCCGAACAGGAAACCACGGTAGTTTTCGAAAGCGCCCAGCTTGACGAGATCGTGGCTGCCGTTGCAGTTGAAGCTCTCGGGATAACCAGCATCCGGGGTCTGGTCCTTCACCTTCAGCAGTTTGCCGGCGTTGTTGAAGGTCCAGCCGTGGAACGGGCAGGTGAAGCTCGACTTGTTGCCCTTCTTGTGACGGGCCAGCTGCGCGCCGCGGTGCGTGCAAGTGTTGAGCAGCGCGTTCAGGTTGCCGGTCTTGTCGCGGGTCAGCACCACCGGCTGACGGCCGACGTAGACGGTCATGTAGTCATTGACGTTGGCGATCTGGCTTTCGTGGGCGAGATAGACCCAGTTGCCCTCGAAGACGTACTTCATCTCGAGCTCGAACCATTCCTCATCGGTGAAGGCAGAACGATCCAGGCGGTAGATGTGATTGACGGGATCCTCTTCAAGCAAGGCATCGAGCTTGTCGAGACGGGTCTGGGTGTCGTGGCGGATCTGGGTCACGCTGGTCTCCTATTCGCGGTCTGAATCAAAAATCGCCCACGGGCGCTGGTGCAAAACGGTTTCTTCGGGCCGAGCCCTGCCCTGCCGGCGACCGGACGGGTCGACACGCACAAGGGGGTAAAACGAGCTGCGGTAAGGGCGCCGCCGGATGGCGGCCGGGGTAGCGACCGCCTAGGGCGGATCGCGGGGGGAAAGCATCGGTGGCATGATCTTAGTCTCCATTCGTGGCCCGCTTGTCTGCGAGGCTCTGTCCTGTTCGCCGAACTCCGGATTTGCGCAATTCGTTGCTTGATCGAGCATTCCGTTGAGTCTGGCCTTGCGGGAGACCTCGTAGCGAAAGGCGTGCCAGCTCTCGCAAAAAGTCAATTGGCATAACCTGCACAACCCAGCGCTGGCGCGGGATTTAGGTTAATTCTCGAGATTTTTTGGAGGGGCGCAGGTATGCTTCGCCGAGCATCGAAGCGCCTGAGCAAATGAATCAAATGCTTTAATCCATTCATTAATAATGCACTGCACAATGAATCAATGCATTCACGCCCCTGTCGGCGGAGGGGTCATCCGGAGTTGTTCCCCACCCGCCAACCGGCGTATCTTCGGTATTGCCGACATCGAATCGGCTTCAGGCACGCCACGTGCTACTACCCGCGGCTCTGATTCAGACCTATAAGCATTGAGGAGGGAGAGACAATGCACGCCAGAACCCGCAATGCCCGGGAGGTTCGTCCGTGAAATCGGCCAGCCGTCCCCCCGTGATTCCGCAAGGCCATCTGCCGGTCGTGTCGCCTGAACAGGCGGACAGCGACAAGCCGCACTTCCCCGAGGTCAACGACCTGATGGGGCGCCTGCACTTCTCCACCAGCGACGGCCGCATCTGGCTGGACGACCAACGCATGCTGCTGGTCCACGCCAAGGCACTGGGCATGCTGCGCCGGGACATGATCGAGCTGCTGGGCCTCGACGTGGCCCGTGGCTTCATGACCCGCATGGGCTACTACGCCGGCGTCGCCGATGCGCAGCTGGCCCGCAAGGTGCGCCCCAAGACCTCGATCCACGACATGTTCGTGGTCGGCCCGCAGATGCACTGCCTGGAAGGCATCGGTGTATCGGAAGCGGTGCGCATCGAGT
The DNA here is from genome assembly GCF_056724105.1 of Zoogloea sp. GDB6. Taxonomy (NCBI): domain Bacteria; kingdom Pseudomonadati; phylum Pseudomonadota; class Betaproteobacteria; order Rhodocyclales; family Zoogloeaceae; genus Zoogloea; species Zoogloea sp. GDB6. The sequence continues at coordinate 2,220,904 of NZ_CM161497.1, read as the reverse complement.
GCGACGTGGAGCGTGGCATCCATTACGGCGAGTTCATCTGGACCAGCCCCGTCGAGGACGAAGAGCACATCCGCCATTTCTCCATCGGCACCGAGCCGGCCTGCTGGATGCAGATCGGCTACGCGTCGGGCTTCTCGTCCGAGTTCATGGGCCGCCAGGTTCTCTACCGCGAGGTCGAGTGCCAGTCGATGGGCCACCCGGTGTGCCGCATCATCGGCAAGCTGGTGGAGGAATGGGGCCCGGAGGCCGCCGAGGACCTGCGCTACATGATGCCGGAGACCCTGCAGTTGGGCGTACCACCGAATGTGGTGCGGCCGGCCTGCTCCATCGGCCAGCCCGGTGCGGAACAGATCCCGACCGACATGCCGGTGGGCATGTCGCCAAGCTTCAATTCGGTGATGCACCTGGTCCGCCGCGTCGCGCCGACCCAGGCGACGGTGCTGTTCCTCGGCGAGAGCGGCGTCGGCAAGGAAGTCTTTTCGCGCACCCTGCACCGCCTCAGCGCCCGCGCCGATAAGCCCTTTGTTGCGGTTAACTGCGCGGCGATCCCGGAGCAGCTGATCGAATCCGAACTGTTCGGCGTCGAGCGCGGCGCCTACACCGGCGCACTGCAGAGCCGCCTGGGCCGCTTCGAGCGGGCCGACGGCGGCACCCTCTTCCTCGACGAGATCGGCACCCTCAGCGCCAGCGCCCAGGGCAAGCTGCTACGCGCGCTGCAGGAGGGCGAGATCGAACGCCTCGGCGACTCCCAGACCCGCAAGGTGGACGTGCGCGTGATCGCCGCGACCAACGTGGACCTCCGCGACGAGGTGAAGGCCGGGCGCTTCCGCGAGGATCTGTTCTTCCGTCTCAATGTCTTCCCGGTACGCATCACACCGCTGCGCGAGCGCCGCGAGGACATCCCGCTGCTGATGACCCACTTCCTGTCCAAGTTCAACGCCCGCCATGGCCGGCATCTGACCGGATTCACGCAGCGGGCGGTGGATGCCATGCTGTCCTACGATTGGCCGGGCAACATCCGCGAGATGGAAAACGTCATCGAGCGTGGCGTGATCCTCGCGCCGGAGGGCGGCGCAATCGACGCCCCCCACCTGTTCACCAGCGGCGAACGTTTCACCGAGCAGCGCTTCACGATCAACAAGGACGGCAAGCTGGTGGCCATGGACCCATCGGTCTTCGTCACCGAACTGACGCAGGACCGGGAAGTCGAGCGGGTCAGCCGGCGCGTCAGCAACCTGCTCCTCGACGATCACGACGACTGCGACAAGGTGTCGCTGGACGAGATCGAAACCCTGCTCCTCAAGCGCGCCATCGAGCGCGCCCAGGGCAACGTGGCCGCCGCCGCGCGCCTGCTCGGCATCACCCGGCCGCAGATGGTCTATCGTCTGAAGAGCCGCGGCATCATCAACGAGGGCGAGTAAGCCCGTTGGCGGCGCGCACCATCCTGGCCGCGCCGCCCGCCCCTGGCTGCCAGACCCTAATCCACGCGGGTCAGCACATGCAGGATCTCGCGCTGGGCCGGCCCCAGCACCTCGGCCAGGCTCACCGTGTCGAGGGACTTGAAGAAAGCCTCCAGCGCGACGTCGAACACGCCCTTCAGGCGACAGCGCGACGTAAGCAGGCAGCGGCTGCCTTCGGTGAAACACTCCACCAGCGCCAGATCCACCTCCATCTTGCGCACCACTTCGCCAATCCTGATCTCCGCGGGCGGCCGGGCGAGGCGTAGCCCGCCGCCCTTGCCGCGGATCCCCTCGACGAAGCCGTTGCGGATCAGCTGATTGACGACCTTCATCAGGTGACTGCGGGAGATCTCGAAGCGCTCGGAGATCTCCTGGATCGTCGGCAGACGATGCTCGTTGGACGCCAGAAAAATCAGGACGCGCAGGGCGTAATCGGTGTGCTGGGTGATGTGCATGGCCGGCGATCAACTCTGAAACACGCCCGTTCCGGGCATCGATTGTTCCGATTATAGGGGATTCCCTTAAAGATTCATTTCCGTTGACTCTTTTAAAGATGCATTTTAGAGTCAACTTAAATTCTGCGCCCAACAACCACGGAGAGACCCGATGAAGCCCCAGCGCAACACGTCCCCGGAACACCCGACACTTGAACAGGCCTGCGCCGTAATGCGGCGCGCCTACAAGCTCGGCTGGATCAGCACCCGCGACGGCAACATCTCCGTCGCCATGACCGACGGGCGCGGCTTTCTGATGTCGGCCAGCGGCGTCATCAAGCACGCGCTGGTGCCGACCCAGTTCGTCTTCATCCCTGCCGACAGCGCGCTGGCGGACGACGCCTATCCCCGGCCTTCCGGCGAGCTGGAGCTCCACCGGCGCCTGCAGGTGCTCCTCGGCGGCCGCAAGCTGACCGTGCTCCACCTGCATCCGACCCACATCGTCGCCGCGCTGTATGCAGGTCATCACCTCGCCGAGTTGTCGGCCGGCTTCCCCGAAGTCACCCGCTACACCCGCGTCGGCCAGGACGTACCGGCCCTGCCGGCCACCAGCCTGGAGCTGGCCGAAGCCTGCGAAGCCGCTTTCCAGCCGGCGCTGGGGCCGGCGCCGCATATCGTCGGCCTGGATCGCCACGGCGTCGTCGCCGTCGGCCGGACTCCGTGGGAGGCCTTCGAGCACGTGGAACGACTGGAGCACATCTGCCGTATCGCGCTGACCGCCGGCCAGCCGGCCACCGCCGTCCATGCCGAGCCGACCCACACTTACTGATTTCCCTTAACGGGGGCACCCCCATCGCCCCCTGCAGTTCGACAAGACAATCCCAACAGAGAGGATCCCTCCCCCATGCTGTCCACCACCGCACGCCCACTCATCGAGGCGACCGTCCCCGTCCTGCTGGCCAACGGCGAAGCGATCACGCGCCATTTCTATGCGCGCATGTTCAGCCACAACCCCGACCTGAAGAACCTCTTCAACATGGGCAACCAGGCCAGCGGCAACCAGGCCCAGGCGCTGGCCGGTGCTGTGTATGCATTTGCCAAGCACATCGACAAGCCGGAAATCATCGGCCCGGTGCTCGACCGCATCGCCCACAAGCACGTCAGCCTGGGCATCACGCCAGCGCAGTACACCATCGTCGGGCGCCACCTGATGGCCTCTCTCGGCGAAGTGCTTGGCGCAGCGATCACCCCGGAAATCGCCGCTGCGTGGGACGAGGTCTACTGGCTGATGGCCACCGAGCTGGTGGCCCGCGAAGCCCGCCTGTACCAGGAGCGCGACTGGCAGGCTGGCCAGGCTTGGCCGGTAATGGACGTGGCCCACAAGGAAGTCACCAGCGCCGATACCGTAGCCCTGACGCTGAAGCCCCGCGACGGCGCGGCATTGCCGGACTTCGTGCCCGGCCAGTACCTCAGCGTGGCGCTGCCAATCCCCGAAGCCGGGCTGACCCAGGTGCGCCAGTACAGCCTGTCCGATGCGCCGGGCAAAGACGCGTGGCGCATCACCGTCAAGCACGTCGCTGAAGGCGATACGGCACCGGCCGGCGCGGTGTCGAGCCGCATCCACCGCAGCATCGAAGTCGGCGATCAGATCCGCGTCGGCCCGCCGGCCGGCGACTTCTGCCTGCAGGGCGACACGCGCCCGATCGCCCTGATCAGCGCCGGCGTCGGTATCACCCCGATGGTCTCGATGCTGCGCCATCTGGCAGCGACACAAGCCGAACGGCCAGTGCTGTTCGCCTACGCTACCGCAACGGCCGACCGCTATCCCCACCGCGACGAGGTAGAAGCCTGTGTCGATGCGCTGGAAGACGCCCGCTACCACCTATGGCTGGAAGATGATGCCGGTTCCGACCCCCAGGCCCTGCCTGGTCGCATGAACCTGGACACCGTCGAGCTGCCCGCCGACGGCGACTTCTACCTGTGTGGCCCGCTGCCCTTCATGCAGGAGCAGCGCCGCAAACTGCTGGATCAGGGCGTTACTCGCGACCGGATCCACTACGAAGTCTTCGGGCCCGACCTGTTCGCAGAGTTGCAGTAAGCGTCTCTCGGGTCCAGCCAGCGCGTGCTGGCCGGACCCGGCATCAAGCTCAGGACACCTGGCGCGCCGGCCACTGCAGCCGGTGCAGCACCAGATAGGCGAAGGAGCCGATGACCACGCCCCAGAAGGCGGAGCCGAGGCCCAGGAAGCTCATCCCCGACGCCGTCGCCAGGAAGGTGATGATCGACGCTTCCCGATGATCCGCCTCGTTGATCGTGCCCATGATATTGGCGGTGATCGCACCGATCAGCGCCAGACCCGCCAGCAGCGCGACGAACTCCTTCGGCAGCACGGCGAACAGGGACACGATGGTCGCCCCGAAGCAGCCGCCGATCAGGTAGAACACTCCGTTGGAAATCCCCGCCACGTAGCGCTTGGCCGGGTCGTCGTGGGCGTCCTTGCCGGTGCACAGCGCCGCGGTGATCGCCGCGATGACGATGGTGATACCGCCGAAGAAGGCCACAATCAGGGACGCAATGCTGGTGATCGCCAGGATCGGCCGCGCCGGCGTCGAATAGCCCGAGCTGCGCAGGATCGCCATGCCCGGCAGGAACTGTCCGGTAATGCTGACCAGCACCAGCGGCAGCGCCAGGCTCAGCGTCGAACCCCAGCTCCACTCCGGCCGGATGAAGGTCGGCGTGGCAAAGCTCAGCTGCACCTTGCTCAGGTCCGCCCCGCCAATACCCACCGCCAGCGCAACGCCGAGCAGCAGCACCAGCACCATGCAGTAGCGCGGCAGCAAACGCTTGAGGATCACGTACGCAGCCACCATGCTGAAGGTCAGCAGCGGCATCGAGCCTGCCGACTTGAAGGCGTTGCTGCCGAACTGGAACAGGATGCCCGCCATCATGCCGGCGGCGATGCCCTTCGGCACGTGCTTCAGCACCCGGTCGAAATAGCCGGTGATGCCGATCACGAAGATCACCAGCGCCGCGGTGATGTAGGCCCCCACCGCCTCGTTGAGGGACAGGCCGGGAAACAAGGTCACCAGCAGCGCCGTGCCAGGTGCGGACCACGCGGTGACGACCGGCACCTTCAGCACCCAGCTCAGAAAGATGCCCGACAGCGCCGCACCGATGGACACCGCCCACACCCACGAGGAGATCATGTCCGGCGACACATGGGCCGACTGGGCGGCCTGGAAGAAGATGATCATCGGCCCCGAATAGGAGATCAGCACGGCCAGGAAACCCGCCGTGACGGACGACACCGACCAGTCCTTGCTCAGCATGGTTTTCTCCGCACTCTGGTTGGGCTGAGCGTCGGTGTCGTCACCGGCACGCCAGCCCTGCAACACACGCTCAGTCATGGCCAGCCACTCCGCGCGGCCGGTACGGCGCCTCGAGGCGGGCCACCTCGTCCGCCGTCAGTTTCAACGAAATGCCGGCCAGCGCGTCCTGCAGGTGATGGGGCTTGGACGCGCCGACGATGGGCGTGGTGATGCCGGTCCGGCTCGCCACCCAGGCGATGGCTACCTGCGCCGCCGGCACGCCACGCTCCTGTGCCACGGCCTCGACCGCCGCGACGATGGTGTCCTCCGTCGCCTGCTGGTCGTACCACGCATGGGCCAGGTTGTCGGTATTCGCGCGCGTCGTCTGCGTCTTGCGCGAACCGGCGAGCAGGCCCCGGGCCAGCGGCGACCACGGCGTCACGGCGATGCCTTCCTCCCGGCACAGGGGCAGCATCTCGCGCTCCTCTTCCCGGTAGATCAGGTTGTAGTGGTTCTGCATCGACACGAAGCGGGCCAGGCCATGGCGCTCCTGGAAGGCCAGCATCTTCATGAACTGCCAGGAATACATGGACGACGCGCCGATGTAGCGTGCCTTGCCGGCGCGGACGATGTCGTCGAAGGCCTGCAACGTCTCCTCGATCGGCGTTTCCGGATCGAAGCGATGGGCGATGTAGAGGTCCACGTGGTCCGTGCCCAGCCGCTTCAGGGACGCGTCGATGCTGGCCATGATGTGCTTGCGCGACAAGCCGCGGTCATTCGGCCGCTGGCTCATCGGGTAGAAGACCTTGGTGGCGATCACCATGTCGTCCCGCGACGCGAAGTCCCGCAGCGCGCGGCCGAGGATCTCCTCGCTGGCGCCGAGAGAATACATGTCGGCGGTGTCGAAGAAGTTGATGCCGGCGTCGAGCGCCTGACGGATGAAGCCACGGCTGGCCTCCTCGTCGAGCACCCACTCGCGCCAGCTCGACTTGCCATAGGTCATGCAACCCAGGCACAGGGGCGACACCTTGAGGCCGGTGGAGCCGAATCGTACGTAATCCATACCATATCTCCTTTTGATGCAATGCGGATCTTGAGGAGGATTATGAGTATTGGCCGTGGATTGATAAATGTGTTGAAAACAGCAACACTGTTTGCATCAAGCAAACAATCGACACGCCGTGGACCATCTTCAAGCCATGCGGCTGTACACCCGCATCGTCGAACTGGGCAGCTTCAGCCGCGCCTCGGAACAGCTCGGCCTGCCGCGGGCCTCGGCCACGCAGATCATCAAGCAGCTCGAAGCCCACCTTGGCACGCGCCTCCTGCTGCGCACCACGCGCCAGGTCCGCCCGACCCTCGACGGCGACGCCTACTACCAGCGCTGCGTGGCGGTGCTGGCCGACATCGACGACATGGAAGCGTCCTTCTCCCAGGCCGCCCGCGACCCGCGCGGCCGCCTGAAGGTGGACATGTCCGGCTCCCTGTGCCGGCTGGTGCTGATGCCGGCGCTACCGGCGTTCTGCGCCCGTTATCCGCTGATCGGCCTGGAGATCAGCGTCAGCGACCGGCAGATCGACCTGGTACGGGAAGGGGTGGACTGCGTGCTGCGCATCGGCGAACTGCGCGACTCGAACCTGGTCGCCCGGCCACTGGGGCGCCTCGAACAGCTCAGCTGCGCCAGCGCCGACTACCTGGCCCGGCATGGCACGCCGCACACGCTGGGCGAGCTCGACGCCCACCGGATGGTGGACTACCTGTCCGCTTCGTCCGGAAAATCCATTCCGCTCGAATTCACCGACGGCGCGGCTGTCGTGACCCGCAGCCTGCCTTCCACGGTAGCCGTCAATAACGGCGACGCCTACGTGGCAGCCTGCGAGGCCGGCTTCGGCATCGTCCAGATGCCCCGCTACCACGTCACCCGCCAACTTACTGCCGGTACGTTGGTGGAGGTCCTCCCCGACCATCGCCCGCCGTCCCTGCCGCTGACCGTGCTGTATCCGCAGAACCGCCAGCTGTCGCCGCGGGTCCGGGTCTTCATCGAGTGGTTGCAGGACTTGTTTGCAGTGCAGCGAACGCGCACCCCGCAACAGCCGTGAAGTTTGTTACGGTCCGTTACATGTTTATATTGCGCCGCAACATCAATTTCATTAGTATGAAACCTGTCTCCTCCACCCTCCTCCTTTGGTGTGGATTTAAGCCCGAGCAACCTCCCCGGTTACTCGGGCTTCTTTTCGTCTGGAGTCCGGCCTTTTGTCATTGCATATAAAAATCTCTAGACGACTGGTCTAATCCGATCTAGGATTCACATCCATGAAGCAGCCTTACGCCGATACCCGCCAGCACATCCTCGACACCGCCAGCCACCTGATCGCGGCAAAGGGCTTTTCCTGCGTGGGTCTCAACGAGGTGCTGCAGTCGGCAGAGGTGCCGAAGGGCTCCTTCTACCACTACTTCAAGTCCAAGGAGCAGTTCGGCCAAGCCCTGCTGGAAGACTTCTTCACCCGCTACCTCGGCTTCATCGACGCCCTGTTCGCCAATCCGGAACTCCCGGCCCGCGATCGCCTGCTGAGCTACTGGCAGCAATGGCGGGACACCCAGTGCGAGGGCTGCGACGAGCAGAAGTGCATGGTGGTCAAGCTCAGCGCAGAAGTCGCCGACCTGTCCGAAGCCATGCGCCTCACTTTGCGCGATGGCACCGAACGCGTCATCGGCCGCCTGGCGGACTGCATCGCGGCGGGCGCCGCCGACGGCTCCCTGCCGGCCCTCGAACCGCTCGACACCGCGCGGACGCTGTACCAGCTGTGGCTGGGCGCCAGCCTGCTGGCCAAGCTGCATCGCACCGAATGCCCACTCGAACACGCGATGGGCGCGACGAAAAAGATCCTGTCCCTTTGAACCTTTGAGCAGACTGCCGCTCCGAGACATCATTTGCCGAGAAACTAGACGACTGGTCTATTCATACAAAAGGAATACCCATGCTGAACTTCGATTACTTCAATCCGACCCGCATCGTGTTTGGCGAAGGCAGCATCGCCCGCCTCGATGAACTGGTCCCGGCCGACGCCCGTGTGCTGGTGCTGTACGGCGGCGGCAGCGCCGAGCGCAACGGCACGCTGGCCGAGGTGGAGGCCGCCCTGCCCGGCCGCATCGTCAAGCGTTTCGGCGGCATCGAGCCCAACCCGGCCTACGAGACGCTGATGGAAGCCGTGGCGCTGATCCGCACCGAAAAGCTGGACTTCCTGCTCGCCGTCGGCGGCGGCTCGGTCATCGACGGCACCAAGTTCGTCGCCGCCGCCGTCAATTACAGCGCCAGCAACGACCCCTGGCACATCCTCGAAACCTTCGGTGCCCACATCGCAAGTGCCTTGCCGATGGGCGCCGTGCTGACGCTGCCGGCCACCGGCTCGGAGATGAACAACTTCTCGGTGGTCAGCCGCAAGTCCTTGCACGCCAAGCTGCCCTTCGCCAGCCCCCACGTCTTTCCGCAGTTCTCGGTCCTTGACCCGGTCAAGACCTACACGCTGCCCACCCGCCAGATCGCCAACGGTGCGGTGGACGCCTTCGTGCACGTCGTCGAGCAATACCTCACCTACCCCGCCAACGCGCCGGTGCAGGACCGCTACGCAGAAGGCCTGCTGCAGACCCTCATCGAGGTCGGCCCGCAGGCGCTCGCCACGCCGCAGGATTACGACGTGCGCGCCAACCTGATGTGGGCCGCCACCCAGGCCCTCAACGGCCTGATCGGCGCCGGCGTGCCGCAGGACTGGGCCACCCACATGATCGGCCACGAGATCACCGCGATGTTCGGCCTCGACCACGCCCAGACCCTCGCCGTCGTGCTGCCGTCCATGCTCGACCTGCGCCGCGAGGCCAAGCGCGACAAGCTGCTGCAGTACGCCGCCCGCGTGTGGAACATCCAGTCCGGCAGCGACGACGAACGCATCGACGCGGCCATCGCCCACACCCGCGCCTTCTTCGAATCCCTCGGCGTGAAGACCCGCCTCAGCGACTACGGCATCGGTGCCGACGCGGTGCCGCGCCTCGTCGCCCAACTGGAAGCCCACGGCATGACCGCCCTCGGCGAACGCCAGGACGTGGACCTGGCCCTCAGCCGCCGCGTGCTCGAAGCCGCTCTCTGACACCCCCTCCGACTCCCCATCAAGCAAGCCCCTCAACGACAAGGAACCCGACCATGACGACCCTCTTCGACCCCGTCCGCATCGGCGACATCGAACTCGCCAACCGCATCGTGATGGCGCCGCTGACCCGCAACCGCGCCACCGGCGGCGTACCCAACGAGCTGATGGTGGAGTACTACCGCCAGCGCGCCAGCGCCGGCCTGATCATCACCGAGGCCAGCCCGATCAGCCCGATGGCCCACGGCTACCTCGACACCCCGGGCATCTACACGCCGGAACAAGTCGCCGGCTGGCGCAAGGTGACCGACGCGGTGCACGCTGCCGGCGGCCGCATCGTGGTCCAGCTGTGGCACGTGGGCCGCATCTCCCACACCTCCCTGCTGCCCGATGGCGCCGCGCCGGTGTCGTCCACCGCCCGCCGCGCCGAGACAGTGACCTTCACCCGCGAAGGCTTCGTACCCACGTCTACGCCGCGTGCGCTGCGTGACGACGAACTGCCCGGTATCGTCGCGGACTACCGCCACGCCGCCCGCTGCGCCATCGAAGCCGGCTTCGACGGCGTCGAGATCCACGCCGCCAACACCTACCTGCTCGACCAGTTCCTGCGCGACAGCGTGAACGACCGCAGCGGCCCTTACGGCGGCAGCATCCCCAACCGGGCCCGCCTGCTGCTCGAAGTGGTGGAAGCGATCAGCGCGGAAATCGGCGCCGCCCGCACCGGTATCCGCCTCAGCCCACTGATGACCTTCGGCGGCAGCTCGCCGGTGGACAGCAACCCGCAAGCCCTCTACGACTACCTGATCGCCCAGCTGGCACCGAAGGATCTGGCCTTCCTGCATATCATCGAGGGCGAGACCGGCGGCGCACGTGAGCCCGAAGGCGCGCCGGCCTTCGACTACGCAGCCCTGCGCAGCGCCTTCGGCGGCCCGTGGATGGTCAACAACGGCTTCAACCGCGGCACCGCCTTCGAAGCCGTTGCCAACGGCGAAGCCGACCTCATTGCCTACGGCCGCGCCTTCATCAGCAACCCCGACCTGGTCCGCCGCCTGAAGGAAGACGCGCCGCTCAACGAACTGCGCGCCGACAAGCTGTACGGCGGCGGTGCCGAGGGCTACACCGACTATCCGGTACTGGCCGGCTGATCCGCTCGATCCCGTTGCACGCCGGTCTGGTAACGGCCTGCGTGCAGTGGGCCGACTTCTCGAAGTCATGAACAGAGCGCTTGCGGAATGCGCTCAGGATGTCGGTCCAGCCCGGATAGATCCCCGCAAAGTGGGCCCGTTGTCGCCGGAAGTCCCCGGCACATACAATCGGCGCCCACTTTTTTCATTCTCCGAAAAACCAGGAAGGGCACCTGCTGAACACGCCCCTGCGCCGCCAACCCTGCGGCGACACACCAAGCGCCTGACGCTCAGTCCTTCAGGCTGCCGAGCAGCTTGGCCTGATCCCTGAAGCCCCCTTGCACCTGGTTCAGGGAGAACTCCAGCCGCAGCACGTTCTCGGCGAACTTCGCCCGTTCGGAATCCATCTCGACGGTGTTGCCGTCCACCGCCCCCTGGCCGGGCACCTGGTACTTGAGGGCCAGCGCCTGGGCCATGCGTTCGGTGCGGCCGGGCAGATGCCCCCCCGTGGTGGACGTCATCTTGAGCTGCGCCGTCGGTGGCGTCAGCGCCGCCTGCAGCGCATCCTTCAGGTCCACGTCGCGGGCCTTGAAGTTGGGCGTGTCGGCGTTGGCGATGTTGGAGGCGATCACCTGCTGGCGCTCCGACAAGACGTTGAGCACCCGCTCGTCGTAATCGTCGTCGGTGCTGCCCGGCGGCGGCAGGGCCATGTGGCGGGAATCCGTACGCAGGCCATTGACCGTGGTCCGCTTGATGTTCTGGGACACCAGTTCGGCGAAGGACGAACCCGCCTCGTCGCTGCCGGCCATCTCCCGCCCGGTGAGCGGAGTGGCATCGGGACGCAGCAATGCCAGAGGCGCATTCAGATCAGGGATGGAAGCCATGGCGCAACCTTAGCATCCCTTGTCCATCGCCAATAGCCGATGGTGGGGTGTTTTTTGCCCGCTTACCCGGGCGACTCGCCTGCGCCCCACGCCGCCGGCCGTAGCCGCAAGCGCGGGCGCCCCGCAGGCAATCTCTGAGCGTTCGCACGCACCCCAGGCAGGTTCGCTCACAAGGCTTTTTGGCTTGCAGGCAAGGCTTTTTCGCTTGTGGTCAAGGCGGCCCCGCTCGCGCGCAACGCAGAATGCGCCGGCGCCGACGCATCCGGCCTTGCCCGCAAGGGCACGGCGCTCGGGCGCAAGCCCACGCGCCCCGGCGCCACGCCGGCTTTGCTTGAGCGGAAGCGCTTCCGGCGTGGAAGCAAGCGGCTATCCCTTGCCCCCACGCCGCCAGGCCTTGCCTGCAAGGGTTTAGAACACGTGATTGACGCCCAGCATGTAGCCGTTCGGGTCGTAACCCGGCTTGGCCACCGTGCCGACCAGGTTGCCACCGTCAGTGAGGCTGTAAGTGCCGTTGGTCTTGTTGAGGACCTTGCCCCAGGTGCCATACAGCGTCGTGCTGTCCTGCAGCTTGTAGGCGTAGCCCAGGCCCAGCAGGTTGGCGTCGCGGTTCTTGATCGACTTGTCGTCGAGCTGGCTGTAGCTCAGGTAGGCCTTGCCACGCCACACCGGGATGCCGGCGCTGATGCTCCAGCCTTCGGCCTTGGACAGCGTGCCCGTGACGTTCTCGTAGTTGCCGCCGCTGATCCGGCCAGCCACATAGTTCCCGTACAGCGTCGCGAAGCCCAGGTTGTAGCTGCCGCCGACCTGCCAGCCGCGGCGCTTGGCCAGGCCCGTTTCCTGCGGGCCGCTGGCCGGGGCGACATAGCTGGCGTTGTCCACGTTCCAGGCCGTCACCGTGGCGTTGAGCGGGCCGGCGCTGTAGTACAGCGCCAGATCGCCGCCGCGGCCAGCCTTGTCGGTGGTCACGGTCGTGGAACCGGCAGCCACCGGCGTCACCATGTTCACGTTGTTCTCGCTGCCGCTGCTCAGGGTCAGCTGGCCGGAGAAGCCGGCGACCTTCGGCGAGGCGTAGACGAGGGAATTGTTGAGCCGCGTCGGCATGCCGCCGATCACCGGCAGGAAGCCCGCCGAGGAGCCGAAGAAACCGGCGCCCATTGCCGCCGACATCACCGACGAAGTGTAGGAGCCGGCGTACTGGCGGCCCGCCGTCACGGTGCCGAAGCGCGTCTGCAAGCCCGCGTAGATCTGCCGCGAGAAGATCTGGCTGCCGTTGCTGGTCTGGCCGCCGCTGGACACCGCGGTGTTGTTGATGCCCGGCGTGATCGCGCCAGTGCCGACCGAACCGGTGTCGAACAAAATCCCGGCTTCCATCAGGTAGACGGCTTTCACCTCGTCGCCGAGCTCCTTCTCACCCTTGAAGCCCAGGCGCGAGGACGTCATGCCGCCGGAGCCGATCGTCGATTTCTGGCCGTAGCCGCTGTTCACCGTGGACGCGCTGACGTCGGCCACGCCGTAGATCGTCAGCGTGCCGGACGGGCCGGTCGGCACGCCCATCTGCAAACCCGCGCCGCGGGCTGGGCCGCCGGTCTGGATCTCGGTCTTCTTCTGCTCTTCCTGGTTCTTCATCAGCTGCTGGATCAGCTGGCGCTGTTCGGCCAGCTCACGCTTGAGCGCGTCGATCTCGCTCTCGGCGAAGGCTGGCGCGGCGGCGCCGGTGCCGAAGGCGGCCAGCAACAGCAGGCTCAGCGGGCGGCGGGCGATGGAACGCGGGGCGATGGATGATTGCTTCATGGGTACTCCTCCCTTTTATATGGATCGATGTCCGTGCTTCTTATGGCTTTGGTGCCCGTCCGGGCGGACGGGTGAGATGTGTCGGCGGGGTGGCGATGACGTTTTCAGGGCGCAGCAGTCCTCCTCTCCATGGACGGAGAAAAATGGGGTTAAGCGGGGCTCAACGGGATTGGCGCGGGCGCGGCGGGGTCGGCAGGCCGCCCCTTCCGCCGGATCGGGCTCTCAGCGCTCGTCGAAACTCACCAGCAGGTGCCCGCTGGTGACGCGGGACTGGCAGGTCAGCACGAAACCGGCCGCCATCTCGGACGGGTCGAGCGTGAAGTTCTTGTCCATCGTCACCTGCCCTTCCACCACCTTGGCCCGGCAGGTGCAGCACACGCCCGCCTTGCAGGAGAACGGTAGGTCGAGACCGGCGTGCAGCGCCACGTCGAGCACGTGCTCGTCGGGGCCGATCATCAGCTCGTGGCGCTTGCCGTCGAGCACGACAGACAGCGGAATGGTCCGCTCGGCGGCGCAGGCCTGGGCGGTCTTGCTACGCGTGCCCACCGGATGGGCGCCGGGCGGCAGGCCGACGGTGAAGCGCTCGGTGCGCACCCGGTCGGCGGGCACACCGGCCTCGACCAGCGCCGCCTCGGTGGCACCGATCATCTCGTCCGGCCCGCAGATGAAGACTTCGTCCATTGACGCCACCGGCAGCAACGCGGCGATGATGGCGCGCACCTTGTCGCCGTCGATGCGCCCCTGCAGCAGGTCCACCTCCTGGGCCTGGCGGGACAGCACGTGGATCAGCGTGAGGCGGTCCCGATAGCGGTCCTTGAGGTCCTGCAGGGCCTCGTTGAACATCACCGAGGACATGCGCCGGTTGCCATACACCAGCGTGAACTTGCTGTCCGGCTGCTCTTCCAGCGTGGACGCGGCGATGGACAGGATCGGCGTGATGCCCGAGCCGGCGGCGAAGCCCACCCGGTGGATGGCGCGCTTCTTCTTCACCGTGAAGCGGCCATCCGGCGGCATCACCTGCAGGGTGTCGCCGGCCTTCAGTGTTTGGGCTGCCCAGTTGGAGAACAGCCCACCCTCCACCGGGCGGATGCCCACCTCCAGCTCGCCGCGGCGGGCCAGCCGGCTGCGCGGGCTGCTGATGGAGTAGTTGCGGCGCACGTCCTGCCCGTCGATGGTGGCGCGCAGGGTCAGGAACTGGCCGGGCTCGAAGGCGAAATCGGCCTTCGTGTCGTCGGGGATCGCAAAGGTGATCGCCACCGCGCCGGCCGCTTCGGGGCTGACGCGCTTGACGGCGAGTTCGTGGAAACGGAGTGCTGTCATGATTGATGGGCCTTAGTAAGGCTTGAAGTAATCGAAGGGTTCCTGGCAGTCGAGGCACTTGTAGAGCGCCTTGCAGGCCGTGGAGCCGAACTGGGACGACACGACGGTGTGGTTCGAACCGCAGCGCGGGCAGGCCACCTCGTCCGGCGGCGGGCGCCGGCGCACGAACTGCACGACGCTCTCGGCCGGCCGCGTAGCGCCCGGCGGGGCGATGCCGTAGACGCGCAGCTTTTCCTTCGCCGCGTCGCTCATCCAGTCGGTGGTCCATGCCGGGGCCAGGCGGGTGACGACGCGGGCCGGGATGCCGGCCTGCGCCAGGCAAGCCTTCACGTCGTCCTCGATCTGCCCCATCGCCGGGCAGCCGGTGTAGGTGGGCGTGATGACCACCTCGACGCCGTCCTCCGTTTCCGCCACCTCCCGCAGGATACCCAGCTCGCGCAGGGACACCACCGGGATCTCCGGGTCGGTCAGCGGGGCCAGCGTCGCCCAGGTCCGCTCCACCAGCGTGCTCATCGCCCTGCCCTCACCAGGTGGCGCCCGGATGGGCGCGGGCCAGGCCCTGCATCTCGCCGAGCAGGTAGCCCAGGTGCTCGGAGTGGCGGCCCAGCTTGCCTTCCGGCACGTAGCCGCGCACCGCGGGGCGGCTCAGCGTGGCTTCCGCCAGGGTCTCGTCCACCAGCGCATCCCAGGCCGCCCGCAGGCTGGCCACCTCCACGCCGATGCCGCTGGCGACGGCTTCCGTTTCGGCCGGGCTCGGCAGCCAGAACTCCTCCGTGTAGCGGAACAGGTGATCCACCGCGGCCTGGGCGCGGGCGTGGGATTCGTCGGTGCCGTCGCCGAGGCGCACCACCCAGTCGGCCGCGTGGTGCAGGTGGTAGCGCGCTTCCTTCAGCGACTTGGCGGCGATGGCGGCCAGATCGGTGTCGGCGGAGCGCGTCAGGGCGTCCCACACCAGCACCATCAGCGCGCCGTAGAAGAAGTTGCGCACGATGGTGACGGCATAGTCCCGGTCCGACGCGGCATAGCCGACCAGCGGCCCGTGGTGCGGCAATTCCAGCAGCGTGTAGTTGCGGAAACTGGTCTCGTCGCGGAAGTAGGCCAGGCTGTCCTCGCTGACGCCGCCGCCCATCCGCGCGGCGGCCAGCTGGTACAGCAGGCGGGCCTGGCCGATGTGGTCCAGGCTCACGTTGGCCAGCGCGATGTCCTCTTCGAGGATCGGCCCGTGGCCGCACCATTCGGCGTTGCGCTGGCCGAGCACCACGGCGTTGTCGGCCAGGTGCAGGAGGTACGCGGCCCCCGCGCTTCCCGCTGCGTTGGGTGCACTGCCCCCCTGGGGGGCGCTCGCTTGGGTCGCGTTCATCACATGTGCCCCACTTCGTCCGGGATCGCGTAGAAGGTCGGATGGCGGTAGATCTTGTCGGCGGCCGGGTCGAACAGCTCGCCCTTGTCGTCCGGGTTGCTGGCGGTGATCGCCGCGGACGGCACCACCCAGATGCTCACGCCTTCCTGGCGGCGGGTGTAGACGTCACGCGCCATGTGCAGGGCCTGGGCGGCGTCCGCGGCGTGCAGGCTGCCGCAGTGCTTGTGCTCGAGGCCCTGCTTGCTGCGGACGAAGACTTCCCACAGGGGCCATTCCTTGAGTGCCGGGGTGTTCATGCTGCCTCCTTGTTCTTGCGTTGCTGTTGTTTGCGGGCGTGGGCCAGGGCCGCGTCGCGCACCCACTCACCGTCCCGGTGGGCCTTCACGCGGGTTGCCAGGCGCTCCCGGTTGCACGGGCCGTCGCCTTCGACGGTGGCCCAGAACTCGGCCCAGTCGATCTGGCCGTAGTCGTAGTGCTGGCGGGCCTCGTTCCACTTGAGGTCGGGGTCCGGCAGCGTGACGCCGAGGACCTCGGCCTGGGGCACGGTGGCGTCCACGAACTTCTGGCGCAGCTCGTCGTTGCCGATGCGCTTGATGCCCCAGCGCAGGCCCTGGGCGCTGTGCGGGCTGTCGGCATCCGGCGGCCCGAACATGGCGAGGCACTTCCACCACCAGCGGTTCACCGCGTCCTGCACCATCGCCTTCTGGGCGTCGGAGCCCTTCATCATCACCAGCAGCGCTTCGTAGCCCTGGCGCTGGTGGAAGGACTCCTCCTTGCACACGCGCACCATGGCCCGTGCGTAGGGGCCGTAGGAGCAGCGGCACAGGGGGATCTGGTTCATGATCGCGGCGCCATCCACCAGCCAGCCGATCACGCCCACGTCGGCCCAGCTGAGGGTCGGGTAGTTGAAGATCGAGCTGTACTTGGCCTTGCCGCTGTGCAGCGCGTCGAGCATCTGGTCGCGGCTGGTGCCCAGCGTCTCGGCCGCCGAGTAGAGGTACAGCCCGTGGCCGCCCTCGTCCTGCACCTTGGCGATCAGGATGGCCTTGCGCTTCAGGCTCGGCGCGCGGGAGATCCAGTTGCCTTCCGGCAGCATGCCGACGATCTCGCTGTGGGCGTGCTGGCTGATCTGGCGCACCAGGGTCTTGCGATAGGCCTCGGGCATCCAGTCCTGGGGTTCGATGCGGCCGTCGGCGTCGATGCGCGCCTCGAAGGCGGCGTCCTGCGCGTCGGGGGTCCGCGAGACGCCCGCCGGCTTGGCGGCGGCGTCGGGTATGTCCATTGCCTGGGTATACATCTGTTCTCTCCTTTACACGGGCCGGTCGGCACGAGGCTCGCCGGCCCTGGTCTTCAGGGCTTGCCGGGTCCGGCCATCCAGGCCGGGGGACGTTTCTGCAGGAAGGCCGCGAAGCCTTCCCGCGCCTCTTCGCTCATGCGCTGGCGGGCGATGCGCCGTGCGGTCTCCTCGGCCGTCGCGGCATCGAGGGGGCGGCCGGCGATTGCAGCGATCAGGGCCTTGGCAGCCCCTTGCGCCTGCGGCCCGCCGGCCAGCAACGCATCCACCAGGCGGCCGACCGCGTCGTCGAGCCGCTCGGCGGAGACAACCTCGTGCACCAGGCCGATGGCCTTGGCGTCGGCGGCGGGAATCCGCTCGGCGGTCTGGAAGTAGCGCAGCGCCTGGCGCGGGCCGATGGCCCGCAGCACGTAGGGGCTGATGACCGCCGGGATGATTCCGAACTTCACCTCCGACGTGGAAAACACCGCGTCGTCCGCCGCCACCGCCATGTCGCAGGCCGCCGCCAGGCCGGTGCCACCGCCCAGCGCCGCCCCCTGCACGCGGGCGATGGTCGGCTTGGACAGCCCGGCCAGCGTCTGCAGCATGGCGGCGAAGCGGCGCGCATCGCTCAGGTTGTCGGCTTCGCTGCGAGCCGCCGCGCGCTGCATCCAGTTGAGATCGGCCCCGGCCGAGAAGTGGCGCCCGCGCCCTGCCAGCACCACCACGCGCACGCCGGCATCGGCCTCCACTTCGGCACACGCCGTGGCGAGCTCGTCGATCAACTGCTCGTCGAAGGCGTTGAACACCTCCGGCCGATTCATCCACAGCGTCGCCACCGGACCCTGGCGTTCGATCTGGAGACTCGTATAGGCGGTGTCGCTCATGGCGTCGTTCTCCGTCGTCATCGCTCAGTTGCTCAGCGTCCAGTCGCCGTTGCGCACTTCGAGCATGCGGAACGAGGACAGGTCGAGGCCCATGTGGTCGCTGGCGGACATGCTGACCTTGCCGCTGGTACCCACGTAGCCGCGGGTCGCCTCGAGGGCGTCGCGGACCTTGGCCTTGTCGGTGGCGCCGGCGCGCTTGATGGCCTCGACGGCGAGCATCAGGCCGTCATAGGCATAGCCGCCGAAGGTGGACACGTCCTGCTTGTAGCGCTCCCGGAAGGCCTTGTCGTAGGCCACCACCACCGGCTTCTGCGGATCGGCAGCGGGCAGCTTGTCCGGCACCAGCTGGGCCGGCGACGGCAGGCGGACGCCCTCCGCGGCAGGGCCGGCGAGCTTCAGGAACTCGTCCGAGGCCACGCCGTGGGACTGGTACAGCGGCAACGCGATACCGAGCTGGCGGTAGTTGCGGGTCACGATGGCCGGCCCCTGCCCCAGGCCGAACACGAAGATCGCCTGCACGCCGGGCGCCGACTTCAGTTTGGTGAGCTGCGGGCTCATGTCCGTATCCTTCGGCCCGTAGGTCTCGCTGGCCACCAGGCTGATGCCGTACCTGGCGGCCACCAGCTCGGCTTCCTTCTTGCCCGACTGGCCGAAGCCGCTGGTCTCGGACAGCAGCGCGATCCGCGTGAGGCCGCGCTTCTTCATGTCCTCGAAGACTTTCTCGGCCGCCATGCGGTCGGTGTGCGGCGTCTTGAAGACGAACTTCTTCACCGGCTCGACGATGACCACCGCGCCGGCCAGGGAGATGAAGGGCGTACCGGACTTCTCGGCCAGCGGCACCATCGCCATCGTCGCGCCAGTGGTGGTGCCGCCGATCAGCAGGTCCACCTTGTCGTCGTCCAGCAGGCGCTTGGCGAAGCCGTTGGCCTTGTTGGCGTCGCTGCCGTCGTCGTAATGGACCAGCTGCAGCGGCCGCCCGAGCACGCCGCCCTTCTTGTTGATGTCCTCCACGTACAGCTGCAGCGTCTTCAGTTCCGGGTCGCCGAGGAAGGCAGCCGGGCCGGTGACCGACAACACCGAGCCGATGCGGATCGGCTCGGCGGCCTGGGCGGCCAGGCTCGCCAGCGCCACGGCCGCGCCGGCGGCGAATTTCCTGAAAGTCTTATTCATTGGGTGTCTCCTCCTTGTCCTGCTTATGGTTGTCAGATGCGTTCGATGACCATCGCGATGCCCTGCCCGACGCCGATGCACATGGTGCAAAGGGCGTAGCGGCCGCCGCGGCGCTGCAGTTCGTAGAGGGCGGTGGTGACCAGCCGGGCGCCGCTCATGCCCAGCGGGTGGCCCATCGCGATGGCGCCACCGTTGGGATTGACCCGCGCCTCGTCGTCCGCTAGCCCGAGCTCGCGCAGCACCGCCAGGGACTGGGCGGCGAAGGCCTCGTTGAGTTCGATGACGTCCATCTGGTCGAGGCTCAGGCCGGTCTGGGCCAGCACCTTGCGCACCGCCAGCACCGGCCCGATGCCCATGATCCGCGGCGCCACGCCGGCGGTGGCCATGCCGACCACCCGCGCCCGCGGCGTCAGGCCATGGCGAGCCACCGCAGCGCCGGACGCCAGCAGCAGCGCACAGGCGCCGTCATTGACGCCGGACGCGTTGCCGGCAGTGACGCTCAACTCGGGGCCATTGACGCCCTTCAGGCGGGCCAGCGATTCCAGCGTGGTGTCGGGGCGCGGATGCTCGTCGGCGGCGAACAGCAGCTGCTCGCCTTTCTTGCGCGGGATCTCCACCGGCACCAGCTCGTCGGCGAAGCGCCCCGCTTCGTGGGCGGCGGCCCAGCGCTGCTGGGAGCGCAGCGCGAAGGCGTCCTGGTCGGCGCGGGCGATACCGAAGTCGGCCGCCACGTTGTCGGCGGTCTGCGGCATCGAGTGGGTACCGTGCAACTGGTGCATCAGCGGATTGACGAAGCGCCAGCCGATGGTGGTGTCGTAGATCGCGGCCTGGCGGGAGAAGGCCGCGTCGGCCTTGCCCATCACGAAGGGGGCGCGGGACATGCTCTCCACGCCGCCGGCGATCATCAAGCTGGTTTCGCCGGCCTTGATGGAGCGGGCCGCCAGGCCGACGGCGTCGAGGCCGGAGCCGCACAGGCGGTTGACCGTCGTACCCGGCACGTCGATGGGCAGCCCGGCCAGCAGGCCGGACATGCGCGCCACGTTGCGGTTGTCCTCTCCGGCCTGGTTGGCGCAGCCATAGACGATGTCGTCCACCGCCGCCCAGTCCACGCCCGGGTTACGGCGCATCAGGGCCTTGAGCGGCACGGCGCCGAGGTCGTCGGGCCGCACGGCCGCCAGCGTGCCGCCGTAGCGGCCGATGGGCGTGCGGATCGCGTCGCAGATGAGTGCTTCAGACATTCTTCATTCCTTCAAAAAACGCTCGATTGAGCGTGTGCAGAAATCGTCGCGAGCAGGCCCGAGGTCGCAATGAGGAGCGGAGCTGTACTGAAGTACAGCGAGCACCGGAATTACGAGATCGGGTCGCGCAGTAGATTTATGCGCATGCTCACAGCTGCTTCGGGCGCTGGTCGATGACGCGGCGGGCCTTGCCGGTCTGGGTGCGCGGAATGGTGTCGAAGTCCATCACCTGCACGCGGGTCGAGATGCCGATGAGGGTCTTGATGTGGTGGGCTACGCTGCGGCTGATCTCCTCGATGGCGCCACGGCCGACCTTGCCGGTGAGCTCCCGCTGCAGCTCGCAGCGCACCTCGACGTTGTCCAGGTGGCCGTCGCGGGTCAGCACGATCTGGTAATTACCGGTCAGGCGCGGCTCGCGCAGGATCTGCTCCTCGATCTGGGTCGGGAAGACATTCACGCCGCGCACGATCAGCATGTCGTCCGACCGCCCGACGATCTTGTCCATGCGCCGGAACGACCGCGAGGTCGGTGCGAGCAGACGGGTCAGGTCGCGGGTGCGGTAGCGGATGACCGGGAAACCCTCCTTGGTCAGCGAGGTGAACACCAGCTCGCCCTGCTCGCCGTCCGGCAGTACCTCGCCGGTTTCCGGATCGATGATCTCCGGGTAGAAATGGTCTTCCCAGATCACCGGACCGTCCTTGCTCTCGATGCACTCACAGGCCACGCCGGGGCCCATCACTTCGGTCAGGCCGTAGATGTCCACCGCGTCGAGCCCCAGCTTGCGCTCGATCTCGGCGCGCATGCCCTGCCCCCACGGCTCGGCGCCGAAGATGCCGACCTTGAGGGAGATCTCCTCCGGCGGAATGCCCAGGCGCTCGAACTCCTCGGCGATCACCAGCGAATAGGACGGGGTGACCATGATGATGTCCGGCCGGAAGTCGAGGATCTGCTGGACCTGCTTTTCGGTCTGGCCGCCGGACATCGGCACCACGGTGCAGCCGAGGCGCTCGACGCCGTAGTGGGCGCCGAGGCCGCCGGTGAACATGCCGTAGCCGTAGGCCACGTGGACCATGTCGCCGGGCCGGCCGCCGGCCGCGCGGATGGAGCGGGCAACGAGGTTGGCCCAGTTGCTCAGGTCGTTCTCGGTGTAGCCGACCACCACCGGCTTGCCGGTGGTGCCGCTGGAGGCGTGCAGGCGGCGGATCTCCTTCACGGGCACGGCGAACAGCCCGAAGGGGTAGTTGTCGCGCAGGTCCGACTTGGTCATGAAGGGGAAGCGACCCAGGTCGGCCAGGGACTTCAGGTCGTCCGGGTGGACGCCCTTCTCCACACACTTGCGGCGGTACGGCTCCACGTTGTCGTAGGTGTGGCGCACGGACCACTTGAGGCGCTCCAGCTGGAGCGCGGCAATCTCGTCGCGGCTGGCGGTCTCGATCGGATCGAGCTCACCGGGTTGGGGCAACTTGGCGGTCACGGGGTGTTTCTCCTCATCCTTTGTTGTCGATCACTTCGCCGGAGATCCGGTAGCTCTTGCCCCGGAACAGGGCGAGGGTCCGGCCTTCGCCGTCCCGCACGGTGGCGTCGTAAACGCCGGTGCGGCCGGAGGCGGACTGTTCGACGGCCTCTGCCTGCAGCGTGTCGCCTTCCCGCCCGGGGGCGAGGAAGTCGATATGGCACGCGGAGGCGACCGTGTTCTTGTTGTAACTGTTGCAGGCGTACGCGAAGGCGGTGTCCGCCAGCGTGAAGATCAGGCCACCGTGGCAGATGTGGTGGCCGTTGAGCATGTCCTCGCGGACCGGCATGGAGATCCGCGCGTAGCCGGGGCGGATCGCCTCGATGCGCATGCCAAGGGCCTGGGTGGCCCGATCGCGGGACCACATGCTGTCGGCGACGGCTTCGGCCAGCGCCTGGGCGTCGTCGGGGTGGTGTTCAGTCATGGATCTTCCTTCCGGCCAGCACCCGCTGCTGGATCAGCGGCGAGACCCGGTAGCGGTCTTCGCCATAGAACTGGGCCAGATTGGCGAGCACCGTGCAGATCGCCGGCAAGCCGACCAGATCGGCCCAGGCCAGCGGCCCACGGGGGTAATTGACGCCGAGGCGCATCGCCGCATCGGCGCCAGCCGCGTCGCAGACGCCCTGGTTCACCGCGTCCGCCGCTTCGTTGGCGAGCATCGCGACGGTGCGCATCACCGCCAGCCCCGGCACGTCGCCGAGACGCGAGACGGCGAAGCCCGCCGCCTGCAGCAGGCCGATGGCCGCGCCGACAGCCGGCGCCCAGCCATTGACGGCGGCGCCCACGGCGATGCGCGGCGCGCTGTGGTAATCCAGCGCGAGGTCGATCAGCACCAGGTTGGCAATGCCCGTTTCCGCTGCCCGCCGCGTCGCGGTGCGGCCATCGGTGACGAAGACCACCGCCTCGCCGACAGCTGCGATACGCTCGTCGCCGGCCGCGCCCCAGGTGTAGCCCACACCGCGCTCGTGGAGCCGGTCGGCCAGCGCCAGCGCCGCCGGGGATTCGCCGTACAGGGTGATCGCGCCCGGCAGGGTCTGGGCGACGGCCTCCTTCGGCTGCGGCCGTTCGGCGCCTTCCCGGTAATCGTAGAAACCACGGCCCGTCTTGCGCCCGAGGAAACCGGCGTCCACCAGCTCCTGCTGGATCAGCGACGGCGTGAAGCGCGGGTCGTTGTAGAAGGCCGACCACACGGAGCGCGTCACCGCGAAGTTCACGTCGTGGCCGATCATGTCCATCAGCTCGAAGGGACCCATGCGGAAACCACCGGCGTCCCGCAGCAGCGCGTCGAGGGTGGCGCAGTCCGCGCCGCCTTCGCCGAGGATGCGCAAGGCTTCGGCGTAGTACGGCCGGGCGACCCGATTGACGATGAAGCCGGGGGTCGAGCGGGCGTGCACCGGCGTCTTGCCCCAGGCCGCGGCGGTGGCGAACAGGGTTTCGGCCACGGCGGCATCGGTGGCCAGGCCGGAGACGATTTCCACCAGCGCCATCAGCGGCGCCGGGTTGAAGAAATGCAGGCCGGCCAGGCGCTCCGGCCGCTGCAGCGCGGCGCCGATGGCGGTCACCGAGATGGACGAGGTGTTGGTGCCGAACAGGCAGTCCGCCGCGACGATGTCTTCCAGGCTGCGGAACAGGCCCTGCTTGGCGCCCAGGTCCTCGACGATGGCCTCGATCACCAGCGCGGCATCGGCCAGTTCAGCCACGGCTTCCACGGCAATCAGGCGCTCGCCGGCGGTGCGGGCCGCGTCGGCATCCATGCGGCCCTTGTCGGCGAGCCGCGCGAACTGGGCGCGGATCGCCGCTACGGCCTGGGCCGCTGCACCGGGCCGGTTGTCCACCAGCTTGACGACATGCCCGGCGGCGGCCGCCACCTGGGCGATGCCGGCGCCCATCGCACCGGAACCGACCACAGCGACGACGGCAGAGGGATTCAAGGCAGCACTCACGCTCATTCCCCCGTGAACTTCGGTGCGCGCTTTTCCATGAAGGCGGCGACGCCTTCGGCGTAGTCCGCGCTCCAGCCCAGTTCGCGCATGAAGCCGCCCTCGAAGGAGAGCTGCTGCTCCAGCGTGTGGCCGGGCGCCGCGTGCAGGGCCTGGCGGGTGCGCACCAGCGCCTTCGTGGGCATGGCGGCGAGCTGGGTGGCGAGGCCGTCCACACGGGTGGCGAACTCGGCATCGTCGTAGGCGGCCCAGATCAGGCCCCAGTCGGCCGCCTTGTCGGCGGGCAACTTTTCGGCCAGCAGCGCCAGGCCCATCGCCCGCGCCATGCCGACCCGCTGGGGCAGGAACCAGGTGCCGCCGGTGTCGGGCACCAGGCCGATCTTGCTGAAGGCCTGCAGGAAGGACGCCGAGCGGGCCGCCACCACCAGATCGCAGGCCAGCGCCACGCTGGCGCCGGCACCGGCAGCGATGCCATTCACCGCGGCGATGGTCGGCACGCGCAGGTTCTGCAGGCGCAGCACCAGCGGCTTGTAGTTGCGCTCGACGACGTTGCCGATGTCGGGCATCGCCCCGTCGGGCGTCTTCGCCATGTCGGGGTCGGCCAGATCCTGGCCGGCGCAGAAGGCGCGCCCGGCGCCGGTCAGGACCAGCACGCGCACGCCCTTGTCGGCCTGCAGCGTGTCGAGGGCATGCCGCAGTTCGGCGTGCATCTCGCCGGTGAAGCTGTTGAGCTTGTCCGGGCGGTTGAGGGTCAGGCGAGCAACGCCCTCCTCCACCGTATAGAGGATGTTCCGGTATTCCATGACGGGGCTCCTTCAGGCGTGGTAGCGGCGCTGCACCACGCGGAAGCGGTTGGCGACGAAAGCCGAGTCGGCGTAGGCCGCGTTGGCCGCCGGGTTGCCGCCGGTGCCGTGGTAGTCGGAGAAGGCCGCCGACTGATTGACGAACACGCCGCCGCTCAGGTTGATGGACAGGGCGACCTTGCTGCGCCAGGTGGCCTTGGTCATCGCATCGAGCACGTCCTGGCGCGTCGAATAGACGCCGACCGTCAGTGCGCCGTGGGTGGCGACGACCCGCTCGGACAACGCGATGGCCGCCGCCGTATCGGCGGTCTTGACGATGAAGCTGATCGGGCCGAAGCGCTCTTCCATATAGAGCCGTTCGTCGGCCGCATCGCAGGCCAGCAGCACCGGCGTGCGCACGCGGGCCGCCGGGAAGTCCGGGTTCTCCAGCGTCTTCGAGGCCAGCACGACCTGCCCCAACTCGCCGCTGTCGGCCAGCGCGATGCGCTCGAGGGTGTCGTTGGACTGGATCGCGCCGAGCACCGCATGGGCGACCTCCGGCTTGGACAGGAAGCGCTCGACGGCGCGGGCCAGGTCGGCACACACCTCGTCGTAACTCTTGTGGCCTTCGTCGGTGTCGATGCCGCCGGCCGGGACGAAGATCGCCTGGGAGGTGGTGCACATCTGCCCGGAGTACAGGGACAGCGTGAAGGCCAGGTTGCCGAGCGTCGCCTTGTAGGCGTCCGTCGAGTCGATGACGATGTTGTTCACCCCGGCGAGCTCCGCATACACCTGGGCCTGGCGGCAGTTGTCGATGAGCCATTGGCCGAACACGTTGCTGCCGGTGAAATCCACCGACTTGATCGCCGGATGGGTGGCCAGCGCCTGGGTGGTGGCGCGCTTGTCGGTCACGCACAGGCTGACCAGATCGGGATTGAGGCCGTTCTCGGCCAGCACGGCGCGGATCGTCCGCACGGTGATGGCGGCCGGCAGGATCGCATTGCTGTGCGGCTTGACGATCACCCCGTTGCCGGTGGCCAGCGCGGCGAAGAGGCCCGGATAGGTGTTCCAGGTCGGGAAGGTGCCGCAGCCGATCACCAGCGCCACGCCGCGCCCGACGATCTCGAAGTGCTTCTTCATCACCAGCGGCGGGTTCTTGCCCTGGGGCTTTTCCCAGTGGGCCTCGGCGGGGACGAAGCTCTGTTCGCGCCAGGCGTAGGCGAGCGCTTCGAGGCCGCGGTCCTGCGCATGGGGCGCACCGGCCTGGAAGGCCATCATCCAGCCCTGCCCGGTGGTCTGCATGACCGCGTGGGCGATCTCGAAGCTCTGCTTGTTGAGGCGGTCGAGGATTTCCAGGCAGATGCCGGTCCGTCCCTGGGCGCCGACCGCCTGCCATTCCGTCATGGCCGTCTGTGCGGCTTCGATCAGCGCGTCCGGCGTGCACACCGGGTAGCTCGTGCCCAGCTCGACGCCGTAGGGCGAAGTCTCGCCGCCGTGCCAGCCGGTCTGGCCGGGCTGCCCCAGCTCGAAGTGCTGCCCCTTGTGGGCTTCGAATGCGCGGCGGCCGTCTTCAGGCGCGGTTTCGCCGTACAGCTTGGGACTGGGCATTTCCGGGTAGGCCGACCAGTAGCCCCGGGTGGCGATGGCCGCCAGGGCGCCATCGAGCGTGCTGCGATGCTTCTCGAACAGGGGGTGCGTCATCTTGTGTCTCCGTCGGGTTTGTTCTCCTGATCTAAACGTTACAAATCGAACTGATCCAAGTCAATGCTTGGTATCGAATTTTTCTGCTAGAAAGATTCTGAGTTACGTTTAACGGAACTAGTTTCTCTGTTTATTTTCGTTTTAAAACATTAATTTAATAGATTTCTCCGCCAATCAAAGCCGGCAGCGCCAGCAACAAAGCGATTCAATCTGTGCCCACCCTGAGATCTATTTGATACATATTTATTGACGAAATACATTTTTATGTATCACTATTGACCACGCACTCCGGATGGTCTTGCTGCCGGGTGCAAACACCAATCAAACAGGAGGAGCACGATGAGCAGTCACAAGGAACGTTTCGCCGACAAGATGGAATTTCCGCCGGCCACCCCGCAGCCCAACGTCTATCCGCTGTCATGGCACAGCAATACGAAGAAGTTGCAGGAAGTGTGGGAAGCCTCGCTGCGCGAGAACTGGGACCCGGAAAAGCTGCCGTGGGACACCCTGGATCTGGACAGCTACAGCTGGGAGGAGCGCGAGGCCATCGCCTACTGGTGGAGCCTGCTGTCGGTGTTCGACGCCTCGGCACCGCCGGTTTTTGCCGAGGCGCTGGTCAAGACCTACGAGGTCCATGAGGAAGACCCGGTGCGCAAGTGCTTCTTCTCGGTGACCCGCGACGAGCAGAACCACGAGATCATGTGCGGGCTGGCGATCACCCGCCTGCTCGGCCATCCCGACCCGCTCACCTATGTGCCGAAGACCGAACTCGGCAAGCGCCTGCAGAAGAACGTGCACTGGCTGTATTTCAACGGCGGCCGCTACTGGAGCGGCTACAAGCAGGCGGTGCCCAAGTACGACCTCGCCGTGCTGTTCAGCTCCTTCCTGATGGGCGAGATCGCCGCCGCCACCATCTTCAAGCAGATGTACGAGAACTCCCGTGAAGCGGTGTTCAAGGAAGGCTTCCGCAACATCGGCCGCGACGAAGGCCGCCACATGGCGATCTGCATGGCGGTGATGGAGCGCGACTACCCGGGCCTCGCCCCCGAGACGCGGGCCATCGTCACCAAGCAGATCCGCGCCGGCTACCTGTTCCTGTCCGCCGTGCTGTTCGAGCCGCCGATGGAGTTCTGGGACCTGCCGGCCGACTTCATCGCCAACCAGCGCGAGGCGGAGGAAGTGGCCCGCGCCGCCGGCTTCGGCATCCCCACCTATGAGGCCAAGCTGCAGAACTGGAAGAGCGCCATGCTCAACCTGAAGGGCGTGCTCGACCGCTACGACATCCCCTTCCCCGCCATTCCTGAAGTCGGGATCTCCGGGCAGGAGATCAGCGACATCGAGATGGAAGACATCATCCCGGTGTTCTGACGGAGAGGCCGCCATGTCCCGCATCATCATGCAAGCATCGGGTCGCTCGGTGGACTGCGCCTACGGCGACACCGTGCTGATGGCCCTCGAGAAGGCCGGCTACGCGCTGCCCAACAACTGCCGCGCCGGCGCCTGCGGCGAGTGCAAGGTCAAGGTCGTGTCCGGCCAGTTCGATCAGGGCATGGTCCTGGACATGGCCCTCTCCGCCGACGAGCGTCGGCAGGGCTACGGCCTGATGTGCATGGCCAAGCCCCTGTCCGACGAGCTGGTCATCGACTGGGGCAGCGAAGACGCCCGCCCCAAGCTGTTCCCGCCGCGGGAAGACGCGCTGTTCGTGGTTACCGACAAGCACACGGTCGCTGAACGGGTGGTCGAGCTGCGCCTGCGCCCGGTGGGCCAGCCGATCCGCTACTGGCCCGGCCAGTACGTGACCCTCGGCAACCCGCGCGCCGGCATCCCGGCCCGCGCCTACTCCATCGCCGGCGCTCCGCGCCCGGACGGGGAGATCGTGCTGCAGGTCGCCCGTGCCGACGACGGCCTCACCAGCGCATGGATCCACGACACGCTGGCCATCGGCGACAGCGTCAAGCTGTCCGGCGCCTACGGTACCTTCATCGGCGATCCCGGCGTCGACACGCCGGTACTGTGCCTCGCCGCCGGCACCGGGCTGGCACCGATCCTGGCCCTCACCGAGGCAGCGCTGCGGCGCGGCTTCCGCCGCCCGGTCACGCTCCTGTGCTCAGCGCGCACCGAAGCCGACCTGTACGGCCGCGGGCTGATGGCCTGGTGGCGCACCAAGCACCGCAATTTCGACTACGCCTTCACGCTCACCCGCGAGGAACGTGGGGGCTACCTGCACGGCCGCATCGACACGGTGCTGCCGGCACGTTTTCCGGACCTGTCGCGGCACACCGTCTTCGCCGCCGGCAGCCCGGCCTTCGTGGACAGCTGCGTCACCGCCGTGCGGGCGCTGGGGGCAAAGCCGGAGCAAATCCACAGCGAAGGTTTCTTCGCGCAACAACAGGCGGTGGACGTAGACCTAGCCCCCCTGCTCGCCTTCTGAGCTCCGCGGCCCGGCCTTGCCCGGCGGGCCGCGCTACCCAGACCGGGAGGGAGTCGCTACACTCCCCGGCTTCGCCGAAGATCCGCCACCCCGTCCCGTGCTCCCCCCGATCCAGCAACGCCTCGAAGACTTCCGCCAGCAGGGCCGCGTGCAGGCTGGCTCCCTGATCATCTCCGTGTTCGGCGATGCGGTGCTGCCGCGGGGAGGCCGGATCTGGCTGGGCAGCCTGATCCGCCTGCTCGAACCCATCGAGCTCAACGAGCGGCTGATCCGCACCTCGGTGTTCCGGCTCGCCAAGGAAGAATGGCTGCGCACCGAACCTTCAGGCCGGCGCACCGACTACCTGCTGACGCCGTCCGGCCAGCGGCGCTTCGAAGAAGCCTCGCGCCACATCTACGCCTCCAACGCGCCCCTGTGGGACCGCCGCTGGCGCCTGATCCTGACGGTCGGCGAGCTGACGCCGAAGGAGCGCGACCACCTGCGCCGCGCGCTGTTCTGGCAGGGCTTCGGCGCCCTCGGCGGCGACTGCTTCGTGCACCCCGGCGCGGATCTGCCCACCGCCTTCGACGCGCTGATCGCCGAGGGCCTGGGCGATGTGCTCGGCAAGCTCAAGCCGCTGGTGGCGGCCGACGCGCAACTCGGCGGCTCGGCCAGCGATCACGAAATGGTGCACGGCGCCTGGAACCTGCAGGAACTGGCCGACATGTACGCCGGCTTCGTCGCCCGCTACCAGCCGGTGCTCGGCCAGTTGCGCGACGGCCAGGACGCAGTGGACGACGAAAGCGCCTTTCTGCTGCGCGTGCTGCTGATCCACGACTACCGGCGCCTGCTGCTGCGCGACCCGGAACTGCCCGACGTGCTGCTGCCCACCGGCTGGCCGGGGCAACAGGCACGCATGCTGTGCCGCGAAATCTACCGCCGCCTGCTGACGCCCTCCGAACGCCACCTGGACCGGCATTTCCAGCTGGCCGACGGCCACACGCCGGAAGCCTCGCCCGCCCTGCTCGAACGCTTCCGCGAGGCCGACCCGCTGGCCTGAGCCAGCCCTCGGGTGCGGAGCTCGCCCCCAGCCGGACATTGCTCTTGTCATGCAACTCTCCTGCGCGTCTAATGCGCGGCTTTTTCATTGGAAGGGCCGCAAACGATGTACTCCTCCACCTTCATCTTCGCTGCGAAGCCTTTCGACGCGGAATTCCACCGTCTCGACGATGCCATCGCCAGCGCCGCCCGGACGATTCCGGGCTACCTCGGCGAAACCACCTGGGAAAATCCGCAAACCGGCCTCGTCTCCAATGTGTACTACTGGGACAGCCTGGAGGCCCTGCAATCCCTGGTCACTCACCCCCTCCACCTGGAAGCCAAGGAAAAACAGGCGCGCTGGCTTGACGGCTACCAGGTCATCATCTCCCAGGTGCTGCGCACCTATGGAGACGGCCGCCTCGGCGGATTGCCCGGACCTTTCTGACGGGCCCGTTCACCCTTCCTTCTGCCGCAGGGCCACCAGCGGCACCACGTCCGGAATGTGGATGCGCGGGCGGTCCGGCTCTACGGCCGTCAGCGGCGCGGTCTCCACCAGCGTGGCCAGGCAACGGCGGGTCAGGTCCTGGTAGGTGGCGGTGCCTTCGCCCTTCCAGCGGATCTCCTCTTCCGTCAGCGCCCGCACGACCTTGGCCGGCATGCCCGCCACCAGCATCCGCGGCGGAATCTCCATGCCGGCCTTGACGAAGGCCGAGGCCGCGACGATAGCTTCTTCGCCGATCACCGCGTTGTCCATGATCACCGCGTTCATGCCCACCAGCGCATTGCGCCCGACCCGGCAGCCGTGCAGCACCGCGCCGTGGCCAATGTGGCCGTCCTCCTCGACCACCGTGTCGGTGCCGGGAAAGCCGTGCATCACGCAGGTATCCTGCAGATTGGCGCCGCGCTCCAGGATCAGCCGGCCGAAGTCGCCGCGCAGGCTGGCACACGGACCGACGTAGCAGCCGGGGCCGACGATCACGTCGCCGATCAGCACTGCGGAAGGATGCACATAGGCGCTCGGATCGACCACCGGCACGATGCCGTCGATGGCGTAGACTTTCAGGGAATTCACTGCTGTTCTCCTTTTTGGGTTGTTGTGTTACATCTTCATCGATATTTTCGTATTTTTGTAATTATTTCGGCGAGCGAACGATGAGCGAAGACCTGGAAGGGAAACACGGCGTCCAGTCCCTGGAGGTGGGCATGAGCATCCTCCGGGCCATGACCACCGGCAAACGCTCGATGATGCTGAAGGACATCGCCGCCGCCGCCGGCATGCCGCCGTCCAAGGCCCACCGCTACCTGGTCAGCCTGATCCGCAGCGGCCTCGTCGAACAGGACCCGCAGACTTCCCGCTACGACCTCGGCCCCTTCGCGCTGAGCCTCGGGCTCGTCGCCCTCGACCGCATCGACCGCATACGCCTGGGTCTCAACGCAATCACCGACCTGCGCGACGCGGTCAACGAGACCACCGCCCTCGCGGTATGGAGCGACAACGGGCCAGTGGTGGTGCGCTGGGAGCGGCCGCGTCGGCCGATCACCGTCAATGTGGTCACCGGTACCACGCTCGGCCTGCTCAGCTCCGCAGTCGGCCAGGTGTTCTGCGCGTGGCTGCCGGAGCGCCAGGTCGAACCGCTGATCCAGCGGGAGATTGAAGCCGGCCGCAGCCAGGCCGGCATCGCCAGTATGGACGACGCGCGCCAGCTGCTCGCCGACGTCCGCGCCCGCGGCCTGTCGGTGATTTCCGGCAACTACATCCTGCGCGGTGTCGAAGCTGTCGCAGCACCGGTCTTCAACTTCAAGAACGAGATCACACTCGCCATCGTCCTCGTCGCCGTCGAAGGCTCGATGGACCTCACCGAGCACAGCCCCACCCTGGCCGCCCTGCACGACGCCGCCCACGCCCTGTCCCAGCGCCTCGGCGCCACCCTCTGATCCTCTCTCCCTGAAGCAGGCCTGCCGCTTCGTCCGGCAGCGCTTTCGCTCGCCTTCTCGAAAATTGGATACATAAATTTTCGTTGACGTTGTTTTTTGTATCACTTCTAATAAACAGAACAAATTACAAAATACAGAACACCGTCAGCGCCCGCGCTGGCGCCATCCAAGGAGGAGACCCCGATGCACGTCCGACACTTCGCAGTTCGACCGGGAGGCCGCCGCTGATGCTTGCCCAGTTCCTGCAGTTCCTTTTTTCCGGCATCACCGTCGGTGCCACCTACGCGCTGGCGGCCCTCGGCTTCACGCTGATCTACAACGCCAGCAACGTCATCAACTTCGCCCAGGGCGAGTTCATCATGCTGGGCGGCATGCTCGCGGTGTTCTTCGCCCAGTCCGGCCTGCCGCTGCCGGCGGCCATGATGCTGGCGATCCTGGTGCCTGCCGGCATCGGCGTGCTGATCGAGAAGCTGGCCATCGAGCCGGTGAAAGGCGCCGAAACGGTGAGCCTGATCATCATCACCATCGGCGCCTCGCTGGTGATCCGCGGGCTGGCGGCGGTCGGCTTCGGCAAGGGCACCTTCAGCCTGCCGGCCTTCTCCGGCGAGACGCCCATCGACGTGCTCGGCGCCACCCTGATGCCGCAGAGCCTGTGGGTGCTGGGCGTTACCGCCGCCGCGGTCGGCGCGCTGTGGTACTTCTTCAACTACAGCCTGGCCGGCAAGGCCATGCTGGCCACCGCCTGCAACCGCATGGCGGCGCAACTGGTCGGCATCGACACCAACGGCGTGCTGTTCCTCAGCTTCGCGCTGTCTGCTGGCATGGGCGCCCTCGGCGGCATCCTCATCGCACCGCTGACCCTCACCGCCTACGACGTAGGCGTGATGCTGGGCCTCAAGGGCTTCGTCGCGGCGGTGCTGGGCGGACTCGGCAACGGCCTCGGTGCAGTGGTCGGCGGGCTGCTGGTCGGGCTCATCGAGGCCCTCGGCGCCGGCTACATCTCGTCGGCCTACAAGGACGCGATCCCCTTCGTACTGATCCTGCTGATCCTCTTCTTCATGCCCCGCGGCCTGTTCGGCGCGCGCCTCACCGAACGGGTGTAAGCCATGCGAGCCTCTCCCTACATCGGCCTGCACATCGTCATCGCGATCCTCGCGCTGCTGCCCTTCGTACTGCCCAACAGCTTCTACATGGACCTGGCGATCCGCATGGCGATCAACGCGGTCATCGTCCTAGGCCTCAACCTACTGATCGGCTTCGCCGGCCAGATCAGCCTCGGCCACGCCGGCTTCCTCGGCATCGGCGCCTACGCGTCGGCGGTGCTGCCGACCCATTTCAACCTGCATCCGCTGCTCGCCATGGGTGTCGGCGCCGCGCTGGCCGGCTTGCTGGCCGCGCTGGTGGCGCGCCCGATCTTCCGCCTGAAGGGCAACTACCTGGCGATGGCGACCCTCGGCC
The DNA here is from genome assembly GCF_056724105.1 of Zoogloea sp. GDB6. Taxonomy (NCBI): domain Bacteria; kingdom Pseudomonadati; phylum Pseudomonadota; class Betaproteobacteria; order Rhodocyclales; family Zoogloeaceae; genus Zoogloea; species Zoogloea sp. GDB6. The sequence goes on along the minus strand of NZ_CM161497.1, from coordinate 2,187,736 downwards.
TGGGCATCATCCTCAACATCGCGCTGCGCAACGAGGCGGCGTGGACCGGCGGCCCCGACGGCATGCCGGTGCCAGCCCTCGGCCTGGCCGGCTTCGAGCTGAACGGCGACCGCCAGTGGTACTGGGTCGTCGCCGCGCTGCTGGCGGTCAGCGTGTGGGCCTCCCTCAACCTCATCGACTCGCCCTTCGGCCGAGCGCTGCGCGCCCTCCACGGCTCCGAGGTGGCGGCCCGCGTAGTGGGCGTAGACGTGGCCCGCTACAAGCTCGCCATCTTCGTGATGTCGGCGGTCTTCGCCAGCCTGATGGGCAGCGTGACCGCCCATTACATCGGCTTCGTGACGCCCGGCGTGGCCGACTTCTTCCACTCCATCGAGCTGGTGACGATGGTCGTCATCGGCGGCATGGCCTCGGTGTATGGCTCCCTGATCGGTGCCGTGCTGCTCACCGCCCTGCCCCAGGCGCTGGCCACCTTCGAGGGCTGGGAGACGGTAGTTTTCGGCGCGATCCTGATGCTGAGCATGATCTTCCTGCCCCGCGGCCTGGTCCCGACCCTGACCGCCCGTTTCGGGAGGGGCGCATGATGCCGCTGCTCGAAGTCTCCGCCCTGTCCATCCACTTCGGCGGCGTGAAGGCCGTGCAGGACGTCAGCTTCAACATCGACGCCGGCGTGGTGTACGCGGTCATCGGCCCCAACGGCGCCGGTAAGACCACCCTGTTCAACCTGATCACCGGCGTCTACCGGCCGACCCACGGCGACATCCGCCTGGACGGCGAGACCATCGCCGGCCGCTCGCCGGAAGCCCTGGCCCGGCGCGGCGTGGCGCGCACCTTCCAGAACCTGCAGGTGTGCATGAACATGAGCGCCCTCGAAAACGTGATGGTCGGCGCCCACCTGCGCCTCGACCGCAACCTGCTCAAGGCCGCGCTGCGTTTTCCGAGTCTCGCCCGGCGGGACACCGAGCTGCGCGACGAGGCCGCCGAGCTGATGCGCTTCGTCGGCCTTGCCGACTACCTGTCGGCCCGCGCCGACGCCATGCCCTATGGCGCCCTCAAGCGCCTGGAGATCGCCCGGGCGCTGGCCATGCGGCCGCGCCTGCTGTTCCTCGACGAACCGGCCGCCGGCCTCAACCCCAGCGAAACCCTGGAGGTAGACGCGCTGGTGCGGCGCATCGCCGACTCCGGCGTGACCGTCGTCCTGGTCGAGCACGACATGAAGATGGTCATGAACCTGTCCGACCGCATCCTGGTGCTCGACTACGGCCGCAAGCTGGCCGAAGGCAACGCCGCCGAAGTCCGCCGCAACCCGGACGTGATCGCCGCCTACCTGGGCGCCCACGCCTGACCCCCGGAGCATCGCCCGATGGAAATCGCCCTGTCCCGCAGTGCCAACCCCATGGCCCCGTCCACTCCACTTCCGATCCCGTCGGGTCCGCTTGCCGCAAGCAATGCAGCGCCCCTGCTCCGCGTCGAAGGGCTGACCAGCGCCTACGGCCGCATCCAGGCCCTCAAGGGCATCAGCATTGAACTGCGCCGCGGCGAAACCGTGGCCCTGGTCGGCGCCAACGGCGCCGGCAAGACCACTTTCCTGCGCGCCCTGTCCGGCGTGCAGCCGATCAGCGGCGGCCGCATCCTCTTCGACGGGGAGGACATCTCCGGGCTGCGCGCCGACAAGCGCATGCGCCGCGGCATCTGCCAGTCGCCGGAAGGCCGCCAGGTCTTCGGTCCGCTGTCCATCGAGGACAACCTGCGCCTCGGCGCCTACACCCAGCCGCGCCAGCAGGTGGCCGACGACCTGGAGCGCGTCTATAGCCTGTTCCCGGTGCTCGCCGAAAAGCGCCGCCTGCCCGCCGGCACCCTGTCCGGCGGGCAGCAGCAGATGCTGGCCATCGGCCGCGCGCTGATGGGCCAGCCGCGCCTGCTGCTGCTCGACGAACCGTCGATGGGCCTCGCGCCGCTGCTGGTGGAAGAGGTCTTCGCCGTGGTGAAGGCCCTCAAGGCCGAAGGCATGAGCATCGTGCTCGCCGAACAGAACGCCTTCGCCGCCCTGGCCCTGGCCGACCGGGGCTATGTGCTGGAAACCGGCACCGTTGCCCTCGAAGGCAGCGGCACCGAGCTGATCGGCAACGAGCAGGTACGCAGCGCGTATCTGGGAATGTAATGGCAGACCGGGCACGCACGCTGTAGCAATCAAGAAAGAACGGCCTACGGTCCTGGCTTCTCCGAGACGTCCGGACCAGCGCTGTTCATAGCGCTGGCCCGGAGTACATCGCCTCGCTTAGAACACGTGGTTCACACCGAGCATGTAGCCGTTCGGGTCGTAGCCCGGCTTGGCCACCGTGCCGACCAGGTTGCCGCCGTCAGTGAGGCTGTAAGTGCCGTTGGTCTTGTTGAGGACCTTGCCCCAGGTGCCATACAGCGTCGTGCTGTCCTGCAGCTTGTACGTGTAGGCAAGCCCCAGCAGGTTGGCATCCCGGTTCTTGATCGACTTGTCGTCGAGCTGGCTATAGCTCACCAGCGCCTTGCCGCGCCACAGCGGGATGCCCGCGCTGACGCTCCAGCCGTCGGCCTTGGACAGGGTGCCCGTGACGTTCTCGTAGTTGCCGCCACTGATGCGGCCAGCCACATAGTTTCCGTACAGCGTCGCGAAGCCCAGGTTGTAGCTGCCGCCGACCTGCCAGCCACGACGCTTGGCGAGACCGGTTTCCTGCGGGCCGGTCGCCGGGGCGACGTAGCTGGCGTTGTCCACGTTCCACGCCGTCGCCGTGGCGTTGAGCGGGCCGGCGCTGTAGTACAGCGCCAGATCACCACCGCGGCCAGCCTTGTCGGTGGTCACGGTCGTTGAACCGGCAGCCACCGGCGTCACCATGTTCACGTTGTTCTCGCTGCCGCTGCTCAGGGTCAGCTGACCGGAGAAGCCGGCGACCTTCGGTGAGGCGTACACCAGCGAGTTATTGAGGCGCGTCGGCATGCCGCCGATCACCGGCAGCAGGCCGGCGGAGGAGCCGAAGAAACCGGCACCCATCGCGGCGGACATCACCGACGAAGTGTAGGAACCGGCGTACTGGCGCCCGGCGGTAACGGTGCCAAAGCGGGTCGCGAGGCCCGCGTAGATCTGCCGCGAGAAGATCTGGCTGCCGTTACTGGTCTGGCCGCCGCTGGACACCGCCGTGTTGTTGATGCCCGGGGTGATCGCACCAGTGCCGACGGAGCCGGTATCGAAGAGAATGCCGGCTTCCATCAGGTAGACAGCCTTCACCTCGTCGCCGAGCTCCTTCTCGCCCTTGAAGCCCAGGCGGGAAGACGTCATGCCGCCGGAGCCAATCGTCGACTTCTGGCCGAAGCCGCTATTGACGGTGGAGGCGCTGACGTCGGCGACGCCATAGATCGTCAGCGTGCCGGACGGCCCGGTCGGCACGCCCATCTGCAGGCCGGCGCCGCGGGCCGGGCCGCCGGTCTGGATCTCGGTCTTCTTCTGTTCTTCCTGGTTCTTGAGCAATTGCTGGATCAGCTGGCGCTGTTCGGCCAGTTCGCGCTTGAGCGTGTCGATCTCGCTGTCGGCGAAGGCCGGCGCGGCGGCGAACAGGCTGACGATCAGGCAGGCCAGGCCGCTGCGCCGCAGGTTCTTGGAAGTCGTGGTCATGAGTGCTCCTCCATCATGTGGATGTTTGTTATGGGTGTTGCGGAAAAATGGGCTACGCGCAGGCGGCGTTCAGCAGTCCCGGAAGACGGGCTTGCGCTTCTCGGCGAAGGCCGCCATGCCTTCCTTCTGGTCGGCCAGCGCGAAGGTGGCGTGCAGGGTGCGACGTTCGAAGAGCAGGCCTTCGTTGAGCGGGCTCTCGAAGGCGCGGCTGACCGCCTCCTTCATCATCATCAGCACCGGCAGGGAATAACCGGCGATCACGCGGGCAGTCTCCAGCGCCTCGTCGAGCAGGCGCTCGACGGGAATCACACGGGACACCAGTCCGCAGCGCTCGGCCTCCTGGGCGTCCATCATGCGGCCGCTCAGGCACAGGTCCATCGCCTTGGCCTTGCCCACCGCCCGCGGCAGGCGCTGGGTGCCGCCGGCCCCCGGGATGGTGCCGATCTTGATCTCGGGCAGCGCGAAGCGCGCGGTCTCCGCGGCCAGCACGATGTCGCACATCATCGCCAGCTCGCAGCCGCCGCCCAGGGCCAGGCCCGACACCGCGGCGATGACCGGCTTGCGGAAGGTCTTCAGGCGCTCCCAGTTGCGGGTGATGAAGTTGCCCTTGTAGGCGTCCATGTAGTCCATGGCGCGGATCACCGTGATGTCGGCACCGGCCGCGAAGGCCTTCTCGGAGCCGGTCAGCACGACGCAGCGGATCTCCTCGTTGGCCTCGAAGAGGTCCAGCGCGGCGCCGAGGGCATCCATCACCTCGTCGTTGAGGGCGTTGTAAACCTGCGGCCGGCACAGGCGGATCAGGCCGACCTTGCCGAGCACCTCGGCCAGAATGACGTCACTCATGGGGTTCTCCGCTCCGGGTCAGTCGGCGTCGCCAAAGGCCTTGGCGACGGTACGCAGCTTGAACTTCTGCAGCTTGCCGCTGGGCGTGCGCGGCAGGTCCTCGACGATCTCGAGGCGCTCGGGGAAGTACTGCCTGGCCATCTGCTGGCGTTCGAGATAGGCCGTCATCTCGGCAAAGTCGAAATGCGCACCGGGCTTTACCGACACGAAGGCGCACACCCGCTCGCCGAGGCGCTTGTCCGGGTAGCCGACGATGGCCACCGCGGCAATCGCCGGGTGCTTGTAGAGCAGGTTTTCGATCTCCACGACAGGAATGTTCTCGCCACCGCGGATCACCACGTCCTTGGTGCGCCCGGTGATGCGGATGTAGCCGTCCGCGTCGATGGTCGCCACATCGCCGGTGTCGAACCAGCCCTCGGCGGACACGCTGTTGAGCTGCGGTCGCTTCAGGTAGCCGCCGAACAGGGATGCACCGCGCACCAGCAGCGAACCGCACTCGCCGGCCGGCAGCGACTGCCCGTTGGCGTCCACCACCTTGAGCTCCATGCCCGGCAGCGGGCGGCCATCGGAGATGCCGGACATCTCCAGCGCCCGCGCGGGCTCGGTGACGGTCACCGCGCCGTTCTCGGTCATGCCCCACGCGGAACACAGGCGCATGCCGAGCAGCGCCTGGGCGCGCTCGATCAGCACCGGCGGAATCGGCGCTCCGGCGCAGCAGAACTTGTTGAAGGCCGGCGTTGTAGAGTCGCCCGCGTCCACCGCGTTGCACAAGTCGGCGACAAAGGGCGTGGACGCCATGCTGAAGGTGACGCCCTCGTCGCGGACGATCTGCAGCGCCCGCCGGGCATCCCAGATGTCCTGCAGCACCGTCGTCGAGTTGAGGATGATCGGCAGCATCGCCAGGTAGCCGTAGCCGGTCAGGTGGGCCATCGGCGAAGCGCCCAGCACGATGTCGTCCGGCCCCAGCTCCATGCGCTCGATGTAGGCATGCAGATTGGAAAACAGCGTGTTGGAGGTGTGCATCACGCCCTTCGGCTCGCCGGTGGTGCCGGAGGTGTACATCAGCAGCAGCACGTCGTCCGGTTCGAGACCGGAGCCCTGCAACGGCGGCGTATCGTCGCGCAGCAGCCGCGCGTCGAAACTGTCGGGCCCGTCGCCACCAATCACCACGAGCTGCCGGCTGCCGGTCAGGCTACGGGCCATCGCCTCGTAGTCGAAGCCGCGGAACAACTTGGGCACGACGAAGACCTTGGACTCCCCGAAGCCGAGCATGAAGTTGAGCTCGTGCTGGCGGAAGATCGGCATCAACGGGTTGGCCACCGCGCCAATGCGCACGCAAGCCAGCGACAGCGCGATGAACTCCCAGCAGTTCGGTAGCTGGAAACTCACCACGTCCTGGCGTCCGACGCCCAGCCGGACCAGCCCGCGGGCGATGCGGTCGACGCGCGCGTCGAGCTCCCGGTAGCTGAACCGCTGCGGCGCACCCCGCTCTGCCGCATAGGCCACCACCGCGGCCTTGTCCGGGCAGTCCCGCAGCGCGCGCTGCAGGTACACATCCACGGTTTCGTCCCGCCACAACCCGGCGGCTTTCATCGGCTCCATCCTGGGAGCCAGCAGTACCGGGTCGAACTTCATTGGCGTCCTCCCCGGATCGCCTGCGGCTTCCCTGGCTGCACCAGGCCGACGGCGCTTGGTGCGCCCTTGATCCTCTCCTGCATGTCTCGCTCCTTGAGTGGTGTGTCGCTGTTGTGATCTTTTGCGGAACTGCGTGCTGCGCGATGGCGTGAAACGTATCGATACGACAGATTTAAGTCAACATATTTACTTTTTGCAAGGGTCGAGGCTGATCTTCATTTCATGCACCGCACAAGAAAAGGCCTATTAAATGGCTTAAATTATGGGGTTCTGATGTTTTGCTATTGCACATCGAAATTCAATCCAAAAATTCAATCGGCAATTTGTGTAAATATATTGACAGAATTGACGGCGGATTTTTAGAATCCGTCCAGACCCACAACAAAGGACGGAGAAGATGGACTTCAGCCTCAGCGAAGAACAGAAGGCGCTGGTCGAATCGGCCAGCCGGTTCGCCCGCAATCGCCTGGCGCCGGATTACCGGGCGCGGGAAAAAGCCGAATGTGTCGAGCGGGAGCTCGTCGTGGAGATGGGGGAACTGGGCTTTCTCGGCCCTGAGCTACCGGAACAGTTCGGCGGGCTCGGCGTCGATTGCGTGACCAGCGGCCTGCTGCTGGAGCAGATCGCCTACGGCGACTTCAACGTGTCCTACGTCAATCTGCTCACGTCCCTGTGCGGGCAGATCGTGTCCTCCCACGCCAAGCCAGAAGTAGCAAAGGAATGGATGGACCTGGTCGTCACCGGCAAGAAGCTCATTGCCATCGCCCTCACCGAGCCCAGCGCCGGCTCCGACGCGGCCCGCCTCAAGCTGAAGGCAGTGCGCAACGGCAAGGACTTCATCCTCAGCGGCGAGAAGACCTCGATCTCGATGGCCACCCAGGCCGACGTGGCGGTGGTCTTCGCCCGCACCGGCAGCGAGGCCGACAAAGCGCGCGGGATCAGCGCCTTCCTGGTGCCGATGGACCTGCCCGGTGTGTCCCGCACCGCTTTCGACGACATCGGCACCCGCCCAGTCGGACGCGGCTCGATCTTCTTCGACGGCGTGCGCGTGTCGGAAGACATGATGCTCGGCGATGAGGGCCAGGGCTTCATCCAGGTGATGCAGGGCTTCGACTACAGCCGCGCGCTGATCGGCCTGCAATGCATGGGCGTGGCCCGCGCCTCGCTGGACGAAGCCTGGCGCTACAGCCAGGAACGGGAGGCCTTCGGCAAACCGATCGGCGAATTCCAGGGCGTCAGCTTCCCGCTGGCCGAGGCGGAAACCTACTACGAAGCCTGCCGCAACCTGTGTCTGCGCACCCTGTGGCTGAAGGACCAGCACCTGCCCCACACCGCCGAAGCAGCCATGTGCAAGTGGTGGGCGCCAAAGCTGGCCTGCGAAATCATCCACCAGTGCCTGCTCACCCACGGCCACGGCGGCTACGGCGCCGACTATCACTTCGGCCAGCGCTACCGGGATGTGCTCGGCCTGCAGATCGGCGACGGCACCGCGAACATCATGAAGATGATCATCGCGCGCCAGAAGACCGCCCAGTACGCGGTCTGACCCCCTACAGCCTCAGAGCTGGGACATGTTGCGCTGCAGGAGGTTGATGTAATGGATGAACGCCAGCCGATCGTCAAAGGAAAAACCTTTCAGGGCCTCGTCGTAGAAGGTGTGGATGGGGTCCGCGAGGGACTTCCACAACTCAACGCCCTTGGCGCTCAGGCGCACCTTGCGCTCGCGCCGGTCTTCGGCGCCGGTGATGCGCTCGATGAGACCGTCGCGCTCGAGCCGGTTGAGCAGGCCGGTGAGGTTCTGGCGGCTCACCAGCAGATAGCGGGACAACTCATTGACGCTCATCCCTTCCGCCGCCTGCGGACGCGACAGCGCACCCAGCACCGACCACTGCTGCGTCGTCACGCCGAAGTCCTCAAGGGCTTGCGTGCCCTTGGTGTGCAGCGTGTTGGCAGCCTGAAAAAGCCGGAAAAACAAGCGGTTGTTGATCTCAATGCCGGCAAGGCTTTTTTCGGTGGTGAGGTCGGTCATCGATGCAAGACGGTGCGGTGGATGCCGCATTGAAGCGCAAAGCAGCACGCAAACGCAACGGGGACAGCCCCGAAACCTGATACCCAGAACACACATTCAACAAAGGAGAACAGCATGCGAGGCATCAAAGGGAAAGTCACCATCGTCACCGGCGGCGCAGGCGGTATCGGCGCCGCCATATGCCGGCGCTTCGCGGAAGAAGGCGCGCTGGTAGCTGTGTTCGACATCAACAAGGACGCCGCCGAGACGGTGGTTGCCGACATCCGCGCCAAGGGCGGCAGCGCGGCGGCCTTCGGGGTGGACCTGACCAGCCAGGAGTCGGTGGTCGCCGCCGTCAAGGCCGCCGAGCAGCAACTCGGCCCGACCCACATCCTGGTGAACAACGCCGGCTGGGACCACGCCGCCCCCTTCCTGAAGACCGACAAGGCCCTGTGGGACAAGATCGTCGCCGTCAATCTCTACGGTCCGCTCTACATGCACCACGCGGTGCTGCCCGGGATGTACGAACGCGGCACCGGCAAGGTGGTGAACGTGGCCTCCGACGCCGCCCGCGTCGGCTCCTCCGGCGAAGCGGTGTACGCCTACTGCAAGGGCGGCCTGCTGTCCTACTCCAAGACCATGGCCCGCGAGCTGGCCCGCAAGCAGATCAACGTCAACGTGGTGTGCCCCGGCCCCACCGACACCGCGCTGTTCCGCGACTTCGCCGGCGAAGGCGAACAGGGCGAGAAGCTCAAGGGCGCGCTGGCCAAGGCCATCCCCTTCGGCCGCCTCGGCCAGCCGGAAGACCTGCCCGGCGCAGTGCTGTTCCTCGCCAGCGACGACGCGTCCTTCATCACCGGCCAGGTCATCAGCGTGTCCGGCGGCCTGACCATGGCTGGCTGAGCGCCCTCAAACCCCACACAAATACCCAAGGATCAAGGAGACACAACATGGAATACCGCGACATCCTCTATACCAAGGCCGACGGCATCGCGACCATCACCATCAACCGGCCGAAGCAGTTCAATGCCTTCACCGCCAACACCTGCGAGGAGATGATCCACGCCTTCAAGGACGCCGACTACGACCGCAGCATCGGCGTGGTGGTGCTGACGGGCGCCGGTGAGAAGGCCTTCTGCACCGGCGGCGACCAGGGCACCCAGGATGGCGGCTACGGCGGCCGTGGCACCATCGGCCTGCCCATCGAGGAAGTCCAGAGCGCCATCCGCGACTGCAACAAGCCGGTCATCGCCCGCGTCAATGGCTACGCCATCGGCGGCGGCAACGTGCTGGTGACCATCTGCGACCTGGCCATCGCTTCCGACAATGCCCAGCTCGGCCAGGCCGGCCCGCGTGTCGGCTCCGTCGATCCCGGCTTCGGCACCGCCCTGCTCGCCCGCGTGGTCGGCGAGAAGAAGGCCCGCGAGATCTGGTACCTGTGCCGCCGCTACACCGCCCAGGAAGCCCTGCAGATGGGCCTGGTCAACGCCGTGGTACCCCAGGACCAGCTCGACGCCGAAGTGAAGAAATGGTGCGACGAGATCGTCGAGAAGAGCCCGACCGCCATCGCGCTGGCCAAGAAATCCTTCAACGTGGACACCGAGATGATCCGCGGCATGGGCGGCCTGGCCATGCACGCCCTCAAGCTGTACTACGAGACACCGGAGTCCGCCGAGGGCGGCAACGCCTTCCGCGAGAAGCGCAAGCCCGAGTTCCGCAAGTACGTGCGCTGAGCTTCGTGCGCGGGGGCGTCCTTCGCCCCCCGCCGCGAGCGCGCTCCCCAGCTCCCAACCGGACACGCATCATGATCAGAGACCAGGAAACCCTCAATCTGCTGCTCGACACCATTTCCCGCTTCGTGCGGGAACGGTTGATCCCCCACGAGGCCATCGTCGCCGACACCGACCGGATTCCCGATGAACTGATCCAGGAGATGCGCGAACTGGGCCTGTTCGGCCTGTCCATCCCCGAGGAACACGGCGGCATGGGCCTCACGATGGAAGAAGAAGTGCTGGCCACCTTCGAGATCGGCTACACCTCGCCATGCTTCCGCTCGCTGTTCGCCACCAACAACGGCATCGGCGGCCAGGGCATCATCATCGACGGCAGCGAGGCGCAAAAGGCCCACTACCTGCCGAAGCTGGCCACCGGCGAGATCATCGGCTCCTTCGCACTGACCGAGCCCGACAGCGGCTCCGACGCAGCGAGCCTGCGCACCACCGCCGTCCGTGACGGTGACTTCTACGTGCTCAACGGCACCAAGCGCTACATCACCAACGCCCCCGAAGCCGGCATCTTCACGGTGATGGCGCGCACCGACCCGACCAAAAAGGGCGCCGATGGCATCTCCGCTTTCATCGTCGAGGCGGGCACGCCGGGCCTGTCCCTCGGTCCAATCGACAGGAAGATGGGCCAGAAGGGCGCCCACATCTGCGACGTGATCTTCGAGGACTGCCGCATCCCGGCCGCCAACCTGATCGGCGGCAAGGAAGGTGTCGGCTTCAAGACCGCCATGAAGGTGCTCGACAAGGGACGCATCAACATCGCCGCGGTGTCGGTCGGCGTGGCCCGCCGCATGCTGGACGACGCGCTGCGCTACGCCTGCGAGCGCAAGCAGTTCGGCAAGCCGATCGCCGAATTCCAGCTGGTCCAGGCCATGCTGGCCGACAGCAAGGCCGAACTGTACGCGGCCCAGTGCATGGTGGTGGATGCCGCGCGGCGCCGCGACCAGGGCCTCGACGTGGGCACTGAAGCCGCCTGCGCCAAGATGTTCGCCTCCGAGATGTGCGGCCGTGTCGCCGACCGGGCGGTGCAAGTCTTCGGCGGCGCCGGCTACCTGGCCGAATACGGCATCGAGCGCTTCTACCGGGACGTGCGCCTGTTCCGCATTTTCGAAGGCACGACGCAGATCCAGCAACTTGTCATCGCCCGCAATATGATTCGCGAGCACACCGGCTGAGCCGGCCAGACCCAAGCAGATACTTACCCAGACCAATAACCATCAGGAAGAGACGACGATGACGAATTTCAAATGGGACGACCCCCTTCTCCTCGATCAGCAACTCAGCGACGAAGAGCGGCTGATCCGCGAAACCGCTTACGCCTACTCCCAGGAGAAGCTGGCCCCGCGCGTCCTCGAGGCCTTCCGCAACGAGCACACCGACCTGGCGATCTTCCGCGAGATGGGCGAACTGGGCCTGCTCGGCCCGACGATCCCCGAGGAATACGGTGGCGCCGGCCTCAACTACGTGAGCTACGGTCTGATCGCCCGCGAGGTGGAACGGGTGGATTCCGGCTACCGCTCGATGATGAGCGTGCAGTCATCCCTGGTGATGGTGCCGATCAACGAATTCGGCAACGAAGCCACCAAGCGCAAGTACCTGCCCAAGCTCGCCACCGGCGAGTGGATCGGCTGCTTCGGCCTCACCGAGCCGAACCACGGCTCCGACCCCGGCTCGATGATCACCCGTGCCCGCAAGGTGGACGGCGGCTACAGCCTCACTGGCAGCAAGATGTGGATCACCAACAGCCCGGTGGCCGACGTGTTCGTCGTATGGGCCAAGGACGACGCCGGCAAGATCCGCGGCTTCGTGCTCGAAAAGGGCTGGAAGGGTCTGTCCGCCCCGGCCATCCACGGCAAGGTCGGCCTGCGCGCGTCGATCACCGGCGAGATCGTCATGGACGAGGTGTTCTGCCCCGAGGAGAACGCCTTCCCCGAGGTGCGCGGACTCAAAGGCCCCTTCACCTGCCTCAACTCCGCCCGCTACGGCATCGCCTGGGGCGCCCTCGGCGCCGCGGAGGACTGCTGGCACCGGGCCCGCCAATACACGCTGGACCGCCAGCAGTTCGGCCGCCCGCTGGCCGCCAACCAGCTGATCCAGAAGAAGCTGGCCGACATGCAGACCGAGATCACCCTCGGCCTGCAGGGCTGCCTGCGCCTGGGCCGCATGAAGGACGAGCACATCGACGCGGTGGAGATCACCTCCATCATGAAGCGCAACTCCTGCGGCAAGGCACTCGACATCGCCCGCATGGCCCGCGACATGATGGGCGGCAACGGCATCTCCGACGAGTTCGGCGTGGCCCGCCATCTGGTGAACCTGGAAGTGGTGAATACCTACGAGGGCACCCACGACATCCACGCGCTGATCCTCGGCCGCGCCATCACCGGCATCGCCGCCTTCGCCAACTGAGGGCTGCAACGCACATCGTCCGTACCATCTCCACTTGGCCTGCGTCGGCTGACGGCGGGGTGCCGCCCCGCACCCCGCCATTTTTTGGAGTTGTCCAATGTCCTTCGACACCGCAAGTTGCTTCGACCAGATCGCCACGGCACGCAAATCCATCCGCGCCTTCCTGCCCACGCCGGTGGCGCGGGAGAGCATCGAGGCCATCCTCGAGGTCGCCGCCCGCGCGCCATCCGGCAACAACATTCAGCCCTGGCGCATCCACGTCGTCACCGGCGGCCTGCGCCAGCAACTGGTGGATGAAGTGTGTGCCGCCTTCGACGCCGCCGACGCCAGCCACCAGGCCGAGTACCACTACTACCCGACCCAGTTCTCCGAGCCCCACCAGAGCCGCCGCCGCAAGCTCGGCGGCGACCTGTACCGCCTGCTGGACATCCCCCGCGGCGACAAGGCCCGCATGCACGCCCAGACGCGCCGCAACTTCACGTTCTTCGACGCGCCGGTCGGCCTGATCCTGACCATCGACCGCCGCCTCGCCCAGGGCAGTTGGATCGACTGCGGCATGCTGCTGCAGAACATCCTGCTCGCCGCCACCGCCCGCGGCCTCGCCACCTGCGCCCAAGCCGCGTGGATCGACTACCACCGCATCATCGCGCGCCTGCTGGAGTTCGAGGAGAACGAGCAACTCGTCTGCGGCATCGCGCTGGGTTACGCCGATCCCGACGCGCCCGAGAACGGGCTGGAAAGCGAGCGGGCGCCACTGGAAGAGTTCGTGCGCTTCCACAGCTGATCCCGCATAGCCAGCCTCGGAATACTCTCTCCCTCCCCCGTCGTCGTTGAAGGTCGACGGAACCTTGGCCGGTGAGCCCTCGACAGCTCACCGGCTTTTTTTCACTCCGCATCCGGCTGGGCTGCCGGCGCGGCGCGCTGGAATGCCTCCAGCGCCATGCACCGGTCGAAGATCCGCATCACTGTCGGCACATGGTCGAGCCGGCACGTAAAGCGCCGGGCATTGAATACCTGCGGCACCAGACAGCAATCGGCGAGGGTCGGCGCATCGCCGTGGCAGAAGGCGCCGGTCTGTGGATCGGCGAGCAGGCTTTCCACGGTGGCCAGCCCCTTCTCGACCCAGTGGCGGTACCAGACGCTCCGGGCAGTTTCGTCCACGTCGAGGGCATCCCGGAGATAACCGAGCACGCCGAGATTGTTGAGCGGGTGGATCTCGCAGGCGATGGTCTGCGCGATGGCGCGGATGCGTGCGCGGTCGGCTGCGCTCCCCGGCAGCAGCGGCGGTTCCGGATGAAGCTCGTCCAGGTACTCGATGATCGCCAGGGATTGGGTCAGTACATGGCCATCCTCGACCAGCGTCGGCACCAGCCCCGCCGGATTCACCGCCAGATAGCCCTCGCTGCGCTGTGCGCCCTTGGCCAGATGCACCGGCACGGTGTCGTAATCCAGCTGCTTGAGGTTGAGGGCGATCCGCACCCGGCAGGACGCGGAACTGCGGAAATAGCTGTAGAGCTGTCGCATGGCACCCTCCTCCTCAGGCCGCAGCCGGCAGCACCCGGCCCATGACCTCTCCAAAGCCGATCCGCGCAGCACCCGGCTTCTCGCACCAGGCGCGCATGAATACCGCGTCGCCGTCCTCAAGGAAGGTCCGCGCTTCGCCATTGGGCAGCACGCGCGCCTGCTTGCCGCCGCCGGTCAGCTCGAGGAGCGAGCCCGCTTCCTCGGGTGCCGGCCCGGACTGGGTGCCGCTGCCGAGCAGGTCGCCCGGCCGCAGGTTGCAGCCATTGACCGTATGGTGGGCAACCATCTGCGCAATCGTCCAGTAGGCGTGCCTGAAGGTGGTCCGCGACAAGGCTGCGGGCGGCTCACCCGCCTCGCGCATGCGGGCTGTCTCGATCAGGACCTGAAGCTGGATGTCGAAGGCGCCGCTTGCGCGGTTTGCCGGCGACGCCAGGTAAGGCAGCGGCTGCGGATCGTCGTCCAGCCGCTGCCAAAGCACGCGGTACGGCGCCAGCGCTTCCAGGGTGACGATCCACGGCGAGATCGTCGTCGCGAAACTCTTCGACAGAAACGGGCCCAGCGGCTGGTATTCCCAGGCTTGCAGGTCGCGCGCCGACCAATCGTTGAGCAGGCACAGGCCGAATACGTGCGCGTCGGCCTCGTCGATGGGGATGGGCTTCCCGATCTCGTTGCCGCAGCCGACGAAGATCCCCAGCTCCAGCTCGTAGTCCAGACGCTGGCTCGGCCCGAAGATCGGGGTGGTCGCCCCTGCCGGCAGCGTCTGACCGAGTGGCCGGGCAAAAGCCTGGCCGGACACCCCGATAGAGGAACTGCGTCCGTGGTAGCCGATGGGCACCCACTTGTAGTTGGGCAGCAGCGGAGTGTCTGGACGGAACAGCCGGCCGACGCGGGTCGCGTGGTGGATCGACGTGTAGAAATCGGTGTAGTCGCCGATGGTCGCCGGTAGGTCGTATTCGGCCTCGGCCTGCGCCATCAGGCAGTCCCGGAGCGCCGGTTCGGCCTCCGAGCCGGCGCGTAGAAGACGGGACAGCGCCAGACGCAGCGCGGACCACTTGGCCGCATCCAGGGCCATCAAGGGGTTGAGGCTGGCACCGGCACAAACCCTGGCCGCCTCCGCCGCCTCCCCGGCGAAGACGCCGCGAGCGTCTGCAGCGGCCAGATCGAGAATGCGCTCGCCAATGGCGACGCCGATGCGCCACACCTCGGCCGACCCGGCCCGCCGATACACCGCAAAAGGCAGGTTCTGGATGGGGAAATCGCCACCGGCAGCATTGGCCGACGTCACCCAGCTCTGCAGCGCCGGATCATGGGTCTCGTTCAACAAGGTCATCGTCTGGATTCCCGGTGGCGATCAACAACGAATTCCGCGTCATGTGCGGCCTATCAGGGCTCGGTCGCACTGGCCCCGCTGCCGGCATGCAACCACGCCGCATGCCGGGGCGCCCGCTTCGTCACCGCCCACTCGTCCAGCATGGCCTGCTTCACGTCGTCCAGCTTCTGCAACATCTCGGGCGTCGCCGTATTCGCCGCCAGCTCCAGGCGATGACCGTTGGGGTCGAAGAAGTAGATCGACTTGAAAAGGGTGTGGTCGATGGGGCCCAGCACATCGATCCCCTCGGACTCCAGCCTGGCTTTGGCAGCCAGCAGGGTGTCCACCGAATCCACCTCCAGCGCCAGATGCTGGACCCAGGCCGGGGTGTTGGGGTCGCGCCCCATCGGCGGCTGGGTCGGCAGTTCAAAAAAAGCCAGGACGTTGCCCTGCCCCGCGTCCAGGAACACGTGCATGTAGGGGTCGGGCTGCTTGGTGGACGGCACTTCGTTCTCGGCGATGGCCAGCACGAACTTCATGCCCAGGTGCTTTCCGTACCACTCCACCGTCTGCTTGGCGTCGATGCAGCGGTAGGCCGCATGGTGAATCCGCTTGATCAGCATTTCATCTACTCCGCAGTCAGTGCGCCACGCCGAAGCTGGTCGCGCTCCAGGGATTCGAACAAGGCCTTGAAGTTGCCCTCACCGAAGCCTTCGTCGTGCTTGCGCTGGATGAACTCGAAGAACACCGGCCCCAGCAGGGTCTCGGAAAATATCTGCAGCAGCAGGCGCAGCTCACCGCCGGCGGTGGAACCGTCGAGCAGGATGCCGCGCGCCTGGAGTTCCGGCACGGGCTCGCCGTGGCCGGGCAGCCGCTCCTCCAGCATCGCGTAATAGATGTCGTTGGGCGCGCTCATCAGTGGAATGCCGGCCATCTGCAGCGCGTCGACGCTGGCGATGAGGTCATCGGTGAGGAGCGCGACGTGCTGGATGCCCTCGCCGTTGAACTTCATCAGGAACTCCTCGATCTGCCCGGCCCCCTTGCCGGCCTCCTCGTTGAGGGGAATGCGGATCAGGCCATCCGGCGCCGTCATGGCGCGGGACGTGAGGCCGGTGTATTCCCCCTTGATGTCGAAGTAACGGATCTCGCGGAAGTTGAAGAGCTTCTGGTAGAAGCCGGCCCAGAACGCCATGCGGCCCCGATAGACGTTATGGGTCAGGTGATCGATGTGCGTGAAGCCGTAGCCCTTGGGGTGGCGCTCGACCCCAGGCAGGAACTCGAAATCGATGTCGTAGATGGACTTGCCGTCATCGAAGCGATCGATCAGGTAGAGCGGCGCGCCGCCGATACCCTTGATGGCCGGCAGGCGCAACTCCATCGGCCCAGTGGGGATGTCGATCGGCTGGGCGCCCAGCTCCAGCGCCCGCCTGTAGGCCCGGTGGGAATCCCGCACGCGGAAGGCCAGCCCGCAGGCCGACGGCCCATGCTCGGCGGCGAAGTAGCTGGCGATGCTGCCGGGTTCGCGATTGACGACGAAATTGATATCGCCCTGACGGTACAGCACCACGTCCTTCGAGCGGTGCTGCGCGACGAGGGTGAAGCCCATTTTCTCGAACAGGGGCTCCAGCACTTGGGGCGTGGGCGACGCGAACTCGACGAACTCGAAGCCCATCAAGCCCATCGGGTTGTCGAACAGATCCGGCATGAGCGCCTCCTCCCCGCTTTTGGGCAGGCTGAACATGGTCACGCCGGCCTGCCCTTCACGCTCTAGACAGCAGCCCTCGGTAGAAGCTCCCCGATTTTCTCAATGCCCCTGACGGGCACCCAACAAGGGAATGAAGCTCAACACCTGGGCGACGAGCAGCAGCCCGAAGGCGAGCTGCATCGCCAGCGCCGCCTCGAAGCCACCAGCGCGCAGACTGTCGAACAGACCGCCCAGCCCCCACTGCACCGCGAAGGCGCCGGCGAAGGCCAGCAGGTTGATGCTCGCCGTCGCCCGCCCGGACAGCTGCAGCGGAAACAGCCCGGCCACCACGCCGTACATCTGCGCGCTGGTCGCCGCGGTGACGCCGAGCAGCGCCCACAAAGCTAGCGTCGGCCCGATGCGGGCGATGATCAGCGCTTCCACCACCATCGTCAGGAACAGCCCGACCTGCATCAGGCGCAGCGGCGTCACGCCCCGGCGTGCCAGGCGGGCCATCAATGCGCCGATGGAGAGCTGCCCCGCCAGCATGCCGATGTTGAGCCAGAACAGGTGGTCGGCGGCATAGGCACGGGTGTAGCCGTTGGCGTGCATCAGGTAGGGCACCGCCCACAGGCCCTGCAGCGCCATGAAGCCGCCGGTGAAGAAGGCGGACTGCCCGGCGTAGCGCCAGAAGGCCGGCGTCTTCAGCACGCGGATCACCCCTTTCAGGGCCAGTTGCAGGCCGCCGCTCGCATGGGCCGGCTGCTCCGGGACACGGAAGAAGATCACCGCCGCCCCAACCGTCGCCAGTACCGCCACCGCCCAGAAGGCACCACGCCAGCCGATGTAGGGCAGCACCGCATGCAGCGGCACCGACACCGTCACCGCACCGAGGGCCCCGCTGGACATGATGAAGCCGGTCATCGAGGCCAGCCGCTCCCGCGGGAACCACTGGGTGAAGGCTTTCAGCCCGCCCATCAGGCAGGCCGACACACCAAGGCCGATCAGCCCGCGCCCGCTGGCCAGCGTCGGGAGATCCTGCCCCGTGGCGAACACCGCCGCCCCCAGCGCGGTGAGCAGCAGCAGGCCCACCTCGACGCGGCGCGGCCCGTAGCGGTCGAGGGCGATGCCGACCGGGATCTGGGCCAGCCCGAAGGCCAGAAAGTAGGTACTGGTCAGCAGACCCAGGTCGGCCGCGCTGAGGCCCAGCTCCCGCGTCAGGTCCGGCGAGATCACCGCGTTGACGGTGCGCATCATGTAGGACAGGAAGTAGCCCAGCGCGAAGGGCAGGAAGACCCGCCCGACCAGGAAGGCCCGCGACGGCGCCGGCATGGCGCACGCGGCCTCGGCCGTCATCGCTCCACTCCACGCGGAACTGCATCCAGGCCTTCGCCGGAGGGCTGCGCGAGCAGCACGGCCACCATGCTCAGGCCCGCCCCAGGTCGGCTTTCACCTTGTTGGCCAGCGCCACCAGGCGCGGGCCGATGTCCGCCTCCAGCCGCTCTCGCGGCAGCAGGAAGGCCGGGCCACCGCAGTTGAAGGCCATCGCCCGCTCCCCTTCCACGCCGAGCAGCGGCACGCCCACCGCGTGCACGTCCTTCTGCCATTCACCGGCCGACACGCAGAAGCCCCGCTCCTCGTAGGAGCGGAAGGCCTCCTCGATGCCGGCCTTGATGCGCGGCCAGTTCTCCTCGTCCTTCTGGCGGATGTGGTCCATCAGGTAATCCCGCTCGGACTGGGGCAGGCCGCACAGCAGCGCGCGTCCCATCGCGGTGGTGGCCAGCGGGATGCGCGAGCCCACGTCGAGGCGCAGCGTGACATTGGCAGTGCTGCGGCAGGTCTCGATGTACACCATGTTGAGGCGGTCCCGCGCACCGATGGACACCGAGGCCTGGGAATACTCGGCCAGTTCCTCCATCGCCGGCCGGGCGATCTGGCGCACGTCCAGGTTGGACAGCAGCGCATAGCCCAGGGCCAGCACACCGGAGGCCAGCTGATAGGTGCCGCGGCGTTCCGAATAGGCCAGGTAGCCGAGCTTGGTCAGCGTGTGCGTCAGGCGCGACACGGTGGCCTTCGGAATCCCCGCCCGCCGGGCCAGCTCCGCATTGGTCAGATAAGGCTCGCCAGGCCGGAAACAGCGCAGCAGCTCCAGTCCCCGTGCCAGCGCATTGACGAACTGGCGGTCCTTGCTCTCTTCGTCGTCATCGAACTTCTGGGTGTCGTCCATCGCCTTCTGCCGGCTCACAAGAATGAAGCCGAGGTTCGCACAGCGGAACATCTTCGTCAATTTTTCGGAACACAGATCCGCACAGCAGAACAAATCCCGTTTACAGCCCCCCAGAAACTCGCTAAGGTTTGCCAGTGTTCCATTTTTAAATACATTATTCCGCACAGCGGAACAAATACAAATCGGGGATAGGCATGAACGAAGTTGTCGTCGAACGCCCGGCGCCCCATGTGGCCGTGATCCGCATGAACCGCCCGGAAGCCCGCAATGCCCTCAACCAGGCCGTGCGCAGCGGCCTGGCCGAACACTTCGCAGCCCTGGGCGCCGATCCGGACATCCGCGCCATCGTCCTCACCGGCGGCGACACGGTCTTTGCCGCCGGCGCCGACCTGCGCGACCTGGCCGATCGGGGCGCCATCGAGATCCTGCTGCGCAACAACCACCTGCTGTGGCAGGCGATTGCCGACTGCCCGAAGCCGGTGATCGCCGCGGTCAATGGCCTCGCCTGGGGTGGCGGCTGCGAGCTGGCGATGCACACCGACCTGATCGTTGCTGGCGAAAGCGCGTCCTTCTGCCAGCCGGAGGTGAAGGTCGGCGTGATGCCCGGCGCCGGCGGCACCCAGCGCCTGACCCGCGCGGTGGGCAAGTTCAAGGCCATGAAGATGGTGCTCACCGGCCTGCCGGTGTCCGCGCGGGAAGCCGACGCGATGGGCCTGGTCAGCGAGGTGGTTGCCGACGCCGACGTGCAGGCCCGGGCGCTGGAACTGGCCGCGCTGATCGCCCGCCGCCCGCCGCTGGCCGTTACGCAGATCAAGGAAGTGCTGCTGGCCGGTGCGGACGCCGCCCTCGACACCGGCCTGATGCTCGAACGCAAGGCCTTCCAGCTGCTCTTCGCCAGCCGCGACCAGAAGGAAGGCATGCACGCCTTCCTCGACAAGCGCGAACCGGAATTCACGGGGGAATGAACACATGAGCACCACCACCGAAAACCTCGTGATGGGCATCGTCGGCACCGGCCTGATGGGTCGCGGCATCGCCCAGATCGCCGCCCAGGCCGGCATCGCCGTGCGCCTCTTCGACAATCGTGCCGGCGCTGCCGCTGAAGCCCGCGAGGCCATCGCCGCCACGCTGACCAAACTGGCCGACAAGGGCAAGCTCGACGCGGCCGCGCTGGACGCCGCCCTCGACCGCCTGCACGTGGCCGACGCCCTTGCCGGGCTGGCCGACTGCCGGGTCGTCGTCGAAGCCATCGTCGAGAAGCTCGACGCCAAGCGCGCGCTGTTCCGCGAACTCGAAGACGTCGTCAGCGACGACTGCCTGCTCGCCAGCAACACCTCGTCCCTGTCGGTAACGGCCATCGCCAGCGCCTGCCGGCTGCCCGGCCGGGTCGGCGGCTTCCATTTCTTCAGCCCGGTACCGCTGATGAAGGTGGTCGAGGTGATCGATTCGGAACTCGGCGAGGCCTGGGTCGGCGACACGCTCACGGCCCTCGCCCAGCGCGTCGGCCACCGCCCGATCCGCACCCGCGACACGCCGGGCTTTGTCGTCAATCACGCCGGCCGTGCCTACGGCACCGAAGCCCTGCGCATCCTCGGCGAGGGCATCGCCGAACCGGCCGCCATCGACCGCATCCTGCGCGCCGCCGGCTTCCGCATGGGGCCCTTCGAGCTGTTCGACATGATCGGGCTGGACGTCTCCCAGCCGGTGATGGAGTCGATCTACGACCAGTATTTCCAGGAGCCGCGCTACCGCCCGTCGCCGATCACGCGCCAGCGCCTCGCCGCCGGCCTGCTCGGGCGCAAGAGCGGTCGAGGCTTTTACACCTACGAAGACGGCGAAGCGGTCGTCGCGCCCGTCCCTGCCGCACCGGCTGTCGGCACCACGCCGATCTGGGTCAGCGCGCGCAATCCGCTGCTGCGCGAACAAGTGGTGGCGCTGCTACGTGCGGGCGGCGGCGTCATCGACGCCGGCGAACGGCCCACCTCCGCTTCGGCCTGCATCGTGCTGCCGGTGAGCGGCGATGCGACCACGGCGGTACTCGACGAGCAGCTCGATCCCCGCCACAGCGTCGCCCTCGATCCGATCCTGATCGACCGCCAGCTCACGCTGATGACCACGCCGATCACCGAGCCGGCCAGCCGCGACGCGGTGTGGGGCGCCCTCGGTAGTACCGGCCTGCCGCTGACGGTAATTCACGACAGCGCCGGCTTCGTCGCCCAGCGGGTGCTGGCGATGATCGTCAACATCGGCTGCGACATCGCCCAGCAGCGCATCGCCGCGCCGGCCGACATCGACGACGCGGTGACCCTCGGCCTCGGTTACCCGAAAGGCCCGCTGGCCCTCGGCGACAGCCTCGGCGCCGAGACCGTACTGCGCATCCTCAACGGCCTGCACGACTTCTACCAGGACCCCCGCTATCGCCCCAGCCCGTGGCTGCTCCGCCGCGCCCGCCTCGGCGTGTCCCTGCTGACGCCCGAAGCCTGAAACCGCCTATTTCTTATTGAGGACGACACTCATGCTCGACGCCTATATCTACGCCGGCCTACGCTCCCCGATCACCCGCCACGCCGGCAAGCTCGCCAACGTGCGCCCGGACGACCTCGCCGCCACGGTGATCCGCGAACTGCTGGCCCGCAGCAGCTTCAAACCGGAGGACATCGAAGATGTGGTCCTCGGCTGCACCTGCCAGTCCGGCGAGGACAGCCGCAACGTGGGGCGCCACGCCGCCCTGCTCGCCGGACTGCCCGCCAGCGTGCCCGGCCAGGCGATCAACCGCCTGTGCGGCAGCGGCCTCGCCGCGGTGCTCGACACGGCCCGCGCCGTGAGTTGCGGCGAAGGCCAGCTCTACGTGGCCGGCGGCGTGGAGAGCATGACCCGCGCGCCCTTCGTCGTCGCCAAGTCGGAGTCCGCCTTCGGCCGCGACTTCAAGGTCTTCGACACCACAATCGGTGCCCGCTTCCCGAACCCGAAGCTGATCGAAGCCTACGGCAACGACTCGATGCCCGAAACGGCGGACAACCTGGCCACGGAGTTCGGCATCGGCCGCGAGGAATCCGACCGCTTCGCCGCCGCTTCCCAGGCCCGCTACGCCGCCGCCAAGGCGGACGGCTTCTACGAAGGCGAGATCCTGCCCATCGCGGTGCCGACCGGCCGCAAGTCGCCGCCAGCAATGGTCTTCGAGGACGAGCATCCGCGTCCCGAAAGCACCTACGACAGCCTGTCCGGCCTCAAGCCGCTGTTCGCCGGTGGCGTGGTGACGGCCGGCAACGCGTCGGGCATCAACGATGGCGCCGCGGCGCTGCTGATCGGCAACGCGGCCATCGGCGACAAGTCCGGCACCCGCCCGCTGGCGCGCATCCTGGCCGGTGCGGTCAGCGGTGTGGAGCCGCGCATCATGGGCATCGGCCCGGCCCTGGCGATCCCGAAGGCGCTGGAGCGCGCCGGCCTGCGCCTCGCCGACGTGGATCTCATCGAGATCAACGAAGCCTTCGCCACCCAGGTGCTGGCCTGCCTCAAGCTGCTCGGCCTGTCCGCCATTGATCCACGGGTCAATCCCAACGGCGGCGCCATCGCCATCGGCCACCCCCTCGGCGCCTCCGGCGCGCGCCTGGCCTACAGCGCCGCACGGGAGTTGCACCGGCGCGGTGGGCGCTATGCGGTGGTCAGCCTGTGCATCGGCGTCGGGCAAGGCATTGCAGTGGTGCTGGAGCGGGTCTGAGGCAGCGGGAGGCGACGCCCTGACACAGGGCACCGACCTCCATCTGCACCAGGAAACCACAGGGCGATCAGGTGGTGGCGAACACAGTCAGTGCTACCGGTCCTGTTCAACATCTACCGTCACGTCATTGGCCTGAGCGCGCCGCGCCTTGCGGTAGGCGGGCAGCTCCCCGAGCTTCATCCCGGTCGGAGGCGGCCGGTGCTTGCCCTGCCCCACGCGCTGAGAGCGATAAATGCCCGTGTGCCCCGAGAAGAGATAACTCACCACGCAGGCGATCGCCGCGAACACGCCGATCTCGGCACCGAAGATCTCCATGGCCATCAGCGTCGAGGCAATCGGCGTATTGGCGGCGCCCGCAAAGACCGCAACGAAGCCGATGCCGGCCAACAGCGCGAACGGCATGTCGAGCAACGGGGCCAGCGCGTTGCCGAGCGTCGCGCCGATGTAGAACAGCGGCGTCACCTCACCGCCCTTGAAGCCGCTGCCCAGCGACGCGACCGTGAAGCCCAACTTGGCGATGAAATCGAGCGGCGACAGGGGATGCTGGAAGGCCTCGACGATCACCGGAATACCCAGGCCGAGGTAGCGATCCGCACTCGACCACCAGGCGACGGCGGCGATGAGCGCACCGCCGATCAGCGGCCGCAGCGGCGCGTAGGCGATGCGCGCCTTCATCCATCCGCCCAGCGCATGGGTCGAGTCGGCAAACAGCTTGCCGGCCAGGCCGAAAACCGCGCCGGCCAGGATCATCGCCACCAAGCCCCAGGCTGAGAAGGCGGGGATATGGGGAATGGCGTAATGGGTGTGCTGGATCCCCCACAGCAGCCCCACCTGCTCGGCCACGATGGCCGACACCGTGCAGGCCAGGATCGCGTCGTAATGCAGGCGGCCGATGGCCAGCACCTCCAGCCCGAAAATGGCGCCGGCGAGCGGCGTGCCGAACACCGACGAGAAGCCGGCGCTGATGCCGGCCATCAGGATGATGCGCCGGTCCGCGTGCCGCAGCCGGAACAGCTGCGTGAGCTGATCGGCGAGCGCGCCGCCCATCTGCACCGCCGTCCCTTCCCGCCCCACCGAGGCACCGAACAGGTGGGACACCACGGTCCCTCCCAGCACCAGCGGCGCCATGCGGAACGGGATGACCTTCTTCGGATCGTGGATCTCGTCGATCAGCAGGTTGTTGCCCGCCTCGACACGCTGCCCGAAACGCAGGTAAAGCCAGCCCACCGCGAACCCGGCCAGGGGCAGGAAGCCGATCAGCCACGGGTAGCGGAGGCGCGTGGCGGTGGCCCATTCCAGCGCGTACAGGAAGAAGGCCGAAGCCGTGCCCGCCAGGGCGGCAACGGCGCTGGCCAGCAGGATCCACTTCCCGAGATAGGGAAGCAGATCGATCTGTTCGAGTTGCTTGAGTCGTTTCATGCTTGTCCAGACAGTGGTTGGGGAGCTGGACAAGCGAACGGGCGTAAAAAATGCCCGCACCGCCCGGCTTGACCAGGAATCGATGCAGGCATCATCAGCCCCGAGGGCGGTTAAGGGAGGAATGCCATCTCCACTGGCCGGATTCTAACCGAGGCGCGGGCCGATCCGGAAGAGCGCTGGCGGACGAGGCGCCTTCCCGCCCTGGACCGGCCCGGAAGGTGCCCTCAACTCAACGCCCGTAGCGGACCGTGAGCGTCGCCTTGGCGATCATATTGGCGTGGATCATGAAGCCCGCCAGCGCGGCCGTCGCGTTGTCCGGCAGATCAATGCGCGAGGTCTTGAGTGCGTAAGCGGTGAAGACATAGCGGTGTGGCTGGTCGCCCGGTGGTGGGCAGGCGCCGCCGTATCCCGGCGTGCCGAAATCGGTCCGCAGCGTAGCGGCGTGGTCAGGGAGTCGCCGTGCCGTCACGTCCCCTGCCCCTTCGGCCAGGCCGGTGGCCTCGGCGGGGATGTTGATGACCACCCAGTGCCACCAGCCGGAGCCCGTCGGCGCATCGGGGTCATAGAGCGTCACCGCGATGCTCTTCGTTCCCGGCGGCAGGCCGCTCCAGGCCAGCGCCGGCGACACGTTGCGGCCAGCACAGCCGAAGCCGTTGAAGACCTGTTCGGCGGGCAGCCAGCCGTCGGCTTCGAGCACCGGGCTGGTGAGGCGGAATTCATCCGCGCTCGCCACGGCCGGCAGCACTACGAGCAATGCGGATGCAAGAATGGATTTCATGGACATTACGTGACTCCTCGTTTGATCGACGAGGCAATTCTCGATGTCCGGTGGCCTCAACCGTTAGCCCGATCCCTCCAAGGCTTGTGCGCCGCCCGTCACGCCGAGCGGAGATAGGACGGCAGGAATCCGTAGCGGGACTTGAAGGCCGCCGAGAAGCGGCTGTGGGAGTCGTAGCCGCAGCGCTGGGCGACCTCACCGACCGGCAGCTGCGTGGTCTGGAGCAACAGCATTCCCGTCTCCAGCCGGATCTCGCGGATCACGCCGCCGATCGTCAGGTCATGCTCGGCCAGGCGCCGGTGCAACGTGCTGGCGCTGGTGTGGCAGGCTTGGGCCGCCGTCTCCGCAGTCCAGTCCGCGTGCGGCCGGTTGGCGATGAGGCGCCGCACCCGGTCGGGCCAGCTCAAGGCCTCGCGGGGCCGCAGCACACAGCCCTGCTCCGCCAGCATCAGCAACACCTCCGCAACCCGATGCTGGCGCAGGCGCTCCGACACTTCCGGCGCTTCGATGGAACGGGCGGCCCGCCCGATGGCTTCGGCCAGCGGTCCATCGGGCGTGGTCACGAAGCAGCCATCCGGCCGCCGCCCGTCGAAGTCGTAAGCATGGGCACGCTGGAAGTCCCGGATCGCCGTGTCGCCGAACTGCAGCACGAGCGCCTCGTAACGGCCGTCCGGCGCGGGGTCGTTCACCACGTCCCACTGGGACCCGCGCACCAGCACCACCGCCGTGCCAGCCTTGAGGGTGATGGGCAAGCCACCGCCGTGGAGCGTCTTGATGCCGCTGCGCACGAGGATGAGCACGTCCTCGCGAACCGCGACCGTCGCGACGCGGTGCCGCACGCGGCTGGAGATGAAACAACTGGCGGGAAAACTACGTTCTTCCATGGGTCAGCGAGTGGCCGTGCCGCCATCCTCCGGAGCCACGGCCGGCTCATGGCACACCACGCAGAGCTTGTTCCCGTCCGGGTCCCGGAAATAGGCCCCGTAGTAGTTGGCGTGGTACTCGGGCCGCAAACCCGGCGCGCCCTCATCGGCCCCGCCGTGTTCAAGCGCCAGTGCATGGGCCCGATCGACCACCGCCCGGCTCGTCGCCAGCAGCGCCACCATCTGGCCGTTCCCGGCGCTGGCGGCCGCCTGGTCGTACGGCCGGCCGATCACGAACAGCGGCCGGGCGCCCGGCGCCGGCTCCCAGCCGGCCCACGGCCGCTGCGGATCGCAGAAGCGCTCGTGGAGCCCGAGCGCATCCATGAGCGGCCGGTAGAAGGCCAGCGCCTGCTCGAAGTGATTGGTACCCAGAAAGACATGTGACAACACTGGAACGCCTCCATCAGTCGCAAAGCGGCGTGCCGGCGAACCCAAGACAGGGTCAGCGCTGCGCGCCGCGGCATCGATAATGAATGAGTACGGACGCGCGGTGTTGCTCAGGCCCTGTCAAAGCTTGCGCATTTTCTTTCAGATGTCGGGCGCAAAACCGTCCGGCCTCCTCAACGAACCAGCTGCGCCAACCCTGCCTTGCCCACCGGTGCCTCGGCCAGCCAGGGAATCAGCGCGCAACGGCTTGCCAGCTCGTCTGCCACCCTCCTTACGAAAGGCACTTCGTAGCGGCCGCGCTGGCACAGCAGCGGGTCGGCGGTGCCACTGGCCAGCAGGGACTGGTTGATGACCCAGGCGTAGGGCGTGATGCCTGCCCGGGCCAGGTCACCCTGCAGGCGCTCGGCCTCGTGCACGGGCGTGGCTTCCGGCAGGGTGACGATCAGCACATGGGTGTAGGCCGGGTCGCGCAGCCGCGGCAGCAGCTGGCGCACCGACTCCGGCATGTCGCCCTGGGTGCGCATGACTTCCCGGTGGTAGGCCTCGGCGGCATCGAGCAGCAGGATGGTGTGGCCGGTCGGCGCGGTGTCGAGCACCACGAAACCGTCCTTGCCTTCATCCACGGTGCGGGCGAAGGCGCGGAAGACCGCAATCTCCTCGGTGCAGGGCGAACGCAGGTCTTCCTCCAGCATTGCCAGTCCACCGGCGTCGAGGCTCTTGCCGGCCTTGGCGAGGACCTCCGCGGTGTAGTCGGCCACCTCCCGGCGCGGGTCGATGCGCGTGACGGTCAGGCCGGGGATGGCCCCGTCGAGCGTGGCCGCCACGTGGGCCGCTGGGTCGGTGGTGGACAGCACGACCTTGCCGCCCCGCTGCGCGAGAGCCACGGCAATTGCCGCGGCGACGGAGGTCTTGCCGACGCCGCCCTTGCCCATGGTCATCACCACGCCGTGGCCGGAACAGGCCATCTCGTCCACCAGGCCGGCCAGGCCCGGCGGCAGCTTGGTGGCCGGCATGTCGCTCGATGTGGCGGGGGCTGCGGTTTCCGGATGAGCCATCACGCGCAGCGCGTCGAGTCCGACCGTGCCTTTCGGCAGGAAGGGAATCGTGCAGCCCGGCAATCTGGAGAGCTCAGCCGGCATCCGGGCCAGGGCTTCAGCGGCACGTTGCGACATGGCAGCGGCAATCGCGTCGTCGGTTTGTGCCGCTGCGAAAAGCCCGTTGATGGCCAGCATCTGGTTGCGGATACCCAGCTCCGCCAGCTCGCCCCGCGTGCGCTCGGCCTCCCGCAGCGATGCGACTTCCGGCCGACTGACCAAGATCACCGTGGTTTCCGTCGGGTTCGACAGGCGCGCCACCGTGGCCGCGTACAAGGCCTTCTGCTTCTCGAGGCCGGCCAGCGGGCCGAGGCAGGACGCACCACCGGTGGACGACGAGATGAACTCATCCCACGCAGATGGAAGCGTCAGCAGGCGCAGCGTGTGGCCGGTCGGCGCGGTGTCGAAGATGACGTGCTCGAAATCGGCCGTCGCCGCCGGATCGCCAAGCAGCTTGGAGAATTCATCGAAGGCGGCGATTTCCACCGTACACGCCCCCGAGAACTGCTCCTCCATGCTCTGGATGGCCGCCGCCGGCAGGATGCCGCGGTACGGGGCGACCATCCGTTCCCGGTAGGCATGGGCCGCGGCTTCCGGGTCGATATTGAGGGCGCACAGGCCCGGCGCGCCGGGAATGGCGGTCGGTGCCTGGCCCAATGCCACCCCCAGCACCTCGTCCAGATTGGATGCCGGGTCGGTGCTCACGATCAGTACCCGCTTGCCGGCCTCGGCCAGCGCCAGGCCGGTGGCGCAGGACAGGGACGTCTTGCCGACACCGCCCTTGCCGGTGAAGAACAGGTAACGCGTTTCGGTGTGTGGGAGTGCCATGGCTCGACTCCTCCGGTCAGCAGCAGCCGGACTTGGGATCGCAGCAGCCACCGGCCGCGCTGATCTTGATGCGCGGCTTCTCTTCCGTCTTCAGCACGATGCCGAGCTTTTGCACCAGCTGCTGGCGCGACGGATACATGCCGGTGGACACGATATGGCCGTCCACCGTGACGATGGGCAGGCGGTCCATGCCGGCTTCCATTTCCTTGAGCACCGCCGGATTGGCGGCGAAGGCCTGGGGTTCCTGGCCGAGGTTGTGGCGGGCAACCTCCACGCCGTGCTCCTCCACCCACTTCAGGTCGGCGGCGAACTGGGCCAGCACCGGGTCCACATCCACGCCGCACACACCGGTCGAACAGCACATGGCCGGATCGAACACTTCGAGCTTTTTCATGATGATCTCCTCGGAAAATCAGCGGGCCTCATACCAGCCCTTGGACGCATTGACGACCTTCACCACCAGCAGCATCACCGGCACCTCGATGAGGACGCCGACGACGGTGGCCAGCGCCGCGCCGGATTCGAAGCCGAACAGGCTGATGGCCGCAGCAACAGCGAGTTCGAAGAAGTTGGATGCCCCGATCAGCGCCGACGGACAGGCCACATTATGCTTCTCGCCGACGGTACGGTTGAGCCAATAGGCGAGCGCGGAATTGAAGAACACCTGGATGAGGATGGGCACCGCCAGCAGCGCGATGACCAGCGGCTGCTCCAGGATGGCCTTGCCCTGGAAGGCGAACAGCAACACCAGCGTGGCGAGCAGCGCCGAGATGGACCACGGCCCGATCTTCGCCATCGCTGCATCGAAGGCAGCCCGCCCCTTGGCCAGCAAGGCCTTGCGCCATAGCTGAGCCAGCACCACCGGAATCACGATGTAGAGCACCACCGAAGTCAGCAGCGTCGCCCACGGCACCGTGATGGCCGAGATGCCAAGCAGCAGGCCCACCAGCGGTGCAAAGGCGAACACCATGATGGCGTCGTTGAGCGCGACCTGGGACAGGGTGAACAGCGGGTCGCCGTCCGACAGCTTGCTCCACACAAAGACCATCGCCGTGCACGGCGCCGCAGCCAGCAGGATGAGGCCGGCCACGTAGCTGTCGAGCTGGTCCGCCGGCAGCATCGGCGCGAACAGGTTGCGCACGAACAGCCAGCCCAGCAGCGCCATCGAGAAGGGTTTGACCAGCCAGTTCACGAACAGCGTCACGCCGATGCCGCGCACGTGCTGCTTCACTTCGTGCAGCGCGCCGAAGTCCACCTTCACCAGCATCGGGATGATCATCACCCAGATCAGCAGGCCCACCGGCAGATTCACCTGGGCCACCTCCAGGCGGCCGATCGCCTGGAAGACACCCGGCGCGAGCTGTCCGAGCGCGATGCCGGCGACGATGCACAGGAAGACCCATACCGTCAGATAGCGCTCGAAGAAGCCCATCGGCACGCCTGCGGCGGCCTTGGCGGTCATTTCACATTGAACGGACATGGCTTACAGCTCCAGTGCGCTGCGGACCGCTGGCACCAGGGTGGCGCGGATCTCGTCGCGAACGCGGACGAAGCTCTCCAGCGGCTCGCCGTGCGGGTCGTGGAAAGGCATGTGCATGCGCGGCACCGGACGCGGGAAGATAGGACAGCTCTCCTTGGCGTTGTCGCAGACGGTCACCACCAGATCGATGCGCTCGTCCATCACCGCATCGATGGTCTTGGGGTAGAGACCATTGGTAGGCAGGCCGGCATCCTTTAGTGCGGCGATGGCGCCATCCGCCACCTTGGGCTGCGGCAGCGTACCGGCCGACAGGGCGCGGAGCTGACCGGCCAGTTCATGATTGAGGATGGCTTCGGCCATCTGGGAGCGACAGGAGTTGCCGGTGCATAGCACCAGTACGGTCTTGAGTTGGGACATGGTCATTGTTCCGGCTGGTCGGCTTGTTCGTCGGGCTTACAACACGCTGCGGCGGCTGAATCGGCTGAAACGCCATTAGCCGGATTTCTGCGCTTGGCGATGGTGTCGCAGGCGGCGGCCTTGGGCAGACAGGCCTCGCCCTGGCAGCAGTTGTGGGTCAGGAAGGCGATGAGCTCGTCCATCGTCGCAAACTCGGCCGAGTAGCGGATGAAGCGGCTCTCCTTCTGCCCGCGGATAAGGCCCACACGACTGAGGTGGGCCAGGTGAAAGGACAGGGTTGGCGCTGGCAACCCCAGTTGTTCTCCGATCGCACTGGCGAACACCCCATCCGGCCCGGCCTCCACCAAGAGGCGGAAGATACTCAGGCGGGACTCGTGGCCCAGGGCGGCGAGAAGCTCGGCAGCATTTATCGTTTCCATAGTTCCAATATTATATAAATATAAAATGACGGTTATGAAGTTTTTGTTGCAGGGCCAGTGCGGCCAATCCGTTGACGTACGCTTCGGCTGGGCGGCCTGTCACGGATTGGTCATCGTCCGGTTCCGAACATGAAATATGCACTCCGTACTGTGCGTGCTTTTTAAGAAATACGATAAAAATGTCGGAGACGATCATCGCAACGAATCTTCCCCCGTTGACGCACAGTCTGGCTCCGCTTGCCGATGCGTCCCGCCACCCGCACCGTCCGCTGTTGGAGGACGTCCATGCGCGCCAGCTGCAACTCCGGGCCCTCCTCGCCGTCACGCTGGACGAGCAAGGCGGCGTACTCAGAACACAATCGCAGGAGATGCGCGAGGGCTTCCTGCTGACCTGCTCCGTGATGGGCGAAGAGGTCCGCCAGCTCGCCCAGGTGCTGCATGTGCGCCTGAGCGCGAGTCAGGCGGCCTGAGCCGCCTCCAGACGCATCAGCACGGATGCGCCAGCATGCGGGGAACCCCCAGCAGGCCGGCCACGACCGAGCGTGAGCAACCCAATCTCCTGCTCGCAGCTCACCTCGCCATCCGGATCGGGACACACGAGCCCCCCCAACGCCATTAATCCATCTGGCGAGCGCACCAAACCGGTGTTTGAGGACGCTCGCCCGTCGCTTTGTTGGTGCGTCGAATTGCCCGTAAATCGGCCTTGCACCCCGTTCCAGCGCCGTATTCAGACAAACATGCCAATGGCACAGGAGTTGCTTTGAATATGCACAGATCCAGACAGATCCTTGGGGAATGCCCGATGTAGGGCGTGATCCCGACAGGACAACGGCGTCCGCATACTCCCTCCATCGTCTCAGCACGATGGAGGGAGTATGCGGACGCTTTTTTTTTGCTCGGTAAGGAATGAATGCAATGACCTCGGCTTCTGTGAACACGGTGTGCCCCTATTGCGGGGTCGGTTGCGGGATGTCCCTGGAGGTCCAGGATGCCAAGGTGGTCAAGGTCTCCGGCATCAAGAGTCATCCGACCAACTTCGGACGGCTGTGCACCAAGGGCTCCACCAGCGCCCAGGCCTTGCGGGAGTCCGGGCGCATGGAAGCGGCTTTCATGCGTACCGACAGGCAACGCGATCCAATACAGGTCAGGATGGATGAGGCCATCACCCAAACCGCCAAGCGCCTGAAGGCCATCCTCGACCAACACGGCCCCGACGCAATTTCCCTCTATGTTTCCGGCCAGATGTCACTGGAGGCGCAGTACCTCGCCAACAAGCTGGCCAAGGGCTACATCGGCACCAACCAGATCGAGTCGAACTCGCGCCTGTGCATGGCCAGCGCGGGCAGCGGGTACAAGCTCTCCCTGGGGTCCGATGGCCCGCCGGGCTCATACCAGGACTTCGACCAGGCCGACCTGTTCTTCGTGATCGGCGCCAACATGGCCGATTGCCACCCGATCCTGTTCCTGCGGTTGATGGACCGGGTCAAGGCCGGTGCCAAATTGATCGTGGTCGACCCGCGCCGCAATACCACAGCCGACAAGGCCCATCGGTTCATGCAGATCAAGCCGGGCACGGACCTCGCCCTGCTCAACGGCCTGTTGCACCTGTTGCACGTGGGCGGCTACACCGATGCCGGGTTCATCGAGCAATTCACCGAGGGCTGGGAGGCGATGCCCGACTTCCTGGCCGACTACACGCCGGAGAAGGTCAGCGCCATCACGGGCATTGCCGAGGCCGACATCCGCGAGGCCGCCCGGATGATCGGCGAGGCCAGGGCCTGGATGAGTTGCTGGACCATGGGGCTGAACCAGAGCACCCACGGCACCTGGAACACCAACGCCATCTGCAACCTGCATCTGGCCACCGGCGCGATCTGCAAGCCGGGCAGCGGGCCGTTTTCATTGACGGGCCAGCCTAACGCCATGGGCGGGCGCGAGATGGGCTACATGGGGCCAGGCCTGCCGGGCCAGCGCGCGGTGCTGGTCGAGGACGACCGCCATTTCGTCGAGGACGTCTGGGGGGTACCACGCGGCACGCTGCACACGCGCCTGGTGGGTGGAACGGTGGCGATGTTCGAGCGCATGGCCGCGGGCGACATCAAGGCCTGCTGGATCATCTGCACCAACCCGGTGGCTACGGTGGCCAACCGGAAGAACGTGATCGCGGGCCTGGAGAAGGCCGAACTGGTCATCGCCCAGGACGCCTTCCTCGACACCGAGACCAACCGCTATGCGGACGTCCTGCTGCCGGGCGCGCTGTGGGCCGAGGCCGAAGGCGTGATGATCAATTCCGAGCGCAACCTGACGCTCATGCAAAAGGCCGTCGAGCCCCCCGGCCAGGCGCTGCCAGACTGGCAGATCATCGCCCGCGTGGCCTGCGAGATGGGCTACGCTCACGCCTTCAGCTACGCCAGCGCCGAGGCGGTCTTCGAGGAGATCAAGCGTTTCTCGAACCCCAAGACCGGCTACGACATCCGTGGCGCCAGCTATGCCCGCCTGCGCAAGACGCCGCTTCAGTGGCCGTGCCCGCCGGGCGACGCCGCGGACCGCCACCCGATCCGCTACCTCAACGACGGCATCAGCCAGAAGCTGAAGATCAGGAACGACGGCACCCGGCCGCCCATCGCCTTCGCCACCCCCAGCGGCAGGGGTGTGTTCTTCGCACGCCCCCATGCCGCCCCCGCCGAACTGCCCGACACCGATTTCCCCTTCGTGCTCAACACCGGCCGTCTGCAGCACCAATGGCACACGCTGACCAAGACCGGCAAGATCCCGACGCTGCTCAAGCTCAACCCCGGCCCTTTCGTGGAGATCCATCCAGAGGACGCGGCCGCGCTGGGCATCCATGACAAGGACCGTGTCGAGATCCGTTCCCGCCGTGGGCGTGCCGTGCTGCCCGCCGTCGTCACCGACCGCGTGCGTGCCGGCAATTGCTTTGCGCCATTCCACTGGAACGACGTGTACGGCGAGCACCTCGCCATCAACGCGGTTACCAGCGACGCCATCGACCCGCTGTCGCAACAACCCGAATTCAAGTTCAGCGCCGTGGCGCTGTGCCGCCTCGCCCCGGAGCCCTCGCTCACCCTCGACGTCGAAACATCCGCACCGACGGGTAAGCCCACACTCCGGAACGCCGTTCTGGCGACGGTCGGCGTTCCGGCTGGAGCGACGAGCCCGACAAACATTCAAACCAGGGAGCACCACACCATGCAAATCAACGCGCTGGCCCGACTGCTGGGGGTCGAAGCCACTCCGGCGCCCCCCCTGGAGCTGCACGAGCAGCTCTACCTCCAGGGTTTCCTGAGCGGCCTGCAGAGCGAGGAAGCACGCCAGCTGGGCGGTGTGCCAACCCTGCCCGCGACGGCTCCGCTGGAGCCGGCGAAACGGGCCCTGGTGGATGGTCTCCTGGCAGGCCTGTTCTCGCGGACCTGGCTACCGTCCGACACACCGCGAGCGCTCGGGCTCACCGACGCCCCGCCTCTCGAAGCGACGCATCCGGCAATGGAGCCCCCGGTCGAACCCAAGGCAGTCACAATCTTGTGGGCATCCCAGACCGGCAACACCGAAGGCTTCGCAGGCGAATGCGCCAGGCAATTCGAAAGCGAAGGCCGGCGCGTGACGCTGCTGAGCATGGACGCCTGCAAACTGGAACAGATTCCCCCGGATACACCATTGCTCCTGCTGACCAGCACCTTCGGCGATGGCGATCCGCCCGACAACGGCGCCGCATTCTGGCAGGCCCTGCAATCCGATGCGGCGGCCCGACTGAAATCGAACCCCTTCGCCGTACTGGCCTTCGGCGATTCCAGCTACGACCAGTTCTGCGGCTTCGGCCGCAAGCTCGACGCACGCCTGGAAGCGCTGGAAGCCCCTCGCCTGACTCCCCGCGTCGATTGCGAACCCGAATACCAGTCGTCGGCAGCCGCTTGGCTGGCTTCGGTCAGTCAGGCGCTGAAGGCGCTGAGCCCCACTGCCCGATCGTTACCCGCAGCACAAGCCGTGCTGGCGATGGCGGGCGACGGCAAAGCCACCCTGCCCGAGCCAGCCCAGGACGCCAGGAAGCCCTCGTCCTTCAGCAAGCAAAATCCCCTGCGCACCCGGCTGTTGGTGAATCGGTTGCTCAACGTCGAAGGCTCAAGCAAGGAAACGCGGCAGTTCGCCTTCGACCTCAAGGACTCCGGTCTCGGCTACGAGGCCGGTGACGCCCTCGGCGTGTGGCCCACGAACTGCCCCGAGCTGGTGGCCGACATGCTGACCGCCCTGAAGCTGCCGGCCTCCGCACCGGTCTCGGTCATGGACGTGGGCGACATGCCGATAGCGGAAGCCCTGCTGCGCCACCAGGATATCGCAAGAGTCACGACCGACATGCTGGGCTTCATCCGCGAACGCTCCGGCAGCCCGGTGCTTGCCGACCTGCTCAAGCCCGAGCATGCGCACGACCTCAAGCAATGGCTATGGGGGCGCCAGATCGTGGACCTGCTGGAAGAATTCCCCATCCAGGTCACGGCCCAGGAATGGATCGCCGCGCTCAAGCGGCTGCAGCCGCGCCTTTACTCGATATCTTCCAGCCCCAAGGCGCAGATCGACGAAGTGCATCTCACGGTTTCGACCGTCCGCTACGCGCACAAGGGCAAACCCCGGCGCGGCGTCTGCTCCACCTTTCTGGCCGATCGGGCCGGCGAGGTCGACATACCTATCTTTGTCCAGAAGTCGGCGCACTTCCGCCCCCCCAACGGCAAGGAAACACCCATGATCATGGTGGGGCCCGGGACAGGTATCGCACCGTTCAGAGGTTTCCTGCATGAACGCCGCGCCCGCGGCGACAGCGGGCGCAACTGGCTGTTCTTCGGAGAGCAGCAAGCGGCCACCGATTTCTACTATCGCGATGAACTGGAGGGCATGCACCAGGACGGCCTGCTCACCCGACTCAGCCTGGCCTTTTCACGCGATCAGGACAAGAAGATCTACGTCCAGGACCGCATGCGCGAACAGGGGGGGCAACTGTGGGCCTGGTTGCAGGAAGGCGCCCATTTCTACGTATGCGGCGATGCCGGCCATATGGCCAAGGATGTCGATTCGGCCTTGAGGCAAATCGTCCAGGAACATGGGGCCATGGCGATGGATGCCGCAACGGAGTATGTGGCGCAGATGGCGAAGGAGAAGCGATATGTCCGCGACGTCTATTGAGGATGCGGCGATACTGCAACGTGCATCTCACTAGTGGAGCGAAGAGTAACCACCCTTTTTATAGGGTTTCTGATCATATCTTCCAATGCCGCTATTTGTTCCGCCAAATCAAGGCTCTGGGGTGCTTTGCGGGGAAAATTTCTTGATTTTCAGCGCCAGAAACACTACTAAATGTAGTAGAAAATTTCTTTTTATCGCACCGTTGACTTTTGTAAGTATATGATTTTAAACAACTAAAATATTTTGCCAATTTCCCGCCTTGGAGTAAGCTATGCGCCGCTTCAGATCACTACCAATAAGCCATCCAAGAGCCATGACCGCCACCACAAAAAACGCCAAAGCCCAGCCCGCATCTGCCGCCACGCTCGAATCGCAGGATATCTCCGGCGAAGTTCTGCTCGAGAAATACGCCAAAGGTAACGAGCAGAGTGTTGGCGACGTGCGCGCTCGTGTCGCCCGTGCGCTGGCCTCCATCGAGGTCGAAGAAAAGCGCGCCCATTGGGAAGCCAAATTCCTCGAAGCCCAGGAGCGGGGCTTCGTGCCCGCCGGCCGTATCAACTCCGCCGCCGGCACCAACCTCGCCGCGACCCTGATCAACTGCTTCGTGCAGCCGGTCGGCGACTCGATCACCGAATCCGTGGATGGCCGTTGCGGCATCTACACCGCCCTCGCCCAGTCCGCCGAGACCATGCGTCGCGGTGGCGGCGTCGGCTACGACTTCTCCTCCATCCGCCCGAAGGGCGCGATGGTGCGCGGCACCCAGTCCAACGCCTCCGGCCCCGTCTCCTACATGCGTGTGTTCGACCGCTCCTGCGAGACCGTCGAATCCGCCGGCTCCCGCCGCGGCGCCCAGATGGGCGTGCTGCGCTGTGACCACCCGGACATCGAGGAATTCATCCACGCCAAGGACCACGGCGACCTGACCAACTTCAACGTATCCATCGCCGTGACCGACCTGTTCATGCAGGCCGTGGAAAACGACGGTGACGTGGAGCTGGCCCACAAGGCCGAGCCGTCCAGCGACATCAAGGCCGCCGGCGGCTACAAGCGCGAAGATGGCCTGTGGGTGTACCGCAAGGTGCGCGCCCGCGACCTGTGGGACCAGGTCATGCGCTCCACCTACGATCACGCGGAGCCGGGCATCCTGTTCCTCGATCGCATGAACAAGGACAACAACCTTTACTACTGCGAGACCATCGAGGCCACCAATCCCTGCGCCGAACAGCCGCTGCCGTCCTACGGCTGCTGCTGCCTGGGCTCGATCAACCTGACCCTGTACGTGAAGGACGCCTTCAGCGACAAGGCCAGCTTCGACTTCGCCGGCTTCGCCAAGACCGTCGAAACGTCCATCCGCATGCTCGACAACGTGCTTGAGGCAACCCACTGGCCGCTGGAGCAACAGCACGCCGAAGCCCAGTCCAAGCGCCGCGTCGGCCTCGGCTTCACCGGCCTCGGCAACGCGCTGGCCATGCTGCGCCTGCGCTACGACACCGACGCCGCCCGCGAGATGGCCACCAAGATCTCCGAGTTCATGCGCGACCAGGCCTACCTGGCCTCCGTCGATCTGGCCAAGGAGCGTGGCGCCTTCCCGCTGTTCAACGCCGACATGTACCTGTCCGGCGGCAACTTCGCGTCCCGCCTGCCCAACGAGGTGAAGGACAAGATCCGCAAGCACGGCCTGCGCAACTCCCACCTGCTGTCCATCGCCCCCACCGGCACGATCAGCCTGGCCTTCGCCGACAATGCCTCCAACGGCATCGAGCCGCCGTTCTCCTACACCTACACCCGCAAGAAGCGGATGGCCGACGGCACCTTCAAGGAATACGCGGTCGAGGATTACGCATGGCGCCTGTACAAGCACCAGGGCGGTGACGTCTCCAAGCTGCCCGAGTACTTCGTGACCGCGCTGGAAATCTCCGCCAAGGCCCACAAGGACATGGTCGCGGCCGTTGCCCCGTACATCGACACCTCCATCTCCAAGACGGTGAACGTCCCCGAGGACTACCCCTACGCGGAGTTCGAGAACCTCTACCTGGAAGCCTGGAAGTCCGGCCTGAAGGGCCTGGCCACCTACCGGCCCAACAGCGTGCTGGGCTCCGTGCTGTCCGTTACGCCGAGCACCGAGCAGAAGCAGCCCCACGACCTGGAAATCTCCGACGACACCAACCGCCGCCTGTCCATCAAGAACCTGCCGGCACCGGTGCTCTCGTCCCTGCGCTGGCCGGGCCGCCCGGACCTGCCGGATGGCAACTCCGCCTGGACCTACATGCTCAACACCCCGCAGGGCAATTTCGCGCTGTTCGTGGGCCACATGGATCCGGTCGAGGACAGCCCCGCCAAGGGTGCCTTCCCGTTCGAAGTGTGGGTCAACGGTGCCGACCAGCCCCGTGGCCTGGGTGCCGTCGCCAAGACCCTGTCGATGGACATGCGCGCCAACGACCGTGGCTGGCTCAAGCTCAAGCTCGAAACCCTGGCCAAGACCGTCGGCGAAAAGTCCTTTGAAATGCGCTTCCCGCCCCATGGCGAGCAGAAGCTGATGCCAGGCGTCGTGTCCGCCTTCGCCCAGGTTGTCCGCTACCGCTGCGAAAAGCTGGAAGCCCTCGACGGTGACCTGCCGACCCCGGTGCTCGACAGCGTGTTCTCCCTGCAGGAGCCCAAGACCGGCACCGACGGCACCCTGTCCTGGACTGTCGACATCCAGAACCCGGCCACCGGTGAAGACTTCGTGCTCGGCCTGAAGGAAATCACCCTGCCGGACGGCGTGACCCGCCCCTACTCCATGTGGCTGTCGGGCAACTACCCGCGCGCCCTGGACGGCCTGTCCCGCATCCTGTCCCTCGACATGCGCGTGATGGACCCGGCCTGGATCGGCATGAAGCTGCGCAAGCTGATCGACTACCCGGAACCCCTGGGCGACTTCATGGCCTTCGTGCCCGGCACCCGCCGTCAGCAAAACTGGCCGTCCACCGTGGCCTACCTGGCTGCGCTGATCATCCACCGCTACGCAATGCTGGGCGTGCTCGACGAAGCAGGCTACCCGACCCGCGAAATGGGCATCCTCGAGTCCCCGCGCGACGACAACGAGCCCAAGCTGATGCAGGGTGCGCTGTGCAACGAGTGCGGCAACCAC
This sequence comes from Zoogloea sp. GDB6, assembly GCF_056724105.1. Lineage (NCBI taxonomy): Bacteria > Pseudomonadati > Pseudomonadota > Betaproteobacteria > Rhodocyclales > Zoogloeaceae > Zoogloea > Zoogloea sp. GDB6. The sequence continues at coordinate 2,148,893 of NZ_CM161497.1, read as the reverse complement.
TCGGTGATCCGCAAGGACGGCTGCGACTTCTGCACCGCCTGCGGCGCGGTAGGGACCTGCGGCTAAGCTGTGCGTCACACCATGATTTGAAAGTCCGCATCGAAGCAGACTCATTCAGCGGAACTTCCTGACCCAGGAAGTTCCGCTTTTTTTGGTGGGCAAAGGGGCTCATTCACATCTCTGATGAACGCCCAACAGACCACAGGCAATAATCGATGCCCGACGTAAGCTTGGGAGAACAAGGCATCATGAAACCGATACTGTTGATAGCGTTCGTCACGACCTGCACCTTGCTCAGCGGCTGCATCATCGCAGACCCCTATCATGGAGGCCCCGGCCGGGAGGGGCGCGGTGGCTACGGGCACCCGCATGGTGACCACCGGGATGATGACGGCGGACGCTACGGGAATGACCATGGGCGTGACCATGACGACGGCCGCGATCGCGATAGAGACCGTGAGCGGGATTACCGTCGAGACTGAACGCCGGCTCCGTCCCCAGGAAGGAGTGGCTTCGACAACGGACACGAGACGTCCGAACCTCCTGCGTCAACGCAGTGGATTTCGAAACGTTAAGACATTGGGGCAAACGGCCTCTTACGCAAGGGAGTTAAACGCATGAACAAGATTATCGCGGGTTTCATGGCTGGTCTGTTTTCTGTTGGCATGGCTTACGCTGAAGCTCCCGCTCAACCGGCCGCCGGAGCCGCGGCAGCACCCACCGCCTCGGACTGTGAAGCCAAGGCCGTAAGCAAGGCTGGCAAGCCCCTCGCCGGCGCAGCCAAAGCTGCATTCATGAAGAAATGCGAGGGTGGCGCGACGACGGCCAAAGCGCCTTCATCCTGTGCGGACAAGGCAGTCGGCAAGAACGGGAAGCCCCTGGCTGGCGCGGCCAAAACCGCATTCATGAAGAAATGCGAAGCTGACGCCAAGTAAGCCGGCAGTCTCTTAACAACGGGGCGCCGGCATCAAGCCGGCCTCCGCAAGGCCCATCTCCCTGGGGATGGGCCTTTGTCATGTCATCAGTCGGTCGCAGTGGCCGGCCTCATCGCCACGCCACCTTCCTGCGCCTCCCTGGCATGCACCAGCCGATACAGCAGCGGCAGCACCAGCAAGGTCAACGCAGTCGAAGACAGGATGCCGCCGATGACCACCGTGGCGAGGGGACGCTGGACTTCCGCGCCGGTTCCGGTGGCGAGGGCCATGGGGATGAAGCCCAGCGACGCCACCAGAGCCGTCATCAATACCGGACGCAAGCGGGTCAGCGCGCCGTCGTGGATCGCCTCGTCCAGCGAACGCCCTTCCTCGCGCAGGTTGCGGATGAAGGCGATCATCACCAAACCGTTGAGCACCGCCACGCCGGACAGGGCGATGAAGCCGACGCCCGCCGAGATGGACAGCGGAATGTCGCGCAGCCATAGCGCAGCGATTCCGCCCGTCAGTGCGAAGGGAATGCCGGAGAACACCAGCAGGCCATCCTTCACGTTGCCGAACATCGCGAACAACAGGATGAACACCAGCAGCAGCGCCACGGGCACCACGATCTTCAGGCGCTGGGATGCCGACTCCAGCTGCTCGAAGGTGCCGCCCCAGGCCGTCCAGTAGCCCACCGGGACCGGCACCTCGCCCAGCCGCACCTGCGCCTCGCTGACGAAGGTGCCTATGTCGCGTCCACGCACGTTGGCGCTGACCACCACACGGCGCTTGCCGTTCTCCCGGCTGACCTGGTTGGGGCCCGGTGCCAGATCGAGGCTCGCCACCTCGCCGAGCGGGATGTAGCTCGTCCGCCCTTCTCCGCTCCCGCGTGGCAGCGCGATGGGCAGACGCCTGAGCGCTTCCGGATCGGAGCGCAGTGCCTCCGGCAGGCGCACGACGATGTCGAAGCGGCGATCGCCCTCGAACACGGTGCCCGCCTCCTGGCCGCCGATCGCCGTGGACACCGCGTCCTGCACGTCGCCGACGTTGAGGCCGTAGCGCGCCGTCTTGTCCCGGTCGATGTTGACGGTCAGCACCGGCAGGCCGGTCGTCTGCTCCACCTTCACCTCGGACGCGCCGGGGATCTTCTCCAGCAGCGCGGCGATCTTCCCCGCGGTCTCGTTCAGCACCGCCATGTCGTCGCCGAAGACCTTGATGGCCACGTCGCTGCGCACGCCGGAGATCAGCTCGTTGAAGCGCAGCTGGATCGGCTGGGAGAACTCGTAGGCGTTGCCCGGCATCCCGTCGGCGACCTTCTGGATCTCCGCCAGCAGCGCCTCGCGGCTCCGCCTCGGCTCGGGCCACTGGGATTCCGGCTTGAGCATGATGTAGCCGTCGGAGATGTTGGGCGGCATCGGATCGGAGGCGATCTCGGCCGTGCCGGTGCGGGCAAAGACCCGCTCGATCTCCGGAAACTCGGCCTTCAACCGGGTTTCCAGCCGCTGCTGCATCTCGACGGATTGGGACAGGCTGGTGCCGGGAATGCGCAGAGCCTGGATCGCAAAGTCGCCTTCGTTGAGGCTGGGCACGAACTCGCTGCCCATGCGCGTGGTGAGCAGACCGGACAGCACGATCGCCACCGCCGTCACCGTCAGCACCACCGGCTTGTTCGCCATCACCAGCGTCAGCACCGGCTCGTAAGCCCGCCGTGCGGCGCGCATCAACCCGTTCTCCTTCTCGGCCACCTTGTCGCCGATGAACAGCGCCACGGCCGCCGGGATGAAGGTCACGGACAAGATCATCGCGCCGATCAGCGCCGTGACCACCGTGAAAGCCATTGGATGGAACATCTTTCCCTCGACGCCGGCGAGGGCGAAGATCGGCAGATAGACGACCATGATGATCAGCTGGCCGAAGAGCAGCGCCCGCCGCGCCTCCTTCGAAGCCGCGAAAACCTCATGAAAGCGCTCCGTCCGGCTCAGTGGCCGGCCGTGGCGTGCCTGCGCGTGGGCCAACCGCCGCACGCAGTTCTCGACGATGACCACGGCGCCGTCGATGATGATCCCGAAGTCGAGGGCGCCGAGGCTCATCAGGTTGGCGCTGACCCGGTAGCCGACCATCCCCGAGAAGGTGAACAGCATCGACAACGGGATGACCATCGCGGTGATCAGCGCCGCGCGGATGTTGCCGAGGAACAGGAACAGGATGACGATCACCAGGATCGCCCCTTCGAGCAGGTTCTTCTTCACCGTCTCGATGGCCTTGTCCACCAGCACCGTGCGGTCATAAACCGTCACCGCATGGATGCCCGGCGGCAGGTTGCGGTTGATCTCCGCCATCTTCTGGTCCACCGCGCGGGAGACGGCCCGGCTGTTCTCGCCTATCAGCATAAACACCGTGCCGAGCACCACCTCGCGGCCATTGTCGGTTGCCGCGCCGGTACGCAGCTCGCGGCCGATGCCCACCTCGGCCACATCGCGGATGCGGATCGGCACGCCCTGCACATTGCCGAGGATCACGTTGCGGATGTCCTCCGGCGTACGCAGCTGGCCCGGCGCACGCACCAGGTACTGCTCGCCACGCTTCTCGATGTAGCCGGCGCCGGCATTGCCGTTGTTGCGGTCGAGTGCCGTGACCAGATCCTGCAGCGTGAGCCCATAGGAGGCGAGCTTCTCGGGGCTCGGCGCCACCTGGTACTCCTTCGCGAAACCGCCGATGGAGTTGATCTCGGTCACGCCCGCCACGTGGCGCAACTGCGGCTTGATGATCCAGTCCTGGATCTCGCGCAGGTCGGTCGGCGTGTAGGCCGTGCCGTCCAGCTTGCGAGCGCCCTCCCCGGCCTCCACGGTCCACAGGTAGATCTCTCCCAGCCCCGTCGAGATCGGCCCCATGGCCGGCGTGATGCCCGCCGGCAGTTTCTCCCTGGCTTCCTGGATACGCTGATTGACGAGCTGCCGCGCGAAGTGGATGTCGGTCCCGTCCTTGAAGATGACCGTCAGCTGCGACAAGCCATAGCGGGACAGGGAGCGGGTCTGCTCCAGGCCGGGCAGGCCGGCCATCACGGTCTCCACCGGGTAGGTCACCCGCTGTTCGACCTCCAGCGGCGAATAGCCCGGTGCCGCGGTGTTGACCTGGACCTGCACGTTGGTGATGTCCGACACCGCGTCGATGGGCAGGCGCTGGTAGTTGTAGAGGCCCAGCGCAGCCATGCCCAGCACGGCCAGCAGAACCAGCCAGCGGTGCTCGATGGCGAGGCGGATGATGCGTTCAAACATGGCGTCCTCCTCCCGTCAGTGCGCGTGCTCGGCGCTGCCCTTGCCGAGCTCCGCCTTCAGCACGAAACTGCCCGACGCCGCGTAGGCGGTGCCGGCCTTGAGCCCATCCACCACCTCCACCCGCCTGCCGTCGGCGCGGCCGAGCTTCACCGGCTGGGCGCTGAAGCCGTCCTTCACCCGCACGAACACCACCGGCTTGTCTTCCATGCTCTGCACCGCGTCGGCGAGCACGCTCACCGCCACCTCGGTTTCGCCCGACACCACATCCACATTGACGAACAGCCCCGGGCGCCAGGCCATCTTCGGGTTGGCCAGCGTCACCCGCGCCTTGGCGGTGCGCGTGTCCTGTCCGAGCAGCGCGCCCACGTAGGAAATCCGGCCCTCGGCGCTGGAATCGAAGGCCGTCGCCCGCACGACCACCTTCTCGCCGACCCGCACGATGTCCAGATCCTTCGCCGGCACGACGATCTCGGCCCACACCGATGACAGGTCCGACAGGGTGAAGATGCTGGCGTCCTCCTTCACCGCCTCGCCGAGCGCGATGTGTTTCTCCACCACGATCCCGTCGAAGGGCGCGCGGATCTCGTAGCGGTTGAGGCTGCCCGCACCCGCCGCGCTGGCGCCGAGCGCCACCAGCTTCTGCTGGGCGTTGGCCACGGCAATCTCTGCCTCGCGCAAGGCTTGCTGCGCAGCGAGGTAATCCTGCTCGGCCGAGATCTTCTCCTGCCACAACTGCTTCTCGCGGGTGTAGGTGGACTTGGCGAGGGCCAGGCGCCGCTGGGCGGCCAGCAACTCGCTGCGCAGCTCCGACAGCCCGGTGCTGGCGATCACCGCCAGCACCTGCCCGCGTTTGACGGCCTGGCCCAGATTGGCGGGCACGCTTTCCACCACGCCGGCCAGCCTGGGCACCACGTGGGCGGTGCGATCCTCGTTGAAACGGATCTCGCCGGGCAGCTGGTTGCTGCTGCGGATGCGTGCTGGCGCGGCCTTGTCGATGCCGATGCCGGCCGACTGGATCTGTGCATCGCTCAGCGCAATCGTCTCGTCGTGGGCTTCGCCTTCGGCGTCGGTCTTCCCGGCGTGATGTTCGGCGTCGCCGTGCGCACCGGCATCCGCGTGGGCGTCACCGCTGCGGCTGCCGTGATGCTCCTTGTCGTCGTGGCCATGGGCTTCGGTGTGGGCAGCCACCGCGGCGGATTCGCCGGCCGGTTCTGCCGGGGCCGTGCCGAGAATCCAGCCACCTGCGGCGATACCGCCGATGACAATGGCGGCGATGGCGACGGCCTGCTTGCGGTTGAGTCTGGGTGTGGTCGATTTGAGGGAATTCTTCATGAAGGGCTCCTACGGACGGTCGGCCATCACGGACGACGGCGAAGTGATGGCGCCCAGCACGCGCTCCAGATCGGCGGCGGTGCGGTGGGCATCGGAGAGACTCTTGAGGTACTGGGCGCGAGCCTGGAAGAAGGTGCGCTGGGCATCGAGCACTTCGAGGAAGCTGAACTTCCCGAGCTCGAAGCCCTTGCTGGCCGCGTCGTAGGCGCTGCGGGCGCCGGGGAGGATCTCCTGCTGGAGCGTCCGGACGTCGGCCAGCAACGCCTTCAAACGCTCCTGGTTCTGGCTGGCGTCGGCACCCAGGCGCAATTCGGCGGCGCGCAGCTCGTCCCGCGCCTTGTCGGCCCGCCGCAACGCCTCAAGCAGCGTGCCCTGGTTGCGGTCGAACAGCGGGAACGGGACCGAGAAGCCGACGATGGCCTGGTTGCGCCCCAGCTCCTCCGCCCGCTTGGCGCCCACGCTCACCGTCACATCGGGAAGGCGGCGGGCCTTCTCCAGCTCGGCCTGGGCGGTGAAGCGCGCCACCTCATGGCGCCAGCGGAGCAGCGCTGGCGCCGCCTCGAGACGGCGGGCCAGCGCGTCGTCGGAGAGCAGCCCCGGCAATGCGTCGGTACGCCCTTCCGCCAGGCTGAAGCGTGCTTGAGCGCTGCCCCAGGTGGCGGCCAGGCGCTTGCGCGCGACAGCCAGGTCGGCGCGCGCCTGGTTCAGCTCGATCCGCGCAGCGGCCTCGGCAACCCGCGCCCGGGTCTCCTCCACCGGCGAGACCTTACCGGCCGCCACGCGCCGCCCCGCGGCCAAGGTGGCGCGCCCGGCCAGCGCAAGCAGGTCATCGGCCTGCTGGACGCGCTCCTGGGCCACCAGCACATCGAAGAACGCGCCAACCACCGTCGCGCGGGTTTCGAGACGCCGGGCGGCAAGGTCGGCGGTCGCCACATCCCGACCGCGCTCGGCGGTGGCGACGCGCGCGGCGCGCTTGCCGCCCAGCTCCAGCCTCTGCCCAAGCTGGACGGTGGTGCTGCGGGTCGCGCGGTTCTGGGTATCCTCGATGCTCGTCGAGATCTCGGGGTTGGGTAGCAGCCCCGCCTGGATCACCGCACCCTCGACGGCGCGCAGCTCGTTCGTGGCGGCCGACAGTTCGGGATTGGCGGACAGGGCGAGGCCGAGCGCCGCGTCGAGGCTCAAAGGCCCGGTCGGCTCGGCAGGGTTAGCCATGGCAGCTGCGGGAGCGACCGCTGTGCCGGCTTCGGCCCGCGCAGCGCCTGCCGTCACGGCAAGGGCGCATAGCAGCGCGAGCGCAATGCTTGATTGGGATTGCATCCGATTCTCCAGTGATGAAAGACACGTGGGGGAATCGGCGGGACGTCATCCAGCAGGGCCGGACGAACGCGCGGCTAGCGCCGCAGGGGATGCGCAGCTAAAGAAGATCCGCTCCCGCCGATCAGGCGGAAGCAGTCCAGTTGGGGCGTTCGGGCAGCTCGCCGGGCGGCGAGGTGAGGAAGTGCGGCGGGCAAGGCAGTCTCACGACCCCCGCAGCAGCCGGAGCGGCGTCAAGCAGACCGGTCAGCGCCGACGCGCAGCCCGCATGGCAGAAAGCACAGTCCTCGTCGATGGCGGATGGCAGCTTCTTCGTGTCCTTGGCCCCGGCGTCGCCGTGATGCTCATGCTGATGATGGCCGAAGTGCTGCGACGGCGCCGACTCATGCTGGCAATAGGCGGCCGCCACCGACCAGGTGAACTGGAGCGGCAGGAAAACCAGCAGGAAGACGGCGAGCCAGCGACGCATGGGGGCGAATGGTAGCAGAGAGGGCGCCCGACATGAGGAACAAACACGCTCTGCGCGCCGGAATGCCGTTGAAGTACATCCCGATCGATATGTCGGCGGGCTCTCCTTCACATCGATCATGACGAAACTCACGCCAGATCACGCGCTCACCGGATGCCCGTGATAGGCAGCACAGTTCAAGGTGTGCCAGATGGATAGACTGCGTCCCATCCTGAATCCCGCCGGTATGTCCGCGATGCGCTTCTCCTCCGTCAGCAAGCTCTGCTCCGTCCTGGCCCTGTCCGCCCTGTCCCTGGTCACCCAGCAAGCCAACGCCAGCCTGATCACGATGGATACGCGCTATTCGACCAGTTCCGCACTGCCGACCGCCGACGACTATCGCACCACCATCGACCAGTTGGCCGCCTCGGCCCCCACCGCGGGCTACGGCAGCACCACGCTCGCGTCCTTCGACGGCGTGTCGAATCAAAGCGTGTTCGGTGGCTCGAACAGCAACATCGCCTTCCGCTACGACGTCATCTTCAGCTCGGCGGACAGCGGTGCGTGGAATTTCCGCATTGGCCCCGACTTCGGCAACGGCGGCGCCGTCTTCCTCGACGGCACGCTGATGGGCTTCAAGACCAACGACATGTGGTGGAGCGGCTCCTATGCGTTGACCACCCAGGATTTCGAGTTCCTCGCCAGCCTGACTACCGGCAACCATCTGCTGCAGATCTACGGCCTCGAGAACTGCTGCGACGGCAGCCAGCAAGCCCAGTTCCTGACGCCTGGCGGCACGGCTTACACGTCCTTCAGCAGCACCGACGGCCACAACCCGAATGCCGTACCGGAGCCGGGCAGCCTGCCGCTGATCATGGGTGCCGGCCTGGCCCTCGCCGGCTGGCAGCGTCGCTTCCGGCAGCAGCAAGCCTCCAAATAAGCCGATGCGCCCAACGGGGCGCAAGGCTTCGTGATCCAACGCAAGAGAGCCCGCATTTGACGGGCTCTCTTGCCGTTTACGGGTGCCAACGGCAGGCGCTCATGCGGACGCCAGCAGCGTGCCCTCCGCCGGATTGGCCGCCAGCAACGCGGCGATCTCCCGCGTCACCTGCATCACCGTCCGGGTGGCGAGCGTCAGCTCCCCGTGGGGCGACATGGCCAGCGCCAGGTAACGGGGCACTTCCGGCTCCACCAGCTTGGCTGCCTGCAGGCGGCAGTGCTTCATGGCTGCGGCAATCGCGTAAGGCCCGAGCAGCGCATAGGCGCTGCCATCCGCGGCGATCTGGGTCTGCAGGCTGAGGCTGTCCGCCTCGGCGACCACGTTCAGGCTCACGCCGTGCTGGGCGCTCAACTGGTCGAACTGGTCGCGCCAGCTGTTGGGCCGGCAAAACATCACCAGCGGCAAGCCATCCAGCGCCGAGAAGGCCACCGTCGGCCCCGCCGTCAAGGCGTCGCCGGCCGCGCTGACCAGGTAGGTCGGCGCTTCCGACAGGTAGATGTCGCCGTTCCTGGCCAGCGGACTGTGGCGGAACAGGATCGCCAGATCCACATTGCCGTTCTCAAGCCAGGTTTCGAGCTGGGCGCCCTGCCCCTCGCGCACGCTCAGCTGGATCAGCGGATAGCGTTCCCGCAAGCGGTAATACAGCGTGCTGACCAGCGGGTGCGCGGTGGACGGCAGGATGCCGATGCGCACCGTGCCAATCGGCTTGCCGGCGGTGGTACGGATGTCGTTGGAGAGCTGCTCGGTGCTGGTCACCCAGGTGCGCACCTTGGGCAGGATGCGCTGCCCCAGTTCGGTCAGCACCACGCCCCGGCCGGTGCGCTGGAACAGGCGTCCGCCGCATTCGTCTTCAAGCTCGCCGATCTGCCGGCTCACATGGGGCTGGCTGGTCCGGTAGGCCACCGCCACCTTGCTCAGGCTGCCCAGCTCCACCGCGTCGAGAAACAGCTTCCACGCCGAATAGTCCATTTCCGACCTCGCCAAGATCCATGTCTGATCAGTATAGCTGAAATACAAGAATTGCCTCTTCCGGCATATCAGACCCCTTCCTATACTGCAGCCATGCTCGATGACCGACACGGCAAGAGCTGAACAAGTCGTTGAATAAACTGCGTTTAATGGCCTAAAAGCGGCATCCCGAAAATGCCTTCCGGATTCCCCCGGAGCACTCGGGCTGCGGCCAGCGCAGGCGATCGACGACCACTCCACCTACCAAAGAGGAAATACATCATGACCCTGGATCTTCGTGGCCTCGTTCCCGCCCCCGTCACCCCCTTCACCCGCGACGGCGCCGTCGATCACGACGCCATCCAGCGCCTCGGCTCCTGGCTCGGCGGCATCGACGGCGTCAAGGGCCTGGTGGTGCTCGGCCATGCCGGCGAAGGCACCTTCCTGTCCCAGGACGAACAGGCGGCAGTCATCGAGAGCTTCGTGAAGTCCACCGACGGCCGCCTGCCGGTGATCGCCGGCATCACGCTGGAAGGCACCGCCGTCGCCGCCGAGGAAGCCAAGCGTGCCGTCAAGGCCGGGGCTGCCGCCGGCCTGGTCTACCCGTCCCACGGCTGGCTGCGCTTCGGCTACCAGAACGGCGCGCCGCAGGACCGTTACCGCGCCATCTACGAAGAGAGCGGCCTGCCGCTGATCCTTTTCCAGTACCCGGACGCCACCAAGGCCACCTACGACCTGCAGACCCTGCTGGACATCTCCGCCCAGCCCGGCGTCTTCGCGATGAAGAACGGCGTGCGCAACATGCGCCGCTGGGACGTGGAGATCCCCATTATCCGCCGCGAACGCCCCGAACTGCAGATCCTCACCTGCCACGACGAGTACCTGCTGCACACCATGTTCGACGTGGATGGCGCGCTGGTCGGCTACGGCAACATCGCGCCGGAACTGCTGATCGAACTGATCAAGGCCGGCAAGGCCAAGGACTACCCGAAGGCCCGCGCGATCCACGACCAGCTGCTGCCGGTGACCCGCAACGTCTATCACCGCGGCTCCCACATGGAAGGCACCGTCGCGCTGAAGCACGCGCTGGTCGCCCGCGGCATCCTGGACCACGCCACCGTGCGCTCCCCGCTGCTGCCGCTGGCCGAAGGCGCCGACGTGGAGATCGCCAACGCGATGCGCGCCGCCGGCATCGTGCGCTGATCCCACCGGGGATCTCAGGCGACGCAGGCCGGCGTCGCCGGGCAGTCGGCAGAGCCGGCCGACTGCCCATCAGGCTGGAGTGTTACCGTAGCCGCCCTCTGGGGATTCGATCCCCCGGGGGCGCGCACCGAGCACCTATATAAGAAAGAGACTGGAGACAAAATGGACACCAAAGTGGCCGCTTTGGGGGCGGACATCGCCCCTCCGGCGGAACAGCACCTGGCCGCCAATCAGCAAGGGCGCGCGGCGCAACTGCTCTTCCGCATCGAGAACGTGCCCTTCTGCCGCTGGCACACCAAGGCCCGCGTCATCATGGGCAGCGCGACCTTCTTCGACGCCTTCGACGCGCTCTCGCTGGCCTTTGTGATGCCGGTGCTGGTCGGCCTGTGGCATCTCGGCCCGACCGAGATCGGAGTGCTGATCGCCGCCGGCTACCTCGGGCAGGTCATCGGCGCGCTGCTGTTCGGCTGGCTCGCCGAGCGCCGCGGCCGCGTGCCGAGCGCCACCCTGGCGGTCGGCATCATGTCGGTGATGAGCGTCGCCAGCGCCTTCACCGGCAACTTCCAGATGCTCTTCATGGCCCGCTTCGTCCAGGGCATCGGTGTCGGTGGCGAGGTGCCGGTCGCCGCGGCCTACATCAACGAGCTGTCCCAGGCCCACGGGCGCGGCCGCTTCTTCATCCTCTACGAGCTGATCTTTCCGCTGGGCCTCCTCGGCGCCGCGCAGATCGGCGCCTTCGTCGTGCCGCGCTTCGGCTGGGAATACATGTTCCTGATCGGCGGCATTCCCGGCATCCTGATCGCCACGCTGATCCTGCGCCTGTCCGAATCGCCGCGCTGGCTGATCGCCAAGGGCCGCCTCGACGAGGCCGAGCGCATCATCGAACAGCTGGAAGCCGCCACCACCAAGCGGAACCTCGACCCGGCACACGACCGCATCGAAGTCGACGCCCGCCTGGCCAGCCTGCAGGCCGGCTTGCAGAACCCGCGCAAGGCCTCGTGGAAGGAACTCTTCTCGCCGATCTATCGCGGCCGCACGCTGATCGTGTGGGTGTTGTGGGCCAGCAGCTACTTCGTCGCCAACGGCATCAACAACTGGCTGCCCAGCCTCTACAAGACGGTCTATCACCTGCCGCTGCAGGAATCCCTGCACATGGCCTCCATCTCCAACGTGCTGAGCACCTGCGCCGTGCTGGCCTGCGCCTTCCTGATCGACCGGGTCGGCCGCCGCCGCTGGGCGATGGGCTGCTTCGTGCTGAGCGGCGCGCTGCTGGCCACGCTGGGCATCCTGGGCGCCGACGATCCCCGCTCGGTGATGCTGCTGGCCTCCTCGGCCTACGCGGTGATGGGCACCACGACGGTGATGCTCTACCTCTACACCCCCGAGATCTACCCGACCCGCATGCGTGCCATCGGTACCGGCCTCGCCACCTCGTGGCTACGCGCCGCCTCCGCCGCGGCACCGGCCATCGTCGGCGTGGTGCTGAGTGGACAAGGGGTTGCCGCGGTCTTCCTGATGTTCGCCCTCACCACCATCGTCGGCCTGATCGCCGCCACCCGCATGATTGAAACCACCAATCGTGCGCTGGAGGAAATCTCTCCCTAAGCCTCCGGGGAAGCACCACATCGACATCGCGATACATGCGGCCCGCAAGGGCTGCAGGGACGGTATCGCCCTGGAAAAGACACAGGATTGGATTGGGGACACCATGCAATTCACAACATTCATCGACAGACGCACCCGCGCGATGCTCGCCGCCGGCCTCTGCGGCGGCTGCCTGCCGCTTGCCGCGCTGGCCGACGACGACGCCCAGGAACTGGAACTCAAGGCCCACGGCGTTTACTGGGCCGACAAGGGCCTGGCCTACCCGACCGCCAAAACGCCCAAGCCGCAACCCGCCGCCTACGAACAGAGCGCGCTGGGGCTGGAACTCAACTACCGCTCGCCCTACTTCCTGGGCGGCGTGGCCGGTTTCGACGCGTCGGTTTATAGCGTCAACCGGCTCGGCGACAGCGGCGTGCCGACGACCCAGCTGGTCGAAGTGGGCAACAACGGCCGCCTGGAAAACGGCTACCAATCCCTCGGCCAGGCGCTGCTCAAGCTCCGGCTCGGCGACAAGGCCGTCGTCAGGCTCGGCCGCCAGTTCCAGGACAGCCTGCTGCTGAAGAGCACCACCAACCGCGCGGTGCCCGACACCTATTCCGGCGTCAGTGCCATGCTGCGGCCAGCCGACGGAGTGAAACTCTTTGGCGCCGTGTATGACCAGTACCGCAGCCGTACCACCGGCGAGTTCGTACATTTCAGGACCGAGGCGAGCGGCCGCAATGGCATCGACTACATCGCCGTCCTCGGCGGCAATTACGTGCACGGGCCGCTGGAGCTGACCGCCGAGTACCTGAACGCCAAATCCTATCTGGCCAAGAGCGCGCTGATCGCCGCCTACACGATTCCGCTCGGCACCGACCGGCTGAGGCTGTCCGGCGGCTATCTCACATCCCGCGACGCCGGCTCCCTGTTCGTCTGCGGCGCCGAAAAGGACATGGACTGCGCCGGCAGCGGGCGCATCTCCAACCGGGGCAGCGGCGCCTACGTGGAAGTGGCATGGACGATCCGCGACTTCACCGTCGGCGGCGCTCTGACCAAGATCAGCGGCTTCTGGATAGAAGACAACTACGCCGTCGATGCGGACCGGACCGGGGCGCTGACCCAGGACCCGGGCACCAATCCCTTCCCGACCCAGGCCGTCGTCGGCCCGGACTTCACGAACCGGGACGAGACCGCCGCCCAGATCCGCGTCGCCTACGACTGGAAAGCCCTGGTCCCTGGCCTGAAAACCGCCTACCGCTACGTCCGCGGCACCGGCGCCCGCAGCAGCAACCTGGTCAACAACGTGGATGGCCGGGAGCAGTACCGGGAGCTGGATGCCCGCTACGAACTGCCCTTCGTGAAGAACGTCAGCCTGCGCTACATGTTCATGACCTACGACTCCCAGGCCGACGGGCGCACCACGAGCCAGACCCTCAACGGGCTGACCCGCCAGGACTGGCGCCAGCACCGCTTCTACATCGATTACAGCTACCGCTTCTGAAGCGGCGGCACGCAGCGAATCCCTGTGCAGTAGCTTGCCTCCCCGCCCGTCGGCGGGGAGTTTTTTTGCGCGGTGGACGCTGCCGGGAAAATTCTCCCTTCGCCAAGGAGCCCGCCGCCGGCACCATGTGCCGTGGGCGACGTTCCGGGTGAAGCCTCACTGGCCCTGCGGATACCACAGCACCGCCTGGCGCTGGCCGTCCTTCGTCGAGCTGCCCGCCGCCACCGCCCGCCCGCAGCCATCGATAGCCACCGAAGCGCCCCGCTCGTCACCGGCCGTTCCCCACTGCCAGGCGCGCAGCACCGCACCGTCATTGCGTACCTTCAGCAGGAATAGATCACTCGCTCCCGCCGGCGCCTTGCCGCCGATGAAGGAGCCCGTCGTCTCGCCGAACAGGAACAAATTGCCCTGGCTGTCGAGCTTCGCGTCGCTGAGCCACTCGGCGCCGCTGGTCCCGAGTTGGGCGCTGGTGATCACCGAGCCGTCCAGCGGATTGATGCGCGCCACGAAGACGTCCGTATTGCCGATGCTGACGCCGCCGCGGAAGGAGCCCATCACGGTACCAAGCATCAGCACGCTGCCGTCGGACAGAGGCTTCAGGAAGGCCACGTTGTCGACGCCGGACGTCGTGTAGCGCGCCGTCCATACCGTCGTTCCGTTGCCGTCCAGCTTGCGCACGAAGGCGCCACGATTGCTGCCGCTGGTCACCACCCCGCCGATGAAGACGGAACCATCCGGCGCGACGGCCAGACTCGACGCGTAGTCCTGCTCCTCGCTGTTCGAACGGTGACTCCATACCGTCGCAATCGACGAGGCGTCGCCGGGCCGGCCGGCCCGCAACCGGTAAGCGGAGGAGTCGGCCCAGGCGGCCACGTAATTGGTGGGAATGTAATCGTCGTTGTAGCCGCCGATGTAGAGATCGCTGTCGGACGTGGCCACCAGGCGCCGCGGATGCTGCGGGAACTCATCTCCGAACTGGGTCAGCCCCCAATCGCCCGACGGACGGTTGGCATCGGTGCTGGCCACGAAGGCGTCGAACTGGCCCCGGTTAGCCGTCCCGGCGAGAACGCCCGTGGTACGTCCCACCGCAAACAGGGTGCCCGATGCGGTCAGTGCCAACGCCTCCACCACGTCCGCACCCGGCGAATCGAAGCGCGAGCCGCTGTCGAACTGCAGATCGCCGGTATTCGACAGCATGCGGACCATGCCGCGGGCGTTGCCGGCCGGCTCCAGCGAGGTCTGGCCGACCACACCGCGGTCGTAGCCGGCGAGCCAGATCCGGTTACTGCCATCGACCAGCACATCGTTCCATTCGCTGGCGCCGGCGTCCGCCGGATGCAGCGTCGCCTCGGCAGGCAGCGCGACGCAGACCTGAGGGGGCCCGCCTGGCGGTGTCGCAGCACCACCGCCTCCGCCACCACAGGCGTTCAAAAGGGAGAGAAGCGCGACGGCCAGGGCCGTGCGGTGGAGTTTCATTCTTGAGTGGACCAATTTGACCCTTTCTTGCGAGCTGGGGGAAATCACTAGGCACGAAGTATTCGGCGGCGGAAGCCATACGGTCTATGACCCACTTAACACCGACGGCATACCCACAAAACACGCAGGGATATGCAAAAAGAGCATTGCCGGCAGTCCGCATCCGGCGGATTTTTACAAGTCCTTTATCCCGCAGCGCCCCCTTTTTCGAAGCTTTTGATACCGCCTTCCCTAGCATGACGGTGTCGATTCCTTCGATCCGAAAGGGGAAATCATGGATCTCATCTATCTCGCCGCCATCGCCGCCTTCCTGGCCTTGATGGTCGGCATGGCGGTCGGCTGCGACCGCCTGGGAGGCCGCAAATGAACGGCCTTTACATCGTCGGCGGCCTCGTCGCCATCGCACTGCTCATCTATCTCGTGGCCGCGCTGCTCAAACCGGAGGACTTCTCATGACCTCCCATGCCTGGCTCCTGCTGGGGACCTTCCTGGCCATCCTGCTGCTGACAGCCAAACCCCTCGGCATCTATGTCGCGAACGCGATGGAGGGCCGCCTGCGCGCCGTCCGCCCCCTCGAAAACCTCGTCTACCGCCTGTGCGGCATCCGTGCCGACGAGGAAACCGGCTGGCTGCGCTATGCGCTGGCCCTCCTCATCTTCAATGCGCTGGGCGTCGTCGCCGTGTATGGGCTGCAACGCCTGCAGGCCGTGCTGCCGCTGAACCCGCAACAGATGGCGGCCGTAGCCCCCGATTCCGCCTTCAACACCGCGGTGAGCTTCGTCACCAATACCAACTGGCAGGGCTACGGCGGCGAATCGACGATGGGCTACCTGGTCCAGATGCTCGGCCTGGGCGTGCAGAACTTCCTGTCCGCGGCCACCGGCATCGCCGTCGTCTTTGCGCTGATCCGCGGCATCGCCCGCCACAGCGCCGCCACCGTGGGCAACGCGTGGGTCGACCTGACCCGCGCCACGGTCTGGGTGCTGCTGCCGTTATCCGTGTTGATGGCGCTGTTCCTGGCCGGCCAGGGCGTGATCCAGAACTTCTCGCCCTACCAGGACGTGACGACGGTAGAAACGACCCACTACGACGCGCCCCGCCTCGATTCGTCCGGCCAGCCCTTGAAGGACGACAAGGGCAACGCGCTGACCGACCCCGCCGAGACCCGCGTGCAGACCCTGCCGATGGGGCCGGTCGCGTCCCAGGAAGCGATCAAGATGCTCGGCACCAACGGCGGCGGCTTCTTCAACGCCAACTCGGCCCACCCCTACGAGAACCCCACGCCGCTGACCGACTTCGTGCAGATGCTGGCGATCTTCCTGATTCCAGCGGCGCTGTGCGTCAGTTTCGGTCGGCTGGTCGGCGACAGCCGCCAGGGCTGGGCCGTGCTTGCCGCGATGACGCTGATGTTCGTGCTGGCCGCCTGGGCCGCCATGAGCTTCGAGCAACAAGGCAATCCGCAGCTCGCCGCCCTCGGCGTCGACCAGTCGACCAGCGCGCAGCAGGCCGGCGGCAACATGGAAGGCAAGGAGACCCGCTTCGGCATCGCCGACTCAGCCCTCTTTGCCACCATCACCACCGCCGCCAGTTGCGGCGCGGTGAATGCCATGCACGACTCCTTCACGCCTCTCGGCGGGCTGGTTCCGCTGGTCAACATGCAGCTTGGCGAGGTGGTCTTCGGCGGTGTCGGCACGGGGCTCTACGGCATGCTGGTGTTCGCCATCCTGGCCGTCTTCATCGCCGGCCTGATGATCGGCCGCACGCCGGAATACCTAGGCAAGAAGATCGAG
Source organism: Zoogloea sp. GDB6 (assembly GCF_056724105.1). Taxonomy (NCBI): domain Bacteria; kingdom Pseudomonadati; phylum Pseudomonadota; class Betaproteobacteria; order Rhodocyclales; family Zoogloeaceae; genus Zoogloea; species Zoogloea sp. GDB6. Next base: position 2,132,105 of record NZ_CM161497.1, on the reverse strand, counting down.
GCCTACGAGATGAAGATGAGTTCCATCGCCATTCTCGTCACGCCCCTCCTCGTCCTGCTCGGCACCGCGCTGGCGGTGATGGCGGAAGCCGGCCGCGCCGGCATCGCCAACCCCGGCGCCCACGGTTTTTCGGAAATCCTCTACGCGCTGACCTCCGCCGCCAACAACAACGGCAGCGCCTTTGCCGGGCTGTCCGCCAACACGCCCTTCTACAACGTGCTGCTGGCCGTTGCCATGTGGTTCGGCCGCTTTGGCGTGATCGTGCCGGTGCTGGCGATGGCCGGCTCGCTGGCGGCCAAGAAGCGCATCCCCACCGGCGCCGGCACCATGCCGACCCACGGCCCGCTGTTCGTCACCCTGCTGATCGGCACCGTGCTGCTGGTCGGCCTGCTCAACTACGTGCCGGCGCTGGCGCTCGGCCCCGTCGTCGAGCACCTGATGCTGTGGCTCGGCGCCTGAGCCAAGGAGAAGACCACCATGAGCAAGAAGACCTTCACCCTGTTCGACCCCGCCCTGGCCCTGCCTGCCGTCGGCGAAGCCTTCCGCAAACTCAACCCGGCCGTGCAGTGGCGCAACCCGGTGATGTTCGTGGTGTACGTCGGCAGCATCCTGACCACCCTGCTCGCCGCCCAGGCCCTCACCGGCGACGGCGAGGCGCCCGCCGGCTTCATCGTCGCAGTGGCCCTGTGGCTGTGGTTCACCGTGCTGTTCGCCAACTTTGCCGAAGCGCTGGCCGAAGGCCGCAGCAAGGCCCAGGCCGCGTCCCTGCGCGGGCTCAAGAAGGAGACCTGGGCCAAGAAGCTGCTCGAACCCCATTACGGCGGCAAGTGGCAGCTCGTCCAGGGCACCGACCTGCGCAAGGGCGACGTGGTCGTCGTCGAGGCCGGCGGCCTGGGCCATTCGGTGATTCCCGCCGATGGCGAGGTGATCGAGGGCGTCGCCTCGGTGGACGAATCGGCCATCACCGGCGAATCCGCGCCGGTGATCCGCGAATCCGGCGGCGACTTCTCGGCCGTAACAGGCGGCACCCGGGTGCTCTCCGACTGGATCGTGATGCGGGTGACCGCCAACCCCGGCGAAACCTTCGTGGACCGCATGATCGCGATGGTCGAGGGCGCCAAGCGCCAGAAAACTCCCAACGAGATCGCCCTGACCATCCTGCTGGTGGCGCTGACCATCGTCTTCCTCGGCGTCACGGTGACGCTGCTGCCCTTCTCCCTGTTCAGCGTGGACGTGTCCGGTGCCGGCCGCCCGGTCGGCATCACGGTCCTCGTCGCCCTGCTGGTGTGCCTGATCCCGACCACCATCGCCGGCCTGCTATCGGCCATCGGCGTGGCCGGCATGAGCCGCATGATGCAGGCCAACGTGATCGCCACCTCCGGCCGGGCGGTGGAGGCCGCCGGCGACGTGGACGTGCTGTTGATGGACAAGACCGGCACGATCACCCTCGGCAACCGCCAGGCCTCCGCCTTCCTGCCCGCCGAGGGCGTCAGCGAGGCCGAACTGGCGGACGCCGCCCAGCTCGCCTCCCTCGCCGACGAGACGCCGGAGGGGCGCAGCATCGTGGTGCTCGCCAAGCAGAAGTTCAACCTGCGGGAACGGGACATCCACGCCCTCGACGCGCACTTCGTCCATTTCTCGGCGCAGACCCGCATGAGCGGCGTGGACCTGGGCAGCAAGCAGATCCGCAAGGGCGCTGCCGATGCGATCCGCCGCCACGTGGAAGGCCTGGGCGGCCACTTCCCGGCCACCGTCGCCACCCGCGTGGACGAAGTGGCGCGCCGCGGCAGCACGCCGCTGGTGGTGGCCGACGGCAAGCAGGTGCTCGGCGTCATCGAGCTGAAGGACATCGTCAAGGGCGGCATCAAGGAGCGCTTCGCCGAACTGCGCCGGATGGGCATCAAGACCGTGATGGTGACCGGCGACAACCGGGTCACCGCCGCGGCCATCGCCGCCGAAGCCGGCGTCGACGACTTCCTCGCCGAAGCCACGCCGGAAGCCAAGCTGGCCCTGATCCGCCAGTACCAAGCCGAGGGCCGCCTGGTGGCGATGACCGGCGACGGCACCAACGACGCCCCGGCCCTCGCCCAGGCCGACGTGGCCGTGGCCATGAACACCGGCACCCAGGCCGCCAAGGAGGCCGGCAACATGGTCGACCTGGACTCCAACCCGACCAAGCTCATCGAGGTGGTCGAGACCGGCAAACAGATGCTGATGACCCGCGGCTCGCTGACCACCTTCAGCATCGCCAACGACATCGCCAAGTACTTCGCGATCATCCCGGCGGCCTTCGTCGGCACCTACCCGCAGCTGGCCGCCCTCAACGTCATGGGCCTCGCCAGCCCGGCCTCGGCGATCCTGTCGGCGGTGATCTTCAATGCGCTGATCATCGTCTTCCTGATCCCGCTGGCCCTGAAGGGCGTGCCCTACCGCCCCCTCGGCGCCGCCACGCTGCTGCGCCGCAACCTGGCCGTCTATGGCCTCGGCGGCATCCTGGTGCCCTTCGTCGGCATCAAGCTGATCGACGTCCTGCTGGCCGCCAGCGGCCTGGCCTGAACCGGAGAAGAACCATGAAAACCCTGCTGCGCCCCGCCATCAGCCTGTTCGTACTGCTCAGCGCGCTGACCGGCATCGCCTACCCGCTCGCGGTGACTGGTATCGCCCACCTCGCCTTTCCCGACCAGGCCGCCGGCAGCCTGATCCTGCAGGACGGCAAACCGGTCGGCTCACGCCTGATCGGCCAGAACTTCAGCGATCCGGCGCACTTCTGGGGCCGCCCGTCGGCCACCGCCCCGCAGCCCTACAACGCCGGTGCATCGTCAGGCTCCAACCTGGGCCCCTTGAACCCCGCACTGACCGACGCGGTGAAGGCCCGCATCGCCACGCTGCGGGCCGCCGATCCGGCCAACCACGCCCCGATCCCGGCCGACCTGGTCACCGCCTCGGCCAGCGGCCTCGACCCCCACATCAGCCCAGCTGCCGCCACGTGGCAGGCAAGCCGCGTCGCCCGGGCCCGCGGACTGCCTGAAGCGGAAGTGACGAAGCTCATCGACGCCCACACAGCGGGCCGCCAATGGGGCGTGTTCGGCGCACCCCGCGTGAATGTGCTGGAACTCAACCTCGCGCTCGACGCGCTCAAGCACTGACAGAAAGCCTCGACCATGTCCCTGCAAGCCAGAACACGTATTGCCACCGCCGCCGCGCTCTTCATCGCGACCTGCCCGCTCGCCGCCCACGCTGAACCGGACGCAGCCACAAGCACCGCAGCGCCGCTCACCGCCAACATCGGGCTCGTCTCCAGCTACCGTTTCCGCGGCCTCGATCAAACCTTCGGACGCCCGGCGGTCCAGGGCGGCTTCGACTACGCCCACCCATCCGGCTTCTACGCCGGCAACTGGAACTCCAACGTCAGCAGCGGCGCCGGCTATCCCGAAGGCAGCCTCGAGATGGATTTCTACGGCGGCTACAAGACCACCCTCGGCGACTTCGGCGTGGACGTGGGCGGCCTGTATTACTACTACCCCGGCTCGCGCCTCGACCATGCCTTCGCCGGCGTGAACCAACGGCATCCCAGCAGCACAGCCAACGGCAACGTAGACAACGGAGAGGTCTACGTTGCCGGCAGCTGGCAGTTCCTTACGCTGAAGTACTCCCACACGCTCACCGATTATTTCGCCATGCCCGGCACCCGTGGCACGGGCTACCTGGACCTGTCGGCGTCCCATGACCTGGGCGGGGGCTACACGCTCGGCGCCCACGTCGGGCGCCTCTTCATGCGCGGCTTCGCTTACACAAACACAGACGGCTCGCACTATGACGGCGGTTACACCGACTGGCGGCTCGGCATCACCAAGGATCTCGCCGGCTGGATTGTCGGCGCCGCTTATGTGGGCACCACTGCCGAGGGGCGCTGCGGCAACGGCGAGTTCTATTGCTTCAGCAGCAGCCTGGCCAGCGACGGCTCCGCCAGCGGTTCGCGCAGCCGCGATGCCGGCCGCGGCATCGGGGTGCTGTCCGTGACCCGCAGCTTCTGAACGGACAGAAGGAACTGACGATCATGCTCTCTCTCGCCGACATCCTGCTTCCGGAAGACATCCTGCTCGATCTGGACGTCACCAACCCCGCCGCGCTGTTCGATGCCATCGGCCGGAACATGCAACGCTGGCACGGGCTCGCGCGCGTACCTGTGGCCGAAGTCCTCGGCCAGCGCGAAGCGCTGGGCTCCACCGCGCTCGGCCAGGGCGTGGCGATTCCCCACGGCCGGCTGGCCGGGTTGCGCCAGACCCATGCTGCCTACGCCCGACCACGACGGCCGCTGCCCTTCAACGCGCCGGACGGCAAGCCTGTGACGGATTTCGTCGTGCTGCTGGTGCCGGAACGGGCCACCGAAGAGCACCTGGGCATCCTCGCCGGCATCTCCGGCCTGTTCACCGACCCGCGTTTCCGCGAAGCCCTGCATGCCTGCACCGACCCGCACGAAATCAGGTCCCTGTTCCGCTCCTGGCAGCCCACCGCGGCCTGATCCGTAATGCGTACCGAGTCAATCCCGGCCACAGGCCGGACCGAACCTGCAAGCGACGTACGTGCGCAGGTGCTGGCCGAACTGCTGCCCTACATCCATGCCTGCCGGAACCAGCTCTTCGTGGTCGATTACGCCTGCGGCAGCATTCTTGATCCGGTCACCTGGAACAGCCTCGGCCGCCACCTTGCGCTACTCCAGCTGATCGGCCTCCGGCTCATCGTCGTGCATCGCTCCAGTGCCCTCAATACCCGGCTGGTTGCGCTCCTGAACCGGCACGGCGCACGGGCTGCCGGGCTGTCCGGCGTCGATGACGGCATGCTGCGACTACACCCTGCGAAGCTGTCCCTTGGCCACGACGCCGGCCTGGAGGCCGGTGCCGTCAACCATGCGCTGCTCGACCTGTATCTGGATGCCGGGCTACTGCCCGTCATCCGTCCGATCGGCGTTGCGCCCGATGGTTTGGCTTGCCCCACGGACGGGAGCCGGTTGGCCTCTGCTCTGGCCGTGCACTTGCAGGCCAAGAAGCTGATCGTACTGGGAGACAACCCTCCACCGATCGATCGGAAAGGCAGCCCAGCGCACCGCCTGTCGGTTTCCGACGCCGCATCGCTGGCCACCATTCCCGCGCACATCGTCGACGCACTGGCGGCGGGCATCCCTGCCGTCCATCTTCTCGATATCCGACACCCTGAAACCCTTCTGGTCGAACTACTGACCCCATTCATCGGCGGCACGCTGATCCTGCCCGATGCGGCAGCCGGCGTTCTTTCCCAAAGCGAGCGTTACCTGGCCCCTGTCACCGAAGGAGATAAGCATGAATGAGCTGTGCATCGGCATCGTCGTCAGGAACCGCGCATACGCAGTCGCCACCCGCGGCACGGACAATGCCACCAACATTATCGGCTTTCCGGGCTCGCCGCTGGGACGCGAAACCTTGCGTGTATTCCTTGCCGGACAGGAATGCCCCATGCGCCTGGCCGTCGCCGGAGACGGTGCGATCGGCGTCGCACTGGCGATCAGTCCGACAGCCCAGTGCAACGTTTACATCCTCGATGCGGAGCCCGAAGCCCATCCGGCACGTCTGGCCTCGTACGCCTCAAGGGCCCTGTGAGCCATGCCGGTGCACGTCTGCCCCGTCTGCGGTGCCCGCCACGTGGTATCGAGTGTGCTGCACCTTCTCGCCTATCGCCGCAACCTGACCTGTTCGCCAAGCTGCAAGGCGGCATTCGGCCAACAGGTGCGGCGGCGCATCCTGGCCGAAATGGCTGAAAGCGCAGAGCGCCGACGCCTGTCCGAGCGCCATCAGGTGAGCGAGGGCTAGCGTGTTGTTCGTCGAACGGAAGAGAATCGCGGTCTCGCGCCCCGGCGCGCCGTTCGTACGAACAAGACCTATAAAAGGAGACGCGATGCTCTCGCAACCGGACCACGTGGTCCGCCATTTCCGGGACGTGCTCGTCTGGCCGGTCCAGATCAAGCCGGGCTTCACGGGGGAGAACGTGGCCCGCATCCACGAGAGGATCACCGGCAGCGGCCATTGGGCACCGGTGGACGACGAATTCACCACCGACCCGGCCGACTTTCAGGAGCGCCACTACAAGGAGTTCGTGGCCTTCCTGCCCTACGTCCAGCGCTTCCTGTATGGAGACGGGCGCTCGGCGACCGGCGACGGCCCGCCCAACCGCTCGGCGCCGATGGCGGTCTACCGGCGCACCGACGTGGCCGGACTGAAGGTCGTGCTGCGGCCCGGCGACGCCCCCATCTCGCTGCGCATCGCCCACGTGGATCTCTACCTTTTCCTCGATCTCGATGTGGCGATGCTCAACGTGGAAGTGGCCGCCGACGACCTGCCGCTGGCCACCGCGCTGGAACTGCTGTACCGCTTCGGGCGCGCCTATCCGACCGGCTGGGATAGCAGCGGCCAGGGCGTGCACAACGTCCACCGCACCGAACTCCTCGACCGGGATGGCCGCGTGCTCGCCACCTCCGACTCAGAGAGGCGGGAGCGCTACCTGCGCTTCGTCTGCGAGCACCGCACGCCCTGCGTTGGCGCCCTGTGGGCCTGCCTGCTGCGCCCGCTGGTGCAGGACGCCGAGCGCGGCGACGGCGACCTGAGCTACCGGCTGCTCGAGTACTACCGCATGCCGATGATGGCCTACCTGGCCCTCGACGAGCCGCGCAGCCTCAGCCGCGAGGACTTCATCCGCATCGGCTTCGTGGCCAACCTGCCGTCCCGCGACCCGGTGCCGGCCAAGGACCCGGCAGTGATCCGCTTCGAGCGCCTGCACTGCGAAGACCGCTTCTGGACCGATTCCGACGACGGCCCAAACAGCCGCTTCATCTGCACCGGCAACGCGCTGGTGCTGGTGGGCGAAGCCGGCTCCGACTACTTCCGCGATCCCGAACACGGTTTCCTGGCGCGCTTCCGCCACCAGTACTTCCTGGTCTTCCTCATCGCCCACTTCCACCGCGCCGCGCTGCTGTCCTTTTCCGACGGCCTGGCCAGCGCCGTGAACGAGCTCGACATCCGCAACAGCGAATCCGTGCGCCGCTTCAAGCGCCGCATCCGCCAATCCTTCGAGGCCTTCCTGCGCTTCACCCACCGCTACTGGTTCCACGAGGTCTCCGAGCAGGGGCTCGTTCAGGCCCTGTTCCAGCGCACCACGCGCCTGCTGCGCAACGACGAGCTGTTCGGCCACGTGAAGGACCAGATGCGCGAGATGAGCGCCTACCTCGATAGCGACAGCCAGCGCCGCCAATCCGGCACCGTGCTGCGCCTGACCGTGGTGACCATCTTCGGCCTGATCGCCACCGTCGTCACCGGCTACTTCGGCATGAATTTGTTCAACTTCCCCGAGGTGCCGGGCACCTACAAAATGGTCCAGCTGGGGCTAGTCAGCGCCAGCACGCTGACCCTGGTGCTGTTCGCGGTAGCCCGCTCCAAGCGCCTGTCGGACTTCCTTGAGGCACTCTCCGATGAGCGCCTTCCCCGCGAAGCCAAGTGGAGTGCCCTCGGCCGCGTCTTCAAGCGGATGGAGCCCTAGGCATGCCCGGCCCCGACGCCCCTACCGACCGCCCGGACCCGGACGCCCTGCTGGCCCGCCTGCAGGCCGACGAGGCCCGTGCCCGGCGGGGCCGCCTGAAGATCTTCTTCGGCGCCAGCGCCGGGGTCGGCAAGACCTGCGCGATGCTGGCCGCCGCACGCCAGCAGCTCATCCAGGGTGTGGACGTGGTGATCGGCGTCGTAGAAACCCACGGGCGCATGGAAACCGAAGCGATGGCCGACGGCATCGTCCGCATTCCGCCTCGCCAGATACCCTACCGGGAGCGGGTGCTGCCCGAGTTCGACCTGGACCGGGCGCTGGAGCGCAAGCCCGCCCTGATCCTGGTGGACGAGCTGGCCCACACCAACGTGGCCGGCTCCCGCCATCCCAAGCGCTGGCAGGACGTGGAGGAGTTGCTGGCAGCCGGCATCGACGTGTATTCGACGGTGAACGTCCAGCACCTGGAGAGCCTCAACGACGTGGTCAGCGGCATCACCGGAATCCGCGTGTGGGAGACAGTGCCCGACCGGGTTTTCGACGAGGCCGACGAGGTCGTGCTGGTGGATCTGCCTCCGGACGAGCTGCTGCAACGCCTGCGGGATGGCAAGGTGTACCTGCCCAACCAGGCGGAACGGGCGATCCGCAACTTCTTCCGCAAGGGCAACCTGCTGGCACTGCGCGAACTGGCCCTGCGCCGCACCGCCGACCGCGTGGACGAGGACGTCCAGCAGTACCGCCGCGACAAGTTCGTGTCGCCGGTCTGGCAGACCCAGGACGCCCTGCTCGCCTGCATCGGTCCTGAAGCTGGCGGCGAGAAGATCGTGCGCAGCGCAGCCCGCCTCGCCGGGCGCCTCGAAGCCCCGTGGCACGCGGTATACATCGAGACACCAGAGCGCCAGCGCCTGCCCGCCGCCGCCCGTGACCGGACACTGAAGACCCTGAGGCTTGCCCAGGACCTGGGTGCCGCCACGGCCACCCTCGCCGGCGCCCAGGTGGAGACGGAAGCCGTGCGCTATGCCCGCACCCACAACCTCTCCCGCCTGATGGTCGGCCAAGGCGCGCCACGGCGCTGGCGCTTCTGGGAGCGCGGCATCGCCGAACGCATCGGCCGCCTCGCCCCCGACCTGGACGTGATCCAGGTGGCCCGCACCGAACACACGCTTCCCGACGCCGAGCCTCCAACCGTGGCAGTCCCCGGCGGCACGACATGGCGTGCCTACGCGCTGAGCGCCGCGGCCTGCAGCCTCGCCGGCCTCATCGCGATGCCGCTCCATGCCCTGGTGGACCTGGCCAACATCGTGATGGTCTTCCTGCTGGCGGTGGTGCTGGTGGCCGTCCGCCTGGGGCGCGGACCGGCCGTGCTGGCGTCCTTCCTCAGCGTGGCGATCTTCGACTTCTTCTTCGTCCCGCCGCGCCTGTCCTTCGCGGTCAGCGACGTCCAGTACCTGATGACCTTCGCCGTGATGCTGGTGGTCGGTCTGGTGATCGGCCAGCTCACCGCCGGCTACAAGCATCAGGCCCACGTGGCCGGCAGCCGCGAGAACCGCATGCGGGCCCTCTACGAGATGTCCCGCGACCTGTCCGGCGCGCTGCTGCCCGAGCAGATCGCCGAGATCGGCGAGCGCTTCCTGGCAGCCGAAATGAATGCCCGCGCCGCCTTCGTGCTCGCCGACGAAGAAGACCGCCTGACCGCTCCGCTGTTCGCGTCAGCCGGCCTGCCCGAGATCGACCCCGGCGTCGCCCAGTGGGCCTTCGACCACTCGGAGGCTGCCGGCCAGGGCACCGACACCCTGCCCGCCAGCCCCCTGCTCTACCTGCCCCTCAAGGCACCGATGCGCCTGCGCGGCGTACTGGCCCTCGAACTGCGCGACCCGGGCCGCCTGCTGGAGCCCGAGCAACGCCGCCTGCTGGACACCTTCGCATCCCTGATCGCCATTGCGCTGGAGCGCGTCCATTATGTGGATGTCGCCCAGCACACCACCGTTCAGATGGAATCCGAAAGGCTGCGCAACTCCCTGCTGTCGGCCATCTCCCACGACCTGCGCACCCCGCTCAGCGTGCTGATCGGTCTGGCCGACTCCATGTTCCTGACCCAGCCGCCGCCCACCGCAGCCCAGGCCGGCATCTCCCGCCAGCTGCGCGAGCAGGCCCTGCGCATCAACGCCCAGGTGGACAACCTGCTCGACATGGCGCGCCTGCAGGCCGGCCGCATCCAGCTCAACCGCCAGTGGCAACCGCTCGAGGAAGTCGTCGGTAGCGCCCTCAAGAGCCTGCGCCCGATCCTCGCCGGCCACCAGGTGCGGGTCGAACTGGACGAGGATCTGCCCCTTGTGGAAGTGGACTCGGTGCTCATGCAGCGGGTGTTCTGCAACCTGCTGGAAAATGCCGCCAAGTACACGCCGGCCGGCAGTCACATCTGTATCCGTGCCCACGGGACGGCGCAACACATGGAAATCCGCGTCGAAGACGACGGCCCCGGCCTGCCTGCCGGACGGGAGGAAAGCCTGTTCAAGAAATTCGAGCGCGGCGAGCAGGAAGGCAGCACACCGGGCGTCGGCCTCGGCCTGGCAATCTGCCGGGCCATCGTCGAGGCCCACGGCGGCCGCATGCACGCTCGCCCGGGCAGCCAGGGCGGCGCCTGCTTCGTATTCACGCTGCCCATCGGCACACCGCCTGTCCTCGTCGAGGACGAGGACGACCGCGCCCCCTGATGCAACAAAAGGAAGACAACCATGCCCGAGCCGAGCCCCCGCGTCATCGTCGTCGAGGACGAATCCCAGCTGCGCCGCTTCGTGCGCCTGGCCCTGGAGAGCGAAGGCTGTGAAGTCCATGAGGCCGACGGCGTCAAACGCGGCCTCATCGAAGCCGGCACCCGCAAGCCGGACCTGCTGATCCTCGACCTCGGCTTGCCGGACGGGGATGGCATCGAGCTGATCCGCGAGCTGCGCACCTGGTCGGAGATCCCGATCATCGTGCTGTCGGCCCGGACCGCCGAGACCGAGAAAGTCGCCGCTCTCGACGCCGGTGCCGACGACTACCTGACCAAGCCCTTTGGTGCCGCCGAGCTGCTGGCCCGCGTGCGCGCCCACCTGCGGCGACGCTACAAGTCGGGCGGCAGCGGGCTGAGCCAGGCGAGCTTCGGAACGGTCAAGATCGATCTGGGCAAGCGCCTCGTCGAGAAGAACGGCGCTCCGCTACACCTGACCCCGATCGAGTTCCGCCTGCTCGCCTACCTTGTGTCCAACCCGGACTGCGTGCTGACCCACCGGCAGTTGCTGAAAGCCGTGTGGGGCCCGTCCCACATTGAGGACGCCCACTACGTGCGGGTCTACATGGGGCATCTGCGCAAGAAGATCGAAGACGATCCCACGGACCCGGACCACATCGTCACTGAACCGGGGGTCGGTTATCGCTTCGTCGCGGAGGCCCCTGCCCGCGATACCTAGCCTGCCGACAGGCCGCCAAGCACATGGCCAATAGTGGGATGGGCGATGTCGTTTATTTATACCCGGATTTTATTTGCAATTTATTTTAATCCGGGTAATATTAAAGGCAGATCAACTCATCCAGCCCGACCATGTCCTTATCCAGCCCCACGACCTACACCACCTTTGACGGCCCGCGACGCATCGCCGGCGGCAGCCTGCAGGACAACGCCCTGGCCGCCAAGCGGGCGCTTGAAGCCGCCACGAGCGGCGCCGTGCTCACCTTCGATGACAGCACCGGTCGCCTGGTGGACATCGACTTCCGCGGCAGCGACGCCGACATGCTGGCCCGCCTGGCTCAGCGCACCGCCCCCGCCGTAACCGAGGCCGAACCCGCCAGCGAAGCCCGCGGCCGCGGCCGCCCCCGGCTGGGCGTCATCGCCCGCGAGGTCACGCTGCTGCCCCGCCACTGGGACTGGCTGACCACCCAGCCCGGCGGCGCCTCGGTCACCCTGCGCAAGCTGGTGGACGAAGCACGCCGGGCCAGCGCGGGACAGAACGACCGCCGCCAGGCCCAGGAACGCGCCTATCACTTCATGTCCGCGCTGGCCGGCGACCTGCCCGGATTCGAAGAAGCCTCCCGTGCCCTGTTCGCAGACGACCAGCCGGCCTTCCAGCAGCGCACCGACACCTGGCCAGCGGATCTGCGCGACCACGCCCGACGCCTGGCCTTCGGCGACACGGCCTGAACGTGGCCCCACGGCCGGCAAGCCCGCCGGCCATCGCGGTGACCGGACGGCATATCCGGCCGTGTTTCGGCAATTCACGGAACATCGGCGGACGAGCGCGCTCCAACGCGGGAGCCGCACCGGAGCCCTCCCCGGCGCGCGGCTCTGCATGACCATAGCCCCGCAGCACGGGGCGATCCGTTCCTCAAAACGACCAACAAGACACGCCAGGAATCCTTCATGACACAGCAGACCACCCTTGCCCCGACCATCAGCCTCGCCAATGGCGTCGCCATGCCGCTGCTCGGCCTCGGCACCTGGCCGATGAACGACCAGGAAGCCGCCCGCACCGTCGCCGAAGCCATCGGCCTGGGCTACCGCCTGATCGACACGGCAGAGAACTACGGCAACGAACAAGGCGTCGGGGAAGGCATCCGGCGCTCGGGCATCCCCCGCGACGAAATCTTCCTTACCACCAAGTTCAACCGCCAGTGGCATAGCGTTGCCGGTGCGCGGGAAGCCTGCGAGGCCAGCCTGAAGCGGCTGGGCGTCGATTACATCGACCTGCTGCTGATCCACTGGCCGAACCCGGACCAGGACCGCTATGTGGACGCCTTCCACGGTCTGGTCAAGCTGCTGGAGGCCGGCCTGGTCCGCGCTATCGGCACCTCCAACTTCAAACCGCAGCACTTGCAGCGCCTCTTCGACGCCGGCCTGGTGCCCCACCACAACCAGATCCAGCTCGACCCCTATCACCGCCGCGACGACCTGCTGGCCATCCATAAGGAACGCGGCATCACCACCGGCGCCTGGCGCCCCCTCGGCTGCGGCAACGCGATGCTGACCGACCCGGTAATCACCGCCATCGCCGAAGCCCATGGTCGCACCGCCGCCCAGATCGTCCTGCGCTGGATCGTCCAGCAAGGCATCGTGACGACGCCCAAGTCCGCCAACCCGACCCGGCTGGCCCAGAACCTCGCGCTGTTCGACTTCACGCTGTCGGACGCCGAAGTGGCCGCCCTCAATACCCTGGACCGCCCCGATCCGACGATGCTGAACGCCGACGTCTTTGGGCACTGAAACCCGGAGGCTGCAGCCTCCACGCCGCCCATGAACGCCCCCGTGCCCGCTTGCCGGGCGCAGGGGCCGGAAAGCTGCTAATATATGAAACAGCTACAAACCATATATTAGAAATCCGAACCATGGGCATCGTCAAAATCTCCGAACAGATGCATGAGAACCTGCGTCTGACGAGCGGCGCGCTGAGCCGCTCCATCAACGCGCAGGCCGAGCACTGGCTGCGTGTCGGCATGCTGGCCGAGCTGAACCCCAACCTCCGCTACGGCGAAATCTGCCAGCTGCTGATCCAGGCCGAGCAACAGACCGTCGACGCAAACGCTTTGGCCACCGAAACGGGAGTGGCCGCATGAGAGCCCTGAAAACAGTGCCCATCCGCTCCAAGGAAGAGATCGCCCTGTCCCGCCACGCCGGCGGCCTGGCTGCCGACGTGCTGCGGATGATTGGCGAATACGTCAAACCCGGCGTCAGCACCGACGAACTCGATCAGCGTTGCCACGACTACATCGTCAATGAGCTCAAGGCCATCCCGGCCAACGTCGGCTACCACGGCTACCCGAAGACGGTCTGCGCGTCGGTCAACCACGTGATCTGCCACGGTATTCCGTCGGACAAGAAGCTGAAGAACGGCGACATCGTCAACATCGACGTAGCCGTCATCAAGGACGGCTGGTTCGGCGACACCAGCCGCATGTACTACGTCGGCGAACCCGGCATCCTCGCCCGACGGCTGGTCCGCACCACCTACGAGGCGATGGTCGCCGGCATCCATCAGGTGCGCCCCGGCGCCACGCTGGGCGACGTGGGGTACGCGATCCAGACCGTCGCCCATCGGGAAGGCTTCAGCGTGGTGCGTGAGTACTGCGGCCATGGCATCGGCGACATCTATCACGACGAGCCGCAGGTCCTGCATTACGGCAATCCGGGTCAAGGGCTGCGCCTCGAACCCGGCATGGTGTTCACCATCGAGCCGATGATCAACGCCGGCCGCGCCGCCACCCGCCAGCTGCCGGACGGCTGGACGGTGGTCACCAAGGACCGCTCCCTGTCGGCCCAGTGGGAACACATGGTCGCCGTCACTGACACGGGCTTCGAGGTGCTGACCCCGTGGCCGGACGGCTACGGCGATTACCCGGCGATCCTGCCGCCGGCCTGAACGCGTAAGCCACACACGCAGAAAAAAGCCGGAGCTTGCGGCTCCGGCCCTGGTCAGTCTGCTCAAGCGGCCGCCGGAACCCCGGCGGCCGTTTCACATTCAGGCGACCGAACTGCGGATCAGGTGATCGAAGGCGCTGAGGGAGGCCTTGGCGCCCTCGCCCATCGCGATGACGATCTGCTTGTACGGCACCGTGGTGCAGTCGCCGGCCGCAAAGACGCCCGGCACCGAGGTCTGGCCCTTGGCATCGACGACGATCTCGCCGCGGTCGGACAGCTCGACCGTGCCCTTGAGCCAGTCGGTGTTCGGCAACAGGCCGATCTGCACGAAGATGCCTTCGAGCTCGACAAGCTTCTCCTCGCCGCTGACGCGGTCCTTGAAGCGGATGCCGTTCACCTTCTGGCCGTCGCCGGTCACTTCGGTGGTCTGCGCCTGGGTGATCACCGTCACGTTGGGCAGGCTGTTGAGCTTGGTCTGCAGCACCGCGTCGGCACGCAACTGGTCGGCAAATTCGAGCAGCGTCACGTGGGCGACGATGCCGGCCAGGTCGATGGCCGCTTCGACGCCGGAGTTGCCGCCGCCGATCACCGCCACGCGCTTGCCCTTGAAGAGCGGGCCGTCACAGTGCGGGCAGAAGCACACGCCCTTGGCCTTGTACTCCTTCTCGCCGGGCACGTTCATCTCGCGCCAGCGGGCGCCGGTGGACAGAATCACCGTCTTGCCCTTCAGGGATGCACCGTTCTCGAGCTGCACCTCGACCACCTTGCCCGGAATCAGCTTGGTGGCGCGCTGCAGGTTCATCACGTCCACCTCGTACTGCTTGACGTGCTGTTCAAGCGCAGCGGCGAGCTTGGGCCCTTCGGTCTCCTTCACGGAGATGAAGTTCTCGATGCCGAGGGTATCCATTACCTGGCCGCCGAAGCGCTCCGCCACCACACCAGTGCGGATGCCCTTGCGTGCCGCGTAGATCGCCGCCGCCGCGCCGGCCGGGCCACCGCCGATCACCAGTACATCGAAGGCATCCTTCGCTGCGATCTCTTCCGCCGCACGGGCAGCCGCGCCAGTATCCAGCTTGGCGACGATCTCCTCGATGGTCATGCGGCCCTGGCCGAACTCCTGGCCGTTGAGGAAGACCGTCGGCACGGCCATGATGCGGCGCTCATTCACCAGATCCTGGAACAGCGCGCCGTCGATCATCGTGCTGGTCACGCCCGGGTTGAGCACGGCCATCAGGTTGAGCGCCTGCACCACGTCCGGGCAGTTATGGCACGACAGGGAGATGAAGGTCTCGAAGTCGAAGCGGCCCGGCAAGGCCTTGATCTGCTCGATCACCGCCGCCTCCACCTTGGGCGGGTGGCCACCGGTCTGCAGCAGCGCGAGGATCAGGGACGTGAACTCGTGGCCCATCGGAATGCCGGCAAAGTGGATGCGCGGCGCCTCGCCCGGCACCGTCACGCCGAAGGACGGGCGCAGGCTGTGGGTACCGTCCTCGCGCAGCGAGACCTTGTCGGACAATTCGGCAATATCGACGAGCAGGCCACGCAGCTCCTGTGCCTTGGCGCTGTCGTCAAGGGAAGCGACCACCTCGATCGGGCGCTGCAGCTTCTCGAGATAGGCCTTGAGTTGGTTCTTGATATTGGCGTCGAGCATGGTCGTGTCCTTTTATATGAACGTCGTTCAGGCCCCCATGCCTGAACGGTGAATGGACACATCATATCGATGGAAAATACATTGCTCCAATTGATTGATGAAATCGATTCGATATCAGTTTTCTATCGATCTGAATGCGCCCCCCGATACCTGTCTCTTCGGCTGCCGAAGCCTCAATATCATTAAGCCTCATTGTCGGAAATCATCGTTTTACGCAGGCGCTCGCAAGCCCTAGGATACGGCCCCTTGCACCCAGACGCCCGACGCACAAGGATATCGATCCCCTTCCCGCGAGCAGCCCCATGTCACCCCACGGTAGCCACCTCCATTCGCAGCACAAATCCGGCTCAAGCGACACGGCCCCATACCGCCTCATCGTCCGGGCATTCCAGGACTGGCTGCAGCGCGAAACCACCGCAGCGGGCGCCGCAAACCCGCCGCCCACCCCTTAGGAAAACGCCATGCATCCCTTTCGTGTCGCCGCCTTGACGACGCTGGCCATGCTCGCCTTCGCCGCCAACTCCCTGCTGTGCCGGCTCGCGCTACGTGACGGCCACATCGATGCCGCCAGCTTCACCGCTCTGCGCGTCTGCTCGGGCGCACTGGTCCTGTGGCTGCTGCTGCGTCTGCGCGGCGGCGCTACAGGGACGACCCACGGCAGCTGGCCCTCAGCGCTGGCACTGTTCGTCTATGCGGCGGGTTTTTCCTTTGCCTATCTGAGCCTGTCCGCCGCCACAGGCGCGCTACTACTGTTCGGTGCCGTGCAGGCGACGATGATCGGCTACGGCCTGTGGCACCGGGAGCACCTCAAGCGCATGCAAAGCATCGGCCTGTTACTCGCCGCCGCCGGCCTCGTCGCGCTGGTCCTGCCCGGCCTGTCGGCGCCACCGCTGGTCGGATCGCTGCTGATGACGCTGGCCGGTGTCGCCTGGGGCGTGTATTCGCTACGCGGCCGCGGTGGCAGCGACCCGGCAGCCAGCACCGCCGGCAACTTCGCGCGGGCCGCCCCGATGGCGCTGGGGCTCAGCCTGGTCACGCTGTCCCAGGCGCAGACGGACAGCGCTGGCATCGCCTACGCCCTTGCCTCGGGCGGGCTGGCCTCCGGCATCGGCTACGTGATCTGGTACATGGCGATGCCCCAGCTGCGCGCCGCCAGTGCAGCGAGCGTACAGCTCAGCGTGCCGGTCATCGCCGCCCTGGGTGGCGTACTGTTCCTCGGCGAGGCGATCACCCCGCGCCTGGTGTATTCGTCCATCGCCATCCTCGGCGGCATCGCGCTGGTCATCAGCGGGCGACGGCGCTAAGCACCATTTCTGACACGGCTTCAGGCGATAATCGCGGCGACAACACCAACATAGCCCGCGCAGCGCCTCGGAGGGAGGCCGTCATGAACTTCATCACCCCCGCAATTACGGCCAGCCTGCTTGCCGCAGCGCTTGGCTGCTCAGGCATTGCAACGGCAGCATCCGCGACTCCGCCGGCCGGCGAAGCACCGGCCTCGGTCGCCACCGTCGGCGTCCCCGACTTCTCGCAGATCACCCGGCGCTACGGCCCGGCGGTGGTCAACATCAGCATCAGCGGCATGCGCCAGGTGTCCGTCAGTCCTGATTCGGCGGACGCCCCCGGCGACGACAACGGCGATTCGGTGCAGCAGTTCCTGCGCCGCTTCCAGCAAGAGTTCGGTGGTGCCGGTGCCAGCATGCAGATTCCGGTACGTGGCCAGGGCTCGGGCTTCATCCTCAGCGAGGATGGGCTGATCCTCACCAACGCCCACGTGATCGCCAACGCCAGCGACGTGGTCGTCAAGCTCACCGACCGGCGCGAGTTCCACGCCCGCGTGATCGGCAGCGACCGCAAGACCGACATCGCGGTGCTGAAGATCGACGCCCACCGCCTGCCCACCGTCAGCATCGGCAATCCGGCCGACCTGCAGGTGGGCGAATGGGTGCTCGCCATCGGCTCGCCCTATGGCTTCGAGAACAGCGTCAGCGCCGGCGTGGTGAGCGCCAAGGGGCGTTCCCTGCCGGATGGCAGCGGCGTGCCGTTCATCCAGACCGACGCGGCGGTGAATCCGGGCAACTCAGGCGGCCCATTGTTCAACGCCCGCGGTGAGGTCGTCGGCATCAACTCGCAGATCTACAGCCGCACCGGCGGTTTCCAGGGACTGAGCTTCGCAATTCCCATCGACCTGGCGCTGAAGATCCAGAAGCAGATCGCCGCCACTGGCCACGCCTCCCATGGCTTGCTGGGGGTAACCGTGCAGGAAGTGAACCAGTCGCTGGCGGACGCCTTCCGCCTGCCGGCACCGGCCGGCGCGATCATCCTCGACATCATGCCCGGCAGCCCTGGCGCCAAGGCCGGGCTGCTGCCCAGCGACGTGATCCTGGGCGTGGACGACACGCCGATCACGGCGGCCGGCGACGTGCAGACCCTGGTGACCATGGCCCAACCCGGCCAGCGCCTGCAGTTCGAAGTGTGGCGCGACGGCAAGGCCCATCGCCTGCCAGTGGTCCTCGGCGAGGCTGGCAAGGCAACTGCCAGCCCGCAACCGGCACCGGCGCCGGACGCCAACACCTTGCGCCAGTTCGGCCTTCAATTGCGTCCGCTGCAGCCCGTCGAACACCTTGCCATCGGCTTGGCCACCGGACTGCTGGTGGAGGCCGCCACCGGTCCGTCCCGCGCCGCCGGCATGCAGGCCGGCGACGTGGTGCTGTCGATCAACGGCAAGCCGGTCAGCACGCTGGATCAGGCCCGTGCCATCGTCAAGACCGTCACCGGCACCGTGGCCCTGCTGGTGCAGCGTGGTGGCGAGCGGCAGTACGTAACCGTCGCCCCGAGCGCGACGGCCAAGTAAGCCCCCGATACCGAGGGCACACGCTTTCCGCGGGTGCCCTCGCCTTGCCGGCTTACAGCGCCGGCTGCATGCGCTGCCAGCTGAAGGGGCCGAAGCTGGTCGCCGTCGCGGCGGCCTTCGTATCGTAGTTCGGGTCGATGCTCAGCTTGAGCCACTCCAGCGGCGTCGTACTGCCATGCACCACGATGCGATGGAAGTTCGGCACGCTGTAGCCGTTCGGCTGGTTGGCGTAGGCATCGTCGGAACAGGCGACAGCCGCTGCGCCGGAGCTCGGCTCGACGAGGCACGCCGCGCCCTGCACCAGCGGGTTGTCCGAGCGATACACGTGGGAATCCCCGTTGAGCAGCAGCACCGGCTTGCCGAAGGCCTTGGCTCGCGCAGCGATCAGGTCAATGAACTGCTTGTACTGGGCGATATGGCTGGCGGACTTGCCATCCACATCCCACATGTCGGCCTGTAGCTGGATCACCACCGCGGCGGAATTATCAGAAACGGCCCGATTGAACGCAGCATCCAGCCAGCGCTTGTTGGCGGCGGAGCGGTTGGCCACTTCCTGGGCCTGGGCCGGGCTCATGGACGGCGCGCCGTACCAGGGATCGGTGTCGTTGTTGGAACCGCCCGGCATGTTGACGGTCACGAACAGCACGCCGGCCTTCTGGAACCACACGTTCTCCACGTAGCTGCTGTCGGTCGGGAAATTGGTGTCGTATTCGAGGGCCTGGGAATGCACGTCCATCGCGCCGCCGAGGGTCTTGCCCGGCTTGGCGAAGAAAATCGAGCGGACCAGATCCAGGTTG
Organism: Zoogloea sp. GDB6; assembly: GCF_056724105.1. Taxonomy (NCBI): domain Bacteria; kingdom Pseudomonadati; phylum Pseudomonadota; class Betaproteobacteria; order Rhodocyclales; family Zoogloeaceae; genus Zoogloea; species Zoogloea sp. GDB6. The sequence continues at coordinate 2,112,855 of NZ_CM161497.1, read as the reverse complement.
GCCAGCGGATCGCCACCCGCGTAGCTCAACAGGTTGCCGCCGGCGTCCACCTTGTAGTCGATCTGGCCGGTGGTCGCGTTGTAGACACCACCGCCCTCCTTGGCCTTGTGGCAGTCGGTCCACTCGTTGTCGCCCGGCGTATAGACCAGCGGATTCTTCAGTGCCTTCCAGTCGGTGGCGACGGTGAGGTCGTAAGCCTGGGTACAGTACTGCGAGCCGGAATGGATATCGCCGACGTGCAGCACCAGCGACACATCCGCGTCGCCATCCAGCGCCTTGAGAAAGGCCGGCAGCGCGGTGGTCTGCGACGTATCCGTCGCCGTCGCGCCGTAAGGCACATCGCCGATCACCGCCACTGTCGTCTTGCCCGGCGCATCGCTGCCGCCGCTACCGCCACACCCATACATCGCCAACGCTGCCGCCGAACACATGATCGGCCCCACGAATTTCCGCATGATCGTTCTTTCCTGTTCTTGTCGAGTGCCTCGGCCCCCAAACGGGCCGGGGGGAGCGTTGCAAGTTCGCTCCGGCGGCGATGCTGCGACAAACAGATGACAGGACCATGAACCAGAATGGGGAATGTGACTGTGCGGTCACTTCCAGTAGTGCAAAGCACTCGACCAGCAGAGCAAAGACCGGTGACAACCTTCTTCACCTGGTCGCCCAAGCGCACACCGGCGTCGAAGCGACAGACGGCAAGGTCGTCCACTGGCTGGAGAAAGTCAGCGACACGCAGTAGCTCGCCACGCCGCAATCCGTTTGAGCGCGGCCCGGACTGCGTGCCGCCGCAACGTCACACGCGGTAGCCCTCTTCCCGCAGAACCTGGCGCACCGCCGGCCGCTCGAGCATGCGCAGATAGTGTTCGCGGCAGTTCGGCGGCAGGTTCATCTTCAGCTTGTCGGCCCAGAACTCCGTGTAGAACAGCGCCGCATCGGCAATCGAGAAGCTGTCGGCGACGAACTCCCGCCCGGCCAGCTGGGCGTCCATCACCGCAAAGCCCCGCTCGACGATGTCACGGCCGCGGGCGCGTACCACGTCGTGGTCCGCCGGGTTGGGGGTGAAGTTGGGCGTCGTGAAGATCCGCGTGAAGCCCTGACCGTGGATCGTGCCGACCACGTAGTCCATCACTTCCAGCACCCTCACCTCACCGTCAGCCCCCTCGGGCAGCAGGTGCTGCTTGGGGTACTGGCGCGCCAGCCACCAGGCGATCGCCTGGAATTCGGTGATCGGCCTGCCGTCCTTGCGGACCAGCGTGGGAATGGTGGACTTGGGGTTGATCGCCACGTAGTCGGGCTCCAGGTGCCCACCGGCCGGCAGATTGACGATATAGACCTCGAAGACGGCCCCAACTTCTTCGAGCAGGATATGGATGCCGGTCGAGCACGAGCCGGGCGTCATGTAGAACTTCATGGACAGAATTCCTCGGGCGATGGCGCCGTGCCCCACACACGCAGCACGGCAGAGGCGAGCCCGAAGCAAGAGGGGGGCCACTGTCGGCCCCCCGGGGAAAAGGCCGCTCCTGCCCCGCGGCTATGTCGGAAAGCTGCCGCTCACCTGTCGCCATGTCGGCTTCATGACAAGGAGATCACCCTTCGAGGATTGGCACGGCTACAACACGGCCTCCAGCCGGCTGGCCGGCAATGCACCCCGCCGGCGGCCGTTGCTTCCCAGGAAAGTACGAACGGTCGCGGCCAGACCTTCACCATTCACCGGCGCATCCACCAGTACGACCGCCTCAGGCAGCTGCGTACGGGCCTCATCCCGCGCCCGGTCCGAGGCCACCAGCACCACAACCAGCATCTGTGGCTTGCGTGCCCGGCCAAGCAGCACCTGGGCCATGCGGGCGGCGTCGAGCCCGCCGACACGCCAATCCATGACGACAACGTCCGGTGCCATCTCTCCGACACGCAGCAGCCCGTCGTAGGGACAGGCCGTGGATGTCACCAGGCACTCCGGCAACAACTCGCCGAGGCCCCCGTGCAACGCCTGGCGCTCCTTCTCGCCGTTCATGACGATCAGCATGCCAAAGGGCACGGGGGTATGAATGCCGGCGCAGCGCTGCTCAAGCAGCAGCCGGTCGACAGACTCAACCAGGATTCGCCGGTGTCCTCCCGGCGTTTTCCAGGCTTGCAGGCGCCCCTCCTCCACCCAAAGCTGGGCTGTGCGCACACTGATACCGAGCAGATTGGCCGCATCGCGGGTCGAACAGGTCTGGCTCGAAATCGTCTCGGCAATCATTACGCGTCACGTGTCTCATTGGGCATTCGATGGGCGTATTCTAAACGAGTTTTGTTGATTTTGTAGATTTAAATGTTTTTTTGCAAAATTTACCAAATACACAGCAAGTGAAACTTATTGCAGATCTTCTCACGGTGCCCCGGCGTCGAGCAGCTTCAGCGCGAAGCCCGTCAGTTCCTGATCGGAGCGCGCCCAGGCCTCGCCGTCGAACGGTGTGATCCGGTCGCCGTTGCGCTTGATGATGCGCCTGCCATCCGCGCTGAAACGGGCGTCCCGCACCCGGTCGGCTTCACCTTCCAGCGTACTGAGCGGTGTCTTGCCGCCGTTCCAGGCCCACACGCGCGCCGCGCCATCGGCCCCGGTGCTCACCAGCAAGGAGCCGTCCGGGCTGATGTCCACGCTCATCACCGGTCCCGCATGGGCTGGAATGCCGCTGTGGTCGGCACGCAGCGCGCGCACCTCGTAGCGGCGCAGCCGTCCGTCGGAACCACCGCTGGCCAGGCGACGACCGTCCTGATCGAAGGCCAGTGCGAAGATCGGCCCATCCGCATCGTCGCTCTCGAACAGGGTCCGGCCGTCGGCACTGCGGATCAGGCGCAAGCGACCGTCGGTCAGCCCGAGCGCCAGCAGCGACTCGTCCCGGCTGAAAACCGCCGAGCGCACACTCTCGCCCTTGCCCAGCAGGTCGCGCAACTGCTCCGGCAGCGAAGTTTCGAAGAGCTGCCCGCTGGCCAGCCGGAAGCTGTACCTCCCGGCGCTGCTGAGAATCAGCCCGTTGCCCGCCGGTGTCAGGAAGTCCAGGCCCTGCAGGCGCCACAGGCGCACGGCCCCGTCGGCGCCGGCGCTCGCCAGATGCTGCCCATCCGGCGCAAACACCGCCGCACGCACCCCCTGACTGTGGCCGCGGAACTCCCGCGCCCGGAATTCGAAGGGATCGTCCCACACGCGCACCGTGTCGTCCACACCGAAGGACACCAGCCGCGTACCGTCGGCACTGAAGGCAACGCCCAGCGCACCGCCGGCATGAATGCCGTCAAGATGGAGCGGTGGTTTGGGCGGTGGTGCCTCGCCCTCCCCCAACGTCCACAGGTAGATCTGCCCGTCCGAGCCGGCCACCGCCAGACGCTTGCCGTCCGGGCTGTGGCGGGCGGCCGTCGGCAACACCGGTGGCAGGCCGGACGGCACCGGGATCTCCAGCGGCCGGCCGATCACGTGCCCGCGGGTGGTCCACCGGTAGATCTCCCCGTTCGCCACGGCCACCGCCACCTCCCGGCCATCGCCCGAGAAGCTGGCCGACAGGACTTCGTCCGGATGGGTCAGGGTCGCCAGCAAGGTGCCGGTGGCCGCATTCCACAGGCGGGCCGTGTTGTCATTGTTGCCAAAGGACAGCACCCGTCCGCCGCCTTCGTCGAACACCGCCGACCCCACATTGCCGAAGTGCCCGGACAGGCGCGTCATCGCGCAGGGCTCGGCCACCGGCACCAGCAGCAGTTCCGCCCCACCCTTGCCGTCTTCGCGGATGCCGACCGCCCGCGTGCCGTCCCGGCTCAGATCGGCATCCACCCACGGGGCGCCACCGTCGCCGCCGCAGTGCATCAGGTCGCGGCCAGCCTCGTCCCATACCCGCAGCACGCCGTCCCGCCCGGCAGACAGGAAGCGCCGCCCATCGGCGCCTGCCGCCACCGCCACCACCGGCCCGCCATGCTTCACCCGTGCCGCCACCGCCAGCGTCCGGCGGTTCACCAGGTGCGCTTCACCATCGTCGCCGGCACTCAACACCCAGCGGCCGTCGCGGCTGAACACCACGCCATTGGCCGCCCCCTGGTGAGGCAGCAGGGCCGGGCTCTGCAGGAAGTTGGCGACGGCCAGGCGCAGCGTGCTGCGCACATTGCGGTCGTCCACCCGACGCGCCAGCGCGAGGGCCGCCTCCAGTGTCTGGCGGGTATCCACATCTATCCTGTCGGTCAGCTCGGCAGCTTCCCGCCTGGCATCGCCACGGCGCAGCTCCTGGCGCCACAGCCAGGCATTGATGCCGAAGCCCAGTACCAGCACGCAGGCCGCGAGCCCCCCGAAAACACGCTGTCGGCGCAGGAAGTAGCGGTCCACCCACGGCCGGATGATGTCGATGAAGGCATCGTGCTGCAGCTCGTAGCTCACGCCGCCGCTGCCCTCGCGGGTCCGCACGATGCGATGCCGCTCCAGCACGCCGAGCACGCGCCGCACCCGCGCAGCCCGCACCCGCGCCTGGGCCTGCAGGGCTTCCACCGGATAGGCGATCTTCACGCCGCTGCGCGGTGCCAGCGCCTTGAGGACCTTGGCCGCGTCGTGGAACAAGAAGAAGCCGAAGTTGCCGACAACCTCTTCCAGATAGACCGAGATGATGCCGCCCCGCCCGCCAAGGGCCCGGTAGTCCTGCAGGCGCAGGCCGCGTATCCCCGCCGCCCGCGCCACCAGCCACAGGCGACGGCAGATCAGCTGCAGGATGGGCAGCTCGATGCCGCCGTCGAACAGCCGCCGGCCCGCGCGGGGCCCGTCGCCGGGCATCAGGTCGTCGAGCAGCTGGCTCACCAGCAGCTCGTCGCAGGTGCCGCCGCACTTCAGCACCGGCGCGCGGATCGCCTCGGCCGCCTGCTCCCGGTTGAGATGCTCCAGGTGGAAGGTGGACGCGAAGAGGGACAGCACGTGGTCGCGCAGGCAGGCATCCACGCTGGCCAGGAACTCCTCGCGGAAGGACAGCACCACGCGCACATCGAGGGACGCCCTGAGCAGCGCGCCGATGGCCGCCGGCAGCAGCCCCAGTTCGCCCGCATGGCGCTGCAGGTATTCCTCGAACTGGTCGAGGATCAGCACCAGCGTGCGCCCATCGGCCTGCAGGCGCACCCTGGCGGCCTCCGTCAGCTGGGCGGCACCCAGCGCGCGATCGACCGTCGCAATCGCCTCGGCGACCGTCGCACAGGGATCGGCGCCACTCCAGCGGTCCACATAGACCACCTGGGCTTCCTCGGCGGCCAGCTCGGGAATCACCAGCGCCCGCAGCAGGGAGGTCTTGCCGACGCCGGACGGTGCGTAGAGCAGCGTCAGCGGATGGGAGAACAGTTTGTTGATGAGCAGCTGCGCATCGCGCTCGCGGCCGAAGAAAAGGTCCCGCTCGGCTTCGCTGTAAGGCTTCAACCCGACGTAGGGCTCGCTGCCATCGTCGGAAACAGCCGCTTTCGGCCTGCTGGACATGGCGCCGTCTCCTACTTGAACTGGCCGAGGGTCTGCACGAAGGCGTCGCAGTCGGACTGCAGGCGGTCCTCGGCGGCCACCAGCTGGGCCCAGAAGCGCTCCTCGATCGGCGACACCGCGGTGCGCACCGCGTAGCGCCGCCGCGGCCGGACCTGCCCCTCGCTGCTGAAGATGTGCCCGACGAGGCGGTAATGCCACACGTCCAGGTTGTAGCCGAGGAACAGCAGCGCGCTCTTCTGCAGGCGCCGCGAGAAGGCGCTCGGCGGCTTGGTGTGCTCGTTCTCCAGGCGGCCGAGGAAGGTCACGTGGTCGCTCTCGGTGATGACCACCGTGTCGATGCCCGAGCGTGGATCGGCCAGCGCGTTGGCGAACGGCGAGCCGACGATCTTGTAGATGATGCGGTCGCCATGCTCGCCCAGGTCGGACAGCAGCCAGTTGTCGGCCAGCTTCACCTCCACGCCCGGCGTCTGCCCGCCGCGGCGGATCACCAGCAGGCGGCCGTCCAGTTCGTCGTCCTCGGCGCTGAGGATGTGGGTCACCACTGTGAACGGCAGGCCCGACTCCTCCAGCAGGTTCTCGAAGACCCAGTCGTAGCTGGCCGACACGACGATCCATGGGCTCGTCATCGCGGCCAGGAAACGGTGCGTGCCGGTCAGCACCAGACTCTGGCTCTGCTCCTGCAACACGGCGGTGAGGCGCCTGAGGAAGGCGCCGCGCTCGCCGCCGAAGACCAGCAGCAGGTATTCGGCGGCAGTCGCCAGCGGATAGCGCTCGTCGATGCGCATGCCGGCCTCCAGCCCGGCGGTCTGGATCAGCGCACTGACCAGCCGGAAGGAACTCAGCGGGCCGCTGCCGAACACCCCATCGCCGACCAGCGGCACCAGCCGCCCTTCATCGAGGCAGCCGCGGATGGCCAGGAAGAACTCCCGGTTGCCGCGCAGCGCGGTGGCCGTCGGCGCCGCGGCGGTGCGGCGGGCGATCTCGCCGCGGCTCGAATTGGTGTTGAAGCCCTTGCTGATCGCCTTCAGGTCGGGCGCCTCGGCATCGATGCGGGCCTGCACGTAGCGGCAGATCTCGTCGGCGGTGAGGATACTGTCGCCGTCATCCGCGTCGAAGGTCGTCACGCCATGCACGAACCAGCGCACCATGCGCGACACCGCACTCCCCTTCTCGGCCACGTCCCGGTCAGTCACCGTGCAGCCGGACAGCAGGTACTTGCCCTGCCCCTGGCCCAGGTTGGCCACCAGGATGGACGGGATGTCCACCTGCCCGCTGGCCTCCGGCGTCAGGCTGAAGAGGCAGTCGAGCATGATCACCAGCTGGCCGGCGGCACTCTCGTTGAGGGCCCGCTTGGCGATCCACTCCATCGAGATCGCCGTCGCATCCAGGTAGTCCAGCTCCGAATCGTTGGGGCACAGGTAGAGGTCGCCGCGAGCCGACAGCTTGGCATGGCCGCAGTAGTAGAACAGCACCGTGTCGTTGGGCAGCGCATCCTTGAAGACCTTCTGCAGGCTCTTCATCAGCGCCGTCTTTTCCGGGTTGAGCAGACACTCGATCTCGAAGTGCGCGTCCTCCTTGCCCAGCACGTCGCGCAGCGCGTCCACATTGGCCGACGCGGTGGCCGGCACCGGAAAACCCGTCGCGTGGGCGTAGGCGTCCACGCCGACCAGCAAGGCCGAACGGGCACCGCGCACGCGCTTCTCGATGGGCACCACGAAGTTGTCGCGCAACAGCGGATCGGCCGGGTCTCTCGCCCAGGCGCGCAAGTCCAGCCATTGGGATTCGGTGAAACCGAGGGGCACGCCGTCCCCGTCCAGGCAGACCTGCAGCAGCGCACGCCGCTGGGCCGCCCGGCTCGCCTCTGAACGCACGAAATCGCTGGCCCGCGCCGCCTCGGTCCACAGCACGACGACGCAGCGGGCGCCGTCGATCTGCTCCTCGAGCTCGCTGCGCCAGGTGCTCGCCGCGTCAAGGTCGGCGTCCCACCACACCGAGAAATGCTCGGACAGCACTTTGGCCAGGGCTTCGACCCGCGCCCGGTCAGGATGCGCGTAGCTCAGGAAGATGTCGGCCATGGTCCGCCCCTAGCGCGCCACACCGGGCACTGCTCCCCACGGGGTGTAGCAGGCGCAGGCCGCCCCGACCGGCATTCCGACCGTCATCGGACAAGGCCCGGCACTGGTGGCGCAGACGGTGGCCATCGGCCGGCGCTGCTGCATCGGTGGCATGGGGCGCAGCGGTGGCTGGGGCAGCGCCTGTTGCTGCTGCGGCACGCCGCACAGGCGGTCGATCTCCAGCGGCGGCACGCCCTCGTTGCGCAGCTGGATACGCTCCCGCGTCGTGCAGTACGCATGAGCGCTCGCCGACCAGCACAGTCCCGCGGCAAAAGTCATAAGCAAAACGAGCAGATCGCGGTGCTTCATGGCATACACGGCCTCGGACTCGATGCGTCACTTCTTTTTATATGGTGCGGGGGAACGGAAGTCCAAGGAATACTGCGCTTGTCGGCGCAGGGCCTCGCCGCCGCAAGGCCCACAAAGTCACATCCGGGAAGCCGGGCCTGCCTGGCCCGGTGCGGGGGCGAGCGGCTTCGCTGCAGCTCATCCGCCCGCCCCCGCACCGGGCTACGACACCGTCAGCGCAGCAGGTCCGCGTTGAAGGCGTACGAGAAGCCCATCGCCACCGCGTTGGCCGAGCTGTGGCCGCCGAGGGTCTGGTTGGCGCCGTTGTCGCCGCGGGAATGGGCGTTGTCGAACAGGGCGTAGAGCTTGGCATTCTTGTACAGCAGCCAGGTGGCGCCGACGCCGAGGGTGTCCACACGCGGCTTGTTGCCGTCTGCAATGTCGTAGCGCTTGATGTAGTAGGACAGCATCAGGTCGAGCCGCGGATTGAGTGAGTAGATGGCACCGACGCTCTTCACCGACGCATCGGCCGCGGAATACGTGACGTTGGTGTTGGTGGTGTCCTTCACGGTGACGGCCGGCAGCGCGGTGTGCCCCATCGCGGCGCGCAGGCTGAGGTCGCCAATGCGGTAGGCGACGCCGAAGTTGCCGAGGCGGTAGCGGGCGTCCTGGTTGGTGAGCACGTCCACCGGATGCCATTCGGTGTAGGAGCCGCCGACGCTCAGGCTGCCCACGTCGTAGGTGGCGCCCAGCGCCGCCTTGCTCCCCATCGAGCCGCTGCCGGCGATCGCGCCGGGGCTGTAGCCGGCGATCAGGCGCGCGCCGCCGATGACCGGGCTGGTGTACTTGATCACCGCGTTGTCGCGGGAATCCAGGTTGTTGGCGACGCCGGGCGAGTACTTGCCGGCGGCGGTGTTGAGCAGGCCCTGGCCGTAGATCGCATTGCCCAGGCCCCACGCGCCGTAGGCCGAGGACATGAAGAAGTTGGTGAAGTTGGAGGCCTCCACCTTCACCACCGCGTCCACCGCCACGGTCTGCTGGCGGCCGAGGGTCAGCGTACCGTAGCGCCCGGCCAAGCCCACGTAGGCCGCCCGGTTGAAGACCACACCACTGCCATTGCCGGCGTTGTAGCTCGACGGGGCGATCTGCCCGCTGGCCGACACCAGATTGGCTCCGGTGGAGGTCAGCAGCTCAGTGTCCAGCTTGAACAGCGCCGTCAGCCCGTCGCTGAGCTCGGTGGAGCCGGTAAAGGCCAGGTTGCTGGTGGCCAGCCCGGCGTTGAAGAACTTGGTGGTCTGCCCCTGCGAGGCCGCATTGCCGGGCGCCACGTTGCCCTGGCTGCCGAGGGCAGCGTCGAGGGTGCCTGACACGCTGAAGCGGAAGCGCCCAGGGCCGCTGGCGGCCTCGCCACCGCTCGCCACTGCGGCTGGCGCCGGCACCGCCTTCTGCTCGGCGAGCTGGGTCTGCAAGGCCTGCAACTGCTTGGCCAGAAGGTCGATCTGGGCCTGCAGTTCCTGCTCGCCGGCCATTGCGGTGCTGCTGCCGGCGCAGGCCGCGGCGATGCTGAGGGCCAGGCAGGTGTGGCGGAAGTGGCTGATCTTGTATTTGTGCATTCTTGTCTCCTCCTTGTGTCGTGTGGGTGAAAGGCGGGGGCCGGCTCCGTACCGGCGAAAAATCGCGAACAAACGCCCCCCTCGCCCGGTCAGGGGCGATGCGGAAATGGATTGGGTGGATTCAGGCCGGCACCGCGAACGGGTGCCGGTTGGGATGCCGCCGGAGATACCGGCGGCGCTATTGCCCAGCGAGCTGGCTTACTTCAGCTTGCAGCTGCCGTTGGGCGCGGGCACCAGGGCCACGTCGTAGCGCTTTTCGATGACCGGGCGCGGCTGGCCGTCCACCACCTTGACCTGGCCGATGTAGCTCGGCAGCACCAGCTGGTTGTCCTCGGCGCGCATGCTGACCTTGCCGTACACGCTGTCGTAGCTTAGCCCGCGTAGCGCGGCAGCTACGTCGGCCGGCTTGACGCTGCCGGCCTTGCGCACACCCTCGAAGATCGCCTGCGCGCCGTTGTAGGCCTGGCCCTCGTTCTCGGTGGGCACGCGCTTGTACTTGGCCTTCCAGGCCGCCACGAAGGCTTGGTTGGCCGGCGTGTCGATCTCGGCGCCGTAGCCGATGTTGCCCCACACGCCCTTCGTGGCGTCACCGGTGGCCTTGACCACGAAGTCCATGATCGCGGCGTGGCCGATGATGCGCTTGCTGGTCAGGCCGAACTCCTTGGCCTGCTTGGTGAAGGCGATCAGGTCGCGACCAGCCAGCGCCACCCAAATGCCGTCCACGTTGGGGGCATCCTTGATCTGCGCGATGTAGGGGGCGAAGTCCTTGGTGCCGAGGGGCGGAAACAGGCTGACCGGGACGCTCTTGCCGAGGGACTTGGCCTGCTTGGCGAAGAACTCCGCCGAGTCGCGGCCCCAGGCGTAGTCGGCGGCAATGACCGCGAAGTTCTTCTCCTTCACGCCCTTCATCCACTCGGTGAACATCGCCATGTCCATCGCGTCGGAGTGGTTGGTGCGGAACATGCGCGGCTTGCAGGCCTCGCCGGTGAGCCGGTCGCCCTTGCTGGCGACGACCACGTACAGGGCGTTCCAGCGCTCCAGGTTCTGGGAGATGGCCTGGGAGATGGACGTCGGGATGGCGCCGATCAGCAGGTTGTTGCCGTCCCGCGCCAGCTTCTCGGCCACGCGGCGGCCGGCCTCCGGCGTGCTCTCGTCGTCGGCGACCTGAACGGCGACCTGCCGCCCGTCCACGCCGCCCTTGCGGTTGGCCTCTTCCGCCGCGAACTGGATGCCGCGCAGCACCTCCTCGCCCTGCTGGGCGAACACGCCGGACACCGAGCTGACCGCGCCGATGCGCAGCGGCTCCTTGTCCACCGCGGCGTGGGCGCCGAGGGGCGCGAGCGCGCCGACGGCGAGGGCGATGCAGGTCTTGCCGAACAGGTTGATGCTCTTCTTCATGGGTGTCTCCTCTGTTGTTGTGCTGGATGCATTGCGAGGGATACGCGGCCGTTCAGGCGACCACGTGTTCCTTGAGTTCGTGCATTACGGCGGCGTTCACCGCCCCCTGGCCGATCACCGCGCCTTTGGCCATCGCGTAGTAGCGATGGGCCACCCGCTCCACCAGGCTGAGGTTCTGCTCGATGAGCAGCAGCGCCGTGCCCAGGTCGGCCACCTGGTTGAAGATGGTCGCCAGCTGGTCGACGATCACCGGCGCGAGGCCTTCGGTCGGCTCGTCGAGGATCACCAGCGCCGGGTTCGACATCAGCGCCCGGCCGATCGCCAGCATCTGCTGCTGGCCGCCGGACAGCGCGGTGCCCGGCGTATGGGCGCGCTCGCGCAGGATCGGGAACAGCTCGTAGATGCGCGGGACGGTCCAGTGCCCCTTGCGCCCGGCGGCAGTGCCGAGGATCAGGTTCTCCTCGACGCTCAGGTTGGCGACGATGCCGCGCCCCTGGGGCACCACCGCCACGCCGAGGCCGGCCGCCACGTAGGGGCGCGGTTTCTTGAGGCCGCTGCCGCCGATTGCGATGCTGCCGCCGCGCAGGCTGGCCACCCCGAGCAAGGTGTTCACGCAGGTGGTCTTGCCGACCCCGTTGCGGCCGATCAGCGCCACCCGCTCGCCGGCGGCGATCTCCAGGCTCATGTCGTGCAGGATGTGGGCGGCGCCGTAGAAGGCATTGACCCGCTCGAATTTCAGCAGCGTGCTCATGCGGCGCTCCCCAGGTAGGCTTCCCGCACACGGGGATGGGCGCGTACCTCGGCCGGCGCGCCGCTGGCGATGACGCGACCGAGCTCCATCACGGTGACGGCGTTGGAAATGCCGAACACCACGTCCATGTCGTGTTCGACGAGGAGGATCGACACCTCGCGACGCCCGGTGAGCACCTTGAGGTGGTGCGCCAGGTCTTCCGACTCCTGCGCAGACAGGCCCGCCATCGGCTCGTCGAGGAGCAACAGCGAGGGCTGGCCGACCAGCGCCAGGGCAAGGTCGAGGCGGCGCTGCTCGCCGTAGCCCAGATCGCTGGCGGTCACCTGGGCCATGTCGAGCAGGTCGAGCTGGCGCAGCACTTCGCGGGCGTCGGCCTCAGGTTTGTCGGCGCCGATCTTCCACGACGCCAACTCCACCTGCGCACCGACCTTCATGCCATGAAAGATGCTGGTGCGCTGGAAGGAGCGTGACAGGCCGCGGCGGCGGCGCTCCAGCGCGCCAAGGGCGGTGACGTCCTCGCCGCGCAGGCGGACCCGGCCGCGGGTCGGCGGGCGCCGCCCGGTGATGGCGTCGATGATGGTGGACTTGCCGGCGCCGTTGGGGCCGATGAGGCCGCGCACCTCGCCGGGCGGAATGCTGATGGACACCCCATCCACAGCTTTGACGCCACCGTAGTGGACCGCCACGTCTTCGACTTCGAGGGAAAGTGCGCTCATGTCCGCTCCTTCAGTTTGTGGATGACAGCCGGTGTGGCCTGGGGCACGACGGCCTTGCGCCGGAACAGGCGGGCCAGCGCACCGCTGATGCCCTGGGGCGCGAAGACGATGACGACAATCAGCGCTACGCCGAAGATGGCCAGCCAGTGCTGGGCGAAGTCGCCCACCAGGTCGCGGCTCATGAAGAACACGATGGCGCCGAGGGCCGGGCCCCACAGGTAGCGGTAGCCGCCGATGATGACCATCATCAGCGCCGTGCCGGAGACGCTCCAGTGCATGCTCTCGGGGGACACGAAGGCGGTCTGGAAGGCCGACATCAGGCCGGCCAGCGCCGTCACGGTGCCCGACAGGGCGAAGATCAGCACCCGCGGCAGCAGGGTCTGGATGCCGATGAAGCGGGCCCGCTCCTCGTTGTCGCGGATGGCCTCGGTGGTGGCGCCGAAGCGGCTCGCCATCAGCGCGGCGACGATGCCGATGCTCAGCACCAGGCCGCTCCACGCGAAGTAGAACATCGCGTCCTGGCGGGTCAGCAGCGAGATGTCGAGGCCAAACAGGGTGTCGGGCCACGGGATGTTGATGCCGTCCGCCCCGCCGGTGAGGTTCCGCGAGCGGGACGCCACCTGGTAGAACATCTGCCCGAGGGCCAGGGTCAGCATGCCGAAGGCGATGCCCGGCACCCGCACCACCACGAAGCCGATCAGGAAGGCGAACAGCGCGATCCCGAAGAAGGCCGTGACCAGCGCCATCTCGGCCGACATCAGCTGGCGCTCCAGCAGGATCGCCACCACGTAGCCGCCCAGCCCGTAGAAGGCCGCGTGGCCGAAGCTGATCATGCCGTTCTGGCGCAGCAGGATGCCGACGCCGAGGGCGAAGATCGCGAAGATGGTGGCCTGAGTCAGCAGGGACAGCACGGTCTCCGACGTGACGGTGAGCGCCACGACGGCCCCCGCGGCGAGTGCCACCGCCACCCCGCCGGCAATGCGCCCGTTGGTGAGTTCGCGGCTCATACGCGGTTCCCGGCAAAACCCGCCGGCCTCCACAACAGCACAGCCATCATCAACACGTAGGGCAGCACAGTGGCGAATTCGGGCAGATAGACCGCGCCGACGGCCTGCACCTGGCCGAGCAGCAGCGCCGCGGCGAAGGCCCCGGACAGGCTGCCGAGGCCACCGGTGACCACCACCACGAAGGAGTCGATGATCACGTCGCTGCTCATCGACGGCGACAGGGACAGGAAAGGCGCCGCGATGATGCCGGCCAGCCCGGCCAGCGCGGTGCCGACGGCCACCACCAGGCCGCTGAGGCGATCCACATTGACGCCCTGCATGGAGGTGATGGTCGGCTCAGTGCTGGCGGCACGCACGAACAGGCCCATCTTCGAATAGCGCAGCCACAAGGTCAGCGCGCCGGCCACGACCAGGCCGAAGAAGATCACCGCGATGCGGTAGGCCGGCACCGACATGCCGAAAAGGTCCACCGAGGCACTCAGCAGATCCGGCGCCGGCACCGACAGGTTGCTCTTGCCCCACACCGTCTGCACCAGATCCTCGAGGACCAGCAGCAGGCCGAAGGTGACCAGGATGACGGTGAGCGGATCACGGTCCTGCAGCGGGCGGAAGGCGAAGCGGTCGAGGGCCAGGCCGAGCAGGCCCATCAGCAGCGGCACCGCCACCTGGGCGACCCAGAAGTTGGTATGGGACGCCACCGTGTAGCCCAGGTAGGCGCCGAGCATGTACAGGGAACCGTGGGCGAAATTCACCACCCGGCGCAGCCCGTAGATGAGGGCCAGGCCCGAGGACATTACGACGAGTAACGCCCCATAGACCAGCCCGTTGAAGATATTGATGCTTAACACGTGTCTCTCCTCCGTGGGATTGATGGTTTTCTGCTCCGGGTGGCGGACGCGATGGACGCAAGCATCCCCGCCCCGTCCCGGCGTGTTGCGGACGTGGTGTTCTCCTCCTTGGGTTGTGGGGACGGGCTCAGGGGCCGAGGGCGTTCTCGGGGGCGCCGAAGGCCAGCCAGCCGCCGTCGGCGTGTAACGTGGCGCCGGTGACGTAGCTGGCCCGTGGCGAGGCAAGAAAGGCGATGACCTCGGCGATCTCCTCGGGGCGCGCCATCCGCCCCAGCGGCGTGCGGGCCTCGATGGCGGCCGCGTCGAAGGCGCCACGCCGCTCCAGATCGTCGATCAGAGCGGTACGCACGTAGCCAGGCGCCACCGCATTGACACGGACCCCGCGGCGGGCCCACTCGCAGGCCATCGAGCGGGTCATCGCCGCGATGCCGGCCTTGGCCGCACCGTAGGCGTTGCGGCCAGGAATGCCGGCGACGGCGGCAATGGAGGCGAGGTTGACGATCGCCCCGCCGCCCTGCTCCACCATCACCTTGGCCACAGCACGGCTGAACAGGAAACTGCCACGCAGGTTGATGGCGAGCACCCGGTCGAAGCCTTCGACGCTCTGCTCCAGCGTCGGTACGGTCTGGTCGCCAATGCCCGCGTTGTTCACCAGCACATCCACGCGGCCGAATTCCTCGATGACGGCGCGCAGCACGGCGTCCACGTCAGCCTCGACGGAGACATCGGCCCGGTAGCCCCGGTGCGCGTCGCCCAGCTCATCGGCCCGTTGCCGCACGAGGTCCTCGCGCAGATCCACCAGCGCCACCCGGCAGCCATCGGCGGCCAGGGCCTGCGCGGTGGCCCAGCCGATGCCGTCAGCCGCGCCGGTGACGATGGCAACCCGTTGCAGGTCGGTGGCCATGGCTCAGCGCCCCCGCATCGTGGCGAGATCGGCCCGCCGGACCAGCCGGGTTTCCTGGGCGACGATCAGGTCCGCCGACGCCGCCAGATAGGCCGGAAAATCTGGATGAGTGTCGCGCGCCCGGCTGCGGCGTTCGTAGTCCGCCAGGTCTGCATAGGCCCACAGGTGCACGAACTGGTTCTGCGGCCCGACCAGGCTGGTGTACGCGCCGAGCGGGTTGCCAAGGGTTTCGAGGAGGATCGGCATCGCGAGCCGGTCGAAGACCTCCAGGAAAGCGTTCATCTTGCGCAGCCGGATGGTGTAGATGCGGTGGTCGATGAGCGGCAGCGCAGCGGGATCGAAATGCGGATTCATGCGGCCCTCCCGGCCTGGTCGGCGATGTGGTTGGCGGTGATGAAGCCGAAGGTCATGTTCGGCCCGTGGGTGATGCCTGCGCCCGGGTAGTTGCCGCCCATGATGCTGGCCCGGTCATTGCCGACCGCGTACAGCCCGACGATCGGCGCCCCGTCGCGGCGCAGCACCTCGCCGACCACGCTGGTCTTGATGCCGTCGAAGGTGCCCAGGTCGCCCATCACCACCTTGACCGCGAAGAACGGCCCCTGGCGGACCGGCGCCACACAGGGATTGGGCTTGTTGTCCGGGTCGGCCAAGTAGCGGTTGAAGGCGGTGCTGCCGCGCCCGAAGGCGGTGTCCTCGCCGCGTTCGGCGCCGACGTTGTAGTCGCGCACGGTGGCTTCGAGGCCGGCCGGGTCGATGCCGGCATTGCGCGCCAGCTCGGCCAGCGTGTCGCCCTTGATCAGGTAGCCGTTCTTGATGAAGCGGCCGATGGGCATCGGCGCCGGTTTGACGAAGCCGAGGCCGTACTTGCCGAGGGTCGGCTTGTCGCAGATCAGCCACATGGCGGTTTCGGGCTGGCCAGCGCAGGCGCGGATCAACGCCGCCCCGACGTCGTGGTAGGACTCGGCCTCGTTGGTGAAGCGCTTGCCATTGGCCAGCACGCCGATGATGCCGGGCTTGTAGCGGTCCAGCAGGTGCGGGAAGACGCCGAATTCACCATTGCCGTAGGGCACGCGGGAGACCGGCATCCACGCCGAGGTGTCCTTGAAGCGGATGTCCACAGCGGCGCCGGCGGCCTCGGCCATGTTCACGCCGTCGCCGGTGTTGCCTCGGGGCGTCGGCGACAGATGCTCACCGCCCCGCGCCAGGTGCGGATAGGCCTGGGCGATACGCTTGACGTCATGCGGGAAGCCACCGCAGGCCAGCACCACGCCATGCCGGGCGATGATGCGCCGCTCGCCGCTGGCGCCGCCGATCAATGCGCCGACAGCCTTACCCTGCTCCATCAGGATCTGCCGCGCCGGCGAGTCGGTGAGGATGGGGATGCCCAGGTCGAGGGCCGACTTGGCCAGCCGCGCGGCCAGCGCGTTGCCGCTGGTGACGTTGATGGCGCGGCGATACAGGGCCAGCTCCTTCATGTGGTTGGCGAGGCGCTTCGCCACGTACACAAAGGACGTGAACGACTTGGTGGCCTGGAAGAAGTGCTTCAGGTCGGCGTTCGACGAGTTGAACATCATCCCCATGAAGGTGATGGTCTTCAGCGGCAGCTTGAGGCGCGCCATGTCCGCGCCGAGGCCACGGATGTCGAAGGGCGCCGCCAGGATGGAGCGGCCGATCTCGACGCCGCCCTTCACCTTCGGGTGATAGTCCGGGTAGAGCGTCGGGACGAACTGCATCGCGGTCTCGCGCTCGAAGAACTCGACCATCTGCGGGCCGTTGGCGAGAAAGGCATCGACGGCGGCTTCGTCGTAGTACTGGCCGGTCTCGGCCATCAGGTAGGTCCTGACCGCCTCGCGGGTGTCGCGGGGGTTCTGCTTGCGCCCGTGCGGCCCGAGGGGAATCCACAGCACGCCGCCGGACAGCGCCGTGGTGCCGCCGAAGACGGGTTCCTTCTCGATGACGATGACGTCGAGGCCGCGTTTGCGGGCGGTGATCGCGGTGGCGAGGCCGGCCGCGCCGGAACCGACGACCAGCAGGTCGCAGTCGAGATGTGCGTTCATGCGTCTCTCCTCAGGCGGTCTGGTTGTAGCCAGGGCGCGGCACCATGTCCATCAGCATCGAGGACATGCCGCCATCCACCACCAGCTCGGCGCCGTTGATGTAGGCCGCCCGCGGGCTGGCCAGGTAGAGCGCCGCGTCGGCGATGTCCTGCGGCTCGCCGATGCGCCGGCTGGCGGTGACCGCCGCGCGCTTCTGCTCGAAACCGGGCTCCTCGTAGAAGCGCGCCGACAGCGGGGTACGGATCATGCCGGGGCACACCACGTTGCTGCGTACGCCCTTGTCGCCCCACTCCACCGCCATCTGGCGCGACAGCAGCAGCACGCCGGCCTTGCTGGCGCTGTAGGCGCCGCTGCGGGTCTGCGGAAAGTGGGCGGCGATCGACGCCACATGGACCACGCTGCCGCCGCCCTGCTCCGCCATCTGCGCCGCAAAGCTGCGGGCGCACAGCAGGTAGCCGGTGAGATTGACCGCCAGCACGCGGTTCCAGTCTTCCAGCGACACCGTATCCAGCCCGCCGGCAGAGAGCACGCCAGCGTTGTTGATGAGCGCGTCGCACGGCCCGAGGGACTCGGCGACCGCCGCCGCGGCCATCACCACCGCTTCGGCGCTGGAGGTGTCGCAGCCCAGGCCGACGGCTTCCGCACCGGCCGTGACGAGGCTTTCAGCGACGCCGCGGCAGCCTTCCGCATCCCGGTCGAGCAGCGCGACCTTCGCCCCGGCTTCGGCGAGGCTGCGGGCGATGGCCGCACCGATGCCGCTGGCGGCACCCGTCACGACACAGACTTTTCGATCCAACCCGAGCCAGCTCGATTTGTGCACCTGCATCATTTCGTGCGCTCCCCAGCAGGCAAGCCGGAATGCAAAACGTCACTCTCCAGCAAGCCTTGACGCTCATCCGCCAAGCCGCATTCAGACACTAATTGCCTGATTAGCCTTGAATTTATCGGTGAAACGGGTTTTGATATCATCACTCCACCTTATGTATTCATAAGTATTTTTGGTGGATTGAGTATCGAGGCAAACGCCTCCCCGTTGATTCACATTTCCGGCAGAAAACAGGACAAATCGTGCACACCCCAACACGCCGCACAGCGATTCCCAACTACGCCCTGTACGGCGATCAGGCCCAGCCGGGCTGGTACGACTCCTACGATTTCGAGTGGATTCCACAGCGCTCGCGCCCTTACAACTGGCAGATCCAGCCGCACACCCACGACGGCTTCCTGCAGATCCTGTACATGCAGAAAGGGCGCGGGGAAGTGCTGCTGAACAACACCAAGTGGCAGATGGTCGCGCCCTGTTTGGTAGTGGTACCGGCGCGCACCGTACATGGCTTCCACTACTCGGCCGATACCGACGGCCCGGTGATCACGGCGGCGCAGAAGCCGCTGGAGTCCCTCGCCGGCATGCTGATGCCGGAGCTGATCCAGACCATCCGCAGCCCGGCGGTGATCCCCCACGCGGAATCGAGCCGCTACGCCGACGGCCTGCTGCCACTCTTTCTCGCCGCCGAGAGGGAATTCCACACCCACGCCCAGGGCCACTCCGCCGCCGGCATGTCCCTGCTGACGGCGCTGCTGGTGCAGATCTCGCGTTTGAGCAGCGTCCTCGAACCGGCTCCAGTGGCCGCCCAGTCGCGCAAGGCTGCCCAGGTGGAACGCTTCCGGACCCTGGTGGATCAGAAGTTCCGCAGCCATCAACCGGTCTCGGATTACGCCAGCGCGATGGGCATGACGCCCGGCCAGCTGTCGCGCATCTGCCGCGAGCTGCTGGGCGTGTCGGCACTGGACGTGATCAATGCCCGCCTGATCCACGAAGCCCAGCGCGACCTCGTCTATACCCCCAACAGCGTCAAGCAGTTGGCGGCCTCCCTGGGCTTCAACGACGAAGCCTATTTCGGCCGCTTCTTCCGCAAACACACGAACATGAGCCCACGGGCCTTCCGCCAACAGGTCCTGCAGCAAATGCGCCAGCAGGATGGGGGTGAGCCGGCAGAAGGAGACGAGTTGAATTGAGCTCCTCTTCGCCTCAGCGGTGTCTGGAACATCAAGGGCGTTCCGCCCCAGTCAGTTGATAGCGACAACCGCAATACCGTCTGCCGGGGCCCTGCTGCATGTGAGCTCAAAAGTAGGGTTTTGATCCAAATCAGACATCACGATGCGGGATCTGCTACAAGCTCTAGCGCTAAGTCCCCACAATTCTCGCTGGCAATGGTCGCCAATCGCGTCTCCATCCATCGCCGCTGGCGCTGGTTACCGGCATCGATGATGGCGATTCAGTTTGACTGAAGTCAAACACCGTCCACGCTGTGGCCTAAAGCCATCGAACCTGCTCTCAAGACAGGCATTGAGGCGCCGATGAAAAACCGTCGGCTCGTCAAAAAATAGAAAGAAAACTATGAATGAAATTCGCAAGGGGTTCGGATCGAGCATTGCGGGCAAGCTCAATGCAGCCCTCACGATCATCATCTCAATCGTCTTCGTTGTCGCAGGCTTCTTACTGACATACTGGCTCGGCGACAGCCTGGAGCAACGGGGTATCAGGGAACTGCGGCTGACGAACCAGCAGATTACCGACATGATGGGCGCCTACGCCAGTTCCCTTGAGGAAAGCGCCAACCTGCTGGGTGCCTCATTTGCAGCCGGCCTGCCCAAAAGGATGAGCGTTGATTCAGCGCATCCTGTCACCTCAGGCGACAAAGCGCTACCGGCCCTGAAGGGAGGGGATATTGTCTTCAACAACAACTTCTCTCAGGTAGATGAGTTCTCCCGCGTCACAGGCGGTGTAGCAACGCTCTTCGTTCGTGAAGGCGATAACTTCTTCCGTGTAGCCACTTCGGTCAAGAACAAGGAGGGAGAGCGTGTCACGGGTTCCGCTCTGGATGTGAAGCATCCGGCGTACCGACTGTTACTTGACGGCAAGCCCTACGTGGGCAAAGCAACGCTGTTCGGCAAGGACTACATGACGCGCTACCTGCCCATCAACGACGAAGCGGGCAAAGTGATTGGAATCGCTTTTGTGGGCCTGGATCTCACCGAGAGCATCAAGGCCTTGAAGGAAAAGGTGCGGTCGGTGAAAGTGGGCGAAACAGGCTACGCCTTTGTGCTGGACGCCTCGGTCGTACCCGGCATGGCAGTGATTCACCCCGCCGCCGAAGGAAAGAACCTGATGGACGTGAAGGACAAGTACGGAGTACCTGTCGCCCGTACCCTCATAGAAAAAGGCAACGGTGTCACCCGCTACTGGTGGCAGAACGCGGGAGAGAAGGAGGCGCGAGAAAAGCTCGTTGTGGTCCAGCCCTTCGAAAAATGGGGTTGGCTGGTTGCCACCAGTGCCTATTCGGATGAGTTCGTCTCCGAGGTGCGAGCACTTCAGGTTCAGATCGCGATCGCCGCAATCGTCGTGACGCTGATCTTGGTGATGACGATGATGATCGCGACACGACGCTGGATCACTCACCCGCTGCGCAGTGCCCTTGCGGTGACTCAGCGCGTGGCCGATGGTGATCTGACCCAGCACATTCAGGCTGACTCCTCAGATGAAGTGGGCGAATTGCTACGCTCCGTCGATGGTATGAGCACTCACCTCAGAGGCATGATCGCGGAGATTGATGCAGGCATCCGCGGGCTGGCCGAAAGCGCTCACAAACTATCGACCGCCTCCGATGCAGTTGCAGCCAGCTCAGGGACACAGAGCCAGTCAGCCACGTTAATGGCCAGCGCCGTGGAACAGATGACGGCGAGCATTCAGCAGGTGGCCGAACATGCGCAATCCTGTCGAGGACTGGCAGAAAACTCGGGGACCGTTTCTGACTCCGGTAGTGAGGTTATCAATCAGGCTATCTCAAGCATGTCCATGATCGCTGATACGGTCAAAAAATCCGCCGGGGCGGTACTTCATCTGGGTGACGAATCCAAAGAAATCTCGCAGATCGTGAACGTAATCAGGGAAATAGCGGATCAGACCAATCTGCTGGCCTTGAATGCCGCCATCGAAGCCGCGCGTGCAGGCGAGGCCGGCCGTGGGTTTGCCGTTGTGGCAGATGAGGTGCGCAAGCTCGCGGAGAGGACCAGCTTGTCGACAACCGAGATCACCCGGATGGTTGACGATATCCAGGCCGGCGCAGAAAAAGCCGTTGAAAGCATGACCAGGGGTGAAGGGCAAGTTCAGGAAGGTGTTTCCCTCGCGGCTGAAGCCGGTGGCCGCATTGCAGATATCAAGACCGGAGCAACACAGGTCAGCGATGCAGTGATTGGGATTTCGGACGCACTGCGCGAACAAAGCGCGGCCAACCGGGAGATTGCCAGGAACGTGGAAACTATTGCCGAGCAAGCTGTGCAGAACCATGTTCAGGCCCGCTCCACCTCCGATGCAGCACGTGAAATGGAGGCGCTGACAACGCAAATCCGTGCAAGCATTTCCCGATTCAAGACTTGAGCATGCAAGCAGCCCAACGTTGTACCCGTAGCTCTACGCTGCACGAACCGGGGAAGAGCGTTCGTGCGGGTACAAGCTCGAACGGCCTCTATTGAGGGGCGCGTTGGGCGCTTGATGCTGCGTTGTTCTCAGCCATGCCCGCTTGCCTCGCGGTCCTGTGAGCTGTGAGCACTCTCCCGACCGAGGGACGGGCCGGTGGACCGATTCCCTTCCTGGGCACCAGTGGCCCCCGGAATCCCAATCCAGTGCTCCACTGCATTGGGACACATCACAAGAGCTACTAATTAACACATAAATTAGTAGCTTTTTGCTACCTGAAGCGCTGGACCTGGCATACACTAACCGCTACTAAAACACACATAAATTAGTAGCCACATGAAGATTCCCCTCTCGCCTCCAGACCCGACTGGTTTCCTGGCGAAGCTTCAACCCAATAAGCTCGCTCGACTGATCGAACTGCAGGAGGCCACAACTTCAGGGCGCTATCTGCACTGGGATGAGCTTCGGCACAGGGAGCCGCCAGAAGGCTTCTCCTCGGAAGAATGGTGGCTGTCGATCTGGTTGGCGCGAACTCCTCTCCTCAAGCTCCTGCCACTGCTGGACCGCCATGGACAGCCATTAAGGTTTGCCGTACCGGAGGCGGTGCAGATCCATTTGCACCACATCGACCGGGATGCCGCTGGCCAGATCCAGGCGCCAGCCAGCGCCCCAATCCATGAGAATCGTGAACGCTACCTGTTGCATTCACTGATCGAGGAAGCAATTACTTCCAGCCAGTTGGAAGGTGCTTCAACGACCCGGCGGGTAGCGGAAGCCATGCTGCTGGAAGGACGCCGCCCAAAGGACCGCAGCGAGGCGATGATCTTCAACAACTACACCGCGATGGAGCACATCCGGAGCCTGCGGGATCAACCCATCACCCCGGAACGCATCCTGGAGCTTCACCGGATGCTGACCGCCGACACGCTAGACGACCCTTCCGATGCCGGGCGCCTGCGGCAAAGCGACGACGTGAAAGTGGTAGATAACAGGAGTGGCACGGTTCTGCACGATCCCCCGCACTGGGCTGAACTTCCTTCACGCCTGGAGCGCCTGTGTGCCTTTGCAAATGCAGACGAAGGGAGTGCCCCTTTCGTGCATCCCGTCGTAAGAGCCATTCTGTTGCACTTCATGATTGGCTACGACCACCCTTTCGCGGATGGCAACGGGCGCACCGCTCGTGCGCTGTTTTACTGGGCCATGGCCCGGAGTGGCTACTGGCTGATGGAGTTTCTCTCCATCTCCCAGTTTCTACGCCAGGCGCCGGCTCAATACGTCACCGCCTACCTGCACACGGAAACCGATGGAGGGGACACAACCTACTTCATTCTCCATCAGCTCGGCACGATCCGTAAGTCCATCGAAGCGCTGTACGCCTACCTTGCCCGCAAGACCAACGAACAGAAAGATGCCCAGCGCCTGCTGGCTGGCTCACCGGCGCTTCGTGGACGACTCAACCACCGGCAGAGCACTCTCCTCACCCACGCCCTTCGCAATCCAGGCGAGGCGTATCGAGTCAGTGCACATCAGCAGTTTCACAGCGTGGTTTATCAAACGGCCCGAACCGACCTGCTCGAGCTGGAGGCCTTGGGCTTCCTCGACAAGTTCAAGCAAGGGCAATCCTTTGTCTTCTACGCTCCAGAGGATCTGAAAGAGCGCATTGAGCGTGCAGCGAAAAGATGAGGATGGGTCAAGTTACGTTCTTCGAGCAACGCCGGGCCCGTCCTGGCGTTTTGTTGTCTGGAGCAATCCAGTGCTCCACTACACCATGGAACACTCGCTTCAGCAGGGCTTCCGGATAGACGCCCAGCGCCAAGGTCTTCCGCTTGCCTGCAAAACGGTAGTCCATGCGCCAATACTTGGCGCCAGCGGTAGCGATCAGCAGGTACAGGCCCTTCTCCTCGCTGAGTTTCAGGGGCTTTTTGCCTGCCTTGGCCTGCTTGCACTGGGTATCGTTGAGCATCGCGAGGAGATCGGAAAGGCCTGCACGCTGAGTCGCGGCTACTGCGCCCGACACACCGTCATCGGAGAACCACTTGTTGACTGCGTAGCGGTCCGAGATGGTGCGCCGCTGGTTCTCGCAGGTCTGGTCGTCGGTGGAGACGCGGGGTTTGCCTTTTGAGCTGTGGCGAAAGTTCACACCGGGCTCTTACTGAGGAGCGCTCGACACCCTGATGTGCTGCTTGATGGATTATCTAACTAATTGGATAATTCCAGTCCATGAAAACGCTCCGCTTTGTCGGCTCCAGTCTTGATGACATCAAGGACTTCCCCGCCGAGGCTCGCCGGAGGCCGGCTTCGAGTTGCACGCGGTGCAGTCTGGCCTGATACCTTCCGACTTCAAGCCGATGCTGGCCGTTGGCTCCGGTGCCTATGAGATTCGTATCCATGTGCTCGCGGAATGGCGCGTGATCTACGTGGCCAAGTTTGATGATGCCGTGTACGTGCTGCACGCCTTCCACAAGAAGATTCAGAAGACACGCAAGGAAGACATTGAGCTGGCCGCCCGTCGTTACAAGCAGCTTGGAGGCTGAACCATGACCAACGAAGCAATCATCGAATCGAGCGGCAACGTGTTTGCAGACCTGGGCTTCTCTGCCGAAGAAGCCACTCTGCTGAACCTGCGAGCCGGCTTGATGGTGAGTTTGCGTGAAGCCATTGCCGAGAACGGTTGGACGCAGCAACAGGCCGCGGAACGGCTAGGGATCGGGCAGTCCCGCGTCTCCGACCTGGTACGCGGCAAGTACGACAAGTTCAGCCTCGACATGCTGGTGACACTGGCGACGCGGGCCGGGAAGCATGTGGAACTGGCGGTAGCGTAATCCGACGCCAGCGGGGGGCGACCGCTCACCGACCTAGACCGTATCCCATCTCTGCCGCCAGCCAGTTCAGAGCACTGGATTGTGATTCCAGGTGTCACGGTGCCCGGAACGGGAATCGAACCCGTAAGCCAGGCACCGGGGGAATCGAACCCCAGTCCGGGCTATCGATGTACCCAAACATCACCGTCCGAGCGACGGGAGCGTTTCCTTCATAACGCAGCGCTGGTTCGATCCCAGTACCGCCCATCTCCAAGATGCGGGACATAGGCCTACGTGACCTTGCACCCCATGCAAGTGCGCGACCCGTCCGTTCCATCCATTGAACTACTGAGCCACCACGAGCAGCCCGGCAGTGACCCCGCATGGTGTGCACGGGGCACTCCAGACAGCAAAACGCCGGGACATGCCCGGCGCTGGTGATGAACTGAACGCTTACAGGTGTCCGCCAATCGCCAAGCGGGCGATGTAGCCGGAGCGGGTTTCCCCGGCCGCCTTGGCGGCCCGGTCGAGACGGGAGAGCACCCGCCGCGGCAGGGTGATGTTCACCCGTTCGATCTGGTCATCGAGCATGGCCGGATCGATTTCGACCAGAGCCCAGATCCAGCCGACGAACTCCGGTCTCCCCTGATGCGCACCGATAGGCCGGGCCGGCGGGACAGCTTCGCCATCGTCCAGCAGCCCATCGATGTGCAGCTCGATGGCTTCGCGGGCGTGCTCGATGGCCTCATCGAGGGTATCGCCAGCAGAGAAGCAGCCGGGCAGATCGGGCACGACTACCCCCCAGGCGTGGGTATCGTCACCGGGTTCGATTGCAATCGGGTAGCGCATGGTCAGGATCTCCATTACTTCAGGCCGGCTTGCTTCAGGATGGAATGCAGCGTGCCGGGCGGCAGGTCTTTCTTCGGGTGCGGCACGGTGACCGGGTTGTTCTCCACCCGGCCGGTGGCGATGGCGTACAGGAAAATGTCGCTGGCCCGCTGGCGGACACGCTTGAGGGTCTCCAGGGCACCACGGGCTTCGACCTTCTTGAGCGTGGCCAGCATTTTGGCGGCGCTGATTTCGGCTATCGGGCGGCGCCCACGGCTGGGGAAGAGGTCTTACTCCAGGGATGTGAGCACCTTGGCCGCGTACGTCTCCACCCACTCGCCTTTCTGCTTCTCGTGCCATTCACGGGCGACGACTTCGAAGGAGGAGTCGGCCGCCACCTTACGGGCGATCTTTGCGGTGCGGCGGGCTTCGTCACGCTTCTGCCGGGCGAGCTTCAGGGAAACTTCCGGATAGACGCCGAGGGCGAGCAGCTTCTCTTTTCCGGAAAACCGGTACTTGAAGCGCCAGTACAGGGCTCCCGGTTTGGTGCCGACCAGCAGGAACAGGCCTTTCTCATCCCCCAGTTTGTAGGGCTTTTCGCCCGGCTGGGCCTTGCGGACTGCAGTATCAGTAAGGGGCAAAGACGCCTCCTGGGGGTATCTGCACGACCAAAAGTCAGGGGTATCAAAAAGCCCCCCCAGATGTACCCCCAAAGACCGTGAGATTCAGGGGTATGCGATGACACGGCATGATACGCCCGGAAAACAAAAAAGCCCGCAACGGCGGGCCTTTTCGTGTGTTTCTGATGCTGCTTGATACTGCCTGAACCAGTAGTTTGGTCCCCCCGACAGGAATCGAACCTGTATCTGGCGCTTAGGAGGCGCCCGTTCTATCCATTGAACTACGGAGAGCGAGGGCGGCATTCTAGCTTGGTGCGCAGCGATACGCCATGCCCATGGACGTCTATCGACAAATCAGCCCTAGCCGTCAATTTCGTGCGTAGGACAGGTGGAACTCCTCGATGCCGTCGAAATGCCGCAGCTCCGCAGACAAGGCGGCAATCGACATCGCCGAATCCTTGTTGAGCGCTACTGCCACGTAACGCCACTCTTCGCAGTCGTTAGAGCGATGGATCTGGATGGAGCCGGCAGCCACTTCATAGCCGCGTGCCCGGGCGATGGAAGACAGTACCGCCTCGTTGGGATGAAAACCCGCGCGGAAGCGCAGCACAATGGATACGGCGTGACGGGAAGGCAGCCATTTTTCCAGCCTCGACGCCCACATCATCAGCGCGGCGGAGAGCAACGTCAGCAGGATCGCTGCCGAATAGAAACCAACCCCGACCAGCACGCCGATCGCCGAAGAAGACCAGATCGACGCAGCGGTGGTCAGGCCGCTGATGTTGAGGCCCTCCTTCATGATCACCCCGGCGCCGAGGAAGCCGACGCCGGATACGATGCCCTGGATGACCCGCGTCGGATCGGGCGGCGCATGGCCGATCAGTTCCGTAAGCGCACTCCCACCGTACCAGGACCCCGGATAGCCGACGATTACCGTGAGCGCGCAGGACGCCATGCAGACCAGTCCATAGGTCCGCATGCCGGCAGCCCGGCCGTGGTAGCTACGTTCGTAACCGACCAGCAGGCCAAGCAGCAGCGCCCCGAGCAGATTGGAGAAAACGATGAGGTTGACCGCAATCTCTTTCGCCGACCAGTAATGCGCAAACAGATCGACCACGCTCGGCGATGCGGCGTTCATGCCCGCTCGGACGTGAGCAGATGCCCCAGCTTGCGTCGCTTGGTGGACAGGTAGCGCTGATTCCAGCAGTTATTGCCCACTTCCAGCGGAACACGCTCGACAACCTCGATTCCGACATCGGTCAGTGCGGCGACCTTGCGCGGATTGTTGGTCATCAGGCGCAGGGCGCCAACACCAAGATGCGCCAGCATGGGCTTGCACAGCTCATAGCTGCGCATATCGGCTGGAAAACCAAGCGCGGTATTGGCCTCGACGGTATCGGCCCCGCCGTCCTGCAACTGATAGGCGCGGATCTTGTTGATCAGGCCGATGCCACGGCCTTCCTGACGGAGATACATGAGCACGCCCCTGCCCGCCTTGGCGATCCGGCGCAGCGCCTCTTCGAGCTGCGCACCGCAATCGCAGCGCTGGCTGAACAACGCGTCACCGGTCAGGCATTCCGAATGAACGCGGGCCAGCACAGGTTCGCCGTTGGCGATGTCGCCCAGGGTCAGGGCAACGTGCTCCTTGTCGGTCCGCTCATCGACGAAACCGTGGAGTTGAAACTTGGCCCACTGCGTGGGTAATTCACAGGAGCCTACATACGAGAGTTGGGGGGCGATTTCACTCATTCTGGAACGGATCTTGAAACACAGGGGTTGATTCGGCGTACCGATACCCCGCACTGTAACCCCACTCGACGATTTGAAACAGAAGTGTGACGGCAAACCAGTTTTGCCAGGCGCACAACAATAGCGAGCCCGCGCTCATGCCGGGCAGCAAGGAACCCAGGAATGAACAAGACTCTGACCATCGTTTCAGCGCTGGCCGTCACGGGCTTGGCGGCAGGCGCGATCGCCCTTTACGCCGGCGCCATCGACGTTGCGGCCGACAAGCCACATGCTCCGCTGACCTATCGCCTGCTCGAATTTGCCCGTGAGCGCTCCATTGCGGTTCGGGCGCGCGACATCGAGCCGCCCGTCGATCTGGCCACTCCCGAACGCGTTCGCCGCGGCTCGGGAAACTACGACGCGATGTGTGTGGGATGTCACCTGTCGCCAGGCGCGGAAGACTCGGAAATCCGCAAGGGGCTGTATCCAACACCGCCCAGGCTTGCCGACAAGCCGGCCGCCGCGCTCGACCCGCAGTTTGCCCAGGCACGTCGGTTCTGGATCATCAAGCATGGCATCAAGGCGTCGGGCATGCCGGCCTGGTCCAAGGGGGGAATGGAGGACGAGGCGATCTGGGATCTGGTCGCGTTCATTCAGCAGCTGCCTGGACTGACTACTGCCGATTATCGTGCCCTGGTCGCCTCCAGCGAGGGGCACAGCCACGGTGGGCTGGATGAGCATCATGAAGGGCACGAGCATGACGACGACGATGACCACCATGAGCACAGCGAGCAGGCAGGCCGTCACGACGATGAGCCAGCATCGGCGCACGCCGGGAAGAAGCAGGGCCATACCCATCCGCCCGGCTTCAAGCATCAACACTGATCCGCTCAAGATTACAGAAATGTAATTTCCGGGACAGCTTCCCGTCGGTGAAGGCTTGCCAGAATGGGCCATCTCTTCAGCACCTCTGGAGCCAGTCATCATGAAAACGCCCCTTGGAATCATCCTCACAGCCCTATTTGCCGCAGCAGCGCTGCCGGCCCTCGCCGCCAACGACAAGCCTCAAACGGCCGACACCCACAACCACGGCAACCATGCCATGGCCCCGGCGACGCTGACTGAAGGCCTGGTGAAAAAGGTGGACAAGGCCGCCGGGCGCGTGACCCTGTCCCACGGCCCGCTGCCGAACGGCATGCCGGCGATGACGATGATGTTCCGCGTGAAGGATCCCGCATGGCTCGACCAGCTCAAGGCCGGCGACCAGATCCTCTTCGCGGCGGACCAGGTGAACGGTGCGATGACCGTCGTGGAATTGAAGCGCAAGTGAGCGTGCAGCCCGGCATCGCCTGATCGCGAGGCACGCCGGACCTGCCCCAGTGATGTTCAGGGAGCAAACAATGAGAACGCGAATACCATGTCGCGCCAGAAACCTGCTTGCCGTGCTGCTGTGTGCCATCGGCGTGAGCGCCCAGGCGCAGGAAGCGCTGATCGGCGCCGATGTGGAGTCCCTGCTCGCCTATGCCCGCGAGCACAATCCGGACTACGCGGCCATGCGCCACGAGGCCGACGCTGCGGCCGAGCGGGTGACTCCAGCTGGCGCCCTGCCCGACCCGAAGTTCCGCACCGAGCTACGCGACATCACCCGCATGGGCGATCAGAATCCAGCCCTGCTGCCAGCCCAGGTCGGCAGCACGCGCTACCTGTTGATGCAGGACGTGCCGTGGCTGGGCAAACGCGATCTCAAGCGGGAGATCGCCGAGCTCGACGCCCGTGGCGCCAGCGGACGGGCCAACGGCACCTGGGCTGAACTCGCTGGCCGCATCAAGAGCACCTACGCCCAGCTCCAGTACGTCTCCCGCAACGAGCAATTGACCCGTGAGATCCTTGATCTGATGGTGCGTCTCGAGAAGATCGCCCAGGTCCGCTACGCCGGCGGCCTGGCCGCCCAGCAGGACGTGATCCGCGCCCAGGTCGAACAGACCGGCATGAAGAGCGAACTGCTCGCGCTGCAGAACGAGCACCGGCAGCTGCAGGCACGGCTCAACGCGCTGCTGGCCCGGCCGAGCGCCGCGCCGCTGGCGCCGCCCCAACGCCTGCGCCCGCTGCCCGCCGCCGCCCGGCTCGATCCGGCCACGCTCGAAGAACGTGTGCGTGCCCGCAATCCGCAGCTCTTTGCCGACGAAGCCCGTATCCGTGCCGCCGAGAAGAACCGCGAACTCACGTACAAGAACCGTTACCCCGATTTCACGCTGGGCATCTCGCCGATCCAGTACCAGGGCGCCGTGCGTGAATGGGAGCTGATGGTCGAGCTGAATCTGCCGCTGCAGCAAGGCACCCGCCGTGCCCAGGAAAGGGAATCGGAAGCCATGCTGTCCGCCGCCCGGGCTCGCCACGACGCAACCGCCAATCAGGTGCTCGGCGAGCTCGCGGAGAACCTGTCAGGCCTCGAATCGGCCCGCCAGACCGAGACACTGACCACCACCAGCCTGCTGCCGCAAGCGGAGCTCAGCTTCAAGGCCGCCCTCGCAGGTTATGAGACCGGCAAGGTGGACTTCGCCACCCTGCTCGACGCCCAGCGGCAGATCAAGCAGGCCCGCCAGAGCGGCATCAAGGCCCAGGCCGAGGCGCAGCTGCGCCTGGCCGACATAGAACGCATTCTCGGAGAAGACCTATGAAAGCAGGCGCAGGCATTGCCGTCGGCCTCGCCGTCGCCCTCGCTGCCGGTGGCGGCTACTGGCTTGGGCAACGCCCCTCGGCCGGCGCGCAGCAGGCGGACAGCCCGGTCGCTGCGGCGCCGGACGGCGCGAAGCGGGAGCGCAAGCTGCTGTACTACCGCAACCCGATGGGCCTGCCGGATACGTCGCCGACCCCCAAGAAGGACCCGATGGGGATGGACTACATCCCAGTCTATGAAGGCGAGGCGGACGACGCGCCCGCAGCGGCCGGAACGGTGAAGATCAGCACCGACAAGGTCCAGAAGCTGGGCGTACGTACCGAAGCCGCCGAACTGCGCAGCCTCGAGCGCACGGTGCGTGCTGCTGGCCGGGTGGAGATCGACGAGCGGCGCAGCTTCGCGATCTCACCGAAATTCGAGGGTTACGTCGAGCGCCTGCATGTAAACGTGACCGGCCAGCCGGTCGCCAAGGGGCAACCATTGTTCGAGGTCTATAGCCCGGAGCTGGTGTCTGCCCAGCGCGAATACGCCATCGCCGCCCAGGGCGTCGAAGCGCTCAAGGATGCAGGCAGCGAGGCGCAGAGCGGCATGAAGCAGCTTGCCGAATCCAGCCTGGTGCGCCTGCGCAACTGGGACATCTCGGAAGAGCAGATCCGCGCCCTCGCCAAGTCGGGCGCCACCAAGCGCACGCTCACCTTCCGCTCGCCAGTGGCCGGCATCGTCACCGAGAAGAAGGCCCTGCAAGGCATGCGCTTCATGCCCGGCGAGGCCCTGTATCAGGTCGCCGACCTCTCGTCCGTATGGGTGGTCGCCGACGTGTTCGAGCAGGACATCGGGCAAGTCCACAGCGGCAGTCTCGCCAGGGTGCGTATCAACGCCTATCCAGACAAAGTCTTCGAGGGCAAGGTGAGCTATGTCTATCCGACCCTCAACGCCGAGACGCGGACCGTGCCCGTCCGTGTGGAGCTGGCCAATCCCGGCCTGCTGCTGAAGCCGGCGATGTTCGCGCAGCTGGAGCTACCGGTCGGCAGCCGGCAGCAGGTCGTGACCGTGCCGAACTCGGCGGTCATCGACAGCGGCACGCGCCAGATCGTCCTCGTCGCCCATGGCGAAGGCCGTTTCGAGCCGCGCGACGTGAAGCTGGGCGGCCGCAGCGAAAACCACATCGAGGTACTGCAAGGCATCAAGGCCGGCGAGCAGGTCGTCGTTGCCGCCAATTTCCTGATCGACGCGGAGAGCAACCTGAAGGCCGCGCTGGACGGCTTCGGTCACGCCGACCACAGCACCAAACCAGCCGCAGCGCCCGCCTCCGTCGGCCATCGCACGGAGGGCACAGTGGATGGTCTCGACCCCAAGGAGAACACCGTCACCCTCAGCCACGACCCGGTACCCAGCCTCAAGTGGCCGGCGATGACCATGGACTTCAAGCTGGCCAATCCAGCCCTGCAGCAAGCGCTCAAGCCCGGCGCGCGGGTGAGCTTCGAGTTCGTCGAACGCCAGCCTGGAGAATGGGTGATCACGGCGGTCAAGCCGGCCGGCGCCGCAGCAACAGCCAAGGCCCACGCCGGACACTGACAGGACCCCGCTCATGCTCGCCAAGCTCATCGACTGGTCGGGGCGCAACCGCTTCCTGATCCTGCTCGCCACGCTATTCATCGTCCTCGCCGGCGTCTTCGCGGTGCTGCGCACACCCATCGACGCCCTGCCCGACCTCTCCGACGTGCAGGTCATCGTCTACACCGAATACCCCGGCCAGGCGCCCCAGGTGGTCGAAGACCAAGTGACTTACCCGCTCACCACGGCCATGCTGTCGGTGCCCAAGTCGAAGGTGGTGCGGGGCTTCTCCTTCTTCGGCGCTTCCTTTGTCTATGTGATCTTCGAGGACGGCACCGACATCTACTGGGCCCGCTCGCGGGTCCTCGAGTACCTCAACTTCGCCGCCGGACGCATGCCCAAGGGCGTGACACCGCAGATCGGGCCGGACGCCACCGGCGTCGGCTGGGTCTACCAGTACGCGCTGATCGCCAAGGAGAAGACCCTCGCCGAGCTGCGCACGATCCAGGACTGGTACCTGCGCTACCAGCTGGCCAAGGCCCACGGCGTCGCCGAAGTGGCGTCCATCGGCGGTTTCGTGCAGACCTACCAGGTCACCGTCGATCCGGTGAAGCTGCGCGCCTACGGCATTCCGCTGATGAAGGTCGCCCAGGTGATCCGCGACTCCAACCGCGACGTGGGCGGCCGCGTGGTGGAAATGGCCGAGACCGAGTACATGGTGCGCGGCAAGGGCTACCTGCGCGGCAAGGACGACATCGGGGCGCTGGTGGTCAAGGCCGAGGGCGGCACGCCGGTGCTGGTCCGCGACATCGCCCGCGTCGAGCTCGCACCGGACGAACGTCGCGGCCTCACCGAGCTGAACGGCGACGGCGAAGTGGTGGCCGGCATCGCGATGGCCCGCTACGGCCAGAACGCACTGGAGGTCATCCACAACCTGAAGGACAAGATCGCCGAGATCGGCCCCGGCCTGCCGGAGGGCGTGTCGGTACAGACCGTCTATGACCGCTCCGAGCTGATCCACCGCGCCATTGAAACCCTGAAGAGCACACTGATCGAGGAGTCGCTCATCGTGGCACTGGTCTGCGTGGTCTTCCTGCTCCATGTGCGCAGCGCGCTGGTGGCGATCCTGATGCTGCCGGTGGGCGTGCTGATGGCCTTCATCGCCATGCGCCTGCTGGGCATGAACTCCAACCTGATGAGCCTCGGCGGCATCGCCATCGCGATCGGCGCGATGATCGACGCCGCCATCGTGATGATCGAGAACGCCCACAAGCACCTGGAGCGCCTGCCGGAAGGGCACTCCACCGCCGAGCGCTTCGAGGCGATGCTGGCCGCCTGCAAGGAGGTCGGCCCGGCGCTGTTCTTCTCGCTCTTGATCATCACCGTCTCCTTCCTGCCGGTGTTCACGCTGGAAGGCCAGGAAGGCCGCCTGTTCTCGCCGCTGGCCTATACCAAGACCTTCTCGATGGCCGCTGCGGCGCTGCTGTCGGTAACGCTGGTGCCGGTGCTGATGCTGCTGTTCATCCGCGGCAAGATCATGCCGGAGGCGAAGAACCCGGTTAACCGGACGCTGATCTGGCTGTACCGGCCGATCATCGCCACGGTGATGCGCAGGAAGAAGCTGACCATCGCACTGGCCGTACTCACCCTGATCGTGTCTGTCTATCCGGCGTCCCGCCTGGGTTCCGAATTCATGCCCACGCTGAACGA
This sequence comes from Zoogloea sp. GDB6, assembly GCF_056724105.1. Taxonomy (NCBI): domain Bacteria; kingdom Pseudomonadati; phylum Pseudomonadota; class Betaproteobacteria; order Rhodocyclales; family Zoogloeaceae; genus Zoogloea; species Zoogloea sp. GDB6. The sequence continues at coordinate 2,079,297 of NZ_CM161497.1, read as the reverse complement.
AGGCACCCTCCTCTACATGCCCACGTCCCTGCCCGGCATGTCGATGACCAAGGCCGCCGAGCTGATGCAGACCCAGGACAAAATCATCAAGAGCTTCCCCGAGGTGACGTCGGTGTTCGGCAAGGCCGGCCGTGCCAACACCGCCACCGACCCGGCGCCGCCGGAGATGTTCGAGACCGTCATCAACCTCAAGCCACAGTCCGAATGGCGGCCAGGCATGACCACCGACAAGCTGATCGCCGAACTGGACAAGGCCTTGCAGTTCCCCGGCGTGGCCAATGCGTGGACGATGCCGATCAAGGCCCGCACCGACATGCTGTCCACCGGCATCCGCACGCCGATCGGCATCAAGGTCTTCGGCAAGGACCTGGACGAGATGGAGAAACTCGCCAAGCAGATCGAAGCGGTCGTGAAAACAGTGCCCGGCACCACGAGCGCCTTCGCCGAGCGCATCACTGGCGGCTTCTATCTGGACATCGAGCCGGACCGGGAACAACTGGCCCGCTACGGCCTCGCCGTCGGTGACCTGCAGGACGTCATCGCCAGCGCGCTCGGCGGCGAGATGGTCACCACCACCGTCGAAGGCCGCGAGCGTTTTGGCGTCACGGTGCGCTACCCGCGCGAACTGCGCTCCGATCCCCAGCAGATCGCCAGCCAGGTGCTGGTGCCGACGATGGGCGGCGCGATGGTGCCGCTCGGCCAACTCGCCCGTGTCGGCATCGCCAAGGGCACACCGGGCATCCGCACCGAGAACGCGCTGCTCTCCGCTTACATCTATGTGGACATCCGCGACCGCGACATCGGTGGCTACGTAGCTGACGCGAAGAAGGCCGTCGCCGACCAGATCAAGTTTCCGCCGGGCTACTACGTGAGTTGGAGCGGCCAGTTCGAGTACATGGAGCGGGCCGTCGAAAAGATGAAGATCGTCATCCCGATCACTCTGCTGACCATCTTCGTGCTGCTCTACCTCAACTTCCGGCGCATCACCGAAACGCTAATCGTCATGCTGTCGGTGCCCTTCGCGCTGGTCGGCGGCGTATGGCTGATGTGGCTGCTCGGCTACAACCTGTCCGTCGCAGTCGCCGTCGGCTTCATCGCGCTGGCCGGTGTCGCGGCGGAAACGGGCGTGGTGATGCTGATATACCTGGACCACGCCTGGGAGGCCGTGAAGGCCGAATGCCGCGCGGAAGGCCGGACACCCCATGTTGGCGACCTGTACGAAGCGGTGATGGAAGGCGCCGTCGAACGCGTGCGCCCGAAGATGATGACCGTCGTCGCGATCATGGCCGGCCTGCTACCGATCATGTGGAGCACCGGCACCGGCTCCGAAGTCATGAGCCGCATCGCCGCACCGATGGTCGGCGGCATGATTTCCTCCACAGTGCTGACCCTTGCAGTGATCCCGGCGATCTACGCGCTGGTCAAGCAATGGCGGCTGGCACGAAGCCTGGAAAACTGAAGAGCAGCCCGAAGTCACTACGCTTCGGGCCGCACCTGAAAACACCGCAAAAAAAGCAGAAAACAAAAAGGCCTCGAGCGACGGCAAGCCGCTCAAGGCCTTTTTATTGACCTGAAGTCCTACATCAACCCGACGAGTTGATGCAGGCGACAGACAAGCCGATCAATGCTTCACGACCCCGCCGTTGTCCGGGGTCTCCGCCGGAGCGGCAACAGCCACCTCGGCAGCCGGCACGTCCGGCAGCGGCTCCGGCTTGCGCTCCAGCGCGTGCTCGAGCACCTGGTCGATCCACTTCACCGGGATGATCTCCAGCGCGTTCTTCACGTTGTCCGGAATGTCGGTGAGGTCCTTGACGTTTTCCTCGGGGATCAGCGCCGTACGGATGCCGCCACGGACGGCAGCCAGCAGCTTCTCCTTCAGGCCGCCGATGGGCAGGACTTCGCCGCGCAGCGTGATTTCGCCAGTCATCGCCACATCGCAGCGCACCGGAATACCGGTCAGCACGGACACCAGGCCGGTACTGATGGCGATACCCGCCGACGGACCATCCTTGGGAATCGCGCCTTCCGGCAGGTGGATGTGGATGTCGGACTTCTGGTAGAAATCCTCCTGGATGCCCAGGGACTTGGAACGCCGACGCACCACCGACAGAGCCGCCTGGATGGACTCCTGCATGACCTCGCCGAGCTTGCCGGTAGTCATGATCTTGCCCTTGCCCGGCAGTGCCACCGCTTCGACGGTCAGCAGTTCACCACCCACTTCGGTCCAGGCGAGGCCAGTAACCTGGCCAATCTGGTTTTCCTTCTCGGCAACGCCGTAGGAGTACTTGCGCACACCCAGGTACTTGTCGAGGGTCTTGGCATTGACGATCACCTTGGCCTTGCGCTTGCCGAGGACCAGCGCCTTCACGACCTTGCGGCAGACCTTGGACACTTCGCGCTCGAGACCGCGCACACCCGCTTCGCGAGTGTAGAAGCGGACGATGTCGCGGATCGCGTCTTCGGTGACCGACAGTTCCTCGCGCTTGATCCCGTTGTTCTTCATCTGCTTCGGAACAAGGTAGCGCTGGGCGATGTTCACCTTCTCGTCTTCGGTGTAGCCGGACAGGCGGATCACCTCCATCCGGTCGAGCAGCGGCGCCGGGATGTTGAGGGTGTTGGCGGTGGCCACGAACATCACATCCGACAGGTCGTATTCCACCTCGATGTAGTGGTCCACGAAAGTCGAGTTCTGTTCCGGGTCGAGCACCTCGAGCAGCGCCGAAGACGGATCGCCACGGAAGTCCTGGCCCATCTTGTCCACTTCGTCGAGCAGGAACAGCGGGTTGCGCACTGCAACCTTGGACATGTTCTGCAGGATCTTGCCCGGCATGGAGCCGATGTAGGTCCGACGGTGACCACGGATCTCGGCCTCGTCACGGACACCGCCGAGACTCATGCGCACGAACTTGCGGTTGGTGGCACGGGCCACCGACTGGCCAAGGGAGGTCTTGCCGACGCCCGGGGGGCCGACGAGGCACAGGATCGGCGCCTTCAGCTTGTCGACACGCTGCTGCACGGCAAGATACTCGAGGATGCGTTCCTTGACCTTCTCGAGGCCATAGTGCTCGGTGTCGAGAACCTTCTCGGCTTCAGCCAGGTCCTTGCTGATGCGCGACTTCTTCTTCCACGGCAGGCCGACGAGGGTCTCGATGTAGTTGCGGACCACGGTCGCCTCGGCGGACATCGGCGACATCAGGCGCAGCTTCTTGAGCTCAGCCTGGGCCTTGGCGGTGGCTTCCTTGGTCATGCCGGAAGCCTTGATCTTCTTCTCCATCTCCTCGAGATCGGCGCCGTCCTCGCCCTCGCCGAGCTCCTTCTGGATGGCCTTGACCTGCTCGTTGAGGTAGTACTCGCGCTGGCTCTTCTCCATCTGGCGCTTGACGCGGCCACGGATGCGCTTTTCGACCTGGAGGATGTCCAGCTCCGTTTCGAGCTGGTTGAGGAGGCGCTCGAGACGCTGACCGGCATCGAACATCTCGAGGATTTCCTGCTTCTGCTCGAGCTTCAGCGGCAGATGCGCGGCGATGGTGTCGGCAAGCCGACCCGGTTCCTCGATGCCCGACAGGGAGCTGAGGATTTCCGGCGGAATCTTCTTGTTGAGCTTAACGTACTGGTCGAACTGGCTGATGATGGCCCGGCGCATCGCCTCGACTTCGTTGTTCGGCACATCGGCCAGCGGCATCGGCTGGGCCTTGGCGACGAACAGGGTGCGCAGGTCTTCGACGGACACCACGCGGGCACGCTGCACACCTTCCACCAGCACCTTCACGGTGCCGTCAGGCAGCTTGAGCATCTGCAGAATGTTGGCGATACAACCGAGATCGTAAAGGTCTTCCGCCGACGGCTCGTCCTTCGCAGCGGACTTCTGAGCCACCAGCAGGATGCTCTTGCCGGCCTCCATGGCGTTCTCGAGCGCCTTGATGGATTTGGGGCGCCCCACGAACAGCGGGATCACCATGTGGGGAAACACCACTACGTCGCGCAGCGGCAGCAGCGGGAGTTCGATCTGTTCTTCGGGGAGGTCAAGCGTGCTCGACATGATTATTCCTTTAAAGGCACTAAGGCCCCATATGGGGCCCTAGCGACATCAATTCAAGCAGTCCTGCGAAAAACTTCTGCTTGATGTCAGTTGGAGCCGGAGACCTTGGGTTGATCGGCGTACATCAGGATCGGTTTGGCGCTGCCATCGATCATGCCTTCGTCGATCACTACCTTGGAAACATTTTCCATGGAAGGCAGTTCGTACATCGTATCCAGCAGCGTGGCTTCGAGAATCGAGCGCAGGCCGCGGGCACCCGTCTTGCGCTTCAGCGCCTTGCGGGCAATCGCCTGCAGGGCCGCCGGACGCACTTCGAGTTCGACGCCTTCCATCGAGAAGAGTTTCTGATACTGCTTGATCAGCGCGTTCTTCGGTTCGATGAGGATCTGGATCAGCGCATCTTCGTCCAACTCCTGCAGCGTCGCGACCACCGGCAGACGACCGATCAGTTCGGGGATGAGGCCGAACTTGATCAGATCGCCGGGTTCCACTTCACGCAGGGACTCGGACAGATCCTTGTTCTCGCTGCTCTTCACTTCCGCGCCGAAACCGATACCGACCTTCTCGGTACGGTTGCGGATCACCTTGTCGAGGCCGTCGAAGGCGCCGCCACAGACGAACAGGATGTTGGTGGTATCCACCTGCACGAAATCCTGATTCGGATGCTTGCGGCCGCCCTGCGGCGGAACCGACGCGATGGTGCCTTCGATGAGCTTCAGCAGCGCCTGCTGCACGCCTTCGCCGGACACGTCACGGGTGATCGACGGATTGTCGGACTTGCGGGAGATCTTATCGATCTCGTCGATGTAGACGATGCCCTGCTGGGCCTTGTCCACCTCATAGTCGCATTTCTGAAGCAACTTCTGGATGATGTTCTCGACGTCCTCGCCGACATAACCGGCTTCGGTGAGAGTCGTCGCATCCGCCATCACGAAGGGCACATTGAGAAGGCGTGCCAGGGTCTGGGCGAGCAGGGTCTTGCCGGAGCCCGTCGGGCCGACCAGCAGGATGTTGCTCTTCGACAGCTCGACTTCGTCATGGGTCTTCGACAGGTGGCGCAGCCGCTTGTAGTGGTTGTACACCGCCACGGAGAGGATGCGCTTCGCCGAAGCCTGGCCGATCACATACTGGTCGAGGATCGCGCTGATCTCCTTCGGAGACGGCAACTCGCCCTTGACACCCTTGGCACCACCGGTGTCTGCAGTAATCTCATCGCGAATGATGTCGTTGCAGAGCTCGATGCACTCATCGCAGATGAACACGGACGGACCCGCGATCAGCTTGCGGACCTCGTGTTGGCTCTTGCCGCAGAACGAGCAATACAAGAGCTTTTCACCGCTTGTTTTCTTGTCCGCCATTACTGCCCTTTCTCTCTGTACTTGAAGCTAGAAGACCATCAAACCACGTCGTTGCGGCTGGTCAGGACCTTGTCCACCAGGCCGTAACGGACGGCTTCTTCCGAAGACATGAAGTTGTCCCGATCGGTGTCGCGCTCGATCTGTTCGACGGCCTGGCCGGTGTGCTTGGCCAGCATGTCGTTGAGCTTGGCGCGCAGGGACAGGATTTCGCGGGCATGGATTTCGATATCCGACGCCTGGCCCTGGAAACCGCCCAGCGGCTGGTGAATCATGATCCGCGAGTTGGGCAGCGAGAAACGCTTGCCCTTCTCGCCGGCCGCCAGCAGGAAGGCGCCCATGCTCGCAGCCTGCCCGATGCACAGCGTGCTGACATTGGGCTTGATGAACTGCATGGTGTCGTAGATCGCCATCCCTGCGGTGACCGAACCGCCGGGGGAGTTGATGTAGAAGAAGATGTCCTTGTCCGGGTTCTCCGACTCAAGGAACAACAACTGGGCAACGATCAGGTTGGCCGTTACATCATTGACCGGACCAACCAGGAACACCACCCGCTCCTTGAGAAGACGCGAGTAGATGTCGTACGAGCGCTCACCGCGGCCGCTCTGTTCGACAACCATCGGGATCAGGCCGAGGCCGACCGGGTCCCAGTCAGTACGGGAATTCGGGGGTGTAAAGGGATTCATTTGCCGTTGCCTTCCGCGGAATTAAGCCGCATTACCCATCAAGTCGTCAAAAGAAGTGGCGACATCGGTCGTCTTGGCATTGCTGACGACCCACTCGACCACATTGTCCTCGATCACCAGAGCCTCGGCCTGGGCCAGGCGCTGGGGCTGCGAGTAGTACCAGCTCACGACCTCAGTCGGGTCTTCGTAGCTTGCTGCAAAATCTTCGATCACGGCACGGATCTGCTCGGGCTTGGCCAGCAGGTCCTTGCTCTTGACCAGCTCGGACATGATCAGACCCAATTTGACGCGACGCACGGCCTGCTCGGCAAACCAGGCGGGCTCGATCGGCAGGTCCTTGGTCTTCATGCCGCGGGCTTCGAAATCCTTCTTGGCGTTCTCGGCCAGCTGATTGGACTCCTGCTCGACCAGCGCCTTCGGCACTTCGATCGGATGGGTCTCGATCAGCACGTTCATCACACGCTCCTTCAGCTTGGCCTGCACGCGGCGCTTCACTTCGCGCTCCAGGTTGGCCTTCACTTCTTCGCGCATCTTGGTCACGTCGCCGTCGGCGACGCCCAGGGACCGGGCAAACTCCGCATCGATCTCGGGCAGCTTGGGCTCTTCGACCTTTTTCAGCACGACTTCGAACTGCACGGTCTGATCAGCCAGATGAGCAGCGTGGTAGTCAGCCGGGAAGGTCATGTCGAAAGTCTTGCTCTCGCCGACGTTCAGACCCAGCACAGCGGTTTCGAAATCCTTGAGCATCTGGCCGCCGCCGATCACGAACGGGAAGTCGGTCGCCTTGCCGCCGTCGAACTCAACACCATCCTTGCGGCCGGTGAAGTCCACCGTCACGCGGTCGCCGTCCTGGGCAGCACGTTCGACGGGCACAAAAGTGGTGCGCTGCTTGCGCAGCACGTCCAGCGTCTTGTCCACTTCGGCGTCGCCGACGGCCAGCTGGGGACGTTCGACTTCCTGGCCACTCACGTCACTGATCACGATTTCCGGGTAGACCTCGAAAACGGCGCTGAATTCCAGCACGTCGGTCGCGGTGGATTCCTTCGGCTCGATGCTCGGGTAGCCGGCCACGCGCAGACTCTGGGCGCGGATCTGTTCGCCAAGGGCCTTTTCGACGGCAGCACCGATAGCCTCGGAGCGGGCCTGCGGGCCATAGGACTGGGCGACCAGACGGTACGGCACCTTGCCCGGACGGAAGCCCGGCATCTTGACGGTACGAGCCATCTGCTTCAGACGCGCTTCGACGTCCTTGTCGATTTCGGACAGCTGCACGGACATGTCGATACGGCGCTCGAGCGCGCTCACGGTAACCTGGTTGCTCATGAAAAGATAATTCCCTGATCGTTCTTGACAAAAACGCTCCGCAAGCAGGACAGACAACACGTAGCAAAACATGTGCCGTCTATCTCCTCCTGCCGGACGGAGTCGTCGGAAAAACCTTTAGTCTAACACAGGCCTTTGCTCCATCCGCAGCCCCCGCGCCAGTGCTTGGCTTTAGGGCGGTAGATGTGAAAAACTGCCCCACGCAATGCGGAACTCCATTTATCTTTCTGCTATCACACGGAATGAAATGGCCGTGTCCGTCAGCCTCCACGGCAAGTGCGACTAGCTTCACGAGGTGCTCAAGTATCTGCGTCATCAACCGTATGTCCAGTACATACATGGCGACCCCGGCGCCCCGGTCCGGGTCCGTGCCCCAGGAGACCTTAGATGAGTATCTTTACCAGCTTCCAGGCCCGCTTCGAGTCCGCCAAGGAAGAGGAAATGTCTGTCCAGGAATACCTGGAACTGTGCAAGTCCGATCCCGTGGCCTACGCGACGTCCGCCGAGCGCATGCTGCAGGCCATCGGCCAACCGGAGCTCGTCGACACCCGGCTCGATCCGCGCCTGTCGCGCATTTTTTCCAACAAGATGATCAAGATCTACCCGGCCTTCCGTGACTTCTACGGAATGGAGGAATCGATCGAGAACATCGTGTCGTATTTCCGACATGCGGCGCAGGGACTGGAGGAAAAGAAACAGATCCTCTACCTCCTCGGCCCGGTCGGTGGCGGCAAGAGCTCCCTGGCCGAAAAGCTGAAGAGCCTGGTGGAGAAGATCCCTTTCTACGCGATCAAGGGTTCGCCGGTGCATGAGTCGCCGCTGGGCCTGTTCAGCTCGGTCGAGGACGGGGCGATCCTGGAGGACGACTACGGGATTCCGCGCCGCTACCTCAACACCATCATGAGCCCGTGGGCAGTCAAGCGCCTTCACGAGTTCAACGGCGACATCACCAAGTTCCGTGTTGTCAAGCTGCGCCCCTCGGTGCTGCGCCAGATCGCGGTTGCCAAGACCGAGCCGGGCGACGAGAACAACCAGGACATCTCGTCCCTCGTCGGCAAGATCGACATCCGCAAGCTGGAGCAGTACTCCCAGGACGATCCGGATGCCTACTCCTACTCCGGCGGCCTGTGCCTGGCCAACCGGGGCCTGCTCGAATTCGTCGAAATGTTCAAGGCGCCGATCAAGGTGCTGCACCCGCTGCTCACTGCGACCCAGGAAGGCAACTACAAGGGCACTGAAGGTTTCGGCGCGATCCCCTTCGACGGCATCGTGATGGCCCACTCCAACGAGTCCGAGTGGATGGCCTTCCGCAACAACCGCAACAACGAGGCTTTCCTCGACCGCATCTACACCGTGAAGGTGCCGTACTGCCTGCGGATTTCCGACGAGATCCGCATCTACGACAAGCTGCTGGCCCACAGCTCCCTGTCCAACGCCCCCTGCGCCCCGGATACCCTCAAGATGATGGCCCAGTTTGCGGTGCTGTCGCGGCTCAAGGAACCCGAGAACTCAAGCATTTTCTCCAAGATGCGTGTCTATGACGGCGAGAACCTGAAGGACACCGACCCCAAGGCCAAGAGCTATCAGGAATACCGCGACTACGCGGGTGTGGACGAAGGCATGAACGGCCTGTCCACCCGCTTCGCGTTCAAGGTGTTGTCCAAGGTCTTCAACTTCGACCACCGGGAAGTCGCGGCCAATCCGGTACACCTGATGTACGTGCTGGAACAGCAGATCGCCCAGGAACAGTACCCGCCGGAGAACGAAGCCCGCTACCTGGCCTTCATCAAGGAGTTCCTCGCCCCCCGCTACGCCGAGTTCATCGGCAAGGAGATCCAGACAGCCTATCTCGAAAGCTACAGCGAGTACGGCCAGAACATCTTCGACCGCTACGTCACCTACGCCGACTTCTGGATCCAGGACCAGGAATACCGCGACCAGAACACCGGCGAGATCCTCGACCGCAACGCGCTCAACGACGAGCTCGAGAAGATCGAGAAGCCGGCTGGCATCAGCAACCCGAAGGACTTCCGCAACGAGGTGGTCAACTTCGTGCTGCGGGCGCGCGCCAAGAACAGCGGCAAGAACCCCAGCTGGACCAGCTACGAGAAGCTGCGGGCCGTCATCGAGAAGAAGATGTTCTCCAATACCGAGGACCTGCTGCCGGTCATCAGCTTCAATGCCAAGGCCAGCGGGGACGAACAGAAGAAGCACCAGAACTTCGTCAATCGCATGATCGAAAAGGGCTACACCGAGAAGCAGGTACGCTTGCTGTGCGAATGGTATTTGCGCGTCCGCAAGTCGTCTTGATCGTCCGCTCGCCGGCGCCCGACTGGGCGGCCGGCGGTGAACGCCAACAATTCGGGAGGCTCGAATGGTTCGTATCATCGACCGCCGGTTCGACAGCAAGAACAAGAGTGCTGTAAACCGGCAGCGATTCATGCGCCGCTTCAAGAACCAGATCCGCGAAGCCGTGGCCGACGCAATATCCGGCCGCTCCATCAAGGATCTGGACAACGGCGAGAGTGTCACCATTCCGTCAAAGGACCTGTCTGAGCCGCAATTCCATCATGGCCGCGGCGGCATTTGGGAAAACGTCTTCACCGGCAACGACCAGTTCTCGTCAGGTGACCAGATCAACCGGCCGCAGGGCGGCGGCGGGGGCGGAACCGGCAAGGGCAAGGCCAGCAAGGACGGCGAAGGTGAGGATGATTTCGTCTTCAACCTGTCACGCGAGGAGTTCCTCGACGTCTTCTTCGACGACCTGGCCCTGCCCAACCTGGTCAAGACCCAGCTTGCCCGCATCCACGAGTACAAGAGCCAGCGCGCCGGCTTCACCAACGACGGCACGCCGGCCAACATCAACGTGGTCCGCTCCCTGCGCGGCGCACTGGGCCGCCGGCTGGCCCTCGGCTCTCCCTATCGCGGCCAGTTGCGGGAGCTTCAGCAGCAACTCGACGAACTGCTTGAAACGCGCCCGGAGGACGATCCGGAAGTCCTCAAGCTGAAGGACGAGATCGGTATCCTGCGCGCCAAGATCGAGGCCATCCCCTTCATCGACACCTTCGATCTGCGCTACAACAACCGGATCAAGGTGCCCAAGCCGACCACCCAGGCCGTGATGTTCTGCATCATGGACGTGTCGGGCTCGATGGACGAGGACAAGAAGGCCACGGCCAAGCGCTTCTTCATGCTGCTCTACCTGTTCCTGACGCGCACCTACGAGCACATCGAAGTGGTGTTCATCCGCCACCACACGATCGCCAAGGAAGTGAACGAGGAGGACTTCTTCCACTCCCGCGAGTCCGGCGGCACGGTCGTTTCCAGCGCGCTCGAGATGATGAAGGACATCCTGCACGCCCGTTACCTGAACGGAGCCTGGAACGTGTACGGCGCCCAGGCTTCCGACGGTGACAACTGGGAGAACGACTCGCCGCACTGTCGCGAACTGCTCGCCGACACCATCCTGCCCTTCGTCCAGTACTTCGCCTACATCGAGATCACGCCGGGCGAACCACAGAACCTGTGGCGGGAATACGAAAAGCTGATCGGCGCCCATCCCAACTTCGCCATGCAGCACATCGAGGGCCTGCCGGACATCTATCCGGTGTTCCGGGAACTTTTCAAGAAGAAACTCGTATGAGCGCGAAAAGACAAAAACGGAAACAGCCCCTGCCCGCCCCCGGCGAATGGACATTCGAACTGATCGAGGCCTACCACGCCGAGATCGACCGTGTGGCCAGGAACTACGGGCTGGACACCTATCCCACCCAGATCGAGCTGATCACTTCCGAGCAGATGATGGACGCCTACTCGTCGGTGGGCATGCCCGTCAATTACCACCACTGGTCCTTCGGCAAGAGCTTCCTGCAGACAGAAAAAAGCTACCGACGCGGGCAGATGGGGCTGGCCTACGAGATCGTCATCAACTCCAACCCCTGCATCGCCTATCTCATGGAAGAAAACACCATGACGATGCAGGCACTGGTGATCGCCCACGCGGCCTACGGCCACAACAGCTTCTTCAAGGGCAACTACCTGTTCAAGCAATGGACCAATGCCGACGCGATCATCGACTACCTGATCTTCGCCCGGAATTACCTCACCGAGTGCGAGGAGCGCTACGGCGAGGAGGAAGTCGAACTGCTGCTCGACTCCTGCCACGCACTGATGAACGTCGGGGTCGACCGCTACAAGCGTCCCGAAAAGCTGTCCCTCAACAAGGAACTGACCCGCCAGCGGGAGCGCGCCGAGTACCTGCAGAGCCAGGTCAATGACCTGTGGCGGACGCTGCCAACGGCCCACGTCAAGACCCAGGCCGTGGAGCAGCGGCGCTTTCCCTCGGAGCCCCAGGAGAACCTGCTCTATTTCATCGAGAAGAACGCACCGCTGCTCGAACCCTGGCAACGCGAAGTGGTGCGCATCGTCCGCAAGGTCGGGCAGTACTTCTTCCCGCAGCGCCAGACCCAGGTCATGAACGAAGGTTGGGCCACCTACTGGCACTACACCCTCATCAACACGCTATACGACGAAGGCCTGCTCGCGGACAACTTCATGCTGGAGTTCCTGCACTCCCACACCAACGTTGTCTATCAACCCAGCTACAACGAACCCTGGTATCACGGCCTCAACCCCTACGCGCTGGGCTTTGCGATGTGGCAGGACATCCGCCGGATCTGCGAAAACCCCACCGACGAGGATCGCTACTGGTTTCCGGACATCGCCGGCAGCGACTGGCGGGAAACCTTCGACTTCGCGATGCGCAACTTCAAGGACGAGAGCTTCATCGCCCAGTTTCTGTCACCCAAGGTCATGCGCGACTTCCGCCTGTTCGCGATCCTGGACGACGACAAGGAGTCCAAGCTCAAGGTATCTGCGATCCATGACGAAGAAGGTTACCGTCGGGTACGAGAGATTCTGTCCGACAACTACAACCTGGGCAGCCGCGAACCCAATCTGCAGGTCTGGAATGTGGACCTGCGCGGCGACCGCTCACTGACGCTACGTCACCAGGCCTACCAGCGCCGTCCGCTCAGCGGCGACGCGGACGAAGTACTGAAACACGTCGCCCGCCTGTGGGGGTTCGCCGTGCGCATGGAAGTCGCCCGCGAGGATGGCTCGGTGGAAATCCTGCACGAATGCCGCCAGGAAAGGCGCAAGACCGACACCTAAGGCTGGAACGCCCCGGGCACGGCCGGCAAGCCATCCGGCAGCGCCCGGCTCTGAGCAGGATGCACGTACTCTCTGCTGGGAACGAGAGAAACGCCTTCCAAGCTACCGGGGGCCACCGGCCCGGGGCCATCCTTCAGTGGGGAGCCGTAGGCACCAGGAGCCAGAAGCGAACCGGCATCTGCCCTGGAGATCAGTCGATTCCCGAACTCTGCAGGGAAGACTCCATCGCGCCACGGCAACTGCCCCTTTTGAATACGGCTGCCCGCCTCTCTCAACTGCTTTTCGACGCACATCAATCCATCGCAGGTACGGACCAGCAAGTTGTTGAACGTCCTCACCTCGACACGCTCGGGTGTCCACACCGCCAGAAACTCCCCGCCCGCCGGCAGCCCATCCACAAGGGTATTGCTGGAAAGAACGACGCTATTCCGCTCATACGTCAGGCCTTCTGCCCCGAAGGCGACCATGCGTTTATTTTCAGTAGCCGCCGACTGTTGAATCAGGTTACCGATCACTATCGCCACGCCACCATTGGGAAACTCCAGTTCATAGCTCGCTCGTCCTCCGTTCTCGTCGGTCAGCCGGTTGTATTCGATCAGACTGAAACGTGCCCGACTCTTCAGCAGATGGCCGATCAAGCCGTGATGAAAGTAGCTGCCACGAACCTCCAGGCGAGCGATACGTCCTGCGTAAAGCAGGTGACTCAAACGGGGCGTCGCCAGAACACCATGGGAAAACTCCGAGTTCTCGACGGTCAGTGTCAGAGAATCCCGGTTGGCCGTCAGAATGCCCATTTCGTTGTCGTCGAACAGGCAGTTCCGCACCGTCAGCCGCCCCTGCTCGTGACGGATACCCGAGCCGTTGAGATCCGGCACCCGCGCGCCCCGGAAGACGATGTTCTCGATGAGTACATCGGCGCCACGCACGACCCAGATGCCCTTGCCCTCGGCACTCTGCCCAGCCGCCACCAGAACCGGGCGGCCACCGACACCGCGAATCGTCAGGCGAGCCTGGGGCCACACGGCTACCGCCGCATCCCCCTGATAGTTAGCCGCAACGATTTCCACGACATCACCATCCCTGGCTACTCGCGCAGCCTCGGCGATTCTGCGGATGGACTCATTTGGCCCCACCCGTAACGTTGCCGCCCACCCCGCTCCACCGACAAGCCACAGCATCACCGCCAACACCAAGCTCTGCATCACATTCATCCGCACACTCCCATCCCGACCCTCAATCGACGTCCGCCGATTAGAATAGCGAAATGTCCGCCGTAAACTTCCACCAAATTCTCGGCGTTGCCCCCGACGCAAGCGCCGCAGAGATCAAACGCGCCTACAAACGCCTCGCCATGCGCTGGCACCCGGACCGCAATCCGGCGCCGGAAGCCCACGAGGAGTTCCGGCGCGTCCGGGAGGCATTCGAACGCTTGACGCGTCCAACGGAACCCGAGATCGAAGCCAAAGCCGACGAGGCTGACAGCACGCCCGCCGATCCCGCGCCCGCCAAGGGCGAAGATCGCCGCATGGAAGTTGCCGTCGACCTGCTCGAAGCGGCCCGCGGGGGAACAATCTCGATCACCCTCGACGGCCGTGTCGACTGCGCCGACTGTGACGGCAGCGGCCAACGCAACTATGGCCGCACTACCATGTGCCCCCATTGTCACGGCAGCGGGCGGTTGCGCGGCAAGGCAGGGCTCAAGCCGTGCACCCATTGTCACGGCAAGGGCTTCACCACCGATCACCGCTGTCCGAGTTGTGACGGGAGGGGCTGGCACCCAGCCGAACGCCAGCTCGCAGTCAGTCTGCCCCCGGGCATGTTGCCTGGCGACGAACTGCGCATTGCCGGACAAGGCGGAGCGGCCCCCGAAGGCGGCGCGCCAGGCGACCTCTACCTGACGATCCGGACCCGTCCCCACGCCCTGTTCCGTCTCGACCGGCACGACATCCACGTCACGGTGCCGGTCAGCATTTTTCGACTCCTCGCCGGCGGCACCATCGAAGCGCCCGACCTCGACGGTCTACGGGAAGTCCTGCTACCGGAAATGGCTGGCAAACAGCCGATCCGCGTTCCCCAGGCCGGCTTTCCCGGCCGGGGCCGCAGGCATGCCGGCGACCTCGTGATACACCTCGCCCCCCAATACCCTTGCTTCCTGAGCAAGGAACAAAAAGCCATGCTCGAAATGGCAGAACAGGTTCTTCAGCACCAACTCGAGTCCCAGAGCCCTGCGCTCGCCCAGTGGAAAGAGATGCTGGAAAACCGCTGACCCATCGCCCCAACCCCGAATACCTTTCATGCCTCAGAAACACCCGGAACTTCTCGCACCAGCCGGCTCGCTGGCCATGCTCGACACCGCCTTCGCGTTTGGCGCCGACGCCATTTACGCCGGCCAGCCACGTTACTCCCTGCGCGTGCGCAACAACGACTTCGGCGACCTGCCGGTCCTCGCCGACGGCATCCAGCGCGCCCGCACGCTCGGCAAGCGCTTTTACGTGGTCGCCAACATCTATCCCCACGGGGCCAAGATCAAGACCTTCATCAAGGACATCGCACCGGTCATCGCCCTCAAGCCCGACGCCCTGATCATGTCGGACCCAGGCCTGATCCTGATGGTCCGTGAGAATTTCCCGGACATGCCAGTCCACCTGTCCGTGCAGGCCAACACCGTTAATGCAGCCGCCGTGCGTTTCTGGAAGATGGCCGGCATCTTGCGGGTGATCCTGTCCCGCGAGCTGTCCCTGGACGAGATTGCGAGCATCCGCCAGGACTGCCCCGACACCGAACTCGAAGTCTTCATCCACGGCGCGCTGTGCATCGCCTATTCCGGGCGCTGCCTGCTGTCGGGCTACTTCAACCATCGGGATCCCAACCAGGGCAGCTGCACCAACTCCTGCCGCTGGGATTTCAAGACCCACGAAGCCAAGAGCTGCGGCACTGGCGATGTACATCTGCTGGAAGAGCCCCACAAGCGTCCCGGAGAGTACATGCCCATCGAAGAGGACGAACACGGCACCTACATCCTGAACTCCAAGGACTTGCGCGCCATCGAGCACGTCCAGCGCCTCACCGAGATCGGCATCGACTCCTTCAAGATCGAAGGCCGCACAAAAAGCCCCTACTACGTCGCGCGCACCTGCCAGGCCTACCGCCAGGCCATTGACGACGCCGTCGCCGGCCGCGGCCTCGACCCGGTCTTGCTTGGCCAGCTCGAAGGACTTGCCAACCGGGGTTACACCGACGGTTTCTACCAGCGCCACACGCCTCACGAAACCCAGAACTACCTGCGTGGCCACTCGGAATCGAACCGCAGCCTCTACGTCGGCGACGTCGTCGGCTACGACCACGAGCGAGGCCTGGCCGAGATCGCGTCCAAGAATGCATTCTCCGTCGGCGACCGCCTGGAGCTGATCCATCCGAACGGCAATCGGGAAGTCGGCGTCACCCGCTTGCTCACTGCCGACGGCACCGAGATCCAGCGCGTGCCGGGCAGCGACCACCGGGCATGGCTACCGCTCCCGCCGGACAGTATCGGCGCCTTTGTCGCCCGCTTCCTGTAAGCCCGCGGCAATCTTGCACAAGACACTGAAATAGTTCAGAATGGTCGGCTTCCGGGTGGCCAAATTCACCACCCACGTACTACACAAAGGACCCGCGATGAAAGCCGATACCCATCCTAACTACACCGAAGTGCAAGTGACCTGCTCCTGCGGCCACGTCTTCATGACCCGTTCCACCATGGGCAAGCCCCAATACCACGTGGAAGTCTGCTCCGCCTGCCATCCGTTCTACACTGGCAAGCAGAAGATCGTTGACACCGCTGGCCGTGTCGAGCGCTTCCGTCAGAAATACGGTTCCGTTCAGCGCCTGGGCTAATTACCGCGTTTTATCGGTAACTCCCGAAAAAAGGCAGCTGCGGCTGCCTTTTTTTATTGCCTGCAACAAAACCGATCTGCCTGCCTCCCATGTCCGACGCCAGCTCACGCTTTTCCCTGCCAACCCCACTGCAAGGATGGTCGTTGCTCGCTCTCCTTGCCATTTACCTGCTGGTTGGCACGACAGGACACCTGCCCTGGCGAGGTGACGATCTCACGCACCTCGGCCCCATCCACGCCATCCTGAGCCGCGGCAATTGGCTCCTGCCGGAGATCGCCGGCGAGATCTACCGGGAAAATCCGCCGCTGTACTACTGGCTTGGCGCAGGGCTCGCCAAAGTGTTTGGCGGGATACTTCCGGTCCATGATGCGGCACGGCTCGCCAGCAGCGTATTCACGGCAGCCACCTTGTACTGGACGGGCCTCGCCGCCCGCCGCATGTACGGCCCCAACAGTTTCGCCCCCGCCATCCTGCTTGGACTCGGAGCCCTTGGACTCGTCGTGCACGCCCACGAGACCCAGCCCATCCTGGCCCAACTCGCCGGCATGGCCCTGTGCTACGCAGGCCTGGCCGAACAGACCGAGCGTCCCTGGCGTGCCGCACTCCAGATGGGAGCCGGTAGTGGCATCGCCTTCCTTGCAGGCGGCCTATCCGGCCTTGTACTCACGACGCCGCTGATTCTCCTCGGCCCAGCCCTCTGCCCTTCCCATCGATGCCGCAATGGCATTCTGAGCACGCTGCTGAGCCTCGGAATCACGGCGACAATCGCGGGTATCTGGCTGGGCGCCGTTGCCATCAACCATCCGACTGAAATTCCCCTCTGGTGGCATGACGAATATGCCAGCATCCGCCCCCATCTGGCCAACCTGACCGCTTTCAACAAACTGATCCAGTTACTCGGCTGGTTCTCCTGGCCCCTGTGGCCAATCGCCGGATGGGCTGTGTGGCGCAACCGCCAACAGTTGCGACTGGGCAGCCCGCAATTGACGCTGCCAATACTGGCAAGCATCCTGGCAATCCTGTTCACGGCACTGACCGGCAGCATTCGCCCAGCCAACATGCTGCCCATTCTGCCGCCGCTGTGCCTGTTGGCTGCACTTGGCGTAGAGAGCCTCCGGCGCGGCGCGGCCAATGCGTTCGACTGGTTTGGCGTCATGACCTTCAGCTTCTTCGGCCTGCTGGTATGGCTGGGATGGAGCGCTCTGCACTTTGGCTGGCCCCCGGGGCTGGCGCGTCAGGTGGCGCGGATTGCACCCGACTTCCCGGAGGAGTCCATCATCGGCGGCGCTGCGGTTGGCTTCATTCTGAGCGCAGCCCTGCTTGCCCTGCCGATTGTGACCCGTCGCGGCCCGATGCGCGGCGCGACCAATTGGGCGCTGGGACTGACACTACTCTGGTGCCTGGCCGTGACTCTCTGGCAACCGTGGTTCGCTTACACCAAGAACTATCAGCCCGTGGCGAGCGAACTCGCCAAGGCGCTTGATGGACGCAGCTACAACTGCATCAAGCGCGCCGGCATCGGGGACACTCAACGGGCAGCCCTGGACTACTTCTCGGGTATCCGGACGGTCTCTTACCGAAGCCAGGAACAGTGCGATCTGCTGCTCACCTACGCTACGGCAAACAGCTCGCCGAACATCACCAAGGATGAGTGGAACCCCATCTGGCAACGCCGCCTAGGAGGCGGACGAAAGACGGAGATCTTCAAGCTCTACCAACGTAACTGAAGCCTGCGGCGTGACTCGTGCCGCGCGCGTCACGCCAATCCTGCAAACGACGAGACACTCACCTGGCAGCAAAAAGACAGGGAGCGGGACCAGCACAGCCGCCGTTGTCCGCCGAAACGGCGCAAGCAACGCAACAAAGGGCTAACCTTCTAGGAATTACTTCGAGGGAGGCGTCTGAACGAAGATCTCGTCCGACTTGGTCAAACCCAATTCAAAGCGGGCACGCTCTTCCACCGCCTCATAACCGGACTTCAGATCGCGCACTTCGGCCTCAAGGCCGGTATTGCGCTGCTCCAGCTTGCGATTACCCTCTCGTTGGGCGGCAAGCTGTTGCTCGACCTCCCAGACACGCAGCCAGCCGCCCTTGCCGATCCACAAGGGATACTGCAGGACAACTACCAGAAGAGCGAGAACAATGGCTGGCCAGCGCATGGGAGACAAGCCCGGCTGCGTTGCACAGCCGGGCAAGAGAAGTATGATTAACGGGAACGCAGGTTGTAGAACGCAGAGAGGCCCGGGTAGAAGGCGGTTTCGCCGAGATCTTCCTCAATGCGCAGCAGCTGGTTGTACTTGGAGATACGATCGGAACGGGACAGCGAACCGGTCTTGATCTGCATCGCATTGAGGCCAACAGCGATATCGGCGATCGTGGAGTCCTCGGTTTCACCGGAACGGTGGGAGATCACCGCGGTGTAGCCGGCGCGCTTGGCCATTTCGACAGCAGCGAAGGTCTCGGTCAGAGTGCCGATCTGGTTGATCTTGATGAGGATCGAGTTGGCGATACCCTTGTCGATGCCTTCCTTCAGGATGCGGGTGTTGGTGACGAAGAGGTCGTCGCCGACGATCTGAACACGCTTGCCCAGACGATCGGTGAGGGTCTTCCAGCCAGCCCAGTCACCTTCGGCCATGCCATCTTCAATGGAGATGATCGGGAACTTGTCAGCCAGTGTGGCGAGGTAATCGGTGAAGCCTTCGGCGCTGAGGGACAAACCTTCACCCACGAGCTCGTACTTGCCGTTCTTGTAGAACTCGGAAGCGGCACAGTCGAGAGCCAGCACGATGTCGCGGCCCGGCTCGTAGCCGGCGTTGGACGTGGCTTCGAGGATCAGGTTGAGGGCTTCTTCGGTACCGGAGACGTTGGGGGCGAAACCACCTTCGTCGCCCACGGTGGTCGGGTAGCCCTTCTTGTCGGTGATCTTCTTCAGGTGGTGAAAGATCTCCGCGCCGGCACGCAGGGCTTCGCGGAAGCTCTTGGCGCCAACCGGCATGATCATGCACTCCTGGATGTCCAGGGAATTGTTGGCGTGAGCGCCGCCGTTGATGACGTTCATCATCGGCACCGGCAGGGACATGCCACCGGAACCGCCGAAGTAGCGGTACAGGGGGAGGCCAGCCTCTTCGGCAGCAGCCTTGGCCACAGCCATGGAGACAGCCAGCAATGCATTGGCGCCCAGACGGGATTTGTTGTCGGTGCCGTCGAGGTCGATCAGGGTCTTGTCGATGAAAGCCTGCTCTTCAGCATCGAGGCCGATGAGCGCTTCGGAGATTTCCGTGTTGACGTTTTCGACCGCCTGCAGCACGCCCTTGCCCAGATAGCGACCGGCATCACCATCGCGCAGCTCGATCGCTTCGCGGGAACCGGTGGAGGCGCCGGACGGGACAGCCGCACGCCCCAGCACGCCGGATTCCAGCAGCACATCGGCTTCTACGGTGGGATTGCCGCGGGAATCGAGAACCTCACGGGCAATGACATCAACAATGGCGCTCATTAACTTCCTCTCTTATTTACTTTGAATTACTGAATTGAAACCGGTGGCAATGATACCGTCCCGAGCCGGAAAACCGGAAATGACAAAGCAATAATTGCGCTATCAGGTGCGCAACTCCTCGAAGCCCTGCCCCTTGACGAGCGCGTCGATGCCCTTCAGCGTCGCCAGCAACGCCTTCATCTTGGGCAGCGGCCAGGCATTTGGGCCATCGGAAAACGCCTTGGCGGGGTCAGGATGCGTTTCCATGAAAAGCCCAGAGATACCAACCGCCACCGCCGCCCGCGCCAGCACCGGCACGAACTCCCGCTGTCCGCCGGAGACGGTACCCTGCCCGCCGGGCAGTTGCACGGAATGGGTTGCGTCGAACACCACCGGGCAACCCGTCTCGCGCATGATCGCCAGCGAGCGCATGTCGGACACAAGGTTGTTGTAACCGAAGGACGCACCGCGTTCACAGACCATGATGGTGTCTGCCCCGCCGTTGGCCTCACGCGCCTTATCGACGACGTTCTTCATGTCGCCGGGCGCCAGAAACTGGCCCTTCTTGATGTTCACCGGCTTGCCCGACGCCGCCACTGCATGAATGAAATCCGTCTGGCGGCACAGGAAGGCCGGCGTCTGCAGCACATCGACGGCGGCAGCCACGTCGGCAACCTCATGCTCGGCATGCACGTCGGTAAGCACGGGCACGCCGACCTTCTCGCGGACTTCGGCCAGGATCGCCAGCCCCTTCTCCATCCCCAGCCCCCGATACGACTTGCCGGAACTGCGATTGGCCTTGTCGTAGCTGGACTTGTAGATGAAGGGGATCGCCAATTCGGTACAGATCTCCTTCAACTGGGCTGCCGTTTCCAGCGCCATCTCGCGGGACTCGATGACGCACGGTCCGGCGATCAGGAAGAAGGGTTTGTCGAGACCGACATCGAAGCCGCAGAGTTTCATGGGGCGTCCTTTCAGGCAGCGCGCTGATGAGCCAGCGCAGCCTTCACGAAGGCGGTGAACAGCGGGTGGCCGTTACGCGGGTTGGAGGTGAACTCCGGATGGAACTGACAGCCGACGAACCACGGATGCACGTCGGACGGCAATTCGATCATCTCGCACAGATCGGTGCCCGGCGCACGGCCGGCAACGCGCAGGCCCTGCTCTTCGAGCTTGGCGAGCAGCGTGTTGTTGACTTCGTAGCGATGACGGTGGCGCTCGGTGACATCGGCGTTGCCGTAGATCTCGCGGGCCAGGGAGCCTTCGGCGAGATTACAGACCTGGCCGCCCAGGCGCATGGTGCCGCCGAGATCGGAATCCTCACCGCGCTTCTCCACCTTGCCGGACGCGTCCAGCCATTCGGTGATCAGGCCGATGACCGGGTAATCGGTGTGTTTGTCGAACTCCGTACTGTGGGCGCCGTTCATGCCGGCCACGTCACGGGCGAACTCGACGACCGCCAGCTGCATGCCGAGACAGATACCCAAATAGGGAACCTTGTTCTCGCGGGCATAGCGGATCGCCGCGATCTTGCCTTCGGTACCGCGCCGGCCAAAACCGCCCGGCACGAGGATGGCGTCCATGCTCTTGAGCACGCCACAGCCGTCCTTCTCGATGTCTTCGGAGTCGATGTAGTGGATGTTCACCTTGCTGAGGGTGTGCATCCCCGCATGGTTGAGCGCCTCGATCAGCGACTTGTAGGACTCGGTCAGGTCCACATACTTGCCGACGAAGGCGATGTCGATACTGTGCTGCGGGTTCTTCAACGCGTGGACAAGGCGCTCCCACACCGACAAATCCGCCGCGCGGGCCAGGATACCCAGCTTGTGGCAGACGATCTCGTCGAGCATCTGGTCGTGCAGCATGCCCGGAATGCTGTAGATGGAATCCGCATCGAGGCACTCGATGACCGCTTCCGGCATCACGTTGCAGAACAACGCGATCTTGCGGCGCTCGTCGGCCGGCACCGAACGGTCGGCGCGGCACAGCAGGATGTCGGGCTGGATGCCGATTTCACGCAATTCCTTGACGGAGTGCTGGGTCGGCTTGGTCTTCAACTCGCCGGCCGTCGGAATATAGGGCAGCAGCGTGAGATGGATGAAACAGGTGCCCTGGCGGCCTTCCTCGATGCCCATCTGGCGGATGGCTTCGAGGAACGGCAGGGATTCGATGTCGCCGACGGTGCCGCCCACTTCGACGATCGCCACGTCGGCACCTTCGGCGCCGCGCTTGACGTAGGTCTTGATCTCGTCAGTGATGTGAGGAATGACCTGTACGGTCTTGCCGAGATATTCGCCGCGCCGCTCCTTCTTGATCACCGCCTCGTAGATCTGGCCGGTCGTGAAGTTGTTGCGCTTGCTCATCTTGGCGCTGGTGAAGCGCTCGTAGTGGCCCAGATCCAGGTCGGTTTCGGCGCCGTCTTCGGTCACGAAGACTTCACCGTGCTGGAAGGGGCTCATCGTGCCCGGGTCAACGTTGATGTAGGGGTCAAGCTTGAGGTGTGTAACCTTGATGCCCCGGGACTCGAGAATTGCCCCGAGAGAGGCGGCGGCGATGCCTTTGCCCAGAGAGGACACGACACCACCGGTAACAAAGACGTATTTGGTCATGACACGGGGGGACTACTGGAAAGGGGAATGATAGCCGATCAGGCCCCTTCTCTTCAATCGGTACCACCGCTCCACCCCCGGAAACAGGGGGCGCAAAGCCGTCCGGCACCCCCTTTTTTTGCCCTGATTTCGCCCCAGCCGCCCCTCAGTTATCCCGGATGAAATCCTGGTTGATTTCCCGGAACTGGGCCGTCGCGCTCCGCTTCAGCCATTCGAAAGCCACCATTTCCCGGCTCACGATCTCCACCCCATGAGCGCGCATGCGCGCCAGCGCCAGTTCCTTGTCGGCCGGCTTGCGGGACCCCACAGCGTCAGCCACGACGAAGACCTCCTTGCCCTGCCAGCGCAGCTCAAGCACCGTCTGCAGGACACAGACATGGGCCTCCGTGCCGATGACGATCACCTGGCGCCGCGCCTCGACCTCCGTCCCGGCGAGACAGCAATCCGAGACGCACGAGAAATGGGTCTTGTCAACGCAATGCGCCCCGTCCAGCACCGCCTTCAAGGGCGCCGCCGTCGGCCCAAGACCCGCCGGATATTGCTCGGAAACCACCACAGGCACCCGCAGGCGATGCGCCACACCCGCCAGCCAGATGCAGTTGGCGAGAACGGCTTCGCCGTCGTGGATCGCCGGGAGCAGCCGCTCCTGCACGTCCACGACCAGCAGGACCGATTTGTCCGCAGTCATCAGCATGGCATTCCCCTCAGGACTGCAGTTCCGGACGGTTCCGGAACTGCTCCAGCGCCGCCGGATTGGCCAGGGCTTCGACGTTCTTCACCGGCCGGTCATGCACCACCGCCCGCACGGCCAGTTCGACGATCTTGCCGCTCTTGGTGCGCGGAATGTCATCGACCCGCACGACCCTGGCCGGCACGTGACGCGGCGTGGTGTTGTCACGGATCGTGCGGCGGATGCGGTCGATCAGTCCGTCGTCCAGCTCCAGCCCTTCCCTCAGCTTGACGAAGAGCACCACCCGCACGTCGGTCGGGCTCTGCGGCGGCCAGTCCTGGCCGATCACCAGCGCCTCGACCACCTCGTCGAGCTTTTCAACCTGGCGATAGATCTCCGCCGTGCCTATACGCACTCCCCCCGGATTGAGGGTGGCATCGGAACGCCCATAGATGACCAAGCCGTCATGAGCGGTGATCTCGGAATAGTCCCCGTGGCACCACACGTTGTCGAAACGCTCGAAGTACGCCGCCTTGTACTTGCTGCCATCCCGATCATTCCAGAAACCGATGGGCATCACCGGGAAGGGGCGTACGCACACCAGCTCGCCCTTTTCAGCGCGCACCGGACGACCGCCATCGTCGAACACGTCCACGGCCATCCCGAGACCCTTGCACTGGATCTCTCCCGGCCACACGGGCAACGCCGGATTGCCGAGAACGAAGCAGGAAACGATGTCCGTTCCGCCCGAGATGGAGGACAGACACAGGTCCGCCTTGATGTCCCGATACACGTACTCGAAGCCCTCTGGTACCAGCGGACTCCCCGTCGAGAACATTGCCCGCAAGTGGCTCAGATCATGGGTTTCCCGGGGCTTGAGGCCGGCCTTGGCAATCCCGTCGATGAACTTCGCCGACGTACCGAAATGGGTCATCCTTTCGGCCTGGGCATAGTCGAAGAGAATCGAGCCGTTACCGAGCATCGGCGAACCGTCATACAGCAGCAGGGTTGCGCCGGACGCCAGCCCCGACACCAGCCAGTTCCACATCATCCAGCCGCAGGTGGTGAAGTAGAACAGCCGGTCGCCGGGTTTCACATCACCATGCAGGCGGTGCTCCTTGATGTGTTGCAACAGCACACCACCGGCACAATGGACGATGCACTTGGGCACGCCGGTCGTGCCCGAGGAATACATGATGAACAGCGGATGGGCAAAGGGCAGCCGTGCAAAAGGGATCTCGGTCACCGCCTGGAATGGCTTGACGTAATCGGGCAGCAGGCGGGCATGGGGCACGTGACTCAGGTCATGCCTGGCATGCACATAGGGCACCACCACCACCCGCTTCACCGACGGCAGACCGGCGGCGATCTCCGCCAGGCGATCCAGACAGTCCACCACCTTCCCGTTGTAGTAGTAGCCATCGACGGCAATCAGCACCTTGGGCTCGATCTGGCCAAAACGGTCCAGCACGCCCTGCACGCCAAAATCCGGCGATGCCGACGAGAAGATTGCTCCGATGCTCGCCGCGGCCAGCATGGCCACCAGGGTTTCCGGCAGATTGGGCATCCATGCCGCGACACGATCCCCTTCAACCACCCCCATTTCCCGCAGCGCCGCCGCGAAACGGGCCACCTGGCGATACAGATCGGCGTGGGTCAGGCGGTTCTTGACCTTGTCTTCGCCCCAGAACACCAGCGCATCGCTCTCGTCGCGGCTACGCAGCAGGTTCTCGGCAAAATTTAGACGCGCCTCGGGAAACCAGTGCGCACCGGGCATCCGCGCACCATCCTCCAGCACCACCGTGCCCTTCTCACCGCGCAACTCGCCAAGCTCCCAGATGGAAGTCCAGAACTCTTCGGGCTCGTCGATCGACCAGGCGTGCAAAGCGGCGTAATCGGGGAGTATTCGCCCCCAGCTCTGCTCAGCGGTTTTTGCAAAAACGGTAATGTTGGCGGCGGCAACCCGCGCCGCATCCGGCGCCCACAGCGGGCGATCAGCCGACGTATAGCTCATGATGTCTCTCCTCGTTTTTCTTATACAGGCCGGATCTGCGCCCAGCCCATCGCGGAACATGCCCGGTTTAGCTTACCTTGGCGCGGAGTGCATCAGGGATCGGCACCGACTTGCCGGTGCGCGGATCCATCCACACCACCTTGGCGGCGCCCTCCGCATACTGCCGGTCCTCGCCCTCGACATATAATTCGTACCAGGTCATCACACTACTCCGGCCCGGCTCGCCAGCGTAGAGGCGCACGACGACCGTCGCCGGATAATTCACCGGCGCCAGGAAGGTACAACTGGCATTGATGATGACGGCGCCGGCCTCGGCCTCCGGGCTTACCACGTAGCCTTCGCCCTCCAGCCATTCGACCCGGGCCTGCTCGAAATAGCGGAAATAGACAGTGTTGTTCACATGGCCGTAGTAATCCATATCACCCCAGCGCACCGGGATTCGGGTCGTCAGCAACAGCTTGCGCGAAGGGGCTTCTGCGGGGATGTCGGTACTCATGGCTCTTCTGTCTCCGGTTGATTGATTATGGGGCTCTCGTGATCCGGGCAGCCAAACAAGCGGCTCGCCGAAATCAGCAGGGGCAATGTAACATACGGCACCGTATGCTTCGAAAGCCCCGTATTTGCCCATTCCGGGATTGCCCGGTGTCCGGCGGGCGGGTTACGCTTCGCGGTTTGCGGTTACATACCACAACAAATCAAATCGAACGGCTCTCAGGAGGAGGCAGCAATGGAACGCGATTCCATGGAATTCGACGTCCTGATCGTAGGCGGCGGCCCGGCGGGCTTGTCGGCGGCGATCAGGCTCAAGCAACTGGCCGCTGAAAAGGGCCAGGACTTTTCGGTGTGCCTGATCGAGAAGGCCGCCGAGATCGGCGCGCACATTCTGTCCGGCGCCGTCATCGATCCGCGCGCCCTCAACGAACTCTTCCCCGACTGGAAGGCGATGGGCGCGCCGCTCAACACGCCGGTCTCGGAAGACCGGGTGATCTTCCTATCGGAAACCGGCGGACGCCAGATTCCCAATGGTCTGCTGCCGGACGCCTTCCACAACGACGGCAACTACATCGTGCGCCTGGGCAACCTGGCCAAGTGGCTCGGCGAGCAGGCCGAGGCGCTGGGCGTCGAGGTCTATCCGGGCTTTGCCGGCGCCGAGCTATTGTTCGACGACCAGGGCGCGGTGGCCGGCGTCATCACCGGCGACATGGGCGTGCTCAAGGACGGCAACCAGGGCCCGAACTTTCAGCCCGGCATGGAGCTGCGCGCCAAGTACACCTTCTTCGCCGAAGGCTGCCGCGGTCATCTAGGCAAGCAGCTCGAAGCCAAGTACGCGCTGCGCAACGGCGTCGATCCGCAGACCTACGGCATCGGCCTCAAGGAGCTGTGGGAGATCCCCGCCGGCCAGCACGTGCCGGGCCTCGTCGTGCATACGGCCGGCTGGCCGATGGATACCGCCACCTACGGCGGCGGCTTCTGCTACCACCTGGAAGGCAACCTGGTGTCGGTCGGCTACGTGGTCGGCCTCAACTACACCAATCCGTATCTGTCGCCCTTCGAGGAGTTCCAGCGCTACAAGACGCACCCGGAAATCCGCCAGTTCCTCGAAGGCGGCAAGCGTCTCGCCTACGGCGCGCGGGCGATTGCCGCCGGTGGCCTGCAGAGCCAGCCGAAGCTGGTCTTCCCGGGCGGCGCACTGATCGGCGACGACGCCGGCTTCCTCAACGCGGCGCGCATCAAGGGCAGCCATGCGGCGATGAAGTCCGGCATGCTGGCCGCCGAAGCCGCCTTCGAGGCCCTCGTTGCCGGCCGCGCCCAGGACGCACTGAGCGCCTTCCCGGAAAGCTTCAAGGCCAGCTGGCTGCACGCCGAGCTGCACAAGACCCGCAACTTCAAGCCCTACATGAAGAAGGGCCTGTGGCTCGGCTCCTTCCTGTTCGGCGCCGAGCAGAAGCTCTTCGGCGGCAACGTGCCCTGGACGCTGCACAACCACGCCGACCACACGACGCTGCGCCCGGCCGCCGAGTGCCAGCCGATCGCCTACCCGAAACCGGACGGCAAGCTCACCTTCGACCGCCTCTCGTCGGTGTTCCTGTCCAACACCAACCACGAGGAAGATGAGCCCTGCCACCTGCAGCTGAAGGACGCCGCGGTGCCGATCTCCATCAACCTGGCCAAGTACGACGCCCCCGAGCAGCGTTACTGCCCGGCCGGTGTGTATGAGATCGTACGCAGTGAAGAGGGCGACAACCCGCGCCTGCAGATCAACGCCCAGAACTGCATCCACTGCAAGACCTGCGACATCAAGGACCCCACCCAGAACATCAACTGGGTCGTGCCGCAAGGCGGCGAAGGGCCCATCTATCAGGGAATGTAAGCCTCAAGCGACGCCTTCGCGACAAGCCAAAACGGCCAGTGCAAAAGCACTGGCCGTTTTTTTATTGCAGCAGCGGGCGCGAACAACGTTCGCTCCCGCCGATCAGTCGCTTACCCCACCCACTTGCGGGCGTTGCGGAACATGCGCAGCCACGGAGAATCCTCGCCGAGGTCGGCCGGATGCCAGCTCATCTGCACGGTCCGGGCGGTGCGCTCCGGGTGCGGCATCATGATCGTGAAGCGGCCGTCCGGCGTGGTCAGGCCGGTAATGCCGGCCGGCGAACCGTTCGGGTTGAACGGATAGCGCTCGGCGATGGCGCCATTATTGTCCACGTAGCGCAGCGCAACCTTGGCGTTATCCTGGGCATCGATGCCGGCAAACACCGCCCGACCTTCGCCGTGGGACACGACGATGGGCATGCGGCTGCCGGCCATGCCGGCCAGCAGGATGGACGGGCTGTCCTGCACTTCCACCATCACGAAGCGGGCTTCGAACTGCTCACTGCGGTTGCGATGGAAGCGCGGCCAGGTCTCGGCACCGGGGACGATCTCGGCGAGGTTGGACATCATCTGGCAGCCGTTGCAGACGCCCAGCGCAAAGGTGTCGTCACGCTTGAAGAAGGTCTCGAACTGTTCGCGCAGCGCCGGGTTGAAGAGGATGGACTTGGCCCAGCCCTGCCCTGCACCCAGCACGTCGCCGTAGGAGAAGCCACCGCAGGCCGCCAGCCCCTTGAAGTCGGACAGATGCACTCGACCGGCCTGCAGGTCGGACATGTGCACGTCGAAGGGCGCAAAGCCGGCCCGCTCGAAAGCGGCTGCCATCTCGGCCTGGGAGTTCACACCCTGCTCGCGCAGGATCGCGATCTTCGGCCGGGCACCGGTGGCGATGAAGGGCGCGGCGATGTCCTCCGCCGGGTCGTAGCTCAGGGACACGGACAGGCCGGGGTTGGAGGCATCCGCCAGTGCGTCGAATTCTTCCTTCGCACATTCTGCATCGTCACGCAGACGGGCGATCTGGTAGCTGGTCTCGGACCAGGTCTGCAGCAGTTCAGCACGCGGCGCATTGAACACAAGCTTGGCGTTGCGCCAGAAGCGCAACTCATCGCGGTCGTTGGGCTCACCGACGAAGTGGTAGCTGAGGCCGGCAATACGCAGGGCCTCGGTCAGGCGGCTACGGTCGTCGCGGCGGATCTGGACGACAGCGCCCAGTTCCTCGGCGAACAGGGCCTTGAACAGCATGTCGTTGAAGCGGCCCTTCAGGGAATCCGGACGCTTGTCGAGGCCATCCACGTCGTTCATGAACTGGTCGTAGGCCACCGTGTCGAGCATCACCGACAGGCCGCACTTGGACGCGAAGGCCATTTCGCACAGGGTCGCGAACAGGCCGCCATCGGCGCGGTCGTGGTAGGCCAGGATCAGGTCATCCTTACGCCATTGCTGGATCAGCTCGAAGAAGGTCTTCAGCTGGGCGGCATCCACGTCCGGCGCATGCTCGGCTACCGAGTTGTAGGCCTGGGCCAGCACCGAGCCACCCAGGCGGTTCTGGTTGTTGCCAAGGTCGATCAGCAGCAGCTCGGTTTCCACGCCTTCCGGGAACTGCAGCTGCGGCGTCAGCGTGCGGCGCACGTCCTGCACCGGAGCAAAACCGGTGACGATCAGCGACAGCGGCGACACGACCTGCTTGTCCTCGCCCTCCTCGTTCCAGGCAGTACGCATGGACAGGGAGTCCTTGCCCACCGGAATCGCCAGACCAGCTTGCTGGCAGAACTGGGACACCGCCTCGACGGTCTTGTACAGCTTGACGTCCTCACCGCGGTGACCAGCGGCGGCCATCCAGTTGGCGGACAGCTTCACGTCGCCCAGGGAGCGGATGTCTGCCGCGGCGATGTTGGTGATCGCCTCGCCGATCGCCATGCGACCGGAGGCCGGCGCGTCGAGGGTCGCCACCGGCGTACGCTCGCCCATCGCGAAGGCTTCGCCCAGGTAGCCGCTGTAGCTCATGGAGGTCACCGCCACGTCGGCGACGGGGATCTGCCACGGGCCGACCATCTGGTCACGGGCGGTCATGCCACCGACGGAGCGGTCGCCAATGGTGATCAGGAAGTTCTTGCTGGCCACCGCCGGCATGCGCAGCACGCGCCGACAGGCATCGGCCAGATCGATGTCGGTAACGTCGAAGGGCGGCACGAAGACCTGGCGGCTGGACACGTTGCGGGTCATCTTCGGCGGCTTGCCGAGGAGCACCTGCATTTCCATGTCCACCGGCTCGTTCTCGAAGTGGCTGTCGGCAACGACCAGATGCCCATCGTCGGACGCCGTGCCGACCACGGCGAACGGGCAGCGCTCGCGCTCGCAGATCGCCTTGAAAATGTCGAGGCTTTCCGGCGCGATGGCCAGCACGTAGCGCTCCTGGGATTCGTTGGACCAGATTTCCCGCGGGCTCATGCCCGGCTCTTCGATGTGCACTTCACGCAGCTCGAAGCGCGCGCCCAGCTCGGCGGAATCCGCCAGCTCGGGGAAGGCGTTGGAGAGACCACCGGCGCCCACGTCGTGGATCGACAGGATCGGGTTGGCCGCGCCCTTCTGCCAGCAGGCGTCAATGACCTCCTGGCAGCGGCGCTGGATTTCCGGGTTGCCGCGCTGCACGGACGCGAAGTCCAGGTCGGCGGTGTTGGTGCCGGTCGCCATCGACGACGCGGCGCCGCCGCCGAGGCCGATCAGCATGCCCGGACCACCGAGCTGGATCAGCAGCGTGCCAGGACCAAACTTGATCTTGAAGGACTGCTGATCCTGGATACAGCCGAGGCCGCCGGCGATCATGATCGGCTTGTGATAGCCGCGCACCTCGTCCTGCACACTCTGCTGGAAAGTACGGAAATAACCGGTCAGGTTGGGACGGCCGAACTCGTTGTTGAACGCCGCGCCGCCCAGCGGGCCTTCGATCATGATGTCCAGCGCCGAAGCGATGCGCTCGGGTTTGCCATAGGCCTGCTCCCAGGGCTGCTCGAAGCCGGGGATCTCCAGGTTCGACACCGAGAAGCCAGTCAGGCCGGCCTTGGGCTTGGAGCCGCGGCCAGTCGCACCCTCATCGCGGATCTCGCCGCCGGAGCCGGTGGAAGCACCAGGGAACGGAGAAATCGCCGTCGGGTGGTTATGGGTCTCGACCTTGGCCAGGATGTGGGTCAGTTCGTCGTTGTATTTCCAGGCACCGGTCTCGTCCGGGTAGAGCTTGGCGACCGTGGCACCCTCGATCACCGACGCGTTGTCGGAATAGGCAACGACGGTGCCTTCCGGGTGGGCCTTGTGGGTTTCGCGAATCATGCCGAACAGCGTCTTGTCCATCGGACGGCCGTCGATAACCCAGTCGGCGTTGAAGATCTTGTGGCGGCAGTGCTCGGAGTTCGCCTGGGCGAACATCATCAACTCAACGTCGGTCGGGTTGCGGCCCATCCGCTTGAAGTTCTCGACCAGGTAATCGATCTCGTCTTCCGACAGGGCCAGGCCAAGTTCACTGTTGGCGACGACCAGCGCATCGCGGCCGTTCTCGATGATCGCCACGGTGGTCAGCGGCTGCGGCTCGTAATGGTGGAACAGCGCATGGGCCGCATCCACGTTGTCGAGCACGGACTCGGTCATGCGGTCGTGGATGGCCGGCAGCACCGCGTCGCGATCGGCGGACGACAACCCGCCACGCAGATCGAAGCTGTAGGCGGCGCCGCGCTCGATGCGGACGATCTTGTCGAAACCGCACTGGCGCGCAATGTCGGTCGCCTTCGACGACCACGGCGAAATGGTGCCGAGACGCGGCGTCACCAGCACCAGGCTACCCGCAGGGGCGTCCCCTTCCGGATGGGCGCCGAGCAGGTTGACCAGCCGTGCCAGTTCGTCAGCGGAAAGCGGCGCACTGACTTCCACGAAGTACCAGTGTTCGACGGCCAGCCCCTTCAGGCGGGGCAGCACGCTCTTGACCGAATCGGTCAGGCGGGCAAGACGGGAACGGGAGACGGCGGGCGCACCGCGCAGCTTGAGAATTTCGGACATGGCAAGGATGGGCGCGAAGTTGAAACCGGCCCGGCTACGGTCAAAAACGCCGCGCCGAACACGAAAAGGTCAGAGATTATACCCGAGCCCTCCCGAGGCTCCGACCATCCTTCGCACAGGATTCCCCTACCCGCACCGCCAGCCACACCCAGGCCCCCGTCGGCACGAATACCTGAGTTGATAAAATTAGTTGCAAATTACAAATGTGAAAATTCATAGCAAGTAGGACATTAGCGTGCAAAAATTCACACTTTGAAGCCTAGGGGCAGTGACCATGCCTTCTCGCCGCACCTCCCACCAACCCCTGTCTCCACGCCTGTTCTGGGTCATAGCAGCGGGATTCGTGCTGTTCGAAAGCACGCTTCTGGGGCTCGCTTATCAATACACCCGCAACCAGCATCGGCTGACCGAGCAACTGGCCCTCGTTCATCAGGGCAGCGCCGTCGCCTGGCAGATGGTTTCTTCGCCTTCTAACGACGCGACTTCGAAATCGCGACAGGTCTGGCTGGGTTCCATGCTGCACGCGCTGGACAGCGGTGGCAGCGTTGTCAGTTTGGAGAACACCCTGGCGCAACTACCCCCACTGGACAGCCCCAACGCCCGGCTGGCCGCCACGAGGATCCAGACCCACTGGGACGAATTCGTCCGACTCAACCGGCAGGCACCCGACAGCACTCCGGCGCGTGACGAACTCGCGGCCATGTCCGCCCCCCTCCATGAACTCTCGAACATCCTGAGCCTGGAGCGCAACGAAGCCTCCCGGACAGCCGCGGTGATGGGCCTGATCGCGGTCGCCGCAGGCATCCTGACCTTCATTACCGCCGGTTCACTGATGTTGCACCAGATCCTGCGCTTCGCCCGCTCGGGTCAGATGCTACGCTCGATGATGAACCAGATCGGCGCGGGGGTCTGCATCCTGAGCAGCGGCGGCCGCATCGCCGACGCCAACCGTGCCGCGTGCCGCATGCTCGGCCGCCCGCGCAAGATGCTGCGCGGCAAGCGCCTGGAGGAAATCCTCGCCCTCAACGACGGCGTGTGGACCGGTGATCGGCCGGACGGCCTGCCGATCGCCGTCGAGCGTATTCCGGGGCAGATCGACAGCCACAAGGGGCCGCTCAACATTGTCACGCTACTGGACGTCACCGCCCGCCACCTGACGACGGAATGCCTCCTGCGCCTGGCGCACCACGACCCGCTGACCGGTCTTCCCAACCGGGCCTATCTTGAAAAGCGCTTCAAGGACGAACTCACGGACATCCAGAGTGACATGCTGCTGGGCGTCGCCGTGCTCGACCTGGACGGCTTCAAGCCGGTGAACGACACCTACGGCCACGCCATCGGGGACAGCCTGCTGGTCCAAATCGCCCAACGCTTGAGTTCCGCGCTGCGGATCAGCGACATGCTTGCACGCACCGGCGGCGACGAGTTCGTCGTGCTGTTCCCGGATGTGGGCGGCCGGGAAAGCCTCGCGCAGCTTGGAGAACGCCTGCTGGGCGTGTTCAACGACCCCTTCCTGATTGCTGGCCATCGCATCACGATGGGCTGCAGCATCGGACTGTCCATCGCGCCGGACGACGGCACCGACCAGGACAGCCTGCTGCGCGCCGCCGACGCGGCCATGTACCAGGCCAAGCACGCCGGCAAGCGGCGAGTCCACCTCACCGCAGTGAAGGGTGCCGGGGCTACCCTGCCCGCCGGCCCAAGAAGCAGGGCGATCGGGTAAACTACCGGGTTTTGCTGAGCCCCCGGCCCCTTGCATTACGACGAGTCCGCCCCCGACGAAATCCCCGCACCAGGCGCCCCCCTGCCACGCAGCTGGCTGATCGCACCTGCGGCCGCGCTCGCGGTGCTGGCGCTGGTCTGCGTCGCGGCCGGCAACCAGTCGATCTTCATCACGCTCAACGCTGCCGCCAGCGGCGTTTCATCTTCCCTGTGGTCTGCGCTATCGCTAACGGGCTCCGTGCTCGGCATGCTGGCCCTGCTGGCCCCAACCCTGAAGACACGCCCCCGCTGGCTGGCCTCCGCGCTGCTGGCCAGCCCGCTGGCTTTGGTTTTCAGTGAGGGCGGCAAACGCATTTTCGACATCATGCGTCCGGCCGGCGTGCTTGAATCCGGCAGTTTCAACCTCATCGGTCAGAAACTGTATGTGCACTCTTTTCCGTCCGGCCATGCGACCACCGCCTTCGTCGTGGCGGCGGCGCTGATCTTTGCGTGGCCTGAAGCCAGTGCCCGCATACGCCTAGCCATTCTTGCCACCGCCGTACTGATCGCCTTTTCCCGCATCGCGGTGGGTGCGCATTGGCCGCTGGACGTACTGGTCGGCGCCTGCGGCGGCTGGCTGATCGGCGCCCTGGGCAGCCTGCTCTCCACACGCTGGCGCTTCTGGGAACGCCGCGGTGGCATACGCGCGATGGCCGCCATCGCCCTCGGCAGCAGCTTGGCGCTGCTGTTCATCGACCTGGGCTATCCGTCCGTGCGCCTGTATCAGATCGGTCTTGCCGCCTGGGGTATCGGCGGCGCAGCCTCAGCCCTCGGCAAAGACACGGAGACCCATTCATGAGCGCCAAGCGCCTTCTCGCCATCGCCGTCTCCATCGGCCTGCTCGCCTGGCTGCTGGCCGATGGCCGCTGGCGCGGCCTCGGCGACGTGTTCGCGCGCCTCGACATGCCCACACTGCTGCTGTGCGCCAGCGGCTTCGGGCTGTCCTACGTCCTTCGCGCGCTGCGCGTTTTCGACGAGTTCCGCGCCCAGGCCGCCGGGCGCTTCGGCACCTGCCTGCGCATCGTGCTGATCCACAACGCGATGATCAACGTGGTGCCGTTCCGCGGCGGCGAGGCGGCCTTCCCGCTGCTGCTGCGGCAGAACTTCGGCGTCGCCCTGCCCCGTGCCATCGCATCTCTGTTCTGGTTCCGCCTGCAGGACGCCTTCGTCGTGATGGCCCTCGCCGCCTTTGTGTGGCCGGGTCTGCCGGTGGCGCTCAAGGCTGCCTGCATCCTTGGCGTGATCGCGCTGGCCTGGTGGCTGCCGCGCTGGGCGCGGGCACCCCACGACTGGGCCGACGGCAAGGCTTTCACGGCCAAGCTGGCCAAGGTGCGCGACGCCTTCGCCGAGAGTACCCGCCACGCCCGCTACGGCTGGGTGTGGACCATCGCCAACTGGACGGTCAAGCTCGCCGCCCAGGCGGCCCTGCTGGCCGCACTGCTGCCGGCCAGCATCGACGTGGGCGCGGCCGGCGCCCTCGGCGCCGAGCTCGCCGCGATCCTGCCGGTGCAGGGCGTGGCCGGCTTCGGCACCTACGAGGCCGGCGCCGCCGCGGCGCTGTTGCCGAACGGCATTCCCCTCACGGCCGGCCTGCAGGTGGCGCTGGCACTGCACCTCTTCGTCATCGCCTGCTCGGTCACCTCCGGAGCCATCGCCTGGCTCTTCCCGGCCGCAAAGACACCGGAAGCCGCCGCAGCGCCCCGCTCCGACTTACAATCCGCCTCGTCCGCCAACGACGGGGTGAATACCCGATCTGTAAACGAATAAATACTATGACTGCAGCCTCCCAGCTCTCTCCGCTCCCGCCCGCCCAGCCGCAGATTCCGGCCAACCTGCCGCCGCACCGGCTGTCGGTCGTCGTTCCCCTCTACAACGAGGAAGACAACGTGGCGCCGCTGCTCGAGCGCATCCACCTGGCCCTCGGCCCCTACCCCTATCCGTGGGAAGTGGTGATCGTCGATGACGGCAGCTCGGACCGCACCGTGGACAACCTGGAAGCTGCCGCCAAGCATTACGGCCCGCACGTGCGCATCGTCGCGCTGATGCGCAACTTCAAGCAGACCGCGGCGATGCAGGCCGGCCTCGACGCCGCCCGCGGCGACGTGATCGTCACGATGGACGGCGACCTGCAGAACGACCCCATCGACATCCCGCGCATGGTCGGCCGCCTGCTCAACGAGGATCTCGACCTCGTCGCCGGCTGGCGCAAGAACCGCAAGGACGGCATGGTCCTGCGCAAGATCCCCTCGAAGATAGCCAACCGCCTAATCGCCAAGATCACCGGCGTGCACCTGCAGGACTACGGTTGCTCGCTGAAGGCCTTCCGCGCCAGCGCGATCAAGAACGTCCGCCTGTACGGCGAAATGCACCGCTTCATCCCGGCCTGGCTGGCCACCGTGACCACGCCGCGCAAGATCGCCCAGGAAGAGGTCACCCACCACGCGCGCATGTTCGGCCAGTCCAAGTACGGCATCTCGCGGACCTTCCGGGTCATCCTCGACCTGATCTTCGTGTACTTCTTCATGCGCTTCCGCACCCGTCCGGGCCACTTCTTCGGCGGCATCGGTCTGGGCCTGGGCGCGCTGGGCATGGTGATCCTGGGCTACCTGGGGCTGCTGAAGCTGTTCACCGGCGCCTCCATCGGCACCCGTCCGCTGCTGTTCGGTGGCTTTTTCCTGGTCATTGCCGGCGTGCAGATGGTGACTTCCGGCGTGCTCGCCGAACTGCTCACCCGCGTGTACTTCGAGTCCGGCCAGAGCCAGGCCTACGTGGCACGGGAAAGCGCCGCCCTGCAGGACGACCAGGGCTGGCGTTCGGCCGGCGCCCAATAAGCGCCGATGTCGTCGGCCATCCACACCGCCGGCGGGCGGCTTGCCGGCACGCCTGTCGGCCGCCTGATCCTCGTGCTTCCACTGATCGCCTTCCTGCTGCGCCTCGGCGGTGCGCCGCTGTTCGACGTGGACGAAGGCGCCTTCTCTGAAGCGACACGGGAGATGTTCGAGCGCCACGACTTCCTGTTCACCTACCTGAACGGCAGTCCGCGCTTCGACAAGCCGATCTTCATCTACTGGCTTCAGTCCGTCGGCTACCTCATCTTCGGCGCCAGCGAATGGGCCTTCCGGCTGCCCTCGGCGCTGGCCGCCATCGTGTGGAGCTACGCGACCTACTTCTTCGCCCGCCGACGCATCGGCGAAGACGCGGCGCTGATTGCGCTGGCTGTCGCCTGTACGGCCCTCGGCCCCTTCGCCATCGGCCGCGCCGCCACTGCCGACGGCCTGCTCAACTGCCTGCTCGCGCTGACCCTGTTCGACGTGTGGCGCCACCTCGAAGGTGGCCGGCGCGCGCCGCTGCTGCGGGCCTTCCTGTGGATGGGCCTGGGCGCCCTGACCAAGGGACCGGTCGCGCTGATCGTTCCCGGCACCGTGAGCTTCCTGTACTGCGCCAGCCGCGGCGAATGGCTGCGCTGGGTGCGGATGGTCTTCAACCCCGTCGGCTGGCTGATCCTGATCGCCCTCGTCGCCCCGTGGTACGCCTACGCACTGCACCGTCACGGCCAGGACTTCATCGACGGCTTCATCATGAAGCACAACGTCCAGCGTTTCTCCGGATCGCTGGAGGGCCATGGCGGCAGCGCGTTCTACTACGTGATCGCGGTTCCGCTGCTGCTGTTGCCATGGAGCGGGTTGTTCATCGTGGCCCTCGGCAAGCTGAAGGCCGGGCTGGGCGACCCGCTGCAGCGCTTCCTGTGGCTGTGGTTTGGCTTCGTGGTGGCCTTCTTCTCCCTGTCCGGCACCAAGCTGCCCCATTACGTGCTGTACGGCTGCACGCCGCTGTTCATCCTGATCGGCCTGCATGCCGGCACGGCGCGGCGGGCCTGGCCGCATCTGCTGGCACCCGGCCTGCTGCTGGCCCTGCTGCCCGCCCTGCCGGCCGTTTTCGACAAGCTGTCCAGCGGCAAGCTGGGTGACGGCTATTACCGCGCCCAACTCAGCCGGGCGCTGGAAGTCGGCGACACCGTCTACCTCGGTCTCACCGCCGCCGCACTCCTGCTGTGGCTGGTCTACGTGCTGTTCTCGAAGGCCTCGCTGGTGCAACGCCTGGCGGTGACGGCCGCGCTCCAGGTCGTGCTGCTGGCCGGGTTGGTCGTGCCCTTTGCCGGCGAGCTGGCCCAGGGGCCGGTGAAAGCCGCCGGACTGAAAGCCCATGAGCTGGGCGGCGACGTGATGTTCTGGAACTTCAGCACGGCCCCGAGCTTCAGCGTCTATCGCCAGGCCGTCACCCTCAAGGGCGATCCTCAGCCCGGCCAGGTCGCGCTGACGCGCGTCGATCGCCTGCCGGCCGACGTGCCGGTAGACATCCTGTTCCGCCAGGGCGGCGTGGCCCTCGTCAAGGTGAAACAATGAGCGAACGCAGCTACGTCGGCCCGTTGGCACTGATCGCCGCCATCCTCACGGTCTACCGTATCTGGGTGATCGGCCATCTGGGCATCGACTTGTATGTGGACGAGGCCTACTACTGGGGCTGGTCGCAGAACCTCGACTGGGGCTATTTCTCCAAGCCGCCGGTCATCGCCGCGCTGATCGCCGGCAGCACGGCCCTGTTCGGCAACGGCCTGATCGCCATCAAGCTGCCGTCCCTGCTGCTCTATCCGGCGACGGCCTTCGCGCTGTACGCGCTGGGCAGCCGGATGTACTCGCCGAAGGTGGGTTTCTGGGCTGGCCTGTCCTTCATGTCCATGCCGCTGGTGGCGGCGCTGGGGTTGTTCGTGTCCACCGACGCCCCGCTGCTGCTGTGCTGGACCCTCGCCCTGCTGTTCCTGCTGCGCGCGCTGGACAAGGGCCGCTGGGGTACCTGGCTGGCCTGCGGCGCGGTGATCGGCATCGGCCTGATGTCCAAGTACACGATGGCGGCCTTCCTGCCGTCGGCCTTGCTGCTGATCGCGCTGGACCCGAAACAGCGCCACTGGCTGTTTCGCCCGCAGCCTTGGCTGGCCGTGCTGCTCGCGGTGGCGATCCTGTCGCCCAACCTGTACTGGAACTGGACCCACGACTTCCCCACCTTCCGCCATACCGCGGAGATCACCCGCGTCGGCGGCCACGGGGAGCGCGGCTGGCATCCGGGCCAGCTCGGCGAATTCATCGGCGCCCAGTGGCTGTCCTTCGGTCCGCTGCTCGGCGTGCTGCTTGGCATCGCGCTGGTCCGCGGACGCAGCCTGTGGCGCCATGCGTCCCATCGCACGCTGCTGATCTTCATCGTGCCGCTGCTGTTGCTCGTCAGCCTGCAGGCCCTCACCGGCCGCGCCAACGGCAACTGGGCCGCGCCGATCTTTGTCGGCGCCTGCCTGCTGGTGCCGGCGGTGTTCCTGCAGAGTGGCCGGCGCTGGCTGATCGCCGGCGTGGCGGTAAACCTCGTCGCCTCGACGTTGGCCTACCACTGGCCGGACATCGCCCACGCCACCGGCACCGCGCTGACCGCCAAGAACGACCCCTACAAGCGGGCCCGGGGCTGGATCCACCTGGCCGACGGCGTCGCGCCGCTGCTGGCAACCCACCCCGGCAGCATCCTCGTCGGCGAAGACCGGGAGCTGATCGCCCACCTGGTGTATCGCCTGCACCCGGCCGAGTACGCGGCCTGGAACCCCGACCACCTGCCCATCGACCACTACGAACTCACCACTACGCTGAAGGGCAAGGAAGGGCGCGACGTCCTGTACGTCGGCCGCAAGCCGGAAATCCCCGACATCGCCGCCCGTTTCGGCAGCAGCGAACTCCTCGGCAAGGTCGTCGTGCCGGTCCACAAGGATTTCAGACGCGAGGTTTACGTCTTCCTGCTGAAGGACTTCAAGGGCTACTGAACGCCCAGGGGTCGGGCTAGGCCCAGCCCACTCCCCTGGGGGACAAGGAAAGCTGGGAGCGGCCCGACGTTTTCTTGAGCGTGGCTACTGCCCTGCGCCGGGCTCCACGCCCGGCAGTGCGGCCAGCGGCTCGTCGAGCTGGGCCGCCTCGATCTTCTGGAAGTGGGCGCTGATCTTGCGCGACGAGGTCTGCACATCCACCACGTCTTCATTGGCCTGGCGGATGTGGGTAGCCAGCTTCTGCATACGCTCGTCGAAGCGGTTGAAATCCTTGGCCAGCTTGCCGAGAGCGTCCTTGATGACGTGGATCTGCTTGCGCGTCTCCACGTCCTTCAGCACCGCCCGCGCGGTGTTCAGCACCGCCATCAAGGTCGTCGGCGAAACGATCCACACCCGGCGCTGCATCGCGTAGGCCACCACCTCCGGGTGGTAGGCGTGGATCTCGGCGAACACCGCCTCCGCCGGCACGAACATCACCGCCCCGTCCGAGGTGACCTCCGGCTGGATGTACTTGTCGGCAATCGCATCCACGTGCTTCTTCACGTCGTTGCGGAAGGCCGTCTGGGCCGTGCGCCGCTCCAGGTCGCCCACCTCACCGGCAAACATGCGGTGGTAGTTTTCCAGCGGGAACTTCGAATCCACCACCACCATCCCGGTCGGCTCGGGCAAGCGGAGCACACAGTCGGCCCGTGTGCCATTCGGCAGAACGTACTGAAAATCGAAGGATTCCGGCGGCAAGGCGTTGCGCACCAGGGCTTCGAGCTGGACTTCGCCGAAGGCGCCGCGGGAGCGCTTGTCGCCGAGCAACTCCTGCAGGCTGACCACGTTGGTGGTCAGGTCACCGATTTTCTTCTGCGCCTCGTCGATGGTCGCCAGCCGCGCCATCACATTGGTGAAGGTCTCGTTGGTCTTGCGGAAGCCCTCGTCGAGGCGCTGGTTCACGTGGCCGCTGATCGCCTCCAGGCGCTCGCCGACGGTGCGGTGCATCGCCTCGATGCTATGGGTCAGCTGCTGGGACGCACCGTTCAAGCCCCGCTGCAGCAGCTCCCGGTCCGCGCGGGCGTGCTCGGACAGGGTCTTGAGCGTCTCGGCCATCATCTCCGTGCGCAGCTTCTCCTGCCCGCTGGCCACCGCGGACGCCAGTTCGGACAGGCGTAGCGCCATCTCCTCCTTCTGCGTGCCGAGCTGGGCCACCAGGGCCAGATGGAGTTGCTGGAGCGCATGGCGGGACGCGGCCTGCTCGGCGTCGAGCCGGTCGCGCAGGCGGTCGATCTCCCCCGCCAGCATTTCGATCACGCGATCGCCGGCGGCCGTCGAACTAGCCTGCTGCTCCCGGACGAACTGCAGTTGCTGGTGGCCGAACAGGCCCTCCAGGCGAGCATCGAGGTGGGCGAGCATTTGCCCGGCGGTTTCGTCCTGGGCCCGGTTGAGACGGGTGATCCGCAAGGCCAGCCAGACGACGACGGACAGAACGGCGAGAAGCAGTACGAGCAAAAGCGGCAGCAAGACAGGAGCAGGTTCAGGAGTCATGACCGGAGTATACCCGGCCACGCCCCCGTCCTTCCCTCAGCTCAGTGCCCGCAGGCTCGCCAGCGGCGGCTGGGACAGCAGATGCCGGGTGCCGATCCAGCCCGCCACCGTCACCACCGCGCAGCCGGCAATGCCGCCGGCCAGCAGTGGCAGCAGGCTCGGCGCATAGGGCAGCTTGAAGACGAAATGCCCCAGCGCCCAGCCGATGCCAGTCGCCCCGGCGCCCGCCAGCACACCGGCTACCAACCCGAGCACGGCGAACTCGGCGAGCAGCGCCGCGCGCAGCTGCCCGTTGCGGGCCCCCAACGTGCGCAGGATGGCCAGTTCCTTCTCCCGCTCGTCGTGGGTGGACTGCAGCGCCCCGAACAGCACGACCACGCCCGCCACCACCGCGAAGCCGAAGACGAACTGCACCGCCGCGATCAAC
Organism: Zoogloea sp. GDB6; assembly: GCF_056724105.1. Taxonomy (NCBI): domain Bacteria; kingdom Pseudomonadati; phylum Pseudomonadota; class Betaproteobacteria; order Rhodocyclales; family Zoogloeaceae; genus Zoogloea; species Zoogloea sp. GDB6. The sequence continues at coordinate 2,038,098 of NZ_CM161497.1, read as the reverse complement.
TGATCGACCATCGCCTGGATCTGGCCGATTACCGCCGCCACGTCGATCACCGTCAGATTCGGGAAGGCCGCCACCAGGCGGTTGGAAAAGTCCAGCTGCCCCGGCGGCAGGTAGAAGCTGGTGATGTAGCTGGCTGGCTGCTGCTCCAGCATGCCCGGCGCGGCGATCACGAAGAAGTTCACCCGCATCGAATCCCAGTCCAGCTTGCGCAGGCTGGTGATGCGCGCCTCGCTGCGCACACCGGCGATCTCGAAAGTCAGCAAGTCGCCCATCGCCAGACCGAGAGTCTGGGCCAGCCCCTGCTCGACGGAAAACTGCGGCACGTGCTCGTCCCCATGCCAGCGCCCTTCGATGACGCGGTTGCCGCCCGGCAGGCGCGAGTCGAAGGACAGATTGAAGTCCCGGTCCACCAAACGCTTGGCGCGGTCGTCCGTGTAGTCGTCGGGCCCGACCGGGCGGCCGTTCACCGCCACCAGGCGTCCGCGGATCATTGGCTGCAGCAGGGGCTCAGGCCGGCCGTTGCCCTTGAAGAACTGGCGCAGGGCCGGCAATTGTTCGGGCTGGATGTTGATCACGAACCGATTGGGCGCATCGGCTGGCGTGGTCTGCTTCCAGCTCGACAACAGGTCACCACGCACCAGCGTCAGCAGCAACAGCGCTGTCAGCCCCATGCCGAGGGCCAGGGCCTGCACGAGGCTGGCCACCGGCCGCCGCCGCAGGGAAGCCAGCCCGTAGCGCCAGCCGCTGCTCGCCACACTGCGCACACGTCCCAAGCCACCGATCACGGCCCACGCCACACCGCCATACACCGCAAAGGCCAGCGCGAAGCCGCCGACCACCCAGGCACCCAGCAGCCAGTCCCGCGCGATGCCGACCAGCAGGCCGGCCAGCACCAGCGCGCCCAACGCCCAGGCGAGGCCTTCCCGCGCGGCGATGCCATCCCACTCACGCCGCAGCACACGCAAGGTCGGCACCCGCCCCAGCCGGATCAGTGGCGGCAGTGCGAAGCCCAACAACAACAGCAGCGACACCGCAAAGCCATGCAGTACCGGCAGCCAGCCCGGCGCCGGCAACGGGAAGCCGACAAGGCTGCCGAGCAGTTCGTTGAGCGCGAACTGCACCACGAAACCCAGCCCGCAGCCGGCCACGCCTGCCGCCAGACCGAGCAGCGCGAACTCGCCGAGAAACAGGGACAGCAGGCGCGCCTGCGTCGCGCCGACGCAGCGCATCACCGCGCAACCATCCAAGTGCCGCTCGACGAAACGCCGCGTGGACAAGCCGACCGCCACCGCCGCCAACACCACCGCCAGCATCGCCGCGAAGCGCAGGAAGCGCTCGGCGCGGTCCAGCGTAGTACGCACCTCGGGCCGCGCATTGTTGACGTTCTCCAGGGTCTCGCCACGCTTGAGGCGGGCGCGGGCCCAGTCTTCGAAGGCCTTCACCGGCGCCACGTCCCCCGCCACATGCAGCCGGTAGAACACCCGGCTGCCCGGCTGGATCAGACCGCTCGCCGGCAGGTCGGCGGCATTCATCACCAGGCGCGGCAGCAGGCTGAAGAAATTGGCGCCCCGGTCCGACTCGAAGGACAGCACGGCACTCATCTTCAGGCGGACCGCCCCCAGGCCGATCATGTCGCCGGGCTTGGCGGACAGGGCGCTGGCCAGCCGCTCGTCCAGCCACAACTCGCCGGCGGCGGGAATGCCCGGTGCCACCCGGTCCGGCTGGTTGAGCCCCGGCGCGATGCGCATCGTGCCGCGCAGGGGATGCCCGTCCTCGACGGCCTTGACGCCCGCCAGCTGGGCGCCCTCGCCCAGGCTGGCCATGCTGGTGAAGGTGCTGGAAACCACCGTTCGGAGGCCGCGCCGGCTCGCCTCGGCGCGGTAGGCCGGATCGAGGACATGGTCGGACACCAGCACCAGATCCCCACCGAGCAGCTGGTTGGCCTCCCGGGCCAGGGCTTGGGCGACGCGATCGGTGAAGAAGCCGACGCTGGTGAGGCTGGCCACGGCGATGATCAGCGCCGCCAGCAGCAGCCCCAGTTCGCCAGCGCGCAGGTCGCGCCGGAGCATGCGGAATGACAGGAAGAAGGTATTCATGTGGCTTGAGGCAGGGAAGCGGCAAAAAAATTCCGGCCGGGCGAAAAACCGGGGCCGGAATTTTTCGAATTATCCGCGCGGATCGATGACAGCCCTGCGCTCAGCCTGCTTAGGCGTCGGACAGCCAGCGCTGCACCAGGCGGACCCAGTAGGCAACACCGTAGGGAATCGCCTCGTCGTTGAAATCGTAATGGGGATTGTGCAGCGTGCAACCGCCTTCACCGGGCCCGTTGCCGAGCCACACGTAGCAGCCCGGCTTTTCCTGCAGGAAATAGGCGAAATCCTCGGCACCCATGCTGGGCTTGGGATCCACCGTCACGTTGGCATCCCCGCAGATCTCCTTCGCCACCGCCGCGCAGAACTCCGCCTCCGGCACCGAATTGATCGTCGCCGGATAGCCGCGCCGGTACTCGAAGCGGATGTCGGCGCCAAAGGCTGCAGCGACGCCGGTGCACACCCGCTGCATCGCCTCCTCGACGCTGGCTTCCACCTCGGGCCGGAAGGCCCGCACGGTGCCGCACAGCTGCGCCACTTCGGGAATCACGTTGTAGGCATCGCCGGCATGGAACTGGGTCAGCGACAGTACGGCCGAATCCTGCGGATCGACATTGCGCGACACCACCGACTGCAGCGCCTGCACCAGCGCAGCGCCGGTGAGCACCGGGTCGATGCCCTGGTGTGGCATCGCCGCGTGGGCGCCCTGCCCGCGGATCTCGATGTCGAAGCGGTCGGCGCAGGCCATCACCGGCCCACGGTGCACGGCAATCTGCCCGACCGGCAGGCCCGGCCAGTTGTGCAGGCCGAACACCGCCTCCATCGGGAAACGCTCGAAGAGCCCGTCGGCAATCATCGCCGGTGCGCCGCCCTCGCCTTCCTCGGCCGGCTGGAACAGGAAATAGACCGTCCCGTCGAAGTCGGGATTGCGGGTCAGGTAGGCCGCAGCGCCGAGCAGCACGGCGGTATGCCCGTCGTGCCCGCAGGCGTGCATGCGGCCGGGATGGCGCGAGTGGTGCGTGAAGTCGTTCTTCTCCTGGATCGGCAGCGCGTCCATGTCGGCGCGCAGGCCGATGGCCCGCTGGCTGTTGCCGGCGCGCAGCACACCGACCACGCCGGTCTTGCCGATACCCCTGTGCGTCTCGATGCCGAGCGCCTCCAGGCGCTCGGCAACCAGGGCCGCGGTGCGATGCTCCTCGAAGGCCAGCTCAGGATGGGCGTGGATGTCGCGGCGGAGCGCCGTGATCTCCAGATGGAGGGCCCCCAAATTCTCTAGAAGGTGCATGATGCGTCCCGATGTCCGGCCCAGAGGCCGTGGATCAATTAATGATAGCAGCGGGCTTCGTCCCCGCTCCACCACCCGAGCCCGCCCCCAGCGATGAAACTGTTCTACGCCGACCATTTCGTGCTGCCCTTGCCCGAAGGGCACCGCTTTCCGATGGAAAAGTACGCCCGCCTGCGCACGCGCCTGCTCGCCGCCGGCCTGTTCGATGCCGACGACTTCCACGTCCCGACGGCGGCCAGCGATACCGAGATCCTGCGCGCCCACGATGCCCGCTATCTGCAAAGCGTGGCCCGCGGCATGCTGGACAAAGAGGCCCAGCGGCGCATCGGTTTTCCGTGGTCCGAGGCGATGGTGGAACGCTCGCGCCGTTCCGCCGGCGCCACGCTGGCCGCCTGCCGCGCCGCCCTCGAAGACGGCTGCGCCGCCAACCTGGCCGGCGGCACCCACCATGCGTTCCGCGACCGGGGCGAAGGCTTCTGCGTCTTCAACGACTCGGCAATTGCCGCGCTGGCCATGCGAGCCGAAGGCCGCGTCGAACGCGTGGCCATCGTCGACTGCGACGTGCACCAGGGCAACGGCACCGCGGCGATCCTGTCCAACCGGCCGGACTGTTTCACCTTCAGCATCCACGGCGCCCAGAACTACCCCTTCGACAAGGAACGCAGCGACCTGGATGTGGACATGCCCGACGGCAGCGGCGACGGAGCCTACCTCGACGCGCTGCAGCCGGCGCTGGCCGAGGTGTTCCGGCGCGCCGATCCACAGCTGGTCATCTATCTGGCCGGCGCCGATCCGTTTGAAGACGACCGCCTCGGCCGCCTCAAGCTCACGAAGGCCGGACTCGCCGCCCGCGACGAGCTGGTGCTCGGCGAGTGCCGGCACCGCGGCCTGCCGGTGGCCATCGCGATGGCCGGCGGCTATGCCCGCCAGATCGACGACACGGTGGACATCCACGTCGCCACGGTGAGCACCGCCGCACACATCTTCCGTGCACGTAAAGCAGCATCGCTATAATCGAGAAAACCCCAGCGAGGATTCCCCATGCGTTTCGAAGGCTCCGACAACTACGTCGCCACCCCCGACCTGATGCTGGCCGTCAATGCGGCGATCCGCCTGCAGCGCCCGCTGCTCATCAAGGGCGAGCCCGGCACCGGCAAGACCATGCTCGCCGAGGAAGTCGCCGCCGCCCTCGGCATGCCGCTGCTGCAGTGGCACATCAAGTCCACCACCAAGGCCCAGCAAGGCCTGTACGAATACGATGCGGTGTCCCGCCTGCGCGACTCCCAGCTCGGCGACGACAAGGTGAAGGACATCGGCAACTACATCGTCAAGGGCACGCTGTGGCAGGCCTTCGATGCCGACGAGCCGACCGTGGTGCTGATCGACGAGATCGACAAGGCCGACATCGAGTTCCCCAACGACTTGCTGCGCGAACTCGACCGCATGGAGTTCCATGTCTACGAGACCCGCGAGACCGTCAAGGCGCGCCACCGCCCCATCGTCTTCATCACCTCCAACAACGAGAAGGAGCTGCCGGACGCCTTCCTGCGCCGCTGCTTCTTCCACTACATCAAGTTCCCCGACCGGGACACGATGCAGAAGATCGTCGACGTGCACTTCCCCGGTATCAAGCAGGCCCTGCTGAAGGAGGCCCTGGAGGTCTTCTTCGGCCTGCGCGACGTGCCGGGCCTGAAGAAGAAGCCGTCCACATCGGAGCTGATCGACTGGCTCAAGCTGCTGGTCGCGGAGGAGATCCCGGTTGAAGCCCTGCGCTCGCCCGACCAGAAGGCTGCCATCCCGCCGCTGCACGGCGCGCTGCTGAAGAACGAGCAGGACATGCACCTCTTCGAGCGCCTGGTCTACATGGCCCAGCGCAACCGCTGAGCCGGACGCCGCCATGCTCATCGACTTCTTCCTGCACCTCAAGAGCCGCAAGCTGCCGGTGTCGACGAAGGAATTCCTGACCCTGCTCGAAGCCCTCGAAGCCGGCCTGGGCGGGCACAGCATGGAAGACTTCTACTTTCTGGCCCGCGCCAGCCTGGTCAAGGACGAGAGCCAGTACGACCGCTTCGATCAGGCCTTCGGCGAGTACTTCAAGGGCATCGAGGCCATCCCCGGCCTGGAAGTGGATCTACCCGAGGAATGGCTGAAGGCCTTGGCGACGAAACACCTCAGCCCCGAAGAGAAGGCCAGGCTCGAGAAGCTCGGCTGGGACAAGCTGATGGAGGAGTTCAAGAGGCGCCTGCAGGAACAGAAGGGGCGCCACCAGGGCGGCTCGAAATGGGTCGGTACCGGCGGCACCTCGCCCTTCGGCAACAGCGGCTACAACCCGGAAGGCATCCGCGTCGGCGGCGAGTCGGCCGGCAACCGCACGGCAATAAAAGTGTGGGACCAGCGGGAATACCGGAATCTGGACGACACCGTCGAACTGGGCACCCGCAACATCAAGGTGGCGCTACGCCGCCTGCGCCGCTTCGCCCGCCTCGGCGCGCCGGACGAACTGGACCTGGACGGCACCATTGCCGCCACCGCCCGCAACGCCGGCTACCTGGACCTGCTGATGCGTCCGGAACGCCACAACGCGGTGAAGGTGCTGATCTTCTTCGACGTGGGCGGCTCGATGGACGACCACGTGAAGGTCTGTGAGGAGCTGTTCTCGGCCTGCCGCACCGAGTTCAAGCATCTGGAGTACTTCTACTTCCACAACTGCGTGTATGACCACGTATGGCGTGACAGCCGTCGGCGCCATAGCGAGCGCACGCCGACCCTCGACGTGCTCCACAAGTACGGCCCGGAATACAAGCTGATCTTCGTCGGCGACGCGACGATGAGCCCTTACGAGATTCTGCAGCCGGGCGGCTCCATCGAATACAGCAACCCGGAACCCGGCGCGACCTGGCTGCGCCGCCTCGCCGATGCTTATCCCGCAGTCGCCTGGCTCAACCCGGAGCCGGAGCGCATGTGGGACTATCGGCAAACCATCGGCATCGTGCGCCAGCTGCTGGGAGAGCGGATGTTCCCCCTCACGCTGGATGGCCTGACGCGAGCCATCACTCATCTGTCGCGGAAGCAATAGGCACCGCTACCGCGGCATGTCCGGAACCGAGCCGGTCACGGCGCCCGGTAGTTCTCCTGGGTCAGCAGGTCGATGCCGCAGGGTAGTTGCTCGATCCAGTCGAGGAAGCGATTGACCATCACCTTGCCCTCGAATCGGCAACCATGCTGCGGCACGATCATCTCCACGTCCAGTTGGCGAACCATGTTCACCCAGAAGCGGCAGATCTTGTTGGAGATCATGTAGCGGCGATGGAAGCCGGCCATGGTAATAACATGGTCGTCGAAATCCCGCACCGGCTCGGCGGCCTGATGGTGGTCGACGAGCGAGGCGCCCATATCTCCCGAGAACAGGATCTTGGCCACTGGATCGTAGAACTGGAAGTTACCTTCCGAGTGCATGAAGTGGGCAGGCACCGCCTTGATCTTGCTCTCGCCGAGCGGGATGTTCATGCCTTCGTCGGGGATGCCGAGGATCCGCGCCGAGTAATCCTTGCCGGTGGTGAAGTGCGGTACAAAACGCGTCCACAGACGGGAGATCATCACCTTGCAATGAGTAGAACACCATCCACTTGTTGAGGGAAGCGATGATGTCCGGGTCGGCGTGGGTGGCGAAGATGTAGTCCAGCCCCCGCGATGGAAAGAAGCGTTGCATGGACATCAGCAGGCCGTTGTAGGTCATGTTGCCGCCTGGGTCGATCAGCGCACCGTGCTCACCATCGACAATGAGGAACTGGTTGCACTGCACCGCATGGTCGGCTTCCTCGTCCACCAGATCGTAAAAGGCCAGACAGGCATGCTTGCCATTATTGAAGAGTTCGACTGCCATGGGGTGCATTCCGCGTATCAGAAAGATCGATACTTTATCCGAGTCGCCACATGGCGAAAACGTGACAGCAACTTACATTGACCGTCGTCAAAGAAACTTCTCGTCATTCGCACGGCATTGAGGTAGTTTTAGCACTTTCGGATAGTCCAGTCTCCGTCGTGAAACAAGTCATACCCCTACTTTGCGCGACTGTCATCCTGCTCGCACCGGTCGACTACGCGTGGTCCCTCGACACCGGCTTCGCCAGCCGGGCCCCGTCGTCCGCCTTGAACAGCCAGCAGAACAGCAGCTCGTTCATGGCCCGCAAGAAGCTGCTGGCCATGCGCAAGGGCCCTGGCGCCCAGGCCGGCTTCGGTGGTGTCAATGTGATGAACCGGGAGGGCGTCCGCCCGGAGGATCTGCGCCCACCATCCGCCACGATGTGCGCCATGCAAGGCATCTCCGGTCATGCCAAACCCAGCGCCGTCTCGCGCCAGGAAGCGTCCGGACGGGTCGTGCTGTCCACCGATCCCTCCAGCCTGAGCGGGCAAAGCGCCGACATCTACAGTGCCTGTGATTCCGCCGGCAAGCGCACCCGCGCCGGCCTCCGGCCCGGCAACGGATCGCTGCTCGTCAACTCGACAGGAGGGCGGATTGACAATACGGCAGCGGCCCGCCTACCCAACGCCAAGACGAAGAGCATCTACGATGCCAGGACCAATATGCTGGTCGGCGCCAAGGCAACAAAGGACCGCACTGCCGGCTTCGCCAACCAGCCTGCCAAATCCACTTCCCTGTTCGACCCGCTCACCGGCGGCATCAAGCCCCCAAAAGTCATGAGCGCGTACAGCGTCTATCAGCAGACGCCCTGACGTAACAACACCTGCCCGTCAGCGCCTGACGGGCCAGTACCAGCTCGGCACACCCTTGCGCCCGCCTCCCGCGCCCTGACGGCGGCGGCTGCGCAGATGGCCATCCACCGCGGCGATCCACGGCGCCAAGTGCATGTCGGCCAGTTCGAGATCCACGAACAGTTCCGGAAGACGATAGGCAAACCAGCGATAGGCCGCCAACAGACGCACGGTGGTTTCCGCCTCTTCCAGAGAGGCACGCCGCGGCGACTGAGGCAGGAAATCCAGCGCGATGGTCTTGCCCTTGTTGGCACCGTAAGCCCAGTCGCGCCACACTCCGTCGATCGTCTCGTTCTGGGATGCCATTGGCGCCATCGAGAACACATGCTTCTGATGAAGGCTGAGGTTCTTCATGCGGTCCAACTGGGCCGCGCGGGCCAACTGCTCCTCCGGGATGTGGGGTGTGAAGAAGCCGTCGCCACAGTCCGCGTGGAGCAGGAACAGGGACAGCAGCGCCTCCAGCCGGCGGTCGCCCGACATTTCGGCGATCTGCTCCAGGTAGGCCGAACCCGCCGTGATCTGGAAGCCCCTCGCCTCCAGTGGTTCCTGGTGGGTTTTCATGAGGCTGCTAACCACCCGGTGCTCGGCCGGGGTGAGGCCCGCCACGACCCCCTCCTCGTCATGATGACCGAAGCGCCCGGCGCGACCGCCGATCTGCTGCAGCAGGGACGGCGACAGGGTTCCCCGTGATGTGCCGTCAAACTTTTGCACGGCGGTGAACACGACGCGCCGGATCGGCAGATTGAGCCCCATGCCGATGGCGTCGGTGGCGACGAGGATGTCTGCATCCCCGCCGGCGAAACGGTGTGCCTCCCGTTCCCGCACCTCCGGCGACAGCGCACCATAGATGCAGGCCACCGACTTTCCCAGGGCCAGCAGGTCATCGCGCAGATTGAGGGCGTCCCGCCGCGAGAAGACGATGAAGGCGTCGCCGGGCTTGGCCCGCCGCAGCGCGGCCGCCGGATCGTTGCCCAGCGCCTGCCCCACCACCAGCGGATGCTTGCGCTGCTTGCGCCGGATCTCCAGCGGCAGGCCCAGGCGGGCGGCCAGCGCCGTAATGGCCGGCTCCGCCGACAGGGCCCCAACCAGCCACACCTCACGGGCATTGGCGCCGACCACCGCCTGGGTCCACGCCCAGCCACGATCCGGGTCGTCGAGCATCTGGATCTCGTCGATGACCGCCACCTCCACCGCCGTGGAGGAATCCAGCATCTCGATGGTGGACGCGGTCACGCGGCTGCCCTCGACGATGCGATGCTCCTCCCCGGTGATCAGCGACGCGCTGACGCCGAACTCCTCATTCAGGCGGGTGAAGGCCTCCAGCGCCAGCAGGCGCAGCGGCCCCAGGTACACCCCGGACGCGGCTGTCGCCAGGCGCTCGAAGGCGTCGTGGGTCTTGCCGGAATTGGTGGGCCCCAGCACCGCCACCAGCCGGCGCGTGCGACGGCCGGCCTGGAACGTGGCCGGATAATCGGACAGCTTGAGCGTCCGCCCGATCTGCTCCGCCAGATCGTGGTGGCGCTGTTTGGCGCGCAGATCGTTGAGGGACTGGGCAAGACCCTTGCCGACGGTGGAGAGGTCCAGATCGCCGCCAGACCACAGCTCCTTCAGCTTGCGCAGATTGGCTTGCAGCCCTTCCGCCGCACAAGCGTCGAGATAGGCGCCGATTTCGATGATCGCCGCTTCGAGCGCGTACTCCAACTCCGCGCCGACTTCCTTGAGCATGGCCTGTTCGAGCGCGTCGCGCACGTCGCCCGGCCGGCGTCGCCAATGGCTTGCCTGACCCAGGCAGCTCTCGGGCAGATGACCGAAGACCCGGAACGCGTCGCCCCGGATCCGTACGGTCCGGCCCACGGCCAGCCACACCCGGTTGCCGCTGAATGTGCGGGAGAAGCGCAGGGCTTCCGACGGGTTCGGGGGTGTATCCATAGCTATCCTATCTACGCTGCCATCGGTGTATCCGACGGGCAAAACATTGGGGGCGCACATCTTATTCGACCGCCCCCTTCCCGGCACGCCCAAATCCATGACCAAGGAAGGAAATGTTCCACGGGCCGCATACCTGGCCCCAGGGGCCTGCGTGCTGGAGTAAATCCGCCACTCACGGTAGTGTTGCGCGTTTCCGGCTTCCGCCGGGCATCTTCTTATACAGGGTAGGCATGTCTTGATGAGCGGTTTGCCACAGCCCGCGCGCCAGTGGGGGCGCGGAACGTCACGACCGGCATGGCTGGCCCGGCACATGCTTGCCCTCTCCTGCGCGGTGCTCAGCGCCTGCGCCACCGACCGCTTCGATCCGCAGCCCTTGTCTGCCGCCGCGATCGCCGAGATCCATGAAACCCGTGCGCTGAACTCGGCCGACCTGCAGCGCTACCTTTCGCAGCACGGCACAGCCCAGCCGCCGGAGCGCTGGGGGCTGGAGGCGCTGACACTGGCGGCTTTCTATTACAACCCGGAGCTGGAGGCCGCCCGCGCGCGCCTGGCAACGGTGGAGGCCGGTCGCCTCACCGCCGCGCAGCACCCGAACCCGACCCTGCAACTGCCGCTGCAGGGCACGCTCAATCCCCAGGCCGGCACATCACCCTGGACCCTGGGTTTCGCCCTCGATATTCCCATCGAGACCGGCGGCCGTCGCGCTTACCGCATCAATCAGGCGTCACAGCTCGGCGATGCGGCACGCTTCGGCTTCGCTGCCTCTGCGTGGGGCGTACGCAGCCGCCTGCGTTCGGCCCTGCTGGCCCTGTGGCATGCAGAAGCCCGCGAGACCCTGCTGCAGCAACAGGCGCTGCTCGACCGGGACATCGCAGAACGCTTCGAGCGGCGGCGTGCGCTGGGCGACGTTTCCGCCGGGGAAGCCAGCCAGCAACAGCTCGGCCTGATGCGAACCCAGGGCGAACAACTGGCCGCCCGGCGCCAGGCCGACAACGCCCGCGCTACCGTGGCTACCGCCTTGGGCATCGGCCTGCCGGCGCTCGGCGCGGTGGCGCTGGATCTGTCGGCTTTCGAACAGCCGCTTCCGCCCCTGCCTGCCCGCACCCTGCAAAGGCAGGCGCTGCTGAATCGCGCCGACGTGGCCGCCGCGCTGGCCCAGTTCGAAGCCAGCCAGTCCGCGCTGCAAGTGGAGATTGCCCGCCAGTATCCCAACATCACCCTGGGCCCCGGCTACACCTTCGACCAGGGCGCCCGCCGCCCCGGCTTCACTTTCGGTGGCCTGGAACTACCGCTCTTCAACCGCAATGAAGGCCCCATTGCCGAAGCTCGGGGACGGCGCCGGGAGGCCGAGGCACACATCCATCTACTGGAAAGCCAGGCCCTGGTGGAGACGGACGCCGCGATGACTGAATGCCTCAGCGCACAAGAGAGTCTACGACAACGGGAAACCCAGCTCGCCGAACAGACACGCCAGCTTTCGCGCCTGCACAAGGCCTTCGCCGCGGGCCAGGAGGACCGCTTGGCAGTGGCGCTGGCCGAGCGGCTGCAGTTGGCAGCCCGCCTGTCCGCGCTAGACGTCCGCCTGCAACTGCAAAGCGCGGTGGGACGCCTGGAAGACGCCCTGCAACAGCCCCTCGCCATGGCGGCGGACGACAATCGCAACCTGAAGTGATGATGCCCAACAAGACCCTCAGACGCGCCTCGCTGGTGCTCATACCGCTATTGGTGCTTGGACTGAGCGTGGCTGGTTTCCTGCAGTCCCGCGCAGAAGAAGGCCGCGAGGCCGAACAGGAGAGCGCCGCCATCCCTTCGCGCGTGGCAATGGAAGATGGCTTCACCGTGCTAACCCTCGACAAGGCCATGCAGGCACACAACGACATCCGGACCACCGCGCTCGCCCCAGCCGGCGCGGGTAGCGGCGCAGAGTTCTACGGCACGGTGGTCGATCTGCAGCCTCTCATGGATCTGGCCAGTCGCCGCGATGCCGCCGCGGCAGATCTGGCGGCCGCCGACACCGCCCTCGCGGCCGCGCGCGCCGAGCAGGCCCGCGTCGAAGCCCTGTACCAGGATGGCGGCACCGCTTCGCTCAAGGCGCTGGAGGCCGCCCGTACCGCCGATGCGGCGGCAAACGCCAGGTCGCGCGCTGCCCAGGCAGCCCTCGGCAGCGTCAACAGCGCGCTGCGCAACCAGTTCGGCACGGTCATCGCCGGCTGGGCCGGCAGCCAGGGAGGCCGTGCGCTCGCGCCCCTGCTGGCACGGCGCGAAGCCCTGCTGCGTCTCGTGCCGCCGACGACCGAAGCGCCGCCGGTGGTCTTCATCACCAGCGATGGCATGCCGCCCCTCGAAGCCCGACGCGTATCGCCGTCCCCACAGGCCGATGCTGCCTTCCACGGACAGGCGCATTTCTATCGCACGATCGCCGATCTGCCCGCCGGTTTGCGCCTGAGCGCCCATGCACCGGGCGCCGCCGGCGTACGCATTCCGGCCGACGCCATCGTCTGGTACGGCGGCCAGCCGTGGGCCTACGTGCAGATTGCCGAGTCACATTTCGCGCGACGCCCGGTCGATGCCGGCCAGCCCCGGGACGGAGACTTCATCGTGACGCACACATTTACGGCCGGCGAACAGGTCGTCGTACGCGGCGCGCAGCTGCTGCTGTCCGAGGAGTCGCGGCCCGCGACGGCCGGACAGACGGACAACGACTGACACGCCCTCGCCCGTGATGCTGACCGCCCTCATCGACTCCGCCGTCCGCCTGCGTGGCGTGATGGTCGCCCTGGCCTGCCTGCTGCTTGGTTACGGCGTGTATGCCTTGAGCCAGTCCCGGCTCGACGTCTTCCCCGAGTTCACGCCGCCGCTGGTCACCGTGCAGACGGAAGCGCCGGGCCTGTCGGCCGAGCAGGTGGAGCAGCTGGTCACCCAGCGCGTCGAGAACGTCCTCGGCGGTGCCAAGGGCCTCGCCTCCATGCGCTCCCAATCGATCCAGGGCGTCTCCGTCATCACGCTCACCTTTAGCGACGCGACGGACATCTGGCGTGCCCGCCAGCTGGTCAGCGAACAGCTGGCGGCACTGGCCGGCGAGCTGCCCGCGGGTGTGCGCAGCCCACGGATGACCGCGCTGAGTTCCGCCACCACCCAGGTGCTGGGCATCGGACTGACATCCGGCTCCAGGTCGCAGATGGAGTTGCGCAGCTTTGCCGAGTGGACGCTGAAGCCGCGCCTGCTGGGCCGCCCCGGCGTCTCCGACGTGGGCATCTATGGTGGTGATGTGAAGCAGTACCAGGTTCAGGTGATACCGGAAAAGCTCGTACGCCTCGGCTTGTCGCTGCAGGATGTCGTGGCCGCCGCGCAGCGAGCGACCGGCGTCCGCGGCGCCGGCGTGCTCGACACCGCCAACCAGCGCATCGTCCTCACCACCGAGGCCCAGGCCACATCGGCAGCGCAGCTTGGCCAGGTCATGCTGCGGACACAGAACGGCAGCGTCGTGCGACTAGCGGATGTGGCCACGGTCGCGCTCGGCAGCGAGGTGCCGTTCAGCGGCGCCAACGTGCAGGGCCAGCCCGGCGTGATCCTGATGGTCAGCAACCAGTACAGCGCCGACACCGTGTCGGTGACCCGCGAGCTCGACGCGGCGCTGGACAGCCTGCGCCCCGTGCTGGCCGCCCAGGACATCGAACTGCATGCGGACCTGTTCCGGCCGGCCAATTTCATCGTGGCGGCGACGAACCATCTGCGTGCAGCTCTGCTGCTCGGCGCCGGCATGGTGGTCCTGGTGCTGTTCCTCTTCCTGTTCAACGCGCGTACCGCCTTCATCTCGGCGACGGCCATTCCCCTTTCGCTGCTGGCGGCCATCGTCATCCTCCACCACATGGGCGTGGCGCTCAACACCATGACCCTGGGTGGCCTCGCCCTTGCGCTAGGCGAGGTCGTGGACGACGCCATCATCGACGTGGAGAACATCTACCGGCGCCTGCGCGAGAACCGGCGCCTGGGCTACCCGCTCACCGCGCTGCAGGTGGTCGTGCGGGCATCCACCGAGGTGCGCGGCGCGGTGATCTACGCCACCTTCACCGTCGCCGCGGTCTTCCTGCCGGTGCTGAGCCTGACCGGCGTGGCCGGCCGCCTGTTCGCGCCGCTGGCCCTCGCCTACCTGCTGGCCATCCTGTCGTCCCTCGTCGTGGCGCTGACCCTGACGCCGGCTCTGTGCTACCTGCTGCTGGCGGCCCGGGACGAGGATGTAGAGGAGCCCCGGCTCTATGTCTGGCTCAAGGCGCATTACGCCCGACTGCTCATGCATGTCGAGGCGCACGGGCGCACCGTCGTGCTCGCCTTGGCCGGCCTGGCCATGATGGCGCTGGCAACCCTGCCCTTCCTGCGCATGGAGTTCCTGCCGGAACTGCGCGAGGGGCACGTCATCGTGCATATGCGTGCCACGCCCGGCACATCCCTGCAGGAGGCCCTGCGCATCGGTGCTCAGGTCAGCAAGGCCCTGCTTGAGGTACCCAACATCCGTAGCGTGGCCCAGCGCGCCGGCCGCACCGCACGCGGTGTGGATGTGCTGGGCCCCCAGTACAGCGAGTTCGAGGTGGACCTGGTGCCGGGGCTGGATGCCGAGGCCCAGGAGGCGACCCAGGCACGCATGCGCGAAATCCTGGGCCAATTCGCCGGCCTCACCTTCACCTCGGAGACCTTCCTCACCGAGCGCATCCAGGAAACCCTGTCCGGTTACACGGCCCCCATCATCCTGAACATTTTCGGGGCGGACCTGGATGTGCTGGACGGCCTGGCCCGCCAAGCCCAGAGCATCCTGGCCACCGTTCCAGGCGCAAGCGGCGTGACACAACAGTCGCCACCGATGCTGCCTCAGTTATCGGTGCGCCTGCGCCAGGACCAGCTCGCCCGCTGGGGCTTCGCCCCTCTGGATGTGCTTGAAGCCATCCAGACTGCCTACCAGGGCACCGATGTCGCCCAGGTGTACGAGGGCAACGCGGTCAGCAACGTCACCGTCGTGCTGGCAGCAGCAGCCCGGCGCAACCCGGCCAGCGTCGGCGATCTGCCGCTGCGCAATGCAGCAGGGATGACCGTTCCGCTGCGCCGGCTGGCCGACATCCGCGAAACGGAAGGGCGTTACCTCATCCTCCACAGCGGTGGCCAACGCCTCCAGACGGTGACCGCCCAGGTGGCCGGGCGCACCGTGGAGGAAGTCGTCGCCGCGACCCGACAGCGCCTGAGCACCGATCTGAAACTGCCCCGGGGTTACTTCTTCGCTTTCGCCGGCGAAGCCCAGGCTCAAGCCCAGGCACGGCAGGACTTGCTGGTCGATTTCGGCGTGGCCGCGGTCGCCATCGGCATCCTGGTCTACCTGGCGCTGAGGAGTACGCGCAGCATGCTGCTGGTCATGACCAATCTGCCCTTTGCGCTGGTCGGCGGCCTGGTGCTGGCCTTCGCCACCGGTGGCCTGCTCTCCCTCGGCTCACTGGTGGGCTTCGTGACACTGTTCGGCATCACCCTGCGCAATGCCATCATGCTCATCTCCCACTACCAATATCTGGTGCGGGAGGAAGGGCACGCGTGGAACCTGGAAACGGCGCTGCTCGGGGCCACCGAACGCCTCGCGCCGATCTTGATGACCGCCCTGGTTACCGGCCTCGGCCTCCTGCCGCTGGCCCTGCAGAGCGGCGAACCGGGCAACGAGGTCGAGGGACCGATGGCCATCATCATCCTGGGCGGAATCGTCACCTCGACCCTGCTCAACCTGCTGGTGCTGCCAACCCTGGCCTTGCGCTTCGGGCGATTTGAGGCAGGCGGCACCCATGGACAAGCAGCCTGATTTTCAACCAGAGGCGGACCCTGTGACTTTTCCAAAGAACGTCGTCCAGCCACCGTAGGGAAGCGCGAAAATCAATCCGCCGGCCCATGTGTGAAATTCAAATGCAGAAAAGCAAAAAGCCCTGATTGCTCAGGGCTTTTTGCTTGAAACTGGTCTTGGCGGAGAGTGAGGGATTCGAACCCTCGATGCAAGTTTTAGCTCGCATGCTCCCTTAGCAGGGGAGTGCCTTCGACCTCTCGGCCAACTCTCCCGTCAAGAGCTGCGCATTGTAGACATGCTGCAGCTCTTTGTCAAATCAAGATTGCGCTTGCTCGAGACCGAAAGCGCGGTGCAGCACGCGGACAGCCAGTTCGAGGTACTTTTCGTCGATGACGACGGAGATCTTGATCTCGGAGGTGGAGATCATCTGGATGTTGATGCCTTCCTCGGCCAGCGTGCGGAACATGCGTGACGCGACGCCCGGGTGGGAGCGCATGCCGACGCCGACGATGGACACCTTGGCCATCGTACGGTCGCCCTGGATCTCGCGGGCGCCGATGTGGCCCTGGACCTGCTCGAGGATCTTGTTGGTCTTATCGAAATCGCCGCGGCTGACGGTGAAGGAGAAGTCGGTGGTGCCGTCATGGCCGACATTCTGGATGATCATGTCCACATCGACATTGGCATCCGCCACCGGGCCGAGGATCTGGTAGGCGATGCCCGGCTTGTCCGGCACGCCCTGCACGGTAATCTTGGCTTCGTCGCGATTGAAAGCAATGCCGGAGATGATCGGCTGTTCCATGTTCTTGTCTTCCTCAACGGTAATCAGGGTGCCCTCACCTTCCTCCTGAAAGCTGGAGAGAACACGAAGCTTCACTTTGTACTTGCCGGCAAATTCCACGGAGCGGATCTGCAGCACCTTGGAACCCAGGCTGGCCATTTCCAGCATCTCTTCGAAGGTGATGGTGTCCAGCTTGCGGGCTTCCGGCACGACGCGCGGGTCGGTGGTGTATACGCCGTCCACGTCGGTGTAGATCTGGCATTCATCGGCCTGGATGGCTGCCGCCAGCGCAACGCCGGTGGTGTCGGAACCGCCACGGCCCAGCGTAGTAATGTTGCCGGCCTCATCCACCCCCTGGAAACCCGCCACAACCACGACCGCGCCAGCATCCAGATCGCGGCGGATGTTGTCGCCGTCGATGTCGAGGATGCGCGCTTTGGTGTAGGAGTCGTCGGTCAGGATGCGCACCTGGCCACCGGTGTAGCTGCGCGCCTTGATGCCCAGCTCTTCGAGCGCCATGCACAGCAGGCCGATGGTGACCTGCTCACCGGTGGAGATCACCACGTCGAGCTCGCGGGGGCTGGGATTCGTGCTGACTTCCTTGGCCAGTGCAATCAGGCGATTGGTCTCGCCGCTCATCGCGGACAGGACGATCACCAGCTGGTGTCCCTGGGCTTGGAACTTCGCGACCCGCTTGGCCACGTTCTTGATCCGCTCGGGGTTACCGACGGAAGTGCCGCCATATTTCTGAACTATGAGCGCCATCTTGACTTCTAAGAAGTGAGGATATGGGAAACCCGTGATCTTAACGGATATCGCCGCGACGTGCAGCCCCACAGATTTTTCCGTAACGATGTGTGCCATGTCACGAAAAATTGCTGTGGAAAACCCTAGTCCATGCAAATATGGCGTTGTATGTGTTGCGAGTAGTGATCTATACTTTCCGACATATAACGAAAGTTATATCAGACAGCAGCTAGTCTGTTGTAAAGACTGACAGAGTGAACAACCCCTTGAGGATGGCAAAAATGAAGACTACTGAAAAAGTTGATGTGCGCGAAATCCGTCGTAAGCTCGGTTTGAACCAGTCCCAGTTCTGGTCCAAGATCGGCGTTACCCAGAGCGGTGGCTCCCGTTATGAAAGCGGCCGCAACATTCCGCGTCCGGTACAAGCCCTGCTCCGCTTGGTTCATATCGAACAGGTGGACATTAGCAAGATCAAGAAGGATGACGTCGAAGTGGTGGAGTACCTGAAGTCCACCAACCCTGAGCTGTTCAAGACGCTGAAGAAGGAAGCCCGCGCCAAGAAGAAAGAGCGCGTCGCTCACTGAGCAGGTACGAGCCTCAAGGGCTGACTGTCACGGCCAGCCCTTTCTGCCTCAGCCTGCCGGCGATCGATTCGAGTTCGTCGGCACTGAGCTGTTGAAGGTGAATTGCCTCAGGCTGAAAGGACTGACGGGCAAGGCCATATAGCAGCACACCCTTCAGGGAAGCCAAGCCCGCCTGCTCCAGCACCTCGACATAGCGGCCTACAAACTCCGCGGACGGCGCCTCGCCATCCCAGCGGACCATGCAGGTCTGCACCCAAGTCGGACATAGCGACGCACACAGCGCCAGCCGCCGTGCATGCGACTCGGGTCGAATACTGACGCCGTTGATGCGCGCAATATCGGCCTGCGTACCCGCGTCCAGCTTGAACCACACCTCCCCATCCGCCTCGGCGAGCAGGCGCAGCCCTGCCTGCACATCGGGCTTGTCCACCTGACTGCCATTGGTGATCAGGCGTATCGGCACGTGCGCCAACCCGGCTTCGTTGCGGATATGTACGACCTGCCTGACGATATTCGAGAAGGTCGTACAGCTCGTCGGCTCCCCGTTGCCCGAGAATGCGATGTCGCGAATCACGCGCGCCTCCTCCGGCACGTGCTCGACCATGAACTGGCCATAAGCCAATTCATGCAGGAAACCCGTCAGCTCACGCGCCAGCAGCGCCTCGTCGATCTCGGGCGCCGCACCGCGCACCAGGCCGGGAACCTGGCAATAGGCGCAGTGCCAGTTGCAAGCATTGTTCGGATTCAGGTTGATTCCCACCGAGACGCCCCGCGCCCGCCTGGACACGACCGGGTAAACATAGGTCATGTCGATGTAGCTGCGGTTGTGATCCGTCACGGTCAGCATCTGCTGCCTGGTGTTCATGGCACTATCCGGCTCCAAAAACGAGGCGCGTATAATACGGGACCTTTTTTGTTTACCCGGTGCTCCCCATGCGTATCACGCGCCGCCTGGAATTCGACGCGGGCCACCGCATCCCCGACCACGCCAGCCAATGCCGTCACCTGCACGGCCATCGTTACGGACTGGAGATCACCCTCTCCGGCGACATCATCCAGGCCGCCGGCACCCCGGTTAACGGCATGGTGATGGATTTTGCCGACGTGAAGGCCATCGCCAAGCAATATGTAGTGGATGTGTGGGATCACGCCTTCCTGGCCTATCGCCACGACACCGCAGTGGTGGACTTCCTGCAGAGCATGCCCGGCCACAAGACCGTCATCCTTGACGTAGTGCCGACTGCCGAGAACCTGGCCGCAGAGGCCTTCCGCATCCTCGATCCCCTCTACCGGGACAGCTACGGCAACCACCTGCGCCTCGAGCGCGTGCGCCTGTTCGAAACACCCAACTGCTGGGCCGACGCACTGCGCTCCGAGTAAGCCCAGGCATGGCGGCGCCAGGCAGCGCCGCCATGCCTGACTCCGGCTAGACGATCCGCACCGCCAGGCTGCCGACGCCTTCCACACCCGCCTCGATGAGGTCACCAGCCACGACGGGGCCAACGCCTTCCGGCGTGCCTGTAAAAATCAGATCGCCCGGCTCCAGCCGGAAATACGTGGACAAATTGGAGATAATCTCGGCCATCGACCAGATCATGTCCGACACGTCGCCCCTCTGACGGGACTCGCCGTTTACGTTCAGCCACACCTCGCCCTTGCCCGGATGCCCCACAACGGACGCCGGCACCAACGGGGAAATGGGCGCCGCCTGGTCGAACGCCTTGCCGAGCTCCCACGGACGCCCCTTGTCGCGCAGCGCAAACTGCAGGTCGCGACGCGTCATGTCGAGGCCAGCCCCGTAACCCCACACGTGGGACAAGGCCTCGTCCACGGGAATGTCCGCCCCGCTCTTGCCGATCGCCACGACGAGTTCGATCTCATGATGGAGATTGGCCGTCGCCTGCGGATAAGGCAGCTCGAGCGTCGCGCCCTGGGCCACCGGCACCACCGCATCAGCCGGCTTGCAGAAGAAGAACGGCGGCTCCCGCGTCGGGTCCGAGCCCATTTCACGGGCATGGGCGGCGTAGTTGCGCCCGACGCAATACACCCGGCGCACCGGGAAAGACGCATCCTTGCCGACCACCGGCACCACCACCACCGGCGGCGGAACAATTACGAAATCCATCCAGTCAATCCTTTCCACGTGTTCATCTTGTCCGCGTCCGATCGCGATGCCGGACCCTATTCGGGGGCGCGGTAACCGGTTACCACCCGTAGCCCGTGCTCCATCGCCACACTTTCTCCACCCTACCCACCACCGAGGAGACTGGCATGCCCAAGAAAATCCTGATGATCTGCGGCGACTTCTGTGAAGACTACGAAACCATGGTGCCGTTCCAGGCCCTGCTCGCCGTCGGCCACACCGTGCACGCCGTATGCCCCGACAAGAAGGCCGGTGACACCATCGCCACCGCCATTCATGACTTCGAGGGCGATCAGACCTACACCGAGAAGCGCGGCCACAATTTTGCCCTGAACGCGACCTTTGCCGACATCCGCGCCGAAGATTACGACGCGCTGGTGGTTCCTGGCGGGCGCGGGCCGGAATACCTGCGCATGTATCCGGCGGTCGTCGAAGCGGTCCGTCACTTCTTCACCGCCAACAAGCCGGTTGCCGCCATCTGCCATGGAGCCCAACTGCTGGCCGGAGCCCGAGTACTCGAAGGACGGACCTGCTCCGCCTACCCGGCCTGCCGGGCCGAAGTGGAACTGGCCGGCGGCACCTATGCCGACATCCCGGTGGACCAGGCCGTCACCGACGGCAACCTGGTCTCGGCCCCTGCCTGGCCGGCCCATCCGGCCTGGATCGCCCAGTTCCTGACGGTACTCGGCACGCGGATCAGCCACTGAGCCATCCCCTTCGGCGCGATGCCCCCACCCGGCCTAGAATGGCCTGGCGGGGGTGTTCCCGTTAACGGAGTCATCACAGCATGTGCCAGATCTTCATCAACGCCGACCCCGACCTATACGCCGGCCGCAGCCGCTCGATCCGCCTGCGCGGCGTTGCCACCAGCCTGCGCCTGGAAAACCTGTTCTGGAACGTGCTGGAGGAAATCAGCGAGCGGGACGGCCTCAGCGTTCCGCAGCTGGTCAGCAAACTTTACGACGAACTCATCGCAAGCGGCTGGCTCCACGAGCACGCGAACTTTAGCTCCTTCCTCCGTGTCTCCTGCATGCGCTACCTGCAGCTCCAGCTTTCCGGACGCATCCCCGCCGACACGGGCATACCGATCCGCAACCTGGACGCCAGCTGGGTGCTATCCGACGAACGACGCCCTAACGCCTGAAAGAACCGTGCGATGATCGACCTCCATTACTGGACCACGCCCAACGGCCACAAGATCACCCTCTTCCTGGAAGAATCCGGCCTGCCCTACCGCATCGTGCCGATCAACATCGGCAAGGGAGAGCAATTCCAGCCGGACTTCCTGCGCATCGCCCCCAACAACCGCATTCCCGCCATCGTCGACACCACGCCGGCGGATGGCGGCGAGCCGATCTCCATCTTCGAGTCCGGTGCCATCCTGCTGTACCTGGCCGAGAAGACCGGTCAGTTCCTGTCCTCCGACGCGCGTACCCGCATCACCACGCTGCAGTGGCTGTTCTGGCAGATGGGTGGCCTCGGACCGATGGCCGGGCAGAATCACCACTTCGTGCAGTACGCACCGCAGCCGATTCCCTACGCCATCGAACGCTACGTCAAGGAAACCGCCCGCCTCTATGCCGTCCTCGACAAGCAGCTGCAAGGCCGCGACTTCATCGCCGGCACCAACTATTCGATCGCCGACATGGCCTGCTATCCGTGGATCGTCCCGCACGAACGCCAGGGCCAGCGGCTGGAAGATTTCCCCAATCTGCAACGCTGGTTCGAGGCCATCCGGCAGCGTCCGGCAACCATCCGCGCCTATGCACTCGCCGAAAACATCAACAAGGCACCGACGGTAGATGACGAATCGAGGAAGATTCTTTTCGGTCAGGATGCTAAAACCGTAAACAAAGCGTGATGGGGCGACGGCACGGCCGGGTGCGCTTCCGGTAAAATCGCGGTTTCCTCTGAAGCCGCTTCTTTTTTCCGGGCCCAAGACCGCTTCACCCATCACCCGGCCCGCGTCCCGCTCCCATGACCGCTTCCATCGAACGCTTCGACCAGCTCGACCTCCAGGCCCCGATTCTCGAGGCCCTGGCCGAGATCGGCTACGAAACCCCCTCCCCCATCCAGGCCGCCTGCATCCCGCATCTGCTCGCCGGCCATGACATCCTCGGCGAAGCCCAGACCGGCACCGGCAAGACGGCCGCCTTCGCACTACCCGCCCTCGACCGCGTCGACATCGGCAAGCGCAGCCCGCAAGTGCTGGTGCTCGCCCCCACCCGCGAACTGGCCATCCAGGTGGCCGAAGCCTTCCAGCGCTACGCCAGCAAGATGCCGGGCTTCCATGTGCTGCCGATCTACGGCGGCCAGAGCATGGTCGTCCAGCTTCGCCAGTTGCAGCGCGGCGCCCACGTGGTGGTCGGCACGCCCGGCCGCGTGATGGACCACATCGAGCGCAAGAGCCTCAACCTCGACGGCCTGACCACGCTGGTCCTCGATGAAGCCGACGAAATGCTGCGCATGGGTTTCATCGACGACGTGGAGTGGATCCTCGAGCACATCCCTGCCGAGCGCCAGACCGCCCTGTTCTCGGCCACGATGCCGGACGCCATCCGCCGGGTTGCGCACCGCTACCTGCGCGAGCCGAAGGAAGTGAAGATCAAAGCGGCCACCGCCACCGTGTCCACGATCCGCCAGCGCTTCCTGCAGATCGCCGGAGCCCACAAGCTCGACGCGCTGACCCGCATCCTCGAAGTCGAAGACGACTTCGACGCCGCCATCGTCTTCGTGCGAACCAAGACCGCCACCGTCGAGCTGGCAGAAAAGCTGGAAGCCCGCGGCTACGCCGCCGCCTGCCTCAATGGCGACATGACCCAGCAGCTGCGCGAGCGGGTCATCGAGCAGCTCAAGAACGAAACCCTCGACATCGTCGTCGCCACCGACGTGGCCGCTCGCGGCATCGACGTGCCGCGCGTCAGCCACGTCATCAACTACGACATCCCGTACGACACCGAAGCCTACGTGCACCGCATCGGCCGTACCGGCCGTGCCGGCCGCGCCGGCAACGCGATCCTCTTCGTCGCCCCGCGGGAAAACCACCTGCTGCGCCAGATCGAGCGTGCCACCCGCCAGCCGATCGAACTACTTAAGCTGCCGAGCCGCGAAGCCGTCGCCGATAAGCGCGTCGCGGCCTTCCGGCAACAGGTTTCCGAGGTGCTGGAGTCCGAGGACCTGAACTTCTTCCTCGACGTGATCGCAGGCATGGAAGAGAAGCACGACGCCAGCATCCACGAGATCGCCGCCGCGCTGGCCTTCCTGGCCCAGAAGGACCGCCCGCTGCAGATGCCGGACACGGGCCGGCCCGACATCGCCCAGCTCGCCGCCGGCAAGCCCGAACCCCGTGCACCGCGCGACGCCCGCGAGCCGCGCGAGAACCGCGGCCAGATCCTCGAGCGCCGCCGCGATTTCGCAGAAGGCCGCCTGGCCCGTTACCGCATCGATGTGGGCCGCGAACACATGGCGTCGCCGAAGGACATCGTCGGCGCCATCGCCAACGAGGCCGGCATCGAGAGCCGCTTCATCGGCCAGATCAATCTCTTCGAGGACTACAGCACGGTCGAACTGCCGGCCGATCTGCCCAACGAGGTGGTCCAGATCCTGCGCCGCGCACGGGTCCGTCAGCAGCCGCTGAACCTCCGCCTGGCCAGCCCCGAGGAAGCCAGCCGCGAACGTGGTCGCCCGGGCCCCGGTGGGCCCGGCGGCCGTGGCGCTCCGCCGAAGAAGCCCTTCCGCAAGGAAGGCTTCAACCGTGACGGCGGCAATTTCAATCGCGAAGGTGGCGGTTTCAAACCGCGCAAGCCGAAGCCCTGATGCAATCCATCAGCATTTTCACCACCTGATCGATCACGGACGCCACCGCCACTCAGAACGCTTTGACAGGCTGGCATCCGTTGCATTCGCCCCACACTTCCACAAAGCCCCCTTCGTGAAGCCGCTAAGCGTCTGATAAAATGTAAAGTTACCGTCATCACCTGGTAACAATTACACATGTTCGGACGCCTGCTGCCCCAGGAGGGGCGCTTTTTTGAACTCTTCAACAGCCACGCGGAACAAATCGTCCGTGGCGGCGAAGCCCTTGTCGCGCTGATGCAGGATCTGGATGGCGCGGAACAACACATCGCCAACATCGAGGCGATCGAGCAAGCCGCAGACAAGATCACCCACGAAACCATCGCCCAACTCCACAAGAGCTTCATCACGCCACTCGACCGCGACGAAATCCACGGTCTCATCAACGCCATGGACGACATTCTCGACACCGTCCAGGACGTTGCCGAGTGCACCACGCTCTACCACATCCAGCGCATCACCCCGGAAGCCCTGCAACTGGCCAACGTCAGCCTGTCCTGTTGCACGCGGGTCAAGATCGTCGTCGGCCTGATCGCCAACATGGACAACGCCAGCGCGATCCTGCAGACCTGCCAGGAAATCGACCGCCTCGAAACCGACGCCGACCGCATCATGCGCGGCGCCATGTCCAAGCTCTTTCGTGACGAACGCGACGCACTGCAGGTCATGAAGCTCAAGGCCATCTACGAGCAGCTCGAATCCATCACCGATCGCTGTGAGGACGTCGCCAAGATCGTCGAAGGCATCGTGCTCGAAAACGCCTGAGCGCATCCATGGAACACGTACAGATCGGCCTGTGGGTCATTGCCGGGCTCGTGGTCGTCGCCCTGCTTTTCGACTTCATGAATGGCTTTCACGACGCCGCGAATGCCATCGCCACCGTCGTTTCCACCGGCGTGCTCAAGCCCCATCAGGCCGTAGCCTGGGCTGCCACCTTCAACTTCATTGCCTTGTTCGTCTTCCAGCTGAAGGTGGCCAGCACCGTCGGCAAGGGCATCATTGAGCCCTCGGCGGTGGACCACTACCTGATCTTCGGGGCCCTCGTCGGCGCCATCGCCTGGAACATCGTCACCTGGTACTACGGCATTCCGTCGAGTTCCTCCCACGCTCTCATCGGCGGCATCGTCGGCGCCGCGATTGCCAAGGCTGGCAACACCGGCACGCTGATCGGCGCAGGCATCTGGAAAACGGTCGCCTTCATCATCCTCTCGCCGCTTTTCGGTTACGTGCTCGGCTCGCTGATCCTCGTCATCGTCGCATGGGTGTGCCGCAACAAGACCCAGCGCCGGGTCGACAAATGGTTCCGGCGACTGCAACTCCTGTCGGCAGGCCTGTACAGCCTTGGGCACGGCGGTAACGATGCCCAGAAAACGGTCGGCATCATCTGGATGCTGCTGATCGCCGCCGGCGTGACCGCTCAGGGCGATCCGGTCCCGATGTGGGTCGTCGTACTGTGCTACATGGCCATCGGCCTTGGCACCCTGTTCGGCGGCTGGCGCATCGTCAAGACCATGGGGCAGCGCATCACCAAACTCAAGCCGGTGGGTGGCTTCTGCGCTGAGACTGGCGGCGCGATCACCCTGTTCATTGCCACCGCACTCGGCGTTCCGGTTTCCACGACCCATACCATCACCGGCGCCATCGTCGGCGTCGGCTCGGTGCGCCGTACCGCGGCCGTGCGCTGGGGGATTGCCGGCAGCATCGTGTGGGCCTGGATCCTGACCATTCCCTGCTCGGCGGTCATTGCCGCCGGCGGCTACTGGCTCGGTCGCGGCCTGCTGTAAGCAACGCAACTTGACGTCCGCGAGGAGAAGTCCGATCCTCGCGGCCTCAATCTGCTTGGCCCCGTCCAGTTCATGCCCGCTCCCACCCTGAAGCAGCAAAAGACCTTTGCCGTCGTCCGCATCGTCGGCGGCTTCGCCGCAGCTGCCGTGCTCGGCTACTCCTTCATCACCAACGTACTGGCCGGCCAACCCGCCGAAGGCCCGGTACTGCTGACCGGTGTCATGGCCCTGCTGGGCCTCGGTTACGCGGCCTACTACACCCGCAGCCTGGGACGCATCGCCGAGGCGGAAAAGCAGCGCGATCAATCGTGATCCGCTCGCCAGCCCTGCTGGGAGGGCTGCTGGCCAGCCTCGCCCTGCTCGCCGGTTGCGCCACCGGCAACACCCCCGTCGAATCCCGCCCATCCCCCCGGCTTCCTCCGCCGGTTGAGCCCACGCTGCCCACGCGCCCCTTGCCGGCACCGGACATCCCCCGCCCGATTCCGCAAACCGTGCCGGCAATGCCGCCCGCAGCACTGCCGATCGCACCGAAGCCACCCCAGACCACCGTCCCCGTCGCCAACCTAGGCGAACGTGAAGGGCGAGCGCTGGTGGCCCGCTTCATTCCGCCGGGCGCCAAGGATCGCGACGGCTGGGCTGCCGACATCTTCACGGCCTTCTCGACGCTGCGCATCCCGCCGACACCGGACAACATCTGCGCCGCCATCGCCGTCATCGAACAGGAGTCCAGCTTCCAGGCCGACCCCGCGGTGCCCGGCCTGTCGCACATCGTGTGGAAGGAAATCGACAGCCGGCGCGAACGTGTGCATCTGCCCAAGCTGCTGGTGGACACCGCTTTCCTGAAGACCTCGCCGGACGGCCGCAGCTACAAGGCAAGGGTCGATGCGCTGCGCACAGAGAAGCAGATGAATGCCCTCTTCGAGGACATGATCTCCGAGTTGCCCAATGGCAAGTCCCTGCTCGGCGGCTACAACCCGGTGCGCACCGGCGGCCCGATGCAGGTCAGTGTCGCCTTCGCCGAGGAGCAGGTGCGGGAGAAACCCTATCCTTACCCACGCCAGGGCAGCGTACGCACCGAGGTGTTCACACGCCGGGGTGGCGTCTATTTCGGCATCGCGATCCTGCTCGACTATCCTGCGCCCTACGGCAAGATCCTGTATCGCTTCGCCGACTTCAACGCCGGCCGCTACAGCAGCCGTAACGTCGCCTTCCAGAACGCCGTGGTCCGCCTCAGCGGCCAGCCGATGGCACTGGACGGCGACCTGCTGCGCTACGTGGACGGAGCCCCGTCAACGGAACCGAGCACGACACTGACGACCCTGCAGTCCATTGCCGGACGCCTCGGCATGTCCCGTACGGACATTGCGCGCGACCTGCGCCTCGAGAAGACCTGGCAGTTCGCACAGACACCGCTCTACGCCAAGGTCTTTGCCCTCGCCGAGGCCTCGGGCGCCCGCCTGCCGCGGGAGATGCTGCCGCAGATCGACCTAAAGAGCCCGAAGATTCAGCGCAAGCTGACGACCGCCTGGTTTGCCGAACGGGTGGACGGCCGCCATCGCACCTGCCTGGGACGCAATCTGTCGGCGCTACCCTGAGCGCACATCGCGCAAATCTTCCTTGATCCGGCCCATACGGAAAAGTACGGACCGGCTTTACAATCGAGTACAGCTTGGACCACGGGAGCGTGGTCTAATCTGCACTAAAACGATTACCAAGGGAGAAAAGTCAATGAGTTTCCAGGATCAATACGCCGCCAAGCGAACCACCGCCGCAGAAGCGATCCGTCATATCCGCAACGGTGACACCGTCGTCGTACCGACCGCCGTCGCCGAGCCGCCCGCGCTGCTCGGCGCCCTCTCCGAGCAGCGGCGTGACTTCCACGACGTGAAGGTGTCGCAGATCCTCTCCGTACGCAAGTTCGGCTACCTCGATCCGAGCACCGCCGAGCACGTCCGCCACGTCGCCTACTTCTTCAGTGGCGCCACCCGCCCCGGCTTCCGCGAAGGGGTCGTGGATTTCACGCCCAGCTATTTCTCCGAGATGCCGCAGCTGATCGACCGTGGCCTGATGCCAGCGGAAGTCGTGTTCACGCAGGTCTCGCCGATGGACAAGCACGGCTATTTCTCGCTGGGCATTGCCGCCGACTACACGATGGCCGCGATCCGCAAGGCACGAGCGGTTATTGTCGAAGTCAATCCGAACGTGCCCTACGCCTTCGGCAACTGCCACATTCACATTTCCCAGATCACTGCGCTGGTCGAGAATGAAGAGCCGATCCTCGAGGTCGGCCTGCCGACCATCGGACCGGTGCAGGAAGCCATCGGCAAGTATGTCGCGGATCTCATCGACGACGGCTCCACGCTGCAGATCGGCTACGGCGGCATTCCTGACGCGGTGGTGATGCAGCTGACCCATAAGCACGATCTCGGCATCCACACCGAGATGATCGGCGACGGCATCCTGACCCTCATCGAAGCCGGCGCAGTCACCAACCGCCGCAAGAACTACCTGCCCAACAAGATGGTCGCGACCTTCGCGCTCGGCTCCAAGAAGCTCTATAGCTGGATGGACCGCAACCCGATGTTCGAGATGCATCCGGTGGACTACACCAACGATCCCTACCTGGCCGGCCAGAACAACAACCTCATCGCCATCAACGCGACACTGGAAATCGACTTCCTTGGCCAATGCGGCTCCGAGAGCCTGGGTCCGATCCCCTACTCCGGCACCGGCGGCCAGTCCGACTTCGTGCGTGCAGCCAACCGTTCGAACGGCGGCAAGGCCTTCATCGTGCTGCCCTCCACCGCCAAGGATGGTGCGATCTCCCGCATCGTGCCGACCCTCACGCCGGGCACCCACGTGTCCACTAGCAAGAACGATATCAACTACGTCGTCACTGAGTATGGCGTCGCCCAGCTCCGCGGCAAGACGGCCAAACAGCGCGCCCAGGCCCTGATCGGCATCGCGCATCCGGACTTCCGCGAGGAACTGACCGCCGCAGCCCGGAAGATGCACTTGGTGTAAACAAGAAATGCCGTCCCGGCCTTGGGCTGGAACGGCATTCGCTGCAAGCTCTCAGGGCTGCAAGCGCTGGCCGCATCACGCGACCGGCTCTTGCAGCCCTCTTCATTGCCGCTCAAGGAATCTCGTACTCCAGTTCGAACTTGGCTCCGTCATCCAGGCCCAGCACTTCAACCAGATAAGGCATCACCTTCTTCAATGTTTCCGGCAGCGTCCACGGCGGATTGATGATAAACAAGCCACTGCCGTGCATGCCGAAGCCGTCTTCCGACGGTTTCTGCACGTCCAGGCTCACGTTCAGCCAACTGGTGATCGGCAGGCGCTTGAGCTTGTCGGCCAGTTCCCGCGACTGCATCGACTGCAGCTTCGGGTACCACACCACGTAGGTGCCGGTCGCAAAGCGACGCAGGCTCTCCTTCAGCATCGAAATCACCGTCCGGTAGTCGGTCTTCACCTCGTACGGCGGGTCGATCAGGACCAGCGCCCGGCGACTCGGCGGCGGCAGGAAGGCATTGATGCCGGTAAAGCCGTCCTGCTCGAGGATCAGCGCCTTACTCCCGGAGCTCTCGAAGGTCTGCTGCAACAGCCGGTTGTCGGCCGGATGCAGCTCGAACAACCGCATGCGGTCATCCGGCCGCAGGATCGCCGCAGCGCAGCACGGAGAACCGGGGTACAGACGCAGACGGCCGTCCGTGTTCAGATCACGCACGACTTTCAGGTATTCCCGCAGCTCTTTCGGCACATCCTTGCGACCGAGGAGGCGCGCGACGCCCTCTTCATATTCCGCGTTCTTGCGTGCAAACGCCTCCTCGAGGGAATAGCAGCCGGCACCGGCATGGGTGTCTATATACCAGTAAGGCTTGTCCTTCTGGTTGAAGTATTCCAGCAACTGGACAAGCACGAAGTGCTTGAGCACGTCGGCGTGGTTGCCTGCGTGGAAGGCATGGCGGTAACTCAGCATGGCGGATGCACCCGGCAACGGGACGAAAGATCAGGGGCGCGATGTTAACACCTCGCCCGCCCTGCCGCCTCTCCAACGATCACTCCGGCGCGTCGTATTTGCGGCGCGAGCCACGGAAACGGTCGACCGGATACTTGGCGGCATTCTTCACCAGCTTGGTGCGGGCTGCGGCCTCAAGATCGATACCGGCCCGATCCGCGATCAGGAGCAAGTACAGCAACACATCCGCACATTCGTCCTCCAGCGCCTCTCGCCCGTACAGATCAAGTGGCAATGCGGCGATCTCGTCGTCGCTCTTCCATTGCGTCAGCTCCAGCAACTCGCCGGCCTCCAGGTTGAGGGACACGATCAGATTGCGCAGGGAATGGAACTGGGACCAATCCCGCTCATCCCTAAACGCCAACACCAGCCGTGTCAGTTCATCCAGCTCCGCCATTTCCATCCTTTCATCAAGAAAACGCCAAGGCAGCACCGCTGTGACCGGCATTTTTCAACGCATTTTGGCAAGAATGCTAAGCCCTTATTTCGGCACGGGAAATGTATCAAAACGCTACGCTTTCCCCTTGCACTGGACCGTCACCCTGTTATTATGGCGCGCTCTTTGGCCGGCCATTCGGCGGCACGGTCGAGACTCAACTAAAACAGGAAAGCATATGCCGATTTACCGCCTCGGAGAGCGCGCTCCACAACTGGAGGAGGGGGTCTGGATCGCGGACAACGCCACCGTCATCGGTGACGTGCATCTCGGCCCCAATGTCAACGTGTGGTTCGGCGCGATTCTGCGCGGCGACAACGACCCGATCAACGTCGGCGAGAACACCAACATCCAGGATGGCGCTGTTCTTCACACCGACGACGGTGTGCCGCTCGACATCGCCCGTGACGTTACGATCGGCCACAAGGCCATGCTCCACGGCTGTACGGTCGGGGAAGGCACGTTGATCGGCATCAACGCGGTCGTCCTCAACCGGGCCGTGATCGGCAAGCACTGTCTGATTGGTGCCAACTCGCTGATCCCGGAGGGCAAGGTCATCCCCGATCGATCGCTGGTCTGCGGCTCGCCCGGACGGATCATTCGCGAACTCACCGACCACGAAATCGGACGCCTCAAGGCGAGCGCCGACGGCTACGTGAAAAACGCGCTCCGATACCAGGCCGAGTTGGTGGAACTCAAGGACGAGTGAACCTGAGCAGCAAGCCCGTGACTTGCTCAGAACAACGTGAGCATGACCGGCTGGTGGTCTGACGCTGCTGTGGCCTGATTGACGGCTACCGAGTCGATCTTGTCCACCAGATCGGTGCTGACGAAAAAGAAGTCGCAGCAATAGGGCCGATCCGGCCACTCTGCCCCGTTGAGGCCGACTGAGCACAAATGCGGGATGTCGCCGTAGCAAGCGGGCCATGCGTCGGCCCATTCAGGGCCAGCTTGGCCCTTCAGCGTCATGCGGTAATACGCCTGGCTACCCGGTTCGCAATTGAAGTCACCGCAGATGATG
This sequence comes from Zoogloea sp. GDB6, assembly GCF_056724105.1. Classification (NCBI taxonomy): domain Bacteria; kingdom Pseudomonadati; phylum Pseudomonadota; class Betaproteobacteria; order Rhodocyclales; family Zoogloeaceae; genus Zoogloea; species Zoogloea sp. GDB6. The sequence goes on along the minus strand of NZ_CM161497.1, from coordinate 2,006,840 downwards.
GCCGACAGCGGACGTGGCCAACTGCGGAACGGGGAATCTTCATCGGCCGCCTCGCCCTGAGGCTGCCCGGCCACGCTTTCCCGCACCTCACGGATCTCGGCCTGCAACTCGCGCAGGGCGTCGATCTGCGCCGAACGCTGCACCACGGAGTAATACTCCAGATGCGTGTTCAAGACCCGGATCGGCCCCGCCGGCCCGGATACAACCACTTCCAGGCACACCCGCGGCATGCTCGGCACACCGGCATCCGGCGGGCGCGGCAGGCTGTGACGGAACACCTGCCCCACGGGCAAGCGGGACAAAGTCAAATTGCCGAAAAGGTTACGGCCACCAGCGCCGTCCGGCATATCCACGCCGGCGGCGAAATGCGCGCTGTAACCCGGAAATGCAGCAGCCAGCACCGCAACCTGATCCACTGGCGTCTGCCCCTGCAGGGCCGCGAAGCCTACGGCCACCTCCTGCAGACACAACACGTCGAACTCACCCAGCATGCGGATCGCCGCAATACTGCGGACAAGGTCCACCTCGCCATCAGCGCCCCGTCCCCACTGAATGTTCCAGCTCAGTACCTTCATAGACAAGCCTGTTCTCCATGATTTCCGACCCGCGACCACCACATATCCCGAATCGGTTTTTCGCAGAATAGCAAAGCTGTCATCGCACCTCCCTCCATATCCTCGCGGCTCCGTGCTCAAATCCCGCAAAGCGTTCAAGTGGCTGATCAAAGCGGGATTTTTGTCACGCTCGGAACTGACCCGAAAATTGCCCCCACACCTAAAGTGAGGCCGACAGATGCCGTTAAGCTTTCGGACTTCGCCTATTCCATCGAACCTATGAGCACCCCCCAGGAACTAGTCGCCTGTGTCGAGAAGCTTGCGAGCCTGCCCGCGATCTACCACCGCATCCGGGACATCCTCGACGACCCTGACAGCTCGGTCCAGCAACTGGCCGAAACGGTATCCAGCGATCCGGCCATCACTGCCCGGGTGCTGCGCATCGTTAACAGCGCCTTGTACGGATTCCCGGGCAAGATCGAGACAGTGGTGCGAGCGGTCAACCTGATGGGCATGCAGCAGATTCACGACCTCATCCTGAGTACCGCCGTCATCTCCGCCTTATCGTCGATTCAACCGCCGCAGCTACCCTTGATGCGCTTCTGGAAAGGCTGCGTGTTCCGCGGCCTGGCCGCCCGTTCTGCGGCTCAACGGCTCGGCGTCGGTGATCCGGAACGCCTGTTCATCGAAGGCCTGCTCGCCGATATCGGCCATCTGGTGATGTATCAGGCCGTGCCCGACCTCTGCCGGACAGCACTTGAGAAGGCGCAGAGCAGCGGCCTTCCTCTCTACGAGACGGAGCAGTCCATCATCGGCTGCAACCATGCCGAAGTCGGTGCGGCGCTGGCCTCCGCCTGGAGCCTGCCTCCCAGCTTCGCGACCGTCATCGGAGCGCAGTTGATGCCGGCCCTCGGTGGCTCGCATGCCACCGAAGCCGCACTGCTGCATGTAGCGAATCAGATCCAGGCAACCGACGAGTTCGACGAGCCTGACCAGATCGCACTCGGTCTGCTGGACCCCGTCGCCATTGCGCGGCTCGACATAGATGCATCACAACTTGCCGCGGTCCGGGCTCAGGCCCGGAGCGAATCACCGGCGGTCATCGCCCTCTTCTTCCCGACTCAGCCCTGAGCCCACTTCAGGCCAGCCTGAAAGCGGTTTCGAGGGCGTCGCCGACCCTGAGCTGCTCTCGCCATACAAGGGTTGTGGTCGGCTCCATGCTGCCGTAGCGATGGGAAACCCAACCCACCATCGGCTCCTCCACGTCCTGCAGGATGCTGACAGTCCAATCCAGCGGTAGCGTCATGCGCAGACACATCGGTCCGGTGGCGATCATCGTGCGCGGCGTCAGCGCTGTCAGAACTCCGCGTGGACGCGTACCGCGAAGAAGTTGGCCGGCCCCCGGTCGGCGTTGTAGCCCGGGTTCCACATGCGTTGTGCGTCCGCAGTCACGTAGAGGCTTTTCCACACATTGAAACTGTAGTACGCCTCGACGATCTGCTCCGGCTGGTAGTTCAGGCCGCCGTCGCCGAGAAAGAAGGACAGGCCTCCTGCCTCCAGGTAGCGACGGCGGTCCAGGGACAGGGCATTGCGGGCATAGCCGACCCCGACCGTATCCGCTGCACGCCCCCAGCGGTTGCCCTTCAAGGACAAGCCGGTGCCGATCGAGCTATCGGTTTCGGTGAATGCGAAGGTCTCACTGCGCCCGTCGGCCTTCATCGCACGCAGGAAGAAACCCAGGTCGGTGGAGATCGCCTGCTCCAGGTTGATCCCCAGGCCGAACTTGATCTGATCGCCATGGCGCACAGCCAGGATCGCCTGCGGGTCCGCATCCGGATTGGCACGCAGATAGGCTAGCGCGTCATCGAAGCGGGCCAGCCGTGCCCGGTTGCGCCAGGCCAGCACGCGTAGCTTGCCGGGCTGGCCATACAGCGTGTGGGCGCGCTCCACCTCGATCTGGTCGCCATAGTGCTTGCCGATGCGCGAATCGATGGGGAGCATGTTGGGCTCCTGCGGGCCCGTCATCCGGCCGATGCGCACCGCCCAGTCATCCTGGTACCACTCGAGCGCATAACCCCAGCCGAAACCCCGCGCGTCGGCGGCGTAGTCGTAGGCCAGCGGCGCCATGAACGCAGCGTTCATGAAATGCACGCGGGGATCCTTGGCGTAGATGTTGTCGTCAAACACATCGAGCAACGAGAAATTGCCAACCGTCAGCACCACACGGTTCTTGTCCACGAAGCCCGCCATCTGGTTCAGGTCGGCGTCCTGATGCTCCTGCTCGCCGCCCAGCCCCCAGGTCTGGCGCAGGAACAGGCGCTGACGGTAGGACTTCGGGCGGGAGCCGGCGGTCCGCGTCAGCTCCCCGTTGGTGAATGCCGCGGTTCCCTCCAGGTTGGAAAACGGCCGCCCCTGGGTTTCCTCGCCGTTGAAGTACAGCTCGCCGCCAGTCCATGGGCGGAAGCCCAGGAAGGCGGTGGCGGTCGCCGTGTAGCTCTTGTCGTGGTCGGCGGTCAGACTGTTGCGGCCACTGTAGTCGGCATGGAAGGCCGGCTTGTTCTGCCACACGTAGGTCGTCTGGAAACGGGCGGTCCACGCCTCGGTATCGATGGATTCGGCGTGGGCCTGGACCGGCAGGTACAAGCTGGCGAGAACCGCAGCAGCCAGCGCGGCCAGGGGCTGATGAGCCCCACGCAGAGGGGCGGCAAACAGTTGAAAAGACATGGGGCAAGGTCCGGCAAGCACGTGAAGCCGGGCAGAACCCGGCTTCGTGGAATGAAGGGTCGGCGGATTGTATGACTGTAATGTTACGGTTCATGGAGCCGGCACGAAGGGCCGGATCCAGCGGAGTTCAATCCGTCAGATGGCCGAGAATGGGGTTGAGCATCGCCGCACCGAGACATTTGCTGCGCTCGCCGCTCCAGCCACTCAGGCCGTCCGGCAGGTTCGCATTGTCCTTGAACGGCATCTCCAGGGTCAGGGACACGCAGCCGAAGCGGTGGGCCACCCATTTCGAGGCGAGGCTTAGCAATTCGTCCTTGAAACGCCCGCTGAGATAGCCGTGCTCGGTCTGGAAGTCCGGGCTCGCCGCCTGGAAACGCTCGACGAAGCGCGCCTGGCGGGCCTTCTGTTCATCCGAGAAACCCGGCACCTCCTCGGCGGTGGAAAAGAACACATAGGGCAGCGCTTCGTCCCCATGGATGTCGAGGAAAAGTTCGACGCCCCTCGCCTCCATCGCCTGGCGCACCAGCAATACCTCAGGGCTGCGCTCGGCGCTCGGCTCGCGCCACTCCCGGTTGAGGTTGGCTCCGGCCGCGTTGGTACGCAGGTTGCCGCGGATCGCTCCGTCCGGGTTCATGTTCGGCACGATGTACAGCACCGCGTGTTCGCGGATGCGGCGGGCCACCGGATCGGCCGCGTCGAGCAGGCGTTCCAGCAGGCCCTCAACGAACCACTCGGCCATGCTCTCGCCCGGATGCTGGCGCGCGATGATCCACAGCGGCTGCTTGCCCGGCGCGGCGCGGCCGACGGTAACCAGGTCCAGGTCTCGCCCATCCACCGTCGCCCCCAGGTTCGTCACCGACGCAAACGGCGACATTTCGACCCGCCCCAGCAGATCCAGGTGGCGCTCATGGGAATACGGCTCGAAGTAGGCGTAGTAGACGCTGTTACGCTCCGGCGTGTGCTCAACGATCAGTTGCCCGTTCTCATAACAGGTCGAGCTGATGCGGAACCAGTGGCGGCGGTCGTAGGACGCCACGCAGCGGTAGTCCGGCCAGCCGTCCGGGTAGGCGGCGTCGGCGGCGTTCTCGAACACCATCCGCACGCCCTGCCCCGCTGCGCCATGCAGACGGAAATGGAACCACTGGCGGAAGGCCCCGTCGCCAGCCACGCCCTGGTCGGCACGCAGGCGCAGGCGGATGTCGTCCGGGCGCTCCACGGACAGCACCTCGATGGCGCCGGAGTCGAAGTTGCTGCTGATTCTGAGGGTCATGGCTGGATCAGGTCAGGAGTTGGGTCACCGCGTACAAGGCCAGGCCGATGAGGCCGCCGACGAAGGTGCCGTTGAGACGGATGAACTGCAGGTCGCGGCCGACGCTGACTTCGATCTCGCGCACGAGATCCTCGTCGTTCCAGGCCCGCACGGTACTGGCGATATGGCCGGCCAAGCCCGTGCGCAGCTCTGGCGCCAGGCTTTCCACGGTCTTCTCCAGGTGCTCGTTGAGGGAGTCCCGCAGCGCCTCGTTGGCGGCCAGGCTGGTGCCGAGCGCCCCCGCTGCCGACGCGATGCGCTGGCGGATCATCGAGTCCGCACTGGCCATGTCACGCCCCAGCCACGTACGCAGTTCATCCCACAGATCCCGTAAATACGTGCCGACCGCCGGATGGGCGAGAAACTCCCGCTTCATCTGGTCCACCTGGGCCCGGAAGGCTTCGTCGCTCTTGAGGCGCCCGACGTAGCGGGTCACCACCTCGTCGAAGGCCGCCCGGCGCGGATGCTCGGGATTCGTGGCGATGTCGTTGAGCAGACCATGCACGCCAGCGACGATGCCGGTCGCCACCTTGTCGCCCAGTTCGGTCGGATCGATGCCGACGAAACCGAGGGTCGCGACCACCTTCGGATATTCCCGCGCCGCCACGTCGAGAATCATGCTTGCGAAACTATGGCGCACGCCCGGCTCGTCCAGCCATTGGGCCAGCTTGTGGATACTCTCGTCGAGCAGGGCCTGGTGGCGCCCACCCTGGGTCAGCGCATCGAGAATACCACCCATGCTGTCGGCCATGTCCAGGCTGCCCGCCCGCCGCCGCAGTGCATGCAGCACCAGCCGCCGGACGCGTGGATCGTCCATGAAGTCCAGGGACTCGGCCATCACCACTACCAACCGCTCGGCGAAGATGGTCGCGTTCTTCGGGTCCTTCAGCCAGCCGGCCAGCCGCTCGGCCGGATTGGCGCTGCGCAGGCGGGCTACCAGCGACGCGGTGTCGAGAAACTTGTCGCGGATGAACTCGGCGATGTTGTCGGCCAGGCGCGCCTTGTTGCGCGGCAGGATCGCCGTGTGGGGGATGGGCAACCCGAGCGGATGGCGGAACAAGGCCACCACCGCGAACCAATCCGCCAACGCGCCTATCATCGCGGCTTCGGCAAATGCCGCCACCCACGGCCAGCCCTGTTGCCGGGCCAGCACGAACAAGGCCGCCACAGCGATCAAGGCCGCGACGGCCACACCTTTCATACGCGCCAGTTGCGCGATCTTCTGCGGATTCGCCACAACAAGCCCCCTTCAGTCCTGGCGCCGCCGGAAGACCCAGCGGTCGATGTCGGAAGCCTCGGCGGCAAAGGCGTAGCCGTCGAGGTCGAAGTCCTTTAGCTGGTCCACGTCCTCGACCCGTTGGGTGACCGCATACCGGGCCATCAAGCCGCGGGCACGCTTGGCGTAGAAGCTGATGATCTTGTAGCGCCCGCCCTTCCAGTCCTCGAAACCGATGTTGAGCAGGCGCCCCTTCAGCTGGGCCGGCTTGACCGACTTGAAGTATTCCTCGGAGGCCAGGTTGACCAGCACCGGCTCGTGGCCCGCCGCCTCATCCCGCGCCAGCAGGCGGTTCAGCGCCTCGGTCTGGGTCATGCCCCAGAAGGCGTACAGATCCTTGCCGCGGCCATTCTTGAAGCGGGTACCCATCTCCAGGCGATAGGGCTGCATCAGGTCCAGCGGCTTCAGCAGGCCGTAAAGACCGGACAGGATGCGCAGGTGCGCCTGGGCGTAATCCAGGTCGGCCTCGCCGAGGCTGCGCGCATCGAGCCCATCGTATACATCACCGTTGAAGGCCAGCACGGCCGGCTTCGCATTAGCCGGCGTGAACGGCTGCGACCAGTCGGCGTAGCGGGCCACATTGAGCGCCGCCAGCTGGTCGGACAGATCCATCAGCTTGGCGACCTCGGCGTGGGACAGCTCGCGCAGGCCGGCGATCAGCTCGGCCGCGTCGTCCAGGTAATCGGGCTCAGTGAAGCGCGGGGTGGTGGGCGGCGTCTCGTAGTCGAGCGCCTTGGCGGGGGACAGCACAAAAATCATGGGGGCGACCCGGATTCTGAAATGCCGCGATTCTACTGCCTGCGGGCCTCATTTCGGGTGCGAGATCCCTGCGACACGGGGCGCCGGCACCGCTCTCAGGGCAAGGGCTCCAGGTGCGTCGTAACTTCGGTGCCCGGCAAGGCTTTGCCGAGTTCCGCCTCGATCTCGTCGAGCAGCGCATGCCCCTGGCGGACGCTCCACTCGCCCGGCACCAGCACAACCACCTGCAGAAAGGATGAAGCGCCGGCTCGCCGGGTGCGCAAGCCCTGGAACGCCACACCGCGGCAGTGAAAAGATTCGAGCACGCCGGTGGCGCGCTCCACCGCGGCCCGATCCAGGCTGCGATCCATCAGCCCATCGATGGACTCCCTGAGCAGCTGCCAGGCCTCCAGCGTGATGTGCAGGCCGACGGCGATGGCGATCAGCGGATCGAGGAGCAGCCAACCGGTCAGCGCGACCAGTCCGACACCGGCAATGACGCCGACGGACGTCCATACATCGGTCATCAGGTGGCGGGAATCGGCCCGCAGCGCAATCGAGTCGAAACGCTCGCCGGCCCGACCAAGGATGCGCGCCACGACGAAATTGATGAAGGTCGCCGCCGCCGACCAGGCCAGCCCCCAGCCGGCCGACTCGAGCGGCACCGGATAGATCAGGCGTTCCACGCCGGCCCAGATGATCGCCACCGCAGCGCCGAGAATCAGGATGCCCTCGAAGCCGCTCGAAAAGTACTCCGCCTTGCCGTGCCCGAAGGGATGCCGCCGGTCCGGCGGATCCCGTGTGACGAGGATCATCCACAGCGCGAACGTGGCACCCGCCAGATTGACGAAGGATTCCAGCGCATCGGACAGCAGGCCGACCGAGCCGGTCAGCCACCAGGCCAGCGTCTTCAGGCCGATCGTCGCCACCGCCGCGGCGATCGACAGCCACGCGAAGTGATGCCGCTCGAAGCGGCTGCCGTCGATCACCCCTCAGCCACGCTCCACGTCGGTGACACCTTTGACCTCCCGGATCAGGGTGACGGCCCGCTGGATCTGGTGCACGCCCTGCACCTCCAGCGTGAAGCGCATGCGCGCTGCACCCTTGCGGCTGAGGGTATTCACGGCGATCACATTGAGTTTTTCCCGCGACAGGACTTCGGAGATGTCGCGCAGCAGCCCCTGCCGGTCCATCGCATGGACCAGCACGTCCACCGGGAAGACCGCCACTTCCTTGGAAACATTGGCCGCCTCACCCCACTGGGCGCTGATCAGGCGCTCCGGATGCTGGCGCACCAACTCCTGGAAGTCCCGGCACTCGACGCGGTGGATGGACACACCACGCCCGCGGGTCACGTAGCCCTGGATCGCATCCGGCGGCGCGGGCTTGCAGCACCGCCCGAGGGACGTCATCAGCTTGCCGACGCCGACGATCAGGATGGTGTCGCTGGCATCGCCGGAATGGCTCTGGCCGATGATCACCTCCGGTGTCTCCGGCGACGCCTCCAGGGAATCCGCACCACGCAGCGCCACCTGGATGGCCCGCGGCCCGACCTCCCCGCGCCCGGCTGCGATGAACAAGGCTTCCGGATTCTTGAAGCCGAGGCGCGTCGCCAGCACCTCGAGATTGACCTGTCCGTGCCCTTCCCGCTGGATTTCCTTGGTCAGCACGCTGCGGCCACGGACCAGCAGCTCCTCCTCTTCGAGGGCGCTGAAGTACTGCTTGATCTTCTGGCGCGCCCGCGACGTCGCCACGTAGTTCTGCTGCGCATTGAGCCAGTCACGGGACGGCCCACCCTCCTTGGTGGACATGATCTCCACCGTTTGGCCGTTTTCCAGCGGCGTGTTGAGGGTGACCAGCTGGCCATTGACCTTGGCACCACGGCAGCGGTGGCCAAGGTCGGTATGTACACGGTAGGCGAAGTCGATCGGCGTCGCCCCGCGCGGCAGGTCGATGACCCGCCCCTGCGGCGTCAGCGCGTAGATCGTGTCGTCCAGCGAAGCCCGCTTGAACTGCTCCAGCCAGTCCGCCGAATCCGTCACCTCATCGCGCCACGACAGCAGGCTGCGCAGCAGCGCGATCTTCTCGTCGTACTCGCCGGTCGACGCGCCGGAACCTTCCTTGTAGCGCCAGTGGGCGGCCACGCCGAGCTCGGCATGGTTGTGCATCGCGTGGGTACGGATCTGCACCTCCAGCGCGCGCCCGTCGCCGGCGTACACGGCGGTATGCAGGGACTGGTAGTTGTTGCCCTTGGGCATCGAGATGTAGTCGTCGAACTCCTTGGGGATCGGCGTCCAGATCTGGTGCACGATGCCCAGCACCGCGTAGCAGTCCTTCACCTCGTCCACCAGCACGCGCAGCGCGCGCACGTCGTAGATCTGCGAGAAGTCCAGGCGCTTGGCGCGCATCTTGTTGTAGATGCTGTAGATGTGCTTGGGCCGGCCATACACCTCGGCCTTGACGCCGATGGCCTCCACCTCGCTCTTCAGGCGGGCGACCGCATCGACGATGAACTGCTCGCGCTCCACGCGCCGCTCATCGAGCATGCGCGCGATACGCTTGTAGGTTTCGGGCTCCAGAAAGCGGAAGGACAAATCCTCCAGTTCCCACTTGAGCTGCCAGATGCCCAGCCGGTTGGCCAGCGGCGCGTAGATGTCGAGACTCTCGCGGGCGATGGATTCGCGGATCTTGCCCGGGTGGTCGGTGAAGTAGCGCAGCGTCTGCGTGCGCGACGACACCCGCAACAGCACCACGCGGATGTCCTCCACCATGGCCAGCAGCATCTTGCGCAGCACCTCGCTCTGGGCGCGGATCTCGGGGGCGCTGGCGGTGGACGTCATGCGCGTGATGACACGCAGCCCGTTGAGCCTGCGCAGGCCATCCACCAGCCTCGCGACGCTGTCGCCGAAGCGGGCGGCAATCTGCTCGCCCGAATGGTCCAGCACGTCGCCGAGCGCAAAACACAGTGCCGCCGTGCGCGTATCCGCGTCGAGACGCAGGGACGCGACGATCAGCGCGGAGCCGAGGGCGTGCTGCCAGATGGGTTCGTTGGTGCCGAGGGTACGCTCCCCATAGAGCGGCTGGACCCACTCGAGGGCGGCACCCACGCGGGCGGCATCATCCGGGCCGAGCCCCTCGCACAATAATTCGACCGCGGAAAACGCGGACACGGATTGGGAAATCGAATGTGTAACGGCAACCATGCCGACATTATCCTATAGGCTGATGACGCAAAGCTTGATCTTCATCGTATTCGAGTGACCGACGACACGCCGGTACGGCCTTGCCACGATACCGGCCCCCTTCGACAGACATCGACCCGCCATGTTCTCCGCCTTCCGCCGCTGGCGCCGCCAGCGCGCTGCCGACCGCATGCAGGTGGCTCCCGCACAATGGGAGCGCATCGAGCAGAGCCTGCCCTTCCTCGGTTTCCTGCCTGCGCCAGACCGCCCGCGCCTGCGCAGGCTGGCCCTCGAATTCCTGGCCGACAAGCAGATCCACGGCGCCGAGGGCGTGAACGTCACCGACGACATGTTGCTGTCCATCGCACTGCAGGCCTGCCTGCCGATCCTCCATATCGGCCTCGATGCCTACGCTGACTGGGTCGGCATCGTGGTCTATCCCGGCGATTTCATCATCCCGCGCACTGTCATCGACGAGGACGGCATCGTCCATGAATACGATGACGAGGTGCTCGGCGAAGCCTGGGAAGGCGGGCCGGTGCTGCTCTCGTGGTTCGACGGCGAAGCGCAGCCCGAAGGCATCAACGTGGTGATCCACGAATTTGCCCACAAACTGGACATGGGCAACGGCGAAGTGGACGGCTACCCGGCCCTGCCCACCGACATGTCCGCCACCGACTGGGCGGCTGCTTTCCAGCCCGCTTTCGATGATTTCTGCCGGCGCGTGGATGGCGGTGAGGACACCCTGCTGGACCCCTACGGCGCCGAGCATCCGGCCGAGTTTTTCGCGGTCATGAGTGAGGCCTTCTTCGAGACGCCGGGGCTCCTGAAATCCGAATACACCGCTGTTTACAGGCAGCTTTCCCTGTTCTACCGGCAGGATCCGGTGGCCCGCGAAACGCCTTCGCAATAAAACCGACAGCATTCCTGAAACAAAACTTTGAAGTCCCCGACTCCGCTGTCTACAGTGGGTAAGCCGCCTCGGCATTCCTTACCAAGTGTGGAGAGCAATTCATGGCTATTACCTGGATTCTGGTCGCCAATGCGAGTCTTGCCCGCCTGTATGCCAACCTTGGACCCAAGCAGGGCCTGCAGCTCGTGAAGGAAATCGCACACCCCGCCAGCCGCATGAAGAATTCCGACCTGTCATCCGACCGTGCCGGGCAGATGCAGGCCTCCATCAGCGGACATGGCGCCCGGGAACAGCAGACGCCACCAAAAGAGAACGCCGCCCGCAGTTTTGCCCAGAAGCTCGCCAAGGAACTCTATCTCGGGCGCAGCCGCAACCTGTTCGGCCGCGCCATCGTCATCGCACCACCGTCATTCATGGGCATGCTCAATTCCGTTCTCGACCGACCAACCGCGCAGCTGATCACCGACCGCTTCGAGAAGGACTACACCAAGACGCCGGAACCGGCACTCCGCGATCATCTGGAAGGATGCCTGTTCGTCTGAACCACGATTCGAGTTGTACCGCTCCTCTGACCTCCCGGCGCGCCCATTCGGGTTAGCGCACTTTCAGGCGGCCGCGATGCCCATCGTTGCCGCCTGATTTTTGTCCAGCCGAAGCAAGCCCCTCAGTCCAGTGCCCACGCGGCCACCCGCTGATAGTCTGCGCCATGCGGTGCCAGGCAAGACTCCATCAGCGCCCACTCTGCAACGTCCCACTCCAGCGGCTCGAAAACCGCCGGCACATAAGGCGTGCGCGCCTTGCGCAACAAGGTCATATGCGGCACGAAGGCCGGCCCACTGACGGGCAGGCCGATCGCCGCCACTTCCCGGCGGATGTCGGCCGCCAGCTGCAGCAAGGCCGGCGGCACCTCCGTACACCCTGCCCACAGGATATGGTTGTGGGCCCAGTGGCCGACGGTATCCAGCCGAATATGGAAACGCGGCACGCGGACCCGGCCCAGCACCATCAGGAGCTCGGGCAAGCGGTCCTCCACCACCGCGCCGATGAAGGCCAGCGTGAGATGCAGGGTCTCCTGCTGCATGATCCGCCCACCGCAGTCCCGGTGAGCCTGGCCCGCCAGTTGGTGCAGGCGCTCGGCCAGTGCCGGCTCCGGCCACAGGGCCAGGAAGAGCCGGCGGCTTTGTTCAGCCATCCACGCGGGCCAACAGCGCCACCGCCTGGGCGGCGATACCCTCGCCACGGCCGGTGAAGCCGAGCTTCTCGGTGGTCTTGCCCTTGACGTTGATGACGGCCGGCTCCACGCCCAGGTCTGCCGCGATGTTGGCGATCATCGCCGGCACGTGGGGCAGGATCTTCGGCGCGCGGGCGATCACGGTCGCATCCACGTTGATGGTCTGCCAACCGGCGGCTCGCGCGGCGGCGGCAGCCTCACGCAGCAGCACGCGGGAATCCGCTCCCTCGAAACGGGGATCGGTGTCGGGAAAATGGCGGCCGATGTCGCCCAGGCCGGCCGCGCCGAGGATGGCATCGGTGATCGTGTGCAGCAGCACGTCGGCATCCGAATGGCCGAGCAGGCCACGGGCGAAGGGAATCGTCACGCCGCCGATGATCAGCGGACGGCCGGGAACCAGGGCGTGGACGTCGAAGCCCTGGCCAATGCGGAACGGAACATTCATCTCTATGACTCCCGGTGTTGCAGGATCCATTCGGCCAGGTGCAGGTCGAGCGGGAAGGTCACCTTCAGATTGGTCGGATCGCCGCGCACCAGGCGCGGCTTGAGGCCCATCGCCTCGATGGCGCTGGCCTCGTCGGTGACGTGGCGGGCATTTTCCAGCGCACGCTTGAGCATCACGTAACGGAACATCTGCGGCGTCTGGGCCTGCCACAGGCCATCCCGCGGCACGGTGGCGGCGATGCGGTGCAGGCTGTCCTCGCGCTTCAGGGTGTCTGCCACCGGCACCGCCAGGATGCCACCCACCTCGTCGTGGATCAGCTCACGCACCAGGTTCTCGATATGCCAGGGCGCCAGGCACGGCCGCGCCGCGTCATGGACGAGAACCCAGTCGGATTCGGACGTATCATCGGCAATGGCGCGCAAGCCATTGAGCACGCTGTCCGCCCGGGACGCCCCGCCGCAGAACAGGGGCACCAAGCGGTCGCCGAAGGGGCTCCAGTCATGACGGTCCCATTCCTGATCACCCACCGAAAGGACTACATAGACCCGATCGATCACCGGCGATGCGCACAGCACCGCCAGGGTGTGTCGGATCAGAGGCTCGCCGAGCAGGGAAAGATATTGTTTGGGCTGTTCGCCGCCCATCCGGCTGCCGCTTCCGGCCGCCGGCACCATCGCATAACAACGGGTCGTAGGATTTCGCATCGCGCGATTCTACTCAATGTCACCCACGATCCTGCCGCTGATTAAGCCGTACGACTTTTCGGAGAACCCTCATGCTGTTCTCACAAGCCTTCGACCCCCGCGAACTGGAAGCCCTGGCCCTCGCTACCGCGATCGGCCTGCTGATGGGCCTCGAGCGGGAACGTCGCCCGTCCGCCCTTGCCGGCGTACGCACCTTCGGCCTTACCGGTCTGCTAGGCGCGCTGGCCGGGCTCCTCACCGAACAACTCGCCGAGCCCGCGCTGCTGGTCGGCGGCTTCGTGCTGGTCGCTGCCACGATCATCGCCGCCAACTACCGCCAGCCCGAACCCAACGACCCGGGCACCACCTCCGTCGTAGCCCTGCTGGTGTGTTACTGCCTCGGCGCGATGGTCTGGCTGGGGCACGGGCGGCTGGCCGTCATGGCGGCGGTCGGCTCGACGATGCTGCTCTATTTCAAGTCCGAACTGCGCGGCGTCGCCGCCCGCCTGACCAGCCAGGACTGGCGCTCGATCCTGCAGTTCTCGGTGCTGTCGCTGATCGTGCTGCCCATCCTGCCGGACCGGGGCTTCGGGCCCTACGAGGCGATCAACCCCCATCAGGTATGGCTGATGATCGTGCTGATCTCAGGCGTCAGCCTCACCGGCTATGCCGCACTGCGCCTGGTGGGCGCCCGTTATGGCGCACCACTGCTCGGCCTGCTCGGCGGCCTCGTCTCCAGCACCGCCACGACGATGGTGTTCTCCCGCCATGCCCGCGAGAACCCGGCCATGGCACCGACGGCCAAGCTGGTCATCCTGCTCGCCAACCTGATCATGGTCGTGCGGGTGCTGGCGATCGCCGGGGCGCTGTCGCCGGACATCACCCCACTGCTGCTGACCGGCTGCGTACTGGCGGTGCTCGTCGGCAGTGTGGTCATCGCCTTCGACTGGCACAAGCTGGCCAGCAAGGACACACTCCCTGTGCCTGAAACACGCAACCCGACCGAGCTGCGCGCGGCCATGGGCTTCGGCCTGCTGTACGCCATCGTGCTGCTGTGCGCCGCCTGGCTGTCGGACATCGCCGGCCAGGGCGGTCTCTACCTGCTGGCCTTCGCCTCGGGCCTGACCGATGTGGACGCCATCACCCTGTCGACGCTGCGTCTATTGAATCTGGGCAAACTCGAATTGATGCCATCTGCGATCGCCATCCTGCTGGCGATGCTCGCCAACCTGACGTTCAAGTCGGGGCTGGCCTTCGCCCTCGGCGGCCGGGACCTCGGCCGGCGCGTCGTCGGTGGCATGCTGGTCGTCGGCGCCGGGCTGGGCGCCGGTATCGGCTGGTTGCTGCACACCTCCCTATAATGGAATCAGGCAAGCCTGTCGGATTGAAGGAAATCATGGCTCACGCATCCCACCGTCTGCCGGCTGTCGCCGGCATGTTCTACCCTGCGGATCCCCACAGCCTGCATGCGCAGGTCGCGGGTTTCCTGTCGTCGGCGATCCCCGCCGAAGTCGTCGAAGCCCCGAAGGCGCTGGTCGTCCCCCACGCCGGCTACATCTATTCAGGCGCGGTGGCTGCGAGTGCCTACAGCGAGCTCGTCCAGCGCCGCGACGTGATCCGCCGCGTACTGATCCTCTGCCCAACGCACCGCGTGGCAGTACGCGGCATGGCCATTCCGGCGGCCCAGACCTTCCTCACGCCCCTCGGCGCCGTATCGGTGGACCGGGAAGCCTGGCTGCAGGCCCGGGAGCTGCCCGGCGTGGTCGTGGATGACCGCCCCCACGCGGATGAGCACGCGATCGAAGTCCAGCTGCCCTTTCTGCAGAGCACGCTGGATCATTTCGAGATCCTGCCCATCGCCGTCGGCGACATCGAACCGCAGCGGGTGGCGAGCCTGCTGGAAACCCTGTGGGGTGGCCCGGAAACCCTGATCGTCATCAGCTCCGACCTGTCCCACTACCACCCCTATCGCCAAGCACAGCTGCGCGACAAGGCCACCATCGCCCAGATCCGCCAACTCGATGCCCGCCTGGAAGGCGAACAGGCCTGCGGTGCCGACGCCATCAACGGCCTGCTCCTTGCCGCCATCCGCCACCACCTGACGCCCCACGTGCTCGACTTGCGCAACTCGGGCGACACCGCCGGCGACCGCGACCACGTGGTCGGCTACGCATCGATCGCCTTCTCCGAGGACCGCCAGCATGCCCACCACTGACACCCTCGGCCCAGTGCTGCTGGCCCAGGCCCGCAAGGCTATTGCCAACGCGCTCGGCCAATCCGCCCCGCAGCCGCCCGATCATCCGCAACTGAAGGAACGCGGCGCCAGCTTCGTCACTCTGACTATTGATGGAGAGTTGCGCGGCTGCATCGGCAGCCTCAACGCCCACCGCGCCCTTGGCGAGGACGTACGTGAGAATGCAGTGGCCGCCGCGCTGCGTGATCCACGTTTTCCGCCGCTGTCAGCAGCGGAATTCGCGCGGGTCAGCATCGAGGTCTCCCTGCTCAGCGAACCGGACTTCATGGAGTTCCGTGACGAGGCCGACGCTCTCGCCCAGTTGGTACCCGGCCGTGATGGGGTGATCTTTTTCAACGGCTGCCAGAAAGCCACTTTCCTGCCCCAGGTGTGGGATCAACTGCCCGATCCCCGCGATTTCATGGCGGCGCTCAAGCGTAAAGCCCGCCTGCCCGCCGACTTCTGGGGCCCCAACGTAATGCTGGCCCGTTACGAGGTCCGCAAATGGCACGAGGGCAGCGAACTGGAGTAGATCATGTCCGACCATCCCGCCCGTTACTGGCATTCCATCGACGGCGGCCGCATCCAGTGCGACCTGTGCCCGAGGGACTGCCGCCTGCACGAAGGCCAGCGTGGAGCCTGCTTCGTGCGCCAGATGGTGGACGGCAAGATGGTCCTGACCACCTACGGACGCAGTTCGGGCTTCTGTATCGACCCCATCGAGAAGAAGCCACTGAACCACTTCTACCCAGGTTCCAGCGTGTTCTCCTTTGGCACCGCGGGGTGCAACCTGGCCTGCAAGTTCTGCCAGAACTGGGATATCTCCAAGAGCCGCGACATGGACCGGCTGATGGATGCCGCTTCACCGGATGACATCGCCGTCACCGCCGCCAGCCACGGCTGCCGCAGCGTGGCCTTCACCTACAACGACCCGGTGATCTTCGCCGAATATGCGATGGACACCGCCGAGGCCTGCCACGCCCGCGGCCTGGCCACCGTCGCAGTGACGGCCGGCTACATCAGCCCTGACGCCCGCCGCGACTTCTATGCGGTGATGGACGCGGCCAACGTGGACCTGAAGGGCTTCACCGAAGACTTCTATGTGCATCAGACCGGCGCCCATCTGGCCCCCGTGCTCGACACCCTGCTCTACCTGCACCACGAGACGCAGGTTTGGGTGGAGATCACGACGCTGCTGATCCCCGGTCTCAACGACAGCGACGCGGAAATCACCGCCCTGTCGAAATGGATCGCCACGGAACTCGGCCCAGATGTGCCGCTGCACTTCACCGCTTTCCACCCGGACTACAAACTGGACCAGCTTCCACCGACGCCGCCGACCACCCTCCGCCACGCGCGCCAGATAGCCCGGGATGCCGGCCTGCACTACGTCTACACCGGCAATGTGCACGATCCGGAAGGCGGAACCACCTACTGTCCGGGCTGCGGGCAGGCCGTCATCGAACGGGACTGGTATGCGATCCTCTCCTACCGGCTCGACGCCCAGGGGGCCTGCACGGCCTGCGGACACCGACTGGCCGGTCGTTTTGGCGAATTCCGCGGTGCTTTCGGCCCGCGCCGTGTCCCAGTGCACATTCACGCTCAATAGGGCATGCCGCGCCCTTGCCCGGCACCCACCGGCGTGCCATCGTTGAGCGAAAAACCCGCGCTGCGCCGCCATGATGAAACTGCGTCAAACCCCGCTGAGCATCGCTGCCGGCCCGATCTGGCTCGAAGCCCTGCTCGCCCATTCCCCCGACGCCGAGGGGCTGATCCTCATCGCCCAGAACTCGGTCGGCAATCACCGCGAGTCCCGTGAAGCCCACTTCGCCAAACGCCTGCAAGAGGCCGGATTCGCCACGCTGATCTTCGACCTGCTGACCCATTACGAGGAAACCCGCGACCCGGACACCCGCTACAACTCGCCGCTCCTCGGACAACGCATCAACCAGATATTCGAATGGCTACGCCACCAGCCGCCGCTCGCCATGCTTCCGGTCGGCCTGGTCGCCAGCGGTACGGGCAGCGCCGCCGCGGTACGCGCGGTCTCCAAGGAACCCATGGTCGTCGATGCGCTGGTGCTGCGCGGTGGCCGCCCTGGGCTGGCGGGGATATCCCCACTGCGCCAGATCGTTTGCCCGACGCGTTTCGTGGTTGGCGAAAAAGACACAGGCCTGTCGGCCTTGCGTCAGGCTTTCGACCTGCTCACTTGCACCAAGGACTGGCGGGCTCTGGCAGGCACCGATGAGGATTTCCGCCAACCCGGTGCGCTGGATGACGCGGCGACGACGGCCGCGGACTGGTTCCACCATCACCTCATCCAGCCGCCCGCCGCAGCGGACGCCCCCAAGCCAGACGCTGGTTAGCGCTGGCGCAACATGGCCTGGTGCGGCAGGCCCGCCTCCTCGTAAACCTCGCCTTCGGGCACGAAACCGAAACGGGCGTAGAAGCCCCGCGCATGGGTCTGCGCGCTGAGCACCAGCCGGCGCATGCCACGCCGTTCGGCCTCATCGATCAAGGCCTGCAACAGGGCCGCGCCCACACCGTGCCCGCGCCAGTCGGCCAGCACTGCCATGCGCCCGATGTGACCGTCAGGCAACAGCCGACCTGTGCCCGCCGGCTCATCGCCGGCCAAAGCCAGCGCATGGCAGGACACGGCATCGAACTCGTCGAGCTCCATGTCCGCCGGCACCTGCTGCTCGTCCACGAAAACCCGGAAGCGGATCGGTGTCGCCTGGGCGGCGAGTTCAGACCACTCGCCGAGCCGGACGGTGATGACGGGACGGGTATTCATTCGCGGATGTCCACCTGCGTGCCAGCCGGAACCAGATCGAACAGCTCCGCCACATCGCGGTTACGCATGCGGACGCAGCCGATGGACAGCGGCACGCCCATCGGTTCGGTATCCGGCGTGCCGTGGATGTAGATGTAGCGCTGCATCGAATCCACGGTGCCGAGGCGGTTCCGCCCCGGCTCCAGGCCAGACAGCCACAGGATCCGGGTGAGGATCCAGTCCCGCTCCGGCGACGCCTCCGCCAGCGCCGGTGACCACACTTCGCCGGTCGGGCGGCGCCCGCGAAAGGCCGCACCCAGCGGCGCACCGGCGCCGATGCGCGCGCGGATCACATGGCGCCCCCTCGGCGTGCGGTAGCTGCCCTTCTCCTCACCGGCGCCGTTCTTCGCGGTGGATACCGAATAGCGGCGGATGCACGCCCCGTCGTCACCGAACAGAGATAGGGTCTGGCTGGAAATATCGACACGAATCCGCATGGGCTCACCCTGCCACGGCACGCTTGCGCCGGGCCGCAAAGAAACTCGACAACAGGCCACCGCACTCCTCCGCCAGCACGCCACCCTCGATCGCAGCGTGATGGTTTAGGCGTGTCTCCGCAAACAGATCGATTACGCTACCGGCAACCCCGGTCTTCGGATCCCGTGCGCCGAAAACCACCCGGCCGATGCGCGCATGCATGATCGCACCAGCGCACATGGCGCAAGGCTCCAGCGTGACGTACAACGTACAGCCCGGCAGACGGTAGTTGCCGAGACGCGCGGCGGCGTCCCGCAGGGCCATCACCTCGGCGTGGGACGTGGGGTCGTGGCGGAGGATGGGCTGATTGAAGCCGCGTCCGACCACCTGCCCGTCCGGGCCGACGATCAACGCGCCAACCGGGACTTCGCCGCAACGGCCGGCATCCTCGGCCAGTTCGATCGCCATGCGCATGAAAGCGCTGTCCTGCTCGGAAAGGATGAGAGGCATGTTCAAGAAACCAGAGACTCGATCGGACCTAAAGCCGGGATTTTAAAACAGCATCGTGGAAAGCCTCAGCGAAACCGCACATCGCCCCCGTTCTGGAGGTCCGCCATGAGGACGGCCACCAGGGCGCCGCCCTCCTCGCGCGCTTCCATGCCTTGCTGGGCGGCCTGGTGGTTTTCGGCAACCCGTCCGGGACGCTGCAGCCCTGGGCCATTGGAGTACTTCTCCCGCGGTCTCATCGACAGCCTGCCGCCCCCTTCTTCCTGTTCAACGAAACCGGCCGCCTCGTCCTGTGGAACAGCTTCGTCTGCGACCTGACCGGTCTGGACGTGAGCCAGCTGATTCATCGGGAAGCTCGGCGACTTGCGCACCCCGCTGCGGGCGATCGAGGGCTACAGCACCATCATCGGCACCGATTATCCCGACAGACTCGACGACGGGACCCGAGAACTGCTGCGCCGTGTCCGTGCTGCGGCCCACCGCATGAGCCAGTTGATCGATGACCTGCTGACTCTCTCGCAGGTCAGTCGCAAGCCGCTGGAACGACGTCAGGTTGACCTGTCCCGGCTGGCCCGGGCCATCTGTCAATGAAATTCGCCCTTCGGTCGAGCTCCCATCAACATGGCCACGATCCTGTTCGGCAAGCTTCCTATTTCTGCGTTATATGCCTTGACCGCTTCTACGTACCGAAGCTCAGCGGTGTCGATCCGCCCACCGGCCTCTTCCATCTGCGCTTGAAGGTCTCGGAAATTAGCATCGGCCTTGAGAGCGGGGTAGTTTTCGGACACGACCAACAATCTGTCGACGGCCCGCGACAACTCCAGATTTCCCCTGGCGAAGTCAATCAGCACATCCTGGTCCCCCAGGGATTCAGGTGTCGCAGGCATATGCTCAGCCGTTGAGTCACGCGCTTGCGACACACGGCTCAACGTCTCCCGCTCGCTGGGGGCGTGGGTCTGTACCACCTGAATCAGATTCGGCACCTGATCCAGGCGTCGCCTGCTGAGTTCGATGAACTCGGAGGCCGTCACCAGCACCTGCTCATCTTCGGCCTGAATCTGGTGATATCCGCAACCGCTTACCAGACTTGCTGCCAGCAGCAGAAATACAGCCCGTCGGGTCTGCATCAAGAACACCTTCTGAAAATGCTGCGAGTGGCGCCATTATGCCTACCCTCGCACACAGCCCACGGACACCGATTGTTAAATCGGTCGCGCTACTCCGTCGGCCGCCTTCAAACCGATCATGGTCCGCCGTGCAAAGCACAGATCCTCCCAGGCCTTTGCCTTGTCGGCGAGATTCCTCAGCAGATAGGCCGGGTGATAAGTCACGATCACCGGTATGGAGCCATAGGAGAACAGTTTGCCGCGCGCCGCGCCGATCTTGATTTCCTGATTGAGCAGCGCCTGCGCCGCTGGACGGCCGAGGGCCACGATCAGGCGCGGGCGAATCAGTTCGATCTGGCGTTGCAGATATGGGAAACACGCCGACAGCTCGGCGGTGTCCGGCGTCCGGTTATGGGGCGGCCGGCATTTCACCGCATTGCCGATGTAGACGTCCTCCCCCCGCTTTAGATCGATCGAAGCGAGCATGTTGTCGAGCAGGCGCCCAGCCTGGCCAACGAAAGGCTCGCCGCGCTCATCCTCTTCGGCTCCCGGCCCTTCACCGACGAACAACCAGTCCGCCTTCCGATCACCGACGCCAGGCACAGCCTGCTTGCGTTAACGGCACAAGCCGCAGGCATCGCAACTGCGGATGCGTGCCTCCAGTTCGTCCCAGTCCAGATCGCCGACACGCACGGGTGCTGCTGGCGCATCGGCTGGCGGCCTGCGCTCCTGCTCTGGCGCCTTCATTGCGGCAGACAGCATGCTGCGGATGGGCTGGGGCTGGGGCTGGGGCTGGGGCTGGGGCTGGGCCTGGGCCTGGGCCTGGGCCGGCATCATGGCAGGCAGACTCTCCAGCACGGCAGGCTGCAACACCGGCGCCGTGCCGGCTTCCTCGTGCTCATCGGACGCGCTGCGGAGCCGCCACAGGGGAGCCAACCCCATCTCCCGCAGGATGCCGTTTCTACGCAAGTTCATCGCGGCGCGCTCACAGGCGGGACCTCATCACCAACGCATCCTCGCGCCCGGACGCAGCCGGGTAATAACCCTTGCGGCGACCGATGGTTTCGAAGCCGGCACGTTGATAAAGGGCCAGCGCCGCAGTATTGGATGGACGCACCTCGAGGAACATCTGACGGGCGCCGTCCTGGCGGGCCACGTCGCCGAGATGCTCCAGCAAGCGGCGCCCCAGGCCCTGGCCCTGGCGTTCGGCCTGGACACTGATATTGAGGATGTGGGCTTCGTCGAGCACCATCATCAGCACCGCATAACCCACGCGTTCCAGACCGTCGCGCATGGTCCAGCAACTGTAACCGGAACGCATGGAGTCGGAAAAATTACCGACCGTCCACGGATAGGGATACAGGCGCACATCCTGCATCGCGACCCATTCCAGGTCGGAATCCTGCATCGGTGCAAAATTCAGTCCAACCAGCGTCACGCCCGCCCTCCGCTGGCGAGACGCTCGGCGGTGGTCATGGCCACCTTGTCGCGCACGTACAAGGGAACTGCCAAGGCAGGATCGATCGCCTCCCCTTTGGCAAAGCGCACCGCAGCCAGGCGCGCCACGCTGGCCGCCCTGGGGATCGGCGACGGGTCGAAGCCGGCGAGGCGCTCACCGAGGGCCGGGATCAGCGCCGCTCCATATGCGCCGAAAGCGGAGCCGAAACCGAACCAGTCGCCCTCCGCCGGCAACGCCACCGCGGCGGGAACCGCGCAGGCCGGCGCGGTCTGTTCGACTAGCACACCATCGATACGCCGATAGGCGGCGAAGTAGACCTCGGACATCCGCGCATCCGCGGCAACGAAAATGGCCGTTTGATCACACTGATCCGCCAAGACCTCCAGGGTACACACCGGCACTACCGGCTTTCCGGCTCCGAGTGCCAGCCCCTGCGCCACACCACAAGCGAGGCGCAAACCCGTGAAAGCGCCGGGCCCCGCGCCGAAGGCGATCGCATCGAGATCCGCCAAGCCGACGGCGGCTTCCTTCAGGAGCTCCCGCACTTCGGGAAGAATGGTCTCCGAATGACCGGGACGGCCGGCCACGGGGCGTTCGATGAGGCGTTCTCCGTCGAGCAGTGCGACAGAGCCATATTCGGTGGAGGTTTCGAGGGCGAGGATCTTCATAGGAGGCGCATTCTACCGCCCTCCGCCTCCGGAAGCGGTGTTGAAGACGCGGGCCGTCGCTCGCAGTCAGTCCGGACGACGATGCCGGTCGCCGTAGACATCCCGGCCCGCATCGTGAACATCGCGGCGCAACTGGCGTCGCTCCTCGGGAGACCAGCGGCGGGGATTACGATTCTCGTCGACGTCCTGACGCCGCACGGGCTCCGCAGAAAAGGCCGGCATTTCCCTCCCCTGACGGTCTTGCGGAGCCGCATACTGGCGCAGGAAAGGTCCCAGACGCTCGTTACCCTGGGCTGCGGCGGCCCCCGTGGCCAGCAGTCCCACCAGCAACAACCCCAGCGTCAAGCGCGGGCCGCGACCAGACTTGTTCTGCAAAGTGGTTTCATTGCACATGGCGCTTATCCTAACCCGGCCGCAATCATTCAGGCATCTCCGGGAAGCGGGCCGATTTGATTCTGGCAGGCCAGGCCACCCGAGGTGCGACGCTTTGTAAGGGAATGTTAGGCCTGTCACTCCACTTACGTTTCTTTACCCACGTCTTTCACTGTCCCGCTAGCCGACCTGCACACGAGCGGCTAGCATTCGACCCATGGAAAAAGAGAGCTTTCGCATCCTCGTCGTCGACGACGACCTTCGCCTGCGCGACCTGCTGAAACGTTACCTTGGCGAACAGGGCTTCAACGTCAAGACAGTGGCCGACGCAGCGCAGATGGATCGCGCGCTGCTGCGCGAACACTTCGATCTGATGGTGCTCGACCTCATGCTGCCGGGAGAGGACGGCCTGTCCATCTGTCGGCGCCTGCGCGGCACCAACAACGGCATTCCGATCGTGATGCTCACCGCCAAGGGCGATGACGTGGACCGCATCGTCGGCCTGGAAATGGGTGCCGACGACTATCTGCCCAAGCCCTTCAACCCGCGCGAACTGGTGGCCCGCATCAACGCTGTGCTGCGCCGCCAGCCGCAGACGCCCCCCGGCGCACCAGCAGCCGACGATGAGGACGTGCGTTTCGGCCAGATCGTCGTTCAGCTCGGCACCCGCATGCTGATCCGCAACGGCGAGGAAACCCTGCTCACCACCGGTGAATTCGCACTGCTCAAGGTGCTGCTGCAACATCCCCGCCAGCCGCTCTCGCGGGATCGCTTGATGGAACTGGCCCGCGGCCGCGAATACGATGTGTTCGACCGCTCCATCGACGTGCAGATCTCCCGCCTGCGCAAGCTTATCGAGGAAGACCCCGGCAAGCCCCGCTACATCCAGACCGTGTGGGGTTTCGGCTACGTCTTCGTACCGGACGGCAACAAGCATTCCCAGTGACGCAAGGAGCGCACGCTCCTGCCCGTCCGTCGCACCATGGCACCCGCCCGCTACCGCACCCTGCTCCACGCCGCGCCCCGCACCTTGCTGTGGCGCATCTTTCTGGTGGTGGCGGCGCTGATGCTGGCCTCCGTGGCGGTGTGGTCGGCGATCTTCAGCCACTTCGACCAGGCCAGCCGAGCACGTCAAACCGCCCAGACGGTCATCAGCATCATCAACCTGACCCGTACCGCCCTCCTCAACGCCGACCCGGCACGGCGCAAAGACCTGCTGCTCGACCTCGCCACCCTGGAAGGCATCCGCATCTACCCCGCAGAAGCCCAGGACAAGGTACAGCCGCTGGAAGACACGGCGATCATGCGGATGGTCATCACCGACGTCCGCAAACAACTCGGTGTGGAAACCCGCTTCGCGTCTGCCTGGGAAGGTCTGACGGGATTCTGGGTCAGCTTCAAACTGGACGACGACCCTCCATCCGAAAGCATGGAGTTCTGGGTCATGCTGCCCAGCGAACGGATCATCCGCCCCCACGCACTGGAGTGGATGTGGTGGGGCGCCGCAGCCCTATGCCTCGCCACGCTGGGGGCCTACGTAATTGTCTCGCGCCTAAGCCTGCCTCTCAAAGCCATGGCGGCCGCGGCACGTACCGTCGGCCGTGGCGAGGTTCCACCGCAACTCAGCGAAAGCGGCCCTACCGAGTTGTCGGATCTGGCCCACGCCTTCAACCAGATGTCCCATGACCTGCAACAGCTCGATGCAGACCGGGCCCTCATCCTGGCCGGCGTGTCCCACGACCTGCGTACGCCACTGGCCCGCCTGCGCCTGGGCATCGAAATGTGCGGTGCCGACCCGGCTGATATCGATGCAATGGTCTCCGATATCGAGGATATGGACCGCATCATCGGCCAGTTCCTGGAGTTCTCGAAACTGGACGGCGGTGAAGCGCTAACCATGCTCGATCTTTCCGAACTGGCTGCCGAACTAGTCACCCTGTATGCCCGCCGCGGTTACACGCTGGAACTCCGCAGCATCGGGCACGTCACCGCGGCGGCGCGGCCGCAGGCCCTGCGGCGGGCAATAACGAACCTGATCGAGAACGCACTGCGCTACGCCGGCTCTCCCCCCGAATTGGAAATCGGTTCGGACCAGGGTCGGCCGACGATCCGCGTGCTCGATCGCGGCCCGGGCATTCCGGAAGCCGATATCGAACGCGTCAAACGCCCATTCACACGCCTCGAATCCGCCCGTAGCAACACCAAGGGATCGGGACTCGGCCTGGCCATCGTCGACCGCATCGTCCGTGGCCAGAACGGTGAATTCCGCCTTGCGCCTCGACAGGGCGGCGGGCTGACGGCCAGCATTCACCTGCGAGCCACAACAAAAGCCTGAGTTGAAGCTAGAATCGATGCTATCCCGTTTTGTCGGCGCCACACCCATGATCCTGTTCCGCCAGTTCTTCGATCCGAGCAGTTGCACGCTCAGCTATCTCCTGGCCGACCCAGTGACCGGCGATGCGGTCATCATCGACTCGGTCAAGGAGCACGTCGGGGCCTACATCAGTTTTCTGCAGGAGCAGGAACTCCGGCTGGTCTGGGTCATGGAAACCCATGTGCATGCCGACCACATCACCGGTTCGGCCGGCCTGCGGGAAGTAACCGGCGCCCGCAGCGTCATCAGCACCGGCGGCGGCGTTGGCTGTGCCGATCGCACTGTGGGCGACGGCGACACCATCGTCTTCGGCAACGAAGTCATCCGAGTCATTCCCACACCGGGGCACACGCCGGGCTGTGTCACCTACCACTGGCGCGACCGCCTTTTCACGGGTGATGCCTTGATGATCGGCGGCTGCGGCCGCACCGACTTTCAGGGCGGTGACGCGGGCCAGCTGTACGACAGCATCACCGAACGCCTGTTCACCTTCCCGGAAGAAACCCTGGTTTATCCCGGCCACGATTACCGCGGCGCACGGGTCTCCAGCATCAGCCAAGAAAAGGGCAGCAATCCGCGCCTGGCCGGGCGCAATCGACAAGAATTCATCGATCTGATGGCCAGTCTTGGCCTGCCCCCGCCACGCATGATGGATGAAGCCTTACCTGCCAATCTGCGTTGCGGTCGTCCTGGAGAGTTGGATGTCCATGGAGCTTGAACCTCTGACCCCCTACACCGAACTCGGCGGCGAAGAAACCATCCGCCGCCTCGTCCATCGTTTCTACGAACTCATGGACACCCTGCCTGAAGCATGGGATGTCCGCCAGATGCACCCCGAGGATCTGTCCGGTTCGGAAGAAAAGCTGTTCAAGTACCTCACCGGCTGGCTCGGCGGACCGCCGCTCTACGAGCGGGAATTCGGCCATCCCCGCCTGCGTGCGCGCCACCTTCCGTTTGCAATCGCGAGCCGGGAACGTGATCAGTGGCTGATGTGCATGGAAACCGCCTTCGACGAATGCCTCCCCCAAGGTCCGTTGAGAGACAAACTGTGGGCAGCCATCCTCGGCCTCGCCGATCACATGCGCAACCGCGTCGACCTCGGCTGACGAACAAGCCAACGAAAGCCTTTCCCGCCTTGCTTCCCTGATTTCTGCGCTGATGAAATTTCTTTTCGACCTGTTTCCGATCATCCTCTTCTTCATTGCCTACAAGTTTGCCGGCATCTTTGCTGCAACGGCAGTCGCCATCGCCGCCACCGTGGCGCAGATCGGATGGGTCTGGTTCCGCCACCGTAAGGTAGACACCATGCTGTGGGTCAGCCTCGTGATCGTCACCCTCTTCGGGGGCGCCACGCTGTTCTTCCAGAACCCGACCTTCATCAAGTGGAAACCTACCGTGCTGTACTGGTTCTTTGCCGGCTCCCTGCTGTTCTCCGCACAATTTCTTGGCAAGAACCTGATTCGCAGCCTGCTCGAGGCCCAGATGAAACTGCCCGACCGGCTGTGGGGCCGGCTCAACCTGGCCTGGGCCGCATTTTTTGGCGTGATGGGTGTCATCAATCTGTTCGTCGCCTACAACTATTCCGAAGACACCTGGGTCAACTTCAAGCTTTTCGGCGGCATGGGCCTGATGCTCGTGTTCGTGCTGGCCCAGGGAATGCTGCTGTCCCGTTACATCGAAGAGGAACCCAAATAATGCTGTATGCCCTGATCGGCGAAGACGCCCCCAACTCCCTCGACAAGCGCATGGCCGTGCGCGCCGAGCATCTGGCACGCCTTCAGGCCCTGCAGGCGGAAGGCCGCCTCGTACTGGCCGGCCCCTGTCCGGCAGTTGACTCTCCCGACCCCGGCCCGGCCGGCTTCACCGGCAGCGTCATCGTTGCCGAATTCCCCTCGCTGGCCGACGCCGAAGCCTGGGCCGCCGCCGACCCCTACGCCACCACCGGCGTCTTCGTGCGGTGCACCGTCAAGCCCTTCAAGAAGGTCCTGCCGTGAGCGTCATGGACGACATCCGCCAGCGGCTTGCCGTGCTGGCACCGTCCGCCATCGAACTGATCGATGACAGCCACCTGCACGCAGGTCATGCTGGCGCCCGTTCCGGTGGCGGCCATTACCGGCTCACCATCGTATCTGCAGCGTTCAGCGGCAAGAATACGGTCGCCCGCCACCGCTTGGTATACGACACCCTCGGCGACCTCATGCGCCGGGAGATCCATGCCCTGGCCATTCAGGCCAGGACACCCGACGAGAGTTGAATTTCAACCCGCTCCACCAGCAAGGAAAACTGATGAAGATCATCCCGAGCCGCCTGGCTCTGTCCCTCCTCGCAGCCACCATCGCGATTCCCGCCTTTGCCCAGAACGTGGCAACGGTCAACGGCACGGCCATTCCCCAGGCCCGCGCTGACGTGATGATCTCCGAGCAGAAGTCCCAGGGCGCTCCCGACTCCGAGCAGCTTCGCAACGCCGTGAAGGAAGAACTCGTGCGTCGCGAAGTGCTCGCCCAGGAAGCCCGCAAGAAGGGTTTCGAAAAATCCGCCGCCGTTCAGGCCCAAGTCGAGCTAGCCCGTCAGGCCGTGCTGATCCGCGCCTACCTGCAAGACTTCGTGAAGAGCCATCCGGTCACCGACGCCGAAGTGAAGGCCGAATACGACAAGATCAAGTCCCAGCTGGGTGACAAGGAATACAAGGCACGCCACATCCTCGTCGAGAAGGAAGACGAAGCCAAGGCCATCATCGCCAAGCTCGAAAAGGGTGAGAAGTTCGAAGAGCTCGCCAAGCAGTCCAAGGACCCCGGCTCCAAGGACAAGGGCGGCGATCTCGGCTGGGCCAATCCGGCAGGCTTCGTCAAGCCCTTCGCCGACGCGCTGACCAAGCTCGAAAAGGGCAAGATCACCACCACCCCGGTGAAGACCGATTTCGGCTATCACGTCATCAAGCTCGAGGACAGCCGGGCCCTGAAGGCACCGAGCTTCGACGAGGTGAAGGGGCAGATCAAGCAACGCCTCGAGCAGCAGCGCGTGGAACGTCACATCGCCGAGCTGCGCAGCAAGGCGGCGATCAAGTAACAAACGCTGCCACGCAGATGACAAAAAGCCGACGGAAACCGTCGGCTTTTTGTTTGCCTTTCGTCCTGCGGCCCCGGCTCAACAAAGGCAATTGGCCCGGATGACACCGTCCACCAGAGACGACACCATCCGGGCCAAGCCGGAAGCCGGAAACGTCGATCAGGCGCCGAAGGGGTGGCGCTTCAGGATCGTCTCGTCACGCTCGGGACCGGTGGAGATCACGTCGATGGAGATTTCGCAGATCTCCTCGATGCGGTGCAGATAGGCGCGCGCTTCGGGCGGCAGCGCATCCCAGGTGCGCGCACCAAAGGTCGTGCCGCTCCAACCGGGCAGCGTTTCGAGGATGGGTTCGCAACGAACCACCTCCTCAGCCCCCATCGGCAGCAGATCCACGCGCTTGCCGTCGAGCATGTAGCCGGTGCACAGCTTGAGTTCCGTCAGGCCGTCCAGCACGTCCAGCTTGGTGATGCACAGGCCGGAAACGCCGTTGATGATGATGGAACGCTTCAGCGCAGCCAGATCCAGCCAGCCGCACCGACGCTTGCGCCCAGTCACGGTACCGAATTCGCGGCCCACGGTGGACATCTGGTAACCCGGCGTGCCGGCGGTTTCGAAGTCCAGCTCAGTCGGGAACGGACCGCCCCCCACACGCGTACAGTAGGCCTTGGTAATGCCCAGCACGTAATGCAGACGGCCAGGGCCAACGCCGCTGCCCGCCGCCGCCTGACCGGCCACGCAGTTGCTGGAGGTCACGAAGGGATAGGTGCCGTGGTCAATGTCCAGCAGCGTGCCCTGCGCGCCTTCGAACAACAGGTTGCCACCGGATTTGTTGATCGCGTAGAGATCGGCGGACACGTCGGTGACCATCGGACGGATCTCTTCCGCGTCGGCCAGGGCTTGATCGTAGACGGTCTGGAAATCCACCGGGTCGGCACCCAGATACTGGGTCAGCACGAAGTTGTGATAATCCAGGTTCTCCTTCAGCTTCTCGGCGAAGCGCTCCGGATGGAACAGGTCGTACACGCGCAGCGCGCGGCGGGCGACCTTGTCTTCATAGGTCGGGCCGATGCCCTTGCCGGTGGTACCGATCTTGTCGCCAGCGCTCTTCTTCGCTTCGCGGGCGCGATCCAGCGCCGAGTGGTAGCCGAGGATAATTGGGCAGCCCGGGCTGATCTTCAGACGCTCGCGCACCTTGATGCCGCCGGCCTCAAGGCCACGCACCTCGGCCAGCAGATGGTGGATGTCAAGGACCACACCATTGCCGATGAAGCACTGCACGCCTTCACGCACGATGCCGGACGGCACGAGATTCAGCTTGTACTCGGTGGTGCCGACGACCAGCGTGTGACCGGCATTGTGGCCGCCCTGAAAACGGACAACCCCTTGGGCCTGATCGGTCAGCCAGTCGACGATCTTGCCCTTGCCTTCGTCACCCCACTGGGTGCCAACAACCACAACGTTCTTTGCCATCTATTTACTCTCCCTGAAGCGGTTCAACCTGCCAGGCACCGCCCCGCAGAACCAGACGCCGGTCACAGCCGGCCTCGCGCCACGTGCCGACATGGCCGGGCAATTCAATCACTACGCTTTCGCCGTTGTCGCGCAAGGCGGCGATGGCCGCCTGGAGCTGCGGATCCCGCCCGCCCGGAGCCAGGACGGCACCCGGCAATACGGGGTCGGCAACCTGCGCCGCAAGCTCGCGCAAATCCAGGCTGAAACCGGTAGCCGGACGACCGCGGCCAAAAGCCCGGCCTACACTGTCGTAACGCCCGCCGAGGGCGAGCGCGACAGGCGACTTGCCGCCGTAAGCCGCGAAGACTACCCCGCTGTGGTAATGATAGCCACGCAGATCAGCCAGATCGAAACTGATGGGCAGACCTTCCAGCTCATCGGCCAGCCACTGGAGATCACTCAGCGCAGCCGCGATTTCAGTGTCGGCCGGCAGGATTTCGCGGGCACGCGCGAGCACCTCGGCGCCCCCATACAGGGTCGGCAGGGCCAGCAGGGCTTCGCGGACATCGTCGGCGACACCGCTCAGCAGATCGCGTAAACCCGGCAGATCCTTGGCCTGCAGGCAATCGAACAGCGGCTCCTCTCGCTCCGCGCCGATACCGGCCTTGGCCACCAACGCTTTGAAAAGGCCCACGTGGCCGAGATCGATGCGCGACGTACCCACATCGGCGGCCTGCAGCGCTTCGGCGAGCAGACGGATCACTTCCGCGTCGGCCTCCCGGCCGGCGTGGCCGTAGATCTCGGCCCCCAGCTGGAGCGGCTCGCGGGTTGCCGTCAGCGACGACGGCACTGCGTGCGCAACGCTGCCGCAATAAGACAGGCGGGCAACGCCCTTCCGGTTGAGCAGGTGCGCATCGATGCGCGCGACCTGAGGCGTGATGTCGGCCCGCACCCCCATCGTACGACCGGAAAGCTGGTCGACGAGCTTGAGAGTTTTCAGCTGGAGATCCTGACCGGCACCAGTAAGCAGGGACTCCAGGTATTCGAGCAGGGGCGGCGCGACGAGCTGATAACCGTTGAGACGAAAGGCGTCGAGCAGACGACGGCGCAGATCTTCCAGCTTGGCCGCTTCGGCGGGCAAAGCGTCCTGGATATATTCGGGTAGAACCCAACGCAACATGGGGTAGCGCCTTACGAAAAAACGAATAGAACAACGAGGCCCAGCAGCATAGAGCCGAGGCCGACAAAACGGATCTGCCCGTCCGCCATGCGGATCAGACGGGCGAAAGTCTCCCTCCACAGGGCGGGCGCGACAAAGGGCACAGCGCCTTCAAGCACCAGCATCAGTGCGAAGGCGAGAATGAGCGAACGCCCCATTATTATTACTTCTTGCTCTTCCCGGACTCGCTACTGGCAGCAGCAGCCCGCCCGCCCGCACTCTTGAGATACTTGAAGAACTCGGAGTTGGGCTCCACGACCATCACATCCGACTTGCTCTTGAAGCTGCTCCGGTAAGCCTCAAGGCTGCGGTAGAAGGCAAAGAACTCGGGGTTCTGGCCGAAGGCCTGCGCATAGATCGCGGAAGCCTTGGCATCACCTTCACCCTTGACCTTCTGCGCATCACGGTAGGCTTCGGCGATGATCACTTCCCGTTGCTTGTCCGCGTCGGCCTTGATCTTTTCCGCCTCGGCACCACCCTGGGAGCGCAATTCATTGGCCACCCGCTTCCGCTCCGCCTCCATGCGACGATAAACGGACTCGGAAACCTCCACTGGCAAGTCAACGCGCTTGAGGCGGACATCGACGATCTGCACGCCGATCTTGCGGGCATCGAGGTCGGCCTTCACACGCATCTCGTCCATGATCTTCTCCCTCTCACCGGAAACGACCTCATGCACCGTGCGCTTGCCGAATTCTTCGCGCAGACCGGCGTTGACCGTCTGTTCGAGGCGCGTGCGGGCACGCGTCTCATCGCCCCCTACCGAGACATAGTAGAGCTTAGGGTCGACGATGCGCCACTTCACGAAGAGGTCAACAAGGACGTTCTTCTTTTCCGACGTGATGAAACGCTCCGGCTCGGAGGTATCCATCGTCAGGATGCGCTTGTCGAAATAGCGGACGTTCTGGATCAGGGGAATCTTGAAATGCAGGCCCGGCTCGCTGATCTGCCCCTTCACCTCGCCAAGTTGGAAGACCAACGCATGCTGGCGCTGATCGACCGTGAACAAGGACATGGACAACACAGCCACACCGAACAGGGCGGCACCGAAAATCAATGGCAGTCGTTCACGCATCAGCGCTCTCCCCGCTCACGGTTACGAGTGGCCTCACGGGTGCGGGACTCTCCCAGCAAAGCATCGGCACGCGGCGGAGCAATATTGCTCTCAGTCGTCGGCGAGGACACTGGACGACTGGTCTGCACCGGCTCGGCCGCCGGCGTAGCAGCCGGCACTGTCGTCTGCTGAATCAGCTTGTCCAGCGGCAGGTACAGCAGATTCCCACTGCTGCGGGCATCCACCATGACCTTGGAGGTGTTGGAGAAGATCTGCTGCATGGTATCGATGTACATGCGCTGACGCGTCACTTCCGGCGCCTTGGCATATTCGGTGTAAACCTGCTTGAAGCGCGACGCGTCACCTTCGGCCTGGGCGACGACCCGCCCCTTGTAGGCGTCCGCCTCCTCGATGAGACGGGAGGCAGCACCACGGGCACGCGGAATCACGTCATTGGCATAGGCCTGACCTTCGTTCTTCTGGCGCTCGCGATCCTGGCCGGCCTTCACCGCATCGTCGAAGGCCGCTTGGACCTGCTCTGGCGGCTGGGCATTCTGCATCGTCACCTTGCTGACCTGGATACCGGTCGAATAGCGATCGAGGATGTCCTGGGTCAGCTTCTGGGCGCTGGCGGCAACCTGCTCGCGGCCTTCGTAGAGCACGAAATCCATCTTGCTCTTGCCAACGATCTCGCGCACCGCCGTTTCCGCGGCCTGGATCACCGAATCATCGGAGTTGCGGTTATTGAACAGATATTGCTGAGGATCCTTCAGGATGTATTGCACCGCGAACTGGATGTTCACGATGTTCTCATCGTCCGTCAGCATCAGGGCTTCCTTGAGCACCTTGTTGCGCTCCGAGCCGCGATAGCCGATCTCGACCGTGCGCACTCCGGTCAGGTTAACCAACTCATGGGTCTGAATCGGATAAGGCAGGCGCCAACGCAATCCTGGCTCAGTGGCCTCCTGGAAGCGGCCGAACTGCAGCACGATGCCGCGCTGGCTCGCGTCGACGATGTAGAAGCCGCTGGCCAGCCACACGACCACCGCAAAAGCGGCAATCAGGCCGATGCCGCCACCAAACTGGCGCATGTTGAAATCGGGACTGCGATTGCCACCGTCTCCGCCCGATCCATTACCACGGCCGGAGTCACGCCCGAACATGCCGGACAGACGCCGGTTGAAGTCACGCCAGAGCTCCTCCAGATCGGGAGGTCCCTGATTTCCATCGCCGCCGCCGCGGTTGTCACCGCCGCGGTTACCCCATTTGGGATCGTTGAGAGACATGAGAATGCCTGTGATCACAGTAAAAATCCGCTCCGGGAAGGTGATGGGAAGGATTCGTCACACTGAATCCTGAGTTTCCGACGTGGCAGCCAATGGCGCCTTGTGAGCAAGTGCGATATCGGACAGCACTTGCCGCAGCAAACCGAGCCCCTCACCCGTCCTGGCGCTAAGCAAAACGCGCGAGATATTACCACACGCATCCCGCTGGAC
The DNA here is from genome assembly GCF_056724105.1 of Zoogloea sp. GDB6. Taxonomy (NCBI): domain Bacteria; kingdom Pseudomonadati; phylum Pseudomonadota; class Betaproteobacteria; order Rhodocyclales; family Zoogloeaceae; genus Zoogloea; species Zoogloea sp. GDB6. The sequence continues at coordinate 1,973,529 of NZ_CM161497.1, read as the reverse complement.
CTCCGGACTGGCCAGAGTCGCGTCGATCTTGTTCCAGATCTGGATCTGGGGGAGGCTGCCGGCACCGATTTCCTCGAGTACCGCATTGACCGCCGCAATCTGCCCTTCCCTGTCCTCACTCGATGAATCGACGACATGCAGCAGCACGTCCGCTGCCACCGTCTCCTCGAGCGTGGCGTGGAAAGCCGCGACGAGGGAATGGGGAAGGTCACGAATGAATCCGACCGTATCCGAGAGCACTATGTTCCCGGCATCCCCGAGAAAAAGTCGTCGTGACGTGGTGTCCAGGGTGGCGAACAGCTGATCGGCCGCGTAAGCGCCGGCCTTGGTCAGCGCATTGAACAGTGTCGATTTGCCCGCGTTGGTATAGCCCACCAGAGACACGGTGAGCACGTCGCGGCGCTCCCGGGCGCGGCGACGCACGCCACGCTGGCGCTCGAGCTGGGTCAGACGGGACTTCAGCAGCTTGACGCGCTCACCGAGCAGGCGGCGGTCGGTTTCAAGCTGCTTCTCGCCGGGGCCGCGCAGGCCGATACCGCCCTTCTGGCGCTCCAGGTGAGTCCAGCCCCTGACAAGACGCGTGGAAAGGTGCTGCAACTGGGCCAGTTCGACCTGCAGCTTGCCCTCGTGGCTCTTGGCACGCAGCGCGAAGATGTCGAGGATCAGCGCGGAACGATCGATGACTCGGCGCTCCAGCACGCGCTCCAGATTGCGCTGCTGTGCCGCCGAAATGTCATGATTGAAGATGACAATATCGGCCTCGTTGAGCTGCGCGGCCATCCGGATCTCATCGGCCTTGCCCTTGCCGATGTAGAGCGCCGGATCGGGCGCCTGCCTGCGGCACTGGACGACACCGACGACGCTGGCACCAGCACTGCTGGCCAGCAGGCCGATTTCGGACAAGCGCTCTTCAATGCTGCCCTGACCAAAATCGACCTGAATCAGAAGCGCGCGGGTTCCTGTGGAAGGCCGGTCAAACACACGCGAACCCGGATCGGAATAGGCCGCACTGCGGCCGGACGGTCACGGAACTCAGCTCGCAGCCTCGTTCTGTTCCTGCTGAATATTGACGGGACGGGCCGGCACGACGGTGGAAATGGCGTGCTTGTAGACCATCTGGGTCACCGTGTTCTTCAGCAGAACGACGTACTGGTCGAAAGACTCGACCTGCCCCTGCAGCTTGATGCCGTTCACGAGATAGATCGAAACGGGGACGTGTTCACGACGCAGGGCGTTGAGAAATGGATCTTGCAGGAGTTGCCCCTTATTGCTCATGTCATAACCTCTATGGTTTTAGTTTGGAATAATTATAGAGCCTTTTGCTGCACCGCCGCATCAGGCAGGCATCGGCTCGCAGGTGTGGAGAACAGGTTACTTAGTCTTTGTTCGCGTAGGGGTTGTGCGAAGATTTGAATTGTATCCGCAATGGCGTCCCCTGCAATTTGAACGCTTCCTGGAAAGTCCGCTCAAGGTAGCGGACGTAAGACGCGGACACGTCATCCAGGGCGCTGCCGTGAATCACGATCACCGGGGGATTCATGCCGCCCTGGTGCGCATAGCGCATCTTCGGACGGAACCCACCGTGCCTCGGCGGCTGTTGGCGCAACACGGCGTCGAGCAGCAGGCGCGTCAGCTTGGGCGTGGACAGCTTGGTCATCGCCGCCTCGTAGGCGCCATCGACACACTTGAGCATCGGCACGATGCCCTGCCCCTTCAAGGCCGAGACATACAGGAAACGCGCGAACCCCAGGAAGGGCAACTTGCGGGCAATGTCTTCCTTGACCCGCTGGCGACGATAGTCGTCGATGGCATCCCATTTGTTGACGGCAACCACCAGCGCTCGGCCGGCTTCGACGACAAAACCGCCGATATGAGCGTCCTGCTCGGAGATTTCCTGGCTGGCGTCGAGCACCAGCACCACCACATTGGACTGCTCAACCGCCTGCAAGGTCTTGATGACCGAGAATTTCTCCACTGCCTCGAAGACCTTGCCGCGTTTGCGCAGGCCAGCCGTGTCGATGAGGGTGTAATTCCGGCCATTGCGCTCGAACGGCACCTCGATCGCATCCCGCGTGGTGCCGGGCATGTCGAAGGCAATAACGCGTTCTTCGCCGATCAGCGTATTGACGAGCGTGGATTTGCCCACGTTGGGACGGCCGACGATAGCCACACGTGGCCCCTTGCCAGCCTCCTCGTCGTCCTCCGGATCCAGCGGGAAGTTCTCGAGGATCAACTCCATCAGCGCATTGACGTTGTCGCCATGGGCCGACGAAATACACAGGGGATCACCGAGGCCCAGCGCATGGAATTCGGCCGAGACCATCGAGCGGTTCATGCCCTCCGCCTTGTTGACGACGAGGAAGGTCGGGCGGCCAGCACGGCGCAGCCGGGTGGCAATCTGTTCGTCGTGAGGCGTCAGGCCGGCGCGGGCATCCACCATGAACAGCAGCGCATCGGCTTCGGCGATGGCCTGTTCAGCCTGTTTGGCCATTTCATGGACGATGCCTTCCTTCGCCACCGGGTCGAAACCAGCAGTGTCCACAACGAGGAACTCGCGCTCAGCCGCACGGCCGAGGCCGTAGCGGCGGTCACGGGTCAGACCCGGAAAATCAGCCACCAGGGCATCGCGGGTCTTGGTGAGGCGGTTGAACAAGGTCGACTTGCCCACATTAGGGCGTCCAACCAGGACAAGAGTGGGTTTCACGCGTCAGCGACTCCGTTATTGCACGCCGAGGGCGTAGATTGTGCCATTCTGGGTTTGCACCACGACATCGCCACCTGCACGCTGCAGATCGGCTGCAATGGCACTGGACACGACCCGGACACGACCGATCAGTGTGCCGTCATCACGACGCAGCACGTGGATGTCTCCGAAGCCATCACCGATGATCACATGATCACCCATGACGCGGGGACGACCGGGCGAACGGCCGGCAAGTTGATCCTGCTTCCAGGCACTCGCACCATTGGCGATGTCGAGGGCGTGCACCGCCCCTTTTTCGTCGGTCACGTAGACATGGCGCTCATCCAGATCGAGACCGCGGGAACTGGACAGGTCCCGCGTCCACAGTGTGGAGCCATTGGACATGTCGAAGCAGGCAACCCGCCCCTGGTAAGCCACGGCGCAGGTCGCGCGGGCATTCATTACGGGCAGGCTGGTGATATCGGCCACCCGCTCGAGTTCGGTGGCCCCGCGCGGGATGGCGACGGTGCCTTCCCACATCAGGGAACCATTGGCAGGGTTGACCGCTGCCAGCTTGCCACCGGGAAAGCCCGCCAGGATCAGCTTGTCATCCAGTACCACACCGGCCGAACTACGCAAGGCCAGCGCCGGAGTTGCCCGCTGATACACCCAGCGCTGCTTGCCGGTGCTCGGCTCAAGGCCGAACAAGCGGCTGTCGGCACTCCGCACGACGACGATACTGTCCGAAACCGCTGGCGCTGCAAGCACCTCCGCATTGACCTTCGCTTTCCAGCGAACTTGGCCGGTGGCACCGTCCAATGCGATCACGTCGCCCTTTGGCGAAGCAACCAGAACGAGCTGCCCATCGCTGCCAACCCCGCCGGATACGGTGACACCCACATCGGTTCTCCAGACGGTCTTCCCGCCCTGGAGCTTCACCACCTTACCATCACGCCCAGCGGCAAACACTGCATCTCCGGACAATGCGGGCTGCAGCACAAAAGGCCCTGAATCGCCGACACTCGCCCGCCACACCTCGGCGATACGAACCGGGTTGCTCAGGGGCTTGAGCGCCGGCAGCTTGCCGTCACCCGACGCAAAGGGGTTCCATGTGGAGCATGCAGCCAGACTCAGGGACGCCAGAACCGCGACAAAACCCGGACGAAGCTTGTTCATTGAGCACCCCCGAGCGCATCCAGCTTGGCCTGGGCAATCTCGCGCAGGGTTGCAGCCTCAACCTTGGATGCGGTGCCAAGCGCGTCCACTGCCGCCTTGTAGGCGATGCGAGCCTCTGCAGGCTTCCCTTGGGCGACCAGGATGTCTCCCTTCAGATCGGCATAGCGGGCAGCCAGGTTTTCGTCGGGCACGGAATTCAGCTGAGCCAAGGCTTCGTCGTATGCCTTGTCATCCACCAAAACGGTGGCCAGGCGCAGCTTCGCCAAGCCCCGCAGCGCAGGGTCGTTGGCCTTTTCGGCTGCCCAGGACAGCGGTACACGAGCGTTCTTCAGATCGCCCGACTCCACCTGGGCCTTGGCGGACAGCAAAGCCGCAAGGTCGGCGTAGGCCGTACCACTGTACTTGTCGATCAGCGTGCCAGCGGCCTCGCGGGCTTTCTGGGGATTATGCTCGGCAGCCGCTTGTTGGACGGCCTCATACAGCGTGGCGGCCTCCGCACTCTGCTTGCGGACGTACCAGTTCCAACCCTGCCAAACCACCGACGCCAGCGCGGCGATGATCGCCACCGCCGTCACGAGCTTGCCATATTGCTCCCACCAGCCCTTGATCTGGGAAAGCTGTTCTTGTTCTTCGAGGTCAAATGCTGCCATCGTCTTCTTCCGATTCGATTAGGCGATCCGCCAGAGTTTCGGGGAGCACTTCCATGGGAACACGAAGCTGTTCACCACCGTCGCGCAAGGGCTTGAGACTGACTTCACCGACGGCGGCCTCGTCATCGCCGATCACCACGGCAAACGGCGCACCGGACGCATCGGCCCGTTTCATCTGAGACTTGAAGCTGCCGCCACCGCAATGCTGGGTCACCGAAAAACCGGTGCCGCGCAACATCTCGGAAACCCGGAAAGCAGCGCGCTGGGCCGCCTCGCCAGCGTGAACCAGATAGACGTCGGGCACGACGCGCTCGGCTTGGCCGCCGCTCTCCTGCCACAGGGCGAGCAGGCGCTCGACGCCCATCGCGAAGCCCGCTGCCGGCGCCGGTTTGCCGCCCAATTGGGCGACGAGACCATCGTAACGGCCGCCGGCACAGATGGTGCCCTGAGCGCCGAGCCGGGTCGTGACCCACTCGAAAACGGTGCGGTTGTAGTAGTCCAGCCCACGCACCAGCCTGTGGTTGATGCGATAAGGCAGGCCGGCATCCTTCAGCACAGCCTGGACGCCCTCGAAGTGCTTGATCGACTCCTCGCCGAGGAAATCGGCCAGCTTGGGCGCGGCTTCCACGATGTCCTGCAGATCCGGATTCTTGGTGTCGAGGATGCGCAGCGGATTCGTATACAAACGACGCTTGCCGTCCTCGTCCAGCCGGGCCTGATGCTGTTCCAGATAGGCGATCAGGGCCGCCCGGTGGGCCGCCCGCTCCTCGCTGCTACCGAGCGAGTTGATCTCCAGCTTGACATCGTCGAGGCCGAGGTCGTCCCACAGGCGCGCGCACATAAGGATGTGCTCCGCGTCGATATCCGGCCCTTCGAAGCCCAGCGCCTCGACACCGACCTGGTGGAACTGGCGGTAACGCCCCTTCTGGGGACGCTCGTGGCGGAACATCGGGCCGTGGTAATACAGCCGGCGCGGCTGGCTGAACAGCAGATTGTGCTGGATCGCCGCCCGCACGCAGGACGCCGTGCCTTCCGGACGCAGGGTCAGATGCTCGCCATTTAGGGCGTCTTCGAAGGAGTACATTTCCTTCTCGACGATGTCCGTCACTTCACCGATGGCTCGCTTGAACAGCGGGGTCGGCTCGACCAGCGGCATGCGGATCGGGCGATAGCCGTAGCTATGCAACCAGTTGCGGACGATCTCTTCGAATTGTTCCCAGATTTCTGCTTCGTCGGGCAGGATGTCGTTCATCCCGCGCACGGCCTGGAGGGTCTTGCTCATAATTCCTTTTGTTTTTCTGTAACGCGCGGATCAAGCCGCGGCGCCCTTGCGGGGATAGGTGCGGGCCACGTAGTTCTCGATGATGGCCTTGAATTCATTGGCGATGTTGTCACCCCGGAGAGTCAGGGTCTTCACCCCGTCTTCGAACACAGGAGCCGCCGGCGACTCGCCGGTGCCCGGCAGGGAAATGCCGATATTCGCATGCTTGCTTTCGCCGGGGCCATTCACGATGCAGCCCATCACCGCCAGGCTCATGTTCTCGACGCCATCGTACTGATCGCGCCAGACCGGCATGTTGTCACGCACGAAGGACTGCACGTCGGATGCCAGCTCCTGGAACAGCGTGCTGGTAGTGCGGCCACAGCCCGGGCAGGCCGTGACCATCGGGGTAAACGCGCGCAAGCCCATCGTCTGCAGGATCTCCTGCGCAACGATGACTTCCTGGGTCCGGCTGCCATTGGGCTCGGGCGTGAGGGACACGCGGATCGTGTCGCCGATGCCTTCCTGCAGCAGCACGGCGAGGGCCGCCGTCGACGCCACGATGCCCTTCGAGCCCATGCCGGCTTCCGTCAAGCCCAGATGCAGCGGGTAATCGCACTTAGCCGCCATGTCGCGGTAAACAGCGATCAGGTCCTGCACGCTGCTGACCTTGGCGGACAGGATGATCTTGTTACCGGCCAGACCGTACTCCTCGGCCTTCGCCGCGGACTCCAACGCCGAGGTGACCAGCGCTTCGCGCATCACCGCGCCGGCGTCGCGCGGCACGGCCCGTTTGGCATTCTCGTCCATGATTCGCGCCAGCACCGACTGGTCGAGGCTGCCCCAGTTGACGCCGATCCGTACCGGCTTGTCGTACTTGCAAGCCATCTCGACGATGGACGCAAACTGGGTATCGCGCTTGGCTCCCTGCCCCACATTGCCCGGATTGATGCGCAACTTGTCGAGGGCTTCGGCGCAGGCCGGATTGTCGGCCAGCAGCTTGTGCCCGTTGTAGTGGAAATCGCCGACCAGCGGAACATCAAGGTTCATCGCCAGCAGCTTCTCACGGATCTTCGGCACGGCCTTGGCCGCTTCGTCGTTATTGACGGTGATCCGGACGAGCTCGGAGCCGGCACGCGCCAGCTGGGCCACCTGCATCGTGGTCGCGAAATCATCAGCGGTGTCGGTATTTGTCATCGACTGCACGACGACGGGGGCACCGGAACCGATCGACACATGGCCGACGCGAACCTGACGGGTCTGACGGCGGGCGCAAGCGCGCCCCGAAAGTAGTAGATCCATAAATGAATGCGCCTGGTTATTCGAGCTTGAGACGGGCCACCGTCACCTTGGTGTCGTGGGTCAGCTCCACCGGCACGCCATTGCGCTGCAACTTGACATAACGGGCATTGCCTACCACCAGGGAGAATGGGGCATTGCCGCTGACTTCACGACGTACGCCGGCCTTACCCAATTGGGACAACAGGATCTTGCCATTTCGATCCTTCACCTCGACCCACGCGTCCTGAGAAAACTCGAAAACGAGCTGATCGGCTCCGCTCGCCCCGGCCGGCTTGGCCGGCGTGGCTTCTACGGCTTTCTCAACCGGGGGCTGCGGCAGGGTGGTCGGGATCGGGGCCACGGCTGCGGGGGCCGGCGCGGCAGGTGTTACAACGGGCGCCGCACCTTCGCGGGGCTCTGCACCAGGAGGCGGCATGACCTGAGACGTGGCAGTTTCGGAGGGCTGGACAGGCGCGGGAGCCGCCACGGCGGGTGGCACGTTCTGGGCCTGAGGTGCCGGGGCACCCTGCGCCCCCTCAGTGGTCACGGACGGCGCCTGCACCGTCACATTCTCGACCACCTTCTTTTGTGTATCGAAATACCACCCTGCCACAACCACACCAAACAGACCCGCTGCGGCCAGGACCCCGGGCAGAATGGATTTTCGGAAGCGGCCACGCCCCGCCTGCGGGATGTCTCCGTGGGCGTTCGAAGCAGGCGTAAGCTCCATTGCCGCCGCATCGCCAGGTCGATCTACATGAGCCAGCAGTGGGGCCACATCCAGCTTCAACAGGCGCGCGTAATTGCGCAGGAAGCCTCGAGTGAAGGCCAGACCGGGCAGATCGTCAAAACGCCCCGCCTCCAACGCTTCAACTTGCCGAACGTTCAGTTTCAGCGCATTCGCCACTTCCGCGAGGCTGAAACCTTGCGCTTCGCGAGCCCGACGCAGGGTTTCCCCCGCGGAGATGTCAGTCACAACCGGTACTGCCGAGGACGGAAGTGCTTGAGAATCTGTCACTGGTACTGCCCTTGCAAGAAAGCCTGATACTCCGGCGACTCCGGGAAACGGCGCCGTAACTGCTGGACGAAGCCGGCCTCGGCAGCCCTGTTCCCCAGCCGGCGTTCGATGCGGATCGCCAGCCACAGACTCTCCGCAGTCGGCTCCCCCCCCTGATTCAACACGGCAAGGTAACGCTTCGATGCCTCGTAAGCCCCTCGCCGGTAAGTGATTTCGGCCAGATGAAACAAGGCCTGCATATTGCCGTTATCCGCCTCCAGCGCTCGCTGAAACTGCTGCTCGGCGGCGGCATCGTTCTTCAGCCGCAGCTGACACAGGCCAGCGTTGGCGTACGCCCGGGTCGGCGTCTGGTAATACGGATTACGTGCTGCCTTGGTGAGCAATTCCAGCCCTGAAGTCTCGTTGCCCGTGGAGCACAGGAACCAGCCATAGCTGTTCATGATCTCCGGGTCACCGGGGGCCAGCCGCATCGCGTACTCGAAATTGCTCGCCGCGATCTGGTTCTCCTGCAGGAACATGTGCACCATGCCCATCAACTGGAAGGCCGGCGCATAACCCGAGTCGTAGTTGGTTGCGGCACGCGCTTCGTCAAGCGCGACACCATACCGGCCAACCTGAAAATAAGCCTGCCCCAGCTCGACGTGGATCTTGGCCTTGCGCCGGGCATCCGTAGTCGCCGGCTGATCAACCATCGGGCGCTCGAGCTTGTCCGTTTCACCAGAGGGCAAGGGTGCGACGCACCCGCCGAGCAAGAGCGCCAACAATCCCAACGCACACCAGCGACGCATCAGGAGCGCACCTCCACGACTGGTACAACTCGGGTGGCCGTCCGGCGCGTCTTGTCCTTGACCTGCCCGGCCAACTGGCCGCAAGCCGCATCCACGTCATCACCACGGGTCTTGCGGGTGGTCGTCACGATGCCCGCATCGATGAGGATCTCGGCAAACTGCTTGATCCGCAGCGCGGGGGAACGATCAAAGCCCGAATTCGGGAACGGATTGAAGGGAATCAGATTGAACTTGCAAGGCACATCGCGGGTCAGCGCAATCAGTTCCCGGGCATGGGCGTCGGAATCATTCACGCCATCGAGCATGACGTACTCGAAGGTGATGAAGTCGCGCGGAGCCTTCTCAAGATAGCGCCGACAGGCGGCCATCAGTTCACGTAGCGGATACTTCTGATTGATCGGCACCAGTCGGTCGCGCAGCGCATCGTTGGATGCATGCAGCGACACCGCCAGCGCCGTCGGGCAGGCGTCGCGCAGTCGGTCCATGGCCGGCACAATGCCGGAGGTGGACACGGTCACGCGCCGCCGGGAAAGTCCGTAGGCATTGTCGTCGAGCATCAGCTTGAGCGCCGAGACGACATTGTCGAAATTGGCAAGGGGCTCGCCCATACCCATCATCACGACGTTGCTGATGACCCGCTCACCGTCGCCATTGGCGCCCAGCATGCGGTTGGCCAGCCACAACTGGCCGATGATCTCGGCAGCCGTGAGATTGCGGTTGAAGCCCTGCTTGCCGGTCGAGCAGAACGCACAGTCGAGGGCGCAGCCGGCTTGCGACGAGATGCACAGCGTGCCGCGGTTGGTCTCGGGAATGAACACCGTTTCCACCGCATTGCTGTTGCCCACGTCGAGCAGCCACTTGCGCGTGCCATCCGTTGAAACGCTGTCGCGTACCGGTACGGGGGGCATGACGCAGGCCGTCGCTGCGAGCTTGGCCCGCAGCGACTTGGCGACGTCGGTCATCTGCTCGAAGTCGGTTTCGCCGAAACGATGGACCCAACGGAGCACCTGCTTGGCGCGAAACGGCTTCTCACCCTGCTGGACGAACCATTCGGTGAGGGCTTCGGCATCGAAATCGAGAAGATTGACCACGTGTATTTCCATCCAGACCAGCGGGACGGAGGAGTTCCGCCCCGCTGGTAGAGATCATCAACGGCTGTAAACGTTCATGCCCGGGAAGAAGAAGGCGACTTCCACGGCAGCGGTTTCAGGCGCGTCGGAGCCGTGCACGGCGTTGGCGTCGATGGACTCGGCGAAGTCGGCGCGGATGGTGCCGGGAGCAGCCTTCTTCGGGTCGGTGGCGCCCATCAGTTCGCGGTTCTTGGCAATCGCGTCCTCGCCTTCCAGGGCCTGGATCATCACGGGGCCGGAGGTCATGAAGGAGACCAGATCCTTGAAGAAGGGGCGCTCTTTGTGAACAGCGTAGAACTCGCCGGCTTCACGCTCGGACAGGTAGGCCAGCTTGGCGGCAACGACCTTGAGGCCAGCGGCTTCGAAACGGGCGTAGATCTGGCCGATCACGTTCTTGGCGACGGCATCGGGCTTGATGATGGAGAGGGTGCGTTCAATAGCCATGTTGCTAGCTCCAGTGAGACAAAGGATGGTCGAAAAACCGAAAGCTTGGAATTTTAGCAGGTTGATGCGTCAATTCGGCTTTTTTCGGCTCACATGGCAGAACGGAAGCGAAAGGGAAGGCGGCACGAAGCGGCCGGCAGACCAAGGGGCGAAAAAAAAGGGTGCGCATCGCGCACCCCCAACCCCAACAGAGAGACTTTAGCCTGGACCATGATCCAGGAGGCGCCAAGTATTGCTTGTTGTTTGCGCCTTGAACTTGGGACGAAGTATGAAAGAACTCCGCGAAGGCAGTCTTGACCTGCGTCAAAAACCCTTCACATGGAGGGGTGACTGGAACCGCAGAATCATGCCTCCTCCTTGTTCTTATCCGCAGGTCCGCGCGACGCCGGCTGCGGCGTATCGTCGTCACTGACAACCCGGTAGCCCGGCCCCTCGAGATCGTCGAACTGTCCGCTGCGAACGGACCACCAGAAGATCACCCCGATCAGGAAGACGAGCAGCACGGACATCGGAATCAGCAGGTACAGGCTTTCCATGGCACAAGGGCTTTCAGTTGGCCTTTCGCCGTTGAAGGCGAAGGGCATTCAAGACGACGAACAGGGAACTGGCAGACATGCCGATGCCAGCCATCCAGGGCGTCACAAGGCCGGACATGGCCAGTGGCACCGCAGTGAAATTGTAGGCGAAGGACCACCACAGGTTCTGCCGGATGATATGCAGCGCCCGCCGTGAGAGCCCGACGCCGTCCGCCAGCGCCCCCAGGCGCGCGCCGAGCAGCACGATGTCCGCCTGGTTGCGGGCCAGGTCCGTGCCGCCACCCATGGCGATCGACACCTGAGCCTGGGCCAGCACCGGCGCGTCGTTCACGCCGTCGCCAACCATCGCCACCACCGTACCGCCGTGCTGCAGCCGGGTCAGTTCGGCATGCTTGTCCTCCGGCGTCATGCCGCCCACCGCGCGGGAAACCCCCAGGCGCGTACCGAGTTCGGCAACGGTAGCCGGCGTGTCCCCGCTGAAGATCGACAGGTCGATCCCCTTGCCGCGCAAGGCCTCGAAAGTGGCAGGGCAATCCTCACGCAGCCCATCGCTGAGTGCAAAACCCGCAATCCAGCCGGCCGACGAGCCCAGGGCCACGACGGTTCGGCCCGAACGCTCGTCCTCAAGCAAGGCCGCCGGAATCGGCGTGCCCGTCAGTTCGGCCACGAAACCCGGACGACCGATCCGATGGACCACGCCGGCAAGCTCGCCGGCCACGCCCTGCCCGGTCGTGGCCTTGATGGCTCCCACAGGAGCACCCGGAGCGGTCGCAGCCGCCAGCCTGATGGCCGTCGCGATGGCATGCTCCGCCCCCTGCTCCAGCCCCGACGCCACAGCCAGGGCTTCTTCTTCGGATAGCCCGCCGAGCAGACGGACCTGCTCGATCCGCATAGCCCCGTAAGTCAGGGTGCCCGTCTTGTCGAAGACGAAATGCTGAGCCTTGGCCAGCGCCTCGACCGCGTGCCCACGCGTCACCAGCACCCCCATACGCGCCAGCGCGTCGGTCGCCACGGTGAGCGCCACCGGCGTCGCCAAGGACAGCGCACACGGACAGCTGACGACCAGCACCGACACGAAGATCCACAATGCCCGGTCCGGATCGAACCACCACCAGCCCGCCGCGGTAAGCGTTGCCAGGACCAGCAGCACGATGATGAACCAGGCTGCCACCTGGTCGGCCTGCTGCACCACCCGCGGCTTCTCAGCCGACGCCCGTTCCATCAGCTGACGGATCGCCGCCAGGCGGGTGTGTTCGCCGGTACGGGTGACGCGCACGCACAGCGGACTGGTGACATTGATGCTGCCTCCGGTCACCTCGGTGCCCGGCGCCTTGGGCACCGGCCGGCTCTCGCCGGTCAGCAGCGCTTCATTGGCCTCGCTCTGCCCTTCGACGACGACGCCGTCCGCCGGCACGGCCTCGCCCGGCTTGACGCGGATCACATCGCCCGTCAGCAGCTGGGACACCGGGACCTTCTCCCCATCCAGAGCCGGATAGGCCGGCAGACGCTCGGCGAAAGCCGGCAAGGCCTTGCCCATCTCTTCTACGCCGCGCACGGCCTTCTGGCGCGCCAGCATCTCCACGTAGCGGCCGCACAGCAGGAAGAAGACGAACATCGTCACCGAATCGAAATACACCTCCCCCTTACCAGCCAGCGTCGCCCAGCAACTGGCCAGGAAGGCCGCCCCTACCCCCAGCGCAACGGGTACGTCCATACCCAGCCGGCGCAGGCGTATGTCGCGGATCGCGTGACTGAAGAACGGCGCGGCGGAATACAGCACGACGGGTGCGGTCAGGATCAGGCTCGCCCAGCGCATCAGCTGCTCGATGTCGGCGGTCATGTCACCCGCCTCGGCGATGTACACCGGGAAGGCATACATCATGACCTGCATCATGCCGAAGCCGGCCACGAACAGGCGCCACAGGGCGGACCGCCGCTCCCGCTGGGAAATCTGCTCGGAGCGGGCTGCATCGTAGGGATAGGCGCGGTAGCCGATGGCGTGGATGGCCGCCAGGATGTCCGACAGCTTGATGCGCCGCTCATCCCAGCGCACGCGCGCACGCCGCGTCGCGTAGTTGATGTCCACCGCCGTCACGCCGGGCTGGTGGGCCACGTGCTGCTCGTTCAACCAGATGCACGCGGCGCAGGTGATGCCCTCGAGGATCAGCGCCGCCTCGCGCTCGTGTTCGCCGATGGGCTTGACGAAGCCCTGCTGGAAATCCGGATGGTCGAACAGCCCGAGGTCCTTCAGCTCGTCGGGCATCGCCTCGCGGGCCTGCTCGGGCATCGCATCGCGGCGCTTGTAGTAATCGACGAGGCCGCTGCTGACGATGGACTCGGCCACCGCCTGGCAACCGGTACAGCACATGTGGTGCTGGACGCCCTCGATATCGACGGGGAGATCTACATCTGCGGGAATGGGGAGCCCGCAGTGGTAGCAATCATGCTCGGGCAGAACAGGGGAAGGGGACGACAACGAAGGCCTCGCACAGGACTCGCCGGCGACCGGACGGTGGCCACCGGGAAAACACGCCTTTTAACACAAAGCAGCCCCCCGCGGCGAACCGCCCCTCCCGGACGGCAGCCGGGCGGGCTACAGCCGCGACGGATCGAAACCGGTTTCCCGGTAGATCGAGCGGATCAGGTCGCTGCCAATGCGGGCCTCCATCTTCTGATGGACCGGCAGCATGGCTTTCTTGAAGGCCAGGCGCTCTTCCTTGTTGGGCACATACACCTGCACCTTACCGCTCTTCTTGATCGCTTCCAGCGCCTTGTCGTTCTCTTCCTTGGCAATACGGTTGGCGTAGACCGTCGCTTCCCGCATCGCCTGCTCGAGCTGGCCGCGCACATCGGCGGGCAGACCATCCCAGAACCGCTTGTTGGCGATGACCGCGTAACCGAGATAGCCGTGATTGGTCACCGTCAGGTACTTCTGCACCTCGTGCATCTTCTGGGTGTAGGTGTTCGAATGCGGATTTTCGGTACCGTTGACGACGCCGGTCTTCAGCCCCTGATACACCTCCGAGAAAGCCATCACCTGCGGCAGGCCACCAACGGCGCGGATCTCCTCCTCCAGCACCTTCGACGACTGGATCCGCAGCTTCTTGCCACGCAGGTCGGCCGGCGTACGGATCGGCGTGTTCGCGGAGAAAGACTTGAAGCCGTTGTCCCAGTAAGCCAGGCCGACGATACCCTTCGATTCGAGCTTCTTCAGGATACTGGCCCCTACCGGCCCCTGCGTCACCCGATGCAGATCGGCGTAGTCGTCGAAGATGTAGGGCAGGTCAAAGACCTCGAACTCCTTCACGCCCAGCGGGCCGAACTTGGCCAGGGACGGCGCCAGCATCTGCACGACGCCCAGCTGCAGGGCTTCGAGTTCTTCCTTGTCCTTGTACAACGTGCTGTTCGGATAGACCTCCACCTTGACCTTGCCGCGGGTCAGCTCCTCCGCGCGCTTTTTGAAATACTCGGAGGCCTTGCCCTTTGGGGTGTCCGCTGCAACCACGTGGCTGAACTTGATCACAATGGGTGCCTGAGCGGCGGCCATCGCGCACATCCCCATGGCGAACAGGCCGAACAGCAAGCTACGCAAACGCATTCCAATCTCCATCATCGGCAGTCGAGGCGGCATGGTACATGAGCCGCAATTCCGGCAGACTGCAACGCCACACTGTGGAAGACGGCACCAACAGACTCAATTGTGGTCATCCGCAGTGTGGAAACATCGAATGGCTCAAAAATGCCAGTCCGGCGATAAACAGGAATCCTCCCATTCGTGATTCTCAACCCGTTGCCCCCATCGAATTCAGCCTCTCCACCACCGAGCTGGTACTGGAGCCTGCCCTACGCCGCCGTGGCCCTGTTCATCGCCACGATGGCGACGCTGCTGTGGCTGACCCACCGCCAGGACGCCGAAGAACAGCGCGCCACGCTGATCAACGACGTGCTGTGGATGGAGCAGAACCTGTCCTTCCAGTTCGAGCGCAATGACGCGCAGCTGACCCAGCTCGGCCCTGCCCTGCTGGCCAGCGGCCGCCTGAACTCCACGGCTGAAGCGCGCATCCGGCAGGCCCTTGACCCGGAAAGCGGCCTGATCCGGGTACTGTGGCTCGACGCCGGCGGGCGCGTCAAAGGTTCCGAGCCCCCCTACACCGACAGCCACCTGGTTGGTGAGGCATCGGGCACCTTTCCGTCGTCGTCCGCCTATCGCCTGGCCCGCTCCCTCGGTCGGCCGGTGTACAGCGAGGCCTACGCCGTTCTCGACAATCAGACCCAGTTCGAGGTCCACGTACCGATCTTCGACGGCGGCCGCTACCTGGGCTCGGTGGTCGGCGTTTATTCACTAAACAACATGCTGGCCCACCAGATTCCGTGGTGGTTTTCCGAGCGCTACCGGGTATCCGTCAGCAACAACCTCGGCACCGAAATCGCCGCCAAATCCAAGGTTTCCCCGCTGTCCAGCCTCAACTACGAGATCCCCTTCGAGCCCCCCGGCCACGGTCTAACGGTCAACGTCACCGCCTACAAGAGCGAGGTGCGCTGGATTCCGCTGCTGCTGATGGGCTCCCTCGGCGTCCTTGGGGCCGCCATCGTATGGAGCCTGTGGCAACTGCGCCGCCACATGAAGCGCCGCCAGCAGGCGGAACTGGCCCTCAGCGCCGAACACGCCTTCCGCAAGGCGATGGAAGACTCCCTCAACACCGGCATGCGCGCCCGCGACCTGAGCGGCAAGATCACCTACGTGAATCCGGCCTTCTGCCGCATGGTCGGCTGGAACGCCGATGAGCTTGTCGGCCTGATGCCGCCGATGCCCTACTGGGCGCCGGAAGCGCTGGAGCGCACCCGCGCCGTGCACGAACTGGTGCTGGGGGGCAATGCGCCGCCCCAGGGCATGGAGATCCGCCTGATGCGCCGCAACGGCGAACGCTTCGACGCCCTGCTCATCGAAGCGCCGCTGATCGACTCCAACGGCAAGCACATCGGCTGGATGGGCTCGGTGGTGGATGTCACCGAACAGAAGCGCGCCCAGGAACTCGCCCGCCAGCAGCAGGAGCGCCTGCAGGCCACCGCCCGCCTCGTCACCATGGGCGAGATGGCTTCGACCCTCGCCCACGAACTCAACCAACCGCTGGCTGCGATCTCCAGCTACAACACGGGTTGCCTGAACATGCTCGGCAACGGCGACCTGCCGAAGAAAGAGCTGACGACCATCCTCGAAAAGATCGGCAAGCAGGCCCAGCGGGCCGGGCAGATCATCCGGCGGGTGCATACCTTCGTGCGACGCAGCGAGCCCAAGTTCGAACCGGTGGACGTGAACACCATCCTGCGGGAAGCCGTCGGACTGGTGGAGCCGGACGCCGACCGGCGCGGCGTTCTCATCGAGCTGGAACTGGAAGACAACCTGCCCTGCGTCGAAGCGGACCCGGTGATGATCGAACAGGTCGCCGTCAACCTGATCCGCAACGGCATGGACGCAATGGAGGACAACCCACGCGAAACCCGCCGCCTGCTGATCCGGACCCAGCGTCAGAACGGTACGCTGCTCTGCGACGTGGCCGACCGCGGCGCGGGCATCCCGCCCGAGGTCGCCGAAAAGCTGTTCGCGCCGTTCTTCACAACCAAGGCCGAAGGCATGGGTATCGGGCTCAACATCTGCCGTTCGATCGCCGAACTCCACCGGGGCCGCCTGAACTTCGAGAACAACCCGGGCGGTGGTACGATTTTCCACTTCTCCCTGCCGATCCCGTCATGAGCACGCCCCTCGCCCATATTGTCGACGACGACGAAGCCATCCGCGACGCCCTCACCTGGCTGTTCCGGACCCGTGAAGTGGCCAGCGCCGAATGGAGCTCCGCCGAGGAATTCCTGGCTGCCTGGCAGCCGGAGTGGCGCGGCTGTATCGTGCTCGACATCCGCATGCGGGAAATGAGCGGCCTGGAATGCTTCGACGTGCTGCAGGAGCAAGGTAACACCCTCCCCGTCATCTTCCTCACTGGCCATGGCGACGTGCCGATGGCGGTCAGCGCGCTGAAGAAAGGCGCCTTCGACTTCCTCGAAAAGCCGTTCGAGGACAACGCACTGGTGGACGTGGTCATCCGCGCGCTGGCCAAGGACGCCAAGCGCCAGGCCAGCCAGGCCAGCCAAGCATCGGTCGCCAATCATCTGGCCCTGCTCACACCGCGGGAGCAGGAAGTCATGAATCTCGTACTGGCCGGCAAATTCAACAAGGTCATCGCCGACGAGCTGAGCATCTCGATGCGTACCGTGGAAGTTCACCGGGCGCGGGTCTTCGAAAAGATGGGCGTCCGCTCTGCTGTCGAGCTGGCCCAACTGCTCGCACCGAGCCGTGACAAAGGGTCCGGTAGCGACTCAGGGGAACACTGACCAGCGCGGCAGGATACCCTCTGCCCCCGGCAGACAGGCGAATTCGGCAGCCACGCCGACCCCGGCGATCCACGCCAGGCGCTCATCCACCCATAGCATCGGAACCGTATCCCGCAGCCAAGGGGGAATGCCCGCTTCCTGCCACAGGTTTTTCAGACTGCGGGAAGGCCTGCCCGCGTTCAGACGCATGCGCGCGCTCGTCCTCCTGCGCCCGACCCGGCATGACCCCGCCGCGAGCAGATCAGCCGCCAGCCCCCGCCCGGACACGGCGCTGAAATCCAGCACACCGCCAGCCCATGGCAAGGCGGCTTCACCACGCCACGGGCGGAAGTCGACCACTTCTACGGGCACGGTCGCCGCCTCCAGCCACCAGCGCTCCCGATAGATGCACAGCGCGACATCGCCCAACAGGATTCTCGAACCGGACGCGACGGAATCCTCCCGGAACTGCCGCTCAGCCTCCCGCAACCGCGCCTCATCTGGCATCGCCGCCCCCACCTGCGCCAGCAGGCGCCGCAGCAGATTGCGCAAACGGGCTGAGGACAAATCAAGCGCAGGGGCATGCAGCATCTGCATGCATCCCGGGATGCGCAGCTTCTCGACGTCGCTGTCTGCCAGTTCTTCCAGCAGCCCTTCCGCCTCACCGGCCAGCCGCCCCAGGCGGGCCAGATTGGCCGACGCACCGGTAAAACGTCCATCCAGCTGCGGCAGGATTTTGTTGCGCAGGAAATTGCGGGAGAACGCCGTATCGGCGTTGCTGGGGTCATCCACCCAGTGCAGGCCATGCCGCTCAGCATACGCATGCAGCACGGAACGTGGAACGTCCAGCAGCGGGCGCCAGATCCGGCCACCCGCGCCAACATGGACAAAATCGCGCATGCCGGCCAGGCCCTTGACGCCGCTACCGCGCAGCGCGCGGAAAAGAATGGTCTCGGCCTGATCGTCCCGATGGTGGGCCAGGGCCAGCACGCCGCCCCCCAGACCATCCAGAAGCGCGGCCCGACGCACTTCCCGCGCAGCCGCTTCCAGCCCGCCCGAATGCGCCCGATCCACCTGGACTTCACGAACCGCCAGCGGCACGGCGAGTGCCGCACACAGCTCGACGCAGGTGTCGCTCCAAACTTCGGAGCCCGCCACCAGGCCGTGGCGGACATGCATGACGCTCACCTCGATCCTGAGCTCGCCCTGCAAACCGGCCAACACATGCGTCAACACGGAAGAATCGAGGCCGCCGCTCAACCCAACCCGGACCGGGCCGGGTGCGAGGGAAAGTTGCCGCCAGCTCGCGGCAACCCGGGCAGCAAGCTCAGTCGACGGCAATTTCCTTGAACTTGCCGTAACTCATCAGGCGCTCGAAACGGCGCTCGAGCAGCTCCGACGGCGACAGCTCGGACACCTGGCGCAGCGCGTCCTGCAGCGCCCGCTTGAGGTTCTGCGCCATTGCCCGATGGTCGCGATGGGCGCCGCCCACCGGCTCGTTCACCACCTTGTCGATGAGCCCCAAGGACTTGAGACGCGACGCGGTGATACCCATCGTCTCGGCCGCATCCGGCGCGCGATCAGCGCTTTTCCACAGGATGGACGCGCAGCCTTCCGGCGAGATAACTGAATAGGTGGAGTACTGCAGCATCAGCAGCTGATCGCCAACCGCAATGGCCAGCGCGCCGCCCGAGCCACCTTCGCCGATGATCGTGCAGATCAGCGGCACCTTGAGTTCCGCCATCACCAGCAGGTTGTGGCCGATGGCCTCCGACTGGCCGCGCTCTTCCGCATCGATACCCGGATAGGCGCCCGGCGTATCAACAAACGTAAACACCGGCAAGCCGAACTTCTCGGCCAGCTTCATCAAGCGCATCGCCTTGCGATAGCCCTCCGGGCGCGGCATACCGAAGTTGCGGAACAGCTTTTCCTTGGTATCGCGGCCCTTCTGATGGCCGATCACCATGCAGGACTGGCCGTTGAAACGGGCCAGGCCGCCAACGATCGCCTTGTCGTCGGCAAAGCTGCGATCACCGTGCAGTTCTTCAAAATCGGTAAAGATGTGCTGCACGTAGTCAAACGTATACGGACGCTGGGGATGACGCGCTACCAGCGCGCTCTGCCAAGGCGTCAGCTTGGCGTAGATATCCTTGGTCAGGCCGTGGTTTTTCTGCTCCAGCCGGGCGATCTCCTCGGAGATATCCACCGCCGAATCGTCCTGCACAAAGCGTAGTTCTTCGATCTTCGCCTCAAGCTCCGCAATAGGCTGCTCAAAATCTAGGAACGTTGTTTTCATCCGGTCGAACTCATAGAAATTTTTGCCATTTTACCCTATCGACTCCCGCGACGGGCGTCGCACCCTGGTCAGCCCTGTTTTTACTGCAAAAATCGCATTGCTGCACAGCGCAATAAGCCGCTAACATCGCCCCTCTTTTTGGCTCGCCCCATCATTCCAAATGGCTTCGATGAACCTTCTCCGCGCCCTCGCCACGGTCAGCGGAATGACCCTGTTGTCGCGGATCCTGGGTTTCGTGCGCGATTTCGTGCAGGCCCGCGCCTTTGGCGCCGGCATCGAGATGGATGCCTTCGTCGTCGCCTTTCGCCTGCCCAACCTGCTGCGCCGCATGTTCGCGGAGGGCGCCTTCTCCCAAGCCTTCGTGCCCATCCTGGCGGAATACAAGAACAAGCGCGGCCCTGACGAAACCCACCGCCTGATCAACCACGTGGCCAGCGCGCTGGGCCTCGTCGTGCTGATCGTCTCGATCCTCGGCGCGCTGGCCTCGCCGGCCATCATTTACGCCACCGCCCCCGGCTTCTCCGACAACGTGGAGAAGTTCGAGCTGACCGTCCAGCTCACCCGCATCACCTTCCCCTATATCTTCTTCATGTCACTGGTGGCCCTAGCCGGCGGCGTACTGAACACCTGGAGCCGCTTCGCGATCCCGGCCTTCACGCCGGTGCTGCTGAACCTGTCCTTCATCTTCATGGCGCTGTTTGCCGCCCCCTACTTCCACCCGCCGATCCTGGTGCTCGGCTGGGCCGTCTTCATCGGTGGGCTCGCCCAGGTCGTATTGCAACTGCGCCCGCTGGCCAAGATCGGCATGCTGCCGCGCTTCTCGCTGGATTTTTCCGACCCCGGCGTGCGGCGCATCCTCAAGCTGATGGCACCGGCAATCCTTGGCGTGTCGGTCAGCCAGATCTCGCTGCTGATCAACACGGTCTTCGCCTCCTTCCTGCCGAGCGGCAGCGTGTCCTGGCTGTACTACGCGGACCGCCTGATGGAATTCCCTTCCGGCATGCTCGGCGTGGCGCTGGGCACCATCCTGCTGCCCAGCCTGTCGAAAATGCACGCCGACGAAAAGCCAGCCGAGTTCTCCGCGCTGCTGGACTGGGGCCTGCGCCTGACCCTGCTGCTGACGCTCCCGGCCTCGGTCGGCCTCGCACTGCTGGCCATACCGCTGATCAGCACCCTGTTCCACCACGGAGCCTTCGGCGCCAACGACGTCCTGCAGACGCGGACCGCACTGGTCGCCTACAGCCTCGGGCTGACCGGGCTGATCCTCGTCAAGGTGCTCGCCCCGGCCTTCTATTCCCGTCAGGACGTCCGCACGCCGGTGCGCATCGGCATCATGTCGCTGATCATCACCCAGTTGATGAACCTGATCTTCATCGGCCCGTTCCAGCACGCCGGCCTGGCCCTGTCCATCGGTCTGGCCTCGTGCTTCAATGCCACCCTGCTCTACCGCGGGCTGCGCGCCCGGGGCGTCTACAACCCCCAACCGGGCTGGGGTGCCTTCGGCAGCAAGCTGGCCGTCGCACTGCTGGCCCTCGCCAGCGGTCTCTATTTCACTGCCGGTCCGGACAGCCTGTGGCTTCACGCCAGCAGCCTGGAACGGGTCATCCGCCTGTCGGCACTGATCTGCGGCGGCATCGCCGTGTATTTCGCCGTCCTGTTCGCGCTCGGCTTCCGGCTCACCGATTTCCGTCGGCGCGGTACGACCTGACGGCGATCCTGGCTACAATCGCGCAAACCATCCTGGGAGACGAACGAAGATGAAATTGCACAGTGACAGCTTTGCCGACGGCAGCGTGATTCCCGGCCAGTTCGCCTTCTGCGTGCCTGCTGCGGAAGGACATGTGAACCTCAGCTCCAACCGCAATCCGCAACTGGCCTGGAGCGATACGCCTGCCGGCACGCGCTCCTTCGTGCTGATCTGCCACGATCCGGACGTACCGAGCCGCGGCGACGACGTGAATCAGGAAGGGCGCTTCGTGCCAGCCGACCTGCCCCGCGTGGACTTCTTCCACTGGACGCTGATCGACCTGCCGGCTTCCGTCACCCACATTGCCGAGGGCGCACACTCCAGCGCGGTCACGCCCAACGGCAAACCCGGCCCGGACCTGCCTGACGGCAGCCGCCACGGCGTGAACGATTACACCGGCTGGTTCGCCGGCGACGAGCAGATGAAGGGCAATTACTTCGGCTACGACGGCCCCTGTCCGCCGTGGAACGACTCCATCCGCCACCACTACGTCTTCACTGTGTACGCACTGGACATTCCGCGCCTGCCGATCGAAGGCATCTTCAGCGGACAGCAGGTGCGTGACGCCATCGCCGGGCACATCCTCGCCCAGGCCAGCCTGACCGGCACCTACAGCCTCAACCCGGCCGTCCCGGCCTGACGCGGCGCGTCCGGCCTCCCGCGAGGAGGTCGCCACACCGAGCCGGATCAAACCTCGTAAGAAGGCAGGCGTGTCGCCATCAGCGGCAGATTCAGGTGCAAATGCAGGTAATCGGGCAAGCCGTTCCTGAACGGCGGCCAGTCCTCGCCGGCAATCAGGGGGCGGCACCAGGTTTTAAATGCCTCGGTCACACCGAAAGCATCCGCGGCGATGAACTCCGGCGGTAGCGTACGCTCCAGATTGGCCACCCGCTCGAAGGGCTGCAGGTTGGTCCGCCAGCGATAGGGCTGGTCCGACACCCGCTCGATGCCGACGACACCCCGCTCGCCGGCCAGCACCCGCCGCACCGCCGCCTTGCCGACGGCAAAAGCCTGGGCCGTATCCGTGCGCGATGCCAAGTGCCGGGCCGAACGCTGCAGATAATCGGCCAGCGCATAGTGCACCTTGTAACCAAGGCAGGCGTGGATGCGCTCGGCCACCACCTCCCCCGCCCCGCCCAGTTGGACATAGCCCTTCTGGTTGCGGTCGTGCATGGCCAGGATCTGCCCATCCGGCCCGCGGATGCCTTCCGCCACGACGATCGCGCAGGCGCCGATGCGCTCGACGATCTCCTTCACACGGGCCAGGAAGGCAGCCTCATCGAAAGGCACTTCGGGCAGCAGGATCAGATGCGGTGCGGCGTCCTCCTCCTCCGCCGCCAGCGCGCAGGCCGCGGCCAGCCAGCCGGCGTTGCGCCCCATGACCTCCAGCACGAAGGCGCGCCCGCCGCCAGTCGTCATCGCCGCCAGATCTAGGCCGACCTCCCGGATCGAAGTCGCCAGGTACTTGGCCGCCGAGCCGTAACCCGGGCAGCAGTCCGTCAGGACGATGTCGTTATCGACGGTCTTCGGTACTCCAACCACGGTCAGGGGATAGCCCCGCAGGTCTGCCGCAGCCTGGATCTGCCGGCAGGTCTCCATCGAACCGTTGCCGCCGTTGTAGAGAAAGCCGGCGACATCATGGGCCGCCAGCACATCGAACAGGCGGTCGTACTGGGCCGGATTACGCTCCAGCACATCCAGGTCGAAGCGACATGACCCGAAGGCGCCGCCAGGCGTCGCACGCAGACGGGCCAGGTCGGCATCCGACAAGGCCGCGGTATCCAGCAAGGTTTCCCGCAACACCCCCAGGATGCCGTTGCGGGCGGCCAATATACGCCCGACTGCATCGCCGGCCTGGCGCGCAGTGGCAATCACGCCAGCAGCCGACGCATTGATGACCGCAGTCACGCCGCCCGACTGCGCATAAAGCAGATTCTTCGCCATCCGGATCCTCTTGCCGCAGACTGCACCACTGAAAAAACAAAGGCCGGCTTGAAGCCGGCCCTTTGCGAGTGCGAACTGGGCGCTTACTTCAGCGCTTCGAAGGCACGTTCACGGATTTCCTCGACCTTGCCGAGGCCGCCGATCTTGCGGTACTGGGGCGCATTCGCGTCACCCTTGGCCGCCCAATCGGAATAATAGGCGACCAGCGGCTTGGTCTGGGCGTGGTACACGTCGAGACGCTTCTTGACGGTTTCTTCCTTGTCGTCATCGCGCTGGATCAGCGGCTCACCGGTCTCGTCGTCCTTGCCTTCCACCTTGGGCGGGTTGAACTTGACGTGATAGGTGCGGCCAGAAGCCACGTGCACGCGGCGACCGGACATGCGGCCGATGATCTCTTCATCGGGCACGTCGATCTCGAGCACGAAATCGATGGGCACGCCGGCAGCCTTCATGGCTTCGGCCTGCGGAATGGTGCGGGGGAAGCCGTCGAACATGTAGCCGGACTGGCAATCGGCTTCCTTCAGACGGTCCTTCACCAGACCGATGATGATGTCGTCGGACACGAGGCCGCCGGCATCCATGACCTTCTTGGCCTCGATGCCCAACGGGGTGCCGGCCTTGACGGCCGCACGCAGCATGTCGCCGGTGGAAATCTGGGGAATGCCGAACTTTTCCTTGATGTAATTGGCTTGGGTGCCCTTGCCGGCGCCCGGCGGTCCCAACAGAATCAAACGCATGTCTTTCCCTCCTCTGGTTATTGTCGATACGACATGGGATTGCGAAACTATCGCGAAACTTCCGCAAGGTCAAACGCCTGGCGGACACGTTCAAGATCTTCGGCGGTATCCACTCCGGCGGGCGGAGCCTGGTCCAGCACCATGACCCGGATGGGGAAACCGTGGGCCATTGCCCGCAGCTGTTCGAGGGCTTCCCATTGCTCCAGCGGAGATGGCGCCAGCGTGGAATAACGCTTCAAGAAGCCGGCCCGATAGGCATACAGACCGATGTGGCGATAAGCCGGCAGACCGACGGGCAGCACGCTGCGCTCGGCCGCAAAGGCGTCCCGCGCCCAGGGGATCGGTGCCCGCGAGAAATAGAGTGCTCGGCTCCGGGCATCGAGCACGACCTTCACCACGTTCGGATTGAAGAATTCTTCCGCCGACCCCAGCGGATGGCAGGCGGTGGCGATGGAGGCCTCGGCGTCGCCGGCCAGGCACTCGGCCGCGCGGCCGATCAACCCCGCCGGGATCAGCGGCTCGTCACCCTGCACATTGACGACGATGTCGTCGTCGCCCCAGCCCAGTTGCGTAGCCACTTCGGCCAGGCGATCGGTGCCCGACGGATGCCCGGCATCGGTGATGACGACCTTGCCGCCGGCCTGCTCGACCACCGCGGCGATGCCTTCATGATCGGTAGCCACCCACACCTCGTCGGCGCCGGCTTCCAGCGCGCGATCGAGGACACGCAGGACCATCGGCTTGCCGGCGATGTCGAGCAGCGGCTTGCCAGGCAGCCGACTACTCGCGTAGCGGGCCGGAATGACAATACGGAAACCCATGTCAGCGGGACTGGGCGATTTCTTCGTCGGTCAGCGACCGGGCTTCTTCCTCCAGCATCACCGGGATGCCGTCGCGAATCGGGTAAGCCAGGCGGGCGCTGACGCTCCACAGCTCCTGCTTGTCCTTGTGGAAGTCGAGCGGGCCCTTGGTAATCGGGCACACCAGGATTTCAAGCAGTCGGGGGTCCATCGAGCTTCTCCACAATCAGTTCCGCCGCCCCAGGCGCAACCTGCGCACGGACCGGCCACACCCAGCTGTCGGCCGGGGCGAAAGGCGCGCATTTTACCGCATCCTTCTCGGTCATCAGAAGCACATCGCCATCGGAAATTTCCAGATCGGTCGCAGTGAACGCGTGATGATCGGGAAATGGGCGCCGCAGGATGCTCAAACCCAACCCTTCGAGCTGGCTGAAGAAGCGCTCCGGCCGTCCGATGCCGGCCATCGCATGGATCCGGCGGCCACGGAAAGCCACCACATCGCAACGCTCTTCGCGCCGCTCGAGCCGCTCGAACAGCGAACCGGCCAGCCCGAACTGGAACACCGGCACCGGACGAATCTTTGCGGACAGGCGCTCCGACAGAGCACCGTGGGCCAGCACCAGCCCTGCTTCGCGGACGCGGCCCAGCCCTTCCCGCAGCGGCCCCGCCGGCAGGCGCAGGCAGTTGCCGAGGGTCGCTTCGTCCACCACCACCACTTCCAGATCGCGTGCCAGCCGGTAATGCTGCAGACCATCGTCGGCGATCAGCACATCCACGTCCGGATGAGCTTCCAGCAAGGCCAGCCCCGCCGCCGGACGGTCGCGCCCGACAAAGACCGGGCACCCCGAGCGGGACGCCATCATCACCGGCTCATCACCGAAACGGGCCGGATCGCCATCGATAGGCACCGCGGCCACGCCTTCGACCGCCCCGCCGTAACCACGGCTGACGATGCCCGGCGTGAAACCCCGGCTGCGCAAGAGCTCAACCAACCACAGCACGACGGGCGTCTTGCCACTCCCCCCCACCGCGACATTGCCGACGACGACAACCCGCACCGGCAAACAGACGGGCTTCAGGACACCCAACGCAAAGAGCCGGCGACGCAGGCCGGCCAGCAATGCAAACAACAGGGAAAGAGGAAAGAGGCTCCAGGCGAGCGCCCCTCGGCTCTGCCAGAATCCGGGGGCGCTACGAGGCATGGATTACTGCAGACTCAGCGCTGGGTAGCCTGAGTGGCGAAGGAAATGTGAATCAGCCCGGCCTGCTGCGCCGCCTGCATCACATCGATGACGCGTTGGTGAACCGCCTTCGCATCCGCGTTGATGATGACCACCGGATCCTTGGCGTTGACCGGCGCGACTGCACGCAGTGCGGCGGCAATGGCCGCCACATCGGTGCCGCTGACCGGGCGCTTGTTGATGACCACCTCGCCACCGGCAGTGACGGCCACGTTGATCTCGACCGGCTTGTCATCGCTGACCTGGGCGTCCGCAGTGGGCAGGTTGATCTCCAGCCCGGCGAAGCGCGAATAGGTCGTGGTGAGCATCAGGAAGATGATGATCACCAGCAGTACGTCGATCATCGGAATCAGATTGATTTCCGGCTCCTCGCGGGAGCGGCCACGACTGAAGTTCATGGCCGGTGCCTCAGCGGCGTTCGCCGTGGATCAGTTCGACGAGACGGATCGCCTGCTGCTCCATCTCGATCACCAGGCCATCGACAGTGGCGCGGAAATGGCGCCAGAAAATCATGCTGGGGATGGCGATTACCAGGCCGAAGCCGGTGTTGTAGAGGGCGATGGAGATACCGTGGGCCAGCTGCTGGGGGTTGGAACCACCAGGAGCCTGGGAACCGAAGATCTCGATCATGCCGACGACTGTGCCAAACAGGCCCATCAGCGGACTGATCGATGCGATGGTGCCGAGGGTGGTCAGGAAACGCTCCAGGTCGTGGGTTACCGCGCGACCGGTTTCCTCAATGGACTCCTTCATCACATCACGCGGGCTGCGCACGTTGCGCAGACCTGCGGCCAGAACACGCCCCAGGGGAGAGCTGAGCGCCACGCGGTTCAGCATCTCCGGCGTCACGCCGCTCTGGCGCATCTCGGCGACCACTTTGTCTACCAAACCGTCGGGCAGGATCTTGCTGCGACGCAGCGTGATGAGCCGCTCGATGATCAAGGCCACGGCCACGATCGAAGCAAACAACAAGGGCCAGATCGGCCAGCCGGCAGCTTGAAGAATGGCGAACACGCGAACGCTCCTGAGAATCGGACGAAGCCCATGACTCTAACCTGCCCAAGGTTGCAGAGCAACACATGGAGCGTGTCAGACAATCCACAAAATCTGTGGATAACTTTGTGGATTGATGCCAAGGGCGGGCGCTAAACCCGTAGTTTGTAAGGACTTTTAGTGGTCGGGTCAAAAATGAGGCGACATACACATATATTATAAATCAATCACTTACAAGTTTATCGGCAAGTCAAGGGTCTGAACTGGATTTTTTTACCCTGCCATGGGCGGGATGTGGATTCCGTTAGAATTCGCCCCCATGAACACCCCGCAAAGCAGCACCAAAGTCAACTCCGGCGAAGTCGTTTCCGTATCCTGGCTCAACCGCGCGGCCCGCGAAGCGCTGGAAGGCAGCTTCCCCTTGCTGTGGGTCGCCGGTGAGGTTTCGACCCTCACCCGCGCCGCCTCCGGGCATGTGTACTTCACGCTCAAGGACGACCAGGCGCAGGTGCGTTGCACCATGTGGCGCAACCGCGCCCAGCTGCTCGGCTTCCGCCTGGAACACGGCATGCGCGTCGAAGTGCGCGCGCTGGTAACGCTGTTCGAAGCCCGCGGGGATTACCAGCTGAATATCGAATCCATTCGCCAAGCCGGCGTGGGGAATCTCTACGAGGCCTTCCTGCGTCTGAAGGCGCGCCTCGAGGCGGAAGGCCTGTTCGATCCGGCCTGCAAGCGATCGCTACCACGCTTTCCGCGGGGCATCGCCGTCGTCACCTCCCCCCAGGCCGCCGCCTGGCGCGACGTCACGGCCGCGTTGGCACGGCGGGCACCGCATGTTCCGCTGAGTCTGTATCCGAGCCTGGTCCAGGGCGCCGACGCACCTGCGCAGATCGCCGCCGCGATCCGCCAGGCGGGCCTCCGCGCCCAGCAGGACGGCAACGACGTGCTGCTGCTGGTGCGTGGCGGCGGCAGCCTGGAAGACCTCGCCGCCTTCAACGACGAGAGCGTCGCCCGCGCCATTCGCGCCTGCCCGTTGCCGGTGGTGGTCGGCGTCGGTCACGAGACCGACGTGAGCATCGCCGACTTCGCCGCCGACCTGCGCGCCGCCACACCGACCGCGGCGGCCGAACTGGTCAGCGCCGGCTACGTGGAAGCACAGGAGGGACTGGAACAACTGGCGCGCCGTCTCAAGCGGGCCATGGAGCGGCGCATAGAGAACGCGGCCCAGCGCGTCGACCGGGCCGCCGCGCGCCTGATCCACCCCCGCCAGCGGCTGCACGCCAGCCGGCTGCAACTGGAAAATCTGCAGCAACGCCTGCAGGCCCGCATCACCCAGCGGATTGCTGCCCAGCGGACACGGGTCACCACACTGGAACTACGCCTGGCCGCCCGCAGACCCGATCTGACCAGCCGGCAACAAAAGCTGAACATGCTGGAGCAAGGGCTGCAGCGGGCCATGCACAAGCTGCTCGCCGATCGCCGGACGCAACTCAACACCCTGGGCCAGCACCTGACCCACCTCGATCCTCGCGGCGTCCTGTCCCGCGGCTACAGCATCACACGGGATGCCTCGGGTCAGATCATCCGCTCCGCCAACGGGCTCGTTCCGGGAGATCTCATCCACGTCGAATTCCACGACGGCGTCGTAGATGCAAAGGTAGACAAGCATTCCGGCTAGTTGCGGTGCAAAATAGCGGGTGGAACCGGCGACCGGATGAGGTACGCCGAGGCCGATTGTGCAGAGAATCCAATCCCGACTAGAATAGTCGGACAATTTCCTATACCCCGGAGAAACAAATGGCTCATACCCTGCCCGAACTGCCCTACGCCAAGAACGCCCTGGTGCCCCACATTTCCGAAGAAACCTTCGAATACCACTACGGCAAGCACCACCAAGCCTATGTGACCAACCTGAACAACCTCATCCCGGGCACCGAGTACGAAAACCTGTCCGTCGAAGAGACCTTCCTGAAGGCCCCGGCCGGTGGCGTCTACAACAACGCCGCCCAAGTCTGGAACCACACCTTCTTCTGGAGCTCCCTCAAGCCGAACGGCGGCGGCGCTCCCGCCGGCGCGCTGGCTGACGCCATCAACGCCAAGTGGGGCTCCTTCGACGAGTTCAAGAAGGCCTTCCAGGCTTCCGCCGTCGGCAACTTCGGTTCCGGCTGGACCTGGCTGGTCAAGAAGGCCGACGGCTCCGTCGACATCGTCAACACCGGTGCTGCCGGCAACCCGCTGAAGAGCGGCGAAGGCAAGCCCCTGCTGACCATCGACGTGTGGGAACACGCCTACTACATCGACTACCGCAACGCCCGTCCCAAGTTCGTGGAAACCTTCCTGAACAGCCTGGCCAACTGGGACTTCGCTGCCGCCAACTTCGCCTGATCGCGAAGCGGCTGCAGCCACCGGGAGCCCGGCGGCCTCACGGTCGCTGCTCCCGAAACAGCCCCGACATCGGTTCACGCCGTGTCGGGGCTGTTCTTTTTGAGCACGTCTTGAAGCACGGAAACATGGCTTGTTGAGCTATCTGTATTTATATACAGTCAACTCATGCCCCAACAGGATCCTCCCGCTTTTGCCGAACTCTGTGCCCGCTCCAACTTCAGTTTCCAGACCGGCGCTTCGCATCCGGAGGAGCTCGTCGAGCAGGCTGTGGCCCTCGGCTATACCGCACTGGCGCTGGCCGACGAATGCTCCATGGCCGGCGTCGTGCGAGCTTACGCGGCCTGGCAGACGCACAAGAAACGGCTGCAGCTGATCGTCGGCACCCGCATCCAGCTCGAGGACGGCCCGCAGCTCGTATTGCTGGCCGAGAACCGGGAAGGTTACGGCCAGCTGTGCCGCCTCATCAGCCAGGGCCGGCTGGCGACGGAGAAGGGCCAGTACCACTTGCACCGGCACGATCTGAACGGCGGTCTCGACCACTGCCTGGCCCTGCTGATTCCGCCGGACACCACCTCCATCACGCTCATGGATGACGCCCGCTGGCTGGCCTCTCTCTTCCCTGGCAGTGCCTGGATCGCCGCCCTCCTCCCGATGGGCGCCGACGACCGCAGCCGGCAAGCGTGGATCGCCGAAGCAGCGCATACCGCCAACATCCCTATCGCCAGCACCTGCGCACCGTTGATGCACCACCCGTCGCGCCAGCCCGTAGCCGATGTGCTGAGCGCCCTGCGCCATCATTGCAGCCTCGACGAGGCCGGCTACCGACTAGGCGCCAACGCCGAACTCCACCTGCAGAGCCGACAACGCCTGGCCCGCCGCCACCCGCCGGAGTGGCTGGCCGAAACATTGGTGATCGCCGCCCGCTGCCACAGCCCGCTCGGCGAACTGGGCTATGAATACCCGGAGGAAATCGTGCCCCCCGACGCCACGGCGGGATCCCATCTGCGTGCGCTGGTGGACGCCGGCCTGCGGCGCCGCTACCCGCCAGCCGCGCATGAGCGGGATCGGGTTCCGGCCGACATCCGCGCCCAAGCTGACAAGGAGCTCGCGCTGATCATCGAACTCGGGTACGAGGCCTTCTTCCTCACCGTCGAGGACATCGTCCGCTTCGCCCGCAGCAAGACCATTCTGTGCCAGGGCCGCGGCTCGGCGGCCAACTCGGTGGTGTGCTACGCGCTGGGCATCACCGAGGTCAAGCCGGAGGAAGGGCATCTGCTCTTCGAGCGCTTCGTGTCCAAAGAGCGCCAGGAGCCACCCGACATCGACGTGGACTTCGAGCACGACCGGCGTGAAGAGATCATCCAGTACATCTACAACAAGTACGGTCGGGACCGGGCCGCCCTGGCCGCCACGGTGATCCGCTACCGTCCCCGCAGCGCCCTGCGCGACGTCGGCCGAGCCCTCGGCTTCGACCTCGGCCAACTGGAACAGCTCAGCCGCCGCCTGGCCTGGTGGGACGGCAGCCGGGTGGCACCGGAACGCCTGCGCGAAGCCGGCCTCGATCCGGACGCGCCGCGCACGCAGTTGCTGCTCGAACTCGCCAACACGCTGGTCGGCTTCCCCCGCCACCTGTCCCAGCACGTGGGCGGCTTCGTGATTTCCCGCGGCCCGCTGGCTGAACTAGTCCCGGTGGAAAACGCCGCCATGGCCGAGCGCACCGTCATCCAGTGGGACAAGGACGACCTGGAAACCCTCGGGCTGCTGAAGGTGGACGTGCTGGCCCTCGGTATGCTGTCGGCGATCCGCCGCAGCCTGGACCTCATCTCACGCTGGCGTGGCCAGCCCTTCACGGTAGCCGACATCCCGCGGGAGCAGGCGCCCGTCTACGACATGCTGTGCGAAGCCGACGCCATGGGCGTCTTCCAGGTGGAGTCCCGGGCCCAGATGAGCATGCTGCCGCGCCTGAGGCCCCGCACCTACTACGACCTGGTCGTCGAGGTGGCCATCGTCCGGCCCGGGCCGATCCAGGGCGGCATGGTCCATCCCTACCTGCAGGCGCGGGAAAAAATCGCCCGCCAGGAGCCCATAGAGTATCCCCGCCCGGAGATCAAGCCGGTTCTGTCTCGTACCTACGGCGTGCCGATCTTCCAGGAACAGGTCATGCAGCTGGCGATGGTCGCCGCCGGCTTCAGCCCCGGCGACGCCGACCAACTGCGCCGTTCCATGGGCGCCTGGGGCCGCCAGGGCGACCTGCAGCACTACCAGCAGCGCCTGACAGCCGGCATGCTCGATCGCGAGTACCCCCTGGAATTCGCCGAGGCGCTATGCCGACAGATCCAAGGCTTCGGCAGCTACGGCTTCCCAGAATCCCACGCCGCCAGCTTCGCACTGCTGGTCTATGTCTCCGCCTGGCTCAAGCGTTTCGAGCCGGCGGCCTTCCTGTGCGGTCTTCTCAACAGCCAGCCGATGGGCTTCTACGGGCCATCCCAGCTGATCCAGGATGCCCGGCGTCACGGGGTCGAAGTCCGCCCGGTCGATGTCAGCACCAGCGAATGGGAATGCACGCAGGAAGCCTCCAGCAGCGCCCCGGACATCCCCGCCGCCCGCCTCGGTCTGCGCCTCGTCAAGGGCTTCAATGCCGCCGCCGCAGAGCGCATCGTCGCCACCAGGCGGGACGGCGCCTTTCTGTCGGTGGACGACCTCACGCGCCGTGCTGGACTCGATCCCGGAGAGCTCCGCGCACTGGCGTCCTCCGGCGCCCTCGCCAGCCTGGCCGGCCACCGGCGCCAGGCCTGGTGGGCCGCCAGTGGCGCCCAGGCGGCTCCCGGCCTGCTCCACCAGGCGCCGCTGGCCGACGACAGCCTCGCCCTGCCCTCCCCCAGCGAAACCCAGGATCTGATCGCCGACTACGCGCGCCTGGGTTTCAGCCTGGGCCGGCATCCACTGCTCTTCCTACGTTCTCGCTTACGGGCCGAGCGCTTCCTGACCGCAGCAGAGATTTCCAACTGCCCGGACCGCAAGCTGGCCCGGGCCGCCGGCATCGTCACCTGTCGCCAGCGTCCGGGCACGGCCAAGGGCACGATGTTCGTCACCATCGAAGACGAAACCGGCTGGATCAACGTCATCGTCCGGCCCGAACTCCTGGAGGCCGAAAGACGAATCCTGCTGGGCACCAGCCTGCTTGGCGTCTATGGACAGATCGTCCGCCAGGACAAGGTGGTGCACCTGCACGCCAAACGGGTCGTAGACCGCTCCGCGCTGCTTGGCCAACTGGCCCCCAAGAGCCGGGACTTTCATTGAATCCCGCCGCCTTTCCGCGGTCTCACTCACACGAAGATTCCAACTCGCCCGGAGTGCCCATGCGTTTCAGCCCCCTGTCCGTAGTGACATTTCTCGTATCCTTCACGCTCCTCCTAACGGGCTGCGCGACCAGCACCATCAAGTCCAGCTGGCGGGATACCAGCGCGCCCGCCATCGTGCCCCACAGGATTGCCGTCTTCGTCTCAGTGAAGGACGACGAAAACCTGCGTAAGATGGCCGAGAACCGGATCGTCCAGCGCATGCCCAAGAGCGTACAGGCCACCGCCGGACACCTGCTCGGTCTCGAACCCCGGCCAGAAACCGACAGCGTCCGCCGGCGCCTGATCGAAGGCGGATTCGACAGTGCCCTCGTCGCCCGCCTGGTGTCCGTGGACAAGACACAGACCGTCGTTCCCCCCCAGACCCAATTCGGGCCCGACCCCTTCTTCTGGCGGATGGGGCCTTACTATCGGCCCTACTACAACCCCTTCTTCACCTACTACCCTTACACCTACGACACTCCCGGCTACACCGTCGACACCACCCGCGTCGTCGTCGAGACCCTGCTGTACCGCCTAGCGGACGCCAAGCCGGTGTGGTCCGCGGTCACAGAATCCATCAATCCGGAATCGTCCATCCGCCTCGTGGATGAGCTGATCGACCTGCTCGGCAAGCGCCTCAGGGACGAAAGACTGCTACCACCAGACTGAGAGCGATCCACTTTTTTCTCCCCGAGCAGCACAAAACACCCCTATTCAGGTCAGGGGCATTGACCATTTCGGGTTCCAGCTTTAACATAGGATTAATTCTCATTTGCGAATGAATCCTGTTTTACATTCGCAAACGCAAGCCAGCCAAGCGATTGGACCCGCCCAGCCAGCCAGCGAAGAGGACACAGCCTGCCCGGCCATCAGGCCGCCCAGGTCACTGCCGACGCCGACTGACTGGAGCCCTTCGATGCACCGCCTCGCCCGGATTACCCTATCCCTGTCCATGACCCTGCTGCTTGCGGCCTGTGGTGGAGGCGGAGGAGGAGGCAGCGGGGGAAGCGGCACAGACACTGCGGCGAGCAACCTGTCCGCAGCCGCCCAACTCGGCGAAAAGCTGTTCAATGACCCGATCCTGTCGAGCACCGGCGCCATGTCCTGCGCCACCTGCCACGTCAAGGCCAACCACTACGCCGCCGCCGACAGCCGCTCGGTGCCCGCCGGTGCGGATGCCGGCCATGAGGCCGGACGTCAGGCTCCGTCGCTCAAGTATCTCAAATTCAACACGGCTTTCTACTTCGCCAAAGACGGCACGCCCACTGGCGGCTTCACTTGGGATGGCCGCGCCAACACGCTCGGCGACCAGGCTTCAGGCCCCCTCCTCAATCCGAACGAGATGGCCAACACCAGCGCCGACGACGTCGTGGCCAAGCTCAAGCGTTCAGCCAATGCAGCGGAATTCATGAAGGTCTTCGGCAGTGACATATTCAGTCGCCCCGCCGACGCCTTCGCCCGCCTGCAGTACGCGCTCCAGCAGTACCAACTGGAAGACACCGATTTCGCACCATTCAGCAGCAAGTTCGACCTCTGGCTCGCCGGCAAGGCCCAGCTCACCGACGCGGAGATGCGCGGCTGGGCCCTGTTCAACGACCCGAACAAGGGCAACTGCACCGCCTGCCACGTGGGCACCGCGGCGGACGGTCATCCTCCGTTGTTCACCGACTTCACCTACGACACGCTCGGTGTGCCACGCAACATGGACATCACGGCCAACGCCGATGCCAGCTACTACGACCTCGGCCTATGCGGCCCGGTACGCACCGATCTGTCCGCCCGCACCGACCTGTGCGGCGCCTTCCGCGTGCCGACCCTGCGCAACATCGCCAAGACCGGCCCCTACTTCCACAACGGCGCCATCAAGACCCTCACCGACGCAGTCCGCTTCTACGTTCGTCGCGACACCAACCCCGAAGAGTGGTACCCCACGGACGCCAGCGGCACGGTGCAGAAGTTCAACGACCTGCCCGTCGCCTACCGCAAGAACGTGAATACCCTTGAGGTGCCGTACAACCGGAAGCCCGGCGACTCCCCCGCCCTCACGGAGAGCGAGATCGCCGACTTGGTGACCTTCCTGAACACCCTGACCGACGGCTACGCCCCCTGAACCAATACCGATTTCCACATTGAAGCCTGCTTGCTGATTCCGGAGAAACGACGATGAAGAGCACCCCGATCTGTCTGGCCCTCGCGGCCCTGTTCGCCACCGGCAGCGCTCATGCCGCAACCGACACCGAGCTGATGGCCAGACTCGACCGCCTTGCGGCCGAACTCGAAGCCGTCAAGGCTGAACTGAAGACCGTCAAGGCCCAGGCAACGGCCACCCAGGCCCCTGTGGCAGCCACCACCCCTACTGCAGCTCCGGCACCGGTTGTCGTCCCGAGCCCTGCCGCAGCACCCGCCCAGGCCTATCAGGCGCCCCTGGCCGTCAGCAGCTCCAGCGGCCAGACCAGCTTCTTCGGTTACGGCGAAGTCAATTACAACCGCCCCTTCCGCGACCAGAGCAACACCCAGATGGACGTCCGCCGCGCCGTGCTCGGCGTGACCCACCAGGCCTCCGAACGCACCCGCATCGTTGCCGAATTCGAGTTCGAGCACGCCATCGCCTCCTCCTCCGATCAAGGCGAAGCCGAAGTCGAACAGCTCTATGTCGAGCACCGCCTCAATGACAACGTCGGCCTGAAGGGCGGCCTGTTCCTGATCCCCCTCGGCTTCATGAATCTGAGCCACGAACCCACCTCCTACTACGGCGTGGAACGCAACTTCGTCGAGACGGCCATCATCCCGACCACCTGGCGCGAGGTCGGCATGTCCGCCTTCGGCGTGACCGATGCTGGCCTGCGCTGGGACTTCGGCATCACCAGCGGCTTCGACCTCAACAAGTGGGATGGCACCAGCTCCGAAGGCAAGGAATCGCCCCTCGGCGCCCTCCACCAGGAAGGCCAGCTCGCCAAGGCCAACAACCTGTCGGCTTACGGCGCCGTCAGCTGGCGCGGCACGCCCGGCCTGGACGTGGGCGCTGGCGTGTTCTCCGGCAAGGTCTCCCACAAGAACACCGCCGCCGACAGCACCAAGGCCGGCCTGTACGCCCCCGACGCCCGCGTGACCCTGTGGGATACCCACGCGCGCTGGACGCCCGGCAAGTGGGACCTGTCCGCCCTCTATACCCGCGGCACCATCACCGACACCAGCGAGTTCAACCTACAGTTTGCCGGCGGCACCCTGGTACCCAAGACCTTCTACGGCTGGTACACCCAGGCTGCCTACAAACTGTGGGAAGGCGGCGAATACCGTCTGAGCCCCTTCGCACGCTACGAGGTATTCAACACGGCGGCCAACTACGCGGCCATGCCGGCCGGCCTGGAAACCGACTCCCAGCGTGACGAGAAGGTCGTCACGCTGGGTGCCAACCTGCGTGTCGGCGACAACGTTGTGCTGAAGGCCGACGTGCAGCGCTTCCAACTGGAGCGTACCCGCGATCGCCTGAATCTGGGCATCGGCTACCAGTTCTGATCCGGAGACGAACGCGGTATCCTCCCACCCTGCCCGGCGGCTCTCCCCGACCCGCCGGGCTTTGTGCTTTCAACGAAGGAACAATGATGAGCAAGTCCTGTGACAGCTGGAGCACGGTCTCCCTGGTCAGTCTGGCCAGCGCCGGCCTGAGCGCTCTCTGTCCGCCCGCCGCCGAGGCCGCCCAGTACATGAGCGTCGAGCAGGCCGAAAAGGCGGCCTTTCCCGAGGCCGACCGTTTCGACGCACGCGTGCTGCGCCTGACGCCCGAGCAACTCCACAGCCTCGACGCGGTGGCCAGCGTGCGCCAGCGCGGCGAAGTCCGGCAGATCGACGCCTGGGCGGGCAACAAGCTGCTCGGCACGCTCTACGTGGACGATGTGCTGGGCAAGGTCGAGTGGGTGACCTACGCGGTGGCGATCGGTGCCGATGGCGCCGTCCGCTCGCTTGAGATTCTCGAGTACCGCGAGACCCACGGCTATGAGGTCCGCACGCCCAGCTGGCGCAAGCAGTTCGCAGGGCGTCGCCTGGACACGCCCTTCCACTTTGGCGACGACATCAAGAACATCAGCGGCGCCACCCTGTCCTGCTCCCACCTGACCGCCGGCGTTCAGCGCCTGCTGGCACTGCACGCCCAGCTCGCCAAATCTCGATGACCACCTGCACCTTGCGACGGATCCGTCCGTGGCTGGGAACTTATGTACATATCGACGTAACGGCGGCAGATGAGCATGTCGCCGAGACGGCGCTACAGGCAGCATTCGAGGAAATCGCCGCCGTTCACCAGGCAATGAGCTTCCACTCGCCGGACAGCGACGTGTCCCGGCTGAACCGGAAAGCCCATCTTCACCCCGTGGCCGTGGGCACCGGCACACGGGCCGTGCTCCTTGCCGCCCGCCGCTTCGCACAACTGTCCGGCGGCCTCTTCGACCCGACGATCGCTTCGGCGCTGGTCCAGCGCGAGATGCTGCCCAGCCCCTCGGCCCCCGATGCCGACAAGGGAGCGAGTTGGGAAGACATCGAAATCGACGACGACAGCGTACGCTTCCGACGCCCCCTATGGATCGACCTGGGCGGCATCGCCAAGGGCTACGCCGTCGACCGGGCGATCGACGCCCTGGAACGCCTCGGCGTGCAGGATGCCTGCGTGAATGCCGGCGGCGATCTCCGCCATTTCAGCCGCCTGGGACAACGCCATCCGCTTGCGGTCCGGCATCCCGGCGACGCATCCCAGTCCATCCCCCTCGGCCATATTGCGAACAAGGCGGTTGCCAGTTCGGGCGACTTCCTCCTCGGGCGCCGCGGCGACCAAGCGAACGCATCGCCCATTGTTCATCCCCGGCGTGGCGTTGCACAATCCCGCCCGCGCAGCGTGACGGTGATTGCCGGTACCTGCTGCGAAGCCGATGCGCTGGCCAAGATCGTCAGCCTGCTTGGCCGGGATGCCAGCCCCTTGCTGGTCGAACTGGGCGCCAGCGCCGCCATCATCGAGGCGCCGGATACCCTCCAGGCCAGCCCCGGCTTCTGGTCGGCGCTGGGCCATGACGCCCCCTTAGGACGACAGCCACTTCATGCATGAACATCCGCACTCACGCCCCCGGAAAGCCGTTCGACCGGGGCGCCGTCAACGCCACGCCGTCCACCTGAGCACACTGCTGCTACTGGGCAGCGGCATCGCCTGGATGTTGGCCCATTACCTGCTCCCGCTGCCGGAAGATGCCGCGCGCCATCCCGTTGAACCCTGGGCCATGCGTGCGCATGGCGCCGCCGCCATGTTCGGTCTGGCTGTGCTGGGCAGCATCTGGACGACCCACGTGCAGCCCGCCTGGCACCGGGGTATCCATCGGCTGTCAGGCGGCGGCCTGTTCCTGCTGTGGTGCGCCCTGACCCTGAGCGGCTATGGCCTGTACTACCTGGCCGACGAAGCGCAACGGGCGACGACCAGCTGGATCCATATGAGCTGCGGAATGCTCCTCCCCTTCGGGCTGCTGCTTCACATCGTGCAAGCAGTCAGGGCACGCAAGCGCCTGGTTTGATCAGCCCTGCTCAGTTGCCATCGGCCGCGGCCTGCTCGCGCCGGCGGTAGTGGATCACCGCGGGCGCAACAAGGAGCGCCCCCAGAGCCACGACGAGAAGCAAGGGCCACAACACGGGAGTATTCCACTCGCCGCGTTTCTGCTCCCTGGCAGCCACATCGATGCGCTGGTACTTCAGCGTATTGCGGATGATCTTGCCGGGCTTGCGGTTGTAGACCCAGCCGTGCTGCAGCGTGTAAGCCTTTTCGTAAAAGCCCCAGACCCAGGGTGCGTCATGCTGCAGGATAGCCAGCATGCGCTCGATGATGGCCGTCCGCTCGGGGCCGTCCGGCATCGCCTTCATGCGCTCGAACAGGCGATCGTACTCAGGGTTCTCGTAGTTCGACGCATTCTCCCCCTGGCTCTTGACCTTACCTTGGGCGCCATGGAGCAGAAACAGGAAATTCTCCGGATCCGGATAATCGGCGTTCCAACCCCAGTAGAAGAGCTGGGCATTGCCCTTGCGGATCTTGTCCTGGAAACGGTTGTAATCGGTCGCCCTGACCACCAATTGGATATCCAGTTTCTTCAGTTGCTTGGAGAGCCAGTCAACGGAGGACTTGTCTCCCAGGCCAGTACCGGTGGTGTCGAGGTTGATCACCAGCGGTTCGCCAGTCTTCTCATCCCGCCCGCCCGGATACCCCGCCTCGACGAGCAGGCGGCGGGCCTCATCCACAGACTTGCGGCTGGGTTTGCCATCGACCCAGTCATAGACATACGGGTTGATCCCGGCCTTGCCCTCCCGATACCCAGAAATACCGGGCGGAATCGGATGCATGGCCGGCAAGCCGCGCCCATTGAGGAATACGGAGATGAACTCCTCTTGGTCGATGGCGATCGACAGGGCCAGCCGAAGCTTGCGGGCCCGTTCGCTATTGCCGCCCACGACCGGGTCGAGCATGTTGAAGCCCATGTACATCACGGTCGGCGCCACCGATGTATTGAGCTTGATGCCCTTGGCCACCATGTCGTCGGACAAGGTCACATCGCCTTGCCCCCCCATCTGTACCGCCTGATCGAAGTTGTCCGACGAAACGCCGGATGCGTCGTAGTAGCCCTGCAGGAATTTGTTCCAGTACGGAATACTCTCCTTCTCCCGGGTAAACACCACCTTATCGACGAACGGCATCGCCTTGCCACAGTCGACAAGCAAACCCGCTTCTCGGTCTCCCCGCTCTCCCTCACAGGGATAGGTTTCCCCATGGAAATTCGGATTTCGAGCCAACACCATGCGTGCATTGGGATTGTTCTCCATCAGCATGTAAGGCCCAGTTCCAACCGGCCACCAATCCAGCGTCAGATTGCGTTCCGCCATACCAGGCTGGGAGAAGAAGC
Organism: Zoogloea sp. GDB6; assembly: GCF_056724105.1. Taxonomy (NCBI): domain Bacteria; kingdom Pseudomonadati; phylum Pseudomonadota; class Betaproteobacteria; order Rhodocyclales; family Zoogloeaceae; genus Zoogloea; species Zoogloea sp. GDB6. Next base: position 1,933,792 of record NZ_CM161497.1, on the reverse strand, counting down.
GATCAGCCTCATACGGAAGCGGTGCAAAGAAACTCATGGCCAGCCAGTAGGGAAACTGGGGGTATGTTCCCTTGATGCCGATCCGATAGGTGTAACGATCAACCACCTCGATGCCGCTCAACGGGTAGCGGCGCAGATCGATCCATCCCCCTTGCGGAGAAACCCGGCCCGCCTTCTCATCGGCCAGCAGGCGCGCCTGCAGATCCTTCAAACCAATAATGTAATCGCTCATCAACTCGAGCACTGGCGAATGCAGGCGAGGGTGAGCCAGACGCTTGATCTGATACACGAAATCATCGGAGGTAAGCTCACGCGTTCCCGTCTCTGGAAAATCACCGAGCCCGCGCTTCTCGGCAAGGTCCCTTTCTTGTAGCTTCCAATACACAGGCTCACCTTTTGCATCCACCGCAAAAGCCGGATGAGGTTGGTAATGAATCCCAGGCCGGATGTGGATCTCGTACTCACTGCGCGCAATCCTGGCCGGATCGCTGCCCTTTGGCAAAAGATGCCCCTCTGCATCGTATTCGCGAAGCAATGGCATCTGTACGGCCGCCATCGGTTCCAACTGGAAGGGGCGCTTCAAATAGTGGTACTGCAGCGGCGGCTCGTAGATCTGGCTCAGAAAAATCGCTTCGTCTTCACTGTAGGACTGCACCGGATCCAGATGCTTGGGACGCTGGGTGAAAGCCGTATAGAGGATGTTCTGCCCCCGCTCCGCCGCGGGGTAAGGATCGTTCCACACCTGGCCGCAACCAGCCACGAGCAGGGTGAAAGCAACCAGCCAAGAGTGATGAAGTGTCGCGCGCATGGACCTAAGTCTAACGGATCACCCCATCGTCCGCGGCAAAGCACACGCCGGACGCATCCGTTATAATCGTGCGGTTATTCACTGGAGACACCTTACATGGGCTTTCTCGCCGGCAAACGCATCCTCATCACTGGATTGCTGTCCAACCGCTCGATTTCCTACGGGATCGCCAAAGCCATGCACCGGGAAGGTGCCGAACTGGCGTTCACCTATCAGAACGAACGCTTTGTCGACCGCGTTTCCAAGATGGCTGCCGAATTCGGGACTTCACTGGTATATCCTTGCGATGTCCAGAACGATGATGAAATTGCCAAGCTGTTCGCCGAACTCGGCGCGCAATGGGACGGTCTGGACGGCCTCGTTCACTCCATCGCCTTCGCACCCAGTGAAGCCCTAGAGGGAGACTTTCTGGACAACGCCAGCCGCGAGGCCTTCCGGATCTCCCAGGAAGTCAGCGCCTACAGCTTCCCGGCACTGGCCAAGGCCGCCCGGCCGTTGATGAAAGGACGCAATGGGTCGCTGCTCACCCTGTCCTATCTGGGCGCGGTGCGCACCATGCCCAACTACAACATCATGGGTCTGGCCAAAGCCAGCCTCGAAGCCGCAGTTCGCTACATGGCCGTAAGCCTCGGACCTGAAGGCACGCGCGTCAATGCCATTTCCGCAGGCCCGATCAAGACGCTTGCAGCCTCCGGTATCGGCAGTTTCGGCAAGCTGCTGGCCTTCAATGAACGCAACGCACCGCTACGCCGCAACGTGACCATCGAAGAAGTCGGCAACGTCGCTGCATTCCTGTGCTCCGACCTGGCGAGCGGCGTCACCGGGGAAATCATGTACGTGGATGGTGGCTTCAACACAACGGCTTTGGGGAATCCGGACCAAGGCTGATCACCACTGACAGATGAAAAAAGCCCTTGTTAAACAAGGGCTTTTTATTTCTACAGCACGGACGTCCGATTACTTCTCTTTCGCTGGCTCCAGCGCTGCTGTGTTGATCTTCACGTCATAGCGCTTGCGCAGGGCAGCAACGTACGCAGAGAAGTCCTGCTCAGCCAGAATCCGCGAATACTGCTGACGCAAGGCATCGAGACGCGGGTCACTCTCAGCCAGGGTTGGACGACTGACCTTCTCGATGCGGAAGATGGTATATCCAGCTCCCGGCACCTGGGCTCCGACGTAGCTCGGGAGCTTGTCTACCGGGGCACGGAACACCGCTCTTACTGCATCCGGCGGCAAGTCCTGAGCTCCCCGCAGCAAGGCATGCGGCACTCCCCACGCCAGTTCAAGCGAATCGCCCTTAACGAGTTTGGCAAGCTTGGCAGCACCATCCGCCTCCGCCAGCTTGCTGGCCTCCTCGCTGATGAGCGCCTTGGCGATATCGGCCTTCACTTCTTCAAACGGGCGAATGGACGACGGCTTGAACTCCAGCACCCGGGCAGCCACCATGGTTCCGCTGCCAACATCAACGGCTTCCGTATTACGCTTGTTCTTGACGCTGTCTTCGGAAAAGAGTGCCGCGGCAAGCTTAGGATTATCAAACGGCGGCACCACCTTGCCTTCCCGCGCGAACCAGTCGGTAGTACGGATCTGTAGCTTGAACTTCTCGGCCGCCGGCTTGAGACTATCCGCCTGCTCATAGACCGTATTGCTGAACCCATCGACCAACTCGGCAAACTTCTTCGCAGCCTCCGTACGCTTGAGCTCTGCCGCAATCTCGGCTTTGACCTCGTCAAAGGCGCGCACCTTTTCCGCCTTCACACCAGTCAGCCGAATGATGTGAAAACCGAAATCCGACTGCACGACACCCGACAAATCGCCTTCCTTGGCCAGCGCAAAAACCGCCTCCTCGAAGGGCTTGACCATTGCACCGCGGGCGAAATAGCCGAGATCTCCACCCTTGTCTGCCGACCCCGGATCCTGGGAATTATCCTTGGCCAGCTTCGCAAACTCAGCGGGGTTCGCCTTGAGCTGCTTCAGCACCCCTTCCGCTTTGTCCTTGGCTGCCTTCAAAGCGGCTTCGCCGGCTGCTTTATCGGCCTTAATCAGAATGTGACTCGCACGACGCTCCTCACCCTGGCGGAAACGCTCGGGATGGGCGTCATACTCCTTACGGAGATCTGCATCACTGGGAAGCAGTTGGGAGGCCAGTTCGTCCTGGTTGAGAACAATGTACTCAGCCCGGACTTGGGCCGGCACTTCAAAACGCTTCCGGTTCGCTTCGTAGAACTTACGCTCGGCATCCTCGGGGAGCTTAACTGATGCAGCATAATTTGCAGCCCCCAGGCGTACCTCGCTAATCTGACGCTCCTCCTGTTGAACAGAGTAGACACCCTCCGCAGACTTGCGCGATACAAGGACACCTTCGGCCACGACACCGATCACCTGCTGCAAGGCCAGATCCTGACGCAAACGCGCCTCAAACACAGCCTGCGTCATCCCTTGGGCCTTCAGCACAGCCTCATAGCGCGGCAGGGAGAACTGCCCGTTATCCTGAAAGGCGGCAATCGATGTAATGGTGTCGCGAACACGTTGATCCGATACCGTCACATGCTTCTTGGCCAGATCAAGCGCCAACAGACGCTGATTCACCAGATTTTCCAGTACGGCACGACGCGCTTCCGCCGTCTCCATCATCGCCGGATTGAAATTGGCCCCCAGAGCCACACGCATGCGCTCCTGCTGCTCATGAAGCGCCTGCTGGAACTCAGCCTGGCCGATGGCTGAGCCCCCAACGGTTGCAAGCTCGCCGCCACCGCTCATGTTACGAACATAGGAGTCCACTCCCCAAAATGCGAAGGGCAGCGTAATTAGGAGCAGAAAAACCTGAACGATCTTCTTGTTGTTGCGTACAGCATCAAACATGCGGGGGTCCTTAGTTACTACGCTTATTGGCAAGCGACTCTCGGCTGGAGAATACAAAAAAGGCGAACCTCAGTTCGCCCTTTTCTCGCCTTACATTCGTGTGATCGCCGTTTGAGCGAATACGGCAAGAAACGAGGAGCATGCCAGCCCAACGTTCAATCAAACCGTAGCCACTGCATGAAAGGACGAGTCTACATGCAGGAATCGTAGGGGACAAGGCCCAATGAATGGTGAAAACAAAAAGAAAAAGGCCACTTGTCGTGACCTTTTTTATATAAACATCTTGATTTTGTTGGCGGAGTGGACGGGACTCGAACCCGCGACCCCCGGCGTGACAGGCCGGTATTCTAACCAACTGAACTACCACTCCATTTCGATTTCAGCCATCAAGTAGCTGGTGGGTGCTGACGGGGTCGAACCGCCGACATTCGCCTTGTAAGGGCGACGCTCTACCAACTGAGCTAAGCACCCGGATATCGAAGACTTCTCGAAATCAAGAGGTAATTATTGTAGTGCATCTTTCAATGCTTTACCAGGCCTAAATTTAGGAATTTTTGCCGATCCAATCTTGATCGCGGCACCTGTCCGCGGATTTCTGCCACTTCGTGCAGCACGCTCGCCTACGTGGAAGGTTCCAAAACCAACCAAGGTTACCGTCCCACCCTTTTTCAGGGTTTGCTTGACTGCACCAATAGCAGCATCCAACGCTCGCCCCGCAGCAGCTTTCGAAATGTCGGCACCAACAGCAATTTGGTCGATCAGTTCGGATTTGTTCATACAAGCCCCCTCGTTATCAGACAAACAGACAGGAAACCCCGACGACAAATGCTGGCGCAATATTGCGAGACCGCGGATGCGCACAGAGATTGATTCTATATAGCGCGCTAAAAATCAAGATGTCAAGACAAGAGCCATGAAGACACCATCAGCAATGCTCAGCTCCCATCTCGGAAATGCAAAAGACCGCGTAAACGCGGTCTTTTGCACACATACGTTGCTGCAATGCATGCCCTTTGAGGGTCATGCCGCACATCAATCGATATGCTTAAGCTGCAGCAACAGCACCCATCGCCTTGATGGAGGCAGACAGGCGGCTCTTGTGGCGAGCGGCCTTGTTCTTGTGGATGATTTTCTTGTCAGCGATGCTGTCGATGGTACGCTGAGAAACCACAAAAACTTGCTGAGCCACTTGCTTGTCACCAGCCACGACTGCCTTGCGAACAGCCTTGATAGCGGTGCGCAGACGCGAACGCAGGCTCATGTTGAGGGCGCGGGCCTTGACTGCTTGACGGGCGCGCTTACGGGCTTGTGCCGAGTTGGCCATCTTTGAGTAATCCTAAAATAAATGCATTAAAGGCGGGATTTTAATGGCAAGGATGTTCTTATTGCAAGGCCTTTCGAACCTTTCCCAAAACGAAAATGCCCCGCACGCTCCCGTGCGGGGCATTAAAACTACCTGAAAACTCAGATGCGCTCGAAGATTGTTGCGATGCCCTGCCCGCCGCCGATACACATGGTCACCAGCGCATAACGGCCGCCGATGCGCTCGAGTTCGTACAGAGCCTTGGTCGCAATGAAGGCACCAGAACACCCAACCGGGTGGCCTAGAGCAATCGCCCCGCCGTTCGGGTTCGTCTTGGCCGGATCCAGACCGAGTACCTTCGAGACCGCCAAGGCCTGCGCCGCGAACGCCTCGTTCGACTCGATGACATCCATCTGATCAAGGGACAGACCAGCCTTCTTGAGCGCCAGACGCGATGCCGGGATCGGGCCTTCGCCCATGACGTCGTTCGGCACGCCGGCAACCGCGTAGGACACGAGGCGTGCGATCGGCTTGTAACCCGCATTGACCGCCGTGGAACCATCAGCCAGCACAAAGAACGCAGCACCGTCGTTGATGCCGGACGCGTTACCGGCAGTCACCGTGCCGTCCTTCTTGAACGCCGGCTTCATCTTGGCCAGGGACTCCATCGTCGTCCCGCGCTTGACATGCTCGTCGGTATCGAAGACGACCTCGCCCTTACGGGTTTGCTTGACGATCGGGACGATCTGCGACTTGAAGCGACCTTCATCGATGGCCAGCGCAGCGCGGCGCTGGGACTCGACGGCAAACGCGTCCTGCTCTTCACGGCTGATACCGTGCTTGGCAGCCAGATTCTCAGCGGTGATACCCATATGGCCAACGCCAAACGGATCGGTCAGGACCGCGACCATGCTGTCGATAGCCTTGGTGTCGCCCATTCGTGCGCCGGAACGCAGCGCCGGCATCAGGTAGGCAGCCTTGGACATGACCTCGACGCCACCACCAACACCATAATCAGCATCGCCGAGCAGGATGTTCTGAGCCGTAGTGACGATCCCCTGCAGACCAGAGGAACACAGACGACCGACCTGCATGGCGACAGACTCCATCGGCAAGCCTGCCTGAATGGAAGCCACGCGAGGCACATAGGCGTAGCGGGAATCAGTAGGCATGCAGTTGCCCACAGTGACATAGTTGATCAGCTGAGGATCCACACCCGAGCGGACAACCGACTCCTTCATCACGATACCGGCCAAATCGCTCGAATCGAATTCCGCCAGCGCGCCTCCAAAGGCACCAATAGCAGAACGTACTGCGCTCAAAACCACCACTTCACGATTAGCCATGTGAACTCCTCCTCAGAATTACTACGGTTAATTACCAACCCATCCGGCAACGCCCAACAGCGCCAGCACAAGACACAGCAGCACCAGCGTACGCCAGATCAGGCCGATAGTACTTTGCATGAAATCGGCGTCAGCTTCATCTCCAACCCCCATTTCCGGACGCTCCAATACATCTCCGGACTCGTGTATCGGCATACCCAGACGTACTCCCAGAGCCCCTCCACCGCTTGCAAGAAGGATACCGGAAGCCTTGTCCTTCCACTGTGAAGCCTGAGCTCGCCAACAATACACACCATCCTCGAAATCGCCGACGATCGAAAAAGCGATCGCGGTCAACCGCACCGGCAGCCAGTCAAGAATAGCGAAAATCTTGCGGGAGAAGTCTCCGAAGTCGCCAAACTCGTCAGACTGCTCCCGACCTCCCCACGCCTCATTGAAAAAATGCGCAAGTCGGTAAAAGACAGCACCGCTGGGCCCGGGCATCAGGATGAACCAGAAAGCTACCGCAAAAACATTACGGTGCGACGCGACCAGCGCCTCTTCGATTGCCAGCCTTGCCACTTCACTGGAACTCGCACCGTCGTGACTGCGCCCGCGCCACTCGGCGATCAGCCGCCTTGCTTGAGGAAGCTCTCCCATGCGCAACGCCAACTGAATATCGGTGAAGAAATGGCTGACCTGACGGAAACCCATCGTCAGGTAAAGCACCAGCACATTGAAGGCAAAAGCCAGCACAGGATGCACATGCCAGAGGATGAAATACATCAATGCCGAGCTGAAGCAGGCGATAGTGATCGCCACCCACCATGCAACGGCGCCATGGCGTGCCTCACCGTCGTTGAAACGATCCTCGAGAAAACGGGCAAAAACGCCTAAGGGGGCTTTTACGAAACGCTCTACAGGGAGCGGACGAAGTTGCTCCAGGAGCAAGGCGGCAATCAGCGAAAACAGGGTCATGCTGCGGGGGGCTTTGATGGGCCCTCATGGTTCAAGCCTATAAGATATGGCCCAAGATACCACCAAACTGACACAACACAAACGGAGAGGCTCATCTGAACAGGAAACGGTGAAGACTAACGAGCATTCCCGCAGTAGCTCCCCAAATGAAGTAGTCACCATAAGGCATCGCATAGTATTCACGACGAACACCGCGCACCTCCGTCGAATGCAGGCGATGATTTGCGTCATCCAGCAAGAATGAGAGCGGGACCTCGAAGGCCTCGGCAACTTCAAAGGCATCCAGCGCAAGATCCAGCGGGGGACTCACGAGCCCCACCACCGGCGTCACGTCGAAGCCCGTCCCGGTCCGGTACTGAGGCAGGCATCCAAGCAGTTCCACCTTTTCGCGAACCAGGCCAATTTCTTCCTCAGTCTCCCGCAGAGCCGTATCAACTGGCGATGTATCGTGCGCCTCGACACGGCCACCAGGAAAGCTGACCTGGCCAGGATGGTGGTGCAGATGATCAGTGCGGCGCGTCAGCAAGACCGTCGGCTCCCGTTCGCGCAAGATGATGGGCACCAGCACCGCCGCCGGCGTCATCGCGCCCCCCGCACCGCTCTCCTCCACCGACACATCCTGCACGGCCCCTTCAGCAAAACAGGCGCGCAGCCACTCGACTGAAGCAATTTTCGACAAATCGGGAGCCATCATCACAGAAACCATCATCAATAACGTTGCCGCAACTGGAGACTGGGGCCATCGTGCCGCATCTCCATGCGACTGAGAAAACTCATGCCAAGCAGCGCAAAGGGCATATCCGTCCCCTGCACGATACCGTCCACGTTGCGCAGGACGACATCGCCAACACGCACGGAATCCAGCTTGACCTTCCATGCCTGCGCGACACCGTTGGCAGTCTGCATCATGACAGGCTCGGCCCGGCTGACATCAATACCCGCCCTCGACGCATCTCCACGCCCCAAGGATACATAGGTTGCGCCCGTATCAACCACAAAACGGATTGCAGAACCATTGATGGAGCCCGGCACATGAAACTGCCCCCGACTATCCGCCTGCACCGTCACCGAAACACGCCGTCCATCACCACCAAGGTTCAGGGCCTGCTGCCCCACGATCAGGCGCTGGCGACGCCCATCCACCTCGACCACGGCGCCATCGCTATCCACCGCAATGACCCTGACCCCTTCCTGCGTCGTAGCTCCGACCGGCAGCGCGCGGGGACTCCCACCGTTGATAACTACTAGCACTTTGCCGGGAAAAACCCCGGCCAATGCGACCTCGGTGGCCTCCGCTGGGATCACTAGGCAGGCCAGGAACACGCCGCTACACTGCAGCCAACGATCAATAAAGAGAGTCTTCATGAAACCGGTAGCAATCATTCGACATAGCAGGACGGAAGGGCCGGGTCATTTTGCCACATTCCTGGATAACCACTCCGTCCCATGGCAACTGTTCCGCATTGATGCTGGCGATGTTGCGCCAACACCATCACGGGCAGATGAATTCTCCGGCCTCTGTTTGATGGGCGGCCCCATGAGCGTGAATGACGATCTGCCATGGATCCCGCCGCTCCTCGCATTCATCCGAAGCATGATCGACGCCGACCGCCCGGTGATTGGTCACTGCCTGGGAGGGCAATTGATCAGCAAGGCGCTGGGCGGAGTCGTTACCCGCAACCCGGTCAAGGAGATCGGCTGGGGTCTGGTCAACGCTGTCGACGGACCACAGACATCTGACTGGCTGGGCGACTTGCAACAGTTTGAGAGCTTCCACTGGCACGGAGAGACTTTCTCGATTCCGCCAGGAGGAACACGCATCCTCGCAAGTGCTGCGTGCCCCAACCAGGCTTACGTGGTGGGCAACAAGCACCTGGGCATGCAATGTCACGTGGAGATGACCGCCGAGATGATTCACGACTGGTGCCAGAGCGGTGCAGAAGAGATTGCCACCTGCCCCCCCTCTGCGACGGTTCAGACGCCCGAGGAAATGGCTGAAAACCTTGATCACCGCCTAGTGGCCTTGAACTGCGCCGCCGAGCAGTTGTACTCGCAGTGGATCAAGGGACTGGAGACGGCCACATGATTAGGTTCAGACAAATAAAAACCGGCCTTGGGCCGGTTTTTATTTGTCGAGCGCACTCACGCAAAAGTATCGACCGATCTTCCTACCGTGGCGGTAGGGTCGGCTGCAGCGACGGGCCTGGGAATCGCCTCCAGCATCTGCGCTGCACTCTGCTGCTGCATATCGAGCGCCTTTCGCAGCATGAGGATCGAGGTCGTATCCTGCGCCTGCACCTGTGACGTGGACGCCAACGCGGAAATACTCATCGTTCAGTCCCGGAAGTTACCGTACTGCAAAGGATAATCCGTCACATCCTTGCGGACCAGGGTAATACATTCCTGCAGGACATCCCGCTTCGCCCCGCTGACACGGACAGCCTCGCCCTGAATACTGGCCTGGACTTTAAGCTTGCTATCCTTGAGCAGCTTGACGATCTTCTTGGACTGCTCCTGCTCGATCCCGACCCGAACGGTAAGCTCCTGCTTGACCTTGTTGCCGCCGACCTTCTGAATATCTCCGTGCTTGAGGCAACGCACGTCGATCTTCTTGGCCGTCATCTCGGGCAGCAGGATCGCCAGCATCTGCTCCAACTGGAAATTGCTGTCGCCGTGGAGAACCAGGAGCTTCTCCTGCTGCTCCACGCGGGCGTCCGTGCCCTTGAAGTCGTAGCGGCCGGAGATCTTACGATTCGCCCCTTCAACAGCATTCTTCAGGGCAACCATGTCGACTTCGGACGTGATGTCGAAAGATGGCATGGACGCCTCCCGATCAGCCGAAGTAACAGACGTAGTGATAGGGCTCGCCGCTCACTTCGATATCGAAGCTGGAATTGCCCGGCACATTGAAGCTCTCGCCAGCCGCGGACACCTTCCATTCGGTCTCGCCTTTAAGGCGATAACGGCAGGAACCCGCCACCGTTTCCATCACTTCCGGCTCGCCGGTATTGAAGGTCAGGCTGGCAGGCAGGATCACACCAACGGTCTTCTTACTGCCATCGGCAAAGATGACCGTGTGGCTGACGCACTTGCCGTCAAAATAAACATTTGCCTTCTTGACGACGGAAACGCCATCGAACTGAGCAGACTGGGTCATATTTCCACCTTCACAAATTTATTCAATGCCTAACAGCTTCTGGATGATGCCTTTGGCCATGAAGCCAATGAAACCCACACCAAGCCCCACGAACATCCAGATCGCGCCGTATTTTCCCGCCTTAGATTCCCAGGCAAGTTGGCCGATGATGAAAATCATGTAGGCAATCAAGCCGCCTACACACACCTTGAGGGAAATGTCCTCGAACTCGGCTACGGTCAGACCGAATATCAGTGGGGCATTAGGGTCCATTTCTTTCGATCAACCCCGCTTCGCCTTGGCGTTGGCGGCGATCCGCATGCGCAGCGCGTTGAGGCGGATGAAACCGTGGGCATCCTTCTGGTTGTAGGCGCCCTGGTCATCCTCGAAGGTCGCGATCGTCGGGTCAAACAGGGAATCAGTCTTGGAGTCGCGGGCAACAACGATCACATTGCCCTTATAGAGCTTGATACGAACCCAGCCATTGACGGTCTGCTGAGTGTGGTCGATCAGCGCCTGCATGGCCTGACGCTCAGGACTCCACCAGTAGCCGGTATAGATCAGGCTGGCGTAGCGAGCCAGCAGATCGTCCTTGAGGTGGGCGACTTCACGATCCAGCGTGATGGACTCGATGGCGCGATGGGCACGCAACAGGATGGTTCCGCCCGGGGTTTCGTAGCAGCCGCGGGACTTCATGCCCACATAGCGGTTTTCGACCAAGTCCAGACGGCCGATACCATGCTTGCCGCCCAACTCATTGAGCTTGGCAAGCAGTTCATGCGCCTTCATGCGGGTGCCGTTAATGGCAACCAGATCGCCCTTCTCGAATTCGAGATCCACATACTCGGCAGCGTCGGGAGCAGCCTCTGGCGACACCGTCCAGCGCCACATGGACTCCTCGGCCTCGGCGGCCGGATTCTCCAGGTGGCGGCCTTCGAAGGAGATGTGCAACAGGTTGGCATCCATGGAGTACGGGGAGCCGCCCTGCTTGTGCTTCATCTCGATGGGGATACCGTTCTTTTCGGCATAGGCCAGCAGCTTCTCGCGGGACAGCAAGTCCCATTCGCGCCACGGTGCGATGACCTTCACATTCGGCATCAGCGCGTAATAGCCCAGTTCGAAACGGACCTGATCGTTACCCTTGCCGGTAGCGCCGTGGGAAACCGCATCGGCGCCAGTCTGACGGGCGATCTCGATCTGGCGCTTGGCGATGAGCGGACGCGCGATCGAAGTGCCGAGCAGGTATTCACCCTCGTAGATCGCATTGCAGCGGAACATCGGGAACACGAAGTCGCGCACGAACTCTTCGCGCAGATCGTCGATGAAGATGTTCTCGGGCTTGATGCCGAATTGCAGCGCCTTCGCACGTGCCGGCTCAAGCTCCTCACCCTGACCGAGGTCAGCCGTGAAGGTGACCACTTCGCACTGGTAGGTGTCCTGCAGCCACTTGAGGATTACCGATGTATCCAGCCCGCCCGAGTAGGCAAGCACAACCTTCTTTACGTCGCTCATGTCCCGCTTTCCGAATATGAGTAATTGAGTCTTAACCGCTTCCGACCACGCTATGCGCAGTCACCCTCGATCTTTCCGATCAGGAGGTATTCCATCAAGGCCTTCTGCACATGCAGGCGATTTTCCGCCTCGTCCCAGACGACGGACTGGGGTCCGTCGATGACCTCCGCGGATACCTCCTCACCACGATGGGCAGGCAGACAGTGCATGAACAACGCGCCGGGATTGGCCACCTTCATCATGTCTTCGTCCACCTGCCAGTCGGCGAAGTCGCGCATCCGCTCTTCGTTCTCTGCCTCGAAACCCATGCTCGTCCACACGTCCGTGGTCACCAGGTCGGCGCCGCGGCAGGCGTCCATCGGATCGTCGAAGTGCGCATAGTGATCCGTGCCGTACAACCCGGCCCGCTCGGGTTCGACTTCATACCCCGGCGGCGTGGACACATGGACATGGAAATCCAGTACTTCGGCCGCCTGCAGCCAGGTGTTGCAGACGTTGTTCGAATCCCCGACCCAGGCCACCGTCTTACCCTTGATCGAACCACGATGCTCGATGAAAGTGTAGATGTCGGCCAGGATCTGGCAGGGATGGTATTCGTTGGTCAAACCATTGATCACGGGCACCCGCGAATACTCCGCGAAACGCTCGATGATGGATTGCTCGAACGTGCGGATCATCACGATATCGCTCATGCGCGAGATCACCTGCGCCGCGTCTTCCACCGGCTCGCCGCGCCCCAGTTGGGAATCCCGCGTATTCAGGTAGATCGCCGACCCACCGAGCTGCTGCATCCCGGCCTCGAAAGACAGCCGCGTCCGCGTGCTGGCCTTCTCGAAGATCATCACCAGTGTTCTGTCGAACAGCGGATGATGAGGCTCGTAACGCTTGAAACGCTCCTTGATCCAGCGCGTGCGGGAAAAAAGGTAGTCGTATTCAGCGCAGGAAAAATCGTTGAACTGTAAGTAATGTCTCGGTGCGTTCATGGCACTCGTTCTTCGTTATTGTGCTGCTAGAAATCCCTTGATGAGCGGCACCAATCCTTCCACCAACGCGGCCGCCTCCCGTTCGCTGAAATTCAACGACGGCAGCAAGCGCACGACCTTGTCGGCGGTAACATTGATCAGATAACCCGCTTCAAGAGCCTGCCCCACCAAAGCACCGCAGGGACGATCGAGCTCGATACCGATCATGAGACCGGCCCCCCGGATCTCAAGCACTCCGGGAACACCCTTGAGGGCCTCACTGAAAGCGTCACAGATATGACGTCCAATCCGCTCAGCATTTCCAAGCAGATCTTCCTCGTCGATAACAGACAAGGTGGTCAGCGCCGCAGCACACGCCAGCGGATTTCCACCAAATGTGGACCCGTGATTACCGGGCTGAAAAACACCCGCAGCCCGTCCGGAAGCCAAGCACGCGCCAACCGGAACGCCAGAGCCAAGCCCCTTTGCAAGGGACATCACATCCGGCTTCACACTTGCATTCTGATGACCGAACCACTTGCCGGTCCGCCCGACGCCACATTGCACCTCATCAAACATCAGCAACAACCCACGCTCATCACACAGCGCGCGCAGGCCCCTCAGATAATCATGCTGAGCGACATGAACGCCGCCCTCACCCTGAACGGGCTCGAGCAGAACTGCAACCACGTCAGTCCGGCCTTCAAGGCTCTGCTCCACTGCAGCCAGATCATCAAAGGGAGCCCGCAGGAACCCCTCCACCAGCGGCTCGAAACCGACCTGCACCTTCTTGTTGCCTGTGGCGGACAGGGTAGCAAGCGTACGGCCATGGAAGGAATGCTCCATGACGATGATCACGGGCTCTGCAACACCGCGTTTGTACCCATAAAGACGAGCCAGCTTTATCGCTGCCTCATTGGCCTCACAGCCAGAATTGCAAAAGAACACCTCGTCCATGCCCGACAGCTCGGCCAACTTGTCGGACAGCGCCTCCTGCAAAGGAATCGCGTACAGATTCGAGGTGTGGATGACACGAGAAGCCTGCTCTGCGATAGCCTTGACCAGCCGGGGGTGATTGTGTCCCAGAGTCGACACCGCGATTCCGGACAGAGCATCGAGATAACGTTTACCGGATAGATCAAACAACCAAGACCCCTCCCCGTGGCTGAATGCCACCGGAAGCCGTCCGTACGTGTTCATCAGGTGAGACATGAAGCAACCTTGTCGATGTTCGCCAACCATTGACGCAGACAACCGCGTCGGAGCCAGAAAGGCGAAACGGCGACTTTCGCCGCCGTCGAATAAAGAAAACCGCTTGAGGATTCTAAGTGATATCCGTCTTGTTGTACAGGAACACGGCCGCAGCCTAACGACGCCCCATCGACATTTGGCACGTTCCTCAGCAAACCCGCCGGCTAACGCTCATTGGGACAGGCCCTCCGCCCCGGGAGGCGCAACCTTCTCTTCAGCTGAACCAGACTCCGCTGATATGGCTGACTTCCGTGGCAAGGCCTGCCACTTTCCAACCTTCTCCAACTTTTGTCTCAACCCCGGCAACTGATAGCCCATGCCATACGCCGCGTGCGCGGCCGCCAATGCCTCATCATACCGCCCAAGAGCAAACCACCCGAGGCCAAGATTGTACTGTGCATTAGGATTATCCGACGGCACTGACGCCTGAGCCGCTGTAAGCTGCGCTTCGGCCCCCTTCTTGTCTCCGGCCTCTGTCAGCCATACACCGTAGAGTAGATGAACCACCCCATCATTCGGAGCAAACCTTAGCGCCAAATCGAAGTAACACTCTATCGAGCGCTCCATTCCAAGCGGCCTATGAGTCCTATCCCTCTTGGCCAACCTAACGAGCGTTGCGAGGGCTCGATGGTGATTTGGAAAATGGCTTAATACATAAGCTAAATCCGGGCCGACAGTCGCGGCGGTCACCCCTCGCACCAGGGCCTCCACCTGTGGCGAGAAATGATACTTCTCCACCACATGCAACATATCATTAGCCGGAGGCGTCCGATAATCGAATGGACCGGTCATCGGAGGCTCCAAAGGCAAACACCCCCAGTTGTCTTCTGCAAAAGCTACCCTAGAAAACACACCGAGCACAACCAAGCCGATCACCAAGGTCAAATAGCTTCCAAGCCTAATCTTTCTCATACGCCCACACATTTCAATAAGCCCCCTGGTTCAACCCGCACCACATCAAATCGCCCCCATGACCGAGGCATTGAGTTGCTGTGCATTGACACGCAGAAAATTCTGGGCCAATCGAAGCGAAAACCGTGTCGGAGTACGCTCCCACGGCGTAAAGCGAGGCAACTCAAATCGATCGCTCTCCTTACCGACAGAGCCGCTCGACGTGGTAAAAGCCGCCTCGTAACCCGCGCGTCTAACAATCCGCACGTCCCGCGCCAAATAATCCATCCCTGGCTTTCCGTTAGGGTAAGCAAAGAAGCGCGGCGAATGGCCCAAAATCTGCGTCAGATGTGCCCGATTCGCCACGATTTCGTCTTCTGCTGCCTGATCATCGAGAACAGCCAAGATAGGATGATTCATCGTATGGCCACCAATTTCCATCCCCCCATCTCGCAGAGCGCGCAGCTGCTCCGACGACATCATCAGATCAACGGGCCTATCAACCCGGGCTTCCGACATCAACCTCGCCAATGCCTCTTCACGCTCCCGCAAGGACAGATATTTGACCTTGAGCAAGACTTCGTTCGTTACGCTCCTTCGCCGAGGAAGGTCGGCGATGCTTAGCCTCCCCAGTCCAAGCCATCCCAGATCGATTTCGTCCAGCTGCGTACGCCTCAGGGACTCAATGACCAAATCATTGAACATCACCCCGCCGTCCAGATACCCGCTGGCAATAAAAAACGCCGCTTCCACGCCATGTTTGCGCAAAATCGGGTATGCAACAGTGAAGTTATCCGCGTAACCGTCATCAAAGGTAATAACCAATGCCCGCGGGGGCAAACGCCCATCCCGCCACAAAGCAATCGCCTCTCCTACCGGCAACACATTAAAACACCTGACCAAGACACTCAAAAGTTCATCAAATTTTTCGGCGTAGACTTCCGATGGATAAAACGGATCCTGCACGGGGAAGACCCGGTGAAAGATCAAGGCGCTAAGCCGGGTGGCTTGCCCACAAAACAAAGACGCGACACCATCGCAGACAAGGGGTAAGACGGGAATGGACACTCAGCTAGACCTCTTCAGCAACACATCAGCATTCGCAAAGTACGGGTGAAACATCATGCCTTACCTTCTCGCCAGTCACGGTGAATATAAGCAAGCCGTAAAACGGATCCACCACTCCGCTTACCGTCTAGCGCTTGACGTGACTCACAACGTACCGGCTCTTTCCCGACTTCTCAGGCGGAATCTCGGGCACTTCAGAGATATCCACTTGCACGGACTCACCTAACCTAGCAGCGAAGTCACGACGGATACGCTGACGCTCCGCTTCGCCGAAACGCTCGTCGATGACGACCAGAACTTCCGTACGTTCGATGCTGTGCTGAACGATCTTGAAACGCTGAACACCGGGCAGGTCACGTACAGTGTAGATCAGAGCCAGGGCATGGATGACTGTCCCGTCAGCAGCGACCACGAAATCAGTGGTGCGCCCCTGGACCTGGGACAACACCGGCAATTTCACCCCGCAGCCACACTCCTGACTGCCCATCACGGCCACATCGCCAGTGCGATAGCGAACAAAAGGAAAACCCCGCGTGGCCGTATGGGTAACCACGATCTCACCAGCCGTGCCAGGCTCGACCGGAAGCCCTTCTGAATCAATGATCTCGACAACAATGTCTTCGGCCGAGAGATGAAGACTGCCATGAGAACACTGATGAGCAATAAAGCCCGCATCGCGTGAGCCATATCCGTTTGCCACCGGGCAGCCAAACACTTCGGTGATGGACTTCTTCTGATGATCGTAGAGCATCTCTGAGGTGACAAAAGCCACCTTGATTCCCAGATCATTCATAGGAATCCCCCATGACCGAGCCCTCTCTGCGATGTGAGCGAAGGCCGACGGGTAGCCGAAAAGCATTCGCGGCCGCAACGAACGAATGGTCGCCAGCATGTTGCGAACTTTTTCATCCGACATTTCAAACGCCGGTAGCAGCGTAGTCCGCAAGATGCGGTCTCGCACAGCCCTCACACGATCCTGAGCCCCCAACTCGATGGGGGACCCCCACAACACGACCTCTGGATCGCCGATATCCACCCCCCACCATCGGGTAGCCCGCCACTTGGCGGCAATATCATGGCTCTTGCGCTCTTTACCTATATAAAAAATAAGCGGCTCGCCGCTGGACCCACCGGTGTTATAACGCATCAGACCGGTCGCGTCATCGGCGCGCAAGATTTCAGCATTCTCGCGAATCACCGGCTTGGTCATGAACGGCAGCCGCTTCAGGTCCTCGACACCACGGCATGAAGCCGGATCAAAGCACAGTTCTTTGAACTGCTGCCGGAAATAAGGGACGTGGGTTCCGATATCAATCAGAAAGCTGCGAAGACGCTGTGCCTGAATAGCCAGGATCTGCTCCAACGGTAGATACTGGCTCCGCTCCAACTCATGCAGACGTTGCACCGAGGTATGGGATTTCATTTTTTCATGGAGAGGAAAAATCACTCCCGAACACAAACGTGTGTACAAACCCATTTCCATTATCCCTTGGCAAGCATCGCTT
The DNA here is from genome assembly GCF_056724105.1 of Zoogloea sp. GDB6. Classification (NCBI taxonomy): domain Bacteria; kingdom Pseudomonadati; phylum Pseudomonadota; class Betaproteobacteria; order Rhodocyclales; family Zoogloeaceae; genus Zoogloea; species Zoogloea sp. GDB6. The sequence continues at coordinate 1,916,191 of NZ_CM161497.1, read as the reverse complement.
CGTGGTAGGCCGCAAGCCACTTCTCTCGAATCACAGGCCATGCGTACTGTTCAACTTCCTCTCGCGCAGCAGCGGCGAGCCGCTGTGCCGTATACCCATCCAGCAAAAGTTCCAGCATTGCTTCTGCCATGCGCTCAGGTGAACGAGCGGGAATCAGCAACGCGGTGCGCCCGTGCTCGGCAATGAAAGGCACCCCACCAACGTCCGTTGAGACCACCGGAACGCCACTGGCGAAGGCTTCCAGAATCGATATAGGCATATTGTCGACCGTACTGGGATTCAGCATCAGATCCGCAGAGGCATACAGTGCTGGAATTTTCTCGTTGTCAATACGACCAGCAAAAGTCACGGCAGCCGAGATTCCCAAATCTCTAGCCATACCTTCCAGGCGTCCCCTCTCCGGACCACTACCAGCGATGGTCAAGGTCGCCCCAGGAATGTGCTTCAATACATGAGCAAACGCCATCAACACTGTTGGAATGTCATAGATTGGCTCAAGATTACGCGTCACTACCACGTGCGGACTCTGACGCCCAACAGCACGCTGCACCGCAAAACGCTCCAGATTGATGATGTTTGGCACAATTCGGGACTCGAAGCCGAAGCGCCGAAAGCACTCCTCAAGAAAAGCCGAAGGCACAACCAGCGCACTGGCGCTACGCAGCGTACGATGAACGAAGCGTGGTGCCGCAGCAAAGAACGATTCGGCCCCGCCGCCTCGATAATTGACGACTATGGGGGTCCCCCGTAGGCGCGCAATCCAGATAGCCGGCGCAGCAAATAGATGCCAAGACCACCCCGAGTTGGCCAACACATGCATTACGTCACTACGTCCTGCGGCTCGCCACAAGGCAAATAAATACGGTAACAAACGGGCTACAGCCCTTAACACCGGAATCTGTCCAATCCAGGCCGGCCGATAGACTTCATTGGTACGCACCAGCTCCACATGAACCCCCTCGCCCTCCATCAGCCCAAGCAACTGCTTGCACTGATTCGCCATGCCGCCGGAAGGTGGCGGAAGCGGCCCCACTATGGTCAGACGTAGCCCCGAGTATCGATCACCGTCCATCACTGTAATTCACACTCAGCATCTTCAAAGAGGGAGTAGTCACGACATCCCATGGAAATACGGCCCAACCGGCCGCAAACGAGTTTAGCGCTGACGCAGATTGAAACGCGTGACACATCGCTCAATGACATCATCAAGACGCTCCATTGCACGTGACCAAGTGTGCCGGGCAAGCATTCGTTCACGGCCCGCGTGGCTCAAGCGTCGGCGCTCGCCTGGGCTGGAGAGAATCTGAAGGATTGCCGATGCATACTCTGAAGGCGTGTCTGCCACCAAGAAATGGACATCTTTGTCCGCATCCACTCCCCCCGCGGCGATAGAGCTGGTCACCACCGGCACACCCATGGCCATCGCCTCCAGGATCTTATTCTGAGTGCCACGAGCGATATTAAGCGGGGCTACAGTCAGCGCCGAGCGCCACACATATGGCCGCACATCGGGCACGGAGCCAGTCACCGTCACTCCCGGCAAGTCCCCGAGTTTGCGCACTCCCGCCGAGGGTTCGGCCCCGACGATGAATAGCTGAAGCTTGGGACGCTCCGTCTGCAACAGAGGGAGAGTATTCTGGCAGAAGGTTCGCATACACTCTTCGTTCGGGTAGTAATCCATTCGCCCGATGAAACTGATGATGTTCTCGTCGTACTCGTCCTTGGAAGGAATAAAGAAATCGGTATCTACACCATTCGGAAACCAACCCGACAGCACTCCAGTATTGAAGCTGTCCAGTGTTCGTTGTTCGGCAACGGTTGCGACCGCCCCCAGATCGAACTTTCGGGCGATTCGCTTTTCTGCGTTGAGGATCTTACGGCCCTCCAACCAGTAACCGGCTGATACCGGGAAACGCCTGTAGCGCACGTATTCCAACCACTTCTGGGAATCCATGTCGCAGTAGTCGAGCAATTTAGGAATGTGATTCACATTTTCTACATAACGTGCGACAGACGAGCAATGAACAACGATCAGATCCCACGACTTCTCTTCAAGAAGAGAATCAATACGGCCCTGCAACTCGGGCGAATAGAAAAAGGCTTCTGAGGCGGAACCCGGAGTAACCAGGCTAGTCACCATCCGCAATACCTGCACAGGGCCTTTCACGACGGCCATCTCGAACCCTTCACAGAAAGGAGCGATTCCCTTCCCCTCCTTCACCTCATCCTCGGAACGCGCCAGGGAACAGACTGTCACTCTGTGCCCTTGTCCCGACAGATGGCGGATCATGTGGAAGGCCCGGACCTTTGCCCCACCAACAGGGGGGTACGGGAAACGATGGCAAATAAAAAGGATATTCATGCGCGGCAATACTTGACGGCGACGAGTCTATTCAGACCTTCAGTGCGACAGAGAACGTCCATGAGCGGCCAACGCACGGCCGTAGACATCCACATAGCGCTCAACACTTCCCTTCCAAGTTCGCTCGACCTCGACAAAATAACGAGCCTGGGTGCGAATCTTCGGCCACATGTCGCGCTTGCTCAATATTTCTTCGATCGACGCTGCCAGGGCCTGTTCGTCGCCGGCCTTGAACAGGAAACCGGTTTCACCATGACGCACCAGTTCCCTGTGCCCGCCCACATCGGATGCAACGAACATCCGCCCCTGAGCCATCGCCTCAAGGGGCTTCAGTGGCGTCACCAACTCGGTCAGGCGGATGGGAATGCGCGGATACGCTAGCACGTCGATCAGATCGTAGTAGTTCTGGACGTCAGCATGGGGCACCCGACCTGTAAACACGACCCTGTCAGCAATGCCAAGGGCCGCCACCTGGGCTTTCAGATTGGCGTCCTGAGGTCCTCCGCCCACCAGCAACACACGTAAATTGGGACGTTGTGCAAGCAATCTGGCCGCAGCGGACACCAGCAGATCCAGGCCCTCATAACCATAGAAGGAGCCGACAAACCCCACCACGGTCATGCCTTCCAGCCCCAACTGCTGACGCAGCGCAAGATCCGCCTCACCACGCAACTGGAAGGAGTCAACGTCTACCGCATTGGGGATCACGGTAATCTTGTCCGGAGCAATACCCCGCGCCGAGATGTCCCTGCGCAGCCCTTCACAAATGGTGGTCACTTGGTCGGCTCTCCGCAACGCATAGGTTTCCAACGCACGCGTCAACCGATAGCGCAGACTGCCTTCGGATGTCGTGCCATGGTCTACCGCCGCATCCTCCCAGAATGCACGCACTTCGTAGACCACAGGAATCCCATGCTTCTTCCCCACTCGCAGGGCTGGCAGCGCGTTCAACACCGGAGAATGGGCATGCAGGATGTCCGGACGGATTTCGCGCACCAACTCGTCGAGACGCCGGGTGGTCAGGCGCATCTGGCTGACCAGCCCCTCGTTTCCCTGGTTCGGCGTACGGTGGAATACCCAACCGCCTGCCACTTCCGATCCCCCTTCGCTGAGCCCCTGCTTGGGTGTAGTCAGATGAAAGGTCTCCCAACCACGCAAACCTTGCTGCTTGAGAATGGAGGCAGTACGAAAAGTGTAGCCACTATGCAGCGGCAGGGAATGGTCCAGAATATGAAGAATACGGGTCATACCGCCACCCCTTTATCGACCAAAGGCGTGACGCTTCTCATGCTATTGCGGACAAAAGCTTCAAACATCAAGATGGTCCAGATCGTCGAACTGTAATCACGAGCGCCGGACTGATGGGCGTCAACCACGTGACGGAGATACTTGTCGTTGAAGAGGCCCGTATTTCTCAGCACATCGCCGAACAGGGCGCTCTCGACCCTTTCCTTGAGCGGACCACGGAACCACCGGGCCAATGGCACAGCAAAACCCATCTTCGGACGGTAGAGCACGTCGTTCGGCAACATCGGCTCCATAGCCTTCTTGAACAAGAACTTCCCTTCCTGCCCCTTGATCTTCAAATGGGTAGGCAGACTGGCGAGCCACTCCACGAGTGGGTGATCCATCAACGGCTCCCGCACTTCAAGCGAATGAGCCATGCTGGCCCGATCGACCTTGGTGTTGATGTCGCCAACCAAATACGTCTTGATGTCCAGATACTGCACCAAGGCCAACGCATCGTCGGTACCGGCGTTGGCCGCATGTCGCCGGAACACTTCGACGGCGTTATAACCGGCAAGTTGATTACGGAAGGTCTGGGAGAAAAGCTGACGACGCATGTCGTCACGCAGAATGGAGACCGAATGGAAATACGCCTGGACAGAGTCCCGCGCCAATGCCTGAAAAGTAGTCTTCGCGCGAAACACCCGCGGAGCCCAATCGGCCTTGGGATACAGACGGCCCAGGAGGCCAAAAACCGGTTTGCGCACCGAATGGGGCAGGCCACTTCGCATTTTTTCTTCCATCATGTGGAAGCGATAACGCCGGTACCCCCCCATGTTCTCGTCCCCCCCATCTCCGGACAGAGCGACCGTCACATACTTGCGTGCCAGTTGACAGACCCGGTAGGTTGGAATCGCCGAACTATCGGCATAAGGCTCGTCATAGAGGGCGGCCAGCGTATCGATCAGATCGAAATCATCTGACTTCACGGTTTCCAGACGATGGTTGGTGCGGTAACGCTCAGCCACCATCTGTGCAAATGCGGACTCATTAAAGGCTGGATCATCAAATCCGATCGAGCAAGTATTCACAGGTTCGCTCGAAATCCCAGCCATCGTTGCAACGACTGCACTGGAGTCGACGCCGCCAGAAAGGAAGGCGCCCAATGGCACTTCAGAAATCATGCGCAAGCGCACTGACTCCCGGAGACGATCCGTCAGTTCGGCGGCGGCATCCGGGAGGCTCAGGTGGTTGTCGAGCGTGAAGCGTACATCCCAGTATGGCTTAGGTTCAGGAAGCGGTTGGCCATGACGAATGGTCAGGGAGAAGCCCGGGTCGAGCTTGCGTGCGCCCTTGAAGATAGTGCGCGGCTCTGCCACATAACCAAGCGCAAAATATTCCTCGACGGCCAGCGGGTCCATGGTCCTGTCCAGCCCTGGATGCTGCATCAGAACCTTCAACTCGGAACCGAACAATAGCGTGCCATCGGACAGCACTGCGTAATACATCGGCTTGACGCCCATCCGATCCCGGGCCATGAAGAAGGTCTGCCGGTTTCGATCCCACAGGGCAAACGCAAACATGCCACGGAATCTCTTGACGCATTCCTCACCCCAAGCCTCCCAGGCGTGGACGATGACCTCCGTATCGCTACGGGTATGGAAACGGTGCCCCAATGCCGTCAGTTCGGGAATCAACTCCTGGAAATTGTAAATTTCCCCATTGAAGACTACGACAACCGAACCGTCCTCATTGAACAGCGGCTGCTGACCGGTCGAGATGTCGATGATGGACAGGCGTCGATGAGCAAACGCAATACCCGGCTCAAAGTGATAGCCTCCCTCGTCAGGCCCCCGGTGCTGCTGAATGTCGTTCATGCGCTGAATGAGATCTCGCGCAAACGTCTGCTTACCTCTCGTATCGACGAGCCCGGCTATACCGCACATAATTCTCTTACCTGTTGTCCATCGAGCCGGTACATGACCACATCTCAATGCCTATTGAATGATTCCGCCGGGGCGGGATTCTACCCTTAGTCACAACGATATTTGAAAATGCGGAAAGCATTCTCGATTCAAACTGCCAGAACAGTGCCTCTGCCTCAGCCCGACGCACCAAGTGCGACCAAGGCATCGATCAAATTCGTGCCATTGTCACGTCGAAACGCTTCCAATTGCTCATCCGCCCCTCTTTCATCAGAAGCACTTGCCCAGACGGCCACATAAGCCGACGTATCCGGACGCCCTTCCAACTTTATCAATGCAAGCAAAGCCTTAGCCATATAGTCATTCGTCACCAGACGACCATTAATCCAGTATCCCGACAAGACCGTGATTGATCTGCCCCGCCCCGCCAACACCGAGTGTAACCAAGGGCCACTCCCCCAATCCGGTCCTCGCACCTCAGCCACCCGGCTCCAGTTCTCGTTCGAGGGCTGCAGCAGCTGGTTCGACGTATTCACCAGCTCTCTACCATTTCCCTGCTGTGCATAAACAGCGACATAGACAGAGACACGATTCCGGCCATCCGTAAAATGACGCAACACTTGCTGTTGAAATCCCTGAAATGAGGGCTTGAAATCCCCCGACGCCCCTGCAGCCGACTCCTCCCAGCGCCCCGTCAAACGCATTGCGGGAACCTCAGACAAGGACTGATGCTGTGCAGCATCGGGACGTTCAAGCGCGCCTAGTAGCAGTGGCCAGACAGCCACTGCAACGGCGAGCGGCGCCACACGTAGCGCCAAGGCAGAAAACCCCGGCATATCGGTGGTGATGGACCGAAGGTCAGGCGCCGCAACGCCGGGCGCAAGATCCTCCCGCCAGCGCCCTCCAATCCAGAACATCAACATGATCACAATGCCGAAAAACAACCATCCATAAAGGATGTGATCAACCCCTGTAGCTATAGCGTTGTCACTCAAGTAGCCAAGCATAACGATCATGTACGCGCGCAGCCAATTGGCCACGACGGGTACGACGATCGCGCAGGCGACAAAAAGCAGTCGTCTCTTCAAGCTTCGATAACTGAGATAAGCGTAAAGCGTCCCCACCATGAGAGACGCTATCAGGTAGCGCACGCCACTACAGGCCTCAACGACTGACCAGCGTCCATTGGGCACCACGAAATGCAACCCTTCCTGATAGACGGGAACACCGGACATCCGCACGGCTGCGACTGTAAATAGCGCGGTGTACTTCATCATGGTCGGAAGCAGGAACTCCCCGATCGGCACACCGAAGAAAAGAAACAGGATCGGGAAAGCCAGTACCCGCGCCAGACTCAGCCCAAGAACTCCGATCAGACTGAAAATGAGCAGCAAGGCCAACGCCACATGGGTCACAGAAGCGACACTAGAGAGTTCGCCCAAAAGCCAGATCGTCCCTGCAAATAAAATAAGCAGCGACATTGCCCAGCACGGGCGCACAGGCTCCCCAACCAGCCGATCAGTACTTCGCCACACCAGCCAAGCAAATATTGGCAAAACGAGCAGTCCGTGCGCAAAAGTCTCCGAGCGCCACCAGATATTGAGGATCTCTGCCGACGTGTCGTGATACCACACGATAACCCAGGCGAACACGGCGCCCAGTGCAATGAGAACTTGTCGAACCGAAGCGTTCATCAGGCTTCTCCCCAATGCACCCGCCGGACAGAAAACTTCATGAGATCCATATCCCTAACCCAGATTGCGGACCAAAACGGGCCCCAACCAATTAGCCACCCCAAGGGGAAGGCGCTTCCATAGCGCGATAAAGGCTCGATACTTGGGATTCATGGGATTATTCTGTGGAACAGAGTCCCGCTTGAAAAGGCGGTACTCGTAGGACAGTGGCGTGGGCTCGAACCCCCAGTTCTTCTTGAAGTGATAGGGCCCCGTTCCGACCTTGCTACGCCCGTAGTCAAAAATACGGCATCCGCGCAAAGCCGCATGACGCATCAGCGCCCAATACTTGAAGTCATTGGCGGCCAGATCGCGAGCAGCAACATCGTCTCCGGCGTAATAAGGCAGAATCTCGTCACGGAAATAGAAGGTGAGCACGGAAGAGAGCGGTCTTCCATCATTGGTAGTCACCGTCATGATGTCGCAATCCTTACCGAAAGCCAGTAGCAAGGCCTCAAAGAACTTCTTGGGCAACGCCGGAGTACCGTGCCTCAGTACATTATCGGAATACAAGGTAAAAAAACGATCTGCAGAATCGTCAATAGCGCTACGCAACCCGTTCTTGATGCCCTTGCGCACCATGGCCCTCTGCTTGCGCGGGATGGCCTGCATGTTCGCCTCATCGTCTGCCTGGATTTCCTTGCGGAAAGTCACATACAAATCCTGCCTCGGCCACTCAGGATGACGTTCGTGGAGATTCCTATACTCCAGATGCTGGACGCCAACCTTTTGCGCCAGATCCTCGGCAGCTGCCTCCAGGGCGCACACCGCCTCTCCGTCATTGCCCGCCACTCCCCCATAGACAGCGAAAGGCAACGATGTGAGCGCATGACCAAACAAAGTGCTCTTTACTTCAACCAAAGGCAGGACAGCGACAATTTCTCCACCGCGCTCTGCCAACCAGTAGTGTGTTCGATGCCGGAAAATCCTCTGCATCAGATCCCGCCATTCGATCCTATGGAAAAAAGTCGCATCGGGACTGGCGAACACAAATTCGTTCCAGCGCGCTGCATCACTGTCCACAAAGGGACGCACAATCACATCAGACATCGCAGAACCTTAAACAATCGGCTTGGCCAAGGGGAGAAACACTTCATCCATCCGCCCCCAGGCAAAATCCCCCAGGAGACGCTGCAGACGTGCCTCAGTACGTGAAAGGTTCACGTAATGCCGAAAACGGGTCTTGGCACTCGCTTGGGATACGACTGGCTGCCCGGGATCAATCTCCCATGGATGAAAATAAAAGATTGCCGGCTTACCGTCGGCCTCATTCACTTTCCGGATTCCCCAGGAAGAGACGAAATAAGGCAGAAGCCGAAAATAGCCCCCGCCGCCCACCGGCCAGTTCCGTCCAAATTGACGCACAGTACTGATCGGGATCTCGACGAGCCCTCTGCCAACTACATAAGGGAAGCGAGGTGCATCTGGCACTCCGTAATGATCATGCTTCACGGGATAGACGCTTGAACTATAGCGATATCCTGCTTCTTCAATACAAGCGTGCGCCCATGGATTAGACTGACCAATAGAAAAACTCGGAGCGCGATAACCGCTTACCTGGCAACTCGCGATATCCTCCAACACCACCTTAGCTAACTTGATGTCTGCCAGGAAGGCCTCGGGAGTCTGCGCACTGGCCCTCTCATGGCCGTATCCATGACTCGCTAGTTCATGGCCCTCCGCCGCAATCAGACGAATTAGCATCGGATAGCGCTCGGCGATCCAGCCTAATGTAAAGAAAGTTGCTTTGGCGCCTTCCTCATGGAGCATCTCAAGAATCCTCTGAACGTTCCGCTCCACTCGGCAGGGCGTATCGTCCCAGACATCCTTTGGGAAATGCGGAGCCAAGGCCGACACCTGGAAATAATCTTCCACATCGATGGTCAACGCGTTTCGAACAGAAGGTCCGCTGAAATTCTTCATTGTGACCCCGCGTCACTTTCCGGCCCGGAAGCCTCCTGCGCAGTTCCAATCAACTGAGAAAGTGCATTCAATGTTATCGACAAGGTCCGCTCCAATAGCGCAATACGCTCCTCGATACGCACCACGTCGTAACCCGGACCAATCTCTGCCAATGCTCGTGCAGCCCTAGGATTAGCCAAGATAGCCTGCAGATCTACGCCAGCAGCCAGCAGCCCCATCACCTGTCGCGGGGAATCCGCCGAATCGGAACCACTTTCGGGGACGACCTGTTCTTCACGCATCTCGGCCGCTGTCTGTTCGACGATTTCACCTGAGATTCGCCGCTCATCCCCAAGAAAGGCAGCTAGCATAATCCTGTCACACAGTGCGTTGATACGACGTGGGATCCCCTGGCTATATTTGAAAATTGCGGTCATTGCCTCCGAGTCAAAGGCAGGATTTCCGTTCCAGCCAACACAAGTCAGCCGGTGCTCTACATACGCCTGCGTCTCCTGCAGATCCAGGGGCCCCAGATGATAAGAAGCAATGACCCGTTGGCGAAGCTGGATCATTTCTGGACTCTGCATGATCTTTCGGAACTCAGGCTGCCCGACCAAGAAACTCTGCAACAATGCGTGGTCTTCTAGCTGAAAATTGGAGAGCATGCGCAACTCTTCCACAGCTCGTGGAGTGAGATTCTGCGCCTCATCCACAATCAACAGTGCTCGTTTCCCCTTCGCCGTAGTGGAAACCAGAAAAGACTCGATTGCCAACAGCAGGTCACTCTTGGAGAGGTTTCTGCTCGGAATGCCGAAAGAGGCAGCAACCAGCCGAAGGATATCGTCCGCATCGATCTGAGTACTTACAAGGTTCGCCGCAATAATCTTGCTCGGATCCAACTTCTCCAGCAAGCTGCGCACCAAAAGGGTCTTACCCGCCCCAACTTCACCCGTTATGACTATGAAACCTTCGTTTTGATGGAGCCCATATTCCAGGTAAGCCATTGCCCGGCGGTGACCACGACTGCCGTAAAAGAAACTTGGATCGGGATTAAGTTGAAAGGGCTTTCCCTTGAGACCGAAATGGGCTTCGTACATATACAGAGTCAGAACGTAATAAAGACGGAGCCAACAGCGGCATTCTCACTATAGTTACTGGCGCCCTCACCCCGAACATTCCGAAGAGTCAGAATACCATTTGCCCTTCTACCCAACCTGGAAACGAGGTCCGTAGATACGCGGCGCATACGCATCGTCGGATCAAGCCCCGCATCAGTTGTGTCACGAGAACTATTACTGACGGTCAGACCCGCGTTAGCAGACATGTCCGCCGTCAACTTGTGACTGAGCACGACTGAAGCACTGTTTTCCCTGACACGACTTGCATTTTGAAAATCGCCGCCAAAAGCAGAAAAAGACTGCTCGGAGAAGCGATTTCTTTCTGAATGAAAAGCGGAAAAAACCAAGGTATTACGCACACCGAGAAGGCTCATCTCGACACCCACGCGTCGGTCCAGAAACAATCCATTCGACAACACGGCCTGACTGACACCGACGTTTTGTGGCAGGCCCTGGGCTGTAATGAACTGACGAACAAATGCATCACGCTCTACAACATTGGGATGACTACTCTGCGTCAAGGACATCAGGAGATCATAGGTGCTGATAGCCGAAAACGCCGACAGTGACTGGCTCGTGGAGTTGACGTCCTTCGAATACGTGAGCTTGGCTGCATACAGTGGACCACGATGTTCGGCAGAAAGCTGAAATCCGGGGCCAAAAAAACGATCCTCCCAAAGTGCCGACAACTTGGTCACCGGGCTTGGCGTCCAGTCGGCTCCAGCACCGTATATGCGCGAACGTTCCGTATTAGCGGAGTTAATATTATTACCTTCAACCCCCCCGATAAGCCTTAATTGAAGCTGCGGCGTCATTTTCAATTGACCGGTAAAACGGACAATCTGCTGCTTCAAATCGCGCGCACCCGACGTGGACATAACACTGTCCGACCCGGCCAAGGACCAGCCAATATTTCCAAAAGCCGCTGGATCACCAATATTGAAAGAGAGGGCGTTGTTCCTGCTTGATTTGAACCCAGCCCCCGAGCTCGTCGTCTCACCAAGCAGGTAGCGAATTTCAACGCTTCCTGCATCTCCAAAGTGCTCAATGAAGGTAGGCGCTACCGAGAAATTACGAACCTCGCCAATATTGTTGGTCCCTGTGACCGAATCGGCAGCTTGGGGGGCGAAGACAGACAGGGTCTCCCGAGTGACGGATGCATTCAAATCGATGAATCCATGCTGCCTCCACGCCTCTACGCGACCAGCGCCGCGCATGGTCAGAAAGCCTTGATTGCGGCTCGAATCCTCACCGTAGAAGGTTCCATTAAACGCCGCCTGCAAATTGCCCTGTATGACACCGGCTCCGGAACTGACACTCACCGTCGGGCTAACTTGCGTAATGAAATCCGAACGAGCCTCGGATCTCTTAGACAGCATGACGTTGTCCGTGACGGTTTCGATCAGCGCAACAGACGGGACAATGCTCAACGGGGAACGCGACATATCTGAATCAGCTCCCCTTGCGCCAATAGCCACGGGAACCTGTTGCGCATACGCCAACCCACTGATGGAAACGGCCAGAACTGTCAGACAATACGGAAACGATGACAACTTGCGCATCGATTGACGACGAACTCTCACGTCTTATCCTTCGATCCGTGTCCGTAGCCATAGCCGTAGCCATAACCATAGCCGTAGCCATAGCCGTAAGAATCACTCCCGGCATGCTGGGTTTTATTCAACAACATCAAACGTACTGGACAACTATCAATGGTCGCCAAGGCTTGCGTAACTGCAGCCCGAGTTGTCTTATGGGCTTCAACAACCATGACGATCTGCCCCATATGGGTTGCAAGCACCCGAGACTCCGTAGTCACCAGCAGCGGCGGAGAATCGAAAACGATGATGCGATCCGAATAGCGCTCCGCCAGCTCCGCCAAAAGGCTATTCATTGCATCGCTAGCCAGAAACTCGGTTGCCCGCGGATGAGGCGTTCCTGCGGGTAGGAGGCTCAATTTCTCAATATTGGTCCTAAGCAAGACGTCACCAAGTTTGACATCAGTCGATGTCATTACGTCCATCAACCCTTTTCGAGGCGGCAAACCGAGCACGTTCAGAACTGACGGCCTTGACACATCCGCATCGATCAACAGCACGGTATGGTCGAGTTCCATCGCCATGCTGATCGCAAGATTGATCGAACTGAAGCTCTTGCCCTCGCCCGGCAGCGAGCTGGTCACCATGATCAGATTCGCGTTCTTGACTTCTGCGGCCCCTTTGCCCTGCACGTTCCGCAAAAGAGGACGTTTGATGATCCGGAACTCATCACCAATCAACGAGCGCGGCGCATTCGGGGTCACGATTCCGACTGAATTCAATCGGTCGAGATCGATTTCTACGTAGCGGTCATTCGCACTGCTAGTGCTGATTGCAGGAGCGGAATCAGCTGACTGGGGCTCTGTACTCGGCGCCCCCTCCGATGGAGCAGCCACTACGATCGGAGCTGGAGTCGGCTCCGCTCCCTCCTCATTCAGGATCTCTGTTTGAGGTGCATCGCTTGCACCGGCTTTCTGAAGCTGCTCAAGCCGTTCGACAGCCTTCTCGATAATGCTCATGTTTTACCTCAGCCCATCCTGGTCAATATCAGGGAGACGGTCATCGCACCAAACAGGCCGATAAGTCCTCCTACTGCACACAGGAATGCGATCTTTCCACGGCGCTGCTTACGCAAGAATTCAGAATCGGCCAGCCTGCTCACAGATCCAAGCACCGCTAGTCCCGTTACCTCCCGCAGAGCGGAACTGTCAGCAAAAGTCGGGCGGATCTGACTCATCAGGAAAGTCACTACGGCCCCCAGCAATAGGGCTGCTCCGCCACCTGCAGGCATCAACAGCAAACGATTGGGTGCCGTTGGCTTGCTCGGAACAGTAGGTGGATCAATCAGACGAAAATCAGCCACACCAGACGTTGCGCCCATTTCCACGGCCATCGCGGCCGACTCACGCCGAGCAACCAGGGCATCGTAATTGCGCTTATTGATGTCGTAGTCCCGGTTGAGCTGAGTAAACTCAGCCTCAAGTTGCGGCAACATCCGGGAGGATGCGGTCAACGCCTGCACCCGGCTCTCATATTCCGCCACCCGAGCCTTCAGCGAAGCAACATTGGCTTCCGCCTCTGCCAGCGACATCTTCAGTTGCTGGTACACAGGGTTCGCATTTACGGAAGGCACATGTGCCCCCCCGCTTGTCGCCGCCGCTTTACGACGCGCCTGAACCTCGCTGGCCTTTTGAGCCTCCAGGCTTTCAATCATCTTCCGCGCGCCAACAACGTCAGGATGCTGCTCCGTATAGCGTTGAAGCAGGGAGTCCAGATTTTTTTTCAATACTTCAATACGCCCGTCCAACTCCGGAACGGATATGGAGGATAACGTTGAGCTGGATGGATTCTCCGGTAAAAAAACAGGCTCTTCACCGGTAATCTGGCGCTTCAGGGCATCCCTTGAATTCTCTGCCTCACGCAACGCAAGCCGCGCCTGATTGAGTTGCTCATGGACTTCACTCATTCTTCCGAAATAGTCACGCCCACCGCCGCCTACGCTGTTCAGATTACGTAGCTTATATTCCTTCAGACGGTTCTCCGCCTCTTCGAGCTTTTGCTCATAGCTCTTGATTTGCTCTTCAATAAATTTCCGAGCTGTGTCGGAATCCCTCCGTTTATCACCCAGACCCGATTCAACAAACATGGAAACGAGCGACTGGACTACACGCTTGGCACGCTCCGCATCGGTATCGGTATAAGCCAGCGTATATAGATTATCCTGGCCCGCAATACGAATCTCCAAAGACTTAGTAACCTTTGATATGAGATTCTCACGCTCCTCCTTGCTCTTGACAGCCAGATCAAGGTCGGCCATGCGGATTAATTTCTCCACATTTGGACGACTGATAAGCGTCCGGCTCAGGATAACGATTTGCTGGTCGATGTTAGGCTGCACTGCCAGACCGGACATCAGCGGCTTGAGGATGGATTGCGTATCAACGTATACACGGGCCGATGACTCGTAGCGATCAGGCAGCATGTAGACCGTTGCAGCCGCAATGGGGCCAACGATCCAAGCCACGGCCAAACCCCACCAGCGGTATAGCCACATACTGCGCAGAACGCTCGACAACTGTCGGAGAATGTCTTCCATTAGGAATTTCCGAAAACTGCCCCGGGATATCCCGGGGCGACATCAAGAGAAGAATCAGAACCAGCTTTGAGGAATGATCAACACGTCGCCCGGCTTCATTTCCACATTGGCTGATACATCGCCACGCTTGATGAGATCTTTCAGACGAACCGTGTACTGCTTGTTACCCTCAGTGGTTCGCAGTAAGGTCGCATGATTGCCGTCCGCAAAGTCGGTGATGCCGCCAACCGCGATCATCACATCCAGCAACGACATTTGCTGGCGGTATGGCAGAGTCTGAGGTTTGGTGGCTTCGCCCAGTACGCGGATCTGCTCGGAGTAGGGCCCGACAAAATTCCCCACAATCACAGTGACAACCGGATCACGGATGTACTTCGCCAACGCCTTCTCGATCTCCCGGGCCAACGCCGTCGAATCACGACCGGAAGCAGGTAAATCTTCAACCAACGGGGTGGTGATCTTGCCATCGGGGCGAACGGGAACCGACATCGACAACTCGGGGTTACGCCACACGACGATGTTCAGTGAATCACCAGGGCCGATCAGGTAATTGTAGTCACTCGTTGCTGCCGTCGCCGGTGCAGGCGGGTAGGTTGTGGCACACCCCACCAAACCCGCGGCGACACAAGTCAGCACAGTCATCGTGAAAACACGTTTCATAAGGTCCATCCCCTTAATTCGGCCAACCCACAGCCGTCGAATGATAACAATCGGATATTACGGCAGCCCGCTGAGCGCCTCCGGAGAAAAACATCACGCCAACAGGAAAAGGCCCAGAAGTCAAGCCGCCGACCATCCCGAAGACATTAATTCAAGCAAACGTCCTACGAAACGACCAAGCATTTCAAAAATACCAGCGCGCTTCGGTGTAGACCCGATCCTGATGATCATATCGGCCAAACATTCCTTGTGGTTTGCCACCGAAAACATCTGCGCCAAACGTAAGCCTCCAGCTCTTGGATGCCGACCAGATCACCTTCGGGCGGAACATGTAATCCGTGCGATTGAGCATCGAGACCAATAATGCCTCAGCCTCCCATGCTCTGTTGAGCTTGGTGTTGAGAAGCACGCTGGCCCCTCCCTCAGTACGCTCCAGCCCCGTAAACGGATCGTGATTGAGCATGCGACGGGCGAAATACTGGAGATTCACCCGCCCATCATTGAACGCGGGGATGTCAACGCCCACAACATAATCGACAGTATTTTGAGCCGTAAGACCAAACGGGGCCGCAGGATTGTAACTATTGAATTTCCGGCCTCGGGTTTGAACGACTTCGCTCTTCAGCACAAAATCGCCGAAGTCTTTGGCAAGCGTTCCACCGGTCTGACTGATGCGCTCATGGCGGGGCTCGAACTCGTTCGCCCCAACCATGTAGAAGGTCTGTGCCACATCTTCGCTACGATAGTAGAAGCCCGACAGATCCCAACCGCCAACCAGACGGGACAGTCGCCCCCCCCAGTTGGTGTTGCCCAGCGATGAATCCGGCTTGACCTCGCCACGGACATTCGCCCCTTTCGGCAAGGGATAGAATTCGGCACCAGGTTTACCGATCTTGTCGTAACTAGGCACGGGAATCCAGATCAGCTCTGCATGCGTATCCCCAAAATAGTATTCGGCGCGGGCAGCCCATTGAGGGATACGGAGTTGTTCGAAGTCAGGCAGGTAGAAGGTCCGTAGATCACGCGCAGACACGACGTCGGCGAAGAACAGACCGACCATTTCCCCCCAGACGATGTGCTGGCGACCGATCCGGAAG
Source organism: Zoogloea sp. GDB6 (assembly GCF_056724105.1). Classification (NCBI taxonomy): domain Bacteria; kingdom Pseudomonadati; phylum Pseudomonadota; class Betaproteobacteria; order Rhodocyclales; family Zoogloeaceae; genus Zoogloea; species Zoogloea sp. GDB6. The sequence goes on along the minus strand of NZ_CM161497.1, from coordinate 1,900,033 downwards.
TCCACGTCACCGGCGGAAAAGTCTACGAAGGTTTCCCGAAAATTGAACTCATATTGCTGGTCCCGCCTGACCGCATCGGGATAGAAACCGGAGTCGATCCCGAAAACTGCGTCCGCATCAGCCCGGCCGGAGATTTTCCATTTGAAAACATCTCCTCCCCCTTGCGCCGTCAGCTCGGCACGCCCCCGCGCCATAGACCAGTGCTCCGGCTTTGCATACGTCCGCGCCAGATCGAACTGCAGATGGCCACTCGTCTGGACCGACTTGGAGTCCTCAAGCTCATCGACACTGAGATCCGGCTCTGCCGCAAATGCATGCCCTCCAGCAAACAGCCAAGCCAATGCCAGCCCGAGGCCGCCAGGTTTCAAAGTGAAACGCATCACTTTCCCCTTGTTCTCTCGTCTCAAATGAATCAAATATCAGGGTCGTCACCAGGCGTGCGACGGTCCTGCACGAAGATCCACGCGCCGTCCCGCTTCAGGCCGAGCGCCGTGATTTTCCCGTCCTCCATGCGCACCAGACGGTCGGCTCGATTCATCACCCTCTTGTCGTGGGTCGAGAAGACAAATGTCGTGCCCGAGTTCTGATTGATGTCACGCATCAAATTGAGGATGCTCTCCCCGGTTCTACGGTCCAGGTTGGCGGTAGGCTCGTCCGCCAGCACAACCCGCGAGTTCGTGACCAGGGCCCGTGCAATCGCCACACGCTGGCGCTGCCCGCCAGACAACTGGTTGGGCCGATGACGGGCATACTTGCTGAGACCCACCATCGAGAGGTAACGGGCGACCCTCTCCTGTCGTTCTTCCTTCGAGACTTCCGACATCTGTAACAAGGGGTACTCGACGTTCTCCTCGGCGGAAAGGACAGGCAGCAGGTTAAAGGTCTGAAAAATAAAGCCGATGGTTCTGGCCCGGACTCCAGCAAGTTCGTCGGGCGTTTGGCCGGAGACATCCTTACCTTCGATTTCCACCGAACCTTTGCTTGGCGTATCGATACATCCCATGATATTCAGAAGCGTGGACTTCCCGCTCCCCGAAGGGCCTGCAATCGCCATGAACACGCCAGGCTCAACGGTCAGCGACACCCCCTCGAGAGCTGTAACTTCCTGCTCACCGAGTTGATATACCTTGCTTACGTTGTCAACACGAATAATTGGCATCGGTGCGCGAGTCTATGTTGTTTGCTTTTCAAGGATAACATTATGAGCCTCAAATTTTGCCTTCCTCGCGCGCTAGCGCGCTTTGCAAGCCTCGCGCTTACAGCTTCAGCCCTTGTCGGCAGCGGAATATCCCATGCCGATGACACCGATCTCGCCCGCAGCGTCGTCGCCAAGGCGGATGAAGTACGCTTCCCCCGTGACGGCTTCCAGGTCGTCATCGACATCAACTCCAATAGCCCAGGAGAACAGGCAGAAGAGCGGAAATACCGGATCCTGTCGAAGGGCAACGAAAACACGATCGTCCAGACCCTGGAGCCTGCCAGCGACAAAGGCCAGGCCATGCTGATGCGCGGACGCGATCTCTGGGTCTTCATGCCCAACGTTTCGCAACCGGTGCGACTATCGCTGGCCCAGCGCCTGACCGGTCAGGTTGCAAACGGGGACTTGGCTCGTGCCAACTTCGCCGGCGACTACGAGCCCAAGCTGCTGAGGACCGACACCATTGACGGGGAGAAGATGTACGTGTTCGAACTCACCGCCGTCGACCGGGGCGTCACGTATGCAAAAGTCTTGTACTGGGTACGCCAGGCCAACAACTGGCCCCATCGGGCGGAGTTCTACTCCCTGTCCGACCGCCTGCTGAAGGTCTGTCGCTACGAGAAGTTCCAGACCCTGGGCGGACGTGTGCGCCCCACCCAGCTGATCATGGAAGATGCACTCAAGAAGGGGGATGTCTCGGTGCTGCGCTACACGCAGATGGGACCAAAGGATCTGCCTGACCGGGTGTTCACCAAGCAATACATGGACAAGCTCAATCGAGTTGACTGAACTCAGGCCAGATTGTCGGACAGGCCCGACGGGTAGTCCGACAATCCATCCAGCACTTGCCCCACAGCCGTTTCCAGCGCATCCAGGGACAGCGGCTGTGGCGCCAACGCCCAACGGCGGAAGACACCGCCCACGCGGGCATCGACCCCCTCGCAGTCCACGCCAAGAAGCTCGACGCCAACCGGCACGCGCCGAGCCAGCCGTGCCAACAAGGTCTGCTCTTCAAACCCACTAAGGGCCAAGGGCAAGGCCTCCACGTCACTCCACCCCATCCTGCCGAAACCCGCAATGAAGCGAACTTTGAGCGGATCCAGCCGGTAGAACCGGAAATCCCCAAGCGCAAGATAATCCGCAGACTCGGGGCTGTAGCGAAGAAAGCGGCTACGTTCAGCCTCATCCAACTCCAACATTTCCAGCCGCCCGAGCAGGGTCATGCGCACCTGCCGGAGTGGCCCTCCCCCGCCATCCGCAACCAGCAGGCTGACTCGCGGATCGGATAGGACGTTGCGCGTATGCTCAGCCAGACCACTCAGCAGAAAGAGCGGACGACACTCCCCATCCAGAACATAGGGGAGCAGGGTCACATAGGGATAGCCCGGCTCGGCTACCGAGTGGGAACCGAGAGCCCCACTGCTGCACTGACGCAGTAGGCGCCGGGCCTCCCGGTAACCGATCTTCATGCTCAGGCCCGCTGGCGGCGCGCCTCGAACAGGCAGAGGCCGCTGGCGACGGACACGTTCAGGCTCTCGACGGTGCCGTACATCGGAATGCTCACCAGTTCATCACAGGTCTCGCGGGTCAGGCGTCGCAGGCCATCCCCTTCTGCGCCGAGAACCCAGGCGATGGAGCCCTTTTGGTCCACGGTATGAATGGTTTTTTCGGCCTCACCGGCCGCACCCAGCACCCAGACGCCGGCCTCCTGCATCTCCCTCAATGCACGCGCCAGATTGGTGACGGTGATGTAGGGCACCGTGTCGGCTGCGCCGCTGGCCACCTTCACGGCAGTGGCGTTAAGGCCGACAGCCTTGTCCTTCGGTGCGATGACCGCATGGGCGCCCGCGGCATCGGCAACCCGCAGACACGCACCGAGGTTGTGGGGATCCTGGATGCCATCGAGCACCAGCAGCAGCGCCGGCTCAGTGAGGCCATCGAGCACGTCGGGCAGCTTGAGCTCCTTGCGACGGGAGTCGATGCGGGCCACGACCCCCTGGTGCCGCCGGGTGCCCACCATCTTGTCGAGGCGCTCCCCTTCGGACGGGATGACCCGTGTGCCGAGTTGTTGGGCGTGGCGCAACAGATCCCGTGCTCTGGCGTCGTTACGCTGCGCATCGGTAAAGATTTCGAAGATGCCCTCGGGGTCATGGCGGAGCTTTGCCAGCACCGCATGAAAACCGTAGATGAGGCGGGAATTGGACTGATCAGACACGAACTTTCACTTTCTTCTTGGTGCCACCGGCAGCGTTCTTGCGCGGCTTGGCGGCCTTGGTCGTCTTGGCAGACTTGCTTACCTTGGTCTTGCGGGGCTTCGGCGGAGCGGACTCCGTCTTGCGGCTCCCGGCCTTTTTCTTGGGCGCGCCAGGAGCCGGCGGCTCCACAGGCGCGGGGGCAACATCCTTGACGACGCGCCGGCGCGGTGCAGCCGGAGCCTCCGCGGCGGCCCGCTCCCGTTCCTTCTCCGTCTTGCCGACCCTCTCGGTAACCCGCTGCGGCCCCTGGATCAGACGGAAGTCGATCTTGCTCGCCTCCATATTGACCCGCACCAACTGCACACGCACGCGGTCCGACAGCCGATACCGTTCGCCGGTCCGCTCTCCGACCAGCGCATGCTGCGCATCGTCAAAATGGAAGTAATCGCTCCCCAGGTCGGAAATATGTACCAGACCTTCGACAAAAACGTCATCGAGGGCAACGAAGAGGCCGAAAGGTACCACCGCCGAGACGCTACCGTCGAACTCCTCGCCGATGCGGTCCTGCATGTAGTAGCACTTGAGCCAGTTCTCAACGTCCCGGTCGGCTTCGTCCGCACGCCTTTCGGTCATCGAACAGTGCAGACCGATCTCGTCCCAGACACCGCCCTCCTGGGCCGGCGTGTATTGCTCGCCTGCCAGCACCGCCTTTATCGCCCGGTGAACAAGCAGATCAGGATAGCGGCGGATCGGCGACGTGAAGTGGGTGTAGGCCTCGTAGGCAAGGCCGAAGTGCCCCACATTGTCGGGGCTGTACACGGCCTGGCGCAGGGAGCGCAGCATCACCGTCTGCAATAGCTGCAGGTCCGGGCGGTCCTGGATCTTTTCGAGCAGCTTGGCGTAATCAGAGGCAAGGGGCTCCTCACCCCCACCCAGCTGCAGACCGAACTCGCCCAGGAATTCCCGCAGCTTGGCCAGCTTCTCCGGCGTCGGCCCTTCGTGCACCCGGTACAAGGCCGGATGCTCATGGGTGCTCAGGAATTCAGACGCACACACGTTAGCCGCCAGCATGCACTCCTCGATCAGGCGGTGCGCATCGTTGCGACTCTCCGGCACGATCTTCTCGATCTTGCCGTTGTCGTCGAAGATCATCCGGGTTTCCTGGGTCTCGAAGTCGATCGCACCACGCTTGGCCCGCGCCTTCAGCAGCACGCGGAACAATTTGTCCAGGTTCTGCAGATTGGGCAGCAACTCACCGACACTGTCGATCGCCGCCGGATCCTGCTCGTAAAGGGCAGCCGCGACCTGGTTGTAAGTCAGGCGCGCCTTCGAGAACATCACGGCCGGGTAAAAGCGGTACTGCTTGATCGCCCCGGTCTGGGAGATCGCCATGTCGCACACCATGCACAGGCGCTCCACCTGCGGATTGAGCGAACAAAGCCCGTTGGACAGCTTTTCCGGCAGCATCGGGATCACCCGTCGCGGGAAGTAGACCGAATTGCCGCGCTCGTAAGCCTCACCGTCCAGTGCGGAGCCCACCTTCACATAGTGGGACACATCGGCGATCGCCACCACGAGGCGGAAGCCACGACCCTGCTTTTCACAGTAAACCGCGTCGTCGAAGTCCCGCGCCGTCTCGCCGTCGATGGTCACCAAAGGCAGGGCCGTGAGGTCCTCCCTGCCCTTCCAGTCCATCTTGCGCACCTTGTCGGGCAGGCGCCGAGTCTGCTCCTTGGCCTCCTTGGAGAACTCGAAGGGCAGTTCGTGCTTACGCAGCGCAATCTCGATCTCCATCCCTGGATCAGCGTAGTTGCCAAGCACCTCAACCACCTGGCCGATCGGCTGCGCATAACGGGTCGGCTGCTCGATCAGCTCAACCACCACCACCTGCCCGGCCGTCACCTTCTTCTTGCCGCCGGGCGCCAGCAGCACTTCCTGCGCGATGCGCCGGTTCTCCGGCACCACCCGGGTCACACCGTGCTCGACCAGCACCCGACCGACGATGCGCGTATTGGCGCGCTCCAGCACCTCGACGATCTTGCCCTCGGGCCGTCCGCGCCGATCGACACCGGCCAGACGGACCATCACCCGGTCACCGTGCAGGACTTCCCGCATCTCGTTCGGGCTGAGGAAGACATCCGGCCCTTCCTCGTCGGTCACGACGAAACCGTAACCATCCGGATGCCCCTGCACGGTGCCGCGGATCAGATCGGCCTTGGACGGCAGCAGATAGTCGCCGCGCCGGTTGCGCATGACCTGCCCATCCCGCTCCATCGCAAACATGCGGCGCTCGAAGAACTCGAGTTCAACCGGCAGGATGTCCAACGCGGTAGCCAGATCCGGAAACGCCAGCGGAACGCCGTGCTCGGCGAGCGTCTGCATGATGAATTCCCGGCTCGGCAGCGGGAAGTCGTACTTCTCGCACTCGCGCTCGAAGAAAGGATCGCTGCGGCGCAGCTTGCTCAGTTTTTTTGTGTTTTTTGATTTAGATATTGACACGGATAATTTTTACTCTATAATTCTCGGCTCGTTGCCCAGATGGCGAAATTGGTAGACGCGCTAGTTTCAGGTACTAGTGCCGCGAGGCGTGGAGGTTCGAGTCCTCTTCTGGGCACCAAGATTACAAAAGCCGGTCCATGTGACTGGCTTTTTGTTTGTTTGTTCAACGCGCAATGCATTGGAACAGGCTGAAAGCGGGCTTGTCTCGTTTCTCACTGCAGGAAAGTTCTCTTGAATAGCTTGCATCGGGATCAACTTGTTCTATAATAGCGCTTTCGTTGCCCAGATGGCGAAATTGGTAGACGCGCTAGTTTCAGGTACTAGTGCCGCGAGGCGTGGAGGTTCGAGTCCTCTTCTGGGCACCAAAATTCAAAAAGCCGGTCGTTTGACCGGTTTTTAGTTTGCAGGATTCGTCGAAGTATCAATTTGACGAATACAAGCGGGGAAAGTTCAAAAAGAACTTGCAATAAAAAAAAACCTGCCTATAATGGCGGTCTTCGCTGCCCAGATGGCGAAATTGGTAGACGCGCTAGTTTCAGGTACTAGTGCCGCGAGGCGTGGAGGTTCGAGTCCTCTTCTGGGCACCAAAAATTCAAAAAGCCGGTCATTTGACCGGCTTTTTTGTTTTTCAGCTCGCCCCTTCCATCCATTGGCAAAGCAGCGCACACTGATATAGCCGACTGTCGCATACGCGCCGCACGGGAGAGCAATGATGAACAGGACTTCTGCCGAGCGCCAGGAGGGTATCTGGCGTCTCCTGTATCGCTACCTCTGGCCATTCCCCTACTTCCGGGACGTAAGTCGCGGCACGTTGCTCGAACGGCAACAGAACTATCGTTACAACCGGCGCATGGGCATTCACCACCTGCCCGGCTTTGTCGCAAAATGGGTGTGCCTGACGCTGTTCTTCTTTGTCCTCGGTGTCCTTTGTGAACAATTACTCGAAGTCGTCCTCCCCGCGGCCTGCTGCTATGTGACAGGAACCTGGACGCTGACCATCGTCGTGCAGCTCTTGGTTGCCTGGTTATGGCTATGGCGCTTTCCCGAATTGAGCCGATAAACCGCCCCGTCACGCAGCTGGCGCGGCCGGATGCATACAAGGTTCGATCACTTCACGCTGATATCCCTTTTTGGGTTGTGGAAATCCCACCATCAGAGTTAGGCTCTGCCGCCGCTGAAGAGTCCGTCATCGCTCGCGGCACGAGCTGCGGAGCCTGAACGGCTACACCGTAGAATCCAACCTGTCACAACAATGTCCGTCCGACATGAGCGCCGGACGCCGGGGAAGCATGGCAGACAATCCGCGTGGCAATGAAATGCTAGGCTGGCTCAGGAACCGGCACGCATCTGCCTCATACCTACTGCTCCTCGTCGTCTGCGTCGGTGGCATCCTCCTCTCGGTCCTCCTCGGCCGCCTGGATTCAGAGCGCCAGGCGAGCGATGCCCGCGCCAGGGCAACCGGCGAACTGGCCCGCATCAGCGCCATGCTCGAAGGGCAGGTCCGCAGTACCTTCGGAACGGCCGAAGGCATTTCGCACATACTGAGTATCGACGGCGACATTTCCGATGCGCATTTTTACGGCATGGCCAGGATGGCCATCGCGTCCGCGTCGCACATTCGCAGCATCGCCCTCGTTCCCGACGACGTGATCCAAAGGATCTATCCCCGGGCAAACAACGAGAAGGCCTTGGGAACAAACCTCAAAACGATTCCGGAACAATACGCCGCGATACAGCGTGCACGAAACAGCCGTCGCGCGCTGCTTGCCGGTCCCCTCAAGCTCATTCAGGGCGGAGTCGGGTTGATCTACCGGCAGCCCATCTTCACCCATCCCCTCCGCGGAGCACCTCGTTACTGGGGTACGATGTCGATCGTCACAGACTTGGAAAACCTCATCCGGGCCAGCGGAATCTCCAACGATGCCTCGCTTCGCCTGCTGCTGCGCGGCAAGGATGGCCTGGGTGGCGCCGGTGAGGTGATCTGGGGCGACACAGCCATTCTGACCGAACACCCCGTCAGCCTGACCGTGACGGTCCCCGGCGGCGTCTGGCAACTTTCTGCCATCCCGCGCAATGGTTGGCCCAGCCAGGCACCGGCTGAATCCCCTCTGTTCCTGATCTCGATCGCCAACACGGCCCTGGTGCTTTTTTTCATCGCCCAGTTGATGCGGCGCAACACCCTGATCAGGCAACGGAACCTCCGCCTGTCCCAAGAAATCGCCGAGCGCGAGGAGGCCGAATCCTCGCTTGCACAAAGCGAGGTCCGCTTCCGTACCTTGTTCGAGCACTCCCCTGACGCAACGTGGGTCATCGATGGCAGCGGTCGCTTCATCGAAAGCAACGACGCCGCACTGGCGCTTTTCGGCTTCTCCGACCACGCTCAGTTCCGGGGCATGACTCCGATTCAACTCTCTCCAGAACGGCAAGCCGATGGCAGCAGCTCTCCCGAAAAGGTGCGGGAGATCCTCGACATCACGCTCCGGGCTGGGCTGCACCGCTTCGAGTGGCTCCACCGCCGCAACGATGGGCATTGCTTCCCAGCGGAGGTGACGCTGTGCGTGATCCCGCTCAGCGACGGCCCCATGATCTACGCGGTGGCCCGGGATATTTCCGAGCGCAAGGCGACCGAGGAGGCGTTGGGTTTGCAGCAGGCCCTGCTGCAAACCGTTGTCGATCATGCGCCGTCATTGATCTACGTCTTCGACAAGGACGGCAATCTCCAGTGGTCGAACCGCTGTTTCGAAACGGTCATCGGCTCCGCACTGGACTCCCTGCGAGGCATGCCGCGGGAGCGGTTTCAGCCGGCCGACCTCGCTCGCCAGCAGCGCGCCAACGACCTGGCCGTGCTGGCGAGCGGCCAGGCCATGCGCTTCGAGGAACAACTGGACGATCACGGGCATCAACGTACCTACCTGACGACTAAGTGCCCGCTCCCTGGCGCCGATGGGCAGCCCCAGGCGATCCTGGCGATCTCCACGGACATCACGGAGATAAAGCAGACCACGGAGCAACTGCGCTTGGCCGGCGTTGTCATCGCCAATACTGCCGACGCGGTGATGATCACCGACGCCCAAAGCATCATTTTATCGGTCAACCGTGCGTTCACCGATATCACCGGCTACAGCGCCGAAGAGGCCATCGGCCAGACGCCCCGTCTGTTGCGCTCCGACCACCAACCGCCCGACTTCTATCGGGCCATGTGGGAGACCCTCCGCAACACAGGGGGCTGGCGCGGCGAAATCTGGAACCGACGCAAGAATGGCGCACTCTACCCCGAGTGGCTCACTATCAATGCAGTCAACGACGACGCCGGACATCATGTGAACTACGTCGCCGTCTTTTCCGATATCTCGGCGATCAAGCATTCCCAGGCCGAACTGGAGCGTTTGGCCCACTACGATCCGCTGACCGACCTTCCCAATCGGACCCTATTCCACCACCAGCTTCAGCACGACCTGGACCGCGCGCTCCGCTATGAGCGCCAGCTCGCCGTACTGATCCTGGATCTGGACGGCTTCAAGACCGTGAACGACAGCCTGGGCCACCCCGTGGGCGATTGTCTGCTGCAGCAGGCCGCAGAGCGCTTCAAGCGCTGCCTGCGGGTCGAGGATACCGTTTCCCGTCTTGGTGGCGATGAATTCGCGGTGATCCTCGGCGATCTCGGACAGGACACTGACGCCGTCGCCGTCGTCAAGAAGATCCTTCAGACCCTACAGGAACCCTTCGACCTGGACGGCCACGCCGCCCTAGTCACCGCCAGCATCGGAATCGCGATTGCACCCACCGATGGCCGCACGCCGGAAGAGCTGGTCCGCAATGCCGATACCGCCATGTACGGTGCCAAAGAAGGCGGCCGCAACAGTTACCGTTTCTACCAGACAGAGATGACCCGCCGGGCCCAGGATCGCCTGACCCGCGAACGGGCACTGCGACGGGCACTGGAGGAAAAGGAATTCGAACTCTGGTATCAGCCCAAGCTCGACCTGAAAAGCGGCCGCGTCAGCGGCGCAGAAGCCCTGCTGCGCTGGAGGGATCCCGAGCATGGCATGGTATCCCCGGCCGAGTTCATTCCACTGGCAGAACGCACCGCACTGATCATCCCGATCGGCGAACTGGTGCTCGACACCGTCTGTGCACAAATCCGGCAGTGGCGGGAGACCGGGCTGGAGACGGGCCGAATCGCCATCAACGTCGCCGCCCTGCAGATCGAACGCAGCGACTACGTGGATGCGCTGGCCTGTGCCCTGGCCCGCCATGGGCTACCTCCCGAGGTGCTTGAAGTGGAAGTCACCGAGAGCCTGATCATGGAAAATCCCGAGCATGCCCGTCAGGTGATCCATGCGATTCAGGATCTGGGAATCACGACCGCCGTCGATGATTTCGGCACCGGCTACTCCTCTCTCGCCTATCTGAAGGTACTACCGATCAATAACCTGAAGGTGGACCGCGCCTTCGTCTCCGATCTACCCCACGACGAAAATGACGCGGCGATCACCCGTGCCATCGTAGGCCTTGGCCAGACCCTGGGCTTCGAAATCACCGCAGAAGGCATCGAGACCGTCGAACAACTCGAGTTCCTGCGCAGCATCGGCTGCAACCACGGCCAGGGCTATCTGTTCGGCAAGCCCATGCCCTTCCCGGAATTCGAAGACTGGATCATCCGCGGCCAGCACGGTGGTGGCATTTAAGCAGCGGCCAACTCAAGGGCACCATGCGTCGCCAGCCAGCTAGGAAAACGCTCAGCTTCGATCGGCCTAGAAAACAAATAGCCCTGCCCTTCGTGGCAGCACATATTCTGCAGCACAGCCACCTCGGCCGACTTCTCAATCCCCTCGGCAACAATCTCCAGCGATAGGCTGTTTGCCAAGGCCACGATGGCCCGGGCGATCGACTCATTGACAGGGGTACTATCAATGTCACGCACAAAGGATTGGTCGATCTTCAGGCGATCGATAGGGAAGCGGCGCAGATAACTGAGGCTCGAAAAGCCGGTACCGAAATCGTCGATGGCCAGACGGACGCCGAGCGCCTTGATCTCATTGAGGGTGCGCAGCATCTCCTCGACGTCCTTCATCAACACGCTCTCGGTGAGCTCGAGTTCAAGCAGGCCGGGCTCGATGGCGCACTCGGAGAGCTGCGCCTTCAGGAAGCCCACAAAGCCCTTCTGGCGGAGCTGCAAGGCCGAAATGTTGACCGCCACCGGCAACGGTTCCACCCCCTGTGCCCGCCAGGCATTCAGTTGAGCCAGCGCCTGCCTGACCACCCATTCGCCAAGCTGAATGATGAGCCCGCTCTCCTCGGCCACAGGGATGAACTGCATCGGCGGAATCAACCCGCGTCGCGGATGATGCCAACGCACCAGCGCCTCCACCCCGCGAACCTTGCCGCTGGTCAGATCGACCTGGGGCTGGAAGAACAACACCAACTCATCCCGCTCGATGGCTTTGCGCAACTCGCTTTCAAGCGACATGCTGGCCGGATTGTAGGTATGCATCTCCGGCGAGTACGAACAGAAACCATTGCGGCCGGCTGACTTTGCCTCGTACATCGCCGCATCGGCCTTGCTCAGGATGTTATGGATCTGGTCATCGTCGCGCGGGTAGATCGCGCTACCGATACTGACCGTGGCCACCAGGGAATGGCCGAGCATCTCGATCGGCTCCTGCATCGACGCCACGATCCGGTCTGCCACCAGTTCGGCCTGCCCAGGGCTCGACAGGTTCTCCATCAACACCACGAATTCGTCTCCGGCCAGCCGGGCCACGGTATCCACCTGACGGGCGGATGCCTTCAACCGGGCCACGATGCGACGCAGAACCTCGTCACCGGCGCTATGGCCAAGGGAGTCGTTGATCTGCTTGAAGCGATCCACGTCGATGAACAACAGTGCCACCAGGCTACCCTTGCGATCAGCCTCCAGGCAGGCCTGCTCCAGACGGTCGGCCAGCAGCGCCCGGTTGGGAATTCCGGTCAGAGCATCGTAATGGGCCAGGTAATACAGCTCGGCCTGCTTGCGCTGGGTGATGGTGTTGAGCAGATCATGGCCATTGGCAACCCCCACATAGCGCCCCTGCCGACCGACGATGAACCCCGTCACCATGTGCTGCATGCCGGCATCGATGATCATCCGCGCCGCGTCCTCCACAGTGCAGCCTTCATCCACGATCAGCGGGGCCGTACTGTCGTACTGCTCATAGGCGAGCAAATCGACGATGCTGCGGCGGCCGAACAATTCCCTGATGTAAGGACGCCCGAAAAACTCGACGAAGGACTTGCGATCCAGCAGGGCCACCGGCCCCATCTGCCCATCCACGACAGGCAGCGCGTACAGGCCCGCATCCACGAAGAAGCGATCAAGCGCGCACTGGCATGACGCACTCTCAGACAAGGGCTCCATGGTGCGCAAAAGCTGGCGCACGGTCGTCGGCTGCTGCAACTGGCCGTTGAATACATACGCCGCACGGCGTGGCAAGAATGCGGAGGACGATGCAGTAAGGCTCATGAATTGCGAAGCCGTTCCGAAGGCACAACTCGCCATCCCCGGACAGCTCCACCAAGAATACGGAAACCCGGATACTGCGCATCAAATATTACAGAACGACGACAAACACGACGCCTGCAGCTACCAAGCCGAGGCGGAATTCATGCCATTCAGCTGAGAGGGCATTTCCGGAATATCCCGCCCATGACAGACGGTTGGATGAAGCGACGGCTTCAAATACAAAGGCCGCCCCCGGACAGGGAGCGGCCTCGTGAACCGGATTGGACGAACTTAGGACCGAAGCCTCAGAACTGCGCCTCATCCAGGGCCAGCGCGGCGGCAGCGCCATTCACCACCGCATAGGCAAGCCCCGGTGCCTGGGACAACACGTGGTCCGCGTAAAAACGCGCCGTCGTGATCTTGCCCTGATAGAACGCAGCATCACCCGCGCCTTCAGCAAGGCGACGGGCCGACACCAGCGCGGCGCGTGCCAGCTGCCAGCCTCCGGCCACGATGCCGAACAGCTTCAGGAAGGGAACGGAGCCCACCGACGCCGCCTTGATGTCATTGCCGAAGGTCGCCACGATGTAGTCCACGGCCTGCTCCACCGCACCGATACCCGCCGCGAGGGACTTGCGGATCGCCGCGAATTCTTCGCCGGAAGCTTCCGCCAGCTGGGCCTCGACCTTGCGCATCTCCGCTAGCACGCTCTTGGCCGTCAGGCCGCTCTCGCGGGCGATCTTGCGGCCGATCAGATCGTTGGCCTGGATCGCCGTCGTGCCTTCATAGATCGCCGTGATGCGTGCATCTCGGAAATGCTGGGCCGCCCCCGTTTCCTCGATGAAGCCCATGCCGCCGTGCACCTGTACACCGGTGGAGGTGATTTCGATTGCGCTCTCGGTGAGCCAACCCTTCACCACCGGAATCATCAGATCGACGAAAGCCTGGTTCTGGGCACGCACAGCCGCGTCGGCGTGATAGTGAGCATGGTCGGTCGCGGCACCGACCACATAGGCCAGCGCACGCTGGGCCTCGATCTGCGACTTCATGCTGAGCAGCATGCGACGTACGTCGGCGTGATGGATGATGCTCACCTTCGGACCGCCACGCACGCCTGCTTCGGTGCCCTGGATACGGTCCTTGGCGTAGGCCAGCGCCTGCTGGTAGGCACGTTCGGACAACGCCAGGCCTTCCATGCCGACGGCGAAGCGGGCCTCGTTCATCATCACGAACATGTACTCAAGGCCACGGTTGGCCTCGCCGACCAGCGTGCCGATGGCGCCGCCCTTGTCACCGAAGGCCAGCACCGCCGTCGGGCTGGCATGGATGCCGAGCTTGTGCTCGATGGACACACAGTGCACATCGTTGCGCTCGCCCGGTGTTCCGTCGGCATTCAGCAGGAACTTCGGCACGACGAACAGCGAGATGCCCTTCACCCCTTCCGGCGCGTCCGGCAAGCGGGCCAGCACCAGGTGGATGATGTTGTCGGTCATGTCGTGCTCACCGTAGGTGATGAAGATCTTCTGACCGAAAATCTTGTAGGTGCCATCGCCCTGCGGTACCGCGCGGGTACGCACCGCGGCGAGGTCGGAGCCGGCCTGGGGCTCCGTGAGATTCATGGTGCCAGTCCATTCGCCGCTCACCATCTTGGGCAAAAAGGCCGCCTTCTGCTCGCCGGTCCCGCACAGCTTGATCGCCTCGATGGCCCCAGTGGTCAGCATCGGGCACAGGGAGAAGGCCATATTGGCCGACTTCCACATCTCCATCACCGCCGTTGAAATCAGTTTCGGCAGCCCCTGGCCGCCGAACTCGGGCTCGCAGGCCAGCGCCGTCCAACCGGACTCTGCAAACTGCGTGTAGGCGTCCTTCCAGCCCGCAGCGGTACGCACCTCTCCGTTGTCCCAACGGGCGCCTTCCTGGTCCCCACTCCAGTTGAGCGGCGCCAGCACGCCACTGGCAAACTTGTTGGCTTCCTCGAGGATCGCATCCACCACGTCGGCAGTCGCCTCCTCACAGCCCGGCAGGGCCGACACGGCGTCGAGGCCGGCCAGTTCCTTCATGACGAATTGCATGTCACGGATCGGTGCGTTGTAGCTGCTCATCGTTCTTTTCTCCACACGGTGTTGTTATTTGGTTTTTGACGGCCGCGAAGCCAGGGCACTGCTATTTGTTCATCAGATAGAGACGATCATCGAAACTGGCGACCCACTCCGGGCGATAGACGACCATCAGCGTCAGCGCCATGCCTGACAGCCAGGCTTCCGCAAAGCCCAGCAGCAGGAAGAACGGCAGATATTCGGACAGGAGCTTATCGGCCGAATAGGCGCCAGCCGAGAACAGCATCAGGGACGCGATCAAGCCCTGGATCAGGACGATCACCGCCGCACCGATGAAAGCATTGACGAAGATGTAGACGAAGAAATGCTTGGGCAGCCACCGTTCCACAAGACGGAAATACAGGGAGCCCAGCGCCACCGGCACGATGCCCATGGCCAGGAAATTGATGGGGATGGCGGTCCACTCGATGCTGCCGTTCAGCGTGACGCCGGTCAGCGCAAGGGCCAGCACGACAAGAGCCAGTTGCGGCCCGAAGATCAGCGTCGTGGCCATCGCCCCGAGGATGTGGAGGTTGAGGCCGGGGTACACACCAGCGTTCAGGCTCCACAGCAGGGTCAGAATGACGGCGGCGCCTGCCAGGGCATTCAGCTGATGCCCGTCGAGCATGCGCCGCCATGGGGCGGTTCTGATCACCCACGCTCCGACCCCCAGTCCGCAAAGACAGGCAAAGATGTGCCAGCCTGCAGAGAAGAGGTCGGGCGCGAAGTTCATTCAGCCAGCCCCGGCTCCGTGCGTCCTCAGACGGCGGAGGTCAGTTGCGGCACGGCCTCGAAGAGGTCGGCGACGAGGCCGTAGTCGGCCACCTGGAAGATCGGCGCTTCCGGATCCTTGTTGATCGCGACGATCACCTTGGAGTCCTTCATGCCGGCCAGGTGCTGGATGGCGCCGGAGATGCCGACGGCCAGGTAGAGCTGCGGCGCGACGATCTTGCCGGTCTGGCCAACCTGGTAGTCGTTGGGCACGAAGCCGGCATCGACGGCAGCACGGGACGCGCCGAGGGCAGCACCAAGCTTGTCGGCCAGGGGCTCCAGCAGCTTGTGGTAGTTCTCGCCGCTGCCCACGCCACGACCGCCGGAGACGATGATCTTGGCGGCGCCCAGTTCGGGACGAGCAGACTTGGTCAGTTCGCGCCCCACCAGCTTGGAAAGACCAAGATCGGCCACCACAGCCACAGTCTCGACAGCAGCCGAACCACCCTCGCCCGCCGCTTCGAAGGCGGTGGTACGCACGGTGATGACTTTGACCGGATCGGCCGACTTGACGGTGGCCAGTGCATTGCCGGCGTAGATCGGACGCACGAAGGTGTCAGCGGACTCGATCGCCACGATCTCGGAGATCTGGGCCACGTCGAGCAGCGCGGCGACGCGCGGCAGCACGTTCTTGCCGAAGGTGGTGGCGGGCGCCAGCACGTGGGTGATGGCACCGGCAGACGCCTGTACCGTGGCGACGACCTGGGCAGCCAGGTTCTCGGCGGCCTGATCGGCAAAGGCGGCGGAATCCGCCACCAGCACCTTGGCAACGCCAGCCACCTTGGCAGCCGCTTCGACGGCTGCCGCAGCGGCAGAGCCCGCCACCAGCACAGCGACGTCGCTACCCAGCTTGGCAGCAGCGGATACAGTGTTGAGGGTTGCGCCCTTCAGGGACGCATTGTCGTGCTCGGCAACAACCAGAATCGTCATTACAGCACCTTCGCTTCGTTCTTCAGTTTCTCGACCAGCTGAGCCACGTCAGCCACCATCACGCCGGCGCTACGCTTCGGCGGCTCGGCAACCTTCAGGGTCGTCAGGCGGGGGGTGACATCCACGCCCAGATCGGCCGGCTTGACGGTTTCCAGCGGCTTCTTCTTGGCCTTCATGATGTTCGGCAGCGTCGCATAACGCGGCTCGTTCAGGCGCAGGTCGGTGGTCACCACGGCCGGCAGGGAGATCTCGAGGGTTTCCAGACCACCGTCGATTTCACGGGTCACGCTGGCCTTGCCGTCGCCCAGCGTCACCTTGGACGCGAAGGTAGCCTGCGGCCAGCCCTTCAGCGCGGACAGCATCTGGCCGGTCTGGTTGGCATCGTCGTCAATGGCCTGCTTGCCGCAGATCACCAACTGGGGTTGCTCCTTGTCGCAAAGGGCCTTCAGCAGCTTGGCCACGGCCAGCGGCTGCAGGTCGACATCGGTTTCGACGAGAATGCCGCGGTCGGCACCGATGGCCATCGCGGTGCGCAGGGTTTCCTGGCAGGCGCCGACGCCGCAGGAGACAGCCACCACCTCGGTTGCCACACCGGCTTCCTTCAGGCGTACGGCTTCTTCGACAGCGATTTCATCGAACGGGTTCATGGACATCTTGACGTTGGCGATGTCCACACCGGATCCGTCGCTCTTCACGCGTACCTTGACGTTGTAATCGACCACGCGTTTAACGGGAACCAGAATCTTCAATGCTGCGCTCCTTCCATTTGTAGAGGTTCTCCACCATATTCTGGATCTGCCGCAGGCATCGATGATTCGACATCCTGCCGGCAAACCTGTTCTCCGACCGCCGCTTCCGCCGGCAATCCGGTGCCGACACGGAGACGGACCAGCAAAGCCGCGAGCTTCTCACAGGCACCTTGCTTTGTCACTTTCCGTACGGTACCGTATGGGGACTACACCCGTCAATACTACACCGTATGGAAAAACCGCCCCGCCTTCAGCTCGACCGTGACGCCTGGATCCAGGCCGCCCTCGACACCCTTGCCGACGAAGGCGTCACCGGCGTCCGCGTCGAAGTGCTGGCCAAGCGCCTGCATGTGACCAAGGGCAGCTTCTACTGGCACTTCAAGGACCGCCAGGACCTGCTCTCCGGCGTGCTCGAGACCTGGAAGGACGGCCGCATCCGCGACATCGTCAAGCAGACCCGGCCCGTAGCCGGCGGCGAGGAAACACAGATCTTCCACGTCATCGACGTGTATAGCGCCAGCCGCAACCGCAAGGGCATCCTCATCGAACTGGCGATGCGCGAATGGGCGCGCCGCGATACGGCCGCCGCACTGATCGTCGAGGAAGTGGACGCCTGGCGTCTGCGCTGTGCCCGCGAACTCTTTCTGGCCGCCGGGATGCCGATGCACGAGGCATCCACCCGCAGCATGCTGCTCTACGCCTACGTCTTCGGCATCTCGATGATGAACTGCGAGAAGTTCGACGGGGACATTGCCCGCATGAAGGACGACATCCGCCAACTCATCGCCCGCAACCATCCTACGACACCTGCTCCACAGGCCTGAATCCCGGCAGCTCCGCCAGACCGGGAACCGCCTTGACCGCATTATCCCCCGTTACGGCGATCAAGGCATCCACATCAATGCCGCGCAGGGTCGCCAGTTCCTGTGCAAAGCGCACCAGATTGGCCGGTTCGTTGCGCCCGCCGACACACCACGCGGGTGGAATGTCCGGCGCATCGGTCTCCAGCACGATGGAAGAAAGCGGCAGGCTCGCCGCCAGCTCGCGGATGCGTCGCGAACCGGTGTAGGTCATCGCCCCGCCGAAACCGAGCTTGAAACCCAGTTTGATGAAAGCTTCGGCCTGCTGCCGACTACCGTTGAAAGCATGGGCGATGCCGCCGCGCACCCGGATCTGGCGCAGGCATTTCAGGACAGCGTCCTGCGCGCGCCGCACGTGCAGCACCACAGGCAGGTCGAATTCCCGCGCCAGCTTGAGCTGGGCGATGAAGAACGCGGTCTGGCGCGGCAGGTCGCCGTCCGGGATGAAGCCGTCCAGGCCGATCTCGCCGACCGCCACCGCACCGCCCCGCGCCAGGCCATCGCGCAGCAGCTCCAGATCGGACTCCCTCGCGGCTGCCACGTACATGGGGTGAATCCCCAGTGCGTAGCGGCATTCCGCCAGCCGGGCGGCCAGGTCGACGACCTTCGCGAAGTTGGCCGCCTCAACCGCCGGCACCAGCAGGCCGCCGACACCTGCCGCCCGGGCCGCGTCGACAACAGCAGCGCGATCCGCATCGAACTCCGCGGCGTCCAGGTGGCAGTGGGTGTCGATCAGCACAAGGAGCCCGGACTTACCTGCCGGTCCACACCGGCTTGCGCTTGGCCATGAAGGCGTCGATGCCCTCGGCGGCATCCTCGCTCATCATGTTGCAGGCCATCACTTCGGCCGCCTGTTGGTAAGCGGCGTCGAGCCCCATTTCGAGTTGCGAGTAGAACATCTGCTTGCCCATCGAGATGGCCACCGGCGACTTGGCGCAGATCGACGTGGTGAGCTTCGCCACCTCCTCGTCCAGCGCCTCGATGGGCACCACGCGATTGACCAGCCCGCGCCGCTTCGCCTCGGCGGCATCAATGAAGTCCCCCGTCACCAGCATCTCGAAGGCTTCCTTGCGCCCCATGTTGCGGGACAGCCCGACGCTCGGCGTCGCGCAGAACAACCCGACGTTGATGCCCGACACCGCAAAGCGCGCCACGTCGGAGGCCACCGCCAGATCGCACATGGATACCAGCTGGCAACCGGCGGCAGTGGCGATGCCATGCACGCGGGCGATCACCGGCTGGGGCATGGTCACGATCTGCATCATGACCTTGCCGCACAGGCGGAACAGGGCCTGCTGGAAGGACTTGGTGTAATTTCCGCGCATCTCCTTCAGATCATGCCCGGCACAGAAGGCCTTGCCCGCGCCAGCCAGCACGACGACGCGCACCGAGGCATCGGCCGCGATGCCGGTGAGTTCCGCCAGCAGCGCCTCCAGCATCGGCTGCGACAGGGCGTTGAACTGCCCCGGCCGGTTCAGCGTCAGCGTCGTCACACCATTGGCGTCGTCGCGCAGCAGCAAGGGATCGGTAAGGGTTTCGACTACAGCATTCATGGGTTCTCCTCCTTGGTCTTCAGTTGTACCTAAGCGCCGGCACGTCCCTGCCGGTCGGTTTTCAGGCTGAACAGCGGGCGCGGACGCCACCGCCGGGGCGCGCTGTGCCTTCCTTGTCGATCGCTTCCAGCCAGTCGATCAGTTCGCGGTTGAGCTGCAGCACGCCTTCCCGCAGGGCCGCAACACCGCCGACGGCATCCGGCGTCGGCGCCGGGCGGGTGACCGCAAAACCGCGGGTCGCGATGAGCTGATCCGTACGCGGCGCCAGTAAGGCCGCACGCGCCTCGATGAGGCCACGACTACGCCCTTCCTCATCGAAGACCTGGATGAACTCATCCAGATCCACCCGCAGCCGGCAGCCGCTGGAGGACACGGCGGTTTCGCTCGTCTTCATCGAGCGCTTGACCGCCAGCTCCACGAGCTGGCCCGGCTGGGCAACCCACCGGCTTTCCAGGTAGAACTGGCGTCGGGTCGGCTGCGCGTAGGCAAGGCGATACTGCATGGTCGTCGAGGCAAGCCACGACGCGGGCACCACCTCGGCGCTGCGGATCGGAAAGCCCAGAGGACGCAGCGTGGCCGAATCGAGCGGGCCGAAATCATGCATCGCGTAATTGGGTGCCGCCTTGGGCAGACTGCCGCACGCCGCCATGCTGAGCGCCAGAAGGACGGACACCAGGGGCCGGAGGTGGAAATGCTCACGCATCAATAGTGGAGACAAAAAGCGCATCGTTGGTCGCCCCGAACTTACCGAACCGCAGGCCGATTATGAAAACCGGCTTCGCCGGGCCCCGGTGCCGGCTTGCCACGCCCCAACAGCAGGAGCTGCGGCGAATTGTCGAGTTCGTCGAGCAGGTCGGACAACTGCCGCGACGTAGTGGTGAGTTCCTGCAGCAACACGTTCAGGCGCGGCAACGTGCTGGTCGCAAAACCCTCGCCGGCCGCACCGACGACAGTGTCCACCCGGTCGGCCACGGTCTGCAGCCTCAGCAGCAGCGCACGGCCGTCGCTGGCCATCGGCGCGGCGTCCGCACTCAGGCGTTCTAGGTTGGCCAGGGAACGATCGATGCGCGCCAGGTTGCCCTTGCTGAAAACCTGCCGCACCGCCGCGAGGGCCTTGGGCGCTTCCTGCAGGGTCTGGTCGAGCCCCTTGCTCGACGACTCCAGATTGGCCAACGTCTTCTCGATGTGGGCCAGATTGTCCTGGCGGGTCAACACCGCCAGGCGATCAACGATCTCCTGCACGCGCCTGAGGGTCTGCACCGAAGCGTCGGCGACCTCCTCCATCAGGCCTGGCGCCAGGCGGATGCGCGGCGGACCGCCATCCTCTCCCACCAACGGCTCCGGCTTGTCGCCCGCATCGTCGAGGGCGATGTAGGCCAGCCCGGTCACCCCCTGGTTGGCCATGCGTGCCCGCGTGCCTCGGGTGATCGGCAGATCGGTGCGGATCCGCACCTTGACCAGCAGATCCTTCGGATTAGCCGGATCGAGGGCGATGTCCGCCACCTTGCCGGCGACGATACCGCGGTAGCGGACGGTAGACTGGGGGTTCAGGCCGTTGACGCTGCCCGACGTCACCAGCACGACGTCACGGGTGCTCTCCCGCTTGTCCGAGAACCACCACAGGGAAAGGACGATCGCCCCGCTCAGCAGGATCACGAACAGACCCGCGGCGATAGCGTGAGCCCGGCTCTCCATCAGCCCATTCCCCTCCCACGCGCCAGCGCAGCACGGGCACGTTCACCGTGGAAAAAACGTTCGATGAAGGGGTCTTGCACGTTCATTATCTCGTCAAGCGGGCCGAAAGCCAGTATACGCCCCTCCGCGAGCACCGCCACGCGGGTCGCCAATGCTGCCAGCGTATCCAGGTCATGAGTCACCAACACCACGGTAAGGCCGAGTGCTCGATGCAGGGCCCGGATGAGCCGCACGAAACCACTGCTGAGGTCCGGATCGAGGCCCGCTGTCGGCTCGTCGAGCAGCAATAACTCGGGTTCCAGGGCCAGGGCCCGCGCCAGCGCAACCCGCTTGACCATGCCGCCCGACAGCTCGGCGGGCATGCGTAGCGCCACATCGGCATCCAGCTCGACCATCGCCAGCTTGAGTTGCACCAGATCCCGCAGCATCGCGTCGTCGGCGATGCCGATCTCCCGCAGCGGAAAGGCCACGTTGGCAAACACGCTAAGCGCCGAAAACAGCGCACCATGCTGAAACAGCATGCCGAAGCGGCGGCGGCGTTCCAGCTGCTCTGCACGGGAACCAGCGAACAATGGCTCGCCGAACAGGCTAACAGCACCAGCATTCGGCCGGAGCAAGCCGACCATCTGGCGCAGCAACGTGGTCTTGCCGCTACCCGAACCACCAACAAGAGCCACCACCTCTCCGGCTGGTACCACAAGATCGATGCCGCGATGGACCCAGGTTTGCCCAAAGCGGGTTTCAAGCCCCCGAACCTGAATGGGACAGTCGCTCATCGCGGCAGACCGATGGAACGGGTTGCAATCGCGAATACTGCGTCCACCAGGATGACGACGGTGATTGACGTGACCACCGAGGCAGTGGTGTTGGCCGATAGACTCTCTGTATTCGGCTTAACACGCAGCCCGAAATAACAAGCCACGAGCGCAATCAGCAGTCCGAACACGGCACCTTTGCCCAAGCCGATGACCAGATTTGCCACCGGCACCGCCCGCGGCAAGGCATTCACGAAATAGTCGAAACTCAGGTCCAGTTGCAGATTGGCCGACACCATGCCGCCGAACAAGGCCACCGCCGAGCCCCACAGGGTCAACGGTGCCATCGCCAGCGTCAGCGCCACCACCTTCGGCAGCACCAGCCGCACATAGGGCGAGATCCCCATCGCCGCCAGCGCATCGATCTCCTCGGTGACGCGCATCACGCCGATCTGCGCCGTCATCGCCGAACCCGAGCGCCCTGCAACGAGCACAGCCACCAGCACCGGACCGAGCTCCCGGATGATGCCGAGCCCCAGGATATTGACGATGAACACGTCTGCCCCGAAGGCCCGTAACTGCAGCGCCGACAAATAAGACAGCACGACCCCGATCAGAAAGCCCACCAACGCCGTGACCGGCATAGCCCTGACCCCGACCTTGTAGAAATTGGCGGAGGTTTCCAGCACCGGCCAGTGCCCGCGAGTGTGCAGCAGATGGGCGAAATCGATGACGAGCTGGCCAATCAGCGCCACGAAACCGACCGCATTGCGGAGCATCTTGAAGAAGATGCGGCCAACACCTTCCGTTCCGTCGAGGAAACGATAACCCCGCTCGACCGGCAGGCCGCTGTCACCAAGCTCGGCTAGGCGCGCAAAGACCGGCTCCAATCTGTCCGGCAACACGAGCCCTGGCGGGCGCTGCCGCCCCCAGCGTCGCCACAGCAGCAACGCTCCGAAGCTGTCGAGGCGCGATACGGCCTCCAGATCCCAGGCGCCGTCGGCCGTGGCCTGTTCGAGCTGACGCCCGAACGCATCGAGATCCGGCTGAAGCAGGCGCAGCGTCCAGTCCCCCGACAACACGGCCCGTGGCGCCCCGCCTTCGCACTCGAGGCGGATCACGGGGAGCGGACGGGGCTCCGGACTCATCGACCGACGCCTAGGCGCCAGCCGGACTGCGGGCCGCGGCCCGCTCCACGCGCACTTTCAGAGGCAGGCCGATGGTCTGCCACTGGCGCTCCTCCTCATCCAGCGCCGCCGCGGTCAGCGGCAGGTTGCGCAGCCATTCGGCATCCGCCACCACCACATGCCCGCGGCCATCACGCTTGAGGCGCAGCGGCGGCACGCCACGGCCATCGCGGGCACGATGGACGACCGCCGCCAGGCGCAGGCACAGGATCAGTCGCCACTCGGGGCTCTCTGGATCGAGCGAGCCGATGCGTGCCAGCTTGCCGCGATGGGCGAGCACCACGCGTGCCAGGCGCCCCTGGTCCATGCGCGAGAAGCCCGGCATGTCGGCATTGCCAAGGATGTAAGCGCTGTGCTTGTGATAGCTCGAGTGGGCCACGGACACCCCGATCTCGTGCAAGCGCGCGGCCCACTCGAGGAAGCGCCGATCCACGTTCTCCTCATCGCTGGTGGCCGGGTCGAGCTGCAGCAGGAAAGCCAGCGCCGTCTCCGTCACCTGCCTTGCGTGAGCCATGTCCACCCCATAGCGCTCCATGAAGGCCGACACGGTGGCATCGCGCAGATCGTGGTGGTGATATCGTCCGAGCAGGTCGTAAAGCACGCCGAGGCGCAGGGCGCCTTCCGAGAAGGTCATCCGTTCAAGGCCGAACTCCTGGAAGATCGCCCACATGATCGCCAGGCCGCCGGGCAGCACCGGCAGGCGATCGGGACGCAGCCCTTCCAGTTGCAGGTTATCCAGGTGCCCCGCCTTCAGCATCAGCGTGCGCAGGCGGTCCAGGCCGCTACGGGTAATGCCGCCGTCGGAAAGCCCGTTGAGTTCGAGGATATCCACCAGCGCCTTGGCCGAGCCGCTGGAGCCGACCGCCTCTTCCCAACCCACCTCCCGGTAGGCGTGGGTGATGGTCTGGATCTCCCTCTGGGCCGCCAGCTCGGCTTCACGCATGCCACGCTTGTCGATGCGGCCATCGGGAAAATATCGCAGGGAATAGCTGACGCAGCCCATGTAGAGGGACTCGAGCTTGATCGGCTGGAAGCTCTTGCCGATCACGAACTCGGTGGAGCCGCCGCCGATATCCACCACCAGCTGCTGCTTGTGGGGATTGGGCAGCGTGTGTGCGACCCCCACATAGATGAGGCGCGCTTCCTCCCGGCCGGCAATAACCTCGATCGGAAAACCCAGCGCAGCCTCGGCCTGTACCAGGAAATGCGGTGCATTCTTGGCCACCCGCAGTGTGTTGGTCGCCACCGCCCGCACGGAGTCCGGCGGATAGTCCCGGATACGCTCGTTAAAGCAGCGCAGCGCGCTGATGCCGCGGAACTGGGACGCAGCATCCAGCATCCGGTCGGGCGACAGGCCGGCCGCGAGCCGGACGGCCTCCTTGATGCCATCGAGGGGGTAGATCTGGTCGTTGACGATCCGCCCGACCTGCAGACGGAAACTGTTGGAGCCCAGATCGATGGCGGCAATCAATTCACGATTCATGAAACACGCACAAGTGGCACCGGAAGGCGCGAAAGCTGGAAATTCTAGCACTGCGCCGTGCGACGCCCCGCATCAATCCTGCCTCTGCGGCCGTCGTCATATGTATGCAACAAAAATGTCACATACTCCGGGCCTAATCAGAAGATCAAGAGGAGAGCCCATGCACCGTACCAACAATATCCGCCATTTCAACTCGGATCACTTCATCAACCGCGAACTCTCCCTGCTTCAGTTTCAGCGCCGCGTCCTTGCCCAGGCCGCCGACCCGGCCGTACCGCTGCTCGAACGTCTACGCTTCCTGTGTATCGTGTCCAGCAACCTGGACGAGTTCTTCGAGGTGCGAGTCGCCGGCGTGAAGGAGCAACTGCGCCTCGGCAGCCACGCCATAACCACCGACGGCTTGAGCCCATCCGCGCTGCACAGCCTGATCAGCGCCAAGGTGCACAGCATCATTGCCGAGCAGTACGCGCTGCTCAACGACACCATCCTGCCGGCCCTCGCCGCCGAAGGCATCGTCTTCCTGCGCCGCAGCGTGTGGACCGACGCCCAGCACCTGTGGGCGCGGGACTACTTCATGCGTGAAGTGATGCCGGTTCTGACACCCATCGGCCTGGACCCAGCCCACCCCTTCCCGCGCGTGCTCAACAAGAGCCTCAACTTCGCCGTCGAGCTGGAAGGCCGCGACGCCTTCGGCCGCAGCTCCGGCTCCGCCATCGTGCAGGCGCCCCGCGCCCTGCCCCGCGTGATCCGCCTGCCGAAGGAGCTGACCGGCGTCGACTACGGTTTTGTCTTCCTGTCCTCCCTGCTGCACGCCCACGTTGGCGAACTCTTCGAGGGCATGAACGTGCTCGGCTGCTACCAGTTCCGGGTCACCCGCAACTCCGACATGTTCGTGGACGAGGAAGAAGTCAAGGACTTGCGCGCCAGCCTCAAGGGCGAACTACAGCAGCGCCACTTCGGCGACGCGGTACGCCTGGAAATCGCCGACAACTGCTCGGAGGCGATGGCCAACTTCCTGATGAAGCAGTTCGCCCTCGGCCCTGCCGACGTCTATCGGGTTCCCGGCATGGTCAACCCGGTGCGCCTCAATCAGGTCCCCGACTGGGTCGAACGCCCGGATCTGAAATACCGCCCCTTCCTGCCCGCGCGACCGAAGGGCCTCGACAAGCAGGAGAACATTTTCGCGGCGATGCGCCGCCAGGACATCCTGCTGCACCACCCGTTCCAGAGCTTCGAGCCGGTCATCGAACTGCTGAAGGCCGCGGCCGACGACGCCGACGTGGTCGCAGTGAAGATGACCGTCTATCGCACCGGTACCGATTCCGTGCTGATGGAGCACCTCGTCCGCGCCGCCCAGAAGGGCAAGGAAGTCACCGTAGTGCTGGAGCTGATGGCCCGCTTCGACGAAGAAGCCAACATCAGCTGGGCCGCCCGCCTCGAAGAGGTCGGTGCCCACGTGGTGTACGGCGTGTTCGGCTACAAGACCCACGCCAAGCTCCTGCTGCTGGTTCGCCGCGAAGACGGCAAACTGAAGCGCTACGCTCACCTCGGCACCGGCAACTACCATCCGCGCACGACCCGCTTTTACACCGACTTCGGTCTGCTCACCGCCAACGACGAAATCGGCGCCGACGTCGCCGAAGTCTTCAAGCAGCTCACCGGGCTCGGCCAGGCCGGCAAACTCAAGCACCTGTGGCAGGCCCCGTTCACGCTGCAACCCAACGTGGTCGCAGCCATCCGCGAGGAAGCCGAGATCGCGCGGGCCGGCCGCAAGGGCCGCATCGTCGTCAAGGTCAATGCGCTGCTCGAACCGGAAACCATCGAAGCGCTGTACGAAGCCTCCTGCGCCGGCGTCGAGATCGACATCATCGCCCGCAGCGTGTGCGCGCTGAAGCCCGGCGTGCCCGGCCTGTCCGAGAACATCCGGGTGCGCTCCATCGTCGGCCGCTTCCTGGAGCACCACCGGATCTTCTATTTCCGCGCCGATGGCGCCGACAAGCTCTACATGTCCAGCGCAGACTGGATGGAACGCAACTTCTTCAAGCGCATCGAAGTCGCGTTCCCGATCCTCGACACCAAGGTCAAGCGGCGGGTCATCAAGGAAGGCTTGCGTCCCTACCTGGGCGACAACTGCCAAGCATGGGAAATGGATAGCGACAACGTCTATCGCAAGAAGAATCCCCGCACAACCCGGCGTGCGGCGCAGGAAATCCTGCTCAAGGAATTGGCCGGCGTTCAAATCGTCTGACCCGCCCCACCCTCCCGCCGACATCCAGCGTCGTCGGGAGGGAGCATGGCTGCCGGGCTGTTGTAGAATGCCGTCTCGCTTCTTTCACCGATGGCCCATTTCATGTTCCTCCCCCGTCGCCGACAGTTCATCACCGCAACCCTCAGTGCTGCCGTTCTCTCCGCCTGCGGCGGTGGCGGCAGTTCCGCTCCGGCTCCGAGCATCAAATCGGTCACTGCCGGTGACACTCAGATCGTCATCGACTGGGTCCAGGAGCCCGGCGTCGAATACTGGCTGTGGTTCTTCGCCGGCGATACCGTCAGCCCCGGCCAGAAGACCGCCAGCTATCGTTTGAACATCACGGCGCCTTACATCCTGACCGGGCTGACCAACGACACCAAGTACGCCATCACGATCAACGGCCGCACCAACGGCGGTCCTGGTGGACCCGGCTCGGTGGTCCAGACCGCCACGCCTCGTGCGGCCGGTTCGGTATGGCTGGCCGGCGGAGCCCTCGGCAACAGCAACGCGCTCCGTGGCGTAGCCCAGGGCTTGAGCTCCAGCAGTGCCACCACCTATTCCTATGTCGCCGTTGGCGACAACGGCGTGATCTACAACAGCCCGGCTTACGTCTCCACGGCAGCACTGAGCTGGACCCAGGTGCAGGCCGCCACAGGCACCTCCCTGAACGCGGTCCTGTACGCGCTGGCCAAATACGTCGCGGTCGGCGATGCCGGCAGCGTACTCACCAGCACCGACACCACGACCTGGGCAGCAGCGACCTCGGGCACCACTGCCAAGCTCAATGCGCTGGCCACCAACTCTTCGATCATCGTCGCGGTGGGCGCCAACGGCACCATCCTGCATTCCGGCGACGGCACGACCTGGACGGCCGCGACCACCGTCCCGACCACCAGTGATCTCTATGGCGTGACCTATTCGGCCCTCGGCCTGTGGGTAGCCGTCGGTGCCAACGGCACGCTGCTCACCAGCTCCGACGCAGTGACCTGGACCGCCGTCAGCTCCGGCACCACCGCTACGCTGAAGGCCGCGGCCAGCATGACCACGGTCAACTCGACCACCAGTGTCACGACCTACAGCATCGTGGCGGTCGGTGCCGGCGGCGTGATCCTCAGCAGCAGCACCGGCACCATCTGGAGCGTCCAGACCCAGGGCAGCGCCAATCTCAACGCTGTCGCGTCCTCGTCCCGCTTCGTCGCCCTCGGCGACAATGGCACCATCTACTCGAGCACCGACGGCACAACCTGGACCGCAGCCACCAGCCCCAGCAGCAACGCCGTATATGGCGTGATCCACGCCGACAACGTCTTCACCGCCGTCGGCGCGGCCGGCAGCAGCATTTACTCGTACTAAGCCGTATCAAGGGGCCACGCCTGGCAACAGGCGGCGGATCCGGCCAAACAAGTGGAGCCGTCATTCGATGACCGCTCCACTTTGCACTTCTGAAGCAACCACAGAGAGAAACCACAACAACCATGTCGTCCAGCGCCTCCAACGCCAGCCTGTTGTCCCGTTCCCTGTCCGCCGTCTGGCACCCCTGCACCCAGATGAAGCACCATGAGCAACTGCCGCTGATCCCCATCAAGCGCGGCGAGGGTGCCTGGCTGTACGACATGGACGGCAAGCGCTACCTGGACGGCATCAGTTCCTGGTGGGTCAACCTGTTCGGCCACGCCAATCCGCGCATCGGTGCGGCCCTCAAGGCCCAGCTCGACACGCTTGAACACGTACTGCTGGCTGGCTTCACCCACGAGCCGGTGGTCGAACTATCCGAGCGCCTGGCGACCCTTACCGGCCACCACCTCGGACACGCCTTCTACGCATCGGACGGCGCCTCAGCCACTGAAATCGCGCTCAAGATGAGCGTCCATTACTGGCGCAACAGCGGTCGCCCCGGCAAGAACCGCTTCGTCAGCCTGGCTGGCAGCTACCACGGCGAGACCGTCGGCGCGCTGGCCGTCACCGACGTGGCGATCTTCCGCGATGCCTACGCCCCGCTGGTACGTGGCGGCACCTGCGTGCCGACGCCCGACGCCCGCCTCGCCGAAGCCGGCGAAACGGCCGCCGACGTGGCCCGCCGCGCGGCCGCCGCGCTGGAAGCCCATCTGGCCGCCCACGCCGACGAGACCGCAGCGCTGATCGTCGAGCCGCTGGTCCAGGGCGCCTCCGGCATGGTCATGTACGACCCGGAATACCTGCGCCTGGCGCGCAGCCTGTGCGACCGCTACCAGGTGCATCTGGTAGCCGACGAGATCGCCGTCGGCTGCGGCCGCAGCGGCAGCTTCTTCGCCTGCGAGCAGGCCGGCATCTGGCCGGACTTCCTGCTGCTGTCGAAAGGCATCTCCGGCGGCTACCTGCCCCTGTCCATCGTCCTCACCACCGACACCGTCTTCGACGTCTTCTACGACGACGATACCGCCCGCGGCTTCCTGCACTCCCACTCCTACACCGGCAACCCACTGGCCTGCCGGGCGGCGCTGGCGACCCTCGACATCTTTGCGCAGGACGACGTGATTGCCGCCAACCGCGCCAAGGCCCAGCGTATCGGCGAGGCTTTCCGCAATTCAGTCGGTGGCCATCCGGCGGTCCACCATCTGCGCCAGCAGGGCATGATCCTGGCGTTCGACGTGGCCGACGCACCGGCCGGCTTCTCCCGCCGCTTCTTCGCCGAAGCCCTGCAGCGGGAACTTCTGCTGCGCCCGATCGGTAATACGGTTTACACCATGCCCCCTTACATCCTCGGCGACGACGAGATCGACTTCCTCGCCAGCCGCTGCGCTGCCGCCCTGGAGGCCAGCCTTGCCTGAGTATCCCGACCCGCTCGAAGAACTGGACGCCGGCCTCGCCGAACTCGACGCCGCCGGCCTGCGCCGCCGTCGGCGCATCGTCACCACTCCATGTCGCCCGGACACCCACCTGGCCGACCGGGAGGATGCTGTCACTGCCTTCTGCTCCAACGACTACCTGGGCCTGGCCGCCGAGCCTGCGCTGGCCGCCGCGGCCCACCAGGGCATCGACCGCTGGGGTGTCGGCTCCGGCGCTTCCCATCTGGTCAGTGGCCACTATGCCTCCCATGAGGCGCTGGAAACCCGTCTCGCCACCTTCATCGGCATGGACGAAGCGCTGTATTTCTCCACCGGCTACATGGCCAACATCGGCGTCATGCCGGCGCTGGTCGGCCGTGGCGACGTGATCTTCGCCGACAAGGTCAATCACGCCTCGCTGGTGGACGGCACACTGCTGTCCCGCGCTGAGCTGATCCGCTATCCCCACTGCGATGTCCACGCCCTGGCGGCCCGCCTGCAAGCCTCCACCGCACCACGCAAACTGATCGTCACCGACGGCGTGTTCAGCATGGACGGCGACATCGCGCCGCTGCGCGAACTGCTCGCGCTGGCGGAGACGCACAAGGCCTGGCTGCTGGTTGACGATGCCCACGGCTTCGGCGTTCTGGGCCCTCAGGGGCGCGGCTGCCTCGCGCACTTCGGTCTGAGTTCGCCGCGCCTGATCTATATGGGCACCCTCGGCAAGGCGGCCGGCGTGTCCGGCGCCTTCGTCGCCGGGCAGCGCAACGTCATCGACTGGCTCCTCAACAAGACGCGCAGCTATATCTTCACCACCGGCGCCCCGCCGCTGCTCGCCGAGGCACTGCTGACCGCCGTCGACCTGATCGAGCACGGCGACGCCCGCCGCGCCCACCTGCAGGCCCTGATCGCCCGCTTCAAGGCCGGTTTGTCACTGAAGCGCTGGCAACTGCTGCCATCGGACACACCGATCCAGCCCGTCGTCATCGGTGACAACCACGAGACGCTGGCCGTCTCCCGCGCCCTCGACGCGGAAGGCCTGTGGGTCCCGGCGATCCGCCCGCCAACGGTGCCGAAGGGGGCCGCCAGGCTGCGCATCGTGCTGTCGGCCGCTCACAGCGAAGCGCAGGTGGACCGCTTGGTGGCGACGCTTCTGCGGCTGGAAGGAGCCTCGATATGAGCCCTGATCTCGTCCTGCTGCACGGCTGGGGCCTCTCTGCGGCGGTCTGGAAGCCGCTGACTGAAGCGCTCGCCGGCACTTTTACGCTGCATACCCCCGATCTGCCGGGACACGGCAGTGCCCCCCCCGCTGGCCCAAGTCTGGAGGCATGGGCGAACGCGCTGCTCACCCAGCTACCAGACGAGGCCATCCTGGTCGGCTGGTCCCTTGGCGCCCAACTCGCGCTGCATCTCGCGCGGCAGGCCCCGGAGCGCGTGACCAAGCTGGTGTTGATCAGCAGTTCACCCAGCTTCGTCCAAGCAGACGGCTGGACCACGGCCTTGCCCGCGAGCACCCTCGACACCTTCCGCCAGGACTTCGACTCAGCCCCCGACGTCACCCAACGCCGTTTTGTGGCGCTTCAGAGCCTCGGCGACAGCGCCCGCAAAGCGGTTGCTGCGACGCTGGGCGACAGCCTCACGACAGCCGACGACACGCGCAAGGCCGCGCTTGCCGACGGCCTCCGCCTGCTCGCCGAGACCGACCAGCGCTACATCATCCCGACAATCCGTCAGCCGGTCCGCCTGCTGCACGGTAGCGAAGACAAGCTGATGCCGGTCGCCGCCGCGGAGTGGCTGGCCGATACGCTGCCCGACGCGCGTCTGACGGTGTTCGGCCAGTGCGGCCACGCGCCCTTCCTGTCGCGCCGCCAGGAGTGCGCAACACTGATCGAGGGCTTCGCCCTTGACTGACGCCCCCGCCCCAAAAGGCGCGGTCCGCGCCGCCTTCGACAAGGCCGCCGACGCCTATGACGCAGTTGCCGCCGTCCAGCGCAGCGCCTGCGACCGCCTGTTCGCGCTGGCCGCCACGCAGCCCCTGCAGCCCAGCCGCATCGTCGATGCAGGCTGCGGTACCGGCTACGCGCTCCCCGGCCTCAATCAGCGTTTCCCGGACGCCCAGCTGATCGCACTGGATTTCGCCACCTCGATGTTGCGCCGTCATCCTGCCGGGCTGGCCGAACCGCTGTGCGCGGACATGGAACACCTGCCACTGGCGGAAGACAGCGTGGACCTGCTATGGTCCAGCTATGCGCTGCAGTGGTGCCATCCGCGCAAGGTCTTCCCGGAGCTGGCGCGCAGCCTGCGCCCCGGCGGCCAGCTGTGGATCGCCACCCTAGGCCCCGGCACCCTCGGCGAGCTGCGCGACGCCTTCCGTCACGTGGATCAGCACGAACACGTGCTGCGCTTCCAGCCACCGGAAGTCATCGACGACGCTATCGAGGACGCCGGCCTGCGGATCGTCGAGACCGAGCGCGACACCCTCTACGCCTGGGCCCCTGACCTGCGCCGCCTGCTGCACGACATCAAGACCCTCGGCGCCCACCAGACCGGAGCCCCGCGCCGCCAGGCGCCCCTCGGCAAAGCCGCGTGGGGCCGCCTCAGCACCGCCTACGAGGCCTACCGGACCCCCGCCGGCCTGCCGGCGTCCTACGACACCTACTGGTTGATAGCAGAAAAGAAATGAGCGCCTATTTCATTGCCGGCACCGATACCGAAATCGGCAAGACCTTCTCCACCTGCGCCCTGCTCCACGCAGCCCGTGCCCGCGGCCTGCGTGCGGTCGGCATGAAGCCGATCGCCGCCGGCGCCGAAATGATCAACGGTGAATTCCTCAACGAGGATGCGGCACGCCTGCGCGCCGCCGGCAGCTTCGACCCGGGGCTGGCACTGCTCAACCCCTACTGCCTGGCTAGCCCGATCGCACCGCACATCGCAGCGGCCGAGGAAGGCGTGACCATCGATCCCGCCAGAATCGACACGGCCTTCCAAGAACTCCGCGCCCAAGCTGAACTGGTGCTGGTGGAAGGCGTCGGCGGTTTCCGCGTGCCGCTGGGCGATGACTTCGACACCGCCGACTGGGCCCAGCACCTGGGCCTGCCAGTGATCTTGGTGGTGGGCATGAAACTCGGCTGCATCAGCCACGCCCTGCTCACCGCGGAGGCCATCCAGGCCCGCGGCCTGCGACTGGCCGGCTGGATCGCCAACCAGATGGATCCGGCCATGCTGCGTTTCGAACAGAACCTGGAGGCCCTGAGCCGTCGTCTGCCGGCCCCGCCGCTGGGCGTGCTGCCCTTCCGCGCCGACCATGACGCCGCGGCGGCCGCGAGCGCCGCCGGTCTCAAGCTACCCGATTGACTACCCAGCCGAGCGCCTCTGGCGCAACTGCTCGAACAGGCACACGCCGGCCGCCACTCCCACGTTGAGGGACTCCATGCCGCCCGGCATTGGGATCAGCACACGGCGGGTGGCCAGTGCCGCCACTTCAGCGGACAGCCCCTGCCCCTCTGAACCGAACAGCCACGCGACCGGACCGCGCAGATCCAGGTCGTAGAGCTCGGTGGCGTCCCGCAGATCCGCCGCCAGGATGGCGCCGGGAAAGGCCTCCAGCGCCACAGCCGCATCAACGCCTTCGTGGATTTGCAGTCCGAAGTGCGCCCCCATCGCCGCACGCAGCACGCGGGGCGACCAGGCCTGGGCGCAGCCGGGGGTGAGAAGCACGTCCTTCACCGCAACTGCCGCTGCGGTGCGCAGGATGGTGCCGAGATTGCCCGGGTCCTGAACCCCGTCGAGCAGCACACAGCTGTCGACGATCGGGCGCCCTTCGTCCGCAGCCGGAACGGCGACCACCGCGATCACGCCGCTGGGCGTATCCACCGGGCTGATGTGGGCGAAAAGGCGATCCGGCACCTCGATCTGCCGCTCGGACGGGCAGCGCGCCAGCAAGGCCTCGATTTCCGCCTGCCGGCGCCCGCTCTCGCTGACGACGATCTGCAGCACATCGACGCCCTTCTCCAGCGCAACGCCAAGGAGGTGCGCACCGTCGAGCAGCGTCCGCCCTTCCTTGCGCCGGTCCCGCGCCGACGTTGCCAGCGCGTGCAGGTGCTTGATGGTCGGGTTGTCCCGCGAGCTGATCGGCTTCACGAGAAGGCCAGGCCGAGCGTGGCAAGAACCACGGTCAGCGTCCCCAGCGCGAGGTTGACGACCACCCGCTGGCGGATTGCGTTGAGCGCCTGGGCGCCCTGGGCCCAGCTCTCGGCGGCCACCGCCGCCTTAAACGCCTGCCAGGGGCCGAACCAGATGCTCGCGAAGATCACCATCATCAACAATCCCACGCCGGCCATCATGTGCCAGGAATACGGCGCTTGCGCGAAGCCCACCTCCAGCAACATCGCGAAACCGGACAGGCCGATGGCCGCGATGGCGCCCCACACGATCGGGAAGAAGCGCACGAAGACCCCGTGCCAGAGATTCAAGCGCTGGGCAGGCGGCAGTTGCAAGGCAGACGGTCGCAGGCAGAAATGGGCGAAGGCCATGCCGCCGACCCAGACGATCACGCCGGCAAGATGCACGAGCAGCAGCAGATGGTGGTGTTTCATCGCAGGTCGTCCTCGGTCCACAAGGGCGGATTGGAGATGACGTCGCGCACAGGCGCAAAGCTCTGGCGATAGATTTCGCAGGCGCCATGGGCACGCAGCGCCGCCAAGTGGGCGGCAGTCGGGTAGCCTTTATGGCCGGCCAAGCCATATTGAGGATAGCGCTTGTCGAGTTCGACCAGCAGTTCGTCACGCACCGTCTTGGCGAGGATGGATGCAGCGGAAATCTCGGCCACCAGCGCATCGCCCTTGACGATGGCTTCGCAAGGCAGATCCAGCTGCGGGCAGCGGTTGCCATCGACGAGTACCTTGTCCGGCCGCCGCGACAAGCCCGCCACGGCACGCTGCATCGCCAGCATACTGGCGTGCAGGATGTTGATCCGGTCAATCTCGGCGACGCTGGCTTCCGCCACGCACCAGGCCAGCGCCTTCTCGCGGATCTCCATGGCCAGGCGCTGGCGGCGCTTCTCGCTGAGCTTCTTGGAGTCGGCCAAGCCCTCGATGGGCTTCGCTGGATCGAGGATCACCGCTGCAGCCACCACCGGTCCGCACAGGGGGCCGCGCCCGGCCTCGTCGACGCCGCACAGGATCATCTTCAACGTCCTTTCAGGTAGGGCAGAATCGCCGCCGCGGCCTTGTCCGCCGTGTCCTGGCGCAACTGCAGATGCATGTCCGTAAAGGTCCGTTCGAGCTCGGCCACGCGCGCCTTGTCCGACAACCAGCCGTCAAGGGCGTCGGCTAGCGCCTGGGGCGTGGCGGCGTCCTGCAGCACTTCGGGCACCACTTCGCGTCCGGCCAGCACGTTGGGCAGCCCAACCCACGGCAGGTAGGCCATCCGCTTCATTAGGCGGAAGGACCATTTGCCGATCTTGTAGGTGATCACCATCGGTCGCTTGAGCAGCGCCGCCTCCAGCGTCGCCGTACCGCTCGCCACCAGCACCACGTCGGCCGCGATCATTGCCTCGACCGAATGGCCGAACAGGATGCGGATTGGCAGATCCATGTGGGCATGGCGCCGCAAGGCGTCTTCGAACAGCACGCGGGTCTCGCGGGTTGCCAGCGGCACCAGAAAACGGGCGTCCGGATGACGGGCATGCAGCAACGCCGCGGTGGCGATATAGGTGTCCGCCAGGTTTCGCACTTCCGACTGGCGACTACCCGGCAGAAACGCGAAGACCGGCCCGCCGGGCGAGATCTGCAGCATCTCCCGCGTGCCCTCGCGATCGGGCACCAGCGGGAAGACGTCGGCCAGCGGGTGGCCCACGTAGGTCACCGGCACCCCGGCGGTCCGGTAGATCTCGGGTTCGAACGGGAACAGGCACAGCATATGGCTGACGGCCCGCGCGATGCCCTTCAGACGCCCCCGCCGCCAGGCCCAGATGGATGGGCTGACAAAGTGGATCGCCGGGATGCCCTTGTCCTTCAGGCGCTTCTCGAGCCACAGACTGAAATCCGGCGCATCCACACCAATGAAGGCCGCTGGCGGATTCTTGACCAGCATGTCCCGCAACTCGCGGCGGATGCCCGACAGCTCCCGGTAGTTCTTGAGGGCGTCCACGTAGCCGTGGACCGACAGCTTCTCCGCAGGCCACAAGGCCTGGAAACCCACCGCCTGCATTTTGGGACCACCGATGCCGAAGAACTCGGCGTCGGGAAGATGGCGCTTGAGCGCCTTGATCAGGTGACTGGCCAGGAGGTCGCTGGAGGCCTCACCGGCCACCATGGCAATCCGCACTGCCATGGATCAGCGAACGATGCCGCGCCCGGACTCGGCGATGAAATCGGAAAACTCCTGAAGTTCAGGGATCTGCGCGGCAGCCTCGGCGATCTGGCGACGCGCTTCGTCGAGGGTCAGGCCATTGCGATAGAGGGTCTTGTAGGCCCGCTTGATGGCCATGATGCCTTCGCTCGAATAACCCCGACGCTTGAGCCCCTCGCTGTTGATGCCGTGCGGCGCAGCCGGATTGCCGGACACGGTTACAAAGGGCGGCAGGTCCTGCAACAGCACCGTACCGACGCCGCAGAAACTGTGCGCGCCGACGCGGACAAACTGGTGCACGCCAGTGAAGCCCCCCAGGATCGCCCAGTCACCCACCGACACATGACCGGCCAGCGTCGCGTTGTTGGCGAAGATGGTGTTGTTGCCGACGACGCAGTCATGAGCCACATGCACATAGGCCATGATCCAGTTGTCGTTGCCGACGCGGGTCAGTCCGCCGTCCTGCACGGTGCCGGTGCTGAAACTGCAGAATTCACGGATCGTGTTGCGGTCGCCGATCTCCAGCCGAGTCGGCTCGTTGGCGTACTTCTTGTCCTGGGGCTCGGAACCGATCGAACAGAACTGGAAGATCCGGTTGTCGCGACCGATGCGGGTATACCCCTCGATCACCACATGGGGACCGATGTGGGTTCCTTCGCCGATCTCGACGTGTTCGCCGATGATCGAGTACGGCCCGACCTGCACCCCTTCGGCGAGGCGTGCCCCCGGATGAACGATGGCAGTCGGGTGGATCGTCATCGCTTAATCGCACACATGAAGTCGGCTTCCGTGGCCAGCTCGCCAGCCACCTTGGCGGTGCCCTTGAACTTCCAGATGTTGCGCATCACGCGCACGATCTCGGCTTCCAGCACGAGCTGGTCGCCCGGCACCACCGGACGCTTGAAGCGCACGTTGTCCACGGAAGCGAAATACACCATCGCGTTCTCGTCCGGCACCGTACCGTCGGTCTTGAAAGCCAGCACCGCGGCGGCCTGGGCCAGCGCCTCGATGATCAGCACACCCGGCATCACCGGGTTGTGCGGAAAATGGCCCGGGAAGAATGGCTCATTGACAGTCACGTTCTTCAGGCCCACGACGCGCTTGCCCACTTCCAGCTCGGTGATGCGATCAACCAGCAGGAAGGGATAGCGGTGCGGGATATAACGCTTGATTTCGTTGATGTCGATGATTTCGCTCATGATTTCTTTTCCATTTCGGCGAGCTTCTTCTCCAGCTCGCGCACCCGCTCCGCCATCGCATCGAGGCGACGGAGATGGGCAAAATTCCGGACCCAGTCCGCATGCGGTTGCAGCGGAATCATGGCCGTATAGACGCCAGCCTTGTCGAGGGTCTTGGTCACATTGGTGTCGGCAGAGATCACCACGTCGTCGGCCACTTCCAAGTGGCCCGAGAAACCGGCCTTGCCACCCACCATCACCCGCTTTCCAACGCGCGTGCTGCCCGCCAGGCCGGCCATCGCGGCCATGATGGTGTCGTCCCCCACATGGCAGTTATGGGCCACATGGATGAGGTTGTCCAGCTTCACGCCATTGCCGACGATAGTGTCGTCCAGCGCACCGCGGTCAATCGTCGTGTTGGCGCCGATCTCCACATCGTCGCCCAGCACCACGCGGCCGATCTGCGGGATCTTGACCCAGTGCTTGTCGGCATCCCGCGCAAAACCCAGCCCATCGGCGCCAATGACCGAGCCGGAATGCAGGATGGCCCGCGCGCCGATGACGCAGTTGTCGTAGATCTTCACGCCAGGATGCAGCAGGGAACCCGCGCCAATGTGCACACCATCGGCAATCAGGCAACCGGCGCCGATCACGCAACTTTCGCCGATCACGCAGTTCTCGCCGATCACTGCATTGGGGCCGACGGATACCGAAGCCGGCAACGTGGACGCCACTACAGCGCTGGCATGCACGCCGACCGGCGCCTGCTTGGGCGGATTGAAGAGCTGCGCGACGCGCGCGAAATACAGATACGGATCGGCCGTCAGAATGCGCGGGCGCTCGGTGAGCCCGGAAGCCTTCGGCGACAAGATGAATGCGGAGGCCTTGCTCGTTGCCAGCGACGCCCCGAGCTTGGGGTTGGACAGGAAGGCCAGCTCGCCTTCCCGGGCCGCTTCGATCGAAGCAATCTGTCGAACGACAACGGCCGGATCGCCGACGAGTTCGCCGCCGAGCCGGCTTACCAGCTCGCCAAGGGAGAATTCCATTGGCGACCGCTTACTTGGCTTCGCTCAGCGCCTTGATCACCTTGTCGGTGATGTCGATGCGCGGGCTGGCGTATACCGCCTCCTGGAAGATGATGTCGTACTTCTCGGCCTCGGCAATCTGCTTGATCGTCTTGTTGGCACGATCCAGCACGCCAGCGAGTTCCTCGTTGCGGCGCTGGTTGAGATCTTCACGGAACTCGCGCTGCTTGCGCTGGAAATCCCGGTTGAGCTCGTTGAACTCGCGCTCCTTGTTGCGGCGCTCAGCCTCGCCCAACGTCACGCCATTCTTCTCGAGGCCCTCCTGCATGCCCTGGAGCTGCTTGGCCATGCGTTGCAGTTCCTGATCACGCTTCTCGAATTCCTTTTCCAGCTTCTGCTGGGCCTTCTTGGCAGGCGTCGCTTCCTTCATCACGCGGTCGGAATTGACGAAACCGACCCTCACCTCGGCCGCAGCCGTCTGCGCGAACGCAGCGAGCATGACTGCTGCCAGTGCGGACAAACCAATACCTTTCACTCAAACCTCCATCTGCTTGCCACGCGGCAACAATCAGAACACCGTACCCAACTGGAACTGGAATTTCTGCGTCTTGTCGCCTTCTTTTTTCTTGAGCGCATCACCCAGGCTGAACTTCAAGGGACCCACCGGGGAACTCCAGGAGAACGCCAAGCCCGCACTGTAACGCAAATCCGAAGCCTGCACCTTTTCGTCGGCTCCCCAGACGTTGCCCACGTCGGCAAACAGCGACAGGCGCATGGACTTGTCCTTGCCGGAACCCGGCATCGGGAAGTAATACTCGGCATTACCGATGACGCGGCGGTTACCGCCGAGCGCACGGACATAGCCCGACGAATCCGTGTAGTGCGGGCCCAGCGTGCTCTGCTGATAACCACGCACCGAACCGATACCACCGGCGTAGAAGTTCTTGTAGAACGGCAGCTCCTTGCCGTCGTAGCCATGTGCGTAGCCGACATCGCCGTTCAGCATCAGCGCGTAGCCACCACCAAACGGAATCCAGTACTGATGCTGGTAGTTGGCGCGGATGTAGCGCATATCGAGCGCAGGCGTCGCGATTTCCACCGAGGCACGCTGATAGACGCCGGAGGTCGGATACACGAAGCTGTCACGCCGGTCGCGGGACCAACCGATGGTCGCCAGCAAACTCTTGGCCGTGTCGCCGAAGGTGTTCACGAAACCGACGTAGGGCGACGGACTCGAATCGTAGACCTTGATCGAGGTCTGATCGACAGCCAGACCGAAGTTGATCCGGTCATCCTCCGCAATCGGATAGCCGAAGCGGATGCCTGCGCCGATGGACGAACTCTTGTAGGTCGCCACCGACAGCGAGGTCGGATCCACATTGCGCTGGTAGATATCCCAGCCGATACTGACGCCGTCGATCGTCCAGTAAGGATTGGTAAAGGACAGTGCGATTGTCTTGTTGATGCGGCCGGTATTCATCTGCAGCGTCATCGCATTACCCGTACCGAACAGGTT
Organism: Zoogloea sp. GDB6; assembly: GCF_056724105.1. Taxonomy (NCBI): domain Bacteria; kingdom Pseudomonadati; phylum Pseudomonadota; class Betaproteobacteria; order Rhodocyclales; family Zoogloeaceae; genus Zoogloea; species Zoogloea sp. GDB6. The sequence goes on along the minus strand of NZ_CM161497.1, from coordinate 1,860,459 downwards.
CTGCTGGGAGATCGACGCCGACAGGATCACCTTTTCGGAGCTGGAGAAACCGGCACCGAGCATCAGGTTGCCGGTCGCCCGTTCCTTGACCGTGAAATTGGCATCCACCTGATCGGTAGAGCCAGGGACGGCCGGGGTCTCGATGGTCACTTCATCGAAATAACCGAGACGATCCAGGCGCACCTTGGAGCGGTTGAGTGCTTCGCCGTCATACCACGCGCCTTCCATCTGACGCATTTCACGCCGGATCACCTCATCGCGGGTCCGCGCATTGCCGGCGAAATTGATCTTGCGCACATACACGCGGCGGCCCGGATCGACGAATACCGTGAATGCAACCGTGCGCTTGGCCTTGTCCACCTCGGGCGCCGCATTCACGTTGGCAAACGCGTAGCCGGCATTACCAAGCCGGTCGGTGATTGCCTTGGTCGTCGCGGTGACGTTGTCACGCACGAAGGTATCGCCGGCCTTCAGCTTCACGAGCTTCTGCAACTCAGCCTCGGGCACCACCATGTTCCCCGCCAGCTTGACGTCGGAAACGGTGTACTTTTCACCTTCAGTCACACTCAAGGTGATGTAGATGTCCTTCTTGTCCGGCGTGATGGACACCTGCGTCGAATCGACAGTGAAATCAAGGTAGCCACGGTTCAGATAGTAGGAACGCAGCGTCTCGATGTCGGCGGACAGCTTCTGCTTGGAGTACTGGTCGCTCTTCGAATACCAGGTCATCCAGCCCGGTGTCGTCAGGGAGAACAGCTCCAGCAGCTCTTTCTCCTTGAAAACCTGGTTGCCGATGACGCTGATCTGGCGAATCTTGGCTGCGTCACCTTCGACGACGTTGAAGTTCACGCCGACGCGGTTTCGCTCCAACGGTGTGACGGTCGTCGTGATCTGTACGCCGTATAGCCCCTTGGAAAGATACTGACGCTTCAACTCCTGCTCGGCGCGCTCAAGCACCGCACGGTCGAAAATACGGGACTCAGCAAGGCCAACTTCCTTGAGGCCTTTCTTCAGCGCGTCCTTGTCGAACTCCTTGATGCCGACGAAATCGACCTGGGCGATGGCCGGACGCTCATCGAGGACGACAACGATGACATCGTTATCCACCTCGATCCTGACATCCTTGAAGAAACCCGTGGCGAACAGCGCCTTGATGGCCTGGGAAGCCTTATCGTCCGAGAAGCGCTCGCCGACCTTGACAGGCAGGTAACTGAAAACAGTCCCGGCCTCGGTCCGCTGAATCCCTTCAACACGAATATCTTTGACAACGAATGGCTCGAAGGCCAAGGCGGGCGATGCCACGAAAAGTGCGGCGATCAGCCCGGGAAGAAGCTTGGAATTCATCCGATTTCAGCTAGCAACAAGGCGGTTGATGTCGTTGTAGAAGGCAAAAGCCATTAGCGCCGCCAGCAGAGCCATTCCAATCTGCTGACCGATTTCCATAACCCGCTCGGAAACCGGGCCGCCCTTGATGATCTCGATCACATAATACAACAAGTGCCCACCATCGAGCACCGGAACGGGCAGCAGGTTCAAGACGCCGAGACTGATGCTGATCAAGGCCAGAAACTTGATGTAATGAGCCCAGCCCATCTTCGCCGACTGACCCGCAAAATCGGCAATCGTCACCGGACCACTCAGATTTTTGACGGAAACGTCGCCGACGATCATGCGTCCCAGCATCGAAACGCTCAACGCGGCGGTATCCCAGGTCTGGGCCACCCCCTTGACGAACGCATCGATAAAATCATAGCGGACGATGGTGAACATAAGATCACGGCGGATATCCGCATCGGCCACCGCGACACCGATCCTCCCGATGGTCCGCCCTTTTTCCTCAACCGAGCTGGATACGACCTTCAAGACCAAGGACACATTGTCGCGCAGCACTTCGAATTCCAGTTCGGCCCCCGGTGCGTCACGAACCGTCTCAACCAGATCACCCCAGCCACCAATCCGCTTGCCACCGATGCGGAGAACCCGGTCTCCGCTTTTCAGGCCAGCCCGCTCGGCAGCCCCCCCCGCACTCAGGGCACCGAGCACTGCTGGCACATTCGGTCGATAGAGGCTGAGCCCGAGCTGGACACTAATGTCTTGCTCCCCCTGGTCCACATGGACACCGGCCATGTCCAACTGGCGAAAGGCGATCTCGTCCTTGAAATTGATCGTTTCCACCGTGACGGCGCGCCGCTCGAAGACATGCTGCAGCAACTGCAAGCGGAGCTCCTGCCAGGTTGCCACCGGCTGACCATCCACCGAGCGCACCAACTCACCATCCGTGAAACCCGAGCGCTCCGCGGCACTGGCGGCGGCAGGAACACCGAGGCGAGGCCGCAGCTCTTCCACGCCGCTGGAATACAGCCCCCAGTACAAGGCGATCGCCAGCACGAGATTGGCCAGTGGCCCGGCCGCAACGATGGCGATGCGACGCCAGACGGTCTGCCGGTTGAACGCCCGATGCAACTCGTCATCGGCGACCGGCGCCTCGCGCTCGTCGAGCATCTTGACGTAACCGCCCAGCGGAAACGCCGACAGCGCCCACTCGGTACGATCCCGCCCGCCACGCCAGACCAGTAGCGGCTTGCCGAAACCAAGCGAGAAGCGCAAAACCTTCACACCGCACAAGCGGGCGACGATGTAGTGCCCGAACTCGTGTACGACGATCAGAATACCCAGCGCCACTGCAAAGGGGATGAGGTAGTCCAGCAGGCTCATATATTGTCAGTGGGCAGCCCGCTCGACGAAACGAGCCGCGCACTCGCGAGCCCGACGATCCGCCTCGAGGACCACGTCCAGGGAATCAGCGTCCTGAGCTTCGATAGTGTCGAGAGTAGCCGCAATGATGCCGGCAATCCGATCGAACCCCAGCCTGCCGTCGAGGAAGCTCGCCACTGCAACCTCGTTGGCGGCATTCAATACCGCCGGCGCAATCCCACCTTCACGAAGCACCCGATATGCGTGCCCCAGACACGGGAAGCGCTGAAAATCCGGCCGTTGAAAATCAAGACGCCCGATCTCGAACAGATTCAGCGGCTTCACGCCGGCTTCGATACGCTCCGGATACGCCATTGCATGGGCAATAGGCGTGCGCATGTCCGGATTACCGAGCTGAGCCAGCACCGAACCATCCGCATAGGCGACCAGCGAGTGGATCACGCTCTGAGGATGAATCACGACCTCGATACGGTCGGCCGACGCGCCAAACAGCCAATAGGCCTCGATGACCTCCAGCCCCTTGTTCATCATCGTCGCCGAATCGACCGAAATCTTGCGCCCCATCACCCAGTTCGGGTGGGCACACGCCATTTCGGGTGTCACCGCGGCCAGCTCGTCAATGGGCTTGTTGAGAAAAGGCCCGCCGGAAGCCGTCAGCAGGATGCGGGTCACGCCACTACCATCCAGGCCGCGCTCGAACCCCGCGGGGAGCCCCTGGAAAATCGCGTTGTGCTCGCTGTCGATGGGCAGCAGGCTCGCCCCCCCCGCTGCCACCTCCTGCATGAACAGTGCCCCGGACATCACCAGGGCTTCCTTGTTGGCCAGCAGGATCCGCTTTCCGCTACGTGCCGCAGCAAGTGCAGGCGGCAGGCCCGCCGCACCGACAATGGCTGCCATGACCATGTCGACCTCGGGTGCCGAGGCGACCTCGACCAGCGCCTCGCGGCCGGACAGCACTTCGGTGCAACAACCTTCGCGCTCCAGCATCGCCTGCAGACGCAGTGCATCATCGGCGCTTGCCACGACCGCGTAGGCCGGACGATGCTCGAGACACTGGACCAGCAGCTTGTCCACCTGCCGATGTGCCGTCAATGCAAAAACGCCGTAACGATCCGGGTGACGCGCAACGACGTCGAGCGTGCTGACGCCGATGGAGCCCGTCGCCCCCAGCACGGTTATGAGCTTTTTCCCTTGAATCATGATCCTTATCGTGCCATCCAGAGGGCAATCAGCGCGACGACCGGCAACGTGGAGGTCAGGCTATCGATCCGGTCGAGAACCCCTCCGTGGCCCGGCAGCAAAGTCCCGCTATCCTTCACGCCAGCCTGACGCTTGACGAGAGACTCGAACAGATCACCAATGATGCTGAGCGCCGTAAAGCCCACCAACAGCAGGGCCACTGGCAACAACCCAAGCCCTTTGACAGAACCCCAATAGGAAATGCAGGCAAGGCCATACAGCGTGACTGCGGTCACGGCGCCGTAGGCGCCCTCCCAGCTCTTGCCGGGACTGATGGATGGCGCCAGCTTGCGCCTGCCAAAAGCCCGCCCGACGAAATAGGCGGAAATGTCAGCGATCCATACCGCAGCCATGACTCCGAGCAACAGCCACGGACTGAGCAGCCGGAGATGCGCGATGGCGAGGCTGGGCGGCACCAACAGCACACAACCGATCAAAGGTGCCGCGGCACTCTCCGGCAAGCGCCATTTGGCGCGCAGCCAGAACGGCACACACAGCAACCAGAAGAGCGCACCGACCGCATAGATCGGCTCTAGCGCAAACGGCGCAACTGTCGCCTCCAGGTGCAGTCCCGCAACGAACCCCATGGCGAGACACAGCCCCCCCAGCAGCAACGCGTACAAGCGCTTTCGCAAGGCAGAAAACCCGAGCATGGAAGCCCACTCGGTTGCTGCGAGTGCACAGATCAATGCTGAAAAGACAAGCCAGCCGACAGCGGGCAGCAAGAAGAGAGCCGACAGCAAGCCCGCCAGCAGGACGAGCGCGGTAATTACCCGCGCTTTAAGCATGACCGGGAACGGAGGAGTCTGGCCCGCCAGAGACGACCTGCTCGCTGGTGCGCCCGAAACGGCGCTCCCTCTGCTGATAGGACAGGATCGCTTCGTCCAGCGCAGCCTCCCCGAACTCGGGCCAGAGCTTGTCAGTGAAATAGAGTTCCGAGTAAGCCAACTGCCACAGCATGAAGTTACTAATACGCTGCTCGCCACCGGTACGAATGAAAAGATCCGGCTCAGGACAGAAGCTCAGGGCCAGGTGCGGCGCGAGATCGTCTTCAGAGAATCCACTCGTTACGCCAGGAGAAGAAGCCAGCATCTTCTCGACGGCCTGCAAAACATCCCAGCGCCCGCCGTAATTCGCGCAGATGGTCAGATGCATGCCCGTATTGGCCGCCGTGAGAGTCTCAGAATCACGGATCAGATCCACCAGCGGCTTGTCGAAACCGGCCAGATCGCCGACGACACGCAGACGCATGTTGTTGCGGTGAATACGCTCAATTTCCAGCTTGAGCGACTTCACGAACAACTGCATCAGAAACGAAACCTCGTCCTTGGGACGACGCCAGTTTTCCGAACTGAATGCAAAGACCGTGAGGTATTCAACTCCGCGATCCAGACAGGTCCGGATGACTTCCCGCAAGGCATCGACACCCTTCGCATGGCCTGCAACCCGTGGCATCAGGCGCTTTCGCGCCCAACGTCCGTTGCCGTCCATGATGATGGCGATATGCCGCGGAATTTTCGCTGCCTCGGGTACACCCCGCGTGGAGCTGAGAAAGGGCAATCGCACCATGATCCGTCCGTCTGAAGGAGAGCGGAAAAAAATCCGACCGTGAAGGTCAGATCTGCATCAGTTCTTGTTCTTTCTGAGCGAGCAGCTTGTCGATTTCGACGATCGCCTTGTCGGTCAGCTTTTGAACGTCATCCTGAGTACGACGCTCATCGTCTTCGGAAATCGTCTTCGCCTTGACGGCATCCTTCAGCGATGCATTGGCGTCACGGCGCAGATTGCGCACCGCAACCTTTGTACTTTCGCCTTCGTGCTTGACGACTTTGATCAGTTCCTTGCGACGCTCTTCGGTCAGAGGCGGCATCGGCACGCGGATGATTTCACCCTGCGACGCCGGGTTCAGACCGAGGTCCGAATCACGAATAGCTTTCTCGACCTTGCCAACCATCGGCTTTTCCCAAGGCTGGACACCGATTGTGCGAGCATCGATCAGCGTGATATTCGCGACCTGATTGATCGGCACGGGATTGCCATAATAATCGACCATCACATGGTCCAGAATCCCTGCATGCGCACGACCAGTACGCACTTTGGCGAGATCCTGCTTGAGCGCATCGATGGACTTCTGCATCTTGAGCTCGGTCGTTTTCTTCAGCTCTGGAATCATCACTTTTTCCTCAGCAATAAACCAGCGTACCTTCGTCTTCACCGAGAACGACGCGCTTCAGCGCGCCACTCTTGAAAAGGCTGAAGACATTGATCGGCAAACGCTGGTCACGGCACAGCGCAAACGCCGTCGCATCCATCACCGCCAGATTGCGTGCGATGGCCTCGTCGAACGAAATCTTGTGGAAGCGGGTCGCGGACGGATCCTTCTTGGGATCGGCCGTGTAGATTCCATCAACCTTGGTGGCCTTGAGCACGATATCCGCACCGATTTCGGAGCCACGCAGTGCAGCTGCCGTATCGGTCGTAAAGAACGGATTGCCGGTACCGGCACCAAAGATGACCACCCGCCCTTCTTCGAGGTAGCGGATTGCCTTTCCACGGATATACGGCTCGACCACCTGGTCGATACGCAGCGCGGACTGAACTCGAGCATTGACCCCGGCGGCGCGGAACGCGTCGCCGAGAGCCATTGCGTTCATGACGGTGGCCAGCATCCCCATGTAGTCGGCAGTCGCGCGATCCATACCGGTCGCGGCGCCCGCCATCCCACGGAAGATGTTCCCGCCGCCAATCACAACCCCTACCTCGACACCGATGCGTGTAACTTCCACCACATCACTGACGATCCGGGTCACCACCTCCTGGTTGATGCCATAAGCATCATCACCCATTAGGGCCTCACCGGAAAGCTTGAGGAGAATGCGCTTGTAAGCGGGCTGGCTCATCGTCCTGTCACCTTTCTTACTTCTGGGCAGCGGCAGCAGCCTGCGCGGCCACTTCAGCAGCGAAGTCGGTAACCTTCTTCTCGATGCCTTCACCCACGATGTACAGGGTGAAGCCAGCGACGGAAGCGCCCTTCGCCTTCAGCAGCTGAGCGATGGTCTGCTTGCCGTCCTCAGCCTTCACGAAGACCTGATCCAGCAGCGTGACATCCTTCAGGAACTTCTGCACGGTGCCTTCGGCGATCTTCTCGAGCATGGCTTCCGGCTTGCCGGCTTCACGGGCCTTCTCGATGGCGATACGACGCTCGACGTCCAGCAGCTCGGCAGGCACGCCGGAGGCATCCAAGGACTTCGGCTTGGAAGCGGCGACGTGCATGGCGATATCCTTCGCCAAGGCTTCGTCACCACCAACGAGGTCGATCAGCACGCCGATCTTGGAACCACCGTGGATGTAGCTGGCGACAGCGCCCTTGGCATCGATACGGGAGAAACGACGAATGGTCATGTTCTCACCGATCTTGCCAACCAGCGCCTTACGGGTTTCCTCGACGCTCAGACCATTGATCTCAAGCGCGGAGAGAGCTTCCACATCGGCCGGGTTCTTGGTGGCAACCAGTTCGGCGAGATTCTTGGTCAGGGCCAGGAAATCGTCATTCTTGGCGACGAAGTCGGTCTCACAGTTCACTTCGACGATGGCGCCCAGCTTAGCGTCACCGGAAATATACACACCGACAATACCTTCAGCGGTCACGCGGGCGGCAGCCTTGGAGGCCTTGTTACCCAGCTTGACGCGCAGGATCTCTTCGGCCTTGTCCATGTCGCCAGCAGCTTCGGCGAGGGCCTTCTTGCACTCCATCATCGGCGCGTCGGTCTTCTCGCGCAGTTCCTTGACCATGCTTGCGGTGATTTCCGCCATGCTTGCTCCTAATAACTATTTGATCGGATTCGACGAAAATCAGGCCTGCTCTTCAGCGCCGTCTTCCACTTCGACGAAGTCGTCGGAACCGGCAGCCACGATTTCCTGGATCACTTGGTTCTTACCCTCCAGAACCGCATCGGCAACGCCACGGGCGTACAGACGGATTGCACGGGAGGAGTCGTCGTTACCCGGAATCACGAAATCGACGCCTTCGGGAGTGTGGTTGGTATCGACAACAGCCACGACCGGGATGCCCAGCTTGTTGGCTTCGGTGATCGCGATCTTGTGGTAGCCGACGTCGATAACGAACAGGGCGTCCGGCAGGCCGCCCAGATCCTTGATACCGCCAAGGCTCTTCTGCAGCTTTTCGAGTTCGCGGGAGGCCAGCAGGGCTTCCTTCTTGGACAGACGCTCGACGGAGCCGTCTTCGACCATGGCTTCCATGTCCTTCAGACGCTTGATGGAAACCTTGACGGTCTTGAAGTTGGTCAACATGCCGCCGAGCCAGCGCTCGTCGACGTAAGGCATGCCGGCACGACGGGCCTCTTCGGCAACGATTTCACGCGCCTGGCGCTTGGTGCCGACGAACAGGATGTTGCCGCGATTGGCTGCCAGCTTGCGCACGAAATCCATGGCCTCGTTGTACTTGACGAGGGTCTTCTCGAGGTTGACGATATGGATCTTGTTGCGCTGACCGAAGATGAAGGGAGCCATCTTCGGATTCCAGAAACGGGTTTGGTGACCAAAGTGAACGCCCGCTTCGAGCATTTGACGCATGGTGACAGACATTTTCTACTCCAATACTGAGGTTTAACCGCCGCCCGACCTGCCGTGCAGCCTTTCTGCAAAACGGCTCCGCTTTGAATCCATAACCAGGACTCACAAACCCCAAAGGGTCAGGCGTGTGAATTTTGTCTAACATCAAATTAGACAAGCCTCCGAGTATATCAGCATTTGTGGAGCCCTCTCAAGACCGCCCCTGCACAGCTTCGCACTTCCACGGCAATCCGTGCATTGCCCACGAATTCGGCTTGAGCTAGCCTAATAGGCCTGAAACCCAACAAAATCTGCCTCCATGAGCGTCTCCATAAAAACACCCGAAGAAATCGAAAAGATGCGCATCGCGGGCCGACTGGGCTCGGAAGTCCTGGACTACATCACCCCCTTCGTCAAGCCTGGCATCACCACCGCCGAACTCGACAAGCTGTGCCATGACTACATGGTAGATGTACAAGGTTGCATTCCTGCGCCGCTTAATTACTGCCCCCCTGGCTACAAGCCCTACCCCAAGTCGATCTGCACGTCGATCAACCACCAGGTCTGCCACGGAGTCCCGAGCGACAAGGCTCTCAAGAAGGGGGACATCGTCAATCTGGATATCACCGTCATCAAGGACGGCTACCACGGTGACACCAGCCGCATGTTCATCGTTGGCGATGCCGGCATCCTCGCGAAGCGACTGTGCAATATTACCTATGAATGCCTGTGGCTCGGCATCGCGCAAGTGAAGCCAGGTGCCCATCTCGGGGATATTGGTCACGCGATTCAGACCCACGCCGAAAAAAATGGCTTCTCGGTGGTTCGCGAATTCTGCGGGCATGGCATCGGCGCCAGTTTCCACGAAGACCCCCAGGTGCTTCATTACGGCAAGCCCGGAACGGGCCTGGAGTTGCTGCCCGGCATGATCTTCACGATCGAACCGATGATCAACGCCGGCAAGGCAGCCATCTCCGAACTTCCTGACGGCTGGACCATCGTCACCCGCGACCGCAGCCTGTCGGCCCAATGGGAACACATGCTGCTCGTCACCGAGACAGGCGTCGAGGTCCTGACCCTCTCTGCGGGCTCCCCCGCCCGTCCGGACATCGTCGCCCACCTCCTGCCCTGAGCATCCGCCCGAACATGCCCGAAACTGCCTCCATCATTCCACTCGACGCCGCCAGGGAACTCATCGCCCGCTACAAGGGCCGCCTGAAGGCCGGCAGCGAGGCCCTGCGCGCCGCCTATGAGGCCCGGCCGCTGACCGACCCCATCCTCAAGGGCCGCTCCCATCTGGTAGACGGTGTGTTGCTGGACCTATGGAAGGACTTCGGTCTGCCCGCGTCGGCCACTCTGGTTGCCGTAGGCGGTTACGGGCGAGGGGAACTCTTCCCCTGTTCGGACGTGGACCTGCTGTTCCTGCTCGAAGACCAGCCGGACGAGGATCTGCAGGAGCGCCTGACCCAGATGATCGGCCTGCTGTGGGACGTCGGCCTGGACATCGGCCACAGCGTGCGGACCGAAGCGGAGTGCCTCGAGGAGGCCGCTCTCGACGTGACGGTGATGACCAACCTGCTGGAGGCCCGCTTCCTGTGCGGCAACCGGGCCCTGTATGAACAGTTCGAGCAGCATCTGCGGGAACGGCTCAACCCTGGCCAGTTCTTCAAGGCCAAGCGCCTGGAGCAGGAGCAGCGTTACACGCGCCACAACGAAACGCCCTACTCCCTCGAGCCCAACTGCAAGGAAAGCCCCGGCGGCCTGCGCGACCTGCAACTCATCGGCTGGGTCAGCCGCGCGGCGGGATTCGGCACTCACTGGCGCGATCTTGCGAAACACAGCCTGATCACCGACGAAGAAGCCACCGAGTTGCGCGAGGTGGAGCGCTTCCTTCAGCACACACGGATCCGCCTGCACCACATCACCGGCCGCCGCGAAGATCGCCTGCTGTTCGACCACCAGGACAAGCTCGCCCGCCAGTTCGGCTACGAATCCAACGACGTGCGCCGGGCCTCCGAAGTCTTCATGCAGGAGTACTACCGGACGGCCAAGAAGGTCACCCAGCTCAACACCATCCTGCTGCTGAACTTCGGCGTCGAGTTTTTCCCCAACCGCTACCCGGCCGCGATCAACATCAACGAGCGCTTTCAGTGCGTGCGCGAGCTGCTGGACGTGCGCGACGAGGGCGTCTTCGACCGCCACCCGAGCGCCCTGCTCGAGTGCTTCCTGCTGCTCGAACAGCGCTCGGAGCTGAAGGGCATGACGGCCCGCACGCTGCGCGCCTTGTGGCGCGGGCGCAAGCTGATCAATGCGGAGTTCCGCCAGAACCCCGCCAACAAGGCGTTGTTCCTGCGCCTGCTACAGCAGAAACGCGGCGTCGTGCATGAACTGCGGCGCATGAATCAGTACGGCATCCTGAGCTTCTACCTGCCCGCCTGGCGACGCATCGTCGGCCAGATGCAGCACGATCTCTTCCACGTCTATACGGTGGATCAGCACATCCTGCAGGTGCTGCGCAACGTCCGTCGCTTCGTGGTGGCCGAACATGCCCACGAATACCCGCTACTGACGCGCCTTTGCACCAGCTTCGAGAAGCCATGGCTGATCTACATCGCCGCACTCTTCCATGACATCGCCAAAGGCCGCGGCGGCGACCACTCCAAACTCGGCATGAAGGACGCCCGGGACTTCTGCGAATCCCACGGCCTGGAGCCGGCGGATACCGATCTCGTGGAATGGCTCGTCGAGCACCACCTGTCCATGTCCAATGTCGCGCAGAAGCAGGATTTGTCCGACCTGGACGTCATCCGCCGCTTCGCCGCGCTGGTCAAGAGCGAACGCAACCTGACCGCGCTGTACATCCTGACCCACGCTGACATTCGCGGCACCAGCCCCAAGGTCTGGAACGGCTGGAAGGGCAAGCTGCTCGAGGATCTGTTCTTCACCACCCAGCGCCTGCTCCGCGGCGCGACGCCGCAGCAGGCCCTGGGTACGCCAATCCGCCAGGACGACGCCCGCAACCTGCTGCGTTACTACGGCCTGCGCCCTGGCACCGAAGACGCCCTGTGGGACCAGCTCGACACCGTTTACTTCCTGCGCCACGACCCGGAAGAAATCGCCTGGCACGCGCGCATGCTGTACTACCGCGTGGAAGCGGGCGAACCGGTCGTCAAGGCCCGCCTCAGCCATGTGGGCGAAGGCTTGCAAGTCATGGTCTATATGCAGGATCAGCGCGACCTGTTCATGCGCCTATGCGGCTTCTTCGCGCGCCTCGGCTTCACCATCGCCGACGCCAAGATTCACACGACCCGCCATGGCTACGCGCTCGACAGCTTCGTGCTGCTCGACCCGGGCCAGGAAGAAGTGCATTACCGCGACCTGATCAACCTGCTGGAGCACGACCTCACCGAGCGCCTGCGCACTAACGCGCCGGTGGATCAGCCCGCCAACGGCCGCCTGTCACGGGAAGTGAAACATTTCCCGATCACACCGGAAGTCAGCATCCGACCGGACGAACGCGGCCAGCACTTCATCATGTCGGTCACCGCCGCAGACCGCCCCGGCCTGCTGTTCGGCGTTGCCGAAACGCTGACCCACTACGGCATCAACCTTCACACCGCCAAGATCGCCACGCTCGGCGAACGCGTCGAGGATACCTTCCTGATCAGCGGCCCCGGCCTGACCCAGGACGCCCAGGTGCTGAAGATCGAATCGGACCTGCTGGAAAAGCTGGCCGTCTGAGCGATGCGCGGCCGGCGCTCAGTCGTCGGCCGCCACCGAACCATCCGGAAACAGCACATCGGTAAACCCGAAGCGGGAAAAATCGCGAACCCGCGCCGGATACAGCACACCGTCCAGGTGATCACATTCATGCTGCACCACGCGGGCGTGGAAGCCGCTCGCCAGCCGATCGATCGCCCTCCCGTGCTCGTCGAACCCGCTATAACGCAGCTGCGTCCAGCGCGGCACCCAGCCCCGCAAGCCCGGAACTGACAGACAACCTTCCCAGCCGCCCTCCTCGTCCTCGCCCTGCGGGGTCAGGATCGGGTTGATCAACACCGTATCCGGCACAGCCGATGCGTCCGGATACCGCGGGCTCGGACCACCACCGAAGATCACGACACGCAGGTCGACGCCGATCTGCGGCGCCGCAATGCCCGCACCGCTCAGGTGCCGCATCGTGTCGCGCATGTCGGCAATCAGCGCCGCCAGTTCGGGAGTCCCGAAGGCCTCCACGGGCCTCGACACCTTCAGCAGGCGCGGATCACCCATGCGCAGAACGTCGCGGATCATGCTTCGCAAATGTGGTCGAGAACGCGCCGCACACGGCCCATGGCTTCGCGCAGCACCACGTCGATGCTGTCGAAACAGATACCGCCGGCGCTGCTGGCACGCCCAGCTGCGAAATTGGCCACCACGTTGATCGCCGCATAGGGAATGCCGAGTTCACGAGCCAGCGCGGCCTCAGGCATGCCCGTCATGCCCACAAGATCGGCACCGTCTCGCTCCAGGCGGTTGATCTCGGCCGCGGTCTCGAGGCGCGGCCCCTGGGTTGCTGCGTAGACAGCACCATCAATGAGCGTTTCACCCGCCGCGGCACCTGCTGCAAGAATGCGTCGGCGCAGCGCAGCGTCGTACGGCTCGGTGAAGTCGATATGCACGACAGGTTCTTCGGAGCTATCGTGGAAAGTGCTCTTGCGTCCCCAGGTGTAGTCGATGATCTGGTCAGGAACGATCAGCGTGCCCGGGCACAGGTCCGCCCGGATGCCACCAACCGAGGCCACCGAAATGATCGCATCCACCTTGGCCTGATGCAGTGCCCACAGGTTAGCCTGATAGTTCACCCGATGGGGCGGAATAGTATGGCCATAGCCGTGACGGGCCAGGAATACAACCGGACGATTGCACAAACGCCCAAAGGTCAGCGCTCCGGAAGGCTCACCATAGGGCGTGCGAACCACCTCCCTGCGGATCAGATCCAGGCTCGCCAGTTGGGTCAATCCACTACCGCCAATAATCGCCAGCATGCCGGCCGCTCCTCAAAAATCCGTGTTGGCTGCGCATCTTAGCACGCCCCCAGACCGGGTCTGTCGATGCTGCATCGCGCAAGACATGCTAAAATACCGGTTTATTCAAGCACTTCCGGTGTCCAACCCCATGTCCCGTTCCATCCGCAACATCGCCATCATTGCCCACGTTGACCACGGCAAGACCACCCTCGTCGACCAACTCCTGCGCCAATCCGGTACGTTCCGTGACAACCAGCAGGTCAACGAACGAGTGATGGACAGCAACGACATCGAAAAGGAACGGGGCATCACCATCCTGTCGAAGAACTGTGCAATCCAGTACGGTGACACCCACATCAACATCGTCGACACCCCGGGACACGCCGACTTCGGCGGCGAAGTGGAACGTGTGCTGTCCATGGTCGATAGCGTTCTGCTGCTCGTTGATTCGGTCGAAGGCCCGATGCCCCAGACTCGCTTCGTGACTCGCAAGGCACTCGCCCTGGGTCTCAAGCCGATCGTCGTGATCAACAAGATCGACCGTCCGGGTGCTCGTCCCGACTGGGTCATCAACCACACCTTCGACCTGTTCGACAAGCTCGGCGCTACCGACGAACAGCTCGACTTCCCGATCATCTACGCCTCCGGCCTGAACGGCTTCGCGATGGAAAACCTCGAAGACGAGCGCAAGGACATGCGCCCGCTGTTCGAAGCCATCCTCAAGCACGTGCCGGCCCCCGAAGTGGATGCCGACGGCCCCCTGCAGATGCAGATCTGCTCCCTCGACTATTCCACCTACATGGGCCAGATCGGCATCGGCCGCATCAAGCGCGGCCGCATCAAGCCCAACCAGGAACTCGTCGTGATGTACGGCGAAGAGAACCGCGGCAAGGGCAAGGTTTCCCAGATCCTGACCTTCAAGGGCCTGGAGCGCTCCCCCGCCGAGGTGGCCGAGGCCGGCGACATCGTGCTGGTGGCCGGTATCCAGCAGGTCAACATCGGCGTGACCCTGTGCGACCCAGACTGTCTGGAAGGCATGACCCCGATCGCCGTGGACGAGCCCACCCTGACCATGAACTTCATGGTCAACAGCTCCCCGCTGGCCGGCCGTGAAGGCAAGTTCGTCACCAGCCGCCAGATCCGCGAGCGTCTTGAGAAGGAACTCCTCAAGAACGTCGCCCTGCGCGTGAACTTCACCAACGACTCCGACACCTTCGAAGTGTCCGGCCGCGGCGAACTGCACCTCACCATCCTCCTCGAAAACATGCGCCGTGAAGGCTACGAAATGGCCGTCGGCCGTCCGCGCGTGGTGTTCAAGGAGATCGACGGCGTCAAGTGCGAACCGTACGAAATGCTCACCGTCGATGTGGAAGAAGAACACCAGGGCGGCGTGATGGAAGAACTCGGTCGCCGTCGTGGTGAGTTGCAGGACATGGCGCCGGACGGCAAGGGTCGCGTGCGCCTCGAGTACCGCATCCCGGCCCGTGGCCTGATCGGCTTCCAGGGCGAGTTCCTGACCATGACCCGCGGCACCGGCCTAGCCAGCCACGTCTTCGACGACTATAGCCCGATGGCCGGCGCCATGGCCGAGCGACGCAACGGCGTGCTGATCTCCCAGAACGACGGCGAAGCCGTGGCCTACGCCCTGTGGAACCTGCAGGATCGCGGCCGCATGTTCGTGAGCCCGGGCGACGCCCTGTACGAAGGCATGATCATCGGCATCCACACCCGCGACAACGACTTGGTGGTGAACCCGATCAAGGGCAAGCAGCTCACCAACGTCCGTGCTTCCGGTACCGACGAAGCCGTCCGTCTGATCAACCCGATTCAACTGACCCTCGAATCCGCCATCGAATTCATCGCCGATGACGAAATCGTGGAAATCACGCCGAAGTCCATCCGCCTGCGCAAGCGCTTCCTGAAGGAACACGAGCGCAAGCGTGCAGCCCGCGACGACGCGTAATTACGCCTCGACTGCCGGCACCATGCCGGCAGTGCAATAAAAAAGCGCAACTCGCCATGAGTTGCGCTTTTTTTATCCCGTCGATCCGATGCCGGATCAGCGGATCACGCTTGCCGCGAAGCCAGGAAAGCCGCGAACTCCGTGCCCACTTCCGCGTGACGCAGACCGAGCTCGACCGTCGCCTGCAGATAGCCCAGTTTGGAACCGCAATCGTAGCGAACGCCCTTGAACTGGTAAGCCAGCACCGCCTCCTCCTTCAGCAAGGACGCGATGGCATCGGTAAGTTGCAGTTCGCCACCAGCACCCGGCTTGAGCTGGCGCAGATGCTCGAAGATCCGCCCGGTCAGGATGTAGCGGCCGATCACCGCCTGCGTGGACGGCGCTTCTTCAGGCTTCGGCTTCTCGACGATGCCGGTCACGCGCTGGAGTTCGCCACTATCCCTCTCGGTACTCACGATGCCGTACTGCCGGGTCTGATCCGGCGCCACGTTCATCACCCCGAGCACAGAGCAGCGATGGTAGTTGAAGACATCGGTCATTTGCTTCAACACCGGCGCCTGGTCCTGGGAATCGAGCAGGTCGTCGGCCAGTAGCACCGCGAAGGGCTCGTCGCCGACCACCGGCGCGGCGCACAGCACCGCGTGGCCCAGGCCGAGCGCCTCGGCCTGACGGATGTAGATGCAATTGACGTGGGACGGCACGGTGTCCCGCACGATCTTCAGCAATTCGGTTTTGCCGCGCATCTCCAGTTCGGTCTCAAGCTCATAGGCCTTGTCGAAATGATCCTCGATGGCGCGCTTGGAGCGTCCGGTGATGAACACCAGGTCGGTCACCCCGGCCGCCACGGCCTCTTCCACCGCGTACTGGATCAGCGGCTTGTCGACGATCGGCATCATTTCCTTCGGGCTGGCCTTGGTCGCCGGCAGGAAGCGACTCCCCAGACCCGCGACGGGAAACACCGCCTTCGTTACTTTCTTCATCGTCCCTTATTCCCCGAATAATTGGCCCTGGTCGCCCGGCTGTTCCGGTTCGACCGATGCAAGCAGGACGCGCAACGCGTCTTCATCCAGGATTATGACACCGAGTTGTTGCGCCTTTTCGAGCTTGCTGCCCGCGTCGGCCCCGGCCACCACGTAGCTGGTCTTCTTGGAGACGGAACCGCTGACCTTGCCGCCCGCAGCCTCGATCATCGCGGCGGCTTCATCGCGCCGCAAGCTCGGCAGCGTGCCGGTCAGCACGAAAGTCTTGCCGGCCAGGCCGCCTTCGGTCGGACGACTCGGCGCCGGCTCTGTTTCCGGCCAGCGCATCTCCCGGCGCAGCGCGGCGATGACGTCCCGGTTGTGCGCTTCGGCAAAGAACTCGGCGATGCAGCGCGCCACCACCGGCCCCACGTCCGGCACCGCCAGCAGCGCGGCCTCGTCGGCGGCCAGAAGAGCTTCGAGCCCGCCAAAATGGCGGGCCAGGTCCTTGGCGGTGGTTTCGCCAACATTGCGGATGCCCAGCGCGAAGATGAAGCGCGCCAGCGTGGTCTCGCGGCTGGCGTCGATGGCCTGCACCAGGTTGGCGGCGGACTTCTCGCCCATCCGCTCCAGCCCCGCCAGCACCTCGGCATTCACCCGGCCGGCGTCGTAAAGATCCGCCGGCGTCTTGACGATGCCGGCCTCGACCAGCTGATTGACGATCTGCTCGCCAAGCCCGTCGATATCCACCGCCCGCCGGCCCGCGAAATGCAGCAGCGCCTGCTTGCACTGGGCCGGGCAGAACAGTCCGCCGGTACACCGTGCCACTGCTTCGTCCTCGCCGCGCACCACGTGGGAGCCGCATTCCGGGCAGGTCGGGTAGGACTTGAGGAGGTCGAAGCGCTCCAGCTCGCCTTCGCGCCGCTCAATGATCGGGCCGACGACTTCCGGGATCACGTCACCCGCGCGACGCACGATGACCCAGTCACCGATACGCACATCCTTGCGGTCGATCTCGCCCTGGTTGTGCAGCGTCGCGTTGGTGACCGTCACCCCGCCGACGAACACCGGCTCCAGCCGCGCCACCGGCGTCAGCGCGCCAGTCCGCCCCACCTGCACGTCGATGCCGATGAGGCGCGTCGCCACTTCCTGGGCCGGATACTTGTGCGCCACCGCCCAGCGCGGCTCGCGGGACACGAAGCCGAGCTCCAGTTGGCGGGCGATGCTGTCCACCTTGTAAACCACGCCGTCGATGTCGAAGGGTAGGCGCTCGCGCTGCGCCGCCATCTCGGTGTGGAAACGGGCCAGCGCCTCCGGCCCCTCGGCGCGGGTGCGGTGCTCGCAGACCGGCAGGCCAAAGGCCGCCAGCGCATCGAGCACGCCGCTGTGGGTATCCGGCTGCGCCCAGCCCTGCACGTCACCAAGGCCATAGGCGAAAAAGGACAAGGGCCGCTGCGCCGTGATGCTCGGGTCGAGCTGACGCAGGCTGCCCGCCGCCGCGTTGCGCGGATTGACGAAGACCTTCTGCCCTGCTGCTTCCTGGCGGGCATTGAAGTGTTCGAATTCGTCGCGGCGCATGTAAATCTCGCCGCGCACCTCCAGCACCGGCGGCACTTCGCCCTTGAGGCGCAGCGGAATCTGGCGGACGGTGCGCACGTTGCGCGTCACATCCTCGCCGGTGCTGCCGTCGCCGCGCGTGGCCGCCTGGACCAGCACGCCGTCTTCATAACGCAGGCTGATTGCGAGACCGTCGAACTTGAGTTCCGCCGCATAGACGACCGGCGGCGCCTGCTCGTCGAGGCCCAGCGCCCGGCGCACGCGCTGGTCGAAATTGACCGCGCCCTGGTCGGTGGTGTCGGTCTCGGTGCGGATCGACAGCATCGGCACCACGTGGGCCACCGAGGCCAGCTCGGACGATGGCTGACCGCCGACGCGCTGGGTCGGCGAGTCCGGCGTCAGCAGTTCGGGGTTGGCTGCCTCCAGTTCCTGCAGTTCGCGGAACAGGCGGTCGTACTCGGCGTCCGGTACGGTCGGCGCGTCGAGCACATAGTAGGCATGTTCATGGCGTTCCAGTTCGGCGCGCAGCGCCGCCGCCCGGGCACGGGTTTCCTGACTGACAGTCATCCGCCCTCCGCTCAGGAAAACAGGCGCTGCGCCAGCGGCGAGCCCGGCGCGATGTCGCACTCGGCCATCTGCCCCTGGAACTGTTCGATCTGGGCCCGGATCAGCCCGACGGCCTTCTCGCCGAAAGGATTGCGGTTGTCGTCGACGACCGCCCCGTTGAGAGCCTCGGCCAGTTGCTGGGCAAAGCCCATCATGCGCTCAAAAACCCGTACACCATCGGCTACCCGCGGCACGTCCAGGGTCAGCGTGACGCCCTTTGTATTCAGGCCACGCATTTCCTCCGCCGCAAACAGCACCGGCTCCAGGTTGCCGAGCACGAACTGGCTGTTGCCCAGCTCGTCACGGGCATGGAAGCAACCGTCGCCGAGCAGCTCCAGCCCAGCGGCTTCTGCCAGCCCGCGCAGCTTGGTACCGGCAAAAGCTTGACTGCGGGCGACCACGTTGACGCCGATCTGGATGTCGACACCAGCACAGAAGCGGTCCAGCTCCGCGGCCCGGGCCAGCGCCTCGTTGCGGGCGGGCAGCGACGGGATGGCCATGAAGATGTCGCACATGCGCTGCAGGCTGTCGGACAGATGCACAAGATCGCCCTCGCCCGCCGGGCCGCGGCGGTCCACCAGCTGCAGCGCCGCGCAGACCCAGTGATAGGTGCCGGCGCTATGGGCATTCACTGGCTCCCAGCGGTTGGCGGTATCGGAAAAACCGAACCAGCGCACCGGCTTGGCGATGTCGCCGCACTGCTGCGTCGCGGCCTGCCACAGACGGGCGGCAACCAGCGGCTCGATGGACTCGATGCGGATCACCCAGTCGGCCCGCTCATCCACCTCGGGCGGCAGCAGCGGCGGCACCCGCCGCGCGCTGGCGTCCTTGACCGCTTGGGCGCTCGGCACCGCACGCGCCTGCTGCTCGGCGCCGATCACCGGCTCGACCCGCTCGGCGCCAGTCCCTGTCGGCAACTCGCTGAGCACGGGCTCCTGCACGCTGGCGGTGGCCTGCTCCGTCTGCTTGCGGTGCTTGCGTTCCTGCCACTTGTTGAACGCGAAGATGCCGATCACTACGGCACCACCAGCACCCACCAGACCCATCTGCAATTCGTTGATTGCCATCGATTTCCCTTGTATTCCGGATTACGCCGCGGCCGTTTCGGCCAGGCGCAGCGCTTCCTCGATATCCACTTCCACCACCCGCGACACACCTTGCTCCTGCATCGTGACACCCACCAGCTGCTGTGCGATTTCCATCGTGATCTTGCTGTGACTGATGAATATGAACTGGGTCTGCGACGACATGCGCTTGACCATCTGGCAGTAACGCTCGGTGTTCGAGTCGTCGAGTGGCGCGTCGACCTCATCCAGCATGCAGAATGGCGCCGGATTGAGCTGGAACATGGAAAACACCAGCGCAATCGCCGTCAAGGCCTTTTCGCCGCCCGAAAGCAGCTGGATGGAACTGTTCTTCTTGCCCGGCGGCTGGGCGACAATCGTGATCCCCGCATCGAGGATCTCGTCGCCGGTCAGCACCAAGCGGGCCTCGCCCCCACCGAAAAGCATGGGGAACAGGCTGCCGAAATGGCGATTGACCGTATTGTACGTCTCTTGGAGTTGCTCCCGTGTTTCCCGGTCGATACGGCGGATAGCATCCTCCAGGGTTTCGATGGCGCCGAGCAAGTCCTCTGTCTGCATGTCGAGGTAATTCTTGCGCTCTGACGCGGCCTTCAGCTCGTCCAGCGCGGCCAGATTGACCGGCCCGAGCTCGGTGATTTCCCGCCCCAGACGGGCCACTTCCCGCTGCAGCGAGGTCTCCTTCAGGTCCGGCACCAGCAACGGCAGCAGCGCGGCTTCGTCGGCCTGGGCTTCCTCCAGGCGCGCAGCGTGCTGGGCTTCGGCCATCTCCGCGGCCTGCACGCGCAGGCGCAGGTCGGCGACGCGTTCGCGCTGGGGCGCTGCCCCATGCTCGGTGCGCTGGCGCTCCTCCTCCAGTGCCCGCAGGCGTCCGTTGGCGTCCTCGAGGATGTTGCGGCTCTCCGCCAGCGCGGACTCCCGCGCCGAGCGCAGGGCCACGGCCTCCTGCAGGGCCGCAGCCACCGAAACCTCGTCGATCTCCAACAGCGTCTCGCGCCGCTCCGCCAGCTCGTCAGCGATGCGTTCGAGTTGCTCGGCAGCCAGTGCCCGGTTACGGGCGATGTCTTCGAGCTTGCTGGCGCACTCCCGCTCGGAATGGCGGGCCTCCTGCAACTCCCGCGACAGCGCCTGCTCCAGCGCACGGGTCTCCCGCAGCGAACGTTCCCGTTCCTGCCGCACGGCCTCCGCCGCATCCAGGCGGCCCCGCTGCAGTTCGGCCATTTCCCGGCTGCGCTCCAGCTCGGTCTCGGCGCGCATCAGGCGGTCCCGCTCGGCCTGCTCACTATGGGCGATCTCGCCGAGGTCGCGGTCGATCTGCCCGCAGCGCTCCTCGTAGCGCAGACGCGCCTGGTTGAGCTTGAGCACTTCAACCTGCTCGGCATGCACGCGGGCCTGCAAGGCCTGGGCCTCGCGCCGCAGCTGAGTCAGGGAGTCCTGCAGGCGGGTGGCGTGCTCTTCCGCTTCGCCGACGCCGGCGTGGGCCATCGATGCCTCTTCCTGGGCGGAATCGACTTCCGCCGCCAGTTGGTCGATCTCCCGCTGGCGTTCGATCACCCCATGGGTGCGGGAATCGGGCGCGTAGTGGCTGAGGACGCAGCTATCCAGCTGGTGCCCTTCCTTGGTCAGCAACCGCAGGCCTTGCAGTTCCGCGCGACGCTCCAGCCACGGCCCGAGATCGTCCACGACGAAGACCTGCGCGAGCCAGCTGGTGAGCAGGGGCAACAACTCGTCGTCGGCCTGCACGAGGGACAGCAACGGGCGGGCGCCATCCGGCGCATGGCCGGGCGCAACGGGTTCCCGCACCGAGTCGGCGAGCAGGAAGGCCACCGCGCCCGGCACCCGGTCGGCTAGCGCCGCCAGCGCGGCGCGGCCGTCGGACGCCGGCAGAGCCGCCAGGCGCTCGCGCAATACCGCCTCGAGCGCCAGCTCCCAGCCGGCTTCGACACGGATGCGCTGCCACAGGGGCTTGAGCGCCTCCAGGCCATGGCGCTTGAGCCAGTCGCCCAGTTGGCCCTGGGCCTGCACCTTGTTCTGCAACTGGACCAGTGCTTCGCGCCGCGCCCGCAATTCGGTCGCCCGACGCTGGGCCTGGCGTTCGGCCTCCACCGCCTGCTTGAGGGCCTGCTGGGCGGCAGGCAGGCAGGCCTGCAGATCGGCAATTTCGCCCTGGTGGCGGGCCAGGGTGTCCTCAGCCTCTTCCAGCGCCGCTTCTCTTTCGGCCACGGCACGCAGGTCCGGCGCCTGCACGGAGGCCTGCTCCTGCTGCAGGCGCGCCCGACGCTGGGTCAGGGTTTCGAGGGTCCGTTCGCTGCTGACCCGGTGCGCCTCTTCGACGCGGATCTGCTGCTCGGCCTGGTTGAGTTCGCGCCGCACCGCGGATGCCGTGGTATCGGCGGTGCGCTGGGCCTCCTCGGCCTCCGGCAGACGCTCTTCGACTTCCGCGTGCCGCGCCTCGGCCTGTTCGGCGCGCAGGCTGGCGTTTTCGAGCAGGCTCTGCCAGCGCTCAGCATCTGCGCCCAGGTTCTCTTGCTGGCTGCGCCACTGGGCATCGTCCCGCTCCAGCTGGGCCAGGCGGCTTTCCAGCAGGCGCCGGCTGTCGCGCAGGCGCGCCAGTTCGCCTTCGAGGCGGGTCAGCTCGGAACTCACCGTGAACAGCGCGCTCTGGGCCAGTTGCACGCCTTCGTTGGCCGACATCTGGCTGTCCCGTGCGGCTTCGAGCTGGGCCTCCAGTTCCTGCAGGCGGGTCGAATCCGCCTCGATGCGGCGGGTGGCGTCGGCAAGCTCCTCGCTCAGGCGGGACCGCTCAGCACGCGCCTCGTTGCGCTTGAGGAGCCACAGCAGATTCTGGCGTTCGGACAGGCTGGTATTCAGGCGGTGGTATTTCTCGGCCACCGCAGCCTGGGCTTCCAGCCGGCCGAGCTGCTGGCCGAGCTCGTTGCGGATGTCGTCCAGGCGCGCCAGGTTGTCCCGCGCGTCGGTCAGGCGACCTTCGGTCTCCTTGCGACGTTCCCGGTACTTGGTGACACCGGCGGCCTCCTCGAGAAAGCCGCGCACCTCTTCCGGGCGGGCCTCGATGATGCGCGAGATCATCCCCTGCTCGATGATGGCGTAGGCCCGCGGCCCCAGGCCGGTGCCCAGGAACAGGTCGATCACGTCCTTGCGGCGGACCTGAACGCCGTTGATGAAGTAAGTCGATTCGCCGCTGCGGTCGAGGACCCGCTTCACCGCCACTTCGGCATAGGGCTTCCACTGGCCGGCGGCGCGCCCTTCGGCGTTGTCGAAGACCAGCTCGACGCTGGCCCGCGACACCGGCTTGCGGGTCGTTGAGCCGTTGAAGATGACGTCCTGCATCGACCCACCGCGCAGCGCCGAGGCGCGCGACTCGCCGAGCACCCAGCGCACCGCATCGATGATGTTCGACTTGCCGCAACCGTTCGGCCCGACGACACCCACCAGGTTGCCCGGGGTGAGCACGGTCGTCGGGTCGACAAAGGTCTTGAAGCCGGCAAGCTTGAGTTTGGCGAGACGCACGGGATTCCAGAAAACAAGGGACAGGAGGCGGGGGCGCCGTTGATGCTGCAGTGCCGCATTAGCGGCCGCCGCTATAATACCACCGGCCCAAAACGAGGCCACAAGGGCTGACCGCTCTCCCCGTGCCGCACCGACAGCGGCCAAGCCAGGCCCCGCGCCGGCGCCATGAATGCCCGTCGAGGGCCCAAACACAGGACATCCGCCGAAAGTGAATCCGCATCTCCAGGAACTCCACCCCTATCCCTTCGAAAAGCTGCGTGCCCTGTTCGAAGGCATCGTGCCGCCGGCGGAGTACGCGCCGATCCGCCTGTCCATCGGCGAGCCCCAGCACGCCACGCCGGCCTTCATCCGCGACACGCTGATCGACAACCTCGGTGGCTTGGCCAACTACCCCACCACCCAGGGTTCCGAACAGCTGCGCCAATCCATCGCCGGCTGGCTGGAGCGCCGCTATGGCCTGCCTTCCGTGAATGCCGGCACCCAGGTGTTACCCGTCAACGGCTCCCGCGAGGCGCTGTTCGCCTTCGCCCAATGCGTCGTCGACGGCTCCAAGCCTGGTGCGCTGGTGGTCTGCCCGAACCCGTTCTACCAGATCTACGAAGGCGCGGCCTACCTCGCCGGCGCCCAGCCCTACTTCATCAACAACCTGCCGGACGACAACTTCGGGTCGAACTTCGACTCCATCCCCGAAGCCGACTGGCAGCGGATCCAGCTCGTCTACGTGTGCTCGCCCGGCAATCCGACCGGCCGCGTACTGTCGCTCGACGAGTGGAAGCGCCTATTCGAGCTGTCCGACCGCTACAACTTCGTGATCGCCGCCGACGAGTGCTACTCGGAAATCTATTTCGACGACGACAACCTTCCGATCGGCGGCCTTGAGGCCGCGCACCGCCTCGGCCGCAGCGATTTCCGCAACGTGGTGATGTTCTCCAGCCTGTCCAAGCGCTCCAACGTACCGGGCATGCGCTCCGGCTTCGTGGCCGGCGATGCGGCCATCCTCAAGCGCTTCCTGCTCTACCGCACCTACCACGGCTGCGCAATGAGCCCGTCCGTGCAAGCGGCCTCCGCCGCGGCCTGGAGCGACGAAGCCCACGTGGCCGAGAACCGCCGCCAGTACCGCGAGAAGTTCGACCGCATCACCCCGCTGATCGCGGCCCACCTGGACGTCGAACGCCCCGACGCCGGCTTCTACCTGTGGTCACGGGTGGACAAGCTGGGCCTCAGCGATACCGAATTCGCCCGCCGCCTGCAGGCCGAATATAATGTAACGGTTCTGCCCGGCAGCTATCTGGCGCGCGAAGCCCACGGCGTCAATCCCGGCGCGGGGTTTGTCCGTATCGCGCTGGTGGCCGAACTGGCAGAGTGTGTCGAGGCGGCCACCCGAGTCGCCACTTTCGCCCAACGACTTTCGAACAATTCATGACTGCATCCATTCACATCATGCCCAATCACGAAAACCCCTTCGCCACCCTCATCGAAGAGCTGTGGGAGCGCCGCGCCGACCTGTCTGCGGCCAGCGCCACCAAGGAGCAGATCGAGGTCATCGAGCACGTGATCGAGGAGCTGGACCAGGGCAAGCTGCGCGTCGCCGAAAAGATCAACGGCGAGTGGGTCACCCACCAGTGGATCAAGAAGGCCGTGCTGCTGTACTTCCGCACCCATGACAACAAGGTCATCGACAACGGCACCCGCTACTTCGACAAGGTGCCGACCAAGTTCGACAACTACGACGCCCACGACTTCGCCACCGGCGGCTTCCGCGTAGTGCCGAACGCCACCGCCCGCAAGGGCAGCTTCATCGGCAAGGGCGTCGTGCTGATGCCCTCCTACGTGAACATCGGCGCCTACGTCGACGAAGGCACCATGGTCGACACCTGGGCCACCGTCGGCTCCTGTGCCCAGATCGGCAAGAACGTGCACCTGTCCGGCGGCGTCGGCATCGGTGGCGTGCTGGAGCCCCTGCAGGCCAACCCGACCATCATCGGCGACAACTGCTTCATCGGCGCCCGCTCCGAAGTCGTCGAAGGCGTCATCGTGGAAGACAACTGCGTCATCTCCATGGGCGTGTATATCAGCCAGAGCACCAAGATCTACGACCGCGCCACCGGCGAAATCACCTATGGCCGCGTCCCCGCCGGCTCTGTGGTGGTCAGCGGCAACCTGCCCTCCGCCGATGGCAAGTACAGCCTGTACTGCGCGGTGATCGTCAAGAAGGTGGACGCCCAGACCCGCGCCAAGACCAGCATCAACGAACTGCTGCGCGACTGACCTTCCCCCCTTCACGGGCCGCCCTCCAGGGGCGGCCCTGTTCTTTTCTCGGGCCGCCCGATGATCATCGACAAGCTCTTTGCCCTGATGGCCGAAAAGAAGGCCTCGGACATCTTCATTACCGTCGGCACCCCGATCCACATCAAGATCGACGGCAACACGCTGCCGATCAACCAGCAGTCGATGGATCCGACGATGATCCACCGCATGGCCTACGAAATGATGTCGCCCGAGCAGATCGAGCGCTTCGAGAAGTACAAGGAGATGAACCTCTCCTTCGGCCGGCGGGACATGGGCAACTTCCGCATCAACATCTTCTGGCAGCGCAACAGCATCGCCATCGTCGTCCGCTACATCCTCGGCGACATTCCGCGCCTGGATAGCCTGGGTCTCCCACCGGTGCTCTCCGAAGTGATCATGGAAAAGCGCGGGCTCGTGCTGGTGGTCGGCTCCACCGGCTCCGGCAAGTCGACGACCATCGCGTCGATGATCGACTACCGCAACGAGAACCGCTCCGGTCACATCCTGACCATCGAAGACCCGATCGAATACCTGTTCAAGCACAAGATGTCGCTGGTCAACCAGCGCGAGATCGGCAGCGATACGCTGGACTGGCAGAACGCACTGCGAAGCGCGATGCGCCAGGCTCCCGACTGCATCCTGATCGGCGAAATCCGCGACCGGGAGACCATGCAGGCTGCCCTCGCCTACGCCCAGACCGGCCACCTGTGCCTGGCTACGCTGCACGCCAACAACGCCTACCATGCGCTCAACCGCATCTTCAGCTTCTTCCCACTGGACGCCCGTACCCTGCTGTCCCTCGACCTCGCCGCGACGCTGCGCTGCATCATCTCCCAGCGCCTCGTCAGACGTCCCGACGGCGGCCGCATTCCAGCGGTAGAGATCCTGCTGCACTCCCGCCAGGTAGCCGAACTGATCGAGCGCGGCGAGATCTCGGCGATCCGCGAAGCCATGGAGCAGAGCCTGGCGCAAGGCTCCCGCACCTTCGAGCAAGATCTTTTCCGCCTCTACAAAGAGAAGTGGATCACTCTTGAAGAAGCGCTGGCCAATGCTGACTCGCCGACCAACCTGTCCTGGCTGATCAACAACGCCCAAATTGGCCCCACAACAGGCAGCGGCGACAAGAACAACAACACCCGTCCGCCCTCCACCATCGACTTCGAGCGGACCGAGCCCGACGGCTCCTCGTTCCGGGAGTTCACCCTCGAACTCAACAACGACGACTAAGAACAAGATATGAACGCCCCCCAGACCACGGACCTGCCAACCCAGGCACTAACCCGTGAACTCATCGCCCGCCCATCCGTCACGCCGCAGGACTCCGGCTGCCTCGAACTCATTGCAGCCCGCCTCGCGCCCTTAGGTTTCGTCTGCGAACGCATCGACGACGGCGGCGTCAGCAACCTGTGGGCTCGCCGCGGCACACAGAGCCCACTGGTGGTCTTTGCCGGGCATACCGACGTCGTCCCCACCGGCCCGCTGGCCGAGTGGCATTCCGATCCCTTCGTGCCCACCGAACGCGACGGCTTCCTGTACGGCCGCGGCGCCGCCGACATGAAGTCATCCCTTGCTGCCTTCGTGACCGCCATCGAGGCCTTCGTCGCCGCCCACCCCGACCACGCCGGCTCGATCGCGCTGCTGCTGACCTCCGACGAGGAAGGCGACGCCACCCATGGCACCACGCTGGTCGTCGAGACCCTCCGGGCTCGCGGCGAGACACTCGATTTCTGCATCGTCGGCGAACCGACCTCCGTCGACACCCTTGGCGACACCATCAAGAACGGCCGCCGCGGCAGCCTGTCCGGCAAGCTGACCGTGAAGGGCGTGCAGGGCCACATTGCCTACCCGCACCTGGCGAAGAACCCCATCCACCTGGCCGCCCCGGCCCTCGCCGAACTGGCGTCCGTCACCTGGGACGAAGGCAACGAGTACTTCCCGCCCACGTCCTGGCAGATGTCCAACATCAAGGCCGGCACCGGCGCCACCAACGTGATTCCCGGCGCGCTGGAAGTGCTGTTCAACTTCCGCTTCGCCACCGTGCATACCGCCGACGACCTGAAGGCCAGGGTCCATGCGATCCTCGACAGCCACGGCCTCGACTACGACCTGGCCTGGACCCTCGGCGGCAAGCCCTTCCTGACGCCCCGCGGCAGCTTGGTGACGGCCCTGTCCGGCGCTATCCGCGACACCGTCGGCCTGGAAACCGAACTGTCCACCACCGGCGGCACCTCCGACGGCCGCTTCATCGCCGACATCTGCCCGCAGGTCGTCGAATTCGGCCCGGTGAACGCCACTATCCACAAGCTCAATGAGTGCATCGCGGTGGACGCCATCGAGCCCCTGTCCGCAATCTACCGCCGCACCCTCGAAAACCTGCTGACTGCATCGGAACCGGCATGACCCACCACGACGAACACGACCACGCGCATGAACACGATCACGAGGACGAGCATGAACACGAGCACGGCCCGCTGGCCGAACTCGTCACCGTGCGCGACTGGATTCGTTACGGCGTCACCCGTTTCAACCGGGCCGGCTGCTTCTACGGCCACGGCCTGCAGGACGCCTACGACGAAGCCGTCTATCTGATCCTGCACACCCTCGCGCTGCCCCTCGACCGCCTCGACCCCTTCCTCGACGCCTGCATCCCCAGCGACGAGCGGGTAGAGATTTTCGAAGTCATCGAGAAGCGTGCGACCGAACGCCTGCCCGCCGCCTACATCACCGGCGAAGCCTGGCTCGGGGATTTCCGCTTCAAGGTGGACCAGCGTGTCATCATTCCGCGCTCCTATTTTGCCGAACTGCTGCACGACGGCTTCAGCCCGTGGATCGCCGATCCGGAAGCGGTTACCTCGGCGATGGACATGTGCACCGGCTCCGGCTGCCTGGCCATCCTGATGGCCCACGCCTTCCCGAACGCCGAGATCGTCGCGGTGGACATCTCCCAGGACGCCCTCGACGTGGCAGCCGAGAACATCGCCGCCTATGGCCTGGAGGACCGCATCAAGCTGGTGCTGTCGGACGGCTTCACGGCGGTTCCCGAGCAGAAGTTCGATTTCATCCTCAGCAACCCACCCTACGTCACGCAGGAATCCATGGACAGCCTGCCGGCCGAATACCTGCACGAGCCTGGACTGGCCCTTGGCTCCGGTGAGGACGGCCTCGACCTCGTCCGCAAGCTGCTGGCCGACGCGCCCCGTTTTCTGGCTCCGCATGGCCTCCTCGCCATCGAAGTCGGCCACAACCGACACATCGTCGACGAAGCCTTCCCCAACCTCGCCCCGACGTGGGTTTCCGCCCCCGGTGGCGACGACAAGATTTTTGTCCTCGAAGCCGGTCAACTATCGTTAAAGTGATTTCCAGCGAGAAATCGGTCAACCTATTCCTGCTCCTGCCGTACTTATGATCATGTGCGGGGTTGGCCCCTTACGGCTCCAGCCCCACCCAACAGAAAGACAAACACAAGAACATAAAGGCAGGATCAAGGAGTCTCTATGGCGACCGATCGCCCGATTCTTCTCGTCGAGGACAATCCCGATGACGAGGCCCTGACGCTGAGGGCATTCAGCAAGAACAAGATCAGCAACCAGGTGGTGGTCGCCAGGGATGGGGTCGAAGCGCTGGATTACCTGTTCTGCACGGGGCTTCATGCGGCACGCGACCCGCTGCTGATGCCGGCCTTCGTGCTTCTCGACCTCAAGCTGCCGCGCATCGACGGGCTTGAAGTGCTGCGCCGCATCCGCGCGGACGAGCGCACCGCACTCCTGCCGGTGGTCGTACTGACCACTTCGAAGGAGCATCAGGACATCTCCGAGGCCTACCGCCTCGGTGCCAACAGCTACATCCGCAAACCGGTGGATTTCGAGCGCTTCCTCCAGGCCGTCGGGCAGCTTGGTTTGTACTGGCTGTCGCTCAACGAACCGTCGGAACCGACGACGCCTTAGGCGCCCGGCCCTGCACTAACCCAGCAGCGCCTCGATATCCGGCACAAGATCGGCAGGCGTTGTCGTCGGCGCGTAGCGCCTGAACGGCACACCGGCCTTGTCCACGAGAAACTTGGTGAAATTCCACTTGATCGGCTGGGTCCCGAGCACGCCGGGCAGCGTGGTGGTCAGAAAGCGGAACAGCGGATCGGCGGCTTCGCCATTCACATCCACCTTCTCGCTCAGGGGAAAGCTCACGCCGTAGTTGCGCTCGCAGAACTGCGCTATGTCCGGCGCGTTGCCGGGCTCCTGGGCGCCAAACTGGTTGCACGGAAAACCGAGCACTACCAACCCACGCCCGGCATAGGTTTCATGCAGCTGCTGCAGGCCTGCGTATTGAGGCGTGAAGCCGCAGCGGCTGGCGGTGTTGACGATCAACACCACCTTGCCGGCGAAATCCGCCAGCGAAAGCGGCGCCGCGCCGTCCAGGCTCCGGAACTCGAAACTGTAGATGGTGGCCGGCGCCGCGGCAGTCACTCGGACTCCTCGATCCAGGCCTGCTGAATCGCTTCCAGCACGCGCTCGCCGCAGTGCTTGGGATCGTCATTGAACTCCGGCAAGGCCATGACCCAGCGCATCAGGTCCACGAAATTGATCCGCGTCGGATCAGTGTCGGGATGCGTGTCGGCAAGCTGGATGGCGATTTCCTGCACATCGGTCCATTTCATCAGTGCTTGCCCTCCCGCGCCATGTTGATGGAGTACTTGGGAATTTCCACCGTCAGCGGCGTTTCGCCGACGATGGCCTGGCAGGACAGGCGCGACGTCGGCTCCAGGCCCCAAGCCTTGTCCAGCAAATCCTCTTCCAGTTCCTCGGCCGGCTCCAGGCTGTTGAAGCCATCACGCACGACCACGTGGCAGGTCGTGCAGGCGCAGGACTTCTCGCAGGCATGTTCGATCTCGATGCCATTGGCGAGCAAGCTGTCGCAAATGCTCTGGCCGGGTTCGGCCTCAATGACAGCCCCTTCCGGGCAGAGTTCCACATGGGGCAGCACAATCAATGTCGTCATGGTTCTTTTCCGTCCGGATTCGTTCAGATCCGGATCTCGTCAATCTTGTGGCCCGCCAGCGCGCCACGGATGCTCTTGTCCATGCGGCGCGAGGCGAACTCGTTGGAAGCGCGGTTGAAGGCCTCCAGCTGGATCTTGATGGCGCGTGCGTCCTGGCCTTCCGCGGAGCTGCGCAAAGCCGCAATGGCTGCATCCAGCTCCGCCCTCTCGTCATCGTTGAGCAATTCGCCATCGGCCTGAAGCGCCTTCTCCGTCGCCTCGATCACGCGCTCGGCTTCGACCTGCTGCTCCTTCAGCGCACGCACTTCCATGTCGTTCTGTGCATGCTCGAAACCGGCCTTCAGCATCTCGGCGATCTCGTCGTCGGCGAGGCCGTAGGACGGCTTCACCTCGACGCGCGCCTCGACACCGGTGGTCTGTTCCCGCGCGGAGACGGACAACAGGCCGTCCGCGTCCACCTGGAAAGTCACGCGGATGCGCGCCGCACCTGCCACCATCGCCGGAATGCCGCGCAGCTCGAAGCGGGCCAGCGAGCGGCAATCGGACACCAGCTCGCGCTCGCCCTGCACCACGTGGAAGGCCATCGCACTCTGGCCGTCCTTGAAGGTTGTGAAGTCCTGCGCACGTGCGGTGGGAATCGTCGAATTACGCGGAATGATCTTCTCGACCAGCCCACCCATCGTCTCGATGCCGAGGGACAAGGGGATCACGTCGAGCAGCAGCCATTCGTCTTCCGTCGCCCGGTTGCCGGCCAGCACATTGGCCTGCATTGCGGCGCCGACAGCGACGACGGTATCCGGATCGAGGTTGGTCAGCGGGGTCTGGCCGAAGAGCTCGCCGACCGCCCGTTGCACGTGGGGCATGCGCGTCGCACCGCCGACCATCACCACGCCCTTCACGTCCTCCGGCGACAGGTTGGCGTCCCGCAGGGCTTTCTTGACCGGCTTGAGGGTCTTGCTGACCAGATTGGCAGTGATCTCGGCGAAGACCTGGCGCTCGATGACCAGATCGACTTCGTCGCCGTTCTCGAGCGCCGTGCGGATCGGCACGGACTCGTCGAGAGTCAGGCGCTCCTTGACCTCCCGCGCCTTCATCAACAGGCGGCGGGAGTCCCGGTCGGACGGCAGAGAGATGCCGGCATTGTCGAGAATCCAGCAGAACAGGCGGTGATCGAAGTCGTCGCCGCCCAGGGCTGCATCGCCGCTGGTCGCCACCACCTCAAAGACCCCGCGCGACAGGCGCAAGATGGAAATATCAAAGGTGCCGCCGCCGAGGTCATAGACCGCGTAGATGCCTTCGGACGCGTTCTCGAGACCGTAGGCGATCGCCGCCGCGGTCGGCTCGTTGAGCAGGCGCAGCACGTTGAGGCCGGCCACCCGCGCCGCGTCCTTGGTCGCCTGGCGCTGGGCATCGTCGAAATAGGCCGGCACCGTGATCACCGCGCCGGTCAGATCCCCGCCGAGGCTGTGCTCGGCGCGCTGGCGCAGGTTCTTCAGGATCTCGGCGGACACCTCGACCGGGCTCTTCACGCCCTGGACGGTGCGCAGGCGCACCATGCCCTCCGCGTCCACGAAGTCGTAGGGCATCGTCTCCACGTGAGCGACGTCCTTCAGACCGCGGCCCATGAAGCGTTTCACGGACACGATGGTGTTGCGCGGGTCGATCGCCTGGGCGGTCTGGGCCGAGCGGCCGATGTCCACCGTCCCATCCGGCAGGTAACGCACGACGGACGGCAGCAGCATCTTGCCGTTCTCGTCCTGCAGGCATTGGGGCACGCCATTGCGTACGGTAGCCACCAGCGAATTGGTCGTGCCCAGATCGATGCCCACCGCCAGCCGATGCTGGTGGGGGGCGGTGGACATGCCCGGTTCGGAAATTTGCAGCAAAGCCATCAGGATTCCAGCGCCGTCAAGGCGTCATTGATTTCGTGTTGCAGCTTCTCGAGGAACTTGAGGCGGCGCACCGTATCGGCCGCGGCCTCCAGATCGCCGGCGGTGTCGAACTCCGCTTCGAGCTGCTCGACCAGCCCCTTCGTGTCACGCCGGATGCGCCGGGCAAGATCGTCCAGCACATCCTCGTCGGCCGCTTCGCGGGCTTCTTCCAGCGCCTCTCGCCACTCCATCTGCTCCATCAGGAACTCGGCGGACATGGCGGTATTGGTCTCGAAGGCCGGATCGACACCCTTCAACTCAAGCAGGTACTGGCCGCGGGCAAGCGGGCTCTTGAGGGTCCGGAAGGCCTCGTTGGCACGCGTCGCCCACTGCATGGACAGGCGCTTTTCGGCGTCCGACAGATGGGCGAAACGATCCGGATGCACCCGGCCCTGCATCTCGAGGTAAGCCTGCTCGAGACGATCCAGGTCCACGGCAAAGCGCGGCTCAAGGCCGAACAGCTCGAAGAAATCCTGCTTCATGTCGAGCATGTCAGCCCTCCCCCGCGCCTGGCAAGCAAAACGTTCCGTGAAACGGCGTCATCCTAGACCGAGAAGCTCTCGCCGCAGCCGCACTCACCCTTGACGTTCGGGTTGTTGAACTTGAAACCTTCGTTCAAGCCCTCCCGCACGAAGTCGAGCTCGGTGCCGTCCATGTAGGGCAGGCTCTTCGGATCGATCAGCACCTTCAGGCCGTGGCTTTCGAAGACGACATCTTCCGGCAGCACCTCATCGGCGAATTCCAGCTTGTAGGCCATTCCGGAACACCCCGACGTGCGCACCCCCAGACGAATGCCGACGCCCTTGCCGCGCTTGGCGATGAAGTTGCCGATGTGATTTGCAGCCTTGTCGGAGAGGGTTACTGCCATGATCGCGTTTCCTTTCAGCCGTTGTGCTTCTTCTTGTAATCCTCGACCGCCGCCTTGATGGCGTCCTCAGCCAGGATCGAGCAGTGGATCTTCACCGGCGGCAGGGCCAGTTCCTCGGCGATGGCGGTGTTCTTGATCTCCAGCGCCTGATCGAGGGTCTTGCCCTTCACCCATTCGGTGACGAGGGAACTGGAAGCAATAGCCGAGCCACAACCATAGGTCTTGAACTTGGCGTCTTCGATCACGCCGTCCTTGCCGACCTTGATCTGCAGTTTCATCACGTCGCCGCAGGCCGGCGCACCGACCATGCCGGTACCGACATCTTCGTCTTCCTTGCCGAACGCGCCGACGTTACGGGGGTTCTCGTAGTGATCCAGAACTTTTTCGCTGTATGCCATTTTCGCTCTCCTGTCAGTGCGCAGCCCACTGCACGGTGTCCAGATCGATGCCTTCCTTGAACATGTCCCACAGGGGCGACAGTTCGCGGAGCTTCCCGATCTTGTGCTGCAGCAGATCAATTGTGTAATCGATTTCCTCGACCGTCGTGAAGCGGCCGATGGTGAAACGGATGGAACTGTGGGCCAGTTCGTCGTTGCGGCCAAGGGCACGCAACACGTAGGACGGCTCCAGGCTGGCCGACGTGCAGGCCGAACCGCTGGACACGGCGATGTCCTTGATCGCCATGATCAGCGACTCACCTTCAACATAGGCGAAGCTGATGTTCAGGTTGTGCGGCACGCGGTGCGCCATATCGCCGTTCACGAAGGTCTCCTCGATGGCCGACAGGCCTTCCAGCAGACGGTCGCGCAGCGCGCCGATACGCTTGTTTTCTTCCGCCATTTCCAGGCGGGCCAGGCGGAAGGCTTCGCCCATACCGACGATCTGGTGCGTCGCCAGCGTGCCGGAGCGCAGGCCGCGCTCGTGGCCACCGCCGTGCATCTGGGCTTCCAGGCGCACGCGCGGCTTGCGGCGCACGTAGAGGGCGCCAACGCCCTTCGGGCCGTAGGTCTTGTGGGCGCTGAAGGACATCAGGTCCACCTTCAGCTTGGACAGGTCGATATCGACCTTGCCGGTGGCCTGGGCCGCATCCACGTGGAAGACGATGCCCTTGTCGCGGCAGATCTCGCCGATCTCGGCGATCGGCTGAACCACGCCGATTTCGTTATTAACGAACATCACCGACACGACAACGGTGTCCGGGCGGATCGCCGCCTTCAGGACATCCAGGTCGATCAGGCCGTTTTCCTGCACGTCGAGGTAAGTCGCCTCGAAGCCCTGACGCTCCAGTTCGCGCACGGTGTCGAGAACCGCCTTGTGCTCGGTCTTGACGGTGATGATGTGCTTGCCCTTGCCGGAGTAGAAGTGCGCGGCACCCTTGATCGCCAGGTTGTTGGACTCGGTGGCGCCGGAGGTCCAGATGATTTCCTTCGGATCGGCGTTCACCAGCGCAGCAACCTCCTCGCGGGCTTCCTCGACAGCCTTTTCAGCCGTCCAGCCGAAGGCATGGCTACGGGATGCCGGGTTGCCGAACAGCTCCGTGAGGTAGGGAATCATCTTCTCCGCCACGCGGGGATCCACCGGCGTCGTTGCCGAATAGTCGAGGTAGATCGGGAACTTGAGCATCTTCATCTTCTCCGTACTGCAAAAATTTAATCGTTCCAGTCACTTAGACCGCCATGGCGGCAAGCGTTCGGAGGTTTTCGAGGTTCTCGCGAAGCGCCCCCAGAAAACCATCCACATCCTGTTCCGTACTGCCGTCGCCGAGGCTGACGCGTACCGCCGAGCGGGCCAGCCCTGCCTCGACGCCCATCGCCAGCAGCGTGTGCGAAGGCTCGGGGTTGGCGCTGGAGCACGCGGAGCCGCTGGCCACCGCATACCCCGCCCGATCGAGCTTGCCGACCAGGGTCTCGCCATCCACCCCGGCCATGGCGAAAAAGCTGGTGTTCGCCAGGCGTTCGGCTTCCGCCGAAAAAATCGTCGTACCCAAGGCAACCAGACCACGCTCCAGGCGTTGCTGCAGCCTGCCAAGCCGTTCCATACGGTCACGGCGCAAGGCGACGGCGCGCTCACAGGCGGCGCCGAAGCCCACGATGGCCATCACGTTCTCGGTGCCGGAACGCAGATTCCGTTCCTGGCCGCCACCGGCGATCAGCGGGGCGAGCTCGACCCGCTTGTCGACGATCAGCGCGCCCGCGCCGATAGGCCCGTAGATCTTGTGCGCTGACAGCGTAAGGCCATGCACGCCGAGCGCCCGGAAATCCACGTCGATCTTGCCCAGTGCCTGCACCGCATCACAGTGCATCCAGCCGCCGCGGGCGCGGACTTGCGCCGCCAGCACCGGCACGTCCTGAATCACGCCGGTCTCGTTATTGGCCAGCATCACCGACACCAGCTTCGGTTTGTCGGCAAGCAGACGTTGGAAATCCGACATGTCGAGGCGCCCAGCCCCATCCACGGCGACCTCTTCGCAGCGCCAGCCCGCGCGCTGCAGTTGCCGCGCCGGCTCCCGCACGCAGGGATGCTCGATGGCGCTGATCGCCACCAGCCCCGGCTTGAGGTTGGCCGCCGCGCCCTTGATGAAGAGGTTGTTGGCCTCGGAGCCACCACTCGTGAAGAGCACCTCGGTCGGATGGGCATTGACCGCCGCCGCCACCTGGGCGCGGGCTTCGTCGATGGCCTTGCGTGCCGCGCGGCCGTATTCGTGGCGGCTAGACCCGTTGCCGAAACGCCCGCCAAACCACGGCAGCATTGCTTCCCTGACCAGCGGGTCGAGGGGCGTCGTCGCGTTGTGGTCCAGGTATGCGGGGGCGAACACGGGCCGTCCTTGTCGCTCAGGCGGTGAGTTGCAGCTTGTCGGCGGATTTGCCGGCCGCCGGCGTACGCTCGTCGTGGAGCACGGCCACCTGGGCACACTTCTGCCGCTGCTGCTCGACGAGGCTGGCCAGCGTCACCGAATGGAGGTACTCGTACATCCGGCGATTGAGGTTGGTCCACAGCTCGTGGGTCATGCAGCGCTGCTCGTCCTGGCAGTTTTCCTTGCCGCCACAGGAGGTTGCATCCAGCGGCTCATCCACCGCCGCGATGATGTCCGCCACGGTGATGGAGGCCATGTCCCGCGCCAGCGCGTAGCCACCACCGGGCCCGCGCACGCTGCTGACCAGTTCGAAACGGCGCAGCTTGCCGAACAGTTGCTCGAGATAGGAAAGGGAGATCTTTTGGCGATCGGCGATCCCGGCCAGCGTCACCGGGCCGTCCGCGCAACGCAGCGCGAGATCGATCATTGCCGTGACAGCAAAACGACCTTTGGTTGTGAGTCTCATATCGGCTCCCGGGGGCTGGTAAAAGAATAGTTGAATATTTCGGTCAACAATACCAAACCCGACAAATTCAATCAACTATTTTCCCACCCGCACCAGGCAGTCAGTCGACCATTTTCCCCAGGCCCTTCGGATCGAAGGCGTCCTCCGCCCTGGCCGTGCCTTCCACGCAGATTCCCGCGTCGACGAGCTTCTCCACCAGCACACGGATACGCCGGTCCGTCTCGACCGCATGATCGAGCAGGCCGTGCAGCGCCTTGGAAACCGGGTCATCCAGATCCTTCGTCACGCCATAGGCAGTAAAGCCGATCTGCTCGGCCTTGGCCTCGCGCTCCCGATTGGACTTGTCATCGGCCGCGACAATGCGTGCCGGATTGCCGACCGCAGTTGCGCCGGCCGGCACCGGTTTGACGACCACCGCATTGGAACCCACCTTGGCCCCGTCACCAACCTCGAAGCCGCCCAGAACCTTGGCTCCGGCACCGATGACGACACCACGACCGAGCGTCGGATGCCGCTTTGTACCGCGATAAAGCGAGGTTCCACCCAGGGTGACCCCCTGGTAGATCGTACAGCCGTCCCCTATCACGGCGGTCTCGCCGATGACGACGCCCATACCGTGGTCGATGAAGACCCGGCGACCGATGGTGGCCCCCGGATGGATCTCCACACCGGTCAGCATCCGGGCCACGTGGCTCGTAAAGCGGCCAACCCAGTAAAAACCACGCTGCCACGCCGCGTGGGCAAAACGATGCAGCCACAAGGCGTGCATGCCGGGATAGCAGGTCAGCACTTCCCACTTGGAGCGTGCGGCTGGATCGTGTTCGAGAACATTGGCCAGATCTTCACGCAGACGACGGAACATGAAAGGGAACCCCCTGGACTGAAGTGCACTGAAGCCGGCCCACCTGCAGGCCGAAAACCCGCGGCAGGCCCTGTTTATTTCCGACTATTTTAGTCTACTTCTTTTCGAAGGCGCTCAACATTCCGCGCAGAATGTTGACCTCGTCCTTTTCGAGACGAATCCGCCCGTACAGGCGGCGCAGGCGCGGCCACAAACGCTTCGAGCTTTCCGGGTTGAAGAAGCCGCTCGCGGTGATCGCCCGATCCAGATGAGCATAAAAGCCCTCGATCTGCTCATGGGTTGCCGGTTCGAACTCGGTTGCCGGCGCCCGCCCCGGGTCGATCGCCGCCATTCGCAGCTCGTAGCACAGCAACTGCACGGCTGCACCCAGATTAAGAGAGGAATAGGCTTCACTGACCGGGACCTTCACCGGCATGTGGCACAAGGCGACGTCCTCGTTGGACAGCCCCTTGGTCTCGTTGCCGAAGACCAGCGCCACGTCACCACTACCTGCCAGCTGGATCACGTCCGCCGCAGCCTCCCGCGCCCACTTCATCGGCACGGCAAGCTCACGCCGGCGCGCGGTGAGCGCCGCCGCGAAGACTGTGCCTTCCAGTGCCTCCGCCAGCGTCTCCACGACACGGGCGGATTCGAGGATGTCGTCGGCCCCCGCCGCACGGGCAGTGGCAACCGGATCCGGAAAAGACTGGGGACTGACCAGCACCAGCTGCGACAGACCCATGGTTTTCATGGCCCGGGCGGCGGCACCGATATTGCCGGGGTGACTGGTGCGGGTGAGGACAACACGCACGCGCTCAAGCGCGCCATCGTTGTTCATATTAAAATAAGCGGTTTTCCGAATTAGAGTCGACCGGTGGGCATCCGATGCCCGTACCGGCAAAGCTCGCCAGACACCATGCATCCCACACTGAACATTGCCATCAAGGCCGCGCGCCGCGCAGCCACCGTCATCAACCGGGCGTCCCTCGATGTGGACCTGCTCCGTGTCGAGGTCAAGAGCCCCAACGATTTTGTGACGGAAGTGGATCGCGCCGCAGAAGAAGCCATCATCCAGGTTCTCCGCGAGGCCTATCCGAGCCACAGCATTCTAGCAGAAGAGTCCGGCGAGACCGGCCCGGAGGCGGAAACCGAATACCAGTGGATCATCGACCCCCTCGATGGCACCACCAACTTCATCCACGGCTTCCCCCAGTACGCGATCTCCATCGCGCTGGCCCGCAAGGGTGTCGTCGAACAGGCGGTCGTCTTCGACCCCAACCGCAATGAGCTGTTCACCGCCTCCAAGGGCGCCGGCGCCTTCCTGAACGACCGCCGCATCCGCGTCTCCAAGCGAGTCAAGCTACAGGACGCGCTGCTCGGCACCGGCTTCCCCTATCGCCAGTTCACGCACGCCGACACCTACCTGGCGATCTTCAAGGAACTCACGCAGAAGACCGCCGGCCTGCGCCGCCCAGGCGCCGCGGCTCTTGACCTGGCTTACGTCGCCGCCGGCCGCCTCGACGGCTTCTGGGAATTCGGCCTGTCGCCGTGGGACACGGCCGCCGGCAGCCTGCTCATCAGCGAGGCGGGCGGCCTGATCAGCGATCTGTCCGGTGAAGCCGACTACCTCAACACCGGCAACGTAGTCGCCGGCACACCGAAGATCTTCCCGGCCCTGCTGCAGATCATCCAGGGCCACTGCGGCGACAAGCTCAGCGCCTGAAACCCCTTGATGAAGCTGGCGCCCCTTCTCCGCACGCTATGCCTGGGCATGCTGCTGGCGTACAGCCCGGCATGGGCCGCCAGCAAGATCCTGGTGTGGGGCGACAGTCTTTCCGCAGGTTACGGCCTGCGGCCGCAGGAAGCCTGGCCGGTGCTGCTCGGGCAGAAGATCGGCACGGCCAAGCTGCCTTACGAAGTAGTAAATGGCAGCATCAGCGGCGAAACCACTGCAGGCGGCCTCAGCCGTCTGCCGGCGGCCCTGCAGGCCCACAAGCCCGCCATCGTGATCATCGAGCTCGGAGCCAACGACGGGCTGCGCGGCCTGCCAGTGAAGGCCATGAGCACCAACCTGCAGGGCATGATCGACGCCAGCCGCCAGGCTGGCGCCAAGATCCTGCTGATCGGCATGCGCATGCCGCCCAATTACGGGCCGAGCTACACCAGCGCCTTTGAAGGAACCTATCGGGACCTGGCCAAGACCAACCGGACCCGCCTCGTTCCTTTCCTGATGCAGGGCTTTGCCGACCGCCCGGACCACTTCCAGCAGGACGGCATCCATCCAATTGCCGCCGCCCAGCCGCTGATCGTCGACACAGTCTGGCAGGAACTCCGCCCCCTCCTCCGCTAAGGCGTCAACGCCGCCACCGGCAAGCGTAGCGAAGGCGCATGCCCCTTCACTGCGCAGATCCGCTGAATGACAGCCGGCTTCGGCTCGCTCACCTCCCCCTGCTCGTATGCGAGAACAGTGCACGAACCCGAAACGCGCTCGAAGAGTTCATGGGAGCGCAGCAGGAAATCAGGATTGCTTGGCTTGCCGAAGCGCTCATTGCCGACCATGAAGGTCTCGTAGATCAGCACCCCGCCATGGGCGAGCGCGGTCAGCAACAAGGGCAGGCGCGGCCGAAAGAGATAATTGGTGACCACAATCGCATCAAACTGGCGCCCCTCGTACGGCCAAGGCCCCTCCTCCAGATCGACACCCCGCGTGACGACATGAGGCACCGCCGCCAGCAACTCCAGGGCCACCGCATCCCGATCCACCGCCTCGACCCGGAATCCCCGCCCTGCCAGCCAGCGCGCGTGACGGCCGCTGCCACAGGCAAGATCGAGAACCTCTCCCCCCGAAGCAATCAAAGGTGCAAAACGCGTCACCCACGGTGACGGCGTCAATACAGACATCTGATGACGCATCATTTTCCAGACTCCAAGCCGACACGCGATCTGCGGCCCGCACTCACCAAGCAGTTATCAAGCACTCAGGACAGCGCACTCCCGCCAACGCCAACCTCCTGCACCCGATTCTAAGCCGCCGGTCGCCCTTGTCCGCAAGGCCCCGCAATTTGCGCTACCCAAAATGAAGAGGGGCGCTTTCGCGCCCCTCTTCCCCTCACAAGTCAGTCCGCGTTATTACTGCGGAGCCTGCTCGTTCAGGAGTGCCTTCATGGACAGGCGCACGCGGCCCTTTTCGTCGGTCTCGAGCACCTTCACGCGGACGACCTGACCTTCCTTGAGGTAGTCGGACACGGCATTGACGCGCTCGTTGGCGATCTGGGAAACGTGCAGCAAACCATCACGGCCCGGCAGGATGTTGATGATCGCGCCGAAATCGAGGATACGGACCACCGGACCTTCGTAGACCTTGCCCACTTCGACTTCGGCAGTGATCTCTTCGATGCGCTTCTTGGCCTCCTGAGCGCCTTCGGCACTGACGGAGGAGATCGTCACATTGCCATCGTCGGTGATCTCGATGATGGTGCCGGTCTCTTCCTGCAGGCCACGAATCACCGCACCGCCCTTGCCGATCACGTCACGGATCTTCTCGGGGTTGATCTTCAGCGTGATCATGCGCGGCGCGAAGGTGGACACCTCGTCACGGGCTTCGCCCAGCGAGGTCTTCATCAGGCCGAGGATGTGCATGCGGCCTTCCTTGGCCTGGGCCAGCGCGACCTGCATGATTTCCTTGGTGATGCCGAGGATCTTGATGTCCATCTGCAGCGCGGTCACGCCCTTCTCGGTACCAGCAACCTTGAAGTCCATGTCGCCGAGGTGATCTTCGTCACCCAGGATGTCGGTGAGCACGGCGAAACGGCCACCGTCCTTGATCAGACCCATGGCGATGCCGGCCACCGGCGCGGTCAGCGGCACACCTGCGTCCATCATGGCCAGGGAGCCACCGCAGACGGACGCCATGGAGCTGGAGCCGTTGGATTCGGTGATTTCGGACACCACGCGAACGGTGTAGCTGAACTCTTCCTTGCCCGGCAGCACCGCAGCGAGAGCACGCTTGGCCAGACGGCCGTGGCCGATCTCGCGACGCTTCGGGGAGCCGAAACGACCGCACTCACCGGTGGAGAACGGCGGGAAGTTGTAGTGCAGCATGAAGCGCTCGCGGTACTCGCCAGCCACAGCATCGATGATCTGCTCGTCGCGACCAGTGCCGAGGGTGGTGACCACCAGCGCCTGGGTTTCGCCACGGGTGAACAGCGCGGAGCCGTGGGTACGCGGCAGCACGCCGACGCGGATGTCGATCGGACGCACGGTACGGGTGTCGCGACCGTCGATACGCGGCTCGCCGCTGAGGATACGGCCACGGACGACCTTGGCTTCCAGGTCGAAGATGATGTTGTTGACGGTGTTCGCGTCGAACTCCACGCCTTCGGCGGTCAGCGCGGCGTGCACTTCGGTACCGATGGCGGACAGCTGCGCCGAACGAGCCTGCTTCGCGGTGATGCGGAAGGCTTCCTCGATCTTGGCACCGGCGATCTCGGTCACACGGGCGATCAGCGCCTCGTTCTTGGCGGGCGCCTGCCAGTCCCATTCGGGCTTGCCAGCCACATCGACCAGTTCGTTGATCGCGTTGATGGCAGCCTGCATCTGGGTATGGCCGAACACCACGCCACCCAGCATCACGTCTTCCGGCAGCTCCAGGGCTTCGGATTCAACCATCAGCACGGCGCTTTCAGTACCGGCAACCACCAGATTCATCTGGCTGGTTTCCAGCTGGGAAGCGGTCGGATTGAGAATGTACTCGCCGTTCAGGTAGCCGACGCGACAGGCGCCGATCGGGCCCGCGAACGGGATGCCGGCGATCGCCAGCGCCGCGGAGGCGGCGATCATCGCCGGGATGTCCGCATCCACTTCGGGGTTCAGGGACACGACCTGAGCGATGACCTGCACTTCGTTGTAGAAGCCATCCGGGAAGAGCGGACGGATCGGACGGTCGATCAGACGGGAGGTCAGCGTCTCCTTCTCGGTCGGACGGCCTTCACGCTTGAAGAAGCCACCGGGGATGCGGCCCGCGGAATAGAACTTCTCGACGTAGTCGACGGTAAGGGGGAAGAAATCCTGGCCCGGCTTAGCGTTCTTGGCAGCCACTACGGTCGCCAGCACGACGGTGTCGTCCATATTGACGAGAACCGCGCCGTGGGCCTGACGGGCGATCTCGCCGGTCTCCAGGGTCACGGTATGGGAGCCGTAGGTGAAACTCTTCTTGATTGCGGTAGGCAAAGGAGGTCCTTTCATTCAATCGGCAGGCGGCAAACCACAACCGCACAGATAGCCGAGGTCAAGCGCCGTTCTCTCTGGCGCACAGATGTGACAAAGCCGGCGAAGCCACTCGGACTTACACCGGCTGTGCCCATGATCAAACCCGCGCAAAATGCGCAAGGAATGTCACGTTCAGTAACGAAGCTACGTCTATCCGCTTACTTGCGCAGACCAAGGCGGGCGATCAGCTCACGATAGCTGTCGACGTTCTTGCGCTTCAGGTAGTCGAGGAGCTTGCGACGCTGGCTCACCATCATCAGCAGGCCGCGACGGGAATGGTGGTCCTTGACGTTAACCTTGAAGTGGCCGGTCAGATCGTTGATGCGGGCGGTAAGCAGAGCGACTTGCACTTCCGGAGAACCGGTGTCGCCCTTGGCGCGTGCGTAGTCGCCAACGATTTGCGCTTTTTGTTCAGTGGAGATTGCCATTGTTTAACTCGGTTAGTTTTAGCCTTGCGAAGCGCGCGATTATATCGAACGCCAGCGGGATTACTCAAGAAATTTCATTGGGTGCCTGTTGACATCAGACGGGTTGGCACCAACACACCGCCTTCGGTGAGCGTTCCCACACCGAGAAAACGCTCGTCGTGATAAACACGCAACAACACACCTGCCATGCCCTCTTCCACCGTGACCGACTGGCCGTGGGTGAAGCTGCGCATGCGGACCTCATCCAGGAGCTGGACCCCCATGTGCGACAACAGCGCATCGACCGGCGCTAGACGGGCATCCCGCTCTTCCAGCGAGAGCGCCTCGAAGTCGGCCAGCGGCGTCGTCACATCCAGCGCAAAGGGGCCGATATGCGTGCGGCGCAACGCCGTCAAATGCGCGCCACAGCCCAGCAAGGCACCCAGATCGGAAGCCAGCGTGCGCACATAGGTTCCCTTGCTGCACGCC
Organism: Zoogloea sp. GDB6; assembly: GCF_056724105.1. Lineage (NCBI taxonomy): Bacteria > Pseudomonadati > Pseudomonadota > Betaproteobacteria > Rhodocyclales > Zoogloeaceae > Zoogloea > Zoogloea sp. GDB6. The sequence goes on along the minus strand of NZ_CM161497.1, from coordinate 1,816,821 downwards.
ACCCGGATGCGCAGGCTATCGCCATCACGCCCCAGGCACTCGAAGCGATGGATCGTCACCCGGCGGGGTTCGCGCGGGATCTCGATGCCGGCCCGCGCATACTCGTACAAGGCCTTGCCATGGTGCTTGAGCGCCGAATACATCGGCGGCACCTGCTCGATCTCACCCCGCAGGCGCGCCATCGCCGCTTCGACCTCGGCATCGGACGCACGAACCTCCGCGCGGGCGAGCACCTCACCCTCCGCGTCGGCCGTCGTGGTGGTGACGCCGAGCAACACCGTCGCATCGTAGCCCTTGTCGGCGTCGAGCAGGGTCTGGGAAAACTTGGTCGCTTCGCCGAAGGTCAGCGGCAACAAGCCACTTGCCATCGGATCAAGCGTGCCCGTATGGCCGGCCTTGGCCGCGTTCAACAGACGTCGGGCCTTCTGCAGCGCATGGTTGGACGTCAAGCCTACTGGCTTGTCGAGAAACAATACGCCGTCGACGACACGCCGCTGGATGCGGCGCTGGGGAGCTTTAGTCAAACAGGAAATTCCAGAAAAAGCGGCAGCGCGGTGAGCGCTGCCGGCTGTATCAGGCCGCAGTGTCGGGCTTGCTGTCCTCTTCCGGCTCGTCACCTTCATCGGCGGCGAACTGGCGATCGGTCTCGACAGCCTTGTCGATCAAGGCCGAAATCCGGTTGCCGGTTTCGACGGAAGGATCGTAATGGAAGTGCAGCTCGGGCAGCGTATGGATACGCACCCGGCGCCCCAGCTCGCGACGCAGGAAGCTGCTGGCACGACGCAGCCCCTTCAGGATTTCTTCGAGCCCTTCCTGCCCCTTCATCGAGGTGAAGAACACCTTGGCGTGGGCATAGTCAGGGGTGATCTCCACGTCGGTCAGCGTAATGAAACCGACGCGGGGATCCTTCACTTCCAGGCGGATCAGCTCGGCCAGTTCGCGGCGGATCTGCTCCGCCACGCGCTGACCACGGGAAAACTCCTTCGGCATGGCTTACAGCGTCCGGGCGATTTCCTGGATCTCGAAGATCTCGAGCTGGTCGCCTTCCTGAAGATCGTTGAAATTGCGAACCTGCAGGCCGCACTCGTAGCCAAACTTGACTTCCTTGACGTCGTCCTTGAAGCGCTTGAGCGACTCAAGTTCGCCGCTGTGGATGACCACGTGGTTGCGCAGCACACGAACCAGTGAGTTGCGCTTGACCAGGCCTTCCAGCACGTAACAACCGGCGATGGTGCCGACCTTGGAGATCGTGAAGACCTGACGGACTTCGACCATACCCAGGACCTGCTCGCGCTTTTCGGGCGCCAGCATGCCGGACAGCGCGCTCTTCACCTCATCAACGGCGTCGTAGATGATGTTGTAGTAGCGCAGATCAACACCGAAAGTCTCGGCCAGCTTGCGGGCGTTGGCATCGGCACGGATGTTGAAGCCGATGATGACCGCGCCGGAAGCCTGAGCCAGGTTGACGTCGGATTCGCTGATCGCGCCGACACCACCGTGGATGACCTGCACGCGAACCTCGTCGGTGGACAGCTTGACCAGCGAGTGGGCCAGCGCCTCCTGGGAGCCCTGCACGTCGGCCTTGATGATCAACGGCAGGGTCTTCACCTCGCCCTCGCCCATCTGCTCGAACATGCTCTCCAGCTTGGCGGCCTGCTGCTTGGCCAGCTTCACATCGCGGAACTTGCCTTGGCGGAACAGGGCGATTTCACGCGCCTTGCGCTCGTCGGCCAGCGCCACGACCTCGTCACCTGCGCCCGGAACCTCGGACAAGCCAAGAATCTCGACCGGGATGGACGGGCCGGCTTCTTCGATGGGCTTGCCGTTTTCATCGAGCATGGCACGGACGCGACCGAAGGTAGCGCCAGCCAGCAGAACATCACCACGACGCAGGGTGCCGGACTGGACCAACAGCGTGGCCACCGGGCCGCGGCCCTTGTCGAGGCGGGCTTCGATGATCAGGCCCTTGGCCATGGACTCCTGCGGAGCCGTCAGCTCGAGCACTTCGGCCTGCAGCAGGATGGCTTCAAGCAGGTCGTCGATACCCTGGCCGGTCTTGGCCGAGACTTCGACGAACATGGTGTCGCCGCCGTAGGCTTCCGGCACCACGCCTTCCGCAATCAGCTCCTGGCGCACGCGCTCGGGGTTGGCGCCCGGCTTGTCGATCTTGTTGACCGCCACGATCAGCGGCACTTCCGCCGCCTTCGCGTGGTGGATGGCTTCCTTGGTCTGCGGCATCACGCCGTCGTCCGCCGCCACCACCAGCACCACCAAGTCAGTGGCCTTGGCACCACGAGCACGCATTGCCGTAAAGGCCTCGTGACCCGGGGTATCCAGGAAGGTCACCATGCCACGCTCGGTTTCCACGTGGTAGGCGCCGATGTGCTGGGTAATGCCGCCAGCTTCGCCAGCAGCCACCTTGGCACGACGAATGTAGTCGAGCAGCGACGTCTTGCCGTGGTCGACGTGGCCCATCACGGTCACCACCGGAGCGCGCGGCTCCAGCGCGAAGTCCTTGTGCTCGGCGTTTTCCTCGAGGAAGGCGTCCGGATCGTCCAGCTTGGCCGCCATCGCCTTGTGGCCCATTTCCTCGACGATGATCATCGCCGTGTCCTGATCCAGCACCTGATTGATGGTGACCATGGTGCCCATCTTCATCAGGGCCTTGATGACCTCGGTGGCCTTGATCGCCATCTTGTGGGCGAGGTCCGCAACGGAGATCGTCTCCGGCACATGCACTTCGCGCACAATGGGTTCGGTCGGGGCAACGAAGCTCTGGGTATCCTGCTGACGGCCACCATTGCGACCGCCACTACGGCCGCCACCACGCCAGCCACCAGCACCACCCGTGGTATCGCCACGGGTCTTGATGCCTGCGCCACGACGCTTGGAGTCGCCTGCAGCCTCCTTGGCGACCACTTTCTTGCCGTCCTTGCTGCGCGGCGCACCCTTGTCGTCCGCCTTGGCGGGCTTGTGCAGCGTGCCGGACTTGGTTGCGGCTTCACCTTCAGCCTTGGCCTTTTCGGCTGCTGCCTGACGCTGCTTCTCTTCTTCGGCCCGCTGCAGCATCGCAGCGCGAGCGCGCGCTTCGCGCTCCTGCTTTTCCTTCAGATCGGCCGCCTGACGGGCTGCCAGTTCAGCGCTACGCTGCGCTTCGCGCTCGCGGGACGCCTTCTCTTCGGCAGACAGGATCGAGCCGACCACGACACGGCGCACCGGACGCTGCTGCGGCGGCGGCGTAACCTCCTTCGCAGGCGCAGCAGCAACAGGCTCAGGGGCGGCCGGTTCGGGCGTCGGCACGACGGCCTCGACCACGGGAGCGGGCGCCACCACCTCGACGACGGGCTCGGGCACGGGGACCGGCTCGGGTTCAGGTTCAGGTTCAGGTTCCGGAGCCACCTCAACGACAGGCTCGGGTTCCGGCTCAGGAGCAGGAGCCGCCACGACCTCTACCTCCACCGATGCCGGCTCCGCCACCATCTCAAGCTCAGGGACGACAATATCCGCCTCCGCCGACTCTGCCATGGCTGCAGCCGCCGCAGTCTCAGGCACCAGTGTCTCGTCGCGCTTAACGAAGACGCGCTTCTTGCGTACTTCGACCTGCACGGTGCGCGCACGCCCCGTGGAGTCGGTCGCCTTGATCTCGCTGGTCTGCTTGCGGGTCAGGGTGATCTTCGCCTTGGACGCGGAGTCGCCGTGGGCCCGGCGGAGAAAGTCGAGAAGACGATTCTTGTCCTGCTCGGAGAGCAGATCGGTTTCCTTCGCCTTGTCTACGCCAGCCTTCTGCAACTGCTCGAGCAACACGGAGGCCGGCATCTTGAGTTCGCCGGCAAATTGTGTAACGGTTGTCTGTCCCATCTTGATGAACCTCCGGGTATTACTCGAACCAGTGCGCGCGCGCCTTGGTAATCAGATTCTTCGCCCGCTCTTCGTCCAGCCCCGACATTTCCATCAGTTCATCCACTGCCAGATCGGCCAACTCATCACGGGTATGCACACCGCCCTGGGCCAGCTTGGCAGCCAGGGGTTTATCCATCCCCTCCAGCCCCAGCATGTCCTCAGCGACGGACTCCAACTGCTCTTCGGTCACGATGGCCTCAGTCAGGAGCACGTTACGCGCACGATTGCGCAGCTCATTGACCGTGTCCTCGTCGAACGACTCGATTTCCAGCATCTCGGCCAGTGGCACGTAAGCAATTTCCTCGAGGGACGAGAAACCCTCGTCGATCAGGATGTCAGCCACCTCTTCGTCCACATCCAGCTTGGAAATGAACAACTGGCGAACCGTGCTGTGCTCGGCCTCGGACTTCCGCTCGGATTCGGCTTCGGTCATCAGATTGATGGTCCAGCCGGTCAGCTCGGAAGCCAGCTTCACGTTCTGGCCATTGCGCCCGATGGCGATGGCCAAGTTGTTTTCATCGACGACCACATCCATCGCATGGGCTTCCTCATCCACGACGATGGAAGACACTTCCGCGGGTTGTAGTGCGCCGATCACGAACTGGGCAGCCTCCGGCGACCACAGCACGATATCGATATTCTCGCCGCCGATCTCGTTACGGACCGCCGTCACGCGCGAACCACGCAGACCGACACAGGTACCGATCGGATCGATGCGGGGATCGTTGGACTTTACGCCGATCTTGGCGCGCAGGCCGGGGTCACGGGCACAAGCCTTGATCTCGAGCAAACCGTCGTCGATCTCCGGCACTTCGAGTTCGAACAGCCTGATCACGAATTCGGGCGCAGTGCGCGACAGAATCAGTTGCGGGCCGCGGGCACCACGATCGATGCGCAGCAGATAAGCCTTGACTCGGTCCCCGACGCGCAGGTTTTCCTTCGGGATCATCTGGTCGCGGGGCAGCACAGCCTCCAGACGACCGACCTCGATGATCGCATTGCCACGCTCCATGCGCTTGATCGCGCCGGAGATGATGAACTCCTTGCGCTCGAGGAAGTCGCTGAGGATCTGCTCACGCTCAGCGTCGCGCACCTTCTGCAGAATGACCTGCTTGGCAGCCTGCGCACCGATACGGCCGAAGTCGATGGGCTCCAGCGCCTCTTCCACAAAATCGCCAACCTGGATGTCCGGGTATTCTTCACGGGCGTCGATCAGCCCCATCTGGGCTTCGTCATTGTCCACCTCTTCGTCGGGCAACACCTGCCAGCGACGGAAAGACTCGTAATCGCCGGTTTCCCGGTCGATGGACACACGCACGTCGGCTTCGTCGTGAATACGCTTCTTGGTCGCCTGAGCGAGCGCGGATTCCAGCGCAGAGAAAACGATTTCCTTCGAAACGTTCTTCTCGCGGGCCAGCGCATCAACCAACAGCAAAATTTCGCGGCTCATACCTGCTAACCTCCAAATCCCTCAAAACCTGGGTACCAGGCGGGCCTTTTCAATTTCTTCAAACGGGATCTCCATCAACCCCTTTTCCGTTTCGATGACGACGACGCCATCCTTCAGACCTTGCAACACACCGGCGAAATTACGCTGATTGGCGATCGGCATGCTCAACCGTAGCTGCACATCCTGTCCGGCAAAACGTTCAAAATCGGCGGGCTTCTTGAGAGCCCGATCCAACCCGGGGGAGGAGACTTCGAGACGGTCGTAATCGACGTTCTCGACCTCAAAGATCCGGGTCAGCTGATTGCTCACAGTGGCGCAATCGTCCACCGTGATACCGTTCGGCGAATCGATGAACACCCGCATCAGGCGCCCACGGGGCGAGGTTTCGAAGTCGACCAGCTCATAGCCAAGGCCTTCCGCGGTCTGTTCGATAAGTTTCAGCAACTCCATTTCCTAGCCCACAAATGAAAAATGGGCGAAACGCCCATCCCTGTTTAAATTCGACCGGATGTCGGTTCTTTCGAACCGGTAAAACGAAAGGATTATACCAGCCCGCCGAAGCGGGCGCAATTTCAACCCTTCGTCAACGGGGAGATGCCGTCTGGCGACGGGGCTGACGAGCTGACCGCCGCCCCTTGTCGCCAGCATCGACAGGCTTCGGCAACCCGGCCAGCGCACAGACATCCTCCACCGACATGTCCTCCCACATGCCGCGCTTGAGGCGTGACGGTAGCAGCACCGGCCCGTAACGGACGCGCATCAGGCGGCTGACAGTCAGGCCTAGGGCTTCGAACATCCGCCGCACTTCACGGTTGCGGCCTTCGGACAAGGTCACCCGGTACCAACGGTTGGCGCCCTCACCACCGGCATCCAGCAGCGTATTGAACTTGGCCGGACCATCCTCCAGCTCGATCCCTTGCAACAGCGCGTTGCGCTGCGCCTCGTCGAGCTCACCGAGAATACGCACTGCGTACTCCCGATCCAGTTCGTAGCGGGGATGCATCAGCTTGTTGGCGAGATCCCCGTCGTTCACGAAGAGCAACAGGCCGGAAGTATTGAAGTCCAGCCGGCCGACCGCGATCCAGCGGCCCTTGCGCAGCACCGGCAGGTGGTCGAACACCGTCGGGCGACCTTCAGGATCGTCCCGGGAAACGATCTCTCCTTCGGGCTTGTGATACAGCACCACTCGCGGGATCCGCGGCGCAAAGCGCAGCGGCATCAACTTGCCGTTGATGCGCACCCGATCCCCGGGCCCCACCTTCTGCCCCACGTCGGCAGGTTCGCCGTTCACGGAGATACGGCCGGCCACGATCCACTCCTCGATCTCGCGACGGGAGCCGATTCCGGCCGCAGCCAGCACCTTGTGCAACCGCTGCGGCTCGGTGTAAGTGGTTTCCTGAGGCTTGCGCCGGTGTTCGCCCTCAGCGGGCGGCAGCAACTCGTTGCTGGCCAACGGATAGGCAACATCCGAAGCCCCAGGCGCACTGCGGCGCCCCCGCCAGTTGCCGCGACCACCACCCAAGTCGCTCACGCCAATGGCCGAGGCGTTGCTCTTCGGCTGACGCCCGCCGTCCTGGTCATACTCGGACCGCCCGCGGCGCGCAGCTTCGCCCGCAGACTGCCCGCGCCCGCGACGGCCGCCCGTAGGGCCCCCGTCCGCCATTCCACCCGGGCGACCGCCCGCGGCTGCCGGCTTGCCGGTCTTGGGCCTAAACGGCCGATTCTTCGGTTTTTGGGAGGTTGACAAGATCCATGATCCTTTCGATTTCAGTCAACGGAGGCAACTCGGTCAGACTGCGCAAACCGAGGTCCTCCAGGAATTTTCTCGTCGTGGCGTACAGGCCGGGCCGCCCTGGCGTATCCCGGTACCCCACCACGTCTACCCATCCTCGGGATTCGAGGGTCTTCAATACACTGCTCGACACCATCACGCCGCGGACATCCTCAATATCGCCGCGGGTCACCGGCTGCCGGTAGGCGATGATCGCCAGGGTTTCCAGCACCGCCCGCGAATACTTGGGCGGGCGCTCCTGCTTTAGCCTGTCGAGATACACCTGATATTCCAGACGAGTCTGGAAGCGCCAGCCGCCGGCCGTCTGAACGAGTTCAACGCCCCTCCCCTGCCAATCCGCAGTCAGTTCAGCCAGCAGGCGGCGAATCGTATCCGCCCCCGGATCAGGCTCAAACAACTGCCTCAACTCACTCACCCGCAACGGCGACGTTGCTGCCAGCAAGGCTGCTTCGAGCACCAGCTTGAATTGCTCAGGCGTCTGCACGCTCACTATAGGCACGCTTCACGTAGATCGGCGCAAAGGCCTCGTTCTGAGTCACCACAACTAGGCGCTCCTTCACTAACTCAAGGGTAGCCAAAAAACTGACCACCAATCCGGCAACGCCCAGCTCGGGATCAAACAGGGATTCAAATACTACAAATGCGTCGTCCTGCAACTTGCGCAGGATCAAGGTCATGTGCTCGCGCACCGACAGTTCTTCACGCTGGATCGTGTGGTTCCGCCGCAGACGACTCTGCCTGGCGATCTTGAGCCAGGCCAGTTGCAGATCGTGCAGGCTCACTTCCGGCAAACGCTCGACAACCTTCTCAGCCACGAAGACGCCAACCCACTCGAAATCCCGCTCAACCCGCGGCATGGCATCCAGCCGCACGGCCGCCATCTTGATCTGCTCATATTCCATCAACCGGCGCACCAACTCCGCCCGCGGATCGAGCTCCTCCGCCTCGTCGGCTCGCGGCGGCCGCGGCAGCAGCATACGCGACTTGATCTCCAGCAGCGTCGCCGCCATCAGCAGGTAATCCGCCGCCAGCTCCAGGTTGTGCTGGCGCATGGCCTCCACGTATTCGAGGTACTGCGCCGTGAGCGGCACCATCGGAATGTCGAGGACGTTGATGTTGGCCTTGCGGATCAGGTAGAGCAGCAGGTCGAGCGGCCCCTCGAACGCTTCGAGAATGACCTCCAGCGCGTCGGGCGGAATGTATAGGTCCTTGGGCAGGGCGAAGATCGGCTGACCATACATCCGACCTATCACCCCCTCCAAGGGTTCGACAGCGGGCGCCGGATCCAGCGGAGCGGTCAGCCCCCCGTCCATGCCGTGCACCTTAGCATGCCGGGAACACCACCCCCAAGCCGACCTTCATTCCGCATCCGCAGCACCGTCAGCTATAACTCAAACCCATCGAGTCACGCACTTCACGCATGGTCTCTTGGGCCAGCTTGCGGGCCTTGTCGCAACCGTCGGCAACGATGCTGCGCACCAGCGACGGATCGTCCAGATACGGCTGGGCACGCTCGCGCATTACGTCCTGCTCCCTCAGCACCGCATCGATGACCGGCTGTTTGCACTCGATGCAGCCGATGCCGGCGCTCGTACACCCTTGAGTCACCCAGTTGCGGGTCGTCTCGTCGGAATAGATGACATGGAACTGCCACACTGGACACTTCTCCGGATTGCCGGGATCAGTGCGCCGGACACGGGCTGGGTCGGTCTGCATCGTGCGAATCTTTTTCGAGACGGTCTCCGCCTCTTCACGCAGGAAGATCGTGTTGCCGTAGGACTTGGACATCTTCTGGCCGTCCAGCCCAGGCATGCGCGAAGCCTCGGTGAGCAGCGCATCGGGTTCGACGAGGATCACCTTGCCGCTGCCTTCCAGGTAACCATACAGACGCTCCCGGTCGCCCAACGACAGGTTCTGGGTTTCCTCCAGCAAAGCCTTGCCGAGGGCCAGCCCCTCCTCGTCGCCGTTCTGCTGGAAACGCGTACGGAATTCCTCGTACAACTTGGCACGCTTGGAACCCAGCTTCTTGACAGCCTCCTTGGCCTTCTCCTCGAAGCCGGGCTCACGACCATACATGTGGTTGAAGCGCCGGGCCAGCTCGCGCGTGAATTCCACGTGGGGCAGCTGATCCTCGCCAACCGGTACCTTGTCGGCGCGGTAGATCAGGATGTCGGCGCTCATCAGCAGCGGGTAGCCGAGGAAGCCGTAGGTGGACAGGTCCTTGTGCACCAGCTTTTCCTGCTGGTCCTTGTAGGTCGGCACCCGCTCCAGCCAGCCCAGCGGCGTCATCATCGACATCAGCAGATGCAGTTCGGCATGCTCGGGCACGCGGGACTGGATGAAGATCGTCGCCTGGGACGGATCGACCCCTGCCGCCAGCCAATCGACGATCATATCCCACACGCTGTTTTCGATACCGCGGGGGTTGTCATAGTCGGTGGTCAGCGCATGCCAGTCGGCCGCGAAGAACAGGCAGGGATATTCCGCCTGCAGCTTGACCCAGTTTTTCAGCACACCGTGGTAGTGGCCGAGGTGGAGCCGCCCGGTGGGGCGCATGCCGGAGAGGACGCGTTCAGCGAACATGGGATGTCAGAGTCCAAAAACGATTGCGATGGCAAAACGGAACAAGGCCACCAGCGGTCCGAGAATGTCGCCCAGAATGCCGGTGAACAGCAACAACAGCAGGATCGGAAAACCATAGGGCTCGATCTGCGCAAACTTGTAGGCCTGCCGCGCGGGCAGCAGGCTCACGACAATACGGCCACCGTCGAGCGGCGGCAGCGGCACGAGGTTCAAGAACATCAGCACCGCGTTGATCTGGATGCCGGCATCGGCCATCTTCGCCATCGGCAACGCATACATGTTGTCCGGCGATGCCGCTGCGAGCCGGAACAGCAGCGCCCAGCCGATGGCCATCACCAGGTTGGCAAGCGGCCCGGCCGCCGCGACCCACAGCATGTCCGCCTTCGGATTGCGCAAGCGGCCGAAATTGACCGGCACCGGCCTGGCCCAGCCGAACAATATCGGCGAGCCGCCCACTAGCGCACTCGCCGCAATGATCAGCCCGGGCACCAGCACCGTGCCCACCGGATCGATGTGACGCAGTGGATTGAGGCTGATCCGCCCGGCCTGCTCTGCCGTCGTGTCGCCAAAATGACGTGCCGCGTAGCCATGAGCGGCCTCGTGCAACGTGATGGCGAAGAGAACGGGCAAGGCCCAGATGGTCAGGGTGGTGATCAGTTCTTGCATGGCAGGCGCTACCGAAGGCCGGCGATTCTAACAGAGCCGCAGGCCATCCCCCCCTCCGCGCTCGCGATGCGGTCGAACGGCGCGCCCTGCAAGCCGCTCACAGACCGAAGGGCTCGAGACTGCCCCGCCCTTCGCGCACCAACTCGGGCACACCGCTGGTCAGGTCAATGACCGTCGTCGCCTCGCCGCGACAGGCGCCCGCCTCGATCACCAGATCGACATCCTTCTCGAGCCGATCACGAATCTCCTCGGCGTCGGTCAGCGGATGCTCCTCGTCCGGCAGCAACAACGTCGAGCTCAACATCGGCTCACCCAGTTCGGCCAGCAGCGCCGACACCACCGGATGATCCGGAATACGGATGCCGATCGTCTTGCGCTTGGGATGGAGAACCCGTCGCGGCAGTTCCTTGGTGCCTTCGAGGATGAAGGTATAAGGCCCAGGCGTGGTGGCCTTCAGCAGGCGGTATTGCGTGTTGTCGACACGTGCGTAAGTGGCAATTTCCGACAGGTCACGGCACAGCAGCGTGAACTGGTGACGCTCATCCACGTCACGGATACGCCGGATGCGCGCCAGCAGCGGGCTGTCGCCGGTGCGCCCACCGAGGGCGTATGCGGAATCGGTGGGAAAGGCGATGAGGCCGCCGTCGCGCATGATCTGGGCAGCCTGCTTGATCAGCCGCTGCTGGGGTTGTTCAGGATGAACGGAGAAGAACTGGGCCATGATTCAGTCAAACAATGGAATTCACACCAGGCGCGTCCACACCGGCGTAAGGTCAGGGGGAAGCGGAGGCGCCTTCCCCAGGTCGATGGGACTGTCCTCCGGGCCGTGGAAGTCGGAAGCCCGCGACGCCAGCAACCCGAACTTGCGGGCCAGGCGTGCGAAAGCCAGCACCTGCCCACCATCGTGGGCACCGCAAGACACTTCAACGGCGTCGCCACCACGGTCGCGGAAGGTTTCCAGCAGGATATCCATCTCCGCGTGGCTCAGGCGATAGCGGCCCGGATGGGCGATCACCGCCAGCCCTCCCGCACCTTTGATCCAGCTGAGGGCATCCTCCAGCGTCGCCCACACGTGCTCCACATAACCCGGCTTGCCGCGGGCCAAATAATGCAGGAAGACGTCATGGACGTTCTTGGCACAACCTCTTTCGACGAGAAACCGCGCGAAGTGGGCACGGCTGAGCAGCGCCGGATTGCCGGCGTAGGCCAGTGCGCCTTCCAGCGCGCCGGAGATACCGATCCGCTCGAGTTCGGCAGCGATGCGCGCAGCGCGGCCGTCCCGCCCGCTGCGCACCTGGGCAAGACCGGCAACGAGGGCAGGATTAGTCCGGTCTATGCCCAGGCCCACCATGTGCACCGTCTGGTCCAGCCAGGACACCGAGATCTCCACGCCGGGCACGAAGCGCAGACCAACCTCATCGGCCGCCGCAACTGCCTCGCCCAGGCCGAGCAGTTCATCGTGATCGGTGAGCGCTAGCAGCTCCACGCCGTTAACCTTCGCGCGGCGAACGACCTCTGCCGGAGCCAAAGTTCCGTCGGACGCGGTGGAGTGGCAGTGCAGATCGGCGTTCAGAGCATTCATGGCGTATTCGACAACAAAAAAGTCTCAATGATCCGCGCGACGATTTCCGGCTGATCATGATGCAGGTTGTGGCCGGAGTCGGAAACTTCGACCTCTCGGAAATTGCGGAAACACGCCTTCCCTTCCGCATGGGCCTCATCGCTGACACCAAGCCGCCGACGCAGAGCCGGATCGGCCGGTTCGATCCACAAGGTCGGTGCCGTCACCCTGCGCCAGCACGCAAGCGCCTCCGCTCTCCGATAGGAGATCGGATTGACCCGGCGATGGGCGGGATCACCTGCCATTCGGATACCATCATCGCCATCGGGCTCGCCAAGGTGCCTGACAAGGAAAGCAGCCTTGTCAGGCGTGAGTCGCGGATTGTCCGCCTGCAGTCTGGCGGCCAGCGTATCCCGATCGGGATACCCCCGAAAGGTCGAGTCGGCTTCGAGCTGCAACAACCATTTCTCCAGTCGTCCCGGCGCATCGACCGGCCGGCTGTCTGCCAAGCCGAAGGCATCAAGGGCAACAAGCTTTGCAACGCGACTGGGCCGAACCCCGGCGTACTGGCAGGCGACGTTGCCGCCCAAACTATGACCGACCAGATTTACCGACTCATCGGAAGCAACAACACGCAGAATCGCGTCCAGGTCGGCCAAGTAATCCGGATACCAATAGGCATCGGAGCCCGCCCATTCCGTCTGGCCGAAGCCGCGCCAGTCGGGCGCAATAACGTGCCAGTCAGCCTGCAAAGCATCGACAATGAACTGGAAAGATGCGGAAACATCCATCCATCCATGCAGCATGAACAGCTTGGGAGCGCCTTCACGCCCCCACTCGCGCAGGTGGTAACGCAGGCCTCGGATGCCGACAAAACGGCTTCTGGAAGGGATCATCTTTAATAGTGTATCAGACCCTTGTCGCGCCTCGCCCTCGATGGTAAGGTGCGCGCCGTCGTGTGGGAGAGCGTTCGCCGGCCTGATGCCGCGAACCGCCGAAGGCGCAACCCCCGGAACCGCTCAGGCAAAAGGACCGCCGACGAATCAAGAATCTGGAGAGTGATGCCCCCTGCCCAACGCGCAGGCCGCATCCACCGAAGGGGCACGCAGAAGGTCTAGACCGCTGCAATCTCTCAGGTACAAAGGACAGATGGGGCCGAGGCGAATTCACGTCGCATCGGCCCCATTGCTTTTCTACACTGGAACGATTGTCACGGAGAGCCTCATGGCCCAACAAACCCCGCTTTACACCTCCCATATCGCCGCCGGCGCCCGCATGGTCGACTTCGCCGGCTGGGATATGCCGGTCAATTACGGCTCGCAGATCGAGGAGCACCACGCGGTGCGCCGCGACGCCGGCATGTTCGACGTCTCCCACATGCTCGCCCTCGACCTGGAGGGTGCCGACGCCAAGGCCTTCCTGCGCGGCCTGATCGCCAACGACGTGGCCAAGCTCACCGAACCCGGCAAGGCGCTTTACTCCTGCATGCTCAACGAACAGGGCGGTGTCATCGACGACCTGATCGTCTACTTTCTGTCCGACACCAGCTACCGCATCGTCGTCAATGCCGGCACTGCCGACAAGGACGTGGCCTGGATGCAACAACGCCTGGCCGCCACCGGCACGCAGGCCACGCTCGCCGTGCGCCGCGACCTGGCGATGATCGCCGTGCAAGGCCCCAACGCCCGCGCCAAGACCTGGGCAGCCCTTCCTGGCACCGAGGCCGCATCCGCCGGCCTCAAGGTGTTCCAGGCCGCCGAGTTCGGCGACATCTTCATCGCCCGCACCGGCTACACCGGGGAGGACGGTTTCGAGCTGACCCTGCCGGTCGGCAAGGCCGTCACTACCTGGGACGCCCTCGTCGCTGCCGGCGTCAAGCCCTGCGGCCTCGGAGCACGCGACACCCTGCGCCTGGAGGCCGGCATGGCCCTCTACGGCAACGACATGGACGATACGGTATCCCCGCTGGATGCCGGCCTGGCCTGGACGGTGGACTTCAAGGACGAAAGCCGCGACTTTGTCGGCAAGGCAGCCCTCGTCACCAAGGGCGCGGGCAAGCAGACCTTGGGCCTGATCCTCGAAGACAAAGGTGTGCTGCGCTCCCACCAGAAGGTGATCACCGCCCGGGGTGAGGGCGAAACCACCAGCGGCACCTTCTCGCCGACGCTGGAAAAATCCATCGCGCTGGCCCGCCTGCCACTCGGCGTGGCTGCTGGTGACGCCGTCGAAGTCGAGATCCGCGGCAAGCACCTCAAGGCCCGTGTGGTAAAAGCCCCCTTTGCCCGCAACGGCAAGGCGCTGGCCTGACAGCTGCACGGCATCGAACCCCATTCCCCTTCATCGACTTGAACAAGGACATACCATGAACACTCCCGCGAACCTGCGCTACACCGCCTCCCACGAATGGGTCCGCGTCGAAGCGGACGGCACCCTGACCGTCGGCGTCACCGACCACGCCCAAGAAGCCCTCGGCGACGTGGTCTTCCTCGAGTTGCCGGAAGCCGGCCGCGTCGTCGCCAAGGAAGAAGCCATCGCCGTGATCGAATCCGTCAAGGCCGCCTCCGACATCTACGCGCCGGTCGCCGGCGAGATCCTCGAAGCCAACCAGGCCGCCGTGGACGCCCCCGAGTCCGTCAATGCCGACGCCTACGCCGCCTGGCTGTTCAAGATCAAGCCGGCCAACGCCGCCGACGTGGACGGTCTGCTGGACGCCGCCGGCTACGAAGCAGCCATCGGCTGATCACCCCTTCGCGGGCGCGCCCGGCCGGCGCGCCCCACCCTGCTGTTGCTGTAACCCAACCCGAGTTTCTCCCATGTCGAAGACCCTTCTCTCCGCCCCGCTCGCCACGCTCGAACAGGGCGACGACTTCATTCGCCGTCATCTGGGCCCCTGTGCCAACGAGCTGCCGGCCATGCTCGCCGCCGTCGGCGTCGACTCTCTGGACACCCTGGTCGCCCAGACCGTGCCTGCCGGCATCCGCCTGCCCGCGCCGCTGGCCCTCGGCGAACCGACGCCGGAGCACGTCGCCCTCGCCAAGCTCAAGACCATCGCCGGCAAGAATGTGCTGAAGAAGTCCCTCATCGGCATGGGCTACTACGACACCATCACGCCGAAGGTCATCCTCCGTAACGTGATGGAGAACCCGGGCTGGTATACCGCCTACACGCCTTATCAAGCAGAAATCGCCCAGGGCCGCCTGGAAGCGCTGCTGAACTTCCAGCAGATGGTCATCGACCTCACCGGCCTGGAACTCGCCAACGCCTCGCTGCTCGACGAAGCTACCGCGGCGGCCGAAGCGATGGCGATGGCGCGCCGCATTTCCAAGGTGAAGAGCCAGGCCTTCTTCGTCGATGAGGGCGTCTTCACGCAGACCCTCGACGTGGTGCGCACCCGTGCCGCCTATTTCGGCTTCGAGCTGATCGTCGGCCCGGTGGCAGATGCCGCCCGCCACGAAGTCTTCGGTGCCCTGCTGCAGTATCCCAACGAGCGCGGTGAAGTCAGCGACATCGCTGCACCGGTCGCCGCACTGAAGGCCAAGGGCGCGGTGGTCGCCGTCGCCTCCGACCTGCTCGCACTGGTGCTCCTCAAGTCGCCCGGCGAGCTGGGTGCCGACATCGCCCTCGGCTCGGCCCAGCGCTTCGGCGTACCCCTCGGCTTCGGGGGCCCCCACGCCGCCTTCTTCGCCACCCGCCAAGCCCACGTGCGCTCCATGCCGGGCCGCATCATCGGCGTGTCGAAGGACGTCCGCGGCAAGACCGCCCTGCGCATGACGCTGCAGACCCGCGAGCAGCACATCCGCCGCGAAAAGGCCAACTCCAACATCTGTACGTCCCAGGTCCTGCTGGCCAACATGGCCGGCATGTACGCGGTCTACCACGGTCCGGAAGGCCTGCGCACCATTGCCGCCCGCGTCCATCGCCTGGCTGCAGTGCTCGCCGAGGGCCTCCGGCAAGCCGGCTTCGAGCTGGCGGCAGACAGCTTCTTCGACACCCTGCAGGTGGCCACGGACGAACGCAGCACCACCATCTACGCAGCCGCCCAGGCCGCCGGTTACAACCTGCGCCACGTGGACGGCAAGGGACTCGGCATCTCCATCGACGAGAAGACCACTATCGCCGACATCGCCGCGCTACTAGAAGCCTTCGGTGCCAAGGCCGACGTGGCGGCGCTGGACACCCAGGTCGCCAGCCGCGGCGGCAATCTGCCGGAAGCCCTGCTGCGTAACGACGCCATCCTGTCCCACCCGGTATTCAACACCCACCACACCGAGCACGAGATGCTGCGCTACCTGAAGCGCCTGCAGAACCGCGACCTGGCCCTCGACCACTCGATGATCTCTCTGGGCTCGTGCACGATGAAGCTCAACGCCACCAGCGAGATGATCCCGGTCACCTGGCCCGAATTCGCCGACATCCACCCCTTTGCTCCGGCGGACCAGACCACCGGCTACCTGGAGATGATCGATGGCCTCGCCGCACAACTTCGTGAGATCACCGGCTTCGACGCGATCTGCATGCAGCCCAACTCCGGCGCCCAGGGCGAATACGCCGGTCTGGTGGCGATCCGCCGCTACCACGCGTCCCGCGGCGAGCAGCACCGCAACGTATGTCTGATCCCCAAGTCGGCCCACGGCACCAACCCGGCCACCGCGCAGATGTGCGGCATGGACGTGGTGGTCGTCAATTGCGACGACAACGGCAACGTGGACCTGACCGACCTGCAGGCCAAGGCCGCCCAGCACGCCGACAAGCTGGCCGCACTGATGATCACCTATCCGTCCACCCACGGTGTCTTCGAGGAAGCCATCCGCGAGATCTGCGCCAGCGTGCACCAATACGGCGGCCAGGTTTACATGGACGGCGCCAATCTCAACGCCCAAGTCGGCCTCACCTCCCCCGCCACCATCGGCGCCGACGTGAGCCACATGAACCTGCACAAGACCTTCTGCATCCCCCACGGCGGCGGCGGACCGGGCATGGGCCCGATCGGCCTGAAGGCCCACCTGGCGCCCTTCATGGCCGACCACACCGTCGCAGCCACCGGCACTGAAGATCGCCCCAACGCAGGCCAAGGCGCGGTCTCAGCCGCTCAGTTCGGCTCCGCGAGCATCCTGCCGATCTCGTGGATGTACATCACGATGATGGGCAGCCGCGGCCTCAAGCGCGCCACCAAGGTGGCCATCCTCAACGCCAACTACGTGGCCAGCCAGCTGAGCGCCCACTATCCAGTGCTGTACACCGGCAGTCAGGGCCGTGTCGCCCACGAGTGCATCCTCGACATCCGCCCGATCAAGGCCGCCACCGGCATCAGCGAGGTGGACATCGCCAAGCGCCTGATGGACTACGGCTTCCACGCCCCGACCATGTCCTTCCCGGTGGCCGGCACGATCATGGTCGAACCCACCGAGTCCGAGGACAAGGGCGAACTGGACCGCTTCATCGCCGCAATGGTCAGCATCCGGGCCGAGATCCGCGCGATCGAGGAAGGTCGCATGCCGGCCGACAACAATCCGCTGAAGAACGCGCCCCACACCCAGGCCGACTTCTTCGGCGACTGGGATCGCCCCTACTCCCGCCAGGAAGCCGCTTTCCCGCTGGCCTGGGTCGGCGACAACAAGTTCTGGCCGAGCGTGAACCGCATCGACGACGTTTACGGCGACCGCAACCTGTTCTGCTCCTGTGTGCCGATGGACGAACTGGCCTGAAGCCAGCCCAACACTGGCCGAAAAATGAAAAGCCCGGGATGGAGACATCCCGGGCTTTTTTACACCTTGCACGACGACCAAGCTCAGGGCAGCTGCAGCAAGGCCTTGATGAAGGACGCCGGAATCGCATAGGAGATCGCCGACGGATTGGTGATTGCAGCCTCTTTGCTGCCTTTCACGAACACGGTGTTCACGATCCCCAAGACTTCACCAGTCGCCGGACTGTAGATCGGACTGCCGCTGTTGCCCGGGTAGGAAACAGCGTCCAGTTGAAACACGGAATAGCTCCCGACAGCCAACCGACGCACTGTTTGGGCTTCCAGTTGGCGGGCGCTCGGCAGAGGCTGCCCGACAGGCGTGATTGCGGAAATAATTCCCTTGTGGGTGACCGGCACGATGCCAATCGTCGCCCCCAGCGGAAAACCTGTGAGTGCGATGTCCTGACCATCACGCACAGCATCGGAATTACCCAGACGCAGTGCTGGCATCGGCGGTCCATCAAAGCGCAGCACCGACACATCGTGGTCACGGTCGATCGCTTCGCGACGAACAGGCCTGACCGAAGCCCGCCCCGTGCCGGGCAAAGCAATGACCAATTGCTCCTTGGTTTCCGAGTTCTCGACAACGGCCCCCTCTACGTGGGCGTTCGTCACAACCTGGTTGCCGTTTCCTGCGACGAAGCCAGTACCCACGAAGCGGAACTGCGGGCTGCGAGTCGGTTCGAATGTTCCCACCGCAACAACCGACCTCTTCACAACAGCAACGGTATCGGCCAGATCCGCCAAGACATCGCCAGATACGCCTCCCAGCGCCCCACACAGTACGGCGGCAAACGCCACAGACGGCACAGTCGAACGAGTCTGCATCCACTTTCCCATCACCGCCCCACGACCTTGAGCGCCTGCAGCACGGGGGATGCATCGACAACCCGGGCGTCAAAGGGATGCTCGGTACGCGGGAAGAACTCCAGGATACGCTTCACGTAGTTCTGGGTCTCCTTGAACGGCGGCACCCCACGATAACGGTCAACCGCGCCTTCGCCGGCGTTATAGCCCGCCACCGCCAGCGCGACATTGCCGCGATAATAGGCCAGCAACCAGCGCAGATAGGCCAGCCCGCCCTTGATGTTCTGGACGGGGTCGAAGGTGTCCTTCACGTTGAAACGGCTCGCAGTCTCGGGAATCAGCTGCATCACCCCCATCGCGTTCTTCGGTGAGGTGGCATTGGAGTCGAAATTGGACTCAGTCGTCGCGATGGCCAGCGCCAGGCGCGGCTCGATGGAAAAGCGCGGGGCCAGCGTCGTGACGAGTTCGACTACTTTCTTCTTCTGCTCAGGAAGCGAGGCCAGGTATTTCTGTGTGTCCCAAGTATCCCTGGCTACGAATCCGCGCTCACCATCCCGCGAGGTCAGGCAATCCGGGACCGCTCCAGTGTAGTCGCCGACCAGTCGGCGCGCCTTCTCGGCACCCGCGTGGCCCTTGAAGACAGCCATCTCGAACAAGGTTGCCGCATAGCGATCATCCCGTTCCACACCACGACCGTTGGCGTACATCCAGCCGAGGCTGTACATCGCCTCAGCATTGCCCATCCGGACGGCCTCGCAATACAGCTCGACGGCCTGCTCCGGATCACGCGGCACCCCCTCACCGTGCTCGTAGGCCAAGGCTTGTTCGACGATACGCTCAGAGTCGGCACCCTGCTCGGCTGCATGTCCCATTCCCGAGACCCCAAAGGCCATGCCAAGGGATACGATCAAGGATCTTTTCCAACCATGCATCACTGCCGACTCCCAACCCATCCTTTTAGAGCCGCCAGACCGTCACGCCAGCGGCTTCGAGTTCAGCCTGATCATAGAAGCTCTTGACGTCGGTAAATACACCGTTTGGCTCGAGCTTCTCGCAAAGACGCCCTACACCCAGTTCAGAATATTCCGTGTGCGCGACTGCTGCAACGATAGCCTTGGCACGCGGCAGTTCATCCCAGGCTATCAGACTCACACCGTACTCGTGCTCGGCCTCCACGGACTCCGCGACGGGATCGTGCACCAGCACGTTGCAGCCATAGCTCTGCAGTTCATGGATCACGTCGATAACCTTGCTGTTACGCAGGTCCGGACAGTTCTCCTTGAAAGTCAGGCCCAGCACGATGACGTTCGCGCCCTTGATGCTGTGACCAGCACCGATCATCTGCTTCACGGTCTGCTCGGCGACGTACTTGCCCATGCTGTCGTTAATGCGCCGGCCAGCCAGGATGACCTGCGGATGGTATCCAAGCATGTCGGCTTTGTGCGTGAGGTAATAAGGATCGACACCGATGCAGTGACCACCAACCAGACCCGGACGGAAAGGCAGGAAATTCCACTTGGTACCAGCCGCCTTCAGGACCTCAAGGGTATCGATGCCGATCTTGTGGAAAATCACCGACAATTCGTTCATCAGCGCGATGTTGAGGTCACGCTGAGTGTTTTCGATTACCTTCGCGGCCTCGGCCACCTTGATGGAACTCGCGGAATAAACCCCCGCGGTAATCACCATGCCATAAGTCTCGGCCACCTTCTTGAGCGTCTCCGGCGTATCACCCGACACCACCTTGACGATCTTGGTGACGGTGCGCTCTTTGTCACCCGGATTGATCCGCTCAGGCGAATACCCGACGAAGAAGTCTTCCTTCCACTTGAGGCCGGAGAACTTCTCGAGGATCGGAATGCAGACATCTTCGGTCGCGCCGGGATAGACGGTGGATTCGTACACGACGGTGGCACCACGCTTGAGGTTGCGACCGACGCTCTCGGACGACTTGACCAGCGGGGTGAAGTCCGGCTGGTGTGCTTCATCGACCGGCGTGGGAACCGCCACAATGATGAAGTCCGCCTCACCGATTACCTTGGGGTCGGTACTGCAGGTGAGATGAACAGCGGCCTTCAAGTCCTCAGTACTGACTTCACCCGTCGGATCGACGAAACGCCCGTAGGCAGCAACCTTCTCGGCTGACAGATCAAAACCCACGGTCTTCATCTTCTTGCCAAACTCAACGGCCAGGGGCAACCCCACATAGCCGAGGCCGATAACAGCGATGGTACTCATGATCACGTTCCTGAAATATTGATTGCCAAATGGTGAGAACCGTTACAACGAAGCTCGCAACTTGTCGATCTCGATACGGATTGCCGTCTTTTCCGGTGCATTCTTCACCGCAAGGTCGAGTTCTTTGCGAGCCCCTCCCGCATCGCCAGACTTGATCAGCGCCCGTGCAAGGTTCAATCTCAATTGAGGTAGATTGGGCCCCAGGCTGACTGCCTTCTTCAAGGTTTCAACCCCTTTGTCAACATCTCCGTTTTCAAGCTGCAACGTGCCATAGGTATCGAGCACAACCGGACTGTTGGGTGCCAGATTAACGGCCTGCTGTGCAACACCAAGAGCACTCTTGTCCTTCAACTTGCCCAATGCCCACGCCAGGTTGTTCAACAACATGGGATTCTTCGGAGCAATCTCCAGCATCTGGCGATACTGCTGCACAGCCTGATCGTACTTCTGGGCGGCCAGATTGCTTTCCGCAATATAGCTGCGTAGCGTGAGGTCCTTCGGATTAGCCTTTATCCAATCGGAAGCCAGCTTGCTGGCTTCCTGGGACTGACCCGCAGCCACCTTGGATCCATACAGCCGGACAGCCGCTTGAGCTGACTTGTCACGCTGGAACGCCTCGCCATATGCCACCACGGCTTCATTCTTCCGCCCCAGAGCAAACTGGACATCACCTTCAAGGACGAAACCCACCGCGGACTTGCTCTGTTGCTTTTGGACGTTCTTGGCGATACGCACTGCCTCCTCACCCCTCTTGGTATTGACAAGGATGGCAATCAGGCGCTGCTGGACCTCGATGCTATCGGGCTTGATCACAAGAGCTTTCCTCAAGGATTGCTCTGCACCCGTACTGTCCTTCACCGACGATTGAAGATCGGCCAGGGACAGCAGGGCGTTGGGCGAATTAGGCTGTTTGTCGACGAGTTTGGAGAAGGTGGCGATAGCCTGCTGCAGTTCACCGGCTGCAACCTGCGATCGACCAAGCAGTTCCAAAGCCACGGGATCATCCGGAGCCGATGCAGCAGCCTCCTGAGCCAGTAGCAAGGCACGCTTGGCATCCCCGAGTTGGACCAACATGCGCACCAACGCAACACGGATCGGCAAGAAACTCGGCAGCTCAGCCAACCCCTTTTCCAATACGGCCTGCACTTCCTTGGTCGAGGCGCCGGTCAAAGCCAGAAGCTCTCCATACTGCATGTAAGCCTCTGGAATCTTCTTGTTCTTGCTGAGGAAGTCCTCATAGCGCTTGCGCGCAGCGGCCGGATTCTTCTCGCTGATATCCAGACGGGCCAGATTGCCGAGGGCCGGAAGGAAATCCGGCTTCAACTCCAGTGCCCGTTCAAAAGCTTTGCGCGCTCCGGCCACGTCCTTGCTGGCCATGAACACACCCCCCTTCATATTGAAGGTCACCGGATCATTCGGCCTCTTCTTCTCCAGGCCCTTGACCGCCTCCATCGCCTTGGCACCTTCACCGCGACGCAAATGAGCCATGATCAATGCAATGTCAGGCTGGGTGTTATCGGTGTCCAGAGCCGACGCAGCCTCCAGATCCTGGAACGCCCGTTCGGTTTCCCCCGCAGCCAGCCGGGAAACCCCGAGGCGGGTCCGGTACTGGGCATTTTTTGGATCAGCCACACTTGCACGGCGGAAATACTCTTCGGAGCGCGTGAAATCGCCATTCATGGCATAGACCTGCCCTGCCAGGCTGAGAACGGCGGTGTCGTCAGAATGATCCTTCAACAGGGGCTGCAAGGCATCCAGAGCCTTTGCCGGCTCTTGCAATCCAAGATGGGATGCGACGAGCAGACGTCGCGCAAGAGGCAAGTTTGGCGCCTTCTCGAGAACTTTGCCCAGGTTGTCCCGCGCCTGACCGAAGTCGCGCCGTTGAAGTTGCAAACTGGAGGCGAGCAACAATGCCGGGGGGTAATTCGGCGCAACACGCAGCACCTGTTGAACCCCTTCGTATGCCTCCTTGCTCTTCCCGTTCCGCAGGTCGATAAAGGCCTGGATATAGAGCGCCAGGGGATGATTCCCTACCGCCTTCTTCAAATCGTTGACCTTGCTCTGCGCAACATCGAGCTTATTGCTACGCAGAAGCTGTGAAATCAAGCTTTGGTAGGCGGGCAGATCCGTCGGTCGAGCGGCAATAACTGCCTCAAACTCGGGAATGGACTCCTCGGGCCGATTCAAGCCTAGCAGAAGCTCCCCGCGCAATGCGTGCGCTTCCGGCAACTTGGGAGCGTCCTTGATGACCGCATCGACATCCGCCAGCGCCCCCTGCAGGTCACGACCACTCGCCTTGACTCTGGCCAGACCGACGCGCGCCTGAGGATAGCCCGGAAACTCCTTGAGCGCCCCCTCGAAAGCCTGGACCGCCTCATCACGTTTGCCCTGGGTCATTTGTGCCAACCCGACGGTTGCCAGCAAAGATGCCCGCGCCTCAGCCTGGGACAGCTTCTGATCATGCAGTTCGGTCAGAACCCGCACACCCTGGCCACTAAACAGAAGACTCTCGGCCAGAACCGGCACCACCTGATCAGGCGAAAATCCCAAATCCAGAGCCCGCTTGAGCTCCTTCTCGGCATCGGCGTAATTCCCCTGCTGAAAATGCACTTTACCCAACAGATAACGCGCCTCGGCAAAACTGGGATTCTTTTGCAGCGCGTTCTTCAACTGAATCGTCGCAGCGTTGGTGTCGTTCTTTGCCAGATATTCCTTGGCAGACGCCAGCATCGATTCGGGGTTCCCCCCGCAAGCAGTCAAAAGAAGGGCACACAGGGCGCTGATGGCGGCACTTCGCACCTTGGCACCATGCCTGAACGGGAAACGCATCTGCGGGGATTCTTGGGTCACGTTGAAATCTCTTTCTTCAAACCGAAGCGGTTCATCAAATCGTAAAGGGTTGGGCGACTGATACCCAACACCTCGGCCGCGCGGGCCACATTGCCATTGACCCGGGCCATCACCCGGACCACCGCTCGACGTTCGGCATCTTCGCGCACGACCCGCAGGTTCAGTGCCTCCAACTCCTCGTCCGCGTTCTTGCCGAGCCCGACATCGTCGGCAGTAATGCAATTCGCATCTGCCATGATAACCGCTCGCTTGATGGCATTTTCAAGCTCACGAATATTTCCGGGCCAACGATGCGACTCGATACTTTGGACCGCATCATCAGTGAGTGTCATCACGCCTCGCCCATGCTCGCCGGCAAAACGTTGCACAAAGGCATGAGCCAGCAATACGGCGTCCCCATCCCGATCCCGCAGCGCGGGGATGTCAACCACGATTTCAGCCAACCGGTAATACAAATCCTCCCGGAAGCGCCCGGCCTGGATGAGCCCCTTTACGTCCTGGTGCGTCGCGCAGACGATTCGCACATCGACCGGGATCTCCTCACGACCGCCGATCCGTTCGATGACCCGCTCCTGCAGAAAGCGCAACAGCTTGGCCTGCAGAGGCAAAGGCAAATCACCGATCTCATCAAGGAACAGGGTCCCCTTGTTAGCGACTTCGATCTTGCCGAGCGTTTGTTTCACCGCTCCGGTGAAGGCACCTCTTTCGTAACCAAACAGCTCGCTCTCGAGCAGATTTTCCGGGATCGCGGCACAGTTGATGGCGACGAAACGCTCATTGCGACGCGGAGAAAGCTCATGCAAACCGCGCGCCAGCACCTCTTTGCCGGTTCCACTCTCACCCAGCAACATCACCGTGACGTTTGCCGACGCAACCTTCTCGATCAGGCGGCACACCCGCAGCATACCGGGATCCCGCGTGATCACGCCCGCCAGGGCACTACCCTGCTGAATCTTGAGTTTGCGGTTGTCCTGCTGCAGATCGTACAGGCGCAATGCCCGATCAAAAGTGAGAGACAGCAACTCGGGCTCGAAGGGCTTAGCAAAAAAGTCGTACGCGCCCATTCCCACGGCACGAACTGCATTCTCCCGGTCGTGCTGGCCCGTCAGCACCACAACCTTGGTATCTGGCGCCAGTGCCAGAATCTCCCCCAGCAGCTTGAAACCCTCGGTCACATCGTCGGGGGCCGGCGGCAGCCCAAGATCCATCGTCACGACGGCCGGCTCATGGCGCCGCAGTTGAACAATAGCCTCTTCCCGATCGGCGGCGACCACAGTTTCATACTGATCGAAAGCCCAACGCATCTGCTTTTGCAGCGCGGGATCGTCCTCGACGATCAACAAAGTCCTGCGTTTCTCACTCATATGACTACTCAGCCAATGCTTCGTTACCGGCATTCTGGGGTTGCGCGGCGAGCGGCAGGCGGATCTCGAATCTTGACCCCACACCCACCTCGCTCTGCACCGTTAGGCTTCCCCCAAGTTCATTCACGTACTGCTGCGCCTCATAGGCTCCGACCCCCATGCCGCTGGCTTTGGTCGTCTGGAACGGCTTGAACAATTGTTCCCGAATGAAAGCGGCCGACATGCCCGACCCGCTATCCCGAACGGTAATGCAGGCAAATTTACCCTCCTGGGATAGCCCGACTGACACACTACCATGCTCGGGTGTCGCGTCCAGAGCATTTTGCACTATATGACCGAGTATTCGCTCAAGGCGCTCAGCATGGGCCAAGACAGCCAGGTCCGGCAGGACGCCGAGTAGCCTGGGACTGGGTTTGAACAATCGCTTGGACTGCAGCACATGCTCGACAACCCCTCCGATCTGGACAGGACGACGCTGGTTGATCGGAGTCTTCTCCATCAACTGAGCCATCAACCCCCGCATACGTGTTTCCACATGCTTCACCGTTTCAAGCATATCCGCCTGGAATTCCGGATTGTCCTTGTGACGCTCGGCATTACGCAACATCAGCGAGAGTTGGGCCACGAGATTCTTCAAATCATGGACAACGAAGGCGGACATACGGTTGAACGCATCGAATTTACGCGCCTCAATCAAGGCCTCGGCAGCCTGCATCCGCGTGATGTAGCCCGCGGCTTGCCGCCCCGCCATCTTGAGCAGATCGAGCACTTCCCAATTCACATCCACGGGCGTTCGAGGCGTCAGGAGAATCACGAACCCCACCAGCACGCCCGAGGAAATCAGCGGCACGATCAACCACATATCCGAAAGCTCCGACGCCCAAACCGGCATAGGCAAACCGGCTCCGGATGACAGCCCACTGCGCATCTCCTGCAGATTCACCACCCATTCCCGCTCCAGCAGGAAGCGACAGAACTCTGAATCGGCCTGCTCGCGCACACCATAATCCGGCATGTTGAGACGCGCCTGCTGGCCGTAGATGCCATTCAAATCGCAAAGCCAGACCCCTCCGCCAGGACTTTCGACCAGATCTGCAAGCGCCTTGACCACGGACTCACCAAGGCTCAACCCATCCCCCGCCACCGACAAGGCCTGAGTCACGCTCAGCCACTCCTTTCGGTAGTCATAGCGATATGCGAAGAAATGCTTGGCCAGCAGAACCCGCAAACGAGCCCGGAATGCCCCCGAAACGACCAGCACACAGAGGAACAGAATGCCACTGAAGAGCAGCGCCAACTGAAGAGCCTCTCCCCACTCCCCACCGAAATAGCGCATGTAGTAACCAGCACCGGCGATCACCAACAGGTACAGGCCGGAGCCGGCCAGCGCCGTCGAATGGAAAACCACATGGCGGGACAGGGAAACACGCAGCGTCCAATCCGGATTGCGGGACGCCGAGACCGCCAGCAAAGGAATGGTCAGCGTATGGGCAAAGCCACGGACACTCCAGGTAACCGGATCAATGCGGCTGAACAGCAGCATATCCGCATACAGATACACATCGAAGGCAAACAGACTGCCCAAGGCAAGCGTCAGCGGCTTGATGCCCCAACGATAGCGTTCAGGTACCGCACGATAGAAAAGCTCGAGCAGAACAAGCCCGAACACGGAGGACATCAATGACGTCGCAGCCCAAGTACGCATTGGCGTGCCATAAAGCGGCACTCCCAAGCTGAAACAGAAGACTCCGCCGGCAGCAAGGGCCACCACGGCCAATGCTCCCGGTGCGGGCCAGCGTGGCAACTCATCTATTTTGCTGTCGGCGGACGATTGGGACAGCAAGGCAACAAGAAAGCCGAACCAAGCGGCAAGCCGCAGTACGTCAAAAAAATTAGCCAGCTGGAACAACCACCCCCAGCCTGAAACGGAGAATGCCCAGTTAGCCCCTGCCCACAGGGCTCCGCCCGCTGCTGCGGCAATCAGCAAGGCTCCACGCCGCCCCTTTTTCCAGGCTACCGCCAGATACAGTCCGAATATCGCGTGGACGATGGCCGCGAACGCGTAACTCCAGACCGATACTTGGGACAGGACGGATTCCATCGGCTCTCAACAAAAAGGCACGTGCCCCCGCTTGGCGGGAGCACGGCATGTCATTCCGTCAGGGGTGAAAACAACGCAATAGAACGATCAATGCGCGCCGTCACCCGTCAAAACCACGCGAACGGTTTCAAACAACACTACAGTGTCCAGAAACAGCGTGTGATTCTTCACATAATAGAGATCGTACTGCAGTTTGTTGATCGCATCATCGACGGATGAACCGTACTGGTAACGAACCTGGGCCCAGCCCGTCACGCCCGGTTTGACGCAATGGCGAACCGCGTAGAACGGGATGTCCTTGGTCAGCTGGTCCACGAAGAAAGGGCGTTCGGGGCGCGGCCCAACCAGGCTCATATCCCCCCTCAACACATTGAACAGCTGTGGCAACTCGTCGATACGCACCTTCCGAATGAAGCGGCCGACGCGCGTGACCCGGTCGTCGTTGGCCGCAGCCCAGCGCGGCTTGCCATCTCGCTCGGCATCCCGACGCATACTGCGGAACTTGGTGACTTTGAACAACCGACCGCCAAGACCGACACGTTCCTGACGATAGAGCACCGGAGCACCGTCCTCAATCACGATAGCCAGCGCAGCCAGTACCATGACCGGAGCAGCAAGGAGGAGTAGGCAAAGAGAAGCCACGATATCGAAGATCCGCTTCACCAGCGTACGCCCCCAGCCCTGACGGAAGCCTTCCCCATAAATCAGCCAACTGGCTCGCAGGGAGTCGATTCGCACCTGACCTCGCACCCGCTCGAAAAAGCTGGACAGATCCAGGACCTTGATGCCGGCCATCTTGCAGTCGAGCAATTCGCGCAGCGGGATCACTCCCCCCCGACGCTCCTTGAGCGCAACGATGATCTCATTGACGCGCAGTTCATTGGCCGCAGCCAGCAGACTGCCATCGAAATGGACGATCCGCTTCGGGTCGACCCTCACTTCGTCATTGCTGCCTGCCGGGTAGAACCCCACTACCTGCAGGCTGGCATTGGCGGGATGCGTCAGTGCGTGTTCGACTGCGACGGCATCCGCTCCCGTCCCGATAACCATGATTCTCTTGACCAAAACCCCTGCCCCTGCACGTCGAACTGCAACTCCCCGCACGGCGACCACCAGCCCCAGCAGGGCGATGACGTTCAGCTCTACCGCATCATGGGCGAAAACCCCCCACGGCAACACCCGAAATACGCCATACGCCACCGGAACGCTCAGCACGATGGAAATGACCACCCGCATCACGGTTTCACGCCATTCGCCACTGAAACTGACTCGATAGAGGCCGAGGGCCCCATTAAGCATCATCATCACCGCAGCAAACATCAGCGCGGATGGCACGACGGAGAACAGGAGCGCGCCATCCACCTTGTCCTGAACCAGGAACACGACAATCACCGCAACAAACAGCAACAGCGCATCGAACAACAACTGCAGCACAGTGTTGGAAGGTACGTAATGATTGAAGAGTTTTAGCATTCCGAGCTCCGGCCGATCTTGCAATACGGCCGCCCATGCAAATTAGATGAAGCCGTCAAACGCAGACGCACTCACACCCCAGAAAAAAGCAGCACATTATCTATGAAGACGGCGTGAAGGTCATGCCGATTGTGCACTGCAAATTTGCCAAATGCGTGAAACCCCGCGCCTCAGCACGATAGCCCCAGGCGCTCGAAACACCCGTGATACCCGTCACGGGGAGAAGTACTTTTCGACGAATGCGATGCCCACAACGGGCTCAAATGAGAACCAAAATTATATGAAAGGCATTCTTAAATCTGAATTAGTTTTTTGATTTTATTAAAAAAATAAAAAATTATCACTTATTTCATTTTAAAAGCAACAGATTCCAACAACCCTTTAAAAACGACAAATACATAATTCCAGAAGCCATCAAAGCTCAATTTGGGTACCAAATTCAACCACCCGATTGGCCGGAATGCAGAAAAAATCGGCGGCGCTGTGCGCATTTCTGAAGAGCAGAATGAACAGCCGCTCCCGCCACAGGCCGAGGGAGGCCCCGGTTCTGGGGATCAACGTCTCCCGCCCCAGGAAGAACGAAGACTCCATCAGTTCGAAAGGCAACCCCTGATCTTCACACATGGCCAGTGCGGCGGGGATGTCCGGATCGTCCTTGAACCCATAGCGGACAAAGACACGGTAGAAACCGAAATCCAGTTCCTCCACCCGGACCCGGTCCACAGCCTGCACGTAGGGGATGTCGTCGGTCATCACGTTCACCAGCACCACACGCGCATGCAACACCTTGTTGTGCAGCAGATTGTGCAACAGAGCACGGGGCACTCCGTCCGGCGCCGTGGTCATGAACACGCCGGTTCCCGGAACGCGCAGCGGGGGGTCATGAAACATGGACTGGATGAACAGATCGAGGGGCATCGTGTCCTGCCGCATGCGCTCCGAAAGCAGTGCACGCCCCCGTTTCCAGGTCATCAGCAGGGTATGGACCGCCAGCCCCATTGCCAGCGGAAACCAGCCTCCATCGAAGATCTTGACGCTGTTGGCGGCAAAGAAGCCGAAATCAACGGTGAAGAACAGGGTCAGGAAGGCCACCGCCGGCGCCCAGCGCCACTGCCACAGCGCCCGCACCACCACAAAGGCGAGCACCGTGTCGATCATCATCGTCAAGGTCACCGCGATGCCATAGGCAGAGGCCAGTGCGCTCGACGAACGGAAGCCGATCACCAGCGCAACCACCGCCCCCAACAGCAGCCAGTTCACGTTGGGCACGTAGATCTGCCCCATCTCCTTGTCGGAGGTGTGAATCACGTGGATACGCGGCGAATAGCCCAACTGCACGGCCTGCTTGGTCAGCGAGAAGGCGCCCGAGATCACTGCCTGGGAAGCGATGATGGTAGCCAGCGTAGACAAGCCGACCATGGGCAGCAGCAAGGGCTGCGGCACCAGCAGGTAGAAGGGATTGGATACGGCCGCGGGATTGTCGAGGATCAGCGCCCCCTGCCCCAGGTAATTGAGGTAGAGGGCCGGAAACACGTAGCCGAACCACGCGACCTTGATCGGGCGCCGGCCGAAATGGCCCATGTCCGCATACAGGGCCTCGCCACCGGTGATCGCCAACACTACCGCCCCCAGCGCCAGGAAGCCAAGCCAATGATTATCAGCAAAGAAACTCACCGCGTAGGCGGGATTGATGGCGCGCAGCACATCGGGGTGGCGTGTGACGTTCATCGCCCCGAGCACGCCGAGGGTCGTGAACCAGAACAGCATCACCGGGCCGAACACCGCGCCGACCTGGGCGGTCCCCTTGCTCTGGATGATGAACAGGCCGGTCAGCACGAGCAGCGAGATCGGCAGCACATAAGGCTTGAAGGCCGGCGTCACCACCTCCAGCCCCTCCACCGCCGACAGCACCGAAATGGCCGGCGTGATTACCCCGTCGCCGTAGAACAAGGCGGCACCGAACAGTCCCAGGCCGGCCATCGCGGCGCCCAGGCGTGGCGACTTGCTGGTACGAAGGGCGAGGGACGTCAGGGCCATGATGCCCCCCTCCCCCCGGTTGTCGGCCCGCATGATGTAGACCACGTACTTGAGGGACACGACGATAGTCAGCGCCCAGAACACCAGGGACAGGATGCCCAGCACGTTGTCCGGGGTAACCGGCACCGCGTGAGGACCGTTGAAGACTTCCTTCATCGTGTACAAGGGACTGGTGCCGATGTCACCGAATACCACTCCCATCGCCGCCAGCGCGACCGGCAGGACCTGCATACGGGACTGCTTCTCTTGCCCGGGGGCAAGCACTGTACTCATACGGCTCTCCTGAAACACCTCCGGACGGATCCACCGATCCCCCCTGGAACTCACTGCCGACGGCGGATTGCCACAGTCGGGCGCCCCAGGAGGCCGGTTCATCGGCGAAGTCCGGCCACGCTTGGGGCCGAGATACTACCGCATTGCAACAGGAGCCGGAGACAGAACGCTCCGGAGACGACGACTCATGCCAACGGCAGTTCAAAACTGACGGCGACGTCGGCGGGCGGCGCGGTATAGGGCGCGGACGTCACCAGCAGATCGGCACCGGCCGCCACGAAGGCCGCCGCATTGTCCGCCTTCACCCCTCCGGCGGCGGCGAGCAGCGGCGCTCCGTGCCCGTTGGACGCGTGCTCATTCACCCATTGCCGACATTCCGCCACCTGCTCGACGGAGAACTTCTCGAGTTGCAGCACATCAGCCCCCGCCCGGGCCCATTCGGCAGCCTCCTCAACGCTGCTGACCTCGACGACGATCTTCTTTTCCGGCTCCCGGGCCCGCAAGCGGACCACAGTCTGCGCCGGCGTCTCGCTCAGGAACAGGCGATGCTCTGCAAATACCAGCAGGGATTCGGACAGGCCCATACGGTGGATCGTCGCCCCACCGGCGCGCACAGCCTTCACCGACATGGCTTTCGCACCCGGCACATTCTTCCGGGTGCACGCCACCGCGACCCGTCGCCCTCCCGCCTCTGCCGCCTTGACGATGGCTGCGGCTGCCGTTGCCAGCCCGCTGGCCCACTCCATCAGGACCTGTCCGGTCTTCCACGCGGAGTGCAGGGAATCAACTCCCCCTTCGGCTTCGAGCAGCAGACGCCCAGCCTCCACGTGAGTCCCCGACGGCACCCACAGGCGCGCCCGCGCCCCGACCAGCTCGAAAAGGCGTGTCGCCTCCTCCGATCCACATACCGTCATGGCGCCCCGCGCGCGAAAGGCCACCCGCCCCTCTCGCCCGCCGATACCCAGCGACGCCGTGGTCAGATCACCGCAGGACACATCGTCGGCCAGCAACGCAAGAAGGGTCACGTCCGCCAAATTGAACGAAGACATCATCAAGGCTCCCGAAATCGATCACAGAAACAGATTGAGGACGGTCGATGATACTCGCCAGGCGCTTTAATGCAGCGGCTGCGGAGTACACCACAGCAGCCCGACGGTTATGCTCCACCTGGAAAATCTGGCAACGCTACAATGACGACGACTTGCCGTACGGAACCCGGGTTCGCACAGAACAGCCCTTGACCGCCATCGGCTTTCGACACCAGCAACCTGATACCGCAGACAGCCAATGCCTTTCTCCCAGCGGATACAGCAACTCGCCGGAATTGCTGTCGCCTATGCGCTGTGCGGCCTGATCGCACTGCATATCGCGATCCCGCCCGGCTACGTCGCACCGCTCTACCCCCCCGCCGGAATCGCCCTGGCCGCCATGCTCATCAAAGGCCGACGCATCTGGCCAGCCATCTTTCTCGGTGCAGCCATCACCAACGTGGAAGCGGTCGCACGTGCGGGGCTCGGGGGGATCAACTGGATCATGCCCCTGTGCGTCGGCACCGGCGCGGTGCTGCAGGCCTTCGCCGGCGTGGCGCTGATACGGCGCTGGGTCGGTTTTCCCAATTCCCTCGACAGCGCCGGCTCCATCCTGCGCTTCTTCTTCGTCGCCGCCCCGCTCAGTTGCCTGATCAGTGCCAGCATCGGCGTCGGCGCCCTGTCCCTGCTCGGCTCGGTCCCGGAACACGATGCCATCTTCAGTTGGTGGAACTGGTGGGCCGGCGACGCCATCGGCATTCTCATCGCCTGCCCTCTGATCTTCGCCTTCTGGGGGCAGCCGCAGCGGGACTGGGCACCTCGCCGCCTGGGTCTCGTGATTCCCATGGGCACCGCACTGTTCCTGCTGGTCGGCCTGGAAATCCAGATCGGCCAATGGGAGCGTCAGCGCCTGCAATCCCGTTTCGAAAGTGACGCCCACTTCATCTCCAATCTGCTGACCAGCCGCCTGGCCAACTATCAGTCGGTCCTGCAATCCGCCGAACGGGTGATGGTCGCCGCACCGGATCTGGATGACGAAGGCTTCCAGCAGTTCGCCGCGTCATGGCTGACCCGCCTCGGCGGCGTCCAGGCCATCGGCTG
The DNA here is from genome assembly GCF_056724105.1 of Zoogloea sp. GDB6. Taxonomy (NCBI): domain Bacteria; kingdom Pseudomonadati; phylum Pseudomonadota; class Betaproteobacteria; order Rhodocyclales; family Zoogloeaceae; genus Zoogloea; species Zoogloea sp. GDB6. The sequence goes on along the minus strand of NZ_CM161497.1, from coordinate 1,783,854 downwards.
GATTCCCCGCGTTGCGGGCACCCAGCGCACAGCCTTCGAACACGCAGCACGCAGTGCATCGGGCGTTGGCGACTTCCAGATACTCGATCGCGGAACAGCCGGCGAACTGTACCCGGCCCGTGACCGCGCCGAGTATTACCCCGTCCGCTTCGTCGCCCCGCTGGAGTCCAATCGGCGCGTCTTCGGTGTCGATGTATCGACGATCCCAGCCAGCGCGGAAGCCATGCAGCGCACCAGCGCCGACGGCCAGGCCGCCGCCTCCAGGGCCTTCGAGCTCACCCAGGAGACGCAGGGCATGGCCGGCGTCGTGCTGTACCAGCGGGCCAATCACCACGGCCTGCCTCCGCCGACCCGTCTCGACGGTTTCGTCTTCGTCGCGCTGCGCGTCGAGGAAAGCGTGGCCAGTGCCCTGCGCGGCCATGAGATCCCCGGCATCCAGTACTGCTTGACCGAAAATGTGGGCGGCCAGAAGGTCGGCAACCATCTCGCCGGCCACCAATCCTGTCCGCTGGCTGACGCTGTCGGCACCGATGGACTGACCCCCTGGATAGAGCCCATTGAGTTCGGAGGTCAGTCCTGGACGCTGACCCTCAGCACCGATCCGAGTTACTCCTTCCGCCAGCGGGGCTGGGAAGCCTGGACCCTTCTTGCCATCGGCCTGTTGAGCATCGGCACACTGGGCGCTTTCCTGCTTGCCACCACGGGCCGCGCCCGCCGCATTGAAGAGCTGGTGGATCGGCGCACCATCGAACTGGCCGACGCAGGCCGTCGCCTGATCGACCAACAGGCGATGCTGACCCACGCCGAGCGGATCGCCCACCTCGGCAGCTGGGAAGCCGACCCGGTGAGCGACCGCAACCACTGGTCTGCCGAGCTCTATCGCATTCTCGGCGTACCGACCGACACCCCGAGTACCCTGCAGAACTTCCTGGCTGCCATCCACCCGGAGGACCGTCTGCGGTTGCAGAACACCCTCGACAGAGTTCAGCAAGGGCAGCCCGGCGCCAACCTGGACATGCGCCTGACGAGCCCGGGCAGGGACGGCTGCATTGTGCATGTCAGCATCGAAGCCGCGCCGGCCAGCAATGGCATGTGCACCCTACGGGGCACCGTGCAGGACGTTTCGGAAAGCCGGGCCGCGCAAGCCCACATCCATTACCTGGCCCACTACGACCCCCTGACCGGTCTGCCGAACCGCAGCCTGTGGATCAGCCGCGCCGAGCAGGCACTGGCTTTCGCCCGGCGCAACCATACCTGCGTCGGCGTGCTGTTCTTAGATCTGGACAACTTCAAGAAGGTGAACGACACCCTCGGCCATCCAACCGGCGACCGCCTGCTGTCGGCCGCCGCCAAACGTCTATCCCAATGCCTGCGCGATGAAGATGTGCTGGCCCGTCTGGGCGGTGACGAATTCGTCGTGCTGCTCCCCCAACTGTCCCGCTCGGAAGATGCCGCCACCGTCGCCCGCAAGCTCATCGACAGCCTGCTCGCGCCCTTTGACATCGACGGCCAGGAGCTCACCGTCAGCACCAGCATCGGAATTGCCCTCGCGCCCGACAATGGCACCCACGTGGACGTGCTACTGAAACATGCCGACACTGCCATGTACGACGCCAAAAATGAGGGACGCAACGATTTCCGCTTCTTCACGTCCGAGATGAACAGCCGTGCCTACGCGCGCCTCATGCTGGAGAACGCACTGCGACGTGCCATTGAACGCAACGAACTGGTCCTCGAATACCAGCCCCAGTGGGAGATGCCCGGCAAACGGCTGATCGGCGTCGAAGCCCTGGTGCGCTGGGACAGCCCTGACCGGGGACGCGTCCTGCCGGGCGAGTTCATTCCCCTCGCCGAAGAAACCGGCCTGATCCACGCCATCGGTGACTGGGTCCTGCACGAGGCATCCCGCCAGCAGGCCGCCTGGCGGGATGCCGGCCTGCCGGAGCTGACCGTTGCCATCAACATCTCGGCCCTACAGTTCCGCCGCCCGGGCTTCATCGACCGGCTCCGCCATGCACTGACCCACTGGAACATACCGCCCAGCGGTATCGAGCTGGAAATCACGGAAAGCGCGCTGATGCAGCCCAGTAGCGACACCGAACAGCAGTTCGCCACACTGAGCAAGCTGGGGGTCGGCCTCGCGCTGGACGATTTCGGCACCGGCTATTCAAGCCTGTCCTACCTCAAGCGCCTACCGTTGACGCGCTTGAAAATCGACCGCTCTTTCGTGCAGGACCTGCCCGGCGACCCGGAAGACGCCGCGATTGCCACCGCCACCCTGTCGATCGCTCGCGATCTGGGCCTCGACGTAGTTGCAGAAGGCGTCGAAACCGAAGCCCAGCGCGACTTCCTCCTCGAACGCCAATGCCGCGTGATGCAGGGCTACCTGCTCGCCCGGCCGCAATCCGCCGCTGACATCACCCGCTTGCTGCGCAGCGAGGCGGAACGCAGTGCGGTCCCGGCCTGAACATCTGAACTAACCCTCGCCGGCGCCGCCACTGCGGATCCGCGCCATCGCCACGGACGCCGCCGCGGTGCGGTTCTCGACGCCCAGCTTGGCGAAGACGTGTTCCAGATGCTTGTTGACGGTACGCGGGCTGGAACCGAGGATCTCGCCGATGTCCGGGCTGGTCTTCCCCTTGATCACCCAATAGAGCACCTCAGCCTCGCGGTTGGTCAGGCGGAAAGCCCCCATCAGCGCGTCGAGCACCGCCGCGTCAGACTCCTCGCGCAGGCTCACCAGCCACTCGTCGTCGCCGGTCCGGTCGTGCAGCGTGAAGATCAGCCGGCGCGCGCCCTGATTCAGAGACAGCGGCGGAAACTCGCGCCCCTCGCCACGGGCGCGGCCGGAGGACTGTACCCAAGCCATCACCGGCGGTGGCGCCTGATCTTCCAGGCCTTCCACGCCCTCGAAATAAGTCTGCATCAGCTTCCTCGCCAGCGGCGTCTGCCATACCACCCGACCGCTCTCCGGGCGGAGGGCCAGCGTCGCCTGGCCGAAGGCGTCCAGCGCACTGCGCGCCTGCTTCATCAGGCGCGCGCTCTGCATGTGGGCGGCGATGCGGGCCAGTACCTCCTGCGGGCGGATCGGCTTGGTCACGTAGTCCGCACCACCGGCGGCGAAGGCGGCCACCACGTGCTCGGTCTCGGTCAGCCCGGTCATGAAGACGATGGGGATGTGGCGCGTCGTGAAATCGGCTTTCAGGCGCCGCGCCACCTCGAAGCCATCCATGCCCGGCATCATCGCGTCGAGCAGGATCACGTCGGGCAGGCTCTGGCGCGCCCGCTGCAATGCCGTCTCGCCGTTGGTGGCGACCAGCACCGTGTAGCCGGATTCGTCGAGGGCGTCGTGGAGCACCGACAGATTCTCCGGAATGTCGTCCACGATCAGCACGAGGTCGGAATTGAGCCGGTCGAAATCAGGCATGGCGGGCTTTTTCCAGCAACGGTGGAATGGCATCGAGGCGGAAACCGCGGGTCAGCTCGCGGACTTCGGCCACAAAAGCGGCATAGGCCGGATCGGCTGCTTCGATGTCGGCCAGGCGGGCCAGGATACCCTTCACATAGCCGAGCTCGACCTGGTGTGCCAACGGCTCCAGCAGCACAGCCGGCGGCGCGACCCAGCTGACCGGCGGCGCGGACGGCAACGCGTCGACAGACTCCAGCCATTCGAGGCCCAAGCGCAGCCCGATCCAGTCCAGCAACTCGTTCACCTGCACCGGCTTGAGGATGAAGTCCGCGGCACCGATCCCCAGGTCGTTGTCGTCGGTGTGCAGGCCCCGCTCGTAGGCGTTGGCCGAGATGATCGCCACCGGCGTCCCGGCGTAGGCGCCAGCGCGGAGGCGGCGCACCGTCTCCCAGCCATCCATGCCCGGCATCGCCAGGTCCATGAAGACCAGGTCGGGGCGAAATTCCGGCAACAGGTTCAGGCATTCCTGTCCGGACGCCGTCTGGGCCAGCACGAAGCCGAGGGGCTCCAGCAGCGTGATCAGGAATTCCCGGTCCACCCGCTCGTTGTCCACGATCAGGATGCGCCGCCGCTCACCGCGGTAGCCCAGCCGGTTGCGGCGCGGCAGCTGGCGTGTCGCCAGCTCGTCGCGGACCTGTGGCAGGAACAGGCGCACGCGGAAGGTGGTACCAACGCCAAGTTCGCTGTTCACCGTCAGCTCGCCGCCCATCACATCGGCGAACATGCGGCTGATCGTCAGCCCCAGCCCTGCCCCGCTCGCCCCCTGGGCCGAACTGCCACGGGAAAAGGGCTCGAAGATGCGCTCGATCTCGGCCGCCGAAATGCCTGGCCCGGAATCCTCGATCTCGAAGGTCGCCATTTCCATGCGGTAGGCGAGGCGCAGGCTGATGTGACCCTTGGCGGTGAACTTCACCGCGTTGCCGAGCAGGTTGATGAGGATCTGGCGCAGGCGCTTCTCGTCGGCACGCAGGAAGGCCGGCAGCTCACCCTTCGGCTCGAAAAGGAACTCCAGCCCCTTGTTGCGTGCCTGCAGCTCGAACATGCCGACGATCTGCGCCATGAAATCGCGGAAATCCAGCGGCTTCACGTCCAGCGTCAGCTTGCCGCCCTCGATGCGGGCGATGTCCAGCGTACCTTCGATGACCGACAGCAGGTGGTCACCGCTGCGGCGGATCACGTTGATCGCCTGGCGCCGATGCACCGGGATCGAATCGTCCCCGTCGAGGATCTGCGCGTAGCCGAGGATGCTGTTCAGCGGCGTGCGCAGTTCATGGCTGATCGCGGTGATGTAGCGGCTCTTGGCCTGATTGGCCAGGTCGGCCACCTGCTTGGCTTTCTGCAACTGCTCGTCGGTGCGCCGGTGGGAATCGATCTCGCGCATCAGCAGGTGGGTCTGGCGATTCGACTCCTCCTGCGCCACCTGACGGCTTTTGTGGGTCAGCACCAGCCACCACACCACCAGCCCGGCCAGCAGCAGCAACGCCGCGTAGCCTTTCAGGAAAGCCAGCCGCAAGGCCGGCGCGAACTCCGGCGCGCTCGCACCGAGCAGGCTGAGGCCGTGGTAGTGCAGCAACCACATCAGCAGCGCCAGCCCCGGCGCGATGACACCCATCAACAGCAGGTAGTGGCCGAGCCCGGTTTCCAGGTAAGGCCACACCGAGCGCGGCAGCAGGCGCCGCATCGCCGCCGACCACTGGGCCGAAAGCCGCGCCTCGGGCTTGCACAAGTCGTTGCAGCGGGCATCCAGCGAGCAGCACAGGGAGCAGATATCGCCCTGGTAGGCCGGACAGTAGGCCAGGTCGTCAGCCTCGTACTCGCTCTCGCAGATCGCGCAACAGCGGGTGCCGCCAGCCGCGGACGAGACCGGCCGGCGGGCGATATAGTAGCGTCCGCCAGTGAGCCAGGCGATCAGCGGCGCGGTGACGAAGGCGACCACCAGCGCGATGAGCGCCGAGAAGGCCGCCGCATCCGGCCCGAACACGCCCAGGTAGGCTGCCACCGACAGCACCGAGGCGATCCCCATCGCACCGACGCCGACCGGATTGACGTCGTACAGGTGGGCGCGCTTGAACTCGATGCCTGGTGGCGACAGGCCCAGCGGCTTGTTGACGACCAGATCGGCGACCACCGCCATCATCCATGAGATAGCCACGTTGGCGTACAGGCCGAGCACCTTGCCGAGGGCCTGGAACACGTCCAGTTCCATCAGCACCAGCGCGATCAATGTATTGAAGACCACCCACACCACCCGCCCCGGGTGACTGTGGGTCAGCCGCGCGAAGAAGTTCGACCACGCCAGCGAGCCGGCGTAGGCATTGGTGACGTTGATCTTGAGCTGGGACACCACGACGAACAGCGCCGTCGCCGCCACCGCCCAGTGCAGGCCGGGAAACACATACTCGTAGGCGGCTAGGTACATCTGGTTGGGGTCCACCGCTCGATCCGCCGGCACCGAGTTGCTGATCGCCAGATAGGCCAGCAGCGCGCCGCCAAGCATCTTGATCACCCCCGGCAGCACCCAGCCCGGCCCGCCGAGCAGCACCCCTGCCCACCAGTGCCAGCGATTGGCCGGCGTCTTCTCGGGCATGAAGCGCAGGTAGTCGGCCTGCTCCCCCATCTGAGTCATCAGCGCGATGCCCACCGTCAGCGCAGCGCCGAAAGCCCGCATGTCGAAACCCGCACCGACACCATGTTCGCCGCCGTAGGAGACGATGCTATGCAGTACATCCGGGCGTTCGCTGAACACGAAGACGTAGGGCACCACCAGCATCAGGATCCACAGCGGCTGGGTCCACGCCTGCAGGCGGCTGATCGCCGTCACCCCGTGGGTGACCAGCGGAATCACCACCACCGCGCACAGCAGGTAGCCCCAGGCCGGCGGGATGTCGAAGGCCAGATCCAGCGCGTAGGCCATGATCGCCGCTTCGAGGGCGAAGAAGATGAAGGTGAAGGACGCGTAGACCAGTGATGTGAGCGTCGAACCGATATAGCCGAAGCCGGCGCCGCGGGTCAGCAGGTCCATGTCCACACCGTAGCGCGCCGCATAAACGCTGATCGGCAGGCCGGCCAGGAAGATGATCAGCCCGGCGGCGAGGATCGCCCACAGTGCGTTGCTGAAACCATAATCCACCAGCAGGGTGGCACCGACCGCCTCCAGCACCAGGAAGGAGGCCACGCCGAAGGCGGTATTGGCGACCCGCCATTCCGACCAGCGCCGGAAGCTGCGCGGCGTGAAGCGCAGCGCGTAATCCTCGATGGTCTCGCGGGCGACCCAGGCGTTGTAGTCGCGCCGGACCTTGACCACCCGCTGGACGGCATCCTGTTCCGTCGCAGCGGTCGTGGCCTCGGCGTCCATCACTCCTTCATGCCCAGCCGTTCCAAGCGATAGCGCAGGGAACGGAAGGTCACACCCAGGTGGCGGGCTGCTGCGGTGCGGTTGCCGCCTGATTTCTCCAGAGCCTCCTCGATGGCATGGCGCTCAACCTGATCGAGATAGTCCTGCAGGTCAGTGCCGGCCGGCGCCGTGGCGGTGGCCGGACTGCTCTCGCCAATGTCGGCCGGATCGAGCAGCAGGTCGTCCGCCTCGATCACTTGTCCGCTCGACAGGGCCAGCGCCCGCTCCAGGATGTTCTCCAGCTCGCGCACATTGCCCGGGAAGGAATAGGCTCCCAGCGCCTTTACCGCACCTTCGCTGAGGCAAGCCACCGGCATGCCGGACACCTCGGCCAGGCGCTCGAGAAGGATCTCCGCCAGCCGCGGGATATCCTCGCTGCGCTCGCGCAGCGCCGGCATGCGCAGTTCGATGACGTTGAGGCGGTAGAACAGATCCTGGCGAAAGCGCGAAGCCTCCACCATGGCCTTCAGGTTCTGATGGGTGGCACTGAGGATACGCACATCCACGGCCGTTTCAGCGGTGTCACCGAGGCGGCGGAACTTCTTTTCCTGGATCGCCCGCAGCAGCTTGACCTGCATCGCCAGAGGCAGGTCGCCGACCTCATCAAGGAACAGGGTGCCACCGTGGGCGGCCTGGAAGAAGCCTTCCCGGTCTGTGTCGGCGCCGGTAAAGGCCCCCTTCTTCGCCCCGAAGAACTCGCTCTCCATGAGGTTTTCCGGGATCGCACCACAGTTTACCGCCACGAAGGGCGCCGCCGCACGGGGGCCCAGTTCGTGGATCATCCGCGCCGCGCGCTCCTTGCCACTACCGGACTCGCCGGAGATGAAGACCGGCGCCTGGCTTCTGGCCAGTTTTTCGATCAGCGAGCGGACCTGCACCATCGCCGGCGAATCACCAATCAGGCTGGAACTGTCCTTGTGCTGATTGTCACCGTCCTTGGCCGATACCGAGAAGACGGATTTCACCAAGGCCCGCAGTTGGTCGATGGAAACCGGTTTGGCGAGGTAATCGAAGGCACCGGCCTTGAGCGCCGTCACCGCGTTGTCCATGCTGCCGAAAGCGGTGATCACCGCCACGGGCAGATCGCGGACGTTTTCCGAGATGTAGCGTACCAGCTCCAGACCGTCGCCGTCAGGCAGGCGCATGTCGGTCAGGCACAGGCGATAGCGCTTCTCGCCGAGCAGGCGCCGGGCTTCCGCCAGGTTGGCAGCGCCGTCGCTGACCAAGCCGAGGCGTAACAGGGTGAGTTCGAGCAGTTCGCGGATGTCATCCTCGTCGTCGACGATGAGAACATCCGGCCCGCCGGAGCGGGCCCTTCTTTCGTGCTGGATCATGGTTTCACGCGTCCAGTGATGCGGAAATGGGCACCAGCCGGCGAAGCGCCGGGCTCATCGCGGCACAGTTCGAGCACCGCGCCGTTGGCCTCGGCCAGCTCCCGGGCAATGTACAACCCCAGGCCGGTCCCTTTCGAATGGGTGGTGAAAAAGGGTTCGAAAACCTGCGTCCGCAGCTCTTCGGGAATCCCCGGACCATCGTCGGACACATCCAGTGCCACGCGACCGTCATCGCAGGGCGATGCCGTAATTGTCACCGCAGCCGGCCCGCCACTGCAATGGCGGCGCGCATTGCCCACAAGATTCCACAAAATCTGGCGCAGGTGGGTCCGGTCCATCGCCATCTGCAGTTCAGGCCCAACCCGGTTGACCACGAGCTCCGGCGGATCGCTGGCGTTCGCCACCGCGAACTCCTCCAGGAACTCGTCCACGAAATCCCGCAGCTGCAGGGCTTCCGGCAGCGCCTCGTCGCGCCGCCCGAGGGCCAGTACGTCGCCGACCAGGCGGTCGATGCGCTGCGCGTTGTTACCGATGATGCGGATCAGGCGGGCCTGCATGTCGCTGCGCTTCTCGTCGCGGAGCAGTTCTGCCGCCTGGTAAACCGAGGCCAGCGGATTGCGGATCTCGTGGGCGATGCTGGCGGTCAGGCGTCCAAGCGCAGCCAGCTTGACCTGCTGGATCTGGCGATGGGTGCGGTCGTAGTCCTCCAGATAGATCAACGTCTCGCCAGCCTCCCCGGCAGGGAGAAGACGCACGAGCAGCATCTTGCCGGTCAGTTCGGCGCGGATGCGCCGTGCCGAATCCGCCGTATTCACGCCACGCTGCAATTCCCGCGCCAGGGCTGGCGCGCAGGCCGCCAGCACGGCTCCCTCCTGCAGCGCCGGACCGAGCAAGGCCGCGGCCTGGGGGTTGTAATGGCGCACGGCGCCATCCTCGCCAACCACCAACACACCGTCCTGCATGTCTTTGATGATCTGCCGATTCAGACGCAACTGGCTGGCCAGATCGGCTCCACGCTGGCGAGCCAGGTTCTCGTTGGCGATCGCCCGCAGGGCCAGCAGACGCGCCACTTGGGCGATGGCGAAGAAACCGATGCAAGTCACCCCGACGGTGAAGAAGTCCGTCATCGGCCGGTCCGACAACAGGCGCGAGGTGTTCTCGAGCAGCACCGCCAGCGTCGCATAGGATGCATAGAACAGCACCATGCGCCCCTGCCCGACCAGACCGGCACCGGCCAGCGCCACCAAGATCAGGATCGGCATGCCGCTGCGGTAGCCGCCACTGGCCCACATGATCAGCGTCAGCAGCGTGATGTCCACCATCACCTGCACAGTCACCAGACGGTTCATGCCGAGGAGGCGGGCGGCGTCCGGGAAGCCGAGGATCAGCACCGCCGCCAGATAGGCAAAAGCAGCGCCGAAGAACAGGGCCGGGGAATCGCTGCCAAGCTGCAGCGCCCGTCCCGCCACGACGAAAATCCCGGCCAGCACCAGGCGGAACAGATTGAAATAGCGCAGCGGCTGGCTACGGTCGTCACCAGGCAGAAACTGGCTCGCGAAGGGGGCGGAACCGGCGCTCACGGGCGGGCGCCGAGGCGGCGGTGCTCCTCCGAGCAGAAGAAGCGGCCGCCGCTCATCACACCTTCGCTCTCCGGCACATGCACACCGCAATGGGCGCAGGCCACCATCTGCTCGATCTCGCCTGCCGGCGCCTGGCTCGCCCCCTGCTCCGGCGCGGCATCGCCACCCTCCTCGCGTCGCGGGCCACTCTGCAGTGCGCGACGAACATAGAAAACAGCCAGCAGGAACAGGACGAACAGCAGGATATTGCGCAAGACGAGGGCCTCCGGGGAATTGCGGGCCAGTTTAGCAGAAGCGTCCGAGGCGCTCGAAAGCCGCCTCCAGCGTGTCGTCGCGCTTGGCAAAACAGAAACGGATGACCTTTTCGTCGCGGCCGTCGCCAAAGAAGGCCGACAGCGGAATCGCCGCGACGCCGACCTCGCGGGTCAGCCATTCGACGAACTCGGTATCCGGCAGGTCGGCGATCGCCGTGTAGCGCGCCGTCTGGAAATAAGTGCCAGCGCAGGGCAGCAGCTCGAAACGGGTGGCCGCCAGCCCACAGCGAAAGAAGTCGCGCTTTTCCTGGTAGAAAGCCGCCAGGCGCAGATGGCGCTCGGCGTCGGCCATGTAGTCGGCCAGCGCCAGTTGCACCGGCGTATTGACGGTGAACACGTTGAACTGATGCACCTTGCGGAATTCCGCCATCAGCTCCCGTGGCGCCAACACGTAGCCGACCTTCCAGCCAGTCACGTGGTAAGTCTTGCCGAAGCTGGAGACGATGACGCTGCGCTCGGCCAGTTCCGGGTAGCGGGCGGCGCTTTCGTGGCGGGCACCGTCGAAGACGATGTGCTCATACACCTCGTCGGCCACCACCACGATGCCCGTACCGCGGGTGATCTCCGCCAGCCGCTGCAGGTCGGCTGCCGACCACACGGTACCGGTGGGGTTGTGCGGCGTGTTGATCATGATCATCCGCGTGCGCGGCGTCACCAGCGCCTGCACCGCGTCCCAATCGGGCCGGTAGTCCGGCGCGGCCAGGCGAGCGCGGCGCACCACGCCACCCTGCAAGGTGATGGCCGGCACGTAGGAATCGTAGACCGGCTCGAAGACGATCACCTCGTCGCCAGGATGGACCAGCGCCGCCACCGCAGTGAACAGCGCCTGGGTGGCGCCGGCCGTCACCGTTATCTCGTGCTCCGGATCGTAGGCCGCCCCATATAGATCCTGCACCTTGGCGGCGATCGCCGCGCGCAGCGCCGGCGTTCCGGCCATCGGCGCATACTGATTGTGGCCGCTGCGCATCCAGTGGGCGACCCGCTCGAACAGCAGGTCCTCCGCGTTGAAATCGGGAAAGCCCTGGGACAGGTTGATCGCCCCGCACTCCTGGGCCAGGCGGGACATCACGGTGAATACCGTCGTTCCCACTTCGGGCAGACGGGAAACGAGCGGCATGGGAAAAGACGGCATCGCAAATACACTCCGGATCAGGCTCTCCGATTCTGGCAGATCGACCGCGGCAGAGCCAACCGGTGTCAGGCGCCGCTACAATCGGGCCGCCATCCAACAAGGAACCACCGTGTCCGACACCTGCCCTACCCTGCGTCGCGACGGCGACCAGGTCGTGATTCTCGACCAAACCCGCCTGCCTTACCGGGAAGTCTTCCTCCGCCTCGACAGCCTCACCGACGCTGCCACCGCGATCCGCGACATGCAGGTGCGCGGCGCCCCGCTGATCGGCGCCACCGCTGCCTTCGGCATCGCGCTGGCCTTGCGTGACGACGCCTCCGATGCCGCGCTGCAGGCCGCCGATGCCTGTCTGCGCCAGACCCGCCCCACCGCCGTCAATCTGCATTGGGCACTGGACCGCATGCACGCGGCGCTCGCCCCGCTGCCGGCCGGCGCGCGTAGTGCCGCCGCCTGGGCCGAGGCCGAGGCGATCCGCGCCGGCGACGCCGCCGCCAATGCAGCCATCGGCCAGTACGGCCTCGAACTGCTGCGCCAGCTGCCAGGCGCCGGCGAACGCCCGCTGCAGCTGATGACCCACTGCAATGCCGGCTGGCTGGCCACCTGCGGCCACGGCACCGCGCTCGCACCGATCTACGCCGCCCACACCGCCGGGCTGCCGGTCCACGTGTGGGTCAGCGAGACCCGGCCGCGCAACCAGGGCCTGCTCACCGCCTGGGAGCTGGCTCGCGCCGGTGTGCCGCACACGCTGATCGCCGACAACGCCGCCGGCTGGCTGATGGCGGAAGGACGCGTGGACGGCGTGATCGTCGGCGCCGACCGCATCGCCGCCAACGGCGACACCGCCAACAAGGTCGGCACCTACCTCAAGGCTCTGGCCGCCGCGGCACATGAGGTTCCGTTCTACGTGGCCGCACCGCGCTCGACCATCGACTTCCACTGCCCCGACGGCCGCCACATCCCGATCGAGGAGCGCAGCGCCGACGAAGTGCGCACGATCAGCGGCCTGGCCGACGACGGCGAGGTGCATCGTGTGCAGCTGATACCGCCGCGAGCCTCCGCATGCAATCCGGCTTTCGACGTCACGCCCGCGCCATTGCTGGATGGCATAATCACCGATCTGGGCATATGCCCACCCGACGCGCTGGGCCCACTGGCCCACCGATGATCCCGTCCCCAGGGGGCCTCTGATGAACGAAAACGTACTTCGCGAAGGTCTGCTCGCCACCGCCCGCAGTATGGCTGCCAGTGGACTCAATGCCGGCACCGCCGGCAATGCCAGCGTGCGCTGTGCGCGAGGCTTCCTGATCACCCCCAGCGGCCGCCCCTACGAAGACTGCAGCGGTGACGACATGGCCCTGGTGGCGATGGACGGCAGCTGGACGGGCCCCTATGCGCCGTCCAGCGAGTGGCGCATCCATCGGGACATCTTCATCGCGCGGCCTGAAGCGGGCGCCGTGCTGCATGCCCACTCCCCCTTCGCCACCGCGCTGGCCTGCCACCGGCGCGACATCCCGGCCTTCCACTACATGATCGCCCGCTTCGGCGGCGACAGCATCCGCTGCGCCCCGTACGCGACCTTCGGCACCCAGGACCTGTCGGCCTCCGCCATCGCCGCACTGGAGAACCGCAACGCCTGCCTGCTGGCCAACCACGGCATGCTGGTGTTCGGCGAAGACCTGCGCCACACGCTGGCCCTCGCCATCGAGTTCGAGACCCTCTGCGAGCAATACTGGCGGGCCTGCCAGCTCGGCACGCCAGTCGTGCTGGGCCCCACCGAAATGGCCGAGGTGATCACGAGATTCAAGACCTACGGCCAGGCCAAGGCCGCCAACGTCCCGGAAGCCATCAATCCTCCGTCCCCGGACCTGGACTGACGGCCCGGCCGATGCCCCACCCGACCTCCAGCGCCGCCCCGCGGCAAAGCCTTGCGCGCAGTCTCCTGTGGCGCATGTCGGCCGTTTTCGTGGCCTGTCTGCTGGTATTCGGCGGCGCCTTCCACTACCTGGTCGTCGCACCGGCCACCCAGACGCTGGCGCGCGTCCAGCTCGACTTGGCGACGCGCCAGATCCAGGCCGAAGTCGAACGACGCTTCCGGCACATCGAGATCGAACTACGCACCGCACGTTCGCTAGGGGAAGCCGGCCGCCTCGATTTCAACGACGTCGAAGCCTTCAACACCGCCCTGCTGCCGGTGCTGAATGGCGGCACCTTGATCACGGCCATCCACCTGGCCGCTGCCGACGGCCGGGAATTGAGCCTGAGGCGGGATGGAAAGGGCTGGACCAACCTCATCACGCCGCCCGTGGGCCAAGGCGGCGGTAGCCGCTGGTGGCACTGGACAAGTGCCGGCAAGCTGCAGCACGAACAAACCGGCGAAGAACGGGAGGATCCGCGCCGGTCCCCGTGGTTCGATACGGCCCTGCAGGCTCCCGCCAACGACCCGCTGGCCTGGTCGTCCCCCTACCGCAACACGCCCGACGGGGACGGCGGGATTGCCATCGCGACGCGCTGGAAAGGCGGCGACGGCAAGGCCCGGGTCCTCGCCTTCGAGATCCAGCTCGCCGACATGTCACAGCTGACCATGGACAGCCCAATCGGAGAACGGGGTGGCAGTGCAGTGCTCACCGCGGCCGGGGAAGTGGTCGGCGTCCCGCGCTACCCACGCTTCGCCAACCGGGCAGACCGGCACGGCGCCATCCTGCGCCCGGCCGCCGAGCTCAATGTGGACTTCCTCACCCATGGCTATGCCCGCTGGCTGGACAGCGAGCGGCAAAGCGAAAAGATCCTTCACTTCGAGAACGAACACGAAAGCTGGCTGGCGGAATTCATCCCGGTTCAGCTGGGTAGCCAGCAGTGGTGGGTCGGCGGCTTTGCCCGCGAGGCGGACTTCATTCCGGCACGCCTGCGCGACGTGGCACCGGCCCTCGCCTTGCTCATCGTACTGGCTGCGCTCGCCGCGGCCCACCTGGCCCGCCGCGTGTCCCGACGCATCGAAGCGGATCTCGCCACCCTGGTCGAACGCAGCGAACGCATTGGCCGCCTCGATCTGTCGCCCGGCCCCCCCATCGACACGCCATGGCGGGAGGTCGCCGAACTGGCCGAGTCTCACGAGAACATGCGCGTCCAGCTGCAACGGGCGGCGGACGAACTGCTCCAGGCGCGCAGCCAGCTCGAAGAAAAGGTCGACGAACGCACCCACCAACTGGAAGAGAAGACCCAGGCAGCGGCCAACCAGCTGCTGTTCATCGAAGTCCTCATCGATGCCCTGCCCAACCCGGTGTTCTACAAGGACCCCGCTGGACGCTTCCTGGGCTGCAACCTGGCCTACGAGGACGCCTTCGGCACCACCCGCGCCTTCCTCCTCGGCAAGACGGTGCTCGAACTCCCCTACCTGCCGCCGACCGAACGCATGGCCTTCCACGAGGAAGACCTGCAGATCATCGCAAACGCCGGCGCATCCCACACGGAGCGCAGCCTCCCCTTCGCCGACGGCCGCGAGCACGACGTCCTCTACTGGGTCTCCGGCTTCCGCCTGGCCAACGGCGAGCCCGGCGGCCTGCTCGGCGTCATCGTGGACATCTCTGCGCAGAAGACCGCCGAACGCAAGGCTCGCAGTGCCGACGAGTGGAGCCGGCGCATGCTCGAATCGAGCCCGATCGCCGTGGTCATCAACCGCCCGGACGGCACTCCGTTATTCGCCAACACGCGGGCTCTGGTGCTGGCCGGCACCGACATGCAGACCTTCATGCAACGCTCCGTCACCGGCTGGTTCCGCGACCCGTCAGTGGGCGAACGGGCCCTCGGCCGTTTACGCGACGGATGGCCGGTACAGGACATGGAGGTCGAGTTCCAGAACGTCGACGGCACGCCGTTCTGGACACTGATGACCATGGAGCAAATCGAGATGAGGGGCGCACCGGCCCTGATCAGCTGGAGCTATGACATCACGGCCCGCAAGGCGGCCGAACAGGAGCTGCGCAAGCTTTCCCTGGCCGTCGAGCAGAGCCCGTCGATGCTCGTCATCACCTTGCCAGGTGGTGCAATCCAATACGCCAACCCACGCTTCCGCCAGGTCTGCGGTTTCAGCACCGACGAGCTTAGCGGCACGCAACCGGACTTGCTCGACGCCCAAGGCCTCCCCTTAGACTTCCACGCCGAACAGTGGGACGCACTGCGCACCAATGGTATCTGGCGACGCGAATGCCAGCTCCGGCGGCGCAGCGGCGACCCCTTGTGGGTCGGCCTGTCGGTCAGCGGGCTGGCCGAGGACAACGGCGAGATCACGCACTGCATCTGGGTCTTCGAGGATCTCGCCCTTTACCGCCAGGCCGTGGTGACGCTGCGCGAAGCCAAACGCCTGGCGGAAGAGGCGGCCGAGTCCAAGGCCCGCTTCCTGGCCAACATGAGCCACGAGATCCGCACCCCGATGAACGCCATCATCGGACTCGCCAGCCTGTGCCTGGGCACCGAACTGCCGCCGCGCCAGCACGACTACGTTACGAAGATCCACGCCGCCGGCACCTCGCTGCTGCACGTGGTCAATGACATCCTCGACTTCTCGAAGATCGAAGCCGGCAAGCTGAGCCTCGAACACATCACCTTCGCCCTCGATCAGGTGCTCGACAACGTACTCACCTTCGTCGGCCAGAAGGCCCGCGACAAATCCCTCGAGCTACTACTGCAACTCGCGCCGGATGTTCCGCAGGACCTCATCGGCGATCCGCTGCGCCTGGGCCAGATCCTGACCAACTTCCTCGGCAACGCCGTCAAGTTCACCGAAAAAGGCGAAGTGGCGGTCCAGGTCGATGTAGCGGAACAGGCCCTGCGCCATGCCGTACTGCGCTTCACCGTCCGCGACACCGGGATCGGCATGAGCACCGAACAGCTTGACCGTCTGTTCGAGGCCTTCGCCCAGGCAGACGACTCGATGACCCGCCGTTTCGGTGGCACCGGGCTGGGCCTGTCCATTTCCCGTCATCTGGTCGAGATGATGGGTGGAAAACTGGCCGTACGCAGCATTCCCGGCCAAGGCAGTTGCTTCAGCTTCGATCTCCGTTTCGAACTCGCCGAGCCCCGCGCACCGCGCGCCTTGCCGGGTGTCCTCGAGGGCCTGCGGGTCCTGGTGGTGGACGACCATCCGGTGGCCCGCACGGTGCTGCTGGACCTGCTGCGCAACTTCCCCTTCCGCAGCGAGGCCGTGTCCTCCGCGGCCGAAGCCGTGGCCGCGGTGCGCCGGGCCGACGGCGGCGATCGCTTCGGACTGGTGCTGATGGACCTGCGCATGCCCGAGCAGAACGGCATCGAGGCAACCCGCCGCATCAAGCAGGACCGCAGCCTCACCTCCCCACCGACGGTGATCCTGCTGACCGCCTTCGGCGATGAAAACACCTCGGCCGACGCCGCCGAAGCCGGCGCCGACGGTTACCTGCACAAACCCGCCACGGCCTCCACCCTCCTCGACGCCATCGTCAGCGCCTTTGGCACCGACGCTGCACTGCCGGCCCGTGGCGCACTCGCCCACGCCCCCAGCCTGGCCGGGCTGCGCGTGCTCGTCGTCGAAGACAACGACATCAACCAGCAGATCGCCTGCGGCATTCTGCAGCGGCTCGGTGCCCAGGCCGACGTGGCCGACAACGGCCGGATCGCCGTCGACACCCTCAACGCCATGCCGGACGCCTTCGATGTCGTGCTGATGGACCTGCAGATGCCCGAAATGGATGGGCTCGAGGCCACCCGGCGGATCCGTCGCAATCCGCAGCTGGCCCGGCTGCCGGTGATCGCGATGACCGCCCATGCGATGGCCGACCAGCGCCAGCGCTGCCTCGAGGCCGGCATGAACGACCACGTGGCCAAACCCATCGTGCTCGAACACCTGGTCGAGGCCATCCTGCGCCACACCCGTGGCGGCTGCACCACCCTCACCCCACGGCCGCCGGCCACCGTCGGCCTGCCGCCGCTCCCCGGCCTCAACGTGGCCGCGGCCCTGCGCCGGGTCGGCAACGACGCCAGCGAATACCTCGCGCTGTTGCGCCACTTCACCCGCAGTCAGGCCGACTGCCCGCAACGCATCGATACCGCAGTGTCCGCCGGCGACCTCACCACCGCCGAACGCCTGGCCCACACCCTGCGTGGCACTGCAGCCAACCTCGGCGCCACGGCCTTGCAGGAAGCTGCGGCAGCCGTTGAAAGCGGCCTGCGCAAGGGCCAATCCACCGATACCGCACGCAGCACCCTGCACGCCGAACTGAACGCACTGCAGGCATTGCTGATGCGCACCCTCCCGCCCGAGGAGGAAGCCGATGCAGGCAGGCAGCTCAGTGACGAAGCGTTCGACGCCGCCCTGCGGGAGCTGGCCCATCTTCTCGACACTGCCGACGGTACGGCACCGACCCGCTTCAAGCAGATCCGCGCCGATCTCACCGCCCGCCTGGGCAACGAGATCGCCGGAGAAATCGCTAGCGCTCTGCAGGCTTACGATTATGATCAGGCTTTGGCCTGCCTGTCCCCGCATACCCAGCCGAACGGCGCTTAGCACTCGCCCGGAGCCTCTCACCGATGCCCTCTACCGACCCTCGCAATCCGCTGATCCTCGTGGTCGATGACGCGCCCGACTCCATCGAGCCGATCGTCCACTGCCTGCACCGCGCCGACTTCCGCACCCGCATCGCCACCAACGGCGCCCGCGCGTTGGCACTGGCGGCCAGTACGCCGCAGCCCGACCTGATTCTGCTCGACGTGACGATGCCGGACATCGACGGCTACGAGGTATGCCGGCGCCTGATGGGGGACCCGCAGACCGCGAGTATTCCAGTGATCTTCCTGACCATCCGTAACGAGGAAGTGGACGAGCAACTCGGCTTCGATGCCGGCGCGGTGGACTACATCACCAAGCCGATCAGCCCGCCGCTGGTCCTCACCCGGATCCGCAACCACCTGACGCTGAAAGCAGCTAGCGACTTCCTGCGCGACCGCAATGCCTACCTGGAGCAGGAGGTCGTGCGCCGTACCCGCGAGCTGGGGCTGATGCAGGACGCCACCATCGTCGCAATGGCCTCCCTGGCCGAAACCCGTGACAACGAAACCGGCAACCACATCCGGCGCACGCAGATGTATGTGCGCACCCTCGCCCGCCACCTGCAACACCACCCGCGCTTCGCCACCGAGCTGAACGACGAGAATATCGAGCTGATGTACAAGTCGGCACCGCTGCACGATATCGGCAAAGTCGGCATCCCCGACCGCATCCTCCTCAAACCCGGCCGCCTGACTCCAGCCGAGTTCGAGATCATGAAGACCCACACCACCCTGGGCATGGAGGCCATCAGCAAGGCCGCGTCGCTGTTTGGCCTGTCCGCCAGCTACCTGCGCTACGCCAAGGAGATCGCCCATTCCCACCAGGAAAAATGGGATGGCAGCGGCTATCCCCAGGGCCTCGCCGGCGAACGCATTCCGTTGTCGGCCCGCCTGATGGCCGTTGCCGACGTCTACGACGCACTGATCAGCAAGCGCGTCTACAAGCCGGCCTTCACCCACGACGAAGCCAGCGAACTCCTGCTCCGTGGACGCGGCAACCACTTCGACCCGGACATCCTCGACGCCTTCATCGAGCTGCAGGACGAATTCCGCGCCATCGCGCAACGCTTCGCCGACGTAGAAGTAGACCACGAACACGAAGCCGAGCGGCTGCGCCTGGTCTTCGGCGAGGACTAGGACGGTCCGGGACTCAAGATTGGGCGGCTGCGACCGTTAAGTCCGCGGGAGGATCCGCCGACAGAGATCCGTTCATCCTTCAGGAGACTCGATGACCCGCAGCACGACATCCGCTCAGGTTGTCAACGTGTTTCGCCGCTACGGGCTGGCCGTACTCGTCTTTACCCTGGTTCTTGCCTTCACGCTGAACAGTTACCACGCCACCATCCTCGAGGAGCGGGAGGCGGCAGGCGTGCGCTTCCAGCAGCTGGCTCGACAGCACATTGCCCAGTTGCGCGAAAGGACGGAGGGCCTGGTCACCCTCAGCGAGGTCATGCGTCGCCACGTGGCCCAGGCGCCGCGGATCGACGAACGGGAGTTCGCGGATTTTGTCGCTCCGCTGCGAGCCCACTATCCGGAAATCCGCCGGCTCGGCGTACTCCGCCTGAGCGGCGACGACGCCTTGGTGAGCGTATCAGTGGAGTCCGATGGCGAGCCACCGTCCGGCGCAGCCTTCGTCGCCCCATCCCACCTTCCGGACGAACCCAGCCGCACCGCCCTCCGCCAGTTGATCGTTGACACCGCCAACGGCGAGGCCGGCGTCGCCAGCCATCTGCACACACAGCGCCAGGGCAAGGCCGACGACGGCGACGACCTCCTACTGCTCGCCCCCGTAAAATCTCTCGCGACGCCCCATGCAACCGCCCATGAGCTGGTGTTCATCGAAGTCCCGCTGAGCCGGCTGCTTCGCGAAATGCTCGTCCCGGCGACAGGCGAAGGCCGCACTCCGCTGGAATTCGAGCTCATCGATGCCGATGACGGCGCCCACCGCCTGTTCGCGACCCCGAACTACCGCCTGAGCGACCAATCCTACGCGGAAGCCATCCAGCTCTACGGTCGCCGCTGGCTGCTGATTGCCGCCCCCGACGCCCGGGAACTGCTCCTGGATCCGGGGCCGGATGCGGGTGCCCAGCTCTTTTCCGGCCTGTCCCTTGGGCTGCTGGCCGCGCTGATCCTGTACGTGCTGCAAACCCGCGCCGACGCGATCCGCAAGCAGGTCACCGAAAAGACCCTCGCACTGGCGGACGCCAACGAGGCCCTCGGCCAGTACATCAGTGCGCTGGCCGAAACCAACCGCCTGCTGGAAACCGAGGTCGAGAAGCACGCCCGCTCCGAAGCCCTGCTGCGGGAGACCACCTCACTGCAACGGGCGATTCTGGACTGCGCCGAATACGCCATCGTTTACACCGACTCCAACGGCATCATCCGAGTCGTAAACCCGGCCGCCGAACGTCTGTTCGGCCATTCGGCCGAAGAACTCGTCGGGCTGGAAACACCGTTGGTCTTCCATACCGCCGAAGACATCGCCCGCTGGACCCTCGCCCACCGCAACAACGGCTTTGCCGCCCTCGCCGAAGAAGCCAGCGCCAGCAACCACACGGAGCCACGGGAGATCAACCTGCGGCGACGGGACGGCAGCATCTTCCCCGCCAACATCGCCATCTCAGTGGTCCACGACAGCAGGAAGCAGATCCGCGGCTACCTGGGCATCATCGCCGACATCACCCAGCGACGGGCAGCCGAAAGCCGCATCCGCCACCTCGCCCACTACGACAATCTCACGTCGCTGCCCAACCGCACCCTGCTCAACGAACACCTGGCCGAAGCAATCGGCCTAGCCTCCCAGCTGCAACGGGGCGTAGCCGTGCTGTTCACCGACCTTGATCGCTTCAAGTTCGTCAACGACACCCTCGGTCACCAAGCCGGCGACCAACTACTACTGCTGGTTGCCCAACGCCTGCGCGCCTGCGTGCGCGACGGCGATCTGGTGGCACGCACCGGCGGCGACGAATTCGTGGTTGTCCTCGGCGACCTCGAGGAAGGCTCCATGCCGGAGGACGTAGCTGAGCGCATCCTTACCAGCCTGGCCCGCCCCTTCGATCTGTCCGGCCAACAGTGCACGGTGACCCCGAGCATCGGCATCGCCCTCTACCCGGGCGACGGCCTTGACGGCCACGCGCTGATAAAAAACGCCGACGCCGCCATGTACCTGGCCAAGGAGCGGGGGCGCAACAACTACCAGTTCTTCGACCATAGCTTGTCTGCCCGCTACAGCGAGCGCCTCGAACTGGAGAACCGCCTGCGCCAAGCCGTCGACGCCAATCAGCTCGAACTGTTCTACCAGCCCCAGGTGGACACGCTCTCCGGCGAACTGATCGGCCTGGAGGCGCTGATCCGCTGGCGGCAACCGGACGGCACGATGGTGTCGCCGGACGTCTTCATCCCGATCGCCGAAGAGTGCGGCCTGATCGTACCGATCGGCGCCTGGGTGCTCCACGAGGCCTGCCGGCAGAACCATGCCTGGCTGCAGGAAGGCATCTGCCGCGTGCCGGTGGGCGTCAACCTGTCCGCTCGCCAGTTCGACGACGCGGACCTGCTCGACACCATCAAGGCCGCACTGGCAGGCGCGCGCCTGCCGCCAGCCTACCTCGACCTGGAGCTGACCGAGAGCCTGGTTATGCGCAATCCGGAACACACCCGCAGCCTGCTGGCCGAATGCAAGAAGCTTGGCCTGCAGCTGTCGGTGGATGACTTCGGAACCGGCTATTCCAGCCTCGCCAACCTCAAGCGCTTCCCGATCGACCGCCTGAAGATCGACCGTTCCTTCATCAAGGACATCGTCAGCGAACCCGACGACGCCGCCATCGCCCAGACCATCGTTGCAATGGCCCATACGCTGCGGCTGGAAGTGATCGCGGAGGGCGTCGAGACCGAAGCCCAACTGGCCCTGCTGCGCCGCTGGCGCTGCGACGCCTACCAGGGTTACCTGTGCAGCAAGCCGATCAGCGCCACCGAGATGACCTCCATGCTGCGCGGCCTGCGCGCTTCACGGCTGGTGTCGTTGACGCCGCTCTGATCAGTACGGGTAGCCGGCCATCCGGCCGCCGACCACGCTGCCCAGCACCGCACCGACTGCAGTGGCCGCCACGCGGCCACCGCCGCGGCCGATCTGGTTGCCGATCACCCCACCCGCCAAAGCGCCCACCGCCTGACCAACCACCCGGTTGCCGTCGTAGCGCGGATAGGCGACGGCCGGCTGCGGCGGGTAATAGGCCTCGGGTTGCGGCTGGGCGTAATACACCGGCCGGTCGCGATACACGATGCGTTCCCGGTACACCACTTGCGGCGGGGCTTGATAGACAGCCGGCGGCGCCTGATACACCACCTGCGGCTGCTCATAGACCACCACCGGACGGCCACCGTGACGGTAGCGATGATCGCAGTGATCGTCATCATCCCAACCATGGTCGGCAAAGGCGTTGGCGCTGAAAACGACAGCGGCCAGAACCGCCGGGATCATGAGCTTTTTCATCGTTCTACTCCTGCTGGAATCGGGCGGCGCAATTGCCGCCCCTTGCAGGAAATAACGCGGCACCCACGCCGGCGTTGGCGTCGGGTTGTAAGCCGATGTTCGTTTGTAAGCGGACCGCAGCTAACCTGTCGCCGGTCCGGCGTCCAGCGCTTCAGAAGCTCTCCGACGGCCCCTTGTCCGGCGTCGGCTCGGTCTTCGGCCCGTTGCTGCCGCCGAGGATCTTCGGGAAGGCTACCTCACCGCTCTTGTCGAAGTCGAAGCCGCCCAGGTTGCCGGTCACCAGGCGCCCGCGGATGCGGTAATCGACCCTGTCGCGGCCCCGGCCCAGCCCGCCGAACTGACGCAGCAGCTTGTCCAGCCCGGTGGTGGCGGTCACCTCCAGCACCGCCTCGCCGAGCCGTGGCACCACCACCGGCTGATTGCTGACGCCGTGCGCAAAGGGCTGGCCATTGATATCCACATTGAAGTTGAGCCCTTCGATGGGAATCTCGGCGTTGTTCGGGTTGGTGATGCGCAGGCTCACGATGAAGCGCTGTTCGAACAGGCCGGCGTCCAGCAGCCGGATGCCGGCCACCTTCACGTCGGGCTTCTTCAGGCCCAGCGACAACCCGGCGCAGCCACCCAGTACGGTTGCCCCCACTGCGGCGCCCAACAACAGCGCAAAGCGTCGGCGTGAAATTGGCGTCGTCACGATCATTCTCCCGCGGGTTCGAGCACTTTCAAGAGGCTCGCCGTATCGTCCCGGCCGCCGCCCAGCGCCATCAGCGCGTTGAGCTGCTGCCAGGTCTGGGCCGCCACCGGCAAGGGTGCGCCGAGCTGACGGGCCTCTTCCATCAGGATAGCGAAGTCCTTGTGATGCAGCCGCGACTGGATGCCGGCGACAAAATCCCGCCGGGCCATGCGGTCGCCCATCACGTCGAGCACCCGCGAACCGGCCGAGCCGCCCAGCAGGGCCTCCCGCACACGGGCCAGGTCTACACCGTGGGCACCGGCCAGACGCATGGCTTCCGCGCAGGCCTGGATCGCATTGACCATGATCATCTGGTTGCAGGCCTTGGCCACCTGGCCAGCACCGGCCGGCCCGATGTGCACCACCGTCTTGCCCATGCAGGCCAGCACGGGCCGCACGCGCTCCAGCACCTCGGCTTCGCCGCCGGCCATGATCGCCAGCGTCGCATCCCGCGCGCCGATCTCGCCGCCGGACACCGGCGCATCCAGCCAGCCGATGCCGCGCTCCGCATAGCGAGCCGCCACCTTGCGCGCAGTCCCCGGCGCGATGGTACTCATGTCCACGTGGATGCCGCCCGGTGCGAAACCCTCGATGAGGCCATCCGCGCCGAGGGCCAAGTTCTCCACGTCGGCGCTGGCCGTCACCACCGAGATCACCACCTCGCAACGGCTGGCCAGTTCGGCCGGCGTCGCACACACCCGCGCGCCGGCTTCCACCAGCGGTGCCGCCGATTCCGGCCGCCGTGCCCACACGGCCAGCTCGTGGCCAGCCGCCAGCAGGTGGCCGGCCATTGGCCGGCCCATCACACCCAGTCCGACAAATCCGACCCGCACCGTCACTCTCCCGACAGGTTTTCCAGCAGCTTGAGGGCGGCAATAGAGTCTTCCTCGCCCATGCCGCTGCCGACCAGCGCGTTGAAGAGCTGGGCCGTGGCCGCGCTGCTCGGCAGCATCAAGCCGAGGCGGTGGGCTTCCTGCATGACGATGTTCATGTCCTTCTGGTGCATCCAGGCCTTGAAGCCCGGCTTGAAGTTGCGATCGAGCATGCGCTGACCATGGTTCTCGAGGATGCGGCTATAGGCAAAGCCGCCGAGCAGCGCCTCACGCACACGGCCAGCATCGACACCGCTCTTGCGGGCGAAGTTGAAGGCCTCGGCCACCGCCATCACGCCGACGCCGGTGAGAATCTGGTTGCAGGCCTTCGCCACCTGACCGGCGCCGGGCCCGCCGATCAGCGTGGCGGCCTTGCCCATGCAGGCGAACAGCGGCTTGGCCGTCTCAAAGGCCCCCTCATCGCCGCCAACCATGATGGTCAACGCGCCATTGATTGCCCCGACCTCGCCACCGGACACCGGCGCGTCGAGCATCATCACACCCCGCTCGGCGAGCCGTGCCGAAATCGACTGCGCAGCAGCCGGCGCAATGGTGCTCATGTCCACGTAGATCAGCCCAGCCTTGGCGCCTTCGGCGACACCACCGGCGCCGAGGGCTACCTGCTCCACATCGGCAGCGTCCGCCACCATCGAGAACACCACATCACAGGCCGCAGCCACCGCCGCACTGTTGGCCGCCCCCTTGGCACCGGCTTCCAGCAGCGGGGCCATGGACTCGGCGCGGCGCGCCCACACGGTCACGTCATAGCCGCCCTTGAGGAGGTTGAGTGCCATCGGGCGCCCCATGATGCCCAGACCGATGAAACCGACTTTCATTGCTTGCGTCCTCGCGACTGAAAAGGACGCAGCCTAGCCGCCGCCGCCCGGTGATGCAATCGGGGAAACGCGCGCTTACGAACCGCCGCCGTAGCTCACCCGATAGATCGCGCCGGCCTGATCGTCGCTGATCAGCAGCGAACCGTCCGGCAACACCAGCACATCGGCCGGCCGCCCCCACACGCTTTCCTGGCCGCCGGCGTCCACCTGCAGCCAGCCTTCGGCAAAGACCTCCTCGCGCAGGACCTTGCCGGCCTGGTCCACTTCGACGCGCACGACGCGGTAGCCGGACTTGCGGCTGCGGTTCCACGAGCCGTGCTCGGCGATGAAGATGTTGTTGCGGTAGGCCGCCGGGAACATGCGGCCGGTGTAGAAGCGCATGCCCAGCGCCGCCACGTGGGCCCCCAGCTTCGCTACCGGCGGCGTGAACTCCTTGCACGTGTGCTTCGCGCCGAACTCCGGGTCGGTGGTATCTCCCTGGTGGCAATAGGGATAGCCGAAATGCTCACCACTCTTCGTCACCCGGTTCAGCTCGTCGGACGGCAACTCGTCACCAAGCAAGTCGCGGCCGTTGTCGGTGAACCACAGGCTGCCATCCGCCGGGTTCCAGTCGAAGCCGACGGTGTTGCGCACGCCCCGCGCCACCACCTCGGCACCGCTGCCGTCAGGGCGGATGCGCTGAATGTTGGCGTAGCGCCGCTCGTCCGGCTCGCAGATGTTGCACGGCGCGCCGACTGGCACGTAGAGCCAGCCATCCGGGCCAAACGCGATGAACTTCCAGCCATGGTGCGTCTCGGTGGGGAAACGGGCGCTCAAGGCCCGCGGCGCCGGCGGTTTGTCGAGATGGCGGCCGACGCCGTCGAGGACCACGATGCGCGACACCGCCGACACGAACAGGCTGCCGTTCCGGTAGGCTACGCCCACCGGCTGCTCCAGCCCGCTGGCCAGCGTGTGCACGCGCGTCGCCCGCCCCTTGTCGATCTCCACCCCATAGACCTTGCCAGCCGTGCGGCTGCCAACATAGATCACGCCGCGCCCATCGGCGAAGTCACCGAGGCTCATCCCGCGGGCGTTTGGCACCTGATCGGTGAGCACTTCGACCCGGAAACCCGGTGGCAGGCGCAGCGTATCCACCTGCGGCGCGGCCAGCGCCGGAACGCACAAGCCCACGCCCAACAGCGCGGCAGCGTTGCGCAGAACTCTCCAGAAAACGGATCTCACACCCTTTCTCCCTTTCGATTCACGTCAGCCGCCAGCATGCCGCCGCGGTGGCGCAGCTGCCACCGGCCACGGCACCCAGACGAAGACGTGACATCGTCATTGTCTTTGGCGCTGACGGCATCTATCTTGGATGCGGGGCGGCTCCACAGCGTAAGACCCCTCCATCGAGGAGAGTTCATCATGGCCGAACGCGCTTTGCCCCCTTACGCCGCCGGAGGCAGCTACCTGAGCATCGACGGGGCCATCTTCCCGCTAGTGGATTACACGCTGCCCGAGATCAACTGGTCGGTTCACGAACCCGGCACCGGCGTCCCAACGTCGCGAAACGACATCCAGATTGGCGAACCGGAGCTCGGCAAGCTGATCCTGTCCCTGCAACCGCAGTCGTTCCCGTTGCTGGCGAAGTGGGTGCTCGAACTGGGCGGTGGCGGTCATCACCTGCTCGACCTGGAAGTGCTGCGCACGGATCTCAACGGCAATGTCCAGGAAGGCTTTCGGCTGGCCGGCTGCGTGCTCACCGAACTGCACTTCCCACCCTGCTCCGCCACGCTGAAGGATGTCTACGTGGCCCGCGCCGTCCTCCAGCCCGAGCGGATCGCCGCACTCCCGCCCGGCAATCCGGTGAAGCCACCCCTCGGCGTCAAGCAGCGCCCGTGGCTGGTGTCCACCTTCGGCTTGAGCGTCGATGGCCTGCCCACCAGCGGCACCCTGAAGATTGATGGCCTCGATCTGACCCGCGACATCTCTGCCCGCAAGGTCGGGGAACAGCGCGAGCCCCTGACCTACTACGGCGTCGCCCGCTGCTCGCCCCTGATACTGACGATCGGCGGCCGGGACTACCCCGCGTGGCGCGACTTCGCGCTGAGGCAGCTCGGCAGCGGCGCACCAACCAACGCCCTGGGCGCCAGGCTGGTCTTTCTCGATGCCAGCCTCAAGCAGGAACTGGGCAGCCTGAAGCTCTCGCTGGCGGGCCTCGCCGGATTCCAGTTTGCCCGCGTGACGTCCCGCGGCGACGAGGCGGTGGGCCCGCAGGGAGTGGCCCGGTTGCCGATCCGGGACATCGCGCTGGACATCCCATAGGCCCTACCCTCACCGCCCGACGCGACCCCGTATCGCCAGCCGGAGCGGCGCTTCCGATACACTTCGGCGGTCATCCACCGATACGCGCACTCTTCCCCATGTCCTACGCCCCATTCATCAAGGAGATCGGCCGCGGGCCGAAAGGCTCCAAGCCCCTCACCATCGACCAGGCCGAGTCCCTGTTCGGCGACATGCTCGACGGCCGCGTGCCCGATCTGGAACTGGGCGCCATCATTCTGTCGATGCGCATCAAGGCCGAGTCTACAGACGAATTGCTGGGCTTCCAGCGCGCCCTCGACGCCCGCACGGCCCGCATCCGCGTTCCCGCCGGTCCCCGCATGGTGGTGTTGCCCACTTACAACGGCGCCCGTCGGCAGGCCAATCTGATGCCCCTGCTGGCCCTGCTGCTGGCGCGGGACGGCGTGCCGGTGCTGATCCAGGGGCGCCACGACTTCGACAGCCGGGTCAGCCCCTTCGAACTACTGGCGGCCCTCGACATCCATCCGGCGGCAAGCCTCGCAGAGGCGGAAGCCCAACTCGCCGAAAAGCATCTGACCTGCCTTCCGCTGGAAGCCCTGGCGCCGGGGCTGGCGCCGCTGCTCGCCCTACGCCCGCGTCTTGGCGTACGCAACAGCGGCCATACGCTGGCCAAGCTGCTCGATCCGGCGCCGGGCCACAGCGTGCGGGTCGCCTCGATGACCCACCCCGAGTACCTGGAACGCATCCACGAGCACCTCGTCGCCACCGGCGGCGTATCCATGCTGCTGCGCGGCACCGAAGGTGAAGCCTTCGCCAATCCGCGCCGCCGACCGCGGCTGGAAGTCTTCGTGAATGGCAGCGCACAGATCGCCTTCCCGGCCGAGGAAGGCGGCGCGCCGCCGGTCGAAGGACGTGCCGACGATCCGGAAGTCGCCGCCAACGCCGCACTGATCCACGCCATGCTGGCCGGCGAGATGGCGATTCCGCAGCCAATCCTCGATCAGGCCAGCGCGCTGAAGGAACTCAGCCGCGTCCCCCGCGCCACGGCCTGAGGCCGCGCCCGCACAGGCTGTCATTGACCTTTCCCCGCCCCGTGCTTAAATCCAAGGGCCATGCCAGTGCAATGATCTGGGCCGCCAGGCTCTGCATGGCCCAAACGACATGAGAGAGGGGGGAGAAGATCATGAGCAAGAAAGCCTTGTGTATCGGCATCAACGACTACCCGGGCACGCAGAACGACCTGAGCGGCTGCGTCAACGACGCCACCGACTGGGCCGCCGCACTCACTGCGCGCGGCTTCGCCGTCACCAAGCTGCTCGACAGCCAGGCCACCAAAGCCGCGATGGTCGGCGCCATGACCGACCTGATCGGCGGCGCGGCCAAGGGCGACTCCATCATCATCACCTACTCCGGCCACGGCACCTGGGTGCCGGACCAGAACGGCGACGAACCCGACGGCCGCGACGAGGGTCTGTGCCCGTGGGACATCAGTTCCGGCAATGTGCTGCTGGACGACGAGATCGCACCAATCTTCACCCACCATGCTGCCGGCGTGCGGGTAGTACTGATCTCCGACAGCTGCCACTCGGGTAGCGTCACCCGCGGCAACTCACTCGACCTCGACCCAGGCTTGCCCCGCGCCCGCTTCCTCCCGCCCGAGGCATGGATGAAAGCAGCTGACCTGCCGGCCCCACGCGTCGCTAAGCTACCCACCTCGGGCGGCCTGTCGCGCAGCGGTGGTGACCTGCTGCTGGCCGGCTGCACCGACAGTCAGTTCAGCTGGGACACCAGCTTCAAGGGCCGTCCGAACGGGGCCTTTACCTACTACGCACTAAAGGCGCTGGCTTCACTGCCGGCCACCGCCAGCTATCAGGACTGGTTCAAGAAGATCACGCCGGGCTTCCTGCCGACCAATCAGTTGCCACAGGCCCCGCAGATCTTCGGCACCCGCACGGCCCGTTCCTGGAAGGTGTTCGCCTGATCGACCGCCTTCATCGACCCTGAGCCGCTGTAGCCGCGCCCATTCCTGGTGCGCGGCTACAGCGGCCGCACCATTTAGACACCACGCCGCCACTCTTTGGTGCGCGCGAATGGAGCCAAGCAAGGAAAACAGCGACTTAGGCGGATGGCACGACGCTTGCTGGACTCCCTCCACCAAAGGAGTCGTGATGGCAGAAACCAAATCCACCTGTTGTTACTGCGGCGTCGGCTGCGGTGTCGTAATCGAACATGAAGCCGGTCGCATCACCGGCGTCCGGGGCGACCCGGACCATCCGGCCAACTTCGGCCGCCTGTGCACCAAGGGCGCCACACTACACCTGACCGCCGCGCCCGACACCCAGATCGCCCGCGCCCTGTACCCAGAGCTGCGCACCGATCGCAGCAGCACCCGCCAGCGCGTGAGCTGGGACGCGGCCCTCGACACGGCCGCCGAGCGCTTCGCGGCGATCATCGCCGAACACGGCCCCGACGCGGTCGCCGTCTATGGCGCCGGCCAGCTACTGACCGAGGACTACTACGTCTTCAACAAGCTGATGAAGGGCCTCGTCGGCAGCAACAACCTCGATACGAATTCCCGCCTGTGCATGTCCAGCGCGGTGGCCGGCTACAAGCTGAGCCTGGGCGCCGACGCGCCGCCCTGCAGCTACGCGGACATCGCCCACACCAACGCGCTGTTCATTACCGGCAGCAACACCGCCTTTGCGCACCCGATCGCCTTCCGCCGCATCGAGGACGCCCGCAAGGCCAACCCGGACATGAAGCTGGTCGTCATCGACCCGCGTCGCACCGATACAGTCGAAGCCGCCGACCTGCACTTGGCCCTGCTGCCCGGCACCGACATCGCGCTGTACAACGCGATGCTCCACGTGATGCTGTGGGAAGGCTGGGTGAACCGGGACTACATCGACGCCCATACCGAAGGCTTCGACGCGCTGAAGAAGACCGTCCGCGAATACACGCCAGCGATGGCGGCCACCATCTGCGGGCTGGACAAGAAGCGCATCGAGGAGGCGGCACAGATCTTCGCTACCTCGAAGGCCACGATGTCCATGTACTGCCAGGGGCTCAACCAGTTCTCCTTCGGCACCCATAACAATTCGGCCCTGATCAACCTGCACCTGGCCAGCGGCCAGATCGGCCGCCCTGGTGCCGGCCCCTTCTCGCTGACCGGCCAACCCAATGCGATGGGTGGCCGCGAAGTCGGCGGCCTGGCCAATCTGTTGTCCGCCCACCGGGACATGGCCAACCCCGAGCACCGCGCCGAAGTCGCCGCCTTGTGGGGCGTGGACAGCGTACCCGACAAGCCGGGCAAGAGCGCCGTCGAACTGTTCCGCGCACTGAAGTCCGGTGAGGTGAAGGCCGTCTGGATCGCCTGCACGAACCCGGCTCAGTCCATGCCAGACCAGGCCCTGATCCACGAAGCCCTGCAGGCCGCCGAATTCGTCGTCGTGCAGGAAGCCTTCAACCAAACCGAAACCTGCGCCTACGCCGACCTGCTGCTGCCCGCCACCACCTGGGGCGAGAAGGACGGCACCGTCACCAACTCGGAGCGCGCCATCAGCCGCGTCCGACCTGCCGTGTCCGCGCCGGGCGAGGCCCGCCACGATTGGGCGATCGTGGTGGACTTCGCCCGGCGTCTGGGCGCCCGCCTCGGCAAGGGCGAGCTGGCCGCCCGCATGTTCCCCTATGGCAAGCCGGAAGAGATCTGGAACGAGCACCGGGAATCCACCCGTGGCCGTGACCTGGACATCACCGGCCTGAGCTATGCGACGCTGGAGAACGTCGGCCCCCAGCAATGGCCCTTCCCCGAAGGCGCCAGCCAGGGCAAGGTCCGGCTCTACGAAGACGGCGTCTTCCCGACCCCGTCCGGCAAGGCCCGCTTCGTCGTCACCGAGCACCGCATCACCGCCGAGTCGCCGAGCGCCCGCTACCCGCTGCACCTCAACACCGGCCGCCTGCGCGACCAATGGCACGGCATGAGCCGCACCGGCCTGGTGGCCCGCCTGTACAGCCATGAGCCGGAGCCCATGCTGCACATGCACAAGGACGACATGGAACGCCGCAGCCTCGCCACCGGCGATCTGGTCAAGGTGAAGAGCCGGCGCGGTGAAGTAGTGCTGAAGGTGCTGGAAACGGCAACGCTGCGCCCCGGCCAGTGCTTCGTGCCGATGCACTGGGGCGGCAACACGATGGGTGGCCAGGGCGTTAACGTCCTGCTGCCCGGCGATTTCGACCCCTACTCGAAGCAGCCCGAACTCAAGCACGCCGCCGTGCAGGTGGAGAAATACACGGCCGGCAAGGCTCTGGTGGCGATGCGGCGCACCGAGATGGGTGAGGACGGACAACTCCATCCCAACCCGCTCGCAGTCATGGAAGGGCTGCGCCGCTGGCTGCCCCACTTCCCCTACGCCAGCCTGACGCTGGCCGGACGCACTGCTCCGGTGGTCGTGCTGAAGGCCCGCGGCGAGGAGCTGGAACCCGCACT
Source organism: Zoogloea sp. GDB6 (assembly GCF_056724105.1). Taxonomy (NCBI): domain Bacteria; kingdom Pseudomonadati; phylum Pseudomonadota; class Betaproteobacteria; order Rhodocyclales; family Zoogloeaceae; genus Zoogloea; species Zoogloea sp. GDB6. Next base: position 1,752,365 of record NZ_CM161497.1, on the reverse strand, counting down.
GCTGGAAGCCCTGGACAAGGAACTGGCCCTCGACGACCCCACCAAGGTGCTGTCCTACCAGGACAGTCGCAAGGACATCGCCAAGCGCGCCCTCGTGGAAGGCGACTCCCTCACCGCGGTGCGCCTGGCCGGCGAGACCAAAGCCGCCGACTGGCTGGCCGACATGATGGTGCAGGGACACTCCGCCGCGGCCGTCCGCCAGTGGCTGCTGGCACCGCTGACCCAGCCGCCCGCAGGCCAGGCCGCCCGCGGCAAGGTGATCTGCAACTGCTTCGACGTGGCCGAGGACGACATCCTGGCCGCCTTCCGGGCCGGCGAATCCCTCGAGGCTCTGCAGACCCGCACCAAGTGCGGTACCAACTGCGGCTCCTGCGTGCCCGAACTGAAGCGTCTGCGTCAGAGCGTCTCGAACTGATGACGACGGGTCGGGCAAACACCCGGCCCGTCGCTCACACCTGAGCGAACCCCTTGGCCACGAGCCAGCTCAAGGTTGCCTCCGATACGGCAGCCACGTCACCAGGCCCGGACAAGGTGTGATCGGCATCCGGGAAGCGTTTCACATCCGCCCCCCGACATGCCACCAACCTCTGCCACCCGGGACTGGCTGCCAGGACGTCATCGAACTCGCGCGCCACGTAGTCACGGCCACTCAGAAAAATGGCCAATGGCTCGTTTTCCCGCACTGCCAGACCACGCATCATCCGCTCAGGCAGCACTACATCATGATCCTTGGACGGCACCGGTCCCTCAGACACGGCACCTCGTGCGGCCTTCGCGGTCGAAAAGAAGGAACGCACCGACTGCCCAATATTGACTCCGCCGCCCAGCAGCTTTTTCCAGAATGAAGGGTCAGTGAGTCTCTGCAGATAATAGTGCTTGAGAAACACCTTCGCCTCACCCACTTCGGTGTGGACCCAAGGGTTCAGCAGGATGGATCCCGCGACACGCGGATCATTGGCGGCGGGATAAAAGCAGATCGCACTGGCGCCGTCACACAGCCCCCATAACACGATCTGCCGCAAGCCGGGCTGGGTCTCGAGGAAGGCGCCGATTGCCGCCTCGATATCTTGGCTTACGTTCTCGAAACTGCGTTCAACACCACGGGAGTCGCCCATGCCTCGATAGTCAAAACGCATGCATGGAACCCCATGCGCCGATAGATATCTTGCCAGCAAGACGAACTGCCGATGAGAACCGACCCGGTATTGAGGCCCACCCACCACGACAAGGACACCGACCGCGGCCTCCTTCTGGGGCGCCGAGACAATACCCATCAGAGATTCGCCAGCACATTCGAAGATGACTGGAACATCGCGCCAAACGCTCATGAGAACGTCTCCAGAGCGCGTACGGACGCATCGATCAGTGCCGAACTGGTTTCGATCTCCAGCGTCTGCCAAAAAGCAGCACCTGCCACGGATTCGGCTCTCGCCTGAATTCCAGCACTCTGCCAACGGTCAATGAGTATCCGCAACGCTGGCGTCACGTCCTCGCGGCCTTCGCTCCCCACTTCAAGTGCCACCACCGGCGCCGGATAAGCATCCGGCAAGCCCAGGCTTGCCGTCTCCAGACCGTTAGCGACCGCGGGCGGCAAGGCATAACCGGCCACCAGCACGGATTCACCAGCCTTCAACGACGACCTGGCCGCATCCATGGCGGATTTGGCATCGGTGTCGGCCATCATTTCAGCCGCTGCCTTGAGACGCAGAAACTGGGTCAGATGCTGGCGCCCGTTACCCACCGGTTGCCATAGCAACAGCGGAGCTGCAATTCCCGTGGAACGAAGCAGATCAGCCAGAAGCAAAGCCCCCGTGCGCATCCCCCACAACACGAGTCGTCCCGGCAGATTGGCCGTCGCCCATACCCAAGCATCATGGCAATCCTGGACCCAAGCACGCCAGGAGGCTTCACCAAACTCCCCGCCGCTATCCCCACAACCGGTCAGATCGATCTGCAGCGTCGACCAGCCCTGCGAAGCAAAGGCCTCGGCAGCCAGTGCCACCATTCGCCGGGATTTGTTCATCTCCTCGGCAAACGGGTGCACAAAAATCAGCGTACCGATCGGATCGGGAGCACGAGTCAGAAGACAGAACCGTCCACCGAGCAGGGGCCCCGGGAGATAAAAAGCCTCCCGCCGCGGCCTCGGCAGAGTCATTCAGGCAAGCTTTCCATTCACAAAGGCAATGACGGAACCAACGGTCTCGAAGGTCGAGCCATCGATCTCGTCATCCTCGACGATGAAACCGAACCGCTCTTCCAACATGTTGATCACACCGACGACGGCCATCGAGTCCAGGTCCGGCAAAGCACCCAGCAACGGGGTGTCTACATCGAACTGGGCCGTATTCCCCCCCAGGCTCAAGACTTCGTCGAGAATCGACAGAACTTCCTTCTTCGTATCCAAAAGCTAACTCCAATCGGGTAAGCAAACACTAAAACAGCATCCGGAACACAAGGCCCGGCAACAGCAAGACTGATATCATTATATGCGAGCCGATCATCGTACGGACCGTGATATAGGTAGCAAGCTTAGCGCATGCTCTTGCCTCCTCCGCTTCCACGCGCTCCACGCACCGTCTTTGAACGCGAACAGCGCCAGTTCGGCCATCGCCCAGTCGTTCCATCGCGAAACCAACCACATGCCTCTCAAGCGCATTCGCAATAACTTCATTCAACTGGGCACCTTGAATGGCGGCCTGTATCTCCTCGACTACGCATTGCGCAAACTCAGCGCCGGTCGCGCCTATATCAAGCGCTACTACCTCGTCGCTCAACCGGTACAAGACCGACCTGCCTGCCGCCCATCGACCAAGAATCCGGTCGTTTTCCTTGAGCCTGGCTCTCCGCTGACGTCGGCCTTCCCTCGCCCACCGGAGGTCATTGCCAAGCGCATGAGTGATGGCGCCCATTGCTTCGTTGCCTTATCCGGGGAAGAGTTTGCGGGATTCCTGTGGCTGGCCTTCAATGCCTATGACGAAGATGAGGTACGTTGCCGCTACGAACTTGCCGACCCCCAGCATTGCGTCTGGGACTACGACGTTCATGTGGAACCGAAATATCGGATCGGTCGCACCTTTGCCCGGCTGTGGGACAGTGCCAATGCTCACCTGAGTGGACATGGCATCAGTTGGAGCATCTCACGCATCTCGGCCTTCAATCCAGCATCACTGGCCGCACATGGTCGCCTTGGCATTCGCACTCTCTTCAGTGCCAATTTCCTGTGCTTGGGCCCGATTCAGATCACCATCATCAGTGCTGCGCCCTGGTTCCATGTAAGCCTGTCGTCGTCATCGCGCCCTTGCGTGCGGCTACAGGCGCCGAAATGCGCAAATGAACGTAGCTTGTCGCGGAATTAGCACATCCACTCGGTTACACTGCCGCAGCTTATCCACAATCAATTTTTCAGCCATTGCCACTCTCTGCGAGGCTGCGCTACAAAGCGCCCTTTCAAGGAGCGAGACACGTGCCCATGCCTGATCGACGCGTACTGATGATCGCTTACCACTACCCCCCCGTGCGGGTCAGTAGCGGAATCCAACGTACACTGAAGTTCTCCCAATATCTTCGCGACCACGACTGGGAGCCAATGATCCTGACGGTTTCGCCTCGGGCCTATGAGGCCATCGGCGATGATCAGATGAAAGAAATCCCACCGGGCCTTATCGTGGAGCGCGCCTTCGGTCTCGACACGGCTCGCCACCTCTCGCTCAAGGGACGTTACTTCCGATGGATGGCTCAACCAGACCGCTGGGTGAGCTGGTGGCCGGCGGGAGTGATAAAGGGCCTCAAACTGATTCGCAAACATCGCCCCAAGGCAATCTTTTCGACCTTCCCCATCGCCACGGCCCACCTCATCGCGCTGACCCTCCATCGCCTCTCCGGACTTCCGCTCATTGTCGACTTTCGAGATGCCATGACGGAGCCGGGCTATCCGACCAATCCTGCCACTTGGCGGGCCCACAGGCGGCTGGAACAGGCGCTGATCAAGCATTGCACCCACGCGATATTCACCACTACTGGCACACGGGACATGTACGCGGAGCGCTACCCGAACAAGCCAGCAAGTTGCTGGGCGGTCATCGAAAACGGGTTTGACGAAGACAATTTCCGCGACGCAGAAACAGGACTCGACGCCAGCCGTATCGGCCTTCCAGGACAGATGGTCCTTATCCACAGTGGTCTACTCTATCCAGAAGAACGAGATCCCAAGCCGTTTTTTGCTGCACTGAAAGAGATGAAGGCTGCTGGAGAAGCATCCGAGGAAACACTGCATGTCATTCTGCGTGCTACAGGCAGCGACAGTTACTACACCAAACTGCTGTCAGAGTATGGCATCGACGATATTGTCTCGATTGAGCCTTCAATTGCTTATCGGAGTGCCCTGCAAGAAATGATGCGCGCCGATGGCTTGCTGCTGCTGCAAGGCGCAAGCTGCAACAAGCAGATCCCAGCCAAACTCTACGAGTACGCACGTGCCGGTCGGCCGATCATCGCGCTGACAGACTCCGCCGGCAGCACTGCAGCTCTGATGAAGAAGCTGGATGCCCCCTGGATTACTGATATAGCCAATACTTCCGCTATTCGAAGTCTGCTGAACGAGGCTCTGCACCAGTGGCACAACCAGCAATTGAGCGGAGTTCTGCGCAGCTTGGCCGACACCTGCTCACGCCGCTCAAGAACTGCCGAACTTGCGCGCCTGTTAGACGGCCTTCCTCAATAGCCAGTCAAGATTTGTCATATGGTGTAATCCTGCACGCAGCCCACAGAGGAAAGCTAGGATAGACTTCAACAGCCCCGATGCTTGATGCATCTGCCCCGCACCCACGTGGCTCGACAATCGTTCTCTCAATCAATGCTCAACACCACCCTACTCCACGAACTGATCAGTGCCTCGGCCGAGCGAGCACCCACATCACCAGCTCTGACAGCGGGCGCCACAACCCTAAGCTATGCGGACCTGGACGCACAGGTGGGCGGATTTTCTGCCGGCCTAGTTGGCCTAGGGCTTGAACGCGGTGAAAGAATCGGCATTTTTCTGGAAAAGCGCATCGAGACAGTCGTCGCCAGCTTCGGCGCCGCCCGCGCCGGCTGCGCCTTCGTTCCGATCAATCCAATTCTCAAGGGCGAGCAGGTCATGCATATCCTGCGCGACTGTAACGCCCGTGTGCTGGTGACCTCTGCAGAGCGCTTGCCCCTGCTCGCGGATACACTGCCCCATTGCCACGATCTACGCCATATCGTGCTGATCACCACACCGGCAACCGCGCCCAACCTCACGGGCGTGAACATCGTGCATTGGAAAGATCTCCTCTCTGCCAGCAAGCAGGCGGGACATCGGATCATCGACACAGATTTGCTGTCCATCCTGTATACATCAGGCAGCACTGGACGACCGAAAGGCGTTGTACTGTCCCATCGGAACATGGTGGCCGGGGCCAAGAGCGTAGCCAGCTATCTCGGCAACAGTCCGGATGACACGCTACTGGCCGCTCTGCCCCTGTCCTTCGATGCGGGCTTTTCCCAGCTCACAACGGCCTTCCACTCCGGCGCAAAAGTCGTGCTGTTGAACTACTTGCTGCCGCAAGACGTACTCAAGACCGTCGTCCGCGAGAGAGTCACCGGCCTTACCGCTGTCCCTCCGCTATACATTCAGCTCGCTCAGCTAAAATGGCCAGCCGAGGTTACAGACCATCTGCGCTACTTCGCCAATACTGGCGGACGCATGCCGCTGGAGACCCTCAAGCTGCTCCGTAGCCAGTTACCCAAGACAAAGCCCTTCCTGATGTACGGGCTCACCGAAGCATTCCGCGCCACCTTCCTGCCACCTGAGCAAGCCGATATCCGGCCAGACTCGATTGGCAAAGCCATTCCCAACGCCGAAGTGATGGTGCTGCGGGAAGACGGTTCTGAGTGCAGCCCCAATGAGCCTGGTGAGTTGGTCCAACGCGGTGCATTGGTTGCAATGGGCTACTGGAATGACCCGGACAAGACTGCCGAGCGCTTCAAGCCCCTGCCGAACACTGCTCCCGGCCGTCAGTCGGGCTTCGTCCTGCCGGAAATCGCGGTGTTCTCGGGAGACACCGTTCGCCGTGATGAAGAGGGCTATCTTTACTTCATCGGACGCCGTGACGAAATGATGAAGACCTCCGGCTATCGCGTCAGTCCTACTGAAGTCGAAGAGATCCTGTACAGCACCCAACTGGTCGGCGAATGCGTGGCCTTCGGCGTGCCGCATCCTAGCCTCGGTCATTCCATCTGCGTCATCGCCACTGGCAAGGACGGCGCACCGCTTGACACCGCGGCCTTGCTCAACGAGTGCAAACAGCGCATGCCCGCCTACATGGTTCCTGCCGCAATCGAAGCTCGCGAGGGTCCGCTACCGCGCAATCCCAATGGCAAGATCGACCGCAAGGCACTTTCCACCGAATACGAAATGGCCCACAAGGTACAGCAATGAGTGATGCAAGCCGCGACAAGCCGGTCCATGTCGCCATGGATCAATTCCAGTCCGCCGACGGCGAACTGCTGATCGGCGGTATTCCCCTCCGCCGCCTGGCTGAGCGTGTCGGACAGACCCCCTTCTACGCCTACGACCGCAGCCTGCTGACCCGACGTGTCGCTGAGCTGAGAGCCGCCTTGCCGACCGGCATCAAGCTCCATTTCGCGATGAAGGCCAATCCGATGCCTGCGGTGGTCGATCATATGGCCCGTCTGGTGGACGGCATCGACGTGGCCTCAGGACGCGAACTGAGGATTGCCCTTGACAGCGGCACCAATCCCCGCGACATCAGCTTCGCAGGGCCGGGCAAGCGTCATGAAGAACTGCGCCAGGCCGTCGCCGCGTGCATCCTGATCAACGTGGAATCCTTCCGCGAAGTGACAGAACTGGCCGCCATTCGCCAGGAGAGCGGCTGGCCGGTGCGCGTAGCTGTGCGCGTAAATCCCGATTTCGAATTAAAGAGTTCCGGCATGAAGATGGGCGGCGGCCCCAAACAGTTCGGCGTCGATGCCGAACGCGTACCCGACCTGCTCGCCGACATCGGTCGGGCCGGTCTTGCGTTCGAGGGCTTCCACCTCTTTGCGGGATCCCAGAACCTGCGCCCCGACGCCATCGTTGAAGCCCAGCGCAAGTGCTTCGATCTGGCCCTGAGGCTTGCCGAGGCTGCTCCAGCGCCGGTCAAGTTTCTGAACCTTGGCGGAGGCTTCGGAATCCCGTATTTCCCCGGCGAACAACGCTTGGACCTTGCTGCAATCGGTGCGAATCTCAAGACCATAGAAGAGGAAGCGGCCGCCAAACTTCCTGGTGCCGAGATCGTCATCGAACTGGGGCGCTATCTGGTGGGCGAAGCCGGTGTGTATGTCTGCAAGATCGTAGACCGCAAAGACTCCCGCGGTCATACCTTCCTCGTTGCTGACGGCGGCCTGCATCATCACCTGTCAGCCTCCGGAAATTTCGGCCAAGTCATCCGCAAGAACTACCCAGTCGCCATTGGTGATCGCATGGATGAGCCCTCCAGTCAGAGCGTATCCGTTGTAGGCCCTCTCTGCACACCGCTCGATATCCTGGCCGACCGGATGCATCTTCCCGATGCAAAGCCCGGCAATCTCGTCGTGGTGTTCCAGTCGGGCGCCTACGGCGCAAGCGCAAGCCCTCAGGCTTTCCTCGACCATCCGCGCGTCGTAGAAATTCTGGTCTGAGCAGACCACATCCCCAATGATAATGGGCCACGCACAGCGTGGCCCATTATCATTTCACGACATCAATTAGAACACCGGCAAACCGACAACGCCGCTGAACACTGTCAACCAAAATGGTCATCAGGCAGTGACTCCACCTGCAGATCGTTGTCCTTTGCAAAATTACGCAGGAAATTGTAGGCCAGCGGTTCAATATCGTGGATTCTCGCATCCACCAACACCGTCTTGTCTCCCCTCAAATTACACGCAGGCCTTACATAGGGCGAATAAGTCATGCGATTGTCCGCTCCGAATACGGACATTATCCCGCACAAGCGATCCGCCCAATCACTAGGACGAAAAGTCCTGCCATCACTAGTGCGCCCAACAATAACGAAATTTTCGATTTTTTGAATCATGTGCGATGACTGAAATGATTTCGCCAAACTACGGCCTTACCACAAGCACTCCCCTCGTCTCCCTTTCGATGAGAGGCCCCGAAAATTTCATTTTGAAACGTAATTCTATCCAGCTCCAATAAGCAAAAAACACGGTTGACTGAATGCTAGACGATCGTTTCAGGACATACAAACACGCCCCGTGCCCCAAAAAGCAAAACTGTGGACCAAGGTCCACAGTTTCACATGATCACTTCATCCATCTGCATACACATGTATCCGATACCCGATGGGACACGCAATGCGCGCGCCTAGGAATTCAACTCACGTGACCACAGGTGACGATAAACAAACCCTGGGTATGCAAAAACAGCAAACAGGCACATCGTGATCGCAAAGAACTCCCAATTCTGGGCATAACGGGAGCCATTCTCAGCCACTTCCCTGGCGCCAAGAAATACGCCCGCCACGAAGTAATAGGCCACAAGCTCCAGCATTCTCAGAAAAACCGCCTTCTTCTTCGCCAGACGGATTACGAAGAACAGCCGCTCACTGAAGAAAGGCAGGTTCGCCAGAGCAAATAACAGGACGAACTCTCCAAAATTCTTCACTTGCCGCCTGCCTTTTCAGTGATGTTAGAAATTATTGCCTCAAACGCGCCTAGAGCGAGCCCAGCAGCGAATAGGCACACAGAGACATCAATGCCTGCGGAGCCAAGCCCAACACAGCGATGGCGATACCGTTCAGGGACAGCAGCGCCCGCATGTCAGCCGGAGCAGAAATGGGCGTCGCATCCAGCGGCTCGTCGAAGAACATGATCTTCACGACGCGCAGGTAGTAGAACGCACCAATCAGCGACATCACCACAGCCAGGATCGCGACCCAGATATAACCAGCCGCAACGACGGCCTGCAGAACGGAAAACTTCGCAAAGAAACCCACGAAGAACGGGATACCCGCCATGGAGAACATCACCATGGCCATCACGCCGGCAAACCAGGAATTACGCTTGTTCAAACCCTTGAAATCGTCAAGCGCTTCGGCCTCGAACCCTGCACGCGACAGCAGCAGCAGCACACCGAAAGACGCCAGGCTCATCAGTACGTAGGACACGACGTAGAACATTGCAGAGCTATAGGCGTTGAGCGCGAAATGACGATCACCGCCAACTACGCCGGACACCAGGCCGAGCAACATGAAACCCATGTGGGAGATACCGGAGTAACCCAACATGCGCTTGAGGTTCGACTGGGCGATCGCAGCCAGGTTACCCAGTACGATCGACAAAACAGCCAGCACCATCAACATCGACTGCCATTGCTCGGCGAACTCGAAAAGACCATTGACCAACAGACGCATGGCCATCGCAAACGCGGCGAGCTTCGGGGCGGAGGCGATGAAGAGCGTGATGGACGTCGGGGCGCCTTGATAGACGTCCGGAATCCACATATGGAACGGAACCACACCGAGCTTGAAGGCCAGACCAGCAACGACGAACACCAGGCCGAACAGCAGCACCGTCTTGTTGCCGGCCTGCTGGTAGATGGCCTGGGCCACGCCCGAGATCTCCAGCGTGCCGGCGGCGCCGTACAGCATCGAGATGCCATACAGCAGCAGACCGGAAGCCAGCGCACCCAGCACGAAATACTTCATGGCCGCTTCGGTTGCACGAGCGGAATCGCGCAGCAGAGCAACCATCGCGTAAAGGGCCAGAGACAGCAGTTCAAGTCCCAGGTAGATGGTCAGGAAATGGTTGGCGGTGATCATCACCATCATGCCCAGCGTCGCAAAGATCGCCAGCACATAGTACTCGGTGGTCTCGATCTTGCGATCGTTCATGTAGCTGCGCGAATACAGCAGCGCGATCGCCACAGCGAAGTAAACGACGAGCTTGAGGAAATCGCCCATCAGATCATCCACGTACATGTTACTGAACGTGAAGCTCACCTGCCCGTCCATCGTGAACAGCGTGATTGCTGCCGCACCGATCAGCGTGAGCTGGCTCAGAGCGTAAACCACGTTGCGCGGCTGCTTCGTGAACGTCCCCGCAAGGAGGATCACGAAGGACATTGCAACGACGAATAACTCAGCCGCTGCCGGGTAAAAATCAGGGATTACAAAGTTCATCTTAAGGCCACATTCCGCTGGTTTCGTATCCGTTACAGGCTCAAAGCTTGCTCACCGCAACATGCTTGAGCAGTTCATTGACCGACGCGTGCATGACTTCCGTTACCGGGAAGGGATAGATACCCATGGCCAGAACACACACGGCAAGGATCGCAAGGAAAACGAACTCGCGATTGTTGATGTCGGTCAGTTCGGCCACGTGATGGTTGGCAACTGCACCGAATACCACACGCTTGTACATCCACAGCGTGTAAGCAGCACCGAGGATCAGCGTGGTAGCGGCGCCGAAACCGATCCAGAAGTTGAACTTCACGGCACCGAGCGCAACCATGAACTCCCCGACAAAACCAGACGTAGCCGGCAGCCCGGAGTTTGCCATCGCGAAAAGCATGAATAGTGCAGCGAACTTCGGCATCACATTTACCACACCACCGTAGTCCGAGATCTGACGGGAGTGCATGCGGTCGTACAGCACACCGATGGAGGCGAACATCGCTGCAGACACGAAGCCGTGGGAAATCATCTGGACGATCGCCCCTTCAATACCCAGCGGGTTGAAGATGAAGAAGCCCAGGGTCACAAAACCCATGTGGGAGATGGACGAATAAGCAACCAGCTTCTTCATATCCGTCTGCACCAGCGCCACGAAACCGATGTAGATCACCGCAATCAGGGACAGGGTGATGATCAGCGGTGCGAAGGCGTGGCTAGCATCAGGAGCGATCGGCAGGGCAAACCGCAGGAAACCGTATGCGCCCAGCTTCAGCGCAATGGCTGCCAACACGATCGAGCCGCCGGTTGGTGCCTCCACGTGGGCATCAGGCAACCAGGTGTGCACCGGGAACATCGGAACCTTGACAGCGAAGGAAACAAGGAAGGCCAGGAAAATCAGACTCTGCACATCCATGCCGAGCTTGAGTTGATGCCAATCCAGAATGTTGAAGCTACCACCGGACTCCATGAACAGGTAGAGCAGCGCGATCAGCATCAGCAACGAGCCGGCAAGGGTATAGAGGAAGAACTTGATCGCGGCATACACCCGGTTAGCCCCGCCCCACACACCGATGATGATGAACAGCGGAATCAGCGAAGCCTCGAAGAAGACATAGAACAGCACGCCGTCGAGCGCGGAGAAAATGCCGTTGATCAGGCCGGACATGATCAGGAAGGCCGCCATGTACTGGGCGACTTTCTCCTGGATCACCTCCCAGCCAGCCACCACGACGATCACGGTGATGAAGCTATTGAGCAGAACGAAGAGCACCGAAATGCCATCGACACCGAGTACGTAGTTGATGTTGAAGCGCGGAATCCACGGATAGGCTTCCACGAATTGCATGGAGCTCGTGGTGACATCGAAGCCCGTGTAGAGCGGTATGCTGACGGCCAGACCCGCTAGCGCGAAAAACAGCGCAACAAATCTCGCGACCGACGCATTACGGTCCGACCCCGAAGCGAGCGCTAATAGGCCACCAACGATCGGAACCCAAATCGCAAGGCTGAGGAATGGAATACCCGTCATCTCTACTTTCCGTTCTATGCGCCCCCTGAGGGGCGCAAAAGTCCTAAATTATGTGAAGTGGTTTCAAGCCGTTTTTTATCGAGCGGATCAGCCCCGATTGACCCAGAAGGCCAGCAGCAGGAAAACACCAATAATCATCGAAAACGCATACTGATAGATGTGGCCGCTCTGGAAGAGGCGCGACAGTTGGGCGATCAGGCCCACAGCCTTGGCGGTACCATTCACCGCGATGCCGTCGATAATGGTCTGGTCGCCGACCTTCCACAGCAGGCGGCCGATCAGTCGGGCACCTGCGGCAAAAACCGCTTCATTGATCTTGTCGAAGTAGTACTTGTTTTCAAGCAGGCGATGGATCGGGCTAAAGACGCGGGCGATCACCGGCGGCACCGACGGAACGACCAGATACAGCAGGCCGGCGAGTGCAACGCCACTCATCGCCAGGATGAACGGCAGCGACGTGAAGCCATGCAGCGCCATTGCAGCCGAACCGTGGAACTCCTCGCCAAGTTCGGCCATAGCGTGGTGGTGCTCGGCGAAATGAATGACGCCCTTGAAGAAATCACCGAAGAGCATCTTGTCGATCGACAGGTAACCGATCAGCACTGACGGAATAGCCAGCAGCACAAGCGGAACAGTAACCACCCACGGAGACTCGTGCGGCTTCTGGCCCGGAGCCAAACCATGATGATGCTCGTCGTGATGATCGTCATCATGACCGTGCTCGTCATGGGCGTCGTCGTGCTCATCCGCATGGACATCGTGGCCATGAGCGGCGTCCTCATGGTCATGGTGAGCCTTGCCGAAGCGCTCCTCGCCGTGGAAAACCAGGAAATACATACGGAACGAATAGAAAGCCGTAACGAAGACCCCGGCAATCACGCAGAAGTAGGCATAGCCCGAGCCGTACAGCTCCGAGAGTTGCACCGCTTCGATGATCGTGTCCTTGGAATAGAAACCGGAGAAGAACGGGAAACCAATCAGCGCCAGGGAACCCAGCAGCGACGTGATCCACGTAACCGGCATGTACTTCCACAGGCCACCCATGTTGCGCATGTCCTGATCATGGTGCATGCCGATGATCACGGAACCGGCACCAAGGAACAGCAGAGCCTTGAAGAAGGCGTGGGTCATCAGGTGGAACACGGCAGCGGAGTACGCCGACACGCCCAGCGCGACAGTCATGTAGCCCAGCTGAGACAGCGTCGAGTAGGCAACCACACGCTTGATGTCGTGCTGCACGATGCCCAGGAAACCCATGAACAAAGCCGTGGTGGCGCCGATGATCAGTACGAAGGACAGCGCTGTCTCGGACAGCTCGAACAGCGGGGACATGCGGGCAACCATGAAGATACCCGCGGTCACCATCGTCGCTGCGTGGATCAGTGCGGAGATCGGCGTCGGGCCTTCCATCGAATCCGGCAGCCAGACGTGCAGGGGAACCTGCGCCGACTTACCCATGGCGCCGATGAACAGACCGATACAGATGGCGGTGATCAAAGGCCAGCCGGTTTCCGGAATCGTCATGCCAGCGAGTTCACCCGCCTTCGCGAACACTTCCGTGTAGTTCAGGGTGCCGGCGAAAGCCGCGATCAGACCGATGCCAAGCAGGAAGCCGAAGTCACCGACACGGTTGACCAGGAAGGCCTTCAGGTTTGCGAAGATCGCCGTCGGACGCGTATACCAGAAGCCGATCAGCAGGTAGGACACCAGACCCACCGCTTCCCAGCCGAAGAACAACTGCAGGAAGTTGTTCGACATGACCAGCATCAGCATCGAGAACGTGAACAGCGAGATGTAGCTGAAGAAGCGCTGATAGCCAGGATCCTCAGACATGTAGCCGATGGTGTAGATGTGCACCATCAGCGACACGAAGGTCACCACCAGCATCATCATCGTGGTCAGGGAATCGATCATGAAGCCGACTTCAAGATCGAGACCACCACTGGAAGCCCAGTGGTACAGGGTTCCATTGAAGGTATTCCCCGCCTGGACGTCCTGGAAGATGATCACCGACAACGCGAACGCAGCCGCGACGCCTGCGATGGTGACGGTATGAGCCCCTCGCCTGCCGATGATCTTCCCGAATAGCCCCGCCATGATCGCGCCGAAGAGCGGCGCAAGCGGAACCAGCAGATATAGCTTTTGCATCCCAGTCATTCGAACGCTTCCTTATCCCTTGAGGCTATCCAGGTCATCAACGTGGATGGTCCGCAGGTTGCGGAACAACGCAACCAAAATTGCCAGACCAATGGCCGACTCCGCGGCCGCCACAGTCAAGATGAAGAACACAAAAATCTGGCCTGAAGCGTCCCCGAGATAATGCGAGAAGGCGACGAAGTTCAAATTAACGGCCAACAACATCAACTCGATCGCCATCAGCAGCACGATCAGGTTCTTACGATTCAAGAAGATGCCCACCACGCTTATCGCGAAAAGAATGGCACCCAATATCAGATAGTGAGACAACGAAAGCATTACTAGGCCCCCCTGACGATCGCCAGCAGAAATTATTCTTTTTCTGCACGCATCGAAACGATGCGCACACGATCATCACGCTTGACAGCAACCTGCACCGCGGGATCGATGATCTTCACGTTCTTGCGCTTGCGCAGCGTCAGTGCCACGGCAGCCACCATCGCAACCAGCAGCACGATCGATGCCAGTTCGAACGGATAAACGTACTCGGTATAGAGGAGACGGCCGAGTTCCTTGGTGTTGCTGTAACCCTGCTCCACCTCAGCGGGTTTGGGCATCGCTTCGAGACCGAAGTAGCGCCCGCCCAGCACCATGACCATCTCGATCACCATCAGCACACCGATCAGCGCGCCGACGGGCAGATAGCTCCAGAAGCCTTGCCGAATCCGTTCGAGATTGATGTCGAGCATCATCACGACGAACAGGAACAGCACCATCACCGCCCCGACGTAAACCATCACCAGCGCGATGGCCAAGAACTCGGCGTGCAGCAACATCCAGATCCCGCCTGCGCTGAAAAATGCCAGTACCAGGAACAAGGCGGCGTGCACCGGGTTGCGTGCCGTGATGACTCGCAGCGAGGCGAGCACCATGACCGTCGAGAAGAAGTAAAAGACTACCGACTGAAAATCCATCTGCGTATTCCGATGTGTGTGTCCGTATCCGCTTCCGCGTTTTTACCGGTACTTAGAATCGATCTCTCGATCCTTGGCGATCTGCGCCTCGTACCGATCCCCAACCGCGAGAAGCATCTGCTTGGTGTAATACAGATCACCCCGCTTTTCGCCGTGATATTCAAAAACACGGGTTTCAACGATGGCATCCACCGGACATGCTTCTTCGCAGAAACCGCAGAAGATGCACTTGGTCAGGTCGATATCGTAGCGACTGGTACGACGGGAACCATCATCCCGCTGCTCGGACTCGATCGTAATTGCCATCGCCGGACAGACTGCCTCGCACAGTTTGCATGCGATGCAGCGCTCTTCCCCGTTGGGGTAACGACGCAAGGCATGCAAGCCGCGGAAGCGGGAGCTCTGGGGCGTCTTCTCGTCGGGGAACTGGACCGTGATCTTCCTGGCAAAGAGATGACGTCCGGTCAGTGCCAAGCCCTTAAGCAACTCCTTAAGGAACAGGCTCCCTACGTAATTCTTCATAGAACCCATATTGATCCCCTTACTTCCACAACGACAACGGCGACATGATCCACACCGCAACCACTACCACCCAGAAGAGGGTCAGCGGAATGAAGACCTTCCAACCCAGCCGCATGATGTGGTCGTAGCGGAAGCGCGGGAACGTTGCGCGGAACCAAAGAAACAAGAACAGAATGAACGCGATCTTGATGGCCAGCCAGATGAAGCCATCCGGCAGGAAACTCACCGGCGACAGCCAGCCACCCAGGAACAGGATGGAGGTCAGCGCGGAAACGAGGATCATGTTGGCGTATTCACCGAGGAAGAACAGCGCAAAGGCCATCCCCGAATATTCGACCATGTGACCCGCGACGATTTCCGATTCACCTTCGACAACGTCGAACGGTGCGCGATTGGTTTCCGCAATACCGGAAATCAGATAGACGATGAACATCGGGAAGAGCGGCAACCAGTTCCAGCTCAGGAAGCCAAGACCGAGATCTGCGCCCTGCCCCTTGCCCTGCCCCGCCACGATGTCGGACAGGTTCAGGCTGGACGAAATCATCAACACGCAAACCAGCGCAAAACCCATCGCGATTTCGTAGGAAACCATCTGGGCCGCGGCGCGAACTCCACCTAGGAACGCATACTTCGAGTTGGACGCCCAACCCGCGATGATCACGCCATACACTTCGATGGAGGTCACGGCCAGCAGGAACAGCAAACCGGCATCGACGTTACCGATAACCCAGCCGTCGCTGAAGGGAACCACTGCCCAGGCAGCCAGCGCCGGACCAAGAGCCAGAACCGGCCCGACGATGAATAGCCCCTTGTTGGCGCCGGAAGGAACGATGACTTCCTTCAGCAGAAGCTTCACGCCGTCGGCGATCGGCTGCAGCAAGCCGCGCGGCCCCACGCGATTGGGACCGATACGGACCTGCATGTAACCGATGACTTTGCGTTCAGCCAGCGTCAGATAGGCAACACACAGGAAAAGCGGCGCAATGATGCCGATGATCTTCAGCAGTGACCACACCAGGGGCCACGCACCACCAAAAAAAGTCGCTACGGGTTCGATGACGGCTTCCATCACACACGCTCCACGCTAACTTCGCCATGTAGGCCACCCAGCGCCGAAGTGTCTGCGTGGGCACCAGCCAGACAAATGCTTCCTTCGACGACGCCATCATCCACCACGACGGGAACGGTCACGGCACCGGCTGCGGACTTCACCTTCGCCATGCCGCCTGCCTCCAGGCCCAGCTTGGCGACCGTGGATGCATTAGCCCGCAGCACCGGTGCCTGGCCATCCCGGGTCTTCTGCAGCGGCGCGGAACGCCGTGCGATGGGATCTGCGGCATAAATCGGAATGTCCGCAACCCGTTCCACACCCTGCGCGGCTGCTCCGAGCGCGAAGGAATCAACGGCCAGCGCGTTGTTCAGACGGGCGCGATCAACTTCCTGCGCGGCCCCGAGAATGATCTGACGCACATCCTCGACCTTGTCGAAACCGAAGCCGTCAAGCCCCAGCAGTTCCCCGAGGACCCGCAGCACCTTCCAGCCCGGGCGCACCTCGCCGGCAGCCTTCACTACCGGGTAGAAGGCCTGAGCACGCCCTTCGGCATTTACGAAGACACCGGCCGTTTCGGTGAAAGGCGCGATCGGCAGCAGCACGTCGGCGTAGGCCAGCGCGCTCTCCGACTTGAAAGCCGACAAGGCGATGACCGTGTCGGCCTTGCCCAACGTGTCGACCGCGGCCTGACCGGCCTGGGTATCCAGTTCAGCATCAATACCGAACAGCACGTATGCCTTCAGCGGCGCCTTCAGCATCTCCGCGGCGTTCTTGCCGCCCTTGGCGGGCAGGCTGCCGACCAAGTAGCCACCGACGGAGTTGGCAGCCTCGCCGAGAATACCGAAGCGGCCCTTGCTGAGACGGGCGATTTCCTGGGCAATTGCTTCAATGCTGGCGGCGCCTGCATGCTGTTGCGCGTAGTTGCCGATCCAGACGGCCACTTGCTTGCCGGACGCGAGGCTGTTGGCCAAGGACAAGGCTGCAGCATCGACCTCAACCTCGGCGGCGGCAGATGCGAAGACCTCAGCCAGATCCTGACCGGTCTTCTGCGCGAGGGCCTTTGCCACGCCGACCAGCGCACCGGCAACAGCCGACGGCTTGACCTGGATCTTGTTCTCGACCTTGAACTGCCAGTCGTCGATGACCGGGTTCAGCACGCTGACCTTCAGGCCACGCTTGACGGCCTGACGCACGCGTTGGGCAACGAGCGGATGATCCTTGCGGAAGAAGCTGCCGACAATGAACAGGCGATCGAGGCTGCCGATCTCCGCCACATTCAAACCGAGCCAGGGCGCGCCGGCGCGACGCGTGTCAGCCGAAAAATCGGTCTGACGCAGACGGAAATCGATGTTGTCGGAACCCAGCCCACGCATGAGGGCCTGGAGAAGATGCATTTCCTCTAGGGTGCTGTGCGGAGAGACAAGCGCGCCGATGGCCTCGGCACCATGCTCGCTGCGGACGGACTTGAGACCATTGGCAACGTATTCGAGCGCAGACTGCCAGTCCGTCTCGATCCACTTGCCGCCCTGCTTGATCTGCGGCCGGGTCAGACGCTCTTCTCCATTCAGCGCCTCATAGGAAAAGCGATCCTTGTCGCTCAGCCAGCACTCGTTAAGAGTCTCGTTCTCCAGCGGCAGAACACGCTTCACGACATCATTCTTGACCTGCACGACAAGGTTGCTGCCGAGGGAGTCGTGAGGACTCACGGACTTCCGGCGGGACATCTCCCAAGCGCGAGCACCGAAGCGGAAAGGCTTGGAGGTCAGCGCACCAACCGGGCACAGATCGATGATGTTACCCGACAGCTCGGAATCAATGGTCTTCTCGACGAACGGCATGATTTCGGCATGCTCGCCGCGAAAAGCCTGGCCGAGTTCCATCAGACCGGCAATCTCGGTCGTGAAACGAACACAACGGGTGCAGTTGATGCACCGGGTCATGTCCGTCAACACCAGCGGACCGAGGTCCTTGTTGCCGACCACACGCTTTTCTTCTTCGTAACGGGACTGCACGCCACCGTAACCGACTGAGAGGTCCTGCAGCTGGCACTCACCGCCCTGGTCGCAAATCGGGCAATCCAGCGGGTGGTTGATCAGCAGGAATTCCATGACGCCCTTCTGCGCCTTGACAGCCTGCTCGGAATGGGTCCAGACCTTCATCCCATTGGTGACCGGCGTTGCGCATGCGGGCAACGGCTTCGGGGCCTTCTCCACCTGCACCAAGCACATGCGGCAGTTCGCCGCGATGGAGAGTTTCTTGTGGTAGCAGAAATGCGGCACATAGGCGCCGACTTGGGAGGCAGCCTCCATGACGGTGCTACCGTCAGGAACCTGCAACTGCTTTCCGTCAATTTCGATTTCTAGCATGTCGAGCCTACGCCACGTAAATCTTGCTGCCTTCGCGCTGTACGTCCTGCGGGACAAGGCATTTCTTATGTTCGATATGGAATGCGAACTCGTCGCCGAAGTGCTTAATGAAACTCTGCACCGGCATCGAGGCTGCATCGCCCAGAGCACAAATCGTCCGGCCCATGATGTTCGCCGTGACGCTGTTCAGAAGATCCAGATCGTCCGGACGGCCGAGACCGTTCTCGATTCGATGAACGACCCGGTACAACCAGCCGGTACCTTCCCGGCACGGCGTGCATTGGCCACAGGATTCTTCGAAGTAGAAATAGGACAGCCGTTCGAGCGCCTTGACCATGCAGGTGCTCTCGTCCATCACGATCACTGCACCGGAGCCGAGCATCGATCCCGCCTTGGAGATCGAGTCGTAGTCCATCGTGCAATCCATCATGATGGATGCCGGCAGCACCGGAGCCGAAGAGCCGCCGGGAATGACCGCCTTGAGCTTGCGACCGCCGCGAACCCCGCCCGCCATCTCCAACAGATCGGCGAAAGGCGTACCCAGCGGGATCTCGTAGTTGCCGGGCTTGTTCACATGACCCGACACCGAGAAGAGCTTCGTGCCGCCATTGTTCGGCTTGCCGAGCGCCAGGAAGGCATCGCCCCCCTCACGGATGATGTAGGGAATGGACGCGAAGGTTTCGGTGTTGTTGATCGTGGTCGGCTTGCCGTAAAGACCGAAGCTCGCCGGGAAAGGCGGCTTGAAGCGCGGCTGCCCCTTCTTGCCTTCGATCGACTCGAGCAAGGCGGTTTCTTCACCGCAGATATAGGCGCCGTAGCCGTGGTGGGCGAACAGATCGAAACTGAAATCCGAACCCAGGATGTTCTTGCCCAGGAGGCCCGCCTCACGCGCCTCCTGCAGCGCTTCCTCGAAACGGCTGTAGACCTCGAAGATCTCACCGTGAATGTAGTTGTAGCCCCGCTCACAACCCATTGCATAACCAGCGATGATCATGCCTTCGATCACGGAGTGCGGGTTATAGCGGAGGATATCGCGGTCCTTGAACGTGCCCGGCTCACCCTCGTCGGAATTACAGGCCAGATACTTCGCACCAGGAAAAGCCCGCGGCATGAAGCTCCACTTCAGACCCGTCGGGAAGCCCGCACCGCCCCGACCACGTAGGGACGACTTCTTGACTTCAGCAATGACGTCATCGGCAGAAATCTTCTCGGCAATGATCTTTTTCAGCGCCTCGTAACCACCGCGCTTGATGTAATCGGCTAGGCGCCAAGTACGGTCACCGTCGAGACCGGAAAGAATAATTCCTTGAGAACTCATTTTTTCAGATCTTCGAGCAATTGATCGATTTTCTCTTCCGTCATCCAGCTGCACATATGGTGATTATTCACCAGCAGGACGGGCGCATCACCGCAAGCCCCCATGCACTCACCCTCCTTGAGGGTGAATTTGCCGTCGGGCGTCGTCTCGTTGAAGTCGATGCCGAGACGCTTCTTGATGTAGTCAGCCGCATGCACGCCACCGGAAAGCGCGCAAGGCAGATTGGTGCACACGGTGATCTTGCGCGCGCCAACCGGCGACAGGTCATACATGTTGTAGAAGCTGGCCACCTCGTACACGGCGATTGCCGGCATCTCGAGATACTTGGCGACGAACTCGATGGTCTCGCTGGACAGCCAGCCTTTTTCTTCCTGCGCAATTCTGAGCGCTGACATAGAAGCGGACTGCTTTTGATCAGGAGGATACTTAGCGATCTCTCGATCAATTTTCTTCAGGGATTCCGGACTCAGCATTTTATGTGTCTACTGTCAGCAGAATTACGATATGACTTTTGGCAACTGCGTGTTCTGGGCGAGACCGATCAACGGTCCACGTCACCAAACACGATATCCATGGTGCCGATGATCGCAACCACGTCAGCAATCATGTGCCCGCGGGACATTTCATCCATTGCCGAAAGGTGGGCAAAACCCGGGGAGCGGAGCTTGAGGCGATACGGCTTGTTCGCGCCGTCAGACACCGCATAGACACCGAACTCACCCTTGGGATGCTCAACAGGTGCATATACTTCACCTGCCGGGACATGCATGCCTTCCGTGAACAGCTTGAAGTGATGGATCAACTCCTCCATGCTGCCCTTCATGCGCTCCCTGGACGGCGGGGCCACTTTGTGGTTACCCGAAATCACTGGACCAGGATTCTTGCGCAGCCAGTCGATACACTGCTTCACAATTCGATTCGACTGACGCATTTCTTCGATACGGCACAGATAGCGGTCGTAGCAGTCGCCTTCCACGCCAACCGGAATATCGAAATCCAGCTGGTCATACACGTCGTACGGCTGCTTCTTGCGGATGTCCCACTCGATACCGGAACCACGCAGCATCACACCGGAGAAACCCAGCGCCAGCGCCTTTTCGGGCGTCACAACACCGATACCGACCGTACGTTGCTTCCAGATACGGTTATCGGTCAGCAGCGTCTCGTACTCATCGACATACTTCGGAAAGCGGCTGGTGAAGTCTTCCAGGAAATCGAGCAGGGAGCCCTGCCGATTCTCATTCAGCTCAGCAACGGTCTTCGCGCTCTTCCACTTGGAGACTTCGTACTGCGGCATGCGATCAGGTAGATCGCGATAAACGCCACCCGGCCGGTAATAAGCAGCATGCATGCGAGCACCGGAAACGGCCTCGTAAGCATCCATCAGATCCTCGCGCTCACGGAAGGTATACAACACCATCGTCATGGCGCCGATATCCAGAGCATGCGTACCCACCGCAAGGAGGTGGTTCAGAATCCGGGTGATTTCGTCAAACATCACGCGGATGTATTGAGCACGAAGCGGCACTTCAAGCCCGAGCAGACGCTCGATCGCCATGCAGTACGCATGCTCATTACACATCATCGACACGTAGTCGAGACGATCCATATAAGGAACGGACTGCACCCAGGTCCGCGTCTCAGCGAGCTTCTCAGTCCCCCGGTGCAGTAGACCAATATGGGGATCAGCACGCTCAACAACTTCACCATCGAGCTCAAGAACCAGTCGGAGCACACCGTGCGCTGACGGGTGCTGAGGACCGAAGTTGATTGTGTAATTGCGGATCTCAGCCATTTCCGACGTTCCCATAATTCTCGTCACGCACGATACGTGGCGTATTTTCCCGCGGCTCGATCGTCACCGGCTGATAGATTACCCGGCCAAGATCTTGGTCGTAGCGCATTTCCACATAACCCGTAACAGGAAAATCTTTGCGGAAGGGATAACCGACAAAACCATAATCGGTGAGAATGCGACGCAAATCCGGATGACCGGCAAAGGTAATACCGAACAAATCGAACGCTTCTCGCTCGAACCAGTTCGCACTCGGCCACAATTCCACCAGCGACAAAAGAACCGGGAAGGAGTCATCGTCAGCAAAAGTCCGCAAACGAAGACGTTGATTCTTGCTGACGGAAAGGAGGTGAACCGAAACAGCAAAACGCGCTGAAATCTCGATACCAGAATAGGAAGAGTAGTCCAGCCCGGTCAGATCAACCAGCTGCTCAAAGCGAAATTCAGGCTCATCCCGAAGTGCCTGAGCAATACTGAAATAATCGGAAGCAGCCACCACAACCGTCACCTCTTCGCGGGCGACGATAATCTCTTTCAGCTGCTCACCAAATCTGTCTGCCAGCGACTGGCTGAGGCGCTCAAGTTTCTCACTCATGATGTTCGGCAATCAGCGAGCAATCGTGCAGTCGCGCTTGATCTTGTTCTGCAATTGAACAATCCCATAAAGCAGCGCTTCCGCGGTAGGAGGACACCCGGGCACATAGACATCGACCGGAACAATACGATCACAGCCACGGACCACCGAGTACGAATAGTGATAGTAACCACCGCCATTCGCGCACGACCCCATGGAAATCACCCAGCGCGGCTCGGACATCTGATCGTAAACTTTGCGCAGTGCAGGCGCCATCTTGTTGCACAGGGTGCCCGCAACAATCATCAGGTCCGACTGACGCGGACTGGGACGGAACACTACCCCAAAACGGTCAAGGTCATACCGGGAACACCCAGCGTGAATCATTTCCACCGCACAGCAAGCGAGACCGAAGGTCATCGGCCACAGAGAACCCGTGCGAGTCCAGTTGATTACCGTATCAAGCGAAGTGGTTACAAACCCTTCCTTGAAGACACCTTCGATACTCATAGACACCCTTCAAGCAACAATTACCGCCCAAGGCAACTGGACAATTTATTCCCAGTCGAGCGCACCCTTCTTCCAGACATAGACATAGCCGAGAAGCAGGATACCCAGGAAGACGATCATCTCGAAGAATCCGAAAAGCCGGATGCTTTCGCTGGCTGCAATTTCCCGCAGAATGGTTGCCCACGGAAAAAGAAATGCAATCTCGAGATCAAACAGAATGAAAAGAATAGCCAGAAGATAGTAACGCACATCGAACTTGATACGCGCATCTTCAAATGGCTCAAAGCCGCACTCAAAGGGAGAGAGCTTTTCCGCGTCAGGCTTACTCGGGCCAAGGACCCGACCTGCGACAATGGGAATTAAACCAAAGACAGCCGCAAACAGGATGAAAACAAGAACTGGAAAATACCCTTCCAACATACCTGACCCCTTCCCAACCGCAAGCAGTTACTAGCACCACCTGCAAGCAAACGCCCGCATTTGCGGGCGACTAGCTTAATCCATGGTGCCGACGATGAGACTCGAACTCATACGGCTTTCGCCACTACCCCCTCAAGATAGCGTGTCTACCAATTTCACCACGTCGGCCTGTTTGTTTGACGCCCGAAATTATAAGGGTAATCACCCCTTGGCGCCAAGCATTACTTTGATTTATCGAGGAATGTCCTTGGACTTGGAATCCTGACCCTCACCCGCCGCAGGCGCCGCGGGCGCGGCCGCAGGGGCAACGCCATCCATGATGCTCTTAGCCGCCGGAGCTTTTTGCCCGGCGAGATAGCTCAGACTCAAGCTCGTAACAAAAAAGATAGCAGCAAGAATCGCCGTCGCGCGGCTCAGAAAATTGGCAGAGCCAGACGACCCAAAGAGGCTGCCCGATGCACCACTTCCAAATGCTGCCCCCATGTCAGCCCCCTTGCCATGCTGCATAAGCACCAAACCGATCACACCAAGACCGGCCAATACATGCACAACCAGCACAACCGAAAACACCACACCGCTCATCAAAATCTCCAACAAGAAAACCTATGCAGCAACCGAAGATGCTGCACGACAAATTCCCAAAAAACCCGGAGCAACGAGAGACGCACCACCAACAAGCGCCCCATCGATATCGGGCTGCACAAACAACGAAGGGGCATTCTCCGCGGTGACGCTACCGCCATAAAGGATGCGCACACCAGCCGCAGCAACGCCAGCCAACTCAAGACGAGAACGAATAAACCGATGCATCGCCTGAGCCTGCTCCGGCGATGCAACCCGCCCCGTTCCAATCGCCCACACAGGCTCATAGGCCACCGTCAGTTTTGCCGCGCAATCCAACCCAAGAATCGAAACCACGCCATCAATTTGCTTGCCAACAACCTCTTCAGCCCTACCTTCTTCGCGCTGCAGAAGCGTCTCCCCCACGCATACAATGGGATTCAGACCCGCCTCAAGCGCAACCTGGGCCTTGATGGCCACAGCCTCGTCGTCCTCCCCAAACAAGGAGCGACGCTCAGAGTGCCCCACGATCACCCAAGCACACCCAAGATCGACCAGCATGGAAGCCCCCACCTCACCGGTATAAGCCCCCGCACTGAACGAGCTGAGATTTTGCGCACCCAGCGCAACCCAAGAGCCCTCCAAGGCCTGCCCTACCTGCCCGAGATAAGGGTACGGCGGACACACAACGACCTCAACAGCCGCATCCTGCGTCCCCTCTTCCTTCAGAGCGGACAGCAAAACATCATTCCGGGCATGGCTGCCATTCATCTTCCAGTTGCCGACTACGAGCTTTTTCCTCACCTTAGGCACCAGGCTAAATTTTTCGATTCTATCTTGACGACATCAAAACGTCAAAAAGGCCGGCAAGAGCCGGCCTCCAGACTGCCACCCACCAGACAGATCGATCAACCGAATCGGCCAGTGATGTAGTCCTCGGTTTCCTTGCGCTTGGGCTTGATAAAGATCTCGTCAGTCAGGCCAAACTCGACCAACTCCCCCAGGTACATGTAGGCCGTGTAGTCCGAGACACGGGCAGCCTGCTGCATGTTGTGCGTAACGATGGCGATGGTGTATTCGCTCTTCAGCTCATGCACCAACTCCTCAACCTTGGCCGTGGAAATGGGATCCAGTGCCGATGTCGGCTCATCAAGCAGAAGCACCTCCGGCTTGACAGCCACGCCGCGCGCGATGCATAGACGCTGCTGCTGACCGCCGGACAGAGACAGACCACTCTGATTGAGTTTGCCCTTGACCTCATCCCACAGAGCCGCCTTACGCAGGGCCCATTCGACACGGTTATCCATATCGGCCCGAGACAGGCTCTCATAAAGACGAACACCAAAGGCGATGTTCTCGTAGATCGACATCGGGAAAGGGGTCGGCTTCTGGAAAACCATCCCGACCTTGGCACGCAGGGCATTCACATCCTGCCCCTGATCGAGCACGTTCCTTCCGTTCAGGAGAATCTCGCCGGTCGCCCGTTGCCCCGGGTAGAGGTCGTACATCCGGTTCAGCGTACGCAGCAGCGTCGACTTGCCACAGCCCGAGGGTCCAATGAAAGCCGTGACCATGCCTTCATTGATATCGAGATTGATGTGCTTCAACCCCTGAAAGGAACCGTAGAAGAAATCGAGGTTACGGATGCGGATTTTCGGGGTCTGCTCCGCCCCCGCCACCTGCGACGTCTGCTCGCCCCGCAGCTGCGAGAAAGACATGTCACGCTTGGTTACTGCAGAAGATTGCATGATGAATTTCCTAGATCTTTTTGCGGAACAGGGTGCGAACAACAATGTTCAGGCACAGCACGCCGAAAGTAATAATGACCGCACCACCCCAGGCAAGGGAATTCCAGTTCTCATAAGGGCTCATTGCAAACTGGAAGATGACAACCGGAAGGTTTGCCATCGGACCGTTGAGGTCCAGACTGGTGAATTGGTTATTGAGCGCAGTAAACAACAGCGGGGCTGTTTCGCCGCTCACCCGCGCGAGCGCCAGCAGGATACCGGTCAACACCCCCGCCTTCGCCGCACGCAAAACCACGTGCAGGACCACTTTCCAGCGCGGCGCCCCCAATGCCGCAGCCGCTTCACGCAGGCTGGCGGGAACCAGATTCAGCATGTTCTCAGTCGTTCTCACCACAACTGGAATTGCGATCAAAGTCAGCGCAAGCGATCCCGCCCAGCCGGAAAAGTGCTGCACCTGAGCGACATAAACGGTGTAAATGAACACACCAATGACAATCGAAGGTGCGGACAACAAGATGTCGTTGATGAAGCGGGTTGCCGGTGCCAGCCACCCTTTTCGCCCATATTCAGACAAATAGACGCCAGCAAGAATACCAATCGGGGTGGCAATGAAAGTGGCCGAACCGACCATCATTGCGCTACCGAGAATGGCATTGGAAAGCCCACCTTCGGACCCCGGCGCCGGCGTCGGCAGCGTGAACAAGCTCAGGCTCAGTGCTCCCACTCCTTTGTAGAGCAGCACGATCAGGATCCAGGCCAGGAAGCCCATACCAATGCCCATCGCCAACATCGACATTACCAACGCAAGCTGGTTGGTACGCTTGCGCTTGCGGTAAAGAGCAGACGAATCAATCATCAGGTTTTCTCCCCTTCCATCCGGCCAAGGCGCATCAGCAGCAACTTGGAGAGCGCAAGCACGACGAAGGTCACGAAGAACAAAATGAGACCCAGGGCGATCAAGGACGCTACGTGAAGATCAGATGCAGCTTCGGCAAACTCATTAGCCAGTGTCGAGGCAATGCTGTTGCCCGCCTCGTACAGGGACGGACTGATGCGGTGAGCATTGCCAATGACGAAGGTGACAGCCATTGTCTCACCCAACGCGCGCCCCAAACCCAGCATGACCCCGCCAATAACGCCGACACGGGTATAGGGCAGCACGACATTCCAAACCACCTCCCACGTCGTCGCCCCAAGGCCATAGGCCGACTCCTTCAGAATCCCTGGCACGACTTCAAATACATCACGCATCACGGAGGCAATGAAAGGAATGACCATCACCGCGAGGATCAGGCCTGCGGAAAGAACACCGATACCATTCTTGGGCCCCTGAAACAGGGCGCCCACAAAAGGAACGTTGCCTAACGTCGCCGACAAGGCCGGTTGTACGTAATCGGCAAACAGAGGCGCAAAGACGAACAGGCCCCACATACCATAAATGATGCTCGGCACGGCAGCCAGCAATTCCACTGCAACCCCCAACGGACTACGCAGCACAGGCGGGCACAGCTCAGTTAGAAAGACCGCAATCCCAAAACTGACAGGAATCGCAACCACCAGCGCAATAACGGATGTACTGAGCGTTCCATATACGGAAATAAGGCCACCGAACTTATCGGTAACCGGGTTCCATTCGGCACTAAACGGAAAGCCGAAGCCGAACTCCTTGATCGCTGGCCAGGCACCATAAAGCAGGGAACCGAGAATCGCCGCAAGAATCGCAAGCACGGAGAACGCAAAGAAACGCGTCGTCTGATGGAACAAAGCGTCCTGAAAACGCTGGGCACGCATACGATCTCTTGGCGGTTCCGGTTGCTTCACACCGGAGACGGTGTCAGCAAGGCCAGGAGCACCACCAGCCGTAGTACCGCCGGTGCCTAACACAGAGCTATGGGAAGACATTGCAGCTTACCGTTTCAATCTAGCAAACAAAACAGATGGATGAGCAACAATCCAGCCGCCCATCCATCCTGTCTAATTGGAACCGCTTACTTCCAGATCGGGTGACCCGATGCATCCTTCAGACCCGAACGCCATGCCACATCAATTTGCTTGACGAGAGCAGCAGGCAGTGCCACGTAATCTAGATCTTCAGCAGTCTTCTGACCGTTCTTGAATGCCCAATCAAAGAACTTGAGCACCTCACCCCCCTTTGCCGCATCAGCTTGAACCTTGTGCATCAACACGAAGCTAGCACCAGTAATCGGCCAGCTGGTCTTGCCCGGCTGCTCGGTCAGGATTTCACCAAAGCCCGGAACCTTCCTCCACTCGGCATAAGCGGCAGCAGCCTGAAAGGTCAAGTCGTCGGGCTGGACATACTCGCCCGCCTTGTTCTTGAGGGACAAATGGATCATCTTGTTCTTCTTGGCATAGGCGTATTCGACATAGCCGATACCACCCTTGATGCGCTGAACGTAAGAGGCCACACCTTCGTTGCCCTTACCGCCCACACCTTCAGGCCACTGGACTGCGGTACCCATACCAACCTTGTCTTTCCACTCCACACTCACCTTGGAAAGATAATTGGTGAAGAGGAAGGTCGTGCCGGAACCATCCGCACGACGGACCACAGTAATGTTCTCGTCGGGCAGCTTCACGCCCGTATTCAGGGCGACAATTGCCGGATCGTTCCACTTCTTGATCTTGCCGAGATAAATGTCGGCAAGAACCGCACCGGTCATCTTCATGGCGCCAGGCGCAACCCCATCCAGATTCACAACGGGGACCACACCACCGATCACAGCGGGGAACTGCACAAGACCATCCTTCTCAAGCTCTTCTGCCTTGAGCGGCATGTCCGACGCACCGAAATCAACTGTCTTAGCCTTGATCTGCTTAATGCCGCCGCCGGATCCGATGGACTGATAGTTTAGGCCGACATTAGTCTTGGCCTTGTAGATCTCCGCCCACTTGGAATAGATGGGGTACGGAAAGGTGGCGCCAGCACCGGTGATATCGGCGGCCTGGACGACGGCGGCACCCCCCAGAGCGACAACGAACGAACAGGCACGAACGAAACCTTGCATGAAATTCTCCATCGTAGAGACGAACTGCGAAACAGTTGGCTACACATTTAACCAACCGTCCCAAGAATCGCGACGCGCGCTCTTGGGACGGATTGAATTCTACGATTGGAAAATTTCAAATTTGTGACATGTTGCACTGCAGCATGTCACATTGCCGAAGCTCTCACCACTTCTGCAAGCCCGCTGGCGATACGCCCCACGATTTCCGCATCACTCCCCTCCACCATGACTCGCAGCAGCGGCTCTGTTCCAGAAGGGCGCAAGAGCACCCGCCCCCGAGTCCCAAGCTCCTGCGTCGCCACATCGACGGCAGCATTGATCTCGGCGCAATCGGACCACACGAAGCCCTGCTTCACGGGCACGTTGATCAGTTTCTGCGGATAGAACACTAGGTCGGCACACATCTCCTTCAGCGACACACCCTGCTGACACAGCGCCGCAAGGACCTGCAGCCCGGCAATGATCCCGTCGCCGGTCGTATGCCTATCCAAACAGATGATGTGCCCGGAGTTCTCGCCCCCAAGGCGCCACCCTTTCTCATGCATGAGCTCGAGCACGTATCGGTCCCCCACCTTCGCCCGCGTGAAAGGCAGGCCCAGGCGGCCGATTGCATGTTCAAAGCCCAGGTTGCTCATCAAGGTGCCAACCACCCCCCCGCGAACACCCGCGAGGCACGCAGCTTTGGCGATGACGTACAAGAGCTTGTCGCCATCATAGATATTGCCTTCCGCATCGGCCATCACGATGCGGTCACCATCGCCATCGAGCGAGACACCAACGTCAGCCCCACTCTTCAGAACCGCATCACGAATGCTGGCCGGAGCGGTCGCACCCACACCGTCATTGATGTTCGTACCGTTGGGCTCGACGCCCACCAGTACCGTTTCAGCCCCCAGTTCGTGGAAGACCTTCGGCGCCACCATGTAAGCGGCGCCATGCGCGCAATCCAGAGCGATCTTGAAGCCCCGCAGATCCAGTTCATTAGGAAAGGTGTTCTTGCAAAACTCGACGTAACGTCCCCGCGCGTCATCGATGCGACGCGCCTTGCCCAAGGCGATAGATGGTTCGCACCCCATGGGCTCGTCGAGACGCGCCTCTATCTCGAGCTCTACAGCGTCCGGCAGCTTGGTACCTGCGGCACTGAAGAACTTGATCCCGTTATCCTCGAAAGGATTGTGAGAAGCGGAAATCACCACACCGACCTGCAGCCGGAGGGCTCGCGTCAGATAGGCGATCGCCGGAGTCGGCAATGGCCCTGCCAGATAAACATCCACGCCAGCCGCAGAGAAACCGGCCTCCAAGGCCGACTCCAGCATGTAGCCTGAAATACGCGTGTCTTTGCCGATGATCACGGCGGGGCGCTCTCCCTGGCGCAACGCTTCATGCGCGACCAACGTCTTACCGGCTG
Organism: Zoogloea sp. GDB6; assembly: GCF_056724105.1. Classification (NCBI taxonomy): domain Bacteria; kingdom Pseudomonadati; phylum Pseudomonadota; class Betaproteobacteria; order Rhodocyclales; family Zoogloeaceae; genus Zoogloea; species Zoogloea sp. GDB6. The sequence continues at coordinate 1,722,232 of NZ_CM161497.1, read as the reverse complement.
CATAACCAAGCCGCAAACAGAAATCCGGCGTAATTGGCGGCTCGCCCACGCGGCCACGTACGCCATCGGTTCCAAAATAACGTCGAGACATCTTTCCCCCACTTCTGCGGTGCCACTCGGGCACGAATCTCGTCACTGCTTGCTCGCCACCGTCTCAGGCAAGCCTCTCCCACAGCCTCAATACGTCGCGCGTCGCTCCCACATCGTGGGTCCGCACGATTCGAGCGCCATTCTGCACGGCCACCAAAGCGGCGGCCGCACCGACAACCACCCTATCCCCAACCGGTCGACCGCTGATCTCACCAAGCATGGTCTTGCGGGAAATGCCGACTAACACAGGTAGACGTCCGCCACAAACCCCCCCCAACCCCTTGAACAAGGCCAGATTGTGGTCAAGCGTCTTACCGAAGCCGAAGCCGGGATCGAGAACGATACGTTCCTCTGACACCCCGGCATGCTGCAATACCTCAAGCCGCTGCACCAGAAACTGCTCCACATCGACAAGGACATCGCCATAAGTCGGCGCAAGCTGCATTGTGCCCGGCTCTCCCTGCATGTGCATCACACACAGGGCGGCCCCGCTGTCTTTTACGGCCTCGAGCGCACCCGGAGCCCTGAACGCGGCGATATCATTGATCATATCCGCCCCTGCACGGATCGACTCACGCATCACAACCGGCTTCACCGTATCCACAGATATCGGGGTGTTGAGCTGCGCCAACGCCTCCACGACAGGAATGACCCTGTCGAGCTCCTCCTGCTCGGAAACCGCTTGCGCCCCAGGGCGTGAAGACTCACCACCGACATCGAGAATTTCCGCGCCATCGGCAACGGCCTGCTCGGCCGCTCGTAGCGCAGCATCCCTGCTCAAATACCCTGGCCCCGAAAAGGAATCCGGGGTCACATTGATGATCGCCATGATCTTGGGCTGACCGAGATCCAGTTGAAAACGGCCACATGTGAGAACTGAAGACATAAGGTGATCTTTAAATGAAAGGGCCGGCTCACACAGGAGCCGGCCCGTCAATCAATGCAGAAATCCGAGACTCAAGCCGCAGGCGCAGGTGCCGTCGGCGCAGCGCCCGTATTGTCGTCACTCGGACGCTTTGGGAGCTGGGATGAAGGCTTGGGCGGCCGCGGAGCCCGCCCCGCCATGATGTCATCGATCTGGTCCGCATCGATGGTTTCCATCTCCAGAAGCGCGGCAGTCATCGCCTCGGCCTTGTCACGGTTTTCCTCGATCAGACGACGTGCCAAGGCGTACTGCTGATCCAGAATTCTCCGGATCTCCGCATCCACCTTCTGCAAGGTGGCCTCGGACATGTTCTTGTGGGTCGTGACCGAGCGCCCGAGGAACACTTCGCCCTCTTCTTCGCCATAAACCATTGGGCCAAGGTTGTCCGACATCCCCCACTGAGTCACCATCCGACGGGCAAGGTCGGTCGCACGCTGAAAATCGTTCGACGCACCAGTCGTCATCTGATTCATGAAGATCTCTTCGGCGATCCGCCCGCCGAACAGAACAGCAATCGTCTGCAGCAAACGCTCGCGATCTTGGCTATAGCGATCCTGCTCGGGCAACTGCATCGTTACGCCGAGAGCACGCCCCCGCGGAATGATCGTGACCTTGTGCACCGGATCCGTCTTGGTCAGACACTTTGCGACGATCGCATGGCCAGATTCATGGTACGCAGTATTGCGGCGCTCTTCCTCAGGCATGACCATCGAACGGCGCTCCGCACCCATCATGATCTTGTCCTTCGCGCGCTCGAAATCATCCATATCCACGAGACGCTTGTTGCCACGGGCCGCAAAGAGCGCTGCCTCATTGACCAGGTTGGCTAGATCAGCACCGGCAAACCCTGGACAACCACGAGCAAGGATCAACGCATCGACGTCAGGTGCAATGGGGACTTTACGCATGTGGACCCGCAGAATCTGCTCCCGCCCACGAATATCAGGCAAAGGAACCACAACCTGCCTGTCGAAACGGCCTGGACGCAGCAAGGCCGGATCAAGAACGTCAGGGCGGTTGGTCGCAGCAATCACGATTACACCCGAAACGCCTTCAAAGCCATCCATCTCGACCAGCAACTGGTTCAACGTCTGTTCACGTTCATCGTTGCCGCCACCCAAGCCTGCCCCACGTTGCCGACCCACTGCGTCAATTTCGTCGATGAAGATGATGCAGGGAGCCTGCTTCTTGGCCTGCTCGAACATGTCGCGCACACGTGCAGCCCCGACGCCAACAAACATTTCCACGAAATCCGAACCGGAGATCGAGAAGAACGGAACCTTGGCCTCACCCGCAATCGCTTTCGCCAACAAGGTCTTACCAGTACCCGGAGAGCCAACCATCAGCACACCCTTGGGAATGTGGCCTCCGAGCTTCTGGAACTTGGAGGGATCGCGAAGGAACTCGACCAGTTCACCAACCTCTTCCTTAGCCTCGTCGCAGCCGGCCACATCGGCAAAAGTCACCGTATTGGCAGTCTCATCAAGCATTTTGGCCTTGGACTTCCCGAACGAGAACGCGCCGCCACGTCCTCCCCCCTGCATCTGGCGCATGAAGAACACCCATACACCGATGAGCAGAATCATTGGAAACCAAGACACGAAAATATTCATTAGGAAGGACTGCTCTTCCTCAGGCTTCGAAGCCGTGACCTTCACACCGTAGCGCATCAGGTCTCCGACCATCCAGATGTCCTGCACCCCCGGCGTATACACCGTGATCTGCCGTCCGTCCTGAGTCGTGGCTCGTACGGTGCGCCCATCCACAACCGCCTTCGAGATCTTGCCCTGCTTCGCGTCCTCCATGAACTGGGAGTACTCGACCGAATTCTGAGCCGCCTGACGATTGTTGAACTGGTTGAAGACCGTCATCAAAACGACGCCTATCACCAACCAGATCGCGAGATTCTTGAATAAATTGTTCAAAACGATTCCTTGAAAGCCCGACTGGGGCCACAGCCTAGTGGACTGATTCTATGTCTGATCGTTCGCTGGATCAAATGATCGTAACCATAGCCTGAATCAATGGCATACCCAACCTAAGCCCGCAATCCGAAGCCCAGCAGATACACCTCGGAACTACGCCCGCGGGATGCCTGGGGCTTGCGCACGACGACAGACTTGAAGACACGCTCCACCTCCTTGCGAAACTCATCAAAGCCCTGCCCCTGGAACACCTTGACCAGGAATTTCCCACCCGGATTCAAGTGTTGATTCGCAAACTCCAAGGCCAGTTCAGCCAGATGAATCGAGCGTGCCTGATCGCTGGTAGGGATGCCTGAAATGTTCGGCGCGATATCCGACATCACGAGATCAACCCCCCGCCCTTCCAGCTGTGCCTCGAACCGAGCCACAAATTCCTCGTCATGGAAATCGCCCTGCATGAACTCGACACCATTGATGGGCTCGATCGGCAGCAAATCCAGCGCGAAGACCCGGCCCTGCGCGCCCACCCGCCCAATGGCGACCTGACTCCAGGAGCCCGGAGCCGCCCCAAGATCAACGACCACCATACCGGGGCGGATCAACTTGTCCTTTTCATCGATTTCCATGAGCTTGTATGCCGCCCGCGCACGCCACCCTTCAGTCTTGGCGCGCTGCACGAACGGATCATTCACATGCTCCATCATCCACGATTTACTGGTCTTGGTACGCTTCATCGCGCTACAATTACGCCCTTTTTTCAATGAGTTGCAAAATGATTGAACTGTCGCCCGCACAGCGCCGCGCATTCCGCGCACAAGCCCACCACCTTCACCCCGTGGTCAGCGTTGCCGGCAATGGCCTGACGCCTGCCGTGCTCAAGGAGATCGATCACGCCCTGCAGGCTCACGAACTCATCAAGGTCCGCGTCTACGGTGACGATCGCAGTCTTCGGGAATCCATTCTCGCCAGCATCTGCACCGAACTCGGCGCCGCCGCTGTTCAGCATATCGGTAAGACTCTGATCGTATGGCGGGAAAAGCGCGAACAGGAAACCACTCGAACTCCTTCCACCGATCGGCCGAAAAAACCGCTGGCCAAGGCGAAGTCCGCCAAGGCGCTGTCCTCCCACCGGGGCATCGCTTCTTTGAAGAAGAAGGCTGGCGCCAAGAAGGATTACTGGTTCGCGACTCCCGGCAAAGGGCCGCGGCGCCAATCCGACGACTCCTGAACGACGTCGATCAGCGCAAACCCTTGTCCTGCCAAACCACCAACAGCAGGCCAAGCAGACTTTCCACCAAATAGACAACACTGGAAACGCCATGCCAGGCCATGAACCGGCTGCGCAGGGCGCTTTCCATGACTTCGCGCGGCATGGAGTCCTCCTTGAGCTGCGCCAGAATAGGCTGGATTCCGAAATGGCCGGCCACGGTCAGCAGCAGCATGAGGAAAACCACCCAGAAGACGCCGCTCTTGAAAGCAGCAGCATTCTTGCGGAGCGCCACGAACACTAGCAGGTAGCCGGCGGACGCCAAGCCCAGCCATGCGACATAGGTAAACATCTCGCCCGCCAATCGCCCAGCGAGCATCCGATCGTCGAGCAACCGGAACAACGTGGGCGCGGCAAGGTAGCCGATCGCCCACAGCGCCCCGACCCACAGGGTGATCAGGGTGCTGTAAACGTATTCGGCAAATCGGGGCATGAGCTGGTGACTTACTCGTAACGAACGTTGATCAGTTCAAGCTCACGCACACCGCCTGGCGCCAGTACCTCGGCAACGTCACCTGCGAACTTGCCGATCAATGCACGGGCGATAGGAGAGCTAATCGCGATCTTGCCTGCTTTGATGTCGGCCTCGTCGTCACCGACGATCTGGTAAGTCACCGATTCGCCGTTATCCAGGTCCTCAAGCTCCACCGTGGCACCGAAGACACAACGCCCATCCGCATCAAGCAACTTGGGGTCGATGATCTGGGCGTTGGAAAGTTTCCCTTCCACCTCCCGGATACGCCCCTCGATGAAGCCCTGCCGCTCTTTGGCCGCGTCGTACTCGGCGTTTTCGGAGAGATCGCCATGAGAACGCGCCTCGGCAATCGCCGCGATAACGTCCGGACGGTCGACGGTCTTCAGACGGTGCAACTCCTGGCGCAGCAGCTCTGCGCCAGCAACGGTCAGCGGTACCTTGTTCATGCCTTCACCAGCTCGCCGTGGAGGTTCTGCAGGGAATAAGCCTCAAGCCCCACCAGATGGCGCATGCCCATGCAGGCCGCGCGCGCACCTTCGATCGTCGTGTAGATGGTGACCTTCGCCGCCAGCGCGCTGGTACGGATCGAACGGGAGTCCGTCACCGCCTGGCGCTTTTCTTCAACGGTGTTGATGACGAGGCTGATCTCGTTGTTCTTGATCATGTCCACGATGTGCGGACGGCCCTCATTCACCTTGTTCACCGCGGACACCGGCAAGCCGGCAGCGGAAATCGCCGCGGCGGTCCCGCGGGTAGCGACCACGGAGAAACCCAGGTCGATCAGCTCGCGCGCCACCTCGACTGCCTTCGGACGGTCAGTGTGCTTAACGCTGATGAAGGCCTTGCCCGAGGTGGGCAGGCGCACGCCAGCGCCGAGCTGGCTCTTCACGAAGGCTTCAGCAAACGTGCGTCCGACACCCATGACCTCGCCGGTGGACTTCATCTCGGGCCCAAGGATGGTATCGACGCCCGGGAATTTGACGAATGGGAACACGGCCTCCTTCACGGAGTAGTACGGCGGTACGACCTCACCGACAACGCCTTGGTCGTCGAGGCTGCGGCCGGCCATGCAGCGGGCGGCGATCTTCGCCAGCGGCAGGCCACAGGCCTTGGAGACGAACGGAACAGTCCGGGACGCGCGCGGGTTCACTTCGAGCACGTAGACCACCGCGTCGTCACCCTCGCCCTGAATCGCAAACTGCACGTTCATCAGGCCACACACGTTCAGCGCGCGGGCCATCGCCTCGGTCTGGCGACGCAGTTCGCCCTGCAGCTTCTGCGACAGGGTGTAAGGCGGCAGGGAACAGGCGGAGTCGCCCGAGTGCACGCCGGCTTGCTCGATATGCTCCATGATGCCGCCGATCATGACGCGCTTGCCGTCGGACAAGGCATCCACGTCCACTTCGGTCGCGTCGTTCAGGAAGCGGTCGAGCAACACGGGAGAATCGTTGGAGACCTTGACGGCCTCGCGCATGTAGCGCTCAAGATCCTTCTGCTCATGGACGATTTCCATCGCCCGACCACCCAGCACGTAGGACGGGCGAACCACCAGCGGGTAACCGATTTCAGCAGCCAGGCGCACGGCATCTTCCGGCGTGCGGGCCGTGCGGTTGGGGGGCTGCTTCAGGCCCAGTTCGAACAGCAGCTTCTGGAAGCGCTCACGATCTTCGGCAGCGTCGATCATGTCCGGACTGGTGCCGATGATCGGCACACCGTTGGCTTCGAGCTCACGGGCACGCTTCAACGGCGTCTGGCCGCCGAACTGAACGATCACGCCAACGGGCTTCTCGACAGCGACGATCTCGAGGATGTCCTCAAGGGTCAGCGGTTCGAAGTACAGGCGATCCGAGGTGTCGTAGTCAGTGGACACGGTTTCCGGGTTGCAGTTGACCATGATGGTCTCGTACCCGTCTTCGCGCATTGCCATCGCCGCGTGCACACAGCAGTAGTCGAACTCGATGCCCTGGCCGATCCGGTTCGGACCGCCACCCAGCACCATGATCTTCTTGTTGCTGGTCGGCAGCGCCTCGCACTCGTCCTCGTAGGAGGAGTACAGATAGGCGGTGGAGGTAGCGAATTCGGCGGCACAGGTATCCACGCGCTTGAACACCGGGCGCACGCCGGCGGCGTGGCGGTGCAGACGCACGGAGGTTTCGTCGGTGGCCAGCAGCTTGGCCAGGCGACGGTCGGCGAAGCCCTTGCGCTTCAATTCGCGCAACTCGGCCGCATTGATGCCCTTGAGGGAACGCCCCACCAAGGACTTCTCGGTCTTGATGATGTCTTCGATCTGGATCAGGAACCACGGATCGATGCGGGTCAGTGCATGCACCTGCTCGAGGGTCATGCCTTCGCGGAAGGCCTGACCCACGTACCAGATACGCTGGGAACCCGGCTCGCTGAGTTCGCGCTCCAGGTCGTCCTGATCGGCCTCGACCTCATCCAGGCCGTAAGCGCCGGTCTCGAGACCACGCAGGGCCTTCTGGAAGGACTCCTGGAAAGTACGCCCCATGGCCATCACCTCACCCACGGACTTCATCTGGGTGGTCAGGCGATCATTGGCTAGCGGGAACTTCTCGAAGGCGAAACGCGGGATCTTGGTGACCACGTAGTCGATGGACGGCTCGAAGGACGCCGGCGTCGCACCGCCGGTAATGTCATTCTTCAGTTCATCGAGAGTGAAGCCGACGGCGAGCTTGGCCGCCACCTTGGCGATCGGGAAACCGGTCGCCTTGGAAGCCAGCGCGGAAGAACGGGACACACGCGGGTTCATCTCGATGACGATCATGCGACCGTCCTTCGGGTTGATCGCGAACTGCACGTTGGAGCCGCCAGTATCCACGCCGATCTCACGCAGCACCGCAATGGAGGCGTTGCGCAGGATCTGGTATTCCTTATCAGTCAGCGTCTGGGACGGTGCCACGGTAATGGAGTCACCGGTGTGCACGCCCATCGGATCGAGGTTTTCGATGGAGCAGACGATGATGCAGTTATCCGCGGTATCGCGGACCACTTCCATCTCGTATTCCTTCCAGCCGATCAGCGACTCTTCGATCAGCAACTCGTTGGTCGGCGACGCTTCCAGACCGCGCTTGCAGATTTCCGCAAACTCTTCCGGGTTGTAGGCGATGCCGCCGCCGGTGCCACCCAGGGTGAAGGACGGGCGGATGATGACCGGGAAGCCGATGTCGGCCTGCACCTGCAGGGCCTCTTCCATGCTGTGGGCAACGCCGGAACGCGCGGAGCCAAGACCGATCTTGGTCATGGCATCCTTGAACTTCATGCGGTCCTCGGCCTTGTCGATGGCCTCTTCCTTCGCACCGATCAGCTCGACACCGAACTTCTCGAGCACGCCGTTGCGCGCGAGATCGAGCGCGCAGTTGAGTGCGGTCTGGCCGCCCATGGTGGGCAGCACGGCGTCCGGCCGTTCCTTCTCGATGATGCGCTCGACGACCTGCCAGGTAATCGGCTCAATGTAGGTAACGTCGGCCGTTTCCGGATCCGTCATGATGGTGGCCGGGTTGGAATTGACCAACACGACCTTGTAGCCCTCTTCACGCAAGGCCTTGCAGGCCTGAGCGCCAGAGTAGTCGAATTCACAGGCCTGGCCGATGATGATCGGGCCGGCGCCGATGATGAGAATGGTCTTAATGTCTGTACGTTTGGGCATGGTTCTTCAGAGACTGGAAAGCGGTTGATCGAGAACTGGTGCGGCGCGGCGCACCACCGTGACGATCGGCTTCAGCTCCTCGCCTCCATCAGCGCAATGAATCGATCAAACAGGTAGGCCACGTCGTGCGGACCGGGGCTCGCCTCCGGGTGTCCCTGGAAGGAGAAGGCCGGCACATCGGTACGCGCCAAGCCCTGCAGGCTGCCATCGAACAGCGACACATGGGTCACCCGCACGTTAGCGGGCAGCGTCGCGACATCAGCAGCAAAACCATGATTCTGGCTGGTGATCAGCACCTGGCCGGAATCGAGATCCTTCACGGGATGGTTCGCGCCGTGGTGGCCGAACTTCATCTTCATGGTCCTGGCCCCGGACGCCAGGGCAAGCAGCTGGTGGCCCAGGCAGATGCCAAAGGTCGGAATACCCTTTGCAAGCACCTGCTGGATCGCCGCGATGGCGTAGTCGCAGGGCTCCGGATCGCCAGGCCCATTGGACAGGAAGACGCCATCCGGATTAAGGGCCAGCACGTCCGCAGCGGGAGTCTGGGCGGGCACCACCGTCAGGCGGCAACCGCGCTCGGCCAGCATGCGCAGGATGTTGCGCTTGACGCCATAGTCGTAGGCCACGACGTGGAAACGCGGGTTTTCCTGAGCCACATAACCGGCGTCCAGGCGCCACTCGCCATCCGTCCAGGGATAGGACTCGGTGGCGGACACAACCTTGGCGAGATCCATGCCGGCGAGCCCCGGGAATGCCCGGGCCTGCGCCAGCGCGGCCTCCACGTTCAGTTCGGCAGCCGTTGCCGCCGTGACGATACAGCCGCTCTGGGCACCCTTTTCACGCAGGATGCGCGTGAGCTTGCGGGTGTCGATACCAGCGATCGCGACGATGTTCTCGGCCTTGAGATAGGCATCCAGCGACTGCTCGCTACGCCAGTTGGACGCCACCAGCGGCAGATCTCGAATCACCAGGCCGGAAGCAAAGACCTTGGTGGCTTCATTGTCTTCCCGATTGATGCCTGTGTTTCCGATGTGCGGATAGGTGAGCGTGACGATCTGGCTACAGTAGCTCGGGTCGGTAAGGATTTCCTGGTAGCCGGACATGGCGGTGTTGAACACCACCTCGCCGACCGTTGCACCAATGGCCCCGATGCCTTTGCCGTAGAACACCGTCCCGTCGGCAAGAACAAGAATGGCGGGCGGGAAAGCTGACACGGCGAACTCCTCGAAATCTTGTGATTGGACGACTTGCATGCGTAGCCGGGCTACACATGAAAAACGGGATCGCCCTGAAGGCCATCCCGTAAGAAACTTTCTAATTATAGCCTGAAGCCACTTCTCCCGGCAAACCCGACTGTAGGAATACAGACAAACTACGTCGCCTTCCGCGCCCTGCGCAGCACCCCCGCAAGGTGGCCGAGCGCCTCAAGAAGTTCCGGCAACTCACGGCACACGGCAGCCCCGTCATCATTCTTCCCCGCCACCTCCAGGCGCTGCGCGACAGCCACGACAAGCTCGGCGTTGAACACCCCTGCCGAACCCTTGATCGAATGAGCGAGATTACGGATCCCAGCAAAATCGCCAGCACGCTGAGCCTGCTCCAGCGCCTTGCGATTGCGCTCCAGATCATTGAAGAAAAGTGTGATCAGCTGCTGCAAGGCAGACTCATCCCCGTCGAGCAATTCCAGCGTAGCGGCCAAGTCTGCCACATCGCTTCCACCCCCAAGATCGATACAGGGCGCCCCCCCGTCTTCCTCCCGCTCTCCCCCCATGACGCGCCCGATCGCCGCAAAAAGCTCTGCCGGTTTGATGGGTTTGGCAATGTAATCGTCCATTCCGGCCATTAAACAGCGATCACGATCGCCCTGCATTGCATGTGCCGTCATGGCGATGATCGGTGTGAACTTCCAGTGACCTCCAGCTGCCCAACTGCGCCTAGCCTCCCGCGCCCGGATAGCCTGCGTAGCTTCGAACCCCCCCATGACCGGCATCTGGACATCCATCAGAATCAGGTCAAAGCGACCCCTGTCGAAACAGTCGACCGCCTCCTGGCCGTTCGATGCCAAGGTGATCGAGTGCCCCGCCTTCTCCAGCATCTTGACGGCCACGGTCTGATTAACCGGGTTGTCCTCGACCAACAGGATGCCGTACGCACGCCCAGGAGGCGTGACCGACCGCGGAACCACAGGGAGTTCATCGACAAGGAAACGCTCTTCCTCGACTACCCCCCCCTGCAACGACAGGCGTAGCGCATCGATCAGATCAAGTTCGGAAAATGGCTTGATCAGACGAGCGCCGATCTTGAACTGCTCACACTTCGCTGAATCACCACGCTGCGCATTGCCATCAAGCATCATGACCAGACGATCTAGGCGCGACCACCCCTTGATCAGCCTTTCAGCCAACGCATAACCGCCCGGCGCCGGCATCGCCGCATCCATCAGCAGCCAGTCATACGGCGCATTCCCCGCCTGTGCCGCCTGCAGCTGCGCAAGAAGCGCCTCTCCATCCGCCACATCCCTGACATCCAACCCCAAGGACCTGAGCTGCAATCCAACACAACGGCGCAGCGCCTGATTTCCAGCAGCCACAAGGACACGGCGCGCGCCAAAGACAGGCCTATCGGCGAGCGGCTGGGCTGGCACATCGACGTGCACCGAGAAACTGAAAGTGCTGCCTTGACCGAGCCCGCTCGATACGCTGATGACGCCTCCCATCAGCTCGACAATCCGCTTGCTGATCGCCAGGCCCAGCCCTGTCCCACCATACTTTCGGGTCGTCAACTCGTCAGCCTGGGAGAACGCGCCAAAAATCGCAGTGTGCTTGTCCTCGGCAATACCGATCCCGGAGTCACGCACATCGACTTCGAGGAGCGCGCCGCGATCTTCCAGCAGCCGGGCACGAACGACGACCTCAACCTCCCCCTTGTCAGTGAATTTGATTGCATTCCCGACAAGATTGGTCAGCACCTGGCGCAGGCGGGTGGGATCCCCGATCAAGACAGCTGGAACCTCGGGCCCCACGTAGTAGAAGCACTCAATCCCCTTTTGATACGCCCGCAGGGCAAGGGATTTCATGGTGTCGCCGAGCAGGCCAGGCAAGGAGAACTCGACCTGCTCAAGATTCAGCCACCCGGCCTCGATCTTCGAAAAATCGAGCACATCATTGATGATGTGCAACAGGGAATCCGCCGAACTCTTGACGGTGTTCAGATACTCCCGCTGCTCGTCATCGAGTCGCGTATCGAGCACCAACTCCGTCATGCCGATGATGCCATTCATTGGCGTGCGGATCTCATGGCTCATGTTGGCCAGAAAATCACTCTTGGCCCGATTGGCCGCCTCCGCCTGCTCCTTGGCGTGCAACAGCTCGAGCTCGGCGCTCTTGGCGCGGGTGATGTCCCGGTATATCCCCATCATGCGGAGCCAGCGACCGTCGCTACCGCGACCACTCGCCCGCCCCTTGACGAGAATCCACCGCCACGTGGAAGTCTTGTCGAGGATCCGGAACTGCGCTTCGAAGCAATCCAGCTCTCCACGCAGATGCGCCACCACGTGGTGATGCAGTAACTCCCGGTCGTCCGCATGCAACAGCGGCATCCAGGAGGAAAAATCGCTGGACAGTTCCGCGACACCATAACCCAGCATTTCCTGCCAGCGCGCATCCATGACCAGCGTGCCATCGAGAAGGTCCCAGTCCCACAGGCCTGCCTCGGTATTCTGCATGGCAAGCCCCAGACGCTCGCGCAGATCCTGCGCCTCCCGCCTTGCGGCCTCCTGGGATAGAAGCAGCCCCCGCAAGGCCTCAAGGATTTCCCCTGCCGGCGCACACAGAACGTCACCCATCGGCTGGATCGCTCCCGCCGCAACACCTCCGGCCACAAAGGCCCTCAGCGCCTGCCCAAGTTCGGCATCGGCAAGAAAGGGGGTGATCGCTGGATCGGTCAAAACGGCGGCCTCACGACGACAAACGTATGGATGCGAGGGCACCCCCTCCACAACCACGGTTGGACACCCTGCCATATCGGCAGGATGTCCCGCGGCTTGAACCGCGATTGGCCGATTTACTTCAGGCCAAGCACATCCTGCATGTCGAACAGCCCCGCCTTGCGCCCAGCGATGAAACGCGCAGCGCGCAGACTCCCCAGCGCGTAGGGCATGCGGCTGCCCGATTTGTGAGTGATCTCGATGCGCTCACCGATCCCCGCAAACAGCACGGTATGGTCACCCACGATGTCCCCACCCCGCACGGTCGCAAAGCCGATGGTCTGCCCGTCGCGCTCCCCGGTCACGCCTTCGCGGCCATAAACAGCACACGACTCGAGATCGCGCCCCAGCGCCGACGCAACCACTTCCCCCATGCGCAACGCGGTGCCGGACGGTGCATCGACCTTGAGGCGATGATGCGCCTCGATGATCTCCACGTCGTAGCCTTCGTTGAGAATCCGCGCGGCCACGTCCAGCAGCTTGAAGACTGCGTTCACTCCGACCGCCATGTTCGGCGCAAAGACTACGGGGATGTCTTGCGCTACGGCGCCAATCACGGCCTTTTCCTCAGCCGAGAAACCCGTCGTGCCGATCACAATGCCGCAGCCGGCTGCCTTCGCCAGCTGGAGATGATGCAAGGTCCCTTCCGGCCGCGTGAAGTCGATCAGGCAATCCGCCTGCACCAGCCCGACGGCCACATCGCTGGTGATGGCCACGCCGCACGGAGCACCGACCAGATCGCCGGCATCCTTGCCGATGAAGGCACTCTCCGAGCGCTCGAAGGCGGCGACCAGCACGGTCTCCGGATCCTTCAGGGTTGCCTCGATGAGCATCCGCCCCATTCGGCCGGAGGCACCGGCAATCGCGATACGAACTTGAGTCATGAAAATTCCGGAATAAACATATTAAGAGGTTCCGCCGGACCCGCCCGTCAGGGTTGCGAAGGCGCCTCGCCTGCGCGGACATCTCCTTCGAGTCGCGCGAGCTTGCCGTCCTCGAAAATCACGGTAAGGCGGCGCTCCTGCAGGCTGCCCTTGCCTGGCTGAAAACGGTAGATGTAGTCCCAGCGATCCGAATGAAAGACATCGGTCACCAGCGGCGTCCCAAGCACGAAACGCACCTGATCCCGCGTCATTCCGGACTTGAGCTGAGACACCATTTCCTGGGTCACGAAATTGCCCTGCCGGACATCGATTCTGTAGGGTTTGAAAAAGTCGCCGACGGCAGTGCAACCGGAAAGGGCAGCTACCAGCAGTACAGAAGAGAACAGTTTGCGCATGGCGTTTCTGGAAGGCGGAATGAGCATCGGCCGAAAGGCTGCATTCTCAAGGTTGGTCTGAAACTATATCATACGGGGCTGGTCGGACTTTCGACCGCCGCATCCAAGTTTTCGGGGCTCCCATGTCCAGTAATTCGCAGAACCTAAAGAGTATCGGCCTCAAGGCCACCTTCCCGCGACTCAAGATCCTCGATCTGTTCCAGAAGGTGGAAAACCGCCATCTGACAGCAGAAGATGTCTATCGCCTGCTGATCGCCGAAGACATGGACATCGGACTGGCCACGGTTTATCGCGTGCTCACCCAGTTTGAACAGGCCGGCCTTCTCGAACGCCATTACTTCGAGTCCGGCAAGGCGGTCTTCGAACTCAATGAAGGGCACCACCACGACCACCTGGTATGCCTGCAGTGTGGCAAGGTGGAAGAATTCTTCGACCCGGCCATCGAGGAAAGGCAGAACCGGATTGCAGAAGAGCGTGGCTTCGTCGTTCGCGAACACGCACTTTATCTGTACGCGGACTGCAAGAAGGACCCCTGCCCCAATCGCCCGGGCAGCGGCCCAATCACCAGCACCTGAACATTGCAGCCCTCAGCTGGCGCGCTGCAGGCCCAACATCTCCGCCGCATGGTCGCGGGTGGTATCGGTGATGTGTACTCCACCCAACATGCGGGCAATCTCCTCAACGCGCTCGGCAGGCGCCAGGCGCTTCACACGGGAAAGCGTCTGGCCATCGCGGGTTTCCTTCGAGATGGTCCACTGCCAGTCAGCCTGAGCCGCCACCTGGGGCAAGTGGGTCACACACAGCACCTGACGATCGCTTCCGATCTGCTTGAGCAGGCGTCCGACGATCTCTGCCACCCGCCCTCCGATACCGACATCGACCTCGTCGAAGATCAGCGTCGGCGTAGCCGCATTGCGGCTCGCAATGACCTGAATCGCCAGACCAATCCGCGACAACTCCCCGCCCGACGCAACCTTGGCGAGAGGACGAAGGGGCTGGCTGGCATTGGCGGTCACCAGGAACTCCACGGTCTCGAGCCCGCTGGCACAGCCCTCCGCCACTGGCCTGACGGCAATTTCAAAGCACGCGCCGGCCATCGCCAGCGACTGCATTGCATCGGTCACGGCCGCCGACAGTGCCTCCGCCACGCTCCGGCGTGCCACGGACAAACGTCCGGCGGCCTCCATGAAGCGCACTTTCGCCGTCGACTCCTCCCGGGCCAACGCCTCCGGATCGGCCTCCCGCGTAAGGCGCTCCAGGCGCAGCACACTATCGGCCTGCAGATCGGGCAAGGCCTCGGGCGCCACCTTGTGCTTGCGCGCCATACCGGTTACCGCCTGGATGCGCTGATCGATCTCGGCCAGACGCTCAGGATCCACGTCAAGCCGGTCCCTATAGCGACGCATCGCATGCAGGGCTTCATCGAGCTGGATGCTCGCGCTTCCCAACAGTTCCTGCACGTCGGCAAGCTGCCCGTCGTGCTGCGCCATATCTGCCACTCGCGCGAGCAGGTGATCGAGTAGCGATACCAGCGCATAGTCGCCGTCCGCCAAGCCTTCCAGCACCTCCGCACTGCCTGCAATCAACCCTGCCGCATGAGCCAGGCGGGTTTGTTCCTGGTTGAGCGTCGCCCACTCATGAGGATCAAAGGCCAGCTCACGCAATTCACTGACCTGCCAGGCCAGCAGTTCGCGCTCCCTCTCGGTACTCAAGGCCCCGTGCTCTGCCACCTCCCGCGCACGCCGCAGGGCGGACCAGGCGCGGTACAAGTCGGCCACCTCGGACGCCAGCCCTGATAAGCCGCCATGGGCATCCACCAGCTCCAGTTGAGCATCCGTGCGCAACAGCGCATGGTGGGCGTGCTGGCCGTGAATATCCGCCAGCCACTCTCCGGCCGCTCGCATCTGGGCCAGCACAACGGGAACACCGTTGAGCCATGTTTTGGAACGTCCGCCGCTGTCGATGACCCGACGCATCAAAACCGAGCCGTCACCGGAATCAAGTTCCTGAGCAACCAGCCAGTCCCGCAACGCGCCATCTTCCGGGAGATCGAATTCCGCCAGGATCTCCGCCTTGGCCTGCCCCGCACGGACGACTCCGCTCTCGGCCTTGCCGCCCAGCACCAGCCCCAGGGCATCCAGCAAGATCGATTTGCCGGCACCGGTCTCGCCGGTCAATGCACCGAAACCGGCCTCGAACTCGAGTTCGAGTTGATCGACGATCACAAAGTCGCGAATGGAAAGATGACGCAGCATGAAGACAGAGAAAGAATTTGAGCAGATCAGCCGTGGCGGGGTGCGGAGCTCCAGTGCAGCTTTTCACGCAGCATGGCGAAATAACTGTAGCCCACCGGATGCAGCAGGCGAACCCGGTGGGGCGAACGGGTGATCTGCAGGGTGTCGCCCGCCCGCGTGTCGTACCGCGTCTGCCCGTCGAAATGCACGCGGGAGTCGTGTGGTGGCAGCAGCACGATCTCGATGCGGCAGCGATCCGGCAGCGTGATGGGACGCGCGGTCAGCGTATGGGGGCACATCGGCACCAGTGCTATGCCGTCTACGCTCGGATGCAGGATCGGGCCATTGGCCGACAGGGCGTAAGCCGTCGAGCCGGTCGGCGTCGAAATGATCATGCCGTCCGAACGCTGGGTATAAACGAACTCTCCGTCGATACGCAGATCGAACTCGATCATGCGCCCGAGATCGCCCTTGTTGACCACCACATCATTGAGCGCCACCGTATGAAACACGCGCTTTCCATTGCGGAGCACTTCGGCGTCGAGCAGCACGCGGCTTTCTTCCGAATACCGCCCCTCGAGCACCTCGCTGATCTTTTCCAGCGCGACCTCCCGGGATATGTCGGTCAGGAAGCCGAGCCGCCCTTGATTGACGCCAACCAGCGGCACCTCATACTCGGCCAGCCGGCATGCACTATTGAGAAGCGTGCCATCGCCCCCAAGTACGACTGCGAGATCCGCCTGGACACCGATCTCCTCGTAGCTGGCGACGGAGAAACCCGCCGTCAGCCCGGTGGAACTGGCAGTCCCCTGCTCGATCAGCACCTGGAGCCCCAGGCCGCGCAAATGATTGGCCAGCCGAAGCACCGCTTCAGCCACTTCGGGGCTCTGATACTTGCCGATCAGCGCAATCGTCTTGAACTCACAGGTCATGCGCCGATTAAACCACATTATTCATGGACGTCGCAGGCGACCAAGACAAAACAGAGCCAACCGGCACCATTCATGCTTCTCATGAGCGCGTCCCTTCCTTAGAATCCCAGCGTCTCTCCGAGTCTTCCGCCATGACCAGCCTCGATCAACGTTCGCAAATCCTCCTCAAGACCCTTGTGGAGCACTACATCGCCGAAGGCCAACCGGTTGGCTCGCGTGCCCTGTCGCGCCATTCTGGCCTCAAGCTGTCCCCCGCGACGGTGCGTAACGTCATGTCGGACTTGGAAGAGCTCGGCTTCATCACCAGCCCGCACACTTCGGCCGGCCGCGTACCCACCGCGCGCGGCTATCGTTTCTTCGTCGACAGCCTGCTCACGGTGCAGCCTATCGACTTGGGCCAGATGCGGGAGATCAAGGGGCAGATCCAGCCCGGCGAGCCGCAGCGGGTCATCAACGCCGCCTCCCAGCTACTGTCCGGCCTCACCCACTTTGCTGGCGTCGTGATTTCTCCGAAACAGGACGCCATCAAGATCCGCCAGATCGAATTCGTCAGCCTGTCGGAAACCCGCGTCCTACTGATCCTCGTCACCACCGGCGGCGACGTGCAGAACCGCATCCTGTTTACCAAGCGCCAATACAGCCCGGCCGAACTGGTCACCGCCGCCAACTACCTCAACCAGCACTTTGCCGGCCTGGCATTCCCCGAGATCCGCACACGCATCCAGGACGAGCTCAAGCAACTCCGCTCCGACATGACCGACCTCATGAGCGCGGCCGTCGAGGCCGGCAGCGAGGCCCTCGAAGAAACCCAGAGCACCTACGTGATCTCCGGCGAAACCAACCTGCTCGATGCGGAAGACCTGTCCTCCAACATGGCCCGCCTGCGCGAGCTCTTCAAACTGTTCGAACAGAAGACCGGCCTCATGCAGCTCCTCGACATCTCCAATCGCGCTCAGGGCGTGCAGATCTTCATCGGCGGCGAGAGCGGGCTGAGCCCCCTCGACGACTGCAGTGTCATCACCGCACCTTACGAAGTAAACGGCCAACTGGTCGGCTCCGTAGGCGTCATCGGCCCGACCCGCATGGCTTACGAGAGGGTGATCCCGATCGTCAACGTCACCGCCCGCCTCCTAACCAGTGCCCTTTCGGGCCACAACTGACGAAAGCCGCCATGTCCCGCTACTGGCAGGAGCCAGCCCATACCCATGGCCAGACACCCCGCATCGGCATCCTGCTGGTCAATCTTGGCACACCGGCCGCGGCAAGCGCCGATGCGCTTCGCCCCTATCTGAAGCAGTTCCTGTCCGACCCACGGGTCGTCGAGATTCCGCGCCTCATCTGGTGGCCGATCCTCAACGGCATCATCCTACGCACCCGGCCCGCCAAGTCCGCCGCCAAGTACGCCAGCGTGTGGACCGATGAAGGCTCGCCGCTCAAGGTCCATACCGAAAAACAGGCAAAGCTGCTGGCCGGCTTCCTGACCCACGCGGGTCAGCCGAACCTGCAGGTGAGCTGGGCCATGCGTTACGGCCAGCCGTCCATCCGCAAGCAGCTCGATGCACTGCGCAGCGCCGGCTGCAACCGCATCCTCGTGGTCCCGCTCTACCCCCAGTTCGCCGCCAGCACGACCGCAACGGTCATCGACGACGTGGCCGACTGCCTGCGCCATTGGCGCAACCTTCCCGAAATCCGCTACGTACGCAGCTTCGGCGACGATCCGGGCTACATCGCCGCCCTGGCCCAGTCGGTGCGCGACCACTGGAAAAAAGAGGGGCAGGCCGACAAGCTCGTGCTCAGCTTCCACGGCATTCCGCGCCGCAGCCTGGATCTGGGCGATCCGTACCACTGCGAATGCCACAAAACCGCCCGCCTGCTGCGCGAGGCCCTGCAGTTGCCCGAGGAGCGCGTCATCGTCAGTTTCCAGTCGCGCTTCGGCAAAGCCGAGTGGCTCACACCCTACACACAGCCGACGCTGGAGCAGCTGGCACGCAGCAAGGCCGCCGCATCGGTGGATGTCATGTGCCCCGGTTTCGTATCCGACTGCCTCGAGACACTCGAAGAGATCAACATGGAATGCCGGGAGGCCTTCCTCCACGCCGGCGGCCAGCGCTTCAGCTACATTCCCTGCCTGAACGAGCGAGAGGACTGGATCGAAGCCTTGATGAAGCTGAGCCTCCGCCAGTTGGGCCACTGGCTCGACGAAGCAAGCCCGGACCGGGACCAACTGGCCCGCCAGACGGAGCGTGCCCGTGCCATGGGCGCAGCATCATGACCACAATCGGCACGCCGCCGGCCAGCCGCGGCAGGAACGGGCAATCATGAAACTCCTCTTACGCTGGGTTCTCAACGCGGTCGCGCTGATGCTGATCCCGGAAGTGCTCACCCGCATCCACGTCGACAGCTATTCCGCCGCCCTGGTGAGTGCGCTGCTACTGGGCTTTGTGAACGCGATAATCCGGCCGATCCTGATCATCGTGACCCTGCCGATCACGATCCTGACCCTCGGCCTGTTCACGTTGGTCATCAATGCCCTGATGTTCTGGTTCGTGTCCGGCCTGGTGCGCGGCTTTGTCGTACCGGACTTTCCGACGGCGTTCTTAGGCGCGTTGCTATACAGCCTGCTGACCTGGATGGTCAGCATGGCCTTGGGCGACAAGGATTAGCCGCAGAAGTCAGCGCGTAGTAGCAGAGCCTACGGCTGCTGTACGGCGCTTCACGGGCTTGCGCCGCACAGCGCCGGGATCGAAAGCTCCGACCAGTTTTCCCAGGGCCACAGACCTAGCGTCCATCGCCATCTGGAAGGCGCCGTCTTCGCCGTACTTCTTGACGGAGAACTTGACCCGTTTGCGCTTCCCGTCTGGCAAGGGCCACGACGCCACCCAGAACCAGCGCTGCTTTTCCTCCGGCAGATCGCGGGTTTCGGAGGCGCAGTACCGACAAACCCCCACGACGCCCGAACGGTTGTTCTTCTTGACAATATTGGAGTATTCCTGCATCGACAGCGGTGGATGGGCGGCGATGATCTCGTCCCGATACGCTTTCGCGGCCACGAACGAATGCTGCCGCCCTCCGAAGACGCCGTCGCTGAAGTGCTTCCGATAGATCACGCCGCGCCGCTGGATCGTCACCAGCCAGCCATGGGTACGACTTGTTTCGTTATCGACCCGACTGATCCCGTATGTGCTGCCCCGCCCCACGCGCCACCTCCCTCCGCCCCGCACAAATATTGCGATACAAGCTGGATTTCGGCCGAATTTAGTGGAACTTTAGATTTTCACAACACCCTGCCCGCTGCCACTTGAAACCCCGGATTACCCCACAATATAGGCTGAAATCTCCCGGAGCCCCACCATGAGCGTCCCCTTGCTGATCGCCTGCCCCCACTGCAACGCACTCAACCGCATGCCTGCAACACGCCTAGGAGACGCCGGACATTGCGGCAAATGCAAAGGCCCCCTCTTTACCGGGCACCCGGTCCATCTGACAGGAAACAATTTTTCTGCTCACGCAGAACACAGCGACATTCCCTTGCTGGTGGACTTCTGGGCTCCCTGGTGCGGACCGTGTCGCAGCATGGCCCCGGCCTTTGAAGCCGCGGCAACGGACCTTCAACCGCAGATCCGGCTAGGTAAGATCGATACGGAGGAAGAACCCGGTCTGGCGGCACGCTTCGGCATCCGCAGCATCCCTACGCTGGTTCTCATGCAAAAAGGCAGGGAACTTGCACGACACTCCGGCGCCATTGGCAGTCAAGATATCCAGCGCTGGGCTCGGGCAAATCTCGGCAGCCCCGCCCCATGACTCCGGGTCAGTTATCGACCAACTGGAGTTCCATCCCGAAACCGCTCGCCGTGATGCGCTCTGCCGGCGGCCCATTCTTCGCCAGATCCCGCTGAGCCTGCCCCAGCCGGCGTGCGACGACGGTAACGAGTCTGGAACGGAATGCCTCCTGGCATTCATCCGTAGCAAGGGACAGCGAAGCCGGATTCAACTCCAGATACACGGTGGATGTTGTCGTGACCACCGTATTCATGTGTTTGTGGTCCTGCTGGTCGAGATAGGCCAGTGCGCCAAACACCTCGCCGTAGCCATACTCGCTGACGCGATGCCCATCGACAGAAATCTCCACACGCCCGTCAATGACAATTCCGAAACGCTGGTCGGAATCCCCCTCCCGCATCAACAAAGTGTTCGAATCCACCTTGCGCCAGCGAGAAATACGCAGAATCTCCCAGATTTCCACATCTTCAAATTCCACAAAAAACGGCATTTTCCGCAAAATTGAAAAACGCGTCGTATCCTGCGGCAGACTCGTGTCGTCGAGGATCTTGTACCTGACGGCTGACAAGTCCTTGGCGAAGTCGGCGCCATTTTTGTAGCGGGAATACAGATCCTTCTCAAGCGCCTTGCGGATGACGGTATCCAACTGCTCCGGCAAATCTGCGTTGATCTGCGAGACGAGCGGAGGCTCGGTATTGAGGATCTTGTAGATCAGCTGGGCCGGATTCTTGGCACGGAACGGCAGGCGTCCCGTCAGCATGTGGAAGAGCACGACACCGAGCGAGAACAGGTCGGTCTTCTGATTCAACGGGTAACCCTTGATCTGCTCCGGGCTCATGTAAGCCGGAGAGCCAACCCCCATGATGAAAGTCGAGTCGGACTCGCTCTTCTTGCTGATATTGAGGGCAAGGCCGAAATCCGTAATTTTGATGTTGTCCTGCTCATCGATCAGGATATTGGCCGGCTTGATGTCCCGATGTACGATGCCCTGGCGGTAGGCGTAATCCAGCGCCATACAGCACTTGAAAATGATGCCGATCGTCCGGTGCTGCGGTAAAAGATTCTGAAAGGTGCAATACGGCTCGAGCGTCGTGCCCGGGAAGTACTCCATGACGATATAGGCGTAGTCCTTCTCGACCGCCGTATCGAAGATCTTGATGATGTTCGGGTGGTCCAGACGACGGGACACATCCATCTCCGCCCTCAACAGCTTGAGCAGCCGACGGTTCCATTTCGCCTCGTCCTTCGACTTATCATCGAAACGGATCAGCTTGAGGGCAACCGGCTCCGGGTACTGGGGGTGCTCGGCCAGATAAACGGTTGCCGTAGCGCCACGCCCCACCTCGCGGAGCAGCTTGTATTTGCCGATCTTGCTGGGTTCTTGTTCCATACCTGTTTTACGCCCCAGAGCCTGGAAAGATGACCGGGACACGCCGGATTTATCGCAATTTTACACCCACAGTGGATACAAGGCGGCATCGATGAAAAATTGCCCCTTGAAATCTTAACCTGCGCCCCCAAGTTACCGCGAGTCCCAAAAAGGAGCCTTACCCATGCAAGATCAAGACACCCCGCGGAACGCAGAAGAAACGCGGACCCCGGAACTCGCGGAAAACGCCACCGGCACTGAGGCCGAGCATGTTTCCCAACCCGTGGATGCGCCGAGTGTCGACACCCTGCCCAACCTGACCGAACAACTCCGCCAGGCCGAACTGAAGGCTGCCGAACACCATGATGCGTGGCTGCGAGCCAAGGCCGAGACTGAAAACGTCCGCCGCCGGGCCCAGGACGACATCGCCAAGGCCGGCAAGTTTGCCGCCGACAAATTCGCCCAGGCCATGCTGCCGGTCAAGGACAGCCTCGAAGCCGCCCTCGCCACCGAGAATGCTACCCTCGAGAGCTTCAAGCAGGGCGTCGAACTGACACTCAAGCAGCTGGTCTCCGCCTTCCAGGGCGCCAATGTGGTCGAGGTCAATCCGGTCGGCGAGAAGTTCGACCCGAACAAGCACCAGGCCATCAGCGCCATCGAGGCCGACGGTGAGCCCAACACGGTGATCAATGTGCTGCAGAAGGGCTACCTGCTGCACGATCGAACCATCCGTCCGGCGCTCGTGGTCGTGTCGAAAGCCAAATCCGCTGCTTGAAAGCGGCGACGGCATCCCCATATCGGTAACAAGCCAACGCACCGACCCCGTCGGAGCGTATGTCAAACAGAATTCGAACTGAAGGAAAACTCATGGGCAAGATCATCGGCATCGACCTCGGCACCACCAACAGCTGCGTTTCCGTGATGGAAGGCGGCAAACCGAAGGTCATCGAGAACTCCGAAGGTGCGCGCACCACCCCGTCCGTCGTCGCCTACGCTGACGACGGTGAAATCCTGTGTGGCGCCCCGGCCAAGCGCCAGGCCGTCACCAACGCCCGCAACACCCTCTACGCCATCAAGCGCCTGATCGGCCGCCGCTTCGAAGAGAAGGAAGTACAGAAGGACATCGACCTGATGCCCTTCACCATCGCCAAGGCCGACAATGGCGACGCCTGGGTTGAAGTGCGTGGCAAGAAGATCGCCCCGCCGCAGGTTTCCGCCGAAGTGCTGCGCAAGATGAAGAAGACCGCCGAAGACTACCTCGGCGAAGAAGTCACCGAAGCGGTCATCACCGTTCCGGCCTACTTCAACGACAGCCAGCGCCAGGCCACCAAGGATGCCGGCAAGATCGCCGGCCTCGAAGTCAAGCGCATCATCAATGAGCCGACCGCGGCCGCGCTGGCCTTCGGCATGGACAAGAAGCCGGGCGACTCCAAGATCGCCGTGTTCGACCTTGGCGGCGGCACTTTCGACATCTCCATCATCGAAATCGCCGACATCGACGGCGAGCACCAGTTCGAAGTGCTGGCCACCAACGGCGACACCTTCCTGGGCGGCGAAGACTTCGATCAGCGCATCATCGACTACATCGTCACCGAGTTCAAAAAGGAGCAAGGCGTCGATCTCAAGAACGACGTGCTGGCCCTGCAGCGCCTGAAGGAAGCCGCCGAAAAGGCCAAGATCGAGCTGTCCTCCGGCCAGCAGACCGAAATCAACCTGCCCTACATCACTGCCGACGCCACCGGCCCGAAGCACCTGGCCCTGAAGATCACCCGCGCCAAGTTCGAATCGCTGGTCGAAGACCTGGTCGAGCGCACCATCGAGCCCTGCCGCGTGGCCCTCAAGGATGCCGGCGTGAAGGTTTCCGACATCGACGACGTGATCCTGGTCGGCGGCCAGACCCGCATGCCCAAGGTCATCGACAAGGTGAAGGAGTTCTTCGGCAAGGATCCGCGCCGTGACGTGAACCCGGACGAAGCCGTCGCCGTTGGCGCCTCCATCCAGGGCGGCGTGCTGCAGGGCGAAGTGAAGGACGTGCTGCTGCTCGACGTCTCCCCGCTGTCCCTCGGTATCGAAACCCTGGGCGGCGTGATGACCAAGCTGATCCAGAAGAACACCACGATCCCGACCAAGGCCTCGCAAGTGTTCTCCACCGCCGACGACAACCAGTCCGCCGTGACCATCCACGTGCTGCAGGGCGAGCGTGAAATGGCCAGCGGCAACAAGAGCCTCGGCCAGTTCAACCTGTCCGACATTCCGCCGGCCCCGCGCGGCATGCCGCAGATCGAAGTCACCTTCGACATCGACGCCAACGGCATCCTGCACGTGTCCGCCAAGGACAAGGCCACCGGCAAGGAAAACAAGATCACCATCAAGGCCAACTCCGGCCTGTCCGATGACGAGATCCAGCAGATGGTCCGCGACGCCGAGGCTCACGCCGAGGAAGACAAGAAGGCCCACGAACTGGTCGATGCCCGCAACCAGCTCGACACCCTGGTTCACTCCGTGAAGAAGGCCCTGGCCGAGCACGGCGACAAGATCGGTGAAGACAAGGCCAAGATCGAAGCCGCCATCAAGGACGCCGAAGACGCCATCAAGACCGGCGACAAGGCCGCCATCGATGCCAAGAGCGAAGCCCTGGCCGCCGTCAGCCAGAAGCTCGGCGAACATATCTACGCGCAGGCTCAAGCTGAAGCCGGTGCCGCGGGCGCTGGGGCTGGTGCCGGCGCAGCCGGTGGCAGCAGCTCCAAGGCCAACGATCCGGACGTCGTCGACGCCGAATTCACCGAGGTGAAGGACAAGAAGTAAGCCTGTCCGGCATCACTGCCGCATAGACAGCTCCGGCCGAGCCATGCCGGCGCCCCGTGCGCCGCTCGGCTCGGCCTTTCCACAAGATAGCCAGAGCACCCAAAAATGGCGAAACGGGATTTATACGAGATCCTCGGCGTCAATCGCGACGCCTCCGAGGATGAATTGAAAAAGGCCTACCGCAAGCTGGCCATGAAGTACCACCCGGACCGCAATCCGGACAACAAGGAAGCCGAGGAGAAGTTCAAGGAGGTCAAGGAGGCCTACGAGATCCTCACCGACAGCAACAAGCGCGCCGCCTACGACCGCTACGGCCATGCCGGCGTCGATCCGTCCATGGGCGGTGGCGGAGGCGGCGGCCAAGGCTTCGAGGGCTTCGCCGACGCATTCGGCGACATCTTCGGTGACATCTTCGGTGGCGGTGGCGGACGCGGGCGCTCCAACGTCTATCGCGGCGCCGACCTGCGCTACAACCTGGAGATCAGCCTCGAGGAAGCCGCCCGTGGCGCCGAGAAGACCATTCGCATTCCCGCTCTCGAGGAATGCGACAGCTGCCACGGCAGCGGCGCCAAGCCCGGCACCCAGCCCAAGACCTGCCCTACCTGCGGCGGAGCCGGTCAGGTGCGTATCCAGCAGGGCTTCTTCTCGATCCAGCAGACCTGCCCGAAGTGCCACGGCAGCGGCCGCATCATCCCCGAGCCCTGCACGTCCTGCGGCGGCGCAGGCCGGATCAAGCGCCAGAAGACCCTGGAAGTGAAGATCCCTGCGGGCATCGACGACGGTATGCGCCTGCGCCACAGCGGCCATGGCGAGCCCGGCGTCAACGGTGGCCCCGCCGGCGATCTCTACGTAGAGATCCACATCAAGCAACACCCCGTCTTCCAGCGGGATGGCGACGATCTCCATTGCGAGATGCCGATCAGCTTCACGACGGCGGCGCTGGGCGGCGAGATCGAGATTCCGACGCTGGACGGTGCAGCGGCCATTCGTATTCCGGCCGAAACCCAGAGCGCCAAGGTCTTCCGCCTGCGCGGCAAGGGCATCCGCAACGTACGCAGCCACGCCCCCGGCGACCTGATGGTGCACGTCATAGTGGAAACTCCGGTCAAACTGACGGAACGCCAGAAGGAGCTGCTGCGGGAATTCGATGAGATCGCATCGTCCAATGCGGAGCGTCACAACCCGAAGGCGAAGTCCTGGATGGACAAGGTGAAGGACTTCTTCGGCGCCTGATAATTGCCGCACTGCAGCAGTCTGACACGCGGGCCGACGTTGTTTCAACGTCGGCCCGTGCGCTTTCCGAAAGGCATTTTTTTTGTCCTATACTCGTGGCCGGCTCCGATTTGATTAACAAAAAATAATGACAATGATGCCCTTCCACACCATAAGAAAACTGATCACCTGTATTGGCGCCGGCTTGATGCTGGCGTCAGGCACACCGGCCCAGGCGGCCGATCCAGGCGTAGGAGACACCACCATCACGCTGGGCATGTCCGCCCCTTTCAGTGGTCCCAACGGGGCCTATGGCAAGGAGATGAAGGAAGGCGCCCTGGCCTATTTCGCACAGCTGAACGCCACTGGCGGCATCAATGGCCGCAAGGTAGAGTTGGTCACCCTCGACGACGGTTACGAAACCGACAAGGCCGTCGCCAATACCCGTAAGCTCATCAACGAGCACAAGGTCTTCGCACTGATGGCCTTCTATGGGTCTTCCCCGACAACAGAGGCGATGAAGGTGTTCAGCGAAGCCAAAGTGCCCCTCGTCGGCACCATCAGCGGCGCCGGTAGCCTACGTAGCCCGGTCAATCGCTACATGTTCCACCTGCGGGCCAGCTACGCCGACGAAACGGAGGCCATCGTCAATCACCTCGTCGGTCTGGGGATCACCAACATCGCGGTGTTCTACCAGAACGATGGATTCGGCAAGTCGGGGCTGGAAGGTGTGACCGCCACGCTGGCCCACCACAAGCTGAAGCCGGTCGCCGTCGGCTCGATCGAACGCAACTCACTCGATGTCGGTCCCGCCGTCGCCCAGATCTCCAAGGCCGATCCCCAGGCCGTCATCATGGCGACTCTTTACAAGCCCAGCGCCGAGTTCATCCGGCAAATGCGCAAGGCCGGGCAGATGCCCCAGTTCTCGACGCTATCCCCCATCGGTGCCGATCTTTTGGTAAACGAACTGGGGGCCAAGGACGCACACGGCATCGGTATTTCCCAAGTCATGCCCTACCCCTGGAACGACACCGTGCCCGTCGTCAAGGAATATCAGAAGGCACTACAGGCCTTCGCAAAACACGGCAACTACAGCTATTACGGCATCGAGGGCTACATCAACGCCAAAGTGGTCGGCGAAGCCTTGAAGAAAAGCGGCAAGGAGCCCAGCCGGGAAAAACTGGTTTCGGTTCTCGAAAGCGGCAACATAGATGTCGGCGGCTATAGGGTCAGCTACACCCCCAGCAGCCACAATGGATCGCGCTTCGTCAACCTGACGGTACTAGGCCGCGACGGCCGCGTCCTGCACTGAGCGCCCTACTCCACGGCCCCACAAACTTGAAGGCCCCGCCGGAAGCGGTATGTAGAGGATCAGGCACGCCGCCAGATCGTTCCCTGGGGCGTGTCTTCGAGAACGATTCCGTCCGCAAGCAGTTCGGCCCGGATCCGGTCCGCGTCGGCAAAGTTCTTTGCCTTTTTGGCCGCGATCCGCGCCGCGATCTTCTCCTCGATCACTGTCGCGTCCCCTTCATCACCCTCGATGCCGGCCTGCAGGAAGGCCGTTGGATCCTGCTCCAGCAGCCCCAGCACGCCGCCCAGGGCCTTGAGTTCGGCCGCAGCCTCCGCCGACCGGGACCGATTCACCTCATTAGCCAGGTCAAACAACACCGACAGAGCTTCCGCCGTGTTGAAGTCATCGTCCATGGCCGACTTAAAGCGCGCTGCGGCCGGCGTAGCCCAATCGATCTCGGCCGCATCCGCCGCCGGAACATTGCGCAGCGCCGTGTACAAGCGCGACAGCGCACTGCGGGCATCTTCCAGATGAGCATCCGAGTAATTGAGCGGGCTACGGTAGTGGGCCCGCAGGATGAAGAAGCGCACTACTTCCGGCGCGTAGTCCTTGAGCACATCGCGAATGGTGAAGAAGTTGCCGAGGCTCTTCGACATCTTCTCGTCGTCCACCCGAACGAACCCGTTGTGCATCCAGTAATTGACGAAGGAACATTGATGTGCCCCCTCACTCTGGGCAATCTCGTTCTCATGGTGAGGGAACTGCAGGTCAGCGCCGCCGCCGTGGATATCGAAGTGATCGCCAAGTAACTCGGAGCTCATCGCCGAGCACTCGATGTGCCAGCCCGGGCGGCCAGGTCCCCATGGAGAATCCCACTTTACCTCCTCCGGCTCCTCGGCACGCGCATGCTTCCACAGCACGAAATCGAGTGGATCGTGTTTGCCCCCCGCGACTTCGACCCGCTCGCCGGCGCGCAGTTCGTCTAGGGACTTGCCGGACAACTTGCCGTAGCCATCGAATTTGCGCACCGAATAGCACACATCCGCATTGGCGGCCTGATAGGCCAAGCCGTGGCGCTCCAGATCGCTGATCAGGCGCTGCATGGACGGTACAAACTCAGTGGCACGCGGCTCATGGTCTGGACGCAATACACCCAGTGCATCCGCGTCTTCATGCATCGCAGCGATGAAGCGGTCCGTCAGGGCCCGGATGCTCTCCCCGTTTTCCTGCGCACGCTTGATGATCTTGTCGTCGATGTCGGTGATGTTGCGCACATAGGTCACGGCGTAACCGCTTGAGCGCAACCAGCGCGCCACCATGTCGAACACCACCATAACGCGCGCATGCCCCAGGTGGCAGTAGTCATAAACCGTCATTCCGCAAACATACATGCGGACCTTGCCAGGTTCGATGGGGCTGAACTGCTCCTTCTTGCGTGAAAGGGAGTTATGAAGTTTCAACATGGGGGAAATCGCTAGCCAGAAAGCCGATTGAAAATGAGAACGGCATCACGCCGCCAATGGCAGGCAAACAGACCTTGCCAAAATCGAAAGGAAAAACCCTTGAACCTGGGCCATGAGGGGGCTCATGGTCGGCAACTACGCTTCTTGGTAAAATGCCGCGCTTGTAGCTGAACCGCTCCTGCCACAACGCCTGCGTGCCTTACGCACGGACCCTAATCATAACACATGTCAAAACGAGCCCTGGCCGCCACCCTGTTCCTCCACATCCTGGTGTGCAGCTCGGTCAAGGCCGAATCCGTGCAAGACCTGCAGGGCCTACTCTCCCAAGGAAAGTTCGCACGTGTTGCTGAACGCACCGACGCGCTGCTGGCAAGCAAGCCACAAGATGCGCAGCTACGTTTTCTGAAGGGGATTGCCCTCGCCGAACTCAACCGCAACGCCGACGCGATAGCCGTTTTCCAGAAACTCACTGAAGACTATCCCGACCTGCCTGAGCCGTATAACAATCTGGCGGTCCTGCATGCCAAGCAAAAGCAGTACGACAAGGCACGCCTTGCGCTGGAAGCGGCCATCCGGCTGCGTCCCGGCTATGCTACCGCCCACGAAAACCTCGGCGACGTCTACGCAGGGCTGGCCGGCCAAGCCTACGACAAAGCACAAACCCTGGATCCTTCCAACGCAGCGGCTCGACACAAAGTATCGATCATCCGCGAGATCACGAGTATCTCGCCCGCCAAAGCCATCGCGCCCTCTTCTCTGGCCACGACACCTGCAACCTTGCCCACTCGCCCCGCCCCGCCCATCACTGCTCCCAAGGACACCCAATGAAGAAAGCCCTCTTGGCCCTCGCGCTCGCTGGCCATAGCCTGTTCGCCCTGGCCGCCAATCCTCAGGTCGAGATGAAAACCAGCGAAGGCACCATCGTGCTCGAGCTCTACCCGGAAAAGGCCCCCAAAACGGTGGCCAACTTCCTCGAGTACGTGAAAAGCGGCTTTTACGACGGACTGATCTTCCACCGCGTCATCGACGGCTTCATGATCCAGGGCGGCGGCATGAATACCCGCATGGAAGAAAAAGCCACCCGTGCGCCGATCCCGAATGAAGCCCGCAACGGCCTCAAGAACGACGCCGGCACCATTGCCATGGCCCGCACCCAGGATCCGAACTCCGCCACCGCGCAGTTCTTCATCAACCTCGAAGATAACCGCCCCCTGAACTACCCGTCGCCTGACGGCGCCGGCTATGCCGTCTTCGGCAAGGTCACCAACGGCATGGACGTCGTTCGCAAGATCGGCAAAGTGCCCACCGCCAATCGGGGCTTCCACCAGAATGTCCCAGCCACGCCTGTCACCATCCAGTCTGTCCGGCAACTGCCCGAGCAGGCTGGCAAGTAAACCCCACACCAACCAACAGGAGCACTCATGGCTGTCAAACTCAGCACCAACCACGGCGACATCGTCCTCGAACTGGACGCCGAAAAGGCCCCCGAAACCGTCAAGAACTTCCTCGCCTACGTGGAAGCCGGCCACTACGACAACACGATCTTCCACCGCGTGATCAACGGTTTCATGATCCAGGGCGGCGGCTTTGAGCCGGGCATGAAGCAGAAGGCTACCCAGGCACCGATCAAGAACGAAGCCGACAACGGTCTGAAGAACGAAATCGGCACCATCGCCATGGCTCGGACGCAGGATCCGCACTCCGCCACGGCCCAGTTCTTCATCAACGTGGGTGACAACGACTTCCTCAACTACCGCTCCCCCGACATCCAGGGCTGGGGCTACTGTGTCTTTGGCCGCGTCACCGAGGGCCTCGACGTCGTAGAGAAGATCAAGGGTGTCAAGACCGGCTCCGCCGGCTTCCACCAGGACGTGCCGAAGGAAGACGTGGTCATCACCCGCGCCGAAGTCATCTAAGGCTCCAGGGCGACCAGCACCATGCAAATCCATTTCATCTCCGATCTGCACCTGAGCGCTGATCGCCCTGAACTCACCGCCCTGTTCGAACATTACCTGGCCGGCCCCGCCCAGGCAGCCGACAGCCTGTACATACTCGGTGATCTGTTCGAATACTGGGCCGGCGATGACGATCTGGACGACCCGCTCAACCACGGCGTTGCCGAAGTACTCGCCGTCTTTGCCGAAGGTGGCTGCAAGGTCCACTTCATGGCAGGCAACCGTGACTTTCTGCTGGGCAGCAAATTCGCGACCCGCGCACGCCTGCATATCCTCGATGAACCGACGCTGATCCAGTTGGGCGACCAACGCACCCTGCTGTGTCACGGCGACAGCCTGTGCACCGACGATCTCGCCTACCAAGCCTTCCGCACCCAGGTGCGCAACCCGGCCTGGCAAACCCAGTTCCTGGCCCAGCCACTGGCCGTCCGTAAGCAGATCATCGCCGGCGCGCGCATGAAGAGTGAGACCGCCAAGTCCGAGAAGGATGCGGCGATCATGGATGTCAATGGCGATACGGTTGCGGCACTGCTGCGCGAGCACGGCTTCCCGTTGCTGATTCACGGGCACACCCATAGACCGGCGGTCCACCAGATCGAAGTGGACGGACACCACTGCGAACGCTGGGTGCTGGCTGACTGGAGAGTCGAGGCCGAACGGGCCTCTGGAGAAGTACTGACATGGGCAGACGGGAAACTCTCCCGCCAGCCTCTGTGAGCTGACTGACAGCCGCGCGCTTAGACCAGCGCCGGCCTTAGCAGACTTTCACGCCCCTGTGGCCCCACGTGCTTGCAACGAGACGACCAAGGTTGGTGGGTGCTGGACATGCCGGCGTGGCATCCAGATCACCCACCGGGTTCATTATCAGCTTTCGCTGCGGGAGATCAGGTTGAGGTCCATCTGGCCACCACCTTCTTCACCGGCCGGCTTGCCCGCAGCACCACTACGCTGGTTTTCGATGCCGCTCAGGTACTCCTGGGTTACGTCGCCAGTTACGTAAGTGCCATCGAAACAGGAGGTTTCGAAGACGGAAACCGCCGGATTCAGCGCCTTCACCGCATCCTTTAGGTCTTCCAGATCCTGGTAGATCAGTGCATCGGCGCCGATCTCTGCACAGATCTCCGCTTCGGTACGGTCGCTGGCGATCAACTCGGCCTTGGTCGGCATGTCGATGCCATAGACGTTCGCATAGCGCACCGGGGGCGCCGCAGAAGCCATGTACACCTTGGTCGCCCCGGCATCCCGCGCCATCTGCACGATCTCGCGGCTGGTGGTGCCACGTACGATGGAATCGTCCACCAGCAGCACGGCCTTGCCCTTGAACTCCTGGTGAATGGTATTGAGCTTCTGGCGCACCGACTTCTTGCGGATCGCCTGCCCAGGCATGATGAAGGTCCGGCCGATGTAGCGGTTCTTCACGAAACCTTCGCGATACGGCACATTCAGGCGATGGGCCATTTCCATCGCCGACGGACGGCTGGAGTCGGGGATTGGGATGACCACGTCGATCTTCAGATGCGGCAGAGTCTCGCGCAGCTTCTTGGCCAAGGAGCTGCCCATGTTGATACGCGCGTCGTAAACCGAGATACCGTCGATCAACGAGTCTGGACGAGCCAGGTACACGAACTCGAACATACAGGGAGCGTGCACGGTGTGGGTCGCACACTGCCGACTATGGAAACGCCCTTCGGTGTCGATGAGGATCGCCTCGCCCGGCGCCACGTCCCGCACCAGCTTGAAGCCCATAACATCCAGCGCTACGCTCTCGGAGGCAATCAGCCACTCGACGCCGTTCGGCGTGTCGTTACGGCCGATGACCAGCGGGCGGATCCCGTAGGGGTCACGGAAAGCCAGCAGGCCGGTACCGGAGATCATAGCCACCGTGGCATAGGCGCCGCGGCAACGGCGATGCACGCCGGCCACGGCGTCGAAGACGGTCTCCTCATCCAGGCGGAAGCTCTTGGCAGCCGCCTGCAGTTCGTGGGCCAGCACGTTGAGCAACACTTCCGAATCGGAGTTGGTGTTGATGTGCCGCAGATCGGACAGGAACATTTCCTTCTGCAACTCTTCCGCATTGGTCAGGTTGCCGTTGTGGGCCAACATGATGCCGAAGGGCGAGTTCACGTAGAAAGGCTGAGCCTCTGCAGCGGCCGAGGCCGAACCGGCAGTCGGATATCGAACATGGGCGATACCCATGTTGCCGGGCAGATCCCGCATGTTCCGGGTCCGGAACACGTCGCGCACGAGGCCCGACGCCTTGTGCATGTGAAATCGCCCACCTTCCGCAGTGGCGATACCCGCTGCGTCCTGGCCACGGTGCTGAAGCACCTGCAGGCCATCATAAAGGAGCTGATTGACGGGGGTTGTCGCTACTACGCCCAGAATGCCACACATTTCAAACCACCTATCGGTATCTAAGTCTCTTTGCCAGAAGCTCGGGGAGCCACGGTTTGGAAGCCAGCGCAGCGGCTTCGAGGGGCGCAGAGAAACTCGCCTCCTGCCACCACCGGCTTCCGGCGAAGCCGCCGAGGCCGACGAGCAACGCCACTGCAAACACAATCACGCCACCTCGGACTGCACCGAAGCATGCACCGAGGAAACGATCCGCGAAGCCCAGCCCTGCCGCTCTCACGAGTTCACCCAGGGCCCAGCGCAGGATCGCCACCAGAATCAGGACGACCACAAAAATCGAAATAAATGCCGCCGGTACCTGCAACACCGGCTCCTTCACCAGGAGCGCCACGAAAGGCTGCACGCTGGCGGTCAGGGTCTTGGCCGCCAGGAAGGCCAGCACCCACGCACACAGCGCCACCAACTCCGAAAGCAGGCCCCGCCAAAAACCCAAAACTGCCGACACGCCCACGACGGCCAACAGGAAATAATCAAACCCGTTCAAAGGAATTGCACATCAGGGTTTGGACGCCACGGAAGCCGGCACCCCAAGGATCTTGCTGATCCGGGCAGCCGCCTTGTCGGCAGCCGCCTTGTTGGGAAAAGGGCCCGCGCGGACCCTGATCTTGTCACCCAACGGCTCCACATATGAAGCGTAGCCTTCCGCCTTCAACTTGGCGCGCAGACTTGTCACGTTCGCTGCTTCGCGATACGCGCCGAGCGATACGACGTGGGCTCCGCCCGCGTTCGGTTCCTTGGGCGCAGCACCACTCAACAGGGCCTTGGCGCGCTCGGCGTCGGCATGGGCCTTGTCAGCCTCAGCCTTCTCTTTTTCCTTTTCCCGCTCCCTTTCCTTCTGCTTGGGATCGGACTTGGCTTCGAGCCTGGCCTCGGGCTTCTTTACATCGGGCTTGGCATCCACCTTCTTTGGTGGCTCGAGTTTGGGTTCCGGCTTTTTGGCAGGCTCGGACCTGACTTCCGCTTTCTTGGGCGGCTCGGGCTTCGGGTCCGTCTTGACCGCCTCTTTCTTGAGCTTGGACGGCGGGAGCAGTTCCTGCCCGGGCTTCAACAGCGGGGGGGGCATGTCGGCGTCATCCTTGTGGTGCGCCCCGTCGTCCACCTCCGGCACAATCGTCTCTTCGGCAACCGTACCCGCCACGGGCTGGGACGGCGCCGGCGCCTTGCCGGTAATCACCCGCGACGTGAAATTACCCCCCTCCTGACTCGGAAGGCGGATCTGCACATCGGGCACCGTTTGTCGCGGCTCGTGGTCCATCACCATTGGCAGGACGATCACCGCGGCCAAGGCCAGCGCAGCAGACCCCACCAGGCGGCGACGTGCGCGCTTCTTCAGGTCGATCTGGGAATCGTTATCGGCCATCGTGCAGCAATACCTATTTGGATGCCCCGGCAGCTGCCAGAACATCGGCTACCGTGAGGAAGGAGCCAAAAACGACAATTCTATCACTCTCGGCCGCCCGACCACGTGCTGCCTGATAAGCAGCGCCTGGCGACTCGAACTCCGAGATGTTGACACTTACCCCGGCCTCCCGCAGGATTCCGGCAAGGCGCTCAGCATTCAAGCCGCGCGGCCCGGGCAGCGTTGCCACCAGCCAGTGATCCACCCGGTCTCTCAGCAAACGGATGACGCCGGACACATCCTTGTCGGCCAACATGCCGATCACCGCCCAGGTCTCCGGGAAGAAACCCATGCTGGCGAGATTCTCGTTGAGCACTCCGGCAGCCTGCGGATTGTGAGCCACGTCCAGAATCACCGATGGACGCCCCGGCAACACCTGAAAGCGCCCGGGCAGATCCACCAGCATGAAGCCCTGGCGGATCGCCTGCATCGGTACCGGCAGGATATCCCGCACAGACTCGCACGCTGCCATCACGGCCGAGG
Source organism: Zoogloea sp. GDB6 (assembly GCF_056724105.1). Lineage (NCBI taxonomy): Bacteria > Pseudomonadati > Pseudomonadota > Betaproteobacteria > Rhodocyclales > Zoogloeaceae > Zoogloea > Zoogloea sp. GDB6. Next base: position 1,687,284 of record NZ_CM161497.1, on the reverse strand, counting down.
CGTTGAGCAGCTGATTGGTACCGCGCAGTGCCGGATAGGCGAGCCCCCCGCGGCGAGAGCCACCCGCCAGCCAGAACGCCCACTGCTGCTGGTCACCGGAAAAACCGAAATCACGGCCGCTGACAAGCAGCCGCGCACCGATGGCCTCTGCGTGGGCCAACAGGGATGCGGGCGGCAGCGGATCGCTACAGATCGCGGGCTTGCCGGCTCGAAAGATGCCGGCCTTCTCAAAGCCGATCGTCTCCCGATCATTACCCAGGAACTCCATGTGATCCAGGGCCACACTGGTAACGATGGCGCAGTCAGGCTCGAACACATTGACCGCGTCGAGCCGCCCGCCAAGGCCAACCTCGAGGATGACTGCATCGAGTCCGGCCCGGCAGAATGCCACCCAGGCCGCCAGCGTGCCGTGCTCGAAATAAGTCAGTGGAGTCTCGCCGCGAGCGCGCTCGACCTCGGCAAAAGCCTCGACCAAGGCTTGGTCGTCCACCTCGCGGCCATCGATACGCACACGCTCGTTGTAGCGCAGCAGATGGGGCGAGGTGTAAAGGCCCACGCGGTAGCCGGCGGCCAACAACACCGACTCCAGCAGCGCACAAGTGGAGCCCTTGCCATTGGTTCCACCAATGGTGAAGACCGGGCAGGTCTGGGGCAGATTCAGCGCATCACGGACCAGGCGGACGCGGTCCAGGCCAAGCTGGATGGCCTGGCCGTGACGTGCTTCCAGCAGGCCAAGCCAGCCTTCAAGGGTTTCGGGCAATTGCATGGATCAGACCACTCCGCCGACCGACGGCTGGCGTGTGAGGAGAGTAATGAGTTCAGGAAGTCGATCGCGCAGTTCACGCCGATCGATGATCATGTCCAGAGCCCCCTTCTCAAGGAGGAACTCGGAACGCTGGAAGCCCTCGGGCAGCGTTTCGCGCACGGTCTGCTCGATGACGCGCGGACCGGCAAAGCCGATCAGGGCTCCCGGCTCGCCGATCACCAGATCGCCCATGAAAGCGAAGCTGGCGGACACCCCACCCATCGTCGGGTCGGTCAGCAAGGTGATGAAAGGCAGACGACGCTCGGCAAGGCGCGTAATAGAGGCCGTGGTCTTGGCCATCTGCATCAGGGAGAACAGCCCCTCCTGCATCCGTGCCCCACCAGTGGCCGTCGCACAAATGAAAGGCAGACGCTGCTCTTGGGCGGCCTTGACGCCGCGCACGAAACGTTCGCCGACCACCGAGCCCATGGAGCCGCCGAGAAACTCGAACTCAAAGCAGGCCAGCACGACCGGCACGGTCTTGATCGCCCCCTGCACCACCACCAGCGCATCGGCTTCACCGGTATCTTCGTTCCCCGCGGCGAGCCGGTCCGGATAACGCTTGGAATCCTTGAACTTCAGCGGATCGACGGGCACCACTTCGGCGCCGATCTCGAAACGGCCTTCAGGATCGAGCAGGTAATCGATGCGCTGACGCGCCCGGATGCGTTGATGGTGCCCACACTTGGGGCAGACGTTGAGATTGCCCTCCAGATCTGAACGGTAGAGCACCGCCTCGCAGGAAGGACATTTGCTCCACAAGCCTTCGGGGATCGACTTGCGTGCAGACGGCACATCCCGCTTGATCTTGGGGGGCAGCAGCTTGGTCAGCCAGCTCATTGTTGCTCCCCAGCGGCGTCTATTGCTTCACGAATAGCGCGGATGAAAGCCTGCACGCGAGCCGGCGCCTCGCCGTGCGCGCTCTGCTCGATCTCCTCGATGATGCGGCTGCCGATCACCACTGCGTCGGCAAGGCCGGCAATGCGCGCCGCAGTTTCCGCATCGCGGATGCCGAAGCCAACGCCGACCGGCATGCCGACCTTTTCACGGATGACGGGGATACGGCGGGCGACCTCATCGAGGTCGAGCGTAGCCGATCCCGTCACGCCCTTCAGGGAAACGTAATAGATGTAACCACTGCCGGCCGCCGCCACATCGGCGAAGCGTTGCTCAGTGGACGTCGGCGCCAACAGGAAGATCGGATCGAGGCCGGCAGCACGGCAGGCCTCGGCAAAGCTCTGGCACTCCTCGGGCGGGTAATCCACTACCAGCACACCATCGACACCGGCATCCGCGGCTGCACGCGTGAAGGCCTCCAGCCCCATGGCCTCGATCGGGTTGGCGTAGCCCATCAGCACGATCGGGGTTTCATCCCCCGCTGCCCGGAAGGTGCGCACGATGTCGAGCACCTTGCGCAGACTCATACCGGCGGCCAGCGCACGTTCAGACGCACGCTGAATGGTCGGCCCATCGGCCATCGGGTCGGAGAACGGAACGCCGAGCTCGATGACATCGGCCCCGCCCGCAACCAGCGCCTGCATCAGCGGCAGGGTCATCTCGGGTGCGGGATCTCCGGCGGTGATGAAGGGAATGAGCGCCTTACGGCCTTCGCCTTCGAGCCGCTTGAAGGTTCGTTGAATTCTGGACATGAATGGGTACGAATGATCAACGGCCTTGCCGACTTTGGGCCGGCAAGGCCGTGAAGAGGTTAAAACTGGATGCCGGACTTTTCGGCGACGGTATGCATATCTTTGTCGCCCCGGCCGGAAAGATTGACGAGCAGAACCTTGTCCTTCGGCAGTGTGGGAGCCAGCTTGGCCGCATAAGCCAGGGCATGGGACGACTCCAGCGCCGGGATGATGCCTTCGAAGCGGCACAGGTCATGGAACGCCTGCAGCGCCTCCGCATCGGTGATGCCCACATACTCGGCGCGCGCGATGTCCTTGAGCCAGGCGTGCTCGGGGCCAACCCCTGGGTAATCCAGACCGGCGGAAATAGAATGGGTCTCGATGATCTGGCCGTCGTCGTTCTGCAGGAGGTAGGTCCGATTGCCGTGCAGCACACCGGGGCGCCCCGCCGATAGGGAGGCCGCGTGCATGCCCGTTTCGATGCCGCTACCAGCTGCTTCGACCCCCACGAGACGAACATCCTTGTGCTCGATGTACGGGTAGAAAATCCCCATCGCATTGGAACCGCCGCCCACGCATGCAATCACGTAATCGGGCTGACGACCGGCCATCTCGGGCATCTGCTCGATGCACTCCACGCCGATGATCTTCTGGAAGTCGCGGACCATCATCGGATAGGGATGCGGGCCGGCGACCGTACCGATGATGTAGAACGTGTTGCCGATGTTGGTGACCCAGTCGCGCATGGCTTCGTTGAGCGCATCCTTGAGGGTCTTAGAGCCGCTCTCCACCGGCACCACCGTGGCGCCCAGCAGCTTCATGCGATAGACGTTGGCAGCCTGCCGCCGCACGTCTTCTGACCCCATGTACACAACGCATTCCATGCCGTAGCGAGCCGCCACCGTAGCCGTAGCCACCCCATGCTGCCCGGCGCCGGTTTCGGCGATGACCCGCGGCTTGCCCATGCGGCGGGCCAGCATGGCCTGGCCGATGCAGTTATTCACCTTGTGGGCGCCGGTATGGTTGAGGTCTTCGCGCTTCAGGTAGATCTGCGCACCGCCGAGCAGTTCGGACCAGCGCTTGGCATGGTAGATCGGGCTTGGCCGCCCCACGTAGTGCTTCAGCTCATAAGCGTATTCGGCCATGAAGGCCGGATCCTGCTGGGCCGCTTCGTAGGCCTGACGCAGTTCGGTCAGTGCCGGAATCAGGGTTTCCGCGACGAAGACGCCGCCATAAGGACCAAAATGGCCGCGTGCATCGGGTAGATCGTAAGGGGCATCAGCCATGTGCATGTCGAACTCCGGCAACAAATTCGGTGATCCTGGCGGCGTCCTTGACGCCCTTCGCGGCTTCCACGCCGCTGGACACGTCCACGGCCCAAGGCCGGACGCGCCGCACCGCCTCCTCCACATTGCCCGCGTGCAGCCCACCGGACAGAATCAGCGGCACAGGCAGCCCGGAAGGAATCAGCGACCAGTCAAAAGTTTCCCCCCCGCCGCCATAGCCTTCGACGAAGGCATCAAGGAGCAAACCTTGGGCTGTGGGGTAGCAAGCCGCGTATTTTAGCAGATCAAGCCCTGGCCGCATCCGCGCCGCCTTGATGTAGGGCAAACCGTAACCGAGGCACTGAGCCTCGCTCTCGTCGCCATGGAACTGCAGCACCTGCAGCGGAACCGCAGCCCTGGCGGCCTCGACATAGCTGCGCTCAGCATTGACGAACAGACCGACGACAGTAACGAAGGGCGGCACCAAACGGGCCAATTCGGCCGCCCGCTCGAAACTCACGAAGCGCGGGCTAGGTGGATAGAAAACGAAGCCGATAGCGTCAGCCCCGGCATTCACAGCTGCGAGGACGTCCTCTTCCCGGGTCAAACCACAGATCTTGATACGCGTCCGATGCATTGCGCTCACGGCACGAGGAGTTGGGGAGGCGCGATGATACGCCCGCCACCCGGCAAGGGCCACCGCTCGGGATACTCGACCCCCGACAGGTACAAACCGCCGGGGGCGAATGTCGGCGCAGCCTGGGTTCGGTCCCGTGCGGCGAGCACTTCCGCCATCCATTCGACGGACTTCCGCCCCAACCCCACATAGACCAGTGAGCCCACGAGGTTACGGATCATATGGTGCAGGAAGGCGTTGGCGTGGAAGTCGAACAGCACCACCTCCCCTTCACGGCGGACACGTACCGCATGCATCTGCCGCACCGGCGATTTGGCCTGGCATTCGGCCGCCCGGAACGACGTGAAATCGTGGACGCCGATCAGGCACTCCGCCGCCCGGATCATCCGCCCCACATCGAACTCGCCGTGGATCCAGCCGACACGCCCTTCCAGCAGACTGGGACGCACCCTCCGGTTGAGCAGCACATAACGGTAATGGCGGGACTCAGCACTGAAGCGCGCATGAAAATCCTCGTCCACCTCCACCGCCCACAGCACACCGACAGTGGCCGGCAGATGACTATTAACACCCCGCACCCAGGCTTCGAGCGGGCGCTTGGCGACCGTATCGAAATGGGCCACCTGCATGCTGCCGTGCACACCGGTATCCGTCCGCCCAGCGCACACCACTGCGACCGGATGCTGCGCGATGACGGCCAGCGCCCGCTCCAGCGCATCCTGAACCGTTCGCCCGTGGGGCTGCGTCTGCCAACCCAGAAATGCATTTCCAGCGTACTCAACGCCTATCGCAATCCTCAACGGAAAGCTCCCAACAAGATCAACACCACCACACTCCCGGCAACAAGCCCATCCCACCAGCGTAGAGGAATCGTTTGAATACGCAGGTTTTCCACGGCAGGCGATGTTCCGTCATGAACAAGCAACGCACGCCATCCACCACCGGGGGGGGTTTCCACATAACGAAAGACCAGCAACACCCGGACAGCAAGGCGCTCTACCGGCAACCCAAACCTGCCCAAGGGTCTGGCCAGTACCATCAAACCGGCAACCAGCTCCTGATCCCGCGTCGACTCCAGCAGCACCGCAACCAGAAGCACCACGACGAGCAACTGCACGCAATGCATGGACGCCGCCGCAATGCCTTCCTGCGTCGGGCCGGCGCCCCCCAGAAACGGGACGATCAGTTCTCCGGGGGTGAACAGTGCGAACAACACCCACAAAACCAGCAGCAACACACGCACGCGCTTGACGAGCCGCCACGCACGATGCCGAGCAAATAAAAAGGCACCAACAAGAACAACAAGCCCGAGGCCCCATAACCAGGGACCTCGGGCCAGTTGCGCAAAGACTACCAGCGCAGCCCAGGCGACAAGACGCGTCGCCGGGTGTAGAGAAATCATCTTGCTCCCATCAAACGACCCGCAACACCTCACGAAAGACGAGCCAGGATCTTACGGGCCTCATCCTTTTGCAGTGGGGCCCCTTCCCGCAAGACTTCCTCGACCAGTTCTCTCGCTCCATCCTTGTCGCCCATCTCCTCATAGGCACGCGCCAGTTCCAGCTTGGTCGCCACCTCCTGCTGCAGCTCCAGATCGAGCGGCGGTTCGGTCGGGGGGCCTGCATCGGGAAGCTCCGCCACGGTGTCGAGATCCGAAGGTAGATCGAGGTCAATCGAGTCCAAATTAACGACCGGATCGAAAGGACGCGTCGCCGTCATCTTCTTGTCGTCCAGTTTCTCATCGAGCTCGAAATCAAAGTCCAGCAGGCTGCTATCGAAACTGGTTTTCTCCAGATCCATCGTAGAGGCCCCAGCCTCGTTGCGAAGCGGCTCGTCAGCAAGCGTGGCGGTGAGGTCCACATTGACCGTCACATCAGACGCGGACTCTAGGTGATGCTCACCGAACTCTGAACTAATTTCGAAGTCGAGGTCACTGGGGTCGGGCAGGCTGTAGTCGTCAGTCATACGCTGAGGACGCGTTGACGTGGCCTCCAGGCTCGCCGGCATACGCTCCTCCTCCACCCGGGTCGTTTGCGGGGCCGGCTCAGGTTCGTGATCGAATCCCAGATCGAAATCCAGGGCACTGACCGTCGGGGAGTGACCGCCTTCCGAAAGCGCTTCAGCACGCGCGACATCCTCTGAATTGAGATCCAGATCAAAATCGAGCACTCCGACATCCGGCACCTCAGCACCTGATGCAGGTGTAGATGCAACCCTGTCAATATCCTCAAGACTGGCGTACTGATTGAGCTCCCCCGGCAGAGCCCAAGTGTCCTTCAACTGCGAAGGCGACTCCAGCGGATCTTCTCGCCCCATAACGGGCGCAGGCTCACGCAACTCGGGCGCCTTGGTCTGAGCCTGTGTCTGCACGAACCCCGGAGCGATCGCCTGCGCAACCGGAGGCGTAGCCACACTTACGCCTGCTGCCGCACCTGGAGTCGGGAGACGGTACAAAGGGCTATCAGGATCGACTTTGCGCCCGAGAGCGGCCGCCTTTTCCCAATCCTGTCCATTCCCCCCCGTCAACGAATAGAGCTCTGTTGCCGTCGTCTCGAACTGCTTCAAGTTCTTTCGCTGGGCGTAAATCTCGAGCAGCTTCAGATGGACTCCGGTACGCCCCGGATCGGTCTTCAAAGCATCGAGCAGAATCTCCTCGGCCTGCGCATCCCGGCCATAAGCCATGTACACGTCGGCCTCAGCGACCGGATCGACCCCCTCATCGGTGTCAATCGACGACAGGCCGGACTGGCTGAAATCCGTCTGGATCTGGCTGCTGCTTCCGGTATCCACACTCTGACCGCCCGAACTGCCGAAGACAGAATTGGAAGCCTCCCCGAATTCCGACAGCGCGGAAGTCGTGCTTGGAGCTGCCTGCGCCTTACGACGCTGGTAAACCTTGTACCCCCCCCAACCCAACAACAGCGCCAAAATCCCTCCTCCTCCCAAGAGCAGGGAAAGATCTTCGGGCGGTGCAACCTGAGGCGGAGTAACTTCGGCAGGCTTCGGCGGAGGCGGGACAGGTTGAGGAGCAGGCGGCGGCACCTGCTGGGCCAGCTTGGGCTCAGGCTCAGGAGCGGACTCCGGCGCCTTCGCAGCGGGCGGAGTCTCGGCCACAGCGCTCGCCGGGTTCGCCGGAGCAGCGACTGGTGGTTCGGCAGGCGCAACCGGCGTAGCCGGCTTCGCTTGTTCAGCCGTCTGCGCCAAGCCCTGGCTCTTCAGCTCGACAAGTCTTTGAAGCTCCTTGATGCTCTTTTCAAGATCAGCAAGTCGATTGTTCGCCTCTTTCAACGCCTTGTCACGGGAGACGATATCTTCTTCCAGAGCCTGCAGGCGTGCACCGGCTTTATCGCCGCCAAGTCCACCGGCACGCCCTTCATCGCTCTTCGAAACCTTCAACTGATCCGTCGAGCCAACCGACGCCGCCGCCCGGTCATCGACCTTGGCCCCGATCCGGCCACCACTGCCCTGACGCGCCGGAGCTTCCTTCGCTGGCGCGTTGACGGCTTGCTCGGCCAGTTTCTGCCGATAGCGTCCAAAGTCAGCAGCCTTGCCGACGATCTGCCCACGCTCGCCACCGCCAGCCTGCCGAGCAGTCTCTGCATCGGGAATGCGCAGGATCTTGCCGGCTTGCAGCCGATTGACATCGTTGGCTTCAAAGGCGGAACGGTTCCCTTGGAACAGGGCGGCAAGCATCTGTTCCATCGAAACACCATCCGGTCGATTGTCAGCCGCAATCCCGTGAAGCGTATCCCCCGGCTTGACCAGATAGGTCTTCCCTGCGCCGCCACTCTCCCGCGCGGCGCGCGTAGTCGACGCCGGACGTCGCACCGCGGCAGGAGCTTCGGCGCGACGCGCACCGAAATCGGAACGAATCTCCGGAGCGGCCACCGGAGCCGCATGGCGCCCTGCTCCGGTATCAGGTGGATCCAAAAGGAATGTGTACTCGCGGATCAGTCGCCCGGCCGCCCAGTTCAACTCCACCAGCATATCGACGAACGGCTCGTTGATCGGCCGGTCACTGGAGACCTTGACAACGGCACCACCACTCCGCCGTTCGATGGCCATACGCAGGCCATTGATCGACGGCGCGTAATCGACACCGGCCTGCCGGAAAGCCTCCGCTGACGCCAGACGCGCCGTCATGTTCTGGAGTTCTTCGGGGGTGGCTGCGACCTCCACCTCGGCCCGCAAGGGCTGCCCCAGCCCACTCAGGACGGTGATTCGCCCCAGACCTGCCGCGTTGGCACCGAGAGAGACCGCGCCGATTGAAGCAGCGAGCAGGGTGAGCTTGAGCCGGCTATTCACAGAGTTCTTATGCACGAAGGCTGATCATCAGAATCAAGTTATTGATGAACATAACATCATGGGTTTGGAGTGGCAAGTTCAAGCCGTTTTTGAAGTTACCACCTCAAGCCCGGCATGCATATTGCAAACTCAACACACTAAAGTCCTTTCCGTCTCGACAACCAAGTCGCTTGTCCAACACAGCATCCAGTACAAAAAGAAAATGCCGTTCAGCTAACGCGGAACGGCATTCGAACAACGGTGCGGCGAGGTATCAGTCCTCGAGCAGGATGCGCAACATGCGCCGCAGCGGCTCCGCAGCACCCCACAGGAGCTGGTCACCGACGGTGAAGGCCGACAGGTACTCCCCGCCCATCGCCAGCTTGCGCAGGCGGCCGACAGGGACAGTCAAGGTGCCGGTCACAGCAGTCGGCGTCAGATCGCGCACGGACTCTTCACGCTTGTTCGGAACGACCTTGACCCAGTCATTGGCGCTGGCCAGCATGCCTTCGATCTCGTCGATCGGCAGGTCCTTCTTCAGCTTCAGCGTCAAAGCCTGGCTATGGCAGCGCATCGCACCGATACGCACGCACAGGCCGTCGATGGGCACGACCGGCGTCCCAAAACCCTCGCCACGGCCGAGGATCTTGTTAGTCTCGACGCCGCCCTTCCACTCTTCCTTCGACTGGCCGTTACCCAGATCCTTGTCGATCCACGGGATCAGGGAGCCGGCCAGCGGCACGCCGAAGTTCGAGGCCGGGAAGGCGTCGTCGCGCATTGTGCCGGCCACTTCGCGGTCGATGTCGAGGATCGCGGAGGCCGGATCATCCAGCAATTCCTTGACCGAACGATTCAGCTCACCCATCTGAGTCAGCAACTCACGCATGTTTTGCGCACCGGCGCCGGAGGCAGCCTGATAGGTCATGGAGGTCGCCCACTCGACGAGGTCGCGTTGAAACAGGCCGCCCAGAGCCATCAGCATCAGGGACACGGTGCAGTTGCCGCCGATCCAGTCACGACCGCCCTTGACCAGGGAGTCCTTGATGACGTTCTGGTTCACCGGATCAAGAATGATCACAGCGCGGGGATCCATGCGCAGGGACGACGCGGCATCGATCCAGTGGCCATTCCAGCCTGCCTCGCGCAGCTTCGGATACACCTCATTGGTGTAATCACCGCCCTGACAGGTGATGATGATGTCGAGCGCCTTCAGCTCGTCAATGTTCTTCGCATCCTTCAGCGGGGGCGCCTCCTTGCCAAAACTCGGCGCCTTGCCGCCCGGGTTGGACGTGGTGAAGAACACCGGCTCGATCAGCGCAAAATCGTTTTCCTCGCGCATGCGCTGCATGAGCACGGAACCGACCATCCCGCGCCAGCCAACCAGACCTACTCTTTTCATATTGATCCCCAATCAGGCTTGAATTGTCTTTTGTGCTCAGAGGGACGCGATGACGGCGTCGCCCATCTCCTTGGTGCCCACGCGGCGGGTACCCGCCTCATAGATATCACCGGTGCGATAGCCGGCAGCGAGCACCTTCTTGACGGCGGTCTCGATACGCGTCGCATGCGCCTCAAGGTTGAAGGTATAACGCAGCAGCATCGCCGCGGACAGAATGGTAGCCAGCGGATTGGCCAGGTTCTTGCCGGCGATATCGGGGGCCGAGCCGTGGCTGGGCTCGTAGAGCCCCTTGTTGTTGGCATCGAGGGAGGCCGACGGCAGCATGCCGATAGAGCCGGTGAGCATGGAAGCCTCGTCCGACAGGATGTCACCGAACATGTTGCCGGTCACCATCACATCGAACTGCTTCGGCGCGCGCACGAGCTGCATCGCAGCGTTATCCACGAGCATGTGGGACAGCTCGACGTCGGGATAGTCGGCCGACAGCTCGATCATCACGTCACGCCAGAGCTGGGTGCACTCCAGGACGTTCATCTTGTCCACGGAGCACAGTTTCTTGCCGCGCTTGCGGGCGGCCTCGAAGGCCACCTTGCCGATGCGACGGATCTCGGACTCCGAATACACCATGGTATTGAAGCCGACGCGTTCGGCATTCTCCTCGCGGATGCCGCGGGGCTGGCCGAAATAGATGTCACCGGTCAGTTCGCGGACGATCAGGATATCCAGGCCAGACACCACTTCGGGCTTCAGCGTGGAGGCGTTGGCCAGCTCCGGGTAAAGAATGGCCGGACGCAGATTGGCGAACAAGTTGAGCTCCTTGCGGATGGCCAGCAGGCCACGCTCGGGACGCTGCTCACGCGGCAGGGAGTCCCACTGCGGGCCGCCCACCGCACCCAACAGGATCGCGTCGGCCTCCTTGGCCAGCTTGCTGGTCGCCTCGGGGTATGGCGTGCCGGTAGCGTCGACGGCGCAGCCGCCGATCAGAGCCTTTTCGACCACAAAGTCGAAACCGTCACCGCGCACGGCCTCAAGCACGCGCAGCGCCTGCTCCATGATTTCGGGACCAATGCCATCACCGGGCAGAACACAAATCTTCATCGTCATTTTCTAAATCAAATCCGTTACAGGGGCGCCAGGCGCCAATCAGGCAAACAGCCAGGGTTGGTCGATGCGCCGACGCGCCTCGAATTCCCGGATCTTGTCGGCGTGCCGCAGCGTGAGACCGATATCGTCCCAGCCGTTGAGCAGGCACTCGCGGCGGAAGGCATCCACGTCGAAGGGGATAACCTTGCCGTCAGGGCGGGTGATCGTCCGGGCTTCCAGATCCACCATCAGGCGATAGCCGGCGGTTCCCTGACACTGGGCAAACAGCGCGTCCATTTCCGACGCCACCAGTTTGATCGGCAGCAGGCCGTTCTTGAAGCAATTGTTGTAGAAGATGTCGGCAAAGCTCGGCGCGAGAATCACGCGGAAACCGAAATCCTCCAGCGCCCACGGCGCATGCTCGCGTGAGCTGCCGCAGCCGAAGTTGTCACGGGCAAGCAGGATCTGCGCGCCCTGATAACGCTGTTGATTGAGCACGAAGTCCGGGTTCTTGGGGCGCCCGGATGCATCCTGGCCAGGCTGGCCGACATCCAGATAACGCCACTCATCGAACAGGTTGGGGCCGAAACCACTACGCTTGATCGACTTCAGGAACTGCTTCGGAATGATCGCATCGGTATCCACGTTGGCGCGATCCATCGGCGCCACGAGACCGTCGAGTTTACGGAAGGGATTCATTACTTGACCGCCTTCTGGATGGCTTCGCCACCCTTTTCAATATCCTTGCCAATGCCCTGAACGGTGTTGCAACCGCTCAGCAGCACGACGACAAATGCACCGAGCAACGCGGTGAACTTACGCATAGCGCAACCTCTCCGGACGCTCAGGCCAGTTCGCGAACGTCAGCGAAATGCCCGGCGATCGCCGCAGCAGTCGCCATGGCGGGGCTCACCAGATGGGTACGACCACCGGCGCCCTGACGCCCTTCGAAGTTACGGTTGGACGTGGACGCACAGCGCTCGCCAGGCTCCAGCCGATCCGCGTTCATGGCCAGGCACATGGAGCACCCCGGCTCACGCCATTCGAAACCAGCGGCTATGAAGATCTTGTCGAGCCCTTCGGCCTCGGCCTGACGCTTGACGAGACCCGAGCCCGGCACCACCAGCACCTGCTTGACGTTGTCGGCCTTGCGGCGACCGCGCGCAACATAAGCAGCGGCGCGCAGATCCTCAATGCGCGAATTGGTACAAGAGCCAATGAAAACCTTGTCGATGGCAATGTTCTTGATCGGCGTCCGCGGCGTGAGGCCCATGTACTGCAGCGCGCGCTCCATGCCCTCGCGCTTAACTGGATCCTTTTCGAGGACCGGATCGGGCACGATACCGTCGATTGGCGCGACCATCTCGGGCGAAGTACCCCAGGTCACCTGCGGCTTGATCTGCGCAGCATCGAGTGCAACGACTGCGTCGAACTGGGCGCCGTCATCAGAGTGCAGAGTGCGCCAGTACTCGACGGCGCGATCCCACACGTCGCCGCGCGGCGAGAACGGACGATCCTTCAGATAGGCGATGGTCTGCTCGTCCACCGCCACCAGGCCGGCACGAGCCCCTGCTTCGATCGCCATGTTGCAGACGGTCATGCGCCCTTCCATCGTCAAGCTGCGGATCGCGCTGCCGCCGAACTCGATGGCATAGCCGGTACCGCCAGCGGTGCCGATACGACCAATGATGGCCAGGACCACATCCTTGGCGGTCACGCCCACACCAAGCACGCCGTCGACCCGCACGAGCATCGTCTTGGACTTCTTCTGCAGCAGGCACTGCGTCGCCATAACGTGTTCGACTTCGGACGTACCGATACCATGGGCCAGACAGGCAAACGCGCCGTGAGTCGAAGTGTGCGAATCACCACACACGACGGTCATACCGGGCAGCGTCGCGCCGTTCTCGGGTCCGATCACGTGCACGATGCCCTGGCGCTCGTCCTTGAACGGGAAGTAAGCCAGCGCACCGACTTCACGGATGTTGCTGTCCAGGGTTTCAACCTGCTGACGGGACACCGGGTCCTGAATGCCCATTTCCCAGTGATCGGTCGGCGTGTTGTGGTCAGCCGTCGCAACGATGGAGTTCACGCGCCATGGCTTGCGCCCGGCCAGCTTGAGGCCTTCGAAGGCCTGCGGGCTGGTGACTTCATGAACCAGGTGACGGTCGATGTAGATCAGCGCCGTGCCGTCATCCTCGACGTGCACCACGTGGCTCGACCACAATTTTTCGTAAAGCGTTTGCGCTTGCATGGGCGAAGTAGAGCTGAGGGCGGAAAAACTTTAATTATTTCACAGGCCTTGCGCGCTGAGTAGCTTGCTCGTAAAGGGGCATCACGCGAGCCGCGTACTCAGTGAGATCACGCTGACGAGTTTCGTTGGACGGGTGGGTCGACAGCCACTGGGGCTGGGCGCCGTTGGAGACCTTGGCCATTTTCTGCCAAAGACTGATCGCAGCCCGCGGGTCGTAGCCTGCTCGCGCAGCCAGTTCGACGCCCATGCGGTCAGCCTCGGTTTCATGTTCACGGCTGTTGGGCAGTTCGAAACTGAGCTTCGCCGCACCACCAATCAAGTCTGTTCCCGCCCGGCCAACACCGAGAGCTGCGCCGAGCACGTTGACGCCAATATTGGTTACCATCGCCTGAGAGGCCCGCTCCCGCGCATGCTCACGCAGGGCATGGGAAATTTCGTGCCCCATGATCGCAGCGATCTCATCATCGGTCAGATCCAGACGCTCGATGATTCCGCTGTAAAAAGCGATCTTTCCACCGGCCATGCACCACGCGTTTAGCTCTTTCGAGCTCAACACATTCACTTCCCATTTCCAGCCTGGCGCATCAGGACGGAAAACTCCCGTCACCGGAATCAGGCGACGAGCGACGGCACGCACTCGTTCGACCTCCTCCTTGTCGCGGTTCAGGGCATTCTTCTGCGCAGCTTCTTCGACAATCTTCTGGTAACTCTGGGCGGAAGCTTGCTCCATCTCTCTGGAAGAAACCATCATCATCTGCCGACGCTCCACGCCGACGGCACCGGACTGCGTCGTCTGCACGGATTGACAGGCCACCAGGCCGCTCACCGCCAACAGCGCCGTGCCCAGCGTACGCCACCATTCGAACCCCGCTCTCATCCCGCTCCCGACACCCTGTTCAATTGACCTTCGACAGTCTAGACGGCCAAACGATCCCGCCAGCAGCGACTCAGGACCACCAACCCCATCAATGCAAAGACCGACGCGAGGGTATAAGTCCACCCGGCGCCAACGAGTTCCCACGTATAGCCACTGACCAGCCCTCCGAGTACCCCACCGGCGCCAAAGGAAATGCTCCCATAAAGGGCTTGCCCTCGTGCCTGGTGCTGAGCACCAAACCAGCGATTGACAGCGGCTACGGCCGCCGCATGGTAGGAGCCGAAGGTCGCACCGTGCAGCAACTGCGCCAGCGCCAGCACGATCAGTGAATCAGCCCCCCAGCCGATCATCACGAAACGGACGACGGCAGCAGCAAAACTGAAAAGAAGCAGATTACGCAGGGAAAACGCTTTCAGCAATTGGGGCATACCCATGAAAACCAGGATCTCGGCCAGCACCCCAAGGGTCCACATCCAGCCAACCAGGGTCTTGCTGTAGCCATGGGCAACGAGATGCAATGAGTAAAAAACATACAAGGCCCCATGGGCAGCTGACATGAAAAAACAGGCCGTCAGCAGCGCCCTCACCTCCGGACGACGGAGAATGCTCCCAAGCGAGACGGACGCCACCGTTTCCCGCACCTTGCGGACCTCGGGGATTGCCAGAGCGCACGCCAGGATGCCCGCAAGGATGGTCAACGTCACCCACAACAGGTTCCTGATCGGCATTTCATCAAGCAGATAGCCCAGCCCAAGCACCGCCAGCACAAAACCGACGGAGCCCCATACCCGGATGCTGCCATAGCGACTCGCCCGCCCTTCCAGGTGCGCAAAGGTCAAGGTTTCCACCAGCGGCAAGGCGGCACTCCAGAAGAAAGCGAGAAAGGCCATGCTCACAAAAAGTGCCACATAGGCATTGCTGAGCAGAAAACCGGAGAAACCCAGAACGGACAGCACCGCCGACAGACGAACGATCGGCGCGCGCGTGCCGAATCGATCGGCCAGCCACCCCCACAGGGTCGGCGCTAGCGTCCGCATAACCGACATCAAAGACATCAGCACCGCAATCTCCGCCGCCGAGCTACCGACGGACTGCAGGTAAAGGCCAAAGTACGGCGAAAAAGCGCCAACAAAGGCAAAGTAGAAAAAGTAATAACCCGACAGGCGCCAATACGGAATCATCAGAGAATTAGGGGCAACCCCAGTCGCTAACAAGAAAAAGAGCGCCCGAAAGCGCTCTTTCTATCTGCCGGAATCCTCAGCTCACACTGGCGAGGCACTCCTCAGCAGTTCATGCAGTTGATCCTTCAGGCTCAGACGGCGTTTTTTCAGATCTTCCAGCTGCACGGCCGTGGCCAGTTCGGCATTGACCTCGACGCGTACCACGTGACGATTGACATCATGGTACTCATCGAAAAGACGGGAGAAATGACCGTCTGACATCTTCAAAACGTGAATCTGTTCGCGATACTCAGGGAATTCATGATTGAGATCGTGTTGCTCCATAGAGTGACTCCCACCTGTTGATAGATCTTTTCGGTATCAGGTTGAAATCACTCTACGCCGCCCCCTTGACTGCAAAGTTGACCGGGGTCAAACCTTCGGACGTGGCGATGGCACCACCTGTACGCCCGTTGGCGACAAGCCGTTCACCTTCGGCGTAGTACACACCACATCACCGTTTTGGGCGCGATGACGCAAGGCATGATCCATCAGCACGATCGCGAGCATGGCCTCGGCGATGGGCGTGGCCCGAATGCCGACGCACGGATCATGGCGGCCATGGGTATTGACGACCACCGGCTCCCCGGCCTTGTTGATGGAGTGCCGATCGAGACGGGTGCTGGATGTGGGCTTGATGGCCATGCTGACCAGGATGTCCTGCCCGGTGGATATCCCGCCCAGTACACCACCGGCATTGTTCGACAGGAAACCTTCGGGTGACATTTCATCCGAGTGCTGCGTCCCGAGTTGCGCGACACTGGCAAAACCGGCGCCGATCTCGACGCCCTTCACCGCGTTAATGCTCATCATCGCATAAGCGATGTCGGCATCGAGACGGTCGAAGACGGGCTCGCCCCAGCCAACCGGCAGACCGGTCGCGACGACATTGATGCGCGCGCCGACAGAATCACCGGACTTGCGCAGATCGTCCATGTAGCTTTCGAGCTGCGGAACGATGGCCTGATTCGGTGCAAAGAAAGCATTGCCGTCCACCTCGTCCCACGAGACGAAGGGAATGTCGACGGGGCCGAGTTGCGCCATGTAACCCTGAATCACCACGCCGTAGCGCTCCTGCAGCCACTTGCGCGCAATCGCCCCAGCCGCCACGCGCACCGCGGTTTCGCGGGCCGACGAACGGCCGCCGCCGCGATAATCGCGAATGCCATACTTCTGCCAGTAGGCGTAATCGGCGTGCCCCGGGCGGAAACTCTCCGCGATGTTGCCGTAGTCCTTGGAGCGCTGATCCTGGTTGCGAATCAGCAACGCAATGGGCGTACCGGTCGTAACGCCCTCAAACACCCCCGACAGGATCTCGACCTCGTCCGGCTCCCGGCGCTGGGTCACATGCCGGGACGTGCCCGGCTTGCGTCGATCCAGCTCAGCCTGAATGTCGGCCTCGCTGATCTTCAATCCCGGCGGACAGCCATCCACCACACAGCCGATGGCCGGACCATGGGATTCGCCGAAGGAAGTGACGCTGAAGAGTGTGCCAAGGGTATTACCGGACATGGGAAGACTCGCGAAAACAGGAGATTAAAGACTAGGCAAGCAAGGCAGCGGAGTCTAGCACGCCGCCGGCACGAGGCCGGCGGCACATGAAGAACGCGCTTACTTGAAGAACTCGTCCAGACGACCGAACACCGGGTGCTCGCCATCATGCTGCTTCACGTAAAGGACGTCCTCGAGCTTCTCGACTTGCCGGATCATCTTCTCGAGACGTTCGTCTTCGAAGATCAGCAGCCAGATGCGGCTGGTTTCGCCTGAGCCAACAGGCATGCACAGAATGCCTTCCACGTTGAAAGCCCGCCGGGCAAACAGGCCACAGATGTGGCTCATCACCCCAGGGTGGTTGGCCACACCCAGTTCGAGGACAACCTTCTTGAAGCCCGCATGTTCGGGCACATCCGGAATGTATTCGGAAAGATTGGTGTTTTGTTCGGACATCGTGTTCTCTCCTGCGGGCTTAGCCGATCATCTCGGAGTTGGCGGCGCCCGGCGGCACCATGGGGTAAACGAATTCGTTCGGGTCGATGGTTGCATGGATCAGGCAGGGCCCCGGCGTATTGAGCGCCTCGGCCAGCACGGCGCGGGGATTGGGCGCCGGATCCAGGTCGACAGCCCGCATGCCAAAACCCTCAGCAATCTTCAGGAAGTCGGTGGGACGCTCGTAGCGGGAAGCCATGATGCGCTTGCCGTAGAAAAGATTCTGCTGCTGATGCACCAACCCCAGGGACTGGTTGTTGAACAGCACGATCTTCACATTGGCGTTTTCCTGAGCTGCGGTAGCCATTTCCTGAATGTTCATCTTCAGGCTGCCGTCGCCGGAGAAACAGACCACCGTACGTTCAGGCTCGGCCAGAGCCGCACCGATCGCTGCCGGGAAGCCGAAGCCCATGGTGCCGAGACCACCGGAGTTGAGCCACTGACGCGCCCGACGGAACGGATAGGCCTGCGCAACCCACATCTGGTGCTGACCCACATCGCTGGTGATGATGGCACTGTCGTCCAGACAGTTGGCAACCGCGTGAATGAGGCCATACGGCGAACGAGGATTGTCCACGCCGGGCATTGCCAGCGGGAAACGCCCTTTGAGGCTCTCCACGTGAGACAACCAGCGCTTGCGCAACTGGGGCTTCACGCGCGGCAGCAGTTCGGACAGTACCTGCCCCACATCACCAGCAATGGCCACATGTGCCGTCTTGACTTTGTGCAGCTCCGAACGGTCGATGTCGATGTGGATGATCTTGGCGTTCGGACAGAATTCGGCAGTCTTGCCGATGGCACGGTCGTCGAAACGGGCGCCGACACAGATCAGCAGATCGGCTTCTTCGAGGACATAGTTGGTATAGCGCGCACCATGCATGCCAAGCATCCCGATCGACAGAGGATGATCCATAGGCATGGCCCCGAGTGCCATCAGCGTCATCGTGGTCGGCAGGGAAGCCTGCTCAGCCAAAGTCACGGCGAGTTGCGACGCACCGGAATGGATCACACCACCACCGAGGTAAAGCACGGGCCGCTCAGCCGCCTCGATCATCTTCGCAATCTCTTCGATCGCGCCGATATCGAAGCTGGGCGCAGCATCCGGCACCACCACATCGGGGTACTCCTCGAAGCTCACCATCTGGTTTTGCACATCCTTGGGCACATCCACCAGGACTGGGCCCGGCCGGTCGGACATCGCGATACGGAACGCGGCCGGAATTGCCGTCAGCAGCTCCTTGGCGGAACGAACCAGGAAATTGTGCTTGGTGATGGGGATTGTTAGCCCGTAGGTGTCCACCTCCTGGAAGGCATCTGTGCCGATCATCGACAGCGGCACCTGGCCGGTCAGCGCAATGATGGGAATGGAGTCCAGTTTGGCATCGGCGATTGCCGTGATCAGATTGGTTGCCCCCGGGCCGCTGGATGCCAGACACACTTCCGGACGGCCGGATACACGCGCCATACCCTGGGCGATAAAGCCCGCACCTTGTTCGTGACGACACAGCACGTGGTGAATCTGCTCGCTCTTGGAAAGCGCGTCATACATCGGCAGGGCCGCACCGCCAGGAACACCAGCAATAGTGCTGATACCCTGCCGTTCGAGCAGCTTCACGATCAGGTCTGCTCCAGTCATTTGCATCATCAAAGTTCTCCTTAAGGCTTTGGAAGCCGTACAACGTTCCGGGCCAGGGGACAAAAAACAAAACCCCCGCCGGTTGCGCGCCGGCGGGGGTCTGAAAATTCTGTACCGATTACCTACGGACCCTTACGACGCGCGTACACCTACGCTTACTACGCGTACTACAACTACGTCGACAGGCAGGGGACGGGCAATCAGGTTCATAAGGTCATATACAAGACTACCTGGCAATTATTCTTCAGTTCCTGCCGCAAACACAAGCTCTTTTTTGTCAAATCACTTCGTCGCCTGCAAAGAGTCCCGCAGAACGCGCCTCAGGATCTTTCCCACGTTACTCTTGGGCAAGGACTCACGGAACTCCACAAATCGGGGTACCTTATACCCGGTCAATCCCGCACGACAGTGATCGATCAACGCCTCTGCGGTCAATTTTGGATCTTTGCGTACAACGAAGATCTTGACCGCCTCACCGGAGTGCTCGTCAGGAACCCCAAGCGCCGCGACCTCCAGCACACCGGGGTGACTTGCAACCACGTCCTCGACCTCATTCGGATAAACATTGAAGCCCGACACAAGGATCATGTCCTTCTTGCGATCAACGATGCGCACGAAACCGTCGGCATCGATGGTCGCTACATCGCCGGTTCGCAGGAAACCGTCATGCGTAAAAGCCCGAGCCGTGTCTTCAGGGCGCTTGTAATAGCCTTTCATCACCTGCGGCCCCTTCACGCACAACTCCCCCGCCTCCCCCGATGCAACCTCTCTCCCCTCGTCGTCACGCAGACTAATCGTGGTGGATGAGATCGGAAGTCCGATGGAGTGATTGAATTCGGGCAAATCAAGGGGATTGATACAGACCGCAGGAGACGTTTCAGTCAAACCGTAGGCCTCGGCCAAGGGCTTGCCAGTCACCTTTTTCCAACGGTCGGCCACCCCCTGCTGAACAGCCATTCCACCGCCCAGCGCAATTTTCAGCGATGAGAAATCGAGTTTGGCGAATCCAGGATCATTCAACAAAGCATTAAACAAGGTATTGACCCCGGTGATCACCGTGAATCGATGGCGCCCCAGTTCCATGACGAACCCTGGAATATCCCTCGGGTTTGTGATGAGTATGTTTGTTGCGCCGATCTTGAAGAAAGTCAGACAGTTCGCGGTGAGCGAAAAGATGTGATAAAGCGGCAGGGCGGTAATGATGACTTCTGACGCAACCTTCACATAAGGGCTAATCCACGCATGGGCCTGCTGTAAATTCGCAACGATATTCCGATGCGTCAGCATGGCGCCCTTTGCAACGCCAGTCGTGCCGCCCGTGTACTGCAGATAAGCAAGGTCGTCGTGACCAATAGCGACGGGCTTAAACTCGCAGCGGCGTCCCAGATCCAATGCCACGCGGAATCCTTTACACCCCGGCAAATCCCACGCGGGAACCATTTTCCGCACATGGCGGATAACAAAGTTCACAACCGCAGACTTTGGAAAACCCAGCAGATCACCCAACCCCGTCACAACGACATGGCGCACTGAAGTGCGCTCGATCACATCCTGAAGCGTATGCGCAAAGTTCTCAACGATGACAATCGCCTCACATTCGGCATCACGCAGTTGATGCTCCAACTCTCGCGCCGTATATAAGGGATTGACGTTCACCACCGTACCGCCCGCACGCAAAACCCCAAACATAGCAACGGGGTACTGAAGGCAGTTCGGCATCATGAGCGCAACCCGCCCCCCCTTGCCGAGGCCCAAGGTACCTTGCAGATAAGCCGCAAAGTCACGGGATTTCGCATCCAACTCGGCGTAGCTCATGGCCTTACCCATGCAGACATACGCGACGTGCGCCCCGAAAGCACGGACGCTCTTGTCGAACAAATCGACAAGGGAAGAAAATTCCGCCGGATCAATCTCCGCAGGTACACCGTGGGGGTAGCTCTTCAACCAGAGCTTATCCATGTGGTCTCCTCTGCCGTTGGTCGCACTAGAGGGAAAACCAGCAGACAAGGTATTGCCCTACCGCCGGCCCCCAACTTTACGAGCGCCTTAATCCATCATGCGCGGACCAGCTTCCAACATACCGCTTTGGGACGGTGCTCCTCTCGTGTAGCACACCTTATCAGTTCAGCCCCCCCGACACTGCACGCCAACCGCAACATGGGCCTGCAGTGCGGTTATTACTTCAAATCACACCTGATCTTCCTCAGCAGGCCAGTTCCGAATGTAGTTCTTAAGCATCCGGTTCTCAAAACTCTGCTCCTCGAGCACTGCCTTGGCCACATCGTGGAAAGAAACCACGCCAAGAAGAACTGCATCATCCATAACGGGAAGATAGCGCTGGTGGTGTTCGACCATTTGTCGACGCAACTCATCCATGTCCATATTGGGCGCAGCCACGACTGGAGTTGTCAGCATTGCGTCTGCCACGGGAAGATCCTGCCATGCCGCACCCGCCTTCTGGGTGCCGAGCAAAACCTCCCTGAAGGTCAACAGACCGGCCATGCGCCCTTTGTCAAACACAACCAAAGACCCGACATCCTGCTCCGTCATAATGGCAACCGCCTCGGAGAGCGCCTTGTTTGGTGCTATGGTGAAAAGGACCTTACCTTTGATCGCGAGAATTTCACTGACCAGCATTTTTTCGTTCCTATGGGTGGCGCCGACGCGCCTGAAGATGATTACTTCACCCGATGGTATTCGATTGCGGAGGCAGCGAAAAGTCCCCAGATATCAGGGCCTTCCCTTATACGCGGCACACACACCAGGAACTGTCTATTTTCGGTTCAGTCCTTCCGGCTTCAACGCTCCAGGAATTTCAGCTTATCCACCACGCCGCGCCACTGGTCAGCGTCAGCCGGAGGATCCTTGCGCTCCACGATCGGCGTCCACTGAGCAGCCAATTCGGCGTTAAGAGCGATGAATCCCTGCTGGCCGGCAGGAACATCATCCTCAGCAAAAATAGCCTCAGCCGGGCACTCCGCCACGCACAATGTGCAATCGATACACTCCTCCGGATCGATCACGAGGAAGTTCGGCCCCTCTCGAAAACAATCCACCGGACAAACATCAACGCAGTCGGTGTACTTGCAACGGATGCAGTTTTCGGTAACAACATAAGTCATGGGGCGTACTCCTGTATGTCTTGGAGCTGGCGGCTCGCAGATGCGGTCACGAAAGCCAGCTTTGTCGTAAATAGTTCAAGTATGGAAATATACCCCATTCGCCACTGCGGGAGCGCCCAGCGTACGCGTTCTCCGTCGTCCAAAGAGGTACGATCCAGCACATGAGACGCTCACCACACCACTATCGCTACCACAATTTTTGGCCAAGCAGGGGAGAAAAATGCTTTTCTTGCTGATCAAGATTCGCTAGCATCCCGCCAACCATCCTATCTCGTTGCGTGGATTGGGCGGCATCGAACAACTCCATACCTCCTCCTTCGCAACGTGGCCAACCCCCTGAATGCGTGAGGATCATGAGCGAACATATCCACTACGTCACAGATACAAACTTCGAAGCGGAAGTTCTCCAATCCACCAGCCCCGTGCTTGTAGACTACTGGGCAGAATGGTGCGGCCCATGCAAGATGATCGCTCCCATCCTCGACGAGGTGGCCCAAGAGTATGTTGGGAAGCTCAAGGTCGCGAAGCTGAACATCGATGAAAATCAGGAAACTCCGACCAAATATTGCATCCGGGGAATTCCTACGCTCATGCTCTTCAAGGGCGGCAACATCGAAGCAACCAAGGTTGGCGCACTGTCGAAGTCCCAACTTACTGCGTTTATTGACAGCAACCTGTAAATCGGGTTAAGTTAAAGAAATTCTTCGTAGCGGTCTGGACTGTCCTGAAAAGTGGCAGCACAGGCCGCTAGATGCAGTTCAGGTATCCTGCCGCTGCGCAAAATCGCGACAATTCTGTCGCGCTCCACGTCATTCACTTCCCTACCCCCTCACCGCTGCCCGCCATGCAACTCTCGGAGCTGAAGTCCCTCCATGTTGGTCAATTGCTTGAGATGGCAATCGCCAACGAAATTGAAGGTGCCAATCGCCTGCGCAAGCAAGAACTTGTCTTTGCGCTACTCAAGAACCGTGCCAAGAAGGGCGAACCCATCTACGGTGATGGAGTCATGGAAGTCTTGCCCGACGGCTTTGGTTTTCTGCGATCGCCGGATACATCGTACTTGGCGGGGACCGACGACATCTATGTTTCTCCAAGCCAGATTCGGCGCTTCAATCTCCATACAGGAGATACGGTCGAAGGAGAAATTCGTACGCCGAAGGACGGCGAACGATACTTCGCTCTGGTTAAGGTCAACAAAGTAAACTTCGAGCCTCCCGAGGCATCAAAGCACAAGATTCTTTTCGAGAACTTAACCCCCCTTCATCCTAACCAGTGCTTGAAACTGGAACGGGATATCCGTGGTGAAGAAAACATCACCTCTCGGGTGATTGACATGATCTCCCCGATCGGAAAAGGGCAGCGAGGACTTCTGGTCGCCCCCCCGAAGAGCGGCAAGACGGTGATGCTCCAACACATCGCTCACTCGATCACCTCAAATCACCCGGACGTCGTTGTAATCGTACTTCTCATCGATGAACGCCCCGAAGAAGTCACTGAAATGCAACGTTCAGTAAAGGGCGAAGTTGTTGCGTCAACCTTTGACGAACCCGCTATTCGGCATGTACAAGTAGCTGAAATGGTAATCGAAAAGGCGAAGCGCCTAGTGGAGCACAAAAAGGACGTCGTCATCCTTCTTGACTCCCTGACGCGTTTAGCGCGAGCCTACAATACCGTCGTCCCTGCTTCTGGCAAGGTTTTGACTGGTGGCGTAGACGCAAACGCACTGCAAAAGCCCAAACGCTTCTTCGGCGCGGCCCGGAATATCGAAGAGGGCGGCTCTTTGACAATTATCGCAACGGCTCTTATTGATACCGGCAGCCGCATGGATGATGTCATCTACGAGGAATTCAAAGGCACCGGCAATATGGAGATCCATCTGGATCGCCGGATGGCTGAAAAACGGGTTTACCCTGCAATTAACGTTAATCGTTCTGGCACCCGTCGCGAAGAACTTCTTCTCAAGGCGGATGTACTTCAGAAGGTCTGGGTGCTCCGCAAGTTGCTTTATGGGATGGATGACATCGATGCAATGGAATTCCTTCTCGATAAAATCAAGGCCACAAAGAATAACAATGAGTTCTTTGATGCAATGCGTCGCGGCTGATATATAAGCCCCAGAAGCCCATTCAGCAGAAGATAGAGGAAAAGCGCCGCCTAAAGCGGCGCTTTTTGTCAACTGTATGTAAGCCCCCGGCTAACCCATCTTCCGCCAGCCCCTTAGCTCGCTAACAGGTTGATGCAGAACCCAGTGAACGATCCGACCACCCATCTGTCCTAGCCGTATCTCCCGAACCCCAGGCACTGCACCGATGCGCGGCGAAGTCGATCCCCAGTCCTCGATGTTTCACTATTTCTCGGTCGAGTCCCGGATTCCGGCCGATCATCCGCTGCGGCCGGTGAAGAAACTGGCCGACTCGGCACTGTCGGCCATTTCGGCGGAGCTCGATGGGCTTTACGCCAAGGGCGGCCGACCGTCGATTCCGCCAGAGCGGCTGCTCAAGGCCCAATTGCTGATCGCCTTCTACTCGGTGCGCTCGGATCGGCAGTTCTGTGAGCAACTCGATTACAACCTGCTCTTTCGCTGGTTTCTCGATCTGGACCTGGAATCGGGTGGGTTGGATCAATCCAATTTCAGCCGCCTGCGCGAGCGCCTGGTGGAAACCGATATCGCCCGCCGTTTCTTCGACGAGGTGGTACGTCTGGCCCGCAAGGACAAGCTGCTGTCGTCCGATCACTTCACCGTGGATGGCACCTTGATCGACGCCTGGGCGTCCTTCAAGAGCTTCAAATGCAAGGGCGACAACGAACCTCCCAAGCCCGGCGACGGCACCGGCATGGTGGACTTCAAGGGCGAGAAGCGCTCCAACGCCACTCACCAGAGCACGACCGATCCCGACGCGAAGCTCATGAGGAAGGGCAACGGCCAGCCGGCCAAGCTCAGTTATGGCGGCCATGCGCTCATGGAGAACCGCAGTGGCCTGTGTATCGATCTGCTCATCACCGATGCCACTCTGGCCGAACACAAAGCCGCCCGCCAGTTGCTCACCCGCGCCCGGCGCCGCCGGATTCACCCCAAGACGTTGGGGGCCGACAAGGGCTACCACGTGAAGGACTTCGTCCAGCATCTGCGCGAGCACAAGATCAAGCCGCATATCGCCCGTATTGACGGGCGCAAGACACCGGGCCTCGATGGACGGACGACCTGCACCGAGGGCTACAAGGTCAGCCAGCGCAAACGAAAGCGGGTTGAAGAGATTTTTGGCTGGCTGAAGACGGTGGGCGGAATGAGAAAGACCCGTTTCATCGGCCAAGCTCGAACCCAGATCGCAGCCTATCTGTCGGCCGCTGCGTATAACCTGCTGCGGATTGCGAAATTGCAGGACGTGGGGAGCGCGGCATGAAGCGGTATCCGGGATTGGGTAAAAACTCATTCCCCAGCCCATTCGGCGGGCATCAAAACAGAATTGACAATCCATTTCGGGGAATGAAGTCATGAGACACCGGATGATGAGCGTCAGGCTGGACGTGGGCTCTGAGCTTTTTGCATCGGCCTGCTAACCATAGTGTCCACTACGCACTAGAAGTGGACACTTCCATGACCATCACGCAGCAGCCCCGCCGAACCCATTCCGAGGAGTTCAAGCGATCATTGATCGAAGCCTGCGGCGAGCCCGGCGCGTCGGTCGCCGGCGTGGCCCTGGCCAACAGGATCAACGCCAACCAGCTGCGGCGCTGGATGCGCGAACGGGGCATCGCGCCGCCCGAGTTGTCTTGCCTGCCGTTACGTGTGGCGGCCTCCGAGCCGGTGGGCGGCTTCGTCCCGGTGCAGCTTCCCTCCTGCCCTGATGCGCCGATCCGGATTGAATTGCGCAAGGGGGCTGCGTCGGTCACGGTCGAGTGGCCGGCGTCCTCGGCCGCCGCGTGCGGAGCCTGGCTGCGCGAGTGGCTCGGATGATCCGGGTCGAGGCGCTCTGGCTGTCGGTGGCGCCGCTCGACATGCGCGCCGGCATGGACACGCTCCTCGCCCAGGTGGTGCGGGTCTTCGGCGAGGCACGCCCGCATCACGCCTACCTCTTCGCCTACCTCTTCGCCAACCGGTGCGGCACCCGGATGAAGGTGCTGGTCCACGACGGCCAGGGGATCTGGCTCGCCTGCCGGCGGCTCCATCAGGGACGCTTCCGTTGGGCCGAGGGGGACGGTTCGCTGACGCTCACCCAGGCCCAGTTCGACGCGCTGGTGCTCGGCCTGCCCTGGCAGCAATTGGGCGGCGACGGCGCGATCCGGATGATTTGACGGATCCAGCAGCCATCGGGGGATGTCCCGATGGCTGGATCCGTGCCCCAGCGGCATGATCTGCGCATGGTTCTTCCCGCCAACCTCCACGAACTCGATGCCGACACCCTGCGCCAGCTGCTCATCGCGCAGGATCGGGAGCTCACCTGGCGCCAGACCAAGATCGATCAGCTCACCCACGAGCTCTCGCTGCACAAACGCTGGCGTTTCGGGGTCAAGACCGAGCGCCTGCCGCTGGAGCAGGCCCAGCTGTTCGAGGAGACGGTCGAGGCCGACCTGGCGGCGATGACCGAGGCGCTTGAACAGCTCTCCGGCAAACCGCTTGCTGCCAAGGGCCAGGCCAAGCGCAAACCCCTGCCGCCCGAGTTGCCCCGTACCGAGATCCGCCACGAGCCGGACAGCACCACCTGCGCCTGCGGTTGCCAGATGAGACGCATCGGCGAGGACGTGGCGGAGAAGCTCGACTACACCCCCGGTGTCTTCAGCGTCGAGCGCCACATCCGCGGCAAATGGGTCTGCCAGGCGTGCGAAACCCTGGTGCAGGCGCCGGTACCCGCCCACGTGATCGACAAGGGTATCCCCACCGCCGGGCTGCTTGCCCAGGTGCTGGTGGCCAAGTACCAGGATCATCTGCCACTCTACCGCCAGGAAGGCATCTTCGGCCGGGCGGGGCTCGCCATTCCCCAATCCACGCTGGCCCAATGGGTCGGCCAGATGGGCGTGCAGTTGCAAGCACTGGTCGATGCGCTGAAGGAAGAGCTTCTCGCCTTCCCGGTGCTGCATGCCGACGAGACGCCGGTGGCCATGCTCGACCCCGGGGCCGGCAAGACCCACCGGGCCTATCTGTGGTCCTACAGCATCGGCGCCCACGATCCGGTCCGGGCGGTGATCTACGACTTTGCCGAGAGCCGCGCCGGCAAGCACGCGCAGGACTTCCTGGGCGACTGGCGAGGCACCCTCGTCTGCGACGATTACTCGGGCTACAAGGCCTTGATCGCCAAAGGCGTGACCGAAGCCGGCTGCATGGCCCACGCGCGGCGCAAGTTCTTCGAGCTCCAGGAGCACGGGCAAAGCCAGATCGCCGGCGAGGCGCTGGACCGCATCGCCGCCCTCTACGGCATCGAGCAAGACACGCGGGAGCTGAAGGCCGAAGCCCGCCAGGCGCTACGAGAAACGCGTGCCCGGCCGCGGCTGGAAGACTTGAAAGCCTGGCTGCTGGCGTGTCGGGGCAAGATTCCCAACGGGTCATCCAGCGCCAAAGCCATCGACTACACCCTCAAACGCTGGACGGCGCTGACCCATTACCTGACGGATGGGCGCGTGCCCATCGACAACAACTGGATCGAGAACCAGATTCGACCGATTGCCATCGGCCGCAAGAACGGGCTCTTTGCCGGCTCGCTACGCGCCGGCAAGCGAGCCGCGGCGATCATGAGCCTGATCCAGTCGGCGCGCCTCAATGGGCATGAGCCCTTCGCCTACTTGAAGGATGTCCTCACCCGCCTGCCGACTCAGCCGCAGAGTCGGATCGGGGAGTTGTTGCCGCATCGGTGGCAGCCGGATTCAGCTTAAGGCTCGGTCGAGAGGGGATCGCCGGGCGCTTACCTTCGGCGTGAAGAGCGAATGGTTTTTCCGGGGGCTTGCTTTGTTTCGGAGCTTTAAAGCGCAAAGCCCCCGCACGATGGAGTGCGAGGGCTTTGATGGGGTAAGTCTGACGATGACCTACTTTCACGCACGGTTGTGCACTATCATCGGCGCGGTCTTGTTTCACGGTCCTGTTCGGGATGGGAAGGGGTGGTTCCAAGACGCTATGGTCGTCAGACTATAACTTGTACCGCTTTCCGCGTTTTCGCGGTTGAAGCGTCAAAGGGAAGAAGTGTTCTTTGGGATGTATGACTGCGCGTTGCGCTTTATTCGTCTTGCATTTTTGCAAGGTTATAGGATCAAGCCTCACGGGCAATTAGTACTGGTTAGCTTAACGCATTACTGCGCTTCCACACCCAGCCTATCAACGTCGTGGTCTTCAACGACCCTTCAGGGGAATCGAGTTCCCAGGGATATCTCATCTTGAGGCGAGTTTCCCGCTTAGATGCTTTCAGCGGTTATCTCTTCCGGATTTAGCTACCCGGCGATGCGACTGGCGTCACAACCGGTACACCAGAGATCCGTCCACTCCGGTCCTCTCGTACTAGGAGCAGGCCCCCTCAAATATCCAGCGCCCACGGCAGATAGGGACCAAACTGTCTCACGACGTTTTAAACCCAGCTCACGTACCACTTTAAATGGCGAACAGCCATACCCTTGGGACCGGCTACAGCCCCAGGATGTGATGAGCCGACATCGAGGTGCCAAACTCCGCCGTCGATGTGAACTCTTGGGCGGAATCAGCCTGTTATCCCCAGAGTACCTTTTATCCGTTGAGCGATGGCCCTTCCATACAGAACCACCGGATCACTATGACCTGCTTTCGCACCTGCTCGACTTGTCGGTCTCGCAGTCAAGCCACCTTTTGCCATTGCACTATCAGTACGATGTCCGACCGTACCTAGGTGACCTTCGTACTCCTCCGTTACCTTTTGGGAGGAGACCGCCCCAGTCAAACTGCCTACCATGCACGGTCCCCGATCTGGATTCACAGACCTAGGTTAGAACCTCAACGACACCAGGGTGGTATTTCAAGGACGGCTCCTCTGGAACTAGCGTCCCAGTCTCATCGCCTCCCACCTATCCTACACAAGTCCCGTCAAAGTCCAATGCAAAGCTACAGTAAAGGTTCATGGGGTCTTTCCGTCTAGCCGCGGGGAGATTGCATCTTCACAAACACTTCAACTTCGCTGAGTCTCAGGAGGAGACAGTGTGGCCATCGTTACGCCATTCGTGCAGGTCGGAACTTACCCGACAAGGAATTTCGCTACCTTAGGACCGTTATAGTTACGGCCGCCGTTTACCGGGGCTTCGATCAAGAGCTTGCACCCCATCACTTAACCTTCCGGCACCGGGCAGGCGTCACACCCTATACGTCCACTTTCGTGTTTGCAGAGTGCTGTGTTTTTAATAAACAGTCGCAGCCACCGATTCTCTGCGGCCTCTTCGCCCTTCGGATGTACTCCTACAAGCTACCGAGGCATACCTTCTCCCGAAGTTACGGTATCAATTTGCCGAGTTCCTTCTCCTGAGTTCTCTCAAGCGCCTTAGTATCTTCTACCTGCCCACCTGTGTCGGTTTGCGGTACGGTCACTCTATGACTGAAGCTTAGAGGCTTTTCCTGGAAGCAGGGTATCAATCACTTCGGTCT
>NZ_CM161497.1:1042500-1652500 GCF_056724105.1 Zoogloea sp. GDB6 | reverse complement strand
TCACAAAATTCTTCAATGAAATGACTGCTGACGATGGGAGTGTCCGCAGTCATTACGCCGGCTACGCCAAGTGGCTGAACGAAACTCCGGCAGACCGCATTGAACGCAAGAGAGCGGAAGCGGACGCCCTCTTTCATCGTTACGGCATCACGTTCGCCGTGTACGGTGAGGAATCCGGTACGGAGCGCCTAATCCCGTTTGACATCATTCCTCGTATTATCCCTGCCAAGGAATGGAAAAGCCTGGAAGCAGGCCTGCGTCAACGTGTCAAAGCGCTGAACACCTTCATTCACGATATCTATCATGACCAGGAGATTCTGAAGGCCGGGCACATCCCCGCCGATCAGGTACTGAAGAATGCACAGTATCGCCCGGAGATGCAGGGTGTAAATGTCCCTTGCGACATCTATGCGCACATTGCGGGGGTCGATGTCGTCCGAGCCGGCGCAGGCGAGTTTTACGTGCTCGAGGACAATCTACGCGTCCCCTCGGGCGTGTCATACATGCTCGAAGACCGCCGCATGATGATGCGCCTCTTCCCTGAACTCTTCGCCCGACATCGCGTAGCCCCTGTCGAACACTATCCGGACATGCTGCTGCACACCTTGCGAAGCGTCGCACCGGTTGGCGTTGCCGACCCAACGGTGGTCGTCATGACACCCGGGGCATACAACAGCGCCTATTTCGAACACGCCTTCCTCGCGCAGCAGATGGGCGTGGAGCTGGTTGAAGGCCAGGATCTTTTTGTCGAAGACGATCAAGTCTTCATGCGTACAACCCAAGGCCCTCGCCGTGTCGACGTCATCTACCGTCGCGTCGACGACGACTTCCTCGACCCGCAGGCATTTCGCAAGGATTCGATGATTGGCGTCCCCGGGTTGCTGAAGGCCTACCGCGCCGGTCGCGTCACCCTGTCCAACGCCATCGGTACCGGCGTGGCGGACGATAAATCCATCTATCCGTACGTCCCCGAGATGATCCGCTTCTATCTCGGAGAAGAGCCCATTCTCAACAACGTACCTACATACATGTGCCGCAAGCCGGAAGACCTGGCCTACACCCTGGCCCACTTACCAGAGTTGGTAGTGAAAGAGGTTCACGGTGCGGGAGGCTACGGGATGCTCGTCGGCCCCGCGTCCACCAAGGAGCAGATCGAGTCTTTCCGCAAACATCTCGAAGCCAATCCTGACAAATACATCTCTCAGCCCACGCTAGCCCTCTCGAATTGCCCGACCTTCGTGGAAAACGGCATCGCACCACGTCACCTGGACCTGCGCCCCTTCGTGCTCTCCGGTACGGAGATCCAAATGGTTCCCGGCGGCTTGACGCGGGTCGCGCTACGTGAAGGATCGCTGGTGGTGAACTCCTCGCAAGGCGGGGGCACCAAAGACACCTGGGTACTGGAGGCCTGAAAATGCTGAGCCGCACCGCTGACCACCTGTTCTGGATGGCGCGCTATATGGAGCGCGCCGAAAACACCGCCCGCATTCTGGACGTAACCTACCGGCTATCGCTGCTTCCCCAGAACGGGGAAGACGTGGAGCCCATGTGGGCCGGCATGCTGAAAATCATGGAGCTTCAGGATACCTTCCTGGCCAAGCATCCGCGCCACACCACGGAAGCAGTGCTTGAATTCATGATATTCGACAGGGACAACCCGGGCAGCATCTATCGCTGCCTGCGGGCAACCCGCGAAAATGCGCACGCCGTCCGCGGCACGTTGACCTCCGAGCTATGGGAAACATCCAACGCCACATGGCTGAAGATGCGCGACCTGACACCCGCCAAGCTGTGGGAGAACGGCCCTGGCGCCTTCTTTGAATGGGTGAAGTATCGCTCCCATCTATCACGCGGCGTCACCATTGGCACCATGCTGCAGGACGAAGCCCTACGATTCATCCGTCTCGGTACCTTTCTCGAACGGGCCGACAACACCGCCCGCATTCTGGAGGTCAAGTACCTCAACCTGCTGCCTGGCACCGACGAAGACGCCACACAGGCCAATGACTATTACCAATGGAGCGCCCTACTCCAGTCCGTGTCGGCCTTCGAGGTGTATCGCAAGGTCTATCGTGATCAGATCACGCCACTACGAGTTGCCGAGCTTCTGATCCTGCGCGCCGACATGCCTCGCTCGCTGGCGCGCAGCATGAAAGAGGTTTACTCAAACCTGACTCGCGTCTCGAACGCTCGTTCTGCGGAAACCGAAAGGCTAGCGGGAGAGCTGGAATCGCATCTGCGCTTTGGCCGCATCGAACGCATCTTCGAAGTTGGCTTCCGGAACTACCTGGAAGACTTCCGCGACCGTATCTTTGATCTCGGCTGCCGCATTTCCGAAGACTTCCTCATCCCTGCCCGCGCATGAAATGCAATTAGGGCTTGGCAAAGCCGGAATACATGTCTATAATGCGCAGCTTGTCGGGGCGTAGCGCAGCCTGGTAGCGCACTTGCATGGGGTGCAAGGGGTCGCGAGTTCGAATCCCGCCGCCCCGACCATTGATTCAACAAAAAGCCAATCCTTCGGGATTGGCTTTTTGCTTTTTTGGCGCCTTGATGAAGGCGCCAAGCGTCTCCGGGATTAAACAGACTGACTGGGCATCCCTTCATAAAGCGCCAAGTAATTTCCAATCATCGCATCCATACTGAAGTTGGTGAGAACACGCTCTCGACCGGCCGCCCCCATCAAACGTGCCCTCGCAGGGTCATTAAAGAGCGCAGCAAAACCGCTCCCCATAGCTTGAGGATCAAGTGCAGGAACGAGTAAGCCCGTCTGCTGATCGACAACGAGTTCGGGATTGCCCCCTACTGCCGTGGCAACCACAGGCAAGCCTGACGCCATAGCCTCCAGCAGGGTGTTGGAGATCCCCTCGGCCTGGGACGGCAGCACGAAAACGTCGAGACCGCGCATGATCTCGGGAACGTCCGAACGCTCGCCCGCCATCCAAACCAGACCGTCGAGCCCCTCGCTTTTCACCAGTTCGGTAAGACTGTCAGCCAGTGGACCATTCCCCACGAGAATCAAGCGGGCACGTTTGGCCGCCTCCTCATTCGTACGCACGAACATTCCAAAGGCGCGGACCAGCGTCGGCTGATCCTTCACGGCCTGCTGACGCCCTACAGTTCCGAACACGACGAGATCCGGGTCATTGAAGGGCGAGCCGGAGATCTCTCGCCTCGTCGAGGCAGGCACGAAACGGTCTGCATTCACTCCATTGCAAATGCGCCTGATGCGGCCAGCCTCGATACCAACCCGTTCCACAAGGTAGGACTCGATCGTCCGCGACAAGGCGACGTATCGGCTGACGAACGGGGAATAGAGCTTTCTCAACAAGCGATACTTGCGATTCCGACCGTCCGGATCGGAATTGTCCCAGCCATGCTCCCCATG
Source organism: Zoogloea sp. GDB6 (assembly GCF_056724105.1). Taxonomy (NCBI): domain Bacteria; kingdom Pseudomonadati; phylum Pseudomonadota; class Betaproteobacteria; order Rhodocyclales; family Zoogloeaceae; genus Zoogloea; species Zoogloea sp. GDB6. The sequence continues at coordinate 1,649,112 of NZ_CM161497.1, read as the reverse complement.
CAGGCGTAGCGGGACACCGGCCAACCAGGCCGGCACCACCATCTCGAGGGCGGCCAGGTTACGTGTGTGGACCACGGCAGGTTTGAGCTGCCGAAGCATCCGGTAGATCTTCGGGTACAACCGGAAGCCGTGACCTGAACCTTTGTTGATCGACACGAATTCCACATCGCTGCGCTGGATGCGTTGGCAGAAGGATGGCGAACAATAGGCCAGCGCGACAATCATGTGCCGAAAGCGCTCGACAGGCATCCGGTTGATCAGGTTTACGATACCGTTCTCAAGGCCACCTACATCGAAACTGTAAACAATGTGAATTATCAGGGGGCGACTGTCGCTCATCTTTCCAGGCTAGGGAGACTTTCCGAATCAGTCGCGGACTATAGCAGGTCTCTCGATCGCCTATTCCGGACGGATTTCCTGAAAAGGCGCAATTTGCGCTCTTGGCTGTCGGCGGCCGCCCCCTGACAACGAACACCGTAACTTTGATCAATCAAAAGCCCTATGCCCCTTCATGCGACCGCAACCGCGACGCCATCCTCGACATACTTCGAGTACGCTTCGCCGGCTGCCGGCAAGTTCTGGAGGTTGGCTCGGGAACGGGGCAGCACGCGATCCACTTTGCCGCCGCGCAGCCTCAATGGCTCTGGCAGACCAGCGACCGGGCCGAGAATCTGCCTGGCATCCGACAATGGCTAGCAGAGGCGGACCTGCCCAACACACCGCCGCCGCTTGAGCTCGATGTGTGCGGCACATGGCCTACCGTCCGCTTCGACGCCGTATTCTCGGCCAACACCCTGCATATCATGAGCTGGAACAGCGTTCAGGCCTTCTTCCGGGCCCTGCCCCAAGTGCTCACGCCTGATGCGCGCCTAACCGTCTACGGCCCCTTTAACTACGGCGGACACTTCACCAGCATCAGCAATGCCGAATTCGACACCAGCCTGAAAGCCGCACACCCCGAGCGGGGCATCCGGGATTTCGAAGCTGTCAGAGCCCTGGCGATAGAAAGTGGCTTCGAACTTGTTGCCGATGAGGCGATGCCTGCCAACAACCGCTGCCTGAGCTGGCAGCGGCGCTGAAACTCAAGCTCGATTCAGGCCCAGCAGTCCCATCGGCCCGTTGGAGGTGTTCAGCACCACCGAAGCGATCCCCCCGCCTTGTTGCTGCTGCACCCCGTAGATAGACAAACTTCCCGTGTCAAAGGAAAACACGTCACCCGACAGCTTGACCAGCAACTTGCCCGCGCTCGGAAACCACGCGTACGCCATGTCATTCTGACTACCGGAACTCGCCGGCGAGCCCAACTCGGCAGGCCACCAGTTGGCCGACTGGGCGAAGCCCCAGTTATTGCCAGCCGGCACCGCTGCAGGCGGCGCCTCCCGATGCTGGGACAATTCACTGAGAAGAGATCCGACGCGCCACTTGAGCCCCTCGTTGAACATATCGCCGATCATCATCATGCCGCCGCTCATCCACTGCCCCATTCCACCCAGTTCGGGGTGGCTGAACTGGGCCTGACTGAAGCCACCAGCCTGCAGGGCCGCATAGGCAGCACGGCCGGCATCTGCGCTGAAACCGTGCCTGGCGGCAATCTCTTCGATGGTGCTCATGGAAATCTCCTTTTGGATAGAGTGTTCTGTACGTTCCTGCGACTCAGCTCAACGGTGCCAAGCGTGTCCCGATCAGCACCGCGGAACCATCGTCGGTAGACAAGGCCTCAGGGCGCTTGCGTGGCAGCTCGAAGCCTCCCAGCGGGTCATGCACGGCCTCGATGGCAATCTTGGGCGACTCGGCCTGCACCGTCCCAAAGATCGTCGCAAAAGACACGTCCGCAGCATCGCGCCCTGTTCCGAAACGCATCAAGCCCATGGGAATCGCCGTGGCAGACGGGTCAAAGAGATACCAACGATCCCCCAGATAGACCTCCACATAGGCATGGAAATCACTTGGGCCCAGCGCAGGATCGGCACCGTAGTCAATACCGGCCACAAAGCGCGCCGGAATATTCAGGGCCCGACAAAGGGCGATCATCAAGTGGGCAAAATCCCGGCACACGCCAACGCGCTCTCCGAGCGTATCCAGCGCGGAGGTACTGGCATTGGTGGAGTTCGACTTAAAGGTCACATGCCGACCGACCCATTCGCAAATCGTCTTCACCCGCCCGTAGCCCGGCATCAGCATGCCGAATTCGCGCCCAGCCACATCGTACAGCCGGTCGGACTGGCAGTAGCGGCTGGGATAAAGATAAGTCAGCACGTCGGCTGGCAGGTGCGCCACAGAAACCTCCGGCACGTTCTCCGGCAAGGCGGTGTGGTGCTGCAAGTCAACCGTGGCGCTATACCGCAAGCGAAGACGTCCTGGCTCCGCCTTCAAGCGCATGTAGCGATTACCGGTTGTTGCGTCGGTATGGACCTGCGGCAGCAGGAACTGCCCGAGCTCCATCATCTCCGTCACCACCCGCTGGTAGCGCGTATGGGCGGCGTGGATATTAAAAATGAAATCACAGCCCGGCGGCGCGACTTCGTAATTCAGCTCGACAGAAAACTTGAGCCTGACCATAAGCGCCCTCGGAAACACAGCCTTGAACGCACAAACGCGGGTCATCCGGCAGGAGAAAAATGACCATCGCTGAGGGCACGACACCACCAACGACAAGTCGGTATCCTACTCTGCGGCACTGCAGCACGCCGGACTTTCTGCAGCACCGGGGCTATGGCGCCCAGCCTTCAGGATCGGTACCGGTTCACCTCGTCCCGTGTGGCCGATGCAACCCTGCGGGCCTGCGCCGCATAGTCCTCGCCGCTCCCCGCATATAGGATGGCCCGCGATGAGGAGATCATCAGTCCGGCACCGGCAACCGTTCGGCCGGCCTTGACGGTAGCCTCCACATCCCCCCCCTGGGCACCGATTCCGGGTACGAGTAGCGGCAGATCGCCCACGATGCGCCGAACGTCAGCCAGTTCCTGTGGAAAAGTCGCTCCGACTACCAGCGCGTTCTGGCCGTGCACGTTCCACTTGCCGGCCACCAGTTCGGCCACGTGCTGATAAAGCTTGGCACCGCCTTCCACAGTCAGGCTCTGCAGATCCGACCCGCCCGGATTCGATGTGCGGCACAGCACGATCAATCCGCGCTCAGGGTATTCGAGATAGGGCTCCACCGAATCGAAGCCCATATACGGATTCACCGTCAGCGCATCGGCCTGATAACGCTCGAAAGCCTCCCGCGCGTACTGCTGGGCAGTCGCCCCGATATCGCCACGCTTCGCATCGAGCACCACCGGCACGGCCGGATGCTTCTCATGAATGTAAGCGATCAGATCCTGCAACTGATCCTCGGCACGGGCCGCGGCAAAGTACGCGATCTGTGGCTTGAACGCACAGGCCAGATCCGCCGTCGCATCGACAATCCCCTTACAAAAGGCCAACACAGCATCGGAGCGCCCTTGAAGATGAGCCGGAAAGCGCTTTACGTCCGGGTCAAGGCCGACACAAAGCAGGGAGTCGTGACGCTGCCAGGCAGCAGCCAGTTTGGAACGGAAATCCATGGGCGCGCGGGCTCGACAGCCCGAAAGAGTGAAATCTGGGACGCGATTTTACCAGCGCCACCCACTTTTGCCGCAGCCCCCCGTGCCAGCCTCCGAACGTCCATGCTGCGCTACAGCATGCTCCACCCCTGTCACGAACTGCACCAGGGCTTCCGTAACGTCACAGCAGTTTGTTCATTTATTGAACAGGACAGATGTCGCACCCTGAACACGCCAGACATTCATTCGAAGAAAAAATACCGATAAACAACAATAACTTGAAAATTAATTCAGCTTATTTCGACCCATTCTCGCGGGATCTGGCACAGCACTCGCACATGGGTTGTTGCTCCGTCACGGCGTGTTTCCCAACGGAAACCCGACCTCGGGAGGAACGAAGTAGCGGCGCACCATAGCCCGCGCTTCGCTGGTGACATCAACGACAAAATTCCGGAGACAATCGTTATGAAGAAAACCCTTCTGGCCCAATCCGTCGCCCTCGCCTGCCTGGCTGCTGCCGCTGGCGGCGCCCAAGCAGTCAGCTTCACCCAGAATGACGTGACCGTCGATATCAACGGCACGATCAACGGCTTTTACGTGAACCGCGACTCCAAGACGGAGAACAAGGCCACGGGCGTCACCACCAAGAACCAGAACAGCGAGTTGACCAACGGTCTGCTGCCCGGCTGGATCAACTTCGTGGTCACCACCAAGGCCGGCGACCAGGATATCAAGGCTCACTTCAGCTTCGCCCCCGGTATCAACAACAACTCCACCGTCGTTGGCCTGCCGATCGGCAACAATGCTGGCGGTGCCGGCATCACCAACCCGTACAGCCAGATCGACACCCGTAACGTTTACTTCCAGTTCGGCAACAACGATTGGGGCACCCTCAAGTTCGGTCGTGACATCGGCCTGTTCGGCCAGAACATCATCCTGTCCGACATGACCCTGCTGGGCGTCGGCGGCACCTCGAATGCCGGTATTCCGTACAACACGACCTTCGGCATGATCGCCCACGGTTACATGTACACCGGCTTCCAGGCCCAAATCACCTACTCCACCCCCAACTACAACGGCCTGCAGGCTTCGGCCGGCATCTTCCAGCCCAGCCGTTTTGCTGGTGACCAGACCAAGACCCCCGGCTTCCAGGCCAAGGTCGATTACGACTGGAAGGGTTCCGTACCGGGCAAGGTGTGGGGTGGCCTCGTCACCCAGAGCACCAGTTGCTCCAGCGGTGCCGTTTGCGACGGCGTCACCAACCCGAAGAGCTTCACCGCTACCGGCTATGAAGCTGGGGTGAAGGCCGGCATCAACAACTTCGAAGCAGTGGCTTACGGCTTCAAGGGTAAGGGGCTCGGCCTCTCCACCATCGGCGCCCAATTCCTCGGTGGCAGCGATGGCTTCGGCAACAAGACCGACTCCCAAGGCTACTTCCTGCAGGGCACCTACAAGCTGAACAAGACCAAGTTCGGCATCAACTGGGGCCAGAACAAGGACAAGGACGGTGCAACCGCCTCCGTCTTCGGCGGCACCGAAAACAAGAACAGCGCCTACACCCTCGGTGTGTACCACGGCCTGAACAAGTTCGTGACCCTGGTTGGCGAATTCAACCACGAGAAGATCACCAGCTCCGCCTTCGAGACCAAGAACAACACCATCTCCGCTGGCGCGATTCTGTTCTTCTAAGCCATTCCAGGCGACGCAGTTTCGGTGGGCATCGGAAGTGCCCACCAACCAACCTGTTGTGTTTCTCCCTCCTTCAGGCGCCCTTCGGGGCGCCATTTTTTTGCGGGAAAAACGCTGTTGTCTCAGTCGTCGCGACCGCCGCGGCCGTGACCCCGCCCATGACCGTTGCCACGATCTCCGTCGCCACGATCCTGCCAGCCACCACCACGCTCGTCCCGTCGGTCCCAACGTTCCTCGCGATGCTCATGGCGGTCTTCATGACGCTCCCGCGGACGATACTCCGGACCCGACCGGTAACGGGGTGCATAGACGTCGTTGTACCAGCGGTCCTGCACAAAATAGACCGGGTAGCCACAGGCGTTATAACGCGCACAGTGCTTGCTCCAGTTCTTCGCATGGCCGGGCGGCACACGCAGATACAAGGGCTCCCGTACCACTCCACGCGGGACTGGCTGGATCACCATCGGCTGCGGATACAGCAGGGCCGGACGGGGAAAGCTGCCGATATCGAGACGACCGTAGAAATTGGGATCACCAATGCTGATGGATACCCCAACATCGGCCGCCATAGCGCCATGGGCCAGTACGCCCAGCGCCGTTGCAACAAGAATTCGTTTCATTTGATGTCCTCCTTCTCGACTTTATGGGAAACGCCGCACGCGGCCTGTAAGCGACTGTAAGCCAATAAGACAGGACATCGTGCAGGAAAACCGCACATTCACAACACGCCGGGATGTCTGGGGGGTATGGATGACGTGGCAGCCAGCGGCAGACATCGGCTCCACAGGAGAACACACGTTGCCCTCCCTGAATATCGCGACTGAATCATGATTTTCTTGAGGCGGACGCCCCCGCAAACAGGTATCTTCGGCCCGCTTCCGGCCACCTCCCGGACCCAAAGAACATCGGAGACAAACAACAAATGCCCGCCCGCTTCGCCCGTAGTCCGCTGTACGCTGCCCTGCTGTCTGCCCTCGCCGCCGCCCACGCACCGGCCATCGCGGCCGACACCCCGGCCGTGGTCCTCAACCCGGTCGTCGTGACCGGCAGCCGCGCCGAGGCCGCCAGTTTCGACCTGCCCGCCTCCATCGACGTACTGAACCGGCAGGAGATCACGTCGGGCCAGCCCCGCGTCAATGCATCCGAGGCCCTCGTCGCCGTCCCCGGCGTGGTCGCCAACAACCGCCAGAACTACGCCCAGGATCTGCAGATCTCGAGCCGCGGCTTCGGCGCCCGGGCCGCCTTCGGCGTGCGCGGCGTCAAGCTGATCGCCGACGGCATCCCCGCCAGCATGCCCGATGGCCAGGGCCAGGCCGCCACCTTCAACCTGGACGTGGCCGAACGTATGGAAGTGCTGCGGGGCCCGTTCTCGGCCATCTACGGCAATCACTCCGGCGGCGTGATCCAGCTGTTCACCATCGAGCCTCGCGACAATCCCAGCGTGGATGCCGGCTTTGCGGCCGGCAGCTACGGCACCCGGAAAGAGGACATCACCGCCCAGGGTAAGCTCGATGGCCTCGGCTACGTGCTCAACACATCCCGCTTCAGCACCGACGGCTACCGCGACCACAGCGCCGCGACCCGCGAACAGGCCTTCGCCAAAATCACCGGCAAGCCCGATGAAGACAGCAAGCTGACCTTCACCATCAACGGTCTGTGGCAGCACAACACCCAGGACCCCCTTGGCCTGACGCTGGCCGAATACAAGAGCAACCCGCGGAGCGTCGACCCGGTCGCCACGCAGTACAACACCCGCAAGAGCATCGACCACCTGCAGGGCGGTGTTGCCTACGAGCGCCGCTTCGGCTCCGACCTGCTGCAAATCTCCGCCTACAGCGGCCAGCGCAGCGTGACCCAGTACCAGGCCATCCCGCCGTCCGCCCTCGCCGTCACCAAGGGCTCCGGCGGCGTTGTGGACTTCGACCGGACCTTCTACGGCTACGGCGCCCGCTGGATCGCCATCGGCCAGGCCCTTGGTGGCAAGGTCACGACCACCACCGGCTTCGAATACGACGTCAGCAAGGACATCCGGAGCGGCTTCGACAACCTCAACGGCACCAAGAGCACCCTGCGGCGCAAGGAAGCCGACAACGTCGAGAGCTCCGGCGCCTACGTGCAGAGCGAGTGGCAGCGCGGCCCGTGGAGCCTGACCGGCGGCCTGCGCTACAACACCGTCAAGTTCGACATCACCGACCAGTACCTGCTCAACGGCAACGACAGCGGCGGCCGCAACTACACCAAGACCACGCCGGTCTTGGGCGTGGTGTACAAGCTCAATCCGGCAATCAATCTGTATGCCAGCGCCGCCAAGGGCTTCGAGACGCCGACGCTCAACGAGATGTTCTATTCCGGCAGCGGCGGCAGCTTCAATTTCGGCCTCAACGCGGCCCGCAGCAATCACTACGAAGTCGGTGCCAAAGCCCTCGTCGGCGAGAGCAGCCGCCTGAACGTCGCGTTGTTCCAGATCAGCACGGACGACGAACTGGTCGTCAACACCTCCACGGGGGGCCGGACCAGCTACAAGAGCGTCGGCAAGACCCTGCGCCAGGGCATCGAAGCCTCTTTCGATACCGCTTGGCGGCGTGATCTGAGCAGCCGCTTCGCGGTATCCCACATCCGGGCGATCTACGACGGCAGCTTCACTACCGGCACGGGCGCCAGCACCAAGACCATCAACGACGGCAACGCCATCCCCGGCGTCCCGCGCAGCACCGTGTTTGGCGACCTGGCCTGGAAAGTCACGCCGGCCATCACCACGGCCGTCGAAGGCGTCTATCGCAGCAAGATCTACGTGGAAGACACCAACACCGCCACGCCGGCCTCTTCCTACGCCATCGCCAATCTGCGCGTTACCGCGGAACAACGCCTGAACCACTGGCGCCTCAGTGAGTTCGCCCGCCTGGACAACCTGTTCGACCGCAACTACGTCGGCTCAGTGATCGTCGGCGACACCAACAGCCGCTATTACGAGTCCGCCCCCGGCCGCAACTGGATGGCCGGCATCAACGCCCGCTACACCTGGTAAGGCACTTGCGGGGGCGAGTTCATCCGCTCCCACGTCAATGCCAGCCCAGAATGAAAAATGGCCCCGGAATCCGGGGCCATTTTTCATGGGTGAACGTACCGGTCAGCCGGCTTCGACCGTACGGGCGACCAAGGCCTTGATGGCCTCGGCATCCACATCCATCACCTCGACGCGCTGCGGCAGCGCCTCGATGTTGTCCAGGCCAGCGGGGCGCACGGGCTTGCGGCCCAGGGCTTCGACGATGGTGTCCTCGAACTTGGCCGGCTGGGCGGTTTCCAGCACCAAGGTCGGCACGGACGGGTCGCGCAGTTCGAGCGCGACCTTCAGGCCGTCAGCGGTATGGGTATCGATGACAGTACCGTAATCCTTGTCGGCGCGGCGGATCGTCGCCAGGCGCTCGGCATGGTTGCTGCTGCCGGAAGCAAAGGCGTACTGGCCGATGGCGGCGAATTCCGGCGTGCCGGACAGATCAAAAGCGCCGCCCGCATCCACCTTGCTCCACAGCTCGCGCACCGTGTCGCCGTTGCGGCCGACCAGGTCGAAGACGAAGCGCTCGAAGTTGGAAGCCTTCGAGATGTCCATCGACGGGCTGGAGGTAGCGTGGGTCTCGGCGGTGCTGCGCGGGCGATAGACACCAGTGCGGAAGAACTCGTCGAGCACGTCGTTCTCGTTGGTGGCGAGGATCAGCTTGGCGACCGGCAGGCCCATCTGACGGGCGATGTGGCCGGCGCAGATGTTACCGAAGTTGCCGGACGGCACCACGAAGGCGACCTGCTGGTCGTTGTTCTCGGTGGCCGCGAAGTAGCCCTTGAAGTAATAGACCACCTGCGCCGCGACGCGCGCCCAGTTGATCGAATTGACCGCCCCGATCTTGTACTTGGCCTTGTAGGCGTGATCGTTGGAGACCGCCTTCACCACGTCCTGGGCGTCGTCGAACATGCCGCGCACGGCGATGTTGTAGATATTGTCGTCCTGCAGGGAGTACATCTGGGCGCGCTGGAAGGCGCTCATGCGGCCGTGGGGCGACAGCATAAAGACGCGCACGCCGTGCTTGCCGCGCATCGCGTATTCGGCGGCGGAGCCAGTGTCGCCGGAGGTGGCGCCGAGGATGTTGATCTGCTCGCCGCGCTTGTCGAGCACGTACTCGAACAGGTTGCCGAGGAGCTGCATGGCCATGTCCTTGAAGGCCAGCGTCGGGCCGTTGGACAGCTCCAGTAGGCCCAGCTTGCCAGGCTCCAGCCAATGCACCGGAGTGATCTCGGCGGCCTTGGCGTCGTCGCGCACGTAGCCATACACCTCGGCAGTGTAGGTCTTGTCGCAGATTGCCTTCAGGTCGGCAGCGGGGATGTCGTCAATGAAGCGCGACAGGATCGCAAAAGCCAGCTCGGCGTAGGACAGCTTGCGCCACGCGTCCAGGTCGGCACGGGTCACCTGCGGGTAAGTCTCCGGCAGGTAAAGGCCGCCGTCCGGCGCCAAGCCGCCAAGAAGAATGTCGCAGAAGGATTGGGGAGCAGACTGGCCGCGGGTGGAGATGTAGCGCATGGTTCTCGCCGAGTTGAAAACGAAAACCCCGGAAGATAGCACACCCGCGGGTGCTTTCAGCCCCGCTGCACCAGGGCATGCACGAGGACGCCAGCGAACAGGGCGATCCCCGCCGCCAGCAGCGCCGCCCCCACCGCCACACCGCCCAGCAGCAGGCCACCGCCAGCCAGAAACAACGCGGATCGCAAGCCACCGAAGCGCACCAGCCGCGCCCGCATGGCCGTGCGCCGGGGCGTCAACGGTCCTGGATGACGCCACACCGGCAACAGCTGGGACAGCGCCCCGGTCACCAACGGCAGCAGGAACAACGCGAAGAAACCAACGATGGCTGGACGGGCAAGCATGCCGCCCATGCCGTGCAAGGCGCCGGCACCGATGACCAGCAGCAGGCCGCAAGTCGCCCCGCTCAGCGCCACGGCCGCACCATCACCGAGCAGCCGCGCCAAGCCATAGGTCCGCCACCAGCCATACAGCGTGTGGATCAGTACGCCCCCGATCACCAAGCCCCCCACCACCGCCAGCAACGGGATGAGCCCCGCTGCGGCACTGGCCACGACACCGCCAAGTGCCCATGGCAACTGGCGCCGCAGTCTTACGGCAGCCTGCGGGTCCGGCTGGCCGAGCGCCGTCGGCATCAACACATGCAAGGTCCCGATGGCAGTCAGGCCGATGAAGCCCAAGGTATTGAGATGCAGATGCGCCAGGCGCAGCACGGCATACGCGGCCGGCCACAGCAACCCGACGAGGATCGCCACCAGCGCCGCGGCCAGACAGCCCAGCGCCGCCTTGTACCAAGCCAGCCCCGGGTGCGGGCGCCCCAATGCGGCCCGTCCGCGCCGCCACTGCCAAGCCAGGAAGCCCAGAGCCGCCGCAATGCCGATGCTCGCCGCCAGATGCAGGCTCCAGCCGGGTAGAACGCCGGCCAGCGCAGCCACCACCAGCAAGCCGGCCACTTGCAGCGCCAGCGGCAGGAAATGGACGGGCTTCTCCGCCGCGCCACTGCGCGTCAGCACCGGCACGAAATGCCCCATCGCCGCGAAGATCAGCGGCATCGCCCCCAGCGCAAAGGCCGCGTGGGCGGCTGCGGCCGGCGAGGCACCCGTCACCGCCAGCCCGATGGCCAGCCCGAACGCTGCCACAACGCTCGCCCCCAGATAGATCAGCACTTTTCCCTCCAAACAATCACAGATCAAGGCCCATGCAAGGAATCCTCCCTAGGCTGCATGCCCACCGGCATGCCAGAACAAGAAAACAAGATTTACCCCCATGGAAACCATTCGTCTCGCCCTGCTCCGTTTTTCCCGCCGCTACCTCTTCGCCGACGCCGCCCCTCTCTCCCGCACCGAACGCTGGCGTAGCGCTCTTGCTGCAATAGTTGGCGTTCTGATCTACGAAAGCGCGTTGTTTGTATTACCGGTGTCGGCCGAGGCCAAGCGACAGCTCGCCCCCCTCGGCGCCACATCGGTGATCCTGTTCACCTTACCCCACTCGCCGCTGGCCCAGCCGTGGTCCGTCGCCGGCGGCCTGCTGCTGCCGGCACTGACTGGCCTCGCCTGCGGGCACTGGATCGCCCCCCCCTTCCTCGCCGGTGCGCTGGCGGTGGCCATCTCTGTATGGCTCATGGGTCAGCTGCGCTGCATCCACCCGCCCGGCGGGGCGATGGCGCTGGTGATGGTCGGCGCCGCCTCCCAGGGACTCGACATCCCTACCAGTCTGGCGGCGGTCGGCTGGAACGTGATTGCCATGCTACTGGCCGCTACCACCGTCAACAACCTGATTCCCGGCCGGCGCTATCCGCTGTGCTCACCCGCCGTATCCACACCCAAGGTGCCAGAGCGCAGCCCCGCCGGCATCCGCCAGCCGGACCTGGCCGCAGCACTGGAAGAGATCGATGCCTACCTGGACATCAGCGAGGAAGACCTGACCCAAGTCTTCCAGCGGGCAGCACGCCACGCTTTCCATCGCCATGTATTGCTGACCTGCGGTGATGTGATGGGGCCGGCAACGCAGCGCGTGGACTTCGCCACCGAGTTGAACGAGGCCTGGCGCCTGATGAGCCGCCATGCTCTTTCAGTGCTGCCGGTGGTGGATCGGGCCGAGCGGGTCATCGGCCTGTTGACGTTGAAGGACTTCCTGCACCACGTGGAACCGGACAACGGCCAGCGCATCGGTGACAACGTACGCCGCCTGCTGCGCCCGACACCCGGCCCGCACACCGACAAGCCGGAGGTCGTCGGCCAGCTCATGCTGACGCCCCGTACCGGCCTGCGCACCGCCAGCCTTACCGACGGCATCGCCGTCGCCGCCGACATCCTCGGCCAGCGCGGCCAAGGAGCGCTGCCGGTGGTGGACGAAGCGGGCAAGCTGGCCGGCCTGATCACCCCGACAACGATGACCGCCGTGCTGTTCCAGCACGAGGCCCTCGACTACGTGCGGGGCGACCAGACCTGAACGCGTTCAGCCGAGCTTGGCGAAGTCGATGACGATCGCGCCGGGCTCGCGCTGCTGGTAGGTGATGGACACCGTCTCGCCGTAGCGTTGCTGCAGTTGGCCGAGCAGCGGCAGCGGATCGTGGTCATTGCAGAAGCGCATCGTTTCGCCCGGCACCAGTGCATCCAGCGCGCCGAAGATGGCCGCGTGGCGGAAACGCTTGGCGATGCCGCGGGCGTCGAAGGGGTAGATGGCTTCGGGGGTGGTGTGGTTGCAGACGTGGATGGTTTGCATGCTGGCTCCAAGGTATCGATAAATCCGACTGAATCTGTCGGGTATCGTCAGTGTGCCGTCAGGCACACCGGCTTTCCTTGATCTGCATCGGGTTTGCAAACCCCGCAGCGGAGGCCGACCGCAACATTGAAACCTTCAAGCGCCTACGCACCCAATCGACAGACAAAAAAAACCCGGCCGCAACTTGCCCGGCCGGGCTTTAGCGCGCGGGGGGTGCGCGCCGAGGTCAAAGGAGAATCGAACGCTTACTGGCCCTTGCTGACGATGTAGTCAACAGCGGCCTTCATCTCTTCATCGGACAGGGACGGATTGCCGCCCTTGGCCGGCATTGCACCCTTGTTTCCATTGAAGCCCTCGATGGCGTGCTTGTACAGGACGTCTTTGCCCTGGGCGATGCGCGGGCCCCAGTCGGCCTTGTCGCCCAGTTTGGGCGCGCCGGCCACGCCGGTCTGGTGGCACATCACACAGGTCTTCTTGAACACATCGAGGCCCTTGCCACCATCGGCCGCCGCGTCGGCAACCGGCGCCGGGGCTGCGGCCGGCGCAGCGGCAGCAGCAGGCGCTTCAGCCTTCGGCGCCTCGGACTTGGGGGCTTCGGACTTGCCGCAGGCGGCCAGCAGGGCAACGAGAAGCAGGGGGAGGAGTTTTGTTGTACGCATGAACGGTCTCGGTAATCTGATGGGGATTGGGGGTTCCCAAGAAGCACAGCGGGAACACGACGCGATGCTAGCCCTCCGCCCCTGCCTGTCTCATTGACCCGCATCAATTGGCGCCAGCCAATGCGCGCGTCGGCCATTCTTCAGCCCGGCTCGCCTTCCAGCGCCGCCCGCCACGCCGCCGCCATGCCTGGATGGAAGGGGTCGTGGGCGCAAGCCTCGATCCACACCAGCCGGCTGCCGGCGACGCGGGCGTGGATACGCTCGGCATTGGGCGGCGGGCAGACCACATCGTCGCGACCGTGGATCAGCCAGACCGGCACACCGGACAGTCCCGCGCAGGCCTCCAGGAAGTCCCCTTCATAAAGAAAGCAACCGGACTGCAGGTAATGGGCCTGCAGCCGGTACTTGCCCACCAGGCGGTCGAGTTCCTCCACCGTCGGCGATGGCAGCGGCGCTAACGGATCGTTCACCGCCTGCTCATAAAGCAGCCAGGCCAGCGCCGCGCCCCGGGCGCCCTCGCGCTCATCTCCACCGAGACGCGCCGCCAGTTCGGCCAGCAGATCCGGCGCATCGCCCAGCGCCGCAGACAAGGCCCGCCAGGCCTCCGGCCGCAGCGCAGCCAGCCCGCCAAAGAACCAGCGCACATTGCCGTCGCCCGGCATGAAAACGCTGCGCACCACCACGCCCTCCACCATCTGCGGATGCGCCGCCGCGTAGGCCAACGCCAGCGTCGCCCCCCACGAGCCGCCGCTCACCCACCAGCGCGCAATGCCGAGATGGCGGCGCACGTGCTCGATGTCGTCGATGAGATGCGCTGTCGTGTTGGCGCGGATCTCGCCAAACGGCAACGAGCGCCCGCAGCCCCGCTGGTCGAAGAACACCACGTGATGGCGCCGCGCGTCGTAAAGCTCGCGCAGGCGCGGGCTGCAGCCGCTACCCGGTCCACCGTGGAGCACCACCACCGGCACACCGGCCGGATTGCCCCAGGTCTCGTAATACAGCCGGTGGCCGTCGCCCACATCGAGCAGTCCATTCGCCATCCCAACCTCGAAATCATGATTTTCGTGAGGCGCAAGTATGCCGCCCCCGCAACAATGCTTTCCACGGATTCGCCTTCCGGCGGACCGTAACCATCAATCAAAAAATTGGAGACTCATCATGACCTGGACCACCCCCCAAGCTTGCGATCTGCGTTTCGGCTTCGAAATCACCATGTACATCGCCGCCAAGTGATGGCGCCCGGATAGACCCGCCAAGGGTCTGTCCGCCCATCTCGCGCCAGCGAGTCGGCGTTGCGGCTCTGCCCCCCAGTTCCGCAACGCCCCACACAGCCTCAGCGGTCACGTCCAAGCCATGAAAATCCGAGTTCTCGGCTCCGCCGCCGGCGGTGGCTTTCCCCAGTGGAACTGCAACTGTGCCAACTGCCGGGGCGTACGTGCCGGCCAGGCTGGTCTGCAGCGCCGCACCCAGTCGTCCATCGCAGTAAGCGCCGACGGCGCCCGGTGGACCCTCGTCAATGCCTCGCCGGACATCCTGCAGCAATTCCAGCAATTTGCGGGCACCTGGCCCACTGAAGGCCTGCGCGGCTGCGGTATCGAATCGGTCGTCCTGGTGGACGCCCAGATCGACCACACCACCGGCCTCTACATGCTGCGCGAAAAGGGCAGCCCGTGGCCGATCTGGACCACCGACCCGGTGTTCGAGGATCTGACCCGCGGCAACCCCATCCTGCACCTGCTCGAACACTATTGCGGCGTGGACCGCCAGCCGGTTCCGCTCGACGGCCGCAGTTTCCACCCGCAAGGCTCCGCCAGCCTGGACTGGCGCGCCATGCCGCTGCTGTCGGCGGCGCCCCCCTACTCGCCGCACCGCGGCAACCCGGTGCCCGGCGACAATATCGGCCTCACCGTCATCGACCCGGCTAGCGGCAAGCGGGTGTTCTACGCGCCCGGCCTCGCCGAAGTGGACGACGCCGTCTTCGACGCGATGAGCAGCGCCGACTGCGTGATGGTGGACGGCACTTTCTGGACCGACGACGAGATGATCAGCCTCGGCCTCTCGAAGAAGCGCGCCCGCGACATCGGCCACCTGGCCCAGAGCGGCCCCGGCGGCATGATCGAACAACTCGGCCGCCTGCCGCGCCACGTGCGCCGCGTCCTCATCCACATCAACAACACCAACCCGATCCTCGACGAAAGCTCGGCAGAACGCGCGGCCCTGACCGCTGCCGGCATCGAGGTGGCCTACGACGGCATGGAGATCGCACTGTGAGCCAAGACCCACTTCGCCCCTGGACACCCGAAGAGTTCGAAGCGCAGCTGCGCGACAAGGGCGCCGCGTACCACATCCACCATCCCTTCAACGTCATGCTCAACACCGGCAAGGCCACGCGTGAGCAGATCCAGGGCTGGGTGGCCAACCGCTACTACTACCAGATCATCATCCCGCAGAAGGACGCCGCGGTGATGTCCAACTGTCCGGACCGGGAAGTGCGCCGGGAGTGGATCCAGCGCATCCTCGACCATGATGGCCACGGCGACGACGCCGGCGGCATCGAAGCCTGGCTGCGCCTCGGCCAAGCGGTCGGCCTCAGCCGCGAGGAGATCGTCAACCAGCGCCACGTGATTCCCGCGGTGCGCTTCGCCTGTGACGCCTACCTCAACTTCTGCCGCCAGCGCCCGTGGCAGGAGTCCGTGTGCTCCAGCCTCACCGAGCTGTTCGCCCCCACCATCCACAAGCAGCGCCTGGCCAACTGGCCGGAGCACTACCCGTGGATCGAGTCCGACGGCCTGCAGTACTTCCGCAACCGGGTCACCCAGGCCCGCCGCGACGTGGAACAAGGCTTGGCGATCACCCTCGGCTACTTCGACACCCGCGCCGCCCAGCTCCGCGCCCTCGACATCCTCAAGTTCAAGCTCGACATCCTGTGGTCGATGAACGACGCGATGATGGTCAAGTACGGCCTGGAAGGCGGCGTGCAGGACGCTGCCCAATGAGCACCGTCGGTGCCCGGCCGGCCATCAACCGGCTGTTCCGCTTCCAGTGGGAGCCGGCCCAGCAGGCCCACGTGCTGCTGTACCCGGAAGGCATGGTCAAGCTCAACCAGAGCGCCGGCGAGATCCTCAAGCGCTGCGACGGTGAGCGCAGCGTGCAGGAGATCGTCGCCGACCTCGAAGCTGCGTTCAACGCCAGCGGCCTGACCGCTGACGTGGAGGCCTTCCTCAAGATGGCCGACGAACAGAACTGGATCGAATGGAGTCCCACGGCCCCCACGCGCCCTTCGGTCGCTGCCCCCCAAGGGGGTGCAGGTCTTCCTTGGGACGGCCCGGCGGAAGACCTGCCATGACTACAACGACTTCGCTGCTTGTCCCCCGCCGCCCCGGCCCCCTGTGGCTGTTGGCCGAAGTCACCTACCGCTGTCCGCTGCACTGCGCCTTCTGCTACAACCCGGTGGATTTCGCCCAGGCCGGACCGGAACTGGCGACGGAAGACTGGCTGAAGGTGATCCGTGAGGCGCGGGAGATGGGCGCCGCCCAGTTCGGCATCTCGGGCGGCGAGCCGCTGCTCCGCGACGACATCGAGATCCTCGTCGGCGAAGCCCGCAAGCTGGGCTTCTACACCAACCTGATCACCTCCGGCGTGGGCCTCACCGAAGGGCGCCTGGCTGCCCTCAAGGAGGCCGGACTGGACCACATCCAGCTGTCCTTCCAGGACGCCACCCGCGAAGCCAACGACCTCATCACCAACACCCGCACCTTCGAACTGAAGCGCAAGGTGGCGGCGATGACCAAGGCCGCCGGCTACCCGACGGTGATCAACTGCGTGCTGCACCGGACCAACATCGACCACCTCGACCGCATCATCGAAATGGCCGTCGAGATCGGTGCCGAATACCTGGAGCTGGCCAACACCCAGTACCACGGCTGGGCCTTCCTCAACCGGGAGGCGCTGATGCCCACCGCCGCCCAGTTGGCCGAAGCCGAGGCCGTCACCGAACGCTGGAAGGCCAAGCTCGGCAAGAAGATGCGCATCCTCTTCGTGACGCCGGACTACCAGTCGAAGAAGCCCAAAAAATGCATGAACGGCTGGGGCGAAGTCTTCCTGTCCGTCACCCCGGATGGCCTGGCCCTGCCCTGCCACACCGCCCGCATGCTGCCGGGCCTCGAATTCCCGGATGTACGCGAGCATACGCTGGACTGGATCTGGCACGAGTCGCCGCTGTTCAACCGCTTCCGCGGCACCGCCTGGCTGCCCGAAACCTGCCAGAGCTGCGAAGACAAGGAGAAGGACCACGGCGGCTGCCGCTGCCAGGCCTTCATGCTGACCGGCAACGCCGACGCCACCGACCCGGTGTGTCCCAAGTCGCCGGACCACGCGCTGATCGACGCCGCGCTGGCCAAGGCCGAGCAGGCCGCCACCGTAAAGCCGCTGGTCTTCCGCGACCCAAAGAACTCCCGCGCCCTCGATCGAGCGTTTTGATGCGTCCGGAAGCGGCTTCCCCGCGCGAGCACTGACACAGCCGTTTCCCGACGCCCCGCCGCGGACTCATCCCGCGGGGCGCTGCCGCCGCCCGGCCAAGCCGGGCCCCCATGTTAGAATCCCGCCGATTCCGGCCGCCGATTCGTCATGCATTTCTCCCACCTTCGTCCTTCCCTGTTCGCCGTGCTGGCTGCCTGCACCCTGGGCGCCTGCTCCACCCTGAAACCCGACGCACCGGCGGAAAAGAACGCCCCGGCCCGGCACGAGGCAACGGAGGATGCCAGTGGCAGCAGGCCTGCTCCGGCTCCCACTCCGGCACCGCGCCCACGGCCACCGCGGAGCGACAAGCCCAAGCAGGACAAGACGGACCGGGCTACACCCAAGGGCGAAGCCGCCGTGGAAGAAGCGCCTGCAGCGCCGGCCGCCGAAACCCCCCTCAACGGCCCCCTGTGGCTGACCCTGTGCAAGCAGCGCCAGACCGAGGCCGGCATCATCCGCTGCGACGCAGACGAGCTGCTGGTCCGCCCGTCCGCCCAGGTCAAGATCTTCACGCGCGACCCGGCAGCCACCGGGCGCGGCATCCAGCTGCGCAAGGGCCTGCCCAGCAAGTACCGCTTCTTCGTCGTTCCGTAAACACCCCCTCCCGCAACACCCCTGCAACACGGCGCAGGTTGAATGGCGGCCACGGCGCACCGGCGCCGTCACTCGGGAGGATGTGCCACGGAACCGATCACCATCGACCTGCTGCAGCCCGACGACCACGCGGGCCGCGAAGCCGCCACCACTGTATTGCTGGCGTCCTTCGACAATCCGCAGCGTTACGACCAGGCCCGCATCGCGGCCCAGCTGGTCTCCGCCGAAGCGCCGTTCTACCGCCACTTCTTCGTTGCCCGCCGCGGCGACGAGATCGTCGGCGCGGGCGGCATCAAGGCCGCCGACTGGGCCATCGACACCCACATCCTGTACATGTCGGCGGTGGCCGAGCACGTGCGCGGCCAGGGCATCGCCCGCGGGCTGATCGCCGCACGCATCGCGTGGGTCATGGAGAACTTCCCCAGCGGCCGCCTGCTGGTATCCACCGCCCGCACGGGCCGCTTCAACCGGCTGGGCTTCCGTGTCGTCGGCAAATACGAAGCCGACGGCCGCCGCCTGATGATGCTGGAGTTCAAACGCACCTGAGGCGGGTTCAAAAATGCATTTCGAATCTTGATTCCACATCCCTGAAGACTATTCTTCCCCGGAACGGCTGCACGCGCCGACGCGACGGCTGCGGTCCGCAACGACAACAACAAGGGGGAGAGAGATCATGTCCGGCAAACTCAAACTGCGCGTCAACGGCAGGAAGCAGGACGCCGCCGCCCTGTGGCTGACCCGCCAGGGACGCACCGCCGATCTGTTCGCCGGCATCGAGGTATCGGGCATCGAGATAGCCGGCAGCGCCCGCGGAACCGGCGACGATCTCGTGCAGGAGATTCCCGACGGTGCGCTGGTCGAAGTGGAGCTGGAAGGCGGCCTGCGCTTCTGGACCGCCGCCGAAGACCTGCGCGCCCGTCTCGGCGATCCCCATGCCGGCGAAGCGCGCGGGCTGGGCGACGACGAATCCTGGTCCCTGCCCACGTCCCTCGGCCTGCCCGGCGCCCAGCGCGGCTTCGTCGGCCAGCTCGCCCTCAAGGCCCTGCGCTGGCTCAACATCAAGCCCGACGACGCGCTGCGCAACACCATCGTCGACAAGGTCCAGAACCGGGCCATTCCCGTGGAGGGCGTGTTCCCGGTACGCGCCGACGGCAGCCTCGGCCCGCGCGTCACCGCCCCCATCCCCGATGGCGGCCCGACCCTGCTGCTGCTGCACGGCACCGGGTCGAGCACCGCCGGCAGCTTCGGCCGCCTGTGGCAGGACCAGAAAGAGCGCTGGCAGGCCCTGCGCGAACACTACGGAGAACGCATTTACGCCCTCGAACACTGGACGCTGACCCGCAGCCCCATCGAGAATGCCCTCGACGCCGCCCGCCTGCTGCCGCAGAAAGGCCGCATCAGCTTCCTGTCCCACTCCCGCGGCGGCCTGGTCGGCGAGCTGCTGTGCCTCGACCCGGACGGCTTCGATCTGGCCGAATCTCAACAGGCCCTCGGCCCGCGCGCCTCCGACGACGCCGATCAAGCCACCGCGATCAAGCGCCACCGGGACGCCCTCGGCAAGCTGGTGAATGAACTGCGCAGCCGGCCGGAACTCGGCATCGAGCGCTTCGTGCGCGCCGCCTGCCCGGCCCGCGGCACCAGCCTGGCCGGCGACAAGCTGGACCAGTGGGGCTCCCTGATGGTGCTCGCCGCCATCGGCCTGGAAATGAAGGCCAGCGAGAGCCGGGGCCTTTTCGAAGTGCCGGACCTGCTCCAGACCGGCCTCGACATGGTCACCGAAACCGTCGCCTCGGTGCTGGCCAGCCGCCGCCGCGTGGACCAGCTACCTGGCCTGCAGGCCATGATGCCCGGCGCCCCGCTGCTCGGCGTCATCAACGCGGCACCGGCCCGCGGCGAGCTGTACGTGATCGCCGGCGACGCCGCTCCGGTGGAGGGCGACCGCCTCGCCGCGCTGCGCATCTGGCTTGCCGACCGCTTCTACGAGCGTGACCACGACCTGGTGGTGGATACCCGCTCGATGCTCGACGGCGCCATCCGCCCGACGCCGGCCAATGCCCCGCGCTGCCGCGTGCAGTTCCGCAGCGGCGGCGACGTCAATCACTTCCGCTATTTCCATAACGATGACAGCGCCGCCGCCGTCGTTGCCGCCCTCGTGCAGTCCCCCGACGCCGACAGCCTGTTCCACGACTACCACGGGGACTGGCCGCTGCCCGATGTCACCGGCGAGCAGGCCCGCGGCCTGTTCGGCCCGCGCGCCCAGCCCGACCCCGCCCAGCCCTGCGGCACCGTAGTGCTGGTGCCGGGCCTGTGCGGCAGCCAGTTGCTGGTGAACAAGAGCGAAGTGTGGGCCAGCATCCTGTC
Source organism: Zoogloea sp. GDB6 (assembly GCF_056724105.1). NCBI lineage: Bacteria > Pseudomonadati > Pseudomonadota > Betaproteobacteria > Rhodocyclales > Zoogloeaceae > Zoogloea > Zoogloea sp. GDB6. The sequence goes on along the minus strand of NZ_CM161497.1, from coordinate 1,628,476 downwards.
CCTGGCCGGCGGCGCCTTCCGCGACAAACTCGCCATCGACGACGACGTGCAGCCCGGCCAGCCCCTCGCCGACACCTACGTGCCCCTCGCCAACAGCCTGCGCCAGCGCGGCTACAAGGTGGATATGTACGGCTACGACTGGCGCAAGCCGCTGGCTACCTCGTTCGACGGACTCGCACAACGGATCAAGGACGCCATCGCGGCGATGACCCCCGAGCGCAAGCCCGTGCACATCGTCGTGCACTCCATGGGTGGCGTACTGCTGCGCGCCACCTTCGCCGCCCATCCCGAGCTGTGGAATGCCTGGAACAACCACCCCGGCGATCCGCGGGTGCTGATGCTCGGCACGCCGAACCAGGGCTCCCATTCGATCACCCTGCTACTCACCGGCCGCGACAGCTTCTTCCGCCAGCTGGCCTTGCTGGATCTGTGCCATTCCCAGGAAGAACTCCTCGAAACCGCCGGCCAGTTCCCCGGCGTCATGGAGCTGCTGCCCTGGTCCGCCGGCAGCGACGACCAGAACATCCGCAAGGCCGACACCTGGAACGCCTTCAGGCAGGCCGATGCCACGGCCAAGTGGCCTCTGCCGCCGGCCGCCGTGCTGGGCCAGTCGGCCACGCTGTGGGAAACCCTCGACAAGTCTGATCCACTGCTTTCCAGCCCGCGCCTGGTGTATGTGGCGGGCCTCGCCGACCAGACCCCCGAGAAGGCCGTCGTGGATGCCAGCGGCCGCTTCCAGATCCTGTCCACCCCCGAGGGCGACGGCCGCGTGCCCTGGTCCACCGGTATTCCCGACAGCTGCCGCAAGGGCGGCCGGGTGTATTACGTGCGCAGCGTGCACGGCGACATGCCGAAGGCCACCGACGCCCACGACGGCTACCTGGAGCTGCTGGAGAAAGGCCGCAGCGACCGCCTGTCGGCCCAGCCGCCGGTCTCCCGCGGCGCGGTGGCACTGCAGCCTTGGCGCAGCGACGAAGCCGACGCCGCCCTCTACCCGAGCCGCGGCGAACTGCTGGCCGCCGCCACCGGCGGCTCCCTGCGCTCCGCCCGCAAGGCCGTGCGGAGCAGCTACCGCACCGAAGTGCGCGTGCTCCACGGCGATGTCATGTACGCCGAATCGGCCGTGCTGGTCGGCCACACCTGGGGCGCCAACGCGCTGGAATTCGCCGAGAAGCTGCTCGACCAGGCCCTCGGCGGACGCATGCAGAAACGCCTCGACGCCGGCCTGCATGCCGGCGCCCTGGGCAGCTTCTCGATCTACCGCAAGCGCCCGAACGAGAGCTTCGCCAACGGCGCCATCGTCATCGGCATCGGGCGCATCGGCCAGCTGTCGGCCGGCGAGCTCGCCCAGTCGGTCGCCAAGGCCGTCGCCACCTACGCCACTGAGGAGCTGGAAGCCGAGGAGCTGAAGGAGTCCGCCGAGCGGCAGCAGCCCCTCAGCGTCGGCATCAGCGCCCTGCTGATCGGCGCCGGCATCGGCGAGCTGAGCCTCGCCGACTCGGTGGCCGCCACGCTGCGCGGCCACCGGGACGCCCGCCTGCGCCTGGAGCGGGCCGGCCTGGCCGGCAAGCTGCGCCTCGACCGGCTGGACTTCATCGAAGTCCTGGAAGACCGCGCCATCAACGCGCTGCGCGCCGCCCAGGACGCGGTCGGCGTGGATCGGGCGCTGGCCCGCGCCTTCTTCGTGGATGCGGCGGTCCGGCCCCACCAGGGCGGCCAGCGGCGCGCCAGCAGCAACGCGGACGAAGGCAGCTGGCAGCGCATCGCCATCAGCGCGGTGGGCGGCACGAGCGATGGCGCGCCGCGCCTGATGTTCGACGTCTACGGCGAACTGGCCCGTGCCGAACGCACCTACAACGCGGTCCCGTTCAAGGACATCGAACGCTTCACCGACAGCCTGATCGGCACCACCACCGACCAGGAGCAGGTCGGCCGCGCATTGTTCGAACTGCTGATCCCCAACTGGCTGAAGGACCTGGCCCCCGACCGCCGGCGCGTCCAGCTCATCGTGGACAAGACCGCCGCCGCCTACCCGTGGGAGCTGCTGCGCGACCGGGCCACCAAGGACGACAGCGACAGCGGCCAGCCCCTGTCGGTGCGCAGTGGCCTGATCCGCCAGCTGTCCACCGGCCAGTTCCGCCTCAATGTCCGGCGTAGCAACGAGTTCAAGGCCCTGGTCGTCGGCAATCCGGATCTCGGTGCCTGGCACCGCTACCTGCCGTCCCTGGGCGGAGCCGAGAAGGAAGCCCAGGGCGTCTCCGGCCTGCTCGACGGCGCCGGCATCGAGACCAGCCTGCACATCCAGGACGAGTCCCGGCAGATCCTCCTCGATCTGTTCAGCGGCGAGTGGCGCATGCTGCATCTGTCGGGCCACGGTCTTTACCAGCAGGACATCCCCGCCACCGACGACCTGCCCGCCGTCGCCAAGGCGACCGGCATGGTGATCGGCGGCGGCGACCTGCTGACCCCCGCCCACATCGCGCAAATGCGCGCCGTCCCGGATTTTGTCTTCATCAACTGCTGCAGCCTCGGCCGCATCGAGGAAAGACCTGACGGCGCCCCCTCGGCGGCCCGCCCCGGCAGCCCAGGCCTGGCCGCCAACCTGGCCACCGAGCTCATCGAGATCGGCGTGCGCTGCGTGATCGCCGCCGGCTGGGAGGTACTGGACGACGCCGCCCAGCTGTTCGCCGAGACCTTCTACGAGCACTTCCTGGACGGCACCAACTTCGGCGAATCGATACTGGCCGCCCGCGGCGCCACCTTCGACGCCTTCGGCAGCTCCAACACCTGGGGCGCCTACCAGTGCTACGGCGATCCCGGCTTCGTGCTGCCGCGCCCGCAGCGCAGCGTCGCGCCCAAGGCTAAACCCGCCAACTACGACCACTACCTGGCCGCGTCGGAAGTCCTGTGCGAACTGGAACGCCTCACCCTGCGCGCCCGCCACGCGCTGGCCCTGGACAAGGACGCCACCGCCTACGCCGAACGCCACGCCAAGGCCCTGCAGGCCTTGTGCGAACGCCAGGGCTGGATCGGGCAGGGCAACATCCTGGAAGCCTTCGGCGCCCTCAAGGCCGAATACAACCGCCACGACGACGCCGTCGACTTCTACCGGCGCGCCCTCGCCGCCCCCGACGCCAGCGCATCGCGCAAGGCCGAGGAGCAGCTCGCCAACATGCTGACGCGGCGCGCCAAAGTGCTTGCCGACACGGGCGACACTGCCGGCGCCCTGGCCCTCCTCGACGAGACGGCAGCCATCCTCGCCGTGGACAGCCGCTACCGGCCCGCCAGCGCCGAACGGCTCAGCCTGCAGGCCGCGGCAGACAAGCGCCGTCTGGTCTGCCAGCTGCAGGCCGGTGACAAGGATGCCGCCCTCAAGGCCCTCGGCGGCATGCAGGACGCCTACCAGCGGGCCACCGCGCAGGCACGCCAGGAAGGCGGCGACGTGCGCTACCCGGCCCTCAACGCCGCCAACGCCAGCGCCCTGCTCGGGCTCACCGCCGGCTTCCCGGACGGGGAGCCAGCCGCCACGCGGGCCCTGCTCAAGTCCCTGCGCGCACAACCCGCGGCGCCCACCAAGGACTTCTGGGCGCGAGCCGGCCAGGCCGACCTGCAACTGGCCGACGGATTGCTCGAACTGGCCGCCGGCGGGCGCGGCGGTGCCAAACGGCTCGGCGACGCCAAGACCGCCTATGTGGAACTGGCCAGCAGCAGCGCCACACCACGGGAGCGGGAATCCGTCGCCTCCACCATCGACATCCTGCTGCAGGCCCTGCAGAAACTCGATGCGGCGGCCGGACGGGAACAGGCCGTAGCGGAAGCCGTCGCCGCGCTGGGCGAGATCCGGACCGCGCTATCCACCTAAATTCTCATCATGGCTGGCGCCCAGCGGCCCGGCGCCAGGGACCCGTTTGTCCTAAGATCAATCTTGAATAAGGTTTAAAGAATAAGATTTCAAGAAAATAATCGTTCTGCTTGGATATGCGCATTTGGCAAACTTTCTGCTTCAAATTGCACAGAAAGTTCGTCATGAAAGTTCGTTTTGCCCTCAAGACTGTCATCGCAGCCATCGCGCTCGCCGGAACCGTGGGCGCGGCCTTCGCTGAACAGCTCAAGGTCGGCTATCTGCCGGCCACCGGGCACGCCAAATTCTTCGTCGCCAAGGAGCAAGGCCTGTTCGCCAAGGAAGGGCTGGATGTCGAACTGGTCGAGTTCCAAAACTCCGCTGACGGCCTCAACGCCATCATCGCAGGCAAGCTGGACACCGGCGCCTTTGGCACCACCGGGCCGATTGCCCACCTGTCGAAAGGCACCAAGCTCAAGATCATCGGCGGCGTGATGGGTGGCGACGCAGCCCTCGTCGCCAGCGCAGCCAATGCCGGCAAGATCAAGGGCATCGCCGACCTGAAGGGCAAGAAGGTCGCAACGGTCCGCATGGCGTCCGGCGACGCAGTCCTGCGCGGCGCGCTGAAGGACAAGGGTCTCAACTGGAAGACCGACCTGCAGATTTTCGAACTGAAGAACCCGTCGGCGGTGATCGAAGCCGTCAAGTCCGGTCAGGTTGATGTCGGCCTCGTGTGGGGTCCTCACGACCTGCGTGCCGAAGACCAGGGGCTTAAAGTCGTCATCCATTCCACCGACCTGCAACGCGGCCATCCCTGCTGCCGCCTCGTGATTACCGAGGCCAGTGCAAAGAACCCGGCGACCTGGGAGAAATTCCTGCGCGCTATGCTGAAGGCCGAGCGCTTCGCGGCGGAGAACAAGAAGGAGACGATCGAGTCGATCGCCAAGTACGTCAAGCTTGACCAGCAACTGCTGTGGCGTGGCTATTACTCCGAGTATCTCGATCAATCCACCGATCCGGATGCCAAGGGCGTCAAGCACTTTGCCGAGGTCATGACAAACAGCGAGTTCATCACCAAGGCACCGGATCTCTCCGCCGGCATCGATGCCAGCCTGTATGAAAAGGTGCTCAACCAGCTCGTCAAGGAAAATCCCAACGACGCCTACTGGAAGAAACTGCAGAAAGACTTCAAGCGGAAGAATGCCTGATGGCTGCTGAGCTACGGCTGGAAGGCGTCGACTTTTCCTATGAGGAGACGACGCCGATCCTGGAAAAAATCGACCTCGCTGTCCCAGCAGGGCAGTTCGTCTGCCTGCTGGGCTCCAGCGGCTCCGGCAAATCCACGCTCCTGCGGCTGCTGGCTGGGCTGCAGTTTCCCCGCCACGGCCGGCTGAGCTGGAACGGCCAGCCCATCACCGGCCCGAGCCTCGAACGCGGCGTCGTGTTTCAGGACTACGCCCTGTTTCCGTGGATGTCGGTGGTGGACAACATTGCCATCGCCATTGGCAAGGCTCAGCCCAAGGCCCGCAAAGCCGAGCGGCGGGAGCAGGCCGAAGCGTGCCTCGTGAAGGTCGGGCTGGAGAACGCCATCGGGCAGTATCCCTTCGAGCTGTCCGGCGGCATGCGCCAGCGCGCCGCCATTGCCCGCGCGCTGGCCCTGCGCTCACCGGTGCTGCTGATGGACGAGCCCTTCGGGGCACTCGACCCCACCAACCGCGCCCGCCTGCAGGATCTGTTGCTCGAAATCTGGGAAACGGAAGTACCGCGGAAGACCCTTGTCTTCGTCACCCACGACATCGACGAGGCGCTCTACCTCGGCGATCGCATCGTCGTTCTCGGCTCCACGCCCGGTCGCTTGATTGCCGACCTGCCAGTCGGCTTTCCGCGCCATCGCGAACGGCGAGCGCTGTTCGACAGCGCGGAGTTCCACGCCCTGCGCGAATCCATTGCCGAGACCCTCGCCGCAGACACGCTGCGCCAGCTGGTCGCCGCCTAAAGGAATCAACACATGTCAGAAACGCTCACCGCCCCGCCGCGGGGGACGCCTGTTGCCGGCGCTCCCGGTGATCGACAGCCCGAACACACGACATCCGCGCCACGCCGGGCCGCGTCCGTTCCGTCCGCGCTGCTGGCCATCCTGCAAGGCTCAATCGTGTGGATCATCCTGCTGGCCCTGTGGTTTGCAGCTGCCAAGTATTTTCCGCTTGGCGACAACCCCTTGATTCCAAGCCCTCAACGTACCGTTCTTGCGCTGCAGGAATCTCTTCCCGAGTTATGGGAAGGCACGCTGTCGTCCTTCTCGATCCTGATCCCCGGCCTGCTGCTTGCCACCTTGCTGGGCATCATTTCCGGCATTTACGTCGGCTCGTCCGCCCTACTGCAGCGGATCTTCTTTCCCTTCGCACGTGTTGCCGCACCGGTGCCGCCGACCGTCTATGTGCCCTATGCGATTGCCGTGCTGCCCACCTTCAAGCTGTCGGCGATCTTCGTGGTGTTCATCGGAGCCTTCTGGCCGATCTTCCAGAACACGGCCGCCGGTGCCCACGCGCTCGAAAGCCGCTATCGGGACAACGCCAGGATCCTTGGCTTGAACAGCCACGAGTTCCACTGGAAGGTCGTCTTCCCCGCGGCGCTGCCGCATATCTTCTCCGGCATGGCCGTGGGCTTGGGATTCGCTTTCATCCTGCTCACCGTCGCCGAGCTGTTCGGCGCCAACGCCGGTCTCGGACGTTTCGTCCAGTATTACGCCGACTTCGCCGACTACCCGAAGATGGTCGCCGGCATCCTGTACACCGGCGTCGTTACCTACCTCGCGATGAGCGGCCTCGAGGCCATCAAGCGCCGGGCGCTGTTCTGGCACCGCTGACTGGAGAACCCCATGAGATTCCACCTTCCCTCCTCGATGGCCGCCCTGCTGCTGGCCGGCGTGGCAGCAAGCGGCACGGCCAGTGCAGCCCTGTTCGAACGCTCCACCAACGACCTGCAAACGGAAGTCCGTTCCGCTGCCGCCAAGGGACGCCAGCTCGCCGTCCTGCTAACCATGCCCGACTGCCCCGGCTGCCGGGAAATGGAGAAAAAGGTCTTTCACGACGCGGCACTCGAAAAATCCTTCGCCGCGCAATTCGCCAGTACCCGTGTGGACATCACCCAGGAAAGCAGCTTGATCGAACCGTCCGGCAAGACGTCGTCGCCAGCCCAGTGGGCCACCCGCCTGCACGCCGTCGGCACGCCGTCCTTTGTCTTTCTCGATGGACAAGGGCAGGTCCTGTACCGCTACACCGGTGCGCTCACTGCCAAGGATTTCCGCCAGCTGACCAAGTACGTCGCCGGTGGGCACTACGAACACCATCCGTTCCAGCCTTCCGCATCTGGGCAGACCAGTGAAGTCCATGCTGGATCGGCCCATCAACACTAACCGGATCAAGCAAATGTCACGCAACAAGATACTGTCGCTGGCCGAGGCCGTTAAACGCTACAGCTGGGACGGCATGCAATACGCCAGCGGCGCGGCCCTGCCGGTCGGCTCCGACGCCGTCGTCTTCGGGCGGGAACTGCTGCGCCAGCAGCGCCGCCATCTGCACGCCCTGTTTCACTGCAATACGCAGCAATTGAACCTGCTGGCAGCTGCCGGAGCGGTCGATAAGGCTGAGTGCGGCTTCTCCGGCCTGGAAGTGTTCGGATTCGCCAATGGCCTGCGCCGTGCCGTGGAATCCGGGCAGCTGGCGCTGGAAGACTATTCCAACCTGTCGTTCAACCTGCGCCTGCTGGCCGGCGCGATGAACTGGCCCTTTGCCCCGGCGACGGTCAATATCGGCTCGGACATTCAGTGGCGCAGCGCCTTCGCGCCCGACGAACAGCCCGCAAAGCACAAGATCCCCACCGTCACCGACCCCTTCAGCGGTCGCGAAGTGGGCGCCCTCAGCCCCCTGCAGCCGGACGTGGCCGCCATCCATGTGTCCTTGGCCGACCCGCTCGGCAACGCGATCATGCTCGGGACTGAATGGAGCCGTTTCGAGCTGTCCCGCGCCGCCAAGAAGGTCGTGCTGATCGCCGATGCCATCGTCGATACGGCCTGCATGCGCCAGTTCCCGAACCTGGTCCGCATTCCCGACATCATCGTCGAGGCGGTTGTTTACTGGCCGCTCGCCGCCTGGCCGCAATCCTCGCCCGGCTTCTACGACGTGGACGAGGCGCACATGAAGGCAATGAACAAGGCCCTGGCAAGCGCCGAAGGCACGGCCGAGTACATCAAGCGCTACGTCGAAGGCTACAGCGACATCGACAGCTACCTCGACATGATCGGCCGCGACACCGTCGAGCAGCTGTCGCAAACCGAAACCGCCTTCCTGCTCGATCCATTCCGCAAGTGGATCAAGACCCCGGATGAAATCGCCGCCCTCAGCGCAGGAGAGAACCCATGAGCACAAGTCTCGACTACACCCGCCAGGAGATGATGGCCATCGCCACCGGCCGCGAACTCCGTGACGACGATCTGGCCATCTTCGGGGTCGGCCTGTCGATGCTTGCCGGCTACTTCGCCCAGGCCTGCCACGCCCCCAACATCCGCACCATGACGGAAGGCGGCGTCTACGGCGCCACGCCCGTCGGCGGCCTGCCGTGGGGCATCGAATGCAACCGCATCTCGTCCAACGCGACCAGCTTCACGAACGCCATCGATGCCCTCGGCTTTCTCGTCGCCTCGGGCCGCTGCGACGTGGGCATCATCGGCGCCGCCCAGGTGGACAAGTTCGGCAACGTCAACACGACCGGCATCTGGGACGGTGACGGCACCATTGGCGACACCTACCGCCTGCCCAAAACCCGTCTGACAGGCGCCGGTGGCGCCAACGACATCGCCTGCGGCGCCGGCCGGGTGATCATCATGGTCACTCATGAAGCCAAGCGTTTTGCCGACAAGGTGAGCTACATCAGTTCTCCCGGCTACCTCGACGGCGGCAACACGCGGGAGCGTCACGGCTTCGTCGGCGGTGGCCCGTCCGCCATCGTCACGACCCTCGGCATCATGCGGCCGGGTCCCCAGACGAAGGAATTCGTCCTCGACGCCTGGTATCCGTTCTCCAGTATCGAAGAAATCCGCGCCAATACCGGCTGGGACCTGAAAGTGTCGTCCAACGCCCACGTCGTGCCCGAACCCACCGCCGAGGAACTGGCAGCACTGCGCCGGGTGGATGAAACCGGCATGCTCCGCAAGAAATAAGCACCGAGGAAAACATGACTGAAAAGACCTTGCTCAGCGTCGATGATGCAAACACCGGCGTCCGCACGCTGACCCTCAACCGCCCCCAGGCCCGCAACAGCCTGTCCCAGCCCGCCATCCGCGAACTGCTCGCGGCCTTCCAGGAGATCGCCCGCGACGACAGCGTGCGCGTCGTCATCCTGGCCGGCGCCGGGCCGGCCTTCTGCGCCGGCCACGACCTCAAGGAGATGCGCGCCGCCGACTATGCGCCGGATTACGCCGAGGGCCTGTTTGCCGATTGCGCCGAACTGATGCAGGCCATCGTCAATCTGCCCAAGCCGGTCATTGCCCGCGTGCATGGCATCGCCACTGCCGCTGGCTGTCAGCTGGTGGCGAGCTGCGACCTCGCAGTGGCCGCCGACGACGCCCGCTTTGCAACGCCCGGCGTCAACATCGGGCTGTTCTGCTCGACGCCGATGGTGGCCCTGTCACGTAACGTGGCCCCCAAGCACGCCATGCAAATGCTCCTCACCGGCGACATGATCGACGCGGCGACGGCGCTGCGCTTCGGCCTCGTCAACGAACTGGTGCCGGCTGCCGAGCTGGAAAGCCGGACCCTCCAGCTGGCCCGGCAGATCGCCTCCAAGTCGCCGCTGACCCTGGCCATAGGCAAGGAAGCCTTCTACCGCCAGGCGGCCCTGCCCCTCGATGAGGCTTATGCCTACACCCGGCAGGTGATGGTGGGCAACCTGCAGGCCCTCGACGCCCGGGAAGGCATCGACGCCTTCATCGACAAGCGCACGCCGACCTGGTGCGGCCGCTGACGCGGGAGGACACAGCATGAGCGACATCAACACCCTGCGCCGGGTCCTTCGGGAATCGAAGACCATCGCCGTCGTCGGCCTGTCGGCCGACTGGTTCCGGCCGTCCTACTTTGCCGCCAAGTACATGCAGGAGCATGGCTACAAGGTGATCCCGGTCAACCCGAAATACCCCGAGATCCTCGGCGAGAAGTGCTATCCGGATCTGGCCTCGATTCCCGAGCCGGTGGACATCGTGGACGTGTTCCGCAAACCCGCCGACGCCCTGCCGATCGCCGAACAGGCGATTGCGATTGGCGCCAAGACCCTGTGGCTGCAGATCGGCGTGATCAACGAAGCGGCCCGGACGAAGGCGGAGGACGCCGGTCTCACGGTCGTGATGGACCGCTGCGTCAAGATCGAATATGCGCGCCTTTTTGGCGGACTCAACTGGTTCGGCGTGAACACCAAGGTCATTTCCGCCCGCCGTCCCCTCTGCCTCCCCTGATCCAGGATCATCGAACATGGCTGACCGTAATTACGGCTTCGACACCCTGTGCCTGCATGCAGGCCAAATCCCCGACGCGGCGACCGGCAGCCGCGCCGTCCCGATCTACCAGACTTCGTCCTACGTCTTCGACAGCCCGGAACAGGCCGCCAGCCTGTTCAACCTGCAGACCTTCGGCAACGTCTATTCGCGGCTCTCCAACCCCACCGTCGCGGTGTTCGAGGAACGCATCGCGGCCCTGGAGAACGGCCGTGCGGCCGTCGCCACCGGCAGCGGCATGGCGGCCCAGATGATCGCGCTGCTCAACATCTGCGAAGCCGGCGACGAGATCGTGGCGGCCCGCACCCTGTACGGCGGCACCTACACCCAGCTCGACGTCAATTTCCGCAAGCTGGGCATCAACACGGTCTTTGTCGACGCCGACGAGCCGGAGAGCTTTGCCCGGGCGATCACGCCGAAAACCAAGGCCCTCTACGCCGAAACCCTCGGCAATCCGTCGCTCAACGTGCTCGACATCGAGGCGGTGGCCAAGGTTGCCGACGCCGCCGGCCTGCCGCTTTTCATCGACAACACCTTCGCCAGCCCTTACCTGTGCCGGCCTTTCGAGTGGGGTGCGGCGATCAGTGTCCATTCGGCGACCAAGTTCATCGGCGGCCACGGCACGACCATGGGCGGAGTCATCGTCGAGTCCGGTAAATTTCCGTGGGACAACGGCAAGTTCGCGACCATGACCGATCCCTCGCCGGGCTACCACGGCGTGCGCTTCTACGAAACTTTCGGCGATTTCGGCTTCACGATGAAGTGCCGCATGGAAGGGATGCGCACCTTCGGGCCGGTACTGTCACCCTTCAGCGCCTTCCAGTTGCTGCAAGGCATCGAAACGCTGCCGCTGCGCATGGACCGCCACTGTTCGAACGCCCTGGCCGTGGCGCGCTTCCTGGAGGCTCACCCTAAGGTCGAATGGGTCAATTACCCTGGTCTCGAGAGCAGCCGCTACCATGCGCTCGCCGGGAAATACCTGCCCAAGGGCGCCGGCGCGGTGCTCACCTTCGGCATCAAGGGCGGCGCCGCGGCGGGACAGAAGTTCATCAACTCCGTCGAGTTCCTCTCCCACCTGGCCAATATCGGCGATGCCAAATCCCTGGTCATCCACCCGGCGTCGACGACCCACCGTCAACTGTCGGAAGAGCAGCAGGTTGCCGCCGGCGTACCGCCGGACCTGATCCGACTTTCGGTCGGCCTGGAAACCCTGGACGACATTCTTTGGGACATCGACCAGGCCCTGGCCAAGAGCTGACAGCCCGGCTCCAGATCAGCGGCGTCGGAAGAGTCTGTGCACCGACCGGTGGTCGCCCCTGAGGCGGCCTCCGGCTCCCTGTATAATCGCGGCCTTTCCGTCTTACCGCACCGCATCATGTCCGCCACCCAGGAAATCGCCCGCCGTCGCACCTTCGCGATCATTTCCCACCCCGACGCGGGTAAAACCACGCTGACCGAAAAGCTGCTCTGGTTCGGCGGCGCCATCCAGGTGGCCGGCGAAATCCGCGCCCGCAAGGCCGCGCGACACGCCACCTCCGACTGGATGGAGCTGGAAAAGCAGCGCGGCATCTCGGTCACCTCGTCGGTGATGCAGTTCCCGTACCGCGACTGCGTCATCAACCTGCTCGACACCCCGGGCCACGAAGACTTCTCCGAAGACACTTACCGCACCCTCACGGCGGTGGACTCGGCGGTGATGGTCATCGACTCGGTGAACGGCGTCGAAGCCCAGACCATCAAGCTGCTCAATGTGTGCCGCCTGCGCGACACGCCCATCGTCACCTTCATCAACAAGCTCGACCGGGAAGGCCGCGAACCCATCGACCTGCTCGACGAGATCGAGTCGGTGCTGGGCATGCAGTGCGCCCCGATGACCTGGCCGATCGGCATGGGCAAGCGCTTCCGTGGCGTGTATCACCTGTACAACGACACCATCCAGTTCTTCGACCCCAAGGCCGAAAAGGGCACCTCGGAAATCATCCAGGGCCTCGACAACCCGCGCCTCGACGAAGTGATCGGCGAGCAGGCCGACGAGCTGCGCATGGACATCGAGCTGGTCCGCGGCGCCTCCCACACCTTCGACCGCGAAGCCTACCTGAGCGGCAAACAGTGCCCGGTGTTCTTCGGCTCGGCGGTGAACAACTTCGGCGTGCAGAGCCTGCTCGACGCCGTGGTGGATCTGTCCCCCGCGCCGCTGGCGCGCCCGGCCAAGACCCGCCAGGTGGCGCCCGACGAAGACAAGTTCTCCGGCTTCGTCTTCAAGATCCAGGCCAACATGGACCCGAAGCACCGCGACCGCATCGCCTTCATCCGCGTCTGCGCCGGCCGCTTCGAGCGCGGCGGCAAGCTCAAGCAGGTGTCCACCGGCAAGAGCCTGGCCATCAACAACGCCATCACCTTCATGGCCCAGGACCGCAACACCACCGACGAAGCCTGGGCCGGCGACATCATCGGCATCCCCAACCACGGCACCATCCACCTCGGCGACACCTTCACCGAGGGCGAGGACCTGCAGTTCACCGGCATCCCGAGCTTTGCGCCGGAATACTTCCGCCGCGCCCAGATCAAGAACCCGCTGAAGATGAAGCAGCTGCAGAAAGGCCTCGAGCAGCTCGCCCAGGAAGGCGCCACCCAGCTGTTCCGCCCGACCACTACCAACGAGCTGATCCTCGGCGCCGTCGGCACCCTGCAGTTCGACGTGGTCGCCCACCGGCTGGAGTTCGAATACGGCGTGGACGTGATGTTCGAATCCTGCAGCTACGCCACCGCCCGCTGGCTGCGCGGCTCAGACGCCGACCTCAAGGCCCTCGCCGACAAGTCCCCCGCCAACATGGCGCTGGACGGCAACGGCGACTACGTCTACCTCGCCCCCAACCGGGTCAACCTGCAAATGGCCCAGGAACGCTTCCCCAACATCAAGTTCCTGGAAACGCGGGAAATCTACTGATCCTCCCTCTGCCGCTGTCGCTTCAGACAGCGGCAAGCCAGATACCGCATAGCCCTCCGGTTCACCATTCGCATGCGCATTGCGCTGATTTCGAACATCTGAAACCGGAAGCATGGACAGTCCCGACGACCTCGACGGGGACGTGAGTCCATGCGACGGCGCGGCAATCACCTCAAGGACGCCGACTGGCGCCGGCCGTGACATCCATCAGCCTGTCCGCCCGTCAGCCCGCCCGTCAGCCCGCGGCACGCCTCGGGAACGGATAGAACATCGTCCTCCCCCCTTGGCCAACGGGTGCTGCTCGGGTCGACCTGCCTCCGGTCACGCCTGCGCGGTCCGGAGCAAGTCGAACGTCGCTGCGCTGTCGATGATTTTTACAGTTTTGCCGACCATGCACCAAGAATCTGGCGCAACTTATTGATTCGACGAAATTTTCACAAAAGGCATGATTTTTGCGATTTTCGCTACAAATAACAATCAAACACCACCTTCGTCGAATTTATTGTTGAGCAGGAAATGTTTCACAGACAGCACATTGAGTCGGTCATCACCAACGGTTGCGAAGGAGTAGTCTGAAAAAGGCGTATGGGACTTTCACCAAAAAGAATAAATAGCGGGCGATATAAGCAGCTCGGGGAGACATATCAGCTATAAATTTCTGCGCCCCACGACGTAACGATCTTTGACGTTAAAAAACCCCACCCCGAATCCACCCGCCAGAAATTTATATTAGAGTAATTAAAAGACGTCACCTTCAAGTTTGTTGTAAACCTGCCCTCCACAATGCGCTCAATCGCATCAGGAATGCATTCGATGGGAGTGGGAGTAAGTGTCGCTTAGCACCCTTGCAGTTTTCATTCTTGATCAAAGGAGACATTCATGAATAAGCCGTCCACCCGTATTGGCCGTCGTCTGCAAGCCGGCTTCACCTTGATCGAATTGGTCGTCGTCATCGTCATCATCGGTATTCTTGCAGCCGTGGCAATCCCCTCCCTGACCGGCGTCAGTGACCAGGCTCAGATAGCCAAGAATACGGCGACACTAGGCGCGCTCAAATCAGCCTGGTCGAGCGCATTTGCTGTTGCCAGGGCGGCCCCCAGTGTTGCTGCAGTTGCAGCACAAATGTCCGACCCGACATGTACCGTTGCCGGGACAGTCATTACTTGTGGAACTGCCGCAACAATCACCACGACCTTCACGGCTGCTGCCGACCCTATCCTCACTCCAGCCGGCATTACCTGTACGACAGCAGCTCTTTGTAATTGATTTTCACCAGATCCGATTTCAATTGCATTTCGCTTTTTATCACATTTCATAATGAAAGTCCGGGACTGGAGTCATGAAAAGCGACCGCCACGGATCGCTCCGACTTCATTGACTGCTATTCCGGACAATCCATTCGATCTCTGCCGGGCATTGGTCATTTCGCCCCCCCCAATGTCCGGCATTTCAATTCATATCCAGCAGCGGGAAGTAACGACATCGAGCGTATTTTTCTTCCAGTCGCTCCATCGCCGCGGCAGGGGCTTCACGCTAATTGAGTTCGTCGCCGTCATAGTCATGATCGGCATTCTTTCCTCCGCAGTGATGACGAGCATGCAGGCGAGTCTGCAGCTGAGTGTCAGCACCCAGGCCGACCAGTTTCGCCGCAATCTCTCGCATATCCAGCTACTGGCCATCAGCCGGGGCAGCCGACTGCGGCTGACGGTGAATGCAGCCGGCACCAATTACACGGTCGTTTCATGCGACACCTCCGCCTGTTCGACCACCAGCGCCGTGACCGATCCGGCCACCGGGCTGAATTTCAGCATGAATCTGTCGGACGGCGTCACGCTGGCCCCCACCAGCAATACCCTCGATTTCGACAGCCTGGGGCGGCCCCAGGCCAGCGGAAGCCTGATCACCACCAGCCCAGCCCGGACCTATACCCTGTCGGGTAACGGCCGCAGCGTCCAGGTCACGGTGCTCCCGATCACCGGCTTTGCCCAGGCGAGCTACTGACATGCGCCGCTCGTCCGGATTCACGCTGCTGGAACTGGTGGTGGTGATGCTGATCATCGGCGTCGGCATGGCAGGCATCGCCAGCATTTTCGGCAACACGTCCGGCTCTCTGTCCCTCAACGAGACCCAGCAACAGGCTTCCCAATACGCCCAGGAGTGCGCCGAGCGGCTCCTGGCCACCCGCCGCGACCTCGGCTTCGCCTGGTTCGCAAGCAACACTTTCGCCTGCGACACGCCGAGCGGCTTCACGCTGGGCGTAAATGTCGGCAGCCTTTACACCGGCACCGGCGCCACCTCGACGACGTGCCCCAACGGGGTCCAGTGCCGGGATGTCAGGATTACCGTCAGCAGGAGTTCCGCGTCGTCGGCCATTACGGTCCTGCTGGCCAACCACGAGCCACTGTGAGGCCGGACATGGGCCGCGCACGGGGATTCACGCTGATCGAACTGGTCATCGTCATCATCGTCGTCAGCATCATGGCGGCGGTACTCACGCCGATGACCCTGTCCGGCCTGCTGGCCTACAACACGACCCAGGCCGACCTGGTCGTGCTGGACAAGCTGCGCTACGCCACCGAAAGGCTGGCGCGGGAAATCCGCGAGGTCAATTACAACAGCAGCAACGGCTTCGCCTTCGCGGCGCCCGTCGGGGCGACATGCACAGCGGGGACGCTCGGCATGTGTCCGAACACCATGATCTTCACCCGGACCTTCCTCGACGCCAGCGGTACGGCATCCACGGCCACCGTCACCATCAGCAATACCGGCAGCGCCGTGAAGCTGGCCTATTCGACACCGACGGTCGCGGCACAAACGCTGACGGACGAGCTGAATGGAACGACCGGACTGTCCTTCACCTATCTGACCAGCGATGGCGTCACCACCACGACGGATCCGAAACTGGTGCGCTCGGTGCAGATTTCGCTGACTTTGCGGCACAACGGCAGCAATTACACGCAGCGTACCCGCGTCGAACTGAAGAACATCACATGAGCCCACTTGCCCCACTCCGCCGGCAGCGCGGAGCCGCTTCAGCGGCTATTGCCATGGTGCTGGTGTTCCTTTTGCTGGCCGCGGCGAGCGCCGTCATGAATCTATCGGGCTCGGCCGTGATCGATGCGGCGGCGAATGAACAGCAGATCTCAGCGCTGTTCGTGGCCGAGAGCGGAGTGGAAAGAATGCAGGGCACAATCTGGCAGGCAGCCAGGACCAACGGATACACGGATGCCACCTGCACCGGCCTGACCTCACTGACGGCCGCCAACCTGGGCCAGGGCACCTTCCAGTACCGGGGCGCCTTCCAATTCCTGTCCGCCACCTCGACCCCAAGCACCTGCGGGGGCAGTATCCTCAATCCGAACTGTACCGGCTGCACCGTCACCGTGAAGGGGACTATCGGCTCCTACTCCCGCACCATCCGCGCCCTGCTGTCTCTCACGAACAATCAGGGCATCGAGGGCAACACCAGCCAATTCACCCTGAACCTGAATACCACCGCGAATAATGCGGCGGCGTTTACCAACCTTGCCTATCGCGCCAAGGCCGGGGGCGGCTCAAGTGCGATGATCGGCAGCTGCACCAATACAGGCGGCTCCTGCCTGATCACGTTGACAAGTGTGTCGGGCTGGAACCTGAACAACACCGGCACCAACAACGTGAGCGGGATGGGGGTCTACGCCTCGGTACCCACCGCTGGCACCTATAGCATCACCGACACCCTGGTGGATAACAGCAACAACCCTGCGGCACGCAATTATGTCCAGACCGGTGCGCTGTTCTACCCCCTGAGCGGCGGGTCGGTCGGCTTCGTCGGCTCGTTTGGCCGGGATAGCGGCTCCAACAAGACGATTGGCACGTCCACGACAACCGGCAGCCTCCCCACCACCTGGAACTGCGCGGCCCCCACCAACGCCACGGGTTATGGCGGTACCGCTAGCGCGAGCAACGCCGCAGGCGCGAATACGCTGGTCTACGGTTTTTCCTCCTGGCCGGCGTCGGCGGCCAACCAGCTGAACCACATGACACTCGGCATCCAGCCGCTGAGCCAGATTCTGCGTATGACCGGCACCCAGGGGGACAACCTGTATTCGCAGATCTGGTATTCCTACAATCCCGCCTACTATCCTACTGGAGCGACGGGTGCCACAAATGGCGCCAATTTCACGGGGACGATCGGCGCCACATTCAGCGGGACGATAACGGGCGCCGGCGCAACCAAGACCCTGACCATCACCAGCGGTGTGACGGCCCCGGCCATCCTGACCATCGGCGACACCATCACCAACAATGGCGGCACAACCGTCTATGGCACGCTTGGTAGCCTGATCTCGGGCACCTTGGGGGCCACTGGCAGCACCTATAGCATCGTCACCGCATCGACGGTCGCCACGGCGACCACCTTGTGGGCAAAAAGCAATGTCCTGAGACTGGCGACAGCCCCGTCCAGTGGCGTACTGACCCTGGGCGACAGCATCACCAACAGCGGCGGCGCGACGACCTACGGCACTCTGGGGACATTGCGCTCCGGCACGTGGGGAGCGGCCGGCAGCACGTACAATCTCACAGGCGCCCCCCAACTCGTCGCCTCGTCCAGCCTGGAATCCGTGGGCACCACGATTACCTTGTCCGGCACGATATCCGGTGCCAACAGCACTCCCTCGACCGGTACGGCCCTTGCAGTTTCTTCCGGTACCGGGGCATTCGACTCGTCCACCTTCACCGGCAGCATCAGCGGCACGACCCTGACGGTGACCAGTTGCAGCAATGGCAGCCCCGCCAATGGCGACGCGCTCTTCGGCGTAAACGTCCGACCGAATACACGGATCACGGGGCCCTTGGCAACAGGAAGCGCCTGCAACGGCACCTACCCTGTCAGCACCAGCCAGACGGCCGCCAGCGACACCATTCTTGCGAGGGCTGCGGTTGTGTCCGTCACCTCAGCCAACTCCTATAGCGTGTCCCGCAAACCGACAACCCGACTCGCCAGCAGTGCGCTGCTTTGCGGTGGCGTCTGCCCCTTCTTCTTCGACAATACCGGCTCGAACACCAACTTCACCCTAACCAACATCACCTCCGGCGATGACTGGGCTTCGGGCTTTGCCTGCCTGAGTGGCGTGGATCCCGCTCAGATCGTCATCCTGGGCAACCTGACTGCAAAGAAGACCAGCTGGAGCGAGCCGATACAGTAACAGCGGCGCGAAGCCTCTACCCGACAATACGCCGGATGACACGAGAAACACGACGGCGCTCGTCAGTGCTTCTTCATGGCCACCGATCCCAAGTCCCACAGCGGCATGAAGATCCCCAGCATGAGGACGAGAACCATCGCACCGATGCAGCCCAGCAGAATGGGTTCGACGGACTCGGCAACACGGCTCACCTCGTATTCGACCTCTTCCTGATACATCTCGCCGACTTCCATCAACATGCTGTCGATCTCGCCGCTTTCTTCGCCGACCGCGATCATCTGCAGCTCGAGTGGGGCAAAGATGCCAGCGGTCTGTGCGACGCGCAGCATGCTCTCACCCCGCTGCACACCCTCGCGCATGAGCAGGATGCGCTCTTCGAAATAGGCGTTGTCCAGCACCCGCGAAACGAGCGTGAAGGCCTGCACGATGGGCAAGCCACTCTTGCTCGCCGTCGCAAAGCTGCGGCAGAACCGCGCGATGGTCGCCTTCTTGATGATCCGTCCAACAACCGGCAGGCGGAGTTTCAGTCTGTCCCAGAAGTAACGCCCCTCCGGCAACCTGACAAACGACCTGAAGGCATAGACTGCCCCCGCCAGCATGCTCAGCACCGCCCACCAGTAGCGCACGGCGAATTCGGATATGCCGAGCAGAAGCAGCGTGAGGAAAGGCAGTGACGCGTGCATCTTGGCGTAGGTTTTGGCAAACGAGGGAATGACGAAGAGCGAGACGATGGCGATGGCGATGGCGATAGCGATCATCACGAAGGTCGGGTAGCGCAGCGCTGCCTTGACCTTTTGCCGCATGTCCTTTTCGAATGCGAGCTGCTCGTACAGACTCTTGAAGATCTCTTCCAGCTTCCCGGTGCCCTCCCCCACCCTGACCATGCTGACGTAGTAGCTGTCGAATACTTTCGGATGGCGGGCCATGGCGGCACTCAGTTCGGCCCCCTTGTCGAGGTGGGCGCGAATATCCTGTATGACCTCGGTCAGCGCCGGGTTGGCGGTGGCCTTCAGCATTCCGGCCAAGGCCTGCATCATCGGAATGCCGGCCTTGGCCAGAGTGCCCATCTGGCGGGTAAATAGCAGGAGATCGGCCGGCTTGACGGTGCCAGCCCCCTGCAAGGCCAGCAACCACTGAGGCTGGCCCTTGAGCTTGTCGGTCTGCTGCCGGATCTGGATGGGCGAGATTCCGGACTCGATCATCCACGCCGCCACCGCCGCGGGGTTGGGCGACTGTATCGTCCCCTGCATGATCTCGCCGCGCTTGTTGCGGCCCTTGTATTCGAAGATATCCATTGCGCGCCGTCCCTCCCGCCTTGGAATCAGATTTCGGCAGAGGCCACGACCGTCATGGCCTCTGCGATGGTGGTTTTTCCCTTGACCACAAGGTCGAGCGCCTGACGGTCGAGCGTCCCGCTACCCATCTGTTCCCGCGCCAGATGTTCAAACTGCACCGCATCGCCCTTGTGAATGGCCGCAGCCAGCGGAGCGGTCATCTCGAGCATTTCATAGACGCCGACGCGGCCAGTGAAACCGACACCGTTGCAGCGGCTACAGCCCACGCCATAACGGAAATCCGCTGCCGACACATCATCACCCTGGTAGTGCTTGAACCACTCGATCTGGTCGTGGCCTGGGCGATAGGGTTCGGAGCAATAGTCACAGATCACCCGCAGCAAGCGCTGCGACACGACGGCCAGCAGGCTGGACGCAATCATGTAGCTCGGCACCCCCATGTCGAGCAAGCGGGCCGGGGTGCTCGCCGCATCATTGGTGTGCAGGCTGGACAACACCATATGGCCGGTCATGGCGGCGCGGGCGGCGATCTGGGCGGTTTCCTGATCCCGGATCTCCCCCACCAGCAGGATGTCAGGATCCTGCCGCAGAAAGGAACGCAGCACCCGGGCGAAGGTGAATTCGATCTTCTCATTAACCTGCACCTGATTGATCCCGGGGATGCGGTACTCGACCGGGTCTTCGCAGGTCAGTATCTTGACGTTGGGCTGATTGAGCTCCTGCAATGCAGCGTACAGCGTGGTGCTCTTGCCGCTGCCCGTAGGGCCCGTCACCAGCACGATCCCGTGCGGCGACTGGATGATGCTGCGGAACTTGCCGACCATGTGCGCCGGCATGCCGGATTTGTCGAGATCGAGCAGGCCTCTACCCTGCATCAGCAGGCGCATGACCACCGATTCGCCATGCTGCGTCGGCAGGGTGGACATGCGGATATCGATACGATTGCTGCCGGTCCTGATGGCGAAACGTCCATCCTGGGGCAGACGCTTTTCACCGATGTCGAGCCCGGCCATGAGCTTGAGCCGCACCATCAAGGGCGAGGAGATCTTGGGGTCGGCTTCGAGCTGGGGGTGCAAGGTCCCATCGATCCGGAAACGCACCACCAGCTTTTTGTCCTGGGGCTCGATATGGACGTCCGATGCCCGCATGTGCGCAGCTTCTTCGAAGATGGTCTGCAACAGCTTGACCACCGGCGCATCCATGTCGTCGATGGCGACATCCATGTGGCCGAGATCCACCACGCCGCTTTCACGCTCGAGGTCTCGCTCGACTTCCTTGGCGTATTCGTCGATCTGCTCGGTCTTGCGGTAGATGCGGTCCGCGGTCTTGCTGAATTGCTCGCTGGTGATCACAGCCACGTCGATCGGCTTGCCGAGCAGCCGTGACAGGTCATCCTGGGCGCGCAGATCGGACGGATCGACGAAGCCCACGACGTAATGATCGCCCCGGTCTTCCAGAATGATGGCGTGGAATCGTCGCGCCTGGATTTCCGTCAGGACCTGGACTATTTCCGGCGATACATCGAAGCGCCGCAGGTCAACGAAGACGATGCCCTGTTGCGCGGCAATAACCTTGGCGAGCTGCTCCTCCGTGACATAGAGGTTGTCCAGCAATACCCGCCCCAATAGCCGCCCGGTCCGCTGCTGCTCGGCAAGGGCTTCGGCGAGCTTTTCCTCGGTGAGGAAACCTTCCTCGATCAGTGCGGCGCCGACTTGCGCAGCTTTTATCACTGCCATTGCGGAAGCTCCAGATGAGATAGGGTGATTGCCGAGGCCCCGCCGAATCCGCTGACCGCCTATTCAGCGAAGCCGCGCTTATACCCGGCCGTGCAATTCTTCTGACGGCCCCTGCCAGAATGCCCCCATGAATTGAGACCGCGCACATCGATAATGCCTGAGAACCCCAAAAATCTCACAGTCCCAATGCAGCAGTCACAGAAAGGCACAACTAATCCGTGACAGACACGCACCTCCATCTTGTACCATCTTCACCAGAATACTGACGGTTGTTCGGCCGACCGGGTCGTCTTTCCACTGGGTCGGATCGAATGGTGATGCGTATCTGGTTCTCACTTGCGTGGAAAAAGATGACGATCTCGTTCAGAAAAAAAAGGGAGACCGGCTGGACTGCCGTTGATGCCGGAGAAGACTGCCTCGTCGGCGTCACGGTGATGCCACCGCAAGCCATGGGCAGCAAGCCACGTGTCGTCAAATGCGGCTCAATTTCCGGTGGGCGATTCGATGTCGCCACGTTGACCGGACTTGCAAAAATCATCTCGGTACCCGGCTGTCGCTGGACCCTGCCGCTCCAGCACAAGACCTACAATATATTGGTCGTGCCGGAGCCGTCCGTAAAACCTGACGAGATCGATCAGAGCCTTCGTTGGGCAATTGGCAGCATGCTCGATTATCCAGTGGACGATGCAAGCATTGCCTGGATGCGGATTCCCACCGACAACCTGATACCAAACCGCCCCCATGAGCCCCAGCTTTATGTCATGGCGGCAAGGTACGAAATCATCGTCGGGTATAACGAGCTATTTCAGAAGGCCCGGATTCCCTTAAAGGCAATCGACGTACGCGAGACGGCGCAACGCAATATCGCAGCCTTGGCAGAAAAGCCAAGGGAAGGCGTCGGGCTGCTGCGGGTCAGCCCACAGGGCGTCCAGTTCACCGTCAATTTCAATGGCGAACTCTATCTCGACCGCTTTTTCGAAGAATCCCTGTTCAGTGCTTCCGACGATGTGGACTCCAGGACCCGGGCCTGTGAGCGGATCGTGCTTCAGATTCAGCGCTCGCTGGATTTCATAAGCCGCAACATGTCATTCATCGACGTCAACCGTATTCTGCTGGCGCCGACATCCGACGGAGCGGACCTGGGCGACTTGATCTCCCGACATCTTCCAATCGCCGTCGAGGAACTCGATCTTGCCTCTCTTTTCGATATTTCACTGACGCCTGAGCTGGCGCGGAAGGAAGCACAATCCCTCCATTTCTCCGCACTGGGCGCCGCCCTGCGTTTCATGAAGAGCACGGTATGAGTCAACAGATCAATCTGCTCGTAATGAAGAGAAGCGGATCGGCTTCCGCCCTGGCGACGCTGGCCGTGTTGGGCATGTTACTCGTCTCGCTGCTGACGGTCTGGGGCGTGCGGCAGAGCGCACTTCGCGCTGCCCAGGAGACTGAAGCGGCCAGTGCGCTCCAATTGCAGCAGGCAACCGCAACCCTGCAGGCGCGAACCCAGCAGAAAGGCCTGGACGCAGAAATTGCCCTCCTTCGCCCCAAGGCCGAGGCCGCGCAGAAGTTTCTGGCCCAGATGGGAGAACTGGGCAGCCGACAGGGCTACGCCCACTATTTTTCGGCGCTGACGAACGCCAGTGAAGAAGGGGTATGGCTGAGCAGCGTCACCGTCGACCGGGCGGGAAAGTCCGTGCAGGTCGGTGGCCATGCCCTGCGCAAGGAATCCGTGATGCGCTATGCCCAACGGCTGAATACCCTTTTCATCGAGGATGGCGTGCAATTCACCTCGCTGGAGCTGACTCCGGAAGCAGCCGGCAGCAAACCCGGTGAGGCCCCACGCCCGGCCACCGCAACGGCGTTCAAGTTGTATTGAGACGCGCGTGATCAGCCCATGAAACCATTCGATATTGCCATCGCCAAGTTTGCCGGGCTGGCGCGGCGCGAGCAGCTGCTGGTCGCGGGCGCGCTGGCGATCAGCCTGTATTTCCTCGTCGATCTCTCACTGCTGGGACCACAGCAGAAGAAGATAGAGCGCTTGCGTCAGCAAGACCAGGCCCACAAGAGTGAATTGCTCACGATCAACAAGGCGTTGGCCGAGACGGAGGACCTGGCGAAGGGCGCAGCGCCGCCCGCCGACGACCGCGCTGTCCTCGATGGACTGAAGAAACAGATTGCCGATGCGGAGGCCATTTATACCCAGCTCGATGGCAGCGCGTCGCAAATCGGGGCGCTGGTGGCCGAATTGCTGGAAGCGAGCCCCGGTCTGACCCTGGTGTCCCTGAAAACCCTGCCGGTGACGCC
Source organism: Zoogloea sp. GDB6 (assembly GCF_056724105.1). NCBI lineage: Bacteria > Pseudomonadati > Pseudomonadota > Betaproteobacteria > Rhodocyclales > Zoogloeaceae > Zoogloea > Zoogloea sp. GDB6. Next base: position 1,604,620 of record NZ_CM161497.1, on the reverse strand, counting down.
ATTCCTGGGGGCCGAGAACAAGCCGGACAGCGGAGCCAATGCCGTCATTTATAAACATGGCGTCGAGGTCCGCATCAAGGGCAATTACCTGACCCTCCTGTCTTACATGGAGAATTTGCAGAAACACCCGCATCCCCTGTTCTGGGCCGAGGCGGGACTCGACGCCTCGGCGCCCCCCGATGCGGTGCTGAAGCTGGTCATTTACTCCTTGAGCCGGCAATCCAATGCCCCCCTGCGTTGAGCCCACGAGCGGGAAGCCACACCTATGCCCAAGCATCCTACGCACATCATCTTGAAGCCGTGTTTCGCTTCCATCGTGGCACTGGCTTGCGTCGGGACCGCGTGGGGGGACACCCGGCTCGACCCGACCATGCCGCCGGCGGCGTGGTCCGCAGCCCAGGCCGCAGCCCCTCTTGCCAATACGCCGGGCAGTACAACCGCGACCGCCACCAGCCCGGACGCTACATCCGGACTGCAATTGATCCTGATCGGGCCATCGAGAAGATTCGCGCTGATCGATGGCCAGGTCGTGAAGCCGGGCGACACCTACAACGGCTCGAAGGTGGTGGCCATCAAACCGGACGAAGTGGTCGCGCAAGACGCGTCCAAATCAGTGGAGCTGACGCCGGGCGTGAAGAAGGTCATCACATCGGCTCCCGCAAGAAATCGAGGCGGAGCACTAAAGGGCGAGGGGCCGGCATACAGGAGCGGCGACGGTAAACGAATCCACCGGGGCGAACAATGAAACTCAAAACCATCACCATCCCCTTGCTGGCCGCGAGCCTTGCCGCCTGTTCGGCCGCCTATCCGCCGCGTGACACCTCCACCCTCGACAGGATCAACGATCAACTGAAACAGGCGGCAACCCCCAGGGAAAAGGTGGCGCCACTCCCCGATGCGGTCAGCAGCTCGCTCCTTCCCCCGCTCAGGAAGGCTATGCCCAGAGCGTCGAGCCGGCAGCTCGAACAGCGTTTCGACCTGGTGGTGACGGATGCACCGGTGAACAAGGTGCTCACCGCCATCGTCACCGGCACCCGCTACAGCATCATGATCAAGCCGAAGAACACGCCACCTGCTCCACCTCTGGCTGCGCAAGGCGCCCTGCCCGCCACGCCGCCGCCCCCATCGACGGAGAGGATGACCGTCAGCCTCAAGGACGTCACGGTATTCGAGGCACTGGATGCGATCCGCGAGGTTTACGGTTTCGACTACACGGTCGACGGCAACCGGATCTATGTCTCGCCACCCGAGTTGCAGACCCGCCTGTACCAGGTGAACTACATCATCGGCCAACGCCGGGGCGTGAGCGACCTGCAGGTGGTCGGCGGCGCTTCGTCGAGTTCCGGATCGTCCAGCGGATCGGGCTCGACGGCGAGTGCGTCGTCGAGCTCATCGTCCAACTCTGGCTCGGGCTCCGGTTACTCCTCGATCCAGGCCAGTGCGCTGAGCACCATCGCAAAATCCGATGTGTGGGGCGAAATCGAAGACGCCTTGCGCACCACCCTGGGATGCCAGATTCCGAAGAACGTCCCGATGCGATCGGGAACAAGCGGCGCTCCCAGTGGCGCAGCCTCCGGCACATCCAGTTCCGCTACCTCGTCCAGCACCAGCCGGGCCGACGTCTCCTACACGGGGGACGTGCAATCGGGTGAACGCCAGCGCGGCGTGGACGGCTGTACCGACGGCCGCGCGATGGCGATCAGCCAGATGAGCGGCACGATCCTTGTCAGCGGCATGCCGAATGAGCACCGGATGATCGCCAGGATGCTGCATTCCATGCAGTTGAGCATCGAGCGCCAGGTCATCATCGAGGCCAAGATCATCGACGTCGAACTGAACGCCCAATCCCAGCAGGGCATCAACTGGGCGGGTTTTCAGGGGGGGCTGCACCGCTTTTCAGTCGGCTCCGACACCACCAAGCTGAATGCCGCGACGGCCAGCGGCGGCGGGGCGATAAACGCGGGAACGAGCCTGGGCGAACTGCTCGGTGCCGGCCTTGTCGGCGCGGCCAACGCCAACGCCTTCTCCGCCGGCCTGGGGATGGCCATGCAGTTCCGCAACTTCTCCGCATTGATCAATTTCCTGCAGACCCAGGGCAACGTGCATGTGCTGTCCAGCCCTCGCATCGCCACGCTGAATAGCCAGAAGGCCGTATTGAAGGTCGGCAGCGAGGAGCCCTTCGTGACCAACATCTCCGGCGGCACAACCACGGTTGGTACCGGCCCATCCGTGACCACGCCCCCCACGCTGATCTATCAACCCTTCTTTTCAGGCATTTCCCTGGATGTGACGCCGAAGATCGACGACAAGGAGAACATCACGCTGCACGTCCATTCGATGGTGAACAGCATCGTCGAAAAGCAGAAGATCTCCCTGCCCACGGCGAATGCCGTCAGCGTGCCCTTCGCCGTCAATACCATCAGCGAGACGGACAGCGTGGTGAAGACCAAGGATGGGCAGGTGGTGGTGATCGGCGGCCTGATGACGGAACGCGTGTCCGACAACCGCTCGAAGGTGCCGGGCGTCGGCGATGTACCCGGCCCGGGCGCGCTGTTCAGCAAGGGGGCACAAAGTGCAGTCAAGCGCGAACTGGTCATCCTGCTGAAACCGACCATCGTGAAGGACGACAGCGTGTGGACCGCCGAGATCGCGGAGTCGGAGGACAGGATCGGCAACATGGGCAATGCGCCCGCCGAGGCCCCGCGCTAGAGGCCGCCATGAATTCACGCGAACTGGATGTCAAGGACATGTACCTCGGCCATTTCGGTGTCCGGGAATTTCCGTTCAGCATTACACCGGACACCAGCTTCTTCTTCTCGTCCGGGGCCGCCAACGAGGCGCTCAACACACTGCTGATCGCCATCCGCACGGGGGAAGGCTTCATCAAGATCACCGGCGAAGTGGGCACCGGCAAGACCTTGCTGTGCCGCAAGCTGATGGCCGAGCTGGAGCGGGATTTCAAGGTCGCCTACATTCCGAACCCCTACCTCGAGCCGCGCGGACTGTTCATGGAGCTGGTGTCGGAGCTCGAAGTGGAGATCGCGCCGGAGACCGCTGCGGACCCGCACCAGTTACTGAAAGCGCTGACCCGGAGGCTGCTGGACATCATCGCCCACGAGGGCAAACGCATCGTGATCTGCCTCGACGAAGCCCAGGCGATGCCGATCGAGACCCTCGAAGTGCTCCGGCTGCTGACCAATCTCGAAACCGAAAAACGCAAGCTGCTGCAGGTCATCATTTTCGGGCAGCCGGAACTGGAGCAGAAGCTTGATCACCCGTCCATCCGGCAACTCAAGCAGCGCATCACCTTCGATTACCACCTGACTCCTTTACTGCACGACGAACTCGACTACTACATCCGCCACCGGCTGGTCATCGCCGGCTATCAGGGGGGCCGGCTGTTTTCGCCGCTGGCCCTGTGGATGCTCGAACGGAAGACGAAACGGATACCGCGGCTGGTGAATATCCTGGCGCACAAGGCGATGCTGTCGGCCTTCGGCAAGGGAAGGAAATGCGTCGGGGCGTCCGACGTATGGATGGCGGCGAACGACACAGCTTCTTTGCGCAAAACGCGCGGATCGAGACTGTTCGCCATTTTTGTGACGGCACTGATCGGCGGCGGCATTGCCGGTCTTGGATGGGTCTATTTTCAATGAGCCTGATCAACAAGATGCTGACGGATCTCGATTCGAGATTCGCCACCGCCGGGGAACAGGGACAGGCGCAGAAGATCAATCCGGCCCACCCGCGCAAGGGAAAGCCGCGTTCGCTGCGCCTTCTCGTGTTGCTGACCGGAGCGATAGGCGCAGGCGCCCTGGCCTGGAGCCAATACTCCCGGCTCATGTCCGCACAGCCCCCCGCCCCGTCGCTCGCGGCGGCCCCTGCAGTGGCGCCAGCCCCTGCCCCTGCTGCCCTGCCCCCCGCTGGCGCAACTGGCATGGCTGGCCCGGCAGCCACGCCGCCGGCACCTGCCGTCGCCAGCGAGCCCACGCCAACACCAACGCCGCCGCCCGCCCCCATGCAGGCGGCCGCAGCGCCTGCTCCCGTGGTGGAGACTGTCCAGGCACCGGCTGCCCACGCGGCGCCCTTGCCAGGCGCGCGCCTGGCGGACGACCACGCCGCCGCGAAACCGGCCCCCCTCGCCAGGACGTCCGGCAATGACGACAAGAACGTGCAGGACGCCCCGGCACAGGCGCAACGCCAACGCAATGCCGATGCCCGATCGGCCGACGGACTGCCGTCGCCATTCAAGGTCGTGAGCCCGAAGCAGCGATCCGCCAATCTCTATCGGCAGGCCATCGAGTCCATCCAGCAGTCGCGCACGGCGGAAGCCCAGCAAGCCCTGCGGCAGTCGCTGGCCGCCGATTCCAGCAACGACGACGCACGGCTGCTGCTGGCGGAACTGCTCGCCAATGGCGGCAGCAACGGGGAAGCGATCACCTTGTTGCGTGCGGGACTGGACGGCGCCTCCGGCCAGCGGGCGGGGTCCAGCGGCCTGGCGATGGCCTTGGCACGCCTGCAGGTCGCCGGCGGCGCCAGGACCGAGGCGCTAGCAACGCTGGAGCACGGCCTCGCCGGCGCGGCCGACGACGCCGAATACCATGCATTTCTGGCCGCCCTGCTGCAGAGCCAGGGACGCCATGCCGAAGCAGCGCAGCACTACATCACCGCCCTGCGCAGCGATCCCGCGATGCCCAACTGGCTCGTCGGCGTCGGCATCTCGCTGCAGGCGGAAAACAAGTTGAGCGATGCCAGGGAAGCCTTCCAGCGCGCGATCGACACGGAAGAGCTCAGCCCGGAAGTGGCCCAGTTCGCCAACGAACGCCTGCAACAGCTGCGCGGGGTGCGCTGAACCCGTCCGCCCCCATCCCCCTCCGATGCTCGACGACGGGTCTCAGCTGCTTGTCGTCAGCCGTGCGCCGAAACCGCACCGCCTTCCGATTCTGCCATTGGCATGTTCATTGCACTGATTTCGAGTATCTGAAATCGGAGGCGCATCATGATCATCCAGGCCACATCACGCCTTGGTTATACGGCAGAAATGTTTCGGACCACGTCGCCCCGGCCGATCCCGACCGTTTCTTCGGCAAATACTGCCGATACCGTCCGCATTTCCCAGGCCGCGCGGGATGCGCTTGCCGCCTCCGCCTCCTCCACCGCCAGCCATGACGATGGGGGCGTCGCAGCCCGGCTCGCGGAGATCAGGGCCCGGGGCCCGATCAACCGATCGCAGGAAGATCAGGCCTACCTGCTCACCAACGACAAGCGGCTCGCCGGGATCGTCGCCCAGGGCAAGTCGCCCGACGAGCTGAGCGCCGACGATCTCGATTACATGCAAAAGGCCACCGGGTTCGTCAATACCATGGCGAATCTCAGCCCGGCCGAAAAGGCGCTGTACGACAAGGCCGTGGCCAGCGGCAACAAGGCTGCTGCCGCTGGCATCGGCCAGATCGCCATGACCCGGATGATGGGACACACGGCGGGCGGCGCCAGCGGCGCGACCTACGATCCGCTCAATACGGCCATCACGGCGGCCAACATCGAGAAATACTTCAGCCACAGCATCGTCGATCCCAGCGGCAACGCCGCATCCAACTTCCAGGCCTTGATCCGGTTCCTGCACGACACCCCATCGGCTTGACGCAAGACAGTTGCGACCGCGACGCCCGGCCCTCCAAAGCCGAGCCGCTCCGCACACGCACTCCACACCACCCGACACGCCCAGAAACCGCCCCGACAATCCCCAAACCCGTCCCGACTATCCGGAAGCTCCTCACGAGGAGCCCGGCGAGTGTCCTGCCCTGTCCGCGAATCCCTTGCGAGCCCCTCCGGGACAGACCGCCCCTATCCCGCCGATACTCCCGCCCTGTCCGAAAGCTCCTCGCGAGGAGCTCAAAGCTGCTCGCGAGGCCCACCGGGATAGGGACCGACTGTCCGGGTGCTCCTCGCGAGCAGCTCCGAGACAGCCCCGCCCTATCCCCCACACCCAAGCGAGGACCTCTGATATAGGACGGACCACCTCGGAGGGGGTCGCGAGGTCCTCCGGGATAGTCGCGAGTACCTCAGAGGTAGTCGCGAGCCCATGCGACGGAGGGGCAATCACTCCAACCTACATGGACGGGGAACTTGAAATTCATACCGCATCAACAGTACAGTCACATGGCATTTCATCTAAAGCAACAACCGAAAGTGGGGCTGCTTTGAGCCCTTGCCTCGTCCGGCCCCCCGGAACTACACGTCAAGGCACGACGAAAACGCACAAACATGAAGCACTTCGTGCCTGAACCTGCTTGAACGCCTCTTAAATCAGGAAAAAATGACCAATAACTGGGACTTCTATTTTCTGCAGGTCGATGACAAGCCCGCTTCAATCTACGTTGACCTCGGCGTGCACGACTCTGCACCAAATCCGAAATTGCCTCACATGGCATATGTTCGATTGCACATGAAGGAACCCCGTGATGACGGGCTGTCTAGCCAGACAGAGTTCGACACACTCATCGCCGTGGAGGATGCACTCAAGCCCCTGGTCGATAAGGAAACAGAATATGTCGGGCGCTGCACGACAAATTCCTGCCGAGATTTCTTCTTCTACATCTCACGCCCTCAAACCTGGGCAACACGTGTCGCTTTTGTCATGCATGCCTACGGTGACTACCAGTACGAAACTGGCACACGGGAGGAGCCCGACTGGTCGAGCTACCTCACATACTTGTACCCCTCGGACGCCGATATCCAGACCATCAAGAACCGGCATGTCTGTGAGGCCTTGGAAGGAAAGGGTGACAAGCTCTCCGTCCCCCGGGAATTAGATCATTGGGCCTACTTCCCTGACACAGATTCGTTGAATTCTTACGTGGCAGAAGCGGGTCAACTTGGCTTCAAGGTTCGAGCAATCTCGTCGGACGGTAGTCGCAACGATCACTGCGCGCAGCTGTGGCGAATAGATATTCCCGCGTTCAACTCTATTGATGACGTCACACTTCCATTGTTCTACCTGGCGGCCAAACATCTGGGTGAATACGATGGTTGGGAATCAATCATTGTCACCTAGACCATGCCGACCATCATTTCCCACGCCGCCGTTCCCCTCGCCATCGGCATCGGGCTCGGTTGCGGCAGGATTCCTTCCCGGCTCCTGCTGGCCGGTGTAGTCGCTGCAATAGCCCCCGACCTGGACGTCGTCGCCTTCAAGCTCGGCATCGCTTATGCCGACACATTCGGGCATCGCGGCGCAAGCCATTCCTTGCTGTTCGCGCTGCTTCTGGCGGCCGGCGCCTCAGCCGCTGCACCGCTGCTGCGCACATCGGGACGCACATCCTTCTTTTTCATACTGGCGGCTGCCGTATCGCATCCGCTGCTGGACATGCTCACCAACGGTGGCCTCGGCGTGGCGCTGTTCTGGCCGGTTTCGGATCTTCGATACTTCGCGCCGTGGCAGGTCATCGAGGTCTCGCCCCTGTCCTGGCGGCGGGTGTTCAGTGCTCAAGGACTGGCGGTCATGCGCTCGGAGCTCGCCTGGGTGTGGGCGCCATGTGCGGTGGCGGCAGCGATCGGTGTGCTGATCCGTCGTGACATTCCGTCTGCCGGTCGGGGAAATCGCGCCTGAACGGTAGTCGGTACGCTTGAGATCCGGGAGCGGAGCACCAAATAAAAAAACGGCACGGAGCCCCCAAGCACCCGTGCCGTTTTTCCATCCGCGGCACTGCTTGCGCAGTGCCATGGACTTCGACAATTACTTGCCGTTGTGCAGCTTGAAGACCCACACGGAACCACCCTGCTCGAGGAAGTTCACGCGACGGGCCACGTCGCCGCCCCACAGGGGAACCGCACCGCCCCAGCCGGAGACGACCGCCACGTACTGCTCGCCGCCTTCTTCCCAGGTGATCGGGGGGGCCACCACGCCGGAGCCGGTCTGGAAGGACCAGACTTCCTTACCGGTCTTGGCGTCCAGCGCCTTCAGGTAGCCTTCCGGCGTACCGTAGAAGCTCAGGTTACCAGCGGTGGTCAGCACGCCGCCCCACAGCGGAGCGAAGTTCTTGTTCTCCCACACGATCTTGCCGGCGACCGGATCGACAGCGCGCAGCGCGCCGATGTAGTCGTCATGCAGGGCCTTGATGGTGAAGCCCGCGCCCAGGTAGGCCGCGCCACGCTTGTAGGAGACGGGCTCGTTCCAGATGTCCATGCCCCACTCGTTGGCCGGCACGTAGAACAGGCCGGTCTTCGGGTTGTAGGCCATCTGCATCTGGTTCTTGCCGCCCAGGAAGGACGGGGCCGCGAACACGGTCTTGCCCTTCTTGCCGTCTTCGCCGGCAGCCGGGTTGCCCGGACGGTTGTCGTCGTTGTAGATCGGACGGCCGGTGTTCAGGTCGATGCCCTTGGCCCAGGTGATGTCCTTGACGAACGGGAAGGCGTTGATCAGCTTGCCGTTGGTACGGTCGATGACGAAGAAGAAGCCGTTACGGTCGGCCTTGCCGCCCGCCTTGATGATCTTGCCGGTCTTCGGATCCTTGTAGTCGAAGGACACGAATTCGTTCACGCCGTCGAAGTCCCAGCCGTCATGCGGGGTGGTCTGGTAGTGCCAGACGATCTTGCCGGTATCCGGGTTGATGGCCACGGTGGCGGACGAGAACAGGTTGTCGCCGGGGCGCAGGTGGCTGTTCCACGGGGACGGGTTGCCGGTGCCCACGAAGATCAGGTTGGTGTCGGGGTCGTAGGTGGCACCGTTCCAGGTGGCGGCGCCGCCGGTCTTCCACAGGTCGCCGGTCCAGGTGGCGTTGAGGGTGCCGGAGATGCCGTTCTCAACCTTCTGGCCGTTCTCCCACTTGTAACCCATGTGGCCTTCGACGGTCGGGCGGGTCCAGATCAGCTTGCCGGTCTTGGCATCGCGGGCTTCCAGACGGCCTTCGACGCCGAATTCACCACCGGACACGCCGGTCACGACCATGCCCTTGACGATCAGCGGCGCGGCAGAAGCGGAGTAGCCGGCGGCGTAGTCGTCGATCTTCTCCTTCCAGACGACCTTGCCGGTGTCCTTGTTCAGGGCCACGAGCTGGGCGTCGAGGGTTGCGAAGATGACCAGGTCGCCGTAAAGGGCTGCGCCGCGGTTGATCACGTCACAGCAGGGCATGATGCCTTCGGGCAGGCGGTGCTCGTACTTCCACAGCTTCTTGCCGGTCTTGGCGTCCAGCGCAAAGATGCGGCTGTAGGAAGCGGTCACGTACATCTTGCCGTCGAAGACGAGGGGCTGGGATTCCTGGCCGCGCTGCTTCTCACCACCAAAGGAGAAGGACCAAACGGGCACCAGGTTCTTGACGGTCTTGGTGTTGATCTTGTCCAGGGTGCTGTAGCGCTGGCCTTGCTGACCGAGGCCGAAGTGGACGACGTCGCCGGTGGTCTTGGCATCGTTGGAGATGTCAGCGTCGGTGACTTCCTTGGCCTGGACGGAACCTGCAACCATCAGTGCTGCCGCGATGAGGGACAGCGCAAACGGTTTTTTCATTGTTTTGCTCCTTTGGATCATTGAGTGTCTCCTTTGAGAAGGTGCTGAAGCACGATCCGGGACGGCCACCTCCCGGCCCAACCGAAACGTGCTGCAGGGGTGAAACCGCAAGAGCTGTGCCATCCATCCCCGCGGTGTGCGCCGTTTTTTATGGCCGGGAAAAATTCCCGATACAAAACGGGTAGTTGGCGCCAGGGAAAACCCACCGTCAAAACGCGACACCTGTCGCGCTGTCTCAGCCCACCGATACATCTGCTTCATTCCACACCAAGTGCTCCAAGTTGGAACAACCCGAAGCAGAACATGCTGCAGCGCATGAAAAGCAGCCCCGATTCACGCTGGCGCACACGGAAATCGGACCGCTCACCCACCGGGGTCATGCAGCCGGCCTGAAACGGAGCAGATCATCCCCACGGAATGAGGATAGGAGGCCGAGCGCCCGCGCGAAACCCCGGATTTTGCTGGCACAGCTCTTGCAGCCATCTCCTTACATATAGAGCGAGCCGACCCCAGTCAGGCCGCCGACAAGGAGACAGACTTGAGAATGCATCGCATACATGGCGCAGCCGCCCTTCTAGTGCTCGCCTGTAGCCTCACCCTTGGTACTGCCTACGCCGCTGGCGACCGGCAAACCGATCCCCTCGACTCGCCGCGCTGGGGCGACATGCGCAAGGAATTCTTCCCGGCCAAGGCGCGGGTGGTCTTCGATCAGCGCGTCAAGGTCAGCGCGCCGCTGACCGCCGAGAACGCCCTCAACGTGCCGGTCAGCGTCGATGCCGGCGCCCTGCCCGACGCCACCGAGGTGCTGGTCTTCGCCGACTTCAATCCGATCACCCGCATCGTCCGCTTCCGTCCGGAAGGCGCACACCCGGGCCTCGGCTTCCGCATCAAGCTGCAGCAGTCCACGCCGGTCCGCGCCGCGGTCAAGACCCGCGACGGCGTGTGGCACGTGGGTGGCACCTGGGTGAACACCACCGGCGGCGGCTGCACCCTGCCCTCCACGGGCAGTGGTTCGCCGGAATGGCAGAAGCGCCTCGGTGAAGTCAGCAGCCGCGTGTGGGACCGCAAGGAAGGCGGCGAACGGATCCGCCTGCGCATCATCCACCCGGAAGACACCGGCCTTGCCGCCGGCGTGCCGGCCTTCTACATCCAGGAATTGAAGCTCACCGACGAACAGGGCGCGCCGCTGCTGCAGATCGAGGGCTTCGAGCCGCTGGCCGAGAACCCGGTGTTCTCGGTGGATATTCCCGCCGCCCGGACCGCCGCCGGCTACCGGGTCAGCGGCCGCGACAACAACGGTAACGCCATCTCGGCCGTGATCGAAAAATGAGCATCCTGAGCCGCACCTCCCGTTCCGCCATCGCCCTGTTCGCCCTCGGCTGGGCCCTGCTGCTCGCCGCCGCCGACATGGACTACGGCCTGCAGCCGGTGTCCATCGCCGACGGCACCTGGGTCCTGGTCGGGCGTAGCGAGGACTTCAGCACCGCCAACGGCGGCAACATCGTCAACACCGGCTTCATCGTCACGCCGGCCGGCGTGCTGGTCATCGACAGCGGCCCGTCGCGGGCCTACGGCGAGCAGCTCAAGCGCGCCATCGCCCGCATCACCGACAAACCGGTGACGATGGTGGTCAATACCCACCACCACCCGGACCACTTCCTCGGCAACCAGGCCTTCGCGCCGGACACCCTGGCTGCACTGCCCGGCACCATCAGCGGTATCCACGCGGAAGGCGGTACATTCAACGAGAACATGTACCGCCTTGCCGGCGACTGGATGGCCGGCACCGAACCGCTCGCCCCGGCCAAGCAACTGACGGCCGGCCCTCTGGAATTGGGCGGCCACCACCTCGAACTGATCGCCCTCGACGGCCACACCGGCGCCGACCTGGCAATCTTCGACCGGAGCACTGGCGTGCTCTTCGCTGGCGACCTGGTCTTCAACGACCGCGCACCCACCACGCCCCACGCCAACCTGGCGGCCTGGCAGAAGGCTCTCGATCGCCTCGAAAGCCTCGGCTTCAAGCAGATCGTCCCCGGCCACGGCCCGGTGGCCCAAGGCACGGCACCGATTCGCCAGACCCGCGCCTGGCTCGGCTGGCTGGACGGCAATCTGCGCCAGGCCGCCGAGGACGGCCTCGACATGACCGAAGTGCTGGCCATCCCGCTACCGGCTGAATTTCGTCGCCTGGCGGTGGTCGAAGCCGAGTACCGCCGCTCCGTGGGCCAGCTCTACCCGGCCTACGAGCAGCATGCACTGGCCCATCCCGGGAGAAGCGCCCGATGAGCACGCTGCCCTTGTTGCCCGAAACCTCGTGGCCACGCCCCGCAGCACTGCCACGCCCGCTCAAGCTGGCCATCGGCCTGTCGATCGGCCTGCACTTGGTGCTCCTCGCCCAGCGCGGCTGGACGCCGGAACAGACCGCCGCCCTGCCGCGCCCGCTGCAAGTGATCCTGCGCGCGCCGCAGCCCGCACCTGAAGCCCCTCCACCGCCGCGCCCCGCCGTGGTCGTGCCAGTCGAAGCGCCGCCCGTGCATCGGGCGCCCCCGCCTGTCACCGTCCAGGCGCCCAAGCCAACACCGATCCTGACCCGCCCGGCGCGCCCCGACACCCCGCCTGCACCGGTGGTCCGCACAACGGAGCCCGTCGCCCAGGTCAGCATGCCGGCACCGGCTGCGCCTCCTGTCGTCGCCGAGAACACGCCGCGCACGCCCGCGCCGGCCACCTCGCCAGCCCCCGTCGTCGCCCGCGTGGACACCGCACCCGCACTTGCCGTCGACGAGCCGCCCGACCCGGCGCTCCTCGAGCGCTACGGGCGCAGCCTGTCGTCCCTGTTTGCCCGCCACCAGCAGTACCCGCGCCTGGCCGCCATGCGCGGCTGGGAAGGTGAAGTCCAGGTGCGCATCACCATCGCCCGCAAGGGCAACATCGTCGCCACCCAGGTGGTGCGCTCCAGCGGCTTCGAGGTGCTCGACCAGAACGCCGTGCAGCTGGTCACCACCGCCGGCACGCTGCCGCGCCCGCCGGAAGCGCTGCAGAACAAGGAGATCCAGATCGTCGTTCCGGTCCTGTTCAAGCTGGACAAGCCCACATGACCGCACCTGCCTGCGCCCTGGCGTCCGAAGGGGCCGCCGACGTGACGCCCGCCAGCCCGCCCCGTAGCCTGTCCCTGCGCCTGCGCGTCAGCCTGGTGCTCACCGCGCTGGCCGCCGCTTTCGTGCTGACTGGCGCCGCGCTGTGGATCCGTGATGCCCGCGTCGCCATCGCCGAAGAGATCACCGCCGCTAACCGGGTCGCCAGCCAGTGGCTGACGGTCTCCGCCCAGGGTACCGCCGCCGGCGACCCGGCGTGGACCGAGGCCCGCCTGATCGCCCACCTCAACGCGGTCGGGCGCATCCGCGCCCACCAGCTGGAGGTTCGCAACGCCGGCGGCAAGCTGCTGTACCAGTCGCCCCCGTCCGCCTACAAGGCCGGCCGCGATGCGCCGGGCTGGTTCTTCGACTGGCTGAAGCCCGAACTGCCGTCCCTCAAGCTGCAGGCCGGCACGCTGACGCTGAGCCTGCAGCCGGACGCCTCCCGCGCCGTGCTCGACCTGTGGGACGACCTCACCGCTGCCGCCACCCGCGCGCTGCTGGCACTGGCTGGCCTGTTCCTCGGCTGCTGGTTCGCCATTGACCGCGCCCTCAAGCCCCTCGGCACCGTGATGGCGGCCCTCGACCGGGCCGGCGAAGGCAACTTCGACACGCGACTGCCAGTGGACGGCCCCATCGAGCTGGCCCACCTGGCCGAGGCCTTCAACTCCATGGCCTTGCGCCTGGAGCGGGCGGTGGCCGAGAACGTGCGCCTGAACCACGAGCAGGCCCTGGCGCGAACCGTCACCGAAAGACTGGAGGCCGATCGCAAGGCCATCGCCCGTGAGCTCCACGACGAACTCGGCCAGAGCATCACCGCAGTGGCCGCGCTGGCGGGCGCCATCGTCCAGCGCAGCGACAACACGCCGGCCATCCGCCAGAGCGCCGAGGTGATCCGCGACGTCACCTCGCGCATGCAGGGCGACGTGCGCGCGCTGCTCACCCGCCTGCGCCCGCCACGCAGCGGCCCCCAGGAAACCCTCGACGACGCGGTGCGCAGCTATCTCGCAGCCTGGAGCCAGCGCCACACCGACGTCGAACTCAACACCGAACTGTTCGCCGGCCCCAGCCCGTTGCCGGACGACGTGACGCTGACCGCGCTACGGATCGTTCAGGAATCGTGCACCAACGTCGTCCGCCACGCCCAGGCCAGCAAAACCCGCATCCGCCTGTTGCGGGAGGGCGACGCGCTGACCGTCGAGGTCAGCGACAACGGGCGCGGCATCATGCCGGCCTCCGGCCAGGCTGGCTTCGGCCTCGCCGGCATGCGCGAACGCGTCGCCGAACTCGGCGGCAGCCTCGATATCTCCTGCCCGTCCGCAGGCGGCACGCGCATCCGCGCCCGTCTGCCGATCGGCCCGGCGACAGACCGGACCGACGACGTCCTACCCAGCACGGAGCCCGACGCATCATGAACACCAATCTGGATCGCCTCCGCATCATCCTCGCCGACGACCACGCCATCGTGCGCATGGGCTTCCGCCTGCTCCTCGAAGGCGCCGGCGCCCAGGTCATCGCCGAAGCCGACAGCGGCGAGGCCGCCCAGCAGCTGATGGCGAGCGAGGATCCGGACGTGCTGGTGATGGATCTGTCGATGCCCGGCTGCGGCGGCCTCGCCGCCCTGGAGCGGATCATGGCCAGGAAGCCCCGGGCCCGGGTGCTGATCGCCTCCGCCCACGCCGACGCGATCACCGCCGAGCGGGCCCTCAAGCTCGGCGCCGCCGGCTACCTGTGCAAGCGCAGCCCCCCGGAAGAGCTGTTGCAGGCGGTCGGGCAGATCTCCGCCGGCCAGCGCTACATCGACCCGGAAATCGCCAGCGCGCTGCGCCGCGCCGATCGCCCCGAACACCCGGCCGAAGCCCTCACTGACAAGGAATTCAACGTCTTCCTGCAGCTCGCCCAGGGCCGCTCGGTAGCCGAGGTCGCCAGCGACTTTCACCTCAGCCCCAACACCGTTGGGACCCACCTGTACCACATCAAGCAAAAGCTCGGCGTGCAGAACATGGCCGAACTGGCGATGGCCGCTGTGCGCTCCGGCCTGATCCAGGTGTAGGCCCTTCCCTATTCCTCTTCCTTTTCCCTCAACCAGCGAGACCTCCATGACCTATCGCAGCAAGCTCCTCGTCGCCGCCCTTGCCGTTGCCGCCGCCGCGCCGGCCCTCGCCGCCCGCCCCGAACTGAAGGTGAAGGAACAGATCGACATCGCCGCGCCGCCGGCCAAGGTGTGGGAAGTGATCAGCAGCTTCGACAACCTGGGCTGGCACCCGGCCGTCGGCAGCACCAGCCTCGACAAAGGCAAGAACAACACCAAGGGCGCCGTGCGCACCGTCACCACCAAGGACGGCGCCAAGCTCGTCGAGGAGCTGGTCGCCTACAAGGCCGCCGCCCACAGCTACACCTACCGCATCATCGACTCCCCGCTGCCGGTCAGCGGCTACGTGTCCACCCTGACCATCAAGCCGGCCAAGGGCGGCAGCCATGTGGAATGGTCGTCCACTTTCCGCCGCAAGGACGAGAAGCCGGCCGAAGGCGCCGACGACACCGGCGCGCGCAAGGCCGTGAGCGGCATCTACACCAGCGGCCTCGACGCCCTCAAGAAGCAGCTCGAAGCCCACTGAGCGCCGCCATGCCCACGGGGATCGCGCGCCACCTGTTCCGCCGCATCCTCGCGGGCCTGCTCACCCTCCTGCTCGCCGGGCTGGCCTTCCAGGCCGACGCCGGCGACCTGAACCACGCCGACATCGCCCGCCGCTTTCCGCCCCCGCTGCACGTGGGCGAGAAGCTGCGTGACATTCCCGCCTGGCCGATCACCTCGGAGCTGGAACCCGAGGCCGGCCCGGTCGCCTACGCTTTCGAATCCATCGACCTGGCGCCGATCCCCGGCTTCGAGGGCACCCCGCTGAACCTGCTGGTCAGCCTCGACCGCAAGGGCGGCTTCATGGACGTGGAGCTGATCCGCCAGCACGAGCCGGTCTTCCTGTCCGGCCTCGGCGAAGGCCCGTTGCGCGACTTCCTGCTCCAGTACCGCAACAAGAGCCTCAAGCAGGAGATCACCGTCTCCAGCCTGTACGGCAACACCCGCAGCGGCGCCGGCAGCAAGCGCGTGGTGCTGGACGGCGTCAGCAAGGCCACCGCCTCGGTGCGCATCGTCAACCAGACCGTGCTCACTGCCGGACTGGCCGTGGCCCGCGCCCGCCTCGGCTTCGCCGCGCCGGCCAGCGACAAGGGGCCCGTCGCCGAAGTACGCACCGACGTCTATGAACACCGCAGCTTTGCCGAACTGGTGAAGTCCGGCGCCATCGGCCGCCTGCACCTCAGCAACGCCGACGTGGAAAAGCAGTTCGCCGGCACGGACGGCGCCGGCGTGGATGCCGACGCACTGGCCCGGCCGGACGAGACCTTCAGCGACCTCTACGTCGCCTACCTCAACGCGCCGACCATCGGCCGGGCGATCCTCGGCGATGCCGGCCACACCGACCTGCTGCGCCGCCTGGAGCCCGGTCAGCAGGCCTACTGGGTGGCCAGCGCGGGGCGTGACGCCTTCATCGACGACGGCTTCACCCGCGGCACCGTGCCGGCCCGGCTGGCCTTCAGCCAGGCCGGCGGCCCGGTGGAGCTGCGCGACCTGGACATCTCACCGCGCCCACCGGCCGGCGCGCCGCCCCTCAACGCCGCGCTGGTGCTGCGCGTACCGCCGATGTCCGGCGTCGATCCAGCCGCGCCGGTACGCTTCGAACTGACCATCACCCGCGCCAAGGGCTCGATGCTGCCGATCCTCACCCAGCGCAGCGTCAGCCTCGACTACCAGGCCCCGGAGGAACTGTTCTCCCGCCCACCCGCGCCGCTGCCCGACTGGCTGATCGCCTGGAAGGACCGGGCCGTGGAGCTGGCCATCATCGCCGCCGCATTGGTCCTGCTGTCCGTGGTGCTCGCCCACCCGCGCTGGATCTCCGTGTCGGCGCGCCGGCTCAAGGTCTTCCGGCTGGCCTTCCTGGCCTTCACCCTCGGCTACATCGGCTGGTACGCGCAAGGCCAGCTGTCCATCGTGCAGATCACCGGTGCGATCAAATCGGTAACAGCCGGGGCCGGCCTCAAGAGCTTCCTGTACGACCCAGTGAGCCTGCTGCTGATCGCCTTCACCGCGATCAGCTTCGTGGTGTGGGGCCGCGGCACCTTCTGCGGCTGGCTGTGCCCCTTCGGCGCGCTGCAGGAGTTCGCCGCGCTGCTGGCCCGCGCGCTGCGCCTGCCGCGGCTGCGGCTGCCGGCCGCCGTCGCCCGCATCCTCGACCGGGGGCGCTACGCGATCCTCGCCGCGCTGGTGGCTGCCGCTGCCTTCGCCCCACGGCTGGCCGAGACCGGTGTCGAGGTGGAGCCCTTCAAGACCGCCATCACCGTCGGCTTCGACCGGCACTGGCCCTTCGTCGCCTACGCGATGCTGCTGCTCGTCCTCGGCGGGCTGTATTACAAGTTTTTCTGCCGCTATCTGTGCCCCCTCGGCGCAGCGATGACCCTCGGCGGCAAGCTGCGCCTCCTCGACTGGCTGCCGCGCCGCCGGGAGTGCGGCCAGCCCTGCCAGACCTGCCGTCACCGTTGCGCCTACGACGCTATCGAGAAATCCGGCGCGATCCGCTACGACGATTGCTTCCAGTGCCTCGATTGCGTCGGCATCTATCACGACGAGAAGCGCTGCGCGCCGATCATGCTGTACCGCAAGAAAGGCCTGCCCCCATCCGGCGAAACACATCGTCCTTGAAACCGTCGGCACGATGCGTTCCTTTGATCTAGGACGCATCGCCGCCGCCCCAGGAGCGCACAATGGCGACTCTGCTCCTGTCATGACGGTGCCCGGATGTTCCGCATAGCGCTGAAGATGCTCCTCGGTGATCGTGGCAAGTATTTCGGCATCATCACCGGCATCGCCCTCGCCTCCCTGCTGATGATCCAGCAGCCGGGCATCCTGATCTCAATCTTTTCCCGTACCTACAGCTTCATCTCCGACGTCGCGTTGCCGGACATCTGGGTGATGGACCCGATGGTCAAGTACGTGGACGACTCCCAGCCCATGCTCGACACCGAGTTGTACCGGGTACGTGGCGTCAAGGGCGTGGAATGGGCGGTGCCCCTCTACAAGGGCAATCAGCGGGTCCGGCTGGGCGACGGCCAGCTCGTCAGTTCGAACCTGATCGGCCTGGATGACGCCACCCTGATCGGCGGCCCCGCCGTCATGCTCAAGGGCCGGCTGGCCGACCTGCGCCTGCCCGACGCGGTGATCGTCGACGAGGCCGGCGCCACCGGCCGTCTCGCCAAGCCCGCCCGCCCCGGTAAAAAGGCAGAGCCCCTGCAGGTCGGCGACATCCTCGAGATCAACGACAAGCGGGCCCGGGTCGTGGGCATCGCCCGCGCCGGCGCCACTTTCCAGTCCCAGCCGATCATCTACACCACTTACACGCGGGCCACGACCTATGCCCTGTCGGAGCGCAAGCTGCTCTCCTACATCCTCGTCAAGGCCAAGGCCGGCGAACCGCTTGCAAACGTGACGGAGCGCATCCGCCACGACACGGGCATGGCCGCCCGCAGCGCCGACGAGTTCAAGGACATGACCTTCCTGTATATCCTCAACAACACGTCGATCCTCACCAACTTCGGCTTCGTGGTGATCGTCGGATTCATTGTCGGCGCAGCGGTGACCGGCCAGATCTTCTACAACTTCACCCTCGACAACCTGCGCTATTTCGCCGTCTTCAAGGCGATGGGGGCCACGGACCGCATGCTGCGCCGGATGATCTTGCTGCAGGCGCTGCTGGTCGGTTTCGTCGGATTCGGGCTGGGGGCCGGTGCCACGGCCGTGTTTGCCGCCATCACCCGCGAACGCCCGGGACTGTCGATGACGCTGAACTGGCAACTGCTCCTCGGCAGCAGCATCGCAGTGGCGGTCATCGTGCTATTCGCGGCGCTCATCAGCGTGCGCAAGGTGCTCAAACTCGAACCCGCGGTGGTGTTCAAATGAACGGGCCCACATCTGCCGTGCAATGCACGGGCATCGTCAAGCGATACGGCAGCGGGGAAGCCGAGGTGCTGGCCTTACGTGGCATCGATCTGGAAGTACGGATGGGCGAGTTGCTGATGCTGGTCGGCCCTTCCGGTTGCGGCAAGACGACGCTGATCTCGGTCATCGCCGGCATCCTCGATCAGGACGACGGCGAATGCCTGTTGTTCGGGCAGGACATCACGCGCCTGCCGGCCACCGAGCGGACCCGCTACCGGGGCCAGGCCATCGGTTTCGTGTTCCAGTCCTTCAACCTGATCCCCACCCTGACCGCCGCCGAGAACGTGGCGATCCCCTTGCTCATCAATGGCGTGCCCTTCGAAAGCGCAGTCGCGGAAGCCCGCGCCCGGCTGCGCGACGTACAACTGGAAGGACGGGAGGACGCGTTGCCCACCCAGCTTTCCGGTGGCCAGCAGCAGCGCGTCGCCATCGCCCGCGCCATCGTCCACCGGCCGCGCCTGGTGGTCTGCGACGAGCCAACCAGCGCCCTCGACGGTGAAACCGGACACAAGGTGATGCAGGTTCTCAAGAACGTGGCCGTCGGCAGCGACCGGGCGCTGGTGATCGTCACTCACGATGCCCGCATCTACGAATTCGCCGACCGCATCGCCCGCATGGAAGACGGCCGCATCGTCAGCGTGGAGCAGGCGGAGCGCGGAACCACGGAGAACGCCCCATGAAACTCAAGAACCGGATCCTCCCCGGTCTGGCTGCCTTGGGCCTGATCGTCGCCATCATCGTGGCCGTCCAGGCCGAACGCAGGCCCCCGCCCGCCCAACCGGTCGCCCAACCGGCCCAGGCACCGTTCAAGTCCTACATCGGCGGGGCCGGACTCGTGGAAGCGAGCAGCAACAACATCGATATCGGCACCGGCGTGGCCGGCATCGTTCAGAAAGTGCTCGTCAAGGTCGGCGAGCACGTGGCGGTCAGCACGCCGCTGTTCCAGATCGACGACCGGGACTTCCGGGCCACGCTGCTCGTCAAGCAGGCCAACGTCGTCAAGGCCCGGGCGGCAGTCGAAGAGGCCAAGGCGACCCTTGAGGATGCCCGCTCCCAGTACGCGCTGGTGAGCAGCGCCGGCGACCAGCGCGCGGTGAGCCTGGACGACGTGCAGAAACGCCGCAATGCCGAACTGCTGGCCAAGGCAAGGCTGGAGAGCGCACATGCGGCGGTCACGGCCGCCGAAGCCGACGTCAAATCCACGCAGATCGAAATTGAGCGCCTGACGGTGCGTGCGCCTATCGACGGGGAGATCATGCAGGTGAACATCCGCCCCGGCGAATTTGCGCAGGCTGGCGTCCTCACCACCCCGCTCATCAAGATGGGCAATCTCGACCAGCTCTATGTCCGCGTCAATATCGACGAGAACGACGCCTGGCGATTCAAGCCGCAGACCGCCGCAGCGGCCTCCCTGCGCGGCAACCGCGAATTGAAGACGCCGCTGAGCTTCGTCCGGGTCGAACCCTACGTGACGCCCAAACAGTCCCTTACCGGCGCCAGTACCGAGCGGGTCGATACCCGGGTGCTGCAGGTCCTCTACAGCTTCCCGCGCAATGCGCTGCCGGCCTTCGTGGGCCAGCAGATGGACGTGTTCATCGAGACACCGGAGATCGCCCCCGTAGCCCCCGCGGCGACGCATGCCAGCGGAGTTACGCGATGACCTCCTATCGACACCGACGCCGGTGCATGGCCACGCCCCTGGCGATGCTGCTTGCGGCGAGCCTGTGCGGCTGCAGCGCCGTCGGACCGGATTATGTGCAGCCTGATCTGGGCGCACCACAGCAATGGTCCGCTGCACAGGAGCCCCCATCCCCGGCCCCCGGTTTGGCGCAGAGCCGCTGGTGGCAGGCCTTCGGCGATCCTGTACTGGATCGCCTGATCAACGAGGCCGACCGCGGCAGCCTCGATCTCGCTCAGGCCCAGGCCCGCGTACGACAGGCGCGGGCAGCCTGGCTGACGGCGGACGCTGCACGCCTTCCGAACGTCAATGCCAGTGCCTCGGTCAACCGCAGCGACAGCAGCAACAACACCGCGGCCGCAGCCCTCGCGTCCAACAAGGGACCGACCAGCGTGTATCTGACGGGCTTCGATGCCAGTTGGGAAATCGACGTATTCGGCGGACTCCGCCGGGCCGAGGAAAGCGCCCGGGCGAGCCTCGAAGCAAGCACCGCCAACCTGGATGCGACCCGTCTCAGCCTGCGCGGCGAGCTCGCCCGCAACTACATCGAGCTCCGGGCCAACCAGGCCCAGCTCGACATCGTCCGCGCCAACACCGAGAGCC
Organism: Zoogloea sp. GDB6; assembly: GCF_056724105.1. Lineage (NCBI taxonomy): Bacteria > Pseudomonadati > Pseudomonadota > Betaproteobacteria > Rhodocyclales > Zoogloeaceae > Zoogloea > Zoogloea sp. GDB6. The sequence continues at coordinate 1,583,660 of NZ_CM161497.1, read as the reverse complement.
AACGGCAAACCGTCGATGTCACCCGCGAACGCTATCGACTCGGCCTCACCAGCTATCTGGATGTCAGCCAGGCCGACGCCCAACGCGCCACCACCGAGGCCAACATCCCCGTACTGACCGCCGCTATCGCCCAGTCCATCCATCGCCTGGGAATCCTGGTCGGCCGGGAGCCGGCGGCACTGAAGGCCGAACTGAGCACCTCCGCACCTCTGCCTGCCGACACGGGCCTCAGCGCCGTGGGCCTGCCCGCCGAACTACTGGCCCGTCGCCCTGACCTGCGGGCAGCGGAACGCAACCTGGCGGCCGCGTCGGCGGACATCGGCGTCGCCACCGCCAATCTGTACCCGAAATTCGACCTGACCCTGGGCCTCGGCCTGCAAAGCAACCAGGCATCCCGCTTCGCCGAACAATCGAGCCGCTATTGGTCCATCGTGCCCGGCCTGTCGCTGCCAGTCTTCAACGGGGGGCGGACGCAAGCGCAGATCGCCAGCCGGCAAGCCATTTTCGACGAAGCCCTGGCCCGCTACCGGGCCGCCTACCACAGCGCGCTTGAAGACGTGGAGAACGCGCTGACCAACTACTATGCAGAAAGATCACGGCAAGTCGCCCTCGCCGAAGCAGTCAGCGCCAACCTGCAGGCTGTCAGCCTGGCCAGGGATCGCTATCGGCGCGGCCTTACGACCTTCCTCGACGTACTCACGGCGGAAGGCTCGCAGTTCAATGCGCAACGCAACTTGAGCCAATCCCGGGCCAATCTGCTCACCGATCTGGTCGCGCTGCACAAGGCTTTGGGCGGCGGATGGCGATCGACAGCAGACCCGCAGGCCGACAACACCGGGCCGGGCAGCCTTGCATCCGGCTTGCAGGCGTATCCAGCACGTTGACGAGACTGCATGCCCTTCGGAATACTGCGTGGCTCAACACAAAACAGTTGTCTCTTGCGCTCGGACAGCACGATTCGCCTTGCCGCCCAGCTACACCAGCAGCCCATCAACAAGGAATCCCCATGAAGTTTTCCCGCACCCTCCTCCCCCTCACCCTGATCGCCGGCCTGCTGGCCCAGGCCCCCGCCTTCGCCGCCGAGCCGGCCAAGGCCGCCGCCGGCAAGAACGTGGCCACGGTCAATGGCGTGGGCATTCCCCAGGGCGCCTACGACCTGCTGGCAGATCGTGCCAAAGCCCAGGGCGCCACCGACGGCCCGCAACTCACCAATGAGATCCGCGGCCGCCTGATCCAGACCGAACTGCTCAACCAGGCCGCCAAGAAGAAAGGCCTCGACCGCAAGCCCGAGATCGCCCTGCAGCTGGACCTGGCTCGCCACCAGATCATCGCCAACGCCTACGTGGCCGACTACGTGCAGAGCCACCCGGTCACCGACGCCGCCGCCAAGGCCGAGTATGACCGCCTCGTGGCCCAGACCGGCAGCAAGGAGTTCAAGTCCCGCCACATCCTCGTGAAGGAAGAGAAGGAAGCCAAGGACATCATCGAGCGCCTCAAGATGGGTGAGAAGTTCGACAAGCTGGCCAGCCTGTCCACCGATCCCGGTACCAAGGACAAGGGCGGCGACCTCGGCTGGACCGTGCCGAGCAGCTTCGTCGAGCCGTTTGCCAAGGCTCTCGCCGGCCTGACCCCGGGCACCTATACCCAGACGCCGGTGCAGACCCCCTTCGGCTATCACGTGATCCAGCTCGACGAAATCCGTGATCTCAAGCTGCCCAGCTTCGAAGAAGCCAAGCCGCAGATCACCCAGCGCCTGCAGGGCCAGCTGGTGGAACAGCACCTCCAGGAACTGGCCAAGGCAGCCAAGATCAACTGATCCAGGCATAGCCTCATCAGCCCAAAAACAAGGGGAGCCAGACGGCTCCCCTTGTTTTTCCGGCAACGCCGGCTGGCATCCGGCTGAAGTATTGTTCGCGACGCCAGCGATCCGTGCGAACGGGATCGCCCACAGGATCCCGTTCGCACGGATCGCTAGGTCAGCATCCCGATATCAACTCCGTCCCACCAGGAATACACCTGCGCAGATCAAGGCAACGCCGATCATGCGCAGCCCCCCAACCTGCTCCCCAAGCAGAATGCCTACCGCAGCGGTCCCGGCAAACCCCAGCCCGACGAGGGGATAAGCCTTGCTGACATCCCATTTCGACAAAACCCCCAGCCAGACGACCGCCCCTAGCCCGTAGCACAGAAAGCCAGCCAGCACGTAGCTGTTCGTGAAGACGGACAACAGAGCACGCAACGTGTAGGGCTGCCCCATGGCTTCGCGAACACCTTCGCTGGACATGCCTGCCTTCAAGGAAAACTGGGCCGCAACCGAAAGCCCGATACTGACAATCGCAAGAATGAGCGTGTTCATGACAGGAAATCCAGGGGCATGAAACGGGCGAGTAGCGTCACGGCAACCATGTACACGACGGCAATGCGGCTACCGATGTCCTTCACGGCATAGATCACCGGATCTTCGTGCATCTCCCCTCGCGAAGTCTTGATCCACAAACGGGCCAGCCAATAGATCAGGCCCATCGCCACCATCCAAAGCAGCTGCGGTGCAGCGTAATGCGACAAGGTCTCCGGCGCACTGATGAAGAGCCCGAACACCACCACCGACGACAATGCCGCCCCCACCCCCAGCGGCCACAACACGCCGAGGTCACTCACCCGGTAATCGCGGCCCCGCACGACATGCCCTCCCCGTTGTGCCAGCGACACCAGTTCGGCACAGCGCTTTATCAAGGCAAGACTGAAGAACATGAACGCGGAGAAGGCCAGCAACCAGGAACTCGTCACCACGCCAATGGCTACTGACCCCGCCAGGATACGCAAGGTGTAGAGGATGGACAGCATCAGCACGTCGACCAATACATAGGCTTTCAGCACCCAGCTATAGGCACTGGTCAGCACCAGGTACAGCAGCAGCATCAGAAAGAACCCTCTCGACACCGCCAGCGCCATCACACAGGCCAACGCCAGGGCCAGGCCCGCCACCATCACGCCGCGCAGGATCGGCAACGTGGCACTGGCAAACGGGCGCTTGCGCTTACGGGGATGTGCCCGGTCGTTATCCAGATCCCATAGATCGTTCACCATGTAGGTGGCCGAAGCGGCGAACGAGAACGACAGGAAGGCCAGGCCAATCGCCAGCAGCTTGGAGACATCGAGAAACGAGAAGGCGGTCAGCAGGGGCACCAACAGGAGCAGGTTCTTTGTCCATTGATGGACTCGCAACGCACGCAGCCAGACGGCGAGGTTCACCCGCTCCGCCGGGAATTCCCGCTCGATCGGGGTATCGCCCCTGACCTCGGCAGCGGTTGCGGGCGTCACGCCGACCAGGATGGCCGCTTCGGCGGATCTCCAGATGGGCAGGTCGGCCCGGCTGTCGCCCGCATAGACGAATGTCTCACCGACGTTATCCCGGATTGCCTTCAGCTTGGCGCTGCCCTTCAGGTTGTGATCGCTGCAGCTAGCCAGCACCTGGTCGAACAAACCCAGATGCCTGGAAACCCCTTCGGCGATCGACTGATGCGCCGCGGTAGCCAGGACCAATGGACGCCCTTTCTCCTTCTCCTCGCGCAGATAGTCCAGCAAGGGTCTGCGGTAGGGCAGGCTTTCCGGCGGGATGCTGACATGCATGGCAACCGCCTCCTTGAAGCTTGCCCTGCCCTTCAAGAGCCAGAAAGGCAAGCGCAGCAGGTTGAGAGGCGATTTTCTGATCAGCCTGACGACGGACTCCACCAGTGTATCCGTCGGCGTCAGCGTGCCATCCAGATCCACTACCAGAGGGATACCTCTTGTCATTATTCATTCGCTCCATGGATAGTCCATTCATCAAGTACTGCTAGGCAGTAGCGTCCGGCGAATTATACCGGCCTGCCATGAAGGACTTCGCCACGAGCATGGGGTGCGCCCAGGCCCCCATCGCTCCATGCCCCCTCATCCCCCACGTCGATCGCCATACCCCGCATGTGTAACGAACACGACAATCCCCTTGTCGCGTCGCCTATCCCACACCGTAACGTACGCCACAACACACAAAACAATCCTTAATTTTCAATGCATTGCGCAATTAGCCGGGCCTGGCACACGGGTTGCAACACTGAGTTGCGCTCACAACCCAATCACCCCCAGGAGAAAACCATGATCACCCTCACCCCCAATGCGTGTAAGGCTGTTTCCCGCTTCATCTCGACGGCTGCCGATCCGGTGGCGGGACTGCGCATCGTGGTGTCGGGCGGCGGTTGCGCCGGCCTGCAATACAACATGAAGCTCGAAGCCGAAAAGCAGGACGACGACAACGTGCTCGTCATCGAAGGCCTCACCGTTCTGATCGACCCGTACTCCGCACCGCTGATCGAAGGCACCACCATCGACTTCGTCGATTCCCTGTCCGGCAGCGGCTTCAAGTTCGAAAACCCCAAGGCGGCCAAGTCCTGCGAATGCGGCCAGTCCTTCGCAGCCTGATCGAAGGAGACTGTCATGTGGGATTACACCGAAAAAGTCAAAGAGCACTTCTACAACCCGCGTAACACGGGTCCGCTGGAAGGTGCCAACGCCACCGGCGACGTCGGCTCCATCTCCTGCGGCGACGCGCTGCGCCTGATGCTCAAGGTCGACCCGGTCACCGAGATCATCCAGGACGCGCACTTCCAGACCTTCGGCTGCGGCTCGGCGATCGCCTCCTCCTCCGCGCTGACCGAGATGGTCAAGGGCAAGACCCTCGACGAAGCCAAGCAGATCAGCAACCAGGACATCGCCGACTTCCTCGACGGTCTGCCGCCGGAAAAGATGCACTGCTCCGTGATGGGCCGCGAAGCCCTGCACGCCGCCATCGCCAACTACCGCGGCGAAGAATGGAGCGACGACCACGAGGAAGGCGCACTGGTCTGCAAGTGCTTCGCCGTCGATAGCCAGATGATCGAAGACACCATCCGCGCCAACAAGCTCTCCACGGTGGAAGAAGTCACCAACTACACCAAGGCCGGCGGTGGCTGCTCCACCTGCCACGAGCCGATCGAGGAAATCCTCACCAAGGTGATGGCCGAACGCGGCGAAACCTTCGTGCCCGCCGGCGCCAAGAAGGCCAAGCCGGCCGTCGCCGAAGCGGCGCCCGCCAAGCTCGGCACCCTGGCCCGCATCCGCAAGATCGAGGAAGTCATCGCTGCGGTGCGCCCAACCCTGCTGGCCGATCGTGGTGACATCGAGCTGGTGGACATCGAAGGCAAGAACATCCTGGTGAACCTCACCGGCGCCTGCTCCGGCTGCCAGATGGAAGCAGCCACGCTGGCCGGCATCCAGACCAAGATGATCGAAGCCCTCGGCGAATTCGTCCGCGTCGTGCCCGCCGCCAAGGCCCAGGCCCACGCCTGCGCGTCCCACGCTCACGGAGGCTAAGCAAAATGAGCACCCCAACCCCGATCTATCTCGACAACAACGCCACGACGGCCTGCGATCCCAAGGTCGTGGAAGCGATGCTGCCCTATTTCACGGAGCAGTTCGGCAACGCATCCAGCATGCACAGTTTCGGTAACAAGGTCGGTGTGGCGCTCAAGGCTGCCCGTACCAAGGTGCAGAAGCTGCTGGGCGCCGAATTCGATTCCGAGATCGTGTTCACGTCCTGCGGCACCGAATCCGACAGCACGGCCATCCTGTCCGCCCTCAAGGCCCAGCCGGACCGCAAGGAAATCATCACCACCGTGGTCGAACACCCGGCCGTCCTCAGCCTGTGCGAGCAGCTGGAGAAGGAGGGCTACACCATCCACCGCCTGAAGGTGGACAACAAGGGCCGCCTGAACCTCGACGACTACGCCAAGGTGCTCAGCGACAAGGTTGCCGTGGTGTCGGTGATGTGGGCCAACAACGAGACCGGCACCTACTTCCCGGTGGTCGAGATGGCCGAGATGGCCAACGCCGCCGGCGTGCTGTTCCATACCGACGCCGTGCAGGCGGTCGGCAAGATCGACATCAATCTGGCCGCCACCAAGATCGACATGTTGTCGGTGTCCGGCCACAAGCTGCACGCCCCCAAGGGCATCGGCGTGCTCTACGTGCGCCGCGCCGTGCGCTTCCGCCCGCTGCTGCGCGGCGGCCATCAGGAGCGCGGCCGCCGGGCCGGCACCGAGAACGCGCCGAGCATCATCGGCCTGGGCGTTGCCGCCGAGCTGGCGATGGAAGCCATGGAGCACGAACGCACCCACGTGAAGGCCCTGCGCGACAAGCTCGAGGCCGGCATCCTGGCCGTGGTGCCCCACGCCTTCGTCACCGGCAACCCGGACAACCGCCTGCCCAACACCGCCAACATCGCCTTCGAATACATCGAGGGCGAGGCGATCCTGATGCTGCTGAACAAGCAGGGCATCGCCGCCTCCAGCGGCTCGGCCTGCACCTCCGGCAGCCTGGAGCCGTCCCATGTGATGCGGGCGATGGGCATCCCCTACACCGCGGCCCACGGCACGGTGCGTTTCTCCCTCAGCCGCTACACGACCGAGGAAGAGATCGAACGGGTCATCGCCGCGGTGCCGCCGATCGTCGCCCAGCTGCGCAAGCTGTCGCCCTACTGGGGCGAGAACGGCCCGGTCGCCGACCCGGAAAAAGCCTTCGACCCCGCATATGCTTGACTTCATCCAGCCCTCCGTCCCCGCCAGCGCGCCGCGTGTCGTCATCAACGACACCACGCTGCGCGACGGCGAGCAATCCGCCGGGGTAGCCTTCACCCTCGCAGAGAAGCTCGCCATTGCCCGCGGCCTCAGCGACATCGGTGTGCCCGAACTCGAAATCGGCATCCCGGCGATGGGCGCCGTCGAGCGGGAGAGCATCCAGGCCTGCGCCCGCGCCGGCCTCGCCTCCCGCCTGGTGGTGTGGTGCCGGATGCGGCTGGATGATCTGGCAGCCTGCAGCGGCCTCGACGCCTGGATGGTGGACCTGTCCATCTCCGCTTCCGATCAGCAGATCCGCCACAAGCTGCGGCGCGACCGGGAGTGGGTGCTGGAACAGATCGCCAGCCTGGTGCCGCGGGCCCGCGACATGGGCTTCGAAGTGCTGGTCGGCTGCGAGGACGCGTCCCGCGCCGACCCCGCCTTCCTGCTGCAGATCGCCGAGGCCGCCCAGCAGGCCGGCGCCCGGCGCCTGCGCTTTGCCGACACCCTCGGCGTGATGGAGCCCTTCGGCACCTTCGAGCGCTTTGCCGACCTGCGCGCCAACTGCGATCTGGAACTGGAAATGCACGCCCACGACGACCTGGGTCTGGCCACCGCCAACACCCTGGCTGCCGTGCGCGCTGGCGCCACCCACGTCAATACCACCGTCAATGGCCTCGGCGAGCGCGCCGGCAACGCCGCACTGGAAGAGGTCGCCCTTGGTCTGGTCAAGCTCCACGGCTTCGCCACCGGGCTCGATCTGGCCGGCATCCAGGCCCTGTCCCATCAGGTCGCCCGCGCCGCCGGCCGGCCGGTGGGCTGGCAGAAGAGCGTGGTCGGTGAAGGGGTGTTTACCCACGAAGCCGGCATCCACGTGGATGGCCTGCTGAAGGACCCGGCCAACTACCAGGCCATCGACCCGGCCGAAGTCGGCCGCGAGCACCGCATGGTGCTCGGCAAGCACTCCGGCAGCGCCGGCGTGATCGCCGCCTACGCCCGCATGGGCGTGCCGATCCGCGACGACGAGGCCGCCGATCTGCTGCCGCGCATCCGTGGCTTCGTCGAACGCACCAAACGCACGCCCGGCCCGGCCGACCTGCGCCGCTTCATCGCCGAACTGCACTCCCTGTCGTCCGACCGTCCGCACCATGTCCGCACCCCTTCGTAAGGACCCGAACATGCCCCCCGCCGCCAACGTCTCCCTGCCCGCCGCTCCGGTCGCCAGCGAAGCGCCCCAAGGCCTCTTCGCGCTGCTGAAGGAAGACATCGACTCGGTGATGAGCCGCGACCCGGCCGCCCGCAGCCGCTGGGAAGTGCTGACCACCTACCCCGGCGTGCACGCCATCATGGCCTACCGCGTCGGCCATGCCCTGTGGAGCCGCGGCCTGCGTTATCCGGCCCGGGTCCTCCAGTTCTTTTCCCGGATGCTGACCAATGTGGATATCCACCCGGCCGCCGCAATCGGCCGCCGCCTCTTCATCGACCACGGCGCCGGGGTCGTCATCGGCGAAACCGCCGAAATCGGCCACGACGTCACGCTTTACCACGGGGTCACCCTCGGCGGCACCTCCTGGCGCAAAGGCAAACGCCACCCCACCCTCTCGAGCGGTGTCGTGGTTGGAGCCGGCGCCAAGATCCTCGGCCCGATCACCATCGGCGAGCGGGTCCGCGTCGGCGCCAATTCAGTGGTTGTAAAGGACGTACCGGCCGACCGCACGGTGGTCGGCATCCCCGGTCGCATCGTGCGCAGCGAAGGCCGCCGCGGCCCCGACGGGCTGGACCTGGACCACCACCTGGTGCCCGACCCCGTCGGCAAGGCGCTGGCCTGTCTGCTCGACCGGGTCAAGGTGCTCGAATCGCGCATGGCCGCCGCCGGGCTCGACCCGGAAGAGTGCGGCGAATGCACCGACAACTGCGACTGCAGCTCGATGATCCAGTCCGCCAAGGAAGAACGCTGAGGCCCCCATGGATCTGCTCGACTTCGACGCCGGCCCGCTGTACTTCGACGACCCGATCGCCCCGGAGGTGACCGCGCTGATCAACGAGGCCTCCAACCTGTATCCGGAGCCGGAGACCGAGGCGCTGCTGCTGCGCGCCGAGGAGCTGGCGCCGCGCCACCTGGAAGTCATCGTCGCGCTGTACCGCTACTACTTCTACCAGAACCGCCTGGACGCCGCCGACGTCATCGCCGACAAGGCCCTGGCGATCTCCGGCGAAGGCATCGGCTACCCGGCGGACTGGCGCGAACTGACCGTCGAACAGGTCAAGAGCGGCCTCGAGAGTGCGGCCACCGCGGCCCGCTTCTGGCTGTTGTCCCTCAAGGCCAAGGCCGTGCTGGCCCTGCGCCAGCAACGTATCGCCGACGCCCTGGCGATGCTCGGCAAGCTCGCCGACGTGGATGAGCGCGACCGCCTCGGCGTGCGCCCCCTCATCGAAGTCGCCCAGATCCGCGCCAGCGGCAACATCGTGGCCGTCGATTTCACGGCCCATTCAATCTGAACCAACCGTAGCCTAGGAGCCCATCATGAGTGACGTCGATCTCACCCTGGAAGAAGCCCTCGAAGACCTTTCGTCGGCCGAGGAGTTTCTCGACTACTTCGGCGTGGAGTACGACGCCAAGACGGTCCACGTGAACCGCCTGCACATCCTCCAGCGCTACCACAACTACATCAAGGCCCAGGGCCCGGCCCCCGCCGACGAAGCGCCGGCGCGCGAGTTCTACACCAAGTGGCTGACCCAGGCCTACCTGGACTTCGTGCAGTCCGACGCGCTCACCGAGCGGGTCTTCGTGGTGCTGCAGAAAGCCGCCGGCACCTCCTTCGTGTCGCTGGAAAGCCTGACCAATCCCAAGGTCTGACGCCGCCCGTCCAGGAGAACCATCATGCTTCCCCGCTTCGAGTACGGCCAGACCGTCCGCGTCACGCGCAACGTGCGCAACGACGGCACTTTTCCGGGCAAGGAAGTCGGCGACTTCCTCATCCGCCGCGGCTCGATGGGCATTGTCCGCGACGTGGGCAGCTATCTGCAGGACCAGCTCATCTACTCGGTGTACTTCCTGCAGGAAGACATGATCGTCGGCTGCCGCGAGGAAGAACTCCTCGGCGAGGACGAGCACTGGGTGGAGAGCAAGTTCGAAGTCCGCGAGAAGGTGCGCTGTGCGGTCACCCTCGCGGTCGGCGGCGAGATCCGCGCCGAACCCGGCACCAAGGGCGAGATCCTGCGCGTGCTGCGCGACCTGCCCGGCGGCGTCCAGTACCACCTGCACGTGCCCGGCTGGGTGCTGCAGGTGCCGGAAAGCGCCCTCGAAACCCTGCCGCTGGAGGAACAGGGCGGCGAGATCGAAGCGGCAGAGGACGAGGAGGACGTGTCATGAACACACTCGCCGTCACCCCCGACACGACCCTGCCCTACCTGGTCTTCAAGACCGCCCACGGCATCTACGAAAAGATGCCGGGCGAGCTGTCCGAGCGGGAACTGCGCCATGTGCGCCAGGTTGCGAAGAAGCAGCTCGACATCGAGACCCTGGTGCTCACCGCGCCGGAAGCCCAGGGCGTCGTCGTGCCCCAGCGCATGCTGGACGACGCCTTCCAGGAGATCCGCGGGCGCTACGAGTCCGAGCAGGACTTCACCGACGCGCTGGCAGCACAAAGCCTCGACGAGGCCCTGCTGACCTCCGCGCTGCAAAGGGAATTGAAGGTGGAAGCGGTGCTCGACCGCGTCTCGGCCAAGTCCGCCAACGTGGCCGAGCTGGACGTGCAGATCTTCTACCACATGCATCGCGAGCAGTTCATGCGCACCGAGAGGCGTGGCGCCTCGCACATCCTCGTCACGATCAACCCGGACCTGCCGGAGAACACCCCGGCGCTGGCCCTGAAGAAGATCAGCGAGATCCGCAAGCGCCTGCTGAAGGACCCGAAGCGCTTCGCCGAGCAGGCCCTGAAGCACTCGGAATGCCCGACCGCGATGAACGGCGGCACGATCGGCGACGTGGACCGCGGCAAGCTCTACCCGGCCCTGGACGCCGCGCTGTTCGCCGCCAAGGCGGTGGGGGAACTGTCGGAAGTCGTGGAGTCCGAGCTGGGCTACCACATCGTCCGCTGCGACAGCATCCGCGCGGAAGGCGTGGCGCCCTACGCCGAAGTGGCGCCGCGCATCCGCCTGGTCATGGAACAGAACCGCCGCAAGCTGTGCCAGCACGGCTGGTTGAAGGAATTGCAGGAAGCGGCTGCAGCGAAAGCCAGGGAGGCCGAAGCACTGCAGGAGCACTGAAACGATTGTGGGAATCGGAGGGGATGGGTGGCGGCACTCATCTTCTCCAGGCTTGGAGCGCACTTTTGGGGACCCTCGGGTCCCCGCTTTTTTTGTGGCGTTCCGATCAGACGGCCGGCAGCACGCGTGCCACCCAGCCGACGAAGTCCCGCGCCATGTCCGGCGTGATCTCGTGGCCGGCCGGGTAGCGGTGGGATTCGAGCGGCACGCCGAGTTCGCCGAGCCACTGGTCGCTTCGTTCGGCCCAAGCCGCCGGCAGCGTGTTGTCGACACTGCCATGGGTGACCAGCGCCTGCAGGCAGGCCAGCTCAGCGACCGGGGCGAGCAGCGGAGCGATTTCCGGCAGGATGCGCCCGGACAGGATGGCGAAGCCGGCCACGCTGTCCGGATGGGTCAGCGCCAGGCTCGCCGACATGATGCCGCCCTGGCTGAAGCCAGCCACCACCGTGCGGTCCGCGGCAATGCCGAGACGTGCCTGCAGGTCGGCGACGAACACCGCCAGCTTGCCGCGGCTCACTTCTGCCGCCTCCACGTCGATCACCGGGCCGTTGGCGGTGAAGCTGACCTGGAAAGCACAGAAGGCCGACGGGCCGAGGGGAATCGGCGAGCGAACCAGAGCTACCGCCAGCGCTGGTGGCAGCAGGGCTGCCAGTCCGGCCATTGAGGCCTCGTTGCTGCCAACGCCGTGTAACAGGACCACCAGGCCCTGCGCCGGGCCTTCGGCCGGGCGCAGGCGGTAGGACAGGCTCAGATCGTCGATCAAGGGCGGAAGGGTGAAGGCTGCGTTCATGCGTGTCGTTCCTGTTTGATGTTGTTGAGGGTTGTCGGCCGTTACGGCGCCAGATCGAAGACCAGCACTTCGGCATCGCGGCCGGCCGTCAGCGCCACCGCGCTTTCATCGGCGAGCAGCGCCGCATCGCCGGCCTGCAAAGCCTGACCATTGACGCTCAGCGCGCCGCGGACGAGGAACACGTAGGCCTTGCGGGCCGGGTCCAGCGTCAGCGTGGCCGCTTCGGCACCGTCCAGCAGGCCGGCATACAGCCGCGCGTCGGCGTGGATCAGCACCGAACCGTCGGCACCGTCGGGCGAGGCCACCAGGCGCAGGCGGCCGCGCTTCTCGGCGTCCGCAAAGGTCTTCTGCTCGTAACCCGGCGCGATGCCCAGCTGGTTCGGCTCGATCCAGATCTGCAGGAAATGGGTCACCGAGTCCGCCGCGTGGTTGAACTCGCTGTGGCGCACACCGCTGCCGGCACTCATCCGCTGCACGTCGCCCGGCGGGATCACCGTACCGTTGCCCATGCTGTCCTTGTGGGCCAGGGAGCCGGACATCACATAGCTGACGATCTCCATGTTCTGGTGGCCATGGGTGCCGAAGCCGGTGCCCGGCGCGATGCGGTCCTCGTTGATGACGAGCAGGTTGCCCCAGCCCACGTGGGCGGGATCGTAGTAGCCGGCGAAGGAGAAGGAATGCTGGCTCTTCAGCCAGCCATGGTCGGCGTGGCCGCGGTCTTGGGATTTGCGCAGGGTAAGCATGGGGACCTCCTTGGTTGATGGCTCCACTGTAGCCCCCGGTCGGCCCGGGACGGCTCACGCCCTTTGATGTCATCATTCAAACCCTTTGAACGATGAGCCGCCCCATGCCGCAAGACCGCCCCACGCCCCGCGACTTCCTGACGCCCGATGCGCTGGCCATGCTGCAGGCCATCGCCGATGCCGGCAGCTTCGCCGCCGCGGCGCGCGCCTGCGGCCTCGTGCCGAGCGCTCTCACCTACCGGGTGCGACGCATCGAGGATGCACTGGACGTGCTGCTGTTCGACCGCAGCTCGCGCCAGGCCAAACTCACCGAGGCCGGCCGCGAACTACTGCGCGAGGGTAGCCGGCTGCTGGCCGAGATCGACGCCGTCGCCAACCGGGTGCGCCGCGTCGCCACCGGCTGGGAGGCCAGCTTGACGATCGCCGTGGACAGCATCATCAACCGCACGACGCTGTTCGAACTGTGCCAGGACTTCCTCGCCCTTGATCCCCCCACCCGCCTGCGCCTGCGCGACGAGACCCTGTCCGGCACGCTGGAGGCCCTCAGCTCGGGCCAGGCCGATCTGGCCCTCGGCGTCGTCACCGAATCGCCGGTCGGGCCGGGCTTCCAGAGCCAGCCGCTGGGCAACCAGCGCTTCATCTTCGTGGTGGCGCCCCATCATCCGCTGGCCCGCGAAACCGAGCCCCTCAGCGACGCGACGATCCATCGCCACCGGGCCGTGGCGGTCGCCGACTCGGTACGCCACGGCGATGGGCTCACCGTCGGCCTGCTCGGCGGCCAGGACGTGTTCACCGTGGCCAGCATGCCGGCCAAGCTGGAAGCCCAGCTGCGCGGCCTCGGCGTCGGCTTCCTGCCCGAATGCCTGGCCCGCCCCTACGTGGACACCGGCCGCCTGGTGGCCCTGCGGGTGGAGCGCGACGAGCGCCGCATCCACGTGAGCTACGCCTGGCGCAAAACGCCCGCCAACCGCATGGGCAAGGCCCTGGCCTGGTGGCTGGAGCGCCTCGGCCAGCCGCTGACCCGTCAAGCCCTGCTCGACGGCCCGGCGGCATCCCGCAGCTGACTCACCACCAGCCACCCGGCAAGGCAGGCCCCAAAACGAAACGGGCCGGCCCAAGGCCAGCCCGCTTGCTCAAGTCAACTCAGCTTCCGCTCAGCGGGCCGGCACCATGATGTCCGCCTCGCCTTCGAGCACGACCTTGCCCTTCACCGTGGCAACGGTGTCGAACTTGGCCTTGCGCTTCTCGGGGGTGAGCTCCTTGATCGTGCAACGCACCGTGACGGTGTCGCCGATCTTCACCGGCGCCTTGAACTTCAGGCTCTGGGACAGGTAGATGGCGCCCGGCCCCGGCAGCTTCATGCCGAACACCGTGGAGATGAAGCCCGCCGACAGCATGCCGTGGGCGATACGGCCCCCGAACATGGTGGACGCCGCCAGTTCCTTATTGACGTGCACAGGGTTGAAGTCGCCGGTCACGCCCGCAAAGGCCAGGATGTCGGCCTCGGTGACGGTGCGCGCATACACGGCGCTTTGCCCGACGAACAACTCCTCGTACTTGTAGCCGTAGTATTCCTCGAAGTTCTGCTTTTCTTCGCTCATCGACTGTTCCCTTCTGTGTGTTTTAGTCTTGATTGTGGGTATGCGAACCGTTGGAAAATCGCCGGCGGCCTGACTCCTCCCCAGGCCGCCCACGTGGTTTCCAGCATACTCCAATCGTGTTACGGAATCCGCACGCAATAAGGGTTGTAGCCGCTTTCAGGCGTCTTTCAACAATCCTTGACGCTCGATGAAGGCGATGATGTCGGCAAGCCCCTGGCCGGTCTTCAAATTGCTAAAAATGAAGGGGCGCTCGCCGCGCATCTTCCTGGCATCCCGGTCCATGACTTCCAGCGATGCGCCGACCAGCGGCGCGAGGTCGATCTTGTTGATGACCAGCAGATCGCTCTTGGTGATGCCCGGCCCGCCCTTGCGCGGAATCTTGTCGCCGGCGGACACGTCGATCACGTAGATCGTCAGGTCGGACAGCTCCGGCGAGAAGGTCGCCGCCAGGTTGTCGCCACCGGATTCGACGAAGATCAGCTCCACGTCGGGGAACAGGCGGATCAGGCGATCCACCGCCTCCAGGTTGATCGACGCGTCCTCACGGATCGCGGTGTGCGGGCAGCCGCCGGTTTCCACGCCGATGATGCGCTCGGGCGTGAGGGCCTCGTTGCGCACCAGGAACTGGGCATCCTCGGCGGTGTAGATGTCGTTGGTGACCACGCACAGGTCGTACTTGTCGCGCAGGGCCTGGCACAGGGCCAAGGTCAGGGCAGTCTTGCCGGAGCCGACGGGGCCGCCGATGCCGACGCGGAGGGGTTGGCCTTTCATGGAGCGTTTCCTTCTTCTTGAGTTCTGGAGATGGGGTTCGGGGCCCGGCCGGGCTCAGCCCGCCGCGGTCAGCGCCGCCCACTGGCGGGCCAGCGCCGGATCGTCGGCCAGGAAGACCGCCAGGTCGCGGGGATCGGGCCAGTCCGGGTTGGAGAAATCGCTGCGGCAGTGGTGCCGGCTCATGCTCGGGTGCGGCCGCAGCAGGTGTCCGTCCCGAGCGGCCTCGGCCGCCGCGGCGATACCTTCGGCGATCAGCGCGTCGATGAAATCCGGGTCCCGGTTGAGCTTGGACGCGTAGTCCAGGCGCACGCCGGCGAAGTCCTTGCGCGGCCGCTCGCCGAGGCCGACGACACTGACGGTGACCCGTTTGTAGTCGGCCAGGTCGGGCGGCAGCTTCCGCAGCTCAGTCAGCTGGGTGGCGATCTTGTTCACCACGTCGATGGAGCGCAGCTCCTGGCCGAGGGACAGGTTGCCGGACAGCTCGTTGCGCCGGTCGATCTGCTCGGACGGCGTCACCGGGCCGCAGGCGCGGCCCTCGTACTGGTTCGGGTTGATCTGCACCACCCACAGCAGGTCGGGCTTGGCGTCCCGCGGGCGGTTGATGAAGAAATCGTTGATCGGCGGGTTCTGCGAATACAGGCCGTCCCAGAAGAAGCGCGCCTCGCGGTGGCCCGGCCGGCCGCGGCTGTCCACCTCCAGCGGCGCGGCGACGAAGAGTTCGGGGATGCACGCGCTGGCCAGCAGTTCGTCGAGGCGGATGCCGGCGCCCGGCCGCTCCGGAAAGGTCCGGAAGGCGCTCTGCGGATGATCGGGGTAGCCGAGCACATCCACCGCGCCGACGAAGAGATCCAGCCCGTCCCGGCCGAAGAAGCGCTCCGCTTCCGCCGGCACCCCGACAGTCGTGCGCAGGTCGTCCTTCATGCGGGCCTGCACCAAGGCCGACAGGAAGGGCGACGGCGGCACACTCACGTCCGGCAGCCAGTCCTGCAGCGACAGCGCGAACTGCGCCGCCTTGTTGGTGAAATACTCGCCCCACCACAGGGGTGCCTTGCTGGCCAGGTCGAGGCTGGCCTTGTTGCGGTTCCAGTAATGCAGCACCCGGCGCGCGCCGTCGGCCCAGCTGTCGGCCTTGCTCCACGCCAGCGCAGCGGTGAGCGCCCCGCCCGAGGTGCCGGACAGGCCCTGCAGGCGGAACCAGCGGTGCTCCTGCCCTTCCCTCTTGAAATGCTCGAAGGACAGGAACAGGTAGGCCAATACGCCCGCCGTGAAGGCGGTGTGGGCGCCGCCGCCCTGGCAGGCGATGGCAAGACGGGGAACATCGTCGGCACGGACACTCACGATGCAGGACTCTCAGGAACGGAACAGGCGGGAATACTGCGTCTCGTGGCGGCAGCTGGCAACCGCCAGTCCCGGCTGGAAGTTGGACCAGGCCTCCGGCGGCCGCTGCAACGCATCGGCCACCCGCTCCGGCACCTGCGCCGCCAGGGACGACAGCAGGCGCTGGCCGGCGGCCTGGCCGAGGGGCACGGCCTTTACCGCCGCCATCACCAGGTTCTCCAGCCAGGCCCAGGCGTAGCCGTTCAGCGCATCGCCGGCCGGCACCTGCCAGGCTACCGCGGCGGCGGCCCAGACGGTCGGGAAGACCGGCTCTTCGAGCGTCTTGATGCGTGCCACCCAGCCGGGCAGCCCGGCGAAGGCCGGCAGATCGACCAGCAGGCGGACCAGCGAGTAGCCCATCTGCACCGTCTCGGCGCGCAGCTCGGAAGTCTCGCGGCTGGCCAGGCAGCGGGCGTTGAGCACCGCCACCTCGCCGTCGTCGCCGGCCCGCCAGGCGTCCACCAGGCGGGCCAGCAGCGGCAGCTCGTAGCCGCCGAAGGCGCCGGCCAGCGCATCGCCGATCCACTCGCCGACCTGGGCCTCGCTCTTCACGGCGCCGCAATCGACGACCCACTCCAGGCCCTGCGAGTAGGTGTAGGCGCCCACCGGCAGCGCGGGGCTGACCAGCTGCAGCAGGCGCATCAGCGGCAGGCTCACCGGCGGCCTCCGGCGTACGGGCGGACGCTCAGCGGCACAGCACGTCGTCCTTGATCGACGCGGCGACCGCCGCCACCTCGCCGATCAGCGCGTCGGCCACGCCGAGGCCGGCCAGCGTCGCCGCCAGGTTCTCGACCACCGCGTCGAAGTGGCTCTCGTTGAGCCCCAGCTTGTCCACCAGGCCCTGGTGGGCGGCGCGCATGCCCTGGCCGTTGTAGGCCGGACCGCCGCCGAAGGCGTAGGTCAGGAAGGCCTTCTGATGGGCACGCTGGCGGGCCATGTCGGTGTTGGTGAAGAAATGGCTGATGCGCGCATCAGCCAGCACCTTGTCGTAAAAAATGTCGACAGCCGCATCGATGGCGGCCGCGCCGCCGAGGCGTTCGTAAAGCGTGGTCATCGGAAAAGACTCCTATCGTGGTTGAAGGATGCTTGGAGCGGCTCCCAACTCTGGGTCTTGTTATTTGTACTGGTGAATCTTGGCTTCGGTGGCCCCGCGCTCGGCGTGGTGATGGCCGTGGGCGTAGGCGCCGGCTTCCGGCTCGAAGGCGGCGCTCAGACCGCTGACCTCGGCGCCAAGGCCGACCAGCATGGTCTTCAGCACATGGTCGGTCTGGATGCGCAGCCAGCCGGCGCCGACCTGCACCGCCACGTGGCGGTTGCCCAAGTGATAGGCGACGCGGGCCAGCGCGGAGGCGTCGGCGCAGCGCGCCTCGAGGAGTTCCTCCGGCGCCGACACCACCTCGACAATGCGCCCGTCCTGGGCCTGCAGGCGGTCGCCGCCGCGCAGGATGGTGCCGCGGGGCAGGAACAGGCCGACCTCCTCGCCGTCCGCCAGGCGCGTGCGCAGGCGGCTCTTGGTGCGGGCGTCGAAGTCGAGTTGCAGGCGCGCGGTGGGCGCGGCGTCGCCGGTGTAGATGTTTTCGATCAGCAGCATGGTTCAGAACAGGAAGTAACGTTGGGCCATCGGCAGCACCGAGGCCGGTTCGCAGGTGAGCAGTTCGCCGGCGGCGCGGACCTCGTAGGTTTCCGGGTCGACGCTGATGTCGCCCTGCCAGTCGTTGTGGATCATCGCCGCCTTGGTGACGCTGCGGATGCCGCGCACGGCTTCCAGCGGCTTGGCGAGGCCGAGGCCGTCGAGCGCGCCGTTGGCGAGGGACGCCTGGGACACGAAGGTCAGCGCCGTCTTGAGGCCGCCGCCGAAGGCACCGAACATCGGCTTGTAGTGCACCGGTTGCGGCGTCGGGATGGACGCGTTGGCGTCGCCCATGGCGGCCGCAGCGATCATGCCGCCCTTCAGGATCAGGCTCGGCTTGACGCCGAAGAAGGCCGGCTTCCAGATCACCAGGTCGGCCAGCTTGCCCGGCTCGATGGAGCCCACCACGTGGCTGATGCCGTGGGTGATGGCCGGGTTGATGGTGTACTTGGCGATGTAGCGCTTGGCGCGGAAGTTGTCGCTCCTCGCCGTGTCCTCGGCCAGTGCGCCACGCTGGACCTTCATCTTGTGGGCCGTCTGCCAGGTGCGGATGATCACCTCGCCAACCCGGCCCATGGCCTGGGAGTCGGACGAGAACATGGACAGCGCGCCGATGTCGTGCAGGATGTCCTCGGCGGCGATGGTCTCGCGGCGGATGCGGCTCTCGGCGAAGGCCACGTCCTCGGCAATCGCCGGGTCGAGGTGGTGGCACACCATCAGCATGTCCAGGTGCTCGTCGATGGTGTTGACGGTGTACGGCCGGGTCGGGTTGGTGGAGCTGGGCAGCACATTCGATAGCCCGGCCAGCTTGACGATGTCCGGTGCGTGGCCGCCGCCAGCCCCTTCGGTATGGAAGGTGTGGATGCTGCGGCCCTTGAAAGCCGCGGCGGTGGTCTCGACGAAGCCGGATTCATTCAGCGTGTCGGTGTGGATCGCCACCTGGATATCCATTTCCTCGGCCACCGACAGGCAGTTGTCGATGGCCGCCGGCGTGGTGCCCCAGTCCTCGTGCAGCTTGAGGCCGATGACGCCGGCCTCGACCTGCTCGCGCAGCGGGTCGGGCAGACTGACGTTGCCCTTGCCGAGAAAACCGAGGTTCATCGGGAAGGCGTCTGCCGCCTGCAGCATGCGCGCAATGTGCCACGGCCCCGGCGTGCAGGTGGTGGCGTAGGTGCCGGTGGCCGGCCCGGTGCCGCCGCCGATCATCGTGGTGACGCCGCTCATCAGCGCCTCCTCGATCTGCTGCGGGCAGATGAAGTGGATGTGGGTGTCGATGCCGCCGGCGGTGACGATCATCCCCTCGCCGGCGATCACCTCGGTCGCCGCGCCGACGGCGATCGTCACGCCGGGCTGGATGTCCGGGTTGCCGGCCTTGCCGATGGCGCTGATGCGCCCGTTCTTGAGGCCGATGTCGGCCTTGACGACGCCCCAGTGGTCGAGGATCAGCGCGTTGGTGATGACGGTGTCGGCCACCTCCGCGGCCAGGCGCTGGCCCTGGCCCATGCCGTCGCGGATCACCTTGCCACCGCCGAACTTCACCTCCTCGCCATAGATCGTGTAGTCCTTCTCCACCTCGATCCACAGCTCGGTGTCGGCCAGGCGCACCCGGTCGCCCACCGTCGGGCCGAACATTTCCGCGTAGGCGCGGCGCGAGATCTTGGCCATTTACAGGGCTCCCATCACGTCAGCGTTGAAACCGAAGACCTTGCGGTCGCCCGCCAGCGCCACCAGCTCGACGGTGCGCGTCTGGCCCGGCTCGAAGCGCACCGCGGTGCCGGCCGCGATGTTGAGGCGGAAGCCCCGCGCGGCGGCGCGGTCGAAGTCCAGCGCCGCGTTGGTCTCGGCGAAGTGGTAGTGGGAGCCGACCTGGATCGGGCGGTCGCCGGTATTGGCGACGACGAGGGTCAGCGTGGCGCGGCCGACGTTGAGCTCCAGCTCACCGTCCAGCACGTCGATTTCACCGGGAATCATGTTTCTTTTCCCCTAAACGATGGGTTGATGGACGGTGACGAGCTTGGTGCCGTCCGGGAAGGTCGCCTCGACCTGGATGTCCGGAATCATCTCCGGCACGCCGTCCATCACGTCGGCGCGGGTCAGGAGGGTGGTGCCGTAATGCATCAGCTCGGCGACCGTACGTCCGTCACGCGCGCCTTCGAGCACCGCGGCGCTGATGTAGGCCACCGCTTCCGGGTAATTGAGCTTGAGGCCGCGGGCCTTGCGGCGCTCGGCCAGGAGGCCGGCGGTGAACAGCAGCAGCTTGTCCTTCTCGCGGGGGGTGAGTTCCATTGAGGGGTTCTCCTGGGGAAAAGAGGTTGTCAGGTGTGCCAGATGCGTGGCAGCACGGCCGGGCGGCCGGCGAGCACGGGGCGCAGCACGCCCCACAGCGCGGCGAACCATGCGCGGGCGGGCTCGGCGGCGGGGCCCAGGTAGCGCGCCACCAGCAGGCCCGGCAGGCGGGTGACGGCGCCCTCGCCGGCGAGCGGGCGGATCTCGCGGCACGCGGCAACGAGGGCCGCGTCGGCCAGCTCGCTAGCCACCAGCAGGGTGCCGCAGACCGGCTGGCCGGCGAGGCCCACCGGCGAATCGAGGAGGCGCGAGCCGCCTTCGATATCGCCCTGCTCGCACCAGATCAGCCGGCCGTCACGCTCGATGCGCGACCAGAGGCGCAGGCGGCCGGCATCGAAACGCTCGCCGGAGGCTGTACGGCCGAGGCACAGCAGGTCGAGGCCGACGAACACCGCGTCGCCGGCGAGCTGCACGCGGGTCTCGGTGTGGCCGCGCGCGTCGGCGAAGACGATGCTCTCCTGCGGCAGCCATTCCAGCACGCCGCCGGCGGCAACCCGGAAATCGAGGGTCTGGCGGGCCAGCGGGCCCTTGCTGCGATACCACTTGCCGGCGCCCGGGGTGGTCAGCAGCGCCTTGGCGCCCTCCTCCAGACGGACCGCCAGGGTCAGCTCGTCGCCGCCGGCGATGCCGGCCGGCGGATGGAGGATCAGCGCATGGCAGACCTGCGGACCTTCCGGGTACAAGGCCTTCTGCACCCGCAATGGGCCCTCGTGGCGGCGATGCGCCAGAATGGTGCGCCCGTCACCGGACGCTTCGAAACCCAGCTCGAGCCGTGCCTGCCAGCCCTGCGGGGCCGGGGCGGCCGCCGCGGCAGCGATATTCGGGGGGCAAGTGAACAGCATGGGACGGAGTTTAGCAAGTCGCGGGCCGGACTCGGCAGCCTCTCATCGGCAAGGCGGGCCGGAAGGCAGCGATCGACGGGGATGGAAAGAGGATATTCCGGGCAGGAATGCGGGGCAGCCGGGCGAGGCTGGCTTCGCGCGCGGCGATCGCCTCGTCGCGTTCGGCGAGGGCGGCTTCGTCGCCGCTCAGGCGGAAGCTCTGCGTCGTCAGTTCAATCTGCAGCGTATAACCACGCGTGCGGGCCAGATCGTTCAGCACTTCATGGCTACGCGCCAGGCGCTCGACGGCCTGCCGCCGGCGGAATCCTGCACTGGGGGCAAGCTCGGCGAAGTGCTCCGCGTGCCCTACTCGGCCAGCTACTACTTCTACCGCTAGAACCGGCGCCAGAAGCCATCAGGCGAGCGTTCAGGCAGCGCCGCCCCGCGCCGCCTGCCACATCCCGACAAACGCGTCTTCCAGATCGCGCGCAAAGGCGCCCGCGTCGCAGACCGAAGAAGCCAGCAGGCGCGGGCGCAGTTCGGCGCGCAACTGCGCGAGGGCCGTGGCATCGCCGATGAGCGCGGCGGCCTTCGCGACGAAATCCGCCGGGTCTGCCGCCACCAGCCGCTCCGAGAGCCCCAGCGTCGCGAGAAAGCTCTGGCCGATCCGCCCGGCCCAGCGGTCGCCGCGCAGCGACAGCACCGGCACCCCCATCCACAGGCATTCGGCCGTCGTCGTGCCGCCACCGAAAGGGGTCGGATCCAGCGCCACGTCGATGCGGCCGTAGGCAGCCAGATAGTCCGTGCGCGAACTCTCCCCTTCCATGCGCAGCCGGTTCGCGGCTATTCCGTGTGCGGCGAACTGCGCGCGCAGCGCCTCGCGCACGCCGGCGTCGCCGAACTGGCGGGCCTTCAGCAACAGGCGCGCCTGCGGCAGCGCGGCCAGCGTGGCCGACCACAGGGCGACGCAGGCCAGCCCGATCTTGGCGCGGTTGTTGAAGCAGCCGAAGGTCACGCAGCCTTCGGCAAGCATCGGCGGCGGGCCCACCGGCAGCTCCACGGCGGGCGGCGTGAAGCACAGGTAGCTCGCGGGCAGACGCCAGACCGCCTCGCTGAAGAAGCGCTCTTCGCCGAGCGGGATCACGTGGCGGTCGGCGAGCACCCAGTCCATCTCCGGCAGGCCGGTGCTGCCGAAATAGCCGAGCCAGCTCACCTGCACCGGCGCAAGCCGGCGCGCGAAGAGACCGAGCCGGTTGTTGCCGGTATGCCCGGACAGATCCACCAGCACGTCGATCCGGTCCTCGCGGATCTGCGCCGCGACCGCCTCGTCGCCGAGCGCGACGATCTCCCGCCAGCCGTCGGCAAGCCCGCGCAGCCGCTCGGTCAGCGCATCGCTGCGGCTGTTGTTCGCGTAGCACAGCACCGTCACGCGCCGGCGGTCGTGCGCGGCCAGCACGCTCTCGAGAAAATAGCCGACCGGATGGCTGTTGAAGTCGCCGGACATGTAGCCGATCCGCAGCGGACGCTCCGCCGCCCCGACCGCCGCCACCGGCGCCACGGCGGCGGGCGCAGCGGCCTGCTGCGCCCCCATCTCGCGCGCGACAGCCAGAAAATCGGCATTCCCCCATTCCGAGCCGTAATGCATCCCCATCAACAGGTTGCTGAGCGCAAGCGGAAGGCCCGGCACGACCTGCAGCGCACGACGGTAGGCGGCGAGCGCTTCGCCGAGCCGCCCCTGGTCCTTCAGCACGTTACCGAGGTTGCACCAACCCTCGGGCAGATCGGGCCGGAAATGCAGCGCCATGCCGATGGAGGCCGCCGCCTCGCCGAGCCGCCCCTGAGTCTGCAGCACATGGCCGAGATTGCAATGGGCCTCGGCATGATCCGGGCAGCAGCGGATCGCGTCGCAGAAGGCGGCGATCGCGAGCTCCGGGCGGCCGACCTCCTGAAACACAATGCCGAGGTTCGAATGGGCTTCGGCCAGATCCGGCCGGATCGCGAGCGCCCGGCGCAGCGCGTCGATCGACTCGCCGGGCCGGCGCAGGCGCCTCAGCACGACACCGAGCGCCAGGAGCGCCGCGGCATGATCGGCCTTCAGGCAGACGACCGCGGCGAAGGCCTCGGCCGCTTCGTCCAACCGGCCGCGGCCGGCGAGGAACTGGCCGAGGTTATAGCGGTAATCGGGCTCATCGGCGATCGCGAGGGCCGCCCGGATCAGGCTTTCGGCGGACGCCTGCTCGCCCCGTTCGGCTTGCAGCACGCCGAGCAGATGCAGCGCATCGGCGCTGCACGGATCGTGCTCCAGGATTCGGCGGTAGATCGCCTCCGCCTCGTCGGGACGGCCGGCCTCGTGATGGGCCAGGGCTTCGGCCAGGTTCGGAAGGGACATGCAGGTGGGACTAGCGGACGGAGTGGATCTGGGAGCGGCAGGACGGCGAAAGCACGGCTGCAGCACGCCGAAAACACGCATTCTCGATCAATTCGGGCAGATTGAAAAATGCTCTCAAGTTTCGTGCCTGGTAGCCGTCATAAAACGGACACGTTGGAGCGGCCTGCAGCCCCCGATCATCGATGGGTGCCTCATCACGCCGCCTCAGCTCGCAACAGTCCTTCACCTTTTTCGGCCCGTCTTCGTCAGGAAACAACAAGAATGCCCGCTTCCCGCCGCCCCGCCCTGTCGCTGAAACTCGTGCCGCCGCTCGCGGCGATCCTGCTTGCCTCCGGCTGCGCCTCGCTCGCGCCGCAACCGCTCACCTCGACCGAAATCGCCGCGACCACGCAGGCCGACGGCGCGCGCCTCCAGGAAGGGGTCGAGCCACTCGCCGGCCCACTGACGCTGGAAGAGGCGATCGCCCGGGCGCTGAAGTACAACCTCGACCGCCGCACCCGGCTGATGGAAGAGGCGATCGCGTCCGGCCAGCTCGAAGTCGGCCAGTACGACCTGCTGCCGAAGGTGATCGCGGGCGCCGGCTACCGCTCGCGCGACAACGAGCTGATCTCGCGCAGCCGCGATTCGGTCACCGGCCAGCCCTCGCTCGCCCATCCGTTCATCTCCAGCGACCGCAACGCGACGACGACCGAACTGACCTTCACATGGAGCCTGCTCGATTTCGGCCAGAGCTATTACGCCTCCAAGCAGAACGCCGACCGCGTGCTGATCGCCGGCGAGCATCGCAGGAAGGCGCTGCACCTGCTCGTGCAGGACGTGCGCACCGCCTTCTGGCGGGCCGCCTCGGCGCAAAAGCTCAAGGACGAGGTGCTCGCGACGCTGCGCGCCGGCGAGGAGGCCCTCGCCGATGCACGCAAGGCCGAGGCCGAGCGCCTGAAGAATCCGATCGAATCGCTACGCTATCAGCGCCAGCTGCTCGAGAACCTGCGCCTGCTCGAAGCGATCGACCAGGAACTCTCGACCGCCCGCATCGAACTGGCGGCGCTGACGAACCTGCCCCTCGGCACCCAGCTGACCGTCGTCGAACCGTCGGCCGCGGCCGACGGGCGCTGGCTCGACATGCCGGTCGAGAAGATGGAGACCCTCGCCCTCACCCGCAACGCCGACCTGCGCGAATCCGTCTACAACTCCCGCATCGCGCAGCAGGAGACCCGTCGCGCGTTGCTCAAGCTCTTCCCGGGCCTGTCGTTCAACTACGGCAGCAAGCACAGCGACGACAGCTACCTGATCAACCAGAGCTGGACCGAGGCCGGCGCGCAGATCTCCTTCAACCTGCTCGGCCTGCTCTCCGCGCCGGCGCAGATGAAACTCGCCGAGGCCGGCGTCGCGCTGGCCGACCAGAAGCGCCTCGCCACGCGCATGGCGGTGCTCGCGCAGCTCCATGTCGCGCGCCTGCAGTACGCGAACGCGCTCAAGCAGCTCAAGCGTGCCGAGGCGATCTGGAAGGCCGATGCCGACATCGCGAGCCACACCGCACGCCGCGAGGAAGCCGAAACGGTGGGCCGCCTCGACGTCGTCTCGAATCGCACCGCTGCGATTCTGTCGCAACTGCGCCGCTACCAGGCCCTTGCGCAGGCCCAGGCCGCCGCGAACAAGCTGCAAGCCACCCTCGGCATGGAGCCGGCGATCAAAGGCAGCCGCGATATGCCGCTTGCCGAACTGTCGAAGGCGGTCGGCCAATCGCTGCGCAGCTGGAACGAGGCGCGGCTCGACGAAGCCGGCGCGGAAGCGGCCCAATGAGGGCCCGCGCCCTCGTCCCCGCGGCGCTCGCGCTGGTCGCGTCGGCCGCGCTCGCCGCGGATCCTGCACGCGCGCCGCTGCCGCCGCCCCGCCCGGCGGTCGCCCCGGCCGCCGCGGCACCGGCCCTCGAGCGGCGCGAAATCCGCGCCCAGCTCGCGCCGCGCCGCTACACCACGATCGCCGCCGAGATCGGCGCCAAGGTGAACCGCCTGCCGGTGGCAGAAGGCGGCCGTTTCGCGGCCGGCCAGGCACTGGTCAGTTTCGACTGTAGCCTGCAGCAGGCCCAGCTCAACAAGGCCAAGGCCGCCCTCGGCGCCGCCGAGAAGACCTCGAGCGCGAACCGGCGCCTCAACGAGCTCGGCTCGGCCGGCAAGCTCGAGGTCGAGATGGCCGAAGCCGAGGTCGCGAAGAACCGCGCCGAAGTCGCCTCGAACGCGGCCGTGCTCGCCAAATGCTCGGTCGCCGCGCCCTTCGCCGGCCGCGTCGCCGAGCAGAAGGTGCGCGAGCAGCAATACGTGCAACCCGGCCAGGCGCTGCTCGAGATCCTCGACGACTCGCAGCTCGAACTCGAATTCATCGTGCCGAGCAAATGGCTCGCGTGGGTCAAGACCGGCACCGCATTCCAGGTGGCCATCGATGAGACCGGCAAGACCTATCCGGCCAAGGTGCAGCGCGTCGGCGCGAAGGTCGATCCCGTGAGCCAGTCGGTGAAGCTGTCCGCCGCGATCGACGGCAAATTCAATGAACTCGTCGCCGGCATGAGCGGCAAGGTGCTGATGGCGCCGCCCGCCGGCCAGTAAGGCCCTCCGCTCCGTCCGCCTCCGAACAAGAATCAAGCGAAAAAAACATGAATCGCATCTACCGCTCCGTCTGGAATGAAATCAGCCGCACCTTCGTTGCCGCCGCCGAAACCGTGCGCGGGCGCGGCAAGCCCTGCTCGGACAGCCGCACCGCCGAAGGGGCCGACGCCGGGCAACGACGTTCCGAACTGATCGATGGCGGTTGCCCGGCCGCGACCGCGCCGCCTTCGCGCCGGCGTTCCGGCACGCCGCTGCTGCGGCCGATCGCGCTGGAGCAGCGCTTCATGTTCGACGGAGCAGCGGTGGATACGGCGGTGAGAACTCTTGTCTCCACACAAGACGCACTGCAGGCGGATACCGCCCACGATTTGCTGCCGGAGGCGCGCGTTTCATTAGCCCTCCAGCCTGCTGCAGTGTCTCGTCACGAAGTCGTATTCATCGATGCCGGGGTGGGCGACAAACAGACCTTGATCGACGGTGCCGCACCTGGCGTCGAGGTGGTCGTGCTTGATGCCGACCGGGACGCGTTCGTCCAGATGGCTCAGTACCTTCAGGGGCGTAGCTCCCTCGACGCAGTTTCCATCGTCTCCCATGGCAGTACCGGCCTTCTTTACCTGTCGGGACGCGTTTACCGGACCGATGGACTCGATGCTGCCGCGGACTCGCTGCGAGCCATCGGCGAGGCGCTCACAGCCGACGGCGATATCCGCTTCTACGCCTGCAAGGTGGGGGCTGGGGATGGCGGCCAAGCATTCCTCGACAAGGTTGCGGCACTGACAGGCGCGGATGTGGCTGCGTCGGACGACGACACCGGCAGTTGACATGGCCAGGACTGGACGCTGGAGGCCTCCTCGGGCCCCGTGGATAGCATCGCGCCTTTCACCCAGGAAGCCCTGGCGGCTTTCAGCGGCTCCCTGGCAGTCATTACCGTGAACTCGACCTCCGATACCACGACTGCCGGCGACGACGGTGTAGTCACCTTCCGGGACGCGGTGACTGCCATCAACAACAATACGTCCACAACGGATATCACCGTCTCGGGCGACGGCAGCGACGTCATCGTCTTTTCATCGAGCCTGAAGGGCGAGACCATCAAGCTTTCGTCGAACACCAGTTCGGTAGCCCTCACGATCAGCCGCAGCCTGACCATCAACGGCGACGTCGACGGCGACAACATTGGCGACATCACATTCTCAGGGGATGTGAGTTCGATCGGCTCGACAACCAACGCGGATGCCCGGGGGCTGGTGTTCAACGCGGTCAGTGGATCTTTCACGCTGAAAAATGCGACATTCGAACGCTTTTTCGGTACGACAGGAGCACTTGCCGGGGTAATCAGCGCGCAAAACGGTTCGTTGACCATCGACGGCTGCCTGTTCCGCTACAACTTGCAGAACGTCATTGCCAGCAACACCTCGACAACCTCCGTTACCGTCAAAAACTCCATTGTCACTGACAACTCTGCGGCGCTATCCGGAACGGCAGCTTTCGCGCCCTTGAATTTCTGGAGTTCCGGCACGGTCGAGAACTCCGTGATCGCGAACAACAGCTATACCTGGGATTCCGCTACCAACACCGGCAGCGGCGGCATGATTCGATTCGCGGGAGGACGTAACATCGACGGCGTGGTCCGCAACACCACCATCGCAAACAACAGTCTGACCGTGACCGGGAGCGCTGCTGCCACAGCCTCTGGCTCCGTGGGTATCTCTCTTTCCCACAATACCAATTCAGTGACGGGCAGTCTGACTGCCTACAACAACATCTTCGCCGGCAATACGCTCAATAATTCGGCGAACAACGACCCCGTTAAATATCAAGGTTCGAACGCCACCATCACGCTGACTGCATCGGACAATTATTCTGGAGCAATCAACGATCCGACCGCCGCATTCAACGATGCCGCTTCACGCGATTACCGCCCCAAGGCCGGAGCCACCAGCTTCATCAACGCCGGCAACAGCAGCAATGCGGCCTATTACAGCGGAAATTACGACATCCGTGGCATAGATCGAATCCGCGACGGCGCCCTCGACCTGGGAGCGTACGAGGTCCATTGGAACGCCGGCACCCCGACGGTGGACCTGAACGGGGCGGGCGCCGGAAGCGACGAAGCAGTGGTCAGCGGCTCTCCCGTTTCCGGCGTGCTCATCGCGCCCAATGCCGTCCTGGCGCAAGGCGACAGCGACACCCGCCTGCTCGGTGCCACGGTAACGCTGTCCGGCACCTCCGACGGAGCGGCAGAACGCCTGACACTTTCCTCGTCGGATGTCAGCACGGCCAGGACCTACGGCATCGCCGTGATCACCAACAACGGCGCCACGCTCACGCTGAGCGGCGCGGCGTCGGTGGCCGATTATCAGGCGGTGATCCGCCTGATCCAATACCAGAACACCGCCGGCAGCTTCACGGCGGGCACGCGCACCGCAACCCTCACCGTTAATGACGGCGAAACGACCAGCTCCGCACGGACCAGTTCGATCACCCTGGGCTTGGCCGACACGACGCCGCCGGCCGTCAGCGGCATCACCGTTTCCGGCAGCCCGGCGGCCAACGCGTCCTCGATCAGCTATACCGTCACCTTCAGCGAGAACGTAACGGGGGTGGACACCAGCGACTTCACGCTGACCAATACCGGCACGGCCAACGGCACGATTTCCAGCGTCACCGGCTCGGGCAGCACCTATACGGTCACGGTCAACAGCATTACCGGCGCCGGCACGCTGAGGCTGGACCTGAATTCCAGCGGCACCGGCATCCAGGACGCCGCCAGCAACGCGATTGCCACGGGCTTCACCAGCGGCAGCACGCACACGGTGGACCGCACCGCCCCGAGCTTCGACGTCGCCGCCGCGGCCTCCAGCCCCACCACCACCGGCTTTTCCCTGTCCGCCAGCATCGACGAGGCGGGAACGATCTACTACGTCGTGGTCGCCGACGGCGCGACCGCGCCGACCGCTGCGGAAGTCGAGGCCGGCACTGCCTCGGGCGGCGGTACAGCGCTGCAATCGGGCAGCCTCGCCGCGTCGTCTTCGCCCTTCACCGGCAGCGGCTCCGTCACCGGGCTGAGCGCCGGTACGGCGTACGACGTCTACGTCGTGGCGAAGGACAGCATCGGGAATCTCATGAGTGCGCCGACCAAGGTCGATGTGACCACGACGGCTGCCAGCACATCGGCCAATCCCGTCCTCTCCAACCTGTCCGCCGACGCGATGGCCTACACCGCCGGTAGCGGCGCGCGCGTGATCGATCAGGGCACGTTCGCGGCCGTCACCGATGCCGACAACACGGACTTCAACAACGGCAGCCTCACCGTCACCGGCGCAGGCCCCAACGACGTGCTCGGCATCCGCAGCCAGGGCAGCGGCAGCGGCCTGATCGGCGTCAGCGGCAGCAACGTCACCTACGGCGGCACGACGATCGGCAGCTTCAGCGGCG
The DNA here is from genome assembly GCF_056724105.1 of Zoogloea sp. GDB6. Classification (NCBI taxonomy): domain Bacteria; kingdom Pseudomonadati; phylum Pseudomonadota; class Betaproteobacteria; order Rhodocyclales; family Zoogloeaceae; genus Zoogloea; species Zoogloea sp. GDB6. The sequence continues at coordinate 1,554,256 of NZ_CM161497.1, read as the reverse complement.
GCAACGGCACGGACCTCGTCGTCACCTTCAACGCGAACGCAACCCCCGCCGCGGTGTCGGCGCTGCTCGGGAACATCACCTACGCGAACACCGACGCCACCACCAGCGCGACCCGCAGCATCGGCTTCACGGTCGCCGACGGTTCGGGCGGCACCTCGGCAAGGAGCGACGCGACGATCACGGTCACGCCCGACACCACCGGCACGATCTATTACGTCACGACGCTGGACGACAGCGGCACCAACCTCACTTTTGGCGCCAACCTCGCCGCGGACATCGCCGACGGCGCCGGCCTCAGCCTGCGCGAGGCGATCTACTGGGCCGAACAGGACGCCGCAGCGGACGTCATCACGTTCGCGAACGGCCTCACAGGCACGCTGCATCTGTCGAACCGGTTCGTGATCACGAAGGATCTGACGATCCAGGGCCCGGGGGCTGAGAACCTCACGATCGACGGCGCAGGGGCCACTCAGTTCTTCCAGATCGACGATGGCCAGGAAAACAACCTGGTCAAGGTTTCCATCAGGGGTCTCACCCTGGACCACGGCCGGACCTACGATTCCGACCCGAACGTCGGCTATGCCGGCGTGATCAACGACCAGGAAGACCTGACCCTCGATGGTGTCGTCATCGACCACACTTCCGTCGGCGCGACTTCGCACGACCTGGGGGTCGGGATCACGCTTGGGAGTTTCGGCCTTCCCACTGCCAAGCTGACGCTGCGCAACAGCACGATCACCAACACGGCCGGCTCAGCCATCTTCGCGATGTCGGCCGACACCCTGCTGCTCGAGAACTCCTCGCTCACGAACAATGGCCTGAACCCCACGACAAGCTCCGGCGGCGGCATGTACGTCGGCGGAACTCACCAGGTGATCATCCGGGACTCATATCTGTACGGCAACCACATGAACCTGGGAGCCGCGATCTACTGGAGCCCTGGCACCCAATCGGGCGACACGCTGACGATCGAGAATTCGACCATCACCGGGAACACGACCTACACCGCCGGCAGCGCGGATGGTGCGGCAATCGAGCTCAATGCGTACGACACGAGCAACGGACAGGTCACGATCCGCAACTCGACGATTGCCAACAACATCAGCCCCCACAACCGGCAGATCTATGCCGGCAGTGGGACCAATACGCCGATCCTGATCAGCGACTCGATCATTTATTCCGATGGCTCCGGAGACGTCGTTCTGTCGTCGGCACAAGCGGTGACGGTACGCAACAGCCTCATCGAAAACGCCTCGTCCTTCGACACCGCGACCAACAATTCGACCACGACCGCCCTCACGGGATCGGACCTCTCACCGTCGGACGCACGCAACGGCGGTCCGACCGACACGCTGGCGCTTCTGAACGGGAGCAGCGCGAACGGCCTCGGGAGCACCATCGGTGGCCTCACGGCCGACCAGCGCGGCTTCCTGCGCAACGTTGGCGCCCCAGACGCCGGCGCCTACGAATACGGCTCGACCCGCTTCCAGTTCATCGGCCAAGCACGCCCGCTCAACGGCGCGGTCGGCGTCGATGCCGGCACGAACATCGTGCTCGATTTCGGCTCGGACATCGCGAAGGCCACCGGCAGCCATTTCGTGCGCATTTACAACGCCGACACGAACGCGCTGATCGAGGCGATCGACGTCGCCAGCAGCGCCGTGACGATCTCGAACGGCAAGGTCACGATCGACCCCACCTCCGCGCTACCCAAGGGCAAGCACATCTACGTCGAAGTGGACGACGGCGCCTTTACCGCAAGCGTCGATGGCGGCACCAACAACGCGACCTCGGTCGCGATGCGCGACGTCACCGGCATTGCCTTCACCACGGCCGACACGATGGCCCCCACCCTCACCGCGACCGGCGCGACGCCGACCTTCACGCAGGGCGCGAGCAGCGGCGTCAGCCTCTTCAGCGGCACCGCCGCAGCCACCAACGACTCCGGTCAGACCTTCACCGGCGCCACGCTCACTGTCACCAACGTCGCCGACACGACCGAATACCTGAAGATCGGCGGCACCGACCTCGCGCTGACGAACGGCGCGAGCGGCACGATCTCCGGCATCGGCAACTACAGCGTCAGCGTCGTCTCCGGCACCGCCACCATCACGCTGAGCGGCATGACCCGCAGCGATGCGCAGATGGCCACGCTCGTCGACGGCATCGAGTACCGCAACAGCGACTCCACCGCGACGGCCGGCAATCGCGTCGTCACGCTCACCACCGTCACCGACAGCGGCTCGGGCAACAACAACTCGACGGTGAACCGGCAGGCGACTGTGACCGTCTCGTTGCAGAACCTCAACGCCGCCCCCGTGAACAGCGTGCTGCCTGCCGTCAGCGGCAGCACCACCGTCGGCAATGCGTTGTCGTCCACCGACGGAACCTGGACCGATGCCGAAAACGACACGCTGAGCTACACGTACCAGTGGTACCGCGCCGACGACACCAACGGCACGAACGGCGCATCGATCAGCGGCGCCACCAGCGCCAGCTATACGCTGACCACGTCCGATGCGCACAAGTACCTGCGCGTCGTCGTGACCGCCAGCGACGGCAACAGCAACACCCCGACCGCGAACTCCGCCTGGACGGAGATCACGAACTCCGCACCAACGAACTCCGTTGCTCCGTCCATCTCCGGCACCGCGACGGTCGGCAACGCGCTGTCGACCACCAACGGCAGCTGGAGCGATGCGGATGGCGACAACCGCAGCTACACCTACCAGTGGTACCGCGCCGACGACACCAATGGCACCAACGGTACGTCGATCAGCGGCGCCACCAGCGCCAGCTACACGCTGACCACGTCCGATGCGCACAAGTACCTGCGCGTCGTCGTGACCGCCAACGACGGCAAGGGCGCCACGCCGACCGCGAACTCCACCTACACCGCGGTCACGAACTCGGCCCCGGTCAACAGCACCGCGCCGAGCATCAGCGGCACTGCGACGGTCGGCAACAGCCTCAGCACCACCAACGGCAGCTGGAGCGACGCGGATGGCGACAACCGCAGCTACACCTACCAGTGGTACCGCGCCGACGACACCGACGGCACCAACGGTGCGTCGATCAGCGGCGCCACCAGCGCAAGCTACACGCTGACCACGTCCGATGCGCACAAGTACCTGCGCGTCGTCGTGACCGCCAACGACGGCAAGGGCGCCACGCCGACCGCGAACTCCGCCTACACCGCGGTCACGAACTCGGCCCCGGTCAACAGCACCGCGCCGAGCATCAGCGGCACCGCGACGGTCGGCAACAGCCTCAGCACCACCAACGGTAGCTGGAGCGATGCGGATGGCGACAACCGCAGCTACACCTACCAGTGGTACCGGGCCGACGACACCGACGGCACCAACGGTGCGTCGATCAGCGGCGCCACCAGCGCCAGCTACACGCTGACCACCTCGGATGCGCACAAGTACCTGCGCGTCGTCGTGACCGCCAACGACGGCAAGGGCGCCACGCCGACCGCGACCTCCACCTACACCGCGGTCACGAACTCGGCCCCGGTCAACAGCACCGCGCCGAGCATCAGCGGCACCGCGACGGTCGGCAACAGCCTCAGCACTACCAACGGCAGCTGGAGCGATGCGGATGGCGACAACCGCAGCTACACCTACCAGTGGTACCGGGCCGACGACACCAATGGCACCAACGGTGCGTCGATCAGCGGCGCCACCAGCGCCAGCTACACGCTGACCGCGTCCGATGCGCACAAGTACCTGCGCGTCGTCGTGACTGCCAACGACGGCAAGGGCGCCACGCCGACCGCGACCTCCGCCTACACCGCGGTCACGAACTCGGCCCCGGTCAACAGCACCGCGCCGAGCATCAGCGGCACCGCGACGGTCGGCAACAGCCTCAGCACCACCAACGGCAGCTGGAGCGACGCGGATGGCGACAACCGCAGCTACACCTACCAGTGGTACCGCGCCGACGACACCGACGGCACCAACGGCGCCTCGATCAGCGGCGCCACCAGCGCCAGCTACACGCTGACCACGTCCGATGCGCACAAGTACCTGCGCGTCGTCGTGACCGCCAACGACGGCAAGGGCGCCACGCCGACCGCGAACTCCACCTGGACTGCAATCACCAACAGCGTACCGAGTGCGTCGGTCGTGCCGTCGGTCAGCGGCTCCTACATGGTAGGCAGCACGCTGAGCGCAGGCACCGGCAGTTGGTCGGACGGCGACGGCGACTCGCTCAGCTACACCTACCAGTGGTACCGTGCGAACAACACAGTCGGCACCGGCGAGACTGCGATCACGGGGGCAACGAACAGCAGTTACTTGCTGGTCGCGGGGGACCTTAGCAAGTACGTGCGGGTGGTGGTGACGGCCGACGACGGCAAGGGCGGGACCCAGACGAGCACCACGACCCGCACGCTGGTCGCGGCAGCCAACAACGCACCGGTCAACAGCACCGTGCCGAGCATCTCCGGTACCACGACGGTCGGCAACAGCCTCAGCACCACCAACGGCAGCTGGAGCGATGCGGACGGTGACTCGCTCACCTACACCTACCAGTGGTACCGCGCCGACGACACCAACGGCACCAACGGTGCGTCGATCAGCGGCGCCACCAGCGCCAGCTACACGCTGACCACCTCGGATGCGCACAAGTACCTGCGCGTCGTCGTGACCGCCAACGACGGCAACGGAGGCACCCAGACCGCGACGACGACCTACACCGCAGTCACGAACTCAGCCCCGGTCAACAGCGCTGTGCCGAGCATCAGCGGCACCGCGACGGTCGGCAACGCGCTGTCGACCACCAACGGCAGCTGGAGCGACGCGGATGGCGACAACCGCAGCTACACCTACCAGTGGTACCGCGCCGACGACACCAACGGCACCAACGGTGCCTCGATCAGCGGCGCCACCAGCGCCAGCTATACGCTGACCACGTCCGATGCGCACAAGTACCTGCGCATCGTCGTGACTGCCAACGACGGCAAGGGCGCCACGCCGACCGCGACCTCCGCCTACACCGCGGTCACGAACTCGGCCCCGGTCAACAGCACCGCGCCGAGCATCAGCGGCACCGCGACGGTCGGCAACAGCCTCAGCACCACCAACGGCAGCTGGAGCGACGCGGATGGCGACAACCGCAGCTACACCTACCAGTGGTACCGCGCCGACGACACCAACGGCACCAACGGTGCGTCGATCAGCGGCGCCACCAGCGCCAGCTACACGCTGACCACCTCGGATGCGCACAAGTACCTGCGCGTCGTCGTGACCGCCAACGACGGCAAGGGCGCCACGCCGACCGCGAGTTCCACCTACACCGCGGTCACAAACTCGGCCCCGGTCAACAGCACCACGCCGAGCATCAGCGGCACCGCGACGGTCGGCAACAGCCTCAGCACCACCAACGGCAGCTGGAGCGATGCGGATGGCGACAACCGCAGCTACACCTACCAGTGGTACCGCGCCGACGACACCGACGGCACCAACGGTGCGTCGATCAGCGGCGCCACCAGCGCCAGCTACACGCTGACCACGTCCGATGCGCACAAGTACCTGCGCGTCGTCGTGACCGCCAACGACGGCAAGGGCGCCACGCCGACCGCGAGTTCCACCTACACCGCGGTCACGAACTCGGCCCCGGTCAACAGCACCGCGCCGAGTATCAGCGGCACCACGACGGTCGGCAACAGCCTCAGCACCACCAACGGCAGCTGGAGCGATGCGGATGGCGACAACCGCAGCTACACCTACCAGTGGTACCGCGCCGACGACACCGACGGCACCAACGGTACGTCGATCAGCGGCGCCACCAGCGCCAGCTACACGCTGACCACGTCCGATGCGCACAAGTACCTGCGCGTCGTCGTGACCGCCAACGACGGCAAGGGCGCCACGCCGACCGCGAACTCCACCTACACCGCGGTCACGAACTCGGCCCCGGTCAACAGCACCGCGCCGAGCATCAGCGGCACTGCGACGGTCGGCAACAGCCTCAGCACCACCAACGGCAGCTGGAGCGACGCGGATGGCGACAACCGCAGCTACACCTACCAGTGGTACCGCGCCGACGACACCGACGGCACCAACGGTGCGTCGATCAGCGGCGCCACCAGCGCAAGCTACACGCTGACCACGTCCGATGCGCACAAGTACCTGCGCGTCGTCGTGACCGCCAACGACGGCAAGGGCGCCACGCCGACCGCGAACTCCGCCTACACCGCGGTCACGAACTCGGCCCCGGTCAACAGCACCGCGCCGAGCATCAGCGGCACCGCGACGGTCGGCAACAGCCTCAGCACCACCAACGGTAGCTGGAGCGATGCGGATGGCGACAACCGCAGCTACACCTACCAGTGGTACCGGGCCGACGACACCGACGGCACCAACGGTGCGTCGATCAGCGGCGCCACCAGCGCCAGCTACACGCTGACCACCTCGGATGCGCACAAGTACCTGCGCGTCGTCGTGACCGCCAACGACGGCAAGGGCGCCACGCCGACCGCGACCTCCACCTACACCGCGGTCACGAACTCGGCCCCGGTCAACAGCACCGCGCCGAGCATCAGCGGCACCGCGACGGTCGGCAACAGCCTCAGCACTACCAACGGCAGCTGGAGCGATGCGGATGGCGACAACCGCAGCTACACCTACCAGTGGTACCGGGCCGACGACACCAATGGCACCAACGGTGCGTCGATCAGCGGCGCCACCAGCGCCAGCTACACGCTGACCACGTCCGATGCGCACAAGTACCTGCGCGTCGTCGTGACTGCCAACGACGGCAAGGGCGCCACGCCGACCGCGACCTCCACCTACACCGAAATCACCAACTCGGCCCCGGTCAACAGCGCTGTGCCGAGCATCAGCGGCACTGCGACGGTCGGCAACAGCCTCAGCACCACCAACGGCAGCTGGAGCGACGCGGATGGCGACAACCGCAGCTACACCTACCAGTGGTACCGCGCCGACGACACCGACGGCACCAACGGCGCCTCGATCAGCGGCGCCACCAGCGCCAGCTACACGCTGACCACGTCCGATGCGCGCAAGTACCTGCGCGTCGTCGTGACCGCCAATGACGGCAACGGAGGCACCCAGACCGCGACGACGAACTACACTGCGGTCACGAACTCGGCCCCGGTCAACAGCACCACGCCGAGCATCAGCGGCACCGCGACGGTCGGCAACGCGCTGTCGACCACCAACGGCAGCTGGAGCGACGCGGATGGCGACAACCGCAGCTACACCTACCAGTGGTACCGGGCCGACGACACCAATGGCACCAACGGCGCCTCGATCAGCGGCGCCACCAGCGCCAGCTACACGCTGACCACGTCCGATGCGCACAAGTACCTGCGCGTCGTCGTGACCGCCAACGACGGCAAGGGCGCCACGCCGACCGCGACCTCCACCTACACCGCGGTCACGAACTCGGCCCCGGTCAACAGCGCTGTGCCGAGCATCAGCGGCACCGCGACGGTCGGCAACAGCCTCAGCACCACCAACGGCAGCTGGAGCGATGCGGATGGCGACAACCGCAGCTACACCTACCAGTGGTACCGGGCCGACGACACCAATGGCACCAACGGCGCCTCGATCAGCGGCGCCACCAGCGCCAGCTACACGCTGACCACGTCCGATGCGCACAAGTACCTGCGCGTCGTCGTGACCGCCAACGACGGCAAGGGCGCCACGCCGACCGCGACCTCCACCTACACCGCGGTCACGAACTCGGTCCCGGTCAACAGCGCTGTGCCGAGCATCAGCGGCACCGCGACGGTCGGCAACAGCCTCAGCACCACCAACGGCAGCTGGAGCGATGCGGATGGCGACAACCGCAGCTACACCTACCAGTGGTACCGCGCCGACGACACCGACGGCACCAACGGTGCGTCGATCAGCGGCGCCACCAGCGCCAGCTACACGCTGACCGCGTCCGATGCGCACAAGTACCTGCGCGTCGTCGTGACCGCCAACGACGGCAAGGGCGCCACGCCGACCGCGACCTCCACCTACACCGAAATCACCAACTCGGCCCCGGTCAACAGCGCCGCGCCGAGCATCAGCGGCACCGCGACGGTCGGCAACAGCCTCAGCACCACCAACGGCAGCTGGAGCGACGCGGATGGCGACAACCGCAGCTACACCTACCAGTGGTACCGGGCCGACGACACCGACGGCACCAACGGTGCGTCGATCAGCGGTGCCACCAGCGCCAGCTACACGCTGACCACCTCGGATGCGCACAAGTACCTGCGCGTCGTCGTGACCGCCAACGACGGCAACGGAGGCACCCAGACCGCGACGACGACCTACACCCCGGTCACGAACTCGGCCCCGGTCAACAGCACCGCGCCGAGCATCAGCGGCACCGCGACGGTCGGCAACGCGCTGTCGACCACCCACGGCAGCTGGAGCGATGCGGATGGCGACAACCGCAACTACACCTACCAGTGGTACCGCGCCGACGACACCGACGGCACCAACGGCGCCTCGATCAGCGGCGCCACCAGCGCCAGCTACACGCTGACCACGTCCGATGCGCACAAGTACCTGCGCGTCGTCGTGACCGCCAATGACGGCAACGGAGGCACCCCGACCGCGAACTCCGCCTGGACGGAGATCACGAACTCCGCACCAACGAACTCCGTTGCTCCGTCCATCTCCGGCACCGCGACGGTCGGCAACGCGCTGTCGACCACCAACGGCAGCTGGAGCGATGCGGATGGCGACAACCGCAGCTACACCTACCAGTGGTACCGCGCCGACGACACCAATGGCACCAACGGTGCGTCGATCAGCGGCGCCACCAGCGCCAGCTACACGCTGACCCCGTTCGATGCGCACAAGTATGTGCGCGTCATCGTAACAGCGGACGATGGCAACGGCGGCACGCAGACCGCCCCGGCAAGCTATACCGCCATTGCGAACAGGATGATCGCGACAGTCACGTCCGTCAGCTTCTCGGCCGACACCGCCGCGAACGGCACTACCAACGGTGACCTCGTCACGGGCGCTGCGTCCCAGACCGTCAGCGGCACGCTGTCGGCCCCGCTCGGCGCCGGTGAGACCGTCTATGTATCCCTCGACGACGGCACGACCTGGGCCGCAGCGGCGACGGATGGCACGAACTGGTCGCTCGGCGGCGTCCCCCTCACCGGCAGCAACACGCTAAAGGTCAAGGTGACCGACACCGCCGGCAACGACGGCGCGGTCGCGAGCCGCACCTACGTGCTCGACACCACGGCCCCGACCGCAACGGTCACCTCGGTGAGCTTCTCGGCCGACACCGCCGCGAACGGCACCACCAACGGCGACCTCGTCACGGGCGCTGCGTCCCAGACCGTCAGCGGCACGCTGTCGGCCCCGCTCGGCGCCGGTGAGACCGTCTATGTATCCCTCGACGACGGCACGACCTGGGCCGCGGCGGCGACGGATGGCACGAACTGGTCGCTCGGCGGCGTCACCCTCACCGGCAGCAACACGCTGAAGGTCAAGGTGACCGACACCGCCGGCAACGACGGCGCGGTCGCGAGCCGCGCCTACGTGCTCGACACCACGGCCCCGACCGCAACGGTCACCTCGGTGAGCTTCTCGGCCGACACCGCCGCGAACGGCACCACCAACGGCGACCTCGTCACGAGCACTGCGTCCCAGACCGTCAGCGGCACGCTGTCGGCCCCACTCGGCGCCGGTGAGACCGTCTATGTATCCCTCGACGACGGCACGACCTGGGCCGCGGCGGCGACGGATGGCACGAACTGGTCGCTCGGCGGCGTCACCCTCACCGGCAGCAACACGCTGAAGGTCAAGGTGACCGACACCGCCGGCAACGACGGCGCGGTCGCGAGCCGCGCCTACGTGCTCGACACCACGGCCCCGACCGCAACGGTCACCTCGGTGAGCTTCTCGGCCGACACCGCCGCGAACGGCACCACCAACGGCGACCTCGTCACGAGCACTGCGTCCCAGACCGTCAGCGGCACGCTGTCGGCCCCGCTCGGCGCCGGTGAGACCGTCTATGTATCCCTCGACGACGGCACGACCTGGGCCGCGGCGGCGACGGATGGCACGAACTGGTCGCTCGGCGGCGTCACCCTCACCGGCAGCAACACACTGAAGGTCAAGGTGACCGACACCGCCGGCAACGACGGCGCGGTCGCGAGCCGCGCCTACGTGCTCGACACCACGGCCCCGACCGCAACGGTCACCTCGGTGAGCTTCTCGGCCGACACCGCCGCGAACGGCACCACCAACGGCGACCTCGTCACGAGCACTGCATCCCAGACCGTCAGCGGCACGCTGTCGGCCCCGCTCGGCGCCGGTGAGACCGTCTATGTATCCCTCGACGACGGCACGACCTGGGCCGCGGCGGCGACGGATGGCACGAACTGGTCGCTCGGCGGCGTCACCCTCACCGGCAGCAACACGCTGAAGGTCAAGGTGACCGACCCCGCCGGCAACGACGGCGCGGTCGCGAGCCGCGCCTACGTGCTCGACACCACGGCCCCGACCGCAACGGTCACCTCGGTGAGCTTCTCGGCCGACACCGCCGCGAACGGCACCACCAACGGCGACCTCGTCACGGGCGCTGCGTCCCAGACCGTCAGCGGCACGCTGTCGGCCCCGCTCGGCGCCGGTGAGACCGTCTATGTGTCCCTCGACGACGGCACGACCTGGACCGCAGCGGCGACGGATGGCACGAACTGGTCGCTCGGCGGCGTCACCCTCACTGGCAGCAACACGCTGAAGGTCAAGGTGACCGACACCGCCGGCAACGACGGCGCGGTCGCGAGCCGCACCTACGTGCTCGACAGCAGCGCTCCGACCACGACGATCGGCGAGGTCGCGCTGTCAGACGACACCGGCGCGGCCGACTTCGTAACCCGCAATGCCGCGCAGACCCTGAGCGGTCGCCTGTCGGCGCCGCTCGCAGAGGGCGAGCGCGTGTTCGTCTCCCTCGATGGCGGCACGACCTGGCGCACCGCAACGACCGACGGCACCCGCTGGTCCGTTGCCGGCCTCACGCTACCGTCCGCCGGCACACTGAAGGTCAAGGTCGCGGATACGGCCGGCAACGACGGCCCGGTCTTCAGCCAGGCCTACGCAATCGACGTGAACGATCCGCACACCGGCAGCGTGGCGATCACCGGCACTCCGCAGATCGGGGCCGTGCTACGCGCCTCGAACACGCTGGCCGATCCGGACGGCGTCGGCCCGGTGAGCTATCGCTGGCAGGTCACTGACGGCAACGGGGGCTGGACGGACATCGCCGGCGCCACCACCGACAGCTACCTGCCGAGCGCTGCCGAACTAGGCCACCGCCTGCGCGTTGTCGCCACCTACACCGACACCCACGGCAGCGTGGAGCAAGTGGCGAGCGAGGCGAGCGCAACAGTGATTCCGCAGCCGCAGCCGCAACTGCAGCCGCCCACCCCGCCCGTGCCGAGCACGCCGCCGACGCCGACTCCCCCGACTCCCCCGACGACGCCGAGCGCACCGCCGGCCGCGCCGCCCGCGACCTTCCTGCCGCCGAGCTCGCCGCTCAACACGCCGGTCACCTCCGGCAGCCCGACGATGCTGGAGCCCCCGACGCCGCTGGCGACTCCGACTGCGCCGCCGTCCAGCGCGAGCGACACCCAGCGCACCCCCGGCACCGGCATCAGCCTCACGCCGACGCTGACACCGCCCTCGCAGGGAGGCTTCCAGATCGCCGTGCTCGCGCCCTCGTCGGGCGCGGCAGGCGACGGGATCATGCTGGCGCGCGGCATCTCGGACACTGCGGTGCAGGCCGGCAGTCCCGCCGTGATCCCGGTTCCGCACGATGCCTTCGCCCATGCGAACCCGAACGCGACCGTGACGCTGCGGGCCGAGCAGGCCAACGGTGCGGCGCTGCCACCGTGGATCGTGTTCGACGCGAGTTCGGGCAAGTTCGTGGTGAAGGCGTCCGCGAACGTGAAGGGCACGGTGGAGGTGCGCGTGATTGCCCGTGACAACCACGGCCGCGAGGCGGTGGCGACCTTCAAGTTCGTCGTCGGCGACGGACGCACGGGCGCCCAGCGCGGTGCGGCGCTGGAGAGGCCGGCGCAGCCGCTGGCCGCGGCCGGCCGCACGGGCCTGGCCGAGCAGATCCGCCATGCAGCACGTCCGCAAGGGGTTGGCGAGCGCCTCGCCGCGCTCGCCCGCACGCTGACGCAGGGGCCGTGGGCTTGATGGCCGGGAGGAAGCGATGAACGGCCCCGCTGCGGGGGGGCAGGCCAATCCGCTGCTTGCGCTGCTCGACCTGGGCCACCGCGCCCGCGCGGCGGCCGGCAGCGAGGAGCTGGCCTTTCTGCTCGCCAACGACACGCGGGCGCTGCTGCCCTACCGGCAGGCCGCGCTGTGGTTTGCCGACGGCGGCGTGCGCACGCTGTCCGGGGTGACGCAGGCGGACCGCAACGCGCCCTACGTGCAATGGCTGGAGAAGGTCTGCCGGGTGTTGACCGAGGCACCCTCGGCGCCCGGAGTGCGCGTGGTCGGCCCCGACGGGCTGCCGCCCGAGCTGGCCGCGGAATGGAACGAATGGCTACCGGCCTTCTCGGTGTGGGTGCCGCTGCCGGCGGACGAGGCACGGGGCGAGCGTCCCGGCGGGCTGCTGGTGGCCGGAGATCTGCCACTCGACGGCCAGACGCTCGCGCTGCTCGGCGAATGGGCCGACATCTGGCTGCACGCGTGGCGGGCGAAACACCGGCCGGCCACGGCTGGCCTGGCCGCGTGGTGGCGGCGCGGCGCCACGCCCGATCGGCCGTGGTGGAAGCGCCGCGGCGCGAAGATCGCGCTCGGCGTGCTCGCGCTGCTGCTGCTGCCGGTGCGGCTGTCGGTGCTCGCCCCGGGCGAGCTCGTCGCGGCGAACCCGGCGGTGATCCGCGCGCCGCTCGACGGCGTGATCGGCCAGTTTCACGTGCGCCCGAACCAGCTCGTCAAGGCCGGCGAGGCGCTGTTCGGTTTCGACGAGGGGCCGATCGCGAGCCGGCTGGAAGTCGCCCGCCAGGCCCTCGCGACCGCCGAGGCCGAATACCGCCAGTTCGCGCAGCTGGCGCTGTCCGACCCGAAATCCAAGAACCAGCTCGCCGCGCTGCTCGGCAAAATCGGCGAGAAGCGCGCCGAGGAGGCCTTTCTCGCGAGCCAGTTCGAGCGCACCCGCGTGCTCGCGCCGCAGGACGGGGTCGCGATCTTCGACGATCCAGCCGAATGGGTCGGCCGCCCGGTGCAGACCGGTGAGCGCGTGATGCGCATCGCGCGACCCGACGACGTCGAGATCGAGGCCTGGATCCCGATCGGCGATGCGATCCCGCTGGACGAGGGGGCCGAGGTGAGCCTGTATCTCGCGGCGAGCCCGTTCGCGCCGGTCGAGGGCCGCCTGCGCTACCTGACCCACGATGCGATCGCGCGGCCCGACGGCAGCCATGCCTACCGCGCCCGCGCGCTGGTGGAGGCGCCGGCCGGGCGGCGCATCGGCCTGAAGGGCACGGTCAAGCTGCGCGGCGGCTGGGTGCCTTTCGGTTACTGGATGATGCGCCGGCCCCTCGCGACGATCCGGCAGTTCGTGGCGATCTGATGAGCGCCGCCGCCTCGCCCCTGCCGCGGCTACGCGACGAGCTCGCGCTGCTCGACGGCCCGCGCCTGCCCGACGGCCAGCCGAGCTGGACGCTGCACGATCCGGTCCGCAACCGCTTCTTCCAGCTCGACTGGCCGAGCATCGAGATCCTGTCGCGCTGGTCCCTCGCCGAGCCGGCGCGGATCGCCGAGCGGATCCGCGCCGAGACGACCCTCGAGGTCGAGGCGGACGACGTGGAGGTGCTGCTGCGCTTTCTGGCCGCCAACGAGCTGCTCGCGGTCGGCCCGGGCCAGGCCGCGCGGCTCGCTGGCGAGGTGGCGCGCCGAAAGGGCAGCCTCGCGACCTGGCTGCTGCACAACTACCTGTTCCTGCGCCTGCCGCTGGTGCGCCCCGATGCGTGGCTCGCGCGCTGGGCACCGCGGCTCGGCTTCCTGTTCGGCCGCGGCTTTCTCGCCGCGACGGTGCTGGCTGGGCTGCTCGGCCTCGCCGGCATCATGCGCGGCTGGGAGCAGTATTCGGCGACGCTCGTGGACATGCTCACCTGGCAGGGGCTGGCCGCCTACGGGGTCGCGATCGCGATCGTGAAGGTGCTGCACGAGCTCGGCCATGGCTTCACCGCGAAGCGCTTCGGCTGCCGCGTGCCGACGATGGGGGTGGCCTTTCTGGTGCTGTGGCCGGTCGCCTATACGGACACCAACGAGGTCTGGAAGCTGACCCGGCGCGATCAGCGCCTCGCGGTGGCCGCCGCCGGCATCGCCACCGAGCTCGCGGTGGCCGCCTGGGCCTCGCTCGCCTGGTCGCTGCTGCCCGAGGGCGGCCCGAAGGGGATCGCCTTCCTGCTCTCGAGCACGACGTGGATTGCTACCCTCGCGGTCAATGCGAGCCCGTTCATGCGCTTCGACGGCTATTTCCTCGCCGCCGACTGGCTGCAGATGCCCAACCTGCACGGGCGCGCCTTCGCGCTGGCGCGCTGGGACCTGCGCGAGCGCCTGTTCGCGCTCGGGGAGCCGGCGCCCGAGCACTTCGACGCGGCGCGCCGGCGCGGACTGATCCTGTTCGCGTGGGGCACCTGGCTGTACCGCCTCGTGCTGTTTCTCGGCATCGCGGCGCTGGTGTATCACTTCTTCATCAAGGCGGTCGGCATCATGCTGTTCGCCGTCGAGATCGGATGGTTCGTTGCAATGCCACTGATGTCCGAACTGAAAGCCTGGCACGAACGCCGGGACGCGATCCTGGCGCGGCCGCGGGCGCGCCGCACCCTGCTCCTCGCCGTGCTCGGCAGCGCCTTCTTCGTGCTGCCGTGGCCGACGCCGGTGACCGGCTCGGGACTGCTGCAGCCGCAGGACTCGTTCGTGATCGTCACGCCGGAGCAGGCGCAGCTGGCCGCACTGCCGTTCCGCAACGGCGAGCAGGTGCCGGCCGGCGCGGTCGTCGTCGAGTTCGCCTCACCGCAGCTCGCCGCCCGTGCCGGCCAGAGCGATGCACGGCGCGAGCGCCTCGCATCGCAGGCCGCCGCGGCCGGCTTCGATCCGGAACTGCGGCGCGACTGGCAGGTGCTGCGCGAACAGCAGGCCACCGCCGAGGCCGAGGACGGCACGATCGCCGCCGATGCGGGCCGCTATGCGCCGCGCACGCCGCACGCCGGGGTACTGCGCGACGTGGACCCGGAGCTGCGCGTCGGCGACTGGCTCGCCCACCGCGAGCCCTTCGGCCGCGTCGTCGGCAGCGGGCCGCGCCAGGTCGTCACCTACGTTGACGAGGAGGACGTGACGCGGATCGCGCCGGGCGATGCCGGGCTGTTCGTAGCGGACGGACTGTCAGGCCCGGTCGCGCGGCTCGAAGTCGAGCGCATCGACGCGGACGCGTCGCACACGCTGTCCGAGCCGGAGCTCGCGGCGAGCTTCGGCGGCCACGTGCTCGTGCGCGAGCGCCAGGGCCTGCTGTATCCGGAGCGGGCCGTCTATCGGGTGCAGCTGAAGGTGCTCGACAGCGAGCTGCCGGCGCAGCACGCGTGGCGCGGCCGCGTCTCGATCGCGGGGCGCTGGGAGGCGCCCGGCCTGCGCTTTCTGCGCAGCGCCACCAACGTGCTGTGGCGCGAGAGCGGCTTCTGAGGCCCGTGCCCGCCGGGCCTGCGCCGCAGCCCATGCGCGTCGCGGCGAGGCCGGCGCGGCACAGACAGGCCGGTCCTCCAAGGATGCCGAGCCGTCGACAACGAATCCCGGAGGCTGCCGGACATATTCCGTATGTATTTAGCGGAAAGGATAGCGGGTGGGCGACCGCCGGACTGCCGTCATCACACCGCCAGCATCTCCCGCACCTGCCTGGCCTCCATCTCGTCTCCCCTTCCCCGGCTGATGATTTCACCGCGTTCCATCAACAGATAGTGATCCGCCAACGACCGCGCGAAGTCGTAGTACTGCTCGACCAGCAGGATCGCCATCTCGCCGGTTTCGGCCAGCGCGCGGATCGCCCGTTCGATGTCCTTGATGATGGACGGCTGGATGCCTTCGGTGGGTTCGTCGAGGATCAGCAGCTTGGGCCCGGGAGCCAGCGCGCGGCCGATGGCGAGCTGTTGCTGCTGGCCGCCGGAGAGGTCGCCGCCGCGCCGCCGCATCATCTGCTTTAGCACCGGGAACATCTCGAAGATGCGGGTCGGTACTTCGGCGCTGGCGGGCCGGGTGGCGAGGCCCATCATGAGGTTCTCCTCCACCGTCAGGCGCGGGAAGATCTCGCGGCCCTGGGGCACGTAGCCGATGCCGGCGCGCACGCGACCGTAGCTGGGGGCCTTGGTGATGTCAGTGCCGTCTAGGGCGATGCTGCCGGTGGCGGCGGGCACCAGGCCCATCAGGGTCTTGAGCAGCGTGGTCTTGCCCACCCCGTTGCGCCCGAGCAGGGTGGTGACCTTGCCCATCGGCACCTCGAAGCTGAGGTTGCGCAGGATGTGGGAGCCGCCGTAGTACTGGTTGAGGTTGGTGACGGTCAGCATGGTTCAGCGCCCCAGATAGACTTCGATAACGCGCGGATCGGCCTGGACGGTGGCGAGGTCGCCCTCCGCCAGCACCGAGCCTTCGCACAGTACGGTGACCTTGCCGCCGAGGGCTTCGACGAAGGCCATGTCGTGTTCGACGACCACCAGCGAGTGCTTGCCCTTGAGGCTGACGAACAGCTCGGCGGTGCGCTCGGTCTCGTCGTCGGTCATGCCGGCGACGGGTTCGTCGAGGAGCAGCAGCTTGGGGTCCTGCACCAGCAGCATGCCGATCTCCAGCCACTGCTTCTGGCCGTGGGACAGCAGCCCGGCCGGCCGGTCGGCCTGGTCGTCGAGGCGGATCTGCCGGAGGGTGTCGGATATCTTGTCGAGGTCGTCGCCGAACAGCCGGGCAAACAGACTCTTCTTGACCCGCTTGTCGGTCTTCAGGGCCAGCTCCAGGTTCTCGAAGACGGTGTGGTGCTCGAAGATGGTCGGCTTCTGGAACTTGCGGCCGATGCCGGCGTGGGCGATCTGTGGCTCGGTGAGGCGGGTCAGGTCGATGGTCTGGCCGAAGAAGGCCTTGCCGGAATCCGGCCGGGTCTTGCCGGTGATCACGTCCATCATCGTGGTCTTGCCCGCCCCGTTGGGGCCGATGATGCAGCGCAGCTCGCCGGCATCGATCTGCAGGGACAGCTGGTTGAGGGCGCGGAAGCCATCGAAGCTGACCGTGATGTCGTCCAGGTAGAGCATGACCTTGTGGGACAGGTCGAGCGCGCCGGGGGTCAGCACGTGGCCGGTGTTGGCGGCGCCATCCCAGCCTTCCTTCTGGCCGTCGGCGGGGGCGTTGCGGGAGATGGAGGATTCGACGCGCATCGTCAGGCTCCTTTTGCGGCGGTGCCGTTGGGCAGCTTGGAATCGGGGGCGGCCGGGCTGCGCGGGGCGGCCGGCACCGCCGCGGCTTCGGCGCGGGCCGCCGCAAGGGCGGCCTTCTCGGCGCGGCGGGCCTTGATCTTGGCCCACAGGCCGGCCACGCCTTCGGGCAGGTAGAGGGTCACCAGGATGAACAGCAGGCCGAGGAAGAACAGCCAGTATTCGGGGAAGCTGGTGGTGAACCAGGTCTTCGACAGATTGACGATGCCGGCCCCGAAGATCGGCCCGACCAGCGTGCCGCGCCCGCCCACCGCGACCCAGATGGCGATCTCGATGGAGTTGGCGACGGACATTTCCGACGGGTTGATGATGCCCACCTGCGGCACGTAGAGCGCCCCGGCCAGGCCGCACAGCATGGCCGACACGGTCCAGATGAAGAGCTTGTAGTGCAGCGGGTTGTAGCCGATGAACATGACGCGGTTCTCGGCGTCGCGGATGGCGGTGAGGACGCGGCCGAACTTGGAGGCGATGAGCGCCTTGCCGAGGATCAGCGTGCCGAGCAGCAGCGTCACCGACAGGCCGAACAGCACCACGCGGGTCTCCGGCGCGGTGATCGAGTAGCCGAGGATGCGCTTGAAGTCGGTGAAGCCGTTATTGCCGCCGAAGCCGGTCTCGTTGCGGAAGAAGAACAGCATCGCGGCGTAGGTCATGGCCTGGGTGATGATCGAGAAA
Source organism: Zoogloea sp. GDB6 (assembly GCF_056724105.1). Classification (NCBI taxonomy): domain Bacteria; kingdom Pseudomonadati; phylum Pseudomonadota; class Betaproteobacteria; order Rhodocyclales; family Zoogloeaceae; genus Zoogloea; species Zoogloea sp. GDB6. The sequence goes on along the minus strand of NZ_CM161497.1, from coordinate 1,536,105 downwards.
TACACCCCCTTGATGCGCGAGCGGAACGCGAAGTAGCCAAAGATCCAGGCGATCACGCCGGGCACCGCCACCGCCAGCAGCAGGCACCACAGGAAGCTGTCGGTGCCGGACCAGTACCAGGGCAGTTCCTTCCAGTCGAGGAAGACCATGAAGTCCGGGATGTCGGCGCCGTAGCTGCCGTCGCGGCCGATCTGGCGCATCAGGTACATGCCGAAGCTGTAGCCGCCGAGGGCGAAGAACAGCCCGTGGCCGAGGGACAGGATGCCGCCGAAGCCCCAGATCAGGTCCATCGCCACCGCCACCACGGCGTAGCACAGGATCTTGCCGATCAGGGTGATGGCGTAGGTAGAGATGTGCAGCGGATGGCCCTCGGGCAGCATCAGGTGGGCCAGGGGCACCAGCACCCAGGCCGCAACAAAGACCGCCGCCACTGCCAGCCAGCCCCGTGGACCGAGGCCGGCAACAAGTTTCACGCTTACAGGTGTGCGCATCGCAGCCCCCGCTCAGTCGACGAACCGGCCCTTGAGGGCGAACAGCCCCTGGGGTCGCTTCTGGATGAAGATGATGATGAAGACCAGCACCAGGATCTTGGCGATGACCGCCCCGGCCCAGCCTTCGAGGAACTTGGTGACCACGCCGAGGCCCAGCGCCGCCCACACCGCGCCGGCCAGCTGGCCGACGCCGCCGAGCACGACGACCATGAAGGAGTCGACGATGTAGCCCTGGCCCATGTCCGGCCCGACGTTGGCGATCTGCGACAGGGCGACGCCGCCGAGGCCGGCGATGCCGGAGCCGATGCCGAAGGCCAGGGTGTCGATGCGTGCCGTCGGCACGCCGACGCAGCCGGCCATCGGACGGTTCTGCGTGACGGCGCGGACGAACATGCCGAGGCGGGTCTTGTTCATCAGCAGCCACACCACCACCAGCACGAAGCCCGAGAAGGCCACGATGACCAGGCGGTTCCACGGCAGCGACAGGTTCTCGGCCAGCTGCACGCCGCCGGACATCCAGGCCGGGTTGGCCACTTCCACGTTCTGTGCGCCGAACAGCAAGCGCGCCGCCTGGATCAGCACCAGGGACAGGCCCCAGGTGGCAAGCAGGGTTTCCAGCGGGCGGCCGTAGAGGTGGCGGATCACCGTGCGCTCCATCAGCATGCCCACCGCCGCGGCGACGAAGAAGGCCACCGGCACCGCGGCAACCACGTAGTAATCGACGAAATCCGGGAAGCGGCTGCGGAACAGGGCCTGCATGGCGTAGGCGGAATAGGCGCCGACCATCAGCAGCTCGCCGTGGGCCATGTTGATGACGCCCATCACCCCGTAGGTAATGGCCAGGCCGAGGGCCGCCAGCAGCAGGATGGAGCCGAGGGAGATGCCGGTGAACACCTGCCCGGCCATGTCGCTCCACACCAGGCGACCGTCGATGGCCTTGATCGCGGTCTGGGCGGCCAGGCGCACCTTCTCGTCGGGCTCGGCAAAAGTGTCGCCCTGCTTCTCGATCAGCGGCAGCAGCAGCGCCTTCACCGCCGGGCTGGACGACTGGCCGAGGGTCTGCACGGCCTGCAGGCGGAGGGCCGCGTCGGGGCTGGCGAGGCTGGCCTGGGCCTGCAGTTGCACCAGGATCGGCTTGATGTCGCTGTCCTGCTCCTGCTTCAAGGCCTTGTCGAAGAGCGGCAGCAGCGCTGCGCCATCGCCCATGTCGGCCAGCAGGGCCTTGGCGGCGGCCAGGCGTTCGGCCTTGTCGATGGACAGCAGGCGCAGCGCCGCGAGGGCGCCATCCACCTGCTGGCGCAGGCTGTTGTTGAGGCTGATGGAATCCGGGCTGGCCGGCGCCGGCTTGAGCTGCTTGCCGTTGGCGGCGTCCAGCACCTGGTCGCCGGCGACGATCACCAGCTTGTCGCTGGCCACCGCCACCGCGTCGTCGGAGAGCGCCTTGAGCAGGCGCGCCGCGTCGGCGTCACCGGCTTCGGCAAGCGCCGCCACGGCGCCCTGCTTGGCGTCGAAGTCCTCCGACGCGAGGCCCTTCAGCACCTCGGGGGCCACGTCGGCGCGCACCGCGCCGGCGCCCAGGCCGAGGGCCAGGCTCAGGATGAGTAAGAGTCGTTTCATGCTTGCTCCCGGAATCGGAGGGCGAAAAAATGGCCGGCTCCGGGCCCGGAGCCCACCGCCGGCCAAACTGCCCTCTTGAGGAGGTTGGGGATTTCTTACAGCTTCTGCTTGCTCTCGTTGCCGGGGATATACGGGCTCCACGGCTGGGCGCGGATCGGGCCCTTGGTCTTCCACACCACGTTGAACTGGCCGTCGGCCTTGATCTCGCCGATGAAGACCGGCTTGTGCAGGTGGTGGTTGGTCTCGTCCATCTTCAGCGTAAAGCCGGACGGGGCCTTGAAGGTCTGCCCGCCCATCGCCGCGATGACCTTGTCGGTATCGGTGGACTTGGCCTTCTCGACGGCCTGGGCCCACATGTGGATGCCGACGTAGGTAGCTTCCATCGGGTCGTTGGTGACCACGGTGTCAGCCTTCGGCAGCTTGGCCTTCTTGGCCCAGTCGCGGTACATCTTGATGAACTTGTCGTTGTCGGGGTTCTTCACCGACATGAAGTAGTTCCACGCCGCCAGGTGGCCGACCAGCGGCTTGGCATCGACGCCGCGCAGCTCTTCCTCACCCACCGAGAAGGCCACCACCGGCACGTCCTTGGCCTTCAGGCCGGCGTTGCCCAGCTCCTTGTAGAAGGGCACGTTGGAGTCGCCGTTGATCGTCGAGATCACCGCGGTCTTCTTGCCCTCACCGGCGAACTTCTTGATCTTGGCGATGATGGTCTGGTAGTCGGAATGGCCGAAGGGGGTGTATTCCTCCATGATGTCCGCGTCGGCGACGCCCTTGCTCTTGAGGAAGGCGCGCAGGATCTTGTTGGTGGTGCGCGGATACACGTAGTCGGTGCCGAGCAGCACGAAGCGCTTGGCCGCGCCGCCTTCCTTGCTCATCAGGTATTCCACCGCCGGAATGGCCTGCTGGTTGGGCGCCGCGCCGGTGTAGAAGACGTTCTTCTCGAGCTCTTCACCCTCGTACTGCACCGGGTAGAACAGCAGGCCGTTGAGTTCCTTGTAGACCGGCAGCACCGACTTGCGGGACACCGAGGTCCAACAGCCGAAGGTCACCGCGACCTTGTCCTGGGACAGCAGCTGGCGGGCCTTCTCGGCGAACTTCGGCCAGTCGGAAGCCGGATCGACGACCACCGGCTCGAGCTTCTTGCCGAGCACGCCGCCCTTGGCGTTGATTTCCTCGATGGTCATCAGCGCGGTTTCCTTGAGGGCGGTCTCGGAGATCGCCATCGTGCCGGACAGGGAATGCAGGATGCCGACCTTGATGGTGTCGGCCGCATAGGCGCTGGAAGCGATGCCGCCCATCGCGGCGATGGAGGCGGAGATGACGGCAGCCTTGAGGAAGGAACGACGGTTTTGCATCGATGACTCCTTGGTATCAGTTGGGTTTGGCTAATGCGGTGCAGCAATGGAACGCAGATTACGGAGCCCGCCCCATCCCCGGAATACGTCAGATTGCGTAGGTCCTGCGTAGTCCTCCACCAAAGTCGCAGAGGCGCACCGTTGCTGGCGCTGCGGCGAACGCCCTCCTATAACGGATGCATGGCCCCGACCAATCCCAAGGAGTCCTTCATGCCCCGCATCCTCGTCTTCGCCGGCAGCAGCCGCCAGGCATCCCTCAACCGCAAGCTGGCCAAGGTGGCCGCGCAAGCCCTGACCGACCTGGGTGGAGACGTCACGCTGATCGAACTGGCCGACTATCCGCTGCCGATCTACAACGGCGACCTGGAGGCGGCCGAGGGCATCCCGCCCGCCGCGCGCAAGCTGAAGGCCTTGTTCAAGGAACACCACGCGCTGGTGATCGCCTCGCCGGAGAACAACTCGTCGATGAGTTCCCTGCTGAAGAACACCCTCGACTGGATCTCCCGCGCCGATGGCGACGAGAGCGGCCTCGTGCCCTACCGGGACAAGATCGCCCTGCTGCTCGCCGCCTCCCCAGGCGCGCTCGGCGGCATGCGCGGGCTGAAGCACCTGCGCGATTCGCTGGAAGGTCTTGGCGTGCTGGTGCTGCCGCAGACCCTGGCGGTCAGCCACGCCGACCAGGCCTTCGACGCCGACGGGCAACTGGACGAAGCCCGCAGCAAGACCCTGCGCACGCTGGCCGGCAAGCTGCTGATCGTCAGCGGCGCGCTGGGCGGCTGACGGCAGGCCCGCCCGGCTCGGCTAGAATCGGGGCAAGTCATTCCGCATTGCCCTGCGCCGCACTGGCGCGGGCACACCATCACGCCATGTTCGCTCCATCCCGTCCGATCTACCCCGTCGCCGGCATCCGCGCCATCGAGGCGCTGGCTATCCCCGGCGCCGAACCTCCACTGATGGAGCGCGCCGGTGCGGCCGCCGCCATGCTGGCCGCCCGCCTCGCCACCGGAGCCGGGCCGGTGCTGGTCGCCTGCGGACCGGGCAACAACGGCGGTGACGGTTTCGTGATGGCCCGCCTGCTGCAGGGCGTCGGGCGCCGGGTCGAAGTCGCCTTCGCCGGCGATCCGGCCCGCCTGCCCGCCGATGCCGCCGCCGCCCACGCCGCGTGGCTGGCCGCCGGCGGCACAACCCACACCGAGTTGCCGCCAGCCCCGCCGGAAGGCTGGGCGCTGGTGGTGGACGCGCTGTTCGGCATCGGCCTGCAGCGCCCCCTCGAAGGCCGCTACGCCGACTGGATCGAGGCTCTCAACGCCCAGCCCTGCCCGCGCCTCGCAGTGGACATCCCGAGCGGACTCGACGCCGACACCGGGCGCCGCCTGGGCGCGTGCTTTGCGGCGACTCACACGATCACTTTCATCGCCCTCAAGCCCGGCCTGCTGACGCTGGACGGGCCCGACCAGTGCGGCGAGGTCCACCTCACCCCCATCGACGTCGCAGCGGAAGCGCTGGCCCCGGCACCCGGCCGCGAGATCTCACCGGCGCTGTTCGCTGCCCACCTTCAGCCGCGCCTGCGTAACAGCCACAAGGGCAGCTACGGCGACGCGGCACTGATCGGCGGTGCGCCGGGCATGGTCGGCGCCGCCGTGCTGGCCGGGCGGGCCGCCGCCCACCTGGGCGCCGGCCGGGTGCTGCTCGGCCTGCTCGACCCCAGCGCGCTGGCGGTGGACATCCTGCGCCCGGAGCTGATGTTCCGCGCCGCCACCGAACTGATTGCCGACACCGCCATCGGCGCCTTCGCGGTCGGCCCCGGCCTCGGCCAGTCCGACGCGGCCCGGGCCCTCGTGCACGACGCGGTGCTGCGCGCCACACCGCTGGTCCTCGACGCCGACGCCCTCAACCTGGTGGCCCGCGACACCGAGCTGCAACAGGCCGTCACCCGCCGCAGCGCGCCGACGCTGCTGACGCCCCATCCCGCCGAAGCCGCCCGCCTGCTGGCGTGCACGACACCCGACGTGCAGGCGGACAGGCTCGCCGCCGCCCTCCGGCTGGCCGCGCAGCTCAATGCGTGGGTCGTGCTGAAGGGCTGCGGCAGCGTGGTCGCCAGCCCCAACGACGCCTGGTGGATCAACACCAGCGGCAACCCGGCGATGGCCACCGCCGGCATGGGCGATGTACTGAGCGGCATCCTCACCGCGCTGCTGGCCCGCGGCTGGGACGCCCGCGAAGCGCTCTTGGCCGGCGTGCATCTGCACGGTCTGGCGGGCGATGCGTGCTGCGCGGAGCTGGGCCTGGACAGCGGCCTGCTCGCCGACGAAGTCGCGCCCGCAGCCAGGCGCTGCTTCAACCACTGGATCCGCGGCGAGGCCTGATCCACCGCATCCTTACGCCGGCCCGACGCCCCGATCCGTCAGCCCGACGGAACCTCGGCGTGCCGGCGTACACCAATGCCGTTCCAGCCGTTTCCGCCAAGCCCCCCACCCCCGTGACTCAAGCTCCCCAACGCCCCTTGCTGGGCATCGTCCTGGCCCTGCTGGCCGTCGTGCTGTTTTCGACGCTCGATGTGTCCACCAAGTACCTCAGCCAGCGCTTCCCGGTGCCGCTGCTGGTGTGGGCCCGCTACACCGTGCACCTGCTGCTGATGGTGGTCTTCCTCGGCCCGCGGCTGCGCAGCCGCCTGTTCGTCACCCGCCATCCGATGCAGCACGTGCTGCGCTCGATACTGCTGCTGATCACCAGCCTGGGCGGCGTCGCCGCCTTCCAGCGCATGCCGCTGGCCGAAACCACCGCGATCATCTTCGCTTCGCCGGTGATCGTCGTGCTGCTGGCGCGCCCCTTCCTCGGCGAGCGCATCGGCGCGCTGCGCTGGCTGGCGGTGCTGCTCGGCTTCGGCGGCGTGCTGATGGTGGCCCGGCCGGGCAGCGGCCTGGTGGCCGACGGCGTGATCTACGCGCTGGTGTCGGCGGTTGCATATGCGCTGTATCAACTGCTGACCCGCCGCATGGCGGCCACCGAGAGCCCGGTGACGCTGCTGTTCTACACCGCGCTGATCGGCTGCGGCGCGATGAGCCTGGTCATCCCGTGGCTGGACCACGGCCCTACGCCGTCCGGCACCGATTACACGATGATGGCGCTGGTGGGCCTGCTCGCCGGCAGCGGCCACTTCCTGCTCACCCGCGCCTTCCGCGAAGCCCCCGCCTCCCTGCTGTCGCCGATGCTGTACGGCCAGCTGCTGTGGTCCATGCTGTTCGGCTGGCTGGTCTTCGCGCACCTGCCCGACGCCATCGCGCTGGCCGGCATGCTGGTCATCGGCACGGCCGGCGTGCTGATCGCCGTCGATAGCCAGCGCCGCAGCAGCGCCTAGGCCTGTCCGGGATGGAGCCCTTGTTGTCTCCATCCCGCACGGTGATGCGGTCACCCCACTGCGCGCCCGAAGCAGGCAAAAACCCGGGCTCTCGGGTTTTTGCAAAGAAAAAGCAGAAAGTGCTTGACGACCCTTGGTAGCCTTCCTATAATGCGCTCCTCAACTCACCGGGCGGTTAACTCAGCGGTAGAGTGCCACCTTCACACGGTGGAAGCCACTGGTTCGATCCCAGTACCGCCCACCAGAATTCAGTAAATCAGGCGCCTTCGGGCGCCTGATTTCGTTTACGCCTCCTGCGTGCTCGACAAGCCTGAATCCCCGTTTCCAGCACCGGGAGTCGCCTCTCTTCCGGCACCATCACGCAGCGCACCGCGGCACTGGATCGCTCACCGGCCGGATCTGCACTGACCGGACACCACGGGTTCGATCCCAGTACCGCCCACCGGACGCTGAAAGCCGGTCACCACCGGGTTACGATGATCGGCGCACGAGCGCCAATATCCTCACAGCGGGCAGGGACTAATCCGGCTCAAGGAGCGGGAAAAATCCGATACTCCGGGCCATGCTTGACCTCTTCTCTTCGCCCCCCCGGCGGACATCATCGGCAGCCCGACTCGTCACCTGCATCCTGGCTCTGCTGGCCTTATGTCTGCTCCTTCACTGTCCGCAGAGCCAGGCGGATAGCGGGCGTACGCGCATCCAGTTCGGCACGGACCTACCCTATGGGGTCTTCGTGGATGAAGGGGGCAAGCGAAGCATCGAAGACATCGCCCAGATGCCCGACAGCATGTTCACACCGGTGCACAGCGGGTTGGCCCTCAGCTATACACGCAACGCGGTATGGTTGCGTTTCGAACGCCCGCCCGGAGACCAGGCCTGGTGGCTGGAGCTACAACCTGCCGTGCTCGACTCCGTCCAGCTATACGAAAGGGACGGCCACAACTGGCGGATGCGCCAGACCGGCGACCGCCTGCCCTACCGGGAGCGAGAGCTCGCCCACCGCCTGTTCGCCTTCCAGCTCACGCCGGGCTCCGCACCTCACGCACCGATCTTCCTGCGCATCCAGACGACCAGCTCCCTATACCTCATCGCCAATCTACGCACACCGGAAGCCTTCATCGAGGACGCCGAAAGCGGCGGACTGTACTGGGGCCTGTACTTCGGTGCGCTGGTCATCGCCCTGCTGTTCATGCTGGCGATGGTGGCCATCAACCGCAGCCGGCCTTACCTGGCACTGAGCGTCGCACTGCTGACCAACGGACTTTACGTAGCCGACGCCCAGGGCTTCCTGGCCGGCTCTCTGTGGCTCGGGCATCCGCAATGGGGCGATATCAGCATCGGCGTGCTGGCACCGCTGGCCATCGCCAGCATGCTGTGGACACTGCGCGAATTCGTGATTCGCCTCAACGCACCGCGCTGGCTGGACCGCCTCTACGTGCTGGCAACGGCCTACTGCGTACTGATTCCGGCGAGTCTGTTGATCGACCGCTACGGCCCGCTGGTCCGTGTCGCCTTACTTCTGAATCTGCTAGCCGGCATGACCGCGCTCGTGCTGCAGATACACCGCGTCCGGACCTCCCGCAGCCGTGCCGACGGCGTACTGGCGCTGGCACTGTTCCTGTACCTGTGCGCTCTGTTGAATGGCGTTCTACCCCTGCTCGGCTTCATGCCGGCCTCTCCACTGCAACTGCTGCTGCGCAACGGCCTGTTCATCCTGTTCGCACTGCTGGCCGGAGCTGGACTCTTGCAGGAGGTCCGCCACACTTACTGGAGCCTGCTGGCCGAGAAGACCCGTGCCCTCGAAACCGCCAGCCAGACCGAGAGACTGCTCGAATCCTGCGTCGCAGAGCGCACCCAGGCCCTCGCCATAGCCAATGACAACCTCGCAGACCGGCAGGCGCTGCTGCAGCAGATCCTCGACACCTCCTTCGTGGCGATCTTCCTGGTGGACCGCGACGGACGGATTGCGCTGGCCAACCGGCGCATGGCCGACATGTTCCAGCGGCCTATGGAGAGCCTGGTGGGCAGCGACTACGCCGAGCTGGTGTTACCCGCCGAACGGGAGCCCGCTCGCCAGCGGGTCCAGGCCATGCTCGCCAACGAAATCCCAGCGGTGGATTTCGACCGCCAGTACCAGCGCGCCGACGGCAGCGTGTTCTGGGGGCACCTCAGCTGCCGCCCCTTCGACAGGGCCGCCGACGCTGGCGTAATCGGCGTCATCGCCGACATCAGCCTGCGCAAGGAAACCGAGGACCACGAACGGCTGCGCGGCCAGATCCTCGAGATGCTGGCCGGCGGCGCGGTGCTGCAGCAGATCCTGACCGTCATGGTGACCGGTGTCGAACGGCTGCACCCGGGGGTGCGCTGCGGCATCCAGCTGCTCGACAGCGAGGGCCGGCGCTTCCACAAAGGCATCGGCCCCAGCCTGCCAGACTTCTTCAACGCCTCCTGCGACGGCCTGGAGATCGGCATCGGCGTCGGCTCCTGCGGCACCTCCGCCTTCACCGGCGAGCGCGTCATCGTCGAGGACATCACCAGCCATCCTTACTGGGCACCCTATCAGGACCTGGCGACGCGGGCCGAACTGGGGGCCTGCTGGTCCCAGCCGATCCGCTCGTCGTCCCATCGCATCCTCGGCACGCTGGCGATCTACCACCGCACCCCCCATTCGCCGAACGGTGCCGACATCGCGCTGATCGAGCAGATGGCCAGACTGGCCAGCATCGCCATCGAGAAGAGCCAGGCCGAGACCCGCCTGCGGGAAAGCGAGGAACGCTACCGCCTGCTCATCGACGCCAGCGCCGAAGGCATCTGCGTGGTGCAGGACGGTTTCATCCGCTTCTGCAACCCGGCCCTGTCCCGGCAGCTCGGCTACAGCGAGAAGGAGCTGCAGACCCGCCCCTTCGGGGACTTCGTCGTCACCGCCGACGAAGCCCGGATCTTCCGCCTCGACACCGGGGCCAGCCCCGATGAGACGCCCGACGACCGCCACTCGATCCGCATCCTCACCCGCCACCGCGGCCCGCGCTGGTTCGACGTGGGCCGGGCCGGCATCCACTGGAACGAACAGGCCGCCACCCTCAATTTCTTCATCGACATCACCGAGCGCAAGGAGGCCGAGGACGCGCTGCGCGAGAGCCGGGTATTCATGCAGGACATCCTCGACTCGGTCCCCAACGAGATCGCCGTGCTCGACCACGCCGGCATCATCGTGATGGTCAATGAAGCCTGGCGCCAGTTCTCCACCCAGAACAGCCGCCAGGCAGGCCGCAGCGAACCCAACACCGGCGTCGGCACCAGCTACCTGGACGTCTGTAGCTGCGCCCCCGGCGCCCCGGCCGACCCGACCGCCGACATGGCCCACAACGGTATCCGCAGCGTGCTCGACGGACGCCTGCCGACCTTCAGCCAGGAATACCCCTGCGACGGGCCCCAGCAGGAACGCTGGTTCACGATGACCGTCACGCCCCTCGGTGGCGGCCGCCGCGGCGCCGTGGTGGTGCATAGCGACATCTCGGAGCGCAAGCGCATCGAGGAGCAAATCCGCAAGCTCGCCTACTATGACAGCCTGACCCAGCTCGCCAACCGGCGCCTGCTCCACGACCGCCTGGCCCTCGCCCAGGCCGCCAGCAAGCGCAGCGGTGAATACGGTGCCCTGCTCCTCCTCGACCTGGACAATTTCAAGCCCCTCAATGACGAGCATGGACACGCGGTCGGCGACTTGCTGCTGATCGAGGTGGCACACCGCCTGAGCCGCAGCGTACGGGCGGTCGACACCGTGGCCCGCCTGGGGGGCGACGAGTTCGTCGTCGTCCTCGGCGGCCTGGACGCCGACCAGGACGTGTCCCGCCTCGAAGCCCTGGCCATCGCCGAAAAGATCCGCCAGGCCCTGGCCCGCCCCTACCGGCTGGCGCTACAGGACGGCAACGGCGCGGGTACCGTCGAACACCGCTGCTCGTCGAGTATCGGCGTGGCCCTGTTCCACGGCCTGGGCGCCAGCCAGAACGAGATCCTCAAGTCCGCCGACATCGCGATGTACCGCGCCAAGGTGTCCGGGCGCAACGCGGTCCACCTGTACGAACCCATTCCGCTACCGGCCAAACGGCTATCCGGCGGACCGGGCCAGACCGACTGAGGGCCGGCCCCACGCCTTTCACCCCCCTGCTCAGCCCATCCCGTCCAGCAGCCCCGATACCCGCAGTACGCGCCGCTCGACGGCCCGCTCAAGCACCTTCGAGGCCGACGCATCGGCCAGCGTGAACCAGCGCCTGGCGCGGGTGATGCCGGTATAGACCAGCTCGCGGGTCAGGATCGGGTTGAGGCCGTCCGGCAGCACCAGCGCCGCGTGGGTGAATTCCGAACCCTGGGATTTGTGCACCGTCAGCGCATACACCGTCTCGACCGCCTGCAGGCGGCTCGGCAGCACCCACTTGACGCCCTGGCTGCCGTCACCGCTGGGGAAGGCCACACGCAGCTGGGTGCCGCCGCCTTCCAGCGGCAGCGCCAGCGTGATGCCGATGTCGCCGTTCATCAGGCCGAGGCCGTAATCGTTGCGCGTCACCAGCACCGGCCGGCCGCCGTACCAGCCCTCCTCCGCGGGAATCAGCCCGGCCTCGTGCAGCCAGCCGGCGATGCGCCGGTTGAGGCCCTCGACGCCCCACTGGCCGCGGCGCAGCGCACACAGCAACTGGAACTGGCCGTGGGCGGCAAGCACCTGCAGCGCCCAGGCATCCAGCGCCGCCTGTGATGCACCCGCAGCTGGACGCCCCTCCGCCATCTGACGCAGGAAGTGCCGGTAACCCTGGGGCCGTTCGCCATCCGCCGCGGCCGGCGCACCGTTGTCGCCGTCCACCACCAGCCGGCGCAGCGCGGCCTCGCCTTCGCCGCCGAGCGCGATGCGTGCCAGATCGGCGTAGCCCTGCGCGAACACGCCGGCGACGCGCGCCACCGCGCCGTCGTTCACCGCCGCCGCCAGCTGGCCGATACCACTGTCGCCGCTGAAGCGGTGGCTATGGCGCAGCATCGCCACGGCCTGATCCAGCGGCGTGCCGGCCGCATCGATCAGTTCCGCGCCCATCGACTCGCCGGTGGCTGCCTCCAGCCAGGCGCGGCTGGCCGGCGTGTAGTGGCCTTCGCGGGCGCGCCGGCACAGCTCGCCGAGCACCGCGCCGGCCTCCACCGACGCCAGCTGGTCCTTGTCGCCGAGCAGCACCAGCCGCGCCGACGGCGGCAGCGCGGCGAGCAGCGCGGCCATCATCTCCAGATCCACCATCGACGCCTCATCCACCACCAGCACCTCGAGGGGCAGCGGGTTGCCGGCGTGGTGGCGGAAGTGGCGGGTGTCCGGCCGGCTGCCGAGCAGGCGGTGCAAGGTCGTGACCGCCACCGGGATCGCCGCCCTCACCTGCTCACCGGCCGGCAGGCCATCGAGCTTCAGCTTGGCCACCGCGCCGGCGATGGATTCGTTGAGGCGCGCCGCCGCCTTGCCGGTCGGCGCCGCCAGGCGGATGCGCAGCGGGCGCTCCGGCCGCTCGGCCAGCGCCAGCGCCTGCAGCACCGCCAGCAGGCGCACCACCGTCGTCGTCTTGCCGGTGCCGGGGCCGCCGGTAACGATCGCAAAGGCGCTGCGCGCTGCCAGCGCACAAGCCAGCTTCTGCCAGTCCGGCCCGGCCACACCCGGCGACGGCGGGAACAGCACGTCCAGCGCCGCACGCAAGGCATCCAGCGGCAAGTCATGCTGGCGCCCGGTCATGGCGGCCAGGCGCTGGCGGATACCGTGCTGCACGTCCCGCTCGTACTGCCAGTAGCGGCGCAGATAGACGCGCTGGCCGACGCGCACGAGCGGCGTGTTGCCCGCCTCACTGCCGGGCCCGACACCCACCAGCAGCGGAAAATCCAGCGCCGTCAGCCACTGCGCCACAGTCAGACCATCGAGCACGTCGGCCGGCAATGGCGGCAGCTCCGCGCCGTCCGCCCCGCCGGCGCCTTCGGGCGGCAGGGACAGCGCGAAGCCTGGATCGTGCAGCGTGTCGCCCAGGTCCAGGCAGGCATGGCCGCGGCCGAGCTGATGGCTGGCCAGCGCGGCGGCGAGGATCAGCAGCGGCGGCGCGGCCGGCGCCTCACGCTGCAGAAAGTCGGCAAAGGCCGCGTCCAGCGCCCGCAGCCAGCCCTGCTCGGCCCAGCGCGCCAGTAGGGCCTTCATCGCGGCCGGATCGTCGTAGGTACGGAAAGTCATGCGGCCTCCTGGCGGCGGGTGCCGGCGAACAGCGCGTCGAGGGTTTCGATCAATGCCCGCGGCGGACGCTCGGCGTGGATGCCGCGGCTGGCGGCGCGGCTGCCGCGCAGGAACAGGTAGAGCACGCCGCCCACGTGGCGGTCGTAGTCGTAGTCCGGCAGGCGCAGCTTGAGCAGGCGGTGCAGGGCCAGCAGGTAGAGCACGTACTGCAGCTCGTAGCGCTCGGCCAGCACCGCATCGCGCATGGCCTCCGGTGTGTAGGCCGCGTCGTCGTCGCCGAGGCGGTTGGACTTGTAGTCCACCACGTAGTAGCGCCCGTCGTGCTCCACCAGCAGATCGATGAAGCCCTTCAGCATGCCGTTGAGCTGGCCCTTGTCGAGCACCGGCCGCGCCGCGCCGCCGAGGGTGTGGCTGCGCACCAGGGCGTCCAGCGCCGGCAGGTCCACGTCATGCACGGCAATCCAGAACTCCATCTCGGCGACGCAGTTGGCGAGGCCGGCCAGGGTCAGCGGCGGCGCGGCGCCGTCGCCATCGACCAGCGGTAACTGCAGGTAGGCCAGCATCCACTCGGTCAGCGGATCGATCCAGCGTTCCCAGCCGCGCGCCACGCAGCGCCGGGCAACGGCGTCGCGCAGCAGGGCCGGCGCTGCGGCGACGCGGGCAAAACCCTGCCGCGCCGCCCATTCGAACAGATCGTGCAGGAAGGTGCCGACCGACGCGCCACGCGGGAAGTCGTGCAGTCTGCCCCCGGCGGTCTTGCCGGCCGCCGGCACCGGCGCATCGGCGCGGGCCGCAGCAGTCTCGTGGAAGACGTCTTCCGCCGGCGTGTCCGGCCCCTGCCCGGCGGCGCTGTGCAGCGCCGAGTAGCTGGCGATCCACCAGCGCTCGCGCACCGCGCGCAGCGGCTGGCGGGCGGCGCCTTCGACGAGCGTGGTGTCACGGGCCTGATAGCGCTCCTCGCTGGCTTCCGGCTCGTCGAACAGTGCAATGCCGTCGGCGGCGGCCAGCTCGGCCAGCCCTGCATCGAGCCCACCGCCGAGCAGGTAGCCAAGGGCGCTGCGCTCCAGCCCATCCAGCGCCGCGGTGCCGACCCAGGTCGCGTAGCGGGCGCGGGTCAGCGCCACGTAGAGCTTGCGCAGGTCTTCACCGAGGCGCTCGCGGTCGGCCAGCGCCAGCTGCGCCGGGTCGTCGCCCTGCAGGGCCAGTTGCAGCTGGCCGTCGGCGTCGTGCCACTTGAGCGGCAGGTCGGTGGATTTGGTGGCGCGGAAGCTGCACGCGAAGGGCAGGAAAACCAGCGGATACTCCAGCCCCTTGGACTTGTGGATGGTCACCACCTTCACCAGATCGGCGTCGCTTTCCAGGCGCACCTGGCGGGTGTCGCCGCCGACCTTGTCCTCGCGGCGCTGTTCGGCCAGGTGGCGGATCAACGCGTGTTCGCCGTCGAGCAGCAGGCTGGCCTGCTGCAGGAGTTCGGCCAGGTGCAGCAGGTCGGTGAGGCTGCGCTCCCCGGCTCCACCGCCGGCCAGCAGGCGCGCCGGCACGCGGAAGTCGTTGAGCAGGCGGCGCAGCATCGGCAGCACGCCCTGGCGCCGCCAGCATTCCCGGTAGGCGCGAAACTGGTCGATGCGTTCGTCCCAGGCGGTCTCGTCCCGATTGAGGCCATCCAGCTCGGTCCAGTCCAGCCCCAGCGTCGGCGTGGCCAGCGCGGCGCGCAGCAGGCGGCCGTCGTCCGGCTCGGCGCAGGCGGACAGCCAGAGCTGCAGCTCCACCGCTTCCGGACGACGAAACACCGACTCCTTCTCGGACAGATACACGCTGCGCACACCGCGCGCCGCCAGCGCGTCGCGGATCGCCGTGGCCTCGCTGCCGCTGCTGACCAGCACCGCCATGTCGGCCGGGCGCAGCCCGCGCCCTTCGCCCTTGCCGAAGAAACCGGCCTGGCCCAGCTGGCCGAGGTTAAGCAGACGCACCATCTCGCTGGCGCAGACCGCCGCCATCTCAGCCACGTAATCGCTCTTCGACAGCGCCTTGCCGTCCGCCTTGGGCGGCAGCCGCCACAGGTTCAGCGCCGGCAGTTCGGCACCTTCCGCCTGCAGCACGTCGTCGCGGCCATTGGCCTCGGCGGGCAGGAAAGGCACCGGGTTGCCGGCATCGCTACGGAACAGGAAGGCGCCGGCCCCGTCGTCGCGTTCTTCAGCCAACGCGAAGCAGCGGTTGGCCGCCGCCACCATCGCGTGGGTCGAGCGGAAGTTGCGCCGCAGCGTGTAATGCCGGCCGGCGGTGGCGGCGCGGGCTGACAGGTAGGTGTAGATGTCGGCGCCACGGAAGGCGTAGATGGCCTGCTTGGGGTCGCCGATGAGGATCAGCGCGGTGCTCTCGTCGTTGGCCGCGACGCGATAGACCGCGTCGAAGATGCGGTACTGCACCGCGTCGGTATCCTGGAATTCGTCGATCAGCGCCACCGGAAACTGCTCGCGGATGACCTGGGCCAGGCGCGGGCCGTTGGAGCCGCTCAGCGCCGCGTCGAGGCGGGTCAGCAGGTCGTTGAAGCCCATCTTGGCGTGGCGGGCCTGCTCCGCAGCGAAGCGCTGCGCAACCCAGCCAGCGGCGTGGCGCAGCACGTCGTCGCGGGCATCCGGCAGCGCGGCGAGCTGGGCCTGGAGGCCGGCGATGGCAGCCAACGCCGGATGATCGGGCACGGGCGCCTTGTCCGTCTTCCACACCTCCGCCATGCCGTCGGGCGTCAGGCGCGTCCAGCCGGTGTTGAGCACCGGGCTGAGCTGGGCCGGATCGTCCCGCCAGGCGGCCAGCGCATCCAGCCAGGTGTCGTAGTTGTTCTTCTTGAGCTTGGTTCCGTTGATGTGCTTGGCGTCGCGGGCAGCGTCGAGCACGACGCGCAGTTCCTCCACCCAGTCGCTCCACGGCGCTTTCAGCAGTGCCAGCTGGCGTTGCTTCTCCGCCTCGGCGGCCGCCACGCATGCCGCCGGCGCAGCCGCCTCGCCCAGCAGATCGGCATGCAGCAGGAGTTGCTTCACTTCGCCCTGCAGCGCTTCGGGTGACACCCACCAGCCATTCACTGCGCGGGCCGCCTCCACTTCCAGCGGATACATGAAGCTGCGCCAGTAGTCCCGCACCACCTCGGCCAGCAGCTCGTCCTGATTGGTTTCGAGGGTCTGAGTGAACAGGCTGTCGCTGTCGAAGGCGTGCTCGCGCAGCATGCGGTTGCACCAGCCGTGGATGGTGGACACCGCCGCCTCGTCCATCCACTCGGCGGCCAGCTGCAGCTTGCGTGCGCAGCCGGGCCAGGCTTCCGGCGGGTAGTCGGCGCGCAGGTCGTGGAGCAGATCCTTGCCGGGCTCGATGTCCGATGCCACTTCCGCCGGATCGGCGAGGAAGTAGCCGGCCGCCTCGGCCAGGCGGGCGCGGATGCGGTCGCGCAGCTCCTTGGTGGCCGCGTCGGTAAAGGTCACGACGAGGATCTCCGGCGGCGTCAGCGGGCGCCCGAATGCTGCGCCGTCGGCGCCATGACCGAGCACCAGGCGCACGTACAGCGCGGCGATCGTGAAGGTCTTGCCGGTGCCGGCGCTGGCCTCGATGAGGCGGCTGCCTGACAGCGGAAAGCGCAGCGGCGCAAGGTCGGCGGGGGTCGAGGAAATCGGGTTCATGCTTGCTCTCCGCCGGCGGCGGCCTTGTCTTTCTTCTTCGCAAAAGTGGCGAGGTAGAGCGGACGCAGCAGGCTGGTCGCCAGCCGCGCGAAGTCGCCGTCCTCCGCCAACGCCGCAAAGCTGGGCCAGGCCCGCTGCAGGTAAGCGCTGGAACCCAGCTCGCCGTTGCTCTGATAGCTGTCGCCCTCGTAGGCCGTGGTGGCGTCCTTGCGGGCCTTGTCCATGGCTTCCGTATCCTCGCTGGGGGCGTGCTTCAGCCACGCAAAGGCGGTCTTCACCGCCAGCGGCAGCGGACGACCCTGGCCTTCGAGCCAGGCGGCCAGCAGATTCTCCAGGTGATGGCCGGCCTCCTTCGGGTCCAGCGGATCGAGCTCGACGCTGCCGGCCTTGCTGACCACCAGCGTCGTCAGCGGCCCGCCGGCCACATGGGCGGCCAGGTGGGCAACCCAGTGGCGGACCAGATGGTGACGCTGGTACTGGCCCTTCTTCACCACGTCGCTGCTCTCCAGCACCACGCGGCCGCGATTGTTGGCGGCGTCCGTGCGGATGCCGGCCAGCCAGTCCTCCACGCGCAGGCCGGTGGCCTCGCTGAAATAACGCAATTCCTCGTCTTCGCCGGGCTCGTCCGGCCAGCGGGCCAGGCCCTCTTCGTAGCGCTGGAACAGGTCGTCCATTGGCTTGGCCAGGTCGGCAGCCATCAGCTCGGCGAAGGCTGCGGCGGGCAGCTCGCCGCGCCGGCGCAGGCGGGCCAGGCCATCCTCCAGCGCCTGCGCCCGGTCCTCGCCGGCGTGCACGGCGGCAGCCTGCACGCCGATCAGCTCGTTCCACAGGCTCCAGCGCTGCAGGCCGTCCAGGTCGAAGGGCTCCTGGTCGTCGCTGGCCGGGTCGTCCATGTCGAAATCCACATGCAGGCGCTGGCGGAAGAACTGCTTCACCGGATCGCGCAGGAAGCCGCCCAGGTCGGCCAGGCGCAGCGGCTCGTCGCGCTGCAGCGGCGGCAATGCGCCCCCTGCCGCCGGCCGGTCGTCGGCGATGCGCCATTCGTTGGCATAGGTGAACAACGGCCCGCGCTGCGGGTCGGCCGGGAAGTAGTCCGGGCTGAAGGGCTGCAAGCGGTGCTCGACGGTCAGCGCCTTGAGCAGCGCATCCTTGTCGCCCTGCTCCGCCCCGACCAGCCGCCAGCCGGCGGCCAGGTGGTCGCGCAGCTGGCCGACCAGCACCGACGGCGGGCGCACGGTGTTGTCGTTGATGCTGCGCCCGACCCACGAGATGAGCAGGCGCTCCCGCGCCGACAGCAGGGCTTCGAGGAACAGGTAGCGATCGTCCTCGCGGCGGGAGCGGTCGCCGGGGCGGTAGTCCCGCCCCATCAGGTCGAAGTCCATCGGCACGCGGGTGCGCGGGTAGTCACCGTCGTTGAGGCCCAGCAGGCAGACCTGGCGGAAGGGGATCGCGCGCATCGGCATCAGCGTCGCGAAGGTTACCGAACCGGCGAAGAAGCGCTGGGACAGGCTGCCGTCGTCGAGCTGGGCCAGCCAGTGCTCGCCGACCACCGCCAGCGGCAGCGGATCCTCCAGGCGGGCCTGCTCGCAGGCCTGTTGCCAGGTCTCCAGCGCCGCGTCGAGCTGCTGCAGCGTGTAGGCGTCGCCGCTGTCTTCGGCGTCGAAGAAATCGGCCAGCAGCTGGCGCAGTCTCAGGCACCACTCGGGCACGGTCGCCGGGCTGGCGAGCACGCGCCAGCTCGCCTCCAGGCGGTCGAGCAGCGTGGCCAGCGGCCCCAGCAGCGCAGCATCGAGGCCGCCAATCTCGTCGTAGGGCTCGATATCCTGCCACGCGCCGCCGGTGCCGCCCACCGCGTAGCCGAGCAGCATGCGGCGCAGGCCGAACAGCCAGCTGTTGCCGTCCAGGGCGACCGGCAGTTCGAGGCTCTGGCGGTGCTCGGCGTGCAGCCCCCAGCGCACGCGGGCGCCGTGGATCCAGCGGTGCAAGAGCGGCAGATCATCCTCGGCGATGGCGAAGCGACGACGCAGGGCCGGCACTTCCAGCAGGTCCAGCACGTCGCTGACCGCCACCCGCGAAGTCGGCAGCCCCAGCAGCTTGTCGATGGCATTGACCACCGGATCATGCTGGCGCCGCCCCTGGTCGGCGATGCTGAACGGGATGAAGCGCGGATCGCTGCTGTCCATCAGCCCGAACACCGCCTGGATGTGCGGCGCGTAGGCGTCGATGTCCGGCACCATCACGATCACGTCGCGCGGGCGTAGCGTGGCGTCGGCGTTGAAGGCGGCGAGCAGCTGGTCGTGGAGGATCTCCACTTCCCGCTGCGGGCTGTGGGCGATGTGGAAACGGATCGAATCGTCGTCCGGCGCCACCGCCGGCCAGCGGGCCTGCGTCTCGGCCAGCGGGCGCAGGTCGCGGACGTCGTCCTGCAGCTGGTTGAGCAGGCGCGCCTGGCCGTGGGGCGCGAACAGGTCGATGCGCTGGCGGATGTCCACGAAATGCTGCAGGTAGCCCTCGCGGGCGGTGTCGCTGTCGTGCTCGTCGAGCAGGCCGATGAAGTCGCGCCCCTGCTTGCCCCACGCTGCCAGCAGCGGATGGGCGTGCAGGTGCAGGTTCTCCTCCGACACCGCGGCGGGCATGCCGGCGCGGCGGCGCTGGCGATTGTGGGTGGCGCGCAGCAGGTCCTTGTCGGCGACGATGTCGGCCCAGAAGTGCTCGCAGGGGTTGTGCACGCACATCAGCACCTGGGTCCACCGGGACAGTGCGGCCAGCACTTCGAGGGACTGGCGCGGCATCGCGGTGATACCGAAGATCATTACCCGGCGCGGCAGCCCGACCGGCCGGCCGCCGTCGTCCGACCAGGCCTCGACGCGGCGCAGGAAGGCCTCGTGCACCGCCGCCCGCCCCTGCCCGGCCAGCGCGCCGCCATCGCCGCTATTCGCCACATCATCGAGCAGCGCGCGCCACAGGCTGGCCTGCCAGCGCTGCTCGTCGGGCAGCGGCGGACGGTCGCCGTTGGCGCGGATCAGCACGTCCTCGCCGTCCGCCCAGGCGGCCAGCCAGTCGGCGCGATACACCTGGTACTGGTCGAACAGGTCGGCCAGGCGCTCGGCGAGCTGGAAGCGCTTGCGCAGGTCGGCGTCGGAAGCCAGGAAGCGGCGCAGCGGCGCATAGTCCGGCGCCGCCATCACCCCCGGCAACAGGCGCATCAGGCGCCACACCAGCAGCGGCTTGTCGAAGGGCGAACTCTCCGGCACCGCGTCGAAGCCCAGCACGGCCCGGTAGGCCTGCCACAGGAAGCGCGACGGCAGCGACATGTCCAGCGCCGCGGCGATGCCGCAACCGCCGCCGAACTCCCCGTCCGCGTCCTCGGCCAGCGCCAGGCGCAGCCACTGGGCGATGCCGTTGCTATGCACCAGCAGGGTCTCGGTCTCCAGCGGCGCCAGCGGATAACGGCGGCTCCACGTGACCAGCAGGTCGCGCAGCGCTTCGGGGTGGTTGCCATGGACCAGCATCAGGCCGGTGGGCAGCGGATTGGCGGTCAAGGAGGTCTCCGGGGGATCAGGGCAGCGCTGGGCTCGGTGGAACAAATCGGCGGGCGCAAGCACTCGCCCCCACGGCGAAGCAAGCCAGCACGGGCTTACCCTTTGTGACGCACCGCAGCCTCAGCCCTGACAGGTTCATGTTCATGACGGGGATTGAAACACGGGCGTACGACAGCCGGTGTCGCACGCCCGGGAAACGCCGCCCTCAGGCCAGCATGTCGGCCCAGATGTTGTGCGCCCAGGCCAGCGCGTAGCGGCCTTCCTGTTCGCTGGCCTCGGCAGACACGCCACCGGCGCCGGCCACCGGCAGCACGGTGCGCTGGGCCGCGTCGTACTGGTGCACCGAGCTGACGTGGATCACGTGGCTGGCATCGACGAAGCTGTAGCAGGTGTTCATCACCACCGGCGCGGGGTTGGGCGCCTCGCCGGCGAGCAGGCGGAGGATCGCCGCCGCCGCCACCTTGGCATGCTGGTTGGCCATGTGGCCGGACTTGGGCATCGTCGGCGCCGGGAAGATCGCGTCGCCGAGCACGTGCACGCCGGGCGTGTTCACCGACTCGAAAGTCAGCCAGTCGATGTCCACCCAGCGGCCGTTGATCAGCTTGAGGCCGGCCTGGGCCGCGATGGCGCCGGCGCGCTGCGGCGGCACCACGTTGAGCACATCGGCCTGCACGTTCTCGAAGTCCAGCAGCGCCGTGCGGCTGGCCGCATCCACCTCGCGCAGCGCGCTGTTGGGACGGTATTCAAGGATGCCCTTGTAGCGGGCGAAAGCCTGCGTGAACAGCGCCTTCTTGGAGATGATCTCGGCGTTGGCGTCGAGCACCAGCACCTTGGACTTCGGCTTGGCGCGGCGGAAGTAGTCGGCCACCACGCAGGCCCGCTCATACGGCCCCGGCGGGCAGCGGTACGGCGCCAGCGGGATGGTCAGCGCATACACGCCGCCATCGGGCATGGCTTCCAGCTGCGCACGCAGCGCGACGGTCTGGGCGCCGGCCTTCCAGGCGTGCAGGATGCGCGCGCGGGCGGCTTCGCTGTCCAGCCCCGGCACCTGGTCGAACTGGAAATCGACGCCCGGCGACAGCACCAGGCGGTCCCACGACAGCGTGCCGCCGGCCGCCAGGCGCAACGTGCGCGCCGCCGGGTCGATGGCGGTCACCTCGTCCTTCACCACCTTCACGCCCCAGGTGTCACGCAGTCCTTCGTAGCCCAAGGTGATGTCGGCCAGGGTCTTGACGCCGCCGAGCACCAGGTTGGAGATCGGGCAGGAGATGAACCGGGGGTCGCGCTCCACCAGGGTCACGTCCACTGCCCCGCCGCTCCACATGCGCAGATACTTGGCGGCCGTCGCGCCGCCGTAGCCGCCGCCGACCACCACTACGTGGGCGCGCGGCGTGGCCGCCAGCGCGCGGCTGGACAGGCCCGGCAACAACAAGGCGCCACCGGCCAGCCCGGCGGTTTTCAGGAAATCGCGTCGCTTCAACATGCCCGGCGCCCTCACTTGCGGGCGGCGAAATACGCCGCGATCAGTTCGAGCTGGGCTTCGCTGTAGCCCTTGGCGATCTGCGGCATGATCGTCGCCGGCCGCGTGCCGCTGCGGAACTCGCGCAGCTTCTGCATCAGCTCGGTCGCCGGCACGCCGGCCAGCACGGGCATCGTCGCGTCGGGCCGGGCGTGGCCATCGGTGCCGTGGCAGCCGGTGCAAGTGGCGGCCAGGTTGCGGGCCAGGTCGGGATCGGGGCTGGCGTGGGCGCTAGCGGCCAGGCCGAACAGCAGGCCGAGGACAGCGCGGCGGGGAGACAGCGTCATCGTTTCTCCATGTCGAGGCGGCCGACGCAAGATGCGATCGGCAAGCCCGCCATTGTTCCCCGCCGGAGCGCCCCGCCGCAAGCCGCGGCGGGCTTCAGCCGGCCAGCGCGGCGTTGTCGTCCACCAGCATGTCGCGCACGGTGTAGCTCGGCCGGCGGTCCGGGTAGCGGCACTCGCCGGCCGGCAAGGCTGCATCGTTGCAGCCGCTGAGCAGCGGGCAGCGGGCGAACAGCTCCGCCGCCCAGTCGGCGAAGGCCCGCACCTTGGGCGACAAGTGACGGTTCTGCGGGTAGAGCACCGACATCGGCACCGGCGACGGCTTCCACTGGGGCAGGATCTCCTTCAGCGCACCGCTCTCCAGGTGGGGCAAGGCCATGAAGCGGGCCGGCTGGATCAGCCCGAAGTCCTTCAAACCGCAGGTGATGTAGGCTTCGGCGTCGTTTACCGCGATGCGGCCTTCCAGGCGCAGTGGCACGCTGACCCCATCCACCAGGAAATCCCAGTCGAAGTTGCGTCCGCTGACGCTCGAGAAGTAATGCACCACCCGGTGCTGCTGCAGTTCCTCCAGCGTCGTCGGCTCGCCGTAGCGCTCCAGGTATTCCGGCGAGCCGCAGGTGACGAAGCTCAGGCTGCCGATGCGCCGCGCCACCAGCGTGGAATCCACCAGCTCACCGGCACGGATCACGCAGTCCACGGCTTCCTGAATCAGGTCCACCGGACGGTCGCCCATGCCGATCACCAGCTCCACGTCCGGGTAGCGGGAGTGGAACTCGCACAGGTTGGGAATCAGGATGTCCCGCCCGACGGGCCCCGCCACATCCACCCGCAGCCGCCCCTGGGGCCGCCGCGCGGCGTCCTGGAAGGCGGCCTCGGTCTCCTCCAGCTCGGCGAGGATGCGCGCGCAGCGCTCGTAATACGCCGCGCCGTCGGCGGTCAGGCTGACGCTGCGGGTAGTGCGGTTGAGCAGGCGCACCTTCAGGTGGTTCTCCAGCCCCTGGATGGTGTTGGTGACGGTGGCCCGCGGCAGGCCGAGATTGTCCGCCGCGCGCGTGAAGCTGTTGGCCTCCACGACGCCCATGAAGACCTTCATGGCCTGAAATCTGTCCATTTTTGCGCCTCCGGCTGGCGGTTTCACGAAACGAAGCCTCCAACAATTATTAGTCAACTTCGAATAGTGAAGTCAACTTTCGAATATTTATCCAACACCGATCAACAACCACAATTCAGCCATCGCCCCTGTCTGTCCATTCCGGATCGCTAAGCACATGATGGCTCGCTACGACACTGTTCTTCCCCCCGGCGCCGACGCCTTGCAGGTTGCCGATCTGCGCCTGCCGGGCTTCGCCGGGCCGGTGGACGCCCGTCTGTACCGGCCGGCCGACATCGCCGGCCCGGTGCCTGCGGTGCTGTATTTCCACGGCGGCGGCTTCGTCGCCGGCGACCTGGACGAAGCCGACCCGATCGCCCGCCGCCTGGCCGCGACGATTCCCGCCGCGGTACTGTCGGTGGCCTACTCCCTGGCACCGGCCCATCCTTTCCCCGCCGCACCGGAAGATGCCCATGCCGCAGCCCTGTGGCTGCACGCCCAGGCCGCCACCTACGGCATCGACGCCACCCGCCTGGCCTGCGCCGGCCACGACGCCGGCGCCACGCTGGCCGCCGCCCTCACGCTGATGGCCCGCGACCGCCTCGGCCCGCCCCTCGTCGCCCAGGCCCTGGTCGGCCCGATGCTCGACCCCAGCCAGACCCGCCAGGATCACCGCGTCGGCGCCGCCGAGCCGCGCCCCGACGCCTGCGCTCGCTGCTACAGCCAGTACCTGCCGCGGGTCGCCGAACGCCTCCACCCCTATGCGACGCCCCTCGAATCGCGCCGCCTGGCCGGCCTGCCGCCGGCGCTGATCGCCACCGGCGCCCACGACCGCCTGCGCTGCGAGGCCGAACACTACGGCGCTGCACTGATCAATGCCGGCGTGCCGACCCAGGTCACCCGATACACCGCCGGCCACGCCGAACTGCCGGCCCACCCGGCGCTGCGCGGCGACCTGGCGGCCTTCCTGCGCCACCACCTGTGGCCCGCCCCGGCCTTCCACCCCGATTTCCCGTCATTCCAATCCCTGAAAACAGAGAGGACATCATGAACGCCAACGAGACCTCCCGCTCCCTTCCCCGCCGGCGCCTCGTCATCGCCGCCGCCCTTGCCGGCTTCGCGCTGGCAGGCGGCGGCGTGGCCGTCTATGCCGCGCACGCCGACTCCCCCGCGCCGGCCGCCGCGCCGCAGGCCGCCCAGGTGGACACCGCCCAAGTGGTGAACAAGGCCATCATCGACTGGCAGGACTTCTCCGGCCGCCTGGAAGCGGTGGACCGGGTCGAGATCCGCCCGCAGGTGTCGGGCATCCTGACCCAGGTGCATTTCCGCGACGGCAGCCTGGTACGCAAGGGCGACGTGCTGTTCACCATAGACCCACGCCCCTTCGCCGCCGAGGTCGAGCGGGCCGAGGCCCAGCTCGCCGCCGCCGAATCGCGGGTCGGCTACACCGGCTCCGACCTGGCCCGCGCCGAGCGCCTGATCGCCGACAACGCGGTATCGCGCCGTGACCTGGAAGAGAAGCAGAACGCCGCCCGCGATGCCAGCGCCGGCGTGCAGGCCGCCCGCGCGGCGCTGCGCATCGCCCGCCTGAACCTCGAATACACGTCCATCAAGGCCCCCATCGACGGCCGCATGTCCCGCGCCGAAGTCACCGTCGGCAACCTGGTCAGCGCCAACGGCGGCCCGGCGCTCACCACGCTGGTGTCGTCCAGCCGCATCTACGCCGCCTTCGACGTGGACGAACAGACCTTCCTGAAGTCCGTGAACCCCGCCCGCGACGCCAAGGGCGCCACGCTGCCGGTGCACCTGGGCCTCGCCGACCAGGACGGCCACCCCTTCGAAGGGCGCATCCACTCGGTGGACAACCGCCTCGACACCACCTCCGGCACGATCCGCGTGCGGGCCATTTTCGACAACCCGGACGGCCGCCTGGTGCCGGGCCTCTACGCGCGCATCCGCCTCGGCGCCGGCACCCCGCGGGAGGCCGTGCTGATCGACGACCGCGCCATCGGCACCGACCAGGACAAGCGCTTCGTGCTGGTCGTGGACGCCGCCAACAAGACCGCCTACCGGGAAGTGCGCCTCGGCAACCTGCACGACGGCCTGCGCATCGTCGAGGACGGCCTCAAGCCGGGCGAACGCATCGTGGTGAACGGCCTGCAGCGGGTCCGCCCCGGCGACCCGGTGACGCCCCACCCGGTCGCCATGGAAGGCAGCGCACCGCTGGCCGCCGTCACCACGCCCCAGGCGCTGAAGACGCGGATCTGAGCGATCCACCGGAGACCCCCATGAACATATCCAAGTTCTTCATCGACCGCCCGATCTTCGCCGGCGTGCTGTCGATCCTGATCCTGCTGGCCGGCGTGCTGGCGGCCTTCAAGCTGCCCATCGCCGAATACCCGGAAGTGGTGCCGCCCTCCGTGGTGGTGCGCGCCCAGTTCCCGGGCGCCAACCCCAAGGTGATCGCCGAGACGGTGGCCGCGCCGCTGGAGGAGAGCATCAACGGCGTGGAAAACATGCTGTACATGCAGAGCCAGGCCAACAGCGACGGCAACCTGACCCTCACCGTCAACTTCCAGCTCGGCGTCGATCCGGACAAGGCCCAGCAGCTGGTGCAGAACCGCGTCTCCCAGGCCCTGCCGCGCCTGCCGGAGGACGTGCAGCGCCTCGGCGTGACCACCGCCAAGAGCACCCCGACGATCACCATGGTGGTGCACCTGACCTCGCCGGACGACCGCTACGACATGACCTACCTGCGCAACTACGCGGTCCTCAACGTGAAGGACCGCCTGGCGCGCATCCAGGGCGTGGGTGAAGTGGGCCTGTTCGGCTCCGGCAACTACGCCATGCGGGTGTGGCTCGACCCCGGCAAGGTGGCCGAGCGCGGCCTCACCGCCGCCGAGGTGGTGAAGGCCATCCGCGAGCAGAACGTGCAGGTGGCCGCCGGCGTCATCGGCGCGCCGCCCAACGACCGCCGCACGCCGCTGCAGCTCAACGTAAATGCCCAGGGCCGCCTGAAGGACGAGGCGGAGTTCGCGCAGATCATCCTCAAGACCGCCCCCGACGGCGGCGTCACCCGTCTCGGCGACGTGGCCCGCATCGAGCTGGCCGCGTCGGAATACGGCCTGCGCGCGCTGCTCGACAACAAGCCCGCGGTGGCCATCCCGATCTTCCAGACGCCCGGCGCCAACGCCCTCGATGTGTCGTCCCAGGTGCGTCAGACGATGGCCGAGCTGGCCAAGGACTTCCCGCCGTCGGTGCAGTACAGCATCGTCTATGACCCGACCCAGTTCGTGCGGGCCAGCATCAAGGCGGTGGTCACCACGCTGCTGGAGGCCATCGCGCTGGTGGTGCTGGTAGTCATCGTGTTCCTGCAGACCTGGCGCGCGTCGATCATCCCGCTGCTGGCGGTGCCGGTGTCCATCATCGGCACCTTCTCGCTGATGCTCGGCTTCGGCTACTCCATCAACGCCCTGTCCCTGTTCGGCATGGTGCTGGCCATCGGCATCGTGGTGGATGACGCCATCGTCGTGGTGGAGAACGTCGAGCGCAACATCGAGGCCGGCCTGACGCCGCGCGAAGCCACCTACCGGGCGATGCGCGAAGTGTCCGGGCCGATCATCGCCATCGCGCTGACCCTGGTCGCGGTGTTCGTGCCGCTGGCCTTCATGACCGGCCTCACCGGCCAGTTCTACAAGCAGTTCGCGATGACCATCGCGATCTCCACGGTGATCTCCGCCTTCAACTCCCTGACCCTGTCGCCGGCCCTCGCCGCACAGCTGCTGAAGGGCCACGATGCCAAGCCCAACTGGCTGACGGTGCAGATGCAGCGCTGGCTGGGCGGCTTCTTCGCCCGCTTCAACCGCGTCTTCCAGCGCGGCAGCGAGCGCTACGGCAACGGCGTGCGCGGCGTCATCGGCCACAAGGCCTCGGCGATGGGCGTCTATGGGCTGCTGCTGGCCCTCACGGTGGGCATCTCCTACGTGGTGCCCGGCGGCTTCGTGCCGGCCCAGGACAAGCAATACCTGGTGGCCTTCGCGCAACTGCCGGCCGGCGCCTCCCTCGACCGCAGCGAGGCGGTGATCCGCCGCATGGGCGACATCGCCCTCAAGCATCCCGGCGTGGAGAGCGCAGTGTCCTTCCCCGGCCTGTCCATCAACGGCTTCACCAACAGCGCCAGTGCCGGCATCGTCTTCGTGACCCTCAAGCCCTTTGCCGAGCGCAAGGGGGCAGAGCTGTCGGCGGGCGCCATCGCCGGCGCCCTCAACCAGCAGTTCGCGTCCATCCAGGAAGCCTTCACGGCCGTCTTCCCGCCGCCGCCGGTGATGGGCCTGGGCACCCTCGGCGGCTTCAAGATGCAGATCGAAGACCGCGGCAGCGTCGGCTACGCCGAGCTGGACAAGGCCGCCAAGGCCTTCATGGCGGCGGCCAGCAAGGCGCCGGAGCTGGGCCCGATGTTCTCCAGCTACCAGATCAACGTGCCGCAGCTCGATGTGGACCTCGACCGCACCAAGGCCAAGCAGCAAGGCGTGGCCGTCACCGACGTGTTCGACACGCTGCAGATCTACCTGGGCTCCCTGTACGTGAACGACTTCAACCGCTTCGGCCGCGTCTATCAGGTGCGGGCCCAGGCGGATGCGGACTTCCGCGCCCAGCCGGAGGACATCGGCCGCCTGAAGACTCGCAACGCCAGCGGCGAGATGGTGCCGCTGGCGTCCCTGCTGCGGGTCGCCCCCAGCTACGGGCCGGAGATGGTAGTGCGCTATAACGGCTTCACCGCCGCCGACATCAACGGCGGGCCGGCGCCCGGCTATTCCTCGGCCCAGGCCGAAGCGGCCGCCGAGCGCATCGCCGCCGAAACCCTGCCGCGCGGCGTGAAGTTCGAATGGACCGACCTCACCTACCAGAAGATCCTGGCCGGCAACGCCGGCATCTGGGTCTTCCCGATCAGCGTGCTGCTGGTCTTCCTGGTGCTGGCCGCCCAGTACGAGAGCCTGACCCTGCCGCTGGCGGTGATCCTGATCGTGCCGATGAGCATCCTGGCGGCCCTCACCGGCGTATGGCTGACCGGCGGCGACAACAACATCTTCACGCAGATCGGGTTGATGGTGCTGGTCGGGCTGGCCTGCAAGAACGCCATCCTGATCGTCGAGTTCGCCCGCGAGCTGGAACTGCAGGGCCACACCCCGCTGCAGGCCGCCATCGACGCCAGCCGCCTGCGTCTGCGGCCGATCCTGATGACCTCCATCGCCTTCATCATGGGCGTGGTGCCGCTGGTCACCTCCACCGGCGCGGGCTCGGAGATGCGCCACGCGATGGGCATCGCGGTGTTCTTCGGCATGCTCGGCGTGACGCTGTTCGGGCTGTTCCTGACGCCGGTGTTCTACGTGCTGCTGCGCACCCTCGACAAGCGCCATCCCCTCCACTCGGCGGCCCATCACGAAGCGCTGCTGGTGCAACCGGCCGCCGCCCATGCCGGCCAGGAGTAAGACGATGAACCTGCACGCCCTTCCCCTGCCCCGCCGCGCCTTCGGCCTGCTCGCCAGCCTGCTGGTGCTGGCCGGCTGCTCGGTGGCGCCGACCTACGACAAGCCGGCGCTGAACCTGCCCGCCGCCTACAAGGAGGCGCCCGCCGCCGATCCCAACTGGAAGCCCGCCGAGCCGGCCGACACCGCCGCCCGCGGCGAGTGGTGGACCGTTTTCGGCGACGCCACGCTGGACCGCCTGGAGCGCGACGCGGTGGCCGCCAACCCGGACCTGGTGGCCGCCGCCGCCCGCCTGGGCCAGGCCCGCGCGCTGGAACAGGCCGCCCACGCGGCGCGCCTGCCCCAGGTCGGCGTCGGCTTCGGCCCGACCCGCCAGCGCCCGTCGCCGGCCTCCCAGGGCCTCGCCGCCGACGCCGACACGCGCACCAGCACCTTGTGGCGCGGCCAGGCCACCGTCGCCTACGAGGTGGACCTGTTCGGCCGCCTGTCCGGCGCCGAGGACGCCGCCCGCCTCGACGCCGAGCGCAGCGGCGCGCTGTTCGGCGCAACCCTGCTGGCCCTGCAGGCCGACGTGGCCCAGGCCTACTTCCTGATCCGCGAGCTGGACGCCGCCCAGGCCTTGTACGTGGACACCGTCAAGCTACGCGCCGACACCGTGCAGCTGCTGCAGCGCCGCTTCGACGAGGGCGACATCGCCGAGCTGGACCTGGCGCGGGCCCGCAGCGAACTCGCCGCGGCGCGCTCCGAATCCCTCGGCCTGGCCCGCCAGCGGGCGGTGGCCGAGCACGCGCTGGCGATCCTCCTCGGCAAGTCGCCGGCGGAATTCAGCCTGCAGGCCATGCCGCTGCGCCGCCTCGCCATCGGCGTGCCGGCCGGCCTGCCGTCGGCGCTGCTCGAACGGCGGCCGGACATCGCCGCCGCCGAGCGCGGCATGGCCGCCGCCAACGCCCGCATCGGGGTTGCCAGATCGGCCTGGTTCCCGCGCCTGTCCCTCACCGGCGCGGCCGGCTACGAGGCCGGCGGCGTCGGCGACCTGTTCAAGTACGCCAGCCGGACCTTCGTGCTCGGCCCGCTGGTCGGCACCGCGCTGAGCCTGCCGATCTTCGACGGCGGCGCCCGCGAGGCCGGCCTCAAGCAGGCCGAGTCGGCCTACGTGGAAGACGCCGCGCGCTACCGCCAGACGGTGCTACAGGCCTTCCGCGAGGTGGAGGACAACCTGGCCCAGCTGCGCCTGCTCGGCGACCAGCACCGGGAGCAGGACGACGCCGTCGGCGCCGCCGAGCGCGCCGCCCGCCTGGCCCGCCTGCAATACCGGGAAGGCGCGGTGAGCTACCTCAACGTGATCGACGCGGAACGCAGCGTGCTGCAGCAACAGCGCCTCGCCGTCGGGCTGGACGGGGAGCGGGCGCGGGCCACCGTCAACCTGATCCGCGCCCTCGGCGGCGGCTGGACGCCTGTGTCCGGTTGAACCAATCGGCGCCCCGTGCGTCGCCGGTGCTGCTTTGCACCAGGAGGCCGATGCCCTTTAAGCTACGGGGCATCGGCCTTCTTCCTCCGCTCGCCATGTCCCGACTTTCCGCATTCCGCGGGCGCCTCGCCGGCGTCCTGAGCCTGTCCATCCTGGCCGCCCTCGGCGGCCTTGCCACGCCGGCCTTCGCCGGCAAGACCCTCGACGCCATCAAGGCCAAGGGCCAGCTCGCCTGCGGCGTCAGCACCGGCGTCATCGGCTTCTCGGCGGCCGACAGCCAGGGCCAGTGGAAAGGCCTCGACGTGGACGTCTGCAAGGCCATTGCCGCCGCCGTCCTCGGCGACGCCCGCAAGGTGCGCTGGGTGCCGCTCAGCTCCCAGCAACGCTTTACCGCGCTGCAGTCCGGCGAGGTGGACATCCTGTCCCGCAACACGACCTGGAGCCTGA
This sequence comes from Zoogloea sp. GDB6, assembly GCF_056724105.1. NCBI lineage: Bacteria > Pseudomonadati > Pseudomonadota > Betaproteobacteria > Rhodocyclales > Zoogloeaceae > Zoogloea > Zoogloea sp. GDB6. The sequence continues at coordinate 1,505,548 of NZ_CM161497.1, read as the reverse complement.
CCCGCGATGCCGGCCAGGGCCTGCACTTCGCGGCGGTCACCTACTACGACGGCCAGGGCTTCCTGGTCGCCAAGAAGACCAAGGTGACCAGCGCCAAGCAGCTGAAGAACGCCGAGGTCTGCGTGCAGTCCGGCACCACCACCGAGAAGAACCTGGCCGACTACGCCCGCGCCCAGGGCATCAAGGTCAAGCCGGTGGTCTTCGACAAGTTCGAGCCGTCCATCAAGGCCTTCTTCAGCGGCCGCTGCCAGGCCTACACCACCGACGCCTCGGCGCTGGCCTTCATCCGCGCCAAGGAAGCCCCCAACCCCGACGACTACGTGATCCTGCCGGAGATCATCTCCAAGGAACCCCTCGGCCCGGCCGTGCGGCGCGGCGACGACGAATGGTTCGCCATCGTCAAATGGACCGTCAATGCGCTGATCGAGGCGGAAGAGCTGGGCATCACCCAGGCCAAGGTGGACAGCCTCAAGTCGTCGACCGATCCGGCCGTGCAGCGCTTCCTCGGTGTGGGTGAAGACCTCGGCAAGAACCTCGGCCTCGACCGGGACTGGGCGGCGCGGGCGGTGAAGGCGGTCGGCAACTACGGCGAGATCTTCAACCGCAACGTCGGCCCGGACTCCCCCCTCAAGCTGCCGCGTGGCCTCAACGCCCAGTGGAGCAAGGGCGGCATCCTGTACGCGCTGCCGCTGCGCTGATGGCCCGGCCGCAGTCCACCTCCCGCGCCGTGCAGGCGCTGCTGATCGTCGCGCTGCTGGCCCTGCTCGGCCTGCTGGTGGCGACGACCCGCGCCCACCTGGAGGAACGCGGCATCCGCAGCGGCTTCGACTTCCTGCTCGAGCCAGCCGGCTTCTCCCTTGGCGAGAGCGTGCTGCCCTTCGAGCCCAGCGACACCACGCTGCGGGCCTTCGTCGCCGGCCTGCTCAACACCCTGCGCGTGGCCCTGCCCGGCGCCGCACTGGCGCTGGGCCTGGGCATCCTGCTCGGCTTCGGGCGACTGGCCGACAACCCGCTGGTGCGCGGCCTGGCCGGCACCGCCGTCAACGCGATCCGCAACGTGCCGCTGCTGCTGCACCTCCTGGCCTGGTACTTCATCCTCACCGACCTGCTGCCGGCCGCCGACGCACCGCTGCAGCTGGCGCCCGGCGTGTTCCTTAGCAAGTCCGGGCTGGCCCTGCCGTGGTGGGGCGACAGCGGCTTTGAGATCCCGGAGCCCGCCGGCTTCGGCATCGACGGCGGCGCCAGCCTGACCCCGGAATACCTGGCCCTGCTGTTCGGCCTGGCGATCTACGGCGCCGCCTACATCGCCGAGACCCTGCGCGGTGCGGTGCTCGCCCTGCCCGCCGGCCAGCGCACCGCCGCCCTCGCCCTCGGCTTGACACCGCGCCAGACCTTCCTGCTGGTGCTGCTGCCGCAGGCCTGGCGCGCCGCGCTGCCGCCCACCACCAGCCAGCTCCTCAACCTGTTCAAGAACTCCTCGCTGGCGGTGGCCATCGGCTACCCGGACCTGATGGCGGTGGCCGGCACCAGCCTCAACCAGAGCGGCCGCGCCATCGAATGCCTGAGCATCGTGATCGCCGTGTACCTGCTGCTGTCCCTGCTCGGCGCCGCCGTCAGTCACCGGCTGGAAAAGCGCAGCCTGCGCGGGGGGCCGGCATGAGCGGGGGGAACGCCCCCGCCCGGCCGCCCGAAGGGGGCGCTCGTCCAATGAATCTCAGCGCCCTGCGCCGCCGCTTCTTCGGCGATCCCCTCAACGCGCTGCTGAGCCTCGCCGTACTGGCCGCCGCCCTGCTGTGGCTGCCGCCGCTGCTGCGCTGGGCGGTGACCAACGCCCGCCTCGCCCCGGACGCCGCCGCCTGCACCGCGCTGGAACACGGCGGCGCCTGCTGGGGCGTGATCGTCGAGAAAGCCCGCTTCATCCTCCTCGGCCGCTATCCGGACGAGGAAGCCTGGCGCCCCCTCCTCGCCGCCGGCCTGATCGGTGCCGGCTGGCTGCTGGCCGCCTTCCGCCACCTGCCCGGCAAAACGCTGGCCGCCCTGCTGCTGGCCCCGCCGCTGGTCGCCCTGCCACTGCTCGGCGGCGGCGTGGCCGGCCTCACGCCGGTGCCCACCGAACTATGGGGCGGCCTGCCGCTGACCCTGCTGCTCACCGGCGCCGGCATGGCCGGCGCGCTGCCGCTCGGCATCGCCGTCGCCTACGGCCGGCGCTCACAGCTACCAGTGCTGCGCGCCGTGCTCACCACCTGCGTCGAACTGGCCCGCGGCATCCCGCTGGTCGCCGCCCTGTTCGCAGCATCCTTCCTGCTGCCGCTGTTCTTCCCCGAAGGCCTGGCGCTGGACATGCTGTGGCGCGTACTGATCGCCATCGTGCTGTTCGCCGCCGCCTACCTGTCCGAGATCATCCGCGGCGGCCTGCAGGCCATCCGCCCCGGCCAGCTCGACGCCGCCGCCGCGCTGGGCTTCGGCTTCTGGCAGACCCAGCGCTGGATCGTACTGCCCCAGGTCCTGCGCGCCGTCGCCCCGTCCATCGCCAACAGCGCCATCGCCCTGTTCAAGGACACCTCGCTGGTCACCGTGGTCAGCCTCTACGAACTCACCGGCTCCCTCAGCCTAGCCCTCTCCGGCGACCCGGAATGGCGGCCGTTCTACCTGGAGGCTTGGTTGTTCATTGCGGGGGTGTATTGGGTGGGGTGTTGGGTGTTGGGGCGGGTCAGCCGGCGGCTGGGGGGTTGAAGCTACTTTTTAGGCTTTGGAGCCTTTGCGGGGCAGCTTCCCATTTCATGGGCCTGAATCGACAGACGACACACCAACTCGCATAACGCGCGAGTTACTTTAAGCGCCGTTGCTCGTAGAATGAATTCATGGAAGTACAGCGCATTACCTTGGCACTCGATGACCAATCGGGAGGTTTCGAAACCACCCTAGATCGTGTTCGCCTGGCGGATTTGGCACGCTTCACCGACGATGTGCAGAGTTTCCTCCGGGGTGAAACCAAAGAGGTCGACACGCAGAATCTGGAAGTAGCGGTCCGCAAGGGATCCCTGGCCATCGAGACAGCACCCATACCGGTGGCGCCCCGACTGTTTGCCGACCTTCAAGCCATGCTGAACGGTGACTTGCTGGACAGCCTCGACACCAAGCGGAAGGAGGTCGTGGAGCGCTGGCAAAAAACTGCGCGCCAGACCCGCGGTCTGGCTTACAGGATTTCGGCCCCCTTCCTGTCACGCCCTGTCGTGGTCAGTGCGGATTCCGATTACCGTGGCGATGACGCCGACCAGTGGGTTCAGGTTGAACGCTACATACGGGGCGAAATTCAGGATCTGGGCGGAATCACCAAGGCCAATGCGCACGTTCGGCTACCGGACGGCTCCACGCTGAGAGTCACCACGGACAAGAGCTTGCTGCGGGAAGACAAGGTCAATCGGCTGTACAAGACGGCCATGCTCCGCATCAAGGCTGAGTACAACGTCCTCACCCGCGAGCTACGCAATGCCCGCTTGGTGGAGTTTGTGGAGTACGTCAATCAGGTTGACGAAGCCGACCTGGAACGCCTGACACGTCGCGGGGCAAGCGCCTGGAAAGATGTGAGCGATGCCACGGCCTGGGTGGATGAATTGCGGGGGGGCGAGCATTGAATAGCGCCCTGCTGGACACCAGCTTCCTCATAACGCTGGCCGATCCCTCCAGGCCGCACCATGCCGCCGCCCAACAGTATTTCCGTGAATGCGTCTCCCGGCAGATACCCATGTATCTATCGACATCGTCATCTCGGAATTCCAGGTCAAACAAGCCATCAACGACCTTCCATTACGCAATCTGGTCGTATTGCCCTTCAATGTCGACCACGCCATGCGCTGTGGTCTTCTGATCCGTCAATTGTCGCGTGACCCCGCCGACGATCGTGTTCGCGTAAAGGATGATTTCAAGCTCATCGCCCAGTGTGACTGTGAAGAGATCAGCCATCTACTGAGCGAAGACGAAAGCACCTTGGTCAAATACCTTGACCGCGCCCAGACCCCTGGCCAGCCCGTGACCCGATCAGTGCTCCTCAAGCAGGGGTATGACGTCTCATGGTTCGAAAACGGACAGTTCAGATTGCCTGAGTGACGCACTGAATACCCAGAGCAACAACACCCACTTCGTATAACAAGAGGCGGCTCCATCAAACTTACGGACATGCCTGTCAGGAACACAATCCCGCAGTCGATCTCCATCGGGCAGCCGCTCATCCGCTAATCGACCGACGATACGTAAAGCAAGTCCCGCTAAGAAATCGCAGCGGCCAAGTCCGCAATGCAGCGAGCGCGTTGCAGCTTGTCCTTGATCACTTGCAGGCTAGCGCGGTGCATGTAGCAGCGGGGAAACGAATCCAGGCATTGCGCCAGAGTGCTTCTCAATGCATCCAGGTCCACCGAGCCTCTCTCTGTAAGTTCGAACTCCAACAGCACTGGCACGTTCAACCCCGAGAATAAGGCCGAGACGATTGATGCGCCGTACCCTACTTCCCGCATACGCTTGATGTCCAAACCAACGAAACGAATGTTCTTCGCGTCGAAGCACCGCCCCGCGCTATCCACAAAGTACTGGTCTTTGAGCATGCCAGACCAATAGGCATGAAGCGGACACTCACGCATTTCATCACGGGTCCGCGCTACAAAGGCGTAGCGCCGCCCTTTGCCAGGCGATGAAATACCAAGGACCGGAAACTCGATTGCACGAACAATCATCGATGACCTGCAACTTCCCGTCCGACTTCACCGAAATAACCGCTCAGGCTCTCCGCGGTCAGGACCTGGCCTGACGGCAGGCCGGCCAGCACCCTTTGGAGGTCTGATACGTTGGGTAAATCCGCCGAGATGTCCTGCAAACCGGATATGAGATGGGCCAATTGGGTTGCGGTGATGGCGACCGCCGGTTCGATCTTGAAACGTTCGCGGCGGCGGCGAAGACCCAGGGTCTGCCACCAGCTTGCAGGTGCAACGCCCTTGGAGATCAGTCCATACAACGCCCCTTCACGGTCCAGAATCCACCGGGAACCCGCTCGACCATCGCGGGCAACATTCAAATCAAGTTGCCCTGAGTCCTCATCGAGCCGACCGACGCGTTCGAAGAAGTCCCTACGCACCACGACCAACGCGTCGCGTTTGCACAGTAGAACGGGGAACCGCATGCTTTCTTTCCTATATCCACAGCCAATGAGCAGGCCCATACCATCGGTATATTGCATCCGCTACTGTAGTCTTCTTCCAGGCTGGTAGGCAGGCCGCCAAACAGGCTGCAGGCGGCGCGCCCAGACAAGACCATAAAACGGAAAGCCCCCAGGCAAGGGCTGATAGCTCATCCTCCACGCACCATAGCGGCCTCCGGCCAATACCGGCTCAATCCCGAAACATGAAGAAAACATGAAGCCCTTGCTTCCCCTGCTCCTGCTGCCAGCTCTCCTCGCAACCCAATCCCATGCCCGAGACTCGTTCCTGACTAAAGGCCAATCACTCAAATCCGCCAGAGCCGCAATCATCGCGAAAGGCTGGAAACCGGTGCGTAACGTCAGCGAAAGGCTTACCACGGAGGAAATGCTCTACCGTGCCGGGTATCAGGAGGTTGTCGGCTGCGCGATGGATATCGGCCAGTGCGTATTGCTGTACCGAGACAGGAAACGACGGTGCCTGTCGCTATACGTTTCCGGAGAGGACGTGAAGCGCATGACGGTAGCCGGTTGGGACAAGCGTTGTCAGTGAACAAGCCGCAGACCTGTCCACCGTAGGGACACGCCCACCGTGCGATTGATCCCTGAATAGCGAAATCGGAAAACAACTTTCCAGCTTTCGGCCTCCGAATCCGAAAATTCGGACTCAAGCTCCGAAACTTCGATCTCCATCACCGAAATTTCGACCTCAACCACCGAAGTTTCGGACTCAGAGATCGAAACTTCGGATGACTGGGTCGAAACTTCGATCTCCGAGTCCGAACATTGGATCTCGCGATCCGAACTTTCGATGCCTGCATCCGAAAAATGGAAGGCAACCATCCGATGACGGATGACTGCGTTCCACTCCCGCGCGACGAGTAGGCGCTAACGCGCCAGACCAACCCACACACCGGCAAGACAGCAGCCAACTCGCGAACACCCTCTGCCAGCACGAAACGGCCACCGTCAAAGCCAACAGCCGTTTCCACGCATGCCCCCAGCAACCGCTCAAACCCCAGCAAAGGCTCGGTGCCCACAAAAAGCCCGTCCTGAACCGCCGAGCAGCACAGCAGCAGGCGGGGAAGTCCGGCGCGGCTGTCTGAGGAGGCGCAGCCGACGAGTTCCGCGACGGCCGCCTGCTGCGAGCAGCGCAGGGCAGTCGTCCGCAACGCGGACGACCGGTGAAGCACGGGTCGCCTTCTTTGCCTTCTTTCTTGGCGACGCAAGAAAGAAGGTCGCCCGCCGGGGCGAGTCCCGGCCAATTCAAGCCGATAAAACGGAAAGCCGGCCAGCAAGGCACAAACTTGCGCCGGCAAGGGCTGAAAGCATCGAGGTCAAATGAATTCGACCCCACGGAATTGGGTCCCCCGGTTGGAGGCCAGTTAGCCCTCCAAGCCCGCCACCGCTTCCCCCAAAATCTCCGCCAACCTCCTCACCCCCGGCCCCGCAAAATCCGGGTCCGCCACCACCAGATACATCTCCAGGCAGCGCACCTCCGCTCCCCCCAACGGCAAAATCTTCAGCCGCCCATCAGCCAGCTCCGCCGCAATCCGCGGCTCCGGAAACCACGCAAAACCATGCCCCGCGCAGGCGGCGGCAATGGAGGTGGCGATGCTGCTGAAGGTCCAGCGCTGCTCCACTTCCAGGATCAGGCTGCGCTTGTCGCGGGTGGAGCTGGTCTCGCGCACGTTGAGGCGGCGGTGGGGGCGCAGGTCCTGTTCGCCGAGGGTCCGCCCGAGCTGGTGCAGCGGGTGGTCGGGATGGGCGGCGGCGACGATGCGCATGCGCATCAGCGGTCGCCCGAGGAAGCCGGGCGGCACGTGGGGCGTGATGGCGATGTCGGCCTGGCCGGTGAGCAGCGCCTCGCCGGTGCCGCCGAGCACCGACTCGATGACCTCGATGCGCGTGCGCGGGGCTTCCGCGCCGAAGCGGGCGAGGCAGTCGAGCAGCACGTCGGGCGGGAAGACGATCTCCACCGCCAGCCCGATCTCCGCTTCCCAGCCGGCGGACAGCTTGCGCGCCGCCTGTTCGAGGTCGCTGGCCTGCTCCACCAGGGCCAGCGCGCGCCGGTACAGCATCTGCCCGACTGGCGTCAGCACGGCCTTGCGGCCCTGGATCTCGAAGGCGCGCACGCCGAGCTGGGATTCGATCTTCTGCACCGCGTAGGTGACCGCCGACTGGCTCTTGAACAGCACCTCGGCGGCCTGGGCGTAGCCGCCGGCCTCGACGACGGCGATCAGGGCGCGCCATTGCTCGAGGGCGATGTGCGGGACGGGTGCGGACGGCGGGTTGGGCACGGCCATATCAATCAGCTCATTCGATAGATTTAAACGAAATCTTCGTCTTTTTTATCTTCTCGGTAAATCATTAAATACACACACCAACACATCACCCGGAGAGACCAAATGAGCACCCTTCTGAAGATCAACGCCAGCCTGTTCGCCAACCAAGGCCAGTCCAGCCAGCTCGCCGAGCGCTTCGTGGCCGCCCGCGTCGCCGCCCACCCGGACACCCAGGTGGTGAGCCGCGACCTGGCCGCCAACCCGGTGCCCCACCTGGACGGCGCCCGTTTCAGCGCCTTCCTGGCCAAGCCGGAAGAGCGCACGGCCGAGCAGCAGGCGGTGGTGGACTTCTCGGATGCGCTGGTCGCCGAGCTGAAGGCTGCCGACGAGATCGTGATCGGCCTGCCGATGTACAACCTCGGCACGCCCTCCACGCTGAAGGCCTACTTCGACCACATCGCCCGCGCCGGCGTCACCTTCCGCTACACCGCCAACGGCCCGGAAGGCCTGGTCACCGGCAAGAAGGTGTACGTCCTGGCGACCCGCGGCGGCCGCTACGCCGGTACCCCGTACGACGTCCAGACCGACTACATCAAGATCTTCCTGGGCTTCATCGGCATCACCGACGTGGAATTTGTCTACGCTGAAGGCCTGAACATGGGCGAAGAGAGCAAGGCCGAAGCCCTGGCCGGCGCCCACAAGGCGCTCGAAGCCCTCGCCGCCTGATCCCGCCTTGAGAGACGAGGGGCGAGCGCGCCGCCCGGCGGCCGCCCGCACCCTCGCACGGCATCCCCAACCCCAATGGAGACCATCATGACCATCCGCAGCCTCGACAGGATCATTCCCTCCATCCCCGTTTCCGACGGGGCCGGCGTGAAGCTCCGGCGCAGCCTGGGTCAGAGCCCCTTCCTGCGCCTGGACCCGTTCCTGATGCTCGACGAGTTCGCGTCGGACAATCCGGACGACTACATCGCCGGCTTCCCGCCCCATCCGCACCGGGGCTTCGAGACGGTCACCTACATGCTGGCGGGGGATTTCGAGCACCAGGACCACCTGGGCCACAAGGGTCACCTGCGCGCCGGCGGCGCCCAGTGGATGACCGCCGGGCGCGGCATCATCCACTCGGAGATGCCGCTGCAGGACAAGGGCCGCCTGCATGGCTTCCAGTTCTGGATCAACCTGCCGGCCAAGGAAAAGATGAAGCCGGCCGCCTACCGGGACATCCAGCCGGAAGAGATTCCGACCGTGCCGGTGGCAGGCGGTGAAGTGAAGGTGGTCGCCGGTGCACTGGACGGCGCCGACGGCAGCAGCGTGCCCGGCCCGATCCAGGGCATCAGCACCGCGCCGCTGTTCCTCGACGTGCGCCTGGGCGCCGGCGAGCATTTCGCCCAGGGCGTGGCGGACGGCCACACGGCCTTCCTCTACCCCTACGCCGGCAGCCTGTCGGTGGGCGCGGACGGCGCCGGCAAGGTGCTGCAGGCCCGCCAGGCCGGCGTGCTGTCGGCCGGCGAGCGCATCGAAGTCAGCGCCGGGCCGGACGGTGCCAGCTTCCTGCTGCTGGCCGCCAAGCCCCTCGGCGAGCCGGTGGTGCAGTACGGTCCCTTCGTGATGAACACCCGCGAAGAGATCGAGCAGGCCCTCGCCGACTACCAGGCCGGCGAGCTGGCCTGATTACCGGCCTGAATCCTTCCAGCAAGGCCGGAGCCCGGCCGCGTCAGACGACGCGGCCGAGGCGCCAGCCGATCACCACCGCCACCAGCAGGCCGCCGCCCAGGCAGCCCGCCACGCCAATCCAGCCGTCGAACTGCCAGGCCAGCCCGGACACGGTGCCGATCAGGCTGGCCCCCAAGTAATAGCAACACAGGTAGATCGCCGCCGCCAGGGCCCGTGCCGGGGCCGGACGGCGCCCCACCCAGCTGGCCGCCACCGAATGGCCGGCGAAGAAGCCGAAGGTGAAGATCCCCACGCCGACCACCAGCACCGGCAACTGCGGCGCCACGCTCATCGCCAGCCCGGCCAGCATCAGCGCCACCATCGCCCGCAGCGTCACCACCCGCCCGAAGCGGTCGACCAGCCGCGCGCCGAGGTTGGAGGCGACGATGCCCACCAGGTAGAGCAGGAAGACCATGCCGATCTGCGCCGGGCTCAAGGAAAACGGCGGCGCCACGAGGCGGAAGCCCAGGTAGTTGTAGAGGCTGGTAAAGCAGCCCATCAGCAGGAAACCCATCGCGAACAGCAGGCGCAGGCCGCCATCGGCAAAGGTCTTGCGCGCGTTGCCGAGCACGTCGGCCACCGCCACCTGGATCGGCTGGAAATGGCGCGACGGCGGCAGCAGGCGCCAGAACAGCAGCGTGGTCAGCATCGACGAAGCCGCCAGGCAGATCAGCGCCACGCGCCAGTCCGCGTGTTCGGCGATCAGCGCGGCAAGAAAACGCCCGCACAGGCCACCCAGCGCGTTGCCGGAGATGTACAGGCCCATCGCCCGCGCCAGCGAGGTCGGCGCGAATTCTTCGCTGAGATAGGCCATCGCCACCGCTGGCAGGCCGGCGAGGGTCAGGCCGAGCAGCGCCCGCGACACCAGCAGGCTGTGGAAGTCGCCGGCAAAGGCGCCGACCAGCGTGAACACCGTGGACAGGGACAGCGCGCCGACCATCACCGGCTTGCGTCCGACACGGTCAGCAAGGATCGCCGCCGGGATCAGCGCCGCCGCCAGCGCGATGGTCGCCGCCGACACCGCGCCGCTGGCCGCCGCCGGGCTCAGCCCGAAGCCGTGGGCCAGCAGCGGCATCAGCGGCTGCAGGTTGTAGAGCAGCGAAAAGGTGGCAAAGCCGCCGAGGAACAGGGCCAGGCAGGCGCGCCGGTATTCGGCCGTGCCGGCGTGCAACTTGTCGGCGATGACGCTGCGTTCGGGAGCGGATTCCGCGCGCGGGCGGGACGGAATTTGCTGGGCGGGAAGCTCGCAGCAGGAGGCATCGGTTTGCATGGGGCCATGCTAGTCCTGCGCAAAACCACCAGTCCAATATATATTACCGACCCAATTAATACTTCAAAGATATATATGGAGCTGCGCCATCTGCGTTACTTCGTCGCCGTCGCCGAGGAGCTCAACTTCACCCGCGCCGCCGAGCGCCTGCACATCGGCCAGCCGCCGCTGAGCCAGCAGATCCAGGCGCTGGAGGAGGAGCTGGGCGCGCAGCTGTTCGAGCGCACCAAGCGCCGCGTCGCGCTGACGCCGGCCGGCCAGCGCTTCCTGGAGCACGCCCGCCGCGTGCTGGAGCAGGCCGGGCGCGCGGCGGACGACGTGCGCCGGGTAGCCCGCGGCGAGGTGGGCGAGCTGAAGATCGGCTTCACCTCGTCCCTGCCCTTCACCGCCGTGCTGCCCAACGTCGTCCGCCGCTACCGGGAGCAGCGCCCGGACGTGACGCTCAACCTGCGCGAAATGTTCACCCCCGACCAGTACGTGGCCATCGAGGCCGGCGAGCTGGACCTGGGCTTCGTGCGCTACACGGGGCTGGAAACGCCGGCCGGCCTCGACGTACGGGAGATCCACAACGATCCGCTGCGCCTGGTCATCAACGCCGCCCATCCGCTCGCCAGCCGCCCGGTGCTGAGCCTGGCCGACCTGCACGGCGAGGGCTTCATCACCTATCCGATCACGGTCGGCACCGGCCTCACCATCCTGCTCCGCGAGCTGTGCCTGAAGGCCGGTTTCGAGCCGCGCATCGTGCAGATCGCCGGCGAGGCCACCACGCAGATCGGCCTCGTCGCCGCCGGCCTCGGCGTGGCCCTGCTGCCGGCGCCGCTGGAATGCGTGCGCATCGAGGGCGTGCGCTACCTGCCGGTCAGCGACGCCGGCGCCTACCTGTCGCTGGGCGTGGCGACCCGCAAGGGCGACCGCAATCCGCTGGTGGAACAGTTCCTGTCCAACCTGGAGCCGGCCCGCGAAGGCTGACGACGCGCCCCCGGTAAACGGACGAAGCCCCCGGAAACACACGGTTTCCAGGGGCTTCATCGGGCAGACAACGCGAGACAGGCTCAGCGCCCGATGCGTCCCTTGCCGCGGGCCAGCCGGTGCAGCACCGCGACGAGGGCGTTGACCTCTTCGCAGGTGTTGTAGAAGGCCAGCGACGGCCGCACCGTGGCTTCCTGGCCGAAGCGGCGCAGGATGGGCTGGGCGCAGTGGTGGCCGGAGCGCACCGCGATGCCTTCCTCGTTGAGGGCACGGCCGACTTCCTCGGGCCGGTAGCCGTCGAGCACCAGGGACAGCACCGAAGCCTTGTCCCGGGCGGTGCCGATCAGCTTGAGGCCGGGCACGGTCAGCACGCCGCGCGTCGCATAGACCAGCAGGTCATGCTCGTAGCGGGCGATGTTGTCCATGCCGATGCGCTCCACGTAGTCGATCGCCGCGCCAAGCCCCACCGCGTCGGCGATGTTGCCGGTGCCGGCCTCGAAACGGGTCGGCGGCGCGTGGTAGATCGTCTTCTCGAAGGTCACGTCGGCAATCATGTTGCCGCCGCCCTGCCACGGGGGCATGTCCTCGAGGACGGAGCGCTTGCCATACACCGCGCCGATGCCGGTCGGCCCGAAGACCTTATGGCCGGAGAACACGAAGAAGTCCGCGCCGATGTCCTGCACGTTCACCCGCATGTGCGACACCGACTGGGCGCCGTCCACCACCGCCACCGCGCCAGCGCTGTGGGCGATCGCGACGATCTCCTTGACCGGTACGACGGTGCCGAGGGCGTTGGAGACCTGGGTCACCGAGACGATCTTGGTGCGGCTGGTGAGCAGCTTGCGGAACTCGTCGAGCAGCACCTGGCCCGTGTCGTCCACCGGAATCACCTTCAGCTTGGCGCCCTTGGCGGCGGCGAGCTGCTGCCAGGGCACGATGTTGGCGTGGTGCTCCAGGTGGGAGACGATGATCTCGTCGCCCTCGCCGACATTCTTCCAGCCCCAGGTCTTGGCGATCAGGTTGATGCCTTCGGTCGCCCCGCGCACGAAGATGATCTCCTCCGTGGACGCCGCGCCGAGGAAGCGCGCCACCTTGCTGCGCGCCCCTTCGTAAGCGTCCGTCGCCCGTGCCGCCAGTTCGTGCGCGGCGCGGTGGATGTTGGAGTTCTCGTGCTGGTAGAAGTAGGCCAGCCGGTCGATCACCGCCTGCGGCTTGTGGGTTGTCGCGGCGTTGTCGAACCACACCAGCTGCTTGCCATTGACCCGCTCCTGCAGGATCGGGAAATCCCGGCGCACCGCCTGCACGTCGAAGGCCGGATGGGCCGACGGCTGGGGCTTGGGTGCTTCCGCCTGGCGGCTGGGTTCAAGCCCCGTGTCCAGGAAGTAGAAATGCCCGGGCGCGCTGGCCGTCGGCGCCGCGGCGGCACGCCGATCACCGGCGATCTCCGCCAGGATCGAATGCAGCTCGGCCTCGCCCGGCAGCCCGAAGGACTGCGGCACGACGCGGTTCTCGGCGACCGGCAGCGCGCCCTGCGGCACCGACTGCACGGCACTCGCCTCACCCAGAAAGTAATAGGGTGTGGACGGCGCGAGCGGCGGCGGCGAAGCCGGCGGGCTGAAGGTCGGCAAGGCGGCCGCGTAGGCTTCCGGTACGCCGAGGGCGGGGTTGCCGGCCTTGCCGGCGGCGCTGGCGTGATCCAGCGGCACCGACTCGGCGGCGACCGGCGCCACCGGCGCGGCGGCCGTCAGCTGCGGGCCGACGTCGCCGAGGCGGATCTCCGGCGGCACCTCGGGCTGCGGCGCGGCGGCACCGAAGCCGCCGAGGCTGTTCGGCCCCGGCAGCCCGTTGGGCAGCGCAGCGAAGAACTCACCGGCCAGCCGGGCCAGCACGCTCTCGTCGGGCACGCCCGCCGGTACGTTACCGCCCAGGGCCGCGAGCCCCTCACTTGTAGGTGTCGGGATAGTCATGGTACTTGCCGATCTCCACGTCATCGAGGACAGCCAGTGCGTCTTCGGTCAGCACGGCCAGCGAGCAGTACAGCGAAATCAGGTAGGACGCGATGGCGTTGCGGTTGATGCCCATGAAGCGCACGGACAGGCCCGGGCTCTGCTCGCCGGCCAGGCCGGGCTGGAACAGGCCGACCACGCCCTGGCGCTTTTCGCCGGTACGCAGCAGCAGGATCTTGGTCTTGCCGTCCTCGACCGGCACCTTGTCCGACGGCACCAGCGGAATGCCGCGCCAGGTCAGGAACTGGGAGCCGAACAGGCTGACGGTCGGGGGCGGCACGCCGCGGCGGGTGCATTCGCGGCCGAAGGCGGCGATGGCCAGCGGGTGGGCCAGGAAGAAGCCGGGCTCCTTCCACACCTTGGTGATCAGGTCGTCCAGGTCGTCCGGAGTCGGCGCGCCGGTCAGCGTGGAGATGCGCTGCTCGTCGGACACGTTGGCCAGCAGGCCGTAGTCCGGGTTGTTGATCAGTTCGCTTTCCTGGCGTTCCTTGATGGTCTCGACGGTCAGGCGCAGCTGTTCCTTGATCTGGTCGTGCGGGCTGCTGTACAGGTCGGAGACGCGGGTGTGCACGTCGAGGATGGTGGTGACCGCATTCAGGAAGTACTCGCGGGGCGCCTCGTCGTAGTCCACGAAGGTCTGCGGCAGCTCGGACTCGTCGCGCTGCGAGCAGGCCACGCGCACGTCGCGGGGGTTCTTGACCTTGTTCAGGCGGTAGATACCGGCCTCGACCGGCAGCCATTGCAGCAGGTGCACCAGCCAGCGCGGGGAGATCGTGGAAAGCTGCGGAACGGTTTTGGTGGCATTCGCCAACTGCCGGGCGGCATTGTCGCCAAGGGCAGTCGGAACATCGATATGGTCGGCCATGGGAGCTCCTTATGAATTAAAAATGGAATCGTTATGAAATCTGGAGATAAGCGAGTGTCCTTTCCGGACTCCTTCGCTTCAACCGGCTATAGACGGCAAAGGCCCGGGCGGCGGGCCTTGGTGAGTCGATTGAGTGTTGTCGTGGGACTGACGAGGACGGGAGCCACCACGCTCCGCAGGGATCGGATTCGCCCCGCGGGCCCGGCGTCACTCCGCCGCCAGGCCCTCGAAGCGGGCGATCAGCGCGGACGCGGGCAGACCGAGGGCATAAGCCAGCTTGCCGACGGTGAGCAGGGACGGCATGGCCTTGCCGCGCTCCAGGTCGCCGACATAGGTGCGGTTGAGGTCGGCGTATTCGGCGAGCTGTTCCTGGGACCAGTCGCGCTCTTCGCGCAGGCGGCGCACCAGGGCGCCAAAACGGTTGGCCAGGCCAGAGAGGCCGATGGATGTGAGCATGGGGTGGGTCCTTGTATGAGTCGGTGCGGGCTCAGAGCTCCGGGGACGGCTCCCCTGTGGGTCGGACTTCACGGCGGCGTCCGCCGGCAGCCCGCCCCGCAGGAGAGCGGAAGCGGCTTCAGTCCTGGATCCACGGCAGACCACGCAGGCGCCAGCCGCCGAGCGTGCCGCGGCGCTGCTCGCCGTCCAGGTCACCCTCGAAGCCCTCGAGAATGTTGAAGGCATTGACGAAACCGGCCTTGGCAGCCGCTTCGGCGGCGGAGACGGAACGCTTGCCGCTGCGACAGAGGAAGACCACCAGCGCGTCCTTCTTGACCTTGGCTTCGAGCTCCTTCACGAAGCGCGGATTGCGGTTCATCGACGTGCCGGTCGCCCAGGCCACGTGGATGCCGGCCGGCACATGGCCGACGAACTTGCGCTCTTCGGCGGTGCGCACGTCCACCAGCACGGCGCGGCCGTCGGCGACGAGCTGCCAGGCGTCGGTCGGCGTAAGACCACCGGCATAGGCCAGGCCGTCCGCCAGGGCCTGCTGGCGGGCGTTATCGAGAAGGGTTTCGGCGATGTCGGCACTGCCGCCGGAGGGTGCTGTCGCACTGTCCGCAGAAGCCGAATCGATGGAGGTATCGAGCATGAGCGTTCTCCCGCAAGTGAATGGCCGGCACCTGATGTGGCCGGCTGACGGGAGAACATTAACGATCCGCTCCGGCGGAACGAACCAAGAAGATTTCAGAAGCGTTGCAGCTCGCGCCTCATATGCACTGCACGAATACTGATAAGCAAGCCGCCCGCGACGGGCGCGGGCGGTCTGGTCTTGCTTGCTTGTCGAACTGCGCTGAGGCTTATTCGGCCTCGAAGACGAACTGCTGGGTCGCCACGATCTCACCGTCGCTGGCCACGCACTTGTACTGCAGCATGGCGTTGCGCACCGCGCCGTGGAGGATCTTCGGCCCGGACAGGATCGTCACCTCGCGCACCGATCCGCCACGGATGACTGCCTGGGCCTTGACCACGCCGGTCACGCCTTCGGCGCCGCGGGGCACCTCGGGACGCACCTGGGTCGGGCAGCTGGCGGCCATCTCGGCGCGCACCGGCTTGGGTGCTGCCACCGGTGCCGGCGGCGCGGGCGGTGCCGGCGGCGCGATCACCGGCGGCTCGGCCGGCGGTGTCGGTGTGGCGGCGGCGATCACCGGCGCGGCGACCGGCGGCGCCACATCGGGCGGCGGCACATAGGCCGGCGGCGGCGGCGTATTCGGCTTGACCGTCGGCTCCACCTTCACCACCTTCGGCGGCGGGGGCGGCGGAGGCAGCGTCACCTCCTGGATCACCGCCGCCTCCAGCGGCTTCTTGATGACCTTGACGACTTCCCGGGCCAGGCCGGACACCAGCGCATAGCCGAGGACGACGTGCAGGCCGACGACGACGATCAGCCCGGTCGCCTTGCGCTCCGGCGCCTTGGGCTGAAAACTGTAGTTGTTTGCGGTGATCGCGTTCATTCTATGAATTGCTCGCTGCCAATGACACCAATCTTGCTCAAACCGACCCGCTTGGTCGCCGCCAGGATGCCCGCCACCACTTCGTAGCGGGCATGCCGGTCGGGCCGCAGATGGACTTCAGGCTGGGTCGCCAGCGCGGCGACGTCCTTCATCTTCTGCTCCAGATCGGCGCCGTCGACCACCGGAACGCCCTGCCAATGCACGACGCTTTTCGCGTCCACATCGATCTTCACGACCTCCGGCTTCACGTCGCTGGGCGGCGGCGTGCCGACCGGCAGGTTCAGATTGACCGCGTGCAGCTGGATCGGGATCGTGATGATCAGCATGATCAGGAGCACCAGCATCACGTCGATCAGCGGCGTGGTGTTGATGTCCACCATCACCTCGGCGTCGCTGCTACTGCTCGAACCTACGTTCATACCCATGATTTCGCTCCCTTTCAGCCGCCACGGGCCGGCGGTTCGGTGATGAAGGCCACCTTGGCGATGCCGGCGCGCTGGCACGCGTACAGGATCTTGCCGACGCCTTCGTACTGGGCCGTCAGGTCGCCGCGGATCTGGACTTCGGGCTGCGGACGCAGCGCGGAAACCTTCTTCAGATGCTCCACCAGCGCCCCGGTACTGGCGACCTTCGAATCCTGGATGAAAATGGCGTTGCTCTTGTCCACCGAGATGACCAGATTCTCGGGTTTGGACTCCCGGACCTCGACGGTTTCCTTCGGCAATTCGACCGCCACCGATGTGGTGGCGACCGGGATGGTGATGAGGAAGATGATCAACAGCACGAGCATCACGTCCACCAGCGGCGTGGTGTTGATCGCGGCGATCACGGCGTCGTCATCCCCCTCGGCGGGTGCTGCACTGATGGCCATGGCGTTCTGCTCCGGCGCTCAGGCCTTGCTGGCGGAAGCCAGGATGACCGAGTGCAGGTCGCTGCCAAAGGCGCGGACGTCGTCCAGCACACTCTTGTTGCGGCGAACCAGCCAGTTGTAGCCGAGCACCGCCGGCACCGCGACGGCCAGGCCGATGGCGGTCATGATCAGCGCCTCACCCACCGGCCCGGCTACCTTGTCGATGGACGCCTGGCCGGCTACGCCGATGGCGGTCAGCGCGTGGTAGATGCCCCACACCGTACCGAACAGGCCGACGAACGGGGCGGTGGAGCCGACCGTCGCCAGGAAGGCCAGGCCACCCTGCAGACGGCTCTGGATGCGTTCGATGGCGCGCTGGATGCTGAGCGTCACCCACTCGTTGAAGCCGACGTGCTGCAACAGGCCGTCGTGCTTTTTGGTCGCCTCGATACCGGCTTCGGCGATGAAACGGAAGGGGCTGGAGCCTTCCAGGTTCTCGGCGCCCTGCTGCACGGAACCGGCATTCCAGAAGCTGTCAGTGGTCTTCTTGGCCTGACGGCCGATCTTGGCCTGCTCCAGCAGCTTGACGACGATGATGTACCAGCTGCCGATACTCATGGACAGCAGGATCAGCAGCACGGTCTTGGTGATCGCGTCGCTACCCTTCCACAGGGCTTCGAGGCCGTAGGGGTTGTCGACGGACTCGGTGGCTGCCGGCTTGCCGGCGTGCAGGTCGGTGCCCACGGCAGCGGACGGCGCGGCAGCCGGTGCCGCGGATTCGGCCGGAGCCACTGCGGCGCTCGGCTGGGCCAGCACCGAGCCGGAGAAGGAGGCACCCGAAGCGGCGATCATGACCGAAGCGATGACGGCCGAAATGCGGGAACGTCCTTTGGTTATCTCAAAATTGAACATGCTAATTCTCCAAACTGATAAACAGGATCGGCAAGACAAGGCACCGAAATATCGAGGAAAGAGGCAAAAAGGCCGTCGGACGGAATAAGCTAATTCACAATCCGAATAAGGAATTGCCACAGGCAGAATCGAAAAACGCCCTCTCCGCTCATCTCGCACGCTCCATGCCAGAATTAAAAACACTTAAAAAACAAAACAATGCCAATCCAGAAAAGAAAACCGCCAATTCACTTGCTGATCGCTCAGCACACCTGCTGGTGCACAGCCAACAGTTGTGCTGACAAAGGCGCAGATATGTATTCCAGAAATTCTTTGTTACTAATGGGGGAACTCCATACCTACAATGAGCGCCAATAAAACCCCGGTCTTGACGAAAAATGAACCACGCCCCGCACATCATTACGTTCCCTGACCCGCGCTCGGTTTCCATGTCCATTCGTGCCAGCGCCGTCGTATTTGCCGACCCGCGTTCGCTGCAACTACTGTCCCTGATCGACCGGGTGGCGCCGAGCAACGCCAATATCCTGATCATCGGGGAAACGGGCACCGGCAAGGAGTTGGTGGCGCGCCAGGTTCATCTTTCCAGCCTGCGGGCCGGCCAGCCTTTCCTGGCCATCAATTGCGGGGCCTTTTCCGAAACCCTTTTCGAAAGCGAATTGTTCGGCTTCGAAAAGGGCGCATTCACCGGGGCCATGACCTCGAAGGCCGGCTGGTTCGAAGCGGCCAATGGCGGCACCCTGTTCCTCGACGAAATCGGCGACCTGCCGCTGCCGATGCAGGTCAAGCTGCTGCGCGTGCTGCAGGAAGGCGAAGTGGTGCGCATCGGCGCGCGCAAGCCGGTCAAGGTGGATGTGCGCCTGATCGCGGCAACCAATGTGGACCTGGAAAAAGCCGTTGCCGAAGGCCGTTTCCGGGAGGATCTGTATTACCGGCTGAAAGTCGTTTCCCTCGACCTGCCAATTCTGCGCGAGCGCCCCCGCGACATTCTTCCGCTGGCCCGCCATTTCATCCACAAATACGCCACGCGCCTCGACATTGCCGAACCGGGCATTTCCACGCAGGCGGAAAGGGCGCTGCTCGAATATCAGTGGCCGGGCAATATCCGCGAGCTGGAAAACGTCATCCACCGGGCGCTGCTGGTCTTCCATGGCCGGCAGATCGAGGCCGACGACCTGCATCTGCTCGGCCCGCAGATCGACCGCACGCCGCGCGATCAGCCGGCCACGCCGGCCGACCTGGAGGATTCGTTCACGCGCTACCTGAAGAATCTTTTCGAGGAAGGCAAGGAAGGCCTGTTCGACCATATCGTCGACCACACCATCAATACCGCCTACGAATGGGAACATCTCAACCAGGTCCGCACCGCGCGCCTGCTCGGCATATCCCGCAATGTGCTGCGCACCCACCTGAAGCGCATGCAACTGATCGACTGAAGCGATGGCCGGCAAATCCTACGTCGACGCCAATTACCGTTTCATTGCCGCCTATCAGGAAATAAATGCCCGTATCGCCCAGCGCCAGCAGGCGCTGGCGCTTTACGTAACGCTGGTCGTCAGCATGCTGGCAGCCCTCGTCGCCCTGAAGCCCGGCGTGATTGCCGGGCATGTGCCGGTCGAATGGCTGATCCTCGGTTTCCCGGTAGCGTCCACCTGCCTGGCCTTTCTCAATTTCAAGGCCGAGCGGGCCATTACCAATCTGCGCCGTTTCGTGTCGTCGCTGGAGCGGCTGGAACTCGAAAGCCATGGCCTGCCGAGCTACAACACCGATCCCCAATGGGCCGCCGGTGCCAACAAGGCGCGGCGCTTCCACGATTTCGCGGCCGCCGTGCTGGTGGCGGGCGGCAATGGCATCGGCCTGGCGGCAGGCCTCAGCATCTATCCGGAACGCCTCGGCGACAACATCCTGCTACTCGGCTCGGCGATCCTGATCAGCCTGCTGTCCCTGGCCGCCCTGCTGCTCAGCCCGAAATGGAGTTTCCGGCCGGACGAATAAGCCCGCGCCTGCTGGGCAGCCAACAGCCCCACAACAGCCATGCTGGCAAATCAACCCATTCCGGCCAGCCGGCCCGGTCACCGCCATTTCCTTCCACTGCGCAGGAATGCAGATGAAAACGCCGCCCATCATGGGATTTCAGGTGTTTGGCCGATCGAATCGAATGGGAAATAGTTTTTCTCGAAAAGAGAAAAAACAAAGGCACGAAACCTGCAATACCGCCAGCAAACGAATTGCCCTCCGGCCCTGCGAATTGCTCCGGTGCGATCGATTACGCACCGACATCCGATACCCGCCATGAAAAAGAAAGTCATCTGGACCTCGATCGCCGTCCTGCTCGCCGCCACGGCGGGCACGGCCACCTATTACCGTTCCGGTGAAGCCGCCGAAACCAAAAAGGCCGAAGCCGGCCCGCGCGGCGACGGCCCCCGTGGCGAAGGGCCGCGCGGCAAGGGCGGACGCAACCGGGATTTCGGCAATCGCCCGGTGCCGGTGCAGACCGCCGCCTCCCGCACCGGCGACATCGACGTGAATGTGAACGCCATCGGCACCGTCACCGCCTTCAACACCGTGACGATCAAGCCCCGCGTGGATGGCCAGTTGCAGAGGATCGCCTTCGGCGACGGCCAGCAGGTGAAGGCCGGCGACCTGCTGGCGGAGATCGACCCGCGCCCCTTCAAGGCCGCCCTCGACCAGGCCACCGGCCAGCTGCAGCGCGACGAAGCCCTGCTCGCCAACGCCCGCCTCGACCTGGAGCGCTACCGCGGCCTGCTCGCCAAGGACTCCATCGCCCGCCAGCAGGTGGATGCCCAGGAGGCCCAGGTGCGCCAACTGGAAGGCACCGTGCTGACCGACCGGGCGCTGGTGGATACCGCCCGCCTGAACCTCGGCTTCACCAAGGTCACCGCACCGGTGGCCGGCACCCTCGGCCTGCGCCAGGTGGACGCCGGCAACATGGTGCGCGCTGCCGACACCGGCGGCGTGGTCATCCTGACCCAGACCCAGCCGATCACCGTGCTGTTCTCCATCCCCGCCGCCAACCTGCCGGCCGTGCAGGATCAGCTCAGGAAGGGCAAGAGCCTCGCGGTGGAGGCCTGGGACCGGGACGGCCGCAGCAAGCTGGCTGGCGGCCGCCTGGTCAGCACCGACAACCTGATCGACACCAGCACCGGCACCGTCAAGCTGAAGGCCCAGTTCGACAACAAGGACAGCGCCCTCTTCCCCAACCAGTTCGTCAGCGCGCGCCTGCGCGTGGACACCCGCCACGACGCGGTGCTGGTGCCCTCGGCCGCCATCCTGAAAGGCACCCAGGGCAATTTCGTCTATGTGATCAACGAGCAGGAGAAGACCGCCAGCATGCGCCCGGTGGTCACCGGCCCCGCCACCGCCGACACGGTGGCCATCGAGTCCGGCCTGTCGGCCGGCGAGAAGATCGTCGTGGACGGCGTGGACCGCCTGCGCGACGGCGCCCCGGTGGAGCTGCCGTCTGCCGAAGCCCGCCAGGGCGGCGGACGCCACCGCGGCGAAGGAGCCCGGAGCGGCGGGGATCACGGCGGCGATGGCGAGCGTCGCGGCGAACGCAAGAAGCCGGCATGAACCCGTCGCGCACCTTCATCCTCCGCCCGGTCGCCACCTCGCTGCTGATGGTGGCGATCCTGCTGGTCGGCCTGATCGCCTACAAGATCCTGCCGGTGTCGGCCCTGCCCGAGGTGGAATACCCGACGATCCAGATCGTCACCCGCTATCCGGGCGCCAGCCCGGAGGTCACCACGTCGGTGATCACCGCCCCGCTGGAACGCCAGTTCGGCCAGATGCCGGGCCTCAAGCGCATGTCGTCCACCAGCGGCGAAGGCATCTCGGTCATCACGCTGCAGTTCGACCTGTCCCTGGCGATGGACGTGGCCGAGCAGCAGGTGCAGGCCTCCATCGCCAACGCGGACAACTTCCTGCCGCAGGACCTGCCGATGCCACCGGTGTACAGCAAGGTCAATCCGGCCGACGCGCCGATCCTGACCCTCGCCGTGAGCTCGTCGAGCCTGCCGCTGGCCAGGCTGGCCGACCTGGTGGATACCCGCGTGGCGATGAAGATCTCCCAGCTGCCCGGCATCGGCCTCGTCACCATCGGCGGCGGGCTGCGCCCGGCGGTGCGCGTGCAGGTCAATCCCCAGGCCCTGGCCTCGGCCGGCCTCAGCCTGGAGGACGTGCGCAGCGCCATCGCCAACGCCAACGTGAACATGGCCAAGGGCAGCTTCGACGGCCCGGTGCGCGCCACCACGCTGGACTCCAACGACCAGCTCAAGTCCGCCGACGACTACCGCAGCCTGACCATCGCCTGGAAGAACGGCGCACCGATCCGCCTGGCCGACGTGGCCGAGGCCGTCGAGGGCGCCGAGAACACCCGCCTGGCGGCATGGGCCGACCGCAGCCCGGCGGTGATCATCAACATCCAGCGCCAGCCCGGCGCCAACGTCATCGAGACTGCCGAGCGCGTGCGCGCGCTCTTGCCGCAGCTGGAGGCCGACCTGCCCACGTCGGTGGACCTGCGCCTGCTCACCGACCGCACCACGTCGATCCGCGCCTCGGTGCACGACGTGCAGTTCGAACTGGCCCTCGCCGTGGCGCTGGTGGTCGGCGTGATCTACCTGTTCCTGCGCAGCCTGCCGGCCACCGTGATCCCGGCCGTCGCCGTGCCCCTGTCGCTGGTCGGCACCTTCGCGGTGATGTACGTCGCCGGCTTCAGCATCAACAACCTGACCCTGATGGCGCTGACCATCGCCACCGGCTTCGTCGTGGACGACGCCATCGTGATGATCGAGAACATCAGCCGCCACGTGGAAGAAGGCGAGACACCGCTGGAAGCAGCGCTGAAGGGCGCCAGGCAGATCGGCTTCACGATCATTTCGCTGACCGTCTCACTGATCGCCGTGCTGATCCCGCTGATCTTCATGGCCGACGTGGTCGGGCGCCTGTTCCGCGAGTTCGCCATCACCCTGGCGGTGTCGATCCTGATCTCCGCGGTGGTGTCGCTGACCCTCACGCCGATGATGTCGGCGCGCCTGCTCAAGCCCGTCGGCCACCGCCACGACGACAACGGCGCTTTCTTCCAGGCGATCGTGGACCGCTACGCGCGCATGCTCACCTGGGTGCTCGACCGCCAGGGCCTGACGCTGCTGGTCGCCGTCGGCACCCTCACGCTGACGGTGCTGCTGTACGTGTTCATCCCCAAAGGCTTCTTCCCGGCCCAGGACACCGGGCTGATCCAGGCCATCTCCGACGCGCCGCAGGACATCTCCTTCAGCGCGATGGCCGAGCGCCAGCACGCGCTGGCGGACATCGTGCTCGAAGATCCGGCAGTGGAAAACCTGTCGTCCTTCATCGGCGTGGATGGCACCAACACCACGTTGAACAGCGGCCGCATGCTGATCAAGCTGAAGCCCAAGGACGAGCGCAGCGCCGACGTCGGCGAGGTGATCCGCCGCCTTCAGGAACGCCTGCAGGTGCGCCGCCTCGATACCAGGCTGTACATGCAGCCGGTGCAGGACCTCTCCATCGAGGACCGCCTGTCGCGCACCCAGTACCAGTTCAGCCTGGAAAGCACCAACGAGGCCCAGCTCGCCCAGTGGTCCGGGCGCCTGCTCGACAAGCTGCGTGGCCTGCCCGAGCTGGCCGACGTGGCCAGCGACCTGCAGGACCAGGGCACCCAGGCCTTCGTGGACATCGACCGGGACAGCGCCGGCCGCCTCGGCATCACCCCTGCGGCCATCGACAACGCGCTGTACAGCGCCTTCGGCCAGCGTCAGGTGTCCAACATCTTCACCCAGTCGGCCCTCTACCGGGTGGTGCTGGAGGTGGCGCCGGACTTCCAGCGCAGCCCGGCGGCCCTCGAACACATCTACGTGCCGGCCGCCAACGGGCGCACCGTGCCGCTGTCGTCGGTGGCGCGGATCAGCGAGCGCAAGACGGTGCTGGCGGTGAACCACGTCGGCCAGTTCCCGGCGGTGACCCTGTCCTTCAACCTGGCGCCGGGCGTGGCGCTGGGCGATGCGGTCAAGGCGATCCACGCCGCCGAGGTCGAGTTGGGCCTGCCGCGCAACATCCGCAGCAGCTTCCAGGGCGCCGCGCTGGCCTTCCAGGCCTCGCTGGACAACACCCTGCTGCTGATCCTCGCCGCGGTGGTGACGATGTACATCGTGCTCGGCGTGCTCTACGAGAGCTACATCCACCCGGTCACCATCCTGTCCACGCTGCCGTCGGCCGGCGTCGGCGCGCTACTGGCCCTGCTGGTGTCCGGCCACGAGCTGGGGATGATCGGCATCATCGGGATCATCCTGTTGATCGGCATCGTCAAGAAGAACGCCATCATGATGATCGACTTCGCGCTGGAGGCCGAGCGGGAGCGCGGCCTGGCGCCCCGCGAGGCAATCTACGAGGCCTGCCTGCTGCGCTTCCGGCCGATCCTGATGACCACCCTCGCCGCCCTGCTCGGTGCGCTGCCGCTGATGCTCGGCAACGGCGTCGGTTCCGAGCTGCGCCAGCCGCTGGGCATCACGATGGTCGGCGGCCTGCTGGTCAGCCAGGTGCTGACGATCTTCACCACGCCGGTGATCTACCTGGCCTTCGACCGCCTGGCACGGCGCGTCAGGGGCGCCGGTGAGCCGGCCGCGGCGGACCGTCCGGCATGAGCGTCGCGTCGATCTTCATCCGGCGCCCGGTCGCCACCTCCCTGCTCGGGCTGGCCATCGCGCTGGTCGGGCTGGTGGCCTACAAGCTGCTGCCGGTGGCCGCCCTGCCGCAGGTGGATTACCCGACCATCTCGGTGTCGGCCAGCCTGCCCGGTGCCAGCCCGGAGACCATGGCCGCCACCGTGGCGACGCCGCTGGAGCGGGCCTTCGGCACCATCGCCGGGGTCACCGAGCTGACCTCCACCAGCACCCTCGGCAGCACCCGCATCACCGTCCAGATGGACCTGGACCAGGACGTGGAGAGCGCCGCCAAGAGCGTGCAGGCCGCCATCAACGCGACCCGTCCGCAGCTGCCCAGCGGCATGGCCGGCAACCCCAGCTACCGCAAGATCAACCCGGCCGATGCGCCGGTGCTGATCCTGTCGATGACCTCCGACACCGTCTCGCGGGCGGCGATGTACGACTTCGCCTCCACCGTGCTGGCCCAGCGCCTGTCCCAAGTGAAGGGTGTCGGCCAGGTCAACCTGGGCGGCGGCTCCCTGCCGGCGGTGCGCGTGGAGGTCGATCCGGCCACCCTCGCCGCAGCCGGCATCGGCGTGGAGAACGTGCGCCAGGCCATCGACAACGCCAACGTCAATCGCCCCAAGGGCAGCCTGGAGAGCAGCCAGCGCCACTGGCAGCTGGGCGCCAGCGACCAGGCCGGCAAGGCCGCCGACTACATCCCGACCATCGTGTCGTGGAAGAACGGCGCCGCGGTGCGCCTGCAGGACGTGGCCCACGTCAGCGACGGCGAGCAGGACACCCGCAACGCCGGCATCGCCGACGGCAAGCCGGCGGTGATCCTGCTCATCAACCGCCAGCCGGACGCCAACGTGATCGAAACCGTCGAGCGGGCGATGGACGTGCTGCCGATGCTGCGCGAGGAGCTGCCGCCCGGCGTGAAGCTCGACGTGGTGGCCGACCGCACCGTCACCATCCGCGCCTCCCTGCGCGAGGTGCAGCACACGCTGCTGCTGTCGGTGGCGCTGGTGATCATGGTGGTCTTCCTGTTCCTGCGCAACGTGCGCGCGGCGATCATCCCCAGCGTGGCGGTACCGGTGTCCCTGCTCGGCACCTTCGCGGTGATGTACTTGGCCGGCTTTTCGCTCAACAACATCTCGCTGATGGCGCTGGTGATCGTCACCGGCTTCGTCGTCGATGACGCGGTGGTGGTGCTGGAGAACGTCAGCCGCCACATCGAGGCCGGCATGAAACCCTTCGACGCGGCCCTCAAGGGCGCCCGCGAGGTGGGCTTCACGGTGCTGTCCATGAGCCTGTCGCTGATCGCCGTGTTCCTGCCGATCCTGCTGATGGGCGGCATCGTCGGGCGCTTCTTCCGCGAGTTCGCAGTCACCCTATCGGCGGCCATCCTGGTGTCGCTGGTGGTGTCCCTGACCCTCACGCCGATGATGTGCGCACGCCTGCTGCGCGCCCATCCCAAGCCTGCGCCCGACGCCCGCCCCGGCAGCCGCCTGATGGACAGCGTGCTGCGCGGCTACGGGCGCAGCCTGCGGGTGGTTCTCGACCACCCGTGGCTGACCCTCGGCGTGCTCGTCGGCACCGTGGCCTTCAACGTGTATCTGTACGGCGTGGTGCCGAAGGGCTTCTTCCCGCAGCAGGACACCGGCCGCATCATGGGCTTCATCGACGCGGACCAGCGCACCTCCTTCCAGTCCATGCGCGGCAAGCTGGAGCATTTCGCCGACATCGTCGGGCGCGATCCGGCGGTCGCCAATGTGGTCGGCTACGCCGGCGGCAGCGGCGGCCCGCGCGGTGGCGGCGGCATGATGTTCCTCACCCTCAAACCACTGGCCGAACGCAAGGCCAGCGCCGACGAGGTGATCGCCCGCCTGCGCGGCAAGCTCTCCCACGTGCCCGGCGCCAACCTGTTCCTTGTCGCCGCTCAGGACATCCGGATGGGCGGGCGGATGTCCAACGCCCAGTACGAATTCACGCTGCAGGCCGACTCCCTGCAGGAGCTGAAGACCTGGGAGCCGCGCATCCGCGACGCGATGCGCAAGCTGCCGCAGCTGGAAGACGTCAATTCCGACCGCCAGGACAAGGGCGAACAGACCTTCCTGAGTATCGACCGCGACGCCCTGGCCCGCCTCGGCCTCAACCAGCGCCTGGTGAACGCGACCCTCAACGACCTGTTCGGCCAGCGCCTGGTGTCCACCATCTACGGCCCGCTCAACCAGTACCGGGTGGTGCTGGAGGCACCGCCGGCCTACCTGCAGGGGCCCGAGGTACTCAACGACCTGTTCTTCGTCAATCCGAACGGCGACCGCGTGCCGCTGGCCGCCTTCGCCCGCTGGGAGGCCGGCCCGGCGCCGCTGGCGGTCAACCACCAGGGCGCCAGCGTGGCGACGACGATCTCCTTCAACCTGCCCCTCGGCACATCGCTGTCCGAAGCCACCGACGCGGTGCGCCAGGAGATGGCCCGCATCGGCGTGCCGACCTCGGTGCATGGCAGCTTCCAGGGCAACGCCAAGGCCTTCCAGGCTTCGCTGCAGAGCCAGCCGCTGCTGATCCTGGCGGCCATCGTGGCGGTGTACCTGATCCTCGGCATCCTCTACGAGAGCCTGATCCACCCGCTCACCATCCTGTCCACGCTGCCGTCGGCCGGCGTCGGGGCGATCCTGGCGCTACTGCTGTTCAAGACCGAGTTCGGCATCATCGCGCTGATCGGCGTGATCCTGCTGATCGGCATCGTCAAGAAGAACGCCATCATGATGGTGGACTTCGCCATCGACGCCGAGCGCAGCCGCGGCCTGGCGCCGCGGGAGGCGATCTTCGAGGCCTGCCAGCTACGCTTCCGGCCGATCATGATGACCACCCTGGCCGCCCTGTTCGGCGCGCTGCCACTGGCCTTCGGCGTCGGCGATGGCGCCGAGATGCGCCAGCCGCTGGGCATCACCATCGTCGGCGGGCTGATTCTCAGCCAGTTGCTGACCCTGTACACCACCCCCGTCGTATTCCTGCAGCTCGACCGCCTGCGCCGCGCCGCCGGCCGCTGGCGCTCGGCTCGTCCGGCCGCTATCCGGCCCTGAGCCTCCTGAGCCCCAATTCCCTGCCATGCCTTTCTCCATGAAGCACAGCCTCCTCGTCTCCCTCAACCTGCTCGCCCTCGCCGGCTGCGCCGTCGGCCCCGACCACCACCGCCCCGAGGCCGCCGTGCCGGCCCAGTTCCGCGAAGCCGCCGGCTGGAAACTGGCCGACCCGGGCAGCGGCCCGCAGGCCAGCGAATGGTGGAAGCGCTTCGGCGACGCCCAGCTCGACGCGCTGGTGGATGAAGCCGGCCGCGCCAACCAGAACATCCGCATTGCCGAGGCGCGCTACCGCCAGGCCACCGCCCTGCTGGGCGCGGCCCAGGCCCAGTACTTTCCCACCCTCAACAGCGGTCTGGGCGTGACCCGCAGCCAGGGCGCCAGCGCAAGCAGTACCGGCACCGTCAGCACACCGGCCCGCAATACCAGCCGGCTGTCCCTCACCGCCAGCTGGGAGGCCGACCTGTGGGGCCGCATCGCGCGGCTCAACGAGGCTGGTGCCGCCAGTGCTGCGGCGGCAGCGGCCGATCTGGCCGGCGCCCAGCTGAGCGCCCAGGCCGCCATCGTGCAGGCCTACCTGCAGCTGCGCATCAACGACGCCCAGCACGCACTGCTGGTGCGCACCGTCGATGCCTACAAGCGCTCGGCGGAGATCACCCGCAACCGCTTCGACGCCGGCGTCGCCGCCCGCGCCGACGTGACCCAGGCCCAGGCCCAGCTGAAGACCGCCGAGGCGCAGCTGATCGACCTGGACGTGCAGCGCCGGCAGCTCGAACACGCCATCGCCGTCCTCGCCGGCCGGGCGCCGGGCGAGCTGGTGCTGGCCCCGGCCAGCGCCACGCCGACGCTGCCCGCCGTACCGGGCGTGCTGCCGTCCGCACTGCTCGAACGGCGCCCGGACATCGCCGCCGCCGAACGGCGCGTCGCCGCCGCCAACGCGCAGATCGGTGTCGCCCAGGCAGCCTTCTTCCCAACCCTGACCCTCGGCGCCAGCGGCGGCATGCAGAGCAGCGCGCTGGAACGGGTGTTCTCGCTGCCCAACCATTTCTGGTCCCTCGGCCCCAACCTGGCGCTGACCCTGTTCGATGCCGGCGCCCGCGACGCGAAGAAGGCCCAGGCCGTCGCCGCGTGGGACGAAACCGTCGCCAATTACCGCCTGACCGTGCAGACCGCCTTTCAGGAGGTGGAAGACAACCTGGCCGCGCTGCAGACCCTCGAAGCCGAAGCCGGTGCCCAGGCCGAAGCCCTCGCCGCCGCCCGCGAAGCCCTCGATCTCGTCAACAACCAGTACCTGGCCGGCACCGTCAGCTACCTCAACGTGACCAGCGCCCAGACCGTGGCCCTCAACGCCGAACAGTCCCTGCTATCCACCCAGGTCCGCCGCCTGACCGGCAGCGTGGCCCTCTTCAAGGCGGTCGGCGGAGGCGCGCTGTGATTACGCCGTCACCCTGTATCCCGGGCGCCGGCCCGACTTGAAAAACCGGATTCCTTCCCCACATCCAGGAGCAAACATGAACCGACAACGCATCTGGGACCTTCCCATCCGTCTCTTCCACTGGTCGCTGGTGGCCAGCGTCGCCTTCGCCTACGTGTCCGGCAAGATCGGCGGCAACCTCATCGAATGGCACGGTCGTGCCGGCTACCTGATCGTCGGCCTGGTGATCTTCCGCATCGTGTGGGGCTTCGTCGGCTCCGCCACGGCACGCTTCGCCAGCTTCGTCCGCGGCCCCGGCGCGATCCGTGCCTACCTGCGCGGCGAATGGCGCGGCATCGGCCACAACCCGATCGGCGCGCTATCGGTGCTCGGCCTGCTGGCCCTGGTCGGCGCCCAGGCGGCCACCGGCCTGTTCACCAACGACGACATCGCCTTCCAGGGCCCCTTGGCCGATCTGGTCGGCAAGGACGCCTCCGACAGCTTCCATTCCTGGCACGCCTGGCTGCAGAACGGCCTCTTGGCGCTGATCGTGCTGCATGTGGGCGCCATCGCCTTCTACCTGCGGGTCAAGGGCGAGAACCTCGTCAAGCCGATGATCACCGGCTGGCAGGAGGTCGATGCGCACACCCCGGTCCCCAGCGCCCACGCCAAGCGCGGCGGTGGTCTGGTAGCCTTCATCCTGTCGCTGCTGATCGCCGGTGGCGCCACCTACGCGGTAGCCGGCGGCCTTCTGCCGACGCCCGAACCGGCTCCGGCCCAACCTGCTGCCACCTCAACCACTCCCGCCTGGTAATCGCCCCATGAAAAAGCGCCTGATCGGAACCCTGCTGGCCCTGGCCTTCTGCGGCACGGCACTCGCCGATGCCCCTCAGCCGAGCCTCGCACCAACCTCCGAGCAGGCGCAGGCGGCCTACCTCAGCTCGATGTTCCTGAGCCGCTACCACTACGCGGCCAAGCCCCTCGACGATGTGTTGTCGGAGAAAATCTTCGACGCCTACCTGAAGTCCCTCGACCCGGAGCGCGTGTTCTTCACCCAGGCCGACATCGACGGCTTCGCCGAACTGCGCACCCAGCTCGACGACGCGATCCTGCAGGGCGACCTGGAAGGCCCCTTCGCGATCTTCCGCCGCTACCAGGAGCGCTCCGCAGAGCGCCTCGCCTACGCCCGCAAGCAACTGGCCGAGGGCTTCGATTTCAGCGTCGATGAGAGTTATCCGCTCGACCGCAGCAAGGCACCGTGGCCGAAAGACGACGCCGAGGCCCAGGACCTGTGGCGCAAGCGCGTCAAGAATGACTGGCTGCGCCTGCGCCTCGCCGGCAAGGACGACAAGGCGATCCGCGAGACCCTCGAGAAACGCTACGACAGCTTCATCGCCCGCGGCACCAAGAACAAGAGCGACGACGTCTTCCAGATCTTCATGAACGCCTATGCGGGCGCCATCGAGCCGCACACCAGCTACCTGGGGCGCGGCTCGGCGGACTCCTTCGACATTTCCATGCGCCTGTCCCTGGTAGGCATCGGCGCCGTGCTGCAGGAGCGCGACGACTACATCACGATCCGCGAGCTCACCCCCGGCGGCCCGGCAGCCCGCTCCGGCAAGCTGGCTGTCGGCGACCGCATCGTCGGCGTGGCTCAGGGCGAAGGCGCGCCGATGGCTGACCTGGTCGGCGCCCGCGTGGACGAGGCGGTCAAGCTGATCCGCGGCAACAAGGACACCCGCGTGGTTCTCGACATCCTGCCCGCCAACAGCGGCCCCGATGGCCGCCACAAGACCATCGTGCTGGTCCGGGACAAGATCAAGCTGGAAGAGCAGGCCGCCAAGAAATCCATTTCGCGCGTTGAGCTCAACGGCAAGAACCTGCGTGTCGGCGTCATCACCCTGCCGGCTTTCTATGAAGACTTCGAGGGCCGCCGCCGCGGCGACAAGGACTACCGCAGCGCCAGCCGCGACGTGGCCCGCCTGATCGGCGAGCTGAAGAAGGAGCGCGTGGACGGCCTGATCCTCGACCTGCGCGACAACGGCGGCGGCTCCCTGCGCGAGGCCGTCGAGCTGACCGGCCTGTTCATCGACAAGGGCCCAGTCGTCCAACAGCGCAACTCGGAAGGCCAGATCGAGGTAGAGAGCGACGAGCGCGCCGGCGCCGCATGGGATGGCCCGCTGGCGGTGATGATCAACCGCGGCTCGGCCTCGGCATCGGAGATCCTCGCCGCCGCGCTGCAGGACTACGGCCGCGCACTGATGATCGGCGAGCCGAGTTTTGGCAAGGGCACGGTGCAGACCCTCATCGACCTGGACGAAGTCGCCAAGAGCAAGAAGCCCCAGTTGGGCGAGCTGAAGATGACCATCGCCCAGTTCTTCCGCATCAACGGCGGCACCACCCAGCTCAACGGCGTGACGCCCGACATCCGCTTCCCGTCGGCCTTCGAAGCCAAGGAGTTCGGCGAGACGGGCTTCGACAATGCGCTGCCGGCGATCCAGATCCCGCCCGCCAGCTACAAACCGGCCTCGGACCTGCAGGCCATCCTGCCCGAACTGCAGCAACGCCACGACACCCGCGCCAGCAAGGACAAGGAACTTCGCGAGCTGGCCGAGGACGTGGCCGAAGCCCTCAAGCTGCGCGACAAGCAGGAGCTGTCCCTGCAGGAAAGCGAGCGCAAGCGCGAGAAGGAAACCCGCGAGGCGCGCCTGCGCCAGCGCGCCGGCGCCGAAGCCGCCGCCCACCTGGGCGACGACGGCCTGCAGGGAGACGAGCGCAGCCTGCGCGCCGAACTCGACTCCGAAAAAGCCCTCAAGGGCCGCAAGGACGTGCTGCTGCAGGAAGCCACCCGCATCGTCGGCGACGAGATCGAACTGCTCGCCCCTCGCCGGCGTGTCGCCCAGGGCAGCGAAGCGCCCGTGCGACGCTGACGCGTCGAGCAAGAAGAGGAAGGTCTCTGCGGCAACGATCACGCGGAGACCTACACCCCTACCCTCCACGCCGCCGGCCCCTCCCGTAGCAAGAACCGACGGACGACGGTACGGGCAGCCCCATGACGGAAAGAAACACGATTTATTCATTAAGGATAATCGTGTAATGTGAAGCCCCATCACATCCGGCTTCTATTCTGCACAATGAAACGCTTCGTCATTGCATTGACCTTGTCGCGGCTGCTCAATGTCACTGCAACGGATCTTCCCTGGCCCCCTGCCGTCCCTGCATAGCAGCGACACAGAAAGTGGAAGTGCGCCGGCTTTTCCTCGTTGCGATACGCGGCTATCAACGTTACCTGTCGCGGCACAAGGGCTTCCACTGTGCATACCGCGTCGTCACCGGACGGAGAAGTTGCTCGGAGTTAGGCTTTCGTGCAATCCGGCGATATGGAATTTTCGCTGGCATGGCCATCCTGAAGCAGCGCACCCATTTATGCGGTGTCGCACACCGACGACAACATCCTCTCCACGCACCCGCCTTCCACTCTCAACGGGGCTTCTGCGACATCGGCTGCGACCAGCCTTGCGAACTACCCAGCCTGCACGCCTGCACGCCCCACTGCGATGGCATCTCATGCTGCGACTTCGCCAATTGCGACTGGCCCAGTCGCGGGCGTAAGCCGCGTGACGAAGAACAATACGTTTATATCCCTCCCTCACGCGTACCGCGCCACTGAGCAGTACGCGTGGCCACACGCAGTCCGCCGCTGAAGCTCCTCATCAGCCTCTGGACACGCCGATCTCAAAACGGGCAAAACTCTCGCCCAAAAAATTAATCTATTACATTATCATCACACCAAATAATCCATTACGCATATACAACATGCGGTGCGTAACAGAATTGCCGACCCGGAGACTGCCTTGCCCTTCATAACAGTCCGTGGATTGACAGCATTCGCCCTGATCGGCTGGAGGTACTCCGGGACATGAGCCGAGTCTCCGCCCTGCTCGTCCTCAAGCTCTGCCTGACGGTCCCTGTCGCACTGGGGTTGGGGCTTCCCTTCGTGTCCCCACCCCCAGGTGGCGGCGTCCTGCGAGAACTTGCGGCATTCGGGATTCCGGGCAGCCTAGCCATCGGCGCGCTGTTCCTGTCGCTGGTCTTCCTGTACTGCCAGGACCTCCACACCACCCTGTCTCTCATCCACCCACGCGCCCGCGCAGCCTCGCCACGCAGCGTGTGGCTGATGTTCCTCGTTCCCTACAGCTTCATCGAGGATTTCTTCATCGTCCTCAACGTAACCCGCTCCCTACAACGCGAATCGAGCCAGAATGCGGTCTTCGGCCAATTCCGAAACTTCGGCATGTTGAGTGGGATCGGCTGGTGTTCCGCTCAGCTCATATCCTTGCTGCCCAACGACGTCGGCCTGATCGGCGGCCTCATGGCACTCCCCCTGTGGATCCTGCACTGGCGGCGCATCCGCCAAGCCAACTCGCTCTTGAGCACCCATCGGGGTTTCCGGCGCAGCATTCGGGCTTCGTCACCCCCTGCAGCAGTCTGCCCCCGTCACGGACAATTCGTCGGCACCGCCAGCGCATCGACCGGACCGTCTCGAACGAAATCGGCTGGAGGCTTGAGACAATAGACGCGGCCCGATTCAGTGGTGATCCGCAGAATGCCGCCGCCGAGCCGCTCTTCACCCGCAGAGCGCTTATGCAGGGCACGGTCGAGTTCCGGCAGCACAGCCCGGTCGACAGCCACTGGCGCGCCGCGTCCAGCGACCGCGGGACTACCGGTCACACCATCCCTAGCGCTTTCGCGGCCGATATCCCGCGCCACGCGGCGGGCGCTGTCGAGCAGATCCGCGCTCACCGGCGGCCGGGTCGGCTCGACGGCGGGCGCGGGTGGGGGCGACGACGGCAGCACTGTCGGCGCGGACGCTGCCGGCACCGTCACACGCGGCACACGAACGGATTCCACGCTCGGCGCAGCGCGCTGGCCACGGGAGTCGGGCGCTCTGGCCGGCTCGGGCAAGGGTCTGGATGACACAACGGATGGCGGAACAGGCAGCGAAGTGGAAGCCGGGGACGCTGGCGCACGCCAGCTCAGTCGCAGCGGCGGCGGCTCCCGCTTCCCGGCAGCATCGGGCAGCCTCAACCCCAGGACGACGATACCGTGCAGGAACATGGCCAGCAGGAGGTAAGGGGCCAGGCGTCTCACCGTGCTGGTGTCGGTGCCACAAAACGGCAGGGCTTCCGCCATCAAGGCTGCTTGCTCAACTGGCGATGCGCGCGCCACCGCCCGGCGGATCGAGCACGTAGGAAACCTGCGGGTAGCGCCGGTCGCCCAGGTCGAGCCAACCGGCGGCGCGCGGCCGGCCACCCACGCGTTCGTAGAAAGCGCGGGCATCGTCGTTGCCGGCCAGCACCCATACGCCCATTTCCTCCGCCGCCTGCACGCCGAGGTCGCGCCACAGGGCTTCGAGCAGGCGCCGGCCGATACCGTGGCCCTGCAGGCGCGGTGCCACGTAGAGGGCGTACAGCTCGTGGCGCCAGCGGTCGGCTGGATCGCGGGCCGGGCCGCCGCAGGCGAAGCCCAGCACCGTGCTGCCCTCGACGGCGACTCGATGGCAGGCACCGGGGCGACTCATCAGGCGCAGCTGGCGCGTGGCCTGCTCGTCGGAGCTCAGGTGGTCGAGAAAACCGTCGGACACCAGGCCACGGTAGTTGGTACGCCAGGTACGCACCAACAGGCGGGCCACGGCGTCTACATCCGAGGCCCGTCCCTGGCGCACATGCACGCCGGCGATCATGAAGTTACTGGCGTGTGGCTGCATCCCAGTGCTCGACGATACGTCCATCCCGGACCCGGAACAGGTCGAACCAGGTGGACGTGTAGGTTTTGCCCGCCTCGCGGGGGTCCGGGTATTCGCGCACGAAGCTCAGCAGCACCAGGTCGCCCTCGGCGACGATGCTGACGATGGGCGTGCGCACACGGGCTTCGATCGGCTTCGGCTTGGCGACCTTGCCGAAGAACTCGACGAAGCCGGCCCGCCCGGTGGGCACCCGCGGATTGTGTTGAATGTAGGACTCAGCCAGGTATTTGTCGGCCAGCTCCAGGTGTCCGCCCTCGAACACCTCGCGCCAGAAATCGTAGACCAGCCGCTTGTTGGCAGCCTGGCGCGGGTCGGCGCTGGCCAGCAGCGCGTCATGGTCTGGATTGCCGGTGACCGGCTCCGAGGCGGCCGCCTGGCCTACGCTGAGCAAGCCCATCAGGGCCAGGGCAAGAAGATTTTTTTTCATTGGATCGTCATTTTACGGAATAACGTCGGCCGCCTCACCACCCGAATTGAATCAGGATGCTGCGGCCGCCGTGTGCGGCGCAGGAAGAACGCAGCAACTTCCGCGCCCGCTTGTCCCGGCCCTGCCGGGGCGTATCTGCGGCAGTGCTTCGCCGGCAACTGTTGAAATCCACGAAACCCCGTTGCCCGGCTGCTCCACAAGCAGCACCCGGCAGACACCGCAGGCACCGCGTCGCCTTAACGCCGGGCTTCCGCAGCGCCGCCGGGGATAGGCGGCGCGCTTTTGTTTCACAAGGCATTTATCGTCCCCTGGCCACCACGCGTCGGCGACAGCGCCGGCGATGGCCCCGGAATTGCTGGATGTACGCAACTGCGAACAGGAGAACATCCGTGCCCCATTTCCCCCACCGCGCCTGCCGGTTGCCGGCCCTGGCTCTCGTCGCCCTGCTTGCCGGCAGCAGCCTGCCGGTCCACGCTCATCACGCCTTCGCCGCCGAATTCGATGCCGACCAACCCCTCGAACTGAAGGGCACCGTCACCAAGGCCAAGTGGGTCAACCCGCACAGTTGGCTGTACTTCGACGTGAAGAACCCCGATGGCACCGTGACCAACTGGGGCGTCGAGTTCGGCGCGCCCTTCACACTGGCCCAGAAGGGGCTGACCAAGGCCGAGTTGCCCCCCGGCACCGAAGTCCGCGTCAAAGGTTACAAGGCCAAGAACGGCGGCCCCTTCGGCTACTCGGTGTCGGTCGCGCTGGCCGACGGCCGGAGCTTCCAGACCGGCGGCGCCCAGGACGTCCCCACCGCACCCCGCTGAGGGCCACCCGCCAAGGCCCGTCACCGCCCCGATCGCCCATGCCTTTGCCCCGTGGCGCCTTCCCCCGCATCGGCAGCCGGAACCTGATTGCACTGGCCCTCGCCACCCTGCTCGGGGCCGGCACCCTGTCCGTCGCGTCGACGGTCGGTGCCTTCCTGCTCGACTGGACCCGCGGCCTGGACCCGGACACCGGCAGCCTGCTGCGGCCGGCGCTGGTGGTGCTGGCTGGCGTCTTCCTGGGCCTCGGCGTGCTGCTGCGCCGAAGCCGGACAGGCCGCCGCAAACGCTGAAGGCGACCGCCCCTCGCCGACTCTCGATTCCCAACGCACCGTCTCCGAGCTGATGACCACAACCACCACCCGACGGGCTTTCGGCCTCGCCCTGCTGTGCGCCACGCTGGCCACGGCCCTGCCGCCGCTGGCCGGTGCCGCCGGCAGCAGCACCGCCAAGGCGCCGCGCGCGGAACGCATCCCGCGCCTCGCCAACAGCAAGCCCGACTTCTCCGGCATCTGGCAGACCACCAGCGCCGCCGACTACGACCTGGAGCCCCATGCCACGCGCAAGGACGCGCCCCCTGGCCCCGGCATCGTCGAGGGCGACGCCATCCCCTACCTGCCGAAAGCCCTGGAGCAGCGCCGCAAGAACTTCGAGGCCCGCAACAGTGCCGACCCGCACCTGAAGTGCTTCACCCTCGGCGTGCCGCGCGGCATCTACTACCCGGAACCCTTCCAGATCTTCCAGCGCGAGCGCGACCTGACCCTGCTGTTCCAGTTCGGCCACTCGGTACGCACCATCCACACCAACGGCACCGACCACCCCAAGGTGCCCAACGACTGGTGGCTCGGCGACTCCCGTGCGCGCTGGGAAGGCGACACCCTGGTGGTGGATGCGAAGCACTTCAACGACGAGACCTGGCTGGACCGCGCCGGCAACTTCCACAGCGATACCCTCCATGTGGTGGAGCGCTGGCGCTACCTGGACGCCAACACCATCGAATACAAGGCCACCCTCGACGACCCACAGGTGTACAGCCGCCCGTGGACCCTCGGCGTGCTGCTGCATCGCCACCGGGAGAAGAACTTCCAGCTTATCGAGAACTATTGCTACACCCTCGACTATGACCCGCACTACCCGCCCAAGCCGTGAGGGAGGAGTCCATGACACATGAAAACCATCGCCGCCCCCGCTCCGCAGCCCTTGCTGTCGGCCTTCTGGCAGTCCTGCCTGTCCTTGCTGCTGCCCAGCAGGCCGCGCCGCGGACGCCGCCGACCCGCGGCATCTTCATCGAGAAGTCCTTTCCCGCCATCGAATCCGGCAAATGGAGCGGCCCGCGCCTGGCCGATGGTCAGCCCGACGTACAGGGTCACTGGTCCAACACCGTAGGCAACCACAACAACTGGACCGATCCGCAGGGCGGCATCCCTGGCGATCCGCAGACCCGCAACCGCAAGCTCGGTCCGCGGGCCGAACGCGCACCGAGCCGCGTCAGCGATCCCGCCGACGGGCAGGTGCCCTTCCAGCCATGGGCGAAGGCCGCCCAGGAAGACTTCCTGGCCCACTTCTTCAACCCCACCGAGCCCAAGTACATCGAGCCGCTGGCCCGCTGTGCCCCCGGCGGCGTGCCCAAGTCCTTCATCTGGCACGGCTACGAGATCCGCCAGTTCCCCGGCTACGTGGTGTTCCTGTTCAACTCCGGCACCCGCGTCATCCACCTGGACGGCAAACCCCACCTGCCGGCCGCCATCAAGCTGTGGAACGCCGACTCCCGCGGCCACTGGGAAGGCAACACGCTGGTGGTGGACGTCACCAACAACAACGGCAAGGCCTTGTTCGGCCGCACCGGCGAGTTCGCCAGCGAGAACGCCCACATCGAGGAGCGCTACATCTTCTCGGCCGACGGCACGCGCTACAACTACGTGGCCCGGATCACCGACCCGACCGTCTACACCCGGCCGTGGACCGCCACCATCCCGGCCGTGCGCTACACCGCCAAGGACGCGCCGGACGGCTGGCACTTCGAAACCACGCTGGCCAACCACCCGAAAGGCGAGGTCATCGTCGAGCGGGACGAGCGCATCTGCGTGGAGAACAACGGCGGCTTCGGCAACGTGGCCACCGGCACGCCGGCACGCTGAAGCGACAAAGCCCTGCTGCCCGCTCAGCAACAGCGCTGACCGCCCGGCTGGTGCGCCGCCAGCAGCCGGGCCGCACGCCGGCCCCCCGCCGCAAGCGGCCCACCGGCCGCCGACGGAACACAAAAGCACCAACTTTCAGGGGCTTGGCGGCGTCGGGCAACAAGCGCCCGACACCCGTCGCGCGCCCGTCGCGAGCCGGCGCGATTGTTGCAAAACCGGGGTAGGACACCGCCCCGTGCGGATTCGACCCATACAGCCAACACCAAGGATCATGATGAAAGCCAAGCTCCTGCTCGCCGCGCTGATCGCCGCCGGCTCCACCCTCGCCATCGCCCAGCAGGCCGCCCCCGCCGCGGGCGCCCAGCAACCCTATGTGGCCCCGCCCTGGACCTACAAGACCAAGCAGCTCAACCGCGCCGAGATCGACGCGCTGCTGGCCAAGCCCGGCCAGGTGCTGGTCCTCGACGTGCGCCGTCCGGACGAGCTGATCTCCAAGGGCAGCTTCCCGGTCTTTCTCAACATCCAGACCGCCGACGTCGAGAAGTACGCCGACTACATTCCCAAGGACCGCAGCATCATCACCGTCTCCAACCGCGCCCACCGGGCCGGCGACGTGGGCGACAAGCTGACCGCCCGCGGCTTCAAGATCGCCGGTGCGGCCGGCACGCTGGACTACGAAGACCAGGGCGGCAAGGTGGCCCACATCACCCCGCCGCCGCCCCGCCCCGCCACGGCCGCAGCCGCCAAGTAAGGCCGGACGATGACGACAGCCCCGCGTGCCGCCGATCCGCACCCACGGCGGCCGGGGCTCTAGCCCCGTCCAATCCCCACGATGAGCGCCCTCGACGCCGCCTTCGCGCTGGCCTCGCCCCGTCTGCGCCCCCGCCCCACCGGTATAGCCGGCTACCTGATTGCCGGCGCGGTCGGCGGCGGCACCCTCCTGCTGCTGGCCAGCCCTTTCGTCTCCGCCGGTCTGCTGAGCTGGGCCAGCGGTATCGCCTTCATCCTCTACGACCTCCTGCTGTTGCTGTTCGTCGCCTGGCAGACCCTTCCGCTGGCCGTCCGCCGCCCGCCGGCGTCCCCTGACGAAACCGTCGCCGCCGGCTCCCGCCCCAGCCTCACCGTGATCATCGCCGCCTGGAACGAGGCGCCGGTACTTGAGCGCACCATTGCCGCGCTGACAGCCCAGAACGATCCGCCGGAGCACATCCTCATCGCCGACGACGGCTCCACCGACGACACCGCCCTGGTGCTGATCCGTGCCTACGGTTTCGCACCGCCGACAACGGCGACCCAGCACCAGACCAGCCCCCTGCACCCCCGGCTCGCCTGGCTGCGCGTGCCCCATGGCGGCAAGGCCCGCACGCTCAACCGGGCGCTGGCCCACATCGATACCGACATCGTCGTGACGGTGGATGCCGACACCCACCCGGCCGTCGATGCGCTGGCCCACATGCGCCAGGCTTTCGCCCACGACGACCAGCTGGTGGCCGCCACCGGCGTGCTGGCCCCGGCCTGCAAGGCCAGCCTCGGCGGCCGCCTGCTCGGCACCTTTCAGTCCTGCGAATACGTGCGCAACTTTGTGTCCCGCTACGCCTGGATGCGCGCCGACAGCCTGCTCCTCGTCTCCGGCGCCTTTGCCGGCTACCGCCGCGATGCCCTCACCGCGGTGGGCGGCTTCGATCCGGAATGCCTGGTCGAGGACTACGAACTCATCCACCGCCTGCACCGTCATGCCTGCGCCCACGGGAAGACGTGGCGGGTCCGCGTCGTCGGCCAGGCCCGCGCCCTCACGTCGGCGCCGTCGGACCTGCGCGCCTTCCTGCGCCAGCGGCGGCGCTGGTTCGCCGGCTTCCTGCAAACCCAACTGTGGAACCGGGACATGATCGGCAATCGGCGTTTCGGCAAGCTCGGACTGCTGATGCTGCCGGTGAAGACGCTGGACACCGTGCAGCCCCTCCTCGGCCTCGCCGCCTCGGCCACCCTGCTGGGCCTGGTTGCCGGCGGCCACCTGCCGCTGGCGACGGCCATCCTGTCGGTGCTGCTCAACAAGGTGCTGCTCGACATCGTCTTCCACACCTGGTGCCTGTACCTCTACCGACGCTGGACAGCCGGTGAGCACGCACCCGGCTATGCCCAGGCCATCGCCACCGCGCTGCTCGAACCCTTCAGCTTCCAGATCCTGCGCCACCTCGGCGCAGCCCTGGGCTGGCACCACTTCCTGACCGGCCGGCGGAGCTGGGGCAAGCAGGCGCGCCACGCCATGGGCTGAGGCCCGACCATCCGGAGACCCCATGAAACCGCTCCACTGGTGCCTGACGGGCATCGTCGCCAGCGCCGTCCATGCCGCACCGCCGGATCTCGCGCCGCAGCCCTGGCAAGGCCAGGCCGCCAACCTCGCCTCCCAGCTGATCGGCCACTACCACTACACGCCGGTCGCCCTCGACGACATCCAGTCGGAGCGCATCTTCGCGCGCTACCTCAAGGCCCTCGACCCGGACCGGCTGTACTTCCTGCAGGCCGACATCGACGGCTGGCAGGCCGCCCGCCTCCAGCTCGA
The DNA here is from genome assembly GCF_056724105.1 of Zoogloea sp. GDB6. NCBI lineage: Bacteria > Pseudomonadati > Pseudomonadota > Betaproteobacteria > Rhodocyclales > Zoogloeaceae > Zoogloea > Zoogloea sp. GDB6. The sequence continues at coordinate 1,464,627 of NZ_CM161497.1, read as the reverse complement.
CGACGCCATCCTCGGCAAGGACCTGCGCATCCCCTTCGCCATCTACAACCGCTACGCGAGGCGCGCCGACGAGCGCTTTGCCTACGCCCGCAAGCTGCTGGCGGCCGGCTTCGACTTCAACGCCGACGAGACCTATCCGCTGCGCCGCGACAAAGCCGACTGGGCCCGCTCCACCAGCGAGCTGGACGAACTGTGGCGCAAGCGCGTCAAGAACGACTGGTTGCAGCTGCGCCTCGCCGGCCAGGACGACGACACCATCCGCCGCACGCTGGAGCGCCGCTACACGGGCTTCCAGCGCCGCCTCGAAAAGGCCCGCAGCGAAGACGCCTTCCAGCTCTTCATGGGCGCCTACACCGCCAGCGTCGATCCGCACACGGCCTACCTGGGCGCCCGCGCGGCCGACGACCTGGACATCTCGATGCGCCTGTCCCTGGTGGGCATCGGCGCGGTGCTGGAGGAAAAGGACGACTACGCGACGATCCGCGAACTCACCCCCGGCGGTCCCGCCGCCGCCTCCGGCCGCCTGCACGTCGGCGACCGCATCGTCGGCGTCGGCGAGGGCGAACAGGGCCAGATCGAGGACGTGCTGAGCTGGCGCCTCGACGACATCGCCACCAGGGTGCGCGGCAAGGCCGACACCGTGGTGCGCCTCGACATCCTGCCCGGCGGCACGCAAGGCGGCCAGCCGCAAAGCGTGGCGCTGGTACGCAAGAAGATCAGCCTCGACGACCAGGCTGCCAGCAAGGCCATCGTCGACACCACCGAAGGCGGCCGGCCACGGCGCATCGGCGTCATCACGCTGCCCGCCTTCTACCAGGACTTCGAGGCCCGCAACCGCGGCGAAGCGGGCTTCCGCAGCGCCACCCGCGACGTCGCCCGCCTGCTCGCCGAGCTGCGCGCCGAGCAGGTGGACGGCCTGCTCATCGACCTGCGCGACAACGGCGGCGGCTCACTCGACGAGGCCGTCGAACTCACCGGCCTGTTCATCGAGACCGGCCCGGTCGTGCAGCAGCGCGACGCCCGCGGGCGCAACCAGGTCAGCGGTGACAACAACCCGGCCGTTGCCTGGAGCGGTCCGCTGGCGGTGCTGATCGACCGCAACTCGGCCTCCGCGTCGGAGATCTTCGCCGCCGCGATCCAGGACTACCGGCGCGGCGTCGTCGTCGGCGAGACCAGCTACGGCAAGGGTTCCGTGCAAACCCTGGTGAACCTCGACCGCGTGGCCGGCGGTAGCCCCAACGGCGCCAGCGGCCTCGGCGAACTCAAATTCACCATCCAGCAGTTCTACCGCATCAACGGCAGCACCACCCAGCTGCGCGGCGTGAAACCGGACGTCGTGCTGCCGGTGCTGCCCGCCCACGCCCAGCCCGGCGAGGCCAGCTTCGACAACGCGCTGCCTTTCCAGCGCATCCGCGCCGCCAACTACGACACCCTCGCCCCCCTCGACGACAGCGCCACCGTACTGCAGCAGCGCCATGCCGCACGCGTCGCCGCCAGCCCCGAACTGCAGGCACAGCAGGCTGCGCTGAACGCCTTCGAAGCCCGCCAGACGCGCACCGAAATCTCCCTGAAGGAAAGCACCCGCCGCACCGAACTGGCCGCCGAAGCGGCACCTCCCGCCCGTCCAGCCGGTCCCGATCTGTTGCAGGTGGAGGCGGCGCGGGTGCTAGCCGACCGTATCGAGCTACCCCGCCATCCCTGACACGCCCTGCCCAGGCTCACTTGAGACGCCGCCACAGGGTCAGCGACAGCAGACTCTGGGTCGCCGACTCGGTCACCGGCGAACGGGCCGCATCACCCTGCAGGCGGGCCCGGATCCATTGACCGCTCAAGCGCCAGTCCGCATCGAGATGGTATTCGCCGCTGATCGCCAGGCTGGTGTCCTGCTGTCCGGACTGCATCTGCCAGGGGCTGCGGTTGCTGCGCTGGGCGGCCCCCTCGTCAAGACCGAAGTAACTCTGCCGGTAAGCCTGATTGGCCCAGGTGCTGCCGAGGGTCAGAGCCAGCGTACCGTGTGCCCCAACCGGCGCACCGACGGTAAGGCCCACTTCGCCCAGCAGACCGTCGCTCCTCACCCCCGAACCGTAACGGACACTGCTCTGCACGAGCAGGAACTCATAGGGTGCGTAATTGAGAAAAGCGCCCTTTTCCAGGCGTGCCCCGATATCCGCAGTGCCGGCCAGCCGCGGGCTGGCGCTGGCCTTGCGCTTCAGCTGTGCCCACAGGCGTGGCCCAAACTGCAGGTCGTCGCGCCTCGACAGATTCCAGCCGATGCCATTGTCGGTGGACACGAAGGCGCCATTCGCAAAATACAAGTCCACACCGGGCAGCAGCACCGTATCGGTCTTCTTGCCGCCCGGATAAGCCTGGAACATCCACAGGGAAGGCCCCACCGACAGGGTATAGCCCTGCTCCGGCGGCCGGTCGATGAAGATCGTCCCACCGGCGGCGAGGCCCGTAGCACTCGCCAACGACGTCAGCACCAGGAACAGCGCCCGGCTGAGACGGGGAAAGCTCGCCGGCCAGGGCGTAGAATGGCGCCCGGATCTGACCGGCAAACGGAATAGAGAATGGAAATACGTCGAAACTGGGTACAAGGGAGTTCCTACATTCTGTCCGCCGGCGGCATCCTGGCGGTCTTGAGTCTGCACCTGCTGCAGGCCCTGTTTGCCGGCATGCTGGTGTTCCTGCTGGTTCAACTGGCCCAGCCGCTGGTCGGCCGGGTAGTCGCCGGGTCGCGGGGCAAGCTGGTGGCGACCGCAGTACTGGCGATGCTGATTATCGCCGGCATGGTCGGGCTGGGCCTGTGGATCGCCTCGATGCTGCACGGCGGCGCCGGCCTCGACGCGATCTGGACCAAGATGGCCGAGGCCGTCGACAGCGCCAACGACGTGCTGCCGCCGTGGCTGCTCGGCAGTCTACCCAGCAGCGGCCCCGAGTTGAAGGCCGAAGCGGCACACTGGCTGCGCGAGCATGCGCCGGAGCTCCGCCTGCTCGGCAAGGAAGCCGGCGTCGCCGCCGCACACATCCTGATCGGCATGATCATCGGCGCGATGGTGGCGGTGCATGAAATATCGGCACGCAATGAACGGCGCCCCCTCGCCGCGGCCATGCACGAGCGGGTCGGTACCTTCTACAAGGCCTTCCGCCGAGTCTTCGTGGCCCAGGGCAAGATCGCCGCCATCAACGCCTTCTTCACCGGCCTCTACCTCCTGGCCATCCTGCCGGGGCTGGGCATCCACCTGCCCTTCGGCAAGACAATGGTGCTGATCACCGCCATCGTCGGCTTGCTGCCGGTGGTCGGCAACCTGATCTCCAACTCCGTCATTGTGATGATCAGCTTCTCGGTGTCGCCCTACGCGGCGCTGCTGTCGCTGCTGTTCCTGGTCGTACTGCACAAGGCGGAGTACTTCCTCAACGCCCGCATCGTCGGCGGCGAGATCGACGCCCGGGCCTGGGAGATCCTGGTCGCGATGGTCTTCATGGAGGCCTTGTTCGGCTTCGGCGGTGTGGCGCTGGCGCCAGTCGTGTACGCCTACATAAAGGCCGAGCTGAAGGCCACGCGGCTGATCTGAGCCCTCGGCAGCGCACCCGGCGGTAGCGATGGCCGGCGCCAGCCGGCACTAAGCGCCTTCAGGCCGCCTTCGGCAATACCGCCTGATGATTACGGAACACCGACACCAGCAGATCGATCTGCTCACGGGTGTGGCCGGCGTTGAGAATGACCCGCAAGCGCCCCTGATTCTTCGGCACCGCCGGGAACTTGACGCTGTCCACATGCAGCCCGACGCTGCGCAGCAACTGGGACAGCTGGTCGGTCAGCACCTCGTCGCCGATCAGTACCGGCACGATCGGCGTGGTCGTGGATACCAGCGTGTACGGCAGACCCTGCATCGATTCGACGAAATAGCGCTTGTTGTCCCACAGGCGCCGACGGCGCTCCGGTTCGTCCTGGACGATGTCGATCGCCTCGCTGACCGCGAAAACCTGGTCCGGCGGCAGCGTGGAAGTGAAGCCGTAGGCCGAGCAGGTCAGACGCAGCAGCTCGCCGATGTACTTGTCGGTGGCGATGAAGCCGCCGATCGCGCCATAGGCCTTGCTGAGGGTACCCATGCAGATCAGGCGCGGATCGTGGATGCCGAAGTGTTCGGTGATGCCGCCGCCGTTGGCGCCGAGCACACCGGTGCCGTGGGCGTCGTCCACGTACACCATCGCGTCGTAGCGGTCGGCGATGGACAGCAGCTCGGGCAGCGGCGCAATGTCGCCGTCCTGGCTGAAGACGCCGTCGGTGACGATGATCTTGGTCGTCGCCTCCGACGCCTTCAGCAAGGACTCCAGATGCTCCAGGTCCAGGTGCCGGAAGGTCAGACGATCGGCCCCGGACAGACGGATACCCTCGCGGATGCTGACGTGGTTGTATTCGTCCGAGAAGAACGCGTAGCTGTGGCGGCCGCGGGTACGGAAACCGTACATGCGCGCAAACTGCGCCGTCTTGACCAGTGAGGACAACACGCCGAGGTTGGTCAGGTAGCCGGTGGCGAACAGCAGGGCCGTATCCTTGCCCTTCATGTCGGCGAGCTTCTGCTCCAGCTGGTCGTAGATTTCGAGGTCGCCGCCGAGCAGACGGGATTCGCAGTTGCCGACACCGTAACGCTCCAGCCCTTCCCGCGCCTTGGCGATCATGCGCGGATGGGACGCCAGCCCGAGGTAGTTGTTGGTGCTGAAGGAGACGTGATCGCTACCGTCCATGCGGAAGGCCGGCGACGGCAGCGATTCGACGCGGGGAATGAGATGAACGGCGCCGCGCTCTTCGAGCCAACGGGCTATATCCTGGAATTCTTTCATGGGTTCGGACCTGCACGGTGAAGACGGAGTGTCAGAACCTCAAAGGCTAGCGATTCAGACTGGCGCGAGTCTGGCAGCTAGCTGTCAACAGACTTGCGTCCCTCCTCGGCCTGCTCGAGCCACTGCAACAGACTTCCGAGCAGGCGGGCGGGCTCCACCGGCTTGGTGATGAAATCGTCCATGCCGGCCGCCAGGCAGGCGCGGCGGTCATCCTCGAAGGCGTTGGCGGTCAGGGCGATGATGGGCGTCGTCGCATAGCCGGCCAGCGTCCGCATGTGTTCGGCGGCTTCGATGCCATTCATCACCGGCATCTGCATGTCCATCAGGATCAGAGCGTACGGTTGCCGCAGCGCCATGGCGAGCGCCTCCGCGCCGTTGCCGGCCACATCGACGACCAGTCCGGCCTCCTCGATGAGGGCCTTCACGACCTCCTGGTTGACCAGATCGTCCTCCACCAGCAGCACCCGCGCACCGGAGAAACACTCGCGCAGGCGAGCCTCCGCCTCCACTGTGACCCGGCCCCAGGGCCGGATGGCACGCTTATCCCCCCTTGGCAGACGCACCGTGAACCAGAAGGTGCTGCCCACGTCGATCTCGCTCGCCACCCCCATGTCGCCGCCCATCATCCGCGCCAGCTGCCGACTGATCGCCAGGCCCAGCCCGGAGCCGCCGTACTTGCGGGTCATCGAACCATCCACCTGCTCGAAGGTGGCGAACAGGCGCAGCTGATCCTCGGCGGCAATGCCGATGCCCGAATCCCTCACCTCGAAGCGCAACAGCACGTCGGCGGCAGACTCGGCCGCCACCTGCGCGCTCACGCCGATCCGCCCGGCTGGCGTGAACTTGAGCGCGTTGCCGACCAGGTTGACCAGGATCTGCCCCAGGCGCAGCGGATCGCCGCGCAGCGGCATCCGGGCCAGTTCCGGCGCCACATCGATAACGAGGGCCAGCCCCTTCTGCTCCGCTGCCCCTTCCATCAGCGTGCGCAGATTGTCGAACACGCCCTGCAAGCGGAAATCGACACGGTCGAGGCTCAGGCGATCAGCCTCAATCCGTGAAATGTCGAGGATGTCGTTGATCAGCGCCAGCAGATGCTGGGACGCCTGCCGGGCCTTGCTGAGCTGCTCGATCTGGCGCGGATCGGTGGCCCGGTGCAAGGCCATCGCCGTCATGCCCATGATGGCATTCATCGGCGTGCGCAGTTCGTGGCTCATCGTCGTCAGGAAGGTGCTCTTCGCCCGGTTGGCCGCCTCGGCAGCTTCCTTGGCGATGGACAGAGCCGCCGTGCGCTCCTCGACGACCGACTCCAGGTGGTTGCGATACCGCTCCAGCTCATCCTCGATACGCCGCCTTTCGGTGACGTCCTCCTTGATCTCCAGATAATGGGTGATCTGTCCATCCTGCTCGCGGATCGGCACGATGGTCGTATTCTCGATATAGACATCGCCACTCTTGCGCCGGTTGATGAACTCGCCACGCCACGGCCGGCCCGCATTCAGCGCCGCCCACAGTGCATCGTAAGTCGCCCGCGGCGTCTGGCCTGACTTCAGCAGCGCCGGGGTCTGGCCGAGCACCTCGTCACGGCGGTAACCGGAGCTGCGCACGAAGGCCTCGTTCACGTACTCTATTCGGGTGTCCAGGTCGGTGATGACGACGCTCTCGATGCTCTGCTCGACCGCCATCGACAGCTGGCGGATCTGCTTCTCCGCCGCCTTCCGCGCCGAGATGTCGATGACCTCCCCGAGCACGCGCCCGTCGGGCAACAGCACGCCGTTGATCTCCACATCGATCAGACGGCCGTCCTTGTGGCGGGCGACCGCCTCGAAGAACTCGTGACTGCCCGCAGCGTTGCGGCGGAAACGGACCATCACGTGCTCCACCTCGAAGGGGGGAAAGAGGTCTGCCACATCCATCGCCAACCATTCCTGCTGGTTGTAGCCGAAGCACAATTCGGCCTGCCGGTTGGCGAAAATGAAACGGGCCTGCTGGTTGACCAGCACGATCGCATTCGGCGAGAAGGTCAGCGCGATACGCAGGCTCTCCTCGCTCTCCCGCCGGGCGGCCTCGGCGATTCGCCTCTCGGTAATGTCGATCCCCATCTTGAGGACCAGCGGCGTGCCGTCCGGCCCGACGATGGGGCGGTTGTGGATCGCGTAAATGCGTTGATCAGGGCCAACCCACTCCCATTCACCGCCCTCCTCTCCCACATTGGGTAGCCCGCCACGGCCGAACAGCGCGGCACAGTTGTCCTCATTTCCCTCGCCAAAACGCTTGCGATAGATGGCATTGGCGAACACGACCTTGTAATCGGAGGTTCGCAACACGACGAAGGCCGGCAAGGTTTCGAGAATGTCGTAGAGCCGCTGACGCTCGCCGCGGATGACGCCATCCGCCCTGTTGCGGGCCTGCAGCATGCGTTCGAACTGGGCGGACAGGTGACGGATCTCGGCGGGGCCATCCGGCAGTACGATCCCCTCCGAGTCTCCATCGGCGGCCGAATCCACCGCAGCGACGAGGCCCTGCAAGGCCGTCTGCAATTGCCCGCCGAAGCGCCGGGCCAGCAACAGGCTGGCGACCGTCATGACCGCCACGATCAGCGCACTCAAGGCCAGATTCCGGAGCAATTCCCGCTGCAGGATGCTGGCCGGTACGGCGATCGCCACCGAATAGCCCGTCAGCGCCGAGCGGCTGTACGCACCGAAGACATCCACCCCATCCAGACTCATGCCGTGCACACGCCCCTCCGCCGGCCCATGCAGGCGCTCCATCAGTACGGGCGGAACCGGCTGACCGACGACGCGCCTGCCATCGTGGCTGCGCGCAGCGATATGGCCGGTGGCATCGTAGATCGACGCCACCCAGCCGTCCGGCAACTGCTGGGCGTTGAGGATGCGCCCCAAGCGTTCAGGGAACAGGACCAGGTTCAGGTCGAACAACACCTGTCCTTCACGGATCACCGGCACATCGATGGTGATCAGGTTCCGCTTGGCCACGGTGCCGACAACCACGTCGGAAATGTAGGGGCTGCGGGTCCCGAAGATCTGGTACACACGGACCATGTTCTTCGTCGTCGGCAGCGGCTGCCCCTCGGGGATCAGGGTATTGAGGTACTGCTTGCCGTTCACGTCGGTGACCACCAGCGCATCGGCGAAGTCCGTCTCCGCCAACAGTTGCATGGACTGCCGGCGCAGCGCCGTGTAGTCACGCCGGTCGAAGGCGTCGTTGCCCGTCGCGAAGCCCTGCAGCACCTTCTGCTTCCCGATGATCTGCTCGTCCACCACCTGGCGCAGCGCCCGCGCCGTCTGCAGCGCGTTCTCCTGCAGATTGGCTTCCTCGCGCAGGTAGGAGTCCCCCATCAGGACGACCAGAGCAACGATGCCCGGCAGCAGAACCGCGAGAAACAGCCAGTGCAACTTGACGGGGCGCATGGGCGGCGGGGACGGCGGACCGTGGCGTGGATTTGCGTTGAAAGTTACCGCGATATGAACGCCCAGCCCAATACTTTTGCCGCAGAGCCGCACAAATTAATGATTGATGACGGACTGCGAGGCTCTTGCATCTTCCTGCGCAAAAAAAGAAAAACGGGGCGGCCGAAGCCGCCCCGTCACGCGATGTCCGCACCACAGCCGCCGGTCGGGCGAAAAGGCGGGCCCGGACATCTCCGTCAGCTGCTCAGTCCTTCTTGCGGAAGTCGTCGTGGCAGCCCTTGCAGGTCTGGCCGAGCTTGCCGAAGGCGACCTTGACCGCGCCGGCGTCGCCGGTTGCGGCGACCTTGGCCAGTTCGTTGGCTTCGGTGATGAACTTCTTGGCGGCTTCGCCGGCCTTGGCCTGCTCAGTGAACAGCTCGGGCTTGACGGTGGTCTCACGCCAGCCCTTGCCGGTTTCGGTGCCGGCCGGGTACAGCGCGCCGAGGCCGGAGTTGGCGATGGCGGCGATGGCGTTGGCGGCGCGGATCACTTCGTCCTTGTTGTAGGTACCGTTGACGCTGGCCTTGATGCGACCGTTGTTCCAGGCCAGCACCTGATAGACGGACTGGCGCCACTTGATGACCTGCTCGGGCTTGGGGGCCTGCTGGGCGAAGGCCATGGAGGCCGCCGCAGTGGTGGTCACGATCAGGGCGGCAAGCAGGGGTTTGACGAACTTCTTCATTGTTTCTCCGTACGGTCTCGGTGATGAGTAAGGTGATGGGTCAGGCCTTCAGGTGCTGCTTGAAGAAGGCCACGGTGCGCGCCCACGCCAGCTTGGACGCGTTGGCGTCGAAGCGCGGCGTGGTGTTGTTGTTGAAGCCGTGCTGCGTGCCCGGGTAGATGTAGGCCTCGTACTTCACGCCGGCCGCCTTCAGGGCCGACTCGTACTTGGGCCAGCCGGCGTTGATGCGCTCGTCGTTCTCGGCGTAGTGGATCAGCAGCGGAGCCTTGATTTTGGCGGCCTCCTCGGGCGCCGGCTGGTTACCGTAGAAGGGCACCGCCGCAGCCAGGTCGGGGATGCGGGTAGCCAGGAAGTTGGCGATACCGCCGCCGTAGCAGAAACCGGTCACGCCGACCTTGCCATTGCCTTGGGGCAGCTTCTTGAGGATCGCCGCGGCAGCCACGAAGTCCTCGCGGGTCTTGTTCTGGTCGAGCTTGGTGAACAGGTCGCGGGCCTTGTCCTCGTCACCGGGGTAGCCGCCGAGGGGGAACAGGGCATCCGGCGCGAAGGCGATGAAGCCGTCGAGGGCCAGGCGGCGGGTGATGTCCTCGATGTGCGGGTTGAGGCCGCGGTTCTCATGCACCACAAGCACCGTCGGCAGCTTGCCGCTGGCGTTGGCCGGCTGCACCAGGTAGCCACGCAGGGTGCCGTAGCCTGCCGGTGACGGGTATTCCACGTACTGGGCCTTGATGCGCGGATCGTTGCCCTGCACTTCCTGGGCTTCGGCGAACTTCGGGCTGAGGGCTTCGAGCAGGCCTTCGGCGGTCACGCCGGCCACCGCGAACTTGGCGGCGCTCTTCAGGAACTCCCGGCGCGGGATGATGCCATGCACGTACTTGTCGAACAGCTTGAGCACTTCGGGCTCGAAATCGGCAGCGGTCTTGCGGGTCATGAAAACCTCCAACAATCGGTAAAAAGCGGGCTTACTTGGCGCGGCCGGCGTAGCCGGCGGTCAGCACCGGAATGCGGTAGACCGCGCCACGGCCGACCACGTACAGCTGCTGCTTGCCTGGCCCTGCGAAAGCCAGGTTCTGCGGCGCCTTCGGCAGCGCGATGATGCCGAGGGGCTCGCCCTTGTTGCTGAAAACCTGCACGCCGGCGCTGCTGGCCACGTAGAGGCGCCCGTCCTTGTCCACCGCCAGGCCGTCGGCGCCGCTGGACGGCCCGTTGTCGGTCTGGCGGAAGCCTTCCAGTTTGGCGAACTGGCGCTTCGGGCCGAGCTTGCCGTTGGCGCCGATGTCGTAGGCAAACACGTACTCACCGGCGGTGTTGGCCACGTACAGCACCTTCTCGTCGGGGCTCAGCTGGATGCCGTTGGGACGCTCGATGTCCTTGGCGAGGCGCTCGATGACGAACTCGGGGCTGATGCGGTAAACCGCCGGCGGCGAAATCTTGGACAGGTCCGGCTTGGGATTGGCATTGGCGTTGGCGCCGGAATCGGTGAAATACACGTTGCCGGCCTTGTCTACCACCAGGTCGTTGGGACGGCCGAAGGACAGGCCGCCGTCCACCTTCTCGGCCAGCGTGCGGGCGTTACCGGCCGGCAGGATCACGCCGACCTTGGGCTGCAGGGTCTGCACCGCCACAAGGTCGCCGTTGGCGGCGAAGGCCAGCGCATTGACGCCGTTGGTGTTGTCGAGGAAGACCGACGTGGAGCCGTCCGGCGCGATGCGGATCACGCGGGCATTCTGGTTCTCGGTGAACAGCACGCTGCCGTCCGGCGCGGCGATCGGGCCTTCAGTGCCCTTGAAGCCGTCCTTGATGAGTTCGATTTTCGTGCCGGCGGCAACCACGCCGGCAATCGCCGGCGTCACGGCCTCCTGGGCGTGGGCGGCGGACAGGCTCAACAGCACGCCGCCAAGGGCGGCCAGGACACGGAGGGAGGCTTTGAGTTTCATGGCTGTTGGTAAGGAGTGACGGGCTGTGAGGTGCGCGGCCTCGGCCGCGGGGGCAGGCCCTTCTCCTGCACGGGCCGTGCCAATCCCCGGCCAGGCCATCGCGCCCGGCTGCCACGCGCTTGATTTATCGAAATAAATCCGCAACTCCGGGGATCTGCTCAGGCGGCGTCGCGATGCCGGTGAACTGGCCGGGCTGTTGCGCTGCACACAGATCACGCCATCGTCTGCTGCCGGTCTGCTGATTTCCCAACCCTGGCGGGCGCCGCGCAGCAGCCGCCTCAAGGCGCCGCAAACCCCCGTTCGAGACGCAGTAACTCGACCTGATGCGCCGCCGCCTCCGGCCGGCTGAGGCGGCGCTCGATCTGCAGCTGGGTGCGCAGCAAGGCCACGTCCTCGGGCAGGCGCGTCCGCGCCGCCGCCAGCGTGGCCAGTGCGGCCTCGCCCTGCCCGCTCTCCAGCTGTGCAACGGCCAGCACCAGCGCGTAGCGGCCGTTGTCTGGCGCCAGCATCGCGGCCCGGGTCAGCTCCGGCAATGCGGCGTCTCGGCGGCCCTGGCGGATCAGCGCCAGGCCGAGGGCATGGGCCGGCTCTGCCGCCGCCGGGGCAAGCTTGACGGCCTGGCGCAGAGCGGCCTCGCCGTCGGCCTCGCGGCCGTTGGCGCGGTACAGGTCGGCCAGGTTCACCAGTGCCGGCACGAAGCCGGCATCCAGACGCAAGGCGGTGCGCAGGGCCTGCTCGGCCGCCTGTGGCTGGCCTCGGGCGGCGTGAATGCGGGCCAGATTGACATGGCTCTCGGGGCGATCCGCGGCCAGTTCTTCGCTGGCGATCAATTCCGCCAGCACGGCACTCAACCGTTCCCGGCGCGCCGACGGCAGGCGCTCGGCCGGCACGGCCGCCAGCGTGCGGGCCGCCTCGGTGCGCACCGCCCGCAGCGGGTCGTCGAGCAGGCTATCTCCGATGCGCCAGGCCTCGGGCAGCGCCAGGCCAGCCAGCGCCCGTGCGGCGCCAAGGCGCAGCAGGCCTTCACCGGAGCGGGCCGCGCGGGCCACCGCGTCCGCCGCCGCAGGGCTGCCGGCCAGGCGCAGCAGCGCACCGGCCTGCTGGATCGCCGGATACTCGGCGGACAGCAGTTCGGCCAGCGGCACGCCGGCGCGGCGCCCCGCCAGCACGGCAACCGGCGGCGTAGTGGCTGCTTCCGGCCGGCCGGTCCAGCGTTCGATGGCAGCGGCGGCCCAGGCCGGGCTCTTGTCCTTATGGCAGGCCGTGCAGGCGTCCGGCGTGCCCAGGCGGGCGCTCTGGGCCGGGCGCGGCACCGCCAGGCGATGGTCGCGGCGCACGTGCACGCCCATGTAGGTCTTGGTCGGCATGTGGCAGCTGACGCACTGGGCGCCGGCCGAGCCCTCGCCGTGGCGGTGGTGCTCCGGCCGGTCGTAGCGGGACGGCAGGTGGCACTGCCCGCACAGGGCATTGCCGTCGGCGCGCAGCTTGAGGCTGTGGCTGTCGTGGCAATGGCTGCAGGTGACGCCGGCCCGGTGCATGCGGCTCTGCACGAAGGAGCCGTACTCGAAGACCTCATCGTCGATCTGCCCGTCCGGATGGTAGAGGCCGGGCTCGACCAGCACCGGCCGGTAGTCGTCGAGGAAGGCCGCGCCGGGCCGGGGTTCCGCCGTGAGTTGCTGGCGCCGGGAGTGGCAGCCGAAGCAGGCTTCGCCGGCCCGCTGGCCGGCCGTCGGATCGCCGTCGCTGCGGGCGATGGGATTGCTGCCGTCGTAGCGGAAGACCAGCCTGCGCAGTTGCCGCGTCGCCACCGTCAGGCCCGCATCGGCCACTGCCACCGGCTTGCCGCCCCGCGCCCAGGCCAGATGCGCCGAAGCGGGCCCATGGCAGGCCTCGCAGCCTACCGCCATCTCGGCCCAGCGGGTGCGGTAGCTATCGGACTGGAGATCGTAGTTCTTCACCAGCCCGGTGGAATGGCAGGACGCGCACATGAAGTTCCAGTTCTGCTCGCGGCCGCTCCAATGCACGGGTTCGCCGGGCTTGGGCGGCGCATCCGGGTAGAGGTGATACCAGCGCTGGCCGCCCTCCTCCCGGCGCCGTGCGTCCCACGCCACGCCGAGGGCCTGCAGGCGCCCGCCGGGCAGCGCGACGAGGTACTGCTGCAGCGGATGCACGCCGAAGGTGTGGGTGACCTGGAAGTCCGCCTCGCGCCCGTCCGGCCCGGCGGTACGCACGTAGAAGGCCTCGCCCTTGCGGAAGACGCGCGTGGTCTGGCCGTGGTGGCTGACGCTCACGTCGCGGAAGTCGCCGAGCACCGTGGCCGGGCTGGCGACCTGCATGGACTGGGCATGGTGGGACGCCTGCCAGCGCCGGGCCTCGTCGGCATGGCAGCCGGCGCAGGCTTCGCTACCGACGTAGCGCACGGCATCGCCGGCCGGCGCCAGGGCCGGAGCGGCGAGCAGGAACATCAGGAAGACGATGCGCCACCACCCGCCGCAAGGCGGGCGATGGCGGCTGACAGCAGCTTTCAGCGCAATTCCACCTCGAGCTTGCCGAGGATGCCGGTGAAGGAGAACGGCACCTTATAGTCCGAACTCACCGGCGAGCCAAGATCGGCGCCGATGTCGAGGGACTCGTAGGGGCCATAGACGATCTTGGCGATGCGCCCTTCGCCGACCTGCTCGCCATTCACGAACAAGCGCCCGACACCGGGCACCGCCGCCGGCGGCTGGCCCTGCACGACGGGCGCGGATGGCGCGGCGCCGTCCGGCGTGAAGCTGAAGGCGACCTGCAGCTTGCCCTTCGGCAGCGGCCGCGACGACACGATGTGGCCGCTGCGATGGCCGTGGGCGTTGGCCTCATAGACCAGCCGGCCGTCCTTCACGAACAGGCTGAAGCCGCCCCAGCGGCCGCCGTCGGCGATCAGCACGCCGTCGCCGCCGCGGGCCGGCAGCTCGATGTCAGCGGTGATGCGGTGAGCGCGCCGCGTCACGTCCGGCCCGACCCGCGACGGGATGCGGGTGACGCCGGCCCGGTAGGTGAACAGCGTGCGCCCGGCAGCCGGGCTCGGACGGCCGACACCGACCTCCGGCGTCAGCGGATAGACGTCGTTGCGCCAGGCTTCCTTGTCGAAGGTGGCGACCAGCTCGGCCAGCTTGTCCGGGTTGCCGGCAGCCACATCGTGGGCCTGACTGTAGTCCGCATTCAGGTTGTAGAGCTGCCACTGGCGCTGGCCGAAGGGCGCCTGGTTGAGCACCGCGTTGCCGCGTGGCGCCACGTTGCGGCTGCCGGCCCACCAGCCGTCCTTGTAGATGCCGCGGCTGCCGCCCATCTCGAAATACTGCAGCGTGCGCGGCGATTCGGCCCTGGCGTTGTCGAAGCTGTACACCAGGCTGCGCCCTTCCAGCGGGACTTGCTGGATGCCCTCGACCTTGTCCGGGAAGCTGATGCCGGCCAGTTCGTAGATCGTCGGTGCGATGTCGGTGACGTGGCTGAACTGGCTGCGCACCACGCCCTTGTCGCGCAGGCCCTTGGGCCACGACACCACCAGCGGGTTGCGGGTGCCGCCCAGGTAGGACGGAATGCCCTTGCCGTACTGGAAAGGCGTGTTGTCGGCCCAGCCCCAGGCGGAACCGTAGAGGTTGTCGAAGCGCGCCGTGCCCAGCGCGTCGATGTCCTTCAGGCGTTCTTCCAGCGCTGCCGGCTGCCCGTCGGACCCGGTGGCATCGCGGCCGAGCAGCGGCGAGCTGACCTCGGCGCCGTTGTCGCCGACGATGTAAAACACCACCGTGTTGTCGGACTTGCCCTGCGCGCGGATCTCGGCCAGCAGGCGGCCGACCTGGAAGTCGGTATAGGCCAGGTAGGCAGCGGAGATTTCGGCCTCCCGCGCCAGCAGGCGGCGCTGCTCGGCGGGCAGGGAATCCCAGGCCGGCAGCTCGGGCGGGCGCGGGGTCAGCTCCGCATTGGCGGGGATCACGCCAAGCTTCTTCTGGCGCGCGAAGGTTTCCTCGCGCAGCTTGTCCCAGCCCTGGTCGAACTTGCCCTTGTACTTGGCGATCCAGTCCTGCGGCACGTGGTGCGGCCAGTGCGTGCCACCAGGCGCGAACCACACGAAGAAAGGCTTGTCCGGGTACACCGCATCGTGGGTGCGCAGCCAGCGGGTGGCCTCGTCGGCCAGATCGGCGGTCAGGTGGTAGCCCTGCTCCGGCGTGGCCTTCGGTTCCACCGGCGTGGTGTTACGGTACAGGCGCGGCTCCCACTGGTTGTCGGCACCGCCCATGAAGCCGTAGAAGAACTCGAAGCCGAGGCTGGTCGGCCAGTGCTCGAAGGGGCCGGCCGGCGTGATCTCCCACTGCGGCGTGTTGTGCCACTTGCCGAAGGCCGAGGTGCTGTAGCCGTTCTGGCGCAGTACCTCGGCCACCGACACGGTGTCCTTGGCCCACACCGAGTTGTAGCCGGGAAAGCCGGACGAGCTGTCGGCCACGGTGCCGAAGCCGACCTCGTGGTGGTTGCGCCCGGTGAGGAGCGCCGCGCGGGTCGGCGAGCACAGGCTCGTCACATGGAACTGGTTGTAGCTGAGGCCGTTGCGGGCCAGATCCTGCAGCGCCGGTGTGTCGGCGACGCCGCCGAAGGTGGAGGCGGCGCTGAAACCCACGTCGTCGAGCAGCACGACCACCACGTTGGGCGCGCCCTTCGGCGCCTGCGCCTGCTTCGGCCAGGCCGGCACCGACTTGTCGCGGGAGGGATCGATCTTGCCGGCGAAGGGCTCGGGCGGACGGGGCAGGACTTGCTGGGCGCCGGCACTGCCCGCGGCGGCCAGGCCGAGGGCCAGCGCGGCCGAACGGCCCAGCCAGACGTAGATGCGTTTCTTCATTGTTGTTCCTGTGCGGTCTTCTGTAGATGGCTGCCGGGCTGGCGCAATCCCGGGGATGCCCCACGAACACGCCAGCCCCAAACAAACCGCAAGCAGGTGCACGGCCCGTGCCAGCGCCCCCGCGACGGCGCGCGGCCCCGCGGCGCCGGGGCTGCGCGGATGTCCGCCCTCAATCCCACCGCGCGCCGACCCCTCACCCTCTGCTGAAAAACCAACTTTTCCGCTGACCGGCTGCTGCCTGCCGCACAGTCCGCAATGCCCGGATCGGGCAATCTCCCGCACAGGCACAGGGTTTTTGCCCATGGCCCGGAATTTGCCCGATACAGCGGTTTGTTCCAGCCCGGTCCCGGCGCGCCTCTGCAACCCTGCCCCGCGCAGCCGACCCCAGAATTCCCGATGTGGATCGTCAATATCGCCCTGCGGCGCCCCTACACCTTCCTGGTCATGGCGCTGCTCATCCTGCTGTCCATGCCCTATGTGCTGAAGAAGATGTCCGTGGACATCTTCCCGGACATCGATATCCCGGTCGTGGCCATGCTGTACAGCTACAACGGCCTGCCCGCACCGGAGATCTATAGCCGCATCAGCCGCAACGCCGAGCGGGCCATGACCCAGTCGGTGGACAACATCGAGCACACCGAGTCCCTGTCGGTGGCCGGCGCGTCGATCATCAAGGTGTTCTTCCAGCCCGGCACCGACATCGGCACCGCGCTGGCCCAGGTCCAGTCCGCCGCCAACTCGGCCTACCGCTCGATGCCGGTCGGCATCGCGCCGCCGCAGGTGGTGCAGTACTCGGCCACCGATCTGCCGCTGCTGCAGGTCGGCGTATCCAGCGCCACGGTGCCGGAAACGGAAGTGGGCGAACTGACCAACGACGTGGTGCGCAACACCCTGCGCACCAAGAAGGGCGTCGAGCTGACCGCCCCCTTCGGCGCCCGCAACCGCCAGATCTCGGTAGACATCGACACCAACGCGCTACTGGCCCGCGGCCTCACGCCGGCCGACGTCAGCGACGCCATCGGCAACCAGACCCTCACGCTGCCCACCGGCACCATCAAGATCGGTGAGCGGGAATACGACGTGGCCCTCAACGGCTCGGTGGCCACCCTCGCCAAGATCGGCGACATCCCGGTCAAGACCGTCGCCGGCAAGACCATCCATGTGCGCGACGTGGCCAGCGTGCGCGACGGCGCCGGCCCGCTGCAGACCATCGTGCGCCACAACGGCGAGCGCGGCATCCTGACCTCGGTGTTCAAGGTCGGCGGCGTGTCCACGCTGGAGGTGGTGGACCAGGTACGCGCCGAGATCCCGCGCATTCTCGACAAGCTGCCCGAGGACATGAAGCTGACGCTGATGTTCGACCAGTCCCTGTTCGTGCGGGCAGCCATCGGCAACGTGCTGCACGAGGCGCTGATCGCCGCCTCGCTGACCGCCGCGATGATCCTGCTGTTTCTCGGCAACTGGCGCAGCACCTGCATCATCGCGGTGTCCATCCCGCTGTCGATCTGCTGCTCGCTGGTGGTGCTGTACCTGCTCGGCGAGAGCCTCAACCTGATGACCCTCGGCGGCCTGGCGCTGGCGGTGGGCATCCTGGTAGACGACGCCACCGTCGAGATCGAGAACATCGAGCGCCAGATGGGCCTCGGCAAGAATCCGCACCAGGCCATCCTCGACGGCGCGCAGGAGATCGCCGTGCCGGCCTTCGTATCCACGCTGTGCATCTGCATCGTCTTCGTGCCGATGTTCTTCCTCACCGGCGTGGCCCGCTCGCTGTTCGTGCCGCTGGCCGAGGCGGTGGTCTTCGCGATGCTGGCCTCCTACCTGCTGTCGCGGACCCTGGTTCCGACGCTGGTGATGTACATGATGGCCAGCCAGCACGGCGTACACCGCCCGGCGCCGGCCGCCGGCTTCGCCGCGCTGTGCCAGCGCATCCACGTCGGCTTCGAGAACGGTTTCAGCCGCCTGCGCGAGCACTACACGGTGCTGCTGGCCGCCCTGCTGCGCCAGCGCCGCCGCTTCGGCAGCGCCTTCGCCGGCCTGTGCCTGCTGTCCCTGGGCCTGGTGCCGCTGCTCGGGCAAGACCTCTTCCCGGCGGTAGACGCCGGCCAGCTGCGCCTGCACGTCCGCGCCCCGTCCGGCCTCCGCCTGGAGGAGATGCCCCACCTGGTGGACCAGATCGAGGCGGCGATCCGCGAGACCATCCCGGCCGACGAACTGGGCGACATCCTGGACATCGTCGGCGGCCCCTACTCGACACGCAATACGCTGTTCGGCAACTCCGGCACCACCGAAACCGCCGATACCGAGATCATGGTGTCCCTCAAGCCGGGCCACGCCCCGAGCAACGACTACGCGACCCGCCTGCGCACGCTGCTGCCGGAGCGCTTCCCCGGTGTGGAGTTTTTCTTCCAGCCCGCCGACCAGGTCAGCCAGACCCTCAACTTCGGCACGCCGGCCCCGATCGACATCCAGTTCATCGGCGGCAAGCCGGCCGAGGTGACGCCGCTGGCGGTGGAGCTCAACAAGCGCCTGCGGGCCATTCCCGGCATCGTCGATGCCCACGTCTATCAGCGCTGGAGCAAGCCGGCGCTGGCCCTGGACATGGACCGCGTGCGCCTGCAGCAGCTCGGCCTCGCCGCCAGGGACGTGGCCCAGAACGTGATGGTGTCCCTGTCCGGCAGCATGCAGGCGGCCCCCGCCTACTGGCTCAACCCGAGCAACAACAACCTGTACACCATCGGCGTGCGCACGCCGGAAACCGCTCTCGACAGCCTCGACAGCCTGCTGCGCACGCCGGTCGGCGCCAGCGAGGACGGTGCCCAACTGCTCGGCAACGTGGTCGGCCTGTCGCGCCAGGCGCTGGCGCCGATGCTCACCAGTTACAACACCAATCCGATCTTCAACGTCTATGCCAACGTGGAAGGCCGCGACCTGGGCAGCGTCAGCCGCGACATCGCGGTGGTCCTCGACGACATCCGCAGCAGGCTGCCGCGCGGCGTGGACCTGGTGATGCGCGGCCAGGTGGAGACCTTGCACGACTCCTTCATCGGCCTGGCCACCGGCCTGGCGGTGGCGATCGTGCTGGTCTACCTGCTGCTGGTGGTCAACTTCCAGTCGTGGATCGACCCGCTGATCATCGTCAGCGCGCTGCCGGCGGCGCTGGCCGGCATCGCCTGGCTGCTGTTCCTGTCCGGCACCACCCTCAGCGTGCCGGCGCTGACCGGCACCATCATGACGATGGGGGTCGCCACCGCCAACTCGATCCTGCTGGTGTCCTTCGCCCGCACGCGCCTCGCCGAAGGCGTGCCGCCCATCGGCGCGGCGCTTGAAGCCGCCTCCACCCGCCTGCGCCCGGTGCTCATGACCGCCTTCGCGATGATCGTCGGCATGCTGCCGATGGCCCTCGGCCTCGGCGAGGGCGCCGAACAGAATGCCCCGCTGGGCCGCGCGGTAATCGGCGGGCTGGCCTTCGCCACCGCCTCCACGCTGCTCTTCGTTCCCCTCGTCTTCGCCGCCGTCCATCTGCGGCTGGAGCGCCGCGGGCCGCGCCACCAACTGGCCCCCGCCTGACCGAACCGGACTCGCCCCATGTCAGACCTCAACCCGCCCCCGCCCCTCGCCAGCCACACCGGCGGCAAGACCCTGCGCTACGCACGCCTCGCCGGCCTCGGCCTGGTCGGCCTGCTGCTCGCCGGCGGCGCCCTGCGCTTCGCCTTTGAACACCAGCAAGCCCGCGCCCTCGAACAGCGCACCGCCGACAACCTGCTGCGCACGGTATCCACCATCGTCGCCCGCCCCGGCGACAGCCAGCGCAGCGTCGCGCTGCCGGCCACCCTGCAGGGCCGCAGCGAGATCAGCGTGATCGCCCGCAGCGGCGGCTACCTGGCGGCCTGGCACAAGACCATCGGCGAGCGCGTGAAGAAGGGCGAGCTGCTGGCCACCATCGAAGCCCCGGAGCAGGACCAGGAGCTGGAGCAAGCCCGCGCCAGCCGCGAGCAGGTGAAGGCCCGCGTGGACCTGACCCGCGACACCCTGAAGCGCTGGGAACACCTGGCCAGCCTCGACAGCGTGGCCCGCCAGGACCTGGACGAGAAACGCAGCGCCGCCGCCCAGGCCCGCGCCGACTTCGCCGCGGTGGAGGCCAACGTGCGCCGGCTCGAACAGCTCAAGCAGTTCCGCCGCATCGTCGCGCCCTTCGACGGCGTGGTGACCCGCCGCAGCGTGGAAGTCGGCGACCTGATCGCCGCCAACGGCAAGGAACTCTTCGCCCTCGCCCAGACCGACCCGCTGCGCCTGACCCTGTGGATCCCGCAGGTGTATGCCAGCGAGATCGCCCAAGGCCAGGAAGTGACGCTGCGCATTCCCGAAAACCCGGGCAGAAAATTCACCGCCAAAGTCGCCCACGCCGCCGGCGCCCTCGACCCGGTGACCCGCACCCGCCAAGTGGAGCTGGAGCTGCCCAACCCCGACGGCAAGCTGCTGCCCGGCACCTACGGCGAGGTGACGTTCAGCCTGTCGAGCAGCGTCAAGGCGCTGCTGGTGCCAACCAACGTGCTGGTCACCGGCCAGGACGGCACCCGCGTGGTGAGTGTCGGCCAGGACAATACGGTCAGCTTCCGCAAGGTCACCCTCGGCCGCGACCTCGGCCGGGAGATCGAGATCATCGACGGTATCGCTGCCGGCACGGTGCTGGTCAGCAGCCCGTCCGATCTGCTCGCCGACGGCGAAACCGTGCGCCCCAAGGCCCTGCCCGAAAAAACCCGCAAGGGCGGCCCCGGCGACAAGCCGGCCGCGCCGAAGACCGCAGCCACCGACACCCCCAACTCACCCCAAGGCCCCCGGCCCGCCTCCAAGGGCTGACCCACCGGAGAACAAACATGACCCGCCAGCTCGCCCTCATCCTCGCCACCGCCGGCCTCGCCGCCACCCTGCCCGCCCACGCCGGCAAGATCGACAACGGCAGCTGGACCCACGCCTGCGGCCCGCGCCCGGCCGAAGTCAGCCTCGACCTGAAGAACCCCGACGCCTTCAACAAGAGCGTCGGCACGGTAAACACCTACCGCCAGACCCAGCGCGCCTGGCTCGACTGCCTGCAGAAGGAAGGCAACGCCGACATCCAGGCTACCAGCCAGATCATCAGCCAGTTCATCAATGCCGAAGCCCAGGCCGCCCGTCAGATCAACGACAAGATCGCCGCCGACGCGAAGGCGGCGGAGGCCAAGTTCGGGGACGGGAAGTAGGAGACGTTGCCCAAGGTGGTTAGACTCCCCGCCCCGAGCGGACTTATTGCACTGTGCGATCATTCCAACATCATCAATAATCGCGCCTTTGCAGGGAAGAACAGTGGGAGTGATCCATGAACGAAGTGAATTCGGCGACGCGTAACACACAACCGTACGTCGACATCGGCACCATCGTCACCACCTGGGCCGACGGCAGCCAGACCCGCGGGACATGCAGCATCGTCGGCACCAACGATATCCTCACCGCTGGGCACTGCGTCTACAACCCCGACATGGGCGGTTACGCCAAGTCCTTCGATTTCTATTTCGGAGCCGACTACAACGCGGTCACCAACGTCTACGAATCATGGGTCGCCCACCCCAGCTATACCAAGTGGGAAGCCATCACCTGGCCGGACAACATCTATCAGGATGGCGACAACCAGACCATGCTGCAGAGCGAGTCCCAGTTCGACATCGCCCTGATCGGCATCGACCGTGCCATCGGCGACACGCTCGGCTGGTTGGGTCTCGACCCGAACCAGGACGGAACCGTCAACGCGTCGGCGATCGGCTATCCCGCCGGCTCGACGGGCATGATGCAGCAGGAGGTCACGGTCACGAGCAACCCCTTCTACAGCGTCTACGATGCCCCGCAGGACGTCATGGGGGCCGGCAGCTCCGGCGGGCCGCTGCTGGTCGGCAAGTATGTGATCGGCGTCAAGAGCACCGCGAGATCGTGGGCGGACATCGGCAGCCCCATCTACGATCAACTCGTCGCCGCCATCTCGGACAACGACTATCTGCTCGGCCCGGCCGACACCACGGCGCCAACCGTCAGCAGCTTCAGCCCGGCGGATGCCGCCACCGGCGTTGCGATCAACAGCGACATCACGATCACCTTCAGCGAAACCGTCCAGGCTGGCTCCGGCGCCATCGTGCTGAAGACCGCGAGCGGCAACATCGTGGAAACCTATGCGGTAGGCAGCAGTGGAAACCTGAGCTTCTCGGGCAGCACACTGACGATCAACCCCAGCACAGACCTGGCCTACGGCACACAGTATGTCCTTCAGATCGAGGCCGGTGCCATCAAGGATCAGGCCGGCAACAGCTACGCCGGCACCAGCACCTACGATTTCACGACCAAAGCAGGCAGCAGCACCATCAGCGGAACACCGGGTAACGACGTCCTGGCCGGCAGCGCCAGCAACGACTCCCTGATGGGGGGCGATGGCAACGACCTGCTGGAAGGCAAGGGCGGCAACGACACCCTCGACGGGGGCAGCGGCACTGACACAGCGGTCTATGCCTCTGCCCGCAGCAATTACACCATCACCAAGATCGGCACGACCTTCACGGTTCAGGACCAGACCGGCGCCAACGGCACCGACCTCCTCAGCAATATCGAGCGCGTCCAGTTCTCCGACACGAACGTCGCCCTGGACATCGACGGCATCGGCGGCGAGGCTTACCGCATCTACAAGGCGGCGTTCGCGCGGACGCCCGACGTGGCGGGCGTCGGCTACTGGATCGCGCAGATGGACAAGGGTGTCCCTCTTGTGGAGGTCGCTACCGGCTTCATCAATTCGGATGAATTCCACGGCATATACGGGACGAATCCATCGAATGCCGACTTCCTCACCAGGGTCTACACCAACGTGCTGGGACGGGCACCCGACCAGGCCGGGTACGACTGGTGGCTCAACCAGATGAACACCGTCCCGGCTGAAACCCAAGCAGTGGTGCTGGCACAGTTTTCCGAATCGAGTGAAAACGTAAACGCCGTCGTCCAGCTGATCGGCAACGGCTTCAACTACACGCCTTGGCTGAACTGAGCGGTTCTTCAAGGCTGTCTGCCAACCCGCTTAATCTCAAAATCGCATAAGCTCAGGCGCCTTTGAGCTCATAAGCATCGAAAAATATAATGGTTCGGGCATGGCCCCGGGCTTCCTAAAGTACAGCTTTCCTTTCCCGGACAGGCCGGTTCCAGCCGGCCCGACACATCATGGAAGCTGTACTCAATTCGCCCGCCGGCGCACGCGCCCAGTCCTTCGAGATCCGCCCCCTCGCCGCGGCAGTCGGGGCCGAGGTCATCGGCCTCGACCTCGGCCAGCCGGTCGGCGACGCGGATTTCCGCCGCATCCACCAGGCCCATCTCGAACATCATGTGCTGGTTTTCCGCGACCAGCACATCACGCCGGCCCAGCAGGTGGACTTCAGCCGCCGTTTCGGCCCGTTGCAGATCCACGTGCTGCACCAGTTCGCGCTGCCCGAGCACCCGGAAGTGCTGATCGTCTCCAACATCCGCGAGGACGGCCAGCCCATCGGCCTCGGCGACGCCGGCCACTTCTGGCATTCGGACATCTCCTACGTGGACAAGCCCAGCCTCGGCTCCTTCCTGCACGCCCAGGAACTGCCGGCCGAAGGTGGCGACACCCTGTTCGCCAACCAGCACAGCGCCTACGACGCGCTGCCCGCCGAGCTGCGCAAGGCCATCGCCCCGCTGCGCGCCGAGCATAGCTACCTGGCCAAGTACGAGGAGCTGCGCAGCCGCAGCCCCTGGCGGCCCAAGCTGAGCCAGGAGCAGATCGACCAAGTAAAGCCGGTGGTCCATCCGGTGGTGCGCACCCACCCGGAAACTGGCCGCAAGGCGCTGTTCGTCAGCGAGCACTTCACGACCCGCATCGTGGACGTGCCCGAGGATGAGAGCCGCCAGATCCTCGCCGAACTGTTCGACCTCAGCACCCGCCCGGAGCACGTCTATCGCCACGCCTGGCAGCCGCAGGACATGGTCTTCTGGGACAACCGCTCGGTGATGCACGTCGCCGCCGGCACGCCCGACCACCTGCGCCGCAAGCTGTACCGCACGACCATCGAAGGCGACGCGCCGTTCTGAATCCCGGAAAAAACAGAGAGAGAGAACATGAAATCCCTGACCCGCAAGACCTTCGCCCTGCTCGGCGGCCTCGGCCTGCTGGCGGCCAGCTGGAGTGCCCACGCCGAAGGACAGATCCGCGTCGCCCAGCAGTTCGGCATTTCTTACCTGATCCTCGACGTGGTCCATGACCAGAAGCTGATCGAGAAGCACGGCAAGGCCCTCGGCCTCGACATCAAGGTGGAATGGGCGCAGATCTCCGGCGCCACCGCGATGAACGAAGCCCTGCTGTCCGGCAGCCTGGACATCGTGTCGGCCGGCCTGCCGCCGATGCTCGCCCTGTGGGACCGCACCAAGGGCAAGCAGAACGTGAAGGCGGTGGCCGCCCTCGGCAGCCTGCCCAACTACCTGCTGAGCAGCAACCCGAACGTCAAGACCATCAAGGACTTCGGCGACAAGGACCGCATCGCCGTGCCGGCCGCCGGCACCAGCTTCCAGTCCCGCGTGCTGCAGATCGAGACCGCCAAGGTCTTCGGCAAGGACAACTTCAAGCGCTTCGACACCATCTCGGTGAGCCTGGCCCACCCGGACGCCACCGCCGCGCTGGTGGCCGGCGGCTCGGAGATCAACGCCCATTTCTCCAGCGCGCCGTTCTACTACCAGGCCCTGGAAGCCAACAAGAACGTGCACAAGGTGCTCAGTTCCTACGACGTACTCGGCGGGCCGGCCACCTTCAACGTGCTGTACACCACGCAGAAGTTCCACGACGAGAACCCCAAGACCTACCAGGCCTTCTACGCCGCTCTCGATGAGGCGGCCAAGCTGGTCAAGGCCGACAAGGCCAAGGCCGCCGAGATTTTCATCCGCGTGCAGAAATCCAGGCTGGCGCCGGAGCTGGTGCGCAAGATCATCGACGACCCGGAGAACAGCTACACCATCCAGCCCCAGCGCAGCCTGGTATACGCCGAGGAGCTCTACAAGCTGGGCGTCCTGAAGAACCGCGCCGTCTCCTGGAAGGACTACTTCTTCCCGGAAGCCTACGCACAGCCCGGAAGCTGAGGCCCGCCATGTCCACCGTCACCCTTCTCAACGCCTTCCCGCCCGAGCCCCCCGCATCACCGCTGCTGGCGGTGGACAAGCTCAGCCTGGAATACCGCACGCCCGGCCGCGTGGTGCGCGCCACCCATGAAGTCAGCTTCGACGTGCATGCCGGCGACCGCTTCGTATTGCTCGGCGCCTCCGGCTGCGGCAAGTCCAGCCTGCTCAAGGCGGTGGCCGGCTTCCTGCCGCCCAGCGACGGCGAGATCCGCCTCGATGGCCGCCCGATCAGCGGCCCCGGCCCGGACCGCATCGTAGTCTTCCAGGAATTCGACCAGCTGCCGCCATGGAAGACCGTCAAGGACAACGTGATCTTCCCGCTGCGTGCCACCGGCACCCTGGGCCGCAAGGAGGCGGCCGAGCGGGCCCTGCACTACCTCGACAAGGTCGGCCTGGCGGCCTTCGCCGACGCCTACCCGCACACCCTGTCCGGCGGCATGAAGCAGCGTGTGGCGATTGCCCGCGCGCTGGCCATGCAGCCGCGGGTGCTGCTGATGGACGAGCCCTTCGCCGCCCTCGACGCACTGACCCGCCGCAAGATGCAGGAGGAACTGCTGGCCCTGTGGGACGAGGTCCGCTTCACGCTGCTGTTCGTCACCCACTCCATCGAGGAGGCGCTGGTGGTTGGCAGCCGCATCGGCCTGCTGTCGCCACACCCCGGCCGCATGCGCGCCGAGATCAACAGCCACCACTACGGCCTGCACAGCCTCGGCGGTGCCGACTTCCAGGCCAGCGCCCAGCGCATCCACCGTCTGCTGTTCGACGAGGAACCGAGCGGCATCACCACCGACGTGGCGCCCCACAACCTGAAGAGATTCGCATGACCGCCCTCCACGCCCCGATCCGGCCGGAATACGAACGCCAGCTGGAGCCACTCACCCACATCAGCCTGGAACGCCGGCTGCCGCTCGCCACACGCCTGTGGGAACAAGCCTGGCTGCGCAAGAGCGTGCTCCTCGCGCTGCTGGCGCTGGCCTGGGAGATCGTCGCCCGGCAGCAGGACAACGAGCTGCTGCTGCCGACCTTTCTTGCCACCGCCAGTGCGCTGGTGGACGGCCTGGCGTCCGGCGAGCTGCTCGAACGCACCGCGCTGTCCCTCGAAGTGCTGCTGCAGGGCTACATCGGCGGCGTGCTGGCGGCCTTCGTGCTCACCGCGCTGGCGGTCAGCACACGCCTCGGGCGCGACCTGCTGTCCACGCTGACGACCATGTTCAACCCGCTGCCGGCCATCGCGCTGTTGCCCATCGCGCTGCTGTGGTTCGGCATCGGCCACGGCAGCCTGGTTTTCGTGCTGCTGCATTCGGTGCTGTGGCCACTGGCCCTCAACACCTACGCGGGCTTCCAGGGCGTGCCGCAGACCCTGCAGATGGCCGGCCGCAACTACGGCCTGCGCGGCGTCCGCTACGTGCTGCAGATCCTCGTGCCGGCGGCGCTGCCATCGATCCTGTCCGGCCTCAAGATCGGCTGGGCCTTTGCGTGGCGCACGCTGATCGCCGCCGAGCTGGTCTTCGGCGCCTCGTCCGGCAAGGGCGGGCTGGGCTGGTACATCTTCCAGAACCGCAACGAGCTGTTCACCGACCGGGTCTTTGCCGGGCTAGCGCTGGTGGTCATCATTGGGCTGATCGTCGAGAACCTCGGCTTCAACACGCTGGAACGGGTCACCGTGCGGCGCTGGGGCCTGCTACGCTGAAAGCGTCGATCGCGCCCGGAACGCCCAAAGCCCATGCCTGCCGACGATCTCGCCCCTTTGCTGGCCGAACTCCGCCGCACCGCCGTCGAGCGGGACAAGCGCGGCGGCCACCCGGCCGAAGAGAAGGCCCTGCTTCAGGCGGCCGGTCTGCTGCGCCTGTCCATCCCGGCCCAACTGGGCGGCGACGAACGCCCGTGGCCGGAGATCTTCGCGCTGGTGCGCCGCGTCGCCACCGTGGACAGCGCCCTCGCCCACCTGCTCGCCTTCCATCACCTGCAGGTCGCCACGCTGCGCATTTACGGCAACGCCGCCCAGCAGCAGCACTGGTTCGGCCGCACGATCGCGGAAGGCGGCTGGTGGGGCAACGCGGTGAATCCCCTCGACGCGGGCCTGACGGCTAGCGCGCAGCCCGACGGCTATCTGCTCGACGGCCGCAAGGGCTTCTGCTCCGGCACCCGCGGCTCGCGCTTCATGACCCTCACCGCCCGCCTTGCCGACGGCAGCAGCGTGATGGGCGTCATCGAGACAGACCATCCGGGCATCGTCGTCCACGACGACTGGGACCCCATCGGCCAGCGCCAGACCGACAGCGGCTCGGTAAGCTTCCGGCAGGTGCTGTTGCGGCGTACCGACGTGCTGCGCGCCCACGACGCCGTGCCGTCCGCCTTCCACACCCTGCGCAACAGCTTCGGTCAGTTGATCCTCGCCAATCTGTTCGTCGGCATCGCCATTGGCGCCCGCGACGAGGCGCGGGACTTCGCCCGCACGCAGGCCCGTCCGTGGGTCGCCTCGGGGGTCCAGCGCGCCACCGAAGACCCCTACACGCTGCAGCGCTTCGGCGAGATCCACGTGCAGATCGCCGCCGCCGAGGCCCTCACCGACCGCGCCGCCACCGCGATCCAGGTAGCCTTCGAACGTGGACCAGCGCTGAACGAACGCGAACGGGCCGAAACCGCCGTCGCCATCGCCGAAGCCAAGGTCATCGCCCACCGGGCCGGCCTGTTCGCCAGCCAGGAACTCTTCGACGTGATCGGGGCCCGCGGCACCCGCGCCAGCCTCGGTTACGACCGTTTCTGGCGCAACGTGCGCACCCACACCCTGCACGATCCCATCGACTACAAGCTGGCGATGCTCGGCCGCTGGGCGCTCAACGACGAGTTTCCGCCGCCGAACATGTACACCTGATGAACCAAGCCGCGGCCGGCCGGTCCATAGGCGACATCACAACCCATGAGGACGGCATGAAAGACTTGCTCAAGAACAACCGTGGATTCCTGCTCTTCCTGCTCTGTTTCGGCTTTTTCCGCTCCGCCATTGCCGACTGGAACCCGATCCCGTCCGGCTCCATGCGCCCGACCCTGCTCGAAGGCGACGTGGTGCTGGTCAACCGCCTGGCCTACGACGCCAAGCTGCCCCTCACCGACATCGCCGTGGCCCACCTCGGCGACCCAGCCCGCGGCGACGTGGTGACCTTCAAGTCGCCCAAGGACGGCACACTGCTTATCAAGCGCGTCATTGGCCTGCCCGGCGACACGGTGGCGATGCGCGACGGCGCGCTGACCATCAACGGCGAAGCCGCCCGCTACGACGTCGTCGGCGTGGTCTCCGAACCCATCGGCCAGGGCCACGAGGTGGACGCCATCCGCGCCACCGAGACTGTGGCCAGCACCCGGCGCACGGTGCAATACCTGCCCAACGTGCAGACGCTGCGCAACTTCGCCCCTGTCACCATCCCGCCCGGCCAGTACCTGATGCTCGGCGACAACCGCGACAACAGCGCCGACTCCCGCGTGATCGGCCTCGTCCCCCGCCAGCTGCTGGTCGGCAAGGCCCACCACATCCTCGTCTCGGCAGACATCCTCGGCAACTGGCTGCCGCGCCTGGAGCGCATCGCGCAGGCCCTGTAAGAGGCCATTCCCCGCCCGGGCTGCCGCTCAGTCGACCGGCAGCCCGGCTCTGATTGAATACCAGCACGCCATCAGCACTTCCTGCTGAAATCCGGACACGCACCGTCTTGCGCGCCGGCAACCGGGCCTAACAAACAGTGCCCGCTCCGGGCAGTTTTCTCCATACTCCCGGCCTCAGGTACGGCTGGCGCAGTCTTTGCCTGCATCCTCCCTCATCCCATCCAAACCCTCCAACACATCCGCACGGCACAAGACAGGAGAAAGCGTGTTACGCAAATTCATCGGCGGCTTCCGCCGCGAATGGACGACGGTCCTGCTCGTCTATTTCTGCTACGGTGCGAGCACCATCACCGGCATCGCCGAGGTCTTCTTCCAGAAGGAGACCCTCAAGCTTTCTCCCGTCGAAGTCACCAGCATCGGCTTCTGGCTGATGCTGCCCTGGTCCATGAAGATGGTGGTCGGCGCGGCGGCCGACATCCACCCCTTCTTCGGCAGCCGCCGCACACCCTGGCTGCTGGCCGGTTGCGTGGCCACCTTTGCCGGCTATGTGGCGCTGGCCACGGTGGTGGAAACGAAGACCGGCTACCTGGCCGCCTCCCTGCTGACCGCCATCGGCTTCATGGTCCAGGACGTGATCGCCGACGCGCTGAGCGTCGAAGTGGTCGAAACCGAAGAAGAGCGTAACCAGATCCAGACCCTCGGCCGGGCGGCGCTGCTCGTCGGGGCCATCAGCGTCGGCTACCTGTCCGGCGTGCTGGCGGGGGCGATCGGCACCCGCAAGGTCTACGCGCTGGCGTCCCTGCTGCCGCTGCTGGTGGTCGCCAGCCTGCCCTTCTCGCGCGTGCGCCGCAGCGCGGATGCCCCCGCCCTGGCCCGGCCGGCCCCGGCTCCCGACAATGACATTCTGGGCGGTGGCAACGCCCGGCTGGTGGTGCTGATCGGGCTGGCCTACGCGGCCATCGGCGTCGGCCTGGAGCTGCTCGACGTGCCTTACGCCCAGGAAATCGTGCTGCTCATCTCCCTGCTGCTGATCAGCATCGTGCTGTGGCGGGTCGGCATTTCCCGGGAGATCGCCATCGCCGCGGTCGTCATCTTCCTGTTCCGCGCCACGCCGGATGTCGGCCAGGGCTACAGCTACTGGGCCATCGACAAGCTCGGCTTCGATCAGCAGTTCCTTGGCGTGCTGGCCCAGGTGAGTTCCATCCTGAGCCTCGTCGGCCTGCTCGCCTTCCGCAAGTACATCGTCAGCATGCCGGTCAGCTTCACGCTGGGCTGGGTGATGATCATCGGCACCGTCCTCTACCTGCCCAACATCGGGCTGTTCTACGGCGTCCATGAATGGCTGGGCCTGTCCGCCCGGACCTTCGCCTTCATCGATACCACCATCTCGGCACCGTTGGGCCAGCTGACGATGGTCCCGATGCTGATCCTCACCGCCCGCGCCGCGCCCAAGGGCGCCGAAGCCACCATGTTCGCGGTGATGGCGTCGCTGATGAACCTGGCCCTGTCGGCCAGCCAGCTGTTCACCGGCTACCTCAACGACGCCTTCAAGATCACCCAGACCGACTTCTCCAACCTCGGCCTGCTGATGATCGCGGTCACCGTGATCGGCCTGCTGCCGTTGCTGGCACTCCCGCTACTGCGCGAGGTCGAGGGTGCGGATACGCAAATGGCACAAAAAATGCAAACAACATGATCCAGCCATCACCCACCAGACGCCATCCGGTACCCTGCACGGTCTGCAGCTGAGGGCCCACGCGCACACGGCGAGCATCACCAGCGAGCGGCAAACGGACAATCTGGCCAGAACCGGGAACCACGATGTTTCGCCTGTCGCACCGCCTCACCCAGATTTCGATACTCATCGGCGCCTTGTTCCCCCATTCTCCGGTGGCCGTGGCTGAGGCATTCAGCTGGTACATCGACCAGAGCGGCGAAATCGTCACCCTTCACGATCACCACCCCGCTTCGTCCCCTCCGGAGACGTCCCAGCCCGGCCAAACGCCGCCTGACGCTTCCGCCCGAGCCCCGATAGAAGGCGAGCCGGCACCATCGACAGGCGCCACACTAATGCCCAGCCCTCCGGGGCTGATCGCCAGCCTCGTGCTCGGCGGCAGTGGCTATGTCTTCGGGAAACGGCTATTCCGCCGGCTCAGGAAAGGCGAATCGCGCCGTCGATCCGGCTAGTCCAGCCCTTATGAAGCCTGTCCGACCCTGGGCAGGCGGGCTTCAGCCCTGCAGATACTACGCAAACTTCTTGTCTTCGGTCCGAATGTAGTCGGTAAGGCAGTTACGCGGATAGTGGTAGATCTCTCCCACTCCTCTGCGTAGCGCCCACTCCTCGGGGCCAGGTGGGCTACCCGCAGCATATGTTCGCTGGTGTCGGTATCGCGGTATTCGGCGAGTTCGGCCAACATGGCGGCATCTCCGGTCTTTTTGCGCACTGCACCTTGCCTCTTGCCCTCGGGCAAGGCAGCCTTGCCCCACCGACCATTTCCTTTCGCCAAATGCACATCCGCCGTTTCCCTGCCGGCCCCCCGGCCAGATCAGAAAGGCACCACTAATGTTGTGGCAGGCCATCGGCGCGGTGCGCGATCTGAAACGCGTGCATGACATCGCCAGCGTGCTGATCCGCTACGGTTTCGGAGACCTTGTCCGGCGCATCGGCATGGCACACGCGCTGGAACGCGCCGGCAAGGCCCTGCGTTGGCGCGAACCGGGAGAGCTGGCCCATCTGGAACCTGCTGCGCGGGTCCGCCGGGCCCTGGAGGAACTGGGACCAACCTTCGTCAAACTGGGGCAGATCCTGGCAACGCGGGTAGATCTGTTCCCACCTGACTGGATCACCGAGTTCAGCAAGCTTCAGGACGCCGCACCCGCCCTGCCGTTCACCGAACTGCGGGCACAGTTGATGGAAGACCTGGGCGAGCCTCCCGAGGCGCTCTTTGCCGAACTGGACACCGAACCGCTGGCCGCAGCCTCCCTGGCCCAGGTCCATAGAGCGCACCTGAGCGACGGTACAGACGTGGTCCTCAAGGTGCGGCGTCCCGGCATCCGCCCGATCATCGAGGCGGATTTGCGCCTGCTGGAGCGTCTGGCTGAGATCATCGAAACTGAAGCCGCAGACCTGCGTCGCTACCGCCCCAGCGACATCGTCCGCCAGTTCACGCTGTCCTTGCGCCGCGAACTGGACTTCGCAGCCGAATGCCGCAACGCAGAGCGGATTGCGGAGCAGTTTGCCGGGCATCCGGAAATCGTCATCCCCCGCGTACACTGGCAATGGTGCGGGGAGCGGCTGAACGTACAGGACTACGTGGACGGCATTTCCGGGCGAGACCTCGCCGCCGCCGACGCGGCCGGGCTGGATCGCAAGCTACTGGCCCGCCGCGGTGCGGAGGCGGTGCTCAAGATGTTGCTGGAAGACGGTTTCTTCCATGCAGACCCCCACCCCGGCAACGTGCTCTACCTGCCCGGCAACCGTATCGCCTTCATCGACTTCGGCATGGTCGGACGCCTGACCGAAGAACGCCGCAGCCAGGTGGCACGCCTGCTGCACGGGCTGGTCAGCCGCGATAGCGGCCTGGTCGCCGACGTGCTGCTCGACTGGAGCGACGATGATCACCTCGACCCGGAATCCGACCTTCTGAATCTGCGCACAGAGATCGACACCTTCGTGGACCTTTACCACGGCGTCCCGCTGCAGCGCCTTAACATTGGCGCGATGCTGTCGGATCTGCTCACCATCCTGCGCGAACACGGCCTATCCCTGCCCACCGATCTGGCCCTGATGATCAAGGCCTTCATCACCCTCGAAGGCATGGGCCGGCAACTCGACCCGGATTTCGACATCGCCACCGAAGCCAGTCCTTTCCTGCGCCAGGTATTACTGGCCCACGCCGCGCCGGCAGCCTTTGCCCGGCGTGGCTGGCGTGCCTTCGCGGACACGGTGGATCTGCTCGCCGGCCTGCCGCGGGATCTACGTCAGTTCCTTCGCGCCGCGCGCCGGGGCAAACTACAGGTCCAGGTCGAGGTGCTGCCGCTGCAACGCTTCGGCAGCCAGATCGACCGGGCTGCCAGCCGGCTCTCGCTGGCCATCGTGATCGCCGCACTGATCATCGGTTCGGCCATCGTAATGACCGTCGACAAGGCACCCGTACTTCCTGGTCTCCCCTCCTTCGGTCTGCTCGGTTTCATTTCTGCCCTGATCGGCGGACTCTGGTTGCTGCTGTCGATCTGGCGCAGCGGCGGTCCCCACCGATAACCCGTTTTCCATGACAACAACAACGATAAGCTCCCCCCAACTCACGCCTCGCCAGGACGTGCGGATCATCGCCCTGGTCGGCTTCGCCCACGGCGTCTCCCACTTCTTCCACCTGCTGCTGCCGCCGTTGTTTCCGTGGCTGATGCCGGAGTTCGGACTGGACTTCGTGCAGATCGGCAGCACGATGACGGTCTTTTTCGTCGTCTCCGGTGTTGGGCAGGCCCTGGCCGGCCTGGCGGTGGACCGTTTCGGCCCCCTGCGGGTGCTGTCGACCGGCGTTGCGTGCTTCATCCTCGCCGGTTTCGGCCTGTCCCAGGCCCGCGGGCTCGGCGACCTGATCGCCGTAGCCGCGCTGGCGGGCCTGGGCAACAGCGTCTTCCACCCCTGCGACTTCACGATCCTCAACCGCAACGTTTCCCCCCAGCGCCTCGGGCACGCGTTTTCGATGCACGGCCTTTCAGGCAACCTGGGCTGGGCGCTGGCGCCGGTCTTCCTGACCGGCATCGCGTCGGTGGCCGGCTGGCGCACGGCAGGTATGGGTGCCGGCCTGCTGGCGATTCCCGCACTCGCACTACTTCTGCTCGGACGGCATCATTTTGCGGTCCCACCCCACGCGACAAGCACGACCAATCGCAAGGTGACCACGCTGGAGATTCTGAAGGTCGGCCCCGTGTGGCTGTGCTTCACCTTCTTCCTGCTGCTCACCACAGCCTTCGGCGCAATCCAGAACTTTGGTACGCCACTGATGCAGGGCATGTATGGGATGCCAATCAGCCAGGCCGCGGGAACCTTGTCGGCGTATCTGCTGGCTGGCGCAGCGGGCGTTCTGGTAGGCGGCTTCCTGACCCGCCACGCACGGCAAGGACGGATCATCACCGGCGCACTCTGCACTGCAGCCCTGGCTGCGCTCCTGCTGGCCAGCGGCTGGCCGGGCGCCGCCACGGTCTTGCCCTTGATGGCGGCGATCGGCTTTCTGACAGGCCTGGCGGGGCCTTCGCGGGATCTGCTGGTGCGTAGCGCGGCGACGGCCCGCTTCGGCCAGGCTGCCTTCGGACGGGTATACGGCTTCGTCTATTCGGGGCTGGACACAGGCCTGGCCCTGGCTCCACTGGTATTCGGCGGCTTCATGAACAAAAGCCAGTTTGCAACGGTATTGCTCGGCGTCGCGATCCTGCAGGCACTGGCCGTGTTCACCGCACTGAGCGTGGAACGGCGCTAGCGGCGCACTCAGGTTGCCGCCACGTCCTCCTCCGGTTCATCGCTGAAGTTCCGGGCAATGGCGGCGAAATCTCCGGAAACGCGGAGGAGGACATCGACGATATCGGGATCGAAATGCTTACCGCGCTCCAGCGCCATCATTTCGATCGCCTTCTCGTGGGGGAACGGCGGCTTATAGACCCGCCGGGAGATCAACGCATCATATACGTCAGCAACGGCCATCAAGCGCGCCGATACCGGGATCGCGTCGCCGGTCAGCCCTTGCGGATAGCCAGTACCATCCCAACGTTCGTGATGCCCGTAGGCAATCTCGGCCGCGTAGCGCAGGAAGGACGCATCCGCCGTGCCCCCCAACGCCCGCTCGGCCTGCAGGATCGCGTTGCGCCCGTATTCGCAGTGCTGCTTCATGATCACCCATTCATCGGGTGTCAGCTTGCCTCGCTTCAGCAGGATGGCATCCGGCGTCGCCACCTTACCCACATCGTGCAGCGGCGCGGATTTGAACAACAACTGGATTACATCCTCATCCAGATAATCCCCGAAACGGGGATGGTCCTGCAATTGCTCGGCGAGGATGCGGACATAGTGCTGGGTACGGCGGATATGGTTGCCGGTCTCATTGTCGCGGGCTTCGGCAAGGGCGCAGAAAGCGGTGATGGTGGCCGCTTGAGCTGCGATCACTTCCTGTTTGCTGGAGACGAGGCGGCGGCTTTGCTCGCTGATTTCGGCCGTGCGCTCGGCGACCAACAGTTCGAGATCTGCGTTGCGGCGCTGCAGCGCCTTGGTGGCCCGCGACAGCGCCAGGTGGGTACGCACCCGGGCCAACACCACCGGCGGGGAAATCGGCTTGTGAATGAAGTCTTCCGCACCGAGGGAGAAGCCCTGCTCCTCGTCTTCCGGGCGGTCCAGACCGGTCAGAAACATCACCGGGATGCCGCGTGTCGACTCCGACGACTTGAGGCGACGGCAGACCTCGAAACCATCCAGCCCGGGCATCATCACATCAAGCAGGATCAGATCGGCTCGCCCACCGGCCTCCAGATAACCGAGCGCTTCACCGCCACTCGTGGCGGGATGGACGTCATAATGCGCCGACAGCACGTCCTCGAGAATCAATAGATTGTCGGCCTGATCATCCACCACCAGCACGTGGGCACGCTGTTTCATTGCAAACTCCGGAACCATTTTCGGACGACCTGTCTTCTTCCCCACGGATACAGGGGATTATTCCAGCATCTGTCGCCCACCGCTGCAAGCACCGCCTGAACCATCATGGCCCTGATTTACAGTTTTCCACCCATTGCCACCGCTGTGGCCCATACCTTGATCCTCGGCAGCATGCCCGGCGAAGCGTCCCTTCGCGCCGGGCAATACTATGCACACCCTCGTAATCTATTCTGGCCCATCCTGGGCGAACTGGTAGGGGCCCATCCCGCCCTGCCCTACGCCGAGCGACTGCGCTGCCTGGAATCTGCGGGCATTGCGCTGTGGGATGTACTGCAGTGCTGTGAACGGGAAGGCAGTCTCGACACGCGTATCGACGTCGGAACCATCGTCCCCAACGACTTCCCGGGCTTTCTGGCGGCGCATCCGCATATCACGCGGGTCTTCTTCAATGGCGCCATGGCGGAGACGAGCTTTCGACGCCACGTATTGAAATCGCTGACGGCTCGCCGGTTGGCCTACGAACGCCTGCCGTCGACCAGTCCGGCCAACGCCGCATTCAGCTTCGCCAGGCGTCTGGAGGCCTGGCGAAGCGTGCTTGCTGCTTCTGAACCGCCGACTCAATGCTCCAGCACGTAAGTCCCGGGGGCATCGGCAAGTGCCGGATAGGCCTTGGTCTCCACTGGCCGCGCATCGACCAACTCGCCACACTGGGGCTTCAGCCAAGCCATCCAGTCTTCCCACCAACTACCGCTGCTCTCCTCGGCCTGTTCATACCAACCTTCTGCCGTATCGGTACGCCGGGCTTGCCCAACCCAGAACTTGCGCTTGGGCGGCTTGACGGGCGGATTGACGATGCCAAGGATGTGGCCGGAACTCGACAGGACAAAGCGCTTCACGCCGCCCACGTAGTTCATGGCGCGGAAAGTCTGCTTCCATGGCGCGATGTGGTCATCCTCCGCCGACACCGCATAAACCGGCTGGGTGATCGCCCCCAGATCGATGGGCTCCCCTGCAACGGTGAGGCTATCCTTGTCGATCAGGCGGTTGTGCAGGTAGAGCTCCCGTAGATACCAGGCATGCATCGTGAAGGGCATGCGCGTGGTGTCCATGTTCCAGTACAGGACATCGAAGGGCGGCGGCGTTTCACCATACAGCCAGCCATGCACGACGTAGTGCCAGATCAGGCTGTTCGAGCGCAGCAGGCGGAATGCCGAAGCCATCTCGGCACCGTCCAGGTAGCCCTTGCGCTCCATGTTCTGGGTGATGAAGCGGATGCTTCCTTCGTCGATGAAGACTTCGATATCGCCCGGCTTGTGGAAATCGACCAATGTGGTGAGCAGCGTCCAGTGGGACACCGGCACATCCTCCGGCGCGAAATGGCGGTTGGCCCAGGCCATGTAGGTACTCAATGCCGTACCGCCGATGCAGTAACCAACCGCATGTACCTTTGGCGCACCGGTCACCCCACGCGCCGTATCGATGAGGGCCTGCACACCTTCGAGCAGGTAATCATCGAAGCTGACATCCCGCATCTCCGGCCCCGGATTCTTCCAGCTGGTGATAAACACATCGAAGCCCTGATCCAGCAGGTAGCGGATCATGCTCTTCCTGGGGTTCAGGTCGAGGATGTAGAACTTGTTGATCCACGGCGTGACGATCACGATGGGCGTCCTGTACACCTGCGCCTTGGTCGGCGTGTAATGCAGAACCTCCAGCAAGCGGTTGCGGAACACCACCTTGCCCGGCGTAGTCGCCAGGTTCTGGCCGACGGTGAAATCGCTGGGGTCAGTCATCCGGATGTTGCCGGCTTCCACGTCGTCGAGAAAGTTCCGGAAGCCCCGCGCCAGGCTCTCGCCCTTGGTTTCCACGGCCAGCCGCATCGCCACCGGATTCATCCAGAAGAAGTTCGACGGTGCTACCGCATTGAGCCATTTCCGCCACCAGAACGCAGCCCGGCGGCGCTCCTTCTGCGACAGCCCCGGGGTCTCATACAACATGTCCTGGACATGATGGGTCATGACCAGATACCACTCCTTCACCAGATCCCACGTCGGGGATTCAGCCCAGACAGCATCGGCGAAGCGGTTGTCGTCTTCATGGGGTCGGAGCGGATCTTCGCTGGGCAGGCCAAGCAACTTGCGCCAGCTGTGCCATTGCAAGGCCCATAGGCTTCCTGAGACGCGTGTCATCGCCTCGGTCAGCTCCTGGGGATGGGCGAGCCACGCAAGCTGCGCATGCACCAAGGGAGCGGCCATACCGAGCGGATCAATCGAAGACTCGACCGAATCATGCAGTCGCCTCAGCGACTTGCGGGCAAGATCAAGCGGTGGTGCGGGTTCACGGCGGGGCATGAGTCACAACTCCTTTCATGCGAAATCAATTGACTCCCGACATCATGTACGAGGTCGGCAAATTCCTGTGCTGTTGAAATCGTGAGCCTGACTGGACAACGGACCGTTGATATTCGTCAAGCCGCCCCCGAACAGACTGCGCTTTATAATGGGACACCCAGTTCCCGACAGGATCGACACCATGTTCAAGAACATTCTGGTCCCAACCGATGGGTCCGAACTCTCCGACTCCACCGTGGCCAGGGCCATCAGCTTCGCCAAGGAAGCCGGAGCACGACTCACCTTCTTTTATGCCCAGCCGGATTTTCCAATGCCTATCTACGGCGAAGGCGCCCTGATAGACCCGACCACCCCCGAACAGTTCAGTCGTGCCGCCGCCGCGGAAGCGGAAGCAATCCTGTCCCGCGCCCGCGCCAGCGCAGAGGATGCCGGCGTCGAATCGAGCAGCGACACCCTCGTCAGCGAAGTTCCCTATGAAGCTATCATCGAAGCCGCCGAGCGCAACGGATGTGACCTTATCTTCATGGCCTCCCATGGCCGGCGCGGCCTGAGCGGCCTGCTGCTGGGCAGCGAAACCCAGAAGGTACTGACCCACAGCAAGGTTCCCGTGCTGGTCTACCGCTGAATTCCAAGCCACGAGCGGTCGCCACGCGTATCAAAAGAAAGGGCCTCGCAGAAACTGCGAGGCCCTTCTGTCTTGCCAGTACCGAGACTCCAGAATACGGCAATCCGCCGAATCACTCGGACTCAGTATTATTGATTTCCGCTGCAGTCTGCTGGAAAAACAGCGTACAGAGGCTGGACGCGGCGCAAACGAGCCAGAAGCCGAAGAAACCGATCGAATACGTTGCGATCGCAGAAAAATGCACCGGCTCACCCAGCAGATACAGCTCCTGTGGATTGACCACGGTGAAGAAGATGATCTCAGCCACACCTGCAACCAAGAACGAGGGCCATAGAACCTGGATCAGTTTCAGCATGCTCAAGCTCCCCAAATAAATGCGGGCCCCAAAGGGCCCGCGTCAGTCAGCTAGGAATGAGAATGTCGTTCGTCTTCTGCGATGTGCCGCTGGGCAAAACGGTACAGATACCCAGCCATCACAATGACGAACCCAATCGTGAACAAGCTCAGCAGACCAATGTCGCTACCGAACAATTCCTTCCAGGCCATGACTTCCTCCATGTCAATCAACAGGTTTCAGATCCGCTGAATCGATCCGGATCTCCGTCTCTGTGGGGAGGAATGCGGCCCCTGACAGCCTCCAGCTGCGGGACTCATCTTCTATCAACACCTTCCAGTGGGCACTCACCAGTTCATTCTGGAGGCGTCCGCGATACACACCATCACTACGCTCCATGATGATCTGCTGATCCAGGCCACCACGCGTCGGGTGGGCCAGCGTCACCATCAACTTAGCCGGCAACTCCCCCCCTGGCTTGGCCTGGAGTGCCACCGACAACCCGTCCGCGGTGAACCGGACTTCGGCCTTCAAGCCCAGATTGGCCGCTGCGCCAGCCCTTGCCAGCGTCTGATTGATCGCCAGCCCCTGCTTGTAGTAATCGTCGGCCACCATACCGTCGAAAGACGTCACGGCCAGCCACATTGTGATGCTGCCACCGATGATCGCCGTCACCGGCATCAGCATCAGCAACCAAGTCCAGTGTTCCTTGTACCAAGGAGTGGAGGAAACCTGATTCGGGGCCATTGCTCTTTGATTCATATCTCAGCTTCTTTACTGCGGTATCAGGAACACCGACTTCTCCCGTACCGCCACGGTTTCATCGTCCAGCGCCTTCACCTCGATATACACGGTGTTGGAGCCGGGCTTGCCCGACTCGGGCGGCGCCGCCACTTCGATGGTGACCGACTTGAGTTCCGCCGCATCCAGCTCGATCGGCCCGGCCGGGCTCAGCTTCACCCCGTCCAGCCCGCTCGCCGACAGGGCATAGCGCCGCGGCTTCTCGGTCATGTTCATCACCTGCAGATTGTACACGTTGGCGATCAGGCCCCCTTCGATCTCCCGGCTCAGCGTCGAGCGGTCCTTGATCACATCGACCCGCAGCGTCGAGCGCGTCGCCAGACCCCACACGAAGGCCGTGCAGATCGCCACCAGCACCCCGGCGTAGATCAGGATCCGCGGGCGCATCACGTGCCCGACGATCTCCTTCCTGCCCCAGTGCCGCTTCATCGCGTTCTCGGTGGTGTAGCGGATCAGCCCCTTGGGGTAGTTCATCTTGTCCATCACCTGGTCGCAGGCGTCGATACACGCCGCGCAGCCGATGCACTCGTACTGCATGCCGTTGCGGATGTCGATGCCGGTCGGGCAGACCTGCACGCAGATGCCGCAGTCGACGCAGTCGCCCTTGCCCACCGTCTTCGGCTCGACGCCCTTGCGCCGCGCGCCGCGCGGCTCGCCCCGCTCGGGGTCGTAGGTGATCACCAGCGTGTCCGGGTCGAACATCACGCCCTGGAAGCGGGCATACGGGCACATGTACTTGCAGACCTGCTCGCGCATCACGCCGGCAAACAGGTAGGTGAAGCCGCCGTAGAAGCAAATCCAGAACAGCTCCCACGGGCCGAAGCTGAACGTCGCCGCCTCGTGCAGCAGTTCGTGCATCGGCGTGAAGTAGCCGACCAGCGTGAAACCCGTCCACAGCGCCAGGGCGCCCCAGGCGCCGAACTTGGCACCCTTGATCGCCAGCTTGCGGGCGCTCAGCGGGGCCTGGTCCAGCTTCATGCGCTGGGCGCGGTTGCCTTCGATCTTCTCCTCGATCCACATGAAGATCTCGGTATAGACGGTCTGCGGGCACGAATAGCCACACCATAGCCGCCCCGCCACCGCCGTGAAGAAGAACAGCGAATACGCGCTGATGATCAGCAGGATCGCCAGAAAGAACACGTCCTGCGGCCAGAAGATCCAGCCAAAGATGTAAAACTTGCGCTGCACTACGTCCAGCAGCACCGCTTGCCGGCCATTCCACGGCAGCCAGCACAGGCCGTAGAAAATGATCTGCGTCGCCCACACCAGAATCCACCGCCAGGTCGCAAAGCGGCCCGTCACCGCACGGGGGTAAACCTTCTGGCGGACGGCGTAGAGGGTGTCCTCGGCTTCACCGGCCTGCACAGTAGCGGGACTGGTCTTCTTGGCAGCTTGGGTGTCTGGCTGACTCATGATCGCAATATCAAAATATTCTTATATTCCAACCCAAAAACACCCCGGGGCCTGCCCGGGGGGTTCTTGATAGCGAGCAATGTTGCGTCTCGCCGAAAAAGCTTACTTCTTTTCTTCCGCCGGAGCTGCGGCGTTCTTGGAGAGGCTCAGTACATAGCCGGCAAGCAGATGCACCTTGTCCTCACCGAGGAAGTCCTTCCAAGCCGGCATGCGGTTGGTACGGCCATGGGTCACGGTCTCAATGATCGTGGCTTCGGACGAGCCATACAGCCAGGTCTTGTCGGTCAGGTTCGGTGCGCCAACGGCCGGGGTGCCCTTGGCTTCCGGACCATGACATGCGACGCAGTTCTGGGTAAAGATCTCTTTGCCACGCTGGGCACGCAGGGAGTCATTGGCCAGGCCGGACAGGGAACGCACGTAGTTAGCTACATCCTTGACGCCATCGGCACCAAGCGCCGGGCCGAACGGAGGCATCATGCCCTGACGACCTTCCAGAATGGTGGTCTTGATGGTTTCCGGCTCGCCGCCGTACAGCCAGTCATTGTCGGTCAGGTTCGGGAAACCCTTGGCCCCCTTGGCATCAGCACCGTGACACTGGGCGCAATAGGTCAGGAACATGCGATGGCCCATGGCGTTGGCTTCCTTGTCGGTAGCCACTGCATTGAGGTCCATGCCACGATACTTGGCAAAGATCGGGCCATACTTCTCGGCCGCGGCCTTCTGTTCAGCTTCCCACTGACCGGCGGAAGACCAACCCAGCTTGCCCTGATTGTTGCCGAAACCAGGATAAAGGGTCAGGTAGGTGATCGCGAAGATGATCGTGATCCAGAACATGTACATCCACCAACGCGGCAGCGGATTGTTGTACTCCTGCAAAGTCTCGTCCCACACGTGATCGTGCAGGCCGACCGGGCCCGAGGTCCGCTTGGTCGTGTTGGAAATCAGCACGAACACGCAGAACCCGATGCTCAGGAACACCAGCACCATCACCCAGGCGTTCCAGAAACCGCTAACGAAGTCAGCCATTTTTATTTCCTTCCTTGGTTTGCCGCCCCGAATCGGAGGGCGGCAAGTCGTCCTCGCCGAACGGCAGGAGCGCAGCCTCGTCGAATCCCTTTCGTGCACGACCGCTGTACGCCCACAGGCTGATACAGATGAAACATACAAAGCCCAGGACGGTTACGACCGTACGTGCGTCATTGATATCCACGATGTGCTCCTGCGTTCTCCGAATTGGATTACTGTTTTTCCGGAGCCGCGGGGGCCGGAGCGGCAGCAGCCTCAGCCGGTGCAGGCGCAGCGGCCGCCACGGCCGGAGCCGCCGGCTTGCCGGCATTCAGCGCGGTGCCAAGACCCTGCAGGTAGGCGATCACAGCCTCCAGTTCGGTCTTGCCTTCCAGCGCCTTGCGGGCACCCTGAATTTCCTCATCGGAGTAAGGAACGCCGACCTTGCGCAGCGCGGTCATCTTGGCCTCGATGTCGTCAA
This sequence comes from Zoogloea sp. GDB6, assembly GCF_056724105.1. Classification (NCBI taxonomy): domain Bacteria; kingdom Pseudomonadati; phylum Pseudomonadota; class Betaproteobacteria; order Rhodocyclales; family Zoogloeaceae; genus Zoogloea; species Zoogloea sp. GDB6. Next base: position 1,422,378 of record NZ_CM161497.1, on the reverse strand, counting down.
TCTTCGCCGGGCGATCAAGCCACGGGAAAGCCGGCATGTTGGACTCGGGAACGACGTCACGCGGGTTCAGCAGGTGGATGCGATGCCATTGGTCGGAATAACGGCCACCAACGCGGTGCAGATCGGGACCGGTACGCTTGGAGCCCCACTGGAAGGGGTGGTCATATACGTACTCGCCAGCGACGGAGTAATGGCCATAACGCTCGGTTTCGGCACGGAACGGACGGATCATCTGCGAGTGGCAGTTGTAGCAGCCTTCGCGGATGTAGATGTCGCGGCCGACGAGGCGAACGGGATCGTAGGGCTTGAGGCCTTCCACCGGCGTGGTGGTGGACTTCATATGGAACAGCGGCACGATTTCCACCAGGCCGCCGATACTGACGGTCATCAGTGTGAAGACGATCAGCCAGCCAACCTTACGTTCGATAAAGTCGTGATTCGATTGAGCCATGATTATTCTTTCCTCCCGATCAGGCGTGAGCGCCGGCAGGTGCCAGCACCGGAGCTTCATAGGCCTTCTGACCGGCGATGGTCTTCACCATGTTGTAGAACATGATCAGCATGCCGGTCAGGAACAAGACACCGCCGAGAACGCGGATAGCCCAGAACGGGTAGCTAGCCTTCACAGCTTCAACGAAGGAATAAGTCAGGGTGCCGTCCGGGTTGGTGGCACGCCACATCAGGCCCTGCATGACACCGGAAATCCACATGGAGGCGATGTAAAGCACGATGCCGATGGTCGCGATCCAGAAGTGGGCAGTGATCAGCTTGGTCGAGTACATCTCGGTCTTGCCGTACATGCGCGGAATCAGGTAGTACATGGCGCCGATGGAAACCATCGCAACCCAACCCAGTGCGCCGGAGTGCACGTGACCGACGGTCCAGTCGGTGTAGTGGGACAGCGCGTTGACCGTCTTGATCGACATCATCGGGCCTTCAAAGGTAGACATACCGTAGAAGGACAGCGAAGTGATCAGGAACTTCAGGATCGGGTCGGTACGCAGCTTATGCCAGGCGCCGGAGAGGGTCATGATGCCGTTGATCATGCCACCCCAAGACGGAGCCAGCAGAATCAGGGAGAAGACCATGCCGACGGACTGAGTCCAGTCGGGCAGCGCGGTGAAATGCAGGTGGTGCGGACCCGCCCACATGTAGGTGAAGATCAGCGCCCAGAAGTGCACCACCGACAGGCGGTAGGAATACACCGGACGACCGGCCTGCTTCGGCACGAAGTAGTACATCATGCCCAGGAAGCCGGCGGTGAGGAAGAAGCCCACCGCATTGTGACCATACCACCACTGGATCATCGCATCCTGAACACCGGCGTAGGCAGAGTAGGACTTGGTCAGGGTGACCGGGACTTCAGCGCTGTTGACCAGATGCAGCAAGGCAACGGTCAGGATGAAGGCGCCATAGAACCAGTTCGCCACGTAAATATGCGTGGTCTTTCGGGTGGCGATGGTGCCAAAGAACACGACGGCGTAGGAAACCCACACGACCGTGATCAGGATGTCGATCGGCCACTCCAGTTCGGCGTATTCCTTGCCGGAGGTGAACCCCAGCGGCAGCGAAATCGCAGCCAGCAGGATGACCAATTGCCAGCCCCAGAACGTAAAGGCTGCAAGGCCCGGGGCAAACAAGCGGGTGTGGCAAGTACGCTGCACACAGTAGTACGACGTTGCAAAGAGAGCACATCCACCAAACGCAAAGATCACCGCGTTGGTGTGGAGCGGGCGGAGCCGTCCAAAGTGCAGCCATTCGGCAACGTTCAATTCGGGCCACACGAGCTGTGCTGCGACGATAACGCCGACCAGCATGCCCACGATGCCCCATACCACCGTCATGATGGCGAACTGCCGCACGACTTTATAGTTGTAAGTCTGCGATTGCATGTGAGTCACCTCATCAAAAGAAAACAAAACCCCCCTGACTGCTCGACGGACGGACCGGCGGCAGGCTTCGCGGAAGGATACGCCGCGATAAGAGCGGCATTTTGACACAGATCAACTTTATTGCGCCGCAAGAAGACCTGGGCGGCGTGGCGAACCGGAGATTTCCAGGAATAAGGCCTTACTTGCGGATCGGCCTTATGAAGGGATAAGGAAAGCCTTTAAGACCTACTAGAGAATAGGGTCTTTTCTCGCAAATATTCCTGTCGGATTTACGACAATTGTAAGGTCTCACAACACCACACCTTCCAATAGCGACAAAAAAACCATTGATTCATATGGAAAAAGACTGCGACCCTGGGTGGCACAGGATGTGCATTTGCGTTCGCTGAACAGTCAAGCGACGTTGCGACAGTCCTTTCAAACCTCGATGGGATCCGATTGACACGGCGCGCTTCAAGTAAATAGCCGAGCCCTGGACAGCCCTGCTTGCGGAAATCCGAATCCCGCAGGAACACCACCCGCCAGGGCCCGAGCACATCAGGAGTTCCGAACCATGCAAGTCGGTGTTGCTTATTCCGAACCATCCCAGCAGGTCTGGCTGACCATAGAAGTACCGGACGGAGCATCCGCCCGCGAAGCCATCGAAGCCTCCGGGATACTCAGACAGTTCCCCCACATCGACCTCTCCAGCCAGAAAGTCGGTGTATTCGGGAAACTGGTCAAGCTGGAAGCCCCGCTGAAGGCGGGCGACCGCGTGGAGATCTACCGCGGGATCATCTGTGATCCCCAGACCGTACCACGTCGTCAGTTGGACGATGACGACGACGATTGAAGACGTTCGCCACCGCATGCCCTGACAGGGCGCTGGGGCCAGTGCTCCAGCCCCTCTTCCCGGTATCACCGACCATCGGGCGATCAAATGCCTCGGCACGCCCCTGCCCCACAGGATTTGTCACCTCGCGCGCGCTCCTTCCACGCGCCCATCCCGGCTTGCGGCCTGCAGACCGGGATTTCAAATGCGAGCCTTGTTCAGATTCCCTCAAGCCACAGCCAGAAATAGAAGGAGCACGCCCATGAACGCGAATCCAAGCTGGACCGAGCGCACCAAGGCACTCGAAGCGTCCGTCGTCGAAGTCTGCACCCTTGTCCCGGTTTCAGCCGGCCCCGGAATCCTGGCCAAGGAGCTGGCCCGCCACATTCCGGAACTCCATTTCCGCCGGACTCTCTGCCGCGGTGGCTGGTATCGCCTCGGCGGCGTCCTTGCGGCAAACGGATCGCGCATCTCCGACGACCTGGAAAGCTGGGCGGAGATGACGCTCGCGGCCTGCGACGGGGATTTCGAGGCCCTGCGCGACGAATACGCGGGCAAGGATCTGATCGCGACCCGCCGCGTGGGTCGTACCCATTACTTCGTCGCCTCCACCGGCGACAAGTCCACCGATTTCCTCCAACTGGAGATCGAGGACCTGCAAGAGACCCAGGCCCATACGCTGTTTGCCCAGACGCCCGCACCAGGCGCCATCGATGAACTCATCGACCCGGATCTCGGCCACCACAACGGACAGCCGGTCGGGCTTCCTTATTACACGTTCCGGCGCCTCACCCACATTGGTGACCTGCTGGCCCGCCTGCGCCAGCAAGCACCAGAAGCGCAACCCATCCACCGCTTCAGCGATGACTGGAGCGAGTCCAGCGCCGGGCATGCCACCGCCTTCAGCAACCAGTGGGTCATTGCAGTGCGTGAGCATCTCGACCGCTTCCAGCAGAACGTCATCCGCGCCCAACCGGTGCCGGCCATCGACGGCGAACCGCCGGTCTTCGGTGCACGGGAAGGCACCCGCGAACTGGCCCTTCACGACGCACTGGTGTCCTTCGACCGGGCAGCCGGCTATCCCTTTGCGTGGTACTTCCACATGCTGACGACCAAAGCCGTGCCCCACTGGGTGGCACGCGTGGTGATGGAAGACGCCAACGCGGGCTTCGCCTACCTCCCCCGCCGCGACGAAGACGTCGTACGCCGCTGGCTGCACTCACCCTACGCACTGTAATAGGGCAAGGGGCTGGATACGGGATGCTATTGACGGGAAGCGCACCAGCATGGGGCAAGAGCCCTGCGCAGGATCAGGCGGCACATCGGACTACGCACCGTACCAGCCCCTCCCGACGCCCCCAGGCCCTTGAATCACAAAAAGAAACAAAACCCGCACGAGATCGGACAGGGTGAGCACGACAAACAAGGCCCGCTACTTGCTTAACAGGCTCATCACCCACCATTAGTCCCAGCGCCAGGGGCTACAAGTCAAATCCGCCCCTCACCGGGCGCTGTTCAGAGTCGAGGTTTCGCGATGTCAGAGGTCACCAACGGCCGCTCCCGTTCGGACGGGGATGCAAGCGGCCTGCCGCCGACAGCCGTGCGTGTAGAAGCACTCCGGGCGGCCCTCGCCAAGGCCCTCGAAAATGCGTCGAGCAATGATGACTTGGTCGGCGAGATCGCTGCCGCCCAAGCGTTTCCAAGCCGTATCTGGCTGTTCCTGGAGGCGGTCGAGCAAGCCCCGATCGCCATCTCGATCACAGACCCCCAGGCTCGCATCCTGTATGCCAATCCCGCCTTCGAAGGCGTTACCGGCTATGCCCCCAGTGAGGTATTGGGCCTCAACGAATCGATCCTGTCCTACAAGACCACCCCACGCTCCGTTTACGAAACGCTGTGGAAGTCCCTGCACGACAAGAAGACCTGGAACGGAACCCTCGTCAATCGGCGCAAGGATGGTTCCCGTTACATCGCGGAACTGACCATCACCCCCATCCTGGACTCCAAGGGGGAAACCGCTTACTGCCTCGGCATGCACCGGGACGTCACCGCGCTGCATGCCCTCAAGCAGAAGGTCCAGAACCAGAAAGCGCTGATCGAATCCGTCATCGACGTGGCACCGATCGCCATCGCATTGCTCGATGACCAGCAGCGGGTCGTGCTGGACAACCACGAATACAAACAGCTGACCGATGATCTCGGCGTGACCGACCCCGCAAAGCAAGTCCTCGCGGAACTGCGCAATACGATCGGCCTGGCCTTCGAGCCGCCCAAGCTCGGCGGCCGCAACTTCGTTGACGAGGAAATCTGCGTACACCCGATCTCGGGCAAAGCCGCACGCTGGTTCTCCTGCTCTGGCTCCTGGTTCGAACAACAGGATGCCAAGGCCGACTCCTTCTTCGATCCCCAGGCGCGTGCCTACCTGATGCTCCTCATCAAGGACATCACCGCCGCCAAGCGCCAGCGCGAGATGGAACGCATCGGCGCGATCCGCGCCACGATGGCCGAGGCCGAACTGGTGCAGAGCCTGCGGGAGACCCTGTCCGGCGCCGTTTACCAGCTGCGTGGCCCGCTGAACATGATCCGCGCCGCCGCCAACATGCTTGACCGTCGCGGCACACAAATCGACACGGCGATGCTGAAGAGCGCCCTCAAGGAGGCGCTCACCGCCGGAGAGGCCGCGCTGGGCACCTTCGAAGCCTCGATGCCGGAAGCTCCGCAGGAAGCCACTGCGCCGGTCAATCTCAACGACATCCTGCGCGATGTACTGATGCTGCTGACCGAGCGCCTGCTCGCCGCCGGCATCACTGTCGCGTGGCAGCCCACCTCACGGCTCAGCCACTTCCATGGCCGCGCCAACATGCTGCGCAGCATGTTCAAGGAGATCGTCGAGAACGCCATCGAAGCGATGAACGAGCGCGGCCGCAATGTCCGCGAACTCAAGGTCCGCACCGAAGAAAGGGACGGCCGGATCGTCGCCGTCATTGAAGACACCGGCCCCGGCATCTCGCAAGAGCTGCGGCACAAGGTGTACGAACCCTTTTTCACAACCAAACGCCCCCTCTCCCATTCCGTCGGAATGGGCCTGGCCATCGCCCAGGACGTGGTCACACGCCACGAAGGCACCATTGACATCGACCCGGACTACACCGGCGGATGCCGTTTCATCATCGGTTTCCCTCCATCGGGAAGCTGAGCCAATGCACGCCATTGAATGGACCCGACGCCCGTGAGCGAAAATCTGATCCAGGCCCCTGGCGCCCTCCTTGAGGCAGAGCTGGATACGCTGTTCAGCGTCAGCCAGATCCTGTCCCGCTCCCTCGACTTGCAGGACACCCTCAAGGAAGTGCTCCAGGTCATCGGCGAAGGCTGCGGCCTGCGCCTGGGCCTCGTCGCCCTCCTCAGCGACGAAACCGGTAACGAACTCTTCATCAGCGCAGCCCACGGCCTCGACGTGGAAGCCGCCGGCCACATCCGCTATTCCCGCGGTGAAGGCATCCTCGGCTTGGTGCTGGAACGCGGTCGCAGCGTGATCCTCGACGAAGTCGCCCGCGAACGGCGCTTCCTCGACCGCCTCGGCGCCTACGCGCCCGACAAGCCCTTCATCGCGGTACCAATCCGCATCGGCTCCGAACTGGTCGGCGTGCTGGCCAGCCAACCCGAGACCTCGGACGACGGCCTCCTCGACGAGCGCGCCCACTTCCAGGAGATGGTCGCCAACCTGATCGCCCAGAGTGTGCGACTGGCCCGCCAGGTCGCCAAAGAGAAGCGCGACCTGGTGGACGAGCGTGACGACCTGCGTCGGGCGGTACGCGGCCAGTACGGTTTCTCGTCCATCGTCGGGCGCTCCGAGCCAATGAAGCGGGTCTTCGACCAGCTCCGGCAGGTCGCCAAGTGGAACACCACGGTACTGATCCGCGGCGAGACCGGCACCGGTAAAGAGCTGATCGCCAGCGCCATCCACTACAACTCGCCACGCTCGGCAAGCCCTTTCGTCAAGCTCAACTGTGCGGCGCTGCCCGAAAACCTGCTTGAGTCCGAGCTCTTCGGTCACGAGAAAGGCGCCTTTACAGGTGCAGTTTCCCAGCGCAAGGGGCGTTTCGAGCAGGCCGACGGCGGCACCCTCTTCCTCGACGAAATCGGCGAAGTCTCGGCCGCCTTTCAGGCCAAGCTGTTGCGCATCCTGCAGGAAGGCGAACTCGAACGGGTCGGCGGCAGCCGCACGCTTAAAGTAGACGTCCGCGTCATCGCCGCTACTCACCGCGACCTGGAAATGGCCGTCGAGGAAGGCAAGTTCCGCGAAGACTTGTACTACCGCCTCAACGTGATGCCGATCTACGTGCCGCCCCTGCGCGACCGCATCGAGGACATCCCGGAGATCGCCAACTTCCTGGTCACCAAGATCGCCAAGCTGCAAGGCCGCGAACTGGGAATCACCGACAGCGCGCTACGCCTGCTGACCCAGCACATGTGGCCGGGCAACGTACGCGAACTGGAAAACTGTCTGGAGCGCGCCGCAGTCATGTGCGAAGGCTCTCACATCGACCGCGACCTCGTTCTGTTGTCCGGTATCGAGGAACGCCTGCAGCCGCCCCGTCCGCGCGCAGCCAGCGCCGCCGCCCCCGTCAGCAACGTGGATCTGGGCGACGAGAACATGGACGAGCGGGAGCGTGTCATCGCCGCGCTGGAGCAGGCCGGCTGGGTGCAGGCCAAGGCCGCGCGCCTGCTCGGCATGACCCCGCGGCAGATCGCCTACCGCATCCAGACCCTCAACATCACGGTCAGGCAGATCTGACCGCCACACCGCTCAGTTGACGACCCGGGTCGACGGCGCCAACGGCTCGGGCCCGGGCTGACTGAGCACGGTCAACGCTTCCCAGTTGCTCACCAGCTGGGCGGCGCATCCCCTGAGGATGCCATCCAGACGTTCATCCGCGCTGACCACCCGCAGATGCGTAACGATCGACTGGGCCACCGCCGCGCTGCGACGGGCGGGGAAACTGCTCATCAAGGTAAGCAAGGCCACCAGCGCCAGATCGGGAGACGTCTCGTAACCGGGCAGGCCATCCTCCTCCTCGCCGCCTCGGCAGTAGCACGGGATACTCATATCCGCACCGCGTAGTATTCGACCACGTGCTGGACCGCCACCGGGAAAGGCTCCTCGCTGGCCTCCGGCAGACGGGTCACGATGGCCTGAAAAGCCTTGCCGTCGCTGCTCAGCCACTCCGGGTGGGTCAGGGCCGGCTGCTCGACGCACTCCAGCACCATCGGCATGCGCCGCGCCTTGTCGGTGAGGACAATGACGTCACCCGGCTTGATCCGGATAGACGGGATATTCACCGGCTGGCCGTTGAGCAGCACATGCTTGTGGCGCACCAGCTGGCGGGCCGCCACCAGCGTCGGCGCAAAGCCGGCGCGGAACACGAAGTTGTCCAGACGGCGCTCCAGCAGTTCGAGCAGCTTGGTGCCGGTGGGCGCCTTGGCGCGCTTGGCCTCACGGAAGAGCCGCTGCAGCTGGGCTTCGGTCAACCCGTAGTTCATTCGCAGCTTCTGCTTCTCGATCAGCTTGAGACCGTAATCCGACTTGCGCCGCGGACGCGCACCGTGCTGCCCGGGCGGATAGTCCCGCTCGTCGACAGACTTTCGGGACAGGCCTGGCAACTCGCACCCGAGGGCGCGCATGACCTTCAAACGGGGACCGGTATAACGAGACATCGACAGAGATTCCTTGGAAGAAAACGAGGGCGGCACAGTGCCGAAGATCACACCGGCCCTACCGCCAAGACCCCCGACAGCAGCAGTGCCAGCAAGCAGACGTTGAACAGCATCGATCGCATTTCCTGACTCCTGTAACGGGGAACCGGAATCCATCTTAGATGGGGAGTGAATAAATGTAAACGATAATGATTTGCATTTATTCATCAAGACGGGTAGATTTCCCACTCCGGCAGCCTGCCTGCCCCCTCGCCCCCACCCGCGTCAAGCCAGCCAGCCCGGGCCTTCCGCACGCCAGCTAGCCAGATGTTCTCGATATCTGGAGATCCGCCGTGCCCGGTACCCGCCCCTCTTCCCGCTTCAGGAAGTCCCCCCTCGCCCTCCTCGTCGGTGCAGCGCTTGCCGGAAACGCCTGCCTTGCCGCCGCTGGCGACGACAGCGCCACCCTCGGCGCCGTGATCGTCTCGGCCACCCGCACCGAAACCACCGCCGACAGCGTCCCCACCACCGTCACCGCGATCGGAGCGGAGAACATCGCCCGGCGCCTGCCCCACGACGAGGCCGCACTGTTCGAGGACGAACCCGACGTCGTCGTCGCCCGCGATCTGCGTCGCTTCGGCGCGAGCTCGGTCAACATCCGCGGCATCGAGGGCAACCGGGTCCTGCAACAGGTGGATGGCGTACGCCTGCCCGACTACTACAACGGCGGCGGCCCCTCCAACGCCACCACCTCCAGCTCCGACAGCCCCGAGTTCGATTTCCTCAAGCGCGTGGAAGTCCTGCGCGGCCCCGCCTCCAGCCTCTATGGCTCCGATGCCCTCGGCGGCGTGGTCAGCTACCTGACCCTCGACCCCCGCGACATCCTCGGCGACCGCGACGTCGCCGTCCGCTACAAGGCCACCTGGCGCGGCGCCGACAACAGCCTGCAGAACACCGCCTACTTCGCCGGCGGCAACGACACCGTCGAGGCCCTGCTGGCCCTCACCCGGCGCACCGGCAGCGAACTGGACAACCGAGGCGAGACCGGCGGCAGCAGCGCCGGCCGCGAGCAGCCCAATCCCCAGGACAACCGCTCCCGCGGGACCCTCGCCCGGCTCGTCGTCAAGCCGGCCACCGGCCACCGCTTGCGCTTCACCTACGAGGACCGCCACCAGCACAGCGACAGCGAACTGCTGCGCCTGTCCACCTCCCTGCCCCGCGTCAGCGCCGCTGATGGCAGCGAGGATGCGCGCCGGGAGCGCTTCTCCGTCGACTGGGAATGGAAACCCACGGCCGGCCTGGTGGACCGCCTGCTCCTCTCGGCCTATCACCAGAGCGCCGCCAACCAGACCTACACGCTGCAGAAACGCAGCGCCACCACCAGCGGCTGCTCCGGCACGAGCAGCGGCAGCAACACCTGCCTGGTGGACATGAATTTCGACTTCCGCCAGCAAACGACCGGCGTGGGCCTGCAACTGGAAAAGGGCCTGAATACCGGCGCCCTCGATCACTTCATCGTCGTCGGTGCCGACTGGCGCCGCCACGAACTGGCCGAGATCCGCGACTACACGATCACCAACCAGACCACCGGCAGCGTCGGCAAGACGCTGGCCGGCGACACCTATCCCCTGCGCGATTTCGCCCCCGGCGAATCCGACAGTCTGGGCCTGTTCGCACAGGACGAGATCGGCATCGGCCGCCTGAGCCTGACCCCCGGCCTGCGCCTCGACAGCGTCAAGCTCCGCCCCGACGCCATCAGCAAGACCATCGGCACGCAGACCTTCTCGGCCAGCAGCCAGGATCACTCCGCCGCCTCCCCCAAACTGGCCGCCGTATGGCGCCACAGCCCGGCGACGTCGTTCTACGGGCAAGTGGTGCGTGGCTTCCGGGCGCCCAACTACGAAGAAGTGAATGGCCTGTTCTACAACGCCGCCCAGAACTACGCGAGCCTGCCCAACCCGAACCTGAAGCCCGAAACCAGCACCGGCATGGAAGTAGGCACCCGCTTCAAACTGGCGGGCGGCAACTTGCAACTGGCCCTGTACAACAACAAGTACAGCAATTTCATCAGCAACGAACTGGTGTGTTCCACCCCGAGCGGGGCCAGCGCACCGGCCTGCCTGGGCAACGCGGTGCGCTCCGTATATCAGTCGATCAACTTGGCCAGCGTCCGCATCCGCGGCGCGGAGCTGCGCGGCCAGTGGGCACTGCCCCATGGCTTCCGCAGCGCCGGCGCCATCGCCTGGGCCGACGGGGACGTGACCTCGGCCGGCCAGCCGCTCAACACCGTCGACCCTGCACGTCTTTACCTCAACCTCGGCTGGGACGGCCACGCCGCCAGCCGCCCCCTGGCCGTGGATGCGCGTCTGCGCGCCGCCCGCAAGAAGGATCAGGTGGACCGCAGCGCGGTCGATTACTTCCGAACACCCGGCTACGCGGTGCTCGACCTCTCCGCCAGCCTGCAGCTCCATCGCAACGCCAGGCTCAATCTTGCCCTCAACAACCTCTTCGACAAGAAATACTGGCTGTGGAGCGACATCCGCCAGGTCGGCCTGAGCAGTACCGATGCCGGCCCGGCCTTCTTCACCCAGCCCGGCCGCAACCTGAGCGCCTCTCTTCAGTTGGATTTCTGAGCATGCGTGCCGCCCACCGGCTGTTCTTGCGGCTCGGCCGCCTGCTCGCGCCCGTGCTCTGCCTGATCCTGCTCAGCGGCAGTGGTGAAGTACTCGCCGGCCGGATCCTCGTCATCAGCACCTCACCGGTCCAGCCGGGCAAGTTCCTCAAGCTGGCCGAAACGGCTAAAGCACACGGTCTGCAACTGGAGGCCCGCTTCGCCGAGAAGCTGCCCGCCGACAGCGGGCCGACGTTGTTCGGGGGTTACGACCTGGTGCTCTTCGACACACCCCGGGAGCATCTGCAGGCCTTCGTCGAGACCCGCCTGGCCAACGCCCTGCCGGGCCTCAAGCAGCCCTTCCTGTGGCTGCACGAAGGCAATCCCCGCTGGCAGGGCCTGCCGGACGGGTTGGCCCGGCGCCTGCACACCTATTATGTAAACGGCGGGGCCCTCAACTTCGACGCCTTCCTGGCGACCCTCGCCGCGCACCTGGATGGCAAGCCGACGGGCGGTATCCGCGAGCCCATCGTCTTCCCCAAGAGCGGCGTCTATCACCCGGACCATCCCGGCCTGGTCTTCGCCGAGCCCGCCGCCTACCTGCGCTGGAAGACCGGCAGCCCCACGCCCGTTGCACCGATCATCGCCATCGCGCTGCACCAGCAGTACATCGCCGCCGAGCAGACCGCCTTCATCGACGACCTCATCCGCCGCATCGAACGGAGCGGCGCCGTACCCCTGCCCTTCTACAGCCCGGTCATGGACCCGGACGCCGTGCGGCGCATGCTGCGCGTCGACGGGCGCACCCTTGCCAATGCACTGATCAACACCCAGATCATGCTCAACCCGGACGGGCGACGCACCGAATTCGCCGACCTGGGCATCCCCGTCGTACAGGCCATGCCCTACCGCAAGGGCGACGAAGCTGCGTGGGCCGCCGACCCGCAAGGCGTGGCACTGATGGACGTGCCCTTCTACCTGGCCCAGGCCGAATACGCCGGCGTCACCGACATCCAGATCGCCGCCGCCACCCGCAAGTCCGACGACCAGATCGCCCCCATCGCCGGTCAGGCCGCCGCCGTCGTCGCCAAGGCCGTGCGGCTGGCCCGCCTGCAGCGCACCGCCAATGCCGACAAGCGCGTCACGATCTTCTTCTGGAACTACCCGCCGGGCGAAAAGAACCTCTCCGCCTCGTTCATGAACCTGCCGCGCAGCCTGGTCGGTACGCTGGCCGCCCTGCGGACCCGGGGCTACGACACCGAGACGCCGGGCGAAACCGAGCTCACCCTGTCATTGCAACGACTGCTCGCCCCCTACTATCAGCCCGCCGGCGACCAGCGGGAACTGGAATCCCTGCTGCGCGACGGCCTCGCCGAACGCCTGCCGCTGACGACCTACCGGCACTGGCTGGCCAGCCTGCCCGACTCCGTGCAGCAACAGATAAAGGCGCGCTGGGGCGAGCCCGAACACTCGTCGATGGTCGTCCACCAGGACGGCCAGGCCTGGTTCGTCATTCCCCGCCTGAAGCTCGGCCACGTCAGCCTGTTGCCCCAGCCGCCCCGCGGCGAACGCGGAGAGGACAAGGAAAAAGCGCTTTACCATTCGTCCAGCGCCGCCCCGTCCCACTTCTACATGGCCGCCTACCTGTGGGCGCGGGAGCAGGCCAAGAGCGACGCCTTCATCCACTACGGCACCCATGGCAGCCAGGAGTGGCTGCCCGGCAAGGAGCGCGGGCTGGCCGTCAGCGATTTTCCGATGCTCGCCGTCGGCGACGTGCCGGTGTTCTATCCCTACATCGTGGACAACATCGGCGAAGCCACCCAGGCCAAGCGGCGGGGCCGCGCCACCATCATCAGCCACCAGACGCCGCCCTTCGCCCCCGCCGGCCTGCACGCCGCACTGACCCGCATCCACGACCTGCTCCACAGCTGGCTGGCCCAGGACGACGGCGCAGTGAAGGACAAGTTGCGCGCCGAGTTCCTGGCTGGAGTGCGCAAGGAGCACATCGAGCGCGACCTGGGCTGGTCTGAGGCCCGCATCGAGGCGCAATTTCCGGTCTTCCTCGGCGAGGTGCACGACCATCTCCATGAACTGGCCCGCACGGCCCAACCCCTCGGCCTGCACACCTTCGGCCAGGGCGCCGGCGAAGACGCACGGCTGGCCACAGTACTGATGATGGTTGGCAAAGACTTCTGGGAAGGCGTCGCCGGCCCCGGCGAAGAGGCTGACGAAATGCTGGTCGGCGACTACACGCGCCTCAGGGAATCGACGCCCTACCGGCGGCTGAAGGCCATCGTCACCGGCCAGGCCGACCTCGCGACCCTCCCCGCCAAGGCCCGCGCCGCCGCCGAACGGGCCAGCCAATGGTATGCCGCGCTGGACGCGGCCCCCGAGATGGCAGCCCTGCTCGAGGGCCTGGAAGGCCGCTACATCCCGACCAGCTATGGCGGCGACCCGATCAAGAACCCCGACGCCCTGCCCACCGGACGCAACCTGTACGGCTTCGACCCCTCCCGGGTACCGACGCAAGCCGCCTGGGAGGCTGGCCGCGACGCCTTCGAACAACTCCTCGCCACCCACAAGGCCAAAAGCGGCAAGCTCCCGCAGAAGCTCACCTTCACCCTGTGGTCGGTGGAAACCATGCGCCACTTCGGCCTGCTCGAAGCCCAGGCCCTGTGGGCCATGGGCGTGGAGCCGGTCTGGGACGCCGGCGGACGGGTCGAGGACGTCAGGCTCATTCCGCGACAAATCCTCGGCCGCCCACGGGTAGACGTGGTGCTATCCGCCACTGGGCTGTATCGCGATCATTTTCCCAACGTGATGCGCCTGCTCGCCAAAGCCGCCAGACTCGCCGCCGAAGCGGATGAGGCCGACAACCCGGTGGCCGCCAACACCCGCCGCATCCAGGCCGAGCTGCGCGCCCACGGCTGGGGTGAAGCCCAGGCCCTCAACGCCGCGCAGACACGTATCTTCTCCTCCGAGTCCGGCCGCTACGGCACCGGCCTGGACGACGCTGCGCTGGCCACCGACACCTGGAAGGGCAAGGTCGAAGGCGACCGCAAGCTGGCCCGCCTGTACCTGTCGCGCATGCAGTTCGCCTACGGCCCGGACGAAGCGAGCTGGGGCCAGCCCGGCGCCGGCGGCGAGAACCTCTACGCCGCCCACTTGAAGGGCACCGAGGGCGCGGTACTGTCGCGCAGCTCCAATCTGTACGGCATGCTCACCACCGACGATCCCTTCCAGTACCTGGGTGGCATCGCCCTCGCCGTCCGCCACTTGGATGGCAAGGCACCTGAGCTCTACATCTCAAACCTGCGCGGCCAGGGCGGTGGCAAGGTGGAAGGCGCCGCCGGCTTCCTGGCCAAGGAGCTGGCCACCCGCAACTTCCACCCCGGCTACATCCAGGGCCTGATGAAGGAAGGCTACGCCGGCACCCTGCAGGTACTCGACGGCATCAACAACTTCTCGGGCTGGCAGGCCGTGGCGCGGGAGATCGTACGCGACGACCAGTGGCAGGAGTTCGTGGATGTCTATGTACGCGACAAGCACCGCCTCGGCCTGCGCGACTGGTTCGAACGCCACAACCCTCACGCCCTCGCCCAGAGCATAGAGCGCATGCTGGAAGCCGCCCGCCAGGGCTACTGGCAGGCCGACAAGGCCACCATCAACGAGCTCAAGGCGCGCTACCGGGAGCTGGCCGAACGGTATCAAGTCCGCAGCGACAACGCCGCCCTGCGCGGCTTCGTCGGATTCGGCATGGCCCAGGCCCGCCCCGCGGCCACGCCAACGTCCGGCGCCACGCGCGCAGCGCCGGACGCTGCTGCGCCGAACGTACCGCCGGCACCGGCCGCACCGCCCCCCGTCCAGGGCCTGCGTCTCGACAAGGTCGCCCCGCCGGCGCCGCCAGCGCCCAGCCGGGCCGCCGCGGGCCTGCTCCTCGTCGCGCTGGCCACGCTGGGCGGTGCCCTGCGGGGCCGCCTCGCGCCCTCTTCCTGACCTCCGACACACCGATACCACCGACCATGAATCATCAACTCGAAAACACCATGTACGACGTGGCCCAGCTCTTCCTGCTGCCCACGCTGGTCCTCATCGCCCTGCTCTTCCTGTTCGCCTTCTGGTCCCTCGGGGAATTCGCCCGGCTGGCCTGGCAACGAAGGGGCGACGGCGGCCGCCCGTTGCTCAATGCCTTCCGCAGCAACCCGTCTCTTACCGAGGACGAACTCGACCTGCTTGCCCACACCCTGCTCGAAGCACCGCGGATCGCCAGCCGCGTCACACCCATGCTGGGGCTGGTCGCCACCATGACTCCCATGGGGCCGGCCCTCAAATCCCTGTCCGACGGTGATCTGGCCCAGGTCTCCCACAACCTGACGGTGGCCTTCTCGGCGGTCATCCTGGCCCTCATCGCCGCCTCCATCACCTTCTGGGTCACCAACGTACGCCGCCGCTGGCTGGCCGAGGAGATCGTCCACATCGCGCGCCTGCGGCAGGAGGCCTGACCATGGGCCTCAAGCTCCTGCACGAACCCGAAACCGAAGATCCCATCCTGTCGGTGGTCAACCTCATCGATATCTTCCTGGTGGTCATCGCCGCGCTGCTCATCACCATCGCCAAGAACCCGCTGATGAATCCCTTCAGCCGGCAGGACGTGACGGTGATCAGCGATCCCGGCAAGCCGACCATGGAAGTCACCATCAAAAAGGGCGAGAAGGTCGAGCGCTACAAGGCCAGCGGCGCCATCGGCAGCGGCGAAGGCGAAAAGGCCGGGGTCGCCTACCGCATGAAGGACGGCTCCATCGTCTACGTTCCGGAAGGTGGCGACGCCCCGGCGCAACGCTGAGCAATGATTGGCACGCCCAGCGCACCGCGAACTCCCGACCGCCGACCGGCGTCCACCGGCAGCCCACAGACTTCGACGGCACAACCGAGCCACTGCACCATGAAACTACGTCTGATCGCCCTCCTCGCCGGCTTCGTCCTGTGTTGTGCCGCCCAGGCCAATGCCCCCGCCGGCGAGCGCATCGTCGATACCCGAACAGGGCAGACGCTCACCCTGCCCGAACTGCTCGCCCGTCTCCGCCAGGCGGATTTCCTGCTCCTCGGCGAGATCCACGACAGCCCGCTGCACCACCGCCTGCGCGCCGAGTTGATCGCCGCCCTCGGCGCACGGAGCGTGGCGGCCGAACATCTGGACAGGGGGCGACGTCTCGGCGCCGGCCCCGTCGAGCACCTCCAAGCCGACCTGGAGGCCGCCGGCTTCGACGCCAAGGCCTGGCAGTGGCCGGTGCACGAACCGCTGTTCGGCGGACTGGCGCGGGCCGGCATCGAGATCATCGGCGCCAATCTTTCCCGCGAACAAGCCCGTAACGTGGTGCGCAACGGTATCGCTGCCCTGCCGTCCGACCTTGCCGCCACGCTGGCGGCCGGCCCGCTGTCCGACGCCACCACGCGGGCGCTCGACGCCGATCTCCTGGACAGCCACTGCGGCCAGTTGCCGGCCAGCCGGGTGCCCGGCATGCGCCTCGCCCAGCGCGCCCGCGACGGCGCCATGGCCACCGAACTGATGCACCTCGCCGAGCGTCCGGCGATCCTGGTCGCCGGCAACGGCCACGTGCGCGGCGACTACGGCGTTCCACAATTGCTGGCCCACCTCAAGCCCGGCGCCCGCATCATCAGTGTCGCCTTCGAGGAGACCGGCGACGGCCCGGATACGAGCGGCTCGCCCCGCCCCTATTCCTACATCTGGTACACCGCCCCCACACCCAGGACGGATCCATGTGCCGGCTTCGGCGCCAAACCTTGATGCAAGCGGTTCTTCAACTCCGGGGCAAATCAACCTTCATTCAGTTTTTTTCGAACAATAACTACAGGCAATTCTGATTTTATTTAACCCAGACAGCCGCTATCCTTCATTGGTCGCTACCCCAATCACAGGAGACACGCATGAAATCCTTTGCCCTGATGGGCGCCGCCCTGGCGCTGGGCCTGACCCTCATAACCGGTGATGCAGACGCCGCCAAGCGCTTCGGTGGCGGCAAGTCCTCGGGCATGCAGCGCCAGGAACTCAGCCAGCCCAAGTCCCCCAACGCCACGCCGGCAACTCCGGCCCAGGCGCCGGGTGCGGCCGCCGCTCCCCACGCCCAGCCGGCCGCCGGCGCCGCCGCTGCTGCGGCCACGCCCAAGCGTTCATGGATGGGCCCGCTGGCCGGTCTGGCCGCCGGTATCGGCCTGGCCGCGCTGGCCTCCCACTTCGGCTTTGGTGAAGAGCTCGCCTCGATGATGACGATGGCCCTGATCGCCTTTGCCGCCATCGCGCTGATCGGCTTCTTCATGCGCCGCCGTGCGGCCTCCCAGCAGCCGGCGCTGGCCGGCGCGGGTGCGAGCCCGATGCAGTATTCCGGCGCGCCGCAGTCCTACGGCACCAACAGCAGCAACGCGACGCCGGCTTTCGGTGGCGGCAGCGCTGCCCCGGCAGCTGCTGCGCCTGTCACCGCAACGTCCGTCCGTAACATCCCGGCAGATTTCGACACTGAAGGCTTCGTACGCCACGCCAAGGTGAACTTCATCCGCCTGCAGGCCGCCAACGATGCGCGCAACCTGGACGACGTACGGGAATACACCACGCCGGAGATGTTCGCCGAGATCAAGATGGACTGGATGTCCGAGCCGGCCTCTGCGCAGAAGACCGACGTGGTATCCCTCAACGCCGAAGTCATCGACGTCGCCGAGGAAGCCGAGCGTTACATCGTCACGGTGCGCTTCACCGGCCTGCTGCGCGAGGATCCGAACGCCGCGCCGGAAGGCATCGACGAACTGTGGCACCTCACCAAGCCGCGCAGCGGCAACGGCGGCTGGCTGCTCGCCGGCATCCAGCAGAACGGCTGATTCTTCTTTCAGTACCAGTAGCACCAACCGGCCACTACCCTCACCCTGCCCGCGGCCTTCCGGCCCGAGCAGGGTTTTTTTCAGCCCGGCTCGGCCTGGGTCACGACGCCGCCGCTGCCCATCGCCTCCAGCCCCGCCTTGGCCGCATCCGAGATGGCCAGCACGCAGGGGTGGGTCAGGCGCCGTTCGACCGAGATCGCGTAGTACTCGATCCGCACCTCCTCCGCCCGTCCCAGCACCAGCAAGTCCCCGGTCCCGAGGATCTCCTGCTCGATCGCCGTCGGCACCACGAAGGCCCCGACGCCGGCGCGGCCAAAAGCCGTCATCAGCGCCGTGTCGTCGAACTCGCCGACGATGCGCGGCCTGAGCCGCTTGCGATCCAGCCAGTCCTCGAACTTGCGGCGGATCGCCGAATCCTCCCCGGGCAGCAAAGTCGGCAAAGTCCCCATGCAGGCCGGAAACACCGGAGGCTGGTCACCCAGCAGGGAACGCGCGGCAATGAAACTCAGGCCCGACTCGCCGAGGCGGTGGTTATAAGCCCGCACATCGACGCTGGGCGGAATCGGCGAATCGGCAATCACCAGGTCGAGCTTGTGCACCGCCAGTTCGGTCAGCAGACGGTCCAGGCGCCATTCCCGGCAGATAATGCGCACCGGGTCGGTCGGATCCACCGCCGGCCGCAGCAGGCGGTAAGCAATCGACTTGGGCACCGCATCCGACACACCGACCCGGAATTCCACCGGCCGCCCCTTCGGATAATGACGTAGCGCCTGCTCCAGTTCGGCGCTCAGCGAGAACATCTCGTCGGCGTACTCCATCGCCATGCGCCCTGCCGGCGTCAGCTCGAGGCTCCGCCCGTCACGGGTGAACAATTGGGTGTCCAGGCTGTCTTCCAGCAGGCGGATCTGGCCGCTGATGGTCTGCGGCGTGACATGCAGCGCCTCGCCAGCCTTGACCACGCCGCCGCTGCGCGCAGTCTTCCAGAAATAGAACAGATGCTTGAGATTCACGGCTCGTCACAGCTTTTGTAAAGATTCGAATATATCGAAACAAAGCTTCGATTAATACGTCTTTACCTGATTCATTGATGCCCATACAGTGGACCTTCCAAAACGCAAAGGAGATAAGAATGGAAGTCCAGATCAAGGCCAAGGGCCTGCCTGCTGCCAAGACCCTGCGTACCCATGCCGCACGGCGCATCCAGGGCGCCCTAGGCCGCTTCGGCCACGTCGTCCAGTCCGTCAGCGTGCGCCTGTCGGACATCAATGGGCCCCGTGGCGGTGGTGCCGACAAGCTGTGCCGCATCGTCATCGAGATGAAGAACCGCTCCCTCGTGATGGAAGAGCTCGGCGACGATATGCGCCGCGTCATCGACCGCATCACCGAGCGCGTGCAGCACAACGTCGGCCGCCAGATCGAGAAGCTCGCCGCCATCAACCGCAAGCTGATGCCGGAACCCGCGCTGGTGCCGATCCGCGCGTGATGCCGGATCGCCCCTGATCGCGAAAATCCGCGGCCTCCCGGCCGCGGTTTCGTACCTAGCTGTCGCATTCCTCACGCTGCGGGCCGCCCGCCCTGTGACATTCACTACAGGCAGGCCCCACAGGAACACGACATACATTAAATTTCAACTACTTAAGCAAACACCCCGAGCTGGTACGCGGCTTGCAATTCCACACCCACAAACGAACCGAGTGGGGACCAACCATGGAACTGCCAGTGATCAGCAATACCGCCGAATCCGGCGGCGGCGGGTGTAGTTCGCATTCCTGCGGCTCGACCGCGGACCAGCTCAATCAGATCCCGGACGAAATCCTGCAGAAGGTGTTCAACCACCCCTGTTATTCGGAAGACGCCCACCACCATTTCGCACGGATGCACGTGGCCGTCGCCCCGGCCTGCAACATCCAGTGCCACTACTGCAACCGCAAGTACGACTGCGCCAATGAATCCCGCCCCGGCGTGGTGTCGGAACTCCTCACGCCCGACCAGGCCGCCAAGAAGACCTTGGTCGTCGCCTCGGAGATCCCGCAGATGAGCGTGCTGGGCATTGCGGGGCCGGGAGACCCCTTGGCCAACCCCGAGCGTACCTTCGCGACCTTCCAGATGCTCAGCGAACACGCTCCGGACATCAAGCTGTGCGTATCGACCAATGGTCTGATGCTGCCCCAGTCGGTGGACGAGATCGCCAAACACAACATCGACCACGTGACGATCACCATCAACTGCGTCGATCCCGACGTGGGCGCCAAGATCTATCCGTGGATTTTCTGGAACAACAAGCGCATCAAGGGCCGCGAAGGCGCCGCGATCCTCATCGAGCAGCAGCAGAAAGGCCTCGAGGCGTGCATCGCCAAGGGCATTCTGGTCAAGGTGAACTCGGTGATGATCCCCGGCGTCAATGACGAGCACCTGAAGGAAGTCAGCCGCGTCGTGAAGTCCAAGGGCGCCTTCCTGCACAACGTCATGCCGCTGATCGCCGAGGCCGAGCACGGCACCTTCTACGGCCTGACCGGCCAGCGCGGCCCCACCCAGGACGAACTGCAGGCCCTGCAGGACGCCTGTGCCGGCGACATGAACATGATGCGCCACTGCCGCCAGTGCCGTGCCGACGCCGTCGGCCTGCTCGGCGAGGACCGGGGTGCGGAGTTCACGCTCGACAAGATCGCCGAGTACGAGCTCGACCTGGAAGGTGCGGCAGCCCGCCGTGCCGAGGTCCGTGACCGCATCGCCGCCGAGCTGGAAGAGAAGCGCAACGCCAAGGCTGCCGCACCGGCACCGAAGCTGGTCGCCCTCGACATGAGCGGCCTCGCCACCAAGGAAGCCCTGCGGCCGGTCAAGATGGCCGTGGCCACCAGCGGCGGCGGGCTGATCAACCAGCACTTCGGGCACGCCAAGGAGTTCCTGATCTACGAGGCCTCCGAGAAAGGCGTGCGCTTCCTGGGCCATCGGAAGACCGACCTCTACTGCACCGGCGGAGACACCTGCGGCGACGCGGACACCACGCTGCAGCAGACCGTCAAGGCGCTGGAAGGCTGCGAAGTGGTGCTGTGCTCGAAGATCGGCTACGAGCCTTGGGGAATGCTGGAAGAAGCCGGCATCGCACCGAACGGCGAGCACGCCATGGAAGGCATCGAGGACGCGGTGATGGCCGTGTATGCCGAGATGGCCTCCGCCGGCAAGCTTGTCGAAACGGCCGAAGCCCCCGCCCAGTCTGCCGCCTGATCCAGGTATGCAGACCGTTCCTGGAGCGCCGCCCGCCAGAGCGGCGCTCCAGGAACCCTACCCTAGCCATAAGAAGGAGCGCTGCGATGGCACTCGAAATCAACGACCTGTGCGTGAACTGCTGGGCCTGTGAGCCCCTTTGCCCCAACAAGGCGATCTACTCCGCAGCCCCTCACTTCGAGATCGACCCGGACAAGTGCACCGAATGCGCCGGCGACTTCGCCGACGCCCAATGTGCAGCGATCTGCCCCATCGAAGGGGCCATCGTGGATGAACTGGGGGATGCCCTCAACCCGCCGGGTTCGCTGACCGGCATCCCGCTACAACTTCTCGCCGAAGCGGCTGGCAGCGCGGCCGGGACGGCAGCCAAGACGTCCTGACGGGAGAGGCACGATGCAGACCATCGAGTTCTTCGAAAAGCCCGGCTGTTCGACGAACACGAAGCAGGTGGCCAGCCTGCGGGCTGCGGGGTGCGAGGTCGCCCCCCGCAGCCTGCTGTCTCACCCGTGGACCGCTGACAGCCTGCTCGCCTTCCTCGCCCCGCACCCCTCGGCAGCCTGGTTCAATCGGGCTGCGCCCAGGGTCAAGTCGGGCGAGATCGACCCCGAGGCC
This sequence comes from Zoogloea sp. GDB6, assembly GCF_056724105.1. Taxonomy (NCBI): domain Bacteria; kingdom Pseudomonadati; phylum Pseudomonadota; class Betaproteobacteria; order Rhodocyclales; family Zoogloeaceae; genus Zoogloea; species Zoogloea sp. GDB6. Next base: position 1,400,645 of record NZ_CM161497.1, on the reverse strand, counting down.
TTGTCCCGTGACGAAGCCCTCGCCGCGCTGCTGGCCGAGCCGCTGCTGATCCGCCGCCCGCTGATCCGCATCGGCGGCACCCACCTGCTCGGCTTCGAGCCGGCCGCCATCGCCGCCGGCCTGGGCCGCTCGCCCGACGGCTTCCTCGCTACGCCGCCCGGCGAAGGCTGCAGCCACAAGCCCGACACGCCGCCCTGCGGCAGCGGAGCCCCCGGATGATCTCGGCCCCCGTTCGCCTGCGCCGGCCCGGCGGCGATTTCGACGCCGTCCCGGTGGCGCGGGACGTGCACTGGATCGGCGCCCTCGACCCGACCCTGCGCAGCTTCGACATCATCCTCAAGACCGCCAACGGCACCACCTACAACAGCTACTGCGTGCGGGGCAGCGAGGGCATGGCGGTCATCGACACGGTGAAGGCCGAGTTCGCCGACGAGTTCTTCTCCCGGCTCGAACAGGTGGCCCGCTACGACGAGATCACCACCATCGTCCTCAACCACCTGGAGCCCGACCACACCGGCGCACTGCCCGAACTGCTGCGGCGGGCCCCCCAGGCACGGCTGTACATCTCCCACCGCGCCCCGCTGATGCTCAAGGGCCTGCTCAAGTACGACGGCGAATCGCTGGACTTCACCACCGTCACCCAGGGCGACACGGTATCGCTCGGCGACCGCAGCCTGCGCTTCCTGCACACGCCCTTCCTGCACTGGCCCGACACCCAATGCACCTACCTGGTCGAGGACGGCATCCTGTTCTCGGGCGACATCTTCGGCTGCCACTTCTGCGACCCGCGCCTGTTCAACGACCACGTCGGCGACTTCCGCTTCTCCTTCGAGTACTACTACCAGCACATCATGCGGCCCTTCCGGGAGCACGTGCTGGCCGCCCTGCCCCTCGTCGAAGAGCTGGCGCTGAACCTCATCTGCCCGGCCCACGGCCCGATCCACCGGGACGCCCCGCGCGGCTACGTGAAGCGCTACCGTCAACTCGCCGAAAGCCAACTCGCCAACGAGGCCAGCCAGCGCGACAAGACGCTGGTGATCTTCTATATCTCCGCCTATGGCAACACCGCGGTGATGGCCCAGGCCATCAAGGACGGCGCCGAGACCGTGGACGGCGTGCGGGTGTCGGTCTACGACCTGCAGGGCGGCGAAGTCACCCCTTTTGTGGACCTCATCGAGGAAGCCGACGGCCTCGCCATCGGCTCGCCGACGATCAACGGCGACGCCGTCAAACCGGTCTGGGACCTGCTCTCCTGCCTCACTCAGGTCCCCCTCAAGGGCAAGCTCGGCGCCGCCTTCGGCTCCTACGGGTGGAGCGGCGAAGCGGTCGGCATGCTCGAAGACCGCCTGCGTGGGCTCAAGCTGCGGGTGCCCTGCCCGGGCATCAAGCTCAAGCTCATCCCCACCGGCGAGGAACTCGCCGACTGCCACGCCTTCGGCCGCAACCTGGCCCTCCAGCTCACCGGCCAGGCCGGCTTCCGCGTCGTGGACATCGCCGAACTCGCCTGACCCCATCGATTCCGAAACCACCCATTTCCCGGAGGACATTCCCATGCCCAAGGCACAAGTACTGTTTGAAGACATCGGCGTCGCCGTCACCGTGCCCGCCGGCACCCGCCTCATCGAGGTTTCCGAAAAGGTCGGCGCCGGCATCACCTACGGCTGCCGCGAAGGCGAATGCGGCACCTGCATGATGAAGATCGTCAAGGGCATGGAGAACCTGGCCAACCCTTCGATGCTGGAGACCAAGGTGCTGCAGGAACAGATGGCCGGCCGCCAGAACCGCCTGGCCTGCCAGGCCCAGGTGCTGCAGGGCGAGGTCGTCGTCCGCCCGGGCTGAAGCACCTGAAGGAGCACCACCACCAGCGACAGAGAGAATCGTTGTGGAACCCGCGGCCTCCGCCATACCGGCTCCGGCCGCATCACTCAAGTAGGAGGAAAACCATGGCACTCATCACCTTCACCAGCCCGATGCACAAGGACAAGACCGTCTACGCCGTGGCTGGCAGCCACAAGAAGACCGTCCTCGAACTGGCCAAGGAAAACCACGTCCCGATCGACTTCGGCTGTCAGAACGGGGAATGCGGTACCTGCCTGTGCAAGGTCACCAACATCACCAAGGGCGGCGTGGTCCACGCCGGCCCGCTGACCAACAGCGAGCGCAAGACCCTCAAGGAACTCGGCAAGCTGTCCGCCGATGAAGAAGCCAAGATGGACGTGGACGACTTCCCGACCCCGTGGCGCCTGGCCTGCCAGATGATCGTCCGCGACGAGGACGTCACCATCGAGTATCCCAGCGCCTGACCGCCGGCGGCCGGTGATGCAAAGCTCCATGCCCGACCTGCACGCCGTGCTGGAGCGGCCGGCCGCTGACTTTGCCGCCCGGGCCGAGGCCGCCTACCTGGGCCTCGCCCTGGGCGACGCGCTGGGCGCCACCGTGGAGTTCATGACGCCGCGGGAGATCCAGGCCCAGCACGGCTGCCACCGCACCATCCGCGGCGGCGGCTGGCTCAAGCTCAAATCCGGCGCGGTCACCGACGACACCACCATGGCGCTGGCCCTCGGCGACGCGATCCTGGCAGCTGGCGGCATCGACGCCCACGCCATCGGCGAGGCCTTCGACACGTGGATGCGCGCCAAGCCGGTGGACATCGGCAACACCGTCCGCCGCGGCATCATCGAATTCCGCCGTACCGGCCGGCTCGAAGCCCCGCCCAGCGAGCACGATGCCGGCAACGGCGCCTGCATGCGCGTGCTGCCGGTCGCTCTGGCGACCCTTGGCCAGCCCGAGGACGCGGTACGCGCCGCCTGCCGCGTGCAGGCCCACCTGACCCACAACAATCCCCTCTCCGACGCCGGCACCGAGACCATCGTGCTGATGGTCCAGGACGCGCTGCGGGGTGCCAGCCGGGACGCGCTGATCCGCCGGCGCCTGGCCCCGCTGCTCACCGCCTTTCCGCTCTTCGACCCGGCCGGCAAGCGCGAGGAGAACCCGTCCGGTTTCATCAAGGACACCCTGCGCGCGGTCTTCCAGGCTCTGCTCGACACCGACAGCTTCGAGACCTGCCTGATCGACGTGGTCAATCGCGGTGGCGACGCCGACACCACCGGTGCCATCGCCGGCATGCTGGCCGGCGCCCTGTACGGCCCCGGCAGCCTGCCCGAGCCCTGGCTGGCCGCCCTCGACCACGGCGCCCGCCGGGCCTGTGCGGTCCAGTCCCAGGCACTGCTTGCACAGGCTTGCGGCAACACCCCCGCCACGCTGTAAAATCGCGGCCCGAAAAGCCATCTGCGGGACCAACTACCCCGCCATGACCGCCATGTTGCGACTCTCCGAACTCCGCCTGCCCCTCGACCATCCGGAAGAGGCCCTGCCCGCCGCCATCATCCAGCGCCTGGGCATCTCCGCCGACCAGCTCGTCAGCTTCAAGGTCTTCAAGCGCAGCTACGACGCACGCAAGAACGTGCGCCTGTGCTTCATCTACATCATCGACCTGGAAGTGAAGAACGAGGCGGCGCTGCTGAAGAAATTCGCCGACGACCTCCACGTCAAGCCGACACCGGACACCGAGTACCACTTCATCGGCAAGGCTCCGCCCAACTTCACGCAGCGCCCGATCGTCATCGGCTTCGGCCCCTGCGGCATCTTCGCGGCGCTGATCCTGGCCCAGATGGGCTTCAAGCCGATCGTGCTGGAGCGCGGTAAGGCGGTGCGCGAGCGTACCCAGGACACCTGGGGCCTGTGGCGCAAGAACACCCTCAACCCGGAGTCGAACGTGCAGTTCGGCGAAGGCGGCGCCGGCACCTTCTCGGACGGCAAGCTGTACAGCCAGATCAAGGACCCGAAGCACTACGGCCGCAAGGTGCTGACCGAGTTCGTCAAGGCCGGCGCACCGGAAGAGATCCTCTACGTTTCCAAGCCCCACATCGGCACCTTCCGGCTGGTCGGCATGGTGGAAGCCATGCGGGCCGAGATCTGCGAGCTGGGCGGCGAGATCCGCTTCCAGCAGCGCGTCACCGACCTGATCATCGAGGACGGCCAGGTGCGCGGCGTGCGCACCTCCACCGGCGACGAGCTGCGCAGCGACCACGTGGTGCTGGCCCTCGGCCACAGCGCCCGCGACACCTTCGAGATGCTCCACGAGCGGGGCGTCTTCATGGAGGCCAAGTCCTTCTCGGTGGGCTTCCGCATCGAGCACCCGCAATCGCTGATCGACAAGGCCCGCCTCGGCCCGCATGCCGGCCACCCGCTGCTCGGCGCCGCCGACTACAAGCTGGTGCATCACGCCTCCAACGGCCGCGCGGTGTACAGCTTCTGCATGTGCCCGGGCGGCACCGTGGTGGCTGCCACGTCGGAGCCGAACCGCGTCGTCACCAACGGCATGAGCCAGTATTCGCGCAACGAGCGCAACGCCAACGCCGGCATCGTGGTGAGCATCGACCCGAAGGACTACCCCGGCGGCCCGCTGGCCGGCATCGAATTCCAGCGCAAGCTGGAGAGCCACGCCTTCGTGCTCGGCGGCAGCACCTACGAGGCCCCGGCCCAGCTGGTCGGTGACTTCCTGCGCGGCAAGGCGTCCACCGCGCTGGGCGGCGTGGAGCCGTCCTACAAGCCCGGCGTGCTGCTCGGCGACCTGGCCACGGCGCTGCCCGACTACGCGATCACCGCGATGCGCGAGGCGATCCCGGCCTTCGACCGGCAGATCCGCGGCTTCAACATGTACGACGCAGTGCTCACCGGTGTCGAAACGCGCACCTCGTCGCCGCTGCGCATCACCCGCGACGAGAGCTACCAGAGCCTCAACACCAAAGGCCTCTACCCGGCCGGCGAAGGCGCCGGCTACGCGGGCGGCATCCTGTCGGCCGGCGTCGACGGCATCCGGGTTGCGGAAGCCGTCGCCGCCAGCCTGCTCCAGCAGGGCTGAGCCCAAGCGTGGCAGCGGCCGGCGCCGTCGCCACGCAACAGCTCGCTCAAGGAAACGTCGGACCACCCCGCGTTTCCTCGTCCCTTCGCGGGGCCGGGCGCAGCCCGGCCCGGGGAGCGCTCAGAAGCGGTAACGACCACCGAGCATCAGCGACTTCGGCGTGAAGTTGGCCGGCAGGTTGGTATCCCCGTCGAAGCCCTGACAGGTGCCGCCCGCGCACAGGGAGTTCTTGCCGCCGTTCTTGTTGCTGACCTGGGCGTAATACAGGTACAGGTCGGTCTGCTTGTCGAGGGCGTACTCGTAGCCCAGGCCATAGTGGTCCGAATCCCGATCGGTGCTCATGCGGTCGTCCAGGTGGCTATACACCGCCCGGAAGGTATGCACGTCGCGGAAGGGCACCGAGGCCCCCAGCCACCACACGCGACGGTCGAGCTTCTTGCCGACACCGTCCTGCTTGTCCTCGCCGATCAGGTACTGGGCATAGACCTTGGCCACCTTGAAGTCGTAGGTGGCGGCCAGGTTGCGCGCGGTGCGGCGGACGTCCTCCGTGGCCGGCGCGGTCACCGTGCCCTGGCGCAGGAAGTTCAGGTAGCCGGCGCCGACGAACAGATCGCCGTTCTTGTAGGTGAGCGTCGCGCTGCCGCCCTTGCCCTCGTCCTTCGGGCCGGTGCTGGTGGTGGAACCGGTCACGCCGACATTGCTGCGGCTGTTGTTCTCCATCCCCGCCGAATAGGCCACGTTGGCCTGGAAGCCGCCGAACACCGGCGACGCGTAGAACACCCCGTTGTCGAAGCGGCTGGCCGCCGCGCTGGACCACAGGCGGAAGGCCGTCGCCCCGCCGATGGTGAACGGATCCGAGGCGCTGGTGATCGAGTAGATCGGCGCGTAGTCGCGGCCGAAGCGGATGTCGCCGTAGCGCCCGCGCAGGCCGACGAAGGTGTTGCGCGAGAAGATCGCCACGCCGGTGGTGTTGGGCGCCGACGAGGACGCCGCGCCCTGGCCCGGGTTGCTGATATTGCTGGAGTGGCCGGTGTTCTGCCCGTTGTCGAAGGAAATCCCCGCCTCGAGCTGGAAATAGGCCTGCAGGTCGTCGCCGAAGTTGCGCTCGCCCTTGAAGCCCAGCCGGCTGGCCGAGCCCAGGCCGCTCTGCACACGGACCTTGTGGCCCTGGCCGTAGTCCCCGTATTCCACGCCGGCATCGGCGATACCGTAGATCGTCAGCCCGGACGGCATCGACAGCCCCTTCGAGGCCGGCGCCTGCGCAGCAGCACTCTGCTCGACCTTGGCCACCACCTTGGCGGTCTCGGCCTGCGCTGCGCTGGCAGCGGCAAGCTTCTTTTCCAGTTCCTCCAGGCGGCTGCGCTGGGCGGCCAGCTCGGCGCGCAGCTCGTCGGTGACATCGGCCATCGCGGGGGTGGCGGCTGCGGCAAGCGCCATCAGGCTGGCCGTCACGGCCAGATACGCGGGAGTGTGTCTCATCTCTACCTTCCTTGTTTTATGTGTGGGTCGCCCGCCCCGGCCAGTGGCCGTTACGGGCAGGACGGATTTCAGCCAAATCAGCTTTCGATCCGCTTTCGATGAAGGTCAGGGGTGCTATCGGGGAAGCGCGGCGAAGCGCAGGAAGAAACCGCACACCTTCGGCGCGCAGACGGTGATCAGCACCACGCGCAGCACGTGGGTCGCGGTAATGAGCGGGACACCCAGGTGCAGCACCTTCGCGGTGACGCACATCTCGGCCATGCCGCCGGGCGAGGCGGCGAGCAGCAACGACGGCAGGGACACCGCGCCGCAGGCCGCCAACGCGAGCACGAAGAGGCCCGACAGCAGCAGCGCCAGCAGCGTGCTCGCCGCCGACACCGCCAGGAAACGCGGCGCCGCGCGGAAGAACTCCGGAGAGAAGCGCCCGCCCAGGGCCACGCCGAGCAGCAGTTGGCCGCCGCCCACCAGCCAGCCCGGCAGCGCCGACAGCGGCACCTGCGCGGCGGTCAGCGCGGCGATGCAGGCCAGCGGCCCAAGCACCCAGGCATTGGCGATACGCAGGCCGCGGAACACCCCGACGCCCAGCAGCGAGGCCGCCACCAGCAAGGGGAAGCGCCCCCAGTCCACCGCCAGCAGCGCCGGCACGTAGCTGTCCCGCCCCTGTCCACCCCAGTGGTAAAGGATGAAGGGCACCACCGACACCACCATCATCACTCGCAGCGCGTGGGCAGCCGCCACCCGGTCGGGTGCGCCACCCTGGCGCTCGGCCAGCACCACCATCTCGGACGCGCCGCCCGGCAGCCCAGCGAAAAAGGCCGTCGCCGGGCTGACGCCAGCCCAGCGCTGGATCAGCCACGCGCTGACCATCCCGATCCCCACCGCGCTGCCGGCCATCAGGCCGATCAGCAACAGGTTATCGGCGAGATGGGAGAGCACGAACGGCGTGAAGTACAGCCCCAGCGCCGTGCCGATGGCCCACTGGCCGGCCTGGCGTCCGCCGGGCGGCCCCTCGATCATCCAGCCGGCAATGCGCGCCAGCGCCACGCTGAACAAGGGGCCGATCATCCACGGCAACGGCACATGCAGCGCCTGTGCCAGCGCGCCGGCACAGGCGGCCAGCCCAAGGGCCGGCAGGACCCGGCCCCAGCGCAAAGGGAAACGAAAGTCGGGAGACATGCTGGGCAATCCGCGCAAGGGAGCGGGACGGCGGCGACGCGCCCTGCCCGCTCCATGAAAAAAAGAAACCCCGCCACCTCCCGCTGGGGAAGCATGACGGGGTGGAAAGCCCGGCGCCACGGGACCACTGGCGCCGGTAACAGGGACGGTTCAGCGCATCGGCGGCGTCAGAAGACCCACACGGCGTCCGGCGGAAACTCCAGCCAGCGGCGCCCGCTGGCTTCCTGCCGGCTGCCCCAGGCGCGCAGCAGCGCGCTGCCGGCGTGGAAGACGTACTCGAAACGGTCGCCGAGGAACATGGAGGTGGCCAGGTCGATGCCGACCCGGTGCTCGGCCGGCCCTTCGGCCAGGCGCACCTGCTCGACGCGCACCACCACCGACACCTCCTGGCCGACCGCCGCGTCGTTGCGGCGCTGGCCCCACAGGCGCAGCCCTTCGCCGACCTCGACGCAGGCCTCGCCGCCGCGGATCTCGGCGACACGCCCCTTGAGGATGTTGTTGCTGCCCATGAAGTCGGCGACGAACAAGGTCTTCGGCTGGCTGTACATCTCCTGCGGCGTGCCCTGCTGTTCGATGACCCCGCCGTTGAGGAGCAGGATGCGGTCGGACATGGCCATCGCCTCGGACTGGTCGTGGGTCACCACCAGCGCCGACAGCTGCATTTCGACGATCAGGTTGCGCAGCCAGGCGCGTGCTTCCTCGCGCATCTTGGCGTCCAGGTTGGACAAGGGTTCGTCGAGCAGGATGACCGGCGGGTTGTAGACCAGCGCCCGGGCGATCGACACGCGCTGCTGCTGGCCGCCGGACAGCTGGTGCGGGTAGCGCTCGGCCAGGTGCGCGAGGCCCAGGTTCTTCAGCGCCGCCTGCACCCGCTCGGCGATCTCCGCCGTGCCGACCTTGCGCAGCTTGAGCGGGTAGGCCACGTTGTCGAAGACCGTCTTGTGCGGCCACAGGGCGTAGGACTGGAAGACCAGCCCGAGGTCGCGCTTCTCGGCCGGCACGTCGATGCCCGCCGCGCCGTCGTAGATGGTCCGCCCGGCGATCCGCACGCTGCCGGCGTGGGGCTGCTCGAGCCCCGCCACCGCCCGCAGCAGGGTCGTCTTGCCGCTGCCCGAGGGGCCCAGCAGGGACACCACTTCGCCGCGTCGCAGCTGCATCGAGACGCCCTTCAGGATCGGGTTGCTGCCGTAGGACAGGGCGAGGTCGTCGACGGTCAGGATGGTCTTGTCAGTCATGAAGTTTCACTCCGAAACGCAGCGCCAGCGCCAGGCCGCAGCCCACCAGCAGCATGTTGATCAGGGACAGGGCTGCGACCACGTCGACCGCGCCGGAAGCCCACAGGGACACGATTTGCGCACCGATCACCTCGGTGCCGGGCGACAGCAGATAAACGCCGGTGGAATACTCCCGCTCGAAGATCATGAAGATCAGCAGCCAGGAGCCGAGCAGGCCGTTGCGGATCAGCGGTACCGTGATGTCGCGGGACACCCGCGCCCGGGACGCGCCCACCAGCCGGCCGGCTTCTTCCAGCTCGGGGGCGACCTGCATCAGCGCGCTCTGGATCAGGCGCATGCCATAGGCCAGCCACACCACTGCGTAGGCGAACCACACGCTGAACAGCGTCGAGCGCAGCGGCGCCAGGAAGGGCACGAAGAGGAACACCCAGAACACCGCCAGGCCGGCCATCAGGCCCGGAATGGCCCGCGGCGTGAGCACCACGTAATCGACAAAACGCGACAGGCCGTCCGGCTTGCGGTGCGTGGCCAGGCCGATCAGCAGGTAGCCGACCACCGCCACCGCGCCGCCAAGGGTGCCGATGAGCACCGAGTTGAGGATGGAGCGGATCATCGTGTCCTCCTCGAACACCGCCCGGAAGTGGTCCAGGGTCAGCACTTCGAGCAGGTTGATACCGGCACCCCAGCTGCTCACCACCGAGCGCAGCGCCACGCCGGCCACCGGCACGACGATGGTCAGGAGCAGCCAGACGCAGATCAGCGCCAGCGCCAGCCACTTCCAGCCGCCCAGGGCCAGGCGCCGCTGGCGCGCCGACTTGCCCTTCACCGCGACGAAGCGCTGGGCCGACTTGAGCAGCACCCGCTGCAGCAGCACCAGCGGGAAGGTCACCGCGATGATGCAGGTCGCCACCGCCGCCATCAGGTGGTAGGACGGCGTGCCGAGCTTGTTGGTGAGCTTGTAGAGGTAGGTGGTCAGCACCAGATGGCCCTCCGGATCGCCGAGGATCAGCGGCAGGCCGAAGATCTCGAAGCCGAGGAAGAAGACCAGCACGCCCACGTAGAGCAGCGCCGGCGAGACCATCGGAATGGATACGTCGCGGGCCACGCGGAACGGGCTGGCGCCGCTCAGGCGCGCCGCCTCCTCCACGTCCGACCCCAAGTTGCGCAGCGCCGACGAGGAGTACAGATACACGTGGGGCACGTGGGTCAGGCCGGCGATCAGCACGATGGAGGTCATCGAGTAGATGTTCCACGGCACGCTGCCGAAGAGCTGCTCGAACCACACCGAGAAGAAGCCCACCGGCCCCAGCGACACCACGTAGCCGAAGCCGAGCACCACCGGCGAGACGAAGATCGGGATGAGGATCGGCGTCTCCAGCCAGCGCCGGCCGGGCAGGTCGGTACGCACCATGATGAAGGCCAGGATGGCCCCGAGCGGGATGGCGATGACGCTCATGCCGACGGCGATGATCAGGGTGTTCTTGGTCGCCGACCAGAAGTCCGGATCGTCGAAGATGAAGGCGAAGGCCTCCAGGCTGAGGCGGGCCGCCGGCATGAAGAACGGCCCCGACAGCACGCTCTGGTAGAACACCAGGCCGAGGGGGAAGAAGACGGACAGGGCGAGCGCAGCCACCACTGCCCGCCTGGGCAATGTCTGAAACATGGGAGTCACCGATGGGTTGGCGTGGATCGGGATGCCGGCCCCGGCATCAGGCCGGGCCGGCGGCGGAACCGGGAGGCCCGCTTACTTCGCCTTGACAGCGCCGTTCCACTGCTTGATGAAGTCGAGGCGCTTGGCCTGATCGAGGTAGGTCAGCAGGCCGGTACCGATGGGCACCGGGCGCAGCGCGTCGCCGAGCTGCTTCTTGAGGCCGCTGGCGGTGGTCTCGCCTTCGACGTCGCCGCGGATCGCGTAGAGATCGGCCTTGTTGGCGATGATCTCCTGGCCCTTCTTCGACAGCACGAAGTCCACCCACAGCTTGGCCGCGTTGGGATGGCGCGCGCCCTTGGCGATGAACATCACCCGCGACAGCACCAGCGTGTAGTCCTTGGGCAGCACGATACCCAGCGACGGGTCCTTGCGCGCACGGGTCAGCGCGTAGGCCGCGTTGAGGTTGTAGCCGATCAGGTTCTCGCCGGAGGCGATGCGCTCCATCATCGTGCCGGTGGCGCCCTGCACGCGTACCGCCACGCCGCCGAAGGCCTTCAGCAGATCGTTGAAGCCGGCGCCGTTCACCTGCTTGTCCTGGGTCACCAGCATGAAGCCGACGCCGGACTTCTCCGGGTCGTAGGTGGTGACCTTGCCCTTGTACTTGTCGGCCTGGGCGCTCAGCAGGCGCACGAAGTCGGCGTGGCTCTGGGGCACATCGGCGGCCGGCACCAGGCGCTTGTTGTAGACGAAGCCAACCGGCTCGTAGGTGGTGCCGAAGGCCTCGTTCTTCCAATTGGCCCAGTCGGGCAGCTTGGCCGTCTCGGCGGACTTGTGGGGCTGGGCGTAGCCGTCATTGACCAGCTTGACCTGCAGGTCCATCGCCGACGACCAGGTCACGTCCGCCGAGGCGCCGGCGGCGCTCTCCGAGATGAAGCGGTTGTACAGCTCGGTGGTGCTCATGTTGCTGTACTCCACCTGGACGGCGGGGTACTGGGCGCGGAACTCGCGGATCAGGTGATTGGCCTGCTCGTTGTCGGTCACCCCGTAGATCACCAGCTTGCCTTCCTTGGCGGCGGCAGCGGCCAGTTCGGACGGGGTCTGGGCCAGCACCGGAGTTGCACCGAAGGCGGCGGCCACACAGGCGGCCACCAGCAGCTTGCCGAAACGGCGGCGGGAAGCGGGCAGGAAGGTATTCATCATCTTGTCTCCTCTATCTTTTCTGTGATCCGTCGGCCGGTTCCGCCGGGGCTTTGCGCCCTCTGGCGGACCGTCTGGGATGGATCATTCGCCGATCGCCTTTCGATTCGCTTTCAGTCTTTTCCGGCGCTAACCTTGGCCCATCTCCCCTTTTTACAAGAAAGCCGCCCCCATGCGCATCCTCCTCGTGGAAGATCACCCGGAACTCGGCGAGTGGCTGGCGAAATCCCTGCGCCAGGCCGGCTACGCGGTCGACGTGGCCGACCGGGGCGACCACGCCGAGCACTTCCTGCTGTCCCAGGAGTACGACGGCGTGATCCTCGACCTGACCCTCCCCGGCAAGGACGGGCTCGACGTGCTGCGCGGGCTGCGCGCCCGCGGCTCGCGCATGCCGGTGCTGATCCTGACCGCCCGCGGCGCGGTGGACGACAAGGTCAAGGGCCTCAACCTGGGCGCCGACGACTACATGGCCAAGCCCTTCGAACTCAACGAACTGGAGGCGCGCCTGAAGGCCCTGCTGCGCCGCTCGGCCGGTTTCAATCCAGTGGTGCGCATCGGCCGGCTCGATTTCGACACCGTCAGCCGCCTGGCCAGCGTCGAGGGCCGCCCGCTGGCCCTCACGCCGCGCGAGCTGGCGGTGCTCGAAGCCCTGCTGCTGCGGGCCGGCCGCCCGCTGGCGCGGGAGGCCCTGTTCGAGAAGGTCTTCAGCCTCGACCAGGAAGCCCGCGCCGAAGCCATCGAGATCTACGTCCACCGCCTGCGCAAGAAGCTCGACGGCTCCGGCGCCTGCGTCACCACCGTACGCGGGCTGGGCTACATGCTCGGCCCGGAAAAGACCGACACCCCATGAGGACGCTCAGCCTCAAGCGCCGCCAGACCTTCTGGCTGGTCGGCGTGCTCTCCCTGCTGCTGATCGTGGACGCCTGGTTCAGCTACGGCGACGCCCAGCAGGCCGCCAACCAGGCCTACGACCGCTCCCTGTCGGCCTCCGTGCGCGGCATCGCCGAGCGCGTCTATGCTACCGAGAGCGAGGTGGTGGTGGATGTGCCCTACTCAGCGCTGGAGCTCTTCGAATCGGGCAGCGCCGACCGCATCTACTACAGCGTGCAGATTCTCGGCGGCGACATCATCACCGGCTACGATGGCCTGCCGCCGCCCCCCGCCGGCGACCACAACAAGGCCATCTTTTACGACGGCAGCTACCGGGGCGAATCGGTGCGCATCGGGGCCCTCGTCAAGCCGCTGTACCGGCCCGAGTTTCCCAAGCCGGTGATGATCGTCGTCGCGGAAACCACCAATGCCCGCCAGGAAGTGGTGGCCCACCTGTTCTACCGGGAATTCGCCCGCAAGGCGCTGGTCATCGCGGTGGCGCTGACCGTCGTGCTGCTTGCCACGATCTTCGCGGTGAAGCCCATCGACCGGCTCGGCCAGACCATCCGCGCCCGCCACGAGGACGACCTGACGCCCCTCGACGGCCGTGACGTGCCGGCGGAGGTCCTGCCGCTGGTCGGCGCCATCAACCACCACCTGGACCGCATCGGGCGGATGCTGGAAGCGCGCCGTCGCTTCATCACCGACGCCGCCCACCAGCTGCGCACGCCACTGGCGGTGCTCAACACCCAAGCCGAATACGCCCTGCGCCAGGACGACGCCGGCGAGATGCGCCATGCGGTGGAAGCCCTGCACCACAGCCTCGGCCAGGCCACCCGGCTGGCCAACCAGTTGCTGTCCCTGTCCCGCGCGGAGCCGATCAACGGCCTGATGCTGAAGCAGGAGGACGTGGATCTCGCCGCGGTGGCGCGGGACGTGGTGATCGATCTCCTGGTGCTCGCCGCGAAGCACGACATCGACCTGGGCATCGAAGGCGGCAACAGCCCGGTGATCGTCCGCGGCCAGCCGCTGCTGCTCCGCGAGATGATCTCCAACCTGGTGGACAATGCCTTGCGCTACACGCCGGCTGGCGGCGTCGTGACCGTGCAGGTAGATGTGCAGGCGGACGGAGGCGACGCGCCGCCGATGGCCCGCCTGCGCGTGGTGGACGACGGCCCGGGCATTCCGCCCGACAGTCGGAGCGCAGTGTTCCTGCGCTTCTACCGCCTGCCCGGCAGCGACCACACGGGCAGCGGGCTGGGGCTGTCGATCGTGAAGGAGATCGTGCTCGGCCACCACGGCGACATCGAGCTGGACGACGCCCGACCGGGTACCGCCGAACGGCCAGGGCTGGCCGTCACCGTGCGCCTTCCCCTCGCCGCCGCAGCGGACTCAGCGCACGACGAATGAACGGAAGCTGTTTTCCTTGCCGAGGACGAGCCGGCCGAACTCGTCCAGCAGTTCGGGGCCGACGGCTTCCGCCGGCACGCGACAGGAGGCGAAGCCGAAGCGCTCCAGATTGCGTGACTCGATGACCACCTGGCGGTTCTCGAAGTCGGCCCGCCACACCACCTGCACGCTGATCTCATCGTTCACCGTGAAGGTGCCGAGCTCCAGCTCGCGCTGGCGATTGCGCCGCTCGACGCATTCGAAACGCAGCCCGAGATCGAACAGCATCTGGCGCAGGCGTTCGACCGCATGGCCGGCGCGCTCGATGATGCGCACACCGCCGCCCTTCAGCGTGTAGCCGAAGGTCACCCGCTCAATGCGGCCGCCATCGCTCTCGGCCTGAGTACGGAAATCGGCAAAACCCTCCAGCCAGGCCAGGTTGCGAAACACGTCGCCGGCATCCAGGAAGATGTAATTGCGCGCCACCTGGGGCTTGAGATAGTTGAGCTGGGTGCTCAGGTCGTGGAAATACTCGAAAGCCGCCCGCAAGCGCCGGTCCAGGCTGGTCTTGGCTGCGTCGACCCGCTCGAATGCATCTTCGGCAGCCCGCTGGCGGGTCTCCACCTCACCGCGCAGCTGGTCCAGCAGACCGCCGCTCCGCACCGTCGGCAGCGGTTCCTCGTTTTTTTGCACGTCCGCCGCCTGGCCACCCAGACGCACCGGCGGAAAATCGTTGCCCGGGACCTCGTGATAAGTCTCCTTCGAACGGGGCAAGCCGGTATAGCGGGAGTCGATCTCCTGCACGCGTTTGCGCGCCGCCTCCAGGTCAAAGGAATTGATATCGGCGAGCAGGGCCTCGGCCTCCGCATCCAGTGTGTCTGCATTCGTGTCCTCGCGTCGGCTCCGGTCCTCGTCCGGACAGGCGTCCGGAAGAGAAGACGAGGCCATGCCGCGGCCGGGCGGGAAAAAGGGATCGGGTTGCACGGCAGTCAAGACACCACGTGATATTGATCCGCTGGAAGGACCGGGGTTATTACAGATGCAAGTATTCCGCTGCCTGCGGGCCGGGTCAATCCCGGAATGGTGCGGGATTACCCTCCAATCCCTGTGAAAAATTCCCAGTCCCAGAAAATCTGTCCCCGAAACGGGCAGAACCCAGCATGGATCCCTGCCTGCCGCCAGGGAAACTTGCGCGCGTAAAGAACATGCAGTTAGACTCCGCGCCGTTACGGGTGCCGACCCTGCGTCTGCAGGGAAGGTGAAACGGGAAGTCCGGTGACGTCGGGAGCATGCTCTCCCCGACCATTCCGGCGCAGCCCCCGCTGCTGTAAGCCTGACGAATCTGCTCTACGCCACTGGGTTTTTCCCGGGAAGGTTGGCAGACGAGAGTGAAGGCGAGCCAGAAGACCGGCCTGTGACGATTTGGTGTGGTACAGGCCCCGGGGTGTGGGCAGATCCGACCGATGGGCTTGCCCAGACCCGTTGCCGTCCCGTTCCTCCTGCCTTTTTCCGGAGCCGTCGCCGCCACAGGTCCGCACCCGCCTGGTCCGTATGCATTTGTTCTGCGCATCCCCGTTGCCCTGCCGCACTTCGTTCAATCGACACGAAGGGAAGCAAACATGCACATCGAACCGGGGTACGTCGCCAGTGCCAAGATCGTCGCCGCCAACGCCGCCGCAGTGGCGCTGCTCGGCAGCCAGTCCGTCCACCTCCTCAAGCAGCCGCAGCTGATCGTCCGCACGCTGATCGCCGGCGTCCTGTTCACGCTGTTCATGCAGGCCTTCCACCTGAAGGTCGGCCCGTCCGAACTGCACTTCCTCGGCGCCATGCCGATCTACCTGTCTCTCGGCTTCGTACCGGCCCTGTTCGGCTTCGCCATCGGCCTGCTCGCCCAAGGGCTGATTTTCGAACCGACCGACCTGGTGCACCTGGGCGTCAACACCCTGTCCCTCGCCGTGCCGCTGATGCTGGTGCATGCCACCTTCGGCCAGCGCCTCGCCAAGCTGGATGTACGCAGCATCCTCAAGCTCGACGCCGCCTACTACAGCGGCGTGACCCTGATGGTCGGCTTCTGGCTCGCCATCGGTGAGGTCGCCACGCCCTTCTCCGCCTGGCTCGCCTTTGCTTCGTCCTACGCCGCCATCGTGATGGTCGAGCCGATCTTCACGCTGCTCGCCCTGCAGGCCATCGGCCGCCGCCAAGACAATGCGGCCGTGCGCTTCTGCTTCGCTCCGCAGGCTGCCTGATGGCCGGCAAGGTCTGGTTCGTGGGCGCCGGTCCGGGCGACCCGGAGTTGCTCACCGTGAAGGGTCGCCGCCTGCTGGAAGAAGCCGGCGCGATCCTCTTCGCCGGTTCGCTGGTGGATCAGGCGGCGACGCTGTTCGCGCCGCCCGGCTGCGAGATCCGCGACTCCAAGGACATGACGCTGGAAGAGATGAGCGCCTGGCTCCTCGACCAGACCACCCGCCACGCCACCGTGGTGCGCCTGCAGACCGGCGACCCCGGCCTGTACGGCGCGCTGGTGGAGATGACCCGCCCGCTCACCGCCGCCGGCATCGAATGGGCGGTGGTGCCGGGCGTCTCGTCGGCCTTCGCCTCGGCGGCGGCGGCCGGCGAGACCCTGACGCTGCCGGAAGTCACGCAGACGGTGATCCTGACCCGCGTCGCCGGGCGCACGCCGATGCCGGCGGGCGAGGAGCTGGAAGCCCTGGCCGCCCACAAGACGACCCTGTGCATCTTCCTGTCCATCACCCTGCTGCACGAGGTGCAGCGCGCGCTGCGCGCCGCCGGCTGGGCCGAGGACGCGCCGATCGTGGTGGTGCAGAAGGCCAGCTGGCCGGGCGAGGAGAAGATCGTCCGCGGCACCCTCGCCGACATCAAGAAGCGCTGCCAGGCCGAAAAGATCGCCAGCCAGGCAATGATCATCGCCAGCCCCACGCTGGGCGCCGCCGACTGGCCGACCCTGGCCCGCTCCAAGCTCTACGACCCGGCCTTCGGCCACCGCTTCCGCAAAGCTTCGGCCGCCTCTGAAGAGACTTCCGCATGAACGACACCACCCTGCTCCTCGTCGGCCACGGCTCCCGCAACCGGGACGGCAACAAGGAAATCCTGCACTTCGCCGCCCAGTGGCGCGAACGCCACCCGGCCTGGCGCATCGAGGTGTGCTTCATCGAGCACGCCGATGTGCTGCTCGCCGAAGGCCTCGACCGTGCCGCCCGTGACAGCCGCCGCGTGGTCGTGCTGCCCTTCATCCTCAACGCCGCCGGCCACGTGAAGATGGAGCTGCCGGCCGCCATCGAGGACGCCCGCGCCCGCCACCCCGGCGTGGACTTCGGCTGCACCCGCCACCTGGGCATGGGCCGTGAAATCCTCGCCGTGCTGCAGGCCCAGCTCGACCGCCTGATGAAATCCCTGGCGATGCCCGACCCCCAGACCACTGGCGTGGTCCTGCTCGGCCGCGGCTCGTCGGACGCCGGCGCCAACGGCGAACTGGCCCGCATGGCGCGCTGGCTCTTCGAGGACAACGACCACGAGCTGGTGGACCTGGCCTTCACCGGCGTCACCTGGCCACGCCTGGAAACCATCGTCCAACGCCAGGTGCGCCTGGGCATGACGCAGATCTGCGTGGTTCCGGTGTACCTGTTCACCGGCGTGCTGATCGAGCGCATCCAGGCCCAGCTGGAGCGCCTGCGCCAACAGTACCCGCAGGTCGCCTTCGCGCTGGGCACCCATTTCGGCTTCGACAAGGGCATCTTCGACCTGCTCGACGCCCGCGTGGCCGGCGCCGAATTGCCGGAGGGCGGCCTACTCGAATGCGACGGCTGCAAGTACCGTCAGGCCGCCGAGGCCGAGCACCTGCACGACCACAGCCACACTCACACTGGCCATGCCGGTTGCGGCCACAACCATGACCACGAGCATGGCCACGACCACCCCCATGAACATGCCCACGCCTGAGCCCGCCATGAGCGCCAACACCGTCACCGAACAGCTCACCGCCGCCGGCCGCGCCATCGAGCACGACTCCTTCGCGATCATCGACCGGGAGGCCGGCCCCCACGCCTACAGCGCCGAGCAATGGCCGCTGGTGCGGCGGATGATCCACGCCAACGCCGACTTCGAGTTCAACGGCCTCACCGCCTTCCACCCGCAGGCCATGCAGGCCGGGCTGGAACGCATCCTGGCCGGTAACACACCGGTCGTCGCCGACGTGGAGATGATCTGCGTCGGCCTGTCGAAGCCGCGCCTGGCCCACTTCGGCATGACGACCCACCAGTTCATCTCCGACCCGGACGTGATCGCCGCCGCCCAGGCCGAGGACACCACGCGCGCCGTACAGGCCATGCGCAAGGCCCACCGGCATGGCCTCCTCGACGGCGCCATCGTCGGCATCGGCAATGCGCCCACCGCGCTGATCGAAGTCGTCCGGCTGATCCGCGAGGAAGGCGTCCGCCCGGCCCTGGTCGTCGGCATGCCGGTCGGCTTCGTGTCGGCGGCCGAATCCAAGGACCTGCTGATGGAGCCCGGTGACGTGCCGTGGGTCGCCATCCGCGGCCGCAAGGGCGGCTCGACGCTGGTCGTCGCCGCCATCCACGCCATCCTGGGCCTGGCCGAAGAGCGCCAGCGCCAGGCCTCCTGAGGCCACCGATGGCAGCTGGTCACGCCCTCCCCGAGAAGGTCCGCAAGGGCGATCCGAAACGGGATCGCGGCAACCGCACGGGCTTCTCCACCGGCGCCAACTCCGCCGCTGCCGCCGCCGCTGCGACCCTCGGGCTGGTCCAGGGGCGCGTGCCGGAGGCGATCGAATGCGTGCTGCCCAACACCCAGCGGGTGCGCTTTTCCATCACCGACGGGTGGACTGACGGCCTGCACGCCCGCGCGGTCAGCATCAAGGACGCCGGCGATGACCCGGACGCCACCAACGGCGCCCACCTCACCGCCGAGGTCGAGCGCCTGCCCGGCGCCGCCGGCCAGATCGTGCTGCGCGGCGGGCCCGGCGTCGGCACCGTCACCAAGCCCGGCCTCGGCCTCGACGTGGGCGGCCCGGCGATCAACCCGGTGCCGCGCCGCAACATCACCGACAACGTGCGTGCCGCCGGGGCTCCCATCCTCGAAGCCGGCGACGGCATCGCGGTGACCATCTCGGTGCCCGGCGGCGAGGAAATGGCCAAGAAGACCCTCAACGCCCGCCTCGGCATCCTGGGCGGCATCTCCATCCTCGGCACCACCGGCATCGTGCGCCCTTACTCCACCGCAGCCTTCCGGGCCAGCGTGGTACAGGCGGTGGATGTGGCCGCCAACCAGGGCCAGACCAGCGTGGTATTCACCACCGGCGGGCGCACCGAGAAATGCGCGATGCGCTGCTTTCCCGAACTGGACGAAGCCTGCTTCGTGCAGATGGGCGACTTCGTCAAGGCCGCCTTCCAGACCGCCGTCAAGCAGGGCATGCAGCACATCATCGTCGGCGCGATGGTCGGCAAGCTCACCAAGATCGCCCAGGGCCTGTCCGTCACCCACGCCTGGCGCGAGGAGGTGGACCGGGAGCTGATCGCCTCGGCCGCCGCCGAAGTCGGCGCCCCGCCCGACCTGGTGGAGGAGATCCGCGCCGCCGAAACGGCCCGCTTTGCCGCCGAGCGGCTGGCCGAGCTGGACCTCACCGTCGCCTTCCACCGGGCCCTCGCCGAGCGCGCTATCCGCAGCCTGCGCGAACGCTACCCCGGCCCCCATCGCCTCACCGTGCTCGCCTGCAATTTCGAAGGCGTGCCCATCGTCACCGTCGAAGAACATGAACTCGCCTGAAATGTGCCGCATCGTCGGCATCCTCGATGACGGCTGGTTCGGCCTGGGCGACCCGGCCCGCACCACCCTCATCGAATCCGATCTCCTCATCGGCGCCCGCCGCACGCTGGACCTCGTGGCCCCCTACCTCCCTCCCAGGGTGGAACTGCGAGAGATGGACGGCCAGCTCGGCCGTGTCCCGGAATGGGTCCGTGCGGCGCGCGGCGCCGGCCACACCAGCGCCGTGCTGGCCACCGGCGATCCCCTGTGCCACGGCATCGCCAGCTTCCTGGCCGGCAAGCTCGGCACAGATGCCATTACCGTGCACCCCGCGGTGTCCACGCTGCAACTGGCCTTCGCCCGCTTCAAGAAATGCTGGCAGGCCGCCGCCATCGCCTCGGTGCACAGCCGCGACGCCGGTGAATGGCAGGTCGGCGCGACGCCCGAACACGGCCTCTACCCCCTCATCCGCGCCGCTGCCCGGCATACGCTGATCGGCGCCTTCACCAGCCCGGACAACACCCCGGCGCGCATCGCCCGGGCTCTGATCACCGCCGGCCACAAGGACGACTTCCGCCTGTCAGTCGCCGCCCGCCTGTGCCTACCGGACGAAACCCTGTTCGCCGACCTGCCGCTGGGCGACGCCGCCGGCATGAACTTCCCCGATCCGAACATCATCGTGCTGGAGCGCATCACGCCACCCGACAGCCGCGCCACCTTCGGCTTCGACGATGCCGACTTCGTGCAGCGCGCCCCCGAGAGAGGCCTCATCACCAAGCAGGAAGCCCGCGCCCTGTCCCTCGCCAAGCTGGGCCTGCGCCCCGACAGCCGGGTGTGGGACATCGGCGCCGGCTCCGGCTCGGTGGGCCTCGAAGCCGCCCGCCTGGCTTACGACGGCCACGTGTGGGCCATCGAGAAGAACCCCGGCGACGCCGACAACGCCCGCGAGAACGCCCGCCGCCTGAAGGCCAGCAACTACACGCTGATGGAAGGCAAGGCACCGGCCGGACTGGACCAATGGCCGGACCCGGACGCTGTCTTCATCGGCGGCTCCGGCGGCGAACTGGCCGAACTGATCCGCCTGGTCCTTGCCCGCCTGCGCCCGCAGGGACGCCTGGTGATGAACTTCGTGACGCTGGAGAACCTCGCCGCCGCCACCGCTGCACTCACCGAAGCCGGCGCTACGTGGGATGTCGTCCAGCTGCAGGCCGCCCGCAGCCAGCCCATCCTCGACATGCATCGCCTCGCCGCGCAAAACCCGGTGTGGATCGTCTCGGCCACCCCGGCCGCGCCCCAACAGCAAGGAACCCCGCAATGACCGCTCCCCGCCTCGGACGCCTGATCGGCGCCTCCCTCGGCCCCGGCGATCCCGAACTCATCACCCGCCGCGCCTGGGCCGCGCTGCAGTCCGGCGCACGCTGGCTGTACCCGGTGAAGAAGGCCGAGGAATCCTCCTACGCCCTCGGCATCGTCGAGCGCGGCGGCCTGGCCGTGCCGGAAGATGCCGAAGCGCTGGTCTTCCCGATGACCCGCGATCCGGTCGCCCTCGCCAAGGCCTGGTCCCGCGCGGCGAGCCGCACCGTCGAGCTGCTGCGCGAGGGGCGCGACCTGGTGTTCCTCGTCGAAGGCGACGCCTCCACCTTCGCCACCTTCGGCCACCTGGCCCGCGTAGTGCGCGAGCTGGCGCCGGAGGTCGAGGTCGAAACCATCCCCGGCGTCAGCTCCTTCGCCGCCGCCGCAGCCGGCACCGGCCTGTCCCTCGCCGAAGAGGACGAGACCTTCGCGGTGATCCCCGCCGCCTACGGCGTGCCCGTGGTCGAGCGCCTGCTCGACGAGTTCGACACGCTGGTGCTGCTGAAGGTCAAGCCGCTGCTCGACGAGATCCTCGACCTGCTGAGCCGCCGCGGCCTGCTCGCCACCAGCTGCTTCATCGAGAAGGTCGGCTCGCCGGACGAACGCATCGTCCGCGACGTGGCCAGCCTGGCCGGGCAGAAGGTCAATTACCTGTCCCTGATGCTGGTGCAGAACCCCAAGCGGGTCCGTGGCGAACTGCGCCGCGGCTGCCGCAAGCACGCGGCCGCCGCCCCTGCCTGAGCGGACGGCGTAGCCAACAAAAATCAACCAGAAGAACGCCTCCCCAACGGAACCCCGAGCATGTCCCAGCACCTGCCCTTCCCCACCAGCCGCATCGCGGTCGTCTCCATCACCCGCCACGGCATCGTGCTGGCCGGCCGCGTGGTCGCCGCGCTGCCCGGCGCGCGCCTGTTCGCCCCCGAGAAGTTCGCCGCCGAGGCCGAGGCCGCCGCACCGGGCGTCGCCGCCTGCTACGCCGGCAAGACCGGCGAGCAGATCCCCATCCTGTTCTCCAACTTCGACGGCATCGTCGCCATCGTGTCCCTCGGCGCGATGGTGCGGCTGGTCGCGCCCTACCTGGTCAAGAAGGAATCCGACCCCGGCGTGGTGGTCATCGACGAGGCCGGGCGCTTCGTGATCCCGATGCTGTCCGGCCACCTGGGCGGTGCCAACGCGCTGGCCGGCACCATCGCCAGCGCCCTCGACGCCACGCCGGTGCTCACCACCGCATCCGACGCACGCCAGACCCTGGCCGTGGATCTGCTCGGCCGCGAACTCGGCTGGACCTTCGAAGCCAGCCACGACGAGGTCGTGCGGGCCAGCGCCGCGGTGGTGAACGACGAACTGGTAGCGGTCGTGCAGGAAGCCGGCAGCCCCGACTGGTGGCGCAAGCACGCCAACGGCCGCAACGGCCCGCTACCCGGCAATCTGGTGCCTTTCGCGCGCCTGGAGGACGTGGAGCCGGAACGCTTCGGCGCCGTGCTGTGGATCAGCCACCGGGACGAGCCAGCCGAGCTGGCCCCGCGCCTGGCCGGCAAGCGCGTCATCTACCGCCCGCCGGTCACCCAATGAACCCGCGCCAGCCCGTCGCCCTCGGCATCGGCTGCGACCGCGGCACGCCGGCGGCCAGCCTGGCCTGGGTCGTCGTCGAGGCACTGGCCCTGTGCGGCGCCAGCCTGCAGGACGTGGTCGCCGTCGCCAGCATCGACCTGAAGGCCGACGAACCGGGCCTGCAGGAGTTCGCCCACTGGCAGGGCTGGCAGATCACCTTCTATCCGGCCGCCGCGCTGGCCGGCATCGAAGTCCCCAACCCGTCGGAAACCGTCCGCAAATACACCGGCACGCCGTCCGTCTCGGAGGCCGCCGCACTGCTCGCAGCTGGTACCGACATGCGCCAGCTGCTCGTCGAAAAACACAAATACCGCGGCCCCGACGGCCGTAACGCCACCGTCTCCATCGCGAGGATTCCCCAATGAACGACATCGCCTCCGCCGCCCCTCGCGGCAAGATCATGCTGGTCGGCCTCGGCCCAGGCAGCCACGAGCACCTCACCGCCCGCGCCCGGGCTGCCATCGCCGAAGCCGACACGGTGATCGGCTACGTCACCTACATCCGCCTGGTGGCCGAGCTGCTGGAAGGCAAGGAAGTCATCAAGAAGTCGATGACCGAGGAGCTCGACCGGGCCATCGAATCCCTCGACCGCGCCCGCCAGGGCAAGAAGGTGGCACTGATCTCGTCCGGCGATGCCGGCGTGTATGGCATGGCCGGGCCGACCTTCGAGGTGCTGTTCCAGGCCGGGTGGACGCCGGATTCGGATATCGAGGTCGAGATCATCCCCGGCGCGTCGGCCCTCAACACTTGCGCGGCGCTGGTCGGCGCACCGCTGACCCACGACTTCTGCGCGATCTCCCTGTCCGACCTGCTGACCCCGTGGCCGACCATCGCCCGCCGCCTGGAGGCGGTGGCCGCCTCCGACTTCGTCGTGGCGCTCTACAATCCCAAGAGCGGACGCCGCACCCGCCAGATCGTCGAAGCCCGCCGCCTGTTCCTGCGCCACCGCCGGCCGGACACGCCGGTGGCCATCGTCAAATCGGCCTACCGCCCCAAGCAACGTATCGAATTCACCACCCTCGAGAACATGACCGACTGCGACATCGGCATGCTGTCCACCGTACTGATCGGCAACTCCAACACTTTCGTCAAGCATGGCCTGATGGTCACGCCACGGGGCTACGCCAACAAGTACGACGTGGACAGCGGCACCACCCGCGACGGAGAGAAGGCCGGCCGCTCCCTGTCCACCGGCCTCGACGGCTGGCTGGCCACGCTCCACGCCAGCGGCCGCAGCGCCGCCGAGCTGGCGCAGGAATACCGCCTGCCCGAGGACTACATCGCCGAGCTGCTGGCCGAGCCCTTCGAGGACGACAGCGCCGCCCCCGCCGAGGAGGCCGAGGCGTGAGCGAGCCCATCAAGCCGAAGATCGGCGGCTACCGCCGCCACCTGCTGGTGTGCACCGGCCCACGGTGCACTGCCGACGGCCAGTCGCAGGCGCTGTTCGACAGCCTCGGCGCCAAGTTCAAGGCAGCCGGACTGGACGGCGGCGAGCTGCGCGTCAAGCGCACCCGCGCGGCCTGCTTCGCCGCCTGCAAGGGCGGCCCGATCCTGTGCGTGCAGCCCGACGGCACCTGGTACTACGGCGTCACCGACGCGGTGATGGACCGCATCGTCGACGAGCACCTGGTCGGCGGCCAGCCGGTCGCCGAGCACGTCTTCCACCAGGCCGGCGAGCCGGACTGAACGCCACGTACCGATGCCCGCACGCCTCTCCCGCCTTCTGCATCTTTTCCATCGCTGGCTCGGCATCGGTGCCGGCCTGCTGGTGCTGGGCTGGTTCGTCTCCGGCCTGGTGATGCTGTATTCGCCGTTTCCGCACCTGACGGTGGAAGAGCGGGTGCAGCACCTGGAAACCCTGCACGGCGAAGCGCTGCGGATCAGCCCCGCCGAAGCGGCGGCACAATGTCCCGGCACGCCCCACAGCGCCCGCGTAGCGATGCTCGCCGGGCGTCCGGTCTATCACTTCAGCGGCGGCAAGACGGCCTGCAGCGTGTGGGCCGACGACGGCCGCTGGGTCGGCCCGGTGTCCGCGGAGATGGCCGTTGAGGCAGCCCGACGCTTCCTGCCTAGCGTGGCGCTGGCGCAGCCGGAACGCATCGAGCGCGACCAGTGGAGCGTCTACAGCAGCTACAACGCCCACCGCCCGCTGTACCGCATCGCTGCTGACGATGCCGCCGGCACGGTGCTCTACGTATCGTCAAAGAGCGGCGAGGTACTGGCCGACACCAATCGCCGCGAGCGCCTGCTCGGCTGGCTGGGCAGCGTGCCCCACTGGATCTACTTCACCCCGCTGCGCGGCGACGACCTGGGCGCCTGGCGTGTGCTGGTGCTGTGGCTGCCGCCCATCGCACTGCTGACCGCTGTTGCCGGACTGGCGCTGGGCATCCAGCGTGTGCGGGTGAGGCGACGCTACCCGCGCGGACAGATCACGCCTTACCACGGCTGGAAACGCTGGCACCATCTGGCCGGGCTGGCCGTCGGCGGCTTCGCCGTCACCTGGCTGCTGTCCGGCTGGCTGTCCAACCATCCCTTCGGCCTGCTGGAGATGAGCAGCCCACCGCCCGGCAGCGCCCAGCGCCTGGCCGGCGGCCCCTTCCACCCGTCTTCCAACATCGACCTGCTGCGCCGCCAACTGGCCCAGGTGCCCGATGCCCGCGAAGCCGAGTGGTATCGCTTCGGCGGCCGGGACTACCTGGAAGTCCGTACCCCGGCCGGCCCCCGCCGGTTCGACGGCCAGGGCTACACCGCCGCCCCCATCGACGTGGCCACCCTCGCTGCCGCCATCGAAGCCATCGAACAGATGCCGGTCGCCCGCGCCGAGCTGATCGACCACGAAGACCTCTACCACTACGGCCGCAACAGCCCTGCAGTGCTGCCGGCAGTACGCATCCGCCTGGCCGACGCCCAGGACACCACCTGGTATCTGGACCCGGCCACCGGCCGCATCCTGCAACGCATCGACGATGCCAACCGCTGGCACCGCTGGGTCTTCAACGCCCTGCACCGCCTCGACTTCCCGCCCCTCGCCAGCCTGCCCGGGCTGCGGGAGGGGCTGATCACCCTGCTCTGCCTGCTCGGCGCCAGCCTGGCCGGCAGCGGTTGTGTTATCGGCTGGCGCCGGCTGTTCCGCCGGAGCCGCCCCTCTGCCTTGTCGCCTCGAAAGAGCCTCCATGAAAAGGCGTTTCGCCCGCCCCTGCGGGGGACGCAGCATCTGATCGGCAGCGCAGTGGACCGGCGGTAGTCGGGCACGCACGGCGTCTGCGTCGGCCCACCCATCGGCTTCCGAACCGACACAGTTCATAGGGGGCACCGCGAACCAACTTCTGGGGCGGCATAACATCTTTCACGGCATACCGAATCAAGTTCGCAAACGCCAGATAAGACTTCGGCCCACTCCGAATCGTCTTACGCATAGGCCGAACTTGAATCCGTGATTTCCGGATTTGATACTGCCGGGCGAACATTCGATGAGCACGCGGCAATATTGAATGTTCACCCCGATATGCCGATAAAGCAGGCAGACACAAGCATGGCGCCGTCGCGACATCGTCATCGCGCCCTGTTCGTGACGCAACAGACTTGAACGCTGCAAGGCGATGGAGGATCCTTGATCCGTCGCCTGCCAATGGACGGCACATAACAACAACAGCACCAAATGAGCTTTCGAGGAGCCGCGATGGGCACTGCCCTGGAGACGCTTCTCCACTACTTCGGACGCCTCGTCCTGCCCTGTCTGGTCGCATTCGGCGCAGCCGGCCTGGCCCACGGCGAGGACGCACAGCAGGTCTTCCGCGTTGGCATCACCTCCTTCCGTGACAAGTCGGTCACGCAGCGGGAATGGGGGCCGACGATGGATTACCTGGCGGAGAAGATTCCCGGCAGCCGCTTCGTCGTCGTACCGATGGGCCTGCAGGAATTCGAAGCCGCCCTCGGCGGCAACGAGATCGACTTCGTCATCACCAACCCTGAGCACTACATCGTGCTGGAGGCGCGCTATGGCGTGTCCCGCGTCGCTACGCTGGTGAAACGCGAGAATGGCCACCTGGTCAACCAGTTCGGCGGCGTGGTGTTTGCGCGCAGCGACCGCCACGACATCCACGGCCTGGAGAACCTGAAGGGAAAACGGATCGCCTCGGTGGACCGCACGTCCTTCGCCGCCTACCTGCTGCAGTACGATCTGATGAAAGCGCACGATGTCGACATCGACCGCGACTGCCAAGTGGATTTCCTCGGTTTTCCGCAGGACTTGAGCGTCACCGCAGTACTGGAAGGACGCGCCGACGTCGGTTTCGTCCGCACCGGCGTGCTGGAGGCGATGGCCCGCGAAGGGCGGATCGACTTGGCACAGATCCAGATCCTGCATGCCATGCCGAGAGACAGCTTCCCCTTCCTGATCTCGACCGGGCTTTACCCTGAATGGCCTTTTGCTGCCGTGCCGCGGGTACCGATCGACATCCGCAACCAGGTTGCCGCAGCGCTGCTGATGATGCCGCCGGACACGCCGATGGCGCAGAGCGCACGCTACTACCGCTGGTCCACGCCGGTTGAGTATCTCAGCGTACAGAGCCTGATGCGGCGGCATCACATCTACCCCTTCGACAAGGTCGAGGCGATCACGCCGGCGCAGATCTTCCGGCGCTACGCGCCCCACATCCTGCTGGTCGCACTGGCCGTCGTGCTGCTGATGGCCACGCTGTACCTGCGCGCACGCCGTCTGAACCGTGCGTTGATCCAATCCCGCCAGCAGCTCAACCACCAGGCCCATTACGACGCCCTGACCGGCCTGCCCAACCGCAACCTGCTCGACTACGATCTCGAAAGGGCCCTTAGCCAGGCACGGCGCACCGGGCAGGAGTTCGCGCTATGCCTGATGGATCTGGACGGGTTCAAGCCGATCAATGACCGCTGGGGCCACAAGGTCGGCGACGAGGTACTGCGGGAAGTCGCCCAGCGTCTGCAAGGCAGCCTGCGCACCGGCGACCGGGTCGCCCGCTGGGGTGGGGATGAATTCGTGCTACTGCTCAACGGGGTCGCCACCCAGCAGCAGCTGACCGAGATCATCGAACGCATCCTGCACGTGGTGGCCATGCCGCTCGACAGCTGCAGCGGTGCCCACGTCTGCGCCAGCATCGGCGTCAGCCTGTACCCGCGAACGGGCACGGACGCCGACGGCCTGCTGAAAGCCGCCGACGAGGCCATGTACAAGGCCAAGGGCGCCGGCGGCAACCGTTGGGCCGCCCAGACATAGGCATGAGCGCCCCAGCGGCGCTCAGACGCTGAACTGCTCGACCGAGGCCTTGAGCTGCCGGGCCAGGCTGGCCAGATCCCCGGCGGCCGCCGACACGTCGCGCACGATACCGGAGGTTTCCTCGGACATCTCCACCGTGCGCTGGACGTTGCCCGCAATCAGGTTGCTCGTCGCACTCTGCTCCTGCAACGCGGTCGAGATTTCCGCCACCGACGCCAGCACCTGCTCGATGCTGCCCTGGATCTGTCCCATCGCCGTATCGGCCTGCCCGGCCATCTGGACGCCTTCCTCGACACTGGCGAGACCACCGTTCATGCCTTCGACGGCGGCCTGGGTGTCGCTCCAGATGCGCTCGATCATCCCGGCGATTTCCTGAGTGGACAGCGCCGTCCGCTCGGACAGCTTGCGCACCTCGTCGGCCACCACCGCAAAGCCGCGCCCGTGTTCCCCGGCACGGGCGGCCTCGATGGCGGCATTCAGCGCGAGCAGATTGGTCTGGTCGGCAATCTCCTTGATGACGCTGACGATGCGCGAGATCTGGTTGGAGCTTTCGCCGAGGGACATCACGCGCTCCGACGAACGCGTCACCGACCCGGAGATTTTCTGCATCTCGCCGACCATCTCCTGCACGGCCCGGGTCCCGCTACGGGCCAGGGCGCCCGTCTCCGACGCATGGAGGTCCACCTCCGACGCATTGTCGGCAATGTTGCCGATGCAGGCGGTGAGTTGCTCGACCGATGCCGCCGAAGCGGCCGAGGCGTCGTTCTGGCGTTCCGTCGCCTGCAGCATCGCGCTCGACGAGGCGGACAGCCGCTGGGCCGAGGTGGCGAGTTCGGCAGCACTGCGGACGATGCGCCCGACGATCTCCCGCAGCCCAGCCTGCATCTGCCGGGTTGCGAAGAGGAGGCTGGAATCATCCCCCGGCCGTGTGACGATCTCTTCCGACAGCTTGCCCTGGGCGATGTGCCGCACAACGTCGATGACGTAGCGCGGTTCGCCACCCAGTTGCCGGAGCAGGCGGCTGACGATCAGCCCGATGAGCAGGAACAGCACGAGTTGCAACAGCGCCTGGCCGATCCACAGGCCGCGGTTGAGGGCCCGCAGGGCCGCCATGTCGCTTTCGATATCGATGGTCACGCTGGCGCCGCCCAGCACGAAGCCCTCTTCCACGCCATGGCACTTGAGGCATTCGATACTGCGGAAATTCTTCATCGCCACATAGGGAACGACGACGCGCAGCTGACTGCCCCCAGACGACGGGTGGAAAAGACGGATTTCCTCCTTGCCGGATTGCAGGATCCGCTGGTCCAGTTCGTCCACCGGCAACTCCTGCGGTAGCGCCGGCGGAAACTCCTCGTCCAGTTGCTTGGCACGGAAGACACGCAGCTCGCGGATGAATTCGGACTTGCCGATCTTTTCGACGTAAAGCGTGCGACTCTTCTGATCGCTGATGACCTCGCTGTCGCCAGCCTTGGTAATCATCAGCGTGTTGAGGCCGTTGATGGCACCATCGGCGACCATCCGCGCCCGGTCGGCGGCGGCGGCCAGGGTCTGCCGCTCGAGATGCTGCGTGAGCCACAACTGCATCAGGACGAAAACCAGCACCAGCGCCCCCTGGATCAGAAGCTGCAGCCTGGCCCGGAGCCCGAGTCGCGGCCACCACGATGAAAGCCAATCCAAAATGTCTCCCTGCAGGGCATTGCCCATATTGTCGATAAGGGAATTAGATCATATGGCATCCATCACAGCCATTTGCAGGCATTCATCCACAGGACGGACAAAGTAAAGACGCCCCAAAAGGGGCGTCTTTACTGGGTATCTGGCGGAAGCGGTGAGATTCGAACTCACGATGGGTTTCCCCACGCCGGTTTTCAAGACCGGTGCATTCAACCACTCTGCCACGCTTCCAATGCATTGCCTTGCGCATATGCAGGGCGCGCATTCTAACATGTACGCCCGTTTCGCCAAGCCGCATGAAATCGGGCTGCGGTTGAAACTTCCTGGAGCCTTCGCTACTCTCAGTCCGTGCAGGCCATCCTGCTAATGTCATTCGGAGGTTTTACATGCAACTCGACACTTACGGTCAGCAAACGCAGGTTTTGTCGCAAGGCGCCAACCGCGTGCTGCGCAACACCTATCTGCTGCTCGCACTTTCCATGGTGCCGACCGTTGCCGGTGCGCTGATCGGCGTACAAATGCAGTTCTCGTTCCTGGCGGGCAGCCCGCTGATGAGCTTCCTGCTCTTCATGGGCGTCTCCTTCGCATTCTTCTACGGGATCGAGAAAAACAAGAACAGCGGCGTCGGCGTGGCCCTTCTGCTGGCCTTCACCTTCTTCATGGGTCTGATGCTGTCGCGCATCCTGCAGGTGGCGCTCGGCTTCTCCAACGGTGGCTCGATGATCGCGCTGGCCGGTGGTGGCACCGCGGCCATCTTCGCGACGATGGCGGGCATCGCCAGCGTCTCCAAGCGCGATTTCAGCAGCATGGGCAAGTTCCTGACCGTCGGCCTGGTGGTCGTGCTGATCGCCATGGTGGCCAACATCTTCCTGCAGATGCCGGTGCTGCACCTGGTCATCTCGGCGGTCGTGGTGCTGCTGTTCTCGGCTTACATCCTGTACGACATCAGCGCCATCGTGCAGGGCGGCGAGACCAACTACGTGACGGCCACGCTGGCGGTGTACCTGGACATCTACAACGTGTTCGTCAGCCTTCTGAACCTGATCATGTCCTTCACCGGCGAACGCGACTAATCGTTGCAAGCATCGCAAGAATCAGCAAAAACCCCCGGCTCGCCGGGGGTTTTTGTTTGCAGCCTCGTCCTGAACGCTCAGTCCCGCTCGAACAACGCGATGGATTCCACGTGGGAAGTCTGCGGGAACATGTTGGCGATGCCCGCGCCCTTCAGCCGGTAACCCTTCTCCTTGGTCAGCACGGCCGTATCGCGGGCCAGCGTGGCCGGGTTGCAAGATACATAGACGATGCGCTTCGGCGCTTGTTCGCCGAGCGCCTTGACCACCGCGATGGCGCCTTCCCGCGGCGGGTCGATGAGCATCTTGTCCAGATGACCAAGGGCCGCCAGGCTGTCTTCGGTGGCCTCGAAGAGATTGGCGGCGTAGAACTCGCAGCGCGCCGCCAGGCCATTCGCGGCGGCGTTCTCGCCAGCTCGGCGGACCAGCGTCTCGCTGCCTTCCACACCAATCACATGGGCGCCCAGCGCAGCGATCGGCAGACTGAAGTTGCCGAGTCCGCAGAACAGGTCGGCAATACGCTCGCCGGGCTGCGGATCGAGCAGTTGCATCGAACGCCGCATCAGCACGCGGTTGATCCACATATTGACCTGGGTGAAATCGGTCGGCCGGAAAGCCATCGACACACCGAACTCCGGCAGCGTGTAGGCCAGACCGGGGGCTTCGGCGGGATGCAGGCGGTGGGCGGAATCGGGTCCGCTGGGCTGCAACCACACCTGCACCTGCTCAGCCTCGGCAAAAGCCTTCAGGCGTGCCGTGTCGGCCTTGCTGAGCGGCACGATGTGGCGGAACACCAGCACCGTGATCCCTTCGCCGACGGCGATCTCGATCTGCGGCAGCCGGTCGGGCACGGACAGGCCCGCCACCAGCTCGCGCAGGCGCGGCACCATGTCCGACACATGCGGCGGCAGGATCGCACAGCTCTCCATCGGCGCCACATAGCTGCTGCGCCGCTCGTGGAAGCCGATCAGTACGCCGCCCTTGCTGGGCACATCGCGTACGGTGAGACGGGCGCGATAACGGTAGCCCCAATCCGGTCCAACGATGGGCGGATACAGCACATCGGGCTTGGCGCGACCGATGTGCCACAGGGCGTTCTCCAGCACGCGTTGCTTGGCTGCCACCTGGGCACCCGGCTCCAGGTGCTGCATGCTGCAGCCGCCACAGACGCCGAAATGCGGGCAGAGCGGTTCGACACGCTGAGAGCTGGATTTCAGGATACGGTCCGCATCCGCCAGTTCGTAGTTAGGCTTGACCTTGTGGGATGTGAACGTCACCCGCTCGCCAGGCAGGGCACCTTCGATGAAGATCGTCTTTCCATCGAGATGGGTGACGCCGCGCCCCTCATGGTCGAGGGATTCGATGACCGCTTCGCGCATGGCCGGGAGTCCAGAAATGAAGGGCGCCATTTTAGCGGCGGGACCGGTCTTTGCAAGGCGAACGGCTATAATCGCGCGATGATGAATACACTTCTGGGCGGCCTGACGGCGGAGGAATTCCTCGCCGAATACTGGCAAAAAAAACCACTGCTGATCCGCCAGGCAGTTCCCGGCTTCACCGGCGTCGCAACCAAGGACGAACTCTTCGAACTGGCCCGCGACCCTGACGTGGAATCCCGCTACGTCACCCACGACAACAAATCCTGGGAAGTCATCCGCGGCCCGCAGAAGGCCTCCGACCTGCGCCGCAAGAAGCACCCGTGGACGGTGCTGGTGCAGGGCCTCAACCTGTTCTGCCCGGATGGCGACGACCTGCTGCACCGTTTCGACTTCATCCCCCAGGCACGCCTGGACGACCTGATGGTCAGCTACGCGATCGATGGTGGCGGCGTCGGCCCGCACTTCGACAACTACGACGTGTTCCTGCTGCAGGGCATCGGCCAGCGCCGCTGGCTGATCAGCAACCAGGACGACCGCAGCCTCGTCGAGGATGCGCCGCTGAAGATCCTGCAGAACTTCCAGCCCGTGCACGACTGGGTGCTGGAGTCCGGCGACATGCTCTACCTGCCGCCCCACTGGGCCCACAACGGCATCGCCATCGGCGAATGCACGACCTATTCGATCGGCTTCCGCTCGCCGACGTCCCAGGAACTCGCCCAGCAGTTCATGGGCCACCTGCAGGAAACGATCCAGATCGACGGCATCTACGCCGACCCGGACCTGAAACTCCAGGCCCATTCGGCTGAAATCGGCGATGCGATGATCGACCGGGTGGTCGACACCCTCAAGCGCATCACCTGGACCCGCGAGGACGTACGTGACTTCCTCGGCGCCTATCTCACCGAGCCGAAGCCCCACGTCTTCTTCGACTGCCCGGACGAACCGCTGGAGCATGAGGAATTCACCGCTGCCTGCCTGGCCGATGGCTACCGGCTCGATGCACGCAGCCTGCTGCTGTTCTCCGACGGCCGCTTCTTCCTGAACGGCGAGCCGGTTCCCGTCGAAGAGGAAGACCTCCCGGTCCTGCAGAATCTGGCGGATCAACGTCGGCTCGATTCGGTCGTCGGCCTGTCCGAGGAAGGCCTGGCTCTGCTGTATGATTGGTACTGCTGCGGCTTTGCACATCCATCAAAATCGCTGATGGAATAAGGCGCAAGTTTGATCAAAGCGCTTGACAAGCGCTTGTCTCTGTTGCGGCAACGCAACAATGTCTTTATTCAAGCACTTCGTCCGTGATAGCATTCGAACCAGATCGGGTCCCCCACCTGATTGCTCCTAAATTTAGGTTGTTGTACTTCATTTATCGATAAGGGAAATCAACAATGAAACAATCTCTCCTGGTTGCTGCTCTCGTTGCACTCGCTGTTTCCGCTTGCGGCAAGAAGGAAGAGCCGAAGCCCGTTGAAGCTCCGGCCCCCGCTCCCGCTGCTGCTCCCGCTCCGGAAGCCAAGCCCGCTGAAGCCGCTCCCGCCGCTGCTCCGGCTGCTGACGCTGCCAAGCCCGCTGACGCTGCTGCTCCGGCTGCTGACGCTGCCAAGCCGGCTGACGCCGCTGCTGCTCCCGCCGAGAAGAAGTAATCAGGTTTTCTCCGGTAGCAAGAAAAGCCAACCTGCGGGTTGGCTTTTTTGTTGCTGTTTTCCGGTCGTGTTCTGCGCAGGTATTCCGCAATCGCAGAGGCTAGGCCAAAAAAATGCCGGGGCATGCCCGGCATTTTTGTAACAGCAAGCAACAAGCAACCTTACTTGAGCTGGTCGAACAACAGACCCAGGATCTTGCGAGCGGAATCGGACGTGTCCGTACCGCCTTCGCGGGTCAGCACCTGCACCGATGAACCGCCGTCGCTGTTCTTCACGTAAATGCGGTACTGGTTGCCAGTCTGGATCGACTGTTTGGAATCGCTGCTGCGCCAGAAGGCCAGCTTGGACAGCAGCCCTTCGTCGCCCTTCTTCTTGACGTCGACTTCCGGATCCACATAGCGCACGTAGTAAATGCCCTGGGAGCGATCCCGGTCTTCCACAGTGAAGCCGACGCGGTCGAGAGCCAACCCCACACGCCGCCACGCACGGTCGAAGCCTTCCTGTACCTGCAGCACGGAAGCACCACCTGACGCGCTCTGCAGCTTGGCCTTGTCGGCTACCGGCGCCGCGGCGATCTGCGCCTTGGCACGCGTCTCGTCGGCACCGAGACGGATCATCAGACGTTGCAGGAACTCCGCTTCCAGTTCGGGATCTGCCGGACGCGGCTGCCAGATCGTGCGGTCCTTGGCTTCGTTCGGGTAGATCTCCACCATGCCGCGATGGCTGATGTAGATCTCGACCGAGCCGGACTCGTTCCCGGTTTCAAAGCGGGTACGGAACTTGTCGCGCTCGGGGGTCGAGTACAGGCCATCGATCACCTTGCCGAGCGTACGGCGAATGATGTCGCTGTCGATCTTGGCGCGATTCTCGGCCCAGTCGGTCTCCATCACTCCGATCTCGGGGCGATCAACGTTCAACAGAAAACCGTTTTCCTGCCAGAACTCACGGACTTGCGGCCACAGCTTCTCCGCCGTACCCGGCACGACCAGCCAGCGCTGACTGCCGGAGCGTTCGATGCGCATCTTGTCGATGGACTGGGGAGCAACGACGTTCGCGGCGGGCTTGACAGCCGTGGCGCCACCTCCGGCCTGTTGCCCGCTACGCTCCGCGTTGTAGGCGGAGAACGTGGCGGAACCCTTGGGGTTCAGATCCGGGACAGCATAGCGATCATCCGCGGCAGGCGTGGTGAGATCGGGCGGAACCTCCAGCGAAGGCAGCGTGGCGGCAGTTGCCGCACTCTTGTAATCGATTTTCTTCGATTCCAGCAAGGAACCGGAGCAACCGGCCAATGCAATCGTCGCTACGACGATTGCCGAACCGGAAGCCAGCTTTCGGCTTTGCATGCGTAACCCTCGGGATGGGAAATACAAACTCAAACTTCGATGCCGGCCTGACGCATGGCGTCACGCACGCGCTCGTGACAGCCCTCGGACAAACGCGTCAGTGGCAAGCGGATGCCGGACCCGATGAGACCCATCTGTTCGACAGCCCACTTGACCGGGATGGGGTTGGCTTCGCAGAACAGGTGGCGGTGCAGACCGACCAGCTTGGCGTTGATCTCGCGGGCCTTCACGCCATCACCGGCGGAAGCGGCGACGCACAGCTCATGCATCAGGCGCGGCGCCACGTTGGCGGTAACGGAGATGGTGCCATGACCACCCAGCAGGATGAAGGCCAGTGCGGTCATGTCGTCGCCGGTATACAGCGCGAAATCCTTGGGGGCACGGGCGATCAGGTCGCAGGCGCGGTCGATGTTGCCGGTCGCGTCCTTGATGCCGATGATGTTGGGGATTTCGGCCAGACGCAGCGCGGTGTCATTGGACATGTCCGCCACCGTGCGCCCCGGCACATTGTAGAGAATCATCGGCAGCGGGCTCGCCTCGGCGATGGCACGGAAGTGCTGGTAGAGGCCTTCCTGCGTCGGGCGATTGTAGTAAGGCACGACCGACAGGCTGGCGATCGCACCGGCTTCACGCGCGAATTCGCTCAGCTCGATGGCTTCTCGGGTGGAATTCGCGCCCGTGCCGGCGATGATGGGAATACGTCCAGCGGCATGCTCGACGGCAACGCGGATCAGTTCGCAGTGCTCCTCGACGTCCACCGTGGGCGATTCGCCGGTGGTGCCGACGACGACGATGCCATCGGTGCCTTCCTTGACGTGGAAGTCGATGAGGCTGCGAAAACGGGAAATATCCAGGCTGCCATCTTCGAGCATCGGGGTAACGATGGCGACAATCGAACCGGTAATCATGAGCTAGTGCTGGAGAGGGAAAGTTGGGTATTGTACCCAATCACTTCGAGAAGCATAGACGGGTGCAAACAGCCGTTACCAAAAGGCACCCACAACCGTGACGAAGTCACGCCAGCCATGAAACAAAAAACCCGCCGAAGCGGGTTTCGGGAGAGCGACAGCGACCGGCTTACAGATCTGCCAGGCTCTTGACGTGGGCAACCACGCTGCGGGCCAGCGACGACAGGGAGTAGCCCCCTTCGAGCAGGGACACGATGCGGCGCCCGGCGCATTCGGCGGCCACGGTCTTGAGTTGTTCGGTGGCCCACACATAGTCGGCCTCGACCAGGCCCATGGAGCCCATGTCGTCCTCGTAATGCGCATCAAAGCCCGCCGAGATGAAGATCATCTCGGGTGCGTGGTTGCGCAAAGCCGGCATCCAGATGTTGGTAACTACTTCACGGAATACATCCCCCCGACTGCCCGCCTTCATCGGCACATTGACCATGTTCGGGGCCGGATTGTCAGCGCCGCTGTAAGGGTAGAACGGGTGCTGGAAGATGCTGACCATCAGCACCCGGGGGTCGTCCTTGAAAATGTCCTCCGTCCCGTTGCCGTGGTGCACATCGAAGTCCACGATCGCAACCCGCTTCAGGCCGTGCTCCTCGAGCGCATGCCTGGCAGCCACCGCAACGTTGTTGAAGAAGCAGAAGCCCATCGCTTTGCCGGCCTCGGCATGGTGACCGGGCGGGCGGATTGCACAGAAGGCGTTCTCTGCTTGGCCGGACAACACCAGATCGGTGGCGTAAATACCTGCACCCGCAGACCTCAACGCAGCCTTCATGGTATTGGGGCACAAGGCGGTATCCGGATCCAGGTGACGGATGCCGTGCTCGGGCACGCTGGCGAGCAATTCCTCGACGTGCTCGCGGGGATGCGCGCGGGAAAGCTGCTCTATCGTGGCCTGCGGCGCATCGTGGAAGGCCAGGTACATGTCGAGCCCCGCTGCGATCAGACGGTCGTTGATCGCACCGAGACGCTCCGGGGATTCCGGGTGATGCTCACCCATGTTATGCAACCAGCAATCCCGGTGCGTAATGAATGCGGTACTCGTCATAAACTCTCCCCTGCCTCTCACAGTGTTTTGTTATACGTCGCGAATGCTGGCACTCTCCGGCGCACGCCTTGTCCGGCGCGAACTCCACGACCTTGCGTCGGTCTGTGGAGCACGGCGCCGAGAGCGCTGTTGTGGAATCATTATCCCCTTAACTCCAGCCTGAAAAAAGCCCGCCCCATGCCGCATCAGATTGCCAATCGACTTGCCGAAGCCACATGCAGGATCATTCTTGGCAAGGAACATGCCGTCCGTCTCGCCCTTGCCTGCGTGTTGGCCCGCGGCCATCTGCTGATCGAGGACATCCCGGGCGTCGGCAAGACGACCTTGGCCCACGTCCTCGCCCGCGTGCTAGGCCTGCAGTTCCAGCGCATCCAGTTCACCAGCGACATGCTGCCTGCCGACATCGTCGGCGTGTCGATCTTCGACCAGCGGGAAGGCGCCTTCCGCTTCCATCCGGGCCCGGTGTTCTCCCAACTGGTGCTGGCCGACGAGATCAACCGCGCAACGCCCAAGGCCCAGAGCGCCCTGCTCGAAGCCATGGAGGAACGC
This sequence comes from Zoogloea sp. GDB6, assembly GCF_056724105.1. Lineage (NCBI taxonomy): Bacteria > Pseudomonadati > Pseudomonadota > Betaproteobacteria > Rhodocyclales > Zoogloeaceae > Zoogloea > Zoogloea sp. GDB6. The sequence continues at coordinate 1,363,072 of NZ_CM161497.1, read as the reverse complement.
CAGATCAGTGCTGAAGGCCGCACCTGGCCGCTGCCCGAGCCCTTCTTCGTCATCGCCACGCAGAATCCGGCCGAACAGATCGGTACCTTTCCGTTGCCGGAAAGCCAGCTCGATCGCTTCCTGATGCGCATCTCCATGGGCTATCCGGATCCCGTCGCGGAACGCGCGCTGCTTGCCGGGGAGGATCGCCGGGAGATGCTGGCGCGCCTGCAACCCGAACTCCAGGCCGACGAACTGGCCGGCCTGTTTGCCGCCGTACGCCAGGTTCACGCCGCCCCCCGTCTGCTCGATTACGTGCAGGCGCTCCTTGCCCACAGCCGCCAGGGCCCGGGCTTTGCCATCGGATTGTCGCCCCGGGCCGGCCTGGCCATGCTGGCGGCCGCCCGGGCGTGGGCCCTGCTGGCCGGACGTGATCATGTACAGCCCGAAGATGTGCAGGCCGTCCTGCCAGCTGTTGCCGGCCACCGCCTGCGCGCAGCCGACGACGCTCCGCTGCTGCCCGACCAACTGGCACGTCGCCTGATCGAAGCGGTGCCGCTGCCCGGATGAAGCTCGCCCCCCTGCACACGGCCTTCGAGCGCTGGCTGTTCCGCGTCAGCGCCCCGGAGGCACCGCCTATCCTGCTGGGCCAACGGCGCATCTTCGTGCTGCCCACGCGCTTTGGGCTCACTCTCGGCGCCACCCTCGCAGTGATGCTGTTGACGTCGATCAACTATTCCCTGAGCCTGGGCTATGCCCTGACTTTTCTGGTCGGCGGCGTCGCCTGGATGAGCATCCACCACGCCTTCCGCAACCTGGTCGATCTGAGCATTGCCCCTGGCCGCGTCGAACCGGTTTTCTGCGGCGCCCCTGCGCACTTCGGCGTCCTGCTGAACAACCCGACAACACGCCCCCGCATAGGACTGCAACTGCGACCGACACGCATCACGCCTGCCACGACGCCAGAACGCTTCGACCTGCCCGCGGCCGGCCAGGCCCTGCAGCACGTCGCTATAGCCACTACGCGTCGCGGGTGGCTTCAGCTCCCCCGCCTGACCCTGGAGACCCAGCATCCACTCGGTCTGATCCGCGCCTGGAGCCTACTCCAGCCCGATCTGCGCGGACTGGTCTATCCGATGCCCGACGCCCATGCCCCCGGCCTTCCCTACGGCCTGGACGACCTCCCCGGCGACAGCCCCCGCAGCCACGGACAGGACGACTTCGCCGGTCTGCGCCATCACCAGCCGGCCGACTCACCACGTCACGTGGCCTGGAAAGCCGTGGCCCGGGGCGGCCCATGGCGTACCAAGACTTTCGATGGCGGCGGGCGCAGCACGATCTGGCTCGACTGGCAGGCCCTGCCCGCCGGCCTGGACACCGAGGCCCGCCTGTCCCGCCTGGCCCGCTGGGTCATCGACGCCGAGCAGGCCGGCCTCGAATATGGTCTGCGGATTCCCGGCACGATGCTTCGTCCAGCCCACGGCGCCCCCCACAAGCACGCCTGCCTCGTCGCTCTGGCGCTATTCGGCCCTGACCATGACTGAAACCGGCCTGCGCCCCGACCAAGCCGGCTGGCTGATCGCCAGCGCGGCCATCAGTCTGGCACCCCACGTCGAGCACCTTCCCCCTGCCTTGGCGGCCATTTGCGCCCTGCTGCTGGCATGGCGCGGCGCCATCGCTGCCGGCAAGGGCCGCTTGCCACACCGTTTCGTCTTGCTGAGTCTCGGCACCTTAGTGGTGGGCCTGGTCTTGCTGGAGTACCGACATCTGTTTGGCAAGGATCCCGGCATTACCTTCCTCGCGGGACTGCTGAGCCTCAAGCTACTCGAAACCGACAGCCGTCGTGACGGACGGGTTGTTCTGCTGCTGTGTTTCTTCATGCAGACCGGCCAGTTCCTTTACCAACAGGGCATGCTCATCGCGGCCCTCGCCCTGCTCGGCACGACGACGGCCATCGGTAGCCTGTTGGCACTGGAGGGGCCGCCCCTCGCGCCAAAGGTGCGCCTCGCCTCCGCCGCGCGGCTGGCACTGCAAGGCGTTCCGCTGATGCTGGTGTTGTTTGTCCTGTTTCCCCGCGTACAAGGCCCCCTATGGGGATTGCCGGCGGATGCCTACAACCGGGTCAGCGGACTGTCGGACAACATGACACCGGGTGACGTGGCGCGCTTGAGCGAATCCAGTGAAATTGCCTTCAGAGCGGCCTTCACCGGTGAACTGCCGCCGCCCTCGGAACGCTACTGGCGCGGCCCCGTTCTCAACCTCTTCGACGGCCACAGTTGGCGCGCGGGCCGAAACGACATGGCCTCACGCCCGAGCTATGCCGCCCAGGGCGTCGCCTACCCATACACACTGACGCTGGAAGCCCACAATCAGCGCTGGCTGCTAGCCCTTGATTTCCCGGGCGACGCCCCCGGCCTACGCTATGGCACCGACTTCCAGCTGATGTCGGCCGAACCGGTGCGCAGCCGGATCCGGCTCTCGCTGGTGTCCTATCCCCATACTCCGGTTGGTCTCAACGCCACGCCTCGCGAACTGCGCGAAGCCTTGGCACTGCCCGCCGGCAGCAATCCACGTACCCAGGCGCTCGGCGTCCGCATCAGACAGGAAGCCCGCGATGCCGGAGATATCCTCCAGCGAGTCATCGCCGATTTCCGTCGGCGCAGCCTGAGCTACACCCTCGACCCACAACCGCTTGGCCGTGACGACGCGGACAACTTCCTGTTCGACACGAAAGAGGGCTTCTGCGAACACTTTGCCTCCGCCTTCGTCATCACCATGCGCGCGGCAGGCGTCCCGGCGCGGGTCGTCACCGGCTACCAGGGCGGCGAACTCAACCCGGTGGACGGTACGCTGGTGATCCGCCAATCCGACGCCCACGCCTGGGCCGAAGTCTGGCTGGCGGGACAGGGCTGGAAACGTATCGACCCGACCGCGGCCAGCGCCCCTCGCCGCATCGACGGCGGCCTTGCCGCGGCCCTGCCGGACGACGGCCACCTGCCGCTGCTGGCGCGCAGTGATCTCGCCTGGCTGCGGACATTGCGCAACCAGCTGGATGCCCTGGACAACCGCTGGAATCAATGGGTTCTCGGGTACAATCCGGCCCGCCAGAAAGCGCTGCTCTCCGGAATGGGCATAGCCGATGCCGACTGGCAGACGATCACTGCCCTGATGGCTGGTGCCTGCGCTGTCGCCATGGCTCTGCTGACCGCATGGGCGCTACGGCGCCGCACAGCGGCAGACGCCCTGGACCGCAACTGGTTGACGTTCTGCAAACGCCTTTCCTCCGCGGGTCTCCCGCGGGCGGCTTGGGAAAGCCCGCAAGACTATGCCCAAAGGATCTCCACACTACGGCCGGATCTTGCCGACACCGTGAATCGCATCGCCACCGAATACGCCCGTCTGCGTTATGGCCCCGCCGGCATCGCCCCCGCAGCCCTCCAACGCCTGAAGCACGCCATCAAGCATTTCCACCCTCGATGAAAACAGCCCTCCTCCGTCGGCACCTGACGCTCTCCCTTCTGGCCGGCCTCCTCGCGTCGGTAACCGCCCACGCCGCCGATCGTTACGCCGACCGCCCCGAAACCCAGCAATTCATCGCCGAGATGCAGCAACGCCATGGTTTCGACAAGGACGCGCTGACCTACATCTTCCGCCGCGCCCAGTATCTACCGTCGGTGATCAAGGCCATCTCGCCGCCAAAGGATCCTGGCGTACGTTCCTGGCAGCGCTACCGGGGCCGTTTCATCGAGCCGGTACGCATCAAGGCTGGCGTGGCTTTCTGGGATCGTTACCAGGACACCATCAAGGCGGCGAGCGAGAAGTACGGCGTGCCGGAAGAGATCATCGTCGGCATCATTGGCGTGGAAACCATCTACGGCCGCAACACCGGCAACTACCAGGCGGTGTCGGCCCTGTCCACGCTGGCCTTCGACTATCCTCGGCGCGCCGAGCTGTTCCGCAGCGAACTGGAAAACCTGCTGCTGATGGCGCGCGAACAGCACCGCGACCCGCTCGACTACCAGGGCTCCTACGCCGGCGCGCTGGGCCTGCCCCAGTTCCTGCCAAGCAGCGTGCGCAACTACGCGGTGGATTTCGACGGCGACGGCCAGATCGACCTGCTCAACAGCCCCAAGGATGCCATCGGCAGCGTTGCCCGCTACATGCAGATGCACGGCTGGGAGAGCGGCGCCCCAATCGCCCTTCGCGCCAGCGTGACGCAGGGCGCTGACCTCGCTGAACTGATCGCCAACGACGTGGATCCAGCCTTCGATCCGGCCACGCTGGCCAGCCATGGTGTGAAGGCCAGCAGCGGCGAAATGCCTACCAACAAGGCCGCCTTCGTCGAGCTCGTCACTCCCGGCGAAAGCAGCGAATACTGGCTCGGCTACCAGAACTTCTACGTAATCACCCGCTACAACCGCAGCAGCTTCTACGCGATGTCGGTGTTCCAACTCGGCGAGGCGGTGAAGGCCGCCCGCGAGACCACTCTCGCGAACAAGCGCTGACGCCTGAAGCTGGAGCCGGGGGCGAATGAACTCACCCCCGGCTCTTGCATTAGAACAATTCCAGCACCTTTTCCGGCGGCCGGCCGACCACGGCCCACTCACCGCACACGACGATCGGCCGCTCGATGAGGATGGGATGCGCCACCAGCGCGTCCAGCCACTCGTCCTCGCTGAGCGCGCGTCCCTTGTAGTCGGACTTGTAGATGTCCTCGCCGGTACGCACGATGCTTTCGGCCGGCACACCCAGCTTCCTGACCAGTTCAGCCAGCTCGGCCCGGCTCGGCGGGGTCTTGAGGTATTCGACGATTTCCAGTGCAACGCCCTTTTCCTGCAGCAAGGTGCAGGCGGAGCGGCTCTTGGAACAGCGGGCATTGTGATAGACGCGAACGGTTTCGCTCATGGGTTTCAATCCTGACGGGAGATGAGTTGGCGGAACGCCGCGGCGGTTGGCCGGCATTCCGCCCACCGCCCCGGACTAGAGAAGCACATCCTTCGAGACGCCACGCCGCTTGATGATGCGGCGCAACTGGCCAAGCGCTTCGAGCTGGATCTGGCGCACCCGCTCGCGGGTCAGCTCTAGGCTATCGGCCAGCTCCTCCAGCGTCTGCACCTCGCACTCGTCGATACCGTAACGGTGGCGGATCACCATGCGCTGCTTTTCGCTGAGCTGGCCGATCCACTCGCGCACGAGGGTCTCCACTTCGAGATCCTGGATCTGTACATCCGGCGTCTCGGCATCGTCGTCTGCCAGGGATTCGCCGATGGACAGGGTTGGATCGATATCCAGCGGCGCATCCAGCGAGGCCGTGTGCTCGTTGAGGGCCAGGATCGCCCGCACATCCTCCACCGGCCGCCCCAGCTGGCGGGCCACGTCCTCGATGGTGGTGTCGCCGTTGCTGGCCGCTTCGAGCTGGCGCTGGCAGCGCAGCACCTGGTTGAGCTCCTTAACCACATGCACCGGCAGGCGGATCGTGCGCGACTGGTTCATGATCGCCCGCTCGATGTTCTGGCGGATCCACCACGTCGCATAAGTGGAGAAGCGGAAGCCCCGCTCGGGATCGAACTTCTCGAGCGCGTGGATGAGGCCGAGATTGCCCTCCTCCACCAGATCGAGCAGCGGGATGCCGCGGTTGAGGTAGTGCTTGGCGATATTGACGACCAGACGCAGGTTACGCTCGATCATCGTCTGCCGGGCCACGAAATCCCCCTGCCGGACCCGGCGGGACAGCGACAGCTCCTCATCCGCGGTCAACAGCGGATTGGCACCGATTTCGTTGAGATACAGCTGGGTGACATCACCCAGGAATTCTGTGTCGGGGGACTGCGCCGGGACTTCGAGAAAGGCCTCGACCTCCGGGGGCAGGTCCTGCTCGGGACTTTCGAGTTCCTCAGGAACGGCCGGATCGTACATGGAGCCCTCTCTGAACCGTGGGGAGACACTCTGGGAGACAACAGTTCATGCAGCGCCTCCTGCCAGTACTCACCCAAAGTTCAGCAAGGGTGATGCCCGGCGACTATAGTCTTTCATATCAGCGCACCGTTCGACCCTGCCCAGCCCCTTGCGGTACTCAGCGCGAGGGCAGGAACTTGCCTGGATCGACTGGCTTGCCCTGCTTCCGGATCTCGAAGTGCAGCTTCGGGCGATCACTATCGGTGTCGCCCAGTTCGGCAATCTTCTGTCCCTTGCTCACCGCCTGCCCTTCCTTGACCAGCAGGTTCTGGTTGTGGGCGTATGCGCTCAGGAAGTTATTGTCATGCTTAACGATAACGAGTTTGCCGTAACCGCGCAAACCCGTACCCGCATAAACGACGCGGCCACTGGCTGCCGCAAGGACGGGGTCACCGGTCTTGCCGGCCAGATCGACGCCCTTGCTCGAGGTTTCGTTGAAGCCGGCGATGACCTTGCCAGCAGCCGGCCAGGCCCAGTCTATCTTGCCATCATCGCCGCTTGCAGCGGACGTCGGCTTGGCTGGCTCGGGCTTTTTCTCTTCCTTGGGCTCGGGCTTGGTTTCCGCCTTGACCGCCGCCTCCGGCTTTGCACTTTCAGGCTTGGCAACATCCGGCCGCGGTTCGACCTTGGCCACGACGATCGGCGCCTCCTGCTTCTGGGCCTGTGCCCAAGCCTGCTCGGAATACGCGACCTTGCCGCCCTTCGGCTCCCGGCGGACGCCGTCACTGCCCACCGCAGCCGCGGAAGCTGCAGCACCGTTGGTGGCAACCGGACGCACGTCGACACCAGACGAGGTCACTGGACGCGTCACGGCACCGGACTCGGGCGGACGCACACGGAGTTCCTGCCCGACCTCAATCAGATTGGGGTTCTCAAGCCCGCTCCAGGCGGCGATGTCCCGGTAGTTCTGCCCGTTATCGAGTGCAATACGGATCAGCGTATCGCCCGGCTTGACGATGTAGTACCCCGGCCGTGCCACCTTGGGTTGCGGCGGCGGCACCGGGGTTTCAGTCTTTTCCGGCACGGAGCCCGCAGGACGCGTCGTGCGCTCCGCAACCGGTGCAGGCGATTTGGTGGCGCACCCGGCCAGCAGCAGGGTGATCAGGAGACTACTGGTACAAACGCGGGACAACATCATTGGTTATGCATAAATCATTCTGTGCCGGGCAGCAGGGGTACGAAGCGCACCGCGCTGAGGCGTGTTTCTCGGATGCCGCGAGCCGTTCGCTCGATCAGCACCAGCACCTGCTCCCCTGAACCGACCGGAAGAATCAGCCGGCCGCCTTCAGCCAGTTGCTCAACCAGTGCCGGCGGCACCTTCGGCGCCGCCGCAGCGACGATGATTGTGTCGTAGGGCGCGGCCTCCTTCAGCCCCACACTACCATCGGCATGTTTCAGGCGCAGGTTGGGACGACGCAGGTAACGCAGGTTGTTACGGGCACGGTCGAGCAAGGGGCGCAGTCGCTCCACCGAATAGACTTCCGTGGCCAACTGCGACAGCACGGCAGCCTGGTAGCCACACCCGGTTCCGACCTCCAGGGTCTTGCCGAGTTCGCGGCCAGCCATCAACAATTCGATCATGCGCGCGACAACGAAGGGCTGAGAGATGGTCTGCTGCAGGCCAAGAGGCAGTGCCGTGTCTTCATAGGCCCGCGAAGCCAGCGCCTCCTCGACGAAGAGATGGCGCGGCACGGCCATCATGGCGGCCAGCACGCGCTCGTCGCGTACCCCCTGTTCCTTGATCCGCTCGACCATCCGGGTCCGCGCCCGCAAAGTGGTCTGCAACGCGGCGCGCAGCACTTCGCTGCTCATTTGCCCAGCCAGCCGCGTACGGTTGAAATCTGCCCCTGATGGGTCAGATCGATCTGCAATGGCGTAATGGACACATAGCCATTGGCCACTGCATGGAAATCGGTGCCATCTCCGGCATCCTGAGCCGCGCCAACCGCGCCGACCCAATACACGGTCTCGTTGCGCGGCGTCACCGACTTGACGGTGGGCTCGGCCTTGTGGCGCTTGCCCAGGCGTGTGACCTGAATGCCCTTGATCTGGTCGTAAGGCAAATCGGGAACGTTCACGTTGAGCAACGCAGGGATACCGATCGGCTCCTGCTGGAAACGCTCCACCAGCTCACGAGCCACCCTCGCTGCACCGGAGAAATCCGAAGCGCCCTTGGCGACCAGGGAAATGGCGATGGACGGAACACCCAGCAGGAACCCCTCGGTGGCAGCGGCAACGGTACCGGAATAGATCGTGTCGTCGCCCATGTTGGCGCCGTGGTTGATCCCCGACACGACCATGTCCGGCAACTCGTCCAGCATGCCGGTGACGGCAAGATGCACGCAGTCGGTAGGCGTACCATTGACGTAATGGAAACCGCTGGCCGCCTTGCGCAGGGACAAGGGGCGATCGAGGGTCAGGGAGTTGCTGGCGCCGCTGCGATCCCGCTCCGGAGCAACCACGGTGACCTTCCCGACTTCAGACAGGGCTGCCGCAAGGGCATGCAGGCCAGGAGCGAAATAACCGTCGTCGTTGCTCAACAGGATGCGCATTGGAATCCGGGATCAGGCTTTCAAAACAGGTGGAAGAAGGCTCGCAGAACGCTGTCGCGAGGACTGTCGCCCTCGCCGGCCGCTACATGCAAGAACCTTGGACAGGCGGCGAGTTTAGCAGAGTCGGCTCGGCCGCTGCTAGGCGCAAACCATGCGGCGGCGCACCGCGGCGCCCATGCCGGGGAAAGGCGAATTTGTTTTTGCGGTCCTGGAATAAACGACCCACGCGTACTGTTTAAACGCTACCCAGCCACACAACACGGAGACACGGCCATGAACAAACTGCTACTCGCCACCAGCCTTTCCATCACCCTCGGCGCCTGTGCCAGCATGCACGACACCTCGCCGGCCCAGAGCCGCTACGGCATGCTCACCGACGCCCAGGGCATGACCCTCTACGTCTTCGACAAGGACGCCGCCGGCAGCGGCAAGAGCGTCTGCAACGGCCCCTGCGCCACCAACTGGCCGCCGCTGCTGGCCAGTGAAAAGGACCAGGCCCGCGGCGACTGGAGCGTCGTCGGCCGTGACGACGGACGCCGCCAGTGGGCCTACAAGGGCCGGCCGCTCTATACCTGGAGCAAGGACCAGAAGCCCGGCGACACCAGCGGAGACGGCTTCCTCAACAACCAGTGGCACATCGCCCGCCCGTAAGCAGCTCCACGCCCGATGTCCGCCGAGCACGCCATCCTCGCCGAGATCCCGCGCCTGCGCCGCTACGCACGGGCGCTGACCGGCAACGAGGCGGACGCCGACGATCTGCTGCAGGACACCCTGGAGCGGGCCCTCGGCAAATGGCTGCTGTGGCGGCCGGGCAATCTGCGGGCCTGGCTGCTGACCATGATGCACCACGTCTTTCTGAACCAGCTGCGCAAGCGGCCCGCCCTCGTCACCCTGGACGACGACACCCCTGCCATTCCGGTACGCCCCCAACAACAGGATGAACTGGAGGTGCGTGACCTGGATCGCGCCCTGAGCCGCCTGCCCCCCGAGCAGCGGGAGATTCTGCTGCTGGTCGGGTTGGAGGAACTCAGCTATGCCGACACTGCCCGCGTCCTGGGCATTCCACAGGGAACCGTCATGTCGCGCCTGTCCCGCGCCCGCGAGCGGCTGCGCGCCATCCTGGCCGGCGAGGACCGGCCAGTGCATCTGAAGGTTGTGAAATGAACAAGGAGCACGTCAGCAAGGACCAACTACACGCCTACGTGGACGGGCAATTATCCGCCACGGATTCGATGCGGGTCGCCGCCCACCTCGCAACAGCCCCGGATGACCAGGCCAGCGTCGAAACCTGGCGCGGCCAGAAGGCCCTGCTGCATGCGGCCTACGATCGCCAGCTCGACGCCGCGATCCCCCACACCATCACCGCCCGCCTGAAAACACAGCGCCACAAGCCCTTCCGTCAGGCGGCCATCGCAGCGGCTTGGCTCGTCGTGGGCATCGGGGTCGGCATCATGGCCGACCGCCAACTCGCCCTCAACGCTGCCCCACCCGCCCTGACCAGCCTGCCGCAACGGGCAGCCGTCGCCCACGCGGTGTTCACGCCTGAAGTGCGCCACCCAGTGGAAGTCGGTGCCGACCAGGAGGCGCACCTGACCGCCTGGCTGTCGAAGCGCCTGGGTCATGCACTGCGCGCTCCCAAACTGGCGGCCGAAGGCTTCCACCTGGTTGGCGGACGCCTGATCACCGCCGACAACGGCCCCGGTGCACTGCTGATGTATGAGGACAGCGGCGGCCAACGCCTCACGCTGTACGTGTGCGCCGACAATCAGGACAGCAGCGCCACCGCTTTCCGCTTCGCCCACCAGGACGGCGTCTCCACGTTCTACTGGATAGACGGTCGCCAGGCCTACGCCCTCTCCGGCAAGCTCCCGCGCGACGCGTTGCTGCCGATCGCCAGCACGGTCTACCGGCAACTCAACGGTGACGGCTAGGTCGAAGGGCTGGCCGGCACCCGATGGGTGATTGATGCCGTGCCCACCGGCGCCCGGCGCGGATGAAGATCACCTCCGCGTGCGGCACTGTAATTTTTGCGTTCCTGCTCCGTCTACATCATCACGAATAATCACAATGGACACGCTGCCATGCTGATCCGCCGCCCCATCGACATCCTGCCCTCCGAAATCACCTCATCCGAGCTGTACCATGACCGGCGCCGCTTCCTGACCCAGTCCACCGCCCTCGCCTTGGCGGCAGCCCTGCCCGCCAGCCTGGCCCGCGCCGCCGGCCAGAGCCTCGGCCCGCTGACCAAGAGCCCCTACAGCATCGGTGAGACGCCGACCCCCTACAAGGCCGTCACCACCTACAACAACTTCTACGAACTCGGCACCGACAAGGCCGACCCGGCCGAGAACACCCGCCGCCTCAAGCCCGCACCGTGGACGCTGCGCGTCGAGGGGCTGGTGAACAAGCCACGCACCTTCGGTATCGACGAACTGCTCAAGCTCGCCCCGCTGGAGGAGCGTATCTACCGAATGCGCTGCGTGGAGGGCTGGTCGATGGTCATCCCCTGGGTAGGCTTTCCGCTGGCCAGCCTGCTCAAGCTGGTGGAGCCCCAGGGCAGCGCCAAGTACGTGGAGTTCGTATCCCATTACGACAAAAGCACCATGACCCACGGGGTGCTCGACTGGCCCTACAACGAAGGCCTGCGCATCGACGAGGCCCGCCATCCGCTGACCTTGCTGGCAGTCGGGTTGTACGGCGAGGTTCTGCCGGTCCAGAATGGCGCGCCGATCCGACTGGTGGTGCCGTGGAAGTACGGCTTCAAGGGTGCCAAGTCCCTGGTGACGCTGCGCCTCACCGAGAAACAGCCGGTCACCGCCTGGATGAAGGCCGGACCGAGCGAGTACGGCTTCTACTCCAACGTGAATCCGGAGGTGGACCACCCGCGCTGGAGCCAGGCCACTGAGCGACGCATCGGCGAGTTCTCCAAGCGCAAGACGCTGATGTTCAACGGCTACGCCGACCAGGTCGCCTCAATGTACACCGGCATGGACCTGCGCCGCTTTTTCTGAACACTACAAGAAACGACCACCATGACCCCGACCAACCCCCAACTCGGCGCCATCAAGACGGCCCTGTTCGTCCTCTGCCTGTTACCCGCCTTCCTGCTGTGGCGCGGACTGGAGATGGATACGCTGGGCGCCAACCCGATCGAGGCGCTGACCCGCGCCACCGGCGAGTGGACGCTGCGCTTCCTGCTGATCACCCTATGTGTGACGCCGCTGCGCAAATACTCGGGCTGGCACTGGCTGGTGCGCCTGCGCCGCATGCTCGGGCTGTTCGCCTTCGCCTACGGCGTGACGCACCTCCTCACCTACGTGTGGCTGGACCAGTTCTTCGACTGGCACGCCATCGCCAAGGACATCCTCAAGCGCCCCTTCATCACCGTCGGTTTCGCCGCGCTGGTGCTGATGACGCCGCTGGCCGCCACGTCCTTCAACGCGGCCATTCGCAGGCTCGGCGGGCGCCGCTGGCAGGCCCTGCACCGGGCCATCTACCCGATCGCGGTGATGGGCTGCGTGCACTTCTGGTGGCTGGTCAAGAAGGACATCACCCAGCCGCTGATCTACGCCGCCATCACCGCCGTCCTCCTCGGCCTGCGCGCTTGGTGGCGTGAGCAGGAACGCCGCAAGCAACTGGCCGGCGGCTACCAGCCTGCACACGGCCCCACGGGCAAGGTCATCCGGATCTTCCAGTCCCACTGAGATTCACCCCGCCGAACTCACCCTGCAAGCACGAAGAGATCCCCAGCACAGCCTGCAGCGAATTCAGGCAAACATCACAAACCCGGACAGGATATTGGGCGATAATCCGGCGCGATCAGCACACGTACCGCAGCTGGCATATCGCCCATCGAAAACGGGGCCCGTAGAGCAGTCTCTCTCCGGTTCAATCCAGCGGTGGCATCGCCCCCCAACGACCTCGTTCCGGTTTACCCCCAATCAAGACTTCATGAGCGTCCGCCAAGCAGTACGATTCACGACCCTCGCCACCGTGGCCAGCTTCATCCTTTCGTTGATCAGCGTGGTCGTCGTATCGCGTATCCTCACCCCTGAGGAAATCGGCGTCTTCTCAGTGGCCGTGTCCGTCATTTCCTACACTCACATCCTGCGCGATTTCGGTGTGGGGCAGTATTTCGTGCAACTCAAGGAGATCACCCGCGATCACCTGCGAGCAGGCTTCACGGTGATGCTCCTGATCTCGTGGTCCATGGCCCTGATTCTATTTTCGCTGCGCGTTCCCCTGGCCGCCTTCTTCAAGCACCACGGCCTGGAAACCGTATTTGCAACCCTGGCCATCAATTTCCTCATCCTGCCTTTCGGCTCCCCCATCATGTCGATGCTCAAGCGGGAGATGCGCTTCGACCGATTGGCCATCGTCAGCGTAATGAATTCAGTTGTGCAGGTTGGGGTGACCGTGGGCACAGCCTTGGCCGGCGAAAGCTACATGAGCATGGCGTGGGGGTCCATTGCAGGCAACGCCGCAAACGTCATCCTGATGTCCTGCATGAAACCCGAAATAGCCCTGCTTACACCGACACGCCGAGGCCTCGCCACGGTGCTTTCATTCGGCAGCAAATCGAGTGCTGGCTCTCTGGTTGGCGAGCTGGGTGTCAGCGGCCCCGACCTGATTCTCGGCAAGACCCTCGGCTTCACCGCCGTCGCCATTTTCAGCCGCGCATCGAGCCTCAACAACATGCTGCTGGGCAAGGTCAACGACATCGTCCGGCAGATCTTTCTTCCCGCGTTTGCCCAAGGCATTCGGGACGGCAAGAATCCGGCGGACATGTATGCCGATGCAATGCGCCTCATTACCGGCATCACCGTGCCCTTGCTGAGCACCTTGGCAATACTCGCACAGCCGATGATCCTCTTCTTCTTCGGTCAGCAGTGGCAGGACGCCGGGGCTCTGGCCTTATATCTCTGCCTCTATCAAATCGTCCGGACCCCCACTGAATTTGCGTCCAATGCACTCATCGCCGGCGGTCACGCCAGCACGGTGCTCCGCGCCGAGGCCATCAGCCAAACCAGTATTCTGGCCATTCTGTGCCTATCCGTCCGGCTGGATCTGCACACCGTTGCTTGTCTGCTGCCGATTGCCTCGTGCATTCACTTCCTGTCCTTCGGATATGCCCTTCGCGCGCACTACGGCCTTTCACACCAAGCACTGATTGCCGCCGTTCTGCCCAGCTACAAACTGATTCCGGGAACTCTCGCCGCAACGGGCATCCTGGAGATTGCAATTCGTACAGGCTACTGGCAGCCCTCCGCCTTCCTGCATCTGGCAAGTGCATCCTCGCTGGCCGCCTGTGGTTACATCTGGACGCTGCGCCGGTCCGGGCATCCGGTCCGCGAAGAACTCGTACGCCTGGTCCCCCCTCTCTCAAGGCTACTTGGGGAACCACAAACCGACCCCCACTAACGCGCCAGAGCGCTCCGTGGCAGTTCAGCCGAAAAAGGGCCTCTCACAGGCCCTTCCACCTCCTCAGTGCTTTACTTCGGACGGATCGCCGACTTGGGGCGGAAGGCCTTGACGACGGCCTCGTCGGTCTCGATGTAGGGGCCCCCGATCAGATCGATGCAGTAGGGCACGGCAGCGAAGATGCCATGCACCTTCTGCTGCCCATCGGCCTCCTTGAGGCCTTCGAGGGTCTCGGCGATGGCCTTCGGCTGGCCTGGCAGGTTGATGATCAGGCTCTGGCCGCGGACCACCGCCACTTGGCGGGACAGGATCGCCGTCGGTACAAAGGCCAGGCTGACCTGACGCATCTGCTCGCCGAAGCCCGGCATCACCTTGTGGGCCACCGCCAGCGTGGCTTCCGGCGTCACGTCGCGCAGCGCCGGGCCGGTACCGCCGGTGGTCAGCACCAGCGAACAACCTGCTTCGTCGCACAGTTCGATCAGGGTCTGCTCGATGGACGGCTGATCGTCCGGGATCAGGCGGGTCACCGCCTCCCACGGCGTGGTGAGGGCCTTGCCCAGCCAGTCCTGCAGCGCCGGGATGCCCTTGTCTTCATAGACACCGCCCGAGGCCCGGTCGCTGATGGACACCAGGCCGATCTTCACGCCCTCGCTCATTCCTCGTCTCCAGCCTGGGTCTGCATCTCGTCGCCGCTCTCGTCGGGTAGCTCACCCTCCTCCAACTCGCGCAGGACCCGGAACAACTCCCGGTAGGCACGCGGCGGCTTGTTCTGCTCTTTCTCCTTGATCGCATTGCGGCGCAGTACGCGGAGCTGCTGCAGATCGGCGCCCGGGTGGGCGACGGCGATGTCGTGGAGCGTCTTTTCGTCCTCGATCAGCTTGGTGCGCAGGTTTTCGAGGCGATGCATCTTGGCCGTCTCGACCGCCGACACGCCCTTGAAGGCGTCCAGCGCGGCGCGGATCGGCTCCGGGTCCACATTGCGCATCAGCTTGCCGATGTATTGCAGCTGGCGCCGCTTGGCTTCGTGGGACGGGAAGCGCTGGTAGTCCTTCACCGCGTCGCGCAGATCCTCGTCCATCGGCACCTTGGCCAGGCGCTCCTTGCCGAGGGCGACCAGTTCCTGGCCGAGATCCTGCAAGGCATGGCTGGCGCGCTTGAGCTCCGACTTGCTGGGGCCGGTGTCTTCTTCGTCTTGATGATATTTGTAGTGGGCCATCTGGGGGCAGGAAGTGCTCGGGAAGGGTAAGATTATAGCCTTTAGCCCCTCTCCAACCGGATCGCCATGGCCGACAACCGTTTCAGCTTCACCCAGGATCAGCTCAAGACCATCGCCGAAGACATCCTCAAGTTCGCCCGCAAGCGCGGCGCGACGGCCTGCGAGGTGGATGTTTCGGAGGGCTTCGGCCAGTCCGTCACGGTCCGCCGCGACGAGGTGGACACCATCGAATACAACCGGGACAAGGGTGTTGGCGTCACCATCTACGACGGTCAGAAGCGCGGCTACGCCAGCACCTCCGACTTCTCGAAAGAGGCCCTGAAGTCCACCGTGGACGCCGCCGTGTCGATCGCCCGTTTCACGGCCCCCGACCCGGCCGCCGGCCTGCCCGACGAGGCCCTGCTGGCCAGGGAGTTCCCCGATTTCGACCTCTACCACCCGTGGAAGCTGTCCACCGAGGAGGCCATCGAACTGGCCCGCAAGTGCGAGCGCGCCGCCTTCGCGGTGAGCCCGGAGATCCGCAACTCCGACGGCGCCAGCGTATCGATGCAGGAAGCCCACTTCATCTCGGCCAACAGCCTCGGCTTCCTCGGAGGCTACGCCAGCTCCCGCCACTACCTGTCCTGCTCGGTGATCGCCGGCGAGGGCGACGACATGCAGCGGGACGACTGGTATTCCACCAAGCGCGATCCGTCCGAGTTGGCCGATGCGGAAGAAATCGGCACCTTCGCCGCCCGCCGTTCGCTGGCCCGCCTCGGCGCCCGCCAGATCCCGACCTGCGAGGTGCCTGTCTTGTTCGAGGCCCCGCTGGCCGCCGGCCTGATCGGCGCCTTCGTGCACGCGGTGAGCGGCGGTGCGCTGTATCGCAAGTCGTCCTTCCTGCTGGACAGCCTGGGCAAGCAGGTCTTCCCGTCCCACATCCAGATCTCCGAGCGCCCGCACCTGGCCAAAGCCTTCGCCAGCAGCTCCTTCGACGACGACGGCGTGGCCACGCAGGATCGCGAAATCATCATCGACGGCGTGCTGCAGGGCTACTTCCTCAGCACCTACTCGGCGCGCAAGCTGGGCATGCAGACCACCGGCAACGCCGGCGGCAGCCACAACTTGCTGGTCAAGCCCGGCCAATACGACCTGGAGGGCCTCATCAAGCAGATGGACCGCGGCCTGCTCGTCACCGAACTGCTCGGTCACGGCGTCAATTACGTGACCGGCGACTACTCTCGCGGCGCCGCCGGCTTCTGGGTGGAGAACGGCAAGATCCAGTACCCGGTGCATGAGATCACCATCGCCGGCAACCTCAAGAACATGCTGATGGGCATCCAGGAAATCGGCTCCGACGTGCTGGTGCGCGGCTCAAAGCACTGCGGTTCGATCCTGGTGGACCGCATGACCGTCGCCGGCGCCTGACCGGCAGGTCTGCCCCAAGCAAGGAGACGCGAGCATGGAAAGACGTTCCTTCCTGAAGCATGCCGGCGCCGGCATGGCCGGCGTTGCAGCCACGGCGGCGCCAGCCGTCGCAGCCGATCTGCCAACCATCAAGTGGCGGCTCGCCTCCAGCTTCCCCAAGACCCTCGACACCATCTTCGGCGCCACCGAATCGGTGGCCAAGCACGTGGCGGCGGCCACCGGCGGCAAGTTCCAGATCCAGCTCTTCGCCGCCAACGAGATCGTGCCCGGCCCAGGCGTGCTCGACGCGGTCAAGGACGGCACCGTCGAGATCGGCCACACGGCGTCCTATTACTACGTCGGCAAGGACCCCACGTTCGCCTTCGACACCTGCCTGCCCTTCGGCCTCAACAGCCGCCAGCAAACGGCATGGATGCTCAGCGGCGGCGGCCTGGAGCTGATGCGCGAGTTCTTCCGCGACTACAACATCCACCTGATCCCCTGCGGCAACACCGGCACCCAGATGGGCGGCTGGTTCCGCAAGGAGATCAAGTCCCTCGACGACCTCAAGGGCCTCAAGTTCCGCATCAGCGGCATCACCGGCCAGGTGCTGGCCAAGCTGGGCGTGGTGCCGCAACAGATCCCGGGCGGCGACATCTACCCGGCCCTGGAAAAAGGCACCATCGACGCCGCCG
Source organism: Zoogloea sp. GDB6 (assembly GCF_056724105.1). Lineage (NCBI taxonomy): Bacteria > Pseudomonadati > Pseudomonadota > Betaproteobacteria > Rhodocyclales > Zoogloeaceae > Zoogloea > Zoogloea sp. GDB6. The sequence goes on along the minus strand of NZ_CM161497.1, from coordinate 1,345,868 downwards.
AGTGGGTCGGCCCCTACGACGATCTCAAGCTCGGCTTCAACCGGGTCGCCAAGTATTACTACTACCCGGGCTGGTGGGAGGGCGGGCCGCAGCTCTCCATCTACGTGAACATGAAGCACTGGGCATCGCTGCCGAAGGAATACCAGGCCATCCTCGAGGACGCCTGCCTGCGCGCCCACTCGGAGATGCAGGCCAGCTACGACGCCAAGAGCCCCGCCGCCCTCAAGCAACTGGTCGGCTCGGGCACCCAGCTGCGCCCCTTCCCCAACGAGGTGATGGCGGCGGCCTTCAAGACTGCGCTGGATCTCTACGACGAAATCGCCACCAAGAACGCCAAGTTCCGCAGGATCTACGAGGCCTGGAAGAAATTCCGCGACGACCAGCTGCAGTGGTTTGCGGTAGCGGAAAACCGCTACGACAACTTCATGCAGGCGACCCGCGTTGCCACCCGGGCCCGCAACAACAAATAGGCAAACGATGCCCGGCCCTCGTGGGGCCGGTTGATTCACCCACGGACTTCGTTTCAACAGCGGCGGGCAAACGAATGCCCGCTGCAACGGCCTCCGCAGATCTTGCTCCCGCTCCTCGCCGCCAGATGCACCTTGTATCCTTGAAGCCATCCCTTCGCTTGCCCGGAGGCCTCCAACCATGATCGCTGCGTTTGCTCTCCTGCTGGCCTTCCAACTTGCCGGCGAGGCCCTTCGCGTCGCACTGCACCTGCCGGTTCCCGGCCCGGTGATCGGCATGGGGCTGCTGCTGGTCTACCTGATCGCCCGCCGCGGCCCTTCCGAATCCCTGCGGACAACCTCTGGCACCCTGCTGCAGAACCTGTCGCTGATGTTCATCCCCGCCGGCACCGGCGTCATGCTCCACGGCGCCCGCCTGTTCGATGAAGCCGGGCCGATCCTCGTCGCGCTGGTTGCCAGTACCGTGCTGGGTCTGGCCGCCACCGGCCTGACGCTGCACTTCCTGACCCGCAAGCGCAAGCAGGAGGCCTCGCGATGAGTCCGGAAAGCATGACCGAGATCTGGGTCTATCTGTCCGCCCAGCCGCTGCTGTGGCTGACCTTGACGCTGGCCGTATATCTGCTGGCGCTAGCGCTGCACCGCAAGGCCAAGGGGCACCCGGTGGTCAATCCGGTGCTGGTGTCGGTGAGCATCCTGGTCGTCCTGCTGCTGGTCACCGGCACGCCCTATCAACGCTACTTCGATGGCGCCCAGTTCGTGCACTTCCTGCTCGGCCCGACCACCGTTGCGCTGGCGGTGCCCCTCCACGCCCAGCTCAAGCGCCTGCTCGCGATGGGCGGACCGCTGCTGATCGCGCTCGTGGTCGGCTCGCTGACCGCCGGCCTGTCTGCCTACGCGATAGGCGCCTTGCTGGGGGCAAGCACACCGACAGTGATCTCCCTGGCGCCCAAATCCGTCACCACGCCGATCGCGATGGGTGTCGCCGAACGCCTCGGCGGGCTGGCCTCGCTGACCGCGGTGTTCGTGATCCTGACCGGCATCTTCGGGGCGATCTTCGCCGACGGCATCCTGCGCCGCCTCGGCGTAAAGGACGACGCCAGCATCGGTTTCGCCCTCGGCCTGGCCTCCCACGGCATCGGCACCGCGCGGGCCTTCCAGCTCAGCGAGCAAACGGGCGCCTTCGCCGCGCTGGCGATGGGCCTCAACGGCCTGTTCACCGCCATCACCCTCCCCTGGCTGCTACCGCTTCTGGCACCGTTGCTCAAGTAGCGCTGCGTGAACTAGGGTTGCCATCAATTTGCCCACGGCGTATGCGGCCCCGATAATCGGGGCCGTTGCCATTTTTGCTGCACTGCATCCATGGACTTGCTGATCGATGTGATCCTGCGTGCCGGCCGCTCGGCGGTCGAGCTATCGTTCTTCGTGCTGCTACCGGTGATGATCGTCATGCTGTCCCTGATGCGTCTGCTGGAAGCCAAGGGCGTGCTCGACTGGGTCGTCGCCCAGCTGGCCCCACTGCTGCGCCCCGTCGGCCTGACCGGCCTGGGCGTCTTCGCGGCGCTGCAGATCAATTTCGTCAGCTTCGCCGCCCCCGTCGCAACGCTGACGATGATGGACCAGCGCGGCGCCTCCAGCCGCCACCTGGCCGCCACGCTGGCGATGGTGATGGCCATGGCCCAGGCCAACGTATCGATGCCGATGGCAGCGATGGGCCTGCATTTCGGCATCGTGCTCGGCTGGTCACTGGTTGGCGGGCTGGCCGCCGCGGCTGCCACCTATTACGGCTTCGGGCGCGGGCTCAGCAGCACCGAACACACTGTCGATGAAACCCTGCACCATCCGGTGGCCGAGAGCGCCAAGGGCATCCTCGACGTGATCAACCGGGCCGGTGCCGAAGCCTTCAAGATCGCCGTCGGCTCGATCCCGATGCTGGTGCTGTCCCTCACCGTGGTCCTTGCCCTACGCCGTCTGGGCGCGCTGGACGCCCTCACCGGCCTGCTATCGCCGCTGCTGCTGGCGGTCGGTGCCGACCCGACGCTGATCCTGCCGACCCTCACCAAGTACCTGGCCGGCGGCACCGCGATGATGGGCGTCATGGACGAGATGCTGCGTGCCGGCACAGCCAACGCCGCCACGCTCAACGGGGCCAGCGCGGGCCTGCTGATCCACCCGCTGGACGTACCCGGCGTGGCGGTACTGATCTCCGCCGGGCGGCGCGTCGCCGACGTTTGGAAGCCTGCCACCCTCGGCGCGCTGGTCGGCATCGCGGTGCGCATGGCAGGGCACATGGTCGCCGGCTGAGTCCGTTGCCGTCGGCGTGCTGCAGTGCCACACTGACAGGCATTCCGAGGCCCCTCGACAAGGAAAGTGGGCCCGTCCATCTCCTGGAGAGCCCCATGTCGACTGCGTCGCATCTGCATTCCCCAGCCCCACGCCAGTACAAGTATTACGAATTCGTGATGGCGGCCTTCGTCGCCGTCTACCTGTGCTCCAACCTGATCGGTCCCGCCAAGGCTGCGCAGATCGTCGTTCCGGGCCTGGGGCCGGTGACCTTCGGCGCCGGCGTGCTGTTCTTCCCGATTTCCTACATCTTCGGCGACGTGCTCACCGAGGTATACGGCTACGCCCGCGCCCGCCGCGTGATCTGGGCCGGCTTCGGCGCCATGGTCTTTGCGTCGGTGATGGCCGCGGTGGTGGTCGCCCTGCCGCCGGCCCCGACGTGGACCAACCAGCCTGCCTACGAGATCGCCTTCGGCTCCACCTGGCGCATCGTCGCCGCCTCGCTGACGGCCTTCTTCTGCGGCGAGTTCGTCAATTCCTACGTGCTCGCCCGCATGAAGATCCGTAGCCGCGGCCGCCACCTGTGGCAACGCACAATCGGCTCGACGATCTTCGGCGAGGGCGTCGACTCCCTGCTGTTCTATCCCCTCGCCTTCTGGGACTCCGGCCTGATTCCCAATGCGCTGCTGCCAGGCATCATGCTCGCCCAGTTCATCACCAAGGTTGGTGTCGAGACGCTGTTCACGCCGCTCACCTACAAGATCGTCGCGTTTCTGAAAGAGGCCGAGCGGGAGGATCACTACGATGTGGACACCGATTTCTCACCCTTTTCCATCAAGGTGTGACGGGTCTTGCGGCAGCGCGGCATTTCACTAGGCGAAATCGACGCACCTGCGATACCATTCCGCGTCCTTGAATCAGAGGCAGGAAATCCGTTGTCCACGCCAGAAACCGCGAAAAGCCCCATCCAGGTCATCGAGCGCATGATGAAGCTGCTCGACGTCCTCGCCGAGCACCCCGATCCGGTGCCCCTCAAGCAGCTCGCTGCGGAAACCGGGCTTCATCCTTCCACGGCCCATCGCATCCTCGGTGCGATGAGTGGCAGCGGCTTCGTCGAACGCAGTGACGGCGGCGCCTACCGCCTGGGCATCCGCCTGCTCGAACTGGGCAGCCTGGTGAAGTCGCGCATCTCCCTACGAGAAACCGCCATGGCCGCGATGGTGCGCCTGCACGGCACCACGGGCGAGAGCGTCAACCTCGGTATCCGCGCCGGCGACGAGATCGTCTATGTGGAACGGACCTCCAGCGGCAAGTCCGCCGTGCGCGTGGTGCACATCGTCGGCGCCCGCGCCCCGCTGCACACCACCGCCACCGGCAAGCTATTCCTCGTCGAAGACGGCGCCCAGAAGGTCAAGGAATACGCCCGCCGCACCGGCCTGCCGTCATCCACGCCCACCTCCATTACCACCTTGCAGGGCCTGGAGAAGGAGCTCGACAAGGTCCGCCGCCATGGCGTCGCCTATGACCTGGACGAGGTCGAAACCGGCGTGCGCTGCATCGCCGCCGGCATCCGTGACGACAGCGGCGACCTGATCGCCGGCCTGTCCCTGTCCACCCCGTCCGAGCGTTTCAACCCGGACTGGGCCCCGTTGATCCGCCAGACCGCCGACGAGATCTCCAGCGCGCTCGGCTACGTAGCTCCGGCGACACGCCAGACCTAGGTCACAGTTCTCCTTGGGTCGTGAGGGCGAATGAGTCTCCCCACGGGAACGGCCCGCGCATGATCCGCAGGGCCAGCCCTGCCCTGACGATGCAAAAAAGGCGCCTCTCGGCGCCTTTTTCATTTCAGCCCAACAACTCTCAGGTCGCCGGACCGTGGCGGCCGGCGGCGGCGAGCTTCTGCTGCACCGCGGCGCTCTCCAGCCAGCGCTTGACCCGCTGGGCGTCCGCCACCCGCGTGAAGCGGCCGAAGGAATCCAGCAGCACGATGATCATCGGCTTGTTGAGCATCCAGGCCTGCATCACCAGGCACTTGCCGGACTCGTTGATGTAGCCGGTCTTGGACACACCGATCTGCCAGCTCGGGCTACCGACCAGCGAGTTGGTGTTGTTGAACTGCCGCTGGCGGCCATTGAGCGACACCACGTAGTTGGCGGTGGTGGTGAATTCACGGATCAGCGGATAGCGGGAGGCGGCCGACACCATCTTGACCAGGTCACGGGCGCTCGACACGTTGGCGGAATTCAGCCCCGTGCTGTCGGAGAAGCGCGTGTCGTGCAGACCCAGCGATGCGGCCTTGCGATTCATGGCGGCAACGAAAGCCGGCAGGCCGCCTGGGTAATTCCGGCCGAGGGAAGCCGCAGCGCGGTTCTCGGAGGACATCAGCGCGAGCCGCAGCATGTCGTCCCGCTGCAGTTCGGTGCCCACCGGCACATGGGAACTGCTGTTACGCAGGGTGTCCACGTCGTCCTGGGTAACAGTCAGCGTCTCGTTGAGGGACAGACGGGCATCCAGCACGACCATCGCGGTCATCAGCTTGGTGATGGATGCAATGGGCACCACGGTGTCGGAGTTCTTTTCGAGCAGCACATTGCCGGTGGCCTGGTCCGTCACCATGAAAGCGGCAGACTGGAGCAGCGGATTGCCCTCATGGTCGATGTCATGGCTGACAGCAGCGGCAACTGCATGCTGGGCGTGGCGCGACGCATGTGCGACCTTGCGCCCCTGCGGTTTGTCCTCTGCCGCCCTGGCGACCTTGCTTCCCCTGGCCTTGCCTGACTTGGACGACTTGGCCACCTTCTCGGCCTTTTCGACCTTGGGTGCAGCCTTGGCGGTGTGGGCCTTCTTCGACGCCGCATGATGCGCCGCAGCGAACGCATCGCCGGGCACCGCGGTGTTGAGTGCAAAGACGCTCAGCAGGGTGAGTACAGTAGTACGGATCTTCATCGTCTTTCAAACTGGTTCATGGCAGGAAGAAACCCTTCTTCCCTATGAAAAATCTTCGCGACGGACAGGCCCCGCGGGTGGAATTCGGTTCGCTCCGGTGAATGCTCATTGAATGAGCACCGCAACATGACCGGGCGGCACAAACGCAAACAACATACTTCTTATTCAAAATAAGGGGTTATTTTAAATTTTTGAAGTTTTTTGTGAATGATTTTTTTGCACATTTCGAGCAGACGACTCCCATTGGCGCGCATGGGCACCCGCCGCTAGCCATCGACCCTCAAAAAACGGGCCAGTTCCGCACGCCGGCTGATCGCATCCCGATACCCGAGCTCCATCAAGGAACGGGTGTAACCCTGCTCGAAAAGCAGGTAGGAGAGCAGCACAGAACCGTCTTTCCGCATTGCACCAATACTGCTCAGGACCATGCTCAAAGCCCGCGGCAAAGTCTGGCGGTGCCGCGCGGCCAGGTAGTCGAGACGCTGGGACGGTGCGATCACCAGCGTTTCGATGGGGCGCAGCGGAATGCCCGCAACGGCGCGCTGCTCCGGCGTCAGCACCGAGAGGGTTGCATTGATGCGCTCCAGGCGCTCCAGGTCCATCGCCAGCCCATCCAGGAAGATGCTCGACATGGCGTGGCCGGCCACCTGGGCCGGCGAAGGGTAGCAGTCGGTGCGCTGCCGCGCCTCCTCCGAACGCCGCCCGCCGGCAATCACGAGGATACGCTGCGCGCCGAGATGAATGGCCGGACTGATCGGCGCAAGCTGGCGCATCGAACCGTCGCCGAAATACTCCCGGTTGATACGCACCGCGGGAAAGACGAAGGGAATCGCACTGGAGGCCAGCAGATGATCCACCTCCAGTTCGGTGCGCATGCCGATGCGCTTCTCCCGGCGCCACGGCTGCAGATCGTCGCAGGCCTGAAAGAAGGCCAGGTTGTCGCCCGAGGTGTAACCCGACGCGCTGACCGAGACCGCCCGCAGATGCCCCGCGTCGATGGCCCGGCCAATGGCGGAGAAATCGAGCTGCGCCTCCAGCAGTTCGCGCAGCGGCGTGTTGTCGAGCAGGGAGCGGGGTGACTGGCGCACCAGCGCGCCAAACAGGATCGCCGACGACCAGCGCATCACCGACTGAGTGATCGCCGCGGTATCGGCCCTATAGACATGGTGGACGTGGAAGTTGCGCCAGATGTAGGCGAGCTTGCGCACCGCCTCGTTGAAATTGGCGGAAAAAACCGCCAGCGCCGCCGCATTGACGGCGCCGGCAGATGTCCCGCACAGGATCGGGAATGGATTTTCGCGGCGCCGTCCCCAGACCTCCCGGATGGCGATCAGCGCGCCGACCTGATAGGCCGCCCGCGCCCCGCCACCGGTCAGGACCAGCGCCGCCGTGCCCGCCTCCGGCATCCCGCCGCCCCTCCGTGATAGATATCACGCAGTTTAACGGCCGCAGACGACGGAGACATTAGGACAAGATCAACGACCGGCTTCGACCACCGTCAGCGCCGTCATGTTGACGATCCGGCGCACCGTTGCCGTCGGGGTCAGGATGTGCACCGGCTTGGCCGAACCGAGCAGGATCGGGCCGATGGTCATGCCTTCGCCGGCGGCGGTCTTGAGCAGGTTGAAGGCGATGTTGGCGGCGTCCAGCGTCGGGAAGATCAGCAGGTTGGCGTCCTCACTCATCTTGGCGTTGGGGAAGACCTGCTTGCGGATGCCCGCATCCAGCGCCGCATCACCGTGCATCTCGCCTTCCACTTCCAGGTCGGGATGCTCGTTGTGCAGCAACACCAGCGCCTTGCGCATCTTCTCAGCGGTCGGCGAGTTGTCGGTGCCGAAGCTGGAGTGAGACAGCAGCGCGATGCGCGGCTGGATGCCGAAGCGACGCACTTCGTCAGCGGCCAGGCGGGTCATCTCGACGATCTGCTCGGGCGTCGGGTCGTAATTGACGTAGGTGTCGCACAGGAACACGGTCCGATCCGGCAACGCCAGCAGGTTCATCGTGTAAAAGTTGCGCACGCCCTTCTGGCGACCCAGCACCGTCTCGATGAACTTGAGGTGCAGGTGGTGCATGCCGTAGGTGCCGCAGATCATCCCGTCGGCGTAGCCGAAGTGCAGCAGCAGCGCGCCGATCAACGTGGTGCGGCGGCGCACTTCGCGCTTGGCGTAATCCACCGACACGCCCTTGCGCTCCATCAGCGAGTGGTAGTGGGACCACAGCTGGTTGAAGCGCGGATCGGAGTCCGGGTTCACCATCTCGAAGTCCAACTCGGGCCGCAGGCGCAGGCCGAAGCGCTCGATGTTGTGCAGCACAACCTCAGGACGGCCGATCAGCACCGGACGGCAGGTGCCCTCGTCCACCGCGGTCTGCACCGCGCGCAGCACGCGCTCGGCTTCGCCTTCCGCGAAGATGATGCGCTTCGGCGCCTGCTTGGCGGCCTGGAACACCGGCTTCATCACCAAGCCGGACTGCCACACGAAGTTGTTGAGCTGCTGGCGGTAGGCGTCGAAATCGGTGATCGGGCGCGTCGCCACGCCGGACTCGATGGCCGCTCGGGCCACTTCTGGAGCGATCTTGACGATCAGGCGCGGGTCGAAGGGCTTCGGAATGATGTACTCGGGGCCAAAACCGGACAGCTTCTCGCCGTAGGCCGCCGCCACGATGTCGGAAGCCTCGGCACGGGCCAGTTCGGCGATGGCGCGCACGGCGGCCAGCTTCATCTCGTCGGTGATCGTCGTCGCGCCGACGTCCAGCGCGCCGCGGAAGATGAACGGGAAGCACAGCACGTTGTTCACCTGGTTCGGATAATCCGAACGGCCGGTGGCGATCAGCGCATCGTCGCGGACCTTCTTGACCTCTTCCGGCAGGATCTCCGGCGTCGGGTTCGCGAGCGCCATGATCATCGGCCGCGACGCCATCTTGGTGACCATCTCCGGCTTCAGCACGCCACCAGCGGACAAGCCGAGGAACACGTCGGCGCCCTCGATGATCTCGCCCAGCTTGCGGGCATCGGTCTTCTTGGCGTAGCGCGCCTTGATCGGATCCATCAGCGTCGTACGGCCTTCGTACACCACGCCTTCGATGTCGCTCACCCAGATGTTCTCGACCGGCACGCCGAGCATCACCAGCAGGTCCAGGCAGGCCAGCGCGGCCGCGCCGGCGCCGGAGGTCACCAGCTTGATCTTGGAGAGGTCCTTGCCGAGCAGGTGCATGCCGTTGAGCAGCGCCGCGCCGACGACGATGGCGGTGCCGTGCTGGTCGTCGTGGAAGACCGGGATCTTCATCCGCTCGCGCAGCTTGCTCTCGATGTAGAAGCACTCCGGCGCCTTGATGTCCTCGAGGTTGATGCCGCCGAAGGTCGGCTCCAGCGCGGCGATCATGTCGATCAGCTTGTCCGCATCGGGCTCGTCGATTTCAAGGTCGAACACGTCGATGCCGGCAAACTTCTTGAACAGCACGCCCTTGCCTTCCATCACCGGCTTGGCGGCCAGCGGGCCGATGTTGCCCAGACCGAGCACAGCCGTGCCGTTGGTGACGACGCCGATCAGGTTGCTTCGGGACGTCAGCGACGCGGCCTCGGCCGGATCCTCGACGATCGCATCGCAGGCCGCCGCCACGCCGGGCGAGTAGGCCAGCGACAAATCCTGCTGGTTAGTCAGCGCCTTGGTTGGCGCGATTGCGATCTTCCCCGGCTTGGGCAGACGGTGGTATTCAAGTGCGGCCAGGCGAATTTGCTCATCCATTCAGGTATCCCTCTCCATTGTTGATGTGTGTGTTTGTGTCCTGTCATCATCCGACCAAATTACCGTTACGGCAATTCGTGACTTCCACAGCTCAAAATGCCATCCGAGTAGATTTCTCTACGCCGTGAACCATGGCATAATATAAGGCTAAGTCAGTCGGGTTAATCCTGATTGACGTTAATAATACGCGCCGAGCCCTGGTGGCCCAACAAGACGCGATTGCCCAGCCGGAAACCTCCCGAACCGGCACTTGAAACAACGCATCCGTAACGTCCTGGAGAATCGTCAGATGTCTCAAAGCATTGCCGAAGCCGCCATCGCCGCCGCACCCGATTACGTCAAGCACGAAAAACTCAAGCAGTGGGTTGCCGAAATCGCCGCCCTCACCGAACCCGATCGCGTGGTGTGGTGTGACGGCTCTGAAGAAGAATACGACCGCCTGTGCGCCGAGATGGTCGAAGCCGGGATGCTGATCAAGCTCAACCCGGAAAAGCGCAAGAATTCCTACCTCGCCTGGTCCGATCCGTCCGACGTGGCCCGCGTCGAAGACCGCACCTACATCTGTTCGGCCAACAAGGACGACGCCGGCCCCACCAACAACTGGGAAGACCCGGCCAAGATGCGCAGCACCCTGAACGGCCTGTTCAAGAGCTGCATGCACGGTCGCACCCTGTACGTGATCCCGTTCTCCATGGGCCCGCTCGGCTCCCCCATCGCCCACATCGGCGTGGAGATTTCCGACAGCCCCTACGTGGTCACCAACATGCGCACCATGACCCGCATGGGCAAGGCCGTCTTCGACGTGCTCGGCACCGATGGCGAGTTCGTGCCCTGCGTGCACACTGTCGGCGCTCCGCTGGCCCACGGCGAGAAAGACTCCCGCTGGCCCTGCAACCCGACCACCAAGTACATCGTCCACTACCCCGAAACCCGCGAGATCTGGTCCTACGGCTCCGGCTACGGCGGCAACGCCCTGCTCGGCAAGAAGTGCTTCGCGCTGCGCATCGCTTCCACCATGGCCCGCGACGAAGGCTGGCTGGCCGAACACATGCTGATCCTCGGCGTGGAAAGCCCCGAAGGCGAGAAGACCTACGTCGCCGCCGCCTTCCCGTCCGCCTGTGGCAAGACCAACTTCGCGATGCTGATCCCGCCCAAGTCCTTCGACGGCTGGAAGATCTCCACCGTCGGCGACGACATCGCCTGGATCAAGCCGCGCAAGGAAGCCGACGGCTCCACCCGCTTCTACGCGATCAACCCGGAAGCCGGCTTCTTCGGCGTCGCCCCCGGCACCTCCGAAAAAACCAACTACAACGCGCTGGCCACCCTGCGCGAGAACATCATCTTCACCAACGTCGCGCTGACCGACGACGGCGACGTATGGTGGGAAGGCATGACCAAGGAAGCCCCGGCTCACCTGGTCGACTGGCAGGGCAAGGACTGGACCCCGGAGATCGCCAAGGAAACCGGCCGCAAGGCTGCGCACCCGAACTCCCGCTTCACCGCCCCGGCCAGCCAGTGCCCGTCCATCGACCCGAAGTGGGAAGATCCGGCCGGTGTACCCATCTCCGCCTTCATCTTCGGCGGCCGCCGCGCCACCACCGTGCCGCTGGTCTACCAGGCCTTCAACTGGAACTTCGGCGTTTACATGGCCGCCACCCTCGGCTCCGAAACCACCGCGGCAGCCTTCGGCGCCCAGGGCGTGGTCCGTCGCGATCCGTTCGCGATGCTGCCCTTCTGCGGCTACCACATGGGCGACTACTTCAACCACTGGCTGAAGATGGGCCACACCGTTGATCAGGCCCCTGGCATCTTCTGCGTCAACTGGTTCCGCATGAACGAGAAGGGCGAGTTCATGTGGCCCGGCTTCGGCGAGAACATGCGCGTGCTGAAATGGGTCGTTGACCGCGTCCGCGGCCGCGTGCACGCCACCGAGAACGCCCTCGGCTGGATGCCCCAGTACGAAGACATCGACTGGACCGGCTCCGACGTGACCAAGGCCGAGTTCGAAGCCCTGGTCAAGATCGACGCCGACGCCTGGAAGACCGAGCTGGCCGGCCACCAGGAATGGTTCGACAAGCTGCAGGACCGCCTGCCCAAGCAGTTCACGCTCAAGCGCGAACTGTTCGAACTGGCCCTGTCGGTGTAAGTTCACAGCAGCCAGCCGGCTGCTCAGGTAGCGCAAGAAAGCGTCGAGCAATCGGCGCTTTTTTGTTGCCCCATCCCATTCACGAAGAACGACACCATGACCCGCAGCGCCCGCCGCATGGCCGACATCCAGCCCTTCCACGTGATGGAGATCCTCAAGCGCGCCCACGAGCTCGCCGCCAGCGGGCGCGACATCATCCACCTGGAAGTCGGCGAGCCCGATTTCGCCAGCCCCCAGCCCATCGTCGAGGCTGCTCAACGCTTCCTGACCGGTGGCCACGTGCATTACACCCCGGCCCTCGGCCTCACCGCGCTGCGCGAAGCCATCGCCCGCCTCTACCACGACCGCTTCGGTGCCGACGTCTCGCCAGAGCGCATCATCGTCACCCCCGGCGCCTCCGGCGCGCTGATGCTCGCCCTCGCCGTCCTCACAGATCCGGGTGACGAATGGCTGCTGCCCGACCCCGGCTACCCATCGAACCGCCACCTCGTGCGCAGCTTCGAAGGCAACCCACGTGCGCTGCCTGTAAACGCCAGCACCCGCTTCCAGCCCACACCCGCCCAGGTCGAGACAGCATGGACGGCGCAGACCCGCGGCCTGATGGTGGCCAGCCCGGCCAACCCCACCGGCACGCTGCTGACGCTCGACGAGATCGTCGCGCTGCAGGAAACCGTGAGCCGGCGCAACGGCGTGCTGATCGTCGACGAGATCTACCAGGGCCTCAACTACGGTGTGGACGCCTGCACCGCCCTCAGCCGGCTCGACGACGTCTTCGTGGTGAACAGCTTTTCCAAGTATTTCGGCATGACCGGCTGGCGCCTCGGCTGGCTGGTCGCTCCCGAAGCCTACGTGCGCGACATCGAGAAGCTGGCTCAGCACTTCTTCATCTCGCCCTCCACGCCGGCCCAGCACGCCGCGCTGGCAGCGTTCGAACCATCCACCATCGCCATCCTCGAAGAGCGCCGGCACGAGTTCGCCGAACGTCGCAACGCACTGCTCCCCGCCCTGCGCCAACTCGGCTTCAAATTCGCTACAGAGCCCCAGGGCGCCTTCTACCTGTACGCCGACATCTCCGGCATCGCGGAGGACAGCCAGTCGCTGGCACGCCTGCTCATCGAGGAAGCCGGCGTCGCCACGACGCCCGGCATCGACTTCGGCGACAACGCGCCGGAACACCATCTGCGCATTGCGTACACAACCGGGACCGCAAGACTGCGCGAAGCTGCCGAACGCATCGCCCGTGTCCTGTAGGGGCGAGTCCGTTCAGCCCGCAGAACTCGAACAGGATATGCCGGAGATTCAGGCTGCAGAGAGCGAACGAAGTCGCCCCACAGGGAATAATCCCCAGCCTGAAAACGAAAAAACCCGCCTCTCGGCGGGTTCGTCTTCCCCAGGCTCGGGCACGCGTCAGGCGCCGACGAGCCTTCCTCCACTGCGGGCGACCTGGCTCAGCATGGCCTTCACAGCCATCACCTTGCTCGCATACGGGGCCGATGGATCGCCAACGCCACCGTACTGCTGCAGCGCCCGCTCCACAGAGCCGGTGCTCTGGATGTACTCCTTGAGCACCAGCGCACCGACGCGGATGTTGGTTTCGGGATCGAACAGGGCACTCTTGTCCGACTTCACATCCACCTTGTCGGGGTGGAACTTGGGGATCACCTGCATCAAGCCCTGCGCACCCAAAGGGCTCTCTGCAAAGGGATTGAAGCGGGACTCGATGGCCATCACGGCCACCAGCAGCAGCGGGTCTACACCCACGCTGCGTCCGGTCTGCTGAGCGGACGCCAGCAGTGGCTCAAGAGCCACGGCCGACACCTGGTAGCGCTTGGCCACATAGGTCTTGACGCGCTGCAGATCAGGGCTGAGCTTGACCGGCGACGCGCTTTCTGCCGCCTGGATGATGTCAGCCTCCGACTCCGCAGCCGCTTCGGCAACAGCAGAGACAGGTACTTCGGTACTACCGGCCAGACTATCAAGGGATAAACCCTGCACACCGTGGTTGGCAATCCGGGATGCCACAAACAGCGTGAGGACGAGACCCGCGACGAGAAGACCGCCGTGGGCGAAGTGAAGCATGTATGAAGCCGCGTGACGTGCGAACTTCGCGATACGAGTTGCGAACATGGGCTCTCCTTTCTGTGGCCACAGTCCAGCAAACGCGCGCGCACAACCGCCCCCAGGACAGCAGGGACAGAAAATCCGTTTGTATCACCCGACAGCCCTCAAAAAAGCAGGGCCGGGTTCAACTCGTCAGCCAACAAAACCGGCCGACGGCGCTCGAAGGACTAGGTCGCCAGGGGTTGATCCAAACACGCTGATGCAACCAGACAGCGTGCCAAAAAAAGTACCGAGCCAGACCTCGGACAGGTCAGTAACCGGGGGGAAGAAGGCCGGTTATGCGGCAGCTCAGGCACCGACTTGTAACAAGAGTTTTGCGCCAAAAAAAGCACACGAAACGCATTCTATTGATTCAACTGGGTTTTGTCAATCCAACCCAAGTTTGCCCTGCGCAAACTAATGCACGAAGCATTCAAAAAAACATCTTGCAGGCTGACGCCCCCGAACAACGCCGACGGCAAATCAAGCATTGCCGGGCCTCACGCTCGTACATGGCTACACGCAGGCGGTATGCACTGACAAAGGAGACATCCACGCCTGCCCGGCGGTCACCGAGCCTCCTGAGCCATGGCAAAAAACAACGTTCAACACTGCTTTCAAGCCCTAATTTGGCTTGCGGACGGCCACCAGTGATCGACACCTTGCATCCCTACCTGATCTATCAAAATCAACGCCAGTCTGCGTCATTCTAGGAGCAGGCGTCCACGCCGGATGAATGAAACTGGAAGCTAGGGCGTCTCCCGCAATCTGGACATCACCGAGTTCAAGCATCGACGCAAAAACGGATGTCGTCGACAACCGAGCATGGCGCCTGCTTTGGGCGAGTTCAACTTTATGCGGAAATACCTGGGCAAAATGCTCGGAATACCAAAACAAGGCGGGCACCCGGAAATCATGCTCGGTCTGATGACCGTGGCCGCTCTCGTTGCACTCACCATCAAACAGGTTCTCCCCATGGTCGGCCACATAGAACAACGTAGCCACGGCCCCTGTTGCTTCCAGGCGCGCTATGACTTCAGCGAGAAAATGGTCTGTGTAGCGAACGGAGTTATCGTAAGCATTTCCCATTTCAATACGCTGGCTGCGGTCATGCAGGTCAGCGTGTGACAGATCATTAAGAGATGGCCGGAAATGATCGAAGGCTGCAGGGTAGCGGTGGCTGTAGTTGAAATGGCTACCGAGCGTGTGCAGGACAATCAACTGCAAGGATTCACCGGAACCTAGAATTTCATCAAGAGGCGCGAGCAGATCACCATCCATTCCACCTCTCAACTTGTAATTGGCAAGATTATAGAAACGCGTGACATCCGCTTCTGCTGCATGCAGAGCGATAGAGCTGTCATGGACGCCCAACGGACTTTGGGTGGAAAGCCAATAGGTCTTGAAACCTGCTTCCCGATATGCGGAAATCAGCGAACGCTCAGGAAAGAAGGCGCTTCGGTTCGTTGCGGGCTTGCGGGTCAGAATCACTGGCACAGCCATCCGCGTCCAAGCCCAGGGTGAGATGAAATCGCTGAAGCTCACCAGATTGGATTGGCGCATCAAGCGCGGGGTGGTTTCCTTTTGATAGCCATTGAGCTGCCAACGGTCCGGCCTCCCTGTCTCGCCGATCACGAGCACGTGAATACGCCGCTCCTTTGCCGGACTGGCGAGGCTTGCACCAAAACGAAACCGTTCGATCCGGGCCTGATAACTTTGACGCGTACTTCGTTCGCGCCAATATGAATAGAAACGTAATGGCACTCCCAAAGGATATAGATTTGCCAGCCTTGTGAGTGACGGGCTAAGGCCTGCTTCGCTTAGACTCTCGTTTGGATCTTCTCGCTCATTACCATGAATGGAAGCATCCATGGGATCAAAAACGATGGCAGCAACAGGCATAGCCAGCAAGCTGACGCTAATGAATACCGCCCAAGAACGGATACGCAACGGCCATTCCCAATCCTGCGCACGCGCCCGATTAATTACCACGAACAGAAGGGTTGCGACAGCCAGAAAACTGGCCCAAAAGAGAAACAACTTCGGCCCCAGATAGCCAAGCACCTCCTCCGGATTAGTCTCCGACAGGATTCCCAGCACATGGACATCACTCGGTCTACCGTAGTTCAGGATATAGAAGCACTCAAAGGGTGCCAGCAACACCCATGGAGCCAACATCACGCCCCCCAACCACAGACGACGTGGCAGGGTCAGCAACAGCACGCAACTCGCCAACGCAATCAGCAGGGTGTCGATACGCCAATCAGACTGCATGGCGTCAACACTTCCCGCGGTGTACAACGTCAGGATGGTGGGGCTCAAACTGAGCCCACAAATGGCGAAAAGAAAAGCCAGTTTGTTCAGCATGCGACCAGCTTCAGGCAGGCCTTCCAGCCAAGGGGAAAGGCCATCGATCGATCCATTCCGCTTCGTGCTCATCCTGCGGTTCGACCAACTCGGCGGCGCGATGCGCACCCGCCGACTCCAGGGCGTCACGCAGCCGCTGCCAGGAAAAATGCGGACCAGGATCAGTCTTACGCCCCGGCGCAATATGTTGGTGCCCGGTAATCCCCTGAATAGGGAACCGGTGGCATAAATTGGCGATCACATCGGCCAATGCCGAGTACTGCACGACCTCAAAAGGAATTTCGTCGCCCCCTTCAAGCTCTATCCCGATCGAGAAATCGTTACAATGGGGCATTCCCCGCCAACTGGACACCCCTGCATGCCACGCCCTGAGCTCCGGGGGAACGAATACAAGCACCTCTCCCGTGCGACGAATGAAGTAGTGAGCTGACACCCTCAGATCCTTGATCGTCTCAAAAAATGGGTGTTCAGTCGGATCAAGAGTGTTTGTAAAGAGTTGCTCCACGCTTCTGCCACCATGTCGCCCAGGAGGCAAACTGATTGCGTGGACGACGATGAGCGTGACATCGGCTTCAGGGCGGGCGTCACAGTTGAGGGATGAAACGACTCGCACAGAAAAGCCCTGCAAGAGAGGAACAAACTACAAGAAAAGCAGCCAGCCCCATGAATCAAAAAGACAAAGCCCGAGAGAATATTCTCTCGGGCTCGTTCAGCAACTAGACTATTTAATTAAAAATAGCCAATCAATTAAGTACCGGAAGCCTTGTTATTCTTCGACAACGCATCCACAACAGCAGCATTCTTAACTGCGCTAGCATCGACCTTCCACACGATAGTATTATCGTTCGGAATCGGAGTGAATACTACGTCTTTGCTATCCACATCGGTGCCAATGCCAGTTCCAAAAGTTGCAGTAATGACCCCCTTCGCAACTACAGCCTTAGCAATTTCTTTTGTGGGAGCAAAATCTTTGATCGGCTCCGTACCAGTAGAGCAATTGTCCAAAACGCCACCGGCTTCTTGAATACAAATTGCAACAGCGGCCTTGAGACCATCAAGCGATGTGACTAGGTTCGCAGCCTTAGCCTTGGCCGTATAGTTTTGGTACTGCGGAATCGCCACAGCCGCCAGAATGCCGATGATCGCCACGACGATCATCAGTTCGATCAGCGTAAAGCCGCTTTGCTTTTTCATGATGTGATCTCCACTCGTTGAAATTTGGTTGGTGCGGGCTGTTGCCTCGTACGTGCTGACATAGGCAACCAGCGTGCCAAACCTCACGCCTTTCAAATTTTTCAATTTAAAACAGGTTGTTGCCGGATACAGCGCGCGCAGGATGCTATCCGGAGCCGCAAAAAACTCATCTCTCATGTGACGTTTTTCGTCACCCGCTGCCGAGATTCGTCAACCATGGACGTGGCCAAGTACCAAAATCTGTGTCCGAGGGGAACTCACTCCCCCTGCAGCCGGGCCGGCACGGGGCTGCAGTTCGCCGCGCCCTTACCCACTGTCAGCATCCGGCCCCCCGTCTCCCCTGGCCGCCTCAACTGCGTATTTGTATCCTCGCCCAACTGGGATGGACACCCGCCATCGCACAAGCGCGGGAAACACCCTTTCGGCGAATTCCGCTGCCCACAGCCGGTCGAACCGGCGATGAGCAATTGAATTCTCCCCACAATCCTGGAAAGGAGAGACTCGATGGACGCCCCCAACGACAAGTACCTTCCGGCCCGCATCCTGTGGCTGCACCGCTGGAGCCCCCGGCTGCTGTCCTTCCGGATCGCCCGGGAGCCGGGCTTTCGTTTCGTGCCGGGACAGTTCGCGCGCCTCGGGCTGCATCAGGCCAACGGCGTGCCGGTGTGGCGGGCCTATTCGATGGCCTCGGCAACCTGGGACGACCACCTGGAGTTCTACTCGATCATCGTGCCGGACGGTGCCTTCACGTCCCGCCTGGAACTCTTGCAGGTTGGCGACGAGCTGATGATGGAGCGCCAGCCCTTCGGTTTCTTCACTACCAACCGCTTTGCCGATGGGCGTGACCTGTGGATGCTCGGCACCGGTACGGGGCTGGCGCCTTACCTGGCGATCCTGCAGGACGAGAGCACCTGGACGCGCTTCGAGCGCCTCATTCTGGTGCATTGCGCGCGCAATGCCGACGACCTCGCCTACCGCGCGGAAATCGCTGCCCTGCGGAACCATCCCCTGTGGGCCGAGCACGGTCACAAGCTGATCTACCAGCCGGTCGCCACCCGCGACGACACCGTTGCCGGCGCGCTCCACGCGCGCATTCCGGCGCTGCTGCAGAGCGGCGAGCTGGAAGCCCGGCTGGACATTCCGCTGACCCTCGCCGACTCCCGCATCATGATCTGCGGCAGCCCCAACATGGTCCATGACACTCACAAGGCCTTGCTCGGGCGGGGCTTCCGTCTCAGCCGCCTGGCGGCGCCGGCACAGATTGCGGTGGAGAACGCCTGGTGAGCTCTCCCTTTCAAAGCAGAGGCGCACCAAGACGGTGACAATCCTCATCTTCTAGCCATCCGGGCATTAGAAATTCAAAGATCTGCGCATTAATTTGGTGCGCACACTCCGAATCTGCACGATCATGGTGCCACGCCGCACCATACCCTGATGGCAAGCCCTTCATTCATCAGTACTTTTCACCAAAATAGAGCTGGCACAGCACCTGCTTGGTGCCTCGCTTCATTTTCGGAGCCCAAAATGGAGCAAATCAGTAACACCAGCAACGTTGTCTTCGTGCTGCTAGGCGCCATCATGGTGCTTGCGATGCACGCCGGCTTCGCCTTCCTGGAGGTCGGCACCGTCCGCAAGAAGAACCAGGTCAATGCCCTGGTCAAGATCCTCACCGACTTCGGCGTGTCGGCCATCGCCTACTTCTTCATCGGCTACACGGTGGCCTATGGCGTCAACTTCTTCTCCAGCGCCGAAGTGCTGGCGCAGAAGAGCGGCTACGAGATGGTCAAGTTCTTCTTCCTGCTGACCTTCGCCGCCGCCATCCCGGCCATCATCTCCGGCGGTATCGCCGAGCGTGCCAAGTTTCACCCCCAGAGCGTCGCCACCTTCCTGCTGGTCGGCTTCGTCTATCCCTTCTTCGAGGGCATCGCCTGGAACGACAACCTCGGCATTCAGCCGTGGCTGGAAGCGGCCTTCGGTGCCAAGTTCCATGACTTCGCCGGCTCGGTGGTGGTGCATGCGGTCGGTGGCTGGATCGCGCTGCCTGCGGTGCTGCTGCTCGGCGCCCGCCGTGGCCGCTACACCAAGGACGGCAACGTGGCCGCCCACCCGCCTTCTAATATCCCCTTTCTCGCCCTCGGCGCGTGGATCCTCACCGTCGGCTGGTTCGGCTTCAACGTGATGTCGGCCCAGACCCTCGACAAGGTCAGCGGCCTGGTCGCCCTCAACTCCCTGATGGCGATGGTCGGCGGCACGCTGGCGGCGATGGTCCTCGGCAAGAACGACCCGGGCTTCATCCACAACGGCCCGCTGGCCGGCCTGGTCGCCGTGTGCGCCGGCTCCGACCTGATGCATCCGATCGGTGCGCTGGTCACCGGCCTGATCGCTGGCGTCCTGTTCGTGCAGCTGTTCACCATCACCCAGAACCGCTGGAAGATCGACGACGTGCTCGGCGTGTGGCCGCTGCACGGTCTGTGTGGCGCCTGGGGCGGCATCGCCGCAGGTATCTTCGGGGCGAAAGCGTTGGGCGGCATCGGTGGCATCAGCCTCGTCTCGCAGCTAATTGGTACTGCCGGCGGCATCGTCGTCGCCGCAGCGGGCGGCACCATCGTCTATGGCGCGCTGAAGTCCATCGTCGGCATCCGCCTGGATGCGGAAGAAGAATTCGACGGCGCCGACCTGACGATCCACAAGATCACCGCCACGCCGGACCGGGAAACACACTGGTAAGCGGTACAGACAGGCTGCGACGAGGCCTGTCGGACGATGCAATAGAAACAGGGGCGCCAGACGAAGGCGCCCTTTTTTTGACCACTTGAGTCAGAACCGCAGCACTCAGAGCCTCTTGACCGCAGCAGCCAGTCCCGCAGCGACAGCGGCAAAGACATCCTCAGGAAAATCCTGCGGAAGCGTTTTTGCTACGGCTTCCAGTACGCCGGGGGTGCGGGAGCGCAGGTCTTCGATGATGCGATCCATGTCAGGGGCAAAACCGCACTTCTGCGCCATGTCGTTGAAGTGGCGACGCTGAATGTCCCGCAGTCGGTAGTGCGCGTTCTTGCCACGAACGGCCATGGCCAGGCGCAGCTTCTCGTAGTCGAGTTGGTTCGGCCCAGTTCCGGTGACGGGCCAGGCCGACAGCACATCGTAGAGTGGCGTCAGGCGGTAGCGTCCTCCGGGGAGCAGGAAGAGCGAGAAATTCTTCGCGTGGCCATCGGTGGCGGCGAGCATCCAGAAGAGCAACTGCGCCTTCAGGACTGTCTGGAGGTCAGGTTCTCGCACCTCGGAGTTCTGCAGGATCCGCGCGATGTCCACCAGTCCGGGGCCACCGTCGGATTCGTATTTGGCCCTGGAGGATGTGCCAGTGGCCTGGCAGAAATCCTCCTGCGGCAAACGCAGCCAGTAGTCCCCGGAACTCGCCAGACGGCGGTCGAAGCGTTCGACGACCAGCACCTTCTGCTCCCCGAAGCGCTGCATCTGACATGACGCGACCGGCAAACCGAAGCCCGCAAGAATCTGCGCACAAAGCCATTCGTTTTCGACGGAAGTGCGCATGTCGGCCTGACGATTGCCGACCAGGCCGAGAGGCAACTTGAAGATATGGGTCGTTGGTGTGGCACCGAGCGGTCGGCACCAGCGTCCATCGTGCCAGGTGAGCGCAGTCTCGCCCGATAGCCTGCAGGAGATCGAAGGCACCGGTGCTGTTCGTTCGAAAGCGGGACTGCAAGCGCGTGCGGATACGGTCGCTGTCGGGCAGCAGATTGTCGAAGTAATGGCGGACAATCTCTCCCCGTAGCGGCAGATTGTCCAACGTGAAAGGCAGCGACAGGGAGAGCGGGCGCCCTTCGGGCAACGCCATCCAGTCAGCCTCATACTGGAACTCAGTTGGCCCGCGTGCCGGCAAACGCCACTGACCAACCAACCTGCCGTTGGTCCAGACATTCAGAGCCTGCGTGTGCGAAGGACGTCCCATTGCTACCACTCACTGTGGGTGGCGGGAGGCGTTTTCTCCTGAAGCACCACTTCCAGGCCGAGCTGACTGGCCAGCGCCAGGAGGCGCTCGAGGGTGAGGCGTTCGGCGTGGGCTTCGAGTTCGGAAAAGCGGTTCTGGCTGATACCAAGGCGTGCAGCGAGGCTTGCCTGGGAGAGCCCCAGAGCTTTGCGTCGAGTCATGAGAATCTGGCCAGCCTGCCGGGATGAATTGATCCTGAGCATGGTTTGTATCGGCAAAATCGATAAATCAATAATATCGACCATTCCGATAAAAGCAAGGTATCGGTAAATTCGATTACCGATGATGAGCTCAATCTTGCCTCCCCCGCCCCCGCACCTTAACCTCTGCCTGCCATCGACATCCTTGCCGGAAGCCCGGCCCAGGCGCATGCAGACACTTTCCCGCCTCGACCGCCCCCTGCGGGCCGCCCGGCGCATCGCGCTGAGCCATTACACGGCCAGCGGCCTGGTGGCGGCGCTCGGCATGCTGCTGATCTCCGGCGGCATGCACTTCTACTTCGGCGCCTTCGCCGCGGCAGCGGCATCTGTGGGCGTGGCCATCGTGATTCCGCCGGACCAGCCGGCGCCCCAGCGCGGCAAGTTCTGGCAGCTGCTACCGGCCGCGCTGATCGGCCTGCCGCTGTTCCTCGCCGTCCAGGCCCTGCACAACTCGCCGGTGCTGCTCGGCCTGCTGCTGGTGCCGGCCAGCTTCGTTGCGTTCCTCGCCGGCGCATGGGGCAAACGCGGGCTGCCGATCTCCATCTCGATCATGTTCGCGGTGGTGCTGTCGATGGCCGTGCCGGTCCATGAGGGCGCCGGCAGCATCGCGACGACCGGCCTGTACTGCGCGATCGGCAGCGGGGGCTACCTGGTGTTCGCCAGCCTGGCCAACTCGGCCCTCAATGCCCGCTACCGCGTGCAGATGCTGGCCGACGTGCTGTTTGCGCTGGCCGGGCTGATGCGCTGCCAGGCGCGGCAGTTCGGCGCCCTGAGCCAGCCGTCCGACGCTGCGCCGCTGATCGGCGAGCTGCTGCGACGCCAGGCCGCGCTGGCCGACCAGCTGCAGGCAGCCCGCAACATTCTGCTTGAATCCCCGCGCACGCCGCGCCGCCAGCGCCTCGCCGGCATGCTGCTGCAGGTGCTGGAGATGCGCGACCATCTGCTGGCCAGCGAACTGGACGTGGACACGCTGCGCACGCACCCCGGCCACCCGCCACTGCTCAATGCCCTCGGCGAGATCCTCGGCGCCCTGGCCGACGAGTTGGACGGCCTCGCCGACGCCCTGCTCATCGGTCGCCCACCCGAACCATTCGCCAGCCACCGCCCCCAGCTCGCCCGCCTGGAACTGCCCGACGAGGAAGACCGCGGCGCCAACGGCAGCACCCCGTCGACGGCGATGCTGGCCCGCGGTCTCAGCAACCGCCTGGGCCACATCAACGACGAAACCCTGCGCCTGATCGCCCTCGCCCGCGGCGAGGAGCTGCCCGACCTGAGTCTGGTGCGCACCGCCTGGCAGGCCTTCGTCAGCCCCACCGCGTGGTCCTGGCAACCGCTCTCCGAGCTGTGGCACTGGAACGCCCCGCCGCTGCGCCACGCCATCCGCGCCGCCCTCGCCATCGGCAGCGCCTACGCGCTGTCCCTCGCCGTGCCCTGGGGCACCCACGACTACTGGATCCTGCTGACCATCGTCGTCGTGCTGCGCGGCAGCCTGGCCCAGACCGTCGAACGGCGCAACCATCGCGTACTGGGCACGCTGCTCGGCTGCGTGCTGACCGGCGCGCTGCTGGCCGCCCATCCGCCGGCGCTCTTCCTCCTGCTGGTCGTCATGCTGGCCCAGGGCATCGCCCACGCCTTTGCGATCCGGCGCTACGTCGTCGCCGCGGTCGCCGCAACAGTCATGGGCCTGGTGCAGAGCCACATGCTGAACGCCGGCAGCGCCACCTTCGAAGTCATCGAGCGCATCGCCGACACGCTGGCCGGCGTCGCCATTGCCTGGGCCTTCGCCTACGTGCTGCCCAGCTGGGAACGTGGCCGCATCCCGGCTCTCGTGGCCCGCAGCCTCACCGCCCAGGCCCACCACGCCCGCATCGCGCTGGGCCTGGGGCAGTTGCAGGCGGTGGACAACGAACCCGAGCTGGCCTGGCGGCTGGCCCGGCGCGAAGCCTACGACAGCCTGTCGGCGCTGGTACAGGCCACCCAGCAATCCCTTGCCGAGCCCCGTGCGGTACGCCCGCCGCTGGAAGCCCTGGGGCGCCTGCTGGCCCACAACTACCAGCTCCTCGCCCAGCTCACCGCGGTGAAGACGATGTTGATGTCGCGCCGCGGCCGCCTCGACGCCGAGCGCATCCAGCTTCCGCTACAGCAGGCCAGCGAGGCCATCGGGCAGGCCCTGACTGCACACGCGGCAGCATTGGCGCCAGCGCCCTGCGCTGCAATGGAGAACCTTGCCCTGCCCGACCCCTTCGAACAGGATCTGAGCCCCTGGCTGCTGCGCCGCCTCGGCCTGGCCAGCGAGCTCGCGGCGCAGGTCAGGGAGGATGCGGAGCAGGTGTTGCGCCCGACGCCGAGGGTGCCTGGTGGCGAAATGCAGGAAGGTGCCGGGCAGGCTGCTGCGGGCGAGTGAATTCGCCTACACAAGCATTCAGCCAGCACCTTCCCGCTCATTGCATGTTCCCTTCCCAGGCCCAAACACGCAAAAAAATCCCGCCGAAGCACAATGCTCGGCGGGATGCGAAAGACCGGCGGGTAGTTTGGGAGGGAGAGGTGCCCGCCGGGTGGGAAAAGTCGGTACAAGTTCAGTGCCGCAGGTCGCTCTCCAGCCGCCCGCGATGGGAAAACAGAAAACCGAGGCAGACGAACAGCAGCACGCCCTCGATCCACAAGGCCGCCTGTACGCCCCACCAGGCCGCCAGCAGGCCGGCCGCCAACCCGCCGATGGCGTCGAAGCCGAAGCGCGTCGCCATGAAGAAGGACACCACGCGGCCGCGCATGGTCTCCGGCGTGCTCGACTGCAGCAGCATGTTGATGCCGGCATTGCAGACGGTGATGCCGAACCCCAGCAGCACCAGCCCGGCAAAGGCCAGCGCCGGCAGGTGGCTGGCACCAATGCCGACCAGCGCCACCGCGCTGATCGCCACGGCGGCAACCACGCCCTGGCTCAGCCGCGCCAGCGAACGCACGCGGGTCAGCACGATGGTCCCCAGGAAGGCCCCGCCTCCGGCCCCGCCCCACAGCCAACCGAGGGTCTTCGCATCGCCGAGGAAGACGTCCTTGGCCAGGATCGGCAGCAGCGTCGCGTAGCTCGATGCGGTCAGGTTCACGCCGATGACCACGCCGATCAGCACCCGTACGTACCAGGTGTCCCACACGTAGCGCGCGCCTTCCTTGAAGACCCGCCCGACCGGGCCGCGCACCGGCTCCGGCATGCGCCCATCTGCGCGCAGCACTGCGAAGATCAGGGCCATGAAGGACAGCGCATTGAGACCGAAACACACCGCCTCCGAGCTCAGCCCCAGCAGCAGCCCGGCCACCGGCGGCCCAAAGAAACGGCCGCCATTGACCAGCATCGAGTTGAGCGCCAGTGCATTGGGCAAGTCCTCACGGCTTTCCACGAAGGCGTTGATCAGCGAATGACGCAGCGGCGCGTCGAAACTGCCCAGCACGCCGAGCAGCAGGGACATCGCGACGATCAGCGTCGGCCCGATCCAGCCCAGCGCCGTCAGCACCGCCAGCGTCAGCGCCTGGGTGGCGAGCAGGGACTGCACGACGATCAGGCTGCGCCGCTTGTCCTGCTTGTCGATCCACGCGCCGGCCAGCGGCCCGAGCAGCAACTGCGGGGCCAGCGACGCAAAAGTGGTCACGCCGAGCAACGCGGCCGATCCGGTCAGCCGGTACACCAGCCACACCAGCGCCACCTGCTGGATCCACGAGCCCAGCAGCGACACAGCCTGGCCAAAGAAGTACAGCCGGAAATTGGCCGACCGCAACGCACGTATCGACTCGGGAACCCTTCTCTCACTCACCCCTGCACACTCCGCAAACCGTCTGGCCCTCAGCTTCTCCTCGCCTGGGCCGACATGCGGACCGGCGCGTTGGAAGCCCCGAAGCCGGCATAGCCGTCACGGCGCTGGACGATTTCGAAGAAAAAGCGGTCCACGAACATCTGGGTATAGAAGTGGAAGAATTCCCCCTCCTCGTTGCGGTCGTAGAGAACCCCGAGGCGGCGCATGCGTTCGAGCTGCGCGTCGTCCAGCTCGAAACGGGCCGGCAGATCCTCATAATAATTGTCGGGCACGTCGAGCAGGGCGATGCCATGCTTCTTGAGGTACTCGGCGGTCGTAAAGATGTCGTCGCTGGCCAGCGCGATGTGATGCACGCCGCCGCCCTGCAGCGCCTCCATGCTGCGCCCGGTCACGGTGGCGCGGCTGTGGGACACATTGAGGGCGATACGCAATGAGTGGTCCGCATCAACCATCGCGCAGCTGCGCACCAACCCGTTGGGGTCGGCCAGCTCCATGCTCTCCTGCGGATGCAGGCCCAGCACCACGCGGTTGAACAGCACGCCGGTATCGAACTGCTCGAAGGGGAAGCCCTCGGCCAGGTGATCCACCTTGTAGATGCCGGCCTTGCTGCGGCCTTGCTTGGCCGGGTCGACGACGAAGTCGGTCTCGAGGAAACCTTTCTCCTCCAGCGCCTGGGACACGAAGTAGATGATGCTGTCGTCCACCCCGCGCAGCGCCGGGATCAAGGCCTCGTTGGGACCCACGCGGCCGGCGTGGCTGGGCACGTGGAAGGCCACGCCGCGGTTCACTGCCCGCAGGCCATCGTCGGTGGCGAGGCCCAGCGCGCAGATCGACGGCCCGCGGCGCTGGAAGTAGTCGCTGGCGAAGGAGCCCGGCTCGTTGTTGAGCACCAGGCGCACGTCGCCCTGCTGGTAGAGCTCGACGTTCTTGGTGCGGTGGGTGCCGGAGTGATCGAAGCCCAGGCCCTGCAGCGCCTTGCCGAGGGCCTTGCCGGACGCGTCGTCCACCGCGAACTCGATGAAGGACAGGCCGCGCAGCTTGGGCGGCGCCGGCGGGTTGAACAGCTCGATGCGCTCGGTCAGCGCACGGGTCGCCGGATCGCTGACAGCCTGGGCTTCCAGGCGGGTACGGATCTGCTCCTCGAGGTAGAGCAGCGACGAGAAGGCGTCGAGGGTCGTGCGGCGGTTCGGCGCAGCGCGGAACACGTCGTTGAAGATCTCCAGCGACAGCGGGCCCGGATAGCCGGCCTTCAGCACATGTTCCATGAAGCCGACCAGGTCGAAGGTGCCCTGGCCCGGGAAGCAGCGGTAGTGGCGGCTCCACTGCAGCACATCCATCACCATCCGCGGTGCGTCGGCCAGTTGCAGGAAGAACAGCTTGTCGGCCGGGATCTGCTCGATGCCGGCCGGATCATCGCCACGCGACAGGATGTGAAAGCTGTCCAGGCAGATCCCCAGGTGCGGGTGGTCGGCCTTCTTGACGATGTCCCAGGAATGGCCGTAGCGATTGACGTGATGGCCCCAGGCCAGCGCCTCGTAGGCGATGCGCAGCCCGCGCTCGGCGGCCTTCTCGGCCATCGCGTGGAGTTGCGAGGCCATCAGCTCGTCGTCGCAGATGGTGTTCGGCTGCACGTTGGAGCACACCAGCAGCATCGGTGCGCCCAACTCGACCATCAGGTCGAACTTGCGCTGAGCGCGGTCCAGGTTGCGCTTGAAACGGGCGTCGTCCACGCCATCCATGTCGCGGAAAGGCTGGTACAGGTCGATGCCCAGGCCCAGGTCGGCACAGCGCTGGCGGATCTCGCGCGGCGACAGGCGGCTGTAGATGAGGTCGTTCTCGAAGATCTCCACCGCGTCGAAACGCGCGCGGGCAATGGATTCCAGCTTCTCTTCGAGGGTTCCACTGATACATACAGTGGCAATGGCTCGGCGCATCAAGGGTCTCCGCCTGTTGTGCTTGTTTATAGACAGAATGTTAGGCAGGCCGTTGCGGGTGGGCCATTGCCCCACCGGGCTTACGGCGCGATAATCGCGCACCCTTTATCAACAATCGCGCGCTTTGCACCGGCGGCTTCCACGGCGGGCGCCTCGCGACGGAGACACGGAAATGGCCGAAGAAGAACAGGAACTCGACCGGCGCGACTGGATTGCCGGCCTTGAAAAGGGCTTGCGCATCATCGAGGCGTTCAACGACGCGCACCCGCGTCTGACCCCATCGACGGCGGCCCGCCGCACCGGCATCACCCGCACCGCGGCGCGGCGCTACCTGCTGACGCTGCAGCACCTGGGCTACGTGGACAGCGACGGCACCCATTTCTGGCTGACGCCGCGCATCCTGCGCCTGGGCTGGTCCTACTTCGATTCGGCCAAGGTGCCGCGGGCCGTGCAGCCCTTCCTGCAGCGGATCAGCATCGAGCTGGGCGGTTCGGCCTTCTTTGCGGTCCTCGACGAAGATGAAGTGGTCTTCGTCGCCCGCAACGGCATCGGCCGCGTGCAGAGCCTGGGTTTCGTGCTCGGGGCGCGCATCGCCGCCAACCTCGCCTCGGCGGGCATCGTGTTGCTGGCCTGCAAACCGCCCGAGGAGGTGGAGCGCTGGCTGACAGGGCGCAAGTTCATCCCCTACACGCCGCACAGCTACACCAACACGGAAGACGTCCGCACCGTCATCGACAAGGCGCGGACCAACGGTTACAGCATCCTCGAACAACAACTGGAGCAGGACCGCCGCGGCATCGCCGTGCCGGTGCGGACCCGCGCCGGCGTCGTCGTCGGCTCGATCAGCGTCAGCTTGCCGATCGGCAACGAGAGCTCCCAGCAGGCGCTGACCCGCGCCCTGCCGGTGCTGCGCGAGGCCGAGCACGCGCTGCTGTCCTTGCTGTAAGCCCCGTCAGCGGAGCGCCGACACCGCCGCACGCAGGGCCAGCAGGTAGCTGTCCACGCCAAAGCCGCAGATCTGCCCCTTCACGATGTCGGCAAACACCGACACGTGGCGGAAGGGCTCGCGGGCATGGATGTTGGACATGTGCAGTTCGACGATCGGGCAGGTCAGGATCGCCAGCGCGTCGCGGATGCCATAGCTGTAGTGGGTCCATGCGCCGGCATTGATGAGCACCGCGTCCACGCCATCGGCGAAGGCCTGGTGGATGCGCAGGCACATGTCGCCTTCCTGGTTGGTCTGGTAGCTGTCCACCTCGACACCCAGTTCGCGGCCCAGGGCCTGCAACTGGCCATCGATCTCCTCCAGCGTGACGGTGCCGTACTGCACCGGGTCGCGCTTGCCGAACATGTTGTGGTTGATGCCGTGCAGCATCAGGATCTTCTTCATCACGCGCGCCTCCTCAGTACTTGATCTGTGCCACGGCACGCAGCTCGTCCGGCGTAGCGGTGCCGAAGCCGAAGAACTCCAGGTAGGCCGGGATCATCTCGAACAGCATGTCGGTGCCGACCTGGAACGGGCACCCCTTGGCCTGGGCGGCGGCGAGCAGCGGCGTGATGGCCTGCTTCATCACCACTTCGCCGACGAAGGTGGTCGGCGCCACGCGGTCCATATCGAAAGGCAGCGGATCGTCTGCCTTCATGCCCAGCGGCGTGGCATTGACGATCAGGTCGAAGCCGGCCGGATCGTTCGAGCCGATGCTGACCTTGAGTTCAGGGTAGTGGGCGGCGAGGCGTTCGGCGAGGCTCTTCGACGACGCTTCGAAGTTGTCGAACAAGGCCATCTCGGCGACGCCGGCAGCAGCCAGTGACGCAGCAATCGCACAGCCCACGCCACCGTTGCCTGACACCAGCGCGCGCTTGCCCTTCAGCTCGAAGCCCTTGCGCAGCACGCCGCGCACGAAGCCGGCGCCGTCGAACTGATCGCCGAGCAGCGTGCCGTCGGCGCGCAGCAGGATCGCGTTGCAGGCACCGGCGACACTCGCGGTAGGCGTCACCGCATCCACCAGCGACATGGTGGCGACCTTGTGCGGCATGGTCACCAGCGCACCGCGCAGGTTGGTCATCCTGCGCAGCGTCTGGATCGCCGCCGGGTAGTCCTCGGGCTTGACGCCCATCGGCATCACCACCGCGTCGATGCCCTTCGAGTCGAACCACGGGTTGTAGATCATCGGAGCCTTGAAGGCTTCGGTCGGGTAGCCGAGGTGGGCGATGACGGTCGTTTTGCCACTGATCATGCGTGTCTCCTTTTTATCCGGGGGAAGGCGGCGACGTCCGTTGGCCCTCTCTGGGCGGAAAGCTGGCAGTGCATCGCGCCGTTGCGGCCAAGCCCGGAACACCCCGGGCGACGCAACATGGAGCGCAGCTTAGCGACGCGGACACACCGGCAAAATCCACCCAATGCCGGTCTCGGGCGATTAACGCACAGGACTGCGCGACAATCGCCCATCTTGGATTCTGCATCGCAGCAACGCTCAGCGCAGGGGGACCGTCAGTTCCCGGATCACGGCGGCGGGATCCGAACGCACACCAACGGATCGACAGGGTCCGCATCGCAGCGAGTCCATCCCAGCGGACGCTTTCCACTTTTCCTGCGTTGAATCGGGTTCCGACACCCATTTTCCGGATGCATTGCAGCAATTTACGGCCTGGTTCCCGTTACTTCCGAAGCTGCGCGGCAATCGCGCAGCCGCAATCAACAATCGCGCAAAGCGTGCGTTGAGCCGGGTTTTTCGCAGGAACCTCCTCTGTAAGCTCGGCCCCGTACTGACCCAACGAGGTCGGCAACGCCACACAGGCCAGATCCCACGAGCTGGCACAACAAAGACAGAGGAGACATCCATGATTCGACAAAAGACCCTGCCCGCCCTGCTGGTGCTCGCCGGCATCACCACCTTCGCCGGCCCCCGCATCGCGTTCGCCGGTGAGCTCGAAGAGCTCAAGGCCCAGCTGCAGGCCCTGCAGTCCCGCATCGAGAAGATGGAGGACAACCAGAAGCAGGCCGCGACCGTGAAGGCGGTCGTCCCGGCCAGCGTGCCGGCAGGCAGCCCGGCCGCTACCAACGTGACCGTCGGCACCGCGCAGAGCCCCCTCAGCCTCAACGTGGGCGGCGGTGTCGTCACGCTGTACGGCAACCTCGACGAATACCTCAACTACATGAAGAGCAGCTCGGGCGCCACCATCGCCTCCGCTCAGGACGGCGCGGCCCTGCGCAGCCGCATCGGCTTCAAGGGCGAGCGGGCGATCGCCCCCGACTACATCGCCAAGTTCCAGCTCGAGCAGGGCTTCAACCTTACCAACGGCAGCGCCGCCGACACCGCCAACGCCAGCAGCACCGGCCTCACCACCAGCGGCCGCCTGTTCGACCGCCAGGCCTGGGCCGGCGTGCAGACCCCCTACGGCGATTTCCGCCTGGGCCGCCAGAACACCGCCATCTTCGCCCGCGGCGACTATTTCGATCTGACCTCGCGCACCCTGGGCTCGATGGTCAACAACTTCGGCGTGCCGTCGCGCTACGACGGCGACCTGTCGTGGATCTCGCCGCGCTGGAACGGCCTGCTCGCCGAGGCCCACTACGCCTTCGCCGGCGCCAACCCGGTCGCCGGCACCGCCACCTCCACCAGCAACATCAGCCCCAGCAACATGGCGGTCTACCAGTTCGCGCTGGACTACCTCTACGGCCCCTTCCGCATCGGCTACGCCGGCATCGAGGGCCGCCCCGACTACAAGGGCACGGTGAAGAAGAACGCCGAGTACCACAGCTTCTACGCCAACTACGACTACGGCCGCGGCAAGCTCTACGCCGCCTTCGTGCGCTCCAACAACGGCGGCGCCAACGGCAACGGCAGCGGCGCGCTGAGCAACGTCGGCGGCAACATCGTCGGCAACAACCCGACCGGCAGCACCAGCGGCTCCCTCAACGCCGGCCTGCCCGGCACCGGCCTGGACATCTTCTACGAGATCTACCAGCTCTCCGCCGACTACCGCATCACGCCCCAGTGGCGCGTCGGCGGCCTGTGGGGCACCATCAAGGACACCACCGGCCAGTCCAAGGGTTCCAAGGGCTGGGCCTTGGCCAGCTACTACGATCTCAACAGCAACGTGATGCTCTACGCGCTGCTCGACTCCGTCGACAACCAGCAGAACGGCAACTGGGGCCCCGCTGGCTCCGCCGGCCTGACCAAGACCTTCTCCGGCACCGACCGCACCGGACAGCGCATCGACGGCATCCAGACCGGGTTCGTCTTCAAGTTCTGAGCCTCATCCCGGCCCGCCTCTGCAAGGGGTGGGCCCGACCTCGCGGGCGATACCCCCGGCACGAGAACCGGGCGGCGCTTTCAGCCGGATTCATCCTGCAACTGCAGCATCGCCAGCGTCGGCCGGTGGACGCTCACCAAGGGCGCGGGACCTGCATATCGATTTCGTTCTCCTCGTATTGATCGGGCACCCTTGCGGTGCCCGCTTTTTTGGAGAACCGGACCTGCGCCCGTCTCAGCAATCGTCCAGTTGGGCGTGATGGACCAGCTCGAACTGGGTGCCGCCGACCAGCGTACGGGTCAGCGCACCCATTTCCCGGTTGCCCAGCAAGGATGCATCGACAAAATGGATGCCCCGCGATTCCAGCTCCGTCACCGCCTTCTCCACGTCGGGCACGCCGAGGCCGATGCGGTTGAAGCCTTCCTGCCAGTGGGCGTCCTCGGCACCGGCCGGCGGCTCGATGAACTGCAGGAAGAAGCAGCCGCAGGCGCTGCGCATGATGGTGCCGCGCGGCAGCACGCCGAAGCGCATCCCCTCGGGCAGCGGCGTGAAACCCAGCACCCGTTCGTAGAAGTTGCACCAGCGCGCCGTGTCGCCGGCCAGGATGTACTGCACGATGCCGAAGAAGTGCATGCCGGCCAATGCCGGCACGTCGAAGCGGGCCTCAGGCAGCGGCAGGAAATCCACCTCGTAGAAGGACACGCCGGCACGCTGGTCGAGCAGGAACAGCACCGCGCCACCCGGCCCATGCACGCCGGGGATGTTGAGCTCCATCGGCCCGGCCTGGCTGCTCACCGGCTGGGCGCCGCAGGCCAGCGCGTGGCGGTAGGCCACACCGGCATCCGGCACACGGATCGCCAGCGCCTTCAGCACCACCTCGGCCTCCGCGTCGGCCTCGCCGTCCAGCGCCCGCTCGTCGGCATTGACGATCACATTCACATCGCCCTGCCGGTACAGCAACACATGGCGCGAACGATGCTTCGCCACCGGCTGGAAGCCCATCGCCAACAAGGCCGCACCGAACTCCTTGGGCCGGCTGGTGGCGTATTCGACGAACTCGATGCCTTCGATTTCCGGTTCGCCGCCCACTGCTTCAAATCCCATGCTTTTTCCTCTCTGCCGGGCCCATGCCCAGGGACTAAACTGCCGCTAATTCTGACACGAAAGCCGGCCCTGTCTGCGCGCGGGCTCGCCTTTCCCCAAGCACGAAAGGCGTCCGCGGCCCCTTCCGGGAACCGCGGACGCCCGCGTCGCTTCCTGCCAGCCGCCGCCCCTTGCCGGGACGGCGGCCATCCATCACTCCACGTTCTCGAACAACATCAGGCCGGCGGCCGTGTTGGAGATGGGAATGTGGTAGTTGGAATGCAGCTTCTTCACTTGATCCACACTGCCCATGGCGGCGCGGGCGGCGATCCACATCAGCAGCTCGATGCCCTGGGTGCCGGTGAAGTCCACCAGGTCTTCCACCGAGTACTGGGTCGCCCAGGCCGGGTCGGTGACCAGGCTGTCCATGAACTTCAGGTCGAAGTCCTTGTTGATGAAGCCGGCGCGCTCGCCGTCCAGCTGGTGCGAAAGACCGCCGGTGCCGATGATCACCACGCGGGCGTCGTCGTCCCAGCCGCGCACCGCCTCACCGATGGCCTGGCCGAGCTTGAAGCAGCGCTTGGCGCTGGGCAGCGGGTGCTGCACGGTGTTGATGCACACCGGCACGGTACGCACCGGCCAGGCTTCGCCGGCGTTCGGCCACAGCAGCTTCATCGGCAGCGTGAAGGCGTGGTCCACCAGCATTTCCTGGCAGGTAGTGATGTCGAATTCCTTGTCCACCAGCGACTCGATGAGGTGCCAGGACAGGTCCAGGCTGCCCGGGAAAGCCGGCAGCGTCGGGATGCCCCAGCCTTCGTCGGCGTTGCTGTAGCTCTCGGCGGTGCCCACCGAGAAGGTCGGCATCTTGTCGAGGAAGAAGTTGAGGCCGTGGTCGTTGTAGATCACCACCGCCACGTCGGGCTTCACTTCTTCGAGCCACTTCTGCACCGGCGGGAAACCATCGAAGAAAGGCTTCCAGTACGCATCTTCCTGCAGGCCGCCGGCAATGGCGCGGCCGATCGCCGGAACGTGGGAGGTAACAATGCCGCCAACAATCTTTGCCATGTCTTATTTCCCCGCTTCCAGCAGTTTCGCCTTGAAGGCTTCCTTGGTCATCCCGGTCTGTTGCGCACCGATGTCCTGCATGTCCAGCCCGAAGATGCCGGCGAACTTGGCCAGGTAGTAGGCATTGCCGCCCGCCGCGATGAGATCCAGCACATTGCGCTTGGCGATGGCCGCCGCCTGCTCGGCGTTCAGGCCATACTTGCGGCAGTAGGCGTCCTCGTCCTTCACGAACTCGGCACGGTTGGCCGCCGAGTTGAAGGAGTAGCACATCTTGTTGAGGGCATAACCCTTGCGGGCGGCCTCACCGTCGAAAATCGGGGTGCCGGGAATCACCCGGCGCTGCTTCGTGTCAGCCATGCGTGTCTCCGTTGTTGGAATGTTGGGAATGCGATGACGTGACGGAGTTTGACCCTACTCACCCCATGGATAAACGCAGTCCAACCGAATCGTCCCATGAGTAATTTCGATCATTTGAGCCTCGACGGCCGCCTGCTCCAGCTCCTCGTCACCGTCATCGACGAAGGCTCCATCACCCGCGCCGCCGAGCGCCTGGGCGTCACCCAGTCGGCGGTCAGCCATCTCCTCGACAAGCTGCGCGGCATCGTCGGCGACCCGCTGTTCGTCAAGTCGGGGCGCGGCATCGTCGCCACCACGCGGGCCGAGGAGCTGGCGGTGCATGCCCGCGTGCTCCTCGACGAGCTGCGCCGCTTCGCCACCGCCGCCGAGTTCGACCCGGCCCAGCTCACCGCCACCTTCACCATCGCCGCCAACGACTTCCAGCGCGACCTGCTGCTGCCGCTCTTGCTCGACCGCCTGCGCGCGGCGGCGCCGGGCGTCACGCTGCGGGTGATCCCGTCCGACGTGCCGACGCCGGAGATGCTGCGCGACGCGCACTGCCAGCTGGTCATCTCGCCGCGCCCGCCGGAGGCCGGCGACATCCTGCAGAAACGCCTCTTCGAGGACAGCTACCGGGTCTTCTACGACGCCGCCTGCCGCGACGCGCCCAACGGCCTCGACAACTACCTGGCCGCCGAGCACGTCACCGTGCTCTACGAACCGCGGCGCAGCCTGGACATCGACAAGCTGCTCGCCGCCCAGGGCATCCAGCGCCGCTTCGTCGCCAGCGTGCCGGGCTTCGCCGGCATCCCGTCCTTCCTGCGCGGCAGCCGGCGCCTCGCCACGCTGCCGGGTCTGCTCGGCGGCGGCCTGCTGCACGGCCTGGCCAGCGTCGCCCCGCCGCTGCCCTGCCCGCCGATGCCGATGTACATGATCTGGCACCTGCGCCACCGCCACGACCCGGCCCACAGCTGGCTGCGCGCCGAACTGGAGGCCATCGTGCCCCTCGCGCTGGGCCGAAGCACCTGAGCTGCTTCAGGGCCACCACATCCGGCACATCCCGTGGACGAATCTGCGCAGCCCGCCGGCGCAAGCTCGCCCACGCGAATGCAAATCATTGGTTTATAAGGAGAAACAGAGAGATCGCCGGCCGGCACGAAGCATGCACGCAGCAAGGCTCGATCCCCGACACCCCCGCACAGGAGACGGCCATGTTTCGACAACCCATGCTACTGCTCGCCCTCGCGACCGCCCCTTCCCTGGCAGCCGCCAACCCCGTTGGCGACCCGGCAGGCCTGCGCGCTACAGGCAGCCCGTCCCGGCTGCAGAGCTGGAGCGGCCAGCCGGCGCTGAAACTCGCAGCCCTCACCAGCAGGAGCACAGACAGCCGTCCGGCCACGTCCAGGCACAGCGCCGTCAATCCGCAGACGCCGCAGCCACCGGCCAGCACCGATGCATCACCAGCCGGCTGGACCGGTTTCATCCCGTCCGGCCCCGACAGCGCCAACTGGTGGTCCAGCTACTAGGCCAGGCGGCTCTCCGGAGCACACCTGAAAACAGCCTTCGACAGTGACCTGATTAACAGCACCTCGAGGCAGTTCCATTGGCACACACGGCAAGGCCACCACACTCATGCGGGCACGGCGGGGATTGACAGGTAATATCCAGCCTTGACCATCCCAGCAAAGCCCTTACCGCATGTCCATTGAAGCCAAAGAAAAGCCCCGCTACGCCATCGTGGCGGCCGTCCAGCTCCCCCAGGTCAGCGACATCGAGTTCGAGGCCTCCCTCAACGAATTACGCGAGCTGGCAAAAACCCTTGGCTTCACGGTCGTCCACACCTTCATCCAGAAGCGTGCCGGCTTCGATCCGATGGCCTACCTGGGGGTCGGCAAGCGGCAGGAGATCCACGACTACGTCAATAGCAACCCCGCCCCCGACAGCGGGGATGCGCCCATCGACGCCATCCTGGTGGACCACGAGATCTCCCCGTCGCAGGCCCGCAACCTCGAACTCGAAGTCGGCTGCGAGGTGATGGACCGCACCATGGTCATCCTCGAGATCTTCCACCGCAACGCGCGCTCCCGCGCCGCCCGCGCCCAGGTGGAGATCGCCCGCCTCGGCTACATGGCCCCGCGCCTGCGCGAAATGGCCAAGCTGGCCGGGCCGCAGGGCCGCCAGCGCAGCGGCGTCGGCGGCCGCGGCGCCGGTGAGTCCGCCACCGAGCTGGACCGCCGCAAGATCCGCGACCGCATCGCCGAACTGCAGCAGGAAATCATCGCCATGGACGCCGAGCGCAAGACCCAGCGCGCCCGCCGCCAGGAGCGCCAGGGCCTGGCCGGGGTCGCCCTCGTCGGCTACACCAACGCCGGCAAGTCCACGCTGATGCGGGCCCTCACCGGCAGCGAGGTGCTGGTCGCCAACAAGCTCTTCGCCACGCTCGACACCACCGTGCGCGTGCTCCACCCGGAGAGCGTGCCGCGCGTGCTGGTCAGCGACACGGTCGGCTTCATCAAGAACCTGCCCCACGGCCTCGTCGCCTCGTTCAAGTCCACCCTCGACGAAGCGCTCGACGCGTCTCTGCTGCTGCACGTCATCGACGCCAGCGACCCGGGCTTCCAGCGCCAGCTCGAAGTCACCGACGAGGTGCTGGCCGAGATCGGCGCCGACGAAGTGCCGCGCATCCGTGTCTTCAACAAGATCGACCACGTCGGCGACGCCGAGGCCCAGGCCGAGTGCGAAGCCGCGCTGCACGCCCAGTACCCCGGCTGCATCGTGATGAGCGCCCGGCGCCCCGCCGACGTCTCGCGCCTGCGCGACGACATCGTCGCCTTCTTCCAGAAGGATCTGGTCGAGGCTGAACTCTTTCTGCCCTGGTCGGCCCAACAACTGCGCGGCGAGATCTACGCGCGCTGCCAGGTCCTGGGCGAACGCGCCGACGAAGAAGGCGCCTTCTTCCACGTCCGCGGCGAAGCCGACACCCTGACGGCCCTCAGCGAGCAGCTCGCCCGGGTGCACTGAAAGCGGAGCACCTCCCTTCTCTCCCTTACCCACCTCTGCATCATGAAAAAGACCTTACTGATCGGCCTCGCCGCGACCTCCGCCCTCCTCGGCGGCTGTATCGTGGCCCCGCCCAGCCGCCCGTATTACCGCGAACCCGTCATGGTCGCCCCACCGCCCCCGCGCGTGGAATACGTCGGCCCACCGCCGGCAGCCGGCTACATCTGGATCGGCGGCTACTGGAACTGGGTCGGCAGTCGCCACGAATGGTCTCCCGGCCACTGGGAAGCCCCGCGCCCCGGCTATCGCTGGGCGCCCCACCAATGGGAACGTGAAGGCGACCACTGGCGCCAGTCGGGCGGCCGCTGGGAGGAAGACCGCGGACGCCGGGACAACGACCGCGACCACGGCCGTGATCACGATCGCGGCCACGACCGGGACCGCCGCGACTGAAGCGACAGGAGAACCCATGAAACTCGGCTACACCATCATCTACGTGCCTGACGTCGCGGCGTCGATCGCCTTCTTCGAGCAGGCCTTCGGCGTGGCGCGCCGCTTCGTGCACGAATCCGGCACCTATGGCGAACTCGAGACCGGCGAGACCACCCTCGCCTTCGCCGCCCTCGAACTCGGACACGCGCACTTCCCGGCCGGCTTCGTCGCCGCCAGCGAATCGCCGCAGCCCCTCGGCTTCGAGGTCGCCTTCGTCACCCCGTCCGTAGCGGAAGCCCACGCCCGTGCACTGGCCGCCGGCGCCACCGAACTGCTCGCCCCGGAAGCCAAACCCTGGGGCCAGACCGTCTCCTACGTGCGCTGCCCGGACGGCACGCTGGTCGAGCTGTGCACGCCGGTAGGCGCGTGACGCCCAGCGGGCTGCCGCAGCTACCGACGCCCCTCGAGATCGACACGCCGCGTCTGCGCCTGCGTCAGTGGCGGGCCGCCGACCGGGTGCCGTTTGCCGCCCTCAACGCCGACCCGCGGGTCATGGAGCACTTCCCAAGCACTCTTGATCGCGCCGCCAGCGACGCGATCGCCGAGCGCTGTGAAGCACACATCGCCGAGCGCGGCTGGGGTTTCTGGGCGGTGGAACGGCGGGATTCGGGCGACTTCATCGGCTTCGTCGGGCTCAACGTGCCGACCGCCGCGCTGCCGTTCTCACCCTGCGTGGAAGTCGGCTGGCGCCTTGTCCATGCGGCCTGGGGCCAGGGCCTGGCCAGCGAGGCGGCGCGGGCGGCATTGACGGCCGGCTTCGAGACGCTGGGGCTGGCGGAAATCGTGTCCTTCACGGCGCTGTCCAACCGCCGCTCCCAAGCCGTCATGGAGCGGCTGGGCATGCGGCGGACAGCCGAGGACTTCGACCATCCGGTGCTACCGGAAGGGCATCCGCTACGCCGCCACTGCCTCTACCGGCTGAACGCCGACGGGTGGCGTGCCGACGGGCTCAGGACATGAGACCGAAGCCCGGCACGTGATGCAGTAGCCAGATCGCCGCGGCGATGGTCACGAAGGACGCCACGGTAGCCACCAGCAGCGTCGCGGCGCAGAAGCCCTCACGGCCGTGCTTCTGGCCGAAGATGGGATAGATGCTGAGCATCGGCGCGCTGGCCAGCAGCACGGCGCCGGCGCCGAGCAGCGGGTCCACCGGCCCGAACAGGTACAGCCCGAGGGCCACCGCCAGCGGATGCAGGATCAGCTTGGCGAAGCTGACCACACCCACGTCCAGCAGCACATCCTTCAGCGGCAGGCCGACCAGGCTGCCACCGATGAAGAACAGGGCCACCGGCGCCGACGCCGCGGCCACCATCTCCACCGCCTTGGTGATCTGCGGCGGCAGGCTGAGACCGAAGAAGGAACACGCGAAGGCAACGAAGATCATCACCACCAGCGGGCTCTTGCGCAGGCCCAGCAAGGCCCGCCCGAAAACGCGGAAGAAAGGCTCGTGGCGGGCCTTGCCGGCATCGCCGAGGGCCAGGCACAGGGGCAGCATCAGCATGTTCTCGATGATCATCGACAGGGCCAGGGCCATCGACGCGGTCGGGCCGATCACCTGCAGCGCGATCGGGTAGCCCACGTAGGCGCTGTTGGCGGAGCCCATGCCCATGCCGATCAGGCTGGCATGTTCGAGACTCTGCCCGCGCACCAGGCGCGCCCAGGCGACGCCGATGCCCACCATCGCCACCGACCCGAACAGGTAGGCGCTCAGGTAAGGCAGGTTCAGCACCTCGGCGAAGGAGCGCTGGGAGATCGACTTGAAGACCAGCATTGGCAGCGCGATGCGGATCACGAATGCGCCCAGCGCGGTCAGCCCCGCCTTCGGGAAGATCTCGGTCCGCACGGTCAGGTAGCCCATGCCGATGAGGACGAAGATCGGGGTGGTAATGGCAAGGATGGCCAGCATGGGAAATGGGATCTCAAAAAAAGCACAAGGGGCGAACGAATTCGCCCCCGCGGTGAATCAGAGAAAACGGCCCAGGATCACCCGGGCAGGAACTCCTCGGTATCGATCTCGGTCTGGGTCGCGGCATTGTAGCGTGTGCCGATGACCGTTCCCTGATTGATCAACGCCTCCAGGCAGGCGATCAATCCGGGATTCAGCGTGACGGACGCGGCGGCGAGATCCTCCTGCAAATGCGCCACCGACGTGGTGCCGGGGATCGGCACGATGTCCTCGCCCTTGGCCAGCAGCCAGGCCAGCGCGAGCTGGGCCGGCATGCAGCCGGCTTCCTGCGCCAGCGCCGCGTAAGCTTCGTAGAGGCGCAGGTTGGCAGCGTAGTTGTCGGGAGCGAAGCGCGGCATGGCGCGGCGGATGTCCTTGGCGTCGAAGGCCGCCACGTCCAGCGGGCCGCCGAGGAAACCGCGGGCCAGCGGGCTGAAGGCCACGAAGGCGACGCCCAGCTCACGGCAGGCGTCGAGCACGGCGATCTCCGGGTTGCGCGTCCACAGGGAATACTCGGTCTGCAGCGCGGCGATCGGATGCACCGCGTGGGCCTTGCGCAGCGTCGCCGCCGACACTTCCGACAGGCCCAGCGCGCGCACCTTGCCGGCTTGCACCAGCTCGGCCATCGCGCCGACGCTGTCCTCGATGGGCACGTTCTTGTCCCAGCGGTGCAGGTAGAGCAGATCGATCACGTCCGTCTGCAGGCGATCGAGGCTGGCCTCGACGCTGGCGCGGATGGTCTCCGGGCGGCCATCGATGACGCGCTTGCCATCCACACCGTGCATGCCGCACTTGCTGGCCAGCACGAAGCGCGAGCGATGAGGCGCCAGCACGCGGCCTAGCAGCCGCTCGTTGGTGCCGAAGCCATACAGCGCAGCGGTATCGAAAAAATCGACGCCGGCATCGAGGGCCTTCAGCAGCACTTCCGCCCCCTGCTCCGGCGCTGGCGGCACGCCGTAGGCGTGGCTGAGGTTCATGCAGCCGAGGCCGATGGGCGACACGGCGAAGGGACCGATCTTGCGCTTCAATGTGAACTCCTGATGTTTGCGAGAGCTTCCAGAAAAAGCTCCGTCCGTGCCTGGGCAGGCACAGAAGGCGTAGCGAGCGCCCCAAGGTCGCGACGAGGAACGGAGTCGCGGGATCGGGGCGCGCAGCAGCCTTACGCGCCGGCGTTGAGCTGTTGTTCCAACTGGTGAAGCACCTTGTAGCAGGGCAGCACGCTGGCCACGCTGGAGTTGGGCTGGCGGCCTTCGCGGATGGCGGCGAAGAACTCGCGGTCCTGCAGCTCGATGCCGTTCATCGACACATCGACCTTGGACACGTCGATCTTTTCTTCCTTGCCGTTCACCAGATCGTCGTAGCGGGCGATGTAGGTGGCGGTGTCGCCGATGTAGCGGAAGAAGGTGCCGAGCGGGCCGTCGTTGTTGAAGGACAGGGACAGCGTGCAGATCGCGCCGTTGGCGGCCTTCAGCTGGATGGACATGTCCATCGCGATGCCGAGGGTCGGGTGGATCGGGCCCTGGATGGCGTTAGCCTGCACGATGGGGCTGCCGCACTGGTAGGCGAACAGGTCCACCGTGTGGGCGGCGTGGTGCCACAGCAGGTGGTCGGTCCAGCTGCGCGGCTGGCCGAGGGCGTTCATGTTGGTGCGGCGGAAGAAGTAGGTCTGCACATCCATCTGCTGGATGTTGAACTCGCCGCCCTCGATCTTCTTGTGCACGTACTGGTGGCTGGGGTTGAAGCGGCGGGTGTGGCCGCACATGGCGACGAGGCCGCTCTTCTCGGCCAGCGCCACCACTTCCTCACCGTCCTTCAGCACGTCGCACAGGGGGATCTCCACCTGCACGTGCTTGCCGGCCTTCAGGCAGGCCAGGGTCTGGGAGGCGTGCATCTGGGTCGGCGTGCACAGGATCACCGCATCCACTTCGGGCAGCGCCAGGGCTTCGTCCAGCTCGG
The DNA here is from genome assembly GCF_056724105.1 of Zoogloea sp. GDB6. Classification (NCBI taxonomy): domain Bacteria; kingdom Pseudomonadati; phylum Pseudomonadota; class Betaproteobacteria; order Rhodocyclales; family Zoogloeaceae; genus Zoogloea; species Zoogloea sp. GDB6. The sequence goes on along the minus strand of NZ_CM161497.1, from coordinate 1,304,548 downwards.
TGGTGACGTGGGGGATGCCGTACTTGTCAGCGACCGCCTTGGTGGCTTCCAGGTCACGGCTGATCAGGGAGACGACTTCCACGCCGTCGATGTTCTTGATGCCGTCCAGGTGCTTGATGCCGAAGGCGCCGGCGCCGGCCAGCGCGACCTTGATCGTCTTGCTCATTTATTGGTTCTCCAGAATCAGATGGCCCACGCCGGTATTGGAGGCAGGGACGTGATAGAAACGGTGGGCGACCTTGGGCGCCGGGCCGCCGGCCACGTCGTCCATGGCGCCGCGGGCGATCAGCCACATGACCAGCTCGATGCCCTCGGAGCCGGCTTCACGCACGTAGTCGATGTGCGGCACGGCTGCGGCGCCTTCGGGATCGGCGATCAGCTTGTCGAGCCAGGCGTTGTCCCACTCGCGGTTGATTAGGCCGGCGCGCGGCCCCTGCAGCTGGTGGCTCATGCCGCCGGTGCCCCAGATCTGCACCTTGAGCGGCTTGTCGAAGGATTCGATGGCCTTGCGGATGGCCTTGCCCAGGTTGTAGCAGCGGCGGCCGGACGGCACCGGGTACTGGACCACGTTGACCGCGAAGGGGATCACCGGGCACGGCCATTCCTGCGGGCTGCCGCACAAGAGGTTGAGGGGCACGGTGAGGCCGTGGTCGACATCCATCTTGTTGACGATGGTCAGGTCGAAGTCGTCCTGGATGACGCTCTGGGCAATGTGCGAGGCCAGTTCCGGGTGGCCCTTCACCACCGGCACCGGGCGCGGGCCCCAGCCTTCGTCGGCGGGCTGGAACTCGGCGGCACAGCCGATCGCGAAGGTCGGGATCATCTCCAGGCTGAAGGCCGTGGCGTGGTCGTTATAGACCAGGAAGATGACGTCCGGCTTGTTGGCCTCCATCCACTCCTTGGACGGCTCATAGCCCTCGAAGAGCGGCACCCAGTACGGGTCGGTGGTCTTGCCCTGGTCGATGGCGGCGCCGATGGCCGGCACGTGGGAGGTATAAACGGATGCGGTGATCTTGGCCATGGTCAGTCCTTCTTCCCTTGCGGCTGATGATGGGCCTGGGCGTCGCCGTCCTCGCCGATGTAGCGGTTGCCCTCCGCGGAGCGGCCGCCCTTGATCATCATGTCGCGGTATTCCTCCTCGCTCATGCCGGTCATGCTGCCGGCCATCTGCTGGAAGCTCTTGCCGTCGGTGGCACCGATCTTGGCGAGGAAGTAGATGTTGCCGCCCAGCGCGATGCAGCGGTTGAGGTCGCGGGCCAGCACGGCCTGCTTCTGCTCTTCGGTCATCGGCCACTCGTCCAGGTAGGCCCGCTCGTCGGCCTTGAAACGCTCGCGGTTGGCGGCCTTCATCAGCGACATGCAGAACTGGTTGAGGTGGTAGCCGAGACGGGACTGCTCGGCATCGAAGATCGTCGTGCCGGGAATGTCCTTGTAAGGCTTGTCGAGTGCCATCGTGGTGTCTCCTGCCGTCCCCGCGAGCCCTTCATGGGGCCCGCGGTGGAACAGTCATTGTGCTTCTTCGGGCCAGTAGAGTCGCTTGGGGTTATCCACCAGCAGCTTCTGCTGCAGCTCAGCGGTCGGGGCGATGTGGGGGATGAAATCCACCAGCAGGCCGTCGTCGGGCATGTGATCCTTGAGGTTGGGGTGCGGCCAGTCGGTGCCCCACAGCACGCGGTCGGGGAATTCCTCGACGACGCGGCGGGCAAACGGCACCACATCCTTGTAGGCGGCCTGTTCGCCGTCCAGCGCCTTGGGGCCGGTGACGGACAGGCGCTCAGGGCAGCTGACCTTGGACCACACGTTCTTGTGCTCGCGCATGAACTTCAGGAACAGCTCGAACTCCGGGCCGTCGATGGGCTTGGTCACGTCCGGGCGGCCCATGTGGTCGACGACCACGGTGGTCGGCAGCGCGGTGAAGAAGTCCCACAGCTCGGGCAGATCCACCGCCTCGAAGTAAATCACCACGTGCCAGCCCAGCGGGGCGATGCGGGCGGCGATCTCCAGCAGCTCGTCCTTCGGCGTGAAATCCACCAGCCGCTTGACGAAGTTGAAGCGCACGCCGCGCACGCCGGCGGCGTGGAGGTCCTGCAGTTCCTGGTCGGAGATGCTGCGCCTCACGGTGGCGACACCGCGGGCCTTGCCGTCGGAATGGACCAGCGCATCCACCAACGCCCGGTTGTCGGCACCATGGCAGGTGGCCTGCACGATGACGTTGCGCTCGAAGCCGAGGTGGTCGCGCAGCGCGAAGAGCTGGACCTTGGACGCGTCGCAGGGGGTGTATTTGCGCTCAGGGGCATAGGGAAACTCGGCGCCGGGCCCGAACACGTGGCAGTGGGCATCCACGCTGCCGGCCGGCAGCTGGAAGCGGGGCTTGGACGGACCGGCATACCAGTCGAGCCAGCCGGGAGTCTTGGTGAATTCCATCGTCGTCTCGCTCAGTCGATGTACTTGAGGCCAGCCTTGGCGAGGGGCTCGCGCAGGCTGTACATGTCCAGGCCCAGCTCACCAGCGGCGAAGCGGGCGCGCTTGGCGGTCTCGTTGTTCTCGCGGGCTTCGGCGGCGTCGGCCACCTGCTGGGCGATGGCGGCGGGCACCACCACCACACCGTCGTCGTCGGCGATCACCACGTCACCCGGGGTAACCACGGCGCCGGCGCACACCACCGGCACATTCACCGAGCCGAGGGTCGCGCGGGTGCAGCCCTTGGCGTGGACGGCGCGGCTGAAGACCGGGAAGTTCATCTCGGTGAGGTCCTTCACGTCGCGCACGCCGCCGTCGATGATCAGGCCCTTGGCGCCCTGGGCCTTGTAGGAGGTGGCCAGCAGGTCGCCGAAGAAGCCGTCGGTGCTGTCGGCGGTGCAGCCGGCGACGACCACATCGCCCGGCTTGATCTGCTCGGCGGCCACGTGGAGCATCCAGTTGTCGCCCGGCTGCAGCAGCACGGTGACGGCGGTGCCGCACAGGCGGGCACCGGCGAAGATCGGGCGGATGGTCGGCTTCATCAGACCGACGCGGCCCATCGCTTCGTGGATGGTGGCGACGCCGAAACGGGACAGCTTCTCGACGGCGGCCGGGTCGGCGCGGTCGATGTTGCGCTTGACGATACCGAGGGTGTTCATGGGAAGGGTCATCTCAATGTCTCCAGGTTTCTCGTAGGGGATCGCAGGCGCTTCGGGGGGCGTGTTTCATTACAGACCCTTGGCCTTCAGCGCGGTGTCGAGGCGCGGATAGACGCGGCGGGCGTTGCCCTCGTAGACCTTGTAGCGGTCCTCGGCGGACAGGTTCAGGGTGCCCTCGATGTAGCGCTTGGTATCGTCGTAGTAGTGGCCGGTCTCCGGGTCGATGCCGCGCACGGCGCCGATCATTTCGGAGGCGAACAGGATGTTGTCCACCGGGATCACCTTGGTCAGCAGGTCGATGCCCGGCTGGTGATAGACGCAGGTGTCGAAGAAGATGTTGTTGAGCAGGTGGTCCTTCAGCAGCGGCTTCTTCAGCTCCTGGGCCAGGCCACGGAAGCGGCCCCAGTGGTAGGGCACCGCGCCGCCGCCGTGGGGGATCACGAACTTCAGGGTCGGGAAGTCCTTGAACAGGTCGGAGGTCAGGCACTGCATGAAGGCCGTGGTGTCGGCGTTCAGGTAGTGGGCGCCGGTGGTGTGGAAGGCACAGTTGCAGCTGGTGGATACGTGCACCATCGCCGGGATGTCGTACTCGACCAACTTTTCGTAGATCGGGTACCAGTGGCGGTCATGCAGCGGGGGGCTGGTCCAGTGGCCGCCGGACGGGTCCGGGTTGAGGTTGATGCCGACGTTGCCGTACTGCTCAACGCACTTCACCAGCTCGGGGATGCAGGTGGCCGGATCAACGCCGGGGCTCTGCGGCAACATGGCGGCGCCGATGAAGTTGTCGGGGAACAGCTGGCTGACGCGGTAGCACAGCTCGTTGCAGATGGCCGCCCAGGTGGAACTGATGTTGAAGTCGCCGATGTGGTGGGCCATGAAGCTGGCGCGCGGCGAGAAGATCGTCAGGTCGGAACCACGCTCCTTCATCAGGCGCAGCTGGTTGGTCTCGATGGTCTCGCGCAGCTCGTCGTCGCTGATCTTCAGCTCGGACACCTTGGGCATGGCGGACGGATCCTTGATGCCGGCGATCTGGCGGTTGCGCCACTCTTCGAGGGCCTTCGGGGCGGTGGTGTAGTGACCGTGGATGTCGATGATCATGGTGTGTTCCTTGTGGGTTCTTGCTTGTATGGCTGCATTGTTCCAAGGCTGCAGACCGCGCATAAGCGGTCTAGCGCTCTAGCAGCTATATCGCTTTGCTATATCCTTTGCGAAGGCGATCAATGGCCCGGCGCATCCGCCAGCTTGGGCTTGGCCCCGACGGCTTCGGGATGCACGAACTCCTTCACCAGCAGGGCCACGCCGGCGATCAGACCCGGCACCGCGACCACCGCGAAGATGCTGCCGAAATCCAGGTGCCGAGCGCTCAGCTCGGCCACCAGGAAGGAACCGGCGATGCCGCCGAAGCGCCCGATGCCGAGCATCCAGGCCACGCCGGTGGCGCGGCCGCGGGTCGGGTAGAAGGCCGCCGCGAGGGCCGGCATCGACGACTGGGCGGTGTTCATGATGGCGCCGGCGCCGAACACCACCGCCACCAGCAGGCCGATGCTGCCGGCCGCGTGGCCGATGGCGTAGATCGCCGCGGCGGTCAGGAAGTAGCCCACCGCGATGACCCGGTTGGCATTGAAGCGGTCCATCAGCCAGCCGAACAAAATCGCGCCGACGCCGCCGAGGGGGAACAGCGCCGAGATCAGCGTCGCGGTCTTGGGATCGAGGCCGCCGTCCTTGAACAGCACCGGCATCCAGTTGATCAGCGCATAGAAGATCACCAGGCCCATGAAGTAGGCGACCCACAGCGCCACCGAACCGACCACGTAGCTGCGCGACAGCACCACGCCGATGCCGCTGCCCTCGGTCGGGGCGTGGGCCTTCTCGGTCATCACGAAGGCGGTGGCCTTGTCGGCGGCGCTGGAGATGCGGCGCAGCACGCTACGGATGTGTTCGACGGAGAAGCCCTTGGCCACCATGTAGCGCACCGACTCGGGCAGGAACAGCAACAGCATGAGCACCAGCGCCAGCGGCGCCAGGCCGCCGAGGCCCAGCACGCTGCGCCAGCCCCATTGGGGAATCATCCACGCGGCCAGGAAGCCGCCAAGGGAGGCGCCCAGCGGAAAGCCGCAGAACATCGCGTTGGTGAGGGTCGCCCGGCGCGCGTCGGGACAGTACTCGCTCATCAGCGTCACCGCGTTGGGCATCGCCGCGCCGAGGCCGAGGCCGGTGACGAAGCGCAGCACCGACAGCTCGGTGAGGCTGCCGGCGAAGGACGAGGCCAGGCAGGCCACGCCGAAGATCAGCACCGACACCACCAGCAGGCGCTTGCGGCCGAAGCGGTCGGCCAGCGGCCCGGCGGAGATGGCCCCCGCCGCCAGCCCGAACAGCGCCGCGCTGAGCACCGGCGCCAGCGCCGGCTTGGTGACGCCCCACTCCTGGATCAGCGACGGGGCGATGTAGCCGATGGCGGCGGTGTCGAAACCGTCCAGCAGCACGATGCAGAAACACAGGCCGAAGACCAGCCACTGGAAACCGGAAAACGGGTGCTCGTTGAGGAACGTCTGCACATTGACGTTCGGGGTCTGGCTCATTTCGACTTCTCCTCCAGGTGCCGCCGGTGGCGGCTATTTTGGTTTGTTGGATCGCTTGTTTTTCTTGTGCGGCCCAGCCTTCTTGCTGACGATGGCCTTGCAGGGGCGGACTCATCCCCCGCGGCCCCTTTTGGCGAAGCTCGCGGGAGGATGAATTCGCCCCTACGGATTTGCCCCGATGGATCGGGAAGTGCCGGCTCAGCCCTGCCGGCCGTCCCACACGGCGGCCGGCACCATCACCTCGCCGCGCATGATCAGGCGCGCGGTGCGCAGCAGTGCGGCGCGGGTGACGTTCTGCGGGTTGGCCGGATCGAGCTCCAGCTCCACCGAGAACTCTCCGGTCGGATGCTCCACCGACACCGCCTTGACGTTGCCGTCCGGCACCTGGGCGATGCCCGCGGTGACCGAGCCTTCCAGCACGCAGGCGGTGGCCACGGTGACCGCCGCCAGCACCCCGATGGCGTCGTGGCAGACGTGGGGAATGAAGCTGCGAGTGGTCAGGCTGCCGCCGTCCCGAGCCGGCGCCACCAGGGTCATCTTGGGATAGTTCCTGGCGCTCACGTCGCCGAGGCCCATCGCGTGGCCGCAGGCGATGCGCAGGCGCTCGATGCGGTCCTTCAGCTCGGTGTCGGCGTTCATCTCAGCGACGCTCTCGTAGCCGGTCCGGCCTACGTCGGCGGCGCGGAAGATCACCAGCGGCATGCCGTTGTCGATGCAGGTCACCTCGATGCCGTCGATCACGTCCTTCACCTGGCCGGTGGGCAGCAGGCCGGAACACACCGAGCCGGCGGTATCCAGGAAGTTGATGGTGATCGGCGCCGAGCTGCCCGGCACGCCGTCGATGCGCGCGTCGCCGGCGTATTCCACCTGGCCGCCCGGCGTTGGCACGGTGATGTCGCACTGCATGTCGGTGTTGAGAGTCAGCACGCGGAAGGTGCTGGTCTCGCCCTGGGCCTGCACCATGCCGGCCTCCAGCGCGAAGGGCACCACGGCGGCGAGCATGTTGCCGCAGTTGGGGGTGGTGTCCACGGTGTCCTTGTCGGGCTGGAGCTGGGCGAACAGGAACTCCAGATCGACCCCCGGCGTCGTGCTCTTCGAGACGATCCCCACCTTGCTGGTCAGCGGGTGGGCGCCGCCGAGGCCGTCGATCTGACGGCGGTCGGGGGAACCCATCACCGCGAGCAGCACCCGGTCGCGGGTGGCGATGTCGGCGGGAAGGTCCGCAGCGTTGAAGAACGGCCCCCGGGAGGTGCCGCCGCGCATGAAACAGGTTTTGATTGGCGTTTGCATGCGAAGCATTCTTCGCCTGTGCCAGCCCCTGCAATAGCGGTCTGATGCTCTAGCAGCTATAACAGTTCGTGATACCTTTCGGTACTTCCGCCGAGTCCCGAAAAGCTTGCGCCCATGGATCTGAAACAGCTCGAATACTTCGTGCGGGTTGCCGAACTCGGCAGCTTCACGCGCGCCTCCATCGTGCTCGACATCGCCCAGCCGGCCCTCAGCCGGCAGATCCGCCTGCTGGAGGTGGAGCTGCGCCAGAACATGCTGGTGCGCAACGGCCGCGGCGTGACGCTGACCGAAGCCGGCAAGGTCCTGCTCGAACACGCCCGCGGCATCCTCCACCAGGTGGAACGGGCGCGGGAGGAGCTCGGCCGCGTGCGCGGCGCCCTCACCGGCCGCGTCGCGGTGGGCCTGCCGCCGAGCCTGGCCCGCGTGCTGACGGTACCGCTGACCCGCGCCTTCCGCGAGCGCCTTCCGGAAGCGTCCCTGTGCATCCGCGAAGGCCTCTCGGTGACCATGCAGGAATCCCTGATCTCCGGCCGCCTGGACGTCGCACTGGTCTACAGCACGATGCCGTCCCCGGACATCGAGACGCGCCCGCTGCTCGATGAGGAGCTGTTCCTGATCCGCCCCGACAAGGGCCAGCCAGCGCGCCCGGTGACGCTGGAAGAAGTCGCCCAGATGGCGCTGATCATCCCCAGCCGCCCCAACGCGATCCGCATGGTCATCGAAGCCGCGCTGGCCGACGCCGGGCTGCGCCCCAACATCGCCATCGAGATCGACGGCGTCAGCGCCCTCCTCGACCTGGTGGCGGACGACGCCGGCGTGGCGATCCTGTCGAAGACCGCGCTGCAAACCTCCAGCAAGGCCGACCAGCTCCTGCCCCACCCGATCACCCCGCCGCTGCACACTCGCCTGTCCCTGGCCGTCAGCGCCCTGCGCCCGGCCACGCTGACCCAGCAAGCGATGGTCGAACTGATCCGCGAGACGGTAGGCAAGACCCTGTGCGCCTAGCTGGGTCGCGTCGCCTGAATTCAGTGCCCCTCGGGGAGAGCCTGGAAGACAGGCTCAACGGCGCGTAGCTCCTCATCCCCGAAACCCGCTTCATAGAAGACGTCCCGCCAGCATTTCAGGGTCGTCCGCTGAATCTCATGGATGACCGCCAGCGCTTCGTCCCGATCGAGCGTGAAAGCTTCCGCCACGCTGACGAGATTGGCGATGGTGCCGGCGCCGGAGTCTCCGACCAGCATGGCGTGGTGATGGACGGCGTGGCGTTTCAAGCTGGGCACGATGTCGTAGGCCGGCGCCAGTTCAAAGGTGTCGCCCTGCACATGCAGGAGACCGTGGTTCCGCTCATGGTCATCCACGTTCTTCACGACGCAATTGAATACCATGCGACCGAAAAGCGCCTTGCGATGCACCTCCGTGCAGCCGTAGCGCGGCATCCAGCGGGACAGGCGCGCATAGGAAGGCGTGGACACCGCGGCGTAGGCCGGGTCAGCATGAAAGACGCTGCGGCCACTCAGAAACCCGCGCCGGCCAATCCGGGCGTCGGTCACTTCCCGGTCGAACCGCCGCACCAGGCAGACATCCCGGCCATCCACTTCCCGGATAAGGGTTTCCGCCGTCGAGATTCCACAGAGCCGGCCCAGTTGCATGGTCGCGTGCTCCAGGCGCGGAATGCTGATGCGAGGTTCGTCGTCGATGCTGGGAAACTTGGCGATCCAGACCGCATTGTTCTCGACGATATTGCACTTCGGGCGGGCGCCGCCGGTGCCCGGGTGCAGGGCTTTCAGCAACTCGCTATCCACAGGGCGGTCGGCTTCCACGTCTTCCGCCGCAGCAAGCAACTGCGCCAGGGAGAACTCACGGCTCACTTGCTCTTGCGGAACGTCCTTCGCCCCGCTCGAAAAGGCCAAAGCACCGGCGCGGCCGGGATCGTTCCTGAGGATGTAGCCACGCGGATAATCCTGCTGGCCGACCAGCCGATCGATCACCTTGACGCCCCAGCGGTCCGGGCAGCTATCGAGGATCGCACCGGGAAAGCCGCTCAGGGACGTGAAGGTGAACTCGCCCTTTTTCAACGGCAGCGCGACCGGGTCGATGGGAATGGCTTCATGACGCTCCAGATAGGAGCGCCCGTAGGTGAAATGTCCGACCTTGCCGGCGGCGGTTTGCGACACGCTCAGCCGCCCGGCCACGACCGGCCTCTGCTGGCCGGGCAGATAGACCCAGATGAAGAGATCCTCAGAAGTCGTCATCGATCTTCCGTTGGACGTGTACGCGCTTCTTGGCCGCATCCAGCGCCAGCGACAACCCTTCCCTGTCCAGTCCCGGATCGGCGATCAGCTCGACCTCGTTGGCCAGGCCGAGCAGCCAGAGGACTTGCAGCACGCTGCCGATGGCGACCGTCGCCTCCCCTCGTTCAATCGCCTGGATGGTCGAGCGGGAGAAGCCGGTGCGTGCCGCCAGATCCTCCTGGCGCCAGTTCCGGAAGATCCTGGCCGCACGGATACGCCCGCCCAGACGCTGGGCGATCTGGGTGATTTCTTCCTGATAAACGGATGATTTCTAGCCTGCCATAGCAATCATTATTGGAAACAATGATTGCTATGGCAAGCTTGCCTTGCGATCCTGCTGACGGTACGGATCGGGCGACGCGGCCCCTCAGGCGCCCGCCCTGGCCGCCTGCCGCGGCGGCAGCGCGCACAGCACGGCGCCGGCCGACACCACCAGGATGCCAACGATCACGCGCGGGCCGATGGCTTCGTCGAGCAGCAGCCAGGCCCCCACTGCCGAGACGCCCGGCACCAGCGCCAGCATCATCGAGGCCTGGCAGGCGCCGATCTTGTGGTTGGCGTAGCTGTACATGCTGCCCGCCAGCAGCGCCGCGATGATGCCCTGATAGACGCACTGCAGCACGATCTCCCCGGCCGGCGCCAACAGCACCGCCTTCGGCAGCCACAGCAGGTACACCGGCAGGTAGGCCACACAGGAAAAACTCGCCACGCCGGTGATCGCCAGCCACGGGCGGACCTGCCAGCGGCGCATCAGCAGGCCGAAGATGGCCCAGGTCAGCGCGGCGGCGAAGAACAGCAGGTCGCCGATCCACTGGGCGCCGCCGCGGCCGGCCACCACGCTGTCGTAACCGATCAGTACCAGCCCGAAGGACGACAGCAGCAGCGCCAGCGCGATGTGGCGGGCAAGCCGGAAACCGGCCAGCACGGCAACGATGACGATGGTCCAGAACGGGATGCCGCCATTCACGAAGACGCCTGCGTGGGCGGTCGGCGCGAAAGCGAAACCCGAGTACACCAGCAGCCCGTAGCCGAGGCCGCCGAACAGGGCCAGCGCCATGTAGCGCGGCCAGTCGGCCGGCTTCACGCGGGCCAGGAAGAAAGGCAGCGCGATCAGCCCGGACACGCCGAAGCGCATCGCCGCGATGTCGAAGGGCGTCAGCACGCCCTTGCTGCCGAGGCGGGAGACGATGTTGAAGCCCGACCAGCACAACACCACCACACAAGCGGCCAGCAAGCCCTTGGTGTGGTCGGACAGGCCCGGACGGTCGGACACAAGGTGATCGGCGGAATTCATCGGCAGGCCTTCGGCAATGCGGCCGGGGTGACACCCCGGCTCAGTTTTCACTCAACGCTCTCATTGTGGCTCATGCCGTGACCTTCCCCGCGTCCACCGAGCGGCGCCCACGAATAATCCGCGAAGGCCGCCCGCGCCTCCTCCACCACCTGGTCGGCACGCAGCGCGAAGGCGTCGAAGCCGCAGCGATGCAGGAAGTACAGCTGATCCCGCAGCACATCGCCGACCGCCCGCAGCTCGCCGCGATAGCCGTGGCGGCTGCGCAGCAGGCGGGCCAGGGAGTAGCCGCGCCCGTCGGTGAACACCGGAAAGTGGATCGCGATCAGCGGGATGTCATCCAGCCGCGGCAGCACCGCGTCGAGCCCGTCTTCCGCCACCAGCAGCACGCCAGCCCGCTGCGGTTCGAGCGCCGCCCGGTGCGCCAGCCACAGCGGCAAGGGCAGCAGCAGCGGCCCGCCCGCCGCGATGGCGTCGGCGATGTGCGCCGCGCTGGCATCGGCGGCAATGGGCTGCCAGCGGTCGGCGACGATCTCGCCGTGCTTGAGGATCAAGGCGCTCATGCTCCACCTCCATACACGCGGGTCTTGAAGGGCTCCAGGCCGAGACGCTCGACCGCGTCGATGAAGAGCTCCCCTTCATGCCGCAGGGCCAGGTACACCTCCAGCAGGCGCTGGATCACGTAGGGGATCTGCTGGGCCGCGAAGGCCGGGCCGATCACCTTGCCGATGGCCGCCCGCGTGCCTTCCCGGCCGCCTATCGTCACCTGGTAATACTCCTCGTTGTTCTTGTCCACGCCGAGGATGCCGATGTGCCCGATGTGGTGGTGGCCGCAGGCATTCACGCAGCCGGACATGTTGAGCTCCAGCGGCCCGATATCGAACTGATAGTCCAGATCCTCGAAGCGCTGCTGGACCGCCGCCGCCACCGGGATCGAACGGGCATTGGCGAGGGAGCAGAAGTCGCCGCCCGGGCAGCACACCACGTCGGTCAGCAGGCCGATGTTGGGCGTCGCCAAGCCCAGCGCCCGCGCGCCTTCCCACAGGGCCGGCAGGTCGCGGCGGGCGACGTGGGGCAGCACCAGGTTCTGTTCGTGGCTGACGCGGATCTCGCCGGCGCCGAAGCGCTCGGCCAGCTCGGCCACGCCGTCCATCTGCTCGGCGGTGGCGTCCCCCGGCGGCGAGCCGGCCTTCTTCAGGGACAGGGTAATGATGGCGCGGCCGGGGTCGCGATGATCCGCCACGTTGCGCTCGACCCAGCGGGCGAAGGCGCGGTTGCCAGCCAGCGCCGCCGCATAGACCGGGTCGGCCGCGTCAGCAGGCGGCAGGTCGGCACGGGTGAAGAAGGCGTTCATGTCGTCGAAGGTCTGCTCGGCGATCACGCCCGGGCCGCCGCGGCTCCATGCCCATTCCTCCTCCACCTCCCGCGCGAAGCCGTCCAGCGTCAGATCCTTGACGAGGATCTTGATGCGCGCCTTGTACTTGTTGTCGCGGCGGCCGTAGCGGTTATAGACCCGCAGGATGGCCTCGAAGTAGTTGAGCAGTTCCTCCCGCGGCAGGAAATCCTTGAGGCACTGGCCGACCATCGGCGTGCGGCCGAGGCCGCCGCCGACGAAGACCTGGAAGCCGATCCGCCCATCCTCGTCCACCCGCGCACGGGCACCGATGTCGTGAAAGCGCACGGCTGCGCGGTCCTCCTCGCCGCCGGCAATGGCGATCTTGAACTTGCGCGGCAGGAACAGGAATTCCGGCGCCAGCGTGGACCACTGGCGGACGATCTCGCAGTAGGGGCGCGGGTCGAACAGCTCGTCGGCGGCCACGCCGGCGAACTGGTCGGTGGTGATGTTGCGGATGCAGTTGCCGGAGGTCTGGATCGCATGCATCTGCACGGCGGCCAGTTCGGCCAGGATGTCCGGCGTCTCCTCCAGGCGCACCCAGTTGAACTGGATGTTGCTGCGCGTCGTGAAGTGGCCGTAGCCCCGGTCGTAGCGGCGCGCGATGTCGGCCAGCTTGCGCAGCTGGTAGGCCGCCAGCGTGCCGTAGGGGATGGCGACCCGCAGCATCGGCGCGTGGCGCTGGATGTAGAGGCCGTTCTGCAGGCGCAGCGGGCGGAACTCGTCCTCCGCCAGGCGCCCGTCGAGAAAGCGCGCCATCTGGTCGCGGAACTGGACGACCCGGTCATCCACCAGGCGCTGGTCGGTTTCGTTGTAGCGGTACATGGTCTCTGTTCTCGGGCGGGGCTCAGGGCAGCACGAAGGTGCTCTTCTCGCTGACCTGGGTGTCGGGGTCCTGGCGGGCCTTGATCAGGAAGGCGATCGGGCTGGCGCCGGGCTTGGCGGCGTCGGGCGGCGCGGCGACGGTCACATGGACTTCGCGGATGCCGCCGGCCTCGCCGCTGAAGTGGCTCGCACCGACCAGCTGGATGCCGGGCAGGCCGCTCACCGCCACGTCGAAGTCGCGGTCTTCCTCGGCCAGGTTCATCAACTTGAGGGTGTAGGCGTTCTCGATGAGCCCTTCGGCGGTCTCCCGCGACAGGCTGCCCCGGTCGCGCAGCACGTCCACCAGCAGCAGCGAACGCTCGCTGAGGGTCCAGGCGCCGAGGGCCACGAAGACCCCGATCAACCCGCCATACACCGCCAGCCGCGGCCGCCCACTGCGTGGGGGCTGGCCAGCCAGTTCCTGCTCCGACGCGAAGCGGATCAGCCCAACGGGCTTGGCGACCTTGGCCATCACGTCATCGCAGGCATCCACGCACAGGCCGCAGTTGATGCACTGGTATTGCAGGCCGTCGCGGATGTCGATGCCGGTCGGGCAGACCTGCACGCAGATGCCGCAGTCGATGCAGTCGCCCTTGCCCTGCGTTGCGCCTTGCCCGGCGCCCTGCCCCGCCGCCTTCAACGCGGCCGCGCCCTTGCGCGGCTCGCCGCGGGCCACGTCGTAGCTGACGGTGCGGGTGGTGCTGTCGAACATCACGCCCTGGAAACGGGAGTACGGGCACATGTGCTGGCACACCGCCTCACGGGCGAAGCCGGCCTGCACGTAGGTGAACAAACCGTAGAAGATCAGCCAGAAGCCTTCCCACGGGCCGACGTTCCAGCCCGCCAGCGCCGGCAGCAGCTCGCGGATCGGCGTGAAGTAGCCGACGAAGCTGATCGCCGTCCACGCCGCCACCAGCCCCCACAGCGCGTACTTGGTGCCGCGCCGGGCCAGCTTGCCGAGGCTCGGCGGGGCCTGGTCGAGCTTCAGGCGGGCCAGGTGGTCGCCCTCGACCTTGGCCTCGATCCACATGAAGATTTCCGTATAGACCGTCTGCGGACAGGCAAAGCCGCAGAACAGCCGCCCCGCCAGCGCGGTGACGAGGAACAGGCCGGTGGCTGCGAGGATCAGCATGATGGCCAGCAGCAGCGCATCCTGTGGCCACAGCACCAGGCCGAAGAGGTAGAACTTCTCGTGGGGAATGTCGAACAGCACGGCCTGGCGGCCGCCCCACTGGAGCCAGCAGGCCCCGTAGAAGACCAGCTGGGTGAACCACACCATCGCCCAGCGGATCGTGTTGAATCGGCCGCGCACCTCGCGGGCGTGGATCTTTCCCTTCTTGCGGTACAACTCCAGTTTGGCTTCGCGGACCTTGCTGACAGGCTTGTTCATCTGGGTATTCCTCCTGGACCGGGAGTAGATCACCCGGCGCCAAATGGAAACAGATTCAGCCTGTCGTGTTTTTAATAGGTACAGAATTTCTGCCGCTACAACAGCGCCCCCAGGGTGGCGACCGCTGCCCGCCCCCGCTCGCCGAGGGGATGGCCGAAGTTGAGGCGGATGCAGTGACCGAACTCGCGCTTGGCCGAGAAGATCGGCCCCGGCGCGATGCTGATGCCCTGCTCCAGCGCCAGTCGGTGCAGCTCGAGGGCATCGGTGCCCCGCGGCAGCTCCAGCCACAGGAAGTAGCCGCCCTGGGGCCGCGCCAGCCGCGTGGCGGCCGGGAAGTGGGTTTCGACGGCGGCCACCAGCGCCGCCTCCTGGGCCGCCAGCGTGCCGCGCAGCTGGCGCAGGTGCTTCTCGTAGCCGCCGTGCTTCAGGTAGTCGGCCAGCGCAATCTGTACCGGCACCGTCGTCGCCAGGCTCAGGGACAGCTTCTGGCGCTGGATCGCCGCCGCGTAGCGCCCCGCCGCCACCCAGCCGATGCGGTAGCCCGGCGCCAGGCACTTGGAGAAGGACGACACATGCATGACGCGCCCGTTCGGATCTACCGCCTTGGTGCACAGCGGCGCCTCGGCGCCGAAGTGCAGCTCGGCATACACGTCGTCCTCGATCAGCGGCACGTCGTGGCGATCGAGCAGCTCCACCAGCGCCTGCCGCCGCTCGTCGGGCACCCGCGCGCCGGTGGGGTTGGCGTAGTTGAGCATGAACAGGCAGGCCTTCACCGGATGATGGCGCAGCGCGTCCTCCAGCGCTGGCAGGCTGACGCCCTCGCGCGGGTGGCTGGGGATCTCGATGACCTTCAGGCCCAGCCGCTCGGCAGCCTGCAGGCCGGCGTAGAAGGTCGGTGACTCGATAGCGATCAGGTCGCCCGGCCGCGTCACCGCCTGCAGGCACAGATTCAGCCCTTCCATCGCACCGGAGGTGATGACGATCTCCTGCGGCGCCACCGACGCGCCGTGGGCCAGGTAGCGCAGGGCCAGCTGGCGGCGCAGCTCGTCGTTGCCCGGCGGCAGGTCGGTGACGGTGGCCAGCGGGTCGAGGTGGCGCGCAGCGGCGGCCAGGCAACGCCCCAGCTTGTCGAGGGGATACAGGTAGGGGCTGGGGAAACTGGAGCCGAGGGGCACCACCGCCGGGTCCTTGACGCTGTCGAGGATCTGGAAGATGAAGTCGCTGACCTCCAGCGCCGTCGAGTGGCCGACCGGGTGGGTCATCTCCGGCTCGGCCAGGCGCTGGCCCAGCCGCGCCCGCACGAAATAGCCCGACTTGGGGCGCGCTTCGACGAGGCCGCGACTCTCCAGCAGCGCGTAGGCCTGGGTCACCGTCACAGGCGCAATGCCGTGGCTCTTGCAGGCCTGCCGCACCGACGGCAGGCGGTCGCCGGGGCGCAGCACGCCGTCGGCGATCAGGCGGGCGGTCTGCTCGGCGAGATTCTGGTAGAGGCTCATGGGCCGGATGGTAGCAGGCCTGGGCAGGCCTTCTCCTCGCCCGTCGGAGACCACGGGCGAGCTCACGCCACGGCAAACGCCATGGCGGCCTTGTCGCCACATCGCATCGCCCATCCCCCCACTCCCATTTCCCAAGCGCTTGCGGCCATTACCAAGCTGTATACAATTACAGCCAAAGCGAGACCACCATGCCCCTGCACCACATCCCTTCCCCGCACCACAACGCCCTCCCTTCGTCAGCCGCTGCCGCCGCCCAGCGATCAGCTGCAGGGAGTGCCCTCCGATGAGCGGCGTGACAGACGCAGCCATCCCCGCCTACCTGGTCAAGCTCAACGACGTCCAGCGCCAGGCCGCCACCCACGGCGTCGGCACACCGGATGGCGACGGGCCGCTGCTGGTCATCGCCGGCGCCGGGTCGGGCAAGACCAACACCCTCGCCCACCGGGTCGCCCATCTGCTGGCCCACGGCGCCGACCCGGGCCGCATCCTGCTGCTGACCTTCTCCCGCCGGGCCGCCGACGAGCTGGCCCGACGCGTGCAGCGCATCGCCGCCCAGGTCTCGCCGCGCCACGCCCAGCTGGCCGCCACCGGTTTCCCGTGGGCCGGCACCTTCCACAGCGTCGGCGCGCGGCTGCTGCGCGAATACGCCGGCGCCATCGGCCTCGACGCGGCGTTCACGATCCACGACCGGGAAGACTCGGCCGACCTTATCAACCTGGTCCGCCACGAGCTGGGCCTGTCGGCCAAGGGCAAGCGCTTCCCGCTGAAAGGCACCTGCCTGTCCATCTACTCGGCGGTGGTCAATACCCGCGCGCCGCTGACCGACGTGCTGCTGTCCACCTTCCCGTGGTGCGCCGAGTGGGCCACCGAGCTGAAGGCCCTGTTCCGCGCCTACGTGGCCGCCAAGCAGGCCCAGCAGGTGCTCGACTACGACGACCTGCTGCTCTACTGGGCCCAGATGGTCGGCGTGCCGGAGCTGGCCGCCGACGTGGGAGCACGCTTCAGCCACGTGCTGGTGGACGAATACCAGGACACCAACCGCCTGCAGGCCGAGATCCTGCTCGCCCTCAAGCCGGACGGCCGCGGCCTCACCGTGGTCGGCGACGACGCCCAGTCCATCTACAGCTTCCGCGGCGCAACGATCCGCAACATCCTCGACTTCCCCGGCCACTTCGATCCGCCGGCCCGCCAGCTCACGCTGGACCGCAACTACCGCTCCACGCAGCCCATCCTGGCCGCCGCCAACGGCGTCATCGGCCAGGCGAAAGAGCGTTTCTGCAAGGACCTGTGGAGCGAACGCGCCTCGGCCGAGAAGCCGCGCCTGATCAGCGTCCGCGACGAGGCCGACCAGGCCGCCGGCGTCGTCGAACGCATCCTCGCGCGCCGGGAAAGTGGCCTCAAGCTCAAGGCCCAGGCAGTGCTGTTCCGCGCTGCCCACCACAGCGTGCGCCTGGAGATCGAGCTGACCCGCCGCAACATCCCCTTCGTGAAGTTCGGCGGGCTCAAATTCCTCGAAGCCGCCCACGTCAAGGACGTGCTGGCCATCCTGCGCTGGGCGCAGAATCCCCGCGACCGGGTGTCCGGCTTCCGTGCCATCCAGCTGCTGCCCGGCCTCGGCCCCAAGTCCGCCGGGCGCATCCTCGACAACCTGCAGGCCGCCCCGCCGGGCTGCCTGCTGCTCGCCGAACAGCCGGTGCCCGACAGCGCCCGCCTGCACTGGCAGGAATTCGCCGCGCTGGTGGAAGGGCTGGCCGAGGCCGGCGCCTGGCCCACGCCCGTCGAGAAACTGGCCTTATGGTACGAAGGCCAGATGGAGCGCCTGTTCGAGGATTTCAGCGTGCGCCAGGCCGACATCCAGCAACTGGGGCGTATCGCCGCCACCTACCCGAGCCAGGAACGCTTCCTCACCGAGCTGACCCTCGACCCGCCCGACGCCACCAGCGACGAGTCCGGCAAGCCGCTGCTCGACGAGGACTACCTGATCCTGTCCACCATCCACTCGGCCAAGGGCCGCGAGTGGCCGGCGGTGTCCCTGCTCAACGCGGTGGACGGCTGCCTGCCGTCCGATCTCGCTACCGGCAGCGAGCGGGAGATCGAGGAGGAGATGCGCCTGCTCTACGTGGCGATGACCCGCGCCAAGGACCATCTCGACCTCTACGTACCGCAGCGCTTCTACGTCAGCGGCCAGTCCTCCACCGGCGACCGCCACGTGTACGCCAGCCGCACGCGCTTCATTCCCAACCGCCTGCTCGACCGCTTCGAGACCTGCACCTGGCCCGAGGCCACACCCGACACGCCAGCCAAGGCCGAAACCCGCCAGGCAGCGGTGGACCTGGCCGCCCGCATGCGCTCCATGTGGGATTGACCGACGGCATTGACCGATACGGAGCACCCGCCTAGTCTCGAAAGGCCTCCCGACGCCTTTCGACAATGACCGCCACCGCCCGCAAGACCCTGCTGCTCGTCTATCACTCATGGACCGGCGCCACCGAGCAGATGATCCACGCCGTCGCCCGCGGCGCCGCGGGCGAGCCCGATATCGACACGCGCCTGCTGCGCGCCCCCGAGGCGGGCCCCGACGACCTGCTGGCTGCCGACGGGTATGTCTTCGCAACGCCAGAGAATCTCGCTGCGATCGCCGGGCTGATGAAGGATTTTTTCGACCGCAGCTACTACGGCGCCCTCGATCGCATCAACGGCCGGCCCTACGCCGCGGTAATATGCGCGGGTAGCGACGGCAGCAACGCCGCCCGCCAGATCGCCCGCATCGCCACCGGCTGGCGCCTGCGCGACATCGCCCCGCCGCTGATCGTGTGTACCCACGCACAGACGCCGGAAGACATCCTGGCACCCAAGCACGTTCCCACCGACGAACTCGCCAAGGGCGAGGAACTCGGCGCCGCCTTCGCCACCGGGCTGGCGATGGGCGCGTTCTGACACAACGCAGCATAAATTTTCCGAATCGCCGAACCGCCACGCCGACGTGGCGTCGAACCTGCATGCCCTTTAAACCGCCCCCCTGCTGACTGCCGATGCCCCATAACGTCTCCCTGATCGCCCTCATCGCTGCCGGCCTCGGCCTGGCCATGGTCCTCGGCCTGGTGGCCACTCGCCTGCGCATGCCTCCGCTGGTCGGCTACCTGCTCGCCGGCGTGGCCATAGGCCCCGGCACGCCCGGTTTCGTCGCCGACCTTCCGCTGGCCGGCCAGTTGGCCGAGATCGGGGTGATGCTGCTGATGTTCGGCGTCGGCCTGCATTTCTCCCTCGACGACCTGCTGGCGGTGCGCAAGATCGCGGTGCCCGGTGCCGTCGTGCAGATTGCGGTGGCCACCGGCCTCGGCGCGGCGATGGCCGTATGGTGGGGCTGGCCGGTGGGTGAATCGGTGGTGTTCGGGCTGGCCTTGTCGGTGGCCAGTACTGTCGTGCTGCTGCGCGCGCTGGAGGCGAAGGGCATCCTGGATTCCACCAATGGGCGCATCGCCGTCGGCTGGCTGGTGGTGGAAGACCTGGCCATGGTGCTGGTACTGGTGCTGCTGCCGGCGCTGGCGCCGCTGCTCGGCGCCAAGGACGCCGGCCCCCAGGCCGACGTATCGACCCTCGTGCTGACCGTAGGCATCACCCTCGCCAAGGTGTCGGCCTTCATCGCGCTGATGCTGCTGGTCGGCGGCCGCGCCTTTCCGCGCCTCCTGTGGCTGGTGGCACGCACCGGCTCGCGGGAGCTGTTCACTCTCTGTGTGATCGCCGCCGCGGTCGGCGTGGCCTACGCGTCGGCGATCCTCTTCGATGTGTCCTTCGCGCTGGGCGCCTTCTTCGCCGGCATGATGATGCGCAAGTCCGAGTTCAGCCACCGCGCGGCGGAGGATTCCCTGCCGCTGCGTGACGCCTTCTCGGTGCTGTTCTTCGTCTCGGTGGGCATGCTGTTCGACCCACAGGTGCTGATCGACGCGCCCTTCAAGGTGCTCGGTGTAGTGTTCATCATCCTGTTCGGCAAGACGCTGGCCGCCATCGCGCTGGTGCTGGGCTTCCGCTATCCCCTCAACACCGCGCTGACGGTGGGCGCCAGCCTGGCCCAGATCGGCGAGTTCTCCTTCATCCTGGCCGGCCTCGGGCTCGGCCTTGGGCTGCTGACGATGGAGGGGCAGAACCTGATCCTCGCCGGCGCGCTGATCTCCATTGCCCTCAACTCGGTGCTCTTCGCCGCCATCGAACCGGCCCAGGCCTGGGCGCGGGCCCGTTCGGCATGGGCACGCAAGCTCGACCTGCGCGACGATCCTCTGGCCGCGCTGCCGATGAGCACCGACCGCAAGCTGCTCTCCAACCAGGTGGTTCTGGTGGGCTACGGCCGGGTCGGCCGCCACATCGCGTCGGCGCTGGACAAGCGACATGTCCCCTACGTGGTGGCGGACAGCAACCGGGAAGTGGTGGAAACCCTGCGCAAGCTCGGCAAGGCCGCTGTCAGCGGCGACGCTTCCGACCCCATCGTGCTGGTCCAGTCCCACATCACCCGCGCGGCAATGCTGGTCATCACCGCGCCGGACCCGCTCGCCAGCCGCAAGATGGTGGACATCGCGCGCAAGCTCAACCCGGAGATCGTCACGGTGCTGCGCGCCGACAGCGAGGACGACGCCGACCTGCTGCGTCGGGAGAAGCTCGGCCGGATCTTCGTCAGCCACCAGGAACTAGCCGTCGG
The DNA here is from genome assembly GCF_056724105.1 of Zoogloea sp. GDB6. Taxonomy (NCBI): domain Bacteria; kingdom Pseudomonadati; phylum Pseudomonadota; class Betaproteobacteria; order Rhodocyclales; family Zoogloeaceae; genus Zoogloea; species Zoogloea sp. GDB6. The sequence continues at coordinate 1,284,145 of NZ_CM161497.1, read as the reverse complement.
CATGTCCCAGTACGTGCTGGCCGAGCTGGAATCCGAGCAGGACGGCCATGGCCACGGCCGTCACCCCCATCACCACCACAGCTGACGCCAGCCCCGTTCGCCGGGCGCTTCAGCCCGGCGAAGCCGCCTCCCGAATCCGCCTGCCGTCCGGCAGCGACGGAAACACCGGCAGCGCAACCTCGATCGCCCGCCCCGTGTCCGCCAACAGCACCGCGGTGACCTCGGCATCGATATGCCCCGTGTCAGCCAACATGCGCATGAAAGACGACACCTCGGGCACCGACAGGCCCTGGCGGTACGGCCGGTTCTGCACCATCGCCTGGAAGATGTCGGCGACGCGCAGGATGCGCGCCTCTAGGGACAGGGTGTCGCCCCTCAGGTGGAAGGGGTAGCCGGAGCCGTCCGGTTCCTCGTGGTGGTAGGCCGCCCAGCGGGCGATGTCCTCGAAGCCGTCGATGTTGCGCAGGATCTGGTAGGTCTCGAAGCTGTGGGTGTTGATGATGCGGCGCTCGCGGCTGTCGAGGCGGCCCGGCTTGTCGAGGATCTCGTCGGGCACCCGCAGCTTGCCCAGGTCGTGCAGCAGGCCGGCGATCTCCAGCTTGTCGCAGTTCTCCCCCGGTACGCCCAGGCGCTCGGCCAGGAAGCGGGCCAGCCGCGCCACGCCCAGGGAGTGCTCGGCGGTGAAGGGGCTCTTGGCGTCGACGATGCGCGCGAAGATGACGGCCAGGTGGCGCAGATCGCCCATCGACGCGGGAAAGGGCTCCACCCGCGCCAGCTGGTCCACCAGGCAGGCCTGGATGGAGCGTGGCTCCAGCATCAGCCAGAAAGCCTCGGTACGGGATGCCGCCATGAACGCCTCGACCAGGTCCGGTGCGAAGTAGCTGCCCGTGTGCGCGGCAATCCCGTTACGAATGCTCTCCATGTTCTGCAGCGTGCTGTTGTCGGCGTAGTAAGGCGCAGCCAGCGCATCGACCCGGTCCGCCAGGTACAGACGGTTTGCCTGGCGGGCCAACCCGGGCGGCAGATCGACCGGCATCGCATCCCAACGGGTATGGTGGTAGCGCACCGGCTGAGCCATCGGCGCCAGCGGCGGAAAACTGGTGAGCAGCGCGTGCCCCACTTCGCAGTGGATCTGGGAATCCTCCCAGTCGAACTCCTCGACCAGGTGGTTATGGGTGCTGGTGGACGACACGCCGATGTCGTGCAGCATGCCGAGGTCGAACAGGAAGGAGGCATCGGCCTCGCCGAGGCCCTCGGCGCGCGCGCAGGCGGCGGCCATGATGCCGACCCGCTTGCCGTGGGCCACGTCGTCCACGCCAACCAGATCGAGGGCGTCGGACAAGGCATAGATCACGTGGTGAAGATCCGCATGAATGGTCATGAAACCACCTCGCTGGCAGTGAAGGGACGCGCTCCGCGTCCCCGGTATTCGGTCGGGCTGCAGCCCATCTCCTGGCGGAACATGTAGGTGAAGGCCGATGGCGACGCGTAGCCCAGTTCCAATGCTATATCGGTTATCGCACGCCCGGCCCCCAACCATTCCACGGCGCGGAACAGACGCAGGCGATGCCGCCATTCGCGCAGGCCCAAACCCAGCTCCTTCTCGAAACGCCGTGCCAGCGTGCGCGCCGATGCGCCCAGTGCAGCCCCCCAATCGTCGGCGCCCCGCGGGTCGGCGGGGTTGGCGTAGAGGGCCTCGCAGAGCCTGCGCAGCATCGGGCTGGTCGGCCACGGCAACTGGAAATCCTGCACCGGCAGGCGACGCAACTGGTCGAGGATCAGCGCATGCACGCGGGCCAGGTAGTCGGTGCTCTCCCGGCGCCCGCCGATGTCCGCCAGCTCGACGATCAGCGCTCTCAGCAGCGGAGACACCGCCAGCACCGAACATGTTCCCGGCATGCCCAGATCGGGCCCGTCGGCCACGTACAGATTGCGGAATTCCGCGCCGTGCAGTGCGCCGGTGGTGTGCAGCACACCGGTCGGGACCCAGATCGCCTGCTCCGGCGTGATCACGTAGCGGGACTTCTCAACCATCACCACCAGCGTGCCGGCGGTGGCGTAGACGAACTGGTTCCAGCGGTGCGCGTGGGGCGGAAAGATGTGGCGGGCCGGCAGGGTTTCGAAACGCTGGAACACCGGCCCCGGCAGTTCCTCGATGTCCGGCACATCGACCAGCGTCCAGTCCTCTTCCAGGTCCATGGTTTTCCCCCAGTCAGCCCATGTCAGTTCATCGACAACGAAAGTCATCCTATCGAAAGTTTGACATTCCTGCACATCCTAAGATCAAACCATAACAACCCGTAAAAGAGAGAACAGCATGCACGCCCCTGCAACAGCCCTTCCCGCCAGCAGTTCGGCCGACCGTTACCGGGTGATCTTCGCCGGCGTCTGCGCCCTGATCCTCACCGTCGGCCTGGCCCGCTTCGCCTACACGCCGCTGCTGCCGATCATGCGTGGCGAGGCCGGCCTCAGCGCCATGGACGGCGGCTGGCTGGCCACCTTCAACTACGTCGGCTACATCACCGGCGCACTGGTGGCGGCGACGATCAGCGACCTCGGCCGCAAGTTCAAGCTGTACCGCATCGGCCTGGTGGTGGCGGTGGTCAGCACCGCCGCGATGGGCGTCACACAGGACGTGACCCTGTGGGTCGTGCTGCGCTTCGTGGCCGGTCTGTCGAGCACCGCCGGCCTGCTGATCGCCTCCGGCCTGGTCCTCAACTGGCTGATCCGCCACGGCCACCGGCCGGAGCTGGGCCTGCACTTTGCCGGCATCGGGCTGGGGATCATCGTGTCCGGGCTGGCAGTGGCCGGCATGGTCGGCCACCTGGCATGGGACGGCCAGTGGCTGGGCCTCGGCCTGCTCGGCGTGCTGTTCTTCGTGCCAGCCTGGTTCTGGCTGCCGGCCCCGGCGCCGGTCAGCGCCCAGGCCTCCACCCATCTGCCGGCCCCGCCGTCGCGGCGCTGGATGGGGCTCTTCATCGCGGCCTACTTCTGCGCCGGCTTCGGCTACGTGATCAGCGCCACCTTCATCATCGCCATCGTCGAGAAGCTGCCGATGCTGGCCGGCAAGGGCGGCTGGGTATGGGTCATCGTCGGCCTGGCGGCGGCACCGTCCTGTTTCCTGTGGGACCGCATCGCTACCGCCGGGGGGCAGATCCCGGCACTGCTGCTCGCCTACGGCCTGCAGATCGTGTCCATCCTGCTGCCGGCTTTCAGCGACGGCACCGCCGCCAACCTGGTCAGCGCGATGCTTTATGGCGGCACCTTCGTCGGCATCGTCAGCCTGACCCTGTCGATCATCGGCCGCTGCTTCCCGGCCAACCCGGCCAAGGCGATGGCGCGCCTGACCCTCAGCTACGGCGTGGCGCAGGTGGTTGCCCCGGCAATGGCCGGCTACATCGCCACGATGACCGGCAGCTACAAAGGCGCGCTGATCGTCGCTGCATGGGTGATGGCAGCGGGGATGGCTCTACTGGTGGTGCTGATGCGCCAGCAACGGATCGAACGCGACGCCCAACGCACGGCGTAAACGCAAGAAAGGCCTGCCGCAGCAAGCCTCTCCGCTTTCACATCGGCCGGCCCGGCCCCCCACCGGGCCGGCCGACGCAAATCACTTCAAAGTCGCCAGATAGGCCAGCAGCTCGGCCCGTTCAGCTGCACTGGCCAGTCCGTCGTACTTCATCTTGCCGCCAGGCACGAGCTTCTTGGGCGCCGTCACGTAGGCGTCGATCTTGTCCGGGGTCCAGGTGATGCCGCTGGCCTTGAGACCATCGGAATAGCTGGCATCGGCCACCGTGGCGGCCTTGCGGCCGACCACACCGAACAGGCTCGGCCCCTTCTTGTTCTTGCCTTCGCGCACGCTGTGACACTCGGCACACTCGGTGGCGAACACGTCCTTGCCCTTTTCCACGTCGCCCGCGGCGCGGGCCTGGAAGCTCAGGGAGCTGGCTGCCGCGGCCACCAGCAGCGGCAGGACGGTACGGGAGATCATTTTCATCACGTCACTCCGTCAGAACGAGGTCCACGCGAACAGGAACAAGGTGTTGTTGTCCTTCGCGTCGCGGCCGTTGCCGTCGTAGTTGGTCTTGGCGCCGTTGTACTTGTCGTACATCGTGTATTGGGCACCAAGACGGACGTTGGCCCACGGAGCGCCCCAGGAATTCTCCTTGCCCCACGGCGTCCAGTCGGCCTGCAGGATGTAGCCGGAGGTGTTCGGCGAACCGTTGGCGAAACCGTCGCTGTACAGCGTGGCGTCGGAGCTGCCGTGGGTCACGAAACGGCCGATGGTGGCGCCCCAGGTCTGCATGTAGTGATAGGACGCGTTCAGCTTGAACTCGTTGAGACGGCCCTTCAGATTGTCGGCGCCGTCGGTGGCGACGAGCTGGTTGCGGGTCTGGCGTTCACGGATGTAGCTGGTGTTGACCGTCGCCACGTGCTCGCGGGTGCCGAGGAACTGGTAGGACGCATCGACGCCCACGTCATTGAACTTGTTGGAGCCCGGCGTGCTGCGGTCCGGCTGGACCGAGGTGTTGAGGCCGAAGATGCCGGCGTTGAAGGCCTGCTTCTTCAGATCCTGGAACACCGCCAGGCGCCAGTAGGCGGTATTGCCGCCGACATGGCCCATGTCGCCCGCCTTCTCCAGGCCCAGACGGCTCTGCATGGTCGGGGTCAGGGCCCGGTAGGTGCCCAGCTCGGCATACACCATGTTGTTCCAGAAGGTGTAGGCGGACACGCCGGTGACGCGGTGCTCGAGGCCGCCGTTGATCATCGTGGCAGCATCGCCCTGACCGAAGGCCACGGCAGAGGCGGTGTAGGGGAAGCTCCACACCGGCATGCTGTTGAAGGGGTCCTGCACGCCGGGATTGTTATTCACCGACACGCCGAAGACAGTTTCCTTGCCGGCCACCTCGGTGGTGTGGGCAAAGCGCACGTCAGCCTGGTCGATGGACGTGCGCTGGCCGATGCCGTCGTAGGTAGCCTGCACGAAGGCACCGATCTTGTCGCTCAGACGGCCGGCCAGGAAGACCGAGGCTTCGTCGAAGGAGTGGTTGTTGTTGGGGCTGGACTTGTCCGGCGCCGGGTCCTGGTTCTTGGCGGTGCGCGTGAAGGACGCCACCACCATGCCGGACAGGGGCACTTTGCCGCCCTTGCCGTCGGAATCGGTGTAGCCGCCGATCTTGAACTTCACGCCATAGGGCGTCAGTTGCGGGCCGTAGGCGCCAATGTGGCAGGCCGCACATTCCTGCCCGGTCTGGCGGGCAAAGCTCGGCACGGCATGAGCGGCCGGTGCGGCGGCGAGGAAGCCGGCCGCGGCCAGCACCAGGCCGGCCGTATGCCGGATCGCGGACAGACGGGTTTTCCCCCCGGAAAGAATCGGATGCATGTTTGTCCTTGTATTTGTGGTCAAGAAAAAGGCGAGCGAGCCCGTGGCGGCATGCTCTCGCGGCGCCACGGGAAGAATCGGAGAAGGCTCAGGACTGGCGGACCGGCAGCATCGCGCGCAGCACGTTGTCGCGGCGCACGAAGTGGTGATAGAGGGCGGCGGCGGCATGCACGCCGACAAGGCCTATCAGCAGCCAGGCGGCGTTCTCGTGGTATTCGGCCAGATCGTCGGCGAGGTCTTCGTCCTCCTCGACGATGACCGGCAGGGTAACCAGGCCGAAGAGAGACACTGGCTTGCCATGGGCGCATGACAGCGCCCAGCCGATCAGCGGTAGCGCCATCAGCAGCACGTAGAGGGCCAGGTGCGCCAGTTCGGCCGCGAGTCGAGCCAGCGGCGACATGTCGCCGGTCGGCGGCAGCGGCCGGTGGGCCAGGCGCACGACGATGCGGGCCATCGCCAGCAGGGCGATGGTGAGGCCGATGCTGCGATGGATGTTCATGAGGGTGGCGCGCAGGGCCTTCTCCTCAACCCCATCACGCACGAAGGCAATGCCAATCACCAGCGCGATCAGCAGTGCCGTCGCCCAGTGCAGGAACACCATGGGACGGGGCCGACGCAGGCCGGCGGAAGAGTCGATGACGGGGGATTCGGAAGTACTGTGCATGACCATCGGGACCACTTTGGATGACCCGGCGGACCATAGCGGTCGGCAGCCTTCAATTGCCTGACAATCCGTAAGGGATTATCCGATCCGGCATGAAGCGCGGCATTGCACGGGCGAACTCGCTCGCCCCCGAGTCATTGCCGCGCAGGCGCGATCACGTCGGAAGCATCCGGAAAGACAACCCGGATGCATGTGCCGATCCCCTCGCTGCCGCTGGCGATCGTCACGTCGGCGGCATGGCGGTCGGCCACCTCCTTGACGATGGCAAGACCCAGTCCGGTGCCCGGCACACCATCCCCCGCAGCCCGGTAGAAGCGCTCGAAGACCCGGCTGCGTTCGCTCTCCGGGATGCCCGGCCCATCGTCCTCGACCTCGACGAAGATCCCCGCCTCGTCGCTGCGCCCACAGCGCACGGTCACCCGACCGCCTTCCGGCGTGTAGGCGATGGCATTGTCGATCAGATTGGCCAGCATTTCCCGCAACATCCAGCTGGACCCCAGCACCGGCGCCGGCGCCGTCTCGAAGCCCAGGTCGATGTGCTTGGCGAGGGCGTCGTCGAGTAGATCGGACGCGGCATCCTCCAGCAGCGCGGCCAGATTCACAGGACGGTGGTCGCTGATCAGCGCCCCTCCCGACGACGAGCGGGCCAGCGCCAGCATCTGGTTGGTGAAATGGACCAGGCGGCCGGTGGACTCGCGCAGACGCTCGATGCGCGGCCGGGCCTCCGCAGGCAGGGCCTCGACGGCCAGCTCAAGCTGGGTCTGCAGGCCGGCCAGCGGCGTGCGCAGCTGGTGGGCGGCATTCGACAGGAAGGCCTGCTGAGCCCGCCCGGCCCGCCCCAGGTGCTGCAGCAGACGGTTGATGGCCCGCACCAGCGGACCGGCCTCAGCCGGCACACCGCTCTCGGCAATCGGGCTGAAGTCGTTGGGGCCACGGGTGGCAATGCTGTGGCCGAGAGCGTCCAGCGGCTTCAGCGCATAGCGCACGCCAAAATACACCAGCAGCAGCGCCGTTGCGATCAACAGCAGGTTCGGCCAGAAGATCGTCGCCAGGATGCGATGGGCGGCACTCCGGCGCTTGAGGGTGGTTTCGGCGACGATCACCGTCGCTGTCATGCGCGGACTCTCGTAGCGGTAACTGGCGGTACGCACCGCGCGCTTGCCCACCGTCGCATCCTGCAAGATGCTGCGGTTGGCGACCTCGGGCCGTGGCAGCAGCAGCAGTTCGGCATCGCCGGCGATCACCTTGTCGTGGCTGTCGAAGACCACATACTGGACCTTGTCGACGGCGTCGGAGCGGAGGATCTCGTCGGCCGCCGGCGGGATGTCCACCTCAATATCCTTGTCGTCGTCGTCCCGCTCCAGCCGCGTGACCAGGGCCACCACGGTGCCGGCAAGCGCATTGTCATAGGCCTCGTCGGCGATGCTCAGCGCCGAACGGTAGTCGGCGATCATGCTGGCCGCCAGCAGGATCAACAGCGGCCAGGAAATGACCATCAGCAGGCGGTTGCGGAGCGCACGCCCCTCACCGCGCCGCGGCATCGCCCTCTCCGGCCTCGATGCGATAGCCGATGCCACGCACCGTGCGGATACCGACCCCACTGTCGGCCAGCTTGCTGCGCAGGCGCGATACATAGATCTCCACCGCATTGGGGGTGATCTCCCGGTCCCACTGGCTGAGGCTGTCGGCCAGCTTCTGCTTGGCGACCACCTTGGGCGCCACCAGCGCCAATTGTTCGAGCACGTCCCACTCCCGCCCGGTCAGCTCCAGCTCGACGCCGGCCAGCGTCGCGCTGCGCCGCTGTACGTCGAGCTCCAGCGAACCGACGCTCAGCACCATGCTTGCCGCCGCCCGGCTACGCCGGATCAGCGCCCGGATGCGGGCCAGCAGCTCGGGCAGCAGGAAGGGCTTGACCAGGTAGTCGTCGCCGCCCACGTCCAGGCCGACGACCCGGTCGTCCAGCCCGTCACGGGCCGTCAGGATCAGGATGGGCGTCAGTACGCCGCGGCGGCGCACCCGACGGATCAGCTCCAGCCCGTCCATGCCCGGCAGGCCGATGTCCACGATCGCCAGGTCGTAGGCCGTGTGCGTAAGCACCGCCTCGGCCGGCTCGGCGGCTTCGAGCCGATCCACCATGAAGCCCTCCCGCTCCAGGCCTTCGACCAGGCCGGCGGCCAGGGTCTTGTCATCTTCAACCACCAGAATACGCACGCTCGAAAGCCTCCGTCAGTTGCTGTCGCCCAGCCCGTCGCGCCAGAAGCGCTCCATCGCGATGTACGCGTAGGACGCCGACCAACCGATCAGCAGCAGGCCGTTGAGGGCCTCGGTTCCCGCCAGCAGGCGCACGTCTCCGCCGGGCACCACGTCGCCGTAGCCGAGGGACGTGAAGGTCTCGGTGGAAAAATACAGGCACACCGCGAACGAAAAACGCCCTACGTCGCCCACCGACCCGAGCTCCGCATAGCGCACCAGCGCAAACACCGCGAAAGCGTACAGCGCGATCTCCAGAAGATGGGCGATGAAGGTGCCGAGTATCACGACGATCAGCTTGGCCCGCGGGCGGATGGCCAGCTCGGGCAGCCACAGACTCAGGCCGCGCAGCACCTCGTAGTGGATCACTGTGGTCAGCACAACCAGCAACAGGCAAACGGAAACGATCAGGGCCATCGGCGCGGAAACTCCTCAACAGGCGGCGGCACAGCCGCCGGCCCGCATTCTGTCACGCCAAGCTGACAACAAGCTTCAGATCGGCTCGTCATCGCCGTAGCCGATGACCGCCTTCACCTCGAGGAACTCCTCCAGCCCGTAGGCGCCCCACTCCCGCCCCAGGCCCGACTGCTTGTAGCCGCCAAAGGGCGCGGCGAGGTCCACTGGCGCGCCGTTGAGGTGCACATTGCCGCTGCGCAACTGCCGCGCAACGGCCCGCGCCCGCCCCAGGTCGGCCGACGACACGTAGCCCGACAGGCCGTAGGGCGTGTCGTTGGCGATGCGGATGGCGTCCGCCTCGTCCTTGTAGGGCAGGATGGACAGCACCGGACCGAAGATCTCCTCGCGGGCGATGGCCATCTCCGGCGTCACCCGGCTGAACACCGTCGGGCGCACGAAATAGCCGCGCGCGATGCCATCCGGCCGGCCCGGCCCACCGGCCACGAGCTTCGCCCCACTTGCGATGCCCTGCGCGATGAAAGCCTGCACACGCTCGAACTGGGGACCATTGGCCAGCGGCCCCATCGTCGTCGCTTCATTCAAGGGATCGCCAACGACCACCCGCGCCAGGCTCGCCGCGGCGATCGCCTCCACCTCGTCGAGACGCCCTTCCGGCACCAGCATGCGCGACGGTGCGTTGCAGTTCTGCCCACTGTTGGTCATCAGGCTCAACACGCCATGGCGCACGCTCTTCGGGAAGTCCACGTCGTCGAGCAGGATGTTGGCGGACTTGCCGCCGAGTTCGAGGGCGACCTTCTTCACCGTGTCGGCAGCGCCCTTCATCACCTGCTTGCCGGCCCGCGTCGAGCCGGTGAAGGACACCATGTCCACCTCGGGATGGGTGCTCAGCGCGTTGCCGACGCCCGCCCCGTCGCCATTCACCAGGTTGAAGACGCCCGCCGGCACGCCGGCCTCATGCAGGATCTCGGCCATCACGATGGCCGAGAACGGCGCCAGCTCGGACGGCTTGAGCACCATCGTGCAGCCCGCCGCCAGCGCCGGCGCGATCTTGCAGGCCATCTGGTTGGCCGGCCAGTTCCACGGGGTGATCAGTGCGCAGACGCCGATCGGCTCGCGCAGGATGCGCGTCGTGCCCTGGGTCTTTTCAAAGGGGAAATCCTTCAGCACCGCCAATGCGGTCTTGAAATGGGCCAGGCCGGAGCCCGCCTGGGAGCTGGCTGCCAGGGCCTTCAACGGCGCGCCCATCTCCTCGCAGATGGCGCGGGCCATGTCGTCGTAGCGCTTCTTGTAGGCTGCACAGATGCGCGCCAGCAGGTCCAGGCGTTCCTCGCGGGACGTCGCCGCGAAGGCTGGAAACGCCGCCCGGGCCGCAGCCACGGCGGCCTCCGCATCGGCGGTGCTGCCGATGGCGATGCTGCCTGCGACCGCCTCGGTGGCGGGGTTGATCACATCCAGGCGGGCCGTGCCGAGGGCTTCGACCCACCGCCCGCCGATGTGGAACTGATGATGGTTGCGCATGTCTCCGTCCTCCTTATGATCATTGAGAACGGAAAGTACAGGAAACGGCGGCGGGCCGGGAAGGCACCGCCTCCCGCCAGGCTCAGGCCTGATCGATGCTGAGGTAGACCTGGGTCTGGTTGAGCAGCAGGTAGGCGATCTCGCCAAAGGTCATCGGTCCGACGAGAGACCCGGAGCGCCGCCCTTCCAGGCCGCAGTAGAGGTAGTTGAGGATGCAGTTGCACGACCACAGCGGCGGATGGTCCGGCTCCGCACCGATCGCCGCGCCGAAATCGGCCGGCGCCGCGAAGCGGTATTCCACGTCGTCGAACACCGGCGCGTAGAAGTCCACGCGCCCGGCCTGGGCATCCACGGCCTTGATCGACACGTTCACCGACGCACCGCCGTAATCCGCCACCAGCGGCAGGCGGATGTCCGCGTGGCGGGTCGCCAGGTAGCTGGCGAAATCGGTCTCTACGCCATTGACCAGGCAACGGCTAGCCGAGAAACCGGTCTCCGGGAAGCGCAGGCAGTCGCCGTCGCCCTGCTCCATGCGGTTGAAGATCTCGATGCGAGCGTATTCGCTGTCCGGCAAGGGCACGTGCATCACCACCGCCCGCTCGCCATCGAATGCGAGGTCCCTGCCATCGACCACCAGCGGCGCAACGCGGCCGGAGTCGGCCAGGTGGCTGCCGGCGATCCAGCCGACGATCGGCTTGATGAACATGTCCGTGAAGCCCGGCGCTTTGCGGGCGTACAGGGAATGGATCGCCGAGAAGGCCGGGATGATGATCAGCGTGAAGCCGTTGGACGGGCCATCCTCGCAGACGTGCTCGAGGTCGGTGATGTCGTAGAAGCGGATCGTCGGCGCACCCGCCATCGCCGGGATCTCGGTGACGAACACCTGCTCGGACGTCACCAGGCCGCCCTCGTCACCCATGAAATAGGGGATCGTGCCACCTATCCAGTTGCCGGCCGGCAGGCGACGCAATAAGGTTTCGTCACCAGAGATCATCAGGAAGCGGCCCGACGCGATCAGCGCGGCCGCCTCGTCCACCGTCGTCAGGCGGTTCGCAGGGGCATTCATTATTGGTTCTCCCTCGGTAGAACAGCGAGACGGCTCAGGCCGCTTCTTTGCTGAGTTGCTGCAGTTCGTGGGACAGCATGCGTTCGTTCTTGACGAAGTAGCGGTGCAGATCGCGCAGCTTCATCATGCGCACCTCCTCGTCGGCGATGACCGCCACCTGGGAGCGGATGCGGGACAACAGCAACTGGAGGCTCAGCACGCGCACGTCGATGTTGAGCGTGCCATCCACCAGGCGCAGCCACACCGGATCGGTAAGACTGGGCACCTGGCTGCCGGGCAAGGGTTTCACGCCGTCCTCGAAATACGCGAGCACCGCGCTGAGCGGCCGCTGTGTCCCACCCTCCTGAGCCGGGGCTGCCTCGCCGACGCTGTGCTGTCCCTTGTCGAGGGCATAACGATAGCGCCAGAGTTCGCCCATCGGCACCTCGAGCAGCGTGCACACGCCAGCCATCCCGACGCCTTCGTTGAGCAGGGACAGGATCTGCCGGTCCAGCGCCCGCGTGAAGGGCATGCCCGCCTCCCCTGCCCACTGTTGGCGCGGCAGCTCGCTGCCCAGCGGCGGCCTCACCCGTACCTGCACTTTCCAACCGCCAAAACCGATGTGGCGCCACATCACTTCCGGACCGCTCTCCACGGGCTTGCCGCGACCGAAGCCGAACCAGCTCCGTGGTGCCTCCACGCCAATATAGACATCCATGCAGCGGTTGAACTCGTCGGCGCGACAGTCCAGGACCGTCCACGGCTCCTGGACCTGCAGCAACTGGCGCCACAAACTCAGTGCATCTGCCATACCCACCTCACTCGATAATCATAGCCGGTGCGCCATGCGCGCCGGCCCAGGGAAGGAAGCAAAGTGGAGAACCGCTGGCAAAGGGCATGCCAGCATCGTGTTCCAGCGGCGCCAACCACCCTTTTCCGCGCGGGCCGGGGCATGTCCATACCGATGCCGGCGGCACGCAGCAAATTGCCGCAGCGCACCATGTACTGCATCTGAACACCTGCTCCCGCGGCAGGCGCAGATGCCTGCTTCAGAGCGAGTCAAACGGCACAGCAGAAAACCCATCCACATTTCCGTGCAAACGATATTACCGCCTGCACAGACACTTGGGGCTTCCACCAAAGAGGTATTGGTGCCGCTCCAAACAAAAACGGAGCCGGCCTCCCGAAGGAAGCCGGCTCCGATCACTTGGGCCGCCGCTCAGACCCGTGCTCAGGCCTTGGCAAAGCCGATGCGGCCGTTGTCGCTGCTCACCCGGATGGTGTCCTTGGCAGCGAAGCCACCTTCGAGGATGCGCTTGGCGAGCGGGTTCTCGATGTGCTCCTGGATCGCCCGCTTGAGCGGCCGCGCGCCGAACACCGGGTCGAAGCCGGCCTTGGCCAGCTCGAGCAGCGCGTCGTCGCTGACGTCCAGATGCATCTCGAGCTTGGCCAGACGCTTCTCCAGATAAGCCAGCTGGATCCGCGCGATGGACGCGATGTGCTTCTCGTCGAGGCCATGGAAGACCACCACCTCGTCGATCCGGTTGATGAACTCCGGCCGGAAGTAGGTCTTCACCTCGCCCATCACCGCCAGCTTGATGATCTGGTAGTCGTCACCAGACATCTGCTGGATCATCTGCGAGCCGAGGTTGCTGGTCATCACGATCACGGTGTTCTTGAAGTCCACCGTGCGGCCCTGGCCGTCGGTCATGCGGCCGTCGTCGAGAACTTGCAGCAGCACGTTGAAGACGTCCGGGTGGGCCTTCTCGACCTCGTCGAAGAGGATCACCGAATACGGCTTGCGACGCACCTGCTCGGTCAGGTAGCCGCCCTCCTCGTAACCCACATAGCCCGGCGGTGCACCGATCAGGCGGGCCACCGAGTGCTTCTCCATGAACTCGCTCATGTCGATGCGGATCAGGTGCTCCTCGCTGTCGAACAAGAACTCGGCCAGCGTCTTGCACAGCTCGGTCTTGCCGACGCCCGTGGGGCCGAGGAACAGGAAGGAACCGTAGGGCCGGTTCTCGTCCGACAGGCCGGCGCGGGAGCGACGGATCGCATCGGCCACCAGGCGCACCGCCTCATCCTGGCCGACAACCCGCTGGTGCAGACGCTCTTCCATCTTCAGCAGCTTCTCACGCTCGCCCTGCATCATCTTCGACACCGGGATGCCGGTGGCACGGGACACCACCTCGGCGATCTCCTCGGTGCCCACCTCGGTGCGCAGCAGCTTGTTGACCGGCTTGGTTTCGCCGGTTGCCTCGGCCTTCTTGAGTTGGGCTTCGAGCTGCGGCAGCTTGCCGTACTGCAGCTCGGCCACCTTCTCGAGCTTGCCTTCCCGCTGCAGCTTGGCGATGTCGGCCTTCAGGCGGTCGATCTCTTCCTTGATCTGCGCCGAGCCTTGCACCGCCGACTTTTCGGCCTTCCAGATTTCCTCCAGGTCTGAGTATTCCTTCTTGATGCGGGTGATCTCTTCCTCGATCAGGCCGAGGCGCTTGAGGGACGCTTCGTCCTTCTCCTTCTGCACCGCGAGTTGCTCGATCTCCAGTTGGATGCGACGGCGTTCGAGCTTGTCCATCACCTCCGGCTTGGAATCGATCTCCATCTTGATGCGCGACGCAGCCTCGTCGATCAGGTCGATGGCCTTGTCCGGCAGAAAGCGGTCGGTGATGTAGCGGTGGCTCAGCTCGGCCGCGGCGACGATGGCCGGGTCGGTGATGTCCACTCCGTGGTGCAACTCGTACTTCTCCTTCAGGCCGCGCAGGATGGCGATCGTCGATTCGACGGACGGCTCCTCGACCAGCACCTTCTGGAAGCGGCGCTCCAGCGCGGCGTCCTTCTCGATGTACTTGCGGTATTCGTCCAGCGTGGTCGCGCCGATGCAGTGCAGCTCGCCGCGGGCCAGCGCCGGCTTGAGCATGTTGCCGGCGTCGATGGCGCCCTCGGCCTTGCCGGCGCCGACCATCGTGTGGATCTCGTCGATGAACAGGATGATCTTGCCTTCATCCTTGGCGATGTCGTTGAGCACCGCCTTCAGGCGCTCCTCGAACTCGCCGCGGTACTTGGCACCGGCCAGCAGGCCGGCCATGTCGAGGACCAGCACCTTCTTACCCTTCAGGGTCTCCGGCACTTCCTCATTGACGATGCGCTGGGCCAGCCCTTCAACGATGGCGGTCTTGCCGACGCCCGGCTCGCCGATCAGCACCGGGTTGTTCTTGGTGCGCCGCTGCAGGATCTGGATCGCCCGGCGGATCTCGTCGTCGCGGCCGATCACCGGGTCGAGCTTGCCCTGGCGGGCGCGCTCGGTGAGATCCACGCAGAACTTCTTGAGGGCCTCGCGCTGGCTTTCGGCGTCCGCGCTGCCCACGTTCTGGCCGCCGCGCACGGCGTCGATGGCCTGCTCCAGGGCCTTCTTGGTCAGGCCGTTTTCTTTCAGCAGGCGACCAGCCTCGCCCTTGTCGTCGGCCAGCGCGAGCAGGAACATCTCACTGGCGATGAACTCGTCACCGCGCTGTTGAGCAGCCTTGTCGGTGAGGTTGAACAGGTTGCTCAGGTCGCGCCCGACGGACACGTCGCCACCATGGCCCTGCACCTTGGGCAAGCGCTCGAAGGCCTTGATGAGCGCAGCCTTGAGGCCACCCACATTGACGCCGGCGCGCTGCAGCAGGGACGCGGTGCTGCCGTCCTCCTGGGCGAGCAGGGCCAGCAGCAGGTGCTGGGGTTCGATGAACTGCTGGTCGTTGCCGACGGCGAGGCTCTGGGCCTCGGCGAGGGCTTGCTGGAACTTGGTGGTGAGCTTGTCGTAGCGCATAAGGCCTCCGGATTTTGGTCTGAGGCCTAAATGGGGCGGCAAGGGCAAACTTCAAGGCCATCCGGCGCAACCTGCTGATCCATATCAAACCGGGCTCACCGCAAGCGGTCGAGAAAAGCCATGACCCGCGCTGCAACCAGTTCCGGCGCTTCCACATGGGGGTAGTGACCGCCGCCCTCCAGCAGCAGGCTTTCGCTGCGCAGCAACGCGGTAATGAGACGGGCCTCATCGGCTGGGTCGGCGAAATCCGGATCGTCGCTGCCCATCACCACCAGACTGGGCACGCGGACCTGGTCGAGGATCGCGTCCGTGTCGGCTTTCGACAAGCCGATCATCGTCTCCAGCGCCTGCATGCGACCCGGTTCGCGCAGGTTACGGGCCAGGTGCTCGCGCTGCGCCACCTGGTCAGGCGGCGGCGCCAGCGGAAACAGGCTGTCCCAGTACTTCAGCCAGAACGCCGTCCGCCACGGACCGGCAAAACCCAGCCACAGGGCAGCCCTCATCCACGGCGACGCCGGCAGATCGCGCAGAACCGGCCCCAGCAACACCGCGCCGCGCACCCGCTCCGGCGCATCATGGGCTGCCCACAGGGCGGCGCCGGCAGCGAAGGAGTTGCCGAGCACGACAGCCGATGGCGCACCAAGCTGATCCATCAGCGCCAGCACATCGCCGCCGAGCGCGTGAGCCGAGTAGTCCGCCCACGCCACGCTCGACTCGCCCTGCCCACGCACGTCCATGCTGACGACCCGGTAACCGGCCGCCACCAGCAGCGGGCGCAGGAAACGGTACTGGGCGCGCAGATCGCCCATACCGGGCAGCGCGATGAGCAGCAGACCATCACCGCCGCTGTCGTCATAGGCCAGGCGACCGCCCTCCCGCTCCAGGAAACGGGTTTCGGGGCGAAACGTGGGATGTTCGGCAGCAACCGGGGTAGCAAGGAAGCCAGCCAGCAACAGCAGGGAAGAAAGGAATTTCATGGTCGTGACGTCCAATCCGATGGGAATGGCGTCACTGTAGGGATTCGCACCCTATACGAAAATTACCAAAAAATCTTGATCAGCTATACATTTTCGTATGAGCTCAACACCGTCCGACGAACCCGACTGGGATCTCTACCGCAGCTTCCTGCACGTCTTGCGGGAAGGCAGCCTGTCCGGGGCCGCACGCGCCCTTGGCACCACGCAGCCAACCATCGGACGCCGCCTGGAAGCCCTGGAGGCCGCCCTCGGCTGCACCCTGTTCATCCGCACGCCAACCGGCCTGCAGGCCACCGATGCAGCCCGCCGCCTGGCCGCACCAGCCGAGGCGATGGCAGCGCAGGCAGGCGCGCTGCGGCGGGCCGCCTCCGCGGGCCAGGACGACATCACCGGCACCGTGCGCCTCACCGCCAGCGAAACCATCGGCGGCGAAGTACTGCCGCCCATCCTCGCCGAGTTGCAGGCCGCCCACCCGGCGATCCGCATCGAACTGGCCCTCACCAAGCGCAACGAAGACCTGCTGCAGCGGGAGGCCGACATCGCGGTCCGCATGGTCCGCCCGAGCCAGGAAGCCCTCGTCGCGCGCAGCCTCGGCACGCTGGTCATCGGCTTGTACGCCCACCCGCGCTACGCGGAACGGCGCGGCCTGCCGACAGCGATCGACGAGTTGGGCGGCCACGCGCTGATCGGCTTCGACCGGGACATGGGTGCGCTGCGCGCCTTGCAGCAAAGCGGCCTGCCCCTGACACCCGATGAGTTTGCCTTCCGTTCCGACAGCGAGCACGCCCAGCATGCGGCCCTCCTCGCCGGCCTCGGCATCGGCGCCTGCCAGGCCGGCATCGCGGCGCGCCACCCGGAGCTGCTGCCGGTGCTACCAGGCCAGGTACGCTTCGAACTGGAGATGTGGCTGGCGATGCACGAAGATCTGCGCAACGAGCCACGCATCCGCCAGGTCTTCGATTTCCTCGCCGACGGGCTGGAGCGCTACGCCCGCGGTTAGCGCATCTGGAACAGCTCCTGGTGGAAATCGGCGTCGGCCAGCAGCCACAACCCGGCAAGCACCAGCAAGGACGCCCACAAGACGAGTTTGATGCGTTTCATGTTCTATCTCTATTCAAACAAATGGCGCGACACGTCCACACCAACTCACAGCAACAAGCGCTAACCAACACGGATGCGCTCCCCGTAGCCGGTCATCTCCAGGTAGCCGCGGCCGACTTCCCGTCCGCCCTCGACGACCCGCACCGCCCCTTCCCAATACACCGAGCCGGTGGAGCGGCGGCTGTCCAGCTCCTGGTCATCGAACAAGGGGCGCAGGCCGAACTCTCGCTCCCCGACGCGCAGCCGCCATTCCACCGGATAGGTGATGGCGGTACGCGGCGAACGCCATTCCCGGCCGGGCGTGAAGATGATCTCCGCTGGGCGCATGACCCGCGCCCCGCCACCGGCCAGCTGCCACGTCGCCGCCGCCCACAGTGCCTGGCCCTGCCCGTCGCGCAGGCGGAAGGCCATCAGCGCGCTGCCATCGTCCAGGTTGAGGCCGACCCAGTCCCAGCCCTTGGCGCCCTCCGGCAGTAGTTCGCTGGACCATTCGTGGTCCAGCCAGGCCTTCCCGCGCACCGGCTGTCGCTTCCCGTCAACGGTCACGCTGCCACTCACCGCCAGCTGTGGACGGCTGTAGTAGTAGCTGGCATGGCGCGGATCGGCTGCCTTGGCGCTGAAGCCGCCCTGCCCGTTGAGCAGCGGCGGACCAGCCGGCTGCAGCTCCAGCGCGTAGGCGAAATCGTCGGCATGCACTTCGGCGCGATAGCGCCCGCCATCCAGCGCGAAGCGCCAGTCGCCGACCCACACGCCGGTCTGCCCCAGCGCGAAGCCAGCCCGCCCGAAACCGACCCGCGCCGAACGTTCCCCGTGGCGCAGGCGCCCCAGGCGCGGATCGGCAATCGCCGCGTGGGCGAGGATCAGCTGGCGCGGCGCGAAGGCGCTCGGGCTATCCTCACCCACGCCGGTGCGGACGCGGAAGAAGGTGGTCTGGAAGCCCAGCGGACTGCCGTCCGGCAGGCTCAGCCAACCGGTGGCGTACCACCACTCGGTACGGAAATCAGGATGAGCCCCGTGGTCGACCGGAAAGACCAGCCGCCGGCCCGGCAGCACCGGCGCAAAATCCACCGCCGCCGCGGCACGCCCCGCCGCCCCAAGGGCCAGCGCCAGCAGGAAAAGACGTCGTTCCATCACCAGTCCTCCCTCACCGCCAGCACCGCATCCTGGCGCATCGCCTGGCGTCCGGCGAGCACCGCAGCCAAGGCCGCCAGCGCCACCAGCCCACCGCCGAAAGTCAGTAGCGACAGCCACGGCACATGCAGATCCATGCTCCAGTGGAAGCTCTGCCGATTGACCACCTCGATCAGCACCAACCCGATCGCCCCACCCGCCAGCAGGCCGGCCAACACACCGACACCGGCCGCCAGCGCGCCCTCCTGGGCCAGCATCCAGCCGATCTGGCGGCGCGTCAGCCCCAGGTGGCGCAGCATGCCGAACTCCTTCCGGCGAGCCGCCGCCAGCGCCGCGAAGCTGGCCGCCACACCAGCCAGGCCAATGGCCACCGCCACAGCCTCAAGCAGGTAGGTCACCGCGAAGGTACGGTCGAAGATGCGCAGGGTAATCGTGCGGATCTCCCCGGGGAAGGCCAGCTCCAGCACACCTGGGCCGGCCAGTGTGGTAAGCGCGTTGGCCGTACGCAGCGCATCCGCACCGGGCGCGAGGTGGATCGCCGCGTCGTTGACGAGGCGGTCGCCGGTCAGGCGGCGATAGCTGTCGAGGTCGATCATCACCGCGCCGGTCTGGCGTGCGTAGTCGCGCCACACACCGGCCACCGTCAGGCGCACCGGCTTGCCGGCCAGCGGCAGCTCGACCTGCTGGCCGGGCCGCCAGCCGTACAAGTCCTGTACGGCCTCGGAGATCCATAGCGACGGCCCATTCACGGCAAGCGGCTGGCCGACCAACGGCAGCCCGCCGCCAGCGGCCGACACCGGCCGCGCCAGCAGCGCCACCGGTGCGTGCCCGGCGGCCAGGCGTAGCCCGTCGTGGCGGGTGAAGGCCACGGACCCGACACCGGCGGTCGCGACGATGCGCGCCTGCAGGGCTTCGTCCAGATAGCTGCCGGACTGGGCGCGGCCGGCCCGCAGATAGAGGTCGGCCGGCAGCAGCTGGGTCAGCCACTGGTCCACCGAATCCCGGAAGGACGCCACCATGATCGCCATCGCCGCCGCCAGCGCAACGCTGGTCAGCACGCCGGCGGCCGCCACCACCGCGTGGCCGGGCGCCGCCGCCAGCCGGGCCACGGCCAAGCGCGCCGCGACCGGTCCGCCAACCGGCATCAGACGAGCCAGCAACGCGGCGATGGACGGCAACAGCAGCACCGCCCCGGCGAGCACGCAGGCCACCGCCAGATAGCCGCCGAAGGGCAGGCCATCCACCGGCGGGATCGCGCAGGCCACCAGGCTGCCGGCCAATAGAGCCAGGCCGAACAGCGGATGGCCGCGCCCGCCGTGCAGCGCTGCCTCGTCGCCCGCCTTCAGGGCCTGGGCCGGCGCCACCGTCGCAGCCTCCTTGGCCGGCGACCACGCACCAGCCACGCCAGCCACGACACCAAGCAGCGCATAGATCGCACTGGCCAGCGGCTGGAACTGGAGGCGCGGTGCCAGGCCGGAGAAGTAGCCAGCCCCCAGGTCGCCACCGAGCAGCGCCAGCGCCCCCCACGCCAGACCATGGCCGACGGCCACACCGAGGATGCCACCAAGCAGGCCGACCACAGCGCCCTCGCCGACCAACCAGCCGAACAGGGTTCGCCGGGGCAGGCCGATGGCGCGCAGGAAGGCGAACTCGCTGCGCCGGCGCACCACCGACAAAGCCTGCGCCGAGAAGACCAGGAAACCGCCGGTGAGCAGCGCAATCGCCGCCAGCAGGGTCAGGTTGACGCGGTAGGCCCGCGACAGGTTGGCCGCCTGGTCCGCCTCGGCAGCCGGCGTCTCCACCAGCACGCCGTCCGGCAGTACGGCCTGCAGGCTGCGTCGGGCGGCTTCCGCATCGACACCGTCGCGCAGGCGCAGGTCGATGCGGCTCAGGCGGCCAAGCTTGCCAAACAGGGTCTGCGCGGCGGCGATGTCCATCACGCCGAGGCGGCGGTCGTCGCCCAGCGCCGGCAGGTCGCCGGCCACTTTCAGCACAACCTCTGCGCTGCCGGCCTGCACGCGCAGCAGATCGCCCGTCTTCACGCCGAGCCGCTCGGCCGCCGCGCGGGACAGAAACACACCGTCGCCGGCGAAGATCGCGAAACGGTCGCCGCTGTCGGCGCGGGGCAGCAACTGTGGCGTGACCCGCGCCAGTACGAAGGCATCGACGCCCACCACCTGCAAGGACTCCTCGCGCCCCACCAGCCGCGCCTCGACCTCCAGTACCGGGCTGGCCTCGGCCACGTCCGGGCGGGCCGCCAGCTGCGCGTAAAGCTGCTCGTCGAAACCACCGCGCGGCCCGACCACCTGCAGATCCGCCGCGCCCGCCATGCTGCGCAGGCCCCGGTCGAACTCCGACAGGGCCGCCTCGTGCACTGCCTGCACGGCCATGCCCAGCGCCACGCCGAGCACGATGGCGACCAGCGAGAACAGCGTCGCCAGCCGCCGCCGGGCCAGGGAGCCGAGGAACACCGGCGCCAGGCGCCTCCACCCCATCACCTGTCCGCTCACCCGCGCAGCCCCTCCGCCGTCAGGTACAGCGTGCGGTCGGCAGTGGCCGCCGCCTCAAGGGAATGGGTGACCAGGATGCCGATCGCCTCGGCGGCGCGAACGCGCTCGGCCAGCAGGGCCAGCACCCGCGCCGCGTTGGCCGGATCCAGGTTGCCGGTCGGCTCGTCGGCCAGCACCAGCCGCGGCGCATGGACCAGCGCCCGGGCGATGGCGACCCGCTGCATCTCGCCGCCCGACAGTTCCCGCGGCCAGCTGTCGCCCCGCGCCCCCAGCCCCACCGCGTCGAGCAGCTGGCGGGCCGGGCCGTTGGCGGCGTCCCGCTCGACGCCCTGCAGCCACAGGGGCAACGCCACGTTCTGGGCCACGTTGAGATGCGGCAGGATGTGGAAGGCCTGGAACACGAAGCCCAGCTTGTCCCGGCGCAGGCGGGTCAGTGCGTCCTCGTCGCACTGGGCGTAATCCTCGCCATCGAGGCGCAGCCGGCCGCCATCGGGCCGGTCCAGCCCGGCGATCAGGTTCAACAGCGTGGACTTGCCGACCCCCGACTCACCGACGATGGCCACGTACTCGCCGGGCGCGAGGCGCAGGGAGATGTCCCGCAACACGCTGCGGCCATTGAAGCTGCGGGACAGGTTTTCGATTTCGAGCATGGGCAGAGACGAAGCTGGGCGGCTGGACGAGAAAAGAAACAGGAATCAGCTGATGAGTTCGGCCATGGCGGTGATTGGTTCCCATCCGGACCATGGGAGCACATTCACGCCTCGACGGACACCGTCCGGACATAGCAAGGAGCGAATTTGCCTCCGCAGTGACCTCTGCCGCGGAAATTCCCGGCCACGCCGGCATTGCCGCAGCCCGCGGCCAGGCACCACGGGTATACTCCGCGCGCCGATGCCCGTCGAACACTACGAGAACTTTCCCGTCGCCTCCTTCCTGCTGCCGGCGCACCTGCGCGAGCCGGTAGAGGCCATCTACGCCTTTGCCCGCAGCGCCGACGACATCGCCGACGAGGGCGATGCGACACCGATCATGCGCCTGGCACGCCTCAACGACTACAAGCGGGCACTGCTGGCCATCGAGCAGTACGGCCCTTTCGACGACCCGACACTGGAGCCGGTCTTCAAGCGCCTGAGCCGCAACATCCGCGACTTCGGGCTGCCGATGCAGCTCTTCCGGGATCTGCTGGACGCCTTCAGCCAGGACGTGGGCAAGACCCGCTACGCGGACTTCGACGAACTGTGCGACTACTGCCGCCGCTCGGCCAACCCAGTCGGGCGCCTGCTGCTGCACCTCTATGACGAGGCTACGCCGGACAACCTGGCAGCGTCGGATCTGATCTGCACCAGCCTGCAACTCATCAATTTCTGGCAGGACGTGGCGGTGGACTGGCAGAAGAAGCGCATCTACCTGCCACTGGCCGAACTCGAACGCTTCGGCGTCAGCGAAGCCTGCATCGCCGACGGCCGCGTAACGCCGCATTTCACCGCGCTGATGGATTTCCAGATCCAGCGCACCCGCTGCATGATGCTGCGCGGTGCCCCCCTCGCCCACCGCCTGCCCGGCCGCATCGGCTGGGAGCTGCGCCTCGTGGTACAGGGCGGACTTGCGATACTCGACAAGATCGAGGCGAACGGCTACGACGTGTTCCGCCGCCGTCCGACCCTCGGCAAGACAGACTGGCCGCGCCTCGCCTGGCGCGCCCTTACCCGGTAGCGCCCCATGACCGACCCCCACGCCTATTGCCAGGAGAAGGCCGCCAGCAGCGGCTCCAGCTTCTACTACAGCTTCATGTTCCTGCCCCCCGAGCGGCGCCAGGCGATCACCGCCTTGTACGCCTTCTGCCGGGAAGTAGACGACGTGGTGGACGAATGCCACGACATGCAGATCGCCCAGGCCAAGCTCGACTGGTGGCGCATGCAGGTGGCCCAGGTCTATGACGGCGCGCCGGAACACCCGGTCGGCCAGGCCCTGAAGGACATCAACAAACAGTTCCCGCTGCCCCGCGAGCAACTGCTCGAGATCATCGACGGCATGCAGATGGACCTGCAGCAGACCCGCTACCTGGACTGGAAGGCGCTGCAGCTGTACTGCTACCGCGTGGCCAGCGTGGTCGGCCTGCTGTCCGCCGAGATCTTCGGCTACAACAACCGCCAGACCCAGAAGTACGCCCACGATCTGGGCATGGCTTTCCAGCTCACCAATATCATCCGCGACGTGGGCGAGGACGCCCGCCGCGGCCGCATCTACCTGCCCATCGACGAGCTGCAGCGCTTCAACGTGCCGGCCCGGCAGATCCTCGACGGCCAGCATTCGGACAACTTCCGCGAGCTGATGGCCTTCCAGACCCAGCGCGCGCGCCAGTTCTACGACCAGGCCTTCGCGCTGCTGCCCGACGAGGACCGCAAGACCCAGCGCCCCGGCCTGGTGATGGCGGCGATCTACCGCACGCTGCTCGACGAGATCGAGGCCGACGGCTTCCAGGTGCTCGACCGCCGCACCTCGCTGACGCCGCTGCGCAAGATCTGGATCGCCGGGCGCACCTGGCTGCGCGGCTGATGCACACCGGCCCCGACATCGCCGTCATCGGCGGCGGCTACGCCGGCTTCGCGGCCGCCGTCACGCTGGCCCGCGGCGGAGCCAAGGTCACACTGTTCGAATCGTCGCGAGTGCTCGGCGGACGCGCCCGTGTCGTGGACAAGGACGGCTACCGGGTGGACAACGGCCAGCACATCCTGCTCGGCGCCTACACCGAAACCCTGCGCCTGCTGCGCCTGGTCGGCGTCAGGCCGAGCGTGCTGGAGACGCGCAAGCTGGCCCTGGTCTATCCGGGCGAATGCGCGCTGCGCGCCGCCCCACTACCGGCGCCGCTGCACCTGGCCATCGGCCTGCTCGGCGCCAAGGGCCTGGACTGGCGCGACAAGCTGGCGATGGCGCGGCTGATGCGCAGCCTCAAGACCCGCAAATTCCGCGTCGAACCGGATCGGCCGGTCGCCGAACTGCTCGCCGAAACCGCCCAGACCGACAGACTGACCCGCCTGATCTGGGAACCCCTGTGCGTGGCAGCCCTCAACACGCCGGTCGCCGACGCGTCGGCGCAGGTCTTCGCCAACGTACTGCGCGACAGCCTGGCCGCCGGTGCCTCGGCGTCCGACCTGCTGCTGCCGCGGCTCGACCTGTCCGAGCTGTTCCCCGTGCCGGCATCCCGTTGGCTGGCGATGCGCGGCCACACAGTGCGCATCGCCGAACCGATCAAGGCCATCGAGAGCATCGGCGGTGGCTACCGGCTCGACGGAGACCCGTGGACCACGCTGTTCGAACATGTTGTGATCGCCACCGCGCCCTATCACGTCGCACCGCTGGTGGAGACACTGCCGGCGATGGCGCCAGTGGTGGACAGCCTCGCCGCGCTGCGCCACGAACCCATTGTAACGGCCTGGCTGGCCTTCGACGGACCGCTGAACTTCCCGGAGCCGATGATCGGCCTCAGCGGCGGCTACGGCCAGTGGGCCTTCGACCGCGCAGCCCTGGGCGGCGAGCAAGGACTCGTCAGCGTGGTCATCAGCGCCCGCGGCGCCCACCAGGAGATCAGCAAGGAGGGGTTGGAAGTCGCGCTGCTGCAGGAGCTGCAGCATGTCCTCGGCCCGCTGCCGACATTGGCCTGGTCGCAGATCATCACCGAGAAGCGCGCCACCTTCTCATGCACGCCGGGCCTCGTCCGCCCCGGCGTCACCACGCCGCAGCCCGGCCTGTGGCTGGCCGGCGACTACGTTGCGTCGGACTACCCGGCCACGATCGAGTCGGCCGTCCGCAGCGGCGTACAAGCCGGTCGCAGCATCCTCAAACGCTGCGGCTTGAAGGAACAGATTCTCCCGTAGCTGCAGCCTGTCCAGACAATGAGCAGGTGGGCGCACATTGCTGTGCCCGCAAAGCCTGGCGCCGCCCGTGCTGAACGTCCCGGAGAGCAGCCTCCCCGAGCCCGTTTCTACACCAGCTTGCCGGCGGACAGCCGCAAGCTGCGCCCACAGCGCTCCGCCAGGCTGGTGTCATGGGTCACCAATACGAGGGTCGTGCCGGATTCGACGTTGAGGGAAAACATCAGCTCGATGACCGCCTCGCCGGTGGCCACGTCCAGGTTGCCGGTCGGCTCGTCGGCCAGCACCAAGGCCGGACGCGGCGCGAAGGCGCGGGCCACCGCGACGCGCTGCTGCTCGCCGCCGGACAGCTGGCGCGGGTAATGCCCCAGGCGACTCCCCAGGCCGACCCGCTGCAGCCAGCCCTCCGCTTCCTGGCGGGCATCCTTCCGCCCGGCCAGTTCCAACGGCAGCATCACGTTCTCGAGGGCCGTCAGTGCCGGCAGCAGCTGGAAAGACTGGAACACGAAGCCCACGCACTCGCCGCGCAGCGCCGCACGGCCATCCTCGTCGAGGGCGAACAGGTCCTGCCCGCGGATATGCACCGAGCCGCCGGACGGCGAATCCAGCCCGGCCAGCAAGCCCAGCAGCGTAGACTTGCCGGAACCGGACGCACCGACGATGGCCACCGCCTCGCCGGCGGCGATGCTGAAGGAGACGTCCTCCAGGATGTGCAACGCGCCACCATCGTCGGTGGCAACGGTGCGGCTCAGATGTTTGACGTCGACCACGGGCGCCAACGCAGCCACCGTGGATGAGGAATCGGTTCGGGTTCGGGTCAGCATGGCTATGTGGAGTGGGTTTTCGGCGATAGGTTCAGCACCGGCGCGCTGATCATTACGATTATCCGGGCCCGAAATGACATCCCGCCACCGGCCGCGGCCCGTCAACGAACAAGGGCAGCCCGCAGGCTGCCCTTGATGCACGGGACCGGAAAAACTCAATCCACGTGGTAGTTCGGCGCTTCCTTGGTGATCTGCACGTCATGGACGTGGGATTCGCGGATGCCGGCCGAGGTGATCTCGACGAACTCGGCGCGGGCGCGCATCTCGTCGATGGTGGCGCAACCAACGTAGCCCATGGAGGCACGCAGGCCGCCCATCAGCTGGTGGATCACTGCCGTCACCGGGCCCTTGTAGGCGACGCGGCCTTCGATGCCTTCCGGCACCAGCTTGTCCACATTGCCTTCGTTGTCCTGGAAGTAACGGTCCGCGGCGCCCTGTTGCATGGCACCGAGGGAACCCATGCCCCGGTAGGACTTGTAGGAACGACCCTGGAACAGCACGGTTTCGCCCGGCGCTTCCTCGGTGCCGGCGAACAGGCCGCCGAGCATCACGACGTTGGCACCGGCCGCGATGGCCTTGGAGATGTCGCCGGAGTAGCGGATGCCGCCGTCGGCAATCATCGGCACGCCGGAGTTGGCCAGCGCCGTTGCCACGTTGTCGACCGCGGTGATCTGCGGCACGCCGACACCGGCAACGATACGGGTGGTGCAGATGGAGCCGGGGCCGATACCGACCTTGACGCCGTCCGCGCCCGCTTCGACGAGCGCCAGGGCTGCCGCTGCGGTGGCGATGTTGCCGCCGATGACGTCCACCTTCGGGAAGTTCTTCTTGACCCAATTCACGCGGTCAAGCACGCCCTGGGAGTGGCCGTGGGCGGTATCGACGACGATCACGTCAACGCCGGCTTCGGCCAGCAGTGCAGCACGCTCCTCGGTACCAGCACCGACACCGATGGCAGCGCCGACACGCAGACGGCCGAGGCTGTCCTTGGAGGCGAGCGGGTGCTCGGTGGACTTCATCATGTCCTTGACGGTGATGAGGCCGGCCAGGCCGCCGTCTTCGCTCAGCACCAGCACGCGCTCCAGGCGGTGCTTGTGCATCAGCGCACGGGCCTCGTCGAGGCTGGTGCCTTCCTTGACCGTGACCAGGCGCGACTGGGGCGTCATGATCGCCGAGACGGGCTGATCGAGATTGGTCTCGAAACGGGTGTCACGGTTGGTGACGATGCCGATCACCTTGCCGCCATCCACCACCGGCAGGCCAGAGAACTTGTGGGTGCGGGTCAGGGTGAGCACCTCGCGGACCGTCATGGTCGGCGGGATGGTGATCGGGTCCTTGAGGATGCCCGATTCGAAACGTTTTACCTTGGCTACTTCGGCTGCCTGCTGCTGGGGGGTCAGGTTCTTGTGGATGATCCCGATCCCGCCTTCCTGCGCGAGCGCAATGGCGAGGCGTGCTTCGGTGACGGTATCCATCGCGGCGGATACCAGCGGAATATTCAGGGTAATGTTGCGCGTGAGTTTCGTCTGGAGGCTGACGTCGCGCGGGAGAACGCTCGAATGGGCGGGGATGAGAAGGACGTCATCAAACGTCAGCGCCTTCTGGATCACTCGCATGGCTTTAATCCCTAGAACCAAATCCGTATTATACGCAGTTAGCCGCCCGGCGGCAAAAGTTTGTCCTACCGGAGTATCGAATGCCGCGCAAGTTCCTTTTTGTCCTTCTGGCCTGTGCCGCTCCGGCGGTCCTCGCCCAGGCCATCTACAGCTGGAAGGACGCCAGCGGCCATGTCCATTACTCCGACGCCCCACCCCCCAATGCCCAGGTCCGTACGGTGAAACAGGCGCCGCTGGCGCCGCGCCCTGCAGCATCAGAAGCAGGCGTCGGCGCGCCCCAACAGAGCATCGCGGAAAAGGAGCTGGCGTTCAAAAAGCGCCGTGCGGCGGCAGAAGAAGCGGAAGAAAAGGCCCGCAACCAGAAACAGGCGGACGAACAGCTACAACAGGACTGCACACGCTTTCGCCAGCAGCTGGCCGGCCTGGAAGCTGGCCAGCCGGTAATGCGCCCCAACGACGCCGGCGAACAGGTCTACATCGGTGATGACGAACGCGCGAGCGACGTCGCACGCATCCGCCAATATCTGGAACGATCCTGCAAGTAGGGCGACGCCGTACAGCCGATAGGCTCAGACGTCCGCCGGACCGCCGCCCTTCTTCATGACCTTCCCCTCTTCGGCACGCTTGCGGCGCACCTCCTTGGGGTCGGCGATCAAGGGCCGATAGATCTCGACCCGGTCCTTGTCCCGCAACACCGTATCGGCCTTGACCAGCTTGGCAAATACGCCGAGCTTGTTGGTCTTGGCCAGATCGATCTCGGGATGCTTCTGCAGCAGGCCCGAGGCCTCCACTGCCCGTTGCACCGTGCTGCCCGCCGGCAACCTGAGGCGCACGATTTCCTGGCGCTCCTTGAGCGCATAGCAGACTTCGACGTTGATCGAATCGGACATGGTCAGCCCTTGCGATAGATTTGCGAGGCGCGCTTGACGAAGGAATCGACGAAAGTATTTGCGATGTGGCTGAACACCGGCCCCACCGCCTTCTCGATCAGGCGGTTGGAAAACTCATAGTGCAGGTTGAACTCGACCTTGCAGGCGGCATCGCCGAGCGAGATGAACTCCCAGCTACCGTCCAGGTGCGTGAACGGCCCATCGGTCAGGCGGATGTGCATGTGCCGCGGATAGTCCTTGTCGTTTTCGGTGCTGAAATGGGACTTGATGCCGTGGTAGTTGATGTGCAACGTGGCCTTGGTGACCTTCTCGTCACGGCCATGCACCTCGCTTCCGCCACACCAGGGCAGGAACTTGGGGTAATCCTCGCAGCGGTCCACCAGATCGAACATCTGGGCCGGAGTGAATTCGATCAGAACGGTTTTCTTGACGGCTGCCATTGGAGCGCGGGCGAACTAACGAGCTGTTAAAATGCGCGATTTTACGCGTCCGTTCAAGCCTACGCCAATGAGCATCATCGACAACCGCAAGGCCTTCCACGATTATTTCATCGAGGAAAAATACGAAGCCGGCCTCGTGCTCGAGGGCTGGGAGGTCAAGGGCATCCGCGCCGGGCGTGCCAACATCAAGGAAAGCTACGTGGTGATCCGTAGCGCCGAGATCTTCATCGTCGGCATGCACATCACGCCGCTGGAGTCCGCCTCCACCCACGTGCATCCCGACCCGACCCGCACCCGCAAGCTGCTGCTGCACGCCGAGGAAATCGCCAAGCTGATCGGCAAGGTGGAACGCGCCGGTTATGCACTGGTGCCACTCGACCTGCATTACGCCAAGGGCCGCGTGAAGATCAGCGTCGGCCTCGCCAAGGGCAAGAAGCAGTACGACAAACGGGAAACCGAGAAAGAACGCGACTGGGATCGCGAGAAGGCGCGCCTGATCCGCGCCAAGGGCTGAGGCCTCCCGGCGGTCGCCCGATCCCAGGGCTGCCGCCGATATCTACTCGGTTTCGCCTAGGGCCCACTCCACGTCCAGGCGCTCCAGCGCATCCACCGGTTGGCACGCCCCGGCGGCCGCAAACAGTTCGTGGGCACGGCCGTGCTGCGCGGCGCCGAAGGCCAGCAAGGTCGAGCGGGCGTATTCCGCCAACACAACCGGCGACTGGGGATTGAGCTTGCGGGCCGTCTCGAAGTGCTCGATGACGGCCTCCTTGCGGGCGCCATAGGTCAGGCCGGCCACCACGCTGCCGATCTTGTCGATCACTTCGGCGTTGTAGACGCCCAACGCTACATAGGCGTCGGCGTGGTCGTTATCCAGCTCGACGACGCGCTGCAGGCAATCCCGCACCTTGCCACCGAGGCCACGGGCCAGCGCTTTCACCACCGAGATGCTCTGGCTGTAGCGCCCCAGCGCCAGGCCATGCACATACCAGGCGTTGGCCCAGTTCGGCGCCAGTTCGGTCAACGCCGTGCAGAATCCGAGCGTTTCATCGAGGATGCGGGTACGTCGCAGTTCGTCCTCTTCCAGGTGGGCGGCATAAACGACGGCCGCCCGCGCGGCCGCTACCAGCCCCACCGGACCTGCCGCCAAGCCGTATTCGACGGCATCCGCGAAATCCCCCGCATGATAGGCACGCCAAGCCTCCTCGACCTGCTGCGCGGCAGCCGCCGGATCCGGTACATGAGCCTGCAGAGCCGGATTCGCATCGAGCAGCGCATGCACGCTGGCAACGTCAGGATAGGGTTCCCGATCGCCCCGGTGCAGGCGCGCCCAGTTGCTCGACAGGGCCGTGCCGCCGTAGCGATAGACCCGATTGCCATAGGGAAAGCGCTTCCAGCTGCGACGGCCGCCATCCTGCTCCGAGCGGGCTTCGGCCACGCGCTGCCGTGAACGGCGCAGGGCCATGCTCCAGTCAAAGCTCAGATGCATCGGCAGTCCTTTCCCGCGAATGGAGCCCGATGACGGGCACGCTCGAAAAATGCCAAGACCATCAAGGACGGTACAGGCAGGCCGCGGAGAGTAGCACCCCGCTCACCATTAAGCATGCTGCGCCGCGGAAACGCGGCGGCCCGTTCAGGCTGCGATCCGGTCCATGAAACGGGCCAGCTGGATATCCAGTTCGGTCAGCCCACCGGCATCATGGGTGCTCAGCACAACCTCCACCCGGTTATAGACATTGCGCCATTCCGGATGGTGATCGAGTTTTTCCGCCATCAGCGCGACCCGCGCCATCCAGCCGAAGGCCGCATTGAAATCGGGAAACCGGAACTGCTTGCGGATCGCGTCGCGATCGGGCTCCAGCTGCCATCCCGCCAGATCTGCCAACGCCGCCTGGCGCTGCGCCTCGTCCAGCTTCTGCGCTCTCATCGGAATCTCCTCCTTCATCAACGCAGGGAAAAATCCACCCGGCTGGCCTTCGCCTTGGCCTTGCCGTCGTCGCCCTCCCGCGGCGCCAGCAGGAAGACCCGGTCGGCCGGCACCTGCCCTTTCTCGAGCAGCCAGTTCTTGGCCGCCTGGGCGCGCTGCTGGGCGAGCAGGCGCAGGTCTTCGTCGCTGACGGTGGTGTTGGCGAGAATCAGCTTCTCCATCTCCGCCACTGGCAGGTCCTTGGCGAGGCCGATCAGGTTGCGGGGCTTCGGGAACTTCTCGTCCTTGTAGACGCGAGTCAGCAGCGCCGGGTACTCGGCAGCGGCGTCGATATGCACGCGGCCATCCTCGCCGAGCGACTCGCCCTTTTTCGCCATGTCCTTGATCTTCAGCGCCTCGACCTTGCCGAGCATGACCGCGTGCTTGAGGCCTTCGCGGTCGGTCTGCAGATCGACGCGGCCGGCGATGTCGAGCTTGAGGCCGGTCTTCTCGGTCATCGCCTTGGCGATGGCCTTCAGCTTGGGCTCGGCGCTGTCGGGCAGGCGCGCGAAGCCGGGGTCGAATTCCAGCCAGGCCAGTTCCTCGCTGTTGCCGCCGAACATCGAACCGAGCAAGGCAAAGGGCGAGGTGATCGCCTTGCCGATCAGATTGACGAGGACCTTCCAGATGATGCCGCCGATGCTGAACTGCGGATCGTCCAGCGAACCGCCGATCGGCAGGTCCAGATCGATCTCGCCGCGGCTGTTCTTCAGCAGCGACACCGCCAGCAGCACCGGCAGCTTGAGGGCATCCGGGCTGTCCACCTTGTCGCCGAAGGTCAGCTGGTCGAGGAAGACCTGGTTGCTGGCGGTCAGCTTGCGGTCCTCGATCTTGTAATTGACGGTGGCCGACAGCTTGCCCTTCTCGATGCCATAGCCGACATACTTGCCGGCGTAGGTGGACACGCCGGACAGCTCGAAATCCTTCACCGAGGCCTTGATGTCCAGCGCCTTGTCCTGGCGGAAGGGATTGAGCTTGCCTACGATCTCCACCGGCGCCGCGTTGTCCACCTTGCCGCGCAACTCCAGCTCGGCGATCGTGCCCGGGTCGGACGACAGGCCGACCAGGCGCCCGCCCATGCCGGTCAGGTTGGCGTCGTAGTTGGGCCGGATGAAGCGGTCGCTGTAGGCGATGTTGCCGCCCTGCAGCGTGATCCGCTTGATCGACACGGGCGGCAACGGCTCGGCCGGCGCAGCGGCCGGAAGCTGCGCCGTCGCCACGCCGGGCGCGGACAGCTTGCCACCGTTGGCCTTCTTCACCGCGTCCTGTTCGTCCTTCTGCTCCTGCGCCCGCTGGGCGGTGATCTCGCGGATGTTGAGGCCGCCCTGGGCGTCGAGGATCAGGCGGGTGTAGAAGTCGCTCAGAGCGATGTCGTCGATGCTGACCGCCAGCGGAGCTAAACGGATGTCCACGCCGCCGAAGTACAAGGACTTCCAGCGCAGGAAGTCGGCGGCATTGAGCTTGTCCACCGACGCAAAGTCGCCCACCGTCAGATTGCCCTTGAAGCCGCCCTTCATGCCGCCAGCCGCCGGCAGTTCGAAGGCCAGCTTGCCGCGGGAGGTCACATTGCCGCGGGTGATCGCGATCTTCACCTTCTCGGTCACGTAAGGCTGCAGCATGGCCAGGTCGACCGCCTTCAGGTCCAGATCCAGGCTGCCGGCCAGCGGCGCAAGGCCGACCGTGCCGGCCACGCCGATCTTGCCGCGCTTGTTGATCGCCGCCCTCAGATCCACCCTGGCCTTGCTGCCCTTGGCGGTGGACAAGCCATCCACCTTGATGGCCAGCGGCTCTGCGTTGAAGACGATGGACGGCGAAAGAGTCTGGTCCTCCAGGCGCACACCCCAGTCGTCGAGGGCAACGTGCTTGACGCTCACCTGCCAGTCGGGACCGGCCGGCGCCTTCTTGGCGGGCACTGCAGCATGCTTGCGCGCCGGCGCGGCCGACGTCTTGGCGGCCGGTGCATCGCCGGCGGCGGCGAACTGCTCGGCATTGAAGTGACCATCCTTGCCGCGCACAACGGCCAGACGCGTCGCCTTGCCGAGCACTTCTCCAACCGTCACGCGGCACGCGGCCGTATCGACCTCGGTGTCGCGCAGTTCGAGCAGGCCGACGCGGGCCAGCGCTGTCTTGTCACCCTTCAGGCGCACGCCCAGGTCCTTCAGCGCGACGCTCTCCGCCTTCAGCTGGACCTTCGGCGCACCGGACTCCTGTGCAAAATCATACGCCAGGCGTGCATCCACCTTGCCGGACGCCACCTCGCCCTGTTTCAGGAAAGGCGCGTAATACGGCCGCGGCCCGACCAGGTCGAGTCCACTCAGCTCCAGCGTGCCGGAGGCCTTGAGGGTCGCCACGTCCACGCTGCCCTTGTGCTCGACATGCTCACCCGCGTCGGTGGCAAAACCGGCCTCCAGCTCCGTCGGCGTGCCGCCCGCCAAGCTGAACTTGCGCAGGGAAACGTGCAACTCCTGCAGCGTCTTGTGGAAAGGGCCGGCGGGCAGATCGTCGCTGAAGGCGACGCGTCCGCCAGTGAGCTTGAGCTCGTTCAGCGTCAGCGCGAAGGGCTTGTCCTCGGCGGCTTTCGGCGGCTCGGTCGGCGTTGGCGCTTTGGGTGCCGGGGCGACGACCGGTTTTGGCAACAGCGCGAGTAGGCTGATCACCCCGTCGCGCTGGCGCGCCACCGTCACGTCAGGCCCTTCGATGGAGACCGTGCCGATGGCCACCTCCCTTGCCAGCGGCGCCAGCTTGTCGATGCCGACTTTCACGGCCGCCAGCTTGATCGCCGGCCGGCCGTCAGCATGCTGCACCTCGACGCCGTCCAGCCCGACCGAGCCTTTGACGCTCACGCTGGGCGGCTGGCCCACCGGCTGCGCGAAGCTCAGCTCCAGGTCGGACGACAGCCTGGCACTCGGTAGGCGAAAGGTCTTCTCTACCGGCAGGTAATCCACGTAGCGGGTCAGGTCGAAGCCATCGAACTTGATGCCGACCACCGACTCGCGGCTGAGGGAAAACGGCTTGGACTTGCCCTTCACGACAAAGGGCGCCCCATTCACCTTCAGCGCCAGCAGCGGCTCGACGAAGGTCTCCACCTGGGACGGCAGGTTGGACACAAAGGGCACGCCCAGGTTGAGATCAGACACCACCTGCTTCTGCTTGAGTGGACGGTCGTCGAAATCGATACGCCCCTTCTCGACGCGGATGTTATGCACCGCGAAATGGGTCTTGGAACCGTCGTCGGGCTTGTTGAGGATCTCGTCGATGACGTCCGACCAGTTGTAGCGCTGGCCTTCCAGGCGCACCACGCTGACCATCGGCTCGACCAACGTCACCTCCTCCACCACCACGCCGCCGCGTAGCAGGGATTCCACCTCCACGTTCACGTACAGGGACGCGAAGCTCGCCGCGGGGCTCTTGCCGTCCGGCTCCAGCATGCGGAAGCCGCGCACCTCGGCAGACAGCGCGTAGGGGTTGATCGAGACTCCCTCTATCGTCACCGGACGATGCAGCAACTCGCCGAGCTGCTTCTCGGCCACCGATTTGACCAGCGGTGGGGCGATCCAGAACCCCGCCACGCCCACCAGGGCCACCGCCGCCAGCCCCCGCAGCGCCCATTTCGCCGGACGTCCGGCGGCGCGCAGCTTATCGATCATGTTCTTGTCCCTTGTTCTCCGCGCGGATGGCGCAGGCGAGCTTTTCGTTCAATATCCATCAAGCCTAGCAGCGTAAGCCATTCAGGCAAATGACGATGTAAGCAGTGTTTGCCCTGGCGCAAGCCAGGGTCTATCCTCCCCGCCCTTTCCGGCCTTACCTTCGCTCGCCAAGTCCATGAATCCGCACACCAAACCACCTGCAGCCGGCTCTCACTTCGACGTCATCGTGATCGGAGCCGGCGCGGCGGGCATGATGTGCGCAGCCCAGGCCGGGCAGCGCGGCCGCCGCGTGCTGATCCTCGACCACGCCGCCAAGCTCGCCGAGAAGATCCGCATCTCCGGCGGCGGCCGCTGCAACTTCACCAACCTGACGGTCGGCCTCGCCAACTACCTGTCACGCAACCCGCAATTCTGCCGCTCGGCGCTGGCCCGCTTCACGCCCGCCGACTTCCTCGACCTGATGGCCCGCTACGGCATCCCCTGGCACGAGCGGGAACACGGCCAGCTGTTCTGCGACGACTCGGCCCAGGACATCATCGACATGCTGCGCACCGAATGTGAAAACGGCGACGTGCGCTGGGCGATGCCGTACACGCTCAACGGCGTGACGGCCGGCAGCACGCCCGAGGCGCGCTTCCTGCTTGACACCAGCCACGGCCATTTCAGCTGCGAAAGCCTGGTGGTAGCCACCGGAGGCCTGTCGATCCCGAAAATCGGCGCCTCGCCGCTGGGCTACCGGATCGCTGAGCAGTTCGGCCTCGCCATCGTGCCGCCCAAGCCGGCGCTGGTACCGCTGACGCTGCCGCCGGAAGAACTGGCCATCTACAAGGAACTGGCCGGCATGGCCTTCGACGCCGTCGCCGAGTGCGGCGCCGGACACTTCCGCGAGAACCTGTTGTTCACCCACCGCGGCCTCTCCGGCCCGGTGATCCTGCAGGTATCGTCCTACTGGCAGGCGCGGGACTACGGCGATAGCGACGGCGGCCGGCAGGTCGTCGTCAACCTGTTCCCAACAGAAGATGTCCGCGCCTGGCTCGGCGAACGGGCGCGCAGCAAGACCCTGCTCTCCAACCTGCTCGCCGACCGCCTGCCCAAGCGCTTCGCCCACGCCTGGTGCGAGCAGCGCGGCTGGAACCGCCCGGCCAACCAGTTCAACCCGAAGGAGCTGGACGCCATCGCCGCCGCGCTGGCCGGCTGGACGATCACGCCCAACGGCACCCTCGGCTACGCCAAGGCGGAAGTCACACTGGGCGGCGTAGACACGCGGGAACTGTCGTCGAAGACCATGGAAGCGCGCAAAGTGCCTGGCCTGTACTTCGTCGGCGAAGTCATGGACGTCACCGGCCACCTGGGCGGTTACAACTTCCAGTGGGCCTGGGCCTCGGGCTACGCAGCCGGCCAGGCGGTCTGACGGACATCACGACAAACGAAAGCCCCAAAAACAAAGGCCCGCATGACGCGGGCCTTTGTCCATCACAGCAGGCAGGCGCTTACTTGGCGGCAGCAGCCAGACCGTCGAGGATTTCCTTCTTGGCGTCTTCGACGGAGCCCCAGCCGGTCACCTTGACCCACTTGCCCGGCTCCAGATCCTTGTAGTGCTCGAAGAAGTGCACGGTCTGCTTCATCAGCAGCTCGGGCAGGTCGTCGATGGTCTGGACCTTGTCGTACAGCGGGGTCAGCTTGGACACCGGCACGGCGACAACCTTGGCATCCACGCCGCCTTCGTCTTCCATCTTCAGCACGCCGACGGGACGGGCACGGATGACCACGCCCGGCTGCAGCGGGAAGGGGGTCACGACCAGCACGTCCACCGGGTCGCCGTCGCCGGCAACGGTGTGCGGCACGTAGCCGTAGTTGATCGGATAGCGCATGGAGGTGCCCATGAAGCGGTCAACGAAGACGGCGCCGCTGTCCTTGTCCACTTCGAACTTGATCGGATCGCCCTGAGCGGAGATCTCGATGATCACGTTGATGTCGTTCGGAACGTCCTTGCCGGCCTTGACCTGATCGAAACCCATATCACTACCTCCCGTTATTAGATATAAGACAGCTCGGCATTATAAGTGAGCCTTGTGACGCTGGGACAAACCCTTATGACAGAAAGCGCTCAATCCGAGTCGAAGCCGGCATCCTCGATCACCGTGCGCAGCGCGTTGGCCGACACCTTGGCCGGGTCGTAGCTGACACGCGCCTCGCCCTGCTCCAGGGAAACCTCCACGCTGGCCACGCCCGGCGTCGCGGACAGCGCGCCGGTCACGTTCTTCACACAGCCCTGGCAGCTCATGCCGCCGACCTTGATCACCACGTTTTCCATCGTTTTTCCTTTCAGTCGGATTTTCCCGGGCGCCAGCGCCGCAGCAACAGGGAGTTGCTGACCACCGACACCGAACTCATGGCCATCGCCGCACCGGCGATCACCGGATTGAGCAGGCCCAGCGCCGCGGCAGGAATGCCCAGCACGTTGTAGATGAAGGCAAAGAACAGATTCTGGCGGATCTTCCCGAGGGTCGTCCGCGACAGGGAAATCGCATCGGCCACGCTGTTCAGGTCGTTGCGCACCAGAGTCAGATCGGCGGCCTCAATGGCCACGTCGGAGCCAGCGCCAATCGCGAAGGACACGTCCGCCGCCGCCAGCGCCGGCGCATCGTTGATGCCATCACCGACCATCGCCACGCGGCCGCCACTACGCAGGGTCTCCACCGCCGCAGCCTTTTCGCCCGGCAGCACCTGAGCCTTGTATTCCGAAATACCGGCTTCCGCCGCGATGCGCGCTGCCACCGCCGGATGATCGCCGGTCAGCATCACGACCCGCACGCCGAGCGCCTGCAGGCGCGCCACCGCAGCCTTGGAACCGGCACGCAGCGGATCGGCGAGGCCCAGTGCGCCCCACGGCCGCCCATCGACGGCCACACACACCGGCGTCAAGGCCGCATCGAGCAGGGGCTGCAGCACCTTGGCCGGCAGCTCTGCCCCCTGCCCGGCCAGGAAGTCCGGCGAGCCGATCCATACTTCGCGCCCATCGACACGACCGCTGACACCCTTGCCGCCACTCGTCCGTACCGCATCGGCCAGGCTCCACTGCAGGCCGGCGGCCTGCGCCGCATCGACGATGGCTTTCGCCAGCGGATGGTGGCTAGCCTGCTCGACCGCCGCCGCGACAGCCAGCAAGTCGTTCGCCGCCACGCCTTCCAGCGGGCGAACATCCAGCACTGCCGGGCGTCCCTCGGTCAGCGTTCCGGTCTTGTCCACCGCCAGCACGGCAATCTTCTCGGCCAGCTCCAGCGCCTCGGCGTTGCGCACCAGGATGCCGGCACGGGCGCCCTGCCCGGTCCCGACCATCACCGCGGTCGGCGTCGCCAGGCCCAGCGCGCAGGGGCAGGCAATCACCAGCACCGCCACCGCATTGACGAGGGCCGGCGCCAGCTCGCCGCCCAACCACCACCACGCCACAAAGGTCAGCGTGGCAATCGCCACCACCGTCGGCACAAAGATCGCGGCGATGCGGTCGGCCAGCTTCTGCACCGCCGGCTTGCCGCCCTGGGCCTGCTCGACGAGACGCACGATACCGGCGAGCAGCGTCTCGGTGCCGACGCCGGTGGCCCGACAGCGCAGCACGCCATCGCCATTGACCGTCGCCGCGAAGACCTTGTCGCCGGCCTTCTTGGGCACCGGCACACTCTCGCCGGTCAGCATCGCCTCATCGGCAGACGACTCGCCGCTCAGCACCTCACCATCCACCGGCACCGAATCGCCGGCACGCAGCACGAAGACCATGCCCGCCATGACGCGCTCAACCGGAACCTCCTGCAGCGCGCCATCCTGCTCGACCCAGGCGGTAGGCGGCTGCAGGCGCAGCAGCGCCTCGATGGCCGCCGACGTGCGCGCCCGTGCCCGCGCTTCCAGCAGCTTGCCGAGCAGCACCAGCGTGATGATGCTGGCCGAGGCCTCGAAATAAACATGCAGATCATGGCGGTCGAACATCACCACAATCAGGCTGAAGAAGTACGCGACGCTGGTACCCAGCGCCACCAGCACGTCCATGTTGGCGCCGCCGCCGCGCAGGGATGACCACGCGCCCTTGTAGAAACGTCGCCCGATCCAGAACTGCACCGGCGTCGCCAGCAAGCCCTGCAGCCAGCGTGGCAGCCACTCCGCGTGGTGGGCCGAGGCGTCCAGCCCACCGGAAAGCATGCCGATCATCTGGACCAGGAAAGGCGCGCTAAGCAGTGCCGAGATCCAGAACAGCCGCAGCTCGGCGCGGAACTCGGCCTCCTTGCGCTGCTTGTCGGCCTCGCGGTCGCGGGCGATAACGGGGGTCGCAGTGAAGCCGGCCTTGTGGATCGCCGCGATGATGGCTGCCGGCTCGGAGAGCCCCGGCACATAGCGGACGCGCGCGGTTTCTGCGGCGAAATTGACGCTGCCCTCCACGCCGGGCAGGCGATTGACGACCTTCTCGATACGCGCCGCGCAGGCGGCACAGCTCATGCCGGACAGGCTCAACTGCAGCGTCTGCGGCGCCACATCGAAACCGGCCTTGCGGATCGCCGCCAAAATGTCCGGAGCACCGGCTCCATCGGGCCCGGCGGCCAACCGCGCCTTGCCAGTGCCGAAATTGACCTCGGCGCTGATACCGGGCAATCGGTTGAGTACCTTTTCGAGCCGCGTCGCGCAGGCCGCGCAGCTCATTCCGGAGACCGGCAGGTCATAACGCATACCGGACTCGTTCCCCATGGCCTGCCTCCCTCAGCCCACCAGCAGCACGGGCAGCGTGGCCCGCTGCAGCACCCGCGTCGCCACCGAGCCGACGAACAGATCCGCCACCACGCCTCGGCCGTGCCGACCGAGGCACAGGTAAGCGCACTCCAGCACGGTCGCCTGATGGAGCACCACATCTGCCGGCTGACCCACGAGGATATGCGGCGTCACCGGCAACCCCGCCGCCTTCAGGCGGGCCATCGGCGCCTTGAGCACGCCCTCGCCTTCGTCGCGGTAATAGGCATCCAGGGCTTCGCGGGCCACATGGCGGGTCGCAAATTCGATGGGAATCGGCGGATGCACGTACAGCACATGCACATCCGGCACGCTCTTCAGTTGGTCCGCCAGCGCGATCACCTGATCGACGACGCGCTGGGCAACCGGAGAATCATCTACGGCCAGCAGGATTTTCATGATTCGCTCCGCCTTCCAGAAAAAGACTCAGAAATGGCAGACCACGCCATTCCACAGATTGCTGCCGAGGGTAGGCGTCGTCACCAGCCCATACACGCCGAAGGCCAGCACCACCAATCCAGACCCCGTGCGCACCGCCCGGTTCCGCACCACATCGCGCAGCCGCTTGAGCAGCATGCCAGCGAGCAACAGGTTGGGCAGCGTGCCAAGGCCGAAAGCCAGCATCAACCCCGCACCGCGCTCCGCCGAGCCGGTCACCAGCGCCGTCGCCAGCACGCTATAGACCAGGCCACAGGGCAAAAAACCCCACAGCAGGCCAAGGGGAAGGGCCTGGCTCACGCTGCGCGCCGGCAGGAAGCGCCGGGTCAGCGGCTGGATGCGCGCCCACAGCTTGTGGCCGAGTTGCTCGACACCAGACAAGGCCCGCGTGAAACCGGTCAGGTAGAGCCCAAGCGCCACCAGCATCAGGTTGGCGGCCACGTACAGAACCAGCTGGATCGGCAGGATGTTGTTGAACAGCAGCCCGACCGTACCGATCGCCCCCATCGCCGCACCGGCCAGCGTATAGCTGCTGATCCGCCCGACGTTGTAGGCCAGGTGCAGGGGCCAGTCACTGCGCCGCTGGCCGGGCAACTGCACGGTCAGCGCGCTGACGATGCCGCCGCACATGCCGACACAGTGGGTGCCGCCGAGCAAGCCGATGAGGAAGACTGCGAAATAGCCGGTTTCGGGCATGGAGATTCAACCTGGACAAACAAAAACGCCCCGTGGGCAACACGGGGCGCGTTCCAACACTTGGCCCGGCATTCTAGCCCGCCCACCTCGGAGCGGCCAGCCGGCCGGAAGTTCAGATCACCTTCGAGTAACGGGTGCGCTCCCGGTCGGCGCGCAGGTACTTGTCAAAGACCATCGCAATCGCCCGCACCAGCATGCGGCCGGCCGGCAGCACGGTGATCCACTGCTTGTCGATCTTCAGCAAGCCGCCCTTCTCCATCTCGCGCAAGTCGGCGAGTTCTGCGGCGAAATACTTGTTGAAGTCGATCAAGTGAGCAATCTCGATGGACTCTATGGACAGCTCGAAGTGGCACATCAGCGCCTGGATGATCGCCCGCCGCAGCAGGTCGTCCGGCGTCAGCTCGATGCCGCGCAGCACCGGCAGGCGGCCAGTGTCGATGATGTCGTAGTACTCGTCGAGGGTCTTCACGTTCTGCGCGTAGGTCGGGCCGACCTTGCCGATCGCCGACACGCCGAAGGCCAGCAGATCGCACTCCGCGTAGGTGGAGTAACCCTGGAAGTTGCGGTGCAGGCGCCCCTGGCGCTGAGCCGTGGTCAGCTCGTCGTCCGGCTTGGCGAAGTGGTCCATGCCGATATACACGTAGCCCGCCTCGGTCAGGCGGCGGATCGCCAGCTGCAGGATCTGCAGCTTGGTCTCGCCGGACGGCAGCTGCGCGTCGATGATGCGGCGCTGGGGCTTGAACAAGCTCGGCAGGTGCGCGTAGTTGTAGATCGACAGGCGATCCGGCGACAGCGCCAGAATCTGCTCGAGGGTGCGGTTGAAGCTGATCACGTTCTGCTTGGGCAGGCCGTAGATCAGGTCCACGCTGACCGACTTGAAGCCATGGGCCCGCGCCGCGTCGATCACCAGCTTGGTTTCTT
The DNA here is from genome assembly GCF_056724105.1 of Zoogloea sp. GDB6. Taxonomy (NCBI): domain Bacteria; kingdom Pseudomonadati; phylum Pseudomonadota; class Betaproteobacteria; order Rhodocyclales; family Zoogloeaceae; genus Zoogloea; species Zoogloea sp. GDB6. The sequence goes on along the minus strand of NZ_CM161497.1, from coordinate 1,243,261 downwards.
CCTCGCTCTGGACGCGGTTGACCGCCTTCTGCACGTCCGGATTGAAATCCTGAATGCCGACGCTCATGCGGTTGAAGCCGAGCTCGGCCAGCAACGCAACGGTGGCTTCGTCCACCTTGCGCGGGTCCACCTCGATGGAATACTCACCGTCCGGCACCAGCGTGAAGTGCTTGCGGACCATGCCCATCAGGCGGCGCAGTTCGTCGTGGGACAGGAAGGTCGGCGTGCCGCCGCCCAGGTGCAATTGCAGCACTTCCCGCGGCCCGTCGAGCTTGGCCGCCTGCATGTCCACTTCCTTTTCGAGATAATCCAGATACTTGGCGGAGCGACCGTGATCCTTGGTGATGATCTTGTTGCACGCGCAGTAGTAGCAGATCGTATTGCAGAAGGGGATGTGGAAGTATAATGAGAGCGGTTTGCCGATTCCGCCGACAGTGCGCCTCCCGAGCCAGTGCTCCAGGGCATCGGAGTTGAACGCCTCGACGAAGCGGTCAGCGGTCGGGTACGACGTATACCTCGGGCCATTCACATCAAACTTGCGAATGAGCTCGGGATCGAATATCAGGTCTTTTTGTGTCGTGTTCATGGTGCACTTCTGTTGGTTGCGCTGAACAATCGCAGAATCGATCCAAAACAGTATTGACGTGGATCAAAGGGCTCCAAACGTTGGTAAAACCATCCAGTTCAGGTGATTGCGCGTGCAGATGAAATCGGTGATTCCGGTGACGGTCGTGGACATCAAGGTCGCGTGTTCCCAGTGCAACCTGCGGGAATTGTGTCTTCCCTTCGGCCTCGACCCCAATGAGATCGACCAGCTCGACGAGCTCGTCGGCAGCCGCCGCAAGATCAAGCGGCAGCAGCACCTCTACCGCTCCGGCGACAACTTCGAGGCGATCTACGCAATCCGCGCCGGCTCGTTCAAGACCGACGTGATCCTTGAGGACGGCCGCGACCAGGTGACCGGCTTCCAGATGACCGGCGAAGTCTTGGGCCTAGACGGCATCAGCACCGAGCACCATTCCTGCAACGCCATCGCATTGGAAGACAGCGAAGTCTGCGTAATCCCCTTCAACCGGCTCGAAGAGCTGTCACGGGAAGTAGAGAGCCTGCAGCACCAGTTCCACAAGATCATGAGCCGCGAGATCGTCCGCGACCACGGCGTGATGATGCTGCTCGGCTCGATGCGCGCAGAAGAGCGGCTGGCGGCCTTTCTGCTGAACATGTCCCAGCGCTTCACTGCACGGGGCTTCTCGCCGTCGGAATTCCACCTGCGCATGACCCGCGACGAGATCGGCTCCTACCTGGGCCTCAAGCTCGAGACGGTATCCCGCGCCTTCTCCCGCTTCCAGGAAGAAGGCCTGGTCGCCGTCCAGCAGAAGCACATCCGCATTCTCGACACGCCGGGCCTGAAGCGCCTGCTCAACCACCACGCCGCCTGAGCACCGCCGGCACCCGGCCTCACAGCCAGGCCAGCCAGCCGAGCGGATCCTTGCTGACCGCCACCGACACGATCCACGACAGCGTCGCCAGCGCGCCCACGTAGGCCGCGGCGCGTTGCGCACGCGGTCGCGCCGCCTTCAGCGCAACACTCCCCAGCCCGATATAGACGAGCAAGCCCAGCACCTTGGCCGTCAACCAGGCATGCACAAAGGGGTATTGGGCAGACATCCAGGCCAGGCCGAGCGCACTACCCAGCAGGCAGGAATCGACGACATGGGGCAGCACCCGGGTCAGACGCGCCCGCAATAGCGGCGAGCCGCTGAACGACCACCAGCCCCGCAATGCGAAGCCGCAACCGCTGAGCACCACGCAGGTGATGTGGAAATGCTTGAGAGCCAGATACATGCCGCGCCTCCATCGTTCCGCGGCAAAGCTCCGGGCTGCCGGCGGGCCCCGCAAGAACGGGGCCGCGACACTTTAGCTGCGCAGCACGCCCACTTCCAGTGCAGCGAACCAGTTAATGAATCGCTGCACGTCCGCCCCCTGGTAAATGGCCCCATGCTGCGGCACCAGCATGTCGATCTCCAGGCGGGAGACGCGCTCGCACCAGTCGCGCTTGGCCCGGTCCGAGCCCATCCAGCGCTTGTGAAAACCTTCCGCATGGCGGATGTGGCGGGAGAAGTCCTGCACATACAGCTCGTTATGATCCGCCGGCAACAGAGCTGCACCGACATCGCCCGAGAACAGGATCTTGGCCTTTGGATCGTACAGATGGAAATTGCCCGACGAGTGCAGGTAATGGGCCGGAATCGCCTGCAGCTCAAGACCATCGAGACGGATCGTCATGCCCGAATCGGGGATCGGCACGAAGGTCGAATCCTGCCCGCCGAAATGGGGCAGAAAACTCTGCCACAACCAACTCGTATAGCACTTCAGGTCGGGCTTGAACTCCAGCCACAAGGCCAGCGAGGAAATGATGTCCGGATCCTGATGGGACGCGAAGATACCCGCCAGGCGTGTCGGATCGCACTCCGCCGACAACGCGGAGAATACCGACGGAAAGATCTCGATCCCACCCGGATCGCACAGCAGGGCCTCCTCCCCGTGAACGACCACATATTCATTAGTATCGATGATGTAACCAGGCTTGGTGGTATCCCGCGCGATCGCCAGCCAGCGATGTTCCTCGTCTTGGTAGATGCAATGGGCCTGTTTCATGGGTTTCCTAATCCTTTACGAGGCGTTCCTTGCCGAGAACTTCGAGGGATCGCTTGATCTGCGCGATCACCTCGGCAAAATCCGTCGAGACCTGCATCAATGCCGCACTGAAGCTGCCGCCATAGGCCGCCTCGATCTTCGCCGAACGAGCCAGCACACCGCCCAGTTCGACCAATTGCTGGGTTTCCTCGACCGCCGCGCGCAAACGCAGATCGAGGGAACGCAGGCGCACCTGCTGTTCAGCAAGCCGCGTGGCGCCACGCCTGCGAGCCTCCCGCGCACCCGGCACGCCCTCACCGCTGAGCCTCAAGGCCTCCGCCAGAATCGCTGCAATGCGCTGCTGCTGCACGACACCGGTGACACTCCCGACCGAGCCGGAAGTCATTTCCCTCAGGGATGCCATGTGGCGGGTCAAATCCTGGGCGAAGCGCCGCAACTCGTTGGACAGCACACCGAATCCGAGCGCCGCATTACCCGCCCGCTTGGCGAGAAAGATCGCATTGAGGGCCATCAGATTGATGCGAAAGGCCGTCGCCACGATGGCCTTGATCTCCTCATTGACCCGGACGATACGGGCAAGCTCGCCGGTCCGCGGAGCAATCCCGTGAAAATTCGGTTCTGGCGCATTCATGTGGACTCTCTGGAGCAGGCAAACAGTGGTGGCTGATTAACGGCGAAGATGCAATCGGCTTGAGCCATTCGATGCGGAAAAGACGGCACCACCCCAACGTCACGCCGCCGGTGCCGTAAACGAGAAAACCCGCTGACGAATCAGCGGGTTTTCTTGTACTTGGGGCGACATACCGGTTTCGAACCGGTGACACCTGGAATCACAATCCAGTGCTCTACCAACTGAGCTAATGCCGCCACTGATGACCGCCGATCGAAATCGCCGATCTAGAACCTTTTAAAGAGCCTGCCCGACAGGAATCGAACCTGTAACCCCCGGCTTAGAAGGCCGGTGCTCTATCCAGTTGAGCTACGGGCAGTTCGCCGTGGGCACCCGGGTCAAGCTTTGGTCGGGGTGGAGAGATTCGAACTCCCGACATCTTGCTCCCAAAGCAAGCGCGCTACCGGACTGCGCTACACCCCGAGAGCCGCGAATATTACACACCAATCGAAAGCTCGTCAAATAAAATTGGCACGAATTTTCATGTTCGACGAAATTCGTGCCTGCGGGACGCTTCAGGTCACGATGCATCACCTCCTCGCGCGCCCACCCGAACGCATGCCTTCCGGGTAAGCGTTGCATGCGCGCAACAAATTGAATTCACACAAATTGACCTAGATCACAGCTTTCGTTGTGCAACGCAATAAATCAGTAGGATTACCAATACCAGGATCCCCCTCGCAGGGTAAAATCCGGCCCGGCCCCAGACGCCCCGAAGCCCCGTGGCAACGGCAACCCAATAGCCGCACGATTCGCACTCACCCGAGTACCCATCATGAACGAACAGCACTACCTCACGCCCCTCTTCGAGCCCCGCTCCGTGGCCATCATCGGCGCCAGCGAAAGAGAGCTGTCCCTCGGCAACATCCTCGTCCGCAACATGCTGGAGGCCGGCTTCAAGGGCAAGCTGTTCACCGTCAATCCCAAGTACGACCAAGTGCTGGGCGTCCCCTGTTACAAGAGCGTCGAGGACATCCCCCAGCGCCTCGACCTGGCCGTCATCACCACCAAGGCCGACCGCGTGCCGGCCATCGTCGACGCCTGTGGGCGCGCCGGCTGCAAATCCGTGGTGGTGCTGCCGTCAGGCTTCTCCGACGCCGGGCCGCGTGGCCGCATGCTCGAGAAGAACACGGTCGAAAACGCCCGCCGCCACCGCATCCGCCTGCTCGGCCCCAACTGTCTGGGCGTGCTGCGCCCCGAACTCGGCCTCAACGCCAGCTTCGCCCACGGCGGCGCCATCAAGGGGTCGATCGGCCTGATCTCCCAGTCCGGCGCACTCTGTTCAGCGATTCTCGACTGGGCGCGGCCCAACAACGTCGGCTTCTCGTCCGTCGTATCCCTCGGCACCTCGGTCAACATCGACTTCGGTGAGGTCCTCGAATTCATGGTTTCGGACGCCCGCACCGAGAGCATCTTCCTATATGTAGAAGGCATCAAGGACGCGCGCCGCTTCGTCAGTGCGCTGCGCGCCGCTGCCCGCGTCAAGCCGGTGCTGCTGATCAAGGTCGGTCGCCACCCGGCCGGCTCCCACGCCGCGCTGCTGCACTCCGGCGCCACGGTCGGCGAGGACGCGGTGTTCGACGCCGCCCTGCGCCGCGCCGGCGTGATCCGCCTGTACAACATGGGCCAGTTGTTCGCCGCCGCCAACGCGCTGTTCTCCCACTTCCGCCCGCGCGGCAACCGCCTGGCCGTGATCACCAACGGCGGTGGCCCCGGCGTGATGGCCGCCGACCGCGCCGCCGACCTGCGCATCCCGCTGGCCACGCTGTCCGATGGCACGATTGCCAAGCTCAACGAAATCCTGCCGGCCAACTGGTCCCACTGCAATCCGGTGGACATCATCGGTGACGCCGACCCGGAGCGTTACAGCAAGACTCTCGACATCGTGCTGGCCGACGAGAACGTGGAAGGCGTGCTGACCATCCTGACCCCCCAGGCCATGGCCCGCCCCACCGAAGTCGCGCAAAAGGTCATCGAGATCGAACGGGCTGCCGACAAACCGGTGTTCACCTGCTGGATGGGCGAGGAGCAAGTCCGTGAGGGGCGCAAGCTGTTCGAGACAGCCGGCATTCCCACCTTCCGAACGCCGGAACCGGCGGTCGAGCTGTTCGGCCACATCTCGGCCTACTACCGCAACCAGAAACTGCTGGTTCAGACGCCGAGCTCCCTGTCCTCCGACCTCAACCCGCCGTCGGTGGAAAGCGCCCGCCTGGTCATCGAAACGGCCCTGTCCGAACGCCGCAAGAACCTCAACGAGATGGAGTCCAAGGCCCTGCTGGCTGCCTTCCGGATCCCTATCGCGCAGACTGTCGTCGCCCGCTCCGCCACCGAGGCAATGGTGCTGGCCGAAGAACTGGGCCTGCCGGTCGCCATGAAGATCGACTCCCCGTCGATCACCCACAAGGCCGACACCGGCGGCGTGCGCCTCAACCTCAGCGGCCTCGCCGCCGTGCGCTCCGCCTACCAGGAGATCCTTGAGGAAGTGAAGCGCAAGCGCCCCGACGCCATCATCAACGGGGTTGCCATCGAACCGATGGTCATCAAGCCCTACGGCCGCGAGCTGATGGTCGGCGCCTTCCGCGACCCGATCTTCGGGCCGGTGATCACCTTCGGCGAAGGCGGCGCCCACGTCGAGATCCAGGCCGACCGCGCGGTAGCCCTGCCGCCACTCAACAATTACCTGGTCAAGGATCTGATCAAGTCCACCCGCGTCTCCACGCTGCTTGGCGAATACCGCAACATGCCGCCGATCAATATGGAGTCGCTGGAGTTCGTGCTGCTGCGCATCTCCGAAATGGTCTGCGAACTGCCGTGGATCCGCGTGATGGACATCAACCCGCTGATCGTGGACGAGCACGGCGCCGTCGCCGTCGACGCGCGCATCGTGGTGGACAACATCGCCCCCACCGCCGACCGCTACGACCACATGGCGATCCACCCCTATCCGTCGCACCTGATCACCAAGATCTCGATGCCGGAGGGCGAGATCACCGTGCGGCCGATCAAGCCCGAAGATGCGGATCTGGAAATCGAGTTCGTGCGCAAGCTGTCACCGGAGACCAAGTACCTGCGCTTCATGAACACCCTGCGCGAGATGCCGCCGGCGATGGTCGCCCGCCTCACGCAGATCGACTACGACCGGGAAATGGCCTTCGTCGCCACCATCGAGGAAGACGGCGTCGAAGTGGAAATCGGCGTGACCCGGTACGCGGTCAATCCGGATGGCGAAACCTGTGAATTTGCGATCGTCGTCGCCGAGGACTGGCAGCACCGCGGCCTCGCCCGGCGCCTGATGGGCGTGCTGATCGAAACCGCGCGCAACCGCGGCCTGCACGCGATGACCGGGATCTTCCTGTCGAACAATGAACGCATGCTGAAATTCGTCGCCAGCCTGGGCTTCGTGCTGACCAACGACCCGGAAGACAACACCGTCAAGCACGGCATCCTGACCCTGCAGGGCTGAGGATGAACAACACCAACCAACCCGTCCGCTGCGCCTGGTGCGGGGACGACCCCCTGTACCAGGCCTACCACGACGAGGAATGGGGCGTGCCGCTGCACGACGACCGCGCCCTGTTCGAGCTCCTGACCCTCGAAGGCGCCCAGGCCGGGCTATCGTGGATCACCGTGCTGCGCAAGCGCGAGAACTACCGCCAGGCCTTCGCCGGCTTCGACCCGGCCGTCGTGGCCCACTTCACCGAAGCCGACCAGGCCGCCCTCCTCGCCAACCCGGGCATCGTCCGCAACCGCCTGAAGGTCGCCTCCACCATCGACAACGCCCGCGCGTTCCTGGAAATCCAGGCCGAGTTCGGCAGCTTCGACGCCTGGCTGTGGCGCTTCGTGGACGGCCAGCCGATCCACAACAGCCTGCGCAGCCTTGCCGACGCCCAGGCCAGCACGCCGCTGTCCGACCAGCTCAGCAAGGCGCTCAAGAAGCGCGGCTTCCGCTTCGTCGGCACAACCATCTGCTACGCCTTCATGCAGGCCGCCGGCATGGTCAACGACCACACCACCGACTGCTTCCGCCATCAGGAAGTCGTCGCGTTATCATCGCGCCCTCTGTAACACTCAAGCGCCGGCCTGATGGGGCCGGCCCGCGAAAGATGACCGACCAGATCGAAACCGCCGAATTGCACGGCCAGCCCGTGCTCAAGCTGCAGACGCCGGACGGCGCTGTCGCCCTGATCTCCCTGTTCGGCGCCCATGTGCTGTCCTGGACACCCGCCGGCGGCGAAGACCGTCTCTACCTCAGCCCCAAGGCGGTTTTTGACGGCGCCACCGCCATCCGCGGCGGCGTGCCGGTGTGCTTCCCCCAGTTCGCCGGCCTCGGCCCCCTGCCCAAGCACGGCTTTGCCCGCAATCGTCTCTGGGAAGTCGCCAGCACCCGCGCCGGCAAGGACTTCGCCGTCGCCACGCTGCGCCTCAGCGACGACGACGCCACCCGCGCCCTGTGGCCCCACGCCTTCGCCACCGAGATGAGCATCTCCATTGGCGGCGACCGCCTCGACATGGAACTGGAAGTAGAGAACACCGGCGACACGCCGTTCAGCTTCACCGCCGCCCTGCACACCTACCTGAAGGTGCGCGAAGTGGAGGCCCTCAGCGTCGACGGCCTGCGCGGGCTGGAATACCGGGACAGCGCCGACGGCGACCGGATCAAGAAGGAAACCGGCGTCGGCCTCGCCATCGACAGCGAAGTCGACCGCGTGTATCACGGCGCGCCGCGTACGCTGCTGGTACGGGAGAATCACCGGGCGATGGGCATCCACACCGAGAACTTTCCCGATGTGGTGATCTGGAATCCGTGGGAGGAAAAGTGCGCGGCTCTCGCCGACATGCCTGCCGACGGCTTCCGCCGCATGCTGTGCGTCGAAGCCGCCGCTGTGAAGGAACCCGTGGAGCTGGCTGCCGGCGCCAACTGGTGGGGCCGGCAGACCCTCATCGCCATGTAAGAAACAACCTCAAGGAAACATCGGGCAGCCCCCGGTTTCCTTGCCCCCACGGGATGGGCCGGGCAACGCCCAGCCCTGGGGACGCTCAGTTGGCTGCACGCACCGTGTCGGCCACGTTGCGGCCATTCACGCGGACGATGGCGACGGTATGGCCGGAACCATCCATCTCCACCGGCTCCACCGTCACGCTGCCCGCATCCAGCGCCCGTTGCAGGCGCTGCGTGGCATGCTCGGACGTCATGCCCGGCTCATGTGAGTCCAGACCCTGAACCCGGATCTTGCGGCCCCCCTGGTAGAAGGTCGCACCGTCCATCGCATAAGCCCGCGAAGCCCCACGCGCCGGGCGTGAGGGCGTCGGCGTCGTCACAGCCAGCGGTACATTGCCGGACGACGCAGAGGCACCCGGCGCCGGAGCGAGCGGCGTGCTTACGGGCGCTGGCGACGTGGCCGCCGGACGCGGAGCCGGGGCGGGAGCCGGTTCAGGAGCGGACTGCGCATTGACCGCCGCAGCCGCCGCGGCAGCGGCTTCAGCCGCCGACATGCCGGCCGTCGAGACCGCCGACGGAGCTCGAACGGCGTGGGCTTGCGGCACCACGGCCTGGACTGCCGGAGCCGACGGCGCACTGATCACCGGCGGCGGAATCACCATGGTCTGACGCCCGCCGGCCACGGCTGGCGGCGGCACCGGAATCGCCGCACGGCGCTCCGCCGGCGGCAGCGGCGCCGAATTCGGCGTGAAGGCCTCACGCCCCAGCGCTTCGCGGCCCGTCATCGGAGCATAGGCCTCCCGCCCGATGGCGCGGCCATGGCTGCGGCTAGGCGGCTTCGGCGGCTCGACGCGGGACTCGACGGTCTTAAGCGCGGCAGCCTTGGCAGCCGCTTTGGCATCCGGCGAAAGGGGAGCAGCGACCTGCGGCGTCCGCTCCTCCCGGGCCGCCTTGCCGTGATGGCGGCGGTCATTACGCTCGGCCTTGCCCTTTCCCTTGCCCGCCTTGCCGCCTTTCTCAGCAACCGCGGCTTTGTCATGGCGACCGGCCTTGCCGGCCTTCACGGCATGGCGTGGCGTTTCGGTCTTGACAGCCTTGCCCGAGGCGGACTTGGCCGAAGAAGTCTTTTTGGATGCGCTGGCCTTGGACTCGGAAGACTTTCCGGCCTTGGCTGTCTTTTTGGCCTCCGGCTTGGACGCCGGAGCTGCCTTGTGAGCACCGGCCTTGGCCTGGTGATGGGCGGCAGAGGCTTCGCCTCCGGCCATCATCAGGCCCAGCGCCAGTGTCAGCGCGGCAATCTTGGGATTCATGCGGTGTGCTCTCCTGCTGCTGTGTCGGGCCGCCCCAAGGGGCTCCCCGACTGGATGTACGCGAAAACGGCAGTCTGCGCGACATGGATAATCGTGAGATTTTACCGGAAACTCCACCGGCTACGGACTTGCAGGCGCGGCTGCCTTTCTGCACCATGCGCCCTTTTTGAGGCCTTCCCCCGTCCATGCTTCTGCCGATCGAACAACGCATTGCCGCCGAACTAGGTGTACAGCCCCGTCAGGTTTTTGCTGCCGTGCAGCTTCTCGACGAAGGCGCCACCGTGCCCTTCGTGGCCCGCTACCGTAAAGAAGTGACCGGCGGCCTGGACGATACCCAACTGCGCAACCTCGAAGAGCGCCTCGGCTACCTGCGCGAACTGGAAGACCGCCGCGCCGCGGTGATCGCCAGCATCGACGAACAGGGCAAGCTCGATCCCGCCCTGCGTGAAGCCATCGAGAACGCCGAAACCAAGCAGCGCCTCGAAGACCTCTACCTGCCCTACAAGCAGAAGCGCCGCACCAAGGCCCAGATCGCCCGCGAAGCCGGCATCGAACCCCTCGCCAATGCACTGCTGGCCGACCCGACCCTGGTACCGGAAACCGAGGCCGCCGCCTATTTCAATGCCGAAGCCGGCTTTGCCGACACCAAGTCGGTGCTCGACGGCGCCCGCCAGATCCTGATGGAACGCTTCGCCGAAGACGCCGAACTGATCGGCAAGCTGCGCGAATACCTGCAGGACCACGGCGTCGTCGCCTCGACGGTGATCGCCGACAAGGAGAACGACCCGGCCGCCGCGAAGTTCCGCGACTGGTTCGACTTCCGTGAGGCCATCGGCACCGTGCCGTCCCACCGGGCGCTGGCACTGTTCCGCGGCCGCAACGAAGGCTTCCTGCGCCTGCAGCTGGCCCTCGACTCCGATCCCACCGACGGCAGCACGCCCGGCCCCAACCCCTGCGAAGGGCGCATCGCCGGCCACTTCGGCGTCAAGGACCAGGGCCGCGCCGCCGACGCCTGGCTGCGCGAAACGGTGCGCTGGGCGTGGAGCGTCAAGATCTCCCTGCACCTGGAACTCGAACTGCTCGGCCAGCTGCGCGAACAGGCGGAAGAGGAAGCCATCCGCGTCTTCGGCCGCAACCTGAAGGACCTGCTGCTCGCCGCCCCCGCCGGCGCCCGCGCCACGCTGGGCCTCGACCCTGGCCTGCGCACCGGCGTCAAGGTGGCCATCGTCGACCAGACCGGCAAACTCCTCGACACCGCCACCATCTACCCCCACGAGCCGCGCCGCGACTGGGACGGCAGCCTGCACACGCTGTCGAAGCTGTGCGAGAAGCACAATGTGTCGCTGATCGCCATCGGCAACGGCACCGCCAGCCGCGAGACCGACAAGCTCGCCGCCGATCTGATCAAGCTGCGCCCCGAGCTGCACATGACCAAGATCGTCGTCTCGGAAGCCGGTGCCTCGGTGTACTCGGCCTCCGAACTGGCCGCCAAGGAATTCCCCGACCTGGACGTCAGCCTGCGCGGCGCCGTCTCCATCGCCCGTCGCCTGCAGGATCCGCTGGCCGAGCTGGTCAAGATCGATCCCAAGTCCATCGGCGTCGGCCAGTACCAGCACGACGTCAATCAGACCCGCCTGGCCCGCGCGCTGGATTCGGTGGTCGAGGACTGCGTGAACGCCGTCGGCGTGGACGTAAACATGGCCTCCGTCGCGCTGCTGACCCGCATCTCCGGCCTCAACGCCACGTTGGCCGCCAACATCGTCGCCCACCGGGACGCCAACGGCCCTTTCCCGAGCCGCGCCGCGCTGCTCGACGTGCCGCGCCTCGGCCCCAAGACCTTCGAGCAGGCCGCCGGCTTCCTGCGCATCACCAACGGCAGCAACCCGCTCGACGCCTCGGCGGTGCACCCGGAAGCCTATCCAGTGGTCGAACGCATCCTTGCCGACATCCAGAAGAACGTCCGTGACCTGATGGGCGACGCCCGCGCCATCGGCCAGTTGAAGGCCGAGCGCTACACCGACGAACGCTTCGGCCTGCCCACCGTGCTGGACATCCTGAAGGAACTCGACAAGCCCGGCCGCGACCCGCGCCCCGAGTTCAAGACCGCCAGCTTCAAGGAAGGCGTCGAGGACCTGAAGGACCTGGCCGTCGGCATGATCCTCGAAGGCGTGGTCACCAACGTCACCAACTTCGGCGCCTTCGTGGACATCGGTGTGCACCAGGACGGCCTGGTCCACGTGTCGGCCCTGTCCGACCGCTTCGTCAAGGACCCGCACACCATCGTGAAAGCCGGCCAGGTAGTGAAGGTGAAAGTCACCGAAGTGGACCTGCCGCGCAAGCGCATCGCCCTCACCATGCGCATGGGCGACCAGCCCCAGGCCGGCGGCCACAAGCCCGGCGGCGACCGGCGCGACGCCCCGCGCGGCGGCCAGCGTCCGGCCGGCAAGCCGAACCGCGAACCCGCCCTGGCTGGCTCGCTGGCCTCGGCCTTCGCCAAGGCCCTCAAGAAATAAGCCCGCACCCACTCCGGGGCGGCTAGAATCCGTCCCATCTGTTTGATTTGCCAGCGACGCCCCCCGGGGCGTCGCGCTGTTTTCCCCATGACCACGATCTACGGCATAAAGAACTGCGACACCATGAAGAAGGCCTTCGCCTGGCTCGACGAACATGGCGTCGCCTACACCTTCCACGACTACAAGAAGTCGGGCATCGACTCGGGCAAGCTGCACGCATGGAGCAAGGCCATCGGCTGGAAGAGCCTGGTCAATACCCGTGGCACCACCTGGCGCAAGCTGTCCGCCGAACAGCAGGCCATCGAGACCCAGAGCGCCGCCGTGCAGCTGATGCAGGAATTCCCCAGCCTGATCCGCCGCCCCGTCATCGAAACCGACAGCGGCCAGCTGCTGGTCGGCCTCGACACAGCCCTCTACACCAGCTTCCTCACCGCGACGGGCACCCCGGAATGAGCAACTCCTACATCCAGCGCTTCCTGCTCGAAGAGCTCGACATCCGCGGCGCCGTCGTCAAGCTCGACGACGTCTGGCAAGGCATCCTCGAAAACCGCGACTACCCGGCCAACGTCCGCGACCTGCTCGGCGCCATGAGCGCCATCGCCAGCGTCATCGGTGGCAACCTCAAGCAAGCCGGCCGCCTGACCATCCAGCTGCAGGGTCATGGCCCGGTCAGCCTACTGGTGGTGGACATCAACGAAGCCCTCAACCTGCGCGGCTACGCCAAGGCCGCCCCCGAAGCCGCCGGCAAGCAGGGCATCGCCGACCTGCTCGGCGACGGCCAGCTGCTGCTGAGCCTCGACATGCCCGGCCTGCGCCACCCGTACCAGAGCTATGTGCCGATCGAAGGCGACAGCGTCGCCGAGATCTTCGAGCACTACCTGACCCAGTCCGAACAGCAACCCGCCGCGCTGCACACCGCCGCCTCGGAAAACGCCGCCGCCTGCCTGTTCCTGCAGAAGCTGCCGGACGCCGACAAGAAGGACGCCGACGGCTGGGACCGCGTCACCCGCCTGGCCTCGACGATCCGCCCCGACGAGCTGCTGAATCTGCCCGCCGACGAAGTGCTGCTGCGCCTCTTCCATCAGGAAACCGTACGCCTGCTGGACGCCCGCGAAGTCAGCCACGAGTGGCCGCAGGACTGGGACAAGGTGCGCGACATGCTGCGCTCCCTCGGCCGCGCCGAACTGGAGTCCATGCTGGCCGAACACGGCGAAGTGCTGATCCACGACGACCTGTCGAACCACGAATACCGCTTCAGTGCGGACGACATCGCCGCGCTGTTCAACGAACCGCCCACCCTTCACTGAAACAACCCATTGCACCCGCGGACTTGCCCGAAACCCTGCTGAAAAGTAGACTTCCACAGCTTTAGTCCGCACTCACGCAACACATCTTCTATGGCCGACGCTTCCCAGGGCAAACTGATCGAGTTCAAAGGCGCCAGCCTGGCGGTGATGACCGCCTACGTCAGGGAGACGGACGCCGTGCGTCTCGCCGACGCCATGCACATGATGATGGGCGGCATGCCCGACTTCTTTGCCGGCGAACCGGTAGTGCTCGACTTTTCCCAACTCGCCGGCGCGCCCGACTGGGTAAACTGGACCGCCATCACCAGCCTGCTGCGACGCTACCAGGTACAGCCCATCGGCGTGCGGCATCTGCCCGAACACCTGCACGAAGGCGCCCGCCGCGCCAATCTGGCGATGCTCGGCAAGGAAGGCATGTCGGCCGAAAGGCCCGTCGCCACGCCGCAACCCGCCGCGCCGGTGCCCCAGCCCGAACCCGTGGCGGCGCCCGCTCCGGCCCCTGCGCCGGACCCCGTCGCCGAAGCCCAGCCGGCCGCCGGCAATACCGCGGCCCCCACACTGATCGTCGAGCGCCCGCTGCGCTCCGGCCAACAGATCTACGCCAAGGGCGGCGACCTCGTACTTCTCGCTGGCATGAGCCCCGGCTCGGAAGTCATCGCCGACGGCAGCATCCACGTCTATGGCCCGCTGCGCGGCCGTGCCCTCGCCGGCGCCCGCGGCGACACGTCGGCCCGCATCTTCAGCACCAATTTCGGTCCCGAGCTGGTCTCCATCGCCGGGGTGTACCGCACCTTCGAACGCGGCATCCCGCAGAACGCTGCCGGGCGTGCCGCCCAGGTGCGCCTCATCGGCTCGGACAACCAACATACTCTCGAAATCACCCCGCTTCAGAACGACCACTGAAGCGACACCATTATTTAAGGGGATCCCGTGACACGCGTCATCGTAATCACGTCCGGCAAGGGCGGCGTCGGCAAGACCACCACCAGTGCGAGCATCTCGTCCGGGCTGGCCCTGCGTGGCTTCAAGACCGCGGTCATCGACTTCGACGTCGGCCTGCGCAACCTCGACCTGATCATGGGCTGCGAACGCCGCGTGGTGTACGACCTGGTCAACGTCATCAACGGCGAAGCCAACCTGAGCCAGGCACTGATCAAGGACAAGCACTGCGACAACCTATTCATCCTGCCCGCCTCGCAAACCCGCGACAAGGACGCGCTGACCGAGGAAGGCGTCGAGAAGGTCCTGAAGGATCTGTCCCACCAGGGCTTCGACTACGTGGTCTGCGACTCACCCGCCGGCATCGAGCGCGGCGCCGTCATGGCGCTGACCTTCGCCGACGAGGCCATCGTCGTCTCCAACCCCGAAGTCTCCTCGGTGCGTGACTCCGACCGCATCCTTGGCATCCTGCAGAGCAAGAGCCGCCGCGCCATCGAAGGCCGCGAACCGGTCAAGGAACACCTGCTGATCACCCGCTACTCCCCGAAGCGCGTCGAAGAAGGCGAAATGCTGTCCTACAAGGACGTGCAGGAGCTGCTGCGCGTGCCGCTGATCGGCGTGATCCCCGAATCCGACGACGTCCTCCAGGCCTCCAACCAGGGCACGCCCGCCATCCATCTGAAGGACAGCGACGTCGCCTTCGCCTACCAGGACGTGGTGGCCCGCTTCCTCAGCGAAGACCGCCCGCTGCGCTTCGTCAGCTACGAAAAGCCCGGCATCCTGAAGCGACTCTTCGGAGGCAAGTGAGATGTCCCTCCTTTCCTACTTTTTCGGCTCGAAGCCCAAGACCGCCGCGGTAGCCAAGGAGCGCCTGTCGCTCATCATCGCCCACGAGCGCACCAGCAACCGTGCACCGGACTTCCTGCCCGCGCTGCAGAAGGAGCTGATCGAAGTCATCTCGAAGTACGTCAATGTCGGCCTCGACGACATCAAGGTCCAGCTCGAAAAGCAGGACAACTGCGAGATCCTCGAAGTGAACATCACGCTGCCCGAGCAGCCTCAGAAATAAACCAAACTGCCCGGATGGTGAAATTGGTAAACACAGCGGACTTAAAAAACAATTAGTTATACCGCTCTGCACAGACCAAAAAACTGTTCAAAATCAACAAAATAGGCAAACTGCGGTTTGCCTATTTTTTTATCCAGCGCTAGAATCCGTGTGCAAAATCTGCACACGGGAGGCCGTCATGGCTAGCATCACTGAGTTACCGTCCGGGCGCTGGCGCGTCCAAATTCGTCGTAAATCGCTGGGTCGTCATGAGGCGCTGTTTGATAGCCGTGAGGACGCCGAGCGTTGGGCGATTGACACCGAGGCGCGTCTAATGTCACGCGCTGTACTGGAACCGCTCACTGCTCAGAGCATTACGTTTGCCGCCGCATCTGCTCAATATCAGTTGAGTACAGTATTCAGTAATAAAGCGGCATCAACCCGGAGCCGCGAGGCGTATTGTTCTACTGCTGTTGTCGCGTATTTCGGTACTCAAACGCTCGCGTCTATCAATCGTCACAGCGTACAGGCGTTTATAGATAGACGCACTCGAGATAAAAACGCACATGGCAAACCCATCAGCGGCGATACCGTTCGTCTCGAAAAGGCGTATATTTCTGCCGTTTTCAGACACGCTATGCGTCGTGGACTCGCAGAGCATAATCCCGCAAACGCTGAACTCGACCTGCCCCGTTGTAACGCTCGAGAGGTTCGTATAACGCCAGCGCAAGAGGTGGCGCTATTAACAGAGGCGGTGCGATATGGTCTAGGGCATCACCGCGCCAATCCCAATTTAATCACCTGGGCGCAGTTCGTGTTCTACACCGGCACTCGCCCAGGTGAGGCCGCAAAAATTGAACTTGAATGGCTCAATCTCGAACGCGCTGAAATTCATATACCACGTATGAGTCATAAAACACGCCGCCCTCGCGTTATTTTGCTCACTGACCGTATGGCCGCTATTTTGAAATTTCAGGTAGAGAAAGCCAGGGAGGCGGGCTCAAAATACCTATTCTGGTCGCGTTCTGCAAAATGCGGCATTACGCCCTATCGCTATAATCAGCCCTGGCGCGCTATTTGCCGTAACTGCAGCATACCGGATACAGTAGTTCCGCATGGTATTCGTCACGAGTTTATTAGCCGTCTGTTCGAGTCTACTAGCCTGTCAGATACTCAGGTGGCTGCCGTTGTTGGTGACGTGCACGTACTGTCGCTAGAGCCGTACAAACATCTCAGGACGAACGTTTTGCGTGGACAGCTTGAAACGCATCTCAAATCCGTAGTAGACTCTATACACGACGCTATAGACCTGCAGCCTGACCTATAGCGTGTAACCTGCCCCGGTGGTGAAATGGTAAACACAGAGCGCTTAAAACGCTCCGGCGCTAGCCTTACCGGTTCGAGTCCGGTCCGGGGTACCAAATTTTAGGAGAACGTATGAGCGCTAATGTTGATTTGTCGCAGCTATCGTATGAGCAACTGTTGCAAGTTACGACCGAGGCGCAGAAGCTGCTCAAGCGAAACCGTGAACGTCATCTGGACGAATTAGCTGCTGAAATTCGGCATAAAATCGAATTAGGCTGTTTCACTGTTAAAGAGGTGTTCGACAGGGTTCAGGAGAAGCCTAAGCCTGCTCGCGTTAAATTGCCGATGAAATATCAGAATCCAGCGGACGCTAAACAGCAGTGGAGCGGCAAGGGTCGTTTGCCCTCGTGGGCGGCTACTCACGTTGCAGCCGGCGGTAAGCTTGACGAGTTGCTGATTCAAAAATGAGCTTGCTTGGCTATCTGTCTAGCGCGTTTGAATCGCTAACGTCGTCTATTCGTACAGACGACACGCCAGCGGATTGGACTAACGCATTCGGCACGGCGTGTGACTATCAAATACCTGCAGAGTCTGACTCGTCGTTTTCGTCATCGGACTGGTCGACGTTTAACGACGGTTATTGAGTTGGTGCAGCTACACTACACCCTTACATAAGACTATAAGCTTAGGTGCAGTTCTGATGCACCCTTACATAAGACTATAAGCTTAGGTGCAGTTCTGATGCACCCTTACATAGCTCTATACCTAGGTGCAGCTACACTACACCCTTACATAGCTCTATTGTATAGGTGTAGCTGTGCTACACCCTAACATAGCCGCGCCTAGCGGCTCGGCAGAGGGGCTATAGCCCCGCCGGGCGCATAGCGCCCTGTGATGCGGGGCGGCCCCTCTAGCGGCGCATAGCGCCGCGTAGGTACCAAGATTGAGGGGCGGCGAGCGTAGCGAGCCCGCTTATAGCAGAAACCGTGCATTCTCAGTGACCATAGCCGCCCCTAGGGCGGCTATTTTTTCGTCTACTCGTCCTGTCCGTTCATTTATTGTTCAAAACGTATAAAACTCCTCGCTATATCTGTATATGTCAGGCGACATATTGATTCAGTGATTGATTGAGTGAGTTCCCGAAAAGATTGACCCCCGTTCGTCCCGGCGTACGGGGGTTAATTTTTTTAGTAATTCCGGGAAACGTATAAAACTCCTCGCTATATGTAATAGGTGCAGTGCTACTGCACCTATTCACTCAATCGCCTACTGGAGTTTTACAATGTCTACCGTCCTGCCAAAATTCGCTATGATTCCCGCTGCTATTCTGCTCGATAGTCGTATCGGTGCATCTGAGCTGCGTGTTTATGCTGCTCTGTCGTTACACGCCGCTCACAATCGCAAATGCAGTATTACGCACGCGCGCATTGCTGAAATTTCCGGATTCTCTGAAAAATCCGTTAAATATGTCTCTGCGTGTATCCGCAAACTGTCCGATTTCGGTTATGTGAAAATCACACTAACTGAATATCGCAAACCGAACGTCTATACGTTACTCGACGTTGCTGTTACTGACGATAACAGGCATTTGCGTACTGTTACTGACCGCCAGTTGCCCGATGCTGTCTATAACGAGCGTCAACAGTCTCAACGCACCGCATATATCGAAAAACGTGATGCTCGTGACGCGGCTGTAGGTTATGACCAATACGACGCTATTGCTGATGCTCAACGTCAGTTAGAGTCGTACTACTACGCATCTAGTGTTGAGCGCGATATCGCCGTTGCTGCCCTTGCTGATGAGCTGCTGACTGCTAAACGTCGTGCTGCTCGTGCTGCGCTCGCTCCTGCTCCCGCTTACGAGTACGAGCCCGAAATTTTTAACGATGACGAATTTCCGTACACGGGAGAGTAACGATGAAATACACTATTGAGGTTTTTGACCGTCAAACCGGCAATACGTCTAACTACGAAATTCCGGTGTCTGACATTGACGAATTTCTGTCGGTACTTTGCGAGCGTTATCCGTTCTCTCGAGTTGAAATCGCGACTGAGGCTGACACTATCCCGTATGTTTTCCGCGTCGATTTCGGTGTTATTCTTCCGCCTCCTTATATCGAAGAGATTTATCTAGATGAATATCTCAAGGGCTACGGCTACCCATATGGCTACGTCTGAATAACAAAAGCCCCCGGAAACCGGGGGCTTTTTAAATCAACTCAAATCCTGCTCTACTGTATTTTCCTGTTCAATGTCTCAGTTTCTTTAGTAGCTGTCGGGTGACATACGCATCTCCGACAAAAATCAGTTGGTTTACTCGTCTAGCTAGCGTCCTAGCTTTCTTTTGTATCGCATTGCCTGAATTCGTGATTACTAGTATTCCTGCTAACGTATAGTCACTTCGAATAATTAGCCCGTCTAGTCCGTCTAGGTCCTTGTCGACGATGCGTGCACGTATTCCCGCTCGTCCGATTACGCCCAGTACCTCCGTTTTTCTTTTTTGCTCTATTAGATATTTTGCTGCTTCAACGTGTCTGTGATAGTCGAGAAAACCCACCTCATATCCGTGATGTGCCCATCCTCTCTCGTATCCGTCCTCTACTATTTTCGCGTTTAGCCTATTTGCGCCCGGTTTCGTGAGTATCCACGCGTGGACGTTTGCAGGCGTATCACGCCGCAATACCTCGCCTCCTTTTTCGAGCCGCCTTAGCGTCCTTTCTGCCATTGTTGTTGCTGAATGCTCGTTGCTGCCTTGCCATACCCAGGCTCCTACGAGCCTTGTTGTGAGCCATCCTGTTAGCCCTATGGCTTTCAAAACTTCGAGCTCGTTAGCTCGTGCTATCTCGCATCGTGCGCGGCTTTTGCGTGGACCTATCGGCCTGAATTCGCTCTCTGAGTCGCGCTTATTCGTTGTAGTCATACGTTGTACCCCCTGTTAATGTTCGTACAACGTATAGCTACAACGTATAAATTAGAGAGAAACCGCTTTGCGGCTTCTCTTTGTTTACGTGTAATACCGTTCGCTCAAGGGGCCTAGGGGCCCCCGCTCACTCTCGCGCTAGGGCGCGAGTATTACGGGGCGTCCGGCTTTCAGCCGGGCGGCCCCACCTTTTTACGCCGCCGACTCCGTCACCGTCTATCGCTTCGCTAAAAGGCGGGGCCCCCCGCCTGACGCGTCCGCCCGGGGCTTATACGCCCCCCGTCAATCTAGCGCGGCTGGGGCCGCTTAAACGGGCTGTACGCCCGTTTATACGATTGCCGGCTCCCCCTTAGGGGCGTCTATTGCGCGGGCGCAATAGACCGCTACGCAAGACGCCTGCGGCTTTGCTTCGCGTCACTGCGTGCGCTTTACGTCGCGCTAGTGCGCTCCGTATAAACTCTGAACCTATACTTGTAGAATTGAGACACGCCGCATAACTGAATATGGTGACGTATTCGGGACTGCTACAGGTTGGCATTGCAGCGATTTCAGCGTAGACGACGCCAGACTGAAACTGGCTAGTCGTGGGGTTCGAGTCCCTCGTGTCTCAATTTGTTTTGCAGCACAAAAGATGTTCCGCAGCCCCGCGATACGCGGGGCTTTTTCATTTCAGGATGACTCCAGCACCGGACTTCGCTGGACTACGCCACAGCCAGATACAGCAGGTTTATCAAGGACTTAGGCGAGTTCAACATATGCCGGTGCTTTCCGAAACTTGACCCGACTTCCCGTCTGTTGGCCCCTAGAAGGCTCCTGGGAACCGGGTCTTTCCGAGGAGTCATCATGGCAAAGATCAAGCTCACCAAGTCCGCTGTCGATGCGGCACAACCCCAGGCGCAGGCCGTCGAACTCCGGGACACATTGGTGCCCGGCTTCTTGTGCAAGATTACCCCATCGGGTCGCAAGGTGTTCATGCTCCAGTACCGGACGAACGCCGGCGAGCGCCGCAAGCCTGCGCTCGGTCAGTACGGGGAGCTGACCGTCGAACAGGCCCGATCCTTGGCGC
This sequence comes from Zoogloea sp. GDB6, assembly GCF_056724105.1. NCBI lineage: Bacteria > Pseudomonadati > Pseudomonadota > Betaproteobacteria > Rhodocyclales > Zoogloeaceae > Zoogloea > Zoogloea sp. GDB6. The sequence goes on along the minus strand of NZ_CM161497.1, from coordinate 1,222,586 downwards.
AGGAGTGGCTGGCTCAGGTTCGTCGGGGCGGTGATCCCGGCGCAGCCAAGGCCGAAGCGCGCAAAGCACCTACCGTCGAGGAGCTGTGCAAGAAGTTCATGGAGGATCACTCCAAGAAGCGCAACAAGCCCAGCACCCAGCTCGGCTATCAGCGTGTCATCGACCGCTGCATCATCCCGCTGCTGGGCCGCAAGAAGGTCCAAGACGTGAAGCGCCCCGATGTTGCCGGGCTGATGGAAAAGTTCTCGTACAAGCCCACCGAGGCGAACAAAGCGTTCAGCATCTTGCGCAAGATGTTCAATCTGGCCGAGGTGTGGGGCTACCGGCCTGATGGCAGCAACCCCTGCCGGCATATCCAGTTGTTTCCGGCTGGCAAGTCCACCCATCTCATCAGCGACGAGGACATGGGCAAGCTGTTCCGGCAGCTCGACAAGATCGAGGCCAAAGGGCTGGAGAACTATGTGATCCCGTTGGCGATCCGCCTGCAGTTCGAATTCGCTGGCCGCCGTGGCGAAATCGTCTCGCTCGAATGGGAATGGGTCGATCTGGAGAACCGGCGGGTCGTCTGGCCCGACAGCAAGACCGGCGGCATGTCCAAGCCCATGAGCGAGGAAGCCTACCGGCTGCTTTCGACAGCGCCGCATGAGGAAGGCGCTCGCTATGTGCTGCCGTCGCCGCGCCATCCGGGGCAACACCTGACCACAGGCGAGTATTACGGTGGCTGGAGCCGTGCGCTCAAAGCGGCGGGGGCAACGCATGTGGGGACGCACGGCATCCGCCACCGCTCGGCGACCGACATTGCCAATTCGGGCATTCCGGTCAAGGTCGGCATGGCGCTGACGGCGCACAAGACCGTGGTGATGTTCATGCGCTACGTGCACACCGAGGACAAGCCGGTGCGGGAGGCCGCCGAACTGGTGGCGAATCGGCGCAAGGCGATCACCGGCGCCAAGCAGCAGCCTGCGGAGGCGACGGCATGAACACGCGCCGGTCATCCGCAGCATTGTCCGCAGCGCCTTCGGCGCTGCTGGGCGACATTCGGGCACTGATCGAGGCGGCGCGCAAGCGCGCCGCCTCGACGGTGAATAGCGAACTGACGATGCTCTACTGGCGCATCGGCCAGCGCATCCGCACGCAGGTCTTGGACGGGCGCCGCGGCGCCTACGGCAAGGAGGTCCTATCCACCTTGGCGGCGCAGTTGGTGAAGGAGTACGGCAGCAGCTTTGCCGAGCAGAACCTGCGCCGCATGGTGCAATTCGCGGCCACCTTTCCCGACGAGCAGATTCTCGTATCACTGATACGAGAATTGAGCTGGACGCACTTCATCGCCCTGATCCCGCTGAAAGACCCACTCCAGCGGGACTACTACGCGCAGATGGCGAGCGCCGAACGCTGGAGCGTGCGGACGCTGCGCGAGCGCATCGACTCGATGCTGTACGAGCGCACGGCGCTGTCCCAGAAGCCAGGCGAGACGATTGTGCAGGAGCTGGCGACCCTGCGCGATGCGCAGCGCATGTCGCCCGCTCTGGTCATGCGCGACCCGTACATCCTCGACTTCCTGGGGCTGCGGGACACTTGGCAGGAAGGCGACTTGGAAGAGGCAATCATCCGAGAAATGGAATCCTTCCTGCTAGAACTGGGCGCGGGGTTCAGCTTCGTGGCCCGACAGAAGCGCATCCCTATTGACAATGACGACTTTTACCTAGATCTGCTGTTCTACAACCGAAAGCTGCAGCGATTGGTGGCGGTGGAGTTGAAGGTAGGCGACTTCAAGGCGGCCTACAAAGGACAGATGGAGCTTTACCTTCGCTGGCTGGACAAACACGAGTGCGAGCCGGCTGAAGCCTCGCCGCTGGGGATCATCCTTTGCACCGGCAAGAAGCGCGAGCAGATCGAACTGCTGGAACTGGATAAGTCAGGTATCCACGTTGCCGAATACCTAACGACATTGCCGCCACGCGAAATGCTGGCCGAGCGGCTACAGCAGGCGACCGCACGTGCCCGGCTGCAAATTGAACAGCGTGACGACGACATAGCTAGGCGCTGATTCAGAGCCCCAAGTCGATCAGGGTCAATATGCACGAAACACTCGTGCTCATCGGTGCAGGAGTGGCACCAATGATGATCGACATGGCATTCTGCCGGGACTTTACAAGTCCCTCCTTGTATGAGCCACTTGACCAGCGGTCAGCACAGCAACGCAACGATCGGCGAAGGCGACTGGCACTGCAAGCACACCAAGATGCTGGGCGCGCGTCAAACCGACGTAGAGCACGCGCTTGGCCTCTGCGTCGGCGCGTGCTTCCCACGACTCGAACAGAGCTTCACTCCGGTTTTCAGGAGCGCGATTGGGTGGAATCACGACGCACACTGCACCGTATTCCCTGCCTTTCGCCTCGTGAATCTTGGCACATGCAAGGCCAAGAACGATCGGCATTTGAAGATGGTTCGACCATTGCGCATTGGTCGGCCGACGAAAGAAATTACGCACGGTCACACCGGCCGGCAGTGGTAGTTCCATTCGTTCCATCTCCGCATGCACACAGGCTATCCAGGCGAGCCGATCAGCATCAGTATTCCCGCACTCTCTGGGAAGGCTCATGAGGAAACTCAGCGTACGTCTTCGATGTGCTCGCCGATCCATACCAAGGCGTTCGACGGTTCTCCATGGATGCTCGCTTCGTTGGCGTAGCCCCATGAGATCCAGAAGCACCGTTTCCACTACCTGAACCACAGCCTCTCTCGATCGCGCCGTCGCGGCGGGTGACCAGAACTCCGCCACTTTCCGAGCGAGCGACTCAATCCGCGAGCTTCCGTTCGAGTCATTGGTGGTCGCGCCCGCAGCCCGCTGCGCAACCTTGCCTGAATGCGCCAGGATAATCGCGTCCGTCGAATCCAAGCCAAGCTCAGCAACCCGCTCAAGGAAAGCCTGACCGATCGTCGCTGTTGGGCCTCGGCCACCGTATGTCAGAAGCAAAACTGGATGTTCAACATTCGCAGTGTCACCGACAGACTGATCTACCTGACCAGCATTCCTAAGTGTGGCGGCTAACCGGCAGACCGCAGGGCTACTACGAAAATTGCCCGTTAACCCTCGATGCGATTCAACGGGGTACGTCGCCTTGAATTCATGAACCCCTGCAGGATTGCCGTTACGAAATTCGTAGATTGCCTGGTCGGGGTCGCACACGAAGGTGACATGTACGCCGTGCGCTCTGAGCCAAGACAGGATTTGCAGATCGAGCGGATTGCAATCCTGACCTTCGTCCACCATGACTTCGTGGAAACGTGCCGCCAGCGAGCGACCGAGTGCCCCGCCATTCACTGGATCACGAATCAGCCCCAACGTTTGAACGCGGGCGTCGCCGGCACTCATATAGCCTGCCTGCAACAAGCCACGTCGCCGGTGCGCCGCCGCCTGTTGATATCGGACCTGATGCTGGCGCACATGATTTTGCAATCCGGCGTGTCCGATCCTCTCTGGATCAATGATATTGGTTTCCGGGTCGAACAAATCTAGGCTTACCGGATCACCTCGAAAAGCGAATTGCCCAGACAGTCGGATTTCTATGCCAAGAGTGTCCCAACTATCGAGAATGATTGGTCGCGTCGGGCTTGTTGCCGCGCAGCTTGGCAGTACCACGAAATGCCTAACGAAAGCATCAAGCGTCCCCATGAAACTAGGATGCTTCAAGAGCGAGTCGAGCCCTGCGGCCTGGCAGCGTTCGCGAAACTCATCGACGGCAGAGTTTGTGAACGAGAGTACTGCCACACCACGGCGTGGTGGTAACGTGGCGGCGATCCTAGCTAGGCGAGCAATGATCGTGCGGGTCTTTCCAGCGCCGGGACAAGCATGAACGAAGGCACCGCCAACGTGTGCGGCAAATGCTTCCTGCTCTGCCGTCAGACCGTGAATGCCGGTCATGCTTGCGAAGCGCCACGAATTGCATCTGCGAGATAGGGCGGTACAACAAATGCTTCGCCCGCCGCAATACGTGAAGCCATGGCCTGGGCCAAGTCGCCCTTGCGGGTCTTTTTCGCCTCAATCAGTTTGAGAAATGCATCGGGACGGTCTTGCACTGCGACTCTCTCGATTTGATCCTCCCAGTCGCGACGCGAGTTGCGATGCAGACGAAGAAACGCACTCTTGAGGAAGGCTTCGTTTCCAGCGCTGAAAATCTCGTGCTCCAACGTGTGTTGATTGGTTAGCACGGTCAGTGCCTGCGGCGCACCATGCGTTGCAGCGAGGTTTTCCAGATCAACCTTCCGATTTCCCAACACCGTTGGGTCCGCGTCGGTGATCACAATCAGCCGGTCCGCGATGCGTGCATCGCCATGTGGGCGTAGCAGCACCTCTACGTAGGGGCGGAAGTCCACGCCTTCGATCGGCACGATAACTGCTCCCTTGAACCGGAGCCATCCATCGGCATCACCGACGAGAACAAGTTTCTGCGCCAACACGGGCAACAGTAGCGCCTCCGCGATTCCTTCCACCAGGATGGCCCTGTTGCCGAACAGCAGCGCGGAGCGCGTCACATCCAGATAGCGGCTGATCTTATCCAGTGTCTTTGGCTTGAGCCCGATTTCGGCAATGGGCACACTCACCGATTCTGAGACCGCCACCCCATTTTGGTTGCGACGACGCGAACGCATGACAACTAGATGCATCGGAGAGACCCATGCCGTCAGGTTCGGCGAATGGGTCGTCACGACGATCTGGATGCGGCCTTCCGGCTTGCCAGGCTCGATGGCGCGATTAGCCGATTGACGCGCTTGGTCTAGCAGGAATTCGAGCACAAGAACCTGCAACTGCGGGTGCAGATGCGCTTCAGGTTCTTCAACGAGAAAAATCGTGAGGTCGGCTTCCTTGGCTTTGGCCAGTTCGACGACCACCGTGGCCATGTAGAGCAGATTAGAGTAGCCCAGACCAGACGCTCGGATGTCTTCGGGCACTAGACCGGAATCGGCCAGACGAAACCTCAAATCACGAGCGACATCGATTAGAGTTTCTGCGCCAAAGTCCAGGGCTGCCGTTTGCGGGCGGACACCATTGGTCAGCAAACCTAGAGCCGTACCGATCTCCGCGTTCATCGTGGTCAGGATCTCAGGTCGATCATCGGCGCGCCGGACGCCAGCGACGAAATCTTGTTCTTGATCCTTTGGCAGGAAGTTGCGCAGCAGCGCCATGACCCGTGTACCGCTGCCTGTGCCAAGCGCTTGGTGCGCATCTCGTAAAGGAGGCAGGTAGACATGCCGGATCAGTTCAGAGGAACCAGCCTCCGGTTCGTTGGCGTCGAAGCGCCCGGCCCAAACAGTAGTCTTGCCACGCGGCGCGCGCTCGGACCGTGCCTCATACCGATAGCCGAAGACTGCTTCGTTCTTGGTGAGATCAGGGACCGCCGAGATCAGCAGTCCTTTCAGCGTGTCACTGAGTCCTCGGAAAACACCTTCGATCTGAAAATTCGGGACAATCGCGTGGCGTCGTACATCTTCATCTTCCGGATAACGCTCCCTGCGTCCGCTCAACGGCAAGGTGAGCAACCGGATCGCATCTACGACGTTGGATTTGCCGCCATTGTTCTCACCGACCAAGACCGTCAGATCGGGACGGAGGCTGACGGTCACATTGTCGCAAGACCGAAAGCGCGAAATTGTTATATCGCCCAAATACATCAAGCCTCCCTTGCCGACTCTAAAAGTCCAGACCAATTCTTAAATATTTTTCTTCCTCGCGGTTGGCGGCCAACCGTCATCGGGGCCGTCTTAACTGTCCTTCAAAGCGGTTGAAAACATAACTCGATCAACCTCCCAGTAATCGAGCAAGCAATAGAGCATGCTACGAAGCTCGGGAGTCGCGGTCGTATCGGAAGAGAAATCTCTGCTCATCGCGAGTTGTTCGAACTCCTTCGCTACAGCGAAGAGTGTTCTCGCGACATCTTGCTTTGCAAAGAACTCGCCAAGGACGGCGGTATTGAGGTCTGCCAACTGTCGTTCAATGCTGGATCGGACTTGCCTGGCTGTCACCGCACCATCGCTGGCGTGCTGCTCGATGAGTCCCATCGAGACATTTAATATCTTTTTTAGACCTGCACTACCTTTCGAGCCATAGGTAAATCCGTCCTTAATGAGCACTCCGCGTTCCGATTGCTCATGGAACGAAATCTCTTTCATGCAGAAGTCAACTGCGACCGCAATGAATGAACAAACCATATACAGGCAACGCAAAGCGACCTCGCGCTGATTGTTTTTTGTTATCGATTGCTCCGCAAAGAACTTGCCTTGCATGAGCCATTCATTGCAACTGTCAAACGAGAGTGATTTCGCTAGCAAGCTTTTGGAATGAGCAATGCGACCACGCCAGTCACCATCCAGCTTGCTCAGAGAATATTCGTCAATTTTTGAGAAGAATTCTTCGTCGGAGAGCCTCAACGCATTGGGGCCATCTACCTTGTCTAGCTTGCTCAGAAATGTGCCGTCGAGAACCAGAATTCCCAGCTCTCGGCCAAAATCCTTTACTTCCTGACGCTTTTCCGTGGTCGCGACCACCGCGTTGGTGGCTTTGGTTGCAATGCGAAGCCCTTGAACCCAAAATATCCGCTCTATAGCTTGTGGCGTCTTCTTGTTCTTGGCATCCACCAGGGTGATTTCACGTGACACGGATGACGTACGACTATAGAGCCATAGATCAATATCTGTGACGTCAAAACCCTCATAGATAAACGGAACCCCTCGCACCACGTAGTAGCCGGCTTTGAGGAAATAGCTTCGCAGCAACTCCTCCATCCGGGGGCCTTTAAGCAAAACTTGCTGTCCCTTGGTCATATGCCTCCTCCTGTGCGAAGGATAGAGAGCATGTCATTGGTAGCCTTCGGGCTCGCCTTGATTTGTGCTCGCCGAACTTTCTCACGGTTGTGTTCAGGGCCGTTGAATATGGTGACTGCCGCGGTTGGAAGTGAATTGAGAGAATGTTCGCTGACGTCGCCTTGCCTGATGGCTTGCAGTGCAAGCTCACCAACTTCCGTCTTCAACAACTTCAGCATTGGGCCGCTGCGCCCCTTTTTTGTGCCATGCTTGACCTCGACGACACCTTTTAATTCCAGCACTTTGTAATCTTGCGCAATGGCATTCACCGGCCCCACGCTTTCACCTCGAACCAGTGCGCTCAGTAGCGCATCAACCATCTGAATCTGCCCCCGGGCATAGCTGCTCTTCGTCATCCCATAGGTCACGGAACTGACAAATGCTTTAGCCAGATCAAATGCGTCGTCAACCATTGAGTTGCTGTACTTAGAGAATGCGGATGGCAGCGTCAGGAACCCAGCATCCTCGGTCGAATTACTGACAACGCTGATATCAAATAACCCAATGGCCGCCACCTTCTTGAAAAGTGGCTCACCGAGAAGTTGTGTCGCGTAGTCTGTGCTGACGCAGGCGCGCTTCTTCAGCGTATCTGTAAGCTCATTGAGCTTTGTCTGCTCGGCCGATGAAAGGGAGTCAAGAACCGCTTTGATTTTTCGGGTCGTTTCACGACGGAAGAGATTCCCGTTAAATAACAATCTTTGCCCGGCGCCGAGGTCTTCAGCATCCACGAATCCAATTTGTTCAGCATCAGACATCAGGCGCTGAATATCGGGCTTGGCCAGCTTATAAAAGTCGGCCAATTCTGTGGAGACATGGCCGGACAGCACGGGCTCGACTGAGGCCTTTTCCGCAAGTGCAATCGAAGCGACCTCGGATGCGCCAGGCGCGAGGGCATCGAATATATCTGACGTGTGTTGAAGGGTCTTCGCTGTGGTAACGCCAAGAACAGCAACGCCACCGTTCGCGGTGTCAACCAGTTGCTGCTGTTTCAGAACTTCGATGAGTTTTGGAAGCTCAAAAGTCGTATTGATGTTCGCCGCTTGCGCCAGAACGTTCAAGCGATCGTTGTTGAGTGTTGCGTGGTTGTTTGACGAGATTGCAGAAAGCAAAATGCCAGCCTTACCCGCGAGAAAGGTCTTATCGTAACCAGCCTGATTCGTTATTCCCTGGAGTTTATTGGTGTGATGAATCAACCACGATCCCTTGGTCTTCTTGTCCATTTATCCCTCCTGTAAGAAAAAGCTCTTGCTGCTAGCGGAGTGCCGATGGCCTCCAAATCTAGTTGACCTTGTATTCCTAAGTCATCCAAATCGAATTCCGAACAAGCCCCCGTCTTCAGTAGCGTCGGTCAGGCGCTTAGGCAGCACGTAATCGTTAAGGTCGAAGCCATCAATGGTCTCCTTGAAGGCATCGTCTTCATTCATCGTCACGATGTACTGGAAGCCAAGCTCCTTCGCGATCTCCGAGCCCAGACGCAACGCGCTGATGACTTGGCGTCCATCGACGCCATCAAACAGATGGCTGTCATGAATTAAGAATCCAGGCCCGATTTTCCGCTTGGTACACAGGCGCATCAGCATCATGTCGAAGCAGAAAATCTGCATATTCTTGATGCCCTTGCTGCGTTGCCCCTGCATCGGAAACTTGAACATCGGGCCATTGGATGTTTCGTCTATCGTCATGCTGCCGGCCGATTCGTACAGGCGCTGCGAGGTCTCCTCAAAGGCGACGATGGCCTCCGCCAGTCGATCTTTCTGCTCGGCGAAATCGCGCCGCAAGCGGATGGTGAGGCGATTGCGCTCAATCTCCAGTTCGTTCTTTGTGCCTTCAAGCTGTTCGGCCGCTTCAAAGCGTTGCCGCAGCGATTCCACTTCGGACTCCAGCCGGCCCAGTTCTCCTTGCAGCTTGAGGAACTGTTCCAGCGCACCGTGGCTCTTCAGGATGCCCAGCACTTCGCCACGCCGTTGGTCGAACTGCGCCTTTTTGCCATCGCGCAGTTCAATACGTAGCTTTGCAGCTTCGAGTTCGCTGGAGAGGTAGTCCTTGCGATTGCGGACCACCGATTCGTGAAAACTCTTCACGTCTTCATAGCGGCGCTTCACCAGGCCGGGAAGCACAATGCCCGCTTCTTGATAGACGGCCTGCAGGTCTTCAAGATCAGGAGGAACCTCTGACGCTAGTGCGCTTTCCAGATCCCGGATCTCTGAAAAGTCGATGGTGTTGGCGTTGGCCAATTCATTGAGCTGGCGGGTCAGTGCGGCGCTTTCAAGTTCCAGCTCGCGATATTCAGGCAGAACGTGGAACGTCTCTACTTCTGCATGAAGCTTCTTGAGACGGGCCTCGCGCAGCGTCAGCTCAGTGCGCAAGTCGGCCGCCTTGCCGATGATCGAGCCGAACGCACCATTCCCTGCCGCCTTCTTCAGCTCTTCCAGCGTCTTCTCTCGATCGCGAACTGCTTGCCAATCGCGCGCAATCTGCCAGTCCAATCCGAGCAGGAACATGAGCGCCATTTGCATGTCGCCAGTGCCCTGCATCGTGGCCTGCTTTTCCGGCGTCATAAAGGCGCCACTCGCTTGCCGGCGCACGAAGTAGGCAAAGAGCGAACGGAACGACGGCGGCTTGCTGCCGGCAGCTTCCAGGCTGCTCAAACCAAACATCTGCTCTCCGAGGAATGCGCACCACTCGGTAGCCGAAAACTTGACCTTCGACGCAGGCGGGGCAGTCACAAAGATTTTTGCTTTTGTACCACCGCTGCGCTCAACGACGGTGCGCTCCGACTTCAGATCGAAGTCCATGCCGAAGGTGTGCTCAACCAGTTCCTGTGTGCGAAAAATTGATTCAGGACCGGCGTCGGCGCCGAGCAGGAAATGCACCAGCTCTACGAAGCTGGTTTTTCCCGCCCGATTGCGCGTCTGCTTGCTGCTTGCACCCTCGGTTTTCTGAGCAAGTAAGACATTCAGACCTGGCTTCAGGTCTTCAATGCGCTTGAAGCTGGGTAGCGTACTAAAAATGTGATGAATCAAGGCGCCCTCCGTGCCACGAGGCCGCTTTCGAGTTCAATGGTCCCCATGGCGTAGAGAAGGTCGAGTGCGAGCAAGAACCAGTCATAGGTAATTTTCCGAGGCATTGTGGCTACGCCTGTTTCATGCTTGTTCAGTTCCTCCCACAACGCAGAGACGGTCTTTGGCCGCACAAGGTAGGTCAAAACATGGGCGCCGACGGTCAACAGTGCTCGATCCTGTTGCAGATGCTTGGAGGGCAGAATCATGCAGCCCCCACCGCTTGAGCGTCTTCAAAAATCTCGCATTTGTCGAACAGATATGCCATGACGGCCAGCACTGCCGCCTTATGTGTCGGCGTGGTGTTAGCTGTGCCCCCGGCCCACGTTTCGAGCCGGCCGAATATCTCATCGGGGTGCAGTGCGGGAACTTGGTCTCGCAGCGTCACGTATTCACTTTTGAACGCCTGCGCGATCTGCTCGCCGTAGGTCGGGTTCTTCCAGTTATTGAAGAACTGCGCCACGAGCGTTGACTTCTGCATACCGATCTTCAAAAAGTCGGCGACGGCCTGAGACAGCAGGTTTGCCTCGATCTTGCCGCGCGATACATCTTTCACTTCGCTGGCCGTGGGCACGGGAGTGATGCTGATGTGGGTGAGGACGGCCACCAGGTCTCCAAACCCCAAATTGACATTCGCTTCCATCGTCAGCGATGGGCCGAACCAGGATTCGAGATCCTGCAAGCTCAACTGGCGAAACTTAGCCAGCATCTCCTCATAGCCGCAGTGGCCGATTTTGATCTTTGGGTTGTCCTGCCCGAGTTTCGCCAGCGCTTCGATGATGTGAGGGCCCAAACGGCCATCCTGCGCATTGTGGACAAAGGTCCACTCATCGAAATATTTCTCCCAGTGATCTTTGGCGCCGTCGAAATCCTCGTTGATCTTCTTGATCGCTTCGGCGGCGGTCAATTCATTGGGAGCGTAACTCTGATAGAGGATGCGCGCCGAGGGCAGGTACCCATCATTCTTCCGATCGCCAACATTGCCCCACGGGCGGCATGCCATGAAATCATTGGGATGGGCTTTCGACATCAGTTTCTCGAACAGACGTTGAAAACCGTCCCCCTTGGATTCCAAGAAGGCGATGCGGAAATCCTTTTCGTAATTAAGCTGCTGTAAGCGATCCATGGGTTCAAGCCCGTGATTTAGTGTTTTTAGTTATTTTCAGGCGATGCCTCATGGCTTCTTGGTATTCGTCTGCTGCTGTCCCCGGTTCACATCAAACGGGAGCGCCTTATCAGCCGCAATTCGCGTCAGCAGTATCCGGATGGCATCCGACACGGACAAGCCCATCCCGGCCAGCACGTTTGTGGCTTCCTCTTTGATATGCCCGTCAATTCGGGCGCGAACAACGTCACTGGTTGCCATAACTGCCTCAAGCATTTTGTAGCTACATTGTGCCTCATTTGCGCCTCAATGTCATTTACATCTTGATAAGAGAGGTTGAACGTCCCGGCGTGCCGCCGTTGGGCTCGCGGGCTACGCCCCGCGCCACGTGCCGCGTCGCGGCCATCCGGCTTTGATCCCTGACGCCTACGGCCTTGTGGGCCTGCGCGCTGCCGCTTGCACTCCAGGGGAAAGCCCTACGGGCTATCCCCGCCGCGCTGCGCTTGGCGCCCCTGCAAGCCCGCCGCCCCGGCTGCGCCGGCGCGGCAATACCGAAGCCGCAGAGGCCGCTTGTCCACCATCAAACATCAAAGATCCACGCTGCATCTTCGCAACTGCATGGGCGTCCCCGGCCAGGAAACATGCCGGTCGCGCTGTCGTGCTTCGCATCGAGCCTCGCTGCGCGAGTCTCGCCCTTGGCGGGCTTCCATCGTTCCCTCGCTCCGCTCGGCTGACGCCTACGGCCCGGCTTCCAGCTTCGGGCCTGCGCGCTTCGCTTGCGTGCGGTACGGCACACAGGGATGGCCGTTGCCATGTCCAGCCGTCTCCCCTGACTTCATCACCTTGTCCGCGACTGTAGCCCGCTCCCGTGTGCCGTCAAGGCGCGCAGGGCCGTGTCCTCGGCTGCGCCTGCGGGCCGCACCAACCCTGCGCTTGTTTCCTTGACGGCCCCCGTCCGCGCGCTCCTGACCGTCGCGGGCGATGAACTCAGGAAAGACGGTGGCAACAGGGCCAACCGGGTTCCTCGTGCCGACCGCACCAACAGCCGAAAGGCTGGGCTCCGAATCTAGGAATCCGGTGTGCGGTGTGAACAGCAAACCCTTTTTTCTTTGTCAGGAGAAATGCCATGCAACTCGCATCCCGCTTCGCTTCCCGTTCGCCGGTGCTGCGTTCGGAACGTCCCTTGTCCGATGACCAAATCCGCGCCGTGGCCCCGTCCATCTACGCGGAAGCCCCGCACGAAAGCCGCTCCGAGCGGTACAGCTACATCCCCACCGCCACCGTGCTGCAGGAACTGCGCGGGGAAGGCTTCGAGCCTTTCATGGTGACGCAAACCCGCGTGCGCCACGACGACCGCCGCGACTACACCAAGCACATGATCCGGCTGCGCCACGCCAGCCAGATCAACGGCCGCGAGGCCAACGAAATCATCCTGCTGAACTCCCATGACGGCACCAGCAGCTATCAGATGCTGGCCGGAATGTTCCGCTTCGTTTGCAGCAATGGCCTTGTCTGCGGCGACACCGTGGCCGACGTGCGCGTTCCCCACAAGGGCGACGTAGCCGGACACGTTATCGAAGGCGCTTACGAAGTCCTGCACGGCTTCGACCGGGCGCAGGAATCCCGCGATGCCATGCGCGCCATCACGCTCGACGCCGGGGAATCGGAAGTGTTCGCCCGCGCTGCGCTGGCGTTGAAGTACGAGGAGGACAAGCCCGCGCCCATCACGGAATCGCAAATCCTGATGCCGCGCCGCCACGACGACGACCGCCGCGACCTGTGGAGCGTGTTCAACCGCACGCAGGAGAACTTGACCAAAGGCGGCCTGTCCGCCCGCGCCGCGAATGGCCGCCGCCAGACCACCCGGCCCGTGCAGGGCATCGACCAAAGCGTGCGTCTGAACCGCGCCCTGTGGCTGCTGGCCGATGGCCTGCGCCAGTTGAAAGCCTGAATCCCCACGCGGCAGGGGCAGGCAGCAGCCCTTGCCGCTTCTCTCGCTGCTGCATCCCAACCGCAAGGAGTTATCACCATGAACGCCGTACTCAAAACCGAAACCGTCGCCATCGAAGCCGCCGCGCCGCTGGAAGTGGCCGACCCGACCAAGAACCTGATCTTGGTTCCGCTGTCGCAACTGTTGCCGCGCCGCTCCAAGCGCAACGTCCGCACGACCCCGCGCCAGTCCATCCCCGAACTGGCCGCGAGCATTGCCCGCATCGGCCTGCTGCAAAACCTGATCGTCATCCTTTCCGCAGATGGCGAGGCTTACGAGGTGGTTGCAGGCGACCGCCGCCTGACCGCCTTGAAGCTGCTGGCGAAGAAGAAGCGCATCCCCACCGACTACGAAGTGCCGTGCCTGCTGGTGGCCGATGCGTCCGCCCGCACCGTCAGCCTCGCGGAGAACGTGCAACGCGAGAACATGCACCCCGCCGACCAGTTCGCGGCCTTCGCCGCGCTGGTCAAGGAAGGCCGGCCCGTCGAAGACATTGCCGCCGACTTCGGCGTGTCCCCGCTGGTGGTGCAGCGCCGCTTGAAGCTGGCGAACGTCTCGCCGCGCCTGATGGCCGACTATCGCGCCGGTGGCGTGACGCTGGAACAGTTGATGGCCTTGACCATCACCGACGACCACGCCGCGCAGGATGCCGCGTTCTATGGTGCGCCGGAATGGCAGCGCAGCCCGTCCAAGCTGCGCGAGCGCCTGACCGAGCGCGAAATCGATGCCACGCACGCGCTGGTGCGCTTCGTCGGGCTGGACACCTACCGGCAGGCAGGCGGCGGCATCCGCCGCGACCTGTTCGCGGAAGGCGATGCCGGAACCTACCTCACCGATACCGCAGTGCTGGAAACGCTGGTGCGCGACAAGCTGGCAACGCTGGCCGAGGACGTGCGCGCCGAGGGCTGGGCATGGGTGGAGGCCGTGCCGCATCTGGCCTACGAGGAACGACAGGCGTTCCAGAACGCCCCGCGCCATCGCCGCGAGCCGACCATCCGCGAGGCCCGCCGCATCGCTTCGCTGGAAACCCACCTCGAAAAGATCGACGCCGAACTGGAAGAAGCCTGCGACGCGGAGGACGAGGCCAACGCCGAGAAGCTGGCACAGCGGCGCGATCAGGTGGTCGGGGAACTGCAAGATGCGGAGGACGCCTTGCAAGGCTATGCCCCCGAAGTGCGCGAGGTGGCCGGTGCCATCGTCACCATCGACCGCAACGGCGAGGCCGTCATTCATCGCGGCCTGCTGCGCGAAGCCGAGGCCAAGGCGCTGCGCACGCTGGAAAAGCTGCGGCGCGGTTTCGGCAGTACCGAAGGCGAAGCCGCCAACGACGAGCACGAGGACGCCGACGACGCGCCCAAGGCCGCGAGCCTGTCCGACCGGCTGGCGCAACGGTTGAGCGCCCACCGCACGGCGGCGCTGCAAATCGAAGTCGCCCGGCATCCGCACGTCGCGCTGGCCGCGCTGGTGCATGGCATGGTGCAGACCGTCTTGCAGCCTCACGCCTACGGCGATGGCCTGCCGCTCGGCGTGCGCCTCACGGCGCAAGACCGGCTGGAAGGCATGGCACCGGACTGGCCGGAATCGCCCGCTGCCGTGGCGCTGCGCGAACTGCAACAGGTGGCAGGTGTTGCCTTGCCGGAGGACAGCGCCGAACTATTCGCCGCGCTGCTGGCGAAGTCGCAAGACGAACTGGTGCGGCTGCTGGCCGTGTGCGTGGCTTCCACGGTGGACGTGGTGACGCCCCGCGCCACGCCGCACCAGCCCGGCGAGGAACTGGCGCAGGCCGTGGGCCTCGACATGGCCGCATGGTGGAAGCCGACCGCAGAAGGCTATTTCAAGCACGTTTCCAAGGCCATGATTCTGGATGCCGTGGGCGAGTACGCGCCCGAGCAGGTCAACCGGCTGGCGAAGTTGAGGAAGGCCGACATTGCCAGCGAAGCCGAGCGGCTGGCCGATGGTACGGGCTGGATGCCCGCCATCTTCAAGGCCGCAGGCCCGCAGGATGCCGCGCAAGAGGCAGGCCCGGAGCAGGACGCCCCGGAGGATGCCGAAGCAATGGCGGATGAACCCGCCGAGGCGCTGGCCGCTTGACCCGCGCCAAAGGCAAGCGCCCCGGCCTCGACCGGGGCGCTTCGCTGGAAGGAGAAGCCCCCATGACCCGCACCACCACCAGCCGCCCGCGCATGGCGGCGATCTACGCCCCCGACACGGTACGCGCCCGCCGCTGGCACGGCGCAGGCGACGTGCGCGGCTACCGCCCGCCCTCGGGCTGGACGGCCTGCGCCGACCTCACCGACATTCACCCCATCACGGGCCGCACCTTGCCGCGTGCCATGTGGTGGCTCATCGAAACGAAGGAATAACTGCGTTCAGCACCGCGCCCAGACCGTTCCGACCTGGGCGCGGTGGGCGCAAAATCCGGGCGCGGCAGTGGCCGCGCCCGGTGTTCCAAGCCCACAGCCGAATCGGAACGCCTCCGCCATCACGGCAGTTCAGGCGGCGGCGTTGACGTAACCGGGCTTCCCGCCCGGCAATGGCCGGCCCGCATGGGCCTGCAAGCCGAAGCGCCCGCAGTGCGCGGGAATCACCAGCGGTTTTCGGCTTGCCGCGTGCATACCCTGCAGCGTAGGCCGCGCCCATTTCATCAGAGGCATGTCCGCGTTTCCTGTTTGGAATTCTGGAACGGCCTGAGCGTGTCGACGCACAGCGCCGCCGGGCTTTCGGGCTGCGCCCCGTGCCGACTTCGCTGTCACGGCCATTCGGCTTCAATCCCTCACGCCTTCGCGCCTGCGGCGCTGCGCGCTTCGCTTGCCTCCAGGGGAAAGCCCTGCGGGCTATCCCCGCCGCGCGATGCTTGGCGCCCCTCGATGTTGCCGAACCGGCTGCGCCGGATCGGCCCGGCCAGCGCCCCGCCGCGATGGACGGGGCGCTGGCGAACATGCTGGCGCTCGCTGCGGCAGGTTGTGCAGATGCGTGTCGTCCTCAACGCTGGCGGTTCCTGCCCATCACGTCACGAAGGACGGTTCACGGACAACCCGCCCCGCATCGCTATGGAGCTTCCACGCCACGCCTCAAGACCGGCGCCGCAAGGTGCGGCGTGGGCTTTCTCGCCTGTCGCCGGGTGGTTGACCTGGCCGGCGTCAGCGGGCGAGCCGGAAAAGCCTTCGGGCGGGGATGCCGAGTCGGCCCCATCTCCTTTCGGAGTGGTTCGGCCCAAGGCGTCCTTGTCTCGTTGTGAATCCTGGCGAGGGTGCGGCTGCGCCTCGGGCTTATGGCTGCAACCGTCCGGCGAAAACAATTTCCCCGCCGCTGCGCGGCTTCCTCGCGCAACAAATTCTTTTCGCCTCCCGGCTCTCCACTGCGTTTCGACCGCAAGCGGTGCAGCAAGCCCGTCCCCCGCCGGCCGGATCACAACAAGGACGCGATGGGCGCGAACCTTGTTCAACCGAAAGGAGAAAACATCATGGCCAACATCGGCACCTTCACCACCGACAAAGACGGCTTCACCGGCACGCTGCGCACCCTGACGCTCAACGTCAAGGTCAAGCTGGTTCCCAACGACAAGGGCAGCAGCGAGAACGCCCCCGACTTCCGCCTCCAGGCCGCCGGCCACGACATCGGCGCGGCGTGGAACAAGACCAGCGAGGCCGGGCGGGAATACAAGTCCGTGACCCTCGACGATCCTTCGTTCCCGGCTCCGGTCTATGCCCGCCTGATCGAAGGCGAGGACGGCACGCACGACCTGATCTGGTCGCGCAGCAAGCCCCAGGCGGCGTGACCGCCGCAGCGCCCCGCCCACCGCGGCGGGGCGCTGTGCTGCTGTTCGCAGCACATCACCGCGTCACGCGCGCGGCTTCGCCGCGTCGTGTTCCTTCAACACCGCCTCCAGCTCCCGGCGCACCTGCGCCAGCAGCTCGTCGGCCTTGCGCGAGCTATCGCCCGCGTAGGCCAGCGTCAGCAGCGTGAGCGGGTGGATCTCCATCACCTCGCACAGCTCGGCCAGCTTATGCAGGGTCGGGCTTTTCAGGTCGCGTTCGAGGGTGCTCATATAGGTGCGACTGGACACGTCAGAGAAGGCTTCCTGGCTCAAGCCACGCGCTTTTCTGACTGTCTTCAACGCCTTCGCCAATGAGTTCCCAGCCGCCACCTATGGTTTCCCTCGAAAAACCAAGATGACAGCCCATTGAGCCCTATAGGGCTACAATCTATAGTGTTCATTTGGTGTTCTACGTTTTTGTGCCTTTACGGAAATCCGCATCGGCGGGTTCCAGCAAAGCCACGCAAGCGCATCCGTGCTTGTGCACGAAGGCGTAAATCCGGTTTGGCGGTTCTGCGCTTGGGCGTGAAACCGCATACGTGCATCATTGGATTTGTGGGATTGCCAACCATGCCCCAGCCACTCGCCACCGTCCCAGAGCGCGCACAACTGCTCGCCAACGGCGAGGCCCGCGCCGCTGGCCAGGCCATCGACCCGGTGCCTGTGGTGCGGCTATTCACGCCGGACGCGCACGTGACCTGGCTGCTGGCCGCACTCGATCCCGCCGATGGCGACACCGCTTGGGGCCTCATCGACCTGGGCATCGGAATGCCGGCGCAGGGAACCGTCAAGCTGTCCGAGCTGGCCGACATCGTCGGGCCGCGCCAGCAGCCCGTGATGCGCGACCTCTATTTCCGCCCCACGCGCACGCTGTCGGAGTACACCCGGCTGGCCGAGCGCGACGGGGCTATCCCGGACTGAACACAGCCTACTGTGACTTTTTCAGTCTGGTGTCATACCGGGTAGGTCTCAATTGAGATTCTTGCGGCGTAGCCGCACCAGTCTGACCCAAATAGACATGATGCCCGGCGCGGGCTGCCGCAGGCTGGCCTGTGTGGCGCCCCACAGTGGGGCGCTGCCGCCGCAGCATTGAGACGAATACCGCAACATATCGGAGTCAATTGGTCTTGACAGCCCCATCCGCCTTTGTAACCCATCACGTTCCGACGAGGGCGATGTAGCGCGTAGTTCTTCCGTGGCGGCGAGTCCTGTTCGCAGGAGGAGGCGTCATGGTCAATCCTCATCACCTCGCGCATTGGTATCCCACTGCCGCATACCTGTATGTCTTTTGGCTGGATGCGCTCGCGCTCGCTTGGGAGTACCTGCGCAGGCATCCCGACTACCGGCTCGACTGGCTACGCCGTCATCGCCGGCCTGATGCAGCGCATCGCTGGGGTTTGCGTCTGCTGGAAGACCCGGCACTGGATGCGCGTGACGCGCATCCAGCTTGGCTGCCTGGTCATGCTGCCGTGGTGCAGCTCTACCCCGACGCTGATCCGCCGCAGGATGCCACCGCCTTCGCGTTCTGGCGCATCCCCGGCCACAAGCAACTGTTCCACGACGGCAAGAAGCTGGCGCTGATCGCGCGCAGCCCAGGCCATTGCCTGCGCTTTGCGCTGGCGCCCGGCCTGGAAGACGGCATGGCCGTGGCCTATGCCCAACGGAGCGGCACTGCCGCCCCTGCGCGCGGTCATGCACGCGGCGCGACCTTCGCTGCCACCACGCCCAGGCCAACACCTTCCGCGCTGCTGGAACTGCACACCTTGCAGGCGCTCGACGCGACCCTCGCGGGTGCGTCCTTGCGCGATGTGGGCGAAGGACTGTTCGGTGCCGACGCCGTGGCCGACTGGTACAGCGACGGCGGCCTGCGCTCGAAGGTGCGCCGCCTGGTGCGGCGCGGCGATGCGCTGATGCGCGGCGGCTATCGCCACCTAGCACAGCTTCCGCCGCTTGAGAAGGGTCGTTTTGATGTAGACGCAAAACGACCCTGAGTAGAAGGGCCGCGTTTTCTGAGACTGCCTCCATCCGGTCGCGCTGTGTGGCCGGGCGCTTTCAACCGATGGAGGTTCACACCATGCGTCCCGCTCCCTTGCGGCCTGCCGCCACTGTCTCGACTGCTGCCGCGCAGCCCCAACGCTATCTCACCAACGACGAAGCCGCCGAATACCTGCGCCTGTCGCCGCGCACGCTGGAAAAGCAGCGCGTGATCGGCGGCGGCCCGCGCTTTCGCAAGTTCGGCCGTCGCGTCATGTACGCCGTGGCCGACCTCGATGCCTGGGCCGCCGACCGCAGCTTCGAGACGACTTCCGATCCCGAATACGCCGAGCACCACTCGGCCGACAGCCGTGCGCGCTGATCGGCGGCGCGCGGCAGGCCATCGCCATGTCCAGCACCGCGCTGCCGTCCCGGCAGCGGCCGTTGCAGGAGCGCGAACAGCTCGACCTGTTCCGCGCCTTGCCCGGCGACATGGCGCCGCGCGACAGCCAGGATTTGATGGCCTATCCGTTCTTCTCGCTCGGCAAGTCCAAGCGGGTCAAGCCCATCGACTTCCGGGCGGGCAACGTGACGATTCGCGTGGAAGGCACGCAGGAGCACGGCATCGCCACGATTTGGGATGCGGACGTGCTGATATGGGCGGCCTCGCAGATCGTGGAGGCGAAGGACGCGGGCTTGCGCCCGTCGCGGCTGATGTGCGCGACGCCCTACGAGATCCTGCGCTTCATCGGGCGTGGCAAGTCGCTGCGCGACTACCAGCGCCTCAAGGCCGCGCTCGACCGGCTGCAATCGACCACGGTGGCCACGTCCATCCGCGAGACGACCGGGCGGCGCTTGCACCGTTTCTCGTGGATCAACGAATGGAAGGAACTGGCCGATGCCCGCGGCACGCCGCTGGGCATCGAGCTGATCCTGCCGGACTGGTTCTATGCGGGCGTGCTCGACGCCGCCCTGGTGCTGACCATCGACCCGGCGTACTTCCGGCTCACTGGCGGCATCGAGCGGTGGCTGTATCGCCTGGTGCGCAAGCACGGCGGCAAGCAGGCATACGGCTGGCAGTTCGACTTTCGATACCTGCACCAGAAATCCGGCAGCACCGCCAAGCCCTACGACTTCGCCTGCGACCTGCGCGCACTGGTCGCGCGGCAGTCGCTGCCCGGCTACATCCTGGGCATCGAGCGCATGCCGGACAACGGCATGGAACTGCTGACGTTCCGGCCCGTGCCGCAGACGGCACGGGGATAACTCCGGGACAGCCTGTGAATGGTGTCGTGCTATCAGGCGTGCGGGGTATCGTGCTATCAGGCGTGGGACTATCGTGCTATCAGGCGTGCCGATCGCCCGCAAACCCGCGCCAGCATTGGGTTTGCGCGCCCTCTAACTTCCCTAACTTAATTTCTCTAACTTCTAGTAGAGAAGCGCCGCTGCGGTGGACAACCACCACACGGCCACAAGCGCAGCAGCAAAAGCCCGGCTTTCCAACACGGAGGGCCAGGCCATGATCGTCGCTCTGCTCAACCAGAAAGGCGGCGTGGGCAAGACCACGCTCGCCACGCACATCGCCGGTGAGCTGGCGATGCGCGGCCAGCACGTCGTCCTGCTGGACGCCGACCCGCAGGGTTCATCGCTGGACTGGACACAGCGCAGAAGCCAGCAAGGCTTGCCACGGCTGTTCAGCGCCGTGGGCCTCGCACGCGAAACGCTGCACCAGGAGGCGCCAGAACTCGCCAGGCGGGCCGATCACGTCATCATCGACGGCCCGCCCAGGATCGCCGCCTTGGCGCGCTCCGCGCTGCTGGCGGCCGAGCGCGTGCTGATCCCCGTGCAGCCCAGCCCCTACGACCTGTGGGCCAGCGCCGAGATGGTGGCACTGATCCGCGAGGCGCAGGTGTTTCGGCCTGCGCTGCGCGCGGCCTTCGTCATCAACCGGCGCGTCAGTACCACCGTGATCGGGCGCGAAGCGCGCCAGGCACTGGCCGACCAACCGCTTCCTGCGCTGCGCGCGGAAGTGCATCAGCGCATCGTGTTCGCCGACAGCGTGGCCGCTGGCCGGCTTGCACGCGAAACCGCGCCGGACAGCGCCGCCGCGCGCGAAATCACCGCGCTGGTGGACGAACTGCTGCGGTGGCCGACATGACAGCGAAGCCGCCACCTCGCGCAAAGCGCGTCGGCATCGGCGCGCGTCCGCCTGCGAATCCGCACGCCGAGGCGTGGATTCGCCAGGGCGACGCCGATGCACTGGGCAAGGGCGACCTCTACACGGCTCGCCTGACCCTCGACATCACGCCCGCCATGCGGGCGCGCATCAAGGTATCGGCCTTCACGCAGGGCGTGACCGTGGCCGACCTGCTGCGCGGCCTGCTGGAGCGGGAGTTTCCAGAGCACCGCAGGGAGAACACCCCATGACCGCATCCGCTTCGCCTGCCGCTGGCGCGGCCACGGCTGCGCTCGCAGCACCTTCCGGCCATCCTGCCAGCGCGCCGCTGACGCGCGTGGCGCTGGCCTACATCGAACCGCGCTTCAAGCTCTACCTGCGCTTCGGCGAACCTGCGCGCACGCTCCAGCTCGACCGCTGGCGGCGCTGCGCGGTGTTCCTGCCGGGTGCCATGTTGTGCCGCATCCGGTGGCAGGCCAACGACTACGGCACCGTTCGCTGGCAGCTCATGGTGATGCAGGCTTGCACGCCGCTCGATGCGGCACAGCGCATCCCCGGCGTGCAGCCGGGCGCGCGTCTGCTGCTGCACGCCGAGGGCGAGAACCAGGTGCGCGCCGTGCTGGAGCGCATCGACGCCATCGAGGCGCTGGGCGTCGCATCCGCCGCTGTCTCGCCCGCGTACTGGCGCACGCTCGCCAACCGGCTCGCTGCGCGCTTGCCGCTGCCCGAATACACCGCCGAGCGACACGCCGCCTGGCTCATCGGGAAGGAACTGCCATGACCGCTGTTTCCACTGCCGGCACCGCGCCGCGTCCTCGCTCGCGCCTGCGCGCTCGCATCGTGCTGGCGAGCCTGTCCGCCTGCGGCCTCGCTGCGCTGGCCTGGGCGTCCTTCGTGCATCCGCTGCCGCGCCTGATCTACAACCCGTCCGACAGCGTGGCGGTCGGCTGGTATCGCGTCGATCCGCTGGGCCGTAAGCCCGGCTCGCTGCCACGTCCCTTGTCCGTGGGCAGCATCGTCCTGACCATGCTGCCGCCAGACGCCACCGCGCTGGCCGCGCAGCGCGGCTACCTGCCGGCGCGCGTGCCGCTGCTCAAGCGTGTGGGCGCCGTCGCGCCGCAGGAGGTGTGCATCACTGGCCGCGTTGTCCGCGTCGACGGCGTGCCTTCGGCCGCCGTGCTGCCTGCTGACCGCTGGGGCCGGCCGCTGCCATCCTGGCAGCAATGCCGTCGCCTCGAACCCGGCGAACTGTTCCTCTTGAGTGTGACCAACTCGGCGTCGTTCGACAGCCGGTATTTCGGGCCGGTCAGCACATCCGCCGTGATCGGCGTCGCGCATCCGGTCTGGCTGGAGTCCCGCCCATGATGGCCGCCGATTCGCTGCACGTCGCCGTGCATCTCATCGTGCCATCGGGCGTGTCGTTCTGCTGTTCGTCGCCGTGTCGTCGCGCGTGCAGTGCGGGTGCATTCGCACCGCACTTCGCGCTGCCTTCGGCGCAGCCGTCCAACGTGCAGGCGTCTTGCCTCGAACGCGCCCGGCCTGCGGCCGTGCCCGCGTTCGCCGGCGCGCTGGCTGCTCGCGCAGCAGCGCCGCCGGGCCGCCGCTGCCCGGAGCGCCAGCGAGGGGCAAAGGCGGAAGGCAAGACAAAAGGACGCGGCACCGGGCCGCGTCGAAAGCCTGTCTGCACATGGGGGTGGCGCGGCACGGAGCGGCTTCGCCGCCGTGCCGCGTGGGGCGCGAGGGCCGCGCCAATGCAGGCATGTCCGTGTGCTTTGCACGACAGGACACGCCGTAGCTTGCGGGGAGCGTAGCCATGACCGACCGCCGCGACGACGATTTCCGCGTGCGTCCCAGCGCCCCGAAGAACCGGGGCAAGGGCCAGGGCCAGAGCTTCGTTTCCAAGGTGCTCAAGCAGGCTGGCAAGGCCAGCGGCGGCAAGTCCTCGATACGCCATTCCGCCGTGTCCGGCGGCCAGGGCCAGCGCGCAGGCCAGCGGCCCGGCTCGCGCCTGGGGCGCGGCCACACGGCGGCGCGTTTCGCCGGGGCGAAGCTGACGCCTATGTCTCGGCGCGTGACCATCAAGACCCTGCTGGTCAATCAACGCAACGCCAGTCCGCAGTCGCTGGCGAAACACCTGCGTTACATCGAGCGCGACGGCGCCGGCCGCGATGGCGAGCCGGGCCGCGCCTACGGTCCGCAGACCGACGATGCCGACCTCGACGCCTTCAAGGAGCGCAGCACCGACGACCGGCACCATTTCCGCTTCATCGTCTCGCCCGAGGACGGCGCCGAGCTGGACGACCTGCGCACCTATACCCGGCATCTGGTGAATCGGATGGAAGCCGACCTGGGGACGCGGTTGGATTGGGTGGCTGTCGATCACTGGAACACCGACAACCCGCACACGCACCTGATCGTGCGCGGGCGCGACGATACCGGCAAAGACCTCATCATCGCGGGCGACTACATCGCCCACGGCTTCCGCCATCGCGCCGCCGAGCTGGCGACGGAATGGCTGGGGCCACGCACCGAACTGGAGATCCAGCAGACCTTGCAGCGCGAGGTGGAGCAAGAGCGGTGGACGAGCCTCGACCGCACGCTGCAACGCGAGGCCGGCGAGGATGGCCGGGTGCAGATCGAACGCTTCAACGAACCAAAGCTGCAACGCCAGCGCCTGCTGCTGATCGGCCGCCTGCAACGCTTGCAGCGTCTGCGCCTGGCCGACGAGATGCAGCCCGGCACCTGGGCCGTCCATGCGGACGCGGAGAAGACCTTGCGCGCCCTGGGCGAGCGTGGCGACATCATCCGTACCATGCAGCGGGCCATGAGCGGCCAGCCGCGCGAGCTGGCGGTGTTCGAGCCGGGCGAGGATGGCCGAACCGTCATCGGCCGCGTGTCCGCCAAGGGGCTGGCCGACGAGCTGCACGACCGCGGCTATCTGGTCATCGACGGCGTGGACGGCAAGGCCCATTACGTCGCCTTGAACGCCCGCGACGAGCTGGCGAACTATCCCACCGGAGCCGTGGTGGAGGTACGCGGCTCCGCCGAGGTGCGGGCGGCCGACAAGAACATCGCCGCGCTGGCGAGCGATGGCCTGTACCGCACCGACCATCACCTGGCGATCGAGCAGGGCCGAGCCAAGCCCGGACGCGACCCGCAGGAAGTCGTCGCGGCCCATGTTCGCCGGCTGGAAGCCCTGCGCCGTGCCGGCATCGTGGAGCGTGTGGCCGATGGCTTATGGAAGGTGCCGGACGACCTGGCCGAGCGTGGCCGTCAGTACGACTCGCAACGGCTGGGCGGTGTGGCGGTGGAACTGAAATCGCACTTGCCGATCGAGCGGCAGGCGCGCGTGATCGGCGCAACCTGGCTGGATCAGCAGTTGATCGGCGGCGGCACGGGGCTGGGCGACCTGGGCTTTGGCGGCGAGGTCAAGAACACCCTGCAACAGCGCGCCGACTTCCTCGCCGAGCAGGGGCTGGCCGAGCGGCGCGGGCAGCGCGTGATCCTCGCCCGGAACCTGCTGGGCACGCTGCGCAATCGGGAACTGGCGCAAGCCGCCAAGGACATTGCCGCCGACACCGGACTGGAGCATCGGACCGTCACCGACGGTCAGCGTGTGGCCGGCATCTACCGGCGCTCGGTCATGCTGGCGAGTGGGCGTTACGCCATGCTGGACGATGGCATGGGCTTCAGCCTGGTGCCGTGGCGGCCAGTGATCGAACAGCGGCTGGGACAGCAACTCGCCGCCATGGTGCGCGGTAGCGGGGTTTCATGGGAAGTCGGAAGGCAGCGCGGCCCTGGCGTTGCCTAGTCCTCGTCCCGCCTTGACGCAGCCGTCGTTGCACCAAATGCGCCGAGGAAGGTCGTGACCGCCAACTGCACCCAATGATCCTTCTGTGCGGCGGACGGGTGGGTGCCCGGGTGCGTCAGGCACTCCATCTGCGGCTGGGCGCGCAGCATGCTCAGGAACAGCGTCGCGGCGGCTTCGACGCCCAGCGCATGGACGTCGATCTCGCCGGCCTGCGCCGCCACGCCCAGCCGTTCGGCCAGGATCGAGGTGACGACCTTCGGGCCGGCCAGGAAGAACCGCCGGCCCAGCTCCGGGAACCTCGGCGCTTCCGCCATGACCACCCGATGCAGTGCCAGTGCCGTGGGCGAGAGGACGATGTCGAGATAGGACATGCCGAGGTCGCTCAGGGTCTTGGCGATGTCGCCCGGCGACGAGTCCATCGCCCTGAAGGTGGCGGCCATCGCCCCGCATTCGTGCTCGATCACGGCGGCGAACAGGACTTCCTTGTTGGGGAAGTAGACGTACATCGTCGCCTTCGAGACCCCCGACTCGCGCTGGATCATGTCCGTGGTCGCGGCGCTGAAGCCGTGCGCCAGGAACACCGAGGTGGCCGCCTTCAGGATGGCAACTTCCTTGTCGTTGCGTTCTGCAGCAGGGGGGGTGGACATCGCGCTGCTCAAGTGAAAAGTCATGGCTGGGACTATACCGAACGGTTTGAATAGGGCCAATCCGATCTCGGCGAAACTGGGCTTCGCTTGATGCATGGGCATCGAATTGACGACTTGACGGCTTGGGATTAGAGTACCATGCCAATTTGAACCGATCGGTTTAGTCGTGGGCCAGCAGCGTCCGCGATCTTGCCGCCTGCATCGTCAAAGGACTTCTATGAATCGCGTTTTTCGAGGCCAGACGCTGGGCCGCGCGTCGCGCGTGGCGCCCGCGCTGGCCTTGGTGCTGGCCGGTTGCGTGACGGCGCCCGATGTCCGCGAGCCGTCGCTGGCCTCGCCCGACGCAGCCTTGCGCGCACGCGCGGCGGCGATGGCGACCCAGCCCGCGCTGGTCGAGGCGCCGGCGCCGTCCGAATGGTGGCAACTGTTCGGCGATGCGACGCTGCCCGCGTTGCAGGCCGAAGCCTCCGCATCCAACCTGGATCTGCTGGCCGCCACCGCGCGCATCGAGGAAAGCCGTGCACAGCTTGGCTTGGCCAACGCGGCGCGCAGGCCCCAACTGTCCGCAGACGCCAGCTACGCACGCTCGGCCCTCAGCGAGCACTCGCCGATGGTGTTGCTCGGCGCGCCGACCGAGCCCACCAGCACCTGGTCGCTGGGCCTGCAGGCGGGCTGGGAACTGGATCTGTGGGGGTATCTGCGCCACCTCAGCGATTCGGCCGAGGCCAAACTGCAAGCCAGTGGCTTCGGCATGGAGGCGGTCAAGGTCTCCGTCTCCGGCGACGTGGCGCGCACGTACCTGTTGCTGCGGGGCGTGCAGGCGCAGGAGGCCATCGTCGAGGAAAACCGGCGGATCGCCGAGGACCTGTTGCGCATGGCCGAAAGCCGCGAGCGCAACGGCGTCGCCACGCGCTTCGATGCGGCGGCGGCGCGCGCCGAGGTGGCCGGCATCGAGGCCCGCCTGGCCCAGTTGCATCAGCAGCGCGATGCCCTGATGAACGCGCTGGCGTTGCTGCTCGGCAAGCCGCCAAGGGAATTGGATGAGCGCCTTGCCACCGCCGGCCTGCCGCCGATGCCGCAGCGCCTGCCCGTGGGCATCCCGTCCGAACTGGCGCGGCAGCGGCCGGACATCCTGCAGGCGGAAGCGCGGCTGCGCGCCGCCGTCGCCGACATCGGCGCGGCGACCGCCGACTTCTACCCACGCATCAGCCTGACCGGGAGCCTGGGGGTGCAGGCGTTCGACCTGTCCGACCTGGGCAGTTGGGATTCCCGGCGCTTCTCGATCGGGCCGACGCTGCACCTGCCGATCTTTCAGGGCGGCCGGCTCAAGAATAATCTGGCACTGAGCGAAGCCCGGCATCGCCTGGCGGGCATTGCCTACCAGCAGACCGTCCTGCGCGCCTGGCACGAAGTCGATGATGCGCTGAACGCCTACAGCACCGAGTTGAAGCGGCACGCGCAGTTGCAGCTCGCCCTGGCGCAGAACCAGACCGCGTTGAATGTGGCGCAACGCGCCTACCAGCAGGGTACCGCCGATTTCACCGCGGTTCTGGTCGCCCGGCGTTCGCTGCTGGCCAGCCAGACCGCGTTGAGCGACTGCGCGACCGCCTCCGCGCTTTCCGTCGTTGCGCTCTACCGCGCGCTCGGCGGCGGCTGGTCGTCCGCGCTGCGCCCCGAAACCGCATCGGCGGGCGACAGGTCATGAGCACGCCAGCGGCCAGCGCCGCCCCGCCATCCAGCCCACCGTCGCCGCCGGTCTTCAATGCACGCCTGGCCGTGGGCCTGCTGGGCGCGCTGCTGGCGGCCATGGTGGCCGGCTTGAACGGCCGTATTCCCGGCCTGGTGCTGGCCGACCTGCGCGGCGCGCTGGGTTTCGGCCTGGATGATGCTTCCTGGTTGAGCACGGCCTATTCGGCCGGCGAGCTGGCCGCGATGCCGTTCGCGACCTGGCTGGCCATCACGTTCTCCTTGCGCCGCTTCCATCTGGCGATGCTGTCGGCCGCGCTGCTGTTGTCGGCCGTCTTGCCCTTCGTGCGGGATCTGCACCTGTTGCTGGCCTTGCGCGTGCTGCACGGGTTCTTCGGCGGCGCGCTGATTCCCTTGCTGATGATGGCCTGCCTGCGTTTCATGCCGCCGGCCATCCGCCTGCATGGCCTGGCGGTGTTCGCGCTGGTCGCCACCTTCTCGCCCAATGTCGCGCTCTGGCTGGCCGCCCTGTGGGTGGATCGTCTGGAGGACTGGCGCCTGGTCTACTGGCACGTGATTCCCCTGGGCCTGCTCGCCGTCGCGCTGGTGGCGTGGGGCATCCCGAAGCTGCCGCTGGCACTGCCGCGGCTGAAACAGGCTAACTGGTTCGGCATGGCCCTGGGCGTGCCCGGCCTGATGCTGCTGGTGGTCGGTGTGGATCAGGGCGTGCGGCTGGATTGGTTGCATTCGCCACTCATCGTCGCCGCGCTACTGATCGGCACCGTGTTCACCGTGCTGTTCCTGGCGAGCGAATGGCGTCACCCGGCCCCGTTCAACCGGCTGCAACTGCTGGAGCGCCGCAACGTCTGGCTTGGCTTCCTCAGCCTCGCGGTCTTGCTGATGGTGATGGCGACGGCCGTCACCTTGCCGGCCAGTGTGCTGGGCCAGCTCCAGGGATTGCGCATGGAGCAGAGCGCGGCCATCGGCCTGATGGTCGGGCTGCCGCAACTGGTGCTTGGGCCCTGCGTGGCGCTGCTGCTGTACCGGCGCTGGGTCGATGCGCGCCATGTCTTCGCAGCGGGACTGGCTTGCATGGCGGCGGCTTGCTGGCTGGCGTCCGGTATCACCAGCGATTGGATGGTGCATCAGTTTCTGTGGGCCGAAATCCTGCAGGCCGTCGGCCAGCCCATGGCGATGGTCGCACTGCTTTTCCTGGTGACCAGCGTGGTTCAGCCCATGGAAGGCCCCTTTCTCGCCGGCATGGTCAACATCGTGCGCGTGTTCAGCGCGACCGTCGGCGGTGCCGTCATCGGTCAGCTCACGGCGGTGCGTACCCGCTTCCATACCGACATGCTGCTCGACAGCGCGGCCCAGGCCCTGCCTCGGCTGCCGCCATCCGGCCCTTCCCTGGCCACGCTGTCGTCCACGGTCGCGCAGCAGGCCGGCGTGCTGGCCACGGCGGACGTCTATCGGGTGTTCGCGGTGCTGGCGCTGCTGCTGATTCCGGCGGTGCTGAAGCTGCAATACATCCCCGCGCCGGTCGTGAATCGAATGCCCCAGGCGGTGCCGCCCAGCGCACCGGCCGGGGCCGCCTCCTGATCTTCTCTTGGTGAAACAGTTTCCTATGGCCACGAATCTTCGCTTCCGCATCACGGTCGGCACGGTTGCCGCCGTCGCCCTGGTGGGCGCGTTCTTCATCCTGAACCGCCCGGAATCCAGCGCGTCCCGGCAAAGTACCGACGACGCCTATGTGCAGGCCGACTTCACGGTGATCGTCCCCCAGGTGGGGGGCGTCATCACCGAGGTGGCGGTCGCCGACAACCAGGACGTCCAGGCCGGCGCCCCGCTGGTCAGCATCGACGAACGCGACCTGCGCATCGCGGTGAACAACGCGAGCGCGCACGTCGCCAGCGCGCAGGCCGCCATCGGCAGCCTGCAGGCGCAGATCGCGCGCCAGCAGAGCATCATCGAGCAGGCACGTGCCGCGGTGGCCGCCGCCGGCGCCAATCTCAAGCTCGCGGAGGCCAATCGCAGCCGCTTCACCAACCTGGCCCGCGATGGTTCCGGCACGGTGCAGGCCCAGCAGCAGGCCGAGGCGCAGTGGGAAATCCAGCGCGCCGCGCATGAACGGGATCGCGCCGGCCTGCATTCGGCCGAGCAGCAGACCGCCATCCTGCGCGCCGATCTGGACAAGGCGCAGGCCGCCTTGCTGGCAGCGCAGGCAGAAAAAGCGGCGGCCGACTTGAACCTCTCCTATGCCCGCGTGACCGCGCCTGTCGGCGGGGTCGTCGCCCAGCGCCGCGCCCGGGTCGGCGGCTATGCCCGCGTGGGCGAGCCGCTGCTGACCCTGGTGCCGCTGGATGCGGTCTATGTGGAAGCCAACTTCCGCGAAACGCAACTGGCCCGTGTGCAGGTCGGCCAGCCGGTGGAGGTCACCGTGGATGCCTTGCCGGGCCTGCGCCTCAAGGGACGCGTCGAAAGCCTGGGGCCGGCCAGCGGCGTGAGCTTCTCGGCGGTGCCGCCGCACAACGCCACCGGCAACTTCACCAAGATCGTGCAACGCCTGCCGGTACGCATCCGGTTGGAGCCGGGCCAGGAGGATGTCCGTCGCTTGCGCGTCGGCATGTCGGTGCGCCCGGTCATCGACGTCGGTGCAAAGGGGGCCGAGACGGCGGTCGGCGAGCAAGGCGCGGCGCGGCCGTCGGCTTCGCTGTAACGGAGCGCCGCCATGTTGAAAGCCCTGCCATCTTCCATCGCCATCGGACGGCCCAGCATCGCGCTGGCGGCCGCACGCCGTGTCATCGCTGCGGCGAACGTCGAGGCCGAGTGCCATGGCTGGGCGATCAGCGTGGCCGTGCTCGATGCCGCTGGCGAACTGGTCGCGTTCGAGAAGCACGACGCGGCGATCGGCATCAGTCCCTATGTGGCCATCGGCAAGGCGCGTACGGCCGCCTTGCTGCGCGCGCCGTCCAAGCAGTTCGAGGACTTCATCAACGCGGGGCGGCCCAGCTTTCTGTCCACGCCTGGCCTCACCGCGCTGGAGGGCGGGATTCCTATCGTCGCCGATGGCCGGGTGATCGGCGCCGTGGGCGTCAGCGGTGCTCACGGCGCCAACGACTCTCAGATTGCAACGATCGCCGCAGCGGCCATCGACTCTCCAGTCTGATCAAAGCGCCACCATGAATGCCTTGAACCACACGACACAGAACGCCATCGGTGGCGGCCAGGGCCACCCGGCACCGAGTCGTACCGCCATCGGCACCCGCGCCCCACATCTCTCCGGGGACTGCGGCATCACGACCGGCGTCTGACGTCGGCATATCCCTTTTTCCTCGGAGTTCGCCATGCACGGCTATCAGGTCACTTTCTATACCCAGCAGGATCGCATGCACGGTTCCACGCCGCTCGCGCAATGGCTGCTCGACGAGGCCAGGAAGCTGGGCATTCGCGGCGCGACGCTGGATGGCGCGCTCCAGGGTCTTGGGCATGACGGCACCGTGCATGCGATCAACATGTTCGACTTTTCCGACCAGCCGGTGCAGGTCACGATGGTGCTCACCACCGAGGAAGTCGAGCGCCTGTTCGCGCAACTCGATGATGCGCAGGTGCGGGTGTTCTACACGAAGATTCCCGCAGAGTTCGGCACCCTGGGAAAGCCCGATTGAACCGCCGCAACGGCGGCGCCTGTACCGCCGTGTAGGGGATACCCGCTCAAGTCCGAGCCAGGCGCTCGCGCAGGAACTCGATGAAGCGCTGCGTCTTCGCCGGCAGCAGGCGTGTCTCGGTGATGGCGTAGACCGGGGTGGGGCTGCCTTGCCATTGCGGCAGCAGGCGGCGCAGGCGGTCGTGGGCGAGGTCGTCCGCGGCGATTTCCTCGGGCATCAGCACGATGCCCATGCCCATGGTCGCCAGGCGCCGGATCATGCCGACGTTGTTGACCACGAACCGGCTGCCCACCGAAATCGTGGTCGTTCGCGTGCCGTTGTGCAGCGTCCACATGTTGGTCTTCGCCATGCCCAGGCACTCGTGCTGCGCCAGGTCAGCGGGCTCGCCGGGTTCCCCCGAGCGTTCGAGATAGTCCGGAGAGGCGTAGAGGCAGGTCGAAAGCCGGGCCAGCGGACGCGCGATCAACTGCGAATTCTCCGACTCGCCCATGCGGATCGCCACGTCGAAGGGTTCGCTGACCAGATCGACCCGCCGCGGCGTCAGGTCGAAGTCGAACGTGATGCCGGGATAGTGCCGGGCGAACTCGGCGATCAACGGCGCCAGGTAGGTGACCGCGAAATCGACCGGCAAGGATACGCGCAGCATACCGCTGGGCTGCGCCAGCATTTCCCCCAGTTGTTCGTGCGCGAGCCGGGCCTCATCGACGATGCGTTTGCAGCGCTCGAAGTAGATCTGGCCGGCCTCGGTCAGCTCGACCTTGCGGGTCGTGCGGTGCAGCAAGCGCAGGCCGATGGCCTTCTCCAACATGCTGATCCGCCGCGACAGCGTGGAGTTCGGCATCCCGATCGCCTCGGCGGCCCCGCGGAATCCCTTGGCTTTGACGACCTCGACGAACAAGGCCATGTCATTCAAAAGCTGTTCCATCACATTGCTCCATTAATGGAGCAATGTTATCCAATTCACCCCATTTATTCCAAATCAAATGAGGCCGATGATGGCTCCATTGTCAACCGAGGACATCATCATGAGCCAGCTTTTCACCCCCGTCCGTGTTGGTCGCTACACTCTCCCGAACCGCCTGGTCATGGCTCCCATGACCCGCTCGCGTGCCGATGACGCGACCGGCGTGCCGACCGATCTGGTCACGACCTATTACGCCCAGCGCGCCGGGGCCGGCCTGATCATCAGCGAGGGCGCCTATCCCTCGGCGAGCGGCAAGGGCTACGTGCGTACCCCCGGCATCATCGACGACGCGCAGGTCGCGGCCTGGAAGAACGTCGCCGATGCCGTGCACGCCAAGGGCGGCCGCATCTTCATGCAGTTGATGCACGCCGGGCGTGTCTCGCATCCGTCGATGCAGCCGGGTGGCACGCTGCCGGTGGCGCCGTCGGCGATCAAGCCGGAAGGCCAGTCCTGGACGGCCAGCGGCCCGCAGGACTACGTGGTGCCGCACGCATTGAGCGTGGCCGAGATCGCTGGTGTCGTCGAGGACTATCGCGCCGCCACCCGCCGGGCCCTGGAAGCCGGTTTCGATGGCGTCGAGCTGCATGGCGCTTCGGGCTACCTGCCCGAGCAGTTCCTGTCCTCGGGCAGCAACCAGCGCACGGACGAATACGGCGGTTCCGTCGCCAACCGCGCCCGCTTCGTACTGGACGTGCTCAAGGCCATGGTCGAGGAAGCTGGCGGTGATCGCGTCGGCCTGAAGATTTCGCCGGAGATGAACTTCAACAGCATCTCCGACGCCACGCCGCAGGAGACCTACACCTATCTGGTCGATCAATTGGATGGCCTCGACCTGGCCTACCTGCACGTGGCCCTGTTCGGCCCGACCAGCGTCGATTACCACGCGCTGCTGCGCCCGCGTTTCAAGGGTGCCTACCTGATCGGCAGCGGTCTGGATCAGACCAAGGCCGAAGCCATCCTGAGCGAGGACAAGGCCGACGCCACGGTGTTCGGCGGTGCCTTCCTGGCCAACCCGGATCTGCCCGAGCGCTTCCGCCAAGGTGCCGCGCTGAATGCGCCCGACAAGGACACGTTCTACGCGCCGGGTGCCAAGGGCTACATCGACTATCCCGCCTTGAGCGATAGCACCACTGCCTGAGACCGCCGCCATGTCCATCGTCATCGCCCAGCTTCATCGCGCCAACCATGCCGGCCATTTCCGCGCCTTTGGTCTGCGTGGCGAGGCCGGGTTGCTGTCCCCGTTCCTCGGGGTCGATCACTATTGGATGAACGGGCCGACCTTTCCGCCGCACCGCCATGCGGGCATGTCGGCCGTGTCCTACCTGCTGCTCGATTCCGAGACGGGCATGGCCAACCGCGACTCCATCGGCACCGACAACCTGATCCGGCCGGGCGGTCTGCACTGGACGACCGCCGGGCAGGGAGTGGTGCACGAGGAAGTCCCGGCCGAACCCGGCAAGACGGTTCATGGACTGCAGATATTCGTCGGACTGGCACCGGCGCGCCGCGACATTGCGCCGTTCCCGCTGACGATCGAACCGCAGGACGTGCCGGTCATCCAACGGCCCGGCGCCAAGATCCGCGTCCCGGTGGGACGCTATGGCGACACGCACTCCCCGTTGACGCCGCCGACCGAGGTAACGCTGCTCGATGTCTCGCTGGAGGCGGGCGCCGAGCTGAGCGTGCCGGTGGCCGCAGGCCACACCCTGTTCGCCATGCCGATCTTCGGCACGGTGGAGGTGGCGGATCAGCGCTTCGACAGCGAACACCTCAGAGTGCCGGTGTTCCCCGCGCAGGATGCGCCGCGCGACATTTCATTCAGAGCCCCCCAGGGCAGCGTCAAGGTCGTGCTGTTCAGCGGCCCACCGCTTCCGCTTGTCTAAACCCCAAACGAAGGACTTC
This sequence comes from Zoogloea sp. GDB6, assembly GCF_056724105.1. Taxonomy (NCBI): domain Bacteria; kingdom Pseudomonadati; phylum Pseudomonadota; class Betaproteobacteria; order Rhodocyclales; family Zoogloeaceae; genus Zoogloea; species Zoogloea sp. GDB6. Next base: position 1,188,929 of record NZ_CM161497.1, on the reverse strand, counting down.
CATCATGGCAAGAGACCAATTCACCGCCGAAAACTCCGCGCTGCTGCTGATCGACCACCAGGTCGGCACCATGCAACTGATCAAGAACATCGACTCCGGGTTCGCCGGCAAGCAGGCGATCGCACTGGCTAAGCTGGCGAAGATCCTGAACCTGCCGACCGTGATCACTTCCAGCCAGGAAGATCGCGCCCAGGGGCCGATCATGCCGGAAATCGCCGAAATCCTGCCCGCAGCGCACGCCGCGCGCATCAAGCGTCCCGGCGTGGTCAATGCCTGGGCCTATCCGGAGTTTCGCGACGCGGTGCTCGCCACCGGGCGCAAGCACCTGATCATGGCCGGCGTGACTACCGATGTCTGCCTGATCTTCCCGGCCATCGACGCCGCGCTCGAAGGCTTCTCCGTGCAGGCGGTGATGGATGCCTCGGGTTCGCCCAGCGACTTGTCCGAGGAGTTCTCGCGTCAGCGCATGCACGATGCCGGCGTGGTGCTCACCGCCACCAACACGCTGATCGCCGAGATCGCGCAGGATTGGTCTACGCCCGACGGCCAGCAACTGATCGGCCTGCTGTTCAGCGACGTGTTCCCGGCCTTGGGCGCCAGCATCTCCTGAGCCACGCATCCGGCTCGCTGGTCGAAGCGCAAAACGCTTCGACCAGCGACCTGTTTCCATCAAGGAGAAGACAATGAGCTATATCGACGTTTCGGAGCGCTCGCTGAGCAACCTGATTTCGCTGCGCGGCCGCACCGCGGTCGTCACTGGAGGTGCCGCCGGCATTGGCCGTGCGATCAGCAAGCGCCTCGCGGAGGCCGGGGCCACGCTGGTCATCGGCGACCTCGACGAGGCCAAGGCGAAGGAAACGGCCGCCGAGTTCGCAGCCTTCGGCGGCAAGCACCTCGGGGCGAGCCTCGATGTCAACGACCATGCCTCGGTCTCCGCGCTTGCCGACCTGGCCGTGTCATCGACCGGGCGGCTCGACATCTGGGTCAACAATGCCGGCATCTACCCCTCCCGTGCGGTGCTGGACATCACCGATACCGAATGGGATCGCGTCATCGACCTCAATCTGCGCGGCACCTTCTTCGGTGCCCGCGAGGCGGCGCTGCGCATGCAGCCCAATACCGGCGTCATCGTCAACATCGTCTCGACTGCCGCCTACAACGCCAGCAATGGCGCCAACTCCGCCCACTACGTCGCCTCCAAGCACGCGGTGGCGGGCCTGATCAAGAGCCTGGCGGTCGAACTGGGCCCCAAGGGCATCCGCGCCGTGGGCGTCGCTCCGACGCTGACCGAAACGCCCGGCGTGGCGAGCAAGCGAACCGAAGGCGAGGCCGTCAACGAGGCGCTGGTGCGCTACGCGCAGGCGCTGCCCCTGGGCCGGCTCGGCGTTCCCGACGACATCGCCCGTGTCGTCCTGTTCGCAGCGTCCGATCTTGGTGCGTTCGTTTCCGGCAGCGTGATTCCCGTGGACGGCGGCGACCTGGCCCGTTGAGTACGGCGAGCGGCTGAATCCGGGCTTGGCGTTTCGGCCCCCGGACTGCCAGCGCCCTTCACCAGAAGGACAGAAAAATGCTCCACATCCTGCGATCCAGCGCTGGGCGATCCTTCGCCCGCGGCCCATTCAAGATCCGCCGGATACGCCCCGGCGCCATCCTCGGCGCCGATGCCGATCCGGCCTTCGGGCAGTTCAGTGTCGTCGATCATGCCCATCTCGATGTGGGCACCGTGGTCGCAATGCACGAGCACGTCAACGACGAGATCCTTAGCTACCTGTGGCGCGGGACGATGGTTCATGAAGATTCGGCAGGCCACAGGGTTTCGATCCACCCAGGCAAGCTGATGATGATGAACGCCGGCAAGAGCTTCTGGCACGAGGAATCGACGCCAGACGAGCCGGTGGAGATGCTGCAGATATTCTTCCGCCCGCGCGAGGCCGATCTGTCCGGGCAGGTGCAGTTCTTCGTGCGCCCGGCAGACTTCGCCGGCCAGGGCTGGAACCTGATCGCTGCGCCCGAGGGAAGCCCTGCGCCGCTCTCGGTGCGGCAGAGCGTCACGGTCTACGACGCCCATCTCAAGGCCGACGAGGCGATCGAGATCCCGCATGCAGAAGGCTTGTCGCCATGGCTGTATGTCATGGATGGACGGGTCAGCATCGGCGGCGAGCGCCTCGGCAAGGGCGACGCGGCCACCGACTTGCAGATCGCCTTGCCGGCCGTGCGCGCCGAAATGGCGACGACGCTGGTGCTGTTCCTCGTCGATCGTGGGGCGTCCGGCTCGCATGCCGGCACGATCAGCGGCCAATAGCGGCCCGCGCCGACTGTCCAGGCGCCGACTGCTCCCATTGCCGGCGCGATGTTTTCCAACCTAGAGCAACGAGGTGTGACCATGAGACTGCAGGATAAAGTGGTTGTCATCACGGGTGCGGCCAGCGGCATCGGCGCAAGTACGGCGAAGCTGTTCGCTCGCGAGGGCGGGCTGGTGGTGGCCACCGACATCCAACTGTCCGGCGTGGAAGCCGTGGTCGCGGACATCGCCGCCGCGGGCGGCCGGGCGATCGCCGTCGGCCACAACGTCGCTTCGGCCGCCGATTGGAAGACCGTCGTGGAGCGCGCGATCGCTGAGTTCGGCCGGGTCGATGTCCTCATCAACAACGCCGGGGCCGCCGACAGGAAGCCGATCCAGGAGAGCACTCCGGAGACGACCGACGAGGACGACTGGAACCGCGTCATCGACATCGACCTCAAGAGCGTCTTCTTGGGCATGAAGTACGCGATCCCGGCGATGAAAAATGCCGGCCGCGGCTCGATCATCAACGTATCGTCGATTGCCGCCATGGCCGGCAGCGGTGGCCCCTTCGCCTATACCGCGGCCAAGGGCGGCGTGCGTTCGATGACCAAGCACGTGGCCTATCACTATGGCCGGTTCAACATCCGAGTGAATTCGATCCATCCGGGCGGGGTCAGAACGCCGATGATCGAGGCGGATCTGGCCGACCACGAGGATCTCGCCAAGATGATCATGGGCAGCATCCCGCTCGGCCGGCTTGCGGAGCCCTCGGAAATCGCCAACCTGGCCTTGTTCCTGGCCTCGGACGAGTCGAGCTATCTGACCGGGGCCGAACTGGTGGCCGATGGCGGGGTGACCGCCGTCTGAAGACGGCGGCCGCCTCGGATCGAAACGGGCGGCGATGCCATCGCCGTCCATGGAGGGGCGCGCCGGTCACTTCGCCGCCGCATAGCGGCGATACTCGGCGCTGATCCGGCTCGAATGGGCGACCAGCCCGCGCACGAACGGCAATCGCGCCGTCCCGTAGCGGGCCAGCGCGGCGGCAATGGGTTCTGCTGCCGGCCGGTCGGCCAGCGTTCCGGCCAGCAACGTGGCATCTTCCACGCCGGTCAGGTAGCCGCGCCCGGTCATCGGCGAGACGACGTGGGCCGCATCGCCGACGATGGCCAATGCGCCATGCGCCAGGCGAGGCGGCATGTACTCGGCGATCGGCGCGCCGCTCAGCACTTCGGTCGAGCGCACCCCGGCCGTTACCGCCTCCGCCCATTCCGCTGGCCAGAATCGCGGCGCCAGCGTCGCTAGTTCCTCCCTGACCACTTCGTCGATCATCCCACGCCCAAGCGTCCCCACGATCTCGTCGTCGGCGGTCAGGCAGCCGCTGCGGCGCAGCAGTTCGTCCCGATGCACGTCGAACCAGGCGAAGGTGACTTGGCGCCGCCCAGGTTCCACCGAGCCGTCACGGCCAGGGAGCGTTGCGGCGACCAGTCTGTAGCCACCCATGAATTCGATCCACAGTCCGCCATCCGACGGCCAGGGGACTGGGCGCGCCAGCGTGCGTTCCTCGACCAGCCCGCGCCACACCAGGTAGCCGGCGTAACGGGCGAATGGGGCTTCCGGGGCGATCGCCCGGCGCACGATGCTGCGATAACCGTCCGCGCCGATCACTGCTGCGGCGACCCGTTCGCTGCCGTCGGCAAAGTTGATGCGCGCTCGATCGCCCAAATCGGTGACAGAGGCGACGGTCTTGCCTTCTTCGAGGACAATGCCTGGTGTGGCGATCGCCCGCTCTCGCAGCCAGGCGTACAGCGCCGGCCAGGTGGTCAGTTCACGGTAGGCAGGCACCACGGGCAAGACCGGATGCGTTCGCGGATCATGGCCCACGGCGGTCGCAATGGCGGTCAGGTCGATGCTTAGGCTGTCGCCGCCGTGCATGTGCCCGGTGGAGCGCTCGACGACATGCACCGGCACGCCCCTCGCCACGCAGGCGAGCGCCAGGGTGAGGCCGGCGAGCGACGCGCCGACGATGGTGATTTCCGGGTGCGGAGCGCTCATAGCGTGCGAATGTCCATGAAGTTCACCTTTTGGATCTGGTCAGCAAGCGCGAAGCCCCTTCGTCACGATCAAGACCGCATCGTCAATGCTCCGGCTTGCCTGGAGGTTGTTCGTGAACAGGTGCAGCCAAGACATGCCGGTCAACATCGCCACGGCTGCTTCGACCAACGCAGAATCCTCGATCTCTCCCCGCTCGACGGCACGGGCGAAGATGTTGCGCAAGGTTCGTTCGCGACGAGGAAGGAAGGTTTCGCGGAATTCCTGCAGGGACTCCGGGTTCAACTGGATTTCGGTGATGAAGCTGCGCAGCGCTTCACCGGAACGGGTGGTGGCCCACCAGCGCCATAGAGAGCCTAGATGCGCCTTGAGATCCTGTTCCAGGCTCCCAGTATCGGGAACGACGAGGGATGCTTCGCCGGAGCGCTCATATACCTCTCGGATCAGCGCCGCCTTGCTGCCCCACCAGCGGTAGATGGTGGGTTTGCTCGCCCCGGCACGGGCGACCACCGCATCCAGGGTGAACGCCTTGTAGCCGTTTTCTTCCAGGATGTCTTCCGCGGCCGTCAGGATCGCCTCGGTGCTTTCGGGGCTGCGGACAGCGCCGATAGAAAGGCGGCTTCGGCCTTTGGGCTTGGCATTTTTTGCCGGCGTACCGGTCTTCTTTCCAGGTTTCATTTGTCTGTTCTGGCTATCGACTTTGCATCCGAGGACACTCTTTGAAAGTGTCTAACCGCCGGCCGAGGCGGGCGTAGGGATGGACGAGAACATGCCCGGCGCCATCGACTGACCGGACATGAAGGTGCGAAGTGGATCTGGCTCCATCAGTGCTGGCTCAGGTGACGGAAATCGCCCTTGACCCCGGCGGAGAACGGCTGTTTCGATCAAATAGACACTGTGAGTATTTATAGGCTAGGATTATTACATCGTCAATCTCGATGGTGATGCCCGAAAGAGGAGTTAATAAAGGAGAACGAATAAATGGAGCTACGACATCTCCGCTGCTTCTTGGCTGTAGCCGAAGAACTTCACTTCGCGCGGGCCGCTGAGCGGCTGCACATCGAGCAATCGCCCTTGTCGAGGGCCATCAAAGAACTCGAAGAAGAACTGGGGACGCAACTGTTCGTGCGTACCACGCGCAGCACGCGGCTGACCCACGCGGGCACGTTGTTTCTGGAACATGTGCGTCGCGTGTTCGCCGCCCTGCAGCAGGCCCGCGACAGCGTGAAGGCTGCCGCCAATGGTTTCCACCGACAACTGCGCATCGCCTTGTCGGACGGCATTACGCCCTCGCGCCTGCCGGCGCTGCTCGCGCTATGTCGGGAGGAAGAACCCGAGGTCGAGATCCGCTTCTTCGAGGTTCCGCTGTCGCAGCAGATCAAGGGCTTGAACGATGATCTGTACGATTTGGGATTCGCGCAGTCCGAGGAGGTCGGTGACGGTATTACCGCCTTACCTGTTTGGAGCGACCCGCTGATGGTGGCCGTGCCAGCGCGCCATTCGCTGCTGATCCATAAGCGTATTCCGTTGGAAGAACTCATGCGCTTTCCGCTGGTGGTATGCGACGCACCGGCGTGCGAGGGCCATGCGCGCCAGGTCGAGCGGGTGTTGCGACGGTCGAGCATGGAGCCACTGATTGCCGAGCGGGTGGCATCATCCGACCTGATGATGGCGCTGGTGTCGGCTGGCCTCGCCGTGGGACTGAGCGGTGCCTCGCACATTGCGACCAGTCGGGAACCCGGCGTTGTCGCACGGCCGCTGGCCGGCCGGTCGCCGGTACTCACGACGTACCTGCTGTACCCGGCAGGCGAGCCATCGCAAGTGCTGGCTCGCTTCATCGAGCGCGTGCAGGCCATCGAGTCCCCCAAGGCCGTCAGGCCCGCGCCGGGCAATGATCCTTACCTCTCGGAGGAAACAGAGCCATGAACAAGACCATACTGCTCCTGCTGGCCGCGTTTTTGACTGCCTGCGGCCAATCAGAAACGCCCAAGCAGGCCGACATCCCGACCGTGGAGGAACTGGCTGCCGATCCGACACGGTTGAAGGAGTTGCGCCAACAGTGCAAGACCGATCGCTCCAAGTTGGGTGACGTTCTGTGCAATCGGGTAGCCGAGGCAACGCGCAAGCGCTTCTACGGTGACGGCACAACGCCCTACACACCGCCAGAGAATCCGCCCAAGTTCTGATCGCTGGCGATTCGCTACGAATCCTTCGTTCTTCGCTAGACACGCCGCAATGCGCCATCGCTTGCGGCGTTTTTCTTTGGCCCGACCCCGCGCGAATTCTTTCTTTTTGCTCGACTTTTCTGCCGATAACGGTCTTTGACCGGCACTGACCCGGCACCGATCCTGACGCCTGCGGCACGTCCTTGTGCCGTTTCTTCCATGAGGAATCAGCGCAGGAGAGATCGGAGGCCAGGTCATGCAAGGGACGAACGTGCTGTTTGGTCAGATCGCCGTAGTGTTCGGCATCGTGATCGCCGGCGTGTGGGGCGCCACACAATGGACAGCAGCGGCCCTTGGCTATCAAGTACGCCTCGGCTCGCCATGGTTCGATCTTCTTGGCACACCCATCTACCACCCGTGGAAGCTGTTCGAGTGGTGGTTCGTCTTCGATGCGTATGCGCCGCGCGTGTTCGATACCGGCGGCGCCATCGCGGGCGGCAGCGGCCTGCTGGCAGTAGTGGTCGCAATCGGCATGTCGATCTGGCGCTCGCGGCAGTCGCGCTTGGTCACGACTTACGGCTCGGCCCGTTGGGCGAACGCGGATGACATTCGCAGGGCGGGCCTGACGCAACCGGCTGGCGTGTTCCTCGGCCAGTACGACCGTCAGTACCTGCGTCACGAAGGCCCGGAACACGTCCTGACGTTCGCGCCCACACGTTCGGGCAAAGGCGTGGGTCTGGTAGTGCCGACGCTGCTGTCCTGGCCAGCCTCGGCCGTCATCCACGACATCAAGGGCGAGAACTGGCAGATCACTGCCGGCTGGCGTAGCCGGTTCAGCCACTGCCTGCTGTTCAACCCGACCGATGCGAAGTCGGCGGCCTACAACCCGCTGCTGGAAGTTCGGCGCGGCGCGCATGAAGTGCGCGACGTGCAGAACATCGCGGATATCCTGGTCGATCCCGAAGGTGCGCTGGAGAAGCGCAACCATTGGGAAAAGACCAGCCACGCGCTGCTGGTCGGGGCCATCCTGCATGTGCTCTACGCAGGCGAAGACAAGACGCTGCGCGGCGTCGCCAACTTCCTCAGCGACCCAGCCAGCCCGTTCGAGCTGACGCTGCACCGGATGATGACGACAAAGCACCTGGGCGATGCACCGCACCCGGTTGTCGCATCCGCTGCGCGGGAAGTGCTCAACAAGTCGGACAACGAGCGGTCGGGCGTGCTCTCCACGGCCATGTCCTTCCTTGGCTTGTACCGCGATCCCACGGTGGCCGAAGTCACGTCGCGCTGCGACTGGCGCATCGCCGACTTGATCGCCGCAGCGCATCCGGTATCGCTGTACCTGGTGGTGCCGCCTTCGGACATCAGCCGCACCAAGCCGCTGATCCGCCTGATCCTCAACCAGATCGGGCGGCGCCTTACCGAATCGCTCGATGGCTCCGATGGCATCGAGCGTCGCCACAAGCTGCTGCTGATGCTCGATGAGTTTCCGGCGCTGGGGCGCCTGGACTTCTTCGAGACGGCGCTGGCCTTCATGGCGGGCTACGGCATCCGCAGCTTCCTCATCGCGCAGTCGCTCAACCAAATCGACAAGGCGTATGGGCAGAACCACTCCATCCTCGACAACTGCCATGTGCGCGTGACGTTCGCCACCAACGATGAGCGCACCGCCAAACGGATCTCCGAGACGCTGGGCACGGCCACCGAGCTGCGCGCGCAGCGCAACTACGCGGGCCACCGGCTGGCGCCGTGGCTTGGACACCTGATGGTGTCGCGCCAGGAAACCGCGCGCCCGCTGCTGACGCCGGGCGAAGTCATGCAGCTTCCGCCCGACGAGGCGGTGGTGATGGTGTCCAGCGTGGCGCCGATCAAGGCCAAGAAGCTGCGCTACTACGCGGACGCCAATTTCAAGCGTCGCGTGCTGCCACCGCCTGCGCTGGCGGGCGGGCAGTACGCCGACGCACCGCCATTGCGGCCCGACGACTGGAGCGGGTTGGCGATTCCCGCCGTGCCCACCGCACCGGCCGCGGCATCCGCTGATGGCCTGGGTTCCGCCGATGACGGCGGCCCACGCCGTCAGCCCGAACTCTCCGAAACCGTCGCCTACGACGCCGAGCTGACCGCGCCTGCGGCCGACCTTGGGCTGCTCGATGACGACGACGACCTGCCACTTCCCCTTCCGCGCCAGCTTGATCCGGCCATGCAGCGCACGGCCCGGCTGGCATCGCTGAACCCCAACGACGGAATCGAGCTATGAGCCACTACCGCCTCAACCTGTTCATCCAGCCGGAGCACGCCAAGCGGCTCGATGAGCTGGCCGCCAAGAAAGGCGTGTCCAAGTCGTCCATCGTCGCGGCGGCGCTCGCATCGTGGCTGTCGCCCGATGCCGCCGACCAGCGCGAGGCGGCCATTGCCAAGCGGCTTGATCGCCTGTCGCGCCAGGCCGAGCGCATGGAGCGCGACCAGAACATCGCCATCGAAACGCTGGCGCTGTTCATCCGCTACTACCTGACCGTGAGCACGCCGGTTCCCGAGGCGCACCAAGACGCGGCACGCGCGCAGGGCAAAGCGCGCTTCGAGCAGTTCACCCAGCAGCTTGGCCGCCACCTGCTGCGGGGCCGCAGCCTAGTGCGCGACGTGGTGGAGGAACTGCATCCCGACCCGATGCGGATGGAAGACGCGGCGGCAGCCTCGCAAGCGCAGGAGCGTGCGTCATGAGCGCCGTTCCGCAGTCCATGAGTGCCACGTCACTCGACCGCCGCATCCAGATGCTGCGCACGGCGATGGGGCCGCTGATCGCCGCCGCGCTCGAAGACCCGGACGTGGTGGAGGTAATGCTGAATCCTGATCGCACCCTTTGGGTGGATCGGCTTTCCAGTGGACGAGCGCCGATGGGCCTGGAACTGCCCGAGGCGGACGGCGAGCGAATCATCCGCCTGGTCGCGGCCCACGTTGGCGCAGAAGTCCATCGTGGCCAGCCGCTGCTGTCCGCCGAGTTGCCCGAAACGGGCGAACGCTTTGAGGGCATCTTGCCGCCGGCAGCGCCGGGGCCGGCCTTCGCGCTGCGCAAGCGCGCCATCGGCGTGATTCCGCTGGAGCGGTACGTCATCGACGGGATGATGACCAGCGCGCAAGCGGGCTTTCTCGTTCGCGCCGTGCGCGAGCGGCAGAACGTCTTGATCGCCGGCGCCACCAGCAGCGGAAAGACGACCTTGGCCAACGCGCTGCTGGCCGAGATCGCCGCCACGGGCGACCGCGTGCTGGTGCTCGAAGACACGGTGGAGCTGCAATGCGCAGCCCGCGACCACGTTCCCCTGCGCACCCGCGCAGGCGTGGTGTCGATGACCGAGCTGGTGCGCTCGTCCATGCGCCTGCGGCCTGATCGCGTCGTCGTTGGCGAGGTGCGCGGCGCCGAGGCACTGGATCTCATCAAGGTGTGGGGCACAGGCCATCCAGGCGGCATCGCCACGATCCATGCCGGCTCCGCGCTCGGCGCGCTGCTGCGCCTGGAGCAACTGATTCTCGAAGTGGCGGTGAATCCGCCCCGTGCGCTGATCGCCGAGGCGGTCAACGTGGTGATCCACATTGCCGGACGCGGGCGCAAGCGCCGCATCGAGAGCATCGCCCGCGTCGTCGGTTTCGACGGCGTGGGCTACCAACTGGCGGACGCGCTGGAAACGCCGTTTCCCGAGCTGCCGCCACGTCCCGATGCCGCACCCGCTGCGGCGACTTCCCCATCCCCTGACTCACTTGGAGAACTGCCATGACGCAGATGACCATTCCTGTCTTCCGTTTTTCTGCAAATCCGGCTTTGCGTCTTGCGCGGCTGCGCTGCCTGGCCCGCCGTGCGAGGCAAGGGCTGCTGCTGGCCGCGCTGCTGTTGTTCCTGGCCGGAACCGCGCAGGCCGCCGGTTCCTCGATGCCGTGGGAAGGCCCGCTGCAATCCATCCTCGAATCCATCCAGGGGCCGGTGGCGCGCATCGTCGCGGTCATCATCATCATCGCCACGGGCCTCGCGCTCGCCTTCGGCGACACGTCCGGCGGATTCCGCAAGCTGATCCAGATTGTCTTCGGTCTGTCCATCGCCTTCGCGGCTTCGAGCTTCTTCCTGTCGTTCTTCAGCTTCTCCGGCGGGGCCGTCGTATGAGTGCCCCGGACACCTTCGCGGACGGCTTCGAGGTTCCGCTGCATCGCTCGCTGACCGAGCCGATTCTGCTGGGCGGTGCGCCGCGCACCGTGGCGATCGCCAACGGCACGCTGGCCGCCGCTGTCGGCCTGGGCCTGCAACTGTGGATTCCCGGCGTTGTGCTCTGGATCGTCGGCCATTCGCTGGCGGTGTGGGGTGCGCGCGTCGATCCGCAGTTCATGCAGGTCTTCGCCCGGCACATCAAGCACCGCCCGCTGCTGGACGTGTGAGGGGAGGACGCCGCGATGCTGAACCTCGCCGAATACCGCCAGCGCCCGGCCTTGCTTGCCGACTGGCTGCCCTGGGCCGGGCTGGTCGCGCCGGGCGTCGTCTTGAACAAGGACGGCAGTTTCCAGCGCACGGCCCGGTTTCGCGGGCCTGACCTCGACAGCGCGACGCAAGGCGAGCTGATCGCCACGTCGGCGCGGTTGAACAACGCGCTGCGACGCATGGGATCGGGTTGGGCGCTATTCATCGAAGCCGAGCGCCGGCCTGCGGCCGATTATCCGCACTCGGAGTTTCCCGAGCCGCTTTCGTGGGTGGTGGAGGAAGAACGCCGGGCCGCCTTCGAGGAATCGGGCAATCACTTCGAGAGCGGCTATCACCTGACGCTGCTTTACCTGCCGCCGGAAGAATCCCGTGCCCGTGCAGCCAAGATGCTCTACGAGAACACGCCGACGAATGGCGTGGACTGGAGCGAGCGGCTGCAAGCCTTCGTCGCCGAGACGGATCGCGTCTTCGACCTGCTCGATGGCGTGATGCCGGAAATTGACTGGCTCGATGACGCGCAGACGCTGACCTACCTGCACGCGACCATCTCGACGCGACGCTACCGCATCGGCGTGCCCGAAGTGCCGTTCTACCTCGACGCGCTGCTGACCGATTCGGCGCTGGTCGGCGGCTTGGCGCCGATGCTGGGCGACCAGCACCTGCGCGTGGTGTCGGTGCGGGGCTTCCCGACCTCGACCTGGCCGGGGATTCTGGACGACCTCAACCGCCTCGGTTTTGCGTACCGCTGGAGCACGCGCTTTCTCTGCCTCGACAAAGCCGAGGCGGAAAAAGAACTTTCACGCCTGCGCCGCCAGTGGTTCGCCAAGCGCAAGAACGTCATCGCGCTGCTGCGCGAAACGATCTTCCAGCAGGAAAGCCCGCTGGTCGATACCGACGCCAACAACAAGGCGGCGGACGCGGATGCTGCCTTGCAGGAGTTGGGCAGCGATCAAGTCGCCTTCGGCTATCTGACGGCGACCGTCACCGTCATGGACGAGGACGCCGCCGTCGCAGACGAGAAGCTGCGCATGGTGGAGCGCGTCATCCAGGGTCGGGGCTTCGTCACCATCCCTGAAACGCTCAATGCCGTGGATGCCTGGCTGTCCTCGATCCCCGGCAATGCTTACGCCAACGTGCGCCAGCCCATCGTCTCGACGCTGAATCTGGCGCACATGATGCCGGTGTCGGCGGTATGGGCTGGGCCAGAGAAGAACGAACACCTCGACGGCCCCCCGCTGATCGTGACACGCACCGACGGCGCCACGCCGTTCCGGCTGGTGACGCACATCGGCGACGTGGGCCACACACTGGTTGCGGGGCCGACCGGCATGGGCAAGTCGGTCTTGCTCGCCACGCTGGCGATGCAGTTCCGCCGCTATCGCGGCTCGCGCATCTTCGCCTTCGACATGGGCCGCTCCATGCGGGCCACCATCCTCGGCCTGGGTGGCGAAAACTACGACCTGGGCACGGATGGCGAAATCGCCTTCCAGCCACTCGCGCGCATCGACCGCGAGGGCTACCGCACCTGGGCCGCCGAATGGATCGAAGGCCGCTTGCTGCACGAAGGCGTGGCGGTCGGCCCCGACGAGAAGGCGGCTATCTGGTCGGCGCTGGGAAGTCTCGCCGGTGCGCCGGTGGAGCAGCGCACGATGACGGGACTTTCCGTGCTGCTGCAATCGAACACGCTGCGGCAGGCGCTGTCGCCCTATGTGCTGGGTGGCGCCCACGGCAAGCTGCTGGACGCCGACCACGACCGACTGGGCATGGCCGACGTGCAGTGCTTCGAGATGGAGGAGCTGATGCACAGCAAGGCCGCCGTCATGGCCGTGTTGCATTACCTCTTTGCGCGTTTCGATGAACGCTTCGACGGGGCGCCCACGCTGCTAATCCTCGATGAAGCGTGGCTGTTCCTCGATGACCCGGTGTTTGCCGCGCGTATCCGCCAATGGCTCAAGACACTGCGCAAGAGGAACGTCAGCGTCATCTTCGCCACGCAGAGCCTCGCCGACATCAAGGATTCGAGCATCGCGCCCGCGATCATCGAGAGCTGCGCGAGTCGGATTTTCTTGCCCAACCCACAGGCGACCGAGCCGCAGATTCGCACGATCTACGAGGGCTTCGGCCTTAACAGGCGGCAGATCGAAATCGTCGCCACCGCGCAGCCCAAGCGCGACTACTACTACCAATCCCGCCTCGGCAACCGCTTGTTCGACCTCGACCTGGGGCCGGCTGCGCTGGCCTTTGCGGGCGCTTCCACGCCGCAAGACCAGCGCGACATCGACCGCGTGCTGCTGGACGCCGGCGTGCCCGGCTTCGCGGGTGCCTGGCTGCGCCATCACGGCCTCGATTGGGCGGCCGACCTGCTGCCCTCGTTCCCCGGCCTCGCGCCGGGTTCCCTCGCTGACCAACCCCTGGAGAACCTGCCATGAAGAAGCGCCTTGTCGCCATTGCCATTGCGGCCATGCTGTGCACCGCCACCGCCCATGCGCAATGGGTCGTGGTCGATCCCACCAACCTCGTGCAGAACACGCTGACCGCGATCCGCACGCTGGAGCAGATCAACAACCAGATCCAGCAGCTTCAGAACGAAGCGCAGATGCTGATGAACCAGGCGCGCAACCTCGCCAGCCTGCCGTCCAGCGTGGTGAACCAGTTGCGTGCCAACCTGGCGACGACCGAGCGGCTGATCGCGCAGGCCCGAGGCTTGGCCTACGACGTGACGAACCTCGATCGGGACTTCGCGCGCCTGTACCCCGAGCAGTACGCCGCCACCGTCAGCGGCGACCAGATGTACCGCGACGCACAGGAGCGTTGGCGGAACACGCTCAACGGCTTGCAGACCACCATGCAGATGCAGGCGCAGGTGTCGCAGAACCTGGGCGAAGACGAAAGCGTGCTGGCCGACCTCGTGGGCAAGAGCCAGTCGGCCGAAGGTGCGTTGCAGGCGATGCAGGCCATGAATCAGTTGCTGGCCTTGCAGGCCAAGCAATCCATCCAGTCGCAGCGGCTCCAGATCACGCAAGACCGGGCGGCGTCGCTGGAGCTGGCGCGGCAGGCGGCGGCCACGGAGCGCGCCCGCGAAGTGCGGCGGCGTTTCCTGGGCGAAGGCACGCCGTACACGCCGCAGTCCGTGAACTTCTACGGCAACTGACGGGAGGCCGCCATGCGATGCGTCCTCGCCCCGTCAGTTGTGGTGCTTGTCGTGCTGTTGGCCGCTTGCGGCAAGCAGCCGGCCGACAACCTTGCCGATGCCCTGGCCGCCGATCCCGTGCGGCTCAAGGCATTGCGCGCGCAATGCGCGGCCGACCGGCAGGCCACGGGCGAGGACGCTTGCCGCGCCGCCGCTGAAGCCTTCCGGCGTCGCTTCTTTTCCGGCGAGGCCGGGCCGGATGAATACCAGACGCTGGCCGACCTGCCGCCGATCCCGCCGAGCTTCGAGGAACCGGCCGATGGCATGGCGCCAGCCCTTCCCGCCGAACCGGAGGACACGCCGTGAATGACGTGACCATCATCGACCAGTTCCTCAACACCTTCGCCGCCTACATCGACTCGGGTTTCGGGCTGCTGCGGGGCGAAGTGGCGTTCCTAACGGCCACGTTGATCGTCATCGACATGACGATCGCCGGCCTGTATTGGGCCATGAGCCATGCCACCGGCCAGGGCGAGGACGTGATCGCCAAGCTGCTGCGCAAGGTGCTCTACGTCGGTGCCTTCGCCTACATCATCAATAACTTCAACTGGCTGGCCAGCATCGTGTTCCGCTCGTTTGCGGGATTGGGCATCACTGCCACCGGCTCGGCCATCACGATGGAGAACTTCTTGCAGCCGGGCCGGCTGGCGAAAACCGGCATCGACGCTGGGGCGCCGATTCTGGAGCAGATCGGCGAGATGGCGGGCTTTCCCGAAGTGTTCGTGAACCTCGACCCCATCGTGGTGATGTTCCTCGCTTGGCTGGTCGTGGTCTTGTGCTTCTTCGTGCTGGCGATCCAACTGTTCATCACGCTGATCGAGTTCAAGCTGACCACGCTCGCCGGATTCGTGCTGGTGCCATTCGCGCTCTGGAACAAGACCGCGTTCCTCGCCGAAAAGGTCTTGGGCAACGTGGTGGCCTCCGGCGTCAAGGTTCTGGTGCTGGCCGTGATCGTCGGCATCGGCTCGGGCTTGTTCGCTCAGTTCCAAGTCCATCCCGCCGAGCCGTCTATTGACCACGCGCTGGTCATCATGCTGGCCTCGCTCACCTTGCTGGCGCTCGGGATCTTCGGCCCCGGCATCGCCACGGGCCTCGTCTCCGGTGCGCCGCAGCTCGGCGCTGGCGCAATGGCCGGTGCTGCTGTCGGCGCTGCCGGCACGGCCGTCGCCATCGGCGCCGCCGCGACGGGCGTGGGTGGCGCCGTGGCTGCTGGTGCGCGCATGGCCCCGGCTGCCGCCAAGCTGGCCGGTAGCGGTGCACGCGCCGCCACGTCGGCGGCCAGCAGTGCGAAGTCGGCGTTCCAGGCCGGTTCCGCCGCCGCTGGCGGCGGCGCAAAGGGCGCGATGGCGGGCCTGGGCAACGTCGCCAAGACCGGCGCGCAGGCAGCCGGGCGAGGCGCTGCATCCCGCGCTTCCGCTGCCGGGCAACGCATGGCCGCTCCCTTCCGCGCTGGCTGGAATGGCGCTGCTGCCGCTGGCGGCGCGGGTGCGGCATCCGCTCGGGGTGCCGCAGGCGAGGCTGCATCCGGGGCCGCTACGGCGCAGCCACAGGAACAGCCCGCTTGGGCCAAGCGCCTGCATCGCCGCCAGCAACTCACCCACGCCGCGACCACCACCGCCCACGCGCTGCGCGGTGGCGATGGCGGCGGCTCCGGCCAGGGGCCGAGCCTGCGCGATTCCGATTCATAAGGAGAACTGACCATGCGATTCAAGAAACCGCAGGTGCGCTACGCCGACACGCCGCAGCCTGCCACGCCGTACCAAGCTGCCGGCCAGGTGTGGGACGAACGTATCGGCTCGCCGCGAGTGCAGACGAAGAACTGGCGCCTGATGGCTTTTGGACTGCTGGTGCTGTCGCTGCTGGAGGCCGGTGGCCTGGTCTGGCTCTCGGGCCAGTCCATCGTGACGCCCTGGGTGGTCGAGGTGGACACGGAGCACGTGCGCGCCGTGGGCGAAGCCGCCACGCCGTACCGCCCCACCGATGCGCAGCAGGCGCACCACATCGCGCGCTTCGTGACGATGGTGCGCTCACTGTCCATCGACCCCATCGTTGTCCGCCAAAACTGGCTGGACGCCTACGACTACACGACCGACAAGGGCGCGGCCTTGCTCAACGACTACGCGCGGGTCAACGACCCGTTCGCGCGCATTGGCAAGGAGTCGGTGACGGTGCAGATCAACAGCGTCGTGCGCGCCAGCGACACGTCTTTCAACGTGCGCTGGACGGAACGCCGCTACGTCAACGGCGCCGCGGCGGGCTTGGAGCGGTGGACGGCCGTTGTGTCCATCGTGCTCCAACCGCCGCGCACCGAAGAACGCCTGCGCAAGAACCCCCTGGGCATCTACGTCAACGGCCTGTCGTGGAGCCGCGAACTGGATTCTTCCGAAGGAGCCAAGCCATGAATGATCTTTTCCGTAAATCCGCCTTGCAGGTGATCTTCCTTGCCCTGGGGGGGTGCGCCACGCAGGGCAAGCCACCGCCGACCATCTCGCTCGATGAGCCGGTGCAGGCCCAGCCGCTACCCGAGCCACCCGCGCAGGTGGAGGTGGTGGCGGTGCCCGAGGTGCTGCCGATGCCGGCGCAGTTGAAGCCATTGCCCGAAGCCGAGGACGCCAAGCCCACGCCGGAGCCAGCCGACGAGAAGGTGCGCGTCTCACGGGCCAATGCCGAGGCGCGTATCGCACCCACGCGCGAGGGATACGTCAACGCGATTCAGGTATGGCCGTTCACCGATGGCGCGCTCTACCAAGTCTATGCAGCCGTGGGCCGCGTCACCGTGATTTCGCTCCAGCCGGGCGAGGAGCTGGTGACGGTGGCCGCTGGTGATACCGTGCGGTGGATCGTGGGCGATACGTCCAGCGGCAGCGGTGCCGACCTGCGGGTCAATGTGCTGGTCAAGCCGATCCGCTCGGGCCTCAAGACCAATCTCGTCATCACCACCAACCGCAGGACGTACCTGCTGGAGTTGGCTTCGACGGAAAAGACGTGGATGGCGTCGGCTTCTTGGGAGTATCCGCGCGACCGGATGCTGGCCTTGCAACGCCAGGCGCAGGCGGCCAGCGCCGCCGCGCCGGTGGACTCCGGCTTGTCGCTGGAAAACCTGCGCTTCCGCTACGCGGTCAGCGGTAGCAACCCGCCGTGGAAGCCGCTGCGCGCCTTCGACGACGGGCAGAAGGTCTATATCCAGTTTCCCGCCGGCATCGCGCAAGGCGACCTGCCACCGCTCTTCGTGATCGGGCCGGAAGGCGACGGGCAACTGGTCAACTACCGTTTCCGCTCGCCGTACTACATCGTGGATCGGCTGTTCGGTGCCGCCGAACTGCGCCTGGGCGGGGACAAGGGCGACGTGGTGCGAATTGAGCGCACGGACGGCGTGGCACGGAGGAACTGACCATGAGCCAGGACGACACCCCCGACCTCGCCACGCCGCAGGCAGGCAAGGTCGCGCCGGAAGCGGTGGCGCTGCGCGCCCAGCCGCGCCCGGTCACTCGCCTGAACCGGCGCACGCTGGCCATCCTCGTCGGCGGCCTGTCGGTCGCCGTCCTTGGGGCCACGATCTGGTCGCTACAACCGCAGCGACGCAGTGCGGGCGAGCAAACCGAGCTTTACAACGTCGATCGCGTCTCGAAGTCCGAAGGGCTGGATGCGCTGCCGACGGACTACTCGAAGCTGCCACCAGCCTTGCCGCCCGATGTGCCCGAGCTGGGGCCGCCGTTGCCCGGCGACCTTGGCCCGGCCATCGTCGCCTCGCAGCAGCCGGTGACGCCGGGCTATTCGCCGCCAGGACATGATCCCGAAGATGCCTTGCGTAAGGAGGCGGACGCGGCGGCGGCCTCGTCGGTGTTCTTCCGCTCGGGCGGCCAAGGGCAGACCGCCGCCACGGTCGCGCAGGCAGGGCCAGGGGCTGCAAGCACGCTTGCGGCCTTCGATCCGCTCGCTGCTGGGCCTGCCTCGACGGCGGCCCAGCCCGCCGACCCGACCGCCGTGCAGAACCAGCAAGACCAGAAAGAGGCGTTCCTGAAAGCCGGTTCTACGGAAACCCGCAATTCCGGCAATCTGGCGCTGCCCGCGTCGCCGTATCAGGTGATGGCCGGAACGGTGATCGCCGGTGCGCTGGTGACAGGCATCAAGTCGGACTTGCCAGGCGACGTGATCGGCACTGTGACGGAGCCGGTCTATGACACAGCCACCGGCAAGTTCCTGCTGATTCCGCAGGGGTCGCGCATCCTCGGGCGCTACAACAGCCAGGTCAGCTACGGACAGAGCCGCGTGCAGGTGGTGTGGAACCGGATCATCCTGCCCGACACGTCCTCGCTGACGCTCGACAACCTTGTCGGCACCGACCCGGCCGGCTACGCGGGCTTGGAGGATGACGTGGACTGGCACTGGAACCGCATCTTTGCCGGTGCGGTGCTGACGACGCTGCTGGGCGTCGGCGCAGAGCTGGCCGCGCCAGAGAACCGCCAGGACGGCAACCGCATCGTCATCGCCGGGCGTGACAGCGCCCAGGACAGCATCAATCAGGTCGGCCAGGAGATCACCCGACGCAACATGAACATCCAGCCGACGCTGACCGAGCGGCCTGGCCTGCCCGTGCGAATCATCGTCAACCGGGATCTGGTGCTGCGGCCGTACCAGCCACTGTTCTTCAATCGGGGAGCTTCGCAATGAGCACGACCAAGAAGCTGCGGCTTGGGCCGCTGCCCAAGACCGAAAGCGTCAAACTGACCTTTGCCTGCCCGGCCAGCCTGAAAGCCGACCTCGACCGCTACGCCGCCCTGCATGCGCAGACCTACGGCGAGGCGGTTGATGCCATGACGCTGATCCCGCACATGCTGGAGGTGTTCATGGCGGGGGATCGGGGATTCAGGAAAGGAGCGACGCCCAGGGCCGCGCCACCGAAACAGCCCTGACGATGCGGACGTATCCGCCATCGCCCATGACGAAAGCGCAGCCCGTGGGCTGCGCTTTCGCTTTGAGAGGTGGATTGCGACACGCTGGGGCTATGATGACCATGCGATCTTGCCCGCTGTGCCGCCCCCAGGCTTACCACCGCGAAGCGCCTATGCGGCACCTAGCTCAAAAAGCGGCAAGAGCAAGCAACGGCCGGAATCTGGCCTAACCTGTTGCCCCACAAGACCTTTCGCTCCGCTACATGTCTGCATGAAAGACTTGACAGCGGACCTTTTTCATTGCTCTTTTTCGTCTATTTCGTATAATTGAGCTCTACGCTTTACCCGCTGCGTTTCGTATTGCGCTATTGCGCAAATTGCGTTGCGTCAGCAATTCACCGCTTACCGCTCTGTTTATAACGTGCTATTTGTGCCGTTATGAATACACCGAATACCGCCATTATTATAACGTTTATACTTTGACGTTATAAATTCAACGCTTTCCGTTATTCATCCTATTTAAAACGCTATCCCCTCGCTTCGCGCTCTTAAACGGCGCAGCCGTTGGCCCCTACAAAATATTTTTTATATTTTTTCAAAAATATCCCGTTTTTTGAATAATCAGTATCTATACGATTAGCTGACAATAAAAAAAATAGGGGTACAGGCATAACTATGCGCGGCGAGTTGCGTTAGCCCCTGACGATTTCAACCGCGCTCCAAAACTAACAGGGGATTTTTTATGACTGATACTACTAACAATGCTCGCGTTGTTGTTCGCGTGCTGGCTGCGCAGAAGCGCCAAACAAAGTCCGGAAAAACTATGTGGACTCAAGCTGTTCAACTCGACCAAGCCGAGGCCGTTTCTGTTGTTGATGAGCGTCGCTATTTTGATGAAGACCGGGTTCTGGCTGCTGGTGTTTATACCGCAGCTCAAACCTATTACGAACTCTATGTGGTGAATGACGCTGGTTTTCGTAATAAGCGCGTTGGCGTCGCGTTTCGTGATTTTCAACCGGTCTAACTCGCTATGTCTGTCGGCTCTGTTCAAACCGTTCTAGTGTGCGCTCCTGCCGCTGAGACCGTTTCGCCCTGCCCGGCGGGTACCGCACCGACCGCTACAACTGCGTATGTTGTTGATGCATCGCAGGCTAGCTATTTTGACTCTGTAACTGCACCGTTTGACTATGCTCTCGCCGGGTCATTCTGGACTGCCGCGTTCGGCGTTACGGTGTTTATATACTGGTTATCTAGGTTTCTCGGTGAAATGCTTGGGATTATTCGTAGTGCCTGATTCACTGAAAAAACCGCTAACAGGACGGTTTCCTGTAAATCCAACTAAAACAAAAATAAAGGAAAACAAAATGAAGTTCGTTCAAAAATCTGTTGCTGCTGTTGCTGGTCTTGCCGCTACTGTCGGCTCCGCGTTTGCTGCTGGCCCCACTGCCGGCGACCTGTCTACTCTGACTCCCGACGCTACCACCATTGGTACCGCTATTCTGGCCGTTGCCGGTGTTGCGCTGGGTATCACGTTGTCTGTGAAGGCCTATCGCATCGTTAAGTCTCTGACTAAGAGCGCGGGCTAAGCCCCTACAAAGGGGGGGGCTTCGGCCTCCCCTTTTTTTGGAGGTTTATTAAATGGCTATTTCTCCCATAACCGCGGATTTCTCCTCGCTGATACCCGACGCCTCTACGATTTTAATCGCTATTGGTTCTGTTTCAGTTGTGATGCTCGGTATTACGTTAGCTACGCGTGCGTATCAGATTGTCAGGGGTATTGTCGCTAGCACTGATGATGCCCTGCCCGAGGGCCACGACTATGACTATGAACGTGCGTTTGATGTTGAGTCTACAGGCGTTCACGATTTTGAACGTGGTGACTACTGATGAGCTCGGCTGACGCTTGGAATCTGATGCTATTTTTTCATGGCATCGCCTGCGCTTTTGCTTTGATATACGGTTTTAATCGCTAATGACTACTCGCGTCCGTCGTTTCGCAGCTCTACTGCTTATCTCACTAACGCTGCTCTTTACTGTTCAGCGTGCTAACGCGATGTTTGCACAGTTCATCACGTATGAACCTGCTATTGCTGCCGCAGCAGCCGGCACGGGCGGTGTTATTGCGTATGCGGGAGGTACTGCCGCGGCGGTTACAGGCATCGGTCTTGTTGCAATTGGTGTTGCAGTCGTTGCTGCTATTCTCGTTGCTAGCGATAGCGCTAGTCCTACAGGCAAAACGACTGTTATCACGTCTACTCAACCGCTCGCCGCTGACCCGAATCCCGATTTAGCCACTGGCGGTACGCAGAGCGTCACGGCTACTAGCCCTGTTCTGTTTCAACCGTGGAAAACGGGTACAGGGCTCCCCTACCTCTGGTTTGATAAATCGGCGTGTGTTGCTAATCAATCTACGTGTAATGGTAGCCTGACTCCGTCAGCTCAGTGGACAGAATTTCAAACGCGTTTTGCTGATTATATGTACACGTATTTCGGCGTGAGCGTCAATTACGCGTATTACGTTGTCCCTTATTCTGGTTCGCCTGAATGCGATACCAATACTGCATCTGCTACCTACATGGGCTCCGGCGGTGCCTGCATCCGTTTTGTTACTAAAACCGGTACAGGCCTAGGTACTCTCACGTCCTCTAACTACAACTGGACGTCGGGCGGCACGTCTGCTGTTAGCGTTACGATGCGTAGCTCTACCGGTACTGCCGCTAACTGCGACTCTACTACGTCGTATTTCGATTACAACATTTCGAGTTGTGTTCTGAAAGCCGGTTCGGGCGGTGCTAGTCTCGCCGACGGCTACTGTCGTCTGTCGTTTTCAGATAACGGCGACCCGGTCTATAACAAATACGACCCTGATTGCCAGCGTGCTAAAAACAATATGTTTTTAGCTGCTACCCCCGGCACCTCGTCTAGTCCGCCGTCTATTACCGCTACTGACCCTAACACGGGCAAATCCGTTACTGTTACTCGCCCTGCTATTTCGACTCAGGGCACGCCCGGCGCTGTTTCTATTTCTCAATCTGTGCCTGATTCTGCTAGTCAAACAACGACTACAACGACTACGACGTTATCGCCGTCGTCTGTCACTACGTCTAATCCGACCGCTGCGCCTGTCGCCTCTGGTTCATCTACCAGCGTTAAATCTGGCATTGGCGCTAACACTAGCTCTAGTGCGCTATCTCAAGTCGTTGTCTCGAACTGGCCTAAAGTTCTCGAAATCGAAGGCGAAGTTTCGTGCTCTAACTGCAAGTCCTCGTTTGTTGTTCCGGACACGATGAGAATTGAGAGCGACGGACATACTGATACAGACGCGCCCGACGCAGCAGCTCAAGCGGCTGCGCTCGCGGCTAAACCGGGTACGTTTTTGGACTCTGTAAAATCTAAACTCAATCCGTTTTCCGAATTCCAATTGCCGGCGCATACTGCCACGTGCCCCGCCTTTGCTTTTAACTGGAATGCCTGGAATTTGCGGCTTAATGTTAATAGTAACGCTATGTGCGACCTGCTAGAGACCGACTCCATTAAATCGTTTATGCAGAACGCCCTCCAGTTGCTATACGTTGTTGCTGCAATCGTTATCGTAATGGGGGCGTGATATGTGGGGAATTTTAGTATCGGCGTTTGGCTGGTTGTTGCGCTATGTGCTCGGCGCTGGCGCGGTGAAATGGGCTGTTCTCGCAGTTTTGTGGTACGGCGTTACTGTTCTGATAGATATCCTCGTATCTCTGCTTCCGTCTTGGTTTAATGCCGCGAGCTTGCCCGAATTGTTTTCGTTTATGCCCCCTGGCGCGTGGTATTTTTTTGACTACGCACAAGGCGGGCTTGGTTTGACGTATCTGTTTTCTGCTTATACTGCCCGTTTTCTCATTCGTCGCATTCCGTTTATTAACTAATGCCCATTCAACTACTCGGCGGCCCTCCTCGCTCTGGAAAATCTCACTACGGCGTCAAATATCGCCTCATGCATTTTTTGCGTCGTGGCGTTATCACTGTTACTGATATCGCAGGTCTTGACCCTGCGGGTATCGCTGCGTATCTGAAAATCTCGCTCGATGAGTTGAATAAACTGCTCATTATTAGAACGCCCGAGGATGTACAGCGTCTGCTCAAAGAGAAAAAATTTCTCTATCACTCTACTCTATGCCCTGATGCTGTTGTTCAGCCTGGTTATCATCTCGCGCTAGATGAAGCCTGGCGGTATTGGCCCGCAGGTCAAGCGCTTAACGAAATCGAAGCCGAATTTTTCCCCTATCACGGTCACTACACTGACCCCGCAACGCATAACGCTATCGAAATTACACTGCTCACGCAGTCAAAATCGCAGCTAACGAAACAAATTCATCCGCTGATTGAGGCTCAGTACATTTTTCGTAAAATGAAAATCACGGGCCGTTCTGACACGTTTCAGGTTTTCGTCTACGACGGCAACAATCGACGCGCAACCACGCATTACACTGAAAAATACGACCCTGATATTTTTCCGTTGTATAAATCTGCGAACTCAGGCGGCGTTACGGATGACGCAGACAAACGCCGTTCAATTTACAATACGCCCCTGTTTAAATACGGCAAAATACTTGGTCTGCCGCTAATGGCGTTTTGTCTTTATTTAGCCTATACGTCGTTCTCTAAACTAGCGCATCCGCAGGGCGTTCCCGCTGCTACCCCCGTAACTGCCCCTGCTACTGCCCCTGCTACAGGCCCTGCTACAGGCCCTGCTAACGCCCTTGTTACTGCCCCTGCTCCTGCTTCGACTAGCTTGCAATCCTGGCGCGTTGTTGCTTCGTATAAAGTTGGCTCTCTGCCCGTGTTTATCGTCGCTGATGAGAACGGGCGCTATCGCACCCTCACGCCGGGCTCGTATTCGACCGGCGCGGGGGGCGAGGTTTATTTAACAATAGCGCCCGATGATAGTCGTGTTACCCCATGGACTAATAAACTCCCGACTTACGTTAGCTATACACAGAGCACACGCCCTGGCGCGTCTGTTCTACCTAAATAACTAACAGGGGCAACTATGAAACGATTTTTACCCGCGCTATTCGTTATCTCGACTAGTGCATATGCGGCTACGCCGCCGCTGTTACTCCCGCCGCCGCTGCCGGCTGCTACAGAGTTCAAAACGTATGGCTCGGGCCTGCCGCTCGCCGAATTTCTTCATCGGACTATTGGTGAAATTCTCCGCAAACCCTACGTTCTCACGTCTAGCGCTGCTGCTGATAATGCGCTGGTTTCTGCTGATTTGAGTGGCGTTAAACCTGCTGACCTGCTCAACGTATTGCGCGACGTGCTGGACGCGTCAGGCTACGTATTGCGCGACGTTCGCGGCGTGTATATCGTTGATAGAAAATCGGATAAGAAAGCCGACGCTGACGCGGGAGACATTTTCATCTATGCACCGCGTTATCGTGCCGTTTCTGAAATGTCCGCGTATTTCTCCGTATTTCCCTCTTTGCATTTTTCGTTTTCCGGTGGCGTTGCTCGCCCGGCTCTGACTCCTGCTGTTACACCGTCTAAGGAGGGCGGTGCGCTGGGCGCTGACTTTTCGACGGGTGCAACAACGTTTTCACAAACGAATGGCGACCCCTCGTTACTCGTTGTGAAAGGTGAAAAACTCGCATTAGCTCAATTCAAGAAATTTTTGGACGAGATTGATATTCCCGTCCAACAGGTTTTCGTACGCACGTACGTATTCGAGGTGCGCAATAGCAGGAGCGACGCCTCCGGCCTATCGCTCGCTATGTCCCTACTCAATGACCGCCTGAAACTAAACATCGGTAGTGCACCCGCTGGCAATAGCGTTTCGTTCTCATCTGCCGGTAATAGCGTGTCTGCCGTCGTTGGTTCGCTCGCTGCTGATAGTCGCGTTAAACTGCTATCCGCGCCTGTTCTCGGTGCTGCTGACGGGTCTAGCGCCTCTGCTAATATCGGTAGTGACACACCTACTCTCGGCGCTATCGTGACCGCTAATAATTCGACACAACAGAGCATCAGCTATCAAAACGCTGGCGTACTGCTCAATATCTCGCCGCGTGTATTCGCTGACTCTGTACGTCTCAAAATCTCGCAGGAGGTGTCCTCATTCGTTAAAACGGACACGGGTTTAGCGCAAACGCCTACCAAGCTGAAAAGGTCATTCGTTTCTGACGTTGTTGTCACACCTGGTCAAATGCTGCTGCTCGGCGGTTTATCAGACTCTAAGCGCTCTACGAATACCGATAGAAGTCTCCATTTTTTTGGTACTGATGCTAACGAAGATTCGTCATCTGAAATCGTTGTATTATTGAGTATTGAGAAAGCCTAACGGGCGCTGTATAGCGCCCGCTAACGCGCTATAGCGCTACGGCGCACGGACGGACATACCTGCCCGCCCGCCGCCGGGGCGCGTGTGGCGCGTGTGCAGAGACTGCACAGAGATTTATATGTGCAACACCGTGTGCAAAATTTAACGAATCTAACCCATTGATTTTATGAGTGCGCAGGAATACAATAAGGACTTAAAATCCGCCGCCTCACGGCCTACGGGTTCGATTCCCGTTCCGGGCACCACGCAATTCCAGGCAATGGCCCCTTATGGGGCCGTTGTTCTTTATGATAGGAATGATCGTAATTCCTCGTCGTGAATGGAGAGTAAGGCAATGACGGCCAGAGAGGCGGAATCAGCGCTACTTGCCCGGTGCTCTGCCATCGCACTGAAAGTTGCCCAGTCGGCGCAGGACCAGCGCGAGGCCAATGTGTTCCGCTTGGCGGCAATGGTCGTTCAGTCTCGATTTCCCGTCGAATCCAGGTGCTTGATGCAAGCCAGCGAGCAGTATTTCGCCTTACATCCGGACGAGAAACTGGCCCCGGCAGATGTCGTCAGAAAGGGCTGGGTCTTTAGCCTGCCTCGCTTGCGGGACATGCTGACTCACCAGCTCCGTGGGCATTGAACCCATGTCAACGAACCAAGTGTTTCATACCCGCACAGCGCTGGCGGAAGGGCTGCGGGAATTATTCAAGCAACTGGCGGATCGCTTGTCGCTGTGCACCCCCGTCAATGTGTACCTGGCTGGTGGGATGGCCGTTCATCTCTATACGGCCAATCGCGTCACGACCGACGTAGACGCGGAGTTCGGGGGACGCATCTATCTTCCGAATGACCTGATGGTTGAAGTAACACTTGAAGATGGCAGCCAGCAGGTCGTCTATCTCGACACCAATTACAACTCGACCTTTGCGCTGCTGCACGAGGACTATCTGGATGACGCCATCCCGGTAGATCTCGGCGTGGATCAGTTTCGCGTGCATGTCCTTTCCCCAGTAGATCTCGCCGTGAGCAAGATCGCCCGACTCGCCGACAACGATAAAGAGGACATCGCCGCATTGGTTCGACTCGGCCTGACCACGGCCGATGCGATAGAACAACGCGCAACGAGCGCCTTGGCAGGCTACGTCGGCGGGCAGGCCATGTTGCAGGTGAATCTACGAGATGCCGTCGCGTTGGCCCGTCAAGTCGAGACTGAGCGGCAGGCTGGCGCATGAGCTGCCCCCAAAGAGTGTCTGCCTGACCTCCGTAAAGTATTGAATGAACAGATAGAAACGTACAATGCCAAACACCATCGCGGACTTGAAATCCGCCTCACGGCCTACGGGTTCGATTCCCGTTCCGGGCACCATGATTGCCGGCGCTTGCCGTTTCGCGCTGTGATCGTTCTCGACCTCAGCTGCGACCAAGGACATCGCTTCGAAGCCTGGTTCGCCTCCAGCGACGCCTTCGAGGACCAGCTCGCCCGGGGTCTGGTGAGCTGTCCCCACTGCGGCACCCACCAGGTCAGGCGGCTGCCCTCGGCGCCCTACGTGCAGACCTCGTCCCACGCCCGGACGCCTGCGGAGCCGGACCCGCAGGCCATCGCGGCCAAGCTGATCGAAGCCCTGCGCGCCGCCGCCCGGCAGTCCGAGGACGTCGGCGAGCGTTTCGTCGAGGAAGCCCGCCGCATTCACCGTGGCGACGCCGAAGAACGGGCCATCCGCGGCCAGGCCAAGCCCAGCGACATGATCGAGCTGCTCGAAGAAGGCATCCCCATCCTGCCCGTCCCGCCGGACAAGGACGACCTGCACTGAGCCTCCGCGCCGGGGACGCACCTCATCCCCCGCCATTCACCACCGTCACCCGCCCCTCCGTCTCACGGACGAGCCGCTCCGCCAGCGCCTGGCGGGCCGCGGCTTCGCCATGGACCAGGCGCACCTCCGCCGGCAACTCCAACATACGAGTGACGAAACGCACCAGATCGTTCTGGTCCGCATGCGCCGAATAGCCGGACAGGGAATGAATGCCGGCCCGGATCCCGATGCGCTCCCCGTCGATCTCCACATAGCCGCCCTGCGGCCCCCAGGTCTGGATCGCATGGCCCGGCGTGCCGCGGGCCTGGTAGCCGACGAACAGCACATCGTGGCGCGGGTCGTGCAGCATCGCCTTCAGATAGTTCATCACCCGCCCGCCGGCGCACATGCCGCTGGCGGCGATCACCACCGCCGGCTCGCCGCTGCGGGCCAGGCGGCGCACCGTAGCCTCGTGCGCAGCATGATCCTCGATCCCCGTCAGCTGCTCGAAGGCCAGCGGCTTGCGGCCGGCACGCACGCGGGCCAGCCCCTCCTCGTCCCAGAACGGCTGCAACTCCCCGTACAGCCGCGTGAAGCGCCCGGCCAACGGTGAATCCAGATAGAACGGCAGGCTCGCCCAGCTTTCCGCATGGGGCCCCGGCTGGCGCCGCTGCTGGTACAGGATGTCCTCGAACTCGTAGAGCAACTCCTGCGTACGGCCGATACTGAAAGCCGGCACGATCACCGTACCACCGTTGCCGAGCGCCTTCTCCACCACCGCCTGCAACTGCCGGCGCCGATCGTGGCGGTTCTCATGGACCTTGTCGCCATAAGTGCTCTCCAGCACCACCACATCCGCAGCCTCGGGCGAGCGCGGCGCCGGCAGCAGCGGCGTGAACGGCGCCCCCAGATCGCCGGAGAACACCACCCGCCGCACCGCGCCGCCGGCTCGCGTGACCTCCACCTCCACATAGGCCGAACCGAGAATGTGCCCGGCGCGCTGCAGGCGAATCCGGCAGCCCGCCCCCTTTGCCCCATTCCCGTCGAACACCCGGTACCAGGTGTTCCACTTGAGCGGGCGGATGCGCTGCTCGACCATCTCCAGATAACGCTCCACCAGCCGCGCATCACGGCTCACCCCGAACGCGAAGGCATCCGCCAGCACCACCGGCAACAGCTTGGCCGACGGCTCGCTGCACAGGATCAGGCCCTTGAAACCCGCCGCCAGCAGCCACGGAATCCGCCCCACGTGATCGATATGCACATGGGTCACCACCAAGGCCCGCACAGCCTCCAGCGGAAAACCGATCTCCAGCCGATCCTGCGCCCCCGCGCCGTCCGGCGCCGTCTCCGCGCCCTGGAACAGGCCGCAGTCGATCAACAGGCTGTTGATGTCATCGATGAAGAACTGGTGACACGACCCCGTCACCCCGTCGACCGCACCGTGATGGATGATGTTTGCATTCATGGCGGCAGTTTATACGCCGCACAAAAAATTCCATAAAGATAAATTGAAGCACACCCGACAGCCCCTTGCCACAAGTCACATTGCAAGGCGGAGCCTCGCTGTATATCTTTGTGCACAACGAAATCTCCGGAGCTCCCGTCATGAACCGTCCCGCCCACCTGTTCCAGGCCGACAATGCCGCCCCAACGACGCCCACATGGATGGAGGACGCATTCACCCCGCCGGCCAAACTGCCCACCGGCAGCTTCGTGCGGCGGCGCACCCGGCTGCACGAGCTCGACGGCTATTTCCACTGCTCGCTGATCGGCACCTGCCTGAGCACGGCCGATCTACGCAAGCTCATCCCCAAATATTCCGAACTGGATCGCACCAAGGCCACCGACCTGGACATCCACCACATGGCCGTCCGCCTCTCCGGCGAAGGTGGCCCCGGCGCCAAGGCCCTCAACAAACTGCTCGACACCCTCTATGCCGCCGACCTGAAACGCTTCCAGCGCCACAGGAACGACGACGAGCTCTACGCCGCGTGGACCGAATGCCTGCGCCACGGCGACGTTCCCGGCACCTACTGGGCCCTGATGACCCACCCGGCCACCTCCCTCAGCCTGCGCCAGCTGGTCTTCGGCGAAGTACACATGCTGTCCCACCTGGTCGGGGCCGCCAACCGCGCCGACATCCGCCGCCTGCTGGCCCTCGAAGAAGACAACGCCCGCCTCAAGGAAAAGATCGAACGCCAGCAAGCCCGCCTGCAGGAACTCGCCCAGCAGCACAGCGCCCTCGAACGGCAGCGCGCCGCCGCCCCCCTCCCCACCCCGGAGGACGCCCGCATCACCCAACTGGAAGCCCAGGTGCACACCCTCGAAACCGCCCTGCAAACGCAAAACCAGCAGGCCGCCCACCACGAAGCCCGCGCCAACAAGCTGGAGGAACGCCTGCAGGAAGCGGAAGACAGGGCCCAGGAACTCAAGACCGCCCTCGCCGAATCACGCCGCTTCGGCGACGAGATCCGCGCCGAATTCGAAGCCATCGACCGCCACCTCACCGCCCAGTTCTCCGACGCCGCCCCCACCCAGGGCAGCATCGCCGACGCCCTGCGCGGCAAACGCATCCTCTACGTCGGCGGCCGCCCCCATTCATCCCAGGCCATCCACGCCATGGTCAAGACCGCCGGCGGCGAACTCATCCTCCACGATGGCGGCATCGAAGACCGCCGCGGCCTGTTTGCCAGCAGCCTGGCCAACACCGACCTCGTCGTCTTCCCCACCGACTGCGTCGGCCACAACGCCGTCACCCTGCTCAAGCGCGCCTGCGAACGCCACGGCGTCCCCTACCGGCCGCTACGCAGCGCCGGCCTCGCCAGCTTCGCCGCCCTGGCCGCCGAACTGGCCCGGGCGGAAAGCAGCAGCACCGCCTGCCCGCCCGTCTCCCGCTTCTGCCTCCACCACGGCTAGAACACCGGTCCCAGTACCCAGTGGAAACGAGCCCTGCGCCGAGTCCCTCCGGCGCACTACATTTCCTTGCATTTCTTAACCGCCCCTTGCGGAGACTTCGGAAAGAATGCTCTCCGGATTCCACCACCTGCGAAGGAGACACCCATGAGTCATGCACACGAGAATCTTAACGCCAGGACCACCTCCGGTTTCCAATTCACCTTCACCGACGGCCAGGTAACGGGTATCGGCCTGGAGTACGGCACACACACCCATAGCCTCACCATCCCCAGCAACACTACCTTCACGGTAACGGATGGCGTCATCACGGAAACCCTCACCAAACCGTGGGGCACCGACACCATCCAGTACACCCAGGACGCAAACGACGCCACGCTCTACCACATCACGTCCGAAACCCACACCATCGCCGAACCCGACACCACCGACAGCCAGGGCCACCTCCACGGCTACACCTTCACCATCAGCGACGGCGCCGTGACGGGCGTTCAAGTGGTCACCGGCACGACCAAGGACGATGACGACGACGGCAAGACCATCACGCACAACCGGGAAATCCTGCCCGGCCAGCACTTCACACTGAACGCCGACGGCAGCGTCACCGAGACCACCCTGTCCGGCAGCACCGTCAAGACCATCCAGTTCGTCGCCGACGCCACCAGCGGCTTCTACGCCATCGCCTCCGAAACCACCACCTTCATCCAGGCCGGTAGCGCCACCACCCTTCTCAACGTACAGCCCCTCATCCGCGACAGCTTCACCTTCGATGCCAGCGGCGCCATCACCCAGGTCGAAGCGGTCCGCCCCGACGGCAGCACCAAGGTCCTCAACACCTCCCCCAACACCACCTTCACCGAACTCGAAGCCGGCTACGTCCTGGAAACCTTCACCAAGGGCCACAAAAGCTACTTCGAGGTCTACCACGACGGCAATGGCGACGGCATCTACACCAGCGTAGCCCAGGGCAGCGGCACCGCCGTCGACCTCGTCGGCCTCAAGGCCCAGATCGACGCCACCGTCAACTCACTGACCTGAGCCCCCCCGCTTCGTGAAGGGCGACCGAATCCGCTATCGCCTCGCCCTGCACGAAGTGCGCGATCCCCGGATCGAGTTGCGCAGCAGTCACACCGACCGGCGCAAGCGATGCAGGGTCACCCCCCTCACGCTTTGCCGTCCTCCAACCACGCCGTCACCTTGCTGGCGGGCATCGGGCGGGCGATGGCGAAGCCCTGGGCGGTTTCGCACCCCAGACGCGTCAACTGGACCACATGGGTGAGCGTTTCCGCCCCAGTGGCAACCACCGGCCAGCGAAAAGCATCCGCCAGGGCCAGGATGCTCCGCACAACGGCACGGTCATCCGGATGTTCCAGCATGCGCCCGACGAAGCGGCGGTCGATCTTCAAGCGCACCGGTGGCATGCCACTCAGATAAGTGAAGCGCGCAAAACTCGTCCCGAAACCATCGATGGCGAAGCGGATGCCCCGCTCCGTGCAAGCCCGCACCTGCCTCAGCAACGCCGGCATCTGCTCGATCAATGCCCGCTCCCGCACCTCCAGCTCGAGATCGGCGGCTGACAAATCGGGATAGGCATCGATCAACGCCCCGATGTACGCACTCAAATTGCTGCGCTGGAGCGAACGTGCCGAAATATTCACGCTGATCGGCACCCGCACCCCCACCGCACGCCACGCCGCCATCTGGCGCACGGCCTCGTGCAGCACCCACAGATCGACCCTCTCCGCGGTCCCTGCGTCGTCCAGCAACGCACGAAAATCCCGCGGCAACAGAATCCCCCGGTCCGGGTGCCGCCAGCGCAGCAACGCCTCCATCCCCGTCGCCTGCTGCGTACGCAACCCCAGCTGAGGCTGGAAGAACAGGCAGAACGCCCCGCGGGCAAAGCACTCGAAATCCCGCCCGAGCTGGCGCGCCGTCGACAGACTCAACAGCGAATCCGGGTTGTCACACTCGAACATCTGCACGCCTCACCCCCCAATCATCGTCAAACCGGAAGCACTCCGCCCAAGCCCGCACCTCCTCGGCCGGCATCGGCGGTGCCACGCAAAAGCCCTGGATCACATCGCAGCCCAGCTCCGCCAACAGGCTCGCCTGCGCCGCCGTCTCCACCCCCTCGGCCACCACGGTGTGATGGAACGCATGCCCCAGGCCCAGCACGCCCGCCACAATAGCCCGGTCCTGCTCATCGTCCACCATGCCCGCCACAAAGGAACGATCGATCTTCAGACTGCCCACCGGCAGGCACTTGAGATGGCTCAGGGACGAAAAGCCCGTACCGAAATCATCGAGCGCAAAGCGGATCCCTCCCGCCGCACACCGCTCAATCTGCGCCCGCACCTGGGCCAGCGGCGCGATCAAGGCCGTCTCGAGAATCTCCAGCTCGAGATCCAGCGGCGACACCTCCGAACTGCGCGCAAACAAGCCCTGCAGATACCCACACAAACCGGCCCGCCGCAGCGCATGGGGAGACACATTCACGCTCACCGACGTCCTGAACCCCGCCCGCAGCCACGCCGCCAGTTGCCCCACCGCCGCTTGCAGCACCCACAGGTCAATCCACTCCGCCGTCCCCGGATCGGCCAGCAAACCGGCAAAGTCCTGCGGCAACAACACCCCACGGGTCGGGTGGCACCAGCGCAGCAAAGCCTCGAAACCCACCAGGCTGCGCGCGCCCAACGCCACTTTTGGCTGGAAGAACAAGCAGAACGCCCCTTGCCCGCTCCCCGCCTCGCCCCATATCCCGCCGGAATCCCGACCGGCGGCAAGCTCATCACCATCACCTATCACCAGCCTTCTCCTCCATGCGCACAGCCGCGCTGAAACGCTCCGGATACAGTAACTGCTCCTCATTGATCAGCTGCCGCCCCAGCGCCTCCGCCAGGCGCGCCGCCAGCTCCGGCGAAGGACGCTGCACACCGCACTCCAGCGCCGAAATATGCGGCTGGGTCACCTGAACCAAACGTGCCAACTGGCTCTGGGTCAGCCCCAGACTCATACGCACAAGGCGCAGCGGCGTTGTCATGAAGCCAACCTCATATGCGAAACATGTATCAGCAACTATAAGTTTCGATTATTGAACAAGTCAACAGCATTAATTATTTACCGGCATATAGGTATTACCTATATTTTTAGTCCCATGAAAATAGGACAACGAATCAAGGCAACACGGGAACTTAGGGGGCTCAGCCAAGGAGAACTCGCCCGGCGGGTTGGCGTGTCTCAGCCCGCAGCATCCGAATGGGAAAGCTGCCGAACCGAACCCACCGTCGAAAACCTCCGCGCCCTCGCCGTGGAACTCGACCTGTGGTTTGAGTGGCTCGTCACCGGGCGCGGCGCCCGAGACTACGACCCCAACCAGCCCCAGCCCCCCGAATACCGCGTCGCGCCGCCCCTCCCCGCCGACGAACGCGACCTCCAGGCCGCCTACCGCAAGCTCCCCCCCGCCCGCCGCGAAGCCCTGCTCGACTTCCTCAAGCGCTGGGGCTGAACGCCCCGGAGGCCAGCGCCCCGCGGCGCCCCCGCACGCAGGGCATCCGCCGCCGCCGCGCCCACCAGACAACCTCTACCGCCCCCTCACCCCGCCCCCCCGGGCCGCCCATCGGCGGCGGCCCACCTCCCCACGTTCCGCATCTCCTCCCCTTCGGCGACAGCGCACAGCCCCTCTGCGCCCGGCCTCTCAAAATATTCACATTCAATATTCATTTAGAGTAACCTGCAAATCCATGAGATGTTTGGCCCGCGCCAAAAAAACAAACCAGCGCGACGCATGAAAATTCCATCCCGTTGCTTGACGTAAAGGCCCAGCGGGGCCGACAAGCGATTTTTTGGATCCAAAAAAACAATTTTTTATATGAAAAATCAATTTTTTCAGCCCACGAAACTGTTCCGCCAAGCCACTCGACCCTCGCGCCACGCCACCCAATCATCAAGACGCGTGACGCCATGCTTTTGACGCCTGACCCAAAGCGCGCGACACGCCGCCCACTGTTTTTTTCATGCCGTCGCACCGTTTCGTCCCATGAAAAAATCCACCGTCGGCGTGAAAAATCCGATTTTTCCCATGAAAAAAGAATTTTTTCCGGAGAAAAAAACGTCCGGTGGCATCGCCGATTCCCCATGTCAGAACACGCCAATATCCCGCAAAGCCAGGCGGGGAGCGGGTTTCCAGGCTTATGCCGAAACCTGCGCAAGCGCTTCAAGGTTCATTGAGCACTTCCTTCAACCAAGCAGCACAAACTGGAGACGATGAAATGGCAAAGAGTTACTACCTGCCCAAGGACGACAACGGCAAAGTGGCCCTACTGGACCTGCTGGCCACCCGCTTGCCGATCTACGCGGAAACCCTCGAAGTCAGCCCCGCCGACCTTGCCAGCCTGCAAGCCGACGCAGCGGCCTTCCGCTACATGATCAACGCCCACAACGTCATCCAGGGCAATGCACGCCTGTGGACGACCTTCAAGAACCTGCAGCGCGACGGCGGCGCCGGCACCGGCGCCTTTCCGCCGGCCGCCAACCTATCCGCCCCAGTCCCCACCGTGCCGCCCGGCATCATTCCCCGCGTCACCGCGTTGATCGCCCGCATCAAGACGGCCCGCAACTACACCGAAGCCATCGGGCAGGACCTCAGCATCGTCGGCAGCAACCAGATCGTCGATCCCGACGGCTGGAAGCCCATCATCGACATCGCCATCAAGGCCGGCCGCCCGGTCATCCAATGGACCAAGGGCGACGCCGACTCCATCGAGATCTGGGCCGACCGGGGCGACGACAAGGGCCTCGCCTTCCACACCATCACCACCGACCCGGCCTACACCGACGCCAGCCCCGCCCCGAGCACATCCGCCCTGTGGAAATACAAAGCCATCTACCGCCTGCGCGATGAGCAGGTCGGCAACTGGAGCGACGTGATCAGCGTGGCCGTCGGCAGCTGAACGCCAGCTGTGCCGGGCCTGGCACAGCCGTTCAGGGGGCGCCGTCGCCCCCTGCCGAAGCCCCCGGCAGCCGCCGGCTCTTCTGAGCAGGTCGGTCGGCCGGAAACCGATCTCAAGTGAATTAAGAGTCGGAATCCGATGCCGCAGGTCACAGACTCCTGCCCTGGATTGACCGCAATATCAATGTCATTACGGCTTATCGGGTGGTCAGTGGCCGGAGCAGCTATACGATAGCGATAGGCCGGAGCATTCGTGCAACAGGCTCTACCCGGTTGTTTCCAGGCTGCCCCGTACCGATCCCATTGAATGGTTCATGCCATGGATAAAGATACCGGGTTCTGCCTGATCTTCGCGCTGGACGGACAGCAGTTCGCACTGCCGCTGCCGATGGTGGAAAAGGTCGTGCGCGCACAGGCTATCAACCCCTTGCCCAAGGCTCCCGCCATCGTCTCGGGAATCATCGACTTTCACGGCGAGATCGTGCCGGTGATGGACATCCGTCTCCGCCTCGGCCTGCCCCCCCGGCCGATCGCCCTCTCCGATCAGATCATCATTGCGCGAACGCCCCACCGCCCCATCGCATTCACCGTCGAAGAGATCCTGGACGTCGCGGAATGGCGCGATCAGGACAGGGTCCCTGCCGAGGCGGTGGTTGCGGGCGTCGAGTTTCTCGGCGGCGTGCTCCGGAACCAGGCAGGCATGATCCTCATGTACGATCCGGGCGCCTTCTTCCTGCCGGAAGAACATCAACAGCTCGACCAGTTGGTGGGCTAGGCCAGTAACATGGACGCACGGGCCGACGCCTTCGACGATCCGCTTCGCAGCGCCCTCTGCGAAATGCTGTCGATGCGCCTGGGCCTGCATTTTCCGCCGGAGCGCTGGCCAGACCTTCTGCGCCGCCTGGCCCCCGCCGTAGCGGAACTGGGCTACCGTACGCTTCAGGACAGCCTGCACGGTTTGCTGGCCAAGCCCCTGGGGCAGCGGGAGCTGGAGGTGCTGGGACGCCACCTGACCGTGGGAGAAACCTATTTCTTCCGTGACCCCGAGATCTTCGCGGCCCTGGAGCAGCAACTGCTGCCCGACCTGATCCGCCACCGCCGCGACACCACGCGGCGCATCCGCATCTGGAGCATCGGCTGCAGCAGCGGCGAGGAAGCCTATTCTATCGCCATCACCGTGGCGAACATGCTGCCCGACCTCGATCGATGGGATGTATCCATCCAGGCCACCGACATCAACCTCCATGCGCTGGCCCAGGCCCGGGAAGGCATCTACGGCAACTGGTCCTTCCGCACACCGCTCCCCCCTGCATCGCAACGCTGGTTCTCCGCCCCGCGTGCCGGCCATCGGGCAGTTGCGCCGCAGATCAAATCCCTGGTGAGTTTCTCCTACCTCAACCTGATGGACGACCTATACCCGGCGGTCAGGACCAACACCGGCGCCATGGACCTGATCTTTTGCCGCAACGTCCTGATGTACTTCCATCCCCAACGAGTGGCGGAAGCCCTGGAACGGATCGGCAGCAGCCTGCTGAGCGGCGGCTGGCTCGTGCTCAGCCCGGTGGAAAGCGCATTGGTCACCGCCCCGCCGCTGCACCCTCGCCACCTGCCAGGCGTCCTGTTCTACCAAAAGGCGGAAGCGGACGGCACCTGGCCGCTTGCAGCTGAGCCCATGACACATCCTCCCCAAACGGCATCAGGCGTCCCCGCCCCCCATCATGGGCGAACATCCCCACTGATTTCCGAGCCCTCTCCTCCCGCCCCCAGCCCACCCCCGCCCCCGCCCGCACCGGACCTCGCACAAGGCTTGGTCCAGCAGGCGCGTGAGCAGGCCAATCGCGGCCGGCTGGACCAAGCCCTGGTCTCCTGCGACCAGGCCATCGCCCAGGACAAGCTCAACCCGGCCTGGGCTTTCCTGCGGGCCTCGATACTGCTCGAACTGGGGTATGACGATGACGCGGTCGCTGCCTTACAGCGCACACTGTACCTGGACCACCATTTCGTCATGGCCCACGTCACCCTCGCCAATCTGTTGCGACGCCGCGGCCGACATACGAGTGCGTGCAAGCACTACCGCAACGCCCTGGAGTTGCTCGCGCAACTGGACGCACAACAGGTTCCGCTGGAGGCCGATGGGATGACCGCCGGGCGCCTGCGGGAGTACATCGTGGCAACCCTCGCAGCGGGCGGCGGGGCCGCCCCCGGTCAAATGGAGTGATGACATGAGCAGGGAGAAGGCGGCTGCGCTCCGGCGCAGCATCGACTGGAGCGATGTCCACCGCCGCCTGGAGCAGGTCCGGCATGCAGTGGAGAGCGGCGGCGCCCCGGATGCGCAGGAAACGGCACGTATCCTGGCTGCCCGGGCTCAAGCCCTGGCCGCGCCCAGCCTGGCGGAAACCGACGGCGAGACCATCGACGTGATCGAGTTCCTGCTATCCGGCGAACGCTATGGCATGGCCTTCACGTATGTGCGGGAGGTCTTCCCCCTCCTCGACCTGACCCGCCTGCCCTGCACCCCACCCTTCGTGCTCGGCATCGTCAATGTCCGTGGGGAAATCGTCTCCGTGGTCGATCTGCGCAAGTTCTTCGACCTGCCCGAGAACGGGCTCGGCGATCTCAACAAGGTCATCGTCCTGCACTCGGCGGCGATGACGTTCGGAATCCTGGCAGATAGCGTCGCGGGGGTCCGGACTGTGCCGTTGAGCAAGTTGCAGCCCTCCCTGCCGACCCTGACGGGACTGCGGGAACGATACCTCCTGGGCGTAACCGGCGACCCCATGGTCATTCTCGATGCAGCCAAGCTGCTGGCCGACCCCCGTATCGTCATCGACGAGTCGGTGGCCCCATGACGGGGACAACTACCGGAAGAAGGAGCCGACGATGAAAGCCTCGATAGGTACGAAGCTCTGGTTGAGTTTGCTGGCGGTCCTGGCGGTCCTGGTGGCGGTAGCGGGGCTGTCCTACTCGAGCACGATAAGACAGGCGGAAACCGTGCGATGGGTCACCCACACCCGGGATGTGCAAGGAAAGCTGAAGGATCTGCTGATCTTGCTGCAGGATGCCGAAACCGGGCAGCGGGGCTACCTCATCACCGGCGAAGACCGCTATCTGTCCCCTTTCAGCTCGGCGCTGAAGGGCATCGACAGCACGTTGCGGTCGCTCCGGGAACTGACCGCAGACAACGCCGCCCAGCAGAGGCGGCTCGACACCCTGGGCACGCTGCTGTCGGGCAAGCTCGACGAACTCAAGGAGACCATCTCCCTGAGGAAGGACAAGGGCTTCGAGCCGGCACGGCAAATCGTCGTGACGGACCGGGGAAAGAAAGCCATGGACGACATCCGCGGCTTGCTGAACGACATGGAAAACCAGGAACTCTCACTCCTCAAAGTGCGTGAAGAGGAGGCCCGCGTACAAACGGACAACACGGCGCGGGCCATCGTCGGTGGCTTGCTTGCGGCGATGGGGCTGGTGCTCTGCGCCGGACTCTTCCTGACCCGGCATATCGCCCAGCCGCTAAGGGCCGTCAGCGACGCGGCCGAGCAGATCGCCGCCGGCAATCTTGCCGTCGATCTGTCTCCAGGCGCGCGGGACGACGAAGTCGGGGTCCTGATGCGCACCTTCGCCCTCATGGCCAGATCCCTGCAGGACATCGCCCTGGTGGCGGACAGGATCGCCGCCGGCGACCTGACTGCCCGGATCGCCCCACAATCGAGCCAGGACGTGCTGGGCAACGCCCTGTCGACGATGGTGACGAACCTGAGCAAGATGACCCAGGAGGTCGGGGAGAGCATCAACGTACTGGCCGCCTCGTCGAGCGAGATCGTGGCGGCAACAGCCCAGGTGGCATCGAGCTCGGCAGAGACGGCAACCGCCGTGAGCCAGACCATGGCAACCGTCGAGGAAGTGAAGCAGACCTCCCTGCTGGCGGCGGACAAGGCCAAGCAGGTTTCGGAAACCGCCATGCGCACGATGGAAATCTCAAAGAGCGGACGCAAGTCGGTGGAGGACTCGCTGGAGTCCATGCACCGGATCCAGGAGCAGATGGAGTCCATCGCCGAGAGCATCGTGCGGCTTTCCGAACAAGGCCAGGCCATCGGCGAGATCATCGCCACCGTCAACGATCTGGCGGAGCAGTCGAACCTGCTCGCGGTCAATGCGGCGATCGAGGCCGCCAAGGCCGGTGACCAGGGCAAGGGCTTCTCGGTGGTCGCGCAGGAAGTGAAGAGCCTGGCCGCCCAGTCGAAACAGGCCACGGCACAAGTCCGGGCAATCCTCGGCGACATCCAGAAAGCCACGGGCGGCGCGGTCATGGCGACCGAACAGGGCAACAAGGCGGTGGAAGCCGGCGTCAGGCTATCGGCCGAGGTGGGCGAATCGATCCGCATACTGGCCGAGAGCATCGCCGAGGCGGCACGGGCCGCCACGCAGATCGCCGTCTCGTCGCAGCAGCAGCTGGTGGGCATGGACCAGGCTGTGCTGGCCATTCAAAACATCCGCGAAGCCAGCATCCAGAACGTGGCGGGCACCAAGCAGACCGAAAGCACCGCGCAGAACCTCCATGAACTGGGCATGCGGCTCAAACAATTGATCGCCCGCTACCAGACTTGACGGCGCAGCCCCAAGAAAGCCATGGACAAGAACGACGAGGCCTTCCGCAAACGTCTCCTCGCCACGTTCCGGAACGAGGCGGCGGAGCATGTCCAGGCGCTTTCCTCGGGCTTGATCGCCCTTGAAAAGACAGCGGAGCCCGACCAGCGGCAGAGCATCATCGAAACCGTGTTCCGCGAGACCCACAGCCTGAAGGGTGCCGCCCGGGCGGTGGGCAAGAGCGAGATCGAGACGCTCTGCCAGTCCATGGAGAGTTTCTTTTCCCTGCTCAAGCAGGGCAAGGCCGACCTCTCCGCAGGGCAGTTCGATCTGCTCAACGAAGCCGTGGATGTACTGAGCGCCCTGCTGGGCAGCGTCGAAGAGGCGCCCACCAAGGCCCAGTTGGCGGCAGTCCGGGAGCTGCGCCAACGCCTGGGTGCCAACGGCCCCCGCAATACGGAG
This sequence comes from Zoogloea sp. GDB6, assembly GCF_056724105.1. Lineage (NCBI taxonomy): Bacteria > Pseudomonadati > Pseudomonadota > Betaproteobacteria > Rhodocyclales > Zoogloeaceae > Zoogloea > Zoogloea sp. GDB6. Next base: position 1,148,889 of record NZ_CM161497.1, on the reverse strand, counting down.
ACGCCCGCCCCCGTTGTTCGGAATGAGATGCCCCCGAATCCCCAGGCTCCGCCGAGCGCCTCACCGCCCGAAGACAGGGCCGGCGACGCCGGCCCCGCGGCGGGCAAAGCCCCCCCCGATCCGCCCCCGCTCCGCAGTGGAGATACGGTGCGGGTACCCGTGGCACGGCTGGACGCCATCCTGTTCCAGTCGGAATCCCTGCTCGCCGCCAAGCTCACGGCCCACCAGCGGGTCGTGGACATTCGCGCGGCCCAGGCCGGCTTCATTGCGCTGGCCCGGCAGCGAGCCCGGATCGCACCGGAGGCCAGGGCCTTGCAGCGGCGCCTGGAACGCAGCGAACAGCGCGGGGACGCGGGCAACCGGCGCAAGGGCGACACGCGCTTGCGCCGGTTGCTGGAATACCTGCTGCAGGAGGATGACTTCATCAAGACCCACGCGATGCGCCTGGAAGCCCTGGCCAAGGCGGCCGAACACGACTGGCGCAGCCTGGGAAGCATGGCCGACGGCCTGCTCGACGACGTGAAAATGGCGCTGATGCTGCCCGTCTCCTCGGTCGCGGAGGTGCTGCCCAAATTCGTCCGGGACGGCGCCCGCAGCCAGGGCAAGGACGTGGATTTCAGGATTCGCGGCGCCGAGACGGAGATCGACCGGCGCATCCTGGAAGACCTGCGCGACCCCTTGATCCATCTGGTCCGCAACAGCCTCGACCACGGCATCGAGAAGCCGGAAACGCGGCTGGCGGCGGGCAAGCCGCGACGAGGCCTGATCGAGCTGAGCGCCAGCCAGGTCGAAGGCAGCCGCATCGAGATCGTCATCGCGGACGATGGCGCCGGCATTCCCCTCGAAAAGGTCCGCGATGCAGCCCATCGGCTGGGGCTGGCCCGCCCCCCCGGCAACGGCGACGCGGGCAGCACGGTACTCGACGACTCAGCCTGCCTGGAGCTGATCTTCCAGTCCGGCGTGTCCACCAGCCCGATCGTCACCGATCTGTCCGGCCGCGGCCTGGGGCTGACCATCGTGCGGGAGAAGGTGGAGCGCCTGGGCGGCTCGGTCTCGGTCAGCGCGCCCCCCGCCGGAGGAACCCGTTTCCGGCTCGTGCTGCCCCTGACGCTGGCCACCTTCCGCGGCGTACATGTGCGCTGCGGCGAGCAGGAGTTCATCTTCCCGACCACACATCTGGCCCAGGTGGCGCGGGTCGCCAGACAGGCCATCGCCACGGTGGAGAACCGGGAGACCGTTCCGCTGAACGGCCAGACCGTGTCCCTGGCACGCCTCGCCCAGGTGCTCGGCATCCCCGCCGACAAGGTGCAAGTGCGAACGGAGAGCGTGCAACTGGTGGTCGCGGGGACGGGAGAGAACCGCATCGCCTTTCTGGTGGACGAGGTCCTGGGCGAGCAGGAGGTGCTGCTCAAGGGCCTGGGCCGGCAATTGCGGCGCGTGCGCAACATCGCCGGCGCCACCGTGCTGGGCACTGGCCGGGTGGTGCCCATCCTCCACGTTCCCGATCTACTCAAATCGGCGCGGCATGCTGCACTTTCCCCGGAGCCCGCCACCGAGGCCGACGCGGCGCGCAAGTCTCTGCTGGTGGCGGAGGACTCGATCACCTCGCGGATGTTGCTCAAGGGCATCCTCGAAGCGGCCGGCTACGACGTGAAGACCGCGGTGGACGGCCTTGACGCCTACACCCAGCTGCGCACCGAGCCCTTCGATCTGCTGGTGTCCGACGTGGACATGCCGCGCATGAACGGCTTCGATCTCACCGCCAAGGTACGCACCGACAAAGCCCTGGCTGACCTGCCGGTCGTGCTGGTCACGGCCCTGAGCTCCCGCGCAGACCTGGAGAGGGGCGCCGAAGCAGGCGCCAATGCCTACATCGTCAAGGGCAGCTTCGACCAGAGCAACCTGCTGACAGCCATCAGAAGGCTCCTGTGATGACCGGCGCCAAGCGTATCCGTGTCCTGGTCGTGGAGGACTCCGCCGTGCAGCGCGAGCTGCAGGTGCACCTGCTCAACAGCGATCCGCAACTGGAGGTGGTGGGTACCGCCAGGGACGGGCGCGAAGCGATAGAACAGGTACGGCGCTGCCTGCCCGACGTGGTGACCATGGATTTCCACATGCCCCACCTGGACGGCGCGGCGGCCACCCGCATCATCATGGAAAGCCAGCCGGTGCCCATCGTGGTGATCTCCGGCAGCTCTGCCCAGCATGAAGTGGCCGAAACCTTCCGGGCGCTGGACGCCGGCGCGCTGGTTGTCATCGAAAAGCCCTACCTGCCGGATAGCGAAGCCGCTCGCAAGATGGTCGAAACCGTCAAGCTGATGGCCGAGGTCAAGGTAGTACGGCGCTGGCCCGCCGCCCAGACGGGAAAAACCGCGCCGGCGCGGACCGAGCCGGACCCGACGGCGCCGGTGAGCCTGGTGGCCATCGGCGCATCCACGGGTGGCCCGCTGGTCCTGCAGACCATACTGGCCAACCTGCCGCGGGACTTCCCCGTGCCCGTGCTCATCGTCCAGCACATCAGCCCCGGCTTCACAGAAGGATTCACCGAATGGCTGGCCGCAGCCAGCGGCTTTCCCGTGCAGATGGCCACCCAGGACTGCCGACTGGAACCCGGCCGGGCCTACGTGGCCCCCGACGGCCTGCACATGATGGTCAAGGACGACGGCCGTGGCGGCCACAGGATCGTATTGACCGGCGACGAGCCGGAGAACGGACACCGGCCTTCCGTCTCCCGCCTTTTCAACTCCGTCGCGAGGGCCGTGGGCGACAAGGCGGTGGGCGTACTCCTGACCGGCATGGGCAAGGACGGCGCGGCCGAACTGGGCCTCCTTCGCCAGAAGGGGGCCATCACCATCGCCCAGAGCCGCGAAAGTTCAGTCGTGGCCGGAATGCCCGGAGAAGCCATCCGGCTCGATGCAGCCGCCCACATCCTGGCGCCGGCCGAGATTGGTGGCCTGCTGGCGATCCTGGTGAAACATCGCAACGGCAACAGCATTCACGAACCGTCAAAGCGTTGAGAAATCGAGGTACATCATGCCGCCCCCCCACAATGAACCGAGCGCCGTGGATATCCTGGTCGTCGAGGACAGCCCCACCCAGGCCGAGCAACTGTGCTACCTGCTGCAACAGCATGGCTACCGGACCCGCACGGCGGCCAATGGCCGCCTCGGCCTCGAAGAAATCCGGCGCAGCAAACCGACGCTGGTCATCAGCGACATCGTCATGCCCGAAATGGACGGCTACGCCCTGTGCCGGGCCGTCAAGGCCGACGCCGAGCTCAAGGACATCCCGGTGGTGATCGTCACCTCCCTGTCCGGCATCCAGGACATTGCCCGCAGCCTGGAATGCGGCGCCGACAACTTCATCCGCAAGCCCTACGAGCCTCACGCGCTGCTGGCACGGGTCGAGTACATCCTGCTCAACCTGGAACTGCGCAAGGGCAAGCGGATCAATATCGGCCTCGAGGTCTACCTGGGCGGCAAGAAGCACTACATCACTTCGGAACGGGAGCAGATCATCGACCTGCTGATCTCCACCTACGAAGAAGCGGTGCGCATGAACGAGGAGATGCAACAGCAGCAGATCGAGATTGCCCGCTCCAGCCAGACCCTGGCCGGGCTCTACCGTATCGCGGACGAACTGAACCGTGTCAGCACGCCGGCCCAGGTCTGCGAACTGGCCTTGCAGGCCACCATGGACCTCCCCAAGTTCGAAGCCGGCTGGATCTACCTCTCCGACGCGGACGGCAAGCAGAGCTACCGCCTCGTCGCGGCCAGCACGGCCGCTTTGCCGCAGCGCGCCGACACCCCGGACTGGATCGGGGACATCTCATCCGCCACCGCCACCGGGCGCAACGCCCGCGTTCCGCTCGCCCTGGAGCGGCGCCACCTGGGGGTCATCCAGTTGCTGGCAGTGGACGGAGAGAGCTTCAACGACGAGGATCTGAACGTCCTCGACACGATCGGCAACCAGGTGGCGGTAGCCCTGGAACGGGCGCACCTGCACCAGCACCTCGAAAACCTGGTGGAGCAGCGCACCGCGGCCCTGCAGGCCGAGGTGGTCGAGCGGCGCCGGGCCGAAGAGCGGGTGGTCAGCCTCAACCGCATCTACGCCATGCTCTCCAACATCAATACGCTGATCGTGCGGGTCCATGAACGGGAGGAGCTGTTCCGCGAGGCCTGCCGCGTCGCCGTGGAGTTTGGCCACTTCGGCCTGGCCTGGGTGGGGATGGCGGATGCAGACAACGCGCAGATCAAACCCACCGCCTGGCATGGCGTGGACCTGTGGGCCGAGAGCATCGGCTTCGCTGCGGCCGAGGTCGGCCACCTGGACGAGGCCCTGGTCAACGAGGCCATAGGACAGCGACAAACCATCGTCTGCCGCGACCTGGCACAGGCCGACGGCATGCCCCTGGCGGCGCTTGCCGTGTCGCACAGCTACCGCGCCCTCTGCGCCCTGCCCCTGCAGGTCGACAAACAGACGGTGGCCCTGATGTTCCTCTATGCGCATACCCCCGAAGTCTTCAATGCCGACGAGATGCATCTGCTGGAGGAGCTGGCCGGGAACATCTCCTTTGCCCTCGACCATATCGCCAAGGAAGAACGCATCAACTACCTGGCCTATTACGATGCGCTGACCAGCCTGCCCAACCGCGACCTGCTGCTGGAACGCCTGCGCCAGAGCATTGGTTTTGCCCAGCGCCACAGCAACACGGTGGCGGTGATCTGCCTCGACCTGGATCGTTTCAAGATCATCAACGACGGCCTCGGCCACTACGTCGGCGACAAGCTGCTGCAAACGGTGGCGGGCCTGCTGTCGGGCATCTTGCGCGACGGCGATACGGTCGGCCGGCTGGCCGCCGACAAGTTCGTCATGATCGGCGCAGACCTGCGCGATGGCGACGATCTCCCCCCCATCATCGAGCGGCTGCAAGAGGTGCTGCGCGCCCCCATCCCCGTCGGCGAGGAAAACACCAATCTCACCGCCAGTATCGGCGTCAGTCTTTATCCCAAGGACAGCGACGACCCGATCACCCTGGTCAAATACGCCGAACTGGCCATGTACCAGGCCAAGGAGCGAGGCGGCAACCAGCACCGCCTGTTCACCACCGAACTGGATACGCGGGTCTCCGAGCGGGTGAAGCTGCAAAACCGGCTCGGCGCTGCGCTGGAGGCCGGGGAACTGGTGGTGTATTACCAGCCCCAGGTCAGCGCGATGAATGGCGTGGTGTGCGGCATGGAGGCGCTGATCCGCTGGCAGCACCCGCAATTCGGCCTGGTTCCCCCCGGGCAGTTCATCCCCGTGGCCGAGGAGAGCGGACTGATCATTCCCATCGGAGAGTGGGTGCTTCAGGAAGCCTGCCGGCAGAACCAGGCATGGCGCGACGAAGGTCTGTCGGATTTCCCCGTCTCGGTCAATCTTTCCATCGCCCAGCTGCGCGACAGCCGCCTGCTCGCCAGTGTGCGCCGCGTGCTCGACGAGACCGGCCTCGACCCCCACTACCTGGAGCTGGAGCTGACCGAGAGCATCATGATGGAGAACCCCGAGATGCTGATCGCCTTCCTGCAACGCGCGCGGGAGATGGGGGTCCAGATCTCCATCGACGATTTCGGCACGGGCTACTCCAGCCTCAACTACCTGAAGCGCCTGCCCCTCGACCGGCTCAAGGTGGACTACAGTTTCGTCCGCGATATCACCCGCGATCCGGCCAGTGCCTCGATCTGCCGCGCCGTCATCGCCATCGCCCACAACCTGCGCCTGGGAGTGGTGGCCGAAGGGGTCGAAACCGAGGGCCAGGCCAACTACCTGGCCCGCCACTATTGCGAAAGCCTGCAAGGCTATTACTTCAGCAAGCCCGTACCGGCGGCCGAGATCACGGCCTTGCTGCGCAGGCGCGAACCCCTGATCAAGCTGGCCCCCGAGCTGAATGCCCGACGCACCCTGCTGCTGGTGGACGACGAAGAGAACATCCGCAACGCCCTGCGCCGCCTGTTGCGTAGCGACGGCTACCAGATACTGGTCGCGTCATGCCCCACTGAAGCGTTCGAACTGCTGGCCACCAACCGGGTGGGAGTGATCCTCGCCGATCAACGCATGCCCGACATGAGCGGCACCGAGTTTCTGCGCCGCGTGAAGGACATCTACCCCGATGCGATCCGCATCGTCCTGTCCGGCTACACCGATCTCGACACCATCACTGCCTCGATCAACCAAGGCTCGGTGTACAAGTTCCTGGTCAAACCCTGGGACAACGACGCCCTCCGCGAAGTCCTGCGTGAAGCCTTCTGGCGCTACGAACTCTCCAAGGGAATCGCCACCGACTGGTACTCGGCGGGTGGCATCCAGGGCCTTCATGGCGGGCAGTGACGCCACGCCGATAAACGGCAAACATCCCCAACGGCGAACTCGGCAAATTTGATACTCTTGTAAAAACCAACAAGAGCAAACACTCCCATGAATGCGGTAGAGATTTTCCCGTGGAGCGCACATTTCGAGACGGGGATCGCCGAGATCGACGAACAACACCAGCAACTGGTCCGGCTGGTGAATCGACTGGCCAGCCATCTGGCTTATTCGTCAGATCTACCGGGGCTCGATGAGATCTTCGGCGAACTTGCCGCCTACGCCCAGTACCACTTTGCAACCGAAGAGGCGATCTGGCACGCGGCCTTGCCAGACGACCCATGGGAAATCGAACACCACAAGACGCACCAGACCTTCATCGACGACGTGATGCGTCTGCGCAATACCCAGGGCGGCAAATCCATCGACATGACCGTCGAAGAGATCCTGAGTTTCCTGTGCCAATGGCTGGCCTTCCACATCCTCTACAACGACCGGCGCATGGCCCAGGCCGTCATCGCCATCCGCGCCGGCCAGGCCCCGGAAGACGCCAAGCGGCACAGCAACGGCGCCATGAACAGCACCGTGCGGGCCCTGATCGAGACCGTGCTGACGATGTACGACAGCCTGTCCAACCGCACCCTGCAACTCGTGAAGGAACTCAGCGCCCGACAGAAGCTTGAAGCCAAGCTGCGACTGGCCGGCAGCGTATTCGACAACACCCTCGAATCGATCTGCATCATCGACGACGCCGGCAACATCATCGACGCTAACCCGGCCTTTGCCCAAAGCTGCGGAACGAGTCGCGACGAATTGCTGGGAGCCCCGCTCGCCACCTTCAAGTCCGGCCTCGGCAACGATGACAACAACGCCCCTGCCATATGGAGCGCGGTAAACAGCAGCGGCCACTGGAGTGGCGCCATCCAGTGCCGGGCACCCAGCGGCGAACTCTCTGCCGAGTGGCTGACCCTTTCCTCCGTCCGCAATGGCGATGATTTCGGCATCGGCCATTACGTGGCCGTCTTCTCCAGCGTCGGCGGCCTGATCCAGCGCCAGCAGGCCATGGAACACTGGGCCCACCACGACGCCCTCACCGGCCTGCCCAACCGCCTGCTCCTCAAGGACCGCCTCGAACAAGCCCTCGCCCAGGCCCGCCGCGGCGGCGGCGGCCTGCTGGGCGTGTGCTACGTGGACCTGGACGACTTCAAACCGGTCAACGACACCTTCGGCCACGCCGCCGGCGACCACGTGCTGCAAGTCACCGCCGAGCGCATCCGCAAGGAACTGCGCGGCACCGACACCGTCGCCCGCATCGGCGGCGACGAGTTCGTGATCCTGCTCAACGGCCTCCAGGAAGGCAGCGACCGCCTGGCCTGCCTCGACCGCATCATCGAAGCCATCGGCCAGCCCATCCCCCTGGGCCACGACGGTGCCGGCCCCAGCACCCGCATCTCCGCCAGCATCGGCATCAGCTTCTCGCCCCGAGACGGCCGCAACGCCGAAGATCTGCTCCACCACGCCGACCAGGCCCTGTACCAGGGCAAACTGGCCGGCAAGGGCGGCTATCGGATCTACACGCCTACATAGGGAATTCAGATTGCCATACGGCTATTGAACTCCCACCAGTTCAACGGGCAAGTAACCGCAAACAGTCGCATCTCATGCATGCCGACGCTGAGCAATCACGTTCACGCAGATCACCCCACCTAGAAATACCAACAAAATCCAGAAATCCAGTTCAATAAAATGTTGAAAATTCTGGATAACAGTACATCCCCTTTCACCCTAAACCGTCAACTTTCCTTCCCGGCTCAGCGCTGTTACGATAAACCATCATCATTTATTGGACATCTAAATGTCACAGCGCAATTCGTGGGCTGATATCTGCAAGGGCATCGGAATCATTCTGGTTGTCTATGGACACGTACAGCGTGGGCTATTCAACGCTGGGTTCGAAATGAACGAACATCAGTACAAACTCATAGACAGCATCATATACACGTTTCACATGCCTCTCTTTTTCTTCATCTCGGGGCTGTTTTTTTACAACTCCCTGCAAAAAACAAAACAAGCCACTTTTGTTGCAAAAAAAATAGACACAATTCTATACCCCTACATCCTCTGGTCCTTGATTCAAGGCATAACAGAAGCAAGCCTTGCGAAGTACACAAACTCACAGACGTCACTAGCCGACGTTTTTTCTCTATGGCAACCAAGAGCCCAGTTCTGGTTTCTTTACGCCCTATTTATTGTCTTCACAACAAGCTCATTTCTGTATCGATCAATCAACCCAAATCGACTATTTTATTTAATCCCTATTTTTGCGGCCCTATACCTATTCAAGTTTGAAATTGCCATCGTAAAACAAGCAATGTCAAACTTCGTCTTCTTTGCGCTTGGCATTTGGTTCAACGAAATCAAACACAAGATCTTTGAAAGAAGAGAAATTATCGCCACAACAACCTTTTTCTTATTTGTTTTTGGGCAATTTGCATTTCATAGCATCTTAAACTTGAACTATCAGGATGTCGGCCTACTCTCACTCGCCCTCGCCTTTACCTCAATACTTTTTATTTCAAGCCTAGCCATGTGCCTTGAAAAAATAGACGTTGGCTTTTTAAAATACATCGGCACACAGACAATGCCGATCTATTTAATGCACATTTTAGCTGGCAGCGGAATTCGTATAGTTCTGAAAAAGGTATTGGGCGTAACCTCAACAGAAGTACACACACTCGCAGGTGTCATGTTCGGAATAGGCATCCCTCTTGTTGCACAAGCCTTTTTTGCAAGAATGGGAAGCAACTGGATAACCATCCCTCCCAAGTGGCTATCCGTAGAAAAGCTCTTCATGAGAGCTGCAAAATCTCACTCAAGTAACGGCTAAGAAAAAAGTGGATAGAGGCCCCCTATCGGCGGGCCCTCTATCCACTGTATCTGCGCCTTTAAAATACAGGCGGCTGAATACTTATTAAGGAGCCACTGATTTATTCCCCATCCCCGACACACGAGCACACGCGAGATAATCCCGCAGTGCCTTCCCTTACGAGACCTTGATCGATGCAATCAAGCTTTTCTGACCTGGAGTACGCCGCGAAGAAGAAGCTGACGCGGCGCGATCGCTTTCCTACCGGGATCAACACGGTGACTCCTTGGGCGGCGCTGGAGGCCGAGATCGAGCCGTTCTATCCGAAGGGTGAAGGCCGTGGGCGCCCTCCGATTGGCCTGGCGCGGATGCTGCGCATGTATGTGGCCCAGCAGTGCTTCGGGCTCTCCGACGAGGGGATGGAGGATGCGCTCTACGACAGCCAGGCGATCCGGGGCTGTGGGGATTGATCTGTCGCGGGAGTCGGCGCCGGACGCAACGACGCTGCTGAAGTTCAGACGGCTGCTCGAAACCTACGGGCTCACGCGCAAGATCTTCGAGGCCATCAACGCCCATCTGGCCGAACAAGGCCTGATCCTGCGTGAAGGAACGATTGTCGATGCCACGCTGATCGCGGCCCCGCCATCGACGAAGAACGGGGCGAAGGCGCGCGACCCGGAGATGCACCAGACAAAGAAGGGCAACAACTGGCACTTCGGCATGAAGGCTCACATCGGCGTCGATGCACAGTCGGGGCTGGTGCATACGCTGGTCACGACAGCCGCCAACACCAGCGACATCAGCCAGGCAGGCCCATGCCCTGCTGCACGGCAAAGAGCACACCGTGTTCGGCGATGCGGGTTATCAAGGCGTCGAGAAACGCCCCGAGAACCAGGGCAAGACCGTTGAATGGCTGGTGGCGATGAAGCGCAGCGTGCGCAAGGCCCTGCCCGCCGAACTCGCTCGGGAGAGGCTGGGCGGGGATTTGTTCAGCGTCTCCCTATTAGAAAATACCCCCCACACTCAGGAGCCTCTTTTCAACACCAACACCCAACTCATCGGGAGTCTTTGGGCTACGCCGTTCAACAGCGGGATCATTTTTCGCCTTAAGAACGGCTCAATTGATAGCGCAATCACAAAGCTCAACAAAAGAAGAGAAACAATAGAAACAAGAACACTCACAACAGGGTCTAACCCCAAACTATGGAGAGCCAAGGCTAGAGCAGCGCCAACAAGTTGGTGAATCAAATAAAATGGGTAAGTAGCAAGACCAAATGGTCGAAACGCCTTAGACACGAACCTCGCTGAACTCGAGCTAAAGCGAGTAGAAACAGAGGTATAAATAAACAACAAAGAACCCAGCCATACAGCAGCAGGAATTGGCCATTTCTCACCGCCAAACGGAGCCTTGAGAACAGCCTCACAAGCTACATCCATGACGCCACCAACCAACATAAATAACAAGACACCAATCCACTTCGCATCACGCCGAACAAATGAAATTTGCCACAACAAAACACCAATAGCAAATTCACAGCCATGCCTTACTAACAAGAGCTGGGCAGCCCTGCCTCCCATAAATCGCAAGTCACCAGTAAACATATAAATACAATAGTGATATACGTTATAAACAACACTAACCAAACCAACAATTGAAATTACATATTTAACCAAATCAAATCGGTCGAATATCAAAAAAACCAGAACAAGGCTATAAAAAGAAATTTCAATTCCCAACGTCCAATAGACACCATCAATCCATGGCCCAACAGGGGAAAAAAATACACTCCGAAACCATTGAAGCAAAGATTCAAATGGCGCCACATGCCCCGCCAGCAGCACGACAAACAATGTTATAGAGGCGCACACCAAGGCAGCCGGGAATAGACGCAAGACTCGACTTTTAATAAAACTAGACGGAGACGCATTGTGTGCGCTAAAAGCAATAACAAAACCGGATAGTACAAAAAATATCTGAACCCCAACCCAGCCAAACCAAGTGAAGTCCGCGTATTTCTGAAAATCAAAAGCCCCATTTGTAATTTTATATGGAGTACTCCCTTCATGGGAAACCCAATAAAATAGATGGAAAATACTTACAAAAACCGCAGACAAGAATCGCAAGAGATCTAAACCAGCGATGCTATTTTTCATTTTCATATCCAATGAAAGCTCCTTGAAAACAGGAACCAACAAGCCGACCAGCCCAACAGCCCAACAGCCCAACAGCCGGTCAGCTAATGAAAAAACGAATCAAAGATCAACAGTCCCCGTACTCCTGAATCCACGCGATCAGCGCCCGCGTGGACTGATCCAGCCCCTCGCTATCCGTCTCACCAGTCAAGGCCGGCAGCAGGCGGCCGGCGAGCTGCTTGCCCAGTTCCACCCCCCACTGGTCGAATGAGTTGATGCCCCAGATCACGCCCTGCACGAACACCTTGTGCTCGTACAACGCCAGCAACATGCCCAGGTAGTAAGGCACGATGCGCGGCAGGATGATGGTGGTGGACGGCTGGTTGCCGGCAAACACCTTGTGCGGCAGCAACGAGGCCATCTGGTCCGCCGGCACGCGGGCGGCCTCCAGTTCCGCCCGGGCTTCCGCCTCGGTCTTGCCGAAGGCCAGGGCCGCACTCTGGGCCAGGAAGTTGGCCATCAGCGGCGCCTGGTGCCCCGGCAGCGGGAAATCGCTCTGCGCACTGGCGATAAAGTCACAGGGCACCAGCCAGCCGCCCTGATGCAGCAACTGGAAGAACGCGTGCTGCCCGTTACTGCCGATCTCGCCCCACACGATGGGGTTGGCCTGACAGGACAGCGGCTGTCCATCGCGCCCCACCGTCTTGCCGTTGGACTCCATCTCCAGCTGCTGCAGGAAGGACGGCAGGAAGCGCAGCGACTCATGATAGGGCAGCACCGCACTGGTACTCGCCCCGAGGAAATTGGTGTTCCACACCCCGATCAGCGCCATCAGCACCGGCAGGTTGCGCTCGAACGGCGCCTCGCGGAAATGGTTGTCCATCGCCTGCGCACCGGCCAGCAAACGCTCAAAACCGTTCATGCCGATCGCCAGCGCAATCGGCAAGCCCACCGCCGACCACAGGGAATAACGCCCGCCCACCCAGTCCCACATGCGGAACACGTTAGCAGCCGGCAGTCCGAAAGTCTGGGCCTTCTCCATGGCCGACGTCACCGCCACGAAATGCAGCGGCAAAGCCCGCACCGCATCATCCCCCGCCGCCGCACACAACCACTCCCGCGCCGTGTGCGCGTTGAGCATGGTCTCCTGCGTCGTGAAGGTCTTGCTCGCCACGATGAACAGCGTGGAACGCGGATTCAGCGAATCCAGCAGCTTGGCCAGATGCGCACTGTCCACGTTGGACACGAAATGCATCTTCAGCCCCTGGCGCTGATAAGCAGACAGCGCCCGCACCACCGTCTTCGGCCCCAGATCCGACCCACCGATCCCGATGTTCACCACATCGCGGATCGCCTCGCCGGAAAAGCCCCGCCACAGCCCACCACGCACTTTCTCAGAGAACTCGCGCATCTGGGCCCGCACAGCACGGACTTCGGGCATCACGTTGCAGGTGCCGGACGGGAACACGCCCGGCTTCATATAACGGAGGGCGGTGTGGAGAACAGCGCGGTCTTCGCTGACGTTGATCTTGTCGCCGGCAAAGAGGCGAGCACGCCAGGTTTCCAGATCGGCGGTCTTGGTCAGTGCGAGAAGCATCTCGATGGTGCGCTGGTCGACACGCTGCTTGGAGAAGTCGACGAGCATACCTTCGAGTTCGAAGGAGAGATGAGCAAAACGATCAGGATCTGACGCGAAAAGATCTCGCAAATGAGATTTCGCGGATTCTTCGCGGTGAGCTACGAGCGCATGCCACGCAGTGGCTTTGGTATTCGACATCGCCATCAATTCCAACGTTATACAAGGGACCCAAGACAATCCGATCAGGGCTGATCAATCGCTTCCAAACAAATCCCGCGTATAAACCTTATCGAGCACATCATCCAAAGCGCCGGTATGCCGGTTGGCGATGATCACATCAGCCTGCTGTTTGAATTCCGAAAAGTCATTCACAACGCGGGAATTGAAGAACTCTTTCTGGTTGAGCACAGGCTCATGAACAATAACCTCAATCCCCTTAGCCTTGATCCGCTTCATGATACCTTGGATGCTGGATGCACGGAAATTGTCGGACCCCGCCTTCATGATCAATCGATAAATACCGACCGTCTTTGGCCTACGCCGAATAATCTCGTCCGCAATGAAATCCTTGCGGGTCGTGTTCGACTCCACAATGGCATGAATCAGATTCTGGGGCACGTCTCGATAGTTGGCGAGCAACTGCTTTGTATCCTTCGGCAGGCAATACCCACCGTAGCCAAAGCTTGGGTTGTTATAGTGACTACCGATCCGGGGATCAAGACACACGCCATCGATGATCTGGCGGGAGTCTAGGCCATGAGTCGCCGCGTAGGTATCCAATTCGTTAAAGTAGGCTACGCGCATAGCCAAGAAGGTGTTTGCAAACAGTTTGATGGCCTCAGCCTCGGTACTGTGGGTCAGCAGTACCGGAATATCCTGCTTGATCGCTCCCTGCTTAAGCAGATCGGCAAACTTTTGAGCGCGTTCGGAACGCTCGCCAACAACAATCCGCGAAGGATGAAGATTATCGTAGAGCGCCTTCCCCTCCCGCAGGAACTCCGGGGAAAAGATCAGGGTCCGGCAACCGAAAGCGTCACGTGTCTTTTCTGTATAGCCCACCGGCACGGTGGACTTGATGACCATGAGCGCATTGGGATTAATGGCCATCACATCACCGATCACGGCTTCAATGGACTTGGTGTTGAAGTAATTGGTCTCGGGATCGTAATCGGTGGGTGTTGCAATCACCACCACCTCAGCACCTTCGTAGGCTTCCCGCTTATCAAGGGTGGCGTGGAAGTTCAGTGCAGGATTGGGCAGGTACTCCTCGATCTCCTTGTCCTCAATAGGCGACACTCGGCGATTGAGCAGTTCGACCTTCTCGGCAACAATATCCAACGCAACAACCTCATTGTGTTGAGACAACAGAATGGCGTTGGACAGGCCTACATAACCGGTACCAGCAATAGCGATTTTCATGATAGTTCCTGATGAATTAATCAATAAAAGGTGTTGTGGCCAAGTCCAGCGTCAGCGGCGCCCGTAGATATCCTTGAAGTGAACAACGCCATTCTCACTCAAGCAGCGACAGCCCGGTTGCAGCGCAATGATCTCCAACGGTCCCCTGCCCGAGTTGATCACGAAAATACGAGTTCCTGACAGGAATGCAGGAGGGCTCGCAACGCCTGAGGAGGAAGGTCTTGTTGCCTTTAGTGTCTTCGACGGTTCCCGTCATCACAATCCAGTGCTCTGCGTGTTCATAGTGCGCCCGCAGACTGAGCCTCCACCACAGAGACAACCATGCCACTCACATCAAAATAACCTCAACTATCGGTGGAAAAGCCGTACCGATCTTGCAGGCGATAAAGATAGATCTTGAAGTGAGAAATGACAACCAAATTAAAACCTATCTATACATTGATCTAAAGACCCTCACCTTTGAATCAACAGCAACCTCTATAGCATACGCAAAAAGCATAGAAATGGCAAAGGAAAATAAAATCAGGGACAAAACAGGAAGGTAAGGCTTTAGATTCTGAATTACGACATAATGAGTAAGATAGATTGAATAAGAATAAAAACCAACCCTTTTCACCCAATCAAGATTCAGAAATCTAAAAAAAATAAAATCAGGATTTGATATCGAGAACTTAAAAATAAAAATCAACGCCACACCTTGAACGGTATAACGAAGAGTTTCTCTAAAAAACTCACCTCTAATAAAGAGAGTACCCAGCAAAACAATCACAAAAAATGAAAAAACATATGCATTTTTTGCTTCAAATTTAGAGAAATGAACTTTGGGGGACCACCATAGAGCAAGTATGCACCCAAAAAGAATCGAATCAATTCTTGTATCCGTAGCAAAATATGTTCTGGAAGAATCAAACCCATCAGACGTCGCCAGAAAAACACGCCAAAGAAGGATAAGAAAACATAGCCCAGAAAGAAAATAAGCAGCTTGACGCCGACTAAACCAATTCAAAAGAACAACCAACAACGCTGGAAAGAAAAAATAAAAATGCTCTTCAACGGCTAACGACCAAAATATCCCCGTACCTAGCGGTATCTTTTCACCACCATCAAAAAAAATAAGAAAATAATTAGCAAAATAAAACAACTGCGAAAAAATCCCAGCAAACGTAACATTACCCTCTAATGCCCCGGCGTAAGCTAGCGCGTAAACCACAACTAAAACGAGAATCAAAGGCGGGGAAAGCCTCAAAAGACGTCTTATATAAAAATTTTTAAAGTTTAGTTTTCCATTTGACTCTATTTCCCTAAGCATTAAAGTCGTAATCAAAAACCCGCTTAGAAGGAAAAAAATAGTAACCCCAAGCCCGCCAGGAACGATATGCCCTAGCCCAGCATGACTGATGAAAACCAAACCAATTGCAACAGCGCGCCATCCATCAAGGGACGGAATTTCGCAACTCGTCACAAGCAAACCCTGCTTTTCCATATTTCACCATCCATGCCATAACACTAAAAATCAAATCAGTTTGAGGCATTGGCCAAAGCCAGTCAGAAATCACCATGCTCACGGGACCAAGCAAGCAACCCCAAGGTGGACATATAACCCGCAAGACTGCGTTTTTTCTGTGGAGAATCTGTAGTAAGCGACCTCACCAACTGTCTCACTAGAGCACCCGCACACTGGCCGAAGAAATTCTGTACGACCCGAACAAATACTTCGTTCTTTATTTAATCAAAAACCCGAGGAGTATATCCAAGCGCAGATTCAGGCAATCGGAATGCAGAATCCAAATTCGCCACACAAAAACTAATTAGCGCTTTTTAAAAAAACAACGCAAACCTTGAAAATCAAGGAAAAACAGAACAGCGCAATAGCCAATACATCCAACCGTAGCCGAAAAAACCATTGAGAAAACACTTTTTTCAAAAAAAGCAAAACCTTCAAATGAAAAAACAATAACAAAAACACCCAATAGAACAGGAAGCAAATCAGCCACCCCAATTCGAAAACACTTTAATCTGAAAAGCAGCGCCACCGAGAAACACAAACCTAGCAGCGCCGCGAAGAAAACCAAACGAACCCATACCAATAGATCCACTCCGCAAACCAAGCGCATCAACTCACCACCAATGGGGATAGCAAGCAATGTTACGAGTGGGCCTAAAAGGGCAAGCCGCGACTTCTCAATGGCCAGAAACATTGGGTCCAAGGCGTACTGCCGAATAATCAGTAGAAATGCAGTGCCAACGGACCAGTTCAACGCTTGCTGGTAAGAGTCCACGTACTTCTCCGGGGCCAACAGAGGCATTACTACCGGCTGAAGCAACACAAATATCACGACAACCGGAGCAATCGCCGCCAGTTGAAGATAGAACTGGGGCATCAACTGCTCTGCGGAGATATTCCCCCTGTTGCGGTCGGCCATTGAAAACATTTTCTGCATAAGCAGAATATTGAGCGCCAAGCCCACCACCCCTAAAATCTTTATCGACAAATCGGATATCAGAATCGCGCCCGCGGCCTGAGACAACCCAAGATAGACAACAATCAAGGAACGATACAAGGTGGGAAACAATGACGATGCAATCGACCCACAGGCCGCCCAAAAACCGAATCGGATCAAGAACCGTAATTCTACGGGCGAGTATTCACCACCACGGATACCCGACCACTTTCGGACAGTCAAAATTGCCAGCGGAAACGCCGAAGCCATGCCAATCAGGGCCACCCAGGCTTTCGGCATCAACGACACTAGAGCAAACAACAGCACCAGGCTCAACAAGGCACGAATGATCGCCGTAGAGCCATAAGTAAAGCTTTGCTCATTCGCGCGCAACCAGGCCTGCCCGCCCTCAAACCCGCCTTGCATCGCCGCGTAGACCAGTACGCTGGCAATAAAAAAAAACGGAGAGAACCAATAACCTCCAATTGCGCAAGCAGCCGCAAAAAAAAGCAACAGTCCGGCGCCCCACTCATACGCACGGAAAAGGCAACAACGACGAGAATACGTAATCCCCTCGTCACCGATACATGCGTACCTGAGGACTCCATATCTCGCCCACTCGAAAACGAGCGTTGCAATAAAAATCCCAGATGCCCAGCCAACGGAAAAGAGCGAATATTCATCAACCTCTAAAAACCGCGGCAAGAGGACTTGCGACAACAAAGCCGCCGAATTAGCGATGACGACAGACAGAGGAACAGCAAACTTTCTCAACACAATCAACGACCCACTTTCAACTCACCATTCCAAAATGGATGCAGTACTTCGGACGTTCGATGAGCCGTTCCCGTCATGCAAGCCCCCACCTGCTGAACAAGTCCACAGTCCCGAGGAAACTTGCCGCTCGATTTCTCCTTGCGCAACTCACGCGAGAAAACGATTCGAGAAAGAGCATCTCCGACGGGCAAAGATGAGGCCCAAGCCACAACGCTGCCAGGCGACGGTGCAGATGGACGAAGCTCTCGTAGCCTTTCCGGAACGCGCTCATCCGTAAATCTATTGTCGACAACTGACACGGCATCTTCGTCTGCACCAAAATCCTCAAAACCCAGCGCCCCTTTCACTGGCGAAACAAACAGGTTTCTCGCGAGGACAACATCTTTCCATTTCAGTGCATGGGAAGCGTTTGTCTTAACAAAGACGCTTCTACCATTTGAGAAAAACGAGTTTGCGTAAATGTAAAGCCCTTTGATCCCAGGCCCCCAGTCAACGCCAAACTTGAGTGGGTAACCGTTACGTCTGCTCCCGCCGCTGATTACCTGCCGATCCGCAAAAACCCAATTATCATACACATAAACAGGCCCTGGTGCATTGGACCCAACGCTAATTCCAACATAACAGTCCGAGAAGAAATTTGAGAAGAAACGCAAATTTTGACTAATGCCTGACTCCAGCTCGACGCCGTCATCCATTGCATTACGGACCATATTGTTGAAAACCTGGACATTTCTTCCTTGGACTCTCAACCCATCCCACTGCCCATCAACCACAATGCCACGCACAGCACTGTTATCGGCGATAACTTCAACGCCAGCCCCCCGCATCGGGCCACCGTCCTCACCCGGGCCGCCTTTCGCGTCTAGATATCCTTCGTTCCAAGGCCAATCAAAATTCCATCCATTTAGAACATAACTGTCGGCAACCAGAATTTCGCTCGGACGCTTCTTTTCATCACCTTCAACTAGAATTCCTTTAAAGGTGTTTACTACAGTTAACTTTTCGAGAATGACACTACTCACATCAGGCGCGAGATAGATACCGGCATACCCTCCCCCGTCCACTGTAATGTTCCGTATCTCAACACCAGAGCTGTCTCTAACAGAAACAGCGGCCTCGGCCACAGGAACAAAAATATCAAGGCACTTGAGACCGCAGGGATCGGCGGTTCCATAAAAAACCGAAGTTTCGGTTCGAACCACTCCGGGCCCTCTACGCTGCGCGCGCAGTGCATCCAGATCGTGATAACTGGGATAGAGACGTCCTGAGCTAGAGAAAGACCAACTCAAAAACGAATGCCGCCTCTCCCCCTTCCACTCAAGGGGTAGTTCCCACAGGCCTTCTGCTATCTTTCTCCATCGCAGATCGGAACCATCCAAACGCAGAGCGCTGGTGAGAACCACATTTGCACCGGGCTCAGCCTCGATCACCAGCGGTAACTTGCTCGACGCGCGCTTCCCTGCAACCTGCAAAGTCTCACGGTAAACACCAGAGCCAATTCTTATGACATCGCCGGCTTTAGCCTGATCGATAGCAGGCTGGATACTGGAAAACCGGGCTGTGTGCCCCTTCTGATCCAGCAAAGAGACTGCTGCACAAACTGCAGAAGCATGCATGCAGCAAACCAAGAAAAAAAAATTTCTCACGACTGAAAGCATGCTTCCTCCTTTAAAACTAAACCCGTCGCCTTATCAATTCTTTAAAAAAAAGAAACGGAAAAACGACCGCCCCCTTTGCATATCGCTTCATCAAACGCTTAGGCTCCGACGCCATTCGATGAAGCCACTCAAGCCCTGCCTTCTGCATCCATTCCGGCGCCCGCCTTTTATTTCCAGCAAGGAAATCGATCGTTGCTCCGACGCACAACGCCACCTTGACGTTGAGTTCAGGCGCGAAACGTTGTATCCAAAGCTCCTGCTTTGGAGCCCCCAAGCCCAGAACGAGGACATTCACACCGGAGGCGTTGATCATCTGACAAATCTTCTCGCACTCTTCAGGATTCTTCTCAAAGCCAAAAGGAGGGCTATAGAGGCCGCAAACTTTAACGTTACGCCACTCCCTTTCGATTCGAGCCGCCGCAATTTCAGCAACCCCAGGCAGCGCGCCAAGGAGAAAAACACGTTGCTGCACATTCCCCCCTCGATCCGCCAAATCGAACAACCGAGGAACAAGTTCACTGCCAGGTACACGCTCGGGTAAATTTACGCCCAGGAGTTTGGCTGCCAAAACCACAGGCCAGCCGTCAGCCACGATTAAAGAAGAGTCTTTATACGCCGAAAAGAATCCAGGATTGGAATCCAGCATGAGTACATGATCCACATTCGGCGTGACAACATAACGGCAGCATGTTGAATTTGACGCCACCCACGCTCCAACGATATCAACAGCCTGCGACATATTGACCTTGGCGATATCAACGCCAAAAACTCTTCCAGAGTCGAGCTTGCTCATTTGCATAAAAAGGCTCTCACCCAAACAGGGATTTCATTTTTCGATAAAGCGCGGTCTGAAAATAGTCGAATATTTCAGGATCCTGAATGCGGGGCGCTTTCCCAAAGTAGGACTTAAAATAACCTTTAAGATACTCTCGAGCATTAGAATAACGCCCCAGGCTGATTATCTTCACGGCCCGAATAAGCACATAGGGCAGCGTTACGCCGCGGTAGTAGCTTGAATAACCGTAGTAGTCGTACCTGGATTTCTTCCCCATCTCCCGACAACGGTATATGAGGTCGAGGTGCGGCTTTGCCGTATATCCACGGACCACCGCCTTTGTAAGCGAAAGCGTATCTGCCGATGGGCCTACAACATAACCGACGCTGGAGAAACATTCCCAAGTCCATAGGCGGCAGTTACCACGAACCCAATCTCTGGCCTCTCCATCAGGCTCCCCGTTATCGAAAACGCCGACACCACTTGATATCGCCACATCGTCTTCTGCCATTCTGCCCGTGAGTTCCGAATAATAGTTTTTATCCGGAAAGCAATCCGCATCAAGAATGCCAACATAGTCTGGTTGATCGACTTCACCGACCTTGACCATGTTTAACAGATTGGTAAAACCATGATTGACGACCGTGGAGTACTTGACCCCCAGTGCATAGGTCTCCTGCGGTAACGTGAAGGGAAGGATGATCAGCTTGTCAACATTAGCGGGTGCTGGCTTTGAAGCCAGAATCTCCGCACTGCCATCATCACTTCCATTCTCCACGATCACCCACGTAGAGATGCGAACGCCTTGACCTGCAATTGACTCATACAAGGCCTCAATATTGTCCCGCTCGTTCTTGAGGGGGGTAACCAGTGCGATCTTGCTCACTCAAAATCCTTTAACGAACAGAAGACGACCGATTTCGGTTTATAAGACTCAAAATTGCGATAAAAATCACCACCGTTGGCAGATGGACAATTACGTTACCTATCGACATCTGCAATGCGACAAGAAAAACTACCGCAAATGCTCTTCCATTCCACAAAGCGGGTGCAAAAAAGTAGGCATAGAAAACAATCAAGCCAACCCATCCGCGCTCAACGAGGACTCGCAGATAATCGTTATGGGGATCCACGATCATGTAGTCATAGAAATAATTGCCAGCCCCCATCAAGCCAGGACCAATACCGAACCACTGGGAGAGCCCTTTTTCAACAGAGAAATCGCCATAGATGGCAATCCAGTATGTGACTCGCCAGACAAACGACCCATCGGCCCCGAACGCCTGAGCACTCGCACGCTCTTCCAAGTCCAAATCGCCTACCACCAGAACTTTCTCCAGAAGCTCATCAACGATGCCGAGGGCAACAGCAACGGAAAGTCCCAACAAGATGACGACACCAGCTACAACCAAACTCTTTGTGTTGATACGTCCACTAAAAGCCAACCCAAAGCCTAGCGCCAGCAGTGCATTGATTAATCCCCCCGAACTCTTGCTGAGCAAAACCAATGCGAAAAGTGCTAATGCAAAAAACCATTTTTTGAAAGAACTCGTTCTTTCAAAAATCAAAGTCCACGCAATAAGGAGAGACGAAACGTACGCAAGATGATTTGGATGAGAATAAAAACCCTGCAGTCGATCCATCTGCAGCGGCAGCAAAAGCCCGCCAAATAAAGTTACGTATCTCGCAAAAACAAAGAATGAATTTTGAACGGAGAAACTTGCGCGACCAAAAAGAATCGCAATAACGATCCACCCTAGTACCTTAAAACACTCTTGAAAATACAGCAGAGCATCAAAGTGTGTTGCAAGCCCTCCTGCAATAACAAAATACAAAAATATTGCAAGAAAATTTCTAACGACCCCCTTATTTTTTACAACGTTCAAACGACCGCTTAAGGTCAGCGCAAACGCATACAAAATATAAAGGGCATAGCCCCCCCCCTGAGTGAAGATCGCGACAAAATAAATAGCGCACAGCGCAATCAAGTTGACGTTGGCAGACAAAAGGCCTTGTTCAGCCCCTTGCCTGGCACGTCGATAACCCACGGAGTTAACGCTCATAAATGAAAACAAAGAATATTACTTTGCTTGTTTTCCATAGGAATAATTGTAGACATAACCTTTGTAGCCATATCGGTAGCGTTGCCGATTGGTATCCAGATCATTGAATACAAAACCTTTGACCTGTACCCCAGACTGATAGAGCCGCTTGACTGCTTGCTCCAACTCTCGAATGGGATGGCGCCCAGCACGAGACACCATCAGCGTGGCACCAACATGACGTCCGATTATAGCGGCATCAGATACAGCCAGGATAGGCGGTGCATCTACGATCAAGGTGTCGAAGCGTTCGCCCAGCTTTTCCAACAACTCTTCGAAGCGCAAATGCATAAGCAATTCCGAAGGATTAGGCGGAATTTGACCGGTGGTTACCACCCACAAATTCGGGACGCTCGTAGGCTTGATGACTTCATCAAGCGTAGCCTCGGAGGCCACAAACTCCGAGATACCTATTTCCCGCTTTAAGCCAAACTCCTTGTTAATGTGGCCACGGCGCAAGTCCGCATCAACAATGACCACTTTTTTGCCCGCCTGAGCCAACACCGCACCAAGGTTCTTAGAAATGAAACTCTTGCCAAGACCAGGGCTGGCACCAGTAATCAGCAAAGAGTTCTGCTGTGCATCGAGAAGGGCAAAATGAATGGTGGTACGCAAGCTGCGCAGACTCTCGATGGCATCGTCCTCTGGGTTGGAAATAGCAAGCAACCCCCCCCCATCCTTAGCAGCCTTTCCGCTCTTGCTAATGGAGACTTCCCCCTTGCTATGAGGAATGGATGCGTAAACAGGAAGGCCTAACTTGGACTCAATCTCTTCCGGATCTTCAACAACGACGCTAAGGGCGCGAACCAGCCAGACGACCCCAAAACTTGCAATCAACCCGAGGAGACTACCAATCGCAAGAATGGCGATCGGCTTCAAGCCAATCGGCAGTGTTGTCACCGCAGCCGCGTCAAGGATGCGCACATCACCAATGGTTCCCGCTTTGGTGACCCGCAACTGCTGCGCTGTATTTACAAGGTCTGTGTAAAGCGTTGTGTAAACTTCCACATCCCGCGCCAGACGCAGCACCGTTTGCTGAGTATCCGGCAACTTGGAAATCGCACCGTCAAACTGAGCGCGACGGGCCTTGAGCTTATCCAGTTTGGCATCTGCCGCCAGAATACGCGGGTGCTCCGAAGTAAAATACTGACGGAGTTCGTCCCGCTCCTGCTTCAAGGCCACGATCTGGTTGTCCACATCGACAATGGAGCCCAGTACGCTTTGGGTCTCGATGGACAAATCAAGGGAGCCGCGATTCTGCCGATAACCGTTATACGCGGCCTCTGCCGCATCGAGCTGACGCTTGACCTCAGGCAACTGGGTTTCGAGGAACTTGAGAGTGTTCTCAGCCTCTGCGGAGCGGCGTTCGACATTCTGACGCACGTAGGTATTGAGAATGTCATCCAGCACTGCGCCAATCTTATTGTCGTCTTCGCCTTTCAGGCTAACCTCAAGAATGCCGGATTTCTTGCCCCGTTCCTTGATTGCGTACTGCTTGGAGAGCCTGTCTAGGGCTTCGTCAGGCGACAAACGGATAAGCTTGAAGCGTGTGCCTGGGCGGGCCACAACCTTCGGAACAAAGATGGAGAAGCCCTTGGCCGAGGCGCGCTCACCAATCTTGCCTGTAAGGACTGGTTCGTCATCATCCGCAAACAATTCAAAGCGCCCGCCGTCACCGAGCACGAACTTCAGCTTTTCATCCAGCCAGTCACGTGGAACCTCCAGTGAGTCCACCTGAATTTCCTCGCCCCCCCAACCAAAGCTGGAAAGGCCGAACCAGGGGCTGCTTACGCCCTCATCTTTATAACGGCGGGCGATAGCTTGACCAATGATTGGGAAATAGCGCGGTTCAGCTTCAATGTTGAGGCGCTTTTTCTGAATGACCTTTTCCAATACCAAGCGGGAATTGAGGATTTCCTGCTCGGCGGCGACAGTAGTATCTCCGCCAATACCCAGCAGCGGCCCCAAGTCTTTGAGGGCAGACATAGCACTACTGCCTCCGGGCCCTTTCTCCTCAACCTGAACCAACGCATCGGCGCGATAGATCGGTTTGGCGATAAAGACCCAGGCCGCCCCCAACAGCACCCCCAGCACTGTTACAGCGGCGATGACCCAGCGATACTCCATGAGAATGCCGATGATTTCACCGAGCGCTAGGCCATCTTCACCCTGATCATCTAGCCGCGAATAGATTTGCGGCTGGGGCATCTGAGCAGATTTATGTTGATCGTTTTCCATGAACGGTCCGTAGTTCGTATGTCTCGCATGCACCCGCCACCATGGCTGGGCGGGGCTGTATGAATTGCCGGCCTAAGCCGTAGCTTTCAGACTTAGGGCTGCCGTCCGCCAAACAGCGGGTAACGCGCGTTGCCGGCCTGGTAGAGGGTCTGCGCGGTGGGCAGGATGTTGGAAATCACCCTGTTCCAGCGCACCACGTCGGCGGTATCCACATAGATGATGTCCCGCGGACGCAGCGGGAACTTGTCTGCCAACAGCATGGCATCCGGCGAGCTGCCGTCCAGGTGGAAGAGCTCGGGGGTTTCACTCTCGCCACGCATCACGTAGATCCACTTGGGATTGGAGCGATCCTGGCTGATGTAGCCGGCATCGGCCAGGGCTTCGGCCAGCGTGGAGCGCTTCTTGGTCATGACCAGGGAGCCGGGCTTGGTGACTTCACCGAGGATGAAGACCTTGTTGAAGCTGCGGTCGGAGACGTTGAGGATGTCGCCGGCTTCGAGCAAGGCGTTCTGCTCGGTGGCACCGTTGTCGTACATGGACTGGATGTCCACCCGGTAGGTGATGCCCTTGCGGGTGAGCAGCACATTGCTGAAGTCCGCCTCCTGAGTAAAGCCGCCGGCCAGGTTGACAGCTTCGAGCACCGTCATGGGGATGTCGGTGATGTATTGCTGGCCGGGCTTGCTCACTTCTCCCACCACATAGACGCGCTGGCTGCGGAAGGCCGCCATGCGCACGTCGATCTGGGCTTTTTCGATGTACTTGGAGAGCTTGCTGACCAGCAGTTCGCGGATCTGTCGGGTGGTCTTACCCGCAACCGGGAGTACGCCTACATAGGGATAGTAGATGGTGCCGTTTTCCGACACCACGGTACCGGCCTGATCTGCAGAACGATACTGGCCTGCCGGGGTGGTGAGTTCGGGGTGATCCCAGACGACAATGGTGAGGATGTCACCGGGGCCGACCTTGTAGTCCGGCGGCGCAGGAATGACCGGGGCCGTGCGGCGGCCTTCACCGGCCAAGGCTGATTTGCTGGCGGCGGGCTTGGGCGGTTGGGCACTACGAAACTGCTCGATGATCAGTTCGGCCGTGATCGGCTTGATCTTGACGTTGTCGGGCACGGGTTCAGCCGCGCCCTGCTGCTTGACCGGCAGCTTGACGGCGGATTGTTCGCGCATGGAATAGGCGCGGTCACCGGGCACGACGGCACAGCCC
This sequence comes from Zoogloea sp. GDB6, assembly GCF_056724105.1. Classification (NCBI taxonomy): domain Bacteria; kingdom Pseudomonadati; phylum Pseudomonadota; class Betaproteobacteria; order Rhodocyclales; family Zoogloeaceae; genus Zoogloea; species Zoogloea sp. GDB6. The sequence continues at coordinate 1,123,347 of NZ_CM161497.1, read as the reverse complement.
GCCCCCAGCAGCGATACGATGCCGGCCGCGACCAGACCACGGGCAAGGAACTGTGCAGGGGAACAGGAAAAATTTGAAGTGGGCAGGTCTGTGGAGTCGCTCATGGTTCAATTTCAATATGCTGGAGCCGCCTCGCGAAGACCCACCCTGGATGCCCACATGATGTGCAGGCCCCTTCTATGGCACCTTTTCCCATACCAGACATGGGCAGGCGTTCGGTCTTCGGTCTGGCCGACGCCCCCGTTTATAGGTGACGAAAGCATGACCGAGCGGCCGGAGCGCCAATCGCCCCGACACGCTCGAAAAATTTACAAAGAGCCCTGTAAACAGAAATTTATGGGCCCAATCCTAGCATGCAAGCTGGGAATTTATTTCAGGCGAATGACCCGCCTGAGGTGTAAATAGATAACTCTTTGTAAATAACGACATCAACCTGAAACGCGCTTACCCACCAGAACGAGCACCAGCGCCAGGCTGGTCAGGATCTGGGTGAGGCCGACTTCGGTTTCGTCCGAGGTGCTGAGTTCCACCGCCGACACCTTGCCCTGCCCCGCCCCTGCCGGCACATACCGGCTACCGTACGCGGCTCGCTCGGCCGCGCCCCCCTGATCGCCATAGATCAACCCACTGGCCCCTGCGACGATCGTGGCCGCAACTCCACCGGAGACATGCACGCCACCGCTACCTTCACCTCCTGCAGCCCACGAGGGACTTGCAGCCCATATGCCTATGGCTACAACGAATGGAAGAGCAGTCTTGCTTTTCATGATGGCAACACCATGCTGTCAATGATCGATGAATTTTCGTTAGCAACAATCAAGCCAGACAATGCCTCGCAACATTTGAGGTTTGTTAAATTCACAACAATTCATTATGTTGCGGCAAAACATGCTTTTTGCACTTGCAGCATAGACCGCAAAAAAACGTGTTGACTGTTAAATTTTCCGACACTAACTTAAGTTATAGATGGTCCGGCCACCGAAAAATTGACATGACAAAGTACAAACAACTCATGTAACATAAATTATGTCTTTGTTTATTAAAGACTTTAATTTTGCTAACACAAACCATACCAAATGTTCGTGCATTATTTCGCGATCGAGACGGTTTGGTGAATGTACGGTACCTCTACTCCGATGTATGCTGCAACGCAAAATCCCAACGGGATCGACATGTATAGTTCCATCGAGAACCATCACAGTTTTCTGCGCCCCAGCTATACGCTGACATCGGCGATCGAGGCTTTTCTGTACCCCGTGACAGCGGTATTGGTGCTGCTGGCATTGGCGCTGGCCAACGGCCAGCATGTGGGGTCTGCCTACATGGTGCTGGCGATCCTCACCTTCTCGCTGCTGTTCCCGGGGGTCACGCGCTTCAACGAGCGCCCGCGCCGGGTGATCCGCAAGGCGATCACCAGCTGGTTGTTGTTTACGGTCTTGCTGGGCAGCTTTGGGGTTGCCAGCGGCTACATCAACCATTTTCCCCGCCCTGCACTGCTGGGCTGGGTGCTGATCACCCCGTTTGCGCTGCTCACGATGCATTTTGTGGCCCGCCATGTTCTGCTGGGCGTACTGGCCAAAGGCAAGCGACAGCGCACCGTTGTAGTGGGCGGCGTCAATGAGGTAGGGCTGCGCATTGCCCAGCAATTCAGTGACAACCCTTACCTGGGCTGCCGGGTGGTCGGTTTTTTTGATGACCGCGCGCTCGACCGCCTGCCCGAGACGAATGGCTTGCCCACGCTGGGCCGCATCAATGAACTGGCCGAGTTCGTCAAACTGAACCACGTGGACCATATCTACCTGGCGCTGCCGATGGCGAGCCAGCCGCGCATCCTGTCCCTGCTGGACGATCTGAAGGACACCACGGCGTCGATCTTCTTCGTGCCGGACATCTTCGTGACCGACCTGATCCAGGGGCAGCTCCATTCGGTGGGCAATACGCCGGTGGTGGCGGTCTGCGACACGCCGTTTACGGGCTTCCGCGGGCTGGCCAAGCGGCTGTCGGACATCGTGCTGTCGTCTATCTTCCTGGTGCTGCTGGCACCGATCATGCTGGTGCTGGCCATCGGCGTGAAGATGTCGTCGCCCGGCCCGGTCATCTTCAAGCAGCGCCGCTATGGACTGGATGGCAAGGAGATCCTGGTTTACAAGTTCCGCTCCATGCGCACCACCGACAACGGCCCGGTGGTGAAGCAGGCCACCAAGGGCGATCCGCGCATCACGCCCTTTGGCGCCTTCATCCGCAAGACCTCGCTGGATGAACTGCCGCAGTTCATCAACGTTCTGCAGGGCCGCATGAGCATCGTCGGCCCCCGCCCGCATGCGGTGGCCCACAACGAGACCTATCGCAAGCTGGTCAAGGGTTACATGGTCCGCCACAAGGTCAAGCCGGGCATTACCGGCTGGGCCCAGGTGAGCGGCTATCGGGGCGAGACGGAAACGGTGGACAAGATGGAGAAGCGCATCGAGTTCGACCTGGAGTACCTGCGTAACTGGTCGCTCGGCTTCGATCTGTGGATCATCTTCAAGACCGTGGCTGTGGTGTTCAAGGACAAGAACGCGTACTGAGCCTTACCGGCAGCGTAAAAAGACAGAGGCCAGGATCATCTCCTGGCCTCTGTCTTTTTACGCCCTCCGAACACACTGGAGGGCGTCTGCATGGCGCTTGCTCAGCGGCCGCGCGAATCCCCCCAGCGCAAGGGGAATTCGTCGTCACCGACGTAATACGCGTTGCCCTGGCGATTCACGCAGTACTGGGGCGAGATGATCATTTCGCTGAAGCGCTGACCTTCGGCAAGGCGGGTGTACTCGAAGAGGATGCTGCGTTCGACGCGTACGCCCGACTTGAGATGGCTGCCGTGGCCGAGCCAGGTGGGGCCGATGACGGACACGCCCGGGTCGATGCGGACACTGGAGCCGATATAGACGGGACCGACGATCTGCACGCTGTCCCAGGCAATGGAGGTGTTGGGGCCGACCCACACGCCGGGACGGATCTCCTTGCCGGGCATGTCCATCTGGGCGACTTCACCGCTCAGCACGCGCTGCAGAACCGTCCAGTAGTCCGACAGGCGGCCAATGTCGATCCAGTTGAAGAAGCGCTTCTGAGCGTAGAAGGGCAACTCTTGCTCAACGAGCATGGGAAAAAGCTCGCTGCCGATGTCGAAGGCCTTGCCCGGCGGTACAAGCTTGAGGACTTCGGGCTCGAACAGGTAGATACCAGTACTGGCCAGCGTGGACTTGGCTTCCTCAGGCGTCGGCTTTTCCTGGAAGGATTTGACGTGCCCCTCGTCGTCGGCAACGACGACGCCGTAGTTCTGCACCTGATCACGCGGGACGTCGAGGGTGACGACGCTGGCCACGGCCTGCTTGGAGCGGTGTTCGTGGATGGCGGCGCCGAGGTCGAGGTCGATGATCGCGTCGCCGCAGATCACGAGCGTGGTCTCGTCGAAGAAGCCGCTGAAGTCCTGGATCTTGCGCATGCCACCGGCGGAACCAAGGGGCTTGGGCACAACTTCGCCGTGGTCGCGGACGCCTTCGTAGGAGTAACCGATGGAAACGCCCCAGCGGTGGCCATCGCCGAAGTAGTTTTCGATCTTGTAGTGGTTGTAGGCCACGTTGATCATGATTTCGCGGATGCCGTAGCGCGCGAGGTGCTCGATGAGATATTCGAGCACCGGCTTGCCCAGGATCGGAACCATGGGCTTGGGAAGATTCTTCGTAAGCGGACGAACCCGCGTCCCCTGCCCCGCGGCAAGGATCATGCCTTTAGCCAAAACACCACTCCTGTCTTAAGCGGGCCCAGGAAAATTGCCGTTGAGCAGTAGCTCCACTCCCGCGAGTTTTTACAAGGTCTCTTTCGGCATGAATTTTAACATTTCGAAGAACATTGGAATGACGCCGTCGGCATTTTTCGCTACAAAAGATTATGCGCAGGTCAAATCCGCTTGAGCCACACCAGCACCTGCTGATGGATGAGATCGTAGGCGGCCCGGTGGGCCGCTTCGCCGCGGCGGTAGGGATCGGGGATTTCCAGCTTACCCCAGTGGCCGAGCAGGAAAGTTTTGCCGCGAGCGGTGGGATCGAGGCCGAGGACGTAATCGAGATGGTGCTTTTCCATCACAAGGATGAGGTCGGCCCAACGGGTGTGCTCGCGTTCGATCTGGCGCGCACGATGGGCCTGCATGGACACCTGGCGAGCCTCCATGAGAGCGAGCGCGGTATCGTCAGCTGCGTGATCGACTAGGGCGCCTATGCCCGCCGAACGCACGTCCGCTGGGCGAGCGGCATGCTGGAGCTCGTGACGCAGAAGGTATTCGGCCACGGGACTACGGCAGATGTTTCCGGTACAGACGGTCAGGATATTGTGGAACACGGAAGAGGGTCTCGCAGGGACGGATGATCAGTCGCGCATTTTACGCGCCCGCATTGCCATTCGGCATGTTCCTGACGACGAGCTTGCATTGGGGGCGTGGACGTAAAAAAAAGAGGAGCCCTCGGGCTCCTCTTTTGATTGTGGCGGAGTGGACGGGACTCGAACCCGCGACCCCCGGCGTGACAGGCCGGTATTCTAACCAACTGAACTACCACTCCGCGCTGACCTTACCGTTTCAGCTTGTCTAGGCTGAAACTGCCTGCAAATTGCTACAGGACTTGTGTCCTGGCGTCCCCACGGGGATTCGAACCCCGGTTATCGCCGTGAAAGGGCGGTGTCCTAGGCCTCTAGACGATGGGGACCCGGTGCTGCTTAACTTGTGGTGGAGGTAAACGGGATCGAACCGATGACCTCTTGCATGCCATGCAAGCGCTCTCCCAGCTGAGCTATACCCCCACGATACTGCTGGTGCTACTGGCGTCCCCACGGGGATTCGAACCCCGGTTATCGCCGTGAAAGGGCGGTGTCCTAGGCCTCTAGACGATGGGGACCTACAAACTGTTGGCGGAGTGGACGGGACTCGAACCCGCGACCCCCGGCGTGACAGGCCGGTATTCTAACCAACTGAACTACCACTCCGCGCTTCAACCTTCTGCTTCAGCCTGTCGGGGCTGAAACTGCCTGCTTGCTGCTGCAGGGCTTGTATTCTGTGGTGGAGGTAAACGGGATCGAACCGATGACCTCTTGCATGCCATGCAAGCGCTCTCCCAGCTGAGCTATACCCCCACGATACTGCTGGTGCTACTGGCGTCCCCACGGGGATTCGAACCCCGGTTATCGCCGTGAAAGGGCGGTGTCCTAGGCCTCTAGACGATGGGGACCTACAAACTGTTGGCGGAGTGGACGGGACTCGAACCCGCGACCCCCGGCGTGACAGGCCGGTATTCTAACCAACTGAACTACCACTCCGCGCTTTAACCTTCTGCTCCAGCCTGTCAGGGCTGAAACTGCCTGCTTGCTGCTGCAGGACTTGAATCCTTGGCGTCCCCACGGGGATTCGAACCCCGGTTATCGCCGTGAAAGGGCGGTGTCCTAGGCCTCTAGACGATGGGGACCCGATATTGCCGTCTTCTTGGTGGAGGTAAGCGGGATCGAACCGCTGACCTCTTGCATGCCATGCAAGCGCTCTCCCAGCTGAGCTATACCCCCGTCGAAGAAGTGCGCATTTTAGTTACTTATTCACGGTTTGTAAACCCCTTTTTGCATCCAACGTACTTTAGAGCCACACTTTGCCCTGCCAGGACGCAAAAAACCCCGCCTAAGGCGGGGTTTCAAGACCTTTCCGAGGAAAGGAAGCCGATCAGGCAGCCTTGCGGCGGCGCAGAGCAGCCATGCCAGCCAAACCAAGGCCAACCAGGGCCATGGAGGCAGGCTCAGGAACGGTTACGCGGACGCCACCATTGACGATCGAGAAAGTGCCATCGATCTTGCCATCGGTCAGGCTGCCGGGAGCCGCATCCAGCGCAGCGAAGATACCGCTGAAGCCGGTGCCGCCGACATCGGTTTCAGTGACGTCGATGGTCCAGTTGCCGCCGCCCAGGGAGTGGACCACGGACACGCTACCGGTACCGATGGTCGCGCCAAGCGGCCCAAACATGTTGCCGAGCAGCAGGTTGAGCGCACTGGCACTGCCGGTGAAGCTGCCACCGGTCACGGCTGCGCCGTCGGACGTGAAGGTGTTGTTGGTGAAGTCATACACGAAATGCGTGCCAGTCAGGCCACTGCTGGTGATGGCGCCGGTGCCAAGAGAAACCCAGGTCGGGTTGGAGGACACCAGCGGAGCCGGGCCGCCGTAATTGACAGTGACGGTACCTTGGCGCTCGGCGCTGACGAGACCGCTGCTCGGCACGTAGAGATCGACCAGACCGGTAAGGCCGGTCAGCTGAATCTGGTAAACGTTGGGGGTGGCATCAGCGAAGCCGCTGATGTTGAAGCTGCCGCTGAGGTTGGCAGTGGAGGTGAAAACGCCGGCGTTGGCGACGTTGACGGCACCGAAGGTGAGTGCTGCGCCGATGGCGACTGCGAGTTGCTTCTTGATCATGCTTAAGCCCTTTCCGCTGGATTCACAGGGTTGATTTCGAGGACCGCTCACCATCCCATACGACTTCCGGGCTGATGAAACTTATCACGGAAGAAACAAATGCAAGGGCTGTGCCACTTCCATTAACTCCGCGGAATCAATAAAGAAACTCATGCTGGGTTTCCAGCCCAACTGGCATGTGTAAAAAATCCTGACACAAATCCTTCAGGGCGAGCCGAAGCTCCCTTACGTCATATGACTTTACCGGGGTTCATCAACCCTGCCGGATCCAGCGATGTTTTGATGCTGCGCATCAATTCCAGCTCGATCCCTGACTTGTAAGCCGGCAGAATATTTCGCTTCAGCTGGCCGATACCGTGCTCAGCCGAAATGGATCCATCCAGGGCGGCCACCAGGTCATGGACGATGCGGCCCACTGCGGCGGTGCCGCCGATGAAGGCGTCGTTCTCTTCGCGCAGGGGGCGCGACAGGTTGTAGTGGAGGTTGCCGTCACCGAGGTGGCCGAAGGCGACGATGCGGACGCCCGGATGGGCGGCCCGGAGGGCCTCCCCTGCCCGGTCGAGAAACTCGGGGATGGCGCTGATCGGCACGGAGACATCGTGCTTGATACTGAAGCCTTCCCGCTTCTGCGCTTCCGAGATGTTCTCCCGTAGGGACCAGAGTGCGGCAGCCTGGCTCTCGGAGCTGGCAACCACGCCATCATGAACCGCGGAATCGGCAATCGCCCTTTCGAGCTCGGCCTCCAGGAGTTCGGCCAGGCCGGCATCCCGGAGGGTGTCGGTCAGTTCGACCAGCACGTACCACGGATGAGCCGCCTGCAGGGGGTCACGCGTACCGGGGATGTGCTGCAGCACGAGTTCGAGGGAAGTCCGACTGACCAGTTCGAAGGCGGTGACCCGGTCGCCGGCCATGCCGCGCAGACGCGACAGCAGCGCGACCGCAGCAGCGGGACTGGCAACCGCCAGCCAGGCGGTGACGCTGCTGCGCGGGCGGGCGAACAGCTTGAGGGTGGCGGCGGTGACGATACCGAGGGTGCCTTCGGCGCCGATGAAGAGGTGCTTGAGGTCATAGCCGGTGTTGTCCTTGCGCAGGCTGCGCAGGCCGTTCCAGACCTGGCCGTCGGGCAGGACGACCTCCAGCCCGAGCACCAGTTCGCGAGTGTTGCCGTAGCGCAGCACCTGCACGCCGCCAGCGTTGGTGGAGATGACGCCGCCGACTTCGCAGGAGCCTTCGCTGGCGAGGGACAGGGGAAAGAAGCGGTCAGCCTCCAAGGCCGCAGCCTGGACGATGGCCAGCGGCGTGCCGGCCTCCACGGTAATTGCGTTGTTGGCCGGGTCGACACGGCGGATGCGCCGTAGTCTGGACAGGTTGACCACGACCGCCAGACCGTCGGTCAGCGGTGTGGCGCCGCCGCATAGGCCGGTGTTGCCGCCCTGGGGCACGATGGGGACACCACTATCCACGCAGGTTCGTACGACGGCGGACACTTCTGCGGTATCCGCGGGAAAGACGACAGCCTGCGCTGCTCCGGTGTAGCGGCCGCGCCAGTCGGTGAGGAAAGGCGCCATGTCGTGATGGGCAGACAGGCAATGGGGCGTGCCGACGATTTCGCGCAGGGAGTCAATCAGTGCGGACATGAGGTGGAACTCGCTAGGCAGGAAGGGAAAACATGGCCCCGCGGCTTGCCGGGAAACGCGCTCTATCAGCGTTGTTCCAGAGCGCGCCGGATGGCCGGCAGGGCGACTTCGACGGCGGCCTCGCCTTCGGCGATGGCTTCGGCGCCTCTGTGATAGTCCATCAGCCCGAGTTGGGCAAGGCGCGGGGAGATCAGCACGTCGGCGGGCTCGCCCGCCATGCGGCTGCGGGCGATACGGACGGACATGATGGAGATGCTGTCCTGCATCACGCTCAGCATGGAGGGCAGCTCTGCGACGGCAGTCTCGTCGGTTGCCGCGGGATTTGGGGGGGCCCTGCCATTACCGTTGCGGCCAAAGCGGGACAGCAGTTTGCGCGACCAGTGTGCGTCGCCGTTGGTGCCCCCCTGCCCTGCCGGCGGCCGGTTGCGCCAAGCCCAGCCGACCACGTCGGAGTTGAGTTCGACGGCGATGACCAGGTCGGCCCCCATGGCGCGGGCAAGCGATACCGGCACCGGATTGACGAGGGCGCCGTCCACGAGCAGGCGGCCGTCCTGCCAGACCGGGGCGATGAGGCCGGGTAGCGCGATGGACGCGCGCACGGCGGCGGAGACGCTGCCTTCCCGCAGCCAGATTTCGTGGCCACTGTGCAGATCGGTGGCGACGCAGCCGAACTGGTGCGGCAGCGCGGTGAAGTCGCGGTCGACGAACTGGCGCTCGAAGAAGGAGATCAGCCGATCCCCCTTGATGAGCCCGCCCCGCAGCCCCATGTCCATCAGGCCGACGACGCGCTGCCAGCCCAGGCTTTCGACCCAGACCGCAAGTTTTTCGACGTCGCCGGCGGCGGCCACGGCTCCGACGAAGGCACCGATGGAGCAGCCGCTGATGATGGTCGGCTCGATACCTTCCCGGGCCAGCGCCCGCAACACGCCGATATGCGCCCATCCCCGCGCGGAACCGCTGCCGAGTGCGATGCCGATGCGGTGAGGGCGTTTCATGGGAACGACTTAGATCGGCTCGGCGTAGAGGTCGTGCACGTCACAGTCGGTGATGCGCACGCGGGCGAACTCACCGGCCTCCAGGTTCTCTCCGGCGGGGATGATGACCATGCCGTCGATCTCCGGTGCGTCGCCAGGCGAACGAGCCAGGGCGCCCTCCTCATCGATTTCGTCCACAAGGACGGTCATCTCGCGGCCGATGAAACGCTCGAGGCGCTCGGTGGAGATGTCTTCCTGGAACTCCATCAGCTGGATGCGGCGCTCTTCGCGGATCTCCTCGGGCACGGCGCCGGGCAGATCGTTGGCCGCCGCGCCTTCGACCGGCGAGTAGGCGAAGGCGCCGACGCGGTCGAGCTTGGCTTCTTCGAGGAACTGCAGCAGTTCTTCGAAATCGGCGTCGGTTTCGCCGGGGAAGCCAGTGATGAAGGTGGAGCGGATGGTGAGATCAGGACAGATCTCGCGCCAGCGGCGGATGCGCTCGAGGTTGTTCTCGGTGCTGGCCGGCCGCTTCATGGCCTTGAGGATGCGCGGGCTGGCGTGCTGGAAGGGCACGTCGAGGTAGGGCAGGATCTTGCCTTCGGCCATCAGCGGGATCAGCTCGTCTACGCTGGGGTACGGGTACACGTAGTGCAGGCGCACCCACACGCCGAGGTCGCCGAGGGCGTTGCAGAGATCGTAGATCTTGGTACGGACGGGCTTGCCGCCCCAGAAGCCGGTGCGGTACTTGGTGTCGACGCCGTAGGCGCTGGTGTCCTGGGATACCACCAGCAGTTCCTTGACGCCGGCGTTGACGAGGTTCTCAGCCTCGCGCATCACGTCGCCGATCGGGCGGCTGACGAGGTCGCCGCGCATGGACGGGATGATGCAGAAGGTGCAGCGGTGGTTGCAGCCTTCGGAAATCTTGAGGTAGGCGTAGTGGTTGGGCGTGAGCTTGATGCCCTGCGGCGGCACCAGATCGATGAAGGGATCGTGGGGCTTGGGCAGGTGCTTGTGCACCTCGTGCATGACCTCTTCGGTGGCATGCGGGCCGGTGACGGCCAGCACTTGCGGGTGCGCCGCCATCACCACATCGTCCTTGGCGCCGAGACAGCCGGTGACGATGACCTTGCCGTTCTCGGCCAGGGCCTCGCCGATGGCGTCGAGGGACTCTTCCACCGCGGCGTCGATGAAGCCGCAGGTGTTGATGACGACGAGATCGGAGCCCTCGTAGGATGGGGAAATCTCGTAACCCTCAGCCCGCAGGCGGGTGAGGATGTGCTCGGAATCGACGAGCGCCTTCGGACATCCGAGGCTAACAAAGCCCACTTTGGGGGCGGCCGGGTGCTTGGCTTGGGTCATGCGTTGAAAACCTGAAGGGGAAAAGCACAAGGGCCGCGACAACAGCGCGGCCCCGTTGATTTATTTCTTGGGTGTGCCCGGCGGCTCGCTGGCAGCCGCTTGCGGGTCTTTCTTGTCGGCGGGGAAACCCGCGCCGAAATTGGGGAACTGGAACCCGGAGAACAGATTGCGCGTCTGGCTGTCGAGCTGCTCCTGCATCTGCGTGTACATCTTCTTGCTCTGTTCCATGTACGCGCCCATCATGCTCTGCATGGCCGGTCCCTGGAAGTTCAGAAACTGAGCCCACAGATCCTGGTTGACGGTGGCATTGTCACCGTAGACCGAACGGACCTGCTCCTGCATCTTGGCCTGCATGTCGGTGAAGGCCTTGATGTTGTTCTCGAGGTACTTGCCCATCATCCCTTGCATGGCATTGCCATAGAAGCGAATCATCTGGGACAGCAGGTCGCTGGTGAACATGGGCGCACCACCGGCCTCCTCTTCGAGAATGATCTGCAGCAGGATGTTGCGGGTGAGATCCTCCCCCGTCTTGGCGTCGACAACCTGGAAATTGGCGTTTTCGAGGACGAGTTCCTTGACGTCAGCGAGCGTGATGTAGGAGCTGGTCTGGGTATCGTAAAGGCGGCGGTTCGGGTACTTTTTTATCAGGCGAATTTGATCGGCCATCTGTGTCTTCTCCTTGGCGAGAGGGTCGCCGCGGATGATTATACTGCGCTGCGCAAGAAAAAGCCCCGCACGGGGCGGGGCTTCCGTGAGGCATTTTGCAACCGATTACTGGTAGTACAGGCCGCCGTTCACGTTGAGGGTGGCGCCGGTGACGTAGCCAGCCAGTTCGGAGGACAGGTAAACAACCGCCGCGCCGATTTCTTCCGGCTTGCCCAGACGCTTGACGGGCACGGTGTCGATGATGGCGTTACGGACTTCTTCCTTGATCGCCATGACCATGTCGGTGCCGATGTAGCCCGGGGCGATGGCGTTAGCCGTAACACCCTTGGTGGCCAGCTCAGCAGCCAGGGCCTTGGTGAAGCCGATCACGCCAGCCTTGGCGGCGGAGTAGTTGGTCTGGCCGGCCTGACCCTTGACGCCGTTCACGGAGGAGATGTTGATGATACGGCCCCAGCCACGCTCGGCCATCTTCGGGGAGATGGTGTGGGTGACGTTGAACAGGCTGGTCAGGTTGGTGGCGATGACGGCATCCCACTGACCCTTTTCCATCTTCGGGAAGAACTTGTCGCGGGTGATGCCGGCGTTGTTCACCAGGATGTCGATCGGGCCGACTTCAGCGGTGATCTGCTCGATCGCGGCCTTGCATTGTTCGTAGTCGGAGACGTCGAAACCGTACACCGGAACGTCCAGGCCTTCGGCCTTGCGGGCTTCAACCCACGCATCCTTGGCGGGATCGCCCGGGAAGAAGTTGCCGACCACGCGGACACCAGCGGCAGCCAGGGATTTGACGATTGCAGTGCCGAGACCACCGACTGCGCCAGTAACGAGAGCGATGCGTTGAGTCATTTACTTTCCTTTTTGTTGCGGTGCCAGATGAACACCGATTAGAACATATGCTGACCGCCGTTGATAGAGATGTTGGCCCCGGTGACGAAGGCCGCCTCGTCCGATGCCAGATAGGCAATCAGACCGGCGATCTCCTCCGGCTTGCCGAGGCGACTCATCGGAATCTGCGGCAGGATCTTGGTTTCGAGGACCTCTTGCGGAATGGCGGTGACCATCTTGGTGCCGATGTAGCCCGGCGAGATGGTGTTGACCGTCACTCCGGCCTTGGCCACTTCCAGCGCGAGCGCCTTGGTGAAGCCGTGCATCCCGGCCTTGGCGGCGGAGTAGTTGGTCTGCCCGAACGCCCCCTTGATACCATTGACCGACGACACGTTGATGACACGCCCCCACTTGCGCTCGACCATGCCGTCCATGACCTGCTTGGTCATGTTGAAGACGCTGTCGAGGTTGGTACTCATGACGGCGTCCCAGTCAGCCTTGGTCATGCGCTTGAAGGTCATGTCGCGGGTGATGCCGGCGTTATTGACCAGCACATCCACGGGGCCGATGTCGGTGGTGACCTTCTCGACGCATTGCTTGCAGGCGTCGAAGTCGGCCACGTCACAGGGATAGGCCTTGAAGCCATAGCCCATGTTGTTCATGGTCTGCAGCCATTCGCCAGCCTTTTCGTTGCCAGGCGAGTAGGTTACGACCACCTTGTAGCCAAGGGCAGCCAGCTTGATGCTGATCGATTCCCCCAGGCCTCCCATACCACCGGTCACCAGTGCTACTCGTGCCATGTTTTTCTCCCTCCTTGTCTTGATGTATGCGGGGGTCGCGCTGACGTCGGCAGTGCCCCCGGAACCCGCTCACTGCCGACGTGTTCTGTATTTGTTTTGTCGGTCTTTGGTGTGGCAGCTCAGGCTTTTTCTTTTACATAACGTCCGGGCGCAGCCTCAATCACCTTGTGCTTTGCGTTGCCCGGCTTGTTTCGCGCAGCTACCAGACTGCCACTGCGCGGTTTGAGCCATTCTATCCAGTGCAGCCACCAGCTGCCCTTTTGTTCTGTGGCAGATTGCAACCATTCTTCGGGAACCGAGGCGGCGGAATCGCTGGTCCAGTAGCTGCGGCGGTTTTTGGAGGCCGGATTGATGGCGCCGGCGATATGGCCGCTGGCACCCAGAACGAAGGTGGTCTCGCCACCGAGGATCTGACGGACCAGGTAGGCGCTGGTCCACGGCACGATGTGATCTTCGCGGGTGGCGAGCAGGTACGCTGGCAAATCGACCTTGCCGAGGTCCACCTTGACGCCGAGCATCTCGAGCTTGCCGGGTACGCGCAGGTTGTTCTCGAGGTACATGTTGCGCAGGTACCAGGCGAGGAAGGGGCCGGCCAGGTTGGTGCTGTCGGAGTTCCAGTACAGCAGGTCGAAGGCTTCCGGGGTCCGGCCTTTCAGGTAGTTGCCGACGACGTACTGCCAGATGAGGTCGTTGGCGCGCAGGCTGGAGAAGACCTGGGCCAGCTCCTGGCCGCGCAGCAGCCCACCCTTGCCGATAGCCGCCTCGCGGGCGGCCACCGAGGCTTCGTCCACCAGACAGCCGATTTCGCCGGCGTCGCTGAAGTCGAGCAAGGTGGTCATCAGCGTGAGGCTTTCGGCGGGGTCTTCACCCTTGGCGCGCAGCACGGCGAGTGCGGACGACAGGATGGTGCCGCCGACGCAGAAGCCGAGCACGTGGGGTTTTTGCACCTTGGTGACTTCACGGACAACCTGCAGTGCAGTGATGGGGCCTTTCTCCAGGTAGTCGTCCCAGCCGAAATGGGCCTCTTCGGCCTTGGCATTCTTCCAGGAGACGAGGAAGACCGTGAAGCCCTGCTCGACGATGAAGCGCACCAGGGAGTTGGCCGGCTGCAAGTCCATGATGTAGAACTTGTTGATGCACGGCGGAACGATCAGCAGCGGCGTCTTGTGGACCTTGTCGGTCAGCGGCGCGTACTGGATGAGCTGGATCAGCTCGTTTTCATAGATGACGGAGCCCGGCGTGGTGGCCAGGTTATGGCCGATCTCGAAGGCCGAGTCATCGGTCATGGAGATGCGGCCCTTCTCCATGTCACCGATCAGATTCTTGATGCCCTGGGTGATGCTCTCGCCCTTGGTATCGAGGGCCGTCTTGATGAATTCTGGGTTGGTCGCCGCGAAGTTGGACGGGGACATGGCCTCGACGTACTGGCGGGTAAGGAACTGCATGCGCGCCTTGGCGCGACCGTCGGCGATGGGCAAAGCGTCGGCGAGCTTGCCGAGGTAGTCGGAATTGAGCAGATAGGCCTGACGGATGTAGTCGTAGACCGGACTGGAGGACCACTCGGGCGCGTTGAAGCGGCGGTCGCCCGGCTGGGGCTGCACCATCGGCTCGAGGGGCTCGCCCGGCTTGGCCTGGGCGATGCTCGCCCACAGGCGGGCGTGGGCTTCGGCCAAGGACTTCTGCAGCGCGGCGAGTTCCGCGGCTTCGGGCGGCGGGACTTGCTGGGCCGCGGCCGGCGCCACCTGCTGGAGCGCAGCGTTCTGCTTGCCGAGGAAATCGAGGAAACCTTCAGCCAAGGACTGGCCAAACTTGAACATGCCCTGCAGGGCCTCTGCGGACTGCTCCGGTGTTACAGACATCCAGCTCTCCTTTGTTGTATCCGACCAGGAAAATCACAGCGCAGTTGTTGCCGGAGCGGGCAGACGCAGCCGGGCGGCACGCGTCTCGACCCCGGGCCCGTACGACGGCCTGTAGAATCCGGGTATGTATATTGTCGCTATCGCTTGGATTTTCGTCGCCTTGATGGCCACCGTGACTGAAACCACGGTTGTCGGCGCCGTTCTTACGTTCTTGTTCTACGGGCTTGCGCCGCTCTCCCTGTTTGTGTGGATTTTTGGCACGTCGGCCCGCCGCCGTCGCCGTTTAGCCCAGCGCCCGCTCGGCGAGGGGGTGGGCGAAGACGATGGAGGCAATGCCGGCGGCAATCAATAATACCTGCTGGATGGTGGCGCGCAATTCCGTACGCTTGTGCAAACCCGGAATGAGATCCGCCACGGCCACGTAGATCATACTCGCGGCCGCCAGGGCAAGGAACATGGGCACCAGCGCTTGTACTCGGGACAGCGCGAAGTAGGCCAGCAGGCCGCCGACCAGGGTTGCGACGCTGGAGAGCAGGTTGAAGGCCAGGGCTTTGGTGCGGCTGTAGCCGGAGTGCAGCAGGATCAGGAAATCACCGACTTCCTGCGGGATTTCGTGGGCGATGATGGCCAGCCCGGTGACGATGCCGAGGGGCGTGCTTTCGACGAAGGCCGCCGCGATCAGGATGCCGTCCACGAAGTTGTGGAAGGTGTCGCCGACGAGGATCAACAGACCGCTGCGCCCGTGGTCGTGACCGCCACCGCCATGGTGGTGGTGTTCGTGGCCGTCGCAGCCTTCGTCGTGGCAGTGGCGCCACAGCACCAGTTTTTCCAGCACGAAGAAGATCAGGATGCCGGCGAGCACGTTCATCGCAGCGCGCTCGGGGGTTTCCGCTGCTTCGATGGCGTGGGGCAGCACCTCCAGGAAGGAGGCGCCGAGCAAGGCGCCGATGGCGTAGCTGATCAGGATGGGAACCCAGTTGGGGCGCGCCGCAAAGGCGAACCCGGAGGCGACCAGCACGCTGAGCAGGCCGCCGGCGAAACTCATGAAGATGATCCAGGCAAGGGGAGTCATGGCTCTACAGCTTTCAGGGGGCCGGGCAGTATAGCTTTAGTCTTCGTCTCGACTGCCAGGACTTAGGCCAGCCAGATCAGGCTGGCCATACGGCCGGTCCGGCGATCGCGCCGGTAGGAGAAGAAGCGTTCTTTTTCGGTGACGGTGCAGGCGTCACCGCCATGAACGGCGTGAGCGCCCAACCGGGCCAGGCGCTGGCGGGCCAGCAGATAGATATCGGCGAACCACTTCCCCGGCTGGACGCCGGCGCGGAAGGCCGCATCGGCGGCCGGATCGACAGCCAGGAAAGCGGCACGAACCTCTTCACCGACTTCGAAGGCTTGCGGGCCGATGGCCGGACCGAGCCAGGCCAGCACCGCGGACGGTGGCACGGCCATCTTGTCCACGGTAGCTTCGATGACCCCATCGACCAGGCCTCTCCAGCCCGCATGGGCCGCAGCAACGACAGTGCCGGCACGATCGCACAGCAGCACCGGCAAGCAGTCGGCGGTCATCACTGCGCAGACCCTTCCCGCGACGCGGCTCACCGCCGCATCCGCTTCAGGCACTGCCTCGTGCAGCACAGCCGCGTCGACAACATTGATGCCATGCACCTGGTTGAGCCAGCAGGGTTCGTCCGGCAGTTCGGCACGCAGCACCGCCCGGTTGGCAGCCACCAGGGCCGGCTCATCCCCGACGTGGAGCCCCAGATTGAGGGAGTCGTACGGCGCCGGGCTATTACCCCCGAAGCGGGTAGTGGACAAGGTCCGCACATTGACGGGCGCCGGCCAGTCGGGATGGATCCAGGAGGCTGCGCTCATGGTTTGGGGCTCTCGCGCAGAATGGCCAGCAGGCTCTCGATGTCGGCGGCCAGCGGCACGTCCCAGCGGCCGGCTTCGCCGCTGCGCGGATGGATGAGGCCGAGCTGCCAGGCATGCAGTGCCTGGCGCGGAAAGGCGTCGAGGCGTGGGTCGGCGCTGCGGGCCTTGCCGTAGGTCGTGTCGCCCACCAGCGGGTGGCCGATGTGGGCCATGTGCACGCGGATCTGGTGGGTACGGCCGGTTTCCAGTTGGCACTCGACGAGGCTCGCACGAGCGAAACGCTCGACGACGCGGTAATGGGTCACTGCCTCGCGGCCGCCGGGCACGACAGCCATCTTCGTACGCTGGACCGGGTGGCGCCCGATCGGCGCATTCACCACCCCGCTCGGCGACGGCTCGCCATGCACCAGCGCGTAGTAGTGGCGCTTGACGGAGCGTGCCTGCAGCTGGCGCACCAGGTCGGTCTGGGCTTCGAGGGTCTTGGCGACGACCAGCAGGCCGCTGGTGTCCTTGTCCAGACGATGCACGATACCGGCCCGCGGCAGTTCACGGAAAGAGGGGTTGTGGAACAGCAGCGCGTTGAGCAGCGTGCCGGACCAGTTACCGCTGCCCGGATGGACGACCAGCCCGACCGGCTTGTTGATGACGGCGATGGTGTCGTCCTCGAAGACCACGTCCAGCGGGATGTCTTCGGCCTGCTCGGCAAGCATCGCCTCGGAGGGTTCCGGACTGACGACGAGGGTCTCGCCGCCCCACACCTTGGACTTGGCGTCCGGCGAGGCACCATTTACGAGGATCCGCCCGGACTTCAACCAGGACTGCAGGCGACTGCGGGAATGTTCAGGAAAAAGGCGCGCGAGGGCTTGGTCTACCCGGAGACCAGCACATTCGTCAGGAATCGACTCGCGTCGCGGCGAAGGGGAAGAAGAGGCTGGGCTATAATCGAGCCAGTCTTCTTCCAATGAGTTTTCAATGGCGCATTTCACCCTGCGTAGTTTAACGCTTACCGGCTTCCTGCTGCTTGCCGGCTGCAGCAGCCTCCCCGATCAGGTGGACGAAACCGTCGGCTGGAACGCCCAGAAGCTGTATTCAGAAGCCAAGGAGTCCATGTCGGATGGCGCCTGGGATCGCGCCATCAAGATGTTCGAGAAGCTTGAGTCGCGCTACCCCTATGGCCGTTACGCGCAACAGGCCCAGCTCGAGGTGGCCTACGCCTACTACAAGTCGAACGAGCCGGCTTCAGCCATCGCCGCCTGCGACCGCTTCATCAAGCTGCACCCCAACCACCCGAACGTGGATTACGCCTACTACCTGAAGGGGCTGGCGAACTTCAACGAAGACCTGGGGTTGCTCGGCGCACTGGCCAAACAGGATTTGTCGGAGCGCGACCCGAAGGCGACCCGCGAGTCCTTCGACACGTTCAAGGAACTGGCTCAGCGCTTCCCGGACAGCAAATACACGCCGGATGCCATGCTGCGCATGCGTTACCTGGTAAATGCCCTGGCGTCCTACGAAGTGCACGTGTCCCGCTATTACTACAACCGCGGCGCCTATGTGGCAGCGGCCAACCGGGCCCAGGGCGTGCTCAAGGACTTCCCCCAGTCGCCGGCCATGGAAGAAGCCTTGTTCCTGATGGTCAAGAGCTACGACGCGCTGCAGATGAACGACCTGCGCGACGACGCCGATCGCGTGCTGCACAAGAACTTCCCGAAGAGCCGCTACTTCACAGCCAACGGCGCGACGTCCAGCAACGTTCCGTGGTGGAAGATGTGGTGAGCGCTGGCACGGCAAATCTCCATGGATGAAGCGGTCCGCCTCGCGCTCGCCAAATGGCCGAACGTGCCCTCGTGCACGGGCTGGCTGCGCCTGAGCCGGCGCGGGGAATGGTGGGTGCCCGAAGGGCCGATCCGCCATGCCGGGCTGCGCGGCTTCATCGGCCGCAACTATTTGTCGACGCCGGACGGCCGCTGGTATTTCCAGAACGGTCCGCAGCAGGTCTTCGTTGATCTCGACTACACGCCAACGATCCTGCGCCTTGCTGCCCCCGACCGGCTGGAAACCCATACCGGCCTGCCCGTGGCGGGGCTCGACAGCGCCTGGCTGGACGAGCATGGGAATCTGTTGCTGGGCAGCGAGCACGGCATTGCATTGCTCGACGACCGTGACCTGGCTGCGATGCTGGACCACCTCGACGGTGACCTGGAGGCGGACGACAGCGCCATCACGCTGAACTGGGACGGACAGCACCTGGCCGTCGGGCGTATCCGGCAGGCGGAGGTTTCAGCGCGTTTCGGCTTCATCGACAAACCGGCCTGACCCGGCCGGCTGCCGATACAGCAAGGGCCGGCATGCAGCCGGCCCTTCCCTCTTCCCTGGCCTGCCGCTCAGCCGCGGCCGTACTTGTCTTCGAAACGGACGATATCGTCTTCACCCAGGTAGGCGCCGGACTGCACCTCGATGATCTCGAGGGGCAGCTTGCCCGGGTTGGCCAGACGATGCACATGCCCCAACGGGATGTAGGTGGACTCGTTCTCGCCAAGCAGGAAGACCTTGTCGCCGTTGGTGACTTCGGCGGTGCCCTTCACGACGATCCAGTGCTCCGCCCGGTGGTGGTGCATCTGCAGGCTTAGCCGCGCGCCGGGATTGACGACGATGCGCTTGACCTGGAAGCGCGGACCGGCGTCGATGGAGTCGTACCAGCCCCAAGGGCGATGGATCTTGCGGTGGGCCGAAGCCTGGCTGCGCTGGCCCGCCTTGAGAGTGGCGACGATCTGCTTGACGTGCTGGGTCTTGTCCTTGCGTGCAACCAGCACCGCATCGGGCGTTTCGACAACGACGGTGTCATCCAGGCCGACGCAGGCGACCATGCGGTCCTGGGCGTACACCAGCGTGTTGCGGCTGTCCTCGAACAGCACATCGCCACGGGCCACGTTGCCGGCTTCGTCCTTGTCGGCGATCTGCCACAGGGCATCCCAGGCGCCGACATCCGACCAGCCGGAAGACATGGGCACGACGCTACCGGAAACACCGAGATCGGCAGCCCCGACCAGCTTTTCCATGACGGCATAGTCGATGGAGTCGGACGGGCAGGCCTTGAAGGCCTCCTTGCCGACCCGCACGAAATCAGCGTCGCGGGAGCCCGTATTCCAGGCTTCAACGCAGGCGGCGTACATTGCGGGCTGCAGTTGCGCAATGGCCTTCAGCCAGACACGGGCCCGGACCATGAACAGGCCGCTGTTCCACAGGTATTCGCCGCTGTCCAGGTAGCGCTGGGCGGTGGCTGCGTCGGGTTTCTCGACGAAGGCGGCAATGGCCTTGCTGCCGTCCGCACGGTCGGCGCCGAAACGGATGTAGCCATAGCCGGTTTCGGCTCGGTCGGGAACGATACCGAAGGTCACGATCGAGCCGTCCAGGGCAGCCGGGATACCTGTATCAATCGCTGCCTGGAAACCATCGAGGTCACGGATCACGTGGTCGGCCGGCATCACCAGCAGCACCGGATCGGCCTCTTGCACCGCCAGGGCAGCCAGCGTGAGGGCCGGCGCGGTATTGCGCCCGAAGGGCTCGAGGACGATGTTGCCGCTGCTCTTACCACTGGAGCGCAACTGCTCTGCAGTCACGAAGCGGTATTCCTCGTTGCACACCACCACCGGCTCGGCGGCCACCGCCAGGCGCCCACGGAAACCGTTCAGCCGCCCGGCCGTGGCCTGCAGCATGGTTTCGTTGCCGACCAGCGCCAGCAGCTGCTTGGGGTATTGCTCGCGGGACAGGGGCCACAGGCGGGTGCCGGAGCCCCCAGAGAGGATGACGGGTTGAAGTTCCATGGCTCGATAAGGACTTTCACAAAATTGAAGCGCTGCACAATGCCATACGTTTTAACACAAAGTTGCCAACAAAACTTCTCCGTCATTCAGCATTCACATATCCGGCATGTCCTCCGCCATGCCGGCAAGCCAGCCGCCGACCACCTTCTCAACATCCTCGACGCCGCTCTTTTTGAGGCTGGAGAAGAGTTGCACCGTCACGTGCTCACCCAGTGGTGCGAGTTCCTTGCGGACCGCGGCGAGGGTGGCGGCGGCTTCGCTGCGGGTGAGCTTGTCGCTCTTGGTCAGCAGCACGTGGATCGGCCGCCCGCTCGGCGCAAACCAGCCGATCATCGTGCGGTCGAGTTCCTTGAGGGGGTGGCGGGAGTCCATGATCAGGACCAGACCGACCAGATTGGGGCGGCGGGTCAGGTAATCCTCGAGCAGATGCTGCCACTGGCGGCGTACGGCTTCGGGCACTTCGGCATAGCCATAGCCGGGAAGGTCCACCAGCACGGCGCCGTTCTGCAAACGGAAGAAGTTGATCAGCTGGGTGCGCCCCGGCGTCTTGGACACGAAAGCCAGCCGGGTATGGTTGGCGAGGGTATTGATGGCGCTCGATTTACCGGCATTGGAACGCCCGGCAAAGGCGATTTCAGGACCACGAGGCGCCGGCAGGCCGCTGGCCTTGGCAATGGAAATTTCGAACTGGGCGTTACGGAAGAGAGGCATGGGGAATGGCGTGGAGCTTGCGCGCTAGAGCTTTATTGCATCGCGCAAATGACTGGAATTGCTATAGAATAGCAGGTTTGAGACTTCCACATTCTTGGCTTCCGAGGACATCATGATCAAGCGTTCCCTGCTGCTTTCGTTGCTTCTGGCCGCCGGTGCAGTTCAGGCTGAAGAGAAGGCTTCCGCCCAACCCGATCTGGCCAAGGCCAAGCAGACTGCAGAAACGGTCTGCGTTGCGTGCCACGGCGCAGACGGCAACAGCCAGATCCCGACCAACCCGAAGCTCGCGGGCCAGCATCAGGAATACCTCGCCAAGCAGCTGCGGAACTTCAAGAGCCAGGACGGCAAGCCCGCCGAGCGCGCCAACCCGGTGATGGGTGGCATGGCCGCTCCGCTGTCCGACGACGACATCAAGGGTCTGGCCGCCTACTTCGCCGGCCAGCAGCTCAAGCCCGAAGCCGCCAAGAGCAAGGCCACCATCGAACTCGGCCAGAAGCTGTGGCGTGCCGGTGACCTGAAGCGCGGCATCCCCGCCTGTGCCGCCTGTCACGGCCCCGCTGGCGCAGGTCTGCCCGCCCAGTTCCCGCGCCTGTCGGGCCAGTTCGCCGACTACACCGAAGCTCAGCTGAGGGCCTTCCGTGCCGGCGAGCGTGCCAACGATCCGAACAAGATGATGCGCACCATCGCCCTCAAGATGACCGACCCGGAAATCAAGGCCGTCGCCGACTTCGCTGCCGGCTTGCGCTGAGTCAAGGCGCCTTTTCGCGCTGTCCGACTATAAAGAAAGGGGTGGTCTCGGCCACCCCTTTTTCCATTTCCGCCCCCGCTTATCTCGACGCCATTCATGCGACAGCGCAGCACTTCCCGCGCCTTCTACGAGCTGATCAGCTCGATGCGCTTTGCGATCAGCCTGCTGACCATCCTCGGGATCGCCTCCATCATCGGGACGGTGCTCAAGCAGAACGAGCCCTACAACAATTACCTCAACCAGTTCGGCCCCTACTGGTTTCCGTTCTTCGAGGAGCTGGGCCTCTACGCGGTCTATAACTCGGCCTGGTTCCTGCTCATCCTGGCCTTCCTGGTGCTCTCCACCACGGCCTGCATCGTGCGCCAGACGCAGCCGATGCTGAAGGACATGCGCAGCTTCCGCGAACATGCGAAGGAAGCCTCGCTGGCCGCCTTCCAGCACCACGAGCGGCTGCACACCGCCCTCCCCACCGACAACGCGGCCCAGAAGATTCAGGCTTATCTGGCCGCCAACGGCTTTCAGAGCCGGACCGGCGCCCGCGAGGACGGCGTGCTGCTGGCCGCCAAGCAGGGCAGCTGGACACGCGTCGGCTACTTCCTGGCCCACTCCGCCATCGTGCTGATCTGCATCGGCGGCCTGCTCGACGGTAACCTGCCCCTCAAGATGCAGATGGCTCTCGGCGGCAAAACGACCACCTCGGGCAACCAGCTGATCTCCGACATCAAGCCGGAGAGCCGCCTGGGGCTGGACAACTGGAGCTTCCGCGGCAACGTCTTCATCCCGGAAGGCAAGAGTTCCAACGTGGCGATCCTCAACGTGAAGGACGGCATCCTGCTGCAGGACCTGCCCTTCACGGTGTCCCTGCGCAAGTTCCACCTGGAACACTACTCGACCGGGATGCCGAAGCGCTTCGCCAGCGACATCCTGATCACCGACAAGGCCAGCGGCAAGTCCGTCGAGAAGACCATCGAGGTGAACAAGCCCTTCGAGTTCGACGGCATCATGATGTACCAGGCCAGCTTCGAGGACGGCGGCTCGCGCCTGCACCTGCTCGGCCACGACCTGCGCAGCGGCGGCAAGGCGCCCTTCCAGACCGACGCCACCGTCGGCGAGGCCATCAAACTGAAACAGGACGGCCTGGACTACACGCTGGAGCTGGGCAGCTTCCGCCCCTTCAACATCGAGAACATGGCCAACGAGGAGACGGCGGCGGAGAGCAGCAAGATGGCCACGCTCGAGAAGCACCTCGGCAGCGGCGCCCGTTCCGTGTCGAAGAAGGACCTGCGCAACGTCGGCCCGAGCTTCGAATACAAGCTGCGCGACTCCGCCGGCCAGGCCCGGGAATACCAGAACTACATGCTGCCGATCGAGCAGGACGGCGCCTGGTACATGCTGGCCGGCATGCGCGACACGCCGGCAGCACCGTTCCGCTTCATGCGCATCCCGATGGACCAGGACGGCAAGCCGGACAGCTGGTTCACGATCCGCGGCATGCTGCTCGACAAGAGCCGCCACGCCGAGATTGCCAACCGCTTCGTCACCACCGCGCTGGGCCCGGACGCCGGCGAGACGGTGCGCGGGCGCCTGCGCGAAACCACCCGGAAGACGCTGGAGCTGTTTGCGCTCGGCGGTTTCGAAAGCCTCGGCAAGTTCATCGAGAGCACCGTGCCTGCCGCGGAGCGCGACAAGGCCGCCGACGTGTTCGTGAAGATTCTCGAAGGCTCGACCTGGGAAGCCTGGAAACTGGCCCGCAGCGCTGCCGGCCAGCCTCCGCTGGAGCTGGACCAGAAACTCGGCCGCCTGCTGCGCGACTCCCTGAACGCCACCAGCGACAGCCTGCATTACGGTGCGCCGGTGTATTTCCAGCTCGCCAGCTTCGAGGAAGTACGCGCCACGGTGCTGCAGGTGACCCGCTCGCCGGGCAAACCGGTGGTGTATTTCGGCTCCCTGCTGCTGGTGCTGGGTGTCTTCGCGATGCTCTACATCCGCGAACGCCGGCTCTTTGTTTTGATCAAACACAACGGCGACGCACTGGTGGCCCTCAGCGCCAATCGCAAGTCGATGGACGTGGAAGAAGCCTTCCAGCGCCACCGCAAGGCCATCGCGGCCCTGCTCGCCCCCACCACCGCGCCGCCCGCCCAATCCTGATCCGAGGTCATACCCATGGACATCGCCCACTCCGGAACCCCGTCGTCCCCCCTGCGCCGCGTCGGCCTTGGCGACGGCCTGTTCGCACTGGCCCTGGTCTGCGCAGCCGGCTTCGCCCTGAGCCAGTACGGCCGCTTCATGGACATCTACGACAAGGCGATCCTCGCCGCCGTCGTCCCATCCCTGGCCGCCATCGGCTGGGCCTGGAAGCCCTTCCGGGGTTTCCTCGTCGCCGCCGCGGCGCTGGCCCTGCTGAGCATCACCCTGTACGGCGGTGATCTGGCCCGCGCCGAACAGGCCTTCTTCCTCAAGTACCTGATCTCCAGCCAGACGGCGATCATGTGGATGAGCGCGCTGTTCTTCATTGCCACCGGCGCCTACTGGATCGGGCTCATCGCCCGTTCCGACTTTGCCGAGAAGACCGGCTCCGCGCTGACCTGGAGCGCCGTGACGATGGGCACTACCGGCCTGCTGGTGCGCTGGTATGAGAGCTACCTGATCGGCACCGACGTGGGCCACATCCCCATCAGCAATCTGTACGAAGTCTTCGTGCTGTTCTCGCTGATCACCGGCCTGCTCTACCTGTACTACGAAGGCCACTACGCAACGCGCCGGATGGGTGCCTTCGTGCTGCTGGTGATCTCGGCGGCGGTGGCTTTCCTGCTGTGGTACACCTTCTCCCGTGAGGCCCAGGAGATCCAGCCGCTGATCCCGGCGCTGCAGAGCTACTGGATGAAGGTGCACGTGCCGGCCAACTTCATCGGCTACGGCGCCTTCGCGCTGGCGGCTATGATCGGCGTGGCCGACCTGCTGGTGCGCAAGGGCATCCTGGCCAGCCGCCTGCCGCCCGCAGAGGTGCTCGACGACGTGATGTACAAGGCGATCGCTATCGGCTTCGCGTTCTTCACCATCGCCACCATCCTCGGCGCCCTGTGGGCCGCCGAAGCCTGGGGCACCTACTGGCAGTGGGACCCGAAGGAGACCTGGGCCTTCATTGTGTGGCTGAACTACGCAGCCTGGCTGCACATCCGCCTGACCAAGGGCCTGCGCGGCCCGATGCTGGCCTGGTGGGCTGTGATCGGCCTGGTGGTGACGGCCTTCGCCTTCGTCGGCGTCAATATGTTCCTGTCAGGCCTGCATTCGTACGGCTCGCTGTGATCCCTGTCTAGGCCCCGTTCCGACGGGGCCGGCCGCCTTCCAGCCGGGCAATCTCTCCGGCACTGAAGCCCGCCTTTCGGCGGGCTTCAACGTTTAGAGGCTTGGGTGGCCATGGGGCGTCGAATTCGGTCATCAGGGCGAGATAGGTCGCTTCCGGCTCCAGCCCCCGTTCCGCGCAGAAACGGCGGAACCAGCGATCGCCCAGCGCTACATGGCCGATCTCGTCGCGCAGGATGATGTCAAGCACCGCGATCGTCGCGTCGTCGCCGATCTTTTTCAGCTTGGCAACGATCGGCGGCGTGGCGTCCAGCCCCCGCGCTTCGAGCACCCGCGGCACCAGGGCCATGCGCGTCAGCGGATCGTCGGCAGTCTTGACGGCCATGTCCCATAGACCACGATGGGCGGGAAAGTCACCGTAGGTAAAGCCCACAGTAGCAAGCCGCTCCGTCACAAGGCCAAAATGGTAGGCCTCCTCCTCCGCCACCTTCAGCCATCCGGCATAGAAATCCGCCGGCAAGCCCCGAAAACGATAGACACAGTCCAGCGCCAGATTGATGGCGTTGAATTCGATATGGGCAATCGCATGCAACAGTGCCGCCAGCCCCTCGACGGATGAGGGTTTACGGCTCGGCACGGAGGTATGGGTAATCAGTTCGGGCCGATCCGGCCGACCGGCATCGATCACCGGTAGCGCAGGGCAGTCACCTTCATCGGCAGGGAGCGGCAGCACGTCCTGCTCCCAGTCCCGGCATAGTTGTGTCACCAGTCTGGATTTTTCGGCAGGATCGGAACACATCAGGGCCTCATAAGCCCGGACATAGATATTTTCTGGGGTTTCCGGCATAGCCCGATGGTACACCACCAAAAAACGAAAGGCCGCCTACATGGACGGCCTTCCGCGGGCGCGATGACGCGCCTCTTTCTCCCCCCTCAATCACGCAGTCTTGCGAGCAGCCTCCCGGCGAGAGCTGGCCGCCGGCTTGGCAACCTGTACGGCAAGCGCCACATCCTTGATCTGCTCACCAATCTTGCCGAAGTTCTCGAAGGCCGCCATCTGGGCCTCGAAACCACCACGCAGGACATCAAACCATGCATCGAAACCGGTCGGCGCACCTTCCGCCAGACGGTCGATGTTGTGCCGGACCTGACCAGAGGCCGTCGCGGCGGTATTCCGGAAAGCCTCGGCGAAAAGCTGACCAGCCTCGAGCAGCACTTCGTACTGCTGACGGGCCGTTTCGGAGGAACGCTGCAGCTGCGGCTGGAAGAAACGGGCCTGCCAGTCGGCCAGGCCGGCCACGTCACGAACCTCAAGGAAGCCTGCTGAACCAGCCAAGGCGTCGCGGGCAAACTCAAGGTTACTTTCCAATTGCAGACGAAGGAGTTTCTCGGCTTGGTCCGCCAGCCCTTGGGCCAGTTCGATGAACTTGTCGAGCTCGGCGCCCTGCAACGGCGCGAAACGTGCAATGCTGACCACGGTCATTCAAATCTCCTGTCAATTTGACTGCTTTCCATGGGTGTCTCCCCCATCCTTCTAGATTCCGTCCCGGACGGCACGCAGTCATTTGCCGACGCTGCACATCAAGTTGCAGCAAAGAAGTTGAGCGGAGTATGTCATCGTCGGCCAAAGCCATGAAGACGGCATTTTCCCCGCGTCAATACAGGGAAAACCCTGATCACATTGAAACTCAGTCCGTGTAATAGCGGGCTTCGATCACCAGCCTGACCAATTCGGCCAGGGATTCGACCTGCAGCTTTTCCATGACCCTCGCCCGATGCTGTTCGACGGTCTTGATGCTGATGCCCAGATCCTCGGCGATCTGCTTGTTGAGGCGTCCCGCCACCATCCCGTCCATGACGTCCCGCTCGCGGGTCGTCAGGCCGTCCAGACGCACCTGGACCGCATTCCACCGGGCGCCCTCCCGCCGACGCTGGGTAGCCACCTGCACCGCTTCATTGACGCGGTCGAGCAATACCTGCTCATTAAAGGGCTTCTGCAGGAAATCAAAGGCGCCCGCACGCATGACCCGCGCCACCATCGGCACGTCACCATAGGCAGACACAAAAATGATCGGCACGCGCTGACCAACTCGCCCGAGGCGGTCCTGCAAGCCTACACCGCTCAAACCCGGCATACGCACGTCGAGCACCAGACAATGAGCACGCTCCAGTGCCTCGTCGTCATCCAGGAACTCCATCGCGCCCGCGTAGCAGCGCACCGGAAAACCGAGGGTTTCGACCAGCAAACCGATCGACAGACGCACAGCATCGTCGTCATCGACCACACAGACAAGTGGCCTGTTCATATTCTTCTCCCGGTCGGCAGTGACTACTTGTTATCGTTGTCCCAACAGGGTAGCACCCTCATCTTTCCACGTACGCCCCCTACTCGGCGGGCGGCGGCAGGGACAGGCAGAACGTGGTGCCCAGCCGCGTACTTCTTTCGACCCACATGCGACCGCCATGGTTCTCGATGATGGTGCGGCAAATGGCCAGACCAAGCCCCACCCCGTCGGGCTTGGTGGTGACGAAGGGGGCGAAAGGATCCTCGCGTACAGTCTCGGCCAGACCGCCACCACTGTCGCTGACGACCACTTCCACCATCCCGTCGGCGCCCTCGCGAGTCTCAATGCGCAGCAGCCGCTCACCCTCGACCTCACTCATCGCATCGATGGCGTTCTTGGCCAGGTTGCTGAGCACCTGCTCCAGTTGCACCTGATCCCCCTGTACCCACAGGGGCGGCTCGGCCAGCGCCAGTTGCCACTGCACCGCATGGGCACGCGCCTCGAATTCCATGAAACGGACGATGTCGGTCACGACGCCATTGATGGCAATCGGCGCCGTCAGCAGCCCATCCCTACGGACGAAACCGCGTACGCGATGTACGATCTCCCCCGCCCGCAGCGCCTGCTCGGCAATCAGCTGCAGCGGCCCACGGATGCACTCCCCCACGGCCCCCAGTTCGTCCAGGCGGCGCAGTGCCACGGCGCTGAAATTGCGCAGGGCGGTGAGGGGCTGATTGAGCTCATGGGCCAGCGCCGAGGCCATTTCACCCACATGGATCAGACGGGCGGCCCGGGCCAGCTCCTGCTGCTGGCGCATCTCCCGCTCGGCGCTGAGGTAATGGTCATGCACGTCGCGAACGGTGCCGATCATGCGCAAGGGCTTGCCGTTGCGATCCCGTTCCATGATCTTGCCGCGCAGGGCAACCCAGCGATATGCCCCCTCCTCTGTGCGCAGCCGGAACTCGGCCTCGGTGATCGGCCTCACCCCCGCCAGGTGCGCAGAGAAAGCAGCCACAGTCGTACGCACGTCGTCCGGATGCAAACGGGATGGCCAGATATCGTTGCCGCGCAGCGGCCGGTCCGCCGGCAAGCCGATGATTGCCCGGAAGGTCTGGCTGACGTTGATCTCGCCGCTTTCCAGCGTCCAGTCCCACAAGGCGTCGCCGTGCCCCTCTAAAGCGAACTGCCACAGCCGCTCGGAAGCCTGCAGCGCATCCGACAGGCTGCGCGCTTCATGGATATCCTGGTAAACGCCGATCATGCGGCCGGGCCGCCCCAACTCATCACGGGCGACCACCCGTGCTCGGGATGCCATCCAGCGATAGTCGCCATTCTTGCAGCATAGCCGGAACTCGGCGACGAAATCGGATGACTCGCCGGACAGGCAGGCGGAAAGCTTGCGCTGGGCTTCCTCCCGGTCGTCCGGATGCAGCAAGGCTCCCCACTTGAGGCTGGCCGTTTCCTCCGGCGCATACCCCAGTATTTCGCTCCACAGCGGGCTCCGGTACATCTGTCCGCTGTGGAGATCCCAGTCCCAAACGCCCTCGCCAGCCACCTCAAGGGCCAGACGCCAGCGTTCCTCATCCTCGCTCAGGTTCGCCGAAACGGTGCTCTCTCCGCGTTCGCGTTCCACCTGCAGCCCCCTGCCGGCATCACACCCCCGACGGGGCGCCCTCAGTCCGAATAAAGACGGGCGGATGCAGGAATGCAAGCCCGGCAGGCCCCGCCAGCCCAGCATCGACATCTTCCCGGGCGAATGCATTCGCCCCTGCCAGCTGCGTCACCTTCAGCGCAGGCCACCGCCGGGCATCAGCCCCTTCATCGCACGCATCATCTTCTGCATGCCGCCCTTGGAGAACTGCTTCATCATCTTCTGGGTCTGTTCGAACTGGCTCAGGAGGCGATTCACCTCCTGCACCGTGACGCCAGCACCGGCTGCGATGCGGCGCTTGCGCGAGGCCTTGAGGAGTTCCGGCTTGGCGCGCTCGATCGGAGTCATCGAGTTGATGATGCCCTCGATGCGCTTGACGGCCTTTTCCTCGACACCGCCCTGCAGCTGGCCAGCCGCCTGGGAGAACTGGGCCGGCAACTTGTCCATCAGGCTCGCCAGACCGCCCATCTTCTTCATCTGGCCGAGCTGCTCCTTGAAGTCGTTGAGGTCGAACCCCTTACCGCTCTTCAGCTTCTGCGCAAAAGCCTTGGCCTTCTCCTCGTCGACGCCACGACGGGCGTCTTCGACCAGGGACAGGATGTCACCCATGCCGAGGATCCGGCTGGCCATCCGCTCCGGATGGAACTCCTCGAGGCCAGCCAGCTTCTCTCCAACGCCGGCAAACTTGAGGGGCTTGCCGGTGACATGGCGTACCGACAACGCCGCACCGCCACGGGCGTCACCATCGAGCTTGGTGAGCACGACGCCGGTCAGCGGCAGCGCGTCGTTGAAGGCGCGGGCGGTATTGACCGCGTCCTGGCCAAGCATCGCATCGACGACGAACAGGGTTTCGATCGGTTTGACCGCAGCATGCAGGGCCTGGATCTCCTCCATCATCGCCTGGTCGATGGCGAGCCGACCGGCAGTATCCACCAGCAGCACATCCATGTAGTGGCGGCGTGCGTAATCCATCGCCGCCAGCGCGATGTCCACCGGCTTCTGGTCCGGCGTGGACGGGAAGAACTCGATCCCGGCCTGCTGGGACACGGTTTCCAGCTGGGCGATGGCCGCCGGACGATAGACGTCGGTGGACACCGCCAGCACCTTCTTCTTCATCCGCTCGGTCAGCATTTTGCCGAGCTTGCCGGTGGTGGTGGTCTTGCCGGCGCCCTGCAGACCGGCCATCAGGATGATCGCCGGCGGCTGGGTAGCCAGGTTGAGTCCGGTATGGGCGCCGCCCATCAGCTCCGTGAGCTCCCGGTGCACCACGCCGACAAGGGCCTGGCCCGGCGTCAGGGAGCTGAGCACTTCGGTGCCGACGGCCTTTTCCTTGACCCGGGCGATGAAGTCCTTGACTACCGGCAGCGCCACGTCGGCTTCGAGCAGCGCCATGCGCACTTCGCGCAACGCGTCCTGGATGTTTTCTTCGGTGAGGCGAGCCTGGCCGCGCAGGGTCTTGACGACTTTGGCCAGTCGCGTTGTGAGGTTATCCAGCATGATGGTTTGGAACCGAGGCCTTGGAGTAAACTTGAACAATGCCCGCGATTCTACTTCATCTGCTCCCCGCCTCCCTGTATGCGCTGCTCGGCCTGCACTTCTGGCATAGCCGTTGGCATGCACCCACCCAGCCGCCACGTCACGGACTGAGCCTGCGGGAGCGGATCGCAATGCTGGTGGCGCTGGCCGCCCACGGCGTCTCCCTGCATGGCGCCTTCTTCTCGCCGGAGGGCCTGCATTTCGGCTTCAGCCTCGCGCTGTCCCTGATGCTGTGGCTCGCCATGCTGTTCTACTGGATCGAAAGCCTCTACGCCCGCCTCGAAGGCCTGCAGACCCTCGGCATGCCGGTTGCTGCGATCTGCGCGGCCTTGCCGGCCATCCTGCCGGCCCCCCATCTGCTGGAGAATACCGGCTCGCCCTTGTTCCGCGCCCACTTCGTAGTGGCCATGCTGGCCTACAGCCTGTTCACACTGGCAGCACTGCACGCCATGCTGATGGCTATCGCCGAACGCCGCCTGCACGGCGCCCGCCTGACCCGCGCCTTCGCATCCCTGCCGCCGCTGCTGACGATGGAAACCCTGCTGTTCCGCCTGATCAGCATCGCCTTCGTGCTGCTGACCCTTACGCTGGGCTCCGGCATCCTGTTCTCCGAAGCCCTGTTCGGCAAGGCCTTCCGCTTCGATCACAAAACCGTCTTCGCGATCATTTCATGGGGAATCTTCGGCAGCCTTCTGGTCGGCCGGCAGGCCTGGGGCTGGCGTGGCAGAAAAGCCCTGCACTGGACACTGGCCGGCTTCGTGGCACTGATGCTGGCCTATGTGGGCAGCCGCTTTGTCGCCGACGTGCTGATCGGCCGGCCGGCTTGACAAGCCCCCACCCGGACTGAATACTCGCCCGAACGTCATTTTTCCCACACCTCGTGGACAGTATCCCCCTTTCCGCTCAGTCCGCCATCCTGGCCACACTGCTGGCCCTGTCCGGCTTCTTCTCGATGGCCGAGACGGCCATGATGGCCGCCAACCGCTACCGCCTGCGCTCGGCAGCCCAGCTTGGTTCCCGTGGGGCACGGCTGGCCCTCGAACTGCTCGACCAGACAGACAAACTGCTCGGCATTATCCTGCTCTTCAACAGCCTGGTTAATGCCGCCGCCGCCACACTGGTCAGCGTCATCACGGTGCAGCTTTTCGGCACAGAAGAGTGGGTGCTGGGCATCAGCACGCTGCTGGTGACCTTCCTGATCCTCGTCTTCTCCGAAATCACCCCCAAGGTCGTTGGCGCCAATCATGCCAACCGCCTGGCCTGCTTCGTCAGCTACCCATTGGCTGCGCTCCTCAAGGGCCTGTACTTCGTCATCTGGTTCATCAACCTGTTCGTAACCGGGCTGCTCAAACTGTTGCGCCTCGACGGCGGTAGCGCCAACGATGTCCACTCCCTGTCCACCGAGGAGTTACGCACCTTGGTGCTGGAGTCCGGTGCCTTCATCCCGCCCAAACACCGCAGCATCCTCCTCAACCTGTTCGAGCTGGAAGACATCACCGTCGAGGACGTGATGACCCCGCGCAACCAGATCGAGGCGGTCAACATCGCCGAACCACTCGACGTCATCCAGCGCCACTTGGCGACCTGCTACCACACCCGCCTGCCCGTGTTCGACGGCGAGATGAATGCCGTCATCGGTGTACTGCACGTGCGCCGCGTGCTGGGACAGACGCTGGACCACACTCTGGAAGTCGCGGACCTCCGCACAATGCTGTCCAAGCCCTACTTCATCCCGGCCAGTACGGCGATCTACTCGCAGCTCCAGTTCTTCCAGGAAAACCGCGAGCGTCTCGGCCTCGTCGTAGACGAATACGGCGAACTGCTGGGCCTCGTGACCCTCGAGGACATCATCGAGGAGCTGATCGGCAAGTTCACCACGACGACCCCGGATGCTGCGGAAAAACTGAGCTGGGGCGCTGACGGCAGCGTGCTGACGGACGGCAGCCAACACCTGCGGGACCTGAACCGCAAACTTGGCCTGTCGCTGCCCCTGGATGGCCCGAAAACCCTCAACGGACTGATCCTCGAATGCCTGCAGGACATTCCTGAATCCGGAGTTTCCGTGAAGATCGCAAACGTTCCGATCGAAGTGGTGCAGGCGGAAGACCGCCGGATCAAGACCGCACGCATCTTTCGCCCCCATAAACGCCAATGACCGCACCGGGCATGCAAGCTTTACAAGCCTTGTCCACAGCGGCATGATCGCCGCACACCTCAAGCGGCTTAACCTTTTCGACGCTTCGGCATGTCTGCTAACCCCCAGGTCGCGCTGAGCGGCCTCGCCCGCGCCCTCATCCAGCATGGTCGCCTGCTCGAAGCAGAAGCGGTCGCCTGTTCCTCCCCATCCGGCAATCCCAATGACTTCATCATCGAGGTCATCCGCCGCGGGCTGATGAGCGCGATGGATATCGCCCGCTTCGCAGCAGAGACCTTCGGTTCGCCGCTCCTGGATCTCTCCGCGTTCGACGAATCCTTCATCGCTGCCGAGGCCATCGACCGCAAGCTGATGAACAAGCATCAGGTGGTCGCCCTTGGGCGGCGCGGCAATCGGCTTGCCCTCGCGCTGTCGGATCCGTCCAACCTGCGCGTTCTCGACGAAATTCGCTTCCAGACCGGATTGGCCGTCGACCCGGTGGTGGTCGAAGCCCCCAAGCTCGTCGCACTGGTGGAAAGGCTGTCGGAATCGGCATCCGACGCCATCAAGGATCTCACCGGCGAAGAGTTCGACATGGACCTCCTCGGCCAGGAGGGCGCTGCCGAAACCCAGCAGCAGCAACCGGACGAAGCGCAATCCGAAGTGGACGACGCCCCGGTCGTACGCTTCATCCAGAAGTTGCTGATCGACGCCATCAACGAAGGTGCGTCGGACATTCACTTCGAACCTTACGAAAAGTACTACCGGATCCGTTTCCGCACCGATGGCATCCTCCGCGAGATCGCCCAGCCACCGCTAGTCCTCAAGGAAAAGATCGCCGCCCGCATCAAGGTCATTTCCCGTCTCGATATTTCGGAAAAACGCGTCCCCCAGGATGGCCGGATGAAGCTCGTGCTGTCCAAGAACAAGTCCATCGACTTCCGGGTTTCCACACTTCCAACGCTGTACGGCGAGAAGATCGTGATGCGGATCCTCGATCCGACCTCCGCGATGCTGGGCATCGAGGCGCTCGGCTACGAACCCGAACAGCGGGAAGCCCTGATGGCGGCGATCGAGCGCCCTTACGGAATGATCCTGGTCACCGGCCCGACCGGCAGCGGCAAGACGGTTTCGCTGTACACCTGCCTGAACATTCTCAACAAACCCGGAGTGAACATCAGCACCGCCGAAGATCCGGCGGAAATCAACCTGCCGGGGGTCAACCAGGTCAACGTCAACGAAAAGGCCGGCCTCACCTTCGCTTCGGCCCTGCGCGCCTTCCTGCGCCAGGATCCGGACGTGATCATGGTGGGCGAAATTCGTGACCTGGAAACTGCCGAGATCTCCGTCAAGGCTGCCCAAACCGGTCACTTGGTGCTGTCCACGCTGCACACCAACGACGCACCATCCACCCTGGAGCGCCTGAAGAACATGGGTGTCGCGCCGTTCAACATCGCCTCGTCGGTGATCATGATCACTGCCCAGCGCCTGGCCCGGCGCTTGTGCAGCTGCAAGCAACCGGTGGACATACCGATCGAGGCGCTCATCTCGGCCGGATTTTCCGAAGCCGATCTGGACGGCAGCTGGCACCCCTACGGCCCCAAGGGCTGTGAGCGTTGCAAGGGCAGCGGCTACAAGGGGCGTCTGGGTATTTACCAGGTGATGCCGATTTCCGAAGAGATCGCACGTATAATCATGACAAACGGCAACTCGATGGATATCGCGGCCCAGGCCCAGATCGAGGGTGTCCGGGATCTGCGTCAATCCGGCCTGCTGAAGGTCAAGCAGGGCGTCACATCCCTGTCCGAAGTTCTTGCCAGCACGAACGAGTGACCGCCTAGCGGAAAGTACCGATGGCCACGACAACGACCAAGAAACCCACCCCCCGAGGCGCAGCCCGCGAGCACC
The DNA here is from genome assembly GCF_056724105.1 of Zoogloea sp. GDB6. Classification (NCBI taxonomy): domain Bacteria; kingdom Pseudomonadati; phylum Pseudomonadota; class Betaproteobacteria; order Rhodocyclales; family Zoogloeaceae; genus Zoogloea; species Zoogloea sp. GDB6. The sequence goes on along the minus strand of NZ_CM161497.1, from coordinate 1,088,780 downwards.
TTTTCATCTGGGAAGGCAAGGACAAGAACGGCAAGATCATCCGTGGCGAGATGCGTGCAGCTACGGAAACGGTGGTCCAGACAATCCTGCGCCGCCAGGGCATACTGGCCCACAAAGTCCGCAAGCAGTCCTTTGCCCGCGGCCGCAAGATCACCGACAAGGACATCGCGCTATTCACCCGCCAGTTGTCCACGATGATGCGTTCGGGTGTGCCGCTGCTCCAGTCCTTCGATATTGCCATCAAAGGCTGCGGCAACCCCTCTCTGAGCCGCCTGCTCAACGACGTGCGCGCCAACGTGGAAACCGGCAGCAACCTGTCCCAGGCCTTCCGGCGCCACCCCGAGCATTTCGACGCACTGTTCTGCAACCTCGTGGAAGCCGGCGAACAGGCCGGTATCCTGGATTCCCTGCTGGATCGCCTGGCGACCTACAAGGAAAAGATTCTTGCGATCAAGAGCAAGATCAAGTCTGCGATGTTCTACCCGATTGCCGTGGTGGTGGTCGCCACCCTGGTCGTCGCTGTGATGATGTTGTTCGTGGTCCCCGAGTTCAAGAAGGTGTTCGCCAGCTTTGGTGCTGATCTTCCAGCCCCCACCATGTTGGTCATCGCGATTTCCGACTTCTTCGTCCAATACTGGTATATCGGTTTCACACTGATTGCCGGAACGATCGCGGGCATTGCTTACACCTATAAGCGCTCGGTGCCAATGCAGGTTGCAGTGGACAAGGCCATGCTGCAGATCCCGGTGATCGGTGACGTTGTCCGCAAGGCCACCATTGCCCGCTGGACGCGGACACTGTCCACCATGTTCGCCGCTGGTGTACCCCTCGTCGAAGCCCTTGACTCGGTTGGCGGCGCCTCCGGCAACGTGGTCTACAAGAATGCGACCAAGCAGATCCAATCCGAGGTCAGTACCGGTACCAGCCTGACCGTCGCCATGCAGAACTCCCTCGTCTTTCCGACCATGGTGGTGCAGATGGTGTCCATCGGTGAAGAATCCGGCCAGCTCGACTCCATGCTCAGCAAGGTGGCGGACTTCTTCGAGCGGGAAGTGGACGATGCAGTTGCAGGCCTCAGTCAGCTGCTGGAACCCCTGATCATGGTTTTCCTCGGGGTGGTGATCGGCGGCCTCGTTGTGGCCATGTATCTCCCCATCTTCAAGCTCGGCGCCGTCGTCGGCTGAGCCGGTAACTTCTCGCAACATGGATATCCTGCAGGACAAGCTCATCTTCACTGCGCTGTGCGCGCTGCTCGGCCTTTTCGTCGGCAGTTTTCTCAATGTGGTCATCCACCGCCTGCCCCTGATGATGGAGCGGGAATGGCAGGCCGAAGCCGCCGCGCTGCGCGGGGAAGAGCCCGATGCCCCCCAGCCGCGCTTCAACTTGGCGACACCACGCTCGCGCTGCCCCCACTGCGGCCACCTGATTGGGGCACTCGAAAATATCCCGGTCGTCAGCTACTTGCTGCTGCGCGGTCGCTGTCGTCATTGCGACGGCCCGATCAGCGTCCGCTACCCGCTCATCGAAGTGTTGTGCGCAACCCTGTCAGGCCTCACCGCATACCACTTCGGGTTCGGCGTGGCGGGCTGGGGGGCACTGGTCTTCGTGTGGGCCCTGATCGCCCTGTGCTTCATCGACCTCGACACCCAGTTGCTGCCCGACAGCATCACGCTGCCGCTGTTGTGGCTGGGCCTGCTGCTGAACCTTTCTGGCACCTACACGGATGTTTCCAGCGCGGTGGTCGGTGCCTCCGCCGGCTATCTCACGCTGTGGTCGGTGTACTGGCTATTCAAGCTTGCCACTGGCAAGGAAGGCATGGGCTACGGCGATTTCAAGCTGCTGGCGGCGCTCGGCGCCTGGATGGGCTGGCAGATCCTGCCGCTGACAATCCTGCTGTCGTCGCTGGTAGGCGCCATCGTCGGCGTGGCGCTGATCGTCCTGCGCCGCCACGGCCGGGAAATCCCGATTCCTTTCGGCCCCTATCTGGCAGCCGCCGGACTGCTGGCCCTGTACTGGGGACACCCGCTGACCCAGGCCTATCTGGACATGCTCTAGCCTCGGAACCTTGAAACCGGCTCCGCAGCCCCCATGTGATGGACTGCGGGTCTGTTTCGCCCGATGTTGCGATGCGCTAAACTTCGCCCCATTGACTTTCCGGAGCTCGTCATGCCTATCTACGAGTACCGCTGCAGCAGCTGCGGCCACCAAAAAGACCATCTTCAAAAAATGAGCGATGCACCGCTCACCACCTGTCCGTCCTGTGGTGCGGAAACGTACGCCAAGCAATTGTCGGCGGCCGGCTTCCAACTCAAGGGCAGCGGCTGGTATGCCACTGACTTCAAGGGCGGCAGCGGCTCCAGCCCGAAAACCGAAGCGGCCAAGTCCGACAGCCCTGCGCCCACGCCCTGTGGCGGCAGTTGCGCGTGCCACTGATCTTGCTGCACGCGAACTGCGCTGAATGAAAAAATACTTCGTCACCGGCCTGCTGATCTGGATTCCGGTCGTCATCACCTTCGTGGTGCTGGCCTGGATCGTCAACACCCTCGACCAGATCCTGCTGCTGGTCCCCGAAGCCCTGCGTCCCGAAGCCTTCCTCGGCTTCCACCTGCCCGGCATCGGCGTCGTCGTCTCGGTGCTGCTAATCCTCGTCACCGGTCTGGCCGCCGCCAATTTCGTCGGCCAGCGCCTGGTGCGCTTCTGGGAGGGCGCCCTCTCGCGCATCCCAGTCGTCAAGTCAATCTACTATAGTGTCAAGCAGGTTTCGGACACCCTGCTGTCCAGCAACGGCCAGGCTTTCCGCAAGGCGCTGCTGATCCAGTACCCGCGTGAAGGGATGTGGACTATCGGCTTCCAGACCGGCGCGCCGGGCGGCGATGCGGCCCATCACCTGGGGCCTGACTTCGTCAGCGTGTATGTACCGACGACGCCGAACCCGACCTCCGGCTTCTTCCTGATGCTGCCCCGCAAAGACGCCATCGAGCTGGACATGAGCGTCGACGAGGCTCTCAAGTACATCATCTCGATGGGGGTCGTGGCGCCACCCGCGCACCGCACACACGCTCCACGACCTGCGCCGGCCCTTCTGAATCAATAAACGCGGTTGCCCTCCAACCGCGTTCCGCTTTTTCCAGGAATACTGATCCCACCATGCGAACTCAATACTGCGGCCTCGTTTCCGCCGCCTACCTCGACCAAATCGTTACCCTCAGTGGCTGGGTCCATCGTCGCCGCGACCACGGCGGCGTGATCTTCATCGATCTGCGCGACCGCGAAGGTCTCGTGCAGGTCGTCTGCGATCCGGACCGTGCCGAGACGTTCAAGGTGGCCGAATCTGTCCGTAACGAGTTCGTCCTGCAGATCACTGGCAAGGTCCGCCGCCGTCCGGCGGGCACCGAAAATACCGGTCTGGTCTCCGGTGAGATCGAAGTGCTGTGCCATGAGATCGAGATTCTCAACGTCTCCGCCACGCCCCCGTTCCAGCTCGACGAGGAAAACCTGTCCGAGACGACCCGCCTGACCCACCGGGTCATCGACCTGCGCCGTCCGCAGATGCAGAAGAACATGATGCTGCGCTACCGCACGGCCATGGCCTTCCGCCGCTTCCTCGACGCCAAGGGCTTCATCGACATCGAAACACCGATGCTCACCAAGAGCACCCCGGAAGGTGCCCGTGACTATCTGGTGCCGTCCCGCGTGCACGATGGCCAGTTCTTCGCGCTGCCCCAGTCCCCGCAGCTCTTCAAGCAGATGCTGATGGTTGCCGGTTACGACCGTTACTACCAGATCGTCAAGTGCTTCCGTGACGAGGACCTGCGCGCCGACCGCCAGCCCGAATTCACCCAGGTCGATATCGAAACCTCCTTCCTGACCGAAGCCGAAATCACGGCCATGATGGAAGAGATGATCCGCACGATCTTCAAGGAAGTGCTGTCCGTCGACCTGCCCAACCCGTTCCCGCGCATGACCTACGCGGAAGCCATGGACCGCTTCGGTTCCGACAAGCCCGACCTGCGCGTGACCCTCGAACTGACCGACGTCACCGACGCGGTGAAGGACGTGGCCTTCAAGGTCTTCTCCGGTCCGGCCAACTCCGGTGGCCGCGTCGCGGCAATCCGCGTACCGGGCGGCGCCAGCCTCTCCCGCGGCGAGATCGACGAATACACCAAGTTCGTCAGCATCTACGGTGCCAAGGGCCTGGCCTACATCAAGGTCAACGACGTCACCCAGCCGAACGAAGCCGGCCTGCAGTCGCCGATCGTCAAGAACCTTAACGAAACCGCGCTGCGCACCATCCTTGAGCGCACCGGCGCCCAGTCCGGCGACCTGATCTTCTTCGGTGCCGACAAGACCAAGGTCGTCAATGACGCCCTTGGTGCGCTGCGCATCAAGCTCGGCCACGAGAAAGGCTACGTCAACGGCAAGGCCTGGGAACCCCTGTGGGTCGTGGACTTCCCGATGTTCGAGTATGACGACGAAGACAAGCGCTGGACCGCCTGCCACCACCCCTTCACCAGCCCGAAGGACGAGCACCTGGAACTGCTGACCAGCGATCCCGGCAAGTGCCTGGCCAAGGCCTACGACCTGGCCCTCAATGGCTGGGAAATCGGTGGCGGCTCGGTGCGTATCCACCGCGCCGAGGTGCAGGAGCAGGTCTTCTCTGCCCTCAACATCGGGCCGGAAGAGCAGCAGGCCAAGTTCGGCTTCCTGCTCGACGCCCTCAAGTACGGTGCGCCCCCGCACGGTGGCCTGGCTTTCGGCCTCGATCGCATCGTCACAATGATGACCGGCGCCGAATCGATCCGCGACGTTATCGCCTTCCCGAAGACCCAGCGCGCCCAGTGCCTGCTCACCAACGCGCCGTCGCCGGTGGACGAGAAGCAACTGCGTGAGCTGCACATCCGTCTGCGCAACAAGGCTGCGGAAACCCCGGCGGCCTGAACGGTGGGATAGTCCATGCAAGAGGGCGAGCGGCTTACGGCTGTTCGCCCTCTTTCTACATCCGCCGACACGCCCCGTTCCGTCCAACGCCATTCGTACCCACTCCGGGCTCAAGAATGGCGCAATGCGGCCGTTGCCTAATCTCATACCGATATTCGCCGAGCCGCCGTGATCGACCTCAACAGCATTTCAGCCCTCGTCGTTGAAGCCAATCCGAGTATGCGGACCCAGCTCCGCAACATGCTCAACATGAGCGGCATCAACAAGGTTCAGTTCGCCGTCACGGCTGGCGTTGCCGTCCGCAAGCTGAGGGAGTCGCGCTTCGACCTGATCCTCTGCGAATACCACCTCGGTGATGGTCAGGACGGGCAGCATCTGCTGGAAGACCTGCGTCATCACAACATCATCCCGCTGACCACCCTGTTCCTGATGGTCACCGGCGAACGCCAGTACGAGCGGGTCATCAGCGCAGCCGAACTGGCGCCCAACGACTACATCCTCAAGCCCTTCGCTGCCGATACCCTGCACGACCGTATTGAGCGCGCCCTGGAAAAGCGCTCCGCCTTCATGCCGGTCTACCGTCTGATCGAACTGGGCAACGCACCCGATGCGATCGCCGCCTGCATCGCCGGGGAGGAGAGTCACCCCCAGTGGGCCGTCGATTTCATGCGCCTGCGGGCGGAACTCCATATCGCCAGCGGCAACGGTGACGAGGCCTTCGCGCTGTATGACAAAATCCTATCCAGCCGAAGCATTCCGTGGGCCAGACTGGGCCTTGCCAAAGCGCTCTACCTACAGCACCACTACGGGGATGCAGAAGAGATCCTGCAAGGCCTGGTCACCGAGAACGACATGTTCCTCGATGCCTATGACTGGCTGGCGCATACCCGTGAAGCCGCCGGGGAACTCCAGGGCGCCCGCAATGTGCTGGTCACCGCGACCAGCCTGTCGCCCCACCGGGTCGGCCGCCTGCGTCGTCTGGGTGAACTGGCCATCGAGACGGGCGACCACGAAACCGCGGAGAAAGTCCTTACCGAAGTCGTACGCAAAGGCAAGTACTCCGATTTTCGCGATCCGGAAGACCATGTCCGCCTGATCCAGGCACAACTCGGCAAGGGTGACACCGGCCAGGCGGAAGCCACCATCCGGGATCTGGAACGCTCCATGCTGGGGCTCGACAAGACCCGCAGCTGCTCATCCCTGTCGAGCGCCCTTGTGCACTTGAAGAAAGGTGATACCGCCAAGGCGGGTGAAGCGATCAAGGCCCTCGCCAGTGAAGGGGGCAGTGCCGGAGCCGGCCTGTCCGTGAGTCTCAAGAAGGAACTCGCCCGTGCGTGCTTTGCCAGCAACATGGAAGAGCATGGCACGGAAGTCGTCCTCGACCTGATGCGCAACGCCAGCGATGACCGGGCACTGGAAAGCACCAAGCGCATCCTGCGCGAAGCCGGCAAGAGCGAACTGTGCGAACAATTGCTGTCGCGCACACAAGGCGAAGTCAAGGATCTGGTGGCCGAAGGTGCCCGCAAGGCCCAGAGCGGCGACTACGAGGGCGCGGTGCAGTTCATGCTCAGCGCCGTCCGCAAGATGCCGACCAACATCCACGTTCTATTCAATGCCACTCTGGCGCTGCTCAAATACGTGGAGAACTGCGGTTGGAACGAACGCTTCGCGGAGCAGGCCCGCGGACTGATGGAGCGCGCCCGCCAACTCGACCCCGGCAATTCCCGCCTGCCGGCGCTTACCACCTACTATTACAACCTGTTGAAGAAGTACGGCATCCGCCCCTCCTCCTGAGACGCCGCTGCTACACTGGCGACGTCATTCGCCCTTCCGGCCCGCCATGTCCGTACTTTTTCGACTGCTCGTCGTCGTCCTTCTGTGTGTCGGCTTCACCACCCAGGCCCGCGACCTGCCCGACTGGCTGCGCCGCGAGCCGGCCACCCTTTCGGCCGCTGCGCTGCCGCCCGAAGCCCGCGAAACCCTAGCCTTGATCCGCCAAGGCGGTCCCTACCCCTACCGGCGTGACGGCGTCACGTTCCAGAACCGCGAAGGCCGCTTGCCGGATGCCCCGAACGGTTTCTACCGGGAATACACCGTCACCACCCCGGGCTCCCGGGACCGCGGCGCCCGACGCATCATCAGCGGCGGCCGCCCCCCATCGGTGTTCTACTACACCGACGATCACTACCACAGCTTCCGGCGGATCCAGGATTGAACATGAACGCCCCTGCCTTTCACACCTTGCTCCCCCGGGCCGAACGCTCCGGCATCTATCACCTGCCCCACGCAGCCGATCTGGCCCTTGAAGAAGCCGCTGAAGGCCTGGGCTATGCGCTGTTCCGACTCGATCTCACCCATACCACCGACAAGAAAGGCTTCCTGACGGCCATCGGCGAGGCCCTGGACTTTCCCGACTGGTACGGACACAACTGGGACGCGCTCGCCGACTGCCTGAACGACATGTCCTGGATGGAGGCGGACGGCTACGTGCTGGTCCTCGACCATGCGGATGCCTTTGCCGCCGCCAACCCGGCCGATTTCGGCACGGCCTTGACGATCCTGCAGGAAGCCTCCGACGCCTGGCGGGAGGACGGCGTGCCCTTCTGGACCCTGGTCGGCATCACCGCCGACGGCATTGCCTGGTTGCGCGATCTGGAATGAGCGAATACAAGCAGCCTGTCTCGGTGCTGGTCCTGATCCACACGCCAGGTCTGGATGTCTTGCTGCTGGAACGGGCCGGCGGCAATGGCCTGTGGCAATCGGTAACCGGCAGCCGCGAAGACGACGAAAACCTGGCCGCCACCGCGCTGCGGGAAGTCGCCGAAGAGACCGGTATCCAGGCATCGCCCGACACGCTGGTGGACTGGCATCTGTCCAACCGCTTCGTGATCCTGCCGCGCTGGCGCGGCCGCTATGCGCCGGGCGTGACCCACAACACCGAACACGTCTTCAGCCTGTGCGTGCCAACCCCCATCCCCGTACAACTGGCCGCCGATGAACACACTGCGGCTCTATGGCTCCCCTGGCAGACCGCCGCCACCAAGGTCTTCTCATGGACCAACCGGGACGCCATCCGCCTTCTGCCACAGCGTATCAACGCTGCACTGCAGGCTGCGCCGCTGCCGCCTCGATTCGGCGCTTGAGGCAGTCCGGGCAGTAGCAGGCCCCCACATGCCCGGCCGGTATCGCCGGGACATCCAGCACTGACGGAAAATCCGCACACCAGCACTCCGCCAGGCCAGCGTTCATGCCACAGGTAAAGGCCGCGCCACAGGCCGGACACACATTGGTGGCCGGTACGTTCTTGCTCTGCTCCATCGACTTGCTCCGTTTGATCCATCTCAAGTCTAGCGCGGATCACCACCGCCACGCCTTGAACCGGGCCAAGCCCCTCCCTATATAACAATCAGGGAGGGCCGTCAGCCCTCGGGTAAGCCAACCAGAACAAGGAGACGACACATGAGCAACATCACTCGCCGTGACCCTCTGGACGATCTGTTCCGCGGCTTTTTCGTGCGCCCGGTCGAATATGCCGGAGCCCCCGTCGAGGCGCCGCAAATGCGCGTGGACGTGAAGGAGGCCAACGATGCCTACCAAGTGCACGCCGAACTGCCGGGTATCAAGAAAGAGGACATCCACGTACACATCGACGGTCCGGTCGTCTCGATCAGTGCAGAACGCAAGCAGGAGAAGGAAGTGAAGGAAGGCGAGCGGGTCTTGCGCACCGAGCGCTATTTCGGCGAGGTGTCGCGCAGCTTCCAACTCGGCGCGGATGTCGATGAGGCCAAGGCTTCGGCCAAGTTCAGCGATGGCGTCCTCGAACTGACGCTACCGAAGAAGGCTCCGGCCCAAAGCAAGCGCCTTGTCATCGAATAGCGTGCATCGGCTGCGGCACCCAGCCAACACCGAGGCGGGAAGAGCAATCTTCCCGCCTTTTGTTTCGATCTTCGTACTTTTTGTTTAGGGGCCGGCTCATTACAATCGCGGGCACACCAAAACAACCTTGCGCTGCAACACATCATGACCGCTGCCATCGACACCTCCGACCTGACCCCGGCCCAGAAAGCCGCCATCATCGCCGAAGCCCTGCCCTACATCCGCCGCTTCCAGGACAAGACCCTGGTCATCAAGTACGGCGGCAATGCGATGACCGACCCGCACCTGAAGGCCTGTTTCGCCCACGACGTGGTGCTCCTCAAGCTGGTCGGCTTCAACCCGGTGGTGGTGCACGGCGGCGGCCCGCAGATCGAGAACATGCTGTCCCGCGTCGGCAAGAAGGGCGAGTTCGTGCAAGGCATGCGCGTCACCGATGCCGAGACCATGGAAGTCGTGGAGATGGTGCTGGGCGGCCAGGTGAACAAGGAGATCGTCAATCTGATCAACCAGGCCGGCGGCAAGGCCGTGGGCGTGACCGGCAAGGACTCCAACTTCATCCGCGCCAAGAAACTGATGATGGAGAACAAGGACGCCCCCGGCGACCTGATCGACATCGGCCAGGTCGGCGACATCACGCAGATCGACCCGAGCCTGATCTCCTTCCTCGACAAGGGCGACTTCATCCCAGTCATCGCGCCGATCGGCGTCGGCCCCGACGGTGAGAGCTACAACATCAACGCCGACGTGGTGGCCGGCAAGCTGTCCGAAGTGCTGAAGGCCGAGAAGCTGGTGCTGCTGACCAACACCCCGGGCGTGCTCGACAAGGACGGCAAGCTGCTGACCGGCCTGACCCCGCGCCAGATCGACGAACTGGTGGCCGACGGCACCCTGTCCGGCGGTATGCTGCCGAAGATCGGCTCCGCCCTCGACGCCGCCCGCAACGGCGTGAAGAGCGTGCACATCATCGACGGCCGCGTCGAGCACTGTCTGCTGCTGGAAATCCTCACCGACCACGGCGTCGGCACGATGATCAAGAGCAAGTAAAACACGCAACCTTTGCGGAACTCCGGGGCGCAGCGGGCACTCTTCACATGCCCCTGGCCCCGGTTTTCCGTTTGCTATCCATGCCCACCCACCAAACACGCCCTCTCGCCCTCGCCCTTTTCGTCGTCTGCAGCAGCCTGCTCGCCTTCGGCCTCTACCTCCAGCACGTGAAGGGCATCGAACCCTGCCCAATGTGCATCATGCAGCGCTACGCCCTGCTGGCCTGCGGCCTGATCGGCCTGGGTGCCGGTCTGCACAACCCGGCCACCAAAGGGCGCTACGTTTGGTCGGCTCTGCTCGCCGTCGCAGCCCTCGCTGGTGCAGGCGTAGCGGCGCGCCAATCGTGGATCCAGTGGTATCCGCCGACAGTCTCCGAATGCGGCCCCGGTCTGGAATACATGCTGGAGAGCTTCCCGCTGTCCTCCGCGCTGCCGATGATCTTCCGCGGCGCCGGCGACTGCTCGGTCGTGGACTGGACCTTCCTCGGCCTGTCCATCGCCAACTGGTCCTTCCTGGCCTTCACCACCATCCTGCTCAGCCTCGCCGTGCATCTGCTGCGGCATCGCAAGTCCGCCGCCTGATTCTGCGCCCCAGCACAGGGCGATGCGCACCAGCCAAGTGCGCATCGCTCCCCTCCCGCACGCCCCGCCCCCGTTTCTCCCCAGTATTTACCTGATCTGGGCGCAGTGGCACGGCCATTGCTAGTAGCCATCCGACGAATGCGCATGAGGCAATAAAGACTTTGCCGCACTGCGCACTACCTGAATCCAGGTGCTTGTTGCGCGCCGCCCCCGAGGCTGGCGACGCGGTCCGGCCAACGACGGCCCCGCCGCGATCAACGACGATCTCTCTCCTGCTCAAGGCTTACCCGCCCGCATCGGTCCCGTGCGTCCGGTCCGGGGAGAATCAATGTCGGAGGAATCATGCGCAAACAGAAACTGGTCATGGTTGGCAACGGGATGGCGGGTGTCCGCACGCTGGAAGAGCTGCGGAAGATCGCCCCGGACATGTACGACATCACGGTCTTCGGTGCCGAACCGCACCCCAACTACAACCGCATCCTGCTCTCTCCGGTGCTGGCCGGCGAGATGACCATCCAGGACATCATCCTCAACGACCTGCAGTGGTACGCGGATAACGAGATCACCCTGCACTTGGGCGCGCGGGTCACCGAGATCGACCGCCGCAACCGCTCCATCGTCGCCACCGGCAAAGACGGCCAGCCGATCACCGTCGATTACGATCGCCTGCTGCTCGCCACCGGCTCGACCCCCTTCATGCCGCCGATTCCGGGCAAGGACCTGCCTGGCGTGATCTCCTACCGGGACATCAAGGACACCGACGAGATGATCGACGCGGCGTCCAAGTACCAGCACGCGGTGGTCATCGGCGCCGGCCTGCTGGGCCTGGAAGCGGCAAACGGCCTGGCCCTGCGCGGCATGAACGTGACCGTGGTGCACATCTCCGACTGGATCATGGAGCGCCAACTCGACCGCACTGCCGGCAAGATGCTGCAGGCTGCCCTCGAAGCCAAGGGCATGAAGTTCAAGCTCAACGCCCAGACCGCCGAACTGGTGCAGGGCGAGTCCGGCCGCGTCTGCGCGGTGAGGTTCAAGGACGGCGACAGCCTCCCGGCCGACCTCGTGTGCATCGCCGCCGGCATCCGCCCCAACGTCGAACTGGCCGAGAAGGCCGGCATCCACTGCAACCGCGGCATTGTCGTCAATGACACGCTGCAGACCTACGACCCACGCATCTACGCCGTCGGCGAATGCGCCAACCACCGGGGCACCGCCTACGGCCTGGTGGCGCCGCTATTCGAGCAGGCCAAGGTGGCCGCCAACCATCTGGCCATGTACGGCATCGGCCGCTACCAAGGCTCGGTGACCAGCACCAAGCTCAAGGTCACCGGCATCGACGTGTTCTCCGCGGGCGACTTCTCGGGTGCCGAAGGCACCGAGGATATCGTGCTCCACGATCCCGGCGTGGGCGTCTACAAGCGCCTGGTACTGAAGGACGACAAGCTGGTCGGCGCGGTGCTGTATGGCGACACCAAGGACGGCGCCTGGTACTTCCAGCTGCTGAAGGACGAGCAGGACATCCGCGACATCCGCGACAACCTGGTGTTCGGTAACTCCCACCTGGGCGACGTCGGCCACAAAGGCAACAGCCTGGCCGCCAGCATGCCCGACACCGCCGAGGTGTGCGGCTGCAACGGCGTGTGCAAGGGCACCATCGTCAAGGCCATCAAGGAACAAGGCCTCTTCACACTGGAAGACGTGCGCAAGCACACCAAGGCCTCCAGCTCCTGCGGCTCCTGTACTGGCCTGGTCGAGCAGATCCTTGCCTCGACGATCGGCGGCGCCTACCAGCCGGCCGACTCCAACAACAAGGCGGTGTGCGGCTGTACCGACCATTCCCACGGCGACGTGCGCAAGGCCATCCGCGACAACAAGCTGCTGTCGGTGGCCGACACGCAGAAGTTTCTGGCCTGGAAGACGCCCAACGGCTGCGCTACCTGCCGCCCGGCCCTCAACTACTACTGCCTGTCCACCTGGCCCCACGAGGCCATCGACGATCCGCAGAGCCGCTTCATCAACGAGCGGGCCCACGCCAACATCCAGAAGGACGGCACCTACTCGGTGGTGCCGCGCATGTGGGGCGGCCTGACCACCCCCGGCGAGCTGCGCGCCATTGCCGACGCCGCCGAGAAGTACAAGGTGCCGACCGTCAAGGTGACCGGCGGCCAGCGCATTGACCTGCTCGGCGTGAAGAAGGAAGACCTGCCCGCCATGTGGGAGGACTTCGCCAAGGCCGGCATGTGCTCCGGCCATGCCTATGGCAAGAGCCTGCGCACCGTGAAGACCTGCGTCGGCGCCGAGCACTGCCGCTTCGGCACCCAGCGCTCGATGGAGCTGGGCGTCAAGCTGGAGAAGATGCTGTTCGGCATGTGGAGCCCCCACAAGGTCAAGCTGGCGGTGTCCGGCTGCCCGCGCAACTGTGCCGAATCGGGCATCAAGGACGTGGGCGTGATCGGTGTCGATTCCGGCTACGAGCTGTACATCGGCGGCAACGGCGGCATCAAGACCGAAGTGGCCCAGTTCTTCTGCAAGGTGAAGGACGACGCCGAAGTCATGGAATACGGCGGCGCCTTCATCCAGCTCTACCGGGAGGAAGGCTTCTACCTGGAACGCACCTGCCACTACCTGGAGCGGGTCGGCATGGAGCACATCAAAAAGCGTGTCCTCGAAGACGAGGCCAACCGCAAGGCGCTCTACGAAAAGCTCCTCTTCGCACTGCAGAACTACAAAGACCCGTGGGCCGAGATCTTCGAAGACAAGAGCGGCGGCATCCACAAGCGTCAATTCGAGATCATCAAGGTTTGAGGAGCGCCCGCAAATGAGCGAATGGAAACGAATCTGCGCCGTCAGCGACGTGCCGGTCCTGGGCTCCCGCGTGGTGCATAGCGAGGACGAAGGGCGCATCGCGCTGTTCCGCAACTCGGCCGACCAGGTCTTCGCAGTGCGCGACCGTTGCCCCCACAAGGGCGGCCCCCTGTCCCAGGGGTTGGTGCATGGCACCACGGTCACCTGTCCGCTGCACAGCTGGAAGATCCAGCTCGATGACGGCCAGGTCGTACCGCCGGACGTGGGCTGTGTGAAGCCCTTCCCGGTCAAGGTCGAAAACGGCGAGGTCTTCCTCTCCTTGTAAGGGTTTCACGCGCGGGGGCGGTGTCCTGCGCAAGCAGTCTCCCCCACCGCCCCCGTCGCGTGAGCCCCTTTTAACGCTTTCCCGATATTCAAAACTGCCCAAGGCAGCGCCCTGCAAGGTGCCGCCAGGCCCCACTCGTACCCAGGAGTCTGAAATGGACCGCAAATCCTTCCTGAAAGCCGGCCACACCCCCACCCTGCTGGCGGCCTTCCTCTACTTCGACCTCGCCTTCATGGTGTGGGTGCTGCTCGGCCCGCTGGGCGTACAGATCGCCAAGGATCTCGGCCTGACCCACGCCCAGAAGGGCCTGATGGTGGCCACGCCGGTGCTTGCTGGCGCACTGCTGCGCCTGGTGATGGGCGTGCTGGTCGATCACCTCAAGCCCAAGATGGCCGGCGCCATCGGCCAGGTCATCGTGCTCTGCGCGCTGGCCTTCGCCTGGCACTTCGGCATCCACAGCTATGAAGAGACGCTGGTGCTGGGCCTCTTCCTCGGCGTAGCAGGTGCGTCCTTCGCCGTCGCACTGCCGCTGGCCTCCCGCTGGTATCCGCCGGAGCATCAGGGCACCGCGCTGGGCATCGCCGGTGCCGGCAACTCAGGCACCGCCATGGCCGCGCTGTTCGGCCCCGGCCTGGCCGCCGCCTACGGGTGGACCAACGTCTTCGGCCTGGCGCTGATCCCGCTGTCCATCGTCTTCGTGCTCTACCTGGTGCTGGCCAAGGACGCTCCCGAATGCCCACCGGCCAAGTCCTTCTCCGAGTACCTGAAGGTGCTCAAGGACAAGGACTCCTGGTGGTTCATGTTCTTCTACTCGGTGACCTTCGGCGGCTTCGTCGGCCTGGCCTCGTCCCTGACCATCTACTTCAACACCCAGTACGGGCTCGACCCGAAGATGGCCGGTTTCTTCACCGCCGCCTGCGTGTTCGCCGGCAGCTTGGTGCGCCCGATCGGCGGCAACGTGGCCGACCGTATCGGCGGCATCAAGATGCTCACCACCATGTATGCCCTGGCCGCCACCTTCCTGGCCATCATCAGCTTCGGCCTGCCGGCCGCATGGATGGCTCTGGTGGTCTTCGTCTGCGCCATGCTGTCCCTCGGCATGGGCAACGGCGCGGTGTTCCAGCTGGTGCCCCAGCGCTTCCGCAAGGAAATCGGCGTAATGACCGGCCTCGTCGGCATGGCCGGTGGTGTCGGCGGTTTCTACCTCGCGCTCAGCCTCGGCTACAGCAAGGAAGTCACCGGCAGCTACCAGGCCGGTTTCCTGATCTTCGCGTGCCTGGCCCTCGTCGCGCTGGCCGGCCTCACTGCCGTCAAGAGCCGCTGGCGCACCACCTGGGGCGCCTCGCACCTGACCAGCGCCAAGATCTGACCCGCCCCTTTCTCCCACCCATCTGAACGGATCGGAACCGGGGCATACTCCCCGCTTCCGATCCGCGCCGTTGACGACCATGACCGCGCCCCGCCTCCTCGCCTCCCTCGGCTATTCGTCCCTCACCGGCCCCCGGCCGCGCAACGAGGATTTCTGCGGCGCCGTCACGCCGGAAGGCCCGGAGCTCGACGCCAAGGGCATCCTGGCGGTGGTGGCCGACGGCGTCGGCGGCCACGCCAACGGCCGCGAAGCCTCGGAATACACAGTCCGCGGTCTGCTCTCCGACTACTACGCGACACCCGACACCTGGGCCGTCAACAAGTCCCTCGACACCGTACTGGCATCCCTCAACCGCTGGCTGATCTCCCATGCGGCGCGCACGCGGGAAGCCGCCGGCATGGCCACCACGCTATCTGCCATAGTGCTGCGTGGGCGCCGCTACTACCTGGCCCACGTGGGCGACTCGCGGATCTACCGACTGCGCGCCGGCAAGCTGGAACAGCTGTCCACCGACCACGTGTGGGAACACCCGGAACTCAAGAACGTGCTGTCCCGTGCGGTCGGCCTCGACGCCCACCTGTCGGTGGATTACGCCGACGGCGAACTGGAAGCCGGCGACGTCTTCGCACTGATGAGCGATGGCGTGTGGGGCCAGCTCGGCGACCGCAAGATCGGCGACATCCTGCGCACCGAGCAGGACCCACAGGACGCCGCCGCGCGCCTCGCAATGGGTGCCGAGGACGGCGGCAGCCAGGACAACTGCACGGCGCTGGTACTGCGCGTGGATACGCTACCGGCCGACAAGCTGCGCGACAACATCGCCCGCCTGCAGCACCTGCCGCTGCCGCCGCGCCTGAAAATCGGCCAGACGCTGGACGGCCTGACCGTGGACACGCTGCTGCACGAATCCATCGCCACACTGCTCTACCGGGTCAGCGACGAGCAGGGCCAGCCCCGCGTGCTCAAGACGCTGCGCCCGGAGCACGACGACCCGGAAGCCGCCGCCGCCCTCGCCCACGAGGAATGGCTGGCCCGGCGGATCAACGACAGCTGGTTCCCGCAGGTCGTCCCCTACCCGCAGCGCAACCACCTGTACTACCTGATGAGCTGGCACGAGGGCGCCACCCTCAAGGCCCGGCTGGACAGCGGCCACCGTTTCGGCACCGGTGAGGTGGCAGACCTGGGCGAGCGCATCCTGAAGGGCGTGGCCAGCCTGCATCGGCTGTCCATCGTGCACCGCGACATCAAGCCCGACAACCTGCACCTGGACGCGGAAGGCCGCCTGCGCATCCTCGACCTTGGCGTCGCCGCCTCCGACGCCACCGAGCAGGGCCAGAAGTTCGAGGAGATCAACAACCCGGGCACACCCAGCTACATGGCACCGGAGCTCTACGGCAGCAAGAGCGTGGCGGCCAACGAGCAGACCGACCTTTACGCGGTCGGCGTGACGCTCTATCAGCTACTCACCCGCAAATATCCCTACGGCGAGATCGAACCCTTCCAGAACCCGAAATTTGGCGACCCGGTGCCGCCGACCCGCTACCGTCCGGACATCCCCGACTGGCTCGAAGCGGTGCTGCTGAAGGCGGTCGCCCGCGAACCGAAGGCGCGCTTCGAGACCGCCGAGGAATTCCTGCTAGCCCTCGAACGGGGCGCCCGCCGCCCGCTGGTCGTGCCACGCAAATCGCCACTGATGGAACGGGACCCGCAACTCGGCCTCAAGCTGCTGGCGGCCACCTCGCTGGTGCTCAACGTATTGCTGGTGTACCTACTGTTGGTGCGCTGACGGCCCGGCGCGCGCCCATGAATTTTCCGTGAAAGGTCGCGCCTGCGCGCTCCGCGCGCTACCATCTATCGCTTTACGCAAGGAGATAGCGCCATGCAATACGGCGAATTCGATGCCAATTCGTTGATGTACATCACAAACCGGCCCGAGCTCGTCTTCGTCCGAGGCAGTGGTTCCTGGCTGTACGACGAACAAGACAAGGCCTATCTCGACTTCGTGCAGGGCTGGGCGGTGAACTGCCTGGGCCACTGCCCGCCGGAAATCAGCAGAGCCCTTGCCACTCAGGGTGCCCAGTTGATCAACCCGAGCCCGGCCTTCTACAACGGCCCGGCCATCGAGCTGGCTGGCCTGCTGACCCGCCATTCCGTCTTCGACCGGGTGTTCTTCGCCAACACCGGTGCCGAGGCCAACGAGGGCGCCATCAAACTTGCACGCAAGTGGGGCCGCCTCAACCGCGACGGCGCCTACGAGATCATCACCTTCGAACACGCCTTCCACGGCCGCACGCTGGCCACCATGTCGGCCTCCGGCAAGCCGGGCTGGGACACCCTCTTCGCGCCTCAGGTGCCAGGCTTCCCGAAAGCCAAGCTGAACGACCTCGAGTCGGTGAAAGCCCTGATCGGCCCCAAGACCGTCGCGGTGATGCTCGAACCCGTGCAGGGCGAAGGCGGCGTGATTCCCGCCGAGCCGGAATTCCTGCAGGCCCTGCGCGAACTCACGCGCGAACATGGCCTGCTGCTGATCGTCGACGAAGTGCAAACCGGCGTGGGCCGCACCGGCCGCCTGTTCGCCTATGAGCATGCCGGCATCGAGCCGGACATCATGACCCTCGGCAAGGGCATCGGCGGCGGCGTACCCCTGTCGGCCCTGCTGGCCCGCGAGGCGGTGTGCTGTTTCGAGCCCGGCGACCAGGGCGGCACCTACAACGGCAACCCGCTGATGGCAGCGGTCGGCGCGGCGGTGATACGCCGCCTGACCAGCCCAGGCTTCCTGGACCAGGTCGAGGAAACCGGCCGTTACCTGTCGGCGGCACTCAACGACCTGGTCGCCCGCCACGGCCTCGTCGGCGAACGGGGGCAGGGCCTGTTGCGTGCGCTGATCCTCGACGACGAACGCGGCCCGGCGCTGGTGAAGAGCGCCCTCGAGCATTCGCCCAAGGGTCTGCTGCTCAACTCGCCGCGCCCCAACCTGCTGCGCTTCATGCCCTCGCTGACCGTCAGCACGGCCGAGATCGACGAGATGATCGGCGTTCTCGACACCCTGCTGCACGCCACCCACAAGGCCTGACGTAGCCGACGCCATCCCCGGAACCGGCTCCCGCAAGAGACCGGCCCGGGGAGGGCTCATAGTCCCCCAAACATGGCACGCCTCCGCCGCACCGCCTTTCTTGTCGCCATCGGTGCCCTGCTGACGCCCGTCGCCCACGCCGACGCCCTGTGGCACTGGCGCTACGAAGGCCAAGGCATCCACGCCAGCGGCACCTTCACCGCCACCGACACGGCAGACGCCGCCGGCTTCCATCACATCACCGACGTCACCGGCGAACGCAACGGCGATCCCATCA
The DNA here is from genome assembly GCF_056724105.1 of Zoogloea sp. GDB6. Lineage (NCBI taxonomy): Bacteria > Pseudomonadati > Pseudomonadota > Betaproteobacteria > Rhodocyclales > Zoogloeaceae > Zoogloea > Zoogloea sp. GDB6. Next base: position 1,070,492 of record NZ_CM161497.1, on the reverse strand, counting down.
CCAGGCTTTACCCCACGGGCCAGGCCATTCCCGGCAACGAGCCCTACGCCGTGGACAACCTCGTCCGCCCCGGCGACAAGGGCCAGCTGACACTCCACGGCTTCGGCTTTGCGCTGGCCTCCGGTGCGCACGTCAACCCCTTCTTCGATCCGGCCCGCCCCGCGCCGGGTTACATGGAAGTCCTCATCACGCCTGCCGGCTTCCGCGAACAGCCTGTCCGCTTTTCCGCCGCACCGGCCGGCAAGCCCTAGGCCGACGCACTCAGCCTTTGGAAGGGGCTGGGCAACAGCGGTACAATGCTGATTTTCCGGCACAAAGCAGCCCAGAACCGTTGAGCCACGGCCCCGGTCCTGCTGTCTTGTCCTGAACCCACCCCCGCCCCGGTTTCGCCCCCGGCGCGGGTCGCGCACTTCGACGATGCCTGCACTGGCTCCGAAGTGACCTGTTTTTTCAAAGGATTTCCATGGCTCTCCAATGCGGCATCGTCGGCCTGCCCAACGTCGGCAAATCGACCCTCTTCAACGCCCTCACCAAGGCCGGCATCGCCGCCGAGAACTACCCCTTCTGTACCATCGAGCCCAATGTGGGCATCGTTGAAGTGCCCGATCCGCGCCTCGACGCTCTGTCCGAGATCGTCAAGCCACAGAAGGTCCAGCCCGCCATCGTCGAATTCGTCGACATCGCCGGCCTGGTCGCCGGTGCGTCCAAGGGCGAAGGCCTCGGCAACCAGTTCCTTGCCAACATCCGTGAGACCGATGCCATCGTCAACGTGGTTCGCTGCTTCGACGATGAGAACGTCATCCACGTGAATGGCAAGGTGGACCCGCTCGCCGACATCGAGACCATCGTCACCGAACTCGCGCTGGCTGACATGGCCGCCGTCGAGAAGGCCATCCATCGGGAGAACAAGAAAGCCCGCTCCGGCGACAAGGACGCCCAGAAGCTGGTCGCCATCCTCGAAAAGCTGCTGCCGCACCTCAACGAAGGCCAGCCGGCACGCACTATGCAGCTCAGCGACGACGAGAAGCTGATCCTCAAGCCCTTGTGCCTGATGACCCTCAAGCCCGCCATGTATGTCGGCAACGTGATGGAAGACGGCTTCGAGAACAACCCCTACCTCGACCGCCTGCGCGAGCACGCGGCCAAGGAAGGCGCTCCGGTCGTCGCCCTGTGCGCCAAGATCGAAGCCGAACTGGCCGACCTGGACGACGAGGACAAGATGGCCTTCCTGGCCGACCTGGGCCTCGAAGAGCCTGGCCTCAACCGCCTGATCCGCGCCGGCTACAAGCTGCTCGGCCTGCAGACCTACTTCACCGCTGGCGTGAAGGAAGTGCGCGCCTGGACCATCCACGTCGGCGACACCGCCCCGCAGGCCGCCGGCGTCATCCACACCGACTTCGAACGCGGCTTCATCCGCGCCCAGACAATCTCCTACGAAGACTTCATCGCCTTCAAGGGCGAACAGGGCGCCAAGGAAGCCGGCAAGATGCGCTCGGAAGGCAAGGAATATGTGGTGAAAGACGGCGACGTACTGAACTTCCTGTTCAACGTGTAACGCCCCCTCCTGATCCAACAAGAAACCCCGCACTTGCGGGGTTTCTTGTTTTGGCGCCACGCTCAGACACGCCGCCGCTTGCTGCGCCTGTGCCACAGGCCAACGGCGGTCACGCCGAAGAAGCCGCCGTAGGCGGCCAGTGCAATGCTGGATGCCTCCAGCGGCGCCCCCCCGCCATCACCATCCTTCAACTCGGCGGGAAACGGGCGGGGCGGCACGGGAATGATCTTCCAGTCCTTCCGGTCTTCCGGTGCGCGCTGCATGTACTCGTCGATGGAAGCGACTGGAGCCTGTCCGAACGCCCGGGACGACGGGAACTGGGAAATCCGCACATAAACCAGCGCCTCGATATCCTCCGCCAGCATCGCCTCCAGCCCGGAAGCGGACTGTTTACCGGCCACGAGCCGCTCGAGAATGTCGCGGCCAATGGACTCGAAAGCCACAAAGGGATAAAGGGCCGTCCGCTCCGCGGACATATAGTCGAAGGCCTTCCGACCGCTGTCGAGGCTACCTTCTTTCAGTGCCATGTACGGCAGACCGGCAATCGCTTTCAGCATGCTCGTCGGCCCCTGCTTCGGAACCTGCCAGCCCAACGCGCGCAGGGTGTCGATGCTGATCCCCGCACAGTTGGCCGTGGCATGGCGATAGACGAAATCGTGGCGATAGAAATGGTTGAAGACCCGCGAGATCGCCCCCTGATACAGTGCCGCCGCCCTGTCCTGCTTCAACACCGCCACCAGCATGTAAGACGGCCGATACCAGGCCTGACCGCTGTTGAGATCGCCCATGTAGGCGTCCATCGGCAACGATGACGCGATGATGCCTTTCTCGCTGACCGAATCCAGGTTGTAGAAGTTATTCACCAGCCAGTCGCGCCACTCCCCCTTATCCCCGAAACGCCCCGTCGCAATCGCGAAATGACCACCGTGCGCTTCGTCGTCGTCACCCTGGGCGCCGTTGAGCATCACCGCCAGCACCGGCTTGCCACTCCACCCCTGCGGACCCGGCGCCGCGCGCTGCCACAGGACACGCGCGGCAAGAGGCTGACGGGCACCGCCATCCTCCGCCCGCACCAGCGAGTCGAGCGTCTCATCCGCAACCAGAGGCTTGAATGGCACGGAGGCCGCATCGAGCCGGAAGTCGTCCGGCCACACGCTGCGTGCAATGAAACGTCCGTTGTCCATGTGCCCGCGCAGGGACAGCGCGCGCCCGGCGAAATAGCGCGCGCTCTGCGCGTCGTAATAGGACTGGTTGGTGGCGAGACGGGGTACCACAGCAAACGGAAGGCTCGTACCGGCCGGACCGGTGATCGTCGAGCCATCCGACGCCAGCCGCCACGCTTCGGCAACCAGCGGCGCCCCAACCCAGGCCAGGGGCGGCAGACCACCCGAAGGCACGCCCTTTCCGGCCGCGGCCCACTCCGCGACGTCACGCTGCGCCGGCAACCCCCGGCTGAAACCGGCCTGATCGGCCTTGGGCACCGCGATCCAGTCGTCCCGGAAATACCACAGCGCCTGCGGAATCGTCGGACACGCCGCACAGCCCCCATTGGCTAGGCGGAAGCTGGTGGCGGAGACGAGCCCCAGATTCCCCGACTCCAGCGCACCGCGAATCCCCTGCACCGGCTCGGCGGCACGCGCATCTACCCCGCCAAGCCCAATAGCCAGCGCCACACTACGCACCAGCCACCCGATATACGTCATGTCGTCGTACTCCAGGAAACGAAGAAAGCATGCGGGATGCTGTCCCCGGAACAGCACCAGATCCGGGACCGATACACGCCCTATGCCGTCGCATATTCGAAATGCCCCTGCCCACTCACCTTGATATGGATGTTCGCCACGCTCTCGCCCTCCGCCATGCGCGCCAGAACGATCTCGGCGACCCCGGGCAGCAGGGATCCATCAAGAATGTGGTCCACGTTGCGGGCACCGGAATCCACCTCCGTACAACGTTCGAGAATGGCGTCGATGACAGACTCGTCCCAAACCAGGGCGGCCTGGTGATTCGTCGCCACGCGCTCACGTATGCGTTCCAGCTTCAGCTGGATGATCTGTAGCAACACCTCGTCCGGAATGGGGAAATAAGGCACAACCTTCACGCGTCCGAGAAAAGCCGGCTTAAAGGCCTTGCACAGTACCGGCCGAAGGACATCGGCGAGTTCATCGGCAGACGGAAGCGCCTCAGGCTCCCGGTTCAGGCAGGCCTGCATGATCTGGGCCGAGCCGACATTACTGGTGAGGATGATCAGCGTGTTGCGAAAATCGATCTCGCGCCCCTCCCCGTCCTCCAGCACGCCCTTGTCGAAGACTTGGAAAAAAAGTTCGAGGACATCCGGATGCGCCTTCTCGACCTCGTCGAGCAGGACGACGCAATAGGGATTGCGCCGCACAGCCTCGGTCAGGACGCCCCCTTCGCCGAAACCGACATAGCCCGGCGGTGCCCCTTTCAGCCCTGAAACGGTGTGCGCCTCCTGGTATTCGCTCATGTTGATGGTGACCAGACGCCGCTCACCGCCGTAGAGGACGTCCGCCAATGCCAGCGCCGTTTCGGTCTTGCCCACCCCCGACGGCCCGACAAACAGGAAGACCCCCTTCGGCTTGTCGGGATTCTCGAGCGCGGCGCGGGATGTGCGTACGCGCTGAGCAATGGCCTCTAGGGCATGGTCCTGACCGACGACCCGCTCCCGGAGCAGGCGATCCAGCTTGAGAACTGTCTTGATCTCGTCGCCCACCATCTTGCCGAGCGGAATGCCGGTCCATGAGGAGACGACTCCCGCCACGACGTGACGATCCACATGCACCGGCACCATCGGCCGGTCTCCCTGCAGGGCGCTCAGGCGTTGCAGCGTGTCCTCCAGCGCCTGGCGATCTGCATGGGAAGGAAGCGCCGGCGTTCCAGCCTCATCCATCCCCGGCACGTGGCCATCAGGATGGGACGTCCGCCAGCCTTCGAGACGCGCCCTGATCTCGAGGACACGTTCGACGAGGAGACGCTCCTCACCGAGGCGGGCGTGATTCCGTGCGAGTTCGGATTGCAGTTCCTGGATACAGGCTTCCAGCTCCGCGATCCTCTCCACGTCAAGCGGCAGCTCCATCGACTCCCGGCGCACGGCCGCGAGCTCGGCCTCCACCTGCTCCTGCTTCTTGCGCAATTGCTCGATCATCAAGGGCGTCGCCCCGTGGGCCAGGGCCACTCTGGCGCATGCCGTATCCAGCACGCCGACGGCCTTGTCCGGCAGCTGGCGTCCGCTGATGTAACGATGGGACAGGCGTACCGCTTCGGTGACCGCCTCGTCCAGTACGCGCACCCCGAAGTGCTGTTCCATCAAGGGCACCATGCCGCGCAACATTGCTGCAGCGACGGGCTCGGCAGGCTCATCGACCTTGACCACCTGGAAGCGCCTGGCCAGCGCGGCATCCTTCTCGAAGTACTTCTTGTACTCCGCCCAGGTCGTTGCTGCGATGGTACGCAGCTCGCCGCGCGCCAATGCCGGCTTCAGAAGATTGGCCGCGTCATTCTGGCCGGATTGCCCGCCGGCACCGATCAGGGAGTGCGCTTCGTCGATGAACAGCACAATCGGAGCCGGACTCCCTCTGACCTCTGCGATTACGCCCTTCAGACGATTCTCGAACTCGCCCTTGACGCTGGCGCCGGCCTGCAAGAGCCCCATGTCGAGCACATGGATATTCACGGCCCGCAGCGCAGCCGGAACATCATCTGCGGCAATACGCAACGCCAGCCCCTCGACGATGGCTGTCTTGCCGACGCCAGCCTCACCGGTCAGGATGGGGTTGTTCTGTCGGCGACGCAGCAGAATATCGATGAGTTGGCTGATCTCGGCCTCGCGGCCGATCACAGGATCGAGCCAGCCCTCCCTCGCCTGCTGCGTGAGGTTAGTGGTGAAACGATTCAGTGCCGCGCTCTCCCTCTCGGCGGACGCGGCTGGCGGCACGCCCTCCGCGCACGACGGATCCATCCCTGCGTCCGCCCCTACGGTGTCCTCGACGGACCCCCGCGTGATTTCGTCGAATTTATTCTTCAGTTCATCCAGCGTCACCCGGGACAGCGAGAATGTACTGCGCACCGCAATCTGGGCCAGTTCCGGCTCTGTCAACCAGGCCAGCAGAAGGTGCCCTGAACGAATCTGTGGCAACTTCGCATCGAGGGATGCAATCAGCCAGGCCTGGGCCAGCAGCTTGGGAATCCGGACAGAAAATACCGGGGTCCGACTGTTTCCCGTCCTGAACCCCTCCATCTCGCGGTTTAGTTCGTGTTCCACAGCTCGGGCGCTGATGTCATTGCGCGCCAGGATCAGGGAAAGGTCCAGATCGGACTGTTCCAGCAGCGCGACGAACAAGTGTTCGATATCGACCTCATGATGCCCCCGCGACATGCATAAGCTGGCGGCACGTTCCGCGGCCACACGACAGCGGGGATTGAGTTTGCTGATCAGCACTTTGAGAGAAGCCGTCATCCGAAGCCCTTAATCCGAACAATGAACAAGAAAGCGCAGGTCCCCGCGATCGCAGGTCTCCACGCGGGATCTCAGGAAAGTGTCGTAACCCAGCCGGCCACCCCGAAACACTCCCAGCCCGGCCGGCCGAACCTCCGGAGCACGCAATTGCAGGCAAACCTCGCACTCGAACTGCCCTCCCGTCGCAAAGCCGAGCAGCCTGCCAAGCGCTACCGCCAGATCGCCTGAGGGAAGAAACGAGACATAGCGTTCGTAGCTCAGCGACCGTATGTGAATGCGGATGCGTAGATTCCGCTGCCAGACCCGATCACCGAGCAAGGTGTTCACTCCGAGCACCGCGTTGCACCCGCCCAATGCAGAGCGCTGGCCAGCAGGCGCCTCATACCAGCGCCCGACAAACTGCTCGATTGCGACATCCGCCTGGAAATACGCGCCCAGAACCTGTCTCAAGGTACTGGCAGATACCGGACGCTGCCGGAGAAGGCCGGCGAAGAAAGCCAGGGACTCGTCATTGATCTGCCCGGTCTTTCGATGCAGGCGTTCCCGAAGTGCGCTCTGACCGAGTCCAAGCAGAGACAGCAGCTGCGGCAGGAAATGGTTCCGGCGATCAGTCTCGTAGAGATATGGAAGCTTGTATTTCTTCCATGCGCGATAGAAATGACCAACGGCACGATTCACAAAGATGTCGAGGAATGCCCGCCCCGCGACGTCAGGACCATGCCGCTCCCGTTCGATAACCCTTTCCGTATAGTGCAGCGGCAGCGTGCCGCTCACCCCCAGCATGCCGATGAAGCCAGGCGTGATTTCGATGCGTTCGATGTCGGGATTGGAGTCACGCCCCGTGAAGGAGATGGATATCCCATCGATCTGGCTGGGCGCAAACCCCAAACGCAGGGAATTACGGAACAGGATCCTTTCGGACACCGGATCACCGCCCTTCTTCCGGAAAAGCAGCTCGTATGTACGTACGAGTTGGAAGAACTCGTATGCCGCAGGCTCCTGCTGACTATGCTCAATCAGGCTAGGACCGAATTGCCGCTGCGAGGCGCGCATCGGATCAATTCCTCCCCAGTTCGGCCCGAAAGGATCACCAGCTGAACGAAGCTGTTCAGGCCCACGTACAAACCCAGGAAACGGTCCAGGCAGGATGCAAAGACATGAAGACCGCTTCCTACGAAACTTGACTCATCTATGCTCAAACGAACCTCGAAGCCTCGGACAAAGCACGCGAACGGCTTACCCTGCATCCAGATGGTTTTTTCCTGGCGGTCGATGGACAGCAGCCCCTCGAGTCTCCGGCGGGACGTCGCAGTCCGCGGCAGGTCGTACAGCGCCAGCATTTCCTTGAATGCAGCGAGGCCACTCCCGGTCAGGGAGAGGTGGTTGAGGGAGAGATGGGAAATGAGACGCCATTGGGCATCGCCATGGTGATCGAAACGCCAGGGGTGCGAAGGCTTTTTCAGCAGGCGCACGACGACCGCCTGAGAGCCGCCCCCGAGGAGCAGATCTCCATCCGTCCCGCCCCAGGACATCAGAGTCGGCAACTCCCGGTTCGAACAGGTAAGCCGGAGACTCAGGACATCATTCTTGGGCTGAAACGGATCGCTATCAGTATCGACCACCGACAACAGCGTTTCGAAACCGGGACTACTTTCCGCAACCATGCTGTCGCGCTGCACAAACCAGTAATGGCCATACACGTCGGGCGTTTCCCCGTGCCGCAGGGAGAAGAAAGGACGAAACTCCACGATCGACTCACCCTCGGGGGTCTGACGCACCCGGTGCACACTGTCGATCGAGTACACCTCATATGCCGATGGCCGACGCCCGTCAGCCACGACCGGGTAGGTGGACGTCTGCCCTGATACACGAATGGGGTCGCCACACTGCTTGAACAGATTGACAACAGGCACACACCCCAAGCGCAGATTGTGCGTTGCCAAGGTCTTCAGCAAACGCGATCGGTCACCGTCAGATCGCAAGCCCCCTAATGCCACATGCAGGCGGATCCGCTCCCTGCCGTGAATCGATGGAGGCAGGTTACGCAGATCCAGATCAAAAAAATTGAATTTTTCAGGAAAGCAGAAATACTCGGTCAAGTATCGATAGGCTTCGTGCGCCGACGGAGGCATCTCGATGAGCGCCTCATCGGCCACCAAACCAACCTCACCAAGCATCTCCTTCGAAACCGCTTCCCAACGGAAATCATCGGCCTCCGCGTAGACTTTCAGGCGGTTCAGGAACAAGGCATCCCGTAGTGCCGACGCGACCGAGGGCTCGGCATCAATATAGAAGCGCAACTTTCCTATGTCATTAATCGCGCGGCCTTCCGACGATCCCTCTAACCGCAGGGCAAACGACAGAATGGCATTGCACCCCACGGGCAGCAGGACACCAGCGGGAGCACTCCCAACTGGATCAAACTTCAGATCAGCAACGGAAACAGGCAGAACCGCAAGATCCCATGCTGTCCTGAAACGGCACCCAACCCCCTTGATCGGCCTGGACTGGAGTTCCGTGCCCCTTGGGACGAGGAGGGAATCCGCAGATGCATCCTGCTCCGGAGGGGAAAAGCAGGCGATGGCGCAGCTCGGAAATGCACGAAGATAGTGAGGATACAGGACGCTCAACAGCGCCTCGGTGAATTGGGGATAGCCATCCTCGATCTTCTTCGATACCCGGGCCGTCAACAATGCGAAGGATTCGATCATCCTTTCCACATGCGGATCTTCGCAACCATCGCCCGACAGCGACAACTGCGCAGCGACCTTTGGATAACGTTCGGCAAACGCCCTGCCATGATTGCGCAGAAAGGCGAGTTCGCGTTCGAAATAAGGCAGTAGATCCTTCATTCAAGCCCTCGTCCGCATCGATCGCTGACTCACGGAATACTGCAGGCAAGTCGGCTGCAACGTGGCATCAAAGGCAACACGCTCCTCGGCAAAACTCACGACCAGCATGGCGTGGATTGAAAAAAGCAGCGCATTTACGGTCTTGTGCTCAGGCTCGAGTTCGACCCGCACATCCTTGAGACGTGGCTCATAGGCATTGATGGCCGCCTTGATGGCACTGCATATCTGGCGCCGGTCATGGACGCTGACCAAGTTCAGGCCGGCAAAGTCCGCCAGCCCAAAACCGATTACTGAGCGAGCGGCCAACGGACAATCCTTGTGCAGCAAATCTTCAACGACAATCCGGGTATTCAGAAGCGCCTCGAGATCCCGTGCCACGCCATCTATGAGTTGCACCAAGCTGTATCGTCGATGCGCGGCAACACCAGGCAACTCTTCGAACAACTTGTCGAACAGGGATGGCTCGAATCCATTTGCCATAGCAATCCCTCTCCGCGCCCCCAATATGTGTTACGTGAGATTGGGAGTGTTCTTGGCGAGGTTCCAGGCACCCTGGATGTTCACCTTGCCAGACTTGGTCCCATCAATATTGAGTTCATCGTAAGTCCACTTCACAGCCGAGTATTTGAGGGTAAAGCTCTCCTTCGGAATCCCCTCCTCCGCAACAACCGGCGAGACGGACGCGACGATCACGTTCTTCAACTCGATCTTCAGATACTGGTGCCGGTTCTGGGTCGCCGACGGATTTCCGGTGGTATTCTTTCCGCCAAATGCGCGATAGAAATAGATGATGACATCGTTCACGACAAGGCCCGACGAACAGGCTTGATAGAGCTTCGGACTGGCCCCGTCGATGTCTTTTGTGAACACCATTTCGTCGTGCTCCACGCGCTCCGCGGTATGCCCTCCGGCGGCCGAAGCCGTGGCAGACTTCGGTTGGCGCATCGTGTGGCTCCAGCTGTACACCTCGACGGTGTCCTTATGCTTGGTATCCCGGGAGTCGCCCTTGATGTCGCTGCCCTTAAACTCGATGTAGATGTCCTTCATTCCTGCCTCCGCCTTTCACGTTGATAAGGTCAATTCTTTCCGTTCGGTAGTTCTGCTACCAGACGCAATGACACGGACAATTCGTCCAGCTGGAAATGGGGACGAATGAATGAAACGGCACGGTATGCCCCCGGTCGGCCGGGTATTTCGCTGACTTCAATCGCGGCCTCTCTCAGCGGGAATTGCGCCTTGGTTTCCTGCGAGGCGGAATCGTCAGTCGTCACGTAATTATCGATCCAACGCTGCAGATAGCTCTGGATATTCGCCGCAGTCGCAAAGCTGCCGATCTTCTCCCGCATCATCGCTTTCATGTAATGGGCAATCCGCGAGACCGCAAAGATGTATTGCAACTGGGCCGACAAGGTCGCATTGGCGTTGGCGGAATCCGTATCGTACTTTCTGGCTTTCTGGGCTGACTGAGCGCCGAAGAACGCCGCGTAATCGGTATTTTTGCAATGGACCAACGAGATGAACCCCAGATCGTTCAGTTCCTTCTCCCGGCGGTCCGTTACCGACACCTCCGTCGGGCACTTCAGGACGACCTCACCGTCATCCGTCCGGAAAGTATGTGTCGGCAAATCATCCACCAACCCGCCCCCTTCGACGCCCCGGATGGCAGCACACCACCCGTGTTGATCGAAGGCATCGGTGAGCCGCGCAGCAAAGGCAAAAGCCGCGTTGCACCACAAGTATTTGTCGTGATCAGCGCCGTCCACGTCCTCGACGTAGTTAAATCCTTCCGTCACCAACCCATCAATCGGGTTGTACGGCAGACGTCCAAGGAAGCGCGGCAACACCAGGCCGACATAGCGCGCGTCTTCCGAGCCACGGAACGATTTCCATTTCGCGTATTCCACTGTATCGAAGATCTTTGCCAGATCACGCGGCTTACCAAGTTCCACATAAGAGTCCAGACCAAAAATCTGGGGAGCCGCCGCCGTGATAAAAGGTGCATGCGCCGCGGCCCCAATATGAGACATCTGTTCGATGAAGAACATGTCTTCGGGCTGGCGAGTCACCTCAAATTGTCCGATGAGAGCTCCGAACGGCGCACCACCGAAGGTTCCAAACTCCTCTTCGTAGACTTTCTTGAACAGCGCACTTTGATCAAAATCGATAGCCGATCTGAAGTCCTTGACCAGATCTCGTTTGCTCGCGTTGAACAGTTTGATCTTGAGGTGCGTCCCCGTGGATGTCTTCTTACACAAGTAGTACAACCCGGTCCAAGCACTCTCCAGAGATTGGAACTCCGGCGCATGCATGACACAACTGAGTTGCGCAGAGATCAGCCGATCCAACTCAGCCACTCTCGTATCAATGGCGGCAGCCAGATTTTGGGATACGATCACTTCGCCCTCCAGAACCTGGCGAACCAATTCCCCAATGATGTCCTTTGCGCGTGCCCTCTCGTTCGCCGACTGGGCGACCTTGCTTTCCTCTACAATTCGGTCCAACAGGCTAAACTCAGCACCGTCCCCGAATTCAGTCGCCACGAGTTGAGGTGCAGCCATTATTGCCCCTCCTCGGAGACTCTGACCTTCAAGGCGTTCAGATCTTCGGTATTAGCCAATACCTCACTGAGCAGATCCTCCAGCTTTTCGTTACCTGCAAGCTTGTTGCGCAAATCTGCCAGTTTGGCACGGGCCTCCTGCAGCTTCCGTAGAGGTTCGACCTGCCGCGCAACGGATTCCGGACGAAAGTCATCGAACTTCTTGAAGGTGAGCTGCACCCCTAGTTCTCCACCATCCTTCTGGAGAACATTCTTGACCTTGAAACTCGCTTGCGGAGCCATAGAAGCAATCACGTCATCGAAGTTGTCCATATCCACATTGACAAACTTCCGATCACGCACTTTTCCTTGCGGCACATTTGACTGAGCAGCAAAATCGCCTAGTACACCGACAACGAAAGGTAACTCCTTCATTTCAATGGCATCGCCCACCTCGACGTCGTAGGTAAGCTGCACTCTTGGAGGCCGTACCCTTTGCAGCTGTTTCTGAATACTCTCTTTTTTTGCCACGGCTGTATTCCTACGGTAGTTATCGGACCCGATCATTCGGGAGGGAGAAAACGATCGCTTATTTCAACGCATCGAAAGGGTTCCCGCCCGCCGCAGCCGACCGAGGGTCCCCTTCTCCCCCTGCCTTGCGCCGCACCGCAGGGGCTACTGGAGGCTTGGACCTGACCGAACGCACTTCTCGTCTGGGATCAGCCTGAGGAACTAGGACGTCCTCACCCAAGGTTTCCCGCATTACTTTGACGAGCCCGACCGCGTCCGTATGCGCACTTCCCTTCAGTTCCGTGTCACTCCGAAGCTCGTATAACGACTGCCCCGCGATCCGCAGTCCGGCCACGGCACGAATCACTTTCGCCGAGCGCTCTGTAGGATCCCGCTGCAACACCTCCTCTGCAGCCAAAATAGCCTGAGCATAATTTCCGGCATCAAAGTAGATCTTGGCCTTTCGAGCCCACGGCTCCTTCCTGTCAGGATTTCGGCGTGACATGTCATCTAGGAGCTGGATCGCTTCCTTTTGACTGCCTTGCTGCAGCAAGGAGTCCACGGACTTGCCAGACACTTCGAGCACTGCGTTGAACTCCTGGGGCTTCAACGACGGCGGCGTCGATGCACATCCTGACAGCAGACCGATGAGCACAAACGATTCAAAAGATCTTCTTTTCCACATAGACATCCATTCAAGAAGGACAGAGCCAACACGCCCCAAGAAAGATACCAAAGGCATAGTAATACATATGACTATGGCGTTACAATACTTAATATGGATTATTTGAAGAGCTAGACCGCATGCGCTGCAGCATCCCCCTCCATCCGGCTCGCCTTGCGACCTTCGTGACCTGCATGTTCCTCGCAGGCTGTGGGGGCACGGCGGTTGTACAAGCTGCAAGCAGCGTCCTCGACATTGCGCTGAGTACAGCAAAGCTGACCGACAGAGCTGCAGGCAACAAACCACCAAACGAGATTCCACTGAGAATCCATGCCGGAGAACAGCTCAACACATCCCGCGAAGGCAAACCCCTATCGCTAGTTGTCCGGGTCTACTCACTTCGCTCCACAGAGCGGCTGAAGACGCTTACATATGAACAGCTGGTAACACCAGAAGGCGAAAAAGAGGGCCTGGGGGAAGACTTGATATCAACCCGCGAACTCATCCTTCTACCGGGCAAGACCCACACCTTGCAACTCCGAAGCCCCCCGGAAACCACAGCGATAGGCATCGCGGGGCTCTTTCGCGCGCCATATACGGGGAGATGGAAACTCGCCTTCGATCCGAACACGACGACCGAAATCGTCGTTGGAGCTCACGCTTGCGCCCTGACAACAAGTTCTGCCACCCAGATTCCCGAGCCTGGCAGCAGATCTGCCAACTCCCTTGTAGGCGTTCAATGCAACCGATAGGCAATCCCGAAAAATGAATCAAGCACAACCGCTATGGGGCGAAGGACTCTTCCTCCGCCCCCAACATTTTCAACAACAGGACATCTATACCGATGCAATGAACCGACGCACCTTGCTGGCGGCGAACCCATATGCCTGGGGGGTCAGGGAACTGAGACTGGACAAGGAGGCACTACACAATGGAGTCCTGCGGTTCACCCAAATTGATGCGATGTTCTCAAACGGTGATTCACTACTTGCTCCGGATATCGACCAGCTTCCCCCACCTCTTTCCCTCAACGACATGACCATTGATGACGAAGGTATGATTTTTCATATCGCTATACGGCATCTGAATCCCCAGGGAGGCAATTGCGCGCAAGATCTCGCCACCGGCAGCGACGCCCGATATCTTGTCATCTCAACGGAAACACAAGATCTGTTCTCGGATGCAACGGAAGCTGACATCTCCCGCTTAAGCAAAATCACGCAGATCAGGCGGAAAAACGAACCCAATGACCTGTTTCAGACACTTCCGGTTATCCGGATTAGCAGAACGTCAAGCAATGGCTTCGAAATGGACCCAAGCTTCATTCCCCCATCCGTCAGCCTCCGAAGCAACGCCAGGCTCCATCTCATGCTTCGACGGCAGATTGATGCACTCCTCGCCAAGGTCGATGCCCTGTACGGCCTGCACAGGGAACCTTCGAAAAATATCATCGAGTTTCGCTCCGGCGACATCGCCTCGTTCTGGCTCTTGCACACAGCCAACTCAGCCTGTGCCGCACTAACCCACGTACTGCGCAACCCGGAAACCCATCCAGAGCGTCTTTTCCAGGAGTTACTGCGACTGGCAGGCGGATTGCTGACGTTTTCACGTCACCACACGCTCAACGACCTGCCAAGCTACGATCACGCCCATCCAGGCCCATGCTTTACCTGTCTCGACGCTCTGATCCGGGAGCTTCTGGACACTGTGATCTCGACCCAGTACTTCGCCATCGCGCTTGCACGCCCGAAGCCTGCGTTTCACACGGGGAAATTGGATTCCGAAAAAATCGATGAAAAAACGCGCTTCTTCCTGTCTGTCAGCGCGGCTCATCCGCAGTCCGAAATCATCGAATCCATCCCATTCCGCTTAAAGGTAGGGGCACCCGATGATGTGGAGAAGCTGGTGCTCTCCGCCATGGCCGGCGTACGGCTCATTCACACAGCACAAGTCCCCGCAGCCATCCCCGTACGACCAGGCGCTTGCTACTTTGCCCTCGAGGGGCACGGCCCCCTCTATGAGCGGATGCTCAAAGCACAGTCCGTCATGATTTACGCCCCTGAGAGCTACCAAGATCTCAGCATCGAGATGATTGCAGTCATATCATGAGTTCAATACCCAGCCTCTTTGCCGAAGCCGCTCAGCCCACCACCTACAACCAGCCGGTATCCGGTACTCACACTCTGGTCGACCTGCTATACGACGGCTTTCACTTGCTGATACTGCTTCGCATGGGCTGCCTGCCCAAAGATGAAAGCAAGTTTTCAAGCACGCTACAAGAACTGCTGGGAACCTTCGAACACAAAGCCAGGAAACTCAACTTCAGCAACAACGACATCGTCAACACGCAATATGCCTTTTGTGCAGTCGTCAACGAATTCATCCTGTCCACACAAAATCAAATCAGGGAAACCTGGGAACGCCGCCCACTTCAGCTGCTTCTGTTCGGAGAACAACTGGCTGGAGAGCACTTTTTCGACAAGCTGGAGCAGGCGCGCAATAGTGGCGCGCAACGCATCGCGGCACTTGAAGTCTTCCATATGTGCCTGCTGATCGGATTCAAAGGACGTTACGTTCTTGAAGGCCCGGAAAAGCTCCAATATCTGATATCGCAACTCGGAGATCAGATCAGACATATCAAAGGCAAGCCCGCCGGATTTGCCCCCAACTGGGCACGGCCCGACAACATCATCAACTCGATCCGCCAGGAGATTCCTACGTGGATCGTAGCATCCGCTCTGGCGCTATGCGGCCTGCTCGCCTACGCGGGCCTGCTGTTTCTCGGCCAGGACACCGTGTCGTCGTCCCTGAGCGCATACGCCAACGTTATTGAGCCTCCACAGCGCAGCCCCACGTTGACCGTGATCCTGCCGTAGCTGTGTCGGCACGGCCTCTCGGCAACAGTAATCTGGACTACTACGGCTATTTGACGATCGCTGTAATGATATCGACATCGCGTTCGGATCGCGGAGCGTACTTTGTTGGGCCCGGTTTGGTAACAGGCCCGCCCGCAACATTTACCTCCTGTCTTTTGGCCGGCAGCCTGCCCGCTTCAGCTGATCGCCGGGTAGCCTTCTTCTTCCCCCTCAGCCACACACCCGGTCTGGGTACTGAAACACGATGCGACTCTTTCCACCTAACCGTTGCATTAGTGGACAGCCGTCCATCCGCAGGACTCACTTCTCGCCCTCCTTCTGCTCCAGCAACGACAGACTTTGCATCTCCGGATGGCATGGGCGAGCCCTCCCGGTCAGTACCGGGCCCAACGACCCCAGCCCCCCTCACGGAACTTAGAGGGGTCGAGGGAACAGGAGACTCCATGTGCGGCCCTCGTTCAACTCTCGACAAATCGGCCTCGACACGCCTCTCAAGCCCCTGCCGTACCCCTTGCCTGATCATAACTGCCCGCGCGGCCTTGGCATCGGTCGGGTCAGTCCCGTCCCGCCAGATCCATACCCCACCCGCAGCAATCCCGACAGCAAGCCCCCCTATCCCGGCAAGCCAGGCAGCTCTTGCCCGCAACTCTGGAGACAAAGCTCGAACGCTCCTAGAGGAATTCAAATCACTCAGGATCCTTACTGAAGAGCCAGCGCCTAGCCCTTCCCCCCGAACACTCTCGTTTTTTTCGCCCATCACCAGAAATTTGCCATTGGCATAATCAAACATTGCGATAAAATACCAAAAAAATTCACATGTCATGTATTTTATATTCTATGCCATAAAAAATGCGACTCTCAGCCTGTGCTACTGACAACCACACCTTGCGTCAGCGCCATGGGATCACGCCCCTCGAGCCAGCACACGTCACCCAAGGCTTTCCCACGTGATCCTGTACAGCGTGCTTACCTACTTCGTGCTCATCGCAGCCGGAGTAGCCCTATTCGTTCTACCGGGGCCGCGACCCCGGTTATGGGCTGCTCCGGGCAAAAAACGAGATCGCAGCAAGACACTTCCGCTTAGGTCCTGTACACATCGCCGCCGCCTCCTCGCTCGGCGCAAAAGGGATTTAATACCATTAGCATTGATCAAGACCGCATTAAGCCACCCCATCCACAGCATAGGAGTCACGCTGATGCTGACCGCGCCATCGCTGATGATTCTCAGTCTGAACGACTCTAAGGTCTTCGAGTTCGATAGCACCGGGCAATTCACCGCCCCACAGGTCTCTGCGCTGCTCGAAGGGGAACGCCTGACTCCTCCACCGCCACTTCCTCCCGAAGTGTTTGCGACACAGGAAATAGAGAGCATCCGACCCGATGTAGTCCATGCCAGCCGCAACTGGCAACTGCTTGACCCGGAATTCACGCAACGCCTGCTAATCGTTTTTCGCTTGATGGAAGAACGACATGGGTATCGCATGGCGCTGGTGGAAGGCTACCGCAGTCCTGAGCGACAGGCACAATTGTTCGACCAGGGCGGCCATGTCACCAAGGCCAAGGCCAACATGAGCTACCACCAATACGGCTTGGCGGCAGACAGCGCGTTTTTCAAAGATGGGAAGATTGTCATTTCGGAACGCGCCCCGTGGGCCATGCGTGGCTATGAGCTATATGGGCAGGTCGCTGAAGAACTTGGACTCACCTGGGGCGGACGATGGCAACTTCGGGATTTCGGCCATGTGGAGCTCCGTCGCAAGAATGTCCTCGGTCAGGCTGCTCGTTAGGAAGCAGATCTCAACAAATCTTCTCAGAGTGACCAACAAAACCAAACGATGCTTCTATTCCGAAACCTGATCACCAGACACCAGACTCTTTCATTTCTGGGTATCTGGCTACTCGCTCTCACACTACTGCTGGGAGCCTGGCTGCTCCAACTTCCCATGCGATGGGTAATCTTCACATGCGGTCTGCTTGCTGCCATCTGGATAGGCATGTTGATACGCCAGCACCGTATGGCTCGACGCGCAAGTACGGATCTCAGTGAGATGCTCGAGAATCAGGGAGAAGCCTCACGTTCTCCTGACGATACGGACCCCGAGCGGGTGGACGCCCTTAAGCTGCGCATGCAGGATGCCATCAAGAAAATAAAAGCCTCAAAGCTCGGCCAGTTATCCGGCTCCGAAGCCCTCTACGAACTCCCCTGGTACATCACCATAGGCAACCCCGCAGCGGGCAAGAGCACCGCAATCGTCAATTCAGGATTGCACTTCCCATTCGACGACGGTGGCCAAGCCGTCATCAAGGGTATCGGTGGGACCCGGAACTGTGACTGGTTCTTCACTACGGAAGGCATCCTGCTCGATACGGCCGGCCGCTACAGCGTCCGTGAAGAGGACAGCGCGGAGTGGCTCGGTTTTCTGGGACTGTTGAAGAAGCACCGTCCCAGAGCCCCAATCAACGGAATTCTAGTTGCGGTGAGCATAGGCGAATTGATCCACTCTGAACCAGAGTTCGCGCTGAACCTCGCCAAAGACCTTCGGCAACGCATGCAGGAATTGACGGAACAGCTAGAGGTCTTCGCCCCGGTCTACGTACTATTTACGAAAGCAGACTTGCTTCCCGGCTTCTGCCATTTCTTCTCTGATCTGGACTGGATTGAACGGAATCGCGTCTGGGGTGCGACGTTTCCTTATGAACATGCAACAGGCGGGCAAGACGTCATGCCTCTCTTCGAAAAGCGCTTCGACGAACTCTATCTCGGCCTGCGAACGGCAAGTGTCGCACGCCTGTCACACAGTTACAGTGAGAGCCCCATTCCGGAACTACTCACCTTCCCCGCCGAATTTGCCGCGATAAAGCCAGCTTTACGCGCATTTATTGCAACGCTCTTTGAAGAGAACCCGTTCCAATTTCAACCGGTTTTCCGCGGGTTCTACCTCACTTCGGCTATTCAAAACGAAGACACATCAGCCTTATCCAGCGAGCGCGTCGCTCGAGAATTCGGGCTGTCAGCGCAACCCACGAACTCATATGCCCAAAGCACAGCTCAAGGATATTTTCTCAAACAACTTTTCTCAGAAGTCATATTTTCTGATCGCAATCTAGTTCGTCAACACACAACCCGGGCGCATTATCTGTGGCGTCAAACTGCCATCGTTGGAAGCCTCGTAGTTCTCGGGGCAGCTCTGGCCGGCTGGAGTTGGTCCTACATGAACAATCTCAGCCTGCTCAAGAACGTCGAACAGGATCTTGCCAAGGCTGTCAAGATTCAAGATGGTCGATTTGACCTGCAATCCCGTCTCGAAGCGCTGGAAATCCTTCAGGACAGACTTGCTCAACTAGAACGCTTTAACGAGCATCCCCCTTTAGCGCTCGGACTAGGCCTCTACCGCGGTGAGCAAATGGCCGACAAGCTGCGCGAGGAATACTTCGCCGGCGTTTCGGCAGTCATGTTGCTCCCTATCAAGAATGCCCTGGAGAACTTCCTAGCTGAGGTCAACCGACACGAGAATATCGCCTCCCCCCAAGCCCAGGCAGTAGCAATGCATGCCCCCACTCAATACAAGAGCGCAAATGCATCCAATATCGAAGACAGCTACAACGCCCTGAAAACTTATCTGATGCTATCGAGCCACGAACACATCGACGTTGGACATCTTTCAGACCAGATCACCCGCTTCTGGCGCGGCTGGCTCGAAGCCAACCGCGGCGCGATGGAAAGGGAGAAGATGATCACCTTGGCCGGTCGCATCGTATCTTTCCATCTAGAACATGCAAGCGCATACGACTGGCCAACGATCAGCAACAACCTCGCGCTGGTTGATGGCGTGCGCGAAAAATTACGCCGGGTAGTTCGCGGAATGCCCGCCGCCGAACGCGTGTATGGCGAAATACGTGCAAGGGCTTCAACACGCTTCGCCCCAATGAGCGTCGCTAGTATCGTAGGCGCAGACAACGCCCCTCTAATCAGCGGTAGTCGCGTGGTTTCAGGAGCCATGACAGCAGAAGCGTGGAAGGATTACGTCCAGCCGGCGATCAAGGACGCAGCAACTAACGCCCAAGAAAGCGCGGATTGGGTTTTGCAAAGCTCCAATAAAGATGACCTCACGCTGGAAGGCAGCCCTGAACAAATCCAGAAGGCGCTAACGGCGATGTACAAACGCGACTTCACCGAGGAATGGAAACAGTTCATTCTGGGCATCAGCATCACGCCCTTCCCCACGTTTCCGGAGGCTGTAACCGCAATGGGACGTCTCGGCGCCCCCAACATATCCCCAATCGGAAAATTACTGAGGACTATTTCTGAACAAACCGCTTGGGACAATCCGCAACTAACCCACGTCGCACTACAGAAAGCCCAGAGTGGTGTCGTGGAATGGTTCAGACAATCTGTTCTGCAGATCACTCCAGTTCAGATCACATTGGATAGCGGCGCACTTCCCAAGACCACAGAGCCCGTTCTAGGTGCAGTAGCTAGAGAGTTCTCAGCCATCGATCGCCTTGCTGCCCCCCGAGATGGGGGAGAGTCGCTTCTCGAGACTTATCTCAAGCAACTATCCAAGATTCGCTCCCGTTTAAACGAATTGAAGAATCAAGGCGATCCTGGCCCCGGAGCACTCAAGGTCATGCGGGAAACCCTGGACGGCGGCAACTCGGAATTGGCAGAGACACTCAAGTTTGTCGATGAGCAGATGCTCACAGGAATCCCTGAAAGCCAGAGGACGACCCTACGCCCGCTCCTGCTCCGCCCTTTACTGGAGACTTACACCGCACTTATCAAACCAGCAACGGAAGATCTTAATAAGACATGGGTGGCGCAAGTTTACGAACCTTTCACGCGCCGGTTGGCAATCAAATATCCCTTCTCTCCAAAGGCCGGCATAGAGGCATCCCCCGCGGAGATTGCCCAGATGTTCGGTCCCGATGGTGCTATCTCCAAGTACGTGGAAGCTACCATAGGGTCTCTAGTCGTTCGTCGCGGTAGCACCATCACCCCCCGCACCTGGGGCGATCTGGGCCTCACGTTGCAGCCCGAATTCATGACCGGATTCGCCCAATGGGTCTCTCCCCTCGAAGGCGGTGCGGCAAGCGATACCGGGCAAGGTGGCGCACTACAAACCCAGACGGTCTTCATGCTAAGGCCTCAGCCATCACCGGGCCTAACCTCCTACACACTAGAAATAGATGGGCAGAAGCTCACCTACCGTAACGGTGCGCCTCAATGGACCAGCTTCACATGGCCAGGCACTTCAAATGCGCCTGGCGCAAAGATCACTGTAAGTACCTATGACGGGAAAACCCTGGACACTGTCAACCACCCTGGTCGATTCGGACTGGAGAAGATGATCAACGCCGCGCAACGCAGCAAACAACCTGACGGGAGCTTCCGTCTGAGCTGGAAAAATGAGGGGACCGAAGTCAGTATCGATCTGAAAGTCATCAGCAATACGCAAGCGCAAGGATCCTCACCAACAACCCAAGGTCAGCGAGGCCTCGGCGGCCTCACACTTCCGGACAGCGCGATCACTCGGGCGACCGTCCCCCAGGCTCCGTCAGAGGGTGGCAGGTGACGAACCACAATGCTACATATTTCGGCAAAACCCCTCTGCATGCTGACTTCGTGTACGGGAGAGGAAGCCAAAAGCTAATCGGCCTTCTCGACAACTGGGTTGCGAGATCAATGGAGCAGCTATGCCAGACGCCGAACTGGAAATCCACCTATAACGGCACCGGAGCGATCGACTTCGCCTTTGTCAGTCCGACAAGCACGCTTACCCTGATCGGAAGCCTGCGTGCCAGCCAGGATAGGTCAGGTAGACATTTTCCATTTCTGACGGCCTCCACCATTCAGAGAAATGATGTACGTCTGTTCCGGTACGGCCCGTCAGTCCTAGCAAATAGCTACAGTATCCTTTCAAAATTAGCGGACTCGACTTTGGCAGGAATGGAACTGGACAGACTTCAGGACAAACTGGACCAGTTAGACTGCGCCCGAGACTTCGATTTAACGATTGCCAACGACCCTCTTGGTCATTTTGCGCGTGACACGACCTTGGAGGCATTGTCAGCGGCCCTGGGGGGACAAAACACAACTGAGGCTATTGCCAGAACAATCCTTGCCATAGGACTCCTCATGCAGCAACTTTTCACACGCGGGCACCCGCCGATTGAAAAGGAGTTGGAACTCCCCCTTCCAAACAATGCGAAAAATGAATATTGGCAAATTGCAGGGCTATGGCTCTATCTAATTACCGCTTTCATACGAAATCCATCGATAGAATTACAAATTGTCCTTGAGAGAAATCCAGCTAGGTCGCGAATGCTCATAGGATTTAATGGAGCCACAGCCCATCCACTATGCACTGCGCTTATGGGATACGCCCCCCGTGAGAGGACCCTATGCCTTATCGATCCACCATGGATCGATCGCCACCATAGCTATCAGTACGGCAACAGAGTACTCAAACTGTCGAGTTACCTTGCTCAACCGCCCCTGAGCCTTGAGTTAATTGTCAAGAAATTCAGGGAAGCTTTTTTTGAAAAATAGACCATGACCATTCGCAACGCGTTTTCTGCTGGGCTGCTGTCTGCACTCACAACGCTCGCAACAGCTCAAACTGACAACAAGTCACAGATCGCCCCCTCCCCCACCAAGAATACGGATGCTTCCAACGTTGTCGCCTCGGGCAACGTAGCCGACGAGGCAACCCGCCTAGCCATTCTCGGAAAACTGCGAGAGCTCTATAGAGAGCACAACATAGTCGATAGAATTTCCGTTGGGGGGGTATCTCCGCCTCCAAAATGGACAGAAAATATAGAAAAAATACTAAATAGCAATATAAAACAGATTCAAAATGGTCAAATATATGTAAATGGAACGCAAGTTTCACTGAAGGGGAATGTGGAAAGCGCAGCACAACGTCAGCAAATATCCACGGCCCTCACAACCTCACTGAGCCCACACTATACAATCACCACCGCACTTACTGTTTCAGAATCACGTCAAGAGGTACTGGATAAGGCCTTATCTAATCGGGTCGTCGAATTTGAAAGTGGATCAGCCAATTTAACATTAACAGGTCAGGCCATTCTTAATGACATGGCTTTTGCCATAAAACAGACAAATGCAAAAAATTTAAAAATAATAGGACACACTGACAATGCAGGAGGCCGTCAATCCAATATAGAACTAAGCCTTGCCCGGGCCAATGCGGTACGCAGTTTTCTCAGCAGCAAAGGAATTCCCATAACGAGTTTGAGCACAATAGGCGCGGGCCCCGACCATCCAATCCGAAACAACGACACAGCCCAGGGGCGTGCTCAAAACAGACGTATTGAATTCCAACTTCTGGAATGAATTCATCGTTGTATTTCAGGCCCAAAACTCACTTCAGCAACATCATTTT
Source organism: Zoogloea sp. GDB6 (assembly GCF_056724105.1). Classification (NCBI taxonomy): domain Bacteria; kingdom Pseudomonadati; phylum Pseudomonadota; class Betaproteobacteria; order Rhodocyclales; family Zoogloeaceae; genus Zoogloea; species Zoogloea sp. GDB6. The sequence goes on along the minus strand of NZ_CM161497.1, from coordinate 1,047,613 downwards.
ATCGAGAACATCTCTTTCAACCTATCACTTCCTAGCCCCTATCCATTACCCTGAATCACCCCATTTTCGCGAAACCGCCTGCCAAGTTCCTCTTGGTGTGGCGGCTATCCGCAATGCGATGAATCGGGCCTTTGCCCGCTGTGCTCTGGCGGATCGGTTCTGTAATACCCACGTGCTTCGGCGCTCAATGGCCACCCGGCTGCAGAAGACGGGTGTGTCCATCAAGGAGATTGCCGATTTGCTCCGCCACCGGGATGTGAACACCACCAAGGTGTATGCCCGCGTCGACCTTGAACGCCTGCGAACGGTCGCCTTGCCTTGGCCGGGGAGCGCATCATGAGCGCTACCACGACCTGGGCGGCCCGGGTGGAGGCCTACCTCGCTTATCGTCGCAGCTTCGGCTTTGAGTTCTCGATCGAGGGCCACCAACTCGGATCGTTCGCCCGCTTTGCTGACCAACGTGGAGCCGAACGGCTCACGCTAGAACTGGCCACCGAGTGGGCACGCGCCTCACGCCACCCCCGTCCGATCAGCTGGGCGCGCCGCATCGAGGTACTGCGGGGCTTTGCCGCATTCTGCCTGCGCACAGACCCGGACACGGTCGTGCCGCCGCCCAAGCTCTTTGGCCCGGCCCACCGACGCCTGGTGCCGCATATCTATACCGCTGAGGAACTGCAGAGTCTCCTGGAAGCGACCGACCACCTGGGGCCCCCCGGCAGGCTGCACCCGGCCACCTGCCGGACTCTCTTCGGGCTGCTGGCGGCAACCGGACTGCGTATCTCCGAAGCGCTCAAGCTGACCCGGACCGATGTGGATCTCGAGGCGGGTGTGCTCGATATCCGGGACGCCAAGTGTCACCAGCGCCGCCTCGTTCCCTTGCATGCGAGCGTCACTGGGCACCTCCAAGCATATGCGCAGATGCGGGATCAGCTCGTCTCCGGCCCGTGCTGTGATCGCTTCTTCGTACGTGATGACGGCCGAGCCCTTGATCAGCGAAGCATGCTGTACGCGCTGCATCGGGTGTGTCGCCAGCTGGGCTGGCAAGTGCGCGGGGACCATGCCCATCACCGGCTGCACGATTTGCGCCACACCTTCATCGTACGTAGCGCACTGCGCCTCTACGAGCAGGGGGGCGACATTGAGCAGGGGCTGCCGATCCTTTCGATCTACGTCGGGCACGCCAAGGTGGTCGATACCTACTGGTACCTCACTGGCATCCCTGAGTTGATGGCCATCGCCGCTGCGCGTTTCCACCATTATGCCCAGGGAGAACCGACATGATCCCGCTACTCGCCGATCCCGCCGAGTTCGCTGAGTTCGCCGAGTTCGCCGCCTTGGTCCAACGTTTCTTTGCCGAGCGCCTCCTCCAGCAACAGGCTGTAAGCCCCAAGACCGTGGCGGCGTACCGGGACACCTTCCGGCTCCTGCTGGGCTATGCTGAGCGCCAGCTCGGCAAACCGCCTGCCAAGCTGGCCTTGGGGGATGTTGATGCGGAGTTGATCCTTGGCTTCCTGGCTCACCTCGAAGCTGAGCGCCACAACACGGTGCGTAGCCGTAATGCACGGCTCGCTGCGGTGAGGGCCTTTACCCGGTACGTTGCGTTGCAATGCCCGCCGGCCCTGCTGCTCGCGCAGCGTATCCTGGCCATCCCGATGAAACGCTTCGACAGGCCGCTGCTCGGGTTCCTCTCTCGAGGCGAAGTGCAGGCGCTCCTGACGGCGCCTGATCCTGCAACCTGGTGCGGTCGCCGGGATCGCGTGTTACTTCAGTTGCTCTACAACACGGGGGCCCGGGTCTCTGAACTCATCGACATCCGCGTCTGCGACCTGGAACTCGACATCACGCCGTCGGTACGCTTGCATGGCAAGGGGCGCAAGCAACGCACCGTGCCACTCTGGAAGGAGACCGTCATGGAGATCCGGCGCTGGCTCCTGTCCGCGGGCCTGCAAAAGGACCACGCGCTGCTGCCCAATCGATGGGGAAAGGCGATGACCCGTTCCAACGTCGCCGAGCGACTTGCCCGGGCGGTGAGTGCGGCAACACCGCGGTGCCCGTCGCTTCAGGGGCGGAGCATCTCGCCCCATACGCTGCGCCATACAACGGCGATGCACCTGCTGCAGGCCGGCGTCGACCTGACGGTCATTGCCCTATGGCTCGGGCACGAGAGTCCGGTGACGACCCATGGCTACATCGAAGCGGACCTGACCATGAAGGAGCGCGCCTTGGCTGCGATAGCGCCTGCAGAAACCCGAGGTACGCGCTACCGGCCGACCGATGCACTGTTGAAGTTCCTGCAAGCGCTGTGATTATGTGCAGCCGACCAGGGTGGGGCGCCGCGGATCGGGCGGCCCTCTGCCGGTGACTCAGCATAATTGTGGACTGAACATAATTGCGGTTATGCTGAACTCGACATAACCGCAAGAACTGGCTCTTTGCCGGCTCGCTACGCGCCGGCAAGCGAGCCGCGGCGATCATGAGTCTGATTCAGTCGGCGCGCCTCAATGGGCATGAGCCCTTCGCCTATCTGAAGGACATCCTCACTCGATTGCCGACTCAGCCCCAGAGTCGGATCGAGGAGATGCTACCCCATCGCTGGAGGCCGGATTCAGCCTGACGCTCGGTCAAGAGGGGATCGCCGGGTGCTTACAATGGTTTTTCCGGGGGCTTGCTTTGTTTCGGAGCTTTAAAGCGCAAAGCCCCCGCACGATGGAGTGCGAGGGCTTTGATGGGGTAAGTCTGACGATGACCTACTTTCACGCACGGTTGTGCACTATCATCGGCGCGGTCTTGTTTCACGGTCCTGTTCGGGATGGGAAGGGGTGGTTCCAAGACGCTATGGTCGTCAGACTATAACTTGTACCGCTTTCCGCGTTTTCGCGGTTGAAGCGTCAAAGGGAAGAAGTGTTCTTTGGGATGTATGACTGCGCGTTGCGCTTTATTCGTCTTGCATTTTTGCAAGGTTATAGGATCAAGCCTCACGGGCAATTAGTACTGGTTAGCTTAACGCATTACTGCGCTTCCACACCCAGCCTATCAACGTCGTGGTCTTCAACGACCCTTCAGGGGAATCGAGTTCCCAGGGATATCTCATCTTGAGGCGAGTTTCCCGCTTAGATGCTTTCAGCGGTTATCTCTTCCGGATTTAGCTACCCGGCGATGCGACTGGCGTCACAACCGGTACACCAGAGATCCGTCCACTCCGGTCCTCTCGTACTAGGAGCAGGCCCCCTCAAATATCCAGCGCCCACGGCAGATAGGGACCAAACTGTCTCACGACGTTTTAAACCCAGCTCACGTACCACTTTAAATGGCGAACAGCCATACCCTTGGGACCGGCTACAGCCCCAGGATGTGATGAGCCGACATCGAGGTGCCAAACTCCGCCGTCGATGTGAACTCTTGGGCGGAATCAGCCTGTTATCCCCAGAGTACCTTTTATCCGTTGAGCGATGGCCCTTCCATACAGAACCACCGGATCACTATGACCTGCTTTCGCACCTGCTCGACTTGTCGGTCTCGCAGTCAAGCCACCTTTTGCCATTGCACTATCAGTACGATGTCCGACCGTACCTAGGTGACCTTCGTACTCCTCCGTTACCTTTTGGGAGGAGACCGCCCCAGTCAAACTGCCTACCATGCACGGTCCCCGATCTGGATTCACAGACCTAGGTTAGAACCTCAACGACACCAGGGTGGTATTTCAAGGACGGCTCCTCTGGAACTAGCGTCCCAGTCTCATCGCCTCCCACCTATCCTACACAAGTCCCGTCAAAGTCCAATGCAAAGCTACAGTAAAGGTTCATGGGGTCTTTCCGTCTAGCCGCGGGGAGATTGCATCTTCACAAACACTTCAACTTCGCTGAGTCTCAGGAGGAGACAGTGTGGCCATCGTTACGCCATTCGTGCAGGTCGGAACTTACCCGACAAGGAATTTCGCTACCTTAGGACCGTTATAGTTACGGCCGCCGTTTACCGGGGCTTCGATCAAGAGCTTGCACCCCATCACTTAACCTTCCGGCACCGGGCAGGCGTCACACCCTATACGTCCACTTTCGTGTTTGCAGAGTGCTGTGTTTTTAATAAACAGTCGCAGCCACCGATTCTCTGCGGCCTCTTCGCCCTTCGGATGTACTCCTACAAGCTACCGAGGCATACCTTCTCCCGAAGTTACGGTATCAATTTGCCGAGTTCCTTCTCCTGAGTTCTCTCAAGCGCCTTAGTATCTTCTACCTGCCCACCTGTGTCGGTTTGCGGTACGGTCACTCTATGACTGAAGCTTAGAGGCTTTTCCTGGAAGCAGGGTATCAATCACTTCGGTCTCAAAGAGACCTCGTCGTCACGCCTCAGCTAAGCTCTCCGGATTTGCCTAAAGAGCACGCCTACACGCTTAAACCGGGACGTCCAACACCCGGCTGACCTAACCTTCTCCGTCCCCCCATCGCATCATAGAGCGGTACAGGAATATTGACCTGTTTCCCATCGACTACGCATTTCTGCCTCGCCTTAGGGGCCGACTCACCCTGCGTCGATGAACGTTGCGCAGGAAACCTTGGGCTTTCGGCGAGGGTGCTTTTCACACCCTTTATCGCTACTCATGTCAGCATTCGCACTTCTGATATCTCCAGCATCCTTTACAAGACACCTTCACAGACTTACAGAACGCTCCCCTACCATCTCTTACGAGATCCGCAGCTTCGGTTCATGGCTTGAGCCCCGTTACATCTTCCGCGCAGGACGACTCGACTAGTGAGCTATTACGCTTTCTTTAAAGGGTGGCTGCTTCTAAGCCAACCTCCTAGCTGTCTATGCCTTCCCACCTCGTTTTCCACTTAGCCATGTATTTGGGACCTTAGCTGGCGGTCTGGGTTGTTTCCCTCTTGACGATGGACGTTAGCACCCACCGTCTGTCTCCCGTGTATCACTTTCCGGTATTCGGAGTTTGCTATCGCGGGGTAGATCGCAATGACCCCCCCAACGATTACAGTGCTCTACCCCCGGAAGTGTCCGCACGAGGCACTACCTAAATAGTTTTCGGGGAGAACCAGCTATTTCCAAGTTTGTTTAGCCTTTCACCCCTATCCACAGCTCATCCCCTAATTTTTCAACATTAGTG
>NZ_CM161497.1:2500-1037500 GCF_056724105.1 Zoogloea sp. GDB6 | reverse complement strand
CCTAACAACGGGTCAAGGCAACACCATCAAATAGTCGACAAAAACACTCGATTTTAGTTCAAGGCATCACCGGGATCTGCTCGAGCCCTGCAGTTTCAGGCAACCCGAAGAGAATGTTCATATTCTGCACCGCCTGACCTGCCGCTCCCTTCACGAGGTTGTCGATGACCGACAGCACCACGACCACATCCCCACCCTGCGGACGATGAACCGCAATCCGGCAGATGTTGGCGGAGCGCACGGAACGCGTGGAAGGATGAGCCCCGCGCGGCATCACATCGACAAACGGTTCGCCAGCAAAACGGGCCTCGAACAGCTCCTGCAGATCGACATCGTTGGTAAGACGTGCGTACAGCGTCGCATGGATGCCACGAATCATAGGCGTGAGATGCGGAACGAAAGTCAGCCCGACAGGCGCCTTGGCGTAGCGCGACAACCCCTGCCGAATCTCCGGCAGGTGCCGATGACCAGCCACACCGTAAGCCTGGAAGTTGTCCGCCGACTCCGAGAACAGTATATGCGTCTCCGCCTTGCGACCACCGCCGGAAACGCCTGACTTGGCATCGGCGACCAAGCCGTCCAGTTGCACAACACCAGCCTCGACGAGCGGCAAGAAGCCCAACTGCACCGCAGTGGGATAACAACCAGGATTGGCCACCACCCGCGCAGCCTTGACAGCCTCGCGATTCACCTCCGGCAGACCATACACTGCCTCAGCCACCAGCTCAGGGCAGGCGTGCGTCATCCCGTACCACTTCTCCCACTCAGCCACATCAGAGATACGGAAGTCCGCAGCCAGATCGATGACCTTCACACCCGCAGCAACAAGGGCCGCGGCCTGCTGCATCGCAATCCCATTAGGCGTAGCAAAGAAGACGACATCACACCCCGACAGGTCGGCCGCCTGGGGATCAACAAACCGCAGATCAACCCGGCGGCGAAGGCTCGGGAACATATCCGCCACCGGCATCCCCGCCTCGCCACGCGAGGTGATCGCCTTCAGCTCCACATCCGGATGCTGCGCAAGCAAGCGCAACAGCTCAACCCCGGTATATCCCGTCCCACCAACCACACCAACCTTGACCATGCTTGCCCCCAACAGGAAATGAACTACCAGCAGACACCCGAACTACGCCGGAACAACATACTACGCCAAGATGACAAAAAGCCGCCCGAAGGCGGCCTTTTGACCATACTCGAAGCGAATTAACGCTTGGAGAACTGCTTGCGACGACGTGCCTTGCGGAAACCGACCTTCTTACGCTCGACTTCACGGGCATCGCGAGTAACCAAGCCAGCCTTCTTCAGCGGGGACTTGAGCTCTGCATCGTAGTCGATCAGCGCACGGGTAATGCCGTGACGAACGGCACCAGCCTGACCGGACTCGCCACCGCCGGTCACATTGACCAGGATGTCGAAGGTGTCGACGAAGTTGGTCAGAACCAGCGGCTGACGCACGATCATGCGGCCGGTTTCACGGGAGAAGAACTGATCGACCGGCTTGCCGTTCACGACGATGTTGCCGGAGCCCTTCTTGATGAAAACACGAGCAACAGCCGACTTGCGACGACCGGTACCGTAGTTGTAAGTCACAGCCATTATCGGCTCCTGTTAAATCGCGAGAACTTGGGGCTGCTGTGCGGCATGCGGATGCTCGGCACCAGCGTAGCACTTCAGCTTCTTCAGCATGGCATAGCCGAGCGGGCCCTTGGGCAGCATGCCCTTGACAGCCTTCTCAAGCACGCGAGCGGGGAAGCGCTGCTGCAGTTTGGTAAAATTGGTTTCGTAGATACCGCCCGGGTAACCGGAGTGGCGGTAGTACTTTTTGTCCTGGGCCTTGGTGCCGGTCACACGAAGCTTGTCGACATTAATGACAACGATGAAGTCACCGGTATCGACGTGCGGGGTGTAGATGGCTTTATGTTTGCCGCGCAAGCGAAGCGCAACCTGGGAAGCAAGCCGACCAAGGACTAGGTCCGTCGCATCGACGACAAACCAGTCGCGCTTGACCTCGTGCGGCTTGGCAGAAAACGTTTTCATGAAGATCCCTCTGACTTTTCCCGACACCGGGAACGACCATAATTCGGAAAGCCGCGGATTTTACCCGAAGCAAAGAAGCAGTGTCAAACCCTATCTTCAGACAAAAAAAAAGCGCAGATCGGGGAGATCTGCGCTAAATCCACACCAAAGGAGGAGGGTGGAGGAGACACCTTTCAGCCGCTTCGAACAACAAAAGCAACTGGACTGAAGAAATTATCGCCCCCGAACCCCCTTGGTGCAAGATTTTTTTGTGCATCGCACAATAAAATTGTCTATCCGCAAATAGATTTCTTTTATTTCCAATAAATAGCATTCAACACAATGATTTAATTGATAAAGAATCCGTACCATACACGCACCACCTCGCGCACAGAAGAACCCTGAGCACCCAAAATGCGGCATCGCAACATAGAGACGCCCCAGCCCCTCTGCGGCAAGACAGCTACAATCAGCGCCTGCAGAAGGGGCCCGACCCCTCCGTACAGTCAACATTGAAGGGAAACAGAATGGAGTGCGTAGTTAAGTGGGTTGGCGACATGACCTTCATGGCGGAAACGGGTTCCGGCCATATCGTCACCATGGATGGCGCCCCAGAAGCGGGCGGACGTGATCTTGCCCCCCGGCCAATGGAGCTGATGCTGGCTGGCGCAGGCGGCTGCACGGCGTTTGACGTCGTCCTGATCCTCAAGCGCGGTCGGCAGGATGTGCGAGACTGCAGCGTCCGCCTGACGGCGGAGCGCGCCGAAACCGACCCCAAGGTGTTCACCCGAATCGCGTTCCACTACACCGTCACGGGGCATGAGTTGAAGCCGGAGAGCGTCGAACGAGCCATCAAACTGTCGTCCGACAAGTACTGCTCCGCCACGATCATGCTCAGCAAGACCGCAGAGATCGAACACACCTGGGAAATCGTTCAGGTCTAGGCTCTGCCCGGATCAAAGCCAATACGCAACACCGGTCATGACCTTCGAGGTGGCCTTCATGGCTGCCTTGACCGGATCTGGCAGCTCAACAGCCCCAAGGCGCACGGCCGTGTCGGCATGCGCCACCTCGTCGATCTTCATCTGCTCAACGATCTCACGGGAACGCAGGTCCTGCTCCGGCAGGCGGCCCAGGTGACTGTTTAGATGGGCCTCAACCTGACGTTCGGTTTCGGCCAGGAAGCCCAGATTGACGCCGTCACCAAAACGGGCGGCCAGCATCCCGATGGCTAGCGATCCGCTGTACCAAAGCGGGTTCAGGAAGCTTTTCCGCCCGCCCAACTCCACGATCCGGCGCTCGGTCCAAGCCAGATGCTCCGTCTCCTCGTGCGCGGCGCCGGCCAACGCTTCCTTGATACCCTCGTTGCGGGACATCAACGCCTGCCCCTGATACAAGGCCTGGGCGCAGATTTCACCACAGTGATTCACCCGCATCAGGGACGCCGCATGACGCTTCTCCTGTTCGCTCAGGTCTGCCTCGGGCAGCGCCTCGCCCGGAACCGGACGCACGGTGTAAGCGTCCGCGAAAACCGTACGCAAAGCCTTGTCAAAGCCAATGATCAGTTGATCCAGCATCACAGCAACTCCACTCGAAATTTGACGTCAACGCAGACCGGCCGCCTGCCGCAGGGATTTCACGATCTCATCCCGGTTCGGCGGGATAGTTCCCCGCGGACAAAAGAAATCCGTCGCCAGCAACGCGTGCTGGCGGTTGAATCCATTGTCTGAAATTCTCTGCCAGTCACTGGCACGAGGCCTGATCCACTCCCGGTCATTGCGACCTATCGCATAGAGCTTGCGCTCCGCCGTCTCACAGCGGATACCCTCGAAACTCACGTTCTGGGCACCGCCCGCAGCACGCACGATCAATGTAAAGCGCACGACGCCATCTTCCGCGAGCGTCAGCGACTTCTCATCGATAAAAGACAACGAGGTGGACTCGGACCCCAAGTCGAGGGGGATCAGATTCGCGCGCTCTGGAAATGCGGGAAGCTCCGGTTCGACTTCCTTCCAAGCGGACTTGGTTTCTCCTTCAAACAGGTATGTGCGACCACCGCTGGCACACCCCACAAGTGCGACGCTTGCCGCAGCGAAGAAAAACGGAATACATGAGCGGGCCAAACGGGAAACTGCAGCCATCAGGTTTCAAAGGGAAGGATGGAGGACAGCCGCGATTCTACTCCCCCTCCCCTTTCGCCGGGCCAAACCCGCACGGCCCCCAGCACTTGCCGGCCTACCAACTCAGCTCCTGATGGCAGCCTCGATCTCGGCAAACGTACGCGCCACCTCCGTGGTCTGCAGGGGAATACCCATCTGGCGCGCAATCTGCGAGGCCGAGAAGATACCCCTGATCACCGGCGCCATGCCGCCCTCCTCTTCCACCACGAGCGCGTGCTGCCGCCCACAGGCCTTCAGCATCGCCACGACATGCCCCACCTCCGCGCGCAGGACATCGGCCATCGTCACCGCATCGAGCTCTTCGGTGGCCACCATGATGTCGCGCACGGTCAACTCCTCGTGCCGCGACATCCGCTCCCGCGCAACCCGCGTGGGTTTCTCGCCCAGCAGATCGTTGGACGTGATGATGCCCACCACACGGCGGTCGTTATCGGTCGCGAAGAGCATCCGCACACCGCGCAAAATCATGCTGTGATTGGCCTCGGCCAGCGAAACCGTATCGGAAATGGTTGCCGCGGGGATTCGTCGCAGGTCAGTCATCACTTCGATGGCCGGCGACGACGCAACGACCTTGGTCAGGCTCCAGGCATCCGCGACTTCGCAGGTGCCGCTCTTGACCCGGAACTGCCGGATCGGCTGATAGTGCAAGCGCTCCATGGTGTGTCCTCCCGATGTGCCCCTACAGCAATGAACCGGGATTGCCCGACAACGGCGTACCCGGACCCGTCGCCGCATCGCAGGCGGCGACAAAACCAGCAACAATCGGAGGGTAAGACAAAAAGACGTGTGCCGAGTTTCAACTCGGCACACGTCTTGTCAGGAGAGGGAGGGTTTTCCCGGGGATTCCGGGGTCACTACTATCGGTCGGTAACTTTCCGGGATATCGAGGCTTCGATCGCGGAACAGCAGGCGGGACAGTTCCAGCAGCGCGGCCTGATAAACGCCGCGCTTGAACTCGATGACCGCCTCAAGGGGCACCCAATAATAACTCCAGCGCCAGGCATCGAACTCCGGGTGAGTACTTGCACGCAGGCAAACGTCGGAATCGCGTCCCACCAGTCGCAACAGGAACCAGATCTGCTTCTGGCCGCGATAGGTGTTACGCCATTCCCGCTTGATCCAGTGCTTGGGCACGTCGTAGCGCAACCAGCCGCGCGTGCGGCCGATGATACGAACGTGCTCAGGCTTCAAGCCGACTTCTTCGAAGAGCTCACGGTACATGGCCTGTTCCGGCGACTCGCCGTGCTTGATTCCGCCCTGCGGAAACTGCCAGGAATGTTCTCGTATCCGTTTGCCCCAGAAAACCTCGTTGCGCGCATTCACCAGAATGATGCCGACGTTAGGCCTGTAGCCTTCACGGTCGAGCATGGTGCAACCTTTAATTCATGAACTGTGCGGAATTCTTCCATATTTCCCCTTGCCGCGGAAGCCGACGCCCCGAATCGGTGCAATGCAACAGAAGCGGCGCCAAGGCGCAAGGTGCACGTTAAAATTGCACGCTGTACTAACAATGGACTCTGTCATGCGTGCCTCCCAGTTCTTCCTCTCCACCCTCAAGGAAGCCCCTTCCGACGCGGAAGTCATCAGCCACAAACTGATGATGCGCGCGGGGCTGATCAAGCGCCTCGCCGGCGGTATCTACACCTGGATGCCCCTGGGCCTGCGCGCCCTGCGCAAGGTGGAAGCCATCGTGCGGGAGGAGATGAACCGGGCCGGCGCCATCGAAGTGCTAATGCCCGCCGTGCAACCGGCCGAGCTGTGGCAGGAATCCGGCCGCTGGGATTTCTATGGTCCTGAGCTGCTACGCTTCAAGGACCGCCACGACCGCGATTTCGTCGTCGGCCCGACCCACGAGGAAGTCATCACCGACGTGGTGCGCAAAGAGCTGAGGAGCTATCGCCAGCTGCCCAAGCACTTCTACCAGGTCCAGATGAAGTTCCGCGACGAAATCCGCCCCCGTTTCGGCGTGATGCGCGGCCGCGAATTCGTCATGAAGGACGGCTACTCCTTCCACAGCTCCTTCGAGGATCTGCAGCGGGAGTACCGCAACATGTACGACACCTACCACCGCATCTTCAACCGGCTCGGCCTGAAGTTCCGCGCGGTTGCGGCCGATACGGGCTCGATCGGCGGCACCGGTTCCCACGAATTCCATGTGATCGCCGAAACCGGCGAAGACGACATCGCCTACTGTCCGGACTCCGACTACGCCGCCAACGTGGAACTCGCCGAAGCCCTGGCGCCGACCACCCCGCGCCCCGCTGCCAGCGCTGCGCTGACCAAGGTGCATACCCCCGGTGCCAAGACCATCGACGAGCTGGCCGCCTTCCTGAAGATCCCCGCCACCCAGACCGTCAAGGCGATCGTGGTGGACGGCGACGAAGCGTCCGGCAGCAAGCCGGTACTGCTCCTGCTGCGCGGCGACCATGAACTGAACGAGGTCAAGGCCCAGAAGGTCGCCGGCGTCAAGAATCCGCTGACCTTCGCCTCCCCTGCATCCATCCTGACCGCCTTCGGCGCCAATGCCGGCTCCCTCGGCCCCGTCGGTTTCCAGGGCCGCGTGGTGATGGACCGTACCGTTGCGGCGATGGCCGATTTCGTCACCGGCGCTAACGAGGACGACTACCACTACACCGGCGTCAACATCGGCCGTGACTTCCCCGAAGCCGAAGTCGCCGACCTGCGCAACGTCGTCGTCGGCGACCCCTCGCCGGACGGCAAGGGCAGCCTCGACATCTGCCGTGGCATCGAAGTCGGCCACATCTTCCAGCTGCGCACCAAGTACTCCGAAGCCCTCGGCTGCAAGTTCCTCAACGAACAGGGCAAGGAACAGGTCATGGAGATGGGGTGCTACGGTATCGGTGTCTCGCGCATCCTCGGCGCCGCCATCGAGCAGAACAATGACGCCCGCGGCATCATCTGGCCGGACGGCATCGCCCCCTTCCAGGTGGCCATCGTGCCGATGGGATACGCCAAGTCCGAAGCAGTGCGCGAAGCCGCCGACAAGCTGTACGGCGAACTGGTCGCGGCCGGCATCGACGCCTTCCTCGACGACCGGGACGAGCGTCCGGGCTCCCTGCTGGCCGACAACGAGCTGATCGGCACGCCGCACCGCGTCGTCATCGGCGACCGCAGCCTGAAAGAGGGTGTCGTCGAATACCAGGGCCGCCGCGACGCCGAAGCCACCAAGCTGGCCGTTGGCGACGTCGCCGCTACGGTCATCGCCAAGCTGAAGGACTGAAGCATGCTGCCCATGCATTCCATCGTCGCCCGCATAGTGGCCACCTGCCTGCTGGGCGGGACGACGATGGCGCATGCCGGCAACCAGCTCTACGAGCCGCTCGCCGCCAGCGTACAGGCCGCGCTACACGCGGCCGTCGCCGACCAGGCCCCGCTCGATCCAAGCTTCGAACGCTCGCCCGAACGGGCGCGCTGGCTGGCCGAGATGTCCCGCCGCCTGGCCAAGCGCATCCCCGACGAAACCTATCGCTCCGAACTCCTGCGGGCGATCCACTACGAAGCCACCCGCGCCGGCCTCGACCCACAGCTGGTGCTGGGCCTGATCCAGGTGGAGAGCGGCTTCAAGAAATACGCCCTGTCTTCGGCTGGCGCCCGTGGCTACATGCAGGTCATGCCATTCTGGGTCAAACTGATCGGCAATCAGGAGAGCAACCTCTTCTACATGCGCACCAACCTGCGCTTTGGCTGCACGATCCTGCGCCATTACCTGGACATCGAACGGGGCGACCTGTTCCGCGCGCTGGGGCGCTACAACGGCAGCCTCGGACGCCCCGAGTACCCGAACATGGTGCGCGCCGCGTGGGAGCACAACTGGGCCTATCCGAGTTTCCGGCTGGCTCAGAGTCCTTGAAAACAAACGGGCGCCCCATAGCGCCCGTTTGCTTATGTACCAACAGAAGCCTCAGGCCGTGATGATCCCGCCACCCAGGCAAACCCGGCTTTCGTAGATCACCACGCTCTGCCCCGGCGTCACCGCCCACTGAGGCTGCGCGAAGGCAATCTCGGCCCGGCCGTCGGCAAGGACATCGATCTCACAGGGCGCGTCCGGCGTCCTGTAGCGCGGTTTGGCCGTGTACACCCAATGCGTACGCGGATCCTGGCCAGCAACCCAGCTCAGGTCGGTAATCACGAGGCGATCCTTCAACAGCGCCGGGTGATCGTGGCCCTGCACGACGTACAGCACGTTCTTCGCCATATCCTTCTGCGCCACGTACCAGGCGTCGTGCTCGCCCGCGTCATCCTGGTTGCCCTTGATGCCGCCGATCTGCAGGCCCTTGCGCTGGCCGATGGTGTGATGCATCAGGCCCTGATGCTGGCCAATCACCTTGTCGCCTTCCAGCGTGCGGATCTCGCCCGGCTTGGCCGGCAGGTAGCGGGACAGGAACTCCCGAAACGGACGCTCACCGATGAAACAGATACCCGTCGAATCCTTCTTGGCATGCACATGCAGGTTTGCCGCCTCGGCCATCTTGCGCACGTCGCGCTTGTAGAGATGGCCGATGGGAAACAAGGCCTTCGACAACTGGGTCTGGTTCAGGCGATACAGGAAATAGCTCTGGTCCTTGGTGCCGTCTTCGGCCTTGAGCAGCTGGTATTCGGTGCGTCCATCGTTGGTCCATTCGCGCACCTGGGCGTAATGCCCGGTCGCAATGCGATCCGCGCCCAAGGCCAGCGCGTGATCGAGGAAAGCCTTGAACTTGATCTCCGAGTTGCACAGGATGTCCGGATTGGGCGTGCGGCCCGCCTCGTACTCGCGCAGGAAATCGGCGAACACCCGCTCCTTGTATTCCTTGGAGAAATTCACCACCTCCAGCTCGATGCCCAGCACATCGGCCACCGACACCACGTCCACCAGGTCTTCCCGGGTGGAACAGTATTCATCGTCGTCATCGTCTTCCCAGTTCTTCATGAACAGGCCGACCACGTCGTAGCCCTGCTGCTTGAGCAGCATCGCCGCCACGGACGAATCCACGCCGCCGGACATGCCGACGATGACTTTTTCCTTACGAGACATTCGGTCCCTCTCCATCCAGCCAATCTTCCAGGGGCAAGACAACGGCAGGATCGCCGTGCTCCCCAAACCAGGAGTCCACCACGAATCGCGCTCCGCCTGTCGGCGCAGCAACGTCCTTCTCGCGAATCACCGCCGAGAAATGCTGGGCAACCAGCCAGCGCACCCGGCGATGCACTTCATCCACCACATGAAAACGCAGCATGCCGCGCCGTTCCAGCATCTTCAACAGGCGCGTCGTCGTCTCTGCATGATCGATGCAATCCATCTTGCCGGACACGTCGTCATCGAGGAAATCCCCCGGCCTGTCGGCATGAATCGGCGACTGCTCGCCCGCCCAACGATAAAGCTGCCCGATGACCTGGGCCAGGATGGCCCTTTCCTCGATCGGCGACATGGCCTGCTTCAGACGCTCGCCAGCCTCGGCGAGGCGTTCGTCGGAAAACACCACTGTCGCCTCGCTCAAGCAACCGTAGTTGAAACACACCACGACCTGCTCAGCCGCGTGCCCGACACCGAAACACAGCAGCAACGCAGCGCCCAGAACCCACCTGCGTGCCATCAGGCGTCGTAATGGCGCACCAGATCCAGCGGGTAGCGCCGGCCGGCAAGATAATCCTCGCAACACTGCAAGATCAGCGGGCTGCGATGGCGCTCCCGTGTCTCCCGCAACTCGTCCAGCGTCAGCCACACGGCCCGCACGATCCCAGAATCCAGGCGCCGCTCCGGATCGAACCCCGTGACGCTGCCGCCGAAAGTGAAACGCAAATAAGTAATGTCGCTGTCGGGCTTGGGCCACTGGTAGATACCAACCAGGAACTCCGGCCTGAAGTGATGGGCGGTTTCCTCAAGCGCCTCACGGGTCACGGCCTGCAGCAGGGACTCTCCCTGATCCAGGTGCCCGGCCGGCTGGTTGAAGCGCAACCCGGTCTCCGTCTCTTCCTCGACGACCAGGAAGCGCCCGTCACGCTCGACCACGGCCGCTACCGTCACATTCGGCTTCCAGACTCTCATCGCCATCCCGCTGCAGACAAAGCCGGCATTTTACCCCGTTCCGGGTGAGGGTCCGCAGCCTCTCGGAATGAGCTAGAATCGTGGGCTCGAAATTTACTGTTTTCAGCTGGAGATCCCCACAATGTCAATGGCAGACCGCGACGGTTTCATCTGGTACGACGGCAAGCTCGTGCCGTGGCGCGAAGCGACCACCCACGTGCTCACCCATTCCCTGCACTACGGCTTGTCCGTATTCGAGGGCGTCCGCGCGTACAAGACCGTCAAGGGCACGGCGATCTTCCGTCTGGCTGAACACACTCAGCGCCTGCTGAACTCCGGCAAGATCTACATGATGAACATTCCTTACTCCAAGGAAGTTCTGATGGAAGCGCAACTGGAAGTGGTCCGCGCCAACAAGCTCGAGTCCTGCTACCTGCGCCCGATCGCCTTCTACGGCTCCGAGAAGATGGGCATTTCCACCAAGGGCGCCACCGTCCACGTGGCGATCGCCGCCTGGCCGTGGGGCGCCTACCTGGGTGAGGATGGCCTCGAAAAGGGCATCCGTGTGAAGACCTCGTCCTTCGCCCGCCACCATGTCAACGTCACGATGCCGCGCGCCAAGCTGGCCTCCACCTACGCCAACTCCATCCTGGCCAACCTGGAAGCCACCGAAGCGGGCTACGACGAGGCCCTGCTCCTCGACACCAACGGCTTCGTGGCCGAAGGCGCCGGCGAGAACCTCTTCGTGATCAAGGACGGCGCCATCTACGAACCCGAGATCGCCTCTGCACTGACCGGCATCACCCGCGCCTCCGTGATCCGCGTGGCCAAGGAGTTCGGCCTCGACGTGGTTTCCAAGCGCATCACCCGCGACGACATCTACATCGCCGATGAAGCCTTCTTCACCGGCACCGCCGCCGAAGTGACCCCGATCCGCGAACTGGACGGCCGCACCATCGGCGAAGGCAAGCGTGGCCCGATCACCGAGAAGCTCCAAAGCCGCTTCTTCCAGATCGTCAGCGGCCAGGCCCCCGAATACGAAGAATGGCTGTCTTACATCTAAGATCCCACGGAGCAACCCATGCCTGAAAATCAGGACAAGTCGAAGCCGATCGAAGTCACCGCCCACGAGTTGCCGCTGCACTGCCCGATGCCCGACGCCCCGCTATGGGCACGGCACCCGCGCGTCTTCCTTGACGTCACCAAGGAAGGCCAGGCAACCTGCCCTTACTGCGGCGCGAAATACGTCTTCAAGGGCGAACTGCCCAAGGGACACCACTGAGGCTCTTCATCGGGCCACAGCCAGAACGGGGGCGGCAACGCCCCCGTGTCGCATGCGAACTTCCATCCAAGAAACACGCATGAGCAACCCGATCTACACATCACCCGACGATGCCGAAGCCGCGTTCTACGCCGCGCTGGCCCGTGCTGACATTGACGGCATGATGGCCGTCTGGTCGGAGGACGAAGAAGTGGTCTGCGTCCAACCCGGCAGCATCCGCCTCGTCGGACTCGCGGCGATCCGCGAATCCTGGCGTCAACTCTTCGCCAGCGGCACCCGCATCACCGTCAACATCAGCCACCCAGTACGCTGGGTCAGTGTCATGACGGCCGTGCACACCCTGCAGCAGCACGTGCATGTGGAGGGCGATGACCGTCTCCACCCTCCCATCATCGCCACCAACGTGTTCACCCGCGGAGCGCTGGGCTGGCGCATGGTCATGCATCACGCTTCCCTCGCGCCCGATATGGACAGCCTGCACAGCAACGACGCCCCCCACGTGGTCCATTGACATCGAACGCACCTGACAGGGTGACCTATGTCGCCCCCCTCTGGCTCCCCGGCGGACACGCCCAAACCATCTGGCCACTGCTGCGCAAGGGATCGGCACCGGCCCTCCACCGGGAGCGCTGGGATACGCCGGACGGCGACTTCATCGACCTCGATTGGTTGCCGCATCAGCCCGGTGCGCCGCTGGTCACCCTCTTTCATGGACTGGAAGGCTCGAGCCGGTCCCCTTACGCACGCCACCTCATGCGGCATCTGGCGGAGCGGGGCTGGAATGGCGTAATCCCCCATTTTCGCGGCTGTTCCGGCGAACCCAACCGCCTGCCCCGCGGCTACCACGCGGGCGATGCCGACGAGATCGGCTGGATCCTGGAACGTCTGGCCAATCTTTTCCCCACGCAACCCCGCTACGCCGCTGGCGTCTCACTCGGAGGCAATGCTCTGCTGCTGTGGCTCGGCACCCGCAACAGTGCGACAGCTGGGCTGGTCACAGCCGCCGCAGCGATCTGCCCACCAGTTGACATGACGGCAACCGGCCACGTACTGGCCCAGGGCTTCAACCGCCTCTACACGCGCCACTTCCTGGCCACCCTCAAACACAATGCAGCCGTCAAGCTGAGCCAGCATCCGGGGCTTTTCGATGGCCACGCCATGTGGCGCACACGTACGCTGTACGAATTCGACGACCTGGTGACCGCCCCCTTACATGGCTTCCGGGGTGCGGACGAGTACTGGCGCCAGGCGTCGAGCAAGCCACATCTGAGAGGAATCCAGGTACCGACCCTGCTCCTCAATCCCTTGAATGATCCTTTCCTTCCCGCCCATTACCTGCCTGGCCGACGAGATGTTTCCGACACGGTCCTGCTGGAGCAACCCACGGAAGGCGGCCACGTAGGCTTCGTCAGCGGCGCATGGCCCGGTCATCTGAATTGGCTACCCCAGCGCATACTGTCCTTTTTTCAGACAGAGCGCTGATCACCCCGACGGCGAGGCAGTAAGAGCAGCAAGAAAACGTTAAATTCCGTGCCGTCAACACACCCAGTCGTCATGGTGCACCGCGTATAATCGAACCCTCATCGTTTCCGACCGGAGTCCACAACATGTTCGTTCCCGCCCCAGAGATTTTCAAGGCCTATGACATTCGCGGCATCGTTAACAAGACCCTGACTGCCGAGGCCGTACGGGCAATCGGCCAGGCCCTCGGTTCCGAAGCAGTTGCCCGCGGTCAGAAGGCCATCGCAGTGGGACGGGATGGGCGCCTCTCCGGTCCGGAGCTGGCCGGTGCACTGGCCGACGGCATCCGGGCCGCCGGTGTCGACGTCATCGACGTCGGCTGCGTGCCGACCCCGCTCACCTACTTCGCCGCCTACGAACTAGGCACCCACTCCTGTGTGTCTGTCACCGGCAGCCACAACCCGCCCGACTACAACGGCCTCAAAATGGTCCTCGGCGGCCAGACCCTGTTCGGCGAGCTGATCCAGGGCCTGCGCCAGCGCATCATCGACGGCGATCTGGTGACCGCCGCCGAACCCGGCAAGCTCAGCCACGCCGACGTGGTGCCGGCCTACGTCGACAAGATCGTCGGCGACGTAAAGTTATCCCGCCCGATGAAGGTCGTCATGGATTGCGGCAATGGCGTGGCCGGCGCCGTCGCACCGGAACTCTTCAAGCGCCTAGGCTGCGAACTGGTCAAACTGTTCTGCGAAGTGGACGGCAACTTCCCCAACCACCACCCCGACCCCTCCAAGCCGGAGAACCTCCAGGACGTGATCCGCGCCCTGCAGGAAACCGATGCCGAAATCGGCCTGGCCTTCGACGGCGACGGCGACCGCCTGGGCGTCGTCACCAAGGACGGTGAGATCATTTTCCCCGACCGCCAGCTGATGTTGTTCGCCGAAGATGTGCTGACCCGCGTGCCCGGCGGCGAGATCATCTACGACGTCAAGTGCACCCGTAACCTGGCCGGCTGGATCAAGGACCGCGGCGGCAAGCCCACCATGTGGAACACCGGCCATGCGCTGGTCAAGGCCAAGCTGAAGGAAACCGGCGCACCGCTGGCCGGCGAGATGAGCGGCCACGTGTTCTTCAAGGAGCGCTGGTACGGCTTCGACGACGGCCTCTACACCGGCGCGCGCCTGCTCGAAATCCTGTCTCGTCACGCCGATGCCAACCCGGCGCTCAAGGGCCTGCCGAACGCCACCAGCACCCCCGAGCTGAACATCAAGATGAATGAAGGCGAACCCTTCGCGCTGGTGGACAAACTCAAGGCCGAAGCCCAGTTCAACGGTGCGGAAAGCATCCTGACCATCGACGGCGTGCGCGTCGAATACGCCGACGGCTTCGGCCTGGCCCGTCCGTCGAATACCACGCCAGTGGTCGTCCTGCGCTTCGAAGCCGACAACCAGGCCGCCATCGAACGCATCCAGGCCGACTTCCGGCGTGCCATCGAAGGCGTCTGGCCGGGCGTCGCACTGCCGTTCTGATCCATCAGGCCGGGCTTGCCGCTCCGCCGCCAGGCCCGGCCTGATGGTTTTTTACACAAATCGCTTCCTCCCTTGTGAGAAAAAAGTGAGACTGGCGGCTGGCAACAGCCGAACAGCCCTCACCGGGACGCCGTCATAAGTTCCACGCCTCGATGGAGGAACAGCCATGAAGGCTGTGCCCACTTTTCAGTCGGCAAGCTTCAGCGCATCCCAATTCCGGACGCGGCTGATCATTGCCGTGGTTCTGCTGAACCTGATGGTCATCGGCCTAGCCTTTCAATCCCTATACCAGGGGCTGGAGCAGTCGCGGGAACGCGCCATCATCAACACCCGCAATCTGGCGCAATTGCTCGATCACGACATCGCGGCCATCTTTGATCGTATCGACCTGACGCTTCAGGCCCTGGTGGACGATCTTGACGATAGCTTAGCGGGCAAGCACGACACCACGCGCTACCAGAGCATTCTCCAACAGCACTTCTCCAGGCAGCCGGCCCTGCACAGCCTTCTGATCGTCGATAAACAGGGTAGCCTGCTCGCCAGCAGCGGCCAGTTGAACCGGACCCCTGCACTGCTTGCCGATCGAGATTATTTCCGGCGCCACCGCGACTCGGCGTCGGCCAGCCTCGTCATCTCCCCGCCGCTGCAGGGACGTATCGGTGGAGAGTGGATCATCACGCTCAGCCGACGCATCAATACCGGCAACGGCCAGTTTTCCGGCATCGCCGTCGCCAGCATCCGCCTGGCCCACCTGCGCGAACTGTTTGCGGGCATCAATCTGGGGCCGGGCGGGGCGGTAACCCTGCGCGATGCCAACCTCGGCCTAGTCACCCGCCATCCAGCCCCAAGCACATCCGAAGTACAGATCGGCTCCCGGGTCGTCTCCCCCCAACTCGCCGCGGCGATCCGGGCGAATCCCGCGCACGGCGCTTATCTCGCCGTCACGCAGATCGACGGTATCGAGCGGACCAATGCCTATCTGCGCATGGAGCACTATCCCTACTACATCATCGTCGGGCTGGCTGATGATGACTATCTGCTCGGCTGGTACCGCGAACTCACCAAGACGGCAGTACAGGTCGCCGCCTTCATATTGGCAACCCTCCTCATGCTGAGTCTGCTGATCCACACCTGGTCACTTCGGGAGCGGGATCTGAAACACATCGCCAGCAAGGAGCTGGAGCTGCGCATCCTGCTCGACACCGCCCCTGATGCAATGGTCATCATCGATTCGTCCGGGCATGTCCGCCGTGCCAACCAACGCGCGCTCAGCACCTTCGGCTATCAGTACGAAGATCTGATCGGATGCCCTGTCGGAAACCTGCTGGCATCCGAGTGGAACGAGCTGACTCAACCGTCCCATTCCGTCTCCGACGTGGACCTCATCGCCCTCGCTGCAGATGGGCGCAGCTTCCCGATCAGCGTCAGCATGACCCCGACTGAAACCGAGAGCGGGCGCATGGCAACGCTGGTGATCCGGGACAGCAGCGAACGCCGCGAGCGGGAGGATGCCTTGCGGCTGGCTTCACTCGTCTATCAGGCGGTCGGCGAAGCCATCATGGTCACCGACACCACCAATCGCATCGTGGCGATCAATCCCGCCTTCACCCGGCTCACCGGCTTCACGCCCGAAGAAGCGATCGGGCAACAGGCTGCCTTTTTCAGCTCCGGGCGCCACGACCACACCTTCTTCCGCAGCATGTGGGAGAGCCTTCACGCCACCGGAACCTGGAAAGGGGAAATACTGAACCGCCGGCGCAACGGAGAAATCGCTGCCGACTGGCTGATGATCAACACGATCTACGACGACAACGGCCAGGTGCAGTGGCGGGTCGGCATGTACTCAAGTGTCACCGAACAGAAGCGTGCGGAGGAGCAGCTATGGCGCCAGGCCAGCTACGACACGCTGACGGATCTGCCCAACCGCCGACTGTTGCTGGACCGCCTGCAGCAGGATATGAACATTGCCGACCGCACGAAGACGGAAGTCGCGCTGCTGCTGGTGGACCTCGACTACTTCAAGGAGGTTAACGACAGCCTCGGCCATCTGGCCGGCGATCAATTGCTGGCCGAAGTCGCCCACCGCCTGGAGTTCTGCATCCGCGAGATGGACACCGCAGCCCGTCTCGGGGGCGACGAATTCGCCGTGCTCCTCGGCGGCATCACGAATCGGCAGCACGTCGAACCCATTGCCCAGTCGATCCGGAGCACATTGGCCAATCACTACGCCCTCAAGGAAGGCGATGCACGAATTTCGGCCAGCATCGGTATCGCCCTGTACCCTTCGGATGCGAAGGACATCGAAACCCTCTTCCAAAAGGCTGATCAGGCTTTGTACCTCGTCAAGGGCGCCGGTCGTAACGGCTTCAGCTTCTACACAGAACCGTCCACGGAAAAACGGCCGGCAGACTGCCCGGCCGTTCATCTTGAAGCCACTTCACCGACGGAAGGGAAAACCGGCGACGTCTGAGGCAGTGGCGCTGACGCGCACTGCCTCGGGAACATGGGCCTGCACTCAGCCCAGCTTGCCACCCACCCAGCCGGCCACCGCAGCCAGCGCGGCGGGAAGCGCTGCCGCATCGGTACCACCAGCCTGAGCCATATCGGGACGGCCGCCGCCCTTGCCGCCCACCTGCTGGGCAACGAAGTTGACCAACTCGCCGGCCTTGACCTTAGCGGTCAGGTCGGCCGTCACGCCGGCGATCAGGCTGACCTTGCCGTCATTGACGCTGGACAGCACGATAGCCGCCGACTTGAGCTTGTCCTTCAGCTTGTCGAGGGTCTCGCGCAGGGTCGGCACGTCGGCGCCTTCCAACGTCGCGGCCAACACCTTGGCCCCCGCCACGTCGGTGGCCTGGGCGGCCAGATCGTCGCCCTGGCTGGCCGCCAGCTTGCTCTTCAGGCGGGCCAGTTCCTTTTCGAGGGCCTTCACGTTGTCCATCGCCTGGACTACGCGCGCCAGCACGTCCTGCGGCTGGGCCTTGAGCGCACCGGTCACGCCGTCGAGCAGGGCCTGCTGATCCTGCACCAGAGCCAACGCCACATCACCGCACACGGCTTCGATACGGCGCACGCCCGCGGCCACGCCGCCTTCGAGGGTGATCTTGAACAGGCCGATGTCGCCGGTACGCGCCACGTGGGTGCCGCCGCACAGTTCCTTGGAGGAGCCGATAGTCAGCACACGCACCTCATCACCGTACTTCTCGCCGAACAACATCATCGCGCCAGTCTTCTGGGCTGATTCGATGTCCATTACGCTGGCGTCGGTGGCGGCGTTGGCGAGGATCTCGTCATTGACGATGCGCTCGATGCGGGCGATCTCTGCAGCCGTCACCGGCTGGGTATGGGCGAAGTCGAAGCGGGTCTTGTCCGGATCGACCTGGGAACCCTTCTGCTGAACGTGGCTGCCGAGCACTTCGCGCAGAGCCTTGTGCAACAGGTGGGTCGCCGAGTGGTGGCGGGCGGTGCGGGCACGGGCCTGGGTATCCACCTTGGCGGTGACGCCATTGCCGACAGTCAACTTGCCGGTGGTGACCACGCCGTGGTGGCCGAAGACGGTGGCCTGGATCTTCAGGGTATCTTCCACCGCAAAGATGCCATGCACGGAACGCAGCTCACCGCGGTCACCGACCTGGCCACCAGACTCGGCGTAGAACGGCGTGTCGTCGAGGACCACGACACCCATTTCACCCTCGTTGAGCTCGTTGACGGCCACGCCGTCCTTGTACAGAGCCAGCACGTTGCCCTTGGCTTCGAGGTTCTCGTAGCCGTGGAAGGTGGTCGCCGGGCCGTCGTATTCCAGGTTGGCGGCCATCTTGAACTTGCCGGCGGCACGCGCCTGCTCCTTCTGGCGGGCCATCGCAGCGTCGAAAGCGGCGCTATCTACGGTCACATTGCGCTCACGACAGACGTCGGCAGTCAGGTCGAGCGGGAAGCCGAAGGTGTCGTGCAGTTTGAAGGCAGTCTCGCCGTTGAACACGGTGGAGCCGGCCGCAGCCATCGCCGCCAGTTCGCCTTCGAGGATGGCCATGCCGTTCTCGATGGTGGCGAAGAAGCGATCTTCCTCCTGCTTGAGGATGTCGGTCACGCGAGCCTCACCAACCTTCAGCTCGGGATAGGCTTCGCCCATCTCGGCGACCAGGTCCGGCACCAGCTTGTGGAAGAAGGCTGCGCGGGCGCCCAGCTTGTAGCCGTGGCGGATGGCGCGGCGGATAATCCGGCGCAGCACGTAGCCGCGGCCTTCGTTGCCCGGGATCACGCCGTCGGCGATCAGGAAGGCACAGGCGCGGATGTGGTCGGCCAGCACCTTCAGGGACGGGCTGTCCATATCAGCGTCGGAAGTCTCGCGGGCCGCAGCCTTGATCAGGGTCTGGAACAGGTCGATCTCGTAGTTGGCATGCACGCCCTGCAGCACGGCAGAGACCCGCTCCAGGCCCATGCCGGTATCCACCGAGGGCTTGGGCAGCGGATGCATCACGCCCGCCTCGTCCCGGTTGAACTGCATGAACACGTTGTTCCAGATCTCGATGAAACGGTCGCCGTCTTCTTCCGGCGATCCCGGGGGGCCGCCCCAGATGTGCTCACCATGGTCGTAGAAGATCTCGGTACACGGGCCGCAGGGGCCCGTGTCGCCCATCATCCAGAAGTTGTCGGATGCGTAGCGAGCCCCCTTGTTGTCGCCGATGCGGATGACCTTGTCGGCCGGCACACCGACTTCCTTGGTCCAGATATCGTAGGCTTCATCGTCTTCGGCATAGACGGTGACGGTCAGCTTGTCCTTCGGCAGTTTGAAGACTTCGGTCAGCAGCTCCCAGGCATAGGTGATCGCATCGCGCTTGAAGTAGTCACCGAAGCTGAAGTTGCCCAGCATCTCGAAGAAGGTGTGGTGGCGGGCGGTATAGCCGACGTTTTCCAGGTCGTTGTGCTTACCGCCGGCACGCACGCACTTCTGCGATGTGGTGGCGCGGGTATAGGGGCGCTTGTCGAAGCCGAGGAAGACATCCTTGAACTGGTTCATGCCTGCGTTGGTGAACAACAGGGTCGGATCCTCATGGGGAACCAGCGAGCTGGACGCCACGATCTGGTGGCCCTTGGAGGCGAAGAATTCGAGGAACTTCTGGCGGATTTCGGCGCTTTTCATCGGCGTGGGGTCTCCGGTTGTCTCAACTGCGACGGTCGGGGAAGGACAGGTATCAAAGCCGCAAATTGTAGCATCCCTCCCTACCGTGCCCCGCTGGCTATAATCGGCCTTCCAAAAACACAACTCCTTCAGGAGACAGCACAATGGGCCACCGCCTGTCCAAGATCTACACCCGCACCGGCGACGCCGGCACCACCGGCCTCGGCAACGGTAACCGGGTTTCCAAGAACAGCCTGCGCATCCACACCCTCGGCGAAGTGGACGAGGTCAATGCCGCCATCGGCGTACTGCTGTGCGAGGAACTGCCAGATGACGTGCGTACGCTGCTGACCAACGTGCAGCATGACCTCTTCGACCTGGGCGGCGAAGTGTGCATTCCCGGCATGGAGATGATCACCGCCAAGCAGGTGCAGTATCTGGAAGACGAGCTCGATCGTTTCAACGACGACCTCGAACCACTGAAGGACTTCATCCTGCCGGGCGGCACCCGTGCTGCCGCCCTCGCCCACCAGGCCCGCACCATCTGCCGCCGCGGCGAGCGGATGATTGTGGCGCTAGGGCAGGAAGAAGCCGTCAATGACGCACCGCGCCAGTACCTCAACCGTCTGTCCGACCTGCTCTTCGTGCTCGGCCGGGTTCTCAACCGCGCCGGTGGCCGTGGCGACGTGCTATGGCAGAAGCGTAAGAACGCTTAAATGAAAAAGGCTGCGGATCACGCAGCCTTTTTCATACTTGGACCGTCACCCTTGTTCACCAGTCTACTTTCTGAACCTGGCCCAGCGAACGCCCAAGGAAACGCTCTCCAATGGTCTGGAAACGCAGCGGGATGTCGGTGACGGTATAGCGGTAGGTGGACAAGCTGTCGCCAGGATTGGCGATGCCCATTTCGTTCAGCGTACGGGCCGCCTGCTCGGCCACGGTGATCGCCGAATCGACCAGATGCACGTCCGGCCCAACGACTTCCTGCAGGAGGGGCTTGATCAGCGGGTAATGGGTGCAGCCAAGGACCAGCGTATCCACATTCTCCGCCAGCACCGGCTTGAGGTATTCCTGGGCTGTCAGGCGCGTAACCTCATGATCCAGCCACCCCTCCTCGACCAATGGCACGAAGAGCGGGCAGGCCTGGGAATACACGCGCACGTTGGGATCGATGGCATGCATACGGCGCGCGTAAGCGTTGCTATTGACCGTCGTCGGCGTACCGATCACGCCGATCGCCCGCGAGCGAGACTCCGCGACGGCCGCCCGGGCTCCTGCATCGATCACATCGAGCACAGGAATGCCCCCCGCCTTCTGCTTGACCACCGGCGCCGCCACCGCCGCCATCGTGTTGCAGGCGATGATCAGCATCTTGACGCCCTGCTCGAGCAAGTAATCGGTGATCTGCCCTGTGAAGTGCTCGATGGTCGCCACCGACTTCACACCGTAGGGTACGCGGGCCGTATCGCCGAAATAAACGATGTTCTCGAGAGGCAGGCGCTCCATCAGCGCTCGCACCACGGTTAATCCACCCACACCGGAGTCGAAGACGCCGATGGGCAGCTTGCCAAGATCAGACATGAAAATGCGGAGGAAAGAGGAGTCGGGATTCTACGCCAGCCGGCCCTTGCTGGTGCGGGGCCGGGCTAATCAGTTCTTGAGGCGCTCAATCATTTCCAGTTCTTCTTCAGGCGTGAAGGCGAACTTGTAGATCGATTTCTCATCCGGCAACTCGCGCCAGCGCCCGCCGATTTCTTTCATCCGCTGCTCGATGCGAGCGCATGATATATGCATCAAAAGGGCCGGAGCCTTGACACGCTCACACGTACGCTCCTCACCTAACTGGCGGAATTCCAGCATCTTCTCGTAGAAATCCCGGTGGCGCGGATTGATCTCGATGAGGATGTCGGTACAACCTTTGACGCGCGCCGAATAGACGTAGAGCAGATTGAACAGGGAGGCGATGAGACGCTTGGAGCGGGCCGATGGGTCGATCGCAAATCGACCGAACTCGCAAAGCTTGCGCCCTTGCGCACGCAGGCGTGCAGCTTCGGCCCCATAGGTGCTGTCAAGCGCCAGCCCGGCAGGTGAGTCGACATTGACCGTGAGGGTTGCATAGACACGGCCGAACAACTCGGCGTTCATCGTCAGCTGATTCGGCTCGTCCTTGGAGTCAAGCTGGCCGTAACCGCGCCACGCATAACGCTTCTGGATCAGAAGTTCGGTTTCACGGCGGCGCTCACCGTCACGCATCAGCATCTTGATGCGGAACTTGTCCGGCCGGTGGCTAGGCGCATCGACCTTCGGATCGTCTTCGGCGATGCACAGTGGATCGAAACGCCATGACTCCATGGCGGTAACTTCCGCTAGAGTTTGCGGAGCCGGAGTTTCGTGTACGGGAAGTTTTGACTGTTTTCGGAACATCGTCACCAACTATACCGCGGCATCCCGGGGCTGTGCATCGTGTTGTTGCAAAGCCCACTGGATATGTTCTGCAAGCAATGGAGAAGCCGCCCCAAGACGCGCCTCAAGGACCTGCCTCACCGCTATTTCACGAGGTGCGTTACCCAACGCAACGGCCAGATTGCGTGACCAGCGCTCGTAACCGATACGGTATATCGGACTACCAGCCATACGTTCGACAAAATCCCTCTCTGTCCAATGGAATAACTCTACCAGTTTTGCATTATCAAGCCCATGTCGCGGGGCAAACTCAGCCTCAACGGAGATGCGGGCGAATTTATTCCAGGGGCATGTTACCTGACAGTCGTCACAGCCGTAAATCCGATTCCCTAGCAGTCGGCGAAACTCCAAAGGAATAGCCTCCTTCAACTCGATGGTGAGGTAGGAAATGCAGCGGCGGGCGTCCACCTGATAAGGCGCGATGATGGCCCCCGTGGGACATGCAGCAATGCAAGCGGAACAACTGCCGCAATGGTTCTCCACAGCTGGATCGACCGGCAGTGGCAGGTCGGTATAAATTTCACCGAGAAAGAAGAATGAACCGACTCGCCGCGACAGCAGCAAGCTGTGCTTGCCCCGCCAGCCCAAACCCGCCTTGTCGGCCAGTGCAACCTCCATCACTGGCGCGGAATCCACGAATACCCGATAGCAGTGGGGAACCGCAGCACTGATCCGGTCCGCCAGCTTTTGCAGACGTCCGCGCAGCACCTTATGGTAGTCACGCCCAAGCGCGTAACGGGATACGTAGGCAAGGGCAGGGTCCGCCAATACATCTGCAGCCGATTTGGCCACGGGCCAGTACGACATACGCACCGAAATGACTCTCCGCGTACCAGGGACCAGCTCCGCCGGACGGGAACGCTTGGTTCCATGTTTGTACATATAATCCATCTGTCCATGGCAACCGGCGGCAAGCCAGTCTTCCAAGCCGGATTCTGCATGCGTCAGATCGACATCCGAAATACCCGCCTCATCAAAACCCAGGGCTTGTGCCCAGTCCTTGATCTGCAACGCCAGAGATGCCAGATCACCTCGTTCATCAGAAGGATTATCGTGTCCCACGCTCATCCCAGTCATGATAATGCCCCCTCCGGGAGCCTGTACCTCGCCAATGAAAATGCCACTCTCGCCGCCGGCGAACAGCTGGCAACAGCCCTTCCCTCACGCCTGACCATCGTCCTGCGCGGTGACCTTGGGGCTGGTAAAACAACGCTCACTCGTGGTCTGCTACGCGGCCTCGGCTTCACCGGGAAGGTAAAAAGCCCAACATATACCTTGGTCGAACCGTACAAAGATTCTAGAATTATCGTATATCACTTTGATTTTTATCGTTTCACCCATGCAGAAGAATTTCTCGAGGCAGGGCTGGAAGAATACTTCGAAGGCGACGGCATTCGTATTGTGGAGTGGCCTGATCGCGCGAACCCTTATCTTCCGGCAGCAGACCTCGAAGTTCAGCTGCAGCTTTCCGCCGAAGGCGGTCGTACTCTTGAATTTCGGCCGTTGAGCGGAGAAGGTCGCACATGTCTCGAACGTTTCGCCGCATCCCATCACCACTGACTCCCCTGCACGTCGGCACCGCCATGCGTTAACGCTTCATCGGTTCCGCCGGTGCCAGCCTCCTCCTGTTGATCAGTCCGCTGGGCCGAGCCGCCCAAAGCAGTGTTCTGGCCGTGCGGGTCTGGCCGGCCAAGGACTACACCCGCATAACCCTGGAAAGCCGGGACGTCCTCAATTTTACCCACCAGTTGGTACACAGCCCGGAACGGCTGGTCGTCGACCTGGAAGGCGTCGAGCTCAACGAGGTGCTCCAGTCCCTGCCGACCAAGATCACCGGTCAGGATCCGTACATCCAACTGATCCGCGCCGGGCGCAACCGCCCGGGCGTCGTACGGCTGGTCATCGAACTGAAGGCCGAAATCAGCCCCCAGGTGTTTACACTGAAGCCGATCGGCGAATACGGCCATCGCCTGGTACTCGATCTCTACCCGACAGAGCCGGTCGACCCCCTGCTGGCGCTGCTCGAGAAGATCACCCCTGAAGAAGCCGTCGTCGGCGGTGCGCCACCGCCCCAGAAGCCCGAAAGGTCCGAGGAACCGCGCAAGGCCGTCGACGTCGCACGCAAACCGGAACAATCCGCCAAGCGCGAACCGGCAAACATCGAACCACCCCAGCAGGCCTCCCGCCCCGCCACCAAGCCGGCAGACGAGGACAGCAGCATCAGTCGCCTGATCACAATCACCATTGACCCTGGCCACGGCGGTGAAGATCCGGGCGCGGTCGGGGCGGCTGGCAGCTACGAAAAGCATGTCACGCTATCGGTGGGGAAACGATTGAAAGCCAAGATCGACGCCGAACCCAACATGCGCGCCATGCTTACCCGCGACGCGGACTATTTCGTACCATTGCAGCAGCGCGTCGCCAAAGCGCGCCGGGTGCAGGCCGATTTGTTCGTGTCGATCCATGCCGACGCCTTCATCAGCCCGACAGCCCGCGGCAGCTCGGTATTCGTGCTGTCCGAAAAAGGTGCATCGAGCACGGCTGCTCGCTGGCTGGCCCAGAAGGAAAATGCAGCAGACCTGATCGGTGGCGTCAATCTGGGCGTAAAAGACGATCACCTTGCCCGCACGCTGCTCGATCTGTCTCAAACAGCGGCCCTCAACGACAGCATGAAAGTCGGCAAGGCAGTCCTCGGCGAACTCGGCAACATCAATCGCCTGCACAAGGGCGAGGTCGAACAGGCAAGCTTCGCCGTGCTGAAGGCCCCGGACATTCCGTCCATCCTGGTGGAAACCGCCTTCATCTCCAACCCGGACGAAGAGGCCAGGCTCAACGACGAGGCTTACCAGGACCGCATGGCCGACGCGATCCTACGTGGGCTGCGCCGCTACTTCGCCAAGAACCCGCCGATGGCCAAATCCAAGCTGGCCCGCCTCGATTGAGAGGGCGGGCGCAGGTGGGCACGGTCAGCGAATGCAGACCTTGCTCACCTGCTTGAGGTCAGTCAGACCGTCCAATACCTTTTCGATGCCATCGTGGCGCAGCGTCCGCATCCCCTCTTCGAGGGCGGTGGCGAGCAGCACGGCGACCCGGGCACGCTCCTGGATCAGCTCCTTGACGCGCGCGGTCCCAACCATCAACTCATGCAAGCCCAGGCGGCCCTTGTAGCCTCCGGTACAATGTTCGCAGCCGACCGGTGCATACAGCGTGAACCGTCCTTGTGCATCCGCGTAGCGCTGACGCCAGGCATTGAGAATATCGCCCCGTGCTCGCACCGGATCCTCCTGGAAAGCCGCCGTATGGCGCAGGTCTTCGCAATATTCGTCGAGCAGGTGACGTATCTCCGCCTCATCCGGCTGATAGGCCTGCTTGCACTTTCCGCACAGGCGTTTGGCCAGTCGCTGAGCCAGCACGCCCAACAGCGCGTCGGAGAAATTGAACGGATCCATGCCCATATCCAGCAGGCGCACCACCGACTCCGGCGCACTGTTGGTGTGCAGGGTACTGAACACCAAATGGCCCGTCAGTGAGGCCTCCAGGCCGATGGACACCGTTTCCTTGTCACGCATTTCACCGACCATGATCACATCGGGGTCGGCCCGCAGGAAGGAGCGCATCACCGTCGGGAAATCGAGCCCCGCCTTACGATTCACCTGCACCTGACGCAAGCCCTTCTGGGTGATTTCCACCGGATCCTCTGCCGTCCAGATCTTGGTGTCAGGAGTATTGATCGAACCGAGAATGGAGTGCAGCGTGGTGGTTTTGCCCGAGCCCGTCGGGCCGCAGACGAAGAAGATCCCGTAGGGCTTGGTGATCGTCTGCTGCAGGCGAGTGAAATTGTTGTCCAGCAACCCAAGCTTATCGAGCGGCAGCGGCTCACTATTGGCCAGCAATCGCATCACCACATCTTCCATGCCGCCAGCGGTGGGAATCGTCGCTACTCGCAGTTCAATATCGAGGGGCGCAAAGCGTCGGAACCTGATCTTGCCGTCCTGCGGCTTGCGACGCTCGGAGATGTCCAGATCGCACATGATCTTGATGCGGGTAACGATCGGGCTCCGGTAGCTGGCCGGAATCTCGATGTAGGGGACCAGCGAACCGTCCTTACGGAAACGGATCTGGGTCTTTTCCTTACCTGGCCGCGGCTCGATATGGATGTCCGACGCCCCCTGACGATGGGCGTCGACGATGATCCTGTTCACGAGCTTGACCAACTCATTGTCAGCGGCAGCGGACGCATCATCGGTGGAGACGCCTCCTTCCCCTTCATCCTCTCCCATGTCGGACAGCAGCTCAGTCACCGATGCATCATCGGCTCCGGCCGCAAACAACTGGGCCACAGTCTGCATGAACTCCAGGTGCGTGGTCACGTGGAAGACAGGCACCGCCTTCGGAAAGACGTTCTGCACCATCCGCGAGGCCGTTGCCTGCTCAGGATCGGTAACCATCACCACCAAGCCATCCGCCCCCTCCTCCAACGGCAACCACTCGACCTGCTGCACATAGTCCCGCTTCAGGTTACGGAGCAGATCGAAGGGCTTGACCCGGTCTGGCCGGAAAGGCTCATAGGGCACCCCGAAGAAACGGGAAATCGCATTGCCGATGTCGGCCAGCTTGATCCCGTATTCGGTAATGAGCAGTTGCTCGATGGAAATGCCACGCTCCCGTGCAAGGCTGGTTGCCGTCTCGAGCTCCTGCGCCGTCAGCTTCGAATCGTGCACCAAGCCCTCGTATTTGGACTTGGGCTGGGTCAGCGCATGGCGACGTTGGGAGAAGGCAATCGCGAGCGTCTGCCCGAGCCCCTGGATGCCCTCTTCCGCCACGGACGAAAAAACTTCGCCACTACGGCTATTGATGAGCTGGATGACCCCCAGCACATCACCTTCGTCCTGCCGGATCGGCGCCACCAGCATCTGATGGGACCGATAACCGGAGCGCTCATCCACCTCCCGCCGGAACTCCATACGCGGCGAAATGGCTTTTAGTGCATGCTCATCGTACGCATCGGCGATATTGAGCATTTTCCCTGTCAGCGCCACATAGCCAGCCACACTGTTCTCGGCGATTGGCAGCCGGATAGTACGGATGGTCTGCAAGCCGGTCTTGATCCGCGATGAGATCGTGCTGCGATTGTCATCAACCACATAAATGGTCATGCGCTCAGCGGCAAACAGCGCACAGATCTCCGACGAGAGCTCAAAGATTATCTCGTCGATGTTCTCGGTTGCATGAACCCTGTTGGTGACGGCCTGAAGACCTTTGAAGAAGGCCAGGCGACTGGCCACATCACGGCCACTCGGTCTGCTGAGAGCACTGCTACTCATGAAAATGCCATATCCGGAAAATGAAACGTTTCATACAGCCGCTTGACTTGAAGAGACACTCACAGAGACGAACCGGTAACTTCGACGCAACGGGTGTCCCCGGCAATCAGAGCTCGATTTCAAGACCGTTGTACAACGCTTTCGGCTTGAATTGACCGCAATTGTCGGTAATTTCCTGCAGCGTCGTCTGTGCCCGACTTGGCTTGAGGTGGGTAATCCATACATCCGGCTTCGCCTTCACCTTTTCCAGGAACAAGGCCAGCAGGCTTGGACACAGGTGACGGGATGCCAACGCCAGGTCTTGTTGCTCGTCGGGGAAAGCGGTCTCGACAATCAGATGCCGAAGATCGGGAATCTTGTTGATGGCTGCAATAAGCGCATCCGAGTACGCCGTATCGCCAGAAAACACCAGACTGCGCCCATCCACCGACAACTGATAGGCTACCGCTGGCACCGTGTGCAGTGCCGGCAGCATCGTAACCTCACGCCCTCCTCCAATCCGCGCCGACTCGCCGACCCGCATTTCCTGGAAACGCAGGAACGGATTGCTGCGATCGGGAATCGACGAGAAATCAGGCCACACCAGCCAGTTGAAAATATGCGAACGCAGGATACGCAGCGTCTCGGGGGAGCCGTGCACGACGATCGGCATCGAACGTGCGTCACCGACCGTGTCGACAAGCAAGGGGATCATCGCGATGTGATCGAGATGGGCGTGCGTCACGAAGACGTGATCGATGCGCAGGAGTTCTTCAAACTCCAGATCACCAACACCCGTGCCGGCGTCGATCAGCACATCATGATCCACCAGCAGGGCGGTAGTGCGCTGACTGCGCCCACCAATCCCGCCGCTGCACCCGAGAACCCTTACTTTCATCTTGATATCTCGGCACCTCTCAAGTGCGATCGGCCAGTCGCCCAGCCCTCGCGAATAGTCGGAAAAATTCCAATGAACTTCAGCCCCCCCATCCCTGGAACGAGGATCACCGCCGTCAAGTCGCGCTCTTCGTAAAGAACTCCATTTTGACACCGGCAATTTCAATGATGTCATTGTCGTTCAGGCGATGTGCCTGGGCATCCAGGGCGCGCCCATTCACAAGGGGGAAGACGGTCCCTTCAACGTGGGTGATGAAATAGCCGTGCGGACGCCGGGTAATCACCGCAACCTGGGTACCGGGCTTGCCAAGAGTGGTCAGAGATTTGGATAACTCCAGCGTGCGCCCCGCATGCGCTCCGCTGAGAATCTGCAGCATCCCCAGCGCCCCCACCGGAGCGGCAGTATTGGTGGAAGTCAGATCCGCCGATGCATTCGACGCAGAACCCACGTCCGTCGCCACAGCAGCCTGCGCGTAGCTCACGGCCTCACCCTGATCAGCCCCGGACGCCGCACTGTCGACGAGATACTTCAAGCGGTACTTTCCCAACTCGATCACATCGCTGTCCTTCAGGACATGCTTCTTGACCGGCTGCCCATTCACATAGGTGCCATTGGTACTGTTCATGTCCTCAAGAAAAGCGTCATTGAGGATAGTCACGATCGCTGCATGCTCGCCACTGATCGCCAGATTGTCGATCTGGATGTCGTTGTGCGGCTTCCGGCCGATGGTAGTGCGCTCCTTTTCAAGAGTCATTTCCTTCAACACCAGACCATCCATGCTCAATATCAACCTGGGCATCACTCTTCCTATCTACAACCAGCCTCAATCAAGTTCAGTGCCGAGCCGTCCTGCCCGGCGCGACGACACAATGACAACCGAAACATTATCCACGCCCCCCCGATCATTCGCCAGATCGATGAGGTGCTCTGCCGCCAATCGGGGAGCCCCGCCGAGAGCCCCTAGCACATCCGCGATTTCGGTGTCGGGAAGCATATCGGTCACCCCATCCGAGCACAGGAGATAAATGTCACCATCTTGCAGCGGAAAATCAGCGACATCGGCTTCGACACAGGCTGCCACGCCAACCGCCCGGGTCAACAGACCACGCAACTCGACGGGACCGGGAGCAAGAGGGTCAATCATGCCCGCGTCGCATTGCTCCCGCAATACGCTGTGATCACGGGTCAGGCAATCGAGTACATCGTTCCGCCACCGGTAGATGCGGGAATCACCCACATGACAGGCCAACAAGCGGTCGCAGGAATCAGGCAGGCAGATCCCGACCAAGGTCGTTCCCATCTGCCTCAGAAACGGATCCCGCTGGGCCTCGTCAAACACGGACTGATTGGCAACTGCAACTGCAGCCCTCAGCTCGCCCTCATCGATCGCCCCCTGTGCCACGACCATCTGCATGTACGCCATCCAGGCCTCAGCAGCAAGGCGGGATGCCACGGCCCCACCTACATGCCCCCCCATGCCATCGGTCAGTACAGCAAGGCCCAGGCGCTCGGAACAACAGACGTAATCCTCATTACGGACACGAACACGCCCCACATGGGAAAGCATGGCCATGCGCCAACGCACAGACTGTTGTTGATCCATGGTCGAAGTTTAGGCAATGCGCCTCAAAGAATCTGCCGCTCCGGAACGTTCTCTGTGCGCTTTTGCAGCAAACGGGCAACACCCAACACGACCAAGGCACCCACGCCTCCCGCCACGGGCCTCAACCATGCGGGATGATCAACCAGGATGGAACGCCAGAGCGGGTCATCGACGATCATCCCGCCCGCCACCCACCCCAGCAACGCCGCCCCGAGCGTGACGATCAACGGGAAGCGCTCCATGCACTTCATGATGAGCTGGCTGGACCACACGATGATCGGAATGCTCACCGCCAGACCAAGCCCCAACAGCATCAGGCTGTCTCCCGCGGCCCCCGCTACGCCGATCACATTATCGACACTCATCACGAAGTCGGCCACGATGATCGTTTTCACCGCCCCCATCACAGAGGTCGCGGCGTCGATCTCGTGGTTGCCGTCATCCTCCGGCAGCAGCAGCTTGGTGCCGATCCACAGCAGCACGAGCCCGCCGATCAGCTTGAGCCAGGCGAGTCCGAGCAGGCTCGCCGCAAACGCCGTCAGCGCCACACGCAGGCCAACGGCCCCTGCCACACCCCAGAAGATACCGACCCTCCGCTGCTCCGGCTGCAAACGACGGCACGCCAGCGCAATCACCACCGCGTTGTCACCGGACAACACCAGGTCGATGGCCACGATCTGCAACAAGCCAATCCAGAACGTCGGTAGCAGGAACTCGGACATGTAAGACTCAACCGATGAAAAATGAAGGTACTAAAAACAAAACCGCGCCCGGGCGGCAGCCACGGGCGCGGTTTACTTCAGGCGACAGACCTGATTACAGCATGGCCTTCAGCAGCTTGGCCATTTCAGACGGATTGCGCGTCACGGTGAAACCGCACTCTTCCATGATGGCGAGCTTGGCGTCAGCAGTGTCGGCACCGCCGGAGATCAGCGCGCCGGCATGGCCCATGCGCTTGCCCGCGGGGGCAGTCACACCGGCGATGAAGCCGACGATCGGCTTCTTCATGTTGGCCTTGCACCATTGGGCGGCTTCAGCCTCATCGGGACCACCGATTTCACCGATCATGATGACGGCGTCGGTATCCGGATCGTCATTGAACATGCGCATGACGTCGATGTGCTTCAGGCCGTTGATCGGGTCACCACCGATACCGACCGCGGAAGACTGGCCCAGACCGATTTCGGTCAGCTGGGCAACGGCTTCGTAGGTCAGGGTGCCGGAGCGGGAAACCACGCCGATGCGACCCTTGCGGTGGATGTGGCCCGGCATGATGCCGATCTTGATTTCATCGGGGGTGATGAGACCCGGGCAGTTGGGGCCCAGCAGCAGGGTTTCCTTGCCGCCGGCAGCAACCTTGGCCTTCATCTTGTTGCGCACTTCCAGCATGTCGCGGACCGGGATGCCTTCGGTGATGCAGATCGCCAGGTCCAGGTCAGCCTCGACAGCTTCCCAGATCGCGGCAGCCGCGCCTGCGGGCGGCACGTAGATCACGGACACGGTAGCGCCGGTTTCACCGGCAGCTTCCTTGACGGACGCGTAGATGGGGATGTCGAAGATCTTCTCGCCAGCCTTCTTGGGGTTCACACCGGCGACGAAGCATTCCTTGCCGTTCGCGTACTCCTGGCACTTCTCGGTGTGGAACTGACCGGTCTTGCCGGTGATGCCCTGGGTGATGACCTTGGTGTCTTTGTTGATCAGGATGGACATTCGCTAACTCCTTACTTGACCGCGTCGACGATCTTCTGGGCCGCTTCGGCCATGGTGTCGGCCGCGATGATCGGGAGGCCCGAGTCGCGCAGGATCTGCTTGCCGATCTCTTCGTTGGTGCCCTTCATGCGGACGACCAGCGGGACGGACAGGTGCACTTCCTTGGCCGCGGTGACCACGCCGGTGGCGATGGTGTCGCAGCGCATGATGCCGCCGAAGATGTTGACGAGAATGCCCTTGACCTTGGGGTTCTTGAGCATGATCTTGAAGGCTTCGGTCACCTTCTCGGTGGTGGCGCCGCCGCCCACGTCGAGGAAGTTGGCCGGTTCGGCACCGAACAGCTTGATGGTGTCCATGGTGGCCATCGCCAGACCGGCGCCGTTCACCAGACAGCCGATGTTGCCGTCCAGGGAGATGTAGGCCAGATCGAACTTGGAAGCTTCGATTTCGTCCGCGTCTTCTTCGTCCAGGTCGCGCATCTCGACGATCTCGGGATGGCGGAACAGGGCGTTGGAGTCGAAGTTGAACTTGGCGTCCAGAGCCTTGATGGTGCCGTCGCCTTCGTGGATCAGCGGATTGATTTCCGCCAGCGAAGCGTCGGTTTCCATGTAGGTGGTGTACAGCTTCTTGAAGGTGTCCACAGCTTGCGCCACGGAACCTTCGGGGATGCCGATGCCCTTGGCCAGCGTCAGAGCCTGCTCGTCGGTCAGGCCGGTGAGCGGGTCGACGAAGACCTTGATGATCTTCTCG
The DNA here is from genome assembly GCF_056724105.1 of Zoogloea sp. GDB6. NCBI lineage: Bacteria > Pseudomonadati > Pseudomonadota > Betaproteobacteria > Rhodocyclales > Zoogloeaceae > Zoogloea > Zoogloea sp. GDB6. The sequence goes on along the minus strand of NZ_CM161497.1, from coordinate 1,005,158 downwards.
GGGGTGCTGTGTGCGACTTCCTCGATGTCCATGCCGCCTTCGGAGGAGGCCATGATCGCAACCTTCTGGGTCGCGCGGTCGGTCAGCGCTGCAACGTAGTACTCGTGCTTGATGTCGGCACCTTCCTCGATCAGCAGATTACGCACCTTCTGGCCTTCCGGGCCGGTCTGGTGGGTGATCAGCTGCATGCCGAGGATCTGGCCGGCGTACTGGCGCACTTCGTCCAGGGACTTGGCGACTTTCACGCCACCGCCCTTGCCGCGCCCGCCGGCGTGAATCTGGGCCTTGACGACCCAAACCTTGCCACCCAGGGTCTCAGCTGCCTTGACCGCGTCGTCAACAGTCGTGCAGTGAATACCGCGCGGAACCGTTACGCCGAACTTCTTCAGGATTTGCTTGCCCTGATATTCGTGAATTTTCATGGTTGCCCTTCGATCGAAGTCTTGGCCTTATAAAGGCCGCTCACGCTTGGTTGATGGGACTCTTCGGGGCCAGCACGCACCCCGCGACACATACGCCGTTCTCCCTCGTCCAACGTATGTACCGCCCCGCTTTCCACCCTGCCCGCTTATGCTGCCGAGCTGGCCGGAAAACCATCCTCGACCGACCTGCCTCTTGACATGTCAGTATTTGGATCAACCGATTATATACGAAACCTCGGGCACAACCGCTTTCACGCTGCACCGCACAGTGGCGGCAGAGCCGGGCTATGCGGAATCGGACTTGCGGTACCAGCGTGGGTAATAGCGCATCACCGTCTGAGAGGTCGTTTCGAGGGCATGGCAACGGTCGAGCTGAAAGGGTTTGCCGCCGTCGTCGCCCTCTCCCGTGTCACGCCGGAAAGTGGCCATGGTCTGGATCGCCGCCGTCGGCAGGGATGCCAGCAATTCCGTAAGATGGGTGCATCCCCGCACATCGCTGAACATCTCGCTGACCGCCTTGCGGAAGCCACGCACCAGATTCAGGCCGATCAGCGCCCGATACGCAGGCCCGATGGTGTCGCAACCACCTGGATAGGGCACCCACTCGGAATGAGCCTCCACATCGACGACCTCGAAAGCACTATCGATGGTGACGCGGATGAACAGGTCATGCACCGGATCGCCGGCCTTGCGGATGCCGGACGCAAGCGGATAGTCCGCATCCTTCGCGTCGGTCAGGCGAGCATCAAGGTCGAACAGGCCATCGTCCCTCAAAAAACCCTGGACTTCGATGCTGCGGGTATGGGCACGACGACGCCCGACAACAGGTTCGGAAAGCGGCATTGAAATCAAAAAACAAAATGACGGAGGACAATACGCAAATGGACCAAAAGAAAATCCGTGGCCCATTTCACGACACGTAACATTTGCCTCTGCTTCGCGGAAAACAAGGCACCGCGCCTACAGACAAACTTCACTAGAATATTGTATCGACTGCGGCGCACTGTTGGATGCCGCGACGCACAACAAAGCAACCGCGATCCCATCGCCTCCGTCTCCATTGATGAACAGCGCGCCAAAGCCCCTCTCCATACTCGTCGCGACGCTTGCCCTGTTATTTGGACCTTCCGTCATGGCGGCAGGGATGGGTGATCTTGTCGTCCATTCCGCGCTGGGCCAACCCTTGCGCGCAGAACTGCGGCTGACTCCTGACGCGGGTGAATCAATCGAGCCGGACTGTCTTTTGATTGTCGCTCCTGCTACGGCAAGTGCTGACGACCTGCCCTGGATCCGGAACGCCCGGCTCTCGCTCCAAGGCAACCGGCTACGCATCACGACCCGCGAGCCCATCAACTATCCGGCCGCCATGCTCAGCCTGCGCATGACCTGCGGAGTGGACCTCCAGCGCGACTACCCCATCCTTCTGCAACCGCCGATCGAGCGTGCCAGTACGCCTGAGATCAGCCCCCCCACGGCCGGCGTCCCCCCCTCATCGCGCGCTCGCAGCACCCCGGCCCGTAGATCCTCGCAGACCGTTACGGTGTCCACCGGCAAACGTGGGGAGCATGCCGGCCAGCCAACGGTCAGTGCACGCGACAAGACCGCCAGGAGAGGAACAGGCAAGAACCGGCATGGCGACAGACTGATCCTCAGCAAGGACAAAAACACGGCACTGCGTCTCGACTACCAGCTTCCCCGCCCCCCCGCCGCGGCGGACACACCGGAGCCTCCCGCCGGCAAATCGACACTGTCCGCCTACGACGCAAGCATCTCGGCCCAACTGGAACTCGACGAAAAGATCAAGCGCCTCGAGGAATACCAGACAGTGCTACGCCAACGCATTGCGGAACTGGACAGGCAGGAGGCCGCCCGGCACCCTGCGCCGGAGCAGGCGCCCCCTGAGCAGGCCAAGGTGGCTCCGCCCCCCCCCTCGCGCCCCATGCCCCCCGCTACCGCGCAGCAGGCCAATGTCGGCCCTGGCGTCATGCCGGACTGGCTGATGGCACTCGGCGGCATCGTAGCGGTGGTCGCTGGCGGCCTGGCCCTGATGTGGATGCGCAAGCGACACGCCGAGGCCGGATCTGAAACCGCAGTCGATGCGGAACTACCGGATGAGCCCCTGCCCCTCCCCCACGAACCCATAATCGAATCCCACACTGCGGCGGCGGCCACTCCCGCCGCACCGCAGGCCCAGGCCGCTCCGACCGCACTGCCAGCGGTGCCCCCGCCGCAATCCTACGCACCGCAGCCCGCCCAAGACGAGGCTACCGACTGGGCCGCGCGCACGTTTGCCCCGGCCCATCCGATTCCTTTCGACGAAACCGTCGACGAGCAGGATTCGGCCCTCGAACTGGCGGAAATCATGATGTCCTTTGGACGCACACAAGGTGCCGCCGAGACCCTGGCCGACTACATCCGCCACAATCCACGCCAAGCCGTAAAACCGTGGCTCAAGCTGCTCGACGTCTATCATGTGGCCGGCATGCGGGCCGAGTTCGAGGCACTGACCCGTCAGCTCAACAAGACCTTCAACGTCAAGACGATCACCTGGGCCGACTTCAAGGCGTCCAGGGCAGCACCGGACTCCATCGAGCAGATGGAGCATGTCATACACCAACTGCAGGAGTTGTGGGGAACCCGGGAAGCCCAGGTCTACATCCACCAGTTGCTGCGCGACAACCGGAACGGCACCCGTCAGGGCTTCCCCCTCAACGTGGTCGAAGAACTCCTGCTGCTGGTCGCCGTCCTCGACGACACACTAGGCACCTATCGGCCGAACCTGGAACTCACCCTCGCGGACCTGGAGCCCAGTCCGGCCAGCAAGGCAGCCTGATCAGACAGGGTTGTCCACCTCGACGAACTCGGCTTCGATGCCGAAGGTTTCGGCCAGGTGGCGGCCCAGCGCCTGCACGCCATAACGTTCGCTGGCATGGTGGCCCACCGCCAGGTAGGCCACGCCAGACTCCCGTGCCAGGTGGGTCGTCTGCTCCGACACCTCACCGGAGATGAAGCAGTCCACCCCGGTGGCGATGGCCTGCTCAAAATAGCCCTGCGCACCGCCAGTGCACCAGGCCACCCGTCGTATCGTCTGCTCGGCATCCCCCAGCACCAATGGCTCACGCCCCAGCCGCGCGGCGGCCTGGCGGGCCAGTGCCGTCAGGCTGGTCTCATGGGATAAGGAACCGGTCCAGCCCAGATCCTGCTCGCCGAAGCGACCATCCGCATGCCAACCCATCAGCTTGCCCAACTGCGCGTTGTTGCCCAGCTCCGCATGAGCATCCAGCGGCAGGTGGTAAGCGAACAGGTTAATGTCGTTATTGAGCAGCGTCGCCAGGCGGCGCTTGCGCATGCCGGTGATGCGCCCGTCCTCGCCACGCCAGAAGTAACCGTGATGGACCAGCACCATGTCCGCCCCCTTCGCCACCGCCGCATCGAGGAGCGCCTGGCTGGCCGTCACGCCGCAAACCACGCGGTGCACCTCGGCCCGTCCTTCCACCTGCAACCCGTTTGGGCAATAATCCTTAAATATCCCGACATTCAGCAGAGTGTCGAGATAGCGCTGCAATTCGGCTCTGTCCATGGCCGCCTCCCCTTAACCCTTCAAATTTCCGGATGCCCTCGGGCACCCCCGGTCGCAGATTTTACGATGCATCGCCTGTGGATGATCTTTGCCCAAGCCGTCACCATCTCGGTGGCGATCCTGTTCGTGGTCAGTACGCTGAAACCCGAATGGATCGGCGAGCGCGCCGTGCTGCCCTCTGTGACCATCCAGGAAGCGGCGGCCCCGGCAGCGCTCCCGATGGGGAAAGGCCCCGCTTCCTACGCAGACGCCGCCAAGGCCGCGCTGCCAGCCGTGGTGCACGTGTTCACCAGCAAGGAAGTGAAGGCCCAGCGCAATCCCTTCAGCGATGACCCGCTGTTCCGCCACTTCTTCGGCGACCGCCTGAACAATAACAACAAGCCCCAGCAACGCGCCTCCGGTCTCGGCTCAGGCGTCATCGTGTCACCAGAAGGTTACATCCTCACCAACAACCACGTCATCGAGGCCGCCGACGAGATCGAGGTAGCCCTCAACGACGGCCGCAAGCTGCCGGCCCGCATCGTCGGCCGCGACCCGGAGTCCGATCTGGCAGTGCTGCAGATCAAGACCGACGGCAAGCTGCACCCGATCACCTTCGGCCACACCGAGCAGCTCCACGTCGGCGACGTGGTGCTCGCCATCGGCAACCCCTTCGGCGTCGGGCAGACTGTCACGATGGGTATCGTGTCGGCCCTTGGCCGCTCCCATCTGGGCATCAACACCTTCGAGGACTTCATCCAGACCGACGCGGCGATCAACCCCGGCAACTCCGGCGGAGCCCTGATCGATGCAGCCGGCAACCTGGTCGGCATCAATGCGGCGATCTATTCCCGCTCCGGCGGCTCCCTCGGCATCGGCTTCGCGATCCCGGTATCCCTGGCCCGCAGCGTGATGGAGCAGATCATCCAGAGCGGCTCGGTCACGCGCGGCTGGATCGGCGTCGAAGTGCAGGCCATCACGTCCGACCTGGCAGACTCCTTCGGCATGCCGTCCAGCGACGGCACACTGATCTCGGGCGTCATGCGCGGCAGCCCCGCGGACCGGGCTGGCGTCAAGCCAGGCGACGTGCTGCTGACCGTCGAAGGGCGCAAGGTCAATGACCCGCAGATCATGCTCGAAGCCATCGCGGCGCTCCTGCCGGGGCGCAAGGCCAACGTCGAGCTGCGCCGCGGCAAGGACAAGCTCGACCTGAAGGTGGAAATCGGCCGCCGCCCGGCCCTGTCCCGCGGCGAATGAGCGCCCCCACACCCGATCCCCACGCGCCGGACTTCCTGCGCCGGCACCGCCCCTTCGTGCTGTTCTGGCTGGCCCGCATCCTGTACGGCGGCGGCAGCCAGATCAAGGACGTGGCGGTCGGCTGGCAGGTCTACCAGCTCACCGGCAGCGCGCTCGATCTAGGCCTGGTCGGGCTGATCCAGTTCCTGCCGCGCATCCTGCTCACTGCCATCGCCGGCGACCTGGCCGACCGCCATGACCGGCGCTGGCTGACCGTCGCAGCCCAACTGGTGCAGACCGCCGGCCTGGCCGTCCTCGCCATCGCCAGCGCCACCGGCTTCGTCAGCCGCGAGCTGATCTTCGGCGTGGTACTGCTCCTCGGTGCTGCCCAGACCTTCCAGATGCCGGCCAGCGCGTCCCTGCTGCCGAGCCTGGTACCCGCCGCCGCGCTGCCGCGGGCGCTGGCCCTGAGCGCCTCGGCGATGCAGGCGGCAACCATCGTTGCGCCGGCCCTCGGCGGCTTCCTGTACCTGCTCGGCGCACCAGTGGTGTATGCACTTACCGCACTGCTGCTGGCCCTGTCGTCGGTCTTCCTGTCACGCCTGCCCGACGTGCACGTGGAACGCGTGCTGTCCGGCTCCGCATGGCAACGCTTCGTCGCCGGCATCCGCTTCATCCGCGGCCAGGGCATCGTCTTCGGCGCCATGTCGCTGGACCTCTTCGCGGTGCTGTTCGGCGGCGCCACCGCGCTGCTGCCGATCATCGCCCACGAAGTGCTGCACACCGGCTCCTGGGGCCTCGGTCTGCTCCGCTCCGGGCCGGCCATCGGTGCACTGGCGATGGCCCTGTGGCTAGCCCGCAACCCACTGCGCCATTCGGTCGGGCGCATCCTGTACGCATCGGTGGCTGCCTACGGGCTGTCCATCATCGCCTTCGGGCTGTCGTCCAACCTGTGGCTATCCGTGTTCTTCCTCGCCATCGGCGGCGCCACCGACATGGTCAGCATGGTGATCCGTCAGTCACTGGTGCAGTTGCAGACGCCGGACGACATGCGCGGCCGGGTCAGCGCGGTCCATTCCATCTTCGTCGGCGCGTCCAACCAGCTCGGCGAATTCGAATCCGGCCTCACCGCCGCCTGGTTCGGCACAGTGCCGTCAGTGCTGATCGGCGGCGCCGCCACGCTGATGGTCGTGGCGCTGTGGACACGCCTGTTCCCGCAATTGAGACAGACGGAAACCCTGCACGGCACGCCGTCGCGCTAAGGCAAGCACTCCAAGCCCTGCCGATCCCGTCAAAAGCCCTGGCGACTTCGATCGTCTTTTCATCAGCCGACCGTCCAAGACACCCATGCGTCTCCGCCACCTCGCCGCCTTCGCCCTGCTGACCAGCACGCATCTATTCGCAGCGCCACCGGCCAAGACCAAGCCCTACGACCACATCGTCCTAGTGGTACTCGAAAACCGTTCCGCGGATGCAGGCGGCGAGCGGCGCATCTGGGACAACCCGGCCCTGCCCTTCCTTAACGGCCTGGCCCGCGATCCCCGCTACGGCGCCCGTTTCACCAACGCCTGGGCCGCCGAAACGCCCTACCGACGCATCCCTGCCGGCTTCGAGCGCCCGCTGTCGGCCCGCCCCAGCCAGCCCAACTACCTGTACCTGTTTTCCGCGAGCAACCAGGGCGTGCTGCCGGCATGGTTCGCCGATCTGTCCTCACCATACCGCGGCAAAACCGAATCCGCCCCCAACGGCGACCGCCTGGTAACCCCAGGCGCAGAACAGGCCACAGGCATTGGCAACCAGCTGATCCCGGCGGCCCGCCGCCCCTTCGTCACCGCCAACCTGGGGGCCAGCCTGCGCGCCGGCGGGCGGAGTTTCCTGAGCTTCTCGGAGAGCCTGCCCCACCCGAAGTGGGACGCGGAAGGCGATGCAGACTCCAAGCTCGATCTCTACCGCCGCAAGCACAACCCGGCCATCAACTGGATCACCCTGCCCGGCGCAGCAAGGACTGACAGCGTTCCGGCCGGGCGCCGCCGCTTCCTGCTCCCCCCGGACGTGAACCTCGCCTTCCACGCCAGCGTCAACCCACAGGGACGCCGCTGGCGTGGCTTCGCGGAGGACGCCGAAGGCCGGCCACTGGACTTCACCCTGCTACCGAACGTGGCGCTGGTGATCCCCAACGAACAGCACGACGCCCACAGCGCCTCCCTCGACGCCATGGACACCTGGCTCAAAACGAATATCGGCCCTTACGCCGCATGGGCCACAGCTCACAACAGCCTGCTGATCGTCACCTTCGACGAGGACGGCTCGACGGACAGCAGCCAGGGCGACGCCTACCATTTCGGGCGCGACCGCATCGCCACACTGTTCTACGGCGCCGGCATCACGGCCGGCGACTACGCCGAGCGCATCGACGCCCTCAACGTACTGGCCACCATCCTGCACGACCAGGGCCAACTGGCCGACTTCCGCCGGGATTTCGCGCGGAGCTGCCCCGACGATGCCGCCACTTGTAGCCGTGAACTGGCCAATCTGCGCCCGATCCTCGATGTGTTCGGCCGCGGCCCCGCGCTGAAGGAAATTCCGCCAGTCCGGGACTGAAACCCCGGACAAGCACTCAAGCCATCCGCGAACCCCAGAAGGCGGCCACGTCCACCATCCGGTTGGCGAAGCCCCATTCGTTGTCGAACCACACCAGCAGGTTGAGCAGGCGGTCGCCGCTCATGCGGGTCTGGCCGCCGTCCACGATGGCCGAGTGGGGGCTGTGGTTGAAGTCGATGGAGGCGTGCGGCTCGTCGGTATAGGCCATACGGCCCGAGCCCTGGCCTTCCACCGCCGCCCGCAGGCGGGCTTTCACATCGGCCGCGTCGGTGCCGCGCTTCAGCGTCACCATCAGGTCGATGGCCGACACATTCACCACCGGCACGCGGATCGCCTTTGACTCGATGCGCCCGGCCAGGTGCGGCAGCAGGCGCTGCACGCCGCGGGCCAGGCCGGTGGATACCGGGATCATCGACTGCATCGCCGAGCGGGTGCGGTGCAGGTCGGTGTGGTGGTAGCCGTCAATCAGCGGCTGGTCGTTCATCACCGAATGCAGCGTGGTCAGCATCGCGTGGTCCAGCCCATAGGCCTCGTCGAGGATGGACAGCACCGGCACGATGGCATTGGTGGTGCAGGATGCCGCCGACACGATGCGCTCCGCGCCGCTCAGCAGCTCGTGGTTCATGCCGAAGACGATGGTCTGGTCCACGTCCCCGGCGCTATGCCCCGGATGGGACAGCAGCAGGCGCCGGCAGCCGGCATCGAGGAAACGCTGCAGTTCCGGCCGGTAGCTGTAGCGCCCGGAGGCCTCCACCAGCACATCCACACCGATCTTGCCCCAGTCCACGCCTTCCGGCGTGTCCGCATGGAAAACCGGGATGTCCTTGCCGTCGATGCGCAGGCAGCCTTCGCCGACCTCGACCGTGCCCGGAAAGCAGCCGTGGGTGGAATCGAAGCGGGTCAGGTAGGCCATGCTGTCCAGATCGGCCGGCTCGTTGATCGCCACCACCGAAAACCCCTCCCGCATCGGCGAGGCCAGCAAGGCCCGCAGGAAACACCGTCCGATCCGCCCGTACCCGTTTATTGCAATCCGCAAAGACATCGATCCACTCGTCACACACCGCATCCGGCCCGCATCCCGGTCGTCCCGACCGGCCTCGACGCATCGCGCGGCACGCGATGCATGACGGACAGGAGCGACCGACGCCCGCCCGACAGGGGCGAGACTACACCCTCCGGGCCATCCGCGTCCGCTCCGGCCCCTTCCACCGCCCCGCGCGGGGAACCACTGCGAGCTTGAGACAGCTGTCTCGTCTGTCTCGATCGGACTGCCCAAATTGAGAAGAGTGTCTCGCCCGCCGACCAAGTTCTGAGCGCAAGCCCTTGTTAAGAAAAGATTTCACCGTCTGGCACAAAGCTGGCTGAAGGAACTAGCCGGCCGTTGCGACACCACCTCGCGCGGCCCGACGACAAGCCTCACCACACCACGCTCAAAGCGGGAGACAAAACGATGAGAAAAACCCAACGCATTTCCCGGCCGCTGCTGGCCGCCTCGCTGGCGACCCTGTTCGCCACCGGCGCCCTGGCGGCCGACGCGGCCCCTGCCGATCCGGAGCCGCCCCTCGGCGTCGACGTCCTGGAGGCCGGCTTCAAGTGGCGCCCCAACTACGTGTCCGAGGACATGCTGATCAATGCCGACAAGGACGCCAACAACTGGCTGCACTACGGCAAGGACTACCAGGCCACCCGCTTCAGCCAACTGCGCCAGATCACCCGCGACAACGTCGTGCGGCTGGTGCCCAAGTGGAACCTGTCCTTTGGCGTGAACGACGCCCAGGACAGCCAGACCACCGTCGTCAACGGCCGCATCTATGTGACGGCCAGCCAGAACAAGGTCTTCTCCCTCGACGGTGAGAGCGGCCGCATGCTGTGGAAATACGAGCATCCGCTGCCCGGCGACATCGGCCCGCGCCTGTGCTGCGAGGCCGTCAACCGCGGCGTCGCGGTGTTCAAGAACATGGTCTACATGGCGACCCTCGACAGCCACGTGGTCGCCCTCGACAACACCACCGGCCGTGTGTTGTGGGACGTCGCGCTTGGCGACTACCGTACCGGCGAGATCTACACCTCGATGCCGCTGGTCGCCAACGGCCTGATCGTGGTCGGCAACTCCGGCTCCGACGTGGGCGGCAACGTCGGCAAGATCACCGCCCTCGACCCGGACACCGGCAAGACCGTGTGGCAGACCACCACCCGCCCGACCAGCGCCAGCGACCCCGCCGCCAAGACCTGGGCCAACGACTCCTGGAAGACCGGCGGCGCCTCCGCCTGGCTGACCGGCAACTACGACCCCAAGACCAAGACCATCTTCTGGGGCGTCGGCAACCCCACGCCGGACTTCGACCCCCGCGTGCGCGCCGGCGACAACCTGTACAGCAACTCCACGCTGGCCCTCGACGCCGCCACCGGCAAGATCAAGCACCACTTCCAGTACACCCCCAACGACTCCTGGGACTACGACGGCAACAACGAAACCATCCTGGTGGACGACGACCAGGGCCGCAAGGTGTGGCTGCATGCCGACCGCAACGGCCACGTCTATTCCATCAACCGGGACAGCGGCAAGTGCAACTGGGTGGTACCGATCGCCCGCGTGAACTGGGTCACCGGCTTCCAGGGCAACTGTCGCCCGATCGTCAATCCGGACAAGGTGCCCGGCTACGACAAGGTCGCCACCGACGTCGCCCCCATCCTCGACGGCGGCAAGGAATGGCACCCGGCCGCCTACAGCCCGCTCACCAAGCTGCTCTACGTGCCCTACATCGACAGCTCGATGGATATCCAGGCCAAGAAGATGGAATGGAAGCAGGGCGAGTGGTTCCTGTCGTCCAAGGTCCTCAAGGCCAACCCCTACACCGGCGGCGTGAAGGCCTTCGACGCCACCACCGGCAAGCTGGCATGGTCCCGCCCGCAGAGCACGCCGGCCACCAGCGGCCTGCTCGCCACCGCCGGCGGGCTGGTCTTCTCCGGCGACGCCGAAGGCTACTTCTCGGCGATGCGCGACGACACCGGCGAAACCCTGTGGCGCTTCAACGTCGGCACCGGCATCCACGGCAACCCGACCACCTTCAACGTGAACGGCCAGCAGTACGTGGCCATCGTCTACGGCCCTGGCGGCGGCAGCCTGTGGCCGCTGGTGTACGGCGAGCTGTTCAAGCACCAGAACCGCGGCGGCGGCATGATGGTCTTCGCCCTCTCGCCGCAGTACCGCTAACCCCGTCCCTGCCCTTGCGGCGGGCGCGGCCCAAGCCTGGGCCGTGCCCGCGGAGCGATCCATGACACCGCGCACACGCCTTTGCGGCACCTTGCTGGCCCTGCTCGCCCACGGCCAGCCGGCCGGCAGCGCGCCGCCCCCGGCAGAACCAGGCGGCGGTCCGCTGACCGTCTGCCTCGCCGAAGCCAACCCCCCGTTCTCGGCCAGCAGCCTGCCGGACGGCGGCATCGACGCCGAACTGGCCCGCGCCGTCGCACGGCAACTCGGCCGGGAAGTCCGCCTGCAGTGGGTAACCATCCCAAACCGCGGCGGGCTCGGCAAGGCCCTCGCGCAGAACCTCGCCGGCGGCGCCTGCGCGCTGTTCGCCGGCATTCCGGAAAGCGGCGGGCCCAACGAGGAGCTGGCCGAGAAACGCCTGGCCGCCAGCACGCCCTACCTGGAAACCGGCTATGTGCTGGTCGGCGCCCGCACGCAGATCAGCAAGCTCGACGACGCCCGCCGGCTCGGCCGGATCGGCGTGGTCACCGCCACACCGGCCGATCTGTACTTGTTCCAGCAGCACCTGCACCGGGTGCCCTACGGCAACAACGGCGCACTCCTCGCAGCCCTCGCCGACGGCAGCGTGGACGCCGCCGCACTGTGGCAGCCGGCCCTCGCCGAGGCCCGGCGGCTGGGCCAGGCCTCGGCCAGCGACGGCCTGGCGCTGCCCGAGGCCGGCCGCACCCGCTTCGTCTTCGCGCTGCGCCGCAGCGACCCGGCCCTGCTGGCCGACGTCAATGCCGCGGTGGACAGCCTGCACAGCGACGGCCGCCTCGCCGCCATCCTGAGAGCCCACGGCCTGGCGCCGTGATCAAACTCCAACGATCCCCACACCAGAGAACCATGACACACCCCACGTTCCCCACTTCCCTCACCGCCCGTGCCATCCGGCAACGGGCGTTCGCCGTCGGCCTGTGCCTCGCCCTCGGGCTCAGCGGCCTGGCCCACGCCTTCGGCGTGACGCCGGCCGGCGGCGCCCCCGCCGCCGCGTCGGCCAATCCCCTCGCCGGCAACGCCGAGGCCGCCCGCAAGGGCGAGGAGCTGTTCGGCCGCAACTGCCAGCAGTGCCACAACACCCGCGGCCACGGCGGCAAATGCCCGCAACTCGTGCGCGGCGCCTGGGCCCCCGGCGGCCCCAACTCCGACAAGTTCATGTTCGACACCATCTCCAAGGGCCGCCCCAACACGCAGATGGGCTCCTTCGGCATGGCCCTCGGCGAGGAGGAGATCTGGCAGATCGTCACCTTCCTGCGCGAGGAAGCCGTCCGCGTGAAGGCCGCTGCCCGCAAGGCGGGCGACGACGACGATTCGAACTGGTACTGAGCCCTCATCCCCACCGCACCGTTCGGATTTCCGGATGCTTTTTTCACCCCCTTTCCGGGAATCCGAACGAACCTGTAACCGGAGAAAACAAAACCCTTTAAAAACATACTCATAAAAACTCGGATCGAGGTCCGAGCGGTGGCACAGCTCCTGCAAATGAATGGGCACGACGGCCTCTCCACGGCCCGGCAAACGACATTCAAAAGCATTGGAGACACGCATGACCACCACCGCCATCTACCGCACGGAGCACGATCTGCTCGGCGACCGCCAGGTTCCCACCGCCGCCTACTACGGCGTGCACACCTTGCGGGCCCTGGAGAACTTCAACATCAGCGGCATCTCCATCGCCGCCTATCCGGACCTGGTGCGCGCCCTCGCCCAGATCAAGCTCGCCGCCGCCCAGGCCAACCAGGAACTGGGCCTGCTCGACAGCGAGCGCACCGACGCCATCGTCAAGGCCTGCCGCGAAGTGATCGCCGGCCAGTACCACGATCACTTCGTGGTGGACGTCATCCAGGGTGGCGCCGGTACCTCTACCAACATGAACGCCAACGAGGTGATCGCCAACCGGGCGTTGGAGATCCTGGGGCACCGGCGCGGGGAATACCTGTTCCTGCACCCCAACGAACACGTCAACATGAGCCAGTCCACCAATGACGTGTATCCCACCGCCCTCAAGCTGGCTACCTACGTGGGCATCTTCCGCCTGGTGGACGCCATGGCCCACCTGCGCTTCGCCTTCGAACGCAAGGCCACCGAATTCGCCGACGTGCTGAAGATGGGCCGCACCCAGCTGCAGGACGCCGTGCCGATGACCCTCGGCCAGGAGTTCTCCACCTACGCCACCATGCTCGGCGAGGACGAGGAGCGCCTGAAGGAAGCCGCGCTGCTGATCCGCGAGATCAACCTCGGTGCCACCGCCATCGGCACCGGCATCAACGCCCACCCGGACTACGCCGGCCTGGTGTGCCGCCGCCTGGTCGAAGTCAGCGGCATCCCGGTGGTCACCGCCCCGAACCTCATCGAAGCCACCCAGGACTGCGGCGCCTTCATCCAGCTGTCCGGCGTGCTCAAGCGCGTCGCCGCCAAGCTGTCCAAGGTCTGCAACGACCTGCGCCTGCTGTCCTCCGGCCCGCGCGCCGGCTTCTGCGAGATCAACCTGCCGGCCCGCCAGGCCGGCTCCTCGATCATGCCGGGCAAGGTCAATCCGGTGATCCCGGAAGTGGTGAACCAGATCGCCTTCGAGGTGATCGGCAACGACATGACCGTCACCTTCGCCGCCGAAGCCGGCCAGCTGCAGCTCAACGCCTTCGAGCCGATCATCGCCCACAGCCTGTTCAAGAGCGTGCTGCACCTGTCCCGCGGCTGCACCACGCTGGCCGACCTGTGCGTGGATGGCATCACCGCCAACCGGGACGCCCTGCGCGCCAGCGTCGAACGCTCCATCGGCATCGTCACCGCGCTGAACCCCTACATCGGCTACGCCAACGCCACCGACGTGGCTGCCGAAGCCCACGCCACCGGCAAGGGCGTCGCCGAGATCGTGCTCGCGCGCCAGCTGATGAACGCCGAGCAGCTGGCCGAGGTGCTGCGCCCGGAAATACTGACCAAGCCGCAAATGATCCCGACCCGGGCCGCCTGAGCAGCCCTCCATTCATAGGAACAAGGAGAACATCATGAAAATGAACCGGCTGACGACCCTGATCGGGATCGCCCTAGTGCTCGGCATCATTGTCGGCTACGCCTGCAACACGCTGGCCGCCACGCCCGCCCAGGCCAAGGAAATCGCCTCCTACTTCGGCATCCTGACCGACGTCTTCCTGCGCCTGATCAAGATGATCATCGCACCGCTGGTCTTTGCGACCCTGGTCGCCGGCCTGGCCGGCATGGGCGACACCAAGACGGTTGGCCGCATCGGTCTCAAGGCCCTCGGCTGGTTCGTCTGCGCCTCGTTCTGTTCGCTGCTGCTCGGCCTGCTGTTCGCCAACCTGCTGCAGCCCGGCACCGGCCTCAACGTACCGCTGCCCGAAGCTGGCGCCGCCACCAACCTGAAGACCAGCGCGCTGAACCTGAAGGACTTCATCACCCACGTTTTCCCGAAGAACATCTTCGAGGCGATGGCGGCCAATGAAATCCTGCAGATCCTGGTCTTCGCCGTGTTCTTCGGCACCGCCCTCGGCCACCTGCACAGCCAGACCGCGCGCAGCCTGGTGTGCACGATGGAAGAAGTCGTCCATGTGATGCTCAAGGTCACCGACTACGTGATGCGCTTCGCCCCGGTCGGCGTGTTCGGTGCCGTCGCTGGTGCCATCACCACCAACGGCCTGGGCATGCTGCTCGTCTTCGGCAAGCTGCTGCTCAGCTTCTACGCCGCGCTGGCCGCCCTGTGGCTCGTGCTGATCGCCGCCGGCTACTTCGTGCTCGGCAAGGACATCTTCCGCCTGCTCAAGCTGATCCGCGGCCCGATGCTGGTCGGCTTCTCGACCGCCTCCAGCGAATCGGTCTATCCGAAGCTGATGGAGCAACTCGAAAAGTTCGGCATCAAGAACCGCGTCACCAGCTTCGTGCTGCCGCTGGGCTACTCCTTCAACCTCGACGGCTCGATGATCTACACCACCTTCGCGGCGCTGTTCGTCGCCCAGGCCTACGGCATCGAGATGAGCCTGACCACGCAGATCACCATGCTGCTGGTGCTGATGGTGTCCTCCAAGGGCATCGCCGGCGTGCCGCGCGCCTCGCTGGTCGTCGTCGCCGCCGTGCTGCCGATGTTCAACCTGCCGGAAGCCGGCCTGCTGCTGGTGCTGGGCATCGACCACTTCCTCGACATGGGCCGCACCGTCACCAACGTGCTCGGCAACGCCATCGCCACCAGCGTCGTCGCCAAATGGGAAAACGCCATCGTCCCGGTCGATGAA
The DNA here is from genome assembly GCF_056724105.1 of Zoogloea sp. GDB6. NCBI lineage: Bacteria > Pseudomonadati > Pseudomonadota > Betaproteobacteria > Rhodocyclales > Zoogloeaceae > Zoogloea > Zoogloea sp. GDB6. The sequence goes on along the minus strand of NZ_CM161497.1, from coordinate 989,846 downwards.
GCCTTCGACGACGAAGACGAGGCCCTGCCGGTCGACGACGGCGTTACCGCCGTAGCCTGATCCAACTTCGCCCCCCCGAAACTCGCCCCCCTTGCGGGGGCGAACTCATTCGCCCTCGGCCACAAGATCCGCCAGGAGGACGCATGACTTCGCCCCAACGGAAATCGCCTTCCCCATGTCCCTCGAACTCCTGCTGCTCGGCAGCGTGGCCTTCTTCGCCGGTGCGGTCGATGCCGTGGTCGGCGGCGGCGGCCTGATCCAGATCCCGGTCCTGCTCGGCCACTTTCCGCAGGTCGCCATCCCGACCCTGTTCGGCACCAACAAGCTGTCGAGCATCGCTGGCACCGGCGCGTCCCTGTGGCAGTACGCGCGGACGGTCCGGATCCCGTGGTTCGTCGTGCTGCCGGCAGCGCTGGCCGCGCTGGTCGGCGCCTGGCTCGGCGCCGCGGTCGTGGCCTGGCTGCCCCGCGAGGCGATGCGCCCGCTGGTGATGGTGCTGATGCTGGCGGTGGCCATCTACACCTTCCGCCGCAAGGAACTCGGCCAGGCGCCGACCCGCGAACTGCGCCCGTCCGACCGCTGGCGCGCCGCCGCCTTCGGCGCCGCGATCGGCTTCTACGACGGCTTCTTCGGCCCCGGCACCGGCAGCTTCCTGATCTTCGGCTTCGTGCGCCTGTTCGGCATGGACTTCCTGCGCGCCTCGGCCAGCGCCAAGCTGGTCAATGTCGCCACCAACCTGTCCGCCATCGCCTTCTTCGCCAGCCACGGCCCGCTGCTGTGGGGCATCGGGCTGACGATGGCGGTATGCAACCTGGCCGGCGCGCAGGTCGGCACGCGACTGGCCGTTCGCCACGGCAGCGGCTTCGTGCGCAAGGCCTTCCTGGCGGTGGTGACGATACTGATCGGCAAGCTGGGCTGGGAGATGATGTAACTCCCGCCCGGCACCTCCCAGCTTAAATCTTCCGGTAGATCTCCGCGCCGCTCTTCACGAACTCGACGGCCTTGGTTTCCATGCCCTTGCTGAGGGCTTCGTCTTCGCCGATGCCCTGCTTGGCGGCGAAGTCGCGCACGTCCTGGGTGATCTTCATCGAGCAGAAGTGCGGGCCGCACATGGAGCAGAAGTGGGCCACCTTGGCCGACTCCTTCGGCAGCGTTTCGTCGTGGAAGCTCTTGGCCTTGTCCGGGTCGAGGCCCAGGTTGAACTGGTCGTCCCAGCGGAACTCGTAACGCGCCTTGGACAGGGCGTTGTCGCGGATCTGGGCGCCCGGGTGGCCCTTGGCCAGGTCGGCGGCGTGGGCGGCCAGCTTGTAGGTGATGATGCCTTCCTTGACGTCGTTCTTGTCCGGCAGGCCCAGGTGCTCCTTGGGGGTCACGTAGCACAGCATGGCGGTGCCGTACCAGCCGATCATCGCGGCGCCGATGCCGCTGGTGATGTGGTCGTAGCCGGGGGCGATGTCGGTGGTCAGCGGGCCAAGGGTGTAGAACGGGGCTTCCTTGCAGTGCTTCAACTGCAGGTCCATGTTCTCCTTGATCAGGTGCATCGGCACGTGGCCCGGGCCTTCGATGATGGTCTGCACGTCGTGCTTCCAGGCGATGTCAGTCAGCTCGCCGAGGGTTTCCAGCTCGCCCAGCTGCGCCGCGTCGTTGGCATCATAAATGGAGCCGGGGCGCAGGCCGTCGCCGAGGCTGAAGGCCACGTCGTAGGCCTTCATGATCTCGCAGATCTCCTCGAAGTGCGTGTAGAGGAAGCTCTCCTTGTGATGCGCCAGGCACCACTTGGCCATGATCGAGCCGCCGCGGCTGACGATGCCGGTCATGCGGTTGGCGGTCATCGGGATGTAGCGCAGCAGCACGCCGGCGTGGATGGTGAAGTAGTCGACGCCCTGCTCGGCCTGTTCGATCAGCGTGTCGCGGAAGATCTCCCAGGTCAGCTCCTCGGCCTTGCCGTCCACCTTTTCCAGGGCCTGGTAGATGGGCACGGTGCCGATCGGCACCGGGCTGTTACGGATGATCCATTCGCGGGTTTCGTGGATGTTCTTGCCGGTGGACAGGTCCATCACCGTGTCGCCGCCCCAGCGGGTGGCCCAGGTCATCTTGTCCACTTCCTCGTTGATGGAGGAGCCGAGGGCCGAGTTGCCGATGTTGGCGTTGATCTTCACGAGGAAGTTGCGGCCGATGATCATCGGCTCGGACTCGGGGTGGTTGATGTTGTTGGGGATGATGGCGCGGCCGCGGGCGACTTCGGAACGCACGAACTCGGGGGTGATCTCGCCGGGGATCGCTGCGCCAAAGTCCTGGCCCTTGTGCTGGCGGGTCAGCAGCGCGGCCATCTTCTCGCCCTGCGGGCCGGTGGCGCGCAGGCTTTCCAGGTAGGCGGCCCGGTTCACGTTCTCGCGGATGGCGACGAACTCCATCTCCGGCGTGATGATCCCACGGCGGGCGTAGTGCATCTGGGAGACGTTGGCACCGGCCTTGGCGCGGCGGGGCTTGCGGTGCAGGCCGGGGAAGCGCAGCTCATCGAGCTTGGGATCGGCGGCGCGGGCACGGCCGAACTCGGAGGACAGGTCGGGCAGCACTTCGGTGTCGCCGCGCTCTTCGATCCAGCCCTGGCGCAGGGCCGGCAGGCCGGAGCGGATGTCGATGCGGGCGGTCGGGTCGGTGTAGGGGCCGGAACAGTCGTAGACGAAGATCGGCGGGTTCTTCTCGCCGCCGAAGCCGGTCGGCGTATCGGCCTGGGTGATCTCGCGCATCGGCACTTGAATGTCCGGGCGGCTGCCTTCGACGTGGATCTTGCGGGAATTGGGCAGCGGCGCAACGGCCGCTTCGTCCACATGGGCGGACGCAGCGAGGAATTTGTCGGTGGCGTTCATGGAGGCTCCTTTGGGAATTGGAATTCGATCTATGCTCTTTATATAAATGGCGTACCATCTCCAGTACGGCTTTCAGCAAATTCCACGCCACACCGCGCCAACCCTGGCAAAACGCCCATCCCGCCAATAAGCGCCCAATCCTCCTCCAATCCGCTCCCAATCGGCGTTGAGACGACGGAGACAAAAGAGACGCCTGTCTCCATTCCCCGCTGCCAATTGAGACACCTGTCTCGACTTTTATTTCCCATTTCGCCCTATTTCCCCGTCGGGATTGGAAAAAGACGACCTGGCAAACAAATTGCAATTCCCTCCTCGCCACCGGCCTATTAAGCCGGAGGAATCCGGATGCTTCCGGCTCAATAGCCGGAAGAACAATAACGAGGAGACATACTCATGATTCAGCACTCATCCGCATCCAAGGGCCGTCTGCAGAACCCGCGCATCCTGCGCCACGCCATCGCCATCGCGGTGGCCGGCCTGGCCCTGCCCGCACTGGCCGAAACCAATGTGGCGATCTACGGCATCATCGACGCCGGCCTGCTGTACCAGAGCAAGACCGGCACCGACGGCAAGAGCAAGAGCTCGATGGAAACCAGCGGCCTGCGCCAGACCATCATCGGTTTCAAGGGGGACCGTGACCTGGGCCAGGGCCTGGAAGGCTTCTTCAACCTGGAAGCCCACTTCGACACCAACAACGGCCAGTTCCACGGCACCGGCGATGCCCAGGGCAACGGCACTCCGTTCTTCCGTCGCCAGGCCAACCTGGGCCTGCGCGGCGACTGGGGCAGCGTGACCTTCGGCCGCCAGTACGGCCCCGCGCTGCTGGCCCACATCGGCACCGAACCGCGCGCCTTCAAGGAGCAGTTCTCCAACCTCTACGCCTGGGCCTACAACCAGTACGCCGCCACCAACGGCGCACCGGGCACCGACCGCAACACCAACAACGACGTCGGCATTTTCTTCAGCAATGCCATCCAGTACCGCAACACCCTCGGCCCCTACAGCTTCGGCGTGCTGTACTCCCCCGGCGGCCAGGCCGGCAGCCTGGACAAGAACAGCGTGTGGGCGGTGGGCGGCACCTACACCGGCCCGGTGGTGCTGTCGGCGTCCTACCAGGTCATCAAGGACCAATCCACCGCCAACGACAACGTGCGCCACGGCGGCCTCGGCTTCGCGGTGCCCTTCGGCGACTTCACCTTCAAGGCCAACTACCTCAACGCACGCAATTCCCTCAGCACCGGCGCCAACGTCTCCAACGTCAATGCGATCGGCGTCGGCACCGACTGGAAGTGGCATCCCAAGAACACCGCGACCCTTGCCTACTACGACAACAAGGACCGCATGAACAAGGACGACCACACCCGCAACATCGTCATCAGCAACGACTACTCGCTGCGCAACGACACCATCCTGTACGCTCAGATGGCCTACGTGGATGCAGGCTCCGCGGCCACCATCAAGACCAGCATCGTCGCCGCCGGCATTCCGAGCGTGGGCAACAAATCCACGCTGCTCAACGTCGGCCTGAACTTCACGTTCTGACCCCCGCCCCGACACACCAAAAGATCACAAGGACAACACCATGAAGATCGCCCAAATCCGCCTGGCCGCCTGTCTCGGTGCCGCCGGCCTGATCGCCGGCAGCGCGCTGGCCGCCGACACCCGCCCCGGCTACGCCGACCCGGACAACTGGCCGCAGTACCACCGCAGCTACAACGCCTGGCGTTTCAGCCCCCTCACCCAGATCAACAAGACCAACGTGAAGAAGCTCAAGGTGGCGTGGATCCACCAGCCGGGCAACATCACCCACGGCCTGCAGGCCACCCCCATCGTCATCGACGGCATCCTGTACTACGTGTCGGCCAACAACAACGTGTGGGCGGTGGACGCCACCAACGGCAAGACCCTGTGGCACTACGAGCCCAAGCTGGCCGCCATCTCCAAGCAGGTCTTCTACGCCGCCGCCAGCCGCGGCGTGACGGTCGGCCGCGGCAAGGTCTTCCTCGGCACCCTGGACGGGCGCTTCATCGCCATCGACCAGAAGACCGGCAAGGAGCTGTGGTCCACCCAGCTCACCGACCAGAAGACCCAGTACGGCGCCCTCTTCTCGGCCCCGCCGCAGCTCGCCGGCGACGTGCTGTTCGGCGGCACCACCGGCGGCGACCAACCCATCGCCGGCAAGATCTACGCGGTGAACGCCGACACCGGCAAGCCGGTGTGGAACTTCGACATCATCAAGAACGACCCGGCCAGCTGGCCTGGCGACAGCGGCAAGGTCGGCGGCGGCTCGGCGTGGATGCCTGGCACCTACGACGAGAGCACCGACACCATCTACATCGGCACCTCCAACGCCGCCCCCGACTACTACACCGCCGGCCGCGAAGGCGACAACAAGTACACCTCCACGCTGCTCGCCCTCGACCCCAAGACCGGCAAGCTCAAGTGGCACCGCCAGGAAATCCCCCACGACACCTGGGACTTCGACGCCGCCTACGAGGCCCTGCTGGTCAAGAAGGACGGCAAGGACGTGATCGTCCACCTCAACAAGAGCGGCTTCGTCTTCGTGATGGACAAGCAGGACGGCAAGCTGGAGAACGTCTGGCAGTTCGCCGAGAACATGAACTGGGCCAAGGGCATCGACCCGAAGACCGGCGCCCTCATCGAGCCGCGCCGCCCGCAGCCCGGCAAGCGCGAGCTGCTGTGCCCCAACCTGCTCGGTGCGCGCAGCTGGAACCACGGCGCCTACAACCCGGGTACCGGCCTGTGGTACTCCCACGCGATGGAAGTGTGTAACGAAGTGGTTTCCGGCAAGGACGACCCGTCCAACCTGAACGCCATCTCGGCCCTGTCCCTCGGCATCGACGAAATCAAGCTGGTGCCGCCGCCCAACGGCAAGAAGCCCGACGGCCGCCTCGACGCCCGCGACCCGCTGACCGGCAAGATCAAGTGGAGCATCCACTACGAGCTGCCGCCCCTGTCCAGCGTGCTGACCACCGCCGGCGGGCTGGTGTTCACCGGCGACATGGAAGGCCGCCTGTATGCCTATGACGCCGACAACGGCAAGGAACTGTGGCGCTTCAACGCCGGCTCCGGTGCCCGCGGCGGCCCGGTCAGCTACGCCGTCAAGGGCAAGCAGTACATCGTGATCCCGACCGGCCTCGGCTCCCACGCCCCGGGCTTCCTGTCCGGCGCCTTCCCGCAGATCAAGGACCTGCCCGGCGGCGCCGCGCTGATCGGCTTCACCCTCGAGTAAGCCCGCCTTACGAGCTCCGCGGCACGACGGGTCCGGACGCGGCCCGCCGTGCTGTTCCTAGGGTGTGGTGCAGACCTCCAGGTGCCACACCCCTTTTTTATTCCCCGTTATCCCGTTGGGGCGAATTCATTCGCCCACGGAGGTGGATCGACGCACAGAGGGCGGATGAATTCGCCCCAACAAGACCCCAGTTCCAATCGGAGACAAGACCATGAACGCCCTCCCCATCCGCCTGCGGACATTCGCACCCGCCCTGCTCCTCGCCCTGTTCGCCCCGGCCCACGCGGTCGCCCCACCGCCCGACGAAGGCAAGGCCCTGGTGGCCGCCGGCCACAACCGTTTCGACAAGCTGTGCGTGAGCTGCCACGGCGCAGGCGGTGCCGGCGTGGCTCCCGGCGGCGCCAACGCCAGCTACGGCCCCAAGCTGGCGTCCCGCAGCGACCTGCCCGAAGAACGCATCCGCGACCGCATCATCCACGGCAAGCACGGCGACAAGGCCATGCCGCCGTGGGGCACCGTGCTCGAAGCGAAGGAGATCGACCAGCTCGTCGCCTACGTGCAGCGCATCGCCAGCACGCCCGCCGGGCACGGCACCGGCCCGCTGGCTCCCTTCGACCTCAACGACCAGGCCCGCATCGACGCCGGCAAGCGCCGCTTCGCCAAGACCTGTGCCGGCTACTGCCACGGCTTCGAAGGCGTCGGCGGCCGCGCCCCCGACTTCAAGGGCCGCACCGACCTGCCCGCCGAAGTGGCCTACGAGACCATCTCCAAGGGCCGCCAGGGCGCCGACGTGATGCCCCCGTGGGGCGGCGCCTTCAGCGAAGAACAGATCTGGGAACTGGTCGCCTACCTGCAGTACCTGGGCAAGCAGAAACCGTAAGCGGGCAACGGCGGCGGCCCTTTCGACTCCGGAACGGCGAAAACGGAAGAATACTTTCCGCCTTTCGAGCTCCGCCCCCGAAAGTTCGAGCTCAACATCCGAAACTTCGACCTGAATCACCGAAACTTCGGACTCAAAGCTCGAAGTTTCGGACTCCGGGCTCGAAACTTCGAGCAATCCGGTCGAAACTTCGAGTTCCGAACCCGAAGTTTCGAGCTCGCGATCCGAAGTTTCGGCAAATTCATCCGAAAAACGGAAGGCAATCATCCAATGACGGATGCTTGCCTTCCGTTTTCAGTTAACAAGCGGGCGCCTGCGCGCGCCCGTGCTTGTCAGTACTTCAAGCTCAGACTCAGCCCCACGATGCGCGGCTCGCCGTAGCCGGTCGGGTAGTGGCCGTTGGTGGCGTTGGTGCCGCCCTGGTAGAGCATGGCCTGGTTCTTGTAGCGCTGGTCGGTCACGTTGTTCACGTAGGCCCCGACGGTGACCTTGCTGCCGGGCAGCGTGTAGGCGGCGCGCAGGCTGCCGAGCCAGAAGGCTTCCTGGATGGCGTAGGGGTCGGTGTTGTCGGTGACGTTGAAATTCACCTGGCTGGTGTAGCTCCAGTCGGTGCTGAGCAGCAGGCTGCCGCCGGCGACGGGCAGGCGGTAGTCGGCGCCGAGCAGGCTGGTGACGCGCGGCACGCGGGCGAAGTTGAAGCCGGCGTAGCTCTTGCCCCCTGCGGTGAGCTCGTTGAACTTGGTGCGCAGGCTGCTCAGGTTGGCGCGCAGCTTGAGGGCCGACGTGGCCTGGAACTGGGTCTCGAACTCGATGCCGTCCACCTCGCCGGCGCCGGCATTCATCAACGTCGGGTAGAAGGCGCTGCCGAACACCTGGTTCACCACCAGCTGCATGTCCTTGTAATCGTAGTGGAAGGCGCTGGTATTGAAGATCAGGCGCTGGTCGAGCCAGCTGCTCTTGTAGCCCACCTCGTAGGACTTGAGCTTCTCCGGCTTGACCACCGAGAACTGCGAGACGCCGGGCACCCCGTTGGGGGTGATGTAGGTGTTGTAGTTGCCGGAGCGGAAGCCGCTGGCGTGGCGCACATAGACCAGCTGGTTGGTGGCCAGGCGGTACTCGGGCGTGAAGTCGTAGCCGAGGTTGGACCAGCTGTTCTCCACCCGCCCGTTGGTCGAGTAGTAGGTGCTGGTGGCGGCGGCGCCCAGGGAGTCCGGCGACCACCAGTCGGCCGCCACCGGGAAGGCCGCGGCGCTCGACGCGATGCGCGTGGTGAGGTCGATGCCGACCGTCTCGCGGGTGTAGCGCACGCCGCCGTTGAGCTTGAAGCGCTCGTTCACGCGGTAGCCGGCGCTGCCGAAGAGGGCCGTGCTGCGGGTGTCCTGGGTGTAGGCCGTGTAGTTGTACGACTGGGTGCCCGTGGTGCCGGTGAGCTTGGCGTTGGTGGTGAAGGAGTCGTTCTTGTCGTGGAAGAAGTAGGCCCCGGCGATCCAGCTGAGGTCCTGGTCCTTGCGCGAGGCGAGGCGGAACTCCTGGCTCTCCTGGGTCACGCTGTTACGGTTGTAGGAGCGCGCGTTGCTGCCGGTGCTGTATTCGTAAGGCGTGTAGTCGGAATCCGCCACGCCCCAGCGGCGGCCGTGGTCGACGGCGGTGATTGAGGTGAGGGTCAGCCCGCCGAGGGCCCAGTTGAGGGTCAGGTTGAGGCCCTGGGTCTCGACGCGCAGGGGCAGGTCCACGTTGTAGGCGACGTGGCGGCGATCGCCGTTGCCATTGCCGATGGGCGCCACATAGCCGTAGAGGTCCGCCGCGCCGTTGCGGGTGACCGAATACCAGGGGTTCTGCGTGCCTTCCAGGTTGCGCAGGTTGAGGGCCAGGCTGGCGTCGAAGTCCGGCGTCACCAGGGCCAGCAGCTGGAAGCGGCCCGCGAAGTCGCGGAAGTCGCCAACATCGCGGCCGGTCACGGTGTTGGTGGCGAGGCCGCCGCGCTCCTCGTAATGCACGGCGGCACGGCCGGCCAGCACGCCTTCCTGCAGTTCGCCGCCGATGGCGCCTTCAGCGACGCGGGTGCCGTAGCTGCCGGCCTCGAAGCGGGCGTAGCCGTCGGTGTTGAAGGTGGGCTTCTTGGAGATGAAGTGGAAGGCGCCGCCGGTGGTGTTCTTGCCCCACAGGGTGCCCTGCGGCCCGCGCAGCACTTCCACCTGCTGCAGGTCGTAGAGCGGCGCGCCCTGGAACAGGTTGTTGTTGTAGTAAACCTGGTCGGAGTAGAAGCCGATGGGATTGACCGCGTTGTTGGTGGCTTCGTTGGAGCCGACGCCGCGGATGAAGAAGCGCGGCCGGGCGCGACTCTCGGTGTTCCAGCCCTGGGCCGCCGGCACGAACTTGGCCACGTCCTTGGTGCTGCGCAGCTCGGCGTCCTGGATGTCGGCGCCGCTGATGGCGGTCACCGCGGCGGGCACCTCCTGCAGTTTTTCCGAGCGCTTGGTGGCGGTGATGACCACCGTGTCGAGGGCGGCGCTGTCTGCCTCGCCGTCGGCAGCCCAGGCGGCCGGGACGCTGCCGAAGCCGATCAGGGTGCCGGCAACGGCCAGGGCGATGCGCTGTCGTTTGAATCGCTTTACGTGATGCACTGTGTTCTCCGCGCAAGAGGGCACGGCCCGCCCGCCAGGGGCGCAGCCGGCCGTTTCGGTTTCAATGGAAAAGGGGAATAAGGGTCGGGAATCGGGACCCGGGCTAGACCTTGCCGGCGGCCTTCCAGTCGGCCAGCAGCAGCCGGGCCTCGGCGAGGGGCGCCGGGTCCACCCACGGCCCGATATCGAAGTCCTGCGGGATGAAGCCGTGCTCGAGCAGGAAGTCCTTCTGCACGCGCAGGCTGGCGACCTTGTCCGCGTCCAGGTCGATCTGCACCCCCTGGGCTACGCTGTCGTAGGCGCCGGCCAAGGTCTGCGGGGCGACGTTGAAGTCGCGGGCGATCAAGGTCACGGTCTCGTCCGGGTGGGCCAGCGCCCATTCGGCAGCCTGCAGCAGGCGGGCCAGGTAGCGCACCACGATGTCGCGCCGTTCCTCGAGCAGCGCCCCGCTCACCGCCAGGCCGCGCAGCACCGAGGGATGCACGCGGGCCAGCGGGTCCGGGTTGTCGCGGCTCTCATACACGGTACGGATGCCCAGTTCGGCCTCCACATCGGCCGGCAGGCGGGCGAACACCGCGTCCACCTGCCCGGTGCGCAGGGCTTCGGCGAGCACCGCGGCCTGCTCCCTGAAATAGTCGCGGCGCAGCCCGTCGGGCCCCGGCTCGGTGGAATGGGGCGGCGCCGGCAGATCGACGCGTTGCACGTCGGCAAGGCTGAGTCCGGCAGTGGCGAGGGCCGCCGAGAAGAGCTTGAGCTGCTGGGCGATCATCAGGTCGAAGGCCTGCTCGGCCCGCCCGATGATGCCGACGCGGCGGCCCTTGAGGTCGGCCGGCGTGGCGATGCCGGACGCGGCCAGCACCTTCAGCGGGTAGGAGCCTTCCAGCCAGGCCAGCGCGACGATGCGGTTATCCACCCCGTGGGCGCGCGCCCACACCGCCGGCGCGTGGCCGGCGTTGCGGACCCACAGGCGTTCGTGGTGGGCGTAGGCCAGCTTGCCGGTGAAGCCGATGGACTTGAACGTCACGTCGAAGCCGGGCTCGTCGGCGAACTCGTCCTGCAGGTAGCCCAGCTGGTAGGCCAGCGCCGAGGCGGTGGGCACCGCCGGGCAGCGGGTCAGGCTGAGGGCGCTGCGGGTCGGGGTGGCGGTGGGCGCGGGCGGGGCCGCGCCGAGGGTCACGGTCATCGGAATCTCCTGGGTCGATGCGGGGCCGGGCGGCGCTCAGGCGGCCCGGGCCAGGCGTTCGAGAATCTCCCGCCCGTTGTTGAAGAGGGTCTGCAGCGTTACGGCGTCGAGGCCGCTGCCGCGCACCGCGGCCAGCACCGGTGCACTCGGCACCAGCGGGTAGTCGGAGCCGAAGAGGATCCGCTCGGCCCCCAGCACGCGCACCGCCAGGCCGAGGGCTTGCGGATCGCTGCCGAGCACGCCGGTGTCGATATACACCCGGCGCAGCGCCGGCAGCTGCGGCGGCAGGCCTTCCTTGCGGCCCCGCGCGTCGATGGAGCCGGCCAGCGCCGGCAGGATGCCGCCGAGCATGGCGAGCTGCACCGTCACGTCCGGGTAGCGTTCGAGGTAATCCGTGAGGGCCAGGGTGATCCACGCGGCGGAGAACTGGGACGTGGATTCCAGCAGCCAGCGGGCGGTGGCGGCGTCGGCCGCCGGCGGATGGGCCCACTGCCCCGGCACGCTGGGATGGGCCAGGCCGGTGTGCAGGTAGAGGTGGCTACCGTGGCGCTGGGCCACTTCGAGGATGGGCGCCACGTGGCGGGCGCCGTCCAGGCTGAGGAAGGCGCCGGCCGGCAGCACCGCGCCGATCAGGCCCAGCTCCCGGTGGGCCCGGTCGAGCTCGCGGGCCGACCATTCGACGTCGGCGGTGGTCAGCGCGGCGAGGCCGCTGAGGCGGCCCGGATGGCGGGACACCAGCTCCGCCAGGTCGTCGTTGTAGTCGCCGAACAGCGTGCGGGAGGCCGCCGCGTCGAGGGCCGGGTCGACACCCAGCGTGGTCGGCCACGAGATCACCTGGTGGTCGATGCCGGCCTCGTCGATGTGGGCGATGCGCGTCGGCCCGTCGAAGAAGGTCGGGCCGATGGGGATCGCACGGGACAGCACCGAGCTGTTCACCAGGAACTCCAGCCCGCCGTCGGGGCGGCGCTGCACGCGGGGCGCGGCGTCGCGCGTTTCGAGGAAGGCCAGCGCGCGGGGCGACAGCCAGTGGGTGTGCCAGTCGATGATCTTTGTCATGGTCGGGTTCTCTCTCGGGGTCGGGGGGCGGATCAGGCCTGGGCGGGTTCGGGGAAACGCGACGGGAAGCGCGGCAGGGTGCCGTTCAGCGCGTAGTCGCCAACCAGGCGCAGGGACAGGACCAGCGGGTCGTGGGAGGCCAGCGTGCGGACGTCGCGCCAGTAGCGGTCGAAGTCGTTGGCGGCGCTGGTGCCGCGGCCGCCGGCGAACTCGAAGACCCGCGGCGTCACCTCCAGCGCGATCTGCGAGGCGTGGGAGCGCAGGCCGAGGGACTTCACCGACAGCTCGGACAGGCCGTCCTCGTCGATGTGGGCGCGGCCGTCCCAGCCTGCCTGCAGGTCGGCGATGAAGCGGTCGAAGTAGCCCAGCGCCGCCTCGACCTTGATCCACAGATCGGCGAACTGGGTCTGCACCAGCGGATCGCCGCCGATGGAACTGGCGCCCGGCAGGATCGACTGGCGCCGGTCGTGCAGCGCGTAGTCGCGGGCGGCGTCCAGCGCGGCCAGCGCCAAGCCGAGGTACACCGCCGAGTAGTACAGCGCCCCGAAGGTGGTCCAGAAGGGCAGCACGCTGCGCTGGGCGCCGGCATGCTTCCACGGGATCACCTCGTCCGCGTAGAGGCGCACGTTGTCGAAGCTGACGGTGCTGGAGTCGGCGCCGCGCAGGCCGATGGGGTTCCAGTCGTCGTGGAAGCGGATGCCTTCCCGGTCGGTCGGCAGGTAGCCGTAGATGAAGTGCTGGCGGTTGCTGTGCTCGGCCAGCACGGTGGTGACGTTGGCGAGGGGCGCGCCGGTGTTCCACTTCTTGACGCCGTTGATGACGTAGCCGCCATCCGGGTGGGGCGTGGCGAAGAACTCCCGGTTCACGTACTGGGTCACGTTGCCCCAGTACCAGCGCCCGGCGGTGGCCTGGCGCACGATGGCGGCGTTGTCGCCGGTGAAGTCGTGGAACAGCGGCACCGCCGAGTTGTACATGTGGAAGCCCAGCAGCGCGCCCACCGAGCCGTCGCCGCGGGCGATCTCCAGCACCGACCAGGCGGCGTCGCGCACGCTGCCCCCTCCCCCGCCGTGCTCCCGCGGGTAGAAGAGGTTGACGATGCCGGTCTCGCGCAGGCGGCGGATCGCGTCGGCGGGACGGATGCGCTGGTGGTCGCGCTCGGCGGCGCCGGGCTTGAGCTCGGCGGCGAGGGCGCGGGCGGCGGCGATCCAGTCGCCGGGATAGGGCTCGAAGCGGAGGTCGGCGGGCGCAGCGGCGCGGGCGGCGTCCCGTTCGGGAGTCGCGGTGATGAGGCTCATGGCAGGCTTTCGTTGCGGGTTGCGGGGGAAGTTCAGGACGCGGTGGGCAGCACGCGGGCCGGGCTCAGCTTGATGGCCACGGCCAGCCCCAGCCAGACCAGGCCGGCGGCCAGGTAGCAGGCCGGCGCCACCAGCACCGCGGTGGCGAGGGAGTAGCGGTCGGACAGCACGCCGACCAGCTCGGGGCCGATGACGCCGGCCACGCCGGAGGTCAGCACCACCGAGAAGGCCGCGGCGCTGTTGCGCAGGCGCGGCGGCACGGTCTCCACCACCAGCGTGGTCAGCGTGCCGGCGCTGAGGCCGAAGCTGGTGATGGCGGCGACGATCAGGACCTGCGCCAGGGCCAGGTCGGCGGTGGTGTAGGCCAGCGTGAAGGCCGCCGCGGCGATCACCGAGGTGCTGCTCAGGAAGGCCGGGAAGCCCCAGCGGTACTGGCGCAGGAACAGGCTCGACAGGTAGCCGCCGATCAGCCCGGCCGGCAGCGTGAAGAGCAGCGTCTGGGCCAGGAAGGCCGAGGCCTGCTGGTTGGCGAGCCCATGGACGCGGTGCAGGAAGGCCGGAATCCACATCTGCACCGACATGGCGGTGAAGAAGAACACCAGCGCCACGCCATGCAGCACGTAGCCGGGGCTGCGGAACACCGCCAGGCTGGCGCGGAAGTCAGGCCGTTCGACCGGCTTGCCATCGGCCGCCCGCGCCTCGCTGCCGCCCAGCTCCGGCTCGCGGACCCACAGCAGCGCCAGGAACAGCGCGATGCCTGGCACCCCGGCGACGAAGAAGGCAGCCCGCCAGCCATACCGGGCGGCAACCCAGCCGCCGACGGCCAGCGCCAGCGCGGCGCCGATCTTGTTCTTCAGCATGTACAGCGAGAACACCAGGTTGCGCCACTTGGGGCGGTACAGATCGGCCAGCCAGCTCGGCGCCAGGCTGTTGTAGGCGGCCTCGCCGAAGCCGGTGACGATGCGCCACAGGAGCAGGCCGGCGAAGCCCTCGGCGAGCCCGGTGGCCGCCGCCGCCACGCTCCACAGCAGCACGCCGGCCAGCAGCACCACCTTGCGCCCGAGGCGGTTGGCGAGGAAACCGAAGACCGGCGCGCCGACGATGCCGGCCAGGGTGAACAGGGATGACAGGCGGCCGATCTGCTCGTCGCTGAAGCCGAACTCGTTCTTGATCGGCGTGAGCAGCGACGCAATGATCATCGCGTCCATCACGCAGACCACGCCGAGGGCCAGCAGCAGCGCCAGGGAGGCATGCGCGCCCCAGTCGCGGGACGCCGCGGCGTCGGCCGGATTCGGGAGGCGATCGGCCGGCGGCAATGGCGCGGCAAGAGTGGATTCGCTGGGCGGGGCCATGGTCGGAAATAAATGAATGAATAAAAGGGTATTGGTTCCGGTGCCCCGTCCAATTCGCGGCGGGGCCCATCGCCAAATCTGGACGCTATTGTTGGCGAGCGCCCCCTCCTCGGAGAAGGACAATCCGTGCCACGTTTAGAAGGATTAATGGATTGCTTATCGCAAGGATTGCGTTTGGGGCACGCTGCGCCTTTGTTATATTTTTTCCGGGGCGCCTGGCGGCGGACTGCCGCGCCTTTCGACTTTCCCTATTGGGCCTCGCAAGAAGCCGCCGCTCCCGATACCCATTCACGCCCGCCGCGTACCCGGCGACGCCCACCAATCCGATCATGGAGAGCCCCGATGGGATACCTGGACCCGGACAATCTGCGCCACACGGTTTCCACTGCGGGCTACGGCGCCGCCCGGGGCTGGGACATCGGCATCCACGACCGCCAGTTCACGCTCTACCAGCTGTCCGGGCTGATCGCCTGGGCCCGCGAACGGGGCGCCCTGCCGCCCGCGCTGGAGCGGGAGCTGGGGCTCGACGTGTCGGCCCAGGACTGGCCGTCGATGGTGATCTCCTACGTGGACCTGCGGCGCATCCTCGAACGGCTGTGGCACGGCGCCGACAAGGGGGAATCCCTTTTCAATCACGCGTCGCGCGTCAATTTCGCCAGCTTCGGCCTCATCGGGCTGGCGGCCATGGCTTTTCCCACCGGCGAGGAAGGCATCCGCTTCTGCGCGCGCAGTTTCCGCACCGCGTGGAGTGCGCTGCCGGAAACCGGCGGCGATGGCGGACTGCGCATGCAGCATATTCCGAAATTCCACGACCCGGAAATGCGCAGCGCCCTCGAGCTATTCCATTTCGTCAATTGCCTGTCGGTATCCCGCTCGCGCACGCCGGGCATTCCGATTGCGCGGCAGGTGGAGCTGACGAATTCCGAAGGTATTTCCCGGCAGGCCCTGGAGGACTTTTTCGGCTGCCCGGTGAAACTCGGCGCCGATATCGCCCAGATCCATTTCACGCGGGAGTGGATCCAGCGCCCGACCGGCGTGCCCAATTCCGACGTGCGGACCCAGCTGCTGCGCCTGTGCGCCCAGGTGGACAGCGCCGAGGTGCCGGGCGCCCGCACGCCGCTGCAGTTCCTGTCCGACCACATCCGCGAGATCCGCTCGTCGGAGGAGATGGCCCGCTACATGGGGGTCAGCCGCCGCACGCTGGCGCGCATGCTCGACCGGGAAGGCGTCAGCTACAGCGTACTGTCGCGGGCGGCCCGCTCCCTCCATGCGCAGCGCATGCTGCGCGGCCGGGAGCCGATCCGCGAGGTTGCCGACGTGCTCGGCTTCGCCGACGAACGCAGCTTCCGCCGCGCCTTCCGCGAATGGACCGGCCTGTCACCGAGCGACTACCGGGCCCGCCACGGTGCCGGGGATGTTCTGGCCTGACCGGCTGATGGCAGCCACGCGGGCAAGCTGCGCCACGCAAACTGAGCCTGTCCCCCAGCGGGAGGACGGACACGCACCGCTGCGGCGTGCCTGTCGCACGGCCTTCGTATTAGGATAGCGGCGGGCCTCATCGGCCCCCCCCTTCACGCCCACGGCCATGGCTCCCTCTCTTTCCAGCCCGCAGACGCAGCTGCCCGACCTCCTCCACCAACTCGGCATCCCGGCCAGCGAGATCGCCCGGCGCGGACTGCCGGTGTTCGTGGAAGCGCAGGACCTGGTCGTGGTGGAAACCCTTGCCGCCCGGGGCTTTCTGCTGCAGCCGCGGGCGGCCCAGGCGTGGTGGGAGATGCAGGCCGCGGCGGCAGCGGACGGGGTCGTGCTGGAGCTGGTATCGGCCTTCCGCAGCATCGAGCGCCAGGCGGAGCTGATCCGCCGCAAGCTGGACAATGGCCTCGCGCTGGCCGACATCCTGAGCGTGCTGGCTATTCCGGGCACGTCGGAACACCACACCGGCTGCGCCATCGACGTGACGACGCCGGGCTGTCCGCCGGCGGACGCGTCCTTCGAAGACACCGCCGCCTTCGTGTGGCTGAACGCCCATGCGGCAGGTCATGGCTATACCCTGTCTTTCCCGCGCAACAATCCCGAGGGCTATCTCTATGAGCCCTGGCACTGGTGCTTCGAGCGGGATCGGCTGCTGGCCGAAGCAGACTGAACGGTCTTTCCTTCAAGCCCTCGTCCGCTCGTATTTCGCATGTAGTTCGTCCCGGCTCTCCACATGTGCCGGGTCATGGACGATGCAGTCCACCGGACAGCTCTGGATGCACTGTGCCTCATCGAAGTGGCCAACGCATTCGGTGCATCTGGCGGGGTCGACCACATAGATGTCGTCTCCCTGGGAAATAGCTTCGTTAGGGCACTCGGGAACGCACACGTCGCAGCTGATGCATTCCTCGGTAATCATCAAGGCCATGGTTTTCTCCTGATTCAAAGAGATTGGGAATCGAAACGGAAGCCAGCGGGCTTCGGCCGCTGGCGTTCCCGGAAAGCAGTCATGAAGGCATCGCGGGAACGCGGCAGGAAGAAGGGGTTGCGCTGGCGTTCCTCGCCGATCGTCGACACCGTGCGCCCATGCACGTCATGGCCGGGAAAGACCAGCACCTCGTCGGGCAGCGTGAACAGCCGGTGCACGACCGAGTCGTAGATGCGCCCCGGATCGCAGACCTCCCCTTCCGCCAGGCCGCAGCCGCCCAGCTCCAGCGCGTCGCCGCAGAACAGGCGGTCCTGCCACAGGTAGCTCACGCTGAACGGCGTATGGCCGGGCGTGGCGATCACGCGGATCGCCTCGGCGCCGACGAGAAGCGTGTCGCCATCGCCGGCGGCCCGGTAGCGTTCGCCGCCGCCCGGCGGCGCGCCGGCCACCAACGGCACCGCCGGATAGAGATGGGCCAGGCGTTCCAGCATGTCGCCATGGACATGGGTCAGCAGGATCATCCGCAGCTCGAAGCGGCGCTCGGCCAGCAGGGATTGAAGCAACAGCGCCTGGCAGGGATCGGGATTGGGATCGACGGCGACCGCCGCCGCCGCTTCCGCCGGGGCGAACAGGTAGCTCATCGCGGAAGTCTGCGGGTCGAAGAACTGCCGGAAGTACATTGCGGCGCTCCTCAATGCCCCGCCATCCGCAGCACGGCCATCACGAGCGCGGACAGGCAGGCTTGGCTGGATGCGGCGAGCCGCAGCGGCCGCCACGCGGGCAGCGCGCCGAAGCCGCTCGCGAATCCGGCGACCATCGCCCACAGCAGCCACAGGGCAGCGAGCGGGTCGGCAACGCCCCAGCGGTCCAGCGCGATGTGTGGAAAGGCCGTCAACAGCACGGCCAGCAGGACGCCGGTCAGCAGGGACAGCCGCCGCAGCCCGGGGTCTGTGTCATCGGGCATTCCCGCGTCGGGATGAATCTTGCGCATGGCCATCCTCCACCGACCTCAGGCCGCCGCCGCATCGTCCGCGCCAATCAGCAGACGGGTGTCGCTGAGGTACTTGTAGGGCGGGATCTCCAGGTTGGTCGGTGCAGGCTTGTTCTTGAAGACCCGCCCCGCCAGATCGAAGGTCGAGCCATGGCAGGGGCACAGGAAGCCGCCGGGCCAGTCGGCGCCGAGGGCCGGGTTACCGGCCTGGAAGGCGCTGGACGGCGAGCAGCCGAGATGGGTACAGATGCCGACCGCCACGAAGATCTCCGGATTGCGCGAGCGATGGGTGTTGCGGGCGTAATCGGGCTGCTGGGAGGCCACGCCGGATTGGGGATCGACCAGCTGGGGCTCGGCTCGGGCCAGCGCGGCCAGCATGTCGGGGGTACGCCGCAGGATCCACACCGGCTTACCGCGCCATTCGACAACCATCAGCTCGCCCGGCGCGAGCTTGTCGATGTCCACCTCGACCGGCGCCCCGGCGGCCATCGCCCGCTCGGACGGGGTCAGCGTCGCCACGAAGGGCGCGGCGGCGGCCACGGCCAGCGCCCCGCCGGCTCCGGCGGTGGCGATGAGCAGGGTCCGGCGGGACGGATCGCGGGGAGATTCGGGTCCGCCGAAGGCGGGCGGCAGGGTCGTGGTGGGCATGGAATCCTCTCGGTTGGGCTGGCGGTGGTGGTCACGCTGTATCAGCTCCGGCTAATCAACATCCATGCCATCCCAATGCACAACGACACCCCCTTTCACATCAATTACTTACGCACCCACAGCGCCGAGCATGCTGCCATCGGGCCTGCCACGCGCACTGCCACGACCTTGCCTGGCAGTTCTTTCGGCCACCAGGACGGAATGAGCTCCGAAACAGGCCTCCCGGAGTGATTTGACCGTGGCGGTCTGCCATGACAGCATCCGGCAGTCCATCTGGCAGAAAGCCTTTCCCCATGAGCATCGGCCCCCATCCCCTCCCCGAACTCGTCTCCTTCCTCGACACGTTGCCGGAGCCGCACATCCTGTGCGACCGCAACTACCGCATCCTGGCGGCCAACGGCGCCTACCGTGCCAAATGCGAGCGGCCGGACGACTTGATCGGGCGCCACTGCTACGAGGTGTCCCACCACTACCCGGTGCCCTGCGACCAGGCCGGCGAATCCTGCCCGCTGGCGCGCAGCCTGCAGTCCGGCCAGCGGGAGCGCGTGGTGCATCTGCATCACACCGCCGGCGGCGAGCGCTACGAGAACATCGAACTGTCGCCGGTGCGCGACCGGGGCGGCGAGATCGCCTTCTTCATCGAGAAGCTGGAGCCGCTGCCGGTGGCCCGCGGCGTCGCCGCCGACCAGGGGCTGATCGGCCGGGCGCCGGCCTTCCTGGCGATGCTGGAGCTGGTGGCCCGCGTCGCCCCATCCGAAGCGAGCGTGCTGCTGCAGGGGGAGTCCGGCACGGGCAAGGAACTGGCCGCTCAGGCCATCCACGAGGCGAGCCGGCGCGCCGATCGGCCCTTCGTGGCGGTGGATTGCTCCGGCCTCACCGAAACCCTGTTCGAGAGCGAACTGTTCGGCCACGAGCGCGGCGCCTTCACCGGCGCAACCACGCGCAAGAGCGGCCTCGTCGAAGTGGCCAGCGGCGGGACGCTGTTCCTCGATGAGTTGGGCGATATTCCGCTGGCGATGCAGGTCAAGCTGCTGCGCTTGCTGGAGACCGGCACCTACCGGCGGGTCGGCGGCACCGAGCTGATCCGCGCCGACATCCGCCTGGTCTCCGCCACCCACCGGCCGCTCAAGGCCCTGGTGGAAAGGGGCCAGTTCCGCCAGGACCTGTTCTACCGCGTGAATGCCTTTCCGATCAGCCTGCCGCCGCTGCGCCGCCGCCGCGAAGACATCCCGCTGCTGGCCGAAGCCCTGCTCAAACGGGTGGCGCCGGAGCGCCCACTGGGCATCGCCGCGGACGCGCTGGACTGCTTGCTGACCTACGACTACCCGGGCAATGTGCGGGAGCTGCGCAACATCCTGGAGCGCGCCAGCCTGCTGTGTGACGGTGATCTGCTGCAACTGCGGCATCTGCCGGAGGAGCTGCAATTCGGCGAATCCGGCGGCGATGCGGCCGCGGACGCCGGCAACGTATTGAGCCCCGACGCCCTGACCGCCGGGCGCCCTGCAGCACCGAGTGACGCCCAGCTGCGCGCCGCGCTGCAGGGCCACCGGGGCTCGCGCAAGAGCCTGGCGGCGCAGCTGGGCATGAGCGAGCGCACGCTATACCGCCGCATCAAGGAACTGGGCTGACGGGTATCCGGGCAGGCAAGCGCCAGCGAACACCGGCAGCCCCCATCCACCGACCTTCCGGACGTGAAAAGGGGAAGCCGGATCGCTCCTGCTTCCCCTCGCCTGCCGCTGCGCCAACCCCACGCACAGTGGGGCCGACAGCTTCCGGTCCTTACTGCGGTATCAGGAACACCGACTTCTCCCGTACCGCCACGGTTTCATCGTCCAGCGCCTTCACCTCGATATACACGGTGTTGGAGCCGGGCTTGCCCGACTCGGGCGGCGCCGCCACTTCGATGGTGACCGACTTGAGTTCCGCCGCATCCAGCTCGATCGGCCCGGCCGGGCTCAGCTTCACCCCGTCCAGCCCGCTCGCCGATAGGGCATAGCGCCGCGGCTTCTCGGTCATGTTCATCACCTGCAGATTGTACACGTTGGCGATCAGGCCCCCTTCGATCTCCCGGCTCAGCGTCGAGCGGTCCTTGATCACATCGACCCGCAGCGTCGAGCGCGTCGCCAGACCCCACACGAAGGCCGTGCAGATCGCCACCAGCACCCCGGCGTAGATCAGGATCCGCGGGCGCATCACGTGCCCGACGATCTCCTTCCTGCCCCAGTGCCGCTTCATCGCGTTCTCGGTGGTGTAGCGGATCAGCCCCTTGGGGTAGTTCATCTTGTCCATCACCTGGTCGCAGGCGTCGATACACGCCGCGCAGCCGATGCACTCGTACTGCATGCCGTTGCGGATGTCGATGCCGGTCGGGCAGACCTGCACGCAGATGCCGCAGTCGACGCAGTCGCCCTTGCCCACCGTCTTCGGCTCGACGCCCTTGCGCCGCGCGCCGCGCGGCTCGCCCCGCTCGGGGTCGTAGGTGATCACCAGCGTGTCCGGGTCGAACATCACGCCCTGGAAGCGGGCATACGGGCACATGTACTTGCAGACCTGCTCGCGCATCACGCCGGCAAACAGGTAGGTGAAGCCGCCGTAGAAGCAAATCCAGAACAGCTCCCACGGGCCGAAGCTGAACGTCGCCGCCTCGTGCAGCAGTTCGTGCATCGGCGTGAAGTAGCCGACCAGCGTGAAACCCGTCCACAGCGCCAGGGCGCCCCAGGCGCCGAACTTGGCACCCTTGATCGCCAGCTTGCGGGCGCTCAGCGGGGCCTGGTCCAGCTTCATGCGCTGGGCGCGGTTGCCTTCGATCTTCTCCTCGATCCACATGAAGATCTCGGTATAGACGGTCTGCGGGCACGAATAGCCACACCATAGCCGCCCCGCCACCGCCGTGAAGAAGAACAGCGAATACGCGCTGATGATCAGCAGGATCGCCAGAAAGAACACGTCCTGCGGCCAGAAGATCCAGCCAAAGATGTAAAACTTGCGCTGCACTACGTCCAGCAGCACCGCTTGCCGGCCATTCCACGGCAGCCAGCACAGGCCGTAGAAAATGATCTGCGTCGCCCACACCAGAATCCACCGCCAGGTCGCAAAGCGGCCCGTCACCGCACGGGGGTAAACCTTCTGGCGGACAGCGTAGAGGGTGTCTTCAGTTTCCGCCCGCGCCCTGGCCTGGGAGTCGGGAGGGATGATGGTTCGAGGGTCTGCTTCGCTCATGGCTGCAAGGAACTCGCGTTGAAATGGGTCGGCACCACGGCGAAAACTGCTTCACGAAACCGTGGCGAATCACCCTATCCATAACAACATCCGTGCCATCTGGCCCGGCCGGCGGAAAGCCCCTGTGATCAAGGGTTTGGCCTGAGCTGCCGCTGGCCCGGCGCGCCACGCTGGCAGTCTTCTGACAGAAACGCTGCCACAGCTGGCAGCGTTTCTGTCCGGAACACGTGGCGGCAAGCCCTTGCCACCACCGCGACCGTCGCCCCCCAATCAGTCGCGCAGCCCGCGCACGGCGAGTGCCGCCAGGGACGTCAGCATCGCCAGGCCGGTGACCGCCAGCCAGCCCCACTGGGCAAACAGCAGGCTGCCGGCCACCGCCCCCGCCGCCATGCCGACGAACATGCTCACCACCAGGACCGCATTAAGACGGCTGCGCGCACCGCTGTCGAGGCCATACACGATGCTCTGGTGGGCGATCAGCGAGGCCTGTACGCCGAGGTCGAAGCCCACCGTGGCGATACCCAGCACCACCAGCTGGACGGTCGGCGGCAACTGCGTGCCGAGCCCCATCAGACCGAAGGACAGTGCGGCGAGGCCAGACGCCAGGCGGATCACCAGGGCCGGTCCGCGACGGTCCGCCAGATGGCCAGCCATCGGCGCGGCCAGCGCACCGGCCGCACCCGCCAGCCCGAAGGCACCGGCGGCGGCACTCCCCAGATGGAAGGGCGCGCCGTGCAGCATCAGCGCCAGCGTGGACCAGAAGGCGCTGAAGCCCACCGACAGCAGCCCCTGGGCCAGCGCCGCGCGGCGCAGCTCCGCATGGCGACCCAGCAGCGCCGGCAAGGACGCAAGCAGGGCACGGTAGGACAGCTGCGTGGTCGGCGCGAACTGCGGCAGCCAGCGCCACGCGGCCACGCCGATGAGCGCAATGCCGACCGCCGCCGCGGCGAACATCGCCCGCCAGCCCCAGTACTCGGCCACCAGTCCGCTGACCACGCGGGACAGCAGGATGCCCATCAAGAGGCCGGTCATCACCGTGCCGACGATGCGCCCGCGGCTCTGCTCCGGCGCGAGGCTGGCGGCGGCCGGCACGAAATCCTGGGCCAGCGTGGCGGTCAGGCCGATGGCCAGGCTGGCCAGCAGGAAGCCGCCGAAGTCCCCGGCCAACCCGGCCGCCAGCAGGGCCAGCACCAGCAGCACCGACTTGCCGAGAATGATCTGACGGCGGTCGTGGCGGTCGCCCAGCGGCGCCAACAGCAGGATGCCCAGCGCGTAGCCGAGCTGGGTCAGGGTCGGCACGAAGCCGGCTTCCCGCGCGCCGGCGCCGAACTCGGCCGTCAGCACGCCGAGCAGCGGCTGGCTGTAGTACAGGGACGCGACGGACAGGCCGGCGCCCGCCGCCAGCAGGAAGATCAGCGAGCGGGCCGGCCGACGGACCTCCGGCAGCGCCGGCTCGATCAACTCCGGTGCCAGCGGGACGGCCAGCGGGTCATGCGTCTTGCAAATGGAAGTCATGGCAAAGCTCCTGTTTCATGGGTGAACGAAGCTTGCCCGTCGCCCGATCACCACGGTAGTAGCCCGGCATGCAGATTTGCTATACGTTTGACGCATGAAGAAGACGCTCATCACCGCCCCCGGCGAGCCGCGCGCCCGCGCCGATGCCCCCGCCACCGCCACCGCGTCGGCCACCGGCGACCGCCTGGAATTGATCCAGACCTTCGTGCGCATCGTCGAAGCCGGCAACCTGTCAGCCGCTGCCGCCCAGCTCGGCATGACCCAGCCGACCATCAGCCGGCGCCTGCAGACCCTGGAGAAATCCCTCGGCGTGCGCCTGCTGCAGCGCTCCACCCACACCATGCGCCTGACGGTGGACGGCGAACGCTGCTACGAAGGCGCCAAAGCCCTGCTGGCCAACTGGGCGGCCTTCGAGTCCGACCTGAAAGGCGCCCGCGAGGAACCGGAAGGCGTGCTGCGCGTCGTCGCGCCCCATGCCTTCGGCCAGGAACGCCTGGTCGGCCCGCTGGCCAGCTACCTGCAGCGCTACCCGCGCATGAAGGTCGAATGGCTGCTGCACGACGACAGCGCGATCCAGGACTTCATCGCCGCCGGCATCGACTGCGCGATCCAGGTCGGCGAGATCCGCGATTCGTCGCTGGTGGCCATCCAGCTCGCCGAGGTGCCACGCATCGTCGTCGCGGCGCCGTCAGTGCTCGCCACCGGCGCCATGCCCCGCGAGCCGGAAGACCTCGCCGGCCTGCCCTGGCTGGCCCTGCGCACCTACTACCGCCACGAGATCGCGCTGCGCCACGTGGCGACGGGCGAGCGCCGTGTCGTGCCGATCGAACCGCGTCTGAGCACCGACAGCCTGTACGCGCTGAAGAGCGCGGCCCTGATGGGCCTGGGCGTCGGTGTCGGCTCGGCATGGGTGATGACCGAGGCGCTGGCCGACGGACGCCTGGTGCAACTGGCACCGGACTGGCAGGCCGCGCCGTTGCCGGTCAGCCTGGTCTATCCCTACGCCCGCTTCTACCCGGCCCGCCTGCGCTGCTTCATCGACGTGATGCGCGCCGCGCTGCCCCAGGCGATCGCCGGTTGAACCCGGCGTGGCGGCGAGCAACAGCCCTGCCACTGTTGGAATTCCCACCCTGGCTGCTGCCCGGCCAGCAGGCGACCAGTCCGTGATCGCCTGCTGGCCCCGCAGCGCAAGCCCGCCACGGGCGGCACGAAAGCTGCGTAGTCGTTTGCCATTTTTCTGGCACAGGGCTACGCACATGATCTCTTCCACCCTCAAGCTGGCCGGCCTGCTGGGCTTTGGCCTCCTCCTCGCCGGCGGCGGGCTGCCGCACACCGTCCAGGCCGCCGGGCTCGATCCCCGCGCGGTCGAATACCAGTTGCCGCAGGACATCAAGTGGGTGCGCAACGCGGCCGGCACGTCGGAGCAGGCGGTGCTGTTCGGCGACCCGAGCAAGCCCGGGCCTTACGTGGTGCGCATCAAGTGGCTGCCGGGCAACAACTTCAGCCGGCCGCACTTCCACAACGGCGACCGCTTCTTCGCGGTGCTGTCCGGCACTTGGTGGGTCGGCACCGGCGACAAGTTCGATCCGGACGCCACCGTTCCGGTAACGGCCGGCGGCTACGTCATCCACCACGGCGGCCAGGTCCATTACGACGGCGCCAAGAACGAGGAGGCGATCATCCAGGTGTGGGGCATCGGCCCGGTGCACACGACCCAGGCCAGCCGCTGATCGGTGCTCCCGCCGCCACCCTGCGCGGCGGGCAATGCGGATTCGCAGCTTAGTTTTGCGTCACAAGCATCCCAGGATTCCTTGTTTCACCCCGGCGCAGGTCCGGATGCATGATGAAGGCGTCTCTTCGATCACATTCCCCGGAGCCCCCGATGACCCAGGCACGCCAGACCGACTACCCGATCGACCCGCTGTTCACGCAGCGCTGGTCGCCCCGCGCCTTCACCGGCGAACAGATCCCCGAGGAAAGCCTGCTCGCACTGCTGGAAGCCGCGCGCTGGGCGCCGTCGGCCTATAACGCGCAACCGTGGCGCTTCATCTACGCGCGCCGCGACACGCCGAGCTGGCAGCCGGTTTTCGACAATCTCGTGGAGTTCAACCGCGGCTGGGCCCACAAGGCCGCGGCGCTGGTCGTCGTGCTGTCCCACAAGCAGTACACCGCACCGGGCGCCACCGAGAGCCAGCCCAATGCCTGGCACTCCTTCGACACCGGCGCCGCGTGGGCCAGCCTGGCCTTCCAGGCCACCCTGTCGGGCTGGCACGCCCACGGCCTCGGCGGCTTCGACGCCGACGGCCTGCGCGCCAGCCTCGGCATCCCCGACGACTACGCGGTCGAGGCGGTCATCGCGGTGGGCAAGCTCGGCGACAAGGCCAGCCTGCCCGAAGCCCTGCAGACGCGGGAGACACCCAACACCCGCCGTCCGCTGGCCGAGCTGGTGGCCGACGGCCGTTTCGACTTCGCGGCGTAAACGCGGAAGTGCCCGCCCGGCCTCCCCTTGCGGGTGCCGGACGGGCACTTCATTCAGCCAGACGAAACGCGCTTGTCAGTGGTCCCGCCGGTTGGGCGGCACGATGTTGAGGCGCGTCAGCTTGCGATAGAAGGTGGCCCGCGACAGGCCCAGCTCCTTCGCCGACACCGTCACCTGCCACTGGTTACGCCGCAGCACCTCCAGCATGCGCTCGCGCAGCCGGGCGTCCTTCTCCTTCAGCGGCGGCGCAGGCGGCTCCGGCAGGGATTCGCGCAGGCTGTGGATGCCGTGATCGTCCCGCGGCGCCGGCCGCGCCGACACCAGGCGCGGACCGAAGAACAAGTCCGGCGGGAAATGCGCGGTGTGCAGCAGCGTGCTCTCGCAGATCGCGCAGGCGTAGCGCATCGCGTGGCGCAGCTGGCGGATGTTGCCGGGCCAGCCGTGGCGGATCAGCGCATCGCGGGTTTCCGGCGCCAGGCGTAGGGATTCCCGCCCCATCGCCTTGACCTCCTCCTCCAGCACCCGGTCGATCACCGTGCCGATGTCCTCCCGCTCGCGCAGCGGCGGCAGCACGAACACCGCGCCGTTGAGGCGGTAGTACAGATCCTCGCGGAAGCGCCCCTCCTCCACCAGGCGCGGCAGGTTCTGGTGGGTCGCGCAGATGATGTGCAGCTTCACCGGGATCGGCTGCTCGGCACCCAGCGGCAGCACCTCGCCCTCGGCCAGCACGCGCAACAAACGGCTCTGCAGCACCAGCGGCATGTCGCCGATCTCGTCGAGGAACAGCGTGCCGCCGTCGGACTGCAGGATCTTGCCGCGGGCGCCCTTGGCCCGCGCACCGGTGAAGGCACCGTCCCGGTAGCCGAACAGCTCGCTCTCGATCAGGCTTTCCGGAATCGCCGCACAGTTGAGGGCGATGAAGGGTTGCTTGTGGCGGCTGCTGCAGTCGTGGATGGCCTTGGCGAAGGCTTCCTTGCCGGTGCCGGTCTCGCCCAGCAGCATCACCGGGATGTCCCGGTTGGCCACCTTCAGCGCGCGGCTGACGTTGGTGCGCACCCGCGAATCGTCGGTGGCCAGGTGGCCGAAACCGCGCACCTCGTTGCAGCCCTCGTCGTTGGTCGCGCCGTGGTGCACATCGCTCGGCGCACGGCGCCGTGCATCGGGCACCCGCAGCAGCGCGAAGAAACGTTCGCCGCTGTCCTGCACGCGCAGCGGAATGGCCTGCCCCGGCTGCGCGTGGGCCGCTGCCAGCAGATCGGCGGCGGAGCATTCGAAGAGGTCGGACACGCAGCTGATCATCCGCCCCGGCCGCTGCAGCAATTCCTTGCGGGCCCGGCGATTGCCGCCGACGATCATGCCGGTGTCGTCGAAGGCGAGCAGGTAGTCGGTCTGCACGTGCAGCAGCTCGGGGCTGCGGCCGAACTGCAATATCCAGTACTGGCGCAGGCTGTGGAATGCGAAGGCGTCCTCGATCAGGCGCGCCTTCTCGACCACCATCTGGAACACCAGCAACTGGCTGTCACGGTTCTCCGGCGAATACAGCGCCGACGCATCGAGCACCGCCAGCGGCTGATCGTCGATGCCGAGGATCGGCGCCGAGCTGCAGGTGAAGCCGATGTTGTGGGAGCGGAAATGCTCGCCCCGGTGCACGAGGATCGGCTGGCCATCCACCAGACAGGTGCCGACGCCGCAGGTGCCTTCATCCATTTCGGACCAGCGCGTGCCATTGCGGAAACCCTGGGCGCGGAATTCCTTGTCCAGTTCCGGCACGGTGCGGAAATCGACGGTGACGCCGGTGGCGTCGGTCAGCAGCACGCAATAGCTCGACGGCCGCAATTGTTCATGCAGGCGATCCATGCCCTCCCGCGCAATGCGCATGAAGGCATCCAGACGGTCGCGGTGCTCGCGCAATTCCTGCGCGGTCACCACCTGGGGCGTCGTCGCCAGCCCCGGATCGACCTGGTATTTGCTCAGAGAGCGTTGCCACGAGCGCGTCAGCCGGTCCTGCGCCGGATGCCTGGGCAGCCGCGCACCCCTCTCCACCACCTCGACCACGCGTTCCACGTGGCGGGCGATATCACCTTGTCCCCGCATCATTTTATTTCCCCCATATATATCGGGAGTGTTTTAGGAAAAACATCCTTTGGTAACGGCAAAGCGTATTCCGCTACGGCAATTAAATCAATGCTGACGTTTGTCTCCGTAAATTGAGACACCTGTCTCAGTTTCTCGTCTCTTTCTCGCCCCGGCGCCTCATTTCTCACCCTCCATTTTCAAAATCAATTTCACCGCACAGCAATATCAAAAATATAAAACCCTTAAACTTCATCATCATACAAAAATAGCAGCGCACCAATCCGGTATTCAATCGGCAATTGGCACGCCCCGTGCACAAAGGAGCGTAATTCGCCAACCAATTGAAGCCCAATTGTGAAACACGACTTCCAAATCCCTCCGATCGGCATCCTGGCCAATCCCGCCTCGGGGCGGGACATCCGCCGGCTGACCAGCAAGGCACTGGTTTTTCCGACGGTGGAAAAGGTCAACATGATCGAGCGCCTGCTCGGCGCCTTCGGTGCGGTGGGCGTACAGAAGGTCGTGATGATGCCGGACGTGGTGGGCATCACCGCCGGGCTGACCCGCGCCATCGACGGCCACCGGGCCGACCGCGGCCAGCCGTGGCCGCAGGTGGAATTCCTGCCGATGCAGCTACGCCACGACGCCAGCGACACCACGGAGGCGATCCGCCGCATGCGAGCGGCCGGCGTGGCAGTCATCGTCGTGCTTGGCGGCGACGGCACCCACCGCGTGGTGGCCTCCGAATGCGGCGACATCCCGCTGGCCACGCTGTCGTCCGGCACCAACAACGCCTTCCCCGAATTGCGCGAAGCAACGCTGACCGGCCTCGCCGCCGGCCTGTTGGCGAACGGCGCAGTCAGCGTCGACGAAGCCGCGGTGCCCAACAAGCAGCTGCGCGTACGGGTCGGCGAACGGGAGGAGATCGCTCTGGTGGATGTCTGCGTGACCCACCTCGACCACGTAGGCGCCCGCGCCGTGTGGGACCCGTCGAGCATCGCCGAGCTGTTCGTGAGCTTCGCCGAACCGGACGCCATCGGCCTCTCCAGCATCGCCGCGATGCTCGCCCCGGTGGGCCGCAACGAGTGGCAAGGCGCCTGGGTGCAGTGCGACGGTGCCACGTCGGCGGTGCTGGCCCCCATCGCGCCGGGACTGGTCGTGCCAGTGCCGGTGGCCGCCCACGGCCTGCTGCTGCCCGGCGAGCCCCGAGCGCTGCGCTGCCTGCGCGGCAGCCTGGCCCTCGACGGCGAACGGGAGATCGAACTCAACGGCCGCGAACCGGCCAGCGTGACTCTCGAACTGGACGGCCCGCGCACGCTGGACGTGCGCGCCACCCTCGCCGCCGCGGTGCGCCACGGCGCGCTGCGGCGCCCGCTGGCCACGGAGATGCCGGCATGACCCACCACCTTTTTCCCGCCTGCGGCCCGCCCGCAGCCCTCAACCCCGGACGGCGCCCCGCGGCGCCGACCGCCACCGACCCCGGCGCGGGCAGCCCGCTCCGCACCGGAAGCATCACCCAAAAATCCACAATCTGGAGACAACCGTGACCAAGAAACTGACTCGCGATGACCTGCTGACGGCCTACCGCACCATGCGCACCATCCGCGAATTCGAAGAGCGCCTGCACACCGACTTCGCCACCGGTGAAATCCCGGGCTTCGTCCACCTCTATGCGGGCGAAGAGGCGTCCGCCACCGGCGTGTGCATGAACCTCACCAAGGACGACCACATCGCCAGTACCCACCGCGGCCACGGCCACTGCATCGCCAAGGGCGTCGATCCGGTCGGCATGATGGCCGAGATCTGGGGCCGCAAGACCGGCACCTGCAAGGGCAAGGGCGGCTCCATGCACATCGCCGACCTGTCGGTGGGCATGCTCGGCGCCAACGGCATCGTCGGCGGCGGCGGCCCGCTGGTGTGCGGCACCGCGCTGGCGGCCAAGCTGCGCGGCACCCGCAACGTCAGCGTGTGCTTCTTCGGCGACGGCGCCTCCAACCAGGGCACCATCTTCGAAGCCATGAACCTGGCCTCGGTGTGGAACCTGCCGGTGATCTTCCTGGCCGAGAACAACGGCTACGCGGAAGCCACCTCCTACAACTACTCGGTGGCCTGCGACACCATCGCCGACCGCGCCTCGGCCTTCGGCATGCCCGGCATCACGGTGGACGGCTTCGACTTCTTCGCCGTCCATGAAGCCGCCGGCGAGGCCATCGAGCGCGCCCGCAACGGCGGCGGCCCGTCCCTGGTGGAAGTGAAGCTGTCCCGCTACTACGGCCACTTCGAGGGCGACCAGCAGACCTACCGCGCCCCCGGCGAAGTGCAGAACATCCGCGACACCAAGGACTGCCTGCTGCAGTTCGCCCGCCGTGTGACCGCCAGCGGCGAGCTCGCCCAGGCCGACCTGGACGCCATCGACGCCGAAGTGAAGGCCCTCATCGACGGCTCCGTGGTCAAGGCCAAGTCCGACCCGAAACCCACCGAAGCCGACCTGCTCACCGATGTGTACGTGAGCTACTGATCACGCCCGCCCAAAGAATTCAGGAGACATAAAAATGGCACGAAAGATTACCTACCAACAGGCCATCAACGAGGCTCTCGACCAGGAAATGGCCCGCGACCAGAACGTCATCGTGATGGGCGAAGACGTGGCCGGCGGCTCCGGCGCACCGGGCGAGCAGGACGCCTGGGGCGGCGTGCTCGGCGTGACCCGTGGGCTGTACGCCAAGCATCCGGGCCGCGTCATCGACACCCCGATCTCCGAATCCGGCTACGTCGGTGCCGCCATCGGCGCCGCCTGCTGCGGCATGCGCCCGGTGGCCGAGCTGATGTTCGTCGATTTCCTCGGCGTGTGTTTCGACCAGATCTTCAACCAGGCCGCCAAGTTCCGCTACATGTTCGGCGGCAAGGCCGAAACCCCGGTGGTGATCCGCGCCATGTACGGCGCCGGCTTCCGCGCCGCGGCGCAGCACTCCCAGTGCCTGTACAACATCTTCACCCACATCCCGGGCCTGAAGGTGGTGGTGCCGTCCAACCCCTACGACGCCAAGGGCCTGCTGATCCAGTCGATCCGCGACAACGACCCGGTGATCTTCCTCGAGCACAAGGCCCTCTACACGATGGAAGGCGAAGTGCCGGAAGAGCTCTACACCGTGCCCTTCGGCGAAGCCGCCGTGGTCCGCGAAGGCCACGACGTGACCATCGTGGCCTTCGGCCGCATGGTGCTGAAGGCCCAGGAGGCTGCCGCCGACCTGCAGAAGCAAGGCATCCACTGCGAGATCATCGACCCGCGCACCACCTCGCCGCTGGACACCGACACCATCCTCGAAAGCGTCGAGAAGACCGGCCGCCTGGTGGTGGTGGATGAATCCCATCCCCGCTGCAGCATGGCCTCCGACATCGCCGGCCTGGTCGCCGAGCAAGCCTTCGACAGCCTCAAGGCGCCGATCCGCCAGGTCACCGGCTTCCACGCTCCGGTGCCGTTCAGCGACGCGCTCGAAGAGCTTTACATCCCCAGCGCGGCGAAGATCGTCGCCGCCGTCAAGAGCGTCAAGGAGTACAAGTAATGTCTGCCATCCAAACCATCACCATGCCGAAGTGGGGCCTTTCCATGCAGGAGGGAAAGGTCAACGGCTGGCTCAAGCAGGTCGGTGATGCCGTCGAGCAAGGCCAGGAAATCGTCGAAGTCGAGAGCGAGAAGATCGCCGGCGCCGTCGAAGCCGGTGCCACCGGCGTGCTGCGCCGCCAGCTCGCCAATGAAGAAGACGTGCTGCCGGTCGGCGGCCTGCTCGGCGTCATCGCCGACGCCAGCGTGTCCGACGCCGACATCGACGCCTTCGTCGCCGACTTCCTGTCCAACTTCAAGCCCGCCGAGGGCGCGGAAGAAGACCAAGGCCCGACCACCCAGAAGATCGAGGTCAATGGCCACAAGCTGCGCTACCTCAAGCGCGGCGAAGGCGGCGAGGCGATGCTGCTGATCCACGGCTTCGGCGGCGACCTCAACAACTGGCTGTTCAACCACGAAGCGCTGGCCGCCGACCGGGCGGTGTACGCCCTCGACCTGCCCGGCCATGGCGAATCCACCAAGGACGTCGGCGAGGGCAACCTGGCCGCGCTGGCCGACACGGTGGCGGCGTTCCTCGACGCGGTTGACGTCGCCTCGGCCCACCTGGTCGGCCACTCGATGGGCGGCGCGGTATCCCTCACGATGGCCCTGCGCCACCCGGAGAAGGTCCGCTCCCTCAGCCTGATCGGCAGTGCCGGCCTGGGCAACGAGATCAACACCGGCTACATCCAGGGCTTCGTCTCGGCCGCCAACCGCAACGCCCTCAAGCCGCTGCTGGCCGACCTGTTCGCCGACAGCAGCCTGGTGACCCGCCAGCTGGTGGACGACCTGCTCAAGTACAAGCGTCTGGAAGGCGTCGGCGAGGCCCTCTCCACCCTGTCCGGCAACCTCTTCGCCGACGGCCGCCAGAACAGCGTGATGGCCGACCAGCTGGCCGAACTGGGCAAGCCGGTGCTGGTGATCTGGGGCGAGGAAGACCGCATCATCCCGGTCGCCCACGCCCACGCGGTGTCCGG
The DNA here is from genome assembly GCF_056724105.1 of Zoogloea sp. GDB6. Taxonomy (NCBI): domain Bacteria; kingdom Pseudomonadati; phylum Pseudomonadota; class Betaproteobacteria; order Rhodocyclales; family Zoogloeaceae; genus Zoogloea; species Zoogloea sp. GDB6. The sequence goes on along the minus strand of NZ_CM161497.1, from coordinate 957,426 downwards.
CAAGGTGCAGGTGGAAGTGCTCGGCAACCGCGGCCACATGGTTCAGATGGAAGCCGCCAACGACGTCAATCGGGCCATTGCCCGCTTCGTCGGCTGACCGGCTCCGCCGGCGGACGGAACGCCGGCCCACGGGTATCCCCCCTCCCCGTGGGTTGGTGTCCGCCCTGCCGCGCGGGCCGCCGCAGGCCTGAAAACACCGGAGTCCGGCCCGAACCGGACCGCAAGCCCCCACCCCAAGGAGACATCATGCCCACTGCCCACGCCACGCCCGTCAGCCTGCGCGGCGCCGACAAGCTGGCCCGCATCCCCGTGAAGGTGGACAGCCAGCGCGCCTCGCCGCCCAAGCCGCCCTGGCTGCGCGCCCGCGATCCGGGCACCGCCTCTGTGCGCGACCTGCAGAAGCTGCTGCGCGAACAGGAGCTGCACACCGTCTGCGAGGAGGCCGACTGCCCCAACATCGGCGAGTGCTTCGCCCGCGGCACCGCCACCTTCATGATCATGGGCAGCATCTGCACCCGCCGCTGCCCCTACTGCGACGTGGCCCACGGCCGCCCCGCCCCGCTCGACGCCGACGAACCGGCGCGCCTGGCGCGCACCGTGGCGGCGATGGCACTGCGCTACGTCGTCATCACCTCGGTGGACCGGGACGACCTGCGCGACGGCGGCGCCGGCCACTTCGCGGCCTGCATCGCGGCCATCCGCAACACCTCGCCGCGGGTGCAGATCGAGATCCTGACCCCCGACTTCCGCGGCCGCGAGGCGCTGGCCCTGGAAACCCTCGGCGACGCGCTGCCCGACGTCTTCAACCACAACCTGGAAACCGTGGCGCGCCTGTACCGGGCGGTGCGCCCCGGCGCCGACTACGCCGCATCCCTGCGCCTGATCGCCGACATGAAGGCCCGCCACCCGGCGCTGCCCACCAAGTCCGGGCTGATGCTCGGCCTCGGCGAGACCGACGAGGAAGTCCTCGCCGCGATGCGCGACCTACGTGCCCACCACTGCGACATCCTGACCCTCGGCCAGTACCTGCGCCCGTCCGCCTCCCACCTGCCGGTGGAACGCTACGTGCCGCCGGAGGAGTTCGAGCGCTGGCGGCACATTGCGCTGGAGCTGGGCTTCGTCGAAGTGGCCGCCGGACCGCTGGTGCGCTCGTCCTACCGGGCCGACCAGCTGGCCGCCGGCAGCGGGCTGATCGCGGAGGCCGCAGCATGAGCATCCCGATCCGTCTCAACGGCCAGCCCCGCGAGATTCCCACTCCGTGGCGCGTCGCCGACCTGGTCATCGACCTGGGTTACGCCGGCAAGCGGGTGGCCGTCGAAGTGAACGGGCAGATCGTGCCCAAGAGCCATTACGCCCACACCCCGCTGGTCGGGCAGGACCGGGTGGAAATCGTCGTCGCAGTCGGAGGAGGCTGACATGGGAAAACCCGAAGCACATCACGTCGCAACACCGCTGGACACCCCCTTCATCATGGGCGGCCAGACCTTCCGCTCGCGCCTGCTGGTGGGCACCGGCAAGTACCGGGACTTCGCCCAAACCCGCGACGCGGTGGAGGCCAGCGGCGCCCAGATCGTCACCGTGGCGATCCGCCGCACCAACATCGGCCAGGACCCGTCCCAGCCCAGCCTGCTCGATGTGCTCGACCCGCACCGTTACACGCTGCTGCCCAACACCGCTGGCTGCTACAGCGCGATGGAGGCGATCCGCACCCTGCGCCTCGCCCGCGAGCTGCTGGACGGCCACGACCTGGTCAAGCTGGAAGTGCTGGGCAGTGCGGAGACCCTCTACCCCAACATGCCGGAAACGCTGAAGGCCGCCGAAGTGCTGGTGCGCGACGGCTTCCGGGTGATGGTGTATTGCTCCGACGACCCGGTGCAGGCGCGCATGCTGGAGGACATCGGCTGCGTGGCAATCATGCCGCTGGCCAGCCTGATCGGCTCCGGCATGGGCATCCTCAACCCGTGGAACCTCAACCTCATCATCGACGCCGCGCGGGTGCCGGTGATCGTCGATGCCGGTGTCGGCACCGCCTCGGACGCCGCCATCGCGATGGAGCTGGGCTGCGACGGCGTGCTGATGAACACCGCCATCGCCGCCGCCGGTGACCCGGTACGGATGGCCACCGCCATGCGCCTCGGCGTTGAAGCCGGCCGCCACGCCTTCCTGGCCGGCCGCATGCCACGCCGCCTGTACCACGCCAGCGCCAGCTCGCCGCTGGAAGGCGTCATCGGGCGCTGACGCGTCCCGCTGCCGGCCCCACCGGCGGCGGGACGGAAAGACGCATTGGGGAACGCGTGGCGCCCGCCGCGACTCGAAGGGACTTTCCCTGATTGGCGGAGCCGGTAGCGGCCGCCCACAATGCGCAGCATGAAAGCCCTGAACCAGATCGCCCTGTCCATGCTCGACCTCGTCGCCGTCCGTGAAGGCGGCAGCGTGGCCGACGCCCTTGCCATCTCCCTGCGCACCGCGCGCCATGTGGAGTCCCTCGGCTTCACCCGCTACTGGCTGGCCGAACACCACAACATGGCCGGTATCGCCAGCTCGGCCACCGCCGTGCTGGTCGGCCACATCGCCGGCGGCACCTCGCGCATCCGCGTCGGCTCCGGCGGCGTGATGCTGCCCAACCACGCCCCGCTGGTGGTCGCCGAAGCCTTCGGCACGCTGGCCGAGCTCTACCCCGGGCGCATCGACCTGGGCCTCGGCCGCGCCCCCGGCACCGACGGCCTGACCATGCGCGCACTGCGCCGCGAGCGTATCGAGCGCGAAGAAGACTTCCCCCGCGACGTGGCCGAACTGCAGCAGCTGCTGGCCCCGCCGCAGCCCGGCCAGAAGCTCATCGCCATGCCCGGCGCCGGCACCAATGTGCCGATCTGGCTGCTCGGCTCCAGCCTGTTCTCGGCGCGCCTCGCCGCCGAGCGCGGCCTGCCCTACGCCTTCGCCTCCCACTTCGCACCGCGCCTGCTGCTGCAAGCCCTCGACGTCTATCGCAGCAACTTCCGCCCGTCGGCACAGCTCGCCAAGCCCTACGCCATCGTCGGCGTGCCCTTGATCGCCGCCCCCACCGATGAAGAAGCCGACTTCCTGGCCAGCAGCACCTACCGTCGCGTGCTGGGCATCCTGCGCGGCGACCGGCGCCGCCTGCAGCCGCCGGAGGAGAACTTCATGGCCAACCTCCATCCGGAGGAGCGCGCCGCCATCGGCGACTTCCTCGGTGCCGCGGTCATCGGCAGCCCGGACAGCGTGCGCGCCGGCCTCACCCGCCTGGCCGAAGCCACCGACGCCGACGAGTTCATGCTGGTCAGCGACGTCTTCGACGCGGACCTGCGCCTGCGCGCCCTCGACATTGCCGCCCAGGTCTGCAAGGCTTGAGGCCTTCCCAGCAACCCCGCTCCTCACACCCCATGCCCGACTCCGTCTTTGCCGGTCTTCAGCCGGCCGCCGTGTGGTCCCATTTCGCCACCCTGTGCCGAACACCCCGTCAATCCAAGGCCGAGGACGCACTGCGCGACCATCTCCTCGACTGGGCCCTGGGCCGCGGCCTCGCCGCCCAGGTGGATGACGCCGGCAACCTGATCGTCCGCAAGCCGGCCAGCCCCGGCCATGAGGCGGCCCCCGGCGTGGTGCTGCAAGGCCATCTCGACATGGTCTGCCAGGCCAACGCCGACACGCCGCACGACTTCGCCCGCGACCCGATCCGCCCACGCCGCGACGGCGGCTGGCTGGTGGCCGACGGCACCACCCTCGGCGCCGACAACGGCATCGGCGTGGCGCTGATCCTCGCCGCGCTGGAGGACAAGACCCTGATCCACGGCCCCCTCGAAGCCCTGTTCACGGTGGATGAGGAGGCCGGCATGGGCGGCGCCCAGGGGCTGGCCCCCGGCGTGCTGCAGGGCCGGCTGATGCTCAACCTGGATACCGAAGACTGGGGCGAGTTCTATCTGGGCTGCGCTGGCGGTGCGGATGTCAATGTGCATCGCCCCGGCCACCCGGCACGCCTGCCGGCCAGCTTCGTCTGCCGGCAGATTCGCCTCGGCGGTCTGCGTGGCGGCCATTCCGGCGTGAACATCCATGAGGAACGCGGCAACGCCATCAAGCTGCTGGTGCGCGTGCTGCGCAGCCTCGAGGCGGACTTCCCGCTGCGCCTGGCCAGCCTGCAAGGCGGCACCGTCCGCAACGCGCTGCCCCGCGAAGCCCACGCGGTGGTGGCCTTGCCGACGACGCAGGTCGCCGAACTCGAAGAAGCCCTCGCCGGCTGGCAAGCCCTGCTGCGCGAAGAACTGGCGGGCGTGGACGACGGTGTCAGCCTGCACGCGAGCCCGGCCAGCGTCGATACCTTGCTGGCCGAAACCGAACAGGCGGTGTGGCTGGCCTCCCTGCACGCGGCGCCCCACGGCGTGCGGCGCTGGAGCCTGGCCGTACCGGGCGTCGTCGAAACGTCAAACAACCTGGGCGTGGTATCGGTAAGCCCCACGGAAGGCAGCGCCAACTTCATGGTGCGCTCCCTGCGCGACAGCGGCAGCACCGCGCTGGCGGAAGAAATCGTCAGCCTGTTCGCGCTGTCCGCCACGCCGGCCGAAATCTCCGGCCACTATCCGGGGTGGACGCCGAACCCGGCCTCGCCGCTGCTGGCCCTGTGCCAGGCGGCCTACGCGCGGGAGTTCGGCGACGAGTCACAGGTTAAGGTGATCCACGCCGGGCTGGAGTGCGGCATCATCGGCGCAAAATATCCGGGGCTGGACACCGTGTCCTTCGGCCCGACGATCCGCGGTGCCCACGCGCCTGGCGAGCGCGTCGACATCGACTCCGTCGGCCGCACCTGGCAGTTGTTCACCGCCATCCTCGCCGACATCGCCCGCAGCCCACAATGAACCCTGACGACCTGCAGGCCCTGGTCGACTACGTGATGCCCTTCGGCAAGTACAAGGGGCGCGTGCTGGCCGACCTGCCGGGCAATTACCTGGCCTGGTTCGCCCGCCAGGGCTTTCCGCCCGGCCGCCTCGGCCAGCTGCTGGCGCTGATGCTCGAACTCGACCACAACGGGCTCAAGCCGCTGCTGACGCCCCTGCGCCGCCGACCGCCACCCGCCTGAAAAAAATGCCGGCCCCTCGCGGGACCGGCATTTTTCATTTCCTGGACGATACTCGCTGATAAGCCCGTCCGACGGCGACTCAGCTGCCGCCCGGCTCCATCTGCGACTGCAGGTAGTTGGGCAGGGTCACGTCGTCGATCAGCGACAGCTGGGTTTCCAGCCAGTCGATGGCCTCTTCACAGGCTTCCAGCAGCTCCTGCAGCAGGTCGCGGCTGACGTAGTCGCCCAGCGTCTCGCTGAGGGCCACCGCCTCGACCAGCAGCGGGTGCTGCACGTCGCGCTCGTACTTGAGATCGCCTTCCAGGCATTCCTTGACGTTCTCGCCGATCAGCAGCTTGCCCAGGTTCTGCAGGTTGGGCAGGCCTTCCAGGAACAGGATGCGCTCGATGATCTCGTCCGCTTCCTTCATCACCCGGATCGACTGCTTGTAGTTGTAGTCGTTGAGCTTCTCGAAGCCCCAGTTGCGGAACATGCGGGCATGCAGGAAATACTGGTTGATCGAGGTCAGCTCGTTGGTGAGCGCCTTGTTCAGGATGTCGAGGACCTTCTTTTCGCCTTTCATCGCAGACCTTTCTTATGCGTTGGGGTGGCCAGGCTTCATCTGGCTTTGCAGGTAGTTGTGCAGGCCCACCGCGTCGAGCAGGCGGAGCTGCTTTTCCAGGTAGTAGGCGTGGTCCATCTCGGTGTCCTCGAGCTGTACCAGCAGCATGTCGCGGGTCACGTAGTCCTGGGCTTTCTCACAGGCCGCGATGGCCTTCTTGAGTTCGCCGACCACGTGGTATTCCAGCGCCAGATCAGCCTCCAGCATGTCCTTCACGCCCTTGCCGACCTTGATCGGGCTGCGCTTGTCCACATAGGCCGTACCTTCCAGGAACTGGATGCGCTGGATCAGCGCGCGGGCATGCTGGCGCTCGTGGTCGGACTCGTGCAGGGCCTTCTCGGACAGGTGCACATAGCCCATGTCCGAATACATCTCACCGTGAATCAGATATTGGTCAACGGCTGCCAGCTCTCCCGCCAGCAGGTCGTTGAGAATGCCAATGATTTTCTTGTCGCCTTTCATGGGAGGACTCCTTTTATTCCAGCTTTTCAGGCTGGCATGGAAACGGCGTGGAATCAAGCCATTCCAGGGAGTAGCGCGGCATATCAGAACTTCAGCGTCAGCCCCGCGTACAGCGAACGCCCCATGCCCGGCACGCCAATGCCATACGGTGCGCCGGCACCGTTGAGGGCCATCGTGGTGCCCTGGCCGATATACGCACCGCCCAGCGGCAACGCATATTGCTTGTTGAAGGCATTGTCGAGGCCCAGGTCGACGCGGTAGTGCTTCTGGTCGTAGCTGCTACGCAAGTTGAGCAGGCCATAACCGGCGGTACGGATCTCGTTGCGGACCTGGGACACGTCGTCCTTGGCCTTCACGAAGACCCCTTCGACGCTATTGATCCACGCGTTCACGCGATGCTCGACGGTGAGCCGCGCGTTGAGCGGCATGATGTTGTACAGATGGTCGTCGGTCCGCGCGTCCTTGCCGCGCACATAGCCCACGACCGCCTTGCCGGTGACGCTGCCGAAGCCCGCCCCCTCCGCCAGCAGCACCTGGCCGGACAGATCGATGCCGGCGATGCGCGCATCGGTGTTGACCAGCTTCAGGTAATTGAAGCGCTGCGCCGTACAGGTGGTGAGGCAGCGCGCATCGATGTAGTTGTCGATATAGGAATAATAGGGCGTGACTTTGAACGCCCAGCGCTGCTGCTCCACGTCGCGGAAATCGGCGCTGACGCTGACGGTATGCGCCACCTCCGGCTTCAGCGCCACGTCGCCCACATAGCCGTTGCCGTCGTTGAGCCAGTTGTTCATGGTCATCGCCATGCCGTTGGTGGACCACGTGTAGCGCTCGTAAAGGCTCGGCGAACGGGTCTTGCGCGAATAGCCGCCCTCGAAGACGCGCCCCGCGGCGGGCGTGAAGCGCAGCATCAGCGTCGCGTCCACGTTGTCGTCGGTCTTGCGGCGGTCGGCAGCGTTGAAGCGCGCCGCATCGGCGCCGTACATCATCGCCATCGTGTTGTAGCCCTGCACCGTGCCGGCATTCATGCGCAGGGTGCTGCTGCGCAGGCCGGCCAGTGAGGTCCACCGCGGCGTCCATTGGGCTTCCCATTCGCCATACACATCGAAGCGGTCGCGCTGGCCGTCGTTGATATTCGAGAAGGTATTCGGCGACATCATCATCGAGTTGGCCACCGGCGACCACCAGTCGTCCAGGCGATAGCGCTGGTATTCCGTACCGACCCGCAGCGTGTCGCGCTCGTTGAGGTTGATCTCGGCCTTCAGCTGCGCGCCGATGTTGTTGCCCCTGGTGTCCATCGGCATGCCGGCCACGTTCTTCGCCGCGCCATACCAGTACAGCTTGTCCTTGCCGAAATCCATCTGATGGCGGGTCTGTTCCTGGTAGATCCGCCCCTGCAGGCTGCCCCACTCGAAAGTCCCCGTGTAATTGAAGGCGAAGCGGGCACTCTTGTTGTCCGTCATGTCCATGTGCTGGTTCGGGAATCCCTGGTAGGGAATGTGCTGCACCCCGGCCTTCAGCTCGAACAGGTGGTTGCCATTGCGCAAGGCCACATCCAGCGCCTGGTTGATCGATTTGTAAGCCGACGAGGCGACCTCATCGCCGGCGATCCAGTGCGATCCCGCCAGCGTATCGAGCGCTGTCGTCCCACTCTTGAAGGCCTTCGCCGAACGGTAATTGCGCGACTCCGCCTCCGAGCCAGCGTACGTGATGCTCAGGTTTTCGCTGGCCCAGGTCGCCGTCGTATTGAAGCCGTGCGCATCGCCATTGGAACGGTAGAACGCCCCGACCTCACCGGTCGTGAGATTGCCCTCGCCCGCCGCCGCAAAGCGTGGCGCACGGGAATCGACGACCACCGTCGCGCCGATGCTGTCGCCGCCCAGGCTCACCGGCCGCACGCCGGAATAAACCTGGATCTCGCCGATGCGCGTGGGATCGATATAGGACAGCGGCGGATTCATGTGATTGCCGCAAGCCGAAATCAGGTCCATGCCATCGACCTGAATGCGGTTGCGGTCGTCCGCCAGCCCCTGGATGACCGGCAAGCTGGACACGCCACCCGCCGTCGACATCGCCGCCCCCGGCACGCCCAGCAGCAGCGCCGCCGAATCGCTGGTCGCAGCACGCTGGCGCGCGATCCACGACCGCTCCACGCCCTGCCCACCGCGCAGGGGCTCCACACGCGAGGCCGACACCGCCACCTCCGACAACTCCGCCGGCCCATCCGCCGCCCACGCAGCCGGAACGGAAACCAGGGGGAACAACGAGGCAATCATCAGGGCAAGCCGGGAGGGCACGGGCACAACACGTCGCATGGGGACTTCCTTATCCACTCAATTTCGTCAGGCCCGGATTCTCTTACCTCGCGAAATGATTGCCGATGCGACAAGATGCCGCAGTGTGACGGCGGCATGAGGCTTCAATGGCGGCGGATGGAAGCATGTTTGATCGTGCCGATGTCATGTTGACAGCAGCGGATCGAATGTTGGCCGGTGAACGGACATCGTGCACGCGGCAACATGCCGTGTTGCGACGTCAACATGCTTCGAGGCGCCGACGACACTCGATAACGAGCTATCAAAATGACATGTTCGACACCCGATCTAAAAGCCCAGCGTGCGCAACATTGATCATTGCGGCGTCAACATCGAATATCGCGCGGCCAACATTCAATACTGACAGGCGCGCCATGCAATATAGCTATAACGACATTCGATGTTCACTCCGCAACATCGTCCGTTCACGCTGCAAGATACTTGCGGGGCGGAACAATATGCATCGTGCGCTGCTCACTCACTTATCTGCGCGCAACACCATCGCGTCGCACCCCGCGCAGGGAGGATCCACCGATCGTCGCAACGCCATATGCCGAATGACACCCCATTCAGAGCAATTCATTCCGCATCCAAATATGAAAATGTGAACTGCTCCGCTGTGAAGATGTCGTCCCAAAACCGAGAATAAGGGGCAGTGTTCGGCCAGGTGCTGAAGAGCCAGTGATACGGCCTTCAGCTCTTTCAATCACAAGAGAAAGGGAGGACATGTTGCACAAGTTCATTCAAGGTGCGCGCGCATCGTTCATCGCCGCTTCGGCGATGGCGCTTTTTCAAGCAGCCCATGCGGGAGACTTCCCGAAGGACGTCCCGGGATCGACCGATCCGGCACTCATCAAGCGCTTCGCCGGCTCCACCCTGATCGGCTACAAGGCCGAGCCGTGGGAGGCCGCGCGCTTGCCGACGTCTGCGGTCATCAACAAAGACATACAGGGCAAGCCGTTCCGGGATGTGGTTACAGTAGAGGGCAAGCGCACGCGCGCTGTTTACCTGTCACCGGCCGGCAAGAGCCCGCTGGAGGTCTATCGCAACCACGAGCAGGCATTGAGTGCAGCCGGGTTCAAAAAGAAATTCTCGTGCGAGGTGGCGTGCAGCGATCAGTACTTCGCCTTGACACCCCTTGAATTCGACAAAGGCCTCTTGTGGTCGCGCGGATCCGTTCCCGCAGTGGGGTCAAGTGCCACATACAACCCGGATGCCGCAATCACGTTCGAAGATGGGCGCATGTGGGTCGGCTCGCTGACCCAGGGCGGCGTCGAGAAATGGGTGTTGCTGTATGTGAGCAAGGCGGTCAACTCGAACACCAACTACAGCGCGGCCTTTATCGAAGTGGTGGAGCCCAAGGCCATGCAGACAGGGCAGGTGACCGTGCTGAAGGCGTCCGACATCCAGTCCGGCCTGCAGAAGGAAGGCAAGGTGGCCTTCTATGGCCTGTACTTCGATACCGGCAAGGCCGAGATCAAGCCCAACTCCAAACAGCAACTCGAAGAGATGGGCAAGCTGCTCAAGTCGCAGCCGTCTTTGCAGGTCTATGTGGTGGGGCACACCGATGGGCAGGGCCAGCTCGACGCCAATCTGCAGCTTTCGCAACAGCGCGCCCAGGCAGTGGTCGATGCCCTGGTCAAGGATCAGCGCATCGAAGCCAGGCGTTTGATGGCAAAAGGGGTGGCCAGCCTCGCACCGTTGGATACGAACGCGACCGAAGACGGGCGTGCACGCAATCGGCGGGTAGAGTTGGTGGTGCACTGAAGCCGGCTGGCCCCCTACCCGACCATCGCCTGAATGGATGCCTTGTCGTTCAGCCAGGTGTCCTCGAAGAAGGTGACTTCGCCGGTGGCCAGGTCATGTTTGGCGCCAATGATGCCGATCTTGCCGGCGGCGATCATGTGCTCGAGGATGTAGCTGCGGTTGATGATCGAGCGCACCGAATGGCGTACGTTCAGGTTGGCAACATTCTCGACGAACGCGGTGTTCTTCGAATTGCGCTTTGCCGGTTCCAGGGTCTGGCTCTCCTGGTACACGGCGGGCTGAATCTTCGACAGCAGTTCGGTCAGGTTCCCGAGCTCCACGTGGTCGCAGGCGCCCTTGATGGCGCCGCAACCGCTGTGTCCGAGCACCACGATGAGTCTCGACCCGGCCACGTTGCAGGCAAACTCGAGGCTGCCGAGGATGTCGGTGTTGATCACGTTGCCGGCGATACGCACCGAGAAGATATCCCCGAGGCCCTGGTCGAAGATGAGTTCGGCCGATGTACGGCTGTCGATGCAGCTGACGATGGTGGCGAACGGCCATTGACCATCGCGCGTCTCATTGGCCTGCTGCAACAGGTCGCGGCTCACGCGCAGGTTGTTGACGAAGCGTGCGTTGCCTTCCTTGAGGAATTGCAGGGCGAGTGCCGGGGTGACGGTGGCCTGGGTGTCGAGGGTGTGCGTTTTCATGGTGGGTCGTGTCTGGCTTTCCAGCGATTGGGCTGGGTCGCATACTACCGACGGGAGAAAATAAGCAATAATCGATATTTACGATGATGTTGATCGATAAATATCTATGAATGCCACCTTTCGCCAGTTGCGCCTCTTCCTGGCGCTGGCCGAGCGCGGCAGTATCACCGCAGCTGCCGAGGCCTGCCATGTCACCCAGCCGACGGTGTCGATGCAATTGCGCGAGTTGGCCGAGGCCGCCGGTCTGCCTCTTTACGAGCAGATCGGCAAACGTCTGTTCCTGACCCCTGCCGGCGAGGCGCTGGCCGCAACGGCACGGGCGATGCTCGACGAGTGGCTCACCTTCGAGCAGACCCTCAATGCCATGAAGGGGCTGGAACAGGGACGCCTGCGCGTCGCGCTGGTGAGCACCGCGAAATACTTTGTGCCGCGCCTGCTGGGCAGCTTTTGTACGGAGCATCCGAACATCGAGATTGCCCTCGAGATCCTGAATCGCGACGGTGTGGTCGCGCGCCTGCGCGAGAACCGTGATGATCTATACATCATGTCGATGCCGCCCGAGAATCTCGATCTCGAACAGCACGCGTTCCTGCCCAATCCACTGGTCCTGATTGCCCCCGAGGAGCACCGACTGAAGGGGCGCCAGCTGAAACTTGCCGACCTCTCGGCCGAGCGCTTCATCCTGCGGGAGCGTGGTTCGGGCACACGCCTGGCATGCGACGCGTTTTTCTCGCGCGCAGCCTTCGTACCGGAAGTCAGGCTCGAGTTGGGCAGCAACGAAGCGATCAAGCAGGCGGTTGCCGGTGGCCTCGGCCTTGCCGTGATCTCGCGCCACGCGCTTGCGGCGCGGCTCGCGGACGATCAGCTGACCATCCTGAATGTGGACGGCTTTCCACTCCAATCCCGGTGGTTCACACTTTACCCACGCGGCAAAAGGCTTTCTCCAGTTGCGGCAGTGTTTCTCGATCACCTCACACGAACGGCGCTGGAATGGAGTGAGCGGCGCGAGTCGGGCTCATAGGCGGCAAAGGGCGCTGAATGTCAGCGTGACTCAAACATCGGTTACCACCTGCACGGGGTTGCATGCTTGGGTGACTTGAGCTTGTCACGGTACAAGCCAGCCAGTTCGTCATCTCAATGCGAAAAATGCTGCTTTACCCACTCCTCACACACCGCCCACAACTGCGGCGCGCCTCTCCTGATAACCGGCCCATAGCGCGACAAGACCTGCTCCAGTGAAACGCCGTTCTCCGTCCAGGTGCCGCCGCCGGTGACAACGTTGATCAGCAACGGCTGAAAGCGGTCGAGGGCCTTGGCGAACTGCGCATCCTCGCTCTCCGCCCGCTCGAATTCCTGCCACAGGGCCAGCAGTTCGTCGCCTTGCGGCTGCGGCAACAGGCCGAACAGGCGCGCCGCGGCGACCGCTTCCTGTTCGGCCTGCAATTCGGGCGATGACCCGCCATGGATCGGAAAGTCGCCGACGTCGATCTCGACGATGTCATGGATCAGGAGCATGCGCAGGACGCGGTTGGTATCCACCGGTCCGCTGGCGTATTCGCCGAGCAGCAGGGCATACATTGCCAGGTGCCAGGAGTGTTCGGCGGAGTTTTCCTTGCGGCTTTTGTCGAGCAGCGGCGACTGCCGCACGACGGACTTCAGGCGGTCGATCTCGCGCAGGAAGTTCAGCTGCTTTTCGAGTGTCGTGGATTGCATGATTTTCAGATCGTCAGGAGGTCTGCGAAGGTCTGTCCGAGCAATGTCGGCTGGATCGGGAGGACAAGAGCACAGGTGGATCTGGCATCTTCGTCGCTCAGGCGCACGAAGACGACGCCCTGATTGCCTAGCGTCGTCATCCGCTCAGGCACGATGGCGATCCCGCGCCCGGCGGCAACGAGGTTCAGCATCGAGGTCTTGGGGGAGACGATCTGGGCGGTGCCAGGCACGAAGCCGCGCTTCAGGCACAGATCCGTGACGACCCGCGCCAGGCCGCCGCGCTCCCGATAGACTGCGGAGACGAACAGTTCGTGCTGCAGGCTGGCCACCGTGACGCTGCCTTGCGTTGCCATCGGATGGTCTGCGGGAAAAGCGACCCACAAAGGCTCGGCCGCCAACTCGACAAAGCGCACACGCGAATCCCGCCGCAGCACGGGCAGCCGGATGACACCCACATCGGCGTTGCCATTGGCCACCAGCGAGACCTGCTCCTCGGACGACGCCCGGTCGAGCTCGATCCGTGCCTTTGGACAGCGGGCGGTGAACGCGTCGAGAACCGACATCAAACTCGGCGCCGGAATCGTGCTGGAGTGCAGCAGCTTCAGCACACCCGACTCGCCGCGCGCCAGCTGTAGACCTTCCTCCGCGGCGGATGCCAGGGTTTTCGGAATGCTCGCGACCCGTTCCCGATAGACCGCGCCAGCCGGCGTCAATCGCACGCCGCGCGGTTCCCGCTCGAACAGGATGAAGCCCAACTCCTCTTCCAGTTGCGAGATCTGCCGGCTCAAGGCCGACTGCGCAATGAACAGGCTGGCAGCCGCCTGGGTGAAGCCGCCGAGATCGGCAACGGTCAGGAAATACTGGATTTGCCGAAAGCTGGGCATGCCGAAACGAGATGAATAGAGGGCCGATTTGGTATTTGTCTTATACCGACCCGCTCCACAGAATGAAACACCCCACACATTTCTGCGGAATCATTCATGTCCATCACGTCCCACGCCCTGTCGTACCTGCTGGTGGTGTTGGCGGGCGCGAGCGTCGCGCTGCAACAACTGCTCAACGCCAATCTTCGCGCACATCTCGGCTCCCCGTGGTGGGCCGGGTCCGTCAGCTATCTGGTGGGCCTGGCGGCAATGCTCGCCGTCGCCCTCATCGCACCGGGGCCGCGTTTCACCGAATCGTTTTCCGGGGCAGCGCCCTGGACCTCGTGGACCGGCGGCCTGTTCGGAGCCCTCTTCATCGGCATCGCCATCCTGATGGTCCCGCGACTGGGCGCGGCAACCACACTGGCCCTGATCGTCGTCGGGCAGATGATCGGCTCCCTCGCCTTCGACCACTTCGGCGTGCTGGGCATCCAGCAGCAGCCCGCCACGCTGATCCGGATGGCCGGCGCAGCGTGTTTGATTCTGGGCGTGGTACTGATCCGCGCCTGACGGCTCGCCCGCCTTCGCAATGCGACGTCATGCCGCATTGTCGATTCGCAACGCTCGCCAGAGAATCCCCGGCCATTCGACAACATGCCTAGAGGATTCTCACATGAGCAGACCGGCTATCCGTTTCGCATTGACCGCCATTTCCACCGCCCTCCTCTCCGCTTGCGGTGGCGGCGGAGGTGGAGGGGCCACCGCCACTACCTCACTCAGCGGGACGGTGGCCGATGGTTATCTGAAGGGTGCGACAGTGTGCCTCGACGTCAATACCAACGGCCTGTGCGACAGCGGGGAACCGACTGCAACGACCACCGACGGCGGCAAATACACCCTGTCCGGCGTGACGGCCGGCGACGAGACGAAGTATCCGGTGCTGGTCCTCGTGCCGGACAGCGCGGTCGATAGCGACAATCCCGGCAGTACCGTCGGCAAGGGCTACTTCCTGTCCAGCCCGGCCGGCAAGGGCGGCTTCGTCAGCCCGCTCACCACACTGATCCAGCAGAAGGTCGCCGCTGGCGCGACCCTCGAAGCCGCCGAAAACAGCGTCAAGGCACTGTTGGCCATCAACGACAGCGCGGTCAGCCTGCTCAACGATTACGTGGCCGCCCAGGGCAACGCCGTCCAGACCGATGCCACCTCGGCCGGCCGCTTCGCCCGCGCCCATGAAGCCGCCAAGGTCGTCGCCGCGTCCCTGCAGGCCGGCTATGACACGCTCAAGTCCGACACCAGCGCCAAGGCGGTGCACAAGGTCCTCCTCACCCAGGCCGAGGATGCCCTCACCGTCCAGGCGGCCACGTCCGCCGACACGGCAACCCCGACCTTCTCCACCACCGGCGTGATCGCCGCGGACAGCGCCAACACCCTGAAGGCGCGCGTCGCCTACGAGAAGTATGGCAGCACGGCTGCCACCCAGGCCGTCTCCATCGACTTCGACGTGACCGCCGGCGGCCAGACCGTCAGCTGCGGCGCCACGATCGCCGGCCTCGGCACCAAGGGCACCAGTGGCCAGATCCGCGACCTGCGCTTCTACATCGCCAACGTGATGCTGATCGATGCCCAGGGCAACGCCGTGCCACTCAAGCTCGACGATAACGCCAACCAGTCCCGCGGCGTGGCGCTGGTGGACTTCGAGGACGCCACCGGCAAGTGCCCGACCAGCACCGGCACCGCCGCCACCTACAAGACCATCACCGGCAAGGTCGCGCCGGGCAACTACGTTGGCGTGGCGATGACCCTTGGTGTGCCGGTCCGCTCGGCCGACACCGACCAGGTCGCCCTCAACCACAGCGACACCACAGCGGCCACCACCCCGGCGCTGCTGGGCAATTCGGCGATGGCCTGGTCCTGGCAGTCCGGCCGCAAGTTCAGCAAGATCGAGTTTGTGCCGGATGCACCCATCGTGCGCCCCACCGGCACCACCACCGCCTGGAACGTCCACCTCGGCTCCACCGGCTGCAAGGGCGACCCCACCAAGGGCGTGGTGACCGCCTGCACCAACCCCAACCGCATGGACTTCTCCTTCGCGGCCTTCAACGCCGGCACGCAAAAGGTCGTTCTCGACCTGGCCGAGCTGTTCAAGTACTCGGACCTGTCCTACGACGGCGGCGGTGCGGCCGGCTGCATGTCCGGCACCACCGACCCGGAGTGCGCCGGCATCTTCCAGGCCCTGCAGATCGACCTGGCAAGCGGCCTGCCGATCAACGGGGGCGCAACCCAGCGCGTGTTCGTCGTGAAGAGCAAGTAAGCCATCCGCCCAGCATCCCGATGAAACGCCACGCCCCCGCCCGGGCGTGTGCCGCCGCCCTGCTCGCGAGCCTCGTGCTCGCCGGCTGTGGCGGCGGTGGCACGTCCACCACCGATACCAGCCTTGCCACAAACACCGACGCGTCCTGGAACTGGAACCTGCCGGTGAACTTCGCCACGCCGGCCGTGCCCGCCGACAACCCGATGTCGGAAGAGAAGTTCCAGCTCGGCCGGCGCCTGTTCTACGACACCCGCCTGTCCGGCAACGGCACCCAGGCGTGCGCCTCCTGCCACTTCCAGAATCTCGCCTTCACCGACGGCAAGGCCGTCTCCACCGGCTCCACGGGCCAGCTCACCGCACGCGGCGCGATGCCCATCGCCAATTCGGCCTACCACCCGACCCTCACCTGGGCCAACCCGACGCTCACCTCCCTGGAAAAGCAGATGGAGGTGCCCCTCTACGGCACCAACCCGGTGGAACTGGGCATCAACGACGGCAACAAGGCCGCCGTGCTCCAGCGCTTCCAGGCCGACAGCGACTACGTGGGGCGCTTCGCCCGCGCCTTCCCCGGCGAGGCCGCCCCGCTCAACTTCACCAACGTCATCAAGGCCATCGCCACCTTCGAGCGGGGCATGCTGTCCGGCGACTCCAGATACGACCGCTACCAGAAAGGGCAGGCCACCCTCAGCGCCGCCGAGGAACGCGGTCGGACCCTGTTCTTCGGCGAGAAGGCCGAGTGCTTCCATTGCCATGGCAGCTTCAACTTCAACGATCAGTTGCGCCACACCGGTTCCCGTGACGTGGAAACCCCCTTCCACAACACCGGCCTCTACAACATCGACGGCAAGGGCGCCTACCCATCGCCCAACCGCGGCGTCTTCGAGATCACCGGCAAGGCCGAGGACATGGGCGCCTTCCGTGCCCAGAGCCTGCGCAACGTCGCGGTCACCGCGCCCTACATGCACGACGGCAGCCTTGCAAGCCTCGAAGAGGTGCTCGACTTCTACGCCGCCGGCGGCCGCAACCTGACCACCGGGCCTCACGCTGGCGACGGCCGCGCCAACCCGTACAAGAGCGACCTGATCTCGCGCATCGACCTCAATGCCCAGGAGAAGGCCGACCTGATCGCCTTCCTCAAGACCCTGACGGACGAGAGCCTGCTCACCAGCAGCCGTTTCGCCAGTCCTTTCCAGTAAAGGCTGCCCCATGCGCCACGCCTCCCTGATCGCCTCCGTCGCCCTGGCCGCGAGCATACTCGCCGGCCTTGCGGCCGAACACGCACTGCAACCGCAGCCAGCCTGGCAGTGGTCCCTGCCCAGCTATCTCAAGCCGCCGCGAGTGCCCGCCGACAACCCCATGT
This sequence comes from Zoogloea sp. GDB6, assembly GCF_056724105.1. NCBI lineage: Bacteria > Pseudomonadati > Pseudomonadota > Betaproteobacteria > Rhodocyclales > Zoogloeaceae > Zoogloea > Zoogloea sp. GDB6. Next base: position 940,256 of record NZ_CM161497.1, on the reverse strand, counting down.
CGGAAGAGAAGTTCCAGCTCGGCCGGCGCCTGTTCCACGACACCCGCCTGTCCGGCAACGGCACCCAGGCCTGCGCCTCCTGCCACCTGCAGAAGCTCGCCTTCACCGACGGCAAGGCTGTCTCCACCGGCTCCACCGGCGAGACCACCGCCCGCAGTGCCCCGTCCATTGCCAACAGCGCCTGGTATCCCACGCTGACCTGGGCCAATTACTCCATCCTCGATCTCGAACGCCACATGCTCGTCCCCATGTTCGGCGAGAACCCGGTGGAGCTCGGCATCAACGACAGCACCAAGGAAACGGTGCTGCAGCGCTTCCGCGCCGATCCGGACTACCGGACCCGCTTCGCCCGGGCCTTCGGCCCCGGCGGCGACGCCATCAGCTTCGCCCACCTGATCCAGGCCATCGCGGTGTTCCAGCGCGGCGTGGTGTCGGTGAATTCCCGCTACGACCGCTTCCTGCAGGGCCAGCTCACCCTCAGCGACGCCGAAGCCCGCGGCCGCGCGCTGTTCTATTCGGACCGCGCCCAATGCGGCAACTGCCACAGCGGCCCCACCTTCAGCGACCAGTACGCCGACACCGGAACACGGACGGTCCAGACCCCGTACCACAACACCGGCCTCTACAACCTCGACGGCCAGGGCGCCTACCCGGAAGACAACCGCGGCATCCTCGAACTCTCCGGCCAGCCCCGCGACATGGGGCAGTTCCGCACGCCCAGCCTGCGCAACGTGGCCGTCACCGCCCCCTACATGCACGACGGCAGCGTCCCCACGCTGGAAGCCGTGCTCGACCACTACGCCGCCCACGGCCGGCGCATCGCCGACGGCCCGCGCGCCGGCGACGGCAGCCGCAACCCGCTCAAGGACGCCCGGCTCGACCTCATCCGCCTGAACGCCGACGACAAAGCCGACCTGATCGCCTTTCTCAAGACCCTGACCGATGAAGACCTGCTCACCAATCCACGCTATGCCGACCCGTTCAAGTAGCCGCCTCGCCGCCCTCCTGCTCCTTCTGGCCGGCCCGGTCCACGCCCACGAGGCCCACGACGCCGACGGCGGCGAGCGACTCAGCGTCATCGGCGGCATCGGCCTGATGTCGCTGCACGCCGACGATCCCTACCCGCGCCCCCGCCTGCCCGGCGTACTCGAAGCCGGCAGCCCGCGGGCCGACGACCGCCGCGACGGCCTCGACTACGCCGAGATCGGCCTGCGCGCCCGCTTCACGGACCAGCTCCAGGGCTACCTCAAGATCGGCCACCACGGCGGCCGCGATGCCCGCAACGAAACCGAGGAGGCCTGGCTGGACGGCCACATCGAACCGCTCACCGACCATCGGGCCAGCCTGCGAGCAGGCCGCCAACTCGTGCCGCTGGGACTGCTCAACCCGGTGCATGCCCACGCCTGGGACTTCGGTGTCGCGCCGCTTGCCCTGCGCGCCGCGGTCAATGAGTCCTGGCGGGCCGACGGCTTCAGGGCCGACTGGAATCTTCCCGGTGGCTGGAGCGCCGGCCTCGGAGCCTGGCGCAACCAGGGCTTTCCGGGCGCCGACGCCGGCGGCCTCAAGCTCGTCACCGCACGCGGCGGCTGGCGCAACGACAGCCTGCGCATCGAGGCAGGCTACGCCAATGTGAATGCGGACGGCCGCGCCCTGCTGAGTACCGGCAACATGGGCCACACCCACAGCGTTCCCAGCTGCACACGCATCGCCAGCGACCGGGTGTGCTTCTTCGGCACAGCCCAGCTCCTCACCCTGGCAACCCGCTGGCAGCCAGCCGAGAGCCGTTACTGGATGGGCGGCGAATGGTGGATCAAGCGGGAAGACGGACGCCTCGACAGCATCAACGGCAGCCCCGCCTACACCGGCACCCTCAACGGCGGCTGGCTGGACGCCGGCTGGCGCCCGGCTCAGGGCTGGGAGACCATCCTCCGCATCGAACGGGCGGTGGCACGGCACGATCTCGTCGGCGCCAACGCCGGCCTGGTGGCCAACCAGTCGGGCATCGCCGAATCCGGCCACGCCCTGCGCGCCATCGGCGCGGTCGTCCAGTGGCGCCCCGCCGGCGGCCACCGCCTGGCCGCCGAATGGCATCGGGAACAAGGCGGCGGGCCGACCAACAACATCTATCTGCTGCGCTACCAGTTCCTCTTCGAGAAAGGCCTGTTCTGAGGCTTCAAGCGCCCGGCACGCTCAGCCGCTCCACCATCCGCACCAGATCCGGCAGCCGGGTGACACCCATCTTCTGCATGATGTTGTGGCGGTGCACCTTCACCGTCATCTCGGACACCCCGAGTTCTGCCGCCGCTTGTTTGTTGAGGGCGCCCTTGACCATGAAGGTGATCACTTCGCGTTCGCGGGCGGTGAGGGAGTCGTAGCGGCGGCGGATCGCGCCGACTTCGCTTTCGTCCTTGTACGACGCCCGCGCGCGTTCGAGGGCGGCGTGGATGGCGTCGAGCAGGTCGTCGTCGCGGAAGGGCTTGGAGAGGAATTCGACGGCGCCCTTCTTCATCGCCAGCACGGCCATCGGAATGTCGCCGTGGCCGGTGATGAAGATGATCGGGATCGACAGGCCGTCCTGCGCGAGCCGCGTCTGCAGTTCCAGCCCGTTGAGGCCGGGCATGCGGATGTCGAGGATCAGGCAGGCCACGCCGGGCGGGCGCTGCGCCGCCAGAAAATCCTCGGCCGAGGAAAAGGTTTCGACGGGCAAGCCGACCGAGCGGATCAGGCTGCTCAACGCCTCCCGCACCGACAGGTCGTCATCCACCACGTACACGCGTTCTGGGCTGTCCACCATGCTGTCTCCGTGTGTTTTCAATTGTCGGGGATCGTGAAGCGGAAGCAGGCGCCCGGCCCGGCGCTGCGCTCCAGCCACAGGCGGCCGCCGTGGTTCTCGACGATGCCGCGGCTGATCGCCAGCCCCATGCCGAGGCCGTCCTGCTTGGTGGTGTAGAAGGCGTCGAAGAGCTTGGCCTCCACGCCTTCGGGCACGCCTGGGCCGCTGTCCTGCACCGAGAATTGCAGCCCGCCGGCCGACGCCGGCTCGACGCGGATCTGCAGCAGGCGCTCGCGGCCGGGCAGGTCGCGCATGGCATCCACCGCATTGACGATCAGGTTGAGGATCACCTGCTGCAATTGCACCGCGTCGGCGATCAGGCACGGCGTGGGCACCGGCAGTTCAACGCGCACCTGCACGCCGGCCTCGACGAGCATGGCCTGCAGCATCTGCAGGAGCTCGTCGAGCATGCGCGCCACATCCACCGGCTCGCGGCGGATCTCGCCGGCGCGCAGGAAGCCGCGGATGCGCGAGATCACCGAGCCGGCCAGGCTGGCGTCCCGATTGACCCGCTGCAGCGCGGCCTCCACTTCGCCGAGGTCCGGCGCCGGCCGGGCCAGCCAGCGCAGCGCGGCCTGGCTGTTGGTGATCACCGCCGACAGGGGCTGGTTGATCTCGTGGGCGATGGAGGCCACCAGCTCGCCCATCGCGGTGAAGCGCGCCACGCGGGCCAGCTCGCCGCGGGTCGCCGCCAGCGAGCGTTCCGCCTCCATGCGCAGCGTGACGTCCTCGACGATCACCGCCAGCATCGGCCCGTCTTGCGCCATAGCCGGGATGCGCGACGCGCACACGTTGGCCCACAGGTAGCCGCCGTCCTTCTTCTCGTAGCGCTTCTGGGTCTTGTAGCCGGGCAGCTCGCCGTCGAACAGGCCATACACGTTGCGCTGGGCGGTTGCCCGCTCGGACGGCTCGGTGATCTCGATCAGCGACACACCGACGATCTCGTCGGCACCGTAGCCGAGCATGCGCTGCAGCGCAGGGTTGGCGGACAGGATGCGCCCCTCCCGGTCGGCCAGCGCGATGCCCACCGCGGTGTTCTCGTAGAGGCCGAGCCAGCGCCGGTCGGACACCTGCAGCGCGGTGAAGCTGCGTTGCAGGGTCTTGCGGCTCTCGACCAGCCCCGACGTGAGTTCGAGGATATCCGAGGCCTGGGAGTTGAGCTCCCGCTGCAGGATGTCCACGGTGCGCTTGACCGTCACCAGATTACGCGCGCGGGCACACAGCTCCTGGGCCGAGAAAGGCTTGATCAGGTAATCCTGCACCAGGTTCTCGAGGAGGTTGGAGCGCAGCGCGTCGTCGGCCCGCGCCGACAGCACCAGCACCGGCACGTTCGGGTAGTCCGGCAGCTCGGCCAGCGCCCGCACGAAGCGTTCGCCGTCCCAGCGCGGCATCATCAGGTCGGTAACGATCAGGTCCGGCGGATCGGCCACCGCCGCCTCGAAGGCCGCCTCGCCGTCCTCACGCAGGATCACGTTGTACTCGCCCGACAACACGTCATGCAGGAAGAGGCGCAAATCCAGATTGTCCTCGGCCACCAGCACCTTCGGCTTGCCCGGCTGGAAGGTGCCTGGGTGGAAAGTCTCCTCGTCGGGCAAGGACAGCCCTGCAGCAGGGGACGGCACAGCTTCCGCCGCGAGCAGCCCCTCGCGCCCCGCACCCGCACGCACAAAGGCGCCATCCGGCGCGCGGGCCGGCAGTTCCACCTGGAAGCACGCGCCGCCGCCCGGCGCATCGACCACCACCACCGTCCCCCGGTGCAGCTCGACGAACTCCTTGACGATGTTGAGCCCCAGCCCGCTGCCCCCCGCGCCGAGGCCTTCGCGCCCCTGGGTGAAGCGGTCGAAGATATGCTGCTTCATCTCGTCCGGCACACCCGGCCCGGTGTCCTGCACGCTGATCAGCACACGGCCGCCGGACAGGTGCTCGAAGCTGCAGGCGATGCGCCCACCCGGCGGCGTGAACTTGAAGGCGTTGGACAACAGGTTCTCCACCACGCGGGCGAACTTGGCCCGGTCCACGTCAGCGTAAAGCTCGTCCTCGCCGCGCAGGCTGAAGCTGATGTGGCGGTCCTCCACCGCCGCGTCGAAGCCGGCGGCGATCTCACGCACCAGCGCCACCAGGTTGGCCTGCACGTAGGCCATCGGCATCCGGTCGGCATCGATGCGGGCCAGGTCGAGCAGGTTGTTAACCTGCTGCAGCAGGGAGCGCGCGTTGCGCTGGATCGTGGCCAGGCGAAAGCGCTCCCGCTCGCCGAGGGCGGCGCCTTCGTGGATCAGCTGCTCCACCGGGCCGAGGATCAGGGCCAGCGGCGTGCGCAGCTCGTGGCTCACGTTGGCGAAGAAGCGGGTCTTGTAGCCGTCGAGTTCCTTCAGACGCTCCAGTGCCGCCTGCAGCTCGCCGTTCTTGCGCGACAACTCGGCGCTGCCGGCGATCTTCTCGGTGATGTTGCGCCCTTCCGGCAGCAGGAAGGCCACCTGCCCGGCGTCGTCGAGGATGGGCGTCAGCGAGAAGTCGATGACGATGGTGCGGCTGCCGTGCTGGTCGCCGAACACCTCGAAGTCGCAGCGCACGAAGCGGCCCGTGCGGGCCTCCTCGATCATCTCGCGCACCCGCTGGCGCACCTCTTCCGACACCTCCCACCAGCGCGCCTGCCAGAAGGGCTTGCCGATCACGTCCTCCAGCGCCAGGCCGGCCCCGTCCAGCGCCGCCTGGTTGATCTCCAGCACATTGCCGTCCAGGTCCAGCAAACCCAGAAACTGGTACATGGAATCGAGAATGATCCGTGCCATCTTCTGCCGGCGTACGTCCCGCGCATCGCCGGCCTCGATGACGACCCCGCGCACCGAGGTCTGCCGGGCCACCCTGCAAATCTTGTCGTCGGGATTCATCCCGTCCTCTCCCAATGCGGACAGGCCGCGGGGACAAGATCTGTCCCCGCGGCCGCCCTTTTTTCTGCCAAGGATGCGCGTTCAGAAGCGATAGGTATAGGCCAGCGTTGCGTTGTCCTGGGCGTGGCTCACCCGGATCGGCGCCGAGGTGTTCGGCAGGCTGCCGTTATCCATGCTCTCCTGAAAAGCGTGGGACCACGCGAAATCCACGCTGGAATTCGGCGACACCGCGTAGCCGAAACCCGCCGACAGATGCTTGCGCGGAATCGCCGGGATCACCGCGAACAGCGTCGAGCTGGGCAGCGCCTGCTGCGCAAAACGGAAGCCGCCACGCAGCGTCCAGCGGGAATCCGCCTGCCAGGCACCGCCCACCGCCAGGATGGTCTGGTCCTTGTAGTTCTGTGGCAGCAGGATGTTCAGATCGCCCCCGGCATCGGCGGCAAAGCCCACCTTGATGTCCTTCATCACGCTGGACCAATACACCCGCGACAGATCCGCCGCCAACGTGAGGCGCTCATTCACCCGCTGGCTCACGCCGAGGTTGAGCACCGCCGGCATCTGGAAGTCGCGGATGCTGATGCGGCCCTGCAGCGGCACCTGCCCCGCCACGCCATCGACGGCCGTCAGCGTCGCCCGGCCCTCCATGTCCGACACATGGCTGCGGCCGGTGTAGGCGGCGCCGACACGGGTCGCCTCGGAGAACGCGTAGGTCATACCAACCCGCGGCGTGTAGCCCCACGCACCGATGCCGCTCGCCACCGGTGAATTGCGGGTCAGGCTGAAGTGCGCGCCGCGCAGGTCCGGCAGGCCGCCGAGCACCGGCAGCAGCGAACCGGACACCCGCCCGGCGCCGATCAGGCTGCCCACCTGGTCGGCCCCCAACAGCAGGTTGAGGTTCATGCCCTGCCAGGTGGCATCGATGCCGGCGCCGACGGTCAGCGCTTCCGACACGCGGAAGCTGGCCGCGAACGGAATGTTCAGCACCAGCAGGCGGCTCGAATTCTCCAGCCCCGTATCCAGCCCGCCGGTCGCACGGGACAGGAAGCTGCTGCGGCCAAACTCGGTGCCCAGCCCGCCCTGCGCAAAGGCGCCGACGCCGAAGGTCCACTCACCCACGCGGCGGCTGTAGGCCACCTGCGGCGCGTAGTAGGGGCCACGGTTGGCGCTGTGGTTGCTGGAGCTCACACTCTCGCCGGTGCTCTGGTTGCGCACGTCGATGTCGGTGGTCACCAGATCGACGCCGAGCAGGAAGGCGTTGTCGGTCTGCATCAGCGACAGGGTCGCCGGGTTGGTCATCATGCCTGCCGGGCCGGTGTCGAACGCCGTCGCCGCACCGCCCATGCTGCGGGAGACCGCCCCGAAGCCCTCCAGGCGGAACACATCGGTGGCACAGGCGCTGCCGCCGGCCGCCGCGAGGGCCAGCGCCACTGCGCTGACGGCCACGCCGCGACGCTGCCCCCCCTGCCCCTTCGAATACCGTCTTCTCATTGTTGTCTCCGCATCGGTTCCAGCCGGAACCTCAAAAGAATCGATCGAAATGGATCTGCTCGAAGGGCACCCGATGATCGACCATCAGCATTTCCTGCAGGGCCTGGGTCATCGGCGGTGGACCGGCAAAGTAGAACTCATAGCTGGAGAGGGCGGCCGGCAGGGCCTGGGGAAGGCGGGTGTGCACGAAGCCCGTGACACCCGCCCAGCCCTCTACGCCTGGGGAGGAGACCACCGGGCAGTAGACGATGTGCTCACTGAAGCCGTCGAGCGCGGCGAGCATCGACTCGCCGCACACGTCACGGGGCTCCCGTGCGCCGTAAAAGAAATAGAGTTTGCGCGGGCCGAGCATCCCGGCCTCCACGGCCCCACGGGCGATGGAGATCATCGGCGCGAGGCCGGAGCCGCCCGCTACGCAGACCAGATCGCGGGGCGCATCGGTGCGCAGGTAGGCCACGCCGTAGGGGCCGTCGAGCCCGATCTCCATGCCCGGACGCAGCAGGTTGAACAGGGCGTAAGTGCCCTTGCCCTGCCCCACCCGGCGGATCTGGAAATGCCACTCACCCGCCTTGTTGGGCGTGTTGGACAGGGAATAGGCGCGGGATGACCCGACACCCGGCAAGTCGAGCATTGCGAACTGGCCGGGCAGGAATTCGGCCGGCCCCTCGGCATGGAAGCGGAACTCCCGAATGTCGTGGGTAATGTCGGTGACGCCGGTCAGCACCACGCGACGCCGCTTCGGCTGGACGGCCGGCACGTATTCCTTGCCGGTCGGCGCCTTGATGGTCACATCGCCCACCGCCCGGCACTGGCAGGCCAGATGGCGCCCGCGGCGGCGGTCGCGCTCGCCGAGGCCCGGCGCGTCGGGCCACAGGTCCTCGACCTCGCCGCTCAGCAGCTCGAACTTGCAGCCGCCGCAACCGCCGGAGTTGCATTCATAGGAGAGGCCAACACCGCCCCGCAGCGCGGCGCGGAGGATGGTATCCCCCGGCGCCTGCTCGAAGCGGCTGCCGTCCCGCTCATTCAGGATCAATGGCGCGTTCATGGCATTTTGGCCCGCTCAGAGGCCCAAGCTGCGGCGAAAGTCGCGGGTGGCGGCCTTGGCGGCTTCGGCGGCGCCCGGCACGTCGGGCAGCACTGCGCAGTAGGCATCGATGGCACGGTCGGCCAACGGCTCCCACTTGGCGATCCAGCCCTGCATCAGCTCCTTGTTGCCCGGCGTTTCCTGGGCCATGGCGGCAAAGGCCGTCGCCCAGCGGCGGTGGCGGGCCACGTCGGTCAGCTGCGCATCGGTGATCAGGCCCAGCAGCGTGTCGCCGTTGTGGCGGGCGGATTCGCCGAGGCGGCGCAGCACGGTCTCCTCGACCGCCGGCTTGACCACCAGGTTCAGCACCACCACGGCCTCGCCCCAATCCCACACGGTCAGCGCCTTCTCCATCAGCTCGCGGAAGCCCTGCCAGGCGGAATCCTCTTCCCAGTAGCGCCGCTCGTCCGCGCCAAAGCCCTTGTCGGCAAAGGTCTGGGACAGCTCCTTGGTGCGGTAGGCGGTGTGGCTCAGCCAGCGCAGGCTGTCGGCCATCTGGAAGTAGTTGCAGTTGGTCAGCGTGCTGGCCGGCGACACCTGGCCGACGTAAGCCGACGCCATCTGCAGCGTATGAAACAGGTAGCGGGCCGGGGTGTACAGGCGGGCCAGCGTGCCGGCCCAGCGCGGGTCGAGGGCCTTGTCGTGCTCGCGCTCGTTGAACTGGTCGAACAGGCCGAAGACGTAGGTCTCCTGGCCGTCCTGCATCAGGTTGTAGGTGCGATAGACCACCTCGTCCGGATCGCGGAAGGCGTTCCAGTCGGCATGCTTCAGCGCGGTACCGAAGGTGTTCTTCTTGTACCACTGGTTCATGAACATGTTCGGGTCCAGCTCGTAGGGCGAGTCCGGGCGCTTGTCGTTGTAGTGCAGGTTGGTGCTGACGATCTCGTATTCGCTCGGCTTGCGGCGGCGGGCGGCCAGGTGGCTCCAGGTCTTCTGGGGCTTCAGGACTTGAATCTCGGACATGCGGTGTCTCCTCGCGTCTTTCTTGTCTGGGGTGGCGGTCTGCGGCCGCTCAGAGCGTCTTGTTGAAATAGAAGCGGATCTGGTCGTCGCGGCTCTCGATCTGGCCGGCGAAGGAACTCAGGTCCACCTCCAGGTCGTTCATGCGGAACGGGCGCCCCAGCTCCTCTTCGATGGTGGCCTGGCGCAGGATCATTTCCTGGTCGGCGTGGATGCGGATGTAGGCGCGCTTGTCATCCACGAAGATTTCCTTGCCCGGGTTGTCCACCTTGGCGGCCTCGATGACCGCCTGGGCCAGATCACCGGCGCGCATCACCGGGCCAACCATGTTGTTGTGATAGGCCTGCGCCGAAGTTGCAGTGCTCATGCTCGTGTCCTTTTAAATAGAGGTGGCCTGCAGCGGCGCTCAGCTGTGGGCAAACAGGGGCTCGACGCCCTCGGTGCTGACGAACACATCGTCGCCATCGATCTTGACCGGATAGCTCGCCAGCGCGCAGTCGTCCGGGTTGATGCCCTTGCCGGTGCCGGCGTCGAACTGCCACAGGTGAGCGCGGCAGATCAGCTTCTTGCCGTCGAACTTGCCTTCCGACAGGGCGATGTCCTGGTGCGGGCAGATCGCCTGGAAGGCCTTGATCTCGCCGCCGTCGGCACAGACCAGCAGCACCTCGTGGCCATTGACGGTGTAGGGCGCCATCTCCCCTTCCCACACGTCATCGACCGTACATACCTTGGTGAAACTCATGCTCTTGCTCCTCGATCCGGCGAGTGCCTCAGGCGGCCTGCCAGATGATGTCCACCGTCTCGGTGGGCTTGAAACCCGCCTCGGCAACCTTCAGGTTGCGCGGCAAAAACTCGGTGCTGCCGTGGCGGCGCACCCGCAGGATGTGGCCCGGCCGGTCACGCACGCGGCGGCCGACGGAATGCACGGCGGCAGCAGCCGCCACCTCGTCCATGGTGTGCTCCGTATCCACGGGCACCAGCTGCAGGACGAAATCCCCCTCGAAATTGGAGGTCAATGGAAAAAGGGCCATGGTGTAAATCTCCTCGTGTGGCACACGGCGCGCCGGCAGCAGGCCTGCCGGGCGCGCCGATCAGGGGGTCAATGGGGAAAGATCAACCCGCCTTACGGGTCTCGCGGAGGGCGCGGTAAACCTCGGCCCAGGCATAGTTGTGGGCGTCGTCGCCGATCTCGCCCGGGGCCAGGCCCATGTACTGCAGCGCCCCGCCCAGATCCATCGGCTGGATCATCCCGGCCAGGAAGCGATCGACGATGGACAGGTGGCCGGCGTAGCGCTCGGGCTCCTGCTGGAACACCCAGCGATCCACCTCGGAGCCGAAGTGGTACAGGCGGCCGTTGTATTCGAGGGGGTAGTCCTTCACGTCCCAGCCCTTGCCCGGCACGCCGAGGATGGGCAGCTGGCACATGTTGCAGACGTAGGGCAGCGTTTCCGGATAGGTCTTGGCCATGTTGCCGTCGACCACGTTGTCGATGAACACATCCCAGCACTGGCCCCAGGTGTCGTTCCAGCCGGGGTACTTGGCTTCCAGCCAAGCGCGTTCGTCCGGGGTTACGCCGGCGGCCGGGTTCCACCACAGGGTCGGGCGCCAGAAGTAGGAGCCCAGGTGCATGCCGTGGTGGGTCTGGCCGATGTCCTTCAGGAAGATGTCCCAGTACCAGGGCAGGTCCAGGCCCATGTCGGTGAGGGCGCGCTCGAACTGGGCGACGATCCACTCCTCCATGAACTCCTTGAAGGACTGCTTGCGGTGCTCCAGCGGGGTGTAATAGTCCATGATCGGACCGGTCAGCACCGAGAACAGCTTCCAGGCGCCCCACACCGCAATATCCACGCGCTTCTGGGCTTCTTCCTTCTTGCCGTTCTCGATCAGCACCTTCAGGGCCGGGCCGCCGATCTGGGCGTGGCGCGACTCGTCCGTCTGGATGCTGGAGATCAGGTTGGCGAAAGTATGGTCGCCCGCCTCCGCCGCATCCGCGGCAAGACCGAGGAACTGCATGTTGGTGAAGCCGGTCTCGAAGCTGAAGGTCAGCATGATGGAAACGCTGATTGCGTCCCGCGTCATCATGATGTCGTCGAAGAAATGGCGGGCCGCGATCATCGCCCACTCATTGGTGTCGTAGGCCTTGAAGGCCCAGTCCATCTGGCGGTCCTTCGCCACGTGCTCGTGGGGGAAGTAGAGCTGCATCTGGCCGTGGCGGATCTCGTCCATACAGCCCAGCGTGGACATGTTGCGCATGCCCGGCGCCTTGGAGAACCGCATCATCCGCGCCTCGGCGCTGGCCGCCGCGTATTCGCCGCGGGCAATGGCGCCGTAGTGCGCCTTCATCACCGACTTCCAGCCCGGGTCGGCGTTTTCGAAGATCCGGCTGCGCTCCAGCGCCGCCTTCACCGAATAGGCCCCCGCATCCTTCTCGCGCTGGACCTTCACGTATTCCGGATAAGTCTGCTTGTAGGGCTCGTCGTAGTTTTCCCAGGCGCTCAGCGGCAGACCGAATTCGCCCGACAGCTTGGGCGGAAACAGTTCGTCCTCGGTAACGTACTTGGGTGTCCAGTTGGTGGAACGGGCCAGGTCATACCAGTCCATCCGATTGAGTACGGCCATTCATGTCTCCTTCATAACGGGATGCAGGAGCCCTGCAGCTCCCCCTCGTATCCGGTCGATCTGCGCCGACCGGAGCGACTAGCCGAACCGACGCTGCGTTTCGACCGTGTGGAGGAAAGTTATAAGGAAACAAAAACTCGGGGTATTAGACGATGGTTTAGGTGCTGTGCACCATGGGGGAGACGACGCTGCTTCACGCCTCTAGATCAAGCCTTCAAGCCGCTTCAGCCACGCATCGAAATGCGGGCATGCGGCCCGTATGGCATCCTTGTGGCCGGGGCTGGTACGCACAAGATATCTTCGTTGATACAAGGCAATACGCAATTCCGCGCAAGGAATGGTTGTAATCAATAGCGCGGACCAGCATCACCTGAAGATCATGATCAGGGGGCAGGAGGTTTCAGTTGCTCCCACCCCGGGCGATCAACAAGGCCTTCAGGATCGGGAGCTGCTTGGCGGCGAAAGATCTTGCCCGGGCGGTCAGTTCAGCGAGGTTCTCTTCAGGGCTTTCCAGCGTCCTGCCTTCCATAACCAGTCGCTGGCCCTGGACTGTCATGATTTGCCAGGCGTCCTGTGCCCACTCGGCCGGCTCCTCCTTGCCTGCCTTAAGCGCGGCAAGGAACAACTGCTGGAAGCGGTTCAGGGCAATCCCCCCACCGGTCACCGGGCTGGACAGGAAGCCAAGCTCATTGCTCCCCCGCGCTTTCCGGCACAGGTGAGCATTGAGCCGGTCGGTTTGCGGCCTGGCCCGGTCAATCACGCGGTCGTCCTGCGCCATCGCCATGTGCCCCGCGCCGGTAAGCACCATCACGGCCTCGATGATCTGTCTCAAGCTGAGTCCTGCGCCCGCCACGGCGCGCTCGATCTCGCCAAGACTACGCACCCGATGATCCGCGAGCAGATCGAGGATGGGGTGATAGACCGACTCGGTCAGCGTCACCTCCCCCACCGCGGTACGAAGCGTCAGCGACACATCGGGGCTACAAGTGGTCAGGATTACCCGCTGAGCACGCAGGGCCTCGGCCCTCTCCAACTCATTGAGCTTGCGCGCCCCCCTGACCCAGTAATCGCGCCGGAACTGCTGATTGACCAGGAAATCGCGCGTGGTCTCGCGGAACATCGGGTCGGGAATGTCTCTCAGGAAAATCTGCTGTTCACCAGACAGGCTCAGCGCCTCGATGTGGTCGAGACAATACGCGGAGCAGGCGTAATCGAGCTTGGCCGGCGCCAGCCACTTGGCCATCGTTGCGAAATGCATCGGATGCCAGTCGCGGTTGAAATACTCATGCGCAAGGTACTGGCGGCTATGCTCCTTGAGCTTCTGCAGGCGCTCGGCCACGAAGGGATTGGCCTGGCTGAAAGCCGGGTTCAAGCCCAGCAACTTGTCGGCAAAGGCCAACGCACCGTCGATCCGTTTGACGATACCGTGCCCCTCCGCCCCCAGGACATCCGCATGCTCGGTGAGCAGATGGCGCATCGGCGCAAAAGACGCCCAGCCCGGCTGCGTGTTGTAGCTGATGTAGAGAACACCCCCAACCTTGAGCTTGCGCCGGATGAAATCGACGATGACCTGGCGATTCTCGTCCGAGATCCAGCTCCAGATGCCGTGCAGGCCGATGAAGTCGAAATCGGGCAAATCGGTCCGCTGGGCGAAATCGGCAAAGGCTTCATCGAATAGCTGGGCGCCTGCACCGGAGGCGGCGGCGAGCTCCTGCGCAAAGCCTGCCTGGCTGGGGTTGAAATCGGTGCCGTACCACTGCACGACGCTGGCCGCGGCGTGGAGATTGGCCGACAGCCCCTGGCCAAAACCAAGTTCGCACGCAGCCCCCACCTCTGGAAACACGAGCCCCTGATAGGAAAACGCGAGCTTGATACGCTGCGGATTCAGTTCCGTGTAATAGCCATAGGTATAACCAATATCGGCCACATAGCCCGCAGTCCAGTCATTCATCGCTCGTCCTCCTCCTTGTACGCTGCTCTCGGCAACATCGGTTTTGATCCCGCGCGATTATGACATCAAGCCGGCAAGCCCCACCCACCGCAAATCCTCACCACCACCACGAAAACGCGGGAGCCCGGAACGCGTCCGGGCTCCGACCGATCAGGACGTCCTCTCAGCCGCCCGCAGCGCCTCGAACAGATCCCGCATCTCCTGGGCCAGCATCGAGCACGCCCACAGGTAATTGTCCTGCAGCGTCGGACTCATGCGCCGGAAGGCATCCCCCGCATCGCCATAGGTCATGGCGAGCAAGGACAGCAACTGCACCTGACGGGCGGAAAGCTGATCGACGATGGCCAGCGCATTGGCCTCCTCGGCCAGCCGGTAGAACGGCCCCGCCGGCGCGGGAAAACTGAGCGGCGTATTCATCGCGGCGCCCTCCCCTCGCCCCGCGCCCGGCGCGGAAGAAGCGGAACAATTACGACGGCATTAAGAATGGACGCGTGCGAACCGACGCACGCCAGGGTGGAAACAACCATGGTGCGGACTCCTTGTTTGGGACTCTTTCCGCTCCCCGTCGCCAAACGGGGGGCGGGCCAAAGCAGGGTTGGCGAACCGGAAACAAGGAACCGGCAGGGCCGAAGCCCTCCCCACCCGGCCCGCCATTGATCATGGACGCACCAAGGGCGCACGGACAAAAAAAGCCGCAACGCGGCTCACTATCCGCCTTGTTTTCAGCAGGTCGCCAAACCTGATCGCTGTTGTCTCAGCGACGGGCGGGAGTATCGGCTGGGTGTTGCGGGAGCGTCAAGGGAGGTTGGTGACGGGGATGAATGGCGAAATCGTCAAACTCTCATGCAGTCTGCCAGAGCAGAAAATTGTGAATTGCTCCGCTGCGAGGATGTTCCTGTATGACCAACAATGGACTGCAGGAGTCGGCCAGATGTAGTTAACGGCTATTCGGGGATGGCGGAATGCCATTGGCAAACATGCCAAATAAATCTAACCACACTACGATGCTGTTGGCTGCTACTTTCCCTGTCGTGTTATTTTTCATTGTGCGTAGTTTTCTTTTTTTTAACAATAACTTGCCGACCGCGTTATCCGGCATTCCGATGTTATGCGGCAGAACTGCCCCCAGAAAACAAAATTAGGCATTAATAGCAACCACTCAGCAATGAACTTTTAAAAATACATTAAGTCATGAGCAACGATTCAAATAACATCCAATGGATATTAATCCCTCTCCCACAAGAGGCTATCTCCAATATACGGGCATGGATATACAGACTTGCGCCGAACAAAGAGACTGATGAAGCTCTTGCAAAAAACTGCGAGGATGCAATCGAAAAAGCATTTATTGCTCACGACCTCTCGTACAACCGAGATAAATACGGAGAAATCCGGATGAATGAACTTCGAACAATACATGGGTCAGACGGGATTTGCGTTCCAGAACATTGCTTCGTCGCCCCCTCCGATACACTTGCGCGCGTTCAAGAACCTCTACGCCCATTTTCCTGTAATTCCTAACCATTCCTGAGGTTTTAAACATAGTTCATAGCCTTGAAAAGAAGGGGCTCGTCTCGCTAAACCTGTATAGCGCATCCGACCTTGTTGCACTTACAAAGTCAGGTATGACGAGAGCACTGGAAATTCAACGTGCATCAAGAACAAACTCGGCCTAACCACTGTCGTGACGAACCGCCTCATGCGGCCTTTTACCGGAGATTGAACGATGAAAAAGCCTGACCTAAATGCACTTGCCTCCGATCTGAGAAAGGTTGGAGCCGAGGTGAAGAAGTTGGCGCAGCCGCTCGATCTAGAGTCCATGGAGAAATCTGGGCTGGTTAAGAAGGTCGGCGCTTGGTACGCCGTTCCAAACATTCATCGTCTGCCCGAACATGCCCGCGTGAAGATTTCGGAGATGAAAACCGACAAGGGTGGTCGTCTCCTGGTCAAGTTCAAGAAGTCATCCGGCTTTGATCGCATTACTAAGAAGTTCAAGAAGCTTGGGGTGATATAAGCGCCTGCTTCAATCGGGAGGCCGTTGCCATTCAGGTAATCGGTTGGCCAAAGACGCATAACTCTGCAGTCGAGCGGACCTACGCGAAAAACCGCGCAGGTCTGGTGAATTAAGACGTTAGCAATCAGGGAGATCATTGTGAATACACTTAACGCACAGCCTACTCCACTGAGAGTATTTACTCCGCCAGCGACCGGCGAAGGTATCACCGTCGAGGGGGGCACTTACTATATGGGCCAACAGATTGGCCAGGGTGCGTTCGGAACTGCCTACGAATGCGTTGATGAATGGAATAACTCGCTGGTTGCAAAAGTTCTAGTCCCTCAAGGTCGCACATTCGAACAAGTCAAGTCGATCTGGCTTGAGGAATTGAACAAGCTAGTTACCCTCAGGCATCCGAACATTACGTATGTACATAGAGCATTTGAGTACAGAGATACCTTTTACATAATTATCGAGCGCTGCAGCTTCACCTTAGGGGAGATCATTGGAGGTAACTACCAAGATAACACCGTGTGGATCCCATATATCGCTAGGGATGTACTGCAGGGCGTCTCATACATGCACTCAAACGGCTATGTGCATAAAGACATCCACCCGGGGAACGTATTTGTTTCACAGAGCATTGACCGAATGGTGCCAACCAAGGATCCAGTCTGGTCCTTTAAAGTAGGCGATCTTGGAATATCAAGATTGGAGTCTGATATAGACATCTTTGGCACCATGATGGCCCAATGGATGCTGCCACCCGAGGCAATCAACCCCACCGAATTTGGCCCTGTATCGCGACAAACGGACATATACCATGTAGGGCTACTTCTGCTAGCTATCATGCTAAATAGGGTGCCCACGTTCTCACGCGATGAAATTCTGGCAGGGGCACCACGTCGGCTCGCAGAGACCTGTTCGAGCCCCTATGGATCGGTGATTTCAAGAGCGTTGCGACGTCATACTGCAATGAGAACCGGCAGTGCATTGCAGTTTTGGCGCGAAATTCAAGATGTATCGCGCGTATGACTCCTAACTTTCCGGTTAGCCGGACAACCGAAAGCGGGGCGCTCTTCGAACGAACCGCCTTGCGCGGCTGTTACCTACACGTTGAACGACAGCTTTCCTCAAAGCTCAAAGGCGGTATCGGGTCGGCAGCCGTTACTCGTCTCTCACCCGAGAACCACAACACAAATTCAACCGCCCCGCCTGAAATCGTAAAACCCACAGCACGTCAGCCATGCCAGAACAACCGAAACATGAAGACGACGCCTTATCGGCAATCCGTCTATTTCTCCATTCTTCGGCTGCAAATCGTGCGTTGCCGGAGGCCACGTTCCTGCTCGCGGCAGCAACGTCACGGCTGTCGGTGACGAATCTGGAAGCTTGGGAGAGGCATTTCCGTACGGAGCTTTGGATTATCTGAATCACTACCGACTTCTCCACGCACTTCAACCGCCAGACGCGATGCCGGTAGGCCGATCAGAGCTCACCGCCCAAAACACTGCGCCCACTGACCTCAATGCCCAACCATCGGCGCTCTTCACGCGTAACCATTCAGCCCCCCGGTTGTGACACTCCCCCCGAGGCAGCCTGTCTTGTGATAAAACGCACATGACATGAAGCCGTCCTCTCCTTCAGACCCGCCGCCCAGTGAGCCACCGCTTCCCGCAACGGTCGAGGCGTGCCACGCGGTGATCGCGTCGCTGCTGGAGCGCTTGGCGCGACTCGAAGAGCAACTGAAGGTCAATTCCCGCAATTCATCCAAGCCCCCGTCCGGTGACGGTCCCGGAGCGCTCCCGCGCAAGACCCGAAAGAAGAGCGGACGAAGCCTCGGTGGCCAGGCGGGCCATAAGGGCAGCTTCCGGGCCATGCTGGCCCCGGACGAGGTGGACCGGCAAGTGCGCTGTGCGCCGCCCGAGGCCTGCCCCAACTGTGGTGCGGCAGTTGTGCCCGACGAGGGCAAGCCGATCCGGCACCAGGTGTTCGAGGTGCCTGCGCTTACCGCCGAGATCACCGAGTATGTGCGCGAGCGGGGCTGCTGCACGGGCTGCGGTCACCGGAACCACGGCGCCCTACCCACGGGTGTGCCGCGTGGGCAGCTGGGGCCGCGGGCGCTCGCCCTCGTGGGGACGCTGGCTGGGCAGTTCCACCTCTCGCAAGCCAAGGTCCGGGATCTGCTCGGGCAGGTGATGGGGGTTCGCTTCAGTCTTGGGGCGATCTCGCAAGCCCACGGCCATGTGGCGCAGGCCCTGGCCGCGCCAGTACGGGAACTGCACCTCGAGATTGCACGCGCGCCCGTGCGCCACGCGGACGAAACCTCGCACCAGAGCCACACGTCCCTGATGTGGCTGTGGGCCCAGGTCACGCCGTGGGGCGCGGGCTTCCGGGTCGATCCGTCGCGCGGAAAGCTTGCCGCTCAGGCACTTCTGGGCAAAGAGCCGCAAGGCATGATCGTCAGCGACCGCTATGCCGGCTATGCCTGGATCGATTCTTCCCAGCGCCAAGTCTGCTGGTCGCACCTGCTGCGTGACTTTGCACGGATCGGGCTGCGCCAAGGCCTGCCCGGACGGATCGGTCGGCGGCTCGAAGCCTACGGCTTCACGCTGTTCCGTTGGCGAGGCGCCGGTGCGCCGGCGGCACACTACGGCTGGCTGCAGAAGCGAATCCGTACCCAGTTACAGGCCGCCGCAGACCAGAGCTCGTGCTCGCGCACCGCCAAGACCTGCCGGAACCTGCTCGCCCTGTGGCCGGCGCTGTGGCACTTCCTGGACGACCCGGCCGTTGCGCCCACCAACAATGCCGCTGAACGGGCTCTGCGTGGATTCGTCATCCGGCGCAAGCTGTCCTACTTCACGCGTTCCGGACGAGGGCTACGCTTCATCGAGCACACCTTCTCGGCGGTGCAGACCTGTCGGCTGCAGGGACGCAACGTGTTCGACTACATGACCCAGGCCCTCAGCGCCTGGCTCGCCGGCACTTCGCCCCCTTCGCTGGTGCCGGAGGAGATCCGTGCGCAGCACGCAGCCGCCTGAAAGACCCCATACCCCTCAAGCAGTAGTAGGCGGGGGTGAATGCTTACCTTCACGCAGTGCAGCTCACTCCACGCTGACCCCACTTCCCTCCCAGCCGCGTTCACTTCCCTCTGAGCCCTGCCTTTGATGCTTCGATTTGAACTTGCTCGGCTCCGAACTGAGCAAGTTCAAATCAACGTTGAGCCGGCCTCCCTCAGACTTGAGCCAGCTTCCGTCCGACTTGACCCCGCTTCCCTCCGAGCATCAAGAGCTTCCCTCTGAGCATCGATAGTTCATCTCTGAGCATCTCGAGCTCAGCTCGCCGCATCAAAAGTTCAAGTCCGGGAATCTCGAGTTCAAGTCCGGGAATCTCCAGTTCAAGTCTGAGCTGAACAAGTTCAAGTCCGGGCTTCGACAGTTCAAATCGGAGGGTCGAGCACTTCGCTCCGGGCTCGGACGTGTCAGCAATCTTGTGCTCAGGCTGCCTGCAGCGCCATCGGTTGATAGCGCACCCCGTTCCGGGCCTGCGCTTCCGCGGTCGGTACGAAGCCGAAGGCTGCGTACGTGGGCACGGCGTACAGGGATGAGTTCACCGTGAAGTGGGTGGTGTCGCCGGCGTTGGCCTTGAGGCGCTGCCACAGGCCGCGGGCAATGCCTTGCCCGTGCAGGTCGGCGCGGACGAACAGGTGGTGTACGTGGGTCTGGCCACGTAGCGCGGCGACGCCGACCAGTTCGGTTCCGACGCAGGCCACCACGTAGTCGATGGCCGGGTCGGCGATGCAGCGGGCGACCGCGTCGATGGAGAAGTTCTCCAGGAAGGGCCCCGCCTCCGCAGCGGCGGGATCGGCGAGGAAGTAATGGGCGAGACCGCCGATCAGGTCGGCCACGGCCGGAGCGTCGGATGGCTGGGCGCTGCGGAGGGTGAATTCAAGAGGCATGGGCGGGGCGGGATGGTTGAATCAAGGTTGATCGACAGTTCAGATCAGAGGCTCGAATGCCCTGCCCGGAGCGTGTCTGCATCAGAAATTTTGCGGTGAGGAAGTCGCTTTTCCATTTCGTGAGCAGTCAGGGGACGGCCCAGTAGATACCCTTGAATCACGTCGCAGTCCCATCCCAACAGTAAATCAGCCTGGCGATCTGTTTCTACGCCTTCCGCCACGACCTCCATCTTCAGTTGGTGGGCAAGGCTGATGATTGCAGGAACGATGGAGTTCTCTTCGGTCCCGGATTCAAGACCAACCACAAACGAACGATCGACCTTGAGTCGATCAATGGGAAAGCGATTCAGATAGGACAGGCTGGAGAAGCCTGTTCCGAAATCATCTATTGCGATCCGCAGCCCGATTTTTTTTAATGCCCACAGGGCGTTCTCGGCCTTTTCGGCGAATTTCATCACAACGCTCTCCGTCAGTTCAATTTCCAGGAGGTTGGCGGCGAGACCTGATTTTTCCAGCAGCGCCTGGATGGACTCTGCAAAGCCGGGCTGCTCGAACTGGCGTGCGGACACATTGATGGCAAGCGGAACCACGTTCAGGCCTTGCTGAACCCAGGTTTGACTTTGTCGCGCCGCCTCCTCCAATACCCACTTCCCCACCTCAAGGATCAGCCCGCTTTCTTCTGCCACCGAGATGAACTGGCCAGGCGGAATCAGCACGCCGTTCTCAGTGATACGCACAAGCGCCTCAGCGCCAATCAATTGACGTGTCCGGAGATCGAACTGAGGCTGGTAGTGGAGGACGAGGCGAGAGTCCCGGAGTGCTTCGCGAATGCGCGTTTCCGTGCGCAAGCGCTCCGATACCAGCTGATTCATGTTTCGCGTAAAGAACTGGTAATTGTTGCGTCCCAACTCCTTGGCACTGTACATGGCAGTGTCCGCATGCTGGATCAGCGTACCGCTGTCCGTGCCGTCGTCGGGATAGGCGGCGATACCGATGCTGGGCGTCACTACAAAGTTATGCCCCTTGATTTGAATTGGCGCGCTGACGCTGGCCAGTATCCGTGCGGCGACGTCGCAGGAGTCTTGCAGGCGCTCCATGCTTGTGATGACTACGACGAATTCATCGCCCCCCATCCGTGCAACCAGGTCGCCACCTCGCAAGCAGGATCGGAGTCGATCAGCCACTTCTTTCAACAGCGCATCCCCCACGTGATGCCCCAATGAATCATTGATGTTTTTGAACCGGTCCAGATCGACGAACAGCACGCCCACGTGGCACTCGAAACGTTTGGCGTTCTGTATGGCTTGGTGGAGTTCCTTGAGCAACAGTACGCGGTTCGGCAGATCCGTAAGGGCGTCGTACAACGCCAGATGGTTGATACGCGCCTGTGCGGCCTTGTGCATGGATATGTCGTGGGCGATGCCAATGTAGCCGACCCGCTCGCCTGTTTCATCGATCATGCTCGATATGGAGAGCATGACCGGGATTCCTTTCCCAGACTTGGTCCAGTAGGTGACTTCCTGCTCCACCGATTGATCGGATCCGACGCTGTCCAATGGCGAGACGATTGTCTTGAAACGCGTGCCGTCATTGTCCGGGAGGTGCTCCCGATCATGAAAAACTGACGGAAGCATCTGCCCGATCACCTCGGCTGAAGAATATTCCAGCATCTTTTCGGCGGCAGTATTGAACACCCGGATTGTGCCCTCCCGATCGGTCGCGATAATGGCGTACCCCGCGTTCGACAGGACGGCTTTTTGCAGTGTCATCACTTGGCGCAGCCGATTCTCCGAATCGCGACGTAACTTGATTTCATCCTGCAATTGCCCATTGGCTTGCGCCAACTCCACTGTGCGCTCGCGGACCTGCCGCCTGATGGAATCGGACTGTCCGACGATCGTGTAGGCAAGAACACCGAGCATGGCGCTCAAGGCGATGCCAGACCCGAGCAGGGTCAGTTCGCCCCGGCCAGGGGCCAGGCTGAACGACCCCGCATGCGGCGTTGCGACGACACGCCATTTTCTATTCCCCGGCACGTCGATGAACTCTTCGTGGGAAAGGGGGGAAGGGCTCTTGTCCGCTGCGCTGTACATCTCAAGCGGTACCGGCTCCGAAACGTCCTGAAGGGACAGGGCAACCTGTTTCCAGCCCCGCGCCTCGGCCATGCGCTGGGACCAGAGCAGCATGTCACCCACGCGTATCACGAGCGTGGCGAAGCCGAAAAGGCGAGCCTGCCCGCGAATGTCATCGCGGTAGAGGGGCGAAAATGCAATCACCCCCGTCTGGCCGGTTGATTTGCTCAATACCAGCGAAATCGGCTCCGTCACCGCGATGCTGCTGCTTTCGACTGCCTTATTGATTGCCACTCGCCGCGGAAAACGTGGATTCGGGCGTGTCTCCATTGCCACATCGAATCCGATGGCAGCCCGGTTCTGGGTCACTGGCTCCGCATAGAGAAAGGGATAGAACGTGTCCCGCTCGATTGCATTCACGAACTTGCCCTGCCCCAAAGACTCACTGATACGGAAATCGGGATATTCATCGCGCGATTTTCTTTCGAACGCCGCACGCTCAATGCCGGAGACCCGAGGGTTGTATCCGACGGCTTGCAAATAAGGATGCTGCGCAAGCATCGGTGCCACATAGTGCTGAAAGCCCTTCAGGGTTCCTCCTCGCACCAGCTCCAAATGTCGCGACACAAGTGCCAGCACCTCAAGCGTGGTTTGCACCTCGGTGCGTAGAGCATTTATCCGGATTGCGGCCGCTTGTCCGAATTCAAGCCGGGTGTTGTTCCGCTCTGCTTCCAGCGCATTGAGGAAAAGAACGACGGTCAAGGCCGCCGAAAGAGCAAACACCACTAACCCTGCCAGCTTGGCACGCATGTACCTACCCCAGATTTACACTGCCCGAAATATAACCAGCGTTAAGGCAGCAATCCAGTCAGTCTCGTTGGCAACGGCCTTGTTGCGCAAATTCGCGCAGGCCTTGGTGTCGTGGGCGCCATCGCCGCGGACACCGCAGAGGGCCTCATCTGCAGCTATCCTCATGCCCGGAGCCGACCCGTCGGGACTGGCGGTTTGTGCAACAACGCGTGCCAGGAGCTGGAGTTCATACTGCAACGAAGAGGCAATCCCCACGCTGCCGACCACAATGACGATGGCGTTCTGCATGCAGGCATATCCTTGTGTGCCGGCGTGATCCGGAGTGCCGACAGAAAAAGGAAATGCCAATGCTATTAATTTTGCGGAGGACGAAGGGCGAGAATTACCCATGCAATCACGGTTAATTCTAAAAGCGCGCCCCGCACGGTAAAATCACAGCAACACGTGGGTATTTGCCGTACTAACTTCACATTCGCCCTATGCTTTTGCATTCTCTTTTGACGGAACGCTTCGACAGCAAACACAGCAGTGAGGAGTTGCTGCAGATCCTGGCGTCGGTGCTGAACGCGTTTCCCGTGGCTTGCTTCCTGATCAATAGCGAACACCGCGTGATTCATTGGAATATGGCGTGTGAGGTTCTGACCGGCGTATCTGCGCGTGCCATCATCGGCACCAAGGATCAGGGAAAGGCGTTCTACGCCTGCGACCGAATGGTCATGGCCGATCTGGTCCTCGATGGCGCGGCGAACAATCAGGTCGATGCGCTTTACCACGGCAAGTTCCGGCCTTCTTCGACAATCCCCGGCACCTATGAGGCCGAGGACTTCTTTCCCGACTTTGGCAAAGAGGGGCGCTGGCTGTATTTCACGGCCGCCCGCATCTGCGACGTGCATGGCACGCCCATCGGTGCGATCGAAACCTTGCAGGATGTGACGGCACGCCGGCGGGCCGAGACGGCCCTGCACTTGAGCAATGAGCGCTTCAAGGCGCTCAGCTGGATCGACGATCTGACACAGCTCTACAATTCGCGCCGGTTTCATGAGGTGCTCGACAATGAGATCTCGCGGGCCGCGCGCTACGCTCATCCGCTGTCGCTGATGGTGTTTGACATTGATTACTTCAAGCAGATCAACGATACCCATGGGCATCAGGAAGGCGACCGCGTCCTGCGGCTGATTGCCGAGTACCTGCGCCAATGGCAGCGCGAGGCGGACCATCTGTTTCGTTTTGGCGGTGACGAGTTTGCCGTGATCCTGCCGGAGACCAATGCGGCCGCGGCGCACTCCGCCGCAACGCGATTGGTCGAGGAGTGGCGGCAATTCAACGGCAACGAAGCCGGCGCAGTAGCCCATGGCAGTACGCTCAGCGTCGGCGTTACCCAGTTGAAAGCGGATGACACGGCGGAGACCTTTGTTCGGCGGGCCGATCAAGCGGCCTACGAGGCCAAGCACCTCGGGCGGGATCGCGTTATCTGCGCGTAAAGCGCGCTCGATCATGGCCGCGGAGGGTGAAGGCGAGGGAGATGGGAAGGGCGCCCGGGATGATTTTATTTTCAGATTTAGTTTGCTATGTCGTCGAATAGTGCGTATCGTGAAACGCAGCGATTTCTAGTTGTGTCGTGATTTTGTTGGTCTAGTATCCGCAGTCCTGCGGCAGCATTCCCCCATTTTTACCTCGCCCTCTTGATCTCGCCCCATTCAGGGGCTATGCCCCGTAATTTTTCGGAGATTCAAGATATGTCTACAGGTACCGTGAAGTGGTTTAACGATTCCAAGGGTTTTGGTTTCATTACGCCCGACGACGGCGGCGATGACCTCTTCGCCCACTTTTCCGCGATTCAATCCTCGGGTTTCAAGAGCCTGACCGAAGGTCAGCGCGTCAATTTCGACGTGACGGCCGGCCCGAAGGGCAAGCAAGCCAGCAACATCCAGATCGCCTGATTTTCCCGGCATCTGTCTCAAAAGCGGTTGAGTCCTATCAGCCGCTTGCAAGCTCTTGTGCCGACTTGATGGTCGGCACAGGCGTGGAATCGGATCATTCTGAATTCCATGCAGCTTCAGCAAGAAATCCATCACTCCAGCGCAGCACAGAGCGACGGCTCGAATGCCCTTGCTCCGACGCGAGCATTGCCGCCCTGCCCTGCGGAGATGCCTGGTGGCACCCGATGCCTCAATCGGGTCGTCGCGAATTGGCCGGTCTGTCTCATGCCGACCTTCATCGTTTATCCAGCCCCTGCGATGAGACGCAAACGGCGCGCGAGCGGCCTTCAACGCACGCCGTTTCAACGACATGGAGAACAGCATGACCAATGCCATCCAGCGAACCGAGCTGAGGACTTTCTACTACACCCCCGTCCATTGTCCGTTCTGCGGCACGCGGGTGATGGGTGCGGATCCGGTTGACGAGACGCTCATCACCGCCTGCCCCCATACCTTGTTCATTGCCCATGACACGGCTTTCGAATACCGCTCTGAGCGATTCGACAGGAACCTCGATCTGCATGGCTTGAGCGACCAGGAGGTGGAAGAGCGCTGGCTCAGGGAGGCCGGCGGGATCGACGGCTTCACCAACCAGATCACGCTGGCGGACGCAATCAAGGTTGCGGCCTATGAACCGGAGCCGTCGCCCTACGGTTCTTACTACGGCTTTGCGCCGACCGAATGAGCATTACCCCTGAGCCCCGTTTCTTTCGGGCTTGACCTTATTTACCCCAGGAGAAACGATTATGGCCAAGGAAGATTTGCTTGAAATGCAAGGTGTTGTGATGGAAGTGCTGCCGGATTCGCGCTTTCGCGTCACCCTCGATAACGGACACATGCTGGTAGCCTACAGCGGCGGCAAGATGCGCAAGAACCATATCCGCGTGCTGGCCGGCGACAAGGTCTCGCTTGAACTGTCCCCTTACGATCTGAGCAAGGGCCGGATCACGTTCCGCCACATCGAGGGCCGCACGCCACACGCTCCGCGGGCACAACGCCGTTAAAACGTATCGGACACGCCCGTCTGTCCGCATGGGACTTCGTTGTCCATTCGGCCGACTGGGCCTTCAGGAGGAGCCATCATGGCTAAGCCAAACTACCAGTTCGAAAAGCGCCAGCGAGATCTGGCCAAGAAGCAGAAACAGGAAGAAAAGCGTCGCGAGAAGCTTGCGAACAAAGCGGCCAACGCCAACGCTCCGCAGACGGACATGCCGGAAGATGGTGTGTCGCAGGGCGTGGACAGTCAGGATTCCGGGACCGCATTGAATTAACAATGCGGCGCCGTCGTAGTCCCTAGCGTCTGGCGACTCCATCGGGAGCGCCAGACGTTTTTGCATTCAAGCTGCGCTTACGCGCACACGCAGTTGCGTCCGTTGCGCTTGGCCCGGTAGAGCTTTTCGTCGGCGCGCTCGATCATGGCCACGTGGTCGCCGCTGCTGTCCGGCACCATGGTGCACAGGCCGACGCTGAGGGTGACGCTGCCGGTGGGGGACATGGCGTGGGGGAGTTGCAGGTCGGCGATGAGCTGGCGGCATTTCTCGGCGATCTGCAGGGCGGCGTCGGCCGGGGTTTCGGGCAGGACCAGGGCGAACTCCTCGCCGCCGTAGCGGGCGAACAGGTCGCTGGAGCGCACGGGCATGGCGCTGATCGCCTGGGCGATACGCTGCAGGCAGGCGTCGCCGCGCACGTGGCCGTAGTGGTCGTTGTAATTCTTGAAGTAGTCCACGTCGAACAGCAGCAGGGACAGGGGCTGCCCGCTGCGCAGGGCGCGCGCCCATTCGGCCACCATGGTCTGCTCGAACATCCGCCGGTTGGCGATACCGGTCAGTTCGTCCTGCTTGGCCAGGGCTTCGAGCTTGCGGTTGAGCTGGAGGACCTTGTCTTCCATCTCCTTGCGTTCGGTGATGTCGAACATGAAGCCGACGAGGTCGGTGGTGACGCCGTTCTCGTCGCGGATCACATGCACCACGTCGCGGATCCACACGTAGCTGCCGTCGGCCTTCAGGGCGCGGTAGTCGGCTTCGTGATCGACGCCCTGCTCCGACTGGCGGATGCAGAAGTTGGCGGTGCACTCCCGGTCTTCCTCATGGATGCGCTCGATCCAGTCCATCGCCCCCAGCCAGCTGTCCCGCGGCCAGCCGAGCAGGCTTTCGATCTGTGGGCCGATGTAGTCGAACTGCTTGGTCTGCCAGTTGATCTTCCACGGAATCGCCTTGGTCGATTCGAGCAGGGTCTTGTACACGCCCCAGTCGTCGCTGCGTTCCAGCCTGTCGATTCCATTGAAAGTCTGCGCGTCGGTCATCGTCTTCTCTCGTACGGGGTCTCTCCGGCCAGGCAGGGCCGGCCGGAAAGATTAGCGCGGAAATTTTGCTGAGAAAGACGGCGCGGGGCGGGACTGCGGTACTTGTGCACACTTTGGGGAAAGTGTCATAAAGCGTTAAGGGGCACGGCACGGATGGGGCACGGGACCTTACAAGCGGAACCGCGCCACCGATTCCCGCAGTTCGCTGGCCAGGGTTTCCAGCCGCTTCACGTCTTCGTCCGCGGCCCGTACCGATGCGGCGGACTCTTCGGCCATGCGGGCGATGCGTTCGACGTGCTGGGCGACGCTGGTGCCGGCCTGGCTTTGTTCGGCGGTGGCGCTGGCCACGTCACGCACTTTGGCGACGGTGGCTTCGGCGCCGGCGCTGATCTCGCGCAGGGACGCCGCGGCGGCCGTGGCCATGTCGACGCCGCGGCCGACCAGCGGGGTGATGGCCTGCATGCTGCCGACGACGGAGCCGGTGTCGGCCTGGACGGCGGCGACCATGGTGGTGATCTGGCCGGTGGCGCTGGTGGTGCGTTCGGCGAGCTTGCGCACTTCGTCGGCGACGACGGCGAAGCCGCGCCCTTGTTCGCCGGCCCGCGCGGCTTCGATGGCGGCGTTGAGGGCGAGCAGGTTGGTCTGGTCGGCGATCTCCTTGATGACGCTGGCGATGCCGCCGATCTGCGAGGAGCGGTCGAGCAGGCCTTCGATGAGGCGGGCCGCCTGGCTGACCTGCTGGGACACGCCCTGGATGGTGTCGGCGGCGCGCTGGACCATCTGCTCGCCGTCCCTGGCCACCTGGCTGGAGTGCACGGAGTTGTCTTCGGTCTCCCGCGCGCTGCCGGAGATGTGATCGATGCTGACCGACAGCTCCTCGATGGCGGCGGCGGTGGATGAGGTGGCGTCGGACGACAGCTGGCTGGCTTCGTCGATGCGCGTCATCTGGCGGCTGAGGGTGGAGGAGATGTGGCCGAGCACGGTGGCGCCGCGCTGGATGCCGTCGATCATCTCGCGCAGGCTGGCCTGCATGTGGGCGACGGAGGCGAGCAGGCTGTCGCTGCCTTTGGGCACGTCGAGGTGCTGGCCGAGGTTGCCGGCGGCGATCTCCCGCGCGACCTGGGCGGCGTAGTCGGGTTCGCCGCCGATGCGCCGGTAGATGCTGCGTGCCATGAGGCCGGCGAGCACGGCGACGACGATCAGCACCACCACGCCGAGGCCGATGAAGCGCCAGGCGAGGCGCCAGAAGGCATTGTCGATGTCGTCCACCCAGGCGCCGTAGCCGAGGACCCAGTTCCAGCCCTGGACTTTGGTGACGCCGTTGATCTTGGGCAGTTCCACGTCGGTGCCGGGCTTCTTGACGAGGATTTCCGCGTAGCCGAACTCGTTGCCCTTGAGGGCGTCGAGGTAGCGCTCGAAGTCGTGGCGGCCGTCGGGCAGCATCTTGCCGAGGTCGATCCTGCCGGTGTCCTTCATGTTGGGCAGCACCAGGCCGAAGCCGTCGGTGGTGCGTGCCCACACGTACTTGGTCTTGCCGTCGCGCATGGCGGCCAAGGCCTCAATGGCGCGGGCCTGGGCGTCGGCGTGGCTCAACGTGCCGGCCTGCTCCAGCGCCTGATAGCGGGCCACGGTCTGGGTGGCGAGGATGAGGACGGTGCGCAGTTCGTTGCGCCGTTCGTCGAGCATGGTGGTGCGCAGCGTGGTCAGCGCCACGCCGGCCACCACGATCAGCCCCAGGATCGCGCTGGCGACAATGAGGCCGAGGCGTCGTGAAAGCTTCATGGTTGGGTTCCCTCCTACTGTTTTGCGGCTCTAATGGAAAACGGCCACCGGAGACATGTCCGGTGGCCGTTTTGCGGCCTTGCCTGGGTGATTCGCGCGGCTTAGTGCTTCATGGAGAACGCGGAGGCCCAGGAGGTCTTGCGGGCTTCGGCAAAGGCCTGCTCGCGCAGTGCGTCGTACTCGGCCTTCGGCACCGGGCTGGCATCCCGGTTGCCCAGGTCGTGCATGCGGACACGGTAGGTCTCACGGGCCGTCCAGACCGCGATGGCGGCGATGACGGTGACACCGAAGGCGATGGCGCCGACGGTCATCGGGATGTTGCTGGAGCCCGGGGGGGCCACGGTGGCGAACAGGGCCGGCAGCATGGCGGTGATCATGGTGCCGATGTTCTGGGAGATGGCCATCGCCGAGACGCGGGTGCGGGTCGGGAACATTTCCGGGTAGAAGCTCGGGAAGATCGCGTTGTAGCCCTGGTACACCAGGCCCCACATCAGCAGGGACATGACGATGGCGAGCGGCACGCTATGGATGCTGATGGCGTACAGGTAGCCGAAGGACAGCAGGCCGGCGCCAAGCGAGCCGCCGATGATCAGCGGACGGCGGCCGATCTTGTCGGACAGGTTGCCGACGATGGGGATGACCAGCACGGCAAGACAGTTGCCGAGGACCGGAATCCACAGGTAGACGTCCTTGCTGAAGCCGATGCCGTAGCCGGGCTGGACGGCGTAGGCGGCGCCGAAGATGGTGGCGACGACCGGGATGACATTCATCAGGGAGGCGCACATCACGCGCAGCATGTCGGGCCAGCATTCGCGGATGGCCTCGATGACGGGGGCCTTGGGCACGTCACCCTTCTTGTTCTCCTGGGCGAAGGCCGGGGTTTCTTCCACTTCGCGGCGGATGATGTAGCCGGCGATGATGACGACGAAGCTCATCAGGAAGGGAATGCGCCAGCCCCAGCTGTTGAAGGCTTCGGTCGGCATGAAGTAGGCGAGCGGCAGGAACACGGCGGCGGCGAGGATCTGGCCGGCCTGCACGCCCTGCAGCGTGAAGCTGGCGTAGAAGCCGCGACGGCCGAAGGGTGCGTGTTCGAGGATCATCGAGCTGGCGCCGGAGATTTCACCCGCCACTGCGAAGCCCTGGATCAGGCGCAGGACGACGAGGAGGATCGGAGCGAGCAGGCCGACCTGGTCATAGGTGGGCAGCAGGCCGACGGCCATGGTGGAGATACCCATCAGGAACATGCAGATCAGCAGCACCTGCTTGCGGCCGTGGGTATCGCCCCAGTGACCGAGGACGAAAGCACCGATGGGACGGGCCACGTAGCCGACGCCGTAGGTGGCGAGGGACGCGACGATGGCGATCTGGGGGTCGCCCTGGGGGAAGAAGACTTGCGGGAAGATCAGCGACGCGGCGGTCGCGTAGATGAAGAAGTCGTAATACTCCAGCACGGAACCGATCCAGCCACTGGCGGTGGCTTTCTTGGTCTGCTGGGTCCCGTGAGGCTTTTGTTCGCTAGGACTACGCATGGTTGTCTCCACTATTTTTTGTGTGTTGCAGCAATTCGGATCGTTCGGGCGGTGCTGCCTTTGCAGCCTTTGAAGTGAGGCTAGATTAACGATAGCGATGTCCGAATTAACTGGGTCGATGCGGGTGATGCGCGATTGCCGTCACAACTTGTTCGATAATCGCGCACCACGTTGGGCTCAATGAGCCTTTCCTCCTCTTCGTTCTCCGGCGTCCTCGGTGCTGCGCTGCAGCATCCGTTCAGGGCCGGGGATCGATCACCTGACGCGCCGCGGCGAGGGCCTGACGCGCCCAGTCCACCTGCCCGACCTCGGCCATCCGGAGCATGTGCGGCACCTCCACGCTGACCGGCAGATCGGCGGGCAAGGCCGCGAACATGCCGCGCAGATCGATGCCGCCCTCCCCCGGCAGCAGGCGTTCGCAGCGCGCCGCGTGGATCATTTCCTCCACCGTCAGCGTGAGCCCGGTGGGGGCGTCGCAGATCTGCGCGTAATGCAGCAACTCCCGCGGCAGCGCGCGCAGATCGTCTGCCGTGGTGTCCGAGCGGGCGAAGTGCAGCGCGTCGGCGAGGATGCCGGCGCCGGCCGGCCGTCCCGCCGCATCGACGACCCGCAGCGCGGCCTTTGCGTCGGGCACCGCCGTCCAGGGCATGAACTCCAGATCGGCGGTCATGCCGTGCTGGTGGGCCACTTCGCACAGCTGCGCGTAGTTGGCGGCGAGGCGGCCGGGCTCGGTATCGTCGCCGGCCACCAGCAGGGCTTTGGCCCCGAGTTCCGCCCCGATCTCGATCAAGGGTAGGCAACGCCCGAGCTCGAAGTCGTCCGTCAGGCGGATGATTTCCAGGTCGAACACGCCGACGCCGGTTTCCTTCGTCGCGGCGAGGGTTTCGCGCAGCACGTCGGGCAGGCCAATCATGAACTGCTGCGGCGCGCCGGCCATGTTGGGGAGCAGGCGCAGGCCGACGAAGCCGTAACCCAGCTCCGCGGCGAGGCGGATGGCCTCGGGCGGCGCCAGGGTGTTGGACGTCAGGTAGGCAAGGGAAAAGGGACGCTCCATGGCGGGCATCACTGCAGCGGCGAGACGGAGGTCGGCAGCGCGATGGTGGAGGTCATCGCGGTGGTCAGGTGCGCCGGGCCGCCCTTCGGCGGCCAGATGCCCTTGGCGACGGCGTCGGCGCGGGCCTTGCCGCGGGCGTCGACGGTCGGGTAGGCCCAGATGTTGGTGAAGCGCAGCGGGCCGTCGAGGGCCACCATCGCCACCACGCAGGGGGAGATTTCCTCGCGGGCCGGCACGGCCTGTTCCCACAGGTCGATGGTGGCCTGCACGCCGCCCGGCTTGATGCCGTAGGTGCGGATCTCATACACCGGGCCGCGGATGCCGGACTCGGCCGACGGGCGCACCGGCTTCATCCACGGGAAGCCCTGGTAGCTGTGCTGCTCGAGGCTCTGAAAGATCTCGCCGCAGCCGAAGGGGCTGGCGCTGAGCTGGGTGCGCGCACGCTCGGCCTGCAGCGTGGCGAGGTCGTCGAAGCCGCGCAGCACGATCATCTGGTTGAGTGTGCCGATGTCGGTGAACCAGCAGGCGAGCAGTTCGCCGCGGGCGTCGGGGGCGGTGGCGAAGGCCTGCACATTGGCGGACGCCTGGGCGGCGGTGCCAAACGGCAGGGTCATGGTGGACAGTTCGTAGAACATGGGGTCTTCCTTTGGGGGCTTCAAACGTAGCTGGGTTGAATCCGGGATGCCGGTGCGGGGTCGGTATCAGCAGACAGCAGGGGCTGGTCGGCGGCGTGGTGGGCGGCGAGGTAGCCGAAAGTCATGGCCGGGCCGAGGGTGATGCCGCCGCTCGGGTAGTGGCCGCCCATCATGCTGGCCATGTCGTTGCCGCCGGCGTAGAGGCCGGCAATCGGCTGGCCGTGGCCGTCGAGCACGCGCGCCTGGGCATCGACGCACAGGCCGTCGAAGGTGCCGAGGCTGCCGGGGACGATCTTCACCGCGTAGAACGGGCCCTGCTCCAGCGGCGCCATGCAGGGGTTGGGCAGGCCGGAGGCGGCGTCGCCCTGCACGCGGTTGTAGGGCGTCTCGCCTTTGGCGAAATCCTCGTCGCGGCCGGCGCGGGCCATCTGCCCGTAGCGCTGCAGCGTCTGCACCAGCGCGTCGGGGGCGATGCCGCACTGGCGAGCCAGCTCGGCCGGCGTGGCGCCGCGCTTCAGGTAGCCGGTGTCGAGCATGCGGCGGAGCGGCATCGGCGCCGGCTTGACGGCTCCCAGTCCATAGCGGCGGATGAAGGTGTGGTCGCAGACCAGCCAGGCTTCGACGGGTCGGCCGGCCGGCACGGCGGCGAGCATGCCGCGCACGAAGTCGTGATAGGAGTCGGCCTCGTTGGTGAAGCGCTTGCCCTCCGCCGTCACCGCGATGAGGCCCGGCTTGGCCCGCTCGATGAGGTGCGGGAAGTGCGCAACACTGCCGTCGGCGCGGGGCACTAGCGACACTGGCGCGAGGGCGGCGGCCTGGGCCAGCTGGCCGTTCAGCGCGGCGCCGATGGCCTCGCCCATGCGCAGGCCGTCGCCGGTGTTGCCACGGGAGGCCGCCGACCAGTGCTCGTGGCCGCTGGGTGCGTGGGGCAGCCAGGCTTTCTTGCGCTCCACATCGAAGGGGAAGCCGCCACAGGCCAGCACCACGCCACGGCTGGCGCGCACCTCCACGTCCCCGTCCGGTCCGCCGAGCACCGCGCCGACGACGCGCCCCTCCTCCACCAACAGGCGACGGGCCGGGCTGTCGGTGCGGATCTCCACACCGCGCTCGAAGGCCGACGCGGCGAGGCCGGCGACCAGCGCGTTGCCATTGACGAGGCGCATGCCGCGGCCGTGCTGCAGTTGGTCGCGCCAGTAGGCGAACACCTTGCCGGCCACGTAGCGGAAGGACGCCGCGCTGCGCATGGCGTTCATGAAATGCCGGAGTTCAGCCCCCGACGCGATGCCCATGCCCCATAGGGTGGTTTCGCGCAAAGGCGGTTTGAGTCGGTCGATCTGCCGGCCGAGGCGGCGGCCGTCGAAGGGCGCCGCGCACAGGGAACGTCCACCGAGCGCCGCATCGGGCGTGTTGCCGTGGAAGTCCGGGATGGCATTGCCGTCGATGAACTGCAGCGCGGTGTGGCGGCGGAAGAAGTCCACCATGCGCGGGCCGTGTTCCAGGTAGGTCCGCGCCCGCGCTTCGTCAAACTGGTCGCCCAGCTCGTGGCGCAGGTAGGACAGCGGCGTCTCGATGTCTTCGACGATGCCCGCCTCGACGGCCAGTGGATTGCGCGGAATCCACATCCAGCCGCCGGACCAGGCGGTGGTGCCGCCGTATTGGGCGTCCTTCTCGGCGACCAGCACACGCAGCCCCAGGTGGGCGGCGGTGACGGCAGCGGACAGGCCGCCGGCGCCGGAGCCTATGACCAGCAGATCGGTTTGGATCATGGTGCGTATATGGGTTGCGCACCGGATCGGCGCGCCATGTTGAAGAAAGGCGAGGCGCCGCTGGCGGCGGCCATCTGCTCGGTGGTGGCGATCAGCTCGCCGGCCAGCGCGTGCATCTTGTCCTCGCTGAAGCGCACCGTCGGCCCGGCGATGGAGATCACGCCGATCGCCGCCTGATCACGCAGGCGCACCGGCGCGGCCATCGAGTTGAGGCCAGGCGTGTAGGTTTCCAGCGTCACGCTGTAGCCACGCCGGCGCGTCTCGTTGATGCCGTCGAGCACCGCCTGCACGGTGGCCGGCGCGTTGGGGCCGAATTCGGTCGGCTGGCCGATGCCCTGCTGGGACACCAGCGCCAGCGCCTGCTCGTCGCTGAGCGTGGACAGCCACGCGAGGCCCGACGCGGAACAGCTCAGGCGCGCGTCACTGCCCATCTCCGGGTCATAGCGCAGGCCCTGGCGGGCGCCCTGGGCACGGGCCACCCAGGTCAGGCGGTCGCCGTCCACCACGGACAGGCGGACCAGCTCACCCGACACGCCGGCCAACTGATCGAGCAGCGGCTGAGCGATATCGACAATGCCGGAGTGGCCGAGATAGCTCAGACCAAGGGACACCAGCTTGGTGGTAAGGACGTAGTCGCCCTGCTCGCGCACCTGGCGCACATAGCCGCAGCGGGCGAGGTCGGTGAGCAGGCGGTGGGCGCCGCTGCGCGGAATGTTGAGCTGGTCGGCGATGGTGGCCAGTTCGAGGCCGTGTGCGTGACGGGCCAGCAGCTCAAGGATGCCCAGGGTTCGTTCGAGTACTCCGCTCATGATTGCTCCAGTTCTAGTAACAGCGCCGCACGACGCGGCGCGATGAGGTTGGGTTTGCCAGGCTCTTACCTGCCGGATTTATCCGGGACCTGCAACCCCATGGCGGGCGGACGATCGAATTATAGATAAAACGGAACTAGATTCAATAGTGGAATCTTGTTCCGTTTTTTGTAGAATGGAATCTCCTGACACCCACAACGGAGACAAAACCATGTCGCAGCCCCTCAACGGAGCCACCCGCGTTCACTTCATCGTCGGCGACCCGATCGCCCAGGTGAAGTCGCCAGCCGGCGTTACCCAGGCCTTCCACGCCCATGACCGCAACGCCTACGTGATGCCCGCCCACGTGGCGCCCGCCAAGCTGGCCGCCTGGCTGGACGGCGTGTCCCTGGCCCAGAACGTGGACGGGATCATCGTCACCGTGCCGCACAAGTTCGCCTGCTTCGATCTGTGCGCGACGACCTCCGAGCGGGCCGCCTTCCTGCACACGGTCAATGTGATGCGCCGCAACCCGGACGGCAGCTGGCATGGCGACATGTTCGACGGCCTCGGCTACGTGTCCGCGCTGCGCGACCGGGGCTGCGAGCCGAAGGGCAAGAAGGCGCTGCTGGTCGGCGCCGGCGGCGCAGGTTCGGCGATTGCCCACGCACTGGTGGTGGCCGGCGTCAGCGCGCTGGCGATCCATGACGAAGACACCGCCCGCCGCACCACGCTGGTGGACCGCCTAGCCAGCCTAGGCCAATGCCCGGTCAGCCACGGCAGCCCCGATCCCAGCGGCTTCGACATCGTGATCAACGCGACCCCGGTCGGCATGAAGGACGGCGACCCCTACCCCCTCGACGTCAGCAAGCTGACGCCGCAGACCTTCGTCGGCTGCGTGATCACCGCCCCGGCGATCACCCCGCTGATCGCCGCCGCCCGGGCCCTCGGCTGCGGCACCTCCACCGGCGCCGACATGTTCGGCCGGGTCTGCGACCTGATGGTCGACTTCCTGCTGGGTGAGTGACATGCAAGTCATCACACGGCTCGCCGACCTGGCCGAGCCGCAAAGTTACGACGTGGTGGTGATCGGCGCCGGCGGCGCTGGCCTGTCGGCGGCGCTGGTCGCCGCCATCGAGGGTGCCCGCGTGCTGCTGGTGGAACACACCGCCTACGTCGGCGGCACCACCGCGCTGTCCGCCGGCACCACCTGGGTGCCCGGCACCCACCATTCCGCCAAGGTCAATCCGACCGATACGCTGGCCGACGCCGCCCACTACCTGGACAACGCCGTCGGCGAACGCAGCCCCGCCGCACTGCGCCAGGCCTTCCTGGAAACCGGCCCGGAGGCGGTGCGCTATATAGAGACGCAGTCGGAGGTCAAATACCGCCCCTACGCCAAGCACCCGGACTACATCTCCGACCTGGCCGGCTCGACGCTGACCGGCCGGGCGCTGGAGCCGATGCCCTTCGACGGGCGCCTGCTCGGTGAACTGTTCGCGCTGATCCGCCCGCCGATCCCGGAATTCACGGTACTCGGCGGCATGATGGTGGACCGCAACGACATCAACCACCTGCTCGGCATGACCCAGTCGCTGGCGTCCTTCCGGCACTCGCTGAAGATCATCCTGCGCCACGCCCGCGACCGCCTCGGCCACTCCCGCGGCACGCGCCTGGTGATGGGCAACGCGCTGGTGGCCCGCCTGCTGTATTCCCTCGCGCAACACGACAAGGTGAGCCTGGCGCTCAATACCGCGGTGACCGACATCGAACGCGGTGCCGATGGCGTGGAGGCGATCACCCTGTCCCAACAGGGGCAGCAGCGCCGCGTGCAGGTGAAGGGCGGCGTGATCCTCGCCAGCGGCGGCTTCAACCGCAGCCCGGCACTGCGCAAGGCAATGCTCGGCGAGGTGGACATGAGCTGGTGCCCGGCCGCCCCCGGCCACACCGGCCAGGCCCAGGAACTGGCCCGCGGGCTCGGTGCCCACTACGGCCCGAGCCACGACACCAATGCCTTCTGGGCGCCGGTGTCGCTGCGCAAGCGGGCGGACGGCAGCACCGCGGCCTTCCCGCACTTCGTGATGGACCGGGCCAAGCCGGGCATGCTGACGGTCAACCAGGCCGGCGACCGCTTCGTCAATGAGAGCACGTCCTACCACCTGTTCGCGCTGCGCATGCAGCAGAGCCTGGCGGACGGCAACACGGCCGCCGACGTGCCGGCCTACCTGATCTGCGATGCCCGCGCGCTACGCAAGTACGGCCTCGGCATGGTGCGGCCCGGCGGCAGCGGGCTCGGTCCCTTCATTGCCGACGGCTACCTGACCGAGGCCGACAGCATCGCGGAACTTGCCCGCAAGCTGGACATCGATCCGGCACGGCTGCAGGCCAGCGTCGCCAAGATCAAGGCCTATGCGGAGAGCGGCGTCGATCCGGATTTCCGACGTGGCGAAACGGCCTACCAGCAGAACATCGGCGACGCCACCTGGCCCGGCCGCAACCCCAACCTGGGCGCACTGAGCGAAGCCCCGTTCTACGCGGTACGCCTCTACCCCGGCGACATCGGCGCCTCCACCGGCCTCGCGGCGGATGTGGACGCCCGCGTGCTGGACGGCACGGAGCAGCCCATCGGCGGGCTGTACGCGGTCGGCAACGACATGCACTCGATCATGGGCGGGGTGTATACGGCGCCGGGCATCACCATCGGCCCCGGCCTGGTGTTCGGCTACCGCGCCGCCAAGCATGCGGTGGCGCGAGCTCGTAGCTAAGCCGGAAAGGCCCGAGTACCCGCAGCCGGCCCGGGAGACAAGCGCCGGCAGCAATCCCACACAAGCCAGGCCCCGCGAGCTGGCACAACAAAGACAGAGGAGACATCCATGATCCGACAAAAGACCCTGCCCGCCCTGCTGGTGCTCGCCGGCATCACCACCCTTGCCGGCCCCCGCATCGCAGTCGCCGGTGAGCTCGAAGAGCTCAAGGCCCAGCTGCAGGCCCTGCAGTCCCGCATCGAGAAGATGGAGGACAACCAGAAGCAGGCCGCGACCGTGAAGGCGGTCGTCCCGGCGGGTGCGTCGGCGGCCTCCGGCGTCACCGTAGGCACCGCGCAAAGCCCGCTGAGCCTCAACGTCGGTGGTGGCACCGTCACGCTGTACGGCAACCTCGACGAATACCTCAACTACATGAAGAGCAGCTCGGGCGCCACCATCGCCTCCGCCCAGGACGGCGCGGCCCTGCGCAGCCGCATCGGCTTCAAGGGTGAGCGGGCGATCGCCCCCGACTACATCGCCAAGTTCCAGCTCGAGCAGGGCTTCAACCTCACCAACGGCAGCGCCGCCGACACCGCCAACGCCAGCAGCACCGGCCTCACCACCAGCGGCCGCCTGTTCGACCGCCAGGCCTGGGCCGGCGTGCAGACCCCCTACGGCGATTTCCGCCTCGGCCGCCAGAACACCGCGATCTTCGCCCGCGGCGACTACTTCGATCTGACCTCGCGCACCCTGGGCTCGATGGTCAACAACTTCGGCGTGCCGTCGCGCTACGACGGCGACCTGTCATGGATCTCGCCGCGCTGGAACGGCCTGCTGGCCGAGGCCCACTATGCCTTCGCCGGTGCCAATCCGGTGGCCGGCACGGCGACCACCACCAGCAACATCAGCCCCAGCAACATGGCGGTCTACCAGTTCGCGCTGGACTACCTCTACGGTCCGTTCCGCATCGGCTACGCCGGCATCGAGGGCCGCCCCGACTACAAGGGCACGGTGAAGAAGAACGCCGAGTACCACAGCTTTTACGCCAACTACGACTACGGCCGCGGCAAGCTCTACGCCGCCTTCGTGCGCTCCAACAACGGCGGCGCCAACGGCAACGGCAGCGGCGCGCTGAGCAACGTCGGCGGCAACATCGTCGGCAACAACCCGACCGGCAGCGCCAGCGGCTCCCTCAACGCGGGCCTGCCCGGCACCGGCCTGGACATCTTCTACGAGATCTACCAGCTCTCCGCCGACTACCGCGTCACGCCCCAGTGGCGCGTCGGCGGCCTGTGGGGCACCATCAAGGACACCACCGGCCAGTCCAAGGGTTCCAAGGGCTGGGCCTTGGCCAGCTACTACGACCTCAACAGCAACGTGATGCTCTACGCGCTGCTCGATTCCATCGACAACCAGCAGAACGGCAACTGGGGCCCGGCAGGCTCCGCCGGCCTGACCAAGACCTTCTCCGGCACCGACCGCACCGGACAGCGCATCGACGGCATCCAGACCGGGTTCGTCTTCAAGTTCTGAGCCTCATCCCGGCCCGCTGCGGCGGGCCGATCATTCATGGCGCACATGAATCCTCCACGACGGACAGGCACGCGCAAAAGCAAAAAGCCCAAGCACGAATGCTTGGGCTTTTTGTTGAATCTGGTTGCGGGGGCAGGATTTGAACCTGCGACCTTCGGGTTATGAGCCCGACGAGCTGCCAGACTGCTCCACCCCGCGTCTGGAGAGGCCGAATAATAGACAAGTAATCTAAGTACGTCAAACTTTATTTTGCAGTGCGCCAAAAAAAGCCCCCACAGAGCCGGACAAGAGGCCGGCTCTGTGGGGGCTGACGAGGGCGGATGGGTGCTTACTTGCCGCCGGTCGCCACTTCCTCGAGCTTGCTGAGGGAGACGTCGTTCTCCTTCACGCCCTTCGGGTTGGCCTTCATGTTGGAAGACCAGGTGGTGGAGTGGTTGCGCTTCACGTCGATGACGTGGCCGACCACCGGCATCACCGCCTTGTAGCCGTCATCGCCGATATCCGGGCGGTTCTGGAAGATCATGAACTTCCAGAACTCGCCCTTCTGGTCATACATCTCGCCGAGGTAGGGACGCGGGAAGTTCACTTCCATGTACACCACCTTCTTGCTGTAGGGGTGCTCCGGCGGCGGCGTGCCTTCCACCACATACACCTCGCGGGGCTCCCATTCGATGTGCTTGGCCGGGAAGTAGTACGGCGCCTCGGTCAGGCCGACGGACGGGAACTCCTCCGGCGTGTCACGCTTCTTGGCGTCCACGCTGACCAGCGGACTGTGGGCGACGGCCAGCACCCAGCGCTTGCCGATCAGCTTGTTGGCCCGGTACTTGGTCGGGAAGGCATCCCAGATGTCCCAGTCGTCGTAGAGCTGGTCCGTGCCGCCGATCGGGTCCATCCATGCCCCGCCGGACAGACGGCGGGTACGCCGCACCGACTTCAGGTAGGCCCAGGTGTCGTCGGGCTTGGCGGAGGTCGGGTCGTTGTAGCGGACCGAGAAGGTGCCGAGGCCACGGATGTCCTGCGGGCTGGTGGCGAACAGGTAGGTCTTCTGCGCGATGCTGCCGTCGCCTTCACTGACCGGGCCGCCGTCCAGGCGGCCTTCCATGTAGTAGCGGCGGGACTGCCAGCGCTGCACACGCTCGACGCCGGTGGCGCCGCTGATGAACACGAAGGAGATGTCGCGCAGGTCCATCGTCGCGCCGTAGGTCGCGGCACGCAGGTTCCAGATCACCTTGTCGCCGGCGGTCGGATCGTCGAGCTTGATGGTTTCCGGCGGGAAGGGCATGCCCGACTTCCAGCCGCTCATGGTGCGGGTGGCCGGGTCGAACTTGACGTTCTTCACGTTCTCCTTGGTGGCGCTGACGTATTTCGGGTCCATCTCGATCTTCTTCGAGTTGGCCAGCTTGATGGTCAGGCCGTGCTTCTTGATCATCGTTTCGAGCTTGTCGGGCACCATGCTGGCGATGGTCTTGCCTTCGAAGGTCTCGTTCTTGATCTTGTCGTAGTTGTCTTTGGTGATGACGAAGCCGGCCTGCAGCTCACCAGCCTGGGCCAGGCCGACGAAGCTGGCGCCGAGGCCGATGGCGAGGGCCTGACAGGCGAACCTGCGGCGGGCCGGATTAACTTTTGTTGTTGCGTTCATCGTGTTGTCTCCTCTGTGGAATTTAGAACTGACGGGTCAAACGGAAGGTGAGCTGGCTGTTGTTGGCGAAGTAACCGAACAACTGCAC
The DNA here is from genome assembly GCF_056724105.1 of Zoogloea sp. GDB6. Classification (NCBI taxonomy): domain Bacteria; kingdom Pseudomonadati; phylum Pseudomonadota; class Betaproteobacteria; order Rhodocyclales; family Zoogloeaceae; genus Zoogloea; species Zoogloea sp. GDB6. The sequence goes on along the minus strand of NZ_CM161497.1, from coordinate 899,758 downwards.
GCCGGGATTGGGGTCGAACAAAGCCTTGCTGGTGTGGCCGGACGTCCAGAAGATGTCGGCCTCGGCCTTGGCGCGCCATTTGTCGCCGAGGACCAGGTCGATGCTGGGAATCACGAAACCGCCGCCATGGCTGACGTCGACGCCGACCGCGATACCCGGATTGATGGTGTCGCCCTTGTAGTTGAGCACCGTGAAAGCGGTCAGGATGGTGTTGTGCTCGGTGAGCGGCGCACCGTAGGCGAACAGGCGGACCAGGTCTTCCGAAGACTTGTGGTCACGGATCCAGGTGTCGAAGACCTGCACGGACGAGAAGGACGGCCGGTTGGTACCGAGCAGGCTCTCGAAGTGCAGGTTCTTGTCGGCCCGCAGCATCGTCGTCACGGTGTCCTTCAGCTTGATCCCGCCCAGGCCCAGGCCCGCCGCCGCGCCGAGGGTCGGATCGGTGAGCCCGCCGGTCCCCACGTTGAAGGGCTGGTCCTTGGTGTAGGCGACTTCGGCACTGAAGACCGTGTCGAAGGTCGCCGAGTAGCCGCTGACGGTAGCGCCGAAGACGTCGATCTTGGGATGGATCAGGTCGAACAGCGGGCCGCTCGGCACCTTCTTCCACGGCGCATAGACGGAGTTGGCCACCGGGTCGGCGGCGAAGGTCTTCACGTAGGCCAGCGAGTAGTTGAGGGAACCCGCCTCGCCGGACCAGCGGATGCCGCCGGTCCAGTCGTCCTTGTTGCCTTCCGGGTGCTTGCAGTCGTTGGTGGTCACCGCCGACAGGTCGAAGCCCCGGTAGGGCTGGAAGAACCAGCGTCCGCCGCGGATATCGTAGGTGTTGCCGATGTCCTTGCAGCGGTCCAGACCCGGTCGCACGTAGGCGTGGATCTGGCCAGCGGCTTCCGGCACGTCGAGCTTCACGCTGGCCAGCCACAGGGGTTTGCGCCACTCCTCGTTCTCCCCTTCGAAGAACAGGCGCCAGCTCATGTCATAGCCGTGCACCACGTCCATCGCGTGGAAGAAGTCCGACTCGCCCCACACGATCTGCTGCTTGCCGATGCGGAAGGTGGCCCGCTCGCCGGCCTTGAACTCGCCCCAGAACTCGCGCAGGTCACCGTTGTTGTAGTTGTCGAGGATGCTCGAATGGTCGCCACCGGTGGTGCCGTTGATCTTGCGCAGTTCCTCCAGGTCGCGCAGGTAGGGCGTCATCGCTTCGCGATCCACGCGCGCCACCGCTTTCCATTTGATCGGGCCGGTGGCCGCGTCCGCGTCGAGCAGCAGCGAGCCGCGCAGCATCGACAGCTTGCCCTTGTCGTTGCCCTTGGTTTCCGGGATGTCCTGCAGGTTGAACGCCGCCCAGCCGCGCACATAACCGCCGATGTGGAAATAGTTGCCGTCCTGGTCGGCCGCCGCCGCGTCCTCGGCATGGGCCGGCAGATAGGCCGATCCCAGGCCGAGGGCCGCGCTGACGGCGAGCGCCAGCCTTCTGTTTGCCTTCATGTGTCACCTCCGCTTCTGTTGTTGTGGACAAGACTTGCCCCGCCCCCTGGCGCGGCTGCGCCGGGGGATGGAGACGGGTACGACGGGAAAATCAGACGGCCTGGATCGGTTCGGCCGCGACGGCCTGCTCGATGGGATGGCGCTTGGAGCCGACGATGAACTCCGGCCGGAAGACGTAAACCATCGCCGGCATCAGGAACAGCGCGGAGGCCGCCGAGATGAACAGCCAGATGGCGATCAGCACACCCATGTCGGCCTGCAGGCGCAGGGACGAGAAGCTCCACAGCACGACGCTGGTGACCAGGGTCAGCGCGGTGATCAGCACGCCCTTGCCGGAGGTGGCGATGGACTTGACGATGGCACGGCCCACGTCCTTGTGGTGGAGCAGCTCCTCGCGGATGCCATCGACGATGTAGAAGCTGTAATCGACGCCGAGGCCGATGCCCAGGGCCACCACCGGCAGGGTGTTGATGTTCATGCCGATGCCTTTCCAGGCCATGTAGCTGAAGGTCAGCGTGTTGGACAGCAGCACCGGCACCATGAAGAACATGCCGGCCACCGTGGAGCGGTAGGTGAACATGCAGCAGGCAACCAGCACCAGCAGGGCAAAAGCGATGGATTCAATCTGCCCGGCGAGGATCACCTCATTGACCGCCGCCAGCACCCCGACCAGGCCGCCGGCGAGCAGGAACTCCGCGTCCTGCAGCTTGTGGGCCGCCACGTACTCCTTCACGCGGGCGATGGCGGTACGGATCGTCTCGCCCTGGTGGTCGCGGAAGAACAGGGTCACCGCGCCGTTTTTGGCCTGCGGGTCGGCGAAGCGGTCCATGTCGCCGGGGTCGGCGCCGGAGACGAACATGTAGACCAGCTCGCCGTTCTCGTCGGCGCTGCCGCCGAGCTCCTGGTAGCGCGCATTGCCTTCACGCACGACCCGCTTCACCGCCGGCAGGATGTCGGCCAGCGAGATGCTGCCGCCGACCTCGGGCTGGGCCTCCATGTACTTCTGGAAGCGCTCCATGCCCTCCAGCACGCTCGGCTCCTTCAGCGCACCCTCCTTCTTGCCCTCCACTACCACAAACATGCGGTCGGAGCCCTGGAACTTCTGGTTGATCGCCGTCGCATCCTTGTTGTAGGTGGAATCCGGCCACAGGATCGGCGAGCCCGGATTGGCGTCGCCGACCTTCAGCTTGAAGGCGTACAGGCCGGACACCACGAAGGCCAGCGTCGCACCGATCACCACCGCGAAGCGCAGCTTCGAGGTGACGATGGCCGCACACAGGCCGAGGACCTTCTGCAGCAGCGGATAGACATTGATCGGATGGGCGTAGCGCTTGCGTACCCCGCACCAGGACAACAGCACCGGCGTCAGCACCATCGCGCTGAGCATGATGGACAGGATCCACACCGTGCCGATGTAGGAGATCTTCTCCAGCATCGGGATCGGCGTCAGCGCCACCACCAGCACGCAGCCGGCATCGGCGACGATGGCCAGCATGCCCGGCTTGAACAGGTTGAGCAGCGCGGCCCGCGCCGCCGCCCCCGCCGAGGTGGCACCGGCCGCGACTTCATCATCGAAGCGCGACACCAGCTGCACCGAGTTGGAGATGGCCTGCGCGGTGATCAGGAAAGCCACCACGATGACCAGCGGGTCCAGGTGGAAATGCATCAGCTTGGCCGCCCCCAACGCCCAGATCGCACTGACCAGGCCGGTGGTCAGCGGCAGGAAGGTGCCGTGCCAGGTGCGCGTGATGAGCAGCAGCAAGACCACCAGCGCGCCGACGGTGACCATGAAGATCTGCAGCGTCTCGCCCAGGTAGTGATTGACGAGGCCGTACAGGATCGGCTCGCCGACCACCCGCACCAGCACCCCGTCGCCGCGCGCCGCGTCGGCGATCTCCTCGATCTGCTTGTAGGCCTTCACATAATCCACCGCGCCATCGGTGAAATCGGCGGTGATCAGCGTGGCCCGCATGTCGATGGACACGTAGGGTCCATACACCAGCGGGTTGTTGAGCACCGCCTCGCGCAGCGTGGCGATCTCGCCGGCGTCCTTGGGCAGGCCGGGCCACATCAGCGGCCGCGACTCGATGCCCTCGGTGGAGGCGCGGACCTCCTTCATCTTCTTGGAGGCCAGCGAGGCGATCTGGTAGGTATCCACGCCCTCCACCTTCTGCAGCGCCTGGGTGATCTGCTGGACCTTCTTCAGCACGGTCATGTTGAACACATCGCCCTGCTCCACCTCCAGCATGATGCTGACCATGTTGGAGCCGCCGAAGGTCTGCTTGAAGCGGTTGTTCACCTCCACGTAGGGATGGTTGCGGGGCAGCAGGTCGCTGAAGACCGTCTTCACCTCGATCTGCGCGGCCAGGTAGGCCATCACGCAGGTGAAGCCGATGATGGCCGACACCACCATCACCCGGTACTGCAGGATCAGATCGATCAGGCGCGCCAGCGCCCTGAACGTCGCGTTTTTCATTCCTGTTTCCTTGTCTTGGGTTTGGAAGCGTCAGTCGCGGCCGAGGATGCGCAACTCGTCCTTGTGCAGCAGCGCCAGGTTGGCGCCCGCCAGCACGTAGTCGTCGGCGACCTTGACGATCTGGGTGTGCCAGGACAGGTCCTGGTCGGAGATGCGACCGGCCTTCCAGTTGTCGGCCTCGGAGCCGGCGCTCACGCGGATGCCCTTGTCACCCACCGCCACCCAGCCGGAACCATCCCAGATCACGCAGTTGAGGTGCTCGCGGGTCAGGGGTGGCACGTCCTTCCAGCTCTCGCCGCCGTCATTGCTGACCAACACCGTGCCGGCCAGCCCCACCGCGACGCCATGCAGGGCGTCGCGGAAGCTCACCGACATCAGGCTGGTCTTCACCGGGCTCTGCACCGACGCCCACGTCTGCCCGCCATCGGTAGTCCGCTGGATCTGGCCGAACTCGCCGACCAGCCAGCCCGCCTGACCGATGAAGGCGATATCGTTCCAGGCCTGGTCCTTCTCCTCCAACGCGCGGGTCCAGGTGGCGCCGTAATCAGCGGTCTTCAGCACCGCCCCCAGCTCACCGACCGCCCACGCCACCCCATCCGCGTAGGTGTGCACCTGCAGCAGCTTGTTGGCGACCTCCGAGTGAGGCACCTTGACCTCCTTCCAGGTCTTGCCGCCGTCCTCCGTCACCACCACCAGGCCGCGGTTGCCGACCGCCACCGCGCGCTGCGCATCCCACGCGGAGATCGACTGCAGGTGGGACACCACCGGGCTGTCCTGCACCCCCCAGGTCTTGCCGCCATCCTCGCTGCGCACGATCTTGCCGTTGGAGCCGGCCGCCCACAGGGTCGCCGCGCCGGGAGCCACCACACCGTAGAAGGCATCACGCCGCTCCAGCGGACGGACCTTCAGTTCGCCGGTGGTGGGCTCAGCCTTCACGAAGAAGGCCGCGTAGAGCAGACCACCGATGATCACCACCGGCAGGGACGAAGTCCCCACCGCCCCGACCATCCGCGCCCCCTTGCCGAGTTTGTTGATGGCCTTAAGCATGCCCGTCCCCCGAGCCCGGAAGCCCGCAAGCAACACGACAGGAAAAATATGTCTCCATGGTGTCTCCATTCCCATTCATTGGATTTGTGGATTTGAATTCGGAGAACGCCCCGCATGCCGCCGCGGAGGCGCGTTTATTGTCGGAATTGACTTCCTGCGATGGCCGCAAGCGCCGTCTTATATCCGTCCGATTGGTATCCAGATTTGACCAACCAATCGAACGCCTCCTTGGAATGGAATTAGCAACTAGGATGCCAATAAGAAAATTAATAATTAATTCATTAAATTCATTAGCTTAAAATCACAACCCAGCAACGACCCAATTTGCGGCGTAGCAGCAATCCGATTGACAGCGTCCGAGAATGCGTCGGACCATCGAACGACGTTCGGACGCTTCCGTCCGAAGGCAAATAAAAGAGGGGCCACAAAGGCCCCTGCTGCATGAAATACGACAAATGAGAACTGGCGATTTGCGAATCAGGAAATACCGGCGTATTCAACGAGGAAATGCGCACCACCAATGGACAGCGCCCCCGCCATGATCAGCACGCTCTGCTCCAGGGTCGCAGCCAGGCGGGTACGGCGGTGCAGACCGGGCATCAGCCCTGCGCCAGCCACATAGAGCATGCTGGCGCAGGCCAGTGCCAGCAGCACCGGCACGGCGCCACGCACCGCGGGCAAGGCGACGTGGGCGAGCAGTGCCCCAGCCGCCATCGCAAGGCTGGAGAACAGGTTGAAGGCCAGCGCCCGACGGCGGCTGAAACCCGCATGGAGCAGGACTACGAAATCGCCGAGTTCCTGCGGAATCTCGTGGGCGATGATGGCTGCGGCGGTGATCAGGCCGAGCGGCACACTTTCGGTGAAGGCCGCAGCGATCACCAGTCCATCGACAAAGTTGTGGAAGCTGTCGCCAAGCATCACCAGCATGCCACTGCGCTGATGTCCGCCCGCACCGTGACCGACCTCCCCGTGGGGCACGGTCTCGTGGGATCTGTAATGCCCTAGATGCCACAGGGTGGCGAACTTCTCCAGCAGGAAGAACAGCAGCACACCGGCGAGGATCAGGGCACTGGTTTGCCGCGGATCGCCGGACGCTTCCAGCGCATGGGGCAGGATCTCGAGGAAGGCCGCGCCGAGCAGCGCCCCCACCGCGTAGCTCACCAGGCGCGCCAGCTGCAGCGGGCCAAAGTGCGCCGCCACTGCGGCGGCGGCCAGCACGGACAACAGGCCGCCAACCGTGCAGGTCAGCATGCTCAGGGCAAAAGGCGTCATGGAGATCGGAAGGTGGAAACCCAAAAAAAAGCGGGGGATGGACCGCCGGACGCTCCATCCCCCGTCAAGGCTAGGCCCGGAGGCGGGCCAAGCTTTCCAGGACAAACTCGGGTCGCTGGCTCTCAGGGATCTCGACGAAGTAGAACTCACCCGCGCCCAGGGCCGGCAGCGCCGCCCCCTCCCACAGGGGCTGGCTGGCATCCACGCCGGTGGACACCGGCATAGCGGCCTGGAAGGCCGACGACAGCACCGCGTCGAACTCCGCCAGCACCGGCGATTCGGCCACCGCCGCCCCCTGCGGACGCAGGGCCAGGGACCAGCGGTAGTGGTGGGCGACGTTGATCAGCGGACGGTAGCGCTCCAGGTCCGTCTCGCCCAGCGTCGCGTCATCCGGGTGCTCTTCCAGCAGCACCCCGCCCACCGGGCTGGCCGACACGGCGCGCAGCAGATCCGCCATGTACATCGCGGCATCCTCGATCCCATCCGGGTCCAGCTCCACGTCGCTGCGCCCGGCCAGCTGGTTGGCATGCAGCAGCCAGTGCTTGGGCGATGGCATGGCCAGCACCAGCGGGGTCTGACCCCGCAGGTTGGCGATCACCGCCTCCACCACTTCGGCCAGCAGCTGACGCGGCGCCTCCTGCTCCAGCAGCTTGCGCAGCGGATAGGACAGGCGCCGCTTCGACCCCAGCTCGGCGCGCACCTCAGGGTGGCGCGCCAGCCAGGCATCGAAGAGCTCGCCGACTTCCACCACGGCCACGTCGGGACGCAACAGGCCCTGGGCCTGGGAAAAATAGGCCAGGAACTGGGCTGCGCCCTGCCACGGGTCGCCCCCTTCCCCCAGCAGCAGCCGGCGGGTGTAGGCCGAAGCCTTCAACCACACCTTGAGGCCGCTGCCACCGTTGCCGGGCAGGCTGTCGGCGAGACTCTGGCTCATTGCTTTTCACCTCCCATGGCGCCCAGGGCGACGAGACGGCTCTCCAGTTCGGCGATGCGCACGTCCTTCGGATGGGGCATGTAGTTGGGACGCGGGCTGTCGGCGTCGCGGAACTTGTCGGGGCTGCCCATGTAGAGCTTGCTCACGTCGTCGCCCCAGCAGCCGAAGTAGGCCAGGTGGGACGGCGGGGTCGGCTTGTTCCAGCTCTTGATGAACTCGGCGTACGGCACGCCACGGGCGATCCGCGCCTTGCGCTCGGCGTCGCGGGCGGCGGCGGTGGCCTCGTGGTTGATGGCCAGCGTCGTCGGGTCGAACTTGACCTTGTAGAGCCGCTCGGCGACGCCCGGGGACATCAGGCCTTCCTCGATGTCGCGGATCACGCCGGCCGGATCGCGCTCCAGCAGGTCGCCATAACCGGCGCCCGCGCCCTGGGAGATCATGAACAGCTCACCGCGCTTGGAGATCTCGAAGCCCATGCCCATGTGGTGGGTGGTGTAGCTGGCGCCCTCGAAGGGCTGCTCGTTCATGATCTCCTCGATGGAGTGCTTGAACTTCTCCGGCTCGTTCATCAGCACGTCGTACACATCCACGCCCTTGACCTTGCACAGCGGGTAGGAGCCGCAGGCGTAGCCGCCGAACAGGCCCTGCAACGGCGGGAACTTGGCGCCCTGGCAGACCGTCATGAAGCCCCACTGCTCGCTGTCCTTGGTGGCCACCATCATCGTGTAGCCCTGGCCGCCGCGGTACTTGCCCGGGGCGATGGCGTCGCGGGTCATCTTCTTGGAGACGAGCTGCAGGAAGGGCACTTCCTCCTCGTTGAGTTCCTGCTCGCCAATATCCGCCATCGTCGCGAAGATCGGCGCCAGCGCATGCTCGCCGTCCCGATCCACGGTGGCGCCGGCGCCCATGCCGTTCAAGTCCGCACACAGGTTGCCGAGCGTCTCGCCGTGCTGGCTGACCCCACCCCAGATGAAGGTGTTGATCATGTTGAAGGTCGGCGCATGGACCTTGGTGTACTTCTCCGGGCAGCTGTACAGGAACTTGGCGACCGCGTGCTGGCCGGCGGTGAAGCCGGTGAAGATCGACATCAGGCTCTGGGAGTTCGGCGCGTCGTAGGAGCAATTGACGATCGAGTGCGGATCGGTGATCACCTCGATCGGCGCAAACGCTGCCTGGCCGCGCGGCAGATCAGGCCACACGTAGCACAGGAAGACCTGCGCCAGCATGCCCTTGAGGCCGGCGACGATGGTATTGGTGGCGCGGTTGGTGAATTCCGGGCTGGAGCCGCGGAAGTCGAAGATCAGCCGGTCGCCGGTCTTGGTGAGCTGGCAGTTGATCTTCACCACGCAGTTCTCGCGCAGCGTCGAGTCCTGGATGATGTAGGTCCGCACGGTCATGTCGGGCCATTCGCTGACGCGGCGCTTCACCTCGGCACGCACGTTTTCCATGGTGGTGCGCAGCGTGGAGATCAGCGCCGCGGGGCCGTCGGTGTTCAGCGTCTCCTCGATGCGCTGCTTGATGCGCAGGCAGGCGAACAGCTTGACCTTCATGTCCTCGTACTGCAGCTTGGGCTCGCGCACCGAGTTCTGCAGGAAGGTCAGGATGTCGCGCTTGATCTGGTAGTTCTCGACCACCTTGAACGGGCACATCTTGAGGCCTTCGTCGCAGGGGCTCTCGGCCATCGACGGCATGCCGCCCGGCTCGATGGCGCCGTTCTCGCCCTCATGCACCGTGGAGGCCACCCAGCACACCAGCTTCCCGTCGTGGAAGATCGGCAGGATCATCGACTGGTCGGTGTTGTGCACGTTGCCGTAGCGGGAGTCGTTGTGGATGAAGCCGTCACCTTCCTTCACGCCCACCGTCGGATCATTCACCCAGTTCTTGATGATGAACTTGATCGGGTGGTGCACCAGCGCCGAGAAGATCAGCACGCCGCCGGCACTGGCGATGGCCAGGTCGCCCGAGGCGGAGTACACCCCGGTGATCACGTCGCCCCACTTGGCGCCTGGGGCGGCGCCCATCTGCTCGACCATCTCGTAGCCTTCGTCGCAACCGGCCTGGATGCGGTCGCGGATTTTGGCGATGGTATGGGCGTCGCCCACCTTGCGCATGCATTCGTCCTCGACCTCGGTGCGCGGCATCAGGTCGTGGTTCTGCATGATCTCCGGGTCGGGGCCCAGGAACAGGGTGGTGTCGTTGAGGAACTTCTTGATCAGCGCCACTTCCTCGGGGCTGGGCACCTTGGCCGCAACCGGCGTATTCATTTCGCTCATTTTCAATCCTGTCGTCTAGTTAGCTTGGTTCGGATCCACGTGGCGCTCAGGCACGCAGGAACCAGGAGGCGCCCTGCTTGGCGGCGACGAAGTTCCAGCCCGGGTTCACCAGGAAGGTGGTCACTTCCGAGGCGATGATCGCGGGGCCGGGGATCTGCACGCCCGGGTCGATGGCGGCACGGCTCCACACCGGGGTCTCGAAGGAACCTTCGTGGCCGACGAAGTAGCACTTGCGTGTGCCGCTCGGGGCCGGCGGACTCCGGCGCTGCTCGGCGGGCACCGGCTTGATGTCCTCGAACTGGACGGTCTCGTGGCGCACGTAGGCAGCCACGCGGATGGTGTTGATGCGGATGCCCGCCTCCGGCGCCTGGGAGCCTTCGCCGAAGCGCTTGCCGTAGTCGTTGGAGAACTGGGAGATCATCGCCAGCACATCGGTGGGGCCGTGCAGCTCGTGCTTGGGGATCACCGCGGTGGTCTGCACCAGCTGGTTGCCGTAGCGCATGTCCAGCTCCAGGTTGTGGCAGATGTCTTCCTTGGCGATGCCCTGGCGCAGCAGATCCTGGGTGCCCTGCTCCTTCAGCTCGGCGACGATGCGGTTGAAGCGCGCGTAGTCGTCGAAGATGTGCCGGGTGTTGGAGTCGTACAGCACCATGTACAGCGACTGCTCATGGATGTGCAGCTGGTGCATGTTGCCGGCACCGACCGCCGAGAACACCGAGCTGAGCGGGGGTGCCAGGATCTTGTCGATGGCCAGGTTCTGGGCGATACCGCAGCAGTGCAGCGGACCGTTGCCGCCGTAGGCCAGCATCGTGAAGTCCTTGGGGTCGTAGCCACGGGCCCGCAGTTCGGTGAACAGGCCGTTGGCCATGTTGTCGTCCACCTTCTCGCGGATCAGCAGCGCGGCCTCGACCACCGAGCAGTCCAGGTCGTCGCACAGGGCGTCCTCGATGGCCGCCGAGGCGCGCCGGGGGTTGAGCGGAATCGAGCCGCCGGCGTAGTTCTTCGGGTCCAGGTAGCCGAGGATCAGGTCGGCGTCGGTCACCGTCGGCTTCATGCCGCCGCGGTCGTAGCAGGCCGGGCCGGGGTCGGAGCCGGCGGATTCGGGACCGCACTTCACGGTGTCGTACATGCGGTCGTAGCTGGCCACCGAGCCGCCGCCGGCACCCAGCGTGACCAGGTGCACCATCGGCACGGAGACCAGCCAGCGGTCGATCACCGGGTTGAAGTCGTAGTGCTTGATGCCGCCTTCCACGACGATACCGATGTCGTAGCTGGTGCCGCCCATGTCGGTGGCCACCACGTTGCCGAGGCCGGCCTGCATGGCCAGATGCTCGGAGGCGCCGATGCCGGACACCGGGCCGGAGTGGATGGTCTGCAACGCGTCGGTGGAGTTGAGCTGGGCCATGCCGCCGGAGTTGTGGATGACCAGCATCGGCTTCTCGTAGCGGTGGGCGCGCAGGTTCTGCTCCAGCGCCGACAGGGCGTGGTACATGGTGGAGTGCAGGTAGCCGTTGACGATGGCCGAGGTGGCCCGCACGTACTCGCCCTTCCGCCCCGCCACCTGGTGGGACAGGATCACCGGGATCGCGCCGAGCAGGTGGGACGGGTATTCCTCGAGCAGGATCTCCTCGATGCGCTGCTCGTGGTCGGGATTGACCACCGCATTGACCAGCGCCACGACGATAATCTCGGCGCCCTTGTCCACCAGCGTGCGGATCTGGGTGCGCACGTCGTCCTCGTCCAGCGGCATCACCAGCTTGCCTTGGAAATCGACGCGCTCACGCACGCCGCAGATCATGTGCGGCAGCACCAGCGGATCGGGGCGCTGGGCGTTGGGCATGTCCTGCTGGCCCAGGTTGTCCAGGCCTTCGCCGTAGCCACGGGCCCGGCTGAGCGGCACGGTGGCCTCGAAACCGGCGGTGACCAGCATGCCGATCTTCGGCCCCTTGTGCTCGATCAGCGCATTGGTGCCGAGGGTGGTGGCGTAACGCACCGAGTCCACCGCCGACAGGATGCGCTCCAGGTCCAGGTCCAGGACGTGGCAGGCCTTGCCGAGGGCCTCGTTGAAGCCGAGCGCCAGGTTGTGATGGGTGGTCAGGGCCTTGGCTTCGATGTACTTGCCATCCCAGACCACGAAACAATCGGTGAAGGTGCCACCGATATCGACTGATACGCGCCTCATGCTATCTCCTCAATTTTGTCGTACTGGCGCCCAGGGCCTCGCTGCTCGTGCAGGGGCGGACGCCGGCAAATTCACAGGGGGTTCCGCTCAGTGCCCGTGGCCCTTGTCGGCGGTGACGGCGGGGCCGACCACGGCGTCCTTCAGCTCCTCGCGCTTGGCCCACTGGGCGCGCAGCGCGGGCAGGTCGGGCTGCATGTCGTGGAGGGGCGGATGGCCGGGCACGGCGTATTCGGTTTCCACCTGGGTGCCGCAATGGGGGCAGTAGTACTCGAGGATGCGCACCCAGTCCGGATCGGGGCTGAAGGTAAAGCGGTACTTCTCCGGGTCGATGATGGGCGGGTGGATTTCGCGCGGGTCGCGGTTGTGGACCAGCATCCCTTCCTTGTAGCTCTTGCTCGCCGTGCCGATCACGTGATCGCAGACGCGGCATTCCCACTGCTCGGCATCCAGGTCGAGGCGCAGGTATTCGGTCATCGGTACTTTCATTTCTTTCAGCCCTTTCTGTTGAGCAGGATGTCGCCCGCATCGCTGATGACGAAGCTCCAGCCATCGAGCACCCGGCAGGTGAAGTAGTCTTCTTCGAGGATCGCCGGACCAACGGCGTGGTCGCCCGGCTTGAGCTGGGAGAGGCGATAGACCGGCACGTCGATGCGCCCCTGGCCGCGGGTCAGCACGTTGCGGGTGCCGTCCGCCTGGGCGGGTTCGCCTTCGACGAAGCTGGCACGCTTGCCGGCTTCGCTGCGCAGCGGCTTGACGGCACGCAGCTCCAGCTCAACGGACTTGGCCTTGGCCAGTTCGGCCGGGAAGGCATTGCCATCGCCGAGCGGCACGATCAGATCGGCAGCGCCATCCACCTCGCCCACCAGCCAGGCTTCCACCTGGTACTGGCCAGCGCCGAAGCCTTCGGCGAACATGTCGCGGGAGGCCTTCACCTCGAGACTCTTGCGGGCCGCCGCAATGGCCTGCTCGCTGCGCTCCTCGAGCACCACCGCATAGCGCTGGGAGATGTCGCAGGCGCCGATGCCGAAGGCGCTGAAGACAGCCGCCAGCTTGGGTACCGCAACCCGGTCGATGCCGGCCTTCTCCGCCACGCCGCAGGCGTTGAGCGGGCCGGCGCCGCCGAAGGCGAGCATCACGGTGTCTTTGGAGATCTTGGTGAAGCGGTGCAGCTCGACCGCAATCTTGTCCTCGTAGGCGTGCTCCATCTGCAGCAGCGCGTCGTCGAGGCCGATACCCAGCGGCTGGGCGATGGACAGGCTGACTGCCGTCGCCGCGCGGTCCAGGTCGAGGCCCATGCCGCCGCCGAAGAAGGACTTGGGATCGAAAAGACCGGACAGCAGGCTGGCGTCGGTGATGGTGGCTTCCTTGCCACCGCGGCCGAAGCAGGCCGGGCCCGGCACCGCACCGACGCTCTCGGGGCCGATCACGATGCGCTTATTGACCACCTTGAAGATGGAGCTGCCGCCGGCACCGGCACTCATGATCTCGCACAGCGGGAAGGACACGCTGATGCCTTCCACGTGGCCGCGCTGCACCTCGGCGACCTTGCTGTCCAGGCATTGGCCGATGTCGGTGGTGGTGCCGCCGACGTCGATGGCCACCACGTCCGGCATGTTGTAGAGCTTGGCGAAGGACTTCATGCCTTCCATGCCGCCACGCGGGCCGGAGCTGTAGGTCTTGATCGCCACGGTCTTGGCGACGCGGGACGCGTCGCCGTCGTTGCGGAAGATCAGCAGCGGGTTCTTGGTGCGGTAGTCGCGCAGGCGGTTTTCCGCATTGAACAGGAAGGCCTCCATCGCCGGGTGCAGGAAGGAGTTGATCAACGCCGTCCAGCTGCGGCGGACCACGTCCCGATCGGTGGTCAGGTCGCTGCCGTAGAGCACCGGCACGGCGCCCAGCAGATGGCGCGGATACTTGCGCAGCACGACCTTCTTGAAGCGGGTTTCCAGGTCGAGGAAGTCGGCACCGCCGAAGCTCACCACCAGGCGGTTGGCACCGGCCGCAGTGAGCTGGTTGATCGCCTTGACGACCTCGATGTCAGCCTCTGCACCGGTCACCGCCGCGGTGTCGAGGAAGACCACCCGGTCACCCACCAGCGCCTCGAAAACCTCCGGATCGTGCTCGGCCAGGCGCACCGGCAGGTCGCGGGCCTTGGCGTCTATGATCAGGCCCAGGCGCGGCCCCTTGCGTTCGCAGATGGCGTTGGTGCCCTGGGTGGTGGAATAGCGGATCAGGTCCACTTCTTCCAGCAGGCGGGCGACGTTCTGCTCGCCGTAGATCACCGCCGACGCTTTCTGCAGCCCTTCGAAAAAGCACTTGCTCAGGTCATAAGGGGTGGTCAACACCTTCGTCTTCTTGACGGTGTCGTCCATCATGATGCAGATATCGGTGAGCGTCCCACCGTTATCGATATTGATTTGCAATGCCATACCGCATTACCTCCTGCCATCCTTTTGTGGATTGAAACCGTTCCCTATCAAGGAAAAGGAAACCGTGGTCGTGTGGACCCCAGGGCATTGATCACCGCAGCTCTGGAAGACTCGTTCCATTTCCGGCGGCAAACCTGGACTTTCCAACAAGGGATATGGCAAGGGGCATGCCAACACCAGGCAAAGCCACCAACCATTTGATTATAAAAGACAAATTAAAATGAAAGCGGAAACTCTTGAATTAGCCCCGTTTTCTTTGCGGATTACCCGTCCGTTTTCCGGTTGAATTAATGCAACGCAACATCGAACACCCCGGGCGTCCGGAAGGCGAACGGTTTCCAAATGCAAAAAACCCGGAGCCCCGCTGTTGAAAACGAGAACTCCGGGCCGGATCGCACCGCGATTCAGCGGTGCTCAGCGGCAGGCATGCCGCATTGCTTGAATGTGCTGCCTCAGCGCATGCTGACCGCCTCGTCCGCCGCCCCCCTAGCCCCGCGGAGGAATACCGGGGCCAACAGCGTGATGAGGAACAGTGACAGGCAGCCGCTGATCGACAGCGCGAGGGCCACCAGGGCGCCCAGGTGGACGATGGGGGTGAATTCCGACAGGAGCAGGGTCAAGAAACCCAGGGAAAACACCAGCACGTTGAAGATGATGGACCGCCCCGAATGGCGGATCGCGTGCAGCAGCGCCGCGTCCAGCTCCATGCCCTGGGCGCGCGCCGACTGGATGCGGTGCAGGTAGTGCACCGAATAATCCACGATCCCCACTACCAGGAAGGAAATGATGGCGGTGCCGATATTCAGGTCGATCCCCAGCGCCGTCATCAAGCCGTAATAGCACACCATGGTCGTGGCAAGTGGCAAGGCGGCCAGGATTCCCTGACTGATCGAGCGGAGCCACAGGACCAGAACCAGCGTAACCGCCGACAGCGCCAGCAGGAAGCTGGTCAGCTGCCCCTGAATGATCTCCTGCAGCACGCCGGTCCAGATCACAGGGCTGCCGCCGACCCTGACCTCCACGCCGGCCGGCGTATTGCTCGCCAGCCATGCATCCAGCGCCTTGAGCATTTGCTGGTACTCGGAGGCGCGCGTGGTGTTCATGGTGAACATCGAGATGGCCTTCGAGAAGTCGCTGTTCAGCACGTTGGTCAGATCCGAACCGCCGCCGTTCTCGTACATAAGGACCGACTGGGCCACCAGCTCGTCGCCGCTCACCTTGTCGACCACAACCTTTCCGGTTTCCGGATCGGTGCTGCGGATGTTCTCCCATTCGTTCGGCAGGCGATCATAGGCCGGGTCCATGTCGTTCAGCACGAGGTTCATCCGCTTCACGTACTTGGGCAAGGAGTAGGTATAGGTGACGTTGGGCTGGCTCTCCAAGAAATCGTCCAGTGCTTCGATGAAACGCACGGTTTCAAGCTTGAGCACGCCACCGGGCCGGCCGGTAGCTACCGAAACCCAGCCTGGACTGGTACCTGCCACATGGCTGTTCACGAAATCGTCGGCCTGCCGGAAGGGGTTGCTGGGCGCGAAATAACTGGAGCCTGCATCTTCCACATGGATCTGGCTGGCAGAATAGGCCGCCAGGACAAGAATCAACGCAAAGGCGCTGCCGAAGCCCACACGGTGGGCGATGACTTTCCGGAAGGCGGCGACGAGGCCGTTGCCCAACCATTCGTGATGGACGGTTTCCGGCGTACTGGCCCCCTGCGTTCCCTTGCGCCGCCCTTCACCGAAGAGATTGATCCAGGCCGGCACCAGCAGCAGTGCAATCAACTGGGCGAAGACGAGGCCGATGGCCATGTAGATGCCGAAAGACTGGATGCTGGAGATATTGGTTGCAGTCGAGAACAGGAAGCCCGCCATGGTGGTCAAGGTAGTGAGGATCACCGGCGACACCATCTCGCGCATCGCACGTCGTACCGCCTCCTTCACCGGGTGCCCCTCGGCACGCTGGGTGTAGTACTCGTTCATCATGTGAATTGCATCGGCACCGCAGATGGTGACGAGGAACACCGGCAAGGCGCTGGTGATGAGGTCCAGCGGCGCGCGGTTGATGGCCATCAGCCCAAGGGTCCAGATGGCGGCCAGCACTACGTTGGCGAGCGGCAGGAAGACACCCATAGTGCGCCGGAAGAACAGTACGAGAATCACCAGGACCACCAGGATCACGACGGGGAACAGCGTCTCCATGTCCCGGTCGATGAGCTTCTTCTGCTCCGCGATGAAGATTGGCACCCCGGCGATATAGGTCTGGTTGGCCTTGGTGAAGGCCGGATGCGCCTTTTCGTAGTCGGCCACGATGCTCCGGAAGGCCTCGTAAGCGCGCAGTTGCCCCTCCGCATCCTCCTGCTTCAGGTACAGCTCGACAGCGATCAGGGCGACCGTTTCGTCGCCGGACACGACGCCCTTGACCATCATGCGGTTGCCCATGACCTCCCGCCGGATGATCTCCGGATCGGTCCGCTTGTCGGGAATGGCGTTGCGCACTACCAGCACGCCGTCGCGCGCCACGATGTTCTCGGTGGCGGCCATGCCCGCCAGCTCCTTCACCGGATTGAGGCGGCTCGGCAGGAAGGCTATGAAGTCGCGCTCCGCCTGGGACAGCGGCAGGGACTCCGCGAGGGGGGCGAGCTTCTCGGCCTCGGCATAGTCGTTCTGGGTCAGACCGTCGGCAAGCACATCCTCCACCGCCCGCGCCCAGGCCGGCGACTGCTTGCCGAAACGCGCCCCGAGTTCTGCGAGGCGCTGGCGATCGTCGTCCGTCGCCAGGATGATGCGACGTGCCGCGGCCGTCATGTCATAGACCGCGTCCAACGTTTCCCTGTTGAAGACACCCGCCGGATTGTGGATACCGATCAGCGCCGCGTCGAAGGTGCCGGTGAACTCCTTGCGCATGTCGAGGATGGTCTTGCGCGCTGGATGGTTCTCGGGCAGCAGGTAGGGATTGCTGTCGGCGGTCAGCTCCGGCAGCCGGCTGACGAAAAAGAGCGTGATCGCCAGCAGGCCGACGAGGATAGGGAGCGCGAAGCGCTCAACGAAGCGCAGGTAGGTCTGCATTGCCCACTCCCGTCTTCATGATGGTTTGGCGGAACAGCTTGTCCGCCAGGCTCACGTTGTAGCGCACGTTGCTGAAGATCAGGCTGGAGGCCTTGCGGCTCACCAGATCCTGCATGTGGCTCTCCATCACGGTCCAGATGTCCTGGATCTTCTCCAGCTTCTTGACTGTCATGACCTTGAACTGGACGCCCTTGGCGTCGTAGTAGGTCTGCTTGAGGACAATGTCGTGGGCCTTGTCCACCCAAACCACCGTCTTGTGGTAGCCGGTCCGGTTGATCACCTCCTCACTCACCGGAATGCGCTCGATCACCCAGCAAGGCTGGCCCAGAACGACTTCTTCGCCGACCAGCTTCTGCCTGTAGTCCGCCACGCGCAGCTTCTCCATGTCGATGTAGGCGTACTCGCTGCCCATGAAGCTGCCTCGCTTGTCGGCGGAGGCGATACGCCGGATCTGCCGGAATGCGGGCAGGTAGATCCATTGGTCGTCGTCCTTTCCGAGCTTCTCGTCGTAGGTCACGCTCTGGAAAGCCACGCCCTTCACATCGGAGGGCTCCGTGAAATACAGCGTCAGCTTTTCATCCCTGCCGTAGTCGCGCTGCAGATAGAGCAGCTCGCGGACACGGGTGCCACCCTTTTCGTCGATGAGGACCAGCTTCAGGTCGGAATACACATCATCACCGTCGTTGCGGTCGCGCACCCGCCCGAGGATGCCGTCCGCGTCCGGGGGGGCGCCCATGGCCGGCGCCGCAGCCACCAGGCATGACATCCATATGGCGCTCAGCAACAGTCTCGCCAGCTTCATGCGTTCTCCTTCATTGGATTCGAGGTTGTGGAATATTCAGAACAGGCGGCGCAGCCCGAGCAGCAGACGATCCCGCTCGCGGAACTGGCCGAAATAGCCGTTCGTTCCACCATCGAGCAGATCGACCTCGGCCTCAGCCACCCACAGATCGGTCAGCTTGTAGCTCCCGCGCAGCTGAACCCAGCTGCCGTCGCCGTTCTGCGGCATCCACGACAGCGCGAAGCGGGTGGCCAGGCGGCCCGACAGGCTCGTCCCAGTGGCCGACAGGGTTGCGATGGCCGCCCGGCGGGGCGTTGTGAAATCGGCCTGCCATCCGGCGATGGCGCGATCCGAGAACTGGGCCGTGAACATCCAGTCACGCCAGCTGTAGTCGAGCCCCAACAGACCGGTCAGGGTCGCCGCCCGGGTCGTGCCGTCGCCGAGCAGACGGCTATAGGGGGCATCCGGCGACCAGGTGGCCTCGCCGCGCACGACCCAGCCGCCGTCCAGGGCGGCTGCCGCACTCCCGCCGAACAGGTGCTGGCGCCGAAACTCGGGGCGCACCGCTGGCGCACCGCTCGCGGTACTGTCCCAGCGATACACCGGGTCGTCGTTCCAGGTGGAAAAGGCCAGCAGGCTCAGGTCCACCGCACCGTGGGTGGTGGACAGCAGGGCGCCCAGTTCACCGTTGCCGAGCGACTGCGCCGGACGACGCTCAGCCAGCATGTCGATACCGGCAGCGACGAAACGCTGGCGGATTCCCATGTCGAAAGGCGAGCCGGCCGCCGCGTAACGGTTGGCCCTGAAGCCGGGCAGGTAGAGCGCCTCGAGGGTCCACTCCCCCACCGGCCCGAGCGCCCGCAGCATGGGGAGCGCGATGCGATAGTCGTTCAGATCGGGCAGGACGTAGTCCCGCAGGTCCAGCGGATTGACCAGGTCGAAGACCCTCAGTGCATCGGCCCGTCCCCATACCACCTGCTGCAGGCCGGCGGAGATCTGCCAGTCGCCGGCTCTCCTGGCGAGGTAGAGTTCGCGCCAGTCGAAGGTCTCCCGGTAAGCGTCGCAGCTGTCGGGTTCCAGGCGGCCGGAGCAGGCCGCCGCGTTGCGACGCAAGCGCCCTTCAGCCTTGACCTGGGTTGCATCGTCGAACTCGGCGCTATGGCGTAGCTGCAACTGCACACCCCGCTCGAAGTCGGGCCCCTGAGACAGCCCTCTCCCCCAGATCGCCGCCACGGAACCGTCCACCGCCAGGGCCGCGCAGGGACAGCCACTCACCGCGGCCACCAGCAAAGCCCCGGCTACATGCCGCATGTGTAGCCTCCGTCCACCACGAGCCCCTGGGCTGTGATGCCAGCGGCGGCTGGACTCGCGAGGTAATGAACCAGGTTGGCGACCTCTTCCGCCTGCACGAAGCGTTTCAGCGGGATCTGCCGACGCGCATTGCGCAGCACCTGTGCAACAGGGGTACCGACGGCGGCCGCCTGGGCACCGAGCTCCCGCTGCAACATCGGGGTGTCCACCCAGCCCGGCAGGACTGCATTGACTGTAATGCCCCGTGGAGCCAAATCCAATGCCAGCGCCTTGGTGTAGCCCAGCAAGCCGTGCTTGGAGGCGCAGTAGGCGGTATTGCGGATCTTGCCGGCCCGGGCCAGGACGGAAGCAACGTTGACGATCCGCCCCCCGTCCCGCAGATACAGCAGGCAAACGGCGCTGAGACGGAAGGGCGCGTCGAGATTGATAGCCATGACGCGCTGCCACGCCGCGACGTCGTCGGGCTCGTTCTCATCGGCCACACCGGCGTTATTGACCAGCAGATCCAGGTAGCCGAACGTTCCTAGAGCCGCTTTCAGCGGGGGCAACCAGTGTTCGCCCGGCCCCAGCTCGGCGCACAGGGCCGTGGCACGGGCGCCACGGGTCCGGCATTCATCGGCCAGCGCAGCGAGGGCATCGCCATTGCGGTCGAGGAGCAGCAGCGCCCAACCATCGTCCGCCAGCCGCCTTGCAACGGCCGCGCCAATCCCCAGGGCTGCGCCGGTGATCAGCGCATGACGTGTTTCGGCCGGCATGGCTCAGGCCATCTTCAAGCCGCCGTCGAGATGCAGGATCTCGCCGGTGACGTAGCGGTTGCGCGGACTGGCCAGGTAGAGCACCGCATCGGCCACTTCGACGGGCGTCGCGTAGCGCTTGAGGAGCAGGCGGGACAGAATTTCCCCCTCCCCCAACGCCCGGATCTGCGCCGACATCTCGGTTTCGATGACCCCCGGCGCGACCGCATTCACGAGGATGCCCTTCGGCGCCAGCTCTACGGCCATGGCTTTGGTGAAGGCTTCCAGGCCACCCTTGGCCGCCGCATAGTTGGACTGTCCGCGTCCCGGCTTGCTCGCCGCCGACGACGAGATATTGACGATGCGGCCGTAGCGCTGGCGCAGCATCAGCCCGGCAAACGCGCGCAGCATGCGCATCGGGGCCAGCAGGTTGGTGGCGACAACGTGCTGCAGATCCTCGTCGTCCATCATCAGGAGCAGCTTGTCGCGGGTGATGCCGGCGTTATTGACCAGGATGTGCAGGTGTTCGAAATCCCGGCCGAAAGCTTCCGCCAGCGCCTCGACGCCCTCCGGACCCGCCAGATCGGCCCGGTAAAGGCTGGCCTGGCCGCCGTCCGCGCGAATCTCGGCGGCCAGGCCCTCCGCCAATGCAGGATCGCGGCGGTAATGGAGTGCCACATGGGCGCCTTCGGCAGCCAGACGCAAGGCGATGGCGCGGCCGATGCCACGGCTGGCACCGGTCACCAGGGCGATCTGGCCAGCGAGCTGCCGGCTGGGCGCCAGGGTGTCGAGCGCATTGTCAGAGACATCGGGGCCGGAAACAGGCATGAAAGACCTTCCTCGTTGTGCAGGGATGTTCAAAGGGAATTGCCGCGCTTCAGATCGGCGAGGCGGAACCCGTGGAGTCTGGCCAGCGCGGCGATCTCCCGTACCTGCCGCGGGCTGACAGGACCGTGGGAATAGTGGCCACAGAGCCCGGCCAGCCCGAGCACTGCGGTCTCGGCCATACAGGCAAACAGCTGTCCTTCGCCGAGGAAGGCCCGCGCCCCCGGATGCAGGCTCGCGCCGTCGGGCGTGGCGACGATGCCGCCTTGCAGGTAGGTGATATCCGGCCTCTCGCGCACGGCGGAAGGCAGGACGTTGTGGGGCACGGCAACGTCGCACACCAGCGCGCCGCGGGCCAGATGTTCGCTGCCGATGAAGGGCTCCGGGGCGTTGGCGGCACATAACACGATGCGGGAGTCCCGAGCCGCTTGGAGGTCGGAATGGACCGCCAGGAACGGGTCTTGACCATAGCGGTCGAGCAGCGCCTGGTGGATCCGCTTCCCACACGCCTTGGCCGGAGCCCCCTCGCGCAGCCACTGCCCGATGAACGGCTCTTCGGCCAGGCGAGCATAGATGCCGTGCTGGCCGTACTGCCCGCTCTGCAGCGCCTGCCAGGCTGCGTCATAGATGTTGTACACGGTCTGCAGCACGCGGGCATGCGCACCGTCCCGGCCGCTGCCGATGAGCAGCAACCCCGGGGCATGCTCGGCGAGCATGGCCGCATAGGTGGAGGCGATGTTGCCGGCCGCACCGATGACGGCCGGTAACGCGTCCTTCCATGCCAGGCCCTGCTGCGCCATGCTGCACTGGATGGCCTCCAGGGACATGGCGATGGTCAGGGCATTGCCGGTGGTGAGGCCGATTTCCGGGATGGACAGCGCAGTGCCATTGTTGGTGACAATGGAGGTGTACATGCCAAGGCCGGCGATCTCGCAGCCATCGGCCCGCGCCGTACGGATACGCTCGTCGATGTCCTTGCGGATGTCCTTGAGTTGCCCTGTCTGCAACCAGCCCCCCATCTGCTCGGAATCCACGCACAGGGGATAGAGGATGAAATCCACCGCCCGTCCCAATGCCGAGACGATGCGCACCGGCGGATACGGAGCACTCTTGCGATTGGCAGACATTTTCTGCACAAAGCGGCGCAGTTCGCCGTCGGTCAGCCCGGCCAGTGACGGGTCCACCTGCCGCAGCCAGCCGGGACTGATCAGGTGATTGATGAATGCCACCTTGCGGACCGGGTGCAGCGGCGCATCGTCCCGAAAGGGCTGCGCCACCGCCGGGCGGCAGTCGCGGATATCGTCCCGAGGGGTGGGCCGGTCCGCATCCGTGAGGGGAAACACCAGGTGCAGCACGTCCTGCCGCTGGAGGATCAGGCACACACGCTCCAAGGCCGCCCGCAGCTGCTCGATGGATTCATCCTGGATATACAGGGACGGCTCCAGGCGCAACACATCCGGTGCACTCCCGGTCGGCGCCAGGCGAATGCCCTCCACGCGCAGCAGATAGCCCGCCAGGAAATAGCCGAGCGAATCGGAATGGGCCGTGGAGCGCAGGATCTGGGAGGCCGCGCTTCCCAGCCCGTGGAACTCCAGCCCGAGGAACAGCCCCTGGCCACGGACCTCGCGGATCACGTCGGGATAGCACTGCCACAGGCCGTCGAGCATTTCCCGCAGACGCGCACCGCGTTCGGCTGCCTGGCGGTAGAGTGCGCCCTCGTTCGCCTCCAGCAGGTCGAGGACGGCCAGCGCGATGCCGGACGAAAAATCGTCCTCGGCGAAGGTGGAACTGTGGATCAGGCCGAACACGTCCTGATAGCGATCCCGCCGGATCAGCGTCGCCGCGATCTTCGCCAGGCCGCCCCCCAGAGATTTGGAAAGCGTGTAGTAATCGCCGCGCAGGTTGATGTGGCTGCTGGCGAAGAACCGGCCGCAGCGCCCCGTGCCGCTCTGAATCTCGTCGAGGATCAGCGGGCAGTCCTGCTGGTTACAGAAACGGCGGACTGCACGCCCGAAATCCTGGGCGACCGGCCGAATGCCGCCTTCCCCCTGGATGGGCTCCAGCAGGAAAGCCGTAAAGATCGGCAGGGGCTGGCGGACCAGCCTGACCCGCCCGTCCTCGATGCACAGGTCGAACAGCTCCAGGTATTCGTCCCGCGCGATGCGTTCGAGGGCGCCCGCATCGTCCATGCCGACGAAACGCACCTTGAGCCCGAAATACTGGAAGGCACGGCGGAAACTCTTGTTGTAGGTGAGCTGGACCGTGCCCGCCAGCTTGCCGTGGAAGGACTTTTCCAGTGCGAGAAAGACCGGCCGCTTGCCCAGTTGGACACTGTTGTGATTGATCAGGGCGACGATCAGATCGTCGAAACTGCGCACATCGAAGACCTGCTCGCGCATGTCGGTGAATTCGTAGAGATCCGGATCCAGCCGGGCCTCACCGCGACGCAGGGCATCGCGAACGGCCTCAATGTTGACGGTGATCCTGTCCAGCAGGGCTTCCAGCTTCAACATGCGCTCGAGTTCGGCATGCTTGATGGCCAGTTCCACCGCTTCGGCACCGCTGTTGGCGAAGGTGGTGATGAAACCGGTGTCGTCACCGGTTTCGCGCCGGGCGATGTGGTCGAGGCGGCGGGCCAGCTCGCCGCTCCGCCCCCTCAGGGAGAACTGTGCATGGACCGGAACCTGGCGCTCGAGCATCTCCCTGGCTGCCGCAACGATGGCGGGATGGTTGTGCCCCAGCAGCAGGGCACCATACCCTCCCAGTACATCAAGGACGCGCCGCTCCCGGCCGTCGGCGTCACGGTGGTAAAGCCAGTCGCCCTCGGCTCGGGTGTAGTGCAGATCGAGGCCGACGGCCTCCAGGACACCGGCGAGCCGGGGTTTGACGAAACGGCCGTAGCTGTCGTGCATTGGGGGAGACATCCTGAGGTTAAGCGTGGCGGGTGACGAGGACGGCCGAATGGAAGCCGGAGAATCCCTGCTGGAGACAAAGCACCTGTCCGCAGTCCACCTGACGGGGCGCACCGGCGACCCAGTCGAGCTGCGGCGCCAGCGGTCCGGTCAGCCCGGAAACGGGAGGTAGCCTGCCGTCTGCCAGGATCCGCGTGGCCAGCGCCACATCGAGCAAGGCCCCGGCGGCCGGGATGGTGCCGAACAACGGACGTGGCGACGTGATCGGCACACCATCGGGCAGGGCCGCCGCCAACTGGCGACATTCCAGCCCATCGAGCACAGGAATCCCGCGCCCGTCGGCGACGACAGCCAGTTCCTGCGCATTGGCAAGCGTCCCGCCGAGCCGCCCCAGCGCCTGCCGGTATCCTTCCTCGAAGCCACTGCCGGCAAGATCTTCCAGGCAATTGCGGGGAGCCGCGAAACCACCGGGGGCATGTATCAGCACGCCGCCCTCGACACCACGGGCCCGCGCGCAGCCAGGGCGTTCCAGCAGCAGGGCCACCGCGCCCTCGGCCAGGACGGTACCGGCCGCCTGGCGATCGAAACTTCTCAACCCGCGCTCGCCATCCTCCAGCAACAGGCCACGCCGCCACAGTTCGGCCAGCGTGAAGGGCTCCATGTAACTGCCGCAAACCGCCACGAGGGCCGCATCGCACAGCCCCGTGTGCAAGGCCAGCAAGGCCTGTTGCAGCGCACCTATGCCAGCGCTCTCGTTCTGCACGAATGCAGCGCCCGGACCACGGAAACGATGGGTGAGGCTGATCAGGGCCAGTGCGTTGTTGGCGAGGCCCTTGATCGACATGAAGGGATCGGCGCCACGGCGGTACAGGGCTTCCGAGGTAAGGCTCGACAGGTTGACGCCCTCCCCCTGGTCGCTCGCGGTCAGGGCCCGCTGCAGGGACATGATGTTCGGGCTGGTGTAGTCC
Source organism: Zoogloea sp. GDB6 (assembly GCF_056724105.1). Lineage (NCBI taxonomy): Bacteria > Pseudomonadati > Pseudomonadota > Betaproteobacteria > Rhodocyclales > Zoogloeaceae > Zoogloea > Zoogloea sp. GDB6. The sequence continues at coordinate 875,067 of NZ_CM161497.1, read as the reverse complement.
CCCTGCCCGGTGAACAGCCCTCGCCGCGTCTCCGGCAAAGCGTCCCACTCGATGCCACTGGCTGCCATGGCCTGCCCGGCGGCGTGCACCGCCCAGTAGCTGGGCTCCGTACCGAAGCGCCGCAGTTTGTGGGGCACCGCATCCCTACTGGCGTGCCGCGCCTCCTGGGGCACGGCCCCGTAACCCGCAATCCGGCGCGAATCGATCCAGTCGCTGCTGAAGGCCCCAAGCCTGCTCTGGCCGGTCTGCCAGCAGTCCCAGGCCGCGTCCAGGCCGAGGCCGCTGGGGAGTACCGCACCGATGCCGGTCACCAGCGCCGGGGGAAGAGCGTTAATCATAGGCCCTGACTGCAATGACGGCATTGAGACCACCGAAGCCGAAGGAGTTGGACAGGGCCGCCCGCAGGATCTGCCGCCGCGCCGTGCCGGGAACGTAATCCAGATGACAGGCGGGATCCGGGTTATCCAGGTTCAGAGTGGGCGGGACGATCCCGTCCGCCACGCTCAGCACCGTGGCGATGCACTCCGGCGCCCCGGCTGCGGCGATCAGGTGACCCAGCATGGATTTGTTGGCCGTCACGGTGAGTTGCCGATAGTGCTCGCCACCAGCGAAGGTGCTACTGATTGCCAGGGTTTCGGCAGGGTCATTAAGCGGCGTGGATGTCCCGTGCGCATTGATGTGCCCGACATCGATCGGATCCAGCTGCGCGTCGCGCAAGGCCCGCTGCATCGCGAGCCGGGCCCCCAGCCCTTCGGGATGCGGTGCGGAGATGCGGTAGGCATCCATCCCGCTGCCGAATCCGGCGATTTCGGCGTAAATCTGTGCCCCGCGACGGTGAGCATGGTCTTCCCGCTCCAGAATCAGCACGCCCGCCCCCTCTGCCGCGACAAAACCGCTGCGATCCCGATCGAACGGGCGGCACAGACGATCGCCGAAACGTTCGGCAGTAGACGGCGCCCCCAGCAGGTGAAGGCCGATCATGGTCGGTAGGTTGAGGACGGAGTCGGCGCCCCCCACGATCATCAGATCGCACTCTCCCCGGCGGATCATGCGCATGCCGTGTCCGATCGCATGGGCCGCTCCCGCACATGCCGTCGAGAAGTTGAGGCTCGGCCCGCAGATGCCCAGGCTCTGCGCCAGACTCATGCTCAAATGGTCATTGCTGTTCAGCAGACCACTGTTCGGATTGAGTTGGTCGGCACGCCGATGCAGCAGGCGCCAGTCAGGGCCATCCGGGCCCAGGGCGAGATGCATGTCTGCCGGATCCCGCTCGGGAACACCGGAGCCCATCGCGATACCGCTGCGCCGCGGCAGCTCGGCAGGTGCCAGGCCGGCATCGGCCAAGGCCTCGAATGCGGCGGCCAGCCCGAAACGCGTACGTCGCTCCATCGGGACATCCCACCACGCAGCCGACCCGTAGTGCTGCGCCAGGCCGGCCATGTCCACCGGGGCCGCGTACTTCACCGGGAAATCATCCATCCCTTCCGGCTGCCACCGGCGGATCGCGGAATGCCCGTTGCAGAGGCCGCTCCACAGGGATTTCCAGCCGACCCCGAGGCCCGTAACCGCACCGAGCCCGGTGACGACGACACGCTCCCCGCGCCTCACAGCCCGGCCCTTCCAATAAGGGCGACGGCGACCTGCCCCATCGGACTATGCATGACGAGCAATGAGCAGGGCGCATCCATTGGAAGCGCCTCCCAGCGCGTGCCCTGAGTCAGCCAGCGACGCTTGCGGCGCATTCCTTCCAGCACCAGACCGACCCCAAGGGTAGCGGCGGCTGGACCGACGTAGCCGAAGCGTGTCTCGATGGGAAGATGGAGCGGTGCAAAGGCAAAGAGCGCACGGCTCAAGCTTTCCTTGTGGGCGGCCTGCCAGGGTTGGTTGCTCAGGACCCAGCCGACGCTGGTACGGGCATAACCTCCCATCTCCAGCGTCTGTCCGATCAAGTCAGAGACCGTATCGCCGCGATCATCGTGCGTGGAGTGGCAGCCCCGGGCGTAGCCCAGCAGCACGGCGTCGTTCCGAGCCGCATCGGCGGACGCCAGCAGGAAGGCGGACGCCTCGCCCGGCAGGCGTTGCCTCTCCGCACCACCGCTCCCCCAATAGGCATGCTGGAGCGGCTGGAGTGGATCGAGCTTGGTACTCACGGCACCAATCACGGCATGGCGGCACTCCGCTTCGGCCACCGCATGGACACCGTCGATCAGGGCCGACAGCCCCGCATCGGCAAAGGGTGAGTACGCCGCGATCGGGCCGTTGAGACCGAATGTGGCCGCGATATGGGCGCAGGCCGAACTGTTCAGCAGGCTCAGCCCCGAGAACGGCGGTGTCTCGCGCATCAGCGTGGCGTTCCAGTCATCCCGTCCGCCGTAGGCATGCCAGGACTCCAGTACGGCAAGGCCCGGCAGCGGCTCGTCGATGGTCGGCAAGCCCATGAAAAGGCCCGTCTCGGCCCGTTCGGCGACGCTCCCCGCCCCTTGATGCCAGGCATCCAGAAGGCGACCGGCACCGGCCAGCGCCATGCGCGCCTGCTTCTCCATGGTGCGGACCAACTTGCGATCCACGCCGTACGGGGACAATTCCGGCTCCCGGGCAATATGGGCCGATGCCGACATCAGCTCATCCGGCCAAGGCGCCAGACCGGGAACAGTGGGACTACCGAGCCCCCTCCAGACATCTTCCCAGTCGCATCCCATCGCACAGTGCAGGTGAGGCAGATGCAGCTTGACTCTGGCGATCCCTGTCATGCGGCCTCCAGGACCAAGCATGCGTTGGCGCCACCGAAACCGAAAGAATTGCTGAGGACGCTCCGGATCGAGGCGGTTCGGGCGGAGGTGACGATGTCGAGGCCCGAGCACGGGCTGCAGGCATGTTGGTAGTTCAAGGTGGGCAAGAGCGTTTGTCTATACAAAGTAAGCGCGGACAGAACCGCCTCGACGGCACCACTGTTGGCAAGTGAGTGCCCGAGGGCTGACTTGTTGGCGGTAATGGGAATCTCGGCAATGCGCGCGCCGAAGATCTGCTTTACGGCGAGGGCCTCACAGGCGTCGTTGGTGGGCGTCGAAGTTCCGTGGGCATTGATATGGTCGATCGCATCGGGAGAAAGCCCGGCGTCCTGCAGCGCATCACGCATGCAGCGGGCGTACTCGCTGCCATCGTCTGCACTTGCGGTGATGCGACACGCCTCAAGCAGGCCGGCGAAGCCGCTCACCCGCGCCAGCGGATGGGCTCCACGCCGCGCCGCATGAGACGCAGACTCCAGGACCAGAAAGGCGCTGCCTTCTCCCATCACGAAACCACAACGTGCTTCATCAAACGGGCGGCTGATCTCCCCGCCTTGCAGGTGTTCCCCGTCGGCCAGCGCCCCCACGACGGAGAACGCCACCAGTGGCATGAAATTGCACATGGTCTCGGCCGCGCCGGCCAGGGCGACATCGATGAGCCCGGCACGGATGGACTGCATGGCGGCCCCGATGGCCATCGCACCGGCCGCGCAGGCTTCGCCATGCGCCCCATGGCTGGCCTGCAAGCCGAAGCGGTGAGCCAGGGCCAAGGCGGCCTGATCCTGTTGCTTGTGGAAATACGCCTCGGGACACGTCCCACCGGCCAGCAGAAAGTCGTCCAGTTGCAGTCGCTCCCGCTCCCAGTTCATGTGGCGGGCAAGCGCACACAACTGGATTTCATCGAATGTGTGCTTGTTGCTGGCCAGAAACACGCCCCCCCGTTCGACGCCTTGCGCACCCAGCCCCGCGTGCTGCCATGCCTCCGTTGCAGCGCACAGGGCCAGACGGGTCTGCGGGCCCCATTCAGGCTCCAGCCGGCCCAGCCGTGCGTCCACCGCCAGCCAGGTTTCGCTGTCGATGAAGACACAGCTTGGGTTACCGAACCCAAGTGCCGAAAGCCTGGACCACGGACGGATCAACGACTGCCCTTCGGCGAGACGCCGAAATAGGCAATCTGCCCCCACCGTGCCAGCGGAGACCGCTCCCACCCCCGTAATGACGACATCCTCCATGGCGGGCATGCTCACGCGGCGACGCGACTCTCCATCCAGCGGGAGACGATGCCCGGGATCGAGGCCGCCACGGCATCGTCGCCCGTACGGGGCTTCTGTGGCGCGCCGCACGCCGCACAAACCGGCTTGCCCGACGGGGATATCTCCGCTTGATCCTGGCCGCAGTCGGCGCAGCGCGCCGGAAGCCCGTTCAGAATGCCCTTGCACAGATTGGCCCAGTTGCGCACCGTGGCGCAGCCCATGACCTCGTGGGGCAGCATGCCTGCGGACACCTGATCGCTGCTGTAGGCAAAAAAACTCTCGCGCAGGGCGTGGGCGGCCAGCTCGGTCAAGCGCCCCCTGGCATAGACCTGAGATTCATCCCCAAGCACGACGACCAGATGATCGAGCACGCTCTTCTGGGGCAGGACGATGCCCAGCTGCTTTTCGAGATTGAAGCGCAACTCCACGAAATCCAGCGAATCGGCATCCAGTTCATTGGCAATGGCCACGTCGGCCGCCACTTCGTCGGGCGTACAACCTAGGACGCTAACGAGAGTACGTTGAACGACAGCGATCAAATCGGCTTCTGCGAATGGGTTGTTCACGGTCGGCTCCTGAAGGGTAAAATCTCAATTATCATATGCATATGTGCACACTCATGCACACTAAGTGTATAGAAATGCGGCTGCGACGACAATGACTTCGGTATATGATTTTGTTCTTTATTGGGCAACTGTGTGCACGGACCTCCCTGCTCGCCAACTGGCGGGACAGGGGAAACGCCGCGCGATGTCTGCCGCGATGGAGGAAATGGCAAGGGCCCGAAGGCCCTGTTGCTCAGGCGTGCTCGGGGGAGGAGCGTGATGTCGCCACGCAGCGGCTTGCGCTTTCAGCCTCGAATGCACGCATTGCATCCGGATAGCACGAACGCATGAGAACGCTCATCTGTTCGAGGATCCGCTGCAGCCGACGCATGATCTCGAAGCCATCGAGCTCGTAATAGGAAAAGCGCCCATCTTTCAGATGGGTGACGATCCCCTGCTCGCGCAGATGCTTCAGATGGCGCGACACAACCGAACGGTCCTGGGGACAATGGGCCGTGATTTCGGCAATGCTGAGCCGTCCATGCTTGACCAGAATGGAGACGATGCGCAGCCTGGTCGGATCGGACAGCGCCTTGAACAGTCCTGCATCCAGATCGTCCTGCAGGGACGCGACCGCCTCGGAAACACGCTCATCGGCGCACGGGAGCGTATTGATTTCTTCTTGTCGATGAGCCACGGGCGGTTCCATTCAATGCGTACGGCGGGGACTTCCTCCGGCCGCGCCAGCAGGGTACATGCCAGGCCGCTTCCGAAGGTTTGCCGCATTGAGTATCCGCCCGCCGTCTGAACATCGACAAGGCACTATTGCGCGGGTGAAGGGAGATGGAGCGCCAGGCATGCTGACGCAGGCCGGACGCCCCGGAACCTAGCCCAACCGCGCTCAGACGCGGTAGTTGCGCAGATCGTCCACCAGGCTTTCGAGCCCGAAGCGCTTCAATTTCACATACACGGTGCTCTTGGCGATGCCGAGCTCCCGCGCCACCGCCGTCATGTTGCCGCGGCAGCCCTTGATGGCGCGCAGGATCGCATCGCGCTCGGCGTTCTCGAGACAGGTCAGGTCGCGACTGTCGCCGCCGGGAAGTTCGACGCCGGCCGCGGGCGTGCCGTCCAGCGAGGCACGCAGGTCCGGCGGCAGGTCCGCTTCGGTGAGCACCGCCTCCTGGGAGGTCAGCAGCATGCTCTCCATCACGTTGCGGAATTCGCGGATGTTGCCCGGCCAGGCGTATTGCTGGAGCTGCTCGACAGCTCCCCGCGACAGGCGGCGCGGCGCCAGGCCGTGCTGACGGGCCAGCCGTTCCAGATAGTGCTCGCCGAGCAGCGGGATGTCGGCGGCCCGCTCACGCAGGGACGGGATGTTGATGCTGGTCACCGCCACCCGGTAGAACAGGTCCATGCGGAAGCGCCCGGCCTGGATCTCCTTGCGCAGGTCCCGGTTGGTTGCCGCGATGAGGCGGAAATTGACCTTGCGCGGCTTGTTCTCGCCGAGGCGATAGACCTCGCCCTCCTCCAGCACGCGCAGGAAGTGGGGTTGCAGGTCGATGGGCATCTCGCCGATCTCGTCGAGAAACAGAGTGCCGCCGTCGGCCGCCTCGATCTTGCCGATCATGCCGCCGCGGCGGGCGCCGGTGAAGGAGCCCTCCGTGTAGCCGAACAGCTCGCTGGTCAGCAGCTCACGGGAGAAGCCGCCGCAGTTGAGGGCCACGAAGGGCGCATCCTTGGTGGCGCCGAATTCGTGGATGCAGCGCGCGAAGACGTCCTTGCCGACGCCGGTCTCGCCGAGCAGCAGCACCGGCACGCGGGACTTGGCCAGCTGCTGGGCCCGCCCGACGGCCTGCATCAGCGCCGACGACTCACCGATCACGCGCTCGAAGGAGCCTTCCTTTTCGGAGGGCGACTCGCCGCCCATCACCGACGTCACGATCCGTCCGCCAGCCGGGCTGGCCGCGCGGCGGCTCGGCAAGGTCAGCACCGCGCCGATCTGCTCGCCGCCCTCGATCACCGGCTCCAGCCATTCCTGGCGCATCCAGTCGGGCATCTCGTCGGGCAGCCGCCGGCCCTTCTTCCAGGCCAGCGCCAGGGAGGCCAGCCCGTCCGGCGCCACCGCCGCCTCGCCGATGCCCATGTCGGCCATCACTGCCGATGCACGGCCGTTGGCCTTGATGGCGCGGCCGCGCCGATCGAAGACGATGATGCCATCCGCCGACATGCCCGACAGGCGCTCTACACACTGCTCCAGCAGACGGTAGCGGATACCCAGCTCGATCTTGGCGAGGCGGTTCTCGATGCGCCCGGCGGTCGCCACCACCAGGGCCAGGCTGTGGCGGCTGTAGGACGCGCTGAGCCCGGAGACGTCCACCACGCCGAGGATGGTGCCGTCGTACGGATCGCGGATCACCGTGGCCGAACAGGACCAACGCTTGATCCCCGCACAGTAATGCTCGGCCGAGTGGATCTGCACCGGCTGGCCGACTTCCAGCGCCGTACCGATGGCGTTGGTGCCACAGGCCAGCTCGCTCCAGTTGGCACCGGACAGCAGGTGCACGTTCTCCGCCGCGCCCCGTGTGCCCATGTCGCCCTCGAGGTTGAGGATGGTGCCCGACTGATCGGTAAGGACCATCACGGTGCCGGTCTCGGACAGGAAATCCCGCGCCGAGGCCATCACCGGCGCGCTGGCGGTGAGCAGTTCGCCACACTCGTCACGCAAGGAATGCAGGGATTGTTCGGCCAGCGGCTCCGGCGCCCGATGGCGCTCCGGGTCCACGCTGGCACCATGGCAGCGCCGCCAGGAATCGTCGATAAGGCGACGCAACGCGTCGGATCCGGTTTCGTCGCCGCTGAGGAAACGCTCCCAGGACGTCATGATGTGGCCGTCGTTTTCCGGAATGGAAAACATCTGGCCCGATGAAACTGTGGCAGCCATGCCCACCCTCCTTTGTCTGTGTCCGACCATGTCGCCGATGGAGTCCATCCTGGCGCACGATTCTGTGTATTTCCCCCCGGTAATGCGGCTCACTGTCCGCTTGTCCGACCCGGAGAGGTCTGCTTTTCAGCCGGCCCAACGGCAACGCGTGTCCCTGCGCATCGCCACGAGGCTCTGTCCCAGCAGCCGGCTCAAGCTCCTATTGTGGACCATGGACAGGCAGAGGCACGGCAGAACGCTCGATATCCGGACATAGCAGTCTTTGTGCCACAGCCCACAGGACAGCATATTGCCCGTATCGGGCATTTGGCGAACGCAAATGCGTCCGTTTTCCGGACACCCCGACCGTCCGGAAAACGGACGGGCAGATGAAAATATCCGCGGGCGAATGAATTCGCCTCCAGCGGATTACATGACCAATTCCGGGACCAAATCCTGCGTCCCGGAAAAACGTGCGTCCCCTAGAGGCGAATTCATTCGCCCACCACATGAAAGAAAAAAAGCGGGGGCTTCCAGACAAAGAGGATTCCGAGGAGAGGGAGAGAGAAGAGGATTCCTCGCTGGATACCGCGTTGCCCCCAAAAAAGCCCGGCGCCCGCCATTGCGGGCCTGCCGGTTACTGCAACGCCACCAGAAAATCTGCTTCGGTACTGGCCCGCACGTCGTCCAGCGTGGTGTCGGGCGCCAGGTCCACCAGGGTCAGGCCGTCCGGGCCCACCTCGAACACGCACAAATCAGTCACGATCATGTTCACCACGCCGGTGCCGGTCAGCGGCAGCGAGCATTCGCGGACGACCTTCGTCTCGCCCTTGGCGGTGTGCTCCATGATCACCACCACGCGACCGACGCCGGCCACCAGATCCATCGCCCCGCCGATGCCCTTGATCATCTTGCCGGGCACCGCCCAGTTGGCGAGGTCGCCCTTCTCCGACACCTGCAGCGCGCCGAGCATCGACAGCTGGATATGGCCGCCGCGGATCATCCCGAAGGACGCCGCACTATCGAAGAAACTGGTCGTCGGCAGGGTCGTGATGGTTTGCTTGCCGGCGTTGATCAGATCGGCGTCCTCCTCCCCTTCCCATGGGAAGGGGCCCATGCCGAGCATGCCGTTCTCGCTCTGCAGCTGGATCGACATGCCCGGCGGCACATGGTTGGCCACCAGGGTCGGAATGCCGATGCCGAGGTTGACGTAATAGCCGTCACGCAGCTCGCGGGCGGCCCGCGCCGCCATTTGGTCCCGAGTCCAGGGCATGGTTTATTCCTCCACCACGGCGGCACGACGACGAACCGTGCGCTGCTCGATCTGTTTGTCCACCTGCGCCAGCGGCACCAGGCGATCCACGAAGATGCCCGGCGTGACGATGTGGTCCGGATCGATCTCGCCGGGCTCCACCAGCTGCTCGATCTCGGCCACCGTCAGCCCAGCGGCGCTGGCCATCATCGGGTTGAAGTTGCGCGCGGTCATGCGATAGACCAGGTTGCCCTCGGTATCGCTCTTCCATGCGTGAACCAGCGCCAAGTCCGCCTTCAGGCCACGCTCCTGCACATACAGCTTGCCGTCGAACTCGGCCAGCGGCTTGCCCTCGGCAATCACCGTACCGACTCCAGTCCGCGTGTAGAAGGCCGGAATGCCCGCGCCGCCGGCGCGGATGCGCTCGGCCAACGTGCCTTGCGGGTTGAATTCCACCTCCACCTCGCCGGCCATGTACTGGCGCGCGAACTCGGCGTTCTCGCCGGCATAGGAACAGACCAGCTTGCGCACCTGGCGGGTCTTGAACAATTTACCGAGCCCCATGCTTTCGGTACCCGGGTTGTTGGAAATGATCGTCAGCCCACGCACGCCGGATTCCAGCACCGCATCGATCAAGGCCGCCGGAATGCCGCACAGCCCGAAACCACCTGACATGATCGTCATGTCGTCGCGCAATACATCAGCCAGGGCAGCCCTGGCCGACGAATGGATTTTTCTCACAGACACCTTGCATCCTCTCTATTCAAGAATTGCCCTGTCTTTCAAGCAGCCATTTCCCCGTGAATTGGAGCAACGGCCCTTCCGTGCAATCCTTATTCAGCAAGAGCGGTGCCAGCGACAATATCCATTTGATTAAAAAGGAAATAGAAAAACAACCTGGATTTTCTGGAGGAATTGTCGTCCTAATAGCGGTCGCCCCCTCCGAATGCTCGTACGAAATTCGGGCACCCGTCGGTCGATGATGCGCGGATAGAGCCTGAAGCCTCCTGCCACTCCTGGCCCGCGGGCTGCGGGAACGAATTCATTCGCTCCCGCAGCCTCTGGAAAGGCGCGACAGAGCCCCTAGCCGCCCGGCACCTCCGCGAGCAAGCGACGCAGGCTGGTCTTCAGCACCTTGCCGTAATTGTTCTTCGGCAAAGCGTCCACAAAGCGGTATTCCTTCGGACGCTTGAAGCGCGCCATGCGTTCCAGGCAGTGACGGTCAAGGACTTCCGCGCCAATACCCTTGCCCCCCTCTTCCAACACCACGAAGGCCACCACCGACTCACCCCATTCCGCATCGCGGCGGCCGATCACCGACACTTCGCGAACCCCCGGATGGGCGATCAGCACCTCCTCCACCTCCCGCGGGTAGATGTTGGAACCGCCGGAGATGATCAAGTCCTTGGAGCGGTCCTTAAGGGTCACGAAACCATAGGAATCCATGCTGCCCATGTCGCCGGTCCACAGCCAGCCGTCTCGCAGCGTCGCCTCGCTGGCCGCCGGGTTGCGCCAGTAGCCAGACATCACTGCGTCGCCGCGCACCACCACCTCGCCGACCTCGTCGCTGGCCAGGCTGCGCCCATCGGCATCGACGATACGTACCTCGGCCAGCGCCTGGGCAACGCCGACGGACGCCACGCGGGACGCCCAATTCGGATCCGCGTGGTCCGCCAGCACCTCCCGGGACAGCGCAGTGATCGTCATCGGCGACTCCCCCTGGCCGTAGATCTGCACGAAGCGCGGCCCCATCACATCGAGGGCGCTGCGGATGTCGTCGGCGTACATCGGGCCACCGCCGTAGACGATGGTCTGGAAGCCGGACGGGTCGGCGCCGCTGCGCTGCACCCCGTCCACCAGGCGGCGCACCATGGTCGGCGCGGCGAACAGGCACAGGCGGCCCACTGAGCGGGACAGGGCGATCAGCTCGTCCGGCTCAAAGCCGCCGGACTCCGGGATCACGTGGCGGCAACCGCGCAGCATGTAGGGGAAGCTGTAGAGGCCGGCCCCGTGGGACAGGGGCGCCGCGTACACCGAGGCATCGTCGCGGGAAACCGGGTCCACATCAGTGAAGAAACAGGCGGTCATCGTCTGCAGGTTGCGGTGGCTCAGCATCACCCCTTTCGGCTGGCCGGTGGTGCCGGAGGTGTAGAACAGCCAGGCCAGCGCGTCGGGCGCCCGTTCCTGCACGGGGATCGCCAATGCAGTCACCGCGCGCAGGTAATGACCATCGCCGGGCACCAGCAGCGGCACCACCTCGCCTTCGTCCTGCTGCACCGGGGCCAGCTCGCCAGCTAGGTCCGCCGACACGCAGGCCAGCCGCGCGCCGGCGTTGCCGATGATCCATGCCGCCTCACGGGGATGCAGCTTGGCGTTGATCGGCACCGCCACCAGGCCGGCCCACAGGGTGCCGTAGAGGCATTCCAGGTATTCGGCGCAGTTGCTCATGTAGATCGCCACCCGCTCGCCGGCCTCGAGCCCGAGGTTCTGGCGCAGGTAGCCGGCCAGGCGCGCCGAGCGTGCGGCCAGCGCCGCGTAGGTATGCAGCTGGCGCTCGCCGACGAGGAGCGCCGGGCGCTCGGGGCAGGTCCGCGCCGAGCGCGCGAGGATATGGGCCAGGTTCATTTCCGCCTCTCCAGGATGCTCACGTAGTTGGCGACCGCCGCGCCGCCCATGTTGAAGACGCCGCCGAGTCGCGCTCCTTCCACCTGCATGTCGCCGGCTTCCCCGGCCAGTTGCATCGCCGCCAGCACGTGCATCGACACGCCGGTGGCGCCTATCGGATGGCCCTTGGCCTTGAGGCCACCGGATACATTGACCGGCAGCGCGCCGCCCGGATGGACCGTACCGTCCGCCAGCCGGTCGGCGCCGCGCCCCGGACGGGCCAGGCCCATCGCCTCGTAGGTGAGCAGTTCGGCGATGGTGAAACAATCATGCACCTCGGCAAAGGACAGGTCGGTGACCCGACAGCCGGCGCCGGCCAGCGCCGTGCCCCAGGCCCGCCGCGGCCCGTCGAAGCTCAGCACGTCACGGCGGGAGATCGGCAGGAAGTCGTTCACCTGAGCCCGCGCCCGGAAGCGGATGGCCCGGTGTGCGTTGGAGAGCAGGGCATCGTCGGCGAGCACCAGCGCCGCCGCCCCGTCCGACACCAGCGAGCAGTCGGTCTTGCGCAGCGGCCCGGCGATGCGTGGGTTGCGCTCAGACTCCGTGTTGCAGAACTCGAAACCGAGATCCTTGCGAATCTGCGCCCACGGGTTGCGCACGCCATTGGCGTGGTTCTTGGCAGCGATCCGCGCCAGCGTCGCCGAGTGGTCGCCGTAATGCTGGAAGTAGGCGTCGGCCAGTTCGCCGAACAGGCCCGGGAAAGTCATGCCGTGGGCGGCCTCCTCCCGTACATAGGACGCCGAGCCGAGGATGCGCGTGACCTCCGGGCCGGACACCGCGGTCATCTTCTCCGCGCCGACCACCAGCGCAAAGCCGGCGCGCCCGGATTCGATCGCGTCGCAAGCCGCGAACACCGCGGCTGCGCCGGACGCGCAAGCATTCTCCACGCGGGTCGCCGGACACCAGCGCAGGCGCGGATCGGCCTGCAGGACCAGTGAAGAACAGAAGATATCCGGCACGAAGCCACCGTTGAGATGGCCGAGCCAGATGCCGTCCACGTCCGCCGGATCGACCCCGGCATGGGCCAGCGCGTCGCGGCTGACGCCACCGATCAGCGCCTCCAGGTCCATGTCGTCCAGCCGTCCAAAGGGCGAATGCGCCCAGCCGATGATGCTTACTCCCATGTCGTCTCCTTTTTTCATTCGATGTGGATGCGGCGGCAGCCGCGCCGCCGACACGACGAAATGGCAAGGGCCATGCCCGTCCGGGCGGTTTCTACGCCGGCCGCCAAGCCCTTGAATCGGCGGCGCAAATCACCATCGCCGGCAACCCTCCAGAGCAGCGGCCGGGCAGCGCGACCGGATTCCGGACGCTCTTGCGCCTTGTTGCGGCTGCTTCCCGGACGTCCCACCGCACTCACGCCCGCGCCGATTCCCCGCCAGCCGGCTTCCCGGGCGCCGTGCGGCGTCCATGGCCGCCGTGGCACAGCCCTTGCCACGTCCTCAGCGGGAGGACACCTCCGCGACCGAAAAAACGACCACAACACCAGGAGACATTCCATGACCCCCTCTTCCGTCGACCGCATCCCGGTCAGCCTGCTCACCGGCTTTCTCGGCGCCGGCAAAACGACCCTGCTCAACGCCCTCATGCGCAACCCGGCCCTGGCCGGCACGGCGCTGCTGATCAACGAATTCGGCGCGGTCGGCGTGGATCACCACCTGGTGGACCGGATCGACGACAGCACCGTGCTGCTCGATTCCGGCTGCCTGTGCTGCAGCGTGCAGGGCGACCTGGTGAAGGCACTGAAAACCCTGCACCAGCGCAGCTCCCGCCGCGAGATTCCACCGGTCGCACGGGTCCTCATCGAAACCACCGGCCTCGCCGACCCGGTGCCGGTGGTCTACACGCTGATGGAGGAGCGCTTCATCGCCGCCCGCTACGTGTGCGACAGCGTGCTGACAGTGGTGGACGCCACCCACGGCGAGGCCCAGCTCGATACCCACCCGGAAGCCGTGCGCCAGGTGACGCTGGCCGACCGCCTGCTGATCACCAAGGGCGACCTGGCGGGCTCCAGCCAGCTGGCCCGGCTCAACGCCCGCCTGGCCGAACTCAACCCCGGCGCGCCGCGCATCGAGGTGCGCCACGGCCAGGTGGAACCGGCCCGCCTGTTCGGTGGCGGCGTCTATGCGCCGGGTGACAAGCAACCCGACGTGGCGGCCTGGCTCGGCGCAGAACGCGCGCGTGACGCCGAGGCTCACCGCGCGCCACCGGCGATCAGCTGGACGCGCCAGAGCAGCACCCGCGCCCCGGTCCATACCCCGCGCCACGACGGCAGCGTATCCAGCTTTGTGGTGCGCCTGGAAGCGCCCGTGCCGTGGTTCGGCCTGGCGCTGGCGCTGGGGCGCATCCTGCAGCAGTACGGCCCCCAATTGCTGCGCGTGAAGGGTCTGGTCAACGTGGCCGGCGAATCCCGGCCGCGGGTCGTCCAGTGCGTGCAGAGCGTTGCCTACCCGCCGGTCACCCTGCCCGCCTGGCCGGAGGAAGGCGTCTTCGAAGACCGGCGTGGCCGGCTGGTCTTCATCACCCGCGATCTGCCGCCGGACGCCGCCGAGGCGATCCGGACCGCCCTCGCCCAGTTGCCCGGCGACGCGGCGGCCATCCGCGCCACTGCCGCCAATCCGCTGCTGCCGACCCGCTGCTGGTTCTCGGAACGGGTCGCCCTGACCGCCCCCGACAGCCTGCAGCTCGAAGGCTGGGTGGTCCAGCCGCGCCGCTTCGCGCGCAGGACGGTCAACGTCTGATCGTCGGTCGGCCGGCGTCCGGGGATCAGACGCCGGCCGACCGACCGCCTGCCGGCATCAACCAGAAATGCCTTTCAAAACAGCGCGCTCCGCTGCAGCTGGAATGCTCCTGCCCGAATGGCATGACCCCTGCTGTAAAGCCCCGCCCCGTGGCCGTCCCGGCGGCGGGAGCAGCAACCCATAACATGATCGGAGAAGAAACAATGAAAGCCCTCGTTTACGGCGGTCCCGGCAAGAAATCCCTGGAAGAACGTCCCATGCCGGTGCTCAAGGACGCCAGCGATGCCATCGTGCGCGTCACCAAGACCACCATCTGCGGCACCGACCTGCACATCCTCAAGGGGGACGTGCCCACCGTCGCCCCCGGCACCGTGCTCGGCCACGAAGGGGTCGGCGTGGTCGAATCGGTCGGCGCCGGTGTCACCACCTTCAAGCCCGGCGACCGGGTGCTGATCTCCTGCATCACCAGCTGCGGCAAATGCGAGTTCTGCCGCAAGGGCATGTATTCCCATTGCACCACCGGTGGCTGGCAGCTCGGCCACCTGATCGACGGCACCCAGGCCGAGTACGTGCGCGTGCCCCACGCCGACACCAGCCTCTACCCGATCCCCGCCGACGCCGATGAGGAAGCCCTGGTAATGCTCAGCGACATCCTGCCCACCGGCTTCGAATGTGGCGTACTCAACGGCAAGGTGCAGCCGGGCAGCACGGTGGCCATCGTCGGCGCCGGCCCGGTCGGCCTGGCGGCGCTGCTGACCGCCCAGTTCTACTCGCCTGCCCGCATCATCGTGGTGGACCTGGACGACAACCGCCTCGACGTGGCCAAACGCTTCGGCGCCACCGACGTGGTGAACAGCAGCGACGGCAAAGCCGCCGACGCGGTGAAAGCGCTCACCGAAGGCCGCGGCGTGGATACCGCCATCGAGGCGGTGGGCATCCCGGCCACCTTCGGCATCTGCGAGAACATCGTCGCCGCCGGCGGCGTGATCGCCAACGTCGGCGTGCACGGCACCAAGGTGGACCTGCACCTGGAAACCCTGTGGGCCCACAACATCTCCATCACCACCCGCCTGGTGGACACCGCCACCACCGGCATGCTGCTGAAGACGGTGCAGGCCAAGAAGCTCGATCCGTCCCTGCTGATCACCCACCGCTTCACGCTGGAGCAGGCCCTTGACGCCTATGCCACCTTCGCCAGCGCGGCCAGCAGCAAGGCCCTGAAGGTCGTCATCTCGGCCTGAGGCCCGCCACTCCGCAACACGTAGGCCGGGGATGCCCGCGACGGGCATCCCCGCGCCCGCCCCTATCTGCCCCTTTCTCCACGGAGATCGACCAACGTGTTTGCCAATCGCCAGTGGCTTGCCCACCTGGAGCACTTCGCCGATGCCCTCGCCGGCGAGACCCCGCTGCTTACCCCGTTCCGGGCCTCCCGCCGCCTCGCCCAGCTCGACATCCGTCTGCAGGAAGCCCACCAGGGCGCCCTCAGCCGGGCGGCGGAAAACCGTCGCCGCGTGGATGCCCTCGAAGAAGAAACCATCCGCCTTGAGACTGCCCTCGCCGACGCCCGCCGGGAAACCGCCGAACAGGCCGAGCGTTTCGAACTGATCAGCAGCGCCAGCGGCGAGGGGCTGTGGGACATCCACCTGGTGGCCGGCGACCCGGCCCATCCGGACAGCGTCGTCTGGTGGTCGCCCCAGTTGCGCCGCCTGCTCGGTTTCGACGATGAACGGGATTTCCCGGACCGGCTGGAGAGCTGGAGCAAGCGCCTGCACGCGGACGATGCGCGCCGGGTCGCCGCTGCCTTCGGTGCCCACCTGGCCGACCGGGGCGGCCACACGCCCTACGACATCCAGTACCGGCTGGCCCGCAAGGACGGCAGCTACCGCTGGTTCCGGGCCATCGGCACGACGCTGCGCGATGCGTCCGGCACGCCGCTGCGGGTGGCCGGCTCGCTGCTGGACATCCACGACACGTTGGAGCAGGACGCGCTGCTCAAGCGTAGCCTGGAGCGCTTCGAGCTGGTCCGCGAGCTACTCAGCGACGGCCTGTGGGACATCGAGATCGTAGGCGGCGACGCTCTCAACCCGGCCAACACCGTATGGTGGTCGCAGCAGCTGCGGCGCATGCTCGGCTTCAACGACGAGACCGACTTTCCGAACAGCCTGGAAGCGTGGTCCTCGCGCCTCCATCCGGACGACCGGGAGCGCGTGCTGAAGGCCTTCCTCAACCACCTGGCCGACCGCAGCGGCCGCACGCCCTACGACGAAGCCCACCGGCTGGCCCTGAAGAACGGCGAATACCGCTGGTTCCGCGCCTCCGCCCAAACCCGCCGAACGCAGGACGGCACGCCGCTGCGCGCCGTCGGTGCCCTCACCGATATCGACACCCGGCTGCGCGAGAACGAGCAGCGGGAGATCCGTGCGAAACAACAGGCCAAGCTGGAGGCCACGCTGCACCGCATCGGCGAGCTGGTCGGCACGATCAAGGAGATCGCCGACCAGACCAACCTGCTGGCCCTCAATGCGGCCATCGAGGCGGCCCGCGCCGGCGAAAGCGGCCGCGGCTTCGCGGTGGTGGCCGACGAAGTGCGCAAGCTCGCCGAACGCACCCGCGAGACCACCGCGCGCATCGGCAAGATGGCCACCGAAGAGCCCTGAGCGGCAGCGCCCGGCGCTACGCCGGGCCGGGCGCTGCCGCGACGGTTCAGAAGCTGTAGCTCAGCCCCAGGTCGAAACCGGTGGTGCCATATCCGCCCACCGGCGAGCCGACACCGCCCGAGTCCACCGCCGTGCGGGCCGGGTTGGGCTGGATCGAGCAGATGCCGTTGGCGCTGTTCCGGATCTTCGCCACATCCGCATACAAGTAGGCGCTGCGCTCGAACAGGTAATACACGCCACCGATACCCCACTTGCGGCAGCTCGCATCGAGGGAGGTCTTGTCGTCGAGCACCACGTAGGACGCCCGCACGCGGGCCTGCTCGCCCCACACCGGCGCCGATGCGCCGACCATCCAGCTGCGGTGGTTGAGCAGCGCGCTATAAGTGGCGAAGCTGCCGTCGAAGACATCCTTGTAGTTGTCGGTCTTGATGCTCTCCCAGTAGCCGTGCAGCTTGAGCGGGCCGAAGTCGTAGGACACGCCGCCGACCAGGATGTTGGTCTTGTGCTCCTCGCTGCCCTTGGGCGCCAACTGCTCGAAATCGAGGGTCAGGTTGAGCGGCCCCTTCGCGTAGGACGGAATCAAGGCCCACAGCCGGCCGTCACCCTTGTTGCCCGGGTTCTCCTGGCCCACCAGGCTGGTCGTGTAGGCGGCCAGGAAGGACAGACCGTTCCAGGCCGGCGAGATGTAGGCCACCGCGTTGTCGGCGCGGGTGCCATGCACCTGCACCGACGCCATGTTGGCCACCGTGCCGTTGGCGAAGGGATCGTACTTGCCGGCCACGCTGTAGCGGCCGCCGTCGATGCGCCCCATCACCACCGTGCCGTAGCTGCCGCTGAGTCCGACGAAGGACTTGCGGCGGAACAGGCTGTGGCCCTGGGCGTCGCTGAGGGTTGATTTGCCGTCGTCGATGGAGATGCCTGCTTCGAGCTGGAACAGCGCGGTGATGCCGTTGCGCAGGTCGCGGCTGCCCTTGAAACCGAGACGGCTCTCCGACTCGATGCCGCTGGTCAGCTCCGATTTGTGGCCCGAGAAGCTGCTGCCGGCCTGGGCCGCGTAGGCGCCGTTGCTGCCGCTGCGACTGAGCAGGCCACCATCGAGGGTGCCGTAGATGCTCAAGCGCCCCTTGTTCCCGTCGAGCAGGGTGAAACCTTCATCGGCCATCGCCGGCCCGAAAAGGGCGCACAGGGCCGCCCCTGCGCAGAGCTGCGCATGGAATTTTGCGTTCATGTCGTATTCCCGTTGCTGGATTCGCCGGGCTGCGCACAGCCCGGCAGATAGGCGTCCCGCCTCAGTCGAAATGGATGACCGGCTTGATGATGCCGTCGGCCTTGGTGGTCATCAGGTGGAGGGCCGTCTCGATTTCCGAGAACTTGAAGTGGTGCGTGGTGAGGCGGGTCGGATCGACGCGCTCGCTCTCGATCAGGCGCAGCAGGCGCCCCATGCGCTCGCGGCCACCCGGACAGAGCAACGTAGTGATGGTCTTCTCGCCCATCCCGACACCCCACTCGGCGCGGGGGATCTTGATGTAGTCGCCGTGACCGAAATAGCCGATGTTGGAGATCACGCCACCGGCCCGGGTCGCCTTCACGCAGTTCTCGAAGGTCGGCTGGGAGCCCAGCGCATCCATTGCCGCATCGGCGCCGTGGCCGCCGGTCAGGCGCAGGATCTCGGCGATCGGGTCCTGCTCCTTGAAGTTGATCACCACGTCGGCACCGTAGTAGCGGGCCAGCTCCAGCCGCGACGGCACACAGTCCACGGCGATCACCAGCCCGGCGCCGAGCAGGCGGGTGCCGGCCACGGCCATCAGGCCAACCGGCCCCATACCGAACACCACGCCCGAGCCGCCGAGCGGGATGCGGGCGTTTTCAGCGCCCTTGAAGCCGGTGGACATCATGTCGGTGGTGTAGCACGCGGCCTCGTCCGACACCCCGTCGGGAATCGGCGCCAGGTTGGCCTCCGCGTCATTGACGTGGAAGTACTCGGCCATGTTGCCGTCCTTCTGGGCAGTGAACTTGTAGCCGCCGAGCATCACCTGGCACTGGGAGGTGAAGCCGCGCTGGCAGTTCTCGCACTTGTAGCAGGGGGTGATCGCATTCACCGCGACCCGCTGGCCGAGCTCGAAGCCGCGCACCGCGCTGCCCAGCGCGTGGATCACACCGACCGCCTCATGGCCGAGGACCCGGTCCTTCAGCTCGCCGAGGCCGCCCTCGATGGTGTGGCAATCGGACGTGCACACCATCGCCACCGTCGTTTTGACGATCGCGTCGTTGGGACCGGCCAGCGGGATCGGCCGCTCCTGCACCGCCACGTCGTGCAGGCCCCGCATGACGAGGGCCTTCATCGTATTTGCCATTTCTGCTCCTCCAGATTTATTTGCCGCTCACGGCTGTCGTTTTCGGAATGACTTTTCCATTTCGGAAAAGCCGGGCCGAATCAGCAAACGATGTGCCAGACAAATAAACGGATGGATTAGAGTGGCGCGGAGCCTTTATTTCCGCGGCATGCAGATCAATTGACGGGCGATTCGTTGACAATTCCCGACGCACTGCAACAACCGCGTTCACAACGCCTCCGTCCGATGCCGTCCGCATTCAGGACGACACCGGACGGTAAATTGGCAAATTGGAGTTGCCGGCCGGAAGCCCCCGAGCGGGAGCCTCCTACGCCGCAGCGCTCAGGCCGACTGCGCCTCGGCCTTGGGCGCCACACGGCCTGCCGCCTGGGCCCGATTCACGCCGCTGATGAGGGCCTTGATCGACGCGGTGACGATGTTGGCGTCGATCCCGACCCCGTAGCAGTCGCTGCGGGTCTCGCCGGCCATTTCCATGAAGGCACAGGCCTGGGCGTTGCCATCGTCGCCGATCGGCACCATCGAGCGCTCCTCGTAGCTGCGCACCTGGACCCGGATGCCGGCGCTCTGAAGGGCATGCACGGCAGCGTTGATCGGGCCGTTGCCTTCGCCATTGAGGATGCGCGCCTGGCCGTCGATCTCCACGCTCAAGCGGATGCCCTGCACGGTGCCGTTCTCGACAAGGTGATGGCTGCAGTAGCGAACCGGGGCGGCGGTGTCGAGATAAGTCTCGGAGAACAAGCGCCAGATGTCATCGGCGCTCATCTCGCCGCCGTGGGCGTCGGTATAGCGCTGCACGACGCCGGAGAACTCCACCTGCAAGCGGCGCGGCATCACCACGCCGTATTCGTTCTCCATCAAGTAGGCGATGCCTCCCTTGCCGGATTGGCTATTCACCCGGATCACCGAATCGTAGCTGCGGCCGACGTCGGCGGGATCGATGGGCAAATAGGGGACGTTCCACGGCGCATCCGCCTTTTGAGCGGAGAAACCCTTCTTGATGGCGTCCTGGTGGGAGCCGGAGAAGGCCGTGAAGACGAGATCACCCACGTACGGATGACGCGGATGAACAGGCAACTGGGTGCAGTGCTCGTAGGTGCGGGCGACGGCGTTGATGTCCGAGAAGTCGAGCTGCGGATCGACGCCCTGGGTGTGCATGTTGAGGGCGAGGGTCACGAGGTCCACATTGCCGGTGCGCTCGCCGTTGCCGAAAAGGCAGCCCTCGACACGGTCGGCGCCGGCCATGAGGCCGAGCTCGGCGGCGGCCACGGCGGTGCCGCGGTCGTTGTGCGGGTGGAGGCTGATGATCACGCTGTCACGGCGGGCGAGGTTCTTGTGCATCCACTCGATCTGATCGGCATAGATGTTGGGCGTGGCGATCTCGACGGTGGTCGGGAGGTTGAGGATCACCTTGCGCTGCGGCGTGGCACCCCATGTCTCGGTCACCGCGTCGCAGACCTCCTTGGCGAAGTCGAGCTCGGTGGCGGTGAAGAGCTCCGGGCTGTATTCGAGGGTGATCTCGGTTTCCGGCATCTCGTCGGCGAGCGTGCGGATGAGGCGCACCGCATCGACGGCCATTGCCACCACCTCGGCCTTGCTCATGCCGAAGACGTTGTCGCGGAAGGTCTTGCAGGTGGCGTTGTAGACGTGAACGATGGCCTTCCTGGCGCCCTTGAGGGATTCGAAGGTGCGGCGGATGAGGTGCTCGCGGGCCTGGGTGAGCACTTCGATGCTCACGTCGGCGGGGATGTGACCACCGTCGATCAAGCCGCGCACGAAGTCGAACTCGGTCTGCGAGGCCGACGGAAAGGCGATCTCGATTTCCTTGAAGCCGATCGCGCAGAGGGTCTTGAACATCTGCATCTTCTTGTCGGCGTTCATCGGCTCGAAGAGGGCCTGATTGCCGTCGCGGAGATCGGTGCTCATCCAGATCGGCGCCTTGTCGATGACACGGCTGGGCCACTGGCGGTCGGTGAGTTGTACGGGCGGGAAGGCGCTGTACTTGGCGGGCGTCTGTTGCGGCATTTTCGTGCTCCGGAAGATTGAATTCGATGGAGTGAATCTTACGGAAAGAGGCGTGGCAGGTGCTTGCGTTCTACGCGTCAAAACACCATAAAATAGACACATAATTTCAACAAATAATTAATTTACGCAATTAAATGGAACTCGACCGCTACGACCGGCAAATTCTCGCCATCCTTCAGCAGGACGGGCGGATCAGCAACCAGGACCTGGCCGAGCGCATCGGCCTGTCGCCGTCTCCTTGCCTGCGCCGCGTACGGGCGCTGGAGGAGTCCGGCCTGATCACCGGCTACCGGGCCCTGCTAGACGCCAAAAAGCTCGGCCTCAGCCTGATGGCGCTGATCGGCATCTCCATGGACCAGCACACGCCGGAACGCTTCGCCAGCCTGGAGACCACCATCCGCGACATTCCGGAAGTGCTCGAATGCCTGCTGATCACCGGCCAGCAGTCGGACTACCAGCTCAAGGTGGTGATCCGCGACATGGACGCCTACCAGGACCTGCTGCTCAACCGCATCACCCGCATCCAGGGCGTCACGGGTGTGCACACCAGCTTCGTGCTGCGGCGAGTGGTGGATCGCACCGAGCTGCCCGTGGGACTGGATAGCCGCTGAGCGCAGGCGAAGCAGCGGTGCGGGCTTGAAGCAATTAGTGTTATTTTGTACAGTAAATACATCATTTGCTAGAAGTGTCCCCAGGACGCGATGCCCATGACCGCCCAGATGAGTTTTGACTTCCCCCACGACGCGGCACCGATTCCCGCCGCACTCGCCCCCCGCCGGCGGATGTCCCGCGCTGCGCTGGCCGCCGAGCAGGCCCCCACGCAGCTGGCTTTCGTCAATGCCAGCGGCAGCCTGGTGGCACCGTCCGCACCCGCCGCAACGGCCCGGCGCCCCTTCGCCGCTCCCGTACCCAAGATCGTCGAAGCCCCGGCCAACAAGGGCGACGCGATCCGCGAAAGCCGCCTGTGGCAGGAGGATGGCTGGACCGCGCGGGTGCTGCGCAACGACGGCGAATGGAGCGTCGAACTGCGCCGCGACGGCGACAGCGAAGCCGCGCTGCTGGCCCCGTGGGACCTGGACCGGGACCTGCGCAATCCCAAGCCCCTCAACTACGGCGAGTTCCTGACCCTCGTGAAATCGGCCGAGGAAGTCATGCAGCGCCAGCGCCAACAACTGCAGGCCCGCCTGCACAAGCGCCTGACCGTCTTCGCCCAGGACGCCGAGTGGCATGTGACGCTGGACATCGTGCCCGACGAATACGAACCCCACGCCCTGCTCAGCGCCTTCAGCGCCGACGGCGAGCTGATCGCCCAGCAGCGCGTGACGCCGGACTTCAAGCTCGGCACATCAACGGCCCAGGCCTGGATCGACGGCGATTTCCGTCAGGCCGGCAGCGACGGCTTCTGAAGCCGGCCTTGTCCGGCTGTCGCCGCAGCCAGTTGATCTTTGACAGGCTGCAGGCAGAATCGCGCAGCATCGGAACGGGCCCGCCCCGTCCGCCCGCCTCCACGAAAGGAAACCCGTGCGCTCCCTCCACCGCCTTCTGCTCCCCCTGCTCACGACCGCTTGGCTGGTCGCCCCCGCCCACGCCGACGACGCGCTGCGGCACTGGATCGACGGCCCCCAGCGCAGCGAGAAGAACCGCCAGCGCGATCCCGCCCGCCAGCCAGCGGCGACCCTCGAATTCTTCGATATCAAGCCCGGCCAGACGGTCGTCGAGATCTGGCCCAGCGTCGGTGCCTGGTGGTTCGAGATCCTCGCCCCCTACATGCGCGATCACGGCCATTACATCGCCGCCCTGCATGCCGGCGACCACAACCCCGCCGCCGCCCGCGCCGAGCACGACGCCATCGGCGGCCTGATCGCCAGTCAGGCTGCGCTGTACGGCAAGGTCGAGCTGGCCCTCAGCCCCGGCCTGACGACGACGCTCCAGCCAAACTCCGTCGACCTGCTGCTGACCTTCATGAACCTGCACAACTGGATCACCGACGGCAACGCCGACGCGGTGATCCGCGAATTCCACGCAGTGCTCAAGCCCGGTGGCGTGCTCGGCGTGGTCAGACCACCGCGCCCGCAACGACCGCCCGTCCGCCGAGCAACTGCAGGCCGGCTACCTGCGGGAAGACGAAGTCATCGCCCGCATCGAGAAGGCCGGCTTCAAGCTCGTCGCCCGCTCCGAAGTCGCCGCCAACCCGCTGGACACCAAGGACCACCCGGCCGGGGTATGGACGCTGCCACCCACGCTACGCCTCAAGGACCAGGACCGGGCGCGCTACCTGGCCATCGGCGAGAGCGACAAGTTCACGCTCAAGTTCGTCAAGCGCGCCGGGCAATGAGAATCGGCCGGCGCCCCAGGGTGCCGGCCCGCCCTCAGCCCCGGCCGGCTAGCGAGCGCCTCCCGCGGGCCCGGCCGCAAGGCTTTCTGGCTTGCGGGCAAGTTTTTTTCGCTTGCGACCAAGGCGCGCCCGCTCGCGCGCAAAGCGGAATGTGCCGGCGCCGACGCATCCAGCCTTGCCTGCAACGGTACGGCACTCGGGCGCAAACTCACGCGCCTCGGCGCCACACCGGTTTTGCTTGCACGCAAGCGCTGCCGGCGTGAAGGCAAACCGCTGCCCCTTGCCCCCACGCCGCCAGGCCTTGCCGGCAAGGGTTCAGAACACGTCTTAGAACACGTGATTGACGCCCATCATGTAGCCGCTCGGGTCATAGCCCGGCTTGGCCACCGTGCCGACCAGGTTGCCACCGTCAGTGAGGCTGTACGTGCCGTTGGTCTTGTTGAGGACCTTGCCCCAGGTGCCATACAGCGTCGTGCTGTCCTGCAGCTTGTACGTGTAGGCAAGCCCCAGCAGATTGGCATCGCGGTTCTTGATCGACTTGTCGTCGAGCTGGCTGTAGCTCACCAGGGCCTTGCCGCGCCACAGCGGGATGCCGGCACTGACGCTCCAGCCGTCGGCCTTGGACAGGGTACCCGTGACGTTCTCGTAGTTGCCGCCGCTGATGCGGCCAGCCACGTAGTTGCCGTACAGCGTCGCAAAACCCAGGTTGTAGCTGCCGCCGACCTGCCAGCCACGGCGCTTGGCGAGACCGGTTTCCTGCGGGCCGGTCGCCGGGGCGACGTAGCTGGCGTTGTCCACGTTCCACGCCGTCGCCGTGGCGTTGAGCGGGCCGGCGCTGTAGTACAGCGCCAGGTCGCCGCCGCGACCGGCCTTGTCGGTGGTCACGGTCGTCGAACCGGCCGCCACCGGCGTCACCATGTTCACGTTGTTCTCGCTGCCGCTGCTCAGCGTCAGCTGGCCAGAGAAGCCGGCGACCTTCGGCGAGGCATAGACGAGGGAATTGTTGAGGCGCGTCGGCATGCCGCCGATCACCGGCAGCAGGCCGGCGGAGGAGCCGAAGAAGCCGGCGCCCATCGCTGCCGACATCACCGACGAGGTGTAGGAGCCGGCGTACTGGCGGCCAGCGGTGACGGTGCCGAAGCGGGTCTGCAACCCCGCGTAGATCTGCCGCGAGAAGATCTGGCTGCCGTTGCTGGTCTGGCCGCCGCTGGACACCGCCGTGTTGTTGATGCCCGGCGTGATCGCGCCGGTACCGACCGAACCGGTGTCGAACAAAATCCCGGCTTCCATCAGGTAGACAGCCTTCACCTCGTCGCCGAGCTCCTTCTCGCCCTTGAAGCCCAAGCGGGAGGACGTCATGCCGCCCGAGCCGATCGTCGATTTCTGGCCGTAGCCGCTGTTCACCGTCGAGGCGCTGACATCCGCCACGCCGTAAATCGTCAGCGTGCCGGACGGCCCCGTCGGCACCCCCATCTGCAGGCCGGCGCCGCGGGCTGGGCCGCCGGTCTGGATCTCGGTCTTCTTCTGTTCTTCCTGGTTCTTCATGAGCTGCTGGATCAGCTGGCGCTGTTCGGCCAGTTCGCGCTTGAGCGCGTCGATCTCGCTCTCGGCGAAAGCCGGCGCGGCGGCGCCGGTGCCAAAGGCGGCCAGCAACAGCAGGCTCAGCGGGCGGCGAGCGATGGAGCAACGAATAGAACGAATCTCGGATTTTTTGTGATGCACGGACAATCTCCTCTCCTGAAACCGGCTTTAAGCCGGCAACGATGTGCCCCTCTGCAGGGGGCTGTGGCGTGCGACAGCCCGGCCGACCGGACCGTCGCGGGGCGGCGGGGCGCAAGACTCCCGCCGTGTTCTCTGAACAGACGCAAATGGGGAAATACGAAACCGGGAAGGACTAGGCGGAATAGACCCGCCGCAGCTCGCGCTTGAGCAGCTTTCCGGACGCATTGCGCGGCATGTCTTCGACGAAGAAGATCTTCTTCGGAACCTTGAAGGCCGCCAGGTGCTCGCGCGCGTGGGCCATCAGTTCGTCGGCGCTGGCCGTGGCGCCCTGCTTGAGGGCCACCACCGCGGCGACGATCTCGATCCAGCGCTCGTCGGGCAAGGCCACCACCGCCACTTCGGCCACCGCCGGATGGGTGTACAAGGCCTCCTCCACGTCCCGGCTCGACACCAGCACGCCGCCAGTCTTGATGACGTCCTTGATGCGGTCGGTGATGTACAGGTAGCCGGCCTCGTCTACGTAGCCCACGTCGCCGGAGCGGAACCAGCCGTCGGCGAAGGAGCCGGCGGTTTCCTCCGGCTTGTTCCAGTAGCCGCTCATCAGCTGCGGCGAACGATGGACGATCTCGCCCATCTCGCCGGGCGGCACGTCGTTCATGTCAGCATCGACGATGCGGGTTTCCACGTTAAAGATCGGCCGCCCCGCCGAAGCCGGCCGCTCGGCGTGTTCCTCGGGGCGCAGCACCGTTGCCAGCGGGGCGATCTCGCTCTGCCCGTAGCAGTTGTAGAGCTGCAGGGCCGGCAGGCGGGCCGCCAGCTCCTGCACCACCGCCACCGGCATGATGGAGGCACCGTAGTAGCCCTTCTCCAGCGAGGACAGGTCGCTGTTCCCGAAAGCCGGATGGCGCAGGAAGGAAATCCACACCGTCGGCGGCGCGAAGAAGGAGGTGATCTTCTCGGCGGCAATCAGCTCGAAGCACAGCTCGGCCTGGGGCGCCTGGAGAATGATGGTGGTCG
Organism: Zoogloea sp. GDB6; assembly: GCF_056724105.1. NCBI lineage: Bacteria > Pseudomonadati > Pseudomonadota > Betaproteobacteria > Rhodocyclales > Zoogloeaceae > Zoogloea > Zoogloea sp. GDB6. The sequence goes on along the minus strand of NZ_CM161497.1, from coordinate 848,799 downwards.
CACCGACCAGCAGTTGTGGCATCAGGAAGACGTGCATCTGCGCCGAATGGTAGAGGGGCAGCGAGGCCAGGGAACGGTCGCCGGGCTTGATGTCGGTGGCCAGCAGCGTGCTGGAGTATTCCGCCAGCAGCGCCCGGTGGCTCATCATCGCGCCCTTCGGCGCCGCCGTCGTGCCGGAGGTGTAAAGCAGCTGGGCGATGCTCTCCTCGTCGATATCCAGCGCCGGCGCTTCATCGCGGCCTGGCGTGTCGGCCCAGGCCAGCACGTCGTGGCCGCCCTCGCCGCCATGCAGCGTGCCCTGCCATTCGCAGGCCAGCGTCGGGCCGAGGGCCTGCACGTGGCTGGCGATGTCGGTATCGCAGAACAGCGCACGGGCGCCGGACTGCTCGACGATGTAGCGCAGCTCGCTGTCGATCAGCGCGTAATTGATCGGCACGTGGATCAGGCCGGCGCGCACGCAGCCCAGCCACAGGATCACGTAGGCGTCGGAGTTGCGGCCGTAGGCGGCCACCCGGTCACCGCTCTGCAGGCCGAGGCCCAGCAGCTGGTTGGCCACCCGGTTGGCTGCCGCGTCGAGGCGCGCGTAAGTCCAGCTGCGCGTCTGGAAGCGCAGCGCTTCCTTGCCCGGATTGCGGCGCACCGAGCGGTGCAGCGCATCGCCGATCAGGTTGCGGCTGGCGCGGCGGACGTCGTTGCGGGTGTCGTTCATATGGGTCTCCTCCTTGGCTGCTTGTCGTTTTCTTATGGTCGTGTCACAGGCGCTCGACGATGGTCGCCGTCGCCATGCCGTGGCCGATGCACATCACCTGCAGGCCGAGCTGGCCATCCACATGGGCCAGGCCGGTGAGCATCTTGGCCAGCAGGCCGGCGCCGGTGGCGCCCAGCGGATGGCCGTGGGCGATGGCGCCGCCCCACGGGTTGAGCTTGCCCATATCCGGCTCGAACTCCCGCGCGAAGCACAGGGCCACGCTGGCGAAGGCCTCGTTCACCTCGATCCAGTCCAGGTCGCGGATCGACAGGCCGGCCCGTTGCAGCGCCAGCCGGGTGGCCGGGATGACGCCGGTGAGCTGCATGACCGGGTCGGAGCCGACCGCCACGCGAGCGCGGAAGCGGGCCACGGGCTTGAGCCCGAAATCGGCGCTGGCCCGCCGGCTGCCGATCAGCACCGCGGCGGCGCCGTCGGACATCTGGCTGGCGTTGGCGGCGGTCACCACGCCGGCGTCGGCGCTGCGGAAGACCGGCTGCATCGCGGCCATCTTGGCCGGGTCGATGACGGCCCGGATGCCCTCATCGTGGGCCAGGCGAATCGGTTGCCCGTCCTTGTCCACACCGGCCTGCGGCAGGATCTCGCGATGCACGCCGGCTGCCCGCGCAGCCTCGGCGCGGCGGTGGCTCTCGATGGCGAAAGCGTCGAGCTCGGCACGGCCGAGGGACCAATGCTCCGCCACCCGCTCGGCGCTCTCTACCTGATGGGGGATCGGGTAACGGGTCAGCAGGTCCGGATGCAGACCGTCGAAGCCGCGGAAGTCCCCCTGGCCCAACGTCAGATCGAGGAACATTGGCACCCGGCTCATGCTCTCCACGCCGCAGCCGATGGCGAAATCCAGGTCGCCAGCGGCTACCGCCTGAGCTGCCGCGTGGGTGGCGAACTGGCTGGAGCCGCACATGCGGTTCATCGAGACGCCCGGCACGTGGTCCGGCAGACCGGCCAGCAGCAGAGCCTGGCGGGCGATGTTGGCGCCCTGCTCGCCGGCCTGGCTGACGCAGCCGGCCAGTACGTCGCCGACCCGCTCGGCGGGCAGGCCGGCACGCTGCAGTACGCCGTCGATGGCGGCCGCCAGCAGGCTGTCCGGACGGGTGTCGCGGAAGGCGCCGCCACGGCGCCCGAAAGGCGTGCGCACGGCGGCGAGGATCAGGGGTTCGGAAGGCGAGGCGGAAGTCATTGGAACAGTCCTGTAAGACGGAGAAATCGTGGATCAGGCCGCCCGCAGCATTTCGCGGGCGATGATGTTGCGCTGGATCTCGCTGGTGCCCTCGTAGATCTGCAGCACCTTGGCGTCGCGGAAGAGCTTTTCGACGGGGTATTCGGTCGAGTAGCCCATGCCGCCGAAGATCTGGATGGCCTCGGTGGCGCCCCACATGGCCGCGTCGGCGGCGGTGGCCTTGGCGATGGAAGCCTGCAGCGTGTTAGGCCGGCCCTGGTCCACCAACCAGGCGGCCTGATAGGTGAGGAGACGCGCCGCCTCCAGGCGCATGCGCATCTCGGCCAGCTTGTGGGCGATGGCCTGGTGCTCGACGAGCGTGTGCCCCATCGAACGGCGCTCCCTGGCGTAGGCCAGCGATTCGTCGATGCAGCGTTCCAGCAGGCCGACGCCGAAGGCCGCCACCATCGGCCGCGAGTGGTCGAAGACCGCCATCGCCAGCGCGAAGCCGCTGCCCTCCTCGCCGAGCCGGTTGTCCTCCGGCACGAAGACGCGGTCGAGAAAGACCTCGGCGGTCGGCGCGGCGCGCTGGCCGAGCTTGCCGAGAGGCTCGCCGACGCGGAGCCCGGCGCTGTCCCGCGGGACGACGAAGGCGGTCATGCCCCTGTGGCCGGCGGCCGGGTCGGTCTTGGCGAAGACCACGAAGAACTCGGCCAGCGGCGCGTTGGAGATCCAGGTCTTGCTGCCCGACAGCAGATAGCCGCCGGCCACCCGCTCGGCACGGGTGCGGATGCCGGCCACGTCCGAGCCGGCGCCGGGCTCGGTCAGCGCGAAGCTGGCCAGCGCACCTTCGGCAATGCGTCCCAGGTAGCGCGCCTGCTGGTCCTTTGAGCCCGCCAGCACGATGGGCTGGGCCGCCAGCGCGTTGATGCACAAGGCGGTGCCGATGCCCAGGCAGCCGTAGCACAGGGCCTCGGTGACCAGCACCAGGTCCAGACAGCCCAGACCGGCGCCGCCGACCGCTGCGGGGAGATTGACGCTGGCCAGGCCGAGCTCGACCGCCAGCGCCTGCACTTCCAGCGGAAGGGCGCAGTCCCGGTCGGCCTGGACGGCCCGCGGCATGATTTCACGGTGGGCGAACTGACGGGCCAGTTCGCGGATCTGACGGCGCTCGCCGTCCAGTTCGAAGTGCATTGCACATCCTCACAACAGCAATCCGGGACGGTCGGCCAGGCGTGCCAACGCCCACCTCGGCACGCCACGGGGAGCGCACAAGGACCGTCTCGGGACAACAGGGGAAATTGACGAAGGGCGCCAGCTGGAAGCTGGGCCACAACCGGGCCAGGCGGCCCGTCAGGTCACGCGCGGGTGGTTCTCAGAAAATGCCATGATTGTCGTGTCTCCGTATTTATCGGTCCCCGGGCTGGGGCCGGCGGGCATCTTTGAAGCACCCGTTGATGGCGACATGGTAGGAGATCGCCCGACGGGCGGGGATGGCAGAGGCGGACGACAAATTGACATTTTCTGCCATCATTCCATCTTCCCAGGCCAGCCCCGCCCGTCCATGAATCCGCAGACCCAGACGATCCCCGCCCGCTTCGCCACCGAGCTGATCGCCCACCTGCGCGACACGCCCGGCTTCGACCCGGACTGTGCGCTACGCGCCGGCATCGCACCGGCTCAGCTGCAGCACGACGATGCCCGCGTGACGATCGAGCAGCTGTCATCCCTGTACCGGCTGCTGGCGGTCCAGTACGACGACGAGACGCCTGGGCTGTTCTCCCGGCCGCTGCGCAACGGCACGCTGAAGTTCCTGTGCCTGTCCATGCTGGACGCCCCCAGCCTTGGCGTCGCGCTGCACCGCTTTGCCGGCTTCTTCCGGCTGGTGCTGGACGACCTGCAGTTCACACTGGGTGAATCGGAATCCGGCACCTGTATCAGGCTGGTCGAAAAGGCCGAGCTGGGCGAACGCCGCATCCTGGCGCTGGAGTTCATGTTGTTACTGGTCCAGGGCGTTGCTTCGTGGATGATCGAGAGGCCGGTTCCCTTCCAGCGCATCGACCTGGCCTATCCGCCGCCGCCCCATGCCGACGAATACCCGCGCATGTATGCCGGTCCAGCCTGTTTCTCCCAGCCGGTGACGGCCCTGCATCTCGATCCGGCCTGCCTGTCCCTGCCGATCCGCCGCAACAAGGCGGCGCTGAGTGCCTTCCTGCGCAACGCACCGATGGACTGGTTCCATGTTTCGGCCGGCAGGCGCCCGGTCACCCACCGGGTCGGCGACCACCTGCGGGAGCGGCTGGCCCAGCCGCTGACCATCGAGGACGTGGCCCGCACGCTGCACACCTCGCCGCGCACGCTGGCGCGCCGCCTGGCCGTCGAGGGCAGCCGCTTCCAGTCCCTGAAGGACAGCCTGCGGCGGGATGCGGCCATCACGCTGCTGACCAAATCGGACGAACCGATCGCGCTGATTGGCGCACAGATAGGCTTCGACGACCCGTCGGCCTTCAACCGCGCCTTCAAGCAATGGACCGGCAGCCCGCCCGGCGCCTATCGCCGCCAGCCCCGCGCGGAACGGGCAAAAAAAGACGCGCCCGAAGGCGCGTCCTGAATGATCTCCTACCGTGCATCCGCGTGAGGGCGGCCTGTTTTTTCCAGGCGGCGGCACGGCCCCGCTCAACGCCAGGGCGCGCTGGCCTCGACGAAATCCGCGATCTCGCGCTCCAGCGCGTCGAAGCCCTCAGCGAGCTCCGTCTCCCCGCGGTCGATGGCCGCCTCCAGCGCCCGCGCCGAGGCCATCAGATCGAAGGCGCACAGGAAGCCGGCGTTGCTGCCCAGCGTATGCATGCGGCGCCCCGCCGACTCCCGGTCGCCACTGGCGAGCGCACTGCGCGCCTGCCCGGCGGCCGTAGCGTTGTCGTGGACGAAGAGTTCGAGCAAACCGAGGAACATTTCCCGGTCCCGCCCCAGGCGCTGGACAGCGCGCTCCCGGTCGATACCCGGGATTTCCGGGAAGTCGTCGGCCGCGGCCGTCCCGGCATCCTCCGGCACAGGCATTTGCGCGCCCGCTACAGCCTCCTCCACCGGCCCCCCGCAGGCCACCAGGGCACGCCCCCCGGTCCGGACCCAGCGCTCCAGCATCTGCGCCATCTGCTCCAGGTCCATCGGCTTGGCGAGCACATCGTTGGCACCCGCAGCCCGTGCCGCAGCCTGCTGCTCTTCGCGCACGCCGGCGGTGAAGGCGATGACGGGCAGGTCGATGAGGCCCAGTTCACCGCGGATCAGGCGCATCGCGGTGAGACCATCCATCACCGGCATCTGCACGTCCATCAGCACCGCATCGAAACGCTCCGGTCGGGTCTGCAGGATCTGGATCGCCTGCAAGCCGTCGGCGGCCTGCGTGGAACTGGCTCCTTCGAGGCGCAGCGCCCGCTCCACCAGGTCGCGGTTCATTGCGCTGTCATCCACCACCAGCAGGTGTGCCCCAACGAGGCGCGGGCCCGTCGGCTTGGGCGGTGCGGCGGCCACGACCATGGCCGCCATCTCGGCCTCGCTGGCCCGCTGCAGCGGCAGTTCGAACCAGAAGCAACTGCCGTTTCCGGGTCGGCTGTCGGCCCCGATCTCGCCACCCATCAGCTCCACGAGGCGCTTGCAGATCGACAGGCCAAGGCCGGTGCCGCCGAAGCGGCGGCCGATACCTGCATCGGCCTGTGCAAAGGGTGCGAACAAACGGCCCAGGGCTTCCGGGTCGATACCGATGCCGGTATCCCGGATCTCGAAGCGCAGCCTCAGGCGCGCCTCGTCCACCACCCTGGCGCGAACACGCACCGCCACCTCGCCCTGCTCGGTGAACTTGATGGCATTACCGGTCAGGTTGAACAGGATCTGCTCCAGACGAAGCCCATCGCCCAGCAGCGGACCGGGCAGCGGATCCGGCCCCTCGATGCGTAGCGCAAGGCCCTTGTTGCGGGCATTCTGGCCCATCAGGCTGTCGAGGTTGGCCAGTTGTACAGCGAGGTCAAAGGGACGCTGTTCGATGCGCAACTGCCCGGCCTCGATCTTGGACAGATCGAGCACGTCATTGAGGATGGCCAGCAGGGACTGCCCCGCCATCCGGATGCGCTGCACCATATCATGCTGATGTCCGGCCAGCGGTTCCCGCTCCAGCACCTGGGCGAGGCCAAGGACGGCATTCATCGGCGTGCGGATCTCGTGGCTCATGTGGGCCAGGAACTCGCTCTTCGCGGCATTGGCCGCCTCCGCCGCCTCGGAGGCCTGGCGCAGCTTGTATTCGTAGCGCTTGCGTTCGCTGACGTCGCGAATCACGCCGAGAATCTCGACGACCCCCCCATCGGCACTGAGCAACGGGCTGGCGCTGACATCGGTCCACACGGAAGTGCCGTCCTTGCGGCGCACCTCCAGTTCATCACGAAAATGCTCCAGCGCCCCACCCCTGGCCAGGCCGTCTTTCAGGCGGGCGAAATAGGCTTCGGCGATGCGCAGGGAGTCCGGCGTCAACACTTCGGTCAGGGGCTGACCGATCGCCTCGTCGACGGAGTAGCCGCGCAGGCGTTCGACGGACGGACTGATATAGGAGAAGTGCCCGTCGAGGTCCATCGTAACGATGACGTCGACGGCGTTGTCGGCCAGGAGACGGTGCCGCGTCTCGCTGATCTGCAGGCGCTCCTCCATCTCCTTGCGGGCGGTGATGTCCTCCACGATGGCCAGGTAACGGTGGCGATCCTCGTTGGCAACCTGGACCGGTGCGCAGCTCAGACTGACCCACACCACCGATCCATCGGGCCGCAGGTAACGCTTGATCAGGCGATACCCGTGAATTTCACCGGCATTGAGTTCGGCGATGTTCTTCTGGCTTTCCGCCACATCATCGGAGTGGGTCAGGCTCATCGGGTCGAGCCCGACCATCTCCTCCGGCGCCAGCCCGACGATCTCGGCAAAGCGCCGGTTGGCCTCGGTGATGCGCCCTCCCTGGGAGTCCAGCAGCGCCACCCCCAGCGGCGCCTGCTCGAAGATCACGCGGAAACGCGCCTCGGCGGCCTGCTGCGCCTGCAGGGTCGCCATTTCCTGACGCGCCCGGTCGCGGCGCCACAACAGGTAGCCCGCCGAATAAACGAACAGCAGACCCAGCCCGACGACCAGCCCGGTCGCCCAGGCCAGGTTGTGGATACCCGCATAGGCCTCGACCTCGTCGATCTCGGCCAGCATCAACCACGGCGTTCCGCCCACCGGCGAGGCATAGGCCAGCACCGGAACGTTGCGGTAATCCCGCCCGCCGGCAAGGATGCCGTGCTCCCCGGCAGCTGCCCGCCCCGCCGGCAGGAACGGCTGATCCAGGGGCTGGGCCAGGGACAAGGCCGGCACGGCCCGGTGACGTAACGGGGAGAGGAAGCGCACATTGTTGCCATCCCGTCGGACCAGATAGGTTTCGGCAGTGCGTGTCGGAACGGGCCAGGACTCCACCAGCGGATACAGGGCCTTCTCCGCCTTCCAGGTGAGATAGGCCACGCCCAGCGGCTTGTCGCCGGACGCCCCGATCGGCGCGAGGACGCCGTACAGCACCTCGCCGTCCGCCGTGCGGTGCAGGTCGACGAACTCGATGCGCGGTTCGCGCAGGATGTCCCTGGCCAGCGCGGCATGCTCTCGGATGTCGGCCTTGCCGACCACCACGACCGGGCGCGTATCGGTATCGACAATCGCCAGGCCACCCCATCCCCGCACGCGGGCCACCTCCTGCATGCGGTTGCGCATCTGCTCGACGAGCCCGGCATCCTTGCGGCCACTGTTCAGCCAGCCCCGGAACAACATCTCCAGTTGGGATCGGCTGGAGAAATAGAGTTCCGCATCGGTGCGCGTCTCGGCCAGCGAATCCTCGATCTGCTGCCGCTTTTGCTCGGCGATGACGGCCAACGTACGGTGAGTCTCCCGCCGCGTCTCCTCGCTCAGGTAACGGTAACCGACCACGCCGACCGAACCGATCAGAATGGAAACGGCGACCAGGGGCAAAGCCAGGCGAAGCCAACGCCGACGGGGAGAGTCGGTGCTTTTCGAAAAGGAGACTGAGAAAGGGACTGTGATCATCGTGGCAGGAACAACGCGCCGCAGACCTGCCACGGATGCACCGGGAGCTACGGGCGGAGGAGCGTCCGAGCACCATCGACCGGCCCCATATTGCGTTCTGGACGCAGATGGCGGCACACAGTGCCTGAAGCAATATAGGGCTTTGATTATGCACCAATGCTGTGCATATGTCGATCACACTCGCCGCGCACAGCAAGCCCATGCACCACAAACGATCGAAATCAGGACAATTGCACCGCACGAGGGCGCGCGGCATCCAGCAATGGCGCAGATTCAGCCCGTGAAGCAAAAAGGCCCAACCACCTGAGTGATTGGGCCTTGACGCTTGAAACTGGTTGCGGGGGCAGGATTTGAACCTGCGACCTTCGGGTTATGAGCCCGACGAGCTGCCAGACTGCTCCACCCCGCGTCTGAGAGGGGCGGATAATACCCACTTGTTCGCACTTTGCCAAGTTTTTTCGCGGACGCACTCACACCAGCCCCCTGCAGTGCCTAGCCATCAGCCTCGAGCCATCGGAGCAGATCATGAGAATCACCGAGGAAGCCGATCCTCACCGGCGACGCCGCCAACACGCCATTGCCATACAACCAGCACATTGAATTGGTAATACGACACATCTTTCATGTGCCTCGAATAACCCTCCGGAAACAGACGGCTCTAGGACAATTGGGAATTCAGGAAACCCCATCCTTTCTGGCAAGCCACGCCATCGGCCGATACTCAGGAATGTGCTCATGCCCCGACATGTTCAAACATCAACCACCCTGCTCCTGTCCTTGTCCGTGGCCGCCTGCGGGGGCGGAGGCGGGAACGCCGTAAGTACAGGCAACGGCAATAACAACAGTGGAGCCCCGGGTCCCTCGCTGATTGTCTCCGACACCGCGGAAGGCATGTGGCGGGGTACGAGCGACAGTTCGGCTGGCATCTACGGCGTGATCCTCAACGACGGCAGCTTCTATGCGGTCTATTCAGCCAAGGACAACAGAGACATGATTGCCGGCGTTGTCGCTGGCACAGGCCAGGCCAGCAACGGCAGCTTCACGGTGCAGGACGCGGTAGACATCAACTTCAACGGCTCCGGCGTTAATATGGTCAGTATTTCCGCCAGCTACTTCGCCAAGTCTTCGCTGAGCGGCGTACTGACCAACAAGAATCTGGAGTCGTTTGCCTTCTCGACCCAGTACAACCCGGTTTATGAGCAACCGGCCAATGCCGCACTGGCAACCGGCACTTATGCGGGCAACGCCCTTTCACCCACCGGAGCCCAGCCCGCATTCATGACCCTTCAGGCCAACGGCACCATCACGGGCGTTGTATCGAACTGCAGCTTTTCGGGAATTGCCACACCACGCGGGTCGGTCAATGTGTTCAACCTGTCCATCACCTTCCGCGGTGGCTCCTGTATGTTCGGTACAGACACGGTGACCGGGGTCGGTTTCTACGACATCCCCAACAAACAGTTCTACTTGGCAGCCCCTAACGCAACCCGCAGCAACGGCTTGTTCTTCCAGGGCACCCGCCCCTGACCTACTTGCCCTCGCGGGGCGCCGGACCAACAATCAGTCCAGTGGGCTCCGTGAGCGTCAATAGCGCCCTCGCCTCATCCTCCGAACGCGCCCTCAGCCACGCCCCCCAGGCACCATCAGGCAGGATCACGACGGCACGCTTCTCTTCGCCGGGCTTGTGGAACCGTTCGAAAAGAGCGTGCCCATCCGCATTGACCGTCAGCATGGTCATCGACCAGGCGGCCTGCCCGTCGCGCTGCACCACTCGCTCCCACAGCCCGGCGATCCCCATCGGCCGGGCATCCTGCCGTCGGATCTGCCAGCGCACGGAGCGCCCGGTCTCGTAACACGGTTCGTAGAGAGCCTCCGCCGGGATGATGCACAACTGGCCGCGAGTCCATGCATGGCGGAAGGATGGCTTTTCTGCAAGGGTTTCCGTGCGGGCGTTATAGGTGGAGCGAGCGATCTTCGCGTCCTTGGCCCAGGTGGGAATCAACCCGAAGCAGGCCGGCACCCAGATACGTGGCGCAAAGTTCGTAACGACGGGAACGACAGCCCCTGGATAAGCCTCGCCATATGCGAAATCCGGCTGAGGCAGCGGGAAGGCCGAAAGCGCCTCCGGGGAGGATGGGCGAAAATTGGCGCACATGAAAGCGGCCTGGAGCGCCAACGGCGCCAGCTACTTCGGTCGCAGGCGCGAAACGAGTTGCTGCCGGCGTTGCTCGGCCTTCTTGCTGTGCCTCATATCGCTGAAAAACAACGCGGCCGCCGCTATGGCAGCGAAGACACAGCCAAAGATGACGACGACTCCCAACAATCCATGCATGTCCATGATCGGGTGAGTTTGGCTGAACCGTAACCCCAGCGAAAAGGCCGACCCATCCGGACCGGCCTAAGCTCTTGATTCAATTGGTGCCGGTGAAAGGAATCGAACCCTCGACCTTCGCATTACAAGTGCGCTGCTCTACCAACTGAGCTACACCGGCATCATTCCGCTCGTTCCGGCCCGCCATAATCAACATGGACTGAAAAGGCATGCCTGCACTATCCTTGAAGATTACCAGGCCCCGAGCGAGGGGCGGATTATAAACAAACAGATCCATTCGCGCAGCACGCTGATCGCCCAATGTCCATTGCGCCCCGTCCGGAGGCACCGCCCATCGAAACAGGCAGCACCAGTAAACCCTCGATCCGGTTGCTATTCATCGAGGACTCAGAGAATGACACACTCTTGCTGCTCCAGCGCTTCCGGTCTGCCGGCTACGCGCCACGGCATCGACGCCTGGCATCAGAGGCCGAGCTTCGCGAGGCCCTCCTGCAAGAGCACTGGGACGTCGTCCTGTGTGACCGCAACCTGCCCGGCTGCAGCATGCAGACTGCCCTTGAGGTGCTACGGGAACTCGCCCTCGACCTGCCCTTCATTATCGTCTCCGACATCATGCAGGAAGACGAGGCGATCGCCGCCATGCGCGCCGGAGCCCACGACTATCTCAGCAAACGCAAACTCGACCGACTGATTCCCGCCGTCGAGCGAGAGTTGAGGGAGGTTGCCAACCGCCGGGAAAAACGCCTTGCCGAGCAGACACTGCGGCAGAGCGAAGCCCGTCTGCGCGCGCTCACCGACAACATCCCTGGCGTGGTCTTCCAGATGGGCTACACCCAGGACGGCACGCTCGGCTTCCAGTATCTCAGTGAAGCAGCCGCCATGCTCTTTGGCACGGTGGCAGACGAACTGGTCGGCGGCTCGGCGAGCTGGATGACCTGGCTCCTCGACGAGGACCTGCCAGGACTCGTGGCCGCAGCGGCCAGTTCCGCCGACCAGCTATGCACGCTCAACTGGGAAGGCCGCATCCAGTTACCTTCAGGGGAACAGAAATGGATCAACCTACGCAGCTCCCCGCGCCGATCCGAAAACGGCAACACGGTATGGGAAGGGGTCATGTGGAACATCACCCATAGCAAGCGCGTTGAAGCCGACCTGCGCGAGTCCCGCAGTCAACTGGCAGCGCTATCGAATCACCTGCAGCGAATCAAGGAAGAGGAGCGCGAGCGCATCGCCCGGGATGTCCACGACGTTCTCGGCGGCACGCTGGTAGCAATGAAGTTCGAAATGGCTCGGCTGGAAGCAAAGCTGCGCGCCAACCCTGCCGAGGCCACTGACGGGGTCCGCAATGTCATCCACATGCTGGACGACGCGATCGCCACGGCGGGCCGTGTTACCCGCGAGTTGCGCCCGGGCATCCTGAAGGACTTCGGCCTGGCGGCGGCCATCGAATCCCAGGGTGAAGACTTTGCCCAACGCACAGGTATCGCCTGTAACATTCTGTGCACCGATCACGACCTCGCACCGGCTTACGACACGGCGCTGGCCTTCTTCCGGATCTTCCAGGAGGCGCTGACCAACGTCAGCAAACACGCCATGGCCAGCCAGGTGAACGTACGCCTGCTGCAGGACGGGGACGAAGCCGTTCTTGAAATCGCCGATGACGGTTGCGGCATCGCCGCTGGAGACCTTTTGAAGCCACATTCGTTCGGTCTGCGCGGCATCCGTGAACGACTTTCAAGCCTGGGGGGACAACTCGAAATCAGGCCGGCTAAGCCGCAGGGCGCCCGCCTCGTCCTGAGGGCGCCGCTACACCCCGCAATATCTGAAGAAAAGCCGAACGACGACAGGAAACTCCGTCCATGAGCAAACCTATTCGTGTCCTGATTGCCGACGATCATGCGATCGTGCGCCAAGGCCTGCGCCAGATCCTTTCCGACACCCCCGACCTGACTGTCGCCGGCGAAGCCGACAACGGCGTGGAGGCCGTACAGATGGTCCGTGGCGGAGAATGGGACGTGGTCCTGATGGACGTCTCGATGCCCGACCGCAACGGCATCGATGCGCTCAAGTTGATCAAGAAGGAATTCCCGCGCCTGCCGGTACTTATCCTCAGCATGTATCCGGAAGAGCAGTATGCGATCCGCGCCCTCAAGGCCGGCGCAGCGGGCTACCTCACCAAACAGAGCGCCCCTGATCTGCTGGTCACAGCCATCCGGCAGGTGGCAAGCGGCAAGAAATATGTCAGCCCTTCCCTGGCCGAGGAGCTTGTCAACGCCATCGGAGAGGGCAGCGAGCGCCCCGCCCACGAGAAACTGTCCGACCGGGAGTACCAGACCCTGTGCCTGATCGCCTCCGGCAAGACCCCGGCCGAGATCGCCGAGGCCCTCAACCTGAGCGTTAAGACCGTCAGCGTTTACCGGGCCCGACTGCTCGAAAAAATGAACCTGCGCAACAACGCCGAACTCACCCATTACGGACTCAAACACGGTCTCGCCGAATAAGCATGGGCCGCCGTCACCATTTTTTGCATATTGGGCCACCATCCACCTCAAGACCATTTCCTGACGGCCGTTATCGGCGCAACCGTCATGGTTCCGATGCTTGTGGAGACCTGAGTCTGGACCAGTCCCATCACTCAGAGAACCAGTACGCCGGATGATCCAACGCCTTCCCCCGTTGCGCCGCCCGCAGATGACCGACACCAGCCAACCCTCTGAAGTTGCCCGAGAAACGCTGCGCCAGCTTGCGCTGCGACGTATCGCCCCGACCCCGGACAATTACCGGGCGCTCTACCACGAGATCGCCGGGTCGGTCGCCGAAGACATCTTCCCGGAGCGCGCCCTCAAGCAAATTGCGTCGGCTCTACCGCGCAACAATCAGGACGCCCTGCGTCTAGCGCTGGATTTCGAAGCGGCTGTCGCCGAGGGAGCATGGTCCGCACTGCGTGATCTCCTGGTTGACAAGCTCTCGATTTCGAGCAGGCCCGAACTTAATTGGGCCGTGTTGCTGCGCGACCTGCTTACCGAATGGGACCGCCGCCAGACGGGCCTGACCCAGGCGCGCAAGCGAGAGATGCTGGAGCGCGTTCTGACCGCGTCCAGCAGCAATCCGGCCAAACTATTTGAGCGCCTGCAGGGCTTGCTCAGAGCCTGGGGTCGCAGCGGCGATGACGAGGCCGTGCCAGGTGACCTTCCTCCTCCGGTCATAAGCAATACTTCGCCCAACGAAACCGAGGCCGCCTTCACCATTGGCGCCCCTCCCTGCCCCGCCTACGCGGATCTCCTGGCAGCGCTGCTTGACAGCCTTGCCGGCCAGCCTCAGCTGGCAAGCACTCAACTGCCTGCAGAGGCCCGTGAGCTCGCCGCCATACTGCGCCAGGGCCTGGACAGTACGCCTCCGGTAACGTTGCTCGAGCGCCTGGACAAGCTCCGTACCAGCCTCGAGTGGGTTGCCGAAGATCAGCACGCCATACGCGACGCCCTGCAAAGGGTGCTGCAACTGCTTCTCGCGAACATCAGCGAACTGGTCCTCGACGATCGCTGGCTACGCGGCCAAATCGTGTTGATGGGCGAAATGTTCGAGCGCCCGCTGGACGTCCGCACACTGGGCGAACTGGAAAACCGGTTGCGCGACGTGATCCACCGCCAGGGCGCCCTCAAGCTGGAACTGAGCGACGCCCAAAGTCGGCTCAAGCAGATGCTGGCCAGCTTTGTGGACCGCCTGGGCGCCTTTTCAGAGTCCACCGGCGAGTACCACAACAAGATCGAGCAATGCGCCAAACGCATCGAAGGTGCCGCCGACATCAGCGAACTCACCGACGTGATTGCCGAGGTCATGCGTGAAACCCGTACTGTCCAGGAGTCCACGCTGCGTTCCCGTAATGAGATCGAAGAGCTGCACTCACGTGTCAACGACGCCAATGCCGAGATCACGCGCCTGCAACTCGAACTGGAGCAGACCAGCGAGCTGATCCGTCACGACCCCCTCACCGGCGTCCTCAACCGCAAAGGACTGGACGAGGCCCTGGCTCGGGAAGCCGCCCTGGCACGACGTCGCGGCACAGCACTCTGCATCGGGCTACTTGATGTGGATAATTTCAAGCAGATCAATGATGTGCACGGACACCAGACTGGTGACGAAGCACTGCAGCACCTCGTCGACGTCGTGCGTGAAAACATGCGCCCGCAAGATTCCGTCGCCCGCTACGGCGGCGAAGAGTTCGTCATTCTTCTACCGGACACCGCGCTGGATAGCGCAGTCGCCACCCTGACGCGCCTGCAGCGCGCCCTCACCAAACGTTTCTTCCTGGCCCGCCAGCAGAAGTTGCTGATCACCTTCAGCGCCGGCGTCGCCGAACTCTACGAGCACGAATCCCCCGAAGACGCGATCGACCGCGCCGACAAGGCCATGTATATCGCCAAGCGCTCCGGCAAGAACCGGGTCATCGCAGCAGGAACCTGAGGAGCAGATGTAGCACGTCTGTCGGGGCGCTCTTCGTGGCGCCCTTTTTATGCTAAATTCATGTCGAAATGAATATTCAATCGACATGCATTTTGATAGGTGCCATCTGCCTCACCGCATCAGACAAGAGCTGCGGCGAATCGCTGGGGCGGCTGTTCTTTTCTCCCGCAGAGCGCCTGCAGATCGACCGTGAGCGCCGGGCGCCCGCACGCGTCGAAGCACCACCGCGGCTCGACGGCTTCATCACCCGTAGCGACGGCCCACCGACACTCTTCCTGGATGGCAAGGCAAGGCCCGCCTCGCCCCGGCAAATCCATCCACAAGACGCCACAGTCAGCATCACCACCAGTGACGGACGAACCCAGCGCCTGCAGGTCGGAAGCCCTTCTCTCACGTCCCGGCCATGATCCCCTCCCGCCGGCAGCGAGGCCTGATACTCCCTGTCCTGATTCTTCTGCTGTCGCTGGGGGGGCTCGGCTGGCTACTGGCACACACCGGCACCGGGGCGGATCTAGCCGCCCGCAATCTAAGACGGGAAGTCCGCACCACTCATGTCCTGGCGATGGCCAAAGACGCGCTGCTCGGCTTCGCCGCCAACTACCGCAACAACGGCCATCCCAGCGCCGACTTCGGCTACCTACCGTGCCCCGATCTGGACGGCGACGGCTCCGCTGAAACCTGTGGAGCCAAAGACCAGCCCAGCGTCGGCCGCCTGCCCTATCGGACGCTCAATCTTCCCGATTTGCGCGATGGTACTGGAGAGTGCCTGTGGTATGCCGTTGCCGGCAGCTTCAAGAACAACCCCAAGGCCGACAGCCTGAACTGGGACAGCATCGGCCAGTTCCGCCTACTCGACCGGGCAGGCCACCCCATCATGCTGGCCGGCGACCAGCAAGGCCTCGCGGCAGCGATCGTCTTCGCCCCCGGCCTGCCCCTTCCCCAGCAGCAGCGCACTGCCGGCCAGGGACGCTGCGGCGACGGCCAGATGGCGCAACTCGAGCATTATCTGGAAGTGCTTGGTAGCACAAACAGCAATATCGTCGAAGTACGCACTGATGCGGAGGCAGGCAATGACTTAATCATCAGCCTGACCGGCGGTGAGATCTTCAATCAGCTGAAAAAACGTAACGACTACGACCAACACCTGCAAGGCAGCCTGCAAGCCATGGCCGAATGCCTGGAGAGAGCCAACCTACCGCCGCCCTTAGCAGCGCAGTCTTTTGGCCCCATCCAGCTCGGCAGCCTTCCCGCCCTCAATACCCTGAACGGTCCCTGTACCACCCCCAACAACCGCGACATTGCGGGAAACTGGGGCGAACTGATGCGCTACGGCCGCTGTACCGACGGCAGCCCCTGCCTGGCTTCGCCCGAAGGCCCGTGCCGCGGCGCCCTGCTGTTCAGCGGAGAACGTCGCAGCGAAGCACCGACCCAACAACGGATCAGCCCGCAGGACAAGCAGATGACCGCCCAGTATCTCGAGGCGCCAACCCTGGCAGCCCTCTCCGCCGGCCAACTGCATGGATTGCCCAGGCAAATAGCCCTGACGCCCGGTAGCAACAACACGAACTCGGGCGACATCGCCTTCTGCCTACCATGACATCCACACGCCATCCTTTGCCTCCACGTGAAGCAAGCGGCTTCACCCTTGTCGAGATGGCGGTGGTCATGCTGATTCTGACCCTGCTGGCCGGCGGGCTGAGCGCCGGCCTCGGGGCACACCTTTCCCGCCGTGCCGAGGCGAATACGGACGAAGCCTTGGCCGAGGCTCGGGACGCACTTCTCGGCCACGCAATCCGCAAGGGCGCGTTTCCGTGCCCTGCAAAAAGCACTACGGACGGCAGCGAGAACCGCAATGCGGGCGTCTGCCAGACATATACGGGACTTCTCCCATGGGCAACACTGGGCATCAGCGGCACCGACGGCTGGGGACGACGCCTTCGCTATGCCGTGACCGATAGCTACACGACCAAGATCACAGCCCTGAACGAGGGCGATATCGACATTTTCACACGCAACGGCAATGGCGAAGTGCTCAAGCTGACCACCGAAGGCGGTCGAACACCGGTCATGATCCTGTCGCACGGAGCCAACGGACTGGGCGCCACCACCAGTGACGGCCAGACCTTCCCACTCCCCGCGAGCGGCTCGGACGAAGCCATCAATACCATGCTGAACAGCCGCCAGTTCTACAGCCGTGGCCTGTCTGAAAACGCCGCGGCAGCTGGCGGGGCCTTCGACGATCGAGTCACCTGGCTATCGCCCAATCTCATCGCCAACCGCCTGATCAGTAGTGGAAATTTCCCCTGAAACATGTGCTGGAAGACCCACCAAAAAATGACAAATAGATTACCATGGGATTTCCATATCACTTCAGCCGGAGCCTGACTGAAGTCTCCGGTTAACCAGAGGCACACTCATGAACAAGCGACAATACGGCTTCACCCTCGTCGAAATCGCGGTAGTCCTGGTCATCATCGGACTCTTGCTGGGCGGCATTCTGAAAGGACAAGAACTCATCAACGGCGCGAAGGTGAAGAACGTGATGAACGATTTCCGCACAACCTCGACCTATGCCTTCGGTTACCAGGACCGCTTCCGCTCACTGCCCGGCGATGATGCAAACGTAGCGACCCGTCTCGCGGGTGCAATCGCCGCCAGCACAGGGGGGACTCCCGGCAACGGACGCCTCGAGGGGTTCTGGAATTCCGTGACACCCACCGACGAAAGCGTGTTGTTCTGGCAACACATCCGGCTTGCCAATTTCGCAAGTGGAGATGGCCGCAATCCGGGCTCCGAAGGCGTAGTCCTGCAGGACTGGCTGCCTCACAACGCCGTCGGTGGCCGAATCGGAGTTACCGGCACCAGTCCGATCGCTGGCTGGAACGGGAGCTTCTTCGTCTGCCAGGACAGGCTGTCTGGCAGCTTTGGACGTCAGATAGACATTGCGCTGGACGATGGTCGCCCCGACAGTGGATCGGTCAGGCTACTGAGCGATGGCGCCAGCAGCGGCGCAGCCATCGCAACCGATGCCCTCGTCGACGCAACCCTGTACACCGTCTGCGCCAGCTATTGAGGAAAGCGCAGACCCGCCTTCACAAGCCCTTGAAGAGCCGCGTTTCGGCGTTGGCCAACTGCGACGGCGTGCCCAGCAGCACCAGCACGTCGTCGAGTTCCAGGCAGGTTTCCGGCGTCGGATCGTCCACCCGGACCCGCTGTCGCCGGAGCGCACTGACCTCCACGCCAAGTTCGTTCAGACGCAGATCCGCCAGACTGCGTCCGATGGCGTAAGTCCCGGCATCCATGACAATTGAATGCAAACGGGTCTGCTGACGCTCCTCGAGCGCCTCCTCGTGCAAGTGCTCACCGCCACGGTAGATGCCGCGCAACAAGTGATAGCGCTCGGCGCGGATCTCGCGGATCCGCTTGAGGATCCGCGGCAAGGGTACGCCGAGCAAAGCCAGCGCATGAGACGCCAACATCAGCGACGACTCGACAGCCTCCGGCACCACCTCCGCGGCTCCGGCCTGCTGCAGCTTTTCCAGATCGACCTCATCCGCAGTCCGCACCACCACCGGCACATCCGGACGACAGGCGCGCACCTGGCTCATTGCCCGCAGCGCAGCATTGGTGTCGGCATAGGTGATCACCACCACCGAAGCCCGGGAAATCCCGGCGGCCATCAACGTCTCGCGCTTTGCCGCATCGCCGAACACCACGGTCTCGCCAGCCGCGGCCGCTTCTCGCACCCGCTCGGGGTCGAGATCGAGGGCGATGTAGGTGATGCCCTCCTGCTCGAGCAGACGGCCGAGATACTGACCGTTGCGCCCGAAGCCGCACAGGATCGCATGCTTGTCCACGAACATCGACTGGGTCGCGATATTGGTCAGCTGCAGGGAACGGGTCATCCACTCAGAAGGGACCAGGCGCAACACAATTTTTTCGCTGTACTGCACGATCAGCGGAGCCAACAGCATCGATAACACCATCGCCGCCACCACCACCTGCGACAAGGCCGGCGGCAACAGATGTGCCTCATCGATCTGCGACAAGAGCACGAAACCGAACTCGCCCCCCGCGCACAGCCACAAGCCGGTCCGCGCCGCCGTACCCTGGCCGGCCCCCAGCATCCGCGACGCGGCGCCGACGATCAGGAATTTGCCGACCAGCAGCGCCGCCAGCATGGCCAGCACCATCGGCAGGCTGAGAATGATCTGCCCCACGTCGAGGAACATGCCGACCGTTACGAAGAACAAGCCAAGCAGTACGTCGCGAAAGGGCTTGATGTCCTCTTCCACGTGATAGCGGTATTCGGTCTCGGAGATCAGCATGCCGGCCAGGAAGGCGCCCAGCGCCATCGACAGGCCGGCCACCTCGGTCAGCCAGGCCAGGCCCAGGGTGATCAGCAACACGTTGAGCATGAACAGCTCGGCGGAACGCTGTCGCGCTACCAGAAAAAACCAGCGCCGCATCAGTTTCTGGCCGATGAACAGCACCAGTCCGAGCACCAGCACCGCCTTGCCGGCCGCCAGCGCCAGCGTACTGAACAACTCGTCGGCCGGGCGCGACAGCGCTGGAATCAGGATCAGCAAGGGCACCACGGCCAGATCCTGGAACAGCAGCACACCGATTGTTTCCCGCCCATGCTTGGAGTCCAGTTCCAGGCGATCCGACAGCAACTTCGACAGAATGGCCGTCGACGACATGGCCAACGTGCCCCCTAATGCGAAACTAGCCCCCCAGCTGAGCCCACCGATGGTACCGATCAGCATCGTCAATAGCGTGGTGCCCAGCACCTGGACCGATCCAAGACCGAACACGGTGCGCTTCATGCTGTACAGACGAGGCAGGGAGAACTCGAGCCCGATGGTGAACATCAGGAACACCACGCCGAACTCGGCCAGGTAACGGGCACCGTCGGAATCCTGCATCAGGCTCATCGCGTGCGGCCCTACGGCAGCACCGACCATCAGGTAGCCAAGCACCGGCGGCAGGTTGAGCGACCGGAGGATACCGACCACCAGCACGGCACCGGCAAGGAGGACGAGCACCAGCTCAAGCGTGTTGATCATAGACGTGCAAAAGTTCGCCCTGAATAGGCGAATTAATCGATCTGATATACTGCCGCACCCAATTATACGCGCCGTTCCCATGAGCCCAGCCCCGATTGCCGCTGCGCACGCCCGTGTTCTGGAGCTTGCGCGCCGCGTCCTCGACATCGAGGCGGAGGCGGTGCGCCAGCTCTCTGTTCGCCTGAATGGCAGCTTCGTCGAGGCCGTGGACCTGATTCTCTCGTCCCATGGACGGGTCATCGTTTCTGGCGTCGGCAAATCCGGTCATATTGGCCGCAAATTTGCCGCTACGCTGGCCAGCACCGGGACCCCTGCCTACTTCGTGCACGCTGCAGAAGCCGCCCATGGCGACCTCGGCATGATCACCGCTAACGACGTACTGATCGCGATCTCCTATTCGGGCACCGGCGAGGAACTCCTCAAGATCGTGCCGCTGGTCAAGCGCCAGGGCGCCCGCCTGATCGCACTGACCGGCAATCCCGACTCGCCGCTGGCGCAGGAGGCCGACGTACATCTGGATGGCGCGATCAAGGAAGAAGCCTGTCCGCTCAATCTTGCGCCCACCGCCAGCACCACCGCGGCGCTGGCGCTGTCGGATGCGCTGGCCGTCGCGCTGCTCGACGCCCGTGGCTTCGGGCCGGACGACTTCGCCCGCTCCCACCCTGGCGGAGCCCTGGGACGGCGCCTGCTGACCCGCGTGGAAGACATCATGCGCACCGGTGACGGGATCCCCCGTGTGGGCGAAGACGCACTGCTCAGCGACGCACTGATGGAAATCACCCGAGCCGGCCTCGGCATGACCGCCATCGTTGCCGACAACGACCGTATCGTCGGCATCTACACGGACGGCGACCTGCGTCGCTCGCTGGCCAGCGGCTGCGACTTCAATACTGCGCGTATCACCGACGTGATGAGCCGCAATCCGAAGACCATCCACGCCAGCGCGCTGGCCGTCGAAGCGGCGGAAATGATGGAACGTCTGCGCATCAGTGAACTTCTGGTCGCAACCCCTGATGGCCGCCTCGTCGGTGCGTTGAACCACCACGACCTCATGCGTGCCAAGGTGATCTGATGCTGCGACAGCATCGCCCCATTTCCGGGAGCCAGCCATGAATCGACGTGGCCACAGCTTCTTCCCGCTCGTCGTCCTGACCATCATGGCTGGCGTCAGCGTCTGGCTCGACCGGATCACCCAGCAGGAGCAGACCGTCAAGACTGACAAGAGCCGCCATGAAGCCGATTTCTCGGCGGAGAACCTGACCCTGCGACGCTTCGATCTGACCGGCAAGGTCCAGTACGTGCTGGTTGCCGACCGCATGGTCCATTACGGCGACGACGAGTCCACCGAACTCGTACGGCCGCGCCTGGATTACCTGAACCGCCCCGAGCCGGTGCGCATCGAATCCGAATTCGCGACGGTCAGCAAGGACGGTGAGACCGTCGTCCTGACCGACCAGGTCCTGCTACGCCGCGCAGCCTATAAAGGCAAACCCGAATCCACCCTGCGCACCGACCAGATGACGGTCTGGCCGGACGACGAGAAGATGCGCGCCGACAAACCCGTGAAGCTCACCCAGGGCCAGACGGTGATCACCGCCGAGCACATGGACAGCGACAACGTGGCCGGCGAAGTCCGGCTGCACGGCCAGGTCCGCGGCACTCTCTATCGCACCACCCCGACGCCGAAGCCATGAATAAGACACACCGGCAGTTTGTGCTGCTCGCCCTCCTTGCCTTCTCCACCTCCTTCGTCTTTGCCGAAAAGGCCGACCGCAGCAAGCCGGTCAACATCGAAGCCGACCGAGTCACGGTGGACGACAAGAACAAGATCCACATCTTCGAAGGCCACGTGGTGCTGACCCAAGGCACCCTGACCATCCGCAGCGACAAACTGGTCGTCAGCCAAGACATGGAAGGCTACCAGCGTGGTATCGCCACCGGCGGCGAAGGCGGCCTGGCCCGCTTCCGCCAGAAGCGGGAAGGCAAGAACGAGTGGGTCGACGGAGAAGGCGAGCGCATCGAACACGATGCCAGGAGCGAGCTCTCCCAGTTCTTCCAACGCGCCCACGTGAAGAACGGCGACGATGAAGTCCGCGGCCAGTACATCCAGTACAACGGGGTCACCGAGACCTACGTCGTGACCAACGGCCCCAACGCGACTACGATTCCCAGCCAGCAAGGTCGCGTGCAGGTCACGATCCAGCCCAAGAAAAAGGGCGAAGCCAGCCCTGCCCCGTAAGCGTTCTGGCGCAATGCCACAGGGCTGACAGCCGCACCAGCCCTGGCTCTCCAGCATTATTCACAACGCGTCCACTCTTTCAAATTTTTCTTTTCTTTCAATAAGATTAAAAGCAGATAAAGATTTTTGTGCGGCGCAACAAATAGATGTTGACAGCCCCTTCGACGTGAATATAATGACTCTCATGTTGCAACGCACCAACCTAGGGGCATTGCAAGACCGACGAGAATGCATTTCATCCATTCACTCAAGGAGATTGTCATGAGCACCCCCGAGCAAATCGTTGCCGCCAACAAGGCCAATGTCGAAACCCTGCTGACCCTGGCCAACACTGCCTTCGCCAGCGCCGAGCGCATTGCTGCCCTGAATCTGAACACCGCCCGCGCCGTGCTGGAAGACAGCGTGGCCTCCGCCAAGTCCCTGCTGGCCGCCAAGGACGTACAGGAACTGATCGCCCTGCAATCCGCCCTGGCCCAGCCCGTCGTGGAAAAGGCCGTCGCCTACTCCCGCAGCATCTACGAAATCGCTTCCCAGACCCAGGAAGAAGTTTCCAAGCTGTTCGAAGCCCAAGTTGCTGAAGCCAACAAGAGCTTTGCCGCAGCTCTCGACAAGGCTGCCAAGTCCGCTCCCGCCGGCTCCGACGTCGCCGTGGCTGCCGTCAAGTCCGCCATCGCCGCCGCCAACTCCGCCTACGACAGCGTGACCAAGGCTGCCAAGCAAGTCGCCGAGATCGCCGAAGCCAACGTTGCCGCTGCCACCAGCGCCACCGTGAAGGCCGTCAGCGCCTCCACTCCGGCGAAGGCTTCCTCCAAGAAGGCTGCCTAAGCTACGAATCAACTGAGAGGCTCAAGGCCTCTCCAGTTCGGTTAAAAAGCCCGCCCTGCCATGCAGGGCGGGCTTTTTTTCGCCTCCCGACTCGCCATTTCGGATGCCGGAAAGACATTCCGACCGGTGCAATGAATCGGGAAGCATGCTATTTTGGAAGGCGTGCCTGAAAGGACACATCGGGGGGGCTAAGCGGCCCGCACCGTCACTGTCGTGACGCTCAAAATCAAAATTCGCAAGAGGGAAGACACAGAATGAGCACTGGACAATCGAAGATCATCTACACGCTGACTGACGAGGCGCCGCTCCTCGCCACCTGCGCATTTCTCCCCATCATCCGGACTTTCACCAGCCCGGCGGGGATTGAAATCGAGAAGGCCGACATCTCCGTGTCCGCCCGTGTCCTTGCTGAATTCCCTGAAAACCTGACTCCCGAGCAGCGCGTCCCCAACACCCTTTCCGAGCTGGGCAAGAAGACCCTCGAGCCGGACGCCAACATCATCAAGCTGCCCAACATCAGCGCGTCCGTGGCTCAGCTCAAGGCCTGTATCAAGGAGCTGCAGTCCAAGGGCTACGCGATTCCCGATTACCCGGAAAACCCGGCCACCGAAGAAGAAAAAGCGGTCGCCGCCCGTTACGGCAAGTGCCTGGGCTCGGCAGTGAACCCGGTGCTGCGCGAAGGCAACTCCGACCGTCGCGCGCCCCTCGCCGTCAAGAACTACGCCCGCAAGAACCCCCACTCCATGGGCGAGTGGAAGCCTTGGTCGCGGACCCACGTGTCCCACATGCACCACGGCGACTTCTACCATGGCGAGAAGTCCCTGACCCTGGACAAGGCGCGCAACGTGCGCATGGAACTGATCGCCGCAGGCGGCAAGATCACCGTGCTGAAGCCGAAACTCGCTCTGCTGGAAGGCGAGATCATCGACTCCATGTTCATGAGCAAGAAGGCCCTGTGCGACTTCTACGAGAAGGAACTGGAAGACTGCCGCGAAGCCGGCATCCTGTTCTCCCTACACGTGAAGGCCACGATGATGAAGGTTTCGCACCCCATCGTGTTCGGCCACTGCGTCAAGATCTTCTACAAAGAAGCCTTCGAAAAGCATGAAGCCCTGTTCAACGAACTGGGCATCAACGTCAATAACGGCATGGTCGACCTCTACGAGAAGATCAAGACCCTGCCGGAATCCAAGCGCGACGAAATCATCCGCGACCTGCACGCCTGCCAGGAGCACCGTCCGAAGCTGGCCATGGTGGACTCCGCCAAGGGCATCACCAACTTCCACTCCCCGAACGACATCATCGTCGATGCCTCCATGCCGGCGATGATCCGCCAAGGCGGCAAGATGTGGGGCGCCGACGGCAAGCAATACGACAGCAAGTGCGTGATGCCGGAATCGACCTTCGCCCGCATCTACCAGGAGATGATCAACTTCTGCAAGACCAACGGCAACTTCGACCCGAAAACCATGGGTACTGTGCCGAACGTCGGTCTGATGGCCCAGAAGGCTGAGGAATACGGCTCCCACGACAAGACCTTCGAAATTCCCGAAGACGGCATCGCCAACATTGTCGATATCGACTCCGGCGAAGTGTTGCTGACCCAGAACGTGGAGGCAGGCGACATCTGGCGTATGTGCCAGGTCAAGGACGCTCCGATCCGTGACTGGGTCAAGCTCGCCGTTACCCGTGCCCGCAACTCCAACACCCCGGCGGTCTTCTGGCTCGACCCCTATCGTCCGCACGAAGCCGAACTGATCAAGAAGGTTCAGACCTACCTGAAGGATCATGACACCACCGGCCTCGAGATCCACATCATGTCCCAGGTCCGCGCCATGCGTTACACCCTGGAGCGCGTGATCCGTGGCCTCGACACCATCTCAGTGACCGGCAACATCCTGCGCGACTACCTCACCGACCTGTTCCCGATCATGGAACTGGGCACCTCCGCCAAGATGCTGTCCATCGTCCCGCTGATGGCCGGCGGCGGCATGTATGAAACCGGTGCCGGCGGCTCCGCGCCGAAGCACGTCCAGCAGCTCACCGAAGAAAACCACCTGCGCTGGGATTCTCTGGGTGAATTCCTGGCCCTCGCCGTGTCGCTGGAAGACCTCGGTATCAAGACCGGCAACAAGCGTGCAGTCCTGCTCGCCAAGACCCTTGACGCAGCCACCGGCAAGCTGCTCGACAACCGCAAGTCGCCGTCGCCGAAGACTGGCGAGCTCGACAACCGCGGCTCCCAGTTCTATCTGGCCACCTACTGGGCCCAGGAACTGGCTGCCCAGACCGAGGATGCCGAACTGGCTGCCCACTTCGCCCCGCTGGCCAAGACCTTGACCGACAACGAAGATCACATCGTTGCCGAGCTGAAGACCGTCCAAGGCAAGCCCGCAGACATCGGCGGTTACTACAAGGCCGATCCCGAGAAGTGCAAGGCCATCATGCGTCCCAGCCCCACGCTGAACGCCGCGCTGAAGGCCTTCGGCGCCTGAGACTGACAAGCCCCCGCTCCCAAGGCGGGCGGGCAAGGCAGCAAAAAAAGCCCTCTCGCATGCGAGAGGGCTTTTTTCTTCTGATCGCTGGTGGCATGGCGCCACCGCCCCGATACTACATCCGTTCGATCATCGCATCGCCAAAGGCCGAACAGGACACCTCCGTCGCACCATCCATCAAGCGCGCGAAATCGTAGGTCACGATCTTGTCGCAGATCGCCGCCTCCATGGACTTGATGACCAAGTCGGCCGCCTCGGTCCACCCCAGGTGACGCAGCATCATCTCGGCGGACAGGATGATGGAACCGGGATTGACCTTGTCGAGCCCCGCGTACTTGGGCGCAGTGCCATGGGTTGCCTCGAAACAGGCGTACTGGTCGGAA
Organism: Zoogloea sp. GDB6; assembly: GCF_056724105.1. Lineage (NCBI taxonomy): Bacteria > Pseudomonadati > Pseudomonadota > Betaproteobacteria > Rhodocyclales > Zoogloeaceae > Zoogloea > Zoogloea sp. GDB6. The sequence continues at coordinate 822,977 of NZ_CM161497.1, read as the reverse complement.
ATGTTGGCCCCCGGCGCGATACCGATACCACCGACCTGGGCCGCCAGCGCATCCGAGATGTAATCGCCATTGAGGTTACAGGTGGCGATCACGTCGTACTCCGCCGGGCGCAGCAGGATCTGCTGCAGGAAGGCATCGGCGATCGCATCCTTGACGATGATCTCGCGGCCGGTCTTAGGGTTCTTGAACTTGCACCACGGGCCGCCATCGATCGGCTCGGCACCGAAATCCTGGCGGGCCACCTGGTAGCCGACGTCACGGAACAGGCCTTCCGTGAACTTCATGATGTTGCCCTTGTGAACGATGGTCACCGACTTGCGGTCGTTGTCGATCGCATACTTGATGGCTGCCCGCACCAGACGCGTCGTCCCTTCGATGGACACCGGTTTGATGCCGATCCCAGACGTCTCAGGGAAGCGGATCTTCCTGACGCCCATTTCCTCGAGCAGGAACTTGATGACCTTCTTCGCCCCTTCCGACTCGGCCGCCCACTCGACGCCGGCATAGATGTCCTCGGTGTTCTCGCGGAAGATCACCATGTTCACCAGTTCCGGATTCTTCAGCGGCGACGGCACGCCCTGGAAGTACTGGACCGGGCGCACGCACTGGTAAAGATCCAGTTCCTGGCGCAATGCGACGTTGAGAGAGCGGATGCCGCCACCAACCGGCGTGGTCATCGGCCCCTTGATGGACACCGAATACTCCCGTAGGGCCTCGAAGGTTTCCTTCGGGAACCACTCGTCCGGACCGTACAGCTGGGTGGACTTCTCGCCCGCGTAAACTTCCATCCAGTGGATCTTCTTCTTGCCACCGTAAGCCTTGTTCACCGCGGCGTCGATCACCTTGATCATCACTGGCGTGATGTCCACGCCAATGCCATCACCCTCGATGTAAGGGATGATGGGATTGTCGGGAATGGCCTGGCCAGGGACGATTTTTGCACCACCGGCCGGCACTTTGATCAGAGACGTACTCATTCCAACCCCCTCAACTCGAATTATGTTGCGGATGTGTGGGTGAATCGGCCGGATCACGGCTTTCGCCACGCGCGGCTTTCTGGTTCTCGGAGACGTGCAGCACGGAGCCCGTCCGTGGCCGCCGATCCACTGTCTACCCCACCCGGCCCTCCTCCAGGCCGCAGCAAAGTGCAGCGATTATGGCCGAAATACAGGTCCGCTAGAAGCGTCCGGCATTCCATTGAAGACCCTTGCTGCGCGCCCTTCTCCGCCGCTTTCACGATCACCGGACAGCGGTGCTAGACTCGGCAATCCGTCTAGTCCGGCACGCGCACACATGCGCTCACCGCCGGAATCCCTGCATGCCAGGAGAGGAAGAATGGAGACCCACAGCACCGAAAACCCGGTCGCCCAGGCCATCGCACAGGCGATGATCGAAGGCTTCAACAAGCACTACCGGATCTTTCGCGAAACCTCCCGGCGCGCCAAGGAAAGCTACGAAGCCGCCGACTGGCAAGGTCAGCTATCGGCCGTGCGTGAGCGCGTGCAGTTCTACGACGACCGCGTGAACGAAGCAGTGCTCCGACTGCACGAGGAATTCGACGCCGAATCCATCGACGACGCCACCTGGCAGGCGGTCAAGCTGTACTTCATCGGCCTGCTCATCAAACACAAACAACCCGAGCTGGCGGAGACCTTCTTCAACTCGGTGACCACCAAGATCCTGCACCGGGACTACTTCAACAACGACTACATTTTCGCCCGCCCGGCCATCTCGACGGACTACATCGAGTCCTTCCCGCCCACCTACTCCAGCTACTACCCACAGGACGAAGGCCTGCGCGCCACGATCTGCCGGATCGTCGAGGATTTCGACTGGCAGCGCCCCTTCGAAGACCTCGACCGCGACGTCGACTACGTGATGCGGACCGTCGAACAACACATCGGCGAATGGCCCCGGATGGAGGTGAACTGTCAAGTCCAGGTGCTGTACTCGGCCTTCTACCGCAACAAGACTGCCTACATCGTCGGCAAAGCAGTCAATGGCTACCAGGAATATCCCTTCGTGATCGCCGTACGCCACGGCCAGTCCGGCAAGCTGTACCTGGACACGATCCTCCTCGACACCTGGCGGATCTCGCTGCTGTTCTCGCTCTCCCGGGCCTACTTCCTGGTGGAGATGGAGGTCCCATCCGCCTACGTGCATTTTCTGCGCAGCATCATGCCCAACAAGCCGCGCTCCGAGCTCTACACCATGCTGGGCCTCGGCAAGCAGGGCAAGACGATCTTCTTTCGCGACCTCATCGCCCACCTGCGCCACTCCAACGACCAGTTCATCGAGGCGCCGGGCATCCGCGGCCTGGTCATGCTGGTGTTCACGCTGCCGTCCTACCCCTACGTCTTCAAGATCATCAAGGACGTGTTCGGCAGCTCCAAGAACATGGACCGGGCCACCGTGAAGCGCAAATACCTGCTGGTCCGCCAGGTGGACCGGGTCGGGCGGATGGCCGACACCCTCGAATTCTCCAACGTCGGCCTGCCGCGCAGCCGCTTCCATCCAGACCTGATCCAGCAGCTCAAGGCACTCGCCCCATCGGTCGTCGAGGAGGACGGCGACACCCTGGTCATCAAGCACCTCTACATCGAGCGCCGCATGACGCCGCTCAACATTCACCTGAGCAAAGCCACGGACGAGCAGATCGACGAGGCCGTGCGGGAATACGGCCAGGCCATCAGCGAACTGGCTATCGCCAACATATTCCCCGGCGACATGCTGTGGAAGAACTTCGGCGTCACGCGCTACGGACGCGTGGTCTTCTACGACTACGACGAGATCGAATACATGACGGACTGCAATTTCCGCAAGATCCCGCCCGCCCCCAACGAAGAGATGGAGATGTCCGGCGAGCCCTGGTACTCGGCGGCCCCGCGGGACATCTTCCCGGAGGAGTTCGCCACCTTTCTGCTCGGCCAGCCGAAGATCCGCAAGGCCTTCCTCAAGCACCACCGCAAGCTGCTCGACCCTGCCTTCTGGCAGGACGCCCAGGACAAAATCCGCAACGGCTACGTGGAGGACTTCTACCCCTATCCGCAAGAACTGCGCTTCTGCAACACCTTCGCAGCACCGGCCACCGGCTCCCATCCCGCGCCCTGAACACCCAATAGACGCCCACCGATTGGCGTAAACCCCAGTGTCATCTGCCGCCCCCGCAAACCAATATGAGTATGAAACCCCCTCCCGGGTTTTCATACAACATAACAAGGAGGAGACACATGACATACCCTTTACGTCAGTCAGCCCTTGCCCTCGCACTCAGCGGCGCCCTGGTACTGACCGCCTGCGGCGGTGGCAGTAGCGGCAGCAGCAGCGGCAGTACGACAAACCTCAGCGGCTTTGCCGCCGAAGGCCTGGCGATCGCCAATCAGACCGTAAGCCTCAAGGACGCCAGTGGCGCCGTCCGCCAGGCCAGCACCGACGCCAACGGCAATTTCAGCTTCAATATCACCGGCCTGAATTACCCCTTCATGCTGCAGATCACCGGCAGCAAGGGGGTCTGGTACGCCCTGGTCACCAGCGACGACGCCGGCAAACCCGCCAACATCAACAACGCCACCAACAGCATTGCACTTCTGGCACTCGGTGCCAGCTCGAGCAATGCCTTGCAGGCCGCGTTCACCTCGGGCAGCTTCAAGGACGTCAGCAGCAGTGCTGTCACCGACGCTGACAGCAAGCTCCTCGACGCACTGGAGGCGGAACTCGGCAGGCGTCCCGCAAGCCTGCGCAGCACCCGCTTCACGCCGGGCACCGCCGACACCGATGGCGACGAGACCGACCGCCTGCTGACGCTCACCGATCTCCAGCCGAGCGGTGGCGGCTTCATCACCTACAACGTACTGCCGGAGCGCGTGTGGGCCGACACCTATACAACCCACACTTACGACGGCGACACGGACGATCTGCTGACCGCGGGCCTCGGCAAGTCAGGGCTCGGCAGCGCGACCGCCCCGCTGTATGCCAACCCGGCCGCCCCTACCGTGGCGGAGTTGCGCCGCAACGCCATCTACAACAACTACCGGGCCCTGGTCGACGCCAACAAGAGCACCGGCGGCTACGGCACCCTGTTCGGGCCCAACATCGACATCCACGGCAACGACACCCTCGGCGAAGGCAAGATCAGCGGCCTGGAGGCCATCGCCTACGCTGGTGACATGAGCGGCAAGCGCAAGGTGACGCTGATGGTCCAGGTGCCGGACAGTTTCGACAGCGCCAATCCGTGCATCGTCACCGCGACGTCCTCCGGCTCCCGCGGCATCTATGGGGCCATCGGTACTGCCGGGGAATGGGGCCTGAAACATGGCTGCGCCGTGGCCTACACTGACAAAGGCAGCGGCAACGGCATGCACGACCTGACAGCGGATACCGTCAATCTCATCGACGGCGCCGTCGTCACCTCTTCCGCAGCCGGCAAGAAAGCCCTGTTCGCCGCCGACCTCAGCAAGAACGCCCTCGACGCCTTCAATCAGGTCTTCCCGAACCGCGTCGCATACAAACACGCCCACTCCCAGCAGAACCCGGAAAAGGACTGGGGCCGCAACACCCTCGATGCGATCGGCTTCGCCTTCTACGTACTCAACGAGAAATACGGAGTCGCAGACAGCAACGGCAAGAAGCGTCGCACCATCCGGCCAGCCAACACGCTGGTACTCGCCTCCTCCGTCTCCAACGGTGGCGGCGCAGCCCTGCTGGCCGCGGAACAGGACACGCTCGGCCTGATCGATGGCATCGCGGTCGGCGAACCGCAAATCCAGCCGAAGGACGTCAGCGGGCTGACCATCAGGCAAGGCAGCAACACCGTCGCCACCATTGGCAAGCCGCTGCTTGATTACTTCACCTACGCCAACCTCTACCAGCCCTGCGCAGCCCTCTCGCCGACCATGGCCAGTGGATCGCCAGGGGTCGCCTTCGTTGCTGCCTACGGCACCAACCGCTGCTCCGCACTCAAAGCCAAGGGGCTGCTCACCGGCGCGACACTACAGGAACAGGCCGACGAAGCGATGCAGAAGCTGCACGCCTATGGCTGGGGCAACGAGCACGACCTTTACCACGCGTCCCACCATGCATTCGCTACCACCTCGATCGTAGTCACCTACCTGAACGCCTACGGGCGTTTCAGCGTGGCCGACAATGTCTGCGGCTTCAGCTTCGCGACCACAGTGACTGCGGGCACGGACCTGGGCAAGGTGACGGCCACCAATCCTGTTGTCCAGGCCGGTATCTTTGCCAGTGGCAACGGCGTGCCGCCAACCGGTGGCATCAACCTGGTCTACAACGATGCCAGCGGTGGCGCGTTGCGTGACGTACTGGCGATTTCGCCATCCACAGGCCTCGCGGACGGTGCCCTGGACGGTGCGCTATGTGCCCGCGCGCTGGTCACCGGCGTCGATCCGGTCAGCGGCGCCAAACTCAGCGGCACGCAGCTCGCACAATCCGAACGCATCAAGCAGGGGATTGCCGAAGTCCAGGCCTCCGGCGCGCTGGGCGGCAAGCCGACGATCATCGTCGCCGGCCGCTCGGACACGCTGATCCCGGTCAATCACGCCGCCCGTGCTTATTTCGGAGTCAGCCAGAAAGCCGATGGCAGCAAGGGCCAGCTGCACTACTACGAGGTTACCAATGCGCAGCACTTCGACACCTTCATCGACAACGCGCTGCTGCCGGGCTACGACTCCCGCCTGGTACCGCTGCATGTGTATTTCAACCAAGCAATGGATCTGATGTACGCCCACCTGAAGACCGGCGCGCCGCTTCCTCCGTCCCAGCTCATCCGTACCACCCCGCGGGGCGGCACGCCCGGTGCGGCACCGGCACTGACGGGGAGCAACGTTCCGCCGATCGCCACCAGTCCGGCCGCGGCGGATGCGATCAGCTTCAGCAACGGTACCGTCAGCGTTCCCGAATAGGCCATCATCACGTCAACCTTGCCGGCGTCTTCGGGCGCCGGCAAGTCCGGATCATGACCAGCCGAGTTCCCGAACCCACGGTCCGGCGCCGGCAAGCAGGGCGTCACGCACGTAAGGAACCGTCGCCGCGGGCAAGCCGCCACGTTCAAACCAGTGCAGATCGTCGCACTTGTCCGGTTCGGCGATGCGCGGCGTTCCCGACCAGCGGAGCGCGCGCAGGAAGAAATCGATGCGGTTCGTATCCGAGTGCCGATGCACCACGCCGACGATCTCGAGATCCGCGGCATCGAGCTCGATACCCAGTTCCTCGTGCATCTCCCGGATGGCCGTCTGCCGTAAGGACTCGCCCTCCTCCACATGCCCGCCGGGCAGGCTGTACAGTCCGTCGAAAAAACCCGTTCCGGCGCGCCGCATCAGCAGCACACGCTCACCATCCTCCAGCAACACGTGCACGCCGGTCGGAATCCCCGCGTGACGCATCAATGCTTGCCCGTGCTACCGAAACCACCGGCGCCCCGATCGCTCTCCTCGAAATGCTCCACCACGTTGAAGGCCACCTGCAGCACCGGCACGATCACCAGCTGCGCAATGCGCTCCATCGGCTGGATCGTGAAGCTGTCATGGCCACGGTTCCAAGTCGATACGAAGATCTGCCCCTGGTAATCGGAATCGATCAATCCGACCAGATTGCCCAGCACGATGCCGTGCTTGTGCCCCAGGCCCGAGCGCGGGAGGATCATCGCCGCCAAACCCGGATCGGCCAGGTGAATGGCGATGCCTGTCGGGATCAGCGTGGTATGCCCAGGCGTGAGAACTACCGGCGCATCCAGGCATGCGCGCAGGTCGAGCCCGGCCGAACCGCTTGTGGCATAGGCCGGAGGTTGCGCCTTCAGGCGTTCGTCGAGAATGCGGATGTCAATACTGTGCATGGCGTCGCCTCACGAGTCGTCAGTCAATTTAATCAGGAAGCCGGCAGCAAGGCCGCCAGATGAGCCACGATGGCGCGCGCCACGTCGGGCTTCGACGCCCTCGGCAGCGGATGACGTCCCTGTTCGTCGAAGAGCACGACCTGGTTGTCGTCTCCGCCCAGGCCGTCCTGCACCAGGTTGCCGACGACCAGCGGCAGCTTCTTGGCCTTGCGCTTGCCTTCGGCATATTCATCGAGATTGCGGCTTTCAGCAGCAAAACCAACGCAGAACGGCGCCTGCGGCAGGGCCGCCACCTCCGCAAGAATGTCCGGATTGGGCGTCAAAGTCAGGCTCAACTCGGCACCGGACTTCTTGATCTTGTGTTCGGCCGACGTCGCCGGACGGTAGTCAGCAACCGCCGCCACGCCGATAAAGACATCAGCCCCTGGCAACGCGGCAAAGACGGCGTCGCGCATCTCGAGCGCGCTACGCACACCAACCTTTTCAACGCCAGCCGGAACCGGCAAGGCAACCGGACCGCTGACCAGTGTCACCTCGGCGCCAGCCTGCGCACAGGCCCGGGCCAGCCCGTAGGCCATCTTGCCCGAGCTGGAATTAGTGATGCCACGCACCGGATCGATGGCTTCGAAAGTCGGCCCGGCCGTCATCACGATGCGCCGCCCGGCCAGCAGCTTGGGCTGAAAGAAAGCGATCACCGCCTCGCACAGTTCCTCCGGCTCGAGCATGCGGCCAAGCCCGACCTCGCCGCAGGCCTGCTCGCCGGCGCCCGGCCCCAACAGGCCTACGCCGTCGGCCACGAGCTGCGCGGCATTGCGCCGGGTTGCCGGGTTCTCCCACATCTGGCGGTTCATCGCTGGCGCCACCAGCAACGGGCACTCGCGGGCCAGACAGAGGGTTGTCAGCAGATCGTCGGCCAGGCCATGGACCAGCTTGGCCATCACATCGGCGGTCGCCGGCGCGATGAGGACCGCATCCGCATCACGGGTCAGGTCGATGTGGGCCATGTTGTTGTCCATGCGCGGATCCCACAAGTCGGTCCACACCGGATTGCCCGACAGGGCCTGGAACGTCACGGCCGTGACAAAGCGCGCGCCGCCCTCGGTCAACACCACATGGACATCCGCCCCCACCTTGCCGAGCAGCCGCACCAGTTCGGCAGCCTTGTACGCCGCCACGCCGCCGGTCACGCCCAGCACCAGTTTCCTGCCCTTCAGCTCACTCATGCCAATGGTATTATCGGTTACCTACGGAAGAATGGATTGTACACCCCATGGCGATCACTGATTGGCCAGCCGACGAACGCCCGCGGGAACGCCTGCTGGCCCATGGCGCAACCGCCTTATCCGACGCGGAACTGCTGGCCCTGTTCCTGCGGGTCGGCATTCGCGGCAAAAGCGCCGTCGATCTGGCCCGTGAGTTGTTGAAGCACTTCGGCGGCCTGTCGGCCCTATGCAGCGCGTCGGCCTCCGCCTTCTCGGCCATACCCGGCATGGGCCCCGCCAAGTATGCGCAGCTGCAAGCCGTCCTCGAACTCTCGCGACGGGCCCTGGGCGAAGAAATGGCCCACCGCGACGTCCTCGATTCCCCCACCGCGGTACGGGACTGGCTGCGCCTGAAACTCGGGCAGCTACCCCACGAGGTCTTCATGATCCTACTCCTCGACGCCCAGAACCGCGTGATGGGTTCCGAAGAGCTGTTCCGCGGCACACTCACACAGACCTCGGTCTATCCCCGCGAAGTGGTCAAACTGGTTCTGCAGCGCAACGCGGCGGCTGTCATCCTCGCCCACAACCATCCATCGGGTGTCAGCGAGCCCAGCCAGGCCGACCAAGCCCTGACCCGCAGCCTCAGCCGGGCTCTATCCCTTGTGGACGTGCGGGTGCTCGACCATTTCATCGTCGCCGGCAACACCCCACCGCTATCCTTCGCTGAGCGCGGTCTGCCCCTCGGTTGATCAGGTCGATCAGGCTGCGCTCACCGCAACGACACCAAGGTATTGATTTGAGTACACATAGTTGTCTATAATCGACGGTCTTATCGAATCAAACCAGTTTGGAGCAACAAATGGCTCGCGTTTGCCAAGTGACCGGAAAAGCACCGATGGTGGGCAACAACGTTTCCCACGCGAACAACAAGACCAAGCGCCGCTTCCTGCCGAACCTGCAAAACCGCAAGTTCTGGAGCGAGGCTGAAAACCGCTGGGTGCGCCTGCGCGTATCCAACGCAGCCCTGCGCACCATTGACAAGAAGGGCATCGACGCCGTCGTCGCCGAGCTGCGCGCTCGCGGCGAAAAGGTCTAAGCCTTTTTAACCAGGAGATAAATCGAAATGGCAAAAGGCGGCCGCGAAAAGATCAAGCTCGAGTCCACTGCTGGCACCGGGCACTTCTACACCACGTCCAAGAACAAGCGTACCACCCCGAACAAGCTGGAATTCAACAAGTACGATCCCGTTGCCCGCAAGCACGTGCCGTACAAGGAAGTGAAACTCAAGTAATTGCTTCCGGCACGCGATTACCGCTTGTTGCACAGTAATAAAAAAACCCGCTCCCGAGCGGGTTTTTTTATTACTGTGCACTCAATCCCCTCCCCACCTGCAGCACTAACCATATAAGCAACTGTCACATTTCCGACAACGCGCATCAAAAATGTGCGGAACCCTGCTGCCGACGCACCACCCAATGGCATGAGGCATGCCTGCCAAGCATTCCACGCACATCCATAGCTCCTCCCCAAAGCCTGACTGAAGAGCCATATGCGGTCTTTCCAAACACCACCGCCCGATAGGGAATTCGGCCCAGAAAATGAAAACCGCCAATGCACTTTCGCGCATCGGCGGCCTTGGTCACGACACCAGGGTGATCAACCCTGGCAGGTCGGGAGCATCAAGCGCGCTGGATGTTCGACGCTTGCTTGCCCTTCGGGCCCTGGGTGACTTCGAACTGGACTTTCTCCCCTTCCTTCAGCGACTTGAAGCCGTTCATGTTGATCGCAGAGAAGTGGGCGAACAAGTCTTCGCTACCGTCATCCGGCGTAATGAAGCCGAAACCTTTGGCGTCGTTGAACCACTTAACAGTACCAGTTGCCATATTGCAAATTCCTTCTTGATTTCAGTAATACGATCCGGACATCCAGCGTGCTATCGAGTCAAGACAAGCGAGAACTTCCGACGGCATATCTTGCAATACGCGACGCAAAGCCCCGTCGCTTCTAACTTGGCGCGAACACAGTTTTGCTTTTACGTGACTTGATTGAGGCCGTCAACGCATTTATGAACCGGCACGGTTGTTGCAACACAGCATGCGAGCGGGCTCCATTTGTCGCGTTTAATCCCATTTCGGATTAAAGCGTCTGTTTTTTCGCGACTTAATTCCCTCTTGCAGCGCAGCATCAAAAGGCCAATGCGCTGTCCCAGGTTCCCCTGGATGGGCGTGCGGGGTGGCTCTTGCACAATCATCGGGGTTGTTTAGAATGGTTCGCATGGTCATCAAAAAGCAGGAAGAGTCGGTTCTCGATACAGAGGTCACGCGGGTCAAGCCGCCACCGCTGTTCAAGGTCATGCTCCTTAACGACGATTTCACCCCGATGGATTTCGTGGTGACCGTGATACAGAAATTCTTTGGGATGGACCGCGAACAAGCCACGCGGATCATGCTCAAAGTGCACAGAGAGGGCGTTGGTGTATGCGGAGTCTTCCCGCGGGACATCGCAGCCACCAAGGTCGAGCAGGTCATCGCGTACGCACGCCAGAACCAGCACCCCTTGGCTTGCGTCATGGAGGAAAACTGAAATGATCGCGCAAGAGCTTGAAGTCAGTCTGCACATGGCCTTTGTCGAAGCCCGGCAGAAGCGCCATGAGTTCATCACCGTGGAGCACCTCCTGCTTGCGCTCCTCGACAATCCTTCCGCCGCCGAAGTGCTGCGCGCCTGCGCCGCCAAGACCGACGAGCTGCGCAAGGAATTGACGAACTTCGTCAATGAGCACACGCCGAAGGTGGAAGGCACCGAAGATATCGACACTCAGCCGACCCTCGGCTTCCAGCGTGTCATCCAGCGAGCCATCCTGCACGTGCAGTCGTCCGGCAAGAAGGAAGTCACCGGCGCCAACGTGCTGGTGGCAATCTTCGGCGAGAAGGACTCCCACGCTGTGTACTTCCTCCAGCGGCAGAACATCTCCCGCCTGGATGTGGTGAATTTCATTTCCCACGGCATCACCAAGACGCCGCAGCAGGGTGCGAACCCGGCGCGTCCGTCGGGTGACTCCGAGCAGGGCGAGCAGGAACAGGAAGGCGCAAGCCCCGGCGGCGCCCTCGACAACTACACGCAGAACCTCAATCAGCAGGCCTTCCTCGGCAAGATCGACCCGCTGATCGGCCGCGAGAAGGAAGTCGAACGCGTCATCCAGACCCTGTGCCGCCGCCGCAAGAACAATCCGCTGCTGGTCGGCGAAGCCGGGGTCGGCAAGACCGCGATCGCCGAAGGCCTGGCACGCCGCATCGTCGAAGGGCGCATCCCGGACATACTGGCCGACGCCCAGGTCTACGCCCTGGACATGGGCGCCCTGCTCGCCGGCACCAAGTACCGCGGCGACTTCGAGCAGCGCCTGAAGGCGGTGCTGAAGCAGCTGGTCGAACACCCGAACGCGATTCTCTTCATCGACGAGATCCATACGCTGATCGGCGCCGGTGCAGCCTCGGGTGGCACCCTCGATGCATCCAACCTGCTGAAGCCGGCCCTGTCGTCCGGACAGCTCAAGTGCATCGGCGCCACCACCTACACCGAGTTCCGCCAGATCTTCGAAAAAGACCACGCGTTGTCCCGTCGCTTCCAGAAAGTGGACGTCGTCGAGCCATCGGTCCCCGAAACGGTCGAGATCCTCAAGGGCCTCAAGTCGCGCTTCGAGCAGCACCATGGCATCAAGTATTCCGCCTCTGCGCTGTCCAGCGCGGCAGAGCTGTCGGCCCGCTACATCAATGACCGTCACCTGCCCGACAAGGCCATCGACGTCATCGACGAAGCCGGTGCCGCCCAGCGCATCCTGCCCAAGTCGCGCCAGAAAAAACTCATCGGCAAGGCCGAGATCGAGGAGATCGTCGCCAAGATCGCCCGGATCCCGCCGCGCAGCGTCTCCAACGACGACCGCGCCTCGCTGAAGACGCTCGAGCGCGACCTGAAGAACGTCGTGTTCGGTCAGGATGCGGCCATCGAGGCCCTCGGCAAGGCCATCAAGATGTCCCGCTCGGGCCTCGGCAATCCGCAGAAGCCGATCGGCTCCTTCCTGTTCAGCGGCCCGACCGGCGTCGGCAAGACCGAAGTCGCCCGGCAACTCGCCTACACGCTGGGCATCGAGTTGGTGCGCTTCGACATGTCCGAGTACATGGAGCGCCATGCGGTGTCCCGCCTGATCGGCGCCCCGCCGGGCTATGTCGGTTTCGATCAGGGCGGCCTGCTCACCGAGCAGGTCAACAAGAAACCGCACTGCGTGCTGCTGCTGGACGAAATCGAAAAGGCCCACCCGGATATCTACAACATCCTGCTGCAGGTGATGGATCACGGCACCCTGACCGACAACAACGGGCGCCAGGCGGACTTCCGCAACACCATCATCATCATGACCACCAATGCCGGTGCGGAAACCATGCAGAAGGCGGTCATCGGCTTCTCCGCGAAGCGCGAGCAGGGTGACGAGATGTCCGACATCAAGCGCCTCTTCACGCCGGAGTTCCGCAACCGTCTGGACGCGATCATCTCCTTCAAGAACCTGGATCACGACATCATCACCCGCGTGGTCGAGAAGTTCCTGATGCAGCTGGAAGCTCAACTGCACGAGAAGAAGGTCGATGCCCACTTCACCGACAAGCTGCGCGACTGGCTCGGCGAGAAGGGTTTCGATCCGCTGATGGGCGCCCGCCCGATGGCTCGCCTGATTCAGGACACCATCCGTTCGGCGCTGGCCGACGAGCTGCTGTTCGGCCGCCTGGCCAACGGCGGCACGGTCACCATCGACCTGGACGAGGACGGCAAGGTGAAACTCGTGTTCGAGGAATTGGTGGAAGCTACGGTATAGTTTTTCCAACTAGGCTTTGCACCCTTGACGGGCGGCTGAAAAGCCGCCCGTTTTCATTTCACCGCTCTGATGGAGTCAACATGGAATTCCAGACCACCGACCTCTGCGACGCCAACGAAGGCAAGGTCCGCGCTGTAGCCCCGATGTTCCGCAGCTTTGGCGGCAAAACCCGTTTCGCCGGCCCGATCCGCACCCTGAAGGTCTTCGAGGACAACGCCCTCGTGCGCTCGACCCTCGACACCCCGGGCAACGGCAACGTACTCGTCGTGGACGCCGGTGGCTCCCTGCGCTGTGCGATGCTTGGTGACCAGCTCGCCCTGCTGGGCGTCAAGAACGGCTGGGCCGGCGTGATCATGTATGGCTGCATCCGCGATTCGGGCCCCATCGCCGGCATGGACATCGGCGTCTTCGCCCTCGCCACCCACCCGATGAAGAGCGTCAAGAAGGGCGCTGGCGACGTGGACATTCCCGTCACTTTCGGCGGCGTCACCTTCGTTCCCGGACAATGGTTATACGCTGACGAGGACGGGGTGATTCTGTCGGAAACCCCATTGCTGTAAACCCGTAGAAGGGACCGCAGCGCAGCGAGGCTTCATTTCATAATCGCCGACACTATTTCACGATACAAAAACAGGAGCTTAAACTCCTGTTTTTTTTGAAAAATTTATTTCTTATATCTTATATAAGACCTATTGCTGCCATGCACGATCATCCCTATACTTTCTCCCACTGATCGACGTTTCCGAAGCGCTCCAAAGCCTACGGCAGCAGGATCAAGCGGCTCAGGAGTGAGCGCGAAGCACAGCCCGCAAGAGCAGACTTCCGCACCCCGGCTTCCCCTCCCCACTTGGTTAGAAAAGGATTACGTATGTCTCTGACTCGCGAACAGCAAATCGCCGCTCTGGAAAAAGACTGGGCCGAAAACCCCCGTTGGAAGGGCGTCAAGCGTGGTTACTCCGCCGCTGACGTCGTGCGCCTGCGTGGCAGCCTGCAACCCGAGTACACCCTGGCCCAGCGCGGCGCCAAGGTCCTGTGGGACAAGGTGAACGGCGGCGCCAAGAAGGGCTACGTCAATGCTTTCGGCGCCATCACTGCCGGTCAAGCCATGCAACAGGCCAAGGCTGGCCTGGAAGCCGTGTATCTGTCCGGCTGGCAAGTCGCCGCCGACGGCAACACCTCCGAAACCATGTACCCGGACCAGTCGCTGTACGCCTACGACTCCGTGCCGACCATGGTTCGCCGCATCAACAACACCTTCAAGCGCGCTGACGAAATCCAGTGGTCCCGTGGCATCAACCCGGGCGACGAAGGCTTCATCGACTACTTCCTGCCGATCGTTGCTGACGCGGAAGCCGGTTTCGGCGGCGTGCTGAACGCCTTCGAACTGATGAAGAACATGATCGCCTCCGGCGCTGCCGGTGTGCACTTCGAAGACCAGCTGGCTGCCGCCAAGAAGTGTGGCCACATGGGTGGCAAGGTGCTCGTGCCGACCCGTGAAGCATGCGAAAAGCTGATCTCCGCACGTTTCGCCGCCGACGTGATGGGTGTCCCCACCCTGATCCTGGCCCGTACCGATGCCGAAGCCGCCAACCTGATCACCTCCGACTACGACGAGAACGACAAGCCGTTCCTCACCGGCGAGCGCACCCAGGAAGGCTTCTTCCGCGTCAAGAACGGTCTGGAACAGTCCATCTCCCGTGGCGTGGCTTACGCTCCGTATGCTGATCTGGTCTGGTGTGAAACCGGCGTGCCCGATATCGGCTTCGCCCGTGAATTCGCCCAAGCCGTGCTGGCCGCCTGCCCGGGCAAGCTGCTGTCCTACAACTGCTCGCCGTCCTTCAACTGGAAGAAGAACCTCAACGACTCGCAGATCGCCTCCTTCCAGGAAGAACTGTCCGCACTGGGCTACAAGTACCAGTTCATCACCCTGGCCGGCATCCACGTCAACTGGTACAACACCTTCAAGTTCGCCCAGGCCTATGCCGGCGGCGAAGGCATGAAGCACTACGTCGAAATGGTTCAGGAGCCGGAATTCGCTGCTCGCGAACAGGGTTACACCTTCGTCTCCCACCAGCAAGAAGTGGGTACCGGTTACTTCGACGACGTGACCACCGTGATCCAGGGCGGCTCTTCCTCCGTGAAGGCCCTGACCGGCTCCACCGAAGAAGAACAGTTCCACTAAGAAATCCGGTTGCCGGCATCCCTCGCCGGCACGCTTGGTTGAAGACCCCCGCGGGCGCAAGCCCCGGGGGTTTTTCACGTTTGCGCCGGGCCAGGGCGAGTTCATTCAGTAAAATGGGGAGGTTTCCTTCCACCGAAGCTCCCCATGCAATCCCTCTGGATGATCGTCGCCAGCCTGTTGTTCGCCTGCATGGGGGTGTGCGTCAAACTCGGCTCCGCGCTCTTCTCCACCGGCGAACTGGTCTTCTATCGAGGGCTTGTGGGCTTACTGATGATGATCGTCCTGCTGCGCCTGCAGGACACGTCCCCCGCCACTCCGCACTGGCGTCTGCAGTTGTCTCGTGGCCTGTCTGGCTCCATCGCGCTGATGTGCTACTTTTTCTCCCTCGGTATCCTGCCGCTCGCCACCGCGGTCACGCTCAATTACACCTCTCCGCTGTTCGTCGCCCTACTGCTTGCCCTTTGGTTCAAGGAACGTGTCAGCCCCGTGCTCTTCGGTGCCGTTGGCCTGGGTTTTTTCGGTGTGATCCTGCTGCTCAAGCCAACCTTGCAACCCAGCCAGTGGCTCGGAGGGCTGAGCGGCCTGGGGGCTGGCCTGATCGCCAGCATCGCGTACGTTAACGTCCGTGAGCTGGGGCGAGTCGGAGAACCGGAGGCCCGCACGGTGTTGTGGTTCTCGCTGATCACCAGCCTCTTCGGCCTACCCTGGGCATTGTTTGCCGGCGAACTGCATTCCATCTCACTAGAAGGGGCGGCCATCCTGCTCGGCGTCGGTGGTTTTGGTGGCTGCGCCCAACTCGCCATGACTCGGGCCTACCGCTACGGTAAGACGCTGGTTTCTGCCAACCTAGCCTACAGCACGGTCGTCTTCTCGAGCCTATTCGGTGTCATGCTCTGGCAAGAGCACCTGCCCTGGACGTCCATGTTCGCCATCGTGATCATCATCTCCAGCGGCATTCTGGTCTCCCTGGCCTCCCGCAAACCCACACCAGCCCTGGAGGCCGATTGAAGCCGGGCGCCGTCCGGCGCTACACTGCAAACATATAGTCAGCCCAGAAAGGAAGCAGGCGATGATCACCACCGATAACAAGGACAGCCGCATCAACGTGACCGTCTTTGGCGAGTTCACCCTGGCCGACTACAAGGAATTCGAAGAACTCGTCAATTACAAGGTGCAGTTTGAAGGGCCCGTCAGCCTGTTCTTCGATCTGCGGGAAATGACCGGCTTCACCGTGGACATGGCCCTTGAGGAAATCCGCTTTGCGCGTGCTCACGCCCACGATTTTGCCCGTATCGCAATCGTCACTGACGACCAATGGGTGACCTGGAGTGCATGGTTGTCGCAGATCTTCGTCGATGCCAACACCCGTGTATTCGAGGATGCCGACGACGCCGAAGCCTGGATCAGCGGCATTCCGTCGCCGGTTGCAGACTAAGGCCGCTGAGGACGCTACCGCCGTGCTACCGCTTTTCACGACGCTCATCACCCCACAGGAACTGGCTGAGTCAGCGACGCCTTCCTGGCGCATCTTCGACTGCCGTTTCGACCTTCGCGATCCAGACTTCGGACAGCACGCTTACTCTGACGGACACCTGCCCAACGCCTTCTTCCTCGACCTGAAAGAAGACCTTTCGGGGCCCTGTAACGGGCTCAACGGACGCCATCCGCTGCCCGACCCACAGCTTCTCGCCGACAAGCTGGGCGCCCTCGGGGTTTCCGATAAAACCCAGGTCGTCGCCTATGACGACGTCGGCGGCATGTTCGCCGCCCGCCTGTGGTGGCTGCTGCGCTGGCTCGGCCATGATCGCGTCGCAGTGCTGAACGGCGGCCTGCAGGCCTGGACTGCGGGAGGCTACCCACTGAGCACCACCAAGCCAATCGAAGAGACCGCTCAGACATTCCCCCTGAAGCTTCAGCACACCATGAAAGTAGATGTCGACTACATTCTCGGCCATCTACATAGCCCGGACATGCTTCTGATCGATGCGCGCGCTCCCGATCGTTTCCGAGGCGAGAACGAAACCCTCGACCCAGTTGGCGGGCACATCCCTGGCGCCATCAACCGCTTCTTCAAGGACAACCTCAGCGCTGACGGTAGCTTCAAGCAGCTGTCGGAGCTTCAGGAAGAGTTCGGCGCGCTGATCAAGGGTGGCGACGCACATAACGTGGTCCTTCAATGTGGCTCTGGCGTGACCGCCTGCCACAATCTGCTGGCCATGGAGGCTGTCGGCCTCGACGGGGCCAAGCTCTACGCCGGCTCCTGGAGCGAGTGGTGTGCCGATCCGGCCCGTCCTGTCGCCAGCGGCCTCACCTGATAGCGGCATCGGATCGGCGCCGCCCGGTTAAAATCACGCTTTTGCCTTCCGGCTGCACATCATGACCCAGGACGAACTCAAGCAACAGGCGGCGCTACGCGCACTCGACTACGTGATCGAAGGCGAAGTGGTCGGCGTCGGTACCGGCTCGACGGCCAATTTCTTCATCGATGGCCTGGCCGCCCTCAAGGACCGCATCGCCGGCGCGGTCCCCTCCTCCGAGGCGTCGGCGCGCCGTCTGGCCGCCCACGGCATCCGCCTGCTCGACCTGAACGACGTCACCTCCCTGCCGGTCTATATCGACGGCGCGGACGAGATCGACCACTCCCTGGCGATGATCAAGGGGGGCGGTGGTGCCCAGACCCGCGAGAAGATCGTCGCCGCCGTGGCCGACAAGTTCATCTGCATCTGCGACGCCTCCAAGCGGGTCGCCCAGCTCGGGCGCTTCCCGCTCCCGGTGGAAGTCATCCCGATGGCGCGCGCCCAGGTGGCCCGTGAGTTCACCCGTCTCGGCGGCCAACCGATCGTCCGCGAAGGCTTCGTCACCGACAACGGCAACCTGATCCTCGACGTTCATGGCCTCGCCATCAGCGACCCGGTCGCCCTCGAAACTGCCATCGACGGCATCGTCGGTGTCGTGACCAGCGGCCTCTTCGCCAAACGCGGCGCCGATGTCTTGCTGCTGGCAAGCACAGAGGGCGTGCAGACCTTCGAACGGGCCTGACTGACACAAAAGGATCATCTTTCCCTGCTAGCCTTCGGCAGTTTTCATTGCCTTCAATCACAGGACTTGCCATGACCGAGCACACCTCCAAGAAGTTTGATTCCGAGCTGGAAGGAATCCGCAACCGGGTTCTCCAGATGGGGGGCATGGTCGAACTGCAGATCGTGAAGGCGATGGAAGGCCTTGGCGAAGGCGATCTGCTACTGATCGACCAAGTCATCGAAAACGACAACCGGGTCAACATCCTGGAAATCGAACTCGACGAAGCCTGCAACCAGGTCATCGCCAAGCGCCAACCCACGGCGGTCGATCTGCGCATGATCAGCACCGTGCAGAAGACCATCACCGACTTGGAGCGCATCGGCGACGAAGCCAAGAAGATCGCCAAGACGGCCAAGCAGCTGCATACCGGCGGCTCCTCCTTCATGCCGCAAATCCGCCTCGGCCACATCGCCGACGCGGTAGTGGACATGCTACGCACCGCACTGGATGCCTATGCGCGCCTCGACACCATCTCCGCTGCCCAGGTCGTTCGCCAGGACAAGGAGGTGGATGCCGAGTTCAAGGGCATCATGCGCCAGCTGATCACCTACATGATGGAAGACCCGCGCACCATCTCCCAGTCCATCGAGCTGATGTTCGTGGCCAAGTCGGTGGAGCGCATCGGCGACCACGCCAAGAACATCGCCGAATACGTGGTGTATCTGGTCAAGGGTCGCGACGTCCGCCACACCAGCCTCGAGGAGATCGAACGCGAAGCCACCCGCTGAACGGCTCTCCCACCGTTTTTCACGGGCCCGGGGCTGCTGCCCGCGGGCTCGTTTTCCATTTGATGATGCATGGCCGTTCGGAGCACGAAGTGGACTGCTAAAATCCGTCCACTTCCTGATCGCGGATCGACCATCCATATCATGCCGCTCAAGTTCGAACTCCTGCAGGCCGACGACTATTCCCGCTACCTTCTGCGCGGGAAGACCGACATTCTCTACAACCTGCGCGGACTTCTGCACAAACGTTCCATGCTGAGCGCCTTCATCGACGCGAGCGCGGACTCCTTCCTGACGGCCATCCTGGCGATCACCCCCGACGAGAACCACCTGATCCTGGACTCGACCAACGACGAAGCCATCAACCGCCGCGTGGAGTCGGCCGAGCAGCTCATCTGCGTCACCCAACTCGACAAGGTCAAGATTCAATTCGCCGCGCGCCAGATCGAGCGCCTCCCCTTCGAGGGGCATGAGGCGTTCCGCATCCCAGTACCGAACGTCATGCTGCGCCTGCAGCGACGGGAGTATTTCCGTCTGACCATGCAGAGCAACTATGGTTTGTCATGCCTGATTCCGGTGGGCGAGGCCACAGGCGACAAAGTGGTTTCACTGGAAGCCAATGTGCTGGATATCAGTGGTGGCGGCCTGGCAATCGTGATTCCGCCGAACGGCGTGGAGTTTGCCGCCGATATGGAATTCCACGACTGCCGCCTGATGTTGCCGGAAACTGGTCCGGTGGCCGCCTCCCTGCGGGTACGCAACGTTTTCCGCATCACCAACCGGGACGGCAGCGTCACCGTACGTGCTGGCTGCGAATTCATCAATCTGCCAAGCAACATGGCATCCACGATTCAGCGCTACATACTGAAGGCCGAGCGCGAACGTAACGCCCGAGAACGCCAACACCTCTGACAAGATCGGCCCCCCAGGAATGACAAAAGCCGGCAATGCCGGCTTTTGTCATTCAATTCCTTCCGCCCTCAAACCGACATGTTCATCATGTCCTGATAGGCGGTAACCAGTTTGTTGCGAACCTGCACCATCTGCTGGAAGGACAGGTTGGCCTTCTGCAGATTGACCATGACGTCCTGCAGATTGACGTTCGGATCACCGGACGAAAAGCCCTTGGCCATTTCCTGCGCCTGCATCTGGGCCGAGCTGACCTGATCGATGGCGCTCTGCAGAACCTGGCCGAAGTCCGTCTCCCCAGCCGCTTTTGCGGCCTGGGCAGGCTTGCCCGTCGCCACCTGCGAGGTGGCGCGCAGTTCCGACAACATCTGATCGATCCCGCGGGTATCCATGGTTCGGCTCCTTTTTCTCCACTATAGCAGAGCAAAGCACGTGCCAAGCAACGGGCGCCAGGCTCAATCGCTGAAAAGCCCTTCCTCGCGGTACTGCTGGAGCTTGTAGCGCAAGGTCCGTTCGGAGATCCCGAGCTGCGCTACGGCGCGCTTGCGCGATCCACCGACCTCCTTGAGCACCTGCAGGATGTGCTCTCGCTCAAGATCCTTCATGCTGGCCGGACGGACCATCTCCTTGTTCGCCTGCGGCACCTCAACGGCAGAATTTGCCATCTCGCCGGCAAATGCCGCCGGCAAAACAGGAGGGGGCGGCACCAGACGCACAGGCTCACCATTCCAGTGTGGCAGGCACAAACGGATCGTATCCGCAGAAACGGCGTCGCCTCCACTGAGGATCAAGGCGCGTTGCACCGTGTTTTCCAGTTCCCGCACGTTGCCCGGCCAATGGTAAGTCACCAGCACGGACTCCGCCTCAGGCGACAGGCGTGCGGAACGCTTCAGACGCTCGCCGTGCATTGCGGCGAAATGATGGGCCAGCGGAATGATGTCTCCGGGACGCTCACGCAGGGACGGAATCTGCAGCGGAAAAACATTCAAGCGATAGAACAGATCCTCGCGAAAACGCCCGGCTGCAACTTCCTTGGTCATGTCCCGGTTGGTAGTGGCCAGCACACGGATGTCGAGGGCGATGGCCTTCTTGCCGCCGACCCGCTCCACCTCCCGCTCCTGCAGCACCCGCAGCAGCTTGGCCTGCAGCCCCAGCGGCATCTCGGAGATCTCATCGAGCAGCAGCGTGCCCCCTTCCGCCTGCTCGAACTTGCCGGCCTGGGACG
Source organism: Zoogloea sp. GDB6 (assembly GCF_056724105.1). Classification (NCBI taxonomy): domain Bacteria; kingdom Pseudomonadati; phylum Pseudomonadota; class Betaproteobacteria; order Rhodocyclales; family Zoogloeaceae; genus Zoogloea; species Zoogloea sp. GDB6. The sequence goes on along the minus strand of NZ_CM161497.1, from coordinate 801,942 downwards.
CGGCTGCGCCAGTGAAGGCGCCCTTCTCGTGGCCAAACAGCGTGGCCTCCAGCAGGGAGTCGGGAATCGCCGCACAATTGATCGCCACAAAGGGGCCATTGCGGCGCGGCGAATGCTCGTGCAGATAGCGGGCGAAGACCTCCTTGCCGGTCCCCGACTCGCCATTCAGCAGCACCGTCGCATCGGTTTCCGCCACCTTGTCGGCCAGTGCGAGGAGCTTGCGGGTGTGCGGATCGGCCGCCACCATGCCCTCCTCCTGGCGGGTCCGGGCATAACGCTGCACATGTTCCAGCAGCACTTTGGGCTCGAAAGGCTTCATCAGGAAATCGCAGGCGCCACCGCGCATCGCATCCACCGCTTTTTCCACATCGCCGAACGCTGTCATCAGTAACACCGGAAGCTGCGGCAGGCGCTGACGCAGTTCGGCCAGCAGTTGCAGGCCATCCATCGGCTGCATCTTCAGATCGGAAAGAACCAGGTTGAAGGCCTGCTTCTCCACCTCGAGCAGCGCGGCAGGCCCATCGCCGACGCCGGTAACGTCATGACCAGCAACTTCAAGCGTCAGGCACACAGCGTCACGCAGCGGGGCATCATCTTCGACAACCAGGATGTTCAAGGTATCGGGCATTGGACTTCTCTCTAAAACTGGGGAACGACCGAGCGTCAGCCGCCCGTAGCGAGGGTCAGGGTGAAGGTGGTGCCACGGCCCGGCTCGGACTGAATGCCGATATCGCCACCATGGGCACGCGCCACCCCCCGCGCGATCGCCAGACCCAACCCAGTACCATCGGGTCGAGTTGTAAAAAACGGCTCAAAGAGTCGTGACTGAAGCGCCGGATCGATACCTTTACCGGTATCGGTCACGCTGAAACGTACGAGCCCTGCGCCCAGCGCAGCGTCGAAGCGGATGCTGCCGCCGGCCTCGGTCGCCTGTACGGCGTTCTCCAGCAGGTTGGTCAGTGCGCCGACGATGGCCTTGCGCTCACCCACCACCTGCGAAACGCCACAGTGACAGTCCGGCTCGAAAGCCAGCCCTTTGGCACGAGCCACCGGCTCCAACGTCTGAGCCAGTTCAGCCACCAGATCGCAGATGGCGAAGGGCTCTCGCCCCAGCGTCTCACCGCGTGCAAACAGCAGCATGTCGCGAATCAGCTTTTCCAGATGCCGGAGGCGCTCGATGGCCCGGTTGCCGATCCGCTCCCGATCAGCCGGCCCCATCTCTTGCTGGACAAGGGTTGCGGTATAAAGGAGCGCCGCTGACAACGGCGTACGCAGCTGGTGGGCCAGGCCCGCCACCATTTCGCCCATTGCCGCCAGCCGCTCCTGGCGTTCCGCCGCCAGGCGCATACGATGCGCCTCGGTCACATCGGTCAACAGCACGATGTGACCGTCGCCGGATTCGAGGGGGGCATCGACGCGGGTGACGCGCAGGGTGTCGCCGTCGCTGCTGAGCTGCCACTCGCCCGGCGTCTCGGTCGGTTGCAGATGCGCCGCGCAGAACACCTCCCATGGCACGCCGGCCAGCGAGGTCGCGAACATCGCCTCGACGGCCCGATTCGCCTGCACCACCTGCCCTTCGCGGTCGAGGACCACCACCCCGGCCGGCAATGCGCCCATCAACACGCTGAGGCGTTCGGTCAATTGGCCGACCTGGGTCTGCAGACCGGCATAGGCACCGGTCAGCGCCTCCGAAGCCTCGCTGAACTGGCGAAAGGCTTCGGCCAGCTGGCGGGCGTCGAGACGGTCATCGGTGGCAGGCAAGGTCATGGGCAATCCGGGGCGTTATTCACCGCTTCGCAGCTTAGGCCTGCCCGGCACATGGCAAGGCGGCAAATAGGCGGCAAAAAGCGCCGCTTATCCCTGACTCAAAATTCTCCTGGTGAAGGACAATGCGGGCATCCGATAAGAGGAAGTGTGTCCATGGCAGCAGAAGACGCCGCCGCCGCTCCAGTTCCGCCGCCCGCTTCGCCGCTGGCGCAGGTGCTGGAGAACATCCGCAATCTGTCCCAACGCCAGAAGATCGCCGCCGGCGCGGCGTTGGCGTTCGGCATTGCGTTGATCGTCGGCGTGCTTCTGTGGAGCCGGCAGCCGGAGTATTCCGTGCTGTTTTCCAATCTCGAGGAAAAGGATGGCGGCGCCGTCGTAACCAGCCTCCAGCAGCAGAACATCCCCTACAAGTTCTCCGAGAATGGCAATGCCATTCTCGTCCCGGCCCCCCAGGTCCATGACCTGCGTCTGCGCCTTGCCGCCCAGGGTATTCCCAAGGGCGGGCTGGTGGGTTTCGAACTGATGGAGAACCAGAAGCTGGGGCTGTCCCAGTTTCATGAGCAGATCAATTACCAACGCGCCCTCGAAGGCGAACTATCGCGCACCATCTCGTCCATCGCCAGCGTCGCCGGGGCCCGTGTGCACCTGGCGATTCCGAAACAGACCGCCTTCCTGCGCGACGAGCAGAAGCCGACCGCGTCGGTGATGGTCAACCTGCGCACCGGCCGCGCCCTCGACCCCTCGCAGATCGCCGGCATCGTGCACCTGATCGCCTCCAGCGTCCCCAACCTGACCAATGACAACGTCAGCGTGATCGACCAGGACGGCGCATTGCTTACCAAGAAGCCCGATCCCCTGCGCGGCAACCTCGACGCCAGCCAGCTGAAATATACCCACGAACTCGAAGAAGGCTACATCGAGCGGGTAAATTCCATCCTCACCCCGCTGTACGGCAAGGGAAACTTCCGCGCCCAGGTATCCGCCGACGTGGATTTCAACCAGACGGAACAGACCGCCGAGACCTACCGCCCGAACCCCTCGCCGGAACAGGCAATCCGCAGCCAGCAGAGCAGCGAGAGCCAGACCCGCGACCAGGGGCCGCAGGGCGTGCCGGGCGCGCTGACCAATCAGCCGCCAGTCCCCGCCACGGCACCGGTCACCACGCCGGCAGTGCCGCCGACCACGGGCAGCGGCCAAGCGCCACTCACGTCAACCAAAAGCGCCACGATCAACTATGAAGTAGACAAGACCATCCAGCACACGCGCAAGGCCCTCGGCCAGATCAAGCGTCTGTCGGTGGCGGTGGTGGTCAATAACAAGGAAGAAAAGGACAAGAACGGCAACGTCAAGTCCGTGCCGATCCCCGAAGAAGAACGCCAGCGCGTCGAAAACCTGGTCCGCGAGGCCGTCGGCTACAGCAAGGACCGGGGCGACACCATCAGCGTGGCCAGCAGCGCCTTCGTCGCCTCCGACAAGGATCAGCTCGAGATGCCGTTCTGGAAGGATCCGGACAACATCCCCCTCTTCAAGGAACTCGCCAAATACCTGGTCATCGCCGGCGTAATTGCCTTCGTGGCTTTCGGCGTCATCCGTCCGTTGATGAAGCAGGTGCTGCCGCAACCGGAGGTGAAGGAAGAGGAAGAAGGCGGAGGCGCCGAGCCTGGAGAAGGCGGAGAAGGCGCCGAGGGTGAAGAAGGTGAGGAAGGCGAGGAAGGAGCCCATGTTGCCCTGTCGCCGGAAGCCGCCGCCCGCCTCGCCTACGACGAAAAGCTCGCCAAGGCGCTGGCCCTTGCCAAGGAGAATCCGCGGATGGTGGCCAATCTGATCAAGGAATGGATGGGAGCCAATGAGCAGCAACGATGAAGGGCTGGAAAAGGGAGCCTTGCTTCTGCTGACCCTGGGCGCCGACGAGGCCGCCGAGGTGCTCAAGCAACTCGGCCCCCGGGAAGTGCAGAAACTCGGTGCCGCCATGGCCTCCATGCAGGCCCAACCACGCGAGCGGGTCGAGGGCATTCTCGACGAACTGATCGCCTATGCAGACAAGGGCTCGCCGATCGAGGCCGACCACGAGCACATCAAGGCGATGCTCACCAAGGCCCTCGGCGACGAGCGCGCCACCCACCTGATCAGCCGCGTGCTGCAAGGCTCCGATACCGCCGGTATCGAGAGCCTCAAGTGGATGGATGCCCCTACCGCGGCCGACATGATCAAGAACGAGCACCCGCAGATCATTGCCACGATCCTCGTGCACCTGGAGTTCGACCAGGCTGGCGACATCCTCAAACATTTCACCGACCGTCTACGCAACGACGTCCTGCTGCGGATCGCCACCCTCGACGGCGTCCAGCCGGTGGCCCTGAAGGAACTGAACGAAGCCCTCACGCGCATGCTGTCGGGCGCGTCGGCAGTCAAGAAAACCGCCATGGGCGGCGTCCGCCATGCGGCGGAAATCCTCAACTTCGTCGGCTCGGCGGCGGAGACCGCCATTCTCGACAATGTGCGCGAGTACGACCCGGACCTGGCCCAGAAGATCCTCGACGAGATGTTCGTCTTCGAGAACCTGCTCGACCTGGACGACCGCGGCATCCAGACCCTGCTGCGGGAAGTCCAGAGCGATTCGCTGGTGGTCGCGCTGAAGGGGGCCCCGCCCGAACTGCGCGAGAAAATCTTCAAGAACATGTCCCAGCGGGCTGCCGAAATGCTGCGGGAAGACCTGGACTCCCGCGGCCCTGTGCGCCTGTCGGAAGTCGAGGCCGAGCAGAAGGAAATTCTGAAGACCGCCCGCCGCCTGGCGGAAGAAGGCCAGATCGCCCTGTCCAGCGGTGGAGGCGACGATGCCTTCGTCTAAGCACGGGGCCCGCCGATGAGCATGGACCGCCACCAGGCCGTCGGCATCTACCGGCGCTGGATTCCGCCCTCCTTCGACGAGCCGGCCGCCCAGCAGGCGCCGCAGGAGCAAACCCTGCCGGAATCCGAACCGGCCGTAGAGCCTCCTGTCGTCGAGCCCCCACTGCCCGAAGCGGCGCCGGAGCCCCCACCTCTGCCTGACATGCTCGCTGACGAACTGTTGGGGGATGACGCCTCTGTTTTCCAGCTGCCTACCGCCGAAGACATCGAGCGCATCCACGAGGAAGCCCGCAAGGAAGGCTACGCCGCCGGCTACGAGGAAGGCACAGCCCGCGGCCGCATCGAAGCCATGCACTTCCACGGCCTCGTCGAGGGGATGGAAAACTCCCTGACGACGCTCGACCAGGAGGTTGCCGAAGAAATCCTCGCATTAGCCACCGAACTGGCCCGCCAGATGGTGCGCCACACCATCGCCACCCGGCCGGATGCGATCGCCGACCTGTTGCGCGAGGCCCTTGGGCAGATGCCCCAGACCCATGCCCAGATCCACCTCAATCCGGAGGACGTGGAGATGGTGCGGAATTATCTCGGCGAACACATGGCCCACGCCGGCCATCGGCTGGTCGAGGATGCCACGATCAGCCGCGGTGGCGTACGCATCGAAACGTCCGGCAGCCAGATCGACGCCACCGTGCAGACCCGCTGGCGCCGCATCATGGACAATCTCGGCCACAACGTGCCTTGGGATGGGGATGAGCCCTGATGAACCACGGCACCGAAACTTGGCGTACTTTCCTGGGTGACGCACGGAAGCTCATCGGCGCCACACCGCCGTACCAGGTGGCTGGCCGCCTGACCCGCATCAACGGCCTGGTCATGGAGGCCTCCGGCCTCAAACTGCCCCTTGGCTCAGGCTGCCGGATCGTCATCCCGGGCGGCAGTTCAGTCGAAGCGGAAGTCGTCGGCTTCAACGGTGAAAAGATCTTCCTGATGCCCACCGACGATGTCTTCGGCCTGTCGCCGGGCGCCCAGGTCTTCCCCCTTGAACCGACCCAGCCGCAACTGATTGCCGGCGAGCGCACCGAGCCGCGCCGCCGCGCCTCCGATCGGGCCAAGCATCTGCCAATGGGCGACGAACTCCTCGGCCGCGTCGTCGACGGCGCCGGCCGACCGCTGGATGGCCTCGGCCCGCTGAACACCCGCCACTCCCGCTCCCTGCAATCGCGCCCCATCAACCCTTTGCAGCGCGCCCCGATCAGCCAGTCCCTCGACGTCGGCATCCGCGCAATCAACGGCCTGCTGACCGTCGGCCGCGGCCAGCGGATGGGCCTGTTTGCCGGCTCCGGCGTCGGTAAATCGGTGTTGATCGGCATGATGGCGCGCTTCACCGCTGCCGACGTGATCGTCGTCGGGCTGATCGGCGAACGGGGCCGCGAAGTGAAGGAGTTCATCGAGCACAACCTGGGCGCAGAAGGCCTGGCCCGCTCCGCGGTCATTGCCGCACCGGCCGACTGCAGTCCGCTGATGCGCCTGCAGGGCGCGTCCTACGCCACGACAGTGGCCGAGTACTTCCGCGACCAGGGCAAGCAGGTCCTGCTGATCATGGACTCCCTGACCCGCTACGCGATGGCCCAGCGGGAAATCGCGCTGGCCATCGGCGAGCCGCCGGTGACCCGCGGCTACCCGCCCTCGGTGTTTGCCCGCCTGCCGGCCCTCGTCGAGCGCGCCGGCAACGGCCCGGAAGGCGGCGGATCGATCACCGCCTTCTACACGGTGCTGGCCGAGGGTGACGATCAACAGGATCCGATCGCCGACTCGGCACGTGCCATTCTCGACGGCCACATCGTGTTGTCACGCAGCCTGGCCGACCAGGGCCACTACCCGGCCATCGACATCGAGCAATCGATCTCGCGGGCCATGCACAACCTGGTCAAGAGCCAGCATTTCGATGTCGTGCGGCGCTTCAAACAGCTGTTCTCCCGCTACCAGCGTTCCCGCGACCTGATCGCCGTCGGCGCCTACCAGGCCGGCGCCGACCCCGTCCTCGACCAGGCGGTAGCCATGTATCCACGCCTGGAAGCCTTCCTGCAACAACGCATCGACGAATGTGAACCCTACGATTCCGCGGTCGAGAAGCTTTACACACTCTTCGGCGCAACGCCGTAACACCGCAACGGCGCCAGGGCTATGCTTACGTTCCCGTAAAGAGTTCGTCCTCGACCCGATAACGCAAAGAGCATCTGAAAATGTCCGAGCCTTTCCCGCTGCAAACCTTGCTGGACTTGGCCAACAACCGGATGGACGAGGCTGCGCGCAAGCTGGGCGAGTTGATCGCCAGCGAACGCGCTGTCGAGGAGAAACTCTCCCTTCTGGTGGACTACCGCAAGGAATATCAGACCCGCTTCGTCGAGGCCGCACGTAACGGCATCGGCCCTGATGCCTGGCGCAACTACAGCGCTTTCCTCCTCAAGCTGGACGATGCAATCACCGTCCAGCAGCGGGTGGTGGCTGACTCCCGTCAGCGTGTCGAGCAAGGGCAGCAGGCCTGGGTGGACCAGCGCAACAAGGTCAAGGCCTTCGACACCCTGTCCCAGCGCCACCAGAGCCAGCAGGCCCGCAAGGAAGCCCGGCAGGAGCAGAAGCTGACCGACGAACACGCCGCCAAACAGTTCCGCGATCGGAATCAGGACGACGGATCAACGGCAGACCAGTAGCTGGCATGCCGCTTGCTGCACTGGTGGTGTCTGCATCCTCCGTAGGAACAACATCATGTCCGGTCCGGCTTTGAATCCTCTCGCGAACATTTCCAGCGCCGCCAAGAGCGCGGACTCCGCGCGTGGCGACAACGCCACGACATCCGGCACAGACGCAGCCGATACGGGTTTCTCGCGCGAACTGCAGCGCCATATCGACCGCGACACCCAGACCTCCGGCACAACGGATCCAACTCCCACCACGTCCACCGGCAAGGCAAGCGACGGCAAGCCCACGGACAGCAGGGCTGCGTCAGAGGCGGACTCGGCCAAGGAAGGCGCATCAGCGGACGATGCGCAAACGCCCTCCCCGGACATGGCAGTCCTCCTTGGCGGCCTGATCACCTCCAGCACGAACGCCCCCTCTACCCGCCACCGCCTGGACCGCGACACCCAGTCCTCCGACACAACGGGTGCAGCCCCCCCGGACCTTGATGGTGTGCTCGCCTTCGTAAACACCCATCCCTCCAGCACACTGGATGCCACATCCGCCGGCAAAGCAAGCGGTGGCAAGAGCACGGACAGCGAGGCGGCATTAACAGTGGACTCGACCAAGGAAAACGCTCCCGCGGCCGATGCGCAAGCGCCCTCCCCGGACACGACGGTCCTCCTTGGCAGTCTGCTCCCCCCTGGCGTGAATGCACCATCCACCCGCCGCAGCGACGACAACACCCCCACCACTGAATCGCAGCCGGCGGCCGACGCGGCACTCGCCGCGTTCCTCGCCGCAGGAGAGCACCCGGCGACATCGACCAATACAGTCACACTCGCTGGCGAACGGAGCGCTGATGAAACGGCCCTCGACGGTACGGGTGAGCGTCGCCACGCAAGCCTGGATCTCGCCGATTCGTCCCTCAGCCGCCAGACACTGGCCAACCCGGCTCAAGGCCAAGGCAGCACCACCCTGGAGGCAGCGCTTACCGACACCACGGCAAAACTTGCCGCTGCGGGCGAGGCTGCCGGCAAACATCCGGATCTCGCCGGAGAAAGCACGCTGACCAACAACTTTGCCGGCATTCACGCCGCAGCCCTCGCCAATCTGCGTGGAGAATCGGCCGCACCGGCCACATCCCCCGTTCCGCTGCATGTAGCCACCCCGGCCGGAAGTCCGGGCTGGCCCGAAGAGGTCGGCAGTCGCGTCAGCTGGATGGTCGGACACGAGGAAAGCCACGCCCAACTCACCCTCACACCACCGCAACTGGGCAAGATCGAAGTATCGATCACTGTCAGCGGCGACCAGACCAGTGCACAATTCGTGGCAGCGACCCCCGCGGCCCGGGAACTGATCGAACAGAGCCTGCCCCGCCTGCGCGAACTCCTCGAGCAAAGCGGGATCAATCTCGGTCAGACCGATGTCGGTACCTCGGGCCAGTCGAACAATTCCGGCGACGGCCGGCGGGGCAATGCCTGGGGCGGCCAGCGCGGCACCGACGACGGATCGATGTCCCGCGTGAGCGCTCCACAATGGGTCCGCCGTGGGGACGGTCTGGTAGACACGTTTGCCTGAAATGAGGTAAATGGCGGGCGATCACGCCCCTATTTCCAGCTTGGCGGGTGGACGTGATGGATAACAATGCAGTGAGATAAGGAGCGTTCCAGCATGTCGAAAGCACCTACCAAGGCGGAAGCCGCCGAAGGCGAAGCGCCCGCCAAGGGTGGCAAGAAGAAACTGATCGTCATCATCGCGGCAGTGCTGATCCTGGCGATTGCCGGCGGCGGCGCATTCATGCTGCTGGGCAAGAAGAAGCACGCGGACGGGGAAGAAGGCGAGGAGGAAACCGCGCACGAACCGCCGAAGGTCAAGGTCGACCCCTCACATCCGCCGGTTTTCGTTCCACTGGAGCAGTTCACCGTCAACCTGGCACCGGAAGAGGGCGAACACTTCCTGCAAGCTACAATGGTGCTGCGCGTTTCGGATGCCAAGATCGGCGATTCATTGAAGCTCTATATGCCGGAGCTGAAGCACCGCATCGTCATGCTGCTGTCTTCCAAGAAACCCTCCGAACTGGCCGCATCGGAAGGCAAGGAACAACTGGCCGACGAGGTCCGGGATGAAGCCAACGACGTACTCGGCTACTCCCCCAACCCGAAAAAGAAGAACAAGCGCAACCGTCCTGAAGACGACGGCCCCGTGCTGGCCGTCCTGTTCAACCAGTTCATCGTGCAGTAACGGGGTTTCATCATGGCCCAGGATTTTCTCTCCCAGGAAGAAGTGGATGCCCTGCTGAAGGGCGTCACGGGGGAGAGTGAAGAAGCCGACCACGCGGAAGAACATGCGGGAGGGGTGCGGGACTACAACCTCGCCACCCAGGAGCGCATCGTCCGTGGGCGCATGCCCACGATGGAGCTCATCAATGAGCGCTTCGCCCGCTACCTGCGGGTCGGACTGTTCTCCTACATGCACCGCAACGTCGAAGTCTCGGTCGGGCCGATCAAGGTCCAGAAATTCAGCGAATTCGTGCGCAACCTGGTGGTCCCGACCAACCTCAACCTCTTCGTTGCCAAACCGCTGCGCGGAACCGGGCTGATCGTCCTCGACCCGAACCTGGTCTTCCTGGTGGTGGATAACCTGTTCGGCGGCGACGGGCGCTTTCACACCCGTGTCGAAGGGCGCGATTTCACGCCCACCGAGCAGCGGATCATCCAGGGCCTGCTGAAAGTAGCCTTCACCGAGTACGAAAAGGCCTGGCTACCGGTCAAGAAACTGGAGTTCGAGTACGTTCGCTCGGAAATGAACCCCCAGTTCGCCAACATCGCGACACCCAGCGAGATCGTCGTAGCCGCATCGTTCACGCTGGAGTTCGGCGGTTCGCAGGCGGAAATGCATTTCTGCTTCCCGTACTCGATGCTGGAACCGATCCGCGAAACCCTCTATTCGACGATGCAGAGCGACCACATCACCCAGGACAACCGCTGGGTCAGCATGATGGGCAAGCAATTGCAAAGCGCCGAAGTAACCCTGACGGCACGCCTTGGCCACACCAGGGTGACCCTCGGGGACATCGTCAACATGAAACCCGGTGACGTCATTCCGCTGACGATCCCACCCCTGATCCAGGCCGAAGTGGACGGCATCCCATTCATGGAATGCCACTACGGCGTACAGCGCGGCCAATACGCCCTCAAGGTGGAGCGTTTCCTGGCGCAGGAAGAAGAAGTCGCCCCGAAGGGCTAGGAGCACGAGATGTCAGAAACAGACACCCCAGACGACGACAACCAGATCAGCGACGACGATTGGGCTGCCGCCATGCAGGAGCAGGCTGCCGCCGAAGGTCTCACCGACCCGGCACAGCCCGACCTCGCCGACGAATCCCCCTACCAGGCCAAGCCGGCGAGCCAGTTGTTTCCTGACTTCGGCCAATCAGGCCCCAAGTCGGGCTCGATCAACGATTACGACATGATCCTGGACATCCCGGTGCAGCTCACCGTGGAACTGGGACGCACCAAGATCGCAATCCGCAACCTGCTGCAGCTCGCCCACGGCTCGGTGGTCGAACTCGACGGTCTGGCCGGCGAGCCGATGGACGTGCTCGTCAACGGAACCTTGATCGCCCAGGGCGAAGTGGTGGTGGTGAATGACAAGTTCGGTATTCGTCTGACCGACATCATCACGCCCGCGGAACGCATCCGCAAATTGCGCCACTGATCGTACGGACGAGGGTAGCTACAATACCGGCCCCGGAGGCCGGTATTTTTCTTCCTTTCGGCAATAACCTGTCAGGGAATCGCGGCATCCCCGTGCAGACGGGACAGCACGGAACGCACCGGTTGACGGTCGGGCGCATTGGCGCGGTGGAGCAACCAGCGTTCGCCCAGGATCTGCAGCGCACGCTGGCGCTTGGCTTCATAACCTGCGGAAGACTCGACTGCTTCCACCTTTCCTTCAGACGCGCCAGCCTTGGGCTGGATGTCACGATGCCAGAGCAACATGATCACACCTCCAGGACGTTATGCTCGGTTTGAGTATAGGCATAGCATGCGGTTCAGCCGCATGAACTGAAAAGCATGAAAAAATACCGTTTTGGGCGCCTAATCCGGACTTCGTTTCGAGCCAGCCCCCTCTAAGCTCGTTTATTAGCCTCCCCATCGTGTATCGACCCACCATGCGCCCCACCACGCTCGCCTCCATCGGCCTGCTGGCTCCGAGCACGTTTGCCCTGGCTGCCGACAGCACCATGGACGTTGCCGGCAGTGTTCTTCAGATGTTCCTCGGCCTCGCCCTGATTCTCGGGCTGCTGTACGCCACGCTGCTCTTCCTCAAGCGCTTCGGAGCAGGTGCCGCCGGAGGCGCCAACCTGCTGAAGATACGCGGTGCAGCCCCCGTCGGCCCGCGGGAGCGGGTCGTACTGGTGGAAGTCGCGGGCAAGGTGCTTGTCCTCGGTGTCGCCCCGGGACAGGTCAACACGCTACACACCCTTGACGCAGCCGAACTGCCTCCAGCCACAGGTGAAACGACCTTGCTCTCCGGCGGCAAGGATTTCCAGACCTGGCTGAAGCAGACCCTGGAGCGCCGGCCGTGAACCGTACCTTGCTGCTGCTGCGCCGCCTCGCACCACTGTGCCTGTTCGCTCCCCTGCCGGTCCTCGCCCAGGCCATGCCGGCCCTCACCAGCACTCCGGCCGGTAGTGGCGGCACCCAGTACAGCCTGTCGATCCAGACCCTGCTGCTGCTCACCTCCCTGAGCTTCCTGCCGGCCATGGTGCTGATGATGACCTGCTTCACACGCATCATCATCGTCATGTCCCTGCTGCGCCATGCGCTCGGCACGCAGACCTCACCGCCCAACCAGGTGATGATCGGCCTGTCCCTGTTCCTGACCTTCTTCATCATGTCGCCGGTCGCGGACAAGGTTTACACCGAAGCCTGGGTCCCCCTGTCGGAAAACCGCATCACCTTCAACGACGCCCTCGACCGTGCCACCGTACCAGTCAAGGCCTTCATGCTCGCACAGGTCCGTGAACCGGATCTGAACCTGTTCGCCAAGCTCGCCAAGACGCCACGCGTAGAGAAGGCGGAGGATCTGCCGATGCGCGTCGTCATCCCGGCTTTCGTCACCTCCGAGCTAAAGACCGCCTTCCAGATCGGCTTCATCGTCTTCATCCCCTTCCTGATCATCGACATGGTGGTCGCCTCCGTGCTGATGTCGATGGGTATGATGATGATGAGCCCAGCCACGGTCTCACTCCCCTTCAAGATCATGCTTTTCGTGCTAGTGGACGGCTGGGATCTGCTGATCGGCTCGCTGGTACGTAGCTTCGGCTGAGCAAGGATTCCACCATGACCCCCACCACCGTCATCGATCTGGGCCGGCAAGCCCTGGAGCTCACCCTGCTGGTATCGGCCCCGCTGTTCATCGCCGCCCTCGTCACCGGCCTGATCGTATCGATCTTCCAGGCCGCCACACAGATCAACGAACAAACCCTGTCCTTCGTACCCAAGCTGATCGCCACCTTCATCACCCTGGTACTGGCGGGCCCGTGGATGATCACGATGATGACCGACTTCATCCGCCGCCTGTTCGACAGTATCCCCACGCTGATCGGCTGACGCCAGCTCTGCAAGCGATGTTGTCCATCACCTCAGCCCAACTCGATGCGTGGCTGGCCGTGCTGGCCTACCCGCTGGCCCGCATCCTCGGGCTGGTGAGCATGGCTCCGATCTTCGGTAACGACGGGATGCCGCGGCGCATACGGCTGATGACAGGGCTTGCCATTGCCATCGGCCTGGCTCCGGCGCTCCCCGCTGCACCCAGCGTGCCGTTGGGCTCCTGGGACGGTCTGCTGATCATCGGCCAGCAAACCCTCATCGGCCTGGCGATGGGGCTGAGCATGCGCATCGTATTGGCGGCCCTCGAAGTGATGGGCGAACTCGTCAGCCTGCAGATGGGCCTGTCGTTCGCGACCTTCTTCGATCCGACGGCAGGCGGCCAGACAGCCGTCGTCAGCCAGTTCCTGACCCTGACGTCCTCGCTGATCTTCCTGGCCCTCAACGGTCACCTGCTGCTGGTGGACGCGCTGGCCCGCAGCTTCGAGTGGCTGCCCATTGCCGCCACCCCTGTCCATAGCGAAGGCTGGCTGTTGCTGGCCCGCTCCGGCAGTGTCATTTTCGGCAGTGGCGTGCTGATGGCACTGCCCATCGTCACAGCACTCTTGATCACCAACATCGCTCTCGGCATCCTCACCAAGGCGGCACCTCAACTCAATCTCTTTGCCATCGGATTTCCGATTACCCTCACAGTCGGTCTCGGCATGCTGATCATGACGCTCGAACGTATGGCGCCGCTACTGCAACGACTCTACGACATGGGTTTCGAGACCATGGCGCAGGTAGTACGTGCAACATAGCGGGTCAGGCGCAGCGCGCCCAAGAACCGGGGCACTCAATTTCCCCGGACTTTGACCGATATCACTTCATGTACGCGCTTTACCATAGCGCAGCGCCCCCCGCGGAGCCCCCATGGCCATAGTCATCATCGACGACACCCCCGTAAATCTCACTCTGATCCAGGCTCTGGTACGCAAACTGACTCCCGCCGGCACTGAACTCCACGCCTTCGTCTCGCCAGTCGAGGGCCTGCAGTGGTGCGGGGAAAACGAACCGGACCTGATCATCGTCGATTACATGATGCCCGACATCAACGGCATCGAATTCATCGAGACTGTCCGCCGGCGCCATCCGGCCGACGCGGTCCCGATCCTGATGGTGACTGCAGCCCATGAGAAAGAAGTCCGTTACCAGAGCCTGGCCGCCGGCGCCAACGATTTCCTGACCAAACCCATCGACCGCCACGAATTCGACCCCCGCGTACGGACCATGCTGGCCCTGCGCGAAAGCCACAAGCGCATGCGCGACTGGAACAAGGACCTCATCGCTGCGGTCACGCGCAAGACTGCAGAAATCGTCGCCCGCGAGCGGGAGACGGTCACCCGGCTCGCGCGTGCAGCCGAATACCGGGACCCTGAAACCGGCGCCCACATTCTGCGCATGGCCCATTACTCAGAACTGATCGCCCGCCAGATCGGGCTGGACGCGGAGTATTGCGAACGCCTGCTCAGCGCCGCGCCAATGCACGACGTGGGCAAGGTCGGCACGCCGGATCACATTCTGCTGAAACCCGGCCGCCTGACCGACGACGAGATGGTCATCATGCGCCGCCACGCGACCATCGGACACGACATTCTCAACGGCTCCAGTTCACCGATGATCCAGATGGCCGCCGAGATCGCCCTCAACCACCATGAGAAATTCGACGGCAGCGGCTATCCGTCCGGCTTGGCGGGTGAGGCAATTCCACTGAGCGGGCGCATCGTCGCGGTTGCCGACGTGTTCGATGCCCTGACCTCCGCACGCCCCTACAAACCGGCCTGGGAACTGGATCGGGCGGTGAGCCTGCTCAAGGAAGGGCGCGGTACGCACTTCGACCCTGTCTGCGTCGATGCTCTCCTGGAACAATGGCCCGCAGTGCTGGCCATTCGCGAGCGATACCAAGATCAGGAATGAACGCCCCGTTTCACGCCCTGGCATCCCGCCTCGGCCTACGCTCCCTCGGCCAGCAACTCACCTTTCTGTTCGCGCTGCTGCTGACCCTGTCGATCGGTGCCTACTCCCTCTATGTCGGCACCGGGCAGGCCACTTACGTGGAGCGTCTCGAACGCCGCCATGGGGACGAGCTCGGGCAGCAGATGGCCACAGCCCTCGAACCCTACGTAGCAACCGGCGATGCCCCGCAGATCCTGTCCCGCCTGCTGCAGCTCCGGCCCTCCCCTAGCATCCTGCGGGTCACCGTGACCGACCGCCAGGGCGTCCCGATCGCCAGCGCCGCACGGAAGCACGAAGATGCCCCCATGGAGGCCGAAACCATGGCCACCACACCACTGCTCCTGCCGACGGACAACCGGCAGGCGAGCGCCCCTCAGCCCCGGGCACAGCGGACGATCCTCTCCTGGTCGGCCATCGGCGAGCATGCCCCGCTCGGCTGGCTGCGCGTCGAGATGAAGCCGGTAGCCGCAGAGGAGAGCTTCAAGCACATCATCGAGGACAGTGCGCTGGCCAGCCTGCTGACGCTGCTCGCCGCCACGCTGGCCATCCTGTACTTCCTGCGCAGGCCACTGCGCAGTCTCGAACGTGCCGCCCATTTTGCGGAATCCCTCGAGAACAACCAGGGCGCACTACTGGCCGAGCCTGGCAGCATCCGCGAGATCCACAAGCTGGTGGATGCCCTGAACTGGACCTCCATTCGTCTTTTCGATGGCCAGGCGGCCCTCAGCGCCAGCGAGTCCCGCAACCGGGCAATTACCGAAGCGGCACTGGACTGCATCATCACGGTGGACGGCGAAGGAAACATCATCGAGTTCAACCCCGCCGCAGAGCGCACTTTTGGCTACCGTCGCAGCGAGGTGCTGCACCAGCCCTATGCCCGGCTGCTGTTCCCCGAACGCCTGCGGGACACCTATGACATCGAGCTCACCAGACAGCTCACCGACCCCCGCCCTGAGCACACCAGTCAGCGCATCGAAGGCATCGCCATGCGCAAAGGTGGCGACGAGTTTCCGGTGGAAGTGGCCCTGGTCGCCGTGGAAAGCAACGGCCAGCGGCTCGTCACAGCCTACCTGCGGGACATCGGCGAGCGCAAGGCGGCCGAGGCCTACATGCGCGAGGCCAAGGAGGCAGCCGAGGCCAACAGCCGCTCGAAGAGCGACTTCCTGGCCAACATGAGCCACGAGATCCGGACCCCGATGAACGCCATCCTCGGCATGACCGACCTGGCCCTCGACACACAGCTCGACGACGAACAGCGGGAATACCTGCAGTTGGTGAAGAGTTCGGCCAACGCGCTGCTGGGCATCATCAACGACATTCTGGACTTCTCGAAGATCGAAGCCGGCAAGCTGGATTTCGAGCATATCGACTTCAGCCTGCGCGACTGCGTAGCGCTGGCCGTACGCACGCTGCAGCAGCGAGCCGCCGAAAAGGACCTGCAGCTCACCGCCCAGGTTTCCCCTGACGTCCCCGATGCCCTGGTGGGCGACCCGCACCGCCTGCGCCAGGTACTGATCAACCTGCTGTCCAACGGCATCAAGTTCACGACGGCTGGCAGCGTGCAACTGATCGTCCAGCCCGGCCAGGCCGGCGGCAACGGCCAGGCCGCCATCCATTTCCGCGTTCGCGACACGGGTGTCGGCATCCCGGCCGAAAAGCAGAGCCTGATCTTCGACGCCTTCTCCCAGGCCGACACCTCCACGACACGCCGCTACGGGGGTACCGGGCTAGGCCTGACGATCAGCGCCCAACTGGTTCAGGCGATGGGTGGCCACATCGGAGTGGAAAGCACACCCGGCAACGGCAGCACCTTCCACTTCACCGCCCATTTCGATCATGGACAGCAGGCCGCGGCGATCGACGACGAAGCCCACCTGGACAACCTGCCGGTACTCGTCGCAGTGGATAACCCGGCGGAACGGGCTATGCTGGTAGAACTGCTCGAACAGTGGCGGATGGCGCCGCTGGCCATGCCCGATGCGGCCAGCACCCGGCGCGAACTGGCCGAGGCCAGTAGCAACGGCCATCCCTTCCGGGTTGTCATCGTCAGCACGCAACTCCCCGACGCCGAGGGCTTCGAACTAGTCCGGGACATCCGGCGGGTCACCCAGCAGCAACCCTGCATCATCATGCTGGCCGGGGAAGGCCGGCGCGGCGACGGCGCCCGCTGCCGGGAGTTGGGGATGTCTGCCTACCTGCCGATGCCGGTACAAGCCTCCGACCTGCTGAACGCCATACTGCTGTCGATCGAATCCGTCGATGCGCAAGAGCACGACCGCAGCCTGATCACGCGCCATAGCCTGCGTGAGCAACGACGGCAGTTGCGCATTCTGCTCGCCGAGGACAACATCGTGAACCAGACCCTCGCGCTGCGCCTGCTCGAGAAACTCGGACACCAGGTCGAGGTCGCCAACAACGGCGCGGAAGCCGTCGAACTGCATGCCCACGGACATTTCGACATCATCCTGATGGATGTCCAGATGCCCGTCCTCGGCGGCTTCGAAGCTACCGCCCGGATACGAGAAAGAGAAACTGCCGGTATGTCCCGCACCCCCATCATCGCCATGACCGCCCACGCCATGAAAGGCGACCGGGAACGCTGCCTGGAAGCCGGCATGGACGGTTACCTCTCAAAGCCGGTCCATGCCCCCGATCTGGTCGAAGTGCTGATCAACAACGTCGGGCACGGCGATCCGGCCCCGCTCCCGAGCACCGAAGCGACTCCGAGTGGCGCTCCCATCTTCGATCGCGAGAGAGTACTCGCCAACCTGGGTGACGACGCAGAGCTGCTGGATCAGCTGATCGAGATGTATGCCGAAGACGAAGCGCGCATGGTGACCACTGTGGATGCCGCCGTAGCCGCCGGCGATGCCGAGGCGCTCTATAACGCGGCCCACGCGCTGAAGGGGGCGGTTTCCAATTTCTGCGCCGAACGGGCCCAGGCCAAGGCCCAGCAACTGGAGCGACTGGGTCGTGAGAAGCAGTTGGCCGATGCGCCGGCCATCCTCGCCGAATTGCACCAGGAACTGGTCGCGCTGCGGGAAGCCTTCGGTCTCCCGCCCAGGTAATCCACTCAGCTCCGGGCCTGGATCAGTTCGACCTTGTAGCCGTCCGGGTCTTCGACGAAAGCGATCACCGTCGTGCCGTGCTTCATCGGGCCAGCCTCGCGGACGACCTTGCCGCCGCGCGCCTTGATCGCCTCACAGGCGGCGTAGGCATCAGGCACTTCCAGTGCGATGTGGCCGTAGGCCGTGCCGAGTTCGTAGGACTCGACGCCCCAGTTGTGGGTCAGCTCGATGACCGCCCCTTCCGACTCATCCTGGTAGCCGACGAAAGCCAGCGTGAACTTGCCTTCCGGATAGTCGTGACGGCGCAGCAGGCGCATGCCGAGCACTTCGGTGTAAAAGGCGATGGAGCGGTCGAGATCGACGACCCGGAGCATGGTGTGCAGAAGGCGCATGGAGTTCTCCTCTGTTCAAATGTACGGAAGGGATGCCGCCACCTGACGGAGCGCTTGGCGGGCGGCGAGGTGATCGGGATATAAAGACTCCACTACGGACCAGAAGCGCGGCGAGTGGTTCATCTCGACCAGATGGGCGACCTCGTGGGCCACCACGTAGTCGATCAGCCCCAGCGGCAGATGGATCAGCCGCCAGTGCAGGCGGATGCCACTGCGGCTGCTGCAACTGCCCCAGCGCGTGCGCGCATTGGTCAGCCCCACGGCGGGTATCGGGCGCCCGAGGCGGAGGCAGAACTCCTCGACCCGGTTGGAAAACAACTCCAATCCGCGCTGCTGCAAGCCACGCAACAGTAGCTGGCGGGCATCGCCGCCGCTGCGCAGGGCCAACTCGAGAACACGCTCAGGTCCGGATTCGTGCCACAGGACCCGGTTATTGCCACGCCCGAGGCGGAGATGCCAGGTGTCGCCGAGCAGCGGCAGCACCGCCCCGTCCTCCGGCACAAAGGCTGGCCGCGGGGTGGCCAGCGGCCGGTGGTGCAACTTGTCTATCACCCAGTCCGAATGGCTGCGGATGAAGGCCTCCACATCCCGCAGCAATACCCGCTGCGGGACGCCGACAGTCAGGCCACGATCGTCGATGCGCAGCCCGAGGGTCTTGCGCACGCTGCGCCGCAGCCGATAGACGATCCGCTGACCGTTGAGGACGATCTCGCGGGTCTCGACCGCCGGTGCCGTCACGCCTGGACCGCCTCCTTACGGGAATGGCCGCGGTAATGGTGCGGGAACAGGCGACGCATCTCGGCCTCGATCCACTTCTCGGCAAGGGCGTTGATCTGGTCGGCGGACAGTCCGGTAGTGTCGATCACCGGCCCGACGCTCACCACCACTTCGCCCGGGCGCTTGAAGAAGGCATTGCGCGGCCAGAACTCACCGGCATTGTGGGCCACCGGCACCACCGGCGTGCCGGTCTGCGCGGCCAACCAGGAACCGCCTGCCTTGTAACGCTTCTTGCTGCCTGGCGCGACGCGGGTGCCTTCCGGGAAGATCGTCACCCACAGGCCATCGGCCAGGCGCTCGCGCCCCTGCGCCTCCACCTGCGCCAGCGCATCCTTTCCGGCGGCCCGGTCGATGGCGATCATCGGCATCTGGGCGATGCCCCAACCGAAGAAGGGCACCTTGTGGATTTCCTTCTTCATGACGAAGACCATCGGCGGAAAGATGTCCTGCAGCATGATGGTTTCCCAGGCCGACATGTGCTTGGACACCACGATGGCTGGGCCCTTGGCCGGAATGTTCTCGGCGCCAATCAGGCGGTAGGGAATCCCCAGCACGTGCTTGATGACCCAGCCCATGATGCGCGGCCAGCCACGGATGATCTTGTGGCGGGTTTTCGGCCCGAAGGGGAAGGTCGCCATGGCAATCACCGCATACAACGGGGTGAAGATGCCCAGGGCCAGCATGAACAACAGATTGCGGATCAGAACCACGGAACGAACACCTTCAGGCGGTAAGCTGCGCGACAACGGCCGCCAGATCGGGATGGATTTCGGTGCCCTCGGGCAGCGCCGGATCGACCTTGGTCTTGACCCCCTTTCCGGTCAGCACGAGGTAGGGCTTGCAGCCCACCGCGACGCCGGCCTGCAGGTCGCGCAGGCTGTCGCCGACCACCGGCATGCCGGTCAGATCCACGTTGAAACGCTCGGAGATCTGGATGAACATGCCCGGCTTGGGCTTGCGGCACTCGCAGGTGGAGTCCGCCGGATGCGGGCAGAAGAAGATCCCGTCCAGCCGGCCGCCGACCTGAGCCAGGGCCTTGGTCATCTTCTCGTTGATGGCGTTGAGGGTGTCCATGTCGAAAAGGCCGCGCCCGACCCCCGATTGGTTAGAGGCCACCACCACCCGCCAGCCCGCCTCGTTGAGGCGGGCAATGGCTTCCAGGGAGCCGGGAATCGGCTTCCATTCCTCAGGTGACTTGATGAACTGGTCGGAGTCGAAATTGATGACCCCGTCCCGGTCGAGCACGATCAGCTTCATGGACAGGCTTCCTCAGGCAGACAGACGGGAGATGTCGGCCACCTGATTCATCAGGCCGGCCAGCTGGTTCAGCAAAGCCAGGCGGTTCTGACGCACCAGCGGCTCCTCGGCCATCACCATCACCTCGTCGAAGAAGCGGTCCACCGCCGCACGCAGGCCGGCGAGGACGCGCAACGCGTCGGTATAGGCCTCGTTCTGGAAGTGGGAACGGGCCAGCGGCGCGACTTCGACGATGGCGTGGAACAAGGCCTTCTCGGCCTCCTCCACCAGCAGCGCCACATCGGGTTCGCCGATCGGACCCTCGGCCTTCTTGAGGATGTTGACGATCCGCTTGTTGGCGGCGGCCAGCGCAGCCGCTTCCGGCAGTTGCTGGAAGGCCACGACGGCTTCGAGTTTCGGTACGACCAGATCGATGCGGGTCGGCTTGAGGGCCAGCACCGCGTCCACGACGTCCTGAGCATGACCAGCGTCGCGCAGGGTGTTGCGCAGGCGCTCGAGGATGAAGTCATACAGCGGGCCATCCACCTCGGCGGTCAGCACGCCCGGGGTGAAGGCCGCCACGGAGACCTTGATCAGCTCGGCCAGGTCGAGAGGCAGCGGCGCTTCCATCAGGATTCGCAGCACGCCCAGGGCCGCACGGCGCAGGCCGAACGGGTCCTTGTCGCCAGTCGGGATCTGGCCGATGCCGAAGAAGCCGACCAGCGCGTCGAGCTTGTCGGCCAGCGCCAGCGCACGGCCGATGTTGCTGTCGGGCAGCGCGTCGCCGGCGAAACGCGGACGGTAGTGCTGTTCGATGGCCTCGGCGACCACCGGCGCGGCGCCTTCGGCCAGTGCGTAGTAGCGGCCCATGGTGCCCTGCAGCTCGGGGAACTCGCCGACCATGTCGGTCAGCAGGTCGGCCTTGGACAGCAGCGCGGCGCGGTTGGCCTGGTTCTCGTCGGCGCCCAGCAGGCCGGCGACCTTGCGGGCCACTGCGGACAGGCGCTCGACGCGGTCGCCGAGAGAGCCCAGCTTGTTGTGGTAGACCACCGAGCCGAGCTTGACAACGCGCGGCGTGAGGCCGGCCTTGATGTCCTGCTCGAAGAAGAAGCGCGCGTCGGACAGGCGCGGACGCACCACGCGCTGGTTGCCGGCGATGATGTTGGTCGGATCGGCCAGCTCCATGTTGGAGACGATCAGGAAGCGATTGAGCAGCTTGCCGGACGGGTCGAACAGCGGGAAGTACTTCTGGTTGGCCCGCATCGTCAGGATCAGGCATTCCTGCGGCACGGCCAGGAATTCGGCCTCGAACTCGCCGACGTAAACAGTCGGATGTTCGACCAGCGCACTCACCTCATCCAGCAGGTCGGCATACTCGCCCAGCGTGGCGTGCTGGCGGCCGGCTTCCGACACCAGCTGCTTCTCGATGTTGGCGCGGCGCTCGGCAAAGTCGGGAATGATCTTGCCTTCGGCCAACAGGGTCGGCTCGTAGGCATCGGCGGTGGCGATCTCGATGTCGCCCTTGCTCATGAAGCGGTGGCCACGGGTCGTGCGGCCAGACTGGATGTCGAGCACCGAACCGGGCACCACGTCGGCGCCGTGCAGCATGGTCAGCTTGTGGGCGGGACGCACAAAGGTCGCATCGCCGTCGCCCCAGCGCATGACCTTGGGAATCGGCAGCTGCTTCAGCGCATCCTGTACGATACCGGCCAGCACGTCGGCCAGCTTGGCGCCGGCCACGGTAGCAGTGTGGAACAGCGCTTCGGCCTTGCCGTCCAGGCGGCGCTCGAAGCTCGCCACGGCGGACAGCGGGATGCCCTTGGCTTCCAGCTTCTTGGTCAACGCCGGAGTCGGCTGGCCGTCGGCGGTCAGCGCCACGGACACCGGCATGATCTTCTCGGTAACGTCCTTGGCGGCCGCCTCGGGCAGCACGTGGGCGATGGTCACCGCCAGCCGGCGCGGCGTGGCGAACCAGCGGAAGGTGCCATCGGCCGCTGCCAGGCCGCGGGCGCGCAGGCCGGCGACGATACCGTTGGAGAAGGCCTGGCCGAGCTTGGGTAGGGCCTTGGGGGGGAGTTCTTCGGTCAGCAGTTCAACGAGCAGGGTCGCGCCGGTCATCACGCGGCCTCCTTCTTCAGCATCGGGAAGCCGAGGGCTTCGCGGGAGTTGTAATAGGCCTGGGCCACTTCACGGGCCAGCGCACGCACGCGGCCGATATAGGCGGCGCGCTCGGTGACGGAGATCGCCCCACGGGCGTCGAGCAGGTTGAAGGTGTGGGAGCACTTCATGACCATCTCGAAGGCCGGCAGCACCAGCGGTACGGCCAGCAGGCGCTTGGCCTCGCCTTCGTACTCGCCGAACAGGCGGAACAGCCATTCCACGTTGGAATGCTCGAAGTTGTAGGTGGATTGCTCCACCTCGTTCTGGTGATAGACATTGCCGTAGGTCACCGGCGTACCGTCCGGGCCGATCGACCACACCAGGTCATAGACGTTCTCGACGCCCTGCAGGTACATGGCCAGGCGCTCGAGACCGTAGGTGATCTCGCCCAGCACCGGCCGGCAGGACAGGGAACCGACTTCCTGGAAGTAGGTGAACTGGGTGACCTCCATGCCATCCAGCCAGACTTCCCAACCCAGCCCCCAGGCGCCCAGCGTGGGCGACTCCCAGTCGTCCTCGACGAAGCGGATGTCGTGGGCGTTGGGATCGATGCCCAGCGCACGCAGGCTGTCGATGTAGAGCTCCTGGATGTTGGCCGGCGACGGCTTGAGCACCACCTGATACTGGTAATAGTGCTGCAGCCGGTTGGGGTTCTCGCCGTAGCGGCCGTCTTTCGGGCGCCGGGACGGCTGAACGTAGGCGGCATTCCAGTGTTCCGGGCCGATGGCGCGCAGGAAGGTCGCCGTGTGGAAGGTGCCGGCGCCGACCTCGATGTCGTAGGGCTGGAGCAGGGTGCAGCCGTGCTCGGCCCAGAAGTTCGAGAGACGCAGGATGATCTGCTGGAAAGTCGGTTTTTGGACGGACATGGAGTCTCCGCGGCGAGCGCCGCGCGAATTTGGGCAAAGCGCGGATTTTACTGGGTTTCTGCGTACAGGGGAGCGCCGACGCTTTGAAGCCGCTCCCAACGCTCAATCAGCCAGCTGCGCGGATTCTGTCAAGAAATTGGACACACAAGCCGTAAACAAGAGCAGATATATACAACATCGGTCAGCCGGTATCCCTACATAAACCGGCGGCACCTGAGCAAATCAGGTTTGAGGAGAGGATCCATCATGAAACTGAAAAACCTGCGCGTCGCCACGCGCATGCGGCTACTTGTCGCCTTGACCCTGCTCGGCCTGGTCGCCTTGTGCGCCGTGAGCCTGGCCCACCTACACAACAGCATGATGGACGACCGCAAATTACAGACCCAATACCTTGTGGAAAGTGGTCTGGGCGTCGTCGACCATTATCACAAGCTCTCCCAAGCCGGCACCCTCAGCGAAGCCGACGCGCAAAAGGCCGCCAAGGACGCCCTGCGCAACGTCCGCTATGCCGGCAACAACTACCTGTTCATCGTCGACAATCGCAGCCACTACGTGATGCTGCCCCCCAAGCCGGAACGGGAAGGTACCGATGCCAGCGGTCTGAAGGATACCAACGGCAAGACAATGATCACGGAGATGGTCAGGGTCGCCACCGCGGGCGGTGGCTTTGTGGATTACTGGTATCCGAAGGCCGGCGAGACCACGCCGCAACCGAAGCTGTCCTACGCAGCCCCGTTTGCCCCGTGGGGCTGGGTGCTGGGTACCGGCATCTATGTGGATGATGTGGACAGCCAGTTCCGCTCCATCGCCGGCCTGCTTGGCAGCATCTCGCTCGCTCTGCTGGCCTTGCTCGGCATCGTCGGCTGGCGTGTCAGCACCAGTGTCACCAGCCAGCTCGGCGGCGAACCAACCGAGGCCACCGCGGTGATGCAGCGCGCCGCCCAAGGCGACTTGACCGCCAACCTTGGAACCGTTCAGAGCGGCAGCATGCTCGGCGCCCTCGACACCATGGTCAGCGCTCTGCGCAGCATGATGGGTGAGATCAACAGCGGGGCCAATCAACTGGTGCATAACGCCGACCACATCAGCCGCGTGTCGAGCGAGGTTGCCGAAGCAGCCGAACGACAGTCCGATGCCACCACGTCGATGGCCGCCGCGATGGAGGAGCTGACCGTCAGCTCCAGCCACATTTCGGCCAGCGCGCTGGAAACCGAAGAGAACTCCCAGGAGGCGATGCGCCTGGCCGCCGAAGGCAGCCAGCGGGTGGACCAGGCGGCCGGCGCGATCCGCAAGATGTCGGAAACCGTCACCAGCGCCTCCGGGCGCATCCTGGCCCTGGAAGAGCGCATCGGGCAGGTCTCGTCGATCGCCAACGTGATCAAGGAAATCGCCGGCCAGACCAACCTGCTGGCGCTCAACGCGGCCATCGAAGCCGCCCGCGCGGGTGAGCAGGGCCGCGGCTTCGCAGTGGTCGCCGACGAGGTGCGCAAGCTGGCCGAACGGACCTCCTCGGCCACCACCGAGATCGAGCAGATGATCGCCGGCATCCAGAGCGACACCAGCAGCGCCGTCGAGGCGATGAACGCCGCGCTGCCCGAAGTGGATCAGGGCGTCGCGCTGGCCGCATCAGCCGCCGAGGCCCTGCACGCCATCGAGAGCGGCGCCCGCCAGACCCTCGAACGAGTCCGCGAGATCGCCGACGCGACGCGGGAACAGAGTGCCGCCAGCACTTCCATCGCGCAACGTGTCGAGGAAATCTCGACGATGGTGGAAAGCACCACGGAGAACATCCGCGGTGCCGCCGATGCTGCGGTCGGCCTGGAGAAGATCGCCTTCAGCCTGAAGGATCAGATCGGCCGCTTCCGCGTCTGAACGAAACGGAAGCCTTGCGGCAAGGCACGCATGACGGGGGCGAGTTCATTCGCCCCCGTGTTTTTTTACGAACCCTTTTTCCAGGCCGACGATGACCGCCATCAGCACCGCAGCAGCGGCAATCTCTGCCCACGCGGCAGCCGGCGGCGGCGCCGACGCGAAAACCCGGTTCATCGCCGGCAGCCACGTGAATAGCCCCTGCAGGGCCAGCATCGCGACGATCCCTGCCCAGAACCAGGGGTTGGAGAACCATCCACAGCGCCAGAACGGACCGCGCAGGTTGCGGCAATTGAAGAGATAGGCGATCTCCCCGCCCACGAAGACATTGACCGCCACCGTGCGCGCCTCCTCCAGCGTCGCCCCCAGCCCCCGCCAGCGCAGGAACAGGCCGAAGGACGCCACCAGCAGCAAGGCCCCGACCAGCACGATGCGCCGCACCAGCAGACGATCGACGATGGGCGTGCCGGGCGGGCGTGGCGGGCGCCCCATCACATCGCCCTGGATCGGCTCGAAGGCCAGCGCCAGGCCCAGCAAGACCGCCGTGGTCATGTTGATCCACAGTATCTGCAGCGGCGTGATCGGCAGTGTCACGCCGGCCAGCACCGCAAAGAGAATCACCAGCCCCTCGCCGAAATTGGTCGGCAGGGTCCAGATGATGAACTTCACCAAGTTGTCGTAAACGCCGCGCCCCTCCTCGACCGCGGCCTCGATGCTGGCGAAGTTGTCGTCGGTGAGGACCATCGCGGCGGCCTCCTTGGCGACCTCGGTACCGCCTGCGCCCATCGCCACGCCGATGTCGGCAGCCTTCAGGGCCGGCGCGTCGTTCACCCCGTCGCCGGTCATCGCCACCACTTCGCCGTTGGCCTGCAGGGCCCGTACCAGACGCAGCTTCTGCTCGGGCTCGACGCGGGCGAAGACATGGACGTCGCGCACCACGCCGCGCAGCCCGTCCGCATCGAGCCGGGCCAGTTCGCGGCCGCTCAGGGCCCGCGCGCCCTCCTCCACCAGGCCCAACTGGCGGGCGATCGCCAGCGCCGTCACCGCGTGGTCGCCGGTGATCATCTTGACCGTAATGCCGGCCCGGTGACACGCGCGGATGGCACCGATCGCCGCCTGTCGGGGCGGATCGAGCATCGCTTGCAGGCCGAGGAAGCACAGGCCGTCGGCCAGGGTGGTCTCGTCCAGCGTTTTCGCCGCAGTCGGCAAACAGGCGAAGGCCAGCACCCGTAACCCTTCGGCGGCCAGGCCACGCGCCACCTCATGGACGGCCTGCGCGTCGAGCGGAATCACGCTACCGTCGCCGTCGAGCATGTGCGTACAGCGGCGCAGCACGACTTCCGGCGCCCCTTTCAACATGACGACGCAGCCTCCGTCACTGCGGTGCAGCGTGGCCATGAACTGGCGCGCCGAATCGAAGGCGATCTCGTCCAGCCGGGGCATCGCCATGCCCAGCGCCTCCTCGTCGAGACCGGCCTTGCGGGCCGCAACCAATAGCGCCGCCTCGGTGGGATCACCGGTGATCTGCCAGTCGCCGCTCTCTTCCCGCAGACCCGCGTCGTTGCACAGCACGCCAGCCAGCAGGAGTTCGCGCAAGGCGGCTGGCGGCTCGGCCAGTTCTGTACCGTTGGCACTCACCGCGCCCCGCGGCGCATAGCCGTCCCCGCTGAAGTCGTAACGCCCGCCGCCAGCAAAGGCGGCACGCACGGTCATCTGGTTCTCGGTGAGGGTGCCGGTCTTGTCGGAGCAGATCACCGTCGTGCTGCCGAGGGTTTCCACTGCCGGCAGACGGCGGATGATCGCGCGGCGGCGGGCCATGCGCGCCACGCCGATGGCCAGGGTCACCGTCACCGCCGCCGGCAGGCCTTCGGGAATCGCCCCGACCGCCAGCGCCACGGCTGCCATCAGCATGTCGAGCCAGGGTTCGCCGCGCAGGCTGCCGACCACGAAACCCAGTGCCGCCAGTGCCAGGATCAGTACCAGCAGCGCACTGGAAAAACGCGCCATCGCCTGGGTCAGCGGCGTCGCCAGCGTGTCGGCCTGCTCCAGCATGTCGGCGATGCGCCCGGTCTCGGTACCGCGGCCGGTGGCCACCACCAGCCCGGCTGCCTGACCGGCGACAACCAGCGTCCCGGCAAAAGCCATGCAGCTCCGCTCCGCCAGACCGCTGTCCGCCGGCACCGGCTCGACGCCCTTTCCCACCGCCGTGGACTCGCCGGTGAGCGAGGCCTCGGTGATCTGCAGCGCGCGCGTGTCGAACAGGCGCAGGTCGGCCGGTACCTTGTCACCCGCGGCCAGCCACACCACGTCGCCCGGCACCAGTTCGGCCGCCGGCAGGCGCCGACGCTGGCCGGCCCGCAGCACCGTCACCTCGCTGGCGACACTGCGGGCCAAGGCCGCCAGCGCGTCCTCGGCGCGCCCTTCCTGGATGAAACCGATCAGCGCATTGACCAGCACCACGCCGAAGATGACGCCGGCGTCGGCCCACTCGTGCAGGAAGGCGGCGATCGCCGCGCTGGCGATAAGGATGTAGATCAGCGGCTGATGGAACTGCAGCGCAAAGCGCAGCACCGCCCCACGCCCCGGCCGGGCCTCGATGCGATTGGGGCCGTGGACGCCCAGACGCTCGGCAGCAACCGCCTCGGCGAGCCCGTCATCCGGGCTCGACTGGAAGGTCGCGAAGGCCTCCTGATGGGAGCGGGCATGCCAGCCCGGCGGATCGACAGGCGTCATGGCGTAGGTGCCGGATGGAGCAGATCCGTCCGGCAGGCCGGGTCAGTCCACCTTGGGCAAGCCCGACAACGCCATCGCCAACTCTGCTTCGTCGTAGTCCTGGTCGACCAGGTTGCCGGACAGGTAGTTGGTATAGGCGCTCATGTCGAAATGGCCGTGGCCGGACAGGCAGAACAGGATCGTCTCGCTCTTGCCTTCGGCCTTGCAGCGCAGGGCCTCGTCGATCGCCGCGCGCACCGCGTGGTTGGACTCCGGCGCCGGCACGATGCCCTCGCTGCGGGCAAACATCACGCCGGCCTCGAAACAGGCGGTCTGGTGATAGTTGCGCGCTTCGATCAGGCCCAGTTCCTTCACGTGGCTGACCAGCGGCGCCATGCCGTGGTAGCGCAGGCCGCCGGCGTGCAGGCCCGGCGGCGTGAATTCGCTGCCCAGCGTGTGCATCTTGACCAGCGGCGTCATACGGCCCGTATCGCCGAAATCGTAGGCGTACTGGCCGCGGCTGAGGGACGGACAGGCCGACGGCTCCACCGCGACGATGCGCCGCTTCTTGGCATTGGCACCACCGCGCAACTGCAGGCCGATGAACGGAAAGGCGATGCCAGCGAAGTTGGAGCCACCACCGGTACAGCCGATCACCACGTCCGGATCGTCGCCGGCCATTTCCAGCTGGGTGATCGCCTCTTCACCGACAATGGTCTGGTGCAGCAACACGTGGTTGAGCACCGAGCCGAGGGCGTACTTGGTGTCGTCGTTCTTGGCCGCCACTTCGACGGCTTCGGAGATGGCGATGCCGAGGGAGCCGATGTGGTCCGGATACTGGGCCAGCACCGCGCGGCCGTACTCGGTTTCATTGGACGGCGAGGCCACGCAGCGGCCGCCCCAGGTTTCCATCAGGGCCCGGCGGTAGGGCTTCTGGTCGTAGGACACGCGCACCTGGAAGATCGTCACGTCCAGCCCGAACAGGTCGCCGGCGTAGGACAGGGACGACCCCCACTGCCCCGCACCGGTTTCGGTGGTCAGCCGCTTCACCCCTTCCTGGGCGTTGTACCAGGCCTGGGGCACCGCAGAGTTGGGCTTGTGGCTGCCGGCCGGCGACACGCCTTCGTACTTGTAGTAGATCTTGGCCGGCGTATCGAGGAGCTTCTCGAGGCGGCGGGCGCGGAACAGCGGGCTCGGCCGCCACTGGCACAACACCTCACGGACCGGCTCGGGAATGTCGACCCAGCGCTCGGTGGACATTTCCTGCTCGATGATCGCATTCGGAAACAGGGGCGCCAGATCGGACGGACCGAGGGGCTGCAGAGTGCCGGGATGCAGCGGCGGCGGCAGGGGCACCGGCAGGTCGGCGGCGATGTTGTACCAGGACTTGGGCATGCGGCTTTCGTCGAGCTGGTACTTGATCCTATCGGTCATGGCGAGATCTTCCTTGTGTTGATCTTGTTATCGAACGGAACGGCCCGTCGCCTACTGGCGACGGGCTGCAGCAGCGCACTGCATTGAAACTGGATACTCCGAATGATAACCCGACGAACTCAGGTGCGCCGGCGAGCCCCCGCAGCAACAGCCACCACAAGCAACAGGGCCAAGCCCACCGCCGGCCAGTTGCCCCAGCGGGCGTAGGGTGTCAGCCCCTGGTAGCCGCGCACCTCGGCATGCAGCGCACCAGCCTCAAACGGCGGCAGCACCGCTTGCACGCTGCCGTCCGGCCGGACCACCGCGGTCATGCCGGTGTTGGTGGAGCGCAACATTGGCCGCCCAGTCTCCAGCGCGCGCATCCGGGCGATCTGCAGATGCTGGGGCTGGGCCCAGGAGTCCCCATACCAGGCCAGGTTGGAGAGGTTGAGCATCAGCGTCGCCTCCGGCAGGCTGCGGATCAGCTCCTCCCCGAAGACATCTTCGTAGCAGATGTTGATGGCCACCTTCTGTCCCGCCAGGTGCAGCGGCGGCTGGCGCGCGGCACCACGGGTCTGGTCGGCCATCGGAATGCTGACCAGGTCGTAGAACCAGCGGAACATCGGCGGCGAATACTCGCCGAAAGGTACCAGGTGCTGCTTGGCGTAGTGGCCGGACGGCGACAGGCCCAGGCTGATCGCCGCGTTAAAGATGTGCCCATCCCCATCACGGGTGAAGGTCCCGAGCACCGCGTCGGCGCCGTTTGCCACAGAGATCTGCCGCACCGCGTCCAGGTAGCCGGGCGGAAGATCGTCCACCAACAGCGGGATGGTGGTTTCCGGCAACACGACGAGCTGGGCCGGGTTGTCGCGCAGCATCGTCAGGTTGCGCTCCAGCCAGTGGCGCAGCATTTCGGGACGCCACTTGAGGCTCTGCTCCACATTGGTCTGCAGCAGGGCGACCTTCACCGGTTCGCCGACGGGTTCGGTCCAGGCCACCTGGCGCAGGCCCGCGCCCACAACCAGCATCGCCGCGACGCCCGCCAGCAGGCGCCCGCTGCGCCGCTGCAGCGCCTCGACACCCAGCGCCGCCAGCAGGGCCAGCAGGCCACCGACGCCATACACCCCAAACAGCGGCGCGAAGCCCGCCAGCGGACTCGGTGGACTCTGGCTATAGCCGCTGGCCAGCCACGGGAAACCGGTGAACACCCAGCCGCGCAGCCATTCGGAAAGCAGCCAGAGGGCGGCGAACAGCGCCGCATCCCAGCCGGGCCGCCCACGCCGCAGGCGGGCGAACAGGACGCCCGCAAAGCCCGCATAAAGCGAGACGAAGGCGCAGAAAAGCAGGATCGCCAGTGCCGCCAGCGCCATCGGCATGCCGCCGAAACGGTGCAGCGCCACGTACAGCCAGGAAACGCCGGCCAGCATCGTGCCGAGTTCCCAAGCCCAGGCGATGGAGAAGCCGGTCCGCAGGGGACGCCGGCTGTCGGCCAATGCCGCGCCGAGCAGCCAGTAGAGCAGTCCAAGCGTCAGCGCGGTGACGGGGAAAAGTTCGAACGGGGCATAAGCAAGAACTGACGCGCCCCCCGCCAGCAGGGCCGCGCCCTGACGCAAGAACCGCATCAGCCGCCGACCGCTTCCGGATCGGGCAGACGCTCGACGAGCAGGGAATGCACGCGCCGGCTGTCGGCACGCAGCACCTGGAAGCGCAATCCCTCCAGGTCCACCACCTCGTTGCGCTTGGGCAGGCGCCCGAGCTTGCGGATCAGCAGGCCGCCGACGGTGTCGTACTCGGAATCGCTGAAGGTGGTGCTGAAGGCTTCGTTGAAGTCCTCGATCTCTGTGCCAGCCTTGACGCGATAGCGGCCTGCCTGGTCGAGGCGGATGTTGTCGGCGGTCTCGTCGAAGTCGTATTCGTCCTCGATGTCGCCGACGATCTGCTCCAGCACGTCCTCGATAGTGACCAGCCCCGCCACGCCGCCGTACTCGTCCACGACGATCGCCATGTGGTTGCGGCTGACACGGAAATCGCGCAGCAGCACGTTGAGGCGCTTGGATTCCGGCACGAAGACGGCCGGGCGGAGCATGTCGCGCAGATCGAAGGCTTCGCCGGCGAAGACCCGCAGGAGGTCCTTGGCGAGGAGGATACCGACCACGTCGTCCTTGCCTTCACCGATGACCGGGAAGCGCGAGTGGGCAGCGTTGATGGCGAAACGGGTGATGTCTTCGATGGAGTCGTCCACATTGACGACGTCCATCTGCGCCCGGGGAATCATCACGTCGCGCACCTTCATGTCGGAAACCTGCAAGGCTCCCTCGATGATGGCCAGGGCATCCGCGTCGAACAGGTTGCGATCGTGGGCGGAATGCAGAAGGTGCAACAACTCTTCCCGGTCTTCCGGCTCCCGGGTCAGGAGCGCGGACAGCCGTTCGAGCAAAGACGGTTTACTACTATAGGGTTCCATAAAAAGGGTGGATGAGAAATGGGCCATGGGCAATGGCCGACCATACGGTCCACCATTGCCCATGGCGCATTGCTCAGCCCACCATCGAGTCTCCTGCTAGCGTTCCCCCGCGTAGGGGTCGGCATAACCCAGTTCAGCCAGGATCGTGCGCTCCCGCGCTTCCATCTCCTCGGCCTCGGTATCTTCTTCGTGGTCAAAGCCTTGCAAATGCAGCATACCATGCACGCTTAAGTGAGCGTAATGCGCGTCCACGGCCTTGCCCTGCTCCGCCGCCTCGCGCTCGACGACCTGCCGGCACAGCACCAGATCGCCCATCAGCGGCAAACCTTCCGGCAAGGGCATGTCCTCGCCTTCATCATAGGCAAAGGTCAGCACGT
This sequence comes from Zoogloea sp. GDB6, assembly GCF_056724105.1. Classification (NCBI taxonomy): domain Bacteria; kingdom Pseudomonadati; phylum Pseudomonadota; class Betaproteobacteria; order Rhodocyclales; family Zoogloeaceae; genus Zoogloea; species Zoogloea sp. GDB6. Next base: position 769,702 of record NZ_CM161497.1, on the reverse strand, counting down.
TGGTGGCGTAGTCCTTGCCCCGGTAATCCCGGTTGAGTTCCCGCCCTTCGGCCTCATCAACGATGCGCACGGTGATCCGCGCGGCACCGGGTTCGGCCGCCCGCAGCCAGCGACGGAATTCGGCGCGAGAGGGTACGCCCTCCCTGTTGCAGGCGTATTGCACGGAAAGGTCGAGGCGGCGGGGCAGCTTGATGTCGCTCATTGCGGGTTCTGTTGTTGCTGGTTGCGGTTCTGGGTGTGGCTCTCGTAGGCGGCGACGATGCGTGCCACCAGCGGGTGGCGCACCACGTCTTCCTTGAGGAACTGGGTGAAGGCGACGCCGCGTACGTCGGCAAGCACCTGCACGGCCTCGCCGAGGCCACTCTTCTGGCCGCGCGGCAGATCCACCTGGGTCAGGTCGCCGGTGATGACCGCCTTGGAGCCGATACCGATGCGGGTCAGGAACATCTTCATCTGCTCCGGCGAGGTGTTCTGCGCCTCGTCGAGGATGATGAAGGCCCGCGACAGGGTGCGCCCGCGCATGAAGGCCAGCGGTGCGATCTCGATACAGCCGCGCTCGAACAGCTTGGTCACGCGGTCGAAGCCCATCAGGTCGTAGAGCGCGTCGTACAGCGGACGCAGATACGGATCCACCTTCTGGGCCAGGTCGCCGGGCAGGAAGCCGAGGCGCTCGCCGGCTTCCACCGCCGGGCGGGTGAGCACGATGCGCTCCACGTGCTCCCGCTCGAAAGCATCCACCGCACTGGCCACCGCCAGGTAGGTCTTGCCGGTGCCGGCCGGACCGATGCCGAAGGTGATGTCGTGCTCCTGGATCTGGCGCAGGTAATCCACCTGACGCGGCGTGCGGCCATGCAGCTCGCTCTTGCGGGTCAGCAAGGCCGGTGCCGGCTGGTTGGCCTGGGACAGATTGCTCAACTCGATGAGGCCGAGCTGGATGTCGTCCACCGACAGGGGGTTATCGGCGCGGCCATAAAAATGGCGCAGCGCCCGCGCCCCGATCTGGGTCTGCGGCGGCTCACCGTTCAGCGTGAAGCGCTCGCCACGGCGGGCGATGGTCACGTCGAAGGCTGTTTCGATCTGGCGAATGTTCTCGTCGAGCGCCCCGCACAGATTGGCGAGGCGCACGTTGTCGAGAGGATGCAGGACGATTTCGGTCGGTTTCATCGGACGCATGCTGCCAGAGCCGCGCCCGCGGGGGAAGACAGGATCATCGACGCCTCAGTCCCGGGTGACGATCGCGCCACGCAGGGAATGGGGCAGCGCCGACACGATGGTGACGTCCACGAAATTCCCGATCAGGCGCGGATTACCGGCGAAATTGACGACGCGGTTGTTGTCGGTGCGCCCGGCCAGCTCGTTCGGGTCCTTCTTCGACGGCCCTTCCACCAGAATACGCTGGACGGTACCGACCATGCTCTCGCTGATCTTCGCGGCGTTCTCCTCGACGCGCTTCTGCAGGCGGGACAGACGCGCCAGCTTGACGTCCTGCGGCGTGTCGTCGGCCAGGTCGGCGGCCGGCGTGCCGGGACGCGAGCTGTAGATGAAGCTGAAGGAGGTGTCGAAGCCCAGATCGTCGATCAGCTTCATCGTCGCCTCGAAATCCGCCTCGGTCTCGCCGGGGAAGCCGACGATGAAGTCGGACGACAGGGAGATGTCCGGCCGCGCGCCGCGCAGCTTGCGCACCAGCGACTTGTATTCGAGCACCGTGTAGCCGCGCTTCATTGCCGCCAGCACGCGGTCGGAACCGGCCTGCACCGGCAGGTGCAGGTGCGACACCAGCTTGGGCAGCTTGGCGTAGGCATCGACGACACGTTGCGTCATCTCGCGGGGATGGGACGTGGTGTAGCGGATCCGCTCGATACCGGGGATTTCATGCACGCATTCGAGCAGGAATGCAAAGTCGGCCATCTCGCCACCATCGCCATCCACCGGCGCACGCCAGGCGTTGACGTTCTGACCGAGCAGGGTCACCTCCTTGACGCCCTGGGCAGCCAACCCTGCCACCTCGGCCAGCACGTCGGCCAGCGGGCGGTAGATCTCGTCGCCACGGGTATAGGGCACGATGCAGAAGGTGCAGTACTTGGAACAGCCCTCCATGATCGACACGAAGGCGCTCGCCCCTTCCACGCGGGCCGGCGGCAGGTTGTCGAACTTCTCGATTTCCGGGAAGGAGATATCCACCTGCGAGCGCCCCGACGCCTTGCGCTCGGCGATCAGCTTGGGCAGGCGATGCAGGGTCTGCGGCCCAAACACCAGATCTACATAAGGCGCGCGCGCCACGATGGCCTCGCCCTCCTGGCTTGCCACGCAACCGCCGACGCCGATGATCAAATTGGGATTCTGCTGCTTGAGATGCTTGACCCGCCCAAGGTCGTGGAAAACCTTCTCCTGCGCCTTCTCGCGCACGGAACAGGTGTTGAAGAGGATCACGTCCGCCTCTTCCGGATTGTCCGTTTTTTCCAGCCCATCGGCCGCACCGAGTACATCCGCCATCTTGTCCGAGTCGTACTCGTTCATCTGGCAACCGAAAGTCCGGATATAAAGTTTTTTCATCACATGTTGACCAACAACCATCAAGTCACTATTATAGCGGGCTTCGGTCGGTGATGTAGCTCAGATGGTTAGAGCGATGGATTCATAACCCATAGGTCGGCGGTTCGACTCCGCCCATCACCACCAACAGATTCGATCAAAAAGGCCAATCCGCGAGGGTTGGCCTTTTTGTTTTTCGCCCTCGCCCCTCCCCCGTCGCTCTATTCTCCCGCCGATCAGGCACAAAAACCCGCCACAGCGGCGGATCGGCTCTTGAAGCGCATGAGCCTGACCTAGTAAATATCAATGCTTGATTTTTCCGGGCGTGACGGATGCCGCCAGATCCGACCTGGACGACGACACGAAATATTCATCTCCAAGCTGAAAATAGTAAGAGCAAGACGTCCGGCGTGTCGCACCTACAAAGTTCGGCGTGTAATCGAAGCAGAACTTTGCATCATCAGTGATGCGCCAAGTACCAATGAAATTTGTCGAATACCCCAAGCCTTGAAGGTTTCCACCAACACGCCCATCGGCACTCACACTCACATCGATGCGCCCTGATGCATTAACGCTGAAGAAGGTCGCGTCAGCAAGGGTACTCACGAGTTCTTATCTTCGAAGCTGATGCGCCCCCTTGAGCTTGCCGTGTTCGGCCATGGAATTGGAGAACACAGGTTACGCCAATCTGGATACGCCACTTCTTTCCTGTCGATGGCCGGAAAATCGGCCCCCTTTCGACAGATTCTGCAAATCCCTGTAACGGGCAGCGCTCCACTTTCCACTGCGAGACATAGTTCTCGGAAAAAAGTTGGCGAGGCCGGGAGAATGCAGAGCAACAAGGACAAGGGAGACGCAGATGGGCTCGACTCACGCAACGACAAAGCGCTGGAATGGCGTTGAACGCCGCACTGGAGGCGAGCGCCGGCAGCTCGAAGGTAAATCCCCCACAGGCATCGAACGGCGCAAACATGTCGAGCCGCGACAGATGGAAGTCATCGAGCTGTTCCTGTCACCGGAGCAGTGGCAAATGGCTCGCCGGCGTTGGTTTCCCAGCAGCACGGCACATGCAACTCACGGCAACCGTTCGAGCACATAAGTGAAGCCGGAGCCACCTCCGGCAACCGCAGAAACCACTATCCAATACAGATATTTTCGTAAATTCCACCTGAACGCAGAGAATTTTTAAGAATTTGTCAGTAAAAGTTAAGATTTTATCCGTAGGATTATCGGCACAACGTATCCGCTTCGAGCCCGCCCGATGGCCCAGACTTTCGCCCGCTTCCTGCACAAAAGCCTGAATCCTGCCTACCGCCTGTACAAGCTGAAACGCCGCCTGCGCCGCATGGGGCAAGATTGGCATTACAAGCGACTCCGCACAGAAGCACGCACGCTGGAATCCCTGTTTCTCAACGAGCGCCTGACCCGCCTTTTTGCCGGCACGCCCCCTCGCCTGCACGAGAGGTATTACCGGGACTATGTTTCACGCCGCTGGTCGGTAGAGGAGTCGCTGCGCCACATCCACGATCACTACCGTTTCCTGCTCGACCGCTTTCCTCCCTCCCTGCTTGACACCCTGGCGGAGGGCGAACTCAGCCTGTGGTCGGTCCAATACCCCGCAATGACTGCCGAAGTACGCCTAGTACTGCTGACCCGGGACACGATCCGCAACGAAGGGGAATTCCAGTTGGTACTCTTCATTGACGGTGTATGGAGTCATGCTCTTGGCTTTCTCTTCCAGAGGCACGCAGATGGCAGCCACAGCGCCTTGATCTGCCGGAACCAAGGCTGTATCGGCCAGCACGAGCGGGTCAAGGAATTCCGCAAGTGCCACGCCCAGTTGGCGCCGTTGTTCCTGCTGATGGACAGCCTGATCGCCCTGCTCTCCTTCCTGGAGTTGGACCGGATCCGAGTTATTGCCCCCGACGAGCACTACCAGACACCTCTCGGCCAGGCTCGCCTCGAGGCCTTGTACCGCCAGGCATTCGAACCGTTCCAGGCACAGCCATCGACCGATGGGCGCAGCACCATTCAACTACCGTTGACGGAAAAACCCCTGGAGGACATTGACCGCCATCACCGCAAGCGGACACAGCAAAAACGACTGGCCCGCGAGCAGATGCGGCAAGCCATCCTCCAGCGCCTGGAGAAACTCAGCACAGATACGGCAGCAGCCATTCCGCTGGCAGCCTGACAACGGCACAACGAATAACGAAAACCCCGGCTTAGACCGGGGTTTTTTATGATGCCGCCGATACGCCGACAGGATCAGGCGAAAGTATTGACAACCTGCCCGACGACCTGCCCGTTCAGATTCGACGTGGGCTCCGGAGCGGTCTGGGCGGCTTGCGCAGCCTGGGCCTGCTGCTCCTCTTTCTTGCGCACATCCTCCGGCGCCTGCTGTTGCTGAACCTTGCTGGCTTCGGCCTGCTGCTGGAGGGCCTGGGTGAAGGCAGCGCTGGAGGCGCCGCTGACCGAACTAACGCTCATGATGTACTCCTGGTGATTCCACCACCTGACTCTCCAGATGGTGCGTTCTTTTCATTTTACGGCACGCGGCGCCCAAACATTAGGCCCAAGGACACGCCGCGTGATCGATTTCCAGGTACAACTACGGCGACGGCCGCAGCGCCTCACCAACCCCCTGCAATGGTCCCAAGGGGTTGTGGCGCACCTCGTTTTCCTCGATACGCGGCTGGCCGCTCCATTGTTTATAGACGACCTTGTCGTCGATGACGACGATCAGCGCGCCGAAACGCCAGCCGGTCACCAACGTATTGCGCTTGAAATTGAGGAAATCGAGCATGAAGTTGCCGACCCGCTTGCGGTCCACATTGCTCGGCTCCATGAAATAGCCCACGCAGCCGTCCTGCACCTTCATGCACTCCTGGATACCCTTCGGAACCGTCGCCGGATCCTGCAGCGGGGATGGCAGCACCGCACGCACCACCTGGGAGTGGTTGAGGATCTGCATGTTCGGGGTCGTATAGGGATCGAAGCCCAGCTTTCGTACTGCATCCATACCCGTCTGGTAGGGCACGATCTGGTCGAAGGTACTTTTGACATCGTCGAAGTCGCGCCAGCGCTTGCCGACCTCCTGCTGGGAAGTAGGAAGCATGCCACCACAACCAGCCAGTAGCCCGGCCAACAGCATGGACACGGTCACCTTCACAGCACACATCCTTTCCGCCGCCGGGGCTGTAGCTGGACACGCCCGTCTACCCTGATTCTCAGCGTAATCCGCCAACAACGGCATATCAACCACCGCCGAGCCCCGCCCGTGGCGGAGGACACGCAGCCCGCTCAGGCCGTCAGCTGAAGTGCAGCGCCAGCGCCGCAATGCGCGCCAGTTCGGCCTCCACGTCCTCAAACAACGGGCGCCGTGAGGGAACAGGATCCGCACAGAGCCTCTGCAGACGTTCCAAGGACTGCAACCGCGGCCCCGATTCTGCACAGCGAACGATCAACTCTTCCAGCAAGCAGGCGAAGGCGCGCACTTCGATACGCTGCAGCGCAGGCGCCAACCCTTCGTCGTCTGGCGCGAAGAAGGAAGCGGCACCAAAATCCCCCAGTAGCGCCCGCCCTTCGCCGGTGTGCAGGATGTTGTGCGCATACAGATCGCCATGGAGAATGCCACGCCGGTGCAGATGGGCGGCCACCGAGGTGATCCCGCCGGCGATGCGCAGAACTGCATCCATGGTGAAGGTGGCACCGTCCGCATAGACGTCGCGCGTACAGGACTCCAGGCTGGGAGGCCCGGCCAGGTTCGCAAAGGCCTGATCGATCAAGGCCATCACCAGGCCATCGGCGGCCTCGTCCTCGGCCTCCAGGCGGCCGAGCACGGGGATCAGGCCCGGATGGTCGCCGGCTTCCAGACAGGCCCTCATCTCGTGCTGCGGCAAGCCGTCGCTCGTCATCGTGCCCTTGAAGAGTTTGACCGCCACCGGGCGCTCTCCACCACTGCCGGCCCACGCGGCCAGACGAATCACGCCGGACGCCCCTTCGCCAAGCCGCTCGCCTAACGACAGGTCGGCCCGCGGGATGCGGATCGCCGCATCACCGCCCAGGCGCGAACGCTCGACGGAGGCGCAGAATGGATTGCCCGCATAGGCCAGCCACGACAGACGCGGCAGTTCAAACAGCCACGCCGGCAGAGCCGTCAGCCGGTTGGCCGAAATGCGCAGCAATTCCAGGCCTGTGCACGCCGCCATCGCGTCGGGCAAGGCGCGCAGCCGGTTACCGGCCAGCATCAGCTTCTGCAGGCCGGCGCAGTGGCCGATGGCCGCCGGCAGGTCGGCAATCGCGTTGTCGGTCAGGATCAGCCAGCGCAGCCTGGCAGGCAACGCAGCCATCGGCACCGTATGCAGGTCGCAGGACTTGAAGCCGACCATCTCGAGCCGGGGGCATTCACCGAGCACCTCGGGCAGCACGGTGAAGGGATTGCCCGAACAGAACAGGATGCGCAAACGGTGCAGGCGCGACAGTTCGGGCGGCAGGGACGCCAGCCGGTTGCCGGAGAGATCGAGCACCTCCAGCGTATCGGCCAGTTCAAGAATCTCCGGCGGAAATTCGGTCAAGCCACATGCCAGCTTGAGGTGGCGGGCGCCGGCCAGCCTGCCGGCGCGCAACGCATCAAGGGAATCCATTGGCATATCCTGGAATACACGAAAATGCCGATTCTAGCGCGTCCGTCCCGCTAGTCCGCTGCCTTGGCCAGTTTGCGGGCCACCTGCGCCCGGGACTCGCGCGCCTCGTGCTGTGCGCTGGCACGCATGCTCTCCTGCACGAAATCCATATGCCGCCGGACTGCTACTTGGGCAGCCTGGGCGTTACGAGTGCGCACCGCCTCCCAGATCGCCGCATGCTGGCCGCGCAGTTCCAGCCAGTCCTCTTCGAGACGGCGCAGGTGACGCAAATTGCGGTCGATGTGGTCGTGGGTCACCCGGAACAGGCTGGCGGTCAGGTGCCCGAACATCACGTTGTGAGCCGCCTCGGCAATGGCCTGGTGAAAGGCCAGATCGGCCTTCACCTGCTCCTCGAAAACCTCCGCCGACGGCCCCTGGGCAAACAGCGCCTCGACACGCCCGTAGGCCTCGCCGATGCGCAGCAGATCGGCGTCCGTGGCCCGCCGGGCCGCCAGCGACGCGGCTTCCGACTCCAGCATGCCACGAAACTCCAACAGATCTTCCTGCACATTCGGGTGGCGCCCCAGCATCTCCTGCCAGGGGTCGGTGAAGCCGGCGTCGAGCCGGTCCGTCACATAGGTTCCGCCGCCCTGGCGGCTGTGCAGCAAGCCCTTGGAAACCAGCTTTTGCAGGGCCTCCCGCAGGGACGGGCGGGACACGCCCAATTCCGCAGCCAGCTCGCGCTCGGGCTGCAGACGGTCGCCGGGCTTCAGCGCGCCCTCCAGGATGCGCCGCTCCAGTTCGAGGGCAATAGTGTCGGAAAGGCGCTGGACAACCAGCTTGCCGTTGCTACTCATCGGAATCTCAATCAAGTGGTCAGACCACAATATTACGACGGCAAAAACGCGCCAACAACTCCCCGACAGCGGACAAGTACCTCTCCAGAGACTATAAATCGGAAAATCGGAGGTATCAGGGTTTTGGATAATTGACTCGATTTTCGCCAATGCGTAAAGTTCCCGCGAACGAGATAAATTGGTCTTACCATTTTACCCGATGGCCGGTTCGAACACTCATAACGCCGCGGCACGGAACAGCGCTTCCGCACTTGCAGGCGAGACAAAGACTGGAGGAGACGTGAGCACACCCGTGGTCAGTACGCATGCCGGACATCAGGCACGCAGCTATCCGTCCCGCCCCGAGGCGGTCTATTTCTATGGAACCTGCCTGGTGGACATGTTCGTCCCCGAAGCGGGCATGGATGCCATCACCCTCCTCGAACGGGAAGGCATCCGCGTGATCTTCCCGGACAACCAGACCTGCTGCGGCCAGCCGGCTTTCACCAGCGGCTTTCCGGAAGAAGCCCGCCACGTCGTCGCCTCCCAGCTCGACCTGTTCCCTGGCGACTACCCCATCGTCGTTCCGTCCGGCTCCTGCGGCGGCATGATCCGCTGGCACTGGGAGAAGGCCGTCGGTGACGATGCAGCCCTCCAGGCCCGCGCCGCCGCCATCGCTGCGCGCACCTACGAATTCGCCGAGTTCCTGCTGCACGTGGTCGGCTTCAACCGCAAGGACGAAGGCCCTGCGACCACTGTCACGCTGCACACATCCTGCTCTGCGCGCCGCGAGATGGGCACCCACCTGGTCGGCCGAGAACTGCTGGCCCGCCTGGGCAACGTGACCCTCGCCCACCACGACCACGAGTCCGAATGCTGCGGCTTCGGCGGCACCTTCTCGCTGAAGCACCCGGACATCTCCACCGCGATGGTCACCGACAAGGTCGCGTCCCTCAAGGCCACCGGCGCCAGCCAGCTGGTCACCGCCGACTGCGGCTGCATGCTCAACATCACGAAGCGGGCCGCCAAGGAAGACCTGGACGCCCGCCGTGCCAAGCCCTCCCTGCCCGGCGAGCATCTGGCCACTTTCCTGCTCCGCCGCACCGGCGGAAAGCCGGCAGGGGATCAGCAATGAGCGCCCGCGACCGCATCCTGGCCAAGCTGCGCGCGGCCCGGCCGGCCGAGCCCAACGCCCTGCCCGACCTGGACGCCCATTACACGCCGCGTGCCCGCGGCGAGGCCAAGACCGAACGCCTGGCCCGTTTCCGCGCCGGCATCGAGAGCTTCCACGCGGAAGTCCATATCAGCAGCGAAGCCGACTGGCCCGCCCTGCTGGCCCGCCTGTGCGCCGACAAGCAGGTCGCCACGATGCTCTACGGCGCCGACACGCCGGCCGGCCAGCGCCTTGAGCAAGCCACCTTCCCGGCCACCACGCTGCGCCCCTGGGCCGGCCAGGTCGAAGAACTCAAGGCCGACCTGTTCCACCGTGCCGATGCCGGCTTCACGCAGACCCGCGGTGCCATCGCCGAGACCGGCACGCTGATGCTGTGGTCGTCCGAGGCGGAGCCGCGCACCCTGTCGCTGGTGCCGCCGATCCACTTCGCACTGCTCGACGCCAATACCATCCAGCCCACCTTCTTCGACGTGCTGCGCACCGAGAACTGGGCCGCCGGCCTGCCTACCAATGCGCTGCTGATCTCCGGCCCGTCGAAGACCGCCGACATCCAGCAGACCCTCGCCTACGGCGCCCACGGCCCGAAGGAACTCGTCGTGATCGTCATCAACGCCGAAGGAGATGCCCAGTGAGCCACCAGCCCCAGCAGCAATCCGCCGGCCAGCCGATCGCCTTCGTCTCCGCCCAGGCCCTGCGCGAGCGCATGCACGACGCGGTGAACAACCCGCACCTGCGCCAGAGCTTCCGCGGCGCGATGGACTTCCTGATGGCCAAGCGGGCCGCCCAGTTCCCCGATCAGGACGAGCTCGACTCCCTGCGCAGCCTGTCGGAAGGCATCCGCCAGTACAGCCTGTCCAAGCTGCCCGACCTGCTCGAACAGCTCGAAGCCAACCTGACCCGCAACGGCGTCAAGGTGCACTGGGCCGAAACGCCCGACGAAGCCAACGCCATCATGCTCGGCATCGCGCGTCAGCATCAGGCCAAGCTGATCGTCAAGGGCAAGTCGATGGTCAGCGAGGAAATCGAGTTCAACCACGCGATGGAAGCCGCCGGCGTCGGCGCGCTGGAGTCGGACATGGGCGAATACATCGTCCAGCTCGCCGGCGAAAAGCCCTCCCACATCATCATGCCGGCGATCCACCAGACCAAGCAGCAGATCGCCAAGCTGTTCGCCGAGAAGATCCCTGGCGTCGATTACACCGACAACGTGGACGCGCTGATCCGGATCGGCCGCAACGTGCTGCGCGACAAGTTCGAGAGCGCCGACATCGGCCTCTCCGGCGTCAACTTCGCGGTCGCCGAGACCGGCACCCTGTGCCTCGTCGAGAACGAAGGCAACGGCCGCATGTGCACCACGGTGCCCAAGGTGCACATCGCTATCACCGGCATCGAGAAGATCGTCGAGAAGCTGGAGCACGTCGCCCCGCTGTATTCGATCCTCACCCGCTCGGCCACCGGCCAGGCGGTGTCCACCTACTTCAACATGATCTCCGGCCCGCGCAAGGCCGGCGACAAGGACGGCCCCGAGGAAGTGCACCTGGTCCTCCTCGACAACGGTCGCAGCCAGGCCTACGCCGACGAGCAGCTGCGCAAGACCCTGCAGTGCATCCGCTGCGGCGCCTGCATGAACCACTGCCCGGTGTACACCCGCATCGGCGGCCACGCCTACGGCACCACCTACCCGGGCCCGATCGGCAAGATCGTCTCCCCGCACATGATGGGCCTGGAGCAGACCCACCTGCTGCCCACCGCCTCCAGCCTGTGCGGCGCCTGCGGCGAAGTGTGCCCGGTGAAGATTCCGATCCCCGAACTGCTGATCCGCCTGCGCGGCGAGGCCAACAGTGCGCCCCATGCCCACCCGGCGATGGTCGGCCAGGGCGCCGCCTACGACCCGAAGATCAGCTTCGTCTGGCGGATGTGGGCGCGCCTCTACGGCCGCCCATCCACCTACCGGGCCTTCAGCTGGCTGGCCACCCGTTTCCGGGCCCTTACGCCGCGCAAGCAAAGCGGTTGGACGGCGGCCCGCACGCCCTTGCAGCCCGCAGCACGCCGGTTGAGGGACATGGTCAAGGACCGCCGTTAGCGCCTGGGGGCGGACCGCTTCCGCCCCCGAAACCAGGCCATTTTCACCCTATTGCAACCCCTATCCCACACCCCGGGAGTACCCACCGTGTCCGCTCTCATCGACGCCCTGCGCCTGCGGCTGCCCGCCGAACGCGTGATTACCGACGAACTGCGCCGCCTTGCCTACGGCACCGACGGCAGCTTCTACCGCCTGATCCCGGAGGTGGTGGCGGTCGTCAATGACGAGGCTGAAGTGCGCGACGTGGTCGACCTGGCGCGCCAGCACGGCCGCCCGGTCACCTTCCGCGCCGCCGGTACCAGCCTGTGCGGCCAGGCCGTCACCGACGGGGTGCTGGTGCTGCTCGGCGAAGGGCTGGCCACCTGCCGCATCGGCGCCAACGGTGCCACCGTGCGCGTCGGCCCGGCCATCATCGGTGCCGAGGTGAACCGCCGCCTGGCCCCGCTGGGCCGCAAGATCGGCCCCGACCCCGCATCGATCAACGCCGCCAAGATCGGCGGCATCGCCGCCAACAACAGTAGCGGCATGTGCTGCGGCACCGCCCAGAACAGCTACAACACCCTCGCCTCGGTGCGCGTGCTGCTCGCCGACGGCACCGTGCTGGACACCGGAGACGCAGCCAGCGTCGGCGCCTTCAAGACCAGCCACGGCTGGCTGCTCGAACGCCTCACCACGCTGGCCGCCGACGTGCGCGCCGACCACGCGCTGGCCGAGCGCATCCGCGCCAAGTACAAGATCAAGAACACCACCGGCTACAGCCTCAACGCGCTGGTGGATTTCAGCGACCCGGTGGACATCCTGGCCCACCTGATGATCGGCTCGGAAGGCACGCTGGGCTTCATCTCCCAGGTCACCTACAACACGGTGCCGGAGTACGCCCACAAGGCCAGCGCGCTGGCCTTCTTCCACGACATGGAAACCGCCTGCCGCGCCGTGGCCGGCCTCAAGAACCAGCCGGTGGACGCCGTGGAGCTGCTCGACCGCGCCTCCCTGCGCTGCGTCGCCCACAAGCCGGGCATGCCGGCCCTGCTGAAGACCCTGGCCGACGGCGCCACCGCGCTGCTCATCGAGACCCGCGCGCCCAATGCCGCCGCCCTCGACGAGCGCATCGCCGCCGTCCTCGACGAGCTGAACCTCTACCCACTGATCGAGAGCCCGGCCTTCACCACCGACCCGGCCGAGATCGAGCGCCTGTGGAACGTCCGCAAGGGCACCTTCCCCGCCGTCGGCGCAGTGCGCAAGCCCGGCACCACGGTCATCATCGAGGACGTGGCGGTTGCCGTGCCGGACCTCGCCGCCTGCTGCCTGGACCTGCAGCACCTGTTCGCCAAGCACGGCTACCACGAGGCGATCATTTTCGGCCACGCGCTGGAAGGCAACGTGCACTTCGTGTTCACCCAGGATTTCGGCATTGAATCCGAGGTGGAGCGCTACGCCGCCTTCATGGACGAGCTGTGCACCGTGCTGGTCACCAAGTACGACGCCTCCCTCAAGGCCGAACACGGTACCGGCCGCAACATGGCCCCCTTCGTCGAACTGGAATGGGGCGCCAAGGCCTACGGACTGATGAAGGAGATCAAGCAGCTCTTCGACCCGGAAGGCCTGCTCAACCCCGGCGTGATCATCAACGACGACGCCGAGGCCCACCTCAAGCACCTCAAGCCGATGCCCGCCGCCGGCCAGCTCTATGCCCCGGTGGACCGCTGCATCGAGTGCGGCTTCTGCGAGCCCCAGTGCCCGTCCCACGGCCTGACTCTGTCGCCGCGCCAGCGCATCGTCGGCTGGCGCGAGCTGTCGCGCCGCCAGGCCGCCGGCGAAGCCTTCGGCCAGCTCGGCGACGACTACCTCTACATGGGCCTCGACACCTGCGCCACCTGCGGCCTGTGCTCCACGGCCTGCCCGGTGGGCATCGAGACCGGCGCCCTGACCCGCGCGGTGCGCGGCGACCAGCTGTCCAGCGTGGCCCGCCAGCTCGGCCACGTGGCGGCCAACCATTTCGGTGCTACCCAGGCCCTGGCCCGCACCGCCCTCAAGGCCGGCCACCTGGCCGAGGCGGTGATCGGCACCAAGGCCCTGTCGCGCCTCACCGGCGGCGCCTGGAAGGAAGGCATGCCCAAGCCCCAGCCGGCTGGCCGCGCCACGCGGACCGACGGCGACAAGGTGGTGTACTTCCCCACCTGCGCCGGCCGCATGTTCGGCGCCGACACGCCGGAACACGCTCTGTCCGCAACCGTCATACGCGTGCTCGAACGGGCCGGCTACGCGCCCATCGTGCCGGACGACGTCAACAGCCTGTGCTGCGGCCAGTCCTTCGCCAGCAAGGGCCTCGCCGACGACGCCGACCGCAAGTCGGCCCAACTGGAAGCCGCCCTGCTGAAGGCCAGCAACAACGGCGAATACCCGGTCATCCTCGACGCCAGCGCCTGCTCCCTGCGCATGAAGACCTTCCTGGCCGAGCGCCTGAAGGTGTACGACCTCGTCGAATTCGCCCACGACGCACTGCTGCCGCGCCTGATGCTGCACAAGAAGACCGACCCGATCCTGGTGCACCTCAACTGCTCGGCCCGCCGCATGGGCTTCGAAGCCAAGCTCAAACAGCTCGCCGGCGCCTGCGCCGACCAGGTCGTGCTGCCCGCCGAGGTGAAGTGCTGCGGCTTCGGCGGCGACCGCGGCTTCGTGGTGCCCGAACTCAACACCCACGCGCTGCGCAAGCTGCACGCCGACGTGCCGGCCGGCTGCTGCGGCGGCTATTCCAGCAACCAGACCTGCGAGATCGGCCTCACCGCCGCCACCGGCCTGCCCTACCGCTCCATCGTCCATCTGCTCGACGAATGCAGCGCCGAGGCCGCCCGCCTGGCGACCTGCTGACGCCGGCCCGCCCCCGTTTTCACCACAGATAGAAACGACCAACGCATTCATCAAAGGAGGAATACCGAATGCAACCCTGGATGCAGATCTACGACCCGCTGGGCAACCTCTGGTTGTCCTCGCTGGTCGCCGCCTTGCCGATCATCTTCTTCTTCGTCGCGCTGGCCATCCTGCGCCTCAAGGGGCATATCGCCGGCACCGTCACCGTGATCATCGCGCTGGCCGTGGCGATCTTCTTCTACAAGATGCCGGTGCAGATGGCCCTGGCCTCGGCGGGCTACGGCTTCCTGTACGGCCTGTGGCCAATCGCGTGGATCATCATCGCGGCGGTATTCCTCTACAAGATCACCGTTAAGACCGGCCAGTTCGACATCATCCGCGCGTCGGTGGTGTCGATCACCGACGACCAGCGCCTGCAGATGCTGCTGGTCGGCTTCTCCTTCGGTGCCTTCCTGGAAGGTGCGGCCGGTTTCGGCGCTCCGGTGGCGATCACCGCCGCGCTGCTGGTCGGCCTGGGCTTCAACCCGCTGTACGCCGCCGGCCTGTGCCTGATCGCCAACACCGCTCCGGTGGCCTTCGGCGCGATGGGCATCCCCATCATCGTCAGCGGCCAGGTGACCGGCATCGACCCGTTCAAGATCGGCCAGATGGCCGGCCGCCAGCTCCCGCTGCTGTCGGTGATCGTGCCCTTCTGGCTGGTTGCCATGATGGACGGCTGGCGCGGCATCAAGGAGACCTGGCCGGCGATCATCGTGGCCGGCGGCGCCTTCGCCATCACCCAGTTCTTCACCGCCAACTTCATCGGACCGGAACTGCCGGACATCACCTCCGCGCTGGTCAGCCTGATCTGCCTGACGATCTTCCTGAAGAACTGGAAGCCGAAGAACATCTTCCGTTTCGACAAGCAGCACCACGCCGAGCTGGGCGAGGACAAGCACTACAGCTTCGGTGAAGTCGCCAAGGCCTGGTCCCCGTTCCTGATCCTGACCATCATGGTCACCATCTGGAGCCTCAAGCCCTTCAAGGCCCTGTTCGCCAAGGGCGGCGCCCTCTACGCCAGCGTGCTGCAGTTCCCGGTGCCGATGCTCGACAACATGGTCACCAAGGTCGAGCCCATCGTCACCAAGGCCACGCCCTACGCCGCGGTGTACAAGCTGGACCTCCTGTCCGCCACCGGCACTGCGATCTTCCTGGCCGCCATCATCACGATGGTCGTGCTTGGCATGAAGTCCAGCGAAGCCGCCAAAACCCTGAAGGAAACCGTGATCGAGCTGAAGCGCCCGATCTACTCCATCGGCATGGTGCTGGCGTTCGCCTTCATCGCCAACTACTCCGGCCTGTCCGCCACGCTGGCCCTGCTGCTGGCCGGCACCGGCAAGATGTTCCCGTTCTTCGCCCCGTTCCTCGGCTGGCTGGGCGTGTTCCTGACCGGTTCCGACACCTCGTCCAACGCGCTGTTCTGCTCGCTGCAGGCCACCACCGCCCACCAGGTCGGCGTGCATGACACCCTGCTGGTGGCCGCCAACACCACCGGCGGCGTCACCGGCAAGATGATCTCGCCGCAGTCCATCGCCGTGGCCTGCGCGGCCGTCGGCCTGGTCGGCAAGGAGTCGGACCTGTTCCGCTTCACCGTCAAGCACAGCCTGGCCTTCGCCACCATGGTCGGCATCATCACCACGCTGCAGGCCTATGTGTTCACTTGGATGATCCCGTGATCGGCTGAGACTTCTTCAGAACGGGGAGATGCGTCCCCTGGGAGCCTCGACGGCGGCCAGTAAAACGGCCGCCGTTTTTTTAACGGCGGCCGCGCCTCTCCTCCCAACAAACAGATCAGTGACGCATCGCTCTGACTGCTGCCGCCCCTCCTGTCGCCCCCCGGCCTGCCCGAGCCAACAGTCCCGCAGGATCCTTTCCGCCATCTGGGTAGACATCCACGCCGAGACTCGCCTGGATCGGAAGGTACAAGTCATCATCCATGACCCCAAGCGACAACGCCGCTCGCAGATCCGCCACTACCCGCTGAATGTCCGCGCGTCGGTGCACACCCGACAAGATCAACGCAAACGCATTACCTGCAACCCTGGCCACCATGTCGCGTTCGCTGATGCAGCCGCGCAGGCTGTCCGCCGCCGAGCGCAACACAGCATCGCCGGCACTGCGCCCGTTGCGCAGGTTAACTTCAGGCAAGCCATCGAGCGTAACAAGCACCACTGCGCAGCAGTTACCGTGCAGCTCTCCTCTTTCCACCGTCTGTCGCAGTATGTCCATGAACATGGAGCGATCCGGCAACCCGGTCAGCATGTCCCTCATTTCTTCCTCCTCATCCGTCAATTTGTCTGGCGACATTCTTTTTTCTATAGTCCTTAAATGAAATATCCAATCCAATACAACCAAACACCTACGTGCCAACACGTAGGAAAAGGATAAAAATAGAGACGAGACTTGACACCTGATTTCATTTTTTTCGTTCTCGAGCTATCGCCGGCCAAATAGCTCTGTTTCCCGCAATCATCCGTGACACGGATCGCGGCTATTTCTGTAGCAGGCTGGCAAGATGCCAGGACAGAATTGACGCCCGTCAAATAGGCGATCAATAAAGACCGGCCATCATCAGCCTACCAACCAGGGAAGCTGCCGCCCGACCTGCAAACCGGCGCGTCGAGGGGACATGGAATGACACGGATGCACCCAAAGGATGTTGCCGGCAAACGGCTGCGACGCTTGAAGCCACGGTCAGCGCGAGCCGGCTCGGAATGGAACTGTCTCGACGCCGCCTTCGAACAGGCTGCCGTCGGATTCGCGCTGCTGGCTCTGGACGGAGGCTGGTTGCGAGTCAATGAGCGGCTCGTTGAGATTCTAGGCTACGGCCAGTCCGAACTGCGCCAGCTGCGGCTGCAGGATCTGGTACATCCCGACGACCGGGACGTCACCGTAGCCAGCCTCGCACAGCTATCCAGCGGCGGAACGAACAAATGCACCAAGGAAAGACGCTGCATCCGCAAGGATGGTCAGACTGTTTGGGTGACTTTCGGCGTATCGGTCGTACGCACTCCGGATGGCCAGCCGGAATATCTCATCGCAGTCGTCGAGGACATTCACTCCCGCAAACAGGCTGAAGAAGGCTTGCGCAAGTTCTCGCGGGTGATAGAGCAGTCCGCCAGCGCCGTCATCATCACCGACACCAACGGCATCATCGAATACGTCAATCCGGCCTTCACCGAAATATCCGGCTACAACGCCGTCGACGTAATCGGCATGAAGCCAAGCATCCTGAAATCCGGCCACACCGCGGCTCAAGATTATGAACAACTGTGGCGAACCATCAAGGCCGGCAAAGTGTGGTACGGCGAATTCCAGAATCGCCGCAAGAACGGCACCCTTTATTGGGAATCGGCCATCATCTCGCCGATCAGAAATGACGACGGGCAAATAAGCCACTTTGCAGGGATAAAGGAGAACATTACCGCCAAGAAGATGGCTGAAGCGGCTCAACGTGCAAGTGAAGCCCGCCTTCAGTTATTGATGGACCACGCCCCTGCAGCGCTGGCCATGTTCGATCGCGAAATGCGCTATCTGGCCGTAAGTCGCCGCTGGCTCGCGGATTACGGCCTGGAGGGGCACGATATTCTGGGCGTATCGCACTACGTCGTATTCCCAGAAGTGACAGATGCCTGGCGGGCGGTTCATCGTCGCGGCCTTGCTGGAGAAGTCATACGCACCGAAGAAGACCGCTTCGAGCGGCTCAATGGGAACGTGCAATGGCTGCGCTGGGAAGTCCGACCATGGTTTACATCGGACAATGCAGTAGGAGGTATCGTGATCTTCACGGAGGACATCTCGGCACGCAAGGAAGCTGCAGCAGCGCTGGCGGTACAAAATGCTCAATATCAAGCCGCCATCGAAACAGCCCCTGACGGCTACTGGATGCTCAATGAGCGCGGCCACCTGCTGACCGTCAACGACGCGTATGTCCGCAGCTCCGGCTACAGCCGCGAGGAGTTGCTGGCGATGGACATAGGGGCACTCGAAGCCAGCGAGTCACCCGAGGAAGTGCAAGCCCATATCCAGAGAGTAAAGCTGACAGGGAGCGATTGTTTCGAAACCCTGCACCGTGCGAAGGATGGCGAGATATGGCCGGTGGAGGTGAGTTGCTCCTACTCGGCCGCCGCCGGCGGACATCACTTCGCCTTTATCCGCGACATCAGCGAACGCGAGCGGAACGAAACCGCGCTGCGCGCACTCCGCCGGGAACTCGAACAGATGCTGACACTGCAGGTCGCCAGCCAAACCGCCGCCGCCATCGCCCACGAACTGAATCAGCCCCTCAACGCGGTTGCGGCCTACTCGGAGGCCGCGATGCGCATGCTGCAGCAGACCAGTCCGGCCCCCGAACGCTTGCAACACGCGCTCGCCCGGTCGATGGAGCAGGCTCAGCGGGCCGGGCGGGTGGTCCGCGAACTGATCGCGTTCCTCCACAAAGGCGACGCGCCGAAGGAGGCGGTGGACCTGAACAAGGCAGTACGCCGCGCCCTCCGCTTCGTTGAGTCGATCGGCATAGGCGGCTTCGAACCGATCGTCGACCTCGCACCTGGCCTGCCCCCGGTACTCGCCAACCGGGTTCAGGTGGACAAGATCCTTATCGTCCTGATCCAGAACGCCGTCGAAGCCATGCTCGGTGCAGCGGTTCCGCAGCCTGTCGTTACGGTGCGTGTGCGTACCCACGCGGAGCCGGACATGGCTCTGCTGTCCGTCGAGGACTGCGGCCCTGGCATGGACGAAGCGATCTTGCGCCGGGTCTTCGACCCCTTCTTCACCACCAAGCCCTATGGTCTGGGCATGGGCCTGGCCATCACCCGCCACCTGGTCGAAGCCCACGGTGGCACGATCTGGGTTGAATCGCCACCGGGAGCAAGGACGACCTTCCATTTCACCCTTCTCTACGCCAAATGAACCAGCCGATCGAATCCGACACCGTCTACCTCGTCGATGACGACGCCGCTGTGCGTGACAGCATCTCTCTCCTGATCGAGACAGTCGGCCTGAACTGCCGGACCTATCCCAGCGCGGAAGCCTTCCTGGCCGGCCTGGATGCAGAGATCCGCGGCTGCCTGATCCTTGACATGCGGATGGAGGGAATGAGCGGTTTCGAGTTGCAGGAAGAACTCAACCAGCGGGGTTGCATGCTACCGACCATTTTCCTCAGCGCCCATGGCGACGTTCCGACTACGGTACGCGCCATGAAGGCAGGTGCTGCAGACTTCCTGACCAAGCCGGTGGACGGTGCCCTGCTGCTGGATCGCGTGCAAAGCGCCCTAGCTCTCGCCCACGCACGGCGCCAAGCCCAACGGGTTCGACAAAATGCACGCAGGAGGCTCGAATCCCTGACCGAAAGGGAGTTCGAGATCCTCAAACTGGCCACCGCGGGGCAGACCAACAAGGAAATCGCCCGGGAACTCGGCATCAGCTTCCGGACTGTCGAAGTCCATCGTTCCCACATCCTGCTCAAGACCGGAGCCACCTCTTTGTTCGAACTCAGCCAGTTGCTCAGCACCAGTGGTCTACTGACGGACGCGGACTGACCCTCGCGGGGCAGCCATCGCCACTACGTATCGACACGTAGGTACCCAGCCTTATTTGCCGCCGGCCCGCATTGCGTTGCAATGAGTCACACGCGCGGTCGGCCCCCTGCCGATGACACGAGACGCATCACGACAAGACACAACTGGCTCGCACGGGAGGAAGGATCATGATCAAGCCCGATACGCATCAAGGCGTCGAAACGACCACAAGTGACGCCCGGATGGTGGTCACGACTTTCAACGAAATGGTCCTTCCGCTGCCGGACACGGGCTACAACATACGGAGCCGCGTGCCCTCCCTGCCAGACAGCGCGACGCTGATCCTCAACCAGGGTGGCCAGATTCGACTGTGCAGCCTGGCGGCAGGGCAACTGTTCGGCTACGAAATATCCCGGGTCATCGACATGCACATCAATGCCCTCATCCCGGACCTGCCGCTACGTGGCAACACCCCCGGCTACAACCTCGCCTTTGCACACTTCACCCCCGGCGGCACCCGGTGGCGCCGTTTCCACGGACGCGACGCGGCGGGACGCCGTTTTCCCGTCAGCATTACCATCGACTACCTCAAGCTGGACCGCGGACGCGGCTTCGTCCTGAACATCCAGCCCGAATGCCTCGGCCACGCCCAGCGCGGGAACGGACTCGCTCGCTTGGTCAGATCGATACAGGACGACGACACGGCGATCTTCATCACTGACCGCAACGGCCATATTCAGCACACCAACCCGGCCTTCACGAGTCTGACCGGGTTCCCGCAGGCCGAAATCGAGGGGCGCACGCCGGCTATCCTCAAATCTGGAGTCCAGCCGGCCGCCTTTTACGATCGCATGTGGTCGATCCTGAACTGCGGTGACGAATTCCGCTGCGTGATCGCCAACCAGCGCAAGGACGGCACCCGCTTCTACGCCAACGAGTTCATCCGCCCCTTCGTGGACGAACAAGGCCATATCACCCACTACGTGGCCAGCATGCACGACATCACCGAACACGTCCTGCAGCACGCCCGGATCACCCACTTGGCCAACTACGACCGGGTGACCGGCCTGCCCAACCGCAACCTTTTCCTGGATCGCCTGAGCCAGGAGATCCACCGTGCCCACCGCACGTCGAGCGTCTTCGCCCTCGCTTTCGTGGATCTGGACGACTTCAAGCTCATCAATGACCGCTATGGCCACGCGACAGGCGACGAGGTACTCAATGCAATCGGCACACAACTGAACCACTGTGTCCGCGACTCGGACACCATCGCCCGCCTGGGCGGTGACGAATTCGTCCTTATACTTCCTGGCGTCGGCGACCGGCAGTCGGTCCTTGGGATCCTCCAGAAAATCGAAGACACCGGCCGTCATATCGTTGCCGGCGGCCTGAACCTGAGCCTGTCGCTCAGCTGTGGCATGGCCTTTTATCCTTGCGACGGCAAGACCGAAACCCAGTTGCTGGATGCCGCTGATCAGGCGATGTATTCAATCAAGAAACGGCGTGGCACAGCGCCAGGCTGGATCGGCACGGAACATTCAGCCCCTGGATGCGAGCGGGAAGAAATCCAGTCTGCGTGCTGAGTACGGCCCGACAGGAAAAACCACGCCCTAACGCTGCGACAACTGCACCAACCCGAAACGCGCCGCCAGCTGGATCAGCTTGAAGTCGTTGTCGACCTCCAGCTTCTGACGGATCGCGGTCATGTGGTTGTAAATGGTCTTCGGACTCAGATGCAGCGTCTCGGCCACGCTGGTAGTGGATTCGCCAGTGACGACCATGCACAGCACGTCGAACTCCTTGGGCGTCAGACGCGCCAGCAACGCATCCCCCTCCAGCGCCGCGCTGGCCAGCACCTGGGCGATGTCGGCCGACAGGAAACGCCGCCCCTCGGTGACCTGCCGGATCGCCTCGAGCATCTCGTCCGGCTCACTGCATTTGGTTACGTAGCCGAGCGCCCCCAGCCGGATGGCCTGCGTGACATAGCTCGGATTGTCGTGCATGGAGATCACCAGGATCTTCAGGCCTCGCTCCCGCGCCAGCATGCGGCGGATGGCATCCAGGCCGCTGCTGCCGCGCAGGTTCAGGTCGACCACCGCCAGGTTGACGTCCCCCGCGCTCAGGCAGGCATAAGCCTCGTCAGCCGACGCAGCCTCCGCCACCACCTTCATATCCTCCTCGGCATCGAACAGACGCCGATACCCATTGCGCACGACCGTATGGTCCTCGACCAGCATGATGCGAATCATCGGTTCCTCCTGCCCGGCGAATCATAATCGGTAGGCATGCCACCGCAGCGGGGCGGGATGCACGTCAGGAATATTTCCCAGGGATGCGGGGAGCTCTTCCCGCGACGTCGCCGGTGGCCGCTTCCATACTCCATCGCGCTGGAACCGCGACAGCCGGGAGGCGGGTTCCAGGCCCCGAACGACAACGATGCGGAGACAAGAACCGACCATGAAATCCAGACGTTTGAAACTGATCCCCGGGCTGCTGGCCCTTGCCCTGACCAGCACCTTCGGCACCGCAGCCCACGCCGCCGGCACCACGGTGAGCTGGGACGACATCAAGAACGACGACAAGACCCCCGGCGATGTACTGACCTACGGCCTGGGCCTGAAAGCCCAGCGCCACAGCACGCTGAAGACCGTCAATACGAAAAACGTCGCCGGCCTCGTGCCGGTGTGGAGCTTCTCCTTCGGCGGTGAGAAGCAGCGCGGCCAGGAAGGCCAGGCACTGGTACATGACGGCGTGGTGTACGTCACCGCCTCCTACTCGCGAATCTATGCCGTAGACGCCCGCACCGGCAAGCGCCTGTGGGAATACGAAGCCCGTCTGCCGGAAGACATCCGTCCGTGCTGCGACGTGGTCAACCGCGGCGCCGCGCTATATGGCGACAAGATATTCTTCGGCACCCTCGACGCCGGCATCGTGGCCCTCAACAAGGACACCGGCAAGGTCGTGTGGAAGAAGAAGTGGGGTGACCACAAGGTCGGCTACACGATGACCGGCGCCCCCTTCGTCATCAAGGATCAGAAGAGCGGCAAGGTGCTGCTGGTGCACGGCTCGTCCGGCGACGAGTTCGGCGTGGTCGGCTGGCTGTTCGCCCGTGACCCGGATACCGGCGAGGAAGTATGGGCCCGTCCGATGGTCGAAGGCCACATGGGCCGCCTCAACGGCAAAGACAGCACGCCCACCGGCGATGCCAGCGCGCCGTCGTGGCCGAAGGACAAGGACGGCAAGCTCACCGAAGCCTGGGACCACGGCGGCGGCGCCCCGTGGCAGACCGCCAGCTTCGACATCGAGAAGAACATGGTGGTTGTCGGCACCGGCAACCCGGCCCCGTGGAACACCTGGAAGCGCACCCAGGAAGGTGACGATCCGCGCAACTGGCCGAGCCTGTTCACGTCCGGCCAAGCCTATGTGGATGCCAGCACCGGCGAACTGAAGGGCTTCTTCCAGCACACTCCCAACGACGCCTGGGACTTCTCCGGCAACAACTCGGTGGTCCTCTTCGAGTACAAGGACCCGAAGACCGGCAAGCTCGTCAAGGCCTCGGCCCACGCCGACCGCAACGGCTTCTTCTTCGTCACCGACCGGGAGAAGCTCACCAACGGCGCCGGCTATCCCAACAAGCCCACCGCGCTGATCGGTGCTTGGCCCTTCGTGGAAGGCATCACCTGGGCCAAGGGCTGGGACGTGGCCGCCGGCAAGCCGATCGAGACCGGCAACCGTCCGCCCGAGCCCAAGGCCGGCGCCGACAAGGGCGACAGCGTCTTCGTCTCGCCGCCCTTCCTGGGCGGCACCAACTGGATGCCCATGTCTTACAGCCCGGATACCGGCCTGTTCTACATCCCGGCCAACCACTGGGCGATGGACTACTGGACCGAGCACCTGACCTACAAGGCCGGCTCCGCCTACCTGGGCCAGGGCTTCCGCATCAAGCGCCTGTTCGACGACCACGTCGGCACCCTGCGCGCCATCGACCCGAAGACCGGCAAGATCGCTTGGGAACACAAGGAGAAGTTCCCCCTGTGGGCCGGCACGCTCACCACAGCCGGCGGGCTGCTGTTCACCGGCACCTCCGACGGCTTCATCAAGGCCTTCGACGCCAAGACGGGTAAGGAACTGTGGAAGTTCCAGACCGGCTCCGGCATCGTCTCCGTGCCCATCACCTGGGAAATGGACGGAGAGCAATACGTCGGCATATCCTCGGGTTACGGCGGCGCCGTGCCCCTGTGGGGCGGCGACATGGCCGAGCTGACCAAGCAGGTCACCCAAGGCTCCTCGTTCTGGGCATTCAAGCTGCCCAAGATCGCGCGCTGATCCCCTTCAGCGCCTTGCTCCGGGCCGGATCGTCTCCGGCCGGCCTGGGCTTTTTCTTTATAAGCTACCGCCGCTACCCCACCGTTGGGAGCCCATCCATGCACTGCCATTCCCGCCTTCGCACGGTGCTGGTCGCCCTTGCCGCAGCCCTGCTTGCCGGCACGGCCCAGGCCGACGATCCACCCGTCTACAAGTCCTGCGGCATCTGGCCCCATGCCCGCTGCCAGGGCGCCGATCTGCGCCATGTGGATCTATCGGCTCGCGACCTCGCCGGCACCGACTTCACTGGCGCCAACCTGGCCCGCGCCGATCTGCGATCGGCCAACCTCGCGGGAGCCATCTTCGACGGCGCCGACCTGACCGGCGCACGCCTGTCCAAAGCCAACGCCCCCGGCGCCTCCTTCCGCAATGCAAGAATGATCGGCGCCGACCTGGAGTTCGCCCGCATCATGCGCAGCGACTTCAGCGGAGCCGACCTCACCGCAGCCAATCTCGAAGCCGCCCGCGCCGCTTTCGCGTGGTTCGAGGGCGCCAGGCTCACCAACGCCAACCTGCAGGAAACCAAGTTCAGCACCACCAACTTCCGCGGCGCCAATCTGGAAGGCGCGCTGCTGCGCTACACCATCTTCCCCGACTCGTCCTTCGAGGGCTGCACCGGCTGCCCGACCGACTGGTGAACACCATGCCCAAGCTCACTCTCAGCGCCCGCCTCCTCGCCATTGGCGTCCTGCTCGGCGCGAGCCTTGCCAGCGCCAACGAAGTGGCGGACACCAGCATCGTCGTGGACACCTCGGCGCTACCCGCCATCACCGGGGCGGCCGGCGACGCCAACCCCTACCGCGGCAACCCACGTGCCGCCGACATCGGCCGCCACGCCTTCAACAGGGCCTGCGCCCGCTGTCACGGCCCCGATGCCGACAACAAAGGCCAGGTCGGACCCGACCTGCTCAAGCTCGACCGCGCCTGCTCGCGCATTGCCGACCCGGCCATCCGCGAGATGTGTATCGTCGACAACGACCAGTACTTCCTCAAATCCGTGCAATATGGCAAGACCCGCGTCGGTGTGGTGCACATGCCTGCCTGGAAGGATGTACTCCCACCCGCCGCAATCTGGACGATCCGGACTTTCCTCGAAAGTCGTTCCCGTCCAGCCGCCCCGGCAGCGTCCCGCTGACAGCCTGCCACGTCGGGTAGGGCCATGCCGGCGGGATTGCTATACTGCCCTCCCGCCCCGCCGCCCCCCCCATCCGATGCACGAATACCTCGCCGCCAGCCGCCACATCGACTTCGACCACCCGCAGGTCAGCGCCAAAGCCGCCGAACTCGCCAGCAGCACCACCGACAAGACCGAGATCGCCCGCCGCTGCTTCGAGTTCGTGCGCGACCACATCCGCCACAGTTGGGACTACCGACAGAATCCGGTGACCTGCCGCGCCTCCGACGTGCTGCGGCACGGCACCGGCTACTGCTACGCCAAGAGCCACCTGCTCGCCGCCCTGCTGCGCGCCAACGCCATCCCCGCTGGCCTGTGCTATCAGCGCCTGTCGGTCGGCGACGACAACGGTGCGCCCTTCTGCCTGCACGGGCTCAACGCGGTGTTTCTCGACGGCTTCGGCTGGTACCGCATCGACGCCCGCGGCAACAAACCCGGTGTCGCCGCCGACTTCTGCCCGCCGACCGAGGTACTCGCCTTCGCGATCCGCCCGCCCCACGAATACGACCTGCCGGGCATCCACGCCGAGCCGCTGGCAGTCGTGACGGACATCCTTGAGCGCTGTAGCGACGTCACCGAAGTCATCGCCAACCTGCCCGACCTTGCCCCCTGAGCGGCAGCGCCACATACACAGCGCGTGACCGCTCAGACAAGCAAACGCGGCCCTTCGTGCCGAAAATCGCATTTTTGCTATTTCCAGCTTGCGTAGCGCAGAACACCCCGGCAATCTACGTCCGAACCGACACAGAATCGGCACGACCAGCCCCGACGCGAGATGGACACGAATCACCAGGACCGCCTGCTGCACAGCATCGATTTGCTCCTCGACGCGGTTTTTCTCGTCGAAGCCAGCGGTCGTATTGCCTATGTGAACGCGGCCTGCGAGCGCATCTTCCAGTACACGGCGGACGAACTCATCGGCCGCCCCATGATCGATTTCGTCGCCCCTGAAGACCGCGACTACACCCTCCAGGAGGCCGTCCGCATCATGGCCGGCCATCCCCGTGTCGGCTTTGAAAACCGCTATGTGCGCAAGGACGGCAGCCGCGTGCACATCATGTGGTCGGCCTGCTGGTCGGACGCCGACAACATGCGCATCGGTGTCGCTCGCGACGTTACGGAACAGAAGCGCGCCGAAGCCTTCCAGGCCGCCACCTACGCCATTGCCGACGCAGCCCTCAAGGCTGACGACCTGGACAGCCTGTTCCCGCAGATCCACCGGATCATCGCCGAACGCATCCCACTCACCGGCGTCGCCGTTGCCACCAGCGACCGACAGAGCACGCTGCTGAGCTTCCCTTACCAACAGGACCAGTTCGGCAGCGCCCCCCTCCTCGATGAACCCGTCGCACACCGCTATTGCAGTGAGGTCATCGGCAGCGGACATCCGCTGCTCATCAGCGACCTGAACCTCCTGCCCCCAGGTACCGCCTCCACGGCAAGCACCACCTGGCTCTTCCTCCCTCTCGTCACCCGCCGGGACGCCATCGGCGCCCTGATCCTCAGGGCAGACGCCGGCACCTTCGACTCGCAAAAGGACCGGGAGCTGCTCAACTTCGTCGCCACCCAGGTCGCCATCGCCGTCGAGCGCGGGCAACTCAGAGCCGAACTCGTACACGCCGCCCAATACGACGAACTGACCGGCCTGCCCAACCGCCGCCTCTTCCATGAGCGCCTGGATAGAGCCCTGGGGCGCAGCCAGCGCCGCCAGGGCCGCATGGCCCTGCTTTATGTGGACATCGACGACTTCAAGAAAGTAAACGACACCCTCGGCCACGCGGCAGGCGATCTGCTGCTGCAGGAAATTGCGCGCCGCCTGGGAGGCTGCGTCCGCCACGTGGACACCGTTGCCCGCCTCGGCGGCGACGAGTTCGTGGTGATCATCGAAGATATCCACGGCCCCGCCGACGCAGCCCAGGTGGCAGACAAGATCCGCCGCAGCCTGCTGCAGGAGTTCGTCATCGGTGGTGTGCCCCTGCACACCCGCGCCAGCATCGGGGTAGCCATCCATCCAGACGATGGGCGGGACGCCGGTGCCCTGCTCAAACACGCGGATAGCGCCATGTATCAGGGCAAAGCACTCGGGCGGTCACGCTGATCTCCACACAAGCCCCGCGGGCTTGCAGGATGCACGCGCCTCACGCCGGGCAATCGGCAGAAACGGACACAACAAGAAAGGGTGACTGGGTGTTCACGGCATGCGCCTCCCGCCTTCTCGCAATGGCCTCACTGGTCACGGCAGCCCACGCCGCTCCCGGTGACTCAACGACGGCAAACGCCCTGCCGGCGGCGGTGAAGTTCGCCCCCATACCAGTCCATATCATCCAGCATCCGGTTCCGCCAGGCCTGACCGCCGATGAAGCCCTGCACAGCGGACGCGTCAGCGCCGGCTCCTACGCCATGACCGCCCGGGCCAGCCGGCCGTGGCGCATCGCCTTCCTGTTCCCGCATCTCAAGGATCCCTACTGGATCGGCTGCAGCTACGGCGTCATCAGCGAAGCCCGGCGCCTCGGCGTGGCGGTGGACATCCTGCCGGCCGACGGCTACAAGGACCTGATCGGCCAGCTGCGTCAAATGGAGGAAGCCAGCAGCGGCCACTACGACGCCATCGTGCTATCGCCGATCAGCCTCGACGGCAACAACCCATCGGTCGCCCGGGCCCGCGCGAAGGGCATCCCGGTGTTCGAACTGGCCAACGACAGCACCAGCGACGACCTGACGGTCAAGGTCACGACCTCCCTGCACAGCATGGGCCTCGACGCAACCCGCTGGGTCATCCGCGACGCCCAGCAGCGCGGCCTCACATCGATCAACATTGCGCTGCTGCCCGGCCCGGCCGGTGCTGGCTGGGTCAAGGGCGAGGTGGAAGGTAGCCGCGAAGCCGCCCGCACGGCGCCCATCCGCGTCAATATCGTGGACATCCGCTTCGGCGACAGCGACCGCATCGAGCAATCCCAACTGGCTGCGCAGCTGCTGGCCCGCCACGGCCGGGATCTCGACTACATCATCGGCTGCACCGGTTGCGCGCCCGCCGCGCGCCTGCCCATCCACGAGGCCGGACTCGACGGCCGGATCCGCGTCGTCGCCTACGACCTGACCCGCGAGATCGCCGGCCTGATCCGCCGCAAGGAGATCTTCGCCGCCGCCGACACCAAGGGCGTGAGCCAAGCGCGCGTGGCGATCAACGTCGCCGTCAATCACCTGGAGGGGCGCGCCAAGACACCACCGCACACCCTGCTCGTCAAACTTGGCATGGTGGACCACCGCAGCCTGGACAGCTACCGGCTCGACGAATCCATCGCACCGGACGGCTACACGCCAATTCTGTCCTATGACCCTCAGCAGGAACGGCCTTAAGCTGCCTACGCTGCGCCTATCCGGGCTCCGGCATTCCCACGAGACGCCACCGGCATGAGAATCCGCAAGCTCAGGAACAGACTGTTGCTCAGTGCCGTCGTCATCAGCACGGCAACGGCGCTGGCCTACATGTCGGCCGTATCCTTCGTCATCAGCACCCAGTACCGGGAACAGTCCCGTAGCCAGCTGAGGCAAGCGGCCGCCATCATTTCCGAAGAGCTCGCCGCCCGCCAGAACGGACTGCTCGACGCCGCCCGCCACCTGGCCGCCCAACACAATCTGGGCGCCACGGTCTGGTATCTGTCCCAGTACGCCGGCTCCGATCTTGACCGCGAAACCCTGCAGAACACCTACCAGCAACTGGCACAGGACGTCCAGGAGGCGCGCCACACGGCCCACGCCGGCAGCATCGCCCTCTACGACGCCGCCGGCCACTTGATCACTTTCTCCCGCGTCGACGGCCGGCTTGAACGGACGGGCTTCGTGGAAAGGGCCCCGGACCTGCGCCTCATGATGAAGGAAGGCGCCGCCGATGGTGACAATCGCAGCATCACACTGAAACCCGCCCCGCTACCGCCGTTCATTCACCCCGAGTTCGGCCCCCCCTTGCCTCAGAAGGCCGACGCCCGCTTCGCGCTGATCGACAACGCACTATCGATCGAAATCCACGCTCCGATCCTGGACAGCACCCCTGGCAATCCCAGCGGACAGACTGCTCCCAGGCAGGTTGGCCTGATCGTCATGATCTACAGCCTCGACCAGGCTTTCGTCCACGAACTGGCCCGGCGGACCGACACCGACATCAACGTATTCACCTCCGACGGACTGCGTCACGGCACGCTCGCCACCTACCTCAAGGCGGACTGGAACGGCCAGGCGGAACCTGCCCAAGGCAATGCCCCGGCCCTGACCTTCAACGAAATCAGCATCGACGGCACCGGCTACTATCAGGGGCTGATTCCACTCCAGCGCGATGGACGCCCCATCGGCGGCATTGCCACGCTGCGCTCGAAATCCATCGTCGAGGCCAACACCTGGGAGATGATCCGCATCCTGGGGCTGATCGCCGCCGCCATCCTGGCCTGCGTGCTGCCCCTGGCCTGGTATTTCTCCACGTCGATCTCCCGCCCGCTGACCACCCTCAGCCGCATCTTCCGGGGCGTCTCCGACAACACCACCGCCACCATCCAGGACGACGAGCTGGAGTTGCTCGACAAGACCGGCCTGGACTACGAACTGGCCGACCTGACCCAGAGCTTCATCGCCATGAACAATGCGGTGAGCCAGAAGATCCGCCAGATCAACGATATCAACGCCTCCCTCGAGAACACCGTCAATGAACGCACCGCGGCCCTGATCGCCAAGGAGCAGGAGTCCCGCACCCTCATCGAGAACTCGCCCGACTCCATCGCCCGCTACGACCGCGACTGCCGGCGCATCTATGCCAACCCGGCATTCAGTTCGGTAACGGGTCTGCGCCTCGCCGAACTGCTCGGCACACGACCGTCCGAAGTCCCCGGCGGCAGCAATGCCGAGATCTACGAAGCCAAGATCCGGGAGGTGCTCGCCAGCGGCAGGAATACCCAGTTCGAACTGAAGTGGCACAACAGGGAAGGCAAGGAGCTCTGCAGCCTCATCCACCTGGCCGCAGAGGTCGATACGGCCGGCACAGTGACCAGCGTGCTGGCCGTCGGCCGAGACATCTCCGACCGCATCGCCTTCGAAGAGACGATCTGGAAACAGGCCAATTTCGACAGCCTGACCCAGTTGCCCAATCGCCAGCTGTTCCACGACCGCCTGGAGCACGAATCCCGCCTGGCCGACCGCAGTGGCCGCGCCATGGTGCTGATGCTGATCGATCTGGACCACTTCAAGGAGGTCAATGACTCCCTCGGCCACGACAAGGGCGACGTCCTGCTGATCGAGGCCGGGCGGCGCATCAGTGCCTGTGTGCGCGCCTCGGATACGGTGGCCCGTCTGGGCGGCGACGAATTCACGGTGATCCTGTCCTGCGTGGACGATATGGAGAGCGTCGAACGCATCGCCCATGCCCTCATCGACAAGCTCTCCAGTCCCTTCGTGCTCGGCACCGACAAGGCCTTTGTCTCAGCCAGTCTCGGCATCACGCTCTACCCGAGTGACGCCCGCGAACTGGACATCCTCTTCAAGAACGCCGACCAGGCCATGTACGCGGCCAAGAATGCCGGCCGCAACCGCTTCAGCTACTTCACGCCGGATCTGCACGAGGCCGCCCAGCAACGCCAGCATCTGAGCAACGACCTGCGCAACGCGCTGGCCGCCAAGGAATTCCAGATCCACTACCAGCCCATCGTCGAGCTGGCCACCAGCCGGGTCTGCAAGGCCGAAGCCCTGCTCCGCTGGGCCCATCCCCAGCGCGGCCTGACCGGCCCGCTGGAGTTCATCACGGTGGCAGAGGAAACCGGGCTGATCGTGCCCATCGGCGACTGGGTCTTCAAGCAGGCTGCCCAGCAGGCCCTCAACTGGAGCCAGCGCTTCGACGACGACTTCCAGATCAGCATCAATACCTCGCCGGCCCAGATCCGCCACGACGGCAACGCCCTGGCCCACTGGCCGGAATACCTGGCCGAGCAAGGCATTCCGGGGCACAGCGTGGTCATCGAGATCACCGAGAGCCTGCTGCTGCACGCCGAAGCCCGGATCAACAAGAAGCTGCTGGGCTTCCGCGATGCCGGCATCCAGGTGGCGATCGACGACTTCGGCACCGGCTACTCATCGCTGTCCTACCTGAAGCGCTTCGACATCGACTACCTCAAGATCGACCGCAGCTTCGTACGCAACCTGGGCTGCGACGCCAATGACCGGGCCCTGTGCGAAGCCATCATCGTGATGGCCCACGCGCTGGGCCTGAAGGTCGTCGCGGAAGGCGTCGAAGCCACCACCCAGCGGGATCTGCTCGTCGCCGCCAGCTGCGACTACGCCCAAGGCTACCTGTACTCCCCCGCCCTGACCTCCGCCGAATTCGAACGCTGGGCCTGGTCGGCCGGCAACGGACCGGCCTGACGTCGCCTCGACGGTCAACTGAAGAACTGGCTCGGCGTCTGCCCGAACTGGCGCTTGAACATCGTCGTGAAGGCGCTGGGGCTGTCGTAGCCGAGGGCCAGCGCGATATCGACGACCCGCTCGCCGCCTGCGAGCAGTTCCAGCGCCCGCAACAGACGCGCCTGCTGGCGCCATTTGCCGAAGGTCATGCCGGTCTCCCGCTGGAACAGGCGCTGGATGGTCTTGACGTCCACGCCCAGATGAGCCGCCCAGTCGCCCAGCGTGGACACATCGTCCAGGCGTTGCTGCAGGCGCGTACAGATCTCCAGCAGACGCGGCTCTAGCGGCATCGGCAGGTGTAGCGGCAACACCGGCAGCGTGCGCAGCTCATCGAGCATCAGGCGCATCAAGCGGCCGTCCCGAGAGTTCGATGCGTAGGGCGCCTGCACGTCCGCAGCCTCACGGATCAGCTCCCGCAGTAAAGGCGAGATGCCCACCACGCAGGACGCAGCCGGCAGGCTCGGCACCGCCCCCGGCCGGATGAACAGGCTGCGCATGTTGACCACGCCAACGCACTGGATCGCGTGGGTCATGCCTGCCGGCATCCAGATGCCCCGCGTCGGCGGCACCACCCATTGCCCGGCGTCGGCCTTCACCGCCATCACGCCGTGCACCGCGTAGATCAGCTGGTGCTTACCGTGGGCATGGGGCGCCACCTCCCAGCCGGCAGGGTAGTCGGTCGCCCGGCAGCTCACCGGGGCGGTACTGGCGTCGATCTCTGCCAGCGCCTCGAAAAGGGGTTTCACCGTCATGATGGCCTACCGCAAACAATGTCTTTTTCTAGCAACCCCACGGCCGAATGGCGTGAGACAGGCATGCATCGTATTTCTAGAATCGGCGGACGTCGAGCCATGCCACAACAACGCAGCCAGCCCCTGATCGACAGCGGGCAGGTACACCACACAGAGAGTCCGCACCATGACAAAGCCGTCCGCCCTGCCCTTGCAGGGACGCCATAACGAAGCCGCCTTCGGCATCCTCGGGGCGATCAGCACCTCGCACTTCATCAACGACATGATGCAGTCGCTGATCCTCGCCATGTACCCGCTGCTGAAGGGCAGCTTCCACCTCAGCTTCGGGCAGATCGGCCTGATCACCCTCACCTACCAGCTGACCGCCTCGCTGCTGCAACCCCTGATCGGCCTGTACACCGACAAGAAGCCCCAACCCTATTCCCTGCCCTTCGGCATGGCCGCCACCCTCCTCGGCCTGCTGCTGCTCGCCTACGCACCGAGCTACGAGATCGTGCTGCTCGCCGCCGCCTGCGTCGGCACCGGCTCGGCGATCTTCCACCCGGAATCGTCGCGCATCGCCCGGCTCGCCTCGGGCGGGCGGCACGGGTTGGCCCAGTCGGTCTTCCAGGTCGGCGGCAACACCGGCAGCGCCGTCGGCCCGCTGGTCGCGGCCGCCGTCATCGTGCCCTTCGGACAGCACAGCGTGGCCTGGTTCGGCCTCGCCGCGGTGCTCGGCATCATGCTGCTGGTGCAGGTCAGCCGCTGGTACGCCACCCACCACATCGCCGGCGGCGCACGCAGCCGCCCGCCGGTGGAGTCGCCCTACCCGCGCAGGGTGGTGTTGGGCGCCGTGGCGGTGCTGCTCGTGCTGATCTTCTCGAAGTATTTCTACATCGCCGGCCTGAGCAGCTTCTACACCTTCTACCTGATCGAGAAATTCGGCCTGTCGGTGCAGAGCGCCCAGGTGCACCTGTTCGCCTTCCTGTTCGCATCGGCGGCCGGCACCATCCTCGGCGGCCCGATCGGCGACCGCGTCGGCCGCAAGCCGGTGATCTGGGCTTCCATCCTCGGCGTCGCCCCCTTCGCGCTGATCCTGCCCCACGCCGACCTGTTCTGGACCACGGTGCTGACCATCGTCATCGGCCTGGTGCTGTCGTCGGCCTTCTCGGCGATCCTCGTCTATGCGCAGGAACTCATGCCCGGCAAGGTCGGCATGGTATCCGGCCTGTTCTTCGGCTTCGCCTTCGGCATGGGCGGCCTGGGCGCCGCCGTACTGGGCCTGCTCGCCGACCGGACCAGCATCGACGCCGTCTATCACGCCATCGCCTACCTGCCACTGCTCGGTATCGTCGTGGCCCTGCTGCCGAAGAGCCGGCGCCAGCCAGCCGCAACTCTGGGCCGGGGATAAATCCGGCCATCGCCCGTGTGCGCTGCTGCGCAGTGCACCGCCGTGCCGTTGCGTTATCGTGGGCTCCCGCCCCTGGAGCCCACGTACGCCATGCCCCGATCACCCACTCCCGTGTTCCGCGGCCTTGGCGCCGCCTGGCTGGCCATCGGCCTCGGCGGCTGCATCCCGGCCCCCCTCGGCAGTTACTACAAGCCCGTTGCCCCGCAAGACAGCCCACGCTATGCCGGCGATCTGTGCCAGGGCGCGGCCGGCGCACCGGTGTCGATGGCGCTGGAGCTGGCCGACGGCGCGACACTGAGCATCGCCACGCGCCCGGCCACGGCGGCCGAAAACAGCAACAGCCTCATGCTGCAGGTAGAAGTCACCCTACGCGGGGAGACGCGCATGCAATGGAGCGACGCCACCGTCACCGTGTCCGCCGACAACGACGTACCCAGGCGCTTCACGCCCGACTGGAATGTCTCCGGCAGCAGCCCGCTGCCAGCTTCAGGCCGCGTCGATTGGGCCCGCCTCGCTCCCGCCCCCAGGCTGTTCCAGCCTGGCCAGCCCACACCGAAGGACTTCTCGGCGCGGCTGGGGGCGAGCTTCACGTGGCTCTCCGTCACGCCCGCGCAGCTGGAGGTGGCCCTGCCAGGTTTCCGCAGCGCATCACACAACGTAGGCCCGCGGACCTTCAACCTCGATGCCATGCAGGACGGCATCAGTACAGCCCCGGGCAGCATCCGCTATCGCACGGCGCAACTCGCCCGCGAGCAGACGGCCCTCGCCGAAGCCTGCCTCCGTGAAGCACATGCGCCGCGACACGTCAGCTGCGCCGAACTGGCGAGCATGAAGACCGAGACCTTCGCCTTCCCGCACGGCCCGCTGACCGTCAGCGGCCGCTGGTGGATCTACGATCCCGCCCGCAAGGACCCGCTGCGCGGCCAGCTGGAATTCCAGCTCTCCGACGCGCTCGATCTGGAGTGGTCCCCCTCGCAGATCACGGTGCGCGTCAGCGCCGGCGATGCCACCGGCGAGGCCCGGCAGATCGAGCTCGGCAGTTTCATCGCGTATTTCCGCTTCCGTGCTCCGCTGACCACCGAACTCGTCGGCGGCAATGCCGTGGCCCCCTCCGGCGCCACCCGTGCCAGCTTCCAGCTCGATCTCGGCAACGCCCGCCCGAGCCACTACCGCATAGCCCTACCGCCGATCCGTGTCGGTAGCACAACCTTGCCAGCCCGGACCATCGAGCTGGAACGACGACGCTTCGATGTCGGCATCCTGCCCTTCAACTGCTGACCGCCGCCAACCCACTCGCAGGGCCACGACGGCCCTGCGTATCACCACATCAGGTCGTCCGGCACCTTGAAGTCGGCGTAGGGATCGTCCTCAGCCACCTCGGTGGTGGCCCGCTTGATCTGCACGACGATGGACTGATCGCGCTCGGCGATCTTGTCAGCGATGACCTTCGGCACCAGTTCGGTCACATCGCCGCGGCAGATGATCACCAAATGGCCAGCGACGATGTGGTCACGTACCTTGGCCGACACATACACCCGCTTGATCTTGTTGTCGTGGGTGAAGTTGTAGGCGATGTCGCCGCCGCCCTTGTGCTGGCGGTTCTGCTGCACCATCTGGGCGATCTGCGCGGCGATCGCCTTCTGGGTCGCCGCCGCGTCGCGCTGGGCATTGAGCTCGCGGGCCCGCTCGGCGTTCTTGCGCTGGGCTTCCTGCGCCGCCACGCGTGCCTCGTCGACACTCTCGGTGCCGGTACGCCGCTCGATCTTCTGCTGCCGGGTCTTGTCCTGGTGGACCTTCTTGGCCTTCTTCGGGTCCACCAGACCGGCCTTCAAGAACTGTTCCTGCAAAGACGCCATCTGCGCCACTCCGTCTAATAAGGTGATTAGGC
Organism: Zoogloea sp. GDB6; assembly: GCF_056724105.1. NCBI lineage: Bacteria > Pseudomonadati > Pseudomonadota > Betaproteobacteria > Rhodocyclales > Zoogloeaceae > Zoogloea > Zoogloea sp. GDB6. The sequence goes on along the minus strand of NZ_CM161497.1, from coordinate 734,019 downwards.
CGCACTGCGAGGCCGGCCGAAAAGAGAGCGGCAGCATAACAAAAAGTCGCCACCGTCAGTCCTTATGTGCTCAGCGCCGCACAATCTCATGCACCATGCGCCCATGAACGATACGGACCTGCCCCGCCTGCTGCTGGCCGCCAGCTGGCTACTGTTCGGCGCCCTCCATAGCCTGCTGGCCGGGACGACCCTCGAACGCCTGTGCGGCCGCCATGCCCGCCTCACCTTCAACGTGCTCGCCGTCCTCACGGTCGCCGCGCCGCTGGCGCTCCTCGCCAGCCTGCCCGCCACGCCGCTGTTCGACGAACCCGCCTGGCTAAGCGGGCTCCGCCACGGCCTCGGCGCCGCCGCGGTGCTGGGCTTCCTGCATACACTGAAGTTCTATTCGATGCCGGCTTTCCTGGGCCTGCGCCAGGAGACCTGGCCGCTCACCTTCAGCCCGTGGCACTGCCGGGTGCGCCACCCGTGGTATTTCCTGATGCTGGTGTTCATCTGGACACGGCAGATGAACGCCCCCTGGCTGGTCTCCGCGCTGTGCATCAGCGCCTACCTGGTGATCGGCAGCCGCATCGAGGAGAAGCGCATCCTGCAGCGCCATCCCGACTCCTACGCCGCCTATCGACGCATCGTGCCGGCCCTGATCCCCTGGCGCGGGCGGGCGCTGGACGAAGCCACACGCCACCAGCTGGAAGCACGGGCCCTGGAGGAAAGCTGAACCTGCCGCACTCCCCCCGGCGCACACCTCAGGGATTCGGCGTTTCGGACACCACGGCCCCGAGGGCCGACTTCCGCAAGCACACCAGCAGGGCTGCGAACAGCGTTTCCGGATCCACCGGCTTGGCCACGAACCCGTCCATGCCCGCCTCTGCGCAGCGCAGCCGGTCTTCCGCAAAGGCGTTGGCGGTCAAGGCCAGGATAGGGACACGCTTCCTTTCCGGCAGTTGCCGGATGCGCCGTGTCGCCTCGATGCCATCCATGTTCGGCATCTGCATGTCCATCAGGATCAGCGCATAGTCCTGGTTACACACACGGTTCAGGGCCTCGACGCCATCCTCCGCCACATCGGCCTGCAGGCCGGCGTCCTCCAGCATCGACAGGGACACCTCACGATTGACCGGATCGTCCTCCGCCAGCAGCACGCGCGTGCCGGCGAAGTCCCGCCGCAGGATCTGTTCGGCATCACCCGCCCCGTGGATATTCTCCGGCCTGCATGCCTGCACCGACTTGCGCAGGCGTACCGTCAGCCAGAAGGAACTCCCCTTGCCGAGTTCGCTCGTCACCCCGGTTTCACCCCCCATCAGCTCGACCACGCGCCGGGTGATCGCAAGCCCGAGGCCAGTCCCACCGTGTTTGCGGCTGATGGAGTTGTCGGCCTGCTCGAAGGCGGAGAACAGGCGCGGGATGACGTCCGGCGCGATGCCGGTCCCGGTATCGCTGACCTCGAAGCGCAGCAGGCTATGCTCCAGACCGTCCTCAACGAGGCGAGCCCGCAAGACAATCCTGCCGGCGTCGGTAAACTTCACCGCATTGCCGAGATAGTTGAGCAGCGCCTGCTGCAGGCGCGTGCGGTCACCGAGCAACCCCTGAGGCATCGGCGGGATGTCCGTTTCAAGCCGAAGCCCCTTGGCCTTGACGCGCCCTCCGATCATGCTGACGACGTTGTCTGCCAGTTCCTCGACACTCAGCCAGGCCTCATCCAGTTCGAACTTGCCGGCCTCGATCTTCGACAGATCGAGGATCACATTGACGACGTCGAGCAGGTGAGCCCCGGCCGCTTCGATCTTGTCCAGCTTGTTGATCTGCGACGGCGTCGCACCACTGCGCCGCAGGACGTGGGCCATGCCGATGATGGCGTTAAGTGGCGTCCGGATCTCGTGGCTCATGTTGGCGAGAAAGGCGCTCTTCGCCACGTTCGCCGTCTCCGCCTGGTTCTTGGCCCAGGTCAGCTCCCGGGTACGTTCTTCGACGAGCCGCTCCAGATGATTGCGGTGCTCCGCGAGCTCATGCTGGATCGCCTTCGTCTCGGTAATGTCCATCGCCAGCCCCTCAATGAGGATGTCGCCCTCTTCAAGCCGGATCCCGAGGGAACGATCGAAGAACCAGCGCCAGCGGCCTTCGCTGTCGCGGATGCGGTACTCCAGGCTGAAGGGCGTCTGCTCGGCGAGCAACCGGGCAACAGCCGCCCCTACGCGCGGCTGGTCCTCCGGATGGATCGATTCGGCCCACAGGAAAGGATGGGTCAGCAGGTATTCCATCGAATGGCCGAAGACATCCACTGCACGCGGCGAATAATAGTGGATGCCCCCGCGCAGCACGGAATAGGTATATGCAATATCCGGCAAGCTCTCCACCAGGTGGCGATAGCGTGCCTCCCGCTGCTCGAGGATGGCCTCCGCCTGTTTGCGCGGCGTGATGTCGGTGTGCGTGCCGCACATGCGTAACGGCCGGCCGTCCCCGTCCCGCTGCATCACCCGGGCCTGATCGAGAATCCACTTCACGCTCCCGTCCTTGTGGAGCATCCGGTACTCGATCTTGTGCGTCTCGGCATGCCCCTTGAGGACGGCATCGATGGAGTTCCACGCGCGCTCACGATCCTCCGGGTAGATGAAATCGGTCCACTGCTGGGTCGTGCGCTGGATCTCCTCATGGGTATAACCCAGCATCACGGCCCACTGCTTGTTCCGCTCGACAGTGCCGGTCTCCAGATTCCAGTCCCAGAAGCCGAGCTCGGCCCCTTCCAGCACGAAACGCAGCTGCTTCTCACTGTTTTCCAGCGCCAGCTGGGAGAGCTTGCGCTGCGTGATGTCGTGGCCGATGCCCAGCACACCGATCAGGCCACCATTCTCGTCGAGCATCGGGATCTTGGTGGTTTCGAGGACTTCCCGATGCCCGTCCGATGCAAAGCTGATCTCCTCCTCGTTGATGCTCGGCCTGTTCCTTTCCGTGGCCCGCCGGTCATGCTCGCGGAAGAAATCGGCCAGCGCCTTGTCGACGAAGTCGTAATCGGTCTTGCCGATGACCGCCTTCTCAGTGGCCCCGAAGAACTGCTCGAAGCGCTGGTTGCAACGCAGATAGACGCCGTTCTGATCCTTCAACCAGACAAGGTCGGGAAGCGTATCGATCAGCGTGCGCAGGAAACTGCGTTCATTCGACAACTCCCGCTTGGCCATCACCTGCTGTGTGATGTCGCGGGCGATCGTGGACGCCCCGGCAATGCCACCATCGGCATCCCGGATCGGTGAGATCGTCACCGACACGTGGATGATCGTGCCGTCCTTGCAACGCCCCCGCGTCTCGTGATTGCTCACCGTCTCGCCGGAGCGGATATGGGACAGGATCGCCTCGACCCTGCCCTGCAGGTCCGGCGGAAACAGCATGCGGGCGGGCTGCCCCAGCGCCTCTCCGGCCGAATAACCGAAGATCGTCTCCGCCGCCGGGTTCCAGCTGGTGATAGTGCCGTCCAGCGTCTTGCCGATGATCGCGTCCCTGGACGAGTTGATGATGGCCGCGGCACTCTGCAGCGCCTGGTTGGCCTCGTGCATCTGCAAGCGGGCCAGCCCCATCTCCCCCATGATCTTGGCCAGGTCCGTCAGAAAGGCCAGGATCGACCGCACTTTTTCGCGGGAAAAGACCGGGGTCTTCTTCAGCGCGTCGAGATAGCCCTGCTCCTCGATTCCGAACTCGCGGGCCTGGCGGATGAAATACGGCAGATCCGGCTTCTCGAAGAAGAACTGCCCCGTGAACAGATTGGCCACATGCTGGCCGGCAACCGTGATAGGCACCGCAACATCCACCAGCCCATTGCGGCAGTTGTAGACGTTGTAGGCCTCGCCCTCCTTCAAGCGGCCCGCCAGGATGGTGTCGCTCTCGAGGCAGCGCTGCGCCGTCCCCGAATTGCAGCGATGGAACTTCGTGCAGACATCCTGCCAGCCCGTTGCCACCAGCACTTCGCCATCGTGTTCGAGAATCGCGGTGACGGCGCCGGTCGCCGCTGTGAAACTCTCGCACAGCGCCTTCAATTGCTGGACGTCTACAAGCTCGGCAAATTTCATGGGGGCGGACCTATACGGAAGGTATCCAGCGGGCGATTGCATGCCCGCAGGCCTGGGCCGAAGACTTCACTGGCTCAATTCGGCTGAGCGCCCATTCTTCGGCCAGGGACTGGAGCGAGTCAAGATCAGAAGCCGACCCGCAGCGACAGCCGGAAGGTCCGGGGTTCCGCCGGGTGGGTGTGGATGTCATTCACCGCGGCGCTCTCGCCGCTCAGCTGTGAGCTGTAGTAATAGTCGATGTCGCTGACCCTTCGGTTGAATGCATTGAGCACATCGAGAGACAGCTTCAGGCGCGCATCGATGCGGTAGCTGCCACGCAGATTGACCAGCGTCGAGCTCTTCGAGCGCACCGAATCGTCCTCGATCAGCGGGCGCGGACCGAAATAGCGCAGGCGCGCCCCGCCCGACCACTTGCCGCCGGCGTCGTAGCTCACCCCCACCGACGCCACCTTGCGGATCGCACCGGGGACATCGTCGCCCGGCACGCTGTCGTCCACCCGGGTGTAGCGCGCCGTCGAGATCGACAGATCGGCGTCGACGATGGTCGCCGGGTTCGGCATCCAGTAATTGGCCCACTCGATCCCCGTCCGCTTGCTTGGAAAGCTCGGCTCCGTCGTGCCGGCGTCGCCGGAGAACACCAGCTCCGAGGCGATGTCCAGCCGCCACAGGGACAGGGAAGTCTGCAGGCCGGAGATCAGCACGCTGCGCACGCCCACTTCGTACCCCTTGGTGCGCACCAGGGGCGTCGAACCCGCCACTGGCGTACCAAAGCCCGGATCGCGGAAATCCGGGTTGGTTTTCACGGTGATGCCGCGGGCGTCGTTGCTGTGGAAGCCGTAGCCCATGTTCAGGTAGTACTCGGTCTTGCTCCACGGCCCGAAGATCAGCGACAGCTTCGGGCTGCCGATGCTGGCGTCCGCCTTGCCGGAATTGGCCGGCGTGTCGGCGCTGACATCGAACGTGTAGAAGTCCTTGCGCCAGCCGACGCTGCTACGCAGCCAGTCCAGCCATTGGATCTGGCTCTCCGCGTAGAGGCTGACGCTCCTCTCGCGGACACGGTCCTGCGCCACCGTACCCCAGCGCTGCCGCGCGGTCGTCGTGTACAGGCCGAGCTTGCCGATGTCGTCGAGGCGGGACTGCAAGCCCAGCGTGAAGTCCGTACCCTGGGCCAGCCAGTCGCCATACCAGGTCTGTGCCAGGTTGAAGCCATACACCTGACGCCGATCCTCCTGCTCGAACTGATCGCCAGGGCCCGGATTGCAGCCGAGGGTGCAATAGGTGAAGTTGGACCACAGGTCGAGGCCGTAATCCATCGCGTACACGTTGCCGCGCAGCCAGCCGCGCTCATCCTTGCGCGACCACTCGCCGGACAAACTGTAGCGATGGGTCCGGCCGCCATCGCTGGGGTCCAGGTTGCCATAGCGGGAGATCAGCCCGGCCTCCACCGCGCGCAGCGGCACCTGATCCGTCGAAGCCCATTTGGCGGTGTAGGCCATCGCCGCCACCGACCAGCCGTTGGCGCGCGTTCCTTGTGAATAGCGCAGCAGCCCGTTCAGCTTGTCGAGGTCCTCCGGCATCGACCACGGGCCATTGTTGCCGGCCCACTCCAGCGCATAAAGGAGATGGCCGTCGCCCACGGCCGGCGATCCGGCCAACAGCGCACGCCGATAACCATGGCTGCCGACGGACAGATCGACGAAGTCCTGATCCAGCTTGCGCGCGTAATCGATGGCCGCCGATCCCGCCGACGCGAAGTCCCCCACCTCGGCCGCATACGGCCCCTTGCGGTACTGCATGCTGTCCACCAACTCGGGAATCAGGAACTGCAGGTCCGAATAGCCCTGCCCGTGCGCATGGGTCGGCATGTTCACCGGCATGCCCAGCAGGCTGGTCGCGAAATCGGTGCCGTGGTCCAGGTTGAAGCCGCGCAGGTAGTACTGGTTGGCCTTGCCGTCGCCGCTGTGCTGGGAAACGATCAAGCCTGGCACGACCTCCAGCACCTCCGCCGGACGCAGCAAGGGACGGTTCTCCAGCTGCCGCGCCGTCACGTTCCCCTCCGACGCCGCGCTGGCAACGCCGACCAGATCCTGCGCATCACTGGCGCTCACCTCGACCACATCCAGCGTCTGCATGCCGCCGCCATGGGCCACGGATGCCCCCGCACAGGCGGAGACCAGGAGGAATTGCCTGAAACAGTTTCGTTCTTTGCGTTTGCCGGACATCATTGGGAAGGATTGCCACGAAGCCCGGCCGCCCCGGAAACCGCAGCAGCCCTGCATCGCGCATTTGTATGATCATTTTAAAAATAATCATACAACTATCGTGCCAACACTCGGACAGCAGCTTTCAGCGGGCATCCACAGCAATCCTGCGCCAGGCTCGATCAGGCAATCGATCACCCTGCGCACACTTCGGAAGGCTGCTTACCAGTGCGAGCGCATGGGCAATGGCCCAAGGCACCTCCTATCGCACGAAGGACAAGGCGAGCGCTCAGCGACGCTGGGCTCTCAGCATGGCCAGGCGCATCTGTGCCTTCTGATCTCCCTGGTTTGCCGCTTGCGAAAGCAGCGCAATCGCGACATCCCGATCACCCTTGGCGTTTCGTTGAATCCGCACCAGAGCCGCGTTATAAGCCGCAATCGGGTTTGCATATCGCGCTGCGGCTTCGAATGCCTGCAACGCCCGATCAGGGCAAAGAAAGAACACATCCCACCCGACGCCCGCATGCATGATCCCTACATCATCCTTGGCCTGCAGGAAGACATCTTCGAGCGTCGCTGGCCAACCGGCCACCAATGACGCCATCACTTCCCGACCGGGCTGAACCTTATATGGCCGGCCCCCCTGGAAAATCGTGACCGCCTGATGTGTCGTCCTGAGCGAACCATCCTCGGCAACCCAGACGAATCCGTCGGCCCCCACAACCGGGAAGCCCCCCAGGGCGTCCGACAGCTTCATGGCCAACGACTTCTCCCCGCGCCCAGGCGGGACACCTGTCCAAGATGCCTTGAGAACGATCCGTTTCACACCGCTTTCAATATGAGGTTTCGCAACCGCCGCCAGCTCTTCGATGGTCAGGATTCGCTTATCTGCGTCGTAAAGTCTCCACGGGCTGGCGTGCACGCTGATGTTCAGGACGGTCGGGTCATCCTGGCTGTCCTTCTTGTTTGTCGAATACTTGAAGAACGCCTCAGCCGCGGAAACGCACGCCTCATCCGTACACGGATCCACAGTAACGACACCCTTCAACTCCACGGGCGACTTGCATTCGGCAAGCACCTGGAAACTCGCAGCCAATAGAAGAACGGCCATTAGCGATAACTTCAATTCCCACTCCCTTCCTTGCCCGCCAAGCGGCGTCTAGTTGACGTACTCATAGGTGATGTACCACTTCTCGTCTATTTTCTTGAACCTCTGCTCGTACGGCTTCAGATCATTCATGGGCGTATCGAACGAGGAATACAGAGGAGTCAATTCCTTTTCGGAGAAGAGGTAAGCCTTTCGATGACTCGAATAATGCCCATCACGTGGATAGACAATGACGCCCTCCGACAATCGATCAATGCCGACACCGTCTGCTCCAAGCTCATCCAGCAGTTCAAGACAGGCGGCATCGCTCTTGATGAGTTCAAGTCGCCACAAAATCCTGTCTCTTTCGATATGGCATGCCGTTCCCTCGACCAAAGCGGAGAAAGACGCCTTCTTGCTCTCGTAATGGCGCTGCATTTCGGCGTCAGTCTTCGGCCCCCAACACCCGGAGAGAACGACGAGCAGAATGATTGACACGCCGCACGTGCGCCTTCGCATGCGATGGCGGGAATCGACGAACCACGATGCATCCGGAACGATTCGATACCCACGAGACAACATGTTCATCATGCCGAGTACTCTACGACACCACCATTCAATCAGAACATTAGCATAACAAGGCAAAGTAACGCCTATGGCATCGCGCATGCCTGCATTGGAAGTACTTTTGTGAAGACGTGCCCCTGGTTACTGTCGCAACCAGAACGCTGCCTGCTGTCGCGCAAGCAGCTCAATCCGTGGAGCGCTTGCGGTAATGCGCCTCGGCCATTCCGACAGCGGCCTCCCACAACGCAGGGGCGCCGCGTTCGATCGGCGGCTGGCAGCGCGACTTGATCTGTTCGAGCGTCACCTCGCACTCCACCCACGTCCCGCCGTCCGTCGCGGCGTTGTGCAGCATCGGCTGAAAACGGTCGAGGGCCTTGGCGAATTTCGCGTCATCACTTTCAGACGCCTCGAACTCGAACCACAGCTCACGGAACTCGGCCGCCTGCGCGTCGGGCAACAGGCCGAACAGACGTTCGGCGGCGAGCCGCTCGCGCTCGTCCTGCCCCACATGCGTCGCCGGCACGTGGAAAGGAACGTCACCGGCATCGATCTCGACGATGTCGTGGATCAGCAGCATCTTCACGACACGCTGCACATCGACCGTCCCGGCCGCATGCCCGGCGAGCACCAGCGCATACATCGCCAGGTGCCACGAATGCTCGGCGCTGTTTTCGCGGCGCGAACGATCGATGAGCGGCGACAGGCGCACGCGGGAAACCGCTCCTATGAATCGTGGCGCCGGGGCCCCGCACTCGTACGGGGAACCACACAGACCCACACCCTCATCATCGCTCAACGATCTGAATGGAACGGAGGACTTCGGCGAGTTGTTCGCGCTGCGTGGCCAGAGGCTGCGCGGAATTCATGGAGAGATGCAGCTCGATCCAGCTGCCAGCCCGGACCACATGCGCATGGATGTTGGTCATATTGAGATGGAGCGAGCCATCGACCTGGTCGGACTCCACCGTGTCCCAGTCGCCGGTCTTCTTTTTGACAACATTCTGATGCGCCAGCGTCCTGCCCTGCAGCACGGTGGGCGGGCTGTCCTTAACGCCCTCGAATCGGGATGCAGACTCGAACCACCCTGACAGCCGAATACCCCGCGCATCATCGCTGAACATGAAATATCTGGGACTCGCCGTCGCACCACTCACGTTCCGCGGCAACTCCCGTTTGAAACCGGCTTTTGGCAGGCGAATGGACAAGCTGGAAACCGGAACGGAGATTTCGAATGCCTGGGCTTGTTCCGTTATGGCGATCGACTGCTGAGCGTCAGCCGACCTAGGGGCCCCGAACACCAGCGGGTCCGTGGGGCCAACACTGGCCTTGCTTGTGATGTAGGCAAGCTTCCCATCGCTGCCTTGCTGAAAGGGAAACCTCATCTTCACGGCCTCACCGTCACGCCGCTCAACGACCAAGGTGATGACATTGGGTGAAGCCGTATCGCTGATGGACGGGTCCGATTCACACGTACCAATGGCGGCCATGACGAAGGCCCCCGCTTTTGCCTTCGGAGCCAGAAGCGCACCGATCTTCTCCGCGGACGGCTCCCCCAACTGCCTGGCCTGCTCCGCGGTGAAAGCAAAATCGACCGTGGCCTTGTCACTGGCATCGAGCTTGGGATCACGGGCAAGCGACGACCAGGGAAGACACCCTTTGCCTTGCTCAAATTGATAACGTATCGCGCCACGTACCCGGCTGATCAAGGGCATGAACTCGGCCAGCAAGTCATTGGCTGATTGAGCAGCGTAGCTTGTGCTGGTTTGCATTGCCATACAGGCAATGATGGACAGGGCAAATCTGCGGGGCAAACTCACTTGAAACGCATCCGAAGGCGGTCGATAGGGTTTTCGAGGCAGACGATCATGCCCCACGAGATGAATACAAGAAGAGGGAAAGACAAAACGAACAGTCCTGGCGAGGGCAGCTTGAAAGGGCTCCCCATTGCCACGGCCAGCACGCCGACCGGCATGTGGATCAAGTAGATGGGGTAGCTGAAATTGCCCAGCCAACTATCCCATTTCCGTGTAAACCGCCCGGTTTCCGGCATATCGAGCAGGGACACGATAATCAGGGCATGAATGAGGAGATTACTATAAAACAACGCCTGATAAATTGACGGCCAGATCTTCGACAAGATCCAGTTAACAAACAACAGGGAGGCGATGCCAAAACGAACGGAATGATTATTCAGGAAAGCGAGCCTGCCGGACAGCGTATCCCGATAATGGAAGATAAGCGCACCCACGGAGAATGGAAGCGATGCGGCAAACACGGAGAAATATTTATATTTCCAATCCAGCCCCAGGGCATTGACGACTAGCGCGTATCCCAGCCCAAGCAAGAACCAGATTCCCGTACCGAGCCTCGTTCGTGACACAGAAAACGCAATGGCCACGTAAAAGAACAGCTCCAACGTCAGGGCCCACGCGGGATAAATGAGAACAGGCTTGCTTCCGGAGAAGAGTATCAGCAGCAGATTTTGCACCCATCCGCCCAGCGCGGTGGGAAGTCCCATGCCTTTTGCCAGCGAATCCGTAATCTCCGGATCGGCCGCAATAACTGCCCCGGCCGAAACCAGGCAGGCCAACCAGTACATGGGGTAGATCCGCAGAAATCGGTTCAATACATAGCGACCAATCCCCGATGCGGTGAAACCGTAGGTCCGGTGCATGATATGCGTCATCAAATAGCCGCTTAGAACAAAGAAGCCAAAAACAGCGTAGGCCCCCAAGCCCCAGGCTCCTCCTATATGCGACAAGGCAACCATCAGGGCCAACACCATTCTGTAAGCACCAAACATACGCCCCCCGATAGCCATCATGTGTTCATGATCAACGGCAAAAATAATAGCAGCCGTATCGCCAGCAGTGCTGGCAAGCACGCCAACATACTCCCCGTTATGGCCCTGCCTGTCAGTAAAACTGTGTGCCACTTCGCTCCCGAGCGGCAATCGATCACTCTTGGGGCGTGGCAACTACATAGTCGGCCCTGCAGTATTCAATTTTCCGCCCCCAGGCCCCTGTCTGGGGCTGGGGTCATCACGCTCGCAAGCGCATTTGTGCAACAAAGCCCGGTTAAATTAACGTCAATCCGATTTAGACTATGCCATGCAGGTCAACCAGTACCCGATGGAAGGGGCGGACTGATTGTTCAGGGCTGACGAATCAATTTCTCGTCAAGTAATTTTTTTTGCGTTCCAGTACGGAGTAGCGCCCTACTTTGTAAACAGCAGAAAAATTCCTTGAAATAAACTCATCGAGAACAAATACACCGCTTGAAATGGCGCTACTGTTTTTCTCCAACGAATTGTCAACGTCAACTAATATGACAACACTTACGTTGTGCGCAATGAGCTGATCGATCATTTTTTCTTGGACTTGTCTTGTCGTAACGATCCCTGGATGCATTTCACTCCACGCCACGGGAACATGCTTACTCAACAAAAAATACATTGACGAATCGTTGAAAAGAATCATGTCGTGATGAGTATTTCCAACAAAAACATAGTCAACTTCAGGGTATTTTTTATTTATGTAGTTCACAGCACCTATTTGATCTTGATGTATTGGGATGCAATCACCAAGAGAACGACCAAGCGTACATTTTGAGAAATCGTTCAGCTTCCCATAAGACGGCGCAGCATATATGGACATCAATGTCGCTGCCATCAGTATAAAGATTTGAAGCGACCTCCTCACGTATCCTGCTGCGTCCGATTTCTGCGCCGAAACAATAGAAGCAAAGCACAATAAAAATAGCATGGATGGTGCCGTGTGCGCCAAGTCAAAACGATTGTGCGACTGCACGGTAAAAATCATCGTCATTAATGCGCAAAAAATTTCCGCAATGAAATACCCTGGGAATGCCTTGATATGACTCTTCGTCGTCAGCGCCAACCCAGCAAGGGGGAAAACAATCCCCCCCCACGCCAACACCCATCTCAATACCCATTTCAAGTCCCACATCAAGAAAAGCTCTAGGAACCCAGGAACGGGCAATAGCCGGTTCTCTCTCATTCCGGTTACCGGAAAAACAATTTCTTGCTCAATAAAATTTTCAACGCCGCCTCTTGCAGCAACTGTGACCAATAAAAAAAGAGACACTCCAAAAAAAACAAGAAGGAACGAGACAACTGAATTTAAATATCGGCCGCTAATTTTGATCGATCCACGCAGACCAATTGAAACCAAGAAGCTTCCTAGCGCGGACGCAAAAAAATAAGCCGCAAAGTCGTGTCGAAATATAGCAACGAAGCCAGCAACTACTCCCGCTAAAGGTATAAGCCCAGTCCCGCCTCGCTTCGTTTCTTGAGCAGCCAATGCGATTGACAAGAAAATCAAAGCCAAAGCCGGCGTTGCGGAATAAGAAGGATAAAGGGCTGAGCCTAACCAAAGGCTGGAGAGAGTAGCAGCAAAAGCAGCGCCAAGCCGACCAGAGAATGCTCTGACAAAATAGAATACAGAGCCGATCAGAAGGCATGACCAGAGCAAATTAACAACTCTGGCTACGACAAGGCTTGGTTCAAAAAGTACAAAAAACAACGAAAGAGTCAGAGATGTGCCCGGGGGGTAGGCTGTCCAATAATCCAAATGTGGATTCTCGCCATTTATAATTCTCTCCGCATTCGTTATGGCAAACCCCTCATCATAAACCCCTAGAGGCGTCGCGAATGCGCTGAGGAGTGAAGCACTAATTATCAGTGCTGATGCGACAAGGCCCCATGCGGAGATGAAATTATTGCGTTCATGCATTCTTCTTTTCCAAGAGACGAACATCCACGCAGACGACAAGAACGCCTATCGTGCGCTGGGCCGTTATCTGCCCACCGAGAAAGTGCTCAAAGAGTACTGACGATACGAAACTGTCTTCCTCCATTCGCGCAGTGGGTGCGGGTCAAAAAACAGGCCCCAATCCCACCGATCGCACGCGCCGGCTCCAAGCACCGCCGGATCACCGACGCGCAGTGCATTCTGCTGGCCGTCATCCTGACGGGCGCCAATCGCAACGACGTAACCCAACTTTTGCCCTTGGTCGAAGCCATTCCACCTATTCGTGGCAACAGGGGCGCCCGCTCTCCAGGCCCCAGGCGCCTCCTATATGCGACAAAGCAACCATCAGGGCCAACACTATTCTGTAAGCACCGAACATACGCCCCCCTCGAGAGCCATCATTTGCGCATGATCAATGGCAAAAAGATTAGTCGCTGCATCGCCAGCATTGCTGGCAATGCACGCCAACATATTCCCGGTTATGGCCCTGCCTGTCAGTAAAACTGTGTGTCACTTTGCTCCCGAGCGGCAATCGATCACTCTTGGGGCGTGGCTGCTACATATTCAAGCCCGATGTTCCCGTACTCGGACTCCGATCTGAGGACGCGAGTGTCCGGATGATGTTCGATGCGGATCTGATGATCCGATAGCCAGGACACGCGTAACGCGGGTCCTCCCCCCGGCCCGCTTGGTGCCTTACCGTGATCGTCGTCTACAACCAGGACATTGCCCGCTTTGTTGGGGAGCGCCTCGGCAACGGGGAGAATGGAAACCTGAGTCGAGAAACCGGTGGTCGCGCCGCAATCGCGCTCGAAGACCACGGCTTTCAACCGGCCGCCGGGAGCCACGACTTCAGACAACACCTCATTGCCGCAGGCGTCCGGTATCAGATACAGCAATGCACCAATGGCCAGGGCAATCAAGGCGACAACGACAACCGCGATGATGCGGAGCAGTTTCAACAGATGAAGCAGCAAGGAACGCATGATGTCAGCCAGCCTCGCACGCTGGCCCGGTTGGCCGGGAGAGTCGGCGTCATTTGCCCTCCGACAATTGTTGAAGCTCGGTACGGAGAGCGACCGCACTTCCGACATTTTCAAGTCCATAGGTGGCCAATGCCATTGAATCGGCGAGGCGCCCTTCCTTCTTGAAAAGACGTGCGAGTGTAAGAGCCATGCGGACCTTCGTAGAACTAAAGCCCTTGAAGTCGAAAGAACCAGCGATGAACTCAGCGGGCGTAACGGTGATGAAGGGCGACGACGGGCCGGAAATACCAGCGAAGAGCGCACGGCCAACCCTTTCGTACACCGAGACTGCCGCCTTCATGGCAAAAGCCATACTTTCTTCTGTCCGCTCGTACCTCCACCACTGATCTCCCCCCGTCTCAGAGAGTCGGCGGCGAAATTCGCAAAGCTCCTGAGTGATTTTTTGGGGGGCAGGATCTTTGCCTTCAAGATCAGGAACCAGCAGAGGATGCACCGCAAGATTAATTGCAAAGGAACCGCCTTGCCGCGCGCCCTGAACATTGACAACCTGAATCCAACTTCCGCTAACAAGACGAAAGGTCGAGCCAGAACCGGAGAATCCGTCTTCTCGCAGTACTGGTGCAAAAATCTTTCGTATCGCGGGTTCAATGCGAGGTTGAGGCGATTCGCTCATGACGCGGAACGCAAAAATAGCCCGCGTATCACGACTCGATCTCGTAGCTTCAGCTCAAATTCAGGGTTAGCTATTGTCGTTTTCATAGCCCGTGGGGAGAGGACCGTAATGGAAAGTAAGGCCTGCACTCTCGACGATAGCCGTCACTTGTGCGAGAAAAGCCTCGGCTTCAGCCGTAGGTCTGTATTTCAGCACCAGATCAATGGCGACGGCACAATTCAACGAAGGCGGGTACGCCGTATTTATTTCGCCGCTTTCGACAAACGCCAAATAGGAGTTCAGCTTTTCTTGAAGCATCACCAAGTGCTCGCCATCCCACTCCAAGTGGTCCGCAATTGTGAGATAGACACAGCCCATTCTGGCGTCGGCTCGAATAACATCAATTACGTTGGCTTGCTCGACCGTCATGACCAAATAGCTAATTCAAGCCTCATGAAATGCCTGCTCCGCAATTTGTTGCGCCCGCGCAACCGAGATTCCGTTAACTTGGTCGATCACCAATGGATCGTTCTCAGAGTCCCCCCTGTGAAGCATCACCTTCGGACGCTGGCCGCCAAGTTGCACAAGCACATTTGCTGCGCGTGAACCTTCGTATGGATAAGCCGGAATAGAGTTGCAAACCCAGCCAAAGAACCCGTCACCCTCCACAGGTGAATCGTAGGTTTCGACGTATCGAGCAAAGCTCTTCTCACTCAGAGAAACCCAGACTCCCCACAGGAACGGTTCTTCGACACCATGAATCGGGACTTCCAGAACGGCACGAATGAAGTAATCCGTGCCCTCTTCATGCGTGATAGTACAGAAGTCGCTACTGATTTCACCCATGGTCACGCGTTGCTCGTCGGACAAGCAGGCGTACTGATCGGGCATTAGATATCCAATGCTTGGAGATCCTTCATGGATCTCACCGCAGCTTGTGCATCTGAAGGCGAATATGGCGGCCATGGTGATGAATTAAACTTAACTTTGTTTTAGGGAGACAGCTTTGCTGCATAACTTCGGAATCTACCCCTAGCATTGCTGGCCATAACGCTGGAAGGCTGCATAGTTATCCAACTCTTGCCAGGCCACTCCAAGCTTGAGTCCACGGTCCGCTGCCTTGGCACCGAGGTTGATGATGCCTCAGAGGATCTCAGAGCAGACCGAGATCTGACCCTAAAGCGGCTTCTCACAGAGCATCCAAATGCAACGGGTGGCCGCTTACGGTCTCGATGCCGAGAGAGTGCTACCGGCCAGGAGCGGCCGGTCGTCATCCGATCTAGATAGCGGCCATTCGGGTAGCATGATATGCTATACGCCTACACGTAACACAATCGGATCAACCCACTATGCCGATGGCTGCTGCTTTTTCTGTCTTGTTATTTTGCCTGTTGCGTAGCTTCTTTTTCTAAACAGTAACTCTCAGAATATGTTCACCGTCGTTCCAATGTCATGCTTCGGAACTGTCGCCCTAAAACAAAGTTCGGCGTCATCATTACCAAGGGCCTCGCATGCCAAATAAGCCAAAGAAATGGGTTGCCGCGTTGCTGGGTTTCGTGGCCCAGCCAATCGCAATGATGTACGTGGATCGCATAACCTGGGCCGGCGTCTATTTTCTTGCCTCTGTTGCAATCGCGGTCATTGGAGATTTCTATCTCCATGACATGGAGCTTGCGGTCCTCGCTAGTCAGATCGCCCTTGCGCTCACGTGTGCCACGCATGCCTATCGCGTGGCGGCAAAGTATCCTGATGAGCAGTTACGTCCAAGCTACAGCCGTTGGTACAGTTTGCTAGGCACAGTCGCAGCATTTGTTTCAATCGTGTTTGGGGTGCGCGCCTTCCTCGTCGAGCCGTTCCGTTTCCCCTCAGGGTCCATGCTGCCGACTATTCCTGTTGGGTCTCATCTGATCATCCAGAAGTGGGGATACGGAAACTATGGCAGCTACGGCCTGAATCTAACGCATGCCTCTATTTCCGCTCCGCTAAATCGTGGAGATATCGTCGTCTTCGAGTTTCCTCAGGACAGATCAAAAACCTACGCAAAACGGCTTGTTGGTCTGCCTGGAGATAAGATCGTCTATCGCGAGAAAAAGCTCTTCATTAACGGCAGCGCCGTGTCTACGCATGTAGCCGGTAAGCACGTTGATCCGAAGTCGCAAGTTTCGACTCCCCGGTTCATAGAGTCGATGATGGGTACTGACTACTCGGTGCTCATTGAGAGAGAAGCCCCCGCATACGTCGCAACGCCTTTGGCATTCCCATTTCGTGAGAAATGCACCTATTTCGCTGATGGTCTAAGTTGCGATGTTCCTGCCGGCCAGTACTTCACAATGGGCGACAACCGTGACAACAGTTTCGACAGTCGAATGTGGGGGTTCGTACCGGCCGACCATATCGTCGGCAAGGTACTTTACATCCTCCGTTAGCCCATCCCGTTCCACACAAATCCATTGACACTCCTCCGGGTGCAGCGCATCGGAAGCATCACGACCCACTGATTACTCAGGCTGGTCAAACAATCTGTCAGCGGCCAACCCCGCGCAGTTTTGATTAGATTCAGCATTGACCAAGCCAGGCCGAAACAACCATCCGGCCCGAAGAGACGCATTAGCGCACGTGCTTCGTCGTCAGATACTGGCTTGGCCATAGACAGTAGAAGAGCCTCCACCTGCTTTAGATGCTCCACCGCTGCCTCAGACTCCGAGGGCAACGGTCCGAGTAGCGCAAGGCAAATGCTCTCAGGACGCATAACGTTTGAATTCACCCGACTTGCACAGCTTGCCGCTACGGGTCCGGTGAAATGAATTGTTTGACGGCAGCAGGCCAAAGCACAAGGCAGTAACGCTCTTCACCTCCAGATCGGCCAGCAAAATAGGCGCGTCCCCTGTAGTTTCCAGGCGCCACGCTCATGCGTGAGCACTGGGGAACGAAATCCGTGCAACCACAGAGAACCGCGTTTCCGGATGGGAACGAAATACTGAACTCAGTTTGGTGCTCCCATGCACCTTTTGCCTCGGTTGGCTCGGAAACGAACGCAACCTCTACGAGTACATGCGTAGCGGACTCCGCATGAACGACGACAATGTGCGGCGCCGTTCGCAGACGCCTCAACATGTCTTGCTCTGTCACCTCTTCCGGAATCATCGGCTCTACGCCCGCGTCCATCAGATAGAACTGCTGATAGTCCGCGAACACCTGAAATTGGTGTGCGTCTTTCATGCCACTCAACTTTGCTTTAGAGGGAATGAGGCGCTATGCAAAACCAGTTGATGTTCCACAATGTCCGATCTCCTGCTCCAGAATAATTTTAATGCCGAACAATATCTGGACTGGCCATACGACAATTCTGCAACCCACCAATACAGACGCGGGTCTTGGTGGCAATTTCCTTGGTCTTCTCTCTCGCAGCGGCAATTTCGTCGGCGGTCAGCGTTGCCTCTATGCGCTTCGCTATCTGACGGGCGAATTCTCCACTCCCGACTTCGGGAGGAACTGCCGCGATCACCAAGTACAGCCAACCCAAGGCTTGAATGGAGTCACGTCTGACACCCTCCCCCTTTTCCAGTAGCTTGGCGTAGTCGACAATACCGAACTGATCTCCCGCTTCTGCCAGCTTATGAGTCCAATATGCGGACTGCTCCGAATTCCGCGCAATGCCCTTTCCGCCTTTGTATATACGCTCCAAATCGTTCCATGCTTCGACTTGACCGTGTTTGGCGGCCAACTCCAGCCAATACACACCCTCTTCAGGCCTTTCGACCAACCAAAGCCCTTCTATTCCGGGTTTTACTTGCCAAACGCCTCTCTCTGTCGAGGAGGATGCCCATCGATGAATTTCCTTGGGATCGCGCTCCCACATCGGAATATCCCCTATTAGCCTTCTTCCTAGTTCCAACTCGGCGCCCGGGTGTCCTTGTTTCGCAGCTGCGCTCATCAGGCTGAAGGCCCGAATCTGACTACCGTTAAAGAATTCGAGTCTATGAGCTAGGCGCAACTGTGCATCGGGATTTCCCGCTGCTACTTCTCGCTCAAGGGTGTTGCTCTCCTCGGGAGTAAGTGCTTGCGGTAAGGCTACGATCGGTTCTCCGGCCGGTACCTGTGCGTGGTGCCGTACGTAGTACATCGTCACGGCCAGCGACGTGGCGACCAAAACCGCAATGGCCAACGCCTTGATATTTCTTATCAATTAGCCTCCTACTCTGCTATTGAAAGGGTGGAGCGCATTTGAGAGCAATCTTTGACAACGAACAACGCACAAACGGTAAATCTGGTGAGGTGCCATAGGACTAGGAAAGCCTGTGCGACAACCGACGAGAACGACGCCAGACGACAAGCGCTAACATAGCCGACCAAGCAGACCACCATATAGCAGCCGCATAGAACCAACCCAACTGGGTTGGAATGGGCCAGCCGTCAGGGGAACCTTGAAGCGTAGGAATGCCATGCGCTTCGACTACCTCAAGAAACGCGATGGTGATGAGAAAGAACACCGCCCCAAGCAGCGGCAGAACTCTCGCCACGACAACCTGGACGCCAACCAATGCGGCACCACCGAGAATGACGAAGGCGAGACTTTTGATCCGGGCCACGGCTACGCGTTCTAACGCCGGATTTAAACCGAGGCGCGAAGCGGCTTCGGTTTGAACGAATTGCCATGTTCTACTGCGGCAAGATGACGCTCCCGCAGAAAAAGGAAAAGCGGCAAAGCCAATGAAGGGCCAACGACAAGACAAGACAACGGGAGCCACAGCCAAGGCATTGCGAGCCTGCGCCCCTCTGCAAGAACGAATACGATGACCGCGACGCCCGAAATGAGGACATCAGCCCACGCGAATGCGGCGATATAACTTGAGATAGCCTGCTGCAACAGAAGCGGCACATCGAGGCCATGCCCAGAAAGCCACGGAACAAACTGAGATAAAGGCAAAGCTGTACCGGCAATACAAAGAAGAATGTAAATAAGCTGCATATTGCCTCCTGCCGGGCCTGACTTTGTTATGGGGCGACAGTTCTGCGCCGTAGCAACGGAATGCCGGATAACGCGCTCTGCAAGTCACTGTTTAAAACAGCAACTACCCGCGCCCCAAAACAACATGACGGGTTGAATGCTGCTTGCACAACGCGCCCTGGAAAACAAGCATCAATCCCTTCTGCCCCAGTTCTTGGGGATATGAACAGGGACGACCATCGACACCTCGGTCGGCTCATCATCCAGGGTGTACGGTGCGAAACGCATTTCCCGCATGCCATGCAGCGCAGCTTCATCGAGGTTCGAGTTGCCGCAAGAGGAAAGAAGCATAGTTCGCACAACCGAGCCGTCGGACGCAATGTGGGCCTTCAGGATTGCGGGCCCTGTAATGCGGCCTCTCACAACGATTCCCGGTGCGACAAACCTGAATCTTGTCAGAGGCTGCAGATCTTCGAGCTTCACTATCTGGCTGGGCCAGTCTGCGGAGGTGGCTCCGGCGGGAGCAACAACCATAAGCAGCGCAGAGAACGTGAATGGCAATATGAAAGTGCGCATGTTCAGCATGGGGGCCACGTTAGACGCAAGGGGACTGCCGAAGACAGGTCCCCTCGATGGAGAGGTTTGGTTGCGTGTGCTGCCGCAATGGGTCGGCGATACATATGGCGGCTACATCGGCCGGAACAGCGCGCAGAGCTTGTTTCCGTCCGGATCGCGCACGTACGCCACATACACGGACCCCGCCTTGTTTTCACGAAGACCTGGCGGCTCTTCAATGGAGGCGCCTCCGTTCGCAACCGCCACGTCGTGAAACAACCGGACCTGCTCCGGTGAATTGCACTTGAAGCCAATCGTTCCGCCATTGGCATGCGTAGCCGGCTCACCGTTGATTGGCTGACTGATGCAAAACGTCCCACCATCGTGGCGATAAAACAAGCGGGTCTGGCCGGTCTTGTTCTCACTCCGGACGGGCTCATCGACGCCAAGGACACCGAGAAGCGCGTTGTAGAAGCAACGTGAGCGTTCAATGTCATTGGTACCGACCATGATGTGACTGAACATCTTTTCTCCATTTCTGTCTTTGCCGCCTTGCGGCTTGAGGCTGTCAGTTGCGAGGTGCTTAATCTTGCGATCTGAGGTGCTGGCTGATGAGGATGTGTACCGGTGCGAAAGCAGCAAATACGAGGGGCAATAGGACTGGGCGACGTGAATAAATAGCCGAAGCCACTGCGGAAATCGTTGAAGAGGTCGGCCCCTGCGAGCCTGTCGAACAACCACCGCTCAAATCGGTGCGCATATCAGCTCGACTGCGTGCGCGTATTCGGAACAACCATTACAGCATACCCACCGACAAACTATATGTCCATTGAGTACAGATGCTTACACGACACGCACACCATCCATCTACGTACGTCCCAGTCGGATTCTGTCTCTCCCCCCACCTTGACGCTCCACACATGCCAGCCCGATACTCCGGGCGTCGCTGCAACAACAGCGATCGGGTTTAGCAGCTCGCAACCTACAGGCCGATGGCCGCGCAAGCGGTATCTTCACGTCGGCTGCATGGTCACGCCTGTTCAATGGCGGAACCGTGTGGGGAGCCTTCGGGCTGCCGGTTTCCTGTAGGCCGGTCTGCTAACCCTGCTCGGTTCCGCCCCCCGTTTAGCAGCGGGAGTGCGGAGTACAAAACCGCACTACAGGAGTCACAACCATGAACACGCCCCTGGCATTCCCCGCTCCAGCCAGCCCCGTCTATCAATTCGCCGACAACGTGGACACCCTGGCCCTCACCGATCAGCTCACCGCCCGCCAGGCACAGCTACACGCCCTGCTCGCCATGCCCCACGGCAACGCTGGCGACACCTTCCGACGCATGAACGCCGACCAGCAGGAACACTACCTGTGGGCCTGCGCGATGATTGCTGACGAAGCGCGGGAGCTGACCAATGCCATCCGGATGCACCGGCAGGCGAACATGCCGGTGTGTCAAACGCAGGGCGATTGACTGACAGCCTGCAATGGGTGGCTGCGCATGCCCCCTGCACGTCGCCACCATCGACCCGCTTCCGGGACGTCCCCCCGACCATTCCGGAAGCGCCTCCTCCTACGAATCGTAGTGCTTGAGAAACCGGCGCTCGTCGGGAAAGCACTCCTGGGACGCATAAGGCGCACACACGTGCGCCACTCCGCTGCGATACGCACACGCCTCCGATCCCACGGAAACACATCCAGGCGGGCCTTATGAGCCCCCCTCCATCCCGTACCGCCCTAGCGACTATCTTGCATCGTATCTGGACTGCGCCTCTCTGACCTGCTCCCAATTTGTCTTTGCCCAATCAACCAATCCTTGCGTGGGGAGCAACAGGCTCAGTCCCAGATCCGTCAGCTCGTATTCAACGCGGGGCGGCACCTCGGGAAAGACCTCCCGCACAACCATACCGTCGCGTTCGAGATTCTTCAGGGTTGAGGACAGCAGCCGCTGCGAAATACCTGGAACCGCACGTTCGAGTTCGGAGAATCGGGCACGACCTCCGAGTAGGTCGAGTGAAAGAACGACAAAGATGGTCCATTTGTCACCAATCTTCGTCAGCAACTCCCGGACGGCCATCGGATCCGAACTTCTGCAGATTGCGGCCGGATCCAGCGGACCGCCCTTGCCAGGTTTATGCATGGCTTACCTTGAGGTTAGTTACTGATTTAAAAGTGCCTTCTTCATATCAAGAAGCTTCCTGGATATATTGGTCTCTCACTTTCAAGCAATCGTTCCAAACGCCTGGAGAGTCAAAGATGCCAAATCCGAAATATGCTGCCTACAAGGCAGCCGATCCTTACTTCAAACTGGTACGGGAAGCACTGGGCGATCTTGTTGAAGGAGAACATTTCTTCGACATTGTCGCCGACGACGTTGTCTATGAAGTTCTCTACGACATTCCCGGTTGGCCGCGCGTGATTCCAGGGCGGGCCGATCTGATGGCCCGCTTCAAGGGCTATTGCGAGAGTATCGAGCTGCAGTCCGCCGATCGGCTGATAACCCACACAGCAGACAATGGCAGCGTCGTCGTCATCGAATACGAGATCCATGGGACCATCCTTGCAACAAGCGTGAAATACGACAATCGGTTCTGCTCGATCATCAGAATCGAAAACCGGCAAATCGCGCACTGGCGAGACTATATGGATTCGCTCGCAGCCTGGAACGTATTGACAGCACACACCCGCTGAATCCCCCCGTCACGGGAAGATGAAGATCAAACAAAGAGGCTGCCATGAAGCAAATCCTTATGATTGAAGTAAGTCCAAGGGGAACAGACTCGGCGAGTCGATCTGTTACCCACACGCTTGCCGCGCGGCTACGCGACCTTTATCCATCGGTAAAGCTTATTTGCCGCGACCTGGCGATCGAGCACCTCCCCCACTTGGACGAGGCCACGCTCAGGGCTATCTCGACCACAAACGTTGATGAAGCAGAAAATCTGAAACAGAAGGCCCAGCAGTCGGATCAACTGACCGACGAGCTTCTCGGCTCGGATCTTCTAGTAATCGCAACGCCGATGTGGAACTTCGGCATACCCTCCGCACTGAAAGCCTGGATCGATCTGGTTGTGCGGCCGGGCAGAACCTTCCAGTACACCGATGGCGGCGTTCTTGGTCTGGCCCAGGACAAGAAGGCCATCCTGGTGCTTGCTTCAGGCGGCATCTTCACAGAAGGACCATGGCGCCCCTGGGATTTCGTCGAACCCTACCTGCGCCAAATACTGGGGTTCATCGGCATCGTGGATGTGCAAACCATCCGGATCGAAGGAATGAACATCCCAACCCTGGCTCCCAACGCAGTGCCAAACGCGAATAAAGCGGTCGGGGAGCTTGCGCTGTAAGAGTGGGTTGATCTCCTCCTCCCACCCCATCCACCGCACAGACGTCGTCCATCTTGACGCCCGCGGCATGCCAGCCCGATAACGGCTTCTTGTTCGTACACCCTTGGTGCGTCGTCGATCAATGGCGGGCCAAGTTGGGAGGCTACGGCCTGCCGGTTCCTGTGTTCCGGTCTGTCAACCCGACTTTGGCCCGCCCCCGATTGACAGCGGGGAGCGGATAGGTCCGACAAAGAATCGACGATGCAACGAGACCAATCGATCTTGTCGGCCGTGCGCAAGCGGGCCAACAGCACCTAATGCAGCCTGTCCCAGACACCGGCCTCTTGCCAGGCACGCAGGCGCCGCCAGCAACTCATGCCCGAGCCGCAGCCGATTTCCTGGGGCTGCATCTCCCAAGGGATGCCGCTTTGCAGGACGAACAGGATGCCGGTCAGAACCGCTCGATCATCGAGCGGCTTGCGCCCCGGATACTTGCTCCGACGGGGCTTGGCGGGAGGTAGCAACGGTTCGATCAAGGCCCACAGATCGTCGTCGAGAAGTGCTTTGGCCATGTCCTATATTCAAAGAAACAAGGCCGAGGTTAACGAAATTCGACCAGCGTGAACAGGGGGGGAATTGGCCTTTTTGTTAGAGCTTCTTAGGGAATGGAAGGACCGGGACCATGCTTCGTGGCGGGCAAGAGAGCCATTCGAAGAAAGCCTGATGATTTTCCCTGATCAGGTCCGCAGTCCGATTGGTAAGTATCCATTGACAGTAGTACTCCCTGATTGCCGTCACCTCAGCTTCATTGTCAGGGATAGCCCTCCAGCCCACGAAACTGGACAAATGCGCTTCCCCATTTTGGATGATCTGGATTCTTCGGCGGGCCAGCACTTGGCCGATTGGGCTGCTCCCCTCTCCGTGAACTACAGGGCCAATGGTGGTTGCCAATATCTCCTTTTCCGCAGGCATTCCTTCATTCAGTCGCACTTTAGCCCATGGAGCGGAGCGACTAAGCACGGGCCCGTGCATGAACAACTCCTGGTATTCCGCATAAGCATAATAAGTCACGCTTTGCACCTGCCGTGGCGGCCAGTTTGTTGGAAAAGGAGGCGTAACCTGTAGATACCAATCAACAGGCTGCACTTTTCCTGACATCCTGTCAGGCGCATCCTTTACATGCTTGTCAAATTTAGCCCAGTCATCAGCCAAAAATGCATACACGTCGTTTCGCTTAAGCTCTTCTATCTTTACAGAACGGCCACCGACTAAGAATTCTCCCGCAGCAACTTGGGATGCCATACAGACGGTAAGGAGCGCCATCAAGGCGAGCGGAAATTGGCGAAAGCGTATTGGTATGCACATATCGTCCAATCTTTCATATGAGAAGGCAAATTCGACAGGCCGTTCCCGGCCGTCAGCAGCGTGCTTGCTGTAGCGGAGGGCAGGTACCGACCCAATGTTGCCGTTGAGCTTTGAGGAAAGCTGTCATTCAACGTTTGAATTCAGCGGGCGCCGAAGGCGATCCGCTGGAATGATGGGTTGGGCAGATTGGGGTCATTTGCAGACGGCCTATGCATACCAGACGAGTGAAGAGCCCTCAGCAATTGCTCCTTCGTAGTGCTTTTGAAAGACCTGCATTTGCGGTTCATTCAATGCTTCGACAGCAATGGGCTTGCCGTGACCAACCTGTAAATCAGTAAAGCCAAATTGCTGTAGCTCACATATTGCAGTCTCGTGCTGTGCTTCATTACTTTCGTGAGCGACGAAAAGAATAAAGCGATGTGTGCTTCCAATCTCGGGGCTGTTCCACTCAAAGGCACTTGGACCACAGAACTTCCCCGATCCACCGTAAAGAAACACCGTGATCATTGCGATTCCCAGCGTGGAGCTAAGGGGGGCGCCGAAGGCGCGTCCCGCTTGAGCGCAGGCTTATGCTTCTTGATTTGTCTGCATATATGGCTGAAAGTTATTGATGTAGTCATCCATATTTTCATTAAGCATGTTGCGGTACTCAGCCACAAAATACTCAATGGTTTCTTCTTTTGCGGCAGCCATGTCTTCTGCGTTGTGCCAGCCACACGCGCTCACCCAAGAGTTAAATCTTGCGGTGGCGTACATCATTGATGCACTGACCTTGCCCTTTGTGATGTCCTCAGAAATCTGGTCGTTCGAAAGATGAATGTGCGCATCTGCTCGTTCATAGAATTTGTCATCAGTTTCGTGCACAAAACTCTCCTCATGTATAACTCTGTTTCCTGGCGACAGTTCTGCCGCATAACATCGGAATGCCGGATAACACGGTCGGCAAGTTATTTTTCAAAAACGAAAACGACGCACAATGCAAAATAACATGACAGGGAAAGCAGCAACCGACAGCATAGTAGGAGGATTCGGTTCATGTAGTGCTTAGGCCGAAAGCATACCTCCGAACCCGAATGTCCGCTATCTGGATCGGATGACAACCGGCCGCTCCTGGCCGGAAGTTGCCTTCAATCAATTCCCTTTCGACCATCAACACTGACCGAAGCGCCCCCCTTCCCCTACAACCCAAATCATCCCCCCACCTCCCCCTCTGCACTATGCACCACGTCACTCGCATATCCAGCCTTCCAAGCCCTACCCCACAAAATTGAAAAGGCCCAGCAATCCGCTGGGCCCTTCCTCATTCACTGAGCACTACACAACAACCGAGCCTCACGCCGCGCTGGGAGCCTCCTTCCCGGCCCGCGTCGGGGAGCGGCGGCGGTCGGACTTCTTCTTCAAGCCCAGCGCGGCGACCTGGTCCGAATCGGGACCGAACTGGGCCTTGACCTGGCTTTTGACGCCGAGGATGGCGTCGTGGAAGTCGCGTTCGATGGCGTCCATCGCGTCGCGGGCGGCGGCGAGGGCGTTCTGGGCATGGATCTCGGTTTCCTGGGCCTTGCGCAGGGCGTCGTGCAGACGGCCGACGGCGTCGAGGGAATAGTCCTGGTTGACCGGCGTGTAGCCGATGATGCCTTTGAGGCCGACGAAGGCGTCGATGTCGGCCTGGACGGTTTGCGGTGGGATGCGGGTGTTCAGAACGGTTGCCATGGATTCTCCTGTCGATGAATGCGAAGAAGCGGAATGCCACCGCGATATATTACATTCGCATTACAGCGGCGCAATCCATGACATTCAGTTTTTTGAAAAAACCCCTGCATGGCCCATAGTGGGTTCCTCCGGGGCCGTGCGTGGACGGACATTGGGGCGCCGAAGAAGACCTTCGGCGCCCCAATGTTGATGTTGCAGCGCTGCGCGCTCTACGTGCACGGCCCGTACTTGATCGTGCACCGGTGCACGATCAACGTGCACCGCCCGTAGCTCATCGTGCACGCGCCAATGTTGAGCGTGCACGGCCCAGAGTTGATCGTGCACCCGTGCACGTTGATCTCACAGCGGTGCACGTTGAGCGTGCACACGTGCACGCTCAACTCACACGCCTGTTAGAAGGACTTCGCGATGCTGATGAAGAACTTTTTCTTGGCGATGTCGGAGTACGAGGTGGTGTCGCTCAAGCTGAGGAAGTGTTTGTAGGCGTTGGGCTCGCTGGAGACGGAGTAGAAGGCGCCGGCGCTCCAGCCGTCGGGGAGGCTGCGGGTGATGCCGAGCTTGTAGTAGTTGATGTCGAGGCCGGTGGAGTTGGCGATGACCTGGCGGCCGATCTGGCCGCTGAGGTTCCAGCCCTCGGCCACGTCGCGGGCGGCGTTGAGTTCGTAGAAGTAGGAGCCGCGCGTGCTGCCGGTGACGCCGGCGTTGGCGTCGCCGTAGAAGCCGCCGTTTACCGGGGAGTTGTTGGTGCTCCAGCCGAAGTATTCGGTGAGGGTGCGGCCGGTCTTGAAGCTGAGCCAGTCGTAGCTCACCGACACGTAGGCTTCGGCGGTGTTGAGGCTGTTGGAGCGGTTGTAGCCGTCGAAGGCGGAGTCGTGCCAGTTGGCGCCGGGGTAGGTGTAGTAGATCAGGCCGACGTCGTAGCCGACGGCCTCGGTCACCTTGCCGCGGAAGCCGCCGTAGAAATCCATCTCCACCGCGGCGCCGGGCAGCCAGTGGTCGGACACGTTGGACGCGGCGAAGCCGGCGTAGGCGCCGGAGGCGTGGTCGGCCTCGACGCTGAACTGCAGGGCCGGCTTGCCCCAGCTCTGGGACTGGCCGCGGAAGATGTAGTCGCTGACGAAGCTGACGCTGACCGGCACGGTCCAGGCGGATTCGCCGTCGGCCGCGGCGGCGGGCAGCGCGGTGGCCAGGCAGGCGCCGGCCAGGGCGAGGGGAAGCGCAGTGCGCAGGGCGCGGTGGGTTGCTGCGGGCATGACGATCTCCTTGAAGTGAATCAATAGGGGGTAAGGCGAAACGGGTTTGGGCGCGGCGCCGGCAGCCGGCCGCGCGGGCGGTCAGGTGGGCGGTGTGGTCTCCAGCGCGGGCAGGTCGGCGTCGTCGGGCAACAGCCCGTGGCTGTCGCTGTCGTCCTTCAGGTCCACGCCGCTGCGGCCGAGGCGGCGCGCGCCGGCGATCAGGAAGGCCAGCTTGCGGGCGGCTTCCGCGTAGGGCAGCCCTTCGGGCCGCACATTGGAGATGCAGTTGCGGTTGGCGTCGGTGAGGCCGGGGCGCGGATGGGTGGTGAGGTAAAGGCCGAGGCTGTCCGGCGACGACAGGCCCGGCCGTTCGCCGATCATCATCACCAGCTGTTCGGCGCCGAGGATGTGGCCGATCTCGTCGCCCAGCGCGACGCGGGCCTGCGTCGCCACCACCACCGGCAGCGTCCGCAGGTCGGGGAAATACGGCAGCAGCGCTTCCAGCAAGAGCTGCGCGTGGCTGCGGGTGGCCAATGACGACAACCCGTCGGCCACCACGATGGCCAGCTTGGGCGCCGCCGGCCACAGGGACGGCGCCTGCTGCGCGAGGAGGTCCGCGCTGTCCGGCGCGAGGCGGCGGCCCCAGTCGGGGCGGCGCAGATACACGCTGCGGTCGGGCGCCTGGCTGTGCACGGCGAGGGTGTTGAAGCCGGCTTCGTGCAGTTCGCCCTGCAGGGCCTGCACGTCCAGCGCCTGGTGCACCGCGTCGCGGGCCTGGGCGTGGGCGGTGCCGAAGCGCAGCACCTCGCGGGTTGGCAGGCTGACGCCGCTGCGCCCGAGGGCGACCCGCGCGCGGGTCAGGCTTTGCAGGCGCAGCCAGGGGTCGGGGGTGACGATGGCGGGTTTGCTCATGATGCGCCCTCCTCCTTACAGACGGCCGGCCAGGGCCAGCAGCGGTTGGGTGTCGCCCTGGGGCAGCAGCTCGCCGCGGTAGTCGGCGATGCCCATGCGTTCCAGCCAGTCCTCGAATTCCGGCGCGCGGCGGCGGTCGAGCACGCGGCGCAGGTAGAGGGCGTCGTGGAAGGACGTGCTCTGGTAGTTGAGCATGATGTCGTCGGCCCCTGGCACGCCGATGATGAAGTTGATGCCGGCCACGCCGAGCAGGGTCAGCAGGGTGTCCATGTCGTCCTGGTCGGCCTCGGCATGGTTGGTGTAGCAGATGTCGCAGCCCATCGGCAGGCCGAGCAGCTTGCCGCAGAAGTGGTCCTCCAGCCCGGCGCGGATGATCTGCTTGCCGTCGTAGAGGTATTCCGGGCCGATGAAGCCGACCACGGTGTTCACCAGCAGCGGCTGGTAGCGCCGCGCCAGCCCGTAGGCGCGGGCTTCGAGGGTCTGCTGGTCGGCGCCGTGGTGGGCGTTGGCGGACAGGGCGCTGCCCTGCCCGGTCTCGAAGTACATCACGTTGTTGCCGACGCAGCCGCGGCCCAGCGCCCTCGCCGCGGCGTTGGCCTCGTCGAGCAGCGCGGCGGTGACGCCGAAGCTGCGGTTCACCGCCTCGGTGCCGCCGATGGACTGGAACACCAGGTCCACCGGGGCGCCCTTGTCGATGGCGCGGAGGGTGTTGGTGACGTGGGTCAGCACGCAGCTCTGGGTCGGCACGTCGTACTGCTCGCGAAACTCGTCGATCAGGCGCAGCAGGGTGGTGATCGCCGGCAGGCTGTCGGTGGCCGGGTTGATGCCAATCACCGCATCGCCGACGCCGTAGAGCAGGCCGTCGAGCATGGAGGCGGCAATGCCCTTCGGATCGTCAGTCGGATGGTTGGGCTGCAGGCGCACCGCCAGCCGGCCGGGCAGCCCGAGGGTGTTGCGGAAGCGCGTCACCACGCGGCACTTGGCGGCCACCAGGATCAAGTCCTGGTTGCGCATCAGCTTGCTCACCGCGGCGACCATCTCGGGGGTCAGGCCCGGTGCGAGGGCCTGCAGGCTGTCCGCGTCGGCAGCATCGGACAGCAGCCAGTCGCGGAATTCGCCGACGGTGAGGCCCGCCACCGGTGCAAAGGCCTCCACGTCATGCTCGTCAAGGATGAGGCGGGTAACTTCATCCTCTTCGTAGGGCACCACGGCTTCCTGCAGGAAGCGTGCGAGGGGCACGTCGGCCAGCGCGATGCGGGCCGCCATGCGCTCCTCTTCCGAGGCCGCCGCCACGCCGGCGAGCATGTCGCCGGAGCGCGCCGGGCTGGCCTTGGCGAGCAGGTTCTTCAGGGTGCCGAAGGCGTAGCGGCGCAGGCCGAGGGTGCAGGTGTAGCTCATGGTCGAAGACTCCGGGCGCGCGCCTTACTCGGCCTCGGCGGCCAGCGCCGCAATGGGGGCCGCTTCGCGCTGTTTGTGGGTGAGCTGGAAGTAGCCGTAGCCGAGGGCCAGGATCAGCACGAAGACACCGGCCAGCAGCGGGTTGAACCAGGCCACCGTGGCCAGGCAGATCAGCGCGCCGGCCAGCGCGATGGCCGGGAACAGCGGGTAGAACGGGGCCTTGTAGGGCCGGGCGAGGCGCGGCTCGGTGCTGCGCAGCTTGAACAGCGCGGCCATGCTGAGGGCGTACATCAGCAGGGCGCCGAAGACCGACATGGTGACGATGTTGGCGGTGAGGCTCTGGCCGCCGAAGGACAGCCATTCGTCGCTGAAGATCGCCGCGATGCCGACCACGCCGCCGGCGATGATGGCCCGGTGCGGGGTCTTGAAGCGCGGATGGACCTTGCCGAACCAGCCCGGCAGGTAGCCGGAGCGGGCCTGGGCGTAGATCTGGCGGGAGTAGCCGAGGATGATGCCGTGGAAGGAGGCGACCAGCCCGAACAGGCCCAGCCACACCAGCATGTGCAGCCAGCCGCTGGATTCGCCGACCATGGTCTTCATGGCCTGGGGCAGCGGGTCGTTGATGTTGGCGAGCTTGGTCCAGTCGCCCACGCCGCCGGCAAACACCATCACGCTGACCGCCAGCACCACCAGGGTCAGGATGCCGCCGGTGTAGGCGATGGGGATGGAGCGCTTGGGGTCCTTGGCTTCTTCGGCGGCCATGGCGACGCCTTCGATGGCGAGGAAGAACCAGATCGCGAAGGGGATCGCCGCGAAGATGCCGGGGATCGCCGCCAGCGAGAAGCTGTCCGCCCCGCTCCAGCCGCCCTTGGCAAAGTTGTCCATCGAGAAGCCCGGCGCCACCACGCCCATGAAGACCAGCAGCTCGAAGATGGCGAGCAGCGTGACGAACAGCTCGAAGGTGGCGGCGATGGTCACGCCGACGATGTTGAGGCCCATGAAGACAATATAGGCGCCGGTCGCCGCGATCTTCGGGTCGAGGGACGGGAACTGCACGTTGAGGTAGGCGCCGATGGCCAGCGCGATGGCCGGTGGCGCAAACACGAACTCGATCAGCGTGGCCATGCCGGCCAGGTAGCCGCCGGTGGGGCCGAAGGCGTGGTAGCTGTAGGCGAAGGGGCCGCCGGCATGGGGGATGCTGGCGGTCAGCTCGGTGAAGCTGAAGATGAAGGTGCCGTACATGATGGCCACCATGATGGTGGTGACCAGGAAGCCGAGGGTGCCGGCCGAGGCCCAGCCGAAGCTCCAGCCGAAGTACTCGCCGGAGATAACCAGCCCGACGGCGATGCCCCACAGCTGCCAGGTGCCAAGCGTGGCCGACAGCGCGGGAGAGGACTGCTTTGTTGCGCTCATGATTCACTCCTAAGGGATCGATGGGTGAATCGTGGATCAGCGGGCGGGGTGGCACGTAGCAAGTTTCAGCACCGCAATAGCAAGATTCGGCACGACTGCAATACGCCTGCAACACACCACCCAAAACGCGCACCAGCCCTGTGCCGACCGCTGCTGCAATGCACCAACAGGGGGGCCGAAGCGGGGTTTCCACGCGCCGTGGCCCCCTCGCAGCGACGCCCCCTGCCCTGCCCGGCGCCCGCAGCGGCAAGCCCTTCCGGCCAGTGGAGGGGCAGCGGTACGCGGCTTGCTTCGCGCTCGCCATGACTCATCCGCAGGACACCTCCATGAACAGCCTCCTCCCGCCCCCGTCCACCCGGCTCCGTCCCCTGCGCCGCGTGACCCGCGCGCGGGATGCGGACGAACAGGCCCACAACCTGTCCCAGTGGGACCAGCGCTACGACCAGCTGTCGCCGGGCCACTTCGAGGGCAGCGTGACGGAGCTGTGGCTGCCCAAGACCCAGGTCTTCGTGGAGAGCGCCAACCGCCAGCTGCGCCAGACCTGTGCCGCGTGGCCAAGCTCGGTGTGGTTCGGCATTCCGGCGGCACGGGACGGCATGATGGCGATGGGCGGCAAGGCGCTGGCGTCGCAGGCGGTGTGCGTGCGCGACGGCGGCGCCGAGTTCGACCTGATCACCGCGCCGGATTTCGACCTGTTCGGCATCGTGGTGGATCGGCTGGCCTTTGCCGACTACCTGGAGAACACCGCCCACCAGGATCTGGACCGTCTGCTGCAGCAGGGCGACGTGCGCAACCTGGCCCCCGGCCACAAGGAGGCCTTGTGCGCGACGCTGGCCGGCATCCTCGCCGACGCGGAGGGGCCGGCGGCCAGCCCGGGCTATACCGCCGAGGAACTGCAGCTGCGCATCTTCGACGCGCTGGCGGCGATGCTCACCGGCCAGCACAGCCAGCCGGCTGCAGCGAGCCGCACGCGCCTGCAGCACCAGCAGCTGGTGGACAAGCTGCGCCGCTTCGTCCTCGACCGCCCCGAGCAGCCGCCGGCGATTCCGGACCTGTGCGCCCACCTGCACGTCAGCCGGCGGGCGCTGCAGAACTGCGTCGAGGACATCACCGGCCTGCCGCCGCTGGCCTACATGCGCAGCCTGCGCCTCAACGAGGTACGCCGCGAACTGCGCTACGGCGAAGGCCGGCGGCCGATATCCAGCGTCGCCTACGACTGGGGCTTCACCCACATGAGCCAGTTCGCGCGGGACTACAAGCGGATGTTCGGGGAGCTGCCGTCGGAATCCGCCCGCCAGGGCTGAGCGCCGCCCATGAAGAAACGGCGCCCAGGGCGCCGTTTCTTACTGCGGGAATATCGTTGCGGCTTTCAATTGCGTGACGGGAAGATGCCCTGCAGGGCGATGAAACACTTCACCACGAGATAGGGTTGCATGTCGGAAATAGGCGTGCCGCTGCCGGTCGAACTGCTGGTGGTGGCCGCCATCGGCAACGCCGGGCCGCCGGTGGTGTAGAGCGTGGTGCGCGCCTTGGAGGCCGGCATTGCGCCGGCCGGCGACACCGCGGTGGCGTCGGAGCCGCTGCCCAGCGGTGCCACCTGGTGGGTGTGCGCTGGCATGTTGGCGACGCCGATGGTCTGGGTTTCGGCGCCAGCGCTCTCCCCCTGATTCCGGTTACTGAGGCCGGG
The DNA here is from genome assembly GCF_056724105.1 of Zoogloea sp. GDB6. Lineage (NCBI taxonomy): Bacteria > Pseudomonadati > Pseudomonadota > Betaproteobacteria > Rhodocyclales > Zoogloeaceae > Zoogloea > Zoogloea sp. GDB6. The sequence goes on along the minus strand of NZ_CM161497.1, from coordinate 701,162 downwards.
CCCCTGCCCGGCGTGGATCAGCACACGGCCGCGCATGTCAGGCAGGCCAAAGGTGACGCGGCCGTCCCCGCCGTAGGTGGTGCCAAGCAGCGAGAACAGCGGGGTGTTGGTGGAGATCGGCAACAGCTGGCCGTTGAGCTCGGCCCAGCCTTGGGGGGCGAAATTGAAGCCGGCGCACATGATCTGGCCGATGAAGGGTTCCGCCTGGGCCGATGCGCTGGTGGCGAAGCCGCCCAGGCTGGCGACGACTGCGGTGGCGAGGAGGCCTTGAGTCAATTTCTTCATGATCATCTCCTTGGGGTGGATCGCGGATCAAGAACGGGCGATACGTGTACGCAGCCATGCGGCCGCCATCGCGGTGGACACCAGCAACGGGCTGCCCGGCTCGGGCAGAGGGGTGCCGTTGTCGGGGGTACGGGCCAGCGTGACGTCATCCACCGTCACCGGGATCACGCCCGAACCGTCGCCCACGGTCAGCGTGGCGCTGCTGAAGGTGCTGCCGTCGTCGGTGGCGAAGCCGAGGAAGAAGGCGTAATCGCCATTGCCGCTGGCGAGGTAGTCGATGGACGAGATGGCGAGGGTCGCGCCATCGACGGTGAGGGTCACCGCCCCTGCCTGGATGTCCAGCAGGTCACGCCCGCCCACCACGTAGAGGCCGAAGCCCTGCACCGGGGACAAGAAGCTGAAAACCAGCGCGTCACCGGACTCGAAGGCGGTATCCGGGTTGTCGAGGCCGAGGTAGTGGGTGCCGGAGGTCGTCCAGAAGACACTGCCGACCGTCGGCAGGTTGAAGCCTGAGCTGGCGCTGCCAGCCGTCAGGCCGACCGTGAAACCGGAGCCGGCCGGCCCGCTGCCCGGCGGGTAGCTGGTGCCCGGCGCGATGCCGTCGAAGTCGGTGGTGGTGGCGGTGAGGCCGGCGATGGCGGCATTGAAGTTGCCCTGGGCCTGATAGGTGACCAGTGCGGCAAGCGCCGGGGCGCTGATGCCGACAGCCATCGCAAGGGTGGCGCCACGCAGGACACGGGACACGCATGGATATGACGAATTCAGACGCATATTCCCTCCTTGGCTGGATTCAGCTTGGCAACCGGCGGTGGAGATCGACCGTCAGCGGCCGAAATTGCATACGGTGGTCTGGGCTTGGTTGTTCCTCACGCTTTGGTAAATCATCTTCGGCAGGCGCGGCGTACCGCCGCCGAGCCGCAGGGTCAGGGTCTCGGTGAGCGCCTCGTCGGCGCTACCGGCCACGTAGCGCACTGCCTGGAAACCGGGCTGGCCGGGCAGGCTGGCGTCTTCCACGTTCATGAGGGGGCGGCCATCGGCGCTATAGGCGGTAGGGCCGAGGGGAATGGAGATTTCGCGGTCCTGGATGGAGAGGCGCAGTTCAGCCGGAGCCACATCCACCTTGAGGGAACAGTCGTAACCGCCGGTGCTGCGGCCCGAATAGGTGCCCACTGCGCAGGAGATACCCAGTTGCTCCTGGCCACCGGCGGTATTGAGATGCGTGCTGATGCGCTGGAGGCAATCGGAGAGGGCCGGCATGTCGGCGACGGCCACCTTGTGCAGGGCCTGCTCGCTGTCGCGCTGATCGGGTGACGTACCGCCACCGCACCCGGACAAGGGCGAAACCAGCAACAGCGCGATGAGCAGCAGCAGGAAGCGCACGGCATTCACACTCGCGAGAGAGGCCGGGCCAGCGGCCGGTTTCGATGCGGACCGTCGTCTGCGAGGGGTTTAGCAATTAACCTACCAATCCGGGCAGTGACTTTTAATTGCTTGATTCCTAAGCCCTTGATGAGTGGCTCCAAGCGTCTGGCGGAGGCGGAGCTCCGGCGGTGTAAAGATTCCCGACACGCGGGAAGCCCTGTCCGCCCTCGAGCGGGGCGCCCATGCAGGCCGATGGGTTTGCGCAGCGCCGCCGCCTTCGGCAGTGCGGCGGGACATATTGACCCGGCGGAGGGACATTTTGTCCCGCGCTTCATGCATCGGGGCTGCTAATGCCTTGATTTGAAAAGACCACACCCCTGGCATTGTCTTTGCAATTGCCGATCCTTCACGCATATGCCCGCCCGCTAGGGGCAATGGCGATGCGGCAGCACAAGGACAGATTTCCAGAGGGAGGAGTCAATGCAAGTCACACGGCGGCAGTTCTTCAAGATCACCTCCGCCGGGCTGGGCGCATCCAGCCTGGGGGTGATGGGTTTTGCACCGGGCACGGCCATGGCAGAGGTTCGCCAGTACCGCCTGGCCCGCACGGTGGAAACCCGCAACACCTGCACCTATTGTTCGGTGGGCTGCGGCCTGCTGATGTACAGCCTGGGCGACGGCGCCAAGAACGCCAAGGCCGAGATCATCCACATCGAGGGCGACCCGGACCATCCGGTGAGCCGCGGTTCCCTGTGCCCGAAGGGCGCCGGCCTACTCGACTTCATCCACAGCCCGGGGCGCCTCAAGTACCCGGAGGTGCGCGAAGCCGGTGCCACCGAATGGAAGCGCATCTCCTGGCATGAGGCGGTCGAACGCATCGCCAAACACATGAAGGCCGACCGCGACGCCAACATCGTGCACAAGAACGCCGACGGCGTGGCGGTGAACCGCTGGACGTCGACGGGCATGCTGACCGCATCGGCCTCGTCGAACGAAACCGGGATCCTCACGCAGAAGTTCATGCGCGCGCTGGGCATCGTCGCCACCGACGCCCAGGCCCGCATCTGCCACGGCCCCACCGTGGCGGCGCTGGCGGCCAGCTACGGCCGCGGCGGCATGACCAACAGCTGGGTGGACATCAAGAACGCCGACTTCATCCTGGTGATGGGCGGCAATGCGGCCGAGGCCCACCCGGTCGGCTTCAAGTGGGCCATCGAGGCCAAGAAGCAGCGCGGCGCCAAGCTCATCGTGGTGGACCCGCGCTTCAACCGCACCGCCGCGGTGGCCGACCATTACGTGCCGATCCGCGCCGGCTCCGACATCGCCTTCCTGGGCGGGATCATCAACTGGCTGGTGAGCAACGACAAGATCCACTGGGACTACGTCAAGGCCTACACCAACGCCAGCCTGATCGTCAGCGAGGGCTTCGGCTTCGAGGACGGCCTGTTCTCGGGCTACGACGCCGACAAGGGCAAGTACGAACGCGGCACCTGGAGCTACGAGCTGGACGCCGCCGGCATGGCGAAGACCGACCCGACGCTGGAACACCCGCGCTGCGTGTGGAACCTGATGAAGGCCCACTTCGCGCGCTACACGCCGGAGGTGGTGACCAACATCACCGGCAGCCCGCTGGAAGGCTTCATCAAGGTGTGCGAGCACCTGGGCGAGACCGCACGGCCCGACAAGGTCGGCACCATCCTCTACGCGCTGGGCTGGACCCAGCACACCGTCGGCGCCCAGAACATCCGCACGATGGCGATGATCCAGCTGTTGCTGGGCAACGTGGGCATGCCCGGCGGCGGCGTGAATGCACTGCGCGGCCACTCCAACATCCAGGGCCTGTCCGATCTGGGCCTGCTGTCCACGGCCTTGCCCGGCTATCTGACGCTGCCCAACGAGAAGGCCCACCCGACCTTTGACGAGTACCTCGCCAGGAACACCCCCAAGGCGGTGCGCCCGGACCAGCTGAACTACTGGTCGAACACGCCCAAGTTCATGGTCAGCCTGCTCAAGTGGTTCTGGGGCGACAAGGCCACCAAGGACAACAACTGGGGCTACGACTGGCTGCCCAAGTGGGACAAGCTGTACGACGTGCTGCAGATGACCGAGCTGATGCACCAGGGCCAGGTGAACGGGCTGATCGTGCAGGGCTTCAACCCGCTGGCCTCCTTCCCCGATGCGACCAAGGTGCGCGAGGCCTTCAGCAAGCTCAAGTACATGGTGGTCATCGACCCGATCGCCACCGAGACGTCCACCTTCTGGAAGGACCAGGGCGAGTCCAACCCGGTGGATACGGCGAAGATCGGCACCGAGGTGTTCCGCCTGCCGTCCACCTGCTTCGCCGAGGAAGACGGCGCCATCGTCAATTCGAGCCGCTGGCTGCAGTGGCACTGGAAGGGCGCCGAGCCCCCCGGCGAGGCCAAGTCCGACCAGGAGATCATCGGCGAACTCTTCGTCGCGCTGCGGGCGCTCTACCAGAAGGACGGCGGCAACGTGGCGGAGCCCATCCTCAACCTGTCGTGGCCCTACAAGGACCCGAAGAACCCGACGCCGGAAGAGCTGGCCAAGGAGCTCAATGGCCGCGCGCTGGCCGACGTGACCGATCCGAAGGACTCGACCAAGATCATCGCCAAAAAGGGCGAGCAGCTGCCGGGCTTCGCAGCCCTGCGGGACGATGGCAGCACCACCTGCGCGTGCTGGATCTTCTCCGGCTGCTGGACCCAGGCCGGCAACCAGATGGCCCGCCGCGACAACACCGACGCCGGCTGCGGCAACACGCCGGGCTGGGCGTGGGCGTGGCCGGCCAACCGGCGCATCCTCTACAACCGCGCCTCCTGCGACCCGGCCGGCAAGCCGTGGGACCCGCAGCGCAAGCTGATCGCCTGGAACGGCGAGAAGTGGGTCGGCGCCGACGTGCCGGACTTCAAGATCGACGCTGCGCCGGATTCCGGCATGAACCCCTTCATCATGAACCACGAGGGCGTCGGCCGCCTGTTCGCGGTGGACAAGCTGGTGGACGGGCCCTTCCCCGAGCACTACGAGCCGATGGAGTCGCCGATCGGCACCAACCCGCTGCATCCCAAGGTGATCAACAGCCCGGCGGTGCGCATGTTCAAGGGCGACCGGGAGCGCCTCGGCACCGCCAAGGACTTTCCCTACGTGGGCACCACCTACCGGCTCACCGAGCACTTCCAGTTCTGGACCAAGTCGGTGCGCCTCAACGCCATCGCCCAGCCGGAGCAGTTCGTCGAAGTGGGCGAAGCGCTGGCCAGGGAGAAGGGCATCGCCCACGGCGACTGGGTCAAGGTCAGCTCGCGGCGCGGCTTCGTCAAGGCCAAGGCGGTGGTCACCAAGCGGGTCAAGGCCCTCACCGTCAATAACCAGACGGTGCACCAGATCGGTATTCCGCTCCACTGGGGCTGGGAGGGGGTGACCCGCAAGGGCTACCTCACCAACGCGCTGCCGCCCTTCGTCGGCGACTGCAACACCCAGACCCCCGAATACAAATCCTTCCTCGTGAACATCGAGAAAGCCTGAGGAGCGACCCGACATGGCATTGCAATCCCTGGACATCCTGCGCCGCTCCGCAACCCCCACGGCCACCCCGCAAGTGCGCAACACGGTGGAAGTGGCCAAGCTGATCGACGTGACCACCTGCATCGGCTGCAAGGCCTGCCAGGTGGCCTGCTCGGAGTGGAACGAGCTGCGCGCCGAGGTGGGCACCAACATCGGCGTCTATGACAACCCGGTGGACCTCTCCGACCAGGCTTGGACGGTGATGCGCTTCAACGAGGTGGAGGAGAACGGCAAGCTCGAATGGCTCATCCGCAAGGACGGCTGCATGCACTGCGCCGACCCCGGCTGCCTGAAGGCCTGCCCCTCGCCCGGCGCCATCATCCAGTACAAGAACGGCATCGTGGATTTCCACGAGGAGAACTGCATCGGCTGCGGCTACTGTGTCTCCGGCTGCCCGTTCAACGTGCCGCGCATCTCCAAGCAGGACAACAAGGCCTACAAGTGCTCCCTGTGCTCCGACCGCGTGGCGGTGGGCCAGGAGCCGGCCTGCGTGAAGACCTGCCCGACCGGCGCGATCCAGTTCGGCAGCAAGGAGGACATGAAGGAAGTGGCGGCGACCCGCATCACCGACCTGAAGAAGCGCGGCTACGACAACGCCGGCCTCTACGACCCGGCCGGCGTCGGCGGCACCCACGTGATGTACGTGCTGCACCACGCCGACAAGGCCCCGCTGTACTCGGGCCTGCCGCAGGACCCGGCGATCAGCGCCACGGTGAGCCTGTGGAAGGGCCTGCTCAAGCCGGTGGCCACGCTGGGCATCGCCGCGGCCGGGCTGTTCGGCTTCTTCCACTACATCACCGTGGGCCCCAACCGGGCCGATGACGAGCACGCAGAAGACGAAAAGGAGACCGTCAAGTGAAAGAGCAACTCATCCAGCGCTATTCCGCGCCCGAGCGCATCAACCACTGGATCGTGGCGGTGTGCTTCATCCTGCTGGCGATCTCCGGGCTGGCCTTCTTCTACCCGGCCTTCTTCTGGCTCACCGGGGTGTTCGGCACGCCGCAGCTGGCGCGCATCATCCACCCCTTCGTCGGGGTGGTGATGTTCCTGGCCTTCCTGCGCCAGTTCTTCCGCTACTACCACCACAACTTCATCGACGCCGAGGACGTGAAGTGGATGAAGGCGGTCGGCACCGTGATGAAGGGTGGCGAGGTCGGCGACACTGGCCGCTACAACGGCGGCCAGAAGGGCATGTTCTGGCTGATGTCGGGCTGCATGGCGCTGCTGCTGCTCTCCGGCATCGTCGCCTGGCGGCCCTACTTCGCCGCGTCCTTCCCGATCCCGCTGATCCGCGTGGCCCTGCTGGTGCATGCCTCCAGCGCGCTGGCGCTGATCGCCGGAATCATCGTGCACGTGTATGCCGCCCTGTGGGTCAAGGGCACCATCCGCGCGATGGTGGAAGGCGTCGTCACCCACGCCTGGGCCCGCAAGCACCATCCGCGCTGGTACCGGGAGATGACCGGCAACAAGCGCTGAGCCTGCGCCGATGACACGGCCGGGACGTGCCCGCGCACGCCCCGGCCGACGCTGAGCCGATGCCCGGAAAGGACACCATGACCGATCTCTCCTGCACGCTGCCCGAACGGGCACCCCACGACCCCGCCCAGTGGCCCGCGCTGCGCCCGACGCCGGTGCTGCGCATCGACGGCGGAACGACCGAGCGCTGCCTCGACGACGTGGTCGAGGAAGTGCCCGTCGCCCTCGTCTTCAACGGCATCTCCCACGCCGTGCTCCTCGCCACCCCGACCGACCTGGAAGACCTGGCCCTCGGCTTCGCGCTGAGCGAAGGCATCCTGGAGCGCCGCGGCGAGCTGTACGAGGTGGACTGCCTGGCCGCCCCGCAGGGCATCGAAATCCGCCTGCAGATCGCCACCGAGCGCTTCGTGGCCCTCAAGGAACGCCGCCGCAACCTGGCCGGCCGCACCGGCTGCGGCCTGTGCGGCATCGAGAGCCTGGAGGCGCTGGCCCGCCCGCTGCGGCCGGTCGCCCCAGCCCACCGGATCGACGCCGCGCGGGTTGCCACTGCGCTGGCGGAGCTGCCCGCGCGGCAGCGCTTGCGCGAAACGACCGGCGCGGTGCATGCCGCCGCGTGGGTCGACGGCGACGGCCACATCGTTGCGCTGCGGGAGGACGTGGGCCGCCACAATGCCCTCGACAAGCTGCTCGGCCATCTGGCGGCCGACCGCCAGTGGCAGATCGGCAGCGGCTTCGTGCTGGTGTCGAGCCGGGCCAGCTACGAGATGGTCCAGAAGGTGGCCGCCCTCGGCATCGCCTGCCTCGTCGCGGTCTCGGCCCCCACTGCCCTGGCGGTGGACCTGGCCACTGGGCTGGGCGTCACGCTGGCCGGTTTCGCCCGCGGGCGCCGACTGGTGGTCTACGCCCATCCGCAGGGCCTGCAGCCCTCCTCCGACTGATCCACCCACGGCCGGCCCCGCAGAGGGACGCCGGCCCGACTCCATGGAATCCCGATGTCCCAACTGAAAGCGCCCGAGCTGATCCTCAGCTCCGCCGATACCCCACCGCGGATCCTGCCGCCGGGCAACGATCTCTTCGCCACCCGCGCGGCCCGCTTCGATACGCTGGCCGACGGCCACCCGATGGAGGCGGCCCTGCGCTTCCTGGCGGGGCTGCACATCGCCCAGCAGGAGGCCTTCGCCTTGCCGGCCCTCGTCACCAAGCCTGACGACTGCAGCTTCCCGGCCAGCGGGAGCCAGCTCCCCGCCGGCTGGCAGAGCGTCCTCCATCATCTGCTCGAACACAGCCTGCCGGCGGCACCGGCCGCCACCCGCGCCCTCATCGCCGGCCTGCGCGCCACCGATCCCGCCGGACTGGACGCCCTCGGCCGCGCCGTGCTGAGCGACGACGCAGGAGACGCCGACGCCGGCAGCCGCGCCCTCGTCTGGGCCGCCCTCCAGGTGGTGTGGACCCGGCACGCCAGCCGGATGCCGGTCAGCGCAGACACGCCCCACACCGAACGCGACCTGTGCCCCTGCTGCGGCACGCCGGCGGTGGCGGCAGTGGTGCGGATCGGCGGAAGCGTGGCCGGGCTGCGCTACCTCCATTGCCCCCTGTGCAACACCCAGTGGAACGCCATGCGGGCCCGCTGCACGTCCTGCGACTCCGTGCGGGAAGTGTCCCGGCACCGGCTGGAGGATGCGCCCGCCAACCCGTGGCCGGCGGCCAGCGCCGAGAGCTGCGAAGAGTGCGGCAGCTACCGCAAGGTGCTCTACCAGGACAAGGATCCCAAGGCCGACCCCATCGCCGACGATCTGGCCAGCCTGGCCCTCGACATCCTGATGGGCGAAGCGGGCTTCGCCCGCAGCGGCTGGAACCCCTTCCTCGACGTCTGAGCGGCGCAGCGGGGCGCGCCGCGGCCAAGGCACGCCCCGCCAGCGGCAAGGCCTGCCGGCGGGGCACGGGAATGCGCCGCCGGCCCCAAATAAAAAGAGGCTCCCGCGGAGCCTCTTCGATGCATCAGAAGTGCTACCGGATCATTCCGGCACGGCGCGCTGCACGCGGCGCTGACGCACGGCATCGGCCAGCACGTCGAGCACGGTAAGGCTGTCTTCCCAACCGATGCAGGCATCGGTGATGCTCTTGCCGTATTCCAGCTCGACGCCGGGCTTCAGGTCCTGGCGGCCTTCCTTGAGATGGGACTCGACCATCACGCCGATGATGCGGTCGTCGCCGGCGGCCATCTGACCGCCCACGTCGCGGGCCACGTCCACCTGGCGCTTGTGCTGCTTGCTGCTGTTGGCGTGGGAGAAGTCGATCATCAGCTTGCCGGTGACGCCGGAGGCGGCCAGTTCCTTGCAGGCGGCGTTGACGCTGGCGGCGTCGTAGTTGGGGCCCTTGCCGCCGCGCAGGATCAGGTGGCAGTCCTCATTGCCGGTGGTGCTGACGATGGCGGAATGGCCGGCCTTGGTGACGGACAGGAAATGGTGCGGCGACTGGGCGGCCTTGATGGCATCCACGGCGATGCGGATGTTGCCGTCAGTGCCGTTCTTGAAGCCCACCGGACAGGACAGGCCGGAGGCCAGTTCGCGGTGCACCTGGCTCTCGGTGGTGCGCGCGCCGATGGCGCCCCAGGCGATGAGGTCGGCCACGTATTGCGGCGTGATCATGTCGAGGAACTCGGTGGCGGCCGGCAGGCCCAGGTCGTTCACGTCGGACAGCAGCTTGCGGGCGATGCGCAGGCCGTCGTTGATGCGGAAGCTGCCGTCGAGCAGCGGGTCGTTGATGAGGCCCTTCCAGCCGACGGTGGTGCGGGGCTTCTCGAAATAGACGCGCATCACCACCAGCAGGTCGTTCTTGAGCCGCTCGGCCTCGGCCTGCAGGCGGCGGGCGTATTCCATCGCCGCGTCGGTGTCGTGGATCGAACAGGGGCCGATGACCACCAGCAGGCGGTCGTCGGCGCCGAACAGGATGCGGTGGATCGCGCTGCGCGCCGCGAAGGCCGTTTCCGCAGCCTTCGGCGAAGCGGGGAATTCCCGCAGCACATGGGCGGGCGGGGCGAGTTCCTTGATCTCCTTGATCCGGACGTCGTCGATATGGGCTTTCGAGGCGGAATGCATGGTGAATCCTGTCGGCTGCTTGATATGAATCGTCGATTCTAGCCGATGCACCCGCCCGGAAGCCATGGCGGCCTTACAGCATGACCTGGGTGCCCAGTTCCACCACCTGGTTGGCCGGCAGCTTGAAGTAGCTGGCCGCGCCTTCCGACTGGCGCATCATCCAGGCGAACAGGCCGCAGCGCCAGCGCGGCATCCCCCCCGGGCCGTCGACGATACGGGCGCGGGCGACGAAGTAGGTGGTGGTCATCTCCTCCAGCTCAAGGCCGAACCTGGCAGCGAGGGCCAGGGCGGCGGGCAGATCAGGTTCCTCGCGGAAGCCGAAGCGCGCATCGACGTTGTAGAGGCCCGGCGCCAGCTGGGTGACGGCCACCCGCTCGGCGTCGTCCACCCGCGGGATACCTTCATTGACCACGTGCAGGAAGATGATGCGCTCGTGCATCACCTTGTAGTGCTTGAGGTTGTGGAACAGCGCGCTGGGCACCAGGCTCGGCTCGGAGGTGAGGTACACCGCCGTGCCGAACACCCGCGGCACGTCGGGCAGCGGGCCGCGCACGAAGCCGGCCATCGGCACGTCGATCTTGCAGCGCTGGTTGGCGAGCAGCAGGCTGCCCTCCTTCCAGGTGGTGAGCAGCAGGAAGATCACCGCGCCAAGGGCCATCGGCATCCAGCCGCCTTCGCCGAGCTTGGTGAGGTTGGAGCTGAAGAACAGCAGTTCCAGCACACCGAACAGCGCCAGCGCGGCAAGCAGGCCGACGCGGCGGCGGCCTTCGGCCATCAGCAGGATGAAGGCGGTGAGCAGCGTGGTGATGATCATGGTGCCCGACACGGCGATGCCGTAGGCCGCCGCCAGCGCACCGGAGGAGCGGAACTGCAGCACCAGCACGATGACCGCCACCAGCATCAGCCAATTGACGCTGGGGATGTAGATCTGGCCCCTCTCGGTGTCGGAGGTGTGCAGGATGCGCAGGCGCGGCAGGTAGCCGAGGCGGCCGGCCTGGAGGGTCATGGAATACGCGCCGGTGATGGTGGCCTGGGAGGCGATCACCGTGGCGAGGGTGGCGAGGCCCACCAGAGGCAGCAGGAACCAGTCCGGCGCGAGCAGGTAGAAGGGGTTCTCGATGGCCACCGGCGAACGCAGCACCAGCGCGCCCTGGCCGAAGTAGTTGAGCACCAGCGACGGCCACACCAGGCCATACCAGGCGAGACGCACCGGCCGCGCGCCGAAGTGGCCCATGTCGGCGTACAAGGCCTCGCCGCCGGTCAGCGACAGGAACACCGCCGACAGCAGGATGAAGGCTGTGTGCGGCCGTTCGATGGCGAACTGGATGGCGTAGCGCGGATCGAGGGCGCGGAGCACCTCCGGTGTCTGCAGGATGCTGCCAACTCCGAGGGCGCCGAGGGCCAGGAACCACACCACGGTGATCGGCCCGAAGAACTGCCCGACCCGGCCGGTGCCGTGTTTCTGGATCATGAACAGGCCGACCAGGATGCCGACGGTGATCGGCACCACGTAGTGCTCGAACTGCGGCGTGGCGACGCTGATACCTTCCACTGCCGACAGCACCGAGATGGCCGGGGTGATGATGGCGTCGCCATAGAACAGCGCGGCGGCGAAGATACCGCAACCCACCGCGGTCATCGCCCAGCGCGGCCGGTGGGAGGCCCGCTGGGCCAGCGCGGTGAGGGCCAGCACGCCCCCCTCCCCTTCGTTGTCGAAGCGCAGCACGACCCACACGTACTTGATCGAAACAATCAGCAGGCCGGCCCAGAAGAAGGCCGACAGCGCAGCGAGCACATTGACCTCCGAGGGATCGATGCCGTGAGGGCCGGTGAAGGCCTCTTTGAAGGCGTACAGCGGGCTGGTGCCGATGTCGCCATAGACCACGCCCAGGGCGGCGAGGGCGAGGCCGACCAGGCCGGAACGGGAATGACTGTCGGATTGGCTCATGCAGGACTCCGGAAGGACTGATGCGATGGCTGCGGGTTTCAGAGCTGGAAGCGGTAACCCACTCCAGTTTCGGTCAGGAAATGACGGGGCTGCGCCGGATCGCTCTCCAGCTTGTGGCGCAGGTGCCCTACATAGATTCGCAGGTAATGGTTACTGTCGGTGGAGGCCGTGCCCCACACCTCGCGCAGCAGCTGGCGATGGGTCATCACCTGGCCGGCGTGGGCGATCAGTACGGCGAGCAGGCGGTATTCGATGGGCGTCAGCTTGACCGCCTCGCCCTTGCGGCTGACCAGGCGGCGGGAGAAATCCACCTCCACGTCGCCGAAGCCGACCTGCGCCGCCTCGGTGCCGGCATTGGCGCGCCCGCGCCGCAACAGCGCCCGCACACGGGCCTGCAACTCGCCGATGGAAAAGGGCTTGGTCAAGTAGTCGTCGGCGCCAGCGTCGAGTACGTCGATCTTGTCATGCTCGGTGGAACGGGCCGACAGCACCAGCACCGGCGCCGACGACCAGCTGCGGAAGTCCTGCATGAAGTGGGCACCATCGGTATCCGGCAGGCCGAGGTCGAGGATCACCAGGTCCGGCCGACTGTTTCCCGCCTCGATCAGGGCCTGACCGCAGCTGTCCGCCTCCTGCACGCGGCAGCCCTCGGACTCCAGCGCAGAACGTACGACACGGCGGATCTGGCGTTCGTCCTCGACAACCAGGATCTGCGGACCATTCATGGCAACACTCCGGATTCCAGCGCCTCGACATCGATGGCTGGCGGTGTGCCAAGGGGTAACGTGAAAGCCACGCAGCCGCCCCCCGCCGGTGGATTGAAGGCGCGGATGGTGCCGCCATGGGCTTCGACGATGCTGCGGCAGATCGCCAGGCCGACGCCCATGCCGGCCACCGGACCTTCGCTGCCGCCCCGCTCGAACAGCTCGAAGACCTGCTCCAGGCGGTCCGGCGGAAAACCCTCGCCGCTGCTCCTCACCTGCACTTCGAGCAGCTCGGCGCCGGCGCGGGCGCTGACATGGACCGGCGTATCCGGCGGCGCGTACTTGGCGGCGTTCTCGAACAGGTTGCAGAAGACCCGCTCCAGCAGCACGGCATCGAACTGCACCAGCGGCAACTCGCCAAGGCCGCTGGTGCGCACCGGATGCCGCGCCATCGCCGGGCCCAGCAGCTGCAGGCTGGAGCCGACCACCTCCTCGATGGACTGCCAGTCCTTGCGCAGGCTGACGCGGCCGCTCTGCAGACGGGCCATGTCGAGCAGCTTGTCCACCATTCCGTTCACGCGCAGGGCCTGCTCGCGGATCGCCGCCGCCAGTTCGCGCGCCTCGTCCGGCAAGGGCTCGCGCAGCAGTGCCAGGGAGTCCGCCATCCCGTAGAGGGCGGTCAGCGGCGTACGCACGTCGTGGGACAAGGCCGACAGGATGGAGCTGCGCAAGCGCTCGGACTCCGCCTCCAGCTGCGCCGACTGGACAGCGGCAACAAAGTGCAGGCGCTCCACCGCCGTCGCCGCCAGCGAGGTGAGGGCTTCCAGCAGCGGCAGCTCGTCGATCGCATCCTCGGCCAGCGAGACGATCAGCACACCGCACACCTCGCCAGCCCCGGCCAGCGGCAGGAAATGGCGGCGCCGGCCGGGCCGCTCGGAGGCCCCCGACTCGATGACGCGGCCGCTGTCGAGCACCATGTGGCCGATCTGCATGTCCAGTGTGCCGAGCGTACCCGCCGCGAAGCTCTCCACCCGCAGGCCACGGTCGGCGCCGGGCAGCAGCAGCCATGCATCGGCCCCCAGCTGTCTGCCGATGAAGTCCTGCAGGGCCCGATCCACCTCCCCCGGCTGGCGCACACCGGCCAGACGCTTGGCGAGGTCGTACAGCGCGCGGACGATGCGCTCCCGGCGGCCGGCGTCGTAGGCCTGCCGGCGCTGGCCAGCGGTGAGCTGGCCGATCAGCAGCGACACCGCCAGCATCACCAGGAAGGTCACCAGGTACTGGCCGTGGCTGATCGCGAACGAAAAACGCGGCGGCACGAAGAAGAAATCGAACAGCGTCACACAGGCGAGGGAGGCCGCCACCGCCGGCCCACGCCCGAGGCGACTGGCCACCAGCACGACGGCCAGCAGGAAGATCATCACCGCGTTGGCCAGATCGAGCACATCGCGCAGGGACAGCGCCACGCCCAGCGCCAGCACGCAGACGAGCACGGCCAGCAAGTAGCGGAAGCGCACCGATTGCGATTCGAACAGCAGACGGGGCAAGGGAACGGGCATGGGGCGCGGCGCCGGTCGGGACGCCCGAGGGGAAGACAATGCAAATTGTTGCACCGCCCACATAAAAAAGGCGTAAACGCATCGATCGGCAAGATCGGTGCGATTGGATATACTGTATTTTTATACACACAATTCCGATGAAGCCTGCCCCACCCCGCGGACGCGGCAGCCGCCTGAACCCGGACAGCCGCTTCGCAGCCTGGCGCCGCGACGGTTTCGACGACGGCTGGGAAAGCGCCACTGACGCTGCGGACGACACCGCTGACCCGCCCAGGGGCCCGGCGACGACGCTGATCCTCGACCAGGCCAAGTCGGTGATCACCCGCAACAGCTCGCCGGACGTGCCCTTCAACCAGTCGGTCAATCCCTACAAAGGCTGTGAGCACGGTTGCGCGTACTGCTTCGCGCGACCGACCCACGCCTACCTGGGCCTGTCGCCGGGGCTGGATTTCGAGACGAAGATTGCGTGGAAACCCGACGCACCGGCGGTGCTGCGCCGTGAGTTGGCCGCCCCCGGCTACCGCTGCGAGCCGATCGCGCTGGGCATCAACACCGATGGCTGGCAACCGGTCGAGCGGCGCCTCGGCCTGACCCGCCAGCTGCTGGAGATCCTCGCCGAGACGCGCCACCCGGTGTCCATCGTCACCAAGTCGGCGCTGATCGAGCGCGACCTGGACCTGCTCGCCGACATGGCGCGGGACGACCTGGTGCACGTGATCTTCTCGATCACCACCCTCGACCCGGCGCTGGCCCGCAAGCTGGAACCCCGCGCAGCGACGCCGGCCCGGCGCCTGGCGGCGATGGAACGCCTGCACGCGGCCGGGGTGCCGGTCGGCACGCTGTTCGCACCGTTGATCCCGGCCATCAACGACCACGAGCTGGAAGCGGTGCTCGAAGCGGCCCACGCGGCCGGCAGCGATACCGCCGGCTACGCGCTGCTGCGTCTGCCCTACGAATTGAAGGATTTGTTCGCCGACTGGCTGGACAGCCATTTCCCCGACCGGGCCCGGCACGTGATGAGCCTGCTGCGCCAGTTGCGCGGCGGCGAGCTGTACGACAAGCGCTTTGGCCACCGCATGCGCGGTGAGGGCGTCTTCGCCGATCTCTACAGCCAGCGCATGCAGCGGCTGGCGGAACGGCTGGGACTCAACCGTTCGCGGCGACGCCTCAACACGGCGGCCTTCCGCCCGCCGCCGCGGCCCGGCGACGACCGGCAGTTAGCACTTTTCTGAGAGGGGAATGCAGCGGGCTCAGCGCCGGATGCGCCCGCCCCAGCCGATGCCGCCATAGCCGCGCCAGCCCGGGTAGCCCGGCGGATAGGCGTAGGGATAGGACCACAGCGGGTCCCAGTAGGGCTGCGACTGCATGCGGTAACGCTCCGCGTCGGCCTTCGCCTTGTCGAGCGCGGCGGCCTGCTCGGTATCGCGGCGCACCTTGTCGGCGGTGGCCTGGTCGCGGGCCCAGCGTTCCTGGGTGGCGGTGATCGCATCAAGCACCTCGGGTGCGACGCCCTGCTCACGCAGACGGATCGCCTCGGACGGGCTGAGCGCATGGCGGGTGCTGGTACGCGCGAGGGTATCCAGCAGCGTCGCGGTCGGCACGCCGGCGCGGGACTGGCGCAGGATCTCGTCGAGGCTCAAGGGCGGCTCCGGGCGGGCCGCCCCGAGCCGGGCCAGTTCGGCCGGGTCGAGGCGCTGGATGGCCTGCGGCGAGGACGACGGCGTCGCGCAGGCGCCCAGCAACACGGTAACAGCTGCGAAGGTCGCCCCCCGCAGCCGGGCAAGCGCCCGATCACGCATCACGGGCCAGCTTTTCATAAAGGCTGACGACCAGGTCCATCTGCTCGAGGATACGTTCGCTGGTGGAACCAACCGCCTCCGCGGCCTTCTTCTGGTCGGCTGCGGTGTTGAGGCTCAACGCGTTGCGGAAGAAGAACCACTGCTGTTCCACCAGCGCCAGTTCGGTCTTGAGCTGCGGCGTGTTCTGCGGGCTGGCCTTGAGCGTCTCGTGGGCCTTGGCGAATTCCTTGACCGCCGCGTCGAGCATCTCACCGGCGGGGCCGGCATTGACGCCGAGCTGGCGGAAGAAATACGCCTTGGCCATGCGCTGGGACAGCATGCGCTGACGACCGGCAAGGTTCACCAGCTGGCCGGCCGGCGAACCGGCGCTCTTTTCATAGGCCAGCGTCAGCTTGTGGGCGGCCGTCAGCACCGCCTCGCTGCCGCTCCACACCGCCTTGGGATCGCTACGGGGGTCGTTGAGCAGCGGGCGATAGCGGCCCCACTCCTGTTCCAGTTGCGGCAATGCGGCACGCACCTCGTCGCCGGGCTGGATGGCCTTCAACTCGGTCATCTGCAGGTCGAAGAGCTGCACCGAACGGCTCAACAGGATGCCGGCCCGGTCGGCTTGCACGCCCAGCACCCGCATCAACCAGGCCTTGGCCGTGCGCTGGGACAGCATGCGCTGACGCCCCGCCTTGTTGATGGCAATGGCCAGGCTGGAACCGCCGACGGCCTCCGCCGGAGCGGGCGCTGCCAGCACGCCCTTCACCGCCAGACTGCTGCAGACCCCGGCCAGGGCCAGGAAGCGCCGCCGCTCCATCGTGCTCAAGCGCCGGTACCGCCGACGGTCAGGCCATCGATGCGCAAGGTCGGCTGGCCGACGCCGACCGGTACGCTCTGGCCATCCTTGCCGCAGGTGCCGACGCCCGGGTCGAGGGCCAGATCGTTACCGATCATCGACACGCGGGTCAGGCAATCGGGGCCGTTGCCGATCAGCGTGGCACCCTTCACCGGACGGGTGACCTTGCCGTCCTCGATCAGGTAGCACTCGGAGGTGGAGAAGACGAACTTGCCGGAGGTGATGTCCACCTGCCCGCCACCGAAGTTGGCGGCATAGAGGCCGTTCTTCACCGAAGCGATGATCTCGGCCGGCTCGTGCTGGCCGGCCAGCATGATGGTGTTGGTCATGCGCGGCAGCGGCAGGTGGGCGAAGGATTCGCGGCGGCCGTTGCCGGTGGGGGCGACGCCCATCAGGCGGGCGTTGAGCATGTCCTGCATGTAGCCGACCAGGATACCGTCCTCGATCAGCACGGTACGCTGGGTCGGGTTGCCCTCGTCGTCGATGGTCAGGGAGCCGCGGCGGTCCGGCAAGGTGCCGTCATCCACCACGGTGACGCCCTTGGCGGCCACCTGCTGGCCGATGCGGCCGCTGAAGGCCGAGCTTTCCTTGCGGTTGAAGTCACCCTCCAGGCCGTGGCCGATGGCTTCGTGCAGCAGAATGCCGGGCCAGCCGTTGCCGAGCACGACGGTCATCGTGCCGGCCGGGGCCGGGCTGGCGCCGAGATTGACGCGCGCCTGATGCACCGCCGCCTTGGCGAAGCCGGACAGCACCTCGTCGCTGAAGTAGCCGTAGTCGTAGCGTCCGCCGCCACCGCCGGAGCCCTGCTCACGGTGGCCGTTCTCTTCCATGATCACCGACACCGACACCCGCACCAGCGGGCGCACGTCGGCGGCCAGATGGCCGTCGCTGCGTGCCACCAGCACCACTTCCCAGGAGCCGACCAGGCTGGCCATGACTTCCTTGACACGCGGGTCCTCGGCACGGGCCATCGCCTCGAGACGCTCCAGCAGCTTGACCTTGGCCACGTCGTCGAGGGAATCGTGCGGGTTGTCGGCGCGGTACAGGGCCAGCGGCGCCTTCTTCACGGCCTCGATCTTGTGGGTCTTGCGGCGGCCGCTGTCGGCGATCGCGCGGGTCGCATCGGCGGCATCCTTGAGGGCCTTCAGGCTGATGTCGTCGGAGTAGGCGAAGGCGGTCTTCTCGCCGGTGATGGCACGCACACCGACGCCCTGCTCGATGTTGAAGCTACCCGACTTGACGATGCCCTCCTCCAGGCTCCACGCCTCGGAGCGGTGGTACTGGAAGTACAGGTCGGCGTAGTCGAGCTTGTGGCGGAACAGCTTGCCGAAGACCTTGTCGAGATCCTCGAAGTCCAGGTCGTAGGGCTTGAGCAGCAGCTTGCTGGCCAGCTTGAGGGGATTGGGCGGGGGATTCTGGCTCATGGTCTCTCGGGGAAAATGGGTGTTCTTCGGGTCAGCCGATCTTGCGATGCTGCAGGGCCGGCAGGCTGGCGCGGACATCGGCGATGCGCGCCGGATCGAGGTCGGCAACGACCACGCCGGAACCTTCCGGCAGGCGGGCGAGCACCTCGCCCCACGGGTCGATGATCATGCTGTCGCCCCAGGTGCGCCGCCCGCTGGGGTGCTTGCCGCCCTGGGCGCTGGCCAGCACGTAGCACTGGTTTTCCACCGCGCGGGCGCGCAGCAGCATTTCCCAGTGGGCCTTGCCTGTAGTGTAGGTGAAGGCCGCTGGCAGGACGATCAGGTTGACGGTGCCCATCGCGCGGAAAAACTCGGGAAAGCGCAGGTCGTAGCAGATCGACAGGCCGACGCGGCCGCAGGGGCCTTCGAAGCTGACCACCTCGTTGCCGGCCTCGATGGTGGCGGACTCGTCGTAGTACTCGTCGCCCTTGCGGAAACCGAACAGGTGGATCTTGTCGTAGCGGGCCACGCGCCGACCCTCGTCGTCATAGACGAGGGTGGAGTTCTTGACCTTGTCGGGCACCGACGCCTCCATCGGGCAGGAACCGCCGATCAGCCACACCTTGTGGCGGCGGGCGGTCTCGCGCAGGAAGGCCTGGATCGGTCCACTGCCGTCGTCCTGCTCGCGGATGCGCACCTTGGCGGTCTCGTCGGCGGTGATCAGCGGAAAATACTCGGGCAGCGCGACGAGCTTCGCGCCGGCCTCGGCAGCCTCGGCAATCAGGCGCCCGGCGTCGGCCAGGTTGGCGTCCACGTCGGGGCCCGAGACCATCTGGACGCTGGCAATACGGCAAAGCGGTTGTGTCATGGGCGTCTCCTCGCTGACGGACTAGGGGGGTGTCGCGAGCGGCCGGACCGCCAGCTTGTCGACCTTGGGATCGGACCAGCTGCCGGTCACCCCGTACTCGAAGCTGAACAGCTTCTCGACCGGATCGCGCAGAACCTTCTGCACCAGATAGGCGGCCAACCCGATCGCCGGGTGGATGGCACCGGTGGTGGCGATGGCGGAGCCGACCGCGATCGACTCGGACAGGGTGGGCTGCACCTTGACCCGCAGGTTCTGCGTTTCCCGCACCGAGTCGGCTTCACCGCTCATATAGACACGGGCCGCGGGGCCGAACAGGTCGAGGTCATCGGTACGCAGCACGCCGTTGTTCATCTGGATGCTACCGGAAATGCGGTCGAAGGCGAATCCTTCGGAAAACACATCGCGGAAATCCAGCGTGATGCGGCGCGGCAGCGACTGCAGGCTGAGCACCCCGAGCAGGCGCCCGACGCCCGGTTCGAGCTGCGTGAACTGCCCGCTCTCCACATTGACCTGCAGCTTGCCGCCCAGGGTCGGAAAATGGATGGAGGTGGGCGCCCCGCGCCAGGACACGTCACCTTCCAGCTGGGCCTTGCCGCGCTTGACCGCTTCCGGGTAGCCAAGGCGGCCCAGCATCTTTTCCACGCTGGCGACATCGAGCTTGAAGTTGAGGCGGGTTTCCTCCCGGCTGCCGGGCCGCCAGCTGCCGTCGCCCGTCAGGGTGCCGTCCTGGTTGACGATGTTGAGCTGCTCCAGGCGCCAGATGTCGCCGCGATTGGCGGCCTTCAGCTCGAGTTTGCCGAGGGCATGGCCGCGCAGCACGAAATTGTCGGCACTGATGTCCAGGCCGGGCAGTTCGGACAGGCGATCCTCCTCGGCCCGCGACGTTTCGGTCGCGTCCTTGCCGCTGGCCGAACCCACTGACAACTGCTTGAAGCGCCCCTGCAGGCGGCCGCGGCCCTGGTCGCGCCACACCACGTCGCCGCTGGCCTCGCGGCTGACCAGCCGGGCCTGCCAGCCGCCCTCCTCCATCACTGCGCGCAGGGTCACATCGTTGAGACGCTGGCCGAGCAGGCGCAGCTCGCCGGCCCGCAGGGCCAGGCCGGACAGCGGGAAGCCGCTGCTGTCCTGGCTGCCGTTGGCCGGCGCAGCCGCCGTCTTGCCGGCCAGCGCCTTGCGCCACGCATCGGCATCCAGGCGGTCGGCGGTGGCGCTGACCAGCACGCCCTTGTCGCCCAGCCGCACCGGCTCGTTGAGGGCCATGCCGCCGCGTACGACCACCGTACGGTTGCCTTCACGGCGCCGCAGGAACTGGGCCTGGAAGCCTTGGCCGGCGGCCAGCTTGAGGGTGTCGCCACCCGGCACGCCATTGACCGAGGGGTTGGCGAGCATTTCGAAGTGGAAGGGCAGCACCGCGGCAGCCGACTTGTTGAGCGGTTCGGGCAGACTGGAGCTGACGCCCTGCAGGCCCGTGTCGAGCACGAAAGCCACGCCGCCCTGCTTCGGCACGCTGATCGCCCCTTTCCAAGCTGCAGTGCCCGACAGGTGGTCGAGCAGCGGCAGGTCCAGCTCGCGCCGCAGGGCCTGGGCGCTGAGGGAGCCCTGGGCGTTGATCAGCACGCTGCCGTCGGCACGGCTGCCGCCGGCGACGCTGACCGGGTCGCCGAGGACGCGGGCGGTGCCGCTCTTGATCTGCAGCTGGCTCTCGGTGAAGGCCAGCCGCCCGCTGGCCTCGGTGAATACCGGCATGGCCGGGTCGACCTGCAACTGGTTGTGGGAGAACTGGTACTCGCCCTTGACCCGCGAATTTTCCATCTTCTGCAACGGCAGGCTCAGGTGCAGATCCAGGCTGCCGCTGCCGTCGGCGCGGAAGGGGTCGGTGAAATGGTTGATCTTGCCGGCAATCGGGCTCTCCGAAAGGAAGCGCAGGAAATCCTGGGTCGGCCCGCCGGCGCTGCCGCGGATGCTCAGCACGTCGTTGTTCTCGAAATCCGGCAGCACAACCGCCACGTCCTTCAGTTCGACACCGAAGATATGGGCCCGCTGGGCCTTCACGGTCATGCCGGGGCCTTCGAAGATCAGCTCGCCGGTGATACCGTCGATCTTCGGCCAGCCCGGCGCATAGTCCAGGCGGCCGTCGGCGATCCGCGCGGCGACTCGGAAGGTACCGTCCTTCGGGTTGCGGAACGGGAACTTGGCCAGATCGCCCTTCAGGACCAGCCGCGTGTCCAGCGCCTTGCCACCGGTCAGGCTGTGCTGCAGCCAGTCTCGGGCGTCCTTGTTCACGACGCTGGGCATATAGCGCCATACCGCAGTGCTCTCGGCTTCCGACAGGCGCGCCTGCAGGTCGATTTCCCCCAGCGTGTCAGGCATGGCCCGGTAGCGGCCGGAGGCGGTACCGCGGGCGTCCTTGTTGGCAAAACCGACCTTGTCCAGGCTCACCTCCAGCACGCCGCCGGGGTGGCTCCAGGCCCCCTCCACCGCCAGCTCGGAAAACGCCAGCCGCGGCTCAGGAAAAACCCGTGGCAGATCGACGCTGGCGTCCTTGCCGCTCAGGGTGAAGCGGCCGCCGCGGTCGTTGCCCTCCACGCGCCCGGACAACCCGGCAAAGCCCGGCCACGTGCCCACCGGCTCGATTCCCAGGTGTTTGAACGTAGCGTCCATCGCGTAGGTGGCGACGGGCTCGCCGACGGCACCACCGCTCCACTTGACGTTGAGCGGCGCCACCGTGCCGCTCGGCGCCAATTCGGCAAGGCGCTTGCGGAAGTCCTCGTCGAGGGGCAGCCGCCCGGCCAGGCCCGACAGCGCGGCCAGGTCCAGCTGGTTGGCGACGAACTCGCCCTTGCTCGGCGTGCCGCCACGACGCTCCTGCAGGCGCAGGAAGAAATCGGTCGGCGCCACCGTCAGGCCGTCGCGGGTCTGCAGGGCCAGTCCCCGGGCGCTGGCCTCGACGACACCCTTGTCGTCGCGGAAGCGCAGCCGGCCCTCGGCACGCACCAGCGGGATGTCCTCGAGATCCTTGCCGAGGCGGGCATGGGCGTCGCGCAGCGCGAAATCTGCAGTCAGCGCCGTGAAACGGCCCTTCGCGAAATCCAGCCAGACGCGCAGGCCGCCGGCACCGTCGGCATCGAGGGGGTAATCGACCCATTGCCGCCAGGCGCCGAGATCGGCGTAGTCGAGGCCGGCATAGAGCTCGCCGCTCCAGGTGTCGAGGCGGGCCGGGTCGCGGCCGCGCAGTTCGCCACGCACGTCGAGGGCCGCCGCAAGCTGTGCCGGCGGCTGGGCGACAAGGCCGAAACGGTGGCTGGCACCGTGGTTTTCCAGGCGGAAGGACAGCTTGTCGAGACTCAACGGCTTGGCCCCGCGCAGCCCATCGGACCACTCCAGGCGCGCGTTGCGGATCACGATCTCGCGCTGGTCGAGCAGCCAGGCCGGGAAAGCGCTGGGCTCGCCGGCCGCATTGACCTGCAGCCCGGCCACGAAGATGCGCCCATCGGCGAGGCGCCGGATGGCCAGGTTGGGCGCTTCGATCTCCAGCCGGTGCAGGCGCAGGCGCATGAACAGCAGCGACGACCAGCCCACCTCGGTGTCCACACGGTCGAGACTCAGGGCCGGCTGGCCGGCCTTGTCCTTGATGACCAGCCCACCCAGTTGCAGGTGCGGATGCAAGCCGCGCCAGTCGGCGGACAGGCTGCCGATGTCCACCGGCAGACCAAGGGAACGGGACAGCAGCTGGGCAATCTCCCCGCGGTAGGCCGGCACCATCGGCAGTACCACGTGGCGCATACCGAGAAAACCCAGCCCACCGACGAAATAGACGACCAGCCCGACACCCACCAGCCGGCGCACGCACACGCGGGGCAGATGGAGTAGCAACCAGCGCAAGAACTTAGGCACGCGCAGCACGGAGACCACCCTTATGGGCGGATTCAGCCTCGACAGGGGCGGGCCGGACACGTTGCCGGAGGGCGACGCATCCGGCTTCAGGCTTGACGAAAATCAGTCCGGCAGACATAACTCGGGGCGAACATAAACAGTCCCGCATTCTATCAATCGGCCCCGCCCATGTCCGAAGCAAACATCATTCTTCCCGCCCCCGTCGAGACCGCCCTCGCCAGCTCGCGCTTCCTGCGCCGCCAGCTGGACAGCCGCCCGTGGCTGGCCGGGCAACTGGCAGCCAGTATCGACGCCCCCCTCGACGCCACCGCGCTGCGGGATTACCTGCGCGCCGAGAAGGTGGACGACAACAACCTGAAAACCGTGCTGCGCAAGCTGCGGGCGTGGGTGATCTGCCACGTGCTGGTGCGCGACATCGCTCGCCTGGCCGACCTGACGGAAGTCACCGAAACGATGACGCTGCTCGCCGACATCGCCGTCGAGACCGCCCACGACGTGCTGCGCGAACAGCTGGTGGCCCGCCACGGCATGCCGGTGTCCTCCGACGGCCGCGAGCAGGAGTTCATCATCATCGGCATGGGCAAGCTGGGCGGCCGCGAGCTCAACGTGTCGTCCGACATCGACCTGATCTTCGTCTACCCCGAAGATGGCGCCACCGCCGGGCCGAAGATCATCGACAACTTCGAGTTCTTCACCAAGCTCGGCCGCGGCGTGATCCAGGCCCTCAACGACCTCACCGGCGACGGTCAGGTCTTCCGCGTGGACATGCGCCTGCGCCCCAACGGCGACTCCGGCCCGCTGGTGGCCAGCTTCGACATGCTGGAAAACTACTTCATCACCCAGGGCCGCGAGTGGGAACGCTACGCGTGGATCAAGGCCCGCGTGATGACCGGCATCCGCGGCGCCGAGCTGTCGGCCATCGCCCGCCCCTTCATCTTCCGCAAGTACCTGGACTTCGGCGCCATCAATGCGATGCGCGACCTGCACGCACAGATCCGCCGCGAGGTCGCCCGCAAGGACATGGCCAACAACGTCAAGCTGGGCCCCGGCGGCATCCGCGAGATCGAGTTCCTGGCCCAGGTCTTCCAGCTGATCCGCGGCGGGCGCGACAGCGCGCTGCAGATCAAGCCGACCCTCAAGGTGCTCGATCGCCTCGCCGAGCGCGGCATCATCGCCCGCCAGGCGGAGCGCGAGCTGGCCGCCGCCTACGATTTCCTGCGCCGCCTGGAGCACCGCCTGCAATACCTGGACGACGCCCAGACCCACAACCTGCCGGCCAGCCCGGAGGATCAGGCGATCATCGCCAGGGCGATGGGCTTCGCCTCCTACCAAGCCCTGCTGGTGGAACTGGACGATCACCGCGAAGTGGTCGGCCGCCACTTCAACGGCGTCTTTGGCGACCCCACCGAGGCCGGCCACGACCTCGACACCCTGTGGTCCACAGCCTGCGACGAAGCACGCAGCAGCGAGGAATTCCAGCGCCTTGGCTACCCCGACCCGGCCGCTGCCGCGCGCCGCCTGTCTGCCGTGCGCAGCGGTAACCGCTACCAGCAGATGCCGCCGTCGATCAAGATGCGCTTCGACCCGCTGATTCCGCGGGTCATCGAGGCCGCCGCCGAAACCGCCGACCCGAACGCCACCTTCGAGCGCCTGCTCGACATGCTCGACGCGATCAGCCGGCGCGGCTCCTACCTGGCCCTGCTGCAGCAATACCCGCAGACCCTGCACAAGGTCGCCGAGCTGGTCAGCGCCTCGTTGTGGGCGGCCCAGTTCCTCAACCGCCACCCGCTGCTCCTCGACGAAGCGCTCGACCCGCGCATCCTGGAGGAAGAGCTCGACCTGCCCGCCTTCCGCGCCGACCTGGCCCGCCAGCTCGACGAGATCGAGCCGGACATGGAACGCCAGATGGACCTGATGCGCGAACAGCACCACGCCCAGGTGTTCCGCCTGCTCACCAAGGACATCGCCGGCAAGCTGACCGTCGAACGCCATGCCGACTTCCTGTCGGCACTGGCCGACATCATCGTGGACCTGACGATCACCATGTGCTGGCGCAAGATCAAGACCCGCCACCGGGACGACCCGAAGTTCGCGGTGCTGGCCTACGGCAAGCTGGGCGGCAAGGAACTCGGCTACGCCTCCGACCTGGACATGGTTTTCGTGCATGACGACGACGCCCCCGAGGCCGCCGAGGTCTACACCCGCCTCGGCCAGCGCACCAACACCTGGCTGTCCGCCCAGACCCCGGCCGGCCAGCTCTTCGAAACCGACCTGCGCCTGCGCCCCAACGGCGACTCGGGCCTGATGGTGGTGTCCCTCGAAGCCTTCCGCCAGTACCAGCTGGAGAACGCCTGGGTGTGGGAACACCAGGCCCTGACGCGGGCCCGCTTCTGCGCCGGCGACCGGGAGATCGGCCGCAAGTTCGAGGAGATCCGCATCGAGGTGCTGCGCCAGCCCCGCGATCTGGCCAAGCTGCGCGAGGAAGTGCTGGCGATGCGCCAGCGCATGGCGGACGCTCACACCCACAAATCGGACCTGTTCGATCTCAAGCACGACCGCGGTGGCCTGATCGACGTGGAATTCATCGTGCAGTACCTGGTCCTCGGTTACGCCCGTGAGCACCCCAGCCTGACCGGCAATCTGGGCAACATCGCGCTGCTGAAGATGGCCGGCGAACTGGGCCTGATCCCGGCTGACCAGGCTGCCACGGTGGCCGACAGCTACCGGGAATACCGCCGCCTGCAGCACGGCCAGCGCCTCAACAATCAGGTCTCGCGGGTGGACCGGGCTCAGGTAGCCGAGCAGGCCGCCGGCGTGCGCGCCCTGTGGAACCGGGTCTTCGGCGACACGCTGGCCTGAGGACCACCGGCGATGGAGAAGGCGCCGACGATCCTCTTCGGCGCGTTCGATCGCCACAACTTCGGCGACCTGCTGTTCCCGCACATCGCCGCGGCGCTGTTGCCCGGCGTCGAACCGGTCTTCGCCGGCCTCGCCGAACGGGATCTGCGCCCCTTCGGCGGGCACCGGGTACAGGCGCTGGCCGAACTCGCCGGCGAATACGGCACGCAAGCGCTGAACCTGATCCACGTCGGCGGCGAGGTGCTGAGCTGCGAAGCCTGGCAGGCGGCACTGATGCTGCAGACCACGGCCGACGCCGGCCCACTGATCGCCCGCTACGACCGGCATCCTGAAAATCGCTGCGCATGGGTTCGCCAGCAAACCGGACTGGCCGACCGGGCGCCCTACTGCACAGACCCGGGCCTGTTTCCCGCCGCGCGGGTGATCTACGCCGGCGTCGGTGGAGTGAGCCTGGACCAGGCCGAGCCGGCGTTACGGAGTGAAATCCTTGCCAAACTGGCCGCCGCCCACGCAGTCGGCGTACGCGACCGGGTCACCCTCGCCCATCTCCAGGCGGCGGGAATTTCAGCGGAGCTCATGCCCGACCCGGCGGTGCTGGTCGCCGAACTGTTCGGTGACAGGATCCGCCGCCACCAGCACGACGACGCAGTTGCCGACATCCTTCGCCATTTCCCGAACGGCTATCTGGCCGTGCAATTCAGCGCCGACTTCGGCGACGACACAACGCTGGCGGGCATCGCCAACCAGCTGGCCCTGCTCGCCGACGCCCGCGGCATCGGCATCGTGCTGTTTCGCGCCGGCGCCGCGCCGTGGCATGACGAGCTGGACGGCCTTGAACGGGTTGCACACAAACTCGGCCAGCGCGCGCAGGTTTTTCCGTCGCTCCATCTGTGGGA
The DNA here is from genome assembly GCF_056724105.1 of Zoogloea sp. GDB6. Lineage (NCBI taxonomy): Bacteria > Pseudomonadati > Pseudomonadota > Betaproteobacteria > Rhodocyclales > Zoogloeaceae > Zoogloea > Zoogloea sp. GDB6. The sequence goes on along the minus strand of NZ_CM161497.1, from coordinate 674,594 downwards.
CATCTGCGCGCTGATCGCCGCCAGTCGCGGCTTCTGCGGCAGCAGCCTGCACGGCCGCATCGTCGCCACCGCCAAGGCGCTGCCGCGGCTCAACTTCGCACAGCGCGGCGAGGGCGCCAAGCAGGCCGCCTGGGCCGCCAGCTGGGAAGCGCCGGACCTGCCCGGCGTCGTGGATATCGGTGCCATCGCCACCGGCATGGCGCGGGCGCTGGACGCCCCGGTCTCGACACGCGAACGCCTGGCGCGCGACCTGGCCACGCGCTACCGCGAAGGCTGGGCGACCCTACTAAAGCAGGCCTCCGTCCTTGTTTAGGGCCTGATTCACCGGCGGCGCTCAACCGCCTGTGCGGGCAAACACCATCACTCTGGGCTTGGACCCGCCGCGGAATGTGGATGAACTCCCGGCGGGCCCGCCGCCTACGGACAATCGTCCGCCACCGCCGGCATCTGGCACTTCAAGCGCTCACGCCTTGGCGCGCGCATCCAGCCACACGTCCAGCCCCTGGGCATTGAGCTCCACGTCCAGCGCCAGCAGGCGCCGCCAGTCGGCTTCCGGCACCGTCCAGCCCTGGCGCTGGGCCTCCTCGCCGACCAGCGTCCAGATGTCCGCCTCGATTGCCGACTTGCGGCCGGCGCCGGCCGCCGCATGGCGCTCGGCGATGGCCACGTGGGCGTCGATCAGGCGGTGCAGGTCGGCGGCCAGGCGCGGCACGTCCTGCACCTGAGCATAATGGGTCAGGTACATGGCGGTCGGCTGCTCCGCTTCCATGCGGGCGACGGAGGCGTGCATCGCGTCCGGCTCGAACTGCACCGGCGTGGTGGTCGGGAAGATGCTTGGACGGCCGTCCACATCGAGGGTCCGGTAGGACAGGCCGAAGGTATCGCCGGTGAAGAAGGCGCGGCTGCGGGTGTCGAAGTAGCACACGTGGTGGCGCGCATGGCCCGGCGTATCGAAGACACGGATCTTGCGTCCGGCCAGATCGATCTCCAGCCCCTCGGTAGCCTCGACGATGCGCTCCGCCGGCACCGGCACCAGCTCACCGTAAAGCTCCCTGGCGCGCTCCGGCCCGTACACCGCTGACACGCCGGCAAACAGCTTGGACGGCTCGATCATGTGCCGGGCGCCGCGGGGATGGACCACCAGCCTGGCATTGGGGAAGGCCTGCATGAAGGCCCCGGCGCCACCAGCGTGGTCGAGGTGGATGTGGGTCAGCAGCACGTAGTCGACGGCCTCCGGCGTCAGCCCGGTTTCGGCCAGCGCCGCCAGCACCTGATGCAGGGATTCGTTATTGCCGGTATCCACCAGCGCCGCCCGGCCGCCCTCCTCAATGAGGTGGATCGCCGCCACGTCCGGCCCGGTGTAGCCCGAATCCACCGCGTAGATGCCGCTGCCGAAACCAATCAAGCCGTGCATGAAAATTCCTTTAAATAAACCGTGAATTTATCCACGGAAAGAACTTAAATAAGAGTTGCCTTCCATCGAAGACCGTATCTGACGACGACCGTCCGGCCTCCCGCAACATCGGTGGAAAGCCAGCAGGAGAACGCCATCATGTTGACACTGCAAGACTGCATCGAGCTCTCTGACCTGAGCGAAGACGAAATCCTGGCCATTGCCGAACACGAACATGTCCCCGAGATGCTCGCCGTGGAGATGGGCTGCTATCTGTGCCACTCTCCGGAAGGCGACCGCCGCATCCGCCACATGATCGCCGACGACATCAAGCATTCCCGTGAAAAGGGCGACGAGGAACACGCAGCTGCGCTGCGCTCGGTGCTCAAGCACTACATCAGCGAGCATCACGGATCCACATAGGCCGCCATTCTGGGGTCGCCTCAGGTGGAACGGGTTGGCATAATCAGCCAACCCGTTTTCATTTTCAGCCCAAATGGCGATTCTCCGATGCAACAAGTGCGGCCATGTGGCCGAAGCCCCCACCGACCGGATCGGTGCGTCGATCGACTGCCCCGCCTGCGCAAATCCGGTCCAGGTTTACGACACCGTGCTCTTCGTACGGAAAGTGCTGCAGCAGTATTTCGCGCAGCAGGATGAAATCAAGCGCCTGCGCGCCAGCCAAGCACCAGCAGCGACGACCTCGTCCCAGGCTGTGGCCGCAGCCCCGCTCGCGACACTCGACATTCACAACACGGACCAGCTGGCCAGTGAAGAATGGCACCTGCAGATCGTGACCTGGTTTCAGCGTCGCCAGATTCAAGTCCGCCCCAGCCTTGAGGCGGTCAATACCACCGGTTTCTTCGACGAGATCGCGGTCGAGATCGGCGATAACTATGGTCTTCTCGGCGACGTGGTCGAGAAGATCCGCTGGGGCCAGCAGAAGGATGTTCCCCACTTCAGCCTCAAGCTCGGCGAACGCAGCCAGAAGGACGGACAAGCCATCAACGCCTTCTGCAAGCGCCTCTACGAACACACTTTTCTTGCCAAGTATTTCTATCAGAAACAGGACAAGATCGGCCGCGCAACCATCCAGTCGGTCCCGGCCATCCGCAGTTTCTTTGCAGGCGAATGGCTGGAATGGTATGCGCTGATGAAACTCCTCGCCTTCTTCCAGCAGACGGGGAGACCTTTCTCGTGCACCCGCAATCTGTCCGTCGTCTTTCCGAACGAAGATCTACATGAGCTCGACGTGTTCTTCCTGATCGATGGCAACACACCTATCTGCGTCGAATGCAAGACCGGCGAGTTCCGCCAGGATATCGACAAGTACCTCAAACTGCGGAAGCGCCTGGGCGTCGACCGCAGCCAGTTCATCCTGTGCTGCACCGGTCTCACCGACGAACAGGCCACCGGCCTGTCGGGCATGTACGAACTCACTTTCGTCAATCCCACAGGACTGTCCGCACATATCGCAAAGCTGTTCTGACCTGCACCGCCGGGCGGGGTAAAATCCCGCCCCTATGAGCCGCGCCCGCGAAACCCTCTTCCACGTCTTCGGTTACACCCACTTCCGCGGTCCGCAGGAAGCCATCGTCGAGCACGTGGCTGCCGGCGGCGATGCGCTGGTGCTGATGCCCACCGGCGGCGGCAAGTCCCTGTGCTACCAGATCCCGGCGCTGCTGCGGCCGGGCGTGACGATCGTCGTGTCGCCGCTGATCGCGCTGATGCAGGACCAGGTCAGTGCGCTGAAGGAAGTCGGCGCGGCGGCGGATTTCCTCAACTCCAGCCTGAGCTTCGAGCGGGCCATGGAGATCGAGCGGGCGATGCTGGCCGGCGCACTGGACATGCTCTACGTGGCGCCGGAACGCCTCGTCACGCCACGCTTCCTCGACCTGCTCGACCACCTGCACGAGTCCGGCCAGCTGGCCCTGTTCGCCATCGACGAGGCCCACTGCGTGTCCCAGTGGGGCCACGACTTCCGGCCCGAATACCTGCAGCTGTCGATCCTGCAGGAACGCTATCCGCAGGTGCCGCGCATCGCGCTGACCGCCACCGCCGATGCCCAGACCCGCCGCGAGATCGCCGAGCGCCTGCGCCTGACCGACGCCCGCGAGTTCGTGTCCAGCTTCGACCGGCCGAACATCCGCTACACCATCGTCCCCAAGGACAATCCCCGCGCCCAGCTGCTGGCCTTCCTGAAGGACGGCCACCTGGACGAAGCCGGCGTCGTCTATTGCAGTTCCCGCAAGAAGGTGGACGAAACCGCCGCCTGGCTGCAGGAGAAAGGCATCGCCGCCCTGCCCTACCACGCCGGCATGGGTGCCGACGAGCGGGCCCTCAACCAGGACCGCTTCCTGCGCGAGGACGGCATCGTGATGGTCGCCACCGTCGCCTTCGGCATGGGCATCGACAAGCCCGACGTGCGCTTCGTCGCCCACCTCGACCTGCCGCGCTCCATCGAGGGCTACTACCAGGAGACCGGCCGCGCCGGCCGCGACGGCCAGCCCGCCGAGGCGTGGATGGCCTACAGCGTGGCCGACCTGGTGCAGCAGCGCCGCTTCATCGACCAGAGCGAAGCCGGCGACGAAGTGAAACGCGTCGCCACCGCCAAGCTCGACGCACTGCTTGGCCTCTGCGAAACCACCGGCTGCCGCCGCCAGCGCCTGCTCGGCTACTTCGACGAAGCCGCCGAGCCCTGCGGCAACTGCGACACCTGCCTGAACCCGCCGCAGGTGCGCGACGCCACCGAATCGGCGCGCAAGGCGCTGTCCTGCGTGTTCCGCACCGGCAGCCGCTTCGGCGCGGCCCACGTCGTGGATGTCCTCATCGGCAAAGCCACCGACAACGTGAAGAAGTGGCAGCACGACCAGGTCAGCACCTTCGGCATCGGCACCGAGCTGGACGACAAGGGCTGGCGCACGTTGATCCGCCAGCTGGTGGCCCACGGCGCACTGGCGGTGGATCACGAACGCTACGGTGCGCTGATCCTCACCGAAGCCGCCCGCCCGCTGCTGCGCGGCGAAAGCAGCTTCACGCTGCGCATCGACACCGCCCCGGCCAAGAAGGGCCGCAAGGGTGACAGCACCCGCAAGCTGCGCGACTGGCCGGAAGCCACCGGCGCGGAAGCCGCGCTCCTCGAGCGCCTGCGCGCCTGGCGTGCCGCCACCGCCAAGGAACGCAACGTACCCGCCTACGTGATCTTCCATGACGCCACGCTGCGCGACATCGCCCGCCTGCGCCCGGACAGTATCGAAGGCCTGGCGACCATCTCCGGCGTCGGCGATCGCAAACTGGACGCCTACGGGGAGGACATCCTCGCGCTGCTTGCCAGCGAAGCGGGCTGATCCGACACTACGGGCATGAACGACAGCCCCCTGGTCTCCGCCCTGCAAACCGCCTTCCCCGACGCGCTCGGCATCTGGCTGTTCGGCAGCCGGGCCAGCGGCCAGGCGGGGCCGCACAGCGACCTGGACATGGCCATCCTGGTGCCCGGCTATGCCGACCCGCTCAAGCTATGGGACGTCGCCGGCCAGTTGGCCGACCTGGCGGGGTGCGACGTAGACTTGGTCGACCTGCGCGCGGCCTCCACTGTCATGCAATACCAGATCGTCACCACCGGACGCCGGCTGTGGGCCCGGGACGTGAACGCCGGGCTCTACGAGTGCTTCATCCTCAGCGAGAAGACCGACCTGAACGAACGCCGGGCCGCGCTGCTGAAGGACATCCAGGAAGAAGGACGGGTCCATGGCCGATGACGTGCTGATCAACAAGGCGGCCACCATCGAACGCTGCGTGGCCCGCGCCCGCGAGGAATACGCCAAGGACCCGGCCAGCTTCGCCACCGACTTCACGCGCCAGGACGCAGCCATCCTCAACATCCAGCGGGCCTGCGCAGCGGCGCTGGACATGGGCCAGCACCTCGTCCGGCGGGAGCGCCTCGGCGCACCGCAAAGCGCCCGCGACGTGTTTGCCCTGCTCAGCCAGAGCGGCTGGATCGACGCAGCCCTCGCCGACGCACTGAAGCGCATGGTCGGTTTCCGCAACATCGCGGTCCATGACGACAAGAGCCTCCAGCTGCCGATCACCGTAGCCATCATCGAGCAGCACCTGGACGAGTTCCTGCAATTCACCGAACGCCTGCTCAAACGCGGCTGAATACAAACACAACGGGCGCCCAGCGGCGCCCGTTGTGCATTCGGCAAAGCCGCGCGGATCACTTCAGCGCCAGCAGCTCCACCTCGAACACCAGCGTGGCGTTCGGCGGGATCACGCCGCCGGCGCCGCGGGCACCGTAGCCCAGGTTCGGCGGAATGGTCAGCTTGCGCTTGCCGCCGACCTTCATGCCCTGCACGCCTTCATCCCAGCCGGCGATCACGTGGCGGGCGCCGAGGGGGAAGACGAAGGGGTCGTTGCGGTCCTTGCTGGAGTCGAACTTCGTGCCGTCGGTGAGCCAGCCGGTGTAATGCACCTGCACGTGCTGGCCGGCGGTGGCTTCGGCACCGGTGCCGACTTCCAGATCTTCGATGACGAGGCCGCTCGCCGTGGTGACTTGGGTCATGGAACACTCCTTGTAATAGACCGGCGGGATTCTATTTCAACTGGCCTTCACCCGCTTGGCGAACTTGCTGCGGAACTTGGCCACCTTGGGGGCCACCACGTACTGGCAATAGGGCTGGAAGGGATTCCGCGCGAAGTAATCGTCATGGTAGGCCTCCGCCGGCCAGAAAGTCGGCGCCGCCAGCACTTCGGTGACGATGGGATCGCGGAACACGCTCTCACGGGTCAGCTCGGCGATCTTGGCGTGGGCGATCGCATCCTGTTCGGCGCTGGTGGTGAAGATCGCCGAGCGGTACTGGGTGCCCACGTCGTTGCCCTGGCGATTGAGGCTCGTCGGATCGTGGATCGCGAAGAACACGTCGAGCAGGTCGGCGAAGCCGATCCGCGCCGGGTCGAACTCGACGCGGACGACCTCCGCGTGGCCAGTATCACCGTCGCAGACCTGGTGGTAAGTGGGCGAATCGACATGCCCGCCGATGTAACCCGACTTCACCGACAGCACGCCTTCGGCGTCCACGAACACCGCTTCGAGGCACCAGAAGCAGCCTCCCGCAAGATAAGCAAGTTCAGTCACTTTTCACTCCTCATTCCTCTTGATTCCTGATCGGGCGAGACACCGCCCCCGGGCCCGATTGGGACAGGCAGGAAGCCGGTGCGTTCTCCGCGCCGTACGGCCGGCCACCGTCACAGAACTGGCGCCCCGCGACCATCTCGAATTCTTCATTTGCATACACCCAGCGCGTGGCTATGTTGAAGCATCCGCGCCCCTGCAAGGAGGATCATCATGCGCATCTACCTGCCCCATGACGTGTGGCAGCCTGGCGAATTCGCAGCGTTCCTCGCCATCGGCGACTCGTGGTTCTGGTATCCCAAGAACAACGTTCTACAGGCCCTGATCGAAAACCCGCAACTGAAACCGGATTACGCCAACATCCAGATGCTCGGTTACAACGGGGCCAAGCTGGAGGAATTCGTCTTTGGAAAATACGCCGACGATCTCGCCCACGAACTGCAGCCCCGCAATCGCCATTACTACTCGGCAATTCTGATCAGCGGCGCCGGCAACGATGCCGTCGACTACCGGCTCGGCCTGTTCAAGAACTGCTCGGGCGCCAACAGCAGCGACCAGTGCATCAACAACGAAGCCATGGCGGCGCTGCTCGGCAAGCTGGCTACAGCCCTGGGCGCGCTCATCGACCAGGTGCGCCGCGCCTATGCCGCGGACGGCAGCCAGCCGCCCATTTTCCTGCACAGCTACGACTACCCCATCCCGGACGGACGCGGTTTCAACCTCGCCGCGCTCAAGATCACCGGCCCCTGGCTCGCCTCCGCGATGGACGACTGCTTCGTTCCCCCCGACCCGGAGTTGCGCAAGGATATCTGCCGCCACCTGATCGACAGCCTGCACGACGAATTCGCGCAGATCGCAGCCTCCGCCGACGGCATTTATCTGATCGACTCCCGCGGCTGCCTCCATTCTCCCGACTACCGGGACGACTGGGACAATGAACTGCATCCGAGCCCCCGCGGCTTTCGACGCATCATCGCCGAACGCTGGATACCCGTACTGAAGGATAGAGGGTTTGCAGGCTGACGGAGTGACGGGCTGCGGTGAAGCGAAGAGCGCCGCCGCAGCTCAATCCGGCGGAAAGATTTCCAGATAAAGCAGATCGCTGGCAAAGGCGAGGCACGGCAGGGACAGCAGCAGCAGCGGTGGACACAGCGCGGTAGCGATCAGCGCGCCGGCGAGGGTCAGGGCCCACACCAGCAGCGCCGCAAAATTGCCGAACACCGCGCGCACGCTGGCGCTCACCGCGGGCACCAGCGTCGCGCGGCGGTCGAACAGCAGCGGGATCGAGAAGGCCGACACGCAGAACACGATGAAGGCCAGCACCGCCCCCATCAGACTGGTGAAGGCGTGGAAGCGCAGCACCTGGGCCGGTGTCGGAACATCGCCGCCGATCATGAAGCTGTACACCGTCGCTGCGTCGGTCAGCCAGATCATCAGCAGCAGCGTGCACACCGCAGCCATCACCCACAGGCCACGCGGCGCCTGGCGGAAGCCGGCCAGCGCGTCGGCCAGCACGGCGCGACGACCCGCCCCGTACGCCCGCCGCAGCCCGAAGAAGCCGGCCAGCACGGCCGGGCCAACGAGCAGGAAGCCGCCGGCGAAGGGCAGCATCATCGACGTCAGGCCGAAGCGCCACAGCAGTCCGTGGATCAGCAGCCCCAGCGCGGCGAACACCCCGGCCAGCGCGACGGCCGGCTGCAGGCAATGGCGCAGGCAGCGCCAGCCTTCCCCGATGGCGGCAAACACGACGGCAGTGGAAATCCGGCGAGGATCGAGATTGGCGGACACGGCACGACTCCAATAAACAAGGCCCACATCTCGCCGCAGCCGCCGACCACCGTCCATGACCGGGATCAAGCCCGCCCGCGGCCTCAGCGGAAAGACACGGAAAACTGCATGTCCACCGCGTTCTCGCTGCCCGCCCGGCCGATCACCGAGATGCCGCGGGTCAGCTGGTAGGTGAGCTTGACGATGCTGGTGGTGCCGGCGATGCCCTGCTCGAAGGACAGAAGAGCCCGCGTGGACAGTCGCTTGCCGATGGAGATCACTTGGCCGGGCACAGTCGTCCCCGCCGCCTGGGCCGCCGCACTGGACGTGGTGCCGGTGACGCTGCCGGTGGCCACACTGCTGGTCTGCACACGGCTGCGCGGGTCGTTGCTGGCGCCGAAGGAGAACTCGTCGAAACCCAGGTTGCGCGCCAGCGTGGCCGGCAGGCCGCCGCCAGTGCCGCCGAGCAGGGCCTGGGCGGCCGGCAGCAGCAGTGCCATTTCGCCGCCGGAGCCTTGGTCGGGCGGGCGTCCAAGGACGATCCAGCCGAGTTTTTCCGGGTCGGGCACGTTCGGCTCGGAGACCAGCCGCACCACCGGCCGACGGGCCGTGCCGCCGATGCCGACGCCGGCCTCCACGCTCAGGCCCTTGCGCAGCGCCACCACGTTGAGGCTGGGGTTGGCGATCGGCCCGGCGAAGGTGACGATGCCGCGCTCGATGGACAGCTTCTGCCCGTAGCCCTCGAAGACGCCGCCCTGGGTAGTGATTACGCCGCTGGCGTGGAGGGGCTTGCCCTCACCGGCCTGCAGGCGCAACTCGCCGGCCAGTTGGGTATCAACGCCGAGGGCCTTCACGTACAAGGCGTTGCCGAGATTGACGACCAGGTCGCTGCCCATGTGGAAGGGGCTGGCCGCCTTGCCGTTGTGCTGCGGGTCAATGATCTCCACGTCGTCGCCGAGGCTGGGCGCCGGCGTGCGCGACAGCTCGATGAAGCCCGCATCGGCAACCAGGCGGCCCTTGAGGGTGGCGTAGTTCCAGCCGGTCAGCACCTCGCCTTCGCCGCTCAGCACCAGCCACTGGTCCACCCGCTGCAGCAGCGGCAGGCGTTCGGCGCGGTAGCTGAAGTGGCCTTCGCCTGTGGCCAGCTGCACCTCGCCGCGTGCATTCAGCGTTCCCGGCTCGCGGGTCAGGCGGCTCACGTTGATGCGGCTGTCCCGCGGCCTGACGCGGTTCGGCGACACGAAGCTGAAGTCCTCCAGGCGCAGGCGATCCTTGTCGAAATCCGCCGCCAGCGTGCCGCCGGACAGGTGCAACCCCTGGTCCGCCATCACGAAGCCGAGCCGCTCGCCGCGGATACGCCCGGAGGTTTCCGGCCGCGCCGGCGTACCCGCCAGCGCGAACTCACCCTTCAGGCTGCCCTCGGTCTTCAGGTTCTGGTCGGCCAGCGGGCCGGCCCAGGCGATGTTCGGGATGTCGATCTTGGCGGAGCCGAGCAGCGGCGCGTCCGGCACCAGGCGCAGCTCGCCGGACGGCGTGCGCTCGGCCAGCGCGGTACCGGCTCCGGCGGCGCTGCCGAGCTGGCTGCCGTGGGCACTGAAGCCGAAGGCGAGGCGGTTGGCGGCGGCCGACACGGACAGCTGCAGCTCGTCCAGCCCGAGGCGGACCGGCGAATCCCCCTGCAGCACCAGGTCGCCCTTCTCCCGGTAAAAGCGCAGCAGGCCGTTGACCTGCTCACCGATGTCCACGTCCCACTGGCCACCGATCTGCAGGGAATCACCGGTGGATTTGACCGCCCGCGTCGCCGGATCGAGCATGAAGCCAACCTGCACGCCGCTGACGCTGCCACGGGCGATCAGGCGGCGGGCCTGCCAGCGGGTCTCGTCGAGGCGGATGCGCCCGCCGGCCCCGCCGCGCAGCTCCGCCGGGCCCAGCCGGATCAGATCGGACGACAGCGTGAGCGGCGCCGCCGCCTGCAGGTTGAGCGGATAGTCGCCGCGCGCCACCAGGCTTTCCAGCCGCCCTTCCCAGCGCGGCCCGTCGGACAGGGCGCCGGCCAGGGCCAGGCTGACCGCATTGCCCTTCGGCCCGCTGGCATCCACGCGCAGCCGGTTGGCGGCGCGGGTCCCTTCGAAGCTGAGACTGCCGCGGCTGACCAGCATCTCGGTCGCCGTCGCGCCCTGCAGCCCGGCCAGCCCGACGGCAACCGAGATGGCCCCGTCGCGCCCTTCGGCCAGCCGGCCGTGGCCGTCCAGCCGCTCGACACGCATGCCGGCAAACACCAACTTCTCGCCCACCAGTTCGAACTCGCCGGCCGGCTGGGCGGGCGTGCCGCGCAGCACGCCGTCCGCCTTCAGGCGCCCGGCTACACCATGACCGAGGATGCCCAGCACCGGCGCATCCACGTGCAGCGCCAGCGCGTCGCCGGGCCGGCCGTAGCGCCCCTGGGCCGACAGTCGGTTGCCGGCCAGATCCAAGTTCACATCCGCGTTGGCAATGCGTTGGCCATCCACGACCAGCTCACCCTTGCCGACCAGCGGCTTGCTCTCTAGGCGGCTCGGCAGCAGCTCGAAACCGAGCCGCCCGGCAAGTGTCGGCAGACGGCGGCCGCTGGCGTCGAAGCGGGCGTTCAGATCGGCAGCCGGCGCGCGGGTCATGAAGACATGGGGATCGAAGTGGCTCACGCGGCCGCGCAGCTCGAAGCGGCCGCCCCCGTCGAGGGCCAGCTTGCCGGACGCGTCCAGCCGGGCCTGGCGCGCGGTAGCGACGAGCTCCTCGACGCTCAGCGCCCCCGCCGCATGGCGGGCCTTGAGACGCAGCGCCAGCTGCGGGTCGCGCAGCTCGGCGCTGAAGTTCTGCCCGGCGGCCTCCGCCTCGGCACGGATATGGCCGTCGATGCGGGTCGCCACGGCGCGCCGGTCGAGGCGGCGGGCATCGACGCCGCTCACCTGCAGGTCGGCGTCCAGGTGGCCGAAGCCCGTCTCGCCCTTGCCCTGCTCCTGGGCCTTCTCCTTTTCTTTCCCGGGGGCACGCCAAGCCAGGCGACCGCCGATGCGGCCCTGGCCGGGCAGCAGCAGCGCCAGCTCGGACGCCGCCAGCTCACCCCCGGCCCAGCGCAGCCGCGCGCTCAGGGACTCCAGCGGCAGCTTGCCCTGGTCGTAAGAGCCCGGCTGGTGATTACGCACCGTCAGCGGCCCGCTGACCACCCAGTCCTCCACGGCGACCGTTCGCCCGTCGGCCGGCTTGGCCGCGCTCGGTTCGAGATCGGCCTCCAGGTCGAGCTGGGCCGTCGGCGCGGCGGCGTGGAAATGGCCGGGATCCACGCCATGCACGCTGATCCTGGCCGAACGCAGCGGCAGCGCGGCGAAGGGCGTGGCCTGCACGCGGGCTTCGCCCTCCATGCCGGCTCCGCTGGCCTTGGTCAGAATGGACAGTTCCTTCTCCAGCGTGCCGTCCGCCTCGGCATCCACCGTGTAGGCGTCGCCGCCCTGGCGGGTGGTCAACCGGGCCGTGGCCTTCAAAGCGAAGGGACGCCGGCCGTCGAGACGGCCGCTGGCGGCCAGCTGGCCGAAGGGCGCGGCCGCCTTGAGGTTTGAGAAGTCGTGGTGGCGCCCGTCCGACTCGAGGCTGCCGTCGAGCCCCGTGAGTTCCAGGTCCGGCGGCGCGGCCTTACCGTCCACCAGCTTGCCGCTCTGCAGGCGATCGATGCGAACAGTGCCGAGGCGGACCGCGACAGGGAGTTCCAGGCTGGCCGGCAGGCTCAGCGGCGTATCGTCGGGCGCACTCGCCACGCGCACTTCGGACGCGCTCAGGGACGCCACATCAACGCGGCCGTTGGTCAGCTCGCCGGGCCGCCAGTCCACCGCCAGGTTGCGGATTTCCAGCTGCAGCGTCGGCGTGCGCAGTTGCAGGCTGGCGAGCTTGAATTGGCCTAGCAGATAGCCCTGCGGCTTGTCGAGGGTCAGCAGGCCACCGCCGAAGCTGTCGGCCAGCCCGGCCAGCGTCCGCAGGCCCGACTCGCTGGCGCCGAGCCAGCCGAGCAGCAGCACGGCGGCGATGAGCAGGCCGAGCACGGCCACCAAGGCCCCGCGCAGCAGGCGGGCGGAGATGGCTTCCCGGCGCGGGGACAAAGACGGAGCGGTGGACGGCGGCGGAGCACCGTCCGGCGCCGGATCGGCAGCGGGCTGCTCCGGCGCGTCACTCATGGATCAGCCGAACAGGCTGGCCAGGCCGGCGCCCGGATCGTCGACGCGCATGAAGGCTTCGCCGACCAGGAAGGCATTGACCTTGTTGGCCCGCATCAGCGCCACGTCGGCCGGCTGCAGGATGCCCGACTCGGTGACGACGATGCGCTCTGCCGGGATGCGCGGCAGCAGGTCGAGGGTGGTCTGCAGGCTGACCTCGAAGGTGCGCAGATTGCGGTTGTTGACGCCCATCAGCGGCGTGCGCAGCTGCAGCGCCAGGTCCAGCTCGGCGCCGTTGTGCACCTCGACCAGCACGCCGAGGCCGAGGCTTTCGGCGATGGCTTCCATCTCCTGCATCTCGGCCAGGCTGAGGGCGGCGGCGATCAGCAGGATCGCGTCGGCGCCCATCGCGCGGGCTTCATACACCTGATAGGGATCGACCAGGAAGTCCTTGCGCAGCGCCGGCAGGCTGCAGGCGGCGCGGGCGGCCTGCAGGTATTCGGGGGCGCCCTGGAAGAACTGGCGGTCGGTCAGCACCGACAGGCAGGCCGCACCGGCCTTCTCGTAGCTGGCAGCGATCTCGGCCGGGCGGAAGTCGGCGCGGATCACGCCCTTCGACGGGCTGGCCTTCTTGATCTCGGAAATCACCGCGGCCCGGCCGGCGGCGATCTTGGCGCGGATCGCGCCGACGAAGTCGCGGGCGGCGGGCTGGGCGGCGGCCTGCTCACGCACCGCGGCGTCGGAGACGGCGGCGCGGGCGGCGGCCACTTCCTCGCGCTTGACGGCGAGGATCTTGTTGAGGATGTCGGACATTCTGGCTTCCTGTAAGGGCGACTTCATTCGCCCTCGATACGTTGATCTACCTCCGCGGGCGAACAGATCCGCCCCGACGGGTTCAGGCGAATTTCCTGGTGCAGGCGACGAAGGCTTCCAGCTTGGCGCGGGCCTCGCCGGAGACCAGCACCTCGCGGGCGCGGGCGATGCCCTCGCCGATGGAGTCGACGACGTTGGCCGTGTACAGCGCGGTGCCGGCGTTCAGCACGACGATCTCGCGGGCCGGGCCGGCGTGATTGTCGAGCACGCCGAGCAGCATTTCCTTGGATTCGTCGGCGGTGCTGACCTTGAGGCTGCGGCTGGACTTCATCAGCAAACCGTAGTCTTCCGGATGGATCTCGTACTCGCGGATCTCGCCGTCCTTCAGTTCGCCGACCATCGTCGCCGCGCCGAGGGAGACCTCGTCCATGCCGTCACGGCCATACACCACCAGCACGTGCTCGGCGCCGAGGCGCTGCATCACGCGCACGCAGATGCCGACCAGATCAGGGTGGAACACGCCGAGCAGGGTGTTCGGCGCACCGGCCGGATTGGTCAGCGGACCGAGGATGTTGAACAGCGTGCGCACGCCCATCTCACGGCGCACCGGCGCCACATTCTTCATGGCGCTGTGGTGGTTGGGGGCGAACATGAAACCGATGCCGGTCTCCTGCACGCACTCGGCCACCTGCTGGGCGTTGAGGTTGAGATTGACGCCGAGGGCTTCCAGCACGTCGGCGCTGCCCGACTTGCTGGAGACGCTGCGCCCGCCGTGCTTGGCGATCTTGGCGCCACCGGCGGCGGCCACGAAGATGGTGGCGGTGGAGATGTTGAAGGTGTGGGAGCCGTCACCGCCGGTGCCGACCACGTCGAGGAAGTGGCGGTCGTAGGGCACCGTGACCTTGGTCGCCAGCTCGCGCATCACCGTCGCCGCGGCGGAGATTTCGCCGATGGTCTCCTTCTTGACCCGCAAGCCGGTCAGGATCGCGGCGGTCATCACCGGCGAGATCTCGCCGGCCATGATCTGGCGCATCAGCGACAGCATCTCGTCGTAGAAGATCTCGCGATGGTCGATGGTGCGTTGCAGGGCTTCCTGGGCGGAAAACGTCATGGCCAGCTCCGGTCAGGCTTGGGATTGTTCGAGGAAGTTGCGCAGCAAGTCGTGGCCGCGCTCGGTGAGGATGGATTCCGGGTGGAACTGCACGCCCTCGACGAACAGCGTCTTGTGGCGCACGCCCATGATCTCGCCGTCCTCGGTCCACGCGGTGACCTCCAGGCAGTCGGGCAGGCTTTCGCGCTCGATGGCCAGGGAGTGGTAGCGGGTGCAGGTCAGCGGATTGGGCAGACCCTTGAAGACGCCCTTGTCCAGGTGATGGACTGGCGAGACCTTGCCGTGCATCAGCTTCTTGGCGTGGATGATCTTGCCGCCGAAGGCCGCGCCGATGCTCTGGTGGCCGAGGCACACGCCGAGCAGCGGAATCTTGCCGGCGAACTCCTTGATCGCCGCCACCGAGATGCCCGCCTCCGCCGGCGAACACGGGCCGGGGGAGACGACGAGCTGGGCAGGCTTGAGCTGGGCGATCTGCTCGAGGGTGATCTCGTCGTTTCGATACACCTGCACGTCGGCACCCAGTTCGCCGAAATACTGCACGAGGTTGTAGGTGAAGCTGTCGTAGTTGTCGATCATCAGCAGCATGGCTGCGCATCCTTTCCGGAGCGGCGCCCCGCCGGAGCAGGGGCCGTTGAGGGGTGTCGGGCCGGGGTGGCCGGGCATCGCGGAGCGACGCGCTGGGCCAGCCGGGCCACGGCGTTCTCTGTGCTTACAGGGCCGTATCGAGTCCGGCTTCGGCGATCTCGGCGGCGCGCAGCATGGCGCGCGCCTTGGTCTGGGTTTCAACCCATTCGGCCTGGGGGTCGGAGTCGGCAACGATGCCGGCGCCCGCCTGCACGTGGATCTGCCCGTCCTTCAGCACCGCGGTGCGGATCGCGATGGCCAGGTCCATGTCGCCATGGAAGCCGATATAGCCGACCGAACCGGCGTAGATGCCACGCTTGGTGGGCTCCAGCTCGTCGATGATCTCCATCGCACGCAGCTTGGGCGCACCCGACACGGTGCCGGCCGGGAAGGTGGCGCGCAGCACGGCCAGCGGATCAAGGCCGTCCTTCAGCTTGCCTTCCACGTTGGAGACGATGTGCATCACGTGGGAGTAGCGCTCCACCGTGAACTGCTCGGTGACGCGCACCGAGCCGGTCCTGGCGACGCGGCCGCAGTCGTTGCGGCCGAGGTCGAGGAGCTGCAGGTGCTCGGCGCGCTCCTTCTCGTCGGCCAGCAGTTCCTTCTCCAGCGCCTGATCCTCGTCGTGGGTCGCGCCGCGCTTGCGGGTGCCGGCGATGGGACGCACGGTGACGTCCTTGTCCTCGAGGCGCACCAGGATCTCCGGCGACGCGCCGACCACCTGGAAGTCCTCGAAGTTGAAATAGAACATGTAGGGCGACGGATTGAGGCTGCGGATCGCGCGGTACAGAGCCAGCGGACTGGCGCCGAAGGGCTTGCTCATGCGCTGGCTGAGCACCACCTGCATGATGTCGCCCTCGACGATGTAGTCCTTGCCCTTCTGCACGGCGGCCTTGAAGGCCTCCTCACCGAAACTCGACACCGGCTCGGACGGCTCGGCGCGGACTTCCGTCGGCACCGACACCGGCTCGCGCAGCTTGCCGACCAGCTCCTTCAGGCGCTTCTGCGCGCGGCCGTAGGCGTTCGGCACGCCCGGCTCGGCATACACCACCAGGGTCAGCTTGCCGGACAGGTTGTCGACGATGGCGATTTCCTCGGACAGCAGCAGCAGGATGTCCGGCGTGCCGAGCACGTCCTTCTTTTCGGTCTTGGCCAGGCGCGGCTCGATGTAGCGCACCGTGTCGTAGCCGAAGCAGCCCACCAGGCCGCCGGCGAAGCGCGGCAGGCGCGCGCGCGGCGGCACCTTGATGCGCTCCATGAACTCGGCGATGTATTCGAGCGGATCGCCGCCGTCGCGGCGTTCGACGACGCGGTCGTTGGTGAGCAGCAGCACCGAGCGGCCATGCACCTCGATGCGCGTCGGGGCGGACAGGCCGATGATGGAATAGCGGCCGAAACGCTCGCCGCCCTGCACCGATTCGAGCAGGTAGGTGTTGGGCGCGTTGGCCAGCTTGAGATAGACGGAAAGGGGGGTGTCGAGATCCGCGAAGGTTTCGACGGTAACCGGGATGCGGTTGAAACCCTGGGCGGCCAGGGCGTGGAATTCGGCTTCGGTCATGGAGACTCCGGAAGGGCGTGGTGCTTTTTTCGCGAGGGTATCACGGGGCAGACCCGCGACAGTTCTGGGCAGCTCAGGCGAGCAGCCATGACCGGCCGCCGCATCCGCCAGAGCGGGGGATACGAACGGCAGGGAACTCCTCTACGAAGAACACGCGCTTGCGGGTCACGATGATGATGGGATCCGTTGGATTCAGCCCAGGATGCGCGGCAGCGCATCGACGAGGCTCGATAGTAGCCCGTCGCATTCGATGCTGTCCACCGCCACGCCCTCGCTGTAGCCATAGGTGACGAGCAGCACCGGCATGCCGGCGGCGCGGGCCGCTTCGGCGTCGTTGGCCGAGTCGCCGATCATCAGGGCTTCGTCCGTCGCCGCGCCGAGCAGCGCGCAGGCGTGCAGCAGCGGCGCCGGGTGGGGCTTCTTGTCGGCCAGCGTGTCGCCGCTGACGGTGGCGCCGAAGAAACCGGCGATGCCCATCCGTTCGAGCAGCGGCCCGGTGAAGGCGGCCGGCTTGTTGGTCACGCAGGCCATCGCCACGCCACGCTCACGCAGAGCCTCCAGCGCCGGCACGACGCCGTCGTAGATCAGCGTGCATTCGCCGTTCACGTCGGCGTAGTGACGGCGGAAGGCAGCCACCGCCGCGTCGATCTCCACCTCGCCGGCCGAGCCGCTCTCTTCCAGGCAGCGCCGCACCAGGTTGAGCATGCCCTTACCGACGAAAGTGCGGATTACCTCGATGTCGTGGGGCGGGCGACCGAGCTCCAGCATCATGCGCCGGCAGGCTTCCGACAGATCGGGGATGGAATCGAGCAGCGTGCCATCCAGGTCGAACAGCACGGCACGGACGGCACGGGAAGCGGGGGCAAGGGCAGCGGACATGGCGGAACTCATCAGGCGGTACGGGAACGGAGGCGGCGCCTGCCGCCCCCGGACGCGCAGGATACGGGAGATCAGGCCGACGGCGCCAGCACCGGGCGGCGCCACGCGCGCAGCACGGCCGCCGCGACCATCAGCACGGGCAGCGCCGCCAGAATATTGACCCGCTCCCACCCCAGCCCATCCACCAGCGGCCCGGCGGCGAAGGTGGCCACGCACACGGCGAGGAACACCAGGCTGTCGTTGAGGGCCTGCAGGCGCGCCCGGTCGGCCTCCTGCCAGCATTCGGCGAGCCGCGTCGTGGCGCCCACATAGAGAAAGTTCCAGCCCAACCCGACGCCCACCAGGGCCAGCTGGAAGTGGCCCAGCGCATCGCCGCCCAGCGCAACCCCGACCGCCAGCAGCAGCGCGACGCAGCCGACCAGCATCACCGGCAGGCTGCCCCAGCGGCGGATCAGGTGACCGGTGACGAAAGACGGCGCGAACATCGCCAGCAGGTGCCACTGGATCACCTCCGCCGTGGCGTCGAAATCCAGCCGGGCGCACAGCATGGCCAGCGGCGTCGCGGTCATCAGCAGGTTCATCACGCCATAGCCCACCGCGCCGGCCGCCAGCGCCAGGCGCAACCGCCCGTCGCGCAGGATCGCCGCGATGGGGCGGGATGGGCCGGCGACGCGCGCAGCCGGTGCCGGCAGGCGCAGTTGGCCGGCCAGCACCGCCGCCAAAAACGAAAGCCCGGCGAGGATCAGGAAGCTGGCAACGAACGGAGTGTCGAGCAGATGGCGCGTGCCGCGGGCCAGGAAGGGACCGAGGAAGGCCGCCAGCACCCCGCCGCTGAGGGTCAGCGATACCGCCAGCCCACGCTCGGCGGCGGGCACGGCCTCCAGCGCGGCGAACCGGTAGTACTGGCCCGTCGCCCCCTGCACGCCGATGCCGATGCCGGCCAGCACAAACAGCGGGAAATGGCCCAGCGCGACGGCCAGCGCGGCCAGGCCCAGGCCGGCCGCGCCGCACAGGGCGCCGGCCACGAAGATCTTCTGCCGGCCGAAGCGCGCCAGCAGGCGGGCGGCGACCTGCAGCGCGAGCAGCGTCGCCAGGTATTGGGCGGCCAGCGGCACGGTCGCCAGGCCGGCCGCCACCGACAGGCTGTGGCTGATCGACACCGACGCGGCCAGCACGAAGCCGATGACGGTCATCGTCAGGGCCTGGCACAAGGCCAGCAGGAGGACATTGCGGTTCATGGGGCGGGACTCCGGAAATTTGGACAGCCCCATCGTCGCAGGCTAGAGTGATGGCAGAAATGACCAATAAGCCACTTTTTCTGCCATGACCCGTTCCATCGCCCTGCTCGTCTATCCCGGCTTCCAGCTGCTCGATGCCGCCGGTCCGCTGAGCGCCTTCGAAGCCGCCAACGGCGTGGTGCCGGGCAGCTACCGGCTGGAAGCGCTGTCCCTCACGGGCGGCCCGGTGGCGAGCTCCAGCGGCATCCAGCTGCTGACCCGCGCGGCGGCGGCCAGCGACGCTATCGATACCCTGCTGGTAGCGGGGGGCGACGGCGTGGATGCGGCCTCGGCCGATGCTGCCACCCTCGCCTTCGTCGGCGCCGCCTGCACGGCCGCCCGGCGGGCCGCCAGCGTGTGCTCGGGCGCCTGGCTGCTGGCTTCCGCCGGGCTGCTCGACGGCCGCCGCGCCACCACCCACTGGCGGCGCTCCCCCGCCTTCGCGCGGCGCTTTCCGCAGGTCGGCCTGGACGCGGACCGGATCTACATCCGCGACGGCAAGTTCTGGACCTCGGCGGGCATCACCGCCGGCATCGACCTGAGCCTCGCACTGATCGCCGACGATCTGGGCGACAGCGTCGCGCGCCAGGTGGCGCGGCAGTTGGTGGTGTATTACCGGCGCCCCGGCGGGCAGTCGCAGTTCTCGGAGATCGCCGGCATGCAGGTGGCCGGCGGCACCTTCACGGACTTGCTGGACTACGTCCGGCACAACCTGCAGGCGCGCCTCGACGTGGACGAACTCGCCGCACGGGCGTGCATGAGCCCGCGCCACTTCGCGCGGCGCTTCAAAACGGAGATGGGGGTGACGCCGGCCCGGGCGGTCGAACGGCTACGGGTGGAAGCCGCCGCCGCGGCGCTGGAGAGCGGCAGCGCGTCGGTACAGGCGGTGGCGCGCAGCTGCGGCTTCGGCGACGCGGAACGGATGCGCCGCGCCTTCCTGCGGATTCACGGCGTGCCGCCGTCAGCCCGGCGGCGCGGCCGTGTGGAAGAAGATCAGACGCCGGCCAGCGCGCCGCGCAGTTCGCCGATCACCGAGTTGTAGCGCTGCGGGTCGCTGTCCTTGCCGGCCCCGAAAACGGCCGAACCGGCCACGAAGGTGTCGGCACCGGCGCGGGCGATCTCGGCGATGTTGCCGACCTTCACGCCACCGTCGATCTCCAGCAGGATCTTGCGGCCGCTGCGCTCGGCGTAGGCATCGATCTTGGCGCGCGCTTCGCGCAGCTTGTCGAGGGTGCCCGGGATGAAGGACTGGCCGCCGTAACCCGGGTTCACGCTCATCAGCAGCACCACGTCGAGCTTGTCCATCACGTGGTCCATCCAGGTCAGCGGTGTGGCCGGGTTGAAGACCAGGCCGGCCTGGCAGCCGTGGTCGCGGATCAGCGCCAGCGTGCGATCCACGTGCTCGGACGCTTCCGGGTGGAAGGTGATGACGTTGGCGCCAGCCTTGGCGAAGTCCGGCACGATGCGGTCCACCGGCTTGACCATCAGATGCACGTCGATCGGCGCCGTGGTGTGGGGGCGGATCGCCTCGCAGACCAGCGGGCCGATGGTCAGGTTCGGCACGTAATGGTTGTCCATCACGTCGAAGTGGATCCAGTCGGCGCCGGAGGCGATCACGTTGGCAACCTCTTCGCCGAGCTTGGCGAAATCGGCGGACAGTATGCTGGGAGCAATGCGGAAGGTCATGTTGAATCCTGGCGGGGGAGACGCGGGAGGGGGCATAGTCTACCCGCCCCGCTCCACCTCCGCCAACGCGGGCCGGCGGGTACCCGGGCCCTGCCGCTGCGGTTGCAGCTGCCGGGCAATTCAGTTTCAATAAGGGTTCCCCAACCCGAGCGTCCACAACAATGACAAGCGCCATCGACCAGGAAATCATCGAGGTCACTGCAGTATCCCGTTTCATCGACGAGCAGTCGGACCTGGAAGCGAACCGCTACGTGTTCGCCTACCACATCACCATCCGCAACATCGGCCGCATCACCGCCCAGCTGGTCAGCCGCCACTGGATCATCGCCGACGCCGAAGGCACGGTGCAGGAAGTCCAGGGCGCCGGCGTCATCGGCCAGCAGCCGGTGCTGCAGCCCGGCCAGTCCTTCGAATACACCAGCGGCTGCACCATCGCCACGCCGGTCGGCACGATGAAGGGCAGTTATCAGATGGTCGCCGAGGACGGCACGCCCTTCGACGCGGAAATCCCCGAATTCACGCTGGCCATGCCGCGCACCCTGCACTGAGGGCCGCGCGGCCGGCCACCGCTCACACGACGAACTGGCCGATCGCCTTGCTCATGCGGTCCACCGACTGATCCAGGCTCGCCACCGCGCTCTGGGTCTGGCTCACCACCGCCACGTTCTGGTCGGTCATCGACGCCACCCGCTCGATGCTCTGGGCCATCAGCGTCATCGCGCTGCGCTGCTCGGCCGACGAATGGGTGATGTCGTTCACCATGCCGAGGGTGCGCTCCATCTGCGCGTTGATCTCCTGCAGCGCGCTCTGCGCCCCCTGCACCAACAGCACGCCGTCGCGCACCTGGCCGGCGCCGCCGCGCATGCCATCCACCGCCTTCTGCGTCTCGCTCTGGATGCCGGCCACCATCGTGCTGATCTCCTGGGTCGCCTTGCCGGTGCGCTCGGCGAGCTTGCGCACCTCATCGGCCACCACCGCAAAACCACGCCCCTGCTCGCCGGCCCGCGCCGCCTCGATGGCGGCGTTGAGGGCCAGCAGGTTGGTCTGCTCGGCGATCTCGCGGATCACGCCGGTGATGCGCGAGATCTCCACCGACTGCTGGCCGAGCAGCTCCACCTGCCCGGCGGCATCACGCACCGTATCGGCGAGGATCATGATCATCTCGCAGGCCTTGGCCGATACCTGGCCCCCGCGTTCCGACACCTCGCTGGCAGTCTGCGCGGCACTGTGCGTGGCGCCAGCGTGCTCGGCCACCTCGCCGATCGCCACGGTGATCTGCTGGATGCCGGCCGCCGCCGACGAGGTCGCGTCACTCTGCACCCGCGCAGCCTCGTTCACATTGCTGACGCCGGACGCCACCTCGCCCGACACCACCGCCACCTGCCGGGCCGTGTCGCCCATGCCCTGCACGGTGGCCTGCACGGATGACACGAAACGGTCCGCATCGCGGGCAATCTCGCCGAGCACGTCGCAGCGAGGCAGCTCGAAACGCTGGCGCAGGTCGCCGGTGGCCAGCAGACGGCCCAGATAGGCGTGCAGCGCCGCCGCATCCCGCGCCAAGCCCGGCACGAAGCCGAACAGGAAGAACAACCCCCACAGCAGGCCCAAGCCGCCGGCGCCGAGCATGAACTCGCGCACGAACGGAAGGTTCGTGACCCCCTGCACGACGGCACCGGCGGCCAGTATCAGCAACAGGCTGCCCGCCCCCACCAGCTGCACGGGCGCCGAGGCGAACACCGCCCACGGCGAGCGGTGCGCCGGCACCACCCGACCGTGCTCGATGCGGATCGAGCGATCGCCCTCACGGACGCGCCGATAGGCGTCTTCCGCCGCCCGCACATCCTCCCGCGACGGGCGCGAGCGCACCGACTGGAAACCGACCACCCGACCGTTCTCGCGCACCGGCGACGCATTCGCCACCACCCAGTAGTAGCCGCCGTCGCTGCGCCGGTTCTTCACCAAGCCTCGCCAGGGCAGGCCGGCCTTGAGGTCGCGCCACATGTCGGCGAAGGCCTCCTTCGGCATGTCCGGGTGGCGCACCATGTTGTGGGGCTGACCGAGCATGGCCTCGCGGCGGTAGCCGCTGATATTGGCGAAGGCCTCGTTGGCCTCGACGATGCCGCCCTGAAGGTCGGTACGGGAATAGATGAACTCGCCCTCGGGAAGCAGTGTTTCAACGTTCGTGACGGGAAGGTTCGTGCGCATTCTGGATCACCGTATTTCGTGGGTTTGCCCGGCTTCCGCCAGCTCTGGCGCGAAAACAGCACGGGAACTGGTCCTGGGAGATCAAATGCAGTTCCTGTGCCAAGCATCCGCTGGAGCAAGCGGCCGATACCATGCAGGCGCGCCCGGAAAGCAGCAGAAGAGACACGCCCGGAATACGCGGAACAAGCCCCGTCAAGCTTGTCCGCGGCATCCCCGGTTTTGCACCGGGATATGAACAAACTCACCATCAAAAATGGAAAAATTAAAAAATGCTCAGTGACTTTGTCGACAAACTGACTTTTTCGACACTATTTGGGCTTTATTGCAGTGCACCAAACCCACTTTCCGCACCATCACAGTGCATTTTTCGGAGATTCCCAACACAGAACGGGGCCTCCCGGCGGGCATGGTGCTTGCTGAAGTGTAGCCATCCTCCATTGCAGCTCTTCGCAGGCCATCACCGTGCAAGCACAACTCGGACGCTCCCGCCGAACCAGCCTCATCACGCCCCGAGCCGTGGACAGGACCCGCATCCTCGACACGCTGGTGAACAACCTCGAGGGCATGGTCTATCGCAGCATGGATGACGCCTACCGGACGATGGTCTTCATCAGCCAGGGCAGCGCCGAGCTGTGCGGCTACGCCCCGGCGGAGATTGTCGACAACGCCTGCATCTCCTGGGAAGAGGTCACCCATGCCGACGACCGGGCCCGCGTCCGCGCGCAGATCCGCAGCGCTGCCCGCAATGGCCAGCGCTTCGCGGTGCAGTACCGCATCACCACCGCCAGCGGCCACACCAAGTGGGTGCTGGAGCGGGGCATCACGGTGCCCGACGAGCAGGGCAAGAGCGTCATCGAGGGCTACATCGAAGACGTAACCCCGCGACGCGCGACGCTGGAGGCACTGGAGCGCACCGAACTGCGCTACCGCCACATCTTCGAGTACGCATCGGAAGGCATCTTCCAGACCACCCGCGACGGCTGCTACCTGGCCGCCAACCCGGCGCTGGCCCGGCTGTATGGCTACGAGACGCCCCAGCAGTTGATGGCCGACCTGTCCGATATCGAGAGCCGGCTCTATGTGGACCCCAGCCGCCGCGACGCCTTCCGCCAGCGGATGGAGAGCCACGGCGAAGTCATCAATTTCGAATCCCTGGTGCGCCGGCGCGACGGCTCGATCATCTGGATTTCCGAGAACGCCCACACGGTGCGCGGGCCGCAGGGCGAGTTCATCTGCTATGAGGGCACCGTCCAGGACATCACCGAGCGCAAGAGCACCGAGGAGCACCTGCGCCTGCTGGCCACGGTGTTCTCCAACAGCAACGAGGCAATCATCGTCACCGATGCGCAGAACCGCATCGTCGCCACCAACCAGGCCTTCACCAAACTCACCGGCTACCCGCAGGAAGAAGTCGTCGGCCAGAACCCGCGCGTGCTGTCCGCCGGCAACACGCCACCGGAAATCTACAAGGAGATGTGGGACAGCCTGAACGACAGCGGCGCCTGGCAGGGAGAACTGTGGGACCGCCGCAAGAACGGCGAGCCCTACCCCAAGTGGCTGTCGATCTCGCTGGTCCGCGACGAGAACGGGCAGGTACAGAACTACATCGGCAACTTCATCGACATCTCGGAGCTGAAGGCCTCCGAAGAGCGTATCCGCCACCTGGCCCACCACGACACGCTGACCAACCTGCCGAACCGCTTCAGCCTCAACGAGAAGCTGGAGCAGGCGATCGGCTTCTGCCACCGCAACGACATGCAGATGGCGCTGATGCTGATCGATCTGGATCGCTTCAAGGCCATCAACGACACCCTCGGCCACCATGTCGGCGACGAGCTGCTGATCCAGGTCGCCAACCGCCTCAGCAACACGGTGCGCAAGAGCGACATCGTCGCCCGCCTGGGCGGCGACGAGTTCGTCGTCGTGCTGCCCGACGTGGACACCCCGGCCGACGCCGCCTACGTGGCCGACAAGATCGTCGCCGCGATCTCGGCGCCCTACCTGATCAACGGCCAGGAACAGCGCACCTCGCCGAGCATCGGCATCTGCATGTACCCGGACGACGCACTGGAGATCGGCGACCTGCTGAAGGACGCCGATGTGGCGATGTATTACGCCAAGGCCAAGGGCCGCGGCAACTACCAGTTCTTCACCGAAGGCATGAACGCCGCCACGGCCCAGCGCCTGGCCCTCGAATCGGAGCTGCGCATCGGCCTCGAACGGGAGCAGTTCGTGCTGTACTACCAACCGCAAGTGGATCTTCGCAGCGGCCTCATCGTGGGCGTGGAAGCGCTGGTGCGCTGGCAGCACCCGACCCGCGGCCTGGTCCCGCCATCCGAGTTCATCCCGGTGGCCGAGGAGGCCGGCATCATCGACGCCCTCGGCGACTGGGTGCTGCAGGAAGCCTGCCGCCAGCTGCGCGACTGGCGCGACAAGGGCCTCGGCACGATCCGCATGTCGATCAACCTGAGCACCGGGCAGTTCCTCGACAAGACCCTGCCGCGGCGCATCCATGACCTGCTGGAACACCACGGCCTGCCGGCCGAACTGCTCGACCTGGAAGTCACCGAGTCGGTGTCGATGGCCTCCCCGGACGAGACCATCGAGGTGATGAAGGCGCTGACCGAGAGCGGCCTGACCCTGTCCATCGACGACTTCGGCACCGGCTACTCGTCACTGGCCTACCTCAAGTTGTTCCCGATCCGCACGCTGAAGATCGACCGCTCCTTCGTGAAGGACATCGAGACCGACCCCAGCGATGCGGACATCTGCGACGTGACGGTACTGCTGGCCCACAAGATGGGGCTGGAAGTAATCGCCGAGGGCGTCGAGACGGAGGCCCAGCTCAAGTTCCTGCTCAGCATCGGCTGCGAGAAGATCCAGGGCTACCTGATCAGCCAACCGCTGCCAGCCGACCAGGCCGAGGCCTTCCTGCTGCAGCGCGCACCGATGACCGGTCTGGGCACCGTGGACCTGTGGTCCACGCCATGAGCCGGTAAACGTCATGGGCGCCGCCCGGAAACGACGCCCATGTGACATGGCGGACGAGCGGAGCGGCTCAGACCAGCGCCGTCACCGGCACTTCGAAGTGCTCCAGCAGCATCTGCACGATCGCCGCCAGCGGCAGATCCTCGGCGCTGGTCGGCACCGGCAGCAAGGGCGCACCATCCGGCTCGGGGAAATCCAGGTTGATGCCGTAGCGGCCAGGCCGCTGGCCGTAGGCGTACACATAGGCGGCCAGTCCCACGTCGGCGTGGCTGAAGAAGCCGACCGCCTCCTCGTTGTTGCGCCACGCCTCGCTGAGCACCACGCCGGCGCGGGACAGCGGGCCTTCCACCTGCTCCATCAGATAGGCAATCGAGCGGTACTTGTTCATCGCGGTTCTCCTGGGCTTTGATCAGTTGGCGGTGTGGCGCAACAGCTTCAGGCAGGCCAGCGTGGACGCCAGGTCCACCGCGCGCGCGTCGTCGAAGTTGCGGATGTAGGGGTCGGCACCGGCGGCCAGCAGGACTTCGACCACTTCGTCGCGACCGCTGGAGGCCGCGTACATCAGGCAGGTGGCGCCGGTTTCATTGACGTTGTCCACGTCGGCGCCAGCGGCGATGAGGCGCGCCAGCGTCGGCTTGTCCCGCGACACGCAGGCCAGCCACAGGGCCGTATTGCCGTCGCCGTTGCGGCGGGCCGGACTGACGCCGGCCGCCAGCAGTTCTTCCACCAGTTCGGCTGAGCCGGCGTAGGCCGCACGCATCAGCGGCGTGAGGCCCTGGGCGCGGGGCGCATCGAGGTCGTTCGGATCAAACCCGAACTCGGCCACGAAAGCCCGCAGCACATCGCTGGCCCCCGCCGGCAGGGCCACCGAGGCGAGGCCGCCGGTGCGCTGCGCCAACGCCGCGTTGAGGGGCTCGAAACCGCCATCCACGCTGTACACCTCGACGAAGCGGAAGTCGGAGAACATCTCGGCGTACACCTGGCTGGCGTTGCCGTGGTAGCAGTAGATCAGCACCGGCGTGCTCTTCGGCAGGCGGCGGATCGTGCCGCCGAGCAGCGCTTCGGTGAGGTGCTCGGCCCCATCGATATGGCGCCGCTCGAAGGTCGCCCGGTCACGCACGTCATAGACGGCCAGGGCCGGCAAGCTGGCGCTGCCGCGGCGGTGGATCAGGTCGGCGGCGGTATCCGCGTCGATGCGGACGAAGCCGGTAGCCGTGGCCTGGGAAGAACTGGAAGTGGTCGTGGAACTCATCGCAGGGCATCCTTGCGCCCCGGGTAAGGGGGCGTGGTTTCAACGCGGCCGTCGCTGACCGGCAGGCCGATGGTGAAGTGGTAGAGGGTCTGGAAGGCGCCGTCGTCGAGACCGGCCACGCTGTGCACCGGATCGTCGAAGAAGCAACCGATGCCGGTACCGCGCAGGCCCAGCGCCTCGGCTTCCAGGTAAAGCACCTGGCCGAGGGCGCCGGCCTCCCGGTACAGGTCGCGGTAGGCCGGCGGATCGGCATCGACCAGCTCGGCGAAGGGCGCCAGCATGCCGAAGGCAATGCTGGCGTTCGAGGCGATGTCCTGATGGCAGTGCAGGCTGCGGGCCACCCGGCGCAGCTCCAGCGGGTCTGCCGGGGCCAGGCTGAACAGGGTGTCGGCGGCAGGCAGGCCGTCCACCGGCAGCAGCGTGTAGCGGGCCTGCAGGCGCTCGGCCATGCCGCCCTCGACGGGGCCGCGGGGCAGGAAATAGACGCCGGGCGCCAGGCCCTCGACGCGGTGGATGAACATCAGCAGGCCGATGCGCGCGCCCGCCGCCGGGCGCAAGGCTTCCAGCAGGTGATCGAAATCGGCCCGCCCCATCACGTGGGCCGGGTCGAAGCGCTGGGCGCTGCGCCGCCGCAGGATCAGGGACGCCGGCTGTACGCGCGGGATGCGCTGCGGGTTGGGCGCCGCACCGCTGTCGTCGGCGCGCCGCGTCGCCGCCGCCACCTCGGCAATGACCGGCCAGCGGAACATCGGGAAGCGGTCGATCAGGCTGGCCACGCCCTGCCAGCGGGCCGCCCCGCCAGCTTCGTGCAGGGCCACGGGGTCCAGCCAGGTGGCGCCGCCGGCAAAGTCCACCGCCAGCAGCAGTTCCGCCTCCTCCTGGCTGACCTCGGCGCGCCGGCCGGGAAATTCGGCGGCCCGGTCCAGCCCCAGCAGGGCCGCCAGCGCATGGCTGCCAACCTGGGACTGTTCGACCATCCGCCAGCCCAGCAGCGCCGCCGCGTAATCGAGGCAGGCCTGGGCATGGCCGGTATCCAGCTGGCAGTAGCGGAAGGCCCGCTCGCCGTACTTCCAGGCTTCCCGCCACATCACGCAGGACAGGCCGACCGCCAGCACCGGGCCGGCCGCCAGCGGCTGCAGATGCACGGCCCGCAACTCCAGCGCGTGGATCTCCGGCCGGTAGTGGTAGAGCCCGTCGGCCAGCGCCGGAATGCCGGCCACCAGCACGTAGGCCTCGACCGGATGCAGGTTGCCGCTCGACGGATTGGCGCGCACCGCCCAGCGGTCGGGCCCGAGGGTCTTCCAGGCGGTCAAGCCGAATGACAGGTGCAGCAGTGCGCCGATGCTGGCCAGATCGGGGATGGCCGGCGTGACCGGCGCCGCCGTCAGGTGTTCGGCGCGGGCCAGCGGCAGCTCGATCGGCGGGACGCCCTCGTAATGGCGGAAGGCCGCCGGCTGGGCATCCCAGTCCAGCGTGCCGGGGCCGGCGGCATAGGCTTCGAAGCGGTGCTTGGTCCGCTGATGGTAAGCCTGCACCACCGCCGCAGCGGACAGGGGCACAGGCGCGACATCGGGCGGGGCGGCGAGGGTCTCGGACATGATGCGGACACAAAACGGGTTGCCCCCGCTTCAGCAAGATCGGTGCCTACCCCAGACAATCGCATATTTCGAGCAAGGACGAGGCCCAGCAGTCTTCTCGTGATTCCGGGTCTGGCCAGCGCATCCGACAAGCCCCGGCATTTTGTCGGTTTCATGACAGCCTCTCGGCAGACAATGAAAGCTCATCCCTTGCCAAGCATCACTTCACCCTACGTATCGGCAAGGCAATCTCACACAACAAAAAACTTTAAATATATCAATATCATTAAATATATTGATCTTTCACAAAACGTCACAGAATTAGCTGCTGGACAATCGCGATACCCCGGCACCAGCAGCTATAAGACAAGACCTCATATTGAGGCGCGAAAAGTCGCCATACAGGGATTGCGCGCCCAACTAGCATAGTCAGGCCATACCATGTGGATCAGCAGAACAGAATACGAACAGCTCCAGACCCAACTCCGCGGCATGAGAGAGCGGGAAGCAGGATTACAAGCTGAGAACGAGGCCTTTCAGCAGGAGATCAACACCTTGCGCCGCGCGGAAGACGAAAAGCGCATCCAGTGTGAAAACCTGCTCGGCGTCGTGCAGCGCATGGCCGAGTTCGGCTCATCGCTGAGCGGAGCCCAGGGCAGCCTGGCTGAAATGGCCGGCTTGCTCCGGAACGAAAAGGACAAGGCCGTCGAAGCCGCCCATGTGTCCAAAGCCAGCGGGCAGGCCACCACCGAGATCGCCGAAAGCCTGCAGCGCCTGGCGGCCGAATCGGAGAAGTCGGCGACCGAAGTGGACACCCTCGCCCAACGGGCCGACGAGATCGGCGCCATCGTCAATCTGATCCGCGGCGTGGCAGACCAGACCAACCTGCTGGCCCTCAACGCCGCCATCGAGGCAGCACGCGCCGGCGAAGCCGGCCGCGGTTTCGCCGTCGTTGCCGACGAAGTCCGCAAACTGGCCGAACGCACCTCCAGCGCCACCGCCGACATCTCGGCGCTGGTGGAACGCATCCACGACGATTCGACGCAGGCACGCGACAGCATGCGGCGCCTCGCCGAGGCCTCCAGCCAATTCAGTGATCGCGGCCAGCGCGCCACCGAGGACATGCGTCTGCTGATGGGCCTGTCCGCCAACATGGAGAACGTGATCGCCGGCAGCGCGATGAAGAGCTTCGTCGAAGTCGCCAAGATCGACCACATCGTCTTCAAGTTCCGCATTTACCTGGCCATTTTTGGCCTCCTCGACCTCAAGGCGTCCGAACTCGCCACCCACACGGCGTGCCGACTCGGCAAGTGGTACTACGAAGGCGAAGGCCATGCCTGCTTCAGCCAGTTGCCGGGTTACAGGGAAGTCGAGCCGCCGCACATCGAGGTGCACCGGGCCGGCGTGGCGGTACTGACGGCCTACGCCAACGGCGACATGGGCGCGGTACTCCGCCATCTCGATGTGATGGAACAAGCGTCCATGCGCGTTCTCGACAACTTGCAGAAAATGGGCGAAGCGGCACTGGACGATCCATCAATTCTGTGCCTCGAAGACGGCAGCCACCGGCACTGACGCCTGCCACAAGGGCGGGGGCATCGCACATTGACGCCCCCGTCCGCGACGCCGAGAATCCGGCGCCATGCCCAGCCTCGACACCCTCCTCGCCTTCCTCGGCATCTCCGTGCTGATCACCCTCGCACCGGGCCCCGACAACCTGATGGTCATCGGCCACAGCCTGGCCCGCGGCCGACGCGCCGGCCTGGCCTTCGGCCTGGGCTGCGCGGCGGGCTGCGCAACGCACACCGCCTGGGCGGCCCTCGGCATCGCGGCGGTGGTACGCACGTCCCCCGGCCTGCTGCTGGCCGTCAAGCTGGCCGGCGCGGCCTGGCTGATATGGCTCGGCATCCAGGCCCTGCGGGGCGGCGGACGCCTCGCCCCGACGGCGGGCCTGCCGGTCCAGCCATGGCAGCGCGACCTGCGCCGCGGCTTCGTCGCCAATGCGCTGAACCCCAAGGTCGGCCTGTTCTTCCTGGCCTTCCTGCCCCAGTTCACCGATCCGGCCCACGGCAGCCCGAGCCTGCAGATGCTGGCCCTCGGCCTGCTCTTCGCGGTGCAGACCGTCGTCGTGTTCGGCGGACTGGCGCTGGCCGCCGGCTCCATCGGCCGCCTGCTGGCCCGCCGCCCGCGGCTCGGCCCCTGGCTCGACCGCCTGTGCGGCGTACTGTTCATCGGTCTCGCCGTACGCCTGATCGCCAGCGACAGCTGACCCACCCGCTGCCCGGCCATCACCCTCGGGGCGAATGAACTCGCTCCAAGGATGAACTCGCCCCTACAATCGACTTCGTCCAACCACGTTTTCGGGGCGAATCCATCCGCCCCCACATCCAGAAAAAAATGCGACGCTCCCCCTCCGGCCCCGCCCCCCTGCCCGCCTCCGGCGAACGCCACGACTGGCAGACCATCAGGAAACTGCTGCCCTACCTGTGGGCCTACAAGTGGCGGATGCTGTTCGCCCTCGGCTGCCTGATCTCCGCCAAGTTCGCCAACGTCACCGTGCCGCTGATCTTCAAGCAGCTGGTGGACGGCCTCGACATCTCCCGCTCCCAGGCCTTCATCGTGGTGCCGGCGGCGCTGCTGGTGGCCTATGGCGTGCTGCGCTTCTCCACGTCGCTGTTCACCGAACTGCGCGAAATCGTCTTCGCGCGGGTCACCCAGGAGGCGGTGCGCGAGATCTCGCTGCAGGTCTTCGGCCACCTGCACGCGCTATCCCTGCGCTTTCACCTGGAACGCCAGACGGGTGGCCTGACCCGCGATATCGAGCGCGGCACCCGCTCCATCGGCTCGCTGATCAGCTACACGCTGTACTCCATCCTGCCGACCTTCGTGGAGATTGGCCTGGTGCTGGGCATCCTGCTGGTGAAGTACGAGCCGAGCTTCGCGATCATCACCGTCGTCACGCTGGCGCTGTACATCACCTTCACCTTCAAGGTCACCAACTGGCGCACCGCGCTGCGCCGCCAGGCCAACGAACTGGACTCGGCGGCCAACGCGCGGGCCATCGACAGCCTGATCAACTTCGAGACGGTGAAGTACTTCAACAACGAGGCCTTCGAGACCCGCCGCTACGACGCCGAGCTGAAGAAGTGGACAGCCGCCCAGATCAAGAACCAGAAGTCCCTGTCCCTCCTCAACATGGGCCAGGCGGCGATCATCGCCGTCGGCGTCACCGCGATGATGTGGCGCGCCGCCGACGGCGTGGCCGCCGGGCGCATGACCCTCGGCGACCTGGTGCTGGTCAATGCCTTCCTGATCCAGCTTTACATCCCGCTCAACTTCCTCGGCGTGCTGTACCGGGAGATCCGCCAGGCCCTCACCGACATCGAGCGCATGTTCGACCTGCTCGCCACCCACCGGGAAGTGGCCGACGGCCCCGACGCCCACGCGCTCGCCCGCGGCCCGGCCAGCGTCGGCTTCGACGGCGTCAACTTCGCCTACGACCCGAACCGCCCGATCCTCCACGACGTCGACTTCACGATCCCCGCCGGCCAGACGGTGGCGGTGGTCGGCCACTCCGGCTCCGGCAAGTCCACGCTGGCACGCCTGCTGTTCCGCTTCTATGACGTGCAGGACGGCGCGGTGCGCATCAACGGCCAGGACATCCGCAGCCTCACCCAGGACAGCCTGCGCGCCGCCATCGGCATCGTTCCGCAGGACACCGTGCTGTTCAACGACACCCTGCTCTACAACATCCAGTACGGCCGCCCGGACGCCAGCCGCGAGGAAGTGGAGGCCGTCGCCCGCGCCGCCCAACTGGAGGACTTCATCGCCCGCCTGCCGGACGGCTGGCAGACCCGCGTCGGCGAGCGCGGCCTCAAGCTGTCCGGCGGCGAGAAGCAGCGCGTCGCCATCGCCCGCACGCTGCTGAAGAACCCGGACATCCTGATCTTCGACGAAGCCACCTCGGCCCTCGACTCGAAGACCGAGAAGGCCATCCAGGCCCAGCTCGACGCCGCCGCCCGCGGCCGCACCACGCTGGTCATCGCCCACCGGCTGTCCACGGTGATGAACGCCGACGAGATCCTGGTCCTCGACCAGGGCCGCATCGTCGAGCGCGGCAGCCACGCAGAACTGCTTGCCCGCGCCGGCGCCTACGCACAGATGTGGGCGCTGCAACTGGAAGAGCGGGCAGCAGAAGAAGAGGTCGCCTGACGGAGTCGCACGGAGCGGATTGCAAACCTTTGCAAATAAATGAAGGCGTAACTTCGGCGAAATGCACATCACGTAGCGTCAATCAATTCCGCTACCGATCTGTAAGGAGTTTTCCCGATGTTCGTCCCCCGTCTGCTCGCGCTTCTCGTCCCGGCCCTCGTCGCCACCTCTGCCCATGCCGGCATCGCCCTGATCGGCCAGGGCAGCCTGTCCGGCACAGACCTGTCCGGCCTCACCGGTACCCTCGAGAACGGTCAGGCCGCCAACCTCCTCGGCGGCCTCGGCTCTGCCATCGCCTGGGCCGGCGGCGACACCTTCCTGCTGGCGCCGGACCGCGGCCCCAATGCCGTCAACTGGAACGCCGCGGTGGACAACACCACCAGCTGGATCCCCCGCTTCCAAACCCTCAGCCTGGGCCTGTCCGGCACCAGCTTCAGCAGCAGCAGCGTGGCCACCCTCACGCCGACACTCAACGCCACCACGCTGCTGTCCAGCACCACCGCCCTCAACTACGGCAGCGCCCCGGTGCTGACCGGCAGCAACGGCCAGAACTACTTCACCGGCCGCTCCGACGCCTTCGATGCCGGCCTGTCCACCAACAGCGCCAATGCCCGCCTCGATCCGGAAGGCATCCGCGTTGCCGGCGACGGCAAGAGCATCTACGTCTCCGATGAATACGGCCCCTACATCTACCGCTTCGACCGCGCCACCGGCGAACGCACCGGCGTGATCACGCTGCCCGACAAGTTCGCGGTGTCCAACCTGTCCGCCGTCGGCGACACCGAGATCGCCAACAACACCAGCGGCCGCGTCGCCAACAAGGGCATGGAAGGCCTCGCCATCACGCCGGACGGCAAGACCCTGGTCGGCATCATGCAGAGCCCGCTGATCCAGGACGGCGGCACCAACGCCGGCGTGGTGCGCATCGTCACCGTGGATCTCGCCACCGGCAAGGTCACCCACGAGTACGCCTACCAGCTCGAGAACATCGGCACCACCGCCAAGCCCAAGTACACCGGCATCAGCGAGATCGTCGCCATCAACGACCATGAATTCCTCATCGACGAACGGGATGGCAAGGGCCTCGGCGACGACTCCAAGGCCGTATTCAAGAAGCTCTACCACGTGGATCTGAGCACCGCCCAGGACGTCAGCAACATCACCGGCGAGAGCGCTCTGGCGGCCAAGGCCGTCGGCAAGAGCGTGTTCGCGGACCTGGCGGCCCTGCTGAAAGCCAACGGCTACACCGACCGCATGATCCCGGCCAAGATCGAAGGCCTCGCCTTCGGCCCCGACGTGCTGGTGGACGGCGTGCTGCAGCACACCCTGATCGTCACCAACGACAACGACTTCCTCGATACCGTCGGTGTGAACGGCACGCCGACTGCCAACCCCAACCAGTTCTTCGTGTTCGGCATCAGCGGCGACCTGCTCACTGGCTACGAGGCCCAGCGCATCCCCGAGCCGACCAGTCTCGCGCTGGCGGCCCTGGGCCTCGGTGGCCTGGTGCTGCGGCGCAAGAAGTAAGCACCGCGCCTCCCCGGACCGGGCTCCGCGGGGCCCGGTCCGGGGAGGCCTGTGGGACTTGCCCGGTCGGCACTCATCCGAAAGCCGCCCCTTGATGCACAATGAAGCCCCTTGCGGCTTCAACCGGACCCATGCCCCCGCTTCCTCGCAGCATCGCCCACCTGGACATGGACGCGTTCTACGCGTCGGTGGAGCTGTTGCGCTACCCGCAGCTGCGCGGCCTGCCTGCCGTGGTAGGCGGACGCCGTGCTACGGCGGCCGAGGATCCGGCCCATTTCCCGCGCCTGCGCCACTACGTCGGCCGCGGCGTGATCACCACCGCCACCTACGAGGCACGGGCCCTCGGCGTACATTCCGGCATGGGCCTCATGAAGGCCGCCCAACTGGCACCGGATGCGCTGCTGCTGCCCGCCGACTTCGACACCTACCGCCACTACTCGCGCCTCTTCAAGGCCGCGGTGCGGGAGATCGCACCGGACCTCGAAGACCGTGGCATCGACGAGATCTACCTGGACCTCACCGCCCTCAACCCGGACGGCAGCCGCGAAGGCGCCCGCGCCATCGCGCTGCGCCTGCAGCAGGCCGTGCGGGACGCCACCGGCCTGTCCTGCTCCCTCGGCGTCGCCCCCAACAAGCTGCTCGCCAAGCTGTGCTCCGACCTGGAAAAGCCGGCCGGCATCACCGTGGTGGCCGCCGACGACATCCCGACCCGCATCTGGCCGCTGCCCGCCAAGCGCATCAACGGCATCGGGCCGAAGGCCGCGGAACGGCTGGACGCGCTGGGCATCCACAGCATCGGCGAGCTGGCCGCAGCCGATGTCCTGTGGCTGCAGGAACAGTTCGGCGAGCGCTACGGCCAGTGGCTGCACCGGGCCGCCCGCGGGCAGGACGAACGCCCGGTGGTCACCCACAGCGAACCGAAGAGCATCTCCCGCGAGACCACCTTCGAGCGCGACCTGCACCCGCGCCAGGACCGGAACGAACTGTCCCAGCGCTTCACCCGCCTGTGCGAACAGCTCGCCGCCGACCTGGTGCGCAAGGGCTATGTTGGCAAGACCATCGGCCTCAAGCTGCGCTTCGACAATTTCCACACGGTCACCCGCGATCTGACCCTGCCCAACCCGATCGGCGAAGCAGCGGCGATCCGCCGCGCCGCTGGCGAATGCCTCAAGCGCGTGCCGCTGGAGCGGCGCATCCGCCTGCTCGGCGTGCGCGTCGGCAATCTGGTTAGGCGCGACGCCATCCCCGATCACGAAACACCGACACCGGTCCAGGCTGAACTCTTCGCGTGAGAATTCGCCTGAGCCATAACAACAAAATTTCCAGGAGATCCTCCATGCCACACCCGAACCTCGAACCGGACATCCCCAGCGCCATCGAACCGTGGCGCCAGAACCTCCGCGGCGAACACGACCTATTACTGCGCGGCCCGCGCCCGGCCTGGTGGTGGACCGGGCTTGCGCCGGAGAACTGTCCCGGCCTGCAGCCCGACGGCCGCCTCACCGCGCTGCCCCAGCCCGACCTCGCCACCTGTACCCGCGAATCCGTGCTGGCCACCTTCGACAACGGCTGGACGCTGACCGAGGTGCTGTTCGCCAGCCTGCAGGGCGAGGAAGCCTTCTACCGCCCGCCCTACCACCACCTGCGCCACCCGATGGTCTTCTACTACGGCCACCCGGCGGCGCTGTACATCAACAAGCTGCGCGTCGCCGGCCTCATCGACACGCCGGTCAATCCCTACTTCGAGCGCATCTTCGAAACCGGCGTGGATGAAATGCGCTGGGACGACATGTCGAAGAACGAGATGCTGTGGCCGAGCTTTGCGGAAGTGCACACCTACCGCGAACAGGTTTACCTCACGGTGCGTCGCCTCATCGAAACCCACCCCGGCCTCGTCCGCGGCCACGCCCCGATCACCATGGACGATCCGCTGTGGGCGCTGTTCATGGGTCTCGAGCACGAGCGCATCCACATCGAGACCTCCTCGGTGCTGATCCGCGAACTGCCCCTCGACGACGTACGCTGCCCGGAGGAATGGCCTGCCCTGCACGCCAGCGCCGGCACGCCAACCCACTTCCCGCCGCTCGCCGGGACGGATTTCCCGGCGCCGCAGCTACTCGACATCCCGGCCACGACGGTGCGGATCGGCAAGCCGCGCAACTGGCCGAGCTTCGGCTGGGACAACGAATACGGCGAGCGCAGCGTCGCGCTGCAGGCCTTCCAGGTGGAGAACCAGCTGGTCAGCAACGGCGCCTTCCTGGAATTCATCCAGAACGGCGGCTACCTGGAGCGCGAATACTGGACCGACGCCGGCTGGGAATGGCGCGGCTTCCGCAACAGCAAGTGGCCCTGTTTCTGGATGCCCGACGGACCCGCCGGCCTGCACCGCTACAAACTGCGCACGCTGTTCGAAACCATCGAGATGCCGTGGAACTGGCCCGCCGAGGTCAACGCCCACGAGGCCGCCGCCTACTGCGCCTGGCGCAGCGCCCGCGACGGCATCCCCTGTAGGCTGCCCACTGAGGCCGAGCACCATGCGCTGCGCGACGCCTCGTGGGCCGACACCGATCCCCCCGCCCGCCACGACGGCGCCGCCCTCGCCACCGCCTACGGCTGGAACAGCCAGCTCGCCCACGGCTCCCCGTGGCCGGTGGATGCCGGCACGCCGAGCCTGGCCGGCGTCCACGATGTGTTCGGCAACGTCTGGCAATGGCACGGCGACGACTTCCATCCACTGCCCGGCGCCCGCGTCCATCCCTACTACGACGACTTCTCGACGCCCTGCTACGACGGCCAGCACCAGATGATCCTCGGCGGCTCATGGATCTCCTGTGGCGACGAGGCCAGCGTGTGGGCACGCTTCCACTTCCGTCCGCACTTCTTCCAGCACGCCGGCTTCCGCGTCGTGCAGGCCGTTCACGACGGCAATGTGGTCAAGCTCGGCGGCGAGGGTAGCTCCAGCCAGGTGTACGAAGACGCCCGCATGGTGGACGACTACATGCTGCTCCACCACGGCGAACCGCAGACCCAGATGCCGTGGGCCGGCGGCCCCCAGCGCGCAACCTCCTTCCCGCAGCGCTGCGCTGACTGGCTGCTCGACGGCGCCCGGCTTTACGGCACCGGCAGCGCCCGTGCGCTGGACGTCGGCTGCGCAGTGGGCGGCGGCAGCTTCGAGCTGGCCCGCGGCTTTGGCGAGGTGCTTGGTGTGGACCTGTCCCGCGCCTTCATCGACGCCGCCAGCACGCTGCAGAAAGATGGCAGCCGGCCCTACTTCCGCCGTGACGAGGGCGATCTGGGCGAAACGGTGACGGCCCGCATCGACCCGACCATCGAGCGCAGCCGGGTGAGCTTCCGCCAGGCCGACGCCTGTTCGCTGCCCGCCGAGCTGGCCGACTTCGACGCAGTGCTGCTGGCCAACCTGCTGTGCCGCCTGCCCAGCCCCACGGCCCTGCTCGGCCGCCTCGGCGGACCGCGCGGGCTGGTCAAGGTCGGCGGCCTGGTCGCGCTGTTCTCGCCTTACTCCTGGCTGGAGCAATTCACGCCGCAGGAATCCTGGCTCGGCGGCTACGAAAAAGACGGCCGGGCGGTACGCAGCGCCGACACCCTCAAGGCCTTCCTCGCCGCCGAAGGCTTCGTGCTGCGCCGGGAGGAGGAAGTGCCGCTGGTGATCCGCGAACACGTTCGCAAGTACCAGTTCATCGTCACCCACGGCATGCTGTGGCAGCGGGAACGCTGAACGCCCGGCCGGCCTGAACTACTCCGGCAGGCTGCGGGCCGCCGGCAGGCCGCTACCGAGAACCTGCGTCCGCAGAGCCTTCGCGGTCTCCGGAGCCTGGAGCTTGAGCCGCTCATAGGCTCCGGCCGCCGCTGGCCCATTCCCCTCGGCCAGGTAGCTCACGGTCAGCAGGCTCAGGGCGGGTATCAGGTTCGGCTGCGTCGCCAGCACCACCTCGACCTGCGCCCGCGCCTTCTGGAAAAGGCGGGCGCTCAGATAGGCCTGGGCCAGATACATGCGCGCATCCAGCGACGAGGGCTTCAGGCTGATCGCCTTTTCCAGTGCCTGGATGGCACGCCCGAGGTTGCGGCTGCGCAACTGGGCCTCTCCCAGGTTGACCCACGCATTGATCTGCTCCGGGTCGAGGCGCACCGCGGTCTCCAGCGCCTCCACGGCTTCGGGCAGGCGGCCCAGCTTGATCAGCGCAAAACCCTTGCCGCTCCACGCCAGTACATTGACGGGATCGATCTCGATGGCCCTGAGTTCATAACGCAAGGCGCCTTCCATGTCGCCCTTCGCCCCCAGGATCCGGGCGGTCGTCAGACACATGCGCAGCAGCTTCGGATCGACCGCCTCGGCCTGCCGGACCATTGCCAGCGCCTGATCCGGATTGCCGGTGCCGAGCAGGCTTTCCGCCCACGAAACCCGCTGGTCCGGCGTCAGGCTGCCCAGGGCATCGAGCTTCTGGAAGGCCATGCCGGCCTCCCGCGACTTGCCCGCGGCCAGATAGGCCAGCGCCACCTGGCGCCAGCCTCCCACACTCTTCGGATCGACTTCGATGGCCTTCAGGGCGTCGTCGAGGGCCGGCTGCAGGCGCTTGAGTTCCAGCCGGA
Organism: Zoogloea sp. GDB6; assembly: GCF_056724105.1. NCBI lineage: Bacteria > Pseudomonadati > Pseudomonadota > Betaproteobacteria > Rhodocyclales > Zoogloeaceae > Zoogloea > Zoogloea sp. GDB6. The sequence goes on along the minus strand of NZ_CM161497.1, from coordinate 635,805 downwards.
TCATGCTCCGGTTGGCCAGGTAAATGGCCTGACCGGGCGCCAGCCGGACCGCCTGATCGAAGGCCTTCTCCGCCTCCGCGAGCCGTGTCAGCTTCATCAGTACCCCGCCGAGCCCTGTCCAGGCGTCGGCCGACTCGGGCGCCAGCTCGACGGCCTTGCGCATGGCCTCCTCGGCAGGCCCCAGGCGTCCCCGATTGAGTTCCGCAAAGCCGAGGGCCAGCTGTGTCTTTTCGGCGCCATTGCGGCTGATGACGGCATCCCGGGCCACGCGGCGGGCTTCGTCGGGTTTGCCGGTTTCGGCGTAGAGCTCGGCCAGGCGGCGGCGCGCCGCGCTGTCCGGGTCTCCCAGGCGCAGTGCCGTCGCAAACGCCTTCACGGCATCGCCCCGCTTGCCCAGTCGGTCTTCGATCAGCCCCAGCTGGCGCCAGTTGGATGCACTGCCGGGGTTGCGCCGGATGGCCTCCTGGGCGGAAACCTCGGCCTCGGCCAGGCGCCCTTCGTCGAACAGCCAGCTGGAACGCAACAAGGGTGCCCAGGCGCTGAAAGGCTGACGGCGCGCCGCCTCCTGCATGGACTTCTCGGCTTCGTCGCGCGCGCCGCGGCGGTGCTGCGTGGAAGCCAGCAGCTCCCACGCCTGGGCGTGATCGCGGTCCAGCTCGAGGGCTTTCTGCAGGCTGGACTCCGCTTCGGCGTAGCGCTGCAGTTCAACGAGGCAGCTGCCATGGATGAAGGCGGCGTGCGCGGAGCGCGGCTGGGCAGCCATCCAGGCCCGCGCGTGGGGCTCCAGTTCGGCCCATTTCCGGGCCCCGATCAGGGTCTCGGCCTCCGTCGCCCAGGCCCTTTCCGGCGCCGGCAGCTGCGGCGTCGGCGGTGGTTCGTCGCCTCCGAGCAGGATGCGCGCCACCTGCTCGGCCGGCAGGATCATGTTGAAATTCTGGCCGGTACCGAGCACCGCCCGGGTGATGCCGAGCAGCCGCCCTTCCCGGTCGAACAGCCCGCCACCGCTGGAGCCGGGCGACTGCGGCGCGGTGGCCACGAGAAAGGGCTGCGGCAGTTCGAGCCGGGCGCTGGCGAGCAGGCCGGCGCTCACCGCCAACCCGAAGCCGAGGGGATTACCCACCGCGAACACCGCTTCGCCAACCGCCTGCCCGTCGACCTGGCGCAGCGGTACCGGCGTGGCCGCCAGGCCGCCAACGGCCAGCAGGCACAGGTCCGCCGACGCGTTGCGACGCAGCCAGCGGCCGGCCAGTTCACGTGGCCCGCTCAGCACGCGGATCGCGCTCGCATCCTCGATCACGTGGCAGTTGGTCGCCACCAGTCCGGTGCCGACCACTACGCCGCTCCCCTGCGCCGCAGCCTTCCCCTCCTCGTCGAAGGTCTTGATCGTCACCACGGAGGGCGACACGCGCGCGAAGACGCGTTCAGCGTCGCCCTCCTCGCCTGCGAGTGCGCTCCTTCCAGTCAGGCCGGCGAGCACCAGCACCAGTACAGCCACCTTTCTCATCGGGCCGCCTCCTCGTAGGGGGATAGATAGTTGAGGTAGGCCTCTTCCGCCGCCTTGCCGTCGATCGCCCGCAACCTGTCGTAGGTGCTGCGCGCCGCATCCCGCTGGCCGAGTGCCTGCTGGGCCGCCATCAAGACTTCCCAGACCTTCGGCTGGGCGGGGTCGAGCTGCAGCGAACGCTCCAGGGCCGGCAGCGCCTCCTTGTGGCGCGCCAGGACGCTCAGCGTGAAACCCTTCTGGCGCCAGTTGCGCGCCTCCCCCGGGACCCGCGTCGCCAGTTCGTCGAACACGGCCAGCGCCTCCGCCGGGCGCCCGCCGTCCTTCAGCGTGACCCCCAGTTGGTAGCGCCAGTCATCCTGCGCGGGCTGGGCCTCCACGGCCGCCTTGAAGGCGGCGATCGCGTCCGGGTAGTTCTTCAGCCGGTAGTGGGCGAATCCGATCCCCGCCCACGCCCGGTCGGGCTCCTCGAACCTGCGCGCCAGGCACGCCTGGTAAGCCTCGATGGCGGCCTCCGGCCGCTCGAGGGCGGCCAGTGCAATGCCGCGCCAGAACCAGGCCGCTGCGCCGTCGCGCTCCGCCTCGGGCAGGCGTTCGATGACCGCCAGCGCACGGGTGGGCTGGGCCGCATTGATGTAGGCCCGCGCCAGCCCGAAGCGCGGCCCCGACGCCTCCGGGTACAAGCCGCGGATCCGCGACCAGATCGAGATCGACGTGGCGTGATCCCCGCGCAGCTGGGCCAGTTCCGCCAGGCCCCGGTAGGCCTCGATCAGCCAGGGATCGAGTTCGATGGCGGTACGGTAGGCCGCCTCCGCCTCCTTGTTGAGGCGGGCGGCCGTGCGCATCCGCCCGAGCGTCAGTTGAACCACGGCCAGCTCCCGGTGCTCGGCGGCCAGGGTGGTGGCCAGCGCGAGCGCCTCATCCCGCCGTCCACCAGCCAGCAGTGCCGACACCAGGCCGATCCCCCACTCCGCCCGCTCCGGGGCAATCCGGCGCAGCGCGGTCCAGGCCTCCAGCTCCCGGTCGGCCTGCTTGAGGCCACGGGCCGCAGCCACCCGGAAGCTCCAGGCATCGGTGCTGTCGGGCTCGCGGCGAATCCATTCCGCCACCTGGGCGTCGAGTTCCTGCCACTTGCCCGCCTTCATCAGCAGGCTGGCTGCATCGTAGCGCTGCAGGGTTGCAGCGGCCGCGGTGGCACGCGCCTCGATCTCGTCGCTCCAGCCTATTGCCGCCGCGAAATTGACGTTCTGGCCGTCGCGGCGGCGGTAGTCGATGATGCCCACCACGGCGCCGCTGTCATCCACCAGCGCCCCGCCCTCCGACCCCGGCGAGATCGGCGCGGTGAACTGGATCAGCTCTCCCACCGGATGGCGCCGGATGCCAGCCACGACGCCCTCGGAAATCCCCACCCCCAGGCCCAGCGCATTCGACAGCGCAAAGACGCGGCTGCCGGTGGCCGGCAGGCTCCGCCGCAAGGCCACGCCCGATGACGGCAGCCCGTCGACGACGATCAGGCACAGGTTGCGTTCCCGGTCCCGCGCGGCGAGGCGTCCTGCGTGCGCCTGCGCTCCGATCTTCAGCGTCAGTCCACCGCTGGTGTCCAGCCCCTCACAAATCGTGACGAAACGCCCGGCGCCGATCTCGGTGGCGGTCAGGCTGCCCGTTGCCTGACCATTGCTGTTGGCCACTTCGAGCACGACCACGGCCGGCGATGCAAGGGTGAAGACCTGCTGTGGACTCAAAGCCCTGGCCGCTTGCGGCACGAGTAGCGCACCGGTCATGCAGCACGCGCCGAGCAGGCGCGTCCTGGCGGACGGATATTTTGACAGACGAAAGGATATTGACATTTCCGCGACGCTCCCGATGACGGGAGCGCCCCGTCGATGGCATTCGAATTTATTCCGAAGACATTACCATCATCATCGCCTCGCCGTGGTGAAGCGCCTCACATCGCCAGCGCCTCACGCATCCATTCGACGAACACCCGCACCCGCGCCGGCAACAGGCGCGCGTGCGGGTAGACCACGCTGACCGGCCGCGGCGGCTGTTCGAAGTCTTCGAGCACCGCCTGCAGGCGCCCATCGGCCAGGTGGCCGGCGATCTGGTAGGACAGGAAGCAGCCGAAGCCGAGCCCGGCCACGCAAGCGTCCACCGCCGGCGCCACGTGGTTGAACTCCAGCCGCCCCTTCACCGGCACGCCGAAGGATCGGCCCTTGTCCTCGAAGCGCCACCAGCCCCCTGACCCCGACAGGAAACCGATGCAGTCGGCCTGCAGCAGATCCTTCGGATGGGTTGGCACCGAGTGACGCACGAGGTAGTCCGGACTGGCCACCACCATGCGCCTCACCGCGCCGACCGGATGGGCGATCAGCGTCGAGTCCTCCAGCGCGCCGATGCGGATGCCCACGTCGATGCCTTCTTCCAGCAGGTTCACGACCCGGTCGAAGAGCAGCAGACGACAGCGCAGCTGGTCGTGGCGCAACATGAAGCGGTTCACTGCCGGCGCCACGTAGAGCTGGCCGAACATCACCGGCGCCGTCACGCTGAGCAGGCCGGACAGCTCGCCGGCCTCTTCCTTCAAGGCTGCTTCCGCCTCGTCGAGGGAAGCCAGCAGGTTGCGGCAGCTCGCCAGGTAGTGCCGTCCCTCCTCGGTCAGCGCGATGCGGCGGGTCGTACGGTTGAACAGGCGCACACCCAACTCGGCCTCCAGCGCCGCCAGCGTGCGCACCACCGCCGGCAGCGAACTACCCAGGCTGCGCGCCGCGGCGCTGAGGCTGCCGTGGTCGGCGATGCGCACGAAGGTCGCCATGGCCTTCAGCTTGTCCATGGTCATTACTCCATCTATCGAATGAGTGAAATCAGAATTGCGCCATTTATCCACAAATCGGATCAACGCACACTAGCTGCCATCACCCACACCAAAGGAAGAAACCATGAACACCCCCGCCCAGCCGATCAAGCTCTACCGCTTCCCGCTCTCCGGCCACAGCCACCGGGCCGAGCTCTTCCTGTCCTTCCTCGGCCTTCCCGTCGAGCCGATCGACGTGGACCTGGCCGGCGGCGAGCAGAAAACGCCCGCCTACCTGACGATGAACGCCTTCGGCCAGGTGCCGGTGATCCAGGATGGCGACGTGACCATCGCCGACTCCACCGCGATCCTGGTCTACCTGGCCCGCCGCTACGGGGATGCAAGCTGGCTGCCGACCGATCCCGCCGGCGCCGCCCAGGTCCAGCGCTGGCTGTCGGTGGCTTCCGGGCAGGTCGCCTATGGCCCCTGCGCAGCCCGCCTGATCACCGTGTTCGGCATGGACTTCAACCCGAAGGAAGTCATCGCCCGCGCCCACGCGCTGTTCGCTGTGATGGAGAAGGAACTGGCCGAACGTCCCTTCCTCGCCGGCGATCACGCCACCATCGCCGACGTGGCCAACCACACCTACATCGCCCACGCGCCGGAAGGTAATGTGTCGCTGGCCGACTACCCCAACATCCGTGCCTGGCTGGCCCGCGTGGAAGCGCTGCCGGGCTTCATCCCGATGCCCGCCACCGCCATCGGTCTGGCGCTCTGACGACCATGGCCGGCCCCAGCTTCCACACCGGCGAACAAGCCCTGCAGGCCCGCGCCGGCAGCCGGGAACGGCTGGCCGAAGTCGGCCCGCGGGTGATCCGGCCGGCCATGCCCGAGCCTCACCAGGGCTTCTTCGGCCAGCTACCCTTCATCGTGGTCGGTGCGGTGGATGGCGACGGCCAGCCGTGGGCCTCGCTGCTCACCGGCGCACCGGGCTTCATCACTGCGCCGGCAGACGACCGCCTGCGTATCGAGGCGCTGCCGCCGGCCGGCGATCCGCTGGAAGGTCTGCTGAAGGCCGGCGCCCGCGTCGGCCTGCTCGGCATCGAGGCCCACGCGCGGCGCCGCAACCGGGCCAACGGGCGGATCGGCGCGGTGGATGGGGCCGGCATCGACGTCCATGTCGAGCAGAGCTTCGGCAACTGCCCCAAGTACATCCAGCCGCGCCAGGCCGAGTACGCGCCCGGCCGACCAGCCTTCCCGGAACACACGGATTTCACCGGGCTGGGCGAGCCGGTGCGCGCCCTCGTCGCGGCGGCCGACACCTTCTTCATCGCCAGCGCCCACCCGGACGACGATGGCCTGCCGGCCCACGGTGTGGACGTCTCCCACCGGGGCGGCCCGGCGGGCTTCGTGCACATTGCCGGCGACACGCTGACGGTGCCCGACCTGGCCGGCAACAACTACTTCAACACCCTCGGCAACCTGCTGCTGGCACCGCGCGCCGGCCTGCTGTTCATCGACTTTGCCCGCGGCGACCTTGCCTGGCTGGCCGCCGATGCGGAGATCGTCCACGAAGGCCCGGCCCTCGCCGCCCACCCGGGCGCCCTGCGCCTGCTCCGGCTGCGCGTCAGGGCGAGCCGTCACGCGTCCGCAGCCGTGCCGCTGCGCTGGCGCGAGGCGCCCTGACACCATCCCACCACGACGGGCACACCCCAAGAAAAAGGGCCACGCCGTCGGCGTAGCCCTTTCACCGTCCCGAAGCCGCCGCAACCTCAGGCGGATTGCTGCCTCAAAGGGTCAGCGCATTGCTCAGATCCCCCATCGGCTGGGCGCCACTGGCCTTCAGGGCCTTGTCGCGGGCGGTCAGGCCCGGCAACGTGTCGAGACCGAACACCCGGGTGATGAAGCGCAGGATCGACGCGGTGTCGTACTGGGTGTGATCAACCGTGCCCTTCTTGGCGAACGGCGAGATGACGATGGCCGGGATGCGGGTACCCGGACCGATCAGATCGCCCTTCGGCGGAGCTACGTGGTCCCACACGCCACCGAACTCGTCGTAGGTGATGACGATCACCATGTTCTTCCACTGGGGGCTGGCCTGCAGCTTGGCCACCAGATCGGCGATCTTGGCGTCGCCGTCAGCCAGGTTGGCATAGCCTTCATGCTGGTTGTATACCCCTTCCGGCTTGTAGAAGGTCACTGCCGGCAGCGTGCCGGCGGCGGCGTCGGCAACCAGGTCGGTGTAATCCTTCAAGTGCGCGCTGCGGTTCGCGGCCTGGGTCGCCGGATCGAAGGACGCGTAGTAGTTGAACGGCTGGTGGTGAGGCTGGAAGTCCACGTTGGTGGTGGTGGCCACGCCATAGCTGTTGCCGGCGTAGATCACCGAGCGGGCGGTGGCCGGGTCCTGCATGCCGTCGGTCAGCGCAGCGTTCCACGCACCGCCGTACCATTTCCAACTCACGTTCTTGGCGTTCATCAAGTCGCCAATGGTGACGCCGGTCTGCGGCGGCAGCGTGGTGGCCTTGGCGGTATTGGCATACAGCGCACTGTTGCCGCTCACGCTGGAGGGCGCGTTGCCGCTCGGCTGGTACGGCGGCTGCATGGTGTTGACCGCGTAGAACTTGCCATCGCCGAAGTAGTTGGCCGGCGTGATGTTGCCGCTCAGCACGTAGGACGGAGCGCCATCCATCGCGGAAGCCGGGCTCGCCGCGGCGGTAGTCAGCTGGGGCAGGTAGTTACCGCTGGCATCCTTGTTGAGGGCCGCGATGGTGGGTTTGGCGGCGGCGGTGTCGGCGTTCGGGTATTCCGGCGCACAAGCGCAGATCAGGTACTGGTGGTTCAGGAAGGAACCACCGAAGGCGCCCTGGAAGAAGTTGTCGGCCAGCACGTATTGCTGGGCCAGTTTGTACATGGCGGAACCACTGTAGTCGAAGTGCCCCATGGTCAGGCCGCCGGCATCGGCCCAGGCGGCGAACATGTCGTTCTTGCCGCCATTGATCTGCATCTGGTTCTCAAAGAAACGGTGGTACAGGTCGCGGGTCACCGTACCGGTGGTCAAGGTCGCATTGGCGCTGGCCTGGAAGGCCGTCTCGATGGAGAACGGCGCATTGGCGAGGCCCGCGCTCTGGGCCTGGGTCACCACCGGGGTGACACCGCCGGCGGTCACGCCGCCCCAGGTCTGCGGCAGGGTGCTCAGCACATTGCCGTTGCGATCCTTCTGCGGGATGTAGTTGGCGTTGAGCTTGCCGCTCGCGTCGTACAGGCTGCTCAAGCCGTTGGCGCCCGGAAAGTTGCCGTAGAGATTATCGAACGAACGGTTCTCGGCATAGATCACCACCACGTTCTTGACGTTCGCCTGCAGGGAGGCGGTCTGATTGGAGTGGTGGTCGCTGCCGCAGGCGCTGAGGACCAGCGCCGCAATCAGGGTGAGAGGCCAGCTCTGCCGGCCGAAGGGGAGGGATTTTGTTTTCATGGGGTGCCCGATCCAGGTTTAAGAAGCCGCTGGCAGTCTGGATCGTCCATGTGACATCGGTTTGACCTTCAATGACAGGCTCCTGCCAGGGTTCTGTCATGGTGCTGCCATGCCCATCCGCTAGAAAGACGGGATCGCTGCTCACCTTCCGCCCGTTTCATGCATTTGACACTGCGCCTGCTGCTTGGCTGCCTGGCCGTGGCCCTCTCCGGCTGCCAGCGCGATATCGCCGCGCCCCCGGCCCCCGCTGCCCAACCCGTGGCGGAAAAGGCATTCTACGAAACGAGCTTCGAGCGCAAACCCGACGCAGCCGTGCTCGAAGCGCTGGGACGCAAGCTGTTCTCGGATCCGAGCCTGTCGGTCTCCGGCCAGCAAGCCTGCGCCTCCTGCCACAGCCCGGCCCACGCCTACGGCCCACCGAACGCGCTGTCGGTCCAGCCCGGCGGAGCCAAGCTGACCGACCAGGGGCAACGTGCTGCCCCGTCCCTGATGTACCGGCAAGGCACGCCGCCCTTCTCCGAGCATTTCAACGACACGGACGGCGACGATGGCGCCGACCAGGGACCAACCGGCGGACGGACCTGGGACGGCCGTGTCAGCTCGGCCCACGAACAGGCCGCGCTGCCCCTGCTGTCGCCCCTGGAGATGGGCAATGCCGACCCGGCGGCGGCCGTGGCCCGACTGCGCAGTTCTCCCTTCGCGACGGACTTCCGCACGGCCTTCGGCGAACACGTGCTGGACGATGTGCCCAAGGCCTGGAACGGCCTGTTATGGGCGCTGGAGGTGTTCCAGCAGAGCCCCGCCGACTTCTACCCCTATTCGAGCAAGTACGACGCCTTCCTGCGCCATCAGACCACGCTCAGCCCTCAGGAAAAGCGCGGTCTCGCCCTCTTCAACGATCCCCGGAAGGGCAACTGCGCCCAATGCCATCCCAGTGCCATCAAGCGCGGCACTTTTCCGCTGTTCACCGACGAAGGCTTGCTCGCCCTCGGCGTCCCTCGCAACCGGCGGATCACCGCCAACCGGGATCCGGCCTGGTTCGACATGGGACTGTGCGGCCCCATGCGCACCGACCTGAAGACACACACCGAGTACTGCGGAGCCTTCAAGACGCCCTCTTTGCGTAATGCGGCGCGCCGCCGGAGCTTTTTCCACAACGGGGTGTTCCACCACCTGGAGGACGTGGTTCGCTTCTATGCACAGCGCGACAGCCACCCCCAGCGCTTCTACCCCACGGGCGCCGACGGCCGTGTGGAGCGCTTCGACGATCTGCCCACGGCGCTGCGCGGCAACGTGGCTTCCGATCCGCCCTTCGGCAGACGGCCCGGCAGTGAGCCGACGCTCAACGAAAAGGAGATTGCTGATCTGATGGCTTTTCTCAAGACACTTAACGACGGTTACCTAACGCCCACCGCACCGCCCAGTCAGACGCCCCCCCGACACTGACCGAACCGGGTCATCGGGTTGCTCAACCAATCTGGCCGAGCAACCCCTGGTCAACCTCACTCTGCACCAGTTGGGTGGCCAGCGCCGGGTTCTGCTTGAGCACTTGCGTCCAGTCGCTGTTCAGATCCGTGGAGCCGCTCGTCGTCGAACTGCCACTGCCGCTCGACGACGAGCTTGTATCCGACGACGAGGTGGCCCCCGTCGAAGCCGACGTACCGCTCAGCAACAAGGCCTCTTGCAGGACGGAATCCATGCTGCTCGTGGAACTTCCGCTCGCGCCTGATGAGTCGCTTTGCAGCAGCGGGTCCGCCAGCTGGGTCGAGGTCTGCAGCAGACTCAACAAGCCCTGCGCGTTGTACGTGGCGGTCGAACCGTCGGAACTCCCACTCTGCGAACCAAGCGAAACTATCGCGGATGTCAGCGCATCCGACGATCCGCTAGCCCCCTGTTCCACGGCAGCCAGCAATTCCGAACCGATGCTGGAAGTGCTCAACGTACTCGCACTATTCCCGAGCAGCGTGGCCGACAGCCCTGAGCTGATGGACGAAACGGACATGTCTTCTTCCTTCCCTACACAGTCCCCAACGGGATCATGCACTGGCGTTCACATTATTGCCGAGCGGCGAATGAACGCGATCTGCCAGATTCTTTTCGAGCGCCTGCAGGAAGGATTGCAGGGTCGGTGCCTGCCCACTCGACGCAGAGGAAGAGCCGGAGGTCGTCGCACCGGACTGCTGCTGCGCATCCTTGAGCAGATTCTGGAAGTCGCTCTGCAGCGTCGACAAGGCGCTGTTGGATGTCCCCGTGGAACTGCTGCTGCCCAATTGCTGGATCAGGTTATCCAACCCGCCGCTGATCGATGCATAGGGTGACTGCGAGGCCGACGCCGCTTGCGTCGCACCATCCTGATCGGAGTCACTGCCCGTTCCCGAGGTACTCCGACATATGTAAAGACCGGAACAACGAAGGTAACAGGCCGTAAGTGCCCATCAACGCTGCAGAGCCTGGCGGGTGATCGTCTTGATCGCGCCGTCGCAGCGCTCGGCCACGCGGCGGTACTCCTCCGGCGTGTCGATCTGCGCCTGCACGAGCTCCACCTTGTTGATCTCACGCCGCACGTAGGGCCCCCAGCGTTCCTCCAGCTCATTGGCGATGCGCGTCCGCGCCTGGCCGACCGGACCGCGCCACGGGCCGCCGGTGGTGAAGCGGCGGGACAGGGTGTCGGCGAGTTCCTTCTCGATGCCGGCCAGATGCTGGCGGTAGGCGTCCACGTGGCGCTGCTCGTGCTGGTAGATCTCCCGGTAGGCGCAGCTGCCCTGCGGGAATTCCTTCGCCACATACACGGTCAGGGGGCTGAAGCCGTAGGTCATGCTGATCTGCGGACTGGCGCATTCCCACTGGCGAGACGCATCGACGCGGGCCACCACCTTGGTCTCGAAACGTACGATGGCCGCTCCCCGCGTCAGGCCCAGCACCCGCTGCCCCTCCTGCAGGGAACGCGGCCCCATCAAGCTGAGGGTGCGCAGGCCGGTCACCGTATCCAGCCCGACCGGCTCCTCATGCAGCTTCACCGTCACCGACGGCTTAGGCAACTCGTCGCAAACGTCCGCGAAGCTGTTGCAGCACAACAGGGCGAACAGCAGGGGCAGAAAACGCATGGGCTCGGGCTCAACGGATCTCACTCAGGAGGACCGCAGCCTAACAGCTGATGACGTTTGCGGGGCCATACGCATCCCCGTTCAAGCCCCCGGCGTATCGAACCGGACGCCCTGGGCCAGCGGCAATGTGCTGGAGTAATTGATGGTGTTGGTAGCCCGCCGCATGTAGGCCCGCCAGGCGTCCGCGCCGGCCTCGCGGCCGCCGCCGGTCTCCTTCTCGCCGCCGAAGGCGCCGCCGATCTCGGCACCGGACGGACCGATGTTCACATTGGCGATGCCACAGTCGCTGCCGGCCGCCGACAGGAAACGCTCCGCCTCGCGTAGATCGGTGGTGAAGATCGCCGAGGCCAGGCCTTGGGGCACCCCGTTGTGCAGCGCGAGTGCCTCGTCCAGCGTGCGGTAGCGCAGCACGTAGAGGATCGGGCTGAAGGTCTCGCGGCGTACCAGCGCGCTCTGGCCGGGCATCTCCACCAGCGCCGGGCGCACGTAGCAGCCGTCGGGACAATCGGCCACCGCCACCACCTCGCCGCCATGCACACAGCCGCCCTCCGCGTGGGCCTGGACCAGCGCCGCGCGGTGGGCGTCGACGGCCACGCTGTCGATCAGCGGACCGACCAGGGTGGCGGACTCCAACGGATTGCCGACCGGCAGGCTGGCGAAGGCCGCAGTGAGGCGCGGCAGCAGGTGCGCCGCGACGGATTCGTGGACGATCAGGCGGCGCAACGTTGTGCAGCGCTGGCCGGCAGTGCCGGCGGCGGAGAAGACGATGGCCCGCAGCGCCAACTCCAGGTCGGCGCTGGGCGCGACGATCATCCCGTTGTTGCCGCCCAGCTCCAGCAGACAGCGCCCGAAGCGCGCCGCCACCCGTGGCGCCACGCTGCGCCCCATCGCCGTCGAGCCGGTGGCCGACAGCAGCGCCACATCCGGATGGTCAGCCAGCGCCGTACCGAGGGTGCCGGGGCCGATCACCACCTGGCTGAGGTCCGGCGGCACGCCGCCCGCCTCGGCCATCGCCTGGGTCAGCAGCCCCTGGCAGGCCAGCGCACACAGGGGCGTGCGCGACGACGGTTTCCACACCACGGCATCACCGCACACCAGCGCCAGCGCGGCATTCCACGCCCATACCGCAACAGGGAAATTGAAGGCGCTGATGACGCCGCACACACCGAGGGGATGCCAGCTTTCCATCAGGCGATGGCCGGGCCGCTCGCTGGCCATCGTCAAACCGTAGAGCTGGCGCGACAGGCCGACCGCGAAGTCGCACATGTCGATCATCTCCTGTACCTCGCCCTGTCCTTCGGACAGGATCTTGCCGCTCTCGATGCTGACCAGCCGCCCGAGCGCCGCCTTGTGCCGGCGCAGCACGTCGCCGAAACAGCGCAGCAGTTCGCCACGGCGTGGCGCCGGCACCTCACGCCAGGCCAGGAACGCCGCCCGCGCCCGCGCCACCACGGCAGCCAGGTCGTCGCACTCCACGCAACTGCCGATGCGGCTGCCGTCGATCGGCGAGCGGGCCACCAAGCTGCCAGCCTCCGGCGCGGGCAGACCGAAACCGGCGAACAGTTCGGCAACTTCGGAAGACAGCAGCGGATGCAGCATGACGGACTCCCGGCGAGGTGATCACGCCGATTGGACAAGCAAACGGCAGGAACAATCCCGGCAAGGTCCGCTCACTCGCCTCAGGCATCCTTTCCGTGGCTTGCACTTGTTGGGGTGAGTTCGTTCGCATCCAATTCAAAAGCAAGCCGTGGAGTGCAAGCCGGCCCGGCAAGGGCTAGATTGCGGGTATCAGCCTAGCGTATCCGACACCCCGACCATGGACGCCCCTCTCCACAACCATGCAGCCCAAACCCTTGCCGACCCGCGCTGGGCCGCCGTGCTGGCCCGCGACCCGACGGCCGACGGCCGCTTCTTCTACTCGGTGAAGAGCACCGGTGTGTATTGCCGTCCGTCCTGCGGCTCGCGCCGGCCGCGGCCGGAGAACGTGGATTTCCACGCCAGCGCGGCGGACGCCGAAGCGGCCGGCTTCCGCCCCTGCCGGCGCTGCCGGCCGGACCTGCCGCCCCTCGCCGAACGCCAGGGGGCGCTGGTCGCCGAGCTGTGCCGCTTCATCGACAATGCCGATCACGTACCGAACCTGGACGAGCTCGCCCGCCAGGCCCAACTCAGTCCCTTCCATCTGCAGCGTCTGTTCAAGGCAACGACGGGACTCACGCCACGCGCCTACGCCGCCGCGCTGCGGGCCCGCCGCCTGCGCGACGGCCTTGCCGCCAGCCCATCGGTCAGCGCCGCCCAGTACGACGCCGGCTACGCCTCCAGCGGGCGCTTCTACGCCGACACCGACGCTGCGCTAGGCATGACGCCGCGCCAGTACCGGGCCGGCGGCGCCGACACCGAGATCCGCTTCGCCATCGGCCAGAGCGCCCTCGGCGCCATCCTGGTCGCCGCCAGCCCGCGCGGCGTCTGCGCGATCAGCCTCGGCGACGACGCCGACGCCCTGGCCCGGGAGCTGCAGGACCGCTTCCCCTGCGCCCGCCTGGTCGGCGACGATCCTGACTTCGCCGCGCTGGTAGCCCGGGTGGCCGGCTTCGTCGAAAGCCCCGCCCAGGGCCTCGACCTGCCGCTGGACCTGCGCGGCACCGCCTTCCAGCTGCGCGTCTGGCACGCGCTGCGGGAGATCCCGGTGGGCAGCCGGCTGAGCTACACCGAACTGGCCCGCCGCCTCGGCCTGCCAAGGGCGGTACGCGCAGTGGCCGGCGCCTGTGCGGCCAACACGCTGGCGGTAGCAGTGCCCTGCCATCGGGTGGTGCGCAACGACGGCGGCCTGGCCGGCTACCGCTGGGGCGTCGAGCGCAAGCAGGCCCTGCTCGAACGCGAGGCCCGACCATGACCCTCGACCTCTTCGCGGCAGCGGACCCGTGCCAGCCCATCACCCCCGGCGCGATGCTGCTGCACGGTTTTGCGCTGGCCGACGCGGAAGCCATCCTCGCCGACGTGCAGGCCATCACCGCCCGGGCACCGTTCCGGCGCATGTTCACGCCGGGTGGTCAGGCCATGTCGGTGGCCATGAGCAACTGCGGCAGCCTCGGCTGGATCAGCGACCGCCAGGGCTACCGCTACGTCGCTACCGACCCGGACAGCGGCCAGCCGTGGCCGCCGCTGCCGCCGCGCCTGCTGCGCCTGGCCGGCGCCGCAGCGGAACGGGCCGGCTTTCCCGCGTTCGTGCCGGACGCCTGCCTGATCAACCGCTACGCGCCGGGCACCCGCATGTCCCTGCACCAGGACCGGGACGAGCAGGACTTCACGCAGCCCATTGTGTCCGTGTCCCTCGGCCTGCCGGTCACCTTCCTGTTCGGCGGCCTGGCCCGCAGCGACAAGGCCGCGCGCCTCACCTTGAGCCACGGCGACGTGCTGGTGTGGGGCGGCCCGGCGCGGTTGCGCTTCCACGGCGTGCTGCCGCTGCTGGACGGCCAGCACCCGGCCACCGGCGCGTACCGCATCAACCTGACGTTCAGAAAAGCCGCGTGAAGGTGTCCGGAATCCCACGCGTTCCGATGGAGGCGGATAAGCTCTCACCCACCGTTTTCGGTACTCCAACCGCAGCCTTGCCAAGGACTTCGCCATGCGCCTCGCCCTGCCCGCCAGCTTCCGCCCCGCCGACATCCTGGCCTTCCAGGCCCGCGATCCGCAGCAGCTGGCGGAGCGGGTCGACGCCGACGGTTTTGCCAAAGGCTTGATCTGGCACGGCGCGCCGGCCTGCCTGCGGGTCGCCTTCCAGCATGGCCAGGTGGAAGTGGAACTCGACGTGGACGGTACGCCAGCCAGCGCCGGCGCGATCGCGGGTCTGGCCCGGCATGTGCTGGGCCTCGACCAACCGGTGGACACCTTCGAGACGGCCCATCGCCACCATCCCCAGCTCGGCCCGCTGCTGGCCCGCCATGCCGGGCTGCGCGTGCCGCAGGCCGCAACGCCCTTCGAAGCCCTCAGCTGGGCCGTCACCGGCCAGCAGATCAGCACCGCCGCGGCGATCTCCATACGCCGCCGGCTGATCGCCTGCATCGGCGTCCGCCACAGCGGCGGCCTGGCCTGCTATCCGGATGCGGCGCACCTCGCCGTGCAAGACGAAGAGCGCCTGCGCGGCGCCGGCCTGTCACAAAGCAAGGCGCGCGCACTGCTGAGCCTCGCCCGCCTGATCGCCGACGGCGCCCTGCCTCTGGAGGCCTGGCTGACGGGCACGCCCGCCGACGACATCCGCAGCCGCCTGCTGGCGGTACGCGGCATCGGCCCGTGGACGGTGGATTACGCGCTGCTGCGCGGCTTCGCGCACCTGGATGGCTCCCTGCATGGCGACGCGGCGGTGCGCCGTGGCCTGCAGAAACTGCTCAACCGGGAGGACAAGATCGGCGAGAGCGAAGCCAGAGCCTGGCTCGCCGACTTCACGCCCTGGCGCGCGCTGGCCGCGGCGCACCTGTGGGCGGTCGCCAAGGAAACATGACACCCCCTCGCGAAGCGAAAAAAGCGAGAACCTACTTGAGCCCGACCGCCACCATCCGGCGGCGCAGGAAGGCGATCTGCGTCTGCAGCGGCAGGCCCTTGGGGCACACGTCGTGGCAACCGAGCAGCGACATGCAGCCGAACACGCCGTTGTCGTCGCCGATCAGCTCGTAGTAGTCCTCGTCGCTGCGTTCGTCGCGGGGATCAAGGCGGAAACGGGCGATCTTGTTGAGGCCCACCGCGCCGACGAAGTCCTCGCGCATGCGCAGCGTGCCGCAGCCGGCCACGCAGCAGCCGCACTCGATGCAACGATCGAGCTCGTAGATGGCCTCGGCCAGCTCCGGCGCCATCGGCGCCTCGACGGCCATCAGGTCGGCTTCGGCGCGGCTGTGGATCCAGGTTTCCAGGCGCTCGGCGGTGCCGCGCATCCAGCTGCCGGTGTCCACCGACAGATCGCCGATCAGCGCGAACACCGGCAGCGGCGCCAGCGTGATCAGCGGCCCGAAGTCGCGGGTCAGGCTGCGGCAGGCCAGCCCCGGCCGCCCGTCGATGAGCATGCCGCAGCTGCCGCAGATGCCGGCCCGACACACGAAGTCGAACTGCAGGGACGGGTCGAGGGTGTCGCGGATCTCGTTGAGGGCGATGAACAAGGTCATGCCCTCCGCCTCCTCGACGTGGAAATCCTGCCAGTGGGGCGCGATGCCTTCGCCCGGGCTGCTGCGCAGGATGCGCAGCGTCAGCTGGCGGGGGGTGTCGGTGCTCATCGGTGTCGTCCTCCACGGGGCGCGTCGGTGGCGGGCAGGCACGGCCCTGCCATGCGTCTGTCGGGCTCGGTAAGCATCACCAGGCATCTCCCAGTCTTGCGTTGTGGCCCCGGAAACGCAGCGGGACCAGGTGTTCGTAGGGCATCAGGGCCTGCTGCACGATAGCGCGATCCGCATGCCCGAAGGCCTCGCGGATGGCGGCGATTTCGGCCGCCCGCGGCGCCGTCGCCGGATGCTCGATGGCGTCACGCGCGCCATAGCCGCGCCAGCCCGGCGGCAGCTCCATACCACGCACGTCGAGGACCTCGTAGGCCAGGGACGGCAGAGTCTGGAACGGGTCGTCCCAGCTGGCGAGGGTCCGCTTGAGCCAGTTGGCGTCGTCCCGGCGCGGGTGGTCTTCCCGGTAGTGGGCGCCGCGGCTCTCGGTGCGCTGCAGGGCACCGTAGGCGACACACAGGGCCAGCTTGAGCATCTTCTGCACGCGGTAGGCGGCCACCAGTTCCGGATTGCTGCCCGGCCGCCGCGTCGCCACGCCGATCCGGCGGCTGCGCTGGAGCAGCGCCTGCAGTTCGTCGACAGCCTCGGTGAGCAGGTCGCCGCGGCGGAAGATGCCGACCTTGTCAGTCATGATGTCCTGCATGCGCCGCCGGATGTCGGTGGCGCTCTCACTGCCATTGCCCTGCAACAAAGTGTCGAGCTTCGCCTGTTCGACAGCGAGGAATTCCCGCACGAGGGCCGTTGATACCTGCAGTTCACCCGCGGGCGATTCCACGAAATCGGCGATGTTCTCGCCGACGATCATGCCCGCCACCACCGTCTCGGCCACCGAGTTGCCGCCGAGCCGGTTGAAGCCGTGCAGATCCCAGCACGCCGCCTCTCCGCAGGCGAACAGGCCGGCCAGGCCATAGGCCTCGCCACGGGCGTCGGTGCGGATGCCGCCCATCGAATAATGCTGGGCCGGCCGCACCGGGATGAAGTCGCGGGCCGGATCGATGCCGAGGAAGTGGCGGCAGATCTCCTTCACCTCGCGCAGGCGGCCGTCGATATGGGCAGCGCCAAGCAGCGTGATGTCCAGCCACAAGTGTTCGCCAAAACGACTCTTCACCCCGTGGCCGGCGCGGATGTGTTCCTCCATGCGGCGGGACACCACGTCGCGGGAGGCCAGCTCCTTCTTCTCCGGCTCGTAGTCGGGCATGAAGCGGTGGCCGGCGGCATCCTTCAGCAGGCCGCCGTCGCCGCGGCAGCCCTCGGTGACGAGGATGCCGGCCGGGAAGATCGTCGTCGGATGGAATTGCACCGCCTCCATGTTGCCGAGGCAGGCCGCGCCGGTCTCCAGCGCGATCGCCGCGCCGATGCCCTCGTTGATCACCGCGTTGGAGGTGACCCGGTAGATGCGCCCGAAGCCGCCGGTGGCGATGCAGGTGGCCTTCGCCACGTAGGCGACGAGTTCGCCGGTCACCAGGTTGCGCACGACGGCGCCGTGGCAGCGCCCACCTTCATGGATCAGCGCGATGGCCTCCATGCGCTCATGCACCGGGATGCCCTCGGCTACCGCCTTGTCGCTGACCGCGTAGAGCATGGCGTGGCCGGTGCCGTCGCTGACGTAGCAGGTGCGCCATTTCTTGGTGCCGCCGAAATCGCGGGCGGCGATCAGGCCGTGGGCCTCGGGGCGTTCGCTGAGCGTCACCCGGCGGCCGTCTATCACCACCTCCCGCTCCCCGGCGCGCACCCGGTTCCACGGCACGCCCCAGGCCGCCAGCTCGCGCACCGCCTGCGGCGCCGCATGCACGAAGAGGCGCGCCACCGCCTGGTCGCAGCCCCAGTCGGAGCCGCGCACGGTGTCCTCGAAATGCACGTCCTCGTTGTCGCCCTCGCCCTTGGCGGTGTTGCCGAGGCTGGCCTGCATGCCGCCCTGGGCCGCCGCCGAGTGGGACCGCTTGGCCGGCACCAGGCTGAGGATGATCACGTCGTGGCCGCGGCGCCGGGCGCCAACGGCCGCGCGCAGGCCGGCGAGGCCACCGCCGATGACCAGCACATCGGTGTACAGGATGCGCATGTCAGTCTCCCTGCCGGCCGGGTACGTGTGCCGGCATCACCCCGGCGCCACCGGCCAGCGTGGTCGCTAGCCTTCCGTCGCCACCCGGTACGTAGCGCTCGCCGGCCCGCTCGGCGTGGGCGATGCCCAGCCGCCCATAGGCCAGCAGGCTGACCAGGCCGAGTCCGATGAAGAACAGGCTGAAGGCGGTTTTCAGCAGACGCAGGCGGCGCCGGGCTGCGTCCGGATTGCGGCCCGGCAGCCAGTCCCATTTCAGGGCCAGCCGGTACAGGCCGATGCTGCCGTGGATTTCCGCCGCGAACAGCAGCAGCAGGTACAGCGGCCACATGCTTCCGGTCCACACCCGGTCGGCGGATTCGTAGGGGCCGATCAGCTCCGGATGCACCAACATCCCGTACAGGTGGATGCCGGCCAGGAAGAACAGCGCGAAGCCGGTCCAGAGCTGGAGCCACCACAGGCCGGTGTCGTCGTGGCGCAAGCGCGTCCGGTGTTCGGCAAAGGCCTTGTACTGGCGGAAGCTGGCCGGGAACTTGCGCAACGCCAGCCAGGCGTGCAGCACGAACACCGCCAGCACGCCGCCAACCACGCAGGAGACAATCCACGGCTGCGGTGTGGCGAGAAAATAAGCGCCCTCGAAGAAGCGCGCCACCGTGTAGAAGGCCTCCTGACTGATCAGGATCGACGACACGAAGAACATGTGGGCCACCAGGAACAACGCCAGGAACAGGCCGGAGGCACTCTGCAGCAGGTCCAGCCGGGCCGGCCAGCGGCTGCGGCGGCGCGGTGGATGCGCCGCGGCGTGCGTCAGCGAAAGCGGAATCTCTTGCGCCGGGCGGGCGACGGCAGCTGACAGCGCGGCGCTTCGTTCGAGCATGCGGGTCATGGCGGTGGACCTCGAAATGCCACTCCCAGTGCGGGGGAGGAAACCGACCGGGTCGCAGGCGAAACGGGGCTGCGGAGCGAAGTCCGGGCACGCCCCGGCCCGCAGAAGCCCCGCTCCGATATCGACTCGGCATTTCAATCTATCACAACAATATTGCGGCGCAGCATATACCCTGCGCACAACCGCCGCTATGGCCCCCGAACTGAGCGACAAATGGCGCGGCAATGTCGCATACGCACCACAGGCTCCGGCGCCAAGTCCTTGATTCCTTATGTTGCAGTGCATTGGCGCAGAACCTGCTTGAAGGGGCACACCTATTTGCGGAGCGCATCATGCCGAAACCGAAGAAACACATCCTCGTCTGCGTCCAGGGCCGCCCGCCCGGCCACCCGCGCGGCTCCTGCCAGGAAAAGGGCTGCAACACCGTGTGGCAGGCCTTCCAGCAGGAATTTCAGCAGCGCAACCTGTGGAACGACTTCCTGCTGACCAACACCGGCTGTCTCGGCCCCTGCCAGGCCGGCCCCAGCGTGCTGGTCTATCCGGACAACGTGATGTACAGCGGCGTGACGACGGCCGACGTAACCGCCATCGTCGAGGAGCACATCCTGCTCGACCAGCCGGTGGAACGCCTGAAGGCCCCCGAAGGCATCTGGTGATCCCTGCCGCCGGGCGCGGCGCGGGATAAACTGGCGGGCCTCAGTACACCGGGCTTCCCGCCATGCAGATCTGGATCGACGCCGACGCCTGCCCGGCGGTCGTCAAGGACATCGTCTTTCGCGCCGCCGAGCGCCTGGAAATACCGACCATCCTGGTCGCCAACCGGATGTTGCGCACGCCTCCGTCGCGCTTCATCCGGGCCGTCCAGGTTCCATCAGGGTTCGACGTGGCGGATGCCCACATCGTCAGCCAGGTGGAGGCCGGCGATCTGGTCATCACCGCCGACATCCCGCTGGCCTCGGCGGTGCTCGAACGCCAGGCCCACGCGCTGAATCCGCGCGGCGAGATGTACACCGCCGCCAACATCGCCGAGCGCCTGTCGATGCGCAACTTCCTCGAGGAACTGCGCGGCGCCGGCGTGCAGACCGGCGGCCCTCCGGCCTTCAGCCAGGCCGACCGGCAGGCCTTCGGCGCCGCGTTGGACCGCTTCCTGGCCCACGCGCTGCGCGCTTGACCAAGCAGCGAGGCATTCCTCAAGCCCGGCCTGCAAGACCGCTCAACCAGCCTGCCGACCTGGATCCCCTCAGCCCAACTTCACCGGTGCGGCGCAACCATCGTCGATGCCTTCGATCTCGATCTGGACGGTCGGGTGCTGGATATGGAATCGCTCGTCCAGTTCGTGGGCGAGGTTCGTGAAGAACGCATCACCCGGATGGCCGCCGGGCATGACCAGGTGGGCGGTCAGGGCGACATCGGAAGTGCCGAGGGCCCAGATGTGCAGGTCGTGGACACCGCTCACGCCAGGCAGGCCACGCAGCCAGGCGTGCACTTCGAGCAGGTCGATGCTGTCCGGCACGCCGTCGAAGACCAGGTGCAGGGACTGGCGGAACAGGCCCCAGGTGCCCAGTACGATGACCACCGCGATGGCCAGGCTGACCAGCGGATCGAGCCATTGCCAGCCGAAGTGCAGGTATAGCGCACCAGCCGCGACCACGCCCAGGGATACCAGCGCGTCGGCCGCCATGTGCAGGAAGGCGCCGCGGATGTTGAGGTCGTCCTTGCTGCCTGACATGAACAGCGCCGCAGTGATGCCATTGATCACCACGCCGATGGCGGCCACCACGATGATCGTCCACCCGCCCACAGCCTCCGGCGCCTGCAGGCGTTGCACGGCCTCAAGCGCCAGCGCACCCATCGCGAACAGCAGCAGCATCGCATTGGCCAGCGCGGCGAGGATGGACGCGCGCTGCCAGCCGTAGGTGCGCTGGTGGGTCGGACGCAGGCGGCCGGCCAATGCGGCGCCCCATGCCAGAATCAGGCCGGCAACGTCGGACAGGTTGTGGCCGGCATCGGCGAGCAGCGCCAGGGAGTCCACGCGCCAGCCGTAGAAGGCCTCGATGACGACGAAGCCGATGTTCAGGCCGATGCCGATCGCGAAGGCCCGGTCATAGGACACCGGGCCATGGTGATGGTGACCATGCCCGTGTCCGTGTCCGTGTCCGTGTCCGTGTCCGTGTCCGTGTCCGTGTCCGTGGACATGGCCGTGATGCGCCGCGTGCGCATGGTCGTGATGGTGGTGATCGTGGCCGCAGGCGTGGTCGTCGTGGTGCTCGTGATCGTGGGCTGGGTGGTCGTTGCTCATCAGGCTTGCAGCATCAGTTCATCCACGCTCTTGCGTACCGAGCGGGACCAGGGGACGGGAGACACGCCGACCCGGCAGAAGAAGGTCAGCGCCTGCTCGCGGCCGAAACCGCCAATGCGCTCGAACTCCTCCGCCAGCGCCGCAGCGCCACGGCCGATTTCGGGCAAGGCGGAAAAGCTGCGGCCAGCGCGGGCATACCAGCGGAAGATAAGCGGCGTCATCTCCGGTTGCAAGTGCAGGCCGACTGACGTGGCGGTCAGCCACAGGCGCTGCATCGCGACACCGCCACGCGCATAGTCCTCGACGCTTACCGGCGGCCGCTCGGGACGGATCAGCACGTGGGACGCGCAGGCCAGCGCCGGGATGTAATCCAGCTGAACCCGCGGGGCAATGGTGCCGCCCAGGTACTTGTTGAAGAACTCGACCCGCCCCCAGCTGGCCATCACCCACTCCATCAGCCGCGCGGTGAGGCTGTCCACACCCACAGCCTGCTCCGGAATGCGGTCCTTGCTGTAGCGGCTGTGCCACTCGATGATTTCCTTATGCACCGGGAAGGCTTCCGGGCAGGTCAGGCGCAGGTAGGCGTTGCGCCACAGCAGGCCAGCCACCTGGCGGCGCGCGGCGAAGGATTCGAAGAACTGCACGCTGTAGCCGGCCCCCGGCGCGCTAGCCAGGGCCTGACGCTGGGCCTCGGTCAGCGGCGTGGTGCGCATCGGGCGGCGCTGCACCACGCGCGTCTCGATGAAAGGCAGCAAGGCGTCCGCCGCCAGCCCGGGCTGCTCCGCCAAGCGAACATCGAACACCGGCGCCGCGTCGCTGGACGCCGGCCGCAAACTCCAGCTCGCCGCCAGCCCTTCCCCGCTGGCGGCAATGCGCAGGGTTTCCAGCAGTGCGCCATGGGCCATGTGGCTGGCGTGGCCGTCGAAGTCGTAGAGGCACCAGTCGCGGGTGTCGTTGCCATGCACGGCGATGTGGTCGTCGCCGAGGATCTCGAAGCGCCACGGCTGGGTGTTGTCGCCGCTGGGCGCCCAGCGGGCCAGGTCGAGGATCTTCAGCAGAATTTCGCGGCGGCTCATGGCCGGTCTCCTCAGGCGCGCGCCGCCTCGCGCATCGCCCGCAGCTGACGGCGGGCGATGGCAAGGCCGATGCGCTGGATCGGATTGTTGTTGCCACCAGGCCGCCAGGTCTTCACGTAGCGGTTGCGGTAGGCATCGAACTGGAAGCCCCACGGCGCGCACAGCACCTCGCCGCGGCCGAGCAGGATCTTCAGGGATTCGGTGGCGGTCACGCCGGCACACAGCTGGCAGGCGGCGATGGTGCTGGGGCCACGGCGGGCAACGAAATCGACCCGCGACGGGTCGGCCAGGTAGGCCCGCTGCAGCATGGCCGGCGACAGGCCGAGCAGGAAGCGCACCGCCATCTCGTCCTCATCACAACCTTCGAGGCGGAAGTACTCCTCAAAGCTCATGCGCCCCGGCAGGAAGCTCAGCACCGCGGTGCCCATGCCCAGCGGCGCCGCCGTCACCGCCGGGATGCCGTACCGGCCACAGGCATTGAAGGTGTCGCGCCGGGCAGTGAAAGCAAAGAAGTCGAGGCCATCCACGTAGAGATCGACGCCGGCCAGGAACTCGTCCAGATTGCCTGCATTGACGCCGCCGCCAAACACACGGATGTCCACGTCCGGGTTGATGTCACGGGCCATCTCGGCCATCACTTCGGCCTTCGGGCGGTCGAGGGTGGACATCATCGCGCCGGCCTGGCGGTTGAAATTGACCAGGTCGAAGGTATCCATGTCGGCCACATGGAAAGCGCCCACGCCCAGGCGGGTCAGGGTCAGCAGGTGTACGCCCCCCACACCGCCCACGCCGGCGATGGCAACCCGCTTG
Source organism: Zoogloea sp. GDB6 (assembly GCF_056724105.1). Classification (NCBI taxonomy): domain Bacteria; kingdom Pseudomonadati; phylum Pseudomonadota; class Betaproteobacteria; order Rhodocyclales; family Zoogloeaceae; genus Zoogloea; species Zoogloea sp. GDB6. The sequence goes on along the minus strand of NZ_CM161497.1, from coordinate 612,558 downwards.
CCGCGCAACGCGGTCTGCTCGGCTTGAGTCACCCAGCCGATGTTGCGGGAGAAGGCTTCGTCGTAGTCAAAAATGCGGCGCGACATGCTGTCTGTATCCTTCGGGCAGTGGAATCTTATGATACGACACTTCCCGGCCGACCCATTCGGCACATCCACGCCCCAAGCCGGGCGACAAAACACGCCATTGGCATAGACACGTACTACAATTGAAGCAGATACCCATTTCCCTTCAAGGAATCAGTATTTGCAGCCGTAAATGGGTATCGCCAGAAATTTAGACTTCAAGGGCTACCGCCATGTCGCTACTCGATCGCTTCAGCCTCGGTGAAGGATTCCGGAAGTACTTCGAGATCGCCACCGCCTTCGACGACGCCGGCCGCAACAATGTGTTCGGCATTCGGCACGAGGTGTATTGCGAGGAACTCGGCTTCGAGCCGGTCCGCCCGGACCGCCGCGAGACGGACGAATACGATCGTCACAGCCTGCACTGCCTGCTGCGCACGTCCACCGAGCCCCACGTGCTGGTGGGCTGTAACCGCCTGGTGATGGCCCGCCCCGAAGAACCGGACTACCCACTGCCTTTCGAGCGCACCTGCGCCGCCACGCTGGACCGGTCCATCATCGATCCCGCCAAGGAGCCCCGCGGAGCCATCGCCGAAGTCTCGCGCCTCGCTGTACGCGCCCACTACCGCCGACGCAAGGGCGAGACCAAGGCCGCCGTGGCGCTCAGCGATGACGATTTCGGTACCAAGGAGCAGCCGCGCTTCCCCTACATCCCCATTGGCCTCTATCTGGGCGTGATCGCCCTCGCCAAGCACGAGGGCATCGAGACCCTGTTCGTCCTCACCGAGCCTCGGCTGGCGGATCATTTCGCCAAGTTGGGCGTCAAGATCACCCAGATCGGCGGCCCGGTCGAACACCGGGGCATCCGCGTGCCGTCGATGATGAACGTGGACAGCATCATCAAGGGCCTGCGCTTCTTCGTGAAACCCATCTGGCGCGTCGTCGCCGAGGAAATCGAGGCCGGCTACAGCACCGGCCAACCGTCCTTCCGGCCGGTCTGACCCCTTCCTCCGTTCCGGGGATTCTCCCAGCGACACCGGGTTCCGGAGCTGGCCCGTCTCTTGCAAAGGACGAGTCAGCACCAACCAAACCCAAACTGTCCTAGGAGAATCCCTCATGAGCAAGATCGGTCTTTTTTACGGTAGCGAGACGGGCAACACCCGCAAGGTGGCCAAGTCCATCGTGAAAAAGCTCGGCGAAGATGTGGTCGAGCTGTTCAACGTGTCCAAGGCCACGGCCGACGATGTTGCCAAGTTCAGCTCCCTCATCCTGGCGACCCCGACCCTCGGCGACGGCGAGCTGGTGGACTCCTGGAAAGAGTTCTTCCCGACCTTCAAGGGCGTTGATCTGTCGGGCAAAACCGTCGCCATCTTCGGCTTCGGCGACCAGGACGCCTACGGCCACGAGTTCTGCGACGCGATGATCCTGCTGTACGACGCCGCCAAGGCCCAGGGCGCCACGATCATCGGCAGCTGGCCCACCGACGACTACGAATTCTCCAAGTCCAAGTCCATCGTGGACGGCGAATTCGTCGGCCTGGCTCTCGACAACGACAACCAGAAGGAACAGACGGAAGAGCGCGTCGACACCTGGCTGGACCAGATCAAGTCGGAACTGCTTGGCTGATGGCCGCGCCCGCCTCTGTCGTAAACACGACAAACAGCGGGCGGGTGTCAGGCATGTCACAGGTCGGGGGCGTCCATGAGTGACGCCCCCGATACCTTTGGCGGCGCCCGCCTGATCTTCGCCCACAAGCACCCCACCAGCGCGCGGCTGCGCTTCGTGCGCTTCGAGCACGGCATGTGCGGCTTCACCCCCTTCCCGGCCGCAGCCAGCCTGTGCCCGGACGAGGAAATTCCCGAATCACCGGTCGTCACGCTGCCGTCGGTCCATCTGGCGGAAGCCGAGCGGCGCCTCGGCCTGCCCTCCGGCGGCCTCAAGATCGAACCGGAATTCCGCCAGTGCGTGGATGTCGGCGATGCCTGCGTCGAGGTCCACTTGGCCATGTTCACCGCCATGGATCCGCCTTTCGAGACGATTGCCGGCGCCGGCGGACGCTTCGTGGCGATTACCGAAGCCCGCGGCTGCGCGCAGATCGAGCTGGAACTGCTGCGCAAGGCCTACGAGGCCGTCCTCGGCGGCTGAATCCCCGCCCACCGGCCCGCCTGCGCGGGCCGGTCTCCATCATCAAACGACGCGAGCCTTCAGGTGCGCCGCCAGCGCCGCATCCATCGTCGCTGCATGCAGATCGAACCAGCCTGGCACCTGCTCGCGGATGTAGGCCTTGGCCATCATCGTCGAGCCCTTTTCGACCCGCTCGCGGAAGCGCCGCAGGTCGCCGAGCACGCGGCGGTGCTCGCCGGCGTGCTCGCCTTCGGCCGGAAAGGCGCTGTCGCGCATCCACGTCTCCTCGTTGGCGAAGTGCGTCTCGGTGTGCGCGCACAGCGCCGCAAAAGCCTCCATGAAGGCCGCGCCAGTGGCCGCCCCGGCCGCATTCACCAGCGCCACGAACTCCCGGTGGGTGTCATCCATTTCCGCCAGGCCAAGCAGGTGGCGCTCGTCGGACCATTCCATCGCATTCTCCACGTAGATGCGCCGCCAGCCGGCGCTCCCGGTGCGTCAGCGAAAAGCGTGCCGGGCGTGGCACCGAACTTGCTGAGCTACCGCATCACCACCTGAAACCGGAGAAGATCCATGGAAGACATCGTCCAATACCAGCTCGGAGACGTGGTGTTCTGCCGCGAAGACCTGTTCAACGACGGCGGCCTGCCCGGCTATGAGGAAGGCGCGCTGATCGCCGCCGCCGGCACCCGCGGCGTGGTGGTCCAGTTCGGCCACGTGGAAGCCATGCCCAGCGAGGAGATCTACCTGGTGCGTTTCGAAGGCGAAGGCCAGGACCTCGGCCTGCCGATCGGCTGCCTGCCCGAGGAGCTGACCCAGGACGAGGCCGAGGCGGCCGAGCTGCGCGCCACCCACTGAGCGGAGCCCTGCCGATGAAGATTGCCATTCCCGTCACCGGCGAGCGCCACGTCGCCGGCCATGCCGGCCAGGCTCGCAACTGGCTGGTCTACGACTGCATCCCGGGCTCGCCGCTGCCCGCTCCGAACGCCATCGTGCTGGCCCGCGAGCAGGTCCTGCACCACTTCGAGGACGACGGTCCGCATCCGCTCGACGGCATCGAGGTGGTCATCGCTGCCAGCGCCGGCGACGGCTTCGTGCGCCACATGGCCAAGCGCGGCGCCGAGGTGCTGCTGACCGGCGAACAACAACCCGACACGGCACTGGCCCGCATCCTGGCCGGCGAAGCGCTGCCCGACCCGCGTTTCGACATCACCACCACCCTCTGCAAGATCCGCGACCTATTCTCTCGGCATTGAACTCCCGCGGGGATGGCGGGTCTGTCACGTGCCTGCAATTCCCGGGCCGTAGCCTGAGACGGCCCACCATCCCAGGAGAATGCCATGTACCTGTCCCCGTCCGACATCCAGCAGACCCGTATCGCCACCCTCGACAACCTGCACGCGGCATCGCGTGCATGGGTCGAGGCCACCGAGAAACTCGCCGACCTCGCCCTGCGCAACGGCCGCCAACTGTTCGAGGAAGGCCGCGGACACCTGGAAGAGCTGGCCTCCCGTAGCGAAATCAAGCTCGACGCACTGCCTGTCGAGCGCCTGTCCGACTGGCGCGCCGACTCGGCCAATCTGGTCCGTGAATACTTCGAGATCATCGGCGATGCGCACCAGTCCATCCTTCAACTGGCCCGCGACCAGGTCGCCGTCTTCGACCAGGCTGTCAATCGCCAGCTCGAACACGCCGCCCGCAGTGCCGACGCCAACGGCGAAGCCGCCATCGGCCACGTGAAGAAGGCTCTGCGCCAGGCCGAAGCCGGCTTCAACGAGCTGGCCGATGCCGCCGCCCGCGGCGCCGATCTGGTGGAAGAGCAGGTCCGCCAGGTGTCGGACGCCCTGAGCAGCGACGAACCGGACGACAGCGAAGCCACCAACGGCGAGACCGCCGTCGCGCCGCGCAGCCGTCGCCGCAGCAACAGCGCGGAATAAGCCCGCCACCGCCGGCGGACCGGGCCGGTCCGTTGGCGGTAAAATCGGGGTTCCCGGCGACGGGGCCAGGCGCCCCACCGCCCGCCTTCACCACAGCCAGGAATCCCATGAGCACCGCATCCCTCTACCAGGCCCGTTACGGCAGCAACGACGTCGCCGTACCGTCCGCCGGTTCCCCGATCATCGATCACCTGCTGGCCCATCGCTCGGTGCGCGCCTACCTGCCCGACCCGGTCAGCGACGACACCCTCGCCGCGATCATCGCCGCCGCCCAATCTGCCGCCAGTTCTTCCAACCTGCATGCATGGAGCGTCGTGGCGGTCCGCGATCCGGCCCGCAAGGCCCGTCTGGCCGAATTCGCCGGCGACCAGGAACACATCCGCCAGGCCCCGCTGCTGCTGGTGTGGCTGGCCGACCTGGCCCGCCTGGAGGCGGTCGCGCAGAAGCTCGGCGAAACGCCGGCCGCGCTGGACTACCTGGAGATGTTCGAAGTGGGCGTCATCGACGCCGCGCTGGCGGCCCAGAACGCCGTCACCGCCGCCGAATCCCTCGGCCTCGGCACCGTGTATATCGGCGCGATGCGCAACCGCCCGGAAGACGTGGCGGCCGAACTGCAGCTGCCGTCGAAGGTCGTCGCGATGTTCGGCCTGTGCGTCGGCACGCCCGACCCGCAGCAGCCTGCCTCGGTCAAGCCGCGCCCGCTGCAGTCCGTGGTGCTGCATCAGGAAACCTATTCCCTGCCCGCCCAGCAGGCCGGCCTGGAGTACTACGACAGCGCGATGAGCGCCTTCTACACCAGCCAGGGCATGAAGGTGCGCGGCACCTGGTCCAACCATTCGACCAAGCGCGTCCGCGACGCAGGCTCCCTATCCGGCCGCGACCGCCTGGTGGAAGCCCTCAACACGCGGGGCTTCGCGCTGAAGTAAGCCTCAGACGGCCGGAGCACTACGCCCTGTTGGGGCGGGTTCACGCGCCGCCAGGCCGTTTGCTCGACGCCCACGGGTGAGTGAATCCGCCACGGGTCGCACAACCCGGCATCGAAAGCAAAGAGGCCCGGGCATATGCCCGGGCCTCTTTGCTTCAGCGTCAGATTGCCGTTCAGGCCGCCTTCTTCATCTGCTTCTGATACAGGAACTCTAGGATCGCCCCACGGCATTCCGCGAAGTGCGGATCGTGGGCCAGTTGCAGGCGGTCCCGCGGCTTGGCCAGCTTCACTTCGAGGATCTCACCGATGGTGGCCGCTGGGCCGTTGGTCATCATCACCACGCGGTCGGACAGCAGCACCGCCTCATCCACGTCATGGGTCACCATCACCACGGTGGCGCCGGTCTTTTCCATCACGCCGATCAGCTCGTCCTGCAGGGACGCGCGGGTCAGCGCATCGAGGGCGCCGAAGGGTTCGTCCATCAGCAGGATCTTGGGCTCCATCGCAAAGGCGCGGGCGATGCCGATGCGCTGCTTCATGCCGCCGGAGATCTCGTGGGGCATCTTCTGCGCCGCGTGGCTCATATGCACCATCTCCAGCGCGGCATTGGTGCGCGCCTTGAGCTTGTCCTTGCCCTCCTTGGCGCCAAAGACGCGCTCGACGGCCAGATGGACGTTCTCGAAGCAGGTCAGCCAGGGCAGCAGAGAGTGGTTCTGGAAGACGACCGCCCGCTCCGGCCCAGGGCCGGCGATCTCGCGGCCGTTGCAGATCATCGCGCCGGAGCTCGGCAGCGTGAGGCCGGCAATCAGGTTGAGCAGCGTGGATTTGCCGCAGCCCGAGTGGCCGATCAGGGACACCACCTCGCCCTGGCGGATCTGCAGATTGACGTTTTGCAGCGCGACGAAACGGCCCTTCTTGGTGTCGAAAGTCATGCCGACGTTTTCGACCTTGACGATTGCGTTCATGTGAGGACTCCTCGGGCCGGTTAGTTGTTGCCGTAGCTGAAGCGGCGGGCGATCAGCAGCAGGCATTGTTCGAGCAGCAGACCGACGATGCCGATCACGAAGATGGCGATGATGATGTGCTCGACCTTGAGGTTGTTCCACTCATCCCACACCCAGAAGCCGATACCGACGCCGCCAGTGAGCATCTCGGCGGCCACGATGACCAGCCAGGCGGTGCCGATGGACAGGCGGATGCCGGTCAGCATGTAGGGCAGCACGGACGGGAAGAGGATCTTGGTGATGATCTTGAACTCGGACAGGTTCAGCACCCGCGCCACGTTCAGGTAATCCTGCGGCACGCGCTGCACGCCCTGGGCGGTGTTGAGGATCATCGGCCAAATGGAGCAGATGAAGATGGTCCAGGTGGAGGCCGGGTCGGCGGCCTTGAAGACCATCAGGCCGATCGGCAGCCAGGCCAGCGGCGAGACCGGGCGAAGGATGCTGATGATCGGCTCGAGCATGCTGTTCATGAAGGCGAAGCGGCCGATGATGAAACCCATCGGGATGCCCACCAGGGCCGCCACGCCGAAGCCGACCGCAACCCGCTTGAGGGACGACAGGATGTTCCAACCGATACCCTGGTCATTCGGCCCGTTCTGGTAGAAGGGATCGGAAAAAAGCGTGATGGCGGCATCGAGGGTCTTTGCCGGGCCGGGAAAGTCGCTCGACTTCATCGCCACCAGGGCCCACAGGCCGATGATGAAGGCGAAGCCGAGCAGCGGCGGGAGCACCGCACGCAGGAAGGCGGAGCAGTGTTCGCCGAAAGAGGTGCGCGGTTCGGCAGCCGGGGCATGGGCAAGGGGCGCGGCAGCCACAGGGGCCTCCTGCTTGGCGGCCATGATGTCGTCCCGCGTTTCGGAAGCAGCTTCGGTGTCCGGCCCGACAGTCACGAGGCCGGAAGTAAGGGTCGCAGTGCTCATCTGGGTCTCCAGAGTTCTGTAGGGGCGAATGGCTTCGCCCGCGGATGTGGATCGGCAGTGCTGGGCGAGGGAACCCGCCCCTACAGGTCAGGCGTGGATCTTGAAGCTGGCGGCGTACTTCTTCGGGTCCTTGCCGTCCCACACCACGCCGTCGATCAGCTTGGAGGTTCGGAAGTCGGACTTCGGCACCGGCACGCCGACGATGCCCGCGGCCTGCTTGTACAGTTCGGTCTTGTTGATCGCCTTGGCGATCGCCAGGTAATCCACGTCCTGCTTGAGCAGCCCCCAGCGGCGGTGCTGGGTGAGGAACCACATGCCATCGGACAGGTAGGGGAAGTTCACCAGGCCGTCGTTGTAGAACTTCATGTAGTTCTTTTCGGACCAGCTCTTGCCGAGACCGTTTTCATACTGGCCGATCATGCGGCTGCGGATCACATCCACGTCGGTATTCACGTAGCTCTTGGCAGCCACGGTCTCAGCGGTCTTGGCGCGGTTGGCGGCGCTGGCATCGATCCACTTGGAGGCTTCGAGGATCGCGCAGATCATCGCGCGGGCGGTGTTGGGGTACTTGGCGGCAAACTCGGCAGTGGCGCCCAGCACCTTTTCCGGATGGTCGGTCCAGATGTCCTGGGTCGTCACCGCGGTGAAGCCGATCTTGTCCACGATCGCACGCTGGTTCCACGGCTCGCCGACGCAGTAGCCATCCATGTTGCCGACGCGCATGTTGGCGACCATCTGCGGGGGCGGCACGACAATGTTCTTGACGTCCTTGAAGGGGTCGATGCCGTGGGCCGCCAGCCAGTAGTACAGCCACATGGCGTGGGTGCCGGTCGGGAAGGTCTGGGCGAAGGTGTATTCCTTGTCCTTCTTGGCGACGACCTTGGCCAGCGAGGCACCATCCACCGCGCCTTTTTCCTTCAGCGCGTTGGACAGGGTGATCGCCTGGCCATTGTTGTTGAGGGTCATCAGCACCGCCATGTCCTTCTTCGGGCCGCCGATACCCAGGTGCAGGCCATACACCAGGCCGTACAGCACGTGGGCGGCGTGCAACTCGCCGTTGGCCAGCTTGTCACGCACGCCGGCCCAGGAGGCTTCCTTGCTCGGCGTGATCTTGATGCCGTACTTCTTGTCGAAGCCCATCACGGAGGCCATCACCACCGAGGAACAATCAGTCAGCGGGATGAACCCGATCTTCACTTCTTCCAGTTCCGGCTTGTCGGAACCCGCGGCCCAAGCACCGCTCGTCGGGAGCATCGTCCCCATCGCTGCCATACCTCCCATAGTCGCGCCGGCCTTCAGAAAGCCACGGCGGGAAAGAACCTTGTCGTCGAATTGCGCGCTCATCACATGCCCCTGATCCGCTTACCCAAAAAAAAGAGGCGTCACATCTCCCCGCGCGATTCGCGCTGGGGGGATGGACGCCTTTGTCCAAGTCTGATCGCCTGATCAAGCCGGGCCGCCGTTGGTCCGACTTCTGCCTGGATTTAGCGAGGACCGTGCCAGCAACAACAAAACATTGAATAAAAAAGAAAAGCCTAAAACGGGCACAAAACTACCCCCTAAGAGGTATCAATAACACACCCTACGAATGCACTCCCGCAGTGCAGCAATCGCTCTACCGGCACCATTCCGGCCCATTTCGAAAAAAACCGGGAAATCCACAAGAAAAAAGGCGGTAGCGCCTTCGCGCCACCGCCCCATCTATATCCACGCCCTGTCGGCCCCTACTCCATTCAGAGTAGGAGGTTGGCCATATCGATCACATCCTGGGCCACGTCGGCCACCTTGCGGCCGCGCTCCATCGCCAGCTTGCGCAGCGCGTGATAGGCCGCATCCTCGTCGAGGCCGCGGGCCTTCATCAGCACGCCCTTGGCCTTGTCCACGACGATGCGCTCACTCAGCTTGCGAGTCGCGTCATCCCGTTCGGCACGCAGATGCTGGAAGGCCTCGAACTGGGCAATGGCCACCTCGACCAGCGAGTCGAGCCTCTCGGACGACACCGAATCGACGACATACGAGGACACGCCGGCCTTCACGGCCCGGCGGATCGCCGCCGAATCGGAGTCCTGCGAGAACAGCAGCACCGGGCGCGGACAATCCCGGTTCATGATGGCCAGGTGTTCGAGGGTATCGCGGCTGGGAGAATCGGCCTGGATGAAGATCACATCCGGCTTGGTGGCCAGGACCTGCTCGGACAGATCGAAGGCATTCGACAGCACCGCCGCCACCTGATGGCCAGCCAGCGCTACCGCGGCACAGACGTCCGCGGCACGCTCACGGGAGGAGTCGACAACAAGCACTCGAAGCATGAGAAAACACCCTGGAAAGACATGGCACTTTAAAGCATGAAGTGCGCCAGAGATACATCAACCTGTTCCCCTTATGAGGGTAACAAGCGGAGGCAAGTTCATTCGCCCCCACTGCACGGGTAGATCGTCATCACGAGGCCCGGGCCGCCCCTTCGCCATCGACCAGACAGTCGAGGATCAGCACCGACACATCGTCAGCCGCCGACTGGCGGCCCAGGTGGCGGGTCAGCGCCTCGCGCAGGCCGGCCACCCGCGATGCCGGCGGCGTTGCACGCAGGGTCTGTTCCAGGCCGGCATCGCCGAAGGACTGGCCCTGGCGGTTCTCGGCCTCGGTCAGGCCATCCGAGCAGAGCACGATCTGCGACGCAGCATTCCAACCGAAGACCTCACAGGCAATTCCGGCCTCGGCAGACGGCAGGATGCCGAGAGGCAGCTGCCGGGAAACAAAGCGCTGCAGCACCGCACCACGCTCATCGATCAGCAGCACGTCGGGCACGCCGCCGACCCAGATCTGCCCCTGCGGAGCAGCGGCCTCCAGGCGCACCAGTGCCGACGCGACGAAGCGTCCGGCCGGCAGCAGGCCACACAGTAGATCATTGAGCTCGGTCACCAGACTCGTCAGCGGTGCGTTGCGCGCGGCGCCTCGGTAGAACGCGCCCAGTGCCGGCAGCACGCTCACCGCGGCGGCCAGCCCGTGGCCGGTGGCATCAGCCAGCATCGCGTACAGGGCGCCGTCCGGCGCGCGCGCCACGGCCACCACGTCTCCGGAGAAATTGCGCGCCGGCAGCACCGCATACTGCACCGCGCGGTCGTGCAGCCAGTCGCTGCGGATCTGGCGCTCCATGATGTTCATCGCCAGCTCCTGCTCGCGCTCCGACTCGTCGTGGTAGCGCTGCAAACGGGCCGCGTCGTCGACCAGCTGGCGCTGGATGCGGCGCGCCTCGGAGACGTCGCGGACGACACCGATGAACATGCGCCGGTTGGGCAACTGAAGATCGGACATGCCGACCTCCATCGGGAAGGTCGCGCCGCTCTTGCGGCGCCCCAGCATCTCGCGGATCTGACCGCCAGCCTTCATCTGCCCGGACGACAACAGCCTGGGGATGGACAGCTCGGTACCGAAATCGCCATCCGACATCAGCATCCCGAGGGGCTGCCCGATCATCTCCGACGATGAATAGCCGAAGATCTGGCTAGCCGCCCGGTTCACCGACAGGATGCGGCCATTCTCATCGGCCGAGATGATGCCGTCGATGACCCCGTTGGCCACCGCCCGGACCTGCTCCAGGGAACTCGCCAGTCGCCGCTGCATGTCGAGCAGGCGGCGCAGGGCCTTGAAACGCGCGGCGAAAACAGGGAAGGACAGAGGTTTGGCAAGGTAATCGTCGGCACCGATGTCCAACCCATGAACGATGTCTCCCTCACCACTGAGGGCCGACAGGATGATCACCGGTACCCAGCGGTCGCCGGCAATGCTGCGGATCTGGCGGATCGCCTCGAAGCCGTCCATCCGCGGCATCATCAGGTCCATCAACACCACGTCCGGCGATTCGCGTCGGAACAGCTCGACGGCTTCGACACCATCCTCCGCATAGATGGGAACGCAATTCAGGTGGGCCAGGAAAGTGCCTACGATGCTCCGGTTCGACGCAATGTCATCCGCAACCAGCACGCGCAACGGTTTTTCTGCCATTACAGAGTCTCTGCAGTTGGCGGGCGCGCCCTTCGGCGGCGCACCCGCAATATCCATCCAGTACGTATCAGACCAGGCCCTGGACTTTGGGAACCGTGACCACCACCTGGTTGCCCGGCGGCAGGTAAGTCAGGCTCGCAAAGGCCAGCTGGCGGGACAGCGCGATGCCACGCCCGTTGGGGGCAAAGGCACGCTCCGGATCGAAATCGAGGAACTGGCGCCAATCGAAGCCTTCGCCATCGTCGCGGATCTCGAACACCCAGCGGCTGTCGTCGCTGCGCACGCGCAAGCGCACGACCTTGTCCCGGTTTTCCGGCAGCGCGAGCCGCCGGGTGATCTCCTCTTCCCAGCTGTCGCTCTCGCGCAGGCGGCTCTTCTCGGAGAATTCGATTCCCAGGTTTCCGTGCTCGACGCCGTTCACCAAAAGTTCGGACAAGCCCATCGCCAGCATGTCCGGTTGTGGCCCCAGCAAGGCGATGAAGGAGGCCAGTACCCGCGCCTCTTCGAGGGTTCGGATGCGGAATTCGCCCTCCTTGATGCAGCGGAAGGCCTGCGCCTGCTCAGCCAGACTGGCCGTCAGCTCGCGACGCACGCGCATGTCGTCAAGGGCGGAGCGGATGATGGTCTGCAGCGCTTCGCCCTCGAAAGGCTTGGTGAGGTAGTAGAAGGCCCCGGCCGCCAACCCTTCGCGGACCTGTTCGGGTGAGGTCGCGGCGGTCTGCATGATCACCGGGATCGAACGCAGGCGTTCGTCGCTCTTGATCCGGCGCAGCACGCTGATGCCGTCCATGCCCGGCATCATGCGGTCGAGCAGGACCAAGTCAAAGCGAGAGTCCGGCTGACTCAAGGCTTGCCAGGCCGCCTCGCCGGAATCCACCATCACCAGTTCGAAGCCCATTTCATCCAGGTATTCACCGACGATATCCAGATTGAAAGGCTCGTCGTCTACGACCAATATTCTTGCCTTGTTCATGTTTCTCCTTCTTTGGCCTCTGCCAACGTCGGCCTGTCCTGTTCGGCCAACGGCAATGCGACGATGAATTCTGCACCGCCGGCCGAATTATTGCGCGCACGGATGAATCCGCCATGAGCGGCGATGATCTCCTGGCAGATCGCCAGCCCCAGCCCCGTTCCCCCGGCGCCGGTACGGGTCCGGCTGCTCTGCACGAACTTGTCGAAGACCGCGCCGAGCTCCCCCACCGGAATGCCCACCCCTTCGTCGGACACGCAGAACACCAGCGCAGAGCCGTCTTGCGCAACCGGCGTGGCAGCGCCATCGGACAGCCGACCGACATGCAGGGACAGCAGGATGCCCTTGCCCTCCGGCGTGAACTTGGCGGCATTCGACAGCAGATTCATCACCACCTGCCCCAAGCGCGCCGCGTCCCCGTTGATACGCGGCAACTCGGCGTCCTGCTCGACACGCACCTGCAGTGCGCGGGCCTGGAAGAGCGCCTCGAACTCCCTCAAGCCGTCCTGCAACACCCTGGACATGTCGACCGCTTGCAGATTCAACACCATCTGCCCAGCCTCCAGCTTGGACAGGTCGAGCAGGTCGTTGAGCAACAGCAGCAAGCGCTCGCCGCTGACCCGGATGCGATGGAAATAGCCGCGCAGCTTCTCGTGACCAGCCTGGGTGATGCGGCTTTCACCGAGGCGGGCGTAACTGAGCACGCCGTGCATCGGCGTGCGCAACTCATGGGACATATTGGCCAGGAAAATCGACTTGGCCTCGTTGGCTGCCTCGGCAGCCTCCTTGGCGGCCTGCAGATCCCGCGTGCGCGCCTCCACCAACGTGGCCAGGTCGAGGTTGTGGTCGAGGATCTGCGCCTCGCGGGCCTTCACTTCGTCGATGTCGGTCTGCGTGCCGATCATGCGCAACGCCCGGCCGTTGTCGTTGCGCTCCACTACCAGGCCGCGCGCCATCACCCATTTGTATTTGCCGTTCCTGCAGAGCAGCCGCGCCTGGTGCGTGAAATAGGGCGTATCCCCGCGCAGATGCGCATCGCGGGCCGCCAGCAGCCCCGACAGGTCGTCGGGATGGACCCGCCACGCCCACTCCTTGCCGCTCTCCTCGGCCTCCTCCGCCCCATAGCCGAGCATGCTCAGCCAGCGCGGGGAGCGGAAGACCTTGCCGCTCGCGATATTCCAGTCCCACACCCCGTCGCCGGCGCCGTCCAGCGCAAACTGCCAGCGGGCCTCGCTTTCGCGCAGGGCCAGTTCGGTCTCCTTGAGATCGGTAACGTCGCGAATCACCGCCAGTGCCCCGCCGGTGCGCACGGCCCGGAAGCGCGCTTCGAAATGGCGTTGGCGGCCCCCACGGGCGGACGTGTACTCGACACGCTGCAACAGCCCGCTGAGCGACGCGGCCTGGGCCGCCTCGGCGAAGCGGCGTGCCATGTCCGGCGACAGGGATTCGTCCAGGCGCTTGCCGAGAAAAGCCTCCGGCGGCATCGACAGGGTTTCCCGGCTGTCCGCGTGGTAGCGCACGATGCGCATCTCGCCATTGAGCTGGAACAGCATGTCGGGCATCGCGGCGATCAGCGATTCGTTGGTCGCATGGGCCTCCTGGATGGCTTGCTGCTCGGCCTTGCGGGCCGTCACGTCCTCGACGATCAGCCAGCGCTGACCGTCACTGCCGCCGACCACCGTGGTCGTCACCAGCACCGGTACGCGTCGCCCGTCCTTGCGTACGAACTCGGTCTCGCGGGCGCTGGCGATGACCGTCGGCGCTCCAGCCGGGCCGCCATCGGCCTTCGCTCCAGGCTCCAGTTCGCAGCCGGCGCGCAGTTCGTCCTCCGAATACCCGGTAATGCGGCAAAAAGCCGGATTGGCCTGCTGGTAAAGCCCCTCGGCGTCGATCAGGGCCATACCGAGGGACGCGTGCTGGTACAACGCATCGAGACGGGCATGGGAATCCACTACGGCCTGGCGGGCACGCCGCAGGGCCGTGACATCGGACGCGGCACCGGCAGTCCGCATGGGCTTCCCAGCGACATCGAACTCGGCCTTGCCGGCCAGATGGAACCAGCCGATGCTGCCGTCGACGCGGGCAATCGGCACCACGCAGTCGAGGGCACGCGTATCACGGATCAAGCCCCGGAACGCGGCGATGAAATCGCGCCGCCCCGACACCGACATGGAACGCAGGATGCCGCGTCCGCTGCGCGGCAAGCCGCCCTCCGGGTAGCCCAGCAGGCGGTCGCAACGTGGCGACAGGAAGATCTCGCGGCGGTCGGCCTGCCACTCCCAGATTCCTTCGTCCGTCGCCGAGACGGCCAGCTCGAAGCGCTTCTCACTGGCGCACAGTTCCCGGGTCATGTCGGCAGCCAGACTCTCGGCCCGCTTCTGTTGCCCGGCCAGGCTGGCCACCACAAGGGCCAGCAACACACTGGCCACACTGCCTCCCAAGGCGGCCAGCGTGGATGTCGCCCATTGGCTCGTTGCTGGCGGTGCCAGAATCGACAGGCGCCAGTCGCGCTCGCCGAAGCGCACTTCCCGCACCACCACCGGCGACACCTGCATGGTAGCCACGTCCGAGTAGACGCGTCGAGGTATCGCGTCGGTGACGTCATCCACCACCAGATCGTAGCCAGCGATCGCCGCCACACGCAGCGTGTCGAACATCGGCCTCACCGCAATAGCGAGCACCACAAGTCCATCGGCAACATCCCCGTCGCTGGCGCCGAGTTCGTCGACCGGTCTCGCCGCCCGGTACAGCACGACGCCGGGCACCCTTTCGGCAGAATCCATTCCCGTCAGCTCGGCGAGAGCGCTCATCGCCATCTCGCCGGACTTCAGCGCGGCGTCCATCGCCCACCGACGTACCGGGTCGGCGTAGCCATCCAGACCGATCACGCTATCTGCGCGATCGCTGAGCGGCCATAGATATACCAGCGGAAAACTCAGGCGCTGGACCCGCGGATCGGGCCGCGGCAGCACGCGGGTCGGCTTACCGTAGCTGGCCGACAGCAAGGCCTCGATGGCCGGGATGCGGAGCGCTTCGACGCGCCGTGCAAAGCCGATGCCCAGCACCTCGGGCAGCGCCTCGGTCGGCTTCAGGCCGGCCACGTAGGTCTCGAATTCACGCCGCTCGACGAGGTTCTGGGCGGAGAACATCCCGGTGACCCCGCGCAGGATGAAATCGACCTTGCCGAAACGCTCCTTCAGCTGGTGCTCCAGCCGATCGGCCGCCGCTTCGTGGCGGGCCTGCTCAAACTCCGCATCCTGGTTACGCAGGTAGGACCAGCCCCAGCCGGTAAGCAGCAGCCCAAGCCCGAGGACCAGGCCGAACCAGCGCCGCTCCATACCCGGCAGGCTGCACAGGTGGCGAAGGACGGCCCGGATGCGGCTCGACGGGGTTGCGGGTATCGGACTCATGACCCGCAGGTGTACGGCCTGCGGCCCCAAAGCTTGAGGCGCCGCCACGCCTCGCCACAATCTCAGCGGCAGCCGACCTCATCCTTGACGCCGAACTTGCGCAGGATGTTCTCCAGCGGGCAGAAGCGCGTGAAGCCGCTCTGCAACAGATTGGCGCCGACGAAGGCGGTGAACCACAGGAAGTTGTGGCTGACGAAGAAGGGACTGCCCTCTACGCCGAGACCGAGGGAGACGAGTACGAAGGTGCCGGCAAAAACGCGCACCCACTGGTTGATGTTCAGCTTCATGAGGGCTCTCCGCCGTGCGCGCCGCGCCCGTGGGTGGCGGCAAAGTACAGGACCGGGATGACGATCAGGGTCAGCAGCGTGGACACCAGCACGCCGAAGATCAGGCTGATCGCCAGCCCGTTGAAGATCGGGTCGTCGAGGATGAACAGCGCGCCGATCATCGCAGCCAGGCCAGTCAGGCCGATCGGCTTGGCACGCACCGCCGCCGCATGGATGGTGGCCTCCGCCATCGGCACGCCGGCCGCCACCTGCTGGTCGATGAAATCCACCAGCAGGATCGAGTTGCGCACGATGATGCCGGCCAGCGCGATCATCCCGATCATGCTGGTAGCGGTGAATTGGCTGTGCAGCAGCGCATGCCCCGGCATCACGCCGATGAGGGTCAGCGGGATCGGCGCCATGATGATCAGCGGCACCAGGTAGCTGCGGAACTGGGCCACCACCAGCACGTAGATCAGCACCAGGCCTACCGCGTAGGCAGCGCCCATGTCGCGGAAAGTCTCGTAGGTGATCTGCCACTCGCCATCCCACTTGATCGCGTAGGCCGCGTAGGGGTCGTCCGGCTGGTGGATGAACCACTCGCCCAGGGTGCCGGCCAGGCGCTCACCGACCAACGGCAGGTCCTTCACACGGCTACGGATGTCGAACATGCCGTACAGCGGCGAATCCAGCTTGCCACCCATGTCCCCGGTCACATAGACCACCGGCAGCAGGTCCTTGTGGTAGATCACCTGCTCCCGCCGCGTCGGCTCCACCTGGACCAGCTCCGACACCGGCACCAACGCGCCGCCGGCCTCCGCTGCGCGGGCTCGGACACGCATCTGCAGGATCTGCTCGATGCCCGCCAGGTCTTCCGAAGGCAGCGTCAGGCGCACCGGGATTTCGTACTTGTTGTCGCCGCCATGCACCGGCGTGACGTTCTCGCCGCCGAGGCCCAGCCGAACCACTTCGACGATGTCGGCCTGCGCCACGCCGAGCTGGGCCGCCTTGGCCTGGTTGACGCGCAGCACCAGCTTGGGCGCAGCCTCGTCCACCGTGTCATCCACGCCGACGATGTCCGCGCTGGCCTCGAAAGCCGCGCGCAGCTTGCCGGCCACTGCGACCTGCCCGGCGTAATCGGGGCCGTACACCTCGGCGACGATCGGCGACAGCACCGGCGGCCCCGGCGGCACCTCCACTACCTTGGCATTGCCGCCGTGCTTTTTGGCGATGGCAGCCACCGCGTCGCGCACGCTCACCGCGATCTCGTGGCTCTGCCGGCTGCGGTGATGCTTGTCCACCAGGTTCACCTGGATGTCACCCATCTCGGGCTGGGCACGCAGGTAATACTGGCGGACCAGGCCGTTGAAGTTGATCGGCGACGCGGTACCCGCGTAAGCCTGGAAGTCGGTGACCTCATCGACCTTGGCCAGCTCGGCACCGATTTCTCGCAACACCTCGGCAGTGGCCTCGACCGGCGTGCCGACCGGCATGTCGAGGACCACCTGGAACTCGCTCTTGTTGTCGAAGGGCAGCATCTTCAGCACCACCAACTGCACCACCGCCAGCGACACCGACAGGGCGATCGCCAGCACCACGCCAAACCACAGCTTGGCACGTGCGCGGCCGCCACGGACGGGATCGAGCAGCGGCGTCATCAGGCGGCGGAACAGGGCTTCGAGGCGGCGGGTGAGGCGGTCGGGGCCGTGGTCCGGCGGCGTTTGCGCATCTACTGGAACGTGCCCTCCCTTCATCAGCTTGCCGGCCAGCCAGGGGGTCACCACGAAGGCCACTGCCAGCGAGATGAACATGCCCATCGACGCATTGATCGGGATCGGGCTCATGTAGGGGCCCATCAGACCGCTGACGAAGGCCATCGGCAACAGCGCCGCGATCACCGTGAACGTGGCCAGGATGGTCGGCCCGCCGACCTCGTCCACCGCCTTCGGAATCAGCTGCCACAAGGGCTTGCCCGGCTCCAGGGCGTGCCAACGGTGGATGTTCTCGACGACCACGATGGCGTCGTCCACCAGGATGCCAATGGAGAAGATCAGCGCGAACAGGCTGACCCGGTTGAGGGTGAAGCCCCAGGCCCAGGACGCGAACAGCGTCGCCGCCAGGGTCAGGGTTACCGCCGCACCGACGATCACCGCCTCGCGCTTGCCGAGCGCAAAGAACACCAGCAGCACCACCGCCGAGGTCGCGAAGACCAGCTTGCCGATCAGCTTGTCCGCCTTCTCGGTGGCCGTTGCGCCGTAGTTGCGGGTGATCGTCACCTCGACGCCGTCCGGCACGATGCTGCCCTTCAGGGCCTCGATGCGGCGGATCACGCCGTCGGCCACGTCGGCAGCGTTTTCGCCCGGCTTCTTGGAGATGGACAGGGTCACCGCCGGGAAGCGCTCGCCGGCCGCCGCGCCGGCCTCCGGCGCGCCCTTGCCGAGGCCGTGCCACACATAGCGGGACGGCTGGTCCGCCCCGTCGAGCACCGTCGCCACGTCGGCCACATGCACCGGCTTGCCGCCGGACACACCGACCACCAGGCGCCGCACGTCGGCGGCGCTCTCCACATAGGTGCCGGTCTGCACCAGCACCTCCTGGTTGGCACGGGTCAGCACGCCGCTCGGCTGGGACGCATTGGCGAGCAGCAGCGCGCCCTTCAGGTCCTGCGGCGTGATGCCGAAGGCGTTCATTCTCCCCACATCGAGCAGCACGCGCAGCACGTGACCGGGGCCACCGATGGTGCTGACGTCGCGGGTACCCTTGACGCGCTTGAGTTCGACCTCCACGGCCTGCGCCACCTGCTGCAGGTCGAAGGCCGAGCGGGCCTCGTCCCGCGTCCACAGCGTAAGGGCGACGATGGGCACGTCGTCGATGCCCTTCGGCTTGATGAGCGGCTCGGCCACGCCGAGCTCGGGAGAAATCCAGTCCCGGTGGCTGTGGATGGTGTCGTACAGGCGCACGATGGCGTCCTGATTCTTCACGCCGACCTTGAACTGCACGGTGATCACCGCCATGCCCGGGCGCGACACCGAGAACACGTGATCCATACCGGCGATGCGCGACAACACCTGCTCCGCTGGCCGTGCGACGAGAGCCTCCACGTCCTTCGCCGAGGCGCCGGGAAAGGCCACCATCACGTCGGCCATCGTCACGTCGATCTGTGGCTCTTCCTCCTTCGGCGTGATCAGCGCGGCGAACACGCCGAGCAACATCAGTACCAGAGCGAGCAGGGGCGTGAGGGCGTTACGCTGGAACAGCGCCGCGAGACGTCCGGCGATACCCATGGTTAGCGCGCCTTCCGGGCCAGGCCGGCACGCACCGGGTCGAGGGCCACGCTCTCGCCGCCGGCCAGGCCGGCCAGCACCTCGACGCTGCCGTCGTCCAGTGCATTGCCGAGGCGCAGCTGGCGCAGACTGAAGCCACCCTTGCCGTCCGCCACGTAGATGCCAGTCAGCTCGCCGCGACGCAGCACCGCCGCCGCCGGCACCGCCAGGCGCGGTGCCTCGCCGACCGCGAAATGCACACGCGCCGCCATACCCGGCACCACGCCCGTGACATCCGTAGGCAGGTTCACCCGCACGCGGGCCGTGTGGGTCCGCGGATCGGCCGCCGGCAGTACGACGACGGACGCCGCATCGAGCCAGCGCCCGGACTCGGGAAACTCGACCCGTGCCTTCATGCCGGCCTTGGCCAAATCAGCCAGCCGGGCCTGGGGCACGTCGGCTACCGCACGCAAGCCACCCGGCTCATAGACGATCAACAGCGGACGCCCCGGCTGGGCCATTTCACCCGCCTCCGTGAGGCGCTGGGCGACGACACCGTTGAGCGGCGAGGTGACGGTGGCGAAGCCGCGGGAGGCGTCGGCCTGCGCCCGCCCGGCCTCGGCCGCTTTCTGCTGGGCCAGCGCCGCGTCATACGCGGCCTGAGCCTGGTCGAGGGCGGCGGCGCTGACGAAATTGCGCGCCCTCAGGCTGCGGGCCCGCTCAAGGCCCAGGCGGGCGTCGCCGAGCCGGGCCTGGGCCGCCGCGACGTTCGCCGCGGCGCCGGCCACCGCCTGGTCGGCCTCGCGGGTGTCGATGCGCATCAGCACCTCACCCTGGCGCACCCGTGCGCCGGCATCCACCTTGGCCTCCAGCACGCGGCCCTGAACCTGGGATGCCACGGTGGCCTGGCGGACCGCCTCGATGACGGCTTCGCTGACGTAGGTGCCGGCACGGGCCAGCGCACGGACCTGGACGGTGGGAACGGCGTCCGCGCCGTCGGCCGCGAACAGCGGCCCATGGGCGAACACGAGGCCGGCCAACAGGCCGGCACGCAGGGCAGGGAGGTATCGGAACATAAATATTAGAATAATCTAATATTTAAATGCGTCAAGACCCTCGCTGGCTTCTATGGAGGTAAATTCACGGATTGTCTATAGACCAACCAGAATCCACGGGTTAGCGAGTAAATAATTAACCCGCCCCGACCAACCTGCACCGCTCGCCAGTGCTTCAGGCTCCAGCCGAATACGCCGCCATCGCATGCACGACGCCGTCGTCCTCGCCGACCGCCGCCACCAGCTCGATGCGGCAATCCGGATGGCGCGCCCGGGCCGCCTCCACCAGCACCGGCACATCGCGCTTGAGGTGGCCGCCCTGGGCCAGGAACAGCGGAACGATGCGCAGACTGCGCGCACCGGCGGCGACCGCCGCCTCCACCGCATCGGCCAGCGTCGGCTCCATCAATTCGAGAAAGGCGACCGTCACCTGCGCGTCCGGCCTCAAGCGCTGCACCTCCGCCGCCACCCGGCGTGCCGGCTCAGCCCATTGCGGATCCCGCGCCCCATGGGCGAACAACACGATCGCTTCCTGCGTCATCTTCTGCTCCTGCCTGTCTGCGTCAAAACTGATGTGACCATACTCGATGTTAATCCACGCGGCAGGTGGAACATGGTCAAATCCCCACCCCACTGCGTTCCCGCTCCACCATGTCCATTCCACCCCGCCTCCGGCACGCCGCTGCCGCCCTCGTCCTGCTGACCTGCGGCAGCGTCCCCGCCCTTGCCGAACTGCGCCCTGAATCCGTACCCGGCGGCGTCGCGTCCATCCTCGTCGCCGAGGCCGGCGCGCCCCGCCCTGAAGTCCGCTACGCCGGCCACCCGGTATTCCTGCAGCAGCGCCAGGGAGGCTGGTACGCACTGGTCGGCCTGCCCCTCGACACGCCGGTCGGTGACCAGTACCTGGAAGTCGGCCCCGACGCAGCCCGACGCCCCCTGCCCTTCCACGTAGCTGCCAAGGCCTACCCGGTACAACGGCTGACGATCAAGAACCCGAAGATGGTCACCCCCGACGACGAAGATCTGGACCGCATCAACGCCGAGCGGGACCGCCAGATCAGCGTCCGCAGCCAGTTCCGCGACGTGGCGGTGGCGCGCACGGACCTCGCGCTGCCGGCCGCTGGCCGCCTGTCCAGCCGCTTCGGCCTGCGCCGGGTCTTCAACGGCGAGCCGCGCGCCCCGCATACCGGGCTGGACGTCGCAGTGCCCACCGGCACCGCCGTGCGCGCCCCGGCCGACGGCGTGGTGACACTGGTGGACGACTTCTACTTCAACGGGAAAACCGTCTTCGTGGACCACGGCCAGGGCTTCGTCAGCATGGTCTGCCACCTGGACAAGGCCGGCGTCCAGCTCGGCCAGACAGTGCACCGCGGCGACGTGCTCGGCCAATCCGGCAGCAGCGGCCGCGCCACCGGCCCGCACCTGCACTGGAGCGTCTATCTGAACGGCGCAGCGGTCGACCCGGCCCTGTTCATCGAGCCGCCGCCAGCCCGTTGAGGACCCGCGCGGCAGCGAACAGGCCGACGCTGGCAGTTACCGTCACCACCGAGCCGAAGCCGGCGCAGTTGAGGCCCGCCGGCCCCCCCACCGACACCTCGCAGGCCACGTCGGACGACGGATAGCGCAGTGGCTCAGTGGAGAACACCGCCTCCACACCGAACCTCTTCTTCGGGTCGCGAGCAAAGCCGTGGCCCTTGCGCAACTGCCCGCGCACCTTGGCCAGGAGCGGATCCTGGATGGTCCGCGACAGGTCGTCCACGCGGATCTGCGTCGGGTCGATCTGCCCGCCGGCGGCGCCGCAGGTGATCACCGGCACACCGGCGCGCCGGCAGAAGGCGATCATCGCCACCTTCACGCGCACCACGTCGATGGCATCCACCACGTAGTCGAAGCCGGTGCCGAGCAGCTCGGCGGTGTTGTCGATGGTCACGAAATCGTCCACCACATCCACCCGGCAGGCCGGGTTGTAGCCGGCGATGCGCTCGCGCATGGCCTCCACCTTGGCCTGGCCGAGGGTCGCGTCCAAGGCATGGATCTGCCGGTTGATGTTGGATTCGGCCACGTGGTCCAGGTCGATCAGCGTCAGCGCGCCGATGCCGCTGCGCGCCAGCCCTTCGGCCGCCCACGAACCGACGCCGCCGATACCCACCACGCAGACCCGCGCCGCTGCCAGCCGGGCGCGTCCGGCCCCGCCATACAGGCGGGCCAGGCCGCCAAAGCGGCGGGAGTCGTCGGGGGTGTCGAGATCGGTCGTGTCCATGGTGCGCAAAATCCGGTTCGGGCGCGCAAATATACCCGACGGGGCCATAATCCCGGGTCCTTGCCGCTCATCACGCATTCACGTCCATGCCCCGCTATACCCACATCCTGTTCGACCTCGACGGCACCCTCATCGACTCCGCACCGGCGATCCTGGCCAGCTTCCGTGACGCCTTCGCCCATGTGGGCATCAGCCCGGTCGTCACCATCGACGAGAGCATCATCGGCCCGCCGCTGCTGGAAACCCTGCAGCTGCTCAGCGGCAGCACCGACACAGCGCTGATCGCCCGCCTCGCCGACGGTTTCAAAGCCAGCTACGACAGCGAAGGCTACAAGCAGACCGCCGCCTACGCCGGCGTCGGCGACATGCTCCAAGCCCTGAGGGAGGCCGGCCTGTCCCTGTCCATCGCCACCAACAAGCGCATCCACCCCACCCGCCTGATCCTCGCCCACCTGGGCTGGCTCGACTATTTCGACCACATCTACGCACTGGACCTGTTCGAGCCGCGCCTGCCCACCAAGGCCGCGATGATCGCCCGCCTGCTGGCCGACCATGAACTGCCGAAGAACAGCGCCATCTACATCGGCGACCGCAGCGAGGACGGGGAGTCGGCCGATGCGAACGGCTTGCCCTTCATCGCAGCCACCTGGGGCTACGGGAGTCTGTCACCTGAAGCACTACAATCCCACTGGCGTTGCGCTGCGTCACCCGCCAGGATGCTTGCCGGGCTCACGCTCGATTGAGCGGACCGGCACCTCCCGAACCCGGACCACGCCGCCGATTAAAGCAGGCAGCCCTCGTGCCGTAACAAAAACCCACAGCCCACACCCGCCGACAGCCCGCCAGGACATGAAGCCCATCACCCGCTACTGCATTTCGCACGCAGAACCAATGCTCCCCCCCTACTGGTTCGACGATGCCATTGCCCTGGGCGAATACGAAGAAGAAAGCCCCTTGCACATCAGCCGGCTGCACAACTTCTGGCACAAAAACCGGAGCCTCTCCTTCGGCGCAGCGGGTTCCTATGCACTGCCCCGCGCTCTGGAACAACTGCCTCCGGAATACCAGTTGGTGGGGATCTGTTCCTATCGCAAAGCGATCCTGCGTCGTCCGCTCGGCCGCCCCTCCGAAAGCTACCCGACGATGCGGGAAATGGAACGCCATGAAGCCGAGCCTCTGGATGCGTCTGAGATGAGTCCCACGGGCGAACATGAATTCCTCCTCGCCCAACCCCGTCACTTCCCGACCGGACTCTTCCACCAATATGCATTGGTCCACGAGCTGGTCGATTTGCTCGACTACACGTCCCTCGCGATCAATAACGGGATCCTCGACAAGGCAGCGGCAGCCGACTTCGTCAGGGAACAGGTCATCATCCCGGGCGGCTGCGAACTGGGGATCTATCCCCGCCAGTGGCTTGCCGGAACATTGAGTGCGCTGAGCACCCTGGGAAAAACATTCCTGGAGACTTACGGGAGCCGCATCCGCGGCTACAACATCTATCAAATCCGTGCCGTGGGTTTCCTTTCGGAACGGCTTGGCTCCTTCCTGCTGATGCGCGAATTGAAGCGCCGTTATCCCCAGGGCGCGCCACCGGAGGTCTTCGGCCACATGACCTGCATCATCGAAGACGGTCGCACCTACGCAGCCAGCACTACAAACACCTGACTCACCAGGCGCAGGACTTTGATCAAGGACCATCCATGAAGGCAGTCATTCTGGCCGGCGGCTTGGGCACACGCATTTCCGAGGAAACCCACCTCAAACCCAAGCCGATGATCGACATCGGCGGCAAGCCGATTCTCTGGCATGTCATGAAGATCTACGCCGCCCACGGGGTCAATGAATTCGTGATCTGCTGCGGCTACAAGGGCTACGTGATCAAGGAGTATTTCGCCAACTATTTTCTTTACATGTCGGACGTCACCTTCGACATGGCAGAAAACCGCATGGAAGTGCATCACAAGAAAGCGGAGCCCTGGCGGGTGACCCTGATCGATACGGGGGAAGACACCCTCACCGGCGGTCGCCTGAAACGCGTGGCCGACTACGTCAAGGACGACGAGGCCTTCTGCTTCACCTACGGCGACGGGGTCAGCGACCTCGACATCCAGGCCTCCATCGACTTCCATCGCCAGCATGGCAAGCTCGCCACCGTGACGGCGGTGCTGCCACCCGGCCGCTACGGCGCCCTGGAGTGCAATGGCAATCAGGTCACGAGCTTCATCGAGAAGCCCCGCGGTGACGGCGGTCTCATCAATGGCGGCTTCTTCGTGCTCTCGCCAAAGTGTCTCGACTACATCGACAACGACCAGTGCAGTTGGGAAGGCGCCCCTCTGACCCGACTGGCCCAGGACGGTGAAATGATGGCCTTCGAACACCGCGGCTTCTGGCATCCGATGGACACGCTGCGCGACAAGAACTTTCTGGAAGATCTCTGGCATTCCGGCAAGGCGCCCTGGAAGGTCTGGTCGTGATTCCCAGGCCGGACTTCTGGCGCGGCAAGCGGGTCCTGTTGACCGGCCACAGCGGTTTCAAGGGCAGCTGGCTGGCCCTCTGGCTGGAGCGACTCGGTGCGGAGCTCACGGGCATCAGCCTGCCTCCCGAGAGCGCTCCCAGCCTGTTCACGCTTAACGATGGCGGGAAACACGGCCACAGCCATTTCTGCGACATCCGCGATGCGGCCGCCCTTGCCGCCTTGGTCCACGAGGCCCGGCCCGAGATCGTTTTCCACCTGGCGGCCCAGCCACTGGTACGCGCCAGCTACCGGGATCCCCTCGCGACCTTCTCGAGCAACGTGCTCGGGACGGCTCACCTCCTGGACGCCCTTCGCCACGTCGACGGACTGCGCGTCGCGGTGATGATCACGACGGACAAGGTCTATCGCAACGAAGAATGGCCATGGCCCTACCGGGAGATCGACGCACTCGGCGGACATGATCCCTACAGCGCCAGCAAGGCCGCCAGCGAGCTGGTCATTGCCAGCTACCGCGACGCGTTCCTGCGGGCACACGGCACGGCGGTCGCAAGCGCACGCGCCGGCAATGTGATCGGCGGCGGCGACTGGTCGGAAGATCGCCTGCTTCCCGATGCCGTGCGCGCCTGGCAGAGCGGGCAGACACTCGACATCCGCAACCCCGACGCCGTCCGCCCCTGGCAGCACGTCCTCGACGCCCTCGCCGGCTATCTGGCCCTGGCCCACCATCTCTGGGATCGGCCCGAACTGGCCGGTGCCTACAACTTCGGCCCCGCAACGGCAGATGTCGCGAGTGTCCGCGACGTGATCGAACTCGCTCGGAAGGCCTACGCCGGCGGGGATGTCCACTACGGCGCAAGCCCCGCCGGCCCCCATGAAGCCGGCCTGCTGAGCCTGGACTCGGCCAAGGCTCAAAGCCTTCTCGGCTTTCGGCCGCACTGGCACATCGACGACGCCGTCCGGCACACGATGGCGTGGTACCGCGCCCAACGCGACGGCGCCGATACGCGAGCGCTGTGCTCCGCCGACATTGCCGCATGGGAGGCGGCGGCATGAACCGGCTGACGATCACGCCCCTGCCGCTGGACGGACTGAAGCTCGTCGAAGCGCAGCGCATCGGCGATGCACGCGGTTTCCTCACGCGCCTCTTCTGCGCGGAGGAACTGCTGAGCGCCGGCTGGAGCAAACCGATAGCCCAGATCAACCACACCTACACGGCCCGGCGCGGCACTGTACGCGGCCTCCATTTCCAGCACCCGCCCCACGCCGAGATGAAGCTGGTCCGCTGCATCCGCGGCAAGGTGTGGGACGTGGCGGTGGATCTGCGCCGCAGCTCGGCAAGCTTTCTGCACTGGCACGCGGAAAAGCTCTCGGCCGATAACGGCCGCGCACTGCTGCTGCCCGAGGGCTTTGCCCACGGTTTCCAGACCCTGAGCGACGATGTCGAAATGCTGTATTGCCACTCGGCCGCCTATGCTCCTGCCGCGGAGGATGGCCTCCATGCAGAAGACCCGCGACTGGCGATCCCCTGGCCTCTGCCAATCACCGAGCTTTCGGCGAGAGATCAGGACCACCCGCCGCTGACCGAAGGATTTGCCGGAATCAAGCCATGAAATGCCGTCACTGCGCCTCGCCGCTGACCCATCCTTTTGTCGACCTCGGCTTCTCTCCCCCGTCCAATGCCTACCTGACGACGGCCGATCTGACTCGCCCCGAAAAATACTATCCGCTCCGCACCCACGTCTGCGGGGAGTGCTGGCTGGTCCAGACCGAGGATTACACCGACAGCAGCGAACTGTTCGATGAACAGTATGCGTACTTCTCCAGCACCTCCAGCAGTTGGCTGGCCCATGCGGCACGATACGCGGAAGCCATGACCCGACGGCTGCACCTCGACAGCAACAGCCTGGTTCTCGAGATCGCCTCCAACGACGGTTACCTGCTCAGGAATTTCGTGGCCGCCGGCATCCCGTGCCTGGGAATCGAACCGACTGCCAGCACGGCCGCCGCCGCCGAGGCCCTCGGCATCCCGGTCCTGCGCGATTTTTTCGACTCACGCCTGGCCGGCCAGCTCGCCTCCTCGGGGCAACAGGCAGACCTGATCGTCGGCAACAATGTGTTCGCCCATGTCCCGGACATCAATGACTTCGCCCACGGACTCAAGACGGCGCTCCGCCCCAGCGGCACCATCACGCTCGAATTCCCGCACCTGATGCGCCTGATCGAACACGTGCAGTTCGATACGGTCTATCACGAGCACTTCTCCTACCTGTCGCTATACACCACGCAGAGAATCCTCCAAGCGGCCGGACTGCGTATTTACGACGTGGAGGAGCTATCCACTCATGGCGGCAGCCTGCGGGTCTTCGCCTGCCACACCGACGCATCGTTCCCGACATTGCCGGCAGTCGCTGCCCTGCTCGCCGAGGAAGAACGACGTGGCCTGCGCAGCTTGGCGCTCTATCAGGACTTCCAGGTACGGGCCAACCGCATCAAGGACGACTTCCTCAGCTTCCTGATCGAGCAGAAACGCGCCGGCCGCAAGCTCGCCGCCTATGGCGCCGCAGCCAAGGGCAACACCCTGCTCAACTACGCCGGCATCAAGCCCGACCTGCTGCCCTTCGTATGCGATGCGGCCAAAGCCAAGCAGGGCAAATTCCTGCCGGGCAGCCATATTCCGATTCTGTCCCCCGACCGCTTGTGTGAGTGCGACCTCGATTTCCTGATCATCCTGCCCTGGAACATCGCGGCTGAGGTCAAGGCACAAAACCACCATCTCGCCGCCCGGGGAACGCAATTCGTCACGGCAGTTCCGCACCTGGAAATCACATGAGCGCCCGCATTCACTACACCAAGCCGTCCATCACCGAGCTGGAAATTGGCTACGCAAGCGATGCGGCAGCCAATGGCTGGGGCGAACGGTGCTATGAGTACATCCAGCGCTTCGAAGACGCCTTCAAGTCCCATCTGGGCGTCAAGTATGCAATCGCCACCTCGAGCTGCACCGGGGCCCTCCACATGGGCATGGCGGCACTCGGCATCGGGCCGGGCGATGAGGTCATCCTCGCCGACACGAACTGGATCGCCAGCGCGGCCCCGATCGTTCATCTGGGAGCGCATCCGGTCTTCGTCGACATCCTGCCCGACTCCTGGTGCCTCGACCCGGACAGGGTCGAACAGGCCATCACCCCACGCACCAAGGCCATCGTCGCCGTCCATCTGTACGGCAATCTGTGCGACATGCCCCGGCTGCTCGCCATCGGCGAAAAACACGGCATTCCCGTCATCGAAGATGCCGCCGAAGCCATCGGCTCGGTCTACCGTGGCCAGCGGGCCGGTTCGATGGGCCGCTTCGGCACCTTCTCGTTCCACGGCACCAAGACGCTCACCACCGGTGAAGGTGGCATGTTCGTCACCAATGACCCGGAACTCTACGAGCGCGTCCTCACCCTCAGCAATCACGGGCGAGCGAGAAATCAAAGCCGGCAATTCTGGCCGGAGGTAGTCGGGTTCAAATACAAGATGTCGAACCTTCAGGCGGCCATCGGCTACGGCCAGATGCAGCGCATCGATGAACTGACAACGCGCAAACGCCAGATTCTTGCGGATTACCGCAACGCACTGTCTTCCCACGCAGGGCTTGCCATGAATCCGGAACCCGAAGGAAGCATCAACGGCGCCTGGATGCCCACGGTCGTCTTCGCTCCCGAAACGGGGGTCACACGCGAACAGCTGCAAAGTGCATTTGCGGCAGACCACATCGATGCCCGGGTGTTCTTCCATCCGCTCTCCAGCCTGCCCCCCTTCGAGGAACGCCGCGGCAACACCAACGCCTTCGACCTTCCGGGACGGGCGATCAATCTGCCCAGCTACCATGACATGACGAGCATTGATCAAGAGCGAGTCACGGCGGTCATCCTGCGCTGCCTGGGTCAATAGCGGCATCGGCGGCAGGCTGAGGATGATTGGGAAAATGCCGTTCATCTGAGTCTCGCACCATCCTGCACCTACAATCCCGGAAATAACACGAGTACTGCGACGCGACACCCTTCTGTTCAACACTCTGCAAAGGTCAAGACGCCATGAAGATCTATATGCTGGGCGCTGCAAATCCGGAAACCATCCGCATGGTGAGAGCGGTTCAACGGGCTATTCCAAACGTCCATTTTGCAGGGATGCTTGACAATGACCAGACCAAGAAAGGGACCGATTTTTTTGGAATTCCCGTTCTCGGCGGGCTGGAACTGGTTGAATCCCTGAAAGGTGACGATGTCGGCTTCGTGAACCTGATCACCGGCAGTACCAAGGTACGCCATCAAACCACATTGGAGATTCTGGCCGCAGGTGGGAAATTGACCAACCTGATCCATCCGAACATTGATTTGACGATGACCAAAATCGGGGTCGGCCTGTACCTGCAGGAATCCGTGATTCTTCAGGCGGAAGTGGAGGTCGGCGACAACAGCAGCATCCACATGGGCGCCGTCATCGGACATGAATCGAAAATCGGCCAATCCGTATTCATTGCCCACGCCGTCAGCGTTTCCGGGTGCTGCTCCATTGGGGACGGCACCTTCATCGGCACCAACGCAACGATCCTGCCGCGCATAAAGATCGGCCGATGGGCAACTATCGGTGCAGGCTCGGTCGTGACCAAAGACGTTCCGGATTTTGCAGTCGTCGTTGGAAACCCCGCCAAGATCATAAGAATCAATGAAGGAGAAATGAATTGAAGAATTTGAGCGAGCAGTTTCAGGATGAGGTCGTGGAGAACATCGCGGCTTTATCCAGCGATGATCTCCTTCACGACATGACCAGCCAGTGGGTCAATCGGAGCGCGGCGAGTAAATACACCTACAATTTCCGCTGGCTCGGCCGTCCCATCATCCAATACCCGCAGGACATCGTTGCGATGCAGGAGCTGATCTGGTCGGTCAAACCCGACCTGATCATCGAGACCGGCATCGCCCATGGCGGATCGCTTGTTTTCAGTGCCTCCATGCTGGCACTTCTCGACCTGTCCGATGCCATCGAATCCGGACAGACGCTCGATCCACGCAATTCCCGCCGCGAAGTACTCGGTGTGGACATCGACATCAGGGCTCACAACAGAGCCGCCATCGAAGCCCACCCCATGTACTCCCGTATCCGGATGATCGAAGGCTCCAGCACCTCGCCCGAGGTCATCGAGCAAGTCCGCGCCATCGCCGCGAAGCATGAACGCATCCTCGTATGCCTCGACAGCAACCACACCCATGAGCACGTTCTTGCCGAGCTGAATGCCTATGCGCCCCTCGCCAGCAAGGACAGCTATTGCGTGGTCTTCGACACGATCATCGAGGACATGCCCAAATCCATGTTTCCGGATCGCCCCTGGGGTCCCGGTGACAACCCCAAGACGGCCGTCCACGAATACTTGAAGACGCACCCGGAATTCGAGATCGATCGAACCGTTCATCAGAAGCTCGTGCTCACCGTTGCACCGGACGGCTACCTGAAACGGATCTCCTGACGACTACGCCCCCGGATTCGCAGTAAGTACCCGCGGCCCCACTTTCCGCAGACATTGTTTCCCCGCTCACATCATGGACCACGCGCCTCCCTCCCGAACCTCCGGCCGCCTGCCGGTGCCGACAGATCGCAATGTCAGCTTCGTCATCTGCTCGACCGATGACGACAAGTTTGCGTATATCAGTCGCCGCATTGGCGAAATCTGCACCTCGGACAACGAAATCCTGCGCATCAGTGACGCGAAATGCCTTGCCGAGGGTTACACCCGGGGCGTCGCGCAAGCCCGTTTCGAAACCATCGTACTGTGCCAGGACGGCATCGACATCCTGTGCCAGGACGCACTGGACGACGTTCTGCACAAGGGCTTGCAGGAATTCGACCTGATCGGCGTCGCCGGGCCCACCGCCCTGAAGGCGACGCACTGGCCCGACAGCGGCGCCGCCAATCTGGCCGGCCTGTTGATCCAAGGCCCGGTAGGGAAGGCGGATGCGCCATTCTCGGTCACCTACTACGATACCGGCGATGTCCTGCACATCGAGGTCCAGGCCCTTGACGGCGTATTCATCGCCGCCAAGAAGGAAGTCTTCGCCCGTGTAAGGTTCGACAGCAACGCCTTCGATGGCGCCCAACTATACGATACCGACTTCACCTATCGCTGCCACCGGGCCGGACTTCGCGTCGGGGTCATGAAGGAATTGCTGCTCGTCAGCGGAAGCATCTCGGCCCCCGACGAAAGGGATTGGCAACGCTACGAAAAGCGCTTCTGCGAAAAATTTCCCGAATTCGAGACCACCCGTTTCTCCCCGAGGTACATACCTGGCAGCGTGAAGGCTGCCTCGCTCACCGAAGCACTGGCCCTCTGCTCCGACCCAAATTACCTGCGAAACCCCACCGTGGGGCAACCCACCTCCGCTTCAGATTCCGACAAGCTCCCCAAGACAGCCAGCGATGACAAGCGTTATGCCCTGTGGCGTTCGCGTACCTCGATGCGGGAGATCGATGCGGAGCTACTCGCCGAGCGCATGACGCTCAAGTGGCATCAACGGCCAGGCATTCACCTGCTGATGGCGCTCCATCCTGGCGAGGAATCCTTACTGGCCGACACGATCGACAGCTTCGCCGCGCAGTTGTATCCGGAATGGCTGCTCACTGTGGTCACCGGCGTCGACGCACCGGAAGGACTCTCCGAAATCCCGAACATCCAGTGGCTGGCGCTACGCGACGTCGCACACATCGACTACGTGATCGACGAAATGGCCGCGGCTTCTCCCGGGACTTGGCTGGCCCGCATAGAGCCCGGCCTGACCCTCGAGCCACAAGCCTTGCAGATCATCGCCGACCGTATCAATGCCAGGCCGGAATGGCGTCTGATCTATTGCGACGAAGACACCCGAGAAACAGATGGCGGTTACACGGAGCCACTCTTCAAGCCCGATCTGAATCTGGATCTGCTGCGCGCCCAAGCTTATTTCGGCAGCTTCGTGCTCGCCGAAAAACAGGCATTTCTTTCGGCCGGGCGCTACGGCGAACACCGGGGCGCAGAAAACTACGACCTGACGCTGCGCATCCTCGACCACAGCGGCGAAACAAGCGTCGGCCATATCGACCACGTACTGGCCCACTTGCCACGTGCCTCCCGACGCGCGATGCAGCCGGAGACCGAAAAGGCGGCACTCACCGATCATCTGCAGCGCCGCGGGCTCAAGGCAGAGGTCCTGGACGGCGCGCTCTTCGGCACCCGCCGGGTTCATTACCTCTGGGAAACCCAACCTCTGGTCAGCATCATCATCCCGACCCGCGACCGGGAAGAATATCTGCGGCCCCTGCTCGACAGCCTCCGGGAGCGGACCCGTTACCCGAACGTCGAGATCATCGTCATCGATAACGGCAGCACCGACCCGGATACGCTCCGCTACCTGGCCCACCTGGCAGATGAGCAGCACGCCCGCGTGATCCCCTTGCCCGGTGATTTCAACTGGGCCCACTGCGCCAACACCGGTGCGGCAGCAGCCCGGGGAGACTATCTGCTGTTCCTCGATAACGATCTGCATATCGTCCAGGACGACTGGCTGGACCGGCTGATGGCCATCGCCCAGCGCCCCGAGGTCGCCATCGTGGCGCCCCGCCTCACCTACCCCGAAACCGCCAAGGTACAACAGGGCGCGTGGATTCTGGGATTCAATGCTCCGGTGGGCAACCCGTTCAACCAGCTGGAGCTGACCGACCCCGGCTACATGGGCCGCGCCCTGTGTGATCAGAACGTCAGCGCAGCCAGCGGCTCGGCCTTGCTGGTTCGCAAAGAAGTGTTCGACCAACTGGGCGGCATCAATGCCTCAGACTTCCCCATCATCCATGGAGCACTCGATCTGTGCCTGCGAGCCGGCGAGAAGGCCTACAAGGTCGTCTGGACCCCCTACTCCGCACTGGTTCATTACGGAGGCGTCTCTGTCCAAGCCCGCCAACAGAAGCTCGAAAACAAACTGGCTGACCTGCTGGTCACCCAGCAGGCCAACGAGACCCTGCTCCAACGCTGGCTGCCTCAACTTTCACACGACCCCGCCTACAACCGCCATCTGAGTCTGCTCGACCCTTTCAAGCCGGAGCATGTGGCCCCCATCGACTGGGATCTCCAATTTCACGACCGACCGCGCATCCTGGCCGCCCCGGTCTCCGGCGGCGCAGGCGAGTACCGCTTGCGTGCCCCGCTACGTGCAATCAGTCATGCCGGCCTGGCCCAGACGATGATCTGCGAGTCTCCCCAGGCATTCACGACACGGATTCTCTCGCCTATCGAACTGGCCCGTGCCGCTCCCGACGTCCTGATCCTCCACCAACCTCTGGATGCCGGCCAAAGCGACGCACTGGAGCGGTATTCCCGTTACCTGCCCAGGCTACGACAGATCCTCACCATCGACGACCTCGTCACCGATCTGCCCAGAAAGCATCCGTCCTACAAATCCGGCTACAAGGATGGACGCTTCCGCCTGCGCAAGAATCTCTCCCAAGTCGACCGCCTGGTCGTCAGCACGCAACCACTGGCCGACTCGTGGGCGGACATGATCGAGGACATCCGGATCATGCCCAACTGCCTGGAATGGTCACATTGGGGGAACGTGGAGCCACCACGCCGGCCGCGCGTGAAGCCCCGGGTCGGCTGGGCCGGCGCCCAGCAGCATCAAGGGGACCTCGAACTGATCTACGCGGTGGTGGAAGCCCTCGCCGATGAAGTGGACTGGATCTTCATGGGCATGTGCCCCCCCCAGCTAAGGCCCTTCATCCACGAGTATCACGACTTCGAACGCGATTTCCAGGCCTACCCGAAAGCACTGGCCCGACTCGATCTCGACCTCGCCATTGCTCCGCTGGACATCAATCCCTTCAATGAGGCCAAGAGCAACCTGCGCCTTCTTGAATATGGAGCCATGGGCTGGCCGGTGATCTGCACCGACATCTATCCTTACCAAAATGCCCCTGTCACTCGCCTGCCCAACGACCCGCAAAAGTGGATCACCACGATCCGGGAACAGCTCGCCGAGCCTGCGGCACTACGCGAAGCAGGGCTTGCCTTGCAGAAATGGGTTCATAACGGTTTCATTCTAGAGAATCATGTAGGTAGCTGGTTTGCAGCGTACGGGCCTTGACAGCGTCCGGAACCAACCGCACCCCGGCCAGCAAATCGCCCTAAAGCTTTGATAAACCGCGCCGCTATCAAGAGACACGGAGAGGTGGGATCAGATCTTGTAAGATCATTCCCTACAAAAAAATCTACAAATCTCTAAAGTCCTAGCTGTCGACTCCGTTAATGAATTCAACGGCGGTTGCCTTACACGGACCGGGCAAGGCGAACCAAAGTTAAGCCGAAACGCTTATCTTGAACGGAATTAAGGAGAACCATCATGGCTGCCACAATCAACACCAACTCGATGTCGCTGAATGCCCAGCGCAACCTGTCCATGTCCCAAGCGGGCCTTGCCAAGTCGGTGCAACGGCTGTCGTCGGGTCTGCGCATCAACAGCGCAGCCGATGACGCGGCAGGTTTGGCGATTGCGGACCGGATGAATTCGCAGGCCAAGGGTTTCGACGTGGCGATTCGCAATGCGAACGACGGCGTGTCCATGGCGCAGACGGCTGAAAGCGCGATGCAGGCCATCACGGATAACCTGCAGCGCATGCGCGAGCTGGCCGTGCAGTCGTCCAACGGCACCTATACGAGTGGCGACCGTGCCAACCTCGACGCAGAATTCCAGCAGTTGAACCAGGAAATTTCGCGTGTCATGAGCGGCACGTCCTTCAACGGTCAGAGCATCCTGAGCGGCACCTCGGACTTCAGTTTCCAAGTCGGCGCGGGCACTGCAACCACCGATCAGATCACGGTTTCCAGCGCCAACATCGAGTTGGCGACGGGCCAGTTCGCCGGGGCGACCTCCGCCGGTGCAATGACCGCTGCCTACATCTCCGGCTCGACCAGCGCCGGCGCGGCGGCGGCCATCGACGCCATTGACCAGGCCCTGACCACTGTCAACAATGCACGCGGCCAATGGGGCGCTGTCCAAAACCGCTTCAGCTCGGTCGTTCAGACCTTGCAGGTCGCATCCGAAAACGCCAAGTCGTCCCGCGGCCGCATCATGGACGCCGACTTCGCCCAGGAAACCGCCAACATGACCCGCGGCCAGATCCTGCAACAAGCCGGTACGGCCATGGTGGCACAGGCCAACAGCATGCCCAATAACGTGCTGTCCCTCCTGCGCTAAGCGGCGCCAAGCTTTTAAATTTCGCCGCAGCAGGCGCCGCACCGTAAAGGGAGCGGCGCTTTCTGCACAAATGGGAGATGATCATGAGCATTCAACCCGTCGGTTCGGGCGCGATGCAATACACCACGCCAGCCAAACCGCTTACCGCGGTGGACGGTAGCCGTCAGGCAGATGCCACCCCATCAAGCGGCGAAACCTCCGCGGCAAAGAGCATCACCGAGGCAGACAAAGCCACACAACTGAGCCCGGATCAGCTGGCCCAAGCGGTCAACCAGATTCAGGATGTCATCAAGCAAACCGCTCAAAGTCTGCAGTTTTCGATCGACAAAGACACCGGAACAACCGTAGTAAAGGTTGTCGATACCGAATCCAAGAAGGTGCTTCGCCAGATACCGTCGGAAGAAGTACTGGCCATCGCCAAGGCGCTGGACAAACTACAAGGTCTGCTGGTCAAGCAAAAAGTTTGATCCACCTCCAGTACCCACCACCCGGTGGGTTTGTTTTTTATGCAACGCCAGAGATGGGCACGATTTATGCTGATGAATTTGCTATCCGCTGATGCACTCAAGTTTTTCAAGCATCGGCCGTAAGCAAATCCAGCAGGAACACAGCAACACGGAGGAGTGCCATGGCAACCCTTTCATCCGCCGGCATCGGGTCGGGGCTAAACGTCGAATCCATCGTCACGGGGTTGATGAGTGTCGAGCGACAGCCTCTTACCCAGCTCCAGACCCAACAAAGCAGCTATCAGTCGAAGATTTCGGCGCTCGGCACCCTCAAGAGCGCCATATCCTCTCTGCAATCGGCCGCCAGTGCGCTGACACCGGCAATTTTACAGAGTCCGACGGCAGCTTTTGCCTCTTTCAATGCAACAGTTGCCGATTCGACGATTGCATCGGCAACCACCACAAGCTCTGCAGTCGCAGGCACTTACTCCGTCAATGTCACTAAACTGGGTAGCAGCCAGACCTTGGCGCTCAACTCAACATTTCAATCCGGCGATCCGGCGTTGGATTTTGGCAGTGACGACACACGCACGCTGACGATCCAACAAGGCAGCAACGCGGCCGTCACCATCACGCTGGACAAGAGCCAGAACACTCTGAGTGCCCTGCGCGATGCAATCAACAACGCCGGTGCAGGCGTGAGCGCCAGCACGGTTACGGACAGCAACGGATTGCAGCATCTCCAGCTCACGGCAGATCAGGCCGGGACCGCGAACACGATTACATTGGGCGGAACGGTCGCGTTCAAGGGCGCCGCGGCCTCCATCAGCAATAGCGATTTCGCGGAAACCCCAGCCACCGACGCCATCGTCCAGATCCAGGGCATCACCGTAAAAGCCAACGGCAATACCGTGTCTGACGCCATCGATGGCGTCACCTTGACGCTCGCCAAAGAAGGCTCTACCAGCCTGACGCTGACACGGGACAACTCGGCCTTGAAGAGCAAGCTCACGGCCTTCGTCAACGCCTACAACAGCCTGAATTCATCGATCAAGAGCCTTGGTGCCTACGATGCCACATCCAAGACGGGCGCCGTTCTCAACGGCGACTCGTCTCTGCGCAGCGTTCAGTCGCAAGTCAGGGCCGCATTGACCAACGTACCCAGCAGCTTGTCGAGCAATGCGTACAAAACGCTCAGTTCGCTGGGGATATCGTTCCAGTCGGATGGCAGTCTTCAACTTGACAGCACAAAATTCGACACAGCAGCCAGCACCAATTTTTCTGCAGTTGCATCGGCCATCAGCGCCTATGGCAGTTCGTTGAAAACCACAACGACCAACCTGTTGGGCACTACTGGCGTCATTGCCAGCCGCACGAACGGCTTGAATTCAAGCGTTACCAGTATTGGGAAACAGATCACTGCACTCAACAATCGGCTGAGCATCATTGAACAAACTTACCGGGCACAGTTCACCGCCCTGGACACCACAATGGCGAGCATGAGCACAACAAGCACCTACCTTACCCAACAGCTCGCGCTCCTTAGTAAATAAGCCGTAAAGCTCAACCCAAACGGAGAACAAGATGTCGTTCGGCCTCGCCGCCCGTCGTGCCGCCGCAGCCTACAGCGAAGTCGGTTTCGAAACTGGGGTTTCCACTGCCGACCCGCACAAGCTGATCCTGATGCTGTTTGAAGGTGCGCTTCTGCAGATCGGGACGGCTACGGCCGCTCTTGAAGCGCAAAACGTCCCCGCCAAAGGCAAGGCAATCTCCCACGCGATCGAGATCATCGGCAACGGCCTCAAGGTCAGCCTCGATTACGAAGCGGGAGGAGATCTTGCAGAACGCTTGGGCGCCCTGTATGAGTACATGATGCAGCGACTCCTCTACGCCAACCTGCACAACAGCAAGCCGGCCCTCGATGAAGTCGCGAAGCTGCTTTCCGAACTGAAAGGCGCCTGGGAAGAAATCGGCACCCCCGACCAGGCCAACCGTTAAGACTGCCGGAGATATTTGCATGAGTTCCCTTGCCCTGCTGGAACAAATGAGCACCTACTCGACCGAGATGGTCGATGCAGCCCGCGCCAACGACTGGGATCGTCTCTCACGCCTTGAACGGCAGGTGGCATCCCTGCGCGACCGTCTCGGCGTCGAGGAAGCCCTTGCATTTCCGGGCCGTCAGAAACGCATGCCCGAGGAAGAGCGCCAGAGAAAAGTGGCGCTGATTCGCCGCATCCTTGATGACGACAAAGAAGTGCGCGTGCACACCGAACCCTGGATGGACAACGTACGTCAGTTACTGTCTGGCGGCGCAAGAGAACGGAATGTGCGCAAGGCCTACGGCGACCCCGATCAGACGTAAGGGTAGGGGCTGGCAGGTGATCTCACCATGATTCCAGGCGACCTCGCCTCCCGCCTGCGGATGCTCTCGGAGGTGAGTTTTTTCTCCGGCGAGCCAACTGTCGCCCCAACCGCCCGAGTACGGGCAGTCACCTCCGTCCTGCCCGACTTCACGCCGGGGCAGCGTATCACGGCGAGCCTCCAGGCTGCCGCGCAGGACAACACCTACCACGCCCGCATCGACGGGCGTGAGGTCATCCTGTCTCTCCCCCAATCGGTCAAAGCAGGAGACACTCTCGAACTCATCGTCAGCAAGGTCACGCCTCAGGCCATCATGGCCACCCTGGCCCAGCCGACTGGCGACACTGCCACATCAAGCCAGGCAGCCCTTAGTCAGACCGGAAAACTCATCAGTGTCCTGCTGACCGGCCAGCCGGCGGTGCCCAGTGCCAGTCTCAATGGTGGCCAGCCACTGCTGCCAGCCGCACCACAAACACCTGCAGCCACAAGCCAGCTGGCCGGCCAACTCGGCACAGCCGTCACGGAAAGCGGCCTGTTCTACGAGGCCCATCAGGCGCGCTGGCTATCGGGGCAATTGGACACAGCCACCTTGCGCAAGGAACCCCAGGGCAGCATGCCGGCAATACTGCAAGCACCCATCAGCGGCCTCCAATCGTCCCCCCCCTCCCCGGCTGGCGGGCAGCCTGCAGAGATGGTTCTGCCCTCCCCCTGGGAAATGCTATTCAATGGCGCTCAGGACACGGCCAACAATCAGGAGGCCGGTACGACTCGACGTGAGGATGCGGTGGAGCCACAGGGAAGGCGCAGCACGGAGGACGCAACCAGCAATCAGGCCAGCAGTGCAACTCGACGTGATGCTACCGTGGAGCCACAGGGGAGACGAAGCACTGAGGACACAACTGGCAATCAGGCCAGCCCCCCCCTTTCCGGCGGTAAAACCGACAGTGCCGCACCGATTGCCGAGAAGCTGCTGCCCATCGTGCATCAGCAACTGGACACCCTTGCCACCCATCAGGCCGTCTGGCAAGGGCAGATCTGGCCCGGGCAGATGATGGAATGGGAAATCGAAGACCCATCCCGCGACGCACGCGACAGCGATGATCAACAGCCCGAGCCCTACTGGAACTCCACCCTCCGGCTGACCCTCCCCAGC
Source organism: Zoogloea sp. GDB6 (assembly GCF_056724105.1). Taxonomy (NCBI): domain Bacteria; kingdom Pseudomonadati; phylum Pseudomonadota; class Betaproteobacteria; order Rhodocyclales; family Zoogloeaceae; genus Zoogloea; species Zoogloea sp. GDB6. The sequence continues at coordinate 573,662 of NZ_CM161497.1, read as the reverse complement.
CTCGGTGGCATCGAGGCCCGCCTGCACTTGACCCCAGCCGGCGTGGCGGTGCGCCTGATCGCCGACGACAGCACCACCCGCGAAGCGCTGCAGTCCGGGGAGTCGCGCCTTGCCGACTCGCTCGCAGCCGCGAACGTACCGCTCACCGGGCTGGTTGCCGAACTCAGAGGCAGGCAATGAACCGCCCCGAAGCACCCTCGGAAGTGCGGGCCGAAGCTGTCGCACTGGCCTACAACGCCAACGCATCGGCCCCCACGGTGGTGGCCAAGGGGCGCGGCCTAATCGCGGCAGAGATCATCGCCCGTGCCAAGGAGGCCGGGGTCTATGTGCATGAATCCCCCGAGCTCGTCGCACTCTTGATGCAGGTGGACCTGGACGCCCGCATTCCGCCCGAACTCTATGTGGCGGTCGCCGAGCTGCTGGCCTGGCTATACAGCCTCGAACAAGGCGCCCAAAAGACTACGGCCCCGAAAACCGGGGCCGCACAAGCTGTATAAAGCTGAACCGCGACTCAGGACTTGGGCGGAACATAGCCTCCGATCTGATCGGCGCCACCACCAAAGAAGTAGCGCTCCATCTGCTCGGCCAGGTACTTGCGCGCACGCGCATCCATCAGGTTCAGACGGTTTTCGTTGATCAGCATGGTCTGATGCTTGACCCACTGCTGCCAGCCTTCCTTCGAAACGTTCTCGAAGACCTTCTTGCCAAGCTCGCCGGGAATCGGCGGCAGATCCAGACCTTCAGCCTCGCGGCCGAGCTTCACACAGTTGACCATCCGTGCCATGTTTCTTCACCTCTCGATTGGGATTCCGGAGCAGCACCGCTGCCGCCCATGGGATAGCAAGATTCTAGCCCGCCGCGCCAGAGCGATCCAGTCGCTCCTCATCACTTTCGGCAAATGCCCAGCCATTGCCCCCACGGGACTTGGCCACGTACATTGCCCGATCCGCCGCACCGATCAAGGACTCTCCATGGTTTCCGCAGTCGGAGCTGATCGCAATGCCGATACTGGCCGTCACACCAACGCTTTCGGCTCCACAGTCGAAGCGCAGAGCTGCAATGCAGGCACACACCCTGCGCGCCAGTTCGGTCAGTTCAGTCTTCGTACCCGATGGCACCAGGATCGCGAACTCGTCGCCCCCCATCCGGAAGAACATCTCGTTGCGGCGTACCACCGCGACCACTGCAGCAGCCAGGCCGATCAGCACTCGGTCGCCAGCCTGATGGCCGAAATTGTCGTTGACCGGCTTGAAGCCATCCAGATCGATGGACAGCAAACCAATATCTTCCGCATGACGGCAACCATCGGCCAGCATGCGCTCCAGTTCCTCATGGAAGCGCCGCCGGTTGTAGATATTGGTCAGCGGATCGCGCTCCGCCAGGCGCATCAATTGCCCCGCCACCTTGCGCTGCTCGGTCACGTCCTCGAAGACCCAGATGCGACCGATGGGCCGGGTCCCGTCCGGCCCCGGCACCACACGCGAAAAATCGGTCACGATACGGCCGTCGAGGAAGCGGATCTCGAAGGGCTCGCTCGGCTTCCGGTTGCTCAGCACATCGGCAAGATGCCGCTGATAGCCTGCCTGGTCCGCAATCCGCACCATCACGTGTTGCTGCAATACGACGTCACGCACTCCGACAAAACTCTCACCCAGCGCCAGTTCCCAGATGTCGTAGAGCGCACGATTGCAGTAAACCACCCTTCGATCCGAATCCATGAACAGGATGCCCACGCGCACCACGTCCAGCAGCGCGGACAAGCGGGAACGCTCCTCGTTGCTGCGCCGGAGATAGTGCTCTGAAAGAGCCTGGGCACGACGTAGCGCGGCAACCGACTCTAGCAGCTTGTACTCGGCTTCCTTGCGTGCCTGGATATCGGTCAGCGTCGCCCGCAGCCCCAGCAGCAGCCCTTCATCATTACGGATCGGCTGCCAGCGGCCGAGCATCCAGACGGTTCTCCCGTCCTTTGTCACCAGTCGCAATTCAAATTCGGTGGATGCCTCCCCTTCCAAAGCTTGGGCAAGCTGATCCCGACAGTAGCGCCGATCCCGGTCGTAAACGAGCCGGTCGATGAAGCCTCCCGCAAGAACCTCATTGACGCTGTAACCCGTGGCCTTCTCGATCGCTCCGTTGATCCAGAACAGAGAACCTTCCGCATTGAGCCAGCCTTCTATGCCACGATCGGTACTCGCCGCCTCCAAGAAATAGCGTGTACCACCAGGCGCCGACGGCGCGTTCCCGACCTCAGTACCGACAGCCGACCAGGCAGTGACGTCACCTTGCTCCACTGGCGATATGGTCTTCTCTGGCCGGGTCGGACGCTGACGCCGCAAGAACAGATACGCTCCCGCCATACCGGCCATCGTCGCCAGCCCCGCGGTCAATGTCACCACCGGCGACTCCATGCCCGGCGGCAACGCCGCATGTACAGGCAGTGCAGCCATGCCGAGCATGAGAGCCAACCAATGCCGTGCAGGCCGCAGACCTAGCAAAGGACGGATTCGAAGCTCGATCCGCGGCATCGACCGCATCGTCACAGGGCCTTCATGAAAACCTTGGAGCGGCGGCTGACGTCGTACATTTCAAGTTTCGGTCGCGGCAACTCGGCCGGAGGCGCCTCGTGGAAGCCCCGCTCGCGGAACCAGTCCGCAGTCCGCGTCGTCAGCACGAACAAGCGCTCAACGCCAAGCGCGCGCGAGCGCATCTCGATCCGGCGCAACAGCATTTCACCCAGCCCCGCGCGCCGATGCTCCGGCACCACGGCAACACAGGCCATCTCGGCCGCGCGTTCGTCCGTGAAGGGATACAGCGCAGCACACCCCACCAGCACGCCGTCGTACTCGACGACGGTGAAGCGCTCGATCTCCTGCTCCAGCCGCTCGCGGCTGCGCCGTACCAGCGTGCCGTCGGCTTCCATCGGCGCGATCACGCTGCCAAGCGCCCCCACGTCCTCGATGGTCGCCTCGCGCAGACGGAACAGGGGGTCGCGGGTCAGCACGGTGCCTACCCCCTGGGGCGTGAAGAACTCCAGCAACAAGCCACCGTCCTTGTCCCGGTCGATCAGGTGCGCCCGCCCAACCCCCTGGCGCACCGCACGGATCGCGCAGGGCAGGTAAAGGTCGAGATCCTCGGTCAGCCCTTCACCGGCGTTCAGCATGGCTTCCGCATCATCGGCAGTGATGGCCTCGATGAGCCCGCCCTTCGCATCGAGCAGGCCGGGCGCATCACACAGGTAGATCAGCTTCTCGGCCTTGAGGGCGATCGCCACCGCTTCGGCCACCGCTTCCATGCTCATGTTGAAGATCTCGCCGGCCGGCGACACGCCGAGGGACGACATCAGCACCACGTTCTGCTGGTCCAGGTCGGCGGCGATTTCCTCGGCGATCACCTTGCGCACCGCGCCGGTGAAGCCGTAATCCACGCCATCGACGACGCCGACCGGCTTGGCGGTGACGAAATTGCCACCGGTCACGCGCATGTAGCTCCCGGCCATCGGGGTGTTCGGCAAGCCCTGCGAGAGCTGCGCCTCGACCTCCAGGCGCGTTACCGCCACGGCTGCCTTGACGCACTCCAGCGCTTCCCCGTCGGTGACGCGCAAGCCCTTGTGGTAGCGCGGCGTCAGGCCGCGCCGGAGCATCTCGGCCTCGATCTGCGGACGCGCACCATGCACGAGCACCAGCCGGATACCCAGCGCCGCAAGCAGATTGCAGTCGTAAGCCAGCTTCTCGACCAGGTGGGCGCCTGCCACCTCGCCACCGAAGCCCAGCACGAAAGTCTTGCCGCGGAAGGCATGGATGTAGGGTGCCGCCGCGCGCACCCAGGCGACGAAACGCTGGGAGAGCTGCTCGGCGCGCTCTGCGGAAACGGTATCAGGGGAATTCACGGACACTCCAGCCCATCGGGGTTGAGCAATGCAACATTTTATTTTGCACTTCTTTCATTTCTGCAATGCGACCTCCAGCTTGTCCACCAGGGTCTGCAGCACTTTTACCCTAGCGTAATATTTATTATCCGCTTCGACCAGAGTCCAGCCAGCATTTTCCGTACTCGTGCGATCGATCATGTCGCATACCGCGGGTTCATAAAGCGGCCATTTTTCCCTGTTCCGCCAGTCCTCCTCGGTGAGCTTGTAACGCTTGAAGGCCTGCTCTTCACGGGCCTTGAAACGCCGCAGCTGCTCCTCGTCGCTGACCGACAGCCAGAACTTCACGACGATGGCCCCTGCCGACACGAGCTGATCCTCAAAATCATTGATCTCCGCATAGGCACGCATCCAGTCCGCCTCCGAGCAGAAACCCTCGACACGCTCCACCAGGACCCGGCCATACCACGAGCGATCGAATATCGCGACCCGCCCCTGCCGCGGCAGATGGCGCCAGAAGCGCCACAGGTAAGGCTGCGCCCGCTCTTCCTCGCTCGGTGCGGCAATCGGCGTGATGTGGTACTGGCGCGTATCCAGGGCCTGGGTAACCCGGCGGATCGCCCCGCCCTTGCCCGCCGCATCCATGCCTTCGAACACCAGCACCAGACTTCGGTTCGCGAAAGCCTCGCTGCGCATGGCCAGGGCCAACCGCCCCTGCAACCTTTCCAACTGCTTGTCGTAGTCCTTCTTGTCCAGCGGCTGGTTGAGTACCAACGCATTCAGCAGGTTCCGTTCATCCACCGGCGCGGCCAGCGGCGCCGCCGTCTGGCGGGTCCGATAGCCCCGCGCGGCGTGCTCGCAGCGGCGGCGCAGGCCTTCCAGCAGCGTCCGACCGACCTGCACTGCACGGTATTGCGGATCGGAGCCGTCCACAATCACCCACGGCGCGATGCCGGTGCTGGTCTGACGCAGCACGTGCTCCGCCACATCCTTGTAGCGGTCGTATTCCTTGTAGACCTCCCGGTCCGTGTCCCGCACCCGCCAGCGGGTTTCCGGATTCGCCTCCAGCGCGTTCAGGCGCTTTTTCTGGGCCTGCTTGGACAGATGGAACCAGAACTTGACCAACAGCACGCCCTCGGCCGCCAGCATCGCCTCGAAGCGGTTGAATTCGGCCAGTTGCTGATCGAGACGTGCCTTCTTGATACGCCCGAACGCGCGGTCCCCGATGGCCTCGGAATACCAGTTGCCGAACAGCACACCGATCTTGCCGCGCGGCGGCAGCGCCCGCCAGAAGCGCCACAGGAAGGGGCGCTCACGCTCCTCGTCGGTGGGCTTGTCAAAGGCATGCACCTCGATGTGGCGCGGGTCCATCCACTCGTTGAGAAGATTGACCGTCTCGCCGCGCCCGGCCCCGTCGATGCCGTTGATCAGGATCACTGCGGCAAAGCCCTTGTTCTCCAGTAACTCGAACTGCACGTCCAGCAGGTCGGTGCGCAGCTGCGGTTCGATCGACTCGTAGTCGGCCTTCGACAGCTTGTGGCCCAGCTCGGCGGATTCAAACATCGCCCTCTCCCGGGAAATCACCCCACAGGGTCTGCAAGGCGGCCATTGCCGCCAGCCCGGCGGTCTCGGTACGGAAGACGCGCGGCCCCAGCGCCAGCGGCTCGCAGCCGGCCCGTTCGGCGAGGATCAGCTCGGCGGGCGACCAACCGCCCTCCGGGCCGATCAGCACGCTCAGCGGCCCGTCCGGAGGGGACTTACGGGCCAATGCGCCCGCGGCGCCCGGTGCCAGGATCAGCCGACGCCCTTCCGCCGCCTGCGCCAGATACTTGTTGAGAGGCAGGATCTCGGCGATCTGCGGCACGCGGTTGCGCCCGGACTGCTCGCAGGCCGACACCGCCACCTGCTGCCAGTGGGCCACCCGCTTGGCGGCCCGCTCGCCGGACAGCTTCAGCACCGAACGCTCCGCCGCCACCGGCTGCACCGCCACCGCGCCGAGCTCCACCGCCTTCTGCACGATCCAGTCCATCTTGTCCCCGCTTGCCAACGCCTGCACCAACGTGATCGCCAGCGGCGACTCCCGCTCCACCTCCAGGCGCGGGCCGAGACGGGCCACGGCTTGCTTGCCGAGGGCCAGCAGGGTCGCGGCGCATTCACCGCCACGGCCGTCGAAGAGCACGATTTCATCGCCGACGCTCAGCCGCAGCACGCGCTCGGCGTGATGGGCAACATCGGCAGGCAGGGGCATGTCGCTGTTGGGAGCGAGCCCGTCGGGGCAGAAGAAGCGTGGATTCATCATGCTATTATCCGCAAAACCGCGTGTTTAAACGGGATTGAAACAAAATGCCGATCCGTCTCTCCACGCTTCCGATCATTGCACTGCCCACCTTGCCGGGCAGTGGCACCCTCACCATCCGACGGGCCGCCCGATGACCACCAGTGCCCAACGCCTCGAACTCGCCCGCTCCCTGGCCACCCTGGTCCGCCAGATGGCCGGCGAAACGATCCTGCCCCGCTACCTGCGTGCCGTACGCGAGCACAAGGCCGACGGCAGCGTGCTCACGGAAGCCGACCTGGCCTCCCAGGCGGCCCTCGTCGAGCGTTTGCCGCAGCTCATCCCGGCTCCGGTGCTCGGCGAGGAGATGACCGCTGAGGAACAGGGCCGCGTATGGCAGGCCGGCGTAGACGGTCTGTGGGTCATCGACCCGATCGACGGCACCACCAACTTCGCCAACGGCATCCCCTTCTTCGGCGTGGCCGTAGCCTACCTGGTCAATCACAAGACCCAGCTCGGCGTGGTGTACAACCCGGTCACCGACGAAGCCTTCTACGCGGGCCGCGGTGCCGGCGCGTGGCTCAACGACGTGTCGTTGCCACTGCGCAGCCCGACCACCCGCCTCAAGGACGCGGTGGCCGGCGTGGACTTCAAGCGCATCAGCCACCACCTCGGCGACGAACTGGCCGTCCGCCCGCCCTATTACTCCCAGCGCAACTTCGGCTCCAGCGCCCTCGAATGGTGCTATGTGGCCGCCGGCCGCCTGGACGTTTACATCCACGGCGGCCAGATGCTGTGGGACTATGCCGCCGGCCGGCTGATCCTCGAAGAAGCCGGCGGTTGCTACAGCACCCTCGGCGGCACACCGCTGACCGCCGGCCCGGCCATCAAGCGCTCCGTAATCGCCGCCGCCAGCCCGGCCCTGTTCGACCAATGGCGGGTCTGGCTCAACACCCATTCCTGAGCCGAGCCGGACCTCCTGAAAGGAGGCCCGGTTTTTGCTGCAACACCGCTGAATTAGGCTTCACTCCGGAAACTGAGCGCTTTTGGCACAGGCCATAGCCCCGTGCCCTGTGCCAAAACCATTCACTTTCGAGAGCAACCCATGTCCATGAAGCACCCGATCATCGTGGTGACCGGCTCGTCAGGCGCCGGCACGACCACGGTGAAGCACACTTTCGAAGGCATCTTCTGGCGGGAAAAGGTCAATGCTGCGGTCATTGAGGGCGACAGTTTCCACCGCTACACGCGGGAGGAGATCCGCGACCTCATCATCGAGGCGGAAAGCCAGGGCCGGCGCGGCATCAGCCACTTCGGCCCGGAGGCCAATCTGCTCGAAGATCTGGAACAGTTGTTCCGCACCTACGGCGAATCGGGCGGCGGCAAGCGGCGTTTCTATCTCCACAGCGCAGAGGAAGCCGCCCGCCGCGCCCTCAGGATGGGCGACTTCACGCCTTGGGAAGAACTTCCGCCGGACACCGACTGCCTGTTCTATGAAGGACTCCACGGCGCGGTGATCACCGACAAGGTCAATACCTGCCGGCACGCCGACCTGCTGATCGGTGTCGTTCCAATCACCAACCTGGAGTGGATACAAAAGATCCACCGGGACACCAAGACCCGCGGCTACTCACTGGAGGCCGTGCAGGAGACCATCCTGCGCCGCATGCACGACTACGTGCATTACATCGTGCCGCAGTTCTCCCACACCCACATCAACTTCCAGCGGGTGCCGATGGTGGATACCTCCAACCCCTTCATCGCCCGCGACATCCCGACCGCCGACGAGTCGATGGTGATCATCCGTTTCCGCGACCCGCGCGGCGTGGACTTCCCCTACCTGCTGCGCATGATCCACGACAGCTTCATGTCCCGCGCCAACACCATCGTGGTGCCGGGTGGCAAGCTGGATCTGGCGATGCAGCTGATCCTCACGCCGCTGATCTGGAAGCTGATGGAACGCCGCCGCCAGTGGGTTTGAGACTGTGAGCTGAAAATGGGCCAGGCTCGGCGGACGCATCACGTCGCCCCTGCAAGCCGCCCACAAGACCAGCCCCGCAGACGATTAACCATGGAGCCAGCCTGGAACGCGCTGGCCCCCGCTCAATGCGCGGCTACTGCGATGTTCTGACCTGATTCAGTCTTCAGGTCGTCGCGGAACTCGCCCTCCCAGGCGTCACCGGAAGCCCAGGTCAGGCGGCCGCGGCCATGCTTTTTGCCGAGGTTCCACGCGCCGTCGTAACGGTTGCCGTTTTTCCACGCATAGCTGCCCTGGCCGTGGAAGAGGCCACGCACGAAGTCACCGGTGTAGCGATCCCCCGACGCGAAGACCAGCGTACCGCGACCAACCGGCTCTCCATCCACCACCGCACCTTCATAGCGATTGCCGCCCGGAAACTGGATGATGCCGTAGCCGACCGCCCGGTCGTCGGCCCAGTCACCGTCATACCACTGGCCGCCCACCCAGTTGAAGCGCCCCTTGCCCTGACGTCGCCCGTCGACCAGGGTGCCGCTGAAGCGCTCGCCATTGGCCCATTCGACGGTGCCCGTGCCACTCACGATGCCGCTCTTCGGATCCATCGCGAAATGGCCCTTGTAGGTGGTATCGCCGGCGACCAGCGTGGCTTCGGTCGGTGCTTCCTTGCGGACGGTTGCCGCCGGCACTTCGGCCACTTTGCCAACCGGCGCCGGAACGACGGGCACCAACGCGGTCGTTGCAGCTCCCGCCTTGATCGCGTCCTTGACAACCGGGAGCGCTGCAGCCGCAGTTGCCGTCGCGGCAGTCGCCGCGGACGTCTTGACCGCCACCGGCTCGACAACCGGTGTCGGCCTGCGCGTCCCGTACAAAGCCTGCGCGTTCGCCGGCAGCGGCGTGCCCCGCTCCCGGGCCAGCGCATCCGCGTTGCTGCGCGCCAGATTCTGCGGACTGCCATGACACTGGCCGGCCGCATCGCGCCAGGCCACCTCGGCCCTCATCGACAGCTGGTCCTTCTCTGTCGCCGACACACCATTGCCGGCGCTCTTCACGCGCTGGCTCAGATCCGTCGCGCTGTCCCACAGCGGACCACAGAACTCGGCGTTGTGCGCATCGATCTGGGTTTGCTCCACCTTGCGCTGGGCCTGCAGCTGCCTCGTGCCGGAACACTTGTCGGCAGCACCTTCCCAGGCCATCACGGCCTTGCCGTAGAGCATTGCCGCATCGTCCCAGCGCTTGTCCCGCCACGCGCCCTTGGCGTAATCGATGAGCGCTGTCGCGTTCTTCCAGGCCGCATCACAGGCCGGGCCGGCGCTGAGCAGCTCGGCGTTGGCGGTGCGAACCTTGACCGTCGCGGCCAGACTCTTCTCGGCCTTCTCCCGATGCGGCGACTGACACACCGCCACCGCCTCCCGCCACGTCGTCTCGCCCTCGGCGAGCAGGCGCTCGACTTCCGCCGGGTCCCCCTTGTCCGACTTGGCCGCGGCGGCACGGAGATCCAGGTCCAGTGCCTTGTCGAAGCGCGGCAGGCATTCGCTCTGGTGGCTGATGGCAGCTTCGACCAGCTTCAGTTCCGTCGTGGCCCGGTCCCCTTGCCGGTTGGCCTGCGCGGCAACGGTCGGACAGGCCGCCGCCACCTTCAGGAATTCGCCACTGGCGCTGTGCAACAGCGGCTGCGCCTCCTTCCAGCGTTTGGCTGAAGCTGCCTGGTGGCCCTGCTCGAAATGCGCCTCGGCCTCCTGCAGCAACACCGGGCAATCTGCTGCGGGGCCACCCGACGTCTCAGGCATGCCACCGGACGCTTCCGGCATGGCCTGCTGGGCGCCAGCCCCGCCAACTAGAAAGAGCAGGCACACAGCCAGCCCGCGACGATGCATCGTATTCATCAACTCAGTCCCCGCCCGATTCCAAAGGCATTCTCAGCATCGCATCGATCAGCCCACCCTGCCCTGCACCGCCAGCAAGCGGCACATCATCGCTGGCCATCTGCAGGGCCATCTGCCCGCTCTCATCCGAGGCGCTCTGCAGGTCGCCGATCTTCAGCGCAAACACATCCAGGGATTCGCCCTTCAGCACTGCCGCCAGCATCTCCTCCCGCTGGGTCTGGCGGGCCAGTGCCGCGTAGCGCTGCAGACGGTCCTCATCGAAAACGAAAGGGTTGGCAATCGCATTGGCATCAAAAAGCTTCTGATGCAGCGTCGCGCCGGCAAGCGGATCACCACCGAGTTTCCCAATGCGGTCATAGGCCCAACGGTCCGCATCGTCGAACGCCGTCGTCGCCACCCACGACAGGCTGGACACCGACATGCCGACCCGCGCCATGAAGCTGTCCCGCAACACGCCGCCGAGCTGACGCCCTGCCGACTTGGCGATCTCCTCACCCACTTTCTGCGCGTATTCCTTGCCGGCCTGCTCGGCGATACTGCGGGCTGCGTCCTGCAGAGCCTGCTTCGCGATCGCCTCACCCGCCGATTTTGCCGCCGCCGCGGCCGCGGCCTGCGCCGCCTGATCGACCGCCACCTTGGCGGCCTGCGCCGCGGCGTTGAGGCCGGTTGCCAGCGTGGCGATCTCAAACAGCGTCGACACGATCTCTTTGGTGTAGTGATAGGCCTTCATCCGCCCCCCGCCCTCCTCGGACAGCCCCTGGGTCCACAGCACGATCCACAGGGCTTCATCCGGGGTGATCTGCGGGCCGAACACATTGAGCGGATAGATGCTCATCAGCCAGTGGTAATCCTGGTAGGTCGGCGTGACTGGCGGGGCCAGGCGTGCATAGCCGCGGCACACCTGCAGCGGCTTGACCGTCACGGTCTTGCCAGCCGCGGTCTTGACCGGGAAGGGCTTGCCGTCGTCGCGCAATTCGGCCAGTTCGGCCAGCATCTTGTTGGCGTCCCGGCGGCTGTAGCCCTTCAGCTCGACGAGCTTGTCGCCGACCTGAAGCCCGGAATCCGGCGCGGCACCGACGACGGTGAGACGCTCGTCCACCTGCAGCGCCCGCACCCACGCCACCCGGTCGTCCTCAGCCCATTCATAGCTGGTCGCCACGCTGAAGGGCAGCTCCCACTGATGGCTGCAATCCGGATCCTTCAGCGCAGCCGTGCGCACGATGGCCGGCCGCAACGCGCGTTCGCCATGGCCGAGCAGGCGCAGGTTGGCGAGCAAGGTTTCATTCACCTTGCGGCCGTCATCGACGGTGTATTTGACCGAACTACATCCGCTCAGGGTCAGCGCCACCCACGACAGGGCAGCCACGGCAAGGAGGCGCAAGAACATCGACGAGACGAATGTAAGTAAATGTGGGCGCCCGATTATGCCGCAGTTTTCACGCCCCCGTACGCCCCGCCCCGGATCGCACTTATCCCCCCGCGAGGCTACCCAAGTGCCCGGAAATCAAAGATAATTACGGTCTTTGCGCGCCGCTCCCCCGGCCGAAGGTTCTTCGATGTCTTCTACGCGTAACGTCAAGCTGCCCGTCTTCAACCCCCTGACTGGCGCTATCCGCGCGCTGGCCATGGATGCTGTCCAGAAGGCCAACTCCGGCCACCCGGGCGCCCCGATGGGCATGGCCGAAATCGCCGAGGTACTGTGGCGCCGCCACCTGCGCCACAATCCGGCAAACCCGAAGTGGGCTGATCGCGACCGCTTCGTGCAGTCCAACGGCCACGGCTCGATGCTGATCTACGCCCTGCTGCACCTGACCGGCTACGACCTGTCCATCGACGACCTCAAGAACTTCCGCCAGCTGCACAGCCGCACCCCGGGTCACCCGGAAGTCGGCTATACCCCCGGCGTCGAAACCACCACCGGTCCTCTGGGGCAGGGCATCACCAACGCGGTCGGCATGGCGCTGGCCGAGAAGATCCTCGCCGCCGACTTCAACCGTCCCGGCCACGAGATCGTCAACCACCACACCTACGTCTTCCTCGGCGACGGCTGCCTGATGGAAGGCATCTCCCACGAAGCCTGTTCGCTGGCCGGCACCTGGGGCCTGGGCAAGCTGATCGCCTTCTACGACGACAACAACATCTCCATCGACGGCCACGTCGACGGCTGGTTCACCGACGACACCCCGAAGCGCTTCGAAGCTTACGGCTGGCACGTGGTGCGCGACGTACAGGGGCATGACCCGGTCGAGATCGAGGCCGCCCTCAAGGCCGCCCAGGCCGAAACCGGCCGCCCCAGCCTGATCTGCTGCAAGACCATCATCGGCGCCGGCGCCCCCAACAAGCAGGATAGTCACGACGTACATGGCGCCCCGCTGGGCAACGCGGAAATCGAGGCCGCCCGCGCCTACATCGGCTGGAACCACCCGCCCTTCGAAGTGCCGGCCGACGTTTACGCCGCCTGGGACGCCAAGGAAAAGGGTGCTGCGCTGGAAGGCGAGTGGAACACCCGTTTCTCCGCCTACGCCACGGCCTTCCCCGAACTCGCCGCCGAATTCACCCGCCGCATGGCCGGTGAACTGCCCTCCGACTGGAGCGCCCACGTGGACGCGGTACTGGCCAAGGTCGCCGAGAAGGGCGAGACCATCGCCACCCGCAAAGCCAGCCAGAACAGCATTGAAGCCTTCGCACCGAAGCTGCCGGAACTGCTCGGCGGCTCCGCCGACCTGGCCGGCTCCAACCTGACCCTGTGGTCCGGCGCCAAGGGCGTCAGCAAGACCAGCGGCGGCAACTACGTGTACTACGGTGTGCGCGAGTTCGGCATGGCTGCCATCGCCAACGGCATCGCCCTGCACGGCGGCCTGGTGCCCTACACCGCCACCTTCCTGATGTTCAGCGAATACGCCCGCAACGCCCTGCGCATGGCGGCGCTGATGAAGGTGCGTCAGATCTTCGTGTTCACCCACGACTCCATTGGCCTTGGCGAAGACGGCCCGACCCACCAGCCGGTCGAACAGACGGCCTCCCTGCGCCTGATCCCCAACATGGACGTGTGGCGCCCCTGTGACACCACTGAATCGGCGGTGGCCTGGGCTGCAGCGGTCGAACGCACCGAGGGTCCGAGCTCCCTCGCCTTCTCCCGCCAGAACCTGCCCTTCCAGCCGCGCAATGCCGAACAGGTCGCCGATATCCGCCGCGGCGGCTACGTGCTGTCCGATTCGGGCACTGGTTCACAGGCCGGCGGCGCGCAAGCCGTTATCATAGCGACCGGTTCGGAAGTGGCGCTGGCACTGGCCGCCCAGAAGCAGCTTGCCGAAGAAGGCATTGCCGTGCGGGTGGTCTCCATGCCCAGCACAAACGTCTTCGACCGCCAGGATGCCGCCTACCGTACTTCCGTGCTGCCCAAGGGCCTGCCGCGGGTTGCGGTGGAAGCTGGTGTGACCGATGGCTGGCGCAAGTACGTCGGGCTGGAAGGCGAAGTCATCGGCGTAGACCGCTTCGGCGAATCCGCTCCGGCCGGCGAGCTGTTCAAGTATTTCGGCGTCACCGCCGACGCCGTGGTTGCCGCGGTCAGGAAGGTCCTCGCCTGACCGGCTGCGCGCCCCAAACGATACATGCGGTGCCGCAGGGCACCGCATGTCAGTGATTTTCGGTTTCGTGCATTTACACTAGGGAGAAGAGTCGATGAGCATCAAAGTTGCCATCAATGGTTTCGGTCGTATCGGTCGCTGCACGCTGCGCGCCATTTACGAGCAGGGTCTGCAAAACGAGTTCGACGTGGTCGCCATCAACGCCTCCGGCGATCTGGCCACCAATGCCCACCTGCTCAAGTACGACACCACCCATGGCCGCTTCGCCACCTCCGTGGAAACCGAAGGCGACAACGTCATCATCATCGACGGCAAGAAGATCCCGTTCTACTCCACCAAGGATCCGAAGGGCGTGAACTGGGGCGCCCACGGCGTGGACGTGCTGCTGGAATGCACCGGCGCCTACACCACCAAGGCCAAGGCCGCCGCGCTGCTCGAGCAGGGCGCCAAGCGCGTGCTGATCTCCGCCCCCGGCGGTGACGACGTGGACACCACCATCGTCATGGGTGTGAACGAAGAGGTCCTGAAGGGCGACATGACCGTCGTCTCCAACGCCTCCTGCACCACCAACTGCCTGGCCCCGGTCGCCAAGATCCTGGCCGACAGCGTCGGCATCAAGCAGGGCCTGATGACCACCATCCACGCATACACCAACGATCAGGTGACCGTGGACGTCCGCCACAAGGACCTGCGCCGCGCCCGCGCTGCTGCCGCCAACATCATCCCCACCAAGACCGGCGCCGCCAAGGCCGTCGGCCTGGTGCTGCCGCAACTGGTCGGCAAGGTCGACGGCTTCGCGCTGCGCGTCCCGACCATCAACGTGTCGCTGGTGGACCTGACCTTCACCGCCGAGCGCGCCACCACCAAGGAAGAGATCAACGAGCTGATGACCGCTGCGGCCAACGGCCCGCTGAAGGGCATCCTGGCCGTCAACACCGAGCCGCTGGTGTCCTCCGACTTCAACCACACCACCGTATCCTCCACCTTCGACGCCACCCAGACCCGCGTCATCAAGGGTGAAGACGGCTCCGTGCTGGTCAAGGTGCTGGCCTGGTACGACAACGAGTGGGGCTATTCCTGCCGCATGCTCGACGCGGCCCGCGCCTTCGTGAACGCCAAGTAATTCCGCCGTATCGACGCCCCGCCCCGTGCGGGGCGTTTTCACATCCGACGACACGTAGAACATCATCATGCAAGTCAAGAAACTCACCGACCTCGACGTCAAGGGCAAGAAGGTCTTCATCCGCGCCGACCTCAACGTGCCCCAGGACGACGCCGGCAACATCACCGAAGACACCCGCATCCGCGCCTCGATCCCGTCCATCGAGTACGCCCTCAAGGGTGGCGCCGCGGTGCTGGTCACCTCCCACCTGGGTCGCCCGACCGAGGGTGAGCTGAAGGCCGACGACACGCTGGCACCGGTGGCCGTACGCCTCGGCCAGTTGCTCGGCAAGCCGGTTCGCCTGATCCAGAACTGGGTGGACGGCGGTTTCGACGTCGCCCCCGGTGAGGTCGTGCTGCTCGAGAACTGCCGCTGCAACAAGGGCGAGAAGAAGGACAACGAAGAACTCGCGCGGAAGATGGCCGCCCTGTGCGACGTCTACGTAAACGATGCCTTCGGCACCGCCCACCGCGCCGAAGCCACCACCCACGGCATCGCCAAGTTCGCGCCAGTCGCCTGCGCCGGCATCCTGATGGGCGCCGAGATCGACGCCCTCGGCAAGGCCCTGCACGCCCCGGCCCGTCCGCTGGTAGCCATCGTCGGCGGTTCCAAGGTGTCCTCCAAGCTGACCATCCTCAAGTCACTGGCCGACAAGGTTGACCAGCTGATCGTCGGCGGTGGCATCGCCAACACCTTCCTGCTGGCCTCCGGCAAGCGCATCGGCGAATCCCTGGCCGAACCCGAGCTGGTCAAGGAAGCCCAGGCCATTATGGACATCATGAAGGCCCGCGGCGCCGAAGTGCCGCTGCCCGAAGACGTCGTCGTTGCCGACGAAGTCTCCGCCATGGCCCGCGCCAACAAGGTCTCCGTCGATGAGGTCGGCCCCCACGACCGCATCCTCGACGTCGGCCCGAAGGCTGCCGCCAAGCTGTCCCAGATCATCGCCAACGCCGGCACCATCGTCTGGAACGGCCCGGTCGGCGTCTTCGAACTGCCCCAGTTCGCCGGCGGCACCAAGATGATGGCTTCGGCCATCGCCCACTCGGAAGCCTTCTCCATCGCCGGCGGCGGCGACACGCTGGCCGCCATCGCCAAGTTCCACATCGCCGACGACGTGGGTTACATCTCCACCGGCGGCGGCGCCTTCCTGGAGTTCCTCGAAGGCCGGACCCTGCCCGCCATCGCGGCGCTGGAAGCCCGCTTCAACGACTGAACGGTTCTTCCCCGGCACACCAGAATGCGGCCCATCCGGGCCGCATTTTTGTTTTTTGCCGCCAGTGGTCGCCTTCCCTGATGACACACGTCAGAATGGGCACTCATTGACAATAATTCATCCACTACCCATTTGTATTGACGCCCCTCCCTGCATAGACGAAAGACACGATCCATGCCCATTCCGGTAAGCGCCCTGCTCGGATCGCCCCGCCGCCTGGTGGCAGCCATCGTGATGTTCGTTGCCCTCGACCTGACGGTGCTGCTGATCAACCTGTGGATCGCCGACCAGGTTGCCCGCGACGCGGTAGCCATCAATCTGGCCGGCCGCCAGCGGATGCTGTCCCAGCAGACTACCAAGGCCCTGCTGCTGGCCACCGCTCCCAACGCCAGTTCCGACACCGCACACCAGGAGTTCAACGAGGCCTTCGGACTGTTCCGGCGGACGCTGAACGCGTTTGCAGAAGGCGGGGACACCCTCGGCGGCGATGGCAATCCCCTGCGGCTGGACAAGGTTGGCGACGCCGGAGCCCCAGCGGTGGAAACGGCCCGCAAGCTCATCGCTCCAGTCGAAGGCATCGCCTTTCAGGCCGCCCAGCCCCGCGCCGATGCGAGCGAACTCTCCTTAGCGGCGGACTACATGGTGCGCCACAACCGCGAGATCCTGGATCTGATGAACACCCTGACCTCGGTGCTCGAGCAGGAATCCGTGCGCCGCACCCACGAACTGCGTGCGATCCAGACCGGCGCCTTCGTACTGGCGCTGGCCAATTTCCTGCTCATCATCTTCGGCATGCTGGATAAGTATCGCAGCGTAGAGGCCGACAGCCGCCGTTGGCGGGAGATGGCTCGCCACGATCCACTGACTGGCATCGCCAACCGCAAGGCGTTTGTCGAAGCCGCCGAAGGCATCCTGTCGCGAGCCCGCATCGACAGCCAGGCCGGCACGCTGCTGCTGCTCGATCTGGACGGCTTCAAACCGATCAACGACAGCTTCGGCCATCTCGCCGGTGACCAGATCCTGATCAGCCTGGCCGACAGCTTCGAGAGCGCAGCCCGCGCCACCGACATCGTGGCGCGGATCGGCGGCGACGAATTCGTGATGCTCTGCCCCGCACTGCACGGGAACCGAGATATCGCGCTGTTCTGCGAACGGATCATCGCCAGCGTGGTAGCAGTGCCCGGCAACGACTTCCCCAGCTGCCGGCTCGGCATCAGCATCGGCGTATCCTGCTACCCGGACAACGGTTACGACCTGAACCATCTACTGGCCCTTGCCGACCAGGCCATGTACAAGGCCAAGGGCGCGGGCGGCAACCGTTGGCATACCGCCTGAGTGCCGGCCTCGCCATGCCTCACTTGTCGCAGATGCGACACAAGCATCCAAGACAACCCATTGATCCATAAACAAAAGAAGCCTGGCACCCAGCTTGCTTGCTCTCTCCGGTACGGAGAGAGCAATGAAACATCAACTGGACTGGTCATCCTATGAGACCGCCGGACAAGGCGACGCCTATGCCGGGATTCCGGCCAGCGGCGGCAATTTTGCCAAGGCCGTCGCGGTCTGCATCAGCGACCGCCTGTGCCAGCGCAAGCCGAAGGGCGTCATGTGCCCCAGCTTCCGCGCCACCGACGCCCCTGGCCAATCTCCCGGCGGGCGCGTCCTGCTGCTGAAGGCCACCCTCAACGGCGAGCTGGGCGAAGCGTCGTTCACCGATCCCCGCCTGGCCGCCGCAATGGACCTGTGCGTCGGCTGCAAAGGCTGCAAACGCGAATGCGCCAACCAGGTGGACATGGCGGCGATCAAGATCGAATATCAGGCCCAGCGCAACCTGGCCCTCGGCACACCGCGCCGCGACAGGCTCTTCGCCGCGCTGCCGCGGCTGCTGGCGCAGCATGGCGGGCTGCTCCGCCAACTGGTGAAGCTACGCAACCGCCTGCCGCTGCTGGCCCGTCTCGGTGAACGCTGGCTGGGCATCTCGGCCCGGCGCACGCTGCCCGAGCCCAGCCCGGAAGCCTACCAGCCACCTGCCGCCGGCAATGCCGAAGGGCGGGAGGTCATGCTCTTCGTGGATACCTTCGCGCGCCACTTCGACCCGGCCATCGCCCGGGCCGCCCACGCGGTCCTCAGCGCCGCCGGCTATCGCGTCATCAGCCTGGAGCCTTCTGCCGACGACGTCGCCCCCTCACGCCCCCTGTGCTGCGGCCGCACCTACCTGTCCCTGGGCCAGATCGAGGCAGCCCGCGCCGAAGCCCAGCGCATGCACACGGCCCTGCGGCCAGCCCTGGAGGCGGGAATTCCGATCGTCGGACTGGAACCCTCCTGCATCCTGTCGCTGCGTGACGACCATCTCAAACTGGGCCTCGGCACCGACGCGGAAAGGCTCGCCAAGCAGGTTTACCTCTTCGAGGAATTCATCGCCCGCGAACACGATCGCAAGCAGCTGCAGCTCAAGCTCAAGCCCCTGCCGGCCGGCAAGACCCTGGTGCATGGCCACTGCCACCAAAAGGCCGTCGGCGCGATGAAGTCCCTGCGCAAGGTACTGCGCCTGATCCCCGACTTCGAATTCGAGTTCATCGAAGCCAGCTGTTGCGGCATGGCCGGCAGCTTCGGCCTCGATGCCGAGCACCGGGACATCTCCTTTCAGATGGCCGAACTCGACCTCCTGCCGGCGCTGCGCAGGGCCCCCGACGCGATGGTGCTCGCCAACGGCTTCTCCTGCCGCCACCAGATCCTTGAAGGCGTGGAGCGGCAGGCGCAGCACGTGGCGCTCCTGCTCGAACGCGCACTGGCCTGACCGCATGCTGCTCACCGCGATGCGGACGCTCCCGCTGCTGCGTATCGGCCGCCTGTTCGACGAGGCGCAGGCGGATCAGCGGTTCCACCAGCTGCTCGCCGAAACCTCGTGGAACGACGGCTACTACCTTGCCGCCGGCCGGCGCTTCGCGCTGCCCCGCCTGCAGGCCTGGTATGCCGATCCCGGCATCGACTATCGCTACGCGGACAACCTGCACAACTCCCACGCCTGGACACCCACGCTGATCGCCCTACGCGAGCAAATCGAACGGGTTTCCGGACTGAGTTTCAACGCCGTCCTGCTCAACCTCTACCGCAACGGCCAGGATGCCGTGGGCTGGCATGCCGACGACGAGCCCGATCTGGGCCCCTCTCCGGCCATCGCGTCCCTGAGCCTGGGCGCCACCCGCAGCTTCTCGGTCCGCCCCCGCCCGCTGGGTGAGGCGCAGCATGTCCCGCTCCCCTCCGGCACCCTCCTGGTCATGGACCCGCCTTTCCAGCAGGACTGGGAGCATGCTGTCCTCGCAGATCCGCTCGTCATTCCGCCGCGCCTCAACCTGACATTCCGCCTGGTACGCCCGGAGGCATGACATTCGCGCACCAATCGCAGAGGCAGATCAACCTACAACGGTGCGGAAATGTCATCTGAAGGCACAAACCCGACACAATAAAAGGGTTTTTAAAAATATCAGCCCTTGAAACAATAATTATTAGATTCATGTACTTAACAATAAATCGCAATTTTTTCAAGGACATGGAACAAAGCTTGCTGCACGTTTGACCATAACGATCATCCGGAGCAGCAGCATGTTGGATACGGTCATAGTTGGCGGTGGTTTATGCGGGCTGGCGATTGCCAACGGCCTCGCGTCGCGCGGCGAAGAATTCGCCCTGTTCGAAGCCCGCACGCGCCTCGGTGGTCGCATCATGTCCAGCGACAACGCCACGCCAGGCTTGCCCGCCGATCTGGGCCCCACCTGGTTCTGGCCGGATACCCAACCCCGCATCGCCCGGCTGATCGCCGACCTGGGATTGCGCCAATTTGCCCAGGCCGACGGCGAGACCGTACTGCACCTCAAGGAGCCCAGCGCCGGCCCGGTCACCCTATCCGCCGGACCGGTGCACGGCGGTGCTCGACGGGTCTCCGGCGGCGTCGGTGCGCTGATCACAGCCCTCGCCAAACGCCTGCCGCGGCATAGCCTGAATTTCGGCCACGTGCTGATGGCCGTCCGTAATTGCGACAATCACGTGGAACTGCACTTTCTCCGCGGCTACGAACCGATCACCGTAAAGGCACGCCACGTGGTGCTGGCCGTTCCACCGCGCCTGCTCGAAGAGAGAGTGGATTTCTCGCCGGCCCTCTCCGCTCCGCTGCGCCAGATCCTGCGCGACACGCCCACCTGGATGGCGGGCAGCGCAAAGGCGATATGCGGTTTCGAACGCCCTTTCTGGCATGACGCCGGCCACACCGGCAACGCCTTCGTCACCCATCCGCAGGCGGTGCTGGCCGAGGTCTTCGATGCCAGCGACGAGCCGGCCGGTCGCGCCGCCCTAGGCGGTTTCGTCGCCATGCCACCGGCGCTGCGGGAGTCCTTCCGCAGCGGCCTGCCGATGCTGGTGCGCAGTCAGCTCGTGCAACTGTTCGGCGCCGCAGCGGAGCGCAGCACGCCGTTCATCCAGGACTGGGCATCGGAAGCCTACACCTGCAGCCTCCTCGACCACACCCCGCCGGATGGCCATCCGGAATACGGGAACCGGGCGCTGCGCCTGTCCCACTGGAACGACAAGCTCTACTTCGGCGGCTCGGAAACGGCCAGCTACGGCGGCGGCTACATGGAAGGCGCCCTCGAGGCAGCCGGCCGCATCCTCAAGGAACTGGCCCTCGACCGGGCCCTGATGAACTGAAACATCATGAGCATCGGAACCAACGACCTGTGCATCGCCCGCTTTTCGGCCTGGGTTGCCAAACAGCGCAAGCAGAGCTTCGACCGCTACCGGATCACCCTGCATCGGAACCTGTCGGCCCAGCGGCGCCAGCACCTGACCCAGCAAGCCATTCTCGACACGGCCGCCGTCCTTTTCCGCGAAGCGCTGGAAATGCTCTACGAACTGCCCTTCGACAGCCGCGGGGTCCGCGTGGAACGTGGCTGGTCGGCCCTCACGCTGCGTATCCTGGAGCCCTTCCAGGGTTTCTGCGAAGCCCTGCTGGACGACGCGCTGCGCTTCAACCGCAGCTCCTGCGCAATCTCCAACTTCGCCGAAGAGCACCTGCCCAGCGTGGATTACCAACTGGAAATGCGCCGGGAACTGGCCGCCGCCTGGAAGGATTTCGCGCTGACCGCCAACGACCTGCTAGTGGATACCGGCAGCCACGCGATGGCGGGCGTGGCCGCCTGAACGCGAGCGGCACACGCACCATGGAACCATTGGCGGAATCCCCGGCCGTCAGAGCCCCAGCTCGCTCCACATCGCATCGACCCGCGCCTTGACGGCCGCGTCCATGACGATGGGCGTGCCCCATTCCCGCTGGGTTTCGCCCGGCCACTTGTTGGTCGCGTCGAGGCCCATCTTCGAGCCCAGGCCTGCGACCGGACTGGCGAAGTCCAGGTAATCGATCGGCGTGTTGTCCACCAGCGTGGTGTCCCGCGTCGCATCCATGCGGGTGGTCAGCGCCCAGATCACTTCCTTCCAGTCACGAATATTCACATCGTCGTCCACGACGATGATGAACTTGGTGTACATGAACTGGCGCAGGAAGCTCCAGATGCCGAACATCACGCGCTTGGCGTGCCCCGGGTACTGCTTCTTGATGCTGACCACGGCCAGGCGGTAGGAACAGCCCTCCGGCGGCAGGTAGAAATCGACGATCTCGGTGAACTGCTTCTGCAGCAGCGGCACGAAGACTTCATTGAGGGCCAGGCCCAGCATCGCCGGCTCGTCGGGCGGCTTGCCGGTGTAGGTGCTGTGATAGATCGGGTCGCGCCGGCTGGTGATGCGCTCGATGGTGAACACCGGGAACTCGGCCTGCTCGTTGTAGTAGCCGGTGTGGTCGCCG
Source organism: Zoogloea sp. GDB6 (assembly GCF_056724105.1). NCBI lineage: Bacteria > Pseudomonadati > Pseudomonadota > Betaproteobacteria > Rhodocyclales > Zoogloeaceae > Zoogloea > Zoogloea sp. GDB6. The sequence continues at coordinate 551,851 of NZ_CM161497.1, read as the reverse complement.
TAAGGCCCTTCGAGGGCCGTTTCTCCGGGATGGATCACGCCTTCCAGCACGATCTCCGCCGAGGCCGGCACTTGCAGGTCGGAGCCCAGGCATTTCACCAGCTCGGTCTTGGCACCGCGCAGCAGACCGGCGAACTGGTATTCGGACAGGCTGTCCGGCACCGGCGTCACCGCGCCGAGGATGGTCGCCGGGTCGCAGCCCAGCACCACCGCCACCGGGAAGGGCTGGCCCGGGTTCGCCAGCTGGTGGTCGCGGAAATCCAGCGCGCCGCCGCGGTGGGCCAGCCAGCGCATGATGACCTTGTTGGATCCGAGCACCTGCTGGCGGTAGATACCCAGGTTCTGGCGGGTCTTGTTGGGGCCGCGGGTCACTACCAGGCCCCAGGTGATCAGCGGCGCCACGTCACCCGGCCAGCAGTGCTGGATCGGCAACTCGGCGAGGTTCACGCCCTTGCCTTCCTTCACCACCTCCTGGCAGGGCGCCGACGACACCGTCTTCGGCGACATGTTGAGCACCTGACGGAACACCGGCAGCTTGTCCCAGGCATCCTTCAGGCCCTTCGGCGGCTCCGGCTCCTTCAGGAAGGCCAGCAGCTTGCCGACCTCACGCAGAGCCCCCTGCCAGTCCTCCCCGCTCACGCCCATGCCCAGCGCCACCCGCTGCGGCGTGCCGAACAGATTGGCCAGCACCGGCACGCGATGGCCCTTGGGATTTTCGAAGAGGATCGCCGGCCCGCCGGCGCGCAGCACGCGGTCGCAGATCTCGGTCATTTCCAGGTGCGGATCGACTTCCGCCTTGATCCGCTTGAGCTCGCCGAGACGCTCCAGTTGGCTGATGAAATCCCGCAGGTCTGTGTATCGCATGGAAGGAATGGCTGGAATGGTTGAAAAGCGAACGGCCGCTGCTGCGGCCGTTCCTCGCCCGGATGCCGGGTAGTTCAGTCCAGCAAGGCGTTCACCGCCTTGATGTCCTCGTCACCGAGGGTACCCGCCGCCGCCTTCAGACGCAGCTGGGCGAGCAGCGTATCGTAGCGGGCCTTGGCCAGCCGCTGCTGGGTATCGTAGAGCTGGCTCTGGGCGTTCAGCACATCGATATTGATGCGCACACCAACGTCGTAGCCGAGCTTGTTGGCGTCGAGAGCAGAGCTGGACGACACCAGCGCCGCCTCGTAAGCCTTCACCTGGGCCAGGCCGCTGGTCACACCGAGATAGGCCTGACGGGCGCTCTGTGCCGAGTTGCGACGCGCGTTGTCGAGATCGGCACCGGCCTTGTCACGCAGCGCCATCGTCTCGCGGACGCGGGAGCTGGTCGCCCCGCCCTGGAACAACGGCACCGCTACCTGCACGCCGACCACCGTCGAATCGATGTCGTAACGCACCGGCGCAGTGGGCAGGATGGCCGCCGTCGAGGACACGGTATTGCCATGGCTGGCCACCAGGTCCACCGTCGGCAGATGGCCGGCGCGATTGCGCTCCACCTCCCGCCCAGCCAGTTCCGCCCCCAGCTGGGCCGCCTGTACGGACAGGTTGCTGCCTTCCGAGGCCGTGACCCAGGACTGGATGTCACCCGGCTCCGGCCGGCTCAGCGTGACGCCCTTGCGCATACCCTTGAGGCCATCGGTGTCCTTGCCGGTCAGCACCGACAACGCATGGCGCTTGACGGCCAGATCGCTGTCGGCTGCGATCATCTGTGCCGACGACAGGTCGGCCCGGGACTGGGCCTCGTGGACGTCGGTGATGGTCACGGTGCCGACCTCGAAGCTCTTCTTCGCCAGTGCGAGCTGCTGGCTGTTCGCTTCGTGCAGCGCGGTTGCCGCGGCCAGGACATCCTGGGCGGACAGTACGTCGAAATAGGCCTGGGCAGCACGCAAGGCGAGATCCTGACGCGCCTGGCGATATTGCACTTCGGCCAGCGCCACCTGGATTTCACCCTGCTTGAACTGCACCCAGTTCTGCCAGCGGAACAGGGGCTGGGTCAGCTGCACCTGCCAGCCGTGGCTGTTGAAGCCAACCGAGGAGCCCGCCGGACGGCGCGGATCCATGTCGTTCCAGGTGGTGTTGCCGGACAGGCCGATGGACGGTAGCAGCCCGGCACGCCCCTGCGGCAGTTTTTCCTGCCCCGCAGCGAGGGAGGCCCGGGCCGCGGCCAGCGGCGCATCGTAGGCCAGCGCATCGCGATAGACCTGTTCCAGATCTGCCGCCGACGCACCTGCCGCCAACAGCCCCGCTACCATCGCCACCGCCAGACGCTTCATCCCGTGCTCCGTCCCTGTTGCTCAGTACTGGGGCATGCTCGGGTTGACCTGGGCCGCCCACTGGGCCACGCCCCCTGCGAGGTTGATCAGATTGGTGAAGCCCTGGCGTTCCAGGAACATCGCCACCTGCATGCTGCGGCCGCCGTGATGGCAGATCACCACGATCTCCGCATCCGGCTCCAGTTCCTGCATGCGCGCCGGCACGCTGGCCATCGGCATCAGCACCGAGCCCGGAATGGCGCAGTACTGGAATTCGGAAGGCTCCCGGACATCGAGCAGGAAGGGCGACGGACGAGTCTCGTCCTGCAGCCATTCGGCCAGTTGCGGAGGGGTGATGTGATTCATCGCGGCTGTGCTCAGAAAGTGAAGTGGCTCTTCTGCGGCGCGTTGCGCATCATCGGAACCAGGTTTTCAAACAGGGACTCGGTGCGGAACTGGCTTTCGGACACACGGGTCACCAGCGTCGCGGTCATCAGCGGGGCTTCGCCGACGAAGGCAAACAGACGGCCGCCGACCTTGACCTGCTCCAGCAGGGAGTCGGCAATCCGCGGCACGCCGCCGGACACCACGATCAGGTCGTAAGGGGCATTGCCGGCCCAGCCGCTCACCGCATCGCCTTCTTCGACGATGACGTTCTCGACGCCATAGCGCTTGAGGTTGTCGTGGGCCATGTTGACCAGCGCCGGCTCGATGTCGACGGTGCGCACCCAATCGGCCTTGGCGGCGAGCAGTGCGGCGAAGTAACCGGAGCCGGCGCCGACCTCGAGCACCTTGTCGGAACGCTTGACCTGGATGGCCTGCAGGATCTTGCCTTCGATCACCGGGACCAGCATGCTGCCGCCGTGTCCGAGGGGGATCTCGGCTTCCGACAGGGCCAGAGACTTGTACGCTTCCGGCACGAACTCTTCACGGCGAACGCTCATCAGCAGGTCGAGGACGCCGAAGTCCAGAACCTCCCAGGGGCGGACCTGCTGCTCAACCATGTTGAATCGTGCTTGTTCGAAATTCATTGTGTGACTCCCGGATAAATATTAGCACAAGCTAATATTGATGATCTGCATGCCTGAATTGGTTGCGAAAAAACTTTCGAATTTTAGCTCAGTTGTGCACTGCGCAGATCATCCGTAGCACTCCCGCCCGGCGGCACCGGCTTCACCCGGTACCACGCGGCGTACAGCGCCGGCACGAACAGCAAGGTCAGCAGCGTGGCAACGATCAGGCCACCCATGATCGCCACCGCCATCGGCCCGAAGAAGGCGCTGCGGGTCAGCGGGATCATCGCCAGCACCGCCGCCGCTGCGGTCAGCGCGATGGGGCGCAGACGGCGCACCGCCGATTCGACGATGGCGTTCCAGGCCGGCAGGCCCTTGTGCATGTCCTGCTCGATCTGGTCCACCAGGATCACCGAGTTGCGCATGATCATGCCGAACAGGGCAATCGTACCGAGCATCGCGACGAAGCCGAAGGGCTGGTTGAACAGCAGCAGGAACAACACCACCCCGATCAGCCCCAGCGGCGCGGTCAGCACCACCATCGCCGTCCGCGAGAAGCTGTTGAGCTGCACCATCAGCACCGTAAGCACCACCCCGAGGAACAGCGGGAAGCCGGCATTGACCGAACTCTGCCCCTTGGCGCTCTCCTCCACCGCGCCGCCGGTCTCGATACGGTAACCGGCCGGCAGGCGCGCCTTGATGGGCTCAAGCAGCGGCTCCACCTGGGCGGTGACGGTCGGCGCCTGGACACGGCTGTCGTAGATCTGGCCACGCACGGTGATGCTCGGCTCCCGGTTGCGCCGCCACACCAGGCCCTGCTCGAAGGCGTAGCTGACCGTCGCCACCTGCCCCAGCGGCACCGACTTGCCGGTCCGCGTCGGAATCGACAATTCGGCGACAAGGGATAGCTTGTCGCGTTCGAAAGCATCGCCGCGCAGTACCACGTCGATGGACTCGATGCCTTCCCGATAACTGGTGGCCGCCAGGCCGCGCGACGAAGTGTTCAGGAAGTTGGCCACGTCCTGCGTGGACAAACCCAGCAGGCGCGCCTTGTGCTGATCCACCTCGACCTTCAGCACCTTGGACTGCTCGTCCCAGTCGAGTTGCACGTCGGACAGGCTGGCATTGCCGCGCATCACCCCGGCCACCTCGGCCGCGTAGTGGCGCACCGTCGCGATGTCCGGCCCGTTCACACGGAACTGCACCGGGAAGCCCACCGGCGGACCGTTCTCCAGACGCGTGATGTTGGCGCGCAGGTTGGCGAAATCCCGCTTGAAGAGTTCGATCATGCGCTCCCGCAGCGCCTCCCGGGCCGGGATGCTGTCGGTCAGGATCACGAACTGCGCGAAATTGGCGGCCGGCAGCTGCTGGTCCAGCGGCAGGTAAAAGCGCGGGCTACCGGTACCTACATAGGCCACGTAGTTCTGGATGCCCTCTTCCCTGTCGAGGATGCGCTCCAGCCGCTCCGCCTCGGCCTGGGTCGCACGCAAACTGGCACCCTCAGGCAGGCGCAGGTCGATGAGCAGCTCCAATCGCGTGGAGTTCGGGAAGAACTGCTGCTGCACGAGGCCGAAGCCGACGATCGCCACAATGAAGATCCCCAGCGTCGTGGCGATCACCACCCAGCGCTTGGCCACGCACCAATCCACAACGGCGCGGAAGCGGTTGTAAAACGGCGTGCGGAACACCGCGTCCTCGTCCCCTTCCACGTGCGGGTCGCCAAGGCCGATACGATCCTTGAAGCGTTCCAGGCGCGGAAAGCGGCGTGCAAACCAGCTGGTGTTCTTCGGCGCCCGCGGATCGGGCAGCAGCACGTAGCCCAGGTAGGGCACCACCACCACCGCGGCCAGCCAGGACGCCAGCAACGCGATCGCATTCACCTGGAAGATCGAGCGGGTGTATTCGCCGGTGGAAGACTGCGCGGTGGCGATCGGCAGGAAACCGGCCACGGTCACCAGCGTACCGGACAGCATCGGGCCGGCCGTGCTGGTATAGGCGAAGGCCGCCGCCTTCGAGCGCTCCCAGCCCTGCTCCATCTTCACCAGCATCATCTCGACGGCGATGATCGCGTCATCCACCAGCAGGCCCAGCGCGAGGATCAGCGCGCCCAGGGAGATCTTGTGCAGGCCCACGTCGAACAGGCGCATGCCGAAGAAGGTCACGCCGAGCACCAGCGGGATCGACAACGCCACCACCAGACCGGTGCGCAGACCCAGCGAGAAGAAGCACACCACCAGCACGATGATCACCGCCTCGGCCAGGGAGTGCACGAACTCGCTGACCGAGCGCTGCACCGCCTCCGGCTGGCTGGCCACCTCCTTCAACTCAAGGCCGACCGGCAATTGGGACTGGATGCGCGCCACGGTGGTTTTCAGATCGTCGCCCAGCTCGATGATGTCGCCGCCCTTGGCCATCGACACGCCCAGGCCCAGCGCATCCTGGCCCCTGAAGCGGAAGCGCGGCGCCGGCGGCTCGACGAAGCCCCGCGCAACGGTGGCGATGTCGCCGATGCGGAACTCCCGCCCGCCGGCCTGGATGCGCGTCTCGCGGATCGCCTCGACGGTGTCGTAGGCGCCGCTCGGGCGCAGGTAGATGCGTTCGTTCTTCGTCTCGAAGTAGCCGCCGGGGGCCACCGCGTTCTGGCGCGCCAGCGCATCGGTCACCGTCTGCACGTCCAGCCCGAGAGTGGCGAGCTTGGTGTTGGACAGCTCCACGTAGATGCGCTGTTCCTGCTCGCCGATCAGGTCCACCTTGGCCACGTTGGGCACCCGCAGCAGCTCGGCGCGGATCTTGTCGCTCTCGGCCTTCAGGCGGGCGTAGTCGAAGCCGTCGCCGGTCAGCGCGTAGATGTTGCCGAACACGTCGCCGAACTCGTCATTGAAGTAGGGCCCGCGGATGCCCGCCGGTAGCGTGCCCTTGATGTCGCCGATCTTCTTGCGCACCTGGTAGAAGATGTCCGGCACGTCCTTGGCGGGGGTCGAATCCTTGGCGACGAACAGCACTACCGACTCGCCTGGCCGCGAATAGCTGCGCATGTAGTCCACGTTGGGGACCTCCTGCAGCTTCTTCTCGATGCGGTCGGTCAGCTGTTCCTCGGTCTCCCGTGCCGACGCCCCCGGCCATTCGGTGCGCACCACCATCACCTTGAAGGTGAAGGGCGGATCCTCGGACTGGCCGAGCTGCTGGTAGGACAGGATGCCGACCAGCGCCAGCGCGACGATCAGGTAGCGGACCAGGGGCTGGTGGCGCAGCGCCCATTCCGACAGGTTGAAATGCTTCACGCGCCGCCCCCCGCCGCTTTCACGCTCACCGGGGCTGGTGCGGGCGCGGGCTGATTGGACGCCACCGGCTGCAGCAGCTGGCCGGCGACGATCTTGTGCACGCCGGCCGCGGCGATGGTCTCGCCGGGCTTCACGCCGTCTGCGATCAGCACGCCATCCTCCCGGTACTGGCGCACCGTCACCGGCCGCAGCACCGGCTTGACCAGCGCGCCCTCGGCCTGCATCACCCACACCGCGCTGCGGCCGTCGTGTTCAAATACCGCCGTTGCGGGCACCAGCAGGACGCCGGCCGCAGCCTGGGCGTCCGGCAGCACCACATTGGCGGTCATGCCCAACTGCAGTGTTGGGGTCGGATCGACGATGCTGACCCGCACGGCGTAGGTACGGGTCGCCGCGTCGGCGCTCGGCGCGATCTCGCGGACCTTGCCATGCAACACCGCATCGGGCTGGGCCCACAGGCGGATCTCGATATCCTTCGCCGCGCGCAGCGCCGACAAACGGCTTTCCGGCACGGCGATCAGCACCTCCCGCTCACCATCGCGGGCCAGCTTCATGACGACAGCGGAATCCTTGACCACCTGCCCGACTTCCGCGCTGACCGCGGTGATCACGCCGGCCTGGTCGGCCACCAGTGTTGTGTAGCCGCTCTGGTTGCCGGCCACGGTCGCCTGCGCGCGGGCCTGGGCGACACGCGCCTCAGCCGACTTGAAGGTGGACTCCTTGGCATCCAGCACGCTGCGGCTGACGAAGTTCTTGCCGACCAGATCCCGGTAGCGCTCGACCTCGGCTTTCGCAAAGGCATACTCGTTCTGCGCCGCCGCCAGCTGGGCACGGGCCGCTTCCGCGTTGAGACCGGCGTCGCTCGGGTCCAGCCTGGCCAGCACCTGACCCGGCTTCACTGTCGTCCCCACGTCCACGCGGCGCTCGATGATCTTGCCGGTGATACGGAACGCCAGGTCCGACTCATAGCGCGCCCGCACCTCGCCGGCATACAGCGCACCGGCTGCCACCGGCGCCAGGGCCAGCTTGTGGACGAGCACCGGACGCGGCGCCTCAGCCACCGGGGCCGGCTTCGAACAGGCAGCCAACACCGCTGCAGCAAGGAAACTCAGGGCCAGACTGCGCTTCATCGGGGGGACTCCTCGCGGGGCGCGACCAGCAGGCCGCGGAAGATCATGTCGAAATAGGTATCGAAATAGGTGTCGGACGCCAGACTCGGCGCAGCACAGCCCACCACGCAGCTGGCCATCGAGTTCTTCCAGACGGACAGCATCAGCAACGGGAAGAACACCAGCTGGCGCAGGGTCGGCACGTCCAGCGGACGGAACACACCGCGCTCGATACCGATGTCTATGGCATTGCCGAGCAGCGCCATCCAGCGCACGATGACGGCCTCGTGGTGATAACGGGCGACCTCCGGGAAATTGCCCGCCTCGGCGATGATCAGCTTGGAAATGCCGCCCAGGTCGGTCTGGCCGACCTTCTGCCACCAATCGAGCAGAATCTCCCGCAGCAAACGCTCCGGGTCGTCCCTGAGGGTTTCCAGCTTGGCCTCCATCTCATCGAAGAGCGGCAGCACGCCTTCTTCGATGACCGCCTTGAAGAGCGCTTCCTTGCTGTCGAAATAGAGGTACAGCGTGCCCTTGGATACCCCCGCGCGGGCCGCCACCTCATCCAGGCGCGTCGCTGCGAAGCCCTTTTCGATGAACAGGGACAGTGCGGCAGCGGCGAGTTCGGAGGGGCGGGCCTCCTTGCGGCGTTGACGGCGGATGGGGTCGTTGGGACTCATGGCATCGAATTACTGACTAACCGGTCAGTAATTTAGCCAAAGCGCCGCGCGGAGTAAAGGACAAATGAAAGAAGCTGGACGCGCGCATCAAGCCAGCGGCTTGCGGCCCCTGTCCGACCTATTCCTCGTCGTCGCTCCGGAGCTTCTTGAGCTTGTACCAGAGGGTTCGCTCGCTGATCCCCAGCTGCGCCGCCGCGCGGGTCTTGTTGCCGTCGCAACGGCTCAGGGCCGCTTCGATCATGCGCCGTTCGAGAGCCTCGACGACCTCATGCATAGGGCCTTCGGGCAAGGCCACGTCAGAGGCACCGACGGCCGGCACGACCGGCTGCGTATCGAAGACGAAATGCACCTGCCGCAGAGTGCCGCCGCCGGCCAGCACCAGCGCCCGCTCGACCATGTTCTCCAGCTCCCGCACGTTGCCGGGCCAAGCGTAGGTGGCCAGATGCTCGTAAAGCCCCGGCTCCGCCAGCGGCGTGGCACCGCTACGCCCGTGCTTGGCGGCAAAGTGGGCGACCAGGCCGGGAATGTCCTCCTTGCGCTCACGCAGCGGTGGCAGCGCGATGGCGAACACATTGAGGCGATAGAACAGATCCTCCCGCAACTGCCCGTCGGCAATCGCCTGCCGCGGGTCCCTATTGGTGGCGGCAATCATGCGCAGGTCGAGGGTGATCGTCCGGTTGGAGCCTAGGCGCTCCAGCGTGCCCTCCTGCAGCACCCGCAACAGCTTGGCCTGCAGGGCCATCGGCATCTCGGTGAGTTCGTCGAGGAACAGGGTGCCGCCGTCGGCCAGTTCGAACTTGCCGACCCGCTCCTTCACCGCACCGGTGAAGGCCCCCTTCTCGTGGCCGAACAGCTCACTCTCCAGCATCTCGGCGGGAATCGCCGCGCAATTGATCGGTACGAAGAGCCGCTCGGCCCGCGGCGAGGCCGCGTGGATCGCCCGCGCGGCGAGTTCCTTGCCGGTGCCGGTCTCGCCGGTGATCATCACCGTCGCCTTGCTCGGTGCCACCTGGCGGATTTGCTGGTAGACGGCTTGCATCGGCGCGCTGGTGCCAACGAAGCCCTCCCAGCCGCGGTTCAGCTCCTCCCGCAAGAAGGCGTTCTGGCGGCTCATGCGGGCTGAGCCAAGCACCCGCTCGATGGCCAGTTCCAGGGCCTCCAGGTCGAAGGGCCGCAGCAGATAGTCGCTGGCGCCGCGCTTCATCGCATCCACCGCCGACTCCACCGTGCCGTGGGCGGTGATGACGATCACCGGCACCGCCAGCCCTTCCTCGCGCAGGCGCGACAGCAGCGTGATGCCGTCCATGTGCGGCATGCGCATGTCGGTGATGATCAGGTCGAGGGGGTTCTCGCGGGCCAACTCCAGCGCTTCCAGGCCGTCACCGGCGGAGAAGACCGTGTGCCCCATCTGGCGCAGCATGATCTCCAGCACGCGGCGCATGTGGGGTTCGTCGTCGGCGACGAGGATGTAACTCGGGTTCATGAGCTGTGCGGCCCCGCATGACGGGGTAGGCGAAGGGTGAACAAGGCACCGCCAAGGGGGCTCTGCCCCGCCACGATGGTGCCGCCATGAGCCTGGACGATCTGCTGCACGATGGCGAGGCCGAGGCCCACGCCGCCTTCCCGGCGAAAGAAGAACGCCTCGAAGATGCGCTCGCGCTCCTCCGCCACGATGCCCGGCCCGTCGTCGCCGATGCCGATCTCCAGCGCATCGCCGAGATCCACGCTGAAAGCCTTGACGGTGCCACCTTCCGGCAGGATCTGCAGCGCGTTGAGGATCAGGTTGAGAAAAACCTGACTCATCTGCTCCGCGTCCAGTTCAGCAACCGGATCCGTCGCATCCAGGGCTTCGGCGAAGACCACCTGTTTCTTGGACGCCTGGCCCGCAAGCAGCGCGAAACAGCGGCGGATCAGACCGTGGACATCGGTCGGCACGAACACCGGCGCCCGCGGCCGGGCGCTGTCGAGCATCGTCGATACCAGCCGGTTGAGCCTCTCGGTCTCGCTGTCGATGAAGCCGGTCATCTCCCGCCCTTCCGGCGACAGACCCGGCTCCCGCCGCAGCATCTGCGCCGATGAGCGGATGATTCCAAGCGGCGTACGCACCTCGTGGGCAATCACCGAAGCCATCTCACCGACCATCGCCAGCTTGGAGGCCCGCACCAGGTTGCGCTGGGATTCGTCGATGTGGCCGACCATTTCCACGAAAGCCGTCGACAGTTCGCCGACCTCTCCGGCCCCACCGGGCGGCGCGCCGGCCAGACGACCATCGCGCCGGTAACGGCGGGTGAACTCGGTCAACGCAACGATGGGCCGGGCGATCGCTCCGCTGACCCACGCTGCCAGCAGCAGGGTCGCGCCCACCAGCGCCCCGAGCAGCAGCAGCGCGATCGCCACCATGCGGTGAATCGGTGCCAGCGCCTCGTCGAGGGGCTGGATCACCAATGTGCGCCAGCCCAGGCCTTCGAAACCGCCAAAGGCCGCAGCCCGGCCAACGCCGACCGCCACCGTCGCGCCATAGGCCGGCGTCGCATCGAGCACGTAAGCACCGGCCGCCGTCGGGATGCGGGCCCATCCGCTCGCCAGCCCGGAGTCTGCCGACAGGCCGTCGCGCAGGCGGCGGGATGCCGCAATCAGACGACCGCTGCCGTCGATGATGGCCAGCGTGCGACCGTCGCCGGCGGCCCGGTCGAGCATCGCATCCACCTGTTGCCAGTCGAACTCCAGGCGCAGTTCGCCAAGGGGCGCATCGTCGAAACGGGACAGGATGGGCGCGCCGATCGACAGGCTGGCCGCCGGTCCCACAGCCCCCAGCGCCGGCAGGCTGAGTGCCAGCGGAGTGCCGGACAGGCTCACTTTCCGGTCAGATCGATCATGCTTGATCACCTGGCCTAAAGCGGCTGGCCGACTACTGGCGACGATCCGCCCGGCTGTGTCCAACGCCGACAGATCCCGATACACCCCGCCGTAGCCTTCCTGCAGGCGGGCGAGGAACGCGGACAGGCGGCGATCCACGTCCTGCACCTGCAGATCCTGCATGACCTCCAGGCGACTCCAGATCGCGGCGTTCTGCAGACGCTCGAACAGGACCTTGTCCAGGTCGGCGGCAATCGCCCCCGCCTGGCTGGCCAGGCTTTGCTCGATCTCGGCCTGCAAGGCCTGGCGCGCCTTGACAAACGCCAGGCCGGCCAGAAGTATGGCGGGCGCCAGGGCCACCACGACGAAGGCCTTGAGCAGGGTGCTGCGGATCGTTACCGGTCTGGGCACGTTATCGACGGAGAACCGCATCGGGACATGGACTGCCGAGTATACGAAAAAGCGCGGGCCTGCCTGTACGTCCTGCTGCCGGCCCTGCTTCTGCTGAACACCCAGGCCCGGGCCGACGACGGGGATGAAGCCCCGACGCCGATCCGCCTCGGCAACTACGAACTGGGGCGTGGCCTGCCCCTCGGCGACAGCGGCTTCACCGTCGGCGGCTACGCCACCGCGCGCTACGACGACGTTCGCGGCCGCGATCCACGCGTGACGGCCGACCACCTGAGCCTGATGCTGTGGTGGGAAGGCGGCGGGCGGCTCAAGTTCTTCTCTGAGACCGACTTCGAGGAAAGCCTGGCGACCAAGCGCACCGGCCCGGACGAAGAGCGCTTCCTGGCTCTGGAGCGTTTCTACTTCGACTACACCGTCAACGACACCGCCACCGTACGCGTCGGCAAGTTCCTGACCCCGATCGGGCGCTGGAACCCGATCCACGCCGACCCGCTGGTGTGGACCACGTCCCGCCCGATGGTGACCCACGCGGTCTTCCCCGGCTACGCCACCGGCGTGATGCTGCAGGGCACGACCGAAATCGGCGAGCGGGAGATGGACTACTCCGTTTACGTTTCGTCCGGCACCGAACTGCGCCGCAAGCCCGCCGAAGACCCGTTCACCGAAGCCCGCGGCGTGCACTTCAACCTGCCGGTCAGCAGCAAACTGCAGGTCGGCCTGTCCCTCGTCGATTTCGAGCAGGACCAGACCCGGGGCGAGCGCAAGCGCCTGGCCGGCATGGATTTCCTGTGGACCCACAATCGCTGGGAGATCTCCGGCGAAGGCATCTACCGCGGCTCCAGCGCCGGCGCACCGCATACCGAGAAAGGCGGCTTCGTGCAGGTGGTGGCGCCACTGCGAGGCCGCCTCTACGCCGTCGGCCGCTTCGAGCAAATGCGCCTGGACGGCACCGACCACCCGGCCCGCAACTGGGTCGCCGGCCTCAACTACCGCTACGACCGGGCCCTGTCCCTGAAGGCCGAGGTCACCGGCGGCAGTCACTTGCCCGACGGCACGCCGGAAGGCCTGCTGGCCTCCATCAGCGTGCTGTTCTGAGCCCACTGATGTCCTTCGTCCCCATCCTGCGCCGCGGCATCGCAGCGTGCCTCGCACCGCTACTGCTCGGTGCCGCCGGCCTGGCCGACGCCGCCGAGTTGTCCGGTATCGCAGTGATCGTCACGCCCGGCTACCCGATCCGCGACCTGGACAAGCACGAGCTGGCACTGATCTTCAAGCGCAAGAAACGCCTGTGGCCGGACGGCCGCCGGATTGCACCGGTCAATCTGCCGGCCGGCCAGAACATCCGGCGGGCCTTCTCCGTCGCCGTGCTCGGCCATACGCCGGAGGAAATGGACGACTACTGGCGCGACCAGTACTTCCATGGCGAACTGCCTCCCTTCGTCGCCAGTTCCGAGGAGGCCGTGATCCGCCTCATCGCCACCACGCCGGGCGCCATCGGCTACGTGCCGGTCTGCCTCGCCGACAAGCGGGTGAATGTGGTGCTGACGATAGACGACGGCCTGCCCTGCCCGCGCTGACGCCTGCAATCCCTGTCTACCTTTTTTGCAGTACTGCAAGTTCTTGCAGTCCTTTCGCAAGGCCCTGACGCCCCCGCAGAAAGCCAATTTTCCTCATCACATCAATCACTTGATCCCCCTTTACGGCACATGGCACCCCTCTTGCGGTAGCGACTGCAAAGCCGGCGAAGCCCGTCGGCCCCATCGCCATCGAAGGGAGTCGCCGTGTCGGCACAGCAAATTCCGTTCAGAACCCCGCTTGTCGGCCCGCAACCGGCCAGCACCCAACTATTCCCGCCCTTCGAGCAGGCCGCCAGCGGCCAGCCGGCCCTCACCCAGGACGATGCACAGCGCCTGATCGAACACTGTGGCGACGGCCGGCAGGCCGCCGAAGCGATGATCAGCAGCCGTTTCGCCGCCGCCTACGAGGCGCGTATCGGCCATTTCATGCCGCGCCTGCTCAGCCTGCAGACGCCGTCGGGCCTGCCGGTCGGCGTCTGCGGCCTGCGGGAAGCCACCGCGCAACCGCTGTTCCTCGAACGCTACCTGGCCCAGCCGATCGAGCAGGCGATTGCCGCAGCCATCGGACAGACCGTGGAGCGCCACAGCATCGTCGAGGTCGGCCAACTGGCCGGACGCGGCGCCGGCACTTTCCGCACCCTGATCCTGCGCGTCACCGAACGCCTGCATGAAGAAGGCCACCGCTGGGTGGTGTTCACCGGCACCACGGCCTTGCGCAACGCCTTCGCCCGCCTCGGCCTGACACCGCGGGAACTCGCCCCGGCCGACCCGGCCTGCCTGTCCGCCGCCGAAAAGGCCGCTTGGGGCAGCTACTACCAACACGGCCCGCGGGTGATGTTCGGCGACATCCAGGAAGGCTTTGTGGCCATCGCCGCACATCAGCGCACGGGCGGCAAAGCATGAGCGGCCCCAGCGCAATCATCGCCGCCCTCACCCGCCACGCGGCAACGAAGCCCGAGGCTCCTGCGCTGGAAGGCGCACAGCACAAACTCGATTACGCCTCACTCGCCGAAGCTGTCGCGACATTGGCCGAGATCCTGCAAGCCCTGCGCCCACGCGTCGTCGGACTGCTCGCCGACAATGGCCCCGACTGGGCGGTGGCGGATCTGGCCTGCCTTGCCGCCGGCATTCCACTCGTCCCGCTGCCAACCTTCTTCACGCCGGCCCAGCACGCCCACGCAGTCAGCCAGGCGGGCATCGACCTGCTACTCAGTGACCGCCCGGAGGCCATGAGCCCGCTCGCCCGCCGGGGCGCCCCGCGCCTGTTGTACGGCAGCCTGTACATGCGCCGGCTCGACTCGGCACCGGCGAATCTCCCCACCGGCACGCTCAAGATCACCTTCACATCCGGCACCACCGGTACGCCGAAGGGCGTCTGCCTGGGGCGCGAGGCCATCGAAAGCGTGGCCGCCAGCCTGCAGCAAGCCAGCGCGGCCCGACCGGACGACCGCCACGTGGCCCTACTGCCCCTGGCGACGCTGCTGGAGAACATCGGTGGCCTGTATGTCCCGCTGCTGGCCGGCGCAACGACCCGTTTGCTCCCCGGCGAACAGGTCGGCCTGAACGGCAGCGCCGGCGTCGATCCGGCCCGCCTGCTGGCCGCCCTCGGCGCCGCCCGCGCCACCTCGACCATTCTCGTGCCGCAACTGCTATTGGCCCTCGTCGCGGCGATCCGCACCGGCGCAGCGCGCCCGTCCGCGCTGCGCTATGCCGCCGTTGGCGGAGCCCCGGTCTCGCCGCGCCTGCTGGAAGCCGCCACCGCGCTGGGCCTGCCGGTCTTCGAGGGCTACGGTCTGTCGGAATGCGCGTCGGTGGTCGCAGTCAATCGCCCCGGCGACAACCAGCCGGGCTGCGTCGGCCGCCCCCTGGCCCATGTGGCGCTGACGGTAGGCCCCGGCGGCACCATCCATGTCGGTGGCGCCGGCTTCCTTGGCTACCTGGGTGAAGCGCCGCGCCACGACGAATGGATCGATACCGGCGACGTCGGCCATCTGGACGCCGACGGCCGGCTGCACATCACCGGCCGCCGCAAGAACATGTTCATCACCGCCTTCGGCCGCAACGTGGCACCGGAATGGGTCGAGCGGGAACTGCTGCTGCAGGCGCCGATCGCCCAGGCCGCGGTGTTCGGCGAGGGCCGCAGCAGCAACGTCGCGGTGATCGTGCCGCGCGGTGCAGCCAGCCAAGCCGACATCGACGCGGCCATCGCCGCCGCCAACCGGGATCTGCCCGACTACGCCCGCGTCGGCACGTGGCTCCACGCCACGACGCCCTTCAGCCCCGACAACGGCCAGCTCACTGCCAACGGCCGCCCGCGCCGCGACGCGATCGCTGCCGCATATGCCGACGCCCTGACCGAACCCCGCACCCTCGACACCCCGAAAGAGCCCCATGGACTGCTTTGCTGAACTGGAACAGGCGACCCGCGACGAACGTGCCCGCCTGCTTTCCGCGCCGATCCTCGCCGATGCCTTCGGCGGACGCGTCGGCCGCGCCCAATACCTGGCGTTCCTGACCCAGGCCTACCACCACGTGCGCCACACCGTGCCGCTGCTGATGAGCTGCGGCGGCCGCCTGCCGGCCCGCCTGGAATGGCTGCGCGACGCCACGGCCCACTACATCGAGGAGGAGCTGGGCCACCAGGAATGGATCCTCAACGACATCGCGGCCGCCGGTGGCGACGCGGAGGCGGTCCGCCACGGCCAGCCTGCCTTCGAGACCGAGCTGATGGTCGCCTACGCCTACGACACCGTACAGCGCGGCAATCCGGTCGGCTTCTTCGGCATGGTTTACGTACTGGAGAGCACCAGCGTCGCGCTGGCCAGCCAGTTGGCCAGCACCCTCGGCCCCGCCCTCGACCTGCCCCCCCGCGCCTTCAGCTACCTGAGCAGCCACGGCAATCTGGACATCAGCCACATGGAGCACTTCCGCGCGCTGGTGAGCCGCCTCGACGACGCCGCCGACAAGGCCGCCCTGATCCACGCCGCCGGCCGCTTTTTCCGCCTGTACGGCGACCTCATCCGCAGCCTGCCCACCGGAGACGCCGCATGAAAGACAAGACCATCCTGATCACCGGCGCCAGCGGCGGCATCGGCCGCGCCCTGGCCCGCAGCTTCGCCAGTGCCGGCGCCCGCGTCGTGCTGCTCGGCCGCCAGTCCAGGCCGCTGATCGAACTCGTCGCCACCCTGCGCGCCGAAGGCCACGAAGCGCGCCTCGTCATCGCCGACCTGCTCACCACGCCGCCGACGGACGTCGCCCGCAAGGCCATCAACGCCTTCGGTAGCCTCGACGGCGTCATCAACTGCGCCGGCGTACAGCACTTCGGCTTGAGCGCCGACCAGTCGGCTGCCGCCACCGCCGAAACCTTCGCGGTGAATACCGTGGCACCGATCCAGCTGATCCAGGCCCTGCTACCCCACCTGCAGGGCCGTCCGGAAGCCCATATCGTCAATGTCGGCTCCATCTTCGGCTCCATCGCCTTCCCGTGCTTCGCCACCTACTCCGCCAGCAAGTTCGCGCTGCGCGGCTACTCGGAAGCCCTGCGACGGGAACTGGCCGGCGGACCGGTACAGGTGCACTACGTGGCCCCGCGCTATACCCGCACCGCGATCAACAGTGAAGCCGTCGCCCACATGGCCGACGCGCTGGGCATGCATCAGGACAGTCCCGAGGCCGTCGCCGAGCAGGTCCTCGCCGCCGTGCTGCACAAGGCAGCCGACACGTACCTGGGCTGGCCGGAGAAGCTCTTCGTCCGCCTCAACGCCATTCTCCCGCGCCTGGTGGACCGGGCGCTGATCCGCCAGGGGCGCCAGATGCGCCCCTTCGCCCGCCGCCATCTGGCCGAATCCAACTAGGAGCCCCCCATGAAGAAACCCCTCGCCGCCCTGCTGCTCGCCCTGCTGTCCGCCACCGCCATGGCCGATGACGGCAAGCTCGAACCTGCCGTCGCCGACATCGCCCACCGCTGGGCACGCATCAACTACCAGGCGCCCGCCAAGGAGCACGCAAAGGCCTTCAAGGAACTCGCCGAACAGGCCGACAAGCTGGTCGTCGCCGAACCGGGCAAGCCCCAGCCGCTGGTCTGGGAAGCCATCGTGCTGGCCAGCTACGCCAAGGCCAACGGCGGCCTCGGGGCGCTGTCCGCCGCCAAGCAGGCCCGCGACCTGCTGCTGGCAGCCGAGAAGATCGACCCGCAGACCCTCCACGGCTCGGTCTACACCAGCCTCGGCAGCCTGTACGGCAAAGTGCCGGGTTGGCCGATCGGCTTCGGCGACAAGGATCAGGCCCGCAAGTACCTGGAAACGGCGCTGAAGATGAACCCGAAGGGCATCGACGCCCACTACTTCTACGCCGACTACCTGGCCGACAAGGGCGACTACGCTGGCGCCGTCGAGCACCTGCAGCAAGCCCTCGCCGCCCCACCGCGCCCCGGCCGCGAAGATGCGGACGCCGGCCGCCACAAGGACGTGCAAGCCCTGCTCGACGAGATCCGCAGCAAGCACGCCGACAAGCTGGCCGCGAAATGAACACCCCGTCCGAAGCGGCTTCCGCCCCGCCCTGGCGCAGCCGCCTGGTGGATTACGCCCTCTGCGCGCTGACCGCGGCCTGCGGTGTGGCCGGCTACGACTGGCTGTACCGGGAAATCCTGGGCATGTGCTTCTGATGCCGATACGCCGTCAGCCGGCCTGCGGCCGGCGGCGCAGCAGCGGGACGGCACCCAGCAGCGCCAGCGCCGCACACAGGGCACCGGCCATGAAGGTCGCGCGGGAGCCGAAGACGTCCCACAGGCCGCCGGCAATCACGCTGGCGGCCAGCAGCGCAACGCCGCCGACCAGATTGAAGAGGCCGAAGGCCGTGCCCCGCAGTTCGGCTGGCGCCGCATCGGCTACCAGCGTCGCCAGCAGACCCTGGGTCATGCCCATGTGCAGGCCCCACAGCACCAGCCCCAACACAAAACCGGGCAAGCCATCGACCACGCCCAGCGCCAGATCGGCCAGAACCAGCACGGCCAGGCCCAGCGTCAGCAGCGTGCCCCGGTGGCAGCGGTCAGCCAGCACGCCGATCGGGTAGCAGGACAGGAAATACACCACGTTCATCACCACCAGCACGGCCGGCACATAGACCAGCGCCACACCGACCTCCTGCGCGCGCAGCACGAGAAAGGCCTCGCTGAAACGGGCCAGCGTGAACACCGCGGAGAGCGCCACGATGCCCCAGTAGAAGGCCGGTAGTCGCGCCAGTTCGGCCCGCGACAGGGGCATCCGCGGAGTGACCGCCTCAGCCGGACGCGGCGCGTCGTGCACGGCCAGCAGGATCACCACAAAAGAGGCGAAGGCCGGGATCACCGCAAACCAGAACACCAGTGGAATGTTGTCGGCGGTCAACCCCATCAGGCCGATCGCCAGCAGCGGGCCGATAAAGCCGCCAGCGGTGTCGAGGGACTGGCGCAGGCCAAAAGCCGCCCCGCGCAGCTCCGGCGGCGCCAGGTCGGCGATCAGCGCATCCCGCGGTGCCCCCCGGATACCTTTGCCAACGCGGTCTACGAAACGGGCAGCCACTACCCAGCCCAGTGTCCCGGCCAGCGGGAACACCGGCTTGGTAAAGGCCGCCAGGCCATAGCCAAGCGCTGCCAGCAGCTTGCGCCGCCCAAGCCAGTCGGACAACGCCCCCGAAAACACCTTGGTGATTGCCGCGCTCGCCTCTGCAATGCCTTCGATGAAGCCGACGGCGAGCATCGACGCCCCCATCACCGACACCAGGTAGACCGGCAACAGCGCGTGGATCATCTCGGACGAGATGTCCATCAGCATCGACACCAGCCCCAGCGCCCAGATACCGCGCGGAATCCGTCCCGCCACTGCGCCGAATGTCATCGCCGCCTTGTCGCCGCCTCCCATGCGAACCCCCTTTATCCAGTCCGACCGCCAGCACCTTGCCTCATGCCAAGTGCCGACGTCCAGCCCCATAAATCCCGCAGACGGGAAGCTCGGAAAACAACATCAGCATCGCCACCCACCCCAGGCATCCAAGCCACCACGACACCCATTTTGAGCATTCAAATTTTCCCACCTTATGCAGTGATTTCCTTCCTCCGCAAGCCTTCACCCTTTCTGTATATTCCGAACAGTTTTCAACTTGGGCCATGGCGCCACCCGTGCCCGGCCGAGCCCCACCCCGGAAGCATCCACAGTGAACAAGAATGTCTCGATGATCCTGCTGATCGTCACCTGCTTCATCCTGTTCCTGATGGGGAGTCTGGTTGCGTCGCGGGACACCATCTGGCATCAGACCGAAGATCGGGCAACGACCCTCGCCCGCATGATCGAGCAGCACGCCTCTGGCAACATCGATCGGGTCGACGACATGCTGCAGAGCATCGCGGAGCGCGTTACGGCCACCGATCTGGGCAATGCCCGGCAACTCCTGGCCAGCCGCCGGGATGAGCTGACCGCCCTGCTCGTCGCCCATCAGCATCGCACCAATGGCGTGGTCTCCATCTCCCTGACCGACGCGGCCGGCCACGTCTACGCCAACTCGGTCGGCAGCCCACCCGGCAGCACGCTCGAAGACCGGGACTATTTTCTTGAATTGAAGAACAGTGGGCGGCATCAACCCGTGGTGTCCGGCGCGATCAAGGGCCGCGTATCGAAAAAATGGGGTATCCAGATCGCCCGCCGCATCGACTTGCCGGACGGCAGCTTCGGCGGCATGGTGGTGGCCAACTTCGGACTGGCGGAAGGCTTTCTCGATTACTACTCCACCCTCGGCCTGTCACCGCGCACGCGCATCAGCGTAGTGGATGGGATCGGCCGCATCATCGTCCGCCAGCCGACGGTCGAAAACGCCGTCGGACAGGCTCGCACCACCCCGGTGGTCGTCAATGCAATTCGCAGCGGCAGTACTGACGGCCTGGAGATCGGGATCTCTCCGATCGATGGCATCGAGCGCATGAACGCTTACCGCAAGGCGGTCCGCTACCCCCTCTACGTGGTAGTTGGCATTCCCACCGACGAAGCCTTTGCCGAATGGAACCGGGGTCTGCTCCTGAGCCTGCTGGGAGGGGCGGTACTGGTCACCCTTGGCCTGTTGGTGGCCCGGGCCATGCATCACCAGAGCCAGGCCGACGCGCTGCTCGCTGAACGCACACGGCAGCTCGAGGAGAGCAATCGCCGCCTCGCCGAGCGCTCCACCGAGCTGCTTACCGCCCGTGATGCCGCCGAGCAGGCCAGCCAGGCCAAGAGTGCCTTCCTGGCCAACATGAGCCATGAGATCCGCACCCCGATGAATGCCATCATCGGCGCCAGCCATCTCCTCAAGACGGGGAACCCACGACCGGACCAGCAGGACTGGATAACGCACATTTCCACCGCCGCCACCCACCTGCTCGCCCTCATCAACGACATCCTCGACCTGTCCAAGATCGAGGCCGGCAAACTCCAGCTGGAGACGGTCAGTTTCCGGACCGCGACAATAGTCCAGCAGGCCGTCGAGATGATTGCCACCCGGGCCCGGGCCAAGGGCCTGCGCATCGGCGTGGACATCGCCGCACTACCACCAATCATGCACGGCGACGCCACCCGCATCGGTCAGATCCTGGTCAACTACCTAGGCAATGCGGTGAAGTTCACCGAGCGCGGACACATCACGCTACGCGGTTTCGTCACGGCAGAGCATCCAGACGGCTGGACAGTACGCTTCGAAGTCAGCGACACCGGCATCGGCCTGGACTCCACACAGCAGGCCCGCCTGTTCGAGGCCTTCGAACAGGCCGACCCAGGCACCACGCGCAAGTTCGGTGGCACCGGACTGGGACTTGCGATCACCCGCCACCTGGCCTGCCTGATGGGCGGTGACGTCGGCGTTGAGGGCAGTCCCGGCCACGGCTCCACCTTCTGGGTCACGCTGCGCCTGGCACGCACTGACGACTTTCTCCCTGGCGACACCACCCCCCATACGGCCGACCCGGGCATTGCCCCTCGTCTGGCCACCGAGTGCGGTGGCTGCCGCATCCTGCTGGCCGAAGACATGGAAGCCAATCAGCAGGTCGCCCTGGCCCTGCTCGCCCAGGCAGGCCTCAGTGCCGACCTCGCCCGCACCGGCAACGAAGCCGTCGCGATGGCCACCGCACAGCCCTACGACCTGATCCTGATGGACATGCAGATGCCCGAACTGGACGGCGTCGAGGCCACCCGGGCAATCCGCGCCCTACCCGGCTACGCACAGATCCCAATCCTGGCGATGACTGCCAACGCCTTTGCCGCAGACCGCCAGAACTGCCTGAATACCGGCATGAACGACCACATCTCCAAGCCGGTCAATCCCGAAGCTCTGTACGCCATGCTGCTGGCCTGGCTACCCGCCAAACCACGTATCGAGACAGACAGCGTGCAGGCGTTGGCGAATACGACGCCAAAACTTGCAGCGGCCGCCCCGCTGAGCTCCCTGGCCGATATCCCGGGGTTGGACATTCCTGCCGGCCTGCGCAACACGGGTGGCAAGCCGGCAGCCTACCGGACCTTGTTGCAGAGCTTCCGGCGCAGCCTCCCCCAAGAACGCATGCAACTGCGCCAAGCCCTCGACGAGCAGGACAATATTGCGCTTTCCCGCCGCGCCCATGCCCTCCGGGGCACAGCCGCGACTCTTGGCCTGACCGGAATTGCCGACGCCTGCCTGGCGCTCGAAGGCGCCCTTGCGCCTCCTCTTTCCGCCCCAGCCATGGCCGGCCACTGGCAATTGCTCGATGAAGCCTTGCTACGCTTCGAAACCTGCTCGCAACACTTGGCAACATAGAGATGCCAACCGCCCCGCGATGCCGTTGGCAATGATCGGCAAGAGGGCATTTTTTCGCAAATGCGTAGCGCCGAGTCGGCTAAACTTGGCGCCCCGACTGACCGTATATTCGCCGGTAATTCCCTTGTCCGCTCGTAGAACTATCGCCTTCCCGCTTCTCGATTACCATACCGGCAGTATGGCTTTTTCGATGAGAGTGGCTGTGCCGGCCTTCCTCAGTACGGCCCGCAGTCTAGGCGCAGAGGAATACCCGCCCCGGAAAAGAAAACCGTCTCCCGTCGGCCCTGTAAAGGCGCTTCGGCCGGACCCGCGCAGGCCCCAGCGGCTGCGCCCCTGGCCCTTTCGCGACAAACTCATTTCTGCATTGACTCAATGCACTACGCTATCCCGCGAGGCATCCCGTGCGTGACCTGCTGCTGGTCCTGATCCTGCTTTGGGCCCTCCCCAAAGCAGTAAAACATACCTACGTGGCGGTCAATCTGTGGTCCTGGATAAGCCTCATGAACCCGCATCGCCTGGCGTACGGTTTCGCCTTCGACATGCCATTTGCGGCCATCGCCGCCGCGGCTGCGTTGATTTCACTGGCCGTCACCAAAGACACACTCGCCATACCTAAGGAACGCCCAGTCATCTTCCTGGCCCTGTTCATCATCTGGATGTCCATCACGACAGCAGCAGCGATCTATCCTGGGGATTCAATCGTTCAACTCAAGAAGATCCTCAAAATCCAGATAATGACTGTTGTGGCACTGGCCGCCTTGCATGAACGCCGACACATCCAGCTATTCCTGTGGATCAACGTACTTTCGATCGGATTCTTCGGGCTGAAAGGGGGATTCTTTACCGCTCTCACGGGTGGTGGAGCACGTGTCTGGGGCCCGCCAGGGAGCTTTATCGAAGATAACAATGAGCTCGGCACCGCGCTCATCATGACCATCCCACTGATGAACTACCTGCGCCTGGTTTCGCCGCAGAAGTGGGTCAAGCGCGGCTTGCTCACACTGACGCTACTGTCAGCGGCAGCTGCATTGGGCACTCAATCCCGTGGAGCCCTCCTGGCAATCGCAGCGATGGGATTCGTGCTATGGCTACGCTCTGAACGTAAGGCGCTCACGGGCATTTCAATCGTCCTGGTCGGCACACTGCTGATCAGCTTCATGCCCTCCACCTGGGAGTCCCGGATGAGTACCATCCAGGACTATCAGAACGATGGGTCGGCCATGGGGCGTATCAATGCGTGGCATCTGGCCGTCAATATCGCCAACCATCGCCTCACCGGTGCTGGTTTTGAAGCGTATACGCCTGAGACTTTCGCCTGGTACGCCCCCAACCCCGTCGACATCCATGTCGCCCATAGCATCTATTTCTCGGTCCTGGCCGAGCACGGCTACATTGGCTTGTTCCTTTTCCTCGGCGTATGGATGAGCTCGCTAGGCATTGCAAGCCGCATCCGGAAGGAAACCAGGCATGATCCGGAATTGCTCTGGCTATTCCATCTGGCCGGGATGTGCCAGGTCTCCCTCATCGGATATGCGGTGGGCGGCGCCTTCTTGAGCCTGGCCTACTTCGACCTTCCGTACAACATCATGGTGATTCTCGTCACCTCATGGCGCTGGCTGAAGACTTATCGAAAAGAAGCCGAGAGCAAAGAACTGGCCGGCAGGGCTCAAGTTGCATGATCCATCGGCAATGCGCCTCCACCGATCAACGCAAGACCACCAGGGATGCCCTGAACAGGGTCACCGGGAGGCCGCCTGCGGGGCCAGCACCGAGTCCACGCAGGCGCGGCCAGGTACTGAGCGACGCGGGCAGCTCACATCGCACGAGCAAATCAAACAGCCGTCGCCACAAAAGCCACGGGCCAGCCCCACAGGGGCCGGCCCGCACATCCGCACTACCACCGGGAGACACGTCCCGTGCGCCAGAGGCGCCGCAGACATCGATCAGCGCGACTCCTTGATCAGGCGACTGCGTACGGACTGGATCGGCCGTGCGTTCATCGGGTACAGACGCGAGAAGATCGCGATCTGTTCGGCCGCGATCGGCTGGGGCTGTTTCATGACCATCCACAGCACGCCCTCACTGCACGGCGGCGTGGTCAACGATCCCATGTAAGTGTAGTAACTACGATTTTCCGGCAGGAACTGGTTCAGATCGATGCTGACCCCGTCCGGCGAATAGTCTGCGTCCTTTTCAAGCGGCAGGTTGTTCCACAAGGTCTGGATCAACGCATTCGCCTTGCCGCGCTCCAGCAACACTGCGACCACCGCCAGCCGGCCATCCAGGTCCTTGTGCACCAGATGCACGACCATGTCGAAGCCGCGCCCATTGACCCGCTCTTCCGACGGCCGGTGAAAATGGAACTGGACGAGGTCGTAGACGCGCCCCATCACCGACATCGTGTTGCCCTGGCCGAGGTTCACCTGGATGGTGTGGCCATTGTCCACGATGCGGAAGTTGGACGGATGGTAGTCGAACTGGATGGGCTCCAGATCCACCTTGATGCCTTCGCGGATATCGATCGGCGACTGCCGCTCGCCACTGCCGCAAAGTTGCCACTCGGGCTTGAGGGAGCCCCAGTTCGGTGGGCCGTTGTCACCCTCATAACTCCAGTGAATCTCGTGATGTGCCAGCGCGACGGGGCGCGGAGACTCGGCATACTGCACCGGAGCCCTCGCGACGCGCGGCCGCGGACGCGGCGCCGGGATATAGACCGGCACACGTTGCACCTCCGGTGGCGGTGCCTCGGCACGCACCGGCTTTTCGGCCGCCTCGCCCTTGGGTGCAGCAGGTTTCTCGATGAAATTCTTCTTGATCGGCAGCGTGATCTCGTCCGCACGCTCGCCCTTGCCTTCCGCGACCTGGGTCGTCACGGGTTTGTCGGTTCCCTTGGTTGGCCGATAGTCTGCCGACCGCAGTTCAGGCTTGCCGGCCTGGGCCGTCTGGGCAGCCCTGGACGCAGTCTTGGCGAGTTGGGAAATATCAGCCACTCCGCCTGCGGGCTTGCAGACGTCGCGCCACAACCGCTCGTCCACACTACCCGGCGCGACCGGCATATCCTTCTCGACCTTGACCTTCTCATCCTTGATGACCATCGCATCGGCATCCAGATAGACGCGCTTGACGGTGGCGAAGGTCTGGTTGCGGCAGTCGTAGCGATTCAACGCCTTCACCGACACATAGCCTGCCGCAACAGCCTCCGCGTCGGACAGCACGATCCGCCCCCACGCCACCTTGGTGCCGGGATCGGATTGCAGGATGCTGGCGCGGTCGAGTTCGATGGTCCGCTTCTTGTCGGACGCGACAGTCTGCCAGTCGGCCGCCAGGGCGGACGTCATGCAGGAACAAGCCAGCAGGGCTATAGCAAGGGGTCGCATGCGTTGGCGCATGGTTGCGTCTCCGGGAAATATGCGTGGCCACTGGATGGCCGATTGCTACCTATTTCGGCCGCAATGACCCAAACCTTTAGGCATGGCGCCATTCCCGTCGAATTTCACCCCCTGGAGCCCACTGTCCACAACGCCGCGGTATCGACAGAAAATCCCGCCAAATCTTGCGTTTACCTGTGGCTTCCAGTACTTTGCCGGCACAAACGTTAGGGGTGCCGCGGTGCTTGATCGCCCGGCTGAGACTTACCCTCCGAACCTGATCCGGGTCGTGCCGGCGTAGGGAAACGTGGCTCCTGCCGCCTTTCCCTCTTCCGGCGGCCCTCCCCCAAAGGAGCCTCCATGAACGCCACCGACAAATTCCTCGCCGCGTCCGCCCATGTGGACGAAGCGGCCGTTGCGCCGCTACCCAATTCCCGCAAGATCCACGTCGAAGGTTCCCGCCCGGACATTCAAGTGCCGATGCGCGAGATCACCCAGGCCGATACGCCCACCGGCTTCGGCGGGGAAAAGAACCCGCCGATCTTCGTCTACGACTGCTCCGGCCCCTACACCGACCCGACCGCCCGCATCGACATCCGCTCCGGCCTGCCGGCCCTGCGCCAGGGCTGGATCGAGGAACGCGGCGACACCGAGGTGCTGCCTGACCTGTCCTCCGAATTCGGCCGCGCCCGCGCTGCCGATCCGAAACTCGACGAGCTGCGCTTCCCCGGCCTGCACCGCAAGCCGCGCCGTGCGCTGCCCGGCAAGAACGTCTCGCAGATGCACTACGCCCGCCAGGGGATCATCACGCCGGAGATGGAGTTCGTCGCCATCCGCGAGAACGTGAATCGGGCCGCCTACCTTGAGAGCCTGCGCGCCACCGGCCCGCAGGGCGAGAAGATGGCCGCGCTGCTGACCCGCCAGCACAAGGGCCAGGACTTCGGCGCCGCCATCCCCGGCGAAATCACCCCCGAGTTCGTGCGTTCCGAAGTCGCCCGCGGCCGCGCCATCATCCCCAACAACATCAACCACCCGGAAAGTGAGCCGATGATCATCGGCCGCAACTTCCTCGTGAAGATCAACGCCAACATCGGCAACTCGGCCCTCGGCTCCTCCATCAACGAGGAAGTGGACAAGATGACCTGGGCCACCCGCTGGGGCGGCGACACGGTGATGGACCTGTCCACCGGCAAGAACATCCACGAAACCCGCGAATGGATCATCCGTAACAGCCCGGTGCCGATCGGCACCGTGCCTATCTACCAGGCCCTGGAAAAGGTGGACGGCAAGGCCGAGGAGCTGACCTGGGAGATCTTCCGCGACACGCTGATCGAACAGGCCGAGCAAGGCGTCGACTACTTCACCATCCACGCCGGCGTGCTCTTGCGCTACATCCCGATGACCGCCAACCGCATGACCGGCATCGTCAGCCGCGGCGGCTCGATCATGGCCAAGTGGTGCCTGGCGCATCACAAGGAGAGCTTCCTCTACACGCACTTCGAGGAGATCTGCGAGATCATGAAGGCCTACGACGTGGCCTTCAGCCTCGGCGACGGCCTGCGCCCCGGCTCCATCTACGACGCCAACGACGCGGCGCAGCTGGGCGAGCTGGAAACCCTCGGGGAGCTGACCGACATCGCCTGGAAGCATGACGTGCAGACCATCATCGAAGGCCCGGGCCACGTGCCGATGCACCTGATCAAGGAGAACATGGACCTGCAGCTGAAGCACTGCAAGGAAGCCCCGTTCTACACCCTTGGCCCGCTGACCACCGACATCGCCCCCGGCTACGACCACATCACCAGCGGCATCGGCGCCGCGATGATCGGCTGGTACGGCACCGCCATGCTCTGTTACGTGACCCCCAAGGAGCACCTGGGCCTGCCGGACAAGAACGATGTGAAGGAAGGCATCATCACCTACAAGCTGGCCGCCCACGCCGCCGACCTGGCCAAGGGCCACCCGGGCGCGCAGATCCGCGACAACGCCCTGTCCAAGGCGCGTTACGAGTTCCGCTGGGACGACCAGTTCAACCTGGGCCTCGACCCGGACAAGGCCAAGAGCTTCCACGACGAAACGCTGCCGAAGGAGTCGGCCAAGGTCGCCCACTTCTGCTCCATGTGCGGCCCGCACTTCTGCTCGATGAAGATCACCCAGGACGTGCGCGACTTCGCCGCCAAGCAGGGCATCGGCGAAGACGAAGCGCTCAGCAAGGGCATGCAAACCAAGGCCGTCGAGTTCGTGAAGAGCGGCGCGGAGATCTACCGGAAGGTCTGATCCATCCGGAAACGGCTTGAACAGGGCCTGACCCGCGCTCCCAAGCTGCGGGCCAGGCCCTTATTCCATCCCGGCGGTGTAGCATCCGCGCATTCCCTCTCTCCGGACGCCTGCGATGAACCTGGAAAAAGTCATTTTCGGCTTCTTCATCGTCTTTGCCGCCACGCTGAACTTCGGCTTCTTCATCGGCGAACTCGACAACCCGGTTCACCACGACCTTTACGAGCTGTTCGCGGCGATCGTCGTGAACCTGATCGCTACGGTACTCAAGTTCGGCGACCGGACGCAGATCGGCGCCGTGCACCTGGCCACCAGCCTGGTGGCCGACCTGCAGTTGCTGGCCGCCGCCATGGTGTGGGGCTACGCGACCCACGTGGCCGGCACGGGGGTTACCGCCGCCAGCATGTCGAGCATCGTTTCCCTGTCCGGTGGGGCGCTGTTCGCCAACGTGGTGTCGGTGATCATCCTCATCGCCGAAACGATCATGCAGCGGCGCTGACTCAAGTGCTGGACCGCACGCCCGCCAGCACGATCTTCCTGGTCCTGCGCCGCCTGCGGGCGCCGCTGCTGACCCTGATCGTGATCTTCGCGGTGTCGGTCCTCGGGCTGACGCTGGTCCCCGGCCCGCTGGACGCGCAGGGCCTGCCGCAGCGGATGAGCTTCTTCCACGCCACCTATTTCCTCAGCTACACCGCCACGACGATCGGCTTCGGGGAGATTCCCTACGCCTTCTCGGAACAGCAGCGGCTGTGGGTGACCGTCTGCATCTACCTGTCGGTCATCGGCTGGGCCTACACCCTCGGCACCGTGTTCGCGATGCTGCAGGACAAGAACTTCCTCAACGCCCTGGCGGTACAGCGCTTCGCGCGCCAGGTGCGGCGCCTGCGGGAAGCCTTCTTCCTGGTCTGCGGCTATGGCGAAACCGGCCATCTGATCTGCCAGGCCCTCGACGAGATGGGCTACCGGGCGGTCGTCATCGACAAGGACGAAGGCAAGATCGCCGACCTGGAACTACAGAGCTACTCCGCCGACATGCCGGCCCTGTGCGCCGATGCCGGCGTGCCGGACACCCTGGTCTTCGCCGGCCTCACCAAACCCCAGTGCCGCGGCATCATAGCGCTGACCGACCACGACCCGACCAACCTGGCGATCGCCATCTCGTCCCGCCTGCTGGCCCCGTCCATCCCCGCCCTGTGCCGGGCCGAACATGCGGACACCGCGGCCAACATGGCGTCCTTCGGCACCCGCCACATCATCAACCCCTTCGAGAAGTTCGGTGAGTACATGGCCCTGGCCCTGCGCTCCCCCTCCGCCTACCACCTGCTGCTGTGGCTGACCGGCCTGCCCGGTACCACGGTGACGCGCCACCGGGAACCGCCGCGGGGCAAATGGGTGCTGTGCGGCTACGGCAGTTTCGGCAAAGTCATGGCGACCACCCTCGAGAAGGCCGACCTGCCACTGACGATCATCGACAAGAAGGTCTTCGTCGATCCGCCCCGCATCGGCGTGAAGGGCGACGGTGCCTGCGGCGACGCGCTGGACAACGCCGGCATCGGCGACGCCGTCGGCATCGTGGCAGCCACCGGCAACGACATCGACAACCTGTCCATCGTCGTCACCGCCCGCACGCTGAACCCCGGCCTGTTCACGGTGCTGCGCCAGAACCAGGTTGCCAACCGAACCTTGTTCAATGCCGTGGGTGCGGATTTCTCGGTCGTCCCCAGCGAGATCGTCGCCCATGAATGCCTTGCCACGCTGACGACCCCCCTGCTGTCTCTGTTCCTCGATGCGGTCCGGCAGGCTGGTGACGCATGGGCCAGCGCCGTACTGGGACAGCTCACCGACAAGCTCGGCTGGACCGTACCCGCGGTATGGAGCGTGAAGCTGAACCTCGTCCAGGCCCCTGCGCTGCACCGCCTGCTGATGCATGGCGGCGCGGCCCCCAGCCTGGCCGATATCCTCAAGGCGCCACTCACCGACCGGCCGGAGCTGGGCTGCATCCCGCTGCTGCTGGCCCGGGACGGCCAGCCCCCGCAGTTGCTGCCGGATCTCGGCCAGACCTTGCAGCCCGGCGACCATCTGCTGTTCGCCGGCCGCGAAAACGCACGCAAGGAACTCGGCCTCACGCTGTTCAACGAACACAGCCTGCGCTTCGTTCTGACCGGACGGGACAGCCCCGGCGGCCTGATCTGGGAATGGCTGGCCGGCCGACGTCACCCGGATTCCGCGGAGACACGCTAGAATGCCGGCCGATAGCACAACAGCATTCTCCGCATGAGTACTACCCCAATCCTCCCGCCGAGCTTGTCGCGCGCGACTTTCATTCTGTCGCTGATCGTCATCTTCACCATGGCGATGATCCCGCTGCCCGAGGCACTCAACGCCTTCTCCTTCCAGGACAAGCTCGAGCACTGCTCCGCCTTCCTGGTGCTGATGTTGCTCGGCTGGAGCGGCTGGCCCAGCCGCCTGTGGTCAATTGCGGCCGGCCTGCTGCTGTACGGCGTGCTCATCGAGTTGGCCCAGCACTTCTTCACGCTCAACCGGGTGGGTGATCCGTGGGACGTGGTAGCCGACGCCAGCGGGCTGCTCATCGGCGCCTGGCTGATCCGCATGCGTGGTCAGCGTGACACCTCCATAGCCTGATCATGCCGTCACGCAAACCTACAGCACCACAGATCCAGCGCTACGAACAGGTCCCGCCCTATGTAACCAAGGACGGCTCCGAGATCCGGGAACTGATGCACCCCGCGGTCCACGGCAACGGGGCCCAGAGTCTGGCCGAAGCCACGGTGCCGGTAGGCTCACGGACGCTGCTGCACCGTCATCACCTGACGGAAGAGCTTTACCACATCACTGCTGGCAGCGGCCTGATGACCCTCGGCAACCATCAGTTCCCGGTAATGGTAGGCGACACGATCTGCATCCCACCCGGCACGCCCCACCGCATCGAAGCCAACGGCGACGAAGCGCTGCGTATCCTGTGCTGCTGCTCGCCAGCCTATACCCACGAGGACACGGAAATTCTCGAGGATTGACAGCCGCCAGCGGGAATCATCGACTCCGCGAACCGGCTTTCCCCTACGTGCCCGCGGCCGATGAACGGGTCGCCAGTCAACCTCATCCACCGGCATCACATCCTGCCCGGCTATTCCGCCAGACCAGCGGCCTTGAACAGATCGATGGTCGCATTTTCGGTCAGGGTCTGCGTTGCATCGGCGCAATCGATGGATGCCATCCTGCCTTGCGGCAGGCGCACGAGGATCGACGTCTCACCTTTCAGATCCTCGCTGATTGCATAGTGGTAGGCCCCGTGCTCGAATTCCAGGCTCGCCCCATGGGCCAGCAGCCCAAACCTGAAATGGCCGCGGGGGTGGATCAGTCTGCCCGGAAAGCGGAACTCCAGCCTCGACGGACTGCCGGCCCGGTACTGGAGATAGCCGTCCTGCGCCCCCAGATTCGTGGATGCACACAGGGAGTAGTACTTCGTGCCGACGCGGCAGGACCAGACCGCGCTCTCCCCTGCACGGCACAGGTTGCCTGCGTCCGCGATGACGCCAGCACTCCACGCCACAGCCGTGACACCCAGCAGGAAAGACAGCATGCGCATCGCTGAAAAGCCCCGGAAAGAGGGCCAGACCCCGTATCGCGGCATCTTATCAAGCGCATGCCATACCGCCACCTCTTCTGCCACCGGACGTCCTCGCAATGGGGATACTTGCGCGGACGCGACCGACGCCATTCCAGCCGTGCGCTTGCAAAGACGAGACCGCGGGCTATAACGGAGAGGCGCTACGCTACTCGCATCGACAGCCCGGCCCCTTGCCACTTGCCCCACGCTTCAACGGGAGACTCACGGAGAATGAGCATGCTGACCGCCGACACGCTGAAGAAGGTCTTCCCTCTCTGTCCCGACCCCGACGCCTGGGCCACAGCACTCGCTCCGGCGCTGGCCAAATACGAGATCAACACCCGCGACCGCATCTGCAGCTTTCTGGCCCAGACCGGGCACGAGTCGGGGCAGTTCCGGAACCTCGTCGAATCACTGAACTACAGCGCAGCAAGACTGGTGAAGGTCTGGCCCAAGCGCTTCCCCACCCTCGACGTCGCGACTCCTTATGCGCAAAACGAGCAAAAACTGGGCAACTTCGTCTATGCCAACCGACTCGGCAATGGTGACGTGAGCAGCGGCGACGGCTTCCGCTATCGTGGCCGGGGCCTCATCCAGCTCACCGGCCGGAGCAACTACGCGGCGGCAGGCAAGGCCATCGGTGCCGATCTGGTCGGCAATCCGGACTTCCTTCAACAACCCGCATATGCCGTGCTGAGTGCCGCCTGGTTCTGGCAGAGCCACGGACTCAACGCCCTTGCCGACGACAAGACGGACGATGACGACCTGGAGGACTTCCGGGAGATCACCCGACGCATCAACGGCGGCCTCGTCGGGGTCCAGGAGCGGTTCGCACTCTACAAGCAGATCGAAGCCCTCATATGAGCGCACACATGCAGGGGCGCACCTGAAAGACGCTCCGGTGCTGTCTATAGTGGGTTTACAGGCCTTGCACCGCGCCTTTCCACAAGGCCCCAGGCCCGCTTCCTGAGGAGTGCATCATGGCTGCTGCAGACTTCGGCTTCCTGCGCATCAAGGTCATCGCACTGGCCGTCACCGACAAACACCGCGCTCACCGCTTCTACAGCGAGATTTTAGGCCTCGAACCGGCTTACGAAGGCACGCAGAAGGTCGGCTATTTCCTCGGCACGACGATCCTGATGCTCAAATCCGGCTGGTACGGTACCCCGACTGACCAGCCCAACCCCCGCATCACCATCGCCACCGCCCACGCGCCGGATACCGCTGCCGCCCTGACCGCCCGCGGTGTCCGCATCGCCGACCCGGTCCAGACCTACGACGATGGTTTCAATGTCGGCAGCTTCCTCGACAGCGAAGGCAACAAGCTGTGGTTCTGCTCGCCGGCCGTAACTAACGAGACAGGCAAGACGTCCGTTGAAGGATGACGCCCGGAATCGAAGCAGACCTGGGCGATCCCCCGAAGCACGCGGAGTTTCGCCGCGTGAACGCAAAAACGCCGACCACATGGATCGGCGTTTTTACTTGAATTTTTTGGTGGCCAGTCGCGGAATCGAACCACGGACACGCGGATTTTCAAGGCAACGCACACATGCCATCGGCACAATTTTCGGTGTCGGCACCGGTTTAGATCTCGCCGTAGATGCACTCACCAGCTCACGCCGCGATCGCCATCATCCTTGAGCCCATGCACGGGGCGCGCCGGGGGCGCCATGCGCTACTGCCCGCCGACGACATCGACCAAGCCAGTCCAACGCACCGAGGAAGGCGATTTTCGCGCCGCACTCCGGCGAAAGACCGGCATTCCGGCTAACGGTCGTCGGGCTACTCCCGTTCAGCGCGAACGGAAGTGACGTGCTGAAGTCCGCTCAACAACCGCACTGAACACAAAAACGGAACCGGCACATCACCGGACGCACCGTTGGCACGCTGGCGTTACGGCCAAGTGCGCGAGATGGCGGCCAAGTTGTGCCATCCTAGTGGGGCAGACAACTTCACCATACTTCCTGCGGCACCTAAAATCTCGTCGTCATCCTCGTTGACCGAGCCATGTCCGAACGCAACGCCATCTTCATCAGTTACCGCACAGACGACGCCCGAGGCGCCAGCGGGCGGCTTTACGACTGGCTGCGCATCGCCTTCGGCCGCGATCAGGTGTTCCGCGACGTAGCGAACCTTGGCGCCGGGCGCTGGCGCCAAAAGATCGACGAGGCCCTTGCCCGTAGTTGCGCAGTCGTCGCGGTAATCGGCCCACGCTGGGGCAATGCCGACAACCTGCCCCGCCTCGCCGCCCCCGCCGATGTGGTGCGCCACGAGTTGCTGACAGCGCTCGGCGACGCGGACCTTGCCCTCATCGTGCCCACCCTCGTCGAAGGTCTCTCCCGGCGCGATGTCGGCCCCCTTACCGCCCAACTGCCCACCGAGCTGCGCCCGCTGTTTGACGAGTGGAACGCCATTGCCCTAACCGAAGAAGGCTGGGAGGATGACACCCGCCGCATCGTTCGTGCCATCGCCAACGAGACCCGACTCCCCGTCGGGCCAGATCTCGACACGCTTTTGCGCGACGCTGTGCGAGCCGCCCAGCGCCTTGCCGAGATGGAGCAGGAACGCAACTTCCAACGCGATCAGATCGAAGCCCTGCGCCACACGGTGGACGAACTCACCGCGAAACTCGCCAACGAACCGGCCAACCGTGCGCGCCTCGCCCAAGCCCTCGCCGCCCTCGCTCGGGGCGACACGCGGCAAGCGGAGGACGCCTTCGAGTCGGAGTACAACCTGCAGTTCAAGCTCGCTGACCAAGTCCGCAAGGCACAGGCCGACGCCGCCCGCAATGTGGCCAATCTGGCCATGTTACGAGACGTGAACAAGGCCGTCGCCTTCTACCGCAAGGCGTTGGAGGTGGAGCCCAAGCACACCGAATCATGGCGACAACTGGGCATCGCCCTAACGCTCGCTGGCAAATTGGGCGATGCCCGCGAGGCACTCAAGCGCAGCTTGACACTGGCAACGGAGACGGACAACGCCTGGGGGCGTATGGCGGCGCTCGACAACATTGGCAACACGGACTACGCTGAAGGCCAACTTTCAAAGGCTACCTTGAACTACCGCGAGGCGCTCGCTATCGCTGAAGTCCTCGCCACCCGGGACCTGGTCGACACCGACTGGCAGCGCGCCCTGTTGGTTAGCCACAGCAAAATCGGTGACGTCCTCGTTGCCCAAGGCGACGGGCCCGGCGCTCTCGCTGCCTATCGCAAGAGCCTTGCCATCGCAGAATCCCTCACCACCCGCACCCCGACCAACACCGAGTGGCAACGCGACCTGTCCGTCATCAACGAAAAGATCGGCCAAGTCCTCATCGCGCAGGGCGACGGCACGGGCGGGCGCGCAGCCTACCGCAAGAGCCTCGCCATCCGCGAAGCCCTAGCGGCCCACGACCCAGCCAACACTCGGTGGCAACGTGACCTGTCGGTGAGCCACAGCAAGATCGGCGACGTCCTCGTCCTACAAGGCGACAGCCCGGGTGCGCTAGCAGCTTACAACAAGAGCCTTGCCATCCGCGAAGCCCTAGCCGCCCACGACCCGGCCAACACTCAGTGGCAACGCGACCTGTCGGTCAGCTACCACAAGATCGGCGACGTCCTCTTCGCCCAGGGAGATGGGCCTAGCGCACTGGCCACCTACCGCAAGAGCCTAGCCATCGCGGAATCTCTCATCACCCGCGATCCAGCCAACACCGACTGGCAACGCGACCTGTCCATCAGCCACAAGAACATCGGCAACATCCTGCTTGCCCAAGGTGACAGGCTCGGCGCTCTCGCAGCCTACCGTGCGAACCTCTCCATCGCGGACTCACTCTCGGCACAGGACCCGGCCAACACTCAGTGGCAACGCGACCTAGCGATCAGCCACGATAAGATAGGCGACGTCCTCCTCACCCAAGGCGACGGGCCTGGCGCTCTCACTGCCTACCGCAAGAGCCTAGCCAGCGCGAAATCCCTCGCTGCCCGCGACCTCTCCAACACCGAATGGCAACGCGACCTGTCAGTCTGCCAAAACAAGATCGGCGACGTTCTCCTCGCCCAAGGAAATGGGTCTAGCGCACTGGCCACCTACCGCAAGAGCCTAGCCATCGTGGAATCGCTCACCGCCCGCGATCCAGCCAACACCGACTGGCAACGCGACCTAGCGGTCTGCCACGACAAGGTCGGCGATACCCTCCTCGCTCAAGGTAACAAGTCGAAGGCACTGACCGCCTACCGCAGGAGCCTGGCCATCCGCGCACGCCTCGCCGTCCGCGATCAGGCCAACACAGAATGGCAACGCGACCTGTCGATCTGTCACAACAAGATCGGCGGTCTCCTTTTCGCTGAGGGCAACGGGCCGGATGCCCTTGCCGCCTACCGCCAAAGCCTTGCCATCTTTGAAACCCTTGCCGCCTGCTCCCCGACCAACACCGAGTGGCAACGCGATCTGTCGGTCAGTCACGAGAGGATCGGCGACGCCCTCCTGGCTCAAGGCGACGTGCGCAGTGCCCTTGCCGCGTACAACAAGGACATGGCCATCATGGAATCTCTCACCGCCCGCGATCCGGCCAATACCGAGTGGCAACGCGACCTGTCGGTCTGCCAAAACAAGATCGGCGACGCCCTCTTCGAGCAGGGCGACAGGCTGGGTGCTCTCGCGGCCTACCGCAAGAGCCTTACCATCCGCGCGCCCCTCGCCGCCCGCGCCCCGGCTAACACCGAGTGGCAGATCGACGTGGCCATCTCCTGCGGCAAACTGGGCAGCCACCCGGCGCTTGGCATTGACGCGCGCCGCGACTACCTGCGCCGTGGCCAGGCGATTCTTCGAGACCTGAAGGACGCCGGCAGACTACTGCCCAGCCAAGACTGGACGAACTGGTTCGAGAGAGAGTTGGCAAAACTACTGAAGTAACCCGTACTGGTGACCTGGTTGAAGGCGATTTGGAGGTACGCCGCCTCTCCAGCCTCTGGGCAAGGGAAGCTTCTTTGCGAGCCGAAGCATGCCCAAGAAGCCCGACAACAGCCCGCCCCCTCGGGACACCCAAACCTCTGCGCAGGGAGGCTGGGTTGGGCTCGCCCGCGCGTCCTTGTAAGTACGCGCCTGGCAGGGGCACCAGCAACGTTCTCGTCTCAGTCTCCTCCGACTTCCCGTCGCACTGTTGAAGCGGCCACGCTGGACGACATCTCTTCTCTTCCCGCACATGGACTGGGACCAGCTCGGCACACCCGACTCCCCTGTCTCAGAAAAAAACAAAATCCGTACTCAGCCAAGAAGGTCCTCCTGCGAAAGCCCCCCAACTTTTCTGTTTTCAGTGAGTCAGCCAAGACAAATCGTCAAACTCCGTTGGAAGAGAACACGACAGGCATGTCTCGGCACACGTTTTGAGGCGAGCCGGCAGTAGGACAGGGAAGCGCTGTCCCCCGTCCAGTTCGAGCACGAGGACGCAATGCTCTGCTAACGTCAGAAGCCTGATTACCTGATTACGACTGCAGAGAGGCACTTGATGAGCTTTCAACTCCTGTCACCCGATTTCCGCAGCACATTCGAGAACGCCAAAGCCACCTTTGCTGACGCACACAACCTCGAGGCGGAGCAATACGAAAACCTGGCGCTCAAGATTAAGGAGACAACCAAGAAACTGCGAAGCCTTGCCCCGGATCTCTCCGACGACTGTCAGTTCTTTACGACAACCCTGGAGAACAACCTCGCAGTGCTGGCAGATGAGCAAATCCACAAAAAAAACATCGCTGCCAACTACGCTGACGATCTTCGCACGTCCTTGCGCAGAGAACTGCGTGCCCTCCACTTCACGGGGGAACTGGTCCTGCTACTGGACTACTTCCGCGAGCGCTACCTGCCTGCACACGAAGAAGGTGAATTGCGCAGAACACTGAACGAACAAGGCCAGGCCGTCGCAAGAGCGATCGAGCGCTTGCTCGGGCACGCGGTCAGTGAACTCTGGTTTGAGGCGAAGGAACGCATTGCACTTAGGCAGGCCGCCCAGACCCTGAGGCACTTCAAGGAAGCCGCTGAAGATGCGGGTGGACTGACCAAAGCAGACCACACCGTCCGACGTCGCCAGTTCATCCGCGTCGTAGGACTGCTCTGTTTACGCATCTACGGGCACTGTACGACCGACTTGATGTGCAAGTTTCTTGAAACGAAGAGCGCCTACCACCTAATACCGAGAGCCGCAAAGGAGGAAGACAAGAACGACCAGCCTACCAGCGACAAGTCCATCAACAACGAACTCCGCACACTCAAGAGAAAAGCAAAGACACGAGCCCGGGCGGAAGGTTGGGAAACGGCAGCACTCGTTGACGCGTTCCTTTCCATGCCTCGCTGGAAGGCTTGGTGCTGATCTGTCAGCAGGCAGAGTCCGTAACAAGCCTACATCTGCGAAGCAAGACTCCCCCCTTACATACCCGACTGACACAACTGCCCACGTTCACTAGGTCCGCAGGGCAGGAACGTGGGCAGTTGAGCATCCGCTCTGTAGGACAATGGAGTTCTTCAATTCACGGAGAACTTCAATGCCCCCCTCGTTCAAGCGGCGTGCGATCGCAAGCAGCATCCCACCTACCCCTCCCTCGACTTTCGACCCCAGCCGCTACGTCCATGTAGCGCAGTCGGATCAGGTCACCGACCTTAGAACCGGCTTGCCCATGACGCCGACAGCACTCTGCCGACGCCTCGACGGCATTCAGCCTGAAGAATGGTCCATCCACGCTTTTCTTTTCGCCAGCGAGCAAGGCATTACCAAGGTCGATGCTTACGGCTACTTTCCGGGCGAGGATCGAATCGTCACCCGCGACGGTGCCAGCTACCTGAACCGCTGGAGCCCGAACGAGATCACACCCCAGGAGGGCGACGTCTCGCCGTTCATCGATCACATGGAGTACTTGTTCGACGCCGACGAAACTACTCTCAAGCACACGCTCGACTGGCTGGCCCACCTGCTTCAGCACCCTGGGCGAAAGCAGGCGACCGCAATCCTGTTGACTAGCGAGGCTGAGGGTATTGGTAAAGGCGTGCTTGGCAAGATGGCCGCCACGCTCGTCGGCCAAGCCAACACCCGCTACCTCAGCGCGGAAGCGATTGCCAATGACTTCAACGATTGGCTTGCAACCTCAAGTCTGGTCATTGTCGAAGAATTCGAGGATACCGGGCGACGAGGTAGCGCAGCGCGCATCAAGAACTACATCACAGACGAAACCGCGGACATCAACCCAAAGCACGCCCCACGCTACCGAGCAGTGAATGTTGCCCACTTCCTGCTCTTTGCCAATGCATCCGCCCCGCTGAAGCTGACCGAGGCTGATCGCCGTTTTGTTGTACACCGCAGCCAGGCACAACCCCGCGCCACCAGTTACTACGCCGACTTGATGCGCTGGTTCACTGCCGATGGCCGCAGGCATGTCCTGCATTTTTTGCTCAACCGAGATCTGACCAGCTACAACCCTAACGGTCGCGCCCCGGTCACCTCATCCCACCACGAACTCGTTGCAAATGGCCGCGATCCTCAGACAGCCTACCTGCACCATGCTTGGGAGGCCGAAGAGCCCCCTTTCACCTGTGATTTGGTCACCGTCAAACACGTGGTAGATCACGTCAACAGCATCGGTCGCATCAGACTCACCACGCGCATCGTCGAGGACTTCCTCCGTGAAATCAAAGCGCGACGGCTAGGGCAATACCGACTCATCCCGAATCACTCCGGTCGCAATTACGTGTGGGCGATTCGTAACCAAAGCAGCTGGGCGGGTGACATTCCAGTCGAGCTCGTGCGCGAAGCCTACGTCCACCCGGACGACCAAGCCACCTATTTTCTCAACACGGCTGATTCGTCGACCGCTCCGCCGCTCGCAACGCAGCCCCAACGCCGCATTACATCCAACGGCATTTGATTCCAACAGCGCGCACTCCCAACGAGACGCGCCCCACCTCAAGGAGCCTTTCAATGCGCATTACTACAAACAGCACCAACTTGGTCGAGGCACACTTCGACACCATCCTTCTCAACGTAAACTACATCGTCGAGGCGAGCCCGATGACGGCGTCGATCAAGCTGCCGCCGATTCAGTTCCAGCCAACGAAGTACGTCAACCGTCCGACGCCCCCTACCTGCCCGCCGGGTACCTTCGTGGTGCTCCAATCCGACGGCGAATGTGTTCAGGCAGGCCTAGTCAGTCATGTCAATGACGACGCGGACTCACCCGAATTCGTGATCAGCGTGTGGCCCTTGACGGAGCCAGTCGGAACATTCAGCCCGAAGGGAGGGCGTACCGGAAATCTTAGCTGGGGGCCCAAAACTTACGTTTTCGAGGGAACTGTCTGGGAGGAGACCTTCTGCGGCCAACTTTGGCAGCTGACTCCCGCAGAAGGCGGCCGCCTGCGCCAGCAGATCTTCAATGGCGTACCCACGAACCTCCTTGAGGTTTTCTGGAGCCCGGAGGCACGTCAAGCGTTAGAGGTTTGTAAGGCTGAAACGCAGCGTTATGAGAATGCTGTGTTGAGGCTCATTGAAAGCCTGTAAATATTAGCAATTTACACAACTGCGCCGTCTCGATCAGGAAGATACCTTGGACGCTCATAGTGCTACGTAGCAGATGCCGCGTCCAGGGCATCAGCCACATTTCGAAAATCGGCGAAATCAGGCTCCCAGCCCGATATCGTGAGAACACAAAATTGTCGATTTCACACAGAAACCGCAATGACTCACCTTGTCCCTCGGCACTCCAACGTCAGGCTGATCCTTCGGCGCCCTATAGCCCCCCGCTTTCCCCTCAACTTTCTATGTCGTGCTGCAACGCTGCCGGGCAAGACACTAGCCGTTGCACTGGCTCTGTACGTACTCGCCCACGCCCTCCGATCACCAACAGTCTCGCTAAGCAAATGGGCAACTACCCAATTCTCATTATCCTCAGATGCAACCCTCGATGGCCTCACTCGGTTATCTAATGCGGGGCTGATCTGGGCAAGCCGTCGCCGTGGTCGGCATGCAGAAGTCACCATTCTCGATGATGAGGCATGCAGGCATGTTCGGGGCTGACAACTGTCAGTCGGCAGGATTAACACTCTGGTGTATTCACCATCCAGTCACTCACCTCGTTCGCTCCGTAGCTGCGTCTCCTAAATCGGTCCCATAGCTGGATTCTCTCGACGAGCGCCCCTGGGAACCTCCAGAAATCAAATGCGAGTCCGATATGTCCACCCCGCATAGCGGCCACTCAACCAATCTCCCCCGAAGCGGCCCCGCACTCGACGCCCGTCCCAGGCTCAACGGGCATTGGCGTATGACCCCATCGTCTCAGACACATGTCATTTCTATGATCCGCAAGGGTCAAGCTAGCCTCGGTCACCGCAGGGTGTCCGAGGCTTTTCTCTGGCTGCGCGTCAGCCATCAAACCGTAGAGAGACCCCATGACATGCTCACATCTGTGCTTTCCCGCGTTGCTCTGGCCGTCATCCCGGGGGCCGGGCCGCTGGTGTCCGTGCTCGTGCCCATCGTGGCCGAAGCCGTGGTGACCTCCATCGCCCAGCACAAGATCGACATCCACGCGTTGATCGACTAGGCCTCACTCAGCCAGCCGCCCCCCAAACCTTTCAAGCCCCCTACGGCCAAGTGCCGTCGGGGGCGTCGTCTTTTCTGGAGCGCCCCCATGACTCATCCCACCACCAGCCTCTCACCGCAGACGAACTTTCTTCGCCTATTTGAGGCCGAGGCGCCGACCCTGAGCGGCAACTCGGCAATCCACTACGCCGTCTTCGCCAACCTCGACCGCAGTCAGATCTTCCTGACCATCACCGCCAACCGTGGCGGCGGCAACTGGAACCGTGAGGTGGTCAGCCTCACTGACATCGACACGGCCCTGGCCGAGGTACCCGCAGGTGAGCCCTTCGGCTCGAAGGTACTCCGACTGGCCTTCGTTGGTCGCAGCAACAACAACGCCCCGTTCATGGCCGCGGCGCTCGTCCACGCCGGCCTGATGGCGCCAGCCAAGGACATGAAGCACAAGCTCGTACGTGCAGGCGACTGGACGGCCTGGGCCAACACGATGCTTGCTCGCGACGGTGAGCCGACTCTCTTCCCGCCAACAGCGCCTGCCGAAGGTCAGACCGCTCCGCCCACCCCCAGCGTGGCATCTGACAGCGGCAAGCCGGCGAAGAAGGGCAAGCGCGCCAGCAGCGCACCGGCACCGACACCCGACCCGGACGGGGAGGCCGAGCATGCTGACCATCCGTAACGAGACCGACATCGCTCAAGTGGCCGACGGCCAGCTACGTGAGCTGATCGCCCATCGGCTGGCCGACCTGTGCCAGGAGGAAATCTACGATCCGGACGCGCAGGGCTTTGTCGTGGTGATGGAGCCTGGCGACAGCACCGCTGCCGTCGAGACTGCCATCGGAGCCCCGCTACTGCGGAGCCCGGTAACGGGCATCGAGTACGGTCACCCGGACTTCCAGCCCGTGGCCGAGTACTTCGGCCGGCACGCACACTGGTACGAGGTAGTCGTCGTTCCCAGCGACGGCGACTTCGGCGTGATCCTCTTCGTGCCCCGCCAGCAAGGCGGCATCGAGACGCGCCTCTTGGCGCTGTGTGCGGAGTATGCCGTCACCGAGTCAGCCCAGGTCTAGCCCGGTGGCGCTTGCGCCCCTAAGGACCGCGCCGCTTTTCCCCACTTTCCCACTTTCCCCACTTTCCCCCGACGCCCAAAGCCTTCCCGCTTTGGGCGTTTTACTTTCGGAGTTCGCAATGTTGTCTTCCTTCCGCTTTCCCTTCGGCGACGTGGTCGCCACAGCCGGTGCGGACGCCCTACTGCGCGAGCACAACGTCGCCCCCGTCCGACTCTTGGCGAAACACCTGTCCGGTGACTGGGGCCAGGTTTCGGCCAACGATGCACAAGCCAACGAGGCCGCCCTCAGCAACGGCGGACGCATCCTGTCCAGCTACTGCGTGGGAGATCAGACGATCTGGCTGCTCACCGAGGCCGACCGATCGGTGACGACCTTCTTGCTGCCCAGCGAGTACTGACCATGACCGCCACGAACCACCCCATCCCCCGCGACGCTGGGGTCGCCCGCCTCGTCCAGCAACTGGACAGCAACCGTCGTGAAGCCTTCGAGGAGCGCGCCGGCATCCTGGAGTTCGACGCGAAGCTGCCTCGGCTGGAGGCTGAGCGGCAGGCGCTGATCCAGACCTTGGCCCGGCACGGCTTCCCCAACG
Source organism: Zoogloea sp. GDB6 (assembly GCF_056724105.1). Taxonomy (NCBI): domain Bacteria; kingdom Pseudomonadati; phylum Pseudomonadota; class Betaproteobacteria; order Rhodocyclales; family Zoogloeaceae; genus Zoogloea; species Zoogloea sp. GDB6. The sequence continues at coordinate 509,419 of NZ_CM161497.1, read as the reverse complement.
CGCCGCCTGTGCGTCTGCTGACCGCAGAGATCGACGGGACGACCCAATGGCTGCTGACCGGCAACGAGCTTGCTACTCGGCTGGCTCTGGTCCGACGGGGTGTCACGGATGCCGTCGAGGTCGATCTTTCCGACACGCTGCGCCACCAATTCGCCGACCTCGCCGTGCTGGCGATCTTTCCGTAACCCCCTCGGCAGCGTCCCCGACGCCGAGCTCCACCCCCAAAGCCGGCAATCGACCGGGAGGCCGTCCGACCCAAGCCTCGGACGCACCTCGTCCTTGAGGCATCGCTAGCAACTGCGCAGGACTCCGGTACGTCAGCGTCACCGCACTTCCGACGGACACGCGGATTTCAACGGCGCGGAGCTTTCCTGCCAGAAGCGTTGGCGCCCATCTCCTCTCGACTCCCCCTCACCGGCACCAGTCCGCGATCCAACTTTGCGCGCAAAGGACGACTTGCGAACAGACCCATAGCGGGTTCGGCGTCACGCCCCCGCCTCGACCAGCCGCCCCCGGCTCCCTGCCGGGCGCGGCTTTCTTTTTTCTGTCTTCGATGAGGCCAACCATGACCCAGAAGCGCAAGTTCCCCTTCACCAACCGCAACATCGCCGCCCTGCTCGCACACGATCCGAATGCCGCGTCGAGCTCGGCGGAGTACTCCGACATGACCGTCGCCGGACTCAAGATGATCGTCGGCACCAACGTCAGCAGCAAGCGCTTCGCCTTCCGCTACCAGACCGTCGGCGGGCGCAAGCGCTACGCGCCGCTGGGCACCTTCCCGGCCATCGACGTGGCCGAAGCCCGCCGGCTCGCGCTGGAGATGCGCGCCATCGTCGATCGCGGTGGGGATCCGCTGGAAGACCGCGACCGCGTGAAGGCCATGCCGACGTTCAGCGAGTTCGTGCGCCAGGAGTACCTGCCCTACGCCTACCAGGCCAAGCCCGGCTCCGCCCACGACGACGAGTCGAAGTTCCGGCTTCACCTCGAGCCCAAGTGGGGCAAGCTGCGCCTGTGCGACATCACCACGCGCGACGTGCAGATGCACCATGCGGCGATGCGCCAGAGCCACAGCACCGGCACCGCCAACCGCCATCTCGCCCTGATCTCGGCCACGTTCCGCAAGGCGCTGGAGTGGGGCCGGGTGGACCGCAACCCGGCCACCGGCATCCGCACGTTCCGCGAGGAGAACCAGCGCCAGCGCTTCCTCACCCCCGACGAGATCGGCCGCCTCTTCGCGGCGATGGAGGCGGAGCCGAACCAGACCGCCGTGTCGGCGCTGAAGCTGGCCCTGTACTCCGGCGCGCGCCGCGAGGAAGTCCTGCAGGCACGCTGGGAGCACGTGGATCTGCAAGGCGGTCAGTGGTGGCTGCCGAAAACCAAGAACGGCCGTGGGCGCTACATCGCCCTGTCAGACAAGGCCAAGGCGCTGCTCACCGCCCAGCCCAGCCTCGGCACCTCGCCGTGGGTCTTCCCGGGACGCTTCGGCGACAAGCCGCTCAACAACCCGCGCAAGGCCTTCTGCCGGGTGCTGGCCGCCGCCGGGGTCGAGCACCTGCGGATCCATGATCTGAGGCACAGTTTTGCCAGCTTGGCGGTCAATGCGGGGGCGACCCTGTACGAAGTGCAGGACCTGCTCGGGCACAGCTCGGCACAGATGACTCAGCGCTACGCTCACCTGGCCGACGCCGGGCGCAAGCGGGTGGTCAGCAAGGTCGGCGCGGTGGTCACCGCGGCCGTGCGGCAGGCGGTGGGTGACGAGGACAAGGCGGCCTGACCACTGGTGAGTTAACAGGAACCCCGAACGGCTTCGCGGCCGTTCGGGGTCGTTGTCTGTTTTTTTCCCCGCCGGGTCACCTCTACTACCCTACGGATTCCCCTAGGTCAGGTCAAGGTACAGCCTTGGCCACCTGGACTTTCCTCGTTTACCCCAGTCCCACCGACCTCTGCTGAAGGCTACCACCGACAGCCTCCTTGCATCCGGGCACCGACGACATCGTGGGAAGTAGGGGAACTGGGGGCCCCCAACATCGCCAAGGATCGAGGCACGATCCGGCCTGGGGGAGGCGGCGGGGATTTCCCCCAGCTTGAGGAGTGGCTGCCATCCGCCCTAGCAGCGCGTAGAACGCCCGACAAGGGCGATCCGACAGGAGTGCTTGGGGTCGGATCACCTGAACGGGGCAAGCAGGCTAACCGAGGCGGGAGACACCGAACTGGCGAGTTGCACGACACGTCGGCCCGGTCCCCTTGCTTTGCCCCCTACGACGGCATCGCGCCCGAGGTCTCGGAACCGCGGCGCTTCCTCCCCCACCGGACCGACGCCCCTCCCCAACCGTTTCCCTAGTTCCTGCGCCCGCCACGCCTTGGCACGCCTGCACTTTCCCTGCTTACCCCAGTTTCCCCACACCGCAGTGCGAGGCTGCTACCAGCTGCCGGCGGTCAGCAACCGCCTCCCCAATCCCCGGGGAGCGGCTGCCGGCCGCCCCTGTCGGCAACAGAACATTGTCTTCCTCAACGGTAACCTGACCATGTCTGCCCCTCCCCTCGACCTCTCCGTGCGCACCTACGCTTCGCCCCCTACGACCACCGGGCCAGTCCGCTTCGACTGGCTGCAGGCAGTAGCCCAGATCTCGGGGCGCTCGAAGGCGCTGTACGTCGCCGTCCTTCTCGCTTGGCTTGCGGCACGCCAGGGAAGGCCAGACGTCAGGGTGACTCGCAGCCACATGGCCTTGTGGTCGCTGTCGCGTGACGCCTGCGGCGATGCCCTGCGTCTGCTCCGGGCGCACAGGCTGGTGCTGGTCTGGTCGGCGCCAGGACGTGCCCGTGTCGTCATCCTTACGGAGCCAGGCAGCGATAAGCCCCTGATCATCCGTTAACGAATGCCCTTCCTACCGAAAACCACGCAGTCCAAATCCTCTTAGCCTCTTGGCGGTGACGGTGATCGCGCACCGCAGAAGGTCTACCAGCACGCAGGCAAGGCTTCGGTCGAACAGCAGAAAATGTCAAGAACCCGGCTGTAAGTCTCCGCGGCGCGCTCGGGAGAGCGCCCGCTTCCTAGTCTGCAATGCGGCGATCTGCGGGTCGAACAGCTCGCGGCAGATTCGCTCCAGTTGCTCGCGGGCGTAGGCGCGGTTGGGCTGCGGCTGCATGTCGGCCTGCCGCAGCAACTGCTCGCGCATCCGCCGCGCCTCCACGAGGCCCAGCGTCGCCTCATGGACGCCCATCTGACGGCCCTGGAGGTCCTGAGCACGCGCAAGCTGGCGTGCGCTACAGGCAAGCGCGACCGCCTTCTCAAGCTCCTGCGCCTTCAGCAATTCGACCAAGGACGCCGCCAGACGAACAAACTCGGGAGTCACGTCCGGGGCCCGGCCTGCCCCTCGTCGGGCGCGACGACGTCGCGCACGAGCTGGGGCAGGATGCTGAGCGCCTGCCGACGCGCGTCGCCATCCGCCTCGGGAATGCCCTTCATAACCTGCTCGATGACGAGCGCCGCCGCCTCGCCGCGCGTGCGGATGTTCTTCCTCTCCGCCATCAGTCTTTCGACCTCGGCCCGCATCACCTTGGCCATCGCGTCGCTGCGCGCCTCGATGCCGGCCACCTCGGCGTTCGACTGGGCGCGGATCTGGGCGATCTCGACGAGGCCGTTCGCGATCGACACAACGCCCTCCATCGTCCTGGCGCCACTCTCGACCAGAGTGTCCATCTGCTTTTCGGAGAGGCGGGAGCGACGAGCGGGAAATGCGTGCCCCGGTTGCGCGACGGGGTTCGGGGAGCGGCGGACCGGCAGGTCCAGAGGATCCTTACTCATGTTTTCATCCTATCCATTCAAGTCAAAGAAGCAGCCACAAGTTCGGCGCGCAATTCGGCAAGGTAGCGACGGCGCAGCCGGACGTCGTCGAGGTGGGCGTCGCGGTCCGCATCGACCACGTCCGTCGCGGTAAGCTCGACGTCGTAGAGATCCTGGACGATGCGGTAATTCGCCTCCCGGAGCGCCGGAATCTGGTTCTCGAGCAGTTCCTGCGTGACCGTCCGGCACCACTCGTCGAGCGCATCGTCGCCGCGCTGCGTCAACTGCTTCTGCCAGACGTTGGCCTCGTAAACGAAGCTCACGACCTCGACCAGCACCAGCACGACGACATTCAGCCGTTCGAGCATCTTCTTCGAGAACACACGGCCGATCTGGTTATACACCTCCCGGCCGAACTGCTTCCCGAACAGCTGCCCGGCGCGCGACACCGCCATCTTCGCGAGATTGCCCGCGCCGGCCGCGGCGCCGCCGACGCCGCCCAGGCCACGGAGCAGGGAGCCGACCGCGTTACCTGCCAGACGTTGTCCCAACATCGACACGAGATTCTTCGTGAAGACCGCTACCGGATCCTCGCCGCGCAGCGCCACGCCCTGGTCCAGTTCGGCAATCGCGGTGTTGGCGATCTCCTCAAGGCGCCGGTTGAGTGCATCGAGTTCGGTTGCGAGATGCTCCTCGATCGCGCGCCCGACGCCCCGCACTTCATGGGGCAGGCAGTGCCCCGCGATCCATTCCGCGCAATCGACGTGACCGAGCCACTTGCCCGAAGAGCCGATCTCGCTGGACAGTTTGCGGGATACCGCCTCGGTCATGCGAACGATGAGGACTGGCAATGCCGTCTCCAGCCGCGACATCGTGGCATCGATCTCCTGCAATGACTCACTCAGCGCGCGCCGCGCCACATCGATCTTCTCCGCGATGGCGGCCCGCCCCAGGGCGCTCGCCATGAGTTCGGCCTCGCGTCTCTCGGCCGCGGCGTCCGCATCGTCCAATAGTTTCACCAACGCCTGCTCGAGCTTTCGCCGCACCGCGTCGAGGCGGGTCGGATCGAAGGCCAGGCTGTACACCTGGGTCCACAGGTTTGTGGCAACGACTGCCCCGCGCTGCTGCGCCCCCCCTTCCGCGGGCCTATTAGCGGACGACACAATCTGCAGCGGCATCGGCCGCCTCACCCCGTCCTCGGCCAGGCGCTTGATCTCGGCGATCCGACGATCGTCTTCAGCGCGGCCCGGCGGCGCCCGATTCACGACCAGCAGCAGCGGGATGTCCCGGTCGTGGCGGGTTGCGGACTCGACGGCCTCGAAGAGGTCCTGGTCGGTCTGGCCGAAACCGGTGCGATAGCCCACGACGAACACGATGACGTCGCTTTGCGGCAGGAAGCTCATCAGCACTTCCTCGTGGCGGCTGAGCACCGCGTTGTAGCCCGGGGTGTCGAACACATGCAGGCCGACGTGCTTGGGCAGCGCGGGTTGTGCCCGCACCTGCAGGCGCAGCAGGTCGTCGCCAGGCTCCAGGCTCAGCTCGGAGAAGCGCTCGAACGTGACGCTCTCCTGCGTCGCATCGCGATAGATTGCGAGAAAGCGCGCCTCGGGCTCTTCCCGGCAGGCGACATGAGTGACGATCCCCGTCGTCGGACGGGCGCTAACCGGCAGCGCAGGCTGCGCGAGCAAGGCATTGACGAGGGTCGACTTGCCCGAACTCGTTTCTCCGACCACCGTGACGTAGGCCTGCGGAAACACGAGCCGCTGTCGGAGCAGGCTGGCAAGCGTCGCACGCGCCTCGTCGCCCGCCCCCTCGAAAAGCTCGACGAGGCGGGCAGCGCCCTCCTCCCACGTACTTATCCGGTCGTTCATGCCGCCACCTCGCCAATCCGGCTGCGCAGGGACTTCACCTCTTCGAGATGTGCGGCGCATTCCTCGGCGAGACGGGCCTTCTCGTCCGCCGACGCATTCATCACCGTGGCGGACGCCTGCTGCTCGGCCTCGAAGCCTGCCATGCACGACGCACGCCAAGCCTCCAGCAGTTCGCCCAGGCGGCGGCAGAAGGCGTCTGCCACCCCGTTGAGCACTTTCGCCGTCTCGTGGATGTAACGGTCGATGGCCGCGTTCACCTCGCCCTCGACTGCGTTGATACGCTGCTCATTGACGTATTCCTTTGACTTGTTGCCAAGCCATCCCCCGGCTAGGCTCCCGAGGAGCCCCCCGATGATGGCGCCGATGGGGCCACCGACGGCGAAGCCGGCAAGCGCGCCACCCACGCCTCCGCCCGCCGAGCCGATGGGCCGGACCAGGTTTTCCCACTTGGTGTTTTCTTCCTTGTGCACCGTAAACCGCAGTGCCGGCGCAGCGGCGTCCCAGGCATCCAGCCCCTCCAGCTCCATGCGCAGGTTATCTTGCAGGGCCAGCGCATCCTCCTGAACCTCGACGAAGATGTCGTCGGTCATCACCGACTGCTCGTCGACCAGGGCCCGCTCGAGCCGCGAGCCATCGACGATGCCAGCGCGCATCTTGGTGCGCATGCGGTTGCGCAGTTCAGCGCCCTTGTCGTTGCTCCACATCTGAAGACGCTTGCGCACCGCCTGGCGGAACGCATTCGCATCCTCACGCATCCGCGCAGCCCTCGCGTCCAGGTCCCGCAGGCGCTCGGCAAACATCGACGCCTCGTTCCGGATCCGCTCGGCGTGCCCACTGCGATCCAGCGCGGCTTCCTCGAGGCGCCGCGCGACAACATCCTCAAGCCCGTCGAGTTCGGCCGCCAGCGCCACGCGCACATCCGTCGCGACACGATCGCTCCAGTCGGCCCCCAGGCGCTCGAGTTCGCCGCGCAGGGCGGCGAGGCCGGACAGCGCCGCCAGTCCCTCGTCGCGGGTGAGCGCGGCACGCAGCGCCTCGTAGCCATTCACGACGCGGATCATCGGCGGCGCCTTCAGCCCGATCCTTGCCTGCTCTGCGATGCCCTGCAGCACCTTGGCGTTGTGCTCACACCCGGCCTGCGCCTCTTCGTCAGTCTCGTCGTACCAGCGGTTCTGGACGAAGATCGCGGTCCGCAGCGCAGCCCAGTGCAGCCCCACGAAGGTCGCCTCGGAGCGCGTCAACGGCGGCACAGTGCGGATCATGAAGATCACGCCAACCGCCTCCTCGAGGTAGCGCTGGGTGGTGGCCGCGTTGGCGGTCGTGATGCTCCCCACGCCTGGCAGATCCACCAGCACGAGACCGTGGCGGAACATTTCCCGGTCCGACTCCAGCACCACGCGGACCACGCCCTTCTCGTTGCCCGGATTGTTCTCGTTGTGGACAACCGAGCGCAGCGCCTCCTCGGTGCGCGGCAGCGTTTCAGTACGCCCGTCGCCGTAGTGCACGATCGCGCTGGGCGTCGGGCTGGCGGCCCAGCGGATCTCCACCGGGACGCAGGTGGTCTCGTCCGCGTCGATCGGCAGGACCGGCTCGTCGAAGGCGAGCGCATTGAGCAGTGTGCTCTTGCCGCTGCCCTGGATACCGGCGATCGGCAGGACGAAGCGGTCCGCGCCCAATTGATGCTGGTAGGCCTGCAGGCGTGCCGTCACGCCCGGGCGATCAGCGGCGTGCGCTTCGTAGCGCTCGCCCAGTTCTGCCAGCCTGGCATTAGCCAGCACGGCGAGCATCGCTTCCTTGTTTTCATTCATGACTTCGCGCTCCGCGAGGAAAGGAAGAGACGGCGCCACCACGGCCGGTTCAGGCTGTCGAGGCCCTGGGCAAGCTGCTGCAGCGCCTCGTGCTGGGTCGCCTGCCGCTGCCCGACGTCCTGCAGCATCGCAACGGCATCCTTCAGCAGGCCGGCCAGGGCGTCCTGGGCTGCGTCCTGCCGGCTGGCCATGGCCTGGTGATCGCGCCTCAGCGCGTCCAACTCGCGCCGCTGCTCCGTGGCCTGCACGCCACCCTGCGCACTCAGCTCGGCGAGGCGGGCAACCTCCTGGACGAGGCGATCGACGGACGGGGCCTGCTGGGCGAGGCGCTCGTCAAGCACCCCGATCGCCGCGCGCACCGCGGCCAGGCGCTCGACTTGGCCGCTCGATTCGGCCTGGAGTGCCTCGGTTCGCGCGGCCAGGTCGCTCCGTGCCGCCTCCAGCGTGGCCTCCTGGCGGAGCACCTCGTCGCGGGTCGCCCCCGCGTCGGCTAGGAGGCGTGCCTGCGTGGCGCGGACCTCGGCCAGCAGACGCTCGAATCCGTCCAGCCGCCCGTCTAGCGCCTGCAGCCTCGCCTCAACGCCGCCAAGCAAGTCGGCCTGCCGGCCGAGCTGGGCCTGAAGCGCGCAGCCGGAGGCGGCAATGGGCTCCAGGGCGCGCGCCTGCGCGGCCTGTGCATCGCTGAAGGTCTCGACGAACGCTTGCTGGAGGTCGTCGCTCAATTGCTGGGTCCAGGATGGCGCCCTCGCGAGCTCGGTGCTGAGCTGATCCAGCACTTCACGCGTCGCCTCGTCTACGGTGACTCGGGTTCGGTTGATCATGGGTCTTTCTTCGAAGGGGAAGGTCGGCCGTCAGGCGGCGAGCGCCTTCCAGTTGCGGAGGATTTCGTTTGCCGCCTTGCGGGCGCGCGGCGGGATCGAGGCCAGGAGTTCGGTTTCATCCACCACGGTCCGCAACTGCCCGGCGGTACCGAGCAGCCAACCGGCTAGGGTCGAATGGAAGAGTTCCTCGTCATTGACGATCACCCCCGCCGGCATCCCGCCGCTGCGCGCGATGATCCGGCGCAGCTCGTTCAGCGCGTCGGCGATCGTGCTCGAATTCTCCAGTTCGCGGATCGACTGCACCACCACGACGGTGGAAGTGGCCTGGCCGCCGAGGACAATCCCGCTGCGGTGCAGGAGGCTTTCGCTGGAGCCGATCTGCTGGATGTTGACCAGGGCGAACAGCACGCAGGGCGCTGCCATGAACTGCGCCATGGCACGCCGGGAGGCCAGATCGGGGCCGTCCAGGCAGACGACGCCAAGTTCATCGAAGCCGTCCCGGCCGATTTGGAGGGACGCGAAGCCAGCCCCGGCACCTCCCACAGGCTCGAGCAGGTCGAACCAGAACCTGCGCAGGAAATCGTCCAGACTGTCACGGTCGAAACCGAGGATCAGCACACGCACCTCCCCCGCGGCCTCGGCGCGAATGCGGTCGAGCAGCCGATCACGCAGGTCGAGGAACCGTCGCCTTGCAAGCAGCGCGGCAAGGTGTGCCAGCCCGACAACCGTCGCCTCGACTTCCGTCTCGCACAGATCCTCGGCGAGATGGAGGGCCGCCGCCACGGTCGGCCCCGTGGCGGCGGCTTCGCTGGAAACCGACGGATCCAGCAGCAGGGCGGCCAGCTCCCGGGCCACCGCATTGCGCTGGGCGATGTCGGCTGCGGCCGTCATCTTCGTCCTGATCGCTGCCTGCTGGCGCGCGAGCTCGGCACGGAACTGCTGGCGCACGTCCCGGGTGCGCTGCTGCGCCTGCTCCGAGTAGGCCGCGACCTGGTCTTCCTCCCGCTGCGTCGCGGCCGTCACGCGCGCTTGGAAGCCCTTGAGGTCGGCAATCTCGGTCCGGTGCTCGTAATACTCATCGACGCCCCAGTTATTATTGAAAAAATCTGCTTTGCGCTTTATCCAGCCCCAGGCGCCGGACTGCTCGACCCGACGCTTGTGGGGTGTCTCGGTGGTCTCGAACTGCAACCCAGGGTTCGCGCGTGCAGGCATCCGTCCAAGCTCGATGTCTTCGCGACGCAGATTCAGGGATTCGCAGTCCTGCGCGACGGCCGCCGCGAAGCGCCGGTTAAGCTCGATAAGGGCGGCCGGCGAGGCCCGAAGCCACTTCTCGACCTCGGTCTTCAACGCATAGGCGGGGTCCACGTCGCGCTTCTTGAGGCTCGCTGCCTTGCCGCGCAAGGCCTCGCCCTCGCACACCGCCGCACGCAGAACTGCCTGCAGCGCCTCGTCGAAACGACCATAGCACGCCTCGATATCGCCCATCTGGCGCTCGATCCGGGCCAGGTCGGCACGATGGCGCCGCTCCAACTCGACGGGATCCTCCGCCCCCGCGTCCTGGACGACCGTGGCGAGCCAGCGGCGCACCTGGGCGAAGCGACCGGCGACGATCACCGGAACGAGCGCCTCGAGCTGCTCGCGCACCCCGGCCACCAGCTGGAGCAGCCCCGATTCGGGCAGCCGTCTCTGAAGGGCCCAATGGGCCGACACCTGGCTCACCGAGACCGCGTCGACGCCCGCCCGCTTCAAGACGGACAGCACTCGGCGCAGGTGCTTCTCGAGAACCTGGTTCCGGGTTTCAATGACCTGGCCATGGGCACCGAGGCGCTCGACGACGCTGTCGACCATGTTCTGCACGACGATCACTGGCTTGCCGTGGTCCCGGGCCCGACAGACGTACTCCGTGAGCTTGGCATCGGAGTTCGCCTTGCAGGTCGTCAGGAACAGCACGACATCCACCGTCGGGAGCAGCACGTCGAGGGTGAGCGTCTCGTGGTCGTCGTGACCATAGGCGTCGAGGCCGGGGGTGTCAACAAGCGACACACCGCGCCCAAACCGAAAACGCGGGGAACGGACGCGGATCTCCTCCACGCCTTCACGGTTTCCCGGATTGGTCTTTTCGTCCGCAAAGCCCGCGAGGCCGGCGTTGATTGCGTCACCACGGAATACCTGCGGCTGGCGGGCGGGGTTCTTGAAATAGACGACGCCTTCAGTCACCTCGCCCCATTCGCACACCACCAGGCAATTCGAGCTCGGGCGTACTGCGTCGGGCAGGAGCCGGGCCTCCAGCAACGCATTGACGAGCGTCGATTTTCCAGAACTCGTGACACCCAGCAAGCCGACCCGGAAAGCATCGTTGCGCCACAGGCTCTCTCGACGATCCAGCCACTCTAGTTCATTACGGAAGTAGGTCGCCAGCTTACCGTTCTGCCCCATGAGGGTGCGGATCTGCCGGACCAATTCTTCAAGCCGGGCCTTTTCGGGGTGGACTGCGTGGTCCATCGTGAGCCTCCGGCTAAGGCACGTTTCGGCCGGAGCCGGCAGTTTCATCAACTCTTCCCATCGAGAGTGAAAGGCGAACGCCTCTCGATCGCATCACACGACTCCGCGTCAACTTCTCGCGACCATCCTCCATACATCCCCAACGAATCCAATTCATAAACGATCTCCTGCGTCCAATGTGTACGGCGTCTGCACGCCAGCGGCGGAAGAACCACTCAGCCTATGAAGATTTCATTTCCGCTCTTGGCCCTTCAGCACGACACCACATGCAACCACCGCCCGAACACCGCACCAATGGCAGCTACAACTCCTCGCGCAGCTAATCCGGTAACCGACGAACCAGCAGAAGCACCAACGACAGTACCAACATCAACTTGGGAACTTGCGTGATCACCGTAAATGCACCACTCACAAGTCAGAGAACCCCGAGTAATGCACAACCCGATCGTCACCGACATAAATCCGATGATGGCAGTACCCTGTTCGAGGGATAACCAAGTGCGAACCGATAGCAATGCCAGAGATGTGATTCCCCATGCAGAACGTTGATGTTAAAGACATCACGGACTTCACCAAGAACATTGCGCATGAGGATCAAGAAGACCGCAGACGACCAACACTGCGGTGCAACCCGACCATCCTTCTGCGCAAATGCAGTTAGGACCCGTGGCTTTGCGTCCGAGGCTCTCACCTCGTTTGCCGATGCTGTAAATCCTGTATGGAATAGAAACCACGCGATATGACTTTATTCACACAATCCAAAATGCCTTGAACCGATGCAGGATACCTGCAGCAATGTACCTCGCCCGCTTCGGAAGCATCTGCGTACTCATTTGCTCGGGCACAGCTCAGCCCAGATGACGTAGAGGTACGCGTACTTGGCCGACGCTGGGCGCAAGTGGGTGATGGGCAAGCTCGGTGCAGTGCTCACCGCGGCAGTGCGACAGGCGGCGGGTAACGAGGAAGATGACGAGGACAAGGCGACCTAACTGCTGGTGAGCGAACAGGAACCCCGAACGGCTTCGCGGCCGTTCGGGGTCGTTGTCTGTTTTTTCCCGCCGGATCACCCCTACTCCCCTACCGCATCCCCTAGCTCAGATCACGGCGCGACCTTGGCCAACCTCGACTTTCCCCGTTTCCCCCAGTTCCCCCGACTTCTGCCGAAGGCTGCCCCCGGCACCCCGGCACCCGGGCACCGACAACATCGTGGGAAGGAGGGAAACAGGGGGGAACCCAACATCGCCAAGGATTGAGGCAGGACCGGGCCAGGGGGAGGCGGCAGGGATTTCCCCCAACTCGGGGGAGCGGCTGCCGGCCGCCCCTGTCGGCAACAGAACATTGTCTTCCTCAACGGTAACCTGACCATGTCTGCCCCTCCCCTCGACCTCTCCATGCGCACCTACGCTTCGCCCCCTACGACCACCGGGCCAGTCCGTTTCGACTGGCTGCAGGCTGTCGTCCAGATCGCGGGGCGCTCGAAGGCGCTCCACGTTGCAGTCCTTCTCGCCTGGCTCGCCGCGCACGAGGGCAGGCCAGACGTCAGGGTGACCCGCTGCCACATGGCCTTGTGGTCGCTGTCGCGGGATGCCTGCGGCGATGCACTGCGCCTGCTCCGGGCGCACAGGCTGGTGCGGGTGTGGTCCGCCCCGGGACGTGCGCGTGTCGTCATCCTGACGGAGCCGGGCAGTGACACGCCCTTGACCATCTCCTGACAGCAAAAACTCCGAACGACATCGTGGCCGTTCGGGGTTCTGGTCTGGCGCTCCAGCCCTCGACAGACAGGTAAGCGTCGGCGCGTTAGATGCCTACGGCAGCCAAGGGGGAACAGTCCACTTCTCTACACTTATCGCCTAACCTTAACATTCGCTTTCGCGTAATACTTGCAGGCGAATAAACGCTTTAAGCGCCGGATCCTTGAACGTGGTGTAGTTTGCGAGACGATCTACACCATCCGCACGTTCGACATCCTTTAGCACTTCTCCGTAGCGCGGCTCCTTCAAGTCTCTCAAGGGACCGGAAAGGGTGGAGCTCGCCACATCCTTGCCCAAATACGCACTGACGCGTGTGCGAAGCATCTCCATCGTCACATACTCGTCTTCACACTCGGCCATCGCCCGTAAAATCTGCTTGCGATAACGCAAATCTCCAGTACTTTCGATGGCTGCAAGGTACGCTCGGTTTAGCCGAGCAACTTTTTTTCCGACAAAGGTATTAAGTGCAGCATCGACATCAGCCATCGAAACTTCTCGAGGACTGCGTTCAAATGCTGCTTCAGCAGCTTCAAGTGCAAGATACTGGAGGATGCTGGGAGAACCTACGCAAGTTCGTACAAGTTTCCCTGCCACGGATTGGGATATTTTGATCGCAAGATCTCCCATCCCTTTAGAAACAACAAACTCCGCCTCACTTTCGGTCATCGCCTTCAAATGAATCTCTTGGAGAAGGCGGTCAATACCGGGATCGGACGAAACTAAACGGCTTGCATCGGATGATGTGCCGAGAAGCACGATACGGAACTTTTTACAGTTAGCGTTACCGTAACTCTTTAAAAATTTTGCAAGATCTTGCGAAAAGCTTGGCGAAGCTTGATGCAACTCGTCGAGCAACAGGACTATTCCCTCAGCTTCGCAAAGTTCAATCAATTTTGAATCGGTGGGCGAGGTCACAACAAACTGCTGCTCTTCCTGCTGGGTCGAGGTTGCTGTCTTCGTTCGTTTAGATGCAACTACAGCCTTGAAAAATCCAGAAGTTGCTTCAGCCTGACCTGACTGTTCGTGCACAGCAGAGTTCGTACTGCCCACCACTCGTTTCGTGGTGACGGCGTAGCCAAGCGCCTCTAGGCAAGAACTGAAAATTTCATCGAGTGACTTACCCGCAACGCTCTTAATATTAACGAGGCGGCCTTGGCTGTCTTCGTCACGAAGTACGAAGCGGGCCATGGATGTTTTACCAACTCCATATTCTCCGTAAACGACCGGGATCATCCCTCTGCTCAGGGTTTTCTGGAAATCCTTCTCTGCCTCTCCTCGGGCCGCGTACACGTTAGTAGGCAGGATCGGCAGTTGGCCCGGAGTGAAGACATTATTCGGAGTGAGCATCGCGTTACGAAAGCTGGGAATATGAAGGCTGACAATATACTCGACTGGAATCAGAACATCTGCAACGCGCTCGCCTCTGGCACGTCGTCTCGGTCGTCGCGAAACCGGCGATGCCCCGGCCCGCGGAGTTTCCCCCGCGCTGAACGCAAAAACGCCGACCACATGGATCGGCGTTTTTACTTGAATTTTTTGGTGGCCAGTCGCGGAATCGAACCACGGACACGCGGATTTTCAATCCGCTGCTCTACCAACTGAGCTAACTGGCCCCGAAAGAGAGCGCATTATAGGAAGCGGTTCGGCACTCGTCAAGCACTTTCTGTTTTTATTTTAATCAGCCCGGAGGAAAGTGTTCCGAAGCCACCCGCGGCAAGGCCGGGCGCTCCGCCAACTCCTCTTCGAAAGCCGAGCGACTGCGCGGGAAAACCACTTGGGCGATGGTGCCCTTGCCGGACGGGTTGGGAATCAGGCTGACTTTGGCGCGGTGCAACTCGGCAATTTCACGCACGATTGGCAAGCCGAGGCCCGAGCCACTCTCGGCGCTACCGAGTACGCGGTAAAAGCGCTCGAAGACCCGCTCCCGGTCGGCCTCGGGCACACCGATGCCGGTATCCTCGACCTCGACGATGGCGCGCTCGGTGGCGATCGTGCGCACCGTGACGCAACCGCCATCCGGCGTGTACTTGATGGCATTGTCGATCAGGTTCTTCAGCAGTTCCCCAAGCAGCACAGGGTTGCCATCGATGACCAAGGGCTCGTCGGTGGTTTCGAGGCCGAAATCGATGTTCTTCTGGCGTGCACGCGGCACAAAGTCGCTGAGCATGTTGCGCAGCAGCGCCTCGAGATCCACCCGTTCGACAGCATAGATTTTTTCGTAACTGGCCTCGGCGCGGGCCAGGGAAAGGAGCTGGTTGATCAGATGGCTGGCGCGCTCTGCGCTCTGGGAGATATGCAGCAGCGAGCGGTGGATCTGCTGCGGGTCGGTTTCCATCAGGGCCAGATCGGTCTGCATGCGCAGGCCGGTCAGCGGCGTGCGCATCTGGTGGGCGGCATCGGCGATGAAGCGCTGCTGAGCCTGTAGGTTCTCCTCAAGACGCGCCATCATCTCGTTGAAGGCGACGATCAGTGGACGCACCTCCTCCGGCACGCCCGACACCGAGATCGGCGACAGATCCGACGGGCGGCGGCGGCGGATCAGGCGCTGCAGCTGGTTGAGCGGCGCGATGCCGCGGGACAGACCCAGCCAGACGAGGATCACGGCAATCGGGATGATCGCGAACTGGGGCAGCAAGACCCCGGTCACCACCCGCGATGCAAGGGTGCTGCGCTTGTTGCGCGTCTCCGCCACCTGCAGCAGCACCAGCCGATTGGGCATGCTGTCGATGGGGCGCAGGAACTGATAGGCGACGCGGACTTCCTCGCCGGCGATGGTCTCATCCCGATACATGACCAGATCCGGCACGACGTTGTCCGGTGGGCTGAGATTGGGAATTTCCTTGTCGCCAGCAAGCAGCTCGCCCTTGAAGCCGATCACCTGGTAATAGACGGTGTCATCCTCATCGGCCCGCAGGATCAGGCGTGCCGGCGCCGGAAAATTGACCTTCGCCTGGCCGTTTTCCAGCTTGACGAGCCGGGCGATGGCCCGCACGTTGACCGCCAGCGCCTGATCATAGGGCTGATTGGCAATGCTGTTGGCGACGTTGTGGGTGACGATGATGGAAATCGGCCAAAGGAACAGCAGGGGCGCGAGCATCCAGTCGAGGATCTCGCCAAACAGCGAATTGAAGGCCTTGCCGTCTGCAGAGGACGCTTCCTCCGCCACCTTGCGCCATCTAGGCGACCACATCCGGCTTTTCCAGGCAGTACCCCAGGCCACGCACGGTGACGATCTGCACGCCGCTCTGCTCGAGTTTCTTGCGCAGGCGGTGCACATACACCTCGATCGCGTTGTTCGACACCTCCTCGCCCCAGCCGCACAGGTGGTCGACCAGTTGCTCCTTGCTGACCAGGCGGCCGGCACGCAGCAACAGCACCTCCAGCAAGCCCACCTCCCGGGCCGACAGTTCCACCACCTGGCCGTCGATCTTGACGACCCGGTCCGCCTGGTCATAGACGAGACGCGCGTATTCGATGCATCGGGCCTGGCCGGTGCCGCGACGGGTCAGCGCCCGCACCCGGGCCTCGAGCTCCGGCAACGCGAAAGGCTTGGTCAGGTAATCGTCCGCCCCGGCATCCAGCCCCCGCACGCGATCCTCGACGCCATCCTGGGCAGTCAGGATCAACACCGGCAGCACCGATTTGCGCGCACGTAGTCGGCGCAACACCTCGATGCCCGACAGCTTGGGCAGCCCCAGGTCGAGGATCAGCAGATCGAAAGTCTGGCCGAGCAAGGCCGTATCCGCCTCTGCGCCGTTAGCAACATGGTCCACCGCGTAGCCGGCCTTCTTGAGCGCACGGCACAGGCCGTCGGCAATGATCAGGTCGTCTTCAGCCAACAGAATCCGCATGGCACTCCCGGTGAAACTGAGGTGTAAGTTTGAAGTAAGCAGGCCATTGCATATTCGCCTCGCTGTTCTCCTTTTACTCGGTCTTGGGGGCACGGGCCCGGCTTTCGCCTGGACCACGCCTCGGGGGATCGGGCCGCCCGACGGCTCTGTCCCCCGCCGTCTTTTTCCCAGCCTGGCCGCTTCCGGCCACCCCTGACGCACCGCGCCACCGGTCTCAGCCACCTTCCGGCCGAAGACTGCGCTGCCACACGCCCAAAACGAATCCGTCCGAGTCTAGCACAGGGCTCCTTGCCCCATTCCGGCATGCCCTGGCCGACCATGCAAATTAAAACCCCGGCGGCCTTTCGGCCCACCGGGGTTAGCGAACGACCACCGGGCTTTCGCCCGGCGGGGAAACAGCTTAGTGGCTGGAAGCAGCCGCGGCACCGATACCGGTTTCGGAACGGATCAGCTGGGCGGCGAAGTCTTCGCGCTCCTTCTGGGCATTCGGGCTGCGGTCGAGCAGCGAGAAGATCCAGATACCGACGAAGCCGATGGTCATGGAGAACAGGGCCGGCGAGGTGTAGGGGAACGGAGCAGATCCCTTCGGGTTGCCCAGCACAGCCACCCACACGGAGTCGGACAACACGGTCATCAAGACGGCACTGATCAGGCCGAGGAAACCGCCGATCACCGCGCCCTTGGTGGTGCAATCCTTCCACAGCACGCTCATGAAGAGCACCGGGAAGTTGGCGGAAGCCGCGATGGCGAAGGCCAGTGACACCATGAAGGCGATGTTCTGCTTCTCGAAGGCAATGCCAAGCACGACGGCGATGATGCCCAGAACAACAGTGGTGATACGGGATACACGCAGTTCGGCGGCGGAATCCGCGTTGCCGTTCTTGAACACGGTGGCATACAGGTCGTGGGACACGGCGGAAGCGCCGGACAGGGTCAGACCCGCAACCACGGCCAGGATGGTGGCAAAGGCAACCGCGGAGATGAAGCCGAGGAAGATGTTGCCGCCAACCGCGTTGGCCAGGTGGATTGCCGCCATGTTGCCGCCGCCCTTCAGCGCGCCCTTGGCATCCAGGAACTCCGGATTGGTCAGCACGAAGGTGATCGCACCGAAGCCGATGATGAAGGTCAGGATGTAGAAGTAGCCGATCCAGACGGTCGCCCAACCCACGGACTTACGGGCTTCCTTGGCATCCGGCACGGTGAAGAAGCGCATCAGGATGTGGGGCAGACCAGCGGTACCGAACATCAGGGCCATACCGAAGGAGATGGCGGAGATCGGGTCCTTCACGAAGGTGCCCGGCCCCATGATGGAGTCGCCCTTCTTGGCGGCAGCCACAGCGATATCCACGCCCTTGGCGGCAGCCTCCTCGATCAGCTTGGCATCCTTGGCGGCCAGCGCGGTCTTGATCTCGACCGCCTTGGCGAACATCGCCTCGGGGCTGAAACCGAACTTGACCAGCACCATGAAGGCCATGAAGGAGGCACCGGCGAGCAGCAGGCAGGCCTTGATGATCTGCACCCAGGTGGTGGCCGTCATGCCGCCGAACAGCACGTAGACCATCATCAGCGCGCCAACCACGACCACCGCGATCCAGTATTCGAGACCGAACAGCAGCTTGATCAGCTGACCGGCACCGACCATCTGAGCGATGAGGTAGAAGGCCACGACGACCAGCGTGCCGGATGCCGCGAAGGCGCGGATCGGAGCTTGCTGGAAGCGGTAGCCGGCCACGTCGGCAAAGGTGAACTTGCCGAGGTTACGCAGGCGCTCGGCCATCAGGAAGGTGATCACCGGCCAGCCGACCAGGAAGCCGATCGCATAGATCAGGCCGTCATAGCCATTGGCCATCACAGCGGCGGAAATACCCAGGAAGGACGCGGCGGACATGTAGTCGCCGGCGATCGCCAGGCCATTCTGGAAGCCGGTGATGCCACCGCCGGCGGTGTAGAAGTCGGCAGCCGACTTGGTCTTGCCGGCCGCCCACTTGGTGATGAACATCGTGAAGGCGACGAACACGCCGAACATGATGATCGCAGTCCAGTTGGTGGCCTGCTTCTCAGCCTGGCCCAGATCGGCACCAGCCGCCAACGCAGCACCGGAAGCCACGACGGCCAGCAGGCCGAGGAAAAGTTTGGAAACGCGCATCACTTGGTGGCCTCCTTGATAACCTGAGCCTTCAGATCGTCAAACTCGGTGTTGGCCCGGCGGATATAAATGCCGGTAATGATGATGGTGAAAAAGATGACTCCCAGGCCAATGGGAATCCCGAGCGAGGTCACGCCAGCGCCGGTCTTCTGCGCCAGAAATTCCTTGTCGAAGGCCACCAGCATGATGTATCCGTAATACACGATCATCATCATGGCCGTCATAACCCACCCGTAGGCGTTGCGTTTCGAAACCAGCTCCTGGTATTTGGGATTTGCCCGGATGCGGTCGCCGAGTTCGTCTCTCATTTTTTCCTCCTCTCCAATTAACCTTTGCCGAGGAACCACAGGATTCCTCTCAGGGTGATGTCAAGGTACCGGGCCTCCCTTACTGCGAACTTACGTATTCTATGAACCGATAAAAGTCCTTAATAAAGAACAAGAGGCCCCCAGAAAGCAGAAAACCCCGCCGAAGCGGGGTTTTCCAAGGCTTTGGGAGCCGGGCGGGAATTACATGCCCATGCCCATGCCGCCCATACCACCCATGCCGCCCATGTCGGGCATGCCGCCGGCCGGCTTGTCTTCAGCCAGTTCGGCAACCATGCAGTCGGTGGTCAGCATCAGGCCGGCCACGGAGGCGGCGTTCTGCAGCGCGGTACGGGTCACCTTGGTGGGATCCAGAACGCCCATTTCGACCATGTCGCCGTACACATCGGTGGCGGCGTTGTAGCCGAAGTTGCCGGAGCCTTCGGTAACCTTGTTCACCACCACGGAAGCTTCGGCGCCGGCGTTGGCGACGATTTCACGCAGGGGCTGTTCCATGGCGCGCAGCACGATCTTGATGCCGGCGTCCTGGTCGTGGTTGTCGCCCTTCAGGCCGGCCAGATTGGCGCGGGCACGCAGCAGCGCGACGCCGCCGCCGGGGACGATGCCTTCTTCAACGGCAGCGCGGGTGGCGTGCAGCGCGTCTTCCACGCGAGCCTTCTTTTCCTTCATTTCGACTTCGGTGGCAGCGCCAACCTTGATCACGGCAACACCGCCGGCCAGCTTGGCCACGCGCTCTTGCAGCTTTTCACGGTCGTAGTCGGAAGTGGCTTCCTCGATCTGCACGCGGATCTGCTTGACGCGGGCTTCGATGCGCTCGGCAACGCCGGCGCCGTCGATGAGGGTGGTGTTTTCCTTGCCCACTTCGATACGCTTGGCCTGGCCGAGGTCGTCCAGCGTGGCCTTTTCAAGGGTCAGGCCGACTTCTTCGGCGATCACCTGGCCGCCGGTCAGCACGGCGATGTCTTCCAGCATGGCCTTGCGACGGTCGCCGAAGCCCGGAGCCTTGACGGCACAGGTCTTCAGGATGCCGCGGATGTTGTTCACCACCAGGGTGGCCAGGGCTTCGCCATCGACGTCTTCAGCGATGATCAGCAGCGGACGGCCAGCCTTGGCGACTTGCTCGAGAACCGGCAGCAGGTCGCGGATGTTGGAGATCTTCTTGTCGAACAGCAGGACGAAGGGGTTGTCCAGGATGGCAACCTGCTTGTCCGGGTTGTTGATGAAGTAGGGGGACAGGTAGCCGCGGTCGAACTGCATACCTTCGACGACGTCGAGTTCGTTGTTCAGGCTCTTGCCGTCTTCAACGGTGATGACGCCTTCCTTGCCGACCTTTTCCATCGCGTTGGCGATGATGTCGCCGATGGAGGAATCGGAGTTGGCGGAGATGGAACCGACCTGGGCGATTTCCTTGTTGGTCGAGCAGGGCTTGGACAGCTTCTTCAGCTCTTCCAGGGTAGCGACGACAGCCTTGTCGATGCCGCGCTTCAGGTCCATCGGGTTCATGCCGGCGGCAACGAACTTCATGCCTTCGCGGACGATGGACTGGGCCAGCACGGTGGCGGTGGTGGTGCCGTCACCAGCGATGTCGGAGGTCTTGGAAGCGACTTCCTTGACCATCTGGGCGCCCATGTTGGCAAACTTGTCCTTCAGCTCGATTTCCTTGGCCACGGACACACCGTCCTTGGTCACGGTCGGGGCGCCGAAGGAGCGCTCGAGCACCACGTTGCGGCCCTTGGGGCCCAGGGTCACCTTGACCGCGTCGGCCAGGACGTTGATGCCTTCAACCATGCGGGCGCGAGCGGAATCGCCAAACTTGACTTCTTTAGCTGCCATTTAGTATTTCTCCGGAATTCTTTATCTAGGGACTGGGGAAGACGCGGGTGGCGAGGCTCAGGCCTCGAGCACGCCCATGATGTCTTCTTCGCGCATGACCAGCAGTTCCTGGCCATCGACCTTGACGGTCTGGCCGGCATACTTGCCGAACAGGACGCGGTCACCAACCTTGACATCCATCTTGCGCACTTCGCCGCTCTCGAGGATCTTGCCGTTGCCGACAGCCAGGATCTCGCCCTGATCGGGCTTCTCACCGGCGGAATCGGGGATCACGATGCCGCTGGAAGTGGTGCGCTCGGCTTCAACGCGCTTGACGATCACGCGATCATGCAAGGGACGGATATTCATCTATAGATCTCCTACTCGTTTCAAACCGGGCAAGGCTGCCCGACGGAAAAATGCGTTGGCCAATTCAGGTCTTGGCGAGAACCGGGGACGACGCCTATTAGCACTCACCCCCAACGAGTGCTAATAATAGGGTCGCCCAGAACGCTTTTCAAGTCCGCTTGCACAGCTTTTTCACTTCCTTCATATGCGCGGCACCTCTCCTGCCAGGAAACACAACGCAAGCTTTGCGCAAGAAAAAAGTAAGCTCACCGACAGAAAGTCTTTCTAGACTTAGCTAACTGCCCCATCCCAGATCCCGGCATGCGTCCCTGTCCCTTCTTCATCCTGGCCGCCCTTGCGCTGCCCCTCCCCTGCCTAGTGCAGGCCGCCGACGTCCAGCCCCTGGGTCTTGCTGACGCCGATCGCCTGCTGCTCGAAGCCAACCCGGCCATCGTCCAATCTCGCACAGCCCTGGCCGGCGCACGCGCCGGCATCGACATCGCAGCGGCCCGACCGAACCCGCAGCTGACCGTCGGGGCCACCTCTGTCGATCCCGGCGCGAAGGGCAGCGGCGGCTACTGGAAACGCCCCACTGACAACGTCGTACGCATCGACCAGGTGTTCGAGCGCGGCGACAAGCGCGCGCTGCGCCTGCGCGCCGCGGAAAGCAACCTGACCGCTACCCAGGCCGACCTGGACAACACCATCCGCCTGGCCCGCATCGACCTGGCCAACGCCTGGCTCGACCTGCGCGCGGCCCGCGAGATCCGCCGCATCGCCGACGAGAACGCCGCCCTCGCCCGCCGCGCCGCCGACGCCGCCGAGCTGCGCGGCAAGGCCGGTGACCTGGCTGGAGTGGACGTGGCCCGCTTCGCCGCCGATGCCGCCCGTGTCGCCAACGACGCCGTGCAGGCCGAGCTGGACCTGTCCCGCGCCCGTGTCGCGCTGGCGCTGCTGCTCGGCAACCGTGTCCCCGCCGATCGCGTCGATACCACCGACGAATGGCCTGGGGCCGACGCCCTGCCGGCACCAGGCGCATCAAGTGCAGGCGAGCGCTACGACATCGTGGCCGCCCGCCAGCGTGTCGAACAGGCCAATGCCTTGCGTGACGTGGCCCGCGCCCAGCGCACCCGCGACGTGTCGATCGGCGTGCAGTACGAACACACGCCGGTCAATCCGAACAGCACCGTTCCCGAAAACGCCTACGGTCTCAGCGTCTCCATCCCGCTGTTCCTCGGCTACGACTACCGTGGCGATATCGCCAAGAGCGAAGCCGATTACATTGCCGCCGAACAGCAGCTCGTCGCCACCCAGGCCGGCGTCAGCAGCGAGCGGACTCGCCTGCGCGCCGAGCAGGCAGCCAGCGCAGCGCGCTTCACCCGCATTCGCGACGTCGTGCTGCCGGCCGCCGAACGGGCCGCGCGCGGAGCCGACATCGCCATCCAGAAAGGCGGCATGAGTCTCACCGACTATCTCGACACCCAGCGCACCCTGCGCGCCACCCGCATCGAGGCCATCCAGGCCCGCGCCGACCTCGCCCGCGCCGCCATGCTGCTGCGCCTGGCCGGAGACACCCAGCAATGAAAACCCGACTGATCGTCATCGCCGCGGCCGTGGCCGCCGCTGCCGGCGGCGCCTACGTATATATTCACAACGGTACGGACGAAGCCACCTCCGAACCGGTGGTCATGAAGCCGTCGGCAGAGCCCGGCGTGCTGCGCTTCCCAACCGCTGCGCCGCAACTCACCCAAATCAAGGTGGAACGGGCCGAAGTGGCGCCGGTGCCGCTGGACGAACCGCTGGCCGCCCGTGTTGCCTACGACGAGAACGCCACCGCCCGTCTGTTCGCGCCGATCGCTGGCCGTGTGCTGGAGATCCACGCCAACATCGGCGACCAGGTCAAGGCCGGTCAGGTTCTCGCCATCCTCGATGCGCCCGAGCTGGGTACCGCTGCAGCCGATCTCGCCAAGGCTCAGGCCGACGCCCACCAGAAGAAAGCCGCCTTCGAACGCAGCAAGAGCCTCTTCGATGCGGAAGTCGTCCCCAAGCGCGATCTCGAAGCGGCCCAGTCCGACTGGCACCAGGCCCAGGCCGAGGTCGAACGGGCCCGCCTGCGCCTCGCCAACCTGACGCCGGGCAGCGGCGCCGCTCAGGGCGGTGAGCGTTACGTGCTGCGCGCACCGATCGCCGGCATCGTCGCCACCCGCCGCATCAACCCGGCGATGGAGGTCCGTCCGGACGCCGACGAGCCGCTGTTCGTGGTCACCGACATGAGCCGCCTGTCGGTCCTCGTCGATGTTCCCGAGCGTGATCTGCCGCTGGTCACCGTCGGCAAATCCGCCCAGGTGGAAGTCTCCGCCTATCCCCACCGCAGCTTCGTGGGCAAAGTCGTGCGCGTCGCGCCGACCCTCGACCCGCAGACCCGCCGCGTGCAGGCGCGGGTCGCCGTCGACAACAAGGAAGGACTGCTGAAGCCTGAGATGTACGCCAAAGTCGGCATCCTCGCCGACAACCAGGGCGAGCTGCCAAAGATCCCGACCGGCGCGCTGCTGGTGGAAGGCGTCAAGAACTATGTCTTCGTCGAACGGGAGCCCGGCGTCTTCGAGAAGCGGGAAGTGACGCTGGCGGTGCAGACCCGCAGCTACGCCTACGTCTGGCAGGGCATCAAAGCCGGCGAGAAGGTCGTCGGCGTCGGCGCCCTGCTGCTCAACGCCGAACTGGCCAGCAGCTCCCGCTAAGGACGCACGGGCATGTTCGACTCCATCATCACCGCAGTCCTGCGCCAGCGCGCCTTCGTCATCATCGCCGCGCTGGCCCTGCTCGTTTACGGCCTGTATTCCTTCAGCCAGATCTCCATCGAGGCCTTCCCGGACGTGCAGGACGTGCAGGTCCAGGTCGTCACCCAGGCCATCGGCCAGGCTCCGGAAGAGGTCGAGCGCACCGTCACGCTGCCGATCGAGCGCGAGATGAGCGGCGTGCCGGGCATGACCCAGCTGCGCTCGGTGTCGATTACCGGCCTGTCGGTGGTCACCCTCACCTTCAACGAGAAGACCGCCGACTACTTCGCCCGCCAGCAGGTACTGGAGCGCCTGCAGACCGTCAATCTGCCGCCGGGCGTGCAGCCCACGCTGGCCCCGCTGACCACCGCCGTCGGCGAGATCTACCGCTATGTGCTGGACTCGCCACCGGGCGCCTCCCAGGAGGAGGTCCGTGCCATCCAGGACTGGACCATCCGCCCGGCCCTGCGCATCGTGCCGGGCATCGCCGACGTGGTGAGCTTCGGCGGCTCGATCCGCGAGGTGCAGGTGCGCATCGAACCCGACCTGCTGCGCAAGTACGGCGTCAGTCTCGACGACGTCAGCAAGGCTCTGACAGGAGCCAGCGGCAACGGCAGCGGCGGCCTGCTGCGCCGCGGCGACGAGGCCCTGGTGGTGCGTTCGCTGGGCCTCTTCAACAACCTCGACGACGTCCGTGACGTGGTCGTGGTGGCCCGCGACGGCAAACCGGTACGCATCAGCGACGTCGCCGAAGTGGTCGCCGGCGCCCGCCCGCGCTCGGGCATCGTCGCCTTCAACGACCACGATGACGTCATCGAAGGCATCGTGCAGATGACCAAGGGCGGCAACGCCGCCAAGGTCGTCGAGGCTCTGCGCGCCAAGGTGGACGAGGTCAATGCGCGCCTGCCGGAAGGCTACAAGGTCCGCCCGATCTACCAGCGGACCGAGCTGATCGGCCACACCGTCGCCACCGTCGGTGAGAACCTGCTGGTCGGCGCAGTACTGGTCACCGCGATCCTGCTGATCTTCCTGCGCAACCTGCGGGCGGCGATCATCGTCGCCGCGGTGATTCCGCTGTCCCTGCTGTTCGCCTTCATCCTGATGCACGCGCTGGGCGTGTCGGCCAACCTCATCTCCCTCGGTGCGGTGGACTTCGGCGTCATCATCGACAGCGCGGTGGTGATGGTGGAAGCCCTGATGGTGCGCCTGGCCTTCGACGCCCGCAGCGAGCACCACGGCATCACCTCCCCGGTCGGCCGGCGCATCCATGCCCTCAAGCAGACCTGCATCGAGCTCGGTTCGCCGATCCTCTTCTCGAAGGCCATCATCATCGTCGCCTTCCTGCCGATCTTCACCTTCCAGCGCGTCGAAGGGCGGATCTTCACGCCGGTGGCGCTGACCCTGTCCTTCGCGCTGCTCGGCGGCCTGATCCTGACCCTGACGCTGGTGCCGACGCTGCTGTCCTTCGCCCTCAACAAGGACATGGCCGAGAAGGAAAGCGCCTGGCTGCACAATCTGCAGCACCGCTACCGCGACCTGCTGGTGCGCCTGCAGTCGCACCGGGCGGTGACCATCGGCCTGTCCGGCATCTCGCTGGTCGTCGCGCTGGCGCTGGCGCCGCTGCTCGGCTCGGAATTCCTGCCCAAGCTCGACGAAGGCAACATCTGGCTGACCGTTACCCTGCCCCAGTCCTCTTCCCTCTCCAACACCAAGGAGATCGAGCGCAAGGTGCGCGGCATCCTGCTCAGCTACCCGGAAGTGAAGGCGGTGATCACCCAGGTCGGCCGCCCCGACGACGGCACCGACCCGAAGGGCCCCAACAACCTGGAAATCCTCGCCGACCTCAAGCCCCACGGCGAATGGCGCTTCGCCAGCAAGGACGCGATGGTGGACAGCATGGCCGCCAAGCTGGCCACCATCCCTGGCCTGCCGTCCAACTTCTCGCAGGTCATCGAGGACAACGTGGAGGAGTCCCTGTCCGGCGCCAAGGGCGAGCTGGCGGTCAAGGTCTTCGGCCCCAACCTGCAGGTGCTGGAAGCCAAGGGCCAGGAGATCGCCACCGTCCTCAACCACATCCAGGGCTCCGCCGACGTGGCGGCCCTGCCGGTCGGCGGCCAGAGCGAGGTGGACATCCGCCTGCAGCGCGAAGCCCTGGCCCGCTACGGCATCCTGGTGAACGACGTGAACGCGATGATCCAGACGGCCCTCGGCGGCACCGCGGTCAACGTGTACTACGACGGCGAGCGGCGTTACGACGTGACGCTGCGCTTCGGCCCGCAATACCGCGACCAGGTGGACGACATCGCCCACCTGCCGGTGGCCCTGCCCGACGGCAAGGGCAGCATCCCCCTCGGCGACCTGGCCGACATCGAGCTGCGCCAGGGTGCATCGCGCATCCAGCGCGAAGCCGGCAGCCGCAACGTGATCGTCAAGGCCAACCTGCGTGGCCGCGACCAGGGCAGCTTCGTCGCCGAAGCTCAGCAGAAGGTCGCCGCCGAAGTCTCACTCCCGGCGGGCTACTCCGTCACCTGGGGCGGCCAGTTCGAGAACCAGCAGCGCGCCATGGGGCGCCTGAAGGTCATCGTGCCAATCACCCTCGGGGCCATCTTTTCGCTGCTGTTCTGGGCTTTCAAGGACATCCGCCCAGCCCTGCTGGTGCTGGCGATGGTGCCTTTCACGCTGATCGGCGGCTTCGCCGGGCTGGCCGTCGCCGGCCTGCACCTGTCGGTATCGGCGGCAGTGGGCTTCATCGCGGTGGCCGGCATCTCGGTGCAAAACGGCGTGATCATGGTCGAACAGGTCATCGAGATCGCCCGCCGCGGCGCCACCCGCACCGAGGCTATCCTCGACGGTGCGATGCTGCGCCTGCGCCCGATCGTGATGACCGCCCTGATGGCCGGCCTCGGCCTGCTGCCGGCGGCTCTATCCCATGGCATCGGCTCGGA
The DNA here is from genome assembly GCF_056724105.1 of Zoogloea sp. GDB6. NCBI lineage: Bacteria > Pseudomonadati > Pseudomonadota > Betaproteobacteria > Rhodocyclales > Zoogloeaceae > Zoogloea > Zoogloea sp. GDB6. The sequence continues at coordinate 482,677 of NZ_CM161497.1, read as the reverse complement.
AACCCAGCGCCCCTTCGCGGTGGTGATCGTCGGCGGCATCGTCAGTGCCACGATCTTCACGCTGTTGCTGCTACCCGTACTGTTGTCCTTCGGCGGCCCCAAAGACGGCGGCCAGAACGGCAGCCGAGACGGCCACGAAGGCTGAGGCCACACTCAAACAGCCCGTCCTTCACCGACAAAAGACCTACCATGCGCATCCTCATTGTCGAAGACGACCCCCTGCTGGCCGATGGCGTCGCGCAACTGCTGCGCGGTGCGGGCTTCACCACCGATTACGTGGGCACCGCCGAATTGGCGGAGGCTGCGCTGTCCGCCGAGAAGTTCGATCTGCTGGTACTCGACATCGGCCTGCCCGGCATGGACGGACTGGAACTGCTGAGCCGCCTGCGGGCCCGCCACAATCCGGTCCACGTGCTGATGCTGACCGCCCGCGACGCCCTCAACGAACGCGTACGTGGCCTCAACCTGGGCGCCGACGACTACCTCACCAAGCCCTTCGCGGCAGTCGAGTTGCTCGCCCGCGTCAATGCGCTGGCCCGGCGCAGCCGCGGCCAGGGCAGCGCGCGGCGCGAATTCGGCCCCCTCGCCCTCGACGAGGAAGCCCACCGGGCCTGGCTGAACAACCAGCCGCTGGAACTGCCGCAGCGGGAATGGGCGATCCTGACCTTTCTGCTCGACAACCTGGAACGCGTCCTCAGCAAGGAGCGCATCGTCGCCGCCGTGTGTTCGTGGGACGAAGACATGAGCGAAAACGCCGTCGAAGTGTACGTCTCCCGCCTGCGCACCAAGTTGGAGCCGGCAGGCATCCGCATCCGCACCGTCCGCGGGCTGGGCTACATGCTCGAAGACATGCCCCATGACGCGAAGCCTGCGTAAGGCACTGCTGCTCTGGCTGCTGCTACCAGCCGGGCTTGCAGTCGCAACCTTCCTGCCGCTGGCATACCACCTGATTCACCAGCCAGCGGTCGAGGCCTTCGACCAGGCTCTGGCCGATGCCGGCCTGGCCCTCGTGCCTCACCTGGATGTAGTTGGCGGCGAACCCCGCTTCGTCTTCCCGGCGGCAGCCGAACAGGTTCTGCGTACCGACCGGGTGGACGAGATTTACTTTTTGGTTCTCGGCCCCAACCAGCGCTTCATCGCTGGCGACATCGGCCTGCCCCACGCCACGTCCGGCGATGACGAAAGCATCGAATCCGATGGCGAGGAACGCATCAATTTCGACTCCCACTTCCGCGGCCACCCGATCCGCGTCAGCACGCTGCGCCGGACCATCGACGGCGAGTCCTTTCTCTTCGTCACTGCCGAAACCACCCGCAAGCGCGACCAGTTGCGCGTGGACCTGACTTTCGCGCTGGTCCTGCCGCTGCTCTTCTTCGCCGGCGCCACCGGGCTCACCATCTGGTTTGGCATCCGCCACGCACTGTTGCCGGTAGAGGACATCCGTGCCGCGCTCAAGCGCATGGGGCACCGCGCGCTACAACCGCTGGATTCGGACTCCGCCCCGACCGAAATCCGCCCCCTCGTCGAAGAATTCAACCTCGTACTGGACCGCCTGGACCAGGCTTCAGCAGCCCAGCAGCGCTTCGTCGCCAACGCCGCCCACCAGTTGCGCACCCCGCTGGCCGGCGTCCGCACCCAGCTCGAACTGCTGCAGCGGGAGACCGACGCCGATGCACGAGCGGCCCGTTGCAGCCAGTGCATCAGCGCCATCGAGCGCCTCGGGCACCTGGTCAACCAGATGCTGGTGCTGTTGTCGGCGGAACCCAGCGGCCGGCACGCCGACCTGGCGGCCCCCATCGACGTGCCGGAACTGATCCGCGAGCGCAGTCCGGAGTGGATCCGCCTCGCCGAGACACATCGCATCGACCTGGGCTTCGAACTGCAGCCAGCCTGCGTTAGGGGCGACAACCTGCTGCTCGGCGAAGCCATCGCCAACCTGGTGATCAACGCCATCCACTACACGCCCGCCGACGGGGAAGTGACGATCCGCTGCCGACAACAGGGCCACGACGTCTTCATCGAGGTCGAAGACAACGGCCCCGGCATCCCACTGGCAGCCCGCGAGAGCATTTTCGAGCGCTTCTTCCGCCTGCCGGGCACCGGAGGCCAGGGCAGCGGCCTGGGCCTTGCCATCGTGCGCGAGATCGCCCGCGGCTTCGGCGGCGAAGTCCACGCCCTCGACCCGACCGGCGGACGGGGCGCCCGCCTGCAGGTACGCCTGCCTAGCAGCCCGTCCCCCACCTGAGCCCCCGCCAGGCCCCCGCGGCACGGAAAAATCCGCTTTATCTCCGCCGATCCACCCACTGCCACACCGCCGGCATTTTCATCCCCATGCAAAACGGGCATTGAAAGATGGCGACCTTACCCGTACCGTATGCGCCGAACACACGCAGCACGGCTTGCGCCCCTCGCTTGCCCCATGCGCCCCCTTATCGCTACAGGATGGAGATCCCCAGCATGACCATGGATGTCGTCGATTACGAAATCTTCGGGAACGAAATGCAGTACGTCGAGGTGGAGCTCGACCCGGGCGAGGCCGCCGTCGGCGAAGCCGGCGTGATGATGTACATGCAGGACGGCATCCAGATGGACACCATCTTCGGTGACGGCTCGGCCCAGCAAAGCGGCCTGTTCGGCAAGCTGCTCGGCGCCGGCAAGCGCCTGCTGACCGGCGAGAGCCTGTTCACCACCATCTACCACAACGAAGGCAGCGGCAAGCGCCGGGTCGCCTTCGCCGCCCCCTACCCGGGCAAGATCGTACCGGTGGACCTGTCCACGGTCGGCGGTACGCTGATCTGCCAGAAGGACTCCTTCCTCGCCGCCGCCAAGGGCGTCTCCCTCGGCATCGCCTTCCAGAAGAAGATCGGCGTCGGCCTGTTCGGCGGCGAAGGCTTCATCATGCAGAAGCTGGACGGCGACGGCATGGCCTTCATCCACGCCGGCGGCACCCTGCTCGAAAAGACCCTCGCCCCCGGCGAAACCCTGCGCGTGGACACCGGCTGCGTAGTGGCCTTCCAGCCCAGCGTCGATTTCGACATCCAGTACGCCGGCAAGATCAAGACCGCCCTGTTCGGCGGTGAAGGCCTGTTCTTCGCCACCCTCACCGGTCCCGGCAAGGTGTGGCTGCAGTCCCTGCCCCTGTCGCGCATGGCCGACCGCATCGTGATGGCCTCCCGCGTGGTGCAGGGTGGCGGTGGCAAGGAGAGCACGTCGTTGCTCGGCGGCATCGGCCTCGGCTCCCTGCTCGGCGACGACGATTGAAAGCCACCGCCCGGTCGTCCGCAGGCGGCCTTCGCCCATCCGCGGGGAGGATGTCGCGTAGCGACAGGAGCGTGTTCCAGTGAGCGACGCACCGGTTTCCGCCCGCTACTACCCGGCCGGCGGCGATGCCCACGGCCACCCGGCGCTGCTGTACTGGGAGGGCGGGCACCTACTCGTCGCCCCCGAAGACTCCGAGCCGCTGCACATACGCGCCGCAGCACTGCGGGCCGAGGCGCGGGGCTTCAACCACAGCCAGTGGGCGATCGCCTGGCCCGGCGAGGGCGGCGAGCACCTGCTGATCGTCGCCGACACGGCCATCGCGCCGCTGCGCGCCGCCGCGCCGGCCCTGTTCGCCAGCGGCGCGCACGCCCAACGCAAGACCCACCGGCGCTTCGGCCTCGGCGTGACAGCGCTGATCCTGCTGCCGCTGCTGCTCATTGCCGGCATCTTCCTGGCTGTCGAGCCACTGGCCGACCGGGTCGTCGAACACATCCCACCGTCCATCGAGAACCAGATCGGCGAAGCGGTGCTGGCCCGCACCCGCCTCGACAGCAAGCTGATCGAACAGGGACCGGCAGTCGATGCGCTGCAGCTCATCGGCAAGCGCCTGGCCCGCCCCGGCGAAAACCTGCGCTTCTACCTGGCCGAACGCCCGGACATCAACGCCTTCGCGGCCCCCGGCGGCGTGGTGGTGGTGTATTCGGGACTGATGAAGCAGGCCGGTTCGGCGGAGGACGTAGCCGGCGTGCTGGCCCATGAGATCGCCCACGTGGAGCTGCGCCACAGCCTGCGCCAGATCGTCCGCTCGGCTGGTCTGCGGGTCATCGTGTCGGCGCTGTTCGGCGACTACGGGGCCCTCGGCGGCTGGGGTGCCCGCCTCGGCGAGCTGAAGTTCTCCAGAGATGCAGAGCGGGAAGCCGACGCCCGCGGCCTGCAACGCCTGGCCGAAGCGCACATCGACCCGCAGGGCATGCTGCGCTTCTTCGAGACGCTGGCGCGCAGCGAAAACGGCACCACCTCGGCGGTGCCGACCGTGTTCTCCACCCACCCGGCCACCGCCGAACGCATCGAGCGCCTGCGCGAAGCGCTGGCCAGCCAACCGGCCGGCGCGGCCCAGCCCATCCCGGTAGACTGGCAGGCCGTCCGCCAGGCCTTGCCCGACACCCGACCATGAGCATCTTCGACGACGCCAAGATCGACTGCCACGCGCACATTTTCGACTCGCTGCATTACCCCTATGGGGAAGACAGTTTCTGAGTGCCTACTGCCCGATCCGGCCCAACACCGGGCCGTGCTGTGGGACAACCCACACAGCCTGTTCGGCTTCGCGTAGGCAAGTCCGCTAACATAGTCAGCTCATTCCATAGGGGTCATCGCCAAAGCATGAGCACACAAGAAAAACATCCCGTCGTCTTCGGTACCGAAGACCTGCTGTTGAGCCTCTGCAACTCGGTCACCAAGGTTCTCAGCGTGGCCACCCACAGCCAGATCCGCTATTCGGGCATGGTCCAGCGCATCACCAAGACCTGCCTGAAGCCGGACATCGGCTGTTTCGTGCTGTTCGACGGCGGTTTCTCCGGCCTGGTGGTCATCAACTTCTCGGCCCAGTCGGCGATGGAGTTGTACGAGAGCTATATGCTCAACATGGGCATGGCAAAGGACGACCTGGCCAGCACCTACACCTCCGACGACGTCAGCAATGTGATGGGCGAACTGATGAACCAGATCGTCGGCGACTTCACCGGCCAGATCGGGCGCGAGCTGCAGACCCACATCACGCAGAACCAACCGAAGATGCTGGTCCTCAACAAGCAGGTGGTCCTCAGCGTCGATACCCACCTGGATCAGCCCGAGACCCGCCGCGTGACTTTCTACACCGGCCGCAACAACATCTTCTACCTGGAGCTGGCGATCGACCGTACGGAGTTCATCAAGCTCTACGACTTCGAGCCCCAGGACGCCCCCGATCCGGACGCGCTGATCGACGCTGCCGACGGCGCGCCGGCGGCAGCAGCTCCGGCCCCCACCAACGGCGGAGGCGACGATCACGACGACCTGCTCAAGTCCCTCGGCTTCTGAGCCGGATTTTCAGGCGGGCAGGTCTGCGCGGGTATCCACGTCGCGCAGGCAGCCCGCGTCGTCGGTTTCGATGGCGAGCAGTTCCGCCTTGTGGGCAACGAGAATGGCGCGCGCGCCCTCGTCACCGACCAAAACCAGCAGTTCATCCCGCCAGCGCGCCGCGAAACCGACCGGGTGACCCCGCCGCCCAGCGTAAACGGGTGCTACCAGCGCCGCACCGCCACGGAGGGCAGCGGCAACCCGGCGCAGCGTGTCAGGTTGCACAAAAGGCATGTCGGCCAGCGCGACCACCCAGCCCGCCGCGTCCATGCTGGCCGCCACGGCCGCCGCCAGGCTGTGGCCCATGCCGTCCACGGCCGCCGCGCAAAAGACCGTTTCCAGCCCTTCCGCCTGAAGCAGCCCGGCCAGTTCGCGCTGTTCCGGGCGGAGCACCGCGATGCTCCGCGGACAGGCTTCGCGCAGCTGTCGCGCCGCCGCCACGGCGATCGGCGTGCCGGCGGGCAGCGGATGCAGCAGTTTGTCACCGCCAAAACGCCGCCCCTGCCCGGCCGCCAGCAACAGCCCAACGATCTCGCCGGCCACCGCTAACGCACGCCGCAGCCGGCGCTGGCAACAGTACTCGCTTCGGCCCGCGGCACCACGACACCGTTCTTCACCGCGGTCATCTCAGCCAGCACGGACACCGCGATCTCCGGCGGCGTGCGGCTGCCGATGTGGATGCCGATCGGCCCGTGCAGGCGCCCGACTTCCCCTTCCGACAGGTCGAAATACTTGAGCAGGCGCTCCTTGCGTGCCGCGTTGTTCACCCGCGAGCCCAGCGCGCCGACATAGAAGGCCGGCGACTTGAGCGCTTCCAGCAGGGCCATGTCGTCCAGCTTGGGGTCGTGGGTCAGCGCGACGATGGCGGTGTGGGGATCGGGCCCCATCGCCAGCACCGCGTCGTCGGGCATGCCGGCCACCAGTGGCGCGCCGGGCACTTCCCACTCGACGGAATATTCCTCGCGCGGGTCGCAGACGCTCACCGCGTAGTCGAGCGCCTGGGCCATCGGCGCCAGGTAGCGGGCGATCTGCCCGGCACCGATGATCAACAGGCGCCAGTGGGGGCCGTGGATCGTGCCGAGCCGAGTGCCGTCCCACAGCAGGGCTTCGCCGCGGCAGGCATCCAGGATGCGCACCGCGCCGCTGTCCAGCTCGATTTCCCGACGCACCAGTTGCCCGGCCTCGATGCGCGTCGTCAGTTCGGCAAGCTGGGTCGCGTCCGGCGCCGGCTCGATGACCAGTTCCAGCGTGCCGCCGCAGGGCAGGCCGAAGCGGTTGGCCTCTTCCCGCGTCACCCCATAGCGCAGCACGAAGGGCTGGCTGCCGGCGATGCGCCCGTCCAGCATGCGGGCGATCATGTCGTCCTCGATGCAGCCGCCGGACACCGAGCCCTGCACCCGGCCGTCGTCCCGCAGGGCCATCCAGGCCCCGGCCGGACGGGGCGCCGAGCCCCAGGTCTGGGCGACGGTGACGAGGGCCGCCCGGTGCCCTTCCTCGCGCCAGCGGCGCAGCGCGGCGAGGACCTGCAGATCCTGGCTGTCCATTGATGCAAACCTCCTCATGATCCGCCACGGATCCCCGTCGCGGCGATGTCATTCACTTTCGCGCCACAGGCCCGAAGGTCGCGGGCGCGGCCTCCCTGCGGGAGGCCGGCCACGCGCTCAGGCCTTCAGCTCGTCGGAGCGGAAAGGCAGGCGGGTCAGCCACTTGCCGGTGGCGGCCGCGATCGCGTTGGCCACCGACGGCGCCACCGGCGGCACGGCGGGCTCGCCGATGCCGGTCGGCTTCTCGGCGGACGGCACGATGTACACCTCGGTCTTCGGCATCTCGTTGATGCGGATCGGTGCGTACTCGCCGAAATTGCCCTGCTCCACGACGCCGTCCTTGAGGGTGATCTCGCCGTGCAGCGCAGCCGACAGCGCGAAACCCACCGAGCCCTCGACCTGGGCGCGGATCACGTCCGGGTTGATCGCCACGCCGCAATCCACCGCGGTGACGACGCGATCCACGCGCACGCTGCCGTCGGCCTGCACCGTCACCTCGGCCACCTGGGCCACGTAGGAGTGGAAGGACTCATGCACGGCCACCCCGCGGCCGCGGCGCTCGCCCGGCTTGCCCTTGGCCAGCGGCGTGCCCCAGCCGGCTTTCTCGGCGGCCAGGCGCAGCACACCGGCGTGACGCGGATGCTTGTCGAGCAGCTTGAGGCGCAGGGCCACCGGGTCCTGCTTCGATTCGGCCGCCAGCCGGTCAATGAAGGTCTCGGTGGAATAGGCGGTATGCGTCGAGCCCACCGAGCGCCACCACAGGGTCGGCACGGTGATGTCGCTCGGTGTGTGCAGCTCCACCTGCAGGTTGGGGATACCGTAGGGCAGCGTCGCCGCGCCTTCCACCGACAGGCCATCGACGCCGTCCTTGATCATGAAGCCCTCGAAGGGCGAGCCCTTGGCGATGGACTGGCCGACCAGGCGATGGCGCCACGCGCGGATCGAGCCGTCGGCGTTCAGCGCGGCCTCCATCGCATGGTGGAACTGCGGCCGGTAGTAGCCGCCCTTCATGTCGTCCTCGCGCAGCCACACCATCTTGACCGGCGCGCGGGTGCCGGCTGCCTTGACGATGGAGGCAGCTTCCTTGACGTAGTCGGAATCCTTGCAGGCGCGCCGGCCGAAGCTGCCGCCGGCGTACAGCATGTGGATGTTCACCTTCTCGGGCGGCAGGCCGAACAGGGCCGCCAGATTGGCCTGGTCTACGGTCTGGAACTGCTCGCCGTTCCACACTTCGAGGCTGTCACCGGTGAATTGCACGACGCAGTTCATCGGCTCCATCGCGGCGTGGGCGAGATAGGGGAAATCGTAGCTGGCCTTGACGACCTTGGCGGCACCGGCGAACGCGGCGTCACCGTCACCGTCCTTGCGGGCGATCAGGCCGGGGGTCTGGGCCAGTTCATGGTAACGGGCGAAGATCTCCTCGCTACCGAGCTTGAAGGCAGCGCTGTCGTCCCACTCGACGCTCAGCGCATCGCGGCCCTTCTTGGCGCTCCAGGTGTCCTTGGCGAGCACCGCGACACCGTTGGGAATCGCCACCACGTTGACGACGCCCTTGACCGCCTTGGTCTTGCTGGCGTCGAAGGACTTGACCTTGCCGCCGAAGCGCGGCGGGTGGGCGACCACCGCCACCAGCATGCCCGGCAGATGGACGTCCTGGGTAAACTGGGCCGTGCCGTTGGTCTTGGCAAAACTGTCCTTGCGCGGCGCATGCTTGCCGACGAGGCGGAAGTCCTTCGGGTCCTTGAGGGGCACAGTAGCCGGCACAGCCTCGGCGGCGGCCGCTTCGGCCAGTTCGCCGAAGGTCGCCTTGTGCTTGCTCGCCGCGTGGGACACGACGCCGTCGCGCACGCTGATCTCGGCGGTCGGCACGTTCCAGCGCTTGGCGGCAGCGGCGACGAGCATCGCCCGCGCCACGGCGCCGGTCTGGCGCAGCTGATCCCAGGAATTGGCCATCGCGGTGCTGCCGCCGGTGCCCTGCATCGGGCCGAAGGCCAGGTTGTTGTAGCGCTTGGCATCGGCCGGCGCGCCGTCCACGCGCACCTGCGACCAGGCGGCGTCGAGCTCTTCGGCAACGATGGTGGCCAGGCCGGTGTAAGTGCCCTGCCCCATTTCCAGGTGCTTGGAGATCACCGTCACCGAGTTGTCGGCGCCGATGCTCAGGAAAGGCGTCGGTTCAAACGTGGCGGCAGAACCGGAGACAGCCGTCTTGGCACCCTTGGCGGCGAAGGCCGGCAGCGCCAGGCCGAGGGTCAAGCCGGCGGAACCTTGCAGGAAGTGGCGGCGGGAGAGGTTGTGAATGGCTTGGGTCATGTCGTCTCTCCTCAGGCCAGCGCCTTGGCGGCTTCGTGGATGGCCGCGCGGATGCGCACGTAGGTGCCGCAGCGGCACAGGTTGCCGGCCATCGCAGCATCGATGTCGGCGTCGGTGGGGTTCTTCTTTGTCTTCAGCAGGCCCACGGCGCTCATGATCTGGCCGGACTGGCAGTAGCCGCACTGCACCACGTCGAGCTTGCGCCAGGCCTCCTGCACGGCCTTGCCGACGCGGGAGTTGTCGACGGCCTCGATAGTGGTGATCTTCTTGCCCGCCACGCTGGACACCGGGGTGATGCAGGAGCGGGTCGGCTGGCCGTCCACATGCACGGTACAGGCGCCGCACAGGCCGGCGCCGCAGCCGAACTTGGTGCCGGTGAGGAGGAGCGAATCGCGCAGGGTCCACAACAGCGGGGTGTCGGGGTCGACGTCGGCGCGCTGGGGCTTGCCGTTCACATTCAGCTGGATCATGGTCTATCTCCGTGGGGTTGCCGGATTGTTCTGTGTTCAGGGGTGGGGCGAACGGATTCGCCTACAGGCTTCGATGGACATGCCGGGAGCGGATAAATTCGCCCGGCGGTCGGCGGGAACCCTGCCACCATGAGCGGAAATGTAGCCGAAGCCCATCCACAAGGCATTGCAGGATCCTGTGAGATTCTTGCCCAATCATCCAGAATAGTGTCTCATCCGCTGCGCCCTCGAGGAGAAGACGATACCCTCGGCATCCTGGGCAGGAGGATCAAATCATGACTGGATCAGGCATTTCCACTCAGCCGGCTCCATTTGCGCTCGACGCCTCACGCCTCGAGCTGGCCGCGCTGATTGAACGATATTGCACCGTGGACGGCCCCAATCCGACACCGATCAGCGGCCTCAGCCTGTTCCGCGCGTCGAGCACCAGCACGCCGATCTGCGCCGTCTATCGCTCGGTGCTGGCCGTCGCGGCCCAGGGCACCAAGCGCCTGAGCCTTGCCGACGAGGCTTTCCAGTACGACAGCCAGCATTACCTGATCACGTCGGTGGATCTGCCGGTGATCGGCCAGATCACCGAGGCTTCGCCGGAACGCCCCTACCTGTGCGCGGTGTTCGACATGGACCCGCGCCGGATCGCGGAACTGGCCGGCTCCATGCAGCTGGCGCCGCTGCCGCCGGGGGCCGGCGCGCTCGGCCTCGGCGTCAGCCCGCTCACCTCGCCGGTGATGGACGCCTTCCTGCGCCTGGTACGCCTGCTCGACACGCCGGACGACATTCCGGTGCTGGCGCCGCTGCGCGAACAGGAACTGCTCTACCGCCTGCTCACCGGCGCCCAGGGGCAACGCCTGCGCAGCATCGCAGCCACCGACAGCCAGGGCCACCGCACCGCCCGCGCGATCGACTGGATCAAGGGCAACTTCGACCAGCCTTTGTCCATCGATGCGCTGGCCGACGCGGTCAACATGAGCAAGTCGTCGCTGCACCACCACTTCAAGGCCCTGACGGCGATGAGCCCGCTGCAGTACCAGAAGCAGATCCGCCTGCAGGAAGCGCGCAAGATGATGCTCACCGAGGCCATCGACGCCGCCACCGTGGCGCGCCGGGTCGGCTACGAGAGCCCGTCCCAGTTCAGCCGCGAATACCGCCGCCTGTTCGGCGCCCCGCCGCTGCGGGACATCGCGCGGATGCGCTGAACAGCGCGGGGCAGTTCAGCCCTGGACCTTGAAAGCGCCGTCGTCGTAGGCCTCGCAATAGACCTTCCAGTCCTTGCGCAGCCGGTCGCTGCATTCGTCGGCAGCCCCCAGCAAGGCCTTGCGCCACTTGCCGGCGCCGAAGTCGATGAGCACATCGGCAATCGCCGAGCCGCTGCGCCCGCTGCTGCGCAGCTGGGCGCTGGCGACGATGGCCCCCATCGTACCGATGACACCGCGGATGGCCTCGAAGCCGGTATGGGACGCCTCCAGCGTCACCCGGTCCTCGGTCGGCTGCAGGCCGCGCAGGATGTAGGAGCGCTTGCCCATTTTGACGGGCTGCAGGAAGGCCATCGACACCGCCTGCATGCGCCGCTGCACCGTCACGACCCGCGCCGCCTCGGACTTCCAGGCCGGCTGCGGCGTCTTGAGATAGGGCGCCAGCGACGAGGGCAAGGCCTCCTTCAGGTCGAGCAGGTAGTTGCCGTCCGGCGAGCCCTTGCCACGGACCAGGATCACGAAGCGATCCACCCCCAGGCTGCCGTTGCCGGCAATCCGCCGGGCCACGTCGAGAACCTCGTAGAAGTCCGGGTCAGCCTGGGATTCGGCCAGTTCGCCGATCAGCTTGGTGACCTTGTCGCGCTGCTTGTCGGTGACCGGCAGTGCCTTGCCGTTGTCCAGGCGCAGATGGCGATGCTTGCCCTTGAGCACCGTCCGCCCGTCCAGGAAGGCCGGCCGCAGCCGCCCTCGCAGGCCATCGAGGAGATGGCGGACCAGACCGCTGGAGGTGTCGCGCTCGACCCAGCCGGCCTTACCGGCGACCAGCGTGGCCCGGTAGGCGTCGAGGAATTCTTCGCACAGCTCGCCGGCCTGCTTCTTCTTCAGCTCCATCGACGCGGCGCCGATCTGCACGCTGGCCAGACAACGCACCAGGTCCCAGCTGGCCGGTGCCAGCGCGGCTTCATCGAAGTCGTTGAGATCGAAATAGACCAGCCGGTTGTCGCCCTTGTAGCTGCCGAAATTCTGCAGATGCAGGTCGCCGCAGCTCCAGACCGGCGGCGCGGTAGCAAACAATGGCTCGTCCGGCAGGCGCCGGTAGAACAGATGGCAGGTGCCGCGCAGGAAGACGAAGGCGCTCTCACGCATGTTGCGGTACTTGAGGACCAGGCGGTCCGGGTCCCGGCCGGCATTGAAGCCCAGGATCTGTTCAACGACCTCGTTCATATCCGTAGCCTCCATGTTCATCGAGTCATGCCAAGCATACGCCCGCCAAGCCTAGTGGCGATGCCCGTCATCGGGCAGGTCGTGGGGCTGGCGCGGTGGCGGCGGCGACTTCTCCATCAGCTTCATGCGCGCGATGCGCACCTCGCAGTCGCCAGGTACCGTCGCGCACAGGCTGGCATCGTCGATACGCAGCTTCCTCTGCGTAGCGCGGAAGCGCTGCAGGAAGACCCACGCAGTGTCCTGCGCGCCGAGCATGCCGAGGCGCGCCGAATTGAGCGCACCGACGAAACCGAAATACTCGATACCCAGGCGCCGTGGCCCGGCTTTCTTCTCCTCGGCGAGCAGGCCCGTCAGGCAGGCTTCGTAGGCGAAGGTGTCATGGTGGATCAGCCGGTAGCAACGCCCCTGGGCGTCGAGGGCAGCCTCGGTAATCCGGCCCGGCAATGCCGGGTCGGGGGCGCCGGCAATGGCGGCCGGCAGGCTCAGTACCAGCAGGAAGGCAAGCAGATGTCTCAACACGGGATCAGTCCCTCAAAACAAGCCGGGGCGACAACGCCGCCCCGGTCGAAAAGGCCGGCACGCGGCCGGCTCCGCAAGATCCTTGTTATTAGTTCAGACGGGTAATGCGCGGCGCCGGCGGCGCCAGGTTCAGGTTCTTCTTCATGTAGCCGACGAAGGCATCGATGTCGATGACGCCGCTGTTGGTGACGTTGGTGCCGCTGGTGGTGACCACCGAGAAGTTGTCGCCCGGTCCGGGGGCCATGAAGCTGTTGAGCGTGACCCGGTAGGTCTTGCTCATGTCCATCGCCACACCGTTGAGCTTGAGGGAGCCAGCCACCACGCGCTTGCCACTGCCGACGGCGGCGCCGGCCGGCTGGGAGGCATCCCAACTGTAGCTGAAGGTGCTGCTCGGCTGGAGCATGCGGCCACAACCATTGGCGCCAGTCTTGGCGGAGCAGTTGGGGGCTTCCCATTGCTGCTCCAGCAGGCGCACGATCTGTGCGCCAGTGAGATCCACGGTGGCCAGCACGTTGCCGAAGGGCGCCACGGTGAGCAGGTCGCCGTAGGTGACCGCGCCGCCGTTCTTGTAGATCAGGTCGGCACGCACGCCGCCCGGGTTGATGAAGGCGATGTCGGCCTGCGGGCCGCCGGACAGGTACACGTCGGCCATCACGTCGCCCATCGGACCTTCGGCGGTTTCATCGCGGGTCGGCGTGGAGCTGTTGGCGAGCAGGGCCCGCTTGATGTCGGCGGTGATCGAGCCGACCACCATGTTCTTCAGCGTTGCGGCGAGATTCACGTAGGACTGCACCGCCGCGTCGATGGTGGCGTCCTTGGCGAGGATCGAGTAACCCGTCGGCGCCGTGGTGTTGAGGTCGTTGATGACCGGCACGGTGTTGGCCGTCAGGCCGGTGACGCCCGTGCCAGGCACGATGGTCAGGTTGATGTCGGTGACCGCGCTACCGTAGAAGCCGGTGGAGGTCAGCAGCTTGCCGTTGCGCTTGCAGACGTATTCCTGGTGCGTGTGGCCGCTGACCACCACGTCCACGTCCTTACCGAGGGCATCGACGATGGGGAGGATGTCGCCGGACAGGTTCGGGCAGCTCTGGTCGTTGAGGGTGGAGGCCGTGGTCTGGCCGCCCTGGTGGATCAGCACCACCACCGCATCGACCCCGTCCTTCTTGAGCTGGGCGGCGTAGCTGTTGATGGTGGTCGCCTCGTCGAGGAAGTTGAGGCCGGCGACGCCGGTGGAGGTCACCACCGCCGGCGTGCCCTTCAGCGTCAGACCGATGAAGCCCACCGAGGCCTTGCCGAACTTCTTCACGTAGGTCGCCGGGAACAGGGTCTTCCCACTGGCGGTATCGACCGCGTTGGCGGACAGCCACTTGTAGCTGGCGCCCGGGAAGACGCCGCCGTTGATACAGGTGTCTTTGCCAACAGTGCCGCCGACGTAGCAGCCGCCGTTCTGCAGGCGCTGCAGTTCGCCCTTGCCGTGGTCGAACTCGTGGTTGCCGACCGAGGTCACTTCGAGGCCGATCTGATTGAGGATGTCCACGGTGGCTTCGTCATGGGTCAGCGTGGAGGTGACCGGCGAGGCGCCGACCATGTCACCGGCGCCGACGACGATACTGTTGGCGTTGCTGGCCCTGAGCTGCTTGATCAGCGTGGCCAGGTAGGCGGCGCCGCCGGTGCGCACGGTGGTGCCGGCGGCGTTGGCCGGGTCCTTCAGCACGACGGAGCCGCCGTTGTTGGCGGCCGGCACTTCGATGTTGCCGTGGAAATCGTTCATCGCGATCAGCTTGACGGTGACCGGATCGGGCGGATTGCTGGAGCCGGAGCTGCCGCCACAGGCGGTCAGGGCCAGCATGGAAGATGCCGCCAGCCAGGCAGCAATCTTGTTGACAGGGAATTGCATCGAGCGTCCTCGGAAGGTCAGGGATTAGCCCGCAACCTTGCCGAAGGAATATGACCTGCCGATGAAGAAACCTATTCCGGGTTCAGATGAACCAGTTCACGGCCTCCAGGCCGACTCGGCACAGGAAGGCGATCCCCAGCGCCAGCGCCACCGACAGGCCGATCGAGAACAGCGCATCACGCCGCCCGATGGTCTTCAGCATCACCGCAAAGGTGGACACGCAGGGCACATAGAAGGTCAGGAAGACCAGGAAGGTGGCGATCTGCACCCAGTCGAGCAGCGGCGCGATGTCCTGGGTGCCGAGGGCCTGGTAGACCATCAGCAGGGACAGCTCCTTGCGTAGCACGCCGAACAGGATCGGCACGCCGAGGACCACCGGCAGCCCCAGCCACCAGTGGGTCACCGGAAGCAGCAGCGTGTTGATCACCGCGTCGGCGCCGAAGTGGGCCAGCAGCGCCAGCACCACGCTGCCCAGCACCAGCAGCGGCGTGACGATGGTCAGGATGTCGCTGGTACGTTCCCAGGTGATGGACAGCAGGCGCCGCCACTGGGGCAAGGCGTAAGGCGGAATGGCCTGGATCAGGCCCGGGCTGGCCTGCACATAGCGGCGGGTCAGCAGCTTGCCCGATACCGCGATGATCAGCATTGTCAGCAGGAAGATGCCCAGCACCCCTTCCCAACCCAGGTATTTTCCGCCGATCGCCAGCACGATGGCCGAACGGGCCGAGCACGGCACGAAGGTGATCAGCAGCGACGCGACGATGCGCTCCCGCCCCGACGAAGTGGCCGCCACCGCCGACAGGGCCGGCACATTGCAGCCGAGGCCAAGCAGGAAGGGCACCGCCACGCCACCGTGCAGGCCGATGCGGTGGAAACCCCGGTCCACCACGAAGGCAACCCGGTGCATGATGCCGGACTCCTCCAGGCTCACCAGCAGCAACACCAGCGGCAGCATGTAAGGAACGACGATGCCGACCAGGCCGACCAACCCATCGGCGACGGCCCGGCCGACCACGCCGAGGGTGGTATCCGGCTCCCACTGGCCGACCCACGCCGCCAGCGGTGCCGAAGTCAGCGCATCGAGGGTCGTGCTGACCTCGAAGACCATGAACAGCACCAGCGCGAACACCGCCAGCGTGCCGATGAAGCCCCATTGGGGGTGCAGGAAGACCCGGTCCAGCGCGCGCTTCCAGCCGGCCTTCTCGGCGGCATGGCCGAGGCGGGTGACCTGCTCGTGCAAGGCTGCGGCGCGGTAATGACGGTCGGCGAACAGCTCCTCCGCCAGCGGGCGCGGCAGGTGGCGCGCCGCCTCCGCGCGGGCGTTTTCGATAGCCGGCAGCAGCGCCGGAAACAGGCGCGCCATCTCGGCGGTGAAATAAGTGTTGTCCTTGGCGAGCTGCGTCAGCAGCAGCGAGCGCGGCACCGGGAAAGCAGCTTCCACTTCCGGCCGGTCGAGGATCGCATTGAGCCCGGCCAGTGCCTTGACCAGGTGGGCGCCGGGCAGCTGAGGCAGCGGGCAGGTCTTGCTGCGCACCACATTGAGGGCCGTCTCGAACAGCGCCGGAATGCCCTTGCCCATGTGCGCGACGGTGGGCACAACGGGCACACCGAGTTCCGCCGAGAGGGCCTCCACATTGACGTAGATGCCGCGCTCGCGGGCCTCGTCGAGGCGGTTGAGGGCGATCACCAGCGGCCTGCCGAGCTGGCACAGCTCCTGGGCGAGGGCCAGATTGGGCTCCAGCGCGGTGGCATCCACCACCTGGATCAGCACGTCGGGCGCCTTGAAGCCGCCCTGGCCGGGCTCGCCGCGCAGCAGCGCCATCAGCAGCAGGCGGTCGGCGTCGTCGAGATCGTGAAGGGTACGTAGCGACGGCAGATCCACCAGCGCGGCCTGCTCCAGCCCGACATTCACCTGGCAGGCGTCGAAGCCGAGGGCGCTACCGTCGAGCTTGCCGGATTCGACGGCGGTGCTGGAAGCGGCCTGGAAGATCGTGCTCTTGCCGGTGTGGGCCAGCCCGACCAGCGCGATCTGCGGCCGGCGCGCACCGCGCAGCAGCTTGGTGGGCAGGGCGATGGTGGCAACAGCGGGAGCGGCGGCGTTCATGCGCGGCTCCCGCCCATGATGGAGAACCGGGCCGGCCCCGCCGGATTGCGCTGCTGTCCAGGAATACGAATCATCGGGAACCGCCGAATGCAGATCAGTTGCGCCGATTATAGGTACAAATAAGAATTGTTCGCAAATGAATTCCCCGTCGCGCCGACAACGGGGTTTGCATCACTCAAGGGCTCAGACGCGCAGGCCGGCGCGGGTCATCATCAACAGGGCCTGGGCCCGGCTGGTCACGCCGAGGGAGCGCAGGATCGCCGACACATGGACCTTGACCGTACCTTCCGACAGACCGAGGAACTCGGCGATGTCCCGGTTGGACTTGCCCTGGGCCACCAGCTCCAGCACCCGACCCTGCGCCGCGGTGAGCTGGAAGCGCTCGGCGAAAGCCTGGCTGGCGCGCCGGTTGCGGTTGCCGTCGTTGCCGCCGATGGCCGAATCGGGCGTGAACACGCCGCCGGCCAGGATGGTCCGCACCGCCTCGATCAGCGTATTGCTGGGGCTGGCCTTGGACACAAAGCCCGATGCACCGGCCTTCATCGCCCGCTGCACCGACTCCCGGTCGTCGAGGGCCGACACCACCAGCGCCGGCACGTCGGGGAAGCGCTTGGCGATCACCCCCAGTAACGAGAAGCCGTTGATCTCCGGCAGCATCAGGTCCACCACCAGCAGGTCGCAGTTGGGATCGGCCTCCAGCAGAGCCAGCGCGTCGGTGGCATTGCTGGCCTGCTCGCAGTGCACGCCCTCCCCCACCTGGGCCAGGGTCAGCGCCATGGCCTCCCTCACCAGCACGTGGTCCTCGATAATCAGTATGCGCGTCTGCATCATTCCAACCGTTAAATTGAACGCTTGTCTAAAATCGGGGCCAGTTTAGCCTACCCAGCACCCGGTAAAACGGAGAAAATCCGGTCCCCGGGCCGAAACGGCACGATGACCATGCCGATTCCCCAGCATTTTACCCGCCACGCCGTGGCCTTCCTGTCACCTGCGCCCGTGCTACCCGTTTCGGGCGGCACCCCTGCCACAGGCAGTGCGAGCGCGTACGATCTCCTCGCCATGCAGTCCATCGCCCCATTGCCCCCAGCCTGGACTGACGCACCCGGCGCGGTGACGACCTCCAACCGGCAGAGGATCATGGCCTCCGGCGCCCCCGACAGCAATGAACTGTTCCGCTTTGCGTCCGGACTTCGGCACGGCGTGGATGTCGGCAGCACCTGGCGCCCCGCAATACGGGACAGACGCCGCTTGAACGGCACATCGCTGGCGCCACGCCATCCAGCCAACTATCATATGACGGAAGCGCAATCCCGGCGGCTGGCCGCCAACCGTTCATACCGGAGTCCGATGGCGTCCGAGCAGAAATCCAGCATGATCTTCGTGAGCTCCGCCCCCCCTTCTCCCGCCCACAACGGGCGCACCTCCCCCCACAGGTCCGAGTTCTGATATCCAATGGGGCGCCTGCGACTCTTCCTCCTCGCCCTGTGTGCGGCCCTGCTGGCTGGGGCCGCCCCTGTGCGCGCGGCCCAGGTAGCCCTGGTCCTGTCCGAGGAGGGCGGCGCCTTCGCCGAAGCCGCCGAAGCCGTGTCGTCCGAACTGCGCAGTGCCGGCCACCGCATCCAGAGCATCACGACGCCCCTGCGTGCCGAGGACGGCGCCGTCCTCAATGCCAGCGCACTGATCGTCACCTTCGGCACCCGGGCCGCCCAGATCATTGCCGGGCTCGCGCCGCGCAGCCTGCTGCTGCACACCCTGCTGCCGCGCAGCGCCTATGAACGCCTGCCCCAGCGCGCCGAGGACGGGCGGCGCACGTCGGCGGTCTTCATCGACCAGCCGGCCAACCGACAGATCGAGCTGCTGCGCCTCGCGCTGCCCGACTGGTCGCGGGTGGCACTGATCGTCGGCCGGGAAAGCAGCGAGCTCGGCGCCCGTCTGCAGGCCAATGCCCGCGAGCGGCGCCTGCGCCCGGTGCTGGAGCAGGTCGGTGACGAGAACGATCTCTACCCGACACTGCAGCGCGTACTGGCCGAACCGACGATCCTGCTCGCCATCCCCGACGCCGCGCTGTACAACAACCGCACGATCTCCAACATCCTGCTCACCGCCTACCACCACCGCTCGCCAGTCGTCGGCTTCTCGCCTGCCTACGTCAAGGCAGGCGCCCTGCTGGCGCTGTACAGCACCCCGGCGCAAATCGGCCAGCAGGCTGGCGAGATGGCCCGCCACGGCCTCGCCGGCGGCAACCTGCCGGCGGCCACCGCCCCGCGCTACTTCCATGTCGGCACCAACCCCTACGTGGCGCGCTCCCTCGGCATCAACCTCGAAGACGCCAACACCCTGCGCGAACGCCTCGAGCGCTGGGAGAACGCGCAGTGATCCGTCCGGAAGACTGGGACATCCGCCCGCGGGCGATCCTGATCGCGATGCTGCCGACGGTGGTGATGGCGTCCGTGCTGATTGCCTATTTCACCACCACCCGCCTGTCCGACCTCGAAGAAGCCCATGTCCAGCGCGGCAAGGCCCTTGCCCGGCAACTCGCCGCCGCCAGCGAATACGGCATCTTTTCGGGCAACCAGGAGAACCTGCGCAAGCTCGCCAACTCGATCCTGCAAGAGAAGGACGTGGTCCGCGTAGCGGTCTTCAGCCCCTTGCAAGAGGTACTCGCCGACAGCAACAAGCCGGTCCAGACTCCGGCCGCGGTGAATCTGGTCCCCCACGAGAACAACGCGCCGCTGCGCTTCCGCGAGCCGGTGGCCGGCCCGGGCGTCAGTCTCGACGACCCCTTCCTAGACAGCACCACCGCCTCGGCCGCCATGCAGGAAAGCCGCCACGGCGAAGTCCTCGTCGAGATGAGCCGCGAGTCCCTGCGCGCCGAGGAGAGCCGCCTGCTGCGCAACGCCTTCCTGATGGTAGTGACGGTCCTGCTGGCCAGCGTCGCGCTGGCCATGCGCATGAGCCGCGGCATCTCCGGCCCCATCCTGCGCGTCGCCAGCGCGGTCGCCGGCTTCGGCCAGGGCAATTTCTCGGCGCGGGTACCGGTGGAAGGCGGCAAAACCCTCAGCACCCTGGCTGCCGGCGTCAACGAAATGGCCGACCGGCTTGGCGCATCGCAGGAAGACCTGCAGCGCCAGATCGACGCCGCCACGGCGGAGCTGAAGGAAAAGAAGGAAGAGGCCGAGCAAGGCAACCGCGCCAAGACACGCTTTCTCGCCGCCGCCAGCCACGATCTGCGCCAGCCGATGCACGCGCTGGGCCTGTTCGTTGCCGAGCTCGGCCAAAAACCCCACGCTCCCGACACCCGCCGCCTCGTCGAACAGATCGCCGTCTCCGCCGAGACCATGGAGAATCTGCTCGACAGCCTGCTCGACATCTCGCGCCTCGACGCCGGCGTGCTCGACCGACAGATCAAGCCCTTCCCGCTGCAGCCCCTGTTCGAGCGCATCGACGTGGATTACCGGCGCGAAGCCGAAGTGCGCAAGCAGCGCCTGCGCCTGCGCCCCACGCCCCTGTGGGTCGAGAGCGATCCGCTGCTCCTCGAACGCATCCTGCACAATCTGATCAGCAACGCGCTGCGCTACGCCCCCCGCGGCACCATCCTGCTGGCGGCCCGCCGGCGCGGCCAGCGGGTGCGCATCGAAGTCCGTGACAACGGCCCCGGTATTGCGCCGGAAGCCCAGGACGCCATCTTCCAGGAGTTCGTCCAGTTGGATAACCCGGAGCGCAACCGGGCCAAGGGCCTCGGCCTCGGTCTGGCGATCGTCCGCCGCCTGACCAGTCTGCTGCAGCATCCGCTGTCACTGAACTCGGTCCCCGGCAGGGGCGCCCTGTTCTCGATCGAGCTTCCGCTCGCGGCCCCGGTGACCGCATCCGACCGTCATGCACCGCCCGCCATCCATTCGTTCCAGGGGCTCCACGTGGCGCTGGTGGACGATGACGAACTGGCCCTTGCCGGAACCATCGGCCTGCTGGAATCCTGGGGCTGCCGGGTCAGCGCAGCCACCGGCCCCGATGCGCTGCTTGCCACGCTGGACCGGCAACACACACCGGACGTGCTCGTCTGCGACTACCGCAGCGGTGGCGAACGGGTCGGCCCGGACATCGCCACCCACCTGCGCCAGCACCTCGGCCGCCCCATCCCGGCCATCCTGCTCAGCGGCGACACCTCGCCGGACGTCGCCGGCGCAGCCCAGCAGGCCGGCATCCCGCTACTCCACAAACCGGTCCGCCCGGCCAAGCTGCGCGCCCTGCTGCAGCGCAAGACCCAAGCCTGATGCAGCACTACGGCGCATCGGTTACTATCGCTGCGTCGATGACATATCCAAAATCAGGGGGAGAACGATGAGCACCGAGAACAAGGCGCAGGACCCGATGGAATTCATGCGCAACATGTGGAGCAAGATGGGCTTCAGCCTGCCTGGCATGGTCACCCCGACGCTCGACGTGGATGAGTTGGACAAGCGCATCGCCGACATGAAAGCTGTCGAGAACTGGCTCAAGATGAACCTCAGCTCCCTGCAGATGGCCATCCAGGGCCTCGAAATGCAGCGCGCGACGATCGCCACGATGCAGGCCATGAGCAAGCTGGCCGCCGAAGGCGGCAAGGCGCCCGATGGCGAAACCGCCCAGCCCAACCCCTTCGCCAGCTCCATGTGGCCGTGGAACCTGATGCAGAACGCCGCCGAGCAGGCCAAGGCCCACGCCGAAGCGGCTGCTCCTGCCCAGGCATCGCCGGCCAGCAAGGCCAAGCCGAAGGACAGCAAATAAGGCAATACCACGGGGAGCACCCCGCTCCCCAACTGGCGGCGCTAAAGACCCCAGTGCGTCAGCGCCGCCAGCCACCCGGTCAGCGTAAGGGCCGCCGCCACCGTCGTCGCGGAGATCAGCCAGGCCACGCCGGGCCCGTCGCCGCCCATGCGCATCGCCAGGATGTAAGCCGACGATGCCGTCGGCAGTGCGGCAAACAGCACCGCCACCGTGAAACCCACCCCTGCCAGACCCAGCAGCACGGCCAGCCCCCAGGCGATGGCCGGCAGCACCAGCAGCTTGAGCCCGCACAGGTAGAGCAGCCCCGGCCACCCACCCTCATGGCGCCCGCCACGCAGGGCCGCCCCCACCGCCAGCAGACCCAGCGTCACCGCCGCATCGGCAAGACGCTGCAGGAAAGGCAGCACCGGCGCCGGCAACACGCCGCCGGCCAGGTTGAACAGGATGCCGGCCACGGTGGCAAGGATCAGCGGATTACGCGCCAGCTCCCGCCACAGCCGGCCCTCGCCGTGATGGGCGAGCAGGCCGACCGCCGCCATGTTGGCGAAAGGCACCATGGCCCCGCACAGGGCTCCCATCGTGGCCACACCGGTCGCACCGGCCACCTTCCCCGCCACCGCGATGCCGATATAGGTGTTGAAGCGGTAGGCGCACTGCACCCGTGACGCAAAGGTCATCGACGCGAGCCCCATCAGCGGTCGGGCCAGCAGCGCCAGCACAAAGCCGCTGCCGAGGGTCGCCAGGCCGACGAGAAACAGCGGCCCCATGGCCGCCAGCGCGATGGACGCCTTCGCCAGCGCATTGAACAGCAGCGCCGGAAACAGCACGAAATACACCAGGCGTTCGACGCCCGGCCAGAAGCCCTCGCCGAAACGCCCGTAGCGCCGCAGGCCGGCGCCAAGCGCAATCAGCGCGAAATCGGGCAACAGCAGCAGAAAGCTCTGCATCGCCGCTCAGGAAGGGGAAGACGGGAAGGCCCACATCCGGCGGAGTGTGCCAGAAGTCGTGACTGGATGAGCCTTGCCCACACGCGCCGCTACTCGTAGCTGCGCATGTCCTCAATCAGCTTGCCGTCGTTGGGCAGGCTGCCCGGCGCACAGAAATGCACTTCGCCACGCAGCTTGGTCAGTTCGCGCAAGGACATCGCGATGGCCTCGGCGAGCCCCTCCGCCGCCACCGCCACCTCGCAGTGCAGGGTCATGCGATCGGTCTGGGCCGGGTTGTCCACCACCAGCCGGCCACGGCCGAGTTCCGCATGGCGCTTGAGCACCGCCACCACCTGGCCCGGGTGGACGAACATGCCCTTCACCTTGGTGGTCTGGTCGGCCCGCCCCAGCCAGCCCTTGATGCGCGTGTTGGTGCGGCCGCAGGGCGAGATGCCAGGCAGCAGCGCCGACAGGTCGCCGGTGCCGAAACGGATCAGCGGATATTCCGGGCTGAAGCTCGTCACCACCACCTCACCCACCTCGCCCGGCGCCACCGGATCGCCGGTGCCGGGATAGACGATCTCCACCAGCACGTCCTCGTCGAGCACCAGCCCCTCCCGCGCCGGCGTCTCGTAGGCGATCAGGCCCAGATCGGCGGTGGCATAGGCCTGGTAGGCCTGGATGCCGCGGGCGGCCAGCGCATCCCTCTGGCTGGGCGGAAAGGCCTCGCCGGACACGAAGGCCTTCTGCAGGCTGGTCAGCGGCACACCCAGTTCGTCGGCCTTGTCGAGGATGATGCGCAGGAAGGACGGCGTGCCGGCATAGGCGACCGGCCGCAGATCGGCGATGGCCGCCACCTGCATCTCGGTCTGTCCGACACCGGCCGGAAACACCGTGCAGCCCAGCGCGTGGGCCGCCGTCTCCATCATCGAACCGGCCGGTGTGAAGTGATAGGAGAAGGTGTTGTGCACCAGGTCGCCGGCGCGGAAACCCGCCGCATAGAAGGCCCGGGCCAGGCGCCAGTAATCCTTGCGCGCGCCCTCCGGCTCGTAGATCGGCCCCGGCGACGCGAACACCCGCGCACAGCCCTTGCCCCAGCCCACCGTCGCCAGGCCGCCGAAGGGGCGCTCGCGGCGCTGCAGCTCGGCCAGCTCCGACTTGCGGATCACCGGCAGTTCCGCCAGCGCCTCGCGGCTCGTCACCGCCGCCGGATCCACGTCCCACAGCAACTCGCTGAAGGCCGGTGCGTGGGCGCGGGCATGGGCGATCTGCGCCGGCAGCGCGGCCAGCAGTTCCTGCTCCCGTTCGGCGGGAGGGCGGATTTCACGGGCATCGTGGTAGTTCATCGTCGCTCCATTCCTTTTCACGCCACCGTCCGCGGGCAGCCGTCTTCGCCCAGCATTTTGTCATATCCGGATTCGCCGGACCGGCGCCCGGCCGCTCACGACAGCCAGCGCTTGCGCCGCCGGTAGTGCTTCACATCGCGGAAGCTCTTGCGCCCTTCCGAAGACAGGCCCAGGTAGAACTCCTTTACGTCCTCGTTGTTGCGCAATTCGTCCGCCGCCCCCTCCATCACGACGCGGCCGTTCTCCAGGATGTAGCCGAAGTCCGCATAGCGCAGCGCCACCATCGTGTTCTGCTCGGCGAGCAGGAAGCTCACCTTCTCCTTGCCGTTGAGGTCCTTCACGATCTCGAAGATCTCCTCGACGATCTGCGGCGCCAGACCCATCGACGGTTCGTCGAGGAGGATCATCTCCGGCCGCGCCATCAGCGCACGGCCGATCGCGCACATCTGCTGCTCGCCGCCGGACGTGTAGCCGGCCTGGGAACTACGCCGGGTCTTGAGGCGCGGGAAGTAGGCATAGACCCGCTCCAGGCTGTCACGCAGTTCGGCGCGAGACTGGCGACGCGTGTAGGCGCCGGTGAGCAGGTTCTCCTCGATGGACAGGTGGCCGAAGCAGTGGCGCCCCTCCATCACCTGGATCACCCCGCGCCGCACCAGCTCGGCCGGCGTCATGCGATCGATGCGGTCGCCCTTGAACTCGATGGAGCCCTTGGTCACATCGCCGCGTTCAGCACGCAACAGGTTGGAAATGGACTTCAGCGTCGTGCTCTTGCCGGCGCCGTTGGCTCCCAGCAGCGCAACGATGCGGCCCTCGGGCACCTCCAGCGAGACGCCCTTGAGCACCAGGATCACGTGGTCGTAAATGACTTCGATGTTATTGAGGCTGAGATAGGACATGGGGTCCTCAGCCTTCCTTGCTGCAGTCCCGCGGCTTGATGCCCTTTTCCTTGGCGTAGGCGGCGGCCGACTCCTCGATCATGCCGCGCACCAGCGGACGGTCGGACTCGACCCAGTCGGAAACCACCTTCCACTGGCCGCCGTCCCACTGCTGGAACTTCACCACACCGGGCCCCTCGTGATCGGCGCAGCTGACCTTCAGCGGCGGCAGGAAGCCGGTGGCGCCGAGGGCCTTCAGGCGCGCTTCGTCGAGATTGAGGTTCTCGAAGCCCCAGCGTACCTGCTCGCCGGTCAGCGCCTTGCCCTTGCCGTACTTCTCCTGGGCCTTGCGGATCGCCTCGACGGTGATGATTCCGTGCACCACGCCGCGGTTGTAATACACCGAGCCGATGCGGGTCTTGTCCTCCATGTTGCCCTTGCCCTTGCCATAGACGAACTTCTTGATGTCGGCGACCACCGGATAGTTGGCCCCGGCCACGTTGAAGCCGGCGGCAGTGAAGCCCTTGGCTGCCGGGCCGGCCGGCACGGTGTCTTCCTCTGCGCCGGACCACCACACACCGACCATCTTTTCGCGGGGGTAGCCGACCTTGGCGGCCGCCTTGAGGGCCGTCGGATTCATCACCCCCCAGCCCCACAGGATCACGTAGTCGGGCTTGAGCTGGCGCAGCTGCAACCACTGGGACTGCTGTTCGTTGCCCGGATGAGCGACCGCGATCTTGGTCAGCTCGAAGCCGTGCTTGGCGGCCAGCTTGTCGAGGATCGCGTGGGACTCCTTGCCGTAGGCAGAGTCGTGGTAGAGCAGGCCGATCTTCTTGCCCTTCAGCTTGTCCATGCCGCCTTCCTTCGTGCCAATGAAGTTCACGATGGCGGAGGCCTGGGACCAGTAGGTGGTGATCAGCGGAAAAACCCACGGAAAGACGCGGCCGTCGGCGGCGTCGGTGCGCCCGTAGCCGATCGTCACCACCGGGATCTTGTCCTGGGCGGCCTTGTCGAGCACCGAATAGGTGATGCCCGTGGACACCGGCTGGAACACCGTGTTGCCAGTGCTGCCCTTCTTCTTCAAACGCTCATAGCACTCCACGCCGCGGGCGTTGTTGTACTCGGTCTCGCACTCTTCCCAGGTCAGCCTGACACCGTTGATGCCGCCGTCGCGCTCGTTGATCAGCTGCATGTAGTCGATCCAGCCGCCGAAGACCCCGGAGCCGCCGGCCGCATACGGGCCGACCCGGTAGCTCGGCAGGCCGATGAACTGCTCCTCGACGGCTCCTGCGACGGAGGAGGCCAGCAGGCCGGCGAGGGCCGCGCCCAGCAGGGCGGAGTACTTCAGTTTCATGGTGTGTCTCCTCTTATGGGTATGGGTGCTGCGCCCACTCAGTGCGGGAAGGGCCACAGGCGCAGTTTTTCCTTGGCGATCTGCCACAGGCGCGCCAGGCCGTGGGGTTCGACGATCAGGAAGAAGATGATCAGCCCGCCGAAGATGATGAGCTGCAGGTTGGACGCGAAGCCCGCACCCAGCGCATCGCCGAACAGCGCCGGCACGAGATTGTCGAGCAGGATGGGCAACAGCACGATGAAGGCCGCACCGAGGAAGGCGCCGAGGATGGAGCCGACGCCACCGATGATGATCATGAACAGGATCTTGAAGGACAGGTCGAGGTTGAAGCCCTCCGGCTCGACGGTGCCGATGTAAGTGTAGGCGTACAGCGCGCCGGCCACGCCGCAGTAGAAGGAACTCACCGCGAAGGCCAGCAGCTTGGTGCGCATCAGGCGGAAGCCGATCACCTGGGCCGCCACGTCCATGTCACGCACCGCCATCCAGGCCCGCCCGGTGGCCGAGCGCACCAGGTTCTTGGCGGCCAGCGCCAGCACCACGACGACGGCGAAGGTCAGCAGGTACTTGGCCTCCGGCGACACGAATGCATAACCGAGGATGCTCACCTCCTGGGCCGTCACCACCCCCGACGAGGAATGGTTGGAGAACCACGGAAACTTGACCAGCACCCACACGATGAAGAACTGGGCCGCCAGCGTCGCCACCGCCAGGTAGAAACCCTTGATGCGCAAGCTCGGCAGGCCGAACAGCACGCCCACCAGCGCTGCCGCCAGGCCGGCCAGCGCCAGTGCCAACAGGAAGGGCATGCCGTCCACGCGCAGGATGAAGTTGTAGGCCGCGAAGGCACCCACCGCCATGAAAGCCGCCGAGCCAAGGGACAGCTGGCCCGCGTAGCCGGTCAGGATGTTCAGGCCGATGGCGGCCAGCGAGAAGATCAGCACCGGCGTGAGGATCGCCTTCAGCCAGTATTCGTTGGCCAGCAGCGGCACCACCACGCCGAACACCAGCATCAGCAATGCAAAGCCGATCCGGTCCTGGCGGATCGGGAAGATCCGCCCGTCCTCGGCGTAACTGCTCTTGAACTGGCCGGCTTCACGGTAAAGCATGCATGCGCTCCCTGTTACTTGCCATTCGCTTACACCCGGTCGATGTGCCGTTCGCCGAACAGGCCCTCGGGCCGCACCAGCAGGAAGGCCAGCGCCAGCATGTAGGGAAACCAGCCTTCGATGCCGCCACCGACCAGCGGCCCCACATAGACCTCGGCCAGCTTCTCGGACGCGCCGATGATCAGCCCGCCGACGATGGCGCCCGGCACCGACGTGAAGCCGCCGAGGATCAGCACCGGCAGCGCCTTCAGCGCGGTGAAGGTGAGCGCGAACTGCACGCCGTTGCGGGCCCCCCAGATCATCCCGGCGACCAGTGCCACGAAGCCGGCCACCGCCCACACCACGCGCCAGATCGTCTGCAGCGGAATACCGATGGACAGGGCCGCCTGGTGGTCGTCGGCCACCGCCCGCAGCGCCCGGCCGACCTTGGTGTACTGGAACAGCACCGCCAGCAGCGCGACCAGCGACGCCGCCACGCCGGCCGCGAAGAGGTCGAACTTCGACACGCCGATCCCGTAGTCGTCCATCAGCCAGGCTATCGGCTCATCGACGATGCCCAGGTCGAGGCCACGCACGTTGGCGCCCCAGGCCATCTGGGCCAGCCCCTCCACCACGTAGGTGAGCCCGATAGTGGCCATGAACAGCGTGATCGGCGGCTGGTTGACCAGCGGCCGCAGCACGATGCGCTCGGTGGCGATGCCGAGCACCACCATCGTCGCGAAAGCCAGCAGGAAGGACAGCCAGAACACCGCCGCGCTGCCCGCCTCCATGCCGAAACGGGCCGGCAGCACTTCCTGGAAGCCGACGAAGCTCAGCGCGGCGAAGAACACCATCGCCCCCTGCGCAAAGTTGAAGACCCCCGAGGCCTTGTAGATCAGCACGAAGCCGAGGGCCACCAGCGCATACATCACGCCGGACAGCAGGCCGCCGATCAGCACCTCGATGAAGAACTGCATGTCCGCTCCTCCTTTCCGCCGCCAGCCGGGATGCGCTCGTCACGCCTCAATGGGCGCCGCCGAGATACGCCCGGATCACGTCCGGATCGTTCTTGACCTCATCCGGCAGGCCGTCGCCGATCTTGCGGCCATAGTCGAGGACCACCACCCGGTCGGAGATGTCCATCACCACCCCCATGTCGTGCTCGATCAGCACGATGGTGGTGCCGTAGTGATCGTTCACGTCGAGGATGAAGCGGCACATGTCCTGTTTCTCCTCCACGTTCATGCCGGCCATCGGCTCGTCCAGCAGCAGGATGTGCGGCTCGGCGGCCAGCGCGCGGGCCAGCTCGACACGCTTCTGCAGGCCGTAGGGCAAGCGGCCGACCGGCGTCTTGCGGATGGACTGGATCTCCAGGAACTCGATGATCTCCTCGACCTTCAGGCGGTGGGCAGTCTCCTCCCGCTGGGCGGCCCCCCAGTAGAAGGCGTGCTGCAGGAAATTGCAGCGCATCTTCAGGGCCCGCCCGGTCATGATGTTGTCGAGCACGGTCATGCCCTTGAACAGCGCGATGTTCTGGAAGGTGCGGGCGATGCCCTGCTCCGCCGCGTGGTGGGGCTCCATCCGGCGGCGCAGCTGGCCGCGGAAATGGATCTGCCCCTCCTGCGGGTGATACACGCCGTTGATCACGTTGAGCATGGAGCTCTTGCCGGCGCCGTTGGGGCCGATGATCGAGCGGATCTCGTGCTCGCGCACGTCGAAGCTGATGTCGGTGAGCGCCTTCACGCCGCCGAAACGCAGGGAGATGTTGCGCAGATCGACGATCACGTCGCCGCTTTGCCGGGCCATGGGCATGTCCTCCGGCTCAGGCGGCCTTCCGCGCCTGCGGCGGGAAGGTCTGCGCGTCCTCGATGCGCAGCTCGGCGGCCACCATGTTGCTGCGCCCGTCCTCGTAGCTCACCTGGGTCTCTATGTACTGGCTGGCCTTGCCGGCGTACAGCGCATCGACCAGCACCGCGTACTTCTCGGCGATGAAGTTGCGGCGCACCTTGCGAGTCCGCGTCAGTTCGCCGTCGTCGGCGTCCAGCTCCTTGTGCAGGATCAGGAAGCGGCAGACCTGGGCGGCGCCCATCGCCGCATCGCCGGCCAGATCGGCATTGACCTGCTCGACGCAGTCCTTCACCAGCGCATACACCGCCGCCTGGCCGGCCAGGTCGGTGTAGCCGGCGTAGGCCAGCCCACGGCGCTCGGCCCAGTTGCCGACCGCGTCGAGGTCGATGTTGATGAAGGCGGTAACGTGCTCGCGCCCGTTGCCGAAACACACCGCCTCCTTCACGTAAGGGAAGAACTTCAGCTTGTTCTCGATGTAGTTGGGGGCGAACATGCCGCCGCCGTTCAGGCGCCCCACGTCCTTGGCTCGGTCGATGATCTTCAGGTGGCCGTCGGCATCGAAGACGCCCGCATCGCCGGTCAGGAAGTAACCCTCGGCGTCGATCGCCTCGGCGGTGGCCTCCGGACGCTTGTAGTAGGCCTTCAGCAGCATCGGCCCGCGCACCAGGATCTCCCCGTTGTCGGCCAGCTTGACCTCCACCTGGGGCGCCGGCGTGCCCACCGAGTCGAACTTGATCTTCCCGTCCGGCTGCAGGCACACGTAGGCGCAGGTTTCGGTCTGGCCGTAGAGCTGCTTGAGGTTGATGCCGATGGAGCGGTAGAAGCGGAACAGGTCCGGCCCGATCGCCGCACCGGCAGTGTAGGCGACACGGATGCGGCTGAGGCCCAGCACGTTCTTCAGCGGCCCGTAGATCAGCACCTTGCCCAGCGCATAGCGCAGCCGGTCGGCCGCGGACACCGGCTTGCCGTCGAGAAGGTCCGCGCCGCAGCGCCGCGCCACGTCCATGAAATAGCCGAACAGCGCGCGCCTCGGACGGCTGGCGTCCTCCATGCGGATCATCACCTGGGTCAGCAGGTTCTCGAAGACCCGCGGCGGTGCGAAGTAGTAGGTCGGCCCGATCTCGCGCAGGTCGTTCATCACCGTCTCGGCGGATTCAGGGCAGTTGATCGTAAAGCCGGCCACCAGCGCCTGGGCGTAGGAGAACAGGTGGTCGCCGACCCAGGCCATCGGCAGGTAGGACAGGATGTCCTCGGTCTCGCCGAGCCGGTCGAAGGCGCAACCGCCCCGCGCCGCAGCGATGAAGGCCGCGTGGCTCTGGCACACGCCCTTCGGCTTGCCGGTCGTACCCGAGGTGTACAGCATCACCGCGATGTCCTCGGGGCTGCCCTTACCTAGTTCCTGATCGAAGAAGTCCGGGTGATGCTCGTCATGGATGCGACCCATTTCCAGCGCCTCGTCCATGCCGTGCAGGAAAGGCTGGCTATAGTGGCGCAGGCCGCGCGGGTCGTCATAGATGACGCGCTCGAGGCTGGGCAGGTCCGCCGCGATCTCGAGCAGCTTGTCCACCTGCTCCTGGTCCTCGACGCAGGCGAAGCGGATGTCCGCGTCCAGCATCACATAGGCCATCTCCTGGGCCACCGCATCCTGGTACATCATCACCGGGATGCCGCCCAGGCACTGGCAGGCTGCCACCGACCAGTACAGGCGCGGCCGGTTGTCCCCCACCACGGCCAACCGATCGCCGCGCTTGAAGCCCAGTTCAGCCAGCCCGCTGGCCAGCGCACGCACCCGAGCGGCGACATCCGCCCACGTGTAGGTCTGCCAGATCCCGTATTCCTTCTCGCGCATTGCCGGCCGCAGTGGCCGCTGCCGGGCATGCTCCATCAGCAGGCGCGGAAAGGTATCCAGGCTGGCGACGTCCGCAGCTGCCGCTCGGGTCGTGGCCATGCCCCCTCCTCCGGTTTGTCTCGATGTCGTCCCCCGCCGCTTCTACCGCCAATGCCCGTGGGCACCGCCGGTGGCTGCGAGTGGTCGTTTCGTCTCGGGGAGCAGTCTGGCAAAGCAAGTTTGCGCAACTGTTTTTCAAATGTACGGAATTGTGGCCGGGTCTGCGGCCCGGCTCAGGCCACCGCAGCGAGGCCGTTGCAATGGGGCGCAATGACGTAGCGGCCCCGCCCCTGGCCCTTGGCCACATACATGGCCTTGTCGGCGGCGAGCAGCATGCATTCCGGCGTACATTCACCGTCGCTGATGGCAATCCCGATGGAAACACCCAGCGTGCGCAGGCTGCTCTTGATGGCCAACGGATGGGACAGGGCCTCGATACAGCGGTTCGCCAACACTGCCGCCCCTTCCTCCGGACGAGATCCCAGATCGGTGGCCAGCATCACGAACTCGTCCCCTCCCACGCGAGCCAGCGTATCGCTCTGGCGCAGCACTGCCGACAGGCGCCGGGCTACCTCCACCAATGCGGCGTCGCCAGCCTCATGCCCAAGGCTGTCGTTGATCGGCTTGAAGCCATCCAGATCCAGGAACAACACGGCCATCTGCGTTCCGTTGCGTGCGGTGCGCGCCAGCCCCTGACGCATGCGGTCATCGAGCAGCATGCGGTTGGGCAGGCCCGTCAGGCCGTCGTGGTGGGCCATGCGCTGGAGCTCGGCCTGGCTGCAGACCAGCTTGTCGAGCAGTCGATTGAAGGCCTTGGTGAGGTGGCCGACCTCGTCATCCCGTACCACCGGCAGCGGCTTGAGCGGGATCTCGTCCTGGGTCATACGCTCGGCCAGGGTCGCGGCCCGATGCAGCGGACGCAGCGTAAACCGCACGAATACCCCTCCCACCAGCAACACAAGGGCCATCGCGGTGAAACTGTGGCGCACCACGTTGTCCTGGGCCCGGCGCACCGGAGCAAAAGCTTCCGTCGTCGGCATACGCGCCACGACGAACCAACCGGCACTCGGTACGCTGGCCATCGCCGACAATTCTTCGACCCCCTTGGCATTGATCGTCACGCCACTTCCACGGAAACCGGTCATCGCCCGATCGTGCAGCAGGTTGACGCCAGGCGGTGGCGTGGGCTTCAGCACCAGATCAGGATCGCCGGCGGCGACGAACAGCTTGTCGGCCGGGGAAACCAGCAGGAAGCCGCCGGTTTCGCCGATCCGCCCCTGGTTGATACGATCGAGGAAGTCCGGCGTACTCAACGCGGTCACGCCAACCAGCACCGCCTGGACATGGCCACTGCCATCCTTCAGCGGCACCCCCATCGGCAGCACCGGCTGTTTCGTGAATGTGCCGAACAGCGGTGCACCGACGCCTGCCTTGCCCTGCATGGCCCGCTGGAAACCGGGGTTATTCGCCGCCGAGGCGCCACGCCGGCCGGACACCCGCGGAAAATCGACGAGCACACGGCCATCGGTGGCGATCACCAGCAAACCAAGGTTGAACACCGGGTTCAGCTGATGCCGCTCGGCAAGCCAGGCCTCCAGCCTGGCAGGCTGGCCGAGCAGTTCCCGGGGCAGCGTGACCGCCAGCTGGTCAAGAAACTGACGGCGTTCGCGGATCTTGTAATCGACCTCCCGCGCCACTTCGTCGGCGAGGGCCATCTGTTGGGCCGAAACCAGTTGAGTCAGATCTTCACGCAGGTAGCGGGTCTGCATCACGTAGCGCGCCAAGCCGCCACCAATGACCAGCAGCATGCCGAACAGCACAAGACGGGTAACGAGACTGTTGGAGATGCGCCTGAGAGCCATCGGGCTATGTTAGCGGAGGGACGTGACAGCCTCCCCAACAAAAGTCATTCTTTTATCGAGAAAACACGGAGATATGGATCAGCCCGTCTATTCGGCGACCTCCGCCCAACGCTCGGAACGCAGCGCCCGGGCAATGGCCACCGCCCGTGCTTCCAGCAAAGCGTCGGCAGCACCGGCGGGGTCGTCTTCGTAATCGGCCAGCACGGCCGCTTCGTCGAGGACTTTGCAGGCATCCAGTGCCGTAGCGAGCATGGCGGCTTTCGGATAGGGACGGGTCGCCCGGCCGGGATAAGCCCGGAAGTCACAGGTACACAACAGCATCAGCTGTTCAAAGCGCTGTAACTGACCGAAGGCGTCGACCCGAACCAGCATCGCGGCAATGGACCCGGCCCGCATCTCCGCGGCGCGGTGCACACGCTCCACCTCCAGCAAAGCCAGCACGGCCAAGTCCCGGAACGCGGCCGGCACGCGGCAGCGCTCGGCAATCGCCTCTATGCGCGGCAAGCCGCGCTCCATGTGGCGGTAATGGGCCGGCAGGTGCTCCGGTGGTGAATCGGACTTGCCGACGTTGTAGAGCAACGCCGCGAAACGTACCGCCAGCGGTGCCTGGCGACGGGCCGCCTCGTCCACCACGCGGAACTGGTGCTCGCCAATATCCACGGTCGGCGGGTCGTCGGCGCTCTGGGGCATGCCGAACAGCGCATCCAGCTCAGGCAGCAGCACCTGGAGCGCCCGACTCTCGCGTAGCACCCACAGCATCCGCGACGGCGCGTCGCTCATCAGCCCACTCGCCAGTTCGGCCCAGGCCTGTGCGGGATCGAGATCGGCGAGCAGACCCTCGGCAACTTGGCGGCGCATCAGGGCCACCGTTTCCCGGTCCACCTCGCCGTCCTGGCTGGCCGCCGCCGCCGCGATGCGCAGCAGATTGACGGCCGGGCTCACCAGCAGGGGCGCGATGGGGCTGCGAGGCAGTTGAAAGCTCATGGATGGTCTCGCGAGGAATGACGGGTTTGCGACAGATGCCGGACGAATGTGTCGTGGGCACGCCCAAAAACCCATCACGACAGCATCGTGCGGGTGTTTGGAAAGACTCGCGGGAGCTAGAAGCAAGAAGAGGACCCAATGGCCCGCGTACGAAGCAGCCACGTTGCCCGGCGGCTCACGGCGATCGCCACCCCGCTGCACAGGGGTGGCGTCGCAAACATGCAGATGGCTATTCGCTACCGATAGGGCCGAGCTGCTTGCGGAGTTCGTCCCAAATGGACGGCGGCGGCGCGGAGGTCATCCCCATCCGTTCCTTGTCCATGTCGGTACGCACCGGACCCTGGGCCCCGTACCACTCATCAGCACCGTAGGACCGCGACTCCATTCCCTTGCTGGAGTCCGGACTGTGCATGGTTCCCATCGAGCGGCTGTCAGTGAGTTCCTTGATGCTGTCATTGAGGTCGGCGGCCTGAGCGGTGGCCAGCGGAATCAGCGCAAGGATGCTTCCGGTCAGAAGGCCAGCACCGATCTTGATCCAGTGATTGGATTTCATTTTGCCCTCCGTTGTGGTGATCCTCCCCGGAAAGAAGCAAGCAAGTGAGCAGTGCGCCACCGCTGCAGAGCGCATGGCCCATCGGCGGTGGTGTGCACGTCTTCATATTAGTCGACGAAATCAGTCGGATAAAACAACCGTTCGCCTTCGATCAGCGAGGGGCGTCCGGCGCGAGTGCATCTCCCAGCTCCAGCATGGCCAGCACGTCTCCCACCAGGGCACGATGCTCCTGCGGGGCGTTCCGGTACCAGTGGGTCAGGTAGGCGCGCAGGCTGCTGCGCGCATCGGCCGGGTCGAGGTTGAGGTAGGCCAGAGCCTGCCAGTTCTCGGGATTGCCGTCGAACAAGGGCAACAGCAGATTGGCCAGCACCTCATTCTTGTCACGCAGATAAGGGTTGCTGCGCAGCGCCTCCTCGTTGTCGCGCAACCAACCGGCCAACGGCGCGTTAGGCGGTAGCTGGCGGTGCCCTTCGGAGATCAGCAGGTCGAAGAAGCGGCGCAACGTGGCGGCCTCCCCCACCCACTCGGGTCCGGGCGGCGTGCTCTCCCAGCGCTGTGCAAGGCGTTTGAGGGTGAACAGCGAAGCCGTCTCGCACAGGGTCTCTTCGAACCACTGATTGGAGCGACTCGGCGCGGCCCCCGGCGCCACGTTCTCATCGTAGTTGGACAGCACATGGCACAGCTCGTGGGCGAACTCGTAGGCGTACAGGTGCCAGTTGTCGCCGCGCGCATGCAGGTGAATCCGGTATTCGCCCTGCGTCCCGCGGCCGTACAGCGCCACCGGCGGCCCGTCGGTATGGGTGACGACGATGGGCACCGCGAGGCGGCCCGGCAGGTTCGCCAGCAACTCGTCGGCCACCTCGTTGAGCACCGTTTCGATGGCCTCCTTGCGGGCACTGCCCCAGCCACCGCCCTGCACCTGGATATCCACACCGGGCTTGCGCAGCCCGGCCGCCTTCTTGGCCGCCGACGTCTCCATGCCGCTGCCGGCATGGGCCAGCGAGCACAGGATGGAAGCCATGATGAAGGGCAGGCGCATGCCACGCCGCAACCAGGCTTCCGGCACGCCCGCACGAAACGGCATCCGCTTCTTCTTGTGCATGAGACATTCCACTCCACATAGGCAAGGATGGCGCCCCGCTTCTTCAGGATAGATCGACAGCCGGTGTTCCGCGCTATCATCCGCGCCGCCGATGCAAACAACATTCCTCCCGATCCGATGAAGAACCGACTCCTCCGCTGGCTGACATTGCTGGCCCTGTGCTTGCCCTGCCTCCTTTCCCAGGCCGCCGACGCCCCGGCCACCGATGGCCACGCCCGCTTCGAAGCGGCGGCACAGAGCGCCCTCGCCGCCGTCCAGCCGGGTCCACGGGACATCCCGCTGGGCGAGCAAGGCAAGCTGCACCTGCCGGCCGGCTACGGCTTCATCCCGCAGGCCGAGGCGTCCGCACTGCTGGCCGCCCAGGGCAGCCACACCGGCCCCGGCTTCTACGGCCTGATCGTCAGCGACAAGCTGGAAGGCTTCCTGGCCCTCGAATACGAAGCCGCCGGCTACGTGAAGGACGAGGACGCCAAGGACTGGGACGCCGCCAAGCTGCTCGACAATCTGAAGGAAGGCACCGAGGCCGCCAACGAGGAACGCCGTAAGCTGGGCGTACCCGAGTTCAGCGTGGTCGGCTGGGTGGAGGCCCCCAACTACGATGTCGCCACCCACCGCCTGGTGTGGTCGGCGACCACTCGCGTCAAGGACGCCCAGGCCGGCCAGGACGGCGTGAACTACAACACCTACATGCTCGGCCGCGAGGGCTATTTCTCGATGAACCTCATCACCAGCCTGGCCCGCGTCGACCAGGAAAAACCCGCCGCCCGCGAACTGCTGGCAGCCCTCGAATTCAACGACGGCAAGCGCTACGCCGACTTCAACTCCTCAACCGACAAGGTCGCGGAGTACGGCCTCGCCGCTCTGGTCGGCGGCATCGCGGCAAAGAAGCTGGGCCTGCTGGCCTCCCTCGGCATCTTCCTGGCCAAGTTCTGGAAGGCCGGCGCGCTGACCGTCGTCGGCCTCGGCGCCGGCGTGCGCAAGCTGTTCGGCAAGAAGGACAGCGCGTGAAGCTGCTCCTGCTCCTCCTCAGCGGCGCCAAGTTCGGCAAGCTGCTGACCACCGGCGGCACCATGCTGCTGTCCCTTGGCGTATATGCGCTGATCTGGGGCTGGCGCTACGCCGCCGGTTTCATCGTGCTGCTGTTCTGCCACGAGATGGGCCACTACATCGCCGCCCGCCAGCGCGGCCTCAACGTCGGTGCGCCGACCTTCATCCCCTTCGTCGGCGCCTGGATCAACCTCAAGGAACAGCCGATGAACGCCGAGACCGAAGCCTACGTAGCGATGGCCGGCCCGCTGGCGGGCACCATCGCAGCCCTCGCCTGCTATTTCCTGGCCCGCTCGGAAGACAGCACGCTGCTGCTGGCGATCAGCTATTCCGGCTTCTTCCTGAACCTGTTCAACCTGATCCCGGTGCCGCCGCTGGACGGTGGGCGCATGACCGGCGTGGTGTCGCGCAAGTTCTGGATGCTCGGCGCACCGGCGCTGGTCGGCCTGTTCCTGTGGCGGCCGAGCCCGATGCTGATCCTCATCGCCTTCCTCGCCGCACCCCACGTGTGGAAGGCCTTCCGCGGCGAAGGCAGCGAGGCGCCCGGCTATTACGACACCCCGCCGGCCAAGCGCTTCGAGTACGCCGTGCTGTACCTGGGCCTGCTGGCCTACCTGGCGGTGATGACCTACGACGTGCACGAGATGCTGGGCGGCCTGCGCGCCCAGCACTGAACACCAACCTCAGGTCGTCGCTGTCGCGCGGGTGCGCAGGGCCTGCTCGATGTCGTCGGCCCACGCCAGCGCCTCGCCCCCGGCAGCCCGCACCGTGCGGATCAGCGCCAGGTTGCGGGCGGTGCTTTCCGGCTCCCAGTTTTCGCGCACCGCGGCCAGCGCCTTACCGGTCGCGGCCTGCGCGGCAGCCTCGTCACGGGCCAGCACGGCCAGCTCGACCAACGTGGCGAAATCCCAGTAATCCGGCGCGCCTCTGGCGATGCGCTGCTTCACCGCGTAGGTGACTACCGGCAGCAGTTCGACACGCCGCGGGTCCGGCGGGCTGGCCAGCTCCATCAGCTTCACCGCATTGATGCCCGGAAAGGCGTCGCGCCAATCGGCTTCGAAGCCCTGCAGATAGGCGTCGATGGCCTTGCCCAGCCAGCCGCAGGCAGCCATTGCGTTGCCGGCCTCCGTCTCGGCCTCCCAGCGGTCCTTGTAAACGCGCCCAAGCAGACTATTGGTTTCGCTGCTCGGACCGCAACGGGCGATCAGTTCCAGGAAGATGGCCTCCGCCTCGTCCCTACGGCCCAGGCGATTGAGGGCAAAACCGTATTGCTCCCGCACCAGCGTGCTATGGGCCAGCGGCTTGGCCATGTCCGCCACCAGCGCCACCATGCCCTGCCAATCTCCGACCGCCCGGTAGGACAGCAGCAGGTCGATCACCACGCCAGCCTCGGCGTCGGACAAATCGCCGAGGGTCAGCGCCGCCGCCTGCACGGCATCCTTGCCGGCACGCCGCGCCGCCGCCAGCGTGTTGCGGGCCTCCAGGGCATAGCACACCTGGTCGCGGAAAACGTCGGTCTTCAGGCGTGCGATGTCCGGCACCACATGGTCCTCCAGCAACTGGAACACCCGGCTGTCGCAGCGCGGCGCGTCCTGGCCGTGCCGCGCCTCGTCGAGGAGACGGGTCAGCGCTGCGGCAGCGGCAGCCGGATCGGCCGGCACGCCGCCGGCCACCAGCTCATAACGGAGCGTATGCAGCGGCGCCACGTCGAAGGGCAAGGCGCCCGTGTCGCCGAAGAGCATCACCGTCGTCGCCGGCCGCCTGCCGTGACGCAGCCCCAACTCGTAGAAGACGTTCGGGCTGGCCAAGGTCAGGTCGGCCACCGCGAAGTCGCACAGGATCAGGCGTTCGTGCGCCGCCTTGTGGATCGTCCCACCGACGGCCCCCCCATCCTCCCGCAGGGCTTCCATGCCGGCCGCCTCGATGGCAGGCCGGATCAGCGCGCTGTAGACGGCGTCGAAATCCACCGTCCGGCCAGAAGGAGTGGTCTTCCTGCCAATGGGTATCAACACGAAGCACAGCGGTCTCATCATGCCTCCTTCATGCCATACAATTAAAACGTAAAGACATACAACATCACCATAAAAAACAACCGCGCAACTCAAGGCTACGGGTCTGGCCGGCACATCGCAGGACTCAACCGTAATCCGGGCCTTCCTGAAACAATGCCCATTTTGGGCATTTAAAAATGCGGCATCGCACAAAACACATCCTGCCGATTCTAAGCATCGTGTAATGTATGCAAACGACCTAACGCTGCAAACAGGAAGTGTCGCCGCCGCATCGCCCCCCAGTTTCTTTCCGAGGAGTTCCCATGTCGATCGCTTCGTCGCCGAAAGCACCTCCCCTGCCTGGTTTCAAGAACGTGGATCTCAGCCAGAGCTCGGTTTCGGGCCTGTCGTCCGGTGCCTTCATGACGGTCCAGCTCCATCTGGCCCACTCGTCCACCTTCGTCGGCGCCGGCGTCATCGCCGGCGGCCCCTTCCGCTGCGCTGAAACCTACCGCGCAGCAGCCATCGCGGAAGATTCGGCGATCCTCAATGCAGTCTCCATCTGCATGAATCCGCTCATTCCCCAGACCGCCCCCGATCCGGCCCGGCTGGCGCGCAACGCCCGGGCCTGTGCCGACAAGGGCGAGATCGACCCGGTATCCCACCTGGCCAACGACCGGGTCTATATCTTTACCGGCAGCCGGGACACGGTCGTCAATTCCACCGTGGTGGACACCACCCGCCGCTTCTACGAACACCTGGGCGTCGCAGCGGACAACATCCGCTACGAAAGCGGCGTACCCGCCGGCCACTCGATCATCACCACCAATCCCGAGGATAATCCCCTCGCCGCCAACCGGCCGCCCTACATCAACCAGGGCGACTTCGTGCAAAGCTGGCGGATCCTCGAGCACATCTACGGCCCGCTCAATCCCCCCAGTGAGCGCCTGTCGGGCCGCATCATCCGCTTCGACCAGCGCGAGTTCTTCAACGGAGAGTCCCGGGCCAGCATGAGCGACTACGGCTACGCCTATGTGCCCAAAGCCGTGGAGGAAGGGGCTCCGGCCCGCGTGCATATCGCCCTGCACGGCTGCAAGCAGGGCTACGCCTACGTGAACTACGTCAACGGCCGTCCCGACCTGGAAAACGGCCTGCCCTACGGCAACCGCTACTTCACCACCACCGGCTACAACGAGCTGGCCGACGCCAACGATCTGATCATCCTCTACCCCCAGGCCCAGGGCACCGACAACGGTGCGACGCAAAATCCCGAAGGTTGCTGGGACTGGTGGGGCTACACCAGCACCAGCGCCCGCGAGCCCGACTACTACTCCCAGCAGGCCATCCAGATCCGGGCCATCCACGGCATGCTGCAGCGCCTGGGCACCCCTTGAACGAACCTCCGCAAAGGACACCACCATGCTGCAAGCCCTGACCCAGTTCGCCCATGCACCGGTCGACCAGTTACAGACCCTGCATCACCTCCAGGCCGACCTGATCCGCAAGTTCATCGCCCCCACCGCCGGCACCGACAGCCACCCCGTACCGGCATTCGCGCTGGGCAGCCATGCGGAGCACATCCGGCAAGCCCTCGGCGACGTGGCCCTGCGCCAGCTGAGAAACCTGCAGAACGTACTACCGGCCGCCGTCAAGCTCAGTCAGGACGTCGGGGTCTGTTACGACCTGTTCGCCTTCCAGAAAGCCTTCCTTGAACGCCTGTCCGGCCTGCAGACCCAATGGTTCGAAGGGCTCGAGAGCATCGCCCAGGAGGCCGGCGAGATCCGGCAGGTGAATACGGCCTCCAAGTTGATCGCCCAGGAATACAACCTGTACGCCCAGTTTTCCGCACTGCTGATGGGCCAGGTGAGCGCCGTCGCCGAACTGGTCGAGAACGCCCAGATCGATTTCGGCTATCTGATAGCTCAGACAACGGAAGAAAACTGAGGCGGCAGAGGCAAACGGACGCGCATCCCATGCGGTGCGTGTCCCGGAAAGAGCGGCGGCATTGGCTGATGCCCCCACCGGCTATCCCCGCAGCCTCGACACCTCAGGCGCGGCAGCGCAGCCAGGTGGCAAGATCGGCCGCACTCAGCGGCGGCGAGTAGAAATAGCCTTGCGCGATGCCGCAACCCAGCGCCTTCAACAGCGCAGCCTGCTGTGCGTTCTCGACACCTTCGGCGATCAGGGCCAGGCCCAGGCTCTGGCCGAGGGCGACGATAGTGCGGACGATCTCCGCATCCTCTGCGTCGCGGTCCGCGGCCATCACGAAGGAGCGGTCGATC
Source organism: Zoogloea sp. GDB6 (assembly GCF_056724105.1). Lineage (NCBI taxonomy): Bacteria > Pseudomonadati > Pseudomonadota > Betaproteobacteria > Rhodocyclales > Zoogloeaceae > Zoogloea > Zoogloea sp. GDB6. Next base: position 442,130 of record NZ_CM161497.1, on the reverse strand, counting down.
TTCAGCACGTCGAGCGGCAGGCGCCGCAGGTAGGCGAGACTGGAGTAGCCGGTGCCGAAATCATCCACCGCGACGCTCACGCCGAGCTCCCGCAGGCGGCCGAGGAGGACGGCGGCGCTGGCCGGATTGGCCATCACCGTGCTTTCGGTCAGTTCGATTTCGAGGTCGGCCGGCGCGATACCGTGCCGCCGCACCAGGGCCGCGATGCGCTCGGCCAGGTCACCGCTGTCGAGCTGGCGGGCCGACACATTGACGGCGATCGGCAGGCGCCAGCCCTCGTGCTGCCAGCAGGTGGACTGGCGGCAGGCCTCGTCGAGGACCCAGTCGCCGAGGGCGACGATCAGGCCGCTTTCCTCGGCCACCGGAATGAACTCGGCCGGCACCAGCAGGCCATGGTCCGGATGGCGCCAGCGCACCAGGGCCTCGACGCCGACCACCTCCCCAGTGCAGAGCGACACCTTGGGCTGGTAATGCAGCACCAGCTGACCACCGGCGACCGCCCGACGCAAATCCATCTCCATGTTCAGGCGGTGGCTGGTGCGGACGAGCATGTCCTCCTGGAAGAAGCGGTAGGTGTTGCGGCCAGCGGCCTTGGCGGCATACATCGCCATATCTGCGCGCTTCATCAGCTCGTGCGGATCGGCGCCGTCCTCGGGGAAGAAGGCCATGCCCATCGACGCGCCGATTTCCACACTATGGCCGCGCAACTGCATCGGACGGCTGATCTCGGCGATCAGCTGCCCGGCCAGGCTGGCACAGTGGCGCGTCTCGTCGAGATCTTCCATCAGCACCACGAACTCGTCGCCGCCGAGCCGGGCCACGGTGTCCATCGCCCGCAGGCGGCCCTGGATGCGCCGCGCTACCTCCTGCAGCAGCAGATCGCCGACGTCGTGGCCGAGGCCGTCATTGACGCTCTTGAAGCGGTCGAGGTCGATGAAGGTCACCGACAGCCGGCGCCCCTCGCGCTGGCTGCGGTGGATTGCGTGCTGCAGGCGCTCGAGGATCAGTGCACGGTTGGGCAGGCCGGTCAGCGCATCATGGAAAGCCAGGTGCTGGATCCGCTCATCCTTGCGGCGCATGTCGGTAACGTCGTGGAAGACCGCCACGTAGCGCACCGGCTGGCCGTCGTCATCATCGATGCGGTTGATCGTGGTCCATTGCAGGTAGGCTTCGCCGTCCTTGTTGCGGTTCCAGACTTCGCCCTGCCAGTGCGCCTCGTCGTGCAGCCGGCGCCACATTTCGCGATAGAAGCCGGCGTCATGGTGCTCCGAGCGCAGCAGGCTGGGCTTCCGCCCGAGCACCTCGGCGGCGCTGTAGCCGGTGATCTTGCCGAAAGCCGGATTGACCGACAGGATGACGCCCTCTGCGTCGGTGATCATCACCCCCTCGGCGGAGTTGTGAAAGACGCTCGCCGCGAGGCGCAATTGCTCCTCGGTCCGCTTGCGGTCGGTCATGTCGCGGCCGACGCCGAGCACGCTGACCACGCCCTCGCTCTGCGCCCGCTCCGGCACCATGCGGATCATGTGGTAGCGCGGCCGCCCGTCCGGCCCCGGAAAGATCAGGTCGAAGTCGCGGCTCTCGCCGCTACGGGCCACCTCGCGCACAGCCTCGAGCAGCCCGTCGAAACGCCCGTCCGGCCACAGAATCTGCGGCGACTGGCCCAGCACCTCGTCGACTGCGAAGCCCAGGGTCTTTTCCAGCGAGCGGTTCGCGTAAATGATCCGCCCTTCGCAGTCCCAACGCGCGATGTTGTCCGGCACGTTGTCGGCAAGGGAACGGAAGGCCCATTCCCTTTCAACCAGTTCCTGCGCCGCGCGGCGCGGCTCGGTGACGTCCTGCAACATCAGCAGCAGGTGAGGCTCGCCGCAGCTGAAGAAGGGTGAGCATTGCGCGCGAACCCACACCTCCTTCCCGAAGGTGCTGACGAAACGCGACTCCGTCTCGAGCCTGCCCCCTTCGGCCTGCACCCGGGTGACCAACTCGTACAGACCGCCCCGGTGCCAGGAGGCAATGTGGTGGAAATTCTGTCCCAGCAGCTGCTCCCGCGTACCGCCTGTCAGCTGAGCGACGGCCGGGTTGGCCAGCACGCACTGCCCGTCCTGGCGATAGGCGAGCACGCCGACCGACGACGTCGCCAGGATGTTCTCGTTGAGCGCCAGCGCCTCCCGTAGTTGTTCCTTGGTCTCGTGCAGCTTGCGGGTGCGCTCCTCGACGCTCTGCTCGAGGCGCTGGTTGAAGGCACCGAGAGCCGCCTCGGCGAGCTTGCGCTCGGTGATGTCGGTGGCGATGCCGCAGACGGCGTAGATCTGGCCGGCCCTGTCGCGCAGCGGCACCTTCAGCGACAGCATCGTGTGGATGCCGTCGTCCATCGGCACGAGTTCCTCGAACTCACGCGCCTCACCGCTCTCCAGCACCGCCAGGTCGGCCGCGCGCACCGCCTCGGCGACTTCGGGCGCGAACAGGTCGAAATCGCTGCGGCCACGCAGGCTGTCGTTGGTGACGTGGTGCAGGTCGCAGTAGCGCCGATTGACCAGCAGGTAGCGGCCGTCGCGGTCCTTCACGAAAATCACCGCGGTGGTGTTGTCGATGATCGAATTCAGCAGCTCCTGGCTATGTGCCAGCGCCTCCTGTGCCCCCTTTAGGTCGCTGATGTCGGTGCAGATGCCGAGGACCTTGTCACACCGCCCGTCGTCCTCGATCAACGGTGTCTTGGTGGTGCTGAACCAATGCACCGAGCCATCGGAGAATGACACCGGCTCGGCGACGATCAGCTTGCTCCGCCGCTGGTCGATCACCTCGCGATCGTCGCGCAGGAAGGCTTCCAGCTCCTCGGCGTTGGAATGGAAGTGGGCATTGCTGCGCCCTTCGACATCCGCCACTCCCAGGCCGTAAGCCGCCGCCAGCGCGGCATTGGCGAGCAGGAAGATGCCGTCGCGGTCCTTCACGAAAATCATGCTTGGACAGCTGTCGATCACCTGGCGCAGGAAATCCCGCTGCTGGCACAGGCCGTCGCCGATGAGTTTTTCGTTCGTCATTCTGCCCTTGCGCTCGAATGCCCATAATGGTTTTCGGCCCTGATCTTCATGCCTATTCCACCCCCCAGGCAAGCAGCGCCGCGCGCCGCCCCTGCAATCGGTCACACTATGACACTCGGCCCGGCCCTTCCCAAAAAGAAAAAGCGGCGCCGATCGGCGCCGCTTTCTCCTGCTGTTCCCCTCTTGCCGAGAGGTCTTCTTGTAAGCCTTACATGCTGCGGCGGTACTGGCCGCCCACTTGGTACAGGGCACCGGTGATCTGGCCGAGGGAGCAGTATTTCACCGCCTCCACCAGCACTGCGAAGACGTTGCCGTTCTCGATGACGGTCTGCTTGAGCTTGGCCAGCCACTTGGGCGCTTCCTCGGCGTTGCGGGCCTGGAAGTCGGCCAGGCGGGTGAGCTGGCTCTGCTTCTCGTCCTCGGAGGAACGGGCCAGCTCGATTTCCTGCTGAGCCATGCCCTTCGGGTTAAGGAAGGTATTCACGCCGATGATCGGGTAGGAGCCGTCGTGCTTCTTGTGCTCGTAGTACAGCGACTCTTCCTGGATCTTGCCGCGCTGGAAGCCGGTTTCCATCGCGCCGAGCACGCCGCCGCGGGAGCTGATGGCTTCGAACTCCTTGAGCACCGCCTCTTCGACCAGGTCGGTGAGCTCTTCGATGATGAAGGCGCCCTGATTCGGGTTCTCGTTCTTGGCGAGGCCCCATTCGCGGTTGATGATCAGCTGGATCGCCATTGCGCGGCGCACCGATTCCTCGGTCGGCGTGGTGATCGCCTCGTCGTAGGCGTTGGTGTGCAGCGAATTGCAGTTGTCGTAGATGGCGATCAGCGCCTGCAGCGTGGTGCGGATGTCGTTGAAGTCCATTTCCTGGGCGTGCAGCGAGCGGCCGGAGGTCTGGACGTGGTACTTCAGCTTCTGGCTGCGCTCGTTTGCACCGTACTTGTTCTTCATCGCCACAGCCCAGATGCGGCGGGCGACGCGGCCGATCACCGAGTATTCCGGATCCATGCCGTTGCTGAAGAAGAAGGACAGGTTCGGCGCGAAATCGTCGATATGCATGCCGCGGGCCAAGTAGCTTTCCACGTAGGTGAAGCCATTGGACAGCGTGAAGGCGAGCTGGCTGATCGGGTTCGCACCGGCTTCGGCAATGTGGTAGCCGGAGATCGACACCGAGTAGAAGTTCTGCACCTTGTTATGCACGAAGAACTCCTGGATGTCGCCCATCATCTTCAGCGCGAACTCGGTGCTGAAGATGCAGGTGTTCTGGCCCTGGTCTTCCTTCAGGATGTCGGCCTGCACGGTACCGCGCACGCTGGCCAGCACCCATTCGCGGATTTTGTCGGCTTCCTCTTCGGTCGGCTCACGGTCGTTCTGGGCCTTGAATTTGGCCAGTTGCTGGGCCAGCGCGGTGTTGAAGAACATCGCCAGGATGATCGGCGCCGGGCCGTTGATGGTCATCGACACGGAGGTGGTCGGGTTGACCAGGTCGAAGCCGTCGTACAGCACCTTCATGTCGTCCAGCGTGGCGATGGACACGCCGGAGTTGCCAATCTTGCCGTAGATGTCCGGACGCGGATCCGGGTCGCAGCCGTACAGCGTCACCGAGTCGAAGGCGGTGGAGAGGCGGTGCGCCGGCATGCCTTCGGACACCTTCTTGAAGCGGCGGTTGGTGCGGAAGGCGTCGCCTTCGCCGGCAAACATGCGGGTCGGGTCCTCGCCCTCGCGCTTGAAGGCGAACACGCCGGCGGTGTAGGGGAAGGAGCCGGGGACGTTTTCCTTCATCAGGAACTTGAGGGTCTCGCCGTCATCCTCGAAGCGCGGCAGGGACACCTTGCGGATCTTGGTGCCGGACAGGGATTCGCTGGTCAGCTGGGTGCGGATCTCCTTGTCGCGGATCTTCACCACATACTCGTCGGCAGCGTACAGCTCGACGGTCTTCGGCCACATGTCGAGGAGCTTCCTGGAGGTGCCGGTCAGCTCACCGTCCTTCCACTCGATGAGCTCATCGAAGCTTCCCGCGTCCTTCTTGCAGCCTTCGAAGAGCTGTTTGGAAATGCGCAGGGCCTGGCGCTCGCGGGCCACCTTGGCCTGGTCGGCCGTGTGTTTGTGGTAGCCGCGCACGGAATCAGCGATCTCGGCCAGGTAGCGGGCACGCTCGGCGGGAACGATGGCACGGCCGCGGCTGGAGGCCTTGACGCTGACCAGCGGCAGCTTGGGCGCAGCCAGCTTGAGGCCCTTGGCGGACAGCAGCGGGGCGATGGCCTGGTACAGCGCGGTGACACCGTCGTCGTTGAAGCGGGCGGCCATGGTGCCGAACACCGGCATCTGCTCGGTGGGCGTGGAGAACAGCTCGCGGTTGCGCTGGTACTGCTTGCGCACGTCGCGCAGCGCATCCTCGGAGCCCTTGCGGTCGAACTTGTTGATCGCCACGAAATCGGCGAAATCGAGCATGTCGATCTTCTCGAGCTGGCTGGCGGCACCGAACTCGGGGGTCATCACGTACAGGGACACATCGACGAAGGGCACGATGGCCGCATCGCCCTGGCCGATGCCGGAGGTCTCGACGATGATCAGGTCGAAGCCGGCCAGGCGGGTGGCGGCGATGACTTCGGGCAGCGCGGCGGAGACCTCCTTGCCGGTGTCGCGGGTGGCCAGCGAGCGCATGAAGATGTTCGGGTGCTCGATGGCGTTCATGCGGATACGGTCGCCGAGCAGCGCGCCGCCGGTACGCTTGCGGGACGGGTCGATGGAGACGATGGCCAGCTTGACCTGGTCGTCCTGGTCGAGGCGGAAGCGGCGCACCAGCTCGTCGGTGAGGCTGGACTTGCCGGCGCCGCCGGTACCGGTGATGCCGAGGGCCGGCACCTTCAGATCCTTGGCGGCCTCGATCAACGCGGCCTTCACCGCGTCCGGATAGGCGCCGTTCTCGAGGCCGGTGATGACCTTCGAGAGCGTGCGGCGATCGCCGGATTGCAGTGCGGCAATGACCGCCTCGGCACCTTGCGGACCGGCGTGGCTCAGGTCCTGATCACAGCGTTCGACGACGTCGTTGATCATGCCCTGCAGGCCGAGGATGGCGCCGTCTTCCGGCGAGTAGATGCGGGTCACGCCGTAGTCGTGGAGTTCCTTGATCTCGGCCGGCACGATCACGCCGCCGCCGCCGCCGAAGACCTTGATGTTCTCGCCGCCGTTCTCGCGCAGCAGGTCGATCATGTACTTGAAGAACTCCACGTGGCCGCCCTGGTAGGACGTGATCGCGATGCCCTGCACGTCTTCCTGCAGCGCGGCATTGACGATCTCGCCCACCGAACGGTTGTGCCCGAGGTGGATCACCTCGGAGCCGGTGGACTGAAGAATCCGCCGCATGATGTTGATCGACGCGTCGTGGCCATCGAACAGTGCCGCCGCGGTGACGAAACGCACCTTGTTCTTGGGCTTGTAAGCGACGAGCTTGTTGGCAACGCTCAGGTCGGTCATGGTTGTCTCCCCCACATCATGTTTGTCGATGCGTTCATGGTAGAAGCGGGCGGCGGCATCCGCCATTGCCGTTGTCGACGGGATTCGTGCAAAATCCGCCAAGCTGCATTTTCACCTTTCCGTTCGTACGCCAGGGAGCCGAAACCCTCTTGAGCACCAGTCAGTCCCGTAAACGTGCCACTGTTTCAATGGGTTTCGTGAGTGGCATGCTGTTTGGCATGCTGCATCGCAACATCGACACAGCGCCGCTGCTCGCCGGCCTCGACATCAATCTTGCAGACGCGGCCAGTCGCGTGCCAGTGGACCGCTACGCCACGCTGTACAACCTGGTGATCAGCGAACTGCAGGACGAGGGCTTCGGCCTGTTCTCAATGCCGATGCGGCCGGGCAGCTTCGAGTTCCTGTGCCGCGGCATGCTCGGCGCACCAACGCTGGCCGACGCCCTCGACCGGGCGCGCCGCTTCCTGTCCATCGTGCTGCCCGACCTGGCGGTCGGCGTGCAGCGCCAGGACAACCGCGCGGAGCTGCACATCACCGAGCTCGTGCCGGTGGCCGCCACACCGGACGACCCGGCCCGGGTCTTCGCCTTCGAATGGCTGCTGCGCCTGCTGCACAGCCTGTCGTGCTGGCTCGTCGGGCGCGGGCTGGCCCTCGACGCGGTGGATTTCCCCTTCGCCCGCCCCGCCCATGCCGACGACTACGCGCTGGTTTACACGGAACGTTCCGCCTTCGTGACCGGCACACGGCTGGTGGCCCGCTTCAACGCCACCCTCCTCGACCTGCCGATCCGCCGCGACGAAGCCGCGCTGGCGGCCTTCCTGGACGGCGCGCCGGGACGCATCAGCATGCTCTACCGGCGCGACCGCAATACCGTCACGCGGGTCCGCGACCTGATCCGCCACGCGCTGCCGGTGAGCCTGTCCCAGGACGACGTGGCCGGCCGCCTGCACATGTCGCCGCGCACGCTGCATCGCCGCCTGGAAGAAGAAGGCTCCAGCTTCCGCGGCATCAAGGAAGCCCTGCGCCGAGACCTGGCCCTGTCGCGCCTTACCAAGACCCGCCAGTCCATCGCCCAGGTTGCCACCGACCTCGGCTACGCCGACACCTCGGCCTTCTATCGGGCTTTCACCGGATGGACCGGCATGTCGCCGGAACGCTACCGGCGCCAGCTGGCCCACGACGAAGCGGTCAACTGCAACGACAAAGCCTAGAATGGCAGGTCGGCCCAGAACATTCCCTTTTCATGCCTCGCGTTTACGAACCCCTGACCGAAGAGCTGCTACGCGAAGCGGACGAGTTGCTGCCCACCCTCATCCGCAATGCGCTGATCGGCATCTACATCATCCAGGACGATCTGTTCCGCTACGCCAATCCGCGCTTCGCAGAGATGTTCGGCTACACGCAGACAGAAATCTGCGGCCGCCTGGGCCCCACCGCGCTGATCATGCCGGAAGACCGCTGCAAGGTCAGCGAGGCCATCTCCCGGCGCCTCCACCATGGAGCCGACACCGCCCACTACACCTTCCGCGGGCGGCGCAAGGACGGCAGCCAGATCGAGCTGGAGGTGTTCGGCAACCGCACCGAGTTTGACGGCCGCCCGGCCATCATCGGCATGCTGGTGGACATCACCGCCCGCTGTACTGCCGAACGGACCGCCCGCGAACAGCTGCACTTCATCGGCCAGCTCATCGAGGCGATTCCCAGCCCGCTGTTCTTCAAGGACGAACACGCCCGCTACGTGGGCTGCAACAAGGCCTTCGAAGCCTTCCTCGGCAAGCAGCGGCACGAGCTCGTCGGCCGCTCGGTGTTCGAGATCTCTCCGCCGGAGCTGGCGGCCCGCTACCACGAGGCCGACCAGGCCCTGTTCGACCATCCCGGCGTGCAGACCTACGAGGCGCTGGTCTCGTCAGCGGACGGCCGCAACCGGGACGTGATCTTCAACAAGGCCACCTATTTCAAGTCGGATGGCAGCCTCGGCGGCCTGGTCGGCGTAATCACCGACATCACCGACCGCAAGCAGACCGAAGCCCTGATCTGGATGCAGGCCAACTACGACCCGCTCACCGGCCTGCCCAACCGCCGCCTGCTCAACGACCGCCTGGCCGAGCTGATGAAGCAGTCCCACCGTACCCACGACTGCGTGGCGGTGATGTTCATCGACCTGGACCGCTTCAAGGAGGTCAACGACACCCTCGGCCATGAAGCCGGCGACCGACTGCTCGTCGAGGCGGCGCGCCGCATCGTCAGCTGCGTGCGCGAATCCGACACGGTGGCGCGCCAGGGCGGCGACGAATTCACCGTGCTGCTGCCCGGCCTCGCCGACGAGGCACCGATCGAGCGCATCGCCGAGGACATCATCGACACCCTCGCCCAGCCCTTCCAGCTCGGCCACGACATCGCCTACGTGTCGGCCAGCGTCGGCATCACGCTGTTCCCGAAGGACGCCGACACCCCGGCCAACATCCTGAAGAACGCCGACCAGGCCATGTACCACGCCAAGGACGAGGGCCGGAACCGCTTCAGCTACTTCTCGCCGCGCATGCAGGAAGCCGCACTGCAGCGCCTGCAGTTGGGCAAGGACCTGCGCCACGCCCTCGACCGGGGCCAGCTGAGCCTGCACTACCAGCCCATCCTGCGCCTCGCCGACGGCCATTTCCACAAGGCCGAAGCCTTACTGCGCTGGAACCACCCGCAGCGCGGCGCCGTATCGCCGGCCGAATTCGTGCCAGTGGCCGAGGAGCTGGGCCTCATCGACACCATCGGCACCTGGGTCTTCCGCGAGGCCATCGACATGGTGGCGCGCTGGCGCTCAACGGTGCCACCCGAACTGGCCGACAGTCTGCAGATCACCGTCAATGCGTCGCCGCGCCAGTTCGCCAAGGGTCGCTCGCTGGCCGTCCTGCTCGACGAACTCACCGAGAGGAACGTGCCCGGCGCCAGCATCGCCATCGAGATCACCGAGGGCCTGCTGCTCGACGAGCACCCGTCAGTCACCGCCCAGCTGGCCTGCCTCAGCGCCGCCGGCATCCAGATCTCCATCGACGACTTCGGCACCGGCTACTCGGCGATGGCCTACCTCAAGCGAATGGACATCGACACCCTCAAGATCGACCGTTCCTTCGTGCGCGACCTGACCACCGACCCCAGCGACCTGGCGATCACCGAGGCGATCATCGCGATGGCCCACAAGCTCGACCTCGAAGTGGTCGCCGAAGGCATCGAGAGCGAAGCCCAGCGCGAACGCCTGGCCGCTGCCGGCTGCGACTACGGCCAGGGCTACCTGTTCTCGCGGCCGTTGCCGGAAGACGCCTTCTTCGACTACATCGCCCGCCACTGCCGATGACGTCCCGCCTGCCGCCCGCCAACCCCGGCAAGCCCGCCACGCCGGAAGAGCTGCGGCGCTACGACCTGCTGCTGGCCGGCTTCGACCTGCTCGACCAGGCCATCGCGGTGTTCGATGCGGCCCCCAAGCTGGTCACCTGGAACAAGGCACTGCTGCGCCTGCTCGATTTTCCGGAAGACATGGTGCGGGTCGGCACGCCCTTCGAAGACTTTGTGCGCTTCAACGCACAGCGCGGCGAATATGGGCTTGGCGGACGCGGCGGCAACGAAGCCGACGTGGAGCGCCTGGTCGCCGAACGCATGGCCTCGGTGCGCTCCTTCCAGCCCCACCAGGCCGAACGCATCCGTCCCAACGGCCAGGTGCTGTCGATCCGCGGCGTGCCGATCCCGAACCTGGGCTTCGTGACCCTGTGGACCGACATCACCGAGCAGCGCCGCTACGAGCGCCTCATCGAAAGCCAGAACGCCGCTCTCGAAACCCGCGTCAGCGCACGCACGGCGGAACTGGAAGCAGCCACCGCACGCCTCGACGCGCTGGCCGGCCAGCTGGCCCGCAGCGAGGAACGCCTGCGCCTGATCATGGACGCAATCCCGGCGCTGATCGCCTACGTGGACGCCGACGAGCGCTACATCTTCGCCAACCGCGGCTACACCGAATGGTTCGGCATCGACCCGACGCGGATCATCGGGCGCAGCATCGCCGAGGTCTTCGGCCCCGAGGCCTACGCGCAGATCCGGCCCTACATCGGGCAGGCGGCCACCGGCGAGCAGGTCAGCTACGAGTATTCGCGCCTCAACCCGGCCGGCCGCCAGGTCCATGCGCGCAGCGCGCTGGTGCCCGAGGTCTCGCCGAACGGCGGCGTGCAGGGCTACTTCGTGCTGTCCATCGACATCACCGAGCAGAAAGCCAGCCAGGCCGCGCTGATCCAGGCCCAGAAGATGGAAGCGGTCGGCCAGCTCACCGGTGGCCTGGCCCACGACTTCAACAACCTGCTCACCATCATCACCGGCAACCTGGCCACGCTGCGCGACAAACTGCCGGCCCACCAGGGCTACGACGACTACCTGGAGCCGGCCTTGTCGGCGGCGCGGCGCGGCGCCGAACTGATCCGCCGCCTGCTGACCTTCTCCCGCCAGCAGCCGCTGGAACCCTGCCCGGTGGAAGTCGGCGCGCTGGTGCATGGCATGACCTCGCTGCTGTCGCGCTCCCTCACCGAGCGCATCCACATGCAGCTCGACCTGCCGGCGGACAAGCTCTACGCGTTGGTCGATCCCCACCAGCTGGAAAGCGCCCTCCTCAACCTGGCCATCAACGCCCGCGACGCGATGCCCGACGGCGGCGAGCTGCGCATCGCCGTGACGCAGCGCCAGGTCACACCGAACATCGCCCAGCAGGCCGAGGTCCCCCCCGGCGACTACGTGCAGTTCGACGTCTCCGACACCGGCTCGGGCATTGCGCCAGAGCTGCTGCCGCGCCTCTTCGAACCCTTCTTCACCACCAAGGCCTTCGGCGCCGGCAGCGGCCTCGGCCTGGCCATGGTGTACGGTTTCATCCGTCAGTCCGGCGGCAACATCCGCGTGCTCAGCACGCCGGGCACCGGCACCAACGTGCGCTTCATCGTACCAATGACCGACGCGCCGGCGCCGACACCCGGCCCCGCAGCCCCGGCCGCGACGGCCACCGAGAACGCCCACCGCCTGGTGCTGCTGGTCGAGGACGAGCCCGCAGTGCGCAAGGTCATCCGCCAGCAGCTCACCGAACTGGGCTATCCGGTCCTCGAAGCCGGCAACGGCATCGAGGCGAAGGCAATGCTGGAGGCGGTGGAGGACATCGCGCTGCTGGTCTCCGACACCGTCATGCCCAGCCTCGGCGGGCGGGAACTGGCCGCCGCTGCCCGCGCACTGCGCCCCGCGCTGCCAATCCTGCTGATCACCGGCTACGCCACCGGCGAACCGCCGGCCGGCATGCCCGACATCCCGACCCTGCGCAAACCCTTCGAGCGCAGCGCCCTGGCCGCAGCCCTCACCGCCCTCGACCATCCGGAGACTCCGGCACCATGACCGCCGCCGACAAGGACAGCCCCCTGATCTTCATTGTCGAAGACGAAGCCGACATCGCCCGCCTGATCGCCAGCAGCCTCGCCGAGTACGGTTTCCGCAGCGAGAGCTTCGGCACCGGCCGCGCACTGCTGGCGCGGGCCCGCCGCGTGCAGCCGGAGCTGGCCATCCTCGACCTCGGCCTGCCCGACATGGACGGCCTGCAGGTGCTGCGCGAACTGCAGGAGCAGCACCCCTGCGCAGCCCTGATCCTGACCGGCCGCGACGGCCTCACCGACCGGGTGCTGGGCCTGGAACTGGGCGCCGACGACTACCTGGTCAAGCCCTTCGAGCCCCGCGAGCTGGTGGCCCGCGTGCGCTCCATCCTGCGCCGCTACCAGAAGGCTGCCGCGCAGGAGCCCGGGAGCCACAGCGGCGCACACTTCGCCGGCTGGCACTTCGACCTCGGCCGCCTCCACCTCAGCGCCACCGACGGCCGCGAAGTCACGCTGTCGGCCGCCGAGGCGGCGCTGCTGCAGACCCTGCTGAAGCGCCCCAACAAGATCCTGACCCGCGAACAGCTGATCGGCGAGCGCGACCTCGACCCCTTCGACCGCAGCATCGACGTGCGCATCTCGCGCCTGCGCCGCAAGCTCGAGGACGATCCGCAGGACCCGAAGATCATCAAGACGGTATACGGCGCCGGCTACCTGCTGTGCGCCGCCGTGGCCTGGGAGTGATCCCGCCCGGCCGCCGACTCCCGTAGAATGCCGGCTCCTTTAGGAGGGAAAAACCAATCATGACAAGACCATTCAAAGTACTCGGCGTCCAGCAGATCGCCATCGGCGGCCCGTCCAAGGACCGCCTGCGCACCCTGTGGGTGGACATGTTCGGCCTCGAAGTCACCGGCACTTTCAAGTCGGAACGGGAGAACGTGGACGAGGACATCACCGCCATGGGCAAGGGCCCGTTCAAGGTCGAAGTCGACCTGATGCAGCCCCTCGACCCCGACAAGAAGCCGGCCGTGCACACCACCCCGCTGAACCACGTGGGCCTGTGGATCGACGACCTGCCGAAGGCCGTCGAGTGGCTGAGCGCCAACGGCGTGCGCTTTGCGCCGGGCGGCATCCGCAAGGGCGCCGCCGGTTTCGACATCACCTTCCTCCACCCCAAGGGCAACGAAGAATTCCCCATCGGTGGTGAAGGTGTGCTGGTCGAACTGGTCCAGGCCCCGCAGGAAGTGATCGACGCCTTCGCCAAACTGGCCGGCTGATCACCCGCAGCAAACGACGAAGGGCCGGCCCTCTTGCGGAGACCGGCCCTTCGCACGTCTAGCGCCGATTACAGCGATTTGGCCTGGAAGGTATTGCAGTCCTTCACCTGGCCGCTCTCCATGCCCCGCTTGAACCAGCGCACCCGCTGCTCCGACGAACCGTGGGTGAAGCTGTCCGGCACCGCGTAGCCCTTGGCCTGTTTCTGCAGCGTGTCGTCGCCAATCGCGGTGGCGGCGCGCAGCGCCTCCTCCAGGTCGCCCTGGTCGAGGATGTGGCGGGCCGTATCGGCGTTCTTGGCCCACACCCCGGCCAGACAGTCCGCCTGCAACTCAAGGCGCACCGACAGCGCATTCGCCTCCCGCTCGCCGGCCCGCTCCCGCGCCGCCTGCACCTTGGCCGACACGCCGAGCAGGTTCTGCACGTGGTGCCCGACCTCGTGGGCGATCACATAGGCCTGGGCGAAATCCCCCGGCGCCTTGAAGCGCGTCTTCAGTTCCTGATAGAAACCCAGGTCGATATAGACCTTGTGGTCCGCCGGGCAGTAGAACGGCCCCATCGCCGCCTGTCCGGTACCGCAGGCGGTGCGGGTAACACCGGTGAACAGCACCAGCTTCGGATCCTCGTACTGCTTGCCGGCCTGGCGGAAGATCTGCTGCCAGGTGTCCTCGGTCTCGGCCAGCACCTTGCGCACGAACTTGGTCTCCGCGTCGTTGGCCGGCGGGCGGTGTTGCTGCTGCGCCGCCGACGGTGGCGGGGCCGACACATGGGACGCCTGGTTCAGCACAACCCGCGGATCGATGCCGAAATACATCGCCACCAGCGCCAGCACCACGGTGCCGACGCCGATGCCGCCCACGGGCAAGCCACCGCCCCCGCCACCGCGCCGATCCTCGACGTTGTCGCTTTCCCGGCTGTCGTCCAAACGCATAAAGCCTCCTTCAAGACCTGCAATACCTTGTCGCGCTGCAACATTTTCCTTGTGCAGTGGGCGCATTATGGCTATAGTCCGCGGTCCGGTGCAAAAAAGCGGTTTCGCACCGAGTCACATCGTCCCTGACCTTCTTATATCTCCCGTATTAGACGTGAGGTTGTCCTGATCGGTTAGTGCCGATATGCCAGTCAGGCAGCCATTCAGTCGCACGCGTTTTCGCGTGGCGGCGCGTTGCCGTTTTTTCTTCGCGGGCACCGCATCCGCAATACAAAAGATAAGGAAGCGAACATGGATTTCGCCACTCTCGGGCTCTCCGAACAGATCGTCAAAGCCGTTGCCGACGCCGGCTACACCGAACCCACCCCGGTTCAGCAAGCCGCCATTCCGGCCGCCCTCGCCGGCAAGGATCTCGTGGTCTCCAGCCAGACCGGCTCCGGCAAGACGGCAGCCTTCATGCTGCCGTCCCTGCAGCGCCTGACCACCGAATCCACCATCAAGGCCCGCGGCCCCCGCGTGCTGGTGCTCACCCCCACCCGCGAACTGGCCGTTCAGGTCACCGACGCGTGCAAGGGCTACGGCAAGAACCTGCGCTACGCGAAGGCCGTCAGCGTGGTCGGCGGCATGCCCTACCCGGTGCAGAACAAGCTGCTGTCCAGCCCCTATGAAATCCTGGTGGCCACCCCTGGCCGTCTGATGGACCAGATGAACAGCGGCCGCATCGACTTCGCCCGCCTGGAGATCCTGATCCTCGACGAAGCCGACCGCATGCTCGACATGGGCTTCGTGGACGACATCGAGGCCATCGTCGCCAAGCTGCCGGCCGATCGCCAGACGCTGTTCTTCTCGGCCACCCTCGACGGTCAGGTCGCGCGCATGATGCAGCGCCTGCTGAAGGATCCGGAGCGCATCGAGATCGCCTCCGCGCAGACCCGCCACGAGAACATCGAACAGCGTCTGCTGGTCGCCGACGACATCAGCCACAAGAACCGTCTGCTCGACGGCATCCTGCGTGACGTGGGCGTCGAACAGGCCATCGTGTTCACCGCCACCAAGCGCGACGCCGATGCCCTGACGCTGAACCTGGAATCCCAGGGCCACTCCGTTGCCGCCCTGCACGGCGACATGAACCAGCGCATGCGCACCCGCACGCTGGACCAGTTGCGTCGCGGCCACCTGCGCGTGCTGATCGCCACCGACGTCGCCGCCCGCGGCATCGACGTGCGCACCATCAGCCACGTGATCAACTACGACCTGCCGAAGGTCGCCGCCGACTACGTGCACCGCATCGGCCGTACCGGCCGCGGCGGCGCCAGCGGCATCGCCATCAGCCTGGCCGAGCGCCGCGACGTGCGCCTGCTGCGCGCCATCGAACGCTACACCCGCCAACCGCTGGCCGTGCACACCCTGCCCGGTCTCGAGCCGCGTACCACGCTGCCGGCCGACGAGCGCCGCCCCGGTGGTCCGCGCCGTGACGGCCGCGGCTACGGCAACGGCGGCGGTGGCCGCTTCGGCGACAAGCGCCCGTCCGGCGGCTTCGGCAGTGGCGCGGGTCGTTTCGACCGCGAACGCCGTGACGACAACCGTGGAGAAGGCCGCAGCGCCAGCCCGTGGGCCGGCAACGGCGAAGGCCGCCGCGATTTCCGCGACGCCCCCCGCCGCGCCGATGGCGCCAGCGCCCCGCGCCATCCGGAACACCGTACCGAGTTCCCCCACGTGGCCAAGCGCAGCTCCAGCCACCACAATGCCGGTGGCTTCGGCGGCGGACGCAGCGAAGGCACCGGCGGCAAGCCGCGCGCTGGCCGCACCTTCAACCGCGACCGCTGACACCGCAGCGACGCCGGGCCACGGCCCGGCTCGCGGCACATGACAAGGGGGCGCCCACGGGCGCCCCCTTGTCATGCGTGCATCCCCCATATCCCGACGAGAGCAAGACAGGGCGCCCTTCCCCGAGCGCAAGACGGAGACAGGAATAGCATCAAAAGACCCCTCAATTCCTGAGGTGGATCAACTGCCGGCCATCTATGATGGAATACAGTTTTCGGCACGCATCATTCGAGCCTGCCCGACACTCATTCCAAAGGGGGAAAAAACCATGAAAATCTCCAGTCCCGTCATCGGCGAAATCGAAGTCTCGCCCGAACGCATCATCGAATTCCCGAACGGCCTGCCTGGCTTCGAAGCCACCCACCAATTCACGCTGCTGCACCCTGAAGGCGACGACGCTCCGAACATCTTCGTATTACAAGGCGTGGACAACCCCGAAGTGACCTTCACCGTCACTACACCGGATGTGCTCGGACTGAACTATGAATTCACGCTGACCGACGACGAAGTCGACGCGCTCCAGCTCGGCAATCCGGACGATGTCAGCGTGCTGCTGATCGTCCGCAACAACGACACGGGGGCCGTCGCCCCGCAAGCCAACGTAATGGCGCCGCTGGTCATCAATACCGCTACCCGTCGCGCGGTCCAGAAGATCATCGGCCGCGTCGACACCAGCGTGACCCTGCGCGCCGTCTGAGCGCGCCCAGCATCACACAGGCGGCCTCCCGCCCTGCCCGGCAGGGCCGGAGGCCGTTTCATTCAGTACAGCAAATAATCCCGCCGTTCTTCGTCCCACACCTTTTCGTCGCCCAGCGCCAGCGCATCCAGGTCGCCGGGGCGCGTCGTCGCATCATCCACCCACTCGCGCAGGATCTCCGAGCCGTTGATCAGGTCGATGGCCAGGCGGTCGTGCTCGTACTCGTAGGGGAAATCCCGCCACAGCGGGTAGTCCCGGCGCACCCGGCGGATCGCCTTGAAGGCCAGCGCCTGCAGGCGCCACGGGCGGAAGGCTGCGTGATCGTAATGGGTCGGGTCTTCCACGTGGATCTGCACGCCCTGGCACAGCTTGCCGGCATGCTTGTGGAAGGTCGGCTCGAACCAGCATTCGCGCAGCTTGCAGCCGGCCAGCCAGTTGGGCGCGAAGGCCGCCATCTCGGCCAGCACCTTGCGGGCGTCCAGGTCCGGCGCGCCGAACAGTTCCAGCGGGCGGGTGGTGCCGCGCCCTTCGGACAGCGTCGTGCCCTCCAGCATCACGGTGCCGGCATAGGCCCGCGCCATCGACAGGTTGGGCGCGTTGGGGCTCGGGTTGATCCAGCTGCGCTCGCCCAGCGGCCAACCATAGCCGGGCGCCGCCTCGGGCTGCCAGCCCTCCATCGTGATCACCTGGCAATCCACGTCGAGCTTCAGCGTGGCGACGAACCAGCGGGCCAGCTCGCCCATCGTCAGGCCGTGGCGCATCGGCAGCGGGCCGGCGCCGACGAAGCTCTCCCAGCCCGGCTGCAGCAACGTCCCCTCGACGGGACGCCCGGCCGGGTTCGGGCGGTCCAGCACCCACACGCTCTTGCCGTGGCGGGCGGCCGCCTCCAGCACATAGCGCAGCGTAGTGATGAAGGTGTAGATGCGGCAGCCCAGGTCCTGCAGGTCCACCAGCAGCACGTCGAAGCGGTCCATCATCGGCGCCGTCGGCCGGCGCACTTCGCCGTACAGACTGAACACCGGGATGCCGTGCCGGGGGTCGAAGAAATCCGACGACTCCACCATGTTGTCCTGCTTGTCGCCGCGCAGCCCGTGCTGGGGGCCGAAGGCCGCCGACAGCTGGATGTCGGGCAGGGCCGCCAGCGCGTCGAGGGAGTGGGTCAGGTCACGGGTGACGGAAGCCGGATGGGCCAGCAGCGCGACCCGCTTGCCGGCCAGCGGACGGCGCAGTTCGGGGTCGGCAAGCAGGCGGTCGAGACCGAAACGGATCATGGTGTCGGAGCCTTGAGAGCGGCGGCAAAACCGTCGCGGTGATGAAAGTCGGGCTGGCCCGGCGGATGCGCCAGCGCCCAGTAACTGTGATGGCCGTCGCCATGCTCGACGACGGCGGTGATGCCCAGCTGCAGTTCGCCGGCCGGCAGGCTGGCCGCTTCGAGTTGCGCCTCCAGGCTCAGCACGCCGGCATCGCGGGTAATGACGAGCCGCGGCGCCGGGCCGACCGGCGAGGGCACACGCCCCCGGTAGGTGGCGAAATCGAAGCGCGCCCACTGGCAGTTCGGGGAAAAATTGAATTCCCGATAGGCGTCCGAGGCATCCGCACAGACGAACACCTCGAAACAGGTATAGGCCCACAGGCGCTCCGGCGGCAAGGACGTGGCAACCTCCGGAATACGTAGCGCATCCAGATCGCCTTCCAGCCGGTAAGACACGCGCAGGCCACCGTCGGCACTGCGCTCGAATTCCACGTGAATTGCCCGCACACCATCGGCCGGCGTATCCGGATGGCAAACCAGTGTGACGGAAGAGGAGGCGGTCATGGCGTGGCAGCAAGCTCGGGGGCGTGCAGTTTAGCGGTTCTGCCGCGACAGGTTAAACTCCCGCGGGCCGGCACGGTCCATTCCATTCGTGTCCTTGTAGCGATTCCCATGTCCGCCTCCCATTCCCCCGTCCAGCGCAGCTTCACCGACCGCCTGCGCCAGATCGCCCTCTTCGAGATCGGCGGCCTGCTGCTGATCACGCCGCCCTACATCTGGCTGTCCGGCCAGCCGGGCCGCGACTCCTTCGTGCTGATGGCCATCCTGGCGGTCATCGCCGCCATCTGGAACGGCAGCTTCAACACCGCCTTCGACTGGCTGGAAGGCCGCCTCACCGGCCGCACCGCGGATCGCCGCCCGTGGCGGCTGCGGGCCATTCACGCCATCGGCTTCGAGGGCGGGCTGTTCATGCTGACGCTGCCAGTGGTGATGCTGTGGACCGGCATGGACTGGCTCAGCGCCCTGGTCGCCGACATCAGCATCGCGCTGGCCTACGTGGTGTATGCCTTCGGCTTCAACCTGGCCTACGACCGGGCCTTTCCGATCGTCGCCGGCGCCGGCCGCTGAACGCCGCTGCAGGCGGCCGACGAAGCGCGGGCGGGCCGCTATAATCCGCCCCTTCGCTTCCGCCGGAAACCTGCCGTGTCCGACCGCCTCAAAGTCCTTCCCCAATACCTGATCCCCAAGCAGGCCCTCACCGTGCTGGCCGGCAAGCTGGCCAGCACCCGGGCCGGCGGCCTCACCACCAGCGTGATCCGCTGGTTCGTCGGCCGCTACGGGGTGAACATGGACGAGGCAGCCAACCCGAACATCGCCAGCTACGCCAGCTTCAACGATTTCTTCACCCGCCCGCTGAAGGCCGGCGCCCGCCCCCACGCCGACGCCGACTTCATCTGCCCGGTGGATGGCGCGATCAGCCAATTCGGCCGCATCGACCGCGACCAGATCTTCCAGGCCAAGGGGCACTCCTACTCCACCCACGCGCTGGTCGGCGGCGACCGGGACCTGGCGGTCCAGTTCCAGGACGGCGAGTTCGCGACGCTCTACCTCAGCCCGCGGGACTACCACCGCATCCACATGCCCTGCGACGGCCGCCTGACCCGCATGATCTACGTGCCCGGCGCGCTGTTCTCGGTCAATCCGACCACCGCCCGCGGCGTGCCCGGCCTGTTCGCCCGCAACGAGCGGGTGGTGTGCGTCTTCGAGAACGACGAAATCGGCCCCTTCGTGCTGGTGCTGGTCGGCGCGACCATCGTCGGCAGCATGGCCACCGTGTGGCACGGCCAGATCAACCCGCCGCGCCCCGGCAAGATCCGCGAATGGGATTACCCGGCCGGCCAGGTCACGCTGAAGAAGGGCGACGAGATGGGTCGCTTCCTGCTCGGTTCTACTGTGGTAATGCTGTTCCCCAAGAAACGCCTGTCCTTCACCGAGGCCTGGGCCCCGGCCCGGCCGATCCGCCTCGGCGAGGCGATGGGCAGCCGGCCGCGCTGAACCACAGCGGCCTCAGTGGCGCAGGCGCAGGATGCGCCACGCGCCGGCCAGCACCATCGCACCGATGATGCTGGCCACCACCCAGTCCGGCCACGGGCTGCCGAGCCAGGCCACCAGGCCGCCGGCGACGATCACACCCAGGTTGGCCAGCGCATCGTTGGCGGTGAAGATGTAGCTCGCCTTCATGTGTGCACCACCGTCCCGGTGGCCGGCGATCAGCACCATGCAGGCCACGTTGGCGACCAGCGCCAGCAGCGACACGCCCATCATCGCACCGGCCAGGGTTTCCGAGCCGTAGAGCACGTGGTCCGCCACCTGCACGAACAGCCCCAACCCGAGCACCAGCTGCAGCACCCCGGCCAGGCGCGCCGCCTTCAACTGCAGCGCTGCCCCGCGCCCAACCGCGTACAAGGCCACCGCATACACCGCCGCATCAGCAAACATGTCCAGGCCATCGGCGAGCAGGCCGGACGACTCCGCCCACCAGCCGGCCAGCCCCTCGACCACGAACATCGCGGCGTTGATGACGAGCAGCCAGCGCAGCGCCCGCCGCTCGGCAGCCGGATCCTCCACCCGCGCCGCCGGTGCCCCGGCGGCCAGACCACTGGCGAGGCGCTCCGCCCCCATGCCCAGGCGGGCGATGCGCGCTTCGACCTCGTCGGCCGCCACCGCGTGCCAGACAGTAACGGTACGCGCCGCCAGGTCGAACTCCAGCCCATGGGCCAGCCCGTCCAGCTCCATGCGCACCAGCGCCTCCTCGGCCGGGCAGTCCATGTCGCCGACGCGGAAGGTCGACTTCAGCGTGGCCTCGCCGCCGGGCCGGCTCGGTTCATCCAGCCCGACCAATTGCGGACCGCCTGCCCCACAACTGCAGCCACCGGAGCAGGAAGAAGTCGTTTCAGCCATTGCAAGCATCTCGAAGTGATTCTGCCCCGATGGTAGCCTGTCGGCCTCCCAGTCCGCAGCCTGCTATCGATGAACGCCCCGCTGATCCGCTACGTCGAACCGGTCTTCCGCCCGCCCAGCGAGGCGGAGTCCCTGATCCTGCCGGTCACCGACGGCTGTTCGTGGAACCAGTGCACTTTCTGCGAGATGTACACCGCGCCGCAGAAGGCCTTCCGCGCCCGCGGCGAGGACGAAGTGCTGGACAGCATCCGGCGCATCGGCGAGCGCTACGGCAAGCAGGTCCGCCGGGTCTTCCTCGCCGACGGCGATGCGCTGGTGCTGCCGACCCGCCGCCTGCTGGCAATCCTGGAGGCAATCCGCACTCACCTGCCCAGCGTGCATCGTGTCTCCAGCTACTGCCTGGCCCGCAACCTGAAGAAGAAGACCGTCGCCGAGCTTGCCAGCCTGCGCGAAGCCGGCCTGCGCATGGTCTACCTGGGCGCCGAATCCGGCGACGACGCGGTACTGGCGAAAGTGAACAAGGGCGAGAGCTTCGATTCGACACGGGACGCCCTGGACAAGCTCGGCGAGGCCGGCATCACCCGCTCGGTGATGATGCTCAACGGCCTCGGCGGACAGATCCTCAGCGAGCAGCATGCCGACAACTCGGCCCGCCTCGCCAACGCCACCCAGCCGGAATTCCTGTCCACGCTGGTGGTGAGCTTCCCGACCGGCGAAGCCCGCTTCCGCGCCGGTTTTCCAGAATGGGAACCCCTCGATCAGGCCGGCCTGTTCCGCGAAATGGAACGCTTCCTGAGCCAGCTCGAACTGCGCCGCACGGTGTTCCGCTCCGACCACGCCAGCAACTGGCTGGTCCTGAAAGGCACCCTCGGCGCCGACAAAGCCCGCCTGCTCGCCGAAGTCCGCAACGCCATCGCCACACCGGCGGCAGTCGGGCTGCGGCCGGCCTGGGCGCGGGGGCTGTGAGCATGGCCTTCCAGCAGATCCTCGAATTCCGCACCCGTGGCCGCGGCAGCCTCGACATCACCGCGCAGGTTGCCGACGTGGTGGCCAGCGCCGGCATCGCCACCGGCCTCGCCCATGTCTTCGTGCAGCACACCAGTTGCTCGCTGATGATCACCGAGAACGCCGACCCGGACGTGCGCCGCGACCTCGAAACGGTCTTCGGCCGGCTCGCCCCCGACGGTGACCCGGCCTACCGCCACGCCCAGGAAGGCGACGACGACATGGCCGCCCATGCCCGCAGCGTGCTGTCGGATGTCAGCCTGAGCGTGCCTATCGGCCAGGGCCGCCTGCTGCTGGGCACCTGGCAGAGCCTCTTCCTGTGGGAACACCGCAGCAGCGCCCACAGCCGGCGCGTGGTGGTCACCGTCATCGGCTAAGCGGCGCCCCACCCCCAAGCCCGTCACGGGAAGCCACACGCCGAGGTGCTATGCTCTTCGGATTCGTCGCCGGCACCGCCCGCCGGCCGCGCTGTTCCCCGGAGCCCATCCATGACCTGCGTCTTCCCCTTGCGCCTCGGCAGCGCCGCCATCCTGCTGGCCCTCGCCGCCCCGTCCGGCTTCGCCCAGACCCCGAGCCCGAGCACCGCCAAACCGGCCACGGCCGTTGCCGCGCCGAAAACCGCCGCCGCCACCACACCGGCCAGCACGACCGCCAAGCCCGCGGCGCCTGCCGCGCCAGTCGCCGCGGCAAGTCCAGCCGCAGCCGCAAAACCTGCCCCGGGTGCCACACCGACGGCCCCGGCCGCACCGACCGCCGCCGGCAGCACACCGGCCGACTCGGCAGCACCGCCTCCTGCCCCGCCTCCGCCTCCGCTGTCCGACGTCATCTTCACAAACGGTGACATCGTCACCCTCGACGACAAGCGCCCCACCGCGCAGGCCATCGCGATCAAGGGCAGCAAGATCATCGCCGTCGGTACCAGCAAGGCCATCCTGGCACGCTGGAAGAGCGAAGGCACGGAAGTCGTCGACCTGGCTGGCAAGACCCTGGTGCCTGGCTTCATCGACGCCTGGGGCGAGCTGTCCCGTCTCGGCCTGTATTCGGTGGCGGCGCAGCTGCAGTCCCCGCCCGAAGGTCGCGTCACCGACGGCACCGTGTTGCTGCGCGAACTGCGCGACTGGTCCAAGGGCGACATGGCCAAGCGGCTGGGCTGGGTCGTCGGCTTCGGCTACGACGAGAGCCGCCTGCGTGAACTGCGTGCGCCGAGCCGCAACGAGCTCGACAACATTTCATCCGACCGGCCGGTGATCATCGTGGACCGCACGGGCACCCGCCTGGTCGCCAACAGCCGCGCGCTGGCGCTGGCCGGCATCGACCGCAACAGCATTGACCCGCCGGGCGGCCGCATCGGCCGCTGGCCCGGCTCGAAGGAGCCGGACGGCAGTCTGGAAGGCGCCGCCGCCACCGCGTTGCTCGGAGCCCTGCCGCAACTCGGCAAGGACGAACGCCAGGCGCTGATCCAGCAAGGCCAGACCCTCTACCTGCGCAACGGCTACACCACTGCGGTGGAGGCTCGCGCCACTGCCGACGACTTGGCGCTGTACACTCAGGCCGCCGATGCCGGCGCCTTGAAGCTCGACGTGTCGGTCTATGCGGAAGCCGGCAGCGCTGCCGCCGCCCTCAAAGCTCACAAACAGATCGGCGCCAAGTACTACAAAGGCCACCTGCGCCTGGCCGGCGTGTCCTTCACCCTCGACGGCACCGCCGAAGACCGCAGCGCCTGGCTCACCCAGCCCTACCAGCTGCCTCCACCCGGCAAACCGACCCGCTACGCCGGCTACCCGCTGCTCGGCGAGGACACCGTCGACACACTGTTCAACAGCGCCTACGCCAACGGTTGGCAGGTGGCCGTGCAGGCCAACGGGGACGCGGCCATCGACCAGTTCATCAATGGCCTGAAGAACGCCACCGAGAAGCACCCGGGCAAGGACCGCCGCCCGCTGCTGGTCGGTGCCGCGACGATCCGCGACGACCAGCTCGATGCCCTGAAGACCCTCGGCGTCAGCGTGTCCCTGGCCCCCCAGCGCCTCAACCTCAGCCTCGACACGCTGACCCGCGACGCCCTCGGCGCCGAACGGACGGCGCGCTTCAGCCCCACCGCTGCAGCCCTCGGCCGCGGCCTGCCGCTGACGCTGCACAACGACGCCGCCCTCGTCGAACCGGCACCGCTGGAGGTGCTGGCGGCTGCCGTGAAGCGGCCGGTGGGCACCGATCAGCAGATCCCGGCGCTGGAAGCCCTGAAAGCCATCACGCTGAACGCAGCGCGCCAGCTCGGCGAAGAGAAGATCAAGGGCAGCATCGCCGTCGGCAAACTCGCAGACCTCTCGGTGCTGTCGGCTAATCCGCTCAAGACCCCGACGGACAAGCTCGGCGACATCCGCGTGATCGGCACCGTCAAGGAAGGCGCCACGGTCTTCGGCGGTGCAGACGGCGGTGTGCCGATCACGCGCTGACAAGCAGGCCGTAGCCCCGGCGGGGCTGCGGCCGAGTCCGGCTCAACGCAGCGCGGACAGGTACTGGACCACGGCCTCGATGTTCTGCGCGCCGATGCCGGTCACCGCGGCCGTCATCGGCGGGTAGATCCGCTCGCCGCTCATCGTCAGGTAGCGGGTCAGGCTACGGCGCAGGTATTCGGACTGCTGCCCCGCCAGGCGCGGGAAGGTTTCGCCCCCCTTGGCCTCGGCACCGTGGCAGCGCGCGCAGTTCTTCTCGAACAGGGCCTTGCCCTCGGCGGCCCGCGGCCCGCCCATGGAGACCGCCGGCACCACCGGCTGGGCCGCGTAGAACACCGCGATGGCCGCCTTTTCGTCGTCCTTGAGTACCTTCATCAGCCCCTGCATGAAGGGGTCCTTGCGCTTACCGGTGAGGAAGGCATCGATCTGGTTGAGCACATAGGCTGGGTGCTGGCCGGCCAGATTGGGCACCTCGGTGTATTTGCTAAGACCTGTATCCCCGTGGCAGTTCGCGCAGAAGAACGACGCCTTGCGGCCAGCCTCCTGCGTCGCCTTCTGCTCGGCCGGCGGGCTCTTGATGATCCGCTCCAGTTGCCCGCGCCCCCCTGGCGCCGCGCTCGGCACCTCCGTCTGCGCCACCACCGGCACCGTCGCCGCCAACATTGACAGGCCCAGCAGCGCCCGCAGCAAACCGGCCCCGACAGGCCTCTTCCGTTCGATCGACATCGCGCTATTCCCTTTGTTGTTATTCAAAAGTCGTATTCGACGACCGCTTTCGATTGTAATCCTTTGACATAAGCCCGAGCGACATCCGCAACGCGATAAAAACAATCTGGCCCCGCGCCACTACAATCGCGCCTTCCCGTTCCATCGCCAGATCCCGCGCCCATGCCGTCCATCTCCATTCCCGCCTCCGTCGCCATCATCGGGGGTGGCCCCGCCGGCCTGATGGCCGCCGAAACCGCCGCGGCCGCCGGCCTGCAGGTGGATGTCTTCGACGCCATGCCGTCGGTCGGGCGCAAGTTCCTGCTGGCCGGTCGCGGCGGCCTCAACATCACCCACTCGGAGCCCTTTGCGGCCTTCGCCGGCCGCTACGGCCAGCGCCGGGCGCAGATCGAGCCGATGATCGCGGCTTTTGGGCCGCAGGCCCTGCGCGAGTGGGTCGAAGGGCTCGGCGTGTCCACCTTCGTCGGCAGTTCCGGGCGCGTCTTCCCGGCCGAGATGAAAGCCGCGCCGCTGCTGCGCGCATGGCTGCAGCGCCTGCGCGAAGCCGGGGTGCGCTTCCATGTACGCCACCGGTGGACCGGCTGGAACGCCGACGGCTGCCTGCTGTTCACGACCCCCAACGGCCTCCGCCAGCACCAGGCAGACGCCTGCGTGCTGGCCCTCGGCGGCGGCAGCTGGGCGCGCCTGGGCTCGGATGGCACATGGGTCCCGGCCCTGACCCGGCTCGGCGTGGGCGTCGCGCCGCTGCGCCCGGCCAACTGCGGGTTCATCACCGCATCGCCCCGCACCGACGGTGCCGAGGGCTGGAGCGCCCACTTCCGCGAGCGCTTCGCCGGACAGCCCCTCAAGTCGGTGAGCATCCGCGTGGAAGGCGCCGACGCCCCCCCGCGCCCCGGTGAAGCGATGATCACCGCCAACGGCATCGAAGGCAGCCTGATCTACGCCCTGTCCGCGTCCATCCGTGAGCGCATCGAGCAGGACGGCAGCGCCACGCTGTCGATCGACCTGGCCCCCGGGCGCTCGGCGGAGCGGGTTGCCGCCGAGGTGGCCCACCCCCGCGGCGCCCGCTCCCTCGCCAGCCACCTTCAGAGCCGCGTCGGCATCGCCGGCATCAAGATGGCGCTGCTGAGGGAATGCGTGAGTGCGGACGTGCTGGACGACCCAGCCAGTCTGGCTGCGGCCATCAAGGCGCTGCCGCTACGCCTCATCGCCCCGCGCCCACTGGACGAGGCGATCAGCAGCGCCGGCGGCGTGCTGTTCGAGGAGATGGATGAGCATCTGATGCTGCTCAAACGCCCAGGCGTGTTCTGCGCGGGTGAGATGCTCGACTGGGAAGCCCCGACCGGCGGCTACCTGCTCACCGCCTGCTTTGCCAGTGGGATCACGGCGGGAACCGGCGTTATCAAATGGCTGGGGAGAAACCTAAAGTTAGGTGTTTTTCCGTCGTAAGAGTCGCTCTCGTCCACAAATCGGGCACATACGAGAGCATCGCTAAGACCCCGCTCTCCGCCCTACCCCGATTCGTACCCCGCCTGCCAGCTGGAGCCGTCATCATGAATCTCACTAAACGCCTTATCGCAGCGCTCAGCGCCGCACTTTTCGCTCTCCTGCTCGTCGGGGGCATGGGCGTCTGGCAACTGCAGCAGGCCAATGCCCGCTTCGACTACATGCAGGCCAATACCTTTCCGAGCTTGAGGGCCCTGCTGGAAGCCAGGAGCTTTCTGACAACCAGCCGAATCGGGACATACCAGCACGCGCTGGCTGTCGATGAAGCACATAGGAAAGAGATAGAACAAACAATCCGTGTGGCGGACGACAAATTCGATGCGACGCTCAAGCACTATGAGAGTGAATTGGTTTCCGATGCCACCGACCGCCAGCTTCTGGAGGCCGACCGGGCGGCCATGGCGGCCTATCGGACCAAGCGCGCGGAGTATTTTCAGATCCTCAACAGCGGTGACATGGGCGCCGTCCGCAACTTTTTGCGTGGCTCACTGAAAGACGCCGCTGCAACGGCCCGCGACGCGCTGGCCAAGCATGAGGACTACAACTACAGCTTCGCCGAGCAACTCAAGAAGGACAATGTCGCAGACTACAATGCCGCGCTATGGACTGTTGGTGGCATCCTCGCGGCAGCCTTCAGCATCGTCGGCATCATGGCCTATCTCTTGATCCAGAATTTGCGCGACAGCCTTGCCAGCATTCGCAACACACTGGTGCACGTCAATGAATCGCAGGACTTCACCATCCGTGCGCCGGTCAAGCGCATGGATGAAATCGGCGAGACCGCCACGGCCTTCAACCAGTTGCTGTCCAAGTTGCAGGACAACTTCCGCAGCCTCACCGAAGGCGCCCGCTCGGTCGCTGACGCCAGCCGCGAGATGACCCACGCGTCGAAGCAGGTATCGGGCGCCGCCGGCACGCAAAGCGAAGCCTCTTCGGCGATTGCCGCGACGGTCGAGGAGATGACGGTCAGCGTCACCCATGTCGGTGACCGCGCCCACGAAGCCCACGAACTGGCCGACCGTTCTGGCGAGATGGCCCGCGCCGGCTCCTCAACCATCGACCGGACGATCGCCGATATCCGCAGCATCTCTTCATCCGTCAGTGCCGCCGCCGAATCCCTGCGCGAGCTGGGCGCCCAGGGCGAGCGGGTCGGCTCGGTGGTTCAGGTCATCAAGGAAGTGGCCGACCAGACCAACCTGCTGGCCCTCAACGCAGCCATCGAGGCCGCCCGCGCAGGCGAGCAGGGCCGCGGTTTCGCGGTGGTAGCCGATGAAGTGCGCAAGCTGGCCGAGCGCACCGCCAGTTCGACGCAGGAGATCTCCTCCACCATCGAGGCCATGCGCCGTCACTCCGAACAGGCCGCCCACGAGATGGAGGACGCCGAGAGTCTGGTCACCCAGAGCGTCAAACGGGCCGACGACACGGACAAGGCCATCAAGGAAATCGGCACCGCCGCCAGCGGCACCGCCCGCATGGTGTCCGAGATCTCCGACGCAATCCGCGAACAGGGCGCGGCCAGCACCAACATCGCCGTACAGATCGAGCGCATCGCGCAGATGGCCGAAGAGGCTGCGGCCGCAGCAGAACAGTCTTCCAGCACCGCCCGCCGCCTCGACGAACAGGCCCAGCGCCAGATCGCCACGCTGCAGTTGTACAAGGTCTAAGCTTCCGGCGGCGTCCATTCGGCGCCCTGCCCGCGGACAGGATGAGTGCTAGACTGCCCTTCTCCTACCGCGATGGAGGCGCCGATGAACAGCAAACCCCTCGAATTCTGGTTCGAATTCGCCAGTTCATATTCCTACCTGAGCGTGATGCGCATCGAGGCGCTGGCGAAAGAGGCTGGCGTCAAGCTGGCGTGGCGGCCCTTCCTGCTTGGGCCGGTGTTCCTGTCCTTGGGCTGGAACGACTCACCGTTCAACATCTATCCCCCCAAAGGCCGCTACATGTGGCGCGACCTGGCCCGGTTGTCGGCCCGTTACGGCCTGCCGTTCCAGGTGCCGTCGCGTTTTCCGCGCAACGGCTTGCTGGCCGCCCGGGTCGCGCTGACCGGAGCCAACCAGCCATGGATCGGCAACTTCACCCGGGCAACGATGCGGGCCAATTTTGCCGAGGACCGGGACATTGCCGATCCGGCGGTGATCCGCGACATTCTCGAAACGCTGGAACTACCCGCCGACACGATCCTCACCGAAGCGGAAAGCCCCGAGAACAAACTGGCCTTGCGCAGCCAGACCGAACAGGCGGCCGAACGGGGCCTGTTTGGTGCCCCGAGCTTCATCACGCCGGACGGGGAGCTGTTCTGGGGCAACGACCGGCTGGAGGACGCGCTGGCCTGGGCGGCATCGCCCCCACCTCGCGCCAACTCAGCGGCCGGGCATTAGAGGTTCGGCGGCTTTCGCGGGAGTCTTGGCCCCATCGGCCTGCTTGAGCTTTTCCGCCTTCTCGGCACGTTTTTCCGCGGCCTTGGCTGCCCGCTCCTTGTAGGCACGACGGTCGCTCTCGGCCTGACTGGCACGCTGCGCCGCCGCCGCGGCCTCGGCGGCCCGGCGCCGCGCATCTGCGGCTTCCTTGGACTGACGGGCCTCGGCCTCGTGCAGCGCGCGGGACTTGCCTTCCTGCTCGCGCTCGATGCGCCCGGCGTCCTTGTCCGCCAGAGCGCGCAGGCGCGCTTCGCTGTCGGCACGATTGCGGGCCTCCTGCTCGGCCTTTTCGACAGCCTTCTGCGGCGCCTGCTCGACCTGCCCTGCCATACGTTCAGCGTAACGACGGTTCTTTTCAGCCAGCTCGATGCGCCCCGCCTCCAGATCGAGGGCACGTGCCTGACGGGTGTCCTCAACGTGGCGCTGGCGCACGCGATCGATGCAGCTGTTCACCAGAAAACGTTCGTAGCAGGCGATCTCGTCCGCCTTGAAGCGGACCTCGGCGGCTTCGCGCAAGGCCTTCGCCTCCTCGCGCATCTTCTCCGCACGAGCCTTTTCCGCGCCTTCATCGACGGGGGATTCCTGGGCTTGCACGGTCCCCTGGCACAACAGCGCCAACAACAACACGGACAGACTGGCGGAAAGGGACGATCGGCGGAACGGACGGCTTCGATGCATTGGACGACAGGGCTGGACACGACGGAACTGCTTACAATACCGGATTTCCTGCCCGCTTACCGCTTCCGCTGCCGTGATCCAGTTCCGCAATCTCCGCCTCGCCCGGGGCGTAAAGACTCTCATCGAAGGCGCCAGCCTGCAGATCCACCCTGGCTGGAAGGTCGGCCTCACCGGTGCCAACGGCTGCGGCAAATCCAGCCTGTTCGGCATGCTGCGCGGTGAGCTCCACCAGGATTCCGGCGACCTGGAGATGCCCGCGTCGTGGACCATTGCCCACGTAGCCCAGGAAACCCCGGCCCTGCCGCGCCCCGCCATCGAATACGTGCTCGACGGTGACGCCGAGCTGCGCCGCATCGAAGTCGCGCTGGAAAAGGCCGAAGCCGCCCACGACGGCGAGGAGATCGGCCACCTCCACGGCCGCCTGCAGGAGATCGGCGGTTACGCGGCCCGCGCCCGCGCCGCCGCGCTGATGGACGGTCTGGGCTTCAAGGTTGCCGAGATGGAACGCCCGGTAGCGGACTTCTCCGGCGGCTGGCGCATGCGCCTCAACCTGGCCCAGGCGCTGATGTGCCGCTCCGACCTGCTGCTACTCGACGAACCGACCAACCACCTCGACCTGGACGCGGTCATCTGGCTGGAACAGTGGCTCACCGACTACCGCGGCACGCTGGTGCTGATCTCCCACGACCGCGACTTCCTCGACGCAGTCGTGAACCAGATCGCCCACATCGAGAACCAGCAGCTCACCCTGTACACCGGTGGCTACTCCAACTTCGAACGCCAGCGCGCCGAACGCCTGTCCCAGCAGCAGGCAATGTTCGAGAAGCAGCAGCGCGAGCGCGCCCACCTGCAGAAATACGTGGACCGCTTCCGCGCCCAGGCCACCAAGGCCCGCCAGGCCCAGAGCCGCATCAAGGCGCTGGAGCGGATGGAGGTCATCGCCGCCGCCCACATCGACAACCCGTTCACCTTCAGCTTCCGCGACTGCACCGCCGCCCCCGATCCGCTACTGCAGATCGAGGATGCCGCCGCCGGCTACGTGGACAAGCCGATCCTGTCGGACATGAAGCTGACCATCCGCCCCGGCGAGCGCATCGGCCTGCTCGGCCGCAACGGCGCCGGCAAATCCACGCTGATCAAGCTGCTGTCCGGTGGCCTGCAGCCGACGGCCGGTGTGCGCCGGGAGGGCAAGGGCCTGCAGCTCGGCTACTTTGCCCAGCACGCGCTGGAGAGCCTGCGCCCGGACGAATCGCCGCTGCAGCACATGTTGCGCCTCGACCCGCAGACCCGCGAGCAGGAGCTGCGCAACTACCTGGGCGGCTTCGACTTCAACGGCGACATGGCCACCACGCCCTGCGGCCCCTTCTCCGGCGGCGAGAAATCCCGCCTGGCGCTGGCCATCCTGATCTGGAACCAGCCTAACCTGCTGCTGCTCGACGAACCGACCAACCACCTCGACCTGGAAATGCGCCACGCCCTCACGCTGGCCCTGCAGGACTACGAGGGCGGCATGGTCATCGTGTCCCACGACCGAGCCCTGCTGCGCGCCACCTGCGACCGCTTCCTGCTCGTCGATGGCGGCCGCCTGACACCCTTCGACGGCGACCTGGACGACTACAAGGCCTGGTTGGCCCAGCAACGCGCCGCCGATGCCGCCGCCGGCCAGTGCCCGGATAAAGCCGCCGACAAGGCCAGCCGCAAGGCCGACCGCGAAGCCGCCGCCGCCGACCGCCAGGCCCGCCTGGCCGCCCGCCGGCCACTGGTCAAGGAGCTGGAGCAGCTCGACAAGAAGCTCACCCCGTGGAACGCAGAAAAGGCCAAGCTGGATGAACGTCTCGCCGACCCGGACCTGTACACCGGCCCCGACGCCGGCGAGGTGCCCAAGCTGCTCAAGCGCCAGGCCGAACTCAGCGAGAAGATCGACGAAGCCGAACTGCGCTGGCTCGAACTGCATGAAGCCCTCGATGCCATTCCGGCTGACTAAACCGGCCGACTCGACACTCACCACGCAATCCCGCTGAAGCCGTCGCAGTCTCTTTGCTAGAATCACGGATTCGCCAAATCAACCGCCGTAACCTGGAGCTTTTGCCGTGCAACTCGTCTGTCTCGACCTCGAAGGTGTTCTCGTCCCCGAAATCTGGATCGAATTCGCGGAGCGCACCGGCATTCCCGAACTGCGTCGCACCACCCGCGACGAGCCGGACTACGACAAGCTCATGAAGTACCGCCTGGACCTGCTCAAGCAGCACAAGCTGGGCCTGCCGGACATCCAGAAGGTGATCTCCGAGATGGGCCCCGAGCCCGGCGCCAAGGACTTCCTCGACGCCCTGCGCAAGGATTTCCAGGTCATCATCCTGTCCGACACCTTCTACGAATTCGCGATGCCGCTGATGGAACAGCTCGGCATGCCGACCCTGTTCTGCCACAAGCTCGAAGCCGACGCAGAGGGCTATCTGGTGAACTACCACCTGCGCATGGCCAACCAGAAGAAGGAAGCCGTCCAGCGCTTCAAGGAAATCAACTTCAAGGTCATCGCCGCCGGCGACTCCTACAACGACACCGCGATGCTCAAGGAAGCCCACGCCGGCATCCTGTTCCGTGCGCCGGACAACGTCATCGCCGAGTTCCCGCAATTCCCGGTGGAGCGCGAGTACAGCGGCCTGGCCGCCCAGATCCGCGCCGCCTCCGCCCGCATCTGATCCCATCCGATACGCCGGTCGCGGCCCCGTGGCCGGCGGCCGGTGCCTGAGCCCATCATGCACCGCGAACGCTTCTACACCCTCTCCGCCTCCTGCCCCGACCGCACTGGCATCGTCGCCAAGGTGTCCGGCTTCATCGCCGAACACAAGGGCTGGATCCTCGAAACCGCGCTCCACGCCGAACCTGCCGTCGACAGCGAGCACCGCGGGCGCTACTTCATGCGCATCGAGATCAAGGCCGATTCGCTGCCCTTCATGCTCACCGAGTTCCGCGAGCGCTTCCGCCCGATCGCCGAAGAGCTCAACATGGACTGGAAGATCACCGACTCGGCGGTCAAGAAGCGCGTGGTGATCCTCGTCTCCAAGCAGGAACACTGCCTCTACGATCTGCTGGCGCGTTGGCAGTCAAAGGAACTGGACATCGAGATCCCCTGCGTGATCTCCAACCACGACACCTTCCGCGGCTTCGTCGAGTGGCACGGCATTCCCTTCCACCACGTTCCCGTCACCCCGGACAACAAGGCCCAGGCCTATGCCGAGGTACAGCGCCTGTTCGAGGAATCCCACGGCGACACGATGGTGCTGGCCCGCTACATGCAGATCCTGTCGCCGGAGCTGTGCGCGGCCCATCCGGGCAAGATCATCAACATCCACCACAGCTTCCTGCCCAGCTTCGTCGGCGCCAAGCCCTACCACCAGGCCTACGCCAAGGGCGTCAAGCTGATCGGCGCGACCTGCCATTACGTGACGGCCGACCTCGACCAGGGCCCGATCGTCGAACAGGACGTGATCCGCATCGACCATTCCGACTCGGTGGACGACATGGTCCGCTACGGCAAGGACATCGAGAAGGCCGTGCTGGCCCGCGGCCTGCGCTACCACCTGGAAGATCGGGTGCTGGTGCACGGCAACAAGACCGTCGTGTTCCGCTGAAAGTCAGTCCGCTCCGTAAAAAACGACGAAGGCCGGCGGATCGCCGGCTTTTTCACGTCTGCCGCGTAGCTACAGCAAGCGCATCCCCGCCGCGAAATCCAGCTTCCTCTCCACCACCGCATCCCGGGCGAAACTGGCCAGGAAGGCGCTGCGCCGGGTCCCGACGGCCGTCGGGGTCGAGAATTCAATCAGCGGGACGTTCAACGCATCGTCCTTGTCCGCCTCGACCAGCACGTTCATCGCATTCACGCGCAGTGCCAGGCGCCGGGCGTGGATGATCCGCTCCGCCGCCAGCAGGGTCTCGATCACCGCGGCCAACACCATTTCCAGGCCTGCACCGGAGACGCTCCTTTCGACCAGAGCAGCTTCATTGTCGGCTAGCTGACGCCGCAGTCCATCCAGATCGCGGCCGCGCCAGGAATGGCATTCCAGCGCATCCAGGCCCGGCCGACTCCGCTCCAGCAGGCTCAGGCGCGTCTGCAGCAGCTGATGATCGAAGGGCAACTGGTCGCTCTGCCGCTGCCGCACGGCAATCTCCTGCAGCGCGGCCATCACCAAACCTTCTAACACCAGTTCGTGGATGCGCCGGAACAGCGCTGCCTCATCCGCGGCAAATGCAAACAGCCGGAAATGCTGGAAGCTGACCGTGGTCTGTGGCACATCCTGACGCAGTTGGTCACCCTCCAGCACAATGCCCAGCACGTTCTGCTCGACCCGCGTCGCGGCCACCATGCAGCAGACGCGCTCGAGCCCAACTGCCGCAGGCGAAGCCAGGAAGTCCTGGAGATCCACACTGGCCGATAACGTCTCCGCCACATCCGCCGGCCGGGCAAAGACAGTACGCAACACGGGGTTCTGCGACCAGGCCTGGGAATTCATCTCCACGCATGGCGGAATGCACGCCACCACCTGATCCGCATACTTCAGTGCATGGGTCACTGCCGGACATAGCCGCGAGGAGGCGTCATCCAGAAACTGCAAACGCGGATCGATGCTGCCGATAACCCGCGCCACGGCCGCCTGCAGGCGCTCGTCGCCGGCACATGACGCCGAACGCCCGCCCAGCAACCAGTCAAAAAAACCCATTTCTTCAATCCTCGATGACGCCAGCGGGAAGCATACAAACAAAAACGGGCGCCGCAGCGCCCGTTTTCGTGATGAAACGACCTACCGGAATTACTGGTGGTAAGCAGTTTCGCCGTGGGAGGTGATGTCCAGACCTTCGCGCTCTTCGTCTTCCGGCACGCGCAGGCCGATGAACATGTCGACCAGCTTGTAGGAAATGAAGGCCACGACAGCAGACCACACGACGGTGGTGCCGACGGCGGTCAGCTGAACGATGACCTGGTCGCTGATGGAGTAGGTATCGGCAGCCTTGTTGGCCACGTAGTCCCAGATGCCGACGCCGCCCAGGGACGGGGAGGCGAACACACCGGTCAGGATGGCACCGAGGATACCGCCGACGCCATGCACGCCGAACACGTCCAGGGAGTCGTCAGCACCCAGCATACGCTTCAGGCCATTGACGCCCCACAGGCAGACCACGCCAGCCAGCAGGCCGATCACGATCGCACCGACGACACCGACGAAGCCGCAGGCCGGGGTGATCGCCACCAGGCCGGCCACTGCGCCGGACGCAGCGCCCAGACCGGACGGCTTGCCCTTGATGATCCATTCAGCCAGCAACCAGGCAACAGCAGCAGCAGCGGTGGCAACCCAGGTATTCACAAAGGCCAGCGCGGCAGAGCCGTTGGCTTCCAGCGCAGAGCCGGCGTTGAAACCGAACCAGCCCACCCACAGCAGGGAGGCACCGACGATGGTCAGGGTCAGGCTGTGCGGAGCGAAGGACTCGCGACCGAAACCGACGCGCTTGCCAACCAGGAAGGCACCCACCAGGCCAGCCACGGCAGCGTTGATGTGCACCACGGTGCCACCGGCGAAGTCGAGGGCGCCCTTCTGGAACAGGAAGCCAGCCGTCGCGTTGGCGGCATCGGCCGCTTCAGCGGTGGTGTAGGCATCCGGACCCGCCCAGTACCAGACCATGTGAGCCATCGGCAGGTAGCTGAAGGTAAACCACAGCACGGAGAACAGCAGCACGGCGGAGAACTTGATGCGCTCGGCGAAGGCGCCGAGGATCAGAGCCACGGTAATGGCGGCAAAGGCACCCTGGAAGGCCACGTAGATGAACTCGGAGATGACGACACCCTTCGAGAAGGTGGCGGCGACCGAATCCGGCGTGATGCCCTTCAGCAGAACCTTGTCGAGACCGCCGAAGAAGGCGCTGCCCTCGGTAAAGGCGATCGAGTAGCCGTACAGCACCCACAGCACGCTGATCAGCGAAAACACCGTGAACACCTGCAGCAGCACGGACAGCATGTTCTTGGTACGAACTAGGCCACCATAGAACAGGGCCAGGCCGGGAACAGACATCATGATGACGAGGGCGGTAGCCACGATCAGCCAGGCGTTGTCACCCTTGTTGGGCACCGGAGCCGGTGCGGCAGCGGCGGCTTCAGCCGGTTTGGCCTCAGCAGCGGCAGCCGGCGCGGCGGCAACTGGTGCTTCGGCCGGCTTGGCGGTGGCAGCCGCCTCTGCGGGGGCGGTCACCGCGGGAGCGGCGGTCGGCGCGGCCGGAGCGTCCTTGTCCTGGGCCAGCGCATGGCCCGCAAATCCGACCGTCAGGGTCGTCAGCAGGGCAGCGAAGATTTTTTTCATGATGGGAAGCTCCCTTACAGCGCTTCGGCACCGGACTCGCCGGTACGGATGCGGATGGCTTGTTCGAGATCGAACACGAAGATCTTGCCGTCACCGATCTTGCCGGTGCTGGCAGATTTTTCGATGGCTTCGATGACCTGGTCAAGGATCTCGGTCTTGACGGCAGCCTCGATCTTCACCTTGGGCAGGAAATCGACCACGTATTCCGCGCCGCGGTACAGCTCGGTATGGCCCTTCTGACGGCCAAAGCCCTTCACCTCGGTCACCGTGATGCCTTGCACGCCAATGGCGGACAGGGCCTCACGCACTTCGTCGAGCTTGAAGGGCTTGATGATGGCAGTTACGAGTTTCATGGTTGGGTCCTCTTGCAAGGCGACCCGAACGAGCCGCCGCGCGGTTACGGGGGGAAGTTAGAACGTACGGGTGATGGTCAGCTGCACGCGGTCCTTGCCCAGATCCTTGCCGAAGGCGTTGGTGTAGAAGGCCTGGCTGGCGTTGGTGTTGATGTAGTTCAGGCCGACAACGACACCCGCCGCGATATCCTTGGTCACGCCCAGCTTGTAGTCGGTGTAGGAGGCGCCGCTGTTGTCACCGTGGATCTTCTGGCGACCGACATGGCCGATCAGGTTGAGGCCCGGGGCCAGCTCGTAAGTGGCGGTGAGGTCGAGGTAACCGGAGTTCTTGGAGTCGGTCCAGCCGAACAGGTCACTAAAGGAGTGGGAGTACTTCAAGGTCAGGAAGGTCCAGGAACCGGCGATGTAGCCTTCGATGGTGTTCGGGTTGTTGCCGTAGCCGGAACCCGGGTAGAAGTACTGCAGCAGACCCACGTCATAGCCGAAGTCGCCGACGGTGTTCTTGAAGCCGCCGTAGAAGTCCATCTCGATGCTGTTGCTGACCGTCGGGCTGCCATCGGTCAGCCAGGACACGTTGGACGCCCAGGTGCCGACGTACAGACCGCTGGAATGCGCGTAGTCGAAACCACCCTGAATGGCCGGCTTGCGATTGGTCTGACCGATACCGCGGTAGATGTACTCCGACGCCAGCGTGACGTTGCTGGTGAAGGTGTGCTCCGGAGCGGGAGCGGCATCTTCAGCGCTCGCCAGGGACGGCAGAGCGGCACAGGCTGCGATCAGGGCAGAAGCGATAACGGTCTTGCGCATGATTGGGTTCTCCTAGTATTAAAAGTTGGCTCACACGTTTTAGCAATCACCATGCCAGTTTTAAAAAACTCATTATTTCAATGGGTTGATATACAAAATGGGCTTCTGCTGCAGCGCAGAAAAAAATCATTCCGCACCACTTTGGGAGTACGCACCAATCGGGGGCGCCGTGTTGGTGCATGGGGCACGGCAACGGCCACTGGAGTCCAATGCTAAACTTGAACACAACTTGGATTTTTCCCCTTTTCCCGTGAGGAACGCTGCCATGGCCAATCCCAAAATCCTCGATGAAATCGGTTCGAAGGTTTCCGAACTCCTCGCCAACAGCCCCGCCAAGGATCTCGAAAAGAACGCCCGCGCGCTGCTAGCCAGTGGTTTCTCCAGGCTCGACCTGGTGACCCGCGAGGAATTCGACCTGCAGAAGGAAACCCTCGCCCGCTACCGCGACAAGCTGACCGAACTCGAACACCGGGTCGCCCAGCTGGAATCGGAGCTGGCATCACGTCCGCCGGCAGAGGCGGGTTGAACCTTCCCACCGTTCCGACGGTCATTCAAGGGCGCCCCCGGCGCCCTTTTTCATGCCAGCCCCAAAGCAATTACAACTCGCCATTTCGGTTTACCGGAGACATCCCTTGAAGAAGCTGCTCGCTCTGCTGGCCGTCGCCAGCGCCCCGGCATTCGCCGCCCCGGTCAGTTACACGATCGACTCCAACCACACCTACCCGCTGTTCGAAACGGACCACCTCGGCTTCTCGACCCAGCGCGGGCGCTTCAACAAGACCAGCGGCAAGATCGTCCTCGACACCGCCGCCCATCGGGGCTCGGTGGAGGTCAGCATCGACGCGAGCTCCATCGACATGGGCTTCGCCAAATGGAACGAGAACATGCGTGGCGAGGGCTTCTTCAACACCGACGCCTACCCGACGATCAGCTTCAAGGCCGAGCGCTTCAACTTCGACGGCGACAAGCCGGTGACCGCCGAAGGCAGCCTGACCCTGCTCGGCATCACCAAACCCCTGCAACTCACCCTGTCCCGCTTTCACTGTGCCCCCCACCCGCTCAACAAGCGTGAAACCTGTGGCGCCGACATCACCGCCCGCCTGAAGCGTTCTGACTTCGGCATGACCAAGAACATCCCGTCGGTCAGCGACGAGGTTCGCCTCGTGATCTCGGTCGAAGCCTACCGCGACTCTCAATGACAATGAACTAAACCCGGGGCAACACCTGGGCTAGACTGCCGGTTTATTCCAAAAAAATACGCCGTGAGTATAGCCCTTGTGACAAGCCGCGCCCTCGTCGGCCTGCTCGCCCCGGAGGTCACAGTCGAGGTGCATCTGGCCAACGGACTGCCCGCCTTCACGCTGGTCGGTCTGCCCGATGTGGAAGTCCGCGAAGCCCGCGACCGCGTGCGCGCCGCACTGCAGACCGGGCAGTTCGAGTTCCCCCAGCGGCGTATCACAGTCAACCTGGCGCCGGCCGACCTGCCAAAGGAAGGCGGTTGCTTCGACCTCCCCATTGCGCTGGGCATCCTCGCCGCCTCCGGCCAGATCCCCGCCAAGCAGCTGGACCGCTACGAGTTCGCCGGGGAACTGTCCCTCACCGGTGAACTGCGGCCGGTGCGCGGCGCACTGGCGCTGGCCCGGCAGGCCGCCCACAGCGGGCGCACGCTGATCCTGCCGATCGCCAACGCCCCCGAAGCGGCGCTGGTGCACAACGTGCAGATGCTGCCGGCGCGCAGCCTGTCGGCCGTAGCCGCCCACCTGTGCGGACACACGCTCCTCGCCCCCCACGACGGCGAGACGCTGGCGCTACCGGCGGCCTATCCCGACCTGGCCGACGTCAAGGGCCAGGCCCACGCCCGCCGGGCCCTGGAGGTTGCCGCCAGCGGCCAGCACTCCCTGCTGCTTTACGGCCCGCCGGGCACCGGAAAATCCATGCTGGCCCAACGCCTGCCCGGCCTTCTGCCACCGATGGACGACCAGGAGGCACTGGAAAGCGCAGTCGTGCAGTCCATCGAAGGCAGCTTCCGCCCCGAGCGCTGGCGCCAGCGTCCCCTGAGAACGCCCCACCACACTTCGTCGACGGCGGCCTTGGTCGGTGGCGGCGGCACGCCCCGTCCAGGCGAGATCAGCCTCGCCCACAACGGAGTACTCTACCTCGACGAACTGCCCGAGTTCGATCGCCGCGTGCTCGAGGCCCTGCGCGAACCGCTGGAAAGCGGCCACATCACGATTTCCCGCGCCGCCCGCCGGGCGGAGTTTCCGGCCCGCTTCCAGCTCGTCGCCGC
The DNA here is from genome assembly GCF_056724105.1 of Zoogloea sp. GDB6. Lineage (NCBI taxonomy): Bacteria > Pseudomonadati > Pseudomonadota > Betaproteobacteria > Rhodocyclales > Zoogloeaceae > Zoogloea > Zoogloea sp. GDB6. Next base: position 402,720 of record NZ_CM161497.1, on the reverse strand, counting down.
AATGAACCCCTGCCCCTGCGGCTACCACGGCCATCCGGACGGCCGCTGCCGGTGTACGCCGGAGCAAGTCCGGCGTTATCGCCAGCGCCTGTCCGGCCCGCTGCTGGACCGCATCGACCTGGTGCTGGAAGTGCCGGCCCTGTCTGTTTCCGAACTGCAAACCACAGCCGGCGGCGAAAGCTCGGCGGTGGTGCGGGAACGGGTCGCCCGGGCGTGGGCCATCCAGCAGGCTCGACAAGGCATGCCCAACGCACGCCTCGACGCGGCCGGTGTCGACCGCTGGTGCCGGCCGGATGCTACCGCCGACGCGCTGCTGCGCACCGCCATCGAACGCCTGGGCCTGTCGGCGCGCGCCTACCATCGCATCCTGAAAGTGGCGCGTACAATCGCCGACATGAACGGCACCGACAATATCGGCGCCCCCCACGTGGCCGAAGCGGTACAGAGCCGCCGCGGCCCGGGGGAATTCAGCTGAACACGAACAGGAGTCTCCCTTGGCATCGACCCTCTCTTCCGGCCTCCCCCGCGCCAGGAACTGGCGCCTGTGGCTCGCCGGTTTCCTCGTCCTGGTGGTGGCCCTCGCCGCCGGCTACACCTGGCTGACCCTCAACTGGAGCTATTCATCCGGCGAACGGGCAGGCTACGTGCAGAAGTTTTCCCAGAAGGGCTGGCTGTGCAAGACCTGGGAGGGAGAACTGGCGATCGTCGCGATTCCCGGCAGCCTGCCGGAGATCTTCAAGTTCACCGTACGCGACGACAACGTCGCCACCGCCATCAACACGGAGATGGGCAAACGGGTCGCACTCTCCTACGAACAGCATGTGGGCATCCCGTCCACCTGCTTCGGTGAAACCGGTTACTACGTCACCAAGATCCACGCCGTCGAGTAAAGCACCTCATCCCATGCCCTATGCCCAGTTGGCGGCGCTGCTCGCAGCGCTCGCCACTGTCGGTCCGTTCTCGATCGACACCTATCTCCCGGCCCTGCAAGCCATCGGCGCCGACCTGCACGTCAGCCCCGTCGAAGTCCAGCAGACCCTCACCGCCTACATGCTGCCGATGGGCGCGATGGTGCTGTGGCATGGCGCCCTGTCCGACGCCTACGGGCGCAAGCGCGTGATCGTCATCTCGATGCTGCTGTTCACGCTGGCCTCGCTGGTCTGCGTGTTCGCTGGCGGCATCCAGACCCTGTTGCTCGGCCGCGGGCTGCAGGGCATCAGCGCTGGCGCCGGCATGGTGGTCGGCCGCGCAGTGGTGCGCGACCTGATGGAAGGCCCGCGCGCCCAGCGCATGATGAGCCATGTCAGCATGGCCTTCGCCCTCGGCCCGGCCATCGCCCCCATCCTCGGCGGCTGGATTTACAGCACCTTCGGCTGGCGCGCGGTATTCGTCTTCCTGGCCTTGCTGGGCCTCATGCTGGCCAGCCTGTGTGCGTGGAAGCTGCCGGAAACCCATCCGCCGGCGGCCCGCCACCCGCTCCATCCGGGTCCGCTGGCGCGACGCTACGCGCAGGTCTTCCGCACACCGGGCTTCCTGCTGCTGACCTTCGCCGTCGGCCTCAACTTCAACGGCTTCTTCATCTACGTGCTGTCGGCACCAGTGTTCCTGATGCGCCACCTGCACTTGCCGGAAACCGGGTTCGGATGGTTCTTCATCCCCTGTGTGCTGGGCATGATGGGCGGCTCGGCGCTGTCAGCGCGGCTGGCCGGGAGGCTGTCGCAGGCGCGCACCATAGCCCTCGGCTATGGAGTGATGATTACCGCGGCCGTGTTCAACCTGGGGCTGTCCTTCCTGATACCCGCCGGCCTGCCCCACTCGGTGGTGCCGATCGCCCTCTACAACTTCGGCATGGCCATTGCGATGCCGAGCCTGACGCTGCTGGCGCTGGACCACTTCCCGGCCCAGCGCGGCGTCGCGTCGAGCTGTCAGAGCTTCCTGCAGATGCTGGTCAGCGCCGGCGCCGCTGGCGTGCTGGCCCCCGCCCTGTGGAACACGGTGCCGGGGCTGGCAAGCGGCGCGGCAGGCTGCCTGCTGCTCGGCATGGGGTGCTTCCTGCTGTGGTGGCATTTCTACCATCGCAACAGCCGTGCAGCCGCGGCACAGCCCCTCGAAGCGGCAAGCTCCGACGAGCCCTAGCCGAAACGGGGCGCTCAGCCCTTGGCCAGCTCCCGCTCGGCCCAGAACAGCGCCGTGATGGTCTTGGCGTCGGTGATGCGGCCATCGAAAACCGCCTCGCGGGCCTCCTCCAGGCTGAGGGTCAGGATTTCCAGGAACTCCCCGTCATCCCAGGCGTGGCCGACATGCTCCAGGCCAGTGGCCAGGAAAATCTCGATGCGCTCGTTGGAGTAGCCGATGCACGGGTGCATGACGCCCAGGTAGCGCCACTGCTCGGAGACGTAACCGGTTTCCTCCTGCAGTTCGCGGCGGGCGCAGTCGAGGATGTCCTCGTCCGGATCGAGCTTGCCGGCCGGCAGTTCCAGGAAGGCGCGCCCCACCGGGTAACGGAACTGGCGCTCGAAAACCAGGCGACCATCCGCCAGCACCGGGATCACCACCACCGCCCCCGGGTGCTTGATGTACTCACGTACCCCGTCCTTGCCGTCAGGCAGGCGCACTTGGTCCCGGTAAACCTTCAGCAGGCGCCCCTCGAACACCACCTCTGACGACAACTGCGCTTCGTGCAGCGGATCCGACATCCCACTCTCCTTCTCGCTCAAGCAAATTCGATAAGAGCCGAAGCATGGCATCCCGGACATGGAGCTGACCAGCCCATCCGGCATAATCGGAGCCGTTTCCTTCTCTCCGCCTGCAAGTGCCCACGTCCTTTCCCCGCCTGCGCGACCACCTGCTCGACCCCAGCGGCGGCCTGGTGTACCACCTGCGCGCAAGGCGGCAGCGCCACCGGAACTGGGCAGCCTTCCATGCCGCGGTGGCCGGCTGGCTCGATGGATGGCGTATCGCCGAGAAGGAATTGGTCATCGTCGGCCCGAATGCGGGTTATGCGCTGCCGGGCGGCTTCCTGAGCCGTTTCGATGGCGTCGTCGCGCTGGAACCCGATCCCCTCGCCCGCCACCTGCTGGCCCGCCGCCACGACGCGACGGCGCTGCGCTTCGACCGGCTGGACAGCCTGCGCACGCCGGACGGCCTGGCATGGCTGGCCGCACGCTTCCCGCACGCGGCCTTCCTGTTCTCCAACGTGCTCGGCCAGATCAGCGCGCCAGCGGAGGATTGGTCCGCACTGCTCCAGCGCCACCTGGCCGGACGCACCTGGGCGAGCTACCACGATGTGATCTCGACCCTCACCGCACCGAGCTACCGGGACACGCTGACGATCACGGAAACGGAAAGCCTGGAGACAACGCTGGCGCGCTTCTGGCCGGGCCAGGCCCTCACGGTGACGGACCATGCAACCTTCCGCCTCAGCGGCACCGGCCCCTTCGCCTATGCGCCATGGCCGATAACCGGCACCCGCTGGCACCTCGTCGAATGGGTCGCCCACCGGGCCCAGGATCAGGCCCAGGTATTGACGCGGCTACCCGACGACGCGTGCCCGCCGGCGACGCTCCGGTAGAGGGCGCTGGCCGGGTCGTCGTTGCTGCCGCTGCTCGCCGTGCTATGGGTCTTCTGGGCGGATGCATCCGTCAGTTCAATGCGCGCCTCGGTCGCCATCTGCTCGGCCCGCGCGGCGACGCTGCGGTCCTGCGCCGACGGGTCGGCGGGCGCCAGTGCCGATGCGCGGACCTGCTCAGCCTTGCGCAGGGTGTCCTGCGGAGTTCGCCCCGGCGAGACATCGATGCTGACCTCGCCGCCGCTGGCGTAGCGCTTGCCGTCCGGTCCGGTCTCGTAGGTGTAGCTGGCCCCGCTGGTGACGACGCCGGCCCCGGCGGCGATATGGGCCAGCTCGTGGGCGCGCACGGCTCGATCCTGCTGCTGCAGCTTGGCTACAACACGCTGATCCGACTCGCTGAGCTTGCCATTCGTCGTCGCCCCCGCAGCGGTAGAAGAGGACGCACTAGCCCGCGCCTTGGCTTGGGCAGCCAGGACCTGGCCGAGGACCGCAAAAGAGGACGAACCGATGGACGGAACGGACATGGGTGACACGAATGGAACCCCCGTCTCCAAAGACTAGACGGCAAAGCCCTCCACGTCAGCCCCTATCCATCACTCCCCCAGGTAGGCAGCGCGCACCTTGGGATCAGCCAGCAGCTCGGCACCCGAACCGCTGAGGGTAATACGCCCGGACTCCATCACATAAGCCCGCTGGGAAAACTCCAGCGCCAGATTGGCATTCTGCTCGACCAGCAGGATCGTCACCCCCTCGGCGGCCACCGAGCGGATCACCTCGAAGATCTTCTCCACCACCAGCGGCGCAAGCCCCATCGACGGCTCGTCCAGCAACAGCAGCTTGGGCCGCGACAGCAGCGCACGGCCGATGGCCACCATCTGCTGCTCGCCGCCGGACAGGGTGCCGGCCACCTGGGCCAGGCGCTCCTTGACCCGCGGCAGCATGCCGAAGATGCGCTCCATGTCGGCCTCGACGGCGTCCGTGTCGCGCCGGCAGTAGGCGCCCATGCGCAGGTTCTCCTCGACGGTCAGGCGCGTGAAGATGCCACGCCCTTCCGGCACCAGGGCCAATCCCTTGCGCAGGCGTTTATGGGCCGGCAGCTTGTCGATGGCCTCGCCGGCGTAGCGGATCTCCCCGCCGGCGGTGCCGAGGGTGCCGGCGATGGCGTTCAGCGTGGTGGTCTTGCCGGCGCCGTTGGCCCCGATCAGGGACACCAGTTCGCCCTTCGCCAGTTCCAGGCTGATGCCCTTCACCGCCTCGATGGCGCCGTAGGCGACCTTGGTGTCGCGCAGCTGGAGGATCGGCGTGTTTGCGTCGCTCATGCCGCCGCTCCCGTCTTGTGGGTACCGTGCCCGCCGAGGTAGGCGGAAATCACGGCATCGTTCTTCTGCACCTCAGCGGGCACGTCCTCGGCGATCTTCTTGCCGAAGTCGAGCACCGCGAGGCGATCGCACAGGCCCATCACCAGCTTCACGTCGTGCTCGATGAGCAGCACCGTGACGCCGTCATGGCGGATGGTCTGCACCAGTTCGCGCAGCTTGGCGGTCTCGGTGGCGTTCATGCCCGCCGCGGGCTCGTCGAGGGCCAGCAGTTGCGGCTCGGTGGCCAGCGCGCGGGCGATCTCCAGGCGGCGCTGGTCGCCGTAGGAGAGGTTTTTCGACACCGTGTCGGCGAAACGCTCGATCCCCACGTAGCGCAGCAGCTCGTAAGCGCGCTCGGTGATCAGGCGTTCCTCCTCCTTGGCCTGACGGGTTTGCAGCAGGATCGAGAACGGGTTGGCGCGGGAGCGGATGTGATGGCCGGCCATCACGTTCTCCAGCGCAGTCATGTCACGGAACAGGCGGATGTTCTGGAAGGTGCGGGCGATGCCCGCCTCCACCACCTTATGTGGCTTGCCGGTGGGCAGCTCGGTGCCATTGAAGACCAGCTCGCCGCCGTCCGGCACATAGGCGCCGGTCAGCACATTGAAGAAGGTCGTCTTGCCGGCGCCGTTGGGGCCGATCAGGCCGTACACCTCGCCCTTGCGGATGGTCAGGGATACGTCGGACAGGGCCGTCAGGCCACCGAAGCGCTTGGTAATGCCGCGGGCTTCGAGCAGGGTGATCACTTGCCTGCCTCCTTACCGACCACCAGTTCGGGGCGGGAATAGCGGCTGTAGGCGGGGATCAGCCCGGCCGGACGCAGCAGCATCATGAAGATCATCGCCAGCGACAGCAACAGCATGCGCAGCACTTCGGGATCGAGGATGACCTTGTCGAACAGCGCCTGCTGCACCGGAATCGCCACGTAGCGCAGCACCTCCGGCAGCGCGGTGAGGGCCAGCGCGCCGACGATGACGCCGGCCAGGTTGCCCATGCCGCCGAAGACGATCATCGTCAGCACGGCGATGGACTCCATCAGCGAGAAGCTCTCCGGCGACACGAAGCCCTGGAAGGCGGCGAACAGCCCGCCGGACACGCCGCCAAAGGTAGCGCCCAGCGAGAAGGCCAGCAGCTTCATGTTGCGGGTGTTGATGCCGATCGCCTTGGCCGCCAGTTCGTCGTCGCGGATCGCCGCCCACGCCCGGCCGACCCGCGACACCTGCAGGCGCTGGACGAGCACCACCGACAAAGCGACGAAGGCCAGGAAGATGTAGTAGTACTGGAACAGGGAGTTGATCGTGATCTCCTCGCCGATCTTCAGCGGCTTGGAGACATCCCAGCCGAGCAGCACCAGCGGGTCGATCATGTTGATGCCCTGGGGGCCATTGGTGATGTTGATCGGCTGGTTCAGATTGTTCAGGAAGATCCGCACGATCTCCCCGAAGCCCAGCGTGACGATGGCCAGATAGTCACCGCGCAGACGCAGCGTGGGCAGGCCGAGGATGATGCCGGCCAGCGCCGCGCAGCCGGCCCCCAGCGGCAGCACCAGCCAGAACGGCAGATGCAGCTCGAACTGCGGCGAGGCGAGGAAAGCGAAGGTGTAGGCACCGACCGCATAGAACGCGATGTAACCCAGGTCGAGCAGGCCGGCGAAGCCCACCACCAGGTTGAGGCCGATGGCGAGCATCACGTAGAGCATCGCAAAGTCTAGGATGCGCACCCAGGTCTTGCCGAACAGCATAGCGATCAACGGGGCCGCAAAGGCCAGCAGGATCACCACGCCACGGGCCGCCGCCGGGTTGCGTTTGCCGAGCCAGGGGATGGCGAGAGCGAGTTCGTTCATGTACGGAAGACCTCAGGCTCGATCAGCGACCCGCTCACCCAGCAGGCCGGTGGGCCGGAAGATGAGCACGATGCCGAGGATCATGAAGGCGAAGATGTCCTGGTAGCTGGAGTTGAGGAAGCCGAAGCTCATGTCCTCGATGTAGCCGGCGCCGATGGACTCGACGAGACCCAGCACCAGCCCGCCGAGCATCGCCCCGCCCAGGTTGCCGATGCCGCCCAGCACCGCCGCGGTGAAGGCCTTGAGGCCGGGCATGAAGCCCATCGCGTAGTGGGCGATGCCGTAGTTGGACGAGAACATCACGCCGGCCACCGCCGCCAGTGCGGAACCGATGATGAAGGTGGCGGCGATGATCTTGTTGGTGTCCACGCCCATCAGGCTGGCCACCTTGTGGTTCTCGGCGGTGGCGCGCATCGCGCGGCCGAGGCGGGTTTTATTGACGAGCAGCATCAGCGCCACCATCAGCAGGGCCGACACCACCAGAATGGCGATCTGCACCGGCGTGATGAAGACGCCGGCCACCGGCTCCAGCGGCGTGGTGGACACCAGCTGCGGGAAGGTATGGTAGTTGCGGCCCCAGATGATCATCGCGATCGTCTGCAGCAGGAAGGACACGCCGATGGCGGTGATCAGCGGGGCCAGCCGCGGCGCGTTACGCAGGCGGCGGTAGGCGGTCCGCTCGATGGTGTAGCCGAGCACCATGCACACCAGCACGGAGGCGGCCAGGCCGCCGAGCAGCGTCGGCACCAGGCCGAGCTCGGGCGCGTAGGTCTGGATCAGGCGGATCGCCTCGAGGGCGACCAGCGCGCCGACCATCAGCACGTCGCCGTGGGCGAAATTGATCAGCCCGAGAATGCCATAGACCATCGTGTAGCCGAGAGCGACCAGCGCATACACGCTGCCCACGACGAGGCCATTCACGGTTTGTTGAAGGAGGGTTTCCATTAATTGCGATACACCGCAGAGTGAAGAGAGGGAAAGACCCCGGTTGGGGCGAACTCGATCGCCCCCGGAGATACAACAATGGGCGCCGGTCGCCTGAAAGTCGACTCCGCGCCCATTCGAGCCCCTGAGGGCTGGATGCCTGATTACTGCACGGCCTCCCACTTGCCGGCCTTGAACTGGTAGACGGTGACCGCACCGTCCTTGATGTCACCCTTGGCGTCGAAGGCCACGGTGCCGATCACGCCGGGGAAATGCACCTTCGAGATGAAGGGGCCGTACTTGGCCGGATCGGAACTGTTGGCAGCCTTCATCGCCTCGATGATCGCCGCGGTGGCGTCGTAGGAATACGGCGCGTAGATCTGCACGTCGGTGTTGAAGCGCTTCTTGAAGCGGGCGTTGAAGTCCTTGCCGCCCGGCATCTTGTCCAGCGGCAGGCCAGGCTGGGTGCAGAAGGCGTTGGCGCCGATCGCATCGCCGGCCAGCTTGGCGATCTCGCCGGTGCAACCGCCGTCGCCGGTGATGAACTTGGCGGTAATGCCGAGCTGCTTGATCTGCTTGAGCATCGGACCACCCTGGGTGTCCATGCCGCTATAGACGATCACGTCCGGGTTCTGGGCCTTGATACGGGTCAGGATGGCCAGGAAGTCAGTGGCCTTGTCGCTGGTGAATTCACGCCCGGTCAGCGTGCCGCCGGCGGCCTTGACGGCCTTGTCCACCTCGTCGGCGAGACCCTGGCCGTAGGCCGTGCGGTCATCGATCAGGGCGACCCGTTTGCCCAGCTTGGTGGCGGCGTAGCGGCCGATGGCCTGGCCCTGCTGCACGTCGTTGGCGATGGTACGGAAAGCACCCTTGAAGCCCTGCTGGGTCAGCTTGGGGTTGGTGGAGGCCGGCGACACCTGCGGCAGGCCGGCTTCGTTGTAGATCCGCGAGGCGGGGATGGAGGCGCCGGAATTGAGGTGGCCGATGACGCCCTTCACACCGCTGTCGGCCAGGCGCTGGGCCACCGTGGTGGCGGTCTTCGGATCGGCCTGGTCGTCCTCGGCCTGCACCTCGAATTTCACCTTCTTGCCGCCGAGGGTCACGCCCTTGGCGTTGTACTCCTCGATGGCCAGACGCACGCCGTTCTCGATGTCCTTGCCCAGGTGGGCCTGGGTGCCGGTCAACGGCGCGGCGGTGCCGAGCTTGACGACTTCCTGGGCGTAGGCGCCGGATGCACCAAGACCGAGCACGGCGAGGGCGACAAGGGTGTGTTTCATGCGGTTTTCTCCTCGGATTTGTAAGGTGTGAAGCAGGCAAGCAACTTCGGGGCCGTTCAGTTGCGGGGCTCCCACTGGCCGGCCTTGAACTGGTACAGGGACACGCCGCCTTCGCGGCTGTCGCCGTTGGCATCGAAGGCGATGTTGCCGGTGATGCCCTTGAACGCGACTTTCTGCAGGAAAGGTAGATAACGGGCAGGCTCGGCCGAATTAGCGAGCTTCATGGCTTCAATCAACGCGGTAGTGGCATCGTAACTGTAGGGCGCATAAAGCTGCACCGGCACCTTGAAACGCGCCTTGAAGCGCTCGTTGAACTGCTTGCCGCCAGGCATCTTGTCCATCGGGATACCTGCCTTGGTGCAATACACGTCCTCGCTCATCGACGTACCGGCGATCTTGATCATCTCGGTGGTGCACGCCCCGTCGCCGCCCAGGTACTTGGCGCCGATGCCGAGCTGCTTCATCTGCTTGAGGAGCGGTGCGCCCTGGGCATCCATGCCACCGTAGAAGATCGCATCCGGCTGGGCGGCCTTCAGCTTTGTCAGGATGGACGCAAAATCTGTGGCCTTGTCGGACGTGAACTCCCGCCCGACCGGCGCCAGGCCGCGGCGCTTGAGGCTGTCCACCACGGCATCGGCCAGCCCCTGGCCGTAGGCCGTGCGGTCGTCGATGACGGCGATGCGCTTCGCTTTCAGCACGTCGGCGGCGAAGCCGACCATCGCCGCGCCCTGCTGGGTGTCGTTGGCAATGACGCGGTAGGTCGTACGGTAGCGCTGCTGGGTCAGCTTGGGGCTGGTGGACGATGGGGTGATCGCCGGGATTCCGGCCTGCTCGTAGATGCGCGAGGCGGGAATCGATGCACCGGAAGTGACGTGCCCGACCACCCCCTTCACGCCCGCGTCGGCGAGGCGCTGGGCCACCGTGGTGGCGGTGCGCGGGTCGCTCTGGTCGTCCTCGGAAAGCAGCTCGAAACGCACCTTCTGCCCGCCGAGCAGCACGCCCTTCGCGTTGGCGTCGTCGAGGGCCAGCTGGGCGCCGTACTGCTCGTCCTTGCCCACGTGGGCGATCGGGCCGGTCAGCGGCCCGGCGAAGCCGATCTTCACGACCGTGTCGGCCCGTGCCGCAGCACTACCGAACATCACCAGGCCCGCCAGGGCCAGCCCTCTCATGCCGTGTTTCACTGTCCGTCCTCCGCCAACTGGGTTCGTGCCAGAATCGACCGTGAAAGCCCCGGTCCTGCCGGGGTTGGATTGTAACCAAGCCCGGCCGCTTTGACCGGAAACGGGTAGCTATGGAGCCCCTGATGCGCCAACTGATCGCCCTTTTTCTCGGCGCCCTCGCCGCCCTCGGCCTGGCCGGCTGCGACGCAGCCAACATGAAAGACCTCAAGCCCGGCGTGTCCACCGGCTACGACGTACGCGCCAAACTCGGCCAGCCCGGCATCGAATGGCGCAACGAGGACGGCAGCGTGACCTGGGAATACACCCGCCAACCCGAAGGCACCGAGTGCTTCATGGCCACCATCGGCCCCGACAACATCCTGCGCAGCCTGGAAAACGTGCTGACCCCGGAGAACTTCGCCCGCGTCCAGCCCGGCTGGACCCGCGACCAAGTCCGCCGCCTGCTCGGCAAACCGCGCAGCATCCAGCAATTCGCGCTGAAAAAGGAAGAAGTCTGGGACTGGCGCCTGCCCCCCGAATTCAACGCGGCCCTGTTCTTCAATATTCATTTCGACCAACACGGCGTCGTCACGGGTACCAGTCGCAGCACCGAAATACGCGGATAACGACAAATACATAAAAAACAATGGCGTTGTGGAAAAAATCCGTCCGCATGTTGCGAATAGCCCTTCAGCATTGAGGGTTTAATCCGTTATAAACGCGCACCGACCCTGCCCCGGAGCCCCCCGTGCGCAACAACCAGCCTGTCAGCCAGAACGAATACGTCATTCCCGATGGCGCGGCCATCATCAGCCGCACCGACCGGGACGGGAAGATCACCGACTGCAACAGCGAATTCATCGCCGCCAGCGGCTTCACCCACGATGAACTCATCGGTCAGCCCCACAATATCGTCCGCCACCCCGACATGCCGTCGGAAGCCTACCGGGACATGTGGGACACCCTGTCTCGTGGCCGTCCGTGGAGCGGAACCGTCAAGAACCGCCGCAAGAACGGCGACTTCTACTGGGTAAGAGCCACCGCCACCCCTCTCCCCGACGGTTCCGGCTACATGTCCGTACGCATCAAGGCCTCGCGCAGCGAGATAAGCGGCGCCGAAGCCCTCTATGCACAGATGCAGCGTGATCCGAGCATCCTGTTGCAGGAAGGGCGCCTCGCCCCCCGGGGCATCGCGGCGCTGGCGCAACGGATCGTTCCGGCCCTCAGCATCGGCACCCGCATCTACCTGCTCACGGCCTTCACGACAGTCATCGGAGTCGGCTTCGGCATCGTTGGGCTCAAGGATGCCGCACAAGCCCGCGATGCCCTGAAGCAACACCAGGGCGCACAGGTGGAGATCACGCAACAGTTCACGTCCCTGAGCGCCCAATTGCGGGCCAGCGGTAGTCCCGACGCGAGCGGACTGGACCAACTTGGCGAGACGCTGCGCCGTCAGGGCGATGCGGCCCAGGCCGAATACACCCGCGCCGAAGCCCGCTACCAGGACCTCCTGCAGCTCTTCATCGGGCTCGGCGCTGTCGGCCTGCTGGCGGCCGCACTGGGTGCGGTCGCACTGACCCACCGCCTGCGTCAGTCCGTCGACGCCGGCAAGGGGGTTGCCGAGGCCATCGCCAGCGGCAACCTGCTGCAACCACTGCCCCAGGCCGGAAACGATGAACTGGGTGCGCTGATCATCCACCTGGCGGTCATGCGCAACAACCTGCACGAGCTGATTGCATCGATCCGCAACCAGGTCAATACCCTGCTCACCAACGCCCGCCAGCTCAGCCAGACCGCCGGCGACACCCATCGGCTCGCCGAAGAACAATCCGAATCGGCGTCGGCGATGGCCGCGGCCGTGGAGCAACTGTCGGTCTCCATCGACCACATCGGCGACCACGCCCGTGAATCACGGGAACTCTCGGAAGGCTCGGGCAGCCAGGCCAGCAGCGGTGCCAGCGTCATTACCGCGGCGGCCGGCGAGATGCGCGCCATCGCCGAATCGGTAAACGAATCGGCCAACTCCGTACGCGATCTCGAAAGCCTGTCCGGTGACATCTCGATGATCGTCGCCGTGATCCGAGACATCGCCGACCAGACCAACCTGCTCGCCCTCAACGCCGCCATCGAGGCAGCCCGCGCAGGCGAATCGGGACGTGGCTTTGCCGTCGTCGCCGATGAAGTGCGCAAACTGGCAGAGCGAACCACCAACTCTACCGCCGAGATCACCACGATGATCGAACGCATCCAGAGTGCGACCCGCGGCGCGGCCGACGACATGGAGGCCGGCGTCACGCGGGTGGCCCGCGGCGTCTCGCTGGCCGCCGAGGCCGGCGCCACGGTCGGCAGCATCCAGGACAGTACCCAGCGGGTGCTCGCTTCGGTGGCCGGCATTACGCTGGGTCTCGAGGAACAATCGACCGCCGCCCGGGACATCGCGCAGCGGGTCGAACGCATTGCCGGCACCTCCGAATCCAACGCCGCCAGCGCCGCCACGCTGACCCGCGCGGCCGGAGAACTGGCCGAGCTGTCCCGCCAGCTGGAAGTCGTATCCGGACGCTTCCGGATCGCCTGATGCAACGCCAGGTGCTCCATCGTGCACTTCGCATGGAGCACCTGTATCAAAAATGAACACCCCCTCCACCCACCCATTGCGCTGCACAAAAATTAGACAAGCCTGCCAAGCCACTGATAAACAAGACATTTGAGTCCATAACCAGACCTGATCCCGTACTGGCATGCCCCCTGCTGAATAAGGTTCAGCGCTGTACGAAGCGTTTTCGAACCGACACCAGGAGGAGATACTCATGCTGTACGCATTGCCCGGCACTGCCGACGCCAAAGTCCAATACAAGTCCAAGTACGACAACTTCATCGGCGGCAAGTGGGTCGCTCCTGTCAAGGGCGAGTACTTCGACGTCATCACCCCGATCACCGGCAAGGCCTACACCCAGGCTGCCCGCTCCGGCGCAGAAGACGTCGAACTGGCCCTCGACGCCGCCCACGCCGCCGCCGACAAGTTCGGCCGTACCCCGGCTGCAGAGCGTGCCAACCTGCTGCTGAAGATCGCCGACCGCCTCGAAGCCAACATCGAGAAGCTGGCTTACGCCGAAACCGTTGATAACGGCAAGGCCATCCGCGAAACCTTGAACGCTGACATCCCGCTGGCGGTCGACCACTTCCGCTACTTCGCCGGTTGCCTGCGCGCCCAGGAAGGCGGCATCTCCGAGATCGACGAAAACACCGTCGCCTACCACTTCCATGAGCCCCTGGGCGTCGTCGGCCAGATCATCCCTTGGAACTTCCCGATCCTGATGGCTGCCTGGAAGCTGGCCCCCGCTATCGGCGCCGGCAACTGCGTGGTCCTGAAGCCCGCTGAGTCAACCCCGATCTCCATCCTGATCCTGACCGAACTGATCGCCGACCTGCTGCCGCCGGGCGTGCTGAACATCGTCAATGGCTACGGCCGCGAAGCCGGCATGCCGCTAGCCACCAGCCGCCGCATCGCCAAGATTGCCTTCACCGGCTCTACCGCCACCGGTCGCGTGATCGCCCAGGCCGCCGCTACCAGCCTGATCCCTGCCACCCTGGAACTGGGCGGCAAGTCCCCCAACATCTTCTTCGAAGACATCATGGCGGCCGACGATGCCTTCCTCGACAAAGCGGTCGAAGGCATGGTGCTGTTCGCGTTCAACCAAGGCGAAGTGTGTACCTGCCCGTCCCGCGCGCTGATCCAGGAGTCGATCTACGACCGCTTCATGGAAAAGGTGCTGGCACGCGTCAAGGCTATCAAGCAGCTCAGCCCGCTGGATACCGACAGCATGATGGGTGCTCAGGCCTCCCAGGATCAGCTGAACAAGATCATGTCCTACATGGAAATCGGTCGTCAGGAAGGCGCTGAGTGCCTGGTCGGTGGCGATCGCACCCATATGAACGGCGACCTGGCCGGCGGCTACTACATCCAGCCGACCCTCTTCAAGGGCCACAACAAGATGCGCGTGTTCCAGGAAGAGATCTTCGGACCGGTGCTCGCCGTGACCACCTTCAAGGACGAAGCCGAAGCCCTCGAAATCGCCAACGACACCCCCTACGGCCTCGGTGCCGGCGTGTGGAGCCGTGACGGCAGCCGTGCCTACCGCATGGGCCGCAACATCAAGGCCGGCCGCGTGTGGACCAACTGCTACCACGCCTACCCGGCCCACGCCACCTTCGGCGGCTACAAGGAATCCGGCATCGGCCGCGAAACCCACAAGATGATGCTTGACCACTATCAGCAGACCAAGAACCTGCTGGTCAGCTACAGCCCGAACGCGCTGGGCTTCTTCTGATCCAAGAGCTTTACGAGTAAGGCAAGGTGTTACGGGGCGGGTCTCTCGCCCCGTTTTTTTTCGCCCTCAGGAAAGCACGCACATGACCGAACGCATCGTGGCCACCGAAGCGGCCAATCAGTACATCGACGAACTGCGCGCCGATCACGGCCCGCTGATGTTCCTGCTGTCCGGCGGCTGCTGCGACGGCAGCGTGCCCAACTGCTACAAGGTCGGCGAGGTGCTCCCCGGCCAGACCATGCTCAAGCTGGGCGCGGTCAATGGCGCAGACTTCTATCTGGGGCACCAGGAATTCCAGTACTACGAGAACAGCCAGCTGACCCTCGACGTGAAGCCGGGCAACGGTGGCGACTTCTCCCTCGACTGCGGCCGCGGCAAGGCCTTCTTCACCCACTCCCGCCCGTTCACCGACGACGAGCTGCCCAGCGTGCGCCCCGTCGGCGCCGACTGAAACCGGGACCAAAAAAAGCGCCCCCGCCAGCGGGAGCGCGCAGATCCGCAGATCATTCCGGAACGTAGACCAGCGAGCCGTCCGGCATCCGGTAGGCAATGCCGGCCTTGACGCCCTGGCCGGCCGACGCTGCCGCGGCGCCGTCGCCGCGGAAACGCTCGATCTTCTTCCCGTTCTTGACGACGATCTCCATGTCCGGCGTACCGGCATCGCGGATCACCGTCACCTGCCCGGCATCGAAGACGTTCACCGGGCTGCGGGCCACCGCCAACAGCAGCGCAGCGATCAGCACCAGGAAGACATCCACCAGGTTGACCACCGACAGCAGCGGATCGTCGTCCTCGCCGGCATCGTGCAGACGCCATTTCATCGCGCCACCTCCACGACCGCCGGGCCATTTGCGGGCAGGCCCTTTTCGACGGCCAGCAGATCCGTCGCATACCAGCGCCGCCGTACGCTGTGCGCCCAGAAGGTGAGCGCCGCCGCAATGAGGGCCAGGATCACCGCCGAGAAAGCCACCATCAGGCTGTGCGATACATCGGCCAGCTGCCCGTCGCCAAGCGCCTTGAGGGCCGGCCCCATGGGGATCATCGTCGCCACCAGGCCGAGCATCGGCGCCACCCGCGTGGCGATGCGGGAGACTTCCAGACGCTGGCTGGCCACCGCCTCCAACTCGGCGATATCGAGCGCAGGATTGGCGCGGTGCATTTCGACCAGTTCGAAGCCCGCATCCACGCCCAGCCGCCGCTGCCAGGCCTGCCACAGGAAGGCCCCGCAGGCATGGAAGGCATACAGAAACAGTGCCGCAATGGCGAGCAGCACCGGCGCCAGGAAGAGCTGGCTGGCGTCGTACATCAGGATTTCAAGATTGGCATTCATCGTTTCAGGCCCGGGAAAGGGAAAGTGAGCGACGCGCCATCGGCGCACGCAGAGACTGGCGCAAGGCGCCCGACAGCAGCAGCACGCCGCACAGCGCGGCCAGCCCGCCCGACGCGGAACCCACGGGTTGCACCACCGGTTCGGCCAGCTTCGCCAGATGCTGCCCGGCGACCGGAGCGGATACGGAAGCGTCGGCGGGCGGAGGCGGACTGACGAACGGCGTGCTCGGCGGCGCATCCAACAGGCGCCGTGCGCTGCTCCCACGCACCTCCTGGGCAGGCCGAGCAGCCATCTTTGGTTGCGCCGCCTCGAACAGTTCCCCCGGCAAAGGCGGCGTCGGGCCCGCCAGTACCGGGGGCGGCGGCGTACCCGTACCCCGCGCCTGCCCGTCCCGGTCGCCCACGTGATAACCGGTGCGCAGGAATTCGATGGCGTCCGGATTACCGTCGCGCGCGGCAGCCTCGAACCACTTGCGCGCCTCCACCTCGTCCTTCGGCACGCCGCGTCCCTCCTGCAGGGCGCTCGCATAATGGAGCTTGCCCAAGGTCGCATACGGGGAATCGCCGGCCAGCGCCGCCCGGTGCATCAACTCGGCGGCGGCCGGCAGGTCCGGCGGCACACCGCCCGCCCCGTCCTGCAGCATCAGGGCCTTCCAGATCATCGCGCCGATGTAGCCGGCGGCGATGCACTTGTCGAAGACCTTGCGGGCGTTGTCGTGGTCGCCGCACTTCTCCAGCAGATAACCCTTGCTGCACACCATCAGGCTGGCAGGCTGATCCACGATGTATTCGAGGGTCTGGTCGCCGACCACGTGGGCCAGGTCGGTGGGCTCCCCGGTCTGCGGCACCGGCCCGCCGCAGAAGCGGTTGTCCGCCGTCGCCACCGCGGTGGTGAAAAACAGGGCCAGCATGGCGGCCCCGGTCGATCTACGCATCGGCATCCCCATCGAGTCATGGCGGGAACCCGTGCCCCGCCTCACTCCGACTCTAGGCCTGCGGACACGCCGGGACATCGGCATCCTGCCCGGATGCCGGTGGGCAAATTGCCCGACCGTCAGACGTCATATGCATCGGGAAGATTGCCCGCCGTTTTCCGGGCAGGCTGACCTCACGGCAGCAGGGTCTGCCAGGGTCTACTGGCAGCGGCCATCCGGCCTAGACAATCAGGAGACAAACCCATGCCCCACCACTTCGACGAACGCCTCATCCGCTGGCAGCCCTTCGGCGACTTTCCCCATTTCGTCTATGCGATCCTGCAGGTGGACATGCAGCAGCGCATCGCCGACGTGCTGTTCAAGTTCGCCGCCGGTCAGCAGATCGTCCTGCACCGCCACAAGGCCCTCAACCACACCTTCGTCGTGCAGGGCGAGCATCGCCTCTACGAACTGGACGGCCGCCTGCGGGAAGTGCGCCCGACCGGCAGCTTCACGGTGTCGCCGCCCAGCGAGACACCGCACCGGGAAGGCGGCGGCGCCGAAGACTGCATCGTGCTGTTCAGCATGCGCCCGCAGCCCGGCGAGCTGCTGTACGAGATCCTAGACGACGCCGGCGAGACGATCGCCGAACTGAGCCTGGAAACCCTGCAGGCTCTCTTCGAGGCCGCTGCCGCCGAAGCAGAGGCGGAAACGGCCTGAAGCTCAGATCAGCCCGAGGCGCAGCGCCAGCCGGGTCAGCTCGATGTCACTGCGCACGCCGAGCTTGCTCTTGATCTGGTAGTGGCAGTTCTGCACCGTTTTCGAGGAGATCGACAGCCGCTCGCCGATCTCCTCGGCGCTGCAGCCGTCGAGCAGCAGGCGCAGGATCTCGAACTCCCGCGGCGCCAGCTCGGCGAGCGGCTCCCGCGGGCGGTCGACGAGGGCCAGGGCCAGCTCCGGCGCGATGTCGGGGCTGATCACCTGGCGCCGCGCCGCCACCGTGTAAACCGCCTCCACCAGCACCGCCGGTGGGCTGCTCTTGGTCACGTAGCCGAGGGCGCCGGCACGCAGCGCCTGGGTCGCGAACAACGGCTCCCGGTGCATCGTGAATACCAGGATGCGCACGCGGTCGTCGCGCTGCACGAGGCGGCGGATCAGCTCCACGCCGCCCATGTCGGGCAGCCCGAGGTCGAGGACCAGCACGTCAGGCTCCAGCAAGCGGAATTGCTCCAGCGCATCGCGGGCCGTGCCGGCCTCGCCGACGATACGCAGGTCAGGCCGCATCTCAAGCAGGCGGCGGTAGCCTTCGCGGACGATGGCGTGATCGTCCACCAGCAGCAGGCGAGTGGTGTCAGACATGGGCCGCGCCCTCCTCGTGGCAGGCATCGGGCGGGAAGATCGCGCTCACCCGCATACCCCGCGGCGTAACCGGCTCCAGTGCAAAACGCCCGCCGAGCGCCTCGACCCGCTCGTGCATGCCCAGCACGCCGAGGCCGCTGCCAGCCGTATCTCCGTGGCGCGGCGCACCGTCGTCCTCCACCCACAGGCGGCAGCCGGCCGCGTCCCGCTGCAGGCGCACCGCCACCGTTTCCGGCTCGCCGTGGCGCAACGCATTGGTGAGGCTCTCCTGCACGATGCGATACAAGCTGACCGTCAGGCCGTCGGGCAGGTCGTCCACCATGCCGGCGATGTCCAGCGTGAAGGCGCAATCCGGGCGCCGCCGGCGCCCCCCCGCCAGCAACTGCTCCAACGCTGCCTGCAGGCCGAACTCCTCCAGTCCGATGGGTCGCAGCTGGTGCAGGATGCCCTGCAGGCTCTCCATCATGTGACCGGTGACCGACGCGATAGCCTGGGCGGCCGGCAGCAGATCGGGGCGGGAGTTCTCCGCCGCCGCGCTGACATAGGCGGCCTCGGCGCCGATGGAAGCCAGACACTGGCCGAACTCATCGTGAAGCTCCCGCGCCAGGTGGCGGCGCTCCTCCTCCCGCACCGTCAGCAGGCGCAGGGCCAGCTGGCGCTGGCCGGCCAGCGTTTGCTGCAGGCGCGCCACCAGGTGATCGAAGCCGCTGGCGATGAGGCGCAGCTCCACCAGCCGCGGGCGTGGCATGCGCGCCGCCAGATCGCCGGCCTGCAGGCGCCCGAGCACCGCCAGGATCTCCTGCGCCGGGCCCAGTGCACGGCGCACCGGCAGATAGACCAGCAGGTTCAGCACCAGGATGCCGACCGTCATGCCCAGCACGGTGCGGATCTGGTCCCACACCGCGTTGGCCTCGCTGTCCAGGTTGGGGGTGACAACGAACTCGCCGACCTTCACGCCCGGATACTGGCCGATCACCCCGCGGAACGTGATGTCCGGCCCGGTCAAGGCCGCCAGCAGGCCGCGCAGCAAGGTCGGCGCCTCCGCCCCGTCGCCGAAGCAGCGGTGCACCACCGGCCGTTTGTAGATGTCCTCCACCGCCACGCAGATACCCAGCAGCGGCCCGATGCCGTCGAGAGACGACAGCTCCAGGCCGTCCAGGCTGCGGCGGAACACGTCGCGCGGCTGTGCGGCCTCACTGGCCAGCAGGCGCTCCACGGCGCCACCGGCCCGTTCGATATGGGCCCGCATGCGCGCCTCGGCCCGCTGCAGCACCACCGCGCTGGCCGCGAGCCCGATCGCCACCGCGAACAGACTGACCCACAGCAACAGCGTGCGCTTGAGGTCCACGCTGTGTTCATGCCCCTCGTCCATCGCCCCGGCCGGACGGCTCATGTGCGTCTCCATCCTTCCCCTCAGGCCTGCGCAGCCATACCATAGTGAAACAGTCGGATTTTATAAAACACGCGGCCCGAGCCGCGGTCCCGCAGATTACCCGAACCCCCGTGGGCAAATTGCCCGAACAGAGACCATGCACACCCTCGAAACCCTGCCCTTCGACAACGCCTTCGCGCGGCTGCCCGCAGCCTTCTACACACGCCTGCCGCCGCAGCCGCTGCCCGATCCTTACCTGGTCGCCGCCAGCCCGTCCGCGGCCGCGCTGATCGGCTTGCCTGCGGCCGAACTGGCGCGCCCCGAGTTCGCCGACTTCTTTGCCGGCAACCGCCTGCTGCCCGGCAGTGAGCCCCTCGCCGCGGTGTATTCCGGCCACCAGTTCGGCGTGTGGGCCGGCCAGCTCGGCGACGGCCGTGCCCACCTGCTCGGCGAGGTGGCGATCGGCCTCGACGACCCGGCCACGGGCTGGGAGATCCAGCTCAAGGGCGCCGGCCAGACGCCCTACTCGCGCTTCGCCGACGGGCGCGCGGTGCTGCGTTCGAGCATCCGCGAATTCCTGTGCTCCGAAGCCATGGCCGGCCTCGGTATTCCCACCACCCGCGCGCTGGCGGTGGTCGGCTCGAACGCGCCGGTGCGCCGGGAAAGCATCGAAACCGCCGCCGTGGTGACCCGGTTGGCCCCCAGCTTCATCCGCTTCGGCTCCTTCGAGCACTGGGCCGCCAACCGCAAGCTGGACGAGCTGCGCCAGCTCGCCGACTACGTGATCGACCGCTTCCGCCCCGAATGCCGGGACGCCGCCAATCCCTACGAGGCCCTGCTGCGCGACGTCGGCCGGCGCACCGGCGAGTTGATCGCCCGCTGGCAGGCGGTGGGCTTCATGCACGGGGTCATGAACACCGACAACATGTCCATCCTCGGCCTGACTCTCGACTACGGCCCCTTCGGCTTCATGGACGCCTTCGACGCCAATCACATCTGCAACCATTCCGACGACCACGGCCGCTACAGCTACAAGGCCCAGCCGCAGATCGGCCACTGGAACCTGTACGCCCTCGGCCGCGCGCTGGCCCCGCTGATCGGCGAAGCCGCCGCGGTGCAGGCCGCCATCGAGGAGAGCTATGCGCCGGTCTTCGAGCAGCAGTTCTTCGCGCTGTTCGGCGCCAAGCTCGGCTTTGCCGAAGTCCGCCCGGACGACGAAGACTTCATCGGCGACACCTTCCAGCTGCTCCAGCAGCAGCACCCGGACTTCACGCTGTTCTTCCGCAATCTCGGCCGCCTGCCGGCGCAGGTGGACGAAGCCGGCCGGGCCGCCGCCGACGCGCCGCTGCGCGACCTGCTGATCGACCGGGACGCGGGGGATGCGTGGATCGCCCGCTGGCGTGCCCGCATCGCCGCCGACGGGCGCCCCGACACGGAACGCCAGGCCGCCATGGACGCCGTCAATCCGAAATATGTGCTGCGCAACTGGATCGCCGAAGCCGCGATCCGCGCCGCCCAAGGTGGAGACTTCAGCGAGGTGCGAGCTGTGCTGGCCTGCCTGTCGCGGCCCTTCGACGCCCAACCGGAATACGAACGCTTTGCCGCGCCGCCGCCGGACTGGGCTGAGGGGCTGGCAGTGAGCTGCTCGAGCTGAGCCCGGTCAGGTCGGGAAGACCCAGCCGCCGTGGCTGCCCGCCACGGCGCCGAGCACCACGATCAGGCTCACGCTCAGCAGCACCACATGCACGCGCTGGATGCGTGCCATCGTGCCCAGCGGGTCGCGCCGGGCGCTGGCCTGGAAGGCCTTGTGCAGCACGAAGGGTTCGAGGATGAAGAGCATCGCCGCGAACAGGGTCCACACGATCACCATGCCGTGCATCCACCACCAGCTGGCCGGGTCGGCGAAACGCGAACCGACGCCCAGCCGCCACACCAGCCAGGCCCCCGACGCACCGGCCAGCAGCACGCTCCAGCGGGCGATCCCGGCGAAACGGTGCTCCAGCCGCTCGAACAGTTCAAGCTGGGCCTGCGGCTCGGCCAGCGCCCGGCAGGCCGGCAGCAGCACCAGCGTCACGAAGGCCACGCCGCCGATCCACAGCAGTACCGCCAGCACGTGCAGCGCACGGGCGATGGCGAAATCGTTGAAACCACTCACTGAGTCTTCCTTTCCGGTTTCGGCGCGCTGAAGGCCGCCTCGTTATGCCGTGCCGCCTCGCCGCTGACCCATTGCAGCAAGGGGCCGCGGGGATTGTCCCGCTGGGTCGTCTCGCAGGCGCTGACACACTGGGCACACTGGGTGCAGGTGAACATCGCGCGCTTGATGTTGCGCGGCTTCAGGCGCATCGGGCAGACATGGTCGCAGGCACTGTAGCAGCTCGCACAGTCGGCGGCCCGCTCGCGCTCGAAGCCGACCACCATCGCCGCCCGGTTGCCCATCCAGGCCAGGCTCTGGAACAGGCCCACCGCACAGGCATAGCGGCAGAACAGATGGCGCGCGAACAGGAACTCCGCCGACAGCACCAGCGTGCCGGCGGTGATGAAGATGAATTCGTTGCGGGTCGGCGCCAGCCCCAGCAGGTGCCCATACACCTGGAAGGGCGGCAGCAGGTAGGTGAGCAGCACCACCGCCCACACGAAGGCGAAGCCCACCGCCAGCGGCACGGTGACGAGCCACCACAGGCGGTCGTAGCGCACCGGCGTGCCGTCCGGCTCCCACGGCGGCAGCTCGCGGGCTTCCCATATGCTGGGGCGGCCGATGGCGCGGCGCATGAAGCCGTTGATGGTTTCCACCACTGAAAAGTGCGGGCACAGCCAGCCGCAGTACAACCGCCCCCAGCGCCAGGCCACGCCGATCAGCACGGCGCCGGCCGCGAGGATCGGCAGCAGCACCCGCCCGATGACCCGCAGCACCGCGCCCAGCGCATCGATGTGGCCGGCGGAGAAATCCTCCAGGCCGGCGTGCCACTCGAAACCGAGCAGCCACGCATGGCCCGCCACCAAGTCGTAGCGCAGCAAATTGAACACCGGCGCCAGCACGAACAGCACGAAGAAGCCGCCCTGGGCCCAGCGCCGCAGACGCTGGCGGCCACCGTCGGGCCGCGCCGTGGTGACCGGGCGGATCGGGATCACACGGGGTGTTGCCATCAGCGGGGTCCGATCAAGGGATAACGGAAGGGTTTGCCGGCCAGCGCCTTGGCCAGGCCGATGGCACCGCAGAAGATCAGCGTGGAATGGCAGGTCGTGAAGTAGAGGATCACGATCACCCACGTATATGGCGAAGCGTAGCCGCCAGTGAAGATGATCGCCGCGTTGGCGACCACCAACAGCACGCCAGCCCACAGGCTGGCGGCGACGGTCTGACGCAGGTGCCCACGGGCCAGTTCGGGCGCCCGCCGGTGCTTGCGGAACCACAGCACCAGCAGCGCGATGAAGGCGATGCCCGGCACGATCATCAGATTGGCCAGGTACAGGGCCTCCGCCGCTACGGCGATCTCGCGGCCGGGGATGTTGAAATCGAGCTCGGAACTGGCCATGGCATCCTCAGCTTAGCCATCCCCTGCTGCCGCGTACTTGATGCGGCGCAAGTACGCGATATCGCCTCAGATCACCTCGAGCAGCAACCGGCGCAGCTGTTCGGCCTCCCGCCGGCCGTCGCGGGAGCTGACGATGGCGTAATACCACTCGTCGAACAGCTCGCGCAGCGCCGCCGGACTGGGCGCCGCATCGATGCGGTTCTGCAACGAACTGGTCCCTACCGCCCCGATGAAGGTGTTGAGGGTATTGACCATGAAATTGCGGGCCTTCCTGAAGCGCTGTGGATCATCCCCCGGCGGATGCAGGCGAAAGGCCGTCAGCGGGGGTTGCTGTGGTGGCGGGGCCTGGCGCACACCGTCCGGCCCGGTGGCCTCCACCATACCGATGTAGCCCTCTTCCTCGAGCATGCCGAGGGTGTGCTCCAGATCGTCCGACTGCAATAGGCCGCGCAGGTCCTCGACCGTACGCTTGCCGTCCACAAAGATCAGCACGCGACGCACCCGTGGACTGAAGCCGGCAGCCCGGCGCTCGATCTCCTCGTACCCCTTCAGGGTCTTGGCAAAAATGACGCTCATCCCTATCTCCTCCACATGGCCCGCGTATCCCGGGCCTACATGTCCGATCCGCGCAGCATTGTAACGACATTGGAATGAGCCGGGCAGCCGGCTCTCGGCGGGGACTTCCGCCGAGAGCCCGAACATGCCGGACATACGCCGGGAATACGCGGCTAAGTTCCCACGATGACCTGGACGGCCAGCCGGCGAGCCTGCTCGAGCAGCTCGGTCCCGTTCTCCAGGCCGTCGATGAAGCGCTGGGGAATCCCCGACAAGCCACTCTGAGCGCCGGCCAGTGCTCCGGTGAGGATAGCCCGGGCCTGGTTCTGGCCGCCGCCGTTCACCGCGTGCAGCACCGCCGATTCGAAATCGTCCGGAAAACGGGCCGCCAGGTAGTAGGCGGCGGGAAACTGGTGATACACCGCGCAGGGCAACCCATAGACCAGCGACACCTTCCACGCCGGCTCGATGCGAATGGACGGGTCGCGCGCCGCGCGGGCAGTGTCGGACGGCCCGAGCAGCGCATCCGGCGACGGGAAGCGCCCGGCTACCGGGGCCTCCTCGGCATCCGGATGGGGCGCCTGCAGCGCACCGCGGGTCACCGAGTGGAAGGGCAGCAGCCCGTTCTTCACACGGGCCATCAAGCGGCCCGACAACTGCTCATCCAGCGCATAGCCTTCGACGAGCATGCCGAGCACCGCCCCGAAAGCCACGGTCATCGCCACCACGGTGCCGTCGGTCTGCGTCAGCACGGTGTTACGCGTCACCGCCGAGGCCAGTTCGGCGGGCCGCAGGGCGTAACGCACGGCGATCGCCAGCGTCCGCTCGGCGGCCTCGGTAGTATCCGCGTTGCCGCCGCAATGCCCCCACGCCAGCCCCTGCCCGACGCGCCGGCGCCAGGTCTCGCGGATCGACTGGCTGGTATAGCCGCCGGGGCCGTGCATCGGTGTCCCGTCGATCAGCGGGAAAAAATCCTCGTCCATGCGCCGGCAGAAATCGGCTTCGTCATACCCGCCCCGCTCTACCAGCGAATCCAGCGTCAGCGCCAGCAACACCCCGGCCTGGGATGGCTGGCCGGCCGCGAGCCCGGCGTGATAGCGGCCAGGGCGCGGCGTCGTATAGGTGTCGATCCAGTCACCGTAGTCGGCGCGCAGGGCATCAAGGTCGTAGTACCAGTGGGGGCCGAGAGCCAGTGCATCGCCGATGAAGGCCCCCATCAGGGCTCCAACGGCACGATCCTGCAGGGATTGGGCGGACATGCAAACCTCCGAAAGGATTGACGCAGATCATTCGGGCGCCGGGAAAAACGAACCGCGTGCAATTCGGCGATGGCCGGCGCGCAATGGAGTGATTATGCTAGCGGCAGCGCATGACACAAGGCCCGCCCGATGACTTCGCTGCATCCCCTGCCACCGGATGTTCTCTACACCGCCTGCATTCCGGCCGATCTCCCCTTCGAAACCAGTGCCGAGCTGCCCGACCTGGATGCCGCGCAGATCCACGGCCGGGCCATCGAAGCGATCCATCTCGGACTGGACATCCGTCACGACGGCTACAACCTGTTCCTCCTCGGCGAGACCGGTAGTGGCCGCCACGCCATCATCCGCCAGCTTCTGGAAGCCGAGAGCCACAGTGGCGATACACCGGCCGATTGGTGTTACGTCTTCAACTTCGGTGACGCGGACAGGCCGCGCCTGCTGCGTCTGCCCTGCGGCCGCGGCGCCCGCTTGCGGGACGATATGCAGCACTTTGTCGAGGAACTGATTCCAGCCATCAATGCCGCCTTCCAGAGCGACGACTACCGGGGCCGCCTGGAAGCCATGCAGGAGGAAGAGAAGCTGCGCGAGGAAACCGCGCTACAGACCCTCGGCCGCGATGCGGGGGAACTGGGTGTGGCCCTTTTGCGCACGCCCCATGGCTTTGCCTTCGTGCCAATGAAGAATGGCGAGGCCACGCTGACGCCGGAAGAATTCGCCGAACTGCCGGAAGCCCGCCAGCACGAACTGGAGGAGCACATCAAGGGCTTGCGTGAGCGCCTGCACAAACTGACGAACGACTTCCCGCGCTGGCGCCGAGAACTCCAGAACCGGATCAGGCAGGCCGGCAGCGAAGCTCTGCAACTCACCGTGACCCACCTGGTGGACGATCTCAAACCGGGCTATGCCGACCTGCCGGATGTCGTCGCCCACCTGGACGAGCTTCTGCGCGACATCACGGAGAGCGGCGAATCCCTGCGCGAATCCACGCGCAGCGACGACGACAGCGAAACCACCACCTACTCCGGCATGATCGCCGTGCAGCGCTATCTGGTGAACCTGCTGGTGGAGAACCCCTCCGGCGGCCAGCGGCCGGTGGTGTACGAGGATCATCCAACCCTGCAGAACCTCGTCGGGCGCATCGAACACATGGTCCACATGGGCACGCTGATGAGCAATTTCACGCTGATCCGCGCCGGCGCACTACAACGGGCCAATGGCGGTTTTCTGGTCCTAGACGCACTGCGCGTGCTGAACCAGCCCTATGCCTGGGAAGGCCTCAAGCGCTGCCTGAAGGCCGGTGTGGTACGTATCGAGTCCCTGTCCGACCTGATCGGTCTGGGCAGCACGGTCCAACTGGAACCGGAGCCAATGCCGCTGGACCTGAAAGTGGTACTGGTCGGCGAGCGGCTGGTGTATTACCTGCTGTCCCAGTACGACCCTGAGTTTCCGGCCCTGTTCAAGATCAATGCCGACATGGAAAGCGAGATCGGCCGCACGCCGGAGAACACCGCAACCTATGCCCGCCTGATCGCCACGCTGGCCCGCCAGGCCAAGCTGCGCCCACTGTCCGCCCCAGCTGTGGCGCGCATCATCGAACATGCAGCGCGACTGGCCGGCGATGCCGAACGGCTGAGCACCCACACCCAGCCCATCGACGACCTTCTTCGCCAAGCCGACCATTTCGCAGCCAGAGCGGAGGCCGACACCATCGGCCGCGACCAGGTCGAAGCCGCCCTAGCTGCCCAGAAGTACCGCAACGAGCGCCTGCGCCTGCGCTACCGTGACGAAATGCTGCGCAACCAGCTGCTGATCGCCACCGCCGGTCAGCACACCGGCCAGATCAATGGCCTCGCGGTGATCCAGCTGGGGGAAAGCACGTTCGCGCACCCGGCCCGAATCACTGCAACGGTACGGGTCGGCGACGGAGAGGTCATCGACATCGAACGGGAAGTGAAGCTCGGCGGGCCGATCCACTCAAAAGGCGTACTGATCCTGTCGTCCTTCGTCGGCGCCCGCTTCGGCCTCGGCACGCCACTGTCGCTGAAAGCCAGCCTGGTCTTCGAACAGTCTTACGGCGGCGTGGAGGGCGACAGCGCGTCGCTGGCCGAACTGTGTGCGTTGCTGTCTGCCATCGCCCAACTGCCTCTGCACCAATCGCTGGCCGTCAGTGGGTCGGTGAACCAGTTCGGTATCGTGCAGCCGGTCGGCGGCATCAACGAAAAGATCGAAGGCTTTTTCGAGCTCTGCGCGGCCCGCGGCCTGACCGGCGAACAAGGCGTATTGATCCCGAGCGCCAATGTGTGCCACCTGATGCTCGCCAGCGAGGTGGTCGATGCCGTCCGTAGCGGACGCTTCCACATCTGGGCGATCAATAGCGTAGACGAGGCGCTGGCACTGCTCACCGGACTGCCAGCCGGCCAGGCCGACACCGACGGCAATTGGCTGGATGGTTCGGTCAATTGCCGCATCGCAGCGGGCCTGCAGGAGCTGGCCCGCCTGCGCCAGGCCTTCATCCATCCGAAAAAGGACGACAAGACCCACGACGCGTAAACGACGAAAGGGCCCCGAAGGGCCCTTTCGCAGGACGCTATGAACGCGCGGCGCGAGCCGCGGACGATCAGGCGACCTTCAGAGCGGAAGCGGCAGCCTTGGTGCCCTTGTCGACGCTCTCGACGGCAACCAGAGTGGCCTTCTCGACGCTGGCCTGGGCGGCTGCGGCAACTTGCTTGGCAGCCTTGGTGGCGCCTTCGTAAGCGCTGCTGGCGTTGGCCAGGGCGGTCTTCACGGCCTTGATGGCGGGCTCGGAGCCGGCCGGGGCGTTCTTGAAGAGGCCGTCCAGCGCGACGTCGATGTTCTTGGACAGAACAGCGGCTTCGGCTTCGACCAGCTTGGTCAGCTCTTCCTGGGTGTCGCCGCCGATGTCGGACAGGCTGCGGCCGTAGGCCACGGACTTCTCGACGGCCGGGGTGATGGCGCCCAGTTGCAGGGCAGCCAGGGCTTGCGGATCCTTGGCGGCGAGCACTGCCTTGGAGAAGGCCAGGCTGTCGTCAAAAGCACTGCGGGCGGTGGCCAGATTGAGGCTGGCAACGCGCTCGACGGCGGTGAAGAGGGTGGTGACGAAGCTGGTGGCGGTCTTCAGACCGGCTTCGACGTTGGCCTTGGAAGTGGCCACGAACTGTTCGGGGCTGACGGACATGGTGTTCTCCTCGAATTGGGTTGCGGTCACCGAAAGGATTTCGGTATGGCGTCATGTTGCGCCGCACAAAGAGAGAATGCAAGAGATTTTGTGCAATGCAACAAAAATTTCTGTTTCACGCCCTGGATACCCTGGAAAACTGCCCATGTCATCCCGTCGTGGAAACCTCGAAGACCTCGCCCGTAGCGAAGAACTGCCCACCGGAAACGTAATGGATGGAGCGTCGCTCGTCCGCCGAAAAATGCCAGCGCCCATCGGAGAACTCGGCCGGATCGGCCCACGCGGCCAACACCTCGCCGAGGAACAGATCGTAGGTATGCTGGATCCCCGGCTCGTCGATGACCCGGCACTCGAGCCAGGCGATACAGCCCACCGGAAGCGGCGCCGCCACGCGGCTGGCCGGAAAGGTCTCGAATTCGAGAGCCGCGAACTTGTCGCCGTCGCGGCCGCTCGACCGCCCTGCCGCCAGGGTCTGCTCGGCGATGGCGCGACATGGTACGGCCAGCACGAACTCACCGGACGCATCGACCAGCTCACGGGTCAGCGTTGCCCGGTCGAGCACCACGGCGACCTTTGGCGGATCGAAATCGAGCGGCATGCTCCAGGACGCGGCCATGATGTTACGGCGCGTCCCATGGGCGGAAGACACCAGGACCGTGGGACCGTGGTTGAGCAGTCGATAGGCCTGGGCCAGGGGAACGGACTGGGGAACGGACAAGGCATTCATGATGCGGGACGGTGACACACTCGGCATGCCCCGAGTTTAGCCGCTGCCGTACAGCGCGCCCGTGACCGAATAGCGACTTGGCACCAGATGACAACGGATGGCCCCCAATCCGCACCGGCGACGGTACCGGTCAACGCACGAGCACATTCAGACCCGCTTTGACATCGCCCTTCATGTCGGCCTCATCCACGTATCCGACGGCACCGGGCGTGGCCCCGACTCGCCGGATCATCTCCGCCGTCGTCGGCACCTGGGATGGCGGCACCCCCTTGCCCACATAACGGCGGACGGTCCAGTAGGCTGAATAACGCTCCTCGTCCCGGTCCAGCCAGCGGGCCAGGAAGCGCCCCCGCAGGGGATGGCCCGCTACAAGATCGAGCGGCGTGACGCGCACGCCCCCAACTTCGACGATCTTTCCGGTGTAGATACGCTCGACCATCACGCTGTCCAGACGGGGCACGGAAGGATGGGCGATCACCACCACGTCGCCTGCAAACGCATGGCCGCTCACCATGTTCCCGCATAGGAACAGGATCAGGCCGGCGCGACGGATTCCCATGACGCGCCTCAAAAGGTGAAGTTGTACGACATGGACAGGACATCCACCGCGCGATGCCCGCTGTTCTCCCCGGCCGGTGCATCCAGGAAGTCCGATGCGCTGCCGGTACGGGTGTGCAACCATTCGACCTTCAGCTTCTGCTGGGGAGTCAACGTGTAGGATGTCCCCACTGCGATGGAGCGCTGGTCAACGACGTTGAGGGAATCGACACCCGCTCGCTGGGTGGGATTGATGATCTCCGCTCCGGTGAGCGACGCGGGCAGCAGATTTCCGTTGACTTCGGCATAGAGCCGCCGCGCGGCCGACGACGACAGGATTCTTGCGACATACACATAGGGCGTCCACGACCCAATCCGCCGTTGCAGTGCCGCATAGGCCGCCCATGAGTCGGTACCGAGCGTGGCACGCGTCACCCGCCGACGCACTGCCTCGCTGGTGAAGATGAAATCGTGGGGCAGTGCAAACTCGGCACTGGCGGTGAACGTATAGTTGAGCACCCGGTCGACGGTCGGCACGCCCGGACCCGGCAGGGCATCGGTGACCTGATAGTAGCCGCCGCTCGCCACCGGCACGAAGGGATAGGTCGCCGGAATCGGGCCATCGGAGCGCTTCACATCGCCGCGATGAACGCTCAGGCGCAGCCGGTTATCCCCATCCCGCACTGTCAGCAGCGCGCCGGTCAGCCACATGTCGATATGTTCGAACCATGCCCCGCGTGGGCGGGATCCAGGCACCGCATCACGACGGAAGAAGCGCCAGTAGGAGTCTGCAGAGCCCACGTAGCCCTCCAGGCTCACCTCCCTGTCCTCATCCAGCCAGTTACGCGCCACCGCCAGGCCGGTCACGTCGGCGGTGGGGGCCAGCGAATAGACCTCGACCGGCAGACGGGCGAAATTGAAGGTCGTCCCCACGTCCAGGGTTTCGGAGAAACGCAGCAGCGGCAAGCGCAGCTTGCCGGCCCGCAGCAACCAGTCGTTGTCCGGCCTCCAAGAGACAAAGGCCCAGGGCAGGGTCAGATCCCATTGCCGGTCGCAGTCCGGCGCGGGCGCCAGCGCTGCCTGCACGGTGGCGCTCCACTCCGGCGTCAGGCTGGCGTCGAGTTGTACGCCGAGGCGCGAATCCCGCTGCAAGGTCCCGCCGCTGTCGATGAACCGCTGGTAGCGATAGGAACGGTTGGACTGGGCATACCCCAGCGTACCGAAGCCCGACAGGCTGATCTCCTGAGTCGCAGCCAGCGACGGCGCCAGGAGAGCTGTGCATCCGGCGAGAATCGGCAACAGGTGTTTCATTGAACCAGCTCCGGAGGATTTGCGCCGGCGGCTGACGACGCGGGCGGGGTTTCGTTACTCGTTTCCAGCATGGGCAGGATCTGACCCAGCCCCTTGACGATCGGGCGCAACTGATCTTCCAGCGCCCGGAGCGCCGCCCGCGCGCGTCCGCTGTCACGGGCCCGCGCGGCGGCTTCCAGACGTCCGGCGATGGCAGAAATTTCGATCATGCCCAGCAGCCCGGCCCGGCCCCGGAGGGTATGGGCGAAAGGCACCACCCGCTCCCAGGCCCGGTTTTCCACATCGATGCGCAGGCGTTGCGGACCATCGGCGAACTGATCGTGGAACTTGGCCAGCAAGCGGGGATACAGGGTCGGGCTGACGCCGGTGTCGTTGATCGCACAGCGGGGATCGATACCCGGAATGCCGGCCAGCCCCGTCACTGCCTCCAGACCAGACTGGAGCAGCGGCGTCGGCTCGGGCTGCACCGGCCCGTGATAGTGCTTGCGCAGCACCGCATAGAGCTCTCCGGGCTCATAGGGCTTGGCGAGGCAGCCATTCATGCCAACCGCCAGACAACGCGTCAGCGCGCTGCGCCCGCCATGGGCCGACAAGGCATAGATCGGCAGGCTGTCGAAAGCAGACTGCACACGGATGCGACGCACCGCCTCGTAGCCATCCATCATCGGCATCTGCAGATCCATGAATACCAGGTCGTAGCAGTCGGGAGGCTGGGCAGCGAGCTGGGCCAAGGCATCCCGGCCGTCGGCGGCACTGTCCGTCTCCACCCCCCAGCGCCCCATCAGGGCCACGGCCACGTCGCGGCTGGTGGAGTTGTCCTCGACCAGCAAAACACGCATGCCATCCAGCGCCCCCGCCTCAGGGCTCCGCCCTCCGCGCTCCACCTCCCGGCGACCGAAGATCACGTCACCGAGACGCTTCAATGCGGCGGGCAGCAGGGGCTTCTCACAGACGTGCAGGCCACCGGGAAGAATCTCGTGGATACGCGCATCCAGCGCGCGCGGCGTGGACATCAGCGCGATGTGCCGTGGCACCAGCTCCGTCCGGCTGCGCAGACACTCCAGCAGCGCACCGCCGTCCCGGTCCGGGAGCGTCCAGTCGAGGAACAGCAGATCGTAGGGCAGACAGTCCCGCTGGGCCGCCTGCAGGCATTCGAGCACCTCGGCCGCGCTGGTCGCCGCATCCACCGCCTCGACGCCCTGCTGGTTGAGCAGGTCGATCAAGGACAGCCGCGCCTCCGGATAATCGTCGGCCACCAGCACCCGCAGCCCCTCCCACGGAAGCGGCGCAGCGAGCAGCGCGTCATGGTCATCGCCAAGGACCAGCGGCAGACGTACCTGGAACACGGTACCGCGCCGGGACTCGCTGCTGACCCGCACTTCGCCTTCCATCGCCTCCACCAGGCGCCGCACGATGGCCAGTCCCAGGCCCGTGCCGCCGTACTGGCGAGTGGTGGCACCATCGGCCTGCACGAAGTCCTCGAAGATGTGTTCGATCTGCGCTGCACGCATGCCGATACCGGTGTCCTCGACACTGAAGCTGACCGGCAGAACCCCGGCGCCGGCCGGCCCGGCCCCGACACGCAGGGCAACATGCCCGGCGGAGGTGAACTTGACTGCGTTGGAGAGCAGATTGCCGAGCACTTGGCCAATGCGCAGCGGGTCGCCGAGGAGCGGCGCTTCGAGCGCCTGCGTGCAACCCGGTCCAACCTCGAAGATCAGTTCGATCCCCTTCTCGCGGGCCGCCCCTTCGACCATCTGCAACGCATTGGCCACCACCTGCTCGAGGCGGAACGGAATGTCCTCGAGCTCCAGGCGGCCGGCTTCGATCTTGGAGAAATCCAGAATGTCGTTGAGCATGTCGAGCAGCGACCGGCCGGCACTGCGGATTTTCTCCGCATACTCGCGCTGGCGCGGCAGCAGGCGGCTGTGCAGGATCAGCTCCGCCATGCCGATCACCGCATTGAGCGGCGTGCGGATCTCGTGGCTCATGTTGGCCAGGAACATCGACTTCGCCTGCGTGGCCTGTTCCGCCCTGGCGCGAGCCTGCTGCAGTTCCCGACCGATCGCCTCACGCTCGCGGATGTCGGTCTCGATGGCCCGGGCCATCGAATTGAGGGTCGTGCTCAGCGCCTGCACTTCCTCCACCCCGTCCGCGCAACCCAGCCGCACGTCGTACTGGCCCCGGGCCAGCTGACCGGTCACCGCGCACATGTCGGCGAGCGGCTGCAACACCTTCCGGTGGGTGGTGCGGAAGGCCAGCAGGACCAGCAGGGCCGTAATGCCCATGCCGGCCACCGACGCGACGATCCATGCCCCCAGCCGCTCGCGGGCCTCGGTGACCTCGGTACCGGTACGCTGGTCCACCCGCTGCATCAGCTCGGTGACCGCGGTTGCCACGCGGAGCCGCTGGCGGTCGTAGTCCGGCCCGAAAACCAGCTTCACGGCCACGTCGGGCCGCGGCACGCCCTCCGAAACGATCGTGCGGGTATGGGGGTCGTACAGCCCCTGGGTAGCCGCGAAAGCCACCTGCTCGATGGCCTTCAGCCCTTCCGTCTCCGCCAGCACCCGTTCCAGCGTCGCCAGCTCCGGCCCCTCGAAACCCAGCGCCACCATGCGGGAGCGCATCGATACGCGCGGCCCGGCTCCGCCGGGCACATAGCGGGCCTGCCCGGCGATCACCCGCTCCCAGAAAGTGGCGTCGTCATTGTCCTGGATGGCGGATGCCTCGCCCTCCCGGATGGCCAGAATCGCGTAGTAATAGGTGAGGTAGCGGGTTTCGCCGGTCGCCGCATACGCCCGTACAAGGCGCGACAGGGTATCCGTCTCGCGGCGCAGCTCCTCGACCACCCGGAGGGCGTCCACGCGATGATCCTGGACGGCCTGGACCTTGTCGAAGGCGCGCAGCACAAGCATCGAGATCGAGCCATTGATACCGACGATCAACAGCAGCGCAGCCGAAAACAGGAGGGAAAGCTTGCTGAGCTTCATGCACGGGCGAAAACGGATGACGATCCGGATTATGCCGTACGCAACCGCCGGCGGGAGTATGCGGCGTCACTGAGAAGATCGAGAACGCAATAGAAGGCACCCGCAGCCAGCGGCGGGTTGGCCACCGGCCAGCCCAGGCCTGGAGCAAAGGCCTGCCAGCTCCAGCAGCCCAGCCAGGTTCCCCACAGCTCCATCAGCAAGGACAGGAGGAACATCGTCACGTACAAGTCCGGCGCTGGCCCGCGTCGTACGCACAACAGGAACAGCAGCACCAGCGGCGGCCCCAGCCAGTCGAGGCCGGCCAACGCCAGCGCCGAGACGGCCGCCACGGCCAATCGCGGCCCCCATACCAGCAGCCAGGCCGGCAGCCGTGCCGCCAGGAAAAGGCCCAACCAGTACAGCAGCACATGGCCGGGCGGCACGAACAGCGGCAGGTTGCCGAGGCGGTAGTCGTACAACCCCCACCACAGGGACAGCACCAGCTCCCCGGCCGTGGCAATGCCGAGACAGGCGAGCAGGCGCGGCCGCAGTTCCTGCTCGCGCCATAGCAGCCAGCCGAACAGCCCCCAAACCCACAGACTGACCAGCGGCTGGCCCCAGGCGCCGGCCCGGCTGTCGGCCAGCAGGCCGCCGACGATGGTGACAACGATCAGCCAGGCCAGGCGCGGTGCGGACAACATTCCGGAAACCCCGCACCTGACCGACGACATAGGCTTACTCGATACCCTGGCTGGCCAGGTATTCCTCGTAGGTGCCGCGGTAATCGATGATTTCACCCGGCCCACGGATCTCGAGGATACGGGTGGCGATGGACGACACGAAGGCCCGGTCGTGGGACACGAAGAACAACGTGCCGCCGAAATCCGCGATGCCCGAGTTGAGGGACTCGATGGACTCCATGTCCATGTGGTTGGTCGGCTCGTCGAGGAGCAGCACGTTCTTGCGCTGCAGCATCAGCTTGCCGAACAACATGCGGCCCTGCTCGCCGCCGGAGATCACCTTGACCGACTTCTTCACGTCGTCACCCTTGAACAGCAGACGACCCAGCGTGCCGCGGATCAGGGTCTCGGCATCGTCGCCCTCGTAGCCGCCCTCGCGCACGTAGCCGCTGATCCAGTCGGTGAGGTTCTCGCCGCTGGCAAAGTCATCGGCGTGGTCCTGGGCGTAGTAACCGAGCTTGGCCTTCTCGGCCCACTTGATGGTGCCGAACTGGGGCGTCAGACCGTGCAGCTCGGGGCCGACCAGCAGCTTCAGCAGCGTCGTCTTGCCGATGCCGTTCTCGCCGATGATGGCGATGCGGTCGTTGGCGTCGGCGGTGAAGGTGAAGTTCTTGATGATCGGCTTGGCCGGATCGTAGCCGAAGGTGAGGTTCTCGATCTCGACGGCCTGGCGATGCAGCTTCTCCTTCTCGTCGTAGTCGAAGCGGATCCACGGATACTGGCGGCTGGACGGCTTGAATTCGTCGATCTTGATCTTCTCGATCTGCTTGGCGCGGCTGGTCGCCTGGCGGGCCTTGGACTTGTTGGCCGAGAAGCGGCGCACGAACTCCTGCAGCTCCTGGACCTTCTCCTTGGCCTTCTGGTTGGCCGCCGACTGGCGCTCGCGGGCCTGCGTGGAGGCCTCGATGTAGTCGTCCCACGTGCCGGGCCAGACCTGGATGCGGCCGTAGTCGAGGTCGGCCATGTGCGTACATACCTGGTTCAGGAAGTGCCGGTCGTGGGAGATGATGATCATCGTGGAGTTGCGCTCGTTGAGCACGTTCTCCAGCCAGCGGATGGTGTTGATGTCGAGGTTGTTGGTCGGTTCGTCGAGCAGCAGGATATCCGGGTTGGCGAACAGGGCCTGGGCCAGCAGCACCCGCAGCTTCCAGCCGGGGGCGACTTCGCGCATCGGGCCGTTGTGCTGCTCGGTGGGGATGCCGACGCCGTGCAGCAGTTCGCCGGCACGGGCCTCGGCGGTGTAGCCGTCGTACTCGGCGAAGTGGCCCTCCAGCTCGGCCGCCTTCATGTAGTCCTCTTCGGTGGCTTCCGGGTTGGCGTAGATCGCGTCCTTCTCCTGCATGCAGGCCCACATCTCGGCATGGCCCATCATCACCACGTCGATCACCCGCACATCTTCGTAGGCGAACTGGTCCTGCTTCAGGAAGGCCATGCGTTCACCGCTGTCGATGGCGACGTTGCCGGCGGTCGGCTCGAGCACGCCGGCAAGGATCTTCATGAAGGTGGACTTGCCGGCCCCGTTGGCGCCGATCAGGCCGTAGCGGTTGCCGTCACCGAACTTGACGGAGACGTTCTCGAACAGGGGCTTGGCCCCGAATTGCATCGTGATGTTATTGGCAATGAGCACGGCAGGTATTCCTTGGGTCCGCCGAGGGAGCGGCGCGACAGCAAAACGGAAAAGGAAAACGCCGGCCAGCGGCCGGCGAAGCTGTTGCAAATTTTACCGATGTTTCAAGCACCTGGGCAAATATCTCGCCCCAGCGCTCAGACCAACGAGGGACCGGCTACGATGGCCGCGGCCTCCTGCTCGGAAATACGCACAGAAGCGGAGGCGATCACGTGCACGGTCAGCCAGTCATGCAGCCGCAGGGCGCCATCCTCCTCGAAAGACGTGAAACGGCAGCCCAGTTGCCCACCCTCCGGGCCGGCGAGGAAATTCATCGTCGCAGCCTCTCCGCGGATCTGATCGGGGATGCCATCCAGATGCAGCACGAATGGAAAGCTGCGTGGCTCCGCCGGCGGCGCACTTGCCGGCACACCGAAGCCTTCCAGGGACAGGTCGTTCAGCGGCAGCCGGAGCCCATCGATCGACACCCAGAAACAGGTGCTGCCCCAGCGCCGCGCTACGAAACGCTGGCGCTTACGGCGCTCCGCATGTTGCCCTGCGTCCAATCCATCCTCCGCCATCGCCTCAACCTTTCAATTCTTGCCATCCAGATCTCGATTCTATCCCCATCCCATAGCTTCATCCCATTGCCGTTTGAAAGCGGCATAGCCACGGCCAACCACGGCCCGGGCCCGGCTGCGCCGGCCCGTCCGGTGCGGATGGACAGGCGCAGCTGGCTCGCGTAGCATCGCGGCCGTCATTGGGGAGTAGCCTCCTTTCTCTCGAAAGGGCCTGCGTCAACATACTTGGCTTCGCGGCCATGGCGCAGGCGGTCCCGAACTTGGCAAGACCTTTGACCACCCGCCTCCGGATTTGGCCGGAGAGGCGCGCGTGGTCATTCGTCTGTATCCGGCCAAGGGATTTCACATGGAAGCTTTCCTCGTCTCCACGGGCATCGTCGCCCTCGCCGAAATCGGCGACAAGACCCAGTTGCTGGCCTTCATCCTGGCCGCCAAATTCCGCAAGCCGGTGCCGATCATCATCGGCATCCTCATCGCCACGCTGGTCAATCACGGCTTCGCCGGTGCCGTCGGCACCTGGGTCACGACCCTGCTCGGCCCGACCATGCTGCGCTGGGTGCTCGGTGTGTCCTTCATAGCGATGGCGATCTGGACCCTGATCCCCGACAAGTTCGACGAGGACGACGCCAAGCTGGCCCACTTCGGCGTTTTCGGCACCACGCTGGTAGCCTTCTTCCTCGCCGAGATGGGCGACAAGACCCAGGTGGCAACCATCGCGCTGGCCGCCCAATACCAGAACCTGGCCGTCGTCGTCGCCGGCACCACCCTCGGCATGATGATCGCCAACGTACCGGCAGTATTGCTGGGCGACCGCATCGCCCATGCGATCCCGGTGCGCCTGGTGCATGGCATCGCCGCGGCGATCTTCGCCGTGCTCGGCGTCGCCACTCTGCTCGGTGCCGGCGAGAGCCTGGGTTTCTGAACCCGGCTGCCGGCGTAACACGGCGCCCCTACCCTTCTCCCCCGGCGGGCCGCAACCCGCCGGCCCTTTGGAGATGAGCACATGACCCTGCAAGCGATCGAGAACATCAACCTCGTATCCCTCCTCGACACCCTGCTGAGCCTGGTGACGGCCTTCGTGCTCGGCGGCCTGATCGGTTACGAGCGCCAGTACCGACAGCGTACCGCCGGGCTGCGTACCAATGTGCTGGTGGCGGTGGGGGCGGCGATCTTCGTGGACATGGCCAACCACCTGGGCGGCCACGAAGGCGCCGAACACGTGGTGGCCTACGTGGTGTCGGGCATCGGCTTTCTCGGCGCCGGGGTGATCATGCGCGAGGAGGGCAACGTGCGCGGCCTCAACACCGCCGCAACGCTGTGGGGCTCGGCCGCGGTCGGCGCCTGCGCCGGCGCCGACCTGCTGCCCGAGGCCGCCCTCGGGGCGCTGTTCGTACTGGCCACCAACACGCTGCTGCGGCCGGTGGTGGACCGCATAAACCGCGAACCGATCGACACCCTGGCGGTGGAGGTCACCAACACCGTCTACGTGATCGCCCCGCGCGAACGCCAGAAGGAAGCCCTGCGCCTGCTCGAAGCGGCGCTGGAGGCCGCCGAGCACACGGCCCGCGACCTGGTCGTACATGCCTTCGGCGACGATGCGGTGGAGATCGAGGCGGTGCTGATGGCCACCGCCGTAGACGGCGACGAACTGGACCGGCTGACCCGCCGGCTCGCCGAACAACCCGGCATCAGCCAGGCCTTCTGGAGCCCCAGCACCACCGAATAGGCGCCACGACCTGCCCTTCCCTTACTCCCGCTCCTGCCGTCGCCGCATCTCGTCGAGCATCGCCGAGAACTGCTCGGCGGTTTCGTGGCGGACCAGCGCCGGACCGATCATTGGTGGAAACCAGAAGCCCGGCAGGGCTTCCGCGTGGTAGTTGAGGCGAGTTCCGCCATCCTCCGGCTCGAGCCGCATCAGGCTCTCCATGCGCTGTAGGTTGCCGCCCAGGCCATGGGCGTGGATCTCGCTGTAGGGCATCAGGCGGATTTCCCGCAGGGACTCGAAGTTCGCCGAGAACAAACCGTAGCGCGCCACACCCTGCTGATGCACCTTCAGCACGCCCTCGCTGCGCTCGA
The DNA here is from genome assembly GCF_056724105.1 of Zoogloea sp. GDB6. NCBI lineage: Bacteria > Pseudomonadati > Pseudomonadota > Betaproteobacteria > Rhodocyclales > Zoogloeaceae > Zoogloea > Zoogloea sp. GDB6. The sequence goes on along the minus strand of NZ_CM161497.1, from coordinate 364,198 downwards.
GGACGCGACTGCTCTTCAGGTTGGACACAAAGGACGCCATGTGTTCGAAGTCGGTCAGCACCGCCCATGCCTGGGCCGGCCGCACCGGTGTGTGCATCACCACGTCCACCACGAAACCGCCGTAGGCACGCTCCACATGCACATCCTGGTCGCGCACAGCCGGCTCCGCGGCCTGGCCGCCGCAAGGCAAGGCCAGCAATCCGAGGCTGCACAGGGCAAGAAGACGATCGGCGACACGCGGCATGGCATGAACGGTTTGCAGCAACGGACATCAGTCTGCCACACCAGGCTGTCGTGGGGCTTGCCGAACGCATACCCACCGTGCGTACCCTTCAGCGCCCCCGCCCGTAGCGCTCCCACGGTGGCTCGGGGCTCAGCCAGGCCTGAAATTCGCCCAGGAAGGCCCGCACCGCCGGCAGGCGCCCGCGGCTGGGCAGATAACAGGCATACAGATTGCGGCCGAAATCCACCTGTGGCTCGTAGGCGTCGAGCAGTGTCTCCAGTTCGCCGCGCGCCAGCGCGTCACCGCACAGGTAGGTGGGCAGGATCGCGATACCCTGCCCGGCGCGCACCGCATCCAGCGTACTGCCGATGTCGTTGAAGCGCAGGCGGCTGTGGATCGGCACGCTGATCTCGCTGCCCCCGCCATCCCGCAAGCGCCACATCCCACCGTCGCTGAGCAGGTGGCTGAAGCACTGGTGTACCGTCAGATCGGCCGGCAACCGGGGCCTGCCGTGGGCTGCCAGATAGGTCGGTGACGCGCAGATCACGCGCCGCAGCACCAGCAGCAGGCGCGACACCACGTCCTCCGGCGGGGACTTGGTCATGCGCAGCGCCAGATCGATGCTCGCGTCGGCGAAGTCCACCCGCTCGTCGCTGAGGATCAGCTCGCACTCCAGCTCCGGATAGCGCGCCAGCAGGCGCGGCACGAAAGGCGCCACGCATTGGCGCCCGAACACCGCCGAAGCGCCGATGCGCAGCACGCCGCGCGGCACCTCGTCCACGTTGCGCACCGCCAGTTCGGCACCATCCACCGCCTCGAGGGCCTGCAGCGCGTGGCGGTGGAAGATCTCGCCGGACGGCGTCAGCACCAGCTTGCGGGTGGAGCGCTCGAACAGGCGCACGCCGAAGGCCTGCTCCAGTTCGCCGACCTGCTTGCTGACCTGGGCCCGCGTGCAGTCCAGGCGCCGGGCTGCGGCAGCCATGCTGCCTTCCTCGACGACGCGAACGAAACTTTCCCAACTGGCCAGCCAGCGCATTTGTCAATAATCCGTTGACGTATTGGTGACGATTATCATCTTTTTCAGAGCGTATGCGAAACCTATAGTCGATCCATCCCCTGCTCACCCGGATCGGCATCATGTTCCATACCTTGCGCAAACCCGACGTCCTGCTCACCACGCTGGCGGCCGCCGGCATCCTGCTGGTCACCATGGGCGCCCGCCAGTCCATCGGGCTGTTCATCAGCCCCTTGAACACCTCCACCGGCCTGGGTATCGCCACCATCAGCCTGGCGCTGGCCATCGGCCAGTTCAGCTGGGGCGCCATCCAGCCGATCGCCGGCGCCATCGCCGACCGCTACGGGCCGCGCCCGGTACTGATCGGCGGAGTGCTGCTGCTGGCCGTCGGCAGCGCGCTGACGCCCTTCATGGACTCCGCCTTCGGCCTGGTACTGACCCTCGGCCTGTTGTCGGCGATGGGCTCCGGTGCCGGCAGTTTCTCGGTACTGATCGGTGCCGCCGCGCGGCGCATGCCGGCAGAGGCCCGCGGCGCGGCGTCCGGCGTCATCAACGCCGGCGGCTCCTTCGGCCAGTTCGTCTTCGCGCCGGTGCTGCAGGGCCTGATCCAGGCCCTCGGCTGGATGGGCGCGATGTGGTCGCTGGCGGTGATGACCCTCGGTGCGCTGCCACTGGTGAACAAGCTCACCGACCGCCCACTCGCGCCAGTCCATCCCACGGACACGGATGCCGGCAGCGGCGGCGGCCTGCGCCAGGCCATCGCTACGGCCCTGCGCAACCGGGACTACCTGCTGCTACATGCCGGCTTCTTCACCTGCGGCTTCCACATCGCCTTCCTGGTCACCCACCTGCCCGGCGAGGTGAACCTGTGCGGCCTGCCCGCGTCGGTGGCGGGCTGGTCGCTGGCGATCATCGGCCTGTCCAACGTGGTCGGCAGCCTGTACGCCGGTGCCTGCATCTCGCGCTATCGCAGCAAGCACATTCTGGCGGTGATGTACGCATCGCGTGCTTTACTTATCGGCTGGTACCTGCTGGCGCCGCACACCGAGCTGACCTTCTACCTGTTCGCTGCCGGGCTCGGCGTCACTTGGCTGGCCACCGTGCCGCCGACCGCCGGCATCGTCGGCAAGCTGTTCGGCATCCGCTACCTGGCCACGCTGTTCGGGCTGACCCTGCTGTCCCACCAGGTCGGCGGCTTCCTCGGCGCCTGGCTGGGCGGCCTGGCCCTGGCCCGCTTCGGCGACTACAGTTGGATGTGGTATGCCGACATGGCGCTGGCCGTGTTCGCCGCGCTGGTCAACCTGCCGATCCGCGAAGCGCCGGTGGCCCGCAAGCTGGCCACCGCCTGACGGCCGGTTTCAGGGCAGGCGAAAACGGGCGATGTCCTGCTCCAGATGAGCGGCCAGCGCCTTCAACTGGTGGGCCGTCTGCTCCGTCTCGCTGGAATTGAGGCTGTTCCGCTCGGCCATCTGCGCAATGCCCTCGACGCGACGGGCAATCTCGGTACTGGCGGCGCTCTGCTCACGCAGAGCGTCGCTGATCTCGTTGATGGCCTGCACGGTCCGCCCCGAACCGTCACGGATCTCGGCAATCGCACCGCCGGCCTGGCCGGCCCGCTCGACGCCCTCGCCGACCCGGCCGACGCCTTCCTCCATGGCCTGCACCGCGTCCTGCGTGCTGTCCTGGATCGCCTTGACCATCGCGGCGATCTCCTGCGTGGACTGACCGGTGCGCTCCGCCAGCTTGCGCACTTCATCGGCCACCACCGCAAAACCACGCCCCTGCTCGCCGGCACGGGCCGCCTCGATGGCCGCGTTGAGGGCCAGCAGGTTGGTCTGGTCGGCAATCTCCTTGATCGTGCCGACGATCGCCGAGATCTGCGTCGAGCGTTCGCCGAGACCGCCGACGATACCGGCCGTACGCTGCACCACCTCGGAAATCCGGTTGATGTCGTCGATGGTCCGCCGCACCACGTCGCCGCCCTCCACCGCCAGCCTGCCGGCGTGGGTCGCTTCGCCCTGGGCATCCTGGGCATTGGAGGAAATGTGGTTGATACCCACCGTCATCTGCTCGACTGCCGCCGCCATCGCCGATGCCGCGTCGCTCTGGCCGGACGAGCTCTGCGCCACTTCGCCGGAAGCCGCCACCAGACGATCGGCCGCCGTAGACAGATCGTCGGCGGTCTGGCTCGCCCCGCGCAGCAGCGTGGCGATCGACCCGCTCATCCGATTGAAGGCCTGGGCTACCCGCTGCAACTCGTCCCGACAGACCAGATCGACCTTCACCGTGAGGTCGCCGTCGGCGACCCGCTCGGCACTGGCCGCCAGGCTCGCCACCGCCCCGCCGATCGCCGATGACACTGCGGCCAGCAGGTAGACGATCAGCAGCGACACGCCGACAGCAACGGTCACGGTGATCGCAAAAGTCTCCAGCAGACGACTTTCGCGGGTCGCCAGCAGACCTTCCAGTTCCGGCACGAATTGCGTGAAAACATGTCCATACAAGGCGTCGATGGTAGCCGTCGTACGCTGCACCCAATCGGCAGCAGGCGTCTCGTAGCGGCCGGCCAGAATATCGCGCCGGACCACGTCAGTGAGCGCCTTCAACTGCGGGCCGGCCTCGCCCTCCAGGCGTGCCACCGCAGCGGCCAGCCCCGGCCGCTCCACACTGGCCTTCTTCAGTTCCTTGACGACACTTTGATAACGCGCATCGCTGACCGCCAGCAACGTGGCCAGGTCTTCGCGATCCGTATCAGTGGCGCTCTTCTGGGTCAGCAATTGATTACCCATCGCGCGCATCTTGCCGATCCGCTCCATCACGTCGGGCAGACGGACCAGTACGGCATCGACGAGATAGAAACCATCCGCCTCCCGGTCGAGCAGCAGGCCCGACACCGTCACCACATCGTCAAGGTAATCCAGCAGGTGTTCGATCAGCTCGCGGTGCGCCATGCGATTGGCGGTAGCGTCCATGCTGCCGCCAGTGGCGACCAGCCGCGCCCACTCTTCCCGTACGGCCTGCCACTTCGGCTGGGTCGATTGCAGCACCGGTGCCGCTTTCAGCACTTCGTCCACCTGCCCCATCCAGCGCCCAACCTGGGCGGCGGTCTCGTCGGCGCGCCCTTTTGCGTCAGCCTGGCCGGACAGCACGCTGATCATCGCGGCCCTGTGCTTCTGCGCGTCCTGCAAGGCATGCAGGACCGGAGTCAGCAGCCGCACGCCGGCCTGCTCGGCACGGGTCGCCTGCACCTCGCCCCACAGATTGAAGCCCAGCAGGCTCCCGAGGCCCGCCAGAGCGCACACCACGCAGGCGCTGATCACCGCGAACTTGCCGCGAAAACCCAGACGATTAAGGAAGGCCACGGCCGGGGCGAGAAAGACGTTCATGGTGACACCTGCATTCAATGCGTTGACTTCCTGCCCATCATCACTGGCTGGCCTCCCCCTATCATTGATGGGCAACAAGAAACGCTAACGATTGTCAAGCCCTCCGCATGCTGTCCCACGGCGGCCATGTGCAACGAAATGCAGTGAAAAACATAAAAAACTTGCCAACCTCGAAATCGGTTGATACTATGCGCCCGCTTTTTGCAGTTGCTGAAACATTCGCAACCCACCAGATTTCGCAAAGAGTCCAATCGTCCGGTTGGGCTCTTTGTTTTCAGGTAGTACGCGGCAGTAGCTCAGTTGGTAGAGCGCAACCTTGCCAAGGTTGAGGTCGAGAGTTCGAGACTCTTCTGCCGCTCCAGTCAAAAGCGCAGCGCCAGTCACACGGCGTTTCGTTGTCACCGGGCCTTTCTGGCCTGCGACATGCCGGTTCCGGCTCATGTAGCTCAGTGGCAGAGCACTCCCTTGGTAAGGGAGAGGTCGGCAGTTCAATCCTGCCCATGAGCACCAGCACTTGCCACAAAGGCCGACCTCCGGGTCGGCCTTTGTGCTTTCCAGCCCTCCCCCGCGCATCTCCCACCCGCCGCCCCCGTGATCGGGCACGGGTCTTCGTCCGTTAATCCGGCTGACGCGTCAGAGAACTATCCTGTGACCTGAACAGCGACACACCACAACGGCGATTGGCCTTTGATGCATCGCAACAAGAACGCTATTCTGTCTCTATCCTTTCATCCGGCTCCACTCTTTCAAGCGAGACACAGCGTGAGCGACATCGATCTGAAACGGTTTTTCCTGGAACAGGTACGCCTGTTCGAGCATTTCCCGGCCGACAAGGTCGAGGAGATCGTAGCCAGCGGCCGGTTGGCCACTTACGAAGGCAACGAGGCCATCCTGGAAACTGGCGACGAGGGGCAGTACCTCGGCGTGCTGATCACCGGCCACGCGGAGATCTCGGTCACCGACAACACCGGCACCCGCACGGTGCTGACGCAGCTCGGCCCGGGCGACGTGTTCGGCGTGATGTCCACCCTCACCGGCGACCGCGTGACCGCCGACGTGATCGCCGGCAACCGCTGCTACGTGCTGCTGATTCCGCTGGAAACCTTCAACACCCACATCCTCACCAACCCGAAGGCCATCGGCTACCTGTCGCGGATGCTCCTCGAACGCATGCGCAGCATGTCGCTGGACATCGTGTCGGCCAAGTCCTCCGCTGCGTCGGTGCTGTCACTACACTCCGCCCGCGCCGGCAAGGTAATCGCCCTCAACGTGGGCCTCAGCCAGATCCACTTCGGCATCTACGACACCCGCGACCTCGGTTCCGACGTCCACGGCATCATCGACAACACCGACGAGTACGTGTCGCGCATCAGCGTGATGGTCGGCCCGCAGGTCAGAACCATCACCCGTGACCCCTTCCCGCTGTCCGAGCTGTTCCCGGTCATGCAGGACGCCGCCCGCCAGCTCGGCGACGCCTTCGCCTTCGAGCTCGATGAAATCTGCGCCGTCGGCCACCGGGTCGTCCATGGCGGCAACCGCTTCGCCGCTGCGGCCGTCATCACGCCGACCGTCATCACCGACATCGAGGCGCTGTCGGTCTTTGCCCCACTGCACAACCCGGTGAACGTGGCCGGCATCCGCGAAGCCCTCAAGCAGCTGCCCGACGTACCTCACGTGGCGGTCTTCGACACCGCCTTCCACCAGACCCTGCCGCCCTACGCCTACCTGTACGGCCTGCCCTACGACCTCTACAAGCAGGACGGCATCCGCCGCTACGGCTTCCACGGTACCTCCCACCGCTACGTGTCGCTGAAGTCGGCCGAGGTTCTCAAGCGCCCCCTCGGCGAGCTGGAGATCGTCTCCTGCCACCTGGGCATCGGCGCCTCCGTGTGCGCCATCGACCACGGCCGCTCGGTAGACACCTCGATGGGCATGACGCCCACCGACGGGCTGATCATGCCCAGCCGCTCCGGCAGCATCGACCCGGCCGTCATGGTGCACCTGATGGAGCGCCAGCAGATGTCGCCGGAAGCCCTGTCCACGCTGATCAACACCGAGAGCGGCCTGAAGGGCATCTCCGGCATCTCCAGCAACATCCACGACATCGAGACTGCCGCCGGCAACGGCCACCACCGCGCACTACTGGCCCACAAGGCCTTCTGTTACCAGGTGCGCAAGAACATCGGCGCCTACGTGGCGGCAATGGGCGGCATCGACGTAGTAGCCTTCACCGGCGACATCGGCGAGACCAGCGCCGCGGTGCGCAGCCTGGCCTGCCAGGGCCTGGCCTACATGGGCATCAAGCTCGACGAGGAGAAGAACCGCAACCTCGGCAAGGTGGACGACTTCGCGATCATCTCCACCGACGACTCGCCGGTGACCATCCTCGTCATCAACAACGACGACGAGCGCCTGGTAGCCTGGGAAACCCTGCGCGCCATCGAAAGGGACGAACTGATCCGCGAGGCCAAGGCCGAGGAAAAGGCGCCGATGCCGATCCCCGTCGAGATCTCGGCCCACCACGTGCACCTCTCCCAGGCCGATGTGGAAAAGCTGTTCGGCCCCGGCCACCAGCTCACGCCGGAACACGAGCTGTCCCAGCCCGGCCAGTTCGCCTGTGCCGAGAAGGTGCACCTGGTCGGCCCCAAGGGGCGCATCGCCAACGTGCGCGTGCTCGGCCCGACCCGCAAGGAAACGCAAGTCGAGATCGCCATGACCGAGCAGTTCAAGGTCGGTCTGCAGCCGCCGATCCGCGAATCCGGCGACCTCGCCAACACGCCGGGTATCACCCTCGAAGGCCCGGCCGGCAGCACCACCATCGAACGCGGCGTGATCTGCGCCCAGCGCCACATCCACATGACGCCCGAAGACGCGCGCCGCCTGCGGGTGCGCGACAAGTACGTGGTGCGTGTGCGGGTCGAGGGCGAGCGCGAGCTGATCTTCGGCGACGTGATCGTGCGGGTCAGCCCGAGCTACCGGCTGGCGATGCACATCGACACCGACGAAGGCAACGCCGCCAACATCCGCACCGGCATGCTCGGCTACATCGAGGAAATCCAGAGCCGCCATTGAGCACCCCAGGGCCGGGCGCCCAGCCCGGCCCCGAGGAAGCAGGAAAACCTGGGACAAGCCGGCGTTTCCTTGCTTCCCCGCACGCGATGACGCGCTAGTCGTTGCGTTCGAGGAAGCGCCGCGTCGCCAGGCGCAGGAAATCCATCTGCTGGCGGAAGGCCCGGCAGCCGCCGCAGAACAGCAGATGCACCCGCAGGCGCATCCGCTCGCCACGGCCCAGCGGGCGGTCCAGCGCCTCGGACATCAAGTGGGTCGCGTCCTTGCATTTCATCATGATGCCCGGCCCTCCGCGCCGAACCAGCCGTTTGTCAGGCACTGCCGCAGCGCCGCACGGGCCCGGTGCAGGATCACGTTGCAATTGGTGGTGGTGAGCACCAGCGTCGCGCAGATCTCATCGGTCTCGAAACCGAGAAACTCGCGCATCATGAAGACCCGCGCCGTGCGCGCCGGCAGCACCTCCAGGCAGGTCTCAAAGACCTGCCAGAACTGGCGCTGAGCCAACGCCTCTTCCGGATCGCCCCAGGCCTGCGGCCGCCCCTGCGGGCTCCAGTGCTCGTTGTCCTTGAAGAGCCGGTCGAAGGCCTCGTCGAGTTCCTCCTCGTCGCGCTCGAAGCTGGATATCTGCACCGTGCGGCCACGCTCGCGCAGCGTATCGATGATCTTGTGGCGCAGGATCGTGAAGATCCAGGTCTTCAAGGCCGAGCGCCCGGCAAAGCGGTCGATGCCCAGCAGCGCCGACTCGATGGCTTCCTGCACGGCGTCGTCCGCAGCGGCCTCGTCCTGCAGTTGCAGGCGGGCAAACTTCAGCATCTGCGGGCGGAAGCCCGAAATGAGGTCGGCACTGCCGGAGTCGATCATGGCTGGCGAACAATCTACGGGGCGGCGCTCCCATGCGGATCGGCAAGCAGCCGCCGACGGATCCACGCATCCATGCTCAGCCGCCCCGGCCCGAGCAGGATCAGTGGCATCAGCATAGCAAGGAAGAGCAGGGGCAACTTGAAATTGCCATGGCCAGCGTCGGTGATCGCATACCCCTGCCAGAGCTCGCCGAGCCCCATCCAGTCCGCGGGCCAATGCACGGCGGCGATCGCCACCGCCGTCAGCACCGCCAGCGCCACGCCGAAGAAGCGCGTCGCCAACCCGAGCAGCAGGGCTGCGCCGCCGATCAACTCGATCCACGTGGCGAGCTGCCAGCTGACCTCCGGCGGCACCAGGTCGAACGGAAATGGAAACTGGTCCTGAATGTCGGCAAACCAGTTGGGGCCGAACAGCTTCTCCCGCCCCGACTCGAAGAACTCCCAGGCCAGCAGTGTCCGCAGGCCGAGCAGCGCAATCCATTGCCCAAGGCTCTCCAGCTGTCCCAGGCCCGTATCGAACCAGGCCGAAGCCTGGATGCGCAGAGTCGTCATGTCCGTTCTCCCAGTAATACGCCGTGCTGGCACAACTCGGCCAGGCTGTGCCGGCCAAAATCGATGAATGCCGTATCTGCCGGCCGCCCCAGTTCCATGGCCAGCGCTTCGAGGGCTTGCCGCCCGCTGCGCTCGCCGTCGAGCAGCGCCAGCAGACGCGCGCTTGCCGGGCTCAGCGCCATGAAGCGCACCGCGTCGTCCGTATCCCGATACACCACCAGATGGACCGCCTCGGGCTGGCGCGGCCGGAAGTCCGGCCCGATGCACTGCGCCGGCCACGCGAAGGACAGCGACAGCCGCGCCGGGTTGGCCAGCGGCACGCCGTCGAGCAGATCGCCGTCGGGCCGGTGCGGCGGCAGCGCCACATCCATCACGTCCACCGCCAGCTCCGCCCATTCGTAGCGCGCCAGCTCACCGAACCAGCGCGGCAGCGGCTGGCGGCAGGCGCCGCTGTCCAGGTAGGCCAGGAACTCCTGCGGAATCTCGCGGAACCACGGCGTCGCACAGCGCCAGTCGCGCAGGAAGGCGCGGCACAGACGGGTCCACCGGGCCTCGCCGAGCGTCGCCCGGGCCACCGGAAAACAGCGGTCGAGAAAGCCGCGCAGACGCTGGAACACCAGCCCCTCGTACACCGCCATGCGCCGGGCCGGCGCGCCCACCGGACAGGCAACCCGGCGGCCATGGCGCAGGCGCTCGCCAAAGGCGCTCTGCCAGGCCTGCAGCCCGGCGGCAGCCACGTCATCAGGCGCGCTCACGCCGTCACCTCGATGGCCCGCCGTGCCCGGGCCTGGCGGGCGGCGATCTGCGCAACCTCGGCCCCCAGCGCGGCCAGCGGCGGAAAGTTGAAGTCCCGCTCCAGGCAGGTCGGCAGCGGCCCCGTGCGCGCGTAAGCGGCATCGAGCAGCGCCCATACCGGGTCGATCACGTCGGCGCCGTGGGTATCGAGGCGCAATCCGTCCGCCTCCACATCGTGTCCCGCCACGTGGATGTAGCAGCAGCGCTCCAGCGGCAGCGCGTACAGGAATTCGTAAGGGTCGAAACCGAAGTTGGCGGCATTGACCAGGATGTTGTTCACGTCCAGGTGCAGCCGGCAGCCGGCCTCCTCCACCACCGCGCGGATGAAGTCCGCCTCGCCCATCTCGGCGCCGGGCGGCGCCACGTAGTAGGAGGCGTTCTCGATGCCGATGGCCATGCCGAGCACGTCCTGGGCCTGGCGGATGCGCGCGGCAACCCAGCGCACCGCCTCGCCGGTACACGGCAGCGGCAACAGATCGTAGAGCTGGCCGGCATCGCCGCACCAGGACAGGTGTTCGGTGTACAGGCCGATGCCATGCCCGGCCATGAAGGCGCGGATGCGCGCCAGCAGTTCCGTGTCGAGGGGCTGCGGCCCGCCCAGATTCAGCGACAGGCCGTGGCAGACAAAGGGGTAACGCTCCGTGAAGGCGCGCAGCTGGCGCGCCGAACGGCCGCCCATGCCGGCCCAGTTCTCCGGTGCCAGCTCAAAAAAGTCCACCGTGCCGGGTACGCCGGCTTCCATCTCCGCCAGCAACTCGCGGCGAAAGCCGAGCCCGGCCCCGTGGGGCATGCGTACTGGCATGTCGAATCCTCCCGCAGGGGCCGGAAACGGCGTACGCCGTCCCGGCCGTTCCGATCGATTATTTCTTCTTGTCGGCACCGCAGCTGCCGTCGGCCTTCTTGTCGGCGCCACAGGAGCCATCGGCCTTCTTGTCCATGGCCATCTTGTCGTTCATCTTCGTTTCGGCCTTGTGGGCGGACTTCCTGGTGGCCTTCTTGTCGGCACCGCACTTGCCTTCACCGCACTTGCCGTCCTGCATCTTGGTGTCGGCCTGGGCCAGCTGATAGCCCCCGGCCAGCGGCTTGGCGGCAAAGGGGTTGTCGGCAGCATGGGCGGCGCCGAAAGCAACGGAAGCAGCCAGGGCGGCGGTGAGAGCGGTAGCCTTGTTCATTGCGAATCTCCTTGAGGGGTTGAAAGCAGCCCTGCCGGACGCCGGCATGGCGCCCCGGATTATCAGGTGCTGGCGATTGGACGGAAATGCCCCCCACGTTCTTACAGCAACGACAAAAAATTATTCACTGGCCCCGCGAATGCCCAAAAAAACGCCGGCAAGAGCCGGCGATGAAAGGGCCGGACTAGCGGCCGAGAGGGAAAGGAAAAAGCGGCGTCGGGCGCTCAGCTCTTCGGCAGGCGGCCCATCAGGTAGAACTCGTCGTTGGGGCGCAGGGAGATCAGGTTGGCGAGCCGATTGCTCATCGCGAAAAAGGCAGTGATCGCGCCGATGTCCCAGATCGCCTCGTCGTCGAAGCCGTGGGCCTTGAGGGCCGCGATGTCGGCATCGCCGACGGTGGCCGCATCGAGGGACAGCTTCAGCGCGAAATCGAGCATGGCCTGCTGGCGCGGGCTGATCTCGGCCTTGCGGTAATTGGTGGCCAGCTGGTCGGCGACGCGCGGGTTCTTGGCGCGGATGCGCAGGATCGCCCCGTGGGCGACCACACAGTACAGGCACTGGTTGGCGCCGGAGGTGGCGACAACGATCATCTCCCGCTCGGCCTTGCTGAGGCCGACGTCCTTCTCCATCAGCGCATCGTGGTAGGCGAAGAAGGCACGGAACTCCTCCGGGCGGTGGGCCAGCGCGAGGAACACGTTGGGCACGAAGCCGGCCTTCTCCTGTACGGCCAGGATGCGGGCGCGCACGTCCTCCGGCAGGTCGGCGAGTTCGGGAACGGGATAACGGCTGATCGGCAGATCGGACATGGCTTGTCTCCAGGAGTCTTGTTATGTCGTGGCGCGGGGTGCGCACAGCCAGTGTAGCCGGCCCGCCGCAGCCCACCGCGCGGGCCGGCGCAGATCGTCGGAAAGTACAAACGAATTGGCCGAAAGCGCATGACGGCGGCCACCGGGCCGATACCGGCGGTATGCACAGAACTGCCGCCGGCGGCGCTTATCGCCACCGCCCCGCTCCCCTAAGATCAGCCCGACAGCATTGACACAAGGAGCACGGCCATGCGCATCCGGATTGCCTGGGACCACGGGGAAGTCTTCGCCCGCCTCGACGACACGCCGGGCGCCCGCGCGATGCTGGCCGCGCTGCCGCTGCAATCCACTGCGACCAGCCGCGGCGACGAGCTCGTCCTCAGCGTTCCGCTACGCGTCCGCGCTGGCGGCAAGACCCGTGACGACCTGGAGCCGGGCACCGTGTTCTACTGGCCGGCCGGTGCGTCCATCGCCCTGCCCTTCGGCTCGTCGGCGGTCCACCACGACAGCGGCTGCCAGGTGCTCGGCCGCCTGGAGGACGACCCGCGCCTGCTGCGCCAGGTGCGTAGCGGCCACCTGTTGACGGTGACGCTGGCCTGAGGAACGCGCTGCCACGGAGCGGCCCTCAGCGTTCCCAGTAACCCGGCTCGGCATAGATGCGCTTCAGGTAGTCCATGAAGACGCGCACCTTGGCCGGCAGGTAGCGCTGCTGCGGATAGACGGCCTGGATCGCGTAGGCCGGCGCGGCGAAGTCGTCGAGCACGGTGACCAGCTCGCCGCGCTTCAGCTCGCCCTCGATCTCCCAGGTGGACCGCCAGCCGATGCCGAGGCCCTGCTTGACCCAGCTGTAGAGCAGCTCGCCGTCGTTGCAGTCGAGGTTGCCGCTGACCTTCACCGCCACCATCCTGCCGTCCTGCAGGAAGGACCAGCCGCGCTGCTGGCCGCCCTGCAGGTTGAAGGCCAGGCAGTTGTGGTGCGCCAGGTCGTCCAGCGTCTGCGGCACCCCGTGGCGCTCGAAATAGGCCGGCGTGCCGCACACCACGCGCCGGTTGCCGGCCAGCCGCACCGCCACGTAGTTCGGGTCGGTCACCTCGCCGATGCGGATCGACATGTCGTAGCCCTCGCGCACCAGGTCCACCACGCTGTCGGTCAGGTTGAAGGACAGCTTGAGGTCCGGGTACAGGGCCTGGAAGGCCGGCCCGTGGGGCGCCACGTGGCGCCGCCCGAAGGCCGCCGGCGCCGACACCACCAGATGGCCGCGCACCGTGTTGCGGCCGGCGGTGATCGCCGACTCCACGTCGTCGAAGTCCTTCAGCAGCTGGCGCGCCTGTTCGAGAAAGCGCTCGCCCAGCTCGGTAAGGTGCAGGCCGCGCGTCGAGCGGTGCATCAGCTTGACGCCGAGGCGCCCCTCCAGCGCATCGAGGCGCCGCCCCATGACCACCGGCGTGACCTGCTCGACCAGCGCCGCCGCGGCGAAGCTGCCCTTTTCCGCCACCAGCACGAAGCTCCTCAGTTCCGTGTAACGATCCATGCGGACGCCTCCTGCGCAGACTGCAGCCCGCTGGTCATCAGCCCCCCGGCACGCGGGCCACGTGCAGCAGGTTGGTGCTGCCCTGCTGGCCGAAGGGCAGGCCGGCGATGACCACCACCGTGTCGCCCGCCTGGGCCACCGCCTCGCGCAGGGCCGCAGCGGTGGCGTGCTCGATCATCTCGGCCACGTCATGCACCTCGTCGAAGGGCACCGGATGCACGCCCCAGGCGATGGCCAGGCGGCGCGCCGTGGCCAGCCGCGGGGTCAGCGCCAGGATCGGCGTCACCGGACGTTCCCGGCTGGCGCGCAGGGCGCTGAAGCCGGAGGTGGTGAAGGCCACCGTGGCGGCCGGTTCGAGCAGGCTGGCGACGCGGCGCAGCGCGCAGCAGATGGCGTCCGGCGTAGTCGCCGCGGCCGGCGTGTGGCTGGCCTCCAGCTCACCGCGCCAGGCCGGGTCCTGCTCCACCTCGCCGATGATGCGGTCCATGATAGCCACCGCCTCCACCGGGTACTGGCCGGACGCCGATTCGGCGGACAGCATCACCGCGTCGGCACCTTCATACACTGCAGTGGCCACGTCGGAGGCTTCGGCGCGGGTCGGCACCGGGGCGGTGATCATCGACTCGAGCATCTGCGTCGCCACCACCACCGGCCGGCCGGCGGCCCGCGCGGCGCGCACGATGCGCCGCTGCAGCACCGGCACCTGCTGGGGCGGCAGCTCGACGCCCAGGTCGCCACGGGCCACCATCACGCCGTCGGCCAGCGCGACGATCTCGTCCAGGTGCTCGATGGCGGCCGGCTTCTCCAGCTTGGCCATGATCCACGCCTTGTCGCCGATCAGCTCACGGGCCTCGCGGATGTCCTCGGGGCGCTGCACGAAGGACAGCGCAACCCAATCGACACCCATTTCCAGGCCGAAGGCCAGGTCGGCCCGGTCCTTGGTGGTGAGCGGCGAGATCGGCAGCAGCACGCCGGGCACATTGACACCCTTGCGGTCGGACAGCGGGCCGCCGACGAGCACGGTGGTCTCGGCGTGGTCCGGCCCGAAGCTGTCCACCCGCAGGCGCAGCTTGCCGTCGTCGAGCAGCAGCTCGGTGCCGGCTTCCAGCGCGGCGAAGATCTCCGGGTGCGGCAGGCCGGCGCGGGTCACGTCGCCGTCGGCCGGGTCCAGGTCGAGGCGAAAACGCTGACCGGCTTCGAGCAGCACCTTGCCGCCGGCGATGCGGCCGACGCGCAGTTTGGGGCCCTGCAGGTCCATCAGCACGCCGATCGGGCGGCCGCGCTCGGCCTCCACCTGGCGGATCAGCTTGAGGCGCTCGGCGTGGTCGGCATGGCTGCCGTGGCTGAAGTTGAGACGGAAGACATCGGCACCGGCATCGAAAAGTTCGCGGATGCGCTCCAGCGTCGAGCTGGACGGGCCGAGGGTGGCGAGGATGCGGGAACGGCGGGCGCGCTTCATCACTTCACCTCCGCCAGTGCGGCAACCCCGGCACGGGCCACCTGGGCGTCCTCGCCGGCCTTGACGCCGGACACGCCGACGGCACCGACGATCACCCCATCCACGACGATCGGCTCGCCGCCTTCCAGCGGCACCACCGGCATTGCCAGTGCGGCAACGCGGCCGTTGTTCACCATGTCCTCGAAGGCCTTGCTGGGCTTGCCGGTGAGCACGCTGGTGCGGGCCTTTTCCGGCGCCACGGCGGCGCTCATCAGCGGCGCACCGTCCATGCGCTGCAGCCACAGGGCGTGGCCGCCGCCATCGCAGACGGCGATGCTGACAGCCCAGCCCTGGGCCCGCGCCTCGGCCTCGGCAGCCGCGGCAATACGCTTCACGTCGTCGAGCGTGAGTGCCTTGATGTTCTTCATGTGTGTCTCCTCGTTATCGTTTGGTGTGCTGCTGTAGGGGCGAACTCATTCGCCCGCGGATCACGTCACCAGGATCGCCCGGAAGTCGTTCACGTTGGTGAGGGTCGGGCCGGTGATCAGCGAATCGCCGAGGGCCTCGAAGAAGCCGTGGCCGTCGTTGTTGTCGAGACTGTCGCGGGGGCGGATGCCCGCCGCCCAGGCCCGTTCGAGCGTGTCGGGGAAGGCCAGCGCGCCGGCGATCTCCTCCAGGCCGTCCACGCCGTCCGTGTCGCCAGCCACCGCGTGGATGCCGGATGCCCCGTCGAGGGCCACCGCCAGGGACAGCAGGAACTCCACGTTGCGCCCGCCGCGCCCGTTGCCGCGCACGGTGACGGTGGTTTCACCACCGGACAGCAGCACGCAGGGCGCCACGATGGGCTGGCCATGGCGCTTCACCTGCAGCGCGACGGCGGCCATCACCTTGCCCACGTCGCGGGCCTCGCCCTCGATGCTGTCGCCGAGCAGCAGCGGCGTCACGCCGGCAGCGCGGGCCACCTCGGCGGCGGCCTCCAGGGCCATCTGCGGGGTGGCGATCAGGTGCGTGCTCACGCCCGCCAGGCGCGGATCGCCCGGCTTCACGGTCTCGCCGGCACCGCTCTCGAGCAGCGCGCGGGCGCCGGCCGGCAGCTCGATGCCGTAGCGGCGGACGATCTCCAGCGCGCCGGCGCAACTCGTCGGGTCGGCCACCGTGGGCCCGGAGGCGATGTCCATCGGGTTGTCGCCGGGCACGTCGGAGATCAGCAGGTTCACCACCCGCGCCGGATGGCAGGCCGCCGCCAGCCGACCACCCTTGATCGCCGAGAGATGACGGCGCACGCAGTTCATCTCGGAAATGGTGGCGCCGGACTTGAGCAGCGCCCGGTTGATGGCCTGCTTGTCCTCCAGCGTGACGCCATCGCCGGGCAGCGGCAGCAGCGCCGAACCGCCGCCCGAGATCAGGCAGATCACCAGGTCGTCGGCGCTCAGGCCGCGCACCAGTTCGAGCATCCGCGCGGCCGCCTCACGCCCCGCTGCGTCGGGCACCGGGTGGGCCGCCTCGACGATCTCGATGCGCTCGCAGGGCACCGCGTAGCCGTAGCGGGTGACCACCAGGCCGGACAGCGGCCCCGGCCAGTGGCGTTCCAGCGCCTGGGCCATCGCCGCCGACGCCTTGCCGGCGCCGATGACGAGGGTCCGCCCCTTGGGCGGCTCAGGCAGGAAGCGGGGAATGCAGTGCTCGGGCTGGGCGGCGTTGACCGCGGCGGTGAACATTGCGGTGAGGAGATCGCGGGGGGCGCTGTGCATAGGGTTGTCCTTGTCGTTCAGCGGCTGCCCAGGTCGAGGAAGCGCACCCACTGGGAGCCCTTCCACAACACCGTGCGGCCCATGTCCATCAACTGCTCGGCGCCTTCCACGACGGTCAGGAAGTGGTTGCCGGCGAGCTGCCCCATTTTGCTGCCAAAGCGGCAGCTGCCATAGGCAAACAGGATCTCGGTCTCCGAGAAGCCGCCCGGGTAGAGCAGCACGTCGCCGCGCGACGGGTGGCTGGTGTGGTTCTCGAAGTCCAGGCCGGTGTCGAAGTCGGCCAGCGGCACCCACACCGCCTCGCCGCTCCAGCGGGAATGGATGACCTGGTTGGAGAAGGGCAGCATCTTCAGGAAGGCCGCGCAGGTCTTCGGCGCGGCCTCCTCTTCGAGCCGGGCGACAAAGCGGTAGGAACCGACTTCGATGGCGAGATGGCGCACCGGCTCGCTCCTTAGTCGGCGGCCTGCTGGCCGATCTCGAAATTGGCCATCTTCTCGAGGGCACGCACCAGGGCCGAGTGGTCCCAGCCGGCGCCGCCGTGGGCCGCACAGGTGTTGAACAGCTCCTGGGCGATGGCGGTACTGGGCAGCGCGACGCCGAGCTGGCGGCCGGTGGTGAGGGCCAGGTTGAGGTCCTTCTGGTGCAGCGCGATGCGGAAGCCCGGCTCGAAGGTACGCTTGACCATGCGCTCGCCGTGCACTTCCAGGATGCGCGAGTTGGCGAAGCCGCCCATCAGCGCCTGGCGCACCTTGGCGGGGTCGGCGCCGGCCTTGGCGGCCAGCAGCAGGGCCTCGCCCACCGCCTCGATGGTCAGCGCGACGATGATCTGGTTAGCGACCTTGGTGATCTGGCCGTCGCCGTTGCCGCCGACCAGGGTGATGTTCTTGCCCATCAGCTCGAACAGCGGCTTGACCTTGTCGAAGGCCGCCTCGCTACCACCGACCATGATGGTCAGGCTGGCCGCCTTGGCGCCCACTTCGCCACCGGACACCGGCGCGTCCAGGTATTCGCAACCCAGCGCATTGATGCGCTTGGCGAAGTCCTTGGTGGCCACCGGGGAGATGGAGCTCATGTCCACCACCGTCTTGCCGGCGGACAGGCCCGCGGCGACGCCCTCGGGGTTGAACAGCGCGTCCTCCACGTGGGGCGTGTCGGGCACCATGGTGATGACGATGTCGGCGTTGCGGGCGACTTCGGCGCCGCTGGCGCAGGTCCGTGCACCGGCCTCGACGAGTTCCGCCGGCGTGGCGCCGTGGGTGAAGGTGAAGACGGTGTGACCGCCCTTGATGAGGTGGCCGGCCATGGGGGCGCCCATGATGCCGAGACCGATGAAGCCGATGTTTGCCATGATGTCTTGTCTCCTGGTGGTCGTCGTGGGGCCGGCGCTCAAGCGTTCTTCAGCCAGCCGAGGCCTTCCGTGGTGGTGGTGGCGGGCTTGTATTCGCAGCCGATCCAGCCGGCGTAGCCGAGCCCATCGATGTGGCGCAGCAGCCACGGGTAGTTGATCTCGCCGCTGCCCGGCTCGTGGCGGCCGGGGTTGTCGGCCAGCTGGATGTGGGCGATGCGCGGCAGGTTTTTGGCGATGGTCGCCGCCAGTTCGCCTTCCATGCGCTGGGCGTGGTAGATGTCGTACTGCACGAACAGGTTGTCGGAGCCGACCTCGTCGAGGATCTCCAGCGCCTGCGCCGTGCGGTTCAGGTAGAAGCCCGGGATGTCGTAGGTGTTGATCGGCTCGACCAACAGGCGAATGCCGGCCTCCTTCAGCTGCGCCGCGGCAAAGCGCAGGTTGGCGACGAAGGTTTCGCGCAGCACGGCCTCCGGCACACCGGCCGGGGCGATGCCGGCCAGGCAGTTGATCTGCGTGCAGCCGAGGGCGCGGGCGTAGTCGATGGCGGTGGCGACGCCGTCACGGAACTCGGCGACCCGCTCCGGGTGGCAGGCGATGCCGCGCTCGCCGGCTTCCCAGTTGCCGGCCGGCAGGTTGTGCAGCACCTGGACGAGGCCGTGGCGGGCCAGCTCGGCGGCCAGGTCTTCCTTGGCGAAGGCGTAGGGGAAGAGGTACTCGACCCCCTTGAAGCCGGCTGCCGCGGCGGCGCCGAAGCGCTCCAGGAAAGGCAGCTCGGTGAACAGCATGGAAAGGTTGGCGGCGAAACGCGGCATGGTGATGTCCTTTCTGTGGCCCCGGAGGGCGTGAAGCCGTGCGGCGCGTGGCGTCGCCCGCACGGAGTCAGTGTTGCGGTCAGTCCAGCAGGGCCACCGCGGTCGGGGCGTCGGCGCCGCAGGCGGCAAGGTCCTCGAACTCGTTGATGGCGTTGATCTCGGTGCCCATCGAGATGTTGGTGACGCGCTCCAGGATGATCTCGACGACCACCGGCACGCGGAACTCCTCCATCCAGGCATAGGCCTGGGCAAAGGCCGGCTGCACGTCCTCGGCCTTGCGCACGCGGATCGCCTTGCAGCCGAGGCCTTCGACGACACCGATGTGATCGACGCCGTAGCCCTCGGTCTCGGGGGCGTTGATGTTCTCGAAGGCCAGTTGCACGCAGTAGTCCATGTCGAAACCGCGCTGGGACTGGCGGATCAGGCCCAGGTAGGCGTTGTTCACCACCACGTGCAGGTAGGGCAGCTTGAACTGGGCGCCGACTGCCAGCTCTTCGATCATGAACTGGAAGTCGTAGTCGCCCGAGATGGCCACCACCTTGCGGGACGGATCGGCCGCACACACGCCGAGCGCCGCCGGGATGGTCCACCCGAGGGGGCCGGCCTGGCCGCAATTGACCCAGTGGCGCGGCTTGTACACGTGCAGGAACTGGGCGGCGGCGATCTGCGACAAGCCGATGGTGCTGACGTAGGTCGTGTCCTTGCCGAAGGCCTTGTTCATCTCTTCATAGACCCGTTGCGGCTTCATCGGGCTGACTTCGAAGTGGGTCTTGCGCTGCAGCGTGCGCTTGCGCTCCTGGCACTCGGCCACCCAGGCGCTGCGGTCGGCGAGCTGGCCGGCGGCCTTCATGTCGCGGGCCACGGCGATCAGCTGGTCGAGGGCCGCACCGGCATCGGAGACAATCCCGTAGTCGGGCCCGAAGACGCGGCCGATCTGGGTCGGTTCGATGTCGATATGGACGAACTTGCGCCCTTCGGTATAGACCTCGACCGAGCCGGTGTGGCGGTTGGCCCAGCGGTTGCCGATGCCGATCACGAAGTCGGAGGCCAGCATCGTCGCGTTGCCGTAGCGATGGGAGGTCTGCAGGCCGACCATGCCGGCCATCAGCGGATGGTCGTCGGGGATCGTGCCCCAGCCCATCAGCGTCGGGATCACCGGCACGCCGGTCAGCTCGGCAAACTCCTGCAGGCGGGCCGCCGCGTTGGCGTTGATGACGCCACCGCCGGCCACGATCAGCGGACGCTCGGCGGCGTTGAGCATGGCCAGCGCCTTCTCGGCCTGGGCCCGGGTGGCCGCCGGCTTGTGCAGCGGCAGGGATTCGTAGGTCTCGATGTCGAACTCGATCTCGGCCATCTGCACGTCGAAGGGCAGGTCGATCAGCACCGGGCCGGGGCGGCCGGAGCGCATGACGTGGAAGGCCTGCTGGAAGACGCGCGGCACCAAGGCCGGTTCGCGCACGGTGACGGCCCACTTGGTGACCGGCTTGGCGATGGACTCGATGTCCACGGCCTGGAAGTCTTCCTTGTAGAGCCGCGCCCGCGGTGCCTGGCCGGTGATGCACAGGATGGGGATGGAGTCGGCGGAGGCCGAGTAGAGGCCGGTGATCATGTCGGTGCCGGCCGGGCCGGAGGTGCCGATGCACACGCCGACATTGCCGGCGGTGGCACGGGTGAAGCCTTCGGCCATGTGGGACGCACCTTCGACATGGCGGGCCAGCACGTGCTTGAAGCCGCCGTCCTTCTTCATCGCCGAGTAAAGGGGATTGATTGCTGCGCCGGGCACGCCGAAGACGGTCTCCACGCCTTCCTTGCGCATCACCGCCGCGGCGGCATCCACTGCTCTCATTCGGGCCATTTTTTCCTCCTTTGGGGTCTGTCCGATGAATCGATGGGGACAGCTTAGGGATAAAGGCATGCGGCTTGAATTGCCGCCGAGATCGGTTCTTTCGATACTTTTTGTACCGAATAAGGGTGCAAGAAGGCCGCCCTCGATACGCCGCGTGGATTACCGCAGCGCAACGAAGGCGGCCGCAAAGATCAACTCAGATTACCGCTCAGCAACAGATAGCCGGGCACCCAGCCGGTCAGCACGCCCTGCCCGATGGCCACGCAGGCAGTCAGCCGGGTCAGTGGCTTGTTCAGCGCCAGCAACAGGAAGAACAGCAGCCAGAGTATCGACCAGGCCACCCACGACAGCCCCAGCCACCACTCCCCCGGCGAGCTCGCCAGGCGCAGGCAGTCCGCCGCCACCGGCACCGCGGTGAGGGCCACGAACAGGCTGAACCAGCCCAGCCCGCGGCCATCAGCACCGCTGTAGCGGTTGATCGCCACCCACAGGTAGGTGAAGGAGAACAGCAGCGACAGCGCCGCCGCCTTCACCGACGCCAGGTCGGCACCGTCGCCGAAGGCCAGCTTGAGGGCGACCAGCAGGGACAGCCCGCCGGCGAACAGGTTGATCACCGGGATCTCCCGGTCGCCGATGCGGCCAAGCATCCACAGGCCGTTGAGGATCAGCACGGCGCCCACGTAGAGCAGCGCCAGTCCGAGCAACATGGCTACGCCCTCAGCGCCGGGCCAGCGCCGCGCTGCCGGCGAAGCGGGCCGCCGGGCCCAGCTCACGCTCGATGGCGAGCAGCCGGTTGTACTTCTCGACGCGATCCGAACGGCTCGCCGAGCCGGTCTTGATCTGCCCGCAGGCGGTGCCCACCGCCAGGTCGGCGATGGTCGTGTCGCCGGTCTCGCCGGAGCGGTGGGAGACGATCGCCGCGTAACCGTGCTGGCGTGCCAGATCGATGGCGGCGAGGGTCTCGGTGAGGGTGCCGATCTGGTTGGGCTTGATTAGGATCGCGTTGGCGACACCCTTGTGGATGCCCTCGGCCAGCAGGCGGGTATCCGTCACGAAGAGGTCGTCGCCGACCAGCTGGGTGCGCCGGCCGAGGCGGTCGGTAAGCTGGCCCCAGCCGGCCCAGTCGTCCTCGGCCATGCCGTCCTCGATGCTGACGATCGGGTAGTCGGCGACCAGCTTGGCCAGGTAGTCGCAGAACTCGGCCCGCGACAGGTCGAGGGACTCCCCGGCCAGCACGTAGCGCTCGCCCTTGGCGAACTCCGACGAAGCACAATCGAGGGCCAGCGCCACCTGGCTGCCCGGCTCGTAGCCGGCCAGACGGATCGCCTCGAGGATCAGGTCGAGGGCCTGGCGGGTACCTTCCACGTTGGGCGCGAAGCCGCCCTCGTCACCCACCGACGTGGGAAAACCGTAGCGGTCGAGCAGGCCACGCAGCGCGTGGAAGACGCCGACCCCGGCACGCAGCGCGTCGCCGAAGCGCTCGAAGCCATGAGGCACGATCATGCATTCCTGGATGTCGAGGCTGTTGTTGGCGTGGGCGCCGCCGTTGAGCACGTTCATCAGCGGCACCGGCAGCACCGGCTCGCGCCCGTCCGACAGGTGGCGGTACAACGGCTGGCCGGCTGCCTCGGCGGCGGCGCGGGCGCTGGCCAGCGACACGGCGAGGAGCGCATTGGCGCCGAGGCGCGACTTGTCGGCGGTGCCGTCCAGCTCGCACAGGATGCCGTCGATATCCGCCTGGCGGGCCGCATCGTGGCCCTTCAGTGCGGCGGCGATGGGGCCTTCGACGTGGGCCAGGGCCTGCTGCACGCCCTTGCCACCGAAGCGCACAGGGTCGCCATCGCGCAGTTCGAGGGCTTCGCGCTTGCCGGTAGAGGCGCCGGAGGGCACCGCGGCGGTGCCGCGGTGGCCGGACTGCAGCGTGACGGTGGCCTGCAGCGTCGGGTTGCCGCGGGAGTCGAGGATCTCGAGGCCGTCGATGTGGGTGATCTCGGTCTTCATCAGAAGTGCCATTCCAGTTGCAGCGTCGGGGCGCGGGTGTTGATGCCGGGCTTGGTGACGCCGGCGGCGGTGGCGTGGTTGCCGAACTTGTTGAGCCACAGCTCGTAGCCGATGCCGGCCCAGACGGTGTTCTTGCGGCTGCCGGCGAGCTGGCCCAGGTCGGCCATCAGGGAGGTGCGCATCAGGGTTTCCGCCTCGGTCTTCACGCCGGCGTAGTCCTTGCCCTTCTCGCCGATGTAGTTGATGAAGCCCTGGAACTTGAGGGGCAACGGACCGGCCTGGAACGGAATGCCCCACGATGCGCTGAGCATCCACTGGGTGTCGAAGGCGATCTCGGCCTGCGGGCAGGCCGGCGCGCCGAGACCGCAGTGGTTCCATTCGCGGGCGGCCAGCAGGCTGACGTCCAGGAAGCCGGGCACGTCGAACTTGAGGGTCGGGCCGACCACCAGCAGGCGCTTGCGCGGGGCGAAGCGGGTGTCCTTGGTGTTGAGGTCGAAGCCGCCGGTCAGCGCCACCTCTTTCACCGGACCGAAGGACAGGTCCTTGTCGAGGGCCTTGCCCAGGTGCAGCTGGTGGCGGTAGGTCAGGTAGAACTCGGTGGCGCCGGAGCCGCCGCCGTTGACCGGATCGTTCTTGTCGGACTGCAGCACGTCCAGGTTCAGGAAGTTCTGGCCGACCGCGTAACCGCTGCTGTGGGTGAATTGCAGCACGTTCTTGCGGACGTCCTGGGTGTTGCTCGGCTCACGGAACTGGGTCCCGTAGCGATAGCCGAGGAAAGTGTCGGACCAGGTGGCGGCGGAGGCGAGGGGCGCGGCAATCGACAGGCAAAGGGAGGCCGCACCGGCCAACGGCCGGCAAAAAATCTTCTTCATGTTGTGTCTTTCGGTGAGGTGGGGTCCGGGCGCGGATCAGTGGGCTTCGTGGGGGATGGCTTCGCAGGCTTCGCCGCTGGCGTTGCGGCGACCCGTGCCGTTGAGGAACACGTTGAGCACCACCGCCGACAGGGCGGCGAGGAGGATGCCGCTGTGCAGCAGCGGGCCGAGGGCCTTCGGCATGCTGTGGAAGAAGGTCGGGGCGACCAGCGGGATCATGCCCAGGCCGACGCTGACCGCCACCACGTAGAGGTTGTTGCGGTTGCTGCGCAGGTCGGCGCCGACGAGGATCTTGATGCCCGTCGCGGCGACCATGCCGAACATCACGACACCGGCGCCGCCGAGCACGAACTGGGGCACGGAGGCGATCACCACCGCCATCTTGGGGAACAGGCCGAAGGCCATCAGGATCACCCCGCCGACGATGCACACCCAGCGGCTCTTCACGCCGGTGACGCCCACCAAGCCGACGTTCTGCGAGAAGGAGGTGTGCGGAAAGGTGTTCAGCAGACCGCCGATCAGCGTACCGAGGCCGTCGGTGCGCAGGCCGCGGGTCAGGTCGTCACGACTCAGGCGGCGCCCGGTGAGATCGCCGAGGGCCAGGAACATGCCGAGGGATTCGACCATCACCACCACCATCACCAGGCACATGGTCGCCACCGACACCAGATCGAAGGTCGGCATGCCGAACTGCAGCGGGGTGACGAGGGCGATCACCGGTGCTTCGTCGATGCCGGCGAAGCTGACCTTGCCGAGGGCCATCGAGATCAGGAAACCGACCACCATGCCCAACAGCACCGACACGTTGGACAGGAAACCGCGGCCGTACTTGGTGATCAGCAGCACAGAGACCAGCACAATGGCAGCAATGGCGATGTGCTCCGGCGCGCCATAGGCCGGGTTGTCGATCATCTTGCCGGTCACCGCGTCCTTGATCATCGGATTGCCGCCAGCCGCCCAGTTGACCGCCACGCGCATCAGCGAGATGCCGATCACCGAGATGATGGTGCCGGTGACGACAGGTGGAAACAGCGGCAGACAGCGGGATACCAATGGCGCGAAGAAGATGCCGAAGATGCCCGCCGCGATGCCGGCACCGAGGATGGCGTTGATGCCCAGCTCGGGGTTGCCGGCCATCGCCACCATCGGGCCGACGGCGGCGAAGGTGACGCCCATCATCACCGGCAGGCGGATGCCGAACTTGCCGATGCCGAAGGCCTGGATGATGGTCACGAGGCCACAGCACAGCAGATCGGAATTGATCAGCAGCGCGATCTGGTCCTTCGGAAACCGGAGGGCGCCGCCGACGATCAGCGGCACCGCGATGGCGCCGGCGTACATCACCAGCACGTGCTGCAAGCCCAGGGCCAGGAGGCGGCCGGCGGGCAGGCGCTCGTCGACCGCATCGACCGGTTGGGCACTTCTTTCCTGCGAATACTCCGACATGGAGGTCTCCTTCGTTATCAGCATGAGCGCCTCTGCGGGCGCTGGTGGCGAATGCTCCGGACGAGGAATCGACCGGACTCAGGCCCAGTTTAGGCGGCAGCCCGTAGCGCGGCAGAGCCCAGTCTTGATAAGCGGAATAAGCACTTCGATATTGTCGCAGCGCAGCATTTGCCACTCCCTTCAAATACGGGGCAACCCACCCCTCCATCCTGCGGTGCAGCACGGCCTGACGGGCCGCAAGGCATGGCCGGCAACGTCGGCAGCGGCACCTTGTGGGTATTCTGCGGACCAAGCGATACCCACCTCTATTCGAAATCCGATAAGCCGATGAAGCAGTCCCCTTCCTTCCCCCGCCCCGCCGCCGCCGCACTGCTGCTGATGTCGCTGATCTGGGGCTACAACTGGGTGGTGATGAAGCAGGTGATCCGCTACGCCGATCCCTTCGACTTCTCGGCGATCCGCACCCTGCTCGGCGCCCTGTCCCTGTTCGCGCTGCTGCTCCTGTGCCGCCGCCCGCTGAAACTCATCGCCGCCCGCCAGACCATCCTGCTCGGCCTCTTGCAGACCGCCGCCTTCACGGCGCTGATCCAGTGGGCGCTGGTCGCCGGCGGCGCCGGCAAGACCGCGGTGCTGGTCTACACCATGCCCTTCTGGCTGGTGCCGCTGGCGGCCTGGCGCCTCGGCGAGCACATCAGCCCGCTGCAGCAGGCCGGCACCGCAGTGGCCGCCGGCGGCCTGCTGCTGATCCTCGAGCCCTGGGCCGGCCACGGCAGCCTGGCCAGCAACCTGCTGGCGCTGGCCGGCAGCCTTGCCTGGGCGCTGGCCACCATCGTCGCCAAGCGCCTGCGCCAGCAGCACGCAGTGGACGTACTGACGCTGACCGCCTGGCAGATGCTGTTCGGCGCGCTGGCCCTGTGCGTCGTCGCCGCGCTGCATCCGTCGCGCCCCATCGAGCCGACGCCCTACTTCTTCGGCGCCCTCGCCTTCAACGCGCTGCTCGCCACCGGCCTCGCCTGGCTGCTGTGGCTCTACGTGCTGGAGCACCTGCCCGCCGCCATCGCCGGCCTGTCGGCCCTCGGCATCCCGGCCATCGGCGTGCTCGCCGGCTGGCTGGAGCTGGGCGAACGCCCCAGCAACGCCGAACTCGGCGGCATGCTGCTGATCGCCGCCGCGCTGCTCCTCGTCAATCTCGTCCCGGTCCTCCGCCGCGGCGGCCCACCCCGTTCCTGAACAGGTTTGCCATGACCACGCCCCGCCCCGCCATCCACTGCATCGACGACGCCCCGGCAACCCGCCGCGCCCTCGCCGCCTGCGCCCACAGTCTGAATCTTCCGTTGCACGTCTGGAACAGCCCGGACGAATTGCGCGCCGCCCTCGACGGCGACGCCTGCGGCGTGATCCTGGTGGACATCCGCCACACCGACGGCGACTGCGCCGACTTCATCGCCGGACTCAGCGCCGACGGCATCGACCTGCCGGTGATCGTGCTGGCCGCCGACGCGGACACCGCCCAATGCCGGCAGGCCTTCCGCGCCGGCGCCGCCGACTTCCTGGAAAAGCCGCTGCAGCGCGCCGAACTGCGCCAGGCCCTGCGCCACGCCATCGGCCAGCACGTGCTGCAGCACGCCCGCCTCGACGCGGAACGCCAGGCCCGCCGGCGCTACGCGCAGCTGTCGGAACGGGAGCGGGAAGTCCTGGCGATGATCGTCGCCGGCCTCACCAACAAGGAAGTCGCCCGTGCGCTGGAAGTCTCGCCACGGACCGTCGAAGTCCACCGGTCGCGCCTGGGGCGCAAGCTCGGGACGGATTCGTTTGCGCAGATGGTGCGGTGTTATGCGGGGTTGGTGGAGGGGGAAGGTGTGGCGGACACGGCCGGTGTCGTGCGGGCTAGCGGGCGCGTGCCCATCCCTGGTGCGAGTTCACTGGACTTGCGGATGTAATTGCTTGGTGGTCCTTACTGGGCGGCTTTCCTTCTTATTGGCTTGCATTGGCCGGGACGCGCCCCGGCGGGCGCCCTACTTTCTTGCGTCGCCAAGAAAGTAGGCAAAGAAGGCGACCCGAACCTCACCGGTCGTCCGCTGTGCGGACGACTTCCCTGCGCTGCTCGCGGCAGGCGGCCGGCGCGGAACTCGCCGGCGATGCCGGCTCAAACAGCCGCGCCGGACTTCCCCGCCTGCCGCTGTGCTGCTCGGCGGTTCGGAACGGGCTTTGGGGAGACACCGAGCCTTTCCTGAAATTGAGGTTTGTTGCTGGACATAGCGGCGCAGCCCTTGTCCGCCCGTCCCACCCTCCACTCGGCGCGGCAGAGGGGGAAAGGAAAGGCAGGTGCTCGACGGACAGTGCCGCCCAAAGCGGCTATGGCAGGCGGCCCCTAGAAAAGCGCGGCGAACTGCCGCGCCGGAGAGAACGGGTTCATCTCGGACGGAAGCGGGTCCAGTACAAAGGTAAGCGAGCCTCCCTCGGACTTGAACCGGTTCAGCTCCCAGCCGAGCTCTTTCAGCGCCGAGGGCAGTGGTCTCACCGCCGGACAGAGCTGGCTCATCTCGGACGGAAGCGGGTCCAGTACAAAGGCAAGCGAGCCTCCCTCGGACTCGAGCCAGCTCAGCGCCCAGCCGAACTCTTTCAGCTCCGAGGACAGTAGTCTCACCACCGGAGGGAGCGGGTTCATCCCGGACGGAAGCTGGCTCAGCACAAAGGCAAGCGAGCCTCCCTCGAACTTGAACCGATTCAGCCCCCGCCCCAGCCTCAGCAAAGGCTCGGTGCCCACAAAAAGCCCGTCCTGAACCGCCGAGCAGCGCAGCAGCAGGCGGGGATGTCCGGCGCGGCTGTTTGAGGAGGCGCAGCCGACGAGTTCCGCGCCGGCCGCCTGCTGCGAGCAGCGCAGGGCAGTCGTCCACACAGCGGACGACCGGTGAGGCACGGGTCGCCTTCTTTGCCTTCTTTCTTGGCGACGCAAGAAAGAAGGTCGCCCGCCGGGGCGAGTCCCGGCCAATTCAAGCCAATAAAACGGAAAGCCGCCCAGAAAAGAGCACCCAAAACCGAAAAGGCAAAAACACAAAAAAACGGCCCACCACCGAACAAGGGGAGAATCGGCAGCGGGCCCAGGGCAAAAAAAAAGCCCGGCGCTCAGCCCACCCTCTCCGACCACAACACCCCGCCGGTCGCCCAGTTCTCCCGCTTCACATCCACCAACAGGATATCCACCGCCGACGGCTCGCAGCCGAGCACCCGGCAGGTTTCACGGGTCAGCGCCTCGACGAGCTCGCGCTTTTCGACCGCCGTGCGGCCTTCAAAGAGTTCGATGTGCAGGGTCGGCATGGAAATGCCCTTTCAGGTCTGGATTGCGGGATTGCTTATGGGGGGCATCTCTGTGGGGCTCACCACTGGATGCTGCGCCCCACCAGGGTGTTACACCTTCACGCCGCAAACGACGGCTCGTCCCGCATCAGCCGACGCAGCAGCATCGGCCATTCGAGCGCGCCTTCCGGCGCTGGGTCGGCGGTGAGCTGGCGGTGGCTGCGGGCCAGCACGTCATCCGGCGGCATCACCCGCCGGGAAGCATCGGGCGCGGCGGCTAGCGCAGCAAGCTGGATCTCGCAGGCCTGCTCCAGGGTGTGCATCAGCACATAGGCCTCGGCCACCGTGCGGCCACAGGTCAGGGTGCCGTGGTTGCGCAGCAGCAGCGCCGGGTGCGGCCCGAGGGCGGCGACCAGGCGGGCCAGTTCGGGGGTGTCGAAGACGAGGCCCCCGTAGTCGTGGATGCCGATGTCGCGCCAGAAACGCAGCGCCGGCTGGGACAACGGCAGCAGGCCGTCGGCCAGCGTGGACACGGCGATGCCGGCGCGGGTGTGGAGGTGCAACACGCAATGGGCGTCCGGCCGGGCGCGGTGCACGGCGGAGTGGATCGCGAAGCCCGCCGGGCTGGCGATGCCCTCCCCGGCCAGCACCTGGCCGGCGAAATCCACCACCAGCAGGTTGGAGGCGGTGACCTCCTCGAAACCCAGCCCGAAGCGGTTGATCAGGAAGGCGTCGTCACGCCCGGGCAGGCGCCGGGAGATGTGCGTGTAGACCAGGTCGTCCCAGCCGTTACGGGCCACCAGGCGGTAGCAGGCGGCCACGTCCACCCGCGCCCGCCACTCCGCCTCACCGAAGGCCGGGGGCCGCCGGGCATAGGCTTCGCCGACATCGTCGCTGGACATGGCCGTCTCCTCACAGGGCCGGGATCACTGCGCCGAGATCGAGGATCACCTCGTCGCAGTTGGGGGTGCTGCCGCTACGATCCACGACGAGAAAATCGCACACCGTCTCCAGCGCCAGCAGCGGGTGGTGCCACACGCCGGTGGCGTAGTTGACGCCTTGGTCACCGCGGGCCAGGAAGACGCGCAGGTCTTCGGCCTTCGGCGCCGCGCCGGCCGGCGCCACCACCACCAGGTAGGGCTTGCCGGACATCGGGATGAAGGCCTGGCTGGCCAGCGGGTGGCGCTCCATCATCTCGACGCTGAAGGGCAGCGTGCGCGGCTGGCCGCGGAAGATGGAGACGATCACCTTGCCGTCCGGGCCCGCCTCGATCTGGGCGAGGTCGTGGTAGCGCTCGGTGTTGCCGGCGTTGATGGTGAAATGGCGCACCGCGTCGCTCGCCTCGATGACTTCGCCGAAGGAGGCGAAGGCCTCGCGGGTGAGCGGCTGCGGGGTCAGGCTGAGGCTGTTCATGGCCGCTCCTTATTTGGCCACCTTTCCCCACAGGCGCAGGCGCGACACGCCGCCGTCGGGGAAGATGTTGAAGCGCACGTGGGTGATCGGCCCGAGCTTGGCAATCTGTTCGGTGAAGGTATGCACCGCGTCCATCGACAGCTTCTGCTCGGGCAGCAGGGTCTGCCAGAACAGGCTCTGGGTGGTGATGGAACGGTCGGTGCCGCCGCTCACGAAGGCCGCCTGGATCGAGCAGCGGTCCGGGAAGTTGCCCTTGAAGAAGGCGGTGTCCACTTCGATCTTGTCGACCGTGCCGGCGGCGCCCAGTTCGAGCACGCACCAGTCGTTGCCGGGTTCGCGGCGGCGGCGGGTTTCCCAGCCGTCGCCCATGTTCTGGCCACGGCCGGGCAGCAGCAGCGCGGCGACGGTGGAGCCGAAACTGGCGTCGTTCCACGACACCGCGCGGCCGCCGTTCTCCATCGCGACGAGGTCGATGGTCTCGTCGCCGGTCAGGCTTTCCAGCGCGCCGACCGGGCGGCCATAGACGCGCAGGCGGGCGATGCCGCCGTCCGGGTAGATGTTGACGCGCAGATGGGTCCACGCCGCGTCGCTGGCGCATTCGAGGATGTGATGGCTGTTGGGGCCGAGGGGCGTGGCGGGCAGGATCTCGGTCCAGCTGGCGGCCTTCAGGCTCTCCATGTCGTCGCTGCCCGATACGGTGGCCTCGATGGACACCGCCGGCGGGTAGTTGCCGGTGAAGTGGCTGGTGTCCACGTCGAAGCCGCGGATCACGCCCTTCACGCCGAGCTTGAGCAGCGCCCAGTCGTGGCCGGCGACGCGCTTGCGGCGGGACTCCCAGCCGTCCATCCACTTACCGTTGGTGTCGAACTTGCCCGGCACGAACTGGGCCGGTTCGGGGTTGAGCATGCGCGACACTTCGGCGAAGAAGTCGTCGGAGGCGTACAGCGCCTGCGCGCCCAGGCGCGGGTTGGCGAGATCCACCGAACGCAGCGCCCAGTCGGGCAGTTCGGCGGGGGCGGCGAAAACGGGGGCGCCGGGGGTGTGGCTGGCCATGGATGAGTCTCCTTGTATGTTCTCTGTCAGGCTTGGGGGCGGTAGGGGTGCTTGGCGATCCAGTGGCGGGCAATATCCACCCGCCGGCAGACCCACACCCGATCATGTTTCTCAATATGGTCGAGGAAGCGCTGCAGCGCGCGAAAACGCCCGGGGCGGCCGAGCAGGCGGCAGTGCATGCCGACACTCAGCATGGCCGGGCGCTCGTCCCCTTCTTCGTACATCACGTCGAAGGCGTCGCGCAGGTATTCGAAGAACTCATCCCCGTGGGAGAAGCCCTGCGGCAGCGAGAAGCGCATGTCGTTGGTGTCGAGGGTGTAGGGCACGATCAGGTGCGGCGCGGTGCTGCCGTCACTCTTGTGCACCTCGGACCAGAACGGCAGGTCGTCGCCGTAGTAGTCCGAGTCGTACAGGAAGCCACCATCGTCGGCGACCAGGCGCCGCGTGTTGGGGGAGTCCCGCCCGGTGTACCAGCCCAACGGCCGCTCGCCGGTGAGCTGTTCGATGATCTGCATGCCGATCCGCATGTGCTCGCGCTCGGTGGCCTCGTCCACGTTCTGGTAGTGGATCCAGCGCCAGCCGTGGCAGGCGATCTCGTGGCCGAGCTCCTTGAAGGCAGCGGTGAGTTCGGGGTGGCGCTGCAGCGCCATAGCCACCCCGAAGATGGTCATCGGCAGGCCGCGCCGTTCGAACTCGCGCAGGAAACGCCACACGCCGACGCGGGAGCCGTATTCATAGACGCCCTCCATCGACAGGTGGCGGTCCGGAAAGGCCGGCGGGTTGAACAGTTCGGACAGGAATTGCTCGCTGCCGGGGTCGCCGTGCAGCACGCAGTTCTCGCCGCCCTCCTCGTAGTTGAGGACGAACTGGACGGCCACCCGGGCCTGGCCCGGCCAGTCGGCAAAGGGCGGCTTGCGGCCGTAGCCGATCAGGTCGCGGGGATAGGCAGGATCGATCTTGGTCATGACGGGACTCCTTGCGCTCAGCCGAGCAGCGCGTCGAGGCGGAAACGGGCGATGCGGCCGATCTGCTCGAGGCAGGTGCGGAACTCGGTGGCCGCGTCGTTGGCGAGGCGGGCCTCCACCGCGTCCAGGATCTGGTAGCGAGACAGGCCCTTCACCGCGATGACGAAGGGGAAGCCGAAACGTTCCCGGTAGGCGGCATTCAGGTTACGCAGGCGAGTCAGTTCGTCGGCGCTGCACTGGTCGAGGCCGGCGCCGCGCTGCTCGCCGGTGGAGGCCACGGTCAGCGTGCCGGCGGCGGCTTCCTTGCCGGCCAGTTCCGGGTGGGCGCGGATCAGGCCGAGCTTCTCGTCTTCGCCAGCGGCGTCGAGCACCACCAGCATCGCGGTGTGCAGCGCCTCGACGTCGGCGAAAGGACGGGCCGCCCAGGCCCGCTCGGGGATCCACGGGGAATGTTCGAAGATATCGGCCAGGCGGGCGACGAACTCGTCCCGCGGCAGCGCCGACAGGGCGGCGACGGAGGTGAGCGCATTCATTTTTTCAAGTCCTCAAGGTCGTGCTGGGGTCGGGGGCTGAATCTCAGTCGGCGAGCCGGGCGCCCTGGGCATACCAGCGGGCGATCAGCTGGCGCTCGGCGTCGGTGATGCCGGTCAGGTTGCCGAGGGGCATGTAGCCGCTGGCCACCGTCTCGGCCATCTTGGCGGCGTGCTGGCCGATGCCTTCGGCGCTCTGCAGCACCACACCCTTGGGCGGCTGGGCGAAGCCGGCCTGGGTCGGATGCTCGGCGTGGCAGGCGATGCAGCGGGTATCGATCACGTGCTTGACGGCAGCGAAGCTCACCTTCTCACCATCGCTCTTCACCGGGGCCGGGGCCATCAGCACCATCAGCAGGGCCAGCAGCGCGACGCCGGCGGCGGGCAGCCACCACTTCACCTGGCCACGATGGCGCAGCACGAAGAACTGACGGATCAGCACGCCGGCCAGCATCATGACCACCAGCACCAGCCAGCCGTTGGGGTGGGAATAGGTCATCGGGTAGTGGTTGCTGATCATCACGAACAACACCGGCAGCGTGAAGTAGGTGTTGTGCACCGAGCGCTGCTTGCCGATCTGGCCGGGACGCGGATCCACCGGCTCGCCGGCGCGGATCTGCTCGACCATGCGCTTCTGGCCGGGGATGATGTGGATGAACACGTTGGCCACCATCATCGTGCCGAGCATCGCACCCACATGCATGTAGGCGCCGCGGGCCGAGAACAGGTGGTGCAGCAGCCAGTCGGCCAGCACCACGAAACCGAACAGCAGCACCGCCAGCAGGCCGTCGCGGCCCATCAGCTTGCGGCACAGCAGGTCATACACCACCCAGCCGGCGGCCAGGAAGGCGATGGAGATGCCGACCGCGGCCGGCGGCGTCAGCGCCATCACCTTGGCGTCGATGAGGTAGCTGGAGGCACCGATCCAGTACACCACGGCGAGCAGGCTCATACCCGACAGCCACGTGGTGTAGGCCTCCCACTTGGACCAGTGGAGGTCGTGGGTCAGCGGCTCACCCTGCGGGCCGGTGAGGAATTTCTGGCTGCAGTAGAAGCCGCCGCCATGCACCGCCCACAGCTCGCCGAACACGCCGCGCTTGGCGTCCTCGGGCTTCTTCGGCGGACGCAGGGAGTTGTCTAGCATCACGAAGTAGAACGACGCGCCGATCCAGGCGATGCCGGTGATCAGGTGGAGCCAGCGCAGCAGCAGGTTGGCCCAGTCGAGGAGATAGGTTTCCATGTTTCTTCAGTCTCTCGTGCGAAACGGTGCGCGGATTCGGGCTCAGCTGCCGCGGTAGGTGGAGTAGCTCCAAGGGGACACCAGCAGCGGCACGTGGTAGTGCTGGGCCGGGTCGGCGATGCCGAAGCGCAGCACCACTTCATCCACGAACAGGGGTTCCGGCAGGGCCTGGCCCTGGGCGCGGAAGTAGTCGCCGGCGGCGAAGACGATCTCGTAGCTGCCGCGCTCGAAGGCCTCGCCGTCGAGCAGCGGACCGTCGCAGCGACCGTCATGGTTGGTGACGGCGCGGCGGATCTCGCGGCGGCCGCCGTCCAGGCGGTAGAGGGTCACGGCAATGCCGGTACCCGGCTTGCCGTTGGCGGTGTCCAGCACGTGGGTGGTAAGGCGTCCCATGCTTGTGTCTCCGGTTGTTGGTGTGGGGATGTGCTGTGCAGTTTAGAGCGGGCTTGGATTAAGGAAATGGATATGAGCTTATAAGCTATATATACTTTTCAATATCTTCCTGCCCCCGTCCCCATGAGCACCCGACGAAGCGACGACCAGCTCGACACCTACCTGTTGCGGATCTTCTGCCTGCTGATCACCGAGCGCAGCGTGTCGCGCACGGCGCTGCGCCTGAACCAGTCCCAGCCGGCGGTGAGCCTGGCGCTCAAGCGCCTCCGCACGATCCTCGGCGACCCGCTGCTGGTGCGGGAAAAGAGCGGCATGGTGCCCACCGAGCGGGCGCTGGCGCTGCTGTCCCATGCCAAGGGTGCGCTGGCGGAAATCGACCGGATGACCTTTGCGCCGGAGTCCTTCGAGCCGCAGACCAGCCGCTACGAGTTCCGCGTCGGCGCACCGGACTACCTGGCGCCGATGTTCATTTCAAGCGTGGTGGAACGGATCCGCAAGGAAGCCCCGCACCTGCGCCTGAGCCTGCAGTCGCTGGGGCCGAACTTCGATTTCGAGCGTTCCCTCGCCGAGGGGGATCTGGACGTGGTGATCGGCAACTGGCCGGAGCCGCCGCACCGCATGCATCTGTCGATGCTGCTGGAGGATGAGATCGTGTGCCTGGTGGGGGCGGGCCATCCGCTGGCCCGCAAGGGATTCACCGCCGACGACTACCAGCGGGCGGTGCATGTGGTGCCGATGCCCTATTCGATGAGCCAGCGCGGCGTGATCGACACGGTGCTGGCAACGCACCGCCTGAACCGGGACGAACGGGTGGTGGTGCAATCGTTCACGATGGCGCCCTACCTGCTGCAGCACAGCGACCTGGTGTTCACCACCACGCGGCATTTCGCGCAGTTCTATGCCGACCTGCTGCCGCTGGTGATCCTGCCGTCGCCGATCCCCTTTCCGGCGATGCGCTTCTACCAGCTATGGCACGAGCGCAACCACCTGTCGCCGGCCCACCGCTGGATCCGCCGGCTGCTCGCCGACTGCGGCAAGCAGATCAAGCCGGGCAGTTGAGGCGCCGCCCGGCGGGCGGCGTCAGGCCATTTGGGAGACCGGCATGGCCAGGTGGAAGCCCTGGGCGTAATCCACGCCCATGCCGCGCAGCTCTTCGAGGATCTCCTCCGATTCGACGAACTCGGCGATGGTGAGGATGCCGAGTTCCTGACACAGGCGCGTGAGATTGCGGACCAGCGTGCGATCCACCTTCGACTTGACGATGTTCTTCACGAAAGCGCCATCGATCTTCACGTAGTCGAAGGTCAGCTCGCGCAGGTAGTGGAAGGAATTGTAACCGCTGCCAAAGTCGTCCAGCGCGAACAGGAAGCCCTTCTTGCGCAGGTCGCTGAGGAATTTGCGCATGTGGGTCATGTCGCCGATGGCGTCGCGCTCGAGGATCTCGAAGACGATCACATTGGGCGGAATGTTCATCTGCGCGCACAGCATCTCGGCGTAGCCGAGAATGCCGCGGCCCTGGATCTCCTGCGCCGACAGGTTGATGAACAGGCGGAACGGCGGCGTACCCGGGGTGTCCAGGCGCACCCTCGCAGCGGCGAAGGCCTGCTCGATGATGGCCCGGTCGAGGTCACGGCCGAGGCCGTACTTCTCGATGGTCTCGATGAAGGCGCCGGCCGACAGCGTGGTGCCGTTGGGCTCGATGATGCGCGCCAGCGTCTCGTAGGCGAAGGGCTGGCCGGTGCGGCAGTCGAAGATGGTCTGGAAGTACGGCACCACCCGCTTCTCGCGCAGGGAGATGCGCAGCTTCTCGGCATAGTCGCGGGTCACACGGCTGGCATGGACCCGGTCCTTCACCGACTCGAAGGTGCCGATGGTGTCCTTGCCGAGCTCCTTGGCGCGGTATAGGCCGATGTCCACGCCGGCCATCAGGTCGGTCATGCTCTTCGCGTCGTTCGGGTAGGACACGATGCCGATCGACGTGGTGACGTGGAAGATCTTGCCATCGTCGCCCTCGAAGCTCATCTGGCGCAGCTCGGTGCGCAGCTTCTCGGCCACCACCACCGCGCCCTCCAGGCCGGTTTCGACGAGGATGATCGCGAACTCGTCGCCGCCGATACGGGTCGCCAGGTCGCCGCGCCGCATCACCGTGCGCATCTTCTCGGCGACCTGCTGCAGCACCGTGTCGCCACGCGGGTGGCCGTAGGTGTCGTTGACGTCCTTGAAATCGTCCAGGTCGAGCATCAGGATCGAGAACTGGTGCGCGTGACGTTCCGAACGGCCGAGCTCGTAGCCGAGCATCTCGTTGAAGTAGCGCCGGTTGTGCAGGCCCGTCAGCGGATCGTGGGTCGAATAGTATTCGAGCTCGGACAGCGTGCGGCTGAGGGCCTTGCTGGACCCGACCACCATCACCATCACGGCGAGGATGGAGTGGATCACGCTGCTTTCCTGCGGCGTCAGCTTGTCGAGGGACGCATACGCAATGCCGAGCAGGCCGGACAGATTGGACGAATCCATGTCCGGCACCGGCACGGTGATCATGCGAATGTTGTTGGCGTCGACGGCCTTGCGGTTGCGGTTGCGGACGACCTGGAATTCCTCGATGTCCAGCGGCACGTCGGCCGGCAGTCGGAGGTGCTCGATCATGTCCCGCGACAGCTTGTGGCGGGCCGAGGTCTTCACCTCCTCCGGGTACTCGCCCATGTAGTAGATGTACAGGGACAGCGCGTTGTCTTCGGAGAAGGCGATGAAGAAGACATCGAAGGGGAAGAAGGCGTGGAAACCGAGCAGTACCTCCTGCACGAAGGCCTTCCACTGGGTGACCTTCTCGTGGGACAGCACGATGGTTTCGAGCACCCGGCTCTGGCGTTCGAGCAGGTCCTTCTCGATCAGCGTGCCGGCCAGATCCTTGGAGACCCGATTGAACTCCAGCATGACCTGCTGCAGGTCGCGGGAGTTGTTGCCGAGCTGCCGACGCCGCTCGCCGACCAGCAGTTCGAGGGTCTTGTCGAGGCGCTCGCAGCGGGCCACCGCCCGGTCCAGGCCACGGGTCAGGTCGTTCCGCTGGGCCTCGCTCATCGGCAGGCCTTCGATCTGCCCAAGAGAGGTCTGCAGCCCCTGCAGGATCTCCGCCCGCACGCTCTGCGTCAGTTCGGTGATGCTGGCGGCAAACAGGCTGCTGCGCGTCTGGCTCTCGAACAGGGCCGCAAAGCTTTCCAGCACCCGCTGGCGCATGCCCTCCTGGCGCTGCGGGACAACCAGCAATGGATTGGGTCTCAGATTCACGTGACTCTCCGGAAACGCCCGGCCTCCACCATCAGGTCCACGCCGCACTCCAGCTCCCGGAACCAGTCGAGGAAAGCGGGCACCGCAGCCCCCCGGTAGATCGGGCCGTGCTGGGGCGCAATGAAGTCGATGTCGAGCTTCGACACCGCATCCACCCACAGGCGCGCCGCCTTGTTGGACGCCATGTAGCGGCGGTGGAAGCCATCGATGTACTGCACATGGGTGGCGAAGTCGTCCACATAGGGCTCATCTTCGCCGTCGGGCATCATCGCTGCGCCGATATCACCTGTGAACAGCACTTTCGAGATTGGGTCGTAGACGTTGATCTGCCCTTCCGAGTGCAGGAAGTGCGCCGGCACCAGCTCCAGCCGGAAACCGTCGGCCAGCTCGACCGGCATGCCCTCGTCGGGTACCCCGATGAAGCGGCGCATCGACGAGATCCCGTAGTGCGGCAGGAAGCGCATCCAGATGCTCGATACGTACACCGGCGCTTCGGAGATTTCCAGCCAGGTGGCCAGGCCGCCGACGATGTCCGGATCCTGGTGGGACAGCATGATCGCCTTCAGCCGGTCCGGGCTCACATAACGCAACAGCTCGGACAGCACGCGCGGCATCACGCCGAAACCGCCCGGATCGAGCAGCACGCCGTCGTCACCATGGACGACCAGGTACTGGTTGGAACGGACGCCGTCCTCTTCGCCCGGCTCGCTCTCATTCAGGAGGATGAATTTGTGATCGTCAGTATTGAACAAGGGGATGTTGCGCATGCTGCTTCCTAAGATCCTTCTGTACTTGTCGCAGGCGGAGTATGGCGAGGGATTCGCCGTCTTCACGCCTTGTGAATTCTGAACTCGCCAATCATGGCCTTGAGGTTTCCCGACGTGGCGAGGAGTTCGCCCGCCGCCCGCTTGGCGTCGCGGGACGCCTGCAGGTTGTCGTCGACGAGTTGGGTGATGCGTTCCATGTTGCGGGCTACCTCCTCGCTGGCCTGGGTCTGCTCCACGGTGGCGGCGGAAATGCTGCGGGACATGCCGGTCACCTCGTCGGCAGCCCGGGTTACACCACCCAGGCTGGCGGCCCCGTCGTCGAGGGACGCGATGGTGGCCTCGACCTCGGCGCGGGCGACGACCATCGCCTCCACGGCCTCGGCGGTGACGGACTGGATTGCCGCCACAGTAGCAGCGATGTCGCGGGAACTGGAGGCAGTCCGTTCAGCCAGCGTACGCACCTCGTCGGCCACCACCGCGAAACCGCGGCCCTGCTCGCCGGCCCGCGCCGCCTCGATGGCCGCATTGAGGGCCAGCAGGTTAGTCTGGCCGGCCACGTCGCCGATGACCTGGGTGATACTGCCGATCTTGCGGATGGCGTCGGACAGCGTGTGGATCGTGTCGCCCGAGCGGCCCACCGCCTCGACCACGCGGCGCGTCATATGCACCGTCTCGCCGATCCGCGCGTTGCCGTCGGCGATCAGTTGCTGGGCACGCTGGGCGGCGTCGGAGGTATCCCCGGCGCTGCCAGCCACCTCGCGCACCGACACGCTGAGCTCCTCGGTAGCCGCGGCCACACTCTTGGCGCTGTCGTACTGCTGGACCGACTTGTCGCCGACCTGGCCCATCTGCCGGTCGAGTTGCAGGCAACTCACCTCGATGGCGCCGGCCGCGGTGGCGATGTCGTCGAGCATCGCCAGCAGGTGTGCCTGCATACCTCCCAACTGGCAGAACAGCAGGCCCGTTTCGTCGCGGCGGCGGACATCCACGTCGTTGGTCAGGTTGCCTTCGGCGATCTGGTCGAAGAAGCGGGCCGCCCTCGCCAGCGGACGATCGACGCGTAGCGAGAAATAGATCCCGACGAATATCGAAATGAGGGCGGACAGCGCCGCTGACGTACCGACGAAGACGGTACGCGCCGGCGTCAGCTCGCCGCTTGCACTCGCCACCAGAATCCCTGCCGATAACATGGACATGGAGCCCATTATGGCCCACAAGCGGGTCTTGAAGGAAAAGCGCCCCAACAAGCCGGGATTGACGCTTGGAAAGCGTGCCTTGCTGTCCCGGACCTGGGCATACAGTTGCTCGGCAGCGCGTACCTCGTCACGGGCGGGTTCCGTGCGCACCGACATGTAGCCCACGGTCTGGCCGTTCTTGCGGACCGGCACGACGAAGGCCCGGACCCAGTAGTAATCACCGTTCTTGCAGCGGTTCTTGACCACCCCATGCCACGGCAGCCCCTCCTGCACCGTGCGCCACAGGTCGGCAAAGGCCTCCGGCGGCATGTCCGGATGACGGACCAGATTGTGGGAACGTCCAAGCAGTTCGTCACGTTGAAAGCCGCTGATGTGGACGAATGCATCGTTGGCATGGGTGATGATGCCTTTCAGATCGGTTTTTGAGACCAGGTAGCGCCCCGTCGGAAACGGCACTTCGGTCTGTGAAACAGGCAGATTGACCTTCACGGGTTGTCTTTGGTGTGTGTGCCCTCCGACCGATCTGGCGGCTCGGCAACCGGGGAGGCGCGTGCTGTTGTCTAGGATGCACGGGCTATGTTTTTTGTATGGCGCTCGGCATTCACGTCAGCCATGAATTCGATGGCCTCGCGCCCGACGATAACAATCTTTCATAGGGGTGTATGTCAGATTTTCCTGAAACGCGCCCAGAAACCCCTGATTTGTGAATGGTCTCCCCGATGCCCCCGGAAGGCGGCCCTTCCACCCGCCTCAAACGACGGTCAGGCCGTGGCGGATCACATAGCGGATCAGGTCGGCGTTGTTGTCCACCTGCAGCTTTTCCATCAGACGCATCTTGTGGGTGCTGACGGTCTTCGGGCTGAGGTGCAACTGGTCGGCAATCTCGCCGAGGGGGAGGCCGCTGGCGATGCCTTCAAGCACTTGGCGCTCCCGCTCGGACAACGTCTCGTGGGCCAGGGAATGGGCGGGGCCGCGATCGAAGATCATCAGATCCACCAGGGCCGGGTCGATGAAACGGCCGCCACGGGCGACCTTGCGGATCCCTTCCAGCAACACCTCGGGCTCACTGTCCTTCGTGATGTAGCCACTGGCGCCGGCGCGCAACGTGCGGGCCACGATCTGCCCCTCGTTGTGCATCGACAGGACAAGCAGGGGCAGCCGCGGATAGTCGATCTGCAGGCGGCCGATGAGGTCCAGCCCAGCCAGGCCGGGCATCGACATGTCGAGCAGCAGCAGGTCCACCGACAGGCGCTGCAACTGCTCGAAAATGTCCTCGCCGCGGGTCGCCTCGGCCACCACCGCGATGTCGATGGTCGTCGCGATGATCTGCTTGAGGCCACTGCGCACAATGGCGTGGTCGTCGGCGATCATCAGCCTGATCATGAGCCTCCCCCGGCCACCAGCGGCAGCTCGATGGACACCGTCGTGCCCCGCCCCGGGCTGCTGTCGATGACCAGCGTTCCCTCGAGGGCCAGCACCCGCTCGCGCATACCGAGCAGGCCGAAGCTGCGCAGCTTGTCGGCGGCCTGCGGATCGAAGCCGCAGCCGTCATCGGAGATATGCAGGCGCAAGCGTCCGCTCTCCCGCTTCAGCGACACTTGCACGTGGCGGGCACGGGCATGGCGGGCGATATTGGTCAGGGATTCCTGCACGAGGCGGAACACCACCGTCGCGCGGACCTCGTCCATCGCCAGCTCGTCGTCGCCCACATAAAGGCGGCAGCAGATCTCGGAGCGCCGCTGCAGGTCGTCGAGCAGCCATTCGATGGCCGGCACCAGGCCCAGGTCGAGGGCGGCCGGGCGCAGATTGCTGGCGATCTGGCGCACCACCTCGATGGTGCCCTCAGCCAACTCGCGCATGCGCCCGGCCATGCGGAACAGCTCGGGGTTGTGACCGAAACCGATGCGCAGCAGGGAAACATCCATCTTCAACGCGGTCAGGCGCTGGCCCAGTTCGTCGTGGATCTCGCGGGCGATATGCTTGCGCTCCTGCTCCAGCAGGGTCTTCTGGTGGTGGGACAACTCACGCAATTGCCGCCGGGATTCGAGCAGCGCCTGCTCGGCCTGCTTCTGGGTGTCGATGTCGAGCATCTGCCCCACCGACGCAATCATCCGGCCGTTCTTGTCGAGGATCTCGGACACCACCATCAGCGCCCACACCACGCGGCCGTCCTTGCGCACGTAGCGCTTTTCCATCTGGAACTTGGGCAGCTTGCCGTCGAGCATCAGAGCCCGCGCGCTGATGTTGTCCGCCAGGTCGTCGGGATGGGTGATGTCGTGGTAGGACATGCCCAGCAGTTCGCCCTCGGAATAACCGACGAACTCGCACATGGCCTGGTTGACCTTCATGTAGCGCCCGTCGAAGTCGGCCACCGCCATGCCGACCGCCGCCGCATCGAAGGTGCTCTGGAAGAACTCCTTGCTGAGGCGCATCTCCTCTTTGGCGCGGCGGACTTTGGCGATGACGGAGCAAGCGCCACCCACCGTCGACAGGCTCAGCACGGTCATCGCCACGGCGATGGAGAGGTTGATGTTCGCGAGTACGTCCATGCGCTTCGTAAAAGGTCCGGCTGCCCGGGCTCGACGGTCATCCACCCGAGCCACCAGACCGGACCGTTCATCCCACGCGGCCAGGCCTCAGCGGCAGGCCGGGCATCCATTGTTTCGACGCAGGTTAACACATGCCCCCGAACGCCTTGCGGTACTCCACCACGGTCCGGCGTACATTGGTGGAGAAGGCCGCCGGCCGTGGCTCTCCGGCCGATTCCCCGTCAGTCGGCAGCGGCGTATTCCGGCCGCGCCGCGAGGCGCTGGCGCAGGCGCTCGACGACGATGCGTACCTTTGGCGAAAGGTTGCGCCGCGGCGGGATCAGCGCCCACACGCCGTGGGCCGGGCTGTGCAGCTGATGATCTGGCAGCAGCGCCACCAGCGCGCCGCTATGCAGATGCGGTAGCACGTAGTAGTCGGGCAGCTGGCACACGCCGATGCCACACAGCGCCGCGTCGAGCACCGCCAGGCCGCTGTTGCAGCGCCAGTTGCCGGCCACCCGCTGGGACAGCTCGCGGCCGTCCACCTGAAACAGCCAGCTGTCGGAGATACCGAGCAGGCAGTTGTGGCGCTCCAGGTCGGCCAGGCTGGTCGGTGTGCCGTGACGGGCCAGATAGTCGGGCGTCGCGCACACGTACATCACCCGCGGCGCCAGGCGTACCGCCACCAGCCGGGTGTCGCTCAGGCGGCCGAGGCGGATCGCGATGTCGTAGCCTTCCTGCACCAGGTCGCGGGGCGTGTTGTCGAGTTCGATCTCGACCTGCAGTTGCGGATGCTCGGCCACCAGCTCGTTGATCAGCGGCACGATGTAGCGCTCGCCGTACACCGCCGAGCTGGTGATGCGCAGCAGGCCCTTGGGGCTCTGCTCCAGGTCGAGCACCGAGCGGAAAGCCTCGTCGAAGCCGTCCTGCAGCTGGCGGCAGTGCTGGAAGAAAGCCTGCCCGGCCTCGGTGAGGCGCACCAGCCGCGTGCTGCGGTGGAACAGGCGGGTCTGCA
Source organism: Zoogloea sp. GDB6 (assembly GCF_056724105.1). NCBI lineage: Bacteria > Pseudomonadati > Pseudomonadota > Betaproteobacteria > Rhodocyclales > Zoogloeaceae > Zoogloea > Zoogloea sp. GDB6. The sequence continues at coordinate 321,596 of NZ_CM161497.1, read as the reverse complement.
TGCGCTCCTCGAGGCGCTGCACCTGGCGGCTCACGTGGGACGCCGACAGGCCCAGGCGGCGCGCCGCCGCCGAAAAGCCGCCGGTCTCGGCGACGGCCACGAATTCTTCCAGCCCTTCCCAACGGCTCATGACGGTACGCTACGATCTATTATTGCCAGACAGCAACAATGTTTTGACGAAGCACCGGATTATCCGCCAGCAGTCCATAAATTACACTGCCGGCTTTCCTTCAGCCTTCCACCGGAGACACCGATGATCAAATCCCGCGCCGCCGTCGCCTGGGCCGCCAAGCAGCCCCTCGAAATCACCGAAGTGGACGTGGCCCCGCCGAAAGCCGGCGAGGTGCTGGTGCGCATCGTGGCCACCGGCGTCTGCCACACCGACGCCTTCACGCTGTCCGGCGCCGATCCGGAAGGCATCTTCCCGACCATCCTCGGCCATGAAGGCGGCGGCATCGTCGAAGCGATCGGCGAAGGCGTCACCTCCGTCGCCGTCGGCGACCACGTGATCCCGCTCTACACGCCCGAATGCGGCAAGTGCAAGTTCTGCCTGTCCGGCAAGACCAACCTGTGCCAGGCCATCCGCGCCACCCAGGGCAAGGGCCTGATGCCCGACGGCACCACCCGCTTCAGCAAGGACGGCAAGCCCATCTACCACTACATGGGCACCTCGACCTTCTCCGAATACACCGTGCTGCCGGAAATCTCCGTAGCCAAGATCAGCAAGGACGCTCCGCTGGAGAAGGTGTGCCTGCTCGGCTGCGGCGTGACCACCGGCATCGGCGCGGTGATGAACACCGCCAAGGTCGAACCGGGTGCCACCGTGGCGATCTTCGGCCTCGGCGGCATCGGCCTGTCGGCGGTGATCGGCGCGGTGATGGCCAAGGCCTCGCGCATCGTCGCGGTGGACGTGAACCCGGCCAAGTTCGAGATCGCCAGGCAGCTCGGCGCCACCGACTGCATCAACCCGCTCGACTACGACAAGCCGATCCAGGAAGTCATCGTCGATCTCACCGACGGCGGCGTCGATTACTCCTTCGAGTGCATCGGCAACACCAAGGTCATGCGCTCGGCGCTGGAGTGCTGCCACAAGGGCTGGGGCGAATCGATCATCATCGGCGTCGCCGGTGCCGGTGAAGAGATCTCCACCCGCCCCTTCCAGCTGGTCACCGGCCGCGTGTGGCGCGGCTCCGCCTTCGGCGGCGTTCGCGGCCGCAGCGAGCTGCCCGGATATGTTGAGAAGGCCCAGCGCGGCGAGATCCCGCTGGACACCTTCATCACCCACACGATGGGCCTCGAGGACATCAACAAGGCCTTCGACCTGATGCACGAAGGCAAGAGCATCCGCACCGTCATCCACTTCGACAAGTAAGCGGCGCAGCCCGACGGGCGGGTTCATCCGGGCCCGGCCGCCGGGCACGCCCGGAGCCCGCCCCATGACTTCTCCCCTCACCCTCGTTTCCGAGAACCGCAGCTTCGGCGGCTGGCACCGCCGTTACCGGCATGCCGCCACCAGCACCGGCTGCGCCATGACCTTCGCCGTATTCCTGCCGCCGCAGGCGGCGGACGGCCCGGTGCCGGTGCTGTACTGGCTGTCCGGCCTCACCTGCACCGACGAGAACTTCATGCAGAAGGCCGGCGCCCACCGGGTTGCCGCCGAGTTGGGCATCGCCATCGTCGCCCCGGATACCAGCCCGCGCGGCGCCGACGTGCCCGGCGACCCGGACGGCGCGTGGGATTTCGGCCACGGCGCCGGCTTCTACGTGAACGCCACCCAGGCCCCGTGGAAAGACCACTACCGCATGCACGACTACGTGGTGCACGAGCTGCCGGCCCTCGTCGAGGCGAACCTGCCGGTGAGCCCGCGCCGCGCCATCTCGGGCCATTCGATGGGCGGCCACGGTGCGCTGGTGTGCGCGCTGCGCAACCCCGGCCGCTACCTGTCGGTGTCGGCCTTCGCGCCGATCAGCAACCCGATGGACTGCCCGTGGGGCCACAAGGCCTTGTCCCGCTACCTCGGCGAAGACCGGGAGGCCTGGCGTGCGTGGGACGCCTGCGAGCTGATCGCTGGCGCCAGCGAACGCCTGCCGCTGCTGGTGGACCAGGGCGAAGCCGACAGCTTCCTCGCCGAACAGCTCAAGCCGGACGCCCTCACCCGCGCCTGCGCCGCCGCCGGCCACCCGCTGAACCTGCGCCTTCAGCCGGGCTACGACCACAGCTACTACTTCATCGCCAGCTTCATCGAGGACCACCTGCGCCACCACGCGGCGGCACTGCGCGGCTGAGGCCGGCGGTGGGCGACCGAGTGCGCCCCCATGACTTGAAGCACCTCGGCCGCGCCACCCGCCAGGAGCGAATGACTTCGCCCCTGGCGGGTCATGCACCTCCTGGCCCGCTCAACCGCGGGCGATCTCCTTCACTGCCGTCACCAGCCGGTCCAGGTCAGCCGGCCGCGTGAAGATGGCCGGCGTGACGCGCACCACAGCGCCCGACGCCAGGCCGCCGCGGGCCACCGTGAAGATGCCGTACTGCTCGCGCAGGCGGCGTGCCAGGGCCTGGCTGTCGGCCAGGCTGCTGCGGCCACCGATGCGCAGCGCGCTGATCGCCCCATGCAGGCGCGGCGCGTCCGGCGTCAGGATCTGCACGCCTTTCACGTCGCGCACCCGCTCCACCCAGTAGTCGCGCAGGTAGCGCAGGCGTGCCTCCTTGTTGGGCACGCCGATGGCGGCCTGGAAGTCCAGCGCGGTCGGCACCGTCATCACGTTGGCGGTGGCCGTGGTGCCGGAATGGACCCGCGAACGGATGTCGCCGGTGCCCTCCCCGGCTGCGCTGAGGTGCGGCGCGATGTCGTCGAGACGGCTCTTGCGGATGTACAGGAAGCCCACGCCCAGCGGCGCACCGACCCACTTGTGCAGGTTGAAGGCCGCGAAATCGACGCCGCCCAGCTCCGGCAGGCGGAAGTCGATGTGGCCCCACGAGTGGGCCGCATCGAGGATCACATCCACCCCGCGGGCCTTGGCCAGCCGGGTGATCTCGGCCACCGGCAGGATCAGCCCGGTCTTGTGGTTGATGTGGGTCAGCAGCAGCAGGCGCGTGCCCGGGTTGGCGGCCAGCCCCTTCGCGTAGGCGTCGAGGATGCCGGCCTCGGTGGCCGGTTCCGGCAGCACGATGCGCGCCACCTTCACGCCGCGCCGATCCGGCAGGTAGTCGAAGACGCTCTGCGCGCTGTCGTAGTCCAGGTCGGCGTACATCACCGTGTCGCCGGGCTTGAGGCCGCGGTAGTTGGTGATCAGGTTCTGCAGCGCCTCGGTGGCGCCGCGGGTCAGCGCGATCTCGTCGGCCTGCACACCCAGCAGCGTGGCGATGCGTCCGCGCACGGCGTCGGTCTCGCGGCTGTACTCCTGGCGCAGAAAATAGGAATTGCGCTCGTTGAGGCGCTCGATGTTGTGCTGCAGTTCCACCAGCACCGGGCGCGCCATGATGCCGTAGAAGCCGTGCTCCAGATTGACGAAATCCGGCGACTGCCGATACAGCGCGGCGATCTGCGCCCAGTAGGCCTCGTTGCGGGCCAGCGTCAGCGCATCGCCGCCCGGCAGCGCGGGCACTGCGATGGCCGGGGCGGCCGCCGTTTGTGCCAGGGCCGAGGCGCCGCGCAGGGTGGAGGCGGCGGCCACGGCCAGGCCAAGGGAGCCCTTCAGCAGGGCCCGGCGGGAAAGTTGGGGATTCATGTGGGAGTCTCCGTGGATCGGCACGCGCTCAGAAGCGGTAGTTGGCCTTGAAGTAGTAGTAGCCGCCGTTGATGCCGATCGGCGAGAAGGACGCGTACTGGGCCACGTTCTGCCGGCCAAGGGCATTGAGGGCCTGGCGGTAGTCGCTGTTGAGCTTGTCCGGATAGACGTTGAAGAGGTTGTTGGCGCCCACCGTCACCGCCCATGCCTTGGTGATCTGCCGGGTCACGTCCAGGTCGGTGATGAACTTGGTGCCCGTACGGTTCTCGTAGTAGGTGACGTTGTTCACCGAGGTGTAATAGGACGACGGGCCGAAGACGTTCTCGCGCAGGTTCACCGTCCAGTCGTTCTTGCGCCACAGGGCGCCCAGGTTGACGCGGAAGGCCGGCGACGAATCCTCGATGTAGCTGATCGCCGTCTTGTCGAGGAACTGCTGGCCGTTGAGCTGGCTCGGCGCACCCTTCACCTTGGTGACCTTCACCTGGTTGATGTTGGCACCCAGGCTCCAGTCCACGCGGCCGAAGCCGCCATACTCGTCGGCGTAGGTGAGCACCGCGTCGGCGCCGGTGTTGCGCGTGTCGCCGGCGTTCGAGAAGACCACCACGCCGGTGGACGACAGGCCGGCCGGGATGCTGTTGCCGTTGGCGACGATGGCGGCGTTGACCGCGTCGGCGCGCACCGCGCCGTTGAGGATGCCGTACAGCGTGCCGCTCTGCAGGATGCGGTCCTTGATGTTGATCTGGTACACATCCAGCGTGGCGGTCACCTTCGCGGCCGGCTTGGCGACGATGCCGATGCTGAAGTTGCGCGACTTCTCGGCCTTCAGCTCATCGATGCCGAGCAAGCGCGCCGCGGCCGCCGAGGTCGGCAGGATCACCGAGGCGGTGGTCGGCGACACCGAGGTGGCGGAATAGCTCTGCTCGGCCAGCGTCGGCGCGCGGAAGCCATTGCTGACGGTGCCGCGAACCGCAAAATTCGGCGCCACGTCGTAGCGGCCGGTCAGCTTGCCGACGGTGGCGCTGCCGAAGTCGCTGTAGCGCTCGGTGCGCAGTGCGGCGTCGAGCTTCAGCTTGTCGATCGGCGAACCGGCCACGTCCACGTACAACGCGTTGCTGCGCCGCTTGTGGTTGCCGGCGTCGGATGCGGTGTAACCGGGAAAGGCCGCCGCGCCGCCGCGGTAGATGGAGGCCGGCTCGCCGGCGCCGATGGCGTATTCGTCCACCCTGTGCTCGGCGCCGAAGGCCACGTTCAGCGGCGAGGCCCAGCCCACGTTGAAGTCGCGGCTGAAATCCAGGTTGGTGGTGGTCTGGTTGGCCTTCAGATAGCCCTCGTAGAAGCGGTTCTGGGTGCTGCCGGTGTCCTTCCACAGCTGCACGTTGAGGGAGTCGATGTTGCCCACCGACGCGTAGTCACGCCCGTAGGTGGTGGCCAGGTCGTAGCGCCAGCCGGCCAGCGCCTCGCCCTTCACGCCGACGGTAAAGGCGAAATCCTCTTCGTCGTGGACTTCGACCGGGCTGAAGCCGAGAGGATAGACACCCGGCGCGGTGGAGGTGCCGCGGTAGTTCTGGATCGCCTCGGCATGCTTGGCGCCATAGGTGGCGAAGCCGTACAGCTCGGTGCCGCCGGACAGGTCGATGCCGCCGTTGGCGGACAGGATGGTCTGGCGCACGGCCGCGTCGCCGAAGGTGCGGTTCACGTAGGGATAGCCCGATGCGCTCTTCACGTTGGCGTTGGCGGCGGTCAGGTAGGGCGGCACGAAGCGCGCGTCGTAGTCGCTGCGGTCGCTGTGGCCGTGGTACTTGGTCTCGACACTGAGGTTCAGGAAGGCGTCCTCATGGGGCTTCAAGCCGACGTTGGCGGACAGGTTGCCGCTGGTGCCGTCACCGTCGTAATACTGGCCGCCGCCGAAGCTGACGGTGCCGCCCTGGTCGTTGCGCTTGAGGATGATGTTGATGACGCCGGCAATCGCATCGGAGCCGTACTGGGCGGCGGCACCGTCCTGCAGCACCTCGATGTGGTCGATGGCGGACAGGGGGATCAGGCTCAGGTCCGCCGACGCGCCGCCGGAGAAGGCGCCGCCGGTGACATTGACGTTGGAGGTGCCGTGGCGGCGCTTGCCGTTGATGAGGATCAGCGTGTGGTTGGGGTTGAGGCCGCGCAGGCGGGCGGCGGTGGTCAGCGCCGCCGCATCGCCGCCCTTGGCGTCGGACGTGAAGGCCGGCACGTTCTGGGTGAGGGCCTGGATCAGGTCGGGCTGGCCGCCGCGCTTCAGCGTGGCGGCGTCGAGGATCTGTATCGGCGCCGGACTGTCGGCGGCCTTCAGGCCGGCCTGGCGGGTCCCGGTGATGATGACGGTGTCGAATGACTGGGCCGGATCGGCCGTGCCGGGGTCGGCGGCCGGGGTCTGGGCCAGCGCGTAGCCGGATGACAACAGGGTCAGCAGGGCGGTCGTGGGACGGAGGCTGGGGCTCATTGGTTCCTCTTGGAGTGCTGACGGATATCCGGTCGGGATTGACGAGAACGAGTCGAAATTATCCCTGGCAGGATTCCTGCATGGCATTGGAGGAACGGACAATCAACCTCAACATTGCGCCATTGCCTTGCTCATATCCATATGAAAATAAAAGATAAAAACAAGCTCGTCGTCTCCGTCGCCTATGATCGGCTGGGCGCGTTCGAATTCGGCTGCGTGACCGAGATATTCGATCTGCAACGCCCTGAGCTGGACGTGGACTGGTATCGCTTCGCGGTCTGCTCGGCAGAGGGCGGCACCCTGCGCGCCAGCGGCGGAATCCGCTTCGAAGCGCCCAACGGGCTGGAGATCCTCGATCAGGCCCATACCATCATCATTCCCGGCTGGCGCGACCCGGACGAACCGCCCCCCGGCGCACTGCAGGACCGGCTGCGCGCCGCCTATGCACGGGGCACGCGCATCTGCTCGATCTGCTCGGGGGCTTTCGTGCTGGCCTGGTCGGGCCTGCTGGACGGCAAGCGGGCCACCACCCACTGGCGCTTCACGGACAAGATGAAACAGCGCTTCCCGACCGTCCAGGTCGAGGCTGACTCCCTGTATGTGGATGCCGGACAGATCCTCACCTCGGCGGGCTCGGCGGCCGGACTGGACATGATGCTGTACCTCGTCGCGCGGGATTACGGCAGCCGCGTGGCCAACCGGGTCGCCCAGCGCCTGATCGTGCCGCCGCACCGGGAAGGCGGCCAGGCCCAGTTCGTGTCGCGGCCGATGCCGGCCGACGAATCCGGCCGCCTGTCGCGCCTGATCGAGTGGGTCCGCCAGCACCTGGAGCGCCCGCACACGGTGGCCTCGCTGGCAGACCGGGCGGCCATGAGCCCGCGTACGCTGCAGCGCCAGTTCCGCGAATCCACCGGCCTGTCGCCCTACGAGTGGCTGCTGCAGGAAAGGGTGGCGCTGGCCAAGCAGTTGCTCGAAACGCCCCATGTGCCGATCGCGGCGATCTGCGAGCGGGCCGGTTTCGGCTCCGAGGAGTCCTTCCGCCACCATTTCCGACGCGTCGCGCGGGTCAGCCCGTCGAGCTACCGGCGGGCCTTCCTGCAGACCCAGGGCGACGAGGCGGAGGGCGCCGCCGCCTGAAATTCCTTCAAAGCCGCCCGCTGCTGCGGGCCGGGCAGCGCCGCCACAACGCTGCTGCCCGGCCCGCACGGGAAGCGGGCAGCAGCCGGGGCTTCAGGACCCCGGCACGCAGTCCTTCATGCAGCGCGTGCCGACCACATCCGGCCGGTCGTCCACCTTGAAGCCGTCCCGGTTGGGCATCACGATGCGCAGCAGACTGGCCGCGTCGAGGCGCCCGTCGGCCGGCAGCAGGCCATTGAGGTGCAGCACGTAGGCGCTCACCGCATAGACCTCGTCCGGCGCCAGGGACTGTGGGCTGTCGAAGGGCATCGCCCGCCGCACGTAGTCGAACAGCGTGGTGGCGTAGGGCCAGAAGCTGCCGACGGTGCGCACCGGGGTCTTGGTGGCGAGACTGCCCTGCCCGCCGGCCAGGCGGTCGGCGATGCCGTTCTGGCCGCCGGCCCCATGGCAGGCGATGCAGCGGGTCTCGTAGATGCGCTGGCCGGCGGCCACCGTGCCGCTGCCGGGCGGCAGGCCGCGGCCGTCCGCGTCGATGTCGATGTCCCAGGCCGCCAGCTGGGCGGCAGCCACCGGTGTACCGAGGCCGAGGGGCTGACCACTCCGCACGGGCTGGCTGTGGCAGGCGGACAGCACAGCCGACAAGGCCAGCGCGCCGACCAGGGCCGCCAGCGGCTTACGTTCAAACATGGACATTGTGCACCTCCCCGCTCGGCAGCACCTGCCAGCTCTGAATGCCGTTGTAATGGTAGGCGGACTCGGTGCCGCGAGCGGCGATGAGCTGGCTGCGGGTCGGCTGCACGTTGCCGTGGCTGTCCACCGCGCAGCTCTGCAGCACCGCCGGACCGCCGTCCCACAACCAGGGCAGGCTGAAGCGGGTCAGCGCGCGGTCGAGCACCGGCATCTGCAACACCGCCTCCTCCCAGTTGCGCCCGCCGTCGATGGACACGTCCACGCGGCGGATGCGCCCGTGACCGGACCAGGCCAGCCCGGTGATCTGCTGGCGGCCGCGGTTCTTCAGGGTCTGCCCGCCGGACGGCCCCGTGATCACCGACTTCACGTCGAGCACGAAGGAGAACTGGCGCGAGCTGCCGTCCGGCAGCAGGTCGGTGTACTTGGAGGTCTCCTGGCGGCTCTGCCACGGCGCGGTGCCGAGCTTGAGGCGGCGCAGCCACTTGACGCTGATATTGCCCTCCCAGCCGGGCAGCAGCAGGCGCAGCGGGTAGCCCTGCTCCGGGCGCAGCATCTCGCCGTTCTGGGCGTATACGATCAGCGCGTCGTCGAGGGCCTTGTCCAGCGGCACGCTGCGAGTCATCGCCGCCGCGTCGGCCCCTTCGGCGAGCAGCCATTTGGCCTCCGGCGCCACGCCGACCTCCTGCAGCAACGTGCCGAGGGACACGCCGGTCCATTCGCAGCAGCTCAACAGGCCGTGCAATGACTGTACGGTGAGCTTGCGCGCCGGCCGCCATTCGCTGCCGCTGTTGCCGGCGCATTCGAGGAAATGCACGCGGGACACCGCCGGAAAGCGCAACAGGTCGTTGAGGCTGAAGGACAGAGGCCGCTCCACCAGGCCGTGGATGACCAGCCGGTGCTGCTCCGGGTCGATGTCCGGAATGCCGGCGTGATGGCGTTCGAAGACCAGCCCGTTGGGGGTGATGGTGCCGAAGATGTCGGCCAGCGGCGTCAGGCTCGACGCCGCGGTGGGAAAGGTTGGCTGGGCGCCCTCGCGGACGCGGCGGATCACCCGCCCCTCGAAGCCCGACGGCTGGCCGTAGGGACCGGCCGCCGGCCGCCCCTGGCTGCGCGTCCACGCCGGCACCGGCAGCGCTTCGCCGGCGGCGCGGGCCGGGCCGGCCAGCGTGGCGGCGGCTCCGGCCAGCACCGCGCCACCCTGAAGGAAGCGGCGGCGGCCGGGGGGTTTGGCGCTCTTGTCAGCAACCAGATCGGTACCGGCGTCGAGGCCGGGCGGAGGCAGATAGGGGGGCATGGATCCTCGCAGGGGAGTCGTCGGAAGAAAGGCTTACACGCAGTCGTCGGTGGCCAGCGGCACCTTGCCGGCCCGCGTCGGGGCCATCGCCACCAGCTCGCCGGCCTGGAAGCACCACAGGCTGCCGGCCGGCATCGCCACCCAGTGCTCGTTGGCGGTGAGCGGCACGGTGGCGACGATGACGGTACGGCTCGCCGGGTCGAGGCGGCGGCCGAGGTCGACGCTGAGCTCGGCATCCACCAGTTGCACGTCGCCGAACGGCGCCTGGCGCGTCACGTGGCTGAGGCGGGTAGAGCTGTGGGCGAACAGCAGCTCGCCGTCGGACAGCAGGAAGTTGATGACGCCGAAGCGGGTCAGCGCGATGGCCGCCCCGCGCAACCATTCGAAGAGAGCCAGGCGCTCCGGCCGGCTGTCGCCGAAGCGACGCTGCAGGCCCTCCACCAGCCAGCAGAAGGCCAGCTCGCTGTCGGTGGTGCCGGCTGGCCGGAAGCGGCCTTCGATGACCGGCGCGAAGTCGAGCAGCGTGCCGTTGTGGGCGAACACCCACTGCCGCCCCCACAGCTCCCGCGAGAAGGGATGAGTGTTCTCCAGGCGGACCGCCCCGATGGTGGCCTTGCGGATGTGGGCGATGACGGTGGTGGCGTGCAACGGGTGATCCGCCACCAGCGCCGCCAGCCGCGACGAGCAGGCCGGCTGCGGGTCGTGCAGCACGCGCACGCCGCCCTCCTCGAAGAAGGCGATGCCCCAGCCGTCGGCATGCTTGTCCGTCTCTCCGCCGCGGGCCCGGAAGCCGGTGAAGGAGAAGCAGATGTCGGTGGGCAGGTTGCTGTTGAGGCCAAGCAGTTGGCACATGCGATCGGTTCCGGCGCGGCTAAGCCTGGCGTTCAAGGCGCGTCGTGACGCGGGAGCGGGGCCACTCGGGCATGCTGCGCAGGCCTCGTTGGGCAAGAAGGCGGCGTGAAAGGCGGTAGGCGCGGAACATCATGGGCGGGAATCTGGCGTGGTTCTGGCTGACGGAATACAGCCCGTCCTCAGCGCAAAAACCACGCCAGGGCGCCCTGCCCCCGGCCGCGCCCTGGCCTTCCCCGCCCCAGTCCGCGCGATGCGGCGGACTGGGCTCTCAGCGCCGCCGCGGAATGCATCCGGCCGCTCCCGGAGCGCCCGGTCGGATGCTGCAATCGGAGCAGCCCGGCCGGCAGCGCTGCTGGAATCGGGACAGCCGCATCCGCCCTTGCCGGCCCGCCGGCCGGCAACTAGGCTGAGAGTCCGGCCTTCCCCCGCCCCGGCGGGCGGCCTTTTGCGGAGCGCACATCATGGGCGAACCCAGCAGCCACACCGTCATGCTCGACGACGCCACCCGGCGGCGCCTGGCGGAACGGCAGGCCACCTGCCCCTTCGTCGGCAGCCTCGTCGCCGAGGGCGTGCTGCCCGTCTGCAACGGGGCCGACGCCCCGCTGGCACGTCTGGAGGACCTGCGCGTCCTCGGCAACAGCGGCGGCGGCAACCTGGGCGACCTGCTGGTGCTGTTCGCCGCCGGCAACCATGCCAGCATGGACGACGGCACCGGGCACATCGAACGGCCGGTGCCCGCCGGGCTGTTCTTCCTGGGCTTCCCCGGCTCCCAGGGCGCCCATCCGGGCCATAGCGGCATCCTGATGGGCGACCCGGCCACGCCCGGCTCGGGCCGCTTCGACCCCGACGCCTTCGCACGCCTCGCCGCCCTGGCGCGGGACGGCTGGATCCGCCGCACGGACGTGGGGCACTTCATCGCCGCCAACCTGGCCCGCGACCCGGCCGCCAAGGTGCTCGGCAGCCACGTGGCCCGGCTGCTCGCCTCCGACCTGCTGGACCTCGCGGAAAGTGCCGGCAGCCGGCTGTGGCACACGCTGTTCGGCGGCGCGGACGATCAGGAAGCCGCCCATCGGCAGATGGAAGAGAAGCTGACCCGCCTGCTCGGCGAAGACAACCTGATCGGCGCGGCAGGCGAGTTCGGGCTGCTGTTCGCCTTCCTGGCCAACCAGCCCGGCCGCCGTGAAATAGACGGAGACCCGGCCGTGGACCTGGACGATCTCGTCGCCATGTTCCGGGACAAGCGCCTGCCCGACGGCTGGCGGAACTGGAAGAAGACCCGCGGGGACTGGGTGGTCCACACCACCGCGCTGCTGCTCGCCGCCGCCCGCGAGTACCTCAGCCTGCGACGCGCCCGGCGGCCGGCCGTCTGACGGCCGCAGAACGCACGACTAAGCCGGCGCCTGCCGGACCCGGATCGTGAACCAGAAGGTACTGCCGCGGCCTTCCTCGCTCGAACAGCCGGCGCTGCCGCCCATCGCTTCGGCGAGTTTCTTCACCGTGACGAGACCGATGCCGGTGCCGCCGAAGCGGCGGGTCGAGGAATTGTCCACCTGTTCGAAGATGCTGAACAGGCGGGGCACGGCCTCTGACGGAATGCCGATACCCGTGTCGCGCACTTCGAAGTGCAGCATAAGTCCGGCCGACTCGTCCGCACCATCCCGGGCTCCCATCTCCCGCGTCGCGACGACGCAGACCGAGCCCCTTTCGGTGAAGGTGATGGCGTTGCCGAGATAGCACTGCAGCGCCAGGCGCAAGTTGCCGGCATCGCCAATCACCGTGAGATCGCGCAAGGCATCCGCGTCGGCAACGAGCTGCAGCTGCTTGGCCACGGCCCGCTCCTGGTTGTCCGCGACGACCTCCTCCACCACGGTGCGGACATCCAGCAATTCTTCCCGCAGCACAATGGTCCGCGACTCCAGCTCGGTCAGCTTGAGGATGCCGTCCACCAGATCGATGAGCCGCTTGTGGATCGGCACCATCTTGTCTGCCAGGTTCTTCTGCTTGTCCGACAGCTCGGTACGCTGCAACAGATGGATCATCGCCGACAGCTGATGCAGCGGCGTGCGCAGCTCGTGAGACATGTTGCCGAGGAAGTGGGTCTTGGCGACGCTGGCCGCCTCGGCCGCCAGTTGGGCCTTGCGGAGCGCCAGCGTGCGCTCGGCGACGAGTTCCTCCAGCTTGTCGTTGTACAGCCGCAAGGCCACTTCCTTGGCACGCAGGGCCAGTTGCACATCCACCCGCGCCCGCACCACGTCCGGATTGATCGGTTTGTGGATGAAGTCCATCGCGCCGGCGGCGAGGGCAGCGGATTCGCTGGCCGAATCGTTCATCGCCGTCACGAAGATGACCGGGATATCGCGGGTGGCCGGGTCACCCTTCAGCTGGCGCAGGACTTCGTAGCCGTCCATGCCGGGCATCTGCACGTCGAGGAGCACCAGCTCCGGCGGGGTGCGGGCGACGAAATCCAGCGCCTGTTCGCCGGACAGCGCGAAACTGACCTTGCAGCGGTCGGACAGGATGTGGGCCAGCACCTGCACATTGCTCGGCGCGTCATCAACGATCAGGATCAGCGGCTTGGTGCTCATGTCGGCAGGTCTTTCTCCCGGGTCCCGTAAGGCTCAAGCAACTGGCGGGAGCCCTTGAAGTCCAGCTCCGTCATGCGGACGGCCAGTTCGTTAAACAGTGTAACGCCGATTCAGGCATGCAATGCCGGCGCCAACACCTCGAAGCACCGGCCGACCTCGAAATCCTGCGCATCGAAGCCGCACGCAGCCACCACAGGGAGCCTGCCCGGCCTGCGGACATCTGTGGAGTACGCTGGACACTAGGCCGCCTGTTCATCCTCCCGCGCATCGCCTTCCCTTATCAGCTTTCCCAGGCGCCGCACGGCATCTTCGATCTCCGGGGTGTGGGGGTTGCCGCAGTTGAGGCGCAGGCAGTTGCGGTACATGCCGCTGGCGGAGAACAGCTCTCCGGGAACGAAGGCCACGCCCTCGGCCAGCGCCTTTGCATGGAGGGCGCTCGCATCCACCTCCTCCGGCAGCTCCACCCACAGGACGAAGCCGCCCTGGGGTTGGGTCAGCCGGGTGCTGGCCGGGAAATGGCGGGTCACCGCCGCCCGCATGGCCTCGACCTGCTGTTCGTAGGCACGGCGCAGGGTCCGCAGGTGGCGGTCGTACCCCCCTGATTCCAGATATTCGCCCAGGACATGCTGGGTGATGGGATTGGTGGCACCACTGGAGAGGGTCTTGTGGAGCGCCACCTGGGACCGGTAGCGCCCCGCCGCCACGAAACCGATGCGCAGCGCCGGGGTCAGGCTCTTGGAGAACGACGAGCACAGCATGACGTTGCCGGTCTGGTCGAAAGCCTTGATCGGCCAGGGCCGCTGCGCGCCAAAGAAAAGGTCGCCGTAGAGGTCGTCCTCGATCACCGCCACGCCCCGCTCCGCCGCCAGGCGGGCCAGGCGCCGCTTGTGCTCGTCCGGCATGATGCAGCCGAGGGGATTGCTGGCGTTGGGCACCAGCAAGCAGGCGGCGACCTTGCCCTGCCGGGTGGCCAGGTCGAAGGCCTCGATGGACAAGCCGGTGCGCGGGTCGGTGGGGATTTCCAGCGCCTTCAGGCCCAGGCTCTCCAGCAGTTGCAGCATGAGGTAGTAGGCCGGCGACTCGACGGCCACCGTATCCCCGGGCTGGGTCGACACCCGCAGACAGAGCCCCAGGGCCTCGGTGCAGGAATTGGTGATGACGATCTCGGCGGCGTCCAGCGGGCCGCCCCAGGCCAGGGACCGACGCACCAGCTGGCGCACCAGGGCCGGCGCGTCCATGAAGGCATGGCTGCTGCCGGCCAGCAGATCCGGATGGCGGCGGGCAACCCCGCTGTAGAGCCGGTGCAGGGCCGCGATGGGCAGCAGCGACGGCGCCGGCAAGGCCGCCGCCAGGGGTGCCACCCCGGGCTGCATGCTGGCCTGGAGCACCCGCCCCAGGCGCTGGGTGACGTCCACCGCCACCGCCGAATCCGGCGTGCTGCGCGCACTGGGCTCGGAACAGGGCAGGCCCCGGTGGCGCACGAAGAAGCCCGACTGGGGCCGGGCCTCCACCAGCCCCCGGTCCTCCAGCCGGCGCAGCGCCTGGACCACCGTGGAGACCGACAGCCGCTGTTCTTCGGAGAGACGCCGCACCGACGGCAGCCGGTCCCCCGGACGCAGGGTACCGGTGGCAATGAGGCCCCCCAGCTCCTCGGCCAGTTGTTCGTAACGCAGCGCTTCTTTGCTCATGGAATATCCGACGGCACAGTTGATGGGCTCCAACACCAGTACAGTTGCCGATGCGAGCATCTGTATCGGTGTCAATTTAACCACTTTGTGACTGTATCGCCACGCTGCTCGCGCCTAGACTTTCCCCACATAAAGCCGGGGACCGCGAGCCATGCGTCTAAACCTAGAAAACACCAAACTGCTGCTTCAGGAAAACCAGCCGCTGCGGCTGATCAACGGCAAGGGCGCCGTGATCCGCTGCCTGTCCGGCACCGCCTGGCTGACGGTGGCCGGTGAAGCCACCGACTGCGTGCTGGAACCCGGCCAGGAGCGCCGCCTGGAAAACGACGGCCTGGCCCTCATCGAACCCATGGGCAAGCAGGCGACCATCTGCCTTCAATACGTGGAATTCAGCCTGGCGGGCTTGATCGATCGCGTCGTCAAAAACCTGGCTTGGCCCGCCCTCTCCGTGCTGCCGAATACCGGCCGGGCCACGGCTCGGCCCGAGGGTTGCGGGGTCCGTGGCGGAATGAGGAGGCTCACGCTGCGAGGGCTTTACGCCACCCAACCCAGGGGTGGGCGGTCAGACTGACGGAAAGCGCGTCCATCAGCCCTGCATTTAACCGAAGTCCAGCGACCGCATCGACCGATTCAGTGTTTCCCTAGCGGTTCTGGCACGAAATTCTGCAAGAAATTGTTGAGCGACCTTGATGCCTAATGCACGTCCTATTCATCGAGGTCGTCCATGCGAGGTCGAAAGCCACGCGGCATTGAGCTTGCCGCCCATGGCGGCATGCACAGCCTCCTTGATCGAGTGAGCAATTTCGTCTTCGCTGCGCCCTCCATTGATTGCAAGGCGGTTCTCGAAAACGAAGTGCGGAACCGAACGAACGCCTGCCGCAGCGGAGTTCGCCGCCTCTCGCTCAATCCGCTTGTGTTGGGAAGAATCGAGCGCGATGGCGAGGGCCTCGTCCCTGCTGAATCCATGGGCTGCAGCAACATCAGCCAACACGTCCGCATCGGCGATGTTTCTCGCCGCAATGAAATAGGCGTCCGTGATGGCCACGGCAAGTTGGTGCTGCGTGCCGCGTTCTCTGGCTGCCAGGATAATGGCGTGCGCGGCTTGTGTGGGGTAGGCGTAGAGCTGGCGACCGAGGTCCAGGTCGAAGCCGGATGCGCGGGCCTCAGCTTCAGGGCGAGCAAACGCCGACTTCGGAACTGTTACACCATATCGCGCGCGTAGCAGGTCGGGGTAGCGTTCTTGAAGTACCTTGTCGAGCCGGTGCAGGCCAACGAAACACCAGGGGCAGGTGATTTCGGTATAGAGGTCGATTTGCAACATGATCCCATGTCTCCGACTTTAGCGATTAGCGATACCCGGCGCGGCGCGCACGAACGTCTTATCCGTGACCTGGTCCACAAGAAACTTGGCCAAATCGCCTCTAGACAGCTTCATGCCGAGCTTGCTCCGCCCGTACCAGCCCACGTCGACCTTGCCATTTGCAGGGCCGTCCTTGAGGTTCGGAATCCTCACCAATGTCCAGTCGAGATCGGAATTGGCGATGAGTTCGCCTGTCGCCTTGATGTCTTCATAAGCCTTGCGCACGATCACCTTGAACAGCAACACAAACGCATGTGCCTTGAGCGTGACCCCATCCTTGGGATCGCGATATGCGGCTGTGGAAATCTGGATGAGGCGATGTACGCCCGCTTGCTTCATCGCGGAGATGATGTTGGACAGACCGTGCATGACCGGTCTGTCCCCCCGGACCTTCAGGCTGTTGGGGCCAAGTGCACTGATGACTGCATCGGCGCCGCGAACGCACTTCGCGATCGCTTCACGGTCCTGCAGGTCACCAACGACGATTTCCACTTTTCCCGCGAACGCTTCAAGTTTCTTGGCGTCGCGCGTATAGACCGACAGGCTGTAGCCCTGCTTCAAGGCTTCCTCGATGATGTGTTTTCCGGTCGGACCGGTCGCACCAAATAGAGAGAGTTTCATTTTTAATCCCGGGTAAATAGAAGTTCTCTGCTATTTCATGCAGAGGGCGCTGCCCATACCCGCGCCGAAAAAACGACGGTCTTCTTCGTGGTCATGCCACCTTCGCCAACAAGGTTTGCACAGCCGTCTCGGCATTGGCGAGGGCAGCCTTTGCCGCGTCCGGGCCGTGCACAGTGCCTTCGACGCGCACCCGTTCAACGTCGGTCAGACCAATGAAACCGAGCATGTGCAGGAGGTAGTTGGTCTGGAAATCGAACGGAGCCCAGACGCCTTCCGAGAACACACCGCCGGCGGCGGTGACGAGATAGACCTTCTTGCCGGTCAGCAAGCCCTTCGGCCCGGTGTCGCCGTAGCCGAAAGTGACTGCAGGCCAGGTGACGTGGTCAAACCAAGCCTTGAGTTGCGAGGACGGTCCGAAGTTGATCATTCCCGAGCTAAGCACGACGACGTCAGCGGCCTTCAACTCATCAACCAGTTTTTGGGCGATCCCCACTGCCTCGGCCTGCTCGGGCGTCCGGACATCTGGCGCCGTGACGCGGCCATGGATGTAGGCCGAAGTGATGTGGGGAAGCGGGTTGGCTACGAGATCACGCACCGTCAGCGTACCGCCGGAGCGAGCCTTGATGCCTTCGGCAATCTCGGTTGCGAAGCGTGAAGAAAGGCTGTCGGCCCCGCGGGGGCTTGAGGTGATCAGCAGGATGTGGCTCATGATGACTCCTAGGGATAAAATGAGAACCAAATAACTAATAAATTTTGAATTACCAAACCATACGAAGGATGGTATGGTTCCCATTGCTAATCCACAAGAAGGCACATGTATGTCACCAAGTCACATTGATCTACCTAAAGACATGCCAGAGCCCGATGCCGATGGCTGCCGGGCCACCCGCGAAATCCTGGATCGCATCGGTGACAAGTGGAGCCTTTACATCATCGCCACGCTGGCAAACGGAGCGCGGCGTTTCAATGAGTTGAAGCGGGGCATAGACGGTATTTCGCAACGCATGCTGACGCTGACGCTGCGCGGTCTGGAGCGTGATGGGCTGATTACCCGAACGATGTATCCAACAATTCCGCCGCGAGTCGACTACGAACTCACTGCATTGGGAATGACGCTGCTAGGACCAGTAATGTCGCTGGTCGACTGGGCGAATACCAACAAGCTAGCTATCTCCGAAGCGCATAGGCGCTTCGATGAAGAGTCCGAACCAGAGCGCATCTCCGTACAGGGCGTTATCTATCAACGGCGGTGAGTTCGCTGACCGAACTTTCCGTGGCGTTTCTCCGGGTGGAGTGCTTCTGTCGGAGACATGAGGGCCGGCGGGCGATAGTGGTCTTGCTCCTGTCCAAAATGGCCACGACCATCAGGAATTGCTGTTCCGACAGGGGAGGCTCGTTGCCGTTCACGGAGCTTGGGGCGGGGAAAGGCCCCTTTTCCTGTGGGGACTGCACCTTAAGGGCGAATTAGAAGTAGTGTTGGAGCACTATCGATGGCAAGGGTGAAAAATGCCAAATCCCTAACGCGCCTGCCCAGTTGAAAGCAAAGTACAAATCTTTAGGGTTGCCCTCGACGGTCCGGATAACCTCGAGCAGCAGACATATACTTTGGGAGTCGAACTTCGGCTTTGCGTCGTACCCGACCGTAGCCTCAGGCTGAGAGCGATCTTTGAAGGTCATCGGCGGCGAACGGCCAGTGACCGACAGACTGCGGCCTATCCCTGCTCATCAGCCGACGGACTGCAATGGCCGATTACCTGCCCTTGCCCCCAGCACTAAACCAACCAGCCCTCCCCCACTCACCTCGCCTTGTAATACTCCGCAACCAGCACCCGTGCCTTGAGCCGCATGATGTCCTTCAGCATGCGTATTTTCCGGCCGTGCTCCTGGTGGGCCAGGTCGTAGATCTGCTTCTTGAGCGTTTCATCGCAGCCCTCCGGCAAGCTCAATGACCATTGGGTGAAATAGGTGTCGTAGCTGTCGATCGTCCTGATCAGTTCGAAACGGAGCTTTTCCCGGTGCTTCGCCGGGATGGAGGCCAGGATTTCTTCGATATCGGCGTCGTAGTCATGGTTGTGCTGCTTGTTCGGGACGGGAAATTCGATGATCTGGGTCATGGGGGCATTCACCTGTTGATCGTTTCGAGCAGGGCCGCGCGGGCTTTCGTGATGCGTACGAAGTGTTCGTGGCTGCCGCCGGCGTCCGGGTGGGCCTTCTGGGCGAGCTTTCTGAAGGCGGTATTGACCTGGCGGTGGTCGAGCTTTCCGTCGGCCGGCAGGTTCAGTGCCTCGCGGTGTGCCCGCTCGTCCGCGGGCTGGCGCATGGCCGGGTGGCGGCTGTGCCGGCCGGAGATGCGTGCGAATTCCTCGTTCATGCGCTGCTCGGCGGCGCGGCGCAGGTGGATCGATTCATGGCGCAATTCCGCCTGATCGTCCTGCCAGCGCTGGCGCGACATGACGACGCAGGCCGCAAAGGCGATGCGGCCGTGGGTCTCGAGTTCGTCGAGGCTGAACGGCCCGACCATGTCGAAGGGGTCGTCCAGCCATGCCTGGCGGCCGCTGCCGCCCTGCTCGACGCGGCCGAGTGTGGCGGTGGTGACAAGGCCGAGCCCGCCGTTCCAGATCACCCATTCCTCGTCGCCGGTGGCGGAATGCGCGTCATGCATGGCGCGCCTCACCCGCCTGGCCATCGGGCCATCGACAGGGCCGCAGGCCGCCGCGGGGGTCGCGTACGTCCGGCGTGATGCCGGAAGTCGCCCGGTAAGTGGCTTGAATTGAAGGAAACACGACAAGAATCGCCCGTTTGAACGCTGTTCCCAACGGGGTTGCAAATTGCGCACCAAGCAAGCGCACCCGGCACTGCCGACGCCGGCCGGCCTACGCGGTGGTCTCGATCTGCTGGCGAACCAGCCGGTGGAATTCGGCCGGCGGCAATGGGCGTCCGAACAGGAAGCCCTGCCCGATATCGACGCCCAGGGCGGTCAGGCTGGCGGCCTGGGCCTCGGTCTCGACGCCTTCGGCGATCGTTTCCAGGCCCAGCCCACGGGCCAGCGCGACAATCGCCTGGGCAACGCTGACGGCGGTCCGGTTGTCCGGCAGATCGCGCACGAAGGCGATGTCGATCTTCAGCGCGTCGACGGCGAAGTGGCGCAGGTAGGCCAGCGCGGTGTGGCCGGTGCCGAAGTCGTCCAGCGAGACGCCGACGCCCAGCGCGCGCAGCGCCTGCAGCCGGGCATTGACCGAGGGCACGTCCTGCACGGCGGCCGACTCGGTCAGTTCGATGACCAGCCGGCCCGGCGCCAGTTCAGCCTGTGCCAGCGTGCCGCACAGGCGGGCGACGAAGTTGGGGTGATAGAAGTCCAGCGCCGAGAAATTGACGGCGACGCTGATCGCCGGGTCGGGACACATGGCGATCTCGGCCAGGCTGCGCTGCAGCACCCAGTCGGTGATCTCGCCCACCAGCCCGAGCCTTTCGGCCAGCGGGATGAATTCGGCGGGCGGGACCGGGCCCAGCTGCGGGTCGTCCCAACGGACCAGCGCCTCGGCGCCGACGATCCGCCGGTCGGCCAGACGGCATTTGGGCTGCAGCACCAACGTCAGGCGGTCGTGGCGCACCGCCTCGCGCAGGCGGGATTCGATGCAGAACTCGCGCACCGTCGATTGCTGCTGGCCGTCGGAAAACGCGTTGATGCCGCCGCGGCCGGTGGCACCGGCGCGGTCGCAGGCCCACTGGGCGGTGCGCAGCAGATCGGCATAGCCGCCGCCGGGGCATGACAGGCCGAAGGTGACGGTCAGCAGGAACTGCGTCGTGTCCAGCGTATAGGGCTGGCGCAGGATGGCGGCCAGCGTGTCCACCCGCGCCTCGGCATCGTCGCCCAGCCACAGCGCAAAGCTGTCCTCGCGCACGCGCCCGACGGTTTCGTGGGGCGCCAGCGCGGCCCCGAGGCGAGCGGCGATTTCCTGCACGGTGGCGATGCTCCAGCGCTCGCCATAGGCCACAGAGAAGCGCCGGAACTCTTCGAGCCGGAACACCGCGATGCGCCGCCGGCCCTCCGCCGGAGCGGCGCAGTGTTCGGCCAGGCCCCGCTGGTTGAGCAGCCCGCTCTCGGCGTCGTGCAGCGCGAAATAGCGCATGCAGTCCTCGCTGCGCTGCCGTTCGCTCATGTCGCGGACGAAGCCGGTGAAGTAGCGCCGCCCGTCCCGCTCGAAGGCGGAAATGCCAACCTCGACCGGAAAATGCGAGCCGTCCTTGCGCAGGCCGTCGAGCCGCTGGCCGCTGCCGAGCACATGCTTGACGCCCCGGTCCGGGCGGAAGGCGCGCAGGAAGCCGTCGTGCTGCTCCTTGAGCGGCGACGGCACGATCAGCGCGATGTTGGCCCCCAGGAACTCCTCGCGCAGCCAGCCGAACATCCGCGTGGCGGCCGGGTTCACATCGACGATCAGGCCATGGGCATCGATGGTGAACGCCGCATCGAGGCTGGTGCCGAGAATGCCGGCAATGGCTTCGGGGCCGTAGTCGAACATGCCGCTCTCCCGAATCTGCAGCCCGTCAGTAGCCGTAGAAGCCTTCGCTGCGGATATCGTCCTCATCGGCGCCGTGGCGGCACAGGTCGGCCTGCATGGCTTCGACGAAGGCCGGCGGCCCGGCCAGGTAGTAGATCGGCGCCGTGGCGGCGAGGCCGACCAGCAGCGCGCCGTCCACCCGGCCACTGCGCCCCGTCCAGCCCGGCGGCACGGCGTCGGCCTGGGTCAGCGTCGGGATCACGCGCAGGCCGGGGGTGTCATGCGCCAGAGCCAGCAGCTCGTCCAGAAAAGCGGCATCCTCGGCATGCCGGTTCGAATAGACCAGCACCAGTTGCCGCGCCACGCGCTGCTGCGCCGCCTGGCGCAGGATGCTGACGAAGGGCGTGATCCCGATCCCGCCGGCCACCATCACCGCGTCGCGGGCGGCGTCCTTGTGCAGGGTCAGGCTGCCGAACGGACCGTCGATGTCCACCGCGGCGCCCGGCGCCAGCGCGCGCAGGTCCTCCTTGTAGGCGCTGCCCCGCAGGCGGGTGGCGATGCTCAGGCGGGCTTCGTGGGGGGCGCTGACCAGCGAGAAGGCATGGCGGGCGGCCTGCCCGTCCTCCTCCACGGTCGGCAAGGCGAGGTCGATCGCCTGCCCGGCGCGGAATACGAAGTCCGCGGGCTTTTCGAAATGGAAGGCCATCGTCCGCTCCGCGACCAATTCAGAGCCGATCAGCCGTGTGGTGTAGGTGCTCATCTCCGTGTCCTCCTTCTACGGAAGGCGCCCGGCGCCCGCCGTCCGGTTTTGACAGCGGGCCGAGCGGCGGGGTTCGACCGCCAGGAGGGGAGTGTCAGGAGCAGGACAAAGCCACCACCCTGGCCCGCGCCGTGTGCAGCTTTTTGTAGCTGTCGATCAGGCGCTGGTGGCGGTCGAGCCCTTCCAGTTTCATGCTCGTCGGCGTCAGGCCGAAGAAGCGCACGCTGCCATCCACCGAGCCCATCGCCGCGTCCATGCGCGGGTTGCCGAACATGCGGCGGAAATTGGCCTCGTAATCGTCCAGTTCCAGTTCGTCGTCCAGCACCACTTCCAGCACCACGTTCAGGGCCTGGTAGAACAAGCCGCGCTCGACCGTGTTCTCGTTGTATTGCAGGAAGGCTTCCACCAGTTCCTTCGCCGCTTCGAATTGCTGCAGGGCGAGATTGATCAGCAGTTTCAATTCCAGAATGGTCAGCTGGCCCCATTCCGTATTCTCGTCGAACTCGACGCCGATCAAGGTGATGATGTCGGTGTAATCGTCGAGCTGGCTGTCTTCCAGCCGGTCGAGCAGCGCCTGCAGGCGGACATTGTCGAGGCGATGCAGGTTCAGGATGTCTTCGCGGAACAGCAGTGCCTTGTTGGTGTTGTCCCAGACCAGGTCTTCCACCGGATAGACTTCCGAATAATCCGGCACCAGGATGCGGCAGGCCGTGGCGCCGAGTTGGTCATATACGGCCATATACACTTCCTTGCCCATCTCTTCGAGAATGCCGAACAAGGTCGCGGCCTCCATGGCATTGGAGTTTTCGCCATGGCCGGAGAAGTCCCATTCGACGAATTCGTAATCGGCCCTGGCGCTGAAGAAGCGCCACGACACCACGCCGCTGGAATCGATGAAGTGTTCGACGAAGTTGTTCGGCTCGGTGACGGCGTTGCTTTCGAAAGTCGGCCGCGGCAGATCGTTGAGGCCTTCAAAACTGCGGCCCTGCAGCAATTCGGTCAGGCTGCGTTCCAGCGCCACCTCCAGGCTGGGATGCGCGCCGAAGGACGCAAATACGCCGCCGGTACGCGGGTTCATCAGCGTGACGCACATCACCGGGAATTCGCCGCCCAGCGACGCATCCTTCACCAGCACCGGAAAACCCTGATCTTCCAGACCCTTGATGCCGGCCACGATGCCCGGGTATTTCGCCAGCACGTCCTGCGGCACATCCGGCAGTGCAATTTCGCCTTCGAGGATTTCACGCTTGACCGCCCGCTCGAAGATTTCCGACAGGCATTGCACCTGCGCCTCGACCAGCGTATTGCCGGCGCTCATGCCATTGCTGAGGAACAGGTTGTCGATCAGATTGGTCGGGAAATAGACGACCTCACCGTCCGACTGGCGCACATAAGGCAGCGTGCAGATGCCGCGCTGCACATTGCCGGAGTTGGTGTCGTAGAGGTGCGACGCGCGCAGCTCGCCATCCGGGTTGTAAATCTCGAGGCAGTAATCGTCGAGCAGGCCCTTGGGTAACGCGTCCTTCTTGCCCGGATTGAACCAGCGCTCGTCCGGGTAATGCACGAAGGCCGCATTGGCGATGTCTTCGCCCCAGAACTGGTCGTTGTAGAAATGATTGCAATTGAGGCGCTCGATATATTCGCCCAGCGCCGACGCCAGCGCGCTTTCTTTGGTTGCGCCCTTGCCGTTGGTAAAGCACATCGGCGAATGCGCGTCGCGGATATGCAGCGACCACACATTGGGCACCAGATTGCGCCACGAGGCGATTTCGATCTTGATGCCCAGGCCGGCCAAAAAGCCGGACATATTGGCGATGGTCTGCTCCAGCGGCAAATCCTTGCCCAAGATATAGGTGCTGGTTTCCGCGTCCGCTTTCAGCGTCAGCAGGGCCTGCGCGTCGGCATCCAGGTTTTCCACTTCCTCGATGACGAACTCCGGCCCGGTCTGGACGACCTTCTTGACGGTACACCGGTCGATGGAACGCAGGATGCCCAGCCGGTCCTTGGCGGAGATATCCGCCGGCAATTCGACCTGGATCTTGAAGATCTGCTGGTAGCGGTTTTCCGGATCGACGATGTTGTTCTGCGACAGGCGGATGTTCTCGGTGGGGATGTTGCGGGTCTCGCAGTACAGCTTCACGAAATAAGCCGCACACAGGGCCGAGGACGCCAGAAAGTAATCGAACGGCCCCGGTGCCGAGCCATCGCCCTTATAGCGGATGGGCTGGTCGGCGATTACCGTGAAGTCATCGAACTTGGCCTCGAGACGAAGCTTGTCGAGAAAATTGACCTTGATTTCCATGGGGGAATTCCGAAATGGCGTTCAAAACGAATTGGCCGCCATTATCGCGGTTTTCCCGGTGGGACACCCGTGTGGTCGAGATTGGCCTGAATCTCCAGCCGTAAGGCATCAAATGCATAGGCCAGCTGCCCGGCCAGTTGCCGGCACTCGGGGCTAGCCTCTCTGGCGGCGTGCTCCAAACGCATCGCCAGTTCCTGGCAGGAGGTGGCGGACAGATTGCCGCTGACTCCGTTCAGGCGGTGGGCAATAAACTGGAGTTCGGCAAAGTTCGCCTCGGCACCCAAGCGGCGTAGCGCAGCCGGCATCTCGCCAAAATCGTCCACCGCCCGGCGCAACAGCTTGTCAATCAGGGCCGGCCGGCCGGCGAAGCGCTGTCGCAGGGCGGCCCAGTCGAGCACGCCGGCGCCGGCAGCGCCCGACAGGCGGGCCTGCGCCACTACCGGCTCCGGCCTACCGGCCAGGCTGCCCTGCGGCGGGGCCGTGCGCGGGTCGATCAGACGGAAATCGACCACCTGCCGGACCGCCGCCACCAGGCGGTCCGGCTCGATCGGCTTGGCCACATGGGCCACCATGCCCGCCGCCAGACAGCGCTCCTGCTCCCGCTGCACCACGTGGGCGGTCAGGCCGATCACCGGCAGGCCGGGGGCCAGCGCACGGATCATGCGGGTCGCCTCGTAGCCATCCATCTCCGGCATCTGGATGTCCATCAGCACCACGTCGTAGGCGGCGGGCTGCTGCTTGACGCAATCGACGGCCTGGCGGCCGTTCTCGGCAAAGCGGCAGTACGCGCCTTCATGCAGCAGCAGATCCTCCAGCACCACGCGATTGAGCTCGACGTCCTCGGCAGCCAGCACCCGCAGGCCCGCCAGCCGCTTCGCTGCGGGCAGGGCCTGATCCGGGCAGTCGGAGCGGGATGGAGGTGCCGTGGCCTCGACCAGGGGCAGACGCAGGCTGAAGCGGCTGCCCTGCCCGACCGTGCTCTGCACCTCGATTCCGCCCCCCATCAGGTGCGCCAGGCGCATCGAAATCGCCAACCCCAGCCCGGTTCCGCCAAAGTTGCGGGTGGTCTGGTTGTTGGCCTGCTCAAAAGGCAGAAAGATGCGCTCGAGCACCTCTGCGCTCATGCCGATGCCTTCATCCGCGACCTCGAACAGCAAGTCGCCCTCCTCGACCCGCACCGCCAGTGACACATGCCCCCTGGCGGTGAACTTGACCGCATTGGAAAGCAGGTTCACCAGGATCTGCCGTATCCGCAGTGCATCGCCCTGAATCCAGGCGGGCAGGTTCTGTGCGGTATCGAGGGCGAGATGGAGCCCCTTTTCCTGGCAACGGGGGCGCACGAGTTCGCTCGTCTCGGCGATCAAGGCGGACAGGCAGATCGGCGCCGCGTCGATGTCGAGCTTGCCGGCCTCGATGCGCGAAAAATCCAGGATATCGTTGAGTACGCCCAGCAGGTGCTCCCCCGCCGTCAGGATGCGCTTGAAATGATCCCGTCCGTGCGCCTCCTGGCTGTCCCGCGCCCCGATGCGGGCCAGCCCGAGCACGGCGTTCATCGGCGTCCGGATCTCATGACTCATGTTGGCCAGGAAGACGCCTTTGGCTTCCGAAGCCGCCTCCGCCAGCTGGCGCGCCCGCTCCGACTCATCCATGGCGTCGGCCAGCCGATCCGACAAGGCATTGATGGCCCCCACCAACTGGCCCAGTTCGGTGCCCGCATGCCCCCGCGGCACCGACAGGTGCTTGCGGTCCCCAGGCGTCTTGCGCTTCAGATCCGAGGAAATCCGGAGCATCGGGCGAATGAAGAAATGCCCGAAAGCCGCCACGATGACCAGCAGCACGAATAACAATTGCAGCGCCAGTTGCTGCAGCGCCAAGCGAATATCGGAGTCACGCAGTGCGGCAACGACCTGCCCGTCCGCCAGCAAGGTGATTTCACCGATCGTCTTGTCCTTGCTGAAGGGCGATCCGATACGCCGGGTAATGGGTTTGACATGACTGGCCGCTGGGCGGCGACTGCCCTCCCGCTCGAGTTGCGCCAGGACCTCGGCATCGCTGCGGATGGCCACGCCGAGCACTTCCGGATTGCTCATCAAGCCCAGGGCAACCTCCTTGGCCAATTCACGGTCCTGCACGTAGCACACCACTTTCAGCGCGCTTTCCACTGTCCCCAGCAGACTTTCGAGGCGGGCCTCGATGGTGCGGGTCGCCCGCTCCCCGGTCACATGCGCGGTATAGGTCATCGAGACAATGGCGGCGACGAGGAAGGCGACGACCGTCACTCCCGCTGCATGCACGGCAATACCGTGGTTCCTGAAGCCCGACATCACGGCTTGCGGCGCATCCTGTTCCACGATGTCGGGGGCGCTCATGGATTCCCCAGGGGCAAGACGATCCGCACCCGCTCATCGACCTGACTGCGTTCGACATAGCCAATCGCACCCTCGACCGTCGCCACGGCCTTGATCAGCTCCTGTACGGAGGCGCTCACTTCGGGTGGCTTCGTCTTGCCCGAGAAATAGAGTCGCGCCCAATAGGCGCTTATTTCCGCCGGATTCTTGTCCACCAGCTTGCGGTAGAACGCCGTGCGCAGCTCATCGCCAGCGGGAAGGTCATAAGGCCTGGCGAGGACGCCCGACGGCAGTTTTCGGTAGCGGCCGAGGAAGATGTTGATGACTTCGTCCTGCTTCAGAGCCTTGATGCCACTGCCGGCCCCCACCACGACGACCACCTCCGCCAACACGGACGTGGATGCCAGCAGGGCCAGCAGCGCGAATAGGAGCGTACGCAGCTTCGCCATGGCGGATCAATAGGCAAAATCCAGCGCGGCACTGAATACATTCATGCGCCCATCCCATTGGACATTGGGACCGCGGAACAGGAATGTCGAATTGGTGCTGCCACGAATGGCATCCGCCTGGAACTTCAAGGCCCAGTTTGGCCGGAAGTCCCAGCGTATCCCCAGTGTCGCCGTATGCTGATCCAGATGGGTTGCCGCGACGATCTGCTTCCCAAACGCATTCAACGCGGGGCCAAACGGACCCGCCGGGACTGTCGTGACATTGCCCGGGGAACTCCTCACCCAGGAATAGCCCATGTAGGGCGTGAGCACACCGATCCGATATGCCCCGAGCACGAAGCCGGCCCGGCTATCCTCATAGGACTCGGATTGATGCTTGATTCGTCCGATCATCCCCTGGAGCTGCAAGGCACCCTTGTCGTACACCACACCGATGGAATCGAAGCGGGAGCGGGTATTGACGGTGCTGAGTTCGGGAAGCTGGCCCGTGATATCGACAGGCGCAATCGACCTGAACGGCGCCAGCGCCGGGATCGAGCCAATCCAGAGATTGGCCAGATAATTCAATGGCAGTTCGGAAGCCGAGAATTTCACCTCCATGTGAGTGGCCCTGAATTGCCATGGCCCCTTCAGGTAATCCAGATAGCCACCGAACAGCCGCGACCCCCTGATGTCCCAAGTCACCGGGTCGTAGAATCCCGTTCTTTCCGGGGACCGCCCTCCATATAGCTTTCCACGCAGCACCCCATCCCCAACGGCAGAGCTCACCATGACATCGGCGCCATCGAAATAGGCGAAGACCAGGGAGCCATAGAAATCCGCCGGGGGGCGAATGGCGATGTTCGAGTAACCGACCAGCCGTGAATCGGCCAGCATATAGATTTCCGGCGCCAGCCGGCCGACGCGGACCTGCAGGTCGGGAGAGAATTCGTGACGCAGAAAGGCCCAGGACACTTCCGGCGTGTGGGTCCCCTCGGGGCGGTAGCGGCTGATCACCTGCAAAACGCCTTCGGTCTGCGGCCCGAGGTGCGCATTCATCTGCAGGCCCAGCACGGAATCATTGCGGGTGGTCCAGTGCTTCGTTATCCCCCGTGGCTGGGACAGATCGCGCACGAACTCGGCATCATTGCTGTCCGAGCGCGCCACTCCCAGGGTACCAAAGCCCTTGAACTCCACGGCGGAAGCCACAGACTGGAATGCGGAGTCCTCGGCATGGGCAGGGAGAGACGGCAAAACACCTGCCATCACGGCAAAGAGCCTGGCTAGCGCGCGACGCATGATGAACGACCAAGCACCATAAGAGGACACCAGATGAAGCAGGGGAACAGGCGCTCATAGTGAAAACCGTCGCCCCTGAGCAAGTCCATCTTAGCCAGACAAGGCTTGCCCGGACAATGCAAGCCGATTCATTTCGTGTAATCACCCAAAATTTAACAGTTTGAACGGCGACGCCTGCTCCGCGCCCACATCCGCTCTCGCCCCCGCCAGGAAAAAATGAAAAAATCATTCCGGACAATGTACTAGCGCTGCCGAAAATAAAAATATGGAACTCATCGCGGGCCTGCAAGGCCATTGCCTGACAATTCGGTGATGGCGCAACAGATTGTCTGCTCCTTATGAAAAAAGGGATCCGTCAAATGACAGATCCCTTTTTTCATAAGGACAACTTCTCTTTTCACATCACGGAAACTACGGGAAACATGAAAGAGCTTTGACGGTGCGACAAAACGATCCGGCGGAATGACTGAATCACTTCCCCATATGGAGAATATGATTCAGCCATTCCGCCGATACCCTCCTGCATGTGAAAGACCGCCCATCATATGAAGGCAAACGTCTTTCACGGAGCAAAAGTTTCTTGCCGTGTGAAGAAGGAGGCGCCCCTTATTATTCCACCGTCACCGACTTGGCCAGATTGCGCGGCTTGTCCACGTCGGTGCCCTTCACCAGCGCGGCGTGGTAGCTGAGCAGTTGCAGCGGCACGACATGGAGGATGGGGGACAACAGACCGTAGTGTTCGGGCAGGTGCAGGATGTGCACGCCTTCCGATTCGGCGATCTCGCAGCCGACGTCGGCAAACACGTAGAGCTCGCCGCCGCGGGCACGGACTTCCTGCAGGTTGGACTTGAGCTTTTCGAGCAGGCTGTCGTTGGGGGCTACGGCGATGACCGGCATCTCCTTGTCCACCAGGGCCAGCGGGCCGTGCTTGAGTTCGCCGGCCGGGTAGGCCTCGGCGTGGATGTAGGAGATTTCCTTGAGCTTGAGGGCACCTTCCAGGGCGATCGGGTAGTGCATGCCGCGGCCGAGGAACAGCGCGTGGTTCTTGCCGGCGAAGCGCTGGGCCCAGCGCTCGATCTCGGGCTCCAGTTCGACGACCTTGGCGACGGCCACCGGCAGGTGGCGCAGCAGGGCCAGGTGGCTGGCTTCGTCGGCGTCGGAGAGGCGATCGTTCACCTTGGCGAGGGCCAGCGTGAGCAGGGCCAGAGCAGCCAACTGGGTGGTGAAGGCCTTGGTGGAGGCAACGCCGATCTCCGGGCCGGCACGGGTGATGAAACGCAGTGCGGCTTCGCGCACGATGGCGGACTCGGGCACGTTGCAGATCGCCAGGGTCTTGGTCATGCCCAGGCCCTTGGCAAACTTGAGGGCGGCCAGGGTGTCAGCGGTCTCGCCGGACTGGGAGATGACGACCACCAGGGTTTCAGGGTCGGGCACCGATTCGCGGTAGCGGTATTCGCTGGCGATCTCGACTGAGCACGGCAACTTGGCGATAGCCTCAAGCCAGTAGCGGGCCACCAGGCCGGCGTGATAGCTGGTGCCGCAGGCGAGGATCAACACCCGGCGGGTGGCCGCGAAGACGTCCACCGCGTCGCTGCCGAACAGCTGCGGCGACACGCTGCCGCCGCCGGCGATGATCTCCAGCGTGTTGGCGAGGGCCTGGGGCTGCTCGAAGATTTCCTTCTGCATGTAGTGGCGGTATTTGCCGAGCTCGACCGCATCGGCGGACAGGCTGGAGAGATGTACCGGGCGGTCCACCGGGGTGCCGTCCTGGCGCGTGACGCGGTAGCCGTCAAGACGCAGCTCGGCGACGTCGCCGTCCTCGAGGTACACCACCTTGCGGGTGACCTGCAGCAGCGCAGCGGTGTCGGAAGCGGCGTAGTGGCCGTCCTCGCCGATGCCCAGCAGCAGCGGCGAGCCCTTGCGGGCGACGATGGCGCGGCCCTGGTCGATCTCGCTGATCACGCCGATGGCGTAGGCGCCAACCAGCTCGGCCAGCGTGGCGCGCACCGCGTCAAACAGGTCGGGAATGGTCTTCAGCTTGTCGTGCAGCAGGTGGGCGATGGCTTCGGTGTCGGTCTCGGATGTGAAGGCGTAGCCCTTGGCGCGCAGGCCGTCGCGCAGCTCTTCGAAGTTCTCGATGATCCCGTTATGCACCACGGCGAGGCCGCCGGAGATGTGCGGGTGGGCATTGCGCTCGCAGGGCACGCCATGGGTGGCCCAGCGGGTGTGGGCGATGCCGATTTCTGCAGTCAGGCCGGTGGCGTCGGCCTGAGCCGCCAGTTCGGCGACACGGCCGACCGCGCGCAGGCGCTGCAGCGTGGGCGTGCCGTTCTGCTTGAGGACGGCCAGGCCGGCGGAGTCGTAGCCGCGGTATTCGAGCTTGCGCAGGCCTTCGAGCAGGACGGGAACAATGTTGCGACGGGCGATGGCGGTGACGATGCCACACATGATCGGAAACCTTTCAGAGTTGCCCGGCCTGCACGGCCGGACCGGAAATGAGGGATGGCATCAGGCCTTCTTGATCTTGACCGGGCGCTTCCAGCCGGGGATCGACAGTTGCCTGGCCCGCGACACGGTGAGCTGCTCGGCCGGCGCATCCTTCGATAGCGTGGTACCGGCGCCGAGGGTGGCACCGCGCCCGACCCGGACCGGCGCAACCAGCTGGGTATCGGAACCGATGAAGACGTCGTCCTCGATGATGGTGCGGAACTTGTTGGCGCCATCGTAATTGCAGGTGATGGTACCGGCGCCGACGTTGACCCGCTGGCCGATGTCGGCGTCGCCGACATAGGCCAGGTGGTTGGCCTTGGAGTGGTCGGCGATCACGCTGTTCTTGACCTCGACGAAGTTGCCCAGGTGCACGTCCTTGCCGAGCACGGTGCCGGGGCGGGTGCGCGCGTAGGGGCCGATGATGCAGGCCTCGCCCATTTCGGTATCCTCGATCTGGGAGAAGGCGGCGATCCGGGTGCCGGCGCCGATCTTCGCGTTCCGGACGATACAGTTGGCGCCGATGCGCACGCCATCACCAAGCTCGACACGACCTTCGAAGATACAGTTGATGTCGATCTCCACGTCGCGGCCGCAGATCAACTCCCCCCGCACGTCGAGGCGGGTCGGGTCGATGACGGTGACGCCGTCATCGGTGAGACGGCGGGCGATGCCGCGCTGGTAGATCCGCTCGAGCTCGGCGAGCTGGGTCTTGTTATTGACGCCGAGGGTTTCCTCGAAGGCGTCGGGCTGAGTGGAGACGACCTCCAGACCATCGGCGACAGCCATCGCGATGATGTCGGTGAGGTAGTACTCGCCCTGAGCGTTGTCATTCGTGAGAGCCGCCAGCCAGTGGCGCAGGCGCGCGACGGGAGCAACGAGGATGCCGGTGTTCACTTCGCGGACAGCGCGCTCGTCGGGCGTGGCGTCCTTCTCTTCCACGATGCGGGTGACCTGCCCGGCTGCGTTGCGCAGGATGCGGCCGTAGCCGGTGGGATCGTCCATCGTGACCGTGAGCAGGGCCAGGCGCTCGGCACCGGCGGCCTGCATCAGGCGCTGCAGCGTCGGCACGCCGATCAGCGGCACGTCGCCGTAGAGAATCAGCGCAACGTCGCCGTCCTCGACCAGCGGCATGGCCTGCTGCACCGCGTGGCCAGTGCCCTGGGGCGGATCCTGCCGGGCCCAGGCCAGATCGGGTGCGTCGAGCGCCTCACGCACCACCTCGCCACCGTGGCCGTATACCACGACGATGCGCCGCGCCTCCAGCGCCCGCGCGGTATCCAGCACATGGGCCAGCATCGGTTTGGCGGCCAGCGGCTGCAGTACCTTGGGCAACACCGAACGCATGCGCTTGCCTTGTCCGGCGGCGAGAACGATCACTTCCATGGATATCCCTGAATGCAGTTTGAATGGGGTTTAGGCGGATTCTAGCATGCTCGATTTTGCCGCTTCGAGGCGCAGTTCTCGCGTGCCGGACTGGATCGAGACATCATGCTGACGCAACGCAACATTCCTTTGATCTAATACTAAAGTTCCTTGATCGCCATTCGATAGAATCACAGTGCTGCAACGCAAAACAGGATATCGCCATGATCGACGCTCGTGATTTCATCCAGAACCGGACGTTTGACGAAATTGCCGTGGGCGACTCCGCCCAGTTGGTACGCACGTTGCGCCCGGAAGACATCCATCTCTTCGCCGTGATGTCGGGAGACGTGAATCCGACCCATGTGGACCCGGAGTTCGCCCGCTCCAGCCAGTTCCGCGAGGTGGTCGGGCATTCCATGTGGGGCAGCGTGCTGATCTCATCCATCCTCGGCACCGAATTCCCCGGCCCCGGCACCGTGTACGTCGGCCAGACCCTCAAGTTCTGGCGACCGATCACCATCGGCGACACGCTGACCGTCACCATCACCTGCACCCAGCGCTTCGAACACAACCACCACCTGCTGCTCGACTGCCAGTGCATGAACCAGGACGGGCTGAAGGTCATCGACGGCACCGCCGAGGTGATGGCGCCCACCGAAAAAATCAAGCGCCTGCGTGTCGCGATGCCGGAAATCACCATTTCCGACCGCCAGCAGCGCTACCTGCATGCACTGGCGCTGACCAAGGGCCTGGAGCCGATCCCCATCGCCGTGGCCCACCCCTGCGACACCGAATCCCTGCGCGGCCCGCTGCAGGCGCGGGACGCCGGCCTGGTGATCCCGGTGCTGGTCGGCCCGGAAGGCAAGATCCGCGAAGTGGCCGAGCAGGAGGGCCTCGACCTGCGCGGCGTGCGTATCGTCGATGCGCCGCACAGCCACGCCTCCGCCGAGATCGCCGTGCGCCTCGCGCGCTGCGGCGAGGTCGAGGCACTGATGAAGGGCTCGCTGCACACCGACGAACTGATGAGCGAAGTCGTCGCCAAGGATACTGGCCTACGTACGTCGCGGCGCATTTCCCACGTCTTCATGGCCGACGTGCCGACCTACCCGCGCCCGCTGCTGATCACCGACGCGGCGATCAACATCGAGCCGACCCTCGACGACAAGGTGCACATCATCCAGAACGCCATCGAACTGGCGATCATGATGGGCGTGCCGGAACCCAAGGTGGCGATCCTGTCCGCCGTCGAAACGGTCAACGTCAAGATCCGCTCCACCCTCGACGCTGCCGCCCTGTGCAAGATGGCCGACCGCGGCCAGATCAAGGGTGGCCTGCTCGACGGCCCGCTGGCCTTCGACAACGCGGTGTCGCTGGTAGCCGCCAAAACAAAGGGCATCCGCTCTGCGGTGGCCGGCCAGGCCGACATCCTGGTGGTGCCCGATCTGGAGTCCGGCAACATGGTCGCCAAGCAGCTCGAATACCTCGCCGACGCGCTGATGGCCGGCGTGGTGCTGGGTGCCCGCGTGCCCATCGTCCTGACCAGCCGTGCCGATACCGCCGAAACCCGTACCGCCTCCTGCGCCATCGCCCAGCTGATGGCCCATAAACGCCGCCAGGGAGTCCGCCTGTGAAAGCCATCCTCATCCTCAACGCCGGCTCGTCGAGCCTGAAGTTTGCCCTCTTCCCGATGATCCCCGAGCTGGCCGACCGGCCACGCCTGTCCGGCCAGGTGGAAGGCATCGGCGCCGAGCCGTTGATGCACGCGGTGGACAGCAGCACCGGCGAACGTTTCGCCGAAGGCCTGACTGTGCCGGAGGGCACCGACCAGAACGGCCAGCACCGCCTGGCGCTGGAATTCCTCTTCGAGTGGATCAACCGCCACACCCCCGGCGTGGACATCATTGCCGCGGGTCACCGCATCGTGCATGGCGGCGACCACTACGGCGCGCCGGTCGTGCTGACACCTGAAGTGGTCGGCGAGCTGGAAACCCTGATCCCGCTGGCACCACTGCACCAACCGCACAACCTGCGGGCCATCAAGTCGCTGTTTACGCTGATGCCCGACGTGCGCCAGGTCGGCTGCTTCGACACCGCCTTCCACCGTACCCGCTTGCCGGTGGCGTCGCGCTTCCCGCTGCCCCGGGCGCTCTACAACGAGGGAGTCAAGCGCTACGGTTTCCACGGCCTGTCCTATGAGTTCGTGTCCCGCCAGTTGCCCGATCTGCTCGGCGAGGAAAAGGCCGGCGGCCCGATCATCGTCGCCCACCTGGGCAACGGCGCCAGCATGTGCGCGCTACGCGACGGCGTCAGCCGCGACACCAGCATGGGCTTCACCGCAGTGGACGGCCTGATGATGGGCACCCGCACCGGCGCCCTCGATCCCGGCGTGATCCTGCACCTGATCGAACAGAAGGGCATGGACGCCAAGTCCCTCAGCAACCTGTTCTACAAGCAGTCAGGCCTGCTCGGCGTGTCCGGCATCAGCCAGGACATGCGGACCCTGCTCGACTCCGACGAAGCATCGGCGAAGGACGCCATCGAGTTGTTCTGCTACCGCGCCGCCTGCATGATCGGCCACCTGTCGATGGCCGCCGGCGGGCTGGATGCGCTGGTGTTCACCGGCGGCATCGGCGAACACGCGGCGCCGGTGCGCACACGTATCGCCGAATGGCTGGAATGGACCGGCCTGCGCCTCTACCCCGCCGCCAACCAGCGCCACGCCACGCGCATCCACGCCAAGGACAGCAAGGTGGAAGTGCTGGTGGTGCCGACCAACGAGGAATGGATGATCGGCCACCATACGGTGAATCTGCTAGGGCTGCACTGAAGCAGCGATATTGGGACGGGGAGCCCCTCTGCCGGGCTCTCCCTTAGGGGAGAATCCTCTCCTGTACAGCAAGCACTCCCCAGAAACGCAAAAAGCCCGGGTCACCCCGGGCTTTTTGCTTGATGCCTTGCAGATCAGCGCGGCAGGACGCTGCTGCCCATCAGGAAGGTGTCGACCTCGCGGGCGGCCTGACGGCCTTCGCGGATCGCCCACACGACCAGGGACTGGCCACGGCGCACGTCGCCGGCGGCGAAGACCTTCGGCACGTTGGTGGCGTAGCAGCCGTCACCGTCGGTGGTGGCCTTGGCGTTGCCACGGCCATCCTTGTCGACGCCGAAGGCTTCGAGCAGGGACGCCACCGGGTTGGTGAAGCCCATCGCGAACAGCACCAGGTCGGCCGGCAGCTCGCGCTCGGAACCCGGCACTTCGCTCGGCTTGCCGTTCTTCCATTCGAGTTCGACGGTCTTGAGGGCCTTGACCTTGCCGTTCTCGCCGATGAACTCCTTGGTGGACACGGCGAACTCGCGGGAGCAGCCTTCCTCGTGGGAGGAAGAGGTGCGCAGCTTGATCGGCCAATACGGCCAGGTCAGCGGACGGTTCTCTTCCTTCGGCGGCTCGGGCATCACTTCGAACTGGGTCACGGACGCAGCGCCGTGACGGTTGGAGGTGCCGACGCAGTCGGAACCGGTGTCGCCACCGCCGATCACAATGACGTTCTTGCCGGTCGCGGAGATCGGGTTCTTGTCGTCGCCAGCCACTTCCTTGTTCTGCGGAATCAGGAATTCCAGCGCGAAGTGGACGCCAGCCAGCTCGCGGCCCGGGACCGGCAGGTCACGCGGCACTTCGGAACCGGCGGCGAGGATCACCGCATCGAACTCGGACTTGAGCTGCTCGGCGGAGACCACTTCGACGGCGTCATCGTTGATGCCGGTGACGCCCGGCTTCACGCCGACGCAGACCTTGGTGCGGAAGGTGACGCCTTCGGCTTCCAACTGCTCGACACGACGGTCGATGGTGGACTTGTCCAGTTTGAAGTCGGGGATGCCGTAGCGCAGCAGGCCACCGATGCGGGAGCTCTTCTCGAAGACGGTCACGTCGTGGCCGACGCGGGCCAGCTGCTGGGCCGCAGCCAGACCGGCGGGGCCGGAACCGACGACGGCAACCTTCTTGCCGGTCTTGGCAGTGGCGGGCTGGGCAGTGACCCAGCCGTTTTCCCAGGCCTTGTCGATGATCGCGTGCTCGATCGACTTGATGCCCACCGCTTCCGTGTTGATGTTCAGCGTGCAGGCGGCCTCGCAGGGTGCGGGACAGATCCGGCCGGTGAAATCCGGGAAGTTGTTGGTGGAGTGCAGGACTTCGATCGCTTCCTTCCAATTGCCGCGATAAACCAGGTCATTCCAGTCGGGAATGATGTTGTTCACCGGGCAGCCGTTGTTGCAGAACGGAATACCGCAATCCATGCAGCGTGCGCCCTGCTTGGCCGCATCCTCGTCGTTCAGGTGATCGACGAATTCCTTGTAGTGCTTGAGACGCTGCTCAACCGGGGCATAGGCCTCGGAAAGACGCTGGTACTCGAGAAATCCAGTTGGCTTGCCCATTGTTACGCGGCCTCCAGTTCTTTCTGTTGTTGCGCGGCCATCTCGGCCAACGCGCGACGGTATTCGTGCGGCATCACCTTGACGAACTTGCAGCGGTAGGCTGCCCAGTCGGCCAGGATGGCCTTGGCGCGCTCGCTGCCGGTGTAGGTGGCGTGACGTTCGATCAGCATCTTGAGCAGGGCTTCATCGGCCATGCCGAGGTGACGCACGTCGACGCGGCCGTGGCCTTCGAGGTCGTCACCGGCCTCGGAGCCCTGACGGGCGGCGAATTCTTCCTCGACCGGCTCCAGGGCCACCTGGGCCATGTTGCAGCGGCCTTCGAAAGTGCCGTCCTCGTCGAACACGTAGGCGACGCCGCCGGACATGCCCGCAGCGAAGTTGCGGCCGGTCATGCCGAGCACCACGACGGTACCACCGGTCATGTATTCGCAGCCGTGGTCGCCCACACCTTCGACGACCGTGGTCGCACCGGAGTTACGCACCGCGAAACGCTCACCGCCGACGCCGGCGAAGTAGGCTTCGCCTTCGGTCGCACCGTACAGCACCGTGTTGCCGATGATGATGTTGCTCGGCGTGTCGCACTTGAAGCCGGGCGCCGGGCGCACAATGATGCGGCCACCGGACAGGCCCTTGCCGACGTAGTCGTTGCCTTCACCCACCAGTTCGAGGGTCAGGCCGCGGGACAGGAAGGCCGCAAAGCTCTGGCCGGCGGTGCCGTTGAGGCGGATATGCACGGTGTCGTCCGGCAGGCCGGCGTGACCGTACTTGGCCGCGAAGCGGCCGGACAGCATGGCGCCGACGGTACGGTTGATGTTGCGCACCGGGACTTCGAAGGAGACCTTTTCGCCGTTCTCGAGGGCCGGCTTGGCCAGCTCGATGAGCTTGTTGTCGAGGGCCTTGACCAGGTTGTGGTCCTGGACTTCGGTGTGCAGACGCGGCACTTCGGCGGGCACGTTCGGCAGGTGGAAGATGCGGCTGTAATCCAGACCGCGGGCCTTCCAGTGCTCGATACCGGCGCGCATGTCGAGCAGGTCGGCACGGCCGATCAGGTCGTCGAACTTGCGGATACCCATCTGGGCCATCAGCTCGCGCACTTCCTCGGCAACGAAGAAGAAGTAGTTGACCACGTGCTCCGGCTGGCCGGAGAAGCGCTTGCGCAGCGTCGGATCCTGCGTGGCCACGCCCACCGGACAGGTGTTCAGGTGGCACTTGCGCATCATGATGCAGCCTTCGACGACCAGCGGCGCGGTGGCGAAGCCGAATTCGTCGGCGCCCAGCAGCGCGCCGATGACGACGTCGCGACCGGTCTTGATCTGGCCATCCACCTGCACGCGGATACGGCTGCGCAGACGGTTGAGGACCAGGGTCTGCTGGGTTTCAGCCAGGCCCAGTTCCCACGGGGAGCCGGCGTACTTGATGGAGGACAGCGGCGACGCACCGGTACCACCGTCGTGACCGGCGATCACCACGTGGTCGGCCTTGGCCTTGGCCACGCCGGCCGCCACGGTACCGACGCCCACTTCGGACACCAGTTTGACGGAGATGTCGGCCGCCGGGTTGGTGTTCTTCAGATCGTGGATCAGCTGGGCCAGATCTTCGATCGAGTAGATGTCATGGTGCGGCGGGGGCGAGATCAGACCGACGCCCGGTACCGAGTGACGCAGGAAGCCGATGTACTCGGACACCTTGTGGCCGGGCAGCTGGCCGCCTTCACCGGGCTTGGCGCCCTGGGCCATCTTGATCTGGATCTGGTCGGCATTGACCAGGTACTCGGTGGTCACGCCGAAACGGCCGGAAGCCACCTGCTTGATCGAGGAACGCAGGCTGTCGCCAACCTTCAGCTCGATGTCGCGCTCGATGCGGCTCGCACCGATCAGCTCGGACAGCTTGGTGGGCTTGGAGATCGGGATGAAGCGCTTCGGATCCTCGCCGCCTTCGCCGGTGTTCGACTTGCCGCCGATGCGGTTCATGGCGATCGCCAGCGTCGTGTGGGCTTCGGTGGAGATGGAGCCGAGGGACATGGCGCCAGTGGCAAAGCGCTTGACGATTTCCTTGGCGGATTCGACCTCTTCCAGCGGCACCGGGGCACCGACGGGCTTGAGTTCGAACAGGCCGCGCAGCGTCATGTGGCGCTTGCCCTGATCATTGATGATCTTGGCGTATTCCTTGTAGGTGTCGAACTGGCCGCTGCGGGTGGAGTGCTGCAGCTTGGCGATCGCGTCCGGCGTCCACATGTGCTCGTCGCCACGGATGCGGAAGGCGTATTCGCCGCCGGCATCGAGGGCGTTGGCCAGCACCGGGTCGGCACTGAAGGCAGCCTGGTGCAGGCGGATGGCTTCTTCCATCACCTCGAACACGCCGATGCCTTCGACCTGGGAAGCAGTACCGGTAAAGTACTTCTCGACCAGCGTCTTCTGCAGGCCAATGGCTTCGAAGATCTGGGCGCCGGTATAGGACATGAAGGTCGAGATGCCCATCTTGGACATGACCTTCATGAGGCCCTTGCCGACGGCCTTGATGAAGTGCTTGATGTACTTCTCGGCGGTCTCGACATCACCGTGGGCCATCTCGGTGAGGGTCTCGAGGGCCAGGTAGGGGTGCACAGCCTCGGCGCCATAGCCGGCCAGCACGGCGAAGTGGTGGGTCTCACGGGCGGAGCCGGTTTCGACCACCAGGCCGGTGCGAGTACGCAGGCCCTTGGTAACCAGGTGCTGGTGAATGGCGGACGTGGCCAGCAGGGCCGGGATCGCCACCTGCTCGGCGCTGACCTTGCGGTCGGACACGATCAGGATGTTGGAGCCTTCCAGCACCGCGTTCTCTGCTTCGGCACACAGGGAGGCCAGACGTGCTTCGACGCCTTCCTTACCCCAGGCCAGCGGATAGCAGATGTCCAGTTCGGCGGAGCGGAACTTGTTCTCGGTGTAACGGGCGATCTCGCGCAGCTTCGCCATGTCGGCGAAGGTCAGCACCGGCTGGGTGACTTCCAGGCGGTACGGGGGGTTGATCTCGTTGATGCCGAGCAGGTTCGGGCGCGGGCCGACGAAGCTCACCAGGGACATGACCAGTTGTTCGCGGATCGGGTCGATCGGCGGATTGGTCACCTGGGCGAAGAGCTGACGGAAGTAGCTGAAGATCGGCTTGGCCTTGGCGGACAGCACAGCCAGCGGGCTGTCGTTGCCCATCGAGCCGGTACCCTCTTCACCTGTCTTGGCCATCGGCTCGAGGATGAACTTGACGTCTTCCTGGGTGAAGCCGAAAGCCTGCTGGCGGTCCAGCAGGGACGCGGCGCACTCGGGCGCGGCAACGCTCTCGGGCACGGCACAGGTGTCGAGCTTGATGTTGATGCGGGACAGCCATTCCTGGTAGGGCTTGGCGGCGGCAAGGGATTCCTTGATTTCCTTGTCGTCGATGATGCGGCCCTGTTCCATGTCGATCAGGAACATCTTGCCCGGCTGCAGACGCCACTTCTTGACGATCTTCTCGTCAGGAATCGGCAGCACGCCGGATTCGGAAGCCATCACGACGTAATCGTCGTCGGTGACCAGGTAACGAGCAGGACGCAGACCGTTACGGTCGAGCGTCGCGCCGATCTGGCGACCGTCGGTGAAGGCCACCGCGGCAGGACCGTCCCACGGCTCCATCATCGCAGCGTGGTATTCGTAGAAGGCACGGCGCTTCTGGTCCATCAGCGTGTGGGATTCCCAGGCTTCGGGAATCATCATCATCATCGCGTGGGCCAGGGAATAGCCGCTCATCACCAGCAGTTCGAGCGCGTTGTCGAAGGCGGCGGAGTCGGACTGACCCGGGTAGATCAACGGCCACAGCTTCTGCAGATCTTCGCCGAGCAGCGGGGACTGGGTGCCCTTCTCGCGGGCCCGCATCCAGTTGTAATTGCCGCGCACCGTGTTGATTTCGCCGTTGTGGGCGATGTAACGGAACGGGTGGGCCAGGTGCCAGGTCGGGAAGGTGTTGGTCGAGAAGCGCTGGTGGACCAGGGCCAGCGCGGAGACGCAGCGCGCATCCTGCAGGTCGGAGTAGTACTGGCCGACCTGGTCGGCGAGCAGCAGGCCCTTGTAGTTGATCGTACGCGCCGACATGGACGGCGTGTAGAACTCCTTGGAGTGCTTCAGCTTGAGGGCGGCGATGGCGTTGGCGGCACGGCGACGGATCACGTACAGCTTGCGCTCGAGGGCGTCAGTGACCATCACGTCGGGACCGCGGCCGATGAAGACCTGGCGGATCACCGGTTCCTTGGCCTTGACGGTCGGGGACATCGGCATGTTCGGATCGGTCGGCACGTCGCGCCAGCCGAGCACGACCTGGCCTTCGGCGCGGGTGGCGCGCTCGATTTCGTCCTCACAGGCGAGACGGGAGGCGTGCTCCTTCGGCAGGAAGACCATGCCGACACCGTAGTCGCCTGCCTGCGGCAGGGTGATGCCCTGCTTGGCCATTTCTTCGCGGAACAGCGTATCCGGAATCTGGATCAGGATACCGGCGCCGTCACCCTGCAACGGGTCGGCACCCACGGCACCCCGGTGGTCCAGATTCTTCAGAATTTCGAGACCCTGATTTACGATCTCATGCGTCTTGTTGCCCTTGATATGTGCAATGAAGCCGACACCACAGGCGTCATGTTCGTTGGCGGGGTCGTAAAGACCCTGCTCCAGGGGAAGATCCATCTTGTTTTTCCTCGACACAACACACACCGGCGCCGCGTAGCGCACCGCGCCGGACCTTCAAACTGCGGGAAATCGCCCCGTCCGAACCGTGAAAAAGCCGGCGACACGCGGCCAGCCGGCTACGTTCGATCCCGACGAGGAGACCGTTCAAACACATTGGGCGAGGGTCGAATATACCGCTCCAAGAGCCCTGTTTTCAAGGATTTTTTTGCGCCGCCGCAAGCCGTTGCGGGGCTCAGTGGATCTCACCGACCGCAAAGAGGCGCCGGTGTTCACGCATCGCATACCGATCCGTCATTCCAGCGACATAATCGGCGATCGCCCGTGGCTTGTCGTTACGGGCCATCTGCTGGTATTGCGGCGGCAAGAGGCGGGGGTCGTTCATGAACGCCCCGAAGAGATCCTGAATGATGCGACGGGCCTTGTCGGTCATGCGCAGCACCTGGAAGTGGTGATACAGATCTTCGCGGAGGAAGGTTTTGAGGACGCGCAACTCGGGCAACAGGGAGTCGCTGTAGGCCACCAGACGCGGCGCGGCATGCACATCGCCGAGAGATACGATGCCGGCCGCGGCGATATTGGCGCGGGTCTGATCGATGAGGTCCACCGCCATCATATTGATCATGCGGCGGATGGTTTCATGGATCAGCCGCCGTCCGGTCAGCCCCGGGTAGGCAGCTTCGACAGCCTCCCGGTTGCGCCGGAAAATCGGCACCGCGCCGAGCTGTTCGAGGGTGATCAACCCGGAGCGCAGGCCGTCGTCCACGTCGTGGTTGTTGTAGGCGATCTCGTCGGCCAGATTGGCCAGTTGCGCCTCCAGCGAAGGCTGGCGCCCGTCGATGAAACGTTGCCCGATGTCGCCGAGCAGTGCAGCATTTTTGAGCGAGCAGTGCTTGAGGATCCCTTCGCGGGTCTCATGCATCAGGTTGAGGCCATTGAACTCGGCATAGCTTTCTTCGAGCACATCCACCGTCCGCAGGGACTGAAGATTGTGTTCGAAGCCGCCGAAGTCCTTCATGCAGGCATGCAGCGCATCCTGCCCGGCGTGACCGAAGGGCGTGTGGCCGAGGTCATGCGCCAGAGCCACCGCCTCGGCCAGGTCTTCGTTGAGGTGCAGCGCCCGCGCGATGGAGCGGGTGATCTGCGCCACTTCGATGCTGTGGGTCAGCCGGGTGCGGAACAGGTCGCCTTCGTGATTGACGAAGACCTGGGTCTTGTACTCCAGGCGCCGGAAGGCCGTGCAGTGCACGATGCGGTCGCGGTCACGCTGGAACTCGCCGCGCGCCACCGGCGGCGGCTCGGCCACCCGGCGACCACGGGAATTGGCCTCAACAACAGCATAGGGCGCCAGTTCGGCCATCGGCGGGGTGCTCAGCAACAGGCCTCGATGGAAGCGCGGATGTCGGCCTGGCTGGCCTCGGCAGTAATCACCGCCTCCCCTATCGCCTTCAGCAATACCAGCCGCAGGGTTCCGTCCGCCACCTTCTTGTCATGGGCCATCAGCTCGAGATAGCGATCCACCCCCAGCGGCGCCCCCTTGACCGGCAGGCCGGCGCGCTCATGAATGGACCGCACCCGCTCGACGTCCGCATCGGACAGCCAGCCCAGACGCCGGGACAGGTCGGCGGCCATGATCGCCCCTGCGGCCACGGCCTCCCCATGCAGCCAGACGCCGTACCCCAACCCGGTTTCGATGGCATGGCCGAAGGTATGCCCCAGATTGAGCGTGGCGCGCACCCCCTGCTCGGTTTCATCAGCGGCGACGACTTCCGCCTTGTTGCGGCACGAACGCTCGACCGCCTCGGCCAGCGCCTCGGCATCGCGGGCGAGCAGACGCTCGACGTTTTCCTCGATCCACTCCAGGAAGGACAGGTCCCGGATCAGCCCGTACTTGATGACCTCCGCGAGCCCCGCCTTCAGTTCGCGCTCGGGCAGTGTGTTGAGGACGGAGGTATCGGCGAGCACCAGACGCGGCTGGTAGAAGGCGCCGATCATGTTTTTGCCGAGGGGGTGATTGATTGCCGTCTTTCCGCCGACAGACGAGTCTACCTGGGACAGCAGCGTAGTCGGCACCTGGATGAAGGGTACGCCGCGCTGGTAGGTCGCCGCTGCAAAGCCGACCATATCGCCAACCACGCCACCACCGAGAGCGATCAGCGTCGTTCCGCGATCGCAGCGGCTCGACAGCAAGCCATCGAAAATCGTGTTGAGTGTCTCCCAGTCCTTGTGCGCCTCACCATCCGGCAGCACGATCTCGGTGACGGTCAGCCCACGGGCTTTCAGCCCATCCGCAAAAGCACGCAGGTACAGAGGCCCGACCACGTCGTTGGTGATCACCGCCACCCGGCGTGACTTCACGTAGGGCAATACCAGCTCGAGGTCTGCCAACAACCCGCCCCCGATCCGGATCGGATAGCTGCGTTCGGCCAGTTCGACGTTCAGTGTGCGCATAAGTCCTGCAATTCCTTTTCGATCAGACGCACCATCGCATGCGGCGTTCCACGCCCTCCCTCGACAGTGATGTGAGCAACCTCGCGGTACAGTGGGTCGCGGACCACATATAGCTGCTGAAGGCGCCCTTTGGGGTCCGGCACCTGCAGCAGGGGACGCGTCTTGTCGTGACGGGTGCGCTCCCACAGAACATGGGGCGGAACATTGAGATAAACGACCACGCCCCGCTCGGAAAGCAGGGCGCGATTGATGGGATTGATTACGGCACCGCCACCGGTAGCGAGCACCATGTCCGACTCCGTGGTCAGTTCATCCAGGGTCTGGGTCTCCCGACGGCGAAAGCCATCCTCTCCCTCGATCTCGAAGATGGTCGGGATCTTGACTCCCGTCCGGGCCTCGATTTCGTGATCACTATCGACAAAACGGAGGCCGAGACGCT
This sequence comes from Zoogloea sp. GDB6, assembly GCF_056724105.1. Classification (NCBI taxonomy): domain Bacteria; kingdom Pseudomonadati; phylum Pseudomonadota; class Betaproteobacteria; order Rhodocyclales; family Zoogloeaceae; genus Zoogloea; species Zoogloea sp. GDB6. The sequence continues at coordinate 277,683 of NZ_CM161497.1, read as the reverse complement.
TGGCAAGTTCCCGGCCGACCGTGGTCTTACCGGAGCCGGGCATGCCAATCAGAACAACACAGCGTGGAAAATCCATTCCCTTCCTTTGCAGTCGGGGAAAGACTTTTACTCCCCAAGGTGTGTGTTAATTGATGGTGATAGTCTGACTACTCGCATTACCACTCGGTGACGTCACCGTGAGGGTAATGCTTCCAACGGGCTTCGTCTGGCACTTGGAGCCCTCCACCGTGAAGGTATGGAAGGTACCACCTGCAGCGCTCGTATTGGCAACAGATGCTGAACCAGAAGACACGCCCACTGAAGCCTTGACCGTATCCCCCGTATCATTCTTGTAAGTCACAGACGAATCCATGGTCAGCGTCGCACCTGCCGGCATCGGATTATTATTTTCATCAGACAACCGGAAAGTAAAGGAGCCCATACAACCCGGCATGGTGAAGGTGGACGGCGAAACCGTACCGATCACATAGCTGGACAATATGACCAGATTGACCCGGCGCACATGCGCCTGCCCCCACACGCCATCACATGTCCCTGCACTATATGGCGCATTCGCGTAACGCCCGTCAGCAGGATAGGCGGGACACGCCCCTGACTTGCCAAAGGCAATCTCGGACTCGCCAGCTTGCCTCACCCCGTCTTCATTGTTATCGACGAAAGCATTACCAAGATCACGGAAGGTTTCACCCGCGTCGTAGATATTGTTAAAGTTGCTGTCGTCAAAACTCTCCTCGCCCATCGCATAGGCCAGGATGGTCACTCGACCGTTCGTTACGGAGCCAGAAGGTTCCGTGTCATTGCGTGGCCGGTATTCCCCGCTGGTGATTGTCACGGAACACGAAGCAGAAATTGTCGTGCAGGAGGCGCCAATGCCCGCACCTTCACTGATGAAATTAATAACAGTGCCATCCGGAACCGGGTTGCCCAGGCGATCAAATGCATAGACGGTCGCGCTCGTGGTTGTCCCATCCCGACGCCAGCCTTCGATATTGAAGGTCCCAACCGCCAGCGAGAAACGGTCTTGGGTTGGACGTCCGGTGGAGATCGTCAGATTCGGCGACTGACTCTTGATCGCCGGGTTCTCCGCCAGTACTGCAGTCACCCACACCGGCGTAGGCACGGTGCCCGCAGTCACAGTCACGCTGACCGTACCATCAGCCTTTGTCGTGCCCTGCACAGTGCCAGAGGACTGTCCGTTCAGCTTGACTCCACCTACACGCGTCGACAAGTCGAAATTGACCGCCTTGCCAGCGATTGGGCTATTAGTGCTATCCACCAGCTTGAACGTCACGATGGAGTCGGACGACAAGCCCTCCCCCCTGTGCCAGCCAGCACGATTGATGAAGGTGAAGAGGATACGAAACTCACATTCGATGCCTGAGGTGCTGCAACCTGCAGGGAAATCGAACTTGAAGCCCCTTGCACGGATGCGGTGACCGCATCGGACCCAGCACACCCTTTATCGGTATAGGTTGCCGTCGCCACACCATTGACCGACGACACGCTATGCGTAATCGACGCCTTGCCTGCCGTGTCACAAGCGGATGAGAAGGTTACAGTCTGGGAGGATGTTGCTGGAGCACCGTTTACCAACACCTGCACTGCAACCGACGTACTTCCATAGGCACTCAGGGAAGTAGAATTGGCCGCCAGATTGGCAAGCGCCACAGAACCAGGGCTGACGGCATACCCGACCGTCTGCGTCAGCGACTTTCCGGCGACGCTCGCAGTCACGGTCAAAGTGGCCGCTCCGCTGGAAGCGAGACTTGCTGCCTGCAGGTTAACCGAGGCGATACCGCTACTGTTGGTCAGCGCCGTACCTGAGGCAGGATCGAATGATCCCAGCGTGGTGTCCGTCGCAAAAGTGACCACCACATTGGGAACAGCTGCACCACTAGCATCCTTCACCAAAGCCTTAACCGTCAAAGGCTTACCTGCTGACAGGGTATTGCTGCTTGCCCCCGATGCAGCATCGGTAAGGGTTAGGGTGATCGTGCCGTCCGTCGCTGTTGAGCCGCTTCCACCCGAAGAACAGGTGAGAAAGCCTCCCGGACAGGCCGTACTGCCGCTCGAACCGCCGCCTCCGCCGCCGCACCCCGCAACGGCCAGCGCAATGACACTCAGGGCGAAGAAACGGCCTTGTGATGACAAACGGCCCAAGGCACTGACGTTATGCATAGAAATTCCCATAATAATGAAGGTCAGCGCAGACCGAGCTGATCGTTGATGATTCGAGGTGTGATGAACACGAGCAGCTCGGTCTTGTTGTCCTTGCGCTCAGTGTTCCTGAACAGATAACCGAGAACCGGTACATCCCCCAGCAATGGAATCTTCGTCGTGTTATTGCCGACTTCCTGGATATAGATCCCGCCGATCACGACCGTACCACCGTTCTCGACCACCACTTCCGTCTTGACGTGCTTGGTGTCAATCGGCACATTGCCGCCGGCAACCGGCTGGTCGTAACGCGGCTGATCCTTATTGACCTCAAGTGCCATCATCACCTTGCCATCCGGCGTGATCTGCGGCTTCACTTTCAAGGTCAGGTTGGCCTTCTTGAAGCTGACGGTCGGGAAAGCGGTTCCCCCGGACTGGGTTTGATACGGCACTTCCGAACCCTGCTCGATAATCGCCTCCGCCTTATCGGCCGTCATCACCCGCGGGCGGGACACGACCTTGCCACGCCCATCTGCTTCCAGCGCCGAGACCTCGAGATCGATGTAACGGGTTGCCGCGCTGTTCCACAATGCAAACGAGAACGCGCCCGCAGACTTATTGTTGATCGACGACGCCGGCAGATTCACACCCAAGCCGTTGGTGTAATCAGGAACCGTCGTAATCTGGCCAGCTTGGTAGCCGATTGAAGACAGATTACCCGTCCCAAGAGTATTCCGGAAGACCGGAACCCCCCCCGTAGTCGTTCCAATCTGACCGCCGGTTTTGGCCCCGAAGCCGAGACGCACCCCCAGGTTGCTCGCAAACGTATCGGTGGCCTCGACGATCTGCGCCTCAATCAGGACCTGACGCACCTCGACATCCACTTCGGCGATCAGACGACGAATATCCTCAAGCCTAGAGGCCACATCATTGACGAAAATCTTGTTGCTGCGCTCGTCTGGCAGAACACTACCCCGCTTGGAAAGCACGGACTGGTCCTTGCTCTTCAGGAACTCGGCAACACTCTTAGCCTTATGGTAGTTGATCTGAAAACTCTCGGTCCGCAGCGGCTCCAGATCACCGACCTGAGCCTTGGCTTCCAAGTCGAGCTTCTCGCGAGCAGCCAGTTCGTCCCGCGGCGCGATCCAGATCACATTGCCGTTCTTGCGCATGTCCAGACCCCGCGCCTGCAGGATGATATCGAGGGCCTGATCCCACGGCACGTCTTTGAGGCGCAGCGTCAGGTTGCCCTGCACGGAGTCACTGGTGATGATGTTGAAATTCGTGAAGTCCGCGATGACCTGCAGCACGGAACGCACGTCGATGTTCTGGAAGTTCAGGGACAGCTTCTCGCCGGAGAAACGGCCCTTGCCCGCGCCTTGCGTCAGCTTGTTGGGATCCTCCTTGACAGGCTTCACCTCGAGCACAAACTGATTGTCGCTCTGGTAGGCGTTATGCTCCCACAGCCCACGCGGCGTCACCGTCATGCGGACATTGCCACCCTGGGTCTTGGTCAGCACGGTGGACACCGGGGTACCGAAATCCACCACATCCAGCTTGCGGCGCAATTGCTCCGGCACATCCGTCTTGAGAAAGTCGACTATCAGGTTCTCGCCCTGCTGACGAATGTCGATACCGGCATTCGGGTCGGACAGATCGACCACCAGCCGCCCCTCGCCATCCTTGCCGCGCCGGAAGTTGATATCGCGAATAGCGTGGTGCTCCGACTGCCCCACGGCGGCCGGAGCAAACTGGGTACTCTGCTGAGCGAGCTGGCTCGCCGCCTCACGGACCTGTCCAGCCGCCAGCGTGATCAGGAGATCGTTCCCATCCTGGCGCGTCTCATAAGGGTAGACCCGGGACAGGTTCAGGACCAAGCGGGTCCGGTCCCCGACCTGCACAACGTTCACACTCCGCAAATCACCAGCATTGAGCGTCTGGCTATTGCGCCCCAAGCCATTCGCCGTATCCGGGAAATCGAACGCAATGCGCGCCGGGCTCGCGACACTGAAACTTGCCGGCAAGGCGGCCAGCGGCCTAGCAAGGGTAAGCTTGAGGACAATGTTGCCCCCTTGCTCCATGGCCATGATCTTCTCAATCCGGTTGCCTGCCGGCACGGCGTCCGCCGCCTGCGGGACCTGGGCCAGCACGGACACCGGAAGCACCAGCCCGCCAAGACACGCAGCCACCGCCCATGCGCCCAACCTGACCCCACAAGGTCTCATTTTCATTTCTTCGCCTCCTGAGGCGCCTGCTCCTGCAACTGGAGCGTGCTGATGCGCTCGGTCCATTCACCGCCCACATCCTCGACAAGTTCTTTCAAGGTCACGGCGGATTCGCTGATGTCCGTGATCTTTCCGTAATTCTGCCCAAGATAATTGCCGACCTTGACCTGATGGAGTGTCTTGTCGACAGCGATAATGGCATGGGCCTGACCTTTTCTCATCATGACGCCAACCATCTTGAGCGATTCGAGCGGATACGCTTCAAGGGGCTCCCGGCGCCGGTTTGCATCCGGCATGAAGCCCGACTTCTTGTCCGGCTCAAGTTTGGCCTGCTTGAACGGATCGAGCAGGCCACTGCCTTGGTAATTCACGACGGACGCCTGGCGGATTGGCGGCAAGGGCTTTAGATTGGGCTTGAGGTCTTTCGACGCCTCGGCCATCCAGTCGCGCAAATCCTGCTGTTTGTCACCACACCCGGCCAGCAGTAACGAAAGAAGCAGAGGCACTATCAGAGTCAGTCGCATGATCGTCACTTGCGCGCCTTTTCCTTGGCCTTTTCCTTACGCAGGGCCGAGACTTCTTCGTCATCCAGGTAACGATATGTCACCGCCGTCGCATCGAACTTGAGGTTGCCTTCCTTGAGCGTCTCGATAGCGATGTCATTTAATGTCACGATCCGCGGCATCTGCGCCACGTCACTGACAAATTCGCCGAGGTCGTGGTAACTGCCGGTCACTCGCACGGAAATCGGCAACTCAGCATAAAAGTCCTTCAAGCCCTCGGCCCCTGGCTTGAACAGCTCGAACTGCAGTCCACGCCCCAGACCGGCCTGGTTGATGTCCGCCAACAAGGACTCGATCTCGGAGCGATTCGGCAACTGCTTCAATAAGGCACCAAACTGACGGTCGATCTCCGCCAGTTGCCGGCGGTATTCAGGAAGATTTACGGCCTGGCGCTTCTTCAACAACCACTCATCCTTGAGTGCGGCTTCTTCCTTTTCCTTGCTATCCAGCGTGGTCAGCTGATCGCTCCAGTCGAACCACCAGCCACCGACGACGATAGCCAGAAAAATCGCCAGCAACGTCGCCAACCGGGGCAGCAGCGGCCACTGCCCGGGATCATTGGGATCCAACCCCTGGAAATCCCGCATCAGGGTCTGGACATCCATCGTCCGGAGCTTCTCCATCGACTCCCTTAGACTCATGGCTTGCCTCCCGAAGGATTGCTGGCCCCGCCAGCCTTCGGCTTGCCAGAGTCCTCCGCCTTGGTGCGCTCGATGCTCACATTGAGATTGAATTCACTGACGCGACGGGTATTCAGAACCGCCGCCTTGACCTCGACCAGATCAGCACGCTCAAGATAAGGCGAAGCCTCAAGATTACGCATCAGGGTGGATACCCGCGCGTTCGACTGGGCATAGCCGATCAAATTGATCTTGGAGCCGGACTGCTTAAGCGACTTGAGATAAACGCCTTCAGGCATCTGACGGACCAATTCGTTGAACAACTGGACAGTTTCCGTACGATTGGTCTGCAACGACTCGATGACCTGCTTTCGGGACAGCAACGCCTCAGCCTGTTCCCGCAAGCCCTTGATTTCCACGATCTCCTTATCAAGCGCGGCGATTTCCTGCTTGAGGAAGACGTTCTTTGCATCCTGACCATCCACATACCCCGCCAGGATCGTATGACCGATGAACCACACCACAAGCCCTACCACCGCCACAAAGGCGGAAAACAGCGCGAATTGCTGACGGCGCGCCTTGCGCTTCTCTTCCCGATGGGGAAGCAGGTTGATACGGATCACGAATCGAACCTCCGCAAGGCCAGACCACAGGCAACCAGCAAGGCAGGGGCATCCGCCGCGAGATTTTTCGGCCGAACCTTTGAACCAAGGCTCATGTTCGCGAACGGGTTGGCCACCAGGGTATCCACCTGGGTACGGCCCGCGACCGTTTCCGCGAGCCCAGGGATGACGGCACAACCGCCAGCAAGGACGATATGGTCTACCTGATTGAACTGGGTGGAGGTGAAAAAGAACTGTAGCGCCCGCGACACTTCCAGTGCCATGGCGTCCATGAACGGGCGCAGAAGATCGGACTCATAGCTCTCGGGCAACGAACCGGTACGCTTGCCACTTTCGGCTTCTTCAAGGGACATCCCAAAGTGGCGCATGATGTCCTGGGTGAGGAAGAAACCACCGAAGGCCTGCTCACGGGCGTACACCTGATTGCCATTGCGCAGCACTGACACATTCATCACGTTGGCGCCGGCATCCACCAGCGCGATGATTTTGTCTTCCCCGCGGTCGGGCAGCTGCTCCTGAACCAGTTCGAAGGCAGCCAGCGACGCGTAGGACTCGACGTCCATCACCAGCGCCTTGAGGCCAGCAGCCTCCGCTGCAGCGACCCTGTCTTCGACCTTTTCCTTGCGGGACGCTGCGATCAACACCTCATCCTCGTCCGCACTGGAAGCCGCCGGACCGATGACCTGAAAATCGAGATTCACCTCATCGAGCGCAAAGGGAATGTACTGATTCGCTTCTGACTCGACCTGCACCTCCAACTCCTGGTCGCGCAGGCCCGCTGGGAGGATGATCTTCTTGGTGATGACCGCCGACGCCGGGAGCGCAAGCGCCACGAAACGGGTCGCGGTTCCGAGCCGACGCCAGCCACGCCGGATGGCATCGGACACAGCCTCCAGATTGACGATGTTTCCATCGGATACGGCCTCCCGCGGAAGCGCTTCGACGGCGTACCGCTCGACCCGATAGCCACCGCCCGAGACGGCGGACAACTCCACCATCTTGACCGACGACGACGAGATGTCGACACCGATCAAAGGGCGCGCCCGGGGGCTCAAAAAGGAGAGGTCGATCACAAAAAGTCCTGAAATTTCTTTATGTTAGGTGCAATACCAACAAACTACTTGAGATCCTAACAACAACCATGACAAGTGTAAAGGTAAGGCCCGGGAGAATACCGGATTGCATATCAGGCGACAAATCGGGCCTCCTCGTATAATGCAGCACTTTACTCTGCTCCCCGCTCCCGTCATGCGCTGGGTACTCTACCCCTTCATCGCACTTCTCGGCCTGCTGGCCATTGGCCTCGCCATCCTCGCCCTGGCCGTCGCCTTCGCCTGGCCGACCCTCCCGTCGCTGGAAGCACTGACCGACTACCACCCCAAGATTCCGCTGCGCGTCTACACGGCTGACGGGATTCTGATCGGCGAGTACGGCGAAGAGCGCCGTGCCTTCATCCACATCCAGGACGTACCGCCCGTTCTCAAGCACGCCATTCTGGCCGCCGAGGACGACCGCTTCTACCAGCACTCCGGGGTCGATTTCACTGGCGTGCTGCGTGCGGCGGGCGCCAACCTCGTCACAGGCAGCAAGCGCCAGGGCTCCTCGACGATCACCATGCAGGTGGCCCGGAACTTCTTCCTGACCCGCGAGAAGACCTACTCGCGCAAGCTTTACGAAATCCTGCTGGCGTTCAAGATCGAACAGAACCTCACCAAGGATCAGATCCTCGAGGTCTATATCAACCAGATCTACCTTGGCCGCCGCGCCTACGGTTTCGCCGTTGCCGCTCAGACCTATTTCGGCAAATCCATCCACGACCTTAATGTTCCGGAGGCCGCCATGCTCGCGGGCCTGCCGAAAGCCCCCTCCGCCTACAATCCGGTCGTCAATCCGAAGCGCGCCGCCCTGCGCCAGCAATACGTACTGCGTCGCATGACCGAACTGGGCTTCATCTCCGAAACGGAGCACCAGCAAGCCGTCAACGCTCCACTCAAGGTCGTCACCGGACCTGGCGACGTCGGTGGCAGCGCCGACTATGTGGCGGAAATGGCCCGCCAGATCGCCTACGAACAGTTCAAGGAAGAGGCCTATACCCGCGGCATCAAGGTCATCACGACGATCAACAAGGCCGAACAGGATGCCGCCTACCGGGCACTGCGCCGCGGCATCATGGATTACGACCGCCGCCACGGCTACCGGGGTGTCGAGGGCTATGTGGATCCTGCCCGAATGAGCGGGGAGCAGACCGAGGGCCTGGACGAAGTCCTGGCCGAGACACCTGATTACGACGACCTCCAGGCGGCCATCGTGACCCAGGCGGGCAACGGCGCAGTCACCGCCTACCGCTACGGCGAGACCTTCCGCATCAGCGGCGACGGACTGCGCTTCGCCGCGGCAATGCTCAGCGAGAAAGCCCCGCCCAACAAACGCATCCGCCCGGGCGCCATCATCCGCGTGGTGCATGTGGATAATCACTGGGAAATCAGTCAGCTACCAGAGGTCGAAGGCGCCCTGACCGCAGCCGACCCACACACCGGCGCGATCCGCGCGCTGGTCGGCGGCTTCGATTTCAACCGCAACAAGTTCAACCATGTCACCCAGGCGTGGCGCCAGCCCGGCTCCAGCTTCAAGCCTTTCATCTATTCGGCCGCCTTCGAGAAAGGCTACGGCCCCAACAGCATTGTCGACGACTCGCCGATCTCCTTCCCTGCGGGAGACACCGGCTCACAGGCCTGGGAGCCAAAGAACTACGACGGCAAGTACGACGGACCGATGTCCCTGCGCTCCGCACTGGCGCGCTCCAAGAACATGGTGTCGATCCGCCTGCTGAAATCCATCGGCCCCCGCTACGCGCAGGACTACGTCACCAAGTTCGGTTTCGACGCCGAACGCCATCCGGCCTACCTGACCATGGCCCTTGGCGCCGGCTCCGTCACGCCGTGGCAGATGCTGCGCGGCTACTCGGTCTTCGCCAACGGCGGTTACCGCGTCGAGCCTTACCTGGTGAAGGAAATCCAGGACGAGGCCGGCCACGTACTCGCCCGCGTCGACCCGCCGGTGGCCGGCGAAACCGCCGAGCGGGCCATCGACGAGCGCAATGCCTACCTGATGGACTCGATGCTGAAGGACGTCGTCCGCCGCGGCACCGCCGCCAAGGCGCTGGCCCTCAAGCGCGGTGACCTGGCCGGCAAGACCGGCACCACCAACGAGTACGTGGACGCCTGGTTCTGCGGCTACCAGCCGACCGTCGTCGCCGTGGCGTGGATCGGTTTCGATCAGCCTCGCAAGCTGGGCAGCGGAGAAACAGGCGGAGCAGCCGCACTGCCGCTGTGGATCAACTACATGCGAAAGGCTCTCGACGGCGTGCCCGAGAGCTATCCGACTCCGCCGGATGGCCTGATCCGCATCCAACCGGAAGGCAGTGCCACCGAGGAGCTGATCTACAAGGAGAACCTGCCGGCAGCACCGGTGGAAGCCCCGCAGGAGCCCACCAGCCCGCCGGCGGAAGAAGCCCCGCGCAATACCAACTAGCGCGGCCCGGGAGCCGGTCAGCCCTTCAGGTCGACCGGCTCGCCAGCCTGCTCGGACATGCAGCGGGACAGCACGGCGTAGAAATCCGCCCCATCCCGCGTGCCCAGCCAGCGCCCGCCGTCGGGGCGGAAGTGGAAACCGCCCGACTTGGCGGCCAGCCAGATCTCCCGCGCCGCACTGTGCCGGTTAACGATGATCTTGCTGCCGTTGTCGAACTCCAGCTCGAAGACCCCACCCGGCTTCACCTCGTAATCGAAATCCAGCTCGCAGGCCTCCAGCAGACCCTCCAGGCGCTCCAGCTCGGCATCCGCCAAGGCGTTGAAATCCGCTTCGTCCATCGACCCCTCCGTTGTTCTGTTAACATTGCCGTTTTTGCGCGGAACCCATGCGAACCATCGCCATTGCCGCCGCGACCTGCGGCCTACTCGTCCTAGCCGGCTGCGGCATCAAGGGGCCGCTGTACATCCCGCAAGTTCCCAAGCCTGCCAGCAAGCCGGCTCCGCAGCCCGCCGACGCCACCCAGGCGCCGGGCGGCGATCATAACAAACCCGCTCCCCAGGATTCAGCCCAATGACCACCGCACTGCCCGTGCCGACGCTCGCCGCCGGCCCCGCCGGCCTGACCCTCGAAGGGGTCGCCCTCGCCGACATCGCCGAGCGCTTCGGCACCCCGACCTACGTGTATTCCCGTGCCGCGCTGACCGCAGCCTTCGCGGCCTATCAGCAGGCCCTCGGCATGCGCAAGGCGCTCGTCTGCTATGCGGTCAAGGCCAACTCCAGCCTAGGCATCCTGTCGGTATTTGCCAAGCTGGGCGCCGGTTTCGACATCGTGTCCGGGGGTGAGCTGGCCCGCGTCCTCGCCGCCGGCGGCGACCCCGGCAAAGTGATCTTCTCGGGCGTTGGCAAGAGCGTCGACGAAATGCGTTACGCGCTGGAGTCGGGGATCGGCTGTTTCAACGTCGAATCCGCCGCCGAACTGGACCGCCTGAATGATGTAGCCATCAGCCTCGGCAAGCGTGCGCCGATCGCCTTCCGCGTCAATCCGGACGTCAATCCGAACACCCACCCGTACATCTCCACCGGCCTGCGCAGCAACAAGTTCGGCGTGGCCTTCACCGAAGCCCTCGACCTCTACCGCAAGGCGGCCAAGCTGCCGAACATCGAGATCAGTGGCATCGACTGCCACATCGGCTCCCAGCTCCTCGACCCGGCGCCGATGGCCGAAGCGGCAGACAAGATCCTGGGCCTGGTGGACCAGCTCGCCCGCGAAGGCATCAAGCTCGACCACATCGACCTGGGCGGCGGCCTCGGCATCCGCTACCGTGACGAGGAACCGCCGACGCCGACCGAATACCTCAAGCCCCTGCTGGAGCGCTTCGCCGGCCGCGACGAGGCCCTGTGCTTCGAACCGGGCCGCTCGCTGGTCGGCAACGCCGGCCTGCTGCTGACCCGCATCGAATACCTGAAGCCCGGCGTCGAGAAGAACTTCGCGATCATCGATGCGGCAATGAACGACCTGGCCCGCCCCGCGCTGTACGACGCCTACCACGAGATCGTCGCGGTGGCACCGCGCGCCGTCCCCGCCACCCGCTACGAAGTGGTCGGCCCGATCTGCGAGAGCGGCGACTTCCTCGGCCACGACCGCGACCTGTCGGTGGAAACCGGCGACCTGCTGGCCATCCTGTCGGCGGGCGCCTACGGCATGACGATGAGCTCCAACTACAACACCCGCCCACGTGCCGCCGAGATCCTGGTGGACGGCACGGACGTGCACGTCATCCGCGACCGGGAAACCCTCGCCCACCTGCTCGCCGGCGAACGCCCGCTGCCCTGAGCGCGGCCATTCTCCACGGGGCGCATCCATTGGCCCCACAGAGGAGTCGGGTTTTCACACAGATGATATGAGGCAGGAATTGTCCAGAGCCGACGGCAGGTCGGCTCTGGACAAATCGCGTTGACGCGCCTCAGCCCAGCGGCGTGACCGCGGCGCGCGCCAACGGCGTATCCAGCCAGCGGACGAGGATGCGGTAGATATCCGGATCGAAGCGGCGTTGCGGCAGGGCCGCCAGCAGACTGGCCAAGGCCGCCTCGTCATCGGCGCGGCCGAGCAGGCACCACTGATCCACCACGTGTGCGGCGCTGCGCCCGGTATCGGCATGGTGTTCGCGCACCACCACCGGGCCGGCCCACGGCCAACGCCGCAAGCGCAGGCTTTCGAGCACCTTCAGCAGACGCTCGTCATGCTGGGCGGGGCTTTCCTTGCCGGCACACACGCCGGCGCAGCGGCGCGCCTGGTGCGCGAGACAAGGCCCTTCCCCCCACGCTTCAGTGCCAATGCGGCGCGGGCACAGCTTGTAGAGACTGGCCAGTTCCCGCAGCGCATTGTCGGCTTCCTTCTTGGTCCGGAAAGTCCCGTAGAGACTGTCCCAGCTCGCCGGGTCACCGCCGTTCAGTGGCTCGCGCTGCAACACCGGGCCACGCCGACGGGCTGCGTCGAAACGCAGACCGAAGACCGCGGCGACATCCGCCGGCTGGCGATTCTCAGCCGGCCTCTCGGTACGGACCAGATGCGACTCGAGCAGCAGCGCACCCAGCTCGCCGGCGGTCACCCGCCAGTCCACACGGCGGACCTGCTGGATGATCTTGGCCTCCCGGCCCTTCAGCTTGTCACCTGCAAAGTGACTCATCACCCGCGAGCGCAGGCTGACGCTGCGTCCGACATACAGCAGCACATCGTTCTCGCCGTAGAAGAGATAGACCCCGGGCCCCTCGGGCAGACCTTCGAGCACCCCTTCGGGCAGACCGGCAGGGCGGTTCGGTGCCTTCATCGCCTTGACGATTGCCGCATCGAGCACACCGCGCTCGAAGCTCCCCACCACCTGGCCGACAAACTGGACCAAAGCCTCCGTATCGCCAAGGGCGCGATGGCGGGCCGAACAGACGAGTCCGTGGCGCTCGATCAAGGCGTCGAGACCGTGGCGGTGATGCTGGGGATAGAGGGCGCGCGACAGCTTGACGGTACACAGCACCGGCGCCTCGAAGGACTGGCCCAGACGCTGGAACTCGTTCTTGATGAAGCCGTAATCGAAGCGTGCGTTATGGGCGACGAAGATGCAGTCCGCGAAGAGCTCGCGGACCCGTTCGGCCACATCGGCGAACGGCGGCGCCTCTGCCACCATGTCGTCGGTGATGCCGACCAGACTCTGGATGTTCAGCGGAATGGTCCGCCCGGGATTGACCAGGGTGGACCACCGCTCAACCAGCTCACCGTCTTCGACCCGCAGAATCGCAATTTCGGTGATCCGGTCTTCCACCGGGTTGGCCCCGGTGGTTTCTACGTCGATGAAAGCAAGTTTGGGAGCGAGCAAAGCCCGCTCAGCTTTCGGTCGAGTAAGGATAGGGCTTCTGGGCAACGCGGCCAGCAGCGTACTCACGCTGGGTCTCCAGATCCTGCGGCTTGTCCCACCACAGGGAGCGCCCCTTCTTCTGCTCTTCGACCTGCTCAGGATGCTTGGCCATCCATTCACGCATGAACTTGGTGTGCTCGGACTCGTAACCTGCCATGTGGATCTCCCTTTTTAAGCGGCGTGGATTCTAGCAGCCTCAGCTGCCCTTCTGGTCGCCCTTGAGGCGGTTGATGCGGACCACCTCCGGGATGTTTCGTATCCCGCGGATGACCTTGGCGAGATGCAGGCGATGAGTCACCTGCACCGTGATGTAGATGGTGGAATAGGCACCCTGATCGCCATCGGTACTGACGTTCTGGATGTTGCAGTCTTGCTCGGCGATCGCATTGGCGACCTTGGCCAGCACACCACGCACGTTCTGCGTGAGCAGGCGCAGCGTCACGTCGAACAGGCGGTCGGTGGCGGCTTCCCACTCCACGTCGATCCAGCGGTCCCGCTCGCTGCGTAGCTTGCGGGCCTGCGGACAGTCGTGCATGTGCACTTCCAGCCCCTGCCCCTTGCGGATGATGCCGACGATGGGATCGCCCGGAATCGGTCGGCAGCAACGCGCCAATTGGACCGCAACGCCTTCTGTGCCGCGGATCAGGATCGCCCCGGCAGGCTTGGGCTTGACGACATCGGCGCGGCCGGACTCCATATCCTGGATCTCCGCCAAGCGCCGCGCGACGATGGCCGGCAGACGTCGGCCGAGGCCGATGTCGGTCATCAGTTCCTTGCGGTTGTTGAGCGTGAACTCCTTCAGGAAACGCTCCCATGCAAAGGTGCTGACCTGGCCGAGGGTCAGGCCGTGCAAGCGCAGGGCCTGGTTGAGCAGGCGCTCGCCGAGGGTCGAGGCTTCTTCCTGCTGGGCGTTCTTAAGGAAATGGCGGATCTGCGCCCGCGCCTTGCCGGTCCGCACATAGGACAGCCAGGCCGGGTTGGGGCTGGCGTGGGCGGCGGTGATGATCTCGATCTGGTCGCCGTTGTGCAGTTCGGTGCGCAGCGGCATCAGCTCGCCATTGATGCGTCCCGCCACACAGCGGTTGCCGACGTCGGTATGCACCGCGTAGGCGAAGTCCACCACCGTGGCGCCGCGCGGCAGCGCGAAGATCTTGCCCTTCGGCGTGAAGGCGTACACCTCGCCCGGGAACAGGTTGACCTTCACATGCTCCAGGAACTCGCTGGAGTCACCGGACGTGGACTGTAGTTCGAGCAGCGACTGCAGCCAGCTGTGGGTCTTGTGCTGCAGCTCGGTAAGGGTCTTTTCGTCTTCCTTGTACAGCCAGTGGGAAGCCACACCACTCTCGGCGATGTGGTTCATCTCCTGGGTGCGAATCTGCACTTCGACCGGCGTGCCGAAGGGGCCGATCAAGGTGGTGTGCAGCGACTGGTAGCCGTTCGCCTTGGGAATGGCGATGTAGTCCTTGAACTTGCCGGGCACCGGCTTGTAAAGCGCATGCAGCGCGCCGAGGGCGCGGTAACAGGTCTGCACGTCGGGCACGATGACGCGGAAACCGTAGATGTCGAGCACCTGGGAGAAGGTCAGGCGCTTCTCCGACATCTTCCGGTAGATGCTGTAAAGGTGCTTCTCGCGGCCGCGCACGTCGGCCTGGATATCCCACTGGGGCAGGCGCTCCTCGATCGCGACGAGGATCTTGCCGACCACTTCACGCCGGTTGCCACGAGCAGCCAGGATGGCCTTCGACAGCACCCGGTAGCGCATTGGGTAGCGATGCTTGAAGGCCAGTTCCTGCAACTCGCGGTACAGGCTGTTGAGGCCCAGCCGGTTGGCGATGGGCGCGTGGATTTCCTGGGTTTCGCGGGCGATGCGACGCCGCTTGTCGGGGCGCACGCAGTCGAGCGTGCGCATGTTGTGCAGGCGGTCGGCCAGCTTGATGAGGATCACCCGCAGGTCGCTGGCCATCGCCAGCAGCATCTTGCGGAAGTTTTCCGCCTGGGCTTCCTCGTGGGACTGGAACTCGATCTTGTCGAGCTTGGACACCCCATCCACCAGTTCGGCCGTGGTCCGCCCGAAACGTTCGGCGATCTCGGCCTTGGTGATGTGGGTGTCCTCCATCACGTCGTGGAGGAGGGCCGCGCACAGGGCCTGGGCGTCCAGATTCCAGCCGGCGAGGATCTCCGCAACAGCGACCGGATGGGAGATGTAAGGCTCCCCGCTGATCCGCATCTGCCCCTCATGGGCGTCGGCGGAAAAGTGATAGGCGGCCTCGATACGCCCCACGTCCTCAGGACGCAGGTAGGCACTGACGATGTTCTTCAGCCTGCCGAAGTCGAGGGGCAGGACGCAGGAAGCGGGGGGCTGGAAAACGCCGCTACCACTGACCGGAGTTGGTGCGGCGGATTCCATGGCATTGCTCTCTGGCGGAAAGGCGCTCAGGCCTGGCCGCGGTTCAGGACTTCGGTGCCGACCTTGCCGGCGGCGATTTCACGCAGCGCGATCACGGTGGGCTTGTCCTTGTCGTGGCGGTCCAGATCCACCTGCGGGGTGGCGCCGGCCGTCAGCTGACGGGCACGGTAGGTCGCAGCCAGGGTCAGCTGGAAGCGGTTGGGGATTCTTTTCAGACAGTCGTCGACGGTAACGCGGGCCATATCAATCCTGTTCCAGGTAATGGAAAAACTCCGGCTTGCGTGCCTCCTGGTTGGCGTAACGCAGCCGCGAGGCTCGCACCACGGCCACCAGATCATCCAGGGCCGCAGGCAAGTCTTCGTTGATTATAACGTAGTCGAACTCCGCCACATGGCGCATCTCGCCACGGGCTGCCAGCACACGACGGGCGATCACCTCTTCGCTATCCGTGCCACGGCCGCGCAGGCGACGCTCCAGTTCGTCCACCGACGGCGGCAGGATGAACACGCCGACCGCCTTCGGAAATACCTTGCGGACCTGCTGGGCACCCTGCCAGTCGATCTCCAGCAGGATGTCCTTGCCGGAGCTGATCTGGGACTCGAGCCAAGTTCTGGAGGTCGCGTAATAGTTGCTGTGCACCTCGGCCCACTCGAGGAACTCGCCCTTGTCGCGCAGCGCGCGGAAGGTCGGCACATCGACGAAGTTGTAATGCTGGCCATTCACCTCTCCGGTACGCGGTGCACGGGTGGCGTAGGATACCGACAGGCTGACCAGCGGGTCACGCTCCAGCAAGCCGCTGACGAGGGTGGTCTTGCCGGCGCCGGATGGCGCGGTGACGATGAACAGGGTACCCGGCATGCTCACTCCTTACTCGATGTTCTGCACCTGCTCGCGCATCTGCTCGATGGCCAGCTTGAGTTCGACGGCAATCGCGGTCATGTCGGCAGCCATTGCCTTGGAGCCGAGGGTGTTGGCCTCGCGGTTAAGCTCCTGCATCAGGAAGTCCAGGCGCTTGCCGGCCGCGCCACCGGCCTTGAGGATGCGCTCGACTTCATCCAGATGGGTGGATAGGCGGGACAACTCTTCCGCCACATCGACACGCTGGGCGAACAGGCCGACTTCCAGGCGGATGCGGTCGTCGTCAAGGGTCGCCGCTGCGTCGCGCAGGCGGGTGGCGAGCTTTTCCTGATACTCGGCGACCAACGCCGGCACCCGCGGCTGCACCGTGGCAACCAGACCGCGCATGTGGGCGATCCGCCCACGGATCATCTCGGCGAGCTTTTCGCCCTCGCGCCGGCGGGTGGCGATGAGCTCGTCCAGCGCCGCCGCAATGGTTGCCGCGATCTCCGGCTGCAGGGATTCGAAAGTCACGCTGTCGTCGGCCAGCATGCCGGGCCAGCGAAGGACCTCGGCCACGGACAGCGGCGCGGCCTGCGGCAGATCGGCCTGCACCGCCGCCTGGGCGGCTTTCAGCTGGGCCAGCAGCACACTGTTGATCGCAAGGTCGCGAGGTGCGCTATCCTTCGCCTGCAAATTGAAACGGCATTCGACCTTGCCCCGCCGCAGCTTGGCGGTGATGGCTTCGCGCAGCATGGGCTCAGCCTGCCGCAGATCATCGTTGATCCGGAAGGCAAGATCGAGATAGCGGGAATTGACGCTGCGCAATTCCAGGTGCAGGGCGACTCGGCCCAGGTCGCGGGCCTGGACGGCATAACCCGTCATGCTGTGGATCATCGTGTTTTTCCCGAGATAGCGCGGCGAAGCGAGGCTAAACTAGCGCCTTCGACCGCCACAAAAGACGAAGTGTAGCGCCCTGCCTGATGGCCACTCAACAAAACTGCGCCCTGCCGTCCGGATTTCAGCTCGACCACTACCGGGTCGAGCGACAGCTGTCCCTGGGCGGCTTCTCCATCGTGTACCTGGCCTACGATCAGGACGGGACGCCGGTCGCCATCAAGGAATACCTGCCCAACTCCCTCGCTCTGCGGGCCGAGGGCGAAGTCACGCCGCACGTCACCGAGGCCCACCAGGGCGCCTTCCGCTACGGCATGAAGTGTTTCTTCGAGGAAGGCCGGGCGCTGGCCAAGCTGGTGCACCCCAACGTGGTGCGGGTGCTCAACTTCTTCCGCGCCAATGGCACCGTTTATATGGTGATGCAGTTCGAACGCGGGCGGACGCTCCACGACTACGTGCAAAAGAACAAAGGCAACGTCCGCGAACGCTTCATCCGGGGCGTGTTCACGCGCATGCTCAACGGCCTGCGCGAGGTCCATGCGCACAAACTGCTGCATCTGGACATCAAACCGTCCAACATCTACCTTCGCGCCGACGGTACGCCGGTGCTGCTCGACTTCGGCGCAGCACGCCAGACCCTGATGTCCGACACGCCGATCCTGAAGCCGATGTACACGCCCGGTTTCGCGTCGCCGGAGCAATTCACCAACCGGGACGCACTCGGCCCGTGGAGCGACATCTACAGCGTGGGCGCCAGCATGTACGCCTGCCTGGCCGGCTCCTCGCCGCAACGCTCCGACGAGCGCCTCAAGCACGACACCGTGGTGCCTGCCACCAAGGCCTGGTACGGACAATACTCGCCGCATTTCCTGGCCACCATCGACTGGTGTCTGCAGCTCGACCCGCTGAAACGACCGCAGAGCTGTTTCGCCCTGCAGAAGGTGCTCGCCCAGCGCCATCGGGAAGCCCCCCCGCAACAGAAATCCTGGCTTGAAGGGCTGGGTACAAAACTAAGAACAATGATAGGCCGCTCATGAGATTCACAATTTTCCAGGAGAGCCGGGTCGGCAAGCGCCGCACCAACCAGGACCGCGTCGCCTACTCCTACACGCGGGATGCGCTGCTGATGCTGCTCGCCGACGGCATGGGCGGGCACCTCTACGGCGAGTTGGCGGCACAGATCTCCGTCCAGTTCATTGCGCAGTCCTTCCAGCAGGAAGCCAAGCCCAAGGTCACCGACCCGGTGCTGTTCCTGTCGCGGGTGCTCAGCAACGCCCACCACGCGATCCTCGATTACGCCTTCGACAAGCACCTGTCGGACATCCCGCGCACGACCATCGTCGCCTGCCTGATCCAGGACGGCGTCGCCCACTGGGCGCACGCCGGCGATTCCCGCCTGTACCTGATCCGCAAGGGACGCCTGATCGCCCAGACCCGCGACCACTCCCGCGTTCAACTGATGCTCGACCAGGGCCTGCTGGATGCCGAAAGCGCCGCCGTGCATCCGGGCCGCAACCGCATCTTCTCCTGCCTGGGCGGCAGCCATCCGCCGCAGATCGAGTTCTCCCGCGGCACCCCTCTCGGCAACGGCGACGTGATCGCCATGTGCTCGGACGGCGTGTGGGGCCCTCTCGACACCAACACACTGGTGAAGGCCCTTTCCGACGGGAAAGTCATGGAAAGCGTACCGCGCATCATGAATGAGGCCGAAGAACTCGGCGGCCCCCAATGCGACAACATGTCCCTGATCGCCATGACCTGGCACGACGACAACCCGGGCGACATCCCCGATACGGTATCCACCCGCACCATGCCCTTCGACGCCGTCACCACGCAGATGGAGGGCTTCGGGCGCGGCAAGCGTGATCAGGAAGACCTCAGCGAAGACGAGATCGAACGCGCCATCCGCGAAATCAACGCAGCCATCCACAAATTCAAATGACCACCGCCTCCGACACCTTTTCCCGCCCCAGCGGCCGGGCCCCCGCCGACCTTCGTCCGATCCGGATTACCCGCGGTTTCACTCGTCACGCAGAAGGCTCGGTGCTGATCGAATTCGGCGATACCCGCGTACTGTGCACCGCCAGCGTCGAGGAAAGCGTGCCGCCCTTCCTACGCGGCAAGGGCCAGGGCTGGCTAACCGCAGAATACGGCATGCTGCCCCGCTCCACCCACACACGCAGCCCGCGGGAAGCGGCCAAAGGCAAGCAGAGCGGCCGCACCCAGGAGATCCAGCGTCTGATCGGCCGCAGCCTGCGCGCCGTGGTGGACATGGAAGCCCTCGGCGAGCGCCAGATCACCATCGACTGCGACGTGCTGCAGGCTGATGGCGGCACCCGGACGGCGTCGATCACTGGTGCCTGCATCGCAGTCCATGACGCGCTGGAAGGCCTCGTCAAGGCCGGCAAGCTGCCCGCCAACCCAATGCGCGACTTCGTCGCCGCTATTTCCGTCGGCATCTACAAGGGCGTGCCGGTGCTCGACCTGGATTACCCGGAAGACTCCGGCTGCGACACTGACATGAACGTGGTGATGACCGGCAGCGGCGGCTTCGTGGAGGTGCAGGGCACCGCCGAAGGCACACCCTTCTCGCGCACCGAACTCGACAGCCTGCTGGAACTCGCCGCCGCTGGCGTGGCCCAACTGATCGTCGAACAGAAGAAGGCGCTCGGTCTCGGCGCCTGAAGCCCACGGAGGATCTGGCGCCATGAAACAACTCGTCCTGGCCAGCGGCAACGCCGGCAAACTCAAGGAACTTTCCGCCCTGCTCGCCCCGCTTGGCATCGAAGTGCTGCCCCAGTCGGCCTTCAACGTCAGCGAGGCCGAGGAACCGCATCCCAGCTTCGTCGAGAACGCCCTCGCCAAGGCCCGCCACGCGTCCCGCGCCACCGGTCTGCCGGCCCTCGCCGACGACTCGGGGCTGTGCGTGGATGTGCTGGGCGGAGCACCGGGCGTGCTATCGGCGCGCTTTGCCGGCGAACCCAAGTCCGACGAGCGCAACAACGCGCTGCTGCTCGAACGCCTGGCCGGCCAGGCCGACCGCCGCGCGCGCTTCTACTGCGCGCTGGCCCTCGTCCGCCACGCCGACGACCCGCAACCCCTGATCGCCTGCGGCGAATGGCACGGCGAGATCCTACCCGCGCCGCGCGGCAAGGGCGGCTTCGGCTACGACCCGCTGTTCCTCGTCAGCGAACTGGAGCAGACCGCTGCCGAAATCCCGCACGAACTCAAGAACGTCCTGTCCCACCGGGGCTCCGCCTTCCGCCAGTTGCTCGACAAGCTGCGCGCCGAACAGAGCTGAGCCCCCGCTTCACGCATCACGCTCCATGCCCGAAAACCGGATCATCCCGATCACACCCAGGGCCGCCGTGCCGAAATCCGCCGACGGCCGCTGGGAATCCCACCTCACCGCGTCGCCGCCCCTGTCCCTGTACGTGCATTTCCCATGGTGCGTGCGCAAGTGTCCGTACTGCGACTTCAATTCCCACGCAGTGAAGGACGAGGGCATTCCCGAGCAGGCCTACATCGCGGCCCTGGTGGCCGATCTGGAGAGCGCGCTGCCGCAGATCTGGGGCCGCCGCGTGCACACCATCTTCATCGGTGGTGGCACACCCAGCCTGATCACCCCCGACGGCCTCGACGACCTGCTCACCGCGATCCGCATGCGCGTGCAACTCGACCCGCAGGCCGAGATCACGCTGGAAGCCAACCCGGGCACCGTCGACGCAGGCCGTTTCCGGGCCTTCCGTCAGGCTGGCGTCAATCGCCTGTCGGTCGGCATCCAGAGCTTCGACGACCGCCACCTGCAGGCCCTCGGGCGCATCCACGGCCGCGCCGACGCCATCGCCGCGGCCGAAGCCGCGCTGAGCCATTTCGAGGCGGTCAACCTCGACCTGATGTACGCGCTGCCCGGCCAGACCCTCGCCGAAGCGGAGGCCGACCTCGCCACGGCGCTGGCCCTCGGCCCCCAGCACCTGTCCTGCTACCACCTGACGCTGGAACCCAACACCGCCTTCGCCGCCAACCCGCCGGAAGTGCCCGATCCCGACCAGTCCGCCGACATGCAGGATCACATCGAAGCGCGCCTGGCCGCAGCCGGCTACGGCCACTACGAGACCTCGGCCTTCGCCAAGCCCCACCGGGAGTGCCGCCACAACCTCAACTACTGGACCTTCGGCGACTACCTGGGCATCGGCGCCGGCGCCCACGGCAAGCTGTCGTCCCACGAAGGCATCGTGCGCGAAACCCGCCCCAAGCATCCAGCGGCCTACCTGGCGGCCCGCGACAGCGGAGCCTTCGTCCAGGAGCGGCGCAGCATCGGCACCGACGAGTTGCCCTTCGAGTTCATGATGAACGCGCTGCGCCTCAACAAGGGCGTGCCCCGCCGGTTGTTCTCCGAGCGTACCGGCCTGCCCTTCGAGGCCGCCGAGGAAGGCCTGCTGAAGGCCCGCCAGCAGGGCCTGATCGAGATCGACGACGAGACCCTTCGCCCATCCGCCAAGGGCCGCCACTTCCTCAACGAACTGCTGATGCTGTTCCTCGCTGCCTGAACCACCCGTGCCCGCCAAGCCCGGCCCCAAGCCCCTGACTCCGACCGCCGCCGACCTGCCGACCCCCGAGGCCCTCGGCCAGGTGTTCACGCCCGAAAAAGTCGTACGTGCCATGCTGCGCCTGCGCCAGAACGCCGGCCGCGTGCTCGAGCCCTCCTGCGGCGACGGCGCCTTCCTGCGCCACCTGCACAATGCGGTCGGTATCGAGTTCGACCCCCGCCAGTGCCCGCCCAATGCGCGCAACGAGGACTTCTTCGCCTATCCGGAGAACGAGAAGTTCGACACCGTGATCGGCAACCCGCCCTACGTGCGCTACCAGGATATCGGTCGGGACACGCGGGCGCTGCTGCGCCAGGACGGCCTCGACGGACGCAGCAACCTCTACCTGTTCTTCATCGAGAAGTGCCTGCGCCACCTGCAGCCGGGCGGCGAGCTGATCTTCATCACCCCGCGCGACTTCCTCAAGGCCACCAGCGCCCGCCCGCTCAACCGCTGGCTGTTCGAGCACGGCACCATCACCCACGCCATCGACCTGGGCGACGCCCGGGTGTTTTCCGGCGCGGTGCCCAACTGCCTGATCTGGCGCTACGAACTCGGCAACCTGTCGCGTCGCACCGCCTGGGCGCAGATCGGCCAGGGCGACGATCTCACCCGCAGCCTCGAACAGCCGCCCTGGCAGACCCGCCACTTCTTCGAATGCGCCGGCCACCTACTGTTCTCCCGCGGCGAATACCCCCTCAGCCTGGCCGACGTGGCCAGCGTGAAGGTCGGCGCGGTCTCCGGGGCCGACGACATCTACGTCAGCGACACGGCCGGCACCCGGGACTTCGTCAGCTCCCGCACCGCCCGCAGCGGCGAGACCCGCCGCATGATCTGGTGCGACCCCGGCACCGGCGCGCCCGACGTGCTGCTGCCGCACCGGGAACGCCTGCTCGCCCGGCGCATCCGCCCGTTCGACGACAGCAACTGGTGGCAGTGGGGGCGCGGCTATCCGCAGACCGACGCGCCTCGGGTCTACGTCAACACCAAGACGCGTCAACCGAACCCGTTCTTCCTGCACCCCTGCAACAACTTCGACGGCGCGATCCTTGGCATCTTCCCGCTGCATAAGGACGCTGATCTGGCCACTTTCCGCGATGCCCTCAACGGCGTGGACTGGGCCGACCTGGGCTTCGTCTGCGACGGGCGCTACCTGTTCTCCCAGCGCAGCCTGGAAAACGCACCGCTGCCCGACAGCTTCCGGGCCTTCCTGCCCCCCGTGGCCGACGCCCCACCGCCGGGGCCGCCGGAGTCGATGGTGTAACATCGGGCGAACAAATACGGGCCACGCAGGTCGACGACGCACACGTGCTCGTCGGACACCCGACGCATCGCCCCCTGAGAACAGTCCGCGAGGCCCCATGGTTCCCCATCTCACCACCGCCCTCACCGGCCCACTGCTGGAGCTGGAGCGCCACTTCCTCGACAACGCCTGCGCCATCGAGCGCTGGATGCGTACCCGCTGGCAGGAACACCTGCCTCCCTTCTACGCCTCGACGGACCTGCGCAACGCCGGCTTCAAGCTGGCACCGGTAGACCTCAACCTGTTTCCCGGCGGCTTCAACAACCTCCACGACGCCTTCCTGCCCCTCTGCGTGCAGGCCGCCCAGGCCGCCATCGAGCGCATCTGCGTCGACGCCCGGTCGATCCTGCTGATCCCGGAGAACCACACCCGCAACCAGTTCTACCTGCAGAACGTCGCCAAGCTGGTGTCCATCCTGCGTCTCACCGGCCTGGAAGTACGTCTCGGCAGCCTGCTGCCGGAGATCACCGAGCCGACCGTGGTCGAACTGCCCAATGGCGCCAGCCTCACGCTGGAACCGCTGGAGCGCCACGGCCGTCGCCTCGGCCTGAAGGACTTCGACCCCTGCGCGGTGCTGCTCAACAACGACCTGTCCGCCGGCGTTCCCGCCCAGCTGGAAAACCTGCACGACCAGTGGGTGATCCCTCCGCTGCATGCCGGCTGGCACGCCCGCCGCAAATCCAGGCACGCCGCCGCCTACGACCGTGTGACGCAGGAGTTCGGCGCCGCCATCAGCATCGACCCGTGGCGCATCAACCCGGCCTGGGACAGCTGCAGCGGACTGGACTTCCAGGCCCGCAGCGGCGAGCAGGAACTCGCCGACAAGGTCGCCACGATGCTCCACGGCATCCGCGCCAGGTACAAGGAATACGAAATCGGCGAGGAGCCCTTCGTGATCGTCAAGGCCGACGCCGGCACCTACGGCATGGGCATCATGACGGTCAGGGACGCCTCTGAGCTGATCGGCCTCAACCGCAAGCAGCGCAACAAGATGAGCGTCGTCAAGGAGGGCCTGGCGGTCCACGACGTGATCATCCAGGAGGGCGTTCCGACCGTCGAAACCGTCCACCACGCCACCGCCGAACCGGTGGTCTACATGATGGATCACTACGTCGTGGGCGGCTTCTACCGGGTGCATGGCCAGCGCGGCCGCGACGAGAACCTCAACGCCCCCGGCATGCAGTTCGAACACCTGGCCTTCGAGGCGCCCTGCAGCCTGCCCGACTGTAGCCTGGGGCCGGATGCCCCGCCAAACCGCTTCTACGCGTACGGCGTGGTGGCCCGTCTGGCCCTGCTCGCCGCCGCCCTCGAGATCGAAGCCACTGAACCCGCCGTCTTCGCTGCAGAAGCGGCCTGAGCCTTCCGACAAGAACACACCGCCAATACCGACACGACCATGAAATTCGCCTTCATCCTCGACCCCCTCGACAAACTCAAGGCCTACAAGGACTCCAGCATCGCGATGATGCGGGCCGCCGCCCGCCGCGGCCACCAGATCCACGCCATCCAGCGCGAACACCTGGTGTGGGAAGCCGGCACCGTCAGCGCCCGCGCACTGGCCCTGACGCTCACCGACGACGACGAAACCTGGTACGTGGCAGGCACCGAGGAAAGCCTGCCCCTCACCGCCTACGACGCAGTACTGATGCGCCAGGACCCGCCCTTCGATTTCGAATATGTAACCGCCACCTGGCTGCTGGAGAGTGCCGCCAGGGCCGGTGCGCGGATCTTCAACAACCCGGAGTCGATCCGCGACCACTCCGAGAAGCTGGCGATCCTCGAATTCCCCCAGTTCATCCCGCCGACCCGCGTGGCCCGCGCCGCGGCCGACGTCAATGCCTTCATCGACGCCCACGGCGACACCATCCTCAAGCCCCTCGACGGCATGGGCGGCAGCCAGATCTTCCGCGTGCGCGCCGACGACCCCAACCGCAACGTGATCATCGAGACGCTCACGCAGGAAGAGCGCCGCACGATCATGGCCCAGGCTTACCTGCCGGCCATCTCCGGTGGCGACAAGCGGGTGCTGATCATCGGCGGCAAGGTCATCCCGTATTCCCTCGCCCGCATCCCCAAGGCCGGCGAGACCCGCGGCAACCTGGCCGCCGGTGGCCGCGGCGTAGCGATGCCGCTGACCGACGGCGAGCGCGCCATCGCCGAATACCTGGCCCCCATCCTGTGGGCGCGCGGGCTGCTCATCGTCGGCCTCGACGTGATCGGCGACCGCCTCACCGAGATCAACGTCACCAGCCCCACCTGCATGGTCGAGATCACCGCCCAGATGGGCTTCGACGTGCCCGGCGCAGTCATCGACGCCCTGGAGGCCGCATGCGCGTGAAGCGGCGTATCGCCGGCTGGCTGGCGGTCCTCGCCTGCACCACCGGCCTCCTGGCCGGCTGCAGCCGGGAGCGCATCCACCAGCAGGAGTCCTACGTCTTCGGCACCCGCGTCGAGGTCCTGACCTGGGATGCGTCCGAAGAACATTCTCGCGCCGCGGTCAGCGAGGTTCTGCGCGAGTTCGACCGCCTGCACCGGGCCTACCACGCGTGGGAGCCGTCCGAGCTCACCGCCCTCAACAGCGCCATTGCCGCCGGCCAGCAGGACATCCCGGTGTCGCCCGAGCTGGCCGCCATGCTCAGCGATGCCAAGGCCATTGCCGCCAAGGGCGACGAGCTGTTCGACCCGGCCCTCGGCGAGCTGATCGCCCTGTGGGGCTTTCACACGGATACCTTTGTGCCGACTCACCCCGATCCGGCCAGGCTGGCGGCGATCACCAAGGCCCATCCGCAGATGGCCGACCTGACCATCGTCGACAACAAGGTGAGCAGCCGCAACCGTGCCGTCCAGCTCGACCTGGGTGGCTACGGCAAGGGCTACGCACTCGACCGGGCCGCCGCGATCCTGAAAGCCCACGGCGTCAATAACGCCCTCATCAACATCGGCGGCAACGTACTGGCGCTCGGCAGCAAGGGCGACCAGCCCTGGCGGGTCGGCATCCAGCACCCCCGCGAACCGCGTCCGCTGGCCTCCCTGCCACTGCGCGACGGCGAGGCGATCGGCACCTCCGGCGACTACCAGCGCTTCTTCGAGCTGGACGGCGTGCGCTACTGCCACCTGCTCGATCCGCGCACCGGCATGCCGGCCCGCGGCACCCAGGCGGTGACCATCCTGATCACGCCCCGCGCCAACGCCGGCACGCTGTCCGACGCAGCCAGCAAGCCGGTCTACCTCGGCGGCGACAAATGGCGCGAATACGCCAGACGCTTCGGTATCGACCATGCACTGCGGGTGAACGCCGACGGCAAGGTGGAAGTCACCCGCGCCCTCAACGACCGTCTGCAGTACGGCGACAAGATCAAGCCGGCGCTGATCGTCAACTGAGCCCCGCTTCTTTGATCTGACGCAGCCTTTCACATATTCCCACTTGCCAGCCGCCCCCCTTCTGACGCAGCCTTCAGGGATTCCGTCTTGCCCGGCGGAACCCATCGGATAGAATGGCCTGAATGATCGGAATCCTCATCATCACCCATGGCAGCCTGGGTGAAGCACTCATCCAGTGCTCCTGCCATGTACTGAACCGCCGGCCGCCCCAGTTGCTCCAACTCGGCGTTTCCGGGCAGGACGATCCGCTCGACGCCCTGCCACTGGCCCGACGCCTGCTGAACATGGTCGACAGCGGGGATGGGGTATTGATCCTGACCGACATTCTCGGCGCCACCCCCGCCAATACCGCGGCCAAGCTCCTGGAGCCGGGCCGCATCGAAGGGGTAGCCGGCGTCAACCTGCCCATGTTGCTGCGGACCATCACCTACCGGGAACGCAACATGGAAGTTCTGGTCAAGAAGGCCGTGGCCGGCGCCTGCGAAGGCGTCGTGCATATGAAATAAAGATAGCAACCGAAGGCCCCGACACAAGAGCCCAAAACCACATCGAGGAAGAAGAAAGAGATGCCACGTCAGGACGCCGAAATCATCAACAAGCTGGGCCTCCACGCCCGCGCCTCTGCCAAGCTGACCCAGACCGCCAGCGCCTATGAAAGCGACGTCTGGCTCGAGCGCAACGGCAAGCGTGTCAACGCCAAGAGCATCATGGGCGTGATGATGCTGGCCGCAGCCAAGGGCTGCACGATCACCATCGACACCAACGGGCGCGACGCCGACCAGGCCATGTCCGCCCTCCTCGGCCTCATCGCCGACAAGTTCGGGGAAGGAGAATGACGCGCCGCCCCGCTCCCTTCAGCATCCGTCCGGTCAGCCCTCAGTCTGCCGCACGGGTGCGGCGATGAGCTTCACCGTCCACGGACTCGCGGTCTCCCAGGGCATCGCCATCGGCCATGCCCATCTGGTTTCCCATGCGCTACTGGAAGTCGCCCATTTCACGATCGCTCCCAAGCACGTAGAGGCCGAGGTTTCACGCCTGCTCGCCGCGGTCGCCACCGTCAAGACCGAACTGGTCGGCCTGAAAGCCTCGGCCAGCACCGGCGCCGCGCCGTCCGAGGTCGATGCCTTCATCGGCATGCACATCATGATCCTGCAGGATCCGATGCTCGTCGATGCAGCCGCTAACCTGATCCGCACCCGCCGCGCCAACGCGGAATGGGCGATGGTCCAGCAGATGGAGCAGCTGGTCGAACAGTTCGAGGCCATCGAGGACGCCTACCTGCGCGAGCGCAAGGCCGACGTGGTGCAGGTGGTGGAGCGGGTCGTAAAGGTCCTGCTCGGCCATCCGGGCCACCTGCCGCCCAAGCGCAAGGATGGGCTGGGCACCATCGTCGTCGCCCACGATCTGTCGCCCACCGACACCATCGGCTTCAAGGACCACGCGGTCGCCGGCTTCATCACCGACGCGGGCGGTCCCACCGGCCACACCGCCATCGTCGCCCGCAGCCTGTCGATCCCGGCGGTGGTGGCGCTGCGTCACATCCGCCACGTGGTAAAGGACGATGAGCTGATCATCATCGACGGCACCCGCGGCGTGGTCATCGTCGATCCGGATGAACGGGTCCTCGAGGAATACCGCCTGCGCAAGGCCGAGGTGGAGCTGGAGCGCTCCAAGCTCAAGCGCCTCAAGTCGATGCGCGCGGCCACCCTCGACGGCGAGGAAGTGCAGATCCTCGCCAACATCGAGCTGCCGCCCGATGCGACCCAGGCCAAGAACGTCGAAGCGGACGGCGTCGGCCTGTTCCGCACCGAATTCCTGTTCATGAGCCGCGACACCTGGCCGGACGAGGACGAGCAGTTCGAAGCCTACAAGACGGTGGTCAAGACGATGGCCGGCAAGCAGGTCACCGTGCGCACCCTCGACGTGGGCGCCGACAAGGAGCTCGAAGGTGCCACCCGGCCGGAAGACAACCCGGCACTCGGTTTGCGAGCGATCCGCTACTGCCTGGCCGAACCGAAGATGTTCCTCACCCAGCTGCGCGCGCTGCTGCGGGCCAGCCACTTCGGCAAGCTGAAGATCCTGATCCCGATGCTGGCCAGCAGCAACGAGATCGACCAGACCCTGATCCTGCTCGAAAAGGCCAAGACCCAGCTGCGCGAACGCAAGATCAAGTTCGACGAGGCCGTGCCGGTGGGCGGCATGATCGAGGTGCCCGCCGCGGCCCTGTGCCTGGGCGCCTTCACCAAGCGCCTGCAGTTCCTGTCCATCGGCACCAACGACCTGATCCAGTACACGCTGGCCATCGACCGCGGCAACGAAGCCGTCGCCCACCTCTACAACCCGCTCCACCCGGCGGTGCTGCGCCTGATCCACCAGACCATCCAGGCCGGAGTTAAAGCCGGCATCCCGGTGTCAGTGTGTGGGGAGATGGCCGGCGACCCGGACTGCGCCCGCCTCTTGATCGGCATGGGCCTGCGCCAGTTCTCGATGCATCCGGCACAGATCCTCGAGGTCAAGCAGGCCATCCTGCGCGCCGATGCCGCCGACCTGACGGTCAAGGTGCAGCGCCTGCTCAAGCTGGACGATCCGGACCGGGTCCGTGAGGCAGTCGAGAAACTCTGACGTGCCGGCGACCGGCGGCGGGTTTGACTTGCCGCCGGCCATCGCGCTACTCTTTGCCCCACAGCGCCGATTTGAGTCCTTCAGCTTGCGGGCGCTTTACAAGTACGGCTAAAGCGACGGCAGCCCAGTCCGCGACCGTTCGCCGGCTGGGTTTTTCGTTTCCGGGACGAAACTGAGATGACACAAGAACAATCCATCGGAATCGTGGTGCCGCAGACGGCCCACTTCAGCACCCCACTTCCTCTCAAGAGCGGCGGAGCCCTCGCCGAGTACGACCTGGTCTATGAGACCTATGGCACCCTCAACGCCGCGCGCAGCAACGCGGTGCTGGTCTGCCACGCGCTGTCCGGCTCCCACCACGTGGCCGGCATCGACGCCGCCAGCGGCGCCGTCGGCTGGTGGGACAACCTGGTCGGCCCCGGCAAGCCCCTCGACACCGGGCGCTTCTTCGTGATCGGGGTGAACAACCTCGGCGGCTGTTACGGCAGCTCCGGCCCCAACTCGATCAACCCGGCCACCGGCAAGCCCTGGGGCGCCGACTTCCCCTTCGTCACCGTCGAAGACTGGGTCGACGCCCAAGCGCGCCTGGCCGACCAGCTCGGCATCGAGCGCTTCGCCGCGGTGGTCGGCGGCAGCCTCGGCGGCATGCAGGCACTGTCGTGGACGCTGCAGTACCCCGAGCGCGTCGCCCATGCGCTGGTGATCGCCTCCGCCCCCAAGCTCACCGCCCAGAACATCGCCTTCAACGAAGTGGCCCGCCAGGCCATTCTGAAGGACCCCGAGTTCCACGGCGGCCACTACTACGAGCACGGCGTGGTGCCCACCCGTGGCCTGGCGCTAGCGCGCATGGTCGGCCACATCACCTACCTGTCGGACGACGCGATGGGCCAGAAATTCGGCCGCACGCTGCGCCACGACAAGCCGGTGTTCAGCTACGACGTGGAATTCGAGATCGAGTCCTACCTGCGCTACCAGGGCGACAAGTTTGCCGGCTTCTTCGACGCCAACACCTACCTGCTGACCACCAAGGCCCTCGACTACTACGACCCGGCCTTCGACTACGACGGCGACCTGGTGGCCGCCCTCGGCCGCGCCAAGGCCGACTACCTGGTAGTGTCCTTCAGCACCGACTGGCGCTTCGCCCCGTCGCGCAGCCGCGAGATCGTCTACGCGCTGATGCACAGCGACCGGCGGGTCAGCTACGCGGAGATCGACTGTCCGGCCGGGCACGACTCCTTCCTCCTCGACGACGCCCAGTACCACTCCGTGCTGCGGGCCTACATCGACAACATCAAGCTGTGAGGTGACGGCCCCCGCCGACCTGCCGCTCCGCGCCAGGCCCCCCCGAGGGGGGTCAAGAAAACTCGGGGCGGCCCTTCGTTTTCTTGAGAGAGCACGAAAATGAGTTTCCAGCGTTACGACTACGATGTGATCTCCAACTGGATCGAGCCCGGCGAGCGGATCCTCGACCTCGGCTGCGGCGACGGCAGCCTGCTGCGCTACCTGAAGGAGCGCCGCCAGGTCCGCGGCTACGGCGTCGAGAACGACCCCGAGCGGGTCCTCGCCTGCGCGCGCAACGGTATCAACGTGATCCAGATCGACCTGGAACAAGGCCTTGCCGGCTTCGACGACGGCTTCTTCGACCACGTCATCATGAGCCTGTCGTTGCAGGCCATGCGCAACACCCAGGGCATCCTCAAGGAGATGCTGCGGGTCGGCCACGAGGCGGTGGTGAGCTTCCCCAACTTCGCCTACTGGCGTCACCGCCAAGCCATCCTCAACGGCCACATGCCGGTTTCCAAGAACCTGCCCTACCAGTGGTACGACACGCCCAACGTGCGCTTCTTCACCATTGCCGACTTCGAGACCCTGTGCGAGCAGGAAGGCATCGCGATTCATGAGCGGCTGGCCTTCGACGAGGACAAGGTGATCGTCGAGGAGCCCAACTTCCTGGCCAGCGTGGCCCTCTACCGCCTCGGCCGCAATGGCTCCGTAAGCGGCTGACGGCCCGGCGGGGATTGCTCTATCATCGCCAGCGAAGCGAACAATACCCGGAGAGAATCATGAGCACCCCGCAAGCCGGCATCCTGCAGCCGCTGCCGCCCCTCGCCCGCTACCTGTCCTTTTCCCTCACGCCCGACAGCGACGTGTCCGCCGGCCTCGCAGCCCTGCAGGCCGTCGTGGACGGCGAGCGCACCGTGGCCGGCATCGGCTTGGCTCCAGTCACTGCACTCGGCAAAAAGGTCGCCGGCCTCAAGCCCTTCCCGCCGCTCAACGGTCCCGGCGTGGAACTGCCCTCGACGCCCTTCGCGCTGTGGCTGTGGCTGCGCGGCGAGGACCGCGGCGAACTGCTGCACCGGGCCCGCCATATCGAGGAAGCCCTCGCCCCGGTATTCCAATTGGAAGAATCCTGGGACGCCTTCAAACATGACGGCGGCCGCGACCTCAGTGGCTACGAAGATGGCACCGAGAATCCCACCGAAGAAGCCGCTGTCGAAGCCGCCATCGCCGCCGACGGCTCCAGCTTCGTCGCCGTGCAACGCTGGATCCACGATTTCCGCCGCCTCGAAGCGATGGCACCGGAAGAGCGCGACGACTGCATCGGCCGCCGCCGTTCCGACAACGAAGAACTCGACGACGCCCCCGCATCGGCCCACGTGAAGCGTACCGCCCAGGAGAGCTTCAGCCCGGAGGCCTTCGTGCTGCGCCGCTCGCTGCCGTGGGCGGAAGGCCGCGATGCCGGCCTGATGTTCGTTGCCTTCGGCCACACGCTGGACGCCTTCCAGGCCCAGATGCGCCGCATGGTCGGCCTGGAGGACGGCATCGTGGACGCGCTGTTCCGCTTCACGCGGCCGCTGTCCGGCAGCTATTTCTGGTGCCCGCCGATGACTGACGGCCAGCTGGACCTGTCCCGCCTGCGGGCCTGAAAACGACCAAACGGCCCAGTCCGCTCAGTCCCCGCCCAGCGCCTCGAGCCGGGCTGCCTCCTGGCGGGCTCGCCGTTCGGCATCTTCATCTTTGGCTGCGTCGATGACCTGCATGACCTCATCCAGGTCCACGTCCCGCGCGGCCTCCTCGAAGCGGCCCGTCAAAGCGCTGTCCGGATGGAGCGCCCCGGTTTCGTAGAGGGACCAGATTTCAGGGCCGTAGCGGGTATCCAGCAACACCGGGGCGAACTGGCCGAAGTAGCTGGCCAGGTTGTCCACGTCCCGCTCAAGCATCCGCTTGGCGTTGTTGTTGGCCGCGGCATCCACGGCCTGGGGCAGGTCGATGATGACCGGGCCGTTCGCATCCACCAGCACGTTGTACTCGGACAGGTCGCCGTGCACGATACCCGCGCACAGCATGCGCACTACCTCGCGGATCAGGGCCGCATGGTAGGCGAGCGCTTCCTCCTCGCTCAGCGCCAGATCATTGAGGCGCGGGGCCGGCTCGCCATCCTCGTCGGCCACCAACTCCATCAGCAGCACGCCCTCATGGAACTGGTAGGGCTCGGGCACCCTCACGCCAGCCGCGGCGAGGCGGCGCAGCGCATCCACCTCGGCGTGCTGCCAGGCGGCCTCCTGCTCCTCGCGGCCATAGCGGGAACGCTTGGCCATCGCTCGGGCCTGGCGGCTGTTCTTCACCTTGCGGCCCTCGGTGTAATCCACAGCGGTGTGGAAACCGCGCTTGTTGGCCTCTTTGTACACCTTGGCGCAGCGGATCTCGTCGCCGCACTGGACGACATAGACCATGGCTTCCTTGCCACTCATCAACTGACGCAGCACACCATCCACCAGCCCGTCGGCGACCAGCGGTTCGATTCGGCTCGGTGTCTTCATGCGCGGACCACCGGGTTCAACCTGGCATGAGCCGCCAGCAACGGGGTGGCGATGGAGAATTCGAGAGCGGCATCCTTGCCGAAGATGAAACAGTGGGATTGCATGGGTGATCCTGCGGGATGCTGCGTGAAAAAGGCTGCCGACAGTGCCACCGGATAAACGACCGGCACATGCGGGAAGAGACAGGGGGGAAAACGGCGGGGCGCAGCGAAAGCATGCAGCGCCCGAATAAAGCGTGAGGCGGCGATTATCCCGCATCCAGCCCTATTCGACACGCCCCCGGCCAGCCTTGACGGCACTACGGCGCGCCTTGCCCTCCAGCCGGCGGGTCACCGACCCACGGGTCGGCTTGGTCGCGCGCCGCGCCTTCGGCACCACGGCGACACTATCGACCAGAGCCTGCAGGCGACCCAGGGCCTCGGCGCGGTTCTTGTCGAGGCTGCGGTATTCCTGGGCCTTGATGATGATCACCCCGCTCTTGCTGATACGCTGGTCGCCCAGCCTGAGCAGGCGCTCCTTGATGGCATCAGGGAGCGACGAGGCGACAATGTCGAAACGCAGATGCACCGCTGTCGACACCTTGTTGACGTTCTGCCCGCCGGCCCCCTGGGCGCGGATGGCGGTGAATTCGACCTCGTCGTCGGACACACGGAAAGAGGGGCACATCGCCGGCACTTTAACCGATACGCGCCCCCCGGCGGCCCGTCACGACGCCACGGTAACCATCCACAGCACCCCGAAGCGGTCCGTCACCATACCGAAACAAGGCGACCAGAAGGTCTTGCCGAGTGGCATCTGCACCTGCCCGCCCTCCGCCAGGGCCGTAAAGAATTTCTCGGCCACCGCCGGATCGGCTGGCGCGACGGACAAGGCGAAGCCCTGGAACGGCGTACTGCCCTGGCAGCGCCCATCGGAGGCCATCACCAGAGCGTCGCCGATGCGGAAACTGCAGTGTAGAACCTTGTCTTCCGAACCGGGCGGCAGCATGCCCGGCGGCGGCGGTTCCGGGTTGTCCCGGTTGCGCATCAGCATGTCCACCTGGGCACCGAGAGCGTGCTGGTAGAACTGGACGGCCTCTTCACAGCGGCCATCGAAGAACAGGTAGGGGTTCACTTGCATCGCATGCCTCCTTGGCAAAGCTTGGGCCGGAGGCCCAATGGTCAAGGTGTAGGCGATGGCGGCGCCGACGTCCACCGAGAGAGCGCCCATCATGGTCGATGCGGATGCCGCGGCATCGACCCAGTTGCTATCATTCGCCCCCTAATGCGTATCGAACAACTCCGCCAGCGCCTCGCCGACCTGGGCGCCAAACCCGTGCACATCCAGCGCGTACTGCGCGCGTGGACCCACGCCCAGCCCCTTGACGCCGGCCCTACCCGGCGCGGCCCAATGCTGCCTCAGGCTGTCGTGGACGCCCTGCCAGCCCTCACCGCAGAGCTCGCCAGCCTGGCCCAGGTACGTTCCGAACATCCCGGCGAGGACGGCTCGGCGCGCCTGCTGGTGCAACTTGCCGACAAGCAGACGGTGGAGAGCGTGCTACTGCCGCGGGACGGCCTGTGCGTGTCCAGCCAGGTCGGCTGTGCGGTGGGCTGCCGCTTCTGCATGACCGGCCGCGACGGCCTGCTGCGCCAGGTCGGCAGCGCCGAGATCGTCGCGCAGGTAGTGCTGGCCCGCGCCCGCCGCCACGTGAAGAAGGTCGTCTTCATGGGAATGGGCGAACCGGCCCACAATCTGGACAACGTGCTCGAAGCAATCCAGCTCCTCGGCACCGAAGGCGGCATCGGCCACAAGAACCTGGTGTTCTCGACGGTCGGCGATCCGCGGGTCTTCGAGCGCCTGCCGGAAGGCACGGTGAAGCCGGCACTGGCCCTGTCCCTGCACACCACCCGTGCCGACCTGCGGGCCGACCTGCTGCCGAAGGCGCCGCCGCTGACGCCGGACGAGATCGTCGAACTCGGCGAAGCCTACGCCCGCGCCACCGGCTACCCGATCCAGTACCAATGGACGCTGATCGACGGCCTCAACGACACGCCGGAAGAACTCGACGGCATCGTGCGACTGCTGGCCGGCAAGTACGCGATCATGAACATGATCCCCTACAACGCGGTGCCCGACCTGCCCTACCGCCGTCCGGACTGGGACAAGGCCGCCGATATCGCGCGCCAGCTCCACCGCCGCGGCATCCTCACCAAGCTGCGCAACTCCGCCGGCCAGGACGTGGACGGTGGCTGCGGGCAACTGCGCGCCCGTATCATCGCAGGCGAGGCGCCGGTACGCATGGTCCGCAAACCGGCGGCCTGACGCCACCTCCGCAACACCTCTCCCCCACCTGCCCCAACCACCGTTTTCCGCGCCCCCACGCGGAAAACGGTGGCCTCCTTGCGCCGTCTCCACAGACCAGCGCATGCCCTGCGCTGTACGAATCGGATTTGCCAGACTTGCAAATGAGAATAAACATCATTTACAATTTTCACAGATTTACCGATATTTACCCTGCTTAACACCCGGGCTTTCAGCCAGCCAGTGCCGTCAGACGACGCGACCAGCCAGCCACGCCGGATCTCATCCCAGGTCTCGAAGGAACCGACATGGCACTGCAACGACGCCCGCTGGCGCTGGCAATCTCCCTCCTCTGCAGCTCCGGCGCATGGGCCCAGCAATCTACCGAAACCGATGGCGGGCCGACCTTGTCCGCGGTCAAGGTCAGCGGCGGTCGTGAGCTGCCGCCGACCTACAACCCGCCCACCGCCACCAGCGCCACCAAGATCGACGCACCGCTGCGCGACATCCCGCAGACCGTGAACGTGGTGCCCCAGAGCCTGCTGCGCGACCAGGCCGTGCATTCGCTGCAGGACGTGCTGAAGTCGGTGCCCGGCGTCGGCCTGTCCACCGGCGACGGCCAGCGCGACCAGGTGACGATCCGCGGCTTCTCGGCGATCGCCGACCAGTTCATCGACGGCCTGCGCGACGACGCGATGTACTTCCGCGACCTGTCCAACGTCGAGCAGGTGGAAGTCGTCAAAGGGCCGGCGTCGGTGCTGTACGGCCGTGGCTCGTCGGGCGGCCTGATCAACCGCATCACCAAGAAACCCGGCATCGACCGCAGCGAGGTCAGCCTGCAGGTCGGCAGCTGGAACCAGCGCCGCGGCGAGGTGGACCTGGCCCACAAGTTCGACGACAGCGGCGTGGCCTTCCGCGTCACCGGCGCCATCGAGCGCAGCGACAGCTACCGCGACATGCAGTTTCTGGAACGCGAGGCCTTCGCGCCGTCGTTGTCCTTCCAGCTCGGCAGCCAGACCAGGCTGCTGATCCAGGCCGAATACCTGTCCGACCGCCGCCTGACCGACTTCGGCATTCCGGCCTACCAGGGCCGGCCGGTGAATGTGCCGGTCGGCACCTATTACGGCGCCGCCAACGCCCGCGACGCGGACTACACGCAGACCCGCGAGTCGGCCATCGGCTTCACGCTGGATCACCGCTTCGACGAGGCCTGGTCGGTGCGTAACGCCTTCCGTTATTACGACTACACGCTGGACCGCAACAACACCCTGGTCGGCTCGGTCAATGAGAAGGCCCTGACCGCCTCCCTCAACCGCAGCAATGTACGGCGCCAGGAAGACGGCTACTTCAACCAGACCGAGCTGGTCCACAAGACCACGCTGGCCGGCATGCCCCACCAACTGCTGTACGGCGTCGAGGTCAGCCAGCAGACCAAGGACCAACTGTTCCGCACCCAGAACAACATCGCCACCGTGTCGCTGTTCAACCCGGTGCTGCCGGTACTGCCCTTCAACGTGACCGCCGCGCCGTCCACCAACAACGTCGGCATCATGTCGGTAAGCAGCGCCTACATCCAGGATCTGGCCACGCTTTCAACGCACTGGAAGGCCCTCGCCGGCCTTCGCTATGACCGCTTCCAGCAGACGACCCGCGAGCGCCGCGCCGGCCAATCCAACCTGGAGCGCACCGACAGCGCATTGAGCCCGCGCGCCGGCCTGGTCTATCAGCCGACCGAGGACCGCTCCTACTACGCGTCCTGGAGCAAGTCCTTCCAGCCGTCCGGCGAGAGCCTCCCGCTGGCCGCCAACAACGCCAGCATCGCGCCGGAGGAAACCACCAACCAGGAGATCGGCGCCAAGTTCGACTTCTTCAATGGTCTGGCGTCGGCCAGCGCGTCGGCCTTCCGGCTTGAGCGCACCAACATCAAGACCACCGATCCGGCCACCAACATCCTCATGCCCCTCGGCGTGCAGCGCACCAACGGGATCGAGCTGAGCTTCTCCGGCGATCTGCCCCACGGCTGGCAGCTGTGGTCCGGCTACGCCTGGCTGGATGCGCGCATGGTGTCGTCGATCGCCATGGACGCCGGCCAGGCGGTGCAGGGCAAGCGCCCGACGCTGACGCCGGAACACAGCGCCAACCTGTGGCTGACCAAGGCCCTCGGCGGCGGCTTTGGCGCCGGCGCCGGCCTGAACTACGTCGGCGACCGCTTCGCCAATCCGGGCAACACCGTCACGCTGCCGTCCTACACCACCGTGGACGCGATGGCCTATTACCGCGTCAAGGGCCTCGACCTGCAGCTCAACCTGACCAACCTGTTCGACCGCAAGTACATCGTCGCCGGCCACGGCAGCAATGCCAACCTGAACCTGCCGGGCGCCCCGCGCGCCGTGCAGCTGACCGCCCGCTACGCCTTCTGAGGACTGCCCGATGCCTGCCAGCGACACCGCCGTCCTCGACGGCAAGCCTTCTGCCGCTCCGCTGCACGCTGCCGGCGCTCGCCCGCGGCGGCGCAGCCGACGTGCGGTGCTCCTCGGCTGGCTGCGCAAGATCCATCTCTACGTCGGGCTGTGGGGGGCAGCGCTGGGGTTGCTGTTCGGCGCCACCGGCATCCTGCTCAACCACCGGGCGGTGCTCAAGATCCCGGTGGAGAAGACCGTGCAGACGACGGTCCAGCTGCCGCTGCCGCGGGCTTTCGGCAGCCCCGACGAACTCGCCGGCTGGCTGCGGGAAGAGCTGGGTTTCAGCGCGGGACAAGTCACCCAGGTGAAGACCCAGCCGGCCCGCACGGTGGTCTGGGCCGACCGGGACGTGGCCCAGCCGGAGCGCTGGACCGTCGGCCTGCAGACGCCGACCCGTGGGGTCAGCGCCGAGTACTTCGTCGGCAACCGCTTCGTGAAACTGGACCAGTCGGACGCCACGCCGATCGGCACCCTCACGCGGCTGCACATGGCGGTCGGCGCCAGCGCCTTCTGGGTGCTGCTGTCCGACACCATCGCGGGCAGCCTGATCCTGCTGTCGATCACCGGCCTGCTGCTATGGACACAGTTCCACCCGCTGCGCACCACCGCCGTCGTCACCAGCCTCGGCGCCCTTGGCGCCGCCTGCTGGTTCATGTGGTCGGTGTAGGGCTCACTCCTCCAGCAGCAGCTTCTTGAGGCTCTCCGGCACGTTGGTCAGCACCAGCGTGTTGCTGGCCTTGTCGTACTGCACGGCGCCGGAGCGGAGGCCGCTGCGTTCGAACTCCAGCTTCCAGTCCTCAGCGCTGGCGCGGAAGCGGATCAGGGGCTTCAGGGCGCGCTTGTCCGGCACGAAGCCGCTGGCCAGGTCGAGGGCTTCGTCCTGCAGCGTTTCACTGAGCTTCTGCGGCGCGTCAGGGAAGATCTGGCTCGCCACCGACTGCAGGTCGAGGGCCGCGCCGCTCTCGCCCATTTCCTCCAGCACCAGGTGGGCGCGTTCGAGCAGCTCGTCGCGCTCGCGGGTTTCCAGCTGCTGGGTGTCGGCGAAATGGCTCAGCGTCTCGACCAGCTTCTTGGTCTCCTTGAGGGCGATCACCACGTCGGTGCAGCCGAGAAAGCGCTTGAACCAGCCGGCCAGGTCGCCGCGCCCCTTCAGGAAGGCGATGTAGCGCTCGGCGCCGTTCTGCCAGGCCGTGATGTCGATGCGCCCGGCCACCTGCAGCGCGCCGAAATCCAGGTGCGGGCTGTCGTGGATGCTCAGGCCGTCGCCGATCACCGTGCCGAGGGTCTCCTGCAGCAGGGCCACGTACAGGCAGTCAGCCCCGAAGATGGTGGCGCGGGCGATCAGCACGTAGCCGCCGTCGTCCACCTTGTCCTCGTCGAGGCGCTGCTGCAGGTGGGTCACCATCTCGCGGGACAGGGTCGCGAAATCCATGCTGCCGTCCACCGCGTGCTCGCGCACCAAGCGCGGCATCGGAAAAGCCCGCTCGTCTTTCTCAAACCAGCCATAGCCCTTGCCCGGCCGCTCGGCGAAATGCCGGCACAGGCGCTCCATCAGGCGCGCGGCGGGTTCGTCGACGGGATTGGAGGCCGGCCGCAGCTCGACCGTGGACGCGCCTTCGGCGGCACGGATCAGGCGGTGGATGACGAGGTCGGCGATCGCCTGGGTCGATTCGGACATGGACAACTCCGGAAATGGACGGGGGCGCGATTCTCTCACGCCGGGCAGGGGATGACGGACCCCGTGGACGCGAATTCACCCGCCCTGCAGCGGACCATGGGGAAATGAACGCATCCCCGCGCGGGACATCCCTCATCCCGCAGAGGACATCTCCTGCCGGGCGTCCGTCAGAAACGCATCTTGCGGCGGTTGCCGGGCAGCTGACGCAACTGCTCCCGGCGCTGCTGGCCGGCGGACAGCAGCTTCGCCGGTGCCGGGCTGTTCTGCGCCACCAGCTCCGGCGGGATGTTGGCCCCCACGCCGCGCGGACAGAAGCCGGTGGCGGCGCAGGTGCAATTGACACAGGGCTTCTTGCCGGACGCGGTACTCATGACGATTTTTCCTGCTTAGCCGAACAGCACCAGCCCCCACACGGCGACGACATTCACCAGCGCCACGAAGACCGCCGCGCTGCCGATGTCCTTGGCGCGCTTGGCCAGGTGGTGATGTTCGAGGGAGATGCGATCCACGGTGGCCTCGAGGCCGGAATTGATCAGCTCGACGATGATCACCAGCAGCACGCTGGCGATCATCAGTGCCTTGCCGATGCCGCTGGCGGGCAGGAACAGGGCCAGCGGCATCAGCACGACCGCCAGCCAGACCTCCTGGCGGAAGGCATCCTCGTTGCGGTAGGCGGCACCGAGCCCGGCCATCGAGTAGTGGAAGGCGTTCCACACGCGGGTCAGGCCGGTCTTGCCTTTGAAAGGGCTTTCTTCCATGGCGGGCAAAATGTCCAAGCCTAGCGGGTACCGGTGACAGGCAGGTTATCGAGGCCGGCGATAAAACCGCGGACCTCGGCGGCGAAGGCTTCCGGCTCCTCGAAAGGCGCCATGTGGCCGGCGTCCAGCTCCCGGTACGTGGCCAGCGGCAGGCGTTCGGCCATGCGGCGCACCACCTGTGGCGTGGATACGGTGTCGTGCGTGCCGGCCAGCACCAGCGCCGGCATTTCCAGCGTGGACAAGGCCGCCCGCTGGTCGAAACGCACCAGCGCATGCATCGCGGCCCGGTAACTGTCGGGCGGGATGCGCGCCATCAGGTCGACGGCGTCATGCACGACCTCGGCTTCGCTGCCCGGTCCGATCATCGTCGGGATCAGCTCGATGGCCAGTTCGCGCATGCTGGCCCCATCGTCCAACGGCCCCAGGCGACGGTCGAGGAAGGCTTTCTGCAGCGCACCCGACGCAGCGCCGAAGGCCGGCGTGCAGCAAGCCAGCACCAGGCCGGCGACCCGCTCCGGAAAACGCACCGCCGTCTGCAGCGCGATCATGCCGCCCATGCTGTGGCCAACCAGCACTGCGCTGTCGAGGCCGGCCTCGTCGAGCAGATCCACCACGGCACCAGCAAAGCTGTCGAAGCTGACGGGCTCCACCGCCGGGCTGGCGCCATAGCCGGGCATGTCCCAGGCCAGACCGCGCCAGCCTGCGGGCGTCATCTGCGGCAGGATGTCGAACGCGCTGGCGGCGCCACCGCTGACCCCATGCAGGAAAACCAGCCCACGGGAGCCGCTACCGGTCTCGATCCAGTGCGGTGCGTCCATGTTTCAGGCCAGGCGGCGGTACGCGCCGCCCTGGAAAACCAGCGGCGTCTTGTCGAGCTGGCGGTCGAAACGCGCCACCTCGCCGATGAACACCACATGGTCGCCGCCTTCGTGGCGGGAGAACTGGCGGCATTCGAACCAGGCCACGCAGCCCGGCAGCAGCGGCACGCCGTCCAGGCCCTCGGTGAAGGGCAAGCCGGCGAACTTGTCGTCGCTGCGGCTGGCGAAACGCTGGGAGATGTCCTGCTGATCCTCGGCAAGGATGTTGATCGCGTACACTGCGGCGTTTTCGAAGATCGGTACGCTCGGCAGGTGCTTAGACAGGCTCCACACGACCAGCGGCGGCGTCAGGGACACCGAATTGAAGGAGCTGACGGTGAGACCGATCGGCTCGCCACTCGGCGCGCGGGCGGTGATCACCGTCACGCCGGTGGGAAACATGCCCAGCGTGTCGCGAAAGGCGCGTACCGCCGGATCATTCTTGGGAGAGGTCATATGAAATCGGGTAGTCCGCGCGCCATCACGGCGGGCAGCAATCCAGTTGGGGGGAGTGAAATTATCGCTGCCCGGCGGGCCAGCGTCGAGAGCTTGCGAAATTGAGTACGTTTGCGGAAACCCTGATCGCCTGGCAGTGCCTGCATGGACGCCACGACCTGCCCTGGCAGACCGATGACGCCTACCGGGTGTGGTTGTCGGAAATCATGCTGCAGCAGACCCAGGTGGAAACCGTCATCCCCTACTACGCGCGCTTCCTCGAGCGCTTTCCGGATCTGCCCAGCCTCGCCGCGGCGCCGGTGGAGGACGTGCTGACCCTGTGGAGCGGCCTCGGCTACTACGCTCGCGCGCGCAACCTGCACAAGTGCGCCCAGGCCCTGATGGCCCGCCACGGCGGCGTATTTCCGGCCGACCCGGCCCAGCTCGCCGAGCTGCCGGGCATCGGCCGCTCGACGGCGGCGGCGATCAGCGCCTTCGCCTACGGCACGCGGGCGGCGATCCTCGACGGCAACGTGAAGCGGGTGCTAACCCGCGTCTTCGGTATCGACGGTTTCCCCGGCACCAAAGCCGTGGAAAACCGTCTGTGGGAACTGGCCGAGAGCCTGTTGCCGGCACGGGACGTAGGCGTTTACACCCAGGCCCAGATGGACCTCGGCGCCACGATCTGCACCCGTGGCCGGCCGGCCTGCGCCCGCTGTCCGCTGGCCGAGCGCTGCGTGGCGCTGCGCGACGGCCGCGTCGCCGAACTGCCGACCCCGCGCCCGCGCAAGGAAAGCCCCCAGCGCAGCGGCCGCTTCGCCGCCATCCTCGCCAATGGTGCCGTGCTGCTGGAGCGCCGGCCGCCGAGCGGTATCTGGGGCGGCCTGCTGAGCCTGCCGGAAC
Organism: Zoogloea sp. GDB6; assembly: GCF_056724105.1. Classification (NCBI taxonomy): domain Bacteria; kingdom Pseudomonadati; phylum Pseudomonadota; class Betaproteobacteria; order Rhodocyclales; family Zoogloeaceae; genus Zoogloea; species Zoogloea sp. GDB6. Next base: position 235,328 of record NZ_CM161497.1, on the reverse strand, counting down.
TACCCGAAGACGCCGACAGCGCCGACTGGGTGGCCCGCCACTACGGCCTGGACGTCCGCCAGCGCACGCCGCTGACGCCCTTCCGCCACGTGTTCACCCATTTCACGCTGACGCTGCAGCCCGAAGCGCTCGAAGTCGCGCCGCCCGCCCCCGCCGTTGCCGAAGACGGCCGCCTGTGGCAGCCCCTCGACCGCCTCGCCGACGCCGCCCTGCCGGCGCCGATCCGCAAGCTGCTCGAACAGCTTGTGCAGGACGATCTGTTCGGCAGGCCATGACCACGGTGGGGCCGCAGCGGCCGCCCGCGCGGCTCAATCGCGGCTGTCAATCAGCTGGTGTTGCTGCAGGTAGGCATGGATGATCTCCAGCCGGGACAGCGGGTCTTGCAGCTCGAGCAGGCGCTGGCGGGCCTTCACCGGGATCGGCAGGATCTCCGCGAGACGGTAGCCAACCCAGCTGGCGTCGTCGAAGCGGTGCGGCGGCGGAAACATCTCGTCACCGGCGTCGACCACGATGGCACGCAGCAAAGGTAGCAAGCCATGCAGCTCGTCCGGCACCGGCTCCACCGGCGGTTCGAGGATCACCTCTACACGGGCCGTCTGCAAACGGTCGGAATGAATGTCCCGGGACACGATGCGGAAGCGCTCACCCCCCCGGCAGGTGATGAACAACAGACCGGGCTGGGACATGTCCCAATCCCCGATCCGCGCAACGGTACCGGTTTCGAAGGGCACCGCCGGATTGCCGACCTCGCCGCCCTCCTGGATCAGGCATACGCCGAAGGGTGCATTGGCCCGCATGCAGCGCGCCGCCATGTCGAGGTAGCGGGCCTCGAACAGCTTGAGGGACAGCACGCCATCGGGAAACAGCACCGTATGCAGCGGGAATAGCGGGATCTCGACGGTGTCATGCATGGTGTCACTCCTGTAATCCGGCACAGCCTTCCCGTCGGCACGCGCCCACTCGCCACGGAGCGCTACCCGACCGCCCGCGGGCGAGTGGATGCGCCTTACTCGTCGCCCTCGCCCCAGCGCGGCATCAGCGCATGCGGCACGGCCAACTGGTCGAGCACCCGGGCGACGACGAAATCCACCACGTCCCCGACCGTCTGCGGCCGGTGATAGAAGCCCGGATTGGCCGGCAGGATCACCACGCCCATGCGGGCCAGGCGCAGCATGTTCTCCAGGTGCAGCTGCGAAAACGGCGTCTCCCGCGGCACCAGGATCAGCTTGCGCCCTTCCTTGATGGCCACGTCGGCAGCCCGCTCGATGAGGTTGCCGGCCAGGCCGGCGGCGATCGACGCCAGCGAGCCCATCGAACACGGACAGACGACCATCGCGTCCGGCGGATTGGAACCCGAAGCTGGCGGCGCGAACCATTCCTCCCGACCAAACACCTGCAACTGCCCAGCTACCGCACCGAAGCGCTCGCTCAGAAGGGCTTCGACCTCAGTCGGCCGAGACGGCAGGGCAAGATCCATCTCCTGCCGCGCGACGATCTGCGCCACCTGGGAATACAGCAGCCACACCCGGCAGCCCGCGGCCAGCAGGCATTCCACCAGGCGCAGCCCATAGGGCATACCGGACGCTCCGGTGAGGGCGACGGCGATGGTCTTGGGCGATGGCGCGGACGGGTTCAAGGCAGGATCCTGGCAGGCAACGGTTAAGACGACAGACGGCAAGACTCGGCCAAGGTTCCGGCCGACGCGGCGGGACGCATGAGTCCGCCGCTACTGGCCATGTTTATGCACAGCGCCGATCCCCTCGTGGGCAATGCCGTGGGGCTCGGCCGCATAGTGGCCGCGGAGCAGGCGCTCATGCACGTGGATGTCATGGTGGACCAGCTGTTTCACCAGCGAACCGACCACCATCCCCACCGCGCTGGCCGCCAGGCCGGCCAGTTGGGCCGGCACGAAGGGATCCTCGCCACCGGCCAGATGCACCGCCAGCCACACGCCGATGCCGCAGAAGATGGACGCCAGCGCGCCCTGATTGGTCGCCCGCCGCCAGTACAGGCCGCACAGCAAGGGCACGAAGGCCGACACCAGAGTGATCTGGTAGGCGTTCTCGACCATCTTGAAGATGCTGGCCTTGGAGTACATCGCGTAGACGGTCACCAGCACGGTGAAGCCGAAGGTCACCACGCGCATCCAGAACAGCAGCTTGCGGTCGGTGAGATGCGGCAGCGCCGGCTTGAGGATGTTCTCGGTGAAGGTCACCGACGGCGCCAGCAGGGTGGCCGACGCACAGCTCTTGATCGCCGACAGCAGCGCGCCGAAGAACATGACCTGGGCCACCAGCGGCGCCTTGCTCAGCACCAGCTCGGGCAGGATCATCTGGGAATCGGACGAGATCAGGCGCGCCACCATGTCGGGCGAGATCAGCGTCGCCGAGTAGGCCAGGAACATCGGCACGAAGGCGAACACGAAATACAGACTGCCGCCGAGCACCGAACCCCACACCGCGATCTTCTCGGACTTGGCCGACTGCACGCGCTGGAACACGTCCTGCTGCGGGATAGAGCCGAACATCATGGTCACCGCCGCAGCGAAGAAGGCGATCATTTCCTTCGGGTCGGCCGGGGGCAGGAAGGCGAACTTGCCTTCACCCAAGGCGTGATTGACGACCGCACCGACGCCACCGGCCATGCTGCTGACCTCGCCACCGATCCACAGCATGCCGATGACGATGATGATCATCTGCAGGAAATCGGTGATCGCCACCGCCCACATGCCGCCGAACAGCGTGTAGATGAGGATCGTGCCGGAGCCGATCCACATGCCGGCCAGGCGGCTCACCTCGCCGCCCGACACCACGTTGAAGACCAGCCCGAGGGCGGTGATCTGGGCACCCACCCAACCGAGGTAGGAGATCACGATGGCCAGCGTGGTCAGCACCTCCGCAGTCCGCCCGTAGCGCCGCTTGTAGAAGTCGCCGATGGTCAGCAGGTTCATGCGGTACAGCGGTGCCGCGAAGAACAGCCCGACCAGGATCAGGCACAGGGACGAGCCGAAGGGATCGGCGACCACGCCGTGGAGCCCTTCGTTGAGAAAGGTCGCCGGAATGCCGAGCACCGTTTCCGAGCCGAACCAGGTGGCGAACACCGTAGCGGTGACCATGTAGAAGGGCAGATGACGGCCCGCAACGGCGAAGTCCTTGGTGTTGTGGACCCGCGTGGCGGCGATGAGGCCGATGGCCACCGAGATCAGCCAGTAGGCGATGACGAACCAGAACAGCATCGGGAAAAATGGAAAAAGCGTTGGCGAATCCGCGGATTATAGGGATGAGCCGGGTCCGCGGGGGAGCCGAGAAGGCGTAGCGTTTCCGCCTTATGCCAAACGCTCTGCGAAGCGTTCTGCAGGTTCCGCCTTGCCGAAGTGCCAGCCCTGCAGCGAATCGCAACCCAGATCGAGCAGCGCGTCGGCCATCGCCGCGCTCTCAACGCCTTCCGCCACCAGCCCTAGGCCGAGGTTGTGGCCGAGCCCGACGATGGCCGCGACGATCGCCCTATCCTCCGGCCCGGCGTTGATCGCCCGCACGAAGGACTGGTCGATCTTCAACTTGTCGAGGGGGAAGCGCCGCAGGTAGGCGAGGCTCGAGTAGCCAGTGCCGAAATCGTCGATCGCGATCGACAGGCCCAGCGCCTTCAGTTCGGCGAGCTGGTGGGCGGCCTGCTCCACATCGACCATAACCATGCTTTCGGTGACCTCGAGGGTCAGCAGTTCGGGCGGCACGCCATGGCGCGCCAGCGCCGCCGCCACGGTGGCGACGAAATCGGCCCGGCGGAACTGCAACGGCGAGATGTTGGCCGCCACCGGCACCATGCGGCGCCCCTCCGCCCGCCAGGCCGCCAGCTGGCGGCACAAGGTGTCGAGCACCCACGCGCCGATGGGCAGGATCAGCCCGCTCTCCTCCGCCAACGGAATGAAGCGGGCCGGCGGTACGTTGCCGAGTTCCGGGTGGGTCCACCGCAGCAGCGCCTCGGCGGCAATCAGCCGACCGTCGACTGCCACCACCGGCTGGTAGTTCAGCGCCAGCTCGCCGCGCTCCAGCGCCCGGCGTAGCGCGTGCTCGATGGACAACCGTTCGCTGGTCGCGGTGGCCATGCTCTCGGTGAAGAACTGCACGCCGTTACGCCCCTCTTCCTTGGCCTTGTACATCGCCATGTCGGCCCGGTCGAGCAGGATCTCCGCGTCCTCACCGTGATCCGGATAGATGGCCACGCCGACACTGGTGGACAAGCTGAACTCACATCCGGCCAGGCGGAAAGGTTCATCCAGGGCCGCCAGCAGGCGCTCCCCCGAGGCCTGGAGATCCGCCGGGCCGCCTTGCTCGGGCACCACCACGACGAACTCGTCGCCACCGTGGCGCAGCACGCACTCCCCTTCACGCAGTACCGAGGTCAGGCGCTGGGCGACCTCCACCAGCAGCTGGTCGCCGACGTGATGGCCGAGGGTGTCGTTGATGTTCTTGAAGCGGTCGAGGTCCAGGAAGCACAGCCCGATCCGCCGCCCATCCCGCCTCGCGTCCTCCACGGCGTGCGCCATGGTCGGCTGCAGCGCAGCCCGCGATGGCAGGCCGGTGAGGAAATCGTGGTTGGCCAGAAAACGGATGCGCGCCTCATCGGCCTTGCGCCGACTGATGTCGGAGAACACCCCGACGTAGTGGAAGGCCGGACCATCGGGGGCCCGCACGACGCTGATCGACATGTCGGCGGGGAAGCTCTCGCCGCTGGCCCGGCGTATCCACACCTCGCCCTGCCACAGGCCGTCCTGCAGCGCTACGGCGCGGATGCGGCTGGCGAAGCCGCGCGGATGCTTCTGCGGATCGAACAGCACCAGAGGCCGTCCGCGCACATCCTGCCCGGCAATGCCGGTGAGCGCGGTGAAGGCCCGGTTGGTCATCACCACCCGCCGCTCGGGATCGATGATGACGATGCCTTCCGAGTTGTTCTCGAAGACCTTCGCCGCCAGCCGCAGCGTCTCGTCGCGACGGTAATTGCGGAGGGCGAAGCCGATGTCGGTGCTCATCTCGTCGAGCAGGGCCACCGTCTGCGCATCGAAAAAGTGCTTCTCGGCCTTGCACAGCACCAGTGCCCCGTCCGGCCCACCGCTGTCACGGATCGGGAACAGGGCAAAGGAACCGGCCGCCTTGTCGCGCCCAAGGCCGTCCGGGCACGCCTCCACCATGTCGGGCAGAGCCGGATCATTGACGATCAGCGCCTCGGCCGGAACACGGTGCGTGGGCAGACAGCCCAGATCCGTGCCACCGTCGCGGCACTTGCCGTACATGGCCACCGGCTTGAGGACGCTGCCCTCGATCTCGGGGAAGCCGATCCAGGCCAGGTCCAGCTCGCCGAATTCAACCGCGATACGGCATACCTGGGGCAGCAGCGCATCCGCATCACGGGCATGCACGATCGCCTTGTTGGTCACCGACAAGGCGTGGTGCAGGCGCTGCAAGCGCTCGATATCACGGTTGCGGGCACGCAGCGCAGACAGGGTTTCGTCGAGGGTTTCGGCCAGTTCCCCGAGTTCGTCCCGGCGCACCACCGGCATGCGGATCTCGGCATCCTCGCCGCCGGGCGCCCGGCGGCGCCCCAGGGCCGCACGGATGGCCTCGGCCGGACGCAGCACGTAGCGGGACAGCAACAGATAGATCAGGCCGGCCACCAGGCTCAGCACCGCCCCCAGCCCGACGGACAGGTGCAGCGCCGTCTCCTCGGCGGCCTGCCACAGGCTGCCCGCATCGAGGCGCAGGAACAGTATGCCGTCGTCCAGGCGGCCGCTATCGCCCCCGGCGCCGAGCAGCAGCACCGGTTCCAACACATCCAGGCTGCGACGGCTCGAATCCAGCACCCGCGCGCCGTGACGGGACGCCTGCACACTGCCGAGACTGGCCGCCAGCGCCCGGTCGGGCAGCGCCGTCAACGGCAGATCGATCCAGTCGTGGTCACTGGCGGCGATGACGCGGCCCGGCTCACCCGCCACCAGCACCAGGCGCTGCACGTCCCGCGCAGCCCCCAGCGCAGACACGAGCCGGCGCAGATCGGTGGAATCCTGGGTGGTCTCCGCTGCGGCATGGACGGCCGACACGGTCGCCTCGGCGCGCTGCTCGACGAGGATCTGGAAGCGCTCCACGATCCCCGAGTACAGAACGCTGACCAGCAACCCCATCCCCATCGCCCACAGGGCCAGCAAGGGGCCAAGCAGACGCCAGCGCAGGGACAGGAAACGGGCGCCGCTCATCGGCGCATGCCCTTCGACATGCACATCATGCAGGGCGGTAACCCCCGATGATGGGCTCGCTGGCAATCAACGACAGGAAGCGACAGCGCGACACGGGCACGGACGAAGTCATAAGCCAAACCAATAACCTTCCTCGCGGGCAAGTATGCGCCAGCGTGCAAGAAATGCCCATGTCCCGAAACCGCCCGACACATTTGGCAAATGGCCTTCCCCGCTCCGGTCTCGACCCGGCGCCCCGTTGACCGCGGTCAAGGTTCGCCCGACGAGGGGCGCCTATAGTCGGCCGGCGTCATTTTTCGCCGCCCGGAACCCATGACTCCCCCGCATCCGATCGAACTGGTCTGCCCCGCCGGCAGCCTGCCCGCCCTCAAGACCGCCATCGACAACGGCGCCGATTGCGTCTATCTAGGCTTCAAGGACGCCACCAATGCCCGCAACTTCACCGGCCTCAATTTCGACGACAAGTCGATGGCTGAAGGCGTGCGCTACGCCCACGACCGCGGCCGCAAGGTGCTGCTGGCCCTCAACACCTACCCGCAGACCGACAACTGGCCCAGCTGGACCCGCGCCATCGACCGCGCAGCCGACTGCGGCATCGACGCGCTGATCCTCGCCGACCCCGGCCTGATGGCCTACGCGCGCAAGACTCACCCGCAGTTGCGCCTGCACCTGTCAGTGCAAGGCTCGGCCACCAGCTACGACGCCATCAATTTCTACTACGAACGTTTCGGTATTTCGCGCGCCGTGCTGCCGCGGGTGCTGTCCCTGGCCCAGGTGGAGCACGTGATTGCCAACACCCCGGTGGAGATCGAGGTGTTCGGCTTCGGCGGATTGTGCGTGATGGTAGAGGGGCGCTGCGCGCTGTCGGCCTACGCCACCGGAGAATCCCCCAACTGCAACGGCGCCTGCTCGCCGGGCAAGCACGTGCGCTGGGAGCAGACCCCGAAGGGCATGGAAACCCGCCTCAACGGCATCCTCATCGACCGCTTCGCCGACGGCGAGCGGGCCGGCTACCCGACCCTGTGCAAGGGCCGCTTCGACGTAAACGGCGAGACCTACTACGCCATCGAGGAGCCCACCAGCCTCAATACGTTGGAACTACTGCCCGAGCTGGCCCGCGTCGGCGTTCGCGCGATCAAGATCGAAGGCCGCCAGCGCAGCCCCGCCTACGTGACCCAGGTCACCAAGGTATGGCGCGCCGCCATCGACCGGCTGCAGGCCGACACCGCGCCCTTCCGCGTCGAGGCGGCGTGGATGGCCGAACTCAACAAGGTGTCCGAAGGCCAGAGCCACACCCTCGGCGCCTACTACCGCCCCTGGAAGTAAGCCTCCCAAACCTGCCGCTCCGCGCCGGGCCCCGGGAAGGGGCCAGCGAAGCCCGGGGCGGCCTTTCGCCTTACTGGAATGCGATGAAACTCGCCCTCGGTCCCCTGCTCTACTACTGGCCCCGCCAGGCCACGCTGGCCTTCTACGCCGACATGGCCGACGCGCCGGTGGATATCGTCTATCTCGGCGAGACGGTGTGCTCCCGCCGCCACGAACTGCGCCTCAGCGACTGGCTCGAAGTAGCCGACATCCTCGCCGCCGCCGGCAAGGAAGTCGTGCTGTCCAGCCAGGTGCTGGTGGAATCCGAATCCGACCTCAAGACCCTGCGCCGCATCGTCACCAACGGGCACTTCCGCGTCGAGGCCAACGACATGGGCGCAGTGCGCCTGCTCACCGGCGGCGACGCGCCGGTGGCGGACTGGATCGCCGGCCCCACGCTGAACATCTTCAACCCGGCCACCCTGGGCATGTTCGCCGAGCTCGGCGCCAGCCGCTGGGTCGCCCCGCCGGAGATGTCGCGCCAGCAGATCGCCGAGCTGCGCGGCGGCCTCGGCCAGCCGATGGAAGTGGAGGTCTTCGCCCACGGCCGCCTGCCGCTGGCCTTCTCGGCGCGCTGTTTCACCGCCCGCCACTACAATTTGCAGAAGGACACCTGCGAGTTCCGCTGCCTGCAGTTCGCCGACGGCATTCCGCTGAAGACCCGCGAAGGCGAACCCTTCCTGACCCTCAACGGCATCCAGACCCAGTCCGCCCATGTGCACACCCTGCTCGGCGACCTGCCTGCCGTGCAGGCCGACGGCCTCGATATCCTGCGCATCAGCCCCCAGGGCGAACACACCGCCGAGGTCATCGACCTGTTCCGCCAGGCCCTGGCCGGCCAGCTTCAGCCCGCCGAGGCCCTGCGCAACGCCCGCCCGCTGCTGCCGGAAGCGCCGTGCAACGGCTTCTGGCACGGCCGGCCCGGCGTCGAACAACTCGTCACCGCCTGATCCTCCGGAGCGCCCGACCATGAAACTGCCCGCCTTCACCCTGCCCAAGCCAATTGCCAGCATCGGCGCCCGCCTGCCCCAGCTGCCGCCGACGCTGGCGCTGGTCGGCGCCCTCAACCTGGCTCTCGACCGCATCCTGCCGCGCGACACGCTGGAGCCACTGACCGGCAAGCGCCTGCTCCTCAAGGTCACCGACGCCGGCCTGGCGCTGCGCTTCACCTTCACGGCGCGGGGCTTCCGCCCGCTGTTCGACCCGCGCCAGCCGGACCTGACCATCTCCGCCACCACCCGCGACTACCTGGCCCTCGCCCTGCGCGAGGAGGACCCGGATACCCTGTTCTTCAGCCGCCGCCTGCTGATGGAAGGCGAGACCGACCTCGGCCTGCTGGTCAAGAACACCCTCGACGCGGTGGACTGGGATGCGCTGCTGGCACGCCTCGCAGCCTTCCGACCCGGCTTCGGCAAGCGCGCGCCGACCCAGCCGGCCTGAGGCAGTAGCAGCGGGCGGCCCCTCATCCCGAATCCACCTCCCGGCCACGGCGTGGCGCGGGTCCCGCCCCAAACCCGTGTCCGCGGCTAGAATGAAGCCTGACGCGCTTCTCCAGCCAGCCCGATGCCTTCGCCACGCCACAGTTCTCCGCTCGCAGCCTACTTCGCCGCCGCCATCGGGATACTGATCGTTTACGCCTGCCTGCATCCCTTCACCGGCTGGCGAGACCCCGGCCTACCGCTCTTCGACTTCCTGTCCGCCCCGTGGCCGCGCTACTACAGCTGGGTAGACCTGGTGGTGAACGTCATCGGCATCGTGCCCTTCAGCTTCGCGCTGGTGCCGGCGCTGGGCCGCCTGCCCCGCGCGCTGGCGGTGCTGCTGGCGATCCTGCTCACCGCCAGCCTGAGCCTGTCGGTGGAAACCCTGCAGAACTTCCTGCCCACCCGTGTCTCGTCCAACGTGGACGTGGGCTGCAATACCATCGGCGGCATCCTCGGCGCGCTGGCCGGCGCGCGCTGGGGCGAGCGCCTGTTCGCCCCCGACAGCGGCCTCACCCGCTGGCGCCAGCGGCGCATCGTCCCCGGCCACGCCGGCGAGATCGGGCTGGTGCTGATGGGCCTGTGGCTGCTCACCCTGCTGACTCCCGAAAGCCTGCTGTTCGCCACCGGCGACCTGCGCCGCCTGTTCGATCTACCGACCCCGCTGCAATTCAACCCGACCCGCTTCGTCAAGGTGGAAGCCGCCATCGCCACCAGCCAGTTGCTCGCCGTCGGCCTCACCACCAGTTGCATGATGCGCCGCTTCAGCCCATGGCCGCTGGCCACGCTGGTGCTCCTCGGCCTCGGCGCCAAAACCCTCGCTGCCGCGGCCTTCTTTTCCCCTGGCGAGCCATTCCACTGGATGACCCCCGGCGGGCAGATCGGTCTTGCCGCCGGCGCGGCGCTGCTCGGCGTCTGCCTGCTGCTGCCCAAGCGCAGCCACGGCATGCTGGCCGGCATGGCGCTGCTGGTCGGCACGGCGCTGGTCAACCTGGCCCCCGAAAACCCCTTCCTGCCCAGCGACGTGGAACTGATCCGCCACGGCAACTTCCTCAATTTCCACGGTCTTACCCAGCTCACGGCCAGCCTGTGGCCCTTCGCCGCCTTTGCCTACCTGGGCCTGACGGGCCCCAACGCACCGGACGACAAGGGCCGCCGGCCCTGATTCCGGGCGTCACCCGACTCCCGCAGGAGCGGCGATTGGCCGATAATCGCGACCACATTCCAACAATCAGAACCGCTCCCCCGGAGACCGCCCATGAGCTACTTCAAGCACCACGTCTTCTTTTGCTGCAACCAGCGCGGCCCCGGCGAAACCTGTTGCGCAGCCCAGGGCGCCGTCGAGCTGCAGACCTATGCCAAGGACCGCATCGCCGCGCTCGGCCTGAAGGGCAAGGGCAAGGTACGCATCAACAAGGCCGGCTGCCTCGATCGCTGCGACGAAGGCCCGGTGCTGGTGGTGTACCCCGACAACGTCTGGTATACCTTCGTCGACAAGTCCGACGTGGACGAAATCATCAGCGAGCACCTACAGCACGGCCGCATCGTCGAACGCCTGAAGATCTGATCATGCCCGCCACTGAAACCGCCCTCATCAACGGCCCCGACGGCCCGATCGAACTGATCATCGACACCCCGGACCAGGTCCGTGGTATCGCGCTGGTGTGCCACCCGCACCCGCTGTTCCACGGCGCCAACACCAACAAGGTCGCCCACACCCTGGCGCGGGTCTTCCGCGACATGGGCTACGCGGCGCTGCGCCCCAACTTCCGCGGCGTCGGCAAGAGCGTCGGCACCCATGACAACGGCGGCGCCGAAACCGAAGACATGCTGTCCGTCATCGCCTGGGCGCAGAGCCGCTGGGGTGGCCTGCCGCTCGCCCTCGGCGGCTTCTCCTTCGGCGCCTACGTGCAGACCCGCGTCGCCGCCCGCCTGGCCGACAGCATCACACCACCGGGACGCATCGTGCTGGTCGGCACCGCCGCCGGTGAAGTCACCGGTGCGCGCAGCTACACCACGCTGCCGGTGCCCAAGGACAGCCTGATCATCCACGGCGAGCGGGACGAGACCGTCGCCCTCGCCAACGTGATGGAATGGGCCGAACCGCAGGAGCTGCCGGTCGTCGTCGTCCCCGGTGCCGACCACTTCTTCCACGGCAAGCTGCACATCATCCGCAGCATCATCGAACGGGCGTGGCGCCCTCTCTGACAACAGAAAAGCAATGAAACTCGTCGTCTCCCTCACTAGCCCCTACGCACGCAAGATCCGCATCGTGCTGGCCGAAAAGGCCCTGCCCTTCGAGCAGATCGTCGACATCCCGTGGGTTTCCGAGACCCGCGTGCCCGACTACAACCCCCTCGGCAAGGTGCCGGCGCTGGTCGCCGACGACGGCCAGGTATGGTTCGACTCGCCGGTCATCGCCGAATACCTCGAGACCCTCGGCGGCCCCGAGCTGATTCCCGCCGAGCGCCTGGCCGCGCTGCCGGTGCGCCAAAGCGAGGCCCTCGCCGACGGCATCACCGACGCCGCCGTGGCGGCCTTCCTGGAAAGCCGCCGCCCGCTGCCGAAGCAGGATCACGCCAACATCCAGCGCCAGCTCGACAAGATCCGCCGCGGCCTCGCCGCGCTAGAAGAACGCCTCGAACAACGGCTGGGGCTCGGTGACGAAGCCCTCAGCATTGCCGACATCGCCGCCGGCTGCGCCCTCGGCTACCTGGACCTGCGCCTCGCCGAGTTCAACTGGCGCTCCCGCCATACCGCGCTGGCCGCCTGGGCCGAGCAGATCCTCGCCCGGCCGTCCTTCGTATCCACCACGCCGCCGCCGAACTGATGCCCCTCGAGATCAGCGGACTCGTCAAGCGCTTCGGCGAAGGCAGCGAAGCCCGTGAGGTGGTGCGCGGGCTGGACCTCAGCCTGCGCCCCGGCGAATGCTTCGCGCTGCTCGGCCCCAACGGCGCCGGTAAGACCACCACACTGCGCTGCGCGCTGGGCCTCACCGCCCCCACCGCCGGCGACATCCGTCTGTGCGGCCTGCCGGTTCCCGAGCAGGCCCGGGAAGCCCGCATGCGGGTCGGCGTGGTGCCACAGCTCGACAGCCTCGACCCGGACTTCACCTGCGCCGAGAACCTGATCGTCTTCGCCGGCTACTTCGGCATCCGCGAAAGCGAGATCCGCCCGCGCATCCCCGAGCTGCTGGCCTTTGCCGGCCTGGAGGGCAAGGACAACGCACGCATCCAGTCCTTGTCCGGCGGCATGAAGCGGCGCCTCACGCTGGCCCGCGCGCTGGTCAACAAACCCGAGCTGCTGATCCTCGACGAGCCCACCACCGGCCTCGACCCCCAGGCCCGCCACCTGATCTGGGAACGCCTGCGCCGCCTCACCGCAGAAGGCACGACGATCCTGCTGACCACCCACTTCATGGACGAGGCCGAACGTCTCGCCCACCGGCTGGCCATCCTCGACGCCGGGCGCCTCCTCGCCCAGGGCAGCCCGCGGGAGGTCATCGCCGCCCACATCGAACCGCAGGTAGTGGAAGTCTTCGGTGAATGGACCGGCAACGGCCAGTCCGCCGGCCCCGAATCCGGTGCCGCCGCATGGGCCACCCGCCATGCAGCCAGCTTCAGCAAGCGCTGCGAGATCAGCGGCGAAACCGCCTTCTGCTATACCGACGACGCAGCCCCGCTGCTGGCCCACCTGGCCCATCAGCCCGGCCTGCGCACCCTCCACCGCCCGGCCAACCTGGAGGACGTGTTCCTCAAGCTCACCGGCCGCGAACTGCGCGACTGAACGCCCATGGATAAACCGTCCGCCCGCCGCGGCCACTTTGCTCCGCCACGCCTGTCCCTGCGCTTCGCCGCGGTGTGGCGGCGCAACTTCCTGGTCTGGAAGAAGCTGGCCCTGCCGTCCGTCGTCGGCAACCTGGCCGACCCGGTGATCTACATGCTGGGCCTCGGCTACGGCCTCGGCATGCTGGTGCCGCAGGTCGAGGGCGTGTCCTACATCGCCTTCCTGGCCGGCGGCACCCTGTGCTATTCCACGATGAACGCGGCCACCTTCGAGGTGCTGTACTCCGGCTTCTCGCGCATGCACGTGCAGAAGACCTGGGAGGCCATCATGAACGCCCCGATCGCCCTCGACGACATCGTCGCCGCCGAGCTGGTGTGGGCCGCCAGCAAGGCCACGCTGGCCGGCACGGCGATCCTCGCGGTGATCGCCGCCTTCGGCTTCACCGCCTCGCCGCTGGCGCTGGCAGCGATCCCGGTGATCTTCCTCACCGGCCTGTGCTTCGCCGCCCTCGGACTGATCATGACCGCCGTGGCGCCGAGCTACGACTTCTTCATGTACTACTTCACCCTCTTCATCACGCCGATGACGCTGCTGTCCGGCGTGTTCTTCCCGCAGAGCCAGCTGCCCGACGCGGTACGCCACATCGCCGACGCACTGCCCCTGAGCCATGCGGTCAGCCTCGCCCGCCCGCTGCTGCTCGGCCAGGTGCCGCAGAACATCGCGCTGCACGCCGGCGTGCTGGCCGCCGTCACCGTCGCGGCCTTCTGGCTGGCCCTGGCGCTGACGCGCCGCCGGCTGCTGAAATGAGAACCCCATGAGCACCACCGACGACACCCTGCTGGTCCTCACCAACCTGCCCGACGCCGCCGCAGCCAATACCCTCGCCGCGCTGCTGATCGAACGCCGCCTGGCCGCCTGCGTGAACATCCTGGCCCCGTGCACCTCGGTCTATCGCTGGCAGGGTGCCGTCGAAACGGCCAGCGAAGTGCCGCTGCTGATCAAGACCACCCGCGCCCGCTACGTCGAACTGCAGGCCGCGGTGCAGGAAGCCCATCCCTACGAACTTCCCGAGCTGATCGCAGTCCCTGTCACTGACGGTCTGCCCGGCTACCTGGCCTGGGTCGCCGCCGAAACGCAGGCGGCCACCTGAACGCCTCTGGCGCCTTCTACAGCCCGAGCGCCATTTCTTGATCCATTCGCGGGGCGGCCCGGCCGTGCTGCCCCTACACTGCCGGCCATGATCCGAATCCGTACCTTCCTGCTGCCCCTGCTGCTCTTCATTCTGTCCCTGCTCGGCAGCCTCGCCCACGCCGCCGAAGAGCCGCTGCCGGTCGAACAGGCCTTCCGCGTCTCCGCCCGCGCGGTGGACGACCACACCGTCGAAGTACGCTTCCAGATCGCCGACGGTTACTACCTGTATCGCCACCGCTTCAAGTTTCAGGCCGAAGGCGTGACCTTCGGCGAACCCGCCATCCCGCCCGGCAAGCCGAAGAAAGACGATGCCTTCGGGCAGGTGGAGATCTACCGCCACGAACTGGTCGTCCCGGTGCCCATCGTCGCCGGCAAGCCGCCCTTCGAGCTGGAAGTCAGCAGCCAGGGCTGCGCCGACATGGGCATCTGCTACCCGCCGCAGAAGCAGAGCTTCACCATCGCCGCAGCCGGCGCCGACGGCGGATCCGGCGGCTTCCTGGCCCGTGCGCTGGGCAAGGCCGAAACGCCCGCCGCCAGCGCAGCGCCGGCCTCGGCCGCTCCTGTGGCCGACAGCAGCCACGACGAATCCGGCCGCATCGCCCGCCTGCTGTCCGGCGGCAGCACCGCCACCATCCTGCTCAGCTTCTTCGGCTTCGGCCTGCTGCTGGCGCTGACGCCCTGCGTGTTCCCGATGATCCCGATCCTGTCCGGCATCATCGTCGGCCATGGCCATGCGATCACCAAGGGCCGCGCCTTCGGCCTGTCCAGCCTGTACGTGCTCGGCATGGCCCTCACCTACGCGGCCGCTGGCGTCGCCGCCGGGCTATCCGGCACGCTGCTGTCCGCCGCACTGCAAAACCCCTGGGTACTCGGCGCCTTCTCGCTGATCTTCATCGTGCTGGCCGGCTCCATGTTCGGCTTCTACGAACTGCAGCTCCCCATCGCGCTGCAGAGCCGCCTGTCCGACACCGTCAACCATCAGGGCGGCTCGCCCGGCGGCATCCTGCTGATGGGCGCCCTGTCCGCGCTGATCGTCGGCCCCTGCGTCGCCGCACCGCTGGCCGGCGCCCTGCTCTACATCGCCAAGACCGGCAACGCCGCGCTCGGCGGCGCCGCACTGTTCATCATGGCCCTCGGCATGGGTGCCCCGCTGCTGCTCGTCGGCGTACTGGCGCGCAGCGCGCTGCCCAAGCCCGGCCCGTGGATGGAAGGGGTCAAGCGCGCCTTCGGCGTGATGCTGCTGGGCGTCGCCATCTGGCTGGTCACGCCGGTGCTGCCGAGCGTCGTGCCGATGCTGGCCTGGGCCGGCCTGCTGGTGTTCTCGGCGATCTACCTGCACGCCCTTGATCCGCTGCCGCCCCATGCCAGCGGCTGGCAGCGTTTCTGGAAGGGTTTCGGCGTGCTCGCGCTGCTCGCCGGTGCGGCGCTGTTCATCGGCGCGATGGCCGGCTCCCGCGACCCGCTGCAGCCCCTCGCGATCCTGCGTGCCCAGGCCGCCGGAGCGCCCGCCGCAGCCGAAACCAGGTTCCAGCGCGTCGCCTCGGTGGAAGAGCTCGACCAAGTCATCAAGACCTCCACCCGCCCGGTGATGCTCGACTTCTATGCGGACTGGTGCATCTCCTGCAAGGAGATGGAGCGCTTCACCTTCGCCGACCCGGCCATCGCCAAACGCCTGGCCGGCTTCCAGCTCGTGCAGGCCGACGTCACCGCCAACAACGATGCCGACAAAGCCCTGCTCAAGCGCTTCAATCTGTTCGGCCCGCCCGGCATCATCTTCTTCAAGGCGGGCGGAGAAGAACGCCAGGATCTGCGCGTGGTCGGCTTCCAGGAAGCGGAGGTCTTTGGCAAGGTCCTCGACGCAGCGCTGTAGGAGCGCGGCAAAATTCTCAAGAAAATCAGCGTCGATCCGCTATAATCGCCCCCCTGAATCGAGGAGCGCTGCAAGACCGCCGGGTGCAAGGCCCGCCGTCCCAGGCTCGATGTCGGTGCCGCGAGGCTTTTCTCCGCGTCACCCGCAACCGCGCTCACCCGTCCATGCTTGTTTGCAAACCCGTGCCGGGCACGGGGAGACGCGGTGAGCCATCATCCCGAGCCACGCGTAGTCCCTTCCCGGCCACATGTTCGAGGAGTTCTCATGAACGCTGTGGCTGAAAAGTTCACCGATTTCGTTATTGCCGACCTGTCCCTGGCCGACTGGGGTCGCAAGGAAATCCGCATCGCCGAAACCGAAATGCCCGGCCTGATGGCCATCCGCGAGGAATTCGCCGCCAAGCAGCCGCTGAAGGGCGCGCGCATCACCGGCTCCCTGCACATGACCATCCAGACCGCGGTGCTGATCGAGACGCTGACCGCTCTCGGCGCCGAAGTGCGCTGGGCCTCGTGCAACATCTTCTCGACCCAGGACCACGCCGCCGCCGCGATCGCCGAAAAGGGCATCCCGGTGTTCGCCGTGAAGGGCGAATCCCTCACCGACTACTGGGACTACACCCACCGCATCTTCGAGTGGGCCGACGGCGGCTACAGCAACATGATCCTCGACGACGGCGGCGACGCGACGCTGCTGCTGCACCTGGGCGCCCGCGCCGAGCAGGATCTGTCGGTGCTGGACAACCCGGACAGCGAGGAAGCCGTGGTGCTGTTCGCCTCCATCAAGGCCAAGTTGCAACAGGATCCGACCTGGTACTCCACCCGCCTGGCGCAGGTGAAGGGCGTCACCGAGGAAACCACCACCGGCGTGCACCGCCTGTACCAGATGCACGCCAAGGGCGAGCTGAAGTTCCCGGCCATCAACGTCAATGACTCGGTCACCAAGTCCAAGTTCGACAACCTCTACGGCTGCCGCGAATCCCTGGTGGACGGCATCAAGCGCGCCACCGACGTGATGATCGCCGGCAAGATCGGCGTGGTGCTCGGCTACGGCGATGTGGGCAAGGGCTGTGCACAATCCCTGCGCGGCCTCGGCGCCACCGTGTGGGTCACCGAAATCGACCCGATCTGCGCGCTGCAGGCAGCGATGGAAGGCTTCCGCGTGGTCACGATGGAAGACGCCGCCTCCATGGGCGACATCTTCGTCACCACCACCGGCAACGTGGGCGTGATCACCCACGACCACATGAAGGCGATGAAGAACAACGCCATCGTCTGCAACATCGGCCACTTCGACTCCGAGATCGAAGTCGCCAGCCTGCGCCAGTACGAGTGGGAGAACATCAAGCCCCAGGTCGATCACATCATCTTCCCGGACGGCAAGCGCATCATCCTGCTGGCCGAAGGCCGCCTGGTTAACCTCGGCTGCGCCACCGGCCACCCGAGCTTCGTGATGAGCAACTCCTTCGCCAACCAGACCCTGGCCCAGATCGAGCTGTTCACCAAGCTCGAGCAGTACCCGGTCGGCGTCTACGTGCTGCCCAAGCATCTCGACGAGATGGTGGCCCGCCTGCACCTGAAGAAGATCGGTGCCAATCTCACCGTGCTCTCCCAGGCCCAGGCCGACTACATCGGCGTGCCCGTCGCCGGCCCCTACAAGGCCGAGCACTACCGCTACTAAGAGCTGGCCCCTGCCCGCCGACGCCCATGCGCCGGCGGGCCCACGAGGAAAATCCCGTGCCGAACAAGACTCCCTTCTCCATCGAATTCTTCCCGCCCCAGACCCTGGAAGGCGTCGAGAAGCTGCGCGCCACCCGTGCCCAGCTGGCCGTGCTGCAGCCCGAGTTCTTCTCGGTCACCTTCGGTGCCGGCGGCTCCACCCAGGCGCGCACCTTCGAAACGGTGTTCGAGATCCAGCGTGAAGGCCACCAGGCCGCGCCGCACCTGTCGTGCATCGGCTCCACCCGCGAGCACATCCGCGAGATCCTGCTGCGCTACAAGGACGAAGGCATCCGCCGCATCGTCGCCCTGCGTGGCGACCTGCCCTCCGGCGTCGGCGATCCGGGCGAACTGCGCTACGCCAACGAGCTGGTCGAGTTCATCCGCGCCGAGACCGGCGACCATTTCCGCATCGAAGTCGCCGCCTACCCGGAATACCACCCCCAGGCGCGCACGCCGCAGGACGACCTGCTGGCCTTCAAGCGCAAGGTGGATGCCGGTGCCGACTCGGCGATCACCCAGTACTTCTACAACCTCGACGCCTACCTGCACTTCCGCACCGAATGCGAGCGCCTCGGGGTCAACGTGCCCATCGTGCCGGGCATCATGCCGATCGTCTCGTTCTCCAAGCTGGCACGCTTCTCCGATGCCTGCGGCGCCGAGATCCCGCGCTGGATGCGCCGCAAGTTCGAAGCCTTCGGCGACGACTCGGAATCCATCAAGGCCTTCGGCCTCGACGTGGTCAGCGAGCTGTGCGCCAAGCTGATCGAAGCCGGCGCCCCCGGGCTGCACTTCTACAGCATGAACCAGGCCGGCCCCACCATCGCCCTGTGCGAACGGCTGGGCATCGGCCAGGTCAACAACAAGCAGGGCTGAGCGCCATGCGTGATCCCTACGAAGTCCTCGGCGTCGCGCCGAGCGCCTCGGCGGAAGTCATCAAGACCGCCTACCGCAAGGCGGCGCGCCTCTACCATCCGGACCGCAACCCCGATCCAGGCGCCGCAGCGCGCTTCCGCGACATCCAGACGGCCTATGATCTGCTCTCCGACGAGGCCAAGCGGCGCGACTACGACGCCCTGCGCCAGCGCAACCTCATCGACGACCCGCTGCAGGAGGCCACGTCCCTGTGGGCCTCGTACATTGAAAAGGTAATTTCTTGACCTCGTTTTACTTCGAAGACATTTTCGAGCGCTACGCCAGTGAAATCGACGACCTGCGCTCCGACTCGGAAGGCAAGGACGTGCTCAAGAAGCGCGTCCGCGAGAAACACAGTGAATTCCCCTTCCTGCTCTCGATGATCGACACCGCCCCCGAGATGGTGGCCTCCGCACTGCACGGCGCCTTCCGCTTCAGCGCGCCCAAGGCCCTGCACGCCGCCTCGCACACCGAGCCGGGCGACGGCAGCTTCCCCAACTGGGACGAACTCGCCGAATCCCTCGAACTCGCCCCGTGGGCCAAGCCGCTCGTCGAGCAGAGCCTCAAGCAGGCCGGCGGCAGCGATTTTCTCGTCACCGCCGCAGTGCTCGAATGGATGCTCGGCAGCGGCGCCATCGCCCGCGCTGCCGCCCCCAGCGCCAGTGATGAAGACGAAGACAGCGACGACCTCGGCGAAGCCGGGGAAGAGTGGCTGTCCGAACAGGGCTTCGACGCCGTCGACCGTTAATCGAAAGGTTTTCCCTCCATGTCTGAGCTTGTCATCAAGCAAACCCATGCCTTGATCCAGGCCGGCGAAATCGCCGAAGCCGAAGCCAATCTCGCCGTCATCGCCGAACAGGAAGGCGACCACGCCCTGGTGGCGGTGCTCGACGAGATGGCCCCCAAGGACGTGCTGGCCGTCATGCGCGAGTTCGACGCCAGCAAGGAATCGGTCATCAACCTGCTGGTCAGCCCCGAGCAGTTCGTCCAGGCCATCCTGCTCGAACGCCAGTACGGCGAGCCCCTCGAGAAGTACGTGCCGCGCCTGCGCAACACCATGAACGCCGTCATGCACCGCACCGGCCCGTCCTGCGCCGAGGTGCTGGACTGCCTCGCCGAGCACGACGAAGGCGTGCGCCTGCTGGCCGACTACTTCATCGACCACTACGACTCCCTGCTCGCCCTCGCCTTCCACGGCGTCTTCGAACAGGAGATCGATGCCGAAAAAGCCTTCGCGCCCAAGTCCGCCATCACCTGGGACGCCGAGCGTGTGGACGAACTCGACCAGGGCCTGGAGATCGGCGACGCCGTCGAGATGGTGCGCGTGCGCATGTCCCGCTCCGAAGTGGCCGACGGCGACTGGATGGAGACCGCCTGGGTGCTGCGCCACGAATTCCAGGACACCTTCGAACTGCTCGTCATCGAGATCCAGGACCGCCTCCAGCGCGCCGCCGAAGCCGCCCGCCTGCCGGCCGAATCCGAACCGGGCGTGCCGCGCCTGGAAGAAGACGACGAAGAATCCGCGATCTGATCCGACGCCCATGTCCATCGATACCGCACTCGCCACCGTCGACGCCAGCCCCTATTTCGAACGGGTGCTGCGCCACGCGCTGAAGAACCACCACGTGGATGCCGGCCGCCTGGACGGCATCCGCAAGGAAGGCGCCAAGGGCAT
The DNA here is from genome assembly GCF_056724105.1 of Zoogloea sp. GDB6. Classification (NCBI taxonomy): domain Bacteria; kingdom Pseudomonadati; phylum Pseudomonadota; class Betaproteobacteria; order Rhodocyclales; family Zoogloeaceae; genus Zoogloea; species Zoogloea sp. GDB6. Next base: position 215,089 of record NZ_CM161497.1, on the reverse strand, counting down.
CGTGCAGCTGGCCGCCTATTTCGGCACCGCCAACCTGCGCCCCGAGCTGGAAGCCGCCCGCAACCGGCTGGTAACCCTCGTCGGCCTGGCCCTCGAAGCGGAATCCGGTGGACGCATGGACGTCGCCACCCAACTGCTGCGCGAGAAGACGCTGCTGGCCCTCTCCAAGGCCGGCGCCGACCGCCTGCGCAAGCTCCACGCCTTGCCCAGCGAACGCCTGCTGGCCGGCCCCGAGGTGTTGCGCGAGAACGAGAAGGACTTTCTCGACAAATACACCTCGGTCACGCCGATCACCTACTCCCGCTACCTCGCCGAACGGCGCACCCGCGAGCAGCACCAGCACCACATCGAGCTGGCCTACTGGCTGGCCGGCAAATTCGGCGTAAGCCGCGACGACGCCACCGAATGGCACGTATTCAGCGAATCGGTGATCAACAGCGCGCTGCTGATCCTCCTCAGCGAACGCAAGCCCGCCGGCTTCTTCAGCGTCGACCGCTTCATGAAGCTGCACGAAGCCGCACTCAAGAAGCGCAGCCCCGCCTTCCCGACCCTCGACACCTGGCTGGAAGACGCCCCCGCCCACCTGCGCAGCCTGATGGAGAAGGAGAAGGAGCGCTTCATCGCCAAGGTGCTGCCGGTAATCCGCGAAGTCCCCGCCACCGAGCTCTACCGCAATCAAGACCGCTTCTCCGGCCTGTTCTTCTTCGACACCAACTCGGTGCACGAGATCACCCACCACGACAAGGCCCGCGCCGAGGAATGGCAGCACATCACCGGCCGCCAGGGCGACCACACCGACGTCCAGTGCGGCGTGCTGCTGATGGTCGCCACCGGCGTCGAACCTGCCCGCAGCCTTCGCAAAAAAGATGCCCTGCAGATCTGGGACAACTTCCGCGACAAGGGCTTCGATGAACAGGCCGTCGCCCACTTCATCGAACACGTCGTCCCCTTCGAATATCAGGCCGACGTGCGCCGCATGTGGCTCGAAGACCTTGGCCCCGAAGCCCGCATGCAGCTCGACCACCACGACGAAGGCGACGTCCTCGACTACCTGCAGGACACCTGCCGCGCCAGCTGGAAAAAACGCGGCTGACCCCCGGCATTACGCCAAATCCATGACGCCCCCATATCCGCAAGACATCGCTTGCGGATAAACTCCCGCCTCCAACAACCGAGAGCCGGCAGCAGACCGGCTCCGCCACCTTGTCCATGGAGACTGTCATGGGATTTTCCGCCCAGGGCCTTGGCGCCCTGACCACCCTGCTCGGCAGCCTGCTGCTTGCCAGCGCCCCGCTGCACGCCGCCCCCGAAGCCCCCGCCACAACCGACACCATCCGCATCGGCCAGACTGCCGCCCTCAGCGGCCCCCTGGCCGAGCTCGGCACCGAACTGCGCGACGGCGCCGACGCCTACCTCAAGTGGATCAACAGCAAGGGCGGCATCCACGGCAAGAAGATCGAACTCGTCAGCGAAGACGACGCCTACGTGCCTGAACGCGCGGTGCAGAACGTCAAGAAGCAGCTCGACAACGACAAGGTGCTGGCCTTCCTCGGCATCATGGGCACCGCCAACTACTGGGCCGTGATGCCGCTGCTCGACGAACGCAAGGTCCCCTCCGTCGCCCCTTTCACCGGCTCCGACGACCTGCGCAACCAGTCCTCCCCCTACACCTTCTGGGTGCGCGCCAGCTACGGCGACGAAGCCGAGAAGATCGTCCGCCAGCTCACCACCACCGGCGTCACCCGCATCGCCGTCTTCTACCAGAACGACACTCTCGGCATCTCCGGCGTGGACGGCGTCACCAAGGCCCTGCGCAAACGCAACCTGACCATCGCCGCCAAGGGCTCCTTCGACAAGAACAGCCTCGACGTTGGCCCCGCCGTGCGCAGCATCAGCGCCGCCGACCCGCAGGCGGTGATCATGTTCAGCACCTACAAGGCCACCGCCGCCTTCGTCCGGAAGCTCAAGCAGGGCGGCAGCGCTGCCCAGCTGTTCGCCGTCTCCGTCGTCGGCGTCAAAGCCCTCGCCAACGAACTCGGCCCCGACGCCACCGGCATCGCCATCTCCCAGGTCATGCCCTACCCCGGCAACGCCGCACTGCCGCTGGTGCGCGAATTCGAAGCCCTCCCCAAGCCCCTGCAACCCAAGGCCGGCCTCACCTACACCACGCTGGAAGGCTTCATCTCCGCCAAGGTCCTCGTCGAAGGCCTGCGCCGCGCCGGCCCCCAACCCACGCGAGAAAAACTCACCACCGCCCTCGAAAGCCTGCGCAACTACGACACCGGCGGCTACACCATCGACTTCGGCCCCGGCAAACGCCAGGGCTCCCACTTCGCCGAAGTCACCATCCTCGGCAGCGGCGGCAAGCTGATGCACTGAGCGTCAGCAAACGCCAGCGGTGCTCGAGGGCCAGGGCCAATCGTGCTGAACCCTTCGCGCATCGCTGGAAAGCAATAGACGGACGCGCCGTCACAATCACGACACAAATCTATTGCACAATCTGGCCCACGCATGGTAGGGTGCGCCACCAATTCACAAAGAAGCCCACCACCAATCGGGGCTTCTCGTGAATTTCAATAGCGCCCATCGCGCAAGCAGCGGTAACCCTCCCATCCAGACGCAGCGTCCCGAATTTGCCAGTCATGGCGCCAACGGAACGCCCGGATGCGAAGCCTTCCTCTTCTTGAAAACAAACCGGCGGACGAGCCATAACGCGCCATCGCGTCTGGCACCGGCAAGCACGGCCTACCCACGACATCACCAGCATTCCGATTTGCTTTGTCGTGACGCCGCACTTCCGGGGTACGCCTCCGAACACGACAGGTCTTGTCCTGTCGGATCTCTCCTGCATGGCACCCGCCATCTCAAAAAATATAACTATGCACAACACCACACCCATCACCGTAGGCCGCTTTCGCGTTTCCCCCATGACCAAAGCGGACTCCGACGGCGGCTTTGCCGCATCGGTATCCATTCACTCGGGCAGAGGCACATCCACCACGACCCGGATCATGCGTTTCAAACCCAGCTTCACGAGTCAGACCGCCGCGCTGCATTACGCATCGACAGAAGGTGTCGCCTGGGCCCTTCAGCACTGACAGCAGGGCCTTGGCAGCGCTCTTCGTCATGCCTCAGCCGGTATGATGTCGATCATGCGCACCGCCGTCCTCACCCTGCTCTTCACCCTGTCGCTGACGGCTTGTTCGACGATGCCTCCTGAAGGCGTGCATCCCGTAACGTCTTTCGACATCAATCGCTACCTCGGCCAGTGGTATGAAATCGCCCGGCTCGATCATTCCTTCGAGCGCGGCATGAGCGATGTGAATGCCACCTACGCGTTACAGGACGACGGCAGCGTCAAGGTCATCAACCGTGGCTATGACACCCGGCGCCAGGCCTGGAAAGAGGCCATCGGCCGTGCACTGTTCACTGGCGACAAGAACACGGGATCACTGAAGGTCTCGTTCTTCGGGCCCTTTTACGGCGGCTATCACGTGGTCGCGCTGGATCAACAGCACTATCGCTGGTCCCTCGTCGCCGGCCCCGATCGCGATTACCTGTGGATTCTGGCCCGCGACACGACGCTCTCCGCCGATGTTCGCCAGCAACTGCTGGCCCAGGCGCAGACCCTGGGCTTTGCCACGGACAAATTCATCTGGGTCGATCACCAGCGAACCGCCACGCCTTGAGCCCATCCACCGCCCGCAAGCACAGCAAAACATCTCGCATCCCAGAAGTTGTTTCTGCCCGACCCGAAATAATTTCTTCCATCTCATGAAGGTGTTCTGAGCATCCCGGATAAATTTCGGCACACGCAGAACACTTATCGCACACCTCCAAATCCTATTCGCTGCATCACGAATCGTCTTCGCCTCCTCGCGAAGTCCGATCACCGCCAGCCGAACTCACTTCGCGCCACCCGAGTTCGTCATGTCACAGCCCGAAATGCATAAGCCAGCGTAGCGCATCGAGCATGGACAGCATCTCCAGTCTATTGCTCACCGCACACACGCATGGCCAATCGGAACAAAACCCTCATCGCCCAGCACGAATTCCACGAACCGATCCCCGGCGTATAAAACCAGGTCAAGGCCATTTACGGGCCGGATTCGAATGAATTGGCCACCCAGGGGTTGAAGAAGCGGTTGGAGAAGAAGAGGCGGAGCCAGTTCTAATTGATAAATTGCAGCGACAGAAAAAGGTGACGATCAGCGAGGGGAAGGTTACTTGCAAGGTTAGGTAGATGAGTGGGAGATACCGGCACATATCGGCCAGGAGCCACCTTTCGGCAATCAAAAAGAACCGCCGACAAATACCCGAAAGACATAAAAACTCGCCTACCTTGGTTAACTAAACAAGCCTGGTCTCTCTAGACGTGAAGTTGACTTAAATCAAGTGGCTTGATGATAGCTTGGTCGGTTTTAGTAAAGATGGTTGCCCTTGGGGATTGAGCTAGTAGGATAAAAGATAACTATCGTTCAACGGCAATTAACTTAACGGACGGCGGCCCACTTAAATCATACCTGAGGGCTGCAGGACATTTTCTTAGCATGAAATCCGCGTCAATCACCGCTATGGCAGCCTATGGCCCGAAAGGATCTTCGAGAACCTTTTCCATGGATAGCGTCCCGACAGTATTCCATTTTTCGTCGTGGAAAGTTTGTTCAAGAAATCGAGACCGGTCCTGTCGTGGAACAACGACGCGCCCTGCTTGATAAGTCATCATGTTTATAAAAACGAAACGTTATGTACTCTGCACTGTTCTGCTGTGGTTCGTATTTCTAGGCTTTCCCTGCATAAGCTCTGCCACCCCTGACGCAGAAATAAAAGTTCCAGACGGAAAAAATGAAGACATCCATTTTGGCGTCCTAGCGTTCCGCCCGAAGCCGGAGACGATTAAGCGATGGCAACCACTCGTGGATTATTTGAACGCCCGCGGGCTCAAGCAAAGAATCGTTCTTGAGGCATACACGTACCAAGAGCTAAGTGAAGCGGTTCGTACCAAGCATACCGATATCGTTCTGACACAGCCGGCACATTATATCGAGTTGAGTTATGAACAAGGGCTCTATTCACCATTGGCGACCCTTGTTGGGAGGGATGGCGATATAGTTCTGCCAAATTTTGGTGGAGTCATCCTGACCCTGTCCGGCCGAGACGATATTCGCGAGCTGATCGACTTACGAGGAAAGCGCATTGCATTGACGGACACCATATCGGTTGGCGGTTATCAGGCACAAGCGAATGAGCTTTTCAAATTAGGTATCGAACTGCCACGCGACGCAACGTTGATTGAAACTGGCATGCCCCACGACAATGCCGTCGAGGCGATGTTGGCAGGCAAAGCCGATGCTGCATTCGTTCGGACTGGCATTGTCGAAGCGATGGTCAAGGAACATAAGCTTGATCCGACAAAAATAGCCATCCTCAAAGCATCTGACATTCCTCCATACCCCCTGAAACTCTCGACCCATTTGTATCCAGAATGGGCTCTTGCTGCAATGCCTTGGGTTGATGAAGAACTGGCACGACAGATCGCCGGCGCAGTCTTGTCTCTGCCGCATGGCGGTGAGGTGGCCAAGGCCGCCGAGATCGAGGGTTTCACCATTCCTGGCAACTACAAGATCATTGATGAAATGATGCGAACGTTGCACATAGCGCCGTTTGATGTGCCTCGCAAAATAACGCTGGAAGATTTGTGGCATCAATACGCGGACGCCATAGCAGCGACATCCCTTACTCTTGGAACGATCCCCCTGCTACTCCTGATAGCCCTACTCCGTTCGCAGGCTCGTACAAAGGAGGAGCACGTCAAGTACAGCGAGAATCTCGAACGCATCGTTGCAGAACGAACCAGCGAACTTGTTCTTGCCAAGCAAGCTGCAGAAACGGCCAATATTGCAAAGAGCGCATTTCTTGCAAACATGAGCCACGAAATCCGCACGCCATTGAATACCATCACGGGGATGGTATATCTATTGCAACGAGCAGGGGTGACACCTGAACAAGGGAGCCGACTGGAAAAGATCAATATTGCTGGCCGGCACTTGCTGGAAATAATCAACGCAATTCTGGATTTATCCAAGATCGAGGCCGGCAAGTTCACACTTGAAGAGGTGGAGGTCAATGTCAGAGCGATCGTTGCGAATACCATTTCCATGTTGACGGAACGAGCCCGTGCCAAGAACCTTGAACTACGTGTCGAAACCCAACCCCTTCCGCTCCATTTATTGGGTGATCCGACACGCCTGCAGCAGGCCATCCTTAATTACGCCAACAACGCCATCAAATTTACCAAGGCCGGCCACGTCACGATCCGAACCTCTTTGGCTGACGATGGCCCTGCCAGCGCTCTGGTTCGCTTCGAGGTGCAAGACACGGGCATCGGGATCGCACCGGAAAACGTGGTAAAACTATTCTCAGTTTTCGAGCAGGCTGACAATTCCATCACCAGGGAGAATGGGGGCACCGGTTTGGGGTTGGCAATCACAAAGAAACTGGCCTTACTGATGGGCGGCGATGCGGGCGTAGTGACCACACCGAATGTAGGTAGTACCTTCTGGTTTACCGTCCGGCTCAAGAAAGGCACATTGAATGAGCAGGTTATTGAGCCAGCGGCAATAGAGTCGGACGAGGACGCACTGCGCAGGGGATATGCACACTCTCGTATTCTTCTGGTTGAAGACGAACCGGTCAATCGCGAAGTAGCGTTGGATTTGCTGAATGATATCTGGCCACGGCTCGATGTAGCCGAGAATGGACTTGAGGCGGTCGAGAAGTCCAAGGAACATGCTTACGATCTGATACTGATGGATATGCAGATGCCGAAGATGGATGGATTGGAGGCCACCCGGCAAATTCGCCGTCTTCCCAACTTTGCCAGGACGCCGATTCTCGCCATGACGGCAAATGCCTTTATAGAGGACAAAGCACAGTGCTTTGCGGCTGGCATGAACGATTTCATCCCCAAGCCGGTCGAGCCTGATCTACTCTTTGCAAAGCTCTTGAAGTGGTTGTCACCGCAGCAAGACTGAACATTTAATCCGGTTATTGCTGCGGCTACCCTATCCCGGACAACGGGCATCAGACTGGACGCAGGGTCTGGGCTTTGTGCATCGGTCGCGGAACTCGCTTCGGGCCATCCGAGTGCGTCATGTCACAGCCCAAAATGCATAAGCCGTCGTAGTGTATCGGGCATAGACAGCGTCTCCAGCCTCTTGCCCGCCGCACACACGCCATGACCAATCCCACCAAAGTCCGCATGTCGCCGCAACATCTCAGGGCTGACGAAGATACCTACCGCGCCCTCAAAGGCATCCCCCACTACCAGCCCTACAAGGACGACTACAGCTTCCCCGCCGTCAGCGCGGCATACGACAAGCTGAACGCCGCCCACGAAGCCGAACTCCACGCCCGCAACACCCACGCCGCCACCCGTGACGCCCTCATCGCCGCCCAGCACGAATTCCACGAACTGATCCTCGGCGTGAAAAGCCAGGTCAAGGCCATCTACGGGCCGGATTCGGACGAACTGGCGGCGCTCGGGTTAAAGAAGCGGTCGGAGAGGAAGGGGCGGGGGAAGGCGTCACGCCAGGCCGCGGACAAATCGGCGGACGGAACATCAGCGTAAGTAGCCATCTGGACAACATCATCCCTCCAATGCGCATGACAAAGAGCTCACCAAGTATCGAGACACCCCGCATCGTTCATATTTCGACCAAGCTGCTATGGCTCGCGATGGCGTTGGCGATGATTCTTCAACTGATCTACGCGGAGTGGCACTTCGATGTAGTTCTCAATAGCTTTCTGAACGGCCTCATTCTGGTTTTTGCCTTACACGCATATCTCATTATTGGAATATCACGCGGCAGAAATTCAGCCCGATGGATTTCCCTTATGTTTTTTGTCGGCGGCCTCTTCCTTGCACCACCAAGCATTGCCGCATTTCCAAATGCGCCTCTACAGGTCTCCGTGGAGGTATCTCAAATACTTTCTCAGTGCATCGCTTTCATCGGGCTATTCACACCGCCTTCGAATGCCTGGTTCAGATCCTCATTCAGCAGCAGGCGCACCGTCAGTGTGGATTAAACCTGCCCCCAGGAAGCATCGAGAAATGCGCCAGCGAATGAGGCTGCGGACGATCTTGATAAAGGCGTCATGAATGGGTGCCAATCACCGATCCACCGCCAGGCAGAATGCACAAACCCAGCGCTCGGCGGGGCTTGTCGCTGAAGCCCATCTGGAACGGCTCAGCCCTTCCGGCGACGGAGCATGCTGGCGCCAGCAAGGCCGAGTGCTACCAGTGCCACGCTGCCGGGTTCCGGCACTGCGCCGCCCGGATTGCGGGGGTTGCCGATGGGCGCGTCGGTGGTGCCGAGGATAGGCACGAGATCGACGGTGTAGCTCAACAGCGCGTTGACCGGCCGGATATCGGTGAGGAACAGGTGCACTTCCAACTGATCGGTCGCGCCGTTGTAATCGCCCCAAGCGTGGAAGATCTTCTCGCTGAAATCCCCGACATTCGCGTCGTTTGCCGCTGATCAAAGACCGGACAACTGCACGCCAGAAGAATGAACAGACGCGGCCAAATCGGCCGTGAATGGCCGGCTCCCTGTGCCCCGATTCACAGACCGGACCATTACAGGAACATACAATGATGCTGGAAACATTCCCTATCGACTCCGAGAAGAGAAACATGAAACGCGTCCTTGTTCCCGCAATTGTTCTGGCCAGCGCCATCGGCGTGCTGAGTGGCTGTGCGACCGAAGATTCCCGCAGTCTTGCCGTCGCCAAATCCGCGTCGGCGGCGCGCCCCTATAGCGGCGTGCGCAATCCCATTTCCGTGGGCAAGTTCGACAATCGCTCCACGTTCATGCGCGGCATTTTCACCGACGGAGTAGACCGCCTCGGCAGCCAGGCCAAGACGATCCTGATCGGGCATCTCCAGCAGAGCAATCGCTTCAATGTGCTGGACCGCGACAACATGAGCGAGATCAAGCAGGAGGCGGCGCTCAGCAAAACGACGCAGACCTTGAAGGGCGCGCGTTTCGTCATTACCGGCGACGTCACCGAATTTGGCCGGAAGGAAGTCGGCGATCACCAGTTGTTCGGCATCCTGGGACGCGGCAAGCAGCAGATCGCCTATGCCAAGGTGACGCTGAACGTGGTGGATGTGCAGACCGCCGAAGTCGTTTATTCGGCCCAGGGCGCCGGCGAATACAGCCTGTCCAACCGGGAGGTGATCGGTTTCGGCGGCACGGCCAGTTATGACTCGACCCTCAACGGCAAGGTGCTCGATCTGGCGATACGCGAGGCGGTCGACAGCCTCGTGGGCGGCATCGAAAGCGGCGCCTGGCGCCCCGCCAATTGATCCGCGCCGACGCCCTCGCCATGTATCGCCTTTACAGAAGTGGTTTGCTGGCCGCGGCGGTGCTGACCGCCGCGCTGACGACGGGCTGCGCCAACCGCCCGCAGTCCGTGTATTACTGGGGCGACTATCAGCCTCAGGTCTACACCTATTTCAAGGGAGAAAAGGGGCCGGAGGATCAGATCCAGGCCCTGGAGGCGACGCGTGAAAAAGCCGCGGCGCAGGGCAAGCCCCTGCCGCCCGGCTTTCAGGCTCATCTGGCGATGCTGTACGGCCAGAGCGGGCGCACCGATCGCATGAAACAGAACCTCGAAGCAGAGAAGCAGCAGTTTCCGGAAAGCACTGCGTTCATGGACTTCCTGCTGAAGAAGATCTCCCCCTGACGGTCCGTCGAGGCACACCATGAAAGAGAAATACGCCATGAAATGGACCATCCTGCTGGCGGCAGCCGCCTTGCTGCTGGGTGGCTGCGCAACGCAAGGCAAGAAGTACGACTACTCGGCTTTCCAGCAAAGTCGCCCGGCCTCCATCCTTGTCCTTCCGCCCCTCAACGGTTCGCCGGATATCGGCGCGACCTACAGCATGTGGTCGCAGACGACGCTCCCGTTGGCCGAGTCGGGCTATTACGTGCTCCCGGTAACGCTGGTCGACGAGGCCTTCCGGCAGAACGGCATGACGGCGCCCGCCGACATCCACGAGATTTCCATCGGCAAACTGCGCCAGATCTTCGGCGCGGATGCGGCGCTGTATATCAACGTCAAGCAATACGGCACGTCCTATATGGTGGTATCGAGCGAGACACGGGTGACGGCAAGCGGCAAGCTGGTGGATCTGCGTTCCGGTGCAACCTTGTGGGAAGGCAGCGCAACGGCATCCAGCAGCGAGACCGACAATAATTCCGGCGGTGGCATTGTCGGTTTGCTGGTCAAGGCCATCATTTCCCAGATCGGCGACACCCTTTCCAACCGGGGACACGCTATTGCCGGCATCACCAGCAGCCGTCTGCTCTCGGCCGGGCAACCGAACGGGATTCTTTATGGGCCCCGCTCACCGAAGTATCTGAAGGACGGCTCGCCGACACCTTGATAACCGGAGGGGGCCACGCCCCCTTCCGACAAGCAGATAAGGCTCCCCTGGCCTCATCACTGACACGGTACATCCCCGTCGCCACGCCATCGGTCATCGCCGCCCACTCTACCGATGCATTCCCAACTGATCGTTCCTCCCCACCCCGCACTGGCGCCGTGGATCTATCCGACGCTGGTGGTCGGTTTCCCCACGGGCTGTCTGTCGCGCATTCCGGCGGCGATGAGTCCGGCGCTGATCCTGTTCGCGCGGGGTGGTGGCTGGCGGACGGATGCGGCGGGCAGGCGCTTGCATCGTTATCCGCGTGCGGTGATCGCCGGTCCGTGCCTCACGCCGCGCTTTACCGAGATCGACGCGGGCGGGGTGTTCGTGTCGATGCTGTTCCGCCCGGGCCTGCTGGCGGAGGCGCTGGGGCCGAGCGTGGCGGAGTTGCGTGACCGGACGTTTGCGCTGGACGAGGTGTTTCCGCCGGATGATGTGAGGCGCATGCTCGAACGCATCGACGAGGAACAGCATCCGGTCCGCTGGGTGGGCCACCTGCAGGCTCTGGTGCGCCGCGCGCTGCGCGTCGGCAGCGATGCGCAGCAGGCCCAGCATGCAACGGGCTCGATGGTGCGATTGTTCGAGCCGGCCGAAGCGCAGGCGGCGGCGCTGTCCGTCGGTTTGCGCCAATTCGAGCGGCGCCTCAACCGGGCCTATGGTGCCAATCTGCGGGATCTGCGACGGGTGGCACGCTTCGGCTTCGCCTTGCCGAAGTTGTTTGCGGACGCCGGGCGGCGCGGCCACGTGGCGCGGGTCGCCCAGGAGTTCGGCTATTACGATCAAGCCCACATGGACCGGGATTTCGCAGCGCTCACCGGCTATTCGCCACGCATGCTGGTGCAGTCGTCGGCCGGCGACGATCCGGGCTTCTGGCTGTACCGCATCGGCCAGCCGGATTTCCGCTCGCTGTTTCTGCCGGAGGATGTCGATTCCGTACAAGAAAGGGTCTTCGTTCGTCCCTAGAGTGGCATGCATTTGTTCTGCCCCGAAAGGAGATCCGCAATGCATGCCCCCACGCTCCACGGCGACGGTTACCTGCTGACCCGCGCCGATGCCCTGTTCGACATGGTCCGCAGCGACAGCCTGTGGTTCCTGACCTTCGGCCTGGCCTGTTGCGCGGTGGAAATGATCCACGCCGCATCGGCGCGCTACGACATGGACCGCTTCGGCGTGCTGCCGCGGGCCAGCCCGCGGCAGTCCGACCTGATGATCGTGGCCGGGACGCTGACCAACAAGATGGCGCCGGCCCTGCGCAAGGTGTACGACCAGATGGCCGAGCCGCGCTACGTGATCTCGATGGGCTCGTGCGCCAACGGCGGTGGCTATTACCACTATTCCTATTCGGTGGTACGCGGCTGCGACCGCATCGTGCCGGTGGACATCTACGTGCCCGGCTGCCCGCCCACCGCCGAGGCGCTGCTGTACGGGCTGATGCAGTTGCAGAACAAGATGCGCCGCCCGCCTGTGCCGATCCTGCGCGATTAGGATCAGCGGGACAGGGGCGACCACATGAGGGCTCCACGGATGCTCTTGGAGCTCCCCATCATTTCGCTATTGTTCAGCCACACCGCCAGCGTGCCCGTGGAGATCGACGCCAGAGCAGGGTAGTAGAGACGCGTGTAAGCCTCCGGGGCGCCGCTGAGGGCAAAGCCCGGCGCCGCTGGTGAAACACTGCCGTCGGTGCCGATACGCCGTGCATATACACCGGTCGGGCCACCCGGGTTATTGACGTAAGCCCCTTGCGACCAGGCCAGGATGTACCCGCTCGCGGTATAGACCAGGGACGAATCACCGGAATTGGTGGTGATTCCAAGAGCAAGGGGCAGCCCACCACTGGCCGGCGGACCGTTCAGCACCACACCTTCGCGGGTGATGAATGTGCCGTACATGTCGCCTGGCGTGGCGTAATTGAGACCAACGTAGTTGCGACGATCTATCCAGGTGATCAGGCAATTGACCGGATCGCAGGCGATACGGGGCGCGAATTGCATGTCGGGAGCCGTAGAGATGGCGATGGGCACGGGATCCAGCAGAGCGCCCGCAGTACTCACCCGGGCTGCCACAATGTCGTGGTCAGGCAGGCCGGATGAGCCGGTTTCCCAGGCTACGATGAAGTCCCGCCCATCGAACGCGACCGATGGCATATCCGAATAGCCGGAAATGGCCGTTCCGATCAGGAAGTCAGCCCCGACGACACCGCTGGACGAGACGAGCACGCCGCGAATGGTGCTCTGTACCGGGTCGTAGTTGTAATAGGCGACCAGATATTGTCCGTTGCCGTAGGCCACCGCGGGAAAGCGTCCGTTCACCGCCAGGACGGCCCCAGGGTAAGGATCCAACACTACGCCGTCGCTACTTACCCGTTGTGCGTGCAAACCGGCCTCGTCACGCATGACCGTCATGTATGTATTGCCATTGGAGGCAACAGCAGGCGCCCCCTCCAGACTGGACAAAGCCGCGCCGGAGAGGGCGATATTCTGCTGCAGCGCCCCGTCGGCAGCGATGAACTGGCCGATCCATTGTCGACCACTGGCGCCCTGGCGGTTACTGACGAGCAAATAGCGTATGCCATCGCTGGACAGGGCCGGTCCGCCGGGCCGGGTTGCATCGGAGTCTCCGTTAGCCAACCCGCCCAAAAGATCGCGCGGCGGAAATACCCCGCCCTTGATGCCATTGACGGACACCGCGCGCAAATCGGACGTCTCCGTGCTGGTTTGTGTACCGACAGTGGCTTTGACAAGCTGGCGGATGGCCCCTATGCCATCGGCACGCCATTCGTGGACGGTTTCCGTGATGGGCACAGCCCCCCCAGCAGACAAGGTCAGGGTGCCTGCTATGTCGTAACGGATCCGTGCAGCATTGGAGAAACTCCCGGCACCGAGCACCAGTGTCTCGTAACCTTCGACGACGCCGGTCACCTTGACGTCTACATGCTCGTCCTTGCCATCCCCGTCCAGATCAGTACCGATGTCCACGTTCTTGCGGTCGAGCAACGGCGTCTGGCTGAACGTGCCGTCGAAACGCATGAAGTCCACCTGATTGATGATCGCATTGACCCAGCTTGCCGGGGAATTGTCTCCCAAATAGACGAAGGCCCGGGCGTCCTTGGCGTAGTAGCTGTCGACGGCAATCCCGTCCCCGGATGGATTGCTTTCTCGGAACACCCAGGCATTAACACCTGCGACAGGCTGCGTCCCGGTGATCTGCATTTCGTTGATATAGGTGGAAACCGAGGAATCCGGAGCGATGGAATTGACGTCGTAAACCCAATCCGCCCCGGTGAGCACCGGATAATAGGACTCTGAAATTCCGGTCGCTTGCGGTGGCGTCGAACCGCCACCTCCACCCCCACCACAACCTGCCAGGAAGACGCCCAGCAGGACCATGATCCGCTGCCGCATGACACACCTCCCGTCTGTTCTTCGAGACTCTTTATTATTCAGGGTAGGCAGTGATCACTATGCTTTCAAGAAAATGGAGCGCATTTGCCATGCATCCATTTGAAATATAAAAAATGAAACTGAATTTCCCGATATTTACCCTTGCTTTGCTTCCGCCATAAATTGGCGAAATAGGGGACATCTAAAAAACTGTTATTAGCGCGAAGCCGAATAGCCCCCGATCAGGCGGCGCCACCACCTGTTTTACCGAGCATCGCCCGCAGGTTGGCGATGCGCGCCCGCGCGTCTTCCTTGCTGACCGGTTCGGGGTTCTTGCGGTCGCTGCGCTTGATGCCTTCGGCGCCCATCTCGTCGATGAAGCGCGACGGATCGCAGGTGCGCACGTCACGGCCGGCTTTGCGGCGTTCGCAGTAGCTGATGGTGAGGCTGCGCTGGGCGCGGGTGATGCCCACGTACATCAGGCGGCGCTCTTCCTCGATCTTGTCCTCGTCGATGGACGACTGGTGCGGCAGCAGGCCTTCCTCGACGCCGACCAGGAAGACGTGCTTGAACTCCAGGCCCTTGGAGGCGTGCAGCGTGGCGAGCTGGACCTGGTCGAGTTCTTCGTCGTCCTTGTCGAGCATGGTGATCAGGCTGATGGTCTGGATCATGTCCGACAGGGTCTTGCCGTCTTCTTCGCCCTTGCGGCCGAGCCAGCCGGTGAAATCGCCGACGTTGCTCCACTTGGTCTCGGCTTCGCGGGGCTCGCAGCTCTCGTACAGCCAGGCTTCGTAGTTGATGGCCTTGAGCATGTCGCCGATGACTTGCCCGGCGGGTTCGCGCGGGGCGCGGTGAGCCATGCGGTTGATGAAGTGGCAGAACTCCCGCACGGTTTCGAGCTGGCGCGTATTCACATGCTCGGAGACGCCTTCCTCGAAGGCCGCGGTGAACAGGCTGATGTTGCGGTTCGAAGCGTAGCGGCTGAGGGCTTCGATGGAGGCGGCGCCGACGCCGCGGCGCGGCACGGTGATCGAACGGATGAAGGACAGGTCGTCGTCCTCGTTGGCGATCAGGCGCAGGTAGGCGCACAGGTCCTTGATCTCGGCGTTCTCGAAGAAGCTGCGCCCGCCCGAAATGGCGTAGGGGATCTTGTGGTTGCGCAGTTGCTGCTCGAACAGGCGGGCCTGGTGGTTGCCGCGGTAGAGGATCGCGTAGTCCTTGAAGTGGGTGCGGTTCTCGAATTTATGGGCGGAGAGTTTCATCACCACCGCCTCGGCCTCGTGCTCCGGCGTCTGGTAGGCCACCACGTTCACCGGGTCGCCGGCGCCGTGCTCGGACCACAGCTTCTTCTCAAAGAGCTTCTCGTTGTTGGCGATGACGGTGTTGGCAGCATGCAGGATGCGCGTGGTGGAGCGGTAGTTCTGCTCCAGCTTGATGACCTTCAGCTTGGGGAAATCGACCGGCAGCTGGCGCAGGTTCTCCACGTCGGCACCGCGCCAGGCGTAGATGGCCTGGTCGTCGTCGCCCACCGCGGTGAAGGCCGCGCGCACGCCGGTGAGCAGCTTGATCAGCCGGTACTGGGCACGGTTGGTGTCCTGGTATTCATCGACCAGCAGGTAGCGCAGCTTGTTCTGCCAGCGCTCGCGCACCTCCGGGTGCTCTTCGAAGAGCTTGACCGGCAGGCGGATGAGATCGTCGAAATCCACGCCCTGATAGGCGCGCAGGGTTTTGTCGTACTCCATGTAGAGCAGCGCGGCGGCGGACGAGATTTCGTCGTTGGCCAGGTGGGCTGCCTCGTGGGGCTCGATGAGGGCGTTCTTCCAGCTGGAGATCTGCCACTGCAGGGCCTTGGCGCGGTTCTTGTCGGTGCTGGCGGTCATCTCGGCGATGATCTGCGTGGTGTCCGACGCGTCGAGGATGGAGAACTGCGGCTTGAGGCCGAGCAGCGCGGCTTCCTGGCGCACGATGCGCACGCCGAGGGCGTGGAAGGTACACACCGTGAGGCCCTTGACGGCGCGCCCGCCCATCAGCTTCTCGATGCGCTCCAGCATCTCCTTGGCGGCCTTGTTGGTGAAGGTGATGGCCGCGATGTTGTGCGGGTTGAAGCCGCAGTCGCTGATCAGGTAGGCGATCTTCTGGGTGATCACCCGCGTCTTGCCGGAGCCGGCGCCGGCCAGCACCAGGCAGGGGCCGTCCAGGTAATGGATGGCTTCACGTTGCGGGGCATTGAGGAGGAGCGACATGAGCGTGCTGCGGACATCGGGTGGAGCGGGAGCGCATTCTACCGCGCCGCAGGGGCTGGCCTGATGTAAGCTCTTCGCACCATGTCCGTCTTTACTTCCGTCACCGACGCCGACCTCGCGGTCTGGCTGCGCAACTATGCCATCGGCCGCCTGGATGTCTTGCAGGGGATCTCCGCCGGCGTGCAGAACAGCAACTTCTTCGTCACTACCAGCCTGGGCCGCTACGTGCTGACGCTGTTCGAGACGATGCCGCGCGCCGAGCTGCCCTTCTACCTGCACCTGATGGCCCACCTGGCCCGCCACGGCCTGCCGGTGCCGGCGCCGATCGCCAACCGGGACAACGAATACCTTGGCACCCTTTCGGGCAAACCGGCGGTGTTGGTCACACGTCTGGCCGGCAAGTCGGAGATGGCGCCGAGCGTCGCCCACTGCGCGCGCATCGGCGCGATGCTGGCCGGCCTGCACCTGGCCGGGCAGTCCTTCGGGCGCAAGCAGGCCAATCCGCGCGGCGCCGAGTGGCGGCGCGACTGCGCGGCCCGCGTGCGCGCCCATCTGCCCGCCGACGAACAGGCCGAACTCGATGCCGAGCTGACCTTCCAGGCCGGTTTCGACCTGCGCGCCCTGCCGCAAGGGGTGATCCACGCCGACCTGTTCCGCGACAACGTGCTGTGGGACGGCGACTTCGTCGGCGGCGTCATCGACTTCTACTTCGCCGGCGTGGATGCGCTGCTGTTCGACGTGGCGGTCACCGTCAACGACTGGTGCGCCGACGCCGACGGTCAGCTCGATGCGGCCCGCGCCGCCGCGCTGCTCGCCAGCTACGCCGAGGCCCGCCCCTTCACCGCCGCCGAACGCAAGGCCTGGCCAGCCGTACTGCGCGCCGCTGCGCTGCGCTTCTGGTTGTCGCGACTGGAGGATTTCCACCTGCCGCGCCCCGGCGAGATGGTGCTGGTAAAGGATCCGGGCGAGTACCGGCGCATCCTGCAGCTGCGTGCCCATGCCGATGGCCTGCCCGCCCTGCCGGCCTGAAAACGTGCCGCTAGGGTTTTGCCGGTTTGAACTGGGTGGGGGATTTGGGCTAGCATCTCGTCGCAGCGCAACATCCTGATTTTCCACTCCGTTTCCCACGCCCGACAATGACCGAACCGGCTGCCCCGGCACACCATCCCCACAACGCCGCGCGCCATCCGCGCCCACGGCATGTTTCGCCCTTCGAAAGCCTGGTCTGGCTGAAGGCCGGATGGTTCTATTTCGCCCGCAATCCGGGGGTGTGGGTCGCCATCAGCGTGATCTTCATCATCATGCTGTTCGTGCTGGGCCTGGTGCCGCTGCTCGGCTGGGCGGTGGTGCTGATCGGCTTCCCTGTGATGGTCGCCGGCATGGTGCTGGGCTGCCATGCACTGGCCCAGGGCAAGGCACTGCGCATCGAACACCTGTTCGCCGGCCTGAAGGTCCATGCCGGCAACCTGTCGCTGGTCGGCGTGTTCTACCTGCTCGGCGGCCTGATCGCCGGCTTTATATCGGTGCTGATCGGCGGCGGCGCACTGCTCACCGGCTACATCCTCGGCGCGCTGGCCGGCATGGGCATGGGCCTGGTCAGCGGCGTGCTGCTCGGCAGCATCGTGTTCTCGGTGCTGTGGGTGCTGCTGATCACCGCGCTGTGGTTCGCCGCCCCGCTGGTGGTGCTGCGCGACACCCCGCCGCTGGATGCGATGAAGCTGTCCCTGTCGGCCTGCTTCGGCAACTTCGGCGCCTTCGTGGTGCTGGGCGTGCTGATCTACGTGCTGATCTGGGTCGCCATGATCCCGGCAGCTCTCGGCGTACTGATCCTCGTCCCGGTGCTGGCCGGCACGCTGTACGCGTCCTACCAGGACGTCTTCGGCGACATGGCGCTGGTCTCACCGCACGCCGCCGCGGCACCGGCAGAAGAAACGGACTGAGCAGATGCAGGCACGCACCTTGCCGGCCCAGCGCGGCTGGGCCTGGATCGTCGATGGCTTCGCGCTATGGCGGCGCAACCCGGCGCTGGTCACCTTCCTGGTCTTCGGCAGCTCGCTGACGCTGCTGCTGGTCGCCGCGATTCCCCTCATCGGCCAGGTCATCATGTTCCTCGTGATGCCGGCCCTGTCGCTGGGCATCTTCAACGGCTGCAAGGCGATTGCCGAGCGGCGCAAGGCCGGCCCCGACATCCTCGTCTCCGGCTTCCGCCAGAACCTGCAGGAGCAGGTCAAGATCGGCGGCATCTACTTCATCGGCTCCCTGATCGTGCTCGGCCTCAGCACCCTGTTCGATGCCGAGGTGAACAGCAAGCTGTTCAAGGCCGTGATGGGCAAGACCAGCTGGGGCGAGACCCTTGACGATCCGTCCTTCCTCATTGCGCTGCTGGTCAGCACCGTCGGCTCCACACCGCTGATGATGGCCTACTGGTTTGCGCCGCTGCTGGCCGGCTGGGGACGCATCCCCGCCACCAAGGCGCTGTTCTTCAGTTTCATCGCCTGCCTGCGCAACTGGCGCGCCTTTCTGAGCTTCGGGCTGGGCCTGATGGGCGTGGCGCTGGGCGCTGGCGTGCTGGTCAGCGTACTCGAACTGGTCTCGCCGCTGCTGAGCCTGTTGCCGGCGCTGGCCTTCCCGATCGTCTTCATTCCTGTGGTCTTCGCCAGCTTCTACGCCAACGCGCTGGACGTCTTCGACCATATCGGTCCCGATGATGCCAGTTGAACACGCCCTCGGGCTTTTCGGTGGCACTTTCGACCCCATCCACTACGGCCACCTGCGCCTCGCCGAAACAGCCCGCGAAGCCCTCGACCTGGAGAAAGTACGCTTCATCCCCGCCGGCCAGCCGCCGCACCGGGACGTCCCCGGCGCCAGTGCCGCAGACCGGCTGGCAATGGCCCGGCTGGCCACCGCGGACAACCCGGCCTTCGAAGTGGATCCGGCGGAAGTGGAAGCCACTCAGGCCAGCTTCACGATCCTGACCCTCGAACGCCTGCGTGCCGAGCTGGGCCCGAAGCGGCCGCTGGTGCTGCTGCTCGGCGTCGATGCGCTGCTCGGCCTGCCCACCTGGAAGCGCTGGCACGAACTCTTCGACTTCGCCCACGTGGCCGTCGCCAACCGCCCCGGCTACAGCCTCGACAGCGCACGCATGGCGCCGGAACTGGCCGAGCTCACGCACCGCCGGCACGGCACGCTGGACGCTCTCGAAGGCCGCCCGGCCGGCTCGCTGGTTCAGTTCGCGATGACGCCGCTGGCGATCTCCGCCACCGACATCCGCGCCCGCCGCAGCACCGGTCAGAGCCTGCGCTATTTGCTCCCGCCGGCGGTTGTTGACTATATTTCTCTGCACCAACTCTATATCTGAATCAATGGAAATCACCCAGTTCGAACAACTCGTCGTCTCCGCCCTCGAGGACATCAAGGGCAAGGACATCCAGGTCATCGACACCACGCGCCTCACCTCGCTCTTCGACCGCGTGATCATCGCCAGTGGCGACTCCAACCGGCAGACCCGCTCCCTCGCCCGCAACGTCGCCGACAAGGCCCGTGAAGCCGGCCTCAAGGTGGTCAGCGTGGAAGGCGAGGACTCCGGCGAATGGGTGCTGGTGGATCTGGGCGACATCGTGGTGCACGTCATGCAGCCGGCCGTCCGCGCCTACTACAACCTGGAAGAACTGTGGTCCGCCACGCCGGCGCGCCCGTCCCGCCCTGGCAGCGCCGCTGCGCGCGCCGCCTGAGCCTTTCCGCACCACCCGCGGCGCAACCGGCGCCGCCCCCTGCCCCATGAAACTCCTGATCGTCGCGGTCGGCACGCGCATGCCGGCCTGGGTCGACACTGCCTTCGACGACTTCGCCAAGCGCATGCCGCGCGAACTGCCGCTGCAGCTCGTCGAAGTGAAGGCCGAACCCCGCACCACCGGCAAGACCGTGGAAGCCATGATGGCCCTCGAAGCGGCCCGCATCGAGGCGGCCCTGCCAACCCGCTGCCGGCGCCTGATCCTCGACGAACGCGGCGAGGACCTGACCACCAAGGCCCTCGCCAAACGCCTGGAACGCTGGCAAGACAGCGGCGACGACGTGGCGCTGATCATCGGCGGACCGGACGGCCTCGACCCGGCCCTGAAGGCCACCGCCCACGAAACGATGCGCCTGTCCAGCCTGACCCTGCCCCACGCGATGGTCCGGGTGATGCTGTCCGAAGCCTTGTACCGGGCCTGGAGCCTGTCGAAAAACCATCCGTACCACCGGGAATGATGTCGTGATCTACCTCGCCTCGAACAGCCCCCGTCGCCGCGAACTGCTCAAGCAGATCCACGTCCGTTTCGAACCCCTGCTGTTCCGCAGCGGGGCGCGGGCCGACGCGGACGTGAACGAGGACGCGCTGCCCGGCGAGGACGCCTTCACTTACGTACGGCGGGTCGCCATGGCCAAGGCCGTCGGCGGCATCAAGCGGATCAGCTGGCGCAGCCTGCCGCCGCGTCTGCTGCTGGCCGCCGACACCACGCTGGAACTGGACGGAGCCATCATCGGCAAGCCGGACAACGCGGAGCACGCGGTGGACATCCTGCGTTCCCTGTCCGGCCGCAGCCACCAGGTCCTCACAGCGGTGGTGGTCGGCGACGGCCAGCGCTACGCCCACCGCCTGTCGGTCAGCGAAGTGCGCTTCCGCGCCGTGGACGAGCAGGACATCCGCCGCTACGTGGCCAGCGGCGAAGCCGCCGACAAGGCCGGCGCCTACGGCATCCAGGGCCGCGCAGCGGTCTTCATCGAGGAGATCCGCGGCAGCTACACCGGCATCATGGGCCTGCCGCTGTTCGAGACTGCCGCCCTGTTGCAGGAATTCGGCTATCCTCTCTGACTGACGCCGGCCACCAAGAGTCGGCCGCCTATCGGAGGAGAGGACAAGCACACACCAGCTGGCGCGGCACGCCCCGCGCAGCCGATGCCGGACGAGCGGCGATCGGCGATGGCACATCCGCGCGATGTGTCATCGCCCATCACCGTTTGCTTCCCGCATCATGTCTGACGAATACCTGATCAATTTCACCCCTCAAGAAACCCGCGTCGCCCTCATGCAGCAGGGCGTCGTGCAGGAAGTCCACGTCGAACGTACGGCGAGCCGCGGCATCGTCGGCAACATCTACCTGGGCCGCGTCGTGCGCGTGCTGCCCGGCATGCAGTCGGCGTTCATGGACGTTGGCCTCGAACGCACCGCCTTCCTGCACGTAGCCGACATCTGGGCCGACCGCCACCACGGCGACGCGCCGCGACCCATCGAACGCATCCTGTCGGAAGGGCAGAACCTGATCGTTCAGGTGCTGAAGGACCCCCTCGGCACCAAGGGCGCACGCCTGTCCACACAGATCTCCATCGCCGGCCGGATGCTGGTCTACCTGCCCCAGGACAAGCACATCGGCATTTCCCAGCGGATCGGCGACGAGGCCGGCCGCGAAGCCCTGCGCGAGCGCGTCACGCGCCTGCTGCCGGCCGACGAGACCGGCGGCTACATCGTCCGCACGATGGCCGAGAACGCCAGCGATGAGGAGCTCGCCGCCGACATCGCCTACCTGCGCAAGCTGTGGGCCGAGATCAAGAACCGCAGCGTCGGCGCCCGTCCGCCCACGGTGCTGTACCAGGACCTCAACCTGGCCCAACGGGTGCTGCGCGATCTGGTCACCGACGCCACCACGCGGATCGTCGCCGACTCCCGCGAGAACTTCCAGAAGCTGACCGGCTTCGCCACCGAGTACATGCCGCAGGTGCTGCCGCTGCTCGACCACTACACGGGCGAGCGCCCGTTGTTCGACCTGCACGGCGTCGAGGCGGAGATCGAGAAGGCCCTGGCGCGGCGGGTGGAACTCAAGTCCGGTGGCTACCTGATCATCGACCAGACCGAGGCGATGACCACCATCGACGTGAACACCGGCGGCTTCGTCGGCGCGCGCAACTTCGACGACACCATCTTCAAGACCAACCTCGAAGCGGCCCAGGCCATCGCCCGCCAGCTGCGCCTGCGTAACCTGGGCGGCATCATCATCGTCGACTTCATCGACATGGAAAGCCCGGAACACCGTACCGCGGTGCTCGAAGAGTTCCGCAAGGCGCTGGCCCGCGACCACACCAAGATGACGGTGAACGGTTTCACCACCCTCGGCCTGGTGGAGATGACCCGCAAGCGGACCCGCGAGTCCCTCGCCCACCTGCTGTGCGAGCCCTGTCCGACCTGTAACGGGCGCGGCGAGGTGAAGACCGCCCGCACCGTTGCCTACGAGATCCTCCGCGAACTGCTGCGCGAGGCACGCCAGTTCAACGCCCGGGAGTTCCGCGTGCTCGCCGCACCGAACGTCATAGATCTGTTCCTGGAGGAAGAATCCCAGGCGCTGGGCATGCTGTCGGACTTCATCGGCAAGGCTATTTCCCTGCATCCCGAAGCCAGCTACGGCCAGGAACAGTTCGATATCGTGCTGCTCTGACAACGACGTCCGCATCACCGCACCGATGTAGCGCATCCTACATCTGGCGCGGCCTGCGGCGGTTTTCTGCCCCTCGTCGGTGCATCGAAATATTCAATCGGCCAGCGATTGACGATGCAATCAAAGCGCCTTCAAAATCCGGCGCCTCGATACAGGCAGGACCACTTGCAATGCATACCCAGAACATTCTCCAGGCCACCACCGGCCAGCATGCCGGCGCCGTGCGCATCGGTTTCAATCACGGCTACGCCTTCGACGGCGACAGCGTCCGCCTCGACGCAGAGCTGCTGGTCGACAATCCCGATGCGACCGCCGATCAGGAATGGGCACTGCAACTGTGGGCCTGCGAGACGCCCTTCGCCGGTGAACCGGTTCCCGGCACCAAGGTCGCCGAGTTGCCGGTCGGCCAGCTCGACAGCCTCAACCAGAGCTGGGTCAGCGCCTTCACCGCGGCCCTGCCGCCTGCCGGCCATGCCGAGCACAGCATGGTACTGGTCCTCGCCAGCGGTCGCGACGGCCGGTTCGATGCGGTTCAGGATTTCGCCAACTTCCCGCGCGCGGAGAGCTTCATGCAGCCGCGTCTGGCTGGCGCCTCCGGCTTCAGCCTCGGCGAACAGAGCGTCGGCATGCATGTGGAAAGCCTCGAAAACCCCCGCGCCAGCGACAATCTGAGCGGCACCCTGTCCCTCGAACTGTGGGCCCTGGCCGCCCCCTACGCAGCCGGCATGCCCGATGGCACCCAGCTGGCCGCTGCCCAGCTTGGCTCCCTGGCCGGCCAGCATAGCTGGCAAGACCTCGACCTGACCCTGCCGCTGGCCGCCCGCCCTGTCGGTACCTGGCATGTCGCGCTGCTGCTGCGCGAATGGACCGCCAGCGGCTACGCAACCCGCGACTTCGCCAACTTCTCGCTGCCGGTCAGCTGGACCGCCGACGAAGAACCCGGTGCCACGTCCGAGCCCGTCAAGGCCGAACCGGCTGCCGAACCCGTCGCCCAGCCGAAGAAAGCCGGCAAGACCGCACCGAAAGCCGCCACCAAGGCTTCCGCAAAGTCTGCCAAGGCTGAACCGGCTGATACCACCAGCCGTGTCTCCATCAACACCGCCGGCAAGACCGAGCTGGCCGCACTGAAGGGCCTGTCGAAGACAGCCGCCGCAGCCATCATCGCCGCCCGCCCGTTCAAGACCATCGACGAACTGCTGACCGTCAAGGGCATCGGCGCCAAGCTGCTCGACAAGCTGAAGGGCAACCTGAGCCTGTAAGCACGGCTCCGGCACGCATCGCGAGGCCCGGCCCGGATCAACTCCGGCGCCGGGCCTTCTTCATTTCAGGGACCCGCGCCCGGCGTCCACACCCCGTCGCCGGTGGCCTCCAGCCAGCACAACCAGGCCCGCACATCGAACTCGAACTGGTGGTAATCCGGCTCCATGCGGCAGCACAGCTGGTAGAAGGCCTTGTCATGCTGGCGCTCCTTCAGGTGGGCCAGCTCGTGCACCACGATCATGCGCAGAAATTCCGGCGGCGCCTCGCGGAACAGGTTGGCGACGCGGATCTCCCGCTTGGTCTTGAGCTTGCCGCCTTGGACGCGCGCCACCGTGGTGTGCGTGCCGAGCGCATTGTGGATGGTCTGCAGCTTGCCGTCGAAAGCCACCTTGCTGAGGGGCTCCGCATTGCGCAGATGGCGCGCCTTCAGCTCCGTCACATACTCGTAGAGGGCCGTGTCGTTGCGCACGCCGTGGGTCTGCGGGTACTTCTTCAGCAGCAGCGGGCCGAGGCGATGCTCTTCCAGCAACTCGCGCACCTGGCCGACCAGATGCTCGGGGTAACCGAAAAGGTACTTGAGGGACAGAGGAGCGGACATCGGTGACGCAGACAAAACGGAAGGACGTGATTCTAACGGTTGACGCCGGGTCACTTTGATCTTCCGCAATGCGGTGTCCATCCTGTTGGCGTAATTTACTGACCAATAAGTCATTAATTCCCCGGCGGAGGATTCGATGAAGGCTCCCCGTACCCACCTCGGACCTGCCACAAGCCCATGCCGCTTGGTACGGCCCGCGTTGCTGGCGGCGCTCCTCGCCACCACACTGCCGGCCTGGTCAGCCGAAACCCTGGCCGACGCGTGGCGCCAGGCCCTGTCCGCGGATGCCCGCCTGCGTGCCGCCGACGCCGACGCCGACGCGGCCCGCGCCACCCGCGCTGCCGCCCGCGGGCTGGCGCTACCGAAAGCCACCGCCAGCTCCAGCTACACGATGCTGAGCCGGGAGCCGGCAGCGCTGATCGGCCTGCCGTCCATCCCCGGCATCAACCTGCCCGACCAGATGCCGCTGTCGGAACGCAACTACGCAACCCATGCGCTGCAGGCCACATTGCCGGTCTACACCGGTGGCCGCATCAGTGCCGCAGTGAATGCCGCCGAAGCCGGCGTGCAGGCGAGCGGCTTCGAACGCACGCGCAGCGAGCAGGCCGTCAAGCTCGACGTCGCCGAAACCTACCTGAACGTTCTGCGGGCACGTAGCGCACTGGCGGCCGCCGAGCGCCACCTGGCCGCCCTCGACGCCCACGCCGCCGACGTGGCCGAACTCGGCAAGCAGGGCCTGGTCGCCCGCAACGACATCCTGTCGGTCGCCGTCGCCCAAGCGGATGCGCGCCAGCGCCAGACCCAGGCCCGCAATGCCGCCGAACTCGCCGCCGCGGCCTACAACCGCCTGCTCGGCCGCCCGCTCGACAACCCGGTGGACGTCGCCGAGCCCGCCAGCGACATGCCCAGCCGCCCGGACATCGCCGCCCTCGAAGCCCGTGCCCGCGGCCAGCGCCCGGAAATCGCGCTGCTCGGTGCCCACGCCGAAGCCACCGACCACGAAGCCGAGATGGAACGCGCCGGTACCCGCCCACAGGTCGGCATCAAGGCCGCCGTGATGCACGAGGACAACCGCTACCGGGTCAACCAGGACGTTGCCCAGCTGATGGTCGGCGTGCAGTGGGACATCTTCGACGGCAACGTGCAGCGCCGTCGCGCCGATGCCGCCACGGCCCGCGCCCGCGCCGCCCGCGAGCGCCAGGACGACGCGGCCAGCCTGATCGCGCTGGAAGTCCGCAAGGAATGGCTGGCCGTCGGCGAGGCCGACGAACGCCTGGCCACCACCCGCACCGCCCTGGCCCAGGCCGACGAGAACCTGCGGGTGGCCCGCGACCGCTACCGCAACGGCGTCGGCACCCACACCGAGGTGCTCGACGCGGAAGCCCTGCGCAGCCTCACCGACAGCAACCACCTCAACGCCCACTACGATCTCCACCTCGCCCGGCTCCGGCTCAAGAAGGCCGTCGGCGAGCTGTAACGGGAGCCTCGCCATGCGATTCGACAAGAAGAACCTCCTGATCGGCCTCGTCGCCGTGGCCGTCGTCGGCGGCGGCATCTGGGCGTGGCAGCGCTTCGCCGGCAGCGGCACGCTGCCGGAAGGCCTGATCCAGGCCAACGGCCGCATCGAGGGCGACCACACCACCGTCGCCAGCAAGCTGGCCGGGCGCATCGCCGTGCTGAAGGTGCGCGAGGGCGACGCCGTGCAGGCCGGCCAGGTACTGGCCCAGCTCGAAGACACCCAGCTCGCCGCCAAACAGCAGCAGGCCGATGCCGCCGTCGCGACGATTGCCGCCCAACTCCAGTCCGCACGCGCCCAACTGGCCATCGCCCGCCGTGAAGTGCCGCTGGCCGAGGCCAGCGCCGACGCCGTGCTCGCCAAGGCCCGCGCCGCCGAAGCCCAAGCCGCCAAGGATGCCCGGCGCTTCGACGAGTTGGCCGAGCGCGGTACCGTCGAACCCCGCCGCGCCGAGCAGATGCGCCTCGCCCACACGGCGTCCGCCGCCGACCTGCGCCAGGCCGAGCAGAGCGTCAGCTCCGCCCGCCTGGGCCACGACAAGGTGAAAGCCCGCGAGAACGACGTCGCCGCGCTGGAAGCCGGCCTGCGCCAGGCCGAAGCCGGGGCGAAGGAAGTCGCCAGCCTGGTGGACGACCTCACCTTGCGCGCGCCGACCGGCGGCGTGATCCTCACCCGCCTGCGGGAAGCGGGCGAGATGGTTGCCGCCGGCACGCCCATCTTCGACCTGGTGGACCTCGACAAGCTCTACCTCAAGGTCTATGTGCCCGAAAAGCAGATCGGCCAGTTGCGCCTCGGCCTGCCGGCCCAGGTGTATACCGACGCCTTCCCCGACAAGACCTTTCCCGCCACCACCCGCTACATCGCGTCCCAGGCCGAGTTCACGCCGAAGGAAGTGCAGACTCCCGACGAGCGGGTCAAGCTGACTTATGCGGTGAAGCTCTACTTCGACGCCAACCCCGAACACCGCCTGACCCCGGGCGTACCCGCCGACGCGGTGATCCGCTGGCGGGACGGCGTGCCCTGGCAGGCCCCACGCTGGTAACGCAGACCATGTCCGCACCGGCGATCCGCGTCGAAGGCTTCATCAAGCGCTACGGCAAGCGCGTGGCAGCCGACGGTCTGGCGCTGACGGTGCAGCGTGGCGAAATCTACGGCCTGGTCGGAGCCGACGGGGCCGGCAAGTCCAGCCTGATGAAGTCGGTGGCCGGCGTGCTGGCCCACGACGGCGGCACGGTGGAAGTCTTCGGCACCGTCATCGATTCCGAGCGGGCCGCCGAGAAGGTCAAGCAACGCATCGGCTTTCTGCCCCAAGGGCTGGGCCTCAATCTCTACCCGGACCTGTCCATCGAGGAGAACGTGGATTTCTTCGGCCGCCTGCGTGGTGTGCCGGGCGCGGAGCTGGCCGAGCGCAAGAACATGCTCCTCGGCATGACCCGCCTTGACGCCTTCCGCAGCCGCCCGATGCGCCAGCTGTCCGGCGGCATGAAGCAGAAGCTCGGGCTGGTGTGCACGCTGATCCACGAACCCGAGCTGGTGATCCTCGACGAGCCGACCACCGGCGTCGATCCGGTGTCGCGCCGCGATTTCTGGGCCATCCTCGGCAAGCTGCTGGAGGAAAAGGGCATCACCGCGCTGGTGTCCACCGCCTACCTGGACGAAGCCGACCGCTTCCACCGCGTGTCCCTGTTCCACGAGGGCAAGGTGATGGGCGAAGGCACGCCGGCCGAACTGATCGCCCGCGTGCCCGGCACCCTCGCCCTGTTCCGCGCCGAACCCCAGGCCGACGCGCTGCCACGCCTGAAGGCGCAGTTTCCGCAGACCGAAGCGATGGGCGCCTGGCTGCGGGTGTTTGCCGAAGGGCTGGATGCGGCCCAAGCGCGTGCGGCGGTCGACACCTGCCTCGCCGCGTCCGCCCCCGCCGATACCACCATCCATCTCAGTGACTGGTTTGCCCGCGAGCCCGAACTGGAGGATGTCTTCGTCGCCATGCTGCGCCAGCGCGGCGCCCGCCTCGACACCAGCCTGCCCGCCGATGCGCCCGCCGCCGCACCGACCTCGACGCTGGCCATCGAAGCCACCGGCCTGACCCGTGTCTTCGGCGACTTCCGCGCCGCCGACGCAGTCAGCTTCGCGGTACCCCAGGGCGAGATCTTCGGCCTGCTCGGCGCCAACGGGGCCGGCAAGACCACCGTGATCAAGATGCTCACCGGCATCCTCAAACCCTCGTCGGGCGCCGGCCGGGTCGCCGGTGCCGACATGCGCAGTGCCGGGCTGGCGATCAAGGAACGCATCGGCTACATGAGCCAGGCCTTCTCCCTGTACCACGACCTGTCGGTGGTCGAGAACATCCGCCTGTACGCCGGCATCTACGGCCTCGACGACCGCCGCGCGCGCCAGCGCAGCGACTGGGTGATCGGCATGGCCGGGCTGGCTGGCTTCGAGAACGACGCGGCTGGCCGCCTGCCGATGGGCCTGCGCCAACGCCTGGCCCTCGGCTGCGCGCTGGTCCATGAACCGCGCGTGCTGTTCC
Source organism: Zoogloea sp. GDB6 (assembly GCF_056724105.1). Lineage (NCBI taxonomy): Bacteria > Pseudomonadati > Pseudomonadota > Betaproteobacteria > Rhodocyclales > Zoogloeaceae > Zoogloea > Zoogloea sp. GDB6. Next base: position 186,600 of record NZ_CM161497.1, on the reverse strand, counting down.
TCGACGAACCCACCTCCGGCGTCGATCCGATCGGCCGGCGCATGTTCTGGGACATCCTCTTTCACCTGTCGCGGCGCGAAGGCGTGGCGATCCTGGTGACCACCCACTACATGAGCGAGGCCGAGCACTGCGACCATCTGGCCCTGATGTTTGCCGGCCGCGTCGTCGCCGACGCCTCGCCGGAGGCCATGAAGCAGGCGCTGATCGCCAGCGCCGGCCAGTTGCTGGAGCTGCGCGTCGACCGCCCGGTGCCGGCCCAGAACGCGCTGCGCGACGCCGGCTTCGCCAACGTAGCCTTGCACGGGCGCGCCGTGCACCTGCTGTCACGCGAAGCCGACACCGACCGTGAACGCCTGCCAGCCCTGCTCGACAAGGCCGGCATCGCGGTGCAGTCGGTAGGCCTGCGCCCGCTGTCGATGGAGGACGTCTTCGTGCAGCGCATCACCGCGCTGGAAGACGCCGGACGGAGATCGCCATGAACGGCCAACGCATCGTCGCCCTGGCCTGGAAGGAATGGCGCGAGATCATCCGCGACCGCCTGTTCTTCGCGCTGGCCTTCGTCGTGCCGGCCATGCTGATGCTGCTGTTCGGCTACGGCCTGACGCTGGACGTGGAAAACCTGCCCTTTGCGGTGGTCGATTACGACAAGACCGCCGCCAGCCGCGACTACGCCTACCGCTTCATCTCTTCACGCTACTTCGCCTTCCAGGGCTACGCCGCCGACGAGCACGACGTGGACGCGCTGCTCGCCGACAACAAGGTGCGCATGGTGCTGGTAATCCCGCCGCGCTTCGACGAACGCCTTGGCCGCGGCGAACCGGCGCCGGTGCAGGTGCTGATCGACGGCACCTTCCCCGAACGCACCCAGACCAGCATGGGCTACGTGGCAGCCATCAACAGCGCGGTGAGCCTCGACAACATGGCCCACGCCCTGTCCCGCGTACGCGGCATTCCGCTCGCCGAGGCGCGCCAGCGGGTCCAGCCGGTCAAGCTGGAGGTGCGCTACCTCTACAACCAGAGCGTGAAGAGCATCTGGTCGCTGGCACCCAAGCTGATCATGCTGATCATGATGTTGTCGCCGCCCTTCCTCACAGCAGTCGGCGTGGTGCGCGAGAAGGAGTCCGGCTCCATCTTCAACATCTACTCGTCCACCGTGTCGCCGGGCGAATTCCTGCTCGGCAAGCTGGCGCCCTACGTAGCGATCTCCATCGCCAACGCGATGTTCCTGTGGCTGCTCGCTACCTGGCTGTTCGGCGCGCCTTTCAAGGGCGACCCGCTGTTCTTCGCCTTCGCCACGGTGCTCTACGTCATCTGCACCACCGGCATCGGGCTGGTGATCTCGATGCTGGTTCAGACCCAGGTGGCGGCCATGATCGTCGCCAGCATCGTCAGCATCATCCCGGCGGTGCTCTACTCCGGCGTGCTGCTGCCGCTGCCCTCCCTGTCGCCGGCGGCATCGATGCTGGCCCACGCGCTGCCGCCGATGTATTACACCAACATCGTCGTCGGCTGCTTCCTGAAGGCGGTGAGCTGGCATGCCCTGTGGCTCGAGGTGCTGGTGCTGGCCGCCTACGCGGTAGGCCTGTTCGGGCTGGGCTACCTGCTGTTCACCAAGAGGCCGAGATCATGAGCGACATGACGAACGGCGGACTTTTCTCGGTGCCCGGGCTACGCCGCCTGCGGGTGATGACGCAGAAGGAGCTGCTGCAGCTGTTCCGCGACGTGGCCCTGATGGTGTTCTTCCTGTACAGCTTCACCGGCGACATCTACCTGGCCGCCTCCGGGGTCAGCATGCAGCTCAAGAACGCCGCCATCGCCACCCTCGACGCCAACTACAGCTTCGCCTCGCGGGAGCTGGCGAGCCGCTTCCAGCCGCCCTATTTCCAGCCCGCCGGCAGCGTGGCCGACGCCCGCCAGGCGATCCGCCGCCTCGACGACGGCGACGTGATGGCCGTACTCGACGTACCGCCACGCTTCCAGGAACGCCTGCAGCGCGGCGAACAGGTATCGGTCCAGCTGCAGGTGGACACCTCCAACTCGGTACTCGGCTTCCTCGCCTCCAGCTACGGCGCACAGATCGTCGGCAAGTACGCCCTCGAAGCGGCCGCCCAGCGGGAAGGGCTGGCGGCGGCCGGCGGCATCGCCGGCCCAGTGGTCGAGGCCGATACCCGCGTGTGGTACAACCCCAACCAGAACGACGCGTGGTTCATGGGCATCTCCGAGCTGCTCACCGTCGTGACCCTGTTCTCGATCCTGCTGCCGGCGGCGGCGATGGTCCGCGAGAAGGAGCGCGGCACCATCGAGCAGCTGATGGTCACGCCATTGACGTCCTTCCAGATCCTCTTCCCGAAGGTCGTCGCGATGACGCTGGTGATCCTCGCCGGCAGCGCCATCGCGCTGTTCGGCGTGCTCGGCCCGCTGTTCCAGCTGCCGATGCGCGGCAGCCTCGTCACCTTCTTCCTGATCACCGCCCTCTACGTGTTCACCACCGCCGGCCTCGGCCTGCTGGCCGCCACCGTGGCCCGCAACCTGGCCCAGGTTGGCATGCTGACGGTGGTGATCCTGATGCCAATGCTGCTGCTCTCCGGCGCGTGGACACCCATTGAGGCGATGCCCCCGTGGATGCGTGGGCTGGCGTGGATTTCGCCGCTGCACTACTTCCTCGACGCGGCCTACGGCATTCTGCTGAAGGGCGTCGGCATGGACCTGCTATGGGATTCGGTGCTGGCGATGGGCGGGCTGGGCGTCGTCGTCTTCGCCGCCGGCATGCGCCGCTTTGGCCGCCAATTCGGCTGAGCGCAGCGGCTTAGGCCGCACCTTCCGCCACGGAATGGCGTAGAGTCCTGTTCCATAACAAGAACAGCCTACGTCATGCCCGCCTCGTCGAATCCGTCCGCCAGCCGCACCCTGCTCGCCCGCAGCCTGTGCCTGCTGGTCTGCCTCGCCCTGTGCCTGCTGCAGGGCCTGGCCCGGGCCGATAACGGGCCCCTGCCCCCCCATGTGCTCTACCTCAACTCCTACCATCCGGGCTACCAGTGGAGCGATGCCATTGAAAAGGGCATCCGGAGGGAGCTGGCCGACGACACACGCCAGGTGGAACTGTCAGTGGAATATCTGGACGCCCGCCGCTTCCCTGACCCCGCCCGCATGGACCTCCTCGCCGACGCGATGGCGATCAAGTACCGTGGCTACCGGCACGACCTGCTGATCGTCTCCGACAACGACGCCTTCGACTTCGCGATCCGCCACCGGGCGCGTCTGTTTCCCGGCCTGCCCATCGTGTTCTGCGGCTTCAACCATTTCCGCCCGGATGCACTGAAGGGCATCGACAACATCACCGGAGTCAACGAGGAGATCGACATCGGCGCCAGCGTGGAGCTGGCGCTGAAGGTCCATCCCGCCACGCGCCAACTGGTTTTCATCCTGTCCACCGGCGATCCGAGCAGCGCACGCAGCGCCAGCGAAGCCGAGAGCAGCATCCTGCCCCGCTACAAGGCACGCTTCCAGGTCAGCGTGCTGAAGGATGCGTCGATGCAGACCATCCGCGAGCGCCTTCAGTCCCTGCCGAGCAATGCGCTGGTCTTCCTCGCCGGGCAGACCAGCGATCTCGGCGAAGGGCGCGCACTGACACCAGTGGAAAACGGCCGCCTGGTGGCCGCCGCCAGCCCGGTGCCGGTATATACCTTCTGGGACTTCCACCTCGGGACCGGCGTACTCGGCGGCCACGTGCTCAACGGCCTCGACCAGGGCCGCGAGGCCGCCCGCCTGGCCCGCCAGGTCCTCGACGGGCACCATGCGTCCGACATCCCGGTGACAATGAAATCCCCGGCCCGCGACGTGTTCGACTACCCTACGCTGCAACGCTTCGACATCCCGACCAGCGCCCTGCCCGACGGCGCCGAGATCATCGACGCCCCGACCAGCCTGTGGGCGCTCTATCGCGGCCAGATCATCGCTGCCGTCATCGTCGTAGTGCTGCAAGGTCTACTGATCGTCGCACTGGTGCGCGTCGCCGGCCAACGCCGCCTGGCCCTCGCCGAACTGGCCGAGGAACGCAGCCTGCTCGAAGCCCGCGTGCGCGAGCGCACCACAGAACTGGCCGACGCCAACACCCAGCTCACCGACGAGGTCGCCGAACGCCGCCGCGCCGAAAACGGCCTGCGTGAGGCCGTCGCCGTCACAGAGACGGTGCTGTTGGCCTCGCCTGTGCCGATCGGCGTGTATCGGGACACCGGCCCCTGCGTGATGGCCAACGAAAGCTACGCCCGCCTGGTCGGCTCCAGCCGGGAACAACTGCTGGCCCAGAGCTTCCACAGCATCCATGCCTGGCACGCCAGCGGCATCCACGATGACTGCCTGCGCGCGCTGCAGACCGACACGCGCCAACAGCGCCAGATCCACGTGACGACCTCCTTCGGTCGCGAAATCTGGGCCGACTGCCTGATCCTGCCGGTACACCTCAATAACGAAAAACACCTGCTGATCCAGTTCGTGGACCAGACCGAGAGGGTCCAGATGCTGACCGAGCTGGAGCAGCACCGCCAGCACCTGGAAGCCCAGGTCCGCCTGCGCACCGCCGAGCTGCAGGCCGCCAAGGAACTGGCCGAAAGCGCCAATCGCGCGAAAAGTACCTTCCTGGCCAACCTGAGCCACGAGATCCACACGCCGCTCAACGCCATCCTCGGCTTCACCCGAATCCTGCGGGACAAGAACGACGATGCCACTCAACGGGACCGCCTGGAACGAGTCCTGAAGGCCGCTGGCGGCCTCCATCAGATTCTCGACGACTTGCTCGACCTCGCCGCGCTCGACGCGGAACGCATGCCGATCGACGAGAAGCCGTTCGCTACCGACGACATCGCCCGCCGGGTCGCGGACGCCACCGGCGCCGATCTGCGTGCCCGCGGCCTGGACTACACGGCCGATCTCACCGGCCTGCCCGCCCAGTTGAAGGGCGACCCACAGCGCATCAGCCAGATGCTGATCAACTACGTCAGCAATGCCGCCAAGTTCACCGAGCGGGGTTTCGTCGCGGTGCATGGGCGCGTGCTACGGGAAGATGCCAGAGGCCTGCTGCTACGCTTCGAGGTGCAGGATTCCGGTATCGGCGTGAAGCCGGAGGACCAACAGCGTATCTTCCTCAGCTTCGAACAGGCTGACGGTTCCTTCACGCGCCGCCACGGCGGCACCGGCCTCGGCCTCGCCATCAACCGCAAACTGGCCCGCCTGATGGACGGCGAAACCGGCGTGAACAGCACGCTGGGCGAAGGCAGCACCTTCTGGTTCACCGTCCGCCTGAAAAAACCATAAGGCCTAGACTACGCTACGGCAAACACGACAAAGCGGGGCCTCCAAGCAGCCAGCCAAGACTCTCTTCGCTATTTTGTTGCTCCAGCCTTTGGACCACCGTGGGAACTGGATGATGCCGCATGCCGACATGAGCGCCTGGCGGGGCTACCGGCGCGCTGCTGACGCGGCTTCATCACCGCCCTGGAAGCCTCCGGTTTGCTTGCCGCCCCGGCCTCGGTACCAAGCTGCTCGGCAGCCACACTCGCCGGGGGCGGAACAGGAATGAGCCGATGCGGCGGGGTCGCCACCTCAGTTGGAGGGGCGTCCGCAGCGTAGAGTGCTGCGGCTGCAGCGAAGAGGCCTGTTGCAAGGACAACTTTGAGGGGGCCCATGGCTTGCCTCCGAAGTCTCCGCCTACTTGGCGGTTACGGTGAGCGGAATGCTGACTTGGGTACTGAGTCCAGCGGAGTCAATGGCACGCAAACTCAGCGAATAGCTACCGGTAACCGGGAAGAGCCAAACATACTGTAGCGTCTGACCACTGATAGAAAACTGCATGCCGAGAGGTGCATTGGAGACGGTGATAGTGACATAGCTGGCACCAGGATCGGAGAAGGCAATGGAGCCCGTCAGTTTCTGGCCGGCCAAGCCTTTGATCGGCGTAGCGGTAATGACCGGTCCGCCCGAACTGATCTGAATGCTGTAGCTCGCCTGGCCTGTAAGGCCGGTCTTCGAATCCTTGACCGTCGCAATGACGGTGTAGCTACCCACGACGGGTTGCTGCCAGCTGACGACTCCACTGCTGCTGATCGCCATGCCCGAGGGCGCGCCGCTCAGACTGTAGCTCACCGGATTGAGGCTGGTGACCACGACCGGGAACGACAGGGCCACGTTGGGCTTGCCGGTGATCGTGCCACCGGTGACGAGCGGCGCCTTGGCGGCAATGGTGATCGTGTAGATCCCTTGTCCGCTCAAGCCGCTGGTCTTGTCGGTGGCCGTCACGGTAACCGTATAGGAACCCGCCACAGGACTGGCCCAGCTGACGACGCCACTGGTGCTGATGCTCATGCCGCTGGGAGCGCCACTCAACGCATAGCTGACCGCATTAGCGGCATTGACAGCCACCGTAAACGTCAAAGGTGTTCCCGCTGAACCTGAAATACTGGCCGGAGTGACAGTCGGAGCACTGGGCAGATTGGTCGTGCTCGTGAGCTGGGTAATCAGATTGCCGACGTTGGGCGTTCCCAGCCCCGACAAGGTGTCGTAGCCCGTATGGGCCGAACAGGTCACACAACTACCGTTGGTGCCTTGGGTGATATCGGCAAACGAGGCGGCATAGGAGCCAGGAACAGTAGCGATCTGAGTGTACAGAATCGAATGCGGGAGGCCGAGGACGGATTTGCTCGCGCTGATGCGCGACGCGTTCGCCACCGCGATCAGCCCTGCCCACTGGGGCGTGGCCAAACTCGTACCGCCGGCGCTGAACCAGCTGGCGGTACTACTGCCGGGAGACAGGATGGCAACGTATTGACCGGTGGTCGGGTCTGCATTGAAGGCTACGTCGGCAACGGTTCGCCGGCTGACGGAGCCCAGGCCCGGCACGCTGGTGGTCTGATAGCCGGGAACCGCCGTATAGGCACTCGTGCCTCCCCCCGTCCCCGACCAGCTCACTTCACTACGCGCACCGCTGCCGCTGTAGCGCAGGCTCGTGCCACCAACCGCCAGCACCTTGGTGGAGACAGCGGGCCAAGATACGCCCACGCCGGAGTCACCGGTAGCCGCGAGGTAGGTCATGTTGCTGCCGCTGAAAGCGCTATCGACGGAAGCGGTCCAGCTGCCTTCATTGGAGCCGAAGCTCATCGAAACGATACCTGGCCCCATTGCATTGGCGAGCTTGATCGCCGCCAGCAGGCTGTTCGTCGTGGCATCCGGAGCTTCGATCAGAACGATGCGCGCCAGAGGGGCGGTGGCATGGACCCATTGCACATCGAGGGCGATTTCGGTCGCCCAGCTGGAGTTATAGCCCCGGGGCGTGCCACTCATACCACCACTGGTATTGGCATAGACCACCGAGAACTCGCAAGCACTGGAACTGGCTGTGCCGAGCGGAAGACCCGCAGTGGTTGCAATCGCCTTGCTGGTGCACGCCGGGAGGGCAAACTTGGCATTGAAAGCGGCGAGCTCGGCCGCGACGTTCGGATCGTGATACGCCGCAACGATGTAGATCGTCTGTCCGGCCCCCATTTGTGCAGCTTGCGTCGCCGTGGGAGTGCTGCCGGCAGTCGGCAAGGCCGGCATACCGTAGGCGGCACGGATCTGGGCCGGCGTATAGGTGACGACACTGCTGCTGGTGGCCATCGGGGCGACGTCCGTCGCACCCTGCACGTACTGGATTCCACTGGACTGAACGCGACGAAATGCGGCAATCGCCTGAGGGGTTAGATTTCGCGAGGACAGGGCCCGAAGTTCGCTCGGGACGGACTGGTAATGGGGATACACCTGCGCCGAAGCGCCATCTCCAGCCTGATCGGCCCCACCCGGCTCGTCGATCGGTGTGGGCGCAAGGTGGAACGCAGGTTCGACGGTCTTTGTCGCTATATCAGCCGGCAGCGCAGCCAAGTCCATCTGGAGACTCGTGCTGGCGGACGCCAGGGGAGCCGCCGTTTGCGGCGCCGACGCCTCGGAGCCGCTTCCGCCACCACACCCGCTGACAAGCGCCGAAGCGACAACCGCCGCGGCGATGGGAAGCCGATATACCTGGATTTGACTGTGCGGGAGAACGATCTTCATGGCCCTGACTCCTGGGTTATTTCAGGGCCTCGCTGACGACAGCATCGAACAGATCGTTGGAACACGGCGGCTCGATGTGCCGGCAACCCCGCTGCCATGGCGCACCGACGCGCTTTAGGCCGGAAGTTTTGCGTCCTCATCTTTTAATGAGTTTGCCCTTCATCCCGTCATTTTGACTGAACGGTCTGTATCTTAGTCCTCCAGGGCCGAATCCGAAAGCCACGGAATCGTGATTCGGCATTGCAACATTCAGGATCTCCGCCCCCCCCAAACCACCGTCGGTGGCACCGCATAGCGGCTATGCGCTCAGCGCCATGAGCGGAGTCTGCTGCTCACCCATACTGCAATCCCCAACCCGCAGTCCCCATCATGACAACAATTTCCAATTCCTCTGACTCCCGGCTCGGCCTACCACCCTGGCTGATCCTGCTCGGTGTGCTGACCGCCATCGGCCCGCTGTCCATCGACATGTACCTGCCCAGTTTCCCTCAGATCGAGCGCAGCCTCGGCGGGCAGCCCGGCAGCGTTGAACTGACCCTGGCCGCCTTCTTCATCGGGCTGACCTTCGGCCAGCTGTTCTACGGCCCCCTCAGCGATCGCTTCGGCCGCAAGAAGCCGCTCTACGTCGGGCTCATCATCTACACCGTGGCGGCAATCGGCGCCGCCTGCGCGACAAGCATCCCGGCGTTGATCGGCTGGCGCTTAGTGCAGGGCCTCGGCGGCTGTGCCGGCATCATCATCCCCAGCGCCATCGTCCGCGACCGCTGCTCGGCGAGGGACTCCGCACGCGCCTTCTCGCTGCTGATGCTGGTAATGGGCCTCGCCCCCATCCTCGCCCCGCTGATCGGCGGCGCGCTGCTCGGCGTCTCCGGCTGGCGCAGCATCTTCATCGTGCTGGCGGTGTTCGGCGCAGCCTGTCTGCTTGCCATCCGCCTGGGCCTGGCGGAAAGCCACGACACCCGCCACGAACCGCCGCTGCAGCTCGGCACGGTGCTCCGCAACTACGGCCGCCTGCTCGCCAACAGGGCCTTCCTCGGCTACGCGCTGGGCGGCGGCCTGGCCATGTCGGGTATGTTCGCCTACGTTGCCGGCTCACCCTTCGTGCTCATCGACCTGTACGGCGTCGCACCGCAGGACTACGGCTGGTTCTTTGGCAGCAACGCCTTCGGCCTGATCGCCGCCAGCCAGCTCAACGCCCATCTGCTGAAGCGCCACTCGGCGACGCTGCTGCTGCGCCGCGCCCTGTGGGTGCCGCTGCTGACCGGCATGCTGCTCGCTGGGCTGGCCTTCACCGGGCAGATCTCGCTACCGTGGTTCGTCGGTGTCTTCTTCTGCTTCGTCAGCAGCCTCGGCTTCATCATCCCCAACGCCACCGCCTCGGCGCTCGCCACCCACGGGCAACAGGCCGGCACCGCGGCGGCCCTGGCCAGCGCGCTGCAGTTCTTCTTCGCGACCCTCGCCGGTGCACTGGTCGGCCTGCTCCACGACGGCAGCGGACGACCACTGGCGGTAGTGATGGCCATGTGCGGCATCGGCGCCTGGGCCTTGCACCGCCTGCTGGTCGCCCATCACGACAAGCATCCTCCGCTCTCTGCCGCCGAAGGCAGCACCGAGCGTCGCCCGGAACCCTCTCACGCGACGCGCTGAGATCACGGCCCCTCGGCAGGGATCGTGGCCAACCGCGCATCCGGCCACTCGCCGGACGCGACGAGGCGGACCACCTCGTCCTTGATCAGCCGGACGATGGTCCACAGGCCATCCGGCACGACCCGGTTGCGTGCCAGCACCAGACCGACCTGCCGGCTCACCTCCGGGTCGCTCAGCCGACAACTCCGCAGCACGCCGGCGGCGATCTCGTCGCGCACCGCAGCTTCGGGCAGCAGGGTTCCGCCGCAGCCTTCCGCCACCATCCGCTTGATGAGGGCGATCGAGCCATCCAGCTCGACCGCGATCCGCGGCGCAAAGCCATGGCGAGCCGCCAAGGACTCCACCAACATGCGCAGGCCGTGGTGAGTACTCGGCAGGATCAACGGGATGTCGCGTAGCGCGGACACCGGCACGGCCTCGCCGGCCAGCCGGTGCGCGGCGGGCAAGACCAGGCGCAGCCCTTCGCTGAGCAGTACATCGGCCTGCACGGCACCCTGCTCAGGCAGGTAGATCAGCGCCAGGTCCACGTCACCGCTGGCCAGCTTGTCGAGCAGCTGATCGGCCAGTGCTTCCACGAAGCGCAGCCGGCTGTCGGGGTAGTGTTCCTTCAGCAGCCGCGCCAACGGCGCAAAGAGCAGGCTGGCGATGGTCGGCTGGGCGGCGATGTGCAGCTGGCTCGGGCCGCGTCCGTCCCCGTGCTGCATCACCGAGCCGGCCTCGTCGAGCAGGCGGCCGATGGACTCGGCGTATTCGAGCAGCTTCTCGCCCCTTTCGGTGGGCAGCACGCCGCGCCCGCTACGGTGCAGCAGGCGCGTGCCGAGCTCCCCTTCCAGTGCCGCCAGGCGCCGGCTCAGCGTGGACTGGTCGACGCCTGTCTCCAGCGCCGCGCGGGAGATGCTGCCGGCCTTGACGATGCGCGCGAACAGCCGCAGGTCGTCGGAGTTCATCGGCTCAGGCGGCCTCGCCGCGGCGCGCCGCCAGGAACTCGCCGAGGATGCGCCCGGTGTGGGAGCGCGCCACCTGCACCACCGCCTCCGGCGGCCCTTCGGCGACGATCTCGCCACCGCCGTCGCCGCCTTCCGGCCCCAGATCCACGATCCAGTCGGCCTCGGCCATCAGATCCAGGTCGTGCTCGATGACCAGCACCGTATGGCCGGCATCGGCCAGGCGGTGCAGCACGTGGATCAGCTTCTCCACGTCGGCCATGTGCAGGCCGACGGTGGGCTCGTCGAGCACGTACAGGGTGTGCTTCTCCGGCGGCAGCGGGCGGCCGGGGCCGGCCGCCGATTCGCCGGCGCGGCCGCGCACCTTGGCCAGCTCGGAGACCAGCTTGATGCGCTGGGCCTCGCCGCCGGACAGGGTCGGGCTGGGCTGGCCGAGGGTCAGGTAGCCGAGGCCCACGTCCTGCAGCAGGCGCAGCGGATGGGCGATGGACGGATGGGCGGCGAAGAAATCCACCGCGTCCTCCACCGCCATGTGCAGCAGGTCGGCCACCGTCTTGCCCTTCCACTGCACGGTCAGGGTTTCCGGGTTGAAGCGGGCACCGCCGCAGGCCTCGCAGGGCATCTTCACGTCGGGCAGGAAGTTCATCTCGATGGTGATCTGGCCCTGCCCTTCGCACACCGGGCAACGGCCGGCGCCGGTGTTGAAGGAGAAGCGCGAGGCGTTCCAGCCGCGCATCTTGGCCTCGGTGGTCTCGGCGAACAGCTTGCGGATGGCGTCCCAGAAGCCGATGTAGGTGGCCGGGCAGGAGCGCGGCGTCTTGCCGATCGGCGTCTGGTCCACTTCCAGCACGCGGCCGACCAGCTCGCGGCCGGCCAGCTCGGCGCAGCCCACCGGCGCGCCCGCCGCCAGGCTGGCGTGCAGCACGTCGCGGGCGAAGGTGGATTTGCCGGAGCCGGACACGCCGGTCACCACCGTCAGGCGGCCGAGGGGCACGCGGGCCGACACGTTCTTCAGGTTGTGCAGGCTGGCGTCGCGCACCACCAACGCCGGCTGCTCGTCCGCCACCGCGCGGCGCGGCGCCAGCGGATGCACCAGCGGCTGGCGGAAACAGCGGCCGGTGGCCGATTCCGGTGCCGCCATCAGGTCAGCCAGCTTGCCTTCGGCGATGATGCGCCCGCCGCGCACGCCGGCGCCGGGACCGATGTCGATGACGTGGTCGGCGCGGCGGATGGTGTCCTCGTCGTGCTCCACCACCAGCAGGGTATTGCCGCGGCCGCGCAGGGCTTCCAGCGTGTCGAGCAGCAGCTGGTTGTCGCGCGGGTGCAGGCCGATGGTCGGCTCGTCGAGGATGTAGCACACCCCGGTGAGGTTGGAGCCGAGCTGGGCCGCCAGGCGGATGCGCTGGGCCTCGCCGCCGGACAGGGTCGGTGCGGCGCGGTCGAGGGCCAGGTAGCCGAGGCCGACCTTCTTCAGGAAGTCCAGCCGGCCGCGGATCTCGCCGACCAGGTCGCGGCCGATGTCGGCCTCCCGACGGGCCAGCTGCAGGCCGTCGAAGAAGTCCGCCACCTTGCCCACCGCCAGCGAGGCCAGCTCGTGCAGGCCCAGGTCGCGGAAGCGCACTGCGCGGGCCACCGGGTTGAGGCGGGCGCCGTGGCAGCTCGGGCAGGCCTCGTCGCTGTCGGCCTCCAGTTCGCCCAGGTCGAGGTCGTCCGGGTTCTCCACCTTGCCGGCGATCTTGATGCCGGTGCCGTAGCAGTCCGGGCACCAGCCGTGCTTGGCATTGTAGGAGAACAGGCGCGGGTCGGGCTCGGGGAAGCTGGTGCCGCAATCCGGGCAGGCGCGCAGCGTGGACAGGGTGGTCAGCGTCGCGGACTCGTCACCGAGCGGCAGCAGCTTGAGGACGCCCTTGCCATGCTCCAGCGCCGCCGCCACGTATTCGCGCAGCGGGGTTTCGGTGTCCGGCCCGACCTGCACCATGCCCACCGGCAGCTCGATGTTGTGCTCCTTGTAGCGGTCGAGTCGCGGCCATTTCTTGGTCGGCAGGTAGTCGCCATCGACGCGCAGCTGCTCGAAGCCCTTGCCCCGCGCCCACTTGGCGAGGTCGGTGTACAAACCCTTGCGGTTGATGATCAGCGGCGCCAGCAGCTCGACGGAGCGGCCCTGGAAGTCGCGCTGGATCTGCGCGACGATGGCCTCGAAGCTCTGCGGCGTGACCGGCACGTCACAGTCCGGGCAGTACTGGGTGCCCAGCTTCACGTAGAGCAGGCGCAGGAAGGGCTGGATCTCGGTGAGGGTGCCCACGGTGCTCTTGCGCCCGCCGCGGCTGACCCGCTGCTCGATGGCCACCGTCGGCGGAATGCCGAAGATCGCATCCACCTCGGGCCGTGCCGACGGCTGCGCGAACTGGCGCGCGTAGGCGTTGAGCGATTCCAGGTAGCGCCGCTGGCCCTCGCCGAAGACGATGTCGAAGGCCAGCGTGGACTTGCCGGAGCCGGACAGGCCGGTGATCACCGTGAACTGGTCGCGGGGGATGTCCAGGCTGACGTTCTTCAGGTTGTGGTGGCGGGCGTGGCGGATGGTGATCGCCTTCGGCACCACCGCCCGGTAGCGCGGCGCCGGCTCGGCCACCACCGGCGCGGCCTGCATCGCCGACAGCTGGGCGGCGTAGTCGGCCAGCGCCTTGCCGGTATGGGAGGCCGGCGTGGCGATCAGCGCGGCCGGCGTGCCCTCGGCGACGATCAGGCCGCCGCCGCTGCCGCCTTCCGGGCCGAGGTCGATCAGCCAGTCGGCGGCGGCAATCACGTCCAGGTTGTGCTCGATGACGACCAGCGAATGGCCGGCGTCGAGGAGCTTTTCGAAGGCCGACAGCAGGCGCGCCACGTCCTCGAAGTGCAGGCCGGTGGTGGGCTCGTCGAACAGGAACAGCAGGCCGGGCTCGTCGGCAGCGTCGCCTTTCCTGGATTTCTTGGCGGCCAGTTGCGCCGCTTCGGCCAGGTAGCCGGCCAGCTTGAGGCGCTGGGCCTCACCGCCGGACAGGGTCGGCACCGGCTGGCCGAGGCGCACGTACTCCAGCCCCACGTCGGCTAGCGGCGCCAGCGCGGCGAGCACCGCCTTCTGGTCGGCGAAGAAGGCCAGCGCTTCGGAGACGGTCATCTCCAGCACGTCGGCGACGCTCTTGCCACGCCAGTTAAGAGCCAGGATCTCCGGCCGGTAGCGTTTGCCGTCGCAGTCCGGGCAACGCAGGTAGACGTCGGACAGGAACTGCATCTCCACGTGCTCGAAGCCCGAGCCGGTGCAGGTCGGGCAGCGCCCGGTGCCGGAGTTGAAGCTGAAGGTGCCCGGCGTATAGCCGCGCTCCTTGGCCTCCTCCAGGTTGGCGAAGAGCTTGCGGATGGCGTCCCAGGCACCCACGTAGCTGACCGGGTTGGAGCGCGCGCTCTTGCCGATCGGCGACTGGTCCACCATCACCACGCCCTTGATCGCCTCCACGCCGGCGAAGCCTTCAAAGGCGCCGGGACTCTCGGCGGGCTGGCCGAAGTGCTTGGCCAGCGCCGGGAACAGCACGTCCTGGATCAGCGTGGACTTGCCGGAACCGGACACGCCGGTAATGCCAACCAGGCGTTGCAGCGGGATCGCCAGATCGACGCCGCGCAGGTTGTGCTGGCAGGCGCCGAGCAGCGTCAGGCGCGGCGCGTCGGCCTCTACCTTCCGCGGCACACGGCGCGCATCGACGCGCTTGCGGCCGGCCAGGTAGGCGCCGGTCAGCGAAGCCGGGTCGTTGGCGATGCTCACCGGCGGGCCGTAGGCAACGATCTCGCCGCCGCGCTCGCCGGGCCCGGGGCCGATGTCGAGCAGGCGGTCGGCAGCGAGCATCAGCTGCGGGTCGTGCTCCACCACCACCAGCGAGTTGCCCGCGTCGCGCAGGCGCTCCATCACCCCGAGGATGCGGTTGATGTCGCGCGGGTGCAGGCCGATGGACGGCTCGTCGAGCACGAACAGGGTATTCACCAGCGAGGTGCCCAGCGCGGTGGTCAGGTTGATGCGCTGCACCTCGCCGCCGGACAGGGTGCGCGACTGGCGGTCCAGCGTCAGGTAGCCGAGGCCGACGTCCTGCAGGTACTTGAGGCGGCCCTTGATCTCGCCGAGCAGCAGCTCGGTGGCCTCGTCCAGCGGCGCCGGCAGCACGAGGCCGGCGACGAAGGGAACGATCTCGTCCACCGGGCGGGCCAGCAGTTCGTGGATCGCCCACTCGCCGCCGGCCGCCGGCAACCGCCACAGCAGCGCGTCCGGCTTGAGGCGGGCGCCGTGACAGGCCGGGCATTCGGTGTAGCTGCGGTAGCGCGACAGCAACACCCGGATGTGCATCTTGTAGGCCTTGCTCTCCAGCCAGTCGAAGAAGTGGCGCACCCCGTACCACAGGCGCGGCCAGGACGAATCCCAGCTCTTCCACTTGTCGTCGCCTTCGAGCAGCCAGTGGCGGTGTTCCGGCGACAGCTCGCGCACCGGCACGTCCATCGGCACGCCGTACTTTTTGGCCATCTTGGCCAGGTCGTCCTGGCACTCCTTGAAGCTGGGGCTCTGCCAAGGCTTCACCGCGCCTTCGGCGAGGGTCTTGGACTCGTCCGGAATGACCAGTTCGAAATCGACGCCGATGACCCGCCCGAAGCCGCGGCAGGTGTCGCAGGCGCCGATCGGCGAGTTGAACGAGAACAGGCTCGGCGTCGGGTCGGAATAGGCGATGTCGCAGTCGGCGCAGTGCAGGCCGGAGCTGAATTTCCAGCGTGTCTCGCCGTCGTCGCCCAGCGCATGCACGCTGAGGCGGCCGTGGCCCGCACGCAGGCCGATCTCCAGCGCCTCCATCACGCGGGCGTGTTCGGCGTTGCCGAGGCGGAAGCGGTCCTGCACCACGTCCAGCTGCTCGCCGTCGCGGGCATGGATGCGGGTGTAGCCCTGCTGGGCGAGAAGGCCGGCGATCTCCTCGTCGCTGAAGCTGGTCGGCACGGTGACCGGGAAGCTCACCACCAGGCGCGGATCGCCGGCCGCGGCGGCGCGGGCCGCCAGGTCGGCGAAGATCGTCGCCGGCGTGTCGCGGCTCACCGGCTTGCCGCAGCAGCGGCAGTGCAGCTTGGCGGCACGGGCGTAGAGCAGCTTGAAGTGGTCGGCCAGCTCGGTCATCGTGCCAACCGTCGAGCGGGAGGTGCGCACCGGGTTGGTCTGGTCGATGGCGATGGCCGGCGGCACGCCTTCGATGCGGTCCACCTGCGGCTTGTCCATGCGATCGAGGAACTGCCGCGCGTACGGGGAGAAGGTCTCCACGTAGCGGCGCTGGCCTTCGGCGTAGAGGGTGTCGAAGACCAGCGAACTCTTGCCGGAACCGGACACCCCGGTGACCACCACCAGCTCGTTGTGAGGGATGTCGAGGGACAGGTTCTTCAGGTTGTTCTGGCGGGCGCCGCGAATACGGATGGCGTCGGCCTCAGCAGGGCCGTGATCGGCCGGGCAGGCGGGATCTGAACACATGGGCAGTGGGGGTCGGAAATGAGGCGTGCAAGCCTTATTGTAGGGCCTGTTGGCAGACCTGCCGCAGCACCGTCGGTTCCCCGCACATCGACGCGCAAGCCGTCAGGGATTGACCAGCCTGTCGGTCGCGGCTTCATCCACGATCGATCGATCACGGAACAACTGGGTCTGCGGCGAAGTGGCCTGCTGGGCCAGCGCGCGGGCAGTCACGGCCAGCACCTCGCTGCTGTCGCCATCGGCGATCAGGATCAACTGGCGGGCCGGGCCGATCAAGCCGACGAAGCCCCGCATCTGGCCACCGTTCGGTAGTCCAACGGCGACGCAGTCGCCTACTTCCAGTTCGGCCCACTCGGCGGACAAGGACAATTCACCATCGAAATACTGCTTGTGGCGCAGGATCCGGAAATCCGGCCGTTCTCCCACCGGACCGAGGACCGGCATCGACGGCCGGCGGTAACGGGGCTCCGGGCCGGGCCGTCCGGAGATCAGCGCGGCATGCAACTCGATGCAAGGCGCCAGCCCCTCGCGAACATGCTCCGGAGACAAACCGATCCACGCCAGCCCCTCCTCCAGCGAGCGCATCAGCGCCGGCAACTGGACCATCAATTGTTGGCGGGCCACCTCGTCCGGCTCGGGCATCGCGCTGACCAGCAGCCGATGAGCCGTCTGCACCCGCGACGTCCACTGGGTGCTGCCGGTGCCGTAACGATAGGCGGCCTTGGCCAGCACATGCACCCAGTACCCCTCGATGAATGTCCGCACCACGGGCTCCGCGCGATGCCCGATCAGCAGGTAGATCGCCCGACTGGCCTGATGCAGGGCCACTTCGCGCCGTTCCAGGCGCTCGGCCTCATCCTTGAGGGCAGCAGCACGGGCCACGGCACCCTTCTGGCGGGATCTCAACAGGCCCTCCGCTCCAGACAAGGCAACCTGGAAATCCCGGTCCTCGATGCGGGGCACTCGCAGCAGCGGCCGCACGACCAACAGCAGCCCACGACATACGGGCAAGTCGGCAGGACAGTCCTGGGGCAGCGTACGACCGACATTGGCGATCAGATCCACCAGACGCAGTGCCGGATGACGCTCCGCGGCGAGCAAGGACTCACTGCGCAGGGCCAGGCGCAGCATTGTCACGCGCAACTGGGCCAGGATCATGCGGATCGTTGCCGGCAACGCCGGCGACGCGGCCACATAATTGAATACGGTCTCCACGACCTCGACCGACGCGGCTTTCGCCGGTGCCAGCAAGGCGCCAAGTTCGCTCGTCCCGAGGGACTGGGGTACACCGTTGCCATAGTTCTGGCGTTCGCTGAGCCAGGCTTCGATACGCTCCAGCAGGGCCGAGGCCAGCGTCGGATCCAGATGGGCCACGCCGGGCGCCATATCACGCCGGGCCAGCACGGACAGACGCAGCGCATCCACCGGATCGATCGGCAGAGGCGGCGCCTCCACCTCGTCCGCACGTTCGTTGCCAGGCCCCAGGGAGGAGCGGGACGGCGTGACGATCCGGTAACTGGAGTTGACACCCGCCGCCGCCAGATCCCGCTCGAGATCCCGGTAGAACGCGCACAGATGACGTTGCAGCGGCTCCTCAAGGCGCTCAAGGATCATCATCGCCTCCGCCGCACTGAGGCGCTCGGCTTCCTTCAACGCTCGCAACGCCCGGCACACGCTCTCGGTGCCAACCGGCGACTCCTTGTGCAGCACAGCATCAGTCCCGGACATCAGAATGCGCATGCGCAGGTGCAGGGCCGCCAGTTCCCGCTCGCAGCTATCCCGCAAGCGTTGGTCGAGATTCATCAACTCGACCGAGTAATCCATGTCGTCGTCGTGGACCAGACTGATGCT
Organism: Zoogloea sp. GDB6; assembly: GCF_056724105.1. NCBI lineage: Bacteria > Pseudomonadati > Pseudomonadota > Betaproteobacteria > Rhodocyclales > Zoogloeaceae > Zoogloea > Zoogloea sp. GDB6. The sequence goes on along the minus strand of NZ_CM161497.1, from coordinate 168,561 downwards.
CGAGGCAGTCAGGCTCCGCATCTGCTCGAAGCCCTGTCGTTCCTTGCTGCCGGACAACTCGTCGAAACACTCGCCCGCAGCCTTGGCCAACTCGTCGAGCCAGACCTGATGACGAATCACCTCACTTGCAGCCTGGCGGAGCGTTCTCAGGAAACGCGCCCGACAATCGGCCAGCAATGCTGCTGCCATCGAAGTCGATTTGTCGTCGGTGGGGGAAGGATGCGCCATGGCCATCAGGGTCGTATTATGTTGGCGGATCTTAGCGATAAGTGGGCTTATCGGGAAAATTGCCGAAATCTTCAGCGTGAAGGACGCCCTGCCGGCCCGTATTTATCGAACAGACGCCTTCCCGCCCAGACGGCAAACACCAGAACGAGCGCCCACTTCACGGATGAGCATAAGCCCGACAAAGGAATGAGCACACTCGGTGCACCGAAGGAACCAGCCAGCAGTCGAAGTTGCAGCAGGTTTTCAGCAAGATCGAACAACGCCGCCAATGGCAGCAGGCATGCCAGCCTGCCAGACGCGCGGGTGTCGTGGTCCGGAAAAAAACCGCCGCGCGTTGCCAGCACATGACCGAACAGCGCATAGATGCACAGATGGACAAAATCCGCAGCAAAATGCCGACGGTACGCCTGCAGTCCATCAGTCCCCCATTCGCCCAGGATCCCCCAGTAGCGCTCTGCGCTGAAACTGAGTTGCAAGCAGATGATGTTGGGATGACGATCACCCAGAATGTAGGCCAGATGCACTTGGGACACCACCACCGCGACCCCCGCCAAACCCGTCAGAAAAAGGGATCTGCGTGCCATTTTTCCTGCTCCGGCCGATCACCTTCACTGCATGAGTGTGTAATAGTCACGCATGTGGCAAAGCAGCAATTGCCTATCGACATTTTCATCTTAAAATAATAAAAATATTATTTTTAATAAATTTATCAAACAAGCCCGCAGTCAGTATCCGATCATGACAAGCGCCACTCAAGCTTCACTCCCCAGCAGCGAAAAACTGGCGGCCGACCTGGCCGCAATCCGCATTCCCGCCTGCCCAGCCGTGGTCACCGAGGTACTGCGGGAGGCCCGCAAGGATGAACCGAATTTCAAGATCCTGGCCCGCATCATCTCGTCCGACGTCGGCATGTCGGCAATGGCGGTCAAGCTCGCCAACTCGCCAATGTTCGGCTCTGCCGCGCAGGTCAAGAGCGTACAACAAGCCATCAACCGCCTCGGCACCAGCAACATCCTGAACATCATAGTCGCAGCCGCGCTGCGCAGTTCAGTCGATAGCCTGCCAGCCGATTTCCTGCAGCATTTCTGGGACATGGCAGCCTCCCGAGCCCTGTGCGCCGGCCTACTGGCCCGCAAGCATGTGGGCATCCAACCGGAGGATGCCTACACCTACGGACTGTTCCAGAATGCCGCCGTGCCGGTACTGATGCAGCACTTTTCCACTTATGCCGAACTCTATGTACGCGCCGGCGAGCATGGGGATCATCTGGTCGCACTGGAGCGGGCGCACTTTCACAGCGACCACGCGGTGGTCGGCTGGCTGCTGGCCCGCAACTGGGGCCTGCCACCGAAGATCGCGTCGGCGATCCAGCACCACCACAATCCGGAACGCTACATCCTGCCGGAGGAGGAACTGCCATCGAATGCGCTGGCGCTGATCGCCGTCACCCAACTCGCCGAGTACATCATCACCGAACTCGGCGGCGCCGCACTGGACGTGAGCCAGCGTGCCTTTGAGGACGCCCGCAGCTTCCTCGGCACGACCGACCACGATCTGGACGAGTTCCGCGAGATCGTCGCTGCCGCGCTGGCCTGACGAAGAATCCTCCGGGGGCCGATGACTACACAGCCCCCGTCGGTACACGCAGACGCCTCGCTCCCGCGGCACAAAAAAATGCCCGCCATGTCTTGGCGGGCATTTTTCTGGAGCAGGCTCGAGCTTACTCGGTTTCGGCCTTCTTGCGGGTGGCCGGCTTCTTGGCGGCAGCCGTCTTGGGTTCCTTCTTCTCGAACTCGAAGCCGACCTTGCCGTCGTCGCCGCGCACCAGGAAGGCCGAGAACTTGCGCTTGGTGCGGCTCGACACGAAGCCGCGCAGCAGGTCGGTGCGCCCGGTATCGAGCAGCTTCTGCATCTGGTCGCGCTCGATCGGCTGCTGCAGGATGATCTTGCCGGAGCGGAAATCACACGACTTCTCCGGCCCCACCGACTTGCTGCACACGTAGGACAGGCCGTGTTCATACACCTGGGCACTGCACTTCGGGCACTGGCCAAGGGAATCCTGGCCGGAGAAGTCCACCGCCTCGGCGGCTTCGTCTTCTTTCGGCTGGCCGAAATCGAATTCCGGCTGCTTGTCGTCGTTGAGACGGATCTCCGCGTTGAACAGGCGCCCCATCTTGTTGCGGAAGCCCAGCAACGGACCAACCCGGCCGGTGGACAGCAGGGCCTCGATCTCCGGGATCTCGAACTGGCGGCCGGCGACGATCTTCCAGGCACTCCAGTCGCAGCTCTGGCAGGAGAACTTCTTGTAATTCTCCTTCACTTGGCCGCCGCACTTGGGGCATGGCGTCTGCAGCGTGGCGAAGTCGCCGGGCACGGTGTCGGACTCGTAGCGCTTGGCGCGCTCGACGATATCGCGGGTCATGGCCTGGATGTGCTCCATGAACTCGGCCCGCGACAGCGCCCCGCGCTCCATCTGCGCCAGCTTGTGCTCCCACTCTCCGGTGAGTTCCGGAGAGGTCAGCTCGTTGGTGCCGAGGCCGCGCAGCAGCGTGATCAGCGAGAAGGCCTTGGCAGTCGGGATCAGCTCCTTGCCATCCCGCAGCATGTAGGTTTCACCGATCAGGTTTTCGATGATCTGTGCGCGGGTCGCCGGCGTGCCGAGACCGCGGCCAGCCATCGCGGCGCGCAGTTCCTCGTCGTCCACCATCTTGCCGGCACCTTCCATTGCCGACAGCAGCGTGGCTTCGTTGAAGCGTGCGGGCGGCTTGGTGACCAGGGCCTTGACCAGGATCTCGTCGGTGCTGACCTTCTCGCCGGGCTCGACGGCCACCAGCTGCGGCGTGCCGCCCTCTTCGTCGCTCGCCACCGCGGCAGACTTGCCGTAGATGGCCAGCCAGCCCGGATTGACGAGGATCTTGCCCTCGGTCTTGAAGGCCTCGCCCTCGACGCGGGTGATGCGGGTGGTCACGCGGTACTCGGCGGCGGGGTAGAACACCGCCAGGAAGCGCCGGGTCACCAGGTCGTAGATCTTCGCCTCGGCCTCGGACAGGCTCTTGGGCGCTGTCCCGGTGGGGATGATTGCGAAGTGGTCCGAGATCTTGGCGTTGTTGAAGATGCGCTTGTTGGGCTTGGCCCAACCATGCTTGACGATCTCGTTGGCAAATGGGGTGTAGGCGTCCGGCAGGCCTCCGAGGATACCCTTGACCTGGCCGACGTAGTCTTCCGGCAGCGCGCGGGCGTCGGTCCGCGGATAGGTCAGGACCTTGTGCTTTTCATACAGCGCCTGGGCCAGTTGCAGCGTGGTGCGCGCCGAGAAGCCGAAACGGCCGTTGGCCTCGCGCTGCAGGGAGGTCAGGTCGAACAGCAGCGGCGACAGCTGGGTGGTCGGCTTGGACTCTTCCTCGACCGTGCCGGCCTTGCCCTCGCACTTGGCCTTGATGGCTTCGGCCTTCGCCTTGTCCCACAGACGGAAGGCGGTGGCATGCTCGGCGAGTGGCGTGCCTTCCTCGGGCTTCTTGAAACCCTCGTCGAACCAGCGGCCGGCATAGGCACCGGCTTGGCAGCCGAAGCTGGCCTCCAGCTCCCAGTAGTCGGTGGGCTTGAAGGCGCGGATCTTCTCCTCGCGCTCGACGACGATGGCCAGCGTCGGGGTCTGCACGCGCCCGACCGTGGTCAGGTGGAAGCCACCGGTCTTGGAGTTGAAGGCGGTCATCGCGCGGGTGCCGTTGATGCCGATCAGCCAGTCGCTCTCGGCACGGCACACGGCCGCTTCACGCAGACCTTCCACGTCGGCGGCGGCACGCAGCTGGGCGAAACCGTCGCGGATCGCACCGGCGGTCATCGACTGCAGCCACAGGCGCTGCACCGGCTTGGCCGAGCCCGAGTGCTGCACGATGAAGCTGAAGATCAGCTCCCCTTCGCGCCCCGCGTCACAGGCGTTGATCAGGCCTGTGACGTCCTTGCGCTTGATCAGACGGGTCAGCAGCTTGAGGCGGTCCTCGGTCTTCTCGATCGGGTTGAGGGCGAAATGGGGCGGGATGACCGGCAGGTGGGCGAAGGACCACTTGCCGCGCTTGACTTCGAATTCGGCGGGTACCGTGAGTTCGAGCAGATGGCCGACCGCCGAGGAGAGCACATAGTGCTCCGACTCGAAATAGTCCTTTTCCTTGGTGAAACCACCCAGGGCGCGGGCGATATCCGCCGCGACCGAGGGCTTTTCCGCGATGATCAGCTGCTTGCTCATTGGAGTACCTTCGTGCTGCGCACTCCGGTCCTCGCCCTGGGGGCGGCCGGCCGGCTCATGCCTGTAGTGCGCAACATGGCGCCTGATTCAGGTTGTTGGAGGAGCGGCGCATCATACGGAAGCCTGCGCCGGGCGTGCAAGCCGGGCCGCTCAATGCACCGGGAATGCAGCCGGCTCTTCGTCCTCGAGCCCTTCGTTGAGCAGCTCGTCGAGGATCAGGCCATTGATCGGGCGATCCTGCTGCCACAACACCATCAGCACGATGACCTTGAGGTTCTCCAGCTCGATTTCCGGATCGTCGAGGGCCAGGGCTCGCTCGATGATCACTTCCCTGCACTCGGCGTCGAGAATGCCTGCATTCTCGAGGAAGAGCAGGAAGCCGCGACACTCCACGCCCAGACGAACCAGCTCGTCGTCAGCGTAGATGCGCAAGGAGCCGGCGCGGGCGCACTGGGCCGGACGCTCGCCATCAGACAGCTGACGCAGGCCGGACAACCATTCCAGGGCGTCGGTGATTTCTTCTTCCTCGAAACCGGCGGCCGTCAATTTCCGGGCCAGCTGCGCAGGTTCGGGGCATGCGTCGGCGTGGACGTAGTTCTCGAAGAGGTACACGAGGATATCGAACATGGCGCGTAGGGCCTGAGGCCGGTGGTTTTTCAGAGGCGCTGGAGGCGCCCTCCGGGCAGGCGGGAGACCCGTCCGTCGAGTTCCAGCGTAAGCAGAATGGCGTAGAGCGCCTCCGGCGTCAAGCTGGTGCGGTGCACAAGAGTCTCGATATCCACCGGGTCATGCCCCAGCGCCGTGAGCACGCAGCCTTCGTCTCCGCCACCCTCAACCGGGCTGGAGGCTTGCTGCGGCGCCACTTCCCGTGCAGGCAAGCGCAGCTCCTCAAGTATGTCATTGGCAGATTCAACGAGCTTGGCGCCGTCGCGGATCAGGCGATGGCAACCTCGGGACAGGGGCGAGTGGATGGAGCCAGGAATCGCAAAAACCTCCCGGCCGCAGTCACCGGCCAGGCGTGCAGTGATCAGCGAACCGCTCTTCACCGCCGCCTCGACCACCAGCACGCCACGGGACAGACCGGCAATCAACCTGTTGCGGCGCGGAAAGTGATGGGCCAACGGGCCGCTGCCGAGAGGAAGCTCGCTGACGATGGCGCCGGCTTCGGCAATCCGCCGGGCCAGCGCCGCGTTGCGGGCCGGGTAGATGCGGTCGGCACCGGTGCCGATCACGGCCACCGTCCGCCCGTCGCCGGCAAGGCCGCCCCGGTGGGCCGCCGCGTCGATACCGAGGGCCAGGCCGCTGACGATGCCCAGGCCGGTGGAGGACAGCGCCGCGGAAAAGGCCTCGGCGTTGGCCTCCCCTTGCGGCGTCGCATTGCGCGCGCCCACCACGGCGATGGATGGGCGGCTGAGCAGGCCGGCGTCGCCTTTGACGTAGAGCAGCACCGGTGGATCGGGGATTTCCAGCAGCGCCGCCGGATAAGCCGCATCACCGAGCGTCAGGACGGCATTGCCGGGTTCGGCCAGCCAGGCCAGCGCGGTATCCACCGCCTCGTTAGCATCATGTTCGAGGAGCAAACGGCTCGTGGCATCACCGACAACCGCCGCCAACGCGCCCGGCGTAGCGGAATAGATGACCTCAGGCAGCCCGAAGGCGGCCAGCAGCTGGCGCTGGCTCGCCGGGCCCAGGCCCGGCGTGAGGGTCAGACGCAGCCAGCCGGAGAGGGGATGGACGGCCGGCAAGATGCTTCGGCGTTCAAGGCTTGCGGGCGCTGTCGGCCACCGCTACCGAGCCCTTGCTGTCCATCACCAGCGCATAGGAGAGCCGGTCGAAGACGCGGAACACGAAGACCAGCCCGTAGCGCTGCTCCGGCAGACGGAAACGCTGGGCCGGCCCCACGTCACCCTCCCGGTAGACGGCCTCCCCGCGGTTGCGGTGCAGCGCCAGCACATGGCCGACTTCCATGCCGTCCCGCTTGCCGAGGCTGATCGACACCACGTGGTAACGGCCGGTTTCAGTCACGCCGTTATAAATGGACACCACATGCCCACGCACATCCCCGTCCGGAGCATGGGGCACATAGCTGGGCAGCTCAGGGCGCCCCGCCGGCAGCAGACGGTCACCCTTGCCGATCTCCTGCTTGGCGCTCAATACCAAAAGGCTGGTCGGCACCGTGGCCTCCGGCTTGCCCTCGACGGGCTCCTGCGGGTCCTCTTCCGGATCGGCGGTCACCCGCGCCACCCCGAGATGAACGGCTTCATAGCCGAGGATCTCTCCGCTTAGCGGATCCTTCAACGGCTTAGCCTTGCGGTACACATTCCAGGTCTTGACGTCCGGCGTGATGCGCGTGGCAAAGATCGTATCGCCGGCCCCGGTGAAAACGCGTCCTTCCTGGGTGGCGACCAACACGCCGGCGGTCGCGTCGTCCTTGTCGGACACCACCACCGGCTCGGTCAGGAAGGGAGCGATGGCACGCAGTGGAATACTCTGGATCGCAGCCTGGTCCGGTTGTGAATAGACTTGCGGGAAACGCTTTTCGTACAGCGCGCGATCGACGGGGCCACCGACACGCGTGCCGAACTTGAGGGTCGGATTCGGACCGCTGCGGTCGAGGACGATGATCTGGCCTGGGTAGATGAGATGCGGGTTGCGGATCTGCTCCCGGTTCAGGCGCCACACCTCGGGCCAGCGCCAGGGTTCCTTGAGAAACTTGCCGGAGATGCCCCACAGGGTATCGCCGGGCACCACGACGTGGCTGTCCGGCGCGTCGTCGGCCAGGCGGATGGGACTTGCTGCACCGGCAGCCGCAGGCACCAGGGCTGCGACGCCGATCAGGAGGGCGGATATAATGCGAATCATCGGAAGAGCACTCGCTTTCGGCGAACAGGCACCGCCCGGCAAAGGGCTGCCTGTGTTGCGGAGCCGATACCCGCCTTGCAAGATGCGAGCATCGTAGATTTGGCTCAAAATTCTGCACGTAAAGTCTTCATCCGGCAATATTTATGGCCCTGCTACCCATTCTCCGTTATCCCGATCCTCGTTTGCACACCCGTGCTACTCCGGTACGCGAAGTGAACGACGAAATCCGCCGACTGATCGCCAACATGGCGGAAACCATGTACGAGGCCCCCGGCATCGGCTTGGCCGCCACACAGGTGGACGTCCACAAACGGGTCGTCGTCATCGATGTCTCGGAAGACAAGTCCGAGCTGCTGGCGCTGATCAACCCGGAAATCCTCGAACGCTCCGGCGAGCACCTCGGCGAGGAAGGCTGCCTGTCCGTGCCCGGTATCTACGACAAGGTCGTCCGTGCCGAACGGGTCAAGGTGCGCGCCCTCAACCAGAAAGGCGAGACCTTCGAGATGGAGGCCGACGGCCTGCTCGCGGTGTGCATCCAGCACGAGCTGGATCACCTGGAAGGCAAGGTCTTCGTCGAATACCTGTCCCAGCTCAAGCAGACCCGCATCAAGGGCAAGCTGGCCAAGAAAGCCCGGATCACCGCCTGATGAGAGTCGCCTTCGCCGGAACCCCCGAATTCGCCGCCGCCGCGCTGCAGGCCATCCTCGCCGCCGGCTTTGAAGTCCCGCTGGTCCTGACCCAGCCGGACCGCCCCGCCGGGCGTGGCATGCAGCTGCAGCCGAGCCCGGTCAAGCAGGTCGCAGCCGCCGCCGGCATCCCTGTCCATCAGCCGGAAAAGCTGCGCACGCCAGAACAGCAGGCGCCGCTGGCCGAAGCCGGCGTCGACGTGCTGGTGGTAGCCGCCTACGGCATCATCCTGCCCCAGGCGGTGCTCGACCTGCCGCGCTACGGCTGCCTCAACATCCATGCCTCGCTGCTGCCACGCTGGCGCGGCGCCGCGCCGATCCACCGGGCCATCGAGGCCGGCGACGCGGAAACCGGCATCACCATCATGCAGATGGACGCCGGCCTCGACACTGGCCCGATGCTGATGAAGCGCAGCACGGCCATCGAATCCGACGACACCACCGGCAGCCTGCACGACCGCCTGGCCAGCCTCGGCGCCGATCTGATCGTCGACGCCCTGCGGGCGCTGCCCGGCGGCGGCCTGAAGGCCACGCCGCAGCCGGCCGACGGCGTCACCTACGCGGCCAAGATCGGCAAGGCCGAAGCCACCGTGGACTGGACCCGCCCGGCCGCCGAGATCGAGCGTGCCATCCGCGCCTTCAACCCCTTCCCCGGCGCGCTGGGCACCTACCAGGGCACGCCGATCAAGCTATGGCGCGCCCGTGCCATCGACGCCAGCGGCGCTCCCGGCGAAGTACTGCTGGCCGAAGGGGCCGGCGTGATCGTCGCCTGCGGCGAGGGTGCACTGTGCATCACCGAGCTGCAGAAGCCCGGCGGCAAGCGTTTGGCGGCGGCCGATTTCGTCCGCGGCACGGCCATCGCCGTAGGTAGCCGCTTCGACTGATCCAGCCTCCCGACTGCAGCCCCAAGCCCGCGCCGCCCGCGGGCTTTTTTTCGCACTTCATGCCAGCCGGCTGCCGCTTTCATGCAAGCGCCTAAAAATTCTTGAATTTTTGGTGGTCTTCCCCATCTAACCAGCGCTTCCCACTTAATTCCGAAAGGACGGTTACACCCAATGCTCGGCAACTGGCTCAAGACATCCATCCTGATGGCGGCGATCATCGCGCTGTTCGGCGTGATCGGCGGCCTCATCGGCGGCAAGTCGGGGATGGTGCTCGCGCTGGTCTTCGGCGGCGCAATGAACCTGTTCTCCTACTGGTTCTCCGACAAGATGGTCCTGCGCATGTACAACGCGCAGGAAGTGGACGAAACCAGCTCCCCCTACCTGTACAACATGGTCCGCGAACTGGCCGGCCGCGCCCAGCTGCCGATGCCGCGCGTCTATATCATCCACGAGGACCAGCCGAACGCCTTCGCCACCGGCCGCAACCCCGAGAACGCCGCCGTGGCGGCCACCACCGGCATCCTGCAGATGCTCAGCCAGCGCGAACTGCGCGGCGTGATGGCCCACGAGTTGGCCCATGTGAAACATCGGGACATCCTGATCTCGACGATCTCGGCGACGATGGCCGGAGCAATCTCGGCACTGGCCAACTTCGCGATGTTCTTCAGCGGCCGCGACTCGGAAGGCCGCCCGGCCAACCCGATCGCCTCCATTGCGGTGGCCCTGCTCGCCCCGCTGGCCGCCAGCGTGATCCAGATGGCGATCTCCCGCGCCCGCGAGTTCGAGGCCGACCGGGGCGGTGCCGAAATCGCCAGCGACCCGCACGCGCTGGCCGACGCGCTGATGAAGATCGATGCATTCGCCCGCGGCATCCCGATGCCGACCGCCGAAGCCCACCCGGAAACCGGCCAGATGATGATCATGAACCCCCTGTCGGGCCGCGGCCTGGCCGGCCTGTTCAGCACCCACCCGGCCACCGAGGAACGGGTTTCCCGCCTGCGCGCGATGGCCAACCGCCGCTGAGGCTTTCTCTCAGCGCCCAGCGGCTGAAATCAAGATCGGCCTCGCCACGATCAACGCGGTATGACCGGGATCCGCGTGGCCGTGGCGATGGCTGCGCGTTGATCAGGGCCACGATTGCGATGCCAGCCATCTAACGTGACGAAGCCGGCTTCGAAACAATCCATCCACTGGCAGAGCGCGCTTTTCAGCGGCATGCTCATGACCGACCCGATGCGCCCCCCTCAAGGGCGCAGCGGATTGCTCCGACCAGCGGCGGCAACACCTGTCCCAGCGCCACCAACTGGTCTGCCAGCGCATCCACATTGCCGCTGCGCACGGTCCGACAGATTCCATCTGCCAGCGCAAAGACATCCACTGCGCCCACGTTACCCGCAGCCCCCTTCAAGGTATGGGATAGGTGTGCGATGGCCGCCAGATCACCGGCAGCCAGGCAAGCATTGAGGCGATCGGCCGCATCGCCATGGTTGCTGGCGAAGATATCAAGCAGTCGTCCATAGGTCGGCCACTTGCCACGCACCAGCCTCACCCCCCTCTCGGCGTCGAGTCCGGCAATACCTTGCAAGCGAGTAGCCCACGCATCGGACGTAGCGTCGGGTACAGGGGGCTGCACAGGCTCAGGCAAGGCATCCGCTCCTCCCTGTACCAGCCATTTGAGCAACACTCGACGCAGATCTTCCGGCTCCACCGGCTTGGCCAGGAAATCGTTCATACCCGCCATCCGGCACGCATCCTGGTCTTCCTCAAAGGCGTTGGCGGTCATTGCGACAATAGGCAAAGCATCCTGGTCAGGCAGGGCACGAATGGTACGGGTAGCCTCCAAACCGTCCATAACCGGCATCTGCATGTCCATCAGCACCAGATCGTAATCGCCGCTTCGCACGCACGCCACGGCTTGCTGACCGTTTTCGGCACACTCCACGACCAGCCCCAGATCGTCCAGCATGTCCACCGCCACTTCCTGATTGAGCTGATTGTCCTCAACCAGCAAGACTCTCCGCCCCTGCAACGCAGGCACATCTTCGGCCAGCAGATCAGTCCGTGCATCACCGCCCGCGACGGGCAGACTGATCCCCGGTCGGGTCTGCAGGCGTGCAGTAAACCAGAAAGAGCTTCCCTGTCCCAAGCGACTTTCCACCCCGGCTTCGCCTCCCATCAAGGCCGCCAGATGGCGGGTCAGAGCCAAGCCAAGACCGGTGCCGCCGTATTTGCGGGTAGTCGATGCATCGGCCTGCTCGAAAGACTGGAAGAGGCGCGACAACTGGTCGGGCGCAATGCCGATGCCGCTGTCACTCACCTCGAAGCGGACCAGCATCTCCTGTTCCCCCTCCTCCAGAATTCTGGCCTTGAGACTGACCCCACCCCGTTCGGTAAACTTCACCGCATTGCCGAGATAGTTGAGCAATGCCTGGCGCAAACGAGTCACATCACCGCGCAGCACCGGCGGCAGGCCGTCCGTATCCGAATGAAAACTCAGATGCTTGGCGGCGAGGCGTTCGTGGATCAGGGAATGAGCCTGATTGAACAGGGCTTCCGGAGAGAAATCGATAGACTCAAGCAACAGCTTGCCGGCCTCGATCTTCGAGATGTCGAGAATGTCGTTGATGATCGACAGCAGATGTGCCCCCGCATGACGGATCTTGTTCAGGCGGTCGCGCTGGGACGCATCGAGGGGGCTGCGCTCCAGCAGGCGGGCCAAGCCGAGGATGGCATTCATCGGCGTACGGATCTCGTGGCTCATGTTGGCCAGGAATGCGCTCTTCGCCTGACTGGCGGACTCGGCGCGCCGACGGGCTTCGGCCAGCTGCTCGGTGCGCTCGGCCACCAGATCCTCAAGGTGGTGGTGATATACGGCCAGCTGGGCATCCCGCTCGCGCAACTCGGTGATATCGAAAAAGGTCGTCATAAAGAAATCGCCCACGTCCGACCCTGACACCAACAGGGTCCGCTGCTCGCCGGATTTGCAGGTGACGCGGAATTCCCGTGGCTCGACAGGACGTCCTGCCGCGCGAGCTTGACTGACGGCATCCTGCCAAGAACTCCGCCCCCAAGCCCGATAAGCGGGGTCGGGATAGGCCAGCTGCCACCAGCACTCCGCATCGGGAATTTCCCGGCGGTTGTAACCGAAGCTCTCCACGAAGCGGCGATTGATATCGATGATCCGCCCCTCGCGATTGACAAGACTGAGCGGCAAAGGTGCCACTTCAAACAACTGGCGGAAACGCGCCTCGCTCTCCCGCAAGGCGGACTCTTCCCGGTGGCGGGCAACAGCAATCGCCGCCAGGTCGGTCGCCAGGGCCACCTGCTGAAGATGACGTTCGGCCGGCCCCGACGTGCTGCCCGGGTACAGCGCAAAAGTCCCAAGCACCACGCCCTCACGACTGAAAATCGGCGTCGACCAGCACGCCACCAGACCATATTCGGCGGCCAGCTCGCGATAATCCTTCCACAGGGGGTCAGTGGCGATGTCCCTGACGATCACCGGACTGCGCCGCCACGCCGCAGTCCCGCAGGAGCCCACGGCCTCGCCGATGGGCACACCATCCACGGCGCGGTTGTAACCATCGGGTAGATTGGGCGCAGCGCCATGGCGCAAGTGGACGCCATCCGCATCGAGCAACAGGATCGATACCCTCACGTCAGGCAGTTGTGCCTCCACACCGCGAGCCAGGGTTTCCAGCGTATTGCGCAGCGTAGCGCCAGACGCCACCATTTCCAGAATATGGCGCTGGGTCTCCAAGTAGATCTCGCCCTGCTTGCGGACGGTCACATCCGTCCACGAACCGACGATTTCCTCTCCATCCTCTGCATCACTGCCGGCCATTCGCAACTCGTCGCGCACCCAGAAATAGCGCCCGTCCCGATGGGCAAAGCGGTACTCGAGGCCCAGTTGCCCACCAACCCGAAGACTACGCCAGGCAGCCTTCGCCGCCTCGCGGTCATCGGGATGCAGCCCGGCCTGCCACCAGCCGGGCTCCAGCACTTCGTCCGGCATGTAGCCGAAGATACGCTGAATGTTGTCGCCGACCATCGCCGGCACCCAGCGCCCGGCCTTCTGCCGCATCGCATAAAGGATGGTTGGACTGGCCTCCACCAAATGGCGCAGCTGGCGCTCTGCGGCCACCTGACGGCGCTGGGCCTCCTCTCCTGCCGCCCGGTCGCGCAGGGCGCGGATGCCGAAGGCCAGATCGCCCCCGAGGTCGGACAGCAGACGCATTTCCTCTTCAACGAAGGCATCGGCCTCGCTTGAATAGACGCTGAGGACACCGAAGCAATGTCCATCGGCATCCAGCAAGGGAAGCGCGCAGGAAGATGCGTAGCCGTTGCGTGTCGCCGCATCCCGCCAGCGTTCGAAGCGCGGATCGCTCAGGATGTCGCGACACACCTGCGGGAGTCTGTCGCGAACTGCCGTACCGGTGGGCCCTGCACCGTCCTCGCCATCGCACCATGAAACGAAGAGCGAGTCGAAATAACCTTCGATACAGCCGAACTGGGCCACCGGCCGTACCTGCCGGCGTGCATCGTGTTCCGGATAGCCGACCCAGACCATTCGGTAACCACCGAACTCCACCATCAAACGGCAGACATCCTGCAACAGGGCATTCTCATCGGTGGCCCGTGCGACGGCCTGATTGCATTCGCTGACCATCAGCAAGGCTCGGTTGGCCCGCCGCAAGCCGGCTTCTACTCGCTTGCCCGCAGTGATGTCGCGGGCAACCCCAAGCACACCGATCAGTCGCCCATCTTCGTCGTACATGGGCGTCTGGATGGTTTCCAGTGTTTCCTGGTGACCATCTGACGCAAAGGTGACGGTCTCTTCGTTACGTACAGGCCCCGTCGCCGCCATGGCCGCCTGATCGTTCCGGCGAAAGACCTCGGCCAACTCGTTTGGCACGAAATCATGATCCCTGCGCCCAATGATGTCCGCCTCTCTAGCGCCGAAAAACAGCTCGAAGCGCGAATTGCAAGCCAGATACACGCCCTCTGGATCCTTCAGCCAGACGAGATCCGGCAGGGTACGCACAAGGGCCTCGAGCAAGGGCCCAGGACGCCCCCTGTCCGCTGGCGTCGGAGAGGCTGCGGGAACAGTTTGGGAACTCGATGTCTCCGGCTGCAGGCACATGATGAAACAGAACCCTTTGCGGTCGCGGGTTAAAGTCAGCCCGGCGCGGCCGTCAAACAGCGGGGACGGCACCGGACAAACGAAATCAGGACGCTGACATTAGCATGAAGCATTGTCGCGGCTTTGTGCATCTGGCCTGATTCAACCCGCTTTCCCATGGCTCCAGGCCAACAGCCCGCCCGGGATGTCATGCAGAGGCAGCACGCTCCCTGCGGCACCACGCAGGATGGCTTCCTTCGGCATACCGAAAACGACACAGGTTTCTTCGGCCTCGGCGATCGTCGCCGCCCCGGCATCCCGCATCTCCTTCAGACCGAGGGCACCGTCGTCGCCCATTCCGGTCATGATGATCCCCAGCGCGTTACCGCCGGCTACCCGAGCCACCGAACGGAAAAGCACATCCACCGACGGCTTGTGCCGATTGATCAGCGGGCCATCCATGACGCCGACGAAATAGCCGTTGCCATCCCGCGCCACCTGCAGGTGGCGCCCACCCGGTGCGATCAGCGCCAGCCCGGATTCGATGCGGTCGCCATGGCGTGCCTCGCGCACCTGGATGCGGCACAAGCCGTTGAGGCGGCGGGCGAACATCTCAGTGAAACCGGCCGGCATATGCTGCACCACCACGATACCCGGCACCTCCTCGGGCAGCGCGGTCAGCACGGCCTCCAGCGCCAACGTTCCGCCGGTGGACGTGCCGATGGCCACGATGCGCGTCCGATCGCCGCCGGACGCCAGACGCGGCCCACGCGGCAGGTCGTCGAGGGTCAGCTTCGGGCGTGGCGCCACCTCCGCCGCCGGCGTGATCCTGGCCTTGGCTTTAGCCGGATGCAGGCGGGCACTTGCCGCCGCACGGACGGCCGCCACCAGGCTGTCGCTCTCGTCCTGCAGAAACTGCTTGAGGCCGACCTTGGGCTTGGTAACCAAGCCAACCGCGCCGGCAGAGAGCGCCTCGAAACTGGCCCTGGCACCGCTCTCCACCAGCGTCGAGCAGATCACTACCGGCGTCGGCCGCTCGGCCATCAGCTTGCGCAGGAAGGTCAGGCCGTCCATGCGCGGCATCTCGATGTCGAGAACGACCACGTCGGGCCATTCCTTGCGCATCTTGTCGATGGCGAACAGGGGATCGACCGCGGTGGCCAGCACGGTCATGTCGGGTTGGGCATTGATCGCCTCGCTGGCGACCTGGCGCACGATCGCCGAGTCGTCGACGATCATCACACGAATCGGGCGGGATCTCATGGGCTCACCTCGTCGATGGGACGATGGGCCAGCCACACGTGACCGGTCCACAGGTCGAAAATCAGCTTGCGGTGCCCCGTCCCCCCGCAATGGGTGACGCTCGGGCGATAACCATGCCGCACCAGCAGCGCATCTGCCGCGTCCACGTTGCGACGGGCGATGTCCATGACTGCCGGGCGAGCGGCATCACGGTTCAGCATGTTGCCGCCGCCGAAAACCTTCACCTGGTAATCCGCCGGCCGTCCGCCCGCCTTTTCGATCTCCTGATCGAAGAGGGCCAGCGCCTCGTCCGCGTAGCGCCCATCCAGCGCCTTGCCGCCTGTCCGCCCACGGCTCGGCAGCATGTAATGGCACATGCCACCGATCAGGCGCAGCGGATGCCACAGGGTGATGGACACGCAGGAACCGAGCAGCGTCGAGATACGCGTGCGGCCACCACCGAAGAAGAATCCACCGGGCTGCAGGAAAACCTCCCGGATATCGTCACCGCACTCGATCATGGCTTGCGATAGATCGTCGCCTTCACCAGTTCCAGTCCCTGCTGGATGCCGTTGAGCGTCTCGGAATGGCCGATGAACAGATAGCCCCCCGACTTGAGGCGCGGCAACAGGTTGGCAACGACTTTACGCTTGGTATCCATGTCGAAATAAATCATCACGTTACGCAGGAAGATCACATCGAACTCACCGACGTCGGCCGGCACCGGCAGGGTCAGGTTGACCTGCCGGAAGCACGTGCGACGCTTGAGCTCGGGCGTGATCAGGAAGGTCCCGCTCTGGCTGCGTACCCCCTTCAGGCAATAACGGGTCAGGAATTCGGGCGGGATGCCCTCGTTCCGGTCGAGCGGATAATGCGCCGCCGCAGCCTTGGCCAGCACCTGGGTGCTGATGTCCGAGCCGACCACCTCCCACGGGGCCTGCGGCAGCGAATCGGCCAGCAGCATCGCCAGCGTATACACCTCCTCGCCGGTGGAGCAGGCGGCACTCCACACACGGAAGGTCCCGGCGGGACGACGGGCGCGGATCACCTCGTTCTTCAAGAAGGCGAAGTGACCCGGCTCGCGGAAGAAATAGGTTTCGTTGGTGGTCAACAGATCCACCATGACCTGCAGTTCCTCCGGATGCTGACCGGAGCTGAGCAGCCGGTAATACTGGGAAAAGGTGTCGAAGTTGTGGTGCTTCAGGCGCTTGGACAAGCGGCCGACCAGCAGCACCTTCTTCGCATCGGAAAGGCTGATACCGGCGATCTTGTAGATCAGCCGCTGAAACAGCGCAAATTCCTCGTTGGTGATGGCGGAACCCATGGGGCTCCCGACAGGAGGACGAACCCGCTCCATGGCGATCCTTAAAACAGTTCGACGTTGTTATCCGGCTCTGCGGGCTTGTTCAGCGTGGCCGCATAGGCCTGTTCTTCGCGGGCAATCACCTCGGCGGTGGCATGGGACGTGACGATGCGCTTGCACCAGGCATCCCCGTTACCGGGCAGAAACAGCAGCTTGCGCGACCAGGGGCCGAGGAAATCCGACGCCAGCAACGGAATGCCCTCCCGCTTCAGCCAATCCCGCGCAAAGCGCGCATTGCGCTGGCCTATAGCGAGGGATTGGCCGGTGGTTTCGATGATGGTACCACCGCCGAAAGCCTTGGCCTGCAGACGCGCCTTGCGGGCCCCCTGGGCCAGCAGCGCGTTGAGCAGGGCCTCCATCGCATAGTCGCCCGCCAGCAGCGCATCCACCTCGCCATGGGTGCTGCGCTGCATATTGGGCAGCATGAAGTGGTTGATGCCGCCGATACGGGCCTGGGGGTCGAACAGGCAGACCGCCACGCAGGACCCCAGCAAGGTCGCCAGCGGCCGCTCCCGCTCCACCGCCCAGGCACCGGGCGCCACGTTGCGGGCCAGACGCTCGATCTCCCGCGCCGGCAGGCTGGCGTAATCCATCGTCCTCACCCGCCGCACTCAAGCCGACGGCGTGCCTCCCGACAGGTCGGCCGTGCCGCCATCCGAAGCGACGCGGGCCAGCGTGGCAATCTCATCGACCGAGAGGACTTTTTCGACCTCCAGGATGATGACGAACTTGCCATTCACCTTGCCCATCCCCTTGATGAAGTCGGCGCGGATCTTGGCCCCGAAGGACGGTGGCGGCTCGATCTCCGAAGCTGGAATCTCCAGCACTTCGGACACCGCATCCACCACCACTCCAACATCCTGGCGCTCATCGTTCTCGGTGAGTTCGATGATGACGATGCAGGTCCGTCGCGAGATTTCGGAACGCTTGCCGCCAAAGCGGCTGGCCAGGTCAATCACCGGCACCACCGCACCGCGCAGGTTGATGACCCCGCGAATGAAGGGCGGCACCATCGGAATCTCGGTGACCGTACCGTATTCGATGATCTCCTTGATGTTGAGGATTCCGACGGCGAACATCTCGCCGCCGAGCAGGAAGGTCAGGTACTGGGCCGGACTGGTCTCGACCACTACCGGGGCCTTGGCCCCGGCAACGGCCGTCGCCCCTGCCGGCGTGGGCAGCGTAGTCATACTCTGGCTCCTTTCGCCGCTCAGAACTTCTCGAAGTCGCCTTCGTTGAACGCGAAGCCCGCCACCTTGGCCGGCGTACGGGCCTTGCTGACGTGGGAATGGCCCAGCGCCGCCGACGGTGCCGCGGCCAGAATCCGGCCCATATTGCGCTCGTCGATGGTGAAGAACTGCATCAGCTGCTGCAGTTGCTCAGCCTGGCCGCCCAGTTCTTCCGCGGTTGCGGCCAGCTCTTCAGACGCCGATGCGTTCTGCTGCGTCGCCTGGTTGAGCTGGTTCATCGCGTTGTTGATCTGGGCGACACCGGACGATTGCTCCTGGGACGCGGAGGCGATCTCCTGCACTAGGTCGGACGTCTTGCGGATAGACGGCACGATCTCATCAAGCAGTTGACCGGCACGCTCGGCCAGGCCGACGGAATCACCAGCCAGACCACCGATTTCCTGCGCTGCGACCTGCGAACGCTCGGCCAGCTTGCGCACCTCCGCGGCCACGACGGCAAAGCCCTTGCCGTGCTCGCCGGCGCGGGCCGCTTCGATGGCGGCGTTGAGGGCCAGCAGGTTGGTCTGGTAGGCGATGTCGTCGATGATGCCGATCTTCTGGGCGATCTTCTTCATCGCATCGACGGTGTTCTTCACCGCGTCGCCGCCCTCGGTGGCCTCCACCGCGGTCTTCGAGGCCAGGTTGTCGGTGACCTTGGCGTTATCGGCGTTCTGCTTGATCGAGGCCGACATCTGCTCGACGGACGCGGACGACTCTTCCACGCTGGCGGCCTGTTCCGACGACGACTGGGACAGGGACTGAGCGGTTGCCGAGACTTGGCCGGATGCATTGGTCAGCGCATCGGCGGCGGTGCGCACCTGGGTGATGGTGTCGGAGAGCTTGCCGACGGTGTTGTTCACCGCTTCCTTGAGCGCCTTGAAATCACCTTGGTAGTCGTTGGTGATGTTCTGGGTGAGGTCGCCCTGCTCGATCGCGCTCATGATGCGGCGCACTTCGTTGATCGGCCCGACGATGGCATCCAGCGTGCCATTCACGCCATCCACGATCTTGCGGAAATCACCCTGGTGCTGACTGGCTTCTGCACGGGTTTCCAGGCGTCCGGCAATCGCAGCCGCAGACAGCATGTTGGCGTCGGCCACCAGCTTGTTCACCGCCTCGATGCAGGTGTTGAGGTTGTTCTTGATGGTGTTGAAGTCGCCGTTGTAGCTGTCGCTGATCTTCGGCGGGATGTCGCCCTTGGAGATCCGATCCACATAGTTGGCGGCCACGTTCAGAGGCCCGATCACCGCATCGAGCGTGTTATTGACGCCCTCCACGATCCTGCGGAAATCACCTTGATGCTGGCTCGCATCGGCACGGGTCGCCAGACGGCCTTCCACCGCGGCCTTCGACAGCACGCCCGCATCGGCCACCAGCTTGTTCACCGCCTCGATGCAGGTGTTGAGGTTGTTCTTGATGGTGTTGAAGTCGCCGTTGTAGCTGTCGCTGATCTTCGCCGGGATGTCGCCCTTGGAGATCCGATCCACGTAGTTGGCGGCCACGTTCAGCGGCCCGATCACCGCATCGAGCGTGTTGTTGACGCCTTCCACGATCCTGCGGAAATCACCCTGGTGCTGGCTCGCATCGGCACGGGTCGCCAGACGGCCTTCCACCGCGGCCTTCGACAGCACGCCCGCATCGGCCACCAGCTTGTTCACCGCCTCGATGCAGGTGTTGAGGTTGTTCTTGATGGTGTTGAAGTCGCCGTTGTAGCTGTCGGAGATCTTCGCCGGAATGTCGCCCTTGGAGATGCGGTCGACATAGCTGGCTGCCACGTTGAGGGGACCGATCACTGCATCCAGGGTGCCGTTCACCCCTTCCACGATCTTGCGGAAGTCGCCCTGGTGCTGGCTGGCATCGGCACGCGTGGCCAGGCGGCCGTCGACCGCCGCCTTGGACAGCAGGTTCGCATCCGCAGCCATGGCTTGCACTGAACGTTGCACGGCTCCCACGGCATTGACGACCTGACCGATCTCATCCTTCGCGTCGCTGGCCAGACTGAAACTGAAGTCACCCACCGCCATCTTCTTGGCTGCATCCACAACCTGGGCCACGGGGCGAGTGATACTGCGAGTCAGCAGGAAAGCAATCACGGCGGCCAGCACAATGGCCAGCGCTGACAGGGAAATCAGCAAAGTCTTGGCGGCGGCTGCCAGTTCGACCGCAGCCTCACCCGTGCTCTTTGCACTCGCCACCTGGAACTTGGAAAACTCCTCCAGGGCTCCGTTGTAGCTGGCTGCCACATCAGTATATTCGCCGAACAACAGCTGGACGGCCTTATCCTGGTTGTACTGAGGCGACGTTGTATCGGCGAGCGGTAACAGGCGCTCCACCACAGCATTGAAGCGGGTGCGGGCCTCCTGGGCCTTGGTGATGAGCGCCTTGCCCTTCTCGGTATGCACCAGCGGCACCATCTCCTCGAGGATCTGTGCGTTACGGCTGCGGTACTTGGCGATGTCCTCAAGCTGTTTTCTCTCGAGTGCCTTGTCCGTCGTCATGATCATGTTGCGCACCCCGCGCCCCATGATCTGGACGTTGAGGCGGACTTCCTCGATCTGCACGATCTTCGGCAGGCGCTCCTCAGCGAGCTGCACCACCTGCCCGTTGAGGATGTTGATACGCGAGATCGACACGATGGAGATCGCTGCCAGCAGGACGAGGACAAAGGCGAATCCCAGGCCCAGGCGAACTCCGATCTTGAGGTTCTTGAACATGATGGTCTCCGGATGATGCAGAAGGTTCAGGCGCTACGTTGTTCGGGTCGGGCCAGGAGACGCTGCTCCGCTTGCCCGGAAATCTTGATGAGTGCAGGGATATCGAGAATCAGGGCCACCTCGCCGCTGCCGAGAATGGTCGACCCACCGATGCCCTGCAGGTGGCGGAAGATCGCCCCGAGGGGCTTGATGACCGCCTGAAGTTCGCCGGCCAGGCGGTCCACCACGATACCGGCGCGCTGGCCGGCATACTGCACGACCACCACACTTTCCCGCGCTGGCCGCTTGCCAGGCAGGCTGAAGCTCTCCCGCAGGCAGACCGACGGCAGGACCTGGCCACGCAGGTTGAAATAGTTGCGATCGTGTTCGGACTCGGGCCGCTCGACGCACTCGACCACCGCGTCGAGGGGAATCACGTAGGAGCGGTTGGCCGACACCACCAGGAAGCCGTCGATGATCGCCAGCGTCAGCGGCAGCCGCAGCGTCAGGCGCGTGCCTTGGCCGGCCTGGCTGCTGACGTTGATGGTGCCACGCAGGGCCTGCAGATTACGGCGCACCACGTCCATGCCGACGCCACGACCGGACAGATTGGTAACCTGATCGGCGGTGGACAGGCCGGGCGCGAAGATAAGATCGTAGATCTCGCGGTCGGACAGGTGGGTATCCGGGTCCACCAGGCCACGCTCGATGGCCTTGGCGAGGATCTTGTCGCGATTGAGGCCGGCGCCGTCGTCGGCCACCTCGATGACGATGTTGCCGGCATCGTGATAGGCGTTGAGCAGCAGCGTACCGCGCGGACTCTTGCCAGCGGCCTCACGCACAGCCGGCGCCTCGATGCCGTGATCGAGGGAATTGCGCACCAGGTGCATCAGTGGATCACCGATTTTCTCGACGATCGACTTGTCGAGCTCGGTCTCGCCACCGGAAATCACCAGTTCCACGTCCTTCCCCAGATCCTTGCAGGCATCGCGGACGAGGCGGTGGAAGCGGTTGAAGGTTTCGCCGATCTGCACCGTGCGCAGCTGCAGCGAAGCATCGCGGATCTCCTCCACCAGCCTCGTAAGCAACGACGAGGACTCGATCAGCTCGCCGTCGCTGCGCTTGTGGGCCAGCAAGCTGGTCGCCGCACCGGCGATCACCAGTTCGCCGACCAGGTTGATCAGGTGGTCGAGCTTGTCGGCCGGCACGCGGATCAGCTTGGCATCCTGGGCCTTCTTCTCGCTGACCTGGGTCTGCTTGGCCACCGCTGCGGCAACCACTTCAGGCTGCACGACCTGCTGGGCGACCAGAATCTCGCCGATCGGCTTGTCATGGCGTTCGGCCGCTGGTGCCTCACCATCGTCCATGGCTTGGGTACGCAAGCCCTCGCTCAGTTCGTCGGCGGTCAGCGCCCCGATGCGCACCAGGATCTCACCCAGGCGCAGGGTGTCTTCCGGCAGGCTCTCGATCAGCTCGACGTAATCGTTCACCTTGCTGTTCGGCGGCAGGATGGACAGCTGGCACTCGTCACGCACGAAGGCAAAGACATCCTCGATGGTCTGCTTGTCGGCGGCGGACTCCAGCGCGATCTCGAAGCCCAGGTAGCACAGCTCCGGATCCATCTCGGCGACGGCCGGCATCCTGTCGGCGAGAGTTTCCACGTGACGGATGTTGCCGACCGTCTCGAGGAAGCGCAGGAAGTTCTCCGGGTCCATGCCCTGGCGCAGCACTTCGGGACCGAAACGCACCGAGATGTGCCAGCAGTTGTGGCCAGTCTGTAGGGACGGGATCCGCTGCACGCCGGGCTCCTCAGTCTTGGGGGCCTGTTGCACCTGCCCCCCTGGGCCGAAGGCCCGCAAACGGGCCAGCAGGCTGGCCGTCTGGGCTTCGATCTCGGCCTCCCCCATCTGCGCCGTACCGGCCTCGCTGGCGACCAGCACACGCAGGTGGTCGGTACAAGCCAGCATCAAGGCGGCCAGTTCGGTGGTAACGGCAATCTCGTGATTACGCAGGCGGTCGAGGACGTTCTCAACCACGTGGGCAAAGGACTCTACCGCAACGGCTTCGACCATCCCGGCTGCGCCCTTGATGGTATGGGCCGCCCGGAAGATACCGTTGAGGGTGGTTTCGTCGTCGGGGTGCGCTTCCAGTTCGAGCAGCAACGACTCGAGCGCGTCGAGTTGCTCTCCGCTTTCCTGCAGAAAGACTTGCTTGAGTTCGTCCATGGTAGGGGCCGAAGTTATTCTGCCGGTACGACCAGCGGGTCGCCGAACCAGGCCGCGAGGTTGTAGAACTCGATGAGGGACTGCACCGCCGGGCTGTGGGCAACGATCGCCAGCGTTTTGCAGGCCGCACTGGCTTCCCGCTTGACCAGCATCAACAACTGACAGCCGGCCGAATCCATGCGCTCGACGCCGGACAGGTCCAACTCGATGCGCTCAGCCTCACCGAGCAGTTCGATCAACGCTGGTTTCAGTTCCGCAACCCGATAGATGGTGAAATCCTCGGCAAAGGCCCGCCGAATGACGCTCATGCTATCCCTCAATGGTTAAAACAGTTCGACTGCCGGACCATCACCGCCCGCTGAAGCAGACGAGGAGCGGGGAAGTGCGATGCCACTGCGTCGGGCATGTTCTTCACGCTCCCGCTCCATCACATAGCTTTCGAAAAGGCGATCAATCTGCTCTGTCATCGCCGGAATGTCGCTGATGGCGGCAGAGCCGTTCAGACAGGCGGACAGCTTCAACACGTGTTCGTCGAGGCGCTCCAGCGCCTCGATCACATGCCCCACCTGCTGACGGGTGACATCCTGAAACTGCACGCTGGCCATGGTTTCCATGAACATTTCGGCCAACCGGCGGCTCGATTCGCGGAACACGCCAAGGATCCGGTTCTCGTGCTCGAGCAGGTTGGTATAGCTGTCACTGACCTCATGGAACTGATCGGCCACCGTACGCAACGCATCCTCCTCGGCGTTCGAGATCGTCTGATCCAACTGTGCGCTGAACTTGGACTCGATGGTATGCACGACCCGGTCAATGCCTTCGCTGATCTTCAGCACGGCCTGGTCGGTCTGCCCTGCCAGCTTGCGTACCTCGTCCGCGACCACCGCGAAGCCACGCCCGGCCTCACCGGCCCGGGCTGCTTCGATGGCTGCATTGAGAGCCAGCAGGTTGGTCTGGCCGGAAATATCCCGTACCAGACTGACGAACTGGGCCAGCGACTTGGCTTCTGCGAGGGCCGCCATCACATGCGCCTGCTCTTCGCCGACGTTTTCAAGGCGGCGGTGAATGTAGTCCTGTAACGCTGTCAGGGTCTGCTGATTGCCAGCCGCCCGGGTGTTGGCCTCCTCGACGATCTGGCTGGACTCCTGAGAAAAGGCCTGCACGACCTGATCGAGATCCTGCACAACGGCGTCCACCGCCTGCAGGCGCTCAACCATGCTCAACGCAGCCGCCTCGGTCTGGTCAGTAACCGCATTGAGCTGCCCGACGAGGATGCCGTTGAGATGAGGCACCTGGTCCAGCGAGCGGCTCACCTCGGCCGCTACTTCGCTCTTGTACTCAAGCTCATCCTTGGTCTTGTTGAGCGCATGCTCCGCACCATACAGCGCATCCCGGTAGCGCATGATCGACAGCATGCTGAGCGCTTCGAAGCTGAGCAGCACGGCGGCAATTGCGCCAATCGCATCCACCAGGGACTGACTGAGCCCAAGATCATCCAGCAGTATCCGGTGATAGGCGTCATTACCGAAATACACGACGACAAACACGCCCACCGCCGTCAGCAAGGACAACAGCAGACGCCGGCGCCGGGATTTATCGCCGATGGCCGACATGGTCTTCAACGCAGGACGAGCTTGATCGTGTTGAGCAGCGTGTCAGCCGTCGCCGGTTTGACGATCCAGCCCGAAGCGCCGGCTGCCTTGGCCTCGGCACGCTTGCTCTGCTGGGACTCGGTGGTCAGGAACAGGATCGGCATGAAGCGCAGCTCCGCCCTCTGGCGCACCACCTTGATGAACTCGATACCGTTCATGCCAGGCATATTGAGGTCGGTGATCAGCAGGTCTGGTTTGGTGCCGGCAGCCAACTTTTTCTGGCCGTCTTCGGCGCTGTTGGCGGTAACGACTTGGAAACCTGCCTTGGAGAGGATTCCGGAAATGGATAGCAGGACGGTGGCCGAATCATCGACCAGCATGATTGTTTTCATTTTTTCTCCTCCCGGCAGGGCAAATCCGGGGTATCGGGACAGCAAAACTCATGGGGTGACAGGGTGAAAACCCAAAGCGGGCAACGCTTCCTGACATCTGTATATTGCATGGTTCTACGGACGATGCGGCGCAAACTTTAGACTCCCAGGACAAATATCAACCAACGGTGAAACAGGGCACTATCCACATGGCAATACTTGGCCGGAGATACGCGAAAGGACGTTTCAAGGGCTTCAAGAACTCTTGTAAACCGTTGTAAATCCTTCGTTTTTCAGGCTTCCACAAGGTACGGAGGCTGTATTTTTGCGGCGCAAGGTCGTATCATTCGGCTCCCCCGTTTCACCATTCCCGGTTTCCCCATGCTTCATCCCACCCGTTTCGACGTCATCGTGGTCGGCGGCGGCCATGCCGGCACCGAGGCCGCCCTGGCAGCCGCGCGGGCCGGGTGCGCCACGCTGCTGCTCACCCACAACATCGAGACCCTCGGCCAGATGAGCTGCAACCCGTCCATCGGCGGGATCGGCAAGGGCCATCTGGTCAAGGAAGTGGATGCCCTCGGCGGCGCCATGGCGGCGGCCACCGATGAAGGCGGCATCCAGTTCCGCATCCTTAACGCCAGCAAGGGTCCGGCCGTGCGCGCCACCCGCGCCCAGGCGGACCGGGTGCTGTACAAGGCCGCCATCCGCAAGCGCCTGGAAAACCAGCCCAACCTGTGGCTGTTCCAGCAGGCCGTGGACGACATCACCGTCGCCGGCGACCGGGTCACCGGCGTGGTCACGCAGATCGGCCTGCGCTTCGAGGCGCCCACCGTCGTACTGACCGCCGGCACTTTCCTCAACGGCCTGATCCACGTCGGCCTGCAGAACTACTCCGCCGGTCGCGCCGGTGACCCGCCGGCGATCAGCCTCGGCCAGCGCCTGAAGGAACTCGCCCTGCCCCAGGGCCGCCTCAAGACCGGCACGCCGCCGCGCCTCGACGCACGCAGCATCGACTTCTCGGTGATGGAGGTGCAGCCCGGCGACTATCCGGTGCCGGTGTTCAGCTTCCTCGGCAAGGCCAGCCAGCATCCGCGCCAGCTGCCGTGCTGGATCACCAACACCAACAGCCGCACCCACGACATCATCCGCGCCAACCTCGACCGCTCGCCGATGTACTCCGGCGTGATCGAAGGGGTCGGCCCGCGCTACTGCCCGAGCATCGAGGACAAGATCCACCGCTTCGCGGACAAGGACAGCCACCACGTCTTCCTCGAACCCGAAGGCCTGGATACCCACGAGATCTACCCCAACGGGATCTCCACCAGCCTGCCCTTCGACGTGCAGCTGGACATCGTGCGCTCCATCAAGGGCCTCGAGAACTGCCACATCCTGCGCCCCGGCTACGCCATCGAGTACGACTACTTCGACCCGCGCAACCTCAAGTCCAGCCTGGAAACCAAGTCCATCGGCGGGCTGTTCTTCGCCGGCCAGATCAACGGCACCACCGGCTATGAAGAAGCCGCCGCCCAGGGCCTGCTGGCCGGCATCAACGCCGCGCTGCAGGTGAAGGGCCAGGAGGCCTGGTGCCCACGTCGCGACGAAGCCTACCTGGGCGTGCTGGTGGACGACCTGATCACTCGCGGCGTCTCCGAGCCCTACCGGATGTTCACGTCCCGCGCCGAATACCGCTTGTCCCTGCGCGAGGACAACGCCGACCTGCGCCTCACCGAAACCGGCCGCAAGCTGGGCCTGGTGGACGACGAACGCTGGGCCGCCTTCTGCGCCAAGCGCGAAGCCATCGAGCGCGAGACCGCACGCCTGCGTGCCACCTGGGCGACGCCCGCCAAGGTGTCGGCGGAAGCCGCCGAAGCCGTGCTCGGCAAGTCCATCGAGCGCGAATACTCCTTCTTCGACCTGCTGCGCCGCCCCGGCGTCAGCTACGCGGCGCTGATGACGCTACCCGGCGCCCCGGAAGCAGCGGAAACCGACCCACAGGTCGTCGAACAGCTGGAAATCGCCGCCAAGTACCAGGGCTACATCGACCGCCAGCTCGACGAAGTGGCGCGCCAGGCCGATGCCGAGGCCACCCGCCTGCCGCCGGATCTCGACTATTCCACCGTGCGCGGCCTGTCGAAGGAAGTCCAGGGCCGCCTCAATCAGCACAAGCCGGAAACCATCGGCCAGGCCAGCCGCATCCAGGGTGTCACCCCGGCGGCCATCAGCCTGCTGCTGGTGTGGCTGAAACGCGGCGAACTGGCCCGCGGACGGGAGCAGAAATCAGCATGAGCAGCCGCACCCTCGAACAGGGCATCGCCGCCCTCGGACTCACTCTGCCCACCGACGCTCCCCAGAAGTTGCTCGCCTTCGGCCAGTTGCTGATCAAGTGGAACAAGGTCTACAACCTCACCGCGATCCGCGACGAAGCCCAGGTCACCACCCACCACCTGCTCGACTCCCTGTCGGTACTACCGCAGCTGGATGGCATTTCCCGACTGGTGGACGTCGGCTCCGGCGGTGGCCTGCCCGGCGTCGTGCTGGCCATCTGCCGGCCTGACCTGCAGGTGGACTCGGTCGAGACCGTACAAAAGAAGAGCACCTTCCAGAACCAGGCACGGATCGAGCTCAAGCTCAACAACTTCCGCGCCCACCACGCCCGCATCGAAAACTGGCAACCGGCCTATGCGCCGGACGCCCCCGACGGCATCATTTCGCGCGCCTTTGCCGACCTGGCCGACTTCGTGAACCTCACCGCCCACCTGGCCGGACCGCAGACGCGCATCCTCGCCATGAAGGGCGTGTACCCTGAAGACGAAATCGCCCGCATTCCGAAAGGCTTCACCATGGAACGCAGCGCGGAACTCCAGGTGCCCGGCCTCGACGCCGAACGCCATCTCATCATTGTGAAACGGACTTGAGCATGGCCCGCATTTTCTGCATCGCCAACCAAAAGGGGGGCGTCGGCAAGACGACCACCTGTGTCAACCTCGCCGCCGGCCTGGCGGCCGCCAAGCAGCGGGTACTGCTGATCGACCTGGACCCCCAGGGCAACGCAACGATGGGTAGCGGCATCGACAAGCGCACCCTCGGCAAATCGGTCTATCACCTGCTGGTCGGCCTGTGCACCGTCGCCGAGGCGCGCGTGCGCTCGGAAGCCGGCAAGTACGACGTGATCCCCGCCAACCGCGATCTGGCCGGCGCCGAAGTCGAACTGGTCGGCCTGGAGCGGCGTGAGAACCGCATGCGCGACGCCCTCGCGCTGCACGCCCAGGAATACGACTTCATCCTCGTGGACTGCCCGCCGTCCCTGTCGCTGCTGACCCTCAACGGCCTGTGCGCCGCCCACGGCGTCATCATCCCGATGCAGTGCGAGTATTACGCGCTGGAAGGCCTTTCCGACCTGGTCAACTCGATCAAGAAGGTGCATGCCAACCTGAACCGCGAGCTGGGCATCATCGGCCTGCTGCGCGTCATGTTCGACCCCCGCGTCACGCTGCAGCAGCAGGTTTCCGCCCAGCTCGAATCGCACTTCGGCGACAAGGTCTTCAAGGCCGTCGTGCCGCGCAACGTGCGCCTTGCCGAAGCCCCCAGCCATGGCGTGCCCGGCGTGGTGTTCGACCGCAGCGCCAAGGGCGCACAAGCCTACCTGGCCTTCGCCAAAGAACTGATCCAGCGGGTCAAAACTCTCTAACCGACACCATGGCATCTCCGAAACTCAAAGGCCTCGGCCGCGGTCTCGACGCGCTCCTCGGCGGCAATGCCGAGCCGGAAAAGGCCGAGGGCGAACTGCAGATCCTGCCCGCCTCCGAACTTCAACCCGGTAAGTACCAGCCGCGCACGCGCATGGATCCGGGCTCCCTGGAGGAGCTGGCGGCATCGATCAAATCCCAGGGGGTCATGCAACCCATCCTGGTGCGCCAGATCGGCGGCGCCTTCGACGCCAAGCGCTACGAGATCATCGCCGGCGAGCGGCGCTGGCGCGCCGCTCAGATCGCCGGCCTGTCCGCCGTGCCCTGCCTGGTGCGGGATATTCCGGACGAAGCCGCGCTGGCGATGTCCCTCATCGAGAACATCCAGCGGGAAGACCTCAACCCCCTCGAAGAGGCCGCCGGCATCCAGCGCCTCATCGACGAGTTCGGCATGACCCACCAGCAGGCCGCCGACGCCGTCGGGCGCTCCCGCCCGGCCGCCTCCAACCTGCTGCGCCTGCTGCAACTGGCCCCGCCGGTGCAGGAACTGCTGATGGCCGGCGACATCGACATGGGCCATGCCCGGGCGCTGCTGCCCCTCGATGGCGCTACGCAGATCGGCCTGGCCAACCTGATTGCCGCCAAGGGCCTGTCGGTACGCGACGTCGAGCGCCTGGTGAATCAGGTACTCAATCCCCACAACAAGCTACCGCCCCCGCCACCTGACCGGGACATCCTGCGCCTGCAGGAAGACATCGCCGACCGCATCGGCGCAACGGTGAAGATCAAGGCCAACAAGAAAGGGGTCGGCGCAGTGACGATCGAGTTCGGCAGCCTGGACCAGCTCGATGGGCTGCTCGAGAAGCTGAACCTGAAGTAAGCGAAAAGGCTTGTGCGGGCGAGTTCACTCGCCCCTACGACTTGTCCTGCCCCAGCAACTGCTTGAGCAGAGAGCGCCTGGCCTCCTGCCGCTTGGCCCCACGCGACTGTTCATGGGGACCCGCCTTGCGCAGCAAGGCCGGAACGACAAGGGGATTCCTGGGCCCGCTCTTCCGGACACCGTCCGGATTACGGAACACCAGCTTCTGACGAGTACCGAGAGTCCGATTGGCCATTGCGCAGTCAGGGCTTGCGGCGATGGGCTGCGTCGGCAGCAGCGAGCTCCTGCAACGTGGCGGCTTCCGTCACACCGGAAATCTCGGCAAAACAAGTATCAAGCGGGCACTCACGGCCCGGAGGACAGCCGTGCTCCAAGGCACACTGGCGCTGCGTCTGATCGGTCAAAACCATCTCGCGGACGGCTTCGCAACGACTGATGGGCGAATCGATGAAGCTCATGATATTCCTCCCGTCGATGCTTTCAGTGTAGTCCGGGCGTGCTAGATTTCCTTACCATCAGAAGGGCTTTCACCCCCCAGACCACTTCCGCCATTCTTTACCAGCTCTGGGGCAGTTTCTTGCACAGGATGATGCGTTGCTGCTCGATCTCGATGTAACCACCGGCAACAAGATCGCGGAGAATGCGATTCACCATCTCCCGCGAGGCTCCCACCATATTGGCAAGGTCCTGCTGGGTCAGGCGGCGGTCGATCAGCATCATGCCATCCCGCTCGACGGCCATCGTTTCGAAGAGCCGGGCGATCCGCCCGAACACATCGACGAGCGCAAGCGCCCGGACGTTGTCAGTGAGCAGGCGGATCCGTGCTACCAGGTTGCGTACTACCATCTGCATGCAGGTCGGATCAGACTCGATCAGACTCAGGAAGGCCGTGCGCGGAATCTGCAATACTTCACTGCGCGTCACCGCGATGACGGATGCGGAACGCGGCGAATCGTCCAGCAGGGCGAGTTCGCCGAAGTAATCCCCCGGATCGAGGAGGGAAAGGGTGACCTCCCGCCCATTGTTATCCGTGAGAAAAGCCTTGAGGGACCCACTTTGCACAACGAACAGACTGCTGCCTTCATCCCCCTCGTTGACCACGATGGTATTGGCCGCAAAGCTGCGTATGCGCGAACGCTCCTTCAGCGTCTTGACCTGTATGTCATTCAGGCCCGCAAACAGATCCACCCGCTCGAGATACATCACCGACTTTCCCCCATGACCGAACAGTTCTGACCTGTCCCGTGCCGTTCCCCGACAAACCCCTCGCCGGACTTCTTCTGAGCACCGTGCTGGTGCTGGCAGTAGTTTTTTTCTCGCCAGCCCAGGAACTCGAGAACGGCGCAGGCCTCGATTTGCTTTACGCGCTCCGCGGTCCTCGCCCGGCGCCTGAATCCGTTACGATTATAACCCTCGATTCCCGCTCAGCCCGGGACCTCGGTCAGTCTCCACGTCCCGAACGCTGGCCCCGCATCTTACATGCGCGCCTCGTCAACGGCCTGGCCGAGCGGGGTGCCAAAGCGATCGGCTTCGATGTGCTTTTCGAGAGGGAACGCGAACCCGCCGACGATCAAGCCTTGGCTGCGGCCTTGCGCAAAGCGGGCAACGTAACACTCATTGAAGGCATCAGCCGCGAGTCCGTCACCGGCCCCCACGGTGAAATCCTGGCCAGCATCGACCGCCTTACCCAAGCCCAACCCTTGCTGCGCGATGCTGCGTGGGCCAACGGCCCCTTCATCATGCCGAAAACGCCGGACGGCGTCATCGAATTCTGGAGTGCCGTCCCAAGCGTTGGCGACCGACCTTCCCTCCCATTCCTGATGGCTCGGCGCATGGGTCATCACGACGCCCGGTCGGCGGATGCGCAACGCCGCATTCTCAACCTCTATGGCCCGATCGGCAGCATTCGCACGATCCCCTATTCCACCGCCCTGGAACTGCTCACCGACCCATCGGCCGGGGACGCAGCATTCCGTGGCAAGGCGGTACTGATCGGCTTTTCCGAATTCAACCAGTCGCGCCAGGCCGACATGTTCCGGACACCTTACAGCACGCCGGACGGCCTCGACATCAGCGGCGTCGAACTATGCGCCACCGCGCTGGGCAATCTGCTCGAAGACTCCAGCCTGGAGCGCCCCCCCACAGGGGCTGCGGCCGCTGGAGTACTCATCTGGGGACTGCTGCTCGCACTACCGTGGCGCTTTGCCGGCGCTCGACGAGCCCTGGCGATCACGCTGGGCCTTGCCCTTGGCTGGCTCGTCATCGCCTGGGCCTGCTTCACCTGGGCGTATCTATGGCTACCCGTAATCCTGCCCGTCATCATTGCCCCCCTGATTGCCTCGGTCGGGGGCATCACCCTGCAGATGCGCGCCGCCCGGCAACGGGAACGCCAACTCGTCAGGGCCCTCGACCGGGGGCTCAGTCGCCAGGGCAATGCCAAACTCGCAGCGCTTCTGCAGGATCAGGATGGCGGCCGTACCGTCCACGGGGTTTGCCTGTGCAGCGATATCGAATCCTACACCAGCCTGTCCGAGGGTCTCAGCCCCGAAGCCACCCGCGACACGCTGAACCGGTATTTCGAGATTTTCATCCCGCTCGTCGAAGCCCACGGCGGCCATGTCATGGACATCGTCGGCGACTCCGCCATGTGCTTGTGGCTGGCCGATGACTCGGCCACGGACGCCTGCAGCCGGGCTCGGGCCGCGGCACTGGCACTGCATCTGCGCATGAACGAGAACCAGGCACCAGGCACACTGAAAACACGCTTCGGTCTCCACTATGGCCCGGTTTTTCTCGGTGAAGTCGGAAGCGATCAGCATCGGGAATTACGCGTGGTCGGCGACATCGTCAATACTTCAAGCCGCATCCAGGGCGGCAACAAGCCCCTCGGGACGCGCATCCTGGCGTCTGCGGCCGTCGTATCTCACGGCCGTGACAGCGCCGAACAGGGTTATGCCCGCGCCCTCGGGGCTTTCGCCCTGATCGGCAAGCGGGCGCCGCTGGAACTCCATGAAATCCTTCCCGTACCACTCTCTCCGGACTTGGGAAATGCCTTCGAAACGGCGCGCAACGCTTACATCAGCGACGCGCCGGAGTCCGCAATTCCCCACCTGCAGCGTCTACTGGAACAGCAGCCGGACGATGGTCCGGCGCGCTTCTACCTGCAGCGCTGTCATGACCGCCTGGCTGGCTCACCGCTTCCCGACGGCGATGGGCATATCGTCATGACCAGCAAATAGACCTACATCGAAAGTCATGTAACAGATCGATACAATCAGCATTTTTTCTCAACAAGACAATGACTTAAAGAACGGTCAAATGCGCATTTCGCGGCGATTTGCAGTTAATATGGCGTCTCAAACATCTAGTCAAATGCTTCACAAATTCGATTCGGTACAGTTGTAATGGAGCCTACCCTTCCAACCCAGGGCATTTTTTCGCTACGCCCACACCAGCTTGGCCTAGCTGTTGCGTGTGCCGTCGTGGCGCTCGAAGCGGGGGCTGCCTGCGAACCGAAAGCCGGTACCCTGACCGCCGTCGAAGGACGAGTCGAAGTCCGCAGCAACACCGGCGGTAACTGGCAGGCTGCGACGCTCCGTCAACCCTTGTGTCCAGGCGACCAGGTTGCCGTACGTGGCCCTGGTCGCGCAGCTGTGGTGCTGAGCCAGAATGTTCTGGTCCGTCTGGACCAGAACACCACGCTGACACTACCGCCAACCGCCGACAGCGGGGAATTGGGCCTCAGCCGCGGGATCGTTCACGTCATCAGCCGCTTCAGCAAACGCTTCGGCGTGATCACGCCGTTCGTCAATGCAATGGTGGACGGAACCGAGTTCACCGTCGCCAGCCATGAGCAAGACGCCCAGGTCGTAGTCGCCGAAGGCCGCGTCCGAACCGGCAATGCCGCAGGCGAGAAAATCCTGGGGCCTGGCGACGCCATCGAGGCCCGCGCCGACAGCGCACCCGGCAGCATCACGGTACGCCCCCTGGATGCGGTCGCCTGGGCCATTCACTATCCCCAGGTCGCGCGCATTGGCAGCAGGGAGCTTTCCCACCACCCCGAGGCACTGCGGCAGAAACTCGAAACAGCCCAGCGTGAAGCCGATCGGGGCCATTTCCTGGCAGCCCTCGACGCCCTCGGACAGACACCGACCACCGATCCCACAGTCGCCGCCCTCAAAGCCGGCATCCTCCTCGGCCTAGGCAGAGTAGACGAAGCCACCGCACTGCTGTCGTCCCACTCCCAGCAAAGCCACCCGTCGCTGGCGGCAACCTCGGCCATCGTGCATGTAGCCCGCAATGAGAATGCCCAGGCGGAAGCAGCAGCCCGGCAAGCGGTCGCCCTCGACGAAACGTCCGTTGCCGCCCAACTGGCCTTGAGCTACGTCCTGCAAGCCACCCGCCACCTGCCGGAAGCACGTGCCGTGGCAGAGCATGCCACCCTGCTGGCCCCCAACGATCCGGTAGCATGGGCACGGCGTGCAGAGCTCGAACTGAATCTAGGCAATGCTACCGCAGGCGGAGAAGCCGCCCGCCGCGTCCTGTCCCTGGATCCTGACACCCAGCGTGCCCGTGCGCTAGCCGCCTTCGCTCGCCTGCTGCGCAGCGAGACTGAAGCCGCCCGTGGCGAATTCCTGGCAGCACTCGAGACTGACGACAGCGATCCTTTGACCCATTTCGGGCTCGGCTTGGCACTCATGCGCCTCGGCGACACCGAAGGCGGGCGCCGTGAAGTCGAAATCGCCGCCCTCCTCGACCCCAGCAATGCCGAGCTTCGCAGCTACCTCGGGCGCGCGTATCTGGAGGAAGCACGCAACAAGGTAGCCGGCGCCCAGTTCGATCTGGCCCGTCGCCTCGATCCGGCTTCGCCGACGCCCTGGTACTTCGACGCCTTTCTGAAGCTGCTGGAACGCGAACCCTTGGCCGCCATCCGCAACGGAGAAGAGGCCCTGGCCCGCAACGACAACCGCAGCATCATGCGTTCCAGCGAACTGCTCGACCAGGACCGTGCCGCACGCACAGCCAGTCTCGGCGCAGCCTACCAGCAGGTCGGCTTTGCCGCCGCGGCCCAGGCGACGGCGATCAACGCGCTCGACGACGACGTGCAGAGCACATCGGCTCATCGCCTGTTGGCCGACGCCTACGCGGAAACACCACGCTTCGAGACGGCCCGTCTGGGCGAACTGCTACAGGCCCAGTTGCGTCAGCCTATCGGCCAGTGGCCCCTGCCGCCTCAGTTCGTGATGCCGCCGCTGCCCACTCTCGACGGACCGCGTGCCGCGTCCCCGGAAGAAGCCACCTCCTTCTTCGACCGCAAGCCCGACCGCTTCGCAGCCACACTGGCGACAGGAACCCGGGAAACCCAGTCCGGCAGCCTGGTAGCCTCCCATTCCTGGGAGCGCGGGCAGATCTCCGTCGGCGCCTTCGACTACCGCGGCCGCGGCCTCGACGAACGCATGGCCGACACCCATCTCAGTGGTGGCCGCGTCAATGCTCAGTTTGCGCTGACGTCCGATACCATGGTCCTGGGAGAGATCCGTCACAGCGAGCGCAACGGCGGCGATCTCGACAGGTCCTTGTTCGATGGCCCGATCAATACAGACCATCGCATCATCAACGACCTGTACCGCGTTGCCCTCCGCCATACCTTTGGCAACGGCGAAGAATTCATCGCCGAAGCCAATACCCAGCGCATCCGGGAGCGCGTCGAGGATCTCTTCCAGAGTAGCGGGCTCGACAACAACGCCGATGCAACGCTGGGACAGCGCAGCAAAGCCATGTCAGCCCTGTATTCGTTGCAACGGGATTGGGGTAACGTCACCACCGGCGCCACGGCCTTCCGCCTAGCCGGAGCACGCGACGTTAATCTATCCTTCGCCCCCAGCGCAGCCCCCGACATGATCCTGGGCGCCTATACGCTCCCGACTGTGCAGCTCCGGAGCGACCGAGACACCGTGTTCAGCTATGGCCAGTGGAGGCTGACCCCGGTCGTCACCCTACATGGCGGCGCCGAGTATGTCCGTCTGGACGAACTCAACAACACCAAGAGCGAACGCATCAACGGCAAGCTGGGGATCGTTGCTCGCTTGAACAACGGCACCACCTTGCGCGGAGCGTTCTTCCAGGGTGTTTCCGGCTCGAAATACGATCGGGAAAGCCTCGCCCCCACGCAGTTTGCCGGCTTCAACCAAGTCTTCGACGACACCAACGGCACCCGTTGGCGGCGCGCTGCTGCGGGTGTCGAACAACGCTTCGGCAATGGAGTCAACACCGGTCTGGAAGTCTCCGCCCGCCACATGGATGTACCGATACCGGACTTCTTCAGCAGTTCCAACGACCTCGAGGCCTGGAAAGAGCAACTTCATCGTGCGCATCTCACCCTGCCTCTCGGCCAAAAGGTTGCGTTCAGCCTCGAATGGCGCCATGAAGAAATCAAGGCCCCGGACAACACTGCCCTGCGAGACAGCTTCAATCCCTACAAGGTCCGTACCAATCTGATTCCGGCCCGGCTGTGGTTCAAGACCGGCCCCACCGACACCCTGCTCGAGCACTGGACCGTCGACCAGCATGCTGCACTGCTGTCCAGTGCGGGGAGCGAAACCCGCGCCCAATCGAAGTTCTCGGTTACCAACCTTCGTTTCTCGGTGCCCATGGCGAGCAATCGCCTGACCCTGTCTCTTGGCATATACAATGTATTCGACCGTCAATTCCGCTTTCAGAATACCGACCTGAACGGCGACCCTCGGGTCCCCCTGTTCTACCCCCAGCGCACCGCGCTGCTGCAGGGCAACCTGCGTTTCTGAACACGGAGCTTGCTGGTCGTCCATCGTATAAACCATCTGGAGAACCAAAAGAATGAGGCTGTTTCCGACGCAACGCACCTTCCGGCAACTCACGCTGATCGCCGCTGGCCTGATGGGCTATGCGCTGATCCAAGCGCCTGCCTTTGCCGCCGGCAACCTGGGGCAATTCACCAAGGGCACGCTGGCCCCTGCCGACATCACCGGTGCCGTGGTTTTCGGTAAGAACGGGGAGGTCATCCCGCTCGACGCCAAGGGCAAGCCTGCCAAGGCCTGTGTAATGTCCAAGCTGGCAACTGATGCGGCCAAGGCCAAGAAGACCGCGCTGCCGGAATGTGAAAGCGGCAACGCCCAAGGCAGCTCCGACGGCCCCAAGGCCAAGGACGGCACACCCTGCCAAGGCTCGTACATCGTCTGGATCGGCGGAGTTCCCATCAGGATCTGGTACCCCGCCGGCTGCACCCCTCCGTACTGATCTTCCCGCAATGAAATGGGCCGCATTGGCGGCCCATTTCATTTGGAGGCGCGCGCAATTCAATGCCCCGGCAAGCGGCTCGGATGAAACTGAAGGCGATAGCTGCGGATATGCCCCCAAAGCACCGCGAGCAGATCGATTTCGTCCGGAATATCCTCCAGATCGAACTCCAGGCAGATCTCGCTACTACCCGGCAAATCGCTGGAACTCAGGTTGGCAGCGGCACAGGGCAATGCAGAGCGGTAATGAAGTAGGTGGGCCATAGTTCCATGCGTCCGGAAAGCACGGGCCATCGAATTAAAAGAGCCATAGGGAACAACTTGACTCGACCCGTAGCCCTGAAGCTTAGGCTCAACACCCGGAACACGAAGCCGGCAAAGTCACCCTTCCCATGTGAAGGGTGTCACTCAGCAAAGGGGGCACTGGCTGACGCTCAATCAGCCCGCCCCTTGACGACCGGTTTCAACTTCAAGGTCGTGGCAATGCGGTCGGCCATCTCCCGGGCTTCCAGTGCGGACGCGAATGGTCCCAGTTGAAGCCGGTACTTACCCTCGGAAGCCAGCACCGACACGGACTCCTTGAGCGATTTGAGCTCGTGCTCGACGAAGCCCTTGAAGTTCTCGGCATTGACGGACGAGGCAAACGCCCCCAACTGCAGGAACACCCCCTCACGCTCCGGGCGCGGCACGCTGGAGTAACTCTGGCTCTGTGCAAGCTGCGGCACCGCCGCCGTCGTCGCCACGGGCTCTGGCGCAACCCGCGGCACAGCGGGAGCCGGCACAGCCGCCACCACACCGGCTGGAGCAGCCGGCTGCGGACGGGACGCATGCACGACAGCCGGCACAGCCACCTTCCGGCGTGCCAGCGGCGGCACCGGCCGACGGAGCTGGACCATCGCCACCCCTTCGGGCAGGACCAGGGAAAGCTCTACACTGGCGTGCCCTTGGTCGGCAAAGCCGAGCTTGTAGGCGGCGGCATAGGAGAGATCGATGATCCGCCCAGGATGAACCGGGCCGCGATCATTGATACGGACGATAGCCGAACGCCCGTTGGCCAGATTGGTCACCCGCACATAGCTGGGGATCGGCAGGGTCGGATGGGCACCGGTCAGCGCGTACATGTCGTAGGGATCACCGCTGGACGTACGGCGCCCCTGCAGGGCCTTGCCGTACCAGCTAGCCGTCCCCCTCTCGCGGAAGGCACTGGCATTGTTCCCCAGCACGGCACCACGGGCGAGCGCGTAGTCGCCCCCTTCATACACCGGGGCGATCAGCTCTCCGCCTTCGTCGGACTGAGCCGACGCATCCTCGCCTGCTCCATAACGCAAGCGACCACTCGTAAAGGACGACACTTGAGCCGGCCTGAGGCCCGTTTGCAGAGTCTGGGCATGCAGAACCCCGGCAGCCGGAGCATCGGCCACCGAACCTTGTTGCGGGAGGCCCGCACAGCCGGTCAGGAGCAGGGCGCTACCAAAGGGCACCAGCGCAAGGCCGGCGCGACGAAAAATCGCTACAGGGGGCATGACGCTCTTCCTGTTCGGGCACGCGCATCAGCGCGCGCGGGTTCAGGTGCCTACCCGACGCCGATGACGCTGTATGCTCATGAGCATCCCAACGCCGAGACAAAGGGTAACGAGTGCAGTGCCGCCGTAACTGACGAAAGGCAGCGGAACTCCAACAACGGGGAGGATTCCGCTCACCATGCCCATGTTCACAAACGCATAAGTGAAGAAGATCAGCGTCAGGGCGCCAGCAAGCAGGCGCGAGAACAGGGTCGGGGCACCAGCGGCAATAAAAAGGCCGCGAAAAATCAACAGGATATAAAGTACCGCAAGAAGCAGGGCGCCGGCAAGTCCAAATTCTTCGGTGAGCACTGCGAAGATGAAGTCCGTATGACGTTCAGGCAGAAAGTCCAGGTGTGTCTGGGTACCCTTGCCCCAGCC
Source organism: Zoogloea sp. GDB6 (assembly GCF_056724105.1). Taxonomy (NCBI): domain Bacteria; kingdom Pseudomonadati; phylum Pseudomonadota; class Betaproteobacteria; order Rhodocyclales; family Zoogloeaceae; genus Zoogloea; species Zoogloea sp. GDB6. The sequence continues at coordinate 130,038 of NZ_CM161497.1, read as the reverse complement.
CTTGCCCAGCACCCCACCCGAACCGATGGCAATAGTGGACTGGATGATGTGGAAGCCCTTGCCTAGCGGATCGGACGTTGGATCGAGCAGCGTGCACACCCGGTGTTTCTGATAATCCCGCAGGCCCGGCCACACCACATCCGGCTGACAGATGGTGTCGCCCATCGCGACAATGGCCCCGACACCAACGATGCCGACCAGCGCCACCGGCAGGATCAGACGCCAGGTCAGGCCGGCGAAGAACAGCACGTAGAAACCCGCCGCAGCCACCAGGATCGCCGTGCCCAGGTCGGGCTGCTTGGCGATCAAGCCCACCGGCACCAGCAGCAGCGCCGCTGCCACGAAGAAATCCCGCACCCGCAACATGCCTTCCCGGCTTTGAAAGTACCAGGCCAGCATCAGCGGCATTGCGATTTTCATCAGCTCGGACGGCTGGATACGCGCCACGCCGATGTTCAGCCAGCGCCGAGCCCCCTTCGAGACATCACCGAACAAGGCCACACCGATCAGTAGCAGCACGCCCAGCACGTACAGCGGCAAGGCCACACTCATCATGCGCTGGGGCGGAATACGGGCGGCAGTCCACATCACCACGAAAGCCACCCCGATATTCATCGCGAGGGTATCCAGGCGATCCGGCGAGGCACTGACCATAACCACCGTGGAAAAGCTCAGGATCGCCAACACGATCAGGGCCAATGGCCCATCGAGCGGCGAGAGGACTCCTGCCAGCCACTTACGGAGACTGAAGCGGAAGTCAGTCACCGCCGGCATCCCCCGTCGAACCTTCCGCCGCCGGATCTTCAGCGGCCATCCCGGCCGGCAGCTTACCGAGCAGGTAGTAATCCATCACCGCACGGGCGATCGGAGCCGCCGACTGGGCTCCAAAGCCGCCGTTCTCCACGAGCACCGCCAGTGCGATGGTCGGCTTGTCAGCCGGCGCGAAGGCAATGAACAGCGCATGGTCGCGCAGACGCTCATTGATCTTCGCCGAGTACTTGCCGCCCTTCAGCGAAAACACCTGGGCCGTGCCGGTCTTGCCAGCCGCCAGATAGGGGGCACCAGCGAAGGCCCGTGCGCCGGTCCCCTCCTTGTTCACGCCCACCATCGCCCGCCGGATCGTCTCCAGGTGCTCCGGCTTGATCGGGATGGTCTTGATCGGCTCCGACTCGATGGCGCGGCGGGAACCATCCTTCGCGCTTTCGATGTACTTGACCAAGTGCGGCTTGTACATCACACCGCCCGCCGCCAACGTGGCGGTGGCATGGGCCAGTTGCAGCGGCGTATAGGCGTTGTAACCCTGACCAATGCCGATGGAGATCGTCTCACCACCGAACCACTTCTGCTGCTCCGGCCGCTTGAAACGCTTGCGCTTCCATTCCGGCGACGGCAGCACGCCGGTGCTCTCACCTTCGATGTCGATGCCGGTGCGGCTACCAAAACCGAACTGGCCCATGATCGACGCAATCAGGTCGATGCCCATGTCGTTGGCCAGGCGGTAATAGTAGGTGTCACAGGACTGCACGATGGAACGGTACATATCCACCATGCCGTGGCCACCCGGCTTGTCGTCGCGAAAATGGTGACCACCGAAATCATAGAAGCCCGGATCGGCGATCGCCTGGCCAGGCGTTCTCTTGCCGCTCATCAGCGCCGCCAGGGCAAGGAAGGGCTTGAACGTCGAGCCTGGCGGATAGGCGCCATTGAGGGCCCGGTTGACCAGCGGATGATCGGGCGAGTTGTTCAGTTCATCCCAGTCCTGCGCTCCGATGCCATCCACGAACAGGTTGGGATCAAAGGTCGGCACCGACACCAGCGCCAGGATGCCGCCGGTACCCGGCTCAATGGCCACCAGGGCCCCGCGACGATTGCCGAAGGCCTTCTCGACCACCTCCTGCAGCTTCAGGTCGACGGTCAGGATCAGGTTGTTGCCCGGTGTCGCATTGGTCCGCCGCAAGCCCCGCACCGCCCGGCCGCCGGAGTCCACTTCAACCTCTTCGAAACCGGTCGTGCCATGCAACTCCCGTTCGTAGCTCTTCTCGAGACCGGCCTTGCCCATGTGGTCGGTGCCACGGTAGTTGGCCGAATCGTCATTCTCCTCGATACGCTCCAGATCGCGATCGTTGATGCGACCGATGTAGCCGACCAGGTGGGCACCCAGATTGCCCATTGGATAATCGCGGAACAGACGGGCCTTCAGCTCGACGCCCGGAAACCGGTAGCGCTGAGCGATGAAGCGGGCCACTTCCTCGTCCGACAGGCGGTTGCGGATCGGCAGCGACTCGAAGCTCTTGCTCTCGTCCATCAGCTTCTTGAGACGCCGGCGGTCCTTCGGCTGGATGTCCACCAGCTTGGAGAGCGCCTCTATGGTCGCATCCAGGTCCGCCACCTTGGACGGCGTGATCTCGAGCGTGTAGGCCGAATAGTTACGGGCCAGCACCGTACCGTTGCGATCAAGGATGAGCCCGCGGTTAGGCACCACCGGCACAAGGGAAATCCGGTTGTCTTCGGCTCGCGTGGAGTAGTAGTCGTAGCGGAGCACCTGCAGGTAGAAGAAACGCGCCGCCAGCAGTACGAAGCACACCACCGCCACGACGCCGGCCACCGCCAGGCGGTTGCGGAAACGGGCCAATTCCTGCTCAGGAGTACGAATACCGCTCATGACATGTCGCCGGCGCTAGATCGGCCGGTTCTCGTCCCGCTCGACCGGCTGGTACTGGGGCAGCAACAGCACGTAGTGCAACGGGATCCACAACGCCGCACCGACGAAGCTGCCGAAGAACATCCACCAACCGGGGAACTCGGCGCCCGCCAGCAGGCGCACGACGACCATCACGACCTGCGTCAGGAAAAGCAGCGGCAGCACGTGCAAAGCCTGCTCCACCGGTGTGAACCACAGCACCCGGCGGGCCAGCTCATTAGAGGCATAGGCCAGCAGCACATAGGCGAAAGCATGCTGCCCCAGCGCCGCACCGACACCGATGTCAGTCAGCAGACCAAAAACAAAACCCGCACCAATGCCAATCTTGAGCGGCTCGCGGACACACCAGAAGGCCAGAACCAGCGCCACGAAATCCGGCACCGCCGGCAGATGGCCAGTCGGGATGTAATTGAGGAACAGTGCGATGAAGAGCGTCGTATAGACGAACCACATCTTCACCGGCAGCAGGATTCGGCTCGAACGGTTAGTCGGTTGCATCGCCTAGTCCTTCACCGCCCGGGACTTGCGCCCCTTGCCCTTGTTGATGACTTCCGGCTCCGGCGGCCGCGGCAGCACATTGGCCCGCTGACCGAGTACCAGCACGTGGCTGAACTGCTCGACGCCGGCCGCCGGCAGACATGGAATGCGTGCGAAGGCCTGCGCCTGGTCGCGCTCCACGCGCGCCACCGTCGCCACCGGCAGCCCCGACTGGAAGACGCCGTCAAGGCCCGAGGTCACCACCTTGTCGCCGGGCTGCACGTCGGCATTGGCCGCCAGGTAGCGCAGCTCCATCAGACCGTTGCCCGAACCGAACAGCACTGCCCGCAGACCGCTGCGGACGATCATCACCGGAATCGCCTGATCCTTGTCGGTCAACAGCGTCAGTTCGGACTGCATCGGGAACACGCGGGTGATCTGGCCGACCACGCCGACGTTGTCCACCACCGCCTGCCCGGCCTCGATACCGGCCTGGGTACCCTTGTCGAGAATCACCTTGCGGGAGAACGGGTCTTTGGCGGTGTACATGATCTCGGCAACGACCGTATTGACCTTCTGGCGCTCGCGCACCTCCAGCAGCTCACGCAGGTGGCGGTTCTCCTGCTCAATCTGGTCGAGGCGCAACAAGCGCTCGGCGCCCTGCAGCTGCTGGCGCTTGAGTTCCTTGTTCTCGATCTGCAGGCGCACCAGCGACGCGAAGTAGTCCGAAGCGTTGCGCACAAAATCCGCCGGCGTGGCCGCCGCCATCTGCATCGGATAGGCCAGCACCGACAGCCCCTGGCGGAAGGCCTCCAGGTAGCGCAGGTTGAGATCGCTGACCAGCAGCCCCAGCGAGACAAGCACGAAAAACACGAGCTTGGCCAGCGGCGCGGGCCCGCGTTTGAAGAAAGGAGGAGGCGAATGACCGACCATGGGGCAGTTCGCTTGCGATCACGCAACGACCGTGCCCGGGACCAGCCCGGGTCGCCGGCGCATGCGGATGAACGAAGCGTTCACCGCAGGCGCCCCGGTCGTCGCCGACGCTTACTCGCTGGTAAAGATGGAGCCGAGCTGGTCCATCTTTTCGAGGGCCATGCCCGAGCCGCGCACCACACAGGTGAGGGGATCGTCGGCAACGATCACCGGCAGGCCGGTTTCTTCCATCAGCAGGCGATCCAGGTCACGCAGCAACGCGCCACCGCCGGTCAGCACCATGCCGCGCTCGGCGATGTCGGCGCCCAGTTCGGGGGGCGTCTGCTCGAGGGCGATCTTGACCGCAGAAACGATCTGGTTAAGGGGCTCGGTGAGCGCCTCGAGGATCTCGTTGGAGGAAATCGTGAAGGCGCGCGGGATGCCCTCGGCCAGATTGCGGCCCTTGACTTCCATCTCCTGCACCTCGGAACCCGGGAAGGCCGAGCCAATGCCCTTCTTGATCGCCTCGGCGGTGGTTTCGCCGATCAGCATGCCGTAGTTGCGGCGGATGTAATTGACGATGGATTCGTCGAACTTGTCGCCACCGACGCGGATCGAGCCAGCATAGACCATGCCGCCGAGGGAGATCACGCCCACCTCGGTGGTGCCGCCGCCGATATCCACGACCATCGAGCCGGTCGCATCGGCCACCGGCATGCCGGCACCGATCGCCGCCGCCATCGGCTCCTCGATCAGGTACACATTGCTGGCACCGGCGCCGAGGGCGGATTCGCGGATCGCCCGGCGCTCCACCTGGGTCGACCCGCAGGGCACGCAGATGATGATGCGCGGGCTGGGGGAGAACAGGCGGGTGTCATGGACCTTCTTGATGAACTGCTTGAGCATCTGCTCGGTGACGGTGAAGTCGGCGATCACGCCATCCTTCATCGGCCGGATGGCCGTGATGTTGCCCGGCGTCTTGCCCAGCATCTGCTTGGCGGACATCCCCACGGCAAGAATGGTTTTCTTGGCGTTCGGCCCGCCTTCGGTGCGGATGGCGACCACGGACGGCTCATCGAGAACGATGCCTTTCCCCCGGACGTAGATCAGCGTGTTCGCGGTGCCAAGGTCAATGGCGAGGTCATTCGAAAAGTAGGAGCGCAGAGAACCAAACATCGGTGGAGAATCCCGGAAACCGTAGGGGTTGGAGGTGGGAATTGGGCAATCGAAGAATCGCTTATGATAACCTACAAACCTTTGTCGTTTAAGCAACTTTGTAAATAGCCATGTCTCTTTCCCTCGACGAAGTCCGCCATATCGCCAAGCTCGCCCGACTCGAACTCGCCGTTGGCGACGCCGAGGCCACGCAGGCCAAACTGAACGGAATTTTCGGCCTCATCGAGGAGATGCAGGCGGTCGATACCGACGGGGTCGAGCCGATGAGCCACCCCCAGGAACTGGCCCAGCGCCTGCGCGACGACGCGGTCAGCGAAACCGACCGCCGCGCCGCCTTCCAGGCCGTCGCACCGCAGACCGAAGCCGGCCTGTACCTGGTGCCGAAGGTCATCGAATAAGGCCCGCCACCGGACTCTGATCGCCGCCGGCCTGGCCGGCGCCCCAGCACCGCTCAAACCGCAGCCCCACGCACCATGATCGAATCCAGTCTCAAGGACATCGCCGCGGCCCTCCGCGACAAGAAGGTTTCCGCCGTCGAACTCGCCACCGAGAGCCTTTCCCGCATCGAAGCCGGCAACGCCCGCATCAACGCCTTCGTCACCGTCGACCGGGACGGTGCGCTGGCCACCGCCAAGGCCGCCGACGAACGCCTCGCCGCCGGCACCGCCGGTCCGCTGACCGGCATCCCGCTGGCCCACAAGGACGTCTTCTGTACCGAAGGCGTGCTCACCACCTGTGGCTCGAAGATGCTGTCCAACTTCGTCAGCCCCTACGACGCCCACGTGGTCAGCCTGTTGAAGGCCGCTGGCGCGGTGATGGTCGGCAAGACCAACATGGACGAGTTCGCGATGGGCTCCTCCAACGAGAACTCCCACTTCGGCCCGACCCGCAACCCCTGGAACACCGACAAGGTGCCTGGCGGCTCGTCCGGCGGCTCCGCCGCGGCGGTCGCGGCGCGCATGGTGCCGATCGCCACCGGCACCGACACCGGTGGCTCGATCCGCCAGCCGGCCTCCCTGTGCGGCATTACCGGCATCAAGCCGACCTATGGCCGCGTGTCCCGTTACGGCATGATCGCCTACGCCTCGTCGCTCGATCAGGGCGGCGCCTTCGGCTACAGCGCCGAAGACTGTGCGCTGCTGCTGTCCGCCATGGCCGGCCACGACCCGCGCGATTCCACCAGCCTCGAACAGGGCGCCGAAGATTTCGGCCGCGACCTCGCCAAGCCCCTCGCCGGCCTGCGCGTCGGCCTGCCGAAGGAGTTCTTCGCCGAAGGCATGTCGGACGACGTGCGCGCCACCGTCAACGCCGCCATCGCCGAATACCGCAAGCTCGGCGCCACCACCGTCGAGGTGAGCCTGCCCAACGCCCGCCTGGCGATCCCGGCCTACTACGTGATTGCCCCGGCCGAGGCCAGCTCCAACCTGTCCCGCTTCGACGGCGTGCGCTACGGCCACCGCGCCGCCGACTACGGCGACCTCAACGACATGTACTGCAAGAGCCGCGCCGAAGGCTTCGGCAGCGAGGTCAAGCGGCGCATCCTGGTCGGCACCTACGTGCTGTCCCACGGCTACTACGACGCCTACTACATCAAGGCCCAGAAACTGCGCCGCCTGATCGCCAACGACTTCGCCGCCGCCTTCCAGCAGTGCGACCTGATCGCCGGCCCGGTGAGCCCGACGGTAGCCTTCGGCATCGGTGAGAAGAGCGACGACCCGGTCCAGATGTACCTGTCCGACATCTACACCATCGCCGTGAACCTCGCCGGCCTGCCCGGCCTGTCGCACCCGGCCGGCTTTGGCGCCGGCGGCCTGCCGGTGGGCCTGCAACTGATCGGCAACTACTTCGGCGAGGCCCGCCTGCTGAACGCGGCCCACCAGTACCAGCAGCACACCGACTGGCACACCCGGGTACCCGCCGGCCTGTGAAGGCACGCACCATGACCACCCTGCCACGCGCCTCCATCGCCCGCATCGCCGCCGGCCTGGCCGTGGCTGTGCTGGCCGGCTGTAGCGTGGTCGCACCGCGCCCCTCGACGGCGCCGCCGGCCCCGGCAGCCGAACAGCAGCCGGCCGAGGTACTGGCTGCCCCGTCCGGTCGCCTCAAGCCGATGCCGCTGCGCACCTTCACGGTCGCCACCGACTGCCGTTTCCGCGACGAGACCGGCAGCTCCGGCAAGGCCACCGTGGACGTGAGCGAATCCAAGGTGCGGGCCCTCAACGTCGAACTGACCATGCCCAAGCACGGCATCTGCCGCTATGAGCTGGCCAGCTTCCATCAAACCCAGGCCCTGCCGTCCGTCGAACTGGAAGGCCCCCGCGACTGCCGCGTGCGGATGTGGGAACAGGGCGAACAGATCACCGTCGCCTTCGCCGGCTGCTACAGCATGTGCTCCCCGTCCAGCGCCCACGACTACGTGTGGCCGCTGCTGATCGACAAGAACACCGGCAAGTGCGACTGAACGACCAAAAAATCTAGAGAGCAAACATGAGCAGAACCGACTGGGAAGTCGTCATCGGGCTGGAAATCCACACCCAGCTCAACACGCAGTCCAAGATCTTCTCCGGCGCCAGCACCGCCTTCGGAGCCGAACCCAACGCCCAGGCCTGCGCGGTGGACATCGCGCTGCCCGGCGTGCTGCCGGTGCTCAACAAGGGCGCCGTCGAGCGGGCCATCCGCTTCGGCCTGGCCATCGGCGCCACCGTCGCGCCGAAGAGCGTCTTCGCCCGCAAGAACTACTTCTACCCCGATCTCCCCAAGGGCTACCAGATCAGTCAGTACGAGCTGCCGGTGGTCCAGGGCGGCCAGATCACCCTGCAGGTACCGGATGGCAAGGGCGGCGCCTACGAGAAGGTCGTCAACCTGACCCGCGCCCACCTGGAAGAAGACGCCGGCAAGAGCCTGCATGAAGACTTCCACGGCATGACCGGCATCGACCTCAACCGCGCCGGCACGCCGCTGCTCGAGATCGTCTCCGAGCCCGACATGCGTTCGTCGGCCGAAGCCGTGGCCTACGCCAAGGCCCTGCACGCGCTGGTGCGCTGGATCGACATCTGCGACGGCAACATGCAGGAAGGCTCCTTCCGCTGCGACGCCAACGTCTCCGTGCGCCCCCGCGGCCAGGCCGAGTTCGGCACCCGCCGCGAGATCAAGAACCTCAACAGCTTCCGCTTCCTGCAGCAGGCCATCGACTACGAGATCCAGTGGCAGATCGATCTCATCGAGGACGGCGGCAAGGTCCAGCAGGCCACCGTGCTGTTCGACGCGGACACCGGCGAAACCCGCGCCATGCGCAGCAAGGAAGACGCCCACGACTACCGCTACTTCCCCGACCCCGACCTGCTGCCGCTGGTGATCTCCAGCGAGTGGATCGAGCGCGTGAAGGGCGAGCTGCCGGAGCTGCCGGAGGCCCTGTCGGCCCGTTTCCAGGGCGAATACGGCCTGTCCGCCTACGACGCCACGACCCTCACTGCCAGCCGCGAAGTGGCCCAGTTCTACCTCGACACCGTTGCCGCCGCCGGTGCCGCCAACGCCAAGACCTGCGCCAACTGGGTGATGGGCGAACTCGCCGGGCGCCTCAACAAGGCCGAGCTGGACATCACCGCCAGCCCCGTCAGCGCAGCGCAACTGGCCGGTCTGGTGCAGCGCATCGCCGACAACACCATCTCCAACGCCATCGCCAAGAAGGTCTTCGAGGCGCTGTGGAACAAGGAAGGCGAGTCCGCTGACGCGATCATCGAAGCCCAGGGCCTCAAGCAGGTCACCGACACGGGCGCCATCGAGGCGATCATCGACGAAGTGCTGGCCGCCAACCAGAAGTCCGTCGAGGAATTCCGCGCCGGCAAGGAAAAGGCCTTCAACGCGCTGGTCGGCCAGTGCATGAAAGCCTCCAAAGGCAAGGCCAACCCGGCCCAGGTGAACGAGCTGCTGAAGAAGAAGCTCGGCTGAACCTCAGTCAGCCAGCCTGCAAGAAACGCAACGGGCCGCCCCTCGGGACGGCCCGTTTTGCGTGAACGGCGCCCTACTTCCAGTACGGCAACAAAGCCTTCGCCGCGTCGATGCGATGCGCCGCGCTGGCCGTCGGGTCGTTCATCACCGCCAGCAGGAAGCTCTGCGGATCGCCGAAATGGCCTTCGACGCCGAGCCTTTCGGTGCCGCCCATCGTCGGCAGTACCGGCAAGCCGGACTGCACCTCGGCCACGACCGATGGCGCAGCCACCACCGGCGGCGGCGCCAATTGCACCAGCGCCCGCTCGAAAGCCATCCGGTCGATGCGCAGGAAATTGCCCAGCAAGTCGGCCTGGCGTTCCGGATTCGGCGCGATGTCCAGCCACGGCTCATGGGCCAGCACGCGGCCCATCGACGGATCGATGAAGGCCGACCACTTGCCGCTGGCGACGTTGATGCCCGGCACCACGTGCACCGTCGTTCCCGGACACGGCGCCAACCGCGCCGTCGGCACCTCGGCCAGATAACGCCGGCTCAACCCGGCCAGGAAACTGCCCGCCTTCGCCAGCGGCACGGGATCCGCCAGCGAAAACCACAGCTGGAAACCATCGGCCCCCGTTACCGCCATCACCGGCGCCGGCAACTGCAGATCATCCTGCACCGCCTGCCACAGGGCCGCGACGCAATCCCAGGCGTCCGCACCGCTCACCCCCAGCACCATCGCCCGCAGCTGCCCGTCCGGCCCCAGCGGATCGAAGACCTGCGCCACACCGCTCAGCAAGGCCTCTTCGTCCGGCGACAAGCCGGGATAGAAAAAGAGCCGCTGCAGTTCCGCAACCAGTTTGTTCATGGATCACCACCCGACGACGACCGGGCGACTGTACCCGGCCTCCCTACCCATCCGCAACGCAGAGCACCCGGCACCGGCGGCAAAGATACGAAAAAGGTCCGGCCGCTCACACGATTTGACCCGCACGCCCTCCCAATTCGGGCAATAATCCACTGCACGCCGCCGTCGCAGCCCCGCCATGAATACCATCGACATTTTTCCGTGGGACGATAACTTCAACACGGGCCTGCCCACCATCGATGAGCAACACCGCAAGCTGGTGCATCTGCTCAACCGGCTGGCCGGCCAGCTCACGCAGGAAGCGGACGAGCTGGACCTGGCGCCGCTGTTCGACGAACTGGTTGCCTATACCGTCTATCACTTCGAGACCGAAGAACGGATCTGGAACACGTTCATGGGGGGCGACGCCCACGAAATCGCTCACCGGAACAACCACGCCTCCTTCATCCGCTACGTCCAGCAGACCCGCAACAGCCTGCACACCCGCCCGCAAACGGAAGTCGCCGAAGATGCCCTGGGGTTCCTGACCCGCTGGCTGGCCTCCCATATCCTCGAAACCGACCGGGCCATGGCCTACACCGTGCGCGCCATTCAGGACGGCATGCCGCTGGAAGTCGCCAAACAGCATGCCGCACGGCAGATGAGCGGGGCCACCCGCACACTGGTCGACATCATCCTGTCGATCTACGCCACCCTGTCCAGCAACACCCTGCGCCTCTTGCGCGAACTGGCCGAACACCGCCAGGCCCGGATCGCCCTCAGCGACGCCAAGGACGCCCTGGAGAAATCCGGTCGATTGTTGCAGACCATCATCGATACGGTGCCGATGCGCGTCTTCTGGAAAGACCGGGACCTGCGCTACCTCGGCTGCAACCCGGTCTTCGCGCGGGATGCCGGCAAGTCGGCCCCGTCGGAACTGATCGGCAAGGACGACTACGCCCTCACCTGGGCACCGGAAGCCGACATCTACCGGGCCGACGACCGCGCCGTCATCGAATCGGGCGTGGCCAAGCTCGGCTACGAAGAGCCGCAGACCACGCCGGACGGCCACCAGATCTACCTGCGCTCCTCCAAGGTGCCGCTCACCGGATCCGATGGCGACATCATCGGGGTACTGGGCATTTACGAGGACATCACCGACAGGACCGAAGCCCAGAAGGCCCTGCACGAGAGTGAGGAGCGCCTGCGCCTGGCCCTCGGCGTCGCCAACCAGGGCTGGTTCGACCTGGATCTGCCCAGCGGTCGGGTAAACCTCAGCCCCAATTACGCCAGCATCATCGGCCACGCCGACGGCAACTTCGAAACCAACCTCTCCAACTGGTTCGCCAACATCCACCCGGACGATGTGGAAGCCCTGCAGCGCAAGTTCGCCGCCTGCCTGCGCAGCGGCGGCCCGGAAAGCATGGAATACCGCCGCCGCACCCGCTCCGGCGACTGGATCTGGCTCGAGTCCGTCGGCAAGATCGTGCAATGGGATGCCTCCGGCAAGCCGCTGCGCATGATCGGCATCCATACCGACATCTCCGCCCGCAAGAAAGCCAGCGAAGAACAACGCCGCCTGAACCGCGCCCTGCGCCTGCTCAGCGAATGCAATCTGGCCCTGGTCCGTGGCGATGACGAAAGCCAGTTGCTCAACCACATCTGCCGCCTGGTGGTCGAATCCGGCGGCTACGTGATGGCCTGGGTCGGCTACGCGGACAACGACTCCCAGAAGTCGGTCCAGCCCGTCGCCCGCTCGGGCTACGAAGAGGGCTATCTGGACAATGTGCGGATCAGCTGGGACCACAACCTGGACATCGGCCGCGGCCCGACCGGCAGTGCCATCTGGTCCGGCGAGACGCAGATCAATCAGGACGTGGCGAGCAATCCCGGCCTCGGCCCCTGGCGCGCGGCCGCCACCCAGCGGGGCTACCGCTCGTCGATCGCCCTGCCGCTGCGCCACGACGGCACGGTGTTCGGCGCGCTGACCATCTATGCGGCAGAGCCCCATGCCTTCCACAAGGATGAAATCACGCTGCTCGAAGAACTGGCCGCCAACCTCAGCTTCGGCATCCGGGCCCTGCGCACCCGTGCCCAAAGGGAGGCCGCCATCGCCGCCAATCAGGCCAAGAGCTCCTTCATCGCCAACATGTCCCACGAGATCCGCACGCCGCTCAATGCCATCAACGGCATGGTGCACCTGCTGCGCCGGGACGGCGTGGACGAGCAACAGGAAGGCCGCCTGGCCAAGATCGAGGACGCCAGCCAGCACCTGCTGGAGATCATCAACACCGTGCTCGACCTGTCGAAGATCGAAGCCGACAAGCTGGAACTCGCCGACGACCCCGTCGACCTGCACGCCCTGCTGCAGCGTGCCGCCGCGATGGTCCAGGAGCGGGTGCACGGCAAGCACCTTCAACTGAGCATCACCCTCTCGCCTGATCCGGCACCACTGCTTCGCGGCGACGCCACCCGCCTGCAACAGGCCCTGCTCAACTACCTCGCCAATGCCGTGAAGTTCACCGAAGCCGGACACATCCGGCTGAACTGCGAGATCACTGCAGACGACGGCGACTGCGCGTGGGTGCGCTTCACCGTCCAGGACACGGGGATCGGCATCGCCCCCGACGCGCTGGCCCGCCTGTTCTCGGCTTTCGAACAGGCTGACAACTCCACCACCCGCCAATATGGCGGCACCGGCCTCGGCCTCGCCATCACCCGCAAGCTGGCCGAACTGATGCAAGGCGAAACCGGCGCCGAGAGCACCCCCGGCGAAGGCAGCACCTTCTGGTTCACCGCCCGCCTCAAGCACGCGGCACACACGGCCAGAGCAGCAAACCCGACGACAGACCTCACCAACGCCGAAAGCACCCTGCGCCAGCGCTTCGCCGGCAGCCGTGTGCTCCTCGTCGAGGACGAACCCACCAACCGGGAAGTCGCCAAGCTCTTCCTCGAGGACGTGGCACTGGCCGTGGATATCGCCGTGGACGGCCTCGAGGCCGTATCCCGGGCCCGCTCGCAGCCCTACGACGTGATCCTCATGGACATGCAGATGCCGCACCTCGACGGCCTCGATGCCAGCCGCCAGATCCGCTGCTTGCCCGGCCACGCCCATACACCGATCATCGCCATGACCGCTAACGCCTTTGCCGACGACCGCCAGCGCTGCCTGGCCGCCGGCATGGACGACTTCATCGCCAAGCCCTTCGCCCCCGAGCAACTGTTTGCGACGCTGCTCCAGTCCCTCGCCAACCGCGGAACATGACCCCTCCCATGCGGGGGGCATCCTCCGCACAAGCACATTTACATTAACCCATTGTGGGCTAGACTGGCCTTAGCCCGCCGGCGACAGACAAGCGGGCCACACAACCCGGCCCGGACGGACAGCGCCGCGCCGCGGCCCCACCGCCGGGCTCACTCCTGGAATGGGGATGATCATGGCCAAGACTTCTTCAGATACGGGCAGCAAGAAACCCTCCAAGAGCAGCACCAAGCCGCCGAAGACCACGAAGCCACCAAAGACGCCGCCCCCACCGGCCAGCCTCCTGATCAACGCCTGGGAACAGGACCCGGGTGCCAGCTCTGCCGCCGACGGTGGCACGCTGATCCAGCGTAGCGTCCCCCAGCTGTCCGCCACGCCCCTGCCCACCAAGATCACCCACCCGTCCGCCGCCCCCGCCGCCGGGGTGTACATGCCCGCCACCGCCGAGTTCCGCTACTGGGCCTGTGCCGACGCGCTGCGCCGCGGCTCCGACTTCTGGGGTGGCCTCATCGCCGGCGTCCAGTGGCAGGTCGGCGCCACCCTGCCGGTGGATCTCGACCACGGGCAGGATCTCAACGCCTATTACGACCGGGTCGGCCTGCGCTTCTTCCACGGCAGCGTGCGGGGCCGCACGTTCTATTCCGGCGAAAGCCCGGACGTCGTCTGCCACGAACTCGGCCACGCCCTCCTCGACGCGATCAAACCGCAGCTGTGGGACGCCGCCAGCCTGGAAGTGGCCGCCTTCCACGAATCCTTCGGCGACATGAGCGCCCTGCTCACCGCCCTGCAACTGCCCTCCGTGCGCCACAGCGCGCTCGCCGAGACCCAGGGCGTGCTCTACCGCTCCAGCGCCCTGTCGCGCCTGGCCGAGCAGCTCGGCTGGGCGATCCGGCAGAGCTACCCGGACGCCGTCGAGAGCGACTGCCTGCGCAACGCGGTCAATTCCTTCTCCTACACCGCGCCCCAGCACCTGCCCAGCTCGGGGCCCGCGTCGGTGCTCAGCGCCGAAGCGCACTCCTTCTCCCGCGTGTTCACCGCCGCCTTCTTCGAAGGGCTGGCCGGCATGTTCAAGGCCCAGCCCAGCCAGGACGAGAACGGCCTGCTCCGCGCCAGCCACGACGCCGCCACGCTGCTCGTCGCCGGCATCGGCAGTGCGGCGGTGGTGCCGGCCTTCTACAGCCAGGTGGCGGCGCAGATGATCCTCGCCGCCAAACAGCAGTTCGCCGCCCTGCCCTACGCCCAGGCCCTGAAGAGCGCCTTCGTCCGCCACGGCATCCTGTCCCCCGCCGCCGCCGCCACCACCGAGACCGCCAGCCCCCGCGGCATGGCCGAACCGGCGGCCGAGCTGGCACGCGTAAGCCTCTCGGTGGCCGAATACGGCCTCAGCGACGAGGAGGTGCACGTCTATGCACCATCCCAGGCCGCCCAACTGGCCGTCGCCGGTGGAGCGCGGGGCATGGGCTCGTCCCCCGACACCGCGCCCACCGACGCCGCCCGGGCCTTTCTGGAACACCTGCTGCGCCGGGGCCGCCTCAAGCCCCAGGAAGAGAAAGGCGGACAAACTCGCGGACTGGTCGCCCGCAGCACCGCCCCCAACACCCACGAAACCCACACCCACGAGCTGCGCCGGGAAGGCAAGGACCTCGTCCTGCGCCGCCTGCGCATAGACTGTGGCCCATACTGCACGCACCACTGACACAGCCACTCCGGCGGGACGCCCGCCCCGCCGGCCTCCACCAACACCTCGGATAGCCCCGTGACCGACCCGCAAGCCCCCGCCGCCAACCCGGACGAAGCCCTGCTACATGCCGGACTGGCCCGGCGCGGGCTGGAACTGGCCGGCATCGACGCGCACCGGCCCGACGGCAGCTACGACCTGCAGGTCACCCGCCTGCAGGCCCTCGACGGCGGGCACGGCCACACCCTCTACGCCCCGGTACGCTTCCCGTGCCGGGTCCGCCTGACGGCGGCCGGCGAGCTCGACTGGCTGGACGGCGACGCCGCCGCGGACGCCGCCCGGGCCGACGCCCAGGCCTGGCTGTCGATGCTGATCGCCAACCAGCAACTCGCCCCGGCCGGCGCGCCACTACCGCCGGGTGCCACCCACCGTATCGAACCAGACGCCGCCGGCCGCCCGGTGGTACACCGCGCCCGCTTCGGCCTGGGCTTCCACTGAAGGCCCCGCAGCCGGCCGCTGCCGACCGGAGAGACATTCATGCCCCTGCCCACCGCCCCCCGTGCCGTGCTGATCGACTTGGCCGGCGTGCTGCACATCGACGACCAGGCCATCCCCGGCGCGGTCCGGGCCCTCGAGGCCCTGCGCGCCAGCGGCCTGCCGCTGCGCTTCCTGACCAACACCACGCGCAGCCCGCGCGGGCGCATCGTCGCCAGCCTGCAGGCGATGGGTTTCGACATCACCGCCGACGAGATCCAGACCGCCGTGCTGGCCACCCGCCGGCTGGTGGAGCAGCGCGGCCTGCATCCGCATTACCTGGTCCACCCCGACATCGCCGGCGAAATCGGCACCAGCCATGCCGAGCCCGATGCGGTGGTGATCGGCGACGCCGGCCCGCATTTCGAATACGACGCGCTGAACACCGTCTTCCGCCTGCTGATGCAGGGCCTGCCCTTCATCGTGATGGCCCGCAACCGCTACTTCATGGCCCACGACGGCCTCACCCTCGACATGGGCGCCTTCGTCAGCGGCCTGGAATACAGCAGCGGCCGCCAGGCCGAGGTGGTCGGCAAGCCGGCCGAGCTCTTCTTCCGCACCGTGCTCGACGAACTCGGCGTGGCCCCCGCCGACGCCGTGCTGATCGGCGACGATCTGGCCGACGACATCGGCGGCGCCCACGCCGCCGGCATTCCCGGCATCCTGGTGCGCACCGGCAAGTTCCGCCCGGCGGACGAGCACCACCCCACCCATCGCCCGGCCGCCGTGGTGGACGACTTCGCCTCCGCCGTCGCGCTGCTGGCCTCCACGACCTGAAGCCCGGCCGGCATGGACACCCGGCGCAAACTGGCCCCGGACGCCCTCGGCGCCTTCGAATCGGCGGTGATGGGCATCGCCGGCACCGCACCGGCCTTCAGCGTCGCCGTCACCACCGCCACCATCGTCGCCGCGGTGGGCGTGCTGTCGGTGGGCAGCATCCTGTACTGCGGCCTGATCATGTTCGGCATCATGCTGGCCTTCTTCCACCTGTGCAAAATCACCCCCGACGCCGGCGCCGCCTATGCCTGGGTCGGCCACGTCTTCGGGCGCAGGTGGGGCTTCTTCGCCGGCTGGGGGCTGTTGGTCGCGTCGATCTTCTTCATGGTCTCGGCCACCGTCCCGGCGGCCACGTCGACGCTGGTGCTGCTCGCCCCCGGCAAGGTCGAGAGCACCGCCTGGGTGACCTTCACCGCGGCACTCTGGCTGACCCTGGTCACCGCCGTGGTGACCCGCGGCATCAAGCACTCCAGCTACGCGCAACTGCTCCTCACCGGCACCGAGACCGCCGTGGTGCTGGCGCTGATCGTCGGTGCCTTCGTCGAATACGGCGGGCGGCCGGCCCACGTGCCGTCGGTCATCTGGTTCTCGCCGTTCTCCTTCACGCCGCAGCTGTTCGCCACCGGCGCGCTGACCGCGATCTTCTTCTACTGGGGCTGGGACGTGACCCTCAACCTCAGCGAGGAAACCCGCCACGACGGCACGGACGGCGCCCACCCGGCCGGCAAGGGCGCCTTCTGGGCGATGGTGAACCTGATCCTGTTCTTCATCATCATGATGGTCGTGGTCCTCATCGTGCTCAGCGACGAGGAGATCGCCACGGCCAACACCAACGTGCTGTACGCCATCGCCAACAAGCTCTTTCCACCGCCGTGGAACTACCTGGCGGTGCTGTCCACCATTCTCAGCACCATCGGCACCATCGAGACCCAGATCCTGCAGTTCAGCCGCAGCATGTTCGCGATGGCCCGCGACGAGATGCTCCACCCCCGTTACGCCGACATCCATCCCCAGTGGCAGACCCCGTGGCTGGCCACGCTGGTGATCTGGCTGCTCGGCGTGCTGCTGCTGTTCAGCGCGTCCTACATGCCGTCGGTGAGCCGCATCCTGCAAAGCTCCATCCTCGCCATCGGCTTCCAGATCTGCTTCTACATGAGCCTGGCCGGCTTCGCCTGCGCCTGGCACTACCGCGCCAGGCTGGCGAGCGGCGCCGTGGACGCCGTGTCCTACGTGCTGTGGCCGCTGCTGGCGGCGCTGTTCATGGTCTTCATCGCCATCTACAGCATCCCCAGCTTCGACGCCGTCACCGACATCATGGGCATCGGCGGCATCCTCATCGGCTTCGTGCCGCTGATCCTGGGCCGGCTGCGGCGGGTGAACCGCGCGCCCTAGCCCCATGTCCCTAAAAAGCACCCGCCGCTCCGACTACGAAACCGCCGCCATGCCGCTGGGGGTGATGCCCAAGGACTACCCGGACGGTTTCGCAGTGGACACCCATCGCCACACCCGGGGCCAGCTCATCTACGCCACGGCCGGCCTGATGAAGGTGTCCACCGCCACCGCCCTGTGGCTGGTCCCACCGCAGCACGCGCTGTGGATGCCGCCGGAGCTCGACCACCGCATGCAGGCCATCGGCCGCGTCAGCCTGCGCAGCCTCTACGTGCGGCCCGACGTGCTGCCGCCGGACCTGCCCGCCCACCCCAGGGTCATCCGCGTGTCGGCCTTCCTGCGCGAGCTGCTGCTACGGGCCGCCGCCGTGCCCATCGGCTATGCGGAAGACAGCCACGACGCGCAGATCCTGGCCGTGCTGCTCGGCGAGATCGCGCTGGCCTGCCAGGCCATCGACTTCCGCCTCGCCACCGCCAGGGACAAGCGGTTGGCCCGGGTCTGCGACGCGCTCATCGCCGACCCGGCCCGGGGCGACAGCCTGGAGGACTGGGCCAGCTTCGCCGGCACCTCCGGCCGCACGCTGGCGCGCCTCTTCAACAGGGAGTTCGGCGTCACCTTCAGCGCCTGGCGCCAGCAGGTCCGCATCATGCTCGCCTTGCCACGGCTGGCCGCCGGCGAGCCCGTCACAGTGGTCGCCGCCGACCTGGGCTACGCGACGCCGGGCGCCTTCACCCAGGTGTTCCGGCGCCTGATGGGCGCCGCACCGAGCAGCTATTTCGCGGACTGAGCGTCCCCCAGCCGGGCGCCATCGGCAGGGCGCCCGCCCGCTTGTCCGATTCGCCACCGAAGATGGCAAGGCCAGCGCAGCGGGCCGCGCTTCATCCGCCTACTCTCCTCCCATGCCCACCCGGCGTACCAACCGCAAGCCCAGAGGAGAAACCACCGCATGAACCCGCAAGCCACTCCGGCCCCAGCCGCCCATCCGGGCCCCGTCCAGCGCCAGGACATCGGATTCGACGCCGACGGCATCACCCTGCGCGGCTGGCTGTACCGCCCGCAGCAGGAGGCCACCGGGCAACACCTGCCGGCCATCGTGATGTGCGGCGGCTACGGCACGACGAAGGAGATGTTCACCGACCTCTACGCCGAGAAGTTCGCCGCCGCCGGCTTTGCGGTGCTGCTCTACGACCACCGCGGCTTCGGCGCCAGCGACGGCCTGCCACGCCACGAGGCCAACCCGTGGCAGCAGGTGGAGGATTTTCGCCACGCCATCACCCATGCCCGCGGCCTGGACGGCATCGATGGCGAGCGCGTCGGCATCTGGGGCAGCAGCTACAGCGGCGGGCACGCGCTGGTCGTCGCCGCCACCGACCGCCGCGTCAAATGCGTGGCCGTCCAGGTACCGACCACCAACGGCACCCAGGCCGCCCTGCGCCGCGTCTCCGGAGACGCCGAAACCGCCCTCTTGGAACGCTTCGCCACCGACCGCCAGCAACGTGCCGCCAGGGCCGCGCCGGCCATGCTGCCGCTGATGGGCGACGCCGACTCCGGCGCCGTCTACCGCAGCCCGGACTCCATCGCCTGGTACACCGCCGCCTACCGGCGCGCCCCCGCCGAAAAACCGGAGATCAGCCTGCGCTCCGTCGAGTTCGCGCGGGCCTACAACCCCGGCGACTACATCGAACGCATCAGCCCGACTCCCCTGCTGATGCAGATCGCCGAACAGGACTCGATCACCCCCACCGACCTCGCTCTGGCCGCCTACCGCAACGCCCTCGAACCCAAGTCCCTGCGCATCATCCCCGGCGCCGGCCATTTCGATGCCTACGGGCGGGACTTCGAAGCCAGTTCCAGCGCCGCGCTGGCGTGGTTCGTGGACCACCTGCGGCCGACTGGGTTGTAGGCTACCGCACGGGCCAGAAACATCTTCGCCTGGGTCGCCGACTCCAATGCGAGGGCCTGGACCTTCTATCGCAGGCAAGGCTTTGTCGCCACCGACGAAACCCAGGCCCACCCGCAAGCCGCGCAGCGTCGTCAAGACACAAGCCTGAGCCCCCTCCAACCCTATCCCCGCACCCAATCGAAGGCTTCCGATACAGGACGGCCCCCGGCGGAGATCGCGCCCCATGCGAAAGAGGTAATCAATTCGGATGGCTCACGGCTTCGATAGAATGACGGCTCCGTCGGATACGTTTGCCTGCCGTGGAGCTTGCTTGAAACCTCGCCAGGCGTCCGCCAAAAGCAGACCCACGCGTCCGTGTAAACGCGGTTCGCCATTCCCAATCGGAATACCTGTGCTTTTTCTAAAATTCATTGCCACCATTTACGCAGTCCTGGTGTTACTTGGTGGGCTTCTCGCGGCCGAAGACAGTTCTGTACTTGGCTATCCCGAGTTCCTGGTGTTCGGAACTATCGTTGCATCTATCGCACTGGCACTCGGCATTCTCTCTCTGACATACAGGTGGTATCCGACCTGGGTTCGGGACTATTGGAAGCCAACGTTTGCCTTCTGCGTAGCAGACTTTGTTGTTGGGATGCTCATGGATTCATCAATCCCGGATGACTACAATCTTTCAACTGACGGCGTGGCCTGGCTGCTCAACACCGCTGTCGTAATGCTTTTCTTGGCGCCTGCCTACTATTTGAATTTCAAGCTTGCGTTCCATCTCCGTGACCAATAATCCATCAATCGGACCGCCGAACCGGAGCTGCCCGGTGCGACACACCGCAGGCTGAATGCCCTGCGGCAGATGCGCGTGTTCTCGCTTATGGCACTTGTTGCGCTGTGCGCGTGCGAGAAACCAGACACGCGCGTTTCTTGTTATACGGCGCAACTTCATCTCGAGCGTAACGGCGCATGTGTATCTGAACCCGGCAGTACCGGGGAACTTCGATCGGGTTGGTCTAGTGACCGCCCGCATCACAGCTGATTTGCCCTGAGGGAAAGCGCAATTTTGGGAACTGAATCTCACAGAAACCCCAGGAACCCATCCGCAAACAGCGCCACCCCCACCAACCCGATGGGAATCGCCGTCCACCACACCCGCTTGGCCTTGACCAGGCCAGCCACCGAGTTGAGCAGGATCGCCACCTGCAGGAAGATCACCGCCAGGCCGAAGGGGCGGCCATGCAGTTTGGCTTCGTCGCGCAGGGCCTCGAAGCCGCGGGCCTTGGCTTCGATGTCCTTCTTCTCCTGCTTGTAGCGCTCGATCTCCTTCTGGTACTCGGCGATCTTCTGCTATTTGAATTTCAAGCTTGCGTTCTATCCCCATGACCAATAATCCAGTCAATCGGACCGCCGAACCGGAGCCGCCCGGTGCGACACGCCGCAGGCTGAGCGCCCTGCGGCAGGCGAGCGCGTTCTCGCTTATAGCGCTTGTTGCGCTGTGCGCGTGCGAGAAAACAGCTACCGGAGAGGCTCAGTCTGAATTGCGGACTGACGTCATTAACTTCGAAAAAGCCACGGGAAACCTCCCGCCTCCAATTATTAGCGAGAAGTTCACCGAACTCATCCGAAATTACATACCCGAAGGCACTACGTTCAGTGACGCTGAGGCATTTCTTGTCAAAGCGGGTTTCAAGCTCGACACGGATCCATACAGAATTCCAAAGAGGGCCGGTCATCACGATGAGACACACGCTTATCTTGTTATACAGCGCAACTTCTACTCGACCGCAATGGCGCATGTGTATCTGAAACCGGCAGTGCCAGGGAACTTCGATCGGATTGGTCAAGTGACCGCCAGCATCACAATTGATTTGCCCTGAAGGAGAAAATAATCCTGGGAACTGAATCTCACAGGAACCCCAGGAACCCATCCGCAAACAGCGCCACCCCCACCAACCCGATGGGGATCGCCGTCCACCAGACGCGCTTGGCCTTGACCAGGCCGGCCACCGAGTTGAGCAGGATCGCCACCTGCAGGAAGATCACCGCCAGACCAAAGGGGCGGCCATGCAGTTTGGCTTCGTCGCGCAGAGCCTCGAAGGCGCGGGCCTTGGCTTCGATGTCCTTCTTCTCCTGCTTGTAGCGCTCGATCTCCTTCTGGTACTCGGCGATCTTCTGCTATTTGAATTTCAAGCTTGCGTTCTATCCCCATGACCAATAATCCAGTCAATCGGACCGCCGAACCGGAGCTGCCCGGTACGACACGCCGCAGGGCGCTCAGCCTGCGGCAGGTGCGCGCGTTCTCGCTTATAGCGCTCGTTGCGCTGTGTGCGTGCGAGAAAACAGCTACCGGAGAGACTCAGTCTGAATTGCGGGCTGACGTCATTAACTTCGAAAAAACCACGGGAAGTCTCCCGCCACCGGTTGTCGACGAGAAGTTCACCGAGCTCATGAGGAATTACATACCCGCAGGCACTACGTTCAGTGACGCTGAGGCGCTTCTTGCCAAAGCGGGTTTCACGATCAACACGGACCCATTCAGAGTTCCGCCGCGGGCCGGTCATCACGATCAGACACGCGCGGCTCTTGTTATAGAGCGCGGCCCTATCGCGACAGTAAGGGCGCATGTGTATCTGAACCCGGCAGAACCGGGGAACTTCGATCGGGTTGGTCGAGTGACCGCCCGCATCCTAGTTGATTTGCCCTGAGGGAGAGCAGAATCCTGGGAACTGAATCTCACAGGAACCCCAGGAACCCATCCGCAAACAGCGCCACCCCTACCAGCCCGATGGGAATCGCGGTCCACCACACGCGCTTGGCCTTGACCAGGCCGGCCACCGAGTTGAGCAGGATCGCCACCTGCAGGAAGATCACCGCCAGGCCGAAGGGGCGGCCATGCAGTTTGGCTTCGTCGCGCAAAGCCTCGAAGCCGCGGGCCTTGGCCTCAATGTCCTTCTTCTCCTGCTTGTAGCGCTCGATCTCCTTCTGGTACTCGGCGATCTTCTGCTGGTAGGCGGGCACGGCCGGGTTGTCCGGCGGCAGGGCCATGGCCTGCAGGCGGAACTGCTCCACCTGCACCTCGAACAGGTGCTGCTTGGTGCTCTTGGACTGGTAGAAAGCCCACTGGTCCGAGGCCAGCGCCTGATTGACCACCCCTTGGGTCGAGAACGACCCGCCCTTGAAGGTGGACAGGGTCGCGCACACGGCCAGCACCACGGTGGCCAGGGACATGCCGTTGAGCCACGGCTCCTTCTTTTCTTCGCTCATGCTTCCAACTTTCCTTGCTGCAGATACAGGTGGCGGATCACGCCGCCTTCACTCGACGACGGCCGGCGCCAGGGTGGCTGCGGGTGCGGGCGGGGGAGCCAGCACTGCGCAGGCCTCGGGCAGCCCGTCCAGGCCCTGCTTTTCGACACTGAAACGGGCCACCGGCGCGTCGTGGCCGGCCTGCTGCACGCGGATCACGTAGAGGCTGTCGTAATCGTCGTCGGCCCACTTGGGCACCGCCTTGGGGTCGGCGCCGAGGGTCTTGAGGAACAGGCGCGCCAGGGATTCGCCCCAGTGGTGCTCCCAGGCGATCACGTGGGTGCCCGCCTCCTTGGCCAGCACCTGGTGCACCAGCGGCTTGATGTCCTCCATGCCGCCGCCGAGGGTCACCGGCCTGCCGGCGCGGATCGCCAGCGGCTCGATGGTGGCCAGCGGGCGCACATAGTTGAAGGGCACGCCCTTGTCCTTCTTCACCACCCCCGGATTGGGCGCATACACCCCATCCGGCACGCCGAAGCGCGACAGCAGCAGCGGCGCCAGCGCCAGCGAGCGGTTGAGCCCCTGGCAGGTAAGCTGGCCCAGCCCGTCGGCGGGCTTCTCGCCGTGGCGCAGGATCACGATGCTCATGTCCGCAAAGGCCGGCACAGCCGCCAGCCCGCACACCAGCGCCAGGCCCCGCAGCGCACTGCGCGCGGCAAGGGTTCGAAGGATCTTCATGTGAGTCGGCCCCCATGGCAGCCCCGCCGCCGGAATGGGGCGGAGCAATTCAAGAGGCGCGATCTTCCGGGATTTTGGCCGCGAAGGACAGGGGGCCGTGGGCCATCCGGCAACCCACCCGCCGGGGTGGATATTCACTGTCCATTTTTCGGGTGCGGAGCCCGAAGTTTCGGACTCGACTGCCGAAGTTTCGGATTCCGGATTCGAAACTTCGGACCTTGAATCCGGAACCCCGGTCCCGGCGTTCGAAACTTCGGCGGGCGGGACCGAATATTCGGCCCGAGCCCCCCGACATTCGATGACGGCCGCCAAAACTCCGGAGTCAACCACCGAAAAACGGATGGCATTCTCCCGTCTCCGGGAGAATGCCATCCAAGCATCGACGAGCGAATCCGAAAGGCGCTCCGGCGCCGTTCGGCAACCCGCGCTCAGGCCGTGGCTTCGGCCGGCTTGGCGCGGCGGCCGGGATTGCGCACCAGCATCGCCTTGCGCAGGGTCTCCAGCCCCTCCCCCTTTCCGAACATCTTCATCAACGCATACCCTTCCAGCATGGCCACGAGGATGTCGCTGCCCAGCGCCGTCGTGGTGTCCTCCGCCTTCGCCACCACCTCGCGCAAGCGCAGCAGGCGCGGCCGCAGCGCATCGAAGGCGGCGAAATCGCGCTGCACCTCAGCCACCGAAAAGCTCGGCGGCAGGATGTCCCGGTTGTGCTCCAGCACCAGCGCCGTCTGACGACAGAACTGCTCCGACTTGTCGCCCATCTTGCTGAGCGAGCGTACCTCGTCGGCCGACAGGCTGATGAAGGGCGCAAAGATCTGCTCGATGGTGGTGAGCGCCTGATCCAGCGTGGCAAGGGCTTCGGCGGACAGATCGAGGGAAACGAGGTTCTGCGTCATGGCGTGGCTCCGGGTGAAATAGGGAAGATCGCGCCGGACGGGTCCGCAAGGCGGACAGGCATCGCCGGCGCGCCGGAATATTACGATGAGATTACGTCAAATGCATACACCAACGAACAAGGCGGACCATCGCGGCCTCAACCTCATTGGCTGGCCGTCCGCGGAGTGACGTACTCAACTGAAGCCATTCGCAGCAGACAGGAGCATGGCGGGCATGACAAGAAAATGGTGCAATACGGCCAATCGCGGCCCCTTAGATACCCTTTCGCAAAGTGGACACTGCTCCCGTTAAACTGTCTGGCATACTTAAACACTCATGCTGTAAACATGAACTCGAAACATCTGAATTTCATGAGCAAAGTACAACCATCCGGGCGCCTCCGGGGTCATCTGTCATACGAGCCCCGGCGTTCGTGTAAAGACTGTTGGCGATAGCACATGGCCACTTGGAAAAAAGTAGTCCTTTGGGTTATCGGTACCCCCCTCGTAATGTTTGGTGGCTGCGCTGCATTGTTAGCGCGCCTTGGCGCGGATATGTGCGCAGAGTCGATGATCGACCAATTCCCGTCGCCCAGCGGGAAATTGAAAGCTGTTGTATTTCAAATAGATTGTGGGGCCACAACCAGCTTCAACAGCCATGTTTCTATCGTGCCCGCTGACACCGACACCTCCAAGAAGGATTCTCTGCCCCAAAGTTTCTTTGTCGCCGATGGAAACCGTGGTCAAGCACCGACCGGGAAAGGCGGCGGCCCAGAGGTTCGCGTCACCTGGAGGGATGACGGCCACCTCGAGATCCAGCACCACCATCTTGCGCATCTAATTCGCGCGGAGCTGAAATCAGAAGGGGTCACCATTGACTACACACCATTTCGCTAAACCCGTACTCAGCCTCGTTTCCCTCTATCGCCGAGATGTCTCGCAAGCGCGGCAGACTCTTACCAATCGAAGTCCAGCTTGAAAGAATTTCCATTTATTGAATTCAACAATATTGTTTTTCAAGTGCAGTGACCTCTCTCGCCATTCTTCTCGCCGGTTTCTCGATATTCAGCGCAATTAGCCTTGCCCTGACGCATTTCCGCGGCGACCAATACCAAGGCCAGCCGATGTCGCGCCTGATGGGATTTGTCCTGCTGATGGCGTTGAGCGGTCTGCAGATCGCGCACTTCGTGTGGCTGTACCTCGATCAGGAATGGGTGGCAACGCTGCCGTACCGCATGATCCTGTTTGCCGTGGCGCCCTCTTTCTTCCTGTTCAGCCAGCCCTTGCTGACCCCCAAGGTGCCCCCTCTGATTAGGCCTGCGCTTCTCGGTCACGCGCTGCCAATCGTGATTTCCCCCTTCCTGCCTGACGATTTGTCCTTGCCGCTGGCTTTCAGCGTTGGCGCCGGCTACCTGCTGTGGCTGGCGCGCAGTCTCTACGCCCTGCGCGGCGAGCGGGCGAGCTTCCACCGGGAGATGATTCTGCTGGGCTGCGTATTCGGTATTGCGATCGGCGTCTCGGCGCTTGGGCTGGCCCAGGCGTCGCTGCCTGGCAAACTGTTTTTCAGTCTGTACGCGATCTCGATCGGGGCCGCCTTTTTTCTGGTGCAAACCACGCTCGGCCTCCGGCCAAAACTATCCGTTGAGGTCACGGAAACCGTGCAGACTGCCTATGCCAGTTCCACGCTGACCAATGTGGATTGCGATGCGGCCCTGGCGAGGCTGAACACCCTGATGACAGCTGACCGAAGCTATGTGGAGCCGGACCTGAGCCTTCCCGGTCTGGCTGAACGTCTCGGACTTAGCACTCACCAACTGTCGGAGCTGATGAATGCCCGGTTGGGCAAGGGTTTCTCCCGCTACTTGCGTGAACTGCGCGTTGCAGCCGCCAAAGCCATGTTGTGTGATGAACCGTCCGCCTCTGTCCTGTCCGTTGGACTCAGCGTGGGATTTACCTCGCAGTCGAATTTCTACGAGGCCTTCCGCGAGATCGAGGGCACGACCCCCGGCCAGTTCCGCAAGCTCCACGCCAGGAGCAAGCCATCCAAGTAGCGGTGATTGGCTGACCGAAGCTCCGAAATGATCTTTCCGGAGCCGAAAAATGTTCCGTTTCGATAGGAATGGAAGGATTCAGGAGGGCTGATCTCCACACTGGGGGCTCCAGTAACCAATCGGGAGCCCTTCATGAATCCTTACGTTCTGCTGTTTGCTGAATCTCTCATCTGCGTCGCCGCGAGCCTCGCGGTTCTGCACGTGCTGTCCGGTCCCCTGGTGAATGTCCTTAACCGGGTCTGCCCGGATGAGCAGGCTGCGTCCTTCTGGTTGAGCTACACGAAGGTGATGCTGGTGATCGCCCCGCTGCTGCTGGTACTGATGGTCGATATGTTCTCGCGCTCCAGCAACCCGATAGATAGCTTGCGTCTTGCCTTGGTGGCGGCCTTGGTCGGGTTGCTGATCGGCCTTCGCTCGATCGGCAAGCGCCTGGGCCAGTTCGTTACGGTACCGCGGCAGCCGGGGAGCGCATCGTGAACATTCTGCTGACCGGGGCGAGCGGCTTCATCGGCCACAATCTCGTCGCTGAACTGACTACTGCCGGACACCGCATCAAGCCGGTATGCCGCAGCGAGGGAGTCGACTTCAGCCGGATGCTGTCGGTGGCTGACTGGCTGCCGCACCTTGAAGGCGTCGATGCCGTCATCAATAGCGTCGGCATCATCGGGGAAAGCGGCTCCCAGCGTTTCGAACTCCTGCACGCCCTCGCGCCGTCGGCATTGTTTCGCGCCTGCGCCCAGGCCGGTGTCCGGCGGGTGTTGCAGATCTCGGCGCTGGGAGCCGACAAGACGGCGTTCTCTGCCTACCACCTGAGCAAGCGCGCCGCCGACGACTGCCTGCGCAGCCTCGATCTCGACTGGTTCGTGCTGCGCCCTTCGTTGATTTACGGCCTCGGCGGCAAGAGCGCGGACCTGTTCATGCGCCTGGCGGCGCTGCCGCGGATCCCGGTCATCGATAACGGGCAGCAAGAACTGCAGCCTGTCCATATCAGCGATGTCGTGGCCACCGTCATGCAAAGCCTCACGTCGCCCAAGACGATGCAGACGCTGGACATTGTAGGCACTGAAATCATCACGTTCGCCGAGTGGCTGCAAACGATGCGCCAGGCGCTGGGGTTGCCCCGCGCCCGGCTTATTCACATCCCATTCCGGGTGGCGATGGCGATTGCCCAGGTGGGACGGCACTTCAACCCGATGCTGCAACCGGAGAACTTGCGCATGCTGAAGACCGGCTACTGGGCCGATTTCCGACCGCTGGTACAGTTCTTGGGCCGTCCGCCCCTGACCACCAAGCCCAGCCTGTTCTTCTCCGCAGGCACATCCACAAGGGGTGCGTCATGACCTACTCCGTTCTCAAAACGCTGCATATTCTCAGCATGGTGCTTCTCTTCGGCACTGGTCTTGGCAGTGCGTTCTACAAATGGATGGCCGACCGCAGCGGCAACCTTGCCCATATCGCGGTCACCAACCGCCATGTCGTATTGGCCGACTGGATCTTCACCACGCCGACCGTCATCTTGCAGCCCATCAGCGGCCTGTGGATGGTTCATCTGCTCGATGCTCCGCTGACAACGCCGTGGATTGCGGCCAGCCTTTCCCTCTTCTTCTTCGCTGGCGCTTGCTGGCTCCCCGTGGTCTGGCTGCAGATTCGCATGCAGAAAATCGCCACCGAAGCCGTTGCCGAAGGATCTGACTTGCCGGTGCTTTACTGGCGGATGGCACGCTGGTGGTTCTGGCTTGGCGTGCCCGCCTTTACGGCAATGGTTGCTGTCGTCGCACTGATGGTCTTCAAATACATTCCAGGAGTTGGATCATGAAAAGCTTGATGCAACAGGCGCTCGGCGCCGACTGGGATAAGCTGCCGCCGGCCCTCCAGGCCCATTACCGGTTCGGCACGACGACTGACACTGGCCGGATGGATATTGAGTATCCTCGGTTCATGCAGCCGTTTCTGAGTGTGCTGAGGGTATTCGGGGCGCTGGTCAATCGCGGTGGGCAGCAGGTGCCAACGGTGGTTGAAAAGAGCGTCGTAGGTGAGCGGCAGCATTGGCGGCGCACCATCACCTACCCGGACGGGAGGGTGATCTATTTCGACAGCTTCTGGATCTCGGCTGGCCACGGCCAGGTGATCGAATTCGTCAATCCTGTGCTCGGACTACAGATGGCCCCGTACGTGACAGGAGGCCGACTCCATTATCGCGGCGTCCGGTTCGTCGTGAAGCTGGGACCGATCCTGTTGCCGATCCCGGAATGGATGGTGCTGGGCCACACCACCATCGTCGAGGAAGCGGTGGATGAAAACCATTTTGTCATGGACTTCCGCCTCACTCATCCGTTGTTTGGGCAGCTTTTCCGCTATTCCGGCAAATTCGAGGCTGCATCACGCTAATCCACTTTTGAATTCCACTGGGGGAGAAAATGGCCGGAGTGCTCGTAAATCCGGCCATTGGATTTGAGCTTATGTAACGACCGCTCAAGGTCGGTAGCAGCCCCTACCCTTCTTGACCTCCCCCCGCCCCCCGGTCAATACTCCCCGCGTCGTCGAAACAGAGACGATCCGGGTTGGAAGCCCGAGAACCAAGGCGGACCGATTAGCCGCGCCGCGGCTATTTTTTCGTCCGTCACGCCCGTGGTGCGCCTTGATCAATGGTGGGCCGGGCGGGGAGGCTTCGGCCTGCCGGTCCCTTGGTTCCGGTCTTCCAACCTCGCTTTGGCCCGCCCCCCGTTTGGAAGCGAGGGGTGGAACTGTCCAGCAAACCGAGGAGCATCACACCATGGCATTTCCCGCCCTGGCGTGCGCACGTCCGCACGCATCCGCTTCGCCCCCTTCTCTGCACCCTTTCCCTGATTTCCCGACCACGCCAGGTCGGCATGTCGCCTTGTTGAACAGGAGGGCGCCGGCATGAGTCACGCACTGAGTTTTCCGGCGCCCGGCGACGGCCTGTACCGGCTGGCCGACGACGTGGGGCGCATGACCTTGTTCGACCAGTTGTCGGCGCGCCAGCAGCAATTGCATGCGCTGCTGGCGATGACCTGCGGAGATGCGTGGGAGGTTTTCCGACAGCAGGCACCGAGCCAGCAGGAGAACTATCTGTGGGCCTGCTCCATGATCGCGGCGGAAGCACGGGATCTGATCGAGGCACTGCAGGCGCGGCCGGACTGAGCGCGGAAGACCACGTGCCCACTCGAATATGAATAGGCGGCCCCTTGGGGCCGCCTATTCACCCTTCAGGCGCTCACATCTCGCCCCCTATACTCTCTCACCGCCACAAACCATCGGAGTCACCGTCCATGTTCGTCGTGCTGCTGAACTACGTGAAGCCCTTATCCGAAGTCGATCGTTTCGTTGGAGAACATCGCCAGTTCCTGGAGCGCCATTACGCCGCGGGGAATTTCCTGCTCTCCGGGCGTAAAGAACCGCGTACGGGGGGCGTAATCCTCGCGACCGCAGGATCCCGTGCGGAAGTCGAGCGCATTATCCAGAGCGATCCATTTCACCGGGAAGAGATCGCCAGCTACGAGATCGTCGAGTTCCTGCCGTCGATGTCGGCCGAGCACCTTGCCGATCTGGTCGTGCCGTAACGCAAACGCTCCCGAACGTCGGCTTATCCGGTCTGCAATTAGCGATTTTCCGGCCACGCGGGGTCGGCATGTCACCTTGTTCGGGCAGTAGGAGGAACATGACGTGGCTCATATAATTGCCCCATGGAGCGCATCCAATCCATCAACCTGGCCCGTATCGACTGGTGTCTTGCCGACAGCGGCATGACGCGGGATGAACTCGCCCGCGAGGTTGATATTGGGCCGGCGATACTGGCGAAGGTGTTCGAGGGAGAAGCGGGGCTCACCTTCAAGCAGTTGCGCAGGCTTGCCACGTACTTTGGGCGCGGCACCCTGTTCTTTCTTTCACCGGAGCCGGTCAACGAAGCGGCTGCCCATACGCCCCAATTCCGCACACTCGCCAACCAGAAGCCAGAGTTGTCGGCGCGCATGAAGTTGTTGATAGAGCGCGTGGAGCGCCAGCGGGAAATCTATCTCGCCCTGCGGGACGAGCTCGACCCGGAGGAGGTCGTCCACTTTTCGCCGCCCGATCTGGCAGGACTCAGTGTTTCTGATGCCGCGCGTAAGGTCCGCGATTGGCTGGGGCTTGCTGATCGCAACGATTTCAACAGCTACCGGTCGGCCATCGAGGCGCGGGGCTTGCTGGTGTTCCAGAGCAACGGTTATCACGGTCAGTGGCAGATTGCCAAGGACAGTCCGGTCCTTGGTTTCTCACTGTATGACCCGGCGTGCCCGGTGATCCTCGTCAAGAAGCAGGACTCGGATGCGCGCCAGAGTTTCACGCTGATGCATGAGCTGGGTCATCTGCTGCTGCACAAGACCAGTTCTATCGATGACGAAGGCGACCTGCATGCGCGTGCGGGCGTCGAGCAGGAGGCCAATGCCTTTGCGGGCCAGCTGCTGGTTCCAGATGCCTTCCTTCTGAGCATCCGGGATCTCGAGCGCCCCGACGACGTGGCCGCATACGACGAATGGCTGGCTCCGCAGCGCCGCCACTGGGGCGTGAGCGGCGAGGTCATCCTGCGTCGTTTGGTGGATGTTGGCCGGCTTTCGAAGGCTCAGTACGGTGCATACCGGCAATGGTGGGCGACACGTCAATTACCCCAAAAGACGGGCGGCAGCCGCGAGTATCGCAATCGCGAGCCCAAGCATATTTTTGGTGATGGATATGTACGCACGGTCCTCGATGCACTCAACGCCCAGCGCATCTCCTTGGCCAAGGCAAGCACCTACCTCGACAACCTAAAGATCAGCGACCTGCACAAGCTTGAACAGCACTATGCAAGTATTTGATGCGTCGTCCATGATCCACGCATGGGATAACTATCCCATCGAGCAGTTTCCGGGGGTATGGAACTGGATGGCGGATCGGATGGCGCAAGGCTTGATCCAGATGTCTGAAGTGGCGGTAGAGGAAGTGGAGCACAAGGTGCCTGAGTGTGTGGAGTGGCTTAAAAATGCCGACCTGCAAAAACTGCCCGTCACCGAAGCTATATTGCTGGAGGCCATGCGTGTCAAAGCCCTACTCGGGATCGAGGAAGACCGTTACGGAAAGGGCGTCGACGAAAACGATCTCATCATCATCGCAACCGCGAAGATGAAAGGATGCGAGTTGGTGACCAACGAGGCGGTTCAGCTTTCGGGTAACAAGCAAAAGCGAAACTGGAAAATCCCGACGGTCTGCGACATGGACACTGTGCATGTTGTGTGGATCAGTTATCTCAACTATCTCAAGCGAACCGGCGCGACCTTTGGTTGATTCATCAAGGTGGCGCGTTTTATCAAGGAAACCTGATCTGCCGCAGCAACCATCCGTTCGACGCGATCTGCTGATCCTCTGGCTTTCCATCGCTGCGGTTGCGCTTGTGCTGGGGTGGTTGCTGCTGTTGCTCAGCCACCAGAGCGCCGGCCCCCAGATTGCGCGGGCGCGCCAGCTGACCTCGACCAGTTGCGAGGCGCTGCAAGCGGGTGCGGTACGCATGCGTCAGCAGTTTCCGCCGGCAAACGGTCCGTCCCGTCCCATGGCCCCGGCCTCGGCACAGGCGGTGCTCGATCTGGCGCTGCGCGACCAGCCGGGCATGGAGGGCGGCTTCTGGCGCGCGGATGCGGGGGTGGTGGCCTACGCCTTTCCAACCTATGACGGCACGGGAATCAAGCGCGATCCACCGAGCGCCGAACTGGAGCGCATTGCCGCCACGGCCCAGCGTGCGCAGGATTCCGCAGGCCTCGTGGCGGACGTGCGGCCGGGTTTGCGCGAGGCGGTGGCTTTTGCGGCCTGCCCCGTGAACACCGATGACCGGCGCCTGGTCGCATGGACGCTGATGCGCGTGCCGCTGCTGGCGACAGAAACGGTCAACACCTTGATCCTCGCGGTGAGCCTGCTGCTGGCGCTGGTCGTGGTCTCCGGTGCGTGGCTGGGCTGGATGATTTCGCGCTGGCAGCGTCAGTCGAGCGATCTGCGCAGGCAGCTGGCCCAGTCCGAACGCCTGGCCACGCTGGGACGCGTCTCCGCCGGGCTGGCGCACGAGATCCGCAACCCCTTGGGCACGATGCGCATGAAGGTGGAAAACGCCTTGGCTGCACCGGCGGACTTGCGGGAGGCACGCGTGGAGGGTGCGCTGGATGCCGTGCTGTCCCAGACGGCGCGCCTGGAGACGCTGGTGTCGAGCCTGCTGGCTTTGACGCAACCGTTCCGCGCCGAGCGTCAGGCCGTCGACCTGCAGGGCTGGCTGGAGGCGCGGCGCAGCGCCCACGCCGAAGCGGCGCAAAGGCATGGCGTACGAATCACGCTGGCGCTTGAGCCGGAACTGGCCGCCGCCGCAAAAGGACTCGCGCTGTTCGATCCGGTACAAATGGCCCGCGTCTTCGACAACCTGCTGCTCAACGCGCTGGCGCACACGGGAGAAGGCGGCGAGATCGAGCTCGGTGCCAGTCGCACGCGCCGCGGCGCCCTGCTGCTGTGGGTGGCAGACAATGGTTGCGGGATACCGGCCGAGCTGCGCGATACGCTGTTCGAGCCTTTTGCCACGTCCCGCGCGGGCGGCACCGGCCTGGGGCTGGCGCTCGTGCGCGAGATCGTACAGGGCCATGGCGGGCAGGTCGCGCTCACCGGGTCGGCCAGGGGAACACGCATTGAGATGGAGCTGCCGTGGCCCGAATCCTGATCGTCGACGATGACGCGGCGTTCCGCGACAGCCTCGCAGAAACGCTGCAGGACCTGGGGCATTCAGTGCTGCAGGCCGAAACCACCGACGCGGGCCTGCACACGCTGCGCAGCGAGGCGGTGGATGCCGCCATCGTCGACCTGCGGCTGCCGGGAGAGGATGGCCTGACCTTCCTGCGCCGGGCGGCTCGTATCTCGCAGGTGCCCTGCATCATGCTCACCGCCTACGCGAGCGGCGGCAATACCATCGAGGCGATGCGCCTGGGAGCGTTCGACCATCTGACCAAGCCGGTGGCCCGGGCGACCTTGGTGGAAACGCTCGGCCGCGCCCTGCGGCAGGAAGCCAATGCGCCGGACCGGCAGCAGGAGGCCGGCGCCGCGCCCGTTGCCAGAGCGCCCGCGGACAGCAGCGAACTGGTCAGCAGCAGCGAAGCGATGCGCCAGGTCTTCAAGCGCATCGGGCTGGCTGCGGGCAGCGAGGCCACGGTGTTGATCCTCGGCGAGACGGGGACGGGCAAGGAGCTGGTGGCACGCGCCCTGCACCGCAACAGCGGCAGAGCCGCCGGGCCTTTCGTCGCGGTGAACTGCGCCGCGATTCCCGCCGAGCTGATGGAGAGCGAGCTGTTCGGCCACGTCAAGGGCGCGTTTACGGGCGCCGTCAGTGAGCGCTTCGGGCGCTTTCGCGAGGCCGATGGCGGCACCCTGTTCCTCGACGAGATCGGCGACATGCCGCTGTCCACTCAGGCGAAAATTCTGCGGGTGCTGCAGGAACGCGAGATCACCCCGGTCGGCGCCAACCGCGCCCAGCCGGTGGATGTGCGCATCGTCGCGGCCACGCACCGGGACCTGCCCGCGGCGGTCAGGGAGGGGCGCTTCCGGGAAGACCTGTGGTACCGCCTGCAGGTGGTGCCGCTGTGGCTGCCACCCCTGCGTGAGCGCCTGGGCGATGTGCTGCCGCTGGCCGAACACTTTCTGCGCCTGCTGGGCGGCGACGCGCCCAAGCGGCTGAGCGCGGCGGCAGCCCGGCTGCTGCTGGCCCACCCCTGGCCCGGCAACGTGCGCGAACTGCGCAATGCCATGGAACGCGCGGCCATCCTCAGCCACGGCGCCGTCATCGATGTCGAACATATCGGCCTGCAGACGCCCACGCTGTCCGCCCCGGGCCTGGACATCGACTGGGACGGCCCGATGGAACTGGCCGTCGCCCGCGTGGAACGCGAGATGATCGTGCGCGCCCTGGCGGCGACGGCCGGCAACCGCGCGGAGGCGGCGCGGCGCCTCGGTCTGTCGCGCCAGCAGCTCTACCGCAAGCTGGCCGAGTTCAAGCTCGATTGAATCTGCCGCCCGGAGGGCGGTGTCCGATCCGGTGACACCCGGACGTCACCAGAGCGGACGGCGGATACCGTCACACGATTTCAAGCCGTTGATTTAATTAGAACTCTCTTTGGCATGGTGTTTGCGCTACAGCTTGGGTGCCTTTCCCGACCCAAGGAGCTTCGCCATGTCCGCGCATTTCCCCGCCACGTCCGTCGCGCTGGCAGTCGGCCTGTGCAACCTGAGCGCCCACGCCGTGCCGCCCGGTCCGGCCTCCCATCTGCCCCTGCCCCCACATCAACGGTTCGAGGCCCCTGCGCCAATGGGCCAGTACGCCGTGGAAGGCCAGGTCCAGCGGATGCTCATCAATCCCTACGGTGAGGTTGACGGACTGCGCCTGAGCGACGGGACGATTGCCCGATTCCCGCCGCACATGGCCGATGCACTCACGGCGACGGTCAAGGTCGGGGACGCCGTCCGGATCATCGGACGGGCGGAGGCGGGAGGCACGCTCAAGGCCGACGCCATCGTCCACACCGGCAGCGGACGGGCGCTGTACGACCAGCCGCCGCCGGTTGGCGCGGGCCGGGCCCTACCGCCCCACCTGCGCGCCCAGCGACTGCAGCCCCAGCAGGTGGAGGGCCGCGTGGAAACGGTGCTCACCGGTCCACGGGGAGAGGCCAACGGCGTCATTCTGAACGACGGCAGCATCGTCCGCTTCCCGCCTGAAAGCCTGCGTCTGTCGGTGCAGACGGGGGCGCCGTTCGCGGCGTCCGGACTCGGTACCCACAATGCGTTTGGCACATCCCTGGAGGCCGTCAGCATGGGCACCGCCCTGTCCGCTCTGCAACCGCTCTACGAGCGCGCACCGTAAATACTGGAATCCCCCCGATGCCCCCCAAGGTCTTACCCATCGCCCTTCTTCTCGTCTCCAACGCGTTCATGACGTTTGCGTGGTACGGCCACCTCAAGTTCGGAGAGCGCCCCCTTTACCTGGTGATCCTGGTGAGCTGGCTGATCGCCCTAGCGGAATACTGCTTCGCGGTTCCCGCCAACAGGATCGGCCACACCATCTACAGCGCCGCAGAGCTCAAGACGATGCAGGAGGTCATCACGCTGGTCGTCTTTGCGGTCTTTTCCGTCGTCTATCTCGGCGAGCGGCTCACGCTCAATCATCTGGTGGGCTTTGGTTTCATCTGCCTGGGTGCGTTCTTCGTCTTCAAAGGCCCGTTGAACTAGGAAGCGATGATGGCCATGCTCTCCACGCACACCAGCTCGCGAAGCTGGCTTTCCGGGCTGAACTTCTTCCTGGCCGACGTCCGTGACGGTCTGGGGCCTTTTCTCGGCGTGCTTCTGGCCAGCCAGGGCTGGCGGGTCGATGACATTGGCTATGTGATGGCCATAGGCGGCGTCGCAGGCATGGTGGCGACCACGCCGATGGGGGCCTGGGTCGATGCGTCGCGCCACAAGCGGCTTCTGCTGGCGAGTGGCGCCATCGTGCTCACGCTCGCCACCGCGGCGCTATGGACGGCACCGTCGTTCAGGGTCGCGGCCGCTTCCCAGGCGGTGACCGGTGCCGTGGGCGCCTTGATGGGGGCCGCCATCACGGGCATCACCTTGGGCCTCGTTGATCGAAAGGATTTGCCCCGGCAGCTGGGTATCAACGAGGCCTGGAACCATGCCGGCAACCTGGTCGCGGCAGGATTGGCCGGGCTGGCAAGCTACCGCTGGGGGCTGTCAGCCGTGTTCGCACTGATGGCGCTGATGGCCTGCGCGGCGCTCGCCTGCTTGCGGATGATCCGTCCGCAGGACATCGACCATGAGCGGGCTCGTGGCGGTGATCCGGCTCCCCGCCCGCCGACTCGAGATCGCAGCGCCCCGCCGTCCGCCCGGCAGGTACTGACGGATTCGCGCGAACTGGGCCTTATCGCGATCACCATGCTGCTGTTCCACCTGGGTAATGCCGCGATGCTGCCCTTGTTTGCGCAATCGATCGTCACGCGTGGGCTGGCAGACCCCGGCATTTTCACGGCATCGGCCGTGATCGTGGCACAGCTGGTCATGATTCCTGCAGCCCTTTGGGCCGGATGGCATGCCAGTCGGCACGGATATCGGACACTGATCATTACCGCCCTGCTGGCTTTGACCTTTCGGGGACTGATCGCCGGTTGCTGGGAATCCCCGTGGGCACTGATTCCGGTTCAGGCCCTCGACGGAATCGGCGCAGGTCTGCTGGGGGTCGCCTTGCCCGGGCTTGTTGCGTCCATCCTGCAGGGCACCGGAAACGTCAATGCCGGGCTCGGTGCCGTGATGGCAATCCAGGGTGCGGGCGCGGCCATGAGTCCGGCGCTCGCTGGCTGGATCGCACATCGTTTCGGCTATAGCGCGGCCTTCGTCGTCCTGGGCATCGTTGCCGCAGCCGGGCTGCTCATCTATCTCCATGGCATTCTTTCTAAAATACATCCGGAGAACCTGGAAAGCCTCTTCGCCGGGCCGGGGGACGCTTTGCTCGAAGAGGTTGAAAAACGGTAAGCAGTGCACCACCAATGCA
This sequence comes from Zoogloea sp. GDB6, assembly GCF_056724105.1. Lineage (NCBI taxonomy): Bacteria > Pseudomonadati > Pseudomonadota > Betaproteobacteria > Rhodocyclales > Zoogloeaceae > Zoogloea > Zoogloea sp. GDB6. The sequence goes on along the minus strand of NZ_CM161497.1, from coordinate 92,969 downwards.
GAGCAGCAGCGACGGCGTGAACCGCGGGAGTGGCACGATGCCGTGGCCGGGGCGGCCGATGATCGTCACCGCGACGAATTGATGCAGGTGCAGGGCGCGAACATCGCCCCGGAGATCAGGGAAATCGAGAAATATGGACGCCATGTCTGCCCAATAAAATGGCCCGATGAAATCCGGTGCCTGGGCCTTGGCGGCCTTGATCTTTCCATCCTGCGTCTTCGCCGCCCGTCCGTTCGTCACGGATGATGCGCGCCTGACGACCGGTGGCAGTTGCCAGTTCGAGAGCTGGACGCGCGTCTATCAGCACAGCCGGGAAGTCTGGGCGCTGCCGGCCTGCAATCCGACCGGCAATTTCGAATTCACCTTTGGTGGCGGGCGGGCCCGATACGACGGCGAATCGTCGACGCGGGATTTCGTCTTCCAGGCCAAGACCTTGTTCCGCCCGCTGGAGACCAACGACTGGGGCTGGGGCCTGGCGGCAGGCACCATCCGTCATCCGGAAATCGCCCCCGGCCCCAACCTGCTCGGCAATACCTACGCCTATATCCCGATGTCCATTTCCCTGGATGACGACCGACTCGTCATCCATACTAATCTGGGCTGGCTGAAGGATCGGGCTTCCGGGCGCAACAGCGCGTCGTGGGGGGTGGGTGGCGAATTCAGCTTGCGCACCAGGCTGCTCGGCATCGCCGAGACCTACGGCGACAACCACGGCATGTCCTATGGACAGGTGGGGGTCCGCTATTCGGTGATCCCCGATCTGTTCCAGGTCGATGCCACCGCCGGGCAGCAGCTGGCCGGGCCCGGCAAGAGCCACTGGCTGTCCTTCGGCATCCGCTACACGCCCGACAAACTGTTCTGAACACAAACCAGGGAGACTGGATGATCGGGTAATGGGCGAGCCCCTGCCCGGCCTCCAGGCCGGACAGGGGCTTTCCACTTTCTACATCACATGGCGGCCAGGGCCTGGCCGCCGTCACCTCAGAAGATCTGCACGAACAGCCAGTACAGGCTGCCCGACAGGATGATCGCCGCCGGCAGGGTGAGGACCCAGGCCATCAGCAGGTTGCGGACGGTGGACATCTGCAGGCCGGAGCGGTTGGCAGCCATGGAGCCGGCCACGCCGGAGGACAGCACGTGGGTGGTGGATACCGGCAGGCCGAACATGTCGGCGCCGCCGATGGTGCCCATCGCCACCAGTTCGGCGGATGCGCCCTGGGCGTAGGTGAGGTGGGTCTTGCCGATCTTCTCACCGACGGTCACGACGATGCGCTTCCAGCCGATCATGGTGCCCAGGCCGAGGGCGATGGCTACCGCCACCTTGACCCACAGAGGGATGAACTTGGTCGCCGCGTCGAGTTCCTTCTTGAACGCCTTCAGGTTGGTGCGCGCGTCGTCGTCGAGCTTGACCGCTTCATTCTTCTCTATGAAACGGATCGCTTCGGAGACCAGGTACATGTCGTTGCGCACGTTGGCCACGGAGTCGGCCGGCACCTTGGCGAGGGAGTCGGACTGCTTGACCTGCTCCTCGATGGCGCCACTCAGCGCAGCCAGGGCCGGCAGCACCTCGGGCGTGAGGTCCTTGCTGCGGATGTAGGTCGACAGCACGTCGCGGGGGGCGGCCGGCGGCGCCATCGGTGCGGCCTTGAGCAGGGCTTCCTGGGTGACGTGGGCGACGGCGGCGAACTGTGTGACCTCGCTGGCCGGCATGGCGCGGTTCAGCGCGTAGGACAGCGGCACGGTGCCAACCAGGATCAGCATGATCAGGCCCATGCCCTTCTGGCCGTCGTTGGAGCCGTGGGCGAAGGAGACGCCGGTGCAGGTGAGGATCAGGATGCCGCGGACCCACCAGGGCGGCGGGGTGTCGCCCTTCGGCTCGTCGTACAGCTCACGGTTCTTCACGAGGGTGCGCAGCACCAGCAGCAGGATCGCGGCGCAGCAGAAGCCGACCAGCGGGGACAGCAGCAGGGAGTAGCCGACCTTGGTGGCCTGGGCCCAGTCGACGCCGCTGGTGCCGTCGCGGCCGTGCATCAGCGCGTTGGCCACGCCGACGCCGATGATCGAGCCGATCAGGGTGTGGGAGGACGAGGCCGGCAGGCCGAACCACCAGGTGCCGAGGTTCCAGATGATGGCGGCGATGAGCAGCGCGAAAACCATCGCGAAACCGGCGCTGGAGCCGACTTGCAGGATCAGTTCGACCGGCAGCAGGGAGATGATGCCGAAGGCCACCGTGCCGCTGGACACCAACACGCCGAGGAAATTGAAGACGCCGGACCACACCACCGCGAAATGGGGCGGCAGCGAGTGGGTGTAGATGACGGTGGCCACCGCGTTGGCGGTGTCGTGGAAGCCATTGACGAACTCGAAGCCGAGGGCGATCAACAGCGCGATGCCGAGCAGCAGGTAGGGCAGCAGGGAACCCATCTGCGTGCTCGATTCGGCGATGTCGGCAAAGACGCTGTAGCCGGTGAACAGCAGGCCGCCGAAGATGAAGACCAGGAACAGGGCGCGGCTGCGCGGCCCGGTGCCGCGGTCCAGGTTGGGTTTGGATGCGGCACGCAACGCGTCGGGCGGGGCGGCCATTTCAGTGCTGGAGTTCATGCGGTTATTACCTGTTGATGGGGTCGCCGCATTGTCATTGCCGCGCATGACGGTTCAATGATGAGCGCATGGCATGTCATGGTGCCGATTGCAACAAATGGCAAACCGGCCCGGCGGCCCCATCCCCGCAACGGGGCCGCCGGTGGGCAAGCGGCACTCAGCCGAAGTAGTTGGGCACCATCATGTCGTCGGACACTGCGTGGCGGACGTAGTCCGGGTGACGCACCCGCTCCGGCAGGTCGACCGGCGGACGGATCACTTCCTCGTAGGGCATCTGGTCGAGCAGATGCTGGATGCAGTTGATGCGCGCGGCCTTCTTGTCGTCGGCGTGGACGATCCACCAGGGGGCTTCCGGAATGTGGGTACGCTCCAGCATCACCTCCTTGGCCTCGGTGTATTTCTCCCAGCGGGCACGGGACTCCAGGTCCATGGGGCTGAGCTTCCACTGCTTGAGGGGGTCGTGGATGCGTGAGAGGAAGCGGAAGTGCTGTTCCTCGTCGGTGATGGAGAACCAGTACTTGATGAGCTGGATGCCCGAGCGCACCAGCATGCGCTCGAACTCCGGCACCGAGCGGAAGAACTCTTCGTACTCGTCGTCGGAGCAGAAGCCCATCACCCGTTCGACGCCGGCCCGGTTGTACCAGCTGCGGTCGAACAGGACCATCTCGCCGGCAGCCGGCAGGTGATGCACGTAACGCTGGAAGTACCACTGGGTGCGCTCCCGGTCGTTCGGCGCGGGCAGGGCCACCACGCGGCACACGCGGGGGTTGAGGCGCTGGGTGATGCGCTTGATGACGCCGCCCTTGCCGGCCGCGTCGCGGCCTTCGAAGAGGATCACCACGCGCCGCTTGTTGGTTGCCACCCAGTCCTGCAGCTTGACGAGTTCGCCCTGCAGGCGGAGCAGTTCCTTGAAGTAGCGCTGGCGCCGCAGCTTGTCCTCGTCGGACGCCGGCCGGCTCTCCCCCGCCCCGATGGCGTCGAAGCGGGCGTCGTCCATTTCGAGTTCCAGTTCCTCGTCGTAGCTGTCCAGCAATTCCCGCTCGAGGCGGCGGTGGAGATCGCGGATGTCGTCGTTGTCCATGGGAGCCCTCTCTGTCTGGTTGTCGATCCAAGTTCGACCGGCAGCGTGCAGCACGCGTGTTACAGCGAGGAGGCAGGTATTTCAGGCACCGGGGAAATGGAGCGAGAAACACGCACCGCCCGCCGGCAGGTTGCGGGCCGTAATGCCGCCGCCGTGCAGGTGCATGATCTCGCGGGAGATGGACAGCCCGAGACCGACGCCCCCCGCCCCGGTCTGCGTCCGGCTCGACAGGTTGAAACGCTCGAAGATGCTCTCCATCTCGTCGTCGGGAATCCCCGGCCCCTGGTCGATGACGTCGAGGCGGTAGCCGACGGCGGGCTCCGCGGTGCCGCTGTACTCGACGGCCAGACGGAGGACGATTTCCGAGTTGAGCGGCGAGAACTTCAGCGCATTGCCCAGCACGTTGGTGAGCACCTGGCCGATGCGCTGCGCATCGGCGCGCAGCGGGGTCGGAGCCTCGGGCCGGTCGAGGCGGACGACGATGTTGCGGTGCCCCGCGGTGTCGGCAAAGGTGTCCCGGACAGTGGCCAGCAATTCGCCGAGATCGGTGTAGCCGATATCCAGCACGATGCGCCCGGTATCGAGCCGGGACAGGTTCAGCAGGTCGTCCACGAGCAGCGACAGCTTGACCGTGCTTTCGTGGATGCGGGCGAAAAAGCCGCCGAGCTTGGGCCGATCGGCATCGGAATGCCGCTGGGTACCCAACTGGGAGAAGGCCATGATGGCGTGCAGCGGCGTGCGCAGCTCATGGGACATCCGCGTCAGGAAATCGCTCTTGGCCCGGTTCGCACGCTCGGCCTCCTGCTTGGCCAGCCGCAGGTCACGGGTCCGTTCCTCGACCATCGCAAACAGGCGGTCGCGGTGTTGCCGCAGCTCATCGGCGGCGCGGCGCTCGTGTTGACGCAATGCGGCAAGCACGTCGCTGGTGAAGCCGACCCCCTGCAGTTTGCCCTCGCAGACGATGACGAAGCTCTCCGGCAGGCTGCCCGGCACGTCGCCGACCAGGCGGTCGGCGATCTCGTGGATCGGCATCCCGGCGTCGATGCGCACCGGCGCACCGTCCATGATCTTGGTACAGCGTTTCTTGCCGTAGACCTCCCAGTGGAAACGGCCGGCGATCTGCACCATGAAGCTCTGCCGGTTGATCAATCCGACAAGGAGGCCATCGGCCAGCACCGGCAGGCACTGGATCTGCGGCGCGGCCTCGAAGATCTCGAAGACTTCCGTGTTGCGGGCGCCGGCATCGATGAAACGCACCGCGTGGCACAGGTCAGCCGCGGTACACGCCAGTGTGTCCCCATCCTGCGCGGGGGACGCTTTGCCGGAATAAGTGCTTTTATTGGCCACGATGAACGACGCGATAAGGCAAGGGGGAGATGGCGCGGGGCGCTGCGGACTGCCGGCGGACGCTGACAGGGCTTGGTCGGGCCTCAACGGGTTGGGTATCCATGGACATTCAAGGCTAACCCGCTTTGGTGACAGGGAATTTGCAGGCTAATATCGGCGCCAGCGTGAGCATTGCAACGCGGTGACGCAAAACCGTCACATTAAGGAAACCCTACTCCGTTATAAGATATTCGTATCACCCCGGATCCATCAGCGAAGCCCCGACAGTCATGGCAAAAGACCGCGTGAAGCCCTCGCCCGCCAAAACCGGCGCATGGGCCATCATCCAATGCATCGAAACAGGCAAGTTCCTGCTCGGCAAGCGTTCTGAAGTCGTCAACAACTCAGGGCTGTGGAATTTCTTCGGGGGCCGCGTCGATCGCGGCGAGGCGCCGCGCAAGGCGCTGATGCGCGAGCTGGTGGAGGAAACCGGCCTGCGCGTGAAGGAAAAACAGCTGATCAAGCTCGGCCGCGTGTCGTCCATCAGCGGCAACGTGGCCGACCGGGACATGCACTACTACCTGCTGCGCGTCAGCCAGGAGATCGCTCCGCGCCTGAACCGCGAGCATTCCAACTTCCGCTGGTTCAAGCCCGGCAGCCTGCCCGAAAAATTCAACCGGCCGACCACCACGGCGATCAAGCGCGGTCTGCTCAAGAAGCTCGAGCACTGACCTCACGGCGCAGCCGGCGCCGCACCGCGGAAGGCTTCCTCCAGATACCCCAGCAGCGCCTTGATGCGTGCCGGCTGATAGCGCCGGCTCGGATAGGCGACATACAGCGGCGAAGGCTCGCCGCGGGCGTCGGGGAAGAGTTCCACCAAACGGCCTGCAGCGAGGTCGTCTTCCACATCCAGACGCGACTTGTAGGCGATGCCGTGCCCCTGCACGGCCCACTGGCGCACCAGCGCGCCGTCGTCGGCGGCGCGGTCGCCGCGTACCACGATCTCCCTCTGCTGGCCCTGGTGGAACAGGCTCCAGCGGTCGAACAGTTCCCCATTGCGGTAGAAGCAGATGCAGTTGCGGCCGGCTAGCTCCTCAAAGGTAACCGGCGTGCCGTGACGGGCCAGGTAGGCCGGCGCGGCGACCAGCACGCGGCAGTTGTCGGCGAGTTTGCGGCCAATGAGGCTGGAGTCGGCCGACAGGCCGTAGCGCAGCACCAGATCCACCGGGTGGCGGTAGAGGTCGGTGAGGCTGTCGGACAGGTGCATGACCAGCCGGACCTGCGGGTGGCGCAGGCGGAAGGTTTCGAGCAACGCATCGAGGCGGCCGCGGCCCAGGTCGGACGGAGCGCCCAGGTGGATATCCCCGCTGAGCTGCTCGCGCCCTTCGCGCAGCGCGGCGAGGCCTTCTTCGAGCAATTGCTGGGACTGGCTGCAGTAGGCGAGGAAGTTCTCCCCGGCCTGGGTGAGCCGTAGCGAACGGGTCGAGCGTTCGAAGAGCTGGCTGTCCACCCGCTGTTCAAGGCGCTTGATGGCGGCGCTGGCGGCGGCGGCACTGAGACCGAGAGCCCGCCCGGCGGCGCTGATGTTGCCCAGTTCGCTGACGCGGATGAAGAGCTGGACGTCGGCCAGGTGAATCATTTTCAAACCTCGTTTGATAATGCATCAAATCCTAGCCCAATTATCAAACGGCAGGCCCTTGCCTAGACTGGCCTCGTCTCCACTTCCTTCAGGCCGTCATCATGAACTCTCCCCTCTTCCAGCCCTTCTCCCTCGGTGCCCTGACGCTGCCCAACCGCGTCGTGATGCCGCCGCTGACCCGCGCCCGCGCCGGCCAGCCCGGCAACGTGCCGACCGCGATGAACGCCGAGTACTACGCCCAGCGCGCCTCGGCCGGGCTGATCATCGCCGAGGCCACCGATATTTCGGCGGACGCCAAGGGCTATTCGCTGACGCCGGGCGTGCACAGCGCCGAGCAGATTGCCGGCTGGCGCCTCGTCACCGACGCAGTGCATGCAGCCGGCGGGCGCATCTTCCTGCAGATCTGGCACTGCGGCCGCATGTCCCACCCGGACCTGCGCGCCGGCGCGACGCCGGTGGCCCCATCGGCAGTCGCCTTCCCGGGCCAGATCTGGCTGGCCGGGCCCGACGGCAAGGGCGGCATGGTGGATTGCCCGGTGCCCCGCGCCCTCGACCGGGCCGAGATCGCGCCCATCGTCGCCTCCTTCCGCCAGGCCGCGCTGAACGCCATCGAGGCGGGCTTCGACGGCGTCGAGATCCATGCCGCCAACAGCTACCTGATCGACCAGTTCCTGCGCACCACCTCCAACCGGCGCGACGACGATTACGGCGGCAGCCGGGACAACCGCCTACGCTTCCTGCGCGAGGTGGTGGACGCGGTGATCGGCGCGATCGGCGCCGAGCGCACCGGCGTGCGCCTGTCGCCGCGCAACCAGGCGCGCGGCATGGACTGCCCGGACAGCCTGCCGACCGCCCTCGCCGCGGCGGCCTTCCTGGCCGAACGCGGGGTGGCCTACCTGCACACCAACGAGCCGGAAGAGCCCGAGCCCAACCCGGCGGCAGAAGCCTTCCATGCGGACCTGCGCGCGGCCTTCCCGCGGCCGATCATCGTTGCCGGCGGCTATACGCTGGCCCGCGCCAACGCGGTGCTGGCCAAGGGCCACGCCGACCTGGTGGCCTTCGGCCGGCCCTTCATCGCCAACCCGGATCTGCCGGCCCGCCTGCAGCACGGCTGGCCCCTCAACACCCCGGACGGCACCACCTTCTTCGGCGGGGACGCCCACGGCTACACCAGCTATCCCTTCCACGCCGCAATCACCGAGGAGAGCCCCGCATGAAAGCCATCGGATACCGGCAACCCGGCCCCATCGAGCGGGACGACGCACTGATCGACATCGAACTGCCGCGCCCGCAGCCCACCGGCCACGACCTGCTGGTGGAGGTGCAGGCGATCTCGGTGAATCCGGTCGACACCAAGGTGCGCCACAGCGCCACGCCGGCGGACGGGGAATACAAGGTGCTCGGCTACGACGCAGTCGGCGTGGTGCGCGAGGTGGGGCCGGCGGTCAGCCTGTTCCGCCCCGGCGACGCCGTGTGGTACGCCGGCGCCATCGACCGCGCCGGCAGCAACGCGGAGTTCCAGCTGGTGGACGAGCGCCTCGTCGGGCACAAGCCGAAGAGCCTGTCGGCGGCCGACGCGGCGGCTCTGCCGCTGACCGGCATCACCGCCTGGGAGCTGCTGTTCGACCGCCTGCAGGTGCCGCTGGCCGGCAGCGGCCGGCCGAGCACGCTGCTGATCGTCGGCGCCGCGGGCGGGGTCGGCTCGATCCTGATCCAGCTGGCCCGCCAGCGCACCGACCTGACGGTGGTGGCGACGGCGTCGCGGCCGGAAACCCGCGCCTGGGTGACGGACCTCGGCGCCCACCACGTGATCGACCATCGCCAGCCCTTCGCGGCGCAACTGGCGGCGCTGAACCTGCCGCCGGTGGACCAGGCGATCAGCCTGACCCACACCGACAGCCACTTCCCGCAGCTGGTGGAGGTGCTGGCACCTCAGGGCAAGCTGGCGCTGATCGATGACCCGGACCCCATCGATGTGCGCCTGCTCAAGCGCAAGAGCCTGAGCCTGCACTGGGAACTGATGTTTACCCGCAGCCTGTTCCACACTCCGGACATGGTGGCCCAGCACCGCCTGCTCGACGCACTGGGCGAGTTGGTGGACCAGGGCGCAGTACGCAGCACTGCGCAGCTACACCTGGGCATCATCAACGCCGCCAACCTGCGCAAGGCCCACGCACTGCTGGAAAGCGGCACGACCCTCGGCAAGGTGGTGCTGGAGGGCTTCGCCTGACGTACCCCGGCGGCGGCTAGCGCCGCCGCAACCAGCGCAGGATGGTCGAGAACAGCCGGTCTGGATCGACCGGTTTGGACAGGAAGTCATCCATGCCGGCGGCCAGGCACTGGGCGCGGTCTTCGGCAAAGGCGTTGGCGGTCATCGCGATGATCGGCACCTGGCTGTATGCCGGCAGCGCGCGGATCCGGCGGGTCGCCTCGAGGCCGTCCATCTCGGGCATCTGCATGTCCATCAGGATCAGGTCGAAAGGCGAGCCGGCCGCCATGTCCACCGCCACCGCGCCGTTGCCTGCCACCGCCACATCCAGCCCGGCGTCGAACAGGAACAGCTTGGCGACCTCCTGGTTCACCGGCTCGTCCTCCACCAGCAGAACCTGCGCACCGGCGTACTCCCTCTGCAGCACGCTCTCCGCACAACCGCCGTCATCCTGATCCGGCGGCGCCTGCTGGACAGAACGCCCGACCCCCAGCCAGGCGGTGAACCAGAAGGTACTGCCCTTCCCGACATCGCTCGTGACGCCGGCTTCGCCGCCCATCAGCTCGGCCAGCCGCCGGGTGATCGCCAGCCCGAGGCCGGTGCCGCCGTACTTGCGGGTGGTGGAGGCGTCCCCCTGCTCGAAGGGGCGGAACAGCTTGGGCAGGACCTCCCGCGGGATGCCGATCCCGGTATCGCTCACTTCGGCGCGCACACGCAGCGCATCGCCCTGGCGCTCGTCGATGCGCAGGCTGAGGGTGATAGCGCCGGACTCGGTGAACTTGACCGCATTGCTGGCGAGGTTCAGCAGCGCCTGCGTGAAGCGCGTCGAATCACCGCGCACCAACCAGGGCACGCTCTCCGTGTCCACAACGAGGCACAGGCCCTTGGCTGTGCTGCGGTCGTGGATCATGGAGGCGACGTTGGCTGCCACCCCGTCCAGCGCGAACTCCCCTTCCTCGAGGATGAACTTCTCGGCCTCGATCTTGGACAGGTCGAGGATGTCGTTGATGACGCCGAGCAGGTGCTGGGCGGCACCGTCGATCTTGCCGAGCTGCTCAGCCTGGGTCGGGCTGACGCCGTCCCGCTGCATGATGCGCGCCATGCCGAGCACTGCGTTGAGGGGCGTGCGGATCTCATGGCTCATGTTGGCGAGGAAGGCGCTCTTGGCCCGATTGGCGGACTCGGCGGCCTCCTTGGCCTGCAGCAGTTCGCGGGTGCGCGCGTCCACCAGGCTTTCAAGGTTCTGGCGGTGGCGCAGCAACTCGTGCTCGGCGCGCTTGCGTTCGGTAATGTCGGTGGAGATGCCGATGTAGCTGCACACCCGGCCTTCGTCGTCGCGCACCGGTTGTCCGATGGACAGCAACCAGCGGGGCGGCGCGTCGCCCGGCAGATTGACGCGCCATTCCACTTCGAAACGCTCGCCCCGCGCGCTCGCACCGGTCACGACAGACTCCACTCGACCCCGGTCCACGGGGTGTACGAGCTGCCGCCAGGCATCGTAGGAAGGGGTGATGGCCTGGGGCTCCAGACCGTACAGCGCCCATAGTTCGTCGGACCAGAAGTTATTGTTGCTGTCCACAAACCATTCCCACGATCCGGCCCGGGCCGCATCGAGGGCCAGGCGCAGGCGGCGCTCGCTGGCCTTGAGAAGCTCCTCGGCCAGACTGCGCTCGGTGACATCCGAAACGGTGGCGAGCACGTGATCGACGCCATCGATGTTGAGGCTGCCGAGGCTCAGCTCGATGGCGAACTCGCTGCCGTCCTTGCGGCAACCATGGAGGTTGCGTCGGGACATCAGGGCCTGGGCCTGCGCGGGGCTGTGGTGATAACGCTCGCGCTGGAGGCCGTGGCCTTTCCGCTGGGCTTCCGGCACCAGCATGTCGACCGGCTGGCCGACCAATTCGTCTTCTCCATAACCGAACATCTGCGCGATGGAGGGATTGACGAGCACCATCTCCCCGTCGGGCTTGACCACCAGCAGGCCTTCGACGCTGGAATCCCAGACCTGGCGGAAACGGGCCTCGCTATGAGCCCGGGCATCCTCGGCGCGGCGCAGGTCGGAAATGTCGGTAAAGGTCAGCACGGCACCCGCAGTGCAGCCAGCATCGTCGAGGTAGGGATCGACCTGGATCAGGTAATGCAGGTCGCGCTGTTGCACATGCTCGACCCGCGAGCCCTCGCCCGCCACCACGCCAGTCACCCACTGCCGCAACAGCGGCAGGTCGAGATGGCAGGGCACGCCGTACAGGAACTGGCCGATGTCGTCGGGCAGCAGGCCGAAGATGCGTCCGGCCAGTGCATTGAAGCGGGTCACCCGCCCATCCCGATCCACCACGACCAGGCTGGAGCGGATGGAGTCCTGGATGTTGGCAAGGGTGGTGTTGAGCTGCACGTATTCGAGGGACTTCAGGCGCAGTGCCTCGTTGAGCGTAGTGAGCTCCTCATTGGAGGCCTGCAGCTCTTCGTTGGAAGACTGCAGCTCCTCACTGGCGGCCTGGATCTCCTCGTTGAGGGCTTGCAATTCCTCGTTGGAGCTTTCCAGTTCCTCGATGACCGCCTGCAGGTGTTCCCGGGTGTCGGCCAGTTCCTGGCGCAGGCGGGCGATCTCGTCCGCCGCTTCGGCAGCCGCCAGCCCTTCTCCCGCGGCATCCACCGGTGGCATCGGCTTGACCGTGGTTTCCTCGAAGCTGATCAGCACAGCCCCCGATGGCGCCCCATCCGGCCCGGCCACCCGCCGCAACACCGGACGCACCTTCAGGGTTGCGTCACCGATGCGCACCTGGGCACCCATGCCACGCAACACATCGGCGGCATCCTGGCGCATGCGCACGCCCAGGGCCTTGAGCTCACCGCGCAATTCCGGCAGCACCAGCGCAAACACCGAGAAGTCGGCACTGGCCACCGGCAGCGCGAAGTAGCGCCGCGACGCGCCAAAGAAATACAGGGGTTCGAAATGGGCATCCACCAGCACCCCCGGCGGACCATAGGCTTCCGCCACCAGGTCCCGCGCCTGTTCGGCCAGCACGTCCCGTTGCGGCCGGGCGTGCTGGCGCGGCGCCACGCGGGCGAGGCGATCTGGCAAGCCGTAGCGGAAGCCGGGCACGTGCTCCGCGCCAGTGGAGGTGCGGCGTCGATACAGTTTGCCGGCGGCATCGACGGGCTCGAACAGGGCTTGTGCGGCGCCGATGGATTCGGCCTTGCCGAGAAACAACAGCCCGTCCGGGTTGAGGGCGAAGTGGAAGCTGCTGATCAGCTCGGCCTGCTGCTCGGGCTTGAAATAGATCAGCACGTTGCGGCAACTGACCAGATCCATGCGAATGAAGGGCGGATGGCCGGTGAGGTCGTGCAGCGAGAAGACGCACAGTTCCCGCAGGGCCTTGCCGACCCGCCAACCTTCCCCGTCAGCAACGAACCAGCGAGCCAGGCGTTCGGCCCCCAGGCCTTCCAGTTCGGCGGCATCATAACGGCCGGCGCGGGCGAACTCGAGCGCCTCCTGGTCGATGTCGGTGGCGAAGATGCGGACCTGACGCGGCACCGCGTGCTCATGGACGGTCTCGGCCAGCAACATCGCAATGGAATACGCTTCCTCGCCCGTTGCACAGGCCGGCACCCAGGCCCGCAGCGGCACGCCGGCCGGCTGTCGGCCGACCAGTTCACGCAGGCTGTGCGCCAGTTCGCCGAACACTTCGGCATCGCGGAAGAAGGACGACACGGACACCATACAACCCTGCAGCAGACGGGTCAGTTCCTCCGTGTACGTTTGCGCGTAGGCCAGGTAGTCCACAAAGGTGTTCAAGCCCAGTATCCGGCAACGCCGCACGGCATGGCGGTGCAAGCCACCTTCCTTATAACGTTCGAGGTCCACGCCGGTTTGCCGGGAGGCCAGTTCGAGCAGGGCACGGTAGGCTTCCGCCTCCCCCTGAGAAGATGGTTCGGGACTGCTCGTCATTGTTCTTGCATTGCCCGTCGTATGCGCATCGGAGTCCGGACAGCTACACGCCATCCACCACCGGATGATGGTATGCCTAAGTTCGGGCCCATACCACGCTACCCAACACAGGTATGGCGGTACTTTTTCGCAGCTTGCGAAAGCGCCCCGAACGTTCCATGATTAATCATCGAATCCCTCCACGAGGAGCAGCCCTCATGACCCGCTCCGTTGCCCTCCTCCTCGCGCTGGCTCTGGGATGCATCTCCACAGCGCAAGCCTGCAGCACCTCCAGCGGCACGCACAGCAAACCCGACATCAGCAAACCGGCCCAGCCTCCGGCAGGGGCCTGACCCGCATTCCGGATTCCCGGCGGGGCGCCCTCGCGCCCCGCCTTCGCGCTTACCCTGTCCGCATCTTCAACACACACCTATAAAGGAGACAACGATGCCGAATAGAACCCTGCGTGACGTCATCGACGGCCAATCCATCACCTGCGCCATCGCTGCAACCAGCGTCCGTGCCGCGGCAGTCGCCATGGCCAATGCCAAGGTCGGCGCGATTCTGGTGATCGACGACGACGGCCTGCTGACCGGCCTGTTCACCGAACGCGACGTACTCAACCGGGTAGTGGCTAAGGGCCTCGACCCGGACAAGACCCCCCTCGCCGACGTGATGTCGGTGAACCTGCAGACCGCCAGCCCGGACAAGCTGCTCGACCACGCGCTGCACATGATGTTCGAGGGCGGTTTCCGCCACGTACCGGTAGTCGACAACGGCCGGCCGGTTGGCATGGTGTCGGCGCGCAATGCGCTGGGCCGCGAAATCTGCCAGTTCGAGGAGGAACTGAAGGAACGCGACCATATCGCCGAGATTCTTTAAGACCTTGACGATCGGGCCCTGCCGGGGATTGGCCCCTCTGGCAGGGCCTGTTCTTGTGGAGCACCACGCTCTGCAGACGCGCCGCCGAGCGGAGTTTCGGGGCGAGTGAATTTACACCTGGGGACGGAAGCCAGGCGCATCGCCGTCCGCACAAAGCGCCAGCCCCGCACGGAAATCGCCTAGAATCGCGTTTTCCCCTTTCCAAGCCCCCAATCCCATGTTCTCCGGAATCGTTGCCGCTACCGGCCGCATCCTGAGCGTGTCGCCCCTTGAAGACGGCGTTCGCCTCGCCGTGGACGTCGGCACCCTCGACCTGGACGACGTCCAGCTCGGCGACAGCATCGCCAACAACGGCGTGTGCCTCACGGTGATTGCCCAAGAAGGCAAGACCGTCCACTTCGACGTATCCCGCGAAACCCTCAACTGCACGGTCGGTCTCGCCGAACCCGGCGAAGTGAACCTCGAGAAGGCCCTGCGCCTGGCCGACCGCCTCGGCGGCCACCTGGTCACCGGCCACGTGGACGGCATCGGCGAAGTGGTCAAGTTCGCGCCGATCGGCGAGAGCCACGAACTGGTCATCCGCGCCCCGGCCGCCCTCGCCGGCTACATCGCCAAGAAGGGCTCGGTGACGATCGACGGCGTGAGCCTGACGGTGAATCGCGTCGACGGCCGCGAGTTCTCGATCAACCTGATTCCCCATACCGTGCAGGTCACCACCCTCAAGCGCCTCGCCGCGGGCAGCACCGTGAACCTGGAGATCGACCTCATCGCCCGCTACGTGGAGCGCATGCAGGCCTGGCGCAACAGTGAAGAAGGAGCCTCCGCATGAGCGCACTGGCCCCGATCCAGGACATCATCGCCGACATCAAGGCCGGCAAGATGGTCATCCTCGTGGACGAGGAAGACCGCGAGAACGAAGGCGACATCGTCATCGCCGCCGAGTACATCACGCCGGAAGCCATCAACTTCATGGCCAAGCATGCCCGCGGCCTGATCTGCCTGACGCTGACCGAGGCGCGCTGCCGCCAGCTGGGCATCAACCACATGGCGCGGGACAACCGCAGCCAGTTCAGCACCGCCTTCACGGTGTCGATCGAGGCTGCCGAGGGTGTCACCACCGGCATTTCCGCCGCCGACCGGGCGCGCACCGTGCAGGCCGCCGTGGCCCGCCACGCCAAGTCCACCGACATCGTGCAGCCGGGCCACATCTTCCCGATCATGGCCAAGCCGGGCGGCGTGCTGATCCGCGCCGGCCACACCGAAGCCGGCTGCGACCTGGCCGCCATCGCCGGGCTGGAACCGGCGTCGGTGATCTGCGAGATCATGAACGACGACGGCACCATGGCCCGCCTGCCCGAACTCATCGAGTTCGCCCAGGAGCACGGCCTGAAGATCGGCGCGATCCGCGACCTCATCGAATACCGCGCACGCACCGAGAAGCTGATCGAGAAGGTCAGCGAGAAGACCGTCGCCACCGCCCACGGGCCGTTCCGCCTGTGCGCCTTCGAGGACAAGACCTCCGGCGACGTCCATCTGGCAATGGTGTATGGCGACATCTGTGCGGACGTCGAAACCCTCGTCCGTGTCCATGAACCGGTATCGGTGCTGGACTTCCTCGACACCACCAGTGGCCGCCACAGCTTCCCGGTGGACGCCGCCCTCAAGCGCATCACCGAACACGGCAATGGCGTGATCGTGCTGCTGTACCGCCCGCAGAGCGGCCAGGACCTGCTCGCCCAGCTGTCCGGCGACCCGGCCGCCGCCAAGCCAGCCCAGAAGTGGGACCCGCGCCTGTTCGGCATCGGCGCCCAGATCCTGCGCGAACTCAAGGTCGGCAAGATGAAGCTGCTGGCCAGCCCGCGCAAGATCCCGAGCATGGCCGGTTTCGGCCTGACCGTCGTCGGCCACGTCGCGCCCGAAGCCTGAGCCCACCGGCCCACGAATCCTCCTTTCAGGTAACCCCATGCCCCGTTACGACAACATTCCCGAAATCGCCCCGAACCTCGACGGTCAGGGCCTCCGCGTCGGCATCGTCATGTGCCGCTTCAACATCGACGTCTGCGAAGGCCTGCTGTCTTCCTGTACCGCCGAGTTGCTGCGCCTTGGCGTCGCCCCCGATGCGATCACCATCGCCACCGTGCCCGGCGCCCTCGAAGCCCCGCTGACCCTGCAGGTCATGGCCAAGAGCGGCCGCTACGACGCGCTGGTGGCCCTCGGCGCGGTGATCCGCGGCGAGACCTACCACTTCGAGCTGGTCTCCAACGAGCAGGGCGCCGGCCTCACCCGCGTCACGCTGGACACCGGCGTGCCCATCGCCAACGGCATCCTCACCACCGAGGACGACGACCAGGCGCTGGCCCGCATGCAAGTGAAGGGTGCCGACTGCGCTCAGGCCGCCGTCGAGATGGCCCGTCTGCTGAAGGCGCTGGCATGAGCACGCCGAACAAGTCCCCCCGCCGCCGCGCCCGCGAATTCGCGCTGCAGGGTATCTACCAGTGGCTGCTGAGCCAGTCCTCGCTGACCTCCATCGAAAGCCAGATGGGCGAAGTGGGCGGTTTCGACAAGTGCGACCGCGACCTCTTCCTCGGCCTCTTGCGCGGCACCATCGGCAATGCGCCGGACCTGCAGGTGGCCTTCGCCCCCTACATCGAGCGCCCCCTCAACGAGCTGTCCCCGATCGAGCGCGGCATCCTGCTGATGGCCACCTTCGAGCTGGTGCATCGCCCGGAAACGCCCTACCGCGTGATCATCAACGAGGCCATCGAGCTGGCCAAGGGCTACGGCGGCACCGACGGCCACAAGTTCGTCAATGGCGTGCTCGACAAGCTCGCTGCCCGCGTGCGGGCCGACGAGGTGGAAGCCAACGCCCAGCAGCGTCGCGCCCCCCGCAACAACGACAAGTCGAACTGATCCGGCCCCGCCGCCGGACCGTCCCTGCGCGATGCCCTCCGAATTCGCCCTGATCCGCCGGCACTTCACGCGTCCCGCCCGCCACACCGACCTGGCGGTGGGCGACGACGCGGCGCTGATCCGGCCCCGGGCCGGCATGCAGCTGGCCATCTCCACCGACATGCTGGTGGCCGGCACGCATTTCTTCGCCGACACCGACCCGGAAGACCTCGGCTGGAAGACCCTCGCGGTGAATGTCTCCGACATCGCCGCGATGGGCGCCGAGCCGCGCTGGGTGGTCCTGGCGGCCAGCCTGCCGAACGCCGACGAGGCGTGGATCGCCGCCTTCGCACGCGGCTTCTTCGCCTGCTGCGAGGCCTTCGGCATCGACGCGATCGGTGGCGACACCACGCGCGGGCCACTCAACCTGTGCCCGACGATCTTCGGTGAAGTCCCGACCGGCACCGCCATCACCCGCTCCGGCGCCCGCCCCGGCGACGACCTGTGGGTGTCCGGCGCACCGGGCCGTGCAGCCCTCGGCCTCGCCGACCTGCGCGGCGAGATCCGCCTGGCCAAGGCCTACCGCGACGACTGCCTGGCCGCGCTGCAACGGCCGCAGCCGCGGGTCACCCTTGGCCTTGCCCTGCGCGGGCTCGCCAACGCGATGCTGGACGTCTCCGACGGCCTGTTCGGCGACCTGAGCCACATCCTCGAACTATCCCGCGTCGGCGCCGAGATCGACGAGGCCAGGCTGCCCCTCAGCACACTGACCGACGCCTGCGGCGACGCAGCGCGGGCCTTCACCGCCTGTAGCGCCGGCGGTGACGACTACGAACTGCTGTTCACCGCGCCGGCCGACCGCCGCGGCGACATCGAGGCCATTTCGCAAAGTCTGGGGTTGCCGCTGCACCGCATCGGCCACATCACGGCGCAGACCGAACAACTCTCGCTACGCACCCGCGACGGCCAGTTGCGACCGGCGCGGGCCAGCGGCTACGACCACTTCGGCCGCAGCACATGAAGCCCACACCGCGCTTCCTGGTTTCCGATCCGGCCCATTTCGTGGCCCTCGGCTTCGGCTCCGGGCTGGCACCGAAGGCTCCCGGCACCTTCGGCACGCTGGCCGGGTGGGCCCTGTTCCCCTTCGTGTCGGCGCCGCTGTCCGACGCGATGTTCGCCGCGCTGCTGGTGGCCTGCTTCCTGTTCGGCGTGCTGGCCTGCGAACGCACTGGCCGGGCTCTCGGCGTTGCCGACCACGGCAGCATCGTGTGGGACGAAATCGTCGCGATCTGGCTGGTGCTGTGGCTGACCCCCGCCACGCTGGCCTGGCAGGCCGCCGCCTTCGTGACCTTCCGCTTTTTCGACATCGTCAAGCCGCCGCCGATCCGCTGGGTGGACGAACGCACCCGCGGCGGCTTCGGCGTGATGCTCGACGACCTGCTGGCCGCCGGCTATTCGCTGCTGGTGCTGGCCATCCTGATGAGGATCATCGGCTGATGGACGCGCAACTGGAAACCCTGTCCCGCCTCGTCGGCGAGCATCTGCAGGCCAAGGGCTGGCGGCTCGCCAGCGCCGAATCGTGCACCGGCGGCTGGGTCGCCGAAGTGGTCACCGCCACGGCCGGCAGTTCGGCCTGGTTCGACTGCGGCTTCATTACCTACTCCAACGACGCCAAGTGCGCGCTGCTCGGCGTCTCGCCGATGACCCTGGCGCGTTACGGCGCGGTCAGCGAACAGACCACGGCGGCGATGGCCAGCGGCACGCTGGAACGCGCCGAGGCCGACCTGGCCCTGTCGATCTCGGGCATCGCCGGCCCCACCGGCGGCTCCCCGGAAAAACCCGTCGGCACCGTCTGCTTCGGCTGGATCCGCAGCGGCGAGGCAGCCCAGACCGCCACCTGCCACTTCGACGGCGACCGGGAAGCGGTGCGCCGCCAGGCCGTCGTCTTCGCCCTCGAAGAACTACTCCGCCGCTACCGCTGAAGATCTCCGACGCCGGCACGCGCGGCATCAAAAAAGTCATCTGGCATGCAGATTGCAATATTGCTCAGCAATTTCGCTGGACGCCCGCCAACGACTGTATAAAATACCAGCATCGCCACATGCCTCGTGGCGAAAATTTGCTGCGGCACCTGCGTCCACTCCTACGCAAACTCTGTGCCATAATCTCCAAAACCCTTATCACAAGGATCAAGACAAATGGATGACAACAAGGCCAAGGCCCTCGCCGCTGCCCTTTCGCAGATCGAAAAGCAGTTCGGCAAAGGCTCGATCATGCGCCTCGGTGACGGCGAGGTCGAAAGCGACATCCAGACCGTGTCCACCGGCTCCCTGGGCCTCGACATCGCCCTCGGCATCGGCGGCCTGCCCCGTGGCCGGGTTGTCGAGATCTATGGTCCCGAATCCTCCGGCAAGACCACGCTGACCCTCCAGGTCGTTGCCGAGATGCAGAAGCTCGGCGGTACCGCCGCCTTCATCGACGCCGAACACGCGCTCGACGTTACCTACGCCCAGAAGCTCGGCGTCAATATCGGCGACCTGCTGATCTCCCAGCCGGACACCGGCGAACAGGCCCTCGAGATCGCCGACATGCTGGTGCGTTCCGGCGGTGTGGACGTGGTCATCATCGACTCCGTCGCAGCTCTCACGCCCAAGGCCGAAATCGAAGGCGAAATGGGCGACCAGCTGCCCGGCCTGCAGGCCCGCCTGATGTCCCAGGCCCTGCGCAAGCTCACCGCCAACATCAAGCGCACCAACACGCTGGTCATCTTCATCAACCAGATCCGCATGAAGATCGGTGTGATGTTCGGCAGCCCGGAAACCACCACCGGCGGCAACGCGCTCAAGTTCTACGCGTCCGTGCGCATGGACATCCGCCGCATCGGCACCATCAAGAAGAACGACGAGGTGATCGGCTCCGAGACCAAGGTCAAGGTCGTCAAGAACAAGGTCGCCCCGCCGTTCCGCGAAACCCTGTTCGACATCCTGTACGGCGAGGGCACCTCCCGCGAAGGCGAGATCATCGATCTGGGCGTCCAGCACAAGTTCGTCGACAAGTCCGGCGCCTGGTACGCCTACAACGGCGAGAAGATCGGCCAGGGCAAGGACAACGCCCGCGAGTTCCTGAAGACCAACCCGCACATCGCCCGCGAGATCGAAAACAAGATCCGCGTGGCGGTCGGCCTGCCCGAGATGGCAGCGGTGGCTCCGGCAGCCGCAGCGACGGCCTGACGCAGCGGCCCCGGACGGCACGCCGATGGCTGCAAGCCTGCATGAGCGCGCACTGCGCTGCCTGGCCCAGCGGGAACACTCCCGCGCGGAGCTGGCGCGCAAGCTCGGCGCGCTCGGCAGCCCCGAGGAGGTCGATGCCGAGCTCGACCGCCTCGTGGACCTCGGCCTGCTGTCCGATGCCCGTTTCGCCGACGCCTACGTACGCTCCAAGGCCAGCCGCTTCGGCGCCGCCCGTCTGAAACTGGAACTGAGCCGCCGCGGGGTATCCTCCGAACTGATCGGCGACGCCATCGAGGAAAACACCGCCGAGAGCGAACTCGAACGAGCGCGCGACATCCACCGCCGAAAATTCGCCACTCTGCCCGCAGACGCGCGAGAATGGGCACGGCAGGCGAGATTCCTTCAAGGTCGCGGCTTTTCCACCGAAATCATTCGTAGAGTCCTGAAAGAACACCCCGGCGATGAGCCTGCTTAAAGTCAGCAACCTGCGCAAGAAGTACAAGGCCCGCACGGTCGTTCACGACGTCTCCTTCAACGTCGGCAGCGGCGAGGTGGTCGGTCTGCTCGGTCCCAACGGCGCCGGCAAGACCACCTGCTTCTACATGATCGTCGGTCTGGTGGCCGCCGACGGCGGTGAGATCACCCTCGACGACGAGGTGCTGACCCATCGCCCGATCCACCAGCGAGCTCGCCTCGGGCTGTCCTACCTGCCGCAGGAGATGAGCGTCTTCCGCAAGCTGACGGTGGCCGAGAACATCCAGGCAGTGCTTGAACTGCAGAGCCTCTCCAAGGCGCAGATCGCCAGCCGCCTCGACGAGCTGCTGAACGAGCTGGGCATCGAACACCTGCGCGACAGCACTGCGATCTCCCTATCCGGCGGCGAACGCCGGCGCTGCGAGATCGCCCGCGCGCTAGCCACCGATCCGCGCCTGATCCTGCTGGATGAACCCTTTGCCGGCGTCGATCCGATCGCCGTCATCGACATCCAGAAGATCATCCGTTTCCTGAAGGACAGGGGGATCGGTGTGTTGATCACCGACCACAACGTCCGTGAAACCCTCGGCATCTGCGACCGTGCCTTCATCATCAACGCCGGCGAAGTACTGGCCAGTGGCCGCCCGGACGAGATCGTTCACAACGAACAGGTTCGCCAGGTGTACCTCGGCGAGCACTTCAGGCTCTGAGGCCCGATACGACTCATGAAGCCCAGCCTCCAGCTCAAACTCTCCCAGCATCTCGCGCTGACGCCCCAGCTGCAGCAGTCCATCAAGCTGCTGCAGTTGTTGACCCTCGAACTCAACCAGGAGATCGAGAAGATCCTCCTGGAGAACCCCATGCTCGAACGGGAGGAGCCCGAGGGCGATCTCGGCTCGAGCCGCGTCGAGGCACCCGGCCCTGTGGCGCCAGCGGGCAGCGAAGCCGCCCACGAGCGCGAGCAGGAGCAATCCCGGGAGGCGGAACGCGAGCGCGAACCGGATCACGATTTCGACGGTAGCGGCGAAGCCGGTGAATGGGCTGCGGCGGGTAGTGGCGGGCAACGCGACGACGATGACGAGACCGACTTCCAGGAGTTCCAGGCCGCGGTGCCGTCCTTGCGCGACCACCTGGACGCCCAGGTTGCGCTGACCCCGCTGTCCGACCGGGATCGGGCGCTGGTGCGCTTCCTCATCGAGGCCCTCGACGACGACGGCTACCTCAGCCAGGACCTGGCCGATCTGCTGCCGCTGTTGCCGCCAGAGCTGGAAATCGAGCTCGACGACCTCAAGATCGCGCTGCGCCAGATCCAGAGCCTGGACCCGGCCGGCATCGGCGCCCAGGACGTGGGCCAGTGCCTGGCCCTGCAACTGCATACCCAGCCCCCCAGCGAAGCCCGAGACCTGGCCATCGCCATCGTCAGCGAACATCTCGAACTGCTGGCCGCCCGCGACTTCCTGAAGATCAAGCGCGCACTGCGCTGCAGCGACGACACGCTGCGCGAGGCCCACGCGCTGATCCTCGGCCTCAACCCGCGCCCCGGCGCCCAGTTCTCCCAGGCCGACACCCGCTACGTGGTCCCCGACGTGGTGGTCCGCAAGATGCGCAACAACTGGGTCGTCAGCCTCAATCCGGACGCGATGCCACGCCTGCGCATCAATCAGCTGTATGCCCAGATCCTGCGCGACAACCGCGGCGCCAGCGGCTCCCTGTCCAGCCACCTGCAGGAAGCACGCTGGCTGATCAAGAACGTGCAACAGCGTTTCGACACCATCCAGCGGGTTTCGCAAGCGATCGTTGACCGCCAGCGCCAGTTCTTCGATTATGGCGATGTGGCAATGCGACCGCTGACCCTGCGGGAAATTGCCGAACAGCTGGATCTACACGAATCCACCGTTTCGCGGGTGACCACCCAAAAGTACATGGCCACACCGCGGGGCATTTTCGAGTTCAAGTATTTTTTCGGCAGTCACGTTGCCACCGACAGCGGTGGGGCTGCTTCCTCGACGGCGATTCGGGCGCTGATTCGCCAGCTCGTGGGAGCGGAAGACAAGAAGAAACCCTTGTCCGACGCCAAGATTGCCGAGTTGTTGGGCCAGCAGGGTATCGTCGTGGCGCGTCGGACAATTGCAAAATACCGCGAGTCCCTCGATATTCCGCCGGTCAGTCTGCGCAAAACCATCTGACAGAAAGGTAGCAACCATGAACCTCAACATCACGGGGCATCACGTCGAAGTTACGCCGGCCATCCGCGAGTACGTTACGAGCAAGCTGGACCGCGTGATCCGTCACTTCGACAACGTCACCAGCGTCGGCGTGATCCTCTCGGTGGAAAAGCTGCGTCAGAAGGCCGAAGTCACCGTGCACGTGCGCGGCAAGGACATCTACGTCGAGAACGAAGATGCCGACATGTACGCAGCCATCGACGGGCTGATTGACAAGCTCGACCGTCAGGTCCTGAAGTACAAGGACAAGACCAGCGACCACGGTCACGACTCCCTGAAGCAGCACCTCGCCGAGTCCTGATTCCCGGCGCTAAGTAATACGCTTTTCCCCGGGACCGTTGTGGCTATAATGCGCCCCAATTGACACAACGGCCCCGGCGGCCTCCGCCTCCGGATCTTCCTGAATCGCCTTTCACCGGCAACCTGTGTCGGACCGTTCCGCACACGGGAGAGTCCTCGCATGAACCTCATC
Organism: Zoogloea sp. GDB6; assembly: GCF_056724105.1. Classification (NCBI taxonomy): domain Bacteria; kingdom Pseudomonadati; phylum Pseudomonadota; class Betaproteobacteria; order Rhodocyclales; family Zoogloeaceae; genus Zoogloea; species Zoogloea sp. GDB6. Next base: position 70,013 of record NZ_CM161497.1, on the reverse strand, counting down.
GCCAAACTTCTGCCGCCGACCAACGTGGTCGTCGGGCTCGAGGCGAGCAGCAAGAAGCGCGCTTTCGAGCAAGCCGGCCTGCTGTTCGAGAACAACCACGGCATCGGCCGCAGCACCGTCTTCGACAGCCTGTTTGCCCGCGAGAAGCTCGGCTCGACCGGCCTCGGCCAGGGCATCGCCATTCCCCACGGCCGCATCAAGGGCCTCAAGGAGGCGCTGGGTGCCTTCATCCGCCTCGCCGACCCCGTTCCCTTCGACGCCCCCGACGGACGTCCCGTATCGATGCTGTTCGTGCTGCTGGTGCCCGAGCAGGCCAACGAACACCATCTTCAACTGCTGTCCGAACTGGCTCAGATGTTCAGCGACCGCAGCTTCCGAGAACAATTGATGAGCGCGCCCGATGCCCAGGCGGCCCACACCCTTTTCGCCCAATGGGGCAGCCATGCGTCAGACGACGGTCAGCCGGCTGTTTGACGACAATCTGGAGCGCCTGCGGCTGCGCCACATCTGCGGCAGCCTGGCGACCCGTATTTCGGTCTCCGAAGACCGCATCTGGCCTGCCGACATGGTCGGCCACCTCAACCTGATCCACCCGGACCGCCTGCAGATCCTCGGCTCCTCCGAGATGGCCTGGGCCCGCCGCCAGACCCGCGAGAAGGTCATCCACCACGTCAGGGAGATCCTTTCCTACGCCCCGCCGGCACTCATCGTCGCCGACGACGAGGAGATCCCGAGCATCATCCGCACGCTGTGCGCAAACGAGGACATCGCCCTCTTCGCCAGCCCGCTGCCGTCCGCCAATGTCATCGACCTGCTGCGCAGCTACCTGTCGCGCCAGCTGGCCGAAAGGGTCGCGCTGCACGGGGTGCTGATGGACGTACTGGGCCTCGGTGTGTTCATCACCGGCGACTCAGGTGCCGGCAAGTCGGAACTGGCGCTGGAACTGATCTCCCGCGGCCACGGCCTGGTGGCTGACGACATCGTCGAGTTCTCGCGCATCGCCCCGACCGTACTGGAAGGACGCTGCCCCGAACTGCTGCAGGACGTCATCGAGGTGCGCGGCCTCGGCATCCTCAACATCCGCACGATCTTCGGCGAGACGGCCTGCCGGCGGAAGATGAAGCTCAAGCTGGTGGTCCACCTGCAACGCCGCCAGCCGGGCCAGGAAGACCCGCTGCGCCTGACCCTCGACGGCGAACAGCAGCCCATCCTCGGCGTGCCGGTACGCCGTGTCGTGCTGCCGGTTGCGGCCGGCCGCAACCTCGCCGTGCTGCTCGAAGCGGCCGTGCGTTCGACGATCCTACTGCTGCGCGGCATCGACTCGACGCAGGAATTCGTCGACCGCCAGCGACGCGCGATGGAAGAAAGCGGCTTTTAGCCGCCGCAACTCCACGACTTGGCGCAAACGACGCATCGGCGTGCCTCTCCGCCGTCCACTGCGGGTCTCACAGTACGTTTATGGCGCACGCGCAGCACCGCCAAACCGTCCATGCGAGGAGTGACAAGATGAAGGAATGCAAGGCCTCCGCCAAGGACAAGAAGAGCGACGAGCGCAAGAAGTTCATGAGGGGCCGCCTGAAGGACTGAATCGCCGCACAGGCTTCATGCATGGACCAAGGGCCGCAATCGCGGCCCTTGGTCATGTGATCCGGCACGCCTCCAGCAGCATCACCCAAGGGCGAACGCCACTACATCCGACATATTGTCGCCGACGGAAAACCCGCAGCCGATGTGCCCCTTTTCGCCGAGGATGAACTCCTCGCGCTTGACGCAGTGTTCAGGGCTACCCTCCTCGAGCAAGAAGGTGCCGTTGGTGCTCGAATCGGCCAGATAGAACAACCCATTACGAAGCTCGAGACGGGCATGCTGACGCGATACCCGCGGATCGGTGATCACAATATCGTTACCGGTATCACGCCCGAACAGCAAGGCCGGGCGGGCCACATCGATCACCCAACTGCGCCCACGATAACTGATTCGCATGTGTTTATGAGCCTGTAGTGCCTCATGGCGCAGCTCGGCAGGCGTGGGCGGTGGAGCCTCCCCCAGTTCGAGAACGGGAATGGGCATTTCGCCTGCACCATCGCTGGCCTGTCCCAACATGCGGCGCAGGGACGGCGTCAATACCCGCCCCAGGTTTTCCGATACCGCGATACTGTCGGGAACATGACTTTCGACCAGCAGCACAGCCAGCTTTTCAGCCTCCAGCCCCAGCCCATCGGCTTCTGTTTCCAGCACCACCCCGGCTTTGAGCATGAGCTTGATACCCCTCATCGGCGGCAGGGCTCGCACCCGCTCACGCATCTCCCGCGCGGCCAACAAGGCTGCATCCGCATCCAGAAAGTGCGCAACCAGCGATGCCTTCTTGACCGCGAAGCCGATGGCCTGATAGGCCTCGGCGCAGCGTGACATACGATTCAGACTGCGTTCGACCGCATAGGCCGCCTCGGCCTCACCCAGCTTTTCGGCAAGGAGAATGCCGCCGGCAATTTCGGCAAGGAGGAGGCAGGGCGCCTTGGCGCGATCAGGCATGCTGAACGACTCCGTAATCCGCACCTGGCGGAAAAAAGTTGGCCCGGACCACACGGTCTCCGGCCAGGGCAATGCAATGGTTCATGACATCAGCTCTTCCAGATTCCGATCGGGATGGCTGCCGCCCCCTCCGGATGGACCGGCAATTCCGGTTTATCGAAAACGATGTCGCCCTGCTCGACCTGGGTGTCTCGCGACACGTTACGGAAGTCGAACAATTCGGCATCCGCCATGTGGGATGGCACGACGTTTTTCATGGCGGTGGCAATCGACACGATGCGCCCCGGAAAACGCTCATCCCAGTCACGCAGCATGGCCTTGATCTGCTTGCGTTGCGCATTCTCCTGGCTACCGCACAGGTTGCACGGGATGATCGGGTACTCCATGCCACGGGCGAAACGCTCGATGTCCTTCTCAGAACAGTAAGCCAACGGCCGGATCACCACATTCTGCCCATCGTCGCTGACCAGCTTCGGTGGCATTCCCTTCATCTTGCCTCCGAAGAACATGTTCAGGAACATGGTTTCGATCATGTCATCGCGATGATGGCCGAGGGCGATCTTGGTTGCACCGAGCTCCTTCGCCGTTCGGTAGATGATGCCCCGCCGCAGGCGTGAACACAGTGAGCAGGTCGTCTTACCTTCAGGAATCTTGTCCTTGACAATTGTATAAGTGTCTTCGGTCACGATCCGGTATTCCACGCCCACCGATTCGAAATACGCCGGCAGTACGTGATCCGGAAAGCCGGGCTGCTTCTGGTCGAGGTTCATCGCGACAATACGGAAGTCGATCGGCGCGCGCTCCCGCATTTCCATCAGCAGGCTCAGCAGCGTGAACGAGTCCTTCCCGCCCGACAGGCAGACCATGACCACGTCGCCATCCTCGATCATCCGGTAATCGCCGATTGCCTCACCGACCTTGCGCATCAGGAATTTCTTCAGGCGCAGGAGCGTATTGGAGTGGCGGCCTTCCGTTTCGGGTTGTTCGGCGGCCGGGCTGGCGAGGGCTGGCACTACTTGTTCCATGTCAATTAAATTTCCGAAGATTATAGTCCGATCGCACAATTACCGATCGGCATAAATGTTAAATAGCTTATAAATGGGCGCTTCGCCCACCATCCACCGATAAAATCTGCCCCGTGACGTATGGCGCGTCGAACAGCAGGAAGCGCACCGTGCGCGCGATGTCGGACGGCGAGCCGACTCGCCCCAGCAAGGTATGGGCGACGATGCGCTCCCGTTCCGGCGGCGGAAACTGTCCATCGTCGGGCCATTCGATCGCCCCCGGCGCCACACCATTCACCCGTACCCGGGGCGCCAGTTCCTGTGCCAACGCACGGGTCAAACCCAACAGGCCGGCCTTTGCGGCGCAGTACAAAGGGTAGCCCTTCAACGGCCGTTCGGCATGGATGTCGACGATGTTCACGATCGAGCCCCCACTCGCCGTCAGATGCGGCGCCGCGGCCTGGGCGAGAAACAGCGGCGCTTTCAGATTGGAACCGATCAGATCGACCCATGCCGTTTCGTCGATCTCACCGAGCGCTGTCGGGAAAAAACTCGACGCGTTGTTGACCAGCCCATCGAGCCGCCCGAAATGTGCCACAACGGACTCGACCAAGCTGGGCAGACACGAGCAGTCCAGCAGGTCCACCTGCAGCGCTAGCGCCGAGCCCGGACGTAAGCGTTCCAGCGCGGCGACCAAGGCCTCGGCCTCGCTGCGGGAATGGCGATAATGCACGGCCACCCGCGCACCGGCTTCATGGAGGCACCGCACCAGTTCGGCGCCGACGCGCCGCGCACCGCCCGTCACCAACACGACCGGGGCGATCGGATTTTCAATCATGACTACCAAGGGGAGCGAATTCAAGCGAAGGGCGTAATCATACGGTGCCCGCCCCCTCGACGGTGCACTGCAACCAACGGGTAAAATGCGGATTTTCCCCTACTCGCCACCGCCATGAACCTGCCCCAGCCCTCGCCCGACGCCCTCGAACAGAGCGCACGCCTCGTTTCCCGACTGCGCAGCCTGATCGAGGCCCAGGACGGCTGGATCTCCTTCGCCACCTACATGGCCGAAGCCCTATATACGCCTGGCCTCGGCTACTACAGCGGCGGAGCCCACAAGTTCGGGCCGGGCGGCGACTTTATCACCGCACCGGAACTCACCCCTTTGTTCGGACAAGCCCTGGCTGCCCAAGTGCAGCAGGTCATGGGATTGTCGGCACCGCACATCATCGAGGCCGGCGCCGGCACCGGCCTGCTGGCCGCCGACCTGCTGCTGGAACTGGAGCACCGCGGCACGCTGCCGGACAGCTACGGTATCCTCGAAGTATCCGGTGAGCTGCGCGAACGCCAATTCGACACCCTCGCCGCCAAAGTGCCCCACCTGGCATCCCGCGTCCGCTGGCTGGACAGCCTGCCGGAGCGCTTCTCCGGTGTGCTGGTCGCCAACGAAGTGCTCGACGTGATGCCCGTACACCTCGTGGCGTGGCGCCCGGACGGCATCTTCGAGCGGGGCGTGGCCCTCGGTGCCGACGGCAACTTCGCATGGGCCGACAAACCAGTAAGCGGCAAGGTGGCCGAGGCCGCCGCCGCCCTCTACATACAGCTGCCCGAGGAAGGCGAATACGTCAGCGAGATCAACCTCGCCGGGCGGGCGTGGATCGCCGAATGGGCGGCACGCCTGGAGCGCGGAGCCATGCTGCTGGTGGACTACGGCTACCCACGGGCCGAGTACTACCTCGACAGCCGCGCCACCGGCACCCTGCTGTGCTACTTCCGCCACCACGCCCATGGCGACCCCTTCCTGTGGCCGGGGCTCAACGACATCACCGCCTTCGTGGACTTCACCGCCGTGGCCGAAGCCGGTTTCGAAGCCGGTCTCGATGTGCTCGGCTACACCAACCAGGCCACGCTGCTGTTCAACTGCGGCGTCCTGGAATGCCTGGCCCGCCGGGCGCCGGAAGACAGCGTGGATTACATCCGCGCCTCCAAGGCCGTACAACGCCTCACCGGCCCCCATGAAATGGGTGAGCTGTTCAAAGTCATCGCGCTCGGCAAGGACATCACCCAGCCGTTGCTCGGTTTCCTCCGGGGTGACCGCCTCCACGCGCTCTAAAAGGCAAAAAGGCCTGCGGGCTCGATGAGCCGGCAGGCCTGACGGGAACCACGAGTCCTACTCCTGGTAGCGATAGACTGCAGCCAGGAAAGCCTCCACGTCAGTGGGCGCTGCATGCTGCCCGCGCCCGACGCTCGCCACCTCCTGCAGCCCCAGCGCCAGTTCGGGAGGCAAGGGGTTGGCATTCAGCACCTCATCGCCGTACGCCATGCCGACCTCTTCGACCGGCTCGCCGTAGATCCGAGCACCACTTTCCATATCCATGCTGATCACCATATCGGCCTCCGTTGCGGGTAAAGGAAAAAATCAGGCCCGCTGATGTATCTAACGGCTGCGGCCTCCAAAGGTTGAAGGAAAATCGGTACGGAACCCCTGCAGCCGTCTCCGCACCCTCTCGTTCACGGTTTCAGCATGGTCGATGGCGCAGCGCGCCGCCATGACAGACTTCACGGCACGGGCCAGACACGGGCCCTGCAGGGCATTTACAGGCCCTTTTCCTTCATCCAGTGCACGATCGGCTCGGCCGCCAGACGCCAGTCCGACTCCATCATCAGACCATGCCCGAGGCCCGGCAGGATCTGCGCCTTGACCCCGTAGCGGGCCGCCGTCATGCGCACCTGGTCCGGCGGAATCAGCACGTCGTACTCACCACCGAGCACCAGCATCGGCGGAATCTGCATGCGCGACAGGAAGGGCAGGTCGAACAGCGACATATCCCAGATCGCCCGGTGGGACTCCGGCTGGCACAGGTGGTAATAGCGCTGCAGGCGCTCCAGTTCGATCGCCTCGTGGAACAGCGCGTCCCGCAGGGTTTCCATCTGCGGCTGGCCGCCGCCCATCAGGCGGTTGAGATCGCCGAGCAGGTGCGGCCGCGCGAAGGCCAGGCCGAAAGCCGAGCCGAGCAACCCCTGTGGCGGCACCGAGGACATCAGCACCACGCCCGGCGCCGAGTGGTTCTCGAGGAATTTCTGCACCACCATGCCGCCCATCGAGTGCCCCACCAGCACCGGCGGCGCTGGTAGCGCGGCAGCCACCTCGGCCACGTCGGCCACGTAGTCGGCTATGGAGAAGCTGTCCAGATAGGCCCGCCCGCGGCTCTTGCCATGGCCGGACAGGGACATCGCATATGCCGTGTAGCCCTGCTCGGCAAACCACGACAGGAAAAACTCATCCCAACACCAGGCAGCGGTGTAGGCGCCGTGGACGAACAGCAGGGGCGTTTCGTGGGCCGCGCCGGCCGGCGCGCGACAGAGAACTTCCAGATCGCCGAAACGGGAGCGGTTCATGCACGCGCCCTCTGAAGAAAGACGGCTGGAAATGGCAGGCGAGAGATCGGCGTCATGGGGTGGGCATGAATATGTATTGTTGTGGGTCCAGAACTTACAGCACACACGGGCGGGGCGAAAGCGGAAAACATGTTGCTGCGCAGAAAACTGCGGTTAAATCGGGACTTTGAATGACGGAAGGCGGCGGACAATGCTCAAATGGCTGCTGGCCATCGTGGTGGTGGCCGTGGTTTCCGGACTCGGCTCCAGCCTGCCGCTGCGGCGCTGGCGCATCGGGCACCTGCCCGGTGACCTGCACTTCGACCTCTTCGGGCGGCATATCCACATCCCACTCACCAGCACCCTGCTGATGTCACTGGCTGTCTGGCTGCTGATCCGGGCGCTGTAGCGGCTCAAGAGGTGCCCGCACGGCAAAGATCACGCTATCGAGAACCTGGCCGTCAGCAGACATCAGCTCCAGCACGTGCCGACCGGCCACCGGCCGCCAGGCGATCCGCTCGCCGCTCCCGAGGTCCTCACCATTGAGACGCCACCTAGCCCCGGCCGGCATGTGAGTAGCCTCGAAATACACCTTGAAGCCCTCGTCACGCAGCAGCGCCATGGCATCCACCAGCACGCCATTAAGAGGTTGGGCGATACGCGGCAGCAGTCGCGGCACGGCGACCCGCTCCACCTCGGTGCCGCGGATGAACCACTCCCGCCGCGGGCTCTCGACCGGCGGCTCGAACACCACCAGGCTCGACACCACGCCCGGCGGCGGCAACGGTCGAGACGGCGTCTGGCCCCGCAACAGGCCGCGCAGGATATCGTGCCAGGCCTGGCTGCCGATCTGCGGGGCGTTGCGTAAACCAGCGACCCACAGGACGATCGTGAAGCGCTCGGAGAAGCCCACCGTCAGCGTCTCGCGGCTGTCCGCGACGTACTGCCGAAAGGCGAAAGGCTGCGGATTGCCGTCGGCATCCGGCACGGCCAGCATGTCGGCCACGATGAAGCTGGCCTCCGGGCGCAACACACGGCGTGACGGACGCTCCGAGGCGGCCAGGAAGCGCGGCGCCTGCCATTGTCCCCCTACCGCCAGGCTGCGATAGAGGGCCGCCAGCGGCAGCAAGGCGAGCTCAGCGCCACCACCGCGCACATCCACGTCGGCCTGGCGCAGACGATCCGGCAGGCCGTCCGCCACCAACCTGCCCACCGCCTGGGCCGGATCGCTCATTCCCTCCACCAGCGCCCGCCGCACACTGACCCACATGCGCTCGTCGGGCAGCGTCGGAGCGTGATTGGCCAGCGACTCCTCCATCAGGCTGGCCGCCGTGATCAACCGACGCTCCAGCGCCAGGCCGTAGGCAAAGGGAGACAACAGGCTGCCCGGATTACGTGGCGTGAGCGCGTGGTCGGGCGCCGCGTAATCGGGCGCTCCGACGTAGGCCAGCACCTCGCCGGTAGGATTGTCGAGCACCACCGCTGCCGCCTCCAGCGTGCCGAGGCGATGCAGCACCGACGTCACGCCACGCTGGGTATCTGCATCCAACGTGGTCGTGAGGCGTTCACCGGGATGCTGGAGGAGTAGCCGTCCGGCCTGGGAAGCCAGCTCCCAGCGCGGCCCGGTATGCTGGCGATCCAGATTGTTGGCAGCAAGGCGCTGGGCTGCGGTGCAGGCCGACGGCGCATTGAGGCGCTCCGCCAGCACACAGGCCCGATGGGCCACCACGTCCGGCTTGGCATTAGGCCCACGCAGGAGAACAGACAGGATCAGCGCCTCGGGGCGCCCCAACTCGCTCGGCGACTTGCCGAACAGCGCCCGTGCCGCCGCATGGACGCCCTGCAGATCACCACGGAAGGGCGCCAGGTTGAGATAGGCCTCGAGGATCTGCTCCTTCGTCCATCGGGCTTCCAGCGCCTGCGCGGCCAGGGCCTGGTCCCACTTCTGGCCGAGGCTGCGCCGCGGCATGCCATCGCGGCCGAGCGCCAGTTCCGGGTCGAGCAGGCCCGCCACCTGCATCGACAGGGTCGAGGCGCCGCGCTTGCGGTCATACCACAGGTTGTGCCACAGGGAGCCGGCAAAGGCCTTCCAGTCAACGCCGGAATGCTCGAAGAAACGCTTGTCCTCCGCCGCCAGCAAGGCCTCCTTCAGCGATGGGGACAGGCTGTGCAGCCCCACCCATTCCAGGCGGCGCACATGGGGATTGAGGCGCCGCTCGGCCAATGGTGTGCCATCCCGGGCGAGCAGGACACCCACCGAAGGCACGGCACCGGCCCTGACCTCGGAAAAGGCAGGGATCGGCTGCACGGCAGCGGCGGAAACGGCCAGCCCCAGGCCGCAAGCCAGCAGGGCTATTCGCCGGACCAGGGAGGACGCGACAGGCAAATCGACAGGCGAGCGCATGGAAGTGCGCGCATTGTAGGTTGCAATGACGACGGCGTGCGTAGAATGGCTAACGAGTTTCCTCCGGACAGACGCTGCGCCCCTCGCCCGCGTCTCCGACGGCATCTCTCTCACTCACTCCGCGGCCTTCCAGCTGACGCACCGCCGCCACCCGTGCCGCATGGACCTCGACCGGGATACGCGCCTTGTCCGCCACGCCGCGGGCAATGGCGCCCGCATCGACGCCGCGCACCGCGGCCAGCGCCACAAGCAGGCGCTCGCGCTGGGGATAGGGTCGCTCCTCATAAGTGCTGCGCCCCCGGTAGTCGCAGGCGCAGGCGTCGAGCAGCGCGACGAAACGTTCGGGCCGGCGCAGGCCGTCGCAGCGCTCGATGAGCTTGACCACGGTCTCGGCGCGCAGGACCTGGCCCTGGTGCACGATGCCGTGCTCACGGGCCATCATCAGCGCCAAGTCGCGGCAGTCGACCGGGCATTTGAGGCGCTGGCAGACGTCCCGCGCCAGCCTCTCGCTGGCCGCCTCATGCCCGTAATGGTGAGGCAGCACATCCGCCGGCGTGTCACCCTTGCCCAGGTCGTGCAACAGGCAGGCCAGCCGTCCGGGCAGGGCCAGGCCGTCGGCGGCGGCCCGGTCGAGGACCATCAGCACATGAACGCCGGTGTCGCCTTCCGGGTGGTACTGCAGCGGCTGCGGCACACCGAACAGGCGATCCACCTCCGGCAGCAGCCGCGCCAGCGCACCGCAATCGCGCAGTACCTGAATCATCCGCGCCGGCCGCGCCTCCATCAGGCCGCGGGCGAGCTCCTGCCAGACCCGCTCCGGCACCAGCGCATCCACCTCGCCAGCGGCGACCATCGCACGCATGAGTTCGAGGGTTTCCGGCGCCACCGTGAAATCGGCGAAGCGGGCCGCGAAACGTGCCAGCCGCAGGATGCGCACCGGGTCCTCGGCAAAGGCCGGGCTGACATGGCGGAACACCCGGCTTTCCAGGTCACGGCGCCCGCCGTAGGGATCCACCAGCACACCGTCGTCGTCACGCGCGATCGCGTTGATGGTCAGATCGCGGCGGGCCAGATCTTCTTCCAGCGTGACGTCTGCTGCGGTGTGGAAGACGAAGCCGGCGTAGCCGGGCGCGGTCTTGCGCTCGGTGCGCGCCAGCGCGTACTCCTCGTGGCTGCGGGGATGGAGGAAGACCGGGAAGTCCTTGCCGACCGGCGTATAGCCCTGGGCCAGCAGGGTTTCGGGGGTGGCGCCGACGACCACCCAGTCCCGGTCCTTGACCGGCAGGCCGAGCAGTTCGTCGCGGATGGCGCCGCCGACACAATAGATTTTCATGGGCGATGGAGCTGGAAGGCGGTGTAGCGGCCGCGCTTGTTGAGGGATCCCAGGTAACACGGCGCCACTGCCTCAAGTGCCGTCGGATGGCGCCCCCACGGCTGCGGCGCACCGCTGGCGACGTTGGGCACGCGCATCGAGCGCACGTTGTCGCGGCTCATCAGCGGCCCGGGCAGGCATTCGAGCAGCGCCGCCTGCAGCATGGCCAGGCCTTCCGGCAGCGGAATCACCGGACGCGGGTGGCCGGTGATGCGGCCGACGTATTCGACGAGCGCCTGCAGGCTGTACGGCCGCGGCCCCGTCAGTTCGAAGGTCTGGCCGACTGCATCGGGCCGTTCGAGGGCCTCGGCCACCACCTCCGCCACATCACCCACATAAACCGGCTGAAAGCGCGCCTTCGCGCCGCCGAGAGGCAGTACCGGGAAACACTGGAGCAGGCCGGCAAAGAGGTTCAGGAAACTGTCGCCGGGCCCGAAGATCACCGACGGGCGCAGGATGGTCCAGCCGATGCCGGGCGCCGCGGCGCGGATCGCCGCCTCACCGTCGGCCTTCGAACGCAGGTATTCGGACGGCCCGTCCGCCGCCGCGCCAAGGGCGCTGATATGCACGATGCGCCGTACGCCGGCCTCGCGGGCGGCGGTGACGATGCCCTTGGGAAGGGCCACGTGGGCATGGGCGAAATCCGGCCCGTAGGGATGGCCGGAGCGGGAGTGCAACACGCCGACGAGATTCACCACCGCGTCGACGCCGGTCATCAGCACCGCCAACTCGGCCGGATCGCCCACATCCGCCTCGACCACGTCCGCGGTCGGCAGGGCCAGCAGGTGGCGCACCCGTTCGCGGTGGCGCGTGGGAATCAGCAGTGTCTTGCCGGCCGCGGCCAGGCGGGCGGCGACGGCAGTACCGACAAAACCGCTACCACCGATAAGAAGAACTGTACGGATGGACATGGCGACGCTTCCCGAGCGATGCAACTGCTCTACAGATCACTACGCTGCCAAAGAATTCCCGCCGCGGCGCTCATTCCAGCCCGGCACCCGGCGCGGGGCTGCCCAGGTCGCTGCCGCCAGTGCCGTCGCTGGCCGAGATGGTACCCAGGCGCCCCTTCAGGGACGGCGCCCGCCCGTCGAGCAGCGCGGAGTAGATGATGCTGTTGGCCATCACCTTCTTCACGTAGTCGCGGGTTTCGTTGAAGGGGATGGTCTCGGCATACACCGCGCCTTCGAGGGGCTTGCTGTCCTTCCACTTCTTCGCCCGCCCCGGGCCGGCGTTGTAGGCGGCGGACGCCAGCACCGGATGGTTGTCGAGGCCGGCCAGCACCATGCGCATGTAGGTGGTGCCGAGCATCACGTTGGTGTCCGGATCCTGCAGCCAGCCGACGTTGAAGCCCTTCATGCCGAGCTTGCCGGCGACCCACTGGCCGGTGGCCGGCATGATCTGCATCAGCCCCTGGGCACCGACACCGGAGCGGGCGGCGGTGACGAAGCGGCTTTCCTGGCGCATCAGGCCATAGACCCAGCCGGTGTCCAGGTCGCGGCTCTTCGCGTTGGGCTCGATGCGGTCGCGGAAAGGCGCCAGGTAGCGCAGGCTGTAGTCGTGCTCGTTGCGGGTGCGGTCGGCGGCGTTGATGGCCCGGTCGTAGATGCCGAGCTGCTGGGCCAATTGGGCCGCGGCGAGCAGGAAGCGGTCATCCTTGTTGCGCAGCGTCCAATTCCACTCACGGGTGCCTTCAGTGCGCAGATCCAGGCGGAACAGCGCGATGGCCCGCTGCAGGCCCGGCGTCTGGCGCGCCAGTTCGGCCTCGTCGGCGCTGGTGGCGCGCGCCTTGGCCGGCAGCGTGAAGGTCTGGCCGAGCTCTTCGCCGGCCAGGATGCTGTAGAAGGTCGGATGGCCGGCGATGCGCGCGAACTCCTTGCGGGCGGCCTCCCGATTGCCGAGAGCCTGCTGGGCGCGGCCGAGCCAGTAGCTCCAGTCCGGCTGCTCGCGCAGCCCCGGCGGCATGGCCTCGACGGCGCTGCGCACCGCGCGCCAGTCCGCCGCGCGCAGCGCCGCACGCACGCGCCAGGCAGCTTGCTCGTCGGACATCGGGGTATCGCCGGCGGCCTTGAACCAGGCGTTCGCATCCGGCAACAGGCGCGCCGCCGCCTGCCAGCCGATCTGCCCGAGCGCATAGGCGCGGTCGGTGCTCGACAGACGCTCGTCGATGCGCGCATAGCGCACATAGGCGGCCGGCGGATCGTCACGGGCAATGCGGGCCAGAGCAATCAGCGCCAGCTCGCGCCCCTGGCGGGACGCCGAGAAATTGATCGGCAGGCGGTCGAAGTAGGTCGCCGGATTGGTGCTGGCCTTGTCGAGGTCGGACGGGGCGGGCTGCTGGTCCGCCGGCAACCAGCTCGCCACCGCGCGGGCGCCGGCGAGGCGCTTGACCTCCATCAGGCGGCGGATGCGGAACCACATGTCGTCCGGGCTGACCAGGGCTTCGCGGACCAAGGCCTGCAGCACCGGCACGCAGCTGTCGGGCGTATCCACCAGCACGAACCACAGCGGGCGGGCGTCTTCCAGCGCCGTCCGGTCACCATTCTGCAGGCGAGCCTGGAACTGGTAGCACTTCAGGTCCTGCTCCGGCTGCTCCAGGTTCGGGAACTCGCCGGCCAGCTGGACCCAGTCGCCGCGCCTGCCGAGGTTGCGCAGCCATTCGCCGCGCAGCTTCTCGGCCAGCCAGCTGCCGGAATAGCGCTGCAGGAAATCCTGGATGCGCGCCGCATCCACGTCGGCGGGCCGGGCGACCTGGTTGGACAGAGCCCAGTATTCGGGATAGGGATCGAGGACGTGCCCCGTGGGAGGCGCAAGCTGGACGAGACGGTTACGGTCGCCGCTGCGCGCAGCATCCTTGGCGAGCAGTATCCTCTCGTCACCGGGATCGCCACCGGCCGGCAAGGCCATCCACAACACTGCCGCCAGCACGGCCCACACGCTATTCTTCATTGCTTTTACGTCCTGCATCGATGCCATCGGAGAATAGCACAGTGACCCCTCCCCTCCTCCGCCCAAGCGTGGATCCCGACGCCGCCGTTGCCGCGCTGCGACAAAATTTAAGAAAAACCCGCATTGCCGCACGGGAACGACTCCCTGCGGCCGAACGCGCGGCCTTCACACGCCGGATCGAGGATCATCTGGACCGCCTGCTGGACGAACTTGCGCCGAAGACGGTGGCTTTCTGCTGGCCGTGGCGCGGCGAGGTGGATCTGGTGCCCTGGGCGCAGCGCTGGCTGGCCGTCGACCCGGCACGGCAAATGGCGCTGCCGGTGGTCCGGACACCGGGCGCACCGATGGTCTTCCTGCACTGGCATCCGGACGTGCCGATGGAAACGGATCACCACGGCATCCCGATTCCCGCCGGCACGGAAATCCTGCAGCCGGAGCTGATCCTGGTACCCCTCAACGTCTTCGACGCCGCCGGTTACCGGCTCGGCTACGGCGGCGGCTATTTCGACCGCACACTGGCGGCCCTGCAACCGGCGCCGCCGTGCGTCGGCGTGGCCTTCGAATTGGCACGGGTAGACGACACCTTCCCCCAGCCCCACGACCAGCCGATGGACTGGATCGTCACCGAGGCCGGTGCCGCCCGGGCAATCAGCGGCTGACCGCCCGCACGCCCGCCAACGGGCTGGACAGGATCGCCGAGCGGATCACGTCGATGGCGCCGCTGCGCGGGTAGGTCACCCGCCAGGCCAGCGCGACGCGGCGGAAGGGCTCCGGCGCCACGAAGGGGCGCACGCTGAGCAGCGCGTTGCCGTTCGGCAACGGATCGGCCGCACTGCTCGGCAGCACGGTGATGCCGGCACCGGTGGCCACCATGTGGCGGATGGTTTCCAGCGAACTACCCTCCAGCGTACGCTGCAGGCCTTCACCGCTGCGGCACATCGGGCACACCTCCAGCACCTGGTCGCGGAAGCAGTTGCCGGCCCCGAGCAGCAGCAGTGGCGCCTCGGCCAGACTGGAGGCGGCGATCGCATCTTCCTTCTCCCACGCATGGCCAGCCGGCATCAGCACGCGGAAAGGTTCGTCATAGACGGCCTGAGTGACGATGCCGGGCTCTTCGAACGGCAGGGCTACGACGATCACGTCCAGGTCGCCGCGTTTGAGGGATTCGGCCAGCCGGGCGGTGTAGTTTTCCTGGATCAGCAGCGGCATCGACGGTGCCGCCTCATGCACACGCGGGATCAGGTGCGGCAACAGGTAAGGCCCGATGGTGTAGATCACACCGACCTTCAACGGACCGGACAGGGGATCGCGGCCGGCGGTGGCGAGTTCCTTGATCTGGCCCGCCTCGAGCAGCACCTTTTCGGCCTGGGCGACGATGCGGGCGCCGATGTCGGTGATCTTCACATCGGCGGCGCTGCGCTCGAAGAGCGTCACGGCCAGCTCTTCCTCGAGCTTCTTGATCGCTACCGACAGGGTCGGCTGGCTGACATTGCAGCGTTCGGCGGCATGCCCGAAATGACGCTCGCGGGCCAGCGCAACGAGATAGCGGAGATCGGTCAATGTCATGGGGCACACCCGCAATGGTGATAGAGATTAACTATACAACGCCCGTGCCAAAAAGCAGCCCCGACGTATGCCGGCCAGCAGCAGCGCGGCCCCTCTTGCAGACTGTCCGACCGACCCCACTTTTGTAAGCGATTGTTGTAGCAGGGAACGCGGCGCCGCGGCGCGGCGTCCATAAATCCGGATAAAAACTACAGGAGTTGCGCATGAAAACTGCCGTGCTTCGTTCCAGCCTCGCCTTTTCCGCCATTGTCCTGGCCCTGTCGGGCTGCCTGCAGGAGGGCGGCGCCATTTCCCCGTCCCACGCCGTCAGCACGCCGCCGGCGGTTGCTCCGGCCGCGCCTTCCGCCGCCGCGGCCAACCGCTACGGCCTGCCGGACTTTTCCGGGCTGGTCGAACAGGTGGGGCCGGCCGTCGTCAATATCAGCGTGACCCAGAAAGTGGCCCGCGGCGGGGAGACATCCGGCGACGATCCCTTCGCGGATGACCCCTTCTACGACCTTCTGCGCCGCTTCGGCATCCCCGTGCCCGGCGCGCCGGGCAACGGCGGCGGACGCGGAGGCCGGTCGGCACCCGAGCAAATCCAGCAGGGCGTCGGCTCGGGCTTCATCGTCAGCGCAGACGGCTACGTGCTGACCAACGCCCACGTGGTGGACGGCGCCACCGAAGTCACCGTCAGGCTGACCGACAAGCGCGAGTTCAAGGCCAAGGTGGTCGGCTCCGACAAGCGCACCGACGTAGCGCTGCTGAAGATCAATGCCAACGGCCTGCCCTACGTCAAGACCGGCGACGCCGAACGCAGCAAGGTCGGCGAGTGGGTCGTCGCGATGGGCTCCCCCTTCGGCTTCGAAAACACCGTGACCGCCGGCATCATCAGTGCCAAGGCCCGTCGCCTGCCGGACGAGACCTACGTGCCTTTCATCCAGACCGACGTGGCGATCAACCCGGGCAATTCCGGCGGACCGCTGTTCAACCTGGCCGGCGAAGTGATCGGCATCAACTCGCAGATCTACTCCCGCTCCGGCGGCTTCATGGGCATCTCCTTCGCAATCCCCATCGACGTCGCGCTGAAGGTCAAGGATCAGTTGCAGAAGTACGGCAAGGTGTCCCGCGGCCGCCTCGGCGTGGCCATCCAGGGCCTCGATGCCGACCTGGCCCAAAACTTCGGTCTCGACAAGCCGACCGGCGCACTGGTCGCCAACGTCGAAGCGGGCTCGCCGGCGGATAAGGCCGGACTGCAGGCGGGGGACGTGGTCCTCGGCGTCAACGGCCAGAAGGTGGACAACTCCGCCGACCTGCCGCGCATCATCGGCGAGCTGAAACCCGGCTCGGTGGTGCGCCTGTCGATCTGGCGCGACCGCAAGGCCCGCGAGCTCAACGTCACCCTGGGCGAGCAGGTCGCCGAACGCAACCTCGCCGCCACCCCGGAGCGGAAGTCCGAAGCGGCCAGCAGCAAGCTGGGCCTGACCGGCCGCGCGCTGACCACCCAGGAAGCGTCCCGCCTCGGCGTACCCGGCGGCCTGCTGATCGAAGACGCCGCTGGCCCGGCTGCCAAGGCCGGTCTACAGGCCGGCGACGTGATCCTCGGGATCAACAATCAGCCGATCACCACTGCGGAGCAGTTCCGCAAGCTCCTCGACGCGGCCGGCAACCGCTTCGCGCTGCTGGTCCAGCGCGGCGGCAGCCGGATCTTCGTGGCCGTGCGTCTGTCCTGAGCCCGACAAGCGGCCCCACACCAGCCGGTGTGGGGCCGCCCGCATGAGCCACCAAACGGGTGTGATTACTCATTTACATCGGATGACATGATTCACAACCCAACAAGGGCGGGGTCGATATAATTGGAAGATTATGGGGGCGACGTGGAACGTCAGGGAGACCCCCACTTCCACCACAATAAAAAATCGCTCAATGCCCTTGCTGACTATTCGGCAGGCTCTACCTGCTGCGCTGGCTGGTTTACTGTGTCTGCCCACGCTCCATGCCCATGCACAGAGCCGGGCTGACAGTGCGGAATCCCCTTTTTTCGAAGAGTTGCCAACCGTCCTGTCGGCATCCCGCCTGCCCCAGGTCCTCAACGAGGCACCGGGTGCGGTGACCATCCTCGACCGCGAGTTCATCCGTGCCACCGGCTACCGGGATGTCGCCCGCCTGCTGCGTCTCGTTCCCGGCATGCAGGTCGGTCAGGAGCGCGGCCATTCCCAATGGGTAACCTACCACGGCCTCGGCAGTGACTACCCGACCGAGATCCAGGTCCTCATCGACGGCCGCTCGGTGTATGCGCCGAGTTCTTTCGGCGGCGTCGACTGGTCCGCGCTGCCGCTCACCATCCAGGAAATCGAGCGCATCGAGGTCGTCCGCGGCACCAACTCCAATGCCTATGGCGCCAACGCCTTCCTGGGCGTCATCAACATCATCACCCGCCACAGCCACCAGGACCACGGCGCATCCGGCCAGGTCAATGTCGGTCAGCATGGCATCGCCGATCTGTACGCGAGCTGGACGGGCGGTAGCGACGGGCTGGGCGTCCGCATGTCCGCGGCACAGACACGGGACAATGGCTTCAGCGCCCTCAACGACTCCCGCCACACCCAGACCCTCAGCCTGCGCAGCGACTATCGACTGAATGCCCGCGACGAGCTGACGCTGCGGGCCGGCTACAGCCGCGCCCAGCGGGGACTCGGCTATCCCGATTCGCTGTTCGACAACAATGGAGAACGGAATAGCGACTCCGAGGCGTCGACAGTCCATATGACCTGGCGCCGGACGCTCGACGAGAACGAGGAATGGCTCGTCAGCCTGTACCGCAACCACGAAGCCGGCACGGAAAAATGGCTGGCCTCGGCGCCCCCCGCCTTTCCGGCTGTGCCGCTGAATCGCAGCCGCGACAGCGATCGCACCAACGCGGAGATCCAGCATCGCTTCGCGCTGACCTCCCAGGCCCGCATGGTGTGGGGTCTCGAGGCGCGCCGCGATTCGACGGACGCATCCTTCCTGTTCGCAGGCCGGAAACCCCCGGTCCTCGATCTGTACCGCGGGTTCGCCAATCTCGACTGGCACCTGACCCCCGAGTGGCAACTGAACCTCGGCGGCCTGCTGGAGAAGAACAGCGGGATGGCCAGCCAGTTCATCCCGCGTGCCTTCCTCAACTGGCAGGCCAGCCCCCGCGACACCTTCCGGGCCGGTTACGCACGGGCCTGGCAGCAGCGCAACCTGTTCGACCTGTATGGCGATGTACGGGCCTACGATCCCAAATCGGGCATCCTGGTGTCCTGGCCCTACGTGTCCAATCCCAATCTGCGCACACCGTACGTAGATACCGTCGAAGTGGGCTACCTCGGCCGCTTCCCGGCCCTGGACGCCACACTGGACGTGCGCATCTTCAACGAACGCATCACCGATTTCGTCGTCCGCCAGACGGTGCCCTCCCCGGTCGGCCCACTGCCGCTACCGCTGCCCAGCTCCCAGTTCGTCAATGTGGACATGCCGGTCGAACTGCGCGGCATCGAATACCAGCTCCGCACCAAGCCCTGGACCGGCGGTGAAGTGCTGTTCAGCCACACGCTGATCGATCGCCGGGTCAATGATCGCTCCATCGCCGAGCGCACCTCGCCCTATTCGGCCAGCCTGACCTGGCTGCAGGACTACGGCAGCGGCTGGAAGAGCACGGCCAGCCTGCTGCGCATGGGCCCGCTGGCCGGCGGCTACGGCTACGTACCGGGCTACGATTACGTGTCGCGGCCTTACACCACCCTTGACCTGCGCGTCGCGCGCAACTTCCGCATGGATGGCCGCCTGGTGGAAGTAGCCCTGAACGGCATCAACCTGGGCTCGTCGCACCAGGAGATCACCGACCGCTCGGAGCAGTTCCTGCATCCCGACCGGCCGGTGAATCCAGCCTCCAGCATGATCTGGCTGTCCGTCGCCATTGATCTCTGAACGCCCGGCGCTTCAGGCCTGCGGGGCGCCGTCGACGGTCTTGCGGATGAACACCGCACGCTGCACATCCACCACCCACACCAACCCGTCGCCGGTCTGACCGGTGCTGGCAACCTGCACGATCTGCTCGACCAACGCCTCCACCAGCTCATCGGGCGCGATGATCTCGACCCGCATCTTGTCGCTGAAATCCGTCAACTCGTCCTTGATGTTGGCAGGCGTGTGACGCACGGTGGCGCCGCAGCCCACCGCCTTGCTGATGGTCATCCCCGGGAAACCCGGCACGGCCCGCAGCACCTCGCGCAGGCGGGGCAGTTTCTGGGGCCGGATGACGGCACGTATCTCTTTCATGATGTCTCCTTCGTACTGCGGCGGGCCACCCTTCAGGGCGGCCCTTTCAAATCTTGATCAGGCCTCGTAGGGGGTGTCGTCGAACCACCTGTAAAGGGTCGGCAGCACCACCAGGGTCAGCAGCGTCGAGGTGATCAGCCCGCCGATCACCACGATGGCCAGCGGACGCTGCACTTCCGAGCCCGGCCCGGTGGCGAACAGGAAGGGCACCAGCGCCAGCAGGGCCACCGTCGCGGTCATCATCACCGGCCGGAAGCGCAAGGTCGCCCCCTTCACGACCGCCTCGGCCAGCGGCACGCCCTCGGTGCGCAGGCTGCGGATGTAGCTCACCAGCACCACCCCGTTGAGCACCGCGATGCCCCACAGCGCAATGAAACCCACTGAAGCCGGCACCGACAGGTATTCGCCGGTCACCAGGAGTCCGATCACCCCACCGACGCTGGCAAAGGGCAGCACCAGGATGATCAGGCTGGCCAGCTTGAGGGAGCCGAACAGCAGGAACAGCAGGAAGAAGATCGCCCCGACGGTCACCGGAATGATGATCGTCAGGTGGCCCATGGCGCGCTCCAGGTTCTGGAACTGGCCGCCCCACTCCAGGTAATAGCCTTCCTTCAGCTTGACCTTGGCATCCACCGCCTTCTGCAGCTCCGCGACGAAGCCGCCCAGATCCCGGTCCTTCACGTTCACGCCGACCACGATGCGGCGCTTGGCGAGCTCGCGGGAGATCTGCGCCGGACCGTCGGCGACGCGGATCGTCGCCAGGTTCTCCAGCGCCACCTGGGCGCCGCCCGGCGTGCTGATCAGGATGTCGCCGATCTTCTCCACGTTGTCGCGGAAGCTCTCGGGCAGGCGCACCACCGACGCGAAGCGCCGCTCGCCCTCGTACACCTCGGTCGCCTGCTTGCCGCCGACAGCCGCCTCGATGGTGTCGTTCACGTCCGACACGTTGAGACCGTGGCGGGCGATGGCCTGGCGGTCGATCTCGATGGACAGATACTGCTGACCGGTGACCCGCTCGACGCGGATGTCCTCGGAGCCGGCGATGCCGCCCGCCACGCGGGCGATCTCCTCGGCCTTCTTCTTCAGCTCGTCCAGGTCGTCGCCGAAGACCTTGATCGCCACGTCGGAGCGCACGCCGGTGACCATCTCGTCCACCCGGTCGGAGATCGGCTGGGCCATCACCACCTGCACGCCCGGCAGGGCCTTCAGCTTCTCGCGCATCGCCGCGGCGATGTCGTCCTGGGTCCATCCGGCCGGCCACTCGTCGCGGGGCTTGAGGCTGACGATGGGGGTCGACTCGTTCTGGCCCTGCGGGTCGGCCGGCGACTCGCCGCGGCCGACGCCGGAGATCGCCGACTTGACGCCCGGCACCTGCATCACCAGGCGCATCGCCTCCATTTCCATCTTGATGGACTCATCCAGCGAGATGTTCGGCACCCGATTGATGCCCGGCACCACCGACCCTTCCTTCATCTCGGGGATGAAGGCGGTGCCGAGGAAGGGGAACATGCCCAGCGTAACGACCAGCAGGATCACCCCGCCGGTGACCGTCTTGCGGCTGTTGGCCACCGCCCAGTACAGCAGCTTCAGGTAGGGCGCCTTGATCTTGGCGATCAACCAGGTGTCGTGCTCGGCGCCGCCCTTCAGCAGGTAGGACGACAGCACCGGCGTGAGGGTCAGGGACAGGAACAGGGACACCGCCAGCGCGATGGCGATGGTGTAGGCCAGCGGCGCAAACATCTTGCCTTCCATGCCCTGCAGGGTCATCAGCGGCAGGAACACCAGGATGATGATGCTGACCCCGAAGATCACCGGCGTGGATACCTCGCGCACCGCGTCGAAGATGATGCGCACCTTGCTCTCGCCCCTGTCGGTGGCGTGGCCGAGGCGTGCGAAGGCGTTTTCCACCACCACCACCGAACCGTCCACCATCAGGCCGATGGCGATCGCCAGACCACCGAGAGACATCAGGTTGGCCGAGATGCCGTAGTGGTTCATCGCCAGGAAGGTCAGCAGTGGCGTCAGCACCAGCGTCGCCACCACGATCAGGCTCGAGCGCACGTCACCGAGGAACAGGAACAGCACCACCACCACCAGCGCGATGCCCTCCAGCAGCACCTTGATGACGGTTTGCAGCGCCGCATCCACCAGCTCCGAGCGGTCGTAGTAGGGCACGATCTGCAGCCCGTCGGGCAGCATGCCCTTCTCGTTGATCTCCGCCACGCGGGCCTTGATGCGGCTGACCACCTCCTTGGCGTTGCCGCCGCGCAGCATCATCACGATGCCGCCCACCGACTCGGTGACGCCGTTCTTCACCACCGCGCCCTGGCGCACCTCGTGGCCGAAGGTCACCTCCGCCACGTCGCGCACATACACCGGCGTGCCGCCGACCTCCTTCAGCACGATGGCGCCGATATCGGACAGGCTCTTCACCAGGCCGACGCCGCGGATCAGGTACTGCTCCGCGTACTGGGGCAGGATGCCGCCGCCGGAATTGGCGTTGTTGCGGGCCACCGCCTCATACACGTCGCGCACGGTGATCTTGTAATGGCGCAGGCGGTCGGGGTTCACCAGCACCTGATACTGGCGTGCGAAACCACCCTGGGAATTGATCTCCGCCACGCCCGGAATCGAGCGCAGCAACGGGCGCACCACCCAGTCCTGGGCGATGCGCCTCTCGGTCAGCTCCTTCTCGGTCAGCTCCCGGTTGCCGTCATCCGGACGGTCGAGTGTGTACTGGTACACCTCGCCGAGGCCGGTGGACACCGGGCCGAGCACCGGCACCACGCCTTCCGGCATCCGGCTGCCCACTTCGAGCAGGCGTTCCATCACCAGTTGGCGGGCAAAGTACACATCGGTCGCGTCGGTGAATACCAAGGTGATCAGCGACAGGCCGGGCTTGTTGAGTGAACGCATTTCCTCCAGACCGGGCAGGCCGGTCATGGAGATTTCCAGCGGCACGGTGACGAAGCGCTCCACCTCCTCGGGGGAACGCCCCTTGGCTTCGGTGGCGATCTGCACCTGCACATTGGTCACGTCGGGGAAGGCATCCACCGACAGCTTGCGCGCCGCGTTGAGGCCGAAGGCGAGCAGCACCACGGCCACCACCACGACCACCAAGCGCTGGCGGAGCGCGGCACGGACTAGGGATTCGATCATGGTCCGTCCTTATTCCAGCTCTTTGCGCTTGCGCTCGTTGTTCAGGTGGAAAGCCCCCGACACGAGAATCCGCTGGTCGGCCTTGAGGCCCGACAGCACCGCGCGGCGGCCGTCCATGTCGGGGCCGAGGCGCACCGCGGTCAGGCGGAACTGCTGCGGCCCCGTCTCAACGAAGACGTTGTCCGCATCGCCATCGCGCACCACCGCCTGGGACGGCACCACCACCCGCTCCACCGGCGCGGCCTGGATCAGCATCGTCGCCAGCATCGCCGGCTTGAGCTGGCGCGCGGCGTTATCCACCACGCTGCGCACGGAGATCGTGCGGGTCTCCGGATTGACCGTGTCGGCCACGTAGATCAGCTTGCCGGTCAGGCGCGAGCCGAGGGCCGGCACCTCGATATCCACCGACTGGCCGGCCTTGACCAGTGCCGCCTGTTGCTCGGGCACCTCGGCGGTGACCCACACGCGGGACAGGTCGGCCACCACGAACAACGCATCGGCCGGCTGCACCACCTGGCCCTGAGCCACCGGCCGCTCGACCACGACACCAGCCATCGTCAACGCCACCGAGATCACCGAATTGATGCTGCCGGAACTGCCCAGCCGGTTGATGGCCCCCGACGACATGCCGAGCACGCGCAACTGGTCGGCCGCACCGCGCTGTTCGGCGGAGGCGATGGCCAGCTCGCTCTCGCGGCGCTGCAGCTCAGCCTTGCCGATCACGTCGGCGGCGAACAGCTGACGCGCCCGTTCCACGCTGCGGGCCTGCAGGTCGGCCTGGGCGCGGGCTTTCAGATAGGTGAGCTGGGCCGCGCTCAGCTCGGTACTGTTGATCGTCGCCAGCGTATCGCCGACCTTCACCGCCTGGCCCAGCTGGGCCTGGATGTCGATGACGCGGCCGGTCACCGTCGCGCCGATGCGCGTCACTCGCTGAGAATCGAAATCCACCTTGCCGGCCACCCGCAGGGTGTCGGCAACGGCGCTCTGCCCGGCCGGCGTCACCTTCAGTTCGGCGCCGAACCCGGGCGGCACGGTGACCAGTGCCGGATCGGCCGGCGCCGCCTTGGCATTGACCACACCGCCTTCGGCGATGGCGGCCGTGCCGTTGGCGTCGGCCGCGGGTTTGTCGGTGGTCTGTGCAGCATCCTTGCTGCACGCGGAAATCATGAGGGCGGCCAGCAGGGTGACCAAGGTAGTTTTGCGAAGCTTCATGGGAGCGATCCGGATCATTGAGCGGCGCGCAGGCGCTCGATTTCGATGACGGCCAGCTGCAGTTCGTAGCGGGCGGCGATGAGTTCATTGCGGGCGGCACGGAAGACCCGCTGGGCATCCAGGTAGTCGAGGATGCCGCGCTCGCCGAAGCGGTAGGCGGCTTCGGCCACCTTCAGCGCGGCCTCTGCCTCGCGGATGATCCCGTTCTCGAGGGCATTCACCTGGGTGCGGGCGATCTCGTACTGGCGATAGGCACCTTCCAGCGCCTGGGTCAGCGCCAGTTCCTGGCCGGCCTGCTCGCTGCGGCTCTTGCTCAGCAACGCACCGGCCTCGGCCACCGGCCCTTGGCGGCGGTCCCACAGCGGCACGCTGAGGATCACGCCGACGCGGCTGTCACGAAGCTCGCTGTCCCGCTCCTCGGTCACCTTGACGGCCAGCTCGGGATGGCGGCGCAGACGCTCCAGCTCCAGCTGGCGCTCGGCACGCTTCACCTCGGCCTGGCTGCGCGCCAGCTCCGGATTGCGGGCCAGCACCTCGGCACGCAGCTTGTCGAGGGAGGGCACCACCGGGCTGGTCGCCAGCGAACCGTCCACCGCGAACTCAGCCGGCAGCGCCGGGCTGACCAGCGCACGCAAGCCCGCCCGCGCCTGGGACACCCGCAGCGCGGCGCCTTCGGCCGACTTCTGCGCGTTGAGCAGTTCGGTGTCGGCCTTGATCAATTCATACCGCGGCGATTCGCCGGTCTGTACCCGCACCGCCACACGGGCGCGGATCTGCTCGGCGAGGCCCAGATCCTCCTTGGCCGCACGCAGTTCCGCTTCGCGGCGCAACAATTCGTAGAAGCGCTGGTCGAGGCGGGCCAGCAGATCGTTCTCGAAGCTGCGCTGCTCGGCCTCACGGGCATTCAGCGCGAAACCGGCGGCGTCGATGCGGGCGTCCCGCTGCCAGGGGTTGTCGACACGCTGGGTGATTTCGAGGCTCTGCACCGCGCCGGTGGTGGCGCCGGGCGTGCGGGCACGGGTGCGTCCAGCGAGAAACTCCACCTCGGGGTTGGGATAGGCGCCGGCACTGGTCACCTGCGCCCGCCCGGCCTCGACGGCCGCCCGCGCCGCGGCAAGGGAAGGATGAGCCGCCCGCGCGGCATCGCGCAGGGCCGGCAGGGAATAGGTGGCAGTACCGTCGGCGACGGCGTGGGCGGCAGCCAGCAAAAGGGCGGCCGCCATGAAGGACTTCCTGAACATGCGGATTCTTCAGCACCCAATGGGTGCTGCTCTCGTTTTGTTATTCGACAACCGACAGGCGACACAAGGCCCGTCCGGAACAAGACGTGAAGGCGCAACCGGCCCTGACGGGCCGGTCGTTCAGGCGTTTCTGGGAGGGGGCGCCGCGGGCTGCGGCAGGACGGAGTGCCACACCGGCGGAATGGCTTCCGGGCGGACTTCTACGAGATGGAGGACAGGGAGCGGGATGCCGCCAGAGAGGGCCGGGCAGTCCTGCGGATCGGCGCCGTGCAGATCGAGGACCAACGGATCCGCCTCTTCGTGGAATTGCTCCGCGCTCTGCATATAGTCGGCCAGGTCTTCCGCCGCGTCGATGCAATCGTCGGCAAAGGCCGCCCCTGCCCAGATGAGCACGAGACAGGCCAGCACGAGGGATAGACCACGGCGAATGAGTTGCATTGCATCGATCCAGACAGGGCGAGCCTAATGGAGTTCCCGCTGCAGTGCAAAAAAACCATTACAAACTCGGGCGTCGGGCACCGGACGGGGTGTCTATAATTGCGCTTTTGCTTCTCCCCACCCCACCATGTTGCGTCGTTTCATCCTGCTCCTGCTGCTGATTCCCACCCTCGTCTTCGCCCAGATGGTCCCACCGACCGTCGCTGCACGAGCCTGGCTGCTCCTCGACGTGGGCTCCGGCCAGGTGCTCACCTCCGAGAAACCCGACGAGCGTATCGAGCCGGCATCACTGACCAAGCTGATGACCGCCTACCTCACGTTCGCGGCGATCAAGAACAAGACCATCACCCTCGACCAGATCGTTCCCGTCTCGGAAAAGGCCTGGAAGATCAGCGGCTCCAAGATGTTCATCGAGCCCAACATGCCGGTCACCGTGAAGGAACTGATCCACGGCATGATCATCCAGTCCGGCAACGACGCCTGCATCGCGCTGTCCGAAGCCATCGCCGGCTCCGAAGAGAACTTCGTGCAGCTGATGAACAAGGAAGCCGCCCGTCTCGGCCTCAAGAACACCCACTTCGAGAACTCCACCGGCCTGCCCAGCCCGACCCACCTGGCCTCGGTGCACGACCTGGCGATGCTGTCCGCCGCGATCATCCGCGACTTCCCGGACTTCTACCCGATCTATTCCATCAAGGAATACACCTACAACAAGATCCGCCAGCCCAACCGCAACCGCCTGCTCGCCCTCGACCCCACCGTCGACGGCCTCAAGACCGGCCACACCGAGAGCGCCGGCTACTGCCTGATCTCCTCCGCCAAGCGCAATGACCGCCGCCTGATCTCGGTGGTCGTGGGCACCACCAGCGACAACGTGCGCGCCCAGGAATCCCAGAAGCTGCTCAACTGGGGCTACCTGGCCTACGACGACGCCAAGGTCTACACCGCCAACCAGGCGGTCAGCGATTTCCGCGTCTGGAAGGGCGCCGAGAGCAGCGTCAAGGTCGGCGTGCTGAGCGACCTGATCCTGTCCCTGCCGAAGGGCGACGCCCAGAAGGTGAAGACCACCATCGTGCCCCCGCCGGACCTGATCGCCCCGATCACCAAGGGCCAGAAGATCGCCAGCGTGCAGCTGTCTGTCGATGGCAAGACCATCGGCGAATACCCGCTGGTCGCCCTCTCCGACGTCCCCGAGGCCGGCTGGTTCGGCCGCCTGTGGGACGCCATCCGCCTGTGGTTCAAGAAGTTCTGACACCTGCGGCACCTGAGGATCGCGTCGGGACACTTGAAGTTGGGCACCTGCGCCCGCATCTTGTGAGGGTGGACGCACAGCGCGCGCCCGCCCCGACGCCTCACCCTCAACCAGGAACATCCATGACTGAACAACGCACCACCCTGCTCGAATTCCCCTGCGAATTCCCGATCAAGATTATGGGCGCGCGGGTCGACGGCTTCGCCCAGGCCGTGCTGGAAGTGGTGACGGTGCACGCGCCGGACTTCGATGGCACCGCGATGGAGATGCGCCCGTCGGCCAAGGGCAACTACCTGTCCATCACCTGTACCGTCAATGCCATTTCCCAGGCCCAGCTCGACGATCTCTACCGCGCACTGACCGCCCACCCGCTGGTCAAGGTCGTACTGTGATCGTCCGCCACCTGGGCCTGGTGCCCTACGAGCCCACCTGGCGGGCCATGCAGGAATTCACCGCCAGCCGCAACGACACCACCCCGGACGAGTTGTGGCTGGTCCAGCACCCGCCGGTCTACACCCTCGGCCAGGCCGGTAAGCCCGAACACCTGCTGCACGCCACCGAAATCCCGCTGGTCAAGATCGACCGCGGCGGCCAGATCACCTACCACGGCCCCGGCCAGGTGGTCGCCTACCTGCTGCTCGACCTGCATCGCCGCCACCTCAAGGTGCGCGAAATGGTGAACCTGCTCGAACAGGCCATCATCGACTGCGTCGCCGACTTCGGCCTCACCGCTGAACGCAAGGACGGCGCGCCTGGCGTGTATATCGCCGGCGAAAAGGTCGCCGCCCTCGGCCTGCGCGTACGCAACGGCTGCAGCTATCACGGCCTTTCCCTTAACGTCGACATGGATTTAACCCCGTTTACGTGGATCAACCCTTGCGGCTATAGTGGGCTCAAGACAATACAACTCAAGGACTTCGGCGTGACTGAAGGCCCCGACGAAGTCGCCGAACGGCTTCTCGGCCACCTCCAGCGGCATTTTCCCGAAGTACCGCCCACCGCCTTACCAAAGGATTAGATTCAATGGATTCCGAGAGCCGCAAGCAACGCGGCGCCGAAAAGACCGCCCGCATCCCCATCAAGATCGTTCCCGCCGAGCGCCTCAAGAAGCCCGACTGGATCCGCATCAAGCTCGGCGCCGGCGTCGAAGCCGAACGCTTCAACGAGATCAAGGACACCCTGCGCGAGCACAAGCTGCACACCGTCTGCGAAGAAGCCTCCTGCCCCAACATCCACGAATGCTTCGGCAAGGGCACGGCCACCTTCATGATCATGGGTGACATCTGCACCCGCCGCTGCCCCTTCTGCGACGTCGGCCACGGCCGCCCCGAGCCGCTGGACACCAACGAGCCGACCAACCTGGCCAAGACCATCGCCGCGATGCGCCTCAACTACGTGGTGATCACCAGCGTAGACCGGGACGACCTGCGCGACGGCGGCGCCCAGCACTTCGTCGAGTGCATCCGCTCCACGCGCGAAGCCAGCCCCAAGACCACCATCGAAGTCCTGGTGCCCGACTTCCGCGGCCGCATGGACGTGGCGCTGGACATCTTCGACCAGTCCACGCCGGACGTCATGAACCACAACCTGGAAACCGTGCCGCGCCTCTACAAGCAGGCCCGCCCAGGTGCCGACTACGCTTACTCGCTGGAACTGCTCAAGCAGTTCAAGGCCCGCCACCCGGAGGTCAACACCAAGTCCGGCCTGATGGTCGGCCTCGGTGAAACCGACGAGGAAATCCTCGAAGTGATGCGCGACATGCGCGCCCACAACGTGGACATGCTCACCATCGGTCAATACCTCCAGCCCTCCGGCGGCCACCTGCCGGTGCTGCGCTACGTCCATCCCGACACCTTCAAGATGTTCGAGACCGAAGCGCTCAAGATGGGCTTCAAGAACGCCGCCTGCGGCCCGATGGTCCGCTCCAGTTACTGGGCGGATCAGCAGGCGCATGGGGCTGGGGTGGTCTAACCAAGCTGCGTACGGGTTCGTAGCACTCATACGGCAAGGGCCGGCCTGCATAGCGCAGCCGGCCCTTGCTGCATTTCGGGCATCAGTTGACTGCCAGTGTGTTACCCACTGTCGGCCCTGAACACTCCAGCAGATTCTCCGGCACCGGATGCCATAGATGATCTCTTATCAGAGCTGTGGCGTCATCGCAGGCGAATACCCTACTAATACTTCTCTTTTTGAATATATAGTGATGCACATCACATGATGCATGTGAATTAAAATTCCCGAGTCTATATCTTTTGGCTGATGTCCTTTTCTCGTACCGAGAGCATACTTATCAGCACATTTTACATATAAGCCAGCCAGAGAGGTTTAGCCTCCAGCAAGCCACGTATCAGCATCTACATTGCTGAAGCGTGGCTTTTTTATTTTTCCAAGATTAGAAATAGACTGCAAGATACTTCAAATGCGGGTCTGTCGGTCTCCTGTGATGGCGCTTGGTATTGATGTGGTGAACTTCTGATTAATTCGATTTATTTTTATGCCTTAGGCTTAAAAATTAAGCTCATGTTTTTAAGGATTAATTTATGGTTGTACCGAAGGTGATTAAACGGCTTGTGGGTAAGCCCCTCATTCTTTCTCCTCTTTTTCTTTCCATCCTGTGTGGCTGTGTTTCGTCGGGCGAGTCTCTATCCGCTTCGACGTATCGAGAGTTGGGTTGGCTGAGTGGGGAGCAAACGACGCAAGTCGCATTTCTTGATGCGGCCGATCAAGCGCTCTCTTTGAAAATCAACGGCGAGGATTTTCATTCATATCAAATAAAGAAGAGATGGGCGGCCGGTCAGTCGTACTTTGAGCAGGCAACCAAGCCGATCAATGAGGGGGAAGGACGCAAGCTTTGCTCCCAGAGTGACGGCTTGAATGAATGGGTACGACTTGGCTGCAGAGCGGTTGATGCGGACTCTCCTCTGAGTGACAAGAGCTGTCAAATTAGTGCTCGATGCATGAGAGTGAGAGTTTCTCCGTTTATCCTCAATAACCACGAGTATATGGAAGTGGTTAGAGCAGCATTTAATGATCCATGTCGATTTGTCCCAGAGTACGACGAGCTAAAAAGGAAGCATGGAATTAATAAACCTAGAGGTGGAAGGACTCGTCTTGGTGCTGACGTATCTCGATACTGGCTCTTCTGTAGTTCTGGGAAGAAGGTTAGAGCGGTACTTGAAGAGACTGGCGACGACGGTGTGTTCCTCTTGAAATGGTCTCGATAAATTTATTAGCCGAAAGGGTGTTGCCATGAGCAATGATGCGTACGTTATTAACGTCAATCAGATTACTGCCGGACCTACTGGCCATGTGAATATTACATATTCTGGGCCTGGATACGACACAGTGACTTATGGTTCAAATGTGAACCCTACCTCTGGGGTTCAAATTGAAGATAATTCAGGGCGAATGATCTCTCAGAGTACTGCAATATATGTTTCGAAAGAAGACTTCGAGCGATCTCTTTACTTTTCACGTGCCGCTGATGCTTTGAATAATAGCTATTTCGGCTTGTGTAATAACTGTGTTGACTTTGCTGACGAGGCTCTCAAGTACGCAGGTTTTGGACAGTGGTCTGTGAAGAACTTTCTTTCGGATGGAACGCTTACAGATACATACGCAAAATTGGCGGAGTATATATGTGGAAATGAGTATGTCAGTGTTGCAACTTCCAACATCCTAAATATTCTTGCCAGCGCTTCGAATATATCTGACGCTCAAAATTTCGTAAATTCAATGTCTTGGTTGGCAGACCATCCGGTTGGCTCTGACTTCTATGCTCAATATGAATCTCCAGACTCTGAGGCGGATATCCACTTGGCTCGTCTGAAATATTTTGCCAAAAAATTGGGTATTCAGGTCAACTATGACCCCATTGAGCAAAAGGTACTCCTCGGGATCGCCTCTCCAATTGTTATAGATATTGATGGTGACGGCATTCAAACACTTTCTTACTCATCACACTCTGTCTATTTTGACATTGACGGGGATGGAGTTAATGATAGAACTGCATGGATTTCTAGCCACGACGCCTTTCTTGCGATCGACAAGAACAACAATGGAAAAGTTGATAACTCAGGAGAGTTATTCGGCGGTATGGAGCGGGGCGTTGGTTATGCGAAGCTGTCTGAACTTGATACGAATGGTGACGGGGTCGTATCAAGGGCTGACGCCGATTTTGGAAAATTGAGTCTTTGGCGCGATGCGAACAACAATGGAGTTACTGACGTCGGAGAGCTTATCTCTGCTTCCGCGGCAGGACTTGAATCAATTTCAACTTCGTATACAAGTCAGGATATATATCAAAACGATAATTTGATTGGAGAGACTTCTCAGGCGAGGATAAACGGAGCTGATGTTATTGCTGCAGATGTATATTTTAAATTTAAATCAGGAACTTACAATGAGACTTACTTTGAAGACCAATCTCTCGCGGCTTCAGAATTAATTTCCGGCATTTATATCCCCTAGAAAAATCCAAGATATCTCGAACAAGATGAGGCTCCACGCGATCTCGATAAGAGCATCGTGAATCATCAGGCTCCTCGACAAGAAGGCCGACTACTCGCTGATCGTCAAAGGCAATCCACAAAGCCTACAAGCTCCGCGGCGGTAGCGCTTTCCCCCTAAGGAGAGACACCCAAGAACTAGTCTCCCCACAAGGCGCGCCATATCGTTCAGGACGAAGGCCCACCCCAGAGCGATATGGCTTACCTGAGCTTACGTCGAAAGCCCCTGATGACATTCGTCTTCAGATTCCAGGCGGCCCCTTGCTTCAAGACAACTCAAAACACCAAACAGCTCCTGTGCTTCCATGGCCATCATGCCGCAGGCCCACATGAAGCTGTCCTGCCACTGGGCATTCATCAACCTGAATGCCTTGCCTTGCTCACCGCGCGTCATGGCGAGAAGGGCCGATAACTGGGCCAGTCGGGCACTCAGTTGGTCGGTGAGGGTCAGTGAATTGACATCCGAATGGAGGCTGTAGAGCCGATCGCTTGCAGTGAAGGTCAGGTCCGGGCTCATTGCCAAGCCTCCCTTCCCAGTTTGAATGTACGGACGAGATGAGACATGGTGGATCTCCTAGATATCGGTCTGCTTCTCTGCTCCCCGCCGCCAAGCTGGGGGGCAGAACCGTGCAGGTTGGCGGACCGGAATCTAGGAACCGGCAGGGTTTCCCCTCCCGCACGGCCCGCCCACTGGGGACGACACCATGCTCCGGACGTAAAAAAACCGCTCGGGGCGGTCGTCCGACTAGATTAATCCGGGCCGCCAAGCCCGGCCGCTGTTGTTTGCAGCAGCCCCCGCATGATGCGCCGCGGGGCTCCGTGACGCAAGATCGGTAGTCAGCACATTCACCTCCGCTACGACGCCATCTCGACCAGCGCACCGCCGAGATCGGCGCTAGCGAACGACTGCACGAACTTCATCCCGAAAACCCGCCTGCCGCCGCCCCCACACCTTTTCCTGCGCACCAGCGCAGTGCCCACACAGCGGCCCCGCACCACATCGGCCCCCATTCCGGGCGACGGCCCCCGCTATCCGCCCCGAATACGTGCCTTTCCCCCATGGCCCGTTTTTTGCACCGCAACATGCAATCAACCATTCATCGGAGAGCCGACATGGCCGCGAACTGCACCTGGGATTCCATGGATGTCCATCTGCTGCGCGTACTGCACGCCCTGCTCACCGAGTGCAGCGTGAGCAAGGCGGCGCGCCGCCTCAACCAGTCCCAGCCGGCGGTCAGCACCGCGCTGCGGCGCCTGCGCGACATCACTGGCGACCAGTTGCTGGTGCGCTGTCGCAACGGCATGACGCCCACCGAACGCGGCGCCGGGCTGCTTGAGCCGGTCAAGATCGCGTTGCAGCAGATCGAGGCGATCGCGGTGCGGCAGGTCAAGTTCGACGCGGCCAGCTCGCGGCGCATCTTCAACATCGCCACGCCGGACTACCTCAACGCAGTGCTCCTCGGCGAGATCGTCGCCCGTCTGCGCAAGCTGGCGCCGCACAGCCAGGTGGCCTTCCATTCCCTCGGGCCGGATTACGACTACGCCCGCGCGATGGAGAACGGCGAGCTCGACGTGGTGATCGGCAACTGGCCGCAGCCGCCGGAAAACCTGCGCATCGCGCCGCTGTTCGAGGACGAGGTGGTGTGCCTGATGCGCAAGGGCCACCCGCTGGCCGGCAAGCCGCTGGGCACCGCCGAATACCTGGCCGCCGAGCACCTGGTGCCGACGCCCTACGCGGTGGGCCAGCGCGGCGTCATCGACCTGCACCTGGCCCGCGAGCGCATGAAGCGCAACGTGGTGGCCTATGTGCCCTACTTCGGGCTGGTGCCCTACCTGCTGCTGGAGACCGACATGCTGTTCTCCAGCCCGCGGATCTTCGCCGAACACTGCGCCAAGATGATGCCGCTGGCCGTCGCCGAGCCGCCGATCGAGTTTCCGAAAATGAGCTTCTATCTGCTGTGGCACGACCGCAGCCACTATGAGGAGGAATGCCGCTGGTTCCGCGAGCAGATCATCTCGGTGGTGCGCAATTCGCCGGCCCTGCAGAAGCCGGCCGCCGGCGCCGCACCGAAGGGCCGCGCCGCGGACAGCAGCGCCTACGCCACGGTGTGAGCCTGAACGGGGCGGCTTTCCCCCCGTCGGGATGGCACGCCGGACGATTCCGTCATAGGAAAAATTGATTTTTTCGGCCGAAAAAATCATCCGGTGGCGTGAAAAATCCGTTTTTCCATATGACAAAAATCTTTTGTCATATGGAAAATTTTCCGAGACGCGTGACGGAACGGTTCTGTCACACGACAAAATCGTTTTGCCAGGCCGCCGGACGATTTCGTCGCCAGACGGAAAACTTGCGCCGCATGACAAAACGCTCGGGTGGCGTGACGCAGCTTTTTTTTCATCCGAAAAAGCGTTTTTTTCGGATGAAAAAATCTTCCATCGGACTGACAGAACCCTCCAGCCACCGGACGCAATGATTCGTCCACGCCACCGGCGCATCGCGTGAGCTGAGCCGGGCTTGCCGCGCCGCCCCGCCAGCACCCGCAGCGGCGCGCGAAAGCTCAGTGCGTCAGCCGCCCGTGGGCCTCCAGCGCGTCGGCGGCATTGGGGGCGACGATGCCCTGGCGCTGCATGCGCCGGTACAGCGTCGAGCGCGACACGCCGATGGCGGCAGCCGCGGCCGAGATGTTCCAGTGGCAGCGGCGCAGTTCGTCGAGCAGGATGTCCCGCTCGCTGCCGGCCGAGCGGCCCGCCTCCGGCATGGGGGCAGACATGGCGAACGATGACGCGGCAACGGCCAGCACCGGTGCCTGCAAGCCATCGGGAAAATGCGCCGCCGCCAGCACGCCGTCGTCACACACCGCCACCGCAAAGCGCAGCGCGTTGCGCAGTTCGCGGATGTTGCCCGGCCACGGGTAGGCGGCCAGCTGTTCGAGCACATCATCGGGCAGGCTCAGCGGGCGGCCGGCGGTGGCCAGTTCCTGGGCCAGCACCTGGCGGATCACCACCCGCCGGTCGGAGCGCTCGCGCAGCGCCGGCAGGCGGAACACCGCCGCATTGAGGCGGTAATACAGGTCTTCACGAAACTGGCCGGCGCGCACCATTGCCGCCAGGTCCCGGTGGGTCGCGCAGACCACGTTGAGATCCACCGCCTCCGGTTCCGACGCGCCCAGCGCCACCACCTCGCCCTCGGCCAGCACGCGCAGCAGGCGCGTCTGCAGCGCCAGCGGCATGTCGCCGATCTCGTCGAGGAACAGCGTGCCACCGCTGGACTGCTGGACCTTGCCCTTCGAGCCCTTGGCCTTGGCGCCAGTGAAGGCGCCCTCCTTGTAACCGAACAGCTCGCTCTCGATCAGGCTCTCCGGGATCGCCGCACAGTTGAGGGCCACGAAGGGCTTGTCGCGGCGCAGGCTGTGGCCGTGGATCGCGCGGGCGAAGGCTTCCTTGCCGGAGCCGGTCTCGCCGAGCAGCAGGATGGTCAGCTTGCGGTCCACCACCCGCTTGACCCGCTCGATGCTCTCCAGCACCCGCGGGTCCTCGGCGGCCAGCGCGTCGAAGCCGCGCTTCACCGACAGCGTCGCCGGCACCGCGGCCTCGCGCACCGGCGCGCGCAGCTGGGCCTCGAAGCGCACCCCGTTGGCCAGGCAGCGCAGCGGGATCGGCGCACCGGGGCGCTCGTGGGCACGCTTCACCAGCTCGTCGGCGGACAGGTCGAAGACGTCCTCGATGCGCCGCGACGGCAGTTCCGCGCCCGGGAACAACCCGGCCCGCAGGCGCCGGCTGGCGGCCAGGATGCGCCCGCCGTCGTCGAAGGCCAGGCAGTGCGCCTCGCCAAGGCTCCAGCAATCCCCTGGCCCACTGATCGACAGGATCCAGGCCGTCTTGTAGCTCTCTAC
The DNA here is from genome assembly GCF_056724105.1 of Zoogloea sp. GDB6. Classification (NCBI taxonomy): domain Bacteria; kingdom Pseudomonadati; phylum Pseudomonadota; class Betaproteobacteria; order Rhodocyclales; family Zoogloeaceae; genus Zoogloea; species Zoogloea sp. GDB6. The sequence continues at coordinate 34,824 of NZ_CM161497.1, read as the reverse complement.
AAATAGCGCGTTCTCGATGGCCAGCGCGTTCTGCTGGACCAGCCGGAACACCACCGACTGGCTGCTGCGGTTCTCCGGCGCCGCGAAGGCCGACGCGTTCAGCACACCCACCAGCTCGTCGCGGGGGCCGAACACCGGCGCCGCGCTGCAGGTGATGCCGTGGTTGTGGTTGCGGAAATGCTCCTCCCGATGCACCAGGATCGCCGCCCGGTCCACGATGGCGGTACCGACGCCGCAGGTGCCCTCGTCGGATTCCGACCAGCAGGCCCCGGCAATGAAGCCGCGGCGCCGGAACTCCGCGTCCAGGCTGGGCGTGCCGCGGAAATCCACGCTGGTGCCGTCGCCGGTGGTGAGCAGCACGCAATAGCCGGAATCGCGCACCTGCTCATGCAGGCGCGCCACGCCCAACTGGGCGATACGCAGGAAGGTGGCGGTACGGTCGCGCAGGTCGCGGAATTCAGCCGCCGACAGCACCCGCGGGCGGGAACGCGTCGAGGGATCGATGCGGTAGGTTTCCTCCGAGCGCCGCCACGATTCGCGCAAGCGCGCCTCGGTGGCCGCCAGGCTCAGCATTCCGCCGGGCAAGAGCCCCCCGGCCAAGGCATCGGTGTGCCTGCCCTGCATATCCATCTCCTCGTCCCCACCCACTTATAAAGCGTGCGCCGCGCTGGCGGAATCCACCGCTGCGGCTGCTATTTGTGGCTGGATGATAGCGCATGGAAATTGCCGCTGCGAATAAAAAGAAGCGAATAAGGAAATACCCGGACGAATACCGCAGCGCAGCAGAAAAGCGGCCTGTAGCGAATTACGGTTTTGCGACACGACACCTGATGCAGACCCCGCTACACCTGTAGTGCACGGGCAGGCGACGGGCGGCCGCCAATTCAATCCAATATGGATTAAAGACAAATCCAACGCCATCCATAAAAACAAAAAACATTTGATTTAAAACAATAAAACAAATCAACCCTGTCCTTCCTGCGCTTCATTTCAATTCTGTGGCACAGGCTTTGCCTAATAGACCCGGCCACAAACCAGAACGCAGGACAGGAATATGAACAGGACGCCCTCCACACCGATTGCCGAGACCACGCCGGAGAACGTGGCCAATCCCAATAGACGGGAAACGCTGAAAGCCACTTCGGCACTGCTCCTTTGCGCCGGGCTGGGAATTGGCCGCAATGTCCTTGCCGACGACGACGCCAATTCGAAACCGAAAGTCGGTGACCAATTGGCGCGCAGCGACAACGAGGGCAAGGCCCAGCCCCTGCGCTGCAGCGAAATCCAGCCGGATGCCAAGCCGGTGGCCGCCTTCCCCTTCGAGCCGGCCAGCGGCGAGGTGCGCGACGGCTCCCGCCTCAACAAGGTGATCCTGGTCCGCGTCGATCCGCAGGAGCTCACCGACGAGACCCGCGCCTATGCCGCCGGCGGCGTGCTGGCCTATTCGGCGGTGTGCACGCACCAGGGCTGCGAGGTTTCCGAATGGGTCGCCAAGGACAAGACCCTGATGTGCTACTGCCACTTCTCCAAGTTCTCCCCCAGCCAGGGCGGCCAGGTCGTCGCCGGCCCGGCCCCGCGCACCCTGCCGCTGCTGCCGCTGAAGGAGGAGAACGGCGTACTGGTGGTGGCCGGCCCCTTCACGTCCCACCCCGGCGTCGCCAAGTCCGCCTGATTTTTCCCCGCCTCACCCGCTCGCCCACACCAAAGCAATAAAGGAGACATCTGCAAATGAAAACCCGACTCAAGGCCCTGTGTGCCAGCCTGGCCCTCGTCCCCATGCTGGCCGGCGCCAGCCTGGCCCCCTACAGCCCCGTCACCGACGCCCGCCTGACCAAACCCGAGGCCGGCAACTGGCTGATGTACCGCGGCAACTACGAAGGCTGGGGCTACAGCCCGCTCAAGCAGATCACCAACCAGAACGTCGGCAAGCTGGTGCCGGCCTGGTCCTACACCACCGGCATGACCGAGGGCCACCAGGCGCCGCCCATCGTCAATAACGGCTACATGTACGTGTCCACGCCGAACAACCAGGTGATCGCGCTGGAAGCCGCCACCGGCAAGGAGCTGTGGCGCTACAAGAAGACCATCCCCGACGAGCTGATGCAGCTCCACCCCACCAACCGCGGCGTGGCGCTGTACGGCGACAAGCTCTACCTGGCCACCACCGACGCCTTCCTGGTGGCCCTCGACGCGGCCACCGGCAAGGAGCTGTGGAAGGTCGCCGTGGCCGACTGGAAGAAGGGCTACTACATGACCCTCGCCCCGCTGGCCGCCAAAGGCAAGATCATGGTCGGCTCGTCCGGCGGCGAGCTGGGCATCCGCGGCTTCATCGCCGCCTTCGACGCCGACTCCGGCAAGGAAGCCTGGCGTACCTACACCATCGCCGGCCCCGGCGAAGCAGGCAGCGAAACCTGGCCCGGCGAAACCTACAAGACCGGCGGCGGCTCGGTGTGGATCACCGGCACCTACGACTCCCAGACCAACATCGCCTACTGGGGCGTCGGCAACGCCGGCCCGTGGATGCCCGACACCCGCCCCGGCGACAACCTCTACGCCAACTCCACCATCGCCCTCGACGTGGACACCGGCAAGATCAAGGGCCACCACCAGTACCACTGGAACGACGCCTGGGACTGGGACGAGGTCTCCGCGCCGCTGCTGATCGACCTGGAGCACAAGGGCAAGAAGTTCAAGTCCCTGGTGCACGCCGGCCGCAACGGCTACCTGTGGCTGCTGGAGCGCACCCAGGACAAGGTCAATTATGTGGATGCCTGGCCCTACGTGACGCAGAACGTGTTCACCAGCCTCGACCCCAAGACCGGCCGGCCGACCTACGACCCGAAGCGCATTCCCGGCACCGGCAAGAAGACGGACTTCTGTCCGTCCCTGTGGGGTGGCAAGGACTGGCCGCCGGAAGCCTACAACCCGCAGACCGGCCTGCTCTACATCCCGGCCAACAACAACCTGTGTTCCGAGCTGACCGGCGAACCGGTCAAGTACAAGGCCGGCAGCCTGTACATCGGTGTGTCCCTCGACAACATCCTGACCAACGTGCGGATGACCGAGAAATCCCGCCAGCACATCGGTGAAGTGCAGGCCTGGGACCTGAAGACCGGCAAGAAGGTGTGGACCCACACCTACCCCGAGATGAACTGGGGCCCGCTGATGACCACCGCCGGCAACCTGGTGTTCGGCGGCGGCACCAACGACCGCATGTTCCGCGCCCTCGACGCCAAGAGCGGCAAGGTGCTGTGGGAGACCCCGACCCCGTCCGGCGTCACCGGCGTGCCCTCGTCCTTCGAGGTGGATGGCGAGCAGTACGTGGCCGTGCAGTCCGGCTGGGGCGTCGATGCCCAGCGCATGCAGGGCGCCTTCGACGCGGTGCTCGATCACAAGACCGTCGTACCCCAGGGCGGCACGATCTTGGTCTACAAGCTGCAGAAGTAAGCCCGCCCCCCCAATCCACCCCACTCCACCCCGGTTCAGCCCACCCGCGTAATCCGCCCCGCGCCGCCCTCCGGCGGCGCAGCGGGAGGACTCACGCCCAAAAACGACAAAGGAGACATTCATGCAGACCCTTCACACCCCCTTCCGCCGCCTGCTGGCCGCCACCGCACTGGCCGGCCTGGGCGCCGCCTGCGCCCCCGCCGCCTTCGCCCAGACCACCTTCGACGTCATCGGCCCCCACGAATACGAGTTGCCGGTGGACTTCAAGCCCTTCAACGTCTTCGTGCAGTACGGCTACGTGCAGAACAACAAGGACACCTTCAACGCCAACGGCGACAAGGTGAAGGGCGACGGCAGCCAGACCATCGTCGGCATGTCCAAGTACGTGCGCTTCTGGACGCCGGAAGGCAACCCGAAGATCGGCCTCGCCTACGAGGTGATCGTGCCGGAGATCGGCGTGCGCAACCAGCACGCGGCCAACGCCGCCGACCGCCACATCAGCGGCATCGGCGATCCGCTGACCGGCTTCGCGGTGTGGATGAAGCCGAGCCCCGACTCCACCTTCGGCTTCCAGTCCTTCCTGCAGGTTCCGGTCGGCGACGACCGGGTCAGCGACACCAACTGGAAGAACCTGTCGAGCTTCCTGTGGGACGTGCGCCTCACCGACAAGCTCGGATGGACCGCCGACGCCGGCATGGTCTTCCAGAGCGAGAAGAAGGACGGCAGCCGCCCCGGCAACACCTTCCACACCAACCAACGCCTCGGCTACCGCGTCACCGGCCTGCTCGAGCCCTTCATCGCCCTCGACTACGAGAGCACCAGCAGCCGCAACAACCAGCCCAGCGCCCGCGTGCTGGACGGCGGCGTCGGGGTGATGTTCCACACCTTCGACAACCAGTCCATCAGCCTGCGCTACTCGTCCAGCATCGACGGCAAGAACCACGCCGCCAACAACAGCGTGAACATCAAGTACGCCTACGTGTGGTGATTCCCCCGAACCAGCGCCAAGGAGTGTTCCCATGAAGATCCTGCATGCCCTCGCCTTCAGCATCGCCCTGCTCGTCGCCGCCTGGGTTTATCTCAGCGTCGGCAACCCGAACCTGGGCTTCAATCCGTGGATCGGCTTCGTCGCCTGGGCCGCCTTCTTCGCCGCCGGCGGCGGCAGCGGCGGGCTGAGCAAGGCCCTCGGCGCCGGCCTGGCCGGCATCCTGCTCACCGCCGTGACCCTCGCCGGGGTGCAGGCGCTGGGCGGCGGCCTCGGCCCCCTGATCGGGCTGGTCGCCGTGCTGGCCTTCGTGCTGGTGGCGATGGCCGACATCGGCGCCCTGTCCTACACGCCGGCGGCCTTCCTCGGCGCGGCGTCCTTCTTCGGCTCCGGCGGAAAGATCGACCTCAGCATCGCCCTCGTCGCCCTGACCTGGATTGCCGGCCTCGCCTTCGGCTACGTGTCGGAGAGCGTCGGCAAGAAGCTCGCCCGCCCGGCCGCCTGACCTTTCCCCGCCAACACCCCCACACCCCAACCCCGACACACCTCAGGAGACCTACCGTGACGACCCTCTACGAGAACTACATCGACGGCCGCTTCGTGCCCGCCGACGCCTCAACCGCCATCGACGTGCATAACCCGGCCAACCACGCGCTGCTGGCGCGCATCCCCACCGCCAGCAGCGACGAGGTGAATGCCGCGGTGGACGCCGCCCGCCGCGCCCAGCCGGGCTGGGAACGCCTGCCGGCGATCCAGCGCGCCGCCCACCTGAAGGCCATCGCCGCCAAGGTGCGGGAGAACAAGGAGCGCCTCGCCGAGATCATCACCCGCGAGCAGGGCAAGGTCCTCGGCCTGGCCCGCGTCGAGGTGGATTTCACCGCCGACTACATGGACTACATGGCCGAGTGGGCGCGCCGCATCGAGGGCGAGATTCTGCAGAGCGACCGGCCGGGCGAGACGATCTTCGTGCATCGCAAGCCGATCGGCGTGACTGTCGGCATCCTGCCGTGGAATTTCCCGTTCTTCCTGATCGCCCGCAAGATGGCGCCGGCGCTGGTCACCGGCAACACCATCGTCGTCAAGCCGAGCGAGGAGACGCCGATCAACGCCTTCGAGTTCGCCCGTCTGGTGGCCGAGGCCGGCCTGCCGGCGGGGGTCTTCAACCTGGTCGGCGGGCGCGGCGCCGACGTGGGGGCCAGCCTGTGCACCCACCCGGACGTGGGCCTGATCAGCTTCACCGGCAGCGTCGCCACCGGCTCGACGATCATGCAGGCCGCCGGCCGCAACCTGACCCGCGTGAACCTGGAGCTGGGCGGCAAGGCGCCGGCCATCGTGCTGACCAGCGCCGACCTGGACCTGGCCGCCAAGGCGGTAGTGGATTCCCGCGTGATCAACACCGGGCAGGTGTGCAACTGCGCCGAACGGGTCTACGTGGAAAAATCGGTGGCCGATGCATTCACCGCCAAGGTGCGCACGCTGATGGCCGCCACCCGCTATGGCGACCCGCTGGCCGAGCCGGATGTGCACATGGGCCCGCTGGTGAACCAGATCGGTCTCGACAAGGTGGCGGCGATGGTGAGCCGCGCCCGCGAACAGGGCGCCGAGGTGATCCTCGGCGGCCGCGTGGCGGACCGCCCGACGGGCTTCCACTACGAGCCGACGGTGGTCACCGGCTGCAGCGCCGACATGGAGATCATGCGCAAGGAGATCTTCGGCCCGGTGCTACCGATCCAGACGGTGGACAGCCTCGACGAGGCCATCGCGCTGGCCAACGATTCGGAGTACGGCCTGACTTCGTCGATCTTCACCAAGGACCTCAACGCGGCGATGCAGGCCTGCCGCGAGCTGCGCTTCGGCGAGACCTATGTGAACCGCGAGCACTTCGAAGCCATGCAGGGCTTCCACGCCGGCCGCCGCAAGTCCGGCATCGGCGGTGCCGACGGCAAGCACGGCCTCTACGAGTACACCGAGACCCACGTGGTGTACATGCAGAACTGAGCCGGTAACCCCACCCTTTCGGCGGCGCGGGCCTTGGCCGGTCCGTGCCGCTGATTGAAAGTTTTCTCCTCGTTGTTCTCCGCGTTGTTGTTACGGCAGCCGCCGACCCCTCGGCCGTGCCGCCGGGACGGCGGGCGAATCCTCCCTCTCGCCCGTCGTCCCTCCTTTTTTGCCCCGCCTCAGTTGCCTCGCCTTAGCCGCCGCTGAGGGCCTGCACGATGACCAGCTCCTGCACACCGTCCAGCCGCCGGGCCAGGTCGAAGACCTGCTCCCCATCGACGAAGAAGCGGATGTGCGGGCGGATGCGGTTCTGCTCGTCGATCATGCGGAAGCGGATGCCCGGATAGCGCAGGTCCAGTTCGGCCAGCACCGCCGCCAGCGTGTCCCCGCCCGCCTCGGCGTACGCCTGCTCGGTGTAGGAGCGCAGCGCGCTGGGGATCAGCACCTTCACGGCGCGCCCTCCACCCCCATAGCCACCTCCACCGCGTAGATCTCCGGCAGGTGCGCGGCGATGCGCGTCCATTGGCTGCCCTCGTCGCCGCTCATCCACAGCTCGCCGCTGGTGGTGCCGAAATACAGGCCGACCGGGTCGGCACTGTCGGCCGTCATGGCCTGCCGCTTGACGGTCCACCACGCCTGCTCGGCCGGCAGGCCGGCGTCGAGGCGCTGCCAACTTTCACCGCCGTCGCGGGTGCCATACACCGCCGGCTTGCCACCGGGGCTGGTACGCGGCCACACGCTGGTGCCGTCCATCGGAAAGACCCATACCGCATTCGCATCACGGGGATGGACGACCATCGGGAAGCCGATGTCGCCGACCTCCGCCGGCATCGCGCGGCCGATGCGCTGCCAGGTGTCGGACGGGCGGTCGAGGCGGTAGATGCCGCAGTGGTTCTGCTGGTACAGCCGGTCCGGATTGGTCGGGCACAGGCGCACGCAGTGGGGATCGTGGAAGGTCGGGTCGCTGCCGTCGAAGCCTTCGACGACCTCGATGCCGCTGAGCAGCGGCGCGAAGCTGCGGCCGCCGTCCCCCGATTCATGCACGCCGCCGCCGGACATGGCGAAGTACAGGTGCTCGGCGTCACGCGGGTCGACGATGATGGAGTGCAGCTTGGGGCCGTCCGGCGTGCCGTCCTGTACGGTACCCATCCACTTGCGGTACTGCGGGTCGTCGTTGATCGGCGAGAACGGTGCCCAGCTGACGCCGCCGTCCTCCGAACGGAACAGACCCTGCGGCGAAGTGCCGGCGTACCACACGCCAGGCTGGTCGGCATGGCCGGGGGTCAGCCAGAAGGTGTGGTCCACCGAACGTCCTACCTGACCCTCGGGGGCCGGGGCGAAGGCCGGCGGCCGGGCGGCTTCCTGCCAGCTGCGCCCCAGGTCGGTGGAACGGAACACCGTCGGCCCGAGGTGGCCGGTCTTGGCGGCCGCCAGCAGCGTGCGCCCGTCGCGCGGGTCGAGCACCAGGTGGTTGATGATGTGGCCCAGGAAGTGGGGGCCATCCACCCGCCAATGCTGGCGGGTCGCGTCGCTGTGGTACAGCCAGGCGCCCTTGCGCGTGGCCACCAGCAGTAAAACGGTGCCAGGGCCGCGCTGCGCGGCCCCCGTGTCGATCTCGCTTGCCATCGCTCACTCCTCCATATGCCCGCCTGCGGCGGGGGAGCGGCTGCGGCACGCGTCCGCTGCGCGTGTCAGGGCCGCCGACGAACCCGTGGGTTACGGGAATGCCTGCTTTCGATCACGCCGGCGGCGCCAGGTTCAGGGCAGCGCCACCAGCGCGGGCACCAGCAAGGCCGCCTTCGGGCTGCCGAGGCCGGTCACGTAGTCGTAGCCGCCACTGGCCGAACACAGGGTGCCGCAGCTACCGTTGCTGCCGGTGGTGATGTCGTTGAAATCACCATAGGCGCTTTTGGCGACGGCGTAGAGATTGTTGTAGGGCGCCGCCAGGCGGGCACGCCCGAGGGCTGCGCGCTGGGAATTGACGATGGCCAGCAGGGCCGCCCATTGCGGTGCACCGGCGCTGGTGCCGCCGACCTGGAACCAGCCGGACTGGTTGGCATAGGTGACACTGCTGTACACCGGGAAACCGGTGGCGGGATTGGCGTCGTAGGTTACGTCGGGACTACCACGCTTGCCGGCATAGGGCGTCGGCAGGTTGGTCTGGCCCGCCGGTTCCGGCTCGTAGGCACTCAAGCCACCACCGCTGCCCGACCAGGCGCTCTCGCCGACATAATTGCCGGCCGAATCGACGCTGAGGGTGCTGCCGCCAACGCTCAACACATACTGGGAGGCCGACGGGTATTCGACGCCGGCACCGCTGTCGCCGGATGAGGCGGTAAACGCCACTCCCGACACCTTGAAGTGGCTGTCGTAGTAGGTTTCGCTGCTGAATTCGCTACCGCCGAAGCTCATCGACACCGCGGTGGCGCCCTTCTTCACGGCGACGTCCACCGCGGTCAGCAGGTCGGAAAAGCTGCTCGAACGGGCCTCAACCAGCATGATCTTGGCGTTCGGTGCGATCGCGTGGGCCCACTCCACGTCCAGCGCCATTTCCAGCGACCAGCCGGCGTCGCTCTTGGGTTTGCTCCCGGCCGCATAGATCTTGGTGAAGCAGCCATTGGCGGTCGTACAGGCCGGCAGGCCGAAGGTGGCGCTGAAAACGCCCAAGTCGGATTCGATCGACGGGTCATCGTAGGCGTCGATGATCGCGATGGTTTGTCCCTCGCCACCATTGGCGATCTGGTCGAAGCCGTAGGCGTGGCGCACCAGAGCCGGCGTCAGCCCGCTTGGCGCGGTATTGGTGACCGACGGATGGATGTGGAACGGCGGGCGCGCATAGCCCTGCGGCGCACGGACGCCTTCGCGGGCATGGATCACGTCATCGGCCAGCGCGGGGCTTACCAGCCAGGCGGCCTGAACGCCGAGGCCCAGCACCCAGGCGACCCGCTTGAAATGCTTGTTCTTCATTTTCGGCTCCGTTCGTCGCAAAGACGGAAAAGGGCTGATCCCCCTCCCAAACGTCTATCGAACCGCAGAAAGCTGTCGACAGCTTGACGCTACGGCACGGCACGGCACGGCACGGCACGGTGCGACGACGGAGCCCCGCCAGCCTCAGTGCGACATACCGGCCGCGGCGAAATGGGCATCCAGCCTGGCAATCCAGCCGGCCTTCTCTTCTTCCGTCGCAAAACTCGCCTCGAAGCTGTTGCGCGCCAGCCGGTACCAGGTGGCGGCGTCGAAATGGAAGGCGTCGTGCACCGCGCGGATGTTGGCGTTGAGGTAGCCGCCGAAATAAGCCGGGTCGTCGCTGTTGAGCATCGCCTTGGCGCCGGCGGCGAGCAGGCGCGGCAGGCTGTGCTCGCGCATGTCCTTGAACACGCACAGGCGCGTGTTGGACAGCGGGCAGACGGTCAGCGGAATGCCTTCCCTGGCCAGGCGGGCCAGCACCGCGGGGTCGTCCACCGCCCGCACGCCGTGGTCGATGCGCCGGGCGCCGAGCAGGTCGAGGGCTTCGGTGATGTATTCCGGCGGGCCTTCCTCGCCGGCGTGGGCGACCACCGGCTTGCCCAGTTCGCGGCAGCGGGCGAACAGGCGCACGAACTTGGACGGCGGGTGGCCGCGCTCGGACGAATCCAGGCCGAAACCGTGGATGCGCGCCAGGTAGGGCTCGGCCTCGGCCAGCGTGGCCAGGCATTCGTCCTCGCTGAGGTGGCGCAGGAAACACAGGATCAGGCGCCCCGAGATGCCCCAGCGCCGCGCCCCTTCGGCCAGCCCGTCGTCGAGGCCGTCGAGCACGGTGGCGAAGGGAATGCCGCGGGCGGTGTGGGTCTGCGGGTCGAAGAAGATCTCGGCGTGGATCACGCCATCCGCCGCGGCCCGTTCCAGGTAGGCCAGCATCAGGTCGCGGAAATCCTCGCGGGTGCGCAGCACGTCGGCGCAGGCGTAGTACAGGTCGAGAAAGCTCTGCAGGCTGTCGAAGGCGTATGCCGCCTTCAGTGCGGCCTCATCGGCGTAGGGCAGCGCGATGCCGTTGCGGCGGGCCAGCGCAAAGGCCAGCTCGGGTTCGAGAGTGCCCTCGATGTGGACGTGCAGCTCGGCCTTGGGCATGCCAAGGGCCAGGGAGAGGGCGTCGCTGGCGGTCATGATCATTTCTCCACAACAGGAACGGTTCAATCGAGATGCGGCGGCCGAGTGACCGGGACGGGTAATCGGAAGCGCCCCCGTCAATTCATAAGGCATACACTGCACAACCCCAATTGCATAGACAAGTCGTGCACATGGGACTGCAATTACCTAACCATTCGGGGACTCACCATGCATAGATTCACGCTTCGCCGTGCCATCGCAGGCCTCGGTCTGCTGGTTCTCGCCACGTTCAGCCATGCCGCCACCTACAACTTCCATCAGGCAGGTTACTCCAGCGGGGGCGAAGTGAGTGGCTACTTCAACGGAACGGATTTGAACGGCGACGGCTATATCAATGGCGCCAACGGGGAAATCGACGACTTTCAGCTGTCCTTCTCCGGCAATGCCGCGGTCAGTGCCTTCAACATCGATTACAACGATTTCCTGCAGACTCTGGCCATCGGCTGGGGACTGGTCTATAGGCTTGGTTCGACGACGATCGGCACCGAGCTGAACGGCTTTGCCGACGGCATGCTGCTGGTGTTCAACTTCGACAGCTTCGGCAATCCACTGGATTCGATCTCGGCCGTGCCCATCTCGAACGGCTTGTCCGCCCCAGCGGCACCGGGCATGTTCGGCATCGCTGCGGTGGACATCTTCGGTACCGCCTCCGACAGCAACGGCAATCTGGACATGGCCTTCGCACCGATGACCCTGTCGTCACTGAACGTACCTGAGCCCGGCAGCCTGGCCCTGGCCGCATTGGGCGGCGCCGGCCTGCTGGCCCGGCGGCGACGGAACTGAACGATGCGGCGTGCTGCAAGGGACAGAGCGAGCCCCTTGCCGCACGCCGACGCGAAGGCCTTACTTCGGGATCGAGCCTTCCACGCCTTCCACGTAGAAATTCATCTTGCGCAGGTCCGGGTCGCCCATGGTCTTGGCGGCGGCCAGCACTTCCTTGCCGTCCTGGCCCTTTAGCGGGCCGGTGAAGGGATGCAGCTTGCCGGCCTTGATCGCGTCGCGGCGCTCCTCGGCGAGCTTCTTCACATCGGCCGGCACGGCCGGGCCGAAGGACTCGATGTTCACCGCGCCCTCCTTCACACCCCACCAGATATCGCCGGACTTCCAGGTACCGTCGAGCACGTCACTGACGGCCTTGGTGTAGATCACGTCCCAGTGCAGCACCGAGGCCGCCAGGTGGGCCTTGCCGCCGAACTTGGTCATGTCGGAATCCCAGCCGAAGGCCAGCACGCCCTTCTCCTGGGCGGCCTGCACGACGGCCGGCGAGTCGGTGTTCTGCATCAGCACGTCGGAGCCCTGGGCGATCAGGGTCAGCGCGGCCTCGCGTTCCTTGCCCGGGTCGAACCAGCTGTTCACCCAGATCGCGCGGGTGGTGGCCTTCGGATTGACGCTGCGGGCGCCGAGGGTGAAGGCGTTGATGTTGCGGATCACCTCGGGGATGGGGATGGATGCCACCACGCCGAGCTTGCCGGTCTTGCTCATCTTGCCGGCCACCACGCCGAGCATGTAGGCGCCTTCATAGGTACGCACGTCGTAGACGCCCAGGTTGGGGGCCGTCTTGTAGCCGGTGGCATGCATGAACTTGGTGTTCGGGAAGGCTTTGGCGACCTTCACCTCCTGGTTCATGTAGCCGAAGGAGGTGCCGAAGATGATCTTGTAGCCCTGCTGGGCCAGGTCGCGGAAGACCCGCTCGGCGTCGGCGGTTTCCGGCACGTTCTCGACGAAGGTGGTCTTCACCTTGTCGCCGAACTTGGCGTCCACGGCCTTGCGGCCCTGGTCATGGGAAAAGGTCCAGCCGTGGTCGCCGGTCGGGCCGATGTACACGAAGCCGATCTTGGCGGGGTCGGCGGCGAAGGCCTGGCTGGCCAGCCCCAGTGTCACGAAGACACAGGTGGCGGCGGTCTTGAAGCGGGACAGGGACATGGGGGCAATCTCCGTGGGCAGGGTTGTGCGTCGTGGGAGCCACTGTAACAACCGGACCACCGCGAACCCATCCCGGTTCCGTTATGACCGGTATATGGTTCGACGCAGAAAGCGGCCCGCGGCGGCGGCCATAATCCGGCCACCTTCCAACGGAGCACGAGCATGTCCTTTCCCACGTCCCAGGACGAACATTTCCTGCGTTACGCCATCGAGCTGTCCCGCCGGGTGCGCGACAGCGGCAAGCACCCCTTCGCCGCATTGGTCGTCGATGCTGCCGGGACTATCGTCGCAGAGGCCGGCAACGATTCCCTGCCCCCCGACGGCGATCCGACCCGCCACGCCGAGCTGGTCGCCGCGGCGCTGGCGGCGCGCCGCCTGACGCCGGAAGAGCTGGCCAAGGCCACGCTGTATTCCAGCGCCGAGCCCTGCGCGATGTGCGCCGGCGCGATCTACTGGTGCGGCATCGGCCGCGTGGTGTATGCGCTGTCGGAGCACGCGCTGCTCGGCCTCACCGGCGACCACCCGGAGAACCCGACCTTTTCGCTGCCGTGCCGCGAGGTGTTCGCCCGCGGCCAGCGCCGCATCGAGGTGCATGGGCCGTGGCTGGAGGCCGAGGCGGCCGCCCCCCACGCCGGCTTCTGGAAACGCTGAAGCCGGCCGCAGGGTATTTCAAGGAAACGGCGAACCGCCCCACGTTTCCTCCCGCCCGGCACTCAAGGCAGCCAGAACTTGGCCGGCTCGTCGATGCGCACGTCGGGCGCCGCGTTGTCGGTGAGGACGAAGTGCATCGGCTTCGAGCCGTGCTGGTTCTCCACCGCGTCCGGCGCGACCCGCACAGTGACCGTCACCGCCGTGCTGGCGGCACCCGGCACCTTGACCTGCACCGGCGCAGCCAGGCGGATGCCGTCGATGCCGGCCACCCCGACGGTGTAGCTGCGCTCGGTCTCGCTGGTGCTGATCAGCTGGAGCTGGAAGACGTTCTCGATACTGCCGTCGTCCGCCTCGCGGGCCATCACGCCGCGGTCGCGCACCACGTCCACCTTCAGCGGCGGGCGGGTCAGCAGCGACCAGCCGGTGGCTACGGTGAGGGTCAGGAACACCGCCGAGTAGATCAGCGTACGTGGCCGGAAGGCGCGCTTCACGATGTCCTTGCGCACCAAGCCTTCTTTCAGCGCGTTCTCCGTCGAATAGCGGATCAGCCCGCGCGGATAGCTCATCTTGTCCATCACCTGGTCGCAGGCGTCGATGCACGCCGCACAGCCGATGCACTCCACCTGCAAGCCGTTGCGGATGTCGATGCCGGTCGGGCAGACCTGGACGCAGATGCCGCAATCGACGCAGTCGCCGAGGCCCTGCTGGCGTGGATCGGCCTTCTTCGAGCGGCTGCCGCGGGGGTCGCCGCGCTGCTCGTCGTAGGTGATGATCAGCGTATCGGAGTCGAACATCACGAACTGGAAGCGGGCGTAGGGGCAGATGTACTTGCACATTTGCTCGCGCAGGAAGCCGGCGTTGCCGTAGGTGGCGGCGCCGTAGAACAGTATCCAGAAGATCTCCGCGCCGGTCATCGACACGCTGAGCGCCTCGTGGCCGAGGTCCTGGATGGGCGTGAAGTAGCCGACGAAGGTGAAGCCGGTCCATAGGGACAGCACCAGCCAGATCGTGTGCTTGGCCGTCTTGCGGCCAAACTTGGCGGCGCTCATCGGCGCGGCGTCGAGCTTCATGCGCTGCTGGCGATCACCTTCGATCTGCTTCTCGATCCACAGGAAGATCTCCGTATAGACCGTCTGCGGGCAGGTGTAGCCACACCACAATCGCCCGGCCACCGCGGTGAACAGGAACAGGGCCAGCGCCGACAGCACCAGCAGCAGCGCCAGGTAGATGGTGTCCTGCGGCCACAGGACCAGGTCGAACAGGTAGAAGCGGCGCGCGTCCAGGTCGAACAGCACGGCCTGCCGGCCGTGCCACGGCAGCCAGCACAGGCCGTAGAAGATCAGCTGGGTCAGGGCCACGAAACCCCAGCGCCAACGCTGGAAGAAACCCTGGATGGAACGGGGATAGACCTTCGGCTCCGCCTTGAACAGCGGCTGAATCGGGATGACGCGTTGGGGTTGGGGCTGATCGGACATGAATATAACCGGCGCCTTATAAAGATGTATGTTCAGTGCCTCTTTATGCTAACAACCGCTTGGGCGATAATCAACATCCTGCGTACATCTTTTGAATCACCCTTCGGAAAACACCGATGCGACTCAGCACCTTCACCGACTACTGCCTGCGCACGCTGATGTACGTGGGCGCGGAACGCGAGCGCCTGGTGACCATCGGGGAGATCGCCCAGGCCCACGGCATCTCCGAGAACCACCTGATGAAAGTGGCCCACCACCTGTCGCGCAGCGGCTTCATCGACACCCAGCGCGGCAAGGGCGGCGGCATGCGGCTGGCCCGCGATCCGGGCAAGATCGTCCTCGGCGACGTGATCCGCCAGACCGAGACCGACTTCGCGCTGGTCGAGTGCATGGGCGACGCGTCTTCCTGCCGCCTCGGCGGGGACTGCGAACTGCAGGGCATCCTGCAGGAAGCCCTCGCCGCGCTGCTCAAGGTGATGGACGGCTACACGCTGGCCGACCTCATCAAGCGCGGGCCCCGCGGCGAATGGCAGACGATCCGCCTGTTTCCGCCCGCCGCCCCCGCCACCGGCGACGCCTGAGGCCGCGCGCAGCATCCGCAATCTCCGCACTGCCTTGATGCGGATCAAGGCCTGCGACGCAATACCCGATCAAATTACTCAACATTACCCCTCAGGAAACACACTCCATGCTCGGTTCGAAAACCCGGCGCGAACTGGCCGTCGCCCTCGCCGATAACGCCGCCCTCAAGGCCCAGAACCAGGCCCTGCGCGACGAACTGGCCGACCTGCAGCGACGCCTGGCCAATGCCGAGGCGGATGGACAGCAACTCGCCGCACGCCAGACCCTGCTCGACGGCGTGGTCGGCAACATCCCGCGTTTCGGCGAGTCCCTGGCCGGCATCCGCCAGTCCTTCGCCGGCCTGTCGGAACAGCTCGGTGAAGACCGGGCCGCGGCGCAAACAGCCGCCAGCGAGTCCGACTCCAACCGGACTGCCTTCGAGAAGATCACCGGCAACCTGCGCACGATGTTCGAACGCATCCAGGCCGCCGGCCACAGCGTCGAGGGCTTGTCCCAGCGGGCCACGGAAATCGGCGGCATCGTCCGGTTGATCCGCGAGATCGCCGAGCAGACCAACCTGCTGGCACTCAACGCGGCCATCGAGGCGGCGCGGGCCGGTGAAGCCGGGCGCGGCTTCGCGGTGGTGGCCGACGAAGTGCGCAAGCTGGCCGAACGCACCGCCAAGGCCACCACCGAGATCGGCGGCCTGGTCACCGGCATCCAGGCCGAAACCAGCGAGGCGCGCAAGATCATGGAGATCGGTGCCGGCGACGCGGCCAGCCACGGCGCCGACAGCGAAACGGCGATGCACAGCATGCAGCGCCTGTTCGAGCTGTCCCGCCACATGCAGGACAGCATCGCCACCTCGTCGCAGCTGGCCAACGCCGAACTGGCCAACATCGAGGAGCTGACCCTCAAGCTGGAGGTGTACAAGGTGCTGCTGGGCCTCTCCGATCTGCAGCCACGCGACCTCCCCGACGAGACCCAGTGCCGCCTCGGCCGCTGGTACTACGAGGGCGAGGGACGCACGGAATTCTCGCGCCTGCCCGGCTACCGGGACATGGAAGCGCCCCACAAGGCGGTGCACGATCACGCCCGCCGCGCCGTCGAGCGCTACCGCAGCGGCGACTTCAGCGGCGCCCTCGACGCCCTCGGCCGCATGGAGGAAGCCAACCTGACAGTGATGGCCGGCATGGAGCGCATCCTGCGCGGGCGCGGCTGAACCCACGGGCCTCAGTGCTCGATGGTCACCACATGCGCCTGGATCTTGCCTTCCAGCGGCCCAGCGCCGAAACGGGCCCGCAGGGCCTCGGCGCTGACCCGCATGGCGGCCTCCAGCCTGCCCGGATCGCGCGCCTCGATCTCGTTGCGTAACGGCGTACCCTGACAGAAGGCCAGCGCGAGCGCTTCCGCCGACTCGGCGCGGCCGCGCTCGACCCGGGTCTCGAAGCGAATCGGCGCGGTGAAGCCAGCTTGACGAATATCGTCCTCGATGCGCTGGCGGTCGTGATAACCGTGGGGAGTCCGCGCCATGAAACGCGGCGGATCATCCGGAAACAGCGTGGCCAGCGCGTCTGTCACGCAATCGGTGAATTCGTTGTCGGCGAGCCGATCCCAGACGCTGAAGATCAACACGCCGCCGGCCTTGAGTACCCGCCGTATCTCACCTAGCGCCTGCGCCTTGTCGGGAAAGAACATCACTCCGAACTGGCAGACGACCGCATCGAAGGCGCCATCGCCGAAGGGTAGTTGGGCCGCGTCCGCCTGCTGCCAGGCCACCGGCCGCGGTGTGCCGATGCGGCCCGCCTCGTCGAGCATGGCCTGGTTCAGGTCGGTGGCGACGATGGCGACGTCGGCCGGCAGCGCCGCGGCCAGCGCCCGAGTCACCACCCCGGTTCCCGCGGCCACCTCCAGCACCCGGCCCAGGTCGCGCCCGCGCAGACGGCCGGCCAGGTCCTCCGCGTAAGGCGCGAAGATCACCGGCACCAGATGCGTCTGGTACAGGTGCGGAATCGAACCGGCAAACTGCTTGTCCAAAGCAGGATTGAGCATGATCCATCCTCCAGCCACACAACTGTTTTTGACTGGCCGGGGCACCGGGGGTTCGGAGCACCTGCGCGCTCATTCAGCTTTGCCCATATTCCGTATACGCCGGCACCGGCAGCAGGGCAGCGCGCCATGTGTTAACTTGAAATCATCCCGGTACGCCGGCATGCACGAGTCAGCACCATGAGCGAACGTTCCATCCAGTTCTACTTCCGCGGCGAAATCCGGCAGATCGCCGATGCGCCACCGACGCGTACGGCGCTGCAGTTCCTGCGCGAGGACGCCCACGCCACCGGCACCAAGGAAGGCTGCGCGGAAGGCGACTGTGGCGCCTGTACGGTGGTGCTTGGCGAGAGCATCGGCGGCGAGCTGCAGCTGCGCGCCGTCAATGCGTGCATCCAGTTCCTGCCCACCCTCGACGGCAAAGCCTTGTTCACCGTCGAGGATCTGGCCGGCATCAACGGTCTCGGCATCACCGGCTTGCTCCACCCTGTCCAGCAGGCGCTGGTGGATAGCCACGCGTCCCAGTGCGGGTTCTGCACGCCGGGTTTCGCGATGTCCCTGTTCGCCCTCTACGAAAACAACCCGGAATGCCCGGACAAGGCCGCCGTCTGTGACGCGCTGTCCGGCAACCTGTGCCGCTGCACCGGCTACCGGCCCATCGTGGACGCCGTACCGGCTGCCTACGAACAGGCCCGCGTCGGCCTCGACCGGCCGGCGATCCTCGCCGCCCTGGCGCCCCTGGCCGCGCTGCCACCCCTCGACTACCGGGCCGGCGGGCAGCGCTTCCTGGCCCCACGCAGCCTGGCCGAACTGGCCGACGCGCGCCTCTCCGCCCCCGACGCCCGCCTGCTGGCCGGCGGCACCGACGTCGGTCTGTGGGTCACCAAGCAGCTGCGCGAGCTCGGCGACCTGATCTACGTGGGTGCGGTGGCCGAGCTGAAGGTAATCCGCGTCGACGCCGACGGCCTCTTCATCGGCGCCGGCGCCAGCCTCACCGACGCCTTCGACGCCCTCACCGGCTTCGAACCGGCATGGACCGAACTGGCCCGCCGCTTCGCCTCCACGCCGGTGCGCAACGCCGGCACCCTCGGCGGCAACGTGGCCAACGGCTCGCCCATCGGCGACTCGATGCCCGGCCTGATCGCGATGGGCGCGCAGATCGTCCTGCAGCGGGGCGAGCGGGTGCGCCGGCTGGCCCTCGAGGACTTCTACCTCGCCTACCAGAAGACCGCGCTGGAAGCCGGCGAATTCGTGCTGGGGCTGCAGATCCCGCCCCAGCCGGCGGAGCGCCGCTTCCGCACCTGGAAGATCGCCAAGCGCATCGACCAGGACATCTCGGCGGTGTGCGGCGCCTTTGCGCTGAGCGTCGCGGACGGCGTCGTCAACGAGGCGCGCATCGCCTTCGGCGGCATGGCCGCCACGCCACTACGGGCCCGTGCGACCGAGAAGTTCCTGGTCGGCAAGTTGTGGAGCCAGACCACCGTGGCCGCCGCCGCCGACGTGCTCGCCCACGAATACACGCCCCTCGACGACATGCGCGCCTCTGCCGCCTACCGCCGCCAGACAGCCGCCGGCCTGCTGCAGCGCCTGTGGCTGGAGGATGGCGCCGGCGGCGCACCTACGCGCCTGTCCGAGCTGGAGGTGCTGCCGTGAACGCCCCCAACCGCAACCCGCCCCCGGCCGTCGGCGCTGGCCTGCCCCATGAGAGCGCCCATCTGCACGTCACCGGCCGCGCCACCTACGTGGACGACATCCCGGTGCCGGCCGGCACGCTGCACGCCGCCCTGGGCCTGTCGAACATCGCCCACGGGCGCATCAAGCGCCTCGACCTGTCCGCCGTGCGTACCGCCCCCGGCGTGCGGGCGGTGATCACCGCCGACGACATCCCTGGCGAAAACGACTGCGGCCCGGTCAAGCACGACGATCCGATCCTGTGCGACGGCGAGATCCAGTTCCACGGCCAGCCACTGTTCGCCGTCGCCGCCGACAGCCACGAACTGGCCCGCAAGGCGGCCCGGCTGGCGCGCGTCGAGGTGACGCCGCTGCCGGCCCTGCTGAGCGCCGAAGCCGCCGCCGAGGCCGAATCCTGGGTGCTGCCGCCGGTCGAGGTGAGCCGTGGCGACGCCGTCGCGGCCCTGGAGACCGCCCCCCATCGTCTGCGCGGCGAAGTCGAACTCGGCGGCCAGGAACACTTCTACCTGGAAGGCCAGGTAGCCTGCGCGATTCCGCTCGAGGACGAGACGATGCGCGTCCTCACCTCCACCCAGCACCCCACCGAGATGCAGCACATGGTGGCCAGCGCGCTGGGCTGGCGGGTGCATCAGGTCACCGCCGAGTGCCGGCGCATGGGTGGTGGCTTCGGCGGCAAGGAAAGCCAGTCGGCCCAGATCGCCTGTGTCGCCGCGGTGCTGGCCCAGCGCTGCGGACGGCCGGTCAAGCTGCGCCTCGACCGGGACGACGACATGTGCATCACCGGCAAGCGCCACGACTTCCACATCGAGTACGACGTGGGCTTCGACGACGCCGGCCGCATCGCCGGACTCAAGCTGCTGCTGGCCTCCCGCTGCGGATTCTCGGCCGACCTGTCGGGCCCGGTGAACGACCGCGCGATCTTCCACGCCGACAACGCCTACTACCTGGACGCGGTGTCCATCCTGAGCCTGCGCGGGCGCACCCATACGGTATCCAACACCGCCTTCCGCGGCTTCGGCGGCCCGCAGGGCATGTTCGCCATCGAGACGGTCATCGACGACATCGCCCGCCACCTGGGGCTCGACCCGCTGGCCGTGCGCCAGGCCAACTTCTACAGCGACAGCGCCGGCAGCGAGCGCAACGTCACCCACTACGGCATGAAGGTGGAGGACAACATCATCCACCCGCTGGTCGCCCAGCTGGCCGCCAATGCCCATTACGCCGAGCGCCGTGCCGCCATCGACGCCTTCAACGCCAGCAGCCCGCTGCTCAAGAAAGGCCTGGCGCTGACGCCGGTGAAGTTCGGCATCTCCTTCACCGCCACCTTCTACAACCAGGCCGGCGCGCTGGTGCATGTGTACAACGACGGCACCGTGCTGGTCAGCCACGGCGGCACCGAGATGGGCCAGGGCCTGTACACCAAGATCCGCCAGATCGTCGCCGAGGAATTCGGCCTGCCCATCGAAGATGTGCGCCTGTCCTCGACCGACACCAGCCGCGTACCCAACACCTCGGCCACCGCCGCCTCGTCCGGCACCGACCTCAATGGCAAGGCCGCCCAAGCCGCCTGCCAGGCGATCCGCCGGCGCATCGCCGGTTTTGTCGCCGAGCGGCTGGGGGTCAGCGACGAGGCGGTGATCTTCGCCGCCGGCATGGTCAGCGCGCCCGGCTTCGACGCCACTTTCGCCGACGTCGTCGCCGATGCCTACCGGGCCCGCGTGCAGCTGTGGGACGCCGGCTTCTACAAGACCCCGAAGATCCACTACGACCCGGTGACCATGCAGGGCCGGCCGTTCTACTACTTCTCCTACGGCGCCGCGCTGGCCGAGGTGGCCATCGACACCCTCACCGGCGAGAACCGTGTGCTGCGCGTAGACATCCTTCACGACGTGGGGCGCTCCATCAATCCGGCCATCGACATCGGCCAGATCGAAGGCGGCTTCATCCAGGGCATGGGCTGGCTGACCACCGAGGAGCTGGTCTACCAACCCGACGGTCCGCAAGCTGGCCGCCTCGCCACCCACGCCCCCTCCACCTACAAGATCCCGGCGGTGTCCGACCTGCCGCCGGTCTTCAACGTGCGCCTGTTCGACAACGCCAACGTGGAGGACAGCATCCACCGCTCCAAGGCGGTCGGCGAGCCGCCGCTGATGCTGGCCTTCTCGGTCTTCTTCGCGCTGCGCGACGCGGTGGCCGCGGCCCTCGGCCCCGGCGCCCGCCCGCAACTGGACGCGCCGGCCACGCCGGAGGCGATCCTGCGCGCGCTGCACGGAGGGCGCCTGTGATGCCTCCCTTCCCCGCCACGCTACCGGAGATGTCCCCATGAACGACTGGCTCCCCACCCTCGCCGACTGGCTGGCGGCCGGCCAGCCGACGGTCCTCGTCACCGTGGTGCGGGCCGACGGCTCGACACCGCGGGAAGCCGGCGCCACCATGCTGGTCGGACGCAATTCCACCGCCGACACCATCGGCGGCGGCCACCTGGAATGGCTGGCCACCGCCGCCGCCCGCGACCTGCTGGCCAAGGGCGGCCAGCCCCACGTGATGCGCTGCGCCCTCGGCGCCTCCCTCGGCCAGTGCTGCGGCGGGGTGGTGTGGCTGGCGCTGGAGCGCATCGAGGCGCGCGACGCCGCCAGCTGGCAGACCCGTGCTGCAGCCGTCACCGCCGGCCAGACCCTGCAGCGCCGCCTGCTGTCCGGCGACGAAGGCTCCCTGTGGTCCATGAGCACGGATGAACACGGCAAGCGCGACCCGGCTCAGTTCTGGTCCGACGGCGGCCACTGGCAGTTCGAACAGCAGATCCGCAAGACCCAGTTTCCGGTGGTGCTGTTCGGCGCCGGCCACGTCGGCGAGGCCATCGCCCGCGCCCTGGCGCCCCTGGGCGCCCGCATCAGCTGGGTGGACAACCGGGACTCCATCTTCCCCGCCGAGCTGCCGGCCAGTACCGACGCCATCGGCACCGACACACCGACCGCCGAAGTCCGCGCCGCCCCGCCGGGCGCCTACTTCCTGGTGCTGACCCACGACCACGGCCTCGACTTCGAGCTGTGCGAGGCGATCCTGGCCCGCAACGACTTCGCCTTCTTCGGCCTGATCGGCTCGGCCTCCAAGCGCGCCCGCTTCGAACACCGCCTGCTCTCCCGCGGCATCGACCCGTCCCGCCTGCTCGACATGACCTGCCCGATCGGCGTGCCCGGTATCCGCGGCAAGGAGCCCGCCGTCATCGCCGCCTCCGTGGCGGCCCAGTTGCTGCAGGTGCGCGAAGCCCGCCAGGCCGTTGCCGAGGCATCCCGCCCCTTGCGCATCACGCCCTTCCTGCTGTCTGGAGCCCGCCCGTGAGCACACCCCCGCCCCCCTTCAGCGGCCCGCCGGCAGGCACCCCGCGCCTGGAACTCTCGGGCATCACCAAGCGCTACCCGAGCGTGGTCGCCAACGACGGCATCAACCTCAAGGTCGGCCCCGGCGAGATCCACGCCGTGCTCGGCGAGAACGGCGCCGGCAAGAGCACGCTGATGAAGATCATCTACGGCGCCGTGCAGGCCGACGCCGGCCAGATCCAGTGGAACGGCCGCGAGGTGGTCGTCGCCAACCCCGCCGAGGCGCGCCGGCTGGGCATCGGCATGGTGTTCCAGCACTTCTCCCTGTTCGAGACGCTGAGCGTCGTCGAGAACATCGCACTGGCCCTCGACGAGCCCTTCGACCTCAAGGCGCTGGCCATCCGCGTGAAGGAGGTCTCGACCCGCTACGGCCTGCCGCTGGACCCGGACCGCCTGGTGCACAGCCTGTCGGTGGGCGAACGCCAGCGCGTCGAGATCGTGCGCTGCCTGCTGCAGCAGCCCCAACTGCTGATCCTCGACGAGCCCACCTCGGTGCTCACCCCGCAGGCCGTGCAGAAGCTCTTCGAGACCCTGCGCCGGCTGGCCGCCGAGGGCGTCAGCATCCTCTACATCAGCCACAAGCTGCACGAGATCCAGAGCCTGTGCCACAGCGCCACGGTGATGCGCGGCGGCAAGGTCACCGGCACCGCCACCCCGTCGCGGGAGACCCCCGCCAGCCTGGCGCGCATGATGATCGGCCGCGAGCTGCCGGTGTGCGAGGTACCCGCCTACACCGGCATCGCCACCCCGGCGCTGACCGTGAGCAAGCTGTCCCTGGTGCCCGACGATCCCTTCGGCACCCGCCTGCAGGACATCGACCTGGAGGTGCACCGCGGCGAGATCCTCGGCATCGCCGGCATTTCCGGCAACGGCCAGGCCGAGCTGCTGGCCGCCCTGTCCGGCGAAACCACCGGCACGCCGGACTCCGTCAAGCTGGTCGGCCTGCCGGTCGGCCATCTGGACGCCGGCCGCCGCCGCAAGCACGGGCTGGCCTTCGTGCCGGAAGAACGCCTCGGCCGCGGCGCGGTGCCGTCCATGTCGCTGGCCGACAACGCGACCCTCACCGCCCAGCGCCAGGGCCTGGTGAAGAAGGGCTTCCTGCGCCCAAAGGCCGCATGGGACTTCGCCAAGCGCTGCATCGAACGCTTCGACGTGCGCTGCGGCGGCCCCGGCGCGGCTGCGCGCAGCCTGTCCGGTGGCAACCTGCAGAAGTTCATCGTCGGCCGCGAGATCATGCAGCAGCCCATCGCGATGGTCGTCGCCCAACCCACCTGGGGCGTGGACGTCGGCGCCGCCGCCTTCCTGCGCCAGACCCTGATCGACCTGTCCCGCCAGGGCGTGGCGATCCTGGTGATCTCCGAAGAGCTGGAAGAGCTGTTCGAGATCTGCGACCGCATCGCCGTGCTGTCCGAGGGCCGCCTCGGCCCCGCCGTACCGAAAGCCGAGACCAACGCCGAGAAGATCGGCATGCAGATGTCCGGCCTGTTCGCCCCCGCCGACAAGGAACCCGCCCATGCCGCTGCTTGAACCCCGCCCCACGCCGTCGGCGCGGATGCGCCTGCTATCGCCACTGATCGCCATCACCCTGACCCTGGCGGTCGGCTCCCTGCTGTTCCTGGCCCTCGGCAAGAATCCCGTCGAGGCCTTCACGGTGTTCTTCGTCCAGCCCCTGTCGTCGGGCAACGGCTGGAGCGAGCTGATGGTCAAGGCCGGTCCGCTGATCCTCATCGCCCAGGGCCTGGCGATCGGCTTCCGGGCGCGCATCTACAACATCGGCGCAGAAGGCCAGCTGATCGTCGGCGCGCTGGCCGGCGGCGGCGTGGCGATCGCCCTCGACGGCGTGGATGCCTGGTGGGTGCTGCCGCTGATGGTGGTGGCCGGCGCCATCGGCGGCGCGCTGTGGGGCGCCGTCCCGGCGCTGCTGAAAACCCGCTTCAACGCCGAGGAAACCCTCACCACGCTGATGCTCACCTACATCGCCAGCTTCACGCTGTCGTACATGGTGAATGGCCCCTGGCGCGACCCGGAGGGGATGAACTTCCCGCAGTCCATCATGTTCGGCGACCCGGCCCTGTTCAGCCCGTGGTTCGAGGGCATGCGCGTCAATGCATCTATCCTGATCGCCGCCGTCGCATCCATCGCCTTCTGGATCTTCACGTCGCGCAGCTTCCTGGCCTACCAGCTCACCGTCGGCGGCCTGGCCCCGGCGGCGGCCCGCTACGCCGGCTTCTCGGCCCAGCGCACGGTGTGGGTCAGCCTGGTGCTGTCCGGCCTCACCGCCGGCATCGCCGGCGTCGGGGAAGTGGCCGGGCCGGTCGGCCAGCTCAACCTCAACATCTCGCCGGGCTACGGCTTCGCCGCCATCATCGTGGCCTATCTGGGGCGCCTCAACGCAGTGGGCATCGTGCTGGCCGGACTGCTGATGGCCCTGCTCTACCTCGGCGGCGAAGCTGCCCAGGTGGCGTTGCAGCTGCCGGCGGCGATCACCGGCCTGTTCCAGGGCATGTTGCTGTTCTTCCTGCTCGGCGCCGACGTGTTCGTCGATTACCGCCTCAAGCCCCGCCCCAAGCCCGCCTACGCGTAAGGACCCCGCGATGCTCGAACACCTGATCCCCGTCCTCGCCGGCACCCTCGGCGCCGCCACGCCGCTGATCTTCGCCGGCCTCGGCGAACTGGTGGCGGAGCGCACCGGCGTCATCAACCTGGGCGTCGAAGGCATGATGCTGATCGGCGCCATCGCCGGCTTCGCCGCAGCGGCGGACTCCGGCGGCGGTGCGCTGGCCGGGCTACCCGCCGGAGCCGTCGCCGGCATGCTGGCGGCGCTGGTGTTCGCCGTGCTGTCCCTGTCGATGGCCGCCAACCAGGCCGCCTGCGGCCTCGCGCTGACCATCTTCGGCGTCGGCCTGTCGGCCTTCATCGGCCAGCACTACGTGAGCTTCAGCCTGCCCGGCCTGCAGCCGCTGGACATCCCCGGCCTGGTGGATATCCCGGTGCTCGGCCGCATCCTGTTCCACCAGGATCCGGTCACCTACCTGGGCCTCATCACCTTCGCCATCGTCTGGTGGGTGCTCAGAAAAACCCGCCTCGGCCTGGTGCTGAAAGCCGTCGGCGAAGCCCCGGACGCCGCCCACGCGATCGGCTACCCGGTCATCGCCATCCGCTACGGCGCCACGCTGTTCGGCGGCGCGATGGCCGGCATCGCCGGTGCCTACCTGTCCACGGTCTACACGCCGCTGTGGGTGCAGAACATGGTTGCCGGCCGCGGCTGGATCGCCATCGCACTGGTGGTCTTCGCCACCTGGAACCCGACCCGCCTGCTCCTCGGCGCCTGGCTGTTCGGCGGCGTGACGATCCTCCAGTTCCACGCCCAGGGTCTCGGCATCGCGCTGCCGGTGCAGTTCCTGGCCGCCCTGCCCTACCTGGCGACGGTGGTGGTGCTGGTGCTGATCTCGCGGGACAAGCGCTTGTTGCAACTGAATTTGCCGGCTTCGTTGGGGAAGCCATGGATGCCGTAGATGTGGGGTGTGGCTTTTGCCCCGGTGGCGGCCTCCCCGGTAAGCCCGTGCCTTTTCTGAATGGCTTTCCGGTTTTATGGCAGACGGCCCCGTTTCAGGAAAGGTGCAACGGCAGAGGGAGTGAGTTCAGGTTGGACTTGAAACAGTTCGGGTCCCAACTGAACTGTTTCAGCGCCGGGATCCGTGATTTCACCACCAAGGGGAACCGGTTCATCTCGGACGGCAACCCGTTCAGTGCAAAGGTGAGCGAATTCACCTTGGACCTGAACCGGTTCAGCTCCCACCTGAACTTTTTCAGCGCCGAGGTCAGTGATTTCACCGCCGGGGTGAACCTGTTCAGCTCGAACCCGAACAAGTTGTCCTTCGGGGGTAACTGGCTCCCCTCAAAGCCAGGAACAGTTTTCCAACACGCCCCCACAACCACCCCAAGCCCCAGCAAAGGCTCGGTGCCCACAAGCAGCCCGTGCCTCACCGGTCGTCCGCACAGCGGACGACCGGTGAGGCACGGGTCGCCTTCTTTGCCTTCTTTCTTGGCGACGCAAGAAAGAAGGTCGCCCGCCGGGGCGAGTCCCGGCCAACGTAAAGCAAAAAAATGGAAAGCTGTTAATCAGCCCTAACAGAACACCCCGACAGCGCAAAAAAGACGATGAGCAAAACCCTCCTCCTCCACCACGCCGACACCCTCGTCACGATGGACGCGACCCGACGCGAGATCCCCGACGGCGCGGTGTTCATCCGTGACGGCGTCATCGAAGCCGTCGGCCCGAGCGCCGAACTGCCCGCTCACGCCGACGAAGTGCGCGACCTGTCCGGCCGCATCGTGCTGCCCGGCCTGGTGAACACCCACCACCACATGTACCAGAGCCTCACCCGCGCGGTGCCCGGCGCGCAGGATGTGGAGCTGTTCGGCTGGCTGCAGACGCTCTACCCGATGTGGGCCGGGCTGACGCCGGAGATGATCCGGGTGTCCACCCTCACCGCGATGGCCGAGCTGATCCTGTCCGGCTGCACCACCTCGTCGGACCACCTCTACCTCTATCCCAACGGCAGCCGGCTGGACGACAGCATCGAGGCGGCGACACTGATCGGCATGCGCTTCCATGCCTGCCGCGGCAGCATGAGCGTCGGCCGCTCCAAGGGCGGGCTGCCACCGGATGCGCTGGTGGAGGACGAGGCGGCGATCCTCTCCGACAGCCGCCGCCTCATCGAGACCTGGCACGACCCGGCCCGCCACGCGATGCTGCGGATCGCGGTGGCGCCGTGCTCGCCGTTCTCGGTAAGCACCGACCTCATGCGCGAATCCGCCGCGCTCGCGCGCAGCTACGGGGTGTCGATGCATACCCACCTGGCCGAGAACGACAACGACGTGGCCTACAGCCGCGAGCGCTTCGGCATGACGCCGGCCGAGTACGCCGAGAGCCTGGGCTGGGTCGGCCACGACGTGTGGCACGCCCACTGCGTAAAACTCGATGCGGCCGGTATTGCACTGTTCGCCCGCACCGGCACCGGCGTGGCCCACTGCCCGTGCTCCAACATGCGCCTGGCCTCCGGCATCGCACCGATCCTGGCCCTGCGCGCTGCCGGCGTGGCGGTAGGGCTGGGGGTGGACGGCTCGGCCTCCAACGACGGCGCCGACCTGCTCGGCGAGGCCCGCCAGGCCATGCTGCTGGCGCGCGTCGGCCACGGCCCGGCGGCCATGAACGCCCGCCAGGCGCTGGAACTGGCCACCCTCGGCGGCGCCAAGGTGCTCGGCCGCGACGACATCGGCGCGCTGGCACCGGGCATGAGCGCCGACCTGATCGCCTTCCGCAGCGACACCCTGCGCCTCGCCGGCGGCGCGGTGCATGACCCGGTAGCAGCGCTGGTATTCTGCGCACCGGACACGGTGGACCTGAGCCTCATCAATGGCCACTGGGTCGTCGAGAACGGCAAGCTGCAGACGGTAGACCTGCCCGGCATACTCGCTCACCATAACCGCCTAGCCCGACAACTCGCGGAGGCCTTGTGACCCAGCACCAGCCCACCCCCGCCCAGGCGCACGTGCTCGTACGCGGCCAGATCCTGCACTACCTGGCCGACCCCGGCCCCAGCGACGACCCGAGCGCCTGGGAGTTCTTCGACGACGGCGCCCTGTGGGTCGTGGACGGCCACATCCACGCCGCCGGGCCGTGGTCGGCGATCAACGCCAACATGCCGCCCGACGTGCGCCACGCCGCCGTCTTCCACGACCACCGGGACCGCCTGGTGCTGCCGGGCCTGGTGGACACCCACATCCACTACCCACAGGCCGGGGTGATCGGCTCCTTCGGCCGCCAGCTGCTGGACTGGCTCAACGACTACACCTTCCCCGCCGAGGCACGCTTCGCCGACTACGGTGTGGCCGAGCGTACCGCCGGTTTCGTCGTGGAGCGCCTGCTCGCCCACGGCACCACCACCGCGTCGGTGTTCGCCACCGTGCATGCCCATTCGGTGGATGCCTTCTTCGAAGCCGCCGCAGGGCGCAAGCTGCGCATGCTGTGCGGCAAGGTGTTGATGGACCGCAACTGCCCGGACGAGTTGCGCGACGACGCGGTTTCCGGGCGCGCCGACAGCCAGGCCCTGATCGAACGCTGGCACGGCCGCGAGCGCCTGCGCTACACGCTCACGCCGCGCTTCGCGCCGACCTCCACGCCGGAACAGCTGCAGGCCGTCGGTGAACTCTTCGCGGCCCACCCGGACCTGCATCTGCAGACCCACCTGGCCGAGAACCCGGCCGAGATCGCCTGGGTGCGTGAACTCTTCCCCGAGCGCAGCAGCTACCTGGATGTCTACGCCCATTACGGTCTGCTCGGCCCGCGCAGCATCTACGGCCACTGCATCCACCTGTCGCCGGCCGAACGCCGTGAGATGGCCGCCACCGGTGCCGCCGCAGCCTTCTGCCCGACCTCCAACTTCTTCCTCGGCAGCGGCGCCTTCGACTACGCCGCCAGCACCGCCGCAGGGATGCGCGTCGGCCTCGCCAGCGACGTGGGCGGCGGCACCGGCTTCAGCCTGATCCGCACGCTGGGTCAGGCTTACGAGGCCAGCCAGATCCACGCCACACCGCTGTCAGGCATGCGCGGCTGGTACCTCGCCACCCTCGGCGGCGCCCGCGCCCTCTACCTGGACGAACACATCGGCAGCTTCCAGCCCGGCCGCGAGGCGGATTTTGTGGTTCTCGACTGGGCCGCCACGCCGGAACTCGCTTGGCGTATGGACGACACCCGCACGCTGGCCGAACGCCTGTTCGCGCTGATGATCCTCGGCGACGAACGCTGTGTGGTGGCCACCCATGTGCTTGGGGCTGAAGTCACCAGCACGTCTGTCTGAAACGCCGTTGAATCGCGCCTTCTGTGAGAATTTGTTTTTTATTTTTGCCTTTAAACGCCAAAAGCCCCCGCACGATGGAGTGCGAGGGCTTTGATGGGGTAAGTCTGACGATGACCTACTTTCACGCACGGTTGTGCACTATCATCGGCGCGGTCTTGTTTCACGGTCCTGTTCGGGATGGGAAGGGGTGGTTCCAAGACGCTATGGTCGTCAGACTATAACTTGTACCGCTTTCCGCGTTTTCGCGGTTGAAGCGTCAAAGGGAAGAAGTGTTCTTTGGGATGTATGACTGCGCGTTGCGCTTTATTCGTCTTGCATTTTTGCAAGGTTATAGGATCAAGCCTCACGGGCAATTAGTACTGGTTAGCTTAACGCATTACTGCGCTTCCACACCCAGCCTATCAACGTCGTGGTCTTCAACGACCCTTCAGGGGAATCGAGTTCCCAGGGATATCTCATCTTGAGGCGAGTTTCCCGCTTAGATGCTTTCAGCGGTTATCTCTTCCGGATTTAGCTACCCGGCGATGCGACTGGCGTCACAACCGGTACACCAGAGATCCGTCCACTCCGGTCCTCTCGTACTAGGAGCAGGCCCCCTCAAATATCCAGCGCCCACGGCAGATAGGGACCAAACTGTCTCACGACGTTTTAAACCCAGCTCACGTACCACTTTAAATGGCGAACAGCCATACCCTTGGGACCGGCTACAGCCCCAGGATGTGATGAGCCGACATCGAGGTGCCAAACTCCGCCGTCGATGCTGAACTCTTGGGCGGAATCAGCCTGTTATCCCCAGAGTACCTTTTATCCGTTGAGCGATGGCCCTTCCATACAGAACCACCGGATCACTATGACCTGCTTTCGCACCTGCTCGACTTGTCGGTCTCGCAGTCAAGCCACCTTTTGCCATTGCACTATCAGTACGATGTCCGACCGTACCTAGGTGACCTTCGTACTCCTCCGTTACCTTTTGGGAGGAGACCGCCCCAGTCAAACTGCCTACCATGCACGGTCCCCGATCTGGATTCACAGACCTAGGTTAGAACCTCAACGACACCAGGGTGGTATTTCAAGGACGGCTCCTCTGGAACTAGCGTCCCAGTCTCATCGCCTCCCACCTATCCTACACAAGTCCCGTCAAAGTCCAATGCAAAGCTACAGTAAAGGTTCATGGGGTCTTTCCGTCTAGCCGCGGGGAGATTGCATCTTCACAAACACTTCAACTTCGCTGAGTCTCAGGAGGAGACAGTGTGGCCATCGTTACGCCATTCGTGCAGGTCGGAACTTACCCGACAAGGAATTTCGCTACCTTAGGACCGTTATAGTTACGGCCGCCGTTTACCGGGGCTTCGATCAAGAGCTTGCACCCCATCACTTAACCTTCCGGCACCGGGCAGGCGTCACACCCTATACGTCCACTTTCGTGTTTGCAGAGTGCTGTGTTTTTAATAAACAGTCGCAGCCACCGATTCTCTGCGGCCTCTTCGCCCTTCGGATGTACTCCTACAAGCTACCGAGGCATACCTTCTCCCGAAGTTACGGTATCAATTTGCCGAGTTCCTTCTCCTGAGTTCTCTCAAGCGCCTTAGTATCTTCTACCTGCCCACCTGTGTCGGTTTGCGGTACGGTCACTCTATGACTGAAGCTTAGAGGCTTTTCCTGGAAGCAGGGTATCAATCACTTCGGTCTCAAAGAGACCTCGTCGTCACGCCTCAGCTAAGCTCTCCGGATTTGCCTAAAGAGCACGCCTACACGCTTAAACCGGGACGTCCAACACCCGGCTGACCTAACCTTCTCCGTCCCCCCATCGCATCATAGAGCGGTACAGGAATATTGACCTGTTTCCCATCGACTACGCATTTCTGCCTCGCCTTAGGGGCCGACTCACCCTGCGTCGATGAACGTTGCGCAGGAAACCTTGGGCTTTCGGCGAGGGTGCTTTTCACACCCTTTATCGCTACTCATGTCAGCATTCGCACTTCTGATATCTCCAGCATCCTTTACAAGACACCTTCACAGACTTACAGAACGCTCCCCTACCATCTCTTACGAGATCCGCAGCTTCGGTTCATGGCTTGAGCCCCGTTACATCTTCCGCGCAGGACGACTCGACTAGTGAGCTATTACGCTTTCTTTAAAGGGTGGCTGCTTCTAAGCCAACCTCCTAGCTGTCTATGCCTTCCCACCTCGTTTTCCACTTAGCCATGTATTTGGGACCTTAGCTGGCGGTCTGGGTTGTTTCCCTCTTGACGATGGACGTTAGCACCCACCGTCTGTCTCCCGTGTATCACTTTCCGGTATTCGGAGTTTGCTATCGCGGGGTAGATCGCAATGACCCCCCCAACGATTACAGTGCTCTACCCCCGGAAGTGTCCGCACGAGGCACTACCTAAATAGTTTTCGGGGAGAACCAGCTATTTCCAAGTTTGTTTAGCCTTTCACCCCTATCCACAGCTCATCCCCTAATTTTTCAACATTAGTGGGTTCGGACCTCCAGTGCGTGTTACCGCACCTTCATCCTGGCCATGGATAGATCACTTGGTTTCGGGTCTACGCCCAGCAACTAAAATCGCCCTTATCAGACTCGCTTTCGCTACGCCTCCCCTATCCGGTTAAGCTTGCTACTGAACGTAAGTCGCTGACCCATTATACAAAAGGTACGCAGTCACCCCTTGCGAGGCTCCCACTGTTTGTATGCATGCGGTTTCAGGATCTATTTCACTCCCCTCCCGGGGTTCTTTTCGCCTTTCCCTCACGGTACTGGTTCACTATCGGTCGATCACGAGTATTTAGCCTTGGAGGATGGTCCCCCCATCTTCAGACAGGATTTCACGTGTCCCGCCCTACTTGTCGCACGCTCAGACCCGCCGGCTACTTTTCACATACGGGGCTATCACCCACTATGGCCAAGCTTTCCAGCTTGTTCTGTTAAGTAACCGGTTTAGTCGTGCAGGCTCATCCCCGTTCGCTCGCCACTACTTGGGGAATCTCGGTTGATTTCTTTTCCTCGGGGTACTTAGATGTTTCAGTTCTCCCGGTTCGCTTCCACTGACCTATGAATTCAGTCAGGGATACCTCAAAAGAGGTGGGTTTCCCCATTCGGATATCGGGGGATCAAAGCTCCATTGCCAGCTCCCCCCCGCTTTTCGCAGGCTTG